>CAVXXU010000001.1:0-185889 GCA_963765825.1 uncultured Acidobacteriaceae bacterium
TCATACCTACACCCCGTGCGAAGCATGGCTGGGTTTGATTCATACCCTGGCAGGGCACTTTCGGCAGGCAGGACACCCCAACCCCACCTCCGGGACCACCACAGCGCCAGCCCGCACCGTGGCGGAATCGCCACACCGCCAGCTCAGGATCAGGACCGGATTCGACCTCGCGGTCAGGACCGCATCGTGCAGCGAATCGGGCAGGGAGCAGGGGCGCGGGGCGGGATACCAGATCAGGGCAGGAAGGAGTCAGGAAACGCCAGCAGCCCCCGCTCACTTACTGGATGAAGCTCTGCTGCGATTTTCCTGGCTCGTGGTGGGTTCTGTTCATAACCCACATATCTCCTCTTGATCCCGGACCATGATAGAAAACGATTGGGCCAGCGACCGGCGCGGCTAATGTTGTAACTGTGAGCCAATACTCACCGGAATCTTTTCGAACGGCATATACCAATACTCCGGGCCGCGTTGGCGTCGCTCCCTCATATCTCCCTGCCGCATTTCCAACGAACTTTACCTCATAGGGTATGGGCTGTGATCCTGCGAAAAAGATCGTTTCTTCCGACAAAGGGCGTTGGGCTAAGGCGTCCAGCAGTTCCGTTTGCGAGTTTGGGAACCGACCATGGCTCTCGTCCCATTTCGCAAGGCTTTGGTCTGCGGTACCTATCAGGTGCTTGACCCTCAGGTCCATGATTGCAAAGGGTGGATGCAGGTTAGGAAGACTGACCGCTATGGTTAGGCCGATCGCCGATGCGACTAGGGCGGCAATCCAGTAGCCTGGGCTATTTCTTCGAAACCCATAGACCGCCAGTGCGACCCCGATGAGCGAGAGGGCGGTCCACGCAATTCCAAAGTCTAGATAGCCGTACCTAAAATAAGTCACGAGCCCGGCTCGAATTCGCACCCAATCCGCAAGAAGCGTGATGCCGGTATGTAATCCGGCGAGGCAAAGGAAGCCACCGAGCCCTCCTAACAAGCATGACAGCCAGCCGAAAACGTTACGAATCGTGTTTGCCTTCACTGGTTCCCACAAGGGCATCGATCGATAGGATTTGACGAGTCTGGGAGAACACCCGTCGCGCGATCCACTGGGTAAAATTTATTCTTAAATGGGTCAAGCACGATCAGGGGATCGTTAGGATTACTCGATTTAGCAACTACCCATTGATGCGGTAGTGGATAAGGCGGAAGGGGCCAGCTCATGCCTCTCTCCTGGTCGATAAATGTCCACGTATCGTCGAACGGGTCCGCAGTTTGCTGCCACTCCAGCTCCAATTCGAGTTTATACGCCTGTTCGCCGCATCCTAGGAGAGGTGCTGGATCCCCAGTTTCGCTCCCGACGGTCGACCAAAAATTGTTCCACCATCCGGGATCCGTCCTCTCGCCCTCTGCGGTCATCTCGTCTGTCACCTGCTGGGCGGTGTTAATTATTCTCTGCACATCTTGCTGGCTGAGACCGAATGGATCTATGTGGACCAGCGGATTGTTTCCGACATAGGTGTAAAAATTACGACCGCCCCTGAACTCAGACGGATCTTCGGAGATAAACCTCCCTATTTTTGGGTCGTAGTACCGGAACCGATAGTAATAGAGCCCTGTTTCGGAATCTGCCTCCCGCGCGACGAACTGCAGTGGATTTTGGACCGTGCCAGTCGAGGTGGTCTGCCCGAAACTGTCGTAGGTAAGAGTGCCCGTGGTCGTGCCGGAGGCATTTGTTAGCGAGGTAGTCGAACCCAAGTCGTCTGCATCATAATAGCTCGTCGCTCCCGAGCGGAGTTCGGCAAAAGGCTCGTCTATGCGCAATCCCTCAGCGTAGCTGGCGACCACGCTACCGCTGGCGGCAAGCTCGTCAACCAACCGATGCCGATCATAGAGGTAGTTGGTGGTGCCGAGCGGGCCGGATTTCTGGATGCGTCTGCCAAACGGATCGTAGCGGAAGGTTGTGGTTCCGCCGTTCGTTCCTGGAACGACTGCCTGTGTCAGGCGGTTCTCGAAGTCCCAGGTATAGGATTTGCCGGAGGGGTCTGTGAGGGTATTACCGTTTGCGTCATAGGCAACTGTGGGCGAGGGCGTCATAGGTGAACCCATCCGTCGCCCACTCACGGATTCTTGCCTTCGGATTTCTCACCGCCGCCTGCTTTTTTCAGCCGAATCGTGAAGTCCCCATTGGGAGGAGCCGTGCCGGAAACGGTTTGGGGCTCGTAACCATCTTTGCGAACTGTCACGGTGTACTTGGTGGGTCGAGAGTGGCTAAGGCACCGAAAGATGAATGCTCCTTTGCTGGTAACAACTCGCTGTGTATTCACAGGCTTGATGCCCTCGTAAATGGGAGTGTCGACCTGGAGCACCACCTCCACATCCTGCAGCGCTGTGCCATCATCAGCCGATATCGTTCCTGTCACGTCGAACGTGTAGTCCTTGACGCGTGCAGGACAGACTGTTGCCCATCCCAGAACTAGCAACATCAACATCAGGGTTTTCATTTTCTGCTGCCTCACGTTTCACAGATGGATCGCTAGTGCCCACGGCCAGGATCGTTTGGCACGCCCCCGCCGTCTCCATGGTTCCAGCCGCACCCATGAGCCCACTCGTGAATGGAAGTCTGGCCGTACCATGTAGCAGCGTATGAGGGATCGGTATAGTTGGGCCAACTCTCCGTGCAGACGTGAGCAGTTCGATTTGTTATGCCGGGAAATTTCGAGTTGAAGCCCCCTTCACTACTCGCCTTCGACGCACAATCGCACTTGATCGTGCCCTGGTTACAACTCTTCTGAACGCACCTCCTTAACTTCAAATCGGTGATCGTGTTGGAGTTGGCACACGCGTTATCCGTTCCTTGTTGGATCAAGTCGGCGAGGCTCACATTATGCGGTGATTTGCCGGGGTTATTTGGCCCGCCGCCTCCAAGCGAAACACATTTACCCTGGCAGCTCTTGTCGATGCTGTAGAGGCCGGAAGGATCAACGCTGCCGGTGGGGCTGTTGTACACGTAGGCGTAAAGATTCGGTCCCTGGCTCGGGCCGCTGGGATCTTAGGACAGGAAGCGCCCGATAGTCGGGTCGTAGTATCTGGCGCGGTAGTAATACAAGGTGTTCTCGGAATCGGATTCGCGGGCCGTGTACTGGAAGAAATTGCTCAGTGTTCCAGTGGACGCAGTCAGATTCCCGAAACTGTCGTACGTGTAGGTATTGGCGAGCGCTCCAGCAGAGTTGCTGAGCGTTGAGACGGAGCCGATTCCGTCCTGCTCGTAATAACTGGGCACACCTGAGCGCAGTTCGGCGAGGGGCTGGTCTAGACCCGGGCTTTGCGTATACCTCGCCAGCACGTTCCCGCTGGCGTCTACCTCTTCCAGAACATTTCTCCCATCATAGAGGTAGTTGGTGGTACCCAGCGGTCCGGATTTCTGGATTCTTCTGCCGAAGGGATCGTACTTGAAGGCGACGGTCCCCGAGCCTGGCACGACGGCCTGAGTCAGGCGGTTCTCGAAGTCCCAGGAGTAGGATTTGCCGGAGGGGTCGGCGAGGGTATTGCCGTTTGCGTCATAGGCATGATCCGTCACGAGCTAGTAATCGACGGGCTGATGTTGAAAGCTCCCGTTCCCCCAGAAGTACACGTCAGTCTCGTAGTTGTTCACTCCCGCATCTGCGAACAGGATGATTTCGTTTGCATCCACGCGAAACTTTGTTATTGATTGCCGGTCGAAAAACTTGCCGACGTCTTCCCGACGTATGAAGATGTCGTGGGCATCCTCGGGCGACTCGTCAAGTACAGTCATCCTGTAAGCGGGCCGGTCATGCTCGGGAGTGAAGATGATGAATTTATACCCTGGATTTGTCTCCGCCGCGGAAACGAGCAGGAGCGCGTAGGAAGTCATCTTGCTGTGCTCAAAGTGGCCCGCAGCAATGCCAGGGCACGCTAGTGGTCTCTCAGATTTCCAACGTTCGAGGGCTGGCTCGCTGAGACGTTCGGGCTGCTGGATACTCCAAGGCTTAAACTCTTCTGCCAATCGCTTCTGGATACCTGGGGGCAAAGACCCCGTAGAGCAAAGAGTCGCCGGAATATCCGAGCGGTTCGCTCTCGACGTTCCGGCTGCTTGCTGACAGAAGGCGAGAGGTTGGAGCAAGAGTATCAGGAACAAGAGTCGATAGGTTAGGTTCATTGGAATCTCCGTCCTCCATCAATTCCCACAGCGGCTGCAGGGGCCGTTCGGAAGATCCCCGTGACCACCTCTCTTGCCAGGTGGAATCTGCACATGGACGTGCTTCCCCGTAGATTTTGCCGACGGATGCGCCGCTTCGTCGAGACCAAACCCCGCTCCGCACTCTTTTGCTGCACAAAGGATCTGGTTGGCCGTTCCCGGAACGTATGCCACATCCACCGCGACTCCGCGTCTGTGCGGCGTGCCAGGCAGATGCTGCGGAATGTCTTCAGAGGTCGATGTTACGAGTAGATGGAGGCCAGTCTTAGCCTCGATGCACTTCAAGAGAGCGTCGATTTCTGGAGACGGTGGGAGAGGAGGATGCGGGCCTCCCTTTTTCAATGTGTACAGCCCTAGAGGATCAACCCAATCAACGGGATGGTTCTCAACATACAGGTAAAGGTTCAAAGGATCGTACAGCGATCCCTGATCGTTGGGGTCTTCGCTGAGAAATCGACCGATGGAAGGGTCATAGTAGCGATGGCGGAAATAGTACAGACTGGTCTCGGTATCTAACTCACGCCCCGCAAATTGGAAGTAGTTGCGGATCGTACCGGTTGAGCTCGACAAGTTGCCAAACGAATCATAACCGTAATTCTGGGAGATGGAACCGGTGGAGGTCGTTAACGAAGTAACCGACCCTAGCAGGCTGCTGAAAAAACTCCTAATCCACAGCCGACTGTGATACCAGAAGGCATGCGTGGAGACGATCAGCAGCAGAATCACATCTTCAGTTACTTGTCGCCGGAAGCGCGGGTGCGGAAGGATCATCCGCTGCGCGCCATTCGGAACATGGTGGACGAAGTGCTCAGCCAGTTGTCGCGGCGGTTCGACGGCATGTACGCCAGCGTGGGGCGTCCGTCGATTGCGCCGGAGAAGCTGTTGCGGGCACAACTGCTGCAGATGCTGTATTCGATCCGCAGCGAGCGTTTGCTGATGGAAGAGATGGACTACAACCTGCTGTTCCGCTGGTTTGTGGGGCTGAATGCGGACGATGCTGTCTGGGACGCGACCGTGTTCACCAAGAATCGCGATCGCCTGCTGGAGGCGGATGTGGCCCAGGAGTTTCTGGTGCGGGTGGTCGAGCAAGCGCGGGCGAAGGGTCTGACCTCGGACGAGCATTTCACCGTGGACGGCACGCTGCTGGAAGCCTGGGCGGGCGCGAAGAGTTTTCAACCGAAAGACAAGCAGCCTACGCCTCCGCCGGACGATCCCGGTAATCCCACCGTGAACTTTCGCGGGGAGCAGAGGTCGAATGAGACGCATGCATCGAAAACCGATCCTGACGCGCGGCTGGCGCGCAAAGGCGAGGGCAAAGAGTCGAAGTTGAGTTACTGCGGGAACCTGCTGGTGGAGAACCGCAACGGACTGATCGTGGACGCCGAAGTGTTTCAGGCCAATGGCACGGCGGAACGCGACGCGGCGCTGGTGATGTTGGAGAAGCTTCCCGGCATACGACCGGTGACGGTGGGCGGCGACAAAGGGTTTGACACGCGGGATTTCGTGCAAGAGTGCCGGAATCTGCGGGTGACGCCGCATGTGGCGCAGAACCTGGGACGGCGCGGCGGCAGCGCGATTGATGGTCGCACCACGCGGCACTCCCGGCTATGCCGTCAGCCAGAGAAAGAGGAAGCGGATCGAAGAATGCTTCGGCTGGCTGAAGACGATCGCGCTCATGCGGAAGGTTCGGCATCGTGGAGTTGGCAAAGTGGACTGGATCTTTACTCTCGCCTGCGCCGCCTACAATCTGGTGCGCATGCGGAATCTGGCTCTCGCGGTTGCGGTGGTGTAAGCCGGGGCCGACGTGTGTCTGTAACCGGATCCAGTTAGAACCAAAGGCCACACCAGCACCGTAAATCAACCCGTTCGACATCATCCACGATGAACAACAGAAAGAAAAACACGCTGCGGATCAATTTTTCAGCAGCCTGCTAGAGCATCCGCCTCGTAATAGTCCACGGCACTGCCGCGCTCCATGGCTAATAGCTCGTCGAGGCCGAGCCCTTGCGTGTAGCCAGCGACTTCACTCCCGGACGCATTGACAGTTTCGAGAAGGTTGTCATCGTCATAGACGAAGGTGCTCGTGAAGTTCGGCGAGATTTTCTGAATCCTGCGTCCGAAGGGATCGTATTTGAAGGTGGTTGTGCCGCCACCGGTGCCCGTCACGACAGCCTGAGTCAGGCGGTTCTCGAAGTCCCAGGTGTACTGCTTGCCGGAGGGGTCGGAGAGGGTATTGCCGTTTGCGTCGTATGTGTAGCTGCCGTTCGAATTCGACGTCAGTTCGTTCGACGAATTGTAGCTGTAGCTGGGCACGCCGGAAGAGGACAGTCTATTCTCCACCAAATCGTAGCTGTAGGTCTCGGTAGTACTCCCCGCTTGGGTTACCTGCGTCAGCTGGTACAGCGGATCGTAGGCGTAGTTTGAGGTAACCCCATTCAGATAGTTACCCTTGCTGGTCCGGTTTCCGGCGAGATCGTAGGTGTAGCTGGCGCCGTCCAGAATGTTCGTTCCCGCCTGGTGCAGCACCGAGAGCAGGTGCGACAGCGAATCGTAGTTGTAATTCGTGGTGATGCCGTTCGGCCGCGTCAGCTGCGTTCTGCGGCTCAGCGCGTCGTATCCGAACCCGAACGATCCCGCCCACGAGTTCGCCAAGCCGCTCAGCCGGTTCAACGTGTCATAGCCGTAGGTGGTGATGCTCGTGTCTGGCACCGTCAAAGACGTGCGGTTCGACGCCGCATCGTAGGTGTAGGCGTTCTGGAAGTTGTGCCCCGGCAAGAACGAGTATGTGGTGGTCGTCCCCATCAGGCGTCCCATATTGTCGTAAGCGATTTCTGTTTGTGACGCGTGCCAGACCGAGCCTTCGCCGCACATATCTCCGGTGGGCGCCACGCAGACGGGATCGCCGATCCTACAGGCACTCATTGAACACCGATGCCTGCCAGTAGCCCGCCATCCACGAGATAGTCGCCTCCAGTGCAGAATCCAGCTTTGTCGGAGACAAGAAATGCGGCCAATTCCGCCACTTCCTCTGGCGTGCCGATGCGTCCGAGTGGATGCGATGCGCCGAAGCGTTCGAAGACTTTTTCTTCGGGCAGATCGGGGCCGAAGTGCGCGGCAGATCGCGCCAGCAGCGGCGTGCGAATCGAGCCGGGACTGATGGAGTTGACGCGAATGTGGTCCGCGGCATGATCGAGCGCCAGCGCCCGTGTCAGGCTGTGGACAGCGCCTTTCGAGGTGGCATAGGCTGCAACGCCGCGCTGGCAGGCATGACCTTGCACGGACGAAAGATTCACAATCGATCCTCCGCCTCGCTTTTTCATCTCGGGAATACCAAAGTGCGCGAGCAGAAAGATGCTGCCGACGTTGACGGCAAGGCAGCGATTCCAGGTTTCGGGATCGGTCTCGACGGCGGTGCCAAAGGGATGAATCGCCGCGGCATTGACAATAATGTCGAGACCGCCGGTCGCGGCTGCCTTTACAACCATCGCTTCGACCTGATCGGGTTGGCTCACGTCGCAATGCTCCACGCACAACACCAGCCCGTCTCCTCGCGCTTCTTGCTCGAGTTGCTGGTTGGCTGCCAGTTCAATTCCGCACGCTACCACGCTGCATCCGCCTGCAGCCAGACGTTTCGCGATGGCCGCGCCAATGCCGCTGGTGCCAGTCACGATGGCGATTCGATTTTCGAATTCTTTCATCTGCGCGTGGTCCCTCTGCCAGACGACAGCGATGTTGCGACTCTAGTCAGCCAATTCCGGCTTAGCATATTTCAGGCCTGCGATCACTCCTCGTAATTCAGCAAGACCCTTGAGTCTGCCCACCAGCGAGTAACCAGGGTATGACGGTCGTGAGATATCGTCGGCCATCAGGTGCCCGTGATCGGGCCGCATGGGGATCTCGTGATCCGATTGGTTTTGCTTTCGCCTGCGTGCCTCTTCTTTCAGAACTGCGGCGATCACGCCGGTCATATCGGAACTGCCGCGCAGATGTTCGGCCTCGTGAAACGAGCCGTCGGGCTCGCGCATGACCTGGCGAAGATGCACGAAATGAATTCGCGGCGCGAATTCGTTCACCATCGCGAGCAAATCGTTGTCGGCGCGGGCTCCGTAGGATCCCACGCAAAACGTCAGCCCATTAGCCGCGCTATTGCAGCCGTCGAGAATAGACCGCGCGTCTTCAGCCGTTGAAACAACGCGTGGCAAGCCGAACAACGACCATGGCGGATCGTCCGGGTGAATTGCGAGACGAATCCCCAACTCCTCCGCCACCGGCGTTACTTCTTGCAAGAACGCGACGAGATGATCGCGCAGCCCGTCCGAGCTCAGATCTTTGTATTCAGCGATTAAGCTGTTAAGCGTGGCACGGTTGTGCACCGCTTCCGCGCCCGGCAATCCAGCAATAATGGTTTGCTCTAACTCGTCGCGTCGGGCACCGGTCATCGCTTCGTAACTTAATAGCGCCGCTGCAATGCGCTCCGCATCATAATCGCCCTCAGCATGTGGGCGCTGAAGAATGAATAAATCGTAAGCGGCGAAATCGTTAACATCGAAGCGCAACGCATAGGCCGTGGAGGGCAGTCGCCAGCGTAAGTCGGTGCGGGTCCAGTCGACGACGGGCATGAAGTTGTAGCACACGATCTTCACACCGGCCTGTGCGAGTGCGGCCAGAGAATCCTTCCACGCGTCCGTGAACTGGCGGAACGGTCCGGTTCGCAGCTTGATGGAATTGTGAATTGGAATGCTTTCGACCACCGACCAAGTCAGCCCCGCTGCTTCGATCTGCGCCTTGCGCTTGAGCACTTCGTCCAACGGCCAGCGTTCGCCGCGATAGAGATGATGCAGCGCCGAAACCACACCGGTCGCGCCCGCTTGCCGAACGTGATCGAGCGAAACTTGATCTTGGGGACCAAACCAGCGCCAGGTTTCTTTCACGCCGATATCTTAAACCCGAGTTCGAAAAATCAGCCATCCTACGAAATTCAAAGTTTCGATTAGACACGGGAACCATTCTCGTTGGAAGATGAATGGAGCGAGGTACGGGCGGGAATGTCGAGCAATCTCAATCATCGGTGGAAGCATATAAAAGCGGTCATCTTGGATTATGGAGAAGTCCTCTCGCAACGTCCCACGGCGGAGGAAAACGCCCGCCTGGCAAGCTTTTTCAGCCTTCGCGCCGATCAACTTCCGGCCTTGTGGGAGCGAAATCGCGGCCCCTACGACCGCGGCGACCTTGCGCCGGATGTGTATTGGTCGATGCTGGCGAAAGATGCGGGATGCGAACTTGACCCGGATCAACTGGAAGCGATCCACGAATTGGATATGGCGATGTGGAGCAAAGAGAATTCCAGGATGGTGAAATGGCTGGCACAGCTGCATTCCTCTGGCATGAAGTTGGGCCTGCTCTCGAACATGCATCCCGGGATGGTGACGCATTGCCGCAAACAGTTTGCCTGGCTTAAAAATTTTGATTTTGTGACATTTTCGGGAGAAGTGCGGTTGATCAAGCCCGATCCAGCAATCTACGAGCACACGCTGCGCGGCTTGGGTGTGACGGCTTCCGAAGCTCTGTTTCTTGATGACCGCGAAGTCAACATCCGAGCGGCTTATGCTCTAGGCGTTCATGCGCTTCGCTTTGAATCGATCGAGCAACTACGCCGAGAACTGGAATCCGCGGGCTTTCCGATTTTGCCGGTGTCCTGACCGCTTCGCTCGAGGCCGGCCGGGTCAGACTAGAGTGACTTTTACGCCGGCTTCCTTCAGCGCATAAAGATCCGCTTTCGGTATCTGCTTGTCGGTAATCACTTCCTGCACGGCCGTTACCGGCATAATGTTGCACAGGCTTCTGCGGCCGAATTTGCTGGAGTCGCAAACCGCAATGGTTCTGCGGCTCACCTCGACCATGGCGCGATTGACTTCGGACTCCAATAGATTGGGAGTGAAGAGTCCGGCCTTGGTGTCGAAGCCATCCACGCCCAAAAATAAAATGTCCGCACTCAGTTGCCGCAGGTTTCGCTCGGCCAGCGGACCTACCAGCGAAAATGAATTCTTGCGCAGCATGCCTCCGGTCAGAATCACTTCAATATTCGTTCCGGCAAGCTCGGCGGCAATGTTGAGCGCATTCGTGATTACGGTAAGCTGCGCCATGTCTTTCAGCGCCCGCGCGATGGCCGTGGTCGTCGTCCCGGAATCCAACAGCACCGAATGGCCTTCTTCTACGAGGCGGGCCGCAGCTTCGGCGATCTGGGCCTTCTGCTTGCGATGAAGTTTCTCCTTCTCGCGCAGCGTGGGGTCGAGCAGCGCGCCACCCTGCACCGGTAGCGCGCCACCATGAGTGCGCTGGACGACGCCCTGCCCGTCCAGGAACTCAAGGTCTTTGCGAATAGTTATTTGAGAAATACGAAAGTGCCGCGCAAGGTCCTTGACCAGCACGCGTCCGTCGCGGTGCAGCACTTCCAGGATTTCCCGCCGGCGTTCTTCGTTGAGTAAGCCATTCGAAGGCATGTGTGAGCGTCTCGCGTTTTCCACAAACGCCGGGACTGTGATCAGAAGTAAAACTTCAGCGCGAACTGAATCTGTCGAGGAGCCCTTGCTGCCAGCGGGAAGCCAAATGCGCCTGGACACGCGGGCTTGCTGTATTATTACGAACGATTACTTTTACTTTCGTTTTATTGCGTTGTCAACCGCGATTATTGCATTCAACGCAGATACGTTGCATTGGCCGTTCGTGACCCAAAGACAAGTCCACAGGAGTTTCCAATGATAGTTCGCAGACACGGTGCGACGCTGTTCGGCATGGTCCTCGCCCTCACTTTCCTGCTCACAGATTGTTCGAAGACGCCGGACGCGCAGCCCAATTCGCCGCTAACTGCGTCCGAATCCTCCCAGCCTTCAACGATCAAAGTGGACACGAAGCAGGCTGGGCCCGTGGTTCTGACCACGAGCGCAGCTGAGTTTCAAATAAGGCCAGACGGTTACGTGCAGGCCTCGCTGTTGCGCGACGGAAAGACGCTTTCGCTCGACGAACCCAACGCCGGAACTGACAGCGCCAGCAATTTTGTGCGCGTCGGTGGCAGAGACTTGCCTTTCAAACTCGACTTCGCGCAAACCCAGGTGCGCGAAGCCACGGGCAAAATGGGGGCAGGCAAGCGCGTTGAAATTCCGGCGCAGAGCGTGGGAAGTTCGATCAACTTGGGAGCCATTCTGGCGCTCGAGGTCTATGACAAATTTCCCAACATCTTGCTGAGCACCGTGGAATATAAGAACGCGGGCACGAGCAACGTCATCCTTGAAAAGAGCGTGAATCTGCGGCGGCGTTTGAACGCACGACTCGAAGATTCGAAAGCCAAGCCTTGGGAAATGTGGTCGTTTCATGGCGCGAGCTATGACTGGGGAAAAGATGATGTGGTGAAGCTGAAGCCAGCTTTTTTTCAGCCGAACGTGATGGGCGAGATGGTCAAAGGCGGCTATGGCGGCGGCATTCCAGTCGTCGCATTCTGGACCCGAGAGGTTGGCGAAGCGGTGGGGCACGTGGAAACGATCCCGATTTCCGCTGCAATACCGGCGAAAGTCGCAGGCGATGGGCGGCTGAATACCGAGGTGGATTACGCGGCCAACATCACCCTGAAGCCGGGCGAAACCTATTCCACTCCGCGCAGTTTCGTCTCGGTTTTTTCGGGTGACTACTACGAACCGCTGCGCATTTGGTCGAGCGTGCTGCAAAAAGAGGGATGGGAACTTCCGAAGCCCTCGAGTGAGGCCTACAACGTAAGCTGGTGCGGGTGGGGATACGAGGCCGACGTGACGCCCGCGCAGATGCTGGGAACGGTGCCGAAATTGAAAGAGATGGGCATCAAGTGGGTCACGCTGGACGACCGCTGGTTCGACACCTACGGCGATTGGAATCCGCGCACTGACACCTTCCCCGGCGACAGCATTCAGAAGATGACCGAGGACTTCCACAAGCAGGGTATGCTGGCGCAAATCTGGTGGCTGCCGCTGGCGGTCGAGGATGGGCAGGGACGATACGAATCGCACAAGTATTCCGTGTCCAAGGTTGCGCAGGAGCATCCCGAGTGGCTGATCCTCGACAAGAACGGGAAGCACGCCCGCATGACTCGCGGCTTGGCCGTGATGTGCCCGGCGGTGCCGGAGGTTCGCGCCTATCACAAGCAGCTGATAGAAAAATTCATTCGCGACTGGGGATTCGACGGCAGCAAACTCGACAACATTTACAGCGTCCCCGCCTGCTACAACCCAGCGCACCATCACAAGTCGCCGCGGGATTCAGTGAATGCGATGGGCGACGTCTACAAGGAAATTTTCCAGACGACGCGCGCGATAAAGCCGCAGAGCGTAACTCAGAGTTGCCCCTGCGGCACACCGCCATCGCTCGCATGGCTGCCATTCATGGACCAGGCAGTGACTGCCGATCCGGTGGGCGCGGTGCAAGTGCGCCGGCGCATCAAGATGTATAAAGCGTTGCTGGGCCCCGAATCAGCCGTCTACGGCGACCACGTCGAACTCTCTGCGATGACCCAAGTGGGCAACGACTGGAGAGAACACGGCGACGATTTCGCCTCCACGATTGGAGCGGGAGGCGTGGTGGGAACGAAATTTGTATGGCCCGATCCCGGCCCGAAGTTCAAAGCCGTCAACCTCACGCCCGCGAAAGAAGAGCACTGGAAGAAGTGGATTGGCCTGTACAACCAGAAGATGCTTTCCAAAGGAGAGTTCGAGGATCTCTACGTGACCGGCTACGACACGCCCGAGGGTTACGCGATCGCGAAAGACGGAAAAATGTATTACGCGTTCTTTTCCCCGGCCGACTGGAAAGGCGAACTCGAACTGCGCGGATTGAAGCCCGGCAAATATCGGGTGACCGATTACGCCGATGCAACCGATCTGGGCATGGTGGAAGCTTCAGCTTCCGGAATCGCGAAGTTGAACGCGGCGTTCAAGGAACATCTTCTGCTCGAGGTCAGTGCGCAGCCGTAATTATTGCTGCTGCTGTTCATGTGCTTCGGCGAGATGAGGTTGTTGGCTCTCGTCAAGAAATTGGGACCACTCTTCATCCGCCGCAAATTCCTCATCTGGGGGAAGCACTGCCTGCGAAGGGGTCACGCGCACGCGAACTTGCAGCTGAGTTTCCGCTTTCCCCTTCATCATGCCCATGGTGGGCGGGACATCGGCATAATCGCGACCAATAGCAGTGCGAATATGCTTTTCCCCGGCTAGTCGATTAGTCGTAGGATCGAAACCGACCCAACCGAAACGGGGGAGGAGAGCTTCTATCCACGCATGCGTCGCTCCCTCTGCGACACCACGTTCACTGTCGCTGCTGTGATAAAGATATCCGCTGACGTAACGACAGGGAATCCTGGCATTCCGCACGAGCGCGATCATAATGTGAGCAAAATCCTGACACACGCCCTGCCTCGAGCGAAGTGCGTCTTCAATAGGGGAATTTACCGCCGTGCTCTTCTTTACGTAACTGAAACTGCGATGCACGCCGGAGTTGATATCCTGCAAAAACGCGAGCGGGCTTCTGCCCTTTCTTTCGGCTGCTCCCATTTCCGCTGCCAGCTGCTCGAGTTCCGGGCTTGAGCGTGCGAAATGACTGGGCATCAGCATGTCCCAATAATCTTTTTTTTCTACAAGGTCCTCCAACTCTTGCCAGGCTTCGTACTCCATGACTTCGGGAATCGCAGGCTGGAGATCGATATTGACCAGCGCGTCGGTGATGATCGTGAGCTGGCTATGACGAGCCGGGAGGTCGAAATGGTGCACCAGGTTGCCGTAGGAATCGGTGTATCCAAATATCCGGGCGCGAGGATTTACCGATAACTGAAAAACAAAACAGCGCTGGTTGCCCTCGCTGCGCGGATGCATGCGCACTTCCATCATGCTCTGCCAGACGGAGCGGCTGTAGCGGTAGCGCGTGAAATGGCGGATAGCGTAGAACATTTCAGTTTTGAAACGCGACTTCAACCGGGTAGTCGATATAGAGCTCCTGAACCGCCGCGTGCAACTCCCGGCACTGCTCAATAATTCCTGCGAGATACTTGTGCAGGCCGCTAATAATTTCACCAATCTGTACATACGTGACCATGGCTCGCAAACGCCCGATCAACCTTTCGACTTTCTCAGTCCTGCGGCTCAAGGAAAGATTGCTGATCGCGCTTAGAGCGCTGTGCATATGGTCCATGGAGTAACGAACCGAGTAAGGGAACTCCGGCTTCAAGAGCAGAAAATTGGCGATTCGTTCCGGTTTGAGCTCGGCCGTGCATGCCTTGCAGTACGCTTCAAATGCGGCACAACTGCTTAACAAGCCCACCCAATCCAGATCGTCCGCATGTTTGCCCACGACAAAGTAGGCGTCCAGCAGGATGGAAAGGTTAGTCGCCCGCTCGATGTACTTGCCCAACTGAATAAAGTGCCAGGCTTCATCGTGATTTAAAGTGGCCGCGGTAATTCCGCTAAAGCGGTACGACCCTTCGCGAACCAGAGTTACTACGCGCATGGCGCCGGCATCATCGTCCGGCTGGAGCACAGACCCGGTGACATCGTGGAACAGGCGATTGAGGTGCTCCCACATTTCCGAGCTGATTTCCTCGCGAACCTGCCGCGCATTGTCGCGAGCTGCACTGATGCACTTCACAATCGAGAAAGTTCCATCCGGATCGCCCACCAGCGAAAACAGAGCACGTTGCGGATCGACGTTGCTGGAAGCCGCGCCCGGAGCCAGCGACGACACGGCGCGAAACCATCGTTCTTCCGTGGAAAATTTCGCCGGATTCAAAATCAAGCCATAGGTCGCCTTGAGCACACGAGCCGCATTGTCGGCTCGCTCGAAATAGCGGCTCATCCAATAAAGACTGTCGGCTACGCGTGAAAGCATTTCTTATTCTTCCAATCTCAATTCTGCAATACCCAGGTGTCTTTCGATCCCCCTCCTTGAGACGAATTCACCACCAGCGATCCCTTTCGCAGTGCCACTCGGGTCAAGCCGCCTGGAACAATCGTGATTTTATCGCCATACAGGATATAAGGACGCAGATCGACGTGACGTGGCTCAATAGAGCCGTCTATAAAACATGGAGCGGTCGAAAGATTAATTGTCGGCTGCGCAATATAGTTTCGCGGCTGCGCGTAAATTCTCTGTCGAAATTCGGACCTCTGCTCCTCCGTGCTGTGCGGGCCGATCAGCATTCCGTACCCGCCGGATTCGCCCACGGCTTTTACCACATACTGACTCAGATTCTGGCAAACATGATCCCTCTGGCCGGGATCGGACATCAGCAGCGTTTCGACTCCTTCCAGAATCGGATCCTCATCCAGGTAGTAGCGAATAATTTTCGGCACGAAGGCATAAATCGCCTTGTCGTCGGCGACGCCCGTCCCTAGCGCGTTCGCGAAGGCTACGTTCCCGGCGCGATAGGCATTAAACAGTCCGACGGCCCCCAGCGAGGAACCGGTCCCAAAGACCATCGGGTCGAGATAGTCGTCATCGATCCGGCGATAGATCACATCCACTCGCTGCAGCCCGAACGTCGTTCGCATGTAAACGATGTTGTCGTGCACCACCAAGTCTCGTCCCTCGACAAGTTCAATGCCCATTTGCCGCGCGAGATATGCATGTTCGAAGTACGCCGAGTTGTAGGAACCGGGCGTCAACAAGACCACCGTCGGCTCGTTCCGGCCCTCTGGAGCAAACGACCGCAGCGTCGACAATAGGACCTGGCTGTACTGCTCAATGGGACGCACATGGCATCTTTGAAACAATCCGGGGAATATCTGCTTCATGACGCGGCGGCTGGTCAGCATATAGGAAACCCCGCTCGGAACACGCAGGTTGTCCTCCAGCACCACAAAGTTCCCGTCCGGCCCTCGAATCAAATCCGTTCCGACCACGGTGATGTATACGTCGCGGGGAACCTTCACACCGCGCATTTCGCGCCGGTAGTGTTTGCAGGTGTAGACGATGCTGCCCGGCACCACACCGTCTTCAATGATCTTGGCGTCGTGGTACACATCTTTCAGGAATAGATTCAGCGCGGTGATCCGCTGCGTCAGCCCGCGCTCAATCCGTTCCCACTCCGCCGCCGTGATAATTCTGGGCAGCAGATCGTTCGGAAAGATCCGCTCTGTCCCCTTGTCGTTTCCATAGACGGTGAAAGTAATGCCCTGGTTGAAGAAGGACTGATCGGCCTCATGCTTGCTGCGTCTTAGCTCGTCCGCGTCCAGGGTGAGGAGCAGGTTGTGCAGGGGCCGATATTGCTTGCGAGGATGGTCCACCGCGCTGAACATTTCGTCATACGCGCCATTGAATTCATAGCGGTGGAGGGAGTCCGCTCCGCTACGATTGGACGGATCCGTTTCGATAATCATGATCGCGGTGCCGTGGCCCTCGCCAGAATAGCGTATCGACCGCGAATTGAGGATCGGGAATACCGATTCGCGTTATTGAAGAAACTGCTGGAAACCCGAGATTACACCCTCGATTGCGCGACTTCTCTGATGCTCTGCGCCGGGTTTTCGCTGCCTTCTGATTGAAACTCGATGTCGGGAAGTTGCTCAACCGCCCGCCGGAGCGACTGCTCCCAGCTGGAGTGGATCAGGTTCAAGTCCCGGTCCCCGGCGCTGACGCGTCTGTAGCGCGTGATCTGCAGGCTGTCTTTTTTGTACAGCAGAAGATCGAATGGGGGACCTACGGTGACATTTGAGCGCATGGTCGCGTCGAGCGAGAGGAGCGCGTATTTCGCCGCCACCTCGAGGGAAGTTGAGGATTGGATACCGCGATCCAGGATCGGCCTGCCATACTTGCACTCGCCCAGCTGTAAATAAAGCGAATCCTCCGTCGCCGCCAGCGGATTTCCCTGGGGATAAATCAAATAAAGGTTGGGATCTTGCCCCCGCACCTGGCCCCCCAGCAGCAAATGAACGTTAAAGCTGAAGGAATCGCGCTCCAGCGAAGCCCGGTCAATGTCTGAGACTCGGCGGACGCAGTCGCCCACAATGCGGGCCGCGTCATAAAGCGAACCAGCCTGGGCCAAGCCGCGCCCGGAATCAAAATCATCGCCCAGGAGCGTGATCACCGATTGGCTGATGGAGAGGCTGCCGCTGGTTAGAATTACAAAAACCCTCTCGCCCGCCTGCACGAAGCGAAACATTTTGCGGCAGACGTTAACCTGGTCAAAACCCGCGTTGGTCCTCGAATCCGAGGCCAAGACCAGGCCTTCCCGCGTTGCAATACCCAAACAATATGTCAATTTGTCCTCTGCTCTGAACCCTAACGCATCATACACTGATTGCGGACTCGAATTTGCAATCCGTCCCAGCGAGAAATAATGTGCAACATCAACTGGATTGACGTGTTACTTTCTGCATCTCATGTGCGCCAGCACCCTGCTCGCGCAAGGATACCTGCATTCCTATGATGATTCGGCTCGGCTATGACATTCAATTTGAGACAGTCGGCGAAGTGCCGATCGTCACGCTGCTCAACGTGCATCCTTCGCGAAGGAATGATTTACGAGAAGCTGACGAACTAAGCACCGACCCACTAGTGAAAATAGACAGCTATTGCGACACCTTCGGCAATCGAGCTTGCCGCCTGTTGGCCCCGCCCGGAAAGATTCGATTGCAGAATTCTACCCTGATCGAAGATTCAGGGTTGCCAGACCCGGAAGGACTCGATGCGGCTGAGATTCCCGTCGATCAGTTGCCGGTTGACGTCCTGCCATACCTGATGAACAGCCGCTATTGTGAAGTGGATCTTTTATCGAACACGGCCGCAGAGTTGTTCTGGAACGCTCCCAGAGGGTGGCAGCGCGTCAAGGCAGTCTGCACTTGGGTGCACAAGAAAGTCACCTTTGGTTACGAGTTTTCCAATCCCACCCGCACTGCCCTGGGGGTCTACACTGAGCGGGTCGGGGTTTGCAGGGACTTTCAGCATCTGGCCATCACTTTTTGTCGAGCCCTTAACATCCCTGCCCGCTACGCCACCGGATACCTGGGCGACATTGGCGTGATTGTTGCCCCCAGTCCCATGGACTTCAGTGCCTGGTTTGAAGTCTACTTGGGGAATCGCTGGTGGACATTCGATGCCCGGCACAACATCCCACGCATCGGCCGGGTACTCATGGCGACCGGCCGTGACGCCACCGATTGCGCGATTACAACGTCGTTCGGCAGAGCCCGGTTAACGAACTTCTATGTAATCTCCGACGAAGTGCCGAACCCATAACCAGAACTTCGAATGCAGGTGCTTGGTCATCCTTGGAAAGCGGTGGCTAGGCATTGCCTCTTCTAGCCGGAATACTTTTCACCTGACGAGCAAGAAATGCTCGCCGCCCCTCGCAAGCGAGCGGTGCTGCTGTGCCATTTCTCCTACAGGGTCCAATGTATTCGACGAAAAAACTTGCCTGAAATGTGGATCGCGAGCTCCAGAGAAGACCTGTCGAAGCCAGCAAATCAAATATTTCTTGCACGGGCCCTGCAATGCGCGGATTGCGACGGCACATTGCTTGCTAGGCGATTAGGAGAGCCACTTCGGCTCCTGGAGGATTTGTGAAAAATCACGTTCGGTCTCTCGCTTTCGCCGCCACCCTGGCAGTTGCATTCGGAATGATCTCCGGGGGCAGCGCGCTCGCTCAAACTTCTCCGTCTTCGACGGACCAAGCGGCACCGCAAACTCAGTCAACGCCTCACACGCCGCCGCAACAGACGCCGCAGACTCAGCCGACGCCCACGCCCGATACGCCGCCAGCTGCGCAGCAGGCGCCGACCGCGCAGACTCCGGACCAGACCGCGCCGCCAGCCTCGAACAATGGCACGCCGTCGACCAGCGCTCCCTCAGCCGGCGCCTCGGATAACGGCGCAGCCGCCACTTCCGATAGCCAAAGCTTCTCGGGAACGATTGAAAAGTCCGGCGACAAGTATGTGCTGAAAGATGACTCCGGCAAGACCTACGACATCGATCACCAGACTGACGTTGCCAAGTTTGAAGGCAAGCGCGTCCGCGTGAAGGGCACGCTCGATGCGAGCGGAACCAAAATTATGGTGAAGTAGTCGGCGCAACAACTAAATCGTAAAATAATGCACCGAGGACATGGGGCTAACCGGCCTCATGATCCTCCTTTTTGCTGCGCTCCAGGCGTACTATTCACTGGCCCGCCGTCGTATCTTAATCTGATTTCTCGGGAAGAAAGCTTTGGCGATCAGCACAGCAAAGGATTGGATCGAGAAGCTGCAACTCGCTCCCCATCCCGAGGGCGGATATTTTCGCCAGACGTACAAATCGGAAGTCGTAATCCCCCAAGACGCGCTTCCCGCCGGATTTTCGGGAGCACGCGCCGCCTCCACGGCAATCTATTTTCTGCTCGAAGGCCAGAACTTCTCGGCATTCCACCGTTTGCAGTCGGACGAGCTTTGGCACTTCTACGCCGGAGCGCCGCTGTGGGTGCACGTAATCGATTCCGCAGGAAGCTACTCTCGAATAGTCTTGGGCGGCGATCCGGAAGCCGGTCAAGTTTTGCAAGCAGTGGTCCCGGCAGGGAACTGGTTCGCCTCTCACGTGGCAGACTGGAGTTCGTTTGCGCTGGTTGGTTGCACCGTCGCGCCAGGATTCGATTTTCAGGACTTCGAGATGGGAAATCGAAACGAACTAGCAGCCCGCTATCCGCAGCATCGGGATTTGATCGCGCGCTTGACGAGAGCCTGACACACTGGGCTGTTCGTCTGTGGTTCTCTGTGCCCTCGGTGGTTAAGCGTGTTTGGGTTAGCTCTTCACAGCCGCGGCCCTTTTAGGAAACATCTCGCCAATGCGCCGGATTTGCGCCCCCACGCCTTTGAGTTTTTCCTCGATGTGCTCATAGCCCCGGTCGATATGGTAAACGCGGTCGATGATGGTCTCGCCGTCCGCGACCAGCGCCGCGAGCACTAGCGACGCCGAGGCGCGCAGATCGCTGGCCAGCACCGCCGCTGCGCTCAACGGAGTTTTTCCACGAACAACCGCGCGCCGGCCCTCAATCTTGATGTTCGCCCCCATGCGGACCAGTTCTTGCGCGTGCATGAAGCGGTTCTCGAAAATATTTTCGGTGATAATCGAAGTTCCCTCGGCCTGCGTCGTCAAAGCCATGAACTGCGCCTGGCAGTCGGTGGGAAATCCGGGATGCTCTTCCGTCGACATATCAGCCGCAGTAAAAGGATTGTCGCCCATCACTCGCACGCCGTCAGTCGTGCACTTAGTCTTGACGCCGACCTCATGCAATTTGCTGAGCAGTGCATCCAGATGCGACGGGTCGCATCCCGCAACATTGAGATCGCCACCCGTCATCGCCCCGGCAATGATGAACGTCCCCGCTTCGATGCGGTCGGGAATGATCCGGTGTTTCGCGCCCTTCAGCTTGCTGACGCCCTTGACGCGAATGGTCGGCGTTCCCGCGCCTTCGATCTTCGCTCCCATCTTGTTCAAGAGATCGGCCAGGTCGGCTACTTCCGGTTCGCGAGCGCAGTTCTGCAGAACGGTTTCGCCGTCGGCGAGCGTCGCCGCCATCAGCAGATCCTCGGTTCCGGTGACGGTGATCTTGTCAAAAACAAATTCCGCGCCCTTCAACCGATTGGCTGTGGCTTCAACATACCCATGTTCCTGCACAATCCTGGCGCCGAGCCGCTCCAGTCCTTTGATGTGCAGATCGATCGGCCTCTGCCCAATTGCGCATCCGCCCGGAAGCGAAACCCGCGCCCGTCCGCATCGGGCCAACAGCGGCCCCAGCACCAGCGTGGAGGCGCGCATGGTTTTTACCAGTTCATACGAAGCTTCCGGCGTGGCGAGCGTGGCGCAATGAATGGTCGTCCGGTGCTGGGCGCGTCCATAGCCTAGTTCGACCTCAGCACCCATCGCGGCCAAAAGATTGCGCGTGGTCTGAATGTCGCGCACCTGCGGAATATTTTCCAGAATGACCGGCTGATCGGTAAGCAGAGCGGCGGCCATGCAGGGAAGCGCGGCATTTTTCGCTCCGCTCACGCGAACCGTCCCCAGCAGCGGCTCTCCGCCGCGAATGACAAATTTGTCCATGAATGAAGGATCCTGGAATGTATTTTAGCGGGGAATCGCGGCGGGAGTGGTTACTCGAAAGAGCATGCCCTACGGGATTTCCGCAGTCCCACCAGCCCGTTGCAGCAGATGAAAATATCGGCGCGCCTTCTTGACATCGCGTCCAATCTGTTCCCGTAGTGCTTCCACGCTGGGAAATTTAATTTCATCCCGCAGTCGCTGCAAAAAGCAAATTTCAACCTCCGTCTCCGGAGTCAGTTCGATGGGATGAAAGTTCAGCAAGTGGGTCTCAATGGCGAACAGTTCCGCCCCGAATGTTGGACGATTGCCAACATTTGTAACCGAATCGAAGCGCTCGCTTCCTACTCGCGTGCACGAGATGTAAACGCCATCCTGCGGAACGAGTTCTTCGTAGCGCGCCAGGTTGATGGTCGGAACGGTGTATTTCGACCCGTAGCCGCGCCCACGTCCCGGTGTACTGAGAATGCAAAATGGCCGCGTCAGAAGATGCCGCGCTCGACTGACGCGCCCGGCGCCAATCAGCCTGCGAATCTGGCTGCTGGACACGGTTTCCCCGCGCACCGTCATCTCGGGATAAACCTTGACCTCAAATCCCATTTCCCGCCCAAACTCGGCGAGCATGTTCATGTCGCCCGATGCCTTATGGCCAAAACGAAAATTGAATCCTTCATGCACTTCTCGCGCGTGTAGCTTTTTCTTGAGAATGCGTTCTGCAAATTGCCGCGGAGTCATCAGCGAAAGATCACGCCCAAAAGGAAGCAGCAGCACCGCGTCGATTCCTGTGCCTTCCAGCAACCGCAGTTTTTCGGGAGTGGGTGTGAGCAGTTTCAACCCTGCCTCGGGCCGCAAAATCCGCGTAGGATGCGGCTCAAACGTTACCGCAACGGCCTTGCCTCCGCCCGACCGCGCCCGCGAAACGATCTCGCGCAAGACATGCGCGTGCGCCCGGTGCAGGCCATCAAAGTTTCCAACGGTGACCATCGTGGGGCCGAAGTCAGCGGGAACGTCCTCAAGTTTGCGAAAAACCTGCATAGGAGACGATCGATTGCTGATTTCTGATTTTTGATTGTTGATTGAAAACCGGAATCGATTGCGAACATTCAAGCTCAGGAGCCTTTCAATCATCAATCAACAATCACCAATTTCGATCAGGCTGCTAGATCTCGAACTCTAACTTCATCCCGTCATACGACAAGCGCACGTGCCTGGGCAACGTCGCGTTCGTTGCTTCGTGGCCCAGGTCATGGCAAATGTGTGTGAAGAACGCCCGCTTCGGTTTCAGCCGGTCCACAATCGCCAGGGAATTCTTTACCGTCGAGTGCGTAGGATGCGGCTTGTGCCGCAGTGCATCCAGAAACAAAATATCCAAACCTTCCAGTTGATGGAGCGTTGACTCAGGAATCTCGCTATGGTCGGTGAGATAGGCGCCGGAGCCAAACCTGTATCCGTAAATTTGCGTCTCGCCGTGGATCAGAATGACGGGCTCGAAGCGCACTCCAAGCACATCCAACGGCCCGTCGATGGGGCGCAGTTCCAGCAGCGGCAGCCCGCCAAATTTATAATCTGCGTCAAAAATGTAACTGAACATCCGCCGCAAAAACGCTGCCGCATCGGGTCGCGCATACAGCGGCAACTTGCTCGGTTTGTGCGCGTAGCTTAGCGGGCGCAGATCGTCGATGCCCAGAATATGGTCGGCGTGCGTGTGGGTATAGAGCACGGCGTCCACGCGCGTAATATTTTCGCGAACCGCCTGCGCGTAAAAGTCCGGCGTAGTGTCGATCAGTACGACCTTCCCGTCGTACTCCAGCATGATCGAAGGCCGCGTCCGCCGGTCGTGCGGATCGCTCGAATGGCAGACCGCGCAATCACATCCCAGCGTGGGCACGCCCATGGAGGTCCCGCTGCCCAGCACGGTCAAAGTCGCTTTCATCGTTCTGTCATCTTCCGCCGGTTCCGGTGGCAGGCCCCGGCTGCGGCGGCCGTGCCAGTGCGTTGGTCACTTCCACATAGGCCATGCGCAGTTCGTAAAGACTGTTCTGCAGGAAATTTTCCTCCGTGGGAGTCAGGTTGCCCTTGGTTTTTCCCGCGATCAAGCTCAGCGTATCAATCGTCTGTCGCGCACCAATGATGTCCACCTGCGGCTGCGCTCCCTGTTGCCGCATCAATCCCAGTTGCATCATCGCAGTCATGTACAGCGAGGCGAGAAAACGTTCAAACGTGATCTCAAAATCTTTGGCGGAATGCCCGCTTAACTCGACCTGCGCATCCAGTTCGCGCGCTGACTGCTTATACGCGGCCGCTTGCGCATCCTGTTCCGCGCTCGTGGGCGGCGGCGGCATCTCACGATCCTCCGCAATGCCTCCCTCTGCTGGCGCCGTTGCCATCGGTCCAGCAGGCTTCGCCGCGGGCTCGGCATTTTTAGCGGCAGACGGAGCCGGTGCTTTCGGCGCTTCCACTTCCTCGGGCACATCGCCGCGCAACTCGCCGTCCGCCGTGAACAGCCGGCGGTCGGTCACTTTAAATCCAGATTGTTCTTTCTTCTCAGCCATAAAACTTTCTCCCTCAAAAAACCGCAGCAGTTTGTTCGCTCCGATGCCCACCCGCACTCGCTCACGCCGAATGCCTTTGCAACGCATTCTCTTCCACAACGTTGTCCAAAACCGGCAACTGCGCCACGACTGCCTTGATCGAACCAATCGTTACTTCCCGCCCCGGTACGCCGACTTCTCGTCGGATGTATCCCAGCGCCACAGTCTTATTCGCACTCGGCAACGAAGCCGCGCTGGTGATCTCGCCGACTTCCTTTTCACCGGAAACAATCTTGCTTCCGGCAGCGATCTGCGCCGCGCCCTCGATCAAGAACCCCGTGAACTTACGATGAACCGCACCCCGCGAGCGTATCCGCTCCACGATCTCCTGCCCCACGTAGCATCCCTTGTTGAAGTTCAAAGCCCGCGCCTGCTCGGTCTCCTGCGGCAAATCCCGCTCTCGAATGTCCACACCATAACGCGGAATGCCAGAAACGATGCGCTGCAATTCGAGCGCCTCGGAACCTGTCGGGGAGGCGCCAGCCTTTACCAGTTGATTCCACAGCGGCCTCACATGCTCGGCCGTCAGCCAGATTTCGTAGGACTCAATCGCGTCGTCCGTTCGTACGATCGTACAATTAAGGCAGCCGCATTCGCACTCACACTGAATTTCGTGAACTTGCAGCGGTTGCAAGTCCGGAAGATCAATCGCTGCCTTCCGCATGACGTCGCGGGCCTTTGGGCCGGAGATTCCGAGCGCGGTCATTTTTTCGCTAAGGTTTGCAATCTCCACATCGTCCATGATGATGTAATGGTCGAACGTCGCCAGAGTCTTTTCCGCCTGCCCGCAGTCGGTGTCTACCATCACTGTTTCACCGCGGTTGTAAGCATAAAGATCGCCCAAGATGTGGCCCTGCGGATTCAGCAGAAACGCATACACGCCCCGACCCACCGCCAGGTCGCGAATATTATTCGTGACCATCCCGTTCAGCCAGCGAACACGATCGCCGCCGCTCAGCGAAATCTTGGCGCGAAATCCCAGATCATAGACGCCGCACCCGCTACGTAGCGCCGCAAACTCCGCCTGCGCATCGCCAAAGCGTGTAGCCGTGGTCGCGCCGCGATATTCGCCTGCGCCCGCCGCGCCCAATCCTTCGCCCTGAGCCTGAAGTGCCGTAATTCCCATGCTAGTTCGATTATATCGATTGTGTTAACGTTTCTGCCGTGGACTCGAAAAAGCCAGCCCGCAAGCGCATCGCCGTCATCCCCGGCGACGGCATCGGCCAGGAAGTCATTCCGCAGGCGGTAAACGTGATTCAAGCTTCCGGCGCGGCCGTGGAGCTAACCAATTTCGACTGGGGCGCCGACCGCTATCTGCGCGATCAGACCACCGTTCCTCCCGATGGTTTCACCATGCTCGGCCGCGATTTCGATGCGATCCTGGTCGGCGCGTTCGGCGACCCGCGCGTGAAGACCAACATTCACGCCAAAGAAATCCTGCTGGGCATGCGCTTCAAAATGGATCTCTACGCCAACGTGCGCCCAGTGCGGCTTCTCGATGCTACGCTCTGTCCACTGAAAGGGATCGAGCCCGAAGACATCGATTTCGTCGTGCTTCGCGAAAACACCGAAGGGGTTTACACCGACGCCGGCGGCGTTTTCAAGCAGGGAACGCCCGACGAGATCGCCATTCAGGAAGACATCAACACGCGCAAAGGCGTCGAGCGCATCATCCGCTATGCCTTCGAATATTGCGGGCGTCACACCAAACTCGATGGCTCGCCGCGCCACAAAGTTCTGATGTGCGACAAATCGAATGCCATGACCCACGCCGGCGGCTTGTGGCAGCGCGTGTTCAAAGAGGTCAGCGGCGAATATCCGCAGATCACGGCGCAGCACATGTACGTTGACGCGCTCTGCATGCAGATGGTGCGCGACCCGCGCCAGTTCGACGTCATCGTCACCAACAACATGTTTGGCGACATCATCACCGACCTGGCTGCGGGCCTGCAGGGCGGCCTGGGCATGGCCGCCAGCGGCAACATTCATCCGGGCAGGACCTCAATGTTCGAGCCGGTGCACGGCTCCGCTCCGCCCATCGCCGGCAAGAACATGGCCAATCCTTTCGGCGCAATCCTCACCGCAGCCATGATGCTCGCGCACCTCGGAATGACTGCGGAAGCAGGAAAGATCGAGGCTGCGGCGCTGGAAGCGGTGCGGCAGAAGAAAACGACCCAGGATATCGGCGGCCCACTAGGCACGCGCGAAGCAGGCGAATGGGTGGCGGAATGCCTCACGCGTGATTGAAAGCGACACCCAATTGCTCTGCGGAGGAAAGTTTGCTGGCTCGGCTTCGCTGCCATTCATGAAGATTGTTTTATGGCGCGCCGTCCTGCCAGCAGCGCCAACTCCCGCCACTTCCAGAAGCAATCCACATCCTCGAACCCAATCTCCCGCAACCATCCCAACTGCGTTTCGATATCCAACAACTTATTCGATGGATCTTCGGTTTCCACTGTAAATCCGATGCGCTCCAGAAACTCTTTGTGCAGGTGCTGCGTCGGCGAAGCCACATGCTCCAGATTGCAGAACACCCCGCCAGGATTAAGCAGATCGTAAATCTCCGCGTAAAGCGCGCGCTTGCGCTCATGAACCAGATGATGAATTGCGAAACTCGACACGACCGCGTCGAACTTCCCCAGAGCGGGCAGTGGCTCGTCCAGATTGTGAGCGATCACGCGGACTGACGGTTCCCCCGCAAATCGCTTTCCGGCGGCCTCCAGCATGGCCGGAGAAAAGTCCAGCGCCACCGCTTCGCCATCAGGATGCGCGTGACGCACAAGGCTCAACAATCGTCCATCCCCCGTGCCCAGATCAAGAATCCGGCGCGTCGCAAGCGGAATAAATTCGAGCAGAGCCGACTCGCCTTCCTGCCGGTGCGAAATCGAATCGGCCCGTTCCAGATAGTCCCGGACATGGCCTTCCGAACTCCAAAGGTTGACTGCCTTGGTCGTCATGAGGGAAAAGTATACGGAAACGTATAAACTCAATCTCAATGAATATAGTTAAAACACGCTTCACAGGGATTCTCCGGTTGCTTTTGGCGGTTGGATTGGCTGCGGCCGCATGGACGCCGCTGGCCGCACGAGCACAAGACCCGCAGCCCGCGGAGAATCCTCCAGCCCACTCCGCTGAACCTGCCCAGACTCGCACTTCGCCGGAAGAGCCCAAACCGATTCCACCCACGGCGCAGCCTAAGCAAGATCAGCCGCAGCAAGAGCCGCCCAAAGAAGAAGTCAAAATCACGCCGCGTCAAGCCGAGGAACTGTTTCACTCGGTCGACGAAATTCTGGATTTCGACAGCAAGCAGACTGGCCTGCCCATCAAGAAACAAGTGAAGCGCAAATTGACCAGCCGCGATGAGGTCGTCTCCTATCTCACTAAGCACGTGAATGACGAGGACACCAAGCGCCTGCGCCGCTCCGAACTGGTGCTGAAAAAATTCGGCCTGCTGCCGCGTGATTTCAATCTCGAAACATTTCTGGTCGCCCTGCTGCGCGAGGAAGTTGCCGGCTACTACGATCCAAAAACCAAGACCGTGAACCTGCTCGACTGGGTGCCCATCGAAGAGCAGGAACCGGTCATGGCGCATGAATTAACCCATGCCTTGCAGGATCAATCGGTCGGCCTGCAGAAATGGATGAAGAAAGGCGAAAAAGATCTCGGCGAAATCCGCAAAGATCCCACACCGACCGACATCGAGAACGACGAGATGGATAACGCCCGCGAAGCCATCCTGGAAGGGCAGGCGCAGGCCATGATGTTTCAATATGCCATCGCCCCGACCGGCCACTCCATCGTTACTTCGCCCGCTCTGGTCGACGCTATGGAAGAGGAAACCCTCACCGGCACGCCAAGCACGAAGGTCTTCAACGACGCTCCCATTTTCCTGAAAGAATCGCTTACGTTTCCCTACAGCTACGGCATGGACTTCATCGTCAAGCTGATGCAGAAAGGCGGCAAGGAGAAAGCGTTTGCCGGGGTGCTGCGAAATCCTCCACACACCACGCGCCAGATCATGCAACCCGAAACTTATCTCGCGGACGAAAAAATCGAGCCCATGCGCGTGCCCGATTTCAAACACGATTTCAAGAATTACGAAAAGTTCGACATCGGCGCGATGGGAGAATTCGATGTCGCGGTGCTGATCGAGCAATACGCCGGAAAGCCGCTCTCCAAACGGCTCTATCCCGATTGGCGCGGCGGATATTACTATGCCGCAAAACCCAAGCCCGACGCCAAACCAGACTCAACTGCAACTGCGCCTCTCGCCCTGCTCTATGTTTCGCGCTGGTCGAGTGCCGACAAGGCCGCGGAGTTTGCGGAAATCTACGCGCACTCGCTCAAGCAACGCTACAAAAAAGCGGATGAGATTGCGGATCCCGCTGCCGCCAATTCCGATACGCCGAGCGATTCCAAACCAGATCTTCTGCAAGGCCGCCATGCCTGGACCACCGAAGAAGGCGCGGTCATTATCGAAGAACGCGGCGACACAGTGTTAGTCAGCGAGAGTCTGGACGCGGCCACCACCGCGGCGTTGGAGAAGGAAGTCTTTGCGGCGTTACCAGCCCAGCAATAACCTTCGCTACTTCTTTTTCTTTTCTTTTTCGTCCGGCAGTTCACCCAAAAAATGCTGCACCGTCGCCGCTATGTTGAATGGCTGCCCGCCGCGCTCGACGCGCAATCTCCGCTGCTGCCCCGGAGTTCCCCCAAGCATGTTCCACACCTGCCCCATCGTCGATCCTTGAACTGGAATGTCGTCAACCGCGACCAGATGATCGCCGGCCTGAACTCCATCTACCGACGGCTTACCTTCGAAATCCGCAACGCCGAGGATCGTGAATCGACCGTCGTCTTCCGGGCGCAGGATGAGCCCAATGACATCGAACTCGGGAAAATTAAACGTCCGTCCAAACTCGAAGTAGACCGTCGAATGCGCGTAGTCGAGCCCGACTCGATAGTTGAGCAAGGCATTCGACCCCAACAGTCCGGCAGTCGCAACGCCTGCGCGCTTCGCGAAGAACTCCATCCGATCCTTCGGAAAATCCACAACCACCTGGTTCGCCAAAAACAGCGGCCCGTACTGCATCCGGTCCACGCGCATCACTTTCCATTTCGTTTCGTCCTCTAGGTCCCACATGTTGGCGGATCCGACGGCCCCGGTCATGTGCGGCCAATTCGCATGCGCGGCGGCCAGTTTGTCGAACAAATCCTCCGAAAGAAAGCTGATACTGGAGCCTATGTCGAGCGCCAGATTGTATTTCTTGTTTTCAATCTGGCTCGGAACCTGGATCAATCCATTCTCGGCATTCACCTGCACCTTACTGCTAGGTCCCCGAAGCATAATCGTTCCCGGCGCGCCGATGGAGAATTTGCGTCCGGGAAAATCAATCAGCACGTCATAGTGCCGCAGGATGCTGGAGGGCAGGGTGATCTCCACGTTCATACCCGGCGTCAGCACTGACGCAGCATTCACCGGCCTCAGCGGAATCTTCGCCTGCTTCACGCCCGAGAGCGGAACCGTCATCCCCCCGACTCTCATCTCTGGCGGCGGAGGCGCGGAGCATTCCTTGTCGTCGCAGGTCACCGCGAGTCCCAAAGCTGTTGCAAGTCGGCGCGACAAGTAGAGATCGGGATTACCGTTATCCACCCACGCGCGAACGCGCTCTGTAGCTCCGCTCGGCAATGGGATTCGGCGTTGAGGACCACCCGATTGTGGTCGATCACCGCATTGACGGTGA
The DNA here is from genome assembly GCA_963765825.1 of uncultured Acidobacteriaceae bacterium. Lineage (GTDB taxonomy): Bacteria > Acidobacteriota > Terriglobia > Terriglobales > Acidobacteriaceae > Sulfotelmatobacter. The sequence goes on from CAVXXU010000001.1 coordinate 29,604, forward strand.
CCGATTTCGGCTCTGGCGGCGGCGCGGCTTTGTCCCGCGCAGAGCAAACCGACAACAGTACGCAGGCGGCGAAACAAAACTTCATGTTCAAATTGTAGCGCCACTCGTCCTGGTGCCCACCCTCGCCGAATCGGTCTACGGTCACAGATCGCCTCGCTCACCGGGCTGCGATCCCCCAATTCTCATCCTGTATAATCACGAGTTTGACTTACTACGCGTTTCGGAGGCGCATTGGCACAGGCGGAAATCGGAATTATCGGCGGCAGCGGGCTCTACTCCATGCCCGGACTTACCAAGATTAAGGAAATGCGCCTAAAAACCCCATTCGGCGCGCCTTCCGACGCCTACGTCTGCGGCACGCTGGAGAATCGTAAGGTCGCGTTTCTGGCGCGCCATGGGCGTGGCCATCGCATCCTGCCCACCGAATTGAATTTTCGCGCCAACATTCACGGCTTCAAACAACTTGGCGTCGACCGCATCGTTTCGATCTCGGCCGTCGGTTCGTTGAAGGAAGAGCATAAGCCGCTGGACTTCGTGATTCCCGATCAATTTTTCGATCGCACGCGCCATCGCGTGGATACTTTTTTCGGCGGCGGCGTGGTCGCGCACATCGCTTTCGCCGAACCAGTCTGCGGAGAACTCGCAGCAATAGTCGCCTCCGCGTGCAAGAAAGTCGGCGTCGTCGGCAAGCGCGGCGGAACTTATCTCTGCATGGAAGGCCCTCAGTTCTCCACGAAAGCAGAGTCGAATGTATATCGCAACTGGGGCATGGATGTCATCGGCATGACCAACCTGCAGGAAGCCAAGCTGGCGCGCGAGGCCGAGCTTTGTTATGTAACCGTCGCCATGGTGACCGACTACGATTGCTGGCATCCGCATCACGATTCGGTGACGGTCGATCAAATTGTCGCCGTGCTGGTCAAGAACGCGGAGAACGCAACGAAGGTGGTTCGCGAAACGATAGCGGCCATGCCGCGCGAGCGTTCGTGCAAGTGCGGCTCTGCGCTGGCCCACGCCATCCTGACCGATCGCAAGAAAATTCCCGCCGCTACCAAGAAAAAGTTGAAATTAATTCTGGGAAAGTATTTGACGTAGCGCATCACCGTCTGAAACAGTGCCCGATCAACTGGCCACGAATCAAGGAGCCAAATTCTGAATGAGTATTCTCGTAGTCGGTTCAGTTGCGTTCGATGACGTCACCTCGCCTTCTGGCAGCGTGAAAAATATTCTCGGCGGCGCCGCGACTTATTTTTCCCTGGCGGCCAGTTATTTCACCAACGTACGAGTCGTCGCCGTTGTGGGCGAAGACTTTGGCCCCGAGCAGGAACAAGTGTTTCGCAGCCACGACATCGACATTCGCGGCCTGGAACGCGCGCCGGGCAAGACTTTCCGCTGGGGCGGCTCCTATACCGACAACCTTAACGAAGCTAAGACCGACTTTACCGATCTGAACGTCTTCGAAAAATTTCAGCCCCGCATTCCCCAGGAATACGAAGACACCGATTTCCTTTTCCTCGCCAACATCCAGCCCACTCTGCAGGCCAACGTTCGCCGCAAGATGAACGGCGTCCGACTGACTGGCTGCGACACTATGAATTACTGGATCAAGCGCGCGCCCCAGGAACTTCGTGAAACGTTGAAACTGGTAAATGTTTTGTTGATCAACGATACTGAGGCAAAGATGCTCGCCGGCGAGACCAATCTGCCGCGCGCCGCCAACAAAGTTCTCGCCATGGGCCCGCAGGCCCTGGTCATCAAGCACGGCGAATACGGCGCGACCATTTTCTTCCGCGAAGGCGCTTTTGGCATCGGCCGCCATCCCTTCCGTGCCCCGGCGCTGCCCATCGAAGAAGTCAAAGATCCCACCGGCGCCGGCGATTCCTTTGCCGGCGGATTCATGGGCTACTTGGCGGCGCAGGAGGAATTGACCCGCGAAGTATTGAAGCGCGCTTTGTTCTATGGCGGCGTCATGGGATCGTTTGCGGTCGAGCGCTTCGGCACCGAACGCCTGCAGTCCCTGACTCGCGAAGAAATCGACGCCCGCTTCCAGATCTTTCGCGAACTCACTCACCTGGAGTAGTCTGCCTCTGACCGCTCGATCGGCACTCGCACCGACAAAACTGTGCCCAGGAAATTAAAGAACGCACTTCCTAGTTCCCGCTCCAGTTCCCGCTGGGATTCTGAGATCAGCCTGCTGGCTTGGCTCGCGACCTGCGTTTCCGTTGTTTCATTTCTCTTTTATTTTCAGCGCGGCGACGTGCTCCTCTATGGCGACGCCGTCGCGCACATCAACATCGCGCGGCGCGTCTTCGATTCCAAAACTCCCGGGCTGCTGCAACTGGGTACCGTTTGGCTTCCTCTGCCGCACCTGCTCATGATTCCGTTCCTGCTCTCCAACGAAATGTGGCGACGCGGCGTCGGCGGCTCCATCCCCTCCATGGCGGCTTACGTATTCAGCGTGGTTGGAATGTTTCGCCTGGTTCGAAGCGCGCTCTCTCGCGGCCTTGAACCGGATGCGACTGCACGCATCGCCGCATGGACGGCGGCGGTACTCTTCGCGGCCAACCCGAATCTGATTTACATGCAAACCACCGCCATGGGCGAGACGCTCTATCTTGCGTTCTTTCTATGGACCGTCGTGTACTTCACCGACTTCCTGCGCGGAAACGCCAAGGCGCTCACAAAATGTGCGTTATGTCTTGCCGCCGCTTGCCTCACGCGCTACGACGGATGGTTCCTCGCCGCCGTGCTTACAGCCGTGGTCGTGCTCCTCAGCATGCGCTCTCGCAAGGTCGCACAGGGCGTGAACGCGCTGCGGATTACGCAAGCCGCATTGGTGAAGTTCGTTCTAATCGCGGCAGCCGCGCCCCTGCTGTGGCTGGCCTACAACGGAATCGTCTATCGCAATCCACTCGAGTTCGCGAACGGCCCCTACTCGGCCAAGGCCATCGAGCGCCACAATCAGAGCGCCGGCAATGTTGGCCATCCCGGCACCGGCAATCCTCTGCTGGCCGGGATGTATTTTCTTAAATCGGCGGAAGACAATCTCGCAGACAATGTACCTCTGCAGCGGGCCTGGATCCTGGTCGCGGTTGCGGGCGTGCTCGCAGCCGCATTGATTCGCCATCCGGCAGCCGATGCGGCCATCTCATCTCCAGCGAGAGCCTGGCCCCTGCTTCTCTTGCTCGTCCCCGGAGTCTTCTACGCTCTCTCGGTCGCCTACGGCGGCGTTCCCATTTTCGTTCCGCAATGGTGGCCGTTCTCTTATTACAACGTGCGCTACGGATTGCAGTTGCTCCCCGCTTTTGCCGTAGCGCTGGCCGTCGTTGTCCATCTCGCAATGCGGTGCATCACCTGGAATCCCAAGCTGCGCGCGGCATGCGTGCTTGGCGTGTTCACGTTAGCAATCGCGAGTTATGCCTCCATCGTGCGAGCCGCACCGGTTTCCCTGAAAGAAGCTCAAGTCAACATGCGCACCCGCATTCAACTCGAAACCCGGCTCGCCATCTGGCTGCGCGATCTGCCTTCCGACTCCACTCTGCTTATGTACGTCGGAGACCACGTCGGCGCACTCCAACGGGCAGGCATTCCTCTCAAGCGCGTCATCAATGAAGGCAATCATCGGGTTTGGAAGCAGACCGATCCCGACGGCTTGTGGGAACACGCGCTGGCCGATCCCGCCCACTATGCCGATTATGTAGTCGCCTTCCAGGGAGACCCCGTATGGCAGGCGATGCAGGCGCGGCATTTGGCGGCACTGGTTGAAATCCACGCTTCCGGGCAGGCGCCCGCCATTCTCTACCGGGCCCGGTAATCACGCAGGTAACGCGAAGGCCGCCGCATCCGATGGTAAAATCCGGCCACGGAAGCTTGCGTCCGGCAAGCGTGCGACTCAATGACCTGGCAACATTTCATCAATTTGGTGCGCGGAGAAGTGGCGAGCGGAATCGTCGGCAGTTCGCTCACTCGCATAGCGTTGGCGGCCATTCTCGGCGGAATCATTGGGCTCGAGCGCGAATTTAAACACCGCGCCGCCGGTCTCCGCACCAACATGTTTATTTGTTTCGGCGCAGCTTTGTTCACACTCCTGTCCCAGCAACTCGCTGGCGTTCCCTCTGATGCGGCCAGAATCGCCGCTCAAATCATTCCCGGCATTGGCTTCATTGGCGCCGGTTCTATTCTTCACACTCGCGGCTTGACCACCGGCTTGACCACCGCATCTACGCTCTTCGTTGTCGCCTCGGTTGGAATGGCCGCTGGTGGCGGTCTCTACGTCACCGCGATTTTCGCCACCGGCTTCGTTCTCCTCGCGCTTTTTCTTCTCGGCCACATGGAAGAAACTTTCAATATCAAATTGCTGTTGAACAGCTACGAGGTGACCGGCCCCAGCGTGGAACAAATCAGCATCGAGGTCAACCGCATTCTCGAGCCTCATCACCGCTTCATGAAAAATATGTGCAGTGCTAACACCGACCGGCACGTCCGCTTGCAATTTGATGTCGACGGCTGTAACAGCGAGCAGAAGCAACTCCTGCAGCAATTGCAAGGTTCGAAAATTCTGCTAAGCGCGATCTGCCTCGGCCGGGTGGACCCCGAGTGAATTCGGGCGTATCCACTATCGCGTTCGTCAAGGCCAGCGCCTGCGGCAATGATTTCTTGTTGATCGAGTTCTCTCTGGCTCCGCGCGACACCAACATTCACAGGTTCACACAACGCATTTGCGACCGCCACGACGGCGTGGGCGCCGACGGCGTGGAGTGGATGTTGCCGCATCCCTCGGCCGACGCCGAAATCCGCCTGATCAATGCAGACGGTTCCGACGCCGAAATTTCCGGCAACGGCACCCGCTGCGTCGCCGCATACTTGTGCTCCGAGCAGGGTAAAGAAAAGGTTACGATTCAAACCGGCGCCGGTCTGAAAACTTGCATTCTCGCTTCCCGCAGCGACTGGGACTACGAGTTTGAAATCGGAATGGGAGAGCCGGTGGTCGACCGCGAACTTGACCTGAGAACTACCAACGGAGAAGCGCGCGGTGTCCCCGTGTCGATGGGGAATCCCCACTTTGTCGTCTTCGTCCCTGAGTTCGCTGCAGATTGGCAGGAGCATGCCGCCGAAATCCAGCGCAATCCACACTTCAAACAAGGTGTGAACGTCGAGTTCGCAGTGGTCGACAGCAGGCACGATGTGCGCGCGCGCTTCTTCGAGCGTGGAGTGGGGGAAACACAATCTTCCGGCACAGGCTCGTGCGCGGTCGCGGCCGCGGCCATGGCGACCGGCCGTGCCGACTCGCCTGTGAAGGTTCACGCTCCCGGTGGCGCGCAAAGCGTCCGCAGCGACGGCCATGACATTTTTCTGTGCGGCCCGGCGTGCCTGGTATGCCGCGGAGAATTCTTACTGAGTTAGATTTACGTAAAAGTGTAAAGCGCGGTAGAAAAAAAAGGCCGTCCAGGATGACCAGAGGAATTTTGGCGGTGATGTTTTCGCTGAAAGCTGACGGCTGAGAGCTGACAGCTAGTGTCTTGCGCAACATGTCTTCGTTCAGTCCTCAACTCGTGAAACCGCCCGCCCTGCGCCCCGGCGATACCGTCGGCATCGTCGCGCCCGCCAGCAATCTTAAGCGCGCAGATTTAGACGCCGGGTGCAACGCCTTGCGCAGCGCGGGATATCGTCCGCTCTACCTGGACTCCATTCTTGAGCAGGACCTTTACTTTGCGGGATCGGCCGACCGAAGGGCGCGCGAACTGGAGGAAATGTTCCTCCGCGACGATGTACGCGCCATCGTGTGCGCTCGCGGCGGCTATGGCGCAAACTATCTGCTGAGTAAACTTGACCTGAACATCGTAAAAGCGCATCCCAAGATTTTCGTCGGATACAGCGACATCGCCACCCTGCTCACCTGGTTTCACGACGCCGCTGGCCTCGTCACTTTCCACGGACCAATGGCGACAAAGGACTGGGCGCACGCCGACGGCGTCGACCTCGCGTCGTGGCAGGCGGCCGTCTCCGGAACTACGCCTTGGGATGTGGCTCTGGGCGCGGAAGTCAGCGCCTTGGTCGACGGTGACGCCGAAGGCGTTTTATACGGCGGTTGCCTCTCGATCCTGGTCGCGTCGCTGGGCACGCCCTGGGAAATCAAAACTGCCGGTACCATTCTCTTCCTCGAAGATCTCGCCACCAAGCCCTATCAGATCGATCGCATGCTGATGCAACTGAAACTCGCGGGACATTTCAACGGCGTGCGCGGCATCGTATTCGGAGATATGCTCGACTGCGTGCAGACTGCAAATCAGAATTACACTCTTCAGGAAGTGATCACTCGAATTGTCGGAGACCTTGGCGTGCCCGTCGCCTTCGGCGTTCGCTCGGGGCACGTGACCTCAGGCAACATCACGCTGCCGTTCGGAGTGCAAGCGAAACTGACAGTGTGCGCCGGAAAAGTCGCTCTGAAAATATTAGAATCCGCAGTCACGCCCTAGCGGCTGCAAAAACAATTAAAACGAGATGAACCAGAAAAAACACATTCACCTCATTGGCATCTGCGGCACGGCGATGGCCTCTCTCGCCGGAATGCTGAAGCAGCGCGGGTTTCACGTCACCGGATCCGACGCCGCAGCTTATCCGCCCATGTCAGATTTTCTGCGCGAATTAAACATCCCCGTAGCGCAGCCATTCGACGCGAAAAACCTTGACCCTGCGCCCGATCTGGTGGTCGTCGGCAATGCCATGTCGCGCGGCAATGTTGAACTGGAGCACGTCCTCGACCAGCGCATCCCCTTTTGTTCTCTGCCGCAGTTGCTACACGACGAATTTCTTCGCGGCAAAGAGGTTCTGGTCGTCGCCGGAACTCACGGCAAGACCACGACCACGTCCATGCTGGCGTGGATATTCCATTCCGCCGGACTGCACCCCTCGTTCCTGATCGGCGGCATCGCCGAAAATTTCGGTTCAAGTTTTCATCTCGACTCCGGCCGGCATTTCATTCTTGAAGGCGACGAGTACGACACCGCTTTCTTCGACAAGGGCCCAAAATTTCTGCACTACTTTCCTGACTCGGTGATTCTGACCTCGGTGGAGTTTGATCACGCCGACATTTACGAAGATCTCGACGCCGTCGAGACTGCATTCAAGCGCCTGGTGAATCTCATTCCGCGCCGCGGACGAATCGTCGCCTTTGACGGCTTTACCGGAGACGCCTCAGAAAGCCCCAGCCTGGAGCGCTGTTTGGCTAAGGCGTTTTGCCCGGTCGAACGCTACGGCGCTGGCCCGCGCGCGAACTGGAAAGTCACGAACCTGCGTCTCGACCCCTCGCGCACTGCCTGGACCGTGCTTCACAATGACAAGCCGTGGGCCGATCTCGAGTTCGCGCTCGCCGGCGAATACAACGTCTGGAACGCGACCGCCGCCGCGGCTCTTGCAGCCTCATGCGGCGTTCCAAAAGATGCGATCGCCGCCGCGCTGAAAACTTTCAAAAGCGTGAAGCGCCGTCTCGAGGTGAAGGCTCAGGTGGACGGCATTACGATCATCGACGACTTCGCGCATCATCCCACCGCGATTGCGGGCACGCTGAAAGCGCTGCGGGCGCGCTATCCCAGGGCGCGCCTATGGGCGATTCTTGAGCCGCGCTCCAACACTCTCCGTCGCCGCATTCTGCAAAGCGACTTAGCTCGCAGCCTGGCGCAGGCCGACCAGGTCATCGTCGCGGGCGTTTTCCGCTCCGAAGCAGTTCCAGAAAACGAGCGCCTGGAGTTACCAGCGCTCGCCGCGGAGATCGAGCGCAATGGCCGTCCCGCGCGCCTTCTCAACGACGCCGACGCCATCGTGCAAACCGTCGCTCCTGAGATGCGCAGCGGCGATGTCGTTGCCATTCTCTCCAACGGCGGGTTTGGAGGAATTTATGAGAAGCTGCCCGCACGCCTGCGCGAACTGGCAGGGAAGCGATGAATCTGCGTCGCGCGCATCGTCGCCCGCTCGCTCGCGTGTTTTGCTTGGCGTTTTGCGGGGTCCTCGCGCTCTCATCCGCTGCGACCGGGCAGTCTCCAGTCGCCTACACAATCTCGCTCGCATCCCCCGAGCAGCATCTGGTCGACGTGCAAATCTTTCTCCCCGAAGGCCCCGCGCAGCGCGAACTCCAGCTTCCCGTCTGGAATGCTCTCTATCAGATTCGCGATTTTGCCCAGTATGTCAACTGGGTCCGTGCCAAAGATCGCTCCGGTAATCCGCTTGCACTGCACGAACTCAACATGAGCCGCTGGCAAGTTCAAGGTGCCGAGCACGGCGCGATCGTGGAATATGAAATTTATGCCGACTCTCCGGGTCCGTTCAACGCGCAATTCAACTCGCACCATGCCTTCTTCAATCTGGCGCAGCTTCTCATGTACTCCGTGGACGAGCGCGCAGCCCCGGTGCAGATTGGTTTCACGCATCTCCCCGAAGGATGGCAGATCGCAACTGCCCTCGCAGCATCGGCCAGCAAGTTCTCCGCCCCGAATTACGATCGCCTCGTCGACTCTCCAGTCGAAATCGGCGAATTTCAAGAATCAGATTTCGACGAAGGCGGCGCCCACTACCGCGTCGTCATCGATGCCGACTCCGCCGACTACAACATGGCCAAAATCGTCGCCGCGTTGCGCAAGATTGTTGTGGCCGCGACCACCTGGATGAACGACCGCCCCTTCGACACCTACACGTTCATTTATCACTTCCCGCACGGCCCCGCGGGCGGCGGCATGGAGCACGCCTTCTCCACCGCCATCGACGTGAGTGCGGGCGCCATGCGTCAATCTCTTGACGCTTTCACCGGCGTCACCGCCCACGAATTCTTTCACCTGTGGAACGTCAAGCGCATCCGCCCGCAGACGCTTGAACCGGTGGACTACACCAAGGAAAATTACACGCGAGCGTTGTGGTTCAGCGAAGGCGTCACCAGCACCGCTGAAGGCACCATACAGTTGCGCGCGGGCCTGCTTGACGAACGCCAATATCTTCTCCGCCTCGGTGAACTGATTTCCGAACTCGAGCGCCGTCCCGCGCACCTCACCCAGTCGGCGGAAGAATCCAGCCTCGATGCCTGGCTTGAGGGCTACGGTTATTACCATCGTCCCGACCGCAGCGTATCCTATTACAACAAGGGCGAACTGCTCGGCATCCTGCTCGATCTGGAGGTGCGCAAAGTGAGCCACGGACAGGCATCGTTGCGCGAAGTCATGCAGTGGATGAACGACAACTATGCCCGCAAGGGCCGTTTCTTCAACGATTCCGCCGGCGTTCGCGAGGCCGCCGAAGCGGTCAGCCACGCCAACCTGGATACATTCTTCGCCAGATACGTGGCCGGAACCGACGAAATTCCCTGGGACGTTTTTTTTCGATCTGTCGGCTTGCGCGTGGAAGCGATTCCAAACACCGTTACCGACGCTGGTTTCATAGCCTCGCGCAACTTCGACGGACCCATGATGGTAGCGGCGGTCACGCCCGGCAGCCAGGCCGAGCAGGCAGGCTTGCGCGCGGGCGACACCGTTGTTGAACTCCAGGGCAAGCCCGCCGGGCAGGAATCTCGCGAAGAATTATCCCGCCTGAATCCCGGCGAGACGCTCACTGTAAAAGTCAGATCGCGCCGCGGCGCCGATCGCGAACTCAAGTTCAAAGTCGGCAGTCGCCAGGAAATCTCGTACCAACTGCAGGATCTCGAACAGGTCACTCCCCCGCAACGTGCGCGCCGCCTCGCCTGGCTGAAAGGCGAAGCTCAAACCCTCGACACAAGTGGCTCCACAGGAACAGCAAAATGATCCGCACGCTCCTCATGCTGATCTTCTGGGCCCTTGCCGCTCCCGTCGCTGCAATTATCGGTTTCCCCGCAACTTTCATCATGGGAAATGTCCGCATTCTCTATCGCCTGTTCATGTGGGGCGCATGGGCCGGCGTGTGGATCACCGGAGTGCGCGTTGAAAGCGTCGGCCTCGATCGCTTCGACCGTTCGCGCAGTTACATCTTCATGACCAATCACGTTTCCAATCTCGATCCTCCGATTCAAGTTCCGCTCATCCCCCGGCGCACCTCCGTCCTGGTAAAAAAAGAATTGTTCAAAGTTCCCATCCTCGGTCGCGCCATGCGCATGGGATCGCTGGTGCCCGTCGACCGTGGAAATCGCGATGCCGGTATCGAAGCGGTTCGCGCCGCGAAGGCCGTCATCGTCGAGCAAGGCGTCAACATGATTATCTACATCGAAGGCAAGCGCTCCTTCGATGGCAAACTTCTCCCCTTCAAAAAAGGTCCGTTCTATCTCGCGATGGAATGCGGCGTTCCGGTAATTCCCATCACCATCGTCGGCACGCACTACACCATGCCCAAGGCGCGATTCTCCATCCGTCCCGGGCTGGTGAAAGTAATTTTTCATGAGCCGATCGAGCCCAAGGATTTCGTCAGCCGCGATTGCCTGATGGAAAAAGTGAGAGCCGCCATCGAAAGCGGCCTGCCGGAAGAATATCGTCAACCCGCATTGTCGCCCGCAGAAGGCGCCGAGAATAAAGAACCCCAAGGCGGCACAGCCTACGCGTAATTCCTCCGTGTCCTCGGTGTCCTCTGTGGTTAAGTTTTTGAAAGTTTCCGCACCGCTCGCGCAATGTCAGGAAGTTTTGGCAAGATCGCTGAATATTTCAGCCACAATGTGTGATCCACGGCCGGGGCTCCGCTGACCAGCGCTCCCGCCGCAATATCATGAGCCACGCCGCTCTGCGGTGTAACGATCGCGCCTTCTCCCACTTTGCAGTGCCCGACCACGCCAACCTGCCCCGTTAGAATCGCCTTGTTACCAATCTCAGTTGACCCTGCGAGCCCCACCTGCGCGCACAGCAGCACGTCTTCCCCAACGTGAGATCCGTGCCCAACCTGCACCAGGTTGTCGACCTTCACGCCGCGTCCGATGCGGGTTTCTCCGACGCTGGCGCGGTCGATGCACGAATTCGCCTGCACTTCCACATCGTCTTCGATCACCACCGGCGCTGCTTGTGGAATTTTATGCCAGCGTCCCTCGGGAGTTTTTGCAAAGCCAAAGCCGTCCGCGCCAATCACCACGCCGTTTTGCAGCAGCACGTTGTTGCCGATCCGGCAGTTCTCCCGCACCACTGCATGCGCATGCGCAAAAAAATTTACGCCAATTTTCACACCCCGATAAATGACGACATGCGCCAGCAGCACTGCATTGTCCCCAATCTCAAAGTCTTCATCGATCACCACATAAGGCCCGATGTGCGCATTGGCCCCAATTCGCGCGCTCGCGTGCACGACGGCGGTCGCGTGTACGCCCGGCTCATACCGCAGCGGGCGGTGAAACAGTTCGAGGGCGCCGGCAAACGCCAAATACGGATCCTTCGCGCGCAACATCGCCGCCGGAATTGCAGGGAAGTTCTCGCCCACGATCACTGCCGACGCTTTCGTAGACCGCGCCGCTGCCGCATATTTGGGATTCGATACGAAGCTAAGTTCCCCGGGCCCAGCCTGTTCGATTCCGTTGAGCCCGCTGATTTCTGTGTCCGGAGAACCGTTTTCTACACGCGCGTCGAGAGCCGAAGCGATCTGGGAAAGTTTCATGATGGTTGGAATGGAATGCGATTTAATCGTACACCACTCCCACGCCCGTTCCACGCCAGCAGCGCCACTCGCCGCAGTCTATTGCACGGAAAGCGTAAAGGTCGTCTGGCTCACGCTCGTCCCGCTGGTCGCGGTCACCGTAACATTCGACACGCCGGGAGGCGTGCCCGAATTCGAAGGTGGGGGTTTCGTTCCGCCCCCGCCGCCCCCGCCGCAACCCGGCACCGTCACGATCATCAGCATGATCAGCAGGAACATTGCTCGCGTCCGTTGCTGTTTCCCGCCCACGAGCACCACGGAGAACAGCAGTCCCAAGCCCATCAGCGACTCCGCCAGCAAGAAAGTCCGGCGCTGGGGCGTGGCCATTGCTGTCGCCGCAGTGGTCGTAACCGTGACTGTCACATTCGTTGTGCCGAACGCGCCTGTTGCCTTGACGCTCGAGGGACTAAAGCCGCAGGTCGCTTCAGAAGGGAGGCCCGCGCACGCCAGCGTGATCGCACCGTTGAAGCCGGTCGAATTCACCACCGCGACGGTAGCAGTGCCGATTCCTCCCGGCGCCGAAATCATCACCTGCGAAGCGCTTGCCGCCATCGTCGCATAGAATCCCGGAGTCACCGTAACCGATTGCGGCTGGGTCGTGCTGCTTGGGCTGAAACTCGCATCCCCGCTGTAGGAAGCCGAAATCGTATGCGTTCCTGTATCAAAATTCACTCCATTTGGATTCGCCGTGTTGCCCTGGCTGTTGAGGGTGAACGTGCCGCCGCCGGGAATCGGGGCCGGGAAACTATCGGTGAAAGTAACGCTTCCGGTTGGCACGCCTTGTCCCGAGGCGCCCTGCACGTCCGCTCGTAAATAAGTGAAACTTCCAAACGGCACGCCGTTCAGCGGAATGGAATTGCCTGTCGAGTTGTACGCCCCGATCGTTGCACTGACCGTGCTGGATTCAGCGCCGACTGTAACTGTCACAGGCGACGAAGTGCTGGGAGCGTACGTAGCATCCCCCGCATAGTTTGCCGTTACCGAATAGGTTCCACCCGGAAGGGCGCTCGTCGAGGAGGCGACCGCTCCTTGAGCAAGCGAAAAAGTTCCCGACAGCGTCTGCCCTGATCCACTCGCGCCGACGGAAGCAGACAATGCCACGTTGCCTGAGGGAATAGGCGTGCCCCCGCCGTTCGATGTCACCGAGATGTTCACGGTCACTGGCGACCCATGAACAATGCCGGTGGTTGGGCTCAATGCCAAGTTAGTCGTCGTCGCATTAAATGTGACCGAGGCCCACTCGTTCACCAGGTTCGCCACATTCACCGAGCCCAGCCCCGTCGCCAGGTCGTAACCCGCACTCGCCGAATATTCTGTTGTGACCTCGCCAGGCACGGCGTCGTTTCCGACGGTCACGTCGTTGAAGATGCAAGTGCTCGCCGGCGGCGTGGTCGTGCTCGAACCGTTGCACTGCGCTGGATAAGCGCTCTGCGCCGCGGCCAGCCGGTAAAGCACGTAGTTGGCGAGACCTTGCCGGGCGTTGGTGGTTGCTATCAGCTGCTTCTGATCCACCAGCGCCATGATTCCCGCAAACGACGGCGCTGACGCAGAGGTGCCGCTGATGAAATATACATAGATGTTCCCCGTGCTATCCGGCGTGCACGAGCCTTCCAAACACAACAGGTACGGATCATGCGCGGCTGCGGTCAGCGAGACGTCGGGCAAGTCGCGTACCCCGTCCGCCGGGATTCCCGCAACCCCAGATTGCCAGTAAGGTTTTGGAACACCGGACGTCGTTCCCCCCGCTCGTACATTTCCGGCGCTGGCGCCGCCGGCGCCCGACCACAGCCCGTTGGCGAGGCTGCTCTCGTTCCAAACGTTTTCTGGAATGTACGAGATCGCCGACTCCTGAACTGGTGGTTCCGTTCCCCAATATTTTGTAGGATCTCCGTTTTCGTTGAACTCGGTTCCACCCACCGCGACGTTAAACGCCGTGGACGCGATCAGGTTGACCGAAATCGGATTAGAAGCTGGCGCCACCGTCGGATCGTCGCACCCCGCCGTCCCATTGTCGCCGGTCGAAACGAAATACGTGATGCCCTGCGCCGCCGCTTGTTCCGCCATATTGGAACTAAATGCAAGCTGACCGTCGGTGGCATAAAGTTCGCATGCGCTGAAGCTCTCGGTCATGATGTCGGTGAGATTGTTTTCGACGATGTACGTCTCTGACAGGTCAATGCCATCTGTGGTGTTCGTCGAAGCCGAGACCACTAAATTGACGTTCGCGGATGGTGCGATGGCGCCTGACCACGTCGAATCTAATGTCGCTTCCGCTTCCTCGCCGCCCCCTAGATCACCCGGGTCGGGACCGTCGAGAACAATGTTGATTGGCCCGCAGCATCCTCCAATGTTGTCGCGAAAATCCGAAATATCAGTTCCCCCGTTGTACAAATTGCTACGGCCCACCACGCCGATGCTAATTCCGCTGCCATTGACGACATTATTGAGCGGATTAATGTCGTAAATGACGGCGTAATCCTGTGGTGCCAGCGCATTGGTTGTGCGTTGTCCACTCTGCGCCGGAAACGTCACCTGCGGCTTCTTGCCCGGCACAACCTTAGCCAGAACCGCTTGCCCGTTGAAATGGCTCGCCGGTTTTTTGAGGAAATTATGCAGCGTCAGCACTCCCGCCACCACCGGCGTCAACGCTGTGGGGATCATCGGATCGCTCGCGTTCGCCCAGTGCTGTTCGCCGTTCACCACGTATTTGTGAATGGTGGTATGAAACGCTTCGTTCACCTGGCTCGCCGATCCCGAAAACTCCAGCACGGTGCGTCCCTTGGTCGAACCAACCGTGAATCCGTGCGACTGCAGCCATGTGGTGATCGTCTGAATGTCCGCGTCGGCGGGCCCAAACTGTTTACCGAACTGCGCCGGCGTCAGCCACTGGTGATAATTCGGCGAATGCTTGTCCTGCTGATCGTCGAGCAACTTGCGTAGCGCCGTCTCCTGTTCAGCGCTGCGCTTCAGCACCAGCAGCATGCGGTCCATGGAGAGCGTCGCCGGAGCCGTCCCCAGGTCAAACTGCGGCCGCGCCAGTGGATGCGTATTGCCCTTCAGCGTGGTGAGATGCGTCTCGTCCACCGCCTGGCGGATCGGTGGACGCGGCACTCCCGCCGAGGCCTGCGCCGCCTGCTGGGCCGAACTCGAAGCGCAGAGTGCGGCCAAGCAGAGAATTCCTGCGGCCCCAACTCGCTCCAGAACAGAGACCGGATGGCTGGAAGGCGATGCGGAAATCGCTGGCGTGGGGCACACTTCTGTTGGGCACATTTCTACGGGGCACACCGGCATGGGCACACCTGGGACCGAAAGATTGTGGACCTCCACCAGAGGCCGAACGGACGGGAGAAGGCGGGACCCGATCGTCTCTTGCCAGGCCGGAGCCTGTGTGGACCTGACACGTTACACCAACCCTTTATCACTTTTCAACGCTTTTCAAGGGGAAGAAGTAACCGTGTAGGGACGAACGACGTGTGGGAACGTGTAGGGACGGACGCATTCGTCCGTCCAGGTTTTCAAAAGCTTGGTTTTCAAGAGCCTGGTTTTCGGAACGCTGGCCCGGGCATGTCATTCGCAACCCGCTCGGCTTCGCTTTCGCGGGACAGCTGAGGCGGCTGTCGCTACATGCGCATCTACTCTTCGAACATGGGCACTTGCCGCTGATCCTGCGCTCCGCGCCGCTGCCGCCGGGTGGCCCCAATCACCGCCAGCACGGTAAGCGACTCCAGCGCTGTACGCGGCACAAAGATGCGCTGCGTGTTCGATCGCTGGTCTGGCGGATTCACCAGAAAGCCCTCTGGCGTAGTCTGGGTCAAGTCGGCGGGCATCAGAGCTTCGAGAATCTCGCTGTCTTTGAATCGCAGCCGCACCCACAGTCCTTCCGACCGCGGACGAGTTGTAAACGTCTTGCGCGTTAACGACTCCGAATCCCCGAACTCGCGCACAAAATAAACGCCCTTAATCTCCCGCAGGTCGATCGCAATCACCGTCCCCGAAGTATTCAACACTTCCAGCTTGCCCTCGTGGACGAACTGCTCGGGTGACACATAACCCGAAACCGTGTCCCGGTCCATCTTGCGGACGATCACTTTCTTGTGCGTCGAAGGCATTAAGTCTTTCTTGTCAATCAGAGGCGGGAGCATGCGGGAATTTCAGATTGCAGATTTCAAATCTCAGATTTCAAATTGAATCCTTCGTCGACCCTTCCGGTCTTCAATCAGCAATCAACAATCAAAAATCAGCAATCCCGCCTTGTACTCCACAATCCGCCCCTGATTCTCGCACCTTTTCGTCGAAAACGAGTGGAATCCGCCTTGGCAGTAGCCAAAATGTAAACTGTGTGTTATTTTCTTTAGCTTGCCGCAAAGATTCCATTACGCATAAGTACTTTGATTTAAGCCACTTGCATCCGGGCGGCAGAGTGCCGGAGAATGCGGTGGCTTAAGCTGTGGAAATCTTGTGGAAAGTTTTGGCAGGTCCGGCCCTCCCCCAGGCGCGATCGCTGCTCACATCGCCTTGGAAGTAAGGTCCGGCAGCCGCTTCGAAACGAATGGCTGACTACATTTACACGATGGAAATCCGGCTGACCCCGGACCAGCTCAAGGGCGCCGGCTTGGTGCAAGACGTAGCCCGCGCCGCCGGCATGAACCTTTACCTCACGGGCGGCGCCATCCGTGACATCATCAGCGGCTTCACCATCCGCGACCTCGACTTCACCGTTCAGGGCAATCCTCTCAAGCTCCAGAAAGATCTGGAAAAAGCGGGCGCGAAGATCACCGCCGTCGAAGAGGACATGCGGACCGTCTTCATCTCGCTGCCCGGCAATGCCCGCGCCGAAATCAGCATGGCGCGCACCGAGCGCTTCGAAAAAACCGGCAAGCCCCCCATCGTCACTCCCGCCACCATTCACGAAGACCTGCGCCGCCGCGACTTCACCGTCAACGCCATGGCGCTCTCGCTGAATGAAGGCTCCCGCGGCCTGCTGCTCGATCCTTTCAACGGCGTCGCCGACATCGAGACTAAGGTCATCCGCATTCTTCAGAACTATTCGTTCCTCGAAGATCCTTCGCGCCTCATCCGCGCCACTCGCTTTGCCGCCCGCTTCAGTTGGCCGCTCGAAGAGCGCACCCAGGCCCGCTACGACGCGGCCAAGGAAGGCAAGTACATTGACCACATCCTGCGCTCCTCCATCGGCCACGAAATCGCGGCCCTGGCGCACGAAGACGATCCCCTGCACGTCGTCAAGATGCTGGAGAAAGAAGGCTGGCTCCAGATCCTGCACGATCACTGGACCGTCGCGAAAGTCGACGCCAACGGCATCTCGCAGTTGATGAAGACGCGCCAGCAGATGGTCGACATGGGCTACACGCCCGACGCCGGCCCCGCCGTCATGTATTTCCTGACGTCGCACTTCTCTGACAAAGACGTTGCCGACATTCAGAAACTGATTCCGCGCAAAGACCTGGTCGAGGCTTGGCGCGACATTGAAGAGCACGCCAAACAGCTGGCCAAGCGCCTGATGGGCAAGGAAGCTGCAACTCCGTCGCGCACCTGGCAGCTGTTATCGTCGGCTCGTCCGGAGATGGTGTTGTTCCTCGCCGTCACCGCCAAGCAGCAGGCGGTGGAACAGAAAATTAAGAATTACCTGACGAAGTGGCGCCAGGTGCAGCAGAAGCTGCCGCTGCCTGAAATGACCGAACTGCTGATCACGCCGCAGTTGCCCGAGTATCCCAAACTCGCGCACGACGTCTTCATGCTCTTGCTGGATGGAAAGCTGCGCTCGCGCACCGAGACGCTGAAATATTTGAAGCCGTTCGCGCCGCCCCCTCCGCCGCCGCCTCCCGCGCCACGCCGAGGTCGCGCTGCCAAAGCTGCTGCCGCTGAAGCACCCGCAGCACCCGCAGCAGCCGCAGCGGGAAAGCCCGGTCCAAAAGGGAAGAAGGGGAAAGGCGCAGTCCCTCCCGCCGCCCCAGTGGCTACACCTCCTGTGGCAGCCCCGCCGGCAAAGGCTCCGGCAAAGCCGGCCGAAAAACCCAAGCCCGCGAAACCGACCCCGCCAGCCAAACCCGCACCCAAACCGGCAAAGCCCGCCGCGAAACCGGCGAAGAAGCCGGTCGCGAAATCGAAGCCCGCCAAGCCCGCCAAGGGAAAGAAAAAGAAATAGGCTGGAACGATTCGTTCGCGCTACTTCTAATTACGTAGGGACGGACGCATTCGTCCGTCCCGGGCTGGATTCTGGAATGCTTTGTCCTATTGCCTCGTGGCCGGCGTGCGCCTTTGGCAGCATCATCAGAAGGCTTGCGTGGAAGGGCACGGCTTTAGCCGTGCCGTCAGAACCCGCCAAGGACGGGGCGTTAGCCCCTGAGGGCTGCTCCACACCAATCGCAAAGCGGAAACAAAATTTGACAATCAGGCGTTATCGCTGAGCGTATAATTTTGCTATGCGCCGCCTGATGGCGATTTCCGCATTCACTCTCTTCCTGACCGTCCCCCTGTGGGCGCAACATGGCGGCGGAGGTCACGGCGGTTTCAGCGGCGGGCATGCTGGCGGCTTCGGTGGACACGCTTCATTCAGCGGTGGTCACGTTGGCGGCGGAAGTTTTGCTGGCGGCATGCGTTCGGGCGCTGGGTTCTCTCGCGGAGTTTCTCCTGCGTCGCGCTCCCACGTTTCTCGCAGTCCCGATCTGCATGGCGGATTTCGCGGCAATCGCTTTGGCTTCAACAACCGCTTTCGCGGCTACGGCTTCCGCAATAACTGCTCTGGCTACCGGTGCGGTGGTTACGGCTATCCGTGGGACTATTACGGATATTACGATCCGGGGTGGTGGGATTCAGGTTCTTCGTACGATGAGGACGACGAACGTGACCGCGCCACTGCCAACGACATGAACGAGCAGAGTCTCGAACAACAGCGAATGTTCCATCAGGAACAGGCTGATGGCGATCGCGATGTCTACGCCCGCTCCGATCCCAGGCCAAGACCGGCGCCCAGCAGCGAACCGCAGGGCACGCCGATCATGCCCGCCACGGTCCTGGTGTTTCGCGATCAGCATCGGAAAGAAATCCAGAACTACGCCATCGTGGGCCAGACGCTGTGGAATTTCGCTCCGCAGCACACCGAAAAGATTCCACTCGCCGATCTCGATTTGGTAGCCACCGCGAAAGCTAACGATGATCGCGGCACCACTTTCCGCGTTCCCGCCAGCAATGAGGCCCAGTAGTTTCTACGGTTTAACTTCTCCAGGCCCCACTCACAGCACCCTCTTGCCTTTCGCTGCAGCGAAGGGGGTGTTTAATCCCGCGGCGTTTCCTTTTCGCCGCCGGGCTAGTACAGTTAAATCAAACGTTTAGGTCATGACCATCGGATGTGGGGAACCTGCGGAAATACGGGGTGAAACCCCGGTAGAACCCTGTCTGAATGGTAAAATAAAAGAATACCCACTATGCCTTTAAAAACACTGTTTCTGAATCCCCCATCGTTTGAAAACTTTGACGGAGGGGCCGGGTCGCGTTGGCCCGCCACCCGCGAAATCGAAAGCTACTGGTACCCGGTCTGGTTGGCTTATCCGGCGGGGATGCTGGAAGGGGCGCGGCTGCTGGATGCGCCGCCGCATCACGTTTCGGGCGATGAGACCATCGAGATCGCGAAGGAGTACGAGTTTCTCGTGCTCTTCACTTCGACGCCGGGATTTCCGGGCGACATTCTTCTGTCGCGCGCGATCAAGCAGGCGAATCCGAATATCAAGATTGCATTTGTGGGACCGCACGTGAGCGTGCTGCCGGAGAAGTCGCTGCGCGATTGTCCGGAAATCGATTTCGTTTGCCGCAAAGAGTTTGACTTCGCGGTGGTGGACTATGCCAAGGGTAAGCCACTGGCGGACATACCGGGTGTGTCGTTCCTGAAAGATGGAAAAGTTGTACACAATCCCGATGCGCCGCAGATTCAGGATCTGGACGCGCTGCCGCACGTCACCGACGTCTACAGGCGCGATCTCGACGTCACGCGTTACAACGTGCCATTTCTGTTGCATCCGTTCGTTTCGCTCTACACCACGCGTGGCTGCCCGGCGCAGTGTACGTTTTGCTTGTGGCCGCAGACGCTAAGCGGACACCCGTGGCGCAAACGTTCCGCCGATGACGTGGCCCGCGAAATGGCGAAAGCTAAGGAAATGTGGCCGAACGTAAAGGAATTTTTCTTCGACGACGACACTTTCAATATTCAGAAGGCACGCACCATCGAACTCTGCGCCAAGTTGAAGCCGTTGGGCCTGACCTGGTCCTGCACCTCGCGCGTGACCACCGATTTCGAAACTCTGAAGGCGATGAAGGAAGCGGGCTGCCGCCTGCTGATCGTGGGTTACGAGTCGGGAGACCAGCAGATCCTGAAGAATATCAAGAAAGGCGCCACGATCGAACGCGCGCGCCAGTTCACCAAGGACTGCCACAAACTGGGCCTGGTGATTCATGGCGACTTCATCATGGGGCTGCCGGGTGAGACGCACGAGACCATCAACAACAGCATCGCGTTCGCCAAGGAACTCGACGTGGAAACCATCCAGGTTTCAGTGGCGCACGCCTATCCGGGCACCGAGCTTTACGACTACGCGGTAAAAAACGGATTCATGGTGGGCGACAACAAGATGGTCGATGAGGGTGGACATCAGCTGGCGCAGATTCAGTATCCGGGACTGCCGGCTGACGACATCATGTCGGCGGTGCATCGCTTCTATGACGAATATTACTTCCGGCCGAAGGCCGTGTTTCGCATCTTGAGGAAGGCGGCGTTCGACAGCAACGACCGCAAGCGCCTGTACAAAGAAGCGAAGTCGTTCCTGAAGCTGCGCGCGGCGCGCAACAAGATGGTGAAGAAACATCACGACGAAGCCGCGACCGCTGAGCCGGTTAAAGCGTAGCGGCAGGTTTCAAAGTTTCACGTTTCAAGGTTTCAAGGCCTTGACTCTTGGCGTCTTTGAAACCTTGAGACTCTGCAACCTTGAAAGTTTGAAGCCTGAATTCTAAGTGACCTTCCGTAAGTATCTGGTGCTGGCTGGAGTGACCGTCTTTGCGGCGGCCGGGGACTCCATGCTCTCGCACGGAATGAAGCAGACCGGCAATATTTCCCTCCATCACCTGCAGAGCATTATCCTCGCGGTGCTCAATCCGTGGGTGGCGGTGGGCATTGTTCTGCTGCTCGCGTTTTTCGCCGCGTATATGAACGCACTCTCTTGGGCGGACCTGACTTATGTTTTGCCCGCGACCTCGCTGGGATATGTGCTGCTGGCGCTGGTGGCGAAGTTTGCGCTGCATGAGCAGGTCAGTCCGATGCGCTGGCTGGGAATTGCGCTGATTTCGGGTGGAGTGGGATTTGTGGCGGGAGGACCGGCGCTGACTGCGCAAGATTCCAATAAGCCGCTCATCGATTCCGCTCAGGGCAAGCTTCTGGCCGAAAGCTCGAGGAACTCCACCGTTGAGAACGGATCATCCGTTGAAGACGTTGCCGCGGTATCGAGCGGGGAGCGGCGATGAGGGAAGCCTACACCTGGGGCGGCATTGTTGTAGTGGTCTTCGCGTCGGTGGTGGGGGATGTGTTGCTGGCGCGCGCCATGAAACAAGTCGGCGATGTGCATGAGCTTTGGAGCCGTTCGGGGTTTTGGGCCGTGGTGTCGCGTACGCTGGGCAACGCGAGTTTTTTTCTGGGCGTGACTGCGATGGCGGTGGCTTTTTTCAGTCTGCTGTTTGCGCTGTCGTGGGGAGACGTGAGTTTGGTGGCGCCGGCTGCGGCGTCGCTGACTTTCATCGGCAACGCGTTTGCGGCGAAAATCTTTCTGCATGAGAAAGTTGACCGCAGGCGCTGGATTGCGGCAGTGCTGGTGGCGGGGGGAGTGGCACTGCTGGCGGGATGAGTTCTTTCTTGCCTTGCGAAAATCAAGAACTGGCGGGCGAGTCGGGATGTGGCACACAAGTCAAAAACTGGCGAGCGAGGGCGCCCGCCCCACACATTCCATCCCCACACATACCAGACCCGCACATTTCGTCCTACACGAAAATCTTGTCAAGACCCTTGCGGCGAGGTTTTTTGCGTAAGTTATTGATTGCGGGAGAAATATAAAGTTGGAATTTTTGCCGGTTTACCCCCTTCGATTTGGTATTCTGAATTTATAGAGAAGAAGTTGTGGCGCAGGCCCCGATTGGGCGCTGCGCCATTCTTATTTTGGGGCTGAGGTAGGGGCCGCGCTGCGCGCGGCGGACAGCCGGGGGCGGCTGTCCCCACATAAACCGGCGCCACATAATCCAAGTGGCGAGGGTGAAATTTTAGCGGGTGGCGGTTTTGGTGGTGGAAGTTTGCGGCGTGAAGTAGCGGACGGTCACGTCGTCGCCTAAATGGGTAGTGCGTGTGGCTGCTAATCGCGGACGCGTGGCGTGGGATCGGTCGGGAAAGGTTCGAACGGTGACGTCGTCGCCGATGTACTCGACTTCATTGGGCCCGACCTGCACTCGCTTGAGCGAAGGTGCGGAATGAGCGGCGGTGGCCTTCGCTGAAACCGGCGCCGGAGTGGGCGAGGCATCGGCTGCCGCCGTCGGCTTGGGAAGTTGAGGATGCGCATCATTGGCAGCGGCGCTGGTTGAAGTCGAAGATTCAGCGGGCTTTGCTGGGCCGTGGCTGCGGTAGGCCAGCACGGTCGTAAAAGCGAACAAGATGGCGGCAGCCATAGCGAGGTCCCGCGAGGCGTTGGTCCAGCGAAGACTTCGAGCGCGTTGCGTCAGCAAGGCCACCGATGAGACTGTGTTCTTCAAGATCGAAGAAAACTCGGAGGCGGCGTCGCGCGATCCTGCGCGCAAGCGGTCGGGCCAGTTGGAATTTCTGGCGCGTTGCGTGAGCCGGGCCGCGGATAAGGACGCTTGTTTAAAAGTAGAAGAAAACTGGGAGGAGGCATCGTGAGCTCTGGCGCGCAAACGGTCGGGCCATTTGGAATTCCTGGCGCGCTGCGCGAGCAAGGCTGCGGAGGCGGCGGTATTTTTAAAAGTCGAAAAGAGTTCTGTCGAAGCGTCCTGAGCCGTGCTTCGCAAATTTTCGCGCCATGCGGAAGTTCTGGTTCGCCAAGCGGGCGTAGCGGGGATCGCCGTTGTTGGCGGGATGGCTGGCAGCTCTTGCGAACGGGATTTCTGTTCGGACTGCTCTTGTGCCGGCGACAACGTTTGTGCGAGCGGCTCCTGCGGGGCTATTGCTTCTGGTGGCAACGGCTGCGTTGGCAGAACTTGTTTGGCAAACTGTTGTGCGGGGAGTTCTTCCTGCGGCCAATCTCGCGCCGACCAGTCTTGCGTCTCGAGTTTCTGGGTTGCCATTTCTTGTTGCGGAAATTCTTGCGGCAGCAACTCCTGCGGCAATTCCGGACCTGCGGCCTCGGCTGAGAGTTGGGTACGGCTGGGCCGGCGCCGGCTCTTCGCTCGTTGTGCCGCGGCAGTGGCGAGCCATGCGGCGTGACGGAATACGGGCAACTGCATGATGTCGGCAAACAATGCTCCGCAGCGAGCGTAGAGAGAATGCTCGTTTTCGGGAAGCATCAGGAAATCGGGTGCAGGCTCGAAGGCGTCGTCGAGCGGCGCAATTTCCTCAACGTCGTCAGCGGATGTCAATTGACTGACTGGCCGATTTTCTTCGACCTGACTGTTTGCGAAGCGATCCAGATCGATCTTGTTCTGTTCGATCTGACTGGGTACGAGTTGGTTTTTTTCAAACTGGGCAGCGTGGAAAAGCGCGGCTTCAATCTGTTCGGCCATCAAGCGGTAAGCACGCACTTCGGGAACGTCGAAGGCGTGGGGTTCGTGGAAGCGGATGTCAAGAACTCCACCGAGAGTTCCATCCTGATAAATCGGCACAATGAGCAGCGCATTGGCGCCGAACTGGCGGCAAATGTCGGCTTCGATGCGCGTATCGGTTTGCGCATTTTCGACTCGAAGAATTTCGCAGTTAGTTTTTGTGCCGGGGGAAACGGTCAGGGAAGCGGTCACCTGGTGTCCAATCAAGGGGGCGCTGGTTCCGCTTCCGGCGCGGTAGGTCAAGCGATCACGCTTCAGCAGGGCAACGGCGATACCGCTGGCATTGGCCACGTGGCGCGCCGAATCCACGATGTGAGCCATCACGGAATCAACGTCAAGCTTGCCGCTGGCGAGCAAACGCTGGATTTGCATGATTGCAGTGAGGGAGTGAGGATCGATGCGGCTTTCCTGCACCGCAAAAGCGTTGGCCAAAAGCTGCTGAAGAGTTTCGCGGTCGTTGGGTGGGTTGGTCATACTGCGGTGACACTCGGTGTAGCGACGTTGGCGGGCGAGCGGGCCGAACCACATTAAAGCTGATGACGCGAGTCTCTCACCCGGTAAAATCGGTTGTCAATTAAAAATGCCAAGCTGCCGACAGATTTTGATGCGAACTGCTAAAAAGCTGTTGCCGCTCAAATGGAGACCGGGAATGGGCAGGACGCAAGGAAGTTAAGGGTGGGGCGGTGGTTTTAAGTACGAGATGGAAATGCGGAAGAGGGACAATGGATTATGGATTTCAGCGCGAGGTGCTATAGAGCTATTGTTCGAAGAATTTTGCAGCGGCCAATGCTGAAATGAGAGGTTGCTCGCGCCGCTATAGAGTACTATACTCCGCCCGTTCCAACTTTCGTTCCACTGGAGAGCTTGTATGTCGAAGATGATTTCGCCGCAATTCTGCCGAAGGTTCCTGATCGGCGCCCTCACACTGATAGCAGCGTCCGTTCCTGGCTTCGCGGAAGACAACCAGAAAATTCTCGGGGGATATTTCGAAGAATGGAGTATCTACTACGCGGGCTACAACATTGCGAACCTGCAGCAGAATGGCGTCGCGGGAAAGCTGACACACCTGATGTACGCATTCGCGAATGTGACGACCACACCGGCGCCGGCGTGCGCCATCGCGGACTCGTGGGCCGATTATCAGACTCCGTATTTGCCGAGCGTGAGCGGGGTTGCGTACGCGGGGCCGATGTATGGAAATTTTGCGGCGATTCAACAACTCAAGCAACTACATCCCAAGCTCAAAGTTCTGATGTCGATTGGAGGAGCGTCGGCGGCGAACACCGCGGCGTTTGTAAGTGCGGCAAGCACAGCGGCGGGCCGGCAGGCGCTGGCGGCGTCGTGCATTGACATGTTCGTGAAAGGCAACATTGCTATCGGGATTACGGCTCCCGGGTTGTTTGACGGGTTCAATATCGATTGGGAGTTTCCGACGGCGAGCGATACGCAGAACTTCACGGCGCTGCTCGGCGAGTTCCGCAGCCAACTGCGGGCGCTCGGACTGGCGACAGGGAAAAAGTATGTGATGTCGTTCGATGGGCCGGCGGGTTCGCAGAATTACGTGAACATCGATTTGAGAGCCGCGGCCAAACAAGTAGATTTCATTACCATCGACGGCTACAACTACGCGGGATCGTGGGACACGCAGACTAACGACGCTTCTCCGCTGTTGGACAGCAAGCAGGATCCGCTGTACGGACAGGGACTGGATATCGATGCGACGGTGAATGCGTATTTGGCGGCAGGGGTTCCGGCTTCGAAGTACACGATGGGTGTGCCTACTTATGGAGCAGGGTGGACTGGCGTTGGGAACGTGAATCACGGGCTGTACCAGAATTCGACGGGGCCCTCGCCGGTTCAGCTGGCGAACGGAAGCGGACTGTGTCCAGACGTGAGCGGCAATACGGCGGGATGCGATCCGCTGCTAACGCCGGGGGTGGCGACGTACGCGACGTTGGCGAATTTGACGGCGAATGGATTCAGTTCGACGTTCGATCCAAGGCGAATCGCGGTGACGATGTACGATCCGGTCGGCGGAACGTTCTATACCTATGACAATCCGACGACGGCATTTCTGAAAATGCTTTACATCAACCTGAAAGTGCGGGGCGGGTTAGGCGGTGCATATGTATGGGCGCTCAAGGATGACGATGCAAACGGAACGATCGTGAAAACCATGGCCCAGGGGCTAGGGCGTTAGGATCGATCGAGTTGGGAGTGAAATTCGGCGGCAGGTGGAAGGAGTCTTCCGCCTGCCGTTTTCATTTGGCTTTGGCGGGGGCGACGGCGGACGCAGAGCCGGCGGACGCGGCGGCGGCGTTGGCAAGGGGAGCCGTGGCAGGTTGCTTGGCGCAGAGTTCGATGACCTCGGAGATGCGCTGGTTCTCGCATTGCTTTTGCATCTGCCAGTTGCGGAGAGTTTCTCTTTCCTGGGCAATCTGATCGTGGTTGTGCTGGATGCGCTCGGCGTAGTGGGCGGTGACACGATCCATCTCGGCCTGAATCTGGGCGTTCTCGGCGGCTTTGCGGGCTTCGAATTCTTCGAGCTGTTTCTGCTGGCCCGCCTCGTAGGAGGTGAGAGCCTGCTGGCGGCGAGTGGCGTCCTGAAGCAGATCGTCGGAGGAAGTGCCGGCGGCATCGAGGGCCATGAGGACGGAGGCACGCTTGACGTCGGGCGCGAGGGCCTGAAGGCGGTCGCTGTTAAGCATGTCGACGACTTTGTGGATGCCGTATCCGGAGCGCGGGCTGAGAATGCCAGCGGCGCGGTAGATATCTTCGTAAGAGAGCAGATTGGTTTGGGGGCCGGTAAGGCCCTCCGCGGGACGAGATGGCGATTGGGTCATAGAAGCCTCCGTGGGTGGTGAAACGGTTTTGGGCGCGACAGGTTGCTCGTGCTTGCGCCAGAGATTTGGAAAGAATCCTTTGGACTGCATAATGTTCCTTTCTTGCCGCGGGGGCGCGCCTGCGGGTTGGGACTGGGCTCGTCGCGGGGGATCAGCGGGACGCATGGTGGATTTTGCAGAGTCGTTCGCGGTAGAGCGGGGCGCCGGAATGCGAGAGGCTGGATGGGTGAGATCGGGGACGGGATTTGAGCGCGAAATGAAAGTGCGCGCTGGCGCCTGACGAGCCTGGGGCGACGGCATTGCGACGGACGGTGCGGGGAAAGGTTGAGGGCGGGGCGGCGCGACTGGGGAAGGAGAAATGGCTTCCTTCGCGGCTGAGCTGGCTTGGAGGAGCAAGGGATCGCGGCGGACGCCGAGGAGAAAATCTCTGCCATCCTTGCGGCAGTTTCTGGCAATGGCGGAAAATTGCTCACGTTGCCACTTGACGACGAGTTTGGAACCGACCGTGACGGGAGTCTTGACGCGGATGCAGGCGCCGGACGGGGAAGTGTCTTCCATGGTAGCGGGCTCGCGATAGGGAGTTCCTGTGGGATCCTCCCAGGAAACCTCAGCGACTGCCCACAAGACCGTTCTTGGTTCGAAGTTGCGGCCGTCCATGCCATGTTTATCGGCAGGGGAGTGGGGTGGATTAGTTACGAGTGGGGGGATTTTCAAAGTGGTATGTTTCCCGAATTGAATTCGTGGTGGAAGGAGCGCGGCCGAGCTTTGCTCGGCTTGTCCGGGTTGAAACCCGGAGCCACATCAACAAACCTAACTGCTGAAGAGGCGCATCAGGTCGGAGGCTGGCAGGTCGGGGGAGAGGAAGCGCGGGACGGTGCGGCCGGCGGCGCGGGCGAGGGCTTCGGCGGCGAGATAGCCGCTGCGGACGGCGCCTTCCATGGTGGCGGGCCAGCCGGTGGCGGTCCAGTCTCCAGCGAGAAAAACGCGGGGCCATGCGGTGGCGGGCGAGGGGCGGTGGGCGTCGATGCCGGGGCGCGGGGAATAGGTGGCGTGGAGTTCCTTGATTACCGTGGATTTCACAAGATTGGCAGTGCGGGCGGCGGGGAAGAATTCGCGGACTTCGGCGAGAGCGAGGTCGACGATTTCGGCGCGGGATTTGTCGATGAGGGATTTGGAGGAGCTGACGACGAGCTCGATGTAGCTGCCGGTCGACTCAGGATTCTTTCGCCCCTCCGGGGCTATCGCTTCATCGTTGTCGTCGGCCCCACGGCTTGCGCCGTGGGCTGCATTCTTGCGCCGCTCCGCGGCTTGTGCTGCCGATGTGGGGATAGGGTCGCCTCCGCCGCGGGTGGGATTGCCGGTGGTGCGCATGGGTTGGAGGCGGGATTTGTGAAACATCCATTGGATGGTGCGGTCGAGGAGGACGGCGTGGTCGAGGTCGGAGATCTGGCGGTCGAACCAGAGGTGGATGCCGGTGATGGGTGCGGTTTCGAAATGGCTGAGTTGCTCGCGGATGGGGGCACTTTCGGGAGTGTCGGGGAGGACTTTTTGTAGAGCGTCGAAGGGTAGGGCCAGGATCAGGAAGTCAAAATCCCCACCCTGTCCCTGCAAAGTGCGCA
The DNA here is from genome assembly GCA_963765825.1 of uncultured Acidobacteriaceae bacterium. Taxonomy (GTDB): domain Bacteria; phylum Acidobacteriota; class Terriglobia; order Terriglobales; family Acidobacteriaceae; genus Sulfotelmatobacter. The sequence goes on from CAVXXU010000001.1 coordinate 57,505, forward strand.
GGGACAAGGGTGGGGCACCCTCGTTATCCCCACGCTTGTTGGAATTTCTTTCTTCTTGATTTCGGAGTTGCAGGTGAACGCGGTCCGCGTCGGCGGTGAAACTTTCTATTGGTTGGCGGAAGTGGAGTTCGCCGCCGCGGGCGCGGATGTAGTCGCCGGCGGCGTTGTAGAGGTCGGTGAGGGGGACGGTGGGCACGCCCATTTGGCGGGCGGCGGGAGATTTCATGGATTCGCGGACGACTTGAGCGGCGGCTGAGATGGAGATGAGATCGAGTTCCTCGCTCAGGGCGCTGATCAGGATGGGGCGCCAGAAGCGCTCGACGGCTTGCTTGGTTTGACCGTGCTGATCGAGCCAGTGCTGGAAAGATTGTCCGGTGTCGGGTTGCGAGGTAAGCGTGAGCGGGACCAGTGCGCGGGCGATGGCGAGTTTGTCGGTAACGCTGAGGAAATGGAAACGCAGAAACGACGGGGCGGTGTGGAGCGGGGCGGGGAGCGAGGAGGATTTCATGATTGACGTGCGGCCGCCGGGCTCGATGAAGGTCATTTCGTCGTACCAGCGGATTTGGTTGGCGACGCCGATACGGTCGTAAAACTCAAGCAGGTTGGTGCAGACGCGAAACAGGACGTGCTGGCAGTTGTCGACGACTTCGCCGGTGCCGGGATGTTCCCAGGAGGAAGCACGGCCGCCGAGGAAGGGACGCTTCTCGAAGAGGGTGACGTGAAAACCGGCGTCGGACAAGGCGCAGGCGGCGGCGAGTCCGGCGAGACCGCCTCCGGCGACTGCGACTTTGGGTTGGGTGGGAGGCATTCTTAGTTAGAGACTTAGGGTCGAGTCACAAAACTTACTTCTGACGACGAAGATCAGAAGTCAGAAGTCAAAAATCAAAAGTCAGAAGTCAGAAGTCAACAAGTCAGAAGTCACAAGTCAGAGTAAAATCCCCACCCTCTTTCGCAGAAAACGCGAAAGAAGGATGGGGCACCCATCCGCGTCTTTTTGCATGATCACGTTATGCGTCGGAGGAAACCTTTCGCTAGGATGCGGAGCTTTTCCCATGTGCTGAGGGAGATTTTGGCAGTGAAGACGTCGTATTGTTTTTCGGCGATTTTTTCGAGCAGGCGGCGGTAGATAGTTACCAGCACCCAGAGCGCGGGCTGGCTGTCTTCGGCGATATAGGGAATGAGCGCTTCACCGGAGAGGTAGAACTTGCGGGCGCGGTCGGCTTCGAGTTCGAGGACGGGGCGGAAGCGGGCCGCGTCGGGCGTCGCGAGAAGTTCGGCGGCGGATAAATTGAACTTCGCCAGATCTTCTTCGGGAAGATAGACGCGGCCCATGCCGGCGTCTTCTTTCACGTCGCGAATAATGTTGGTGAGCTGAAAGGCGAGGCCGCAGGTTTCGGCGAGAGGCTCGGCGGCGGGGTCGCGGTATCCGAAGATGTGAATGCAGACCAGGCCGACGACCGAAGCGACGCGATAACAATAGAGGCGAAGGTCTTCGAAAGTTCGGTACTGGATGGTTATGGCCGGAGCGCCGGTGGTTTGGGCTTCGGCTTGTTCCACGTCCATGGCGGTGCCGTGGGCGAGTTCGTCGAGCAATCCGGCGGGAATGGAAAAGCGGCGCTGAGCGTCGGTGAGGGCGAGCAGGATGGCGTCGTCGGTGGGGTGGCCCTGCTGGGCGCGATGCAGAGCGTCGAGCCAGGTCTCGAGTTTCTGGCGACGCTCGGGCAAACTTAATTTTGGGTCGTCGGTGATGTCGTCGCAAAGACGCATGAAGGCGTAGACGGCGCACAGGGCTTCGCGTTTGCGGCGGGGGAGAACGAGGAAGGCGTAGTAGAAATTTTTAGCCGCGGTGCGAGTGATGCCCTTGCACACGGAGTAGGCCATGACGAGCTGAGGCGGAGCTGGAGTCCAGGGAACGGGGACCTGCTGGGTGCCGACGCTCATGGCTTGCCTCCGAAGATCTTTGCTATTGCGGCGCGGGCTACCAGAGCGAGTTTCCGGGCCTTGGAGATGGCGGGACGCTTGCCGAGGACGGCATAGTTCTGTTGTTCAATGGCGTTCAGAATTTCCAGGCCGCCGCGGCTGAAGAGATCGAGATCGACGGCGAGTTCGCGGTCTACTTTTTTTATCAGCGGCATCCCTTGGCGAAACCAGTCGCGGGCGCGCTCGACTTCAAACTTCATCATGGCGCAGAAGGCGGGAGTGTTCTGATTGTTGGCAATTTCCTGCTGGGTGACGTTGAAGCGGCGGAGGTCTTCGAGGGGGAGATAGACGCGTCCCTTGTCGTAGTCGATGCTGACATCCTGCCAGAAGTTGGCGAGTTGCAAGGCGGTGCAGGTGAAATCGGAAAGATACTGGCGCTCGACGTCGCGATATCCGCAGAGGTAGAGGACGAGATGGCCGACGGGATTGGCGGAGTAGCGGCAATAGGCCAGGACGTCGTTGAAAGTTTCGAAGCGGGTTACGGTTTGGTCCTGGCGAAAGGCGCGGAGAAGATCGGAGAACTCGAGCTTGGGGATATCAAATTCGCGGACGGTTTCGGCGAGCGCGACGAAAACAGGATGGTGCGGATTGCCGTCGTAGCAGGCGTCGAGCTCGAGTTGCCATTGATCGAGCAGGGCGAGGGAAGCGGCGGGGTCGCCGACTTCGTCGCCGAGATCGTCGGAGATGCGGCAGTAGGCGTAGACATTGAAGAAATGCTGGCGGAGACGGCTGGGGAGGAACCAGCTGGCGACGGAGAAATTTTCGTAGTGGGTGCGGGCGAGGCGGGCGCAGTATTCGCGGGCTTCCGCGAGAGTGGGAGGAGTGGCCGGAATGGCGTAGTCGGAGGGCAGGCGGGACCAGCCGAGAGCGGCGGGGGACGCGGATTGGGTCACGACTTCGGTCATTCAAGTTCAACACGCAAGTTCGGCGGCCGAGGGCTTCGTGGAAACTCCTCTCCAGGCCGGGAATGGCGCGAGCAAACACGGGGTCCTTCGACTGCGCAAATGGTTCGCATTCGCGAACCATTTACTCCGCTCAGGATGACAAGAGCTTAGGACCGGGTCTTCAATCACAATCGGAAATCAACAATCAGAAATCAACAATCATCAATAATTATTGCTCAATGGCCGGGGATGATTGCGGTTTTGATGTCGCCGCCGCGGTTCAGCATGTGGCGCAGAACCTGCTGCAGGCGCGACAGCGGCGCCTCTCCGGTAATGTAGTCGGTGGGGCGAATCTTTTTGGCCGCGATCAATCCAAAGGCCCGGCGAACCGTTTCCGGCGTGTGGTGGAACGTCGCTTTCAACGTGATTTCGGAGTAGTGCAGGCGATTGGTCTCGAGCTGCACTTTGGTTCCGCTGGCACATCCGCCGAAAAAGTTGACGGTGCCGCCTTTGCGCACCATGTCGACGGCCCACTCCCAGGCTTCGGGGCGGCCGACGGCTTCGATGACCACGTCGCAGCCGCGCTTTTGCGGAGAGAGCGCGCGGACGGCGTCGACCACATTGGGAACTTTGGTGGTTTGAATAATTTCGTGCGCGCCCATGTGCTTGGCGGCTTCGACCTGGCCGTCGCGCTTGACTACGGAGATGACGTTGCAGCCGATAGCGCGGGCGACTTGAACGAACATGAGGCCAATGGGGCCGCCGCCAAGGATGGTGACGGTGTCGCCGATCTCGACTCCGGTCTCGTGCAGGCCGCGCAGGACGCAGGCCAAAGGCTCGGTCATGGCAGCATCTTCCATGCTGACGTTGGGCGGGATGATGAGCATGTTGGCTTCAACGATGCGGCGCGGAACGCGGATGTATTCGGCGTACGCGCCGTTGTTGAAGAGCAAATCTTCGCAGAGGTTTTCCTGATGTTTGGAGCAGTAGAAGCACATCTGGCACGGCGCGGAGTTGAGGGCGACGACGCGCATGCCCTTTTTGAAGCCATTGACTCCGGCGCCGACTTCCTCGATGACTCCGGCGAGTTCGTGGCCGAACAGGGCGGGAGGGACGATCATGCGGGCGTGGTAGCCGCGCTGGTAAACCTTGAGATCGGTGCCGCAGGTCAAGGCGACTTGGACCTTGACCAGAACCTCGCCGTCTCCGACGCGAGGGATGGGGACTTTTTCGATTTTGAGATCTTCTTTGCCGTACAGGACGGCAGCGGTCATTTTTCCATTCACTGCGAGTTTCCTTCCGGTAACGCGGGGCTAAAGCCCCATCTTGCATTTGCCCTTAGCGGCGTGGCTGAAACCGCGCCCTTTCAAAGCCGTGAGATGGCACGACTCAAGTCGTGGCATTCCACAAAAGTCGTGCCGTTCCCCAAAAACCTTGCGGGGGCAGGGAACCGTCAAAACCTGAACAGCCGAGGCGGCTGTACCTACGTGAACCTTGCCCCTTCACAACAAACATCCGTACTCGCGGTGCGGCTGACGCCGCGTAAAATCGTGCTTTCAAAACGAAGCGCCGGGTTGAATCATGATCTTCATCGAGGAGGGCTGGGGATGGGCGGCCAGATCCAGGGCTTGCGGAGCTTGCGCAAGCGGGAAGCGATGACTGACCAACCGTTCCAGATCCATCTCTCGGTTCATAACAAAACGCACCGACTCTTCTTGCAAATCGACCGATGCACTGTAAGACCCGACCAGGGTTTTTTCATCGACGCAAATAGCCGCGGGATCGATGACCGCCTCCCCGTGCTGGGTTTGCGCGAAAAGCAATACCCGACCGCCGGGTCGGGACGCATCCATCGCAGTGCGAATCAGAGAATTGCCGCCCACTGCAAGAATGACCGCGTCGGCGCCACGCCCCTGGGTCAACTCACGGACACGCTCGACCACATTTGTCTGTGAAGCATCAATTGTAAGGTCTAAACCCAAGCTTGCCCCTATTTTAAGCCTCTCAGGATACAAATCGGAAGTAATTAAGGTGGCCCCGGCACGGCGGGCCAGCACGCTCAATATGATGCCGATGGGGCCCTGGCCGATGGCTAGAACGGTCTCATCCTTACGCAGGCGGAGGGCCTCGATTCCTTTCATGCAAGTGTTGACGGGCTCGACGAAACAGGCTTGCTCGAAGGAAACGCCCTCGGGAATGTGGACGGTGCCGTGTTCGACGATCCAATCCATGACCCGGACGTATTCGGCGAAGCCGCCGCCGGAGGGCTCGAATCCGGCGGTGACGCCGACTTTCTTATAAGTGGCGCACTGCGCGAAAGTTTTGTTCTGGCAATAGAAACATTCGCGGCAAGGGATGTGATGGAAGACCACCACGCGATCGCGGGGGTGATAGTTGTGAACGTCCTGGCCAACGGCGGCGACGGTGCCGGAAGTTTCGTGCCCGAAGATGCGTGGGGCGGAATGGGAGCCGGTGGAAATTTTTTTGAGATCGGTGCCGCAGACGCCGCAGGAGTGAACCCGCACAAGAATCTCTTTGGGGCCGATTTTGGGGACGGGAACGGTTTCGGTGCGGACGTCGTTGACGCCGTGGTAGACGGCGGCGAGCATGGTCGCAGGGACCGAGCGTGCGTCCATTTCGAGCGCAAACTGTCCGGCTATTGCCATTGGGTCTTATTTTAGATGATGCGGGCGAGGAGTTTGGTTCAAATCGAGGGCGCGGGTGGACTGATGGTAACTGGGGTTTCTAGCGGGTGCGGTGGCGTACAAATCGGGGTTTGGGAGTTTTATGAGCCGAGGGCGAAGACGCCCCTTCGACAAGCTCAGGGCGAGCTCTCGGGACAGCCGGCAGGGTGCCGGCGCTACTCTTATGGTGTGCTGTCTGGGAGCGTGCTGGGCGAGCGGGCCGATGTTGTCAATGGCGCTGCGCCTCACGGACTTGCGAGGCGTTTCATGCTATGCTGCGCAAAACTTTTGGATTCCGGGAGTGGCCGTGCTGATTGAAATGCGGCTGGAAAATTACGCGGTGATCGACAACTTGGTGGTGGAGTTCGGGCAGGGGTTGAACCTGCTGACGGGCGAGACCGGAGCGGGGAAGTCGATCCTGGTGGACGCGCTGGCGCTGCTGTTGGGCGATAAGGCGTCGAGCGACGTGATTCGCATGGGCGCGGAGCGGGCCATGGTGTCGGCGGTGTTTGAGGCTGAATGCGCGGCGGAGAAGCCGCTCGCGCGGATTCTGGAAGCGAATGGGTTGGATGAGTCGGACGACGGGTCTTTGATTTTGCGTCGGGAGATTGCGGCGTGTGGCAAGGGACGAGTGTTCGTGAACAACCAGCCGGCGACTGTCGCGGTGTTGCGGCTGCTGGCGCCGTTTCTGGCGACGGTCCACGCGCAGAATGAATCGCTCGCATCTTTCGACGGCCCGGCGCGGCTGGGGCTGCTGGACGCGTTTGCGGGAAGTCAACTCGACGCGATAGAGAGTGGGTTCGCGGCGTGGAAGGAAATTCGCAACCGCATCGACGAACTGGAGCGCGGAGAGCAGGACCGGCTGCGGCTGGTCGATTTATGGATTTTCCAAAAGAAAGAGATTGAAGAGGCGCGGCCACAGAGCGGAGAAGACGAGGGGCTGGAGACGGAGAAGCGCGTTCTGGCGAATGCGGAGAAAATTTATAACGCAGCGATGAACGCGTTTGATTTGCTGTATGAGGGGAATGGTTCGACGGCATCGACATTGCGAGCGGCGCAGAAGCAGGTGGAGGAGTTGGTTCGGTACGAGCCCAAGTTTCAGGAGGCGCTGGCGGCGCTGGAGACGGCGCGGATCAGCGTGGAAGACGTGGGCGCGACGGTGCGCGATTATGCGGGAGGGATTCATGCTTCGCCGGAACACCTGGCGCAGGTGGAAGATCGGCTGGCGCTGCTGGAGCGGTTGAAGCGGAAGTATGGGCCGCGCCTGGATGAGGTGATCGCGTTCGGGGAGGAGGTGACGCGCAAATTGTCGGAGGTCGAGAACAAAGATGAGATTCTGCGCGGGCTGCGGAGTGAACTGGCGAAGGCTGCGGGGGAGTATTTGCGAGCGGCGCGAGCACTGTCGAAGAAACGGGCGGAGGCGGCACGGCGGCTGGAGAAGTTGGTAGAGGCCGAGATCAACGATCTGGCGATGAAGTCGGCATTTCGGATTGAGATGACGAGTTCGGACGAGCAAGGGAACTGGACGGGGTCGGGAATCGACCAAGTTGTATATATGATTTCGACGAATCCGGGGGAGCCGTTGCGGCAATTGGAACATATCGCGTCGGGTGGAGAGTTGTCGCGGGTGATGCTGGCGCTGAAAGCGAGTGTAGAGGCGGGCAAAAGGCCCGCTCCTAGCAAAGACCGCGAAAAATGGGTCAGCCAGGAAAAAGTCAAAATCCCCGCCCTGTCTCTGCAAAAGACGCAGAGACAAGGACGGGGCACCCAGAGGACTTTGGTTTTTGACGAGATCGATACTGGGATTGGGGGGCGGGCGGCGGAGGCGGTGGGGAAGAAGTTGAAGTCGCTGGCACGATCGAACCAGGTGTTGTGCGTGACGCATTTGCCGCAGATCGCTACTTTCGGGGATCATCACTACGTGATTGAGAAGAAGGAATCCGGAGGACGGACGCGGACGAGTATTCGCCGGGTGACGGGCGAGGAACGAACGGAAGAAGTGGCGCGCATGTTAAGTGGGGCGAAGCTCACCGAGACTTCGCGCAAGCATGCGGAGCAGATGATCAAGACTAACGGGTGACATTGCCGGGTGAGCCTAGCGGGTCAGAGCTTAACGGGTGATGACCAGCACGCGGTCGGAGCGGCTCTCGGCCAGGGTAATTTTCTCGGAGCTGTCGGCAATCCGGATGCTGAAGTTGACGACGATGTTGGCCATGGTTTCGACCGGCCGGCCTTCCTGCAAGATCGGCTTGAAGTGCCATTCGCGCACGGCCTGCTGGGCGGCGGCGGCCAGGATCGCGGGGCCGCTGAGTACGTGAAGATCCTGAATAATCCCATCCGCACCGATCAGAGCTTTCAAAACGACCGAACCCTGCACATTCATGTGCTGCGCCAGCGGCGGATAGGTGGCTTGCTGGACGGCATCGGAGGAAATGGGCTCGCGGCCGACGGCGTTGGTCAGGGCGTTGGTGCCGGCGTTGGGAGCGGGATTCGTCATTTGGACAGTCGCGGGCTGATTGGCGGTACGAACCGCATGGCGCGCGTTTCCGGCTACGATTTCAACGCTCAGCGGAGGCAGAACGGTGCGAGTCGTGGCGACGACGGGTGAGTTCGCGGCTTTGGGAGCGGCGGACTTGACGGCCTGCTTCTTCGCTGCGGGTGCAGGTTGTTGACGAGTCGGAATTGGCTGCGCGGCTGGCGTGGCGGCGGTTTCGGTTCCGTCTGAATCCAGGATGAGTTGGTTGGAGCCGAACCAGAACTGGCGATCAGTCACGATCACGACGGCGATGGCTGCGATCAGGATAACGAGCGCGAGCAGGAGACGCTGGGATTGCCGGTTTTTTTGAGCCAGCCGGTCCTCCGAGGTTTCGATCGCCGGTCTGGGTTTCATTTCCTGCATTGGCTCTAACCTGAAAGTCTGAGCAACAACATCTGTATGTTGCGCGAAATGGCTTGCACCCGCAATGGCACGCGGAGGGGGGATGGGGGCACGTCCGGGCCATATGGGCATGGGCCAAGACTTTGTGTTTGCGGAGGAGTGTGGGTGTGATTGAGATCACTGCTTGTTGCGGTCGGCAGCGATATATCCAGAAGAATGAAGACACAGAGCCCGAAGAATCGAATGGCGTGGCTGCAAGGACCAGCGCTGCGCTGCGACGGGGTGCCGGAGAATTCCGAGACACCCTGGAGACTGGTGCTGCTGGGAGCGCCGGGCGTGGGCAAGGGCACGCAAGCCGACCTGCTCAATCAGCGGATGGGTGCCTGCCATCTGTCCACGGGGGATATTTTCCGCGCGGCAGGCAGCCAGAACGATTGCATGCAGAGTGCCGCGATCAAGCAGGCGCTGGAGTACATGCGGCGGGGCGCGCTGGTGCCGGACGCGACGGTGTGGGAGATGATGCGGGAACGAATCATGTGTTTGAAGTGCGATGGGGGATTCATTCTGGACGGGTTTCCGCGGACGGTGGGGCAGGCGGAGTCGCTCAAGCAGTTGATGGACAGCGAAGGGATGGGGCTGACGGCGGTGGTCAGCTACGCGCTGCCGTTTGAGGAGATCGTGGCGCGGCTGGGCGGCAGGCGGACGTGTGAGAAGTGTAAGGCGGTATATCACGTGACTGAGCGGCCGCCGCTGGTTGCGGATCGCTGCGACCGGTGTGAGGGCAAGCTATTTCAGCGGGAGGACGACCGCCCGGAGTCGATCAAGGTACGACTGCAGACATATGAGACGTGTACGGCGCCCCTAATTGAGTTTTATAAGAAACTTTGTTTGTTGATCGAGGTGGAGGCGAAGGGGTCGCCCGAGGAAATTTGCAATCGCACCATGGCGAAAGTTCAGGAGCATTACAGCCGGCGGCTGGGCCCGGTCGCGGCTTTCGACGAATAGCTTTTGAGGCTTATCCATTCAAGGGCTAAATTTCCCTATTCACTGCTAATCCCCGCGCTTTCTGTGGCTTACGTTGACCACGGGGGTACTTTCCCGTAATTTAATAGTTATCGCCACAATGGGGATCGTGTACCCTGAGGGTAGGGTTTGTGGCGGCTTTTGAGACTGGGAAAGCAGATTCCTCGCTGCGCTCGGAAACGAAAATTCGATGGTTGACCGCGCGGAGCCGTTGTGGAATTTGGGGAGAAATCTGACATCGTGGCTGGAATTCTAGGGAAGACTGACGGCAAGACTTTACTGTTGCTGAAGCCGAGAGGTTTCTGCGCGGGCGTAGTGCGGGCGATCGACGTGGTACGCATTGCGCTGGAGGCGTTTGGGCCGCCGATTTATGTGCGCAAGGAAATCGTGCATAACAGCTTTGTCGTGGAAGAACTGCGCGGCAAGGGGGCGATTTTCGTCGACAGCGAGGACGAGGTGCCCAACGGCGAACGCATCATTTACAGCGCGCACGGGGTTTCGCCTGACGTGCGCGAACACAGCGCGCGGCGCGGGTTGCGGGTGATTGATGCGACCTGTCCACTGGTCACCAAGGTGCACGTGGAAGCCGTGAAGTTTGCCAAGGAAGGATTTTCGCTGATCCTGATTGGGCATAAGGATCACGACGAGGTGGTGGGGACGCTGGGCGAGGCGCCGCTGGTGACGCAGGTTGTGGGGTCGCCGGAGCAGGTAAAGTCGCTGAGCGTGCCGGACCCGGATCGCGTAGCGTACCTGACACAGACGACGCTGAGCCTGGATGAGACCAAGGACATTATTGCGGCGCTGAAACAGAAGTTTCCCAATATCACGGGGCCGGCGGCGCAGGATATTTGTTACGCCACGGAGAATCGGCAGGTCGCGGTGAAGCAGGTGGCATCGGAGGCCGACTTACTACTGGTGGTGGGATCGGAAAACAGTTCGAACTCCAACCGGTTGGTGGAAGTGGCGCGCAACCTGGGCACGAACGCGCACTTGATCGATAGCTGCAACGATATTGAGCCGGAGTGGTTGAAGGGCGTGAAGACGATCGCGCTGACGGCCGGGGCTTCGGCGCCGGAATGCCTGGTGGAAGAGACGGTGACGTTCCTGCGGAACAAGGGATTCGACAACTTGCAGGAGTTGGAAGTCATGCCGGAGAACGTGCGCTTTGGGCTGCCGCCGGAGATTGTGAGCGCGATCGCGGCGGCTCCGGTGAGCGCGAATTAGAACGTAGAGACGTTGCTTGCAACGTCTCTGCCAGCGGCAAGACGTAGCCAGCTACGTCTCTACGGCAAGCGTTACGAATAGGTGACATTAGATGGATACAAACTCCCCCGAGTCCAATGCAACTTCCGCACCTTTAGGTTCGAGTCCGCAGCTTCGCTTCGGGAAAATTGAGGACCTGGGCAGCCGCGTGGGCGCGGCGATTGCGGCTGCGCGCAAGTTTCTTTTTTCGCAGCAGCATGAAGACGGGTACTGGTGCGGGGAACTCGAAGCGGACACGACTCTGGAGTCGGATTACATTCTGCTCCACACCTTGCTCGGGACAGGGAACCAGGAGCGGTTTCAGAAGGCGGCGAACTGGATTCTGCGGCACCAGAACGAAGACGGTGGGTGGAGCATTTACGCGGCCGGGCCCTCGAACATCAGTGCGTCGGTAAAGGCTTATTTCGGGTTGAAGCTGGCGGGGTACGCGGCGGATCATGCGGCATTGCAGCGGGCGCGCAAAAAAATCCTGGAGATGGGCGGCGTCACCGAAGTTAATACATTCACCAAGATCTATCTATGTTTCTTCGGGCAGTACGATTACGACGCGGTTCCAGCGATTCCGCCGGAGATCGTGCTGTTTCCGAACTGGTTCTGGTTCAACATCTACGAGATTTCTTCGTGGTCGCGGGCCATCCTGGTGCCGCTGTCAATCTGCTACGCGAAAAAGCCGTTTAAGAAAATTCCGCGCGAGATGGGCGTGGAAGAATTGTTTGTTGGCGGAATGCAGAAGTCGCGCATGCACCTGCAGTGGGCGAAGAAAATCGTCTCGTGGCGCAATTTCTTTCTGGTGCTCGATCGCATGACGCATTGGCTGGAGCGCGTGCACGTGCGTCCGCTGCGGTCCATCGCTTTGAAAAGCGCAGAGCGGTGGATGCTGGAGCGCTTCGAGATGAGTGATGGGCTGGGCGCGATTTATCCGTCAATGATGAACGCGATCATTGCGCTGCGCTGCCTGGGATATTCGCTGGACGATCCGCAGGTGATTCGCGCGATGGACGAGTTCGAGAAGCTGGGGATCGAAGAGGAAGACACGTTCCGCATGCAGCCCTGCATGTCGCCGGTGTGGGATACGGCGTACGCGCTGTTTGCGTTGGGAGAGGCGGGAGTACCGGCGAACGATCCGCGGATGGTGAAGAGCGCGGATTGGATTCTACAGAAGCAGGTTCGCAATCCGGGCGACTGGCAGGTCAAGAATAAAGCGGGCAAGCCGGGCGGATGGTATTTCGAGTTTAACAATGAGTTCTATCCCGACGTGGATGACAGCGCGATGGTGTGCCTGGGACTGAGCCGGGTGGAACACCCTAATGGCCGCTACCAGCGCGAGTCGGTGCAGCGCGCGATCGACTGGATTTTCTCAATGCAGTGTAAGAACGGCGGCTGGGCGTCGTTTGACAAAGACAATGACAAGATGGTGTTCCAGTACATTCCGTTTGCCGATCACAACGCGATGCTTGATCCGCCGACCGTGGACATTACGGGACGCATTCTGGAGATGCTGGCGACCTATGGATATGACAAGAATCATCCGGCGGTGAAGCGGGCGATCACCTTTATCAGAGAAGAACAGGAGCCGGACGGAAGCTGGTTCGGACGCTGGGGCGTGAACTACATTTACGGCACGGCGCTGGTGTTGCGCGGTTTGGACGCGATTGGCATGGACCTGCACGAGCCGTGCGTGCAACAGGGCGCGGAGTGGCTGCGCATGGTGCAGAACGCCGACGGTGGCTGGGGCGAGACCGTGGGGTCATACGATGATCCGAACCTGCGCGGGCAGGGCGAGAGTACGCCTTCGCAGACTGCGTGGGCGATCCTGGGATTGCTGGCGGCCAATGATATTCGCAGCGACTCGGTGGCGCGCGGAGTGGCCTATCTGCTGCGCACGCAGAGGAAAGATGGATCGTGGGATGAGCCGTTCTTTACGGGCACCGGATTTCCACGCGTGTTTTATCTGATGTACCACCTTTATCGCGATTACTTCCCGCTGCTGGCGCTGACTACCTACGGCAAGATGATGGAGAAGGCGGCAAGCTAACTGGCGGCTTCAACCGGGTCGCCATTGCAGCTCGCCGTGGGCCACACCCGGGTCAGCGAGTGTAACGCGATTTTACATTAGCAATCGCCTCCGGCTTCCCGCTCTTGAAGCGATAGGACTATACTTGGCCCGATGATTCCTCTTCCCAAGCCGCGGGGTTTTTGGGACTACGCGCTTTCTGCATTGGTGATGACAGGGCTGTTGTCGCTCTTATTTTGGTTGGAGGCGAGTGATGGTGTTCATTGGGTTGACGCCGTAGTTGCATTTGTGTCAGCCGTGTTGTCGGTTTTCGGCATTATCCTTGCTCGCCGGGCAGAGAAGGCAAGCTGGATAGAACAGCCGACTTGGCGCGTGTATTTGATCGCCGCTCCCGGGGCTTTTGCAATGATGTTCGGAGCTATATACGCGGACGCCTACTTCTTCCATCGAAGGGACATCACTGCCAGACGATTCTGGGATGACGTGGTCCTCGCCATATTATTGACAGCGGTGATGCTGTGGTCATCGCGAAGGCGACTTTCTACTCCGCGTCAGGTGTTATAACCTTGCCGTTTCGCTCAAAACCCAGCGTCGCAGGCGAGAGTGGGCCCGCTTGCCGTCCCGTTCTTCCGACCCCTGCAGTTGTCCGAAATGTTTATACTGGTCCCGGATGCAGTTCGAGTGGGATCTGCGCAAAGAGGTCTCGAACCGGCGTAAGCACGGCGTTGGGTTTCGGGAGGCCGCAACGGTCTTCGGTGATCCTCTGGCGACGACTTTTCCAGATCCTGATCATTCAGCATTCGAAGAGCGTTTCCTTACCATTGGAGAATCGGCAAGTGGGCGAATACTGGTTGTGGCCCACGGCGAGAGTGGCGAGAATGTTCGAATCATCAGTGCGCGGCGAGTTGCGCGCCGCGAGAGGGAATTCTATGAAGAAGCCCGTTAGTCGCAGAAACCATGATGGGATGAGGTCTGAGTACGACTTCAACTCGATGAAGGGAGGAGTCCGGGGCAAACATTACCGGGATTATCGAAGCGGGACGAACGTCGTTCTGCTTCAGCCTGATGTTGCCGAGGCGTTTCCTACGGAGGATGCAGTAAACGAAGCTCTGCGGGGAGTACTCACTACAACGCGTGCCGTGCGCCGTACCGGAGGACTGCCTGACCGCGCGGTAGGGGCGACTCCGAACACGTCCAAACCCAACCGCCGCAAATAATTCGCTGATCCATCGGCTTGTCGCTCAGGAGAGCTGTCTGGATTGAGATGCCGACCCCTCCATGAAGGCTTTCGTCACTGGTGCCACCGGATTTCTCGGATCGCACGTTGCCCGCGCTCTTGCCGATGAGGGCGCGGACCTGCGGCTGCTGGTGCGTCCTACGAGCAATTTGCGGAACCTTGAAAACCTTCGAGCTGAGACTGCAACTGGAGATCTTCGCGATTGCCCATCACTGGAAAAAGCCATGGCTGGGTGCGACACGGTGTTTCACGTGGCGGCTGACTACCGGCTGTGGGTGCGGGATCCGGAGGAGATGTACCGGTCGAACGTGGAGGGAACGCGGGCGATTCTGGAGGCGGCGCGAAAGAATGGCGTGCGGCGCGTGGTGTACACGTCGAGCGTTGCGACTGTGGGATTTACTGGCAATGGACATTCTGTTGGACGACCGGCGGATGAAGATTCTCCGGTATCTCTCGGCGACATGATTGGGCATTACAAGCGGTCGAAGTTCATGGCGGAGCAGGTGGCGCTCGAGGCGGGACGCAGCGGGATGCATGTGGTGACTGTGAATCCGACGACGCCGGTGGGGGAGCAGGATGTGAAGCCGACGCCTACGGGGAGGATTGTCCTCGACTTTCTCAAGCGGAAGTTTCCTGCTTATGTGGACACTGGATTGAATCTGGTCGACGTAAGAGAATGCGCGCAGGGACACATGGCAGCGCTGGAAAAAGGACGGACGGGCCAGCGCTACATTCTGGGCGGGGAAGATCTGACTCTCAAGCAGATTCTGGACAAGCTAGGCGAGATCACGGGGCTGCCGTCGCCGAGGGTGAAGTTGCCCTATTTTTTCGCGTTTGCTACCGGGGTCATCGACGAGGCTTTTACCGGGAGACTCTTGAAGCGCGAGCCGCGCGCCACGGTTGACGCGGTGCGCATGGGCAAGAAAAAAATGTTTGCGAGTTCGGCTAAGGCGCAGCGCGAGTTAGGTTGGAAGATTGTTCCGGTCGAAGGTGCGCTGCGGAGAGCGGTGGAGTGGTTCAAGAGCAACGGCTATGTCTAGAGTCGCAATTGTGGCTGCGCTGGAGTGGGAGGTGCGTCCGCTGGTCAACTCGTGGGGCGTGAGCGAGAGGGAATTCAGCGGGCGGCGCTTTCTTTTTTTCGAGTACGGCGAAGTGGTTTTGGTGTGCGGCGGAATTGGAGCGGAAGCGGCGCGGCGTGCGACGGAGGCGGTGATCGCGCTATACACGCCGGGCGTGGTTTATTCGGCGGGCTTTGCGGGAGCGCTCGATCCGATGCTGAAAGTTGGAGACGTGCTGCAGCCGCGGCGCGTGGTGAATGCGAACGATGGAAGCAGCTTGACCCTTGAACAGGGCGAAGGCGAGCTGGTGAGTTTCGGTTCAGTTGCGAGCGCGGCGCAGAAGGGGAGTTTGAGAGAGTCGTTTCAGGCGCAGGCAGTCGACATGGAAGCGGCTGCGGTGGCGCGAGCGGCGGAGGCGCGGGGCGCGGAATTCGCGGTGGTGAAGGTGATTTCGGATGAATTCGATTTCGACTTTCCTGCAATGGAGCGCTTTGTCGATTCCAACGGACGATTTCTAGAAGGCGGATTCGCTTGGTACACCGCGCTGCGTCCCTGGCTGTGGCTGAAATTGGCGCGGCTGGCGCGGAATAGCCGTCGCGCCTCGCTGGCGCTTTGTGAGCGGCTGCGAATAATCACGGGAGCAAATTGCGAATCTTCCGGCGTTCATAATATGGGAGCAGCGAACCGGCGATGATCGCGACAACCTGGCGCATCACATTGCAAAGATAGTTCGATCGCAGCAATGTTTAGTTGGCAGATTGGATACGTGTGGGAAAGTTCCCGGTTGGCTTCATCTATAATCGCGGAAGGCGTTCTCCAGAAAAAAACGATGCATTGTTTCCCCTTGCTAGCAGTGTTTGTCGGCGGCGAAATCGTCGACATGATTTCCAACATGGGCGCGGTCGCCAGGCTGGTTTTGCTGGCGCTACTGGTGTTCAGTCTCATCTCGTGGGCAATCATCCTGACCAAATGGAGCTTGCTGCGGCGGGCGCGCGCGCAGAGTGGAAGGTTCGTGCGCGCGTTTCGCAAGGCGCAGCGCTTACAGGATATTGCGGCAGTGGCGGAGCAGTTCAAGCCCAGCCCACTGGTCGGCGTGTTCGAGGGCGGCTATGAGGAATATAAGCGGCAGGCGGGAACATTCGGCACGCTGCGGAACCTGGTGACGATCCAGCGGGGAATGCAGATCGGGGCGTCGGAGGAGATCACGCGGTTGGAGCGAAATCTTCCGTGGATTGCGATTACTGCCGCAGTGACGCCATTTGTAGGATTGTTTGGAACCGTCTGGGGAATTATAGATGCGTTTCACGGGCTGGGGACGGCGGGAGCGGCGACGCTGCGCGCGGTTGCGCCCGGCATTTCGGAAGCGCTGATCACGACTGCTGCGGGACTGGCGGCTGCGATTCCGGCGGTGATTGCCTATAACCTGATCGGCGCGTCGATCAAGGATCTCGCGGCGCGCAGCGACGATTTTGCGCTGGAGGTGCTGAATGCGGTGGAACATAGCCAGGCGCAGTCGCAAGCACAAGTTGCGAGTGAAGTGAGGCGCTGATGGCATTCACGACTTCCAACGGGCGCACGCAAACGGCGATGGCCGATATCAACATCACTCCGCTGGTGGACGTGGTGCTGGTGCTGCTGATTATTTTTATGGTGACGGCTCCGGTGCTGCAGTCGGGAATCGACGTGAGCGTGCCGAAGACGCGGACAGTGAAAGAGATCACCGAAGAGCGCACGGTGATCACGATTAATAAAGATCAGCGTGTCTTCTTGGGCAATGACGCCATCAATATTAACGAGATTAAAACGAAGTTGCGGCAAAAGATTCGGGATCCCAGGAACCAGTTTATTTTTGTAAGGGCGGACGAGAATGTTCCGTTCGGAGCGTTCGCCACGGTGATGGACGCCGTGAAGCAGGCAGGCATTACGAACGTGAGCATTGTGACGCAACCGCTAGAGCAAAATGGCAGCAAACGCTGAGATTTATTTCGAACATGACAGTTGGGGCCGGGCGTTGGCCTGGTCGGCTGGGCTGCATGTGGGAATCACGGCGGCGCTTCTGATCTATTCCGCGATCGTCATGGGGCCGAGCGGCGACACGTGGGGCGCGGGCGGAGGCGGCGAGGCGATTGGCGCAACGCTGGTGAGCACGGTGCCGCTGCCGGCGAATCCGGCGCAGACCAAGAACGTCCTGGCCAACGAGTCGAAAGGCGTGACGCAGTCGCAACCTAAGATCGAAGAGAAGCAGCCAGAGCCAGATGCGATCGAAATTCAGGGCAAGAACGCAAAGATAAAACCGAAGAAGAAACAGGAAACGGCTTCGAAGGAAAAGCCGCTGCCCGCGCCGGAGGAAGAGACGAATCAGGTTGCGTTCGGAGAAGGCGGGCCGGTTAGCGGGCCGTATGGAAGTTTCAGCGCTGCCGGGGCGAAGGGCGGATTTGGAATCACCGGGGGCGGCGGTGATTTCGGAACCAAGTATGCGTGGTACGTCCACGTGATCCAGCAGAAGGTTTCGGAAAATTGGCTCAAGTACGAAGTGGATCCGAGAATCACGAGCGCGCAGCGGGTGTATATCACGTTCGACATTGCGCGTGACGGGCATCCTTCGAACGAGCGGATCGAGCAATCGAGCGGCGTTCCTTCGCTGGATATTTCGGCGGTGCGGGCGCTGCAGCGGATTGATACTTTCGGTCCGTTGCCGCCGGATTATGCGGGCGGCAAGATTTCGGTGGAGTACTGGTTCGACTACAAGAAGTGAACCTATAGCGTAAACAAGATGCACTATTGACTGACTTTGTGCTGCGAGAACAGGGGCACAATGATGGGCATTCAGCGCAGTGAGTGGCGTGGAGAGAGAAGAAGAAACCTTGCAAAGCAATTCCTATCGGGATACGATATTGTCTTACAACGTAATTTTCACCCCCACACGGATGGACGAAAGCGATAGATCTGTTTCATGGTGTCGGTCAATAGGCGCGATCGGGGCGCTGGTTTTGCTGTTGGCCTTCTGCAGTTATTCCACTCAAAGTTTCGCGCAGGATTGGGTTAAGACCGGGACGAGCCTGGGCGTGGAGAAGGTGCGCCTGGCGGTTCCAGATTTTAAACCGGCGAACGCCGATGCGCAGAATGCCGCGCTGCTCAAGACTTTCAACGACACGCTGTGGAACGACCTTGATGTGTCGGGCGTCGTCGAGCTGGTTTCCAAGAGTTTTTATCCTTTGCAGGTTCCCGGCCAGCCTACGGAAGTGAATAACTTGGCCTGGAATGCGCCTCCGCCAGATGCGGCGATGCTGGCTTTTGGGAATCTGGGCGTGGCCGGCGGGAAGCTCACGGTGCAGGGCTGGCTGTATGACGTAAAGAATTCGCAATCGCCGCAGGTTCTGGGCAAGCAGTATTCCGATGTGCCAAGCGACGCTGCGGCGCGAATGATGGCGCACAAGTTCGCCGATGAAATTATTTTTCGGTTGGGCGGCGGCGTTCAAGGCATTGCCGAGACACAGATTTATTTTGTGAGTGACCGGACGGGACACAAAGAAATCTGGGCGATGGATTATGATGGCTCGAATCAACACCAGATCACGCATTTGGGATCGATCTCCTTGTCGCCGCGGATTTCGCCGGACGGGTCTCGTATAGCTTTCAGCAGCCTGACGAAAAGCGGCTGGGAGATTATGATGTACTCTCTCGAACTGAACCGGCAGGTAAGTTTTCCGCACATGGGCGGAACGAATTTGTCGCCGGCGTGGTCGGGGGATGGCAGCAAGTTATCGTTTTCATCGTCGCGCGGGGGCGCGCCTGAAATTTATGTGTCCGATGTGTCTGGCGGAAATTTGCGTCGCATGACGACCGACAAAGGTCCGGATGTATCGCCATCGTGGAATCGGAAAACCAATGCGCAAATTGCATTCGTGAGCGGGCGGACGGGTCTGCCGCAGATTTATACGATGGAAGCGGACGGCACCAACCAGCAGCGCATGACGGATCAGGGATATGCGGTATCGCCAAACTGGGCGCCCAACGGACAGTTTCTTGCGCTCGCATGGATCCGGAAGTACGGACCGGGAGAGCCGGGTTCGTCGGACATTTACCTGATGGATATTGCCAGCAAGCAGTGGGTGCAGTTGACCCACGACGGTGGGCGCAACGATTTTCCTTCGTGGTCGCCGGATGGACGGCATATTGTGTTTCAATCCAGCCGCTCGGGGAAGGAAGAAATCTGGACCATGCTGGCGAATGGAACCAAGGTTCAGCAGTTAACTTTTACCGGTCGTAACAGCCAACCGAATTGGAGTTGGAAATAGTAAATACACTTCGTCTGACCCATTGGGGGGCAAAGCCTTTGGGTCGCAGGAGGAAATAAAAGTGAATCAAAGAAGCATGAAGTGGTTCGCACTCGTAATAATGCTGGGCGCCGTAATGATGCTGGGCGCCTGCAAGAAGAAAGCGACTCCGCCACCACCACCGCCGCCACCGCCGCCGCCGACGCCAACCGCATCGATTTCGGTGAGCCCCAGCAGCATCCAGGCGGGCCAATCAGCATCACTAACCTGGCAAACCAGCAATGCGACCGATGTGTCGATCGACGGCATTGGCGCAGTGCAGCCCAACGGTTCGCAAAGCGTGTCGCCGACCGATTCGACGACTTATCACCTGACCGCCAAAGGATCGGGCGGGACGCAGGAGGCCACGGCGCGATTGACGGTAACGCAAGCGCCGCCGCCACCGCCGCCACCGCCATCGGTGACGGACGAAGACCTGTTCAGCCAGAACGTGAAGGACGTTTACTTCGACTATGACAAGTCGGACATTCGTGGCGATCAACAGGCTTCGGTGCAGGCCGACGCGCAGTTCTTCGCGCAGCACACGAACATGAACTTCACGGTCGAAGGGCACTGCGACGAGCGGGGATCGACGGACTACAACCTGGCGCTCGGCGACAAGCGTGCCAGCGCGGTGAAGGATGCGTTGACTTCGGCGGGCGTGAGTGCCAGCCGGATCAAAACCATCAGCTACGGCAAAGAAAAACCATTCTGCACGGAAAGCAACGAAGCTTGCTGGCAGCAGAACCGCCGCGGCCATCTGGTCTATTCAAAGTAAGGAATGCGGGGACGCCGCGAAGGCGTCCCCGTGTTGTAATTGCAGCGAATTTCGCATTGGTGTGCGCTGAAACCGGCAAAACGCGTGGAGAAGGACATATTTCCCTGTTGCGTCTTAGGATTCCGGGGAACGCCTGTGCATGTGAATACTTCCTGCCTGTGGGACAATCATTGCATCTAAAATAGAGGCGGGTTCAGGGAATGCTTATGAAACTACATCGCAACTCCGCATGGTTGGCACTGCCGCTGGCGCTCGCGCTGGGATCGGCTCCGGCTTGGGGCGTCAACAAAGACATGATCCAGTTGCAGACGCAGGTGCAGCAACTGCAGGAGCAAATGACGGCCATGCAGCGCAGCTTCGATGAGCGCATGGGCGTGATGAAGAACCTGGTCGAGCAGGACACCGACGCCGTGAACAAAGTGGCGAATGCCCTGAACGGACTGCAGGCGACCCTGCAGAAACAGCAGAGTGAGGGAGGGTCGAAGGCTGATCAACTTTCGGGTCAGATCCAGTCGCTCAACGATACTTTGGATGAGCTGAAGGTGCGGCTAGCGAAAGTGAGCAAGCAGCTCGAGGACATGCAGGCGGCGCAGCAGAGCGCGAGCGCTCAACAGGCGACGCAGCAAGCGCAACAGCAGGCGATGGCACAGGCCCCGGCACCAGACGTGCTGTACAACAACGCGCTGCGCGATTACAACGGCGGCAAGAACGATTTGGCTTTGCAGGAGTTTTCGGATTACGTGAAGTTTTATCCCAACACCGATCTGGCAGGGAACGCTTATTTTTATCTAGGGGAAATTCAGTTCCGGCAGGGAAATTTCCAGCAGGCGGCGCAGACTTATGACCAGGTGCTGCAGAATTTTCCCAGCGGGAACAAGGCTGCGTCGGCGGAGCTGAAGAAGGGTTTTTCGTTAATCGAACTGGGCAAGCAGGATGACGGGGTCAGCGAGTTGCGACATTTGATCCAGCGATATCCGCACTCTCCAGAGGCGTTGCAGGCGCGGGAGCGGTTGCGGAAATTGGGAGTTTCGAGTTCGGGCAGGAATTCGTAGGCGGTACCTCAGCGGCTAAAGCCGGCATCATTTCGGATCGCTTACGGCGCGTCTGAAGCCGCGCCCTTTCAAACAAGGCCGACGCCCTTTCAAAGCAAAGCCAGCACCCTTTCAAAACAAAGGTGCGACCTTTTACGGCAAAGCCGACCCCTTTGAGACTGAGTGCTTTAGATTGAGCGGTGGTGGGCACGCTTGGCATGATGGTGCCTGGCGGCTTTGTGGGCGTGATGACGCTGGGCGCGCTGATGAGTCGCCCTTGCGGGGATCAGGCGAGCTTCTGAGGGAGCGGCCAGCGCCAAGGTTGCGGCAAAAAGGATTAAGCCCAGTACCGATAAGCAGCGTTTCATATACCTATTCTCCGCCGACGTTCTCCTACTTTATATCTATATTCATGGGAAAGCTCCAGAGATAAAGTGGGGTTGTAAGATTGATGGGCGAGGTTCATCGATGCCAGAAAACAGACCCGATCAGGATGCGGCGAAAGGTGCCACCGAGACTGAAGACCACAAAGATGCGGGCAATGTCGGCCTGCAGGAGCAGATTGGGCATCGCGATCAGGACCCGAATTTAAAGGATGCAGACTCCGATTTTCCCGAACCTGGGAATAATCCCGAACACAGCGGCGAACCGGAAAGCAAAACGGCGTAAACGATTTGCCGGGAGTCAAGCAGATATAAAGCGAGGCCCTCTCGTTGGAGAGGGCCCTTTTTTGCGTCTTCTAAGAGGCGCTAACGCAGTTCTTCCATGACGGCATCCAGGACTTCTTTTCCGGGACGGGTGATTGAATCGGGTAGAGTGGCCAGGGGTTGATCGACTGTGTTCAGCATTTCAATGAAGTTTGGTGCCTCGGGATTTACATAGAAGACTCCGGTCAGCACTTCGCCCTTATCGTGCGCTTCGGTAAGGCGGGTGATGGCGCGAATCTTGTCGGTCGGGTCGTAGTCTTCTTCGAGCTTGCGCAGGTGCAGGCGGGAACCGTCGTGCATGGTGACTTCGACGGTTGAGCCAGGATCGTATTCAACGGCGATTTCTTCGAAGTGTGGAACGAAGCTGACGTCCTGCAGCGTCTCTTCGTGCTCTTTCACGTATTTGTAGGACTTGGTGGAACCCTCGTGGTCGTTGAAGGTGACGCAGGGGGAAACGACGTCGAGCATGACGGTGCCTTTGTGGGCGATGGCGGCTTTGAGCATGGCGCTTAGTTGGCGCTTATCCCCGGAGAAGGAGCGTCCGACGAGCGTCGCGCCGAGCTGAATGGCAAGCGCGCAGGTATCGATCGGGGGAAGGTCGTTCACTACGCCGGTCTTGAGCTTGGAGCCGAGGTCGGCGGTGGCCGAGAATTGGCCCTTGGTGAGGCCGTAGACTCCGTTATCTTCGATGATGTAGATGATGGGAAGATTACGGCGCATCAAGTGAATGAATTGGCCAATACCGATAGAGGCGGTGTCACCGTCGCCGCTGACGCCGATACAGACGAGCTTTCGGTTCGCGAGGATGGCGCCCGTAGCGACTGAGGGCATGCGGCCGTGCACCGCATTGAAGCTGTGGGAGCGGCTCATGAAGTAGGCGGGGGTTTTCGAGGAGCAACCAATGCCACTGGGCTTGATGAGCAACTCAGGCTGCACGCCCATCTCGTACATGGCTTCGATGATGCGTTCAGAGATGGCGTTGTGGCCGCATCCGGCGCAGAGCGTGGTCTTGCCGCCTTTGTAGTCCATGACGGTGAGGCCGATGCGGTTTGTTTTTGGTCCGGGTGCGGCGGTTCCGGGTTCGACGGTTGTGGTGCCCATTTCGTTAATTCTCCCTCAGCGGCTAAAGCCGCGACTCAATTGGTACGCTTACGGCGCGGCTTTAGGCCGCGCCCTTTCAAAACAATTCAGGTCGACAGGTCGGATCCCTCGAACTCTTTAAAACAACTCGGGGCCTTAGCGCTTCGAGCGGATCATTTCCCTTCCATGCTGGTCAATTCGTCGGTAATGGAGCGTGCGTCGAGCGGCAGGCCGGTGATGTGGGCGATGCTGCGGAGGCGCGTGGTCAGTTCGGGCTTGAGGTCGAGCCGGAGCAGGGTGAGCATCTGGGCGTCGCGGTTTTGCTCGACAACGTAAATGCGTTCGTGCTGCTCGACAAACTCATTCACTTCGCGAGTGAAGGGATAGGCGCGAAGGCGCAGGTAATCGGTTTCGATGGAGTATTCGTCGCGAAGCTGGTCGCGGCTCTC
The DNA here is from genome assembly GCA_963765825.1 of uncultured Acidobacteriaceae bacterium. GTDB lineage: Bacteria > Acidobacteriota > Terriglobia > Terriglobales > Acidobacteriaceae > Sulfotelmatobacter. The sequence continues at coordinate 80,887 of CAVXXU010000001.1, forward strand.
GGTGATGCCCCAGTGCGAGGTCCCGTAGCCGATGATGCCGATTTTGGCGTTGTTACCTTTTGTGATTTCGGGGCGCGGAACGAAGGAGCGGGCGGTTTCAAATTTGCGGTTCAGGCGCTCCATGTTGTTTTCGAAGTCGTCGGCGCGCTCGCTGTACTGGGCTCGCTCGTTGTGGCCGCTGCCGCGGGCGAAGTAGGCGGCTGCGGGATGAATGGTTCCGGGGAGGGTGCGATAGCCGATCCCGTCGCCGTCAACGTCTTTGTAGCGCGCGAATCCGCCGAGGCGGTCGAGGTCTTCTTTGCTCAGAACTTTTCCGCGCTTGATCGGCGTGGTCGGATATTGGAACGGGTCGGACATCCAGTTGTTCATGCCCAGGTCGAGATCGGACATGACGAAGACCAAAGTCTGAAACTGTTCGGCGAGATTGAAAGCTTCGGGCGCCATGCTGAAACATTCTTCGACGGAGCAGGGCAGCAGCATGATGTGCTTGGTGTCGCCGTGAGAGAGGAAAGCGGTGGAAAGGATGTCGCCCTGGGAGGTGCGCGTCGGCAGGCCGGTAGAGGGGCCAACACGTTGGATGTCCCAGATGACTCCTGGAACTTCGACGTAATAGGCGAGGCCGGCGAATTCAGACATGAGGGAGATGCCTGGGCCGGCGGTGGCAGTCATGCTGCGCGCGCCCGCCCATCCGGCGCCGATAACCATGCCGATCGCGGCGAGTTCGTCTTCGGCCTGGACAATGGCGAAGGTGGCTTTGCCGTCGGGAGTAATGCGGTATTCCTTCATGTACTCGATCAGGGTCTCGACGAGCGATGAGGAGGGCGTGATGGGATACCAGGTCACGACGGTGCATCCGGCGAACATGCAGCCGAGAGCGGCGGCGGAATTGCCGTCGATGATGATCTTGCCGGCAGTTTCGTTCATGCGCTCGATGTAGAAAGCGCCGCGCTTTTGCAGGTTCGCTTTGGCGTAGTCGAATCCTGCCTGCGCCGCAGCCAGATTCAAGTTAGCGGCCTTCACTTTCTTGGCGAACTGCTTACGGATGGCCTTTTCGACCTCGGCCATGTCGATGGTGAGCAGGCTAGCGACGACGCCCACGTAGACCATGTTCTTGACCAGTTTGCGCAGTTTGGCTTCGGGGCAAACCGCGGCGACCAGCTTGTCGTAGGGGACGGCGTAAAAGATCAGATCGCTGCGCAGCTTGTGCAGGGCCAGTGGCTCGTCGTAGAGCACCGCAGCTCCCGGCGCAAGCGACATGGTGTCTTCCTGAGCGGTTTCGGGATTCATGGCTACCAGGAAGTCGATTTCTTTTTTGCGGCCGATGTAGCCACGCTTGTTGGCGCGAATCGTGTACCACGTCGGAAGTCCGGCGATGTTCGAGGGGAACATGTTCTTGCCGGAGACGGGCACGCCCATTTGAAAAATGCTGCGTAAGAGAACCGTGTTTGAACTCTGCGAGCCGGAACCATTGACCGTCGCGACCTGAATGCTCATGTCGTTGACGATGCGCTTGTGCCCCACGCCTCCGGAGGATTCGCGAGGCGTAACATCCGTCGTTGCCATCCCAACACCTTCCTTCAATTAGAGGGCGGAACCCTGTCGCCCATGAATTTGTGGACCGTAGAAGAGGAAACATTCCATTATAAACGCCCTGCGCGCCGATGGTGGCGGCAAATTGCCCGGTGGAGGCCGGAGGAACCCGAATTGGAAATGCGGGGCGACGCGATGCGGTTAGGGCGCGGCGGAAACGAAGGAGAAAAACGAAGGAGAAAAACGAAGGAGAAAAACGAAGGCCGGGTATCCCGGAAGGAAGTTCCGGATCCCGGCCCACGTCTTACATCAACTTGGAGTAGAAGCTAGTTGCCTGAGCCTGAGTTGGCGGCGGTGGTTGGAGCCGCAGCGGGAGCGGCGTTGGCACCGAAGCGAGCCAGACGCGGGAAGAAGGGCGTGACCTCGAACGGCATTTTGTCACGCGCCGAGGTGATGGCGACCGGAGCCGTCTTCACCATTTCCGCTTTGTCGTTCCAGGGATTGATCTTTACGCGGCCTCCCAAAGGAAGAGCCGCAATCTGATCGAGCTTCCCGTTGTCGAGCGCCGGGCCTTGAGCAGACAGACCTGACAAACGAGTCACGGTCCCGCCCTCCGCTAAAGGATTGCCCAGGTGTGTGGTCAGGAGCGCGCCCAGTTGTGGGGCACGCAGTTGCAGTTCGCGAAGGAACAGGCCGACGTTGTCGAGTTTCTGGGCGTAGGGCGAATTCTTGAGGAGTTCGATTGCCTTCTTGTCGGCTGCCTGTTCTTCTTCGGGGATGTGCTTGAATCCCAGGTTTTGATATGTGGAATCATCGTTGAAGAGCATGCGGTCGTTGAATGCGTATTTGCTGCCCAGGTTGTGGCCGAGAACGATGTGGGCGAGTTCATGGGCGAGCACGGCGGCGAGACTGGCTTCGTCCGGAAGCACATCGACCAACCCACGGCTGATGACGATGGTGTTGCCTACGCTGAATGTTTCCAGCGGAGAAGTGAGCAGAACGCGAGTACGTACGGGCCGGGGCAGATCGATATTGTTGGTGACTTCAAGGTTGTTGACCACGGTCTGAAGAATGTGGTCGACATCGCCCTCGGGCGCGAGCAATCCGCCGGTGATGAGGCGATCGACAACGTTGTCTTCGGCTTGCTGCTGCCAGACGCGCTCAGCCTGCAGCGGGGAAGCGTCCTGGGCAGCGGCACTTTCGTCGGTGACGCTGTCCACGCGGATCTGGGTTAGTTCGTCATCCTTGCCACCTTTTTTCAGGTCATAACCCCAGATGCGGGTTTGAGCCTTGAATGCGTCCTTATTCTTCACGCCAGCGCTGAAGTCGCCTTCTTCGCTGTAAATGTAGGATGGCACCCAGTAGCCGGGAATCAGGTTCAGGCGCCAGCTGTCCATGTGGAAGAACATAGCGTTGCGCGGCGCAGGAGCGTAAGTGCCGTTGAGGCGCACGATGTTGAATCCCTGATCTTCGACCCAGATGCGGCCCACGAAGCGTCCTTTGCCGGAATTCTTCTTGGGAGTAACGTCAAAGACCAGGCAGCGGACGTCGCCCAGAAATTCGCGTCGAACATAAGTGAAGCCGTAATGTTCGCGGTCAAAGTCGGTATGATCGGCGTAGACCATCCAGGAGAAGCCCAAGGGCTGATACTGAACCTTGAAGAGCTTCTGGAAGCCGCCCATCAAACGGGTTTGCATACTGGCCTCGGAGTCTTTCAGATAATCCTTGCGCTCGACGGTTTCGCCCATATCCATGCGGCCGAGGAAATAATGATCGGTGCTGGGGACGGGGCCGAGTTGGGGATCGGCAGACAGATTCTGCAGATAGGTCTCGACGATCGGCGTGCGCTTGGCGAGCATCTGGATCAAGGCATGCTCCCTCTGAATGAACAGGTCCACGACCTGATCCATGGTGGTGGGAGCGGGCGCAACGGCCGGTTGCTCGGCCGGCGTGGCTGGCGCGGAAGCCTGAGGAACCGGTTGCGCGGTCGTCGCCGAGGGGGCCGGCTGTGAAGTGGCCGCATGCTGCGCGGCTGCGCTCATGGAACTCAGTAGGGCGGCTACCAGGGCCGCAGCTAGCATCGCTTTCTCAGTACGCATAAACGTTCTCTCCAATTTCACTGACTCGACCTTTGTTTTCTGCCAAAACATCAAAGTAATTCGCCAAAACTTTTCAGTACGCCAACTGGAACGTTACGTGAACGATCGCCGTGGAATCGACGGGCTGTCCGCCCCGCAACGCCGGCTTAAAACGGATCTTGTTGGCGGCGGCGACCGCCGCTTCGTCCAGTCCGTGGCCCAGGCCGCGCACTACTCGGTTCACATGGAGCGTCCCGTTTGCCGAAAAGCTGACTTCGAGAAGCACTTCGCCTTCGAGCTTCATGCTGCGGGCTTCGTCGGTGTAAGCCGGATTTGGCTTGAACGTAATTTCCACCGGAGTGCTCGCGCCGGTATCGGGCTGAACAATTTTCGGTCCAGTGCTTTGCGCCATTTGCTCGGCGGCAAATCCGCCGGTGGCGATAGCGCCCTTGCCACTATTGCGACTGCCAGTGGCCACGGCGGCGCCGAAATCCGCGCTGGCGACCGTGCCCTTGATTCCTTTTGCCCCGCCTGATCCATTGCCTTGTCCCGGTCCGGCGGGCATGTCGAACGATCCGGTGGAAGCGGTATACAGCTTCGCTCCCTGCTTGCCGGTGCCGGGCAAACCGTTGGGATCGCCAAAGCCGCCGGTCTGCACCTTGTCCACGGCAGCGTTCACTGTGGGCTTTTGGGAACTGCCGCCGAAATCTCCGGTGTGCACGAGTTGCGGGCGCGCTGCGCTTACCGCTATTTTCAATTGCGGCGCGGCGAACTGATTGACCACAACCTTTGGCGCCTCCACCGGCTGCGGGGCTTGGTGATGAACCGCAGGGGGTAATACGAGCCTGGGCTGGTCAAGAACGGGAAGCTTTACTGCGGGAATCAGCTTGGCCTTGATCGCAGGCTTCGGCTGTACTGGAGGCGGTTCCGGCCGCAACGACGGCCTTGGGATCAACTCGGTGACGCGATACTGCGCAACTTGCATCTGTTCTGGCAGGATTAGGCCGATGTTGATGACGATGAGCAGCAGGAGCGTGACCAGCGCGTAGCTGGTCATCATTGCCCGTTTGTTGACCTTGCGTTCGGGCAACAGCCCCAATTGAAATCCGCCGTAAGACGTAGCCATCAAAATTGCTCCGTTGGAACCCGGCCGGGGAGAAGGCTGGGACTTGGAGTCTTAAAAATACGGGAGAAGGTACAGGGGGTAAACGTGTCAACGGCTCTTGACCTTAGGTAACGTTCCGAGGTTCTTTTTGAAACCGGGCCCGAAATGAGACGGGAATGGCCCATCACCGATTCGCGCGAATCTGGTTAAGAAACCGGGGAGAAATTCACAGAATCCAGTTCTCTTGCGGGAGTTTTTGGGGCGGCTAGCGAGAGCGGAAACCTTCGCCAGTATTTCGACGGCGGGAGAAATAAAAAAAGAGTGGGATTCCTGCGAGGATGACGAGCACTCCGTAGCCGGAGTTTGGCCAGTCGTTCTTGAAAGTGTAGGCGAGAAGAGCGGCGGCAACTGCAACGAAAATAATCGGAACAAAAGGATAGCCCCACATGCGATAGGGACGATTCGCCTGCGGTTCGCGACGGCGGAAGACAAAAATCGAGCTGCCGGCGATCATGTAGAAGAGCCATTCGGCAAAAATCGCAAGGGAGAAAAGCTGCCGGAAATTTGCGCCGACGAGGAGAAGCAGGATCGACAGCAGGGCTTGTACCGCGATGGCAACCGACGGAGTGTGAAAGCGGGGATGCACTTTGGCGAGCGCGGAGAAGAAGTAGCCGTCGCGAGCGACCGCAAAGGGCACACGGGCTCCGCTCATGATGGTGCCATTCAACGTCACCAGCATGGATAGCGCCATGCCCGCTGAAACAATGCTGGCGCCCATGCGTCCCATGACGAGCGCAACGGCATCGGAGGCGGGCCGGGGCGAAGCCGCAATGGCGCTGGCGGGGAGAACATATTGAACGCCAGCGTTGACCAGGATGTACAGCACGCCCACGGTAGCCACGCCAGCAATCAGGGCGATTGGAATATTTCGCTCGGGATGCTTGACCTCGCCGGCCACCATGTTGAGATCGTTCCATCCATCGTAGGCCCAGAGTGCCGCAACCAGTGCGGCCATGAAGCCTGCGATGCCGCCCTTTGCGCCCGCGAACGTGCCGGCGAAGTTGCTCCAGCCGCGACCTGGGGCGTCGCCAATTCCGCTGAAGCACACCACGACGATTCCGAGGATGATTGCTACTTTCAGCAGCGTGAAGACGAACTGGAACTCACCCGCCTTTTTAACTCCGAGATAGTTGAGGACGGAGATGAGGATGGCGGCGGCGATGGCAAAGATCTGTCCCCAGTTCACGGAAAATGGTGAGGAGATGATGTTGGCGGAGAAAAAAGAGAAGACGGGAAAAGTGCCAAGAATGCGGACCAGACCGGTGACGACGGTGGCCACCGATGCGGGCTTGGCGATGACGAACCAGGTCCAGGCGTAAAGAAATCCGGACATGGGTCCGTAAGCATCGCGGACGTAGACGTATTCGCCGCCGGCCTGTGGCTTCATGGCCCCGAGTTCGGCATAAGTGAGCGCGCCGAAAAAGGAGAGGAGTCCGCCGACCACCCAGGCCAGATAGACAAGCTTGGCCGAGCCGACGGCTTGCATCATCTCGGCGGGGACAAGAAAAATTCCGCTGCCAATGATCGTGCCGACCACGACGGCAGAGGCGTGACTGACCCCTAAGTCGCGGGAAAGCTGTGGGCGAGAATCGGGTCGCGGCTCGGGCTCAGGCATGGTGAGAGTGTGCCAGTATACGCGAGGAAAGCTCTTGACCGCAGAGTTCGCGGAGAAGGTCAAAAACGAGACAGGGGAAAAGTCAAGAAAAGCAGAGAGTCAACAAAAGAGTTATAGCAGTTCAGAAGATGGTCATCAGATTTGCTCGGCGTTCTCTGCGGGGTTTTCTCTGCGAACTCTGCGGTTAGAAGCTTTCTTTCGCGGTAATAATTTTGTAGGTGCCGTCGCAATCGTCGGCCGGTTCGCGATAGTTGTTGACCATGCGTTTAATTCCGTCTTTGAGTTGGACGACGTGGAAATTGATCAAGAGGCCAATCTGGAGATCGAGCAATCGCAGATGTGATAACAACTGAGCTTGGTCTACGGGGTGAAGTGCCTCTTTGATTTGATCTCGACCACGACGCTTCGCTCAACGACTAAATCCGCGCGAAAGCCGCACTCCAATCTCACTGTCCCATAGATGAGCGGTACTGCTTTCTGTCGCTGCACGTAGAATCCTGACTGCTCAAGCTCATGCGCCAAGCAGGCTTCGTACGCCGACTCTAAGAGTCCGGGACCAAGCTTACGATGAACTCTTATCGCGGCCCCGATGATCTGACCAGTGAGGTCTGTGTGGATCACGTCTTGCGCCTCAGCTATGACTTTACTCCGCGAGGCAAGTTGGTTGGAGAGATAACGTTCAAAAAAGCCGAACCGATTCCTGAAATGAACCACAATGGAGAGTGAAAAGGCTTCTAACCGCTGAGTTCGCGGAGAACGGCCGCTGAGGACGCGGAGAAAGGCAAAACAAGAACAGGAAGGTCGAGAACAGAATCAGAGGACTGAGCTAGTCCCTGATAAGAGAGCTGGCGGCGTAGCCTACGATGAAGGTCACGGCGGAGCCGATCAGGACCCACCATGTCCAGGGTATGGGAGTGCGGAGCCAAAGATACAAGTCCATCGCAAAGCCGCAGGCCATTCCGGCGATCGCGCCACGCTGATTGGCGCGGCGCGTTAGCACGCCCAGCAGAAACACTCCGAGTAGAGCTCCGTACGCCACTGACGCAATCTGCAGGCCGACTTCTACGACGCGCCCAACTTTGTGCAGGGCGATGACCGCCAGTCCGAACAATACAAAAGCCCAAGCCAGGGTTGCCAGTCGTGAGAGCCGCATCTTGGTTTTCTCGTCGGCCTGGGGACGCAGGCGCGCGTAAAAATCCATGATGGTGGTAGAGGAAAGAGAATTCAGCGCGGCGCTTAGGTTCGACATGGCGGCAGCGAGGATTGCGGCAATGAGGAGTCCGGAGATTCCGTGCGGCATGCGGGTAACGATAAAGGTGGGATAAATCCGGTCAGGCTTGCCGAACACGGCGGAGGGCACGCGGTAGTAGGCCCACAACATAATCCCGACTGTTAGAAATAGCGCAAATTGAAACAAAACGGCAACGCCGCTCGATATGAGAGCGGTCGCCGACTGTTTCTGTCCCCGTGCCGCGAGCAAGCGCTGGACGATGAGCTGGTCGGTGCCGTGACTGGCGGTCGTGAACACAGTCCCGCCAATTACTCCAGACCAGAACGTGTAAGGAATCAAAACGTTGGGGCTAAAGTTGAAAACCTGCAGCTTGCCCGTGGCGGCAGCCGATGCGTGGATCGCACTCCAACCTCCGGGCACGAGGTGAATAATCGTTGCCAAGCCTACGAGCGTCCCGCCAACATAAATCGCGGTCTGCACAACGTCAGTCCAGATGACCGCGGCGAGTCCGCCTTCAAACGTGTAGATGACTGTCAGTGCGGTAATGATTGCGATCGATGACATCTCGCCGGTGCCGAGCGCGATTGAGACTACGATGGACACGGCATAAACTCGAACGCCTTCCGCGGCGGCTCGAGTCAGGAGAAATAAGCCTGCGGTTAGGGAGCGGAGTCCGCGCCCGAAGCGGCGTTCGATTAATTCGTAAGCCGTATAAAGATCGCCGCGAAAGTAATGCGGCAGCAACACCAAGCTGATGACCACGCGGCCGACGCAATATCCCATGACGACTTGAAGGAATGTGAAGTTCGTGTCGTAGGCGAGGCCGGGAATGCTGATGATGGTGAGGGTGCTGGTTTCGGCAGCAACAATGGAAAGCGCAATCGCCCACCAGGGGATGTCGCGCCCGGCAAGAAAATAATCGCGGAGAGAACGCTGCTTTTTGCGGAATCGCAGGCCGAACAGGGTAATGCCTGCCAAGTAAAGCGCGATAATCGCGAAATCGAGCGGATTGAGGCCCATCGTGTTTGATTACGAGGACAGAAAGCTTTTAACCGCGGAGTTCGCAAAGTGAAATCCGCAGAGATCGCAGAGAAGAGCTGGCACGGGTGCAGTATTCCCGGCGATCTCCAATTATCAGAGCAATCGCATTTTTGCGGGAGTGAGACTCTATGGTCGGGTTGCCGGCGGAAAGAAAAGGGTAGCTGCCAGTTGCCGCCCGGTGTGTGCTAAAAATAATCTCGTGCTCTACTTTCTTGGCATTGACGGCGGCGGTACTAAGACCACTTGCGCGGTGGGCGACGAATCGCAACTGCTGGCCGAAGCTACTGCGGGGCCCAGCAACGTTGTTCGCGTCGGAGAAGGGAAGGCGCGCGAGTCGCTGCAGCGGTGCGTGCGGCAGGCGTGTGTCGCCGCGGGCATTGTCCCCGAGGAAGTGTCGCGCACCTGTGTTGGTGGTGCGGGTGCGGCTCGACCCGAAATTGCGGAGATTGTGCGGCGTTCGCTGGCTGAAATTTTGCCCACGCCCGTCGACGTTGTGGGCGATATGCAGATCGCTCTCGAAGCTGCTTTCAACACCGGACCTGGTGTTGTTGTCAATGCGGGCACTGGTTCGTTCGCATACGGTCGCGATGCGCAGGGAAGGACTGCGCGGGCTGGAGGCTGGGGATTTGCCATTGGTGATGAAGGCTCCGCGCACTGGATTGGCCGCGCGGCTGTGACTGCGGTTCTGCGCGCCGCCGATCTGACTGAAGGAGGCGTCAAGAGTGGAGCGAATTCTGCGATTGTGAAATCTTTCTTTAAAGCCTGGGGAGTGGCGTCGATCGCCGACCTAGCGCGCGCCGCGAATTCTATTCCACCTCCTGACTTTGCGGTCCTGTTTCCAGCCATCGCCAGCAGTTCCGACGACTTGGCCACGCAAGTTTTGACCGATGCGGGGGGCGAGCTTGCGGAAGTTGCTGCTGTAGTGATTCGGAGACTGTTCGCGAAGGACCATCCGGGTGCAGTTCCAGTGGCCATGATCGGAGGCGTCTTTCGTCACGCGGCGCTGGTGCGACAGGTTTTTTACAATGAACTCCGCGCCCTGGATCCGAGGGTAGAAGTGAATCCCCAAGTTGTGGAACCAGTCGAGGGGGCGCTGCGCATGGCGCGAAGAGCGATGGAACGCGGTGTGGGCACTGGCCGTCGTTGAACGTGTTTGAGTGGGATGTGAAATTAATTTGCAAAACATGAATCCGGAAACCGAGAATTCGCGCGAGTCACGAATTGCGGCCGACGGAATTCACGGCGACCCGGGAGAAAGTCCTGGAGCGGCTGTCGAACTTGTCAGCGCTGACCTCGCGCTTGCTGCATTAGGGGACCGCAACTTGGCCGTCGAGGTGATCGAGCAAATCAGCCGCAATTTTGCGGTCATGAAGTCGCGCAAGGTTCGGCTTGCGGTAGCGGCCCATCCGCGTGCTCCACGCCGCATTGTCCTGCGGTTGATCCGCGAACTTTACACCTTCGATCTCATGCAGTTCTCGTTGCTGCCCGCGATCGCGGCGGATCTGAAGCGCGTCGCGGAGGAGTTGCTGGTGGGGCGACTCGCCTCCGTCAGTCTGGGTGAAAAAGCGTCGCTGGCGCGGCGTTCTTCCGGCCGAGTGGCCGCTGCGCTTCTGCTCGATCGGGAATCGCGAGTCTGGCAAACGGCGCTGGAGAATCCGCGCCTGGTTGAATCGGCAGTAGTCGCAGCTTTGCTTCGGGGCAGCTGTTCAGCGGCTTTTGTCAAAGCTGTTTGCCACCATCCCAAATGGTGCGTGCGGCCCGAGATTCGCACGGCCCTGTTGCGCAACGAATATACGCCCATGGCCCGAGCCCTGGAATTCGCACGACGTTTGCCGCCCGCGCAGCTACGCGATGTGCTGCACTCGTCGCGATTGCCCGAGAAAATCAAGAGTTACTTGTTAAGAGACCTACAGAGCAGGGGAAACTGAAAGCCAGCGGCAGGCGTCGTCTCTTTACCGCCCGCCTCCGATTTGCAGGATTGACCCGGTCGTGTATGAGGCTGCCGGGGACAGCAGCCACAACACTCCTTCGGCGATTTCCGGCGGCGCACCCGCCCTGTCCATGGGGATGGTTCCCATCAGCCGCTGCAGGCGGCCGGGATCGCCGTTGGCGGCGTGCAGTTCGGTGTCGACCAAACCGGGGGCTACCGCGTTTACACGGATGCCTTCGGTCGCGACTTCTCGGGCCAATCCAATGGTGAAGCTGTCGATCGCGCCCTTCGAAGCCGCGTAGTGCACCCATTCTCCTGGAGATCCGGTGTGGGCGGCGCGCGAAGAAATGTTGACGATGGCACCGCCCGTTCCTCCGCGTTGGGTCGACATGCGGCGCACTGCCTCGCGTGAACATAAAATCGCACCAGTGACATTGACTGCGAAAACGTTTGTGATGGCTGCGCTGGTTACGTCTTCTACGCGCGCGAAACCGCCTGTGATCCCGGCATTGTTCACCAGCGCCTTGATTGGGCCTAACTCGCGCTCCGCCGTTTCAAACAGGCGAATGATCTGCTGCTCTTTCGCGACGTCGGCGTGAATCGCAACGGCGCGCCCACCGGCACTGAGGATCTTGCTGGCCAGGTTGTTCGCCTCGGCCTCGCCAGTGGCGAAGTTGACCGCGACAGCGTAGCCGCGTTGTGCCGCGAGAGTGGCAACGGCGGCGCCAATGCCGCGACTGGCGCCGGTTACGATGAGGGTTCCTAATTCGTGTTTGCCAGTCATGAACTTCGAACAAGAAAAGTCTCGTCTACGCCAGTGGAGTGCCAGAATTTCTATTGCTGCACCGCTTCGCGTTTTCCATGCATCAGTTGAACTACTGCCTCATACATGCGCTTGCGCATTTCATGGCGCTCATAGGCGCGTGTGATGTAGCGGATTTGCACTTCGACGCCGTCGCCTGAGGGCAGGACATTCAGAGCGGGAGCGGCCGAAAAAGCCTGAACGCGATAGTGGTTCGTGGTGGTGTGCCACTCTTCCTCGGCTTTGCGCGCACTGGCTTCAGTTTCTTTCGCAACCAGTTTCTGGATGCGATCGATTACCGCATACGGATCCTGGCTGGCTGGAATCGTGACTTTCAGTTCGTCCCACATCCACTGGCCCGAGGTGGTGAAGTTGAAGAAATGACCTTCAATCGCGAAGTTGTTCATGAAGGAAACTTTTCTGCCGGTGGGATGTCCCGCATCCGTCCAATTTCCGGTTTCCAGCAGAACAGTTTTGAGCAATCCGATCTCGACGACCTCGCCGGCGACACCATTGATCTCAACCCAGTCGCCGACGTGGATGCCGTTGCGGCCCATCAGGGAAAACCAGCCGAGGAAAGCCATAATGAAATCTTTCATGGCGACCGTCAGGCCTGCGCCGGCGAGGCCGAGAATGGTCGTGGTCTGGCTGGGCAGGCCGAAGATCAGAAAGAGAATGGCGAGAACACCGATGGCTTGCGCAGAAAACTTGAGCACAGCCCGCAGCGTGTCTACTCGCTTGTTTTCGGTTTTCAGACTGACGGTGAAGTGCTCAATCGTGCGGTTCGCGACATACACCAGCAGCGACACGAGCAGGATCCCAAATAGGATCTCGAGAATGTTGTGCAATGCCGCCTGCTGGCGAGCCTCGACGATGACGATCCACTGGCCGTAGATGTCGCTCAGTTTCTTTTCGTCGGCCATCCGGCGTGCCAGGTCAGCCAAATTCTTCTGATTCAGCCGATGGTTCTTGAGCGAGTCCAGCGCCGCCTGGGCGGTCGCCTTCGATTCATCCCGGCTCGCCATTTTGCTGTTGGTGGCAAAACCTTTGGCTTGCTGCCTGGCAGAGGCACGGCTTTGGCTTTGTTGCTGGGCCATGACAGCGAGTGCGTCGTGTTGCTTCGAGAGGTTATCCAGCTTAATTCCGGCTTCTTGTTGCGCCTCCGTCAGTTGGTCTTTCTTGTCGCGGAATGCCTTCCAGGCACGGAAGAGGCTGAGCAGAGTGTGAGACTGGTATTCGCCCTCGGCGGGATTAGCGGCGAAGACTGGGTGCGACGCTAAGTAGGTTTCCTCGTCGTCGTGCGCCTGCTTTTGGCGCTGCACTTCAGTCTGGGGATCGCCTCCGGCTTGCACCAGTGCTTCGGTGGCGTCGTCGAGTTCGTCCTGATCGAGTTCCAGTTGCGCCTGGGCAACGTTGAGCTGGTCTTGCAGGTTTTCCTTCTGCGATTCCGAAGCAGCGGCGATTCTCTTGGTGAGTGCGCCGACATTGTCCTGATCTTCCTGCAGGGACTGCTGCACCTGATTCTTCTTGTCAGCTAATTTCTTCAGCGCGGGTGTGAGAGGAGGAGGACTTTCCTGCGCGGTACGGAAGGCATCGAAGAACGCAAGATCGACTTCATGGTCGGCGACCTTCTCGGCCTGTTGGGCGAGATCCTTTTCTTCCTGTGCATAGGCTGTAGATTCAACTCTGCGGGCGGTCTGCAGTGGACTCTGGTCGACGAGAGCATGGATTACAGCGGGCGGCTCTTTGCTCTTCTTGGACCCGCTGGGAGCGATTACTTCGATCGAGGCACGACTCTGCCGGGTTCGCACCATGCCGACGATGGCTGCCGCTGTCAATAACAGCAGAACCGCGGCAGTGATCCAGTGCCTGAGCTTCATAAAAAATCGAAATCAACGATGGAGTTTTGTCGCCACCACTGTAACAAGAAACTCATTGTTCCGGCGACCATCGGCTATTCGTAACCTGCGTGGGCAGGCTTGCGGCTTTACTATCGTCGTGAAGCGCATGCGCGAATATTTCCAATCGATTTTGGACGCTGCGGGATTGAACGAGCCATGGAAGCCGGTTTCCCGGCCAGCGCTGGTGGCTTGGCTGATTTTCTATGGTTGGTTCCTCGCTTATGCCTTCTCAGCCCATGGGGGCTTTCTCTTCATCGATAGCGCCAATCTCGTGGTTCATGAAGGCGGCCATAATCTGTTTGGATGGTTCGGGGCTACGCTGTGTTTGTGGGGAGGAACGCTGCTGCAATGGCTGGTGCCATTTCTGCTGGCTGCATATTTCTTCACGCAACGCCAATTCGCGGGATTTGTCTTCTGCACATTCTTCTTTTTCGAGAACTGGCTTTACACCGCGACTTACATGGCAGACGCGCGTGCGCAGGTGCTTCCCTTGGTCACAACCGGCGATTCGGACTTCGTGGAACATGACTTCTATGCAATTTTTACGAGTCTTGGAGTCTTGAATTACGATACGAAAATCGCAGCGGTGGTGCGCTTTCTGGGGTGGTGTGGAATGATCGCAGTGGTGGTGTGGTTGGCGCTGAGAACGCTTAGAACGCAAGTCAATCCGGAAAGCCAGGCGGTGGATTTATCCCCGATAAAGATGCAACCATCACGGAAGCCTTCTACCGCACCGAATCCGTGATAAAAAACTCTTCTTGCGGGGCAGTCGATGCAGCTTGGCTCGGGCCGCGCCCGCCTCCGACTGCTTCTTGCAGCCTTCACGGCTTGAATTTAGACTGCTTGCCGTTCTCGATTTCGAAGGGAGAGAATCTTATGTTCAGCCGATGGTCTTATCAGATCCTTGCTGGGATTTCGCTGCTCTGTCTGGCAATGCCAGCCATAGCTGTAGGGAACTTCTGGGTCAAGAAAAGCTACGAGAAGTGGTCGGCCGAAGAGACTCGCAGCATGCTGGAAGAGTCGCCATGGGCAACCACCCTTACGCTAGGCGGTGTTCAGACGGCCATTACGAGTGGGGATGCGCCGACCAGCGGGGCTTACCGCGGCGAGATGGAAACCGATCCTAGTATCACTTACGTTATTCAATTTCGTTCCGCCCCGCCGATCCGGGAAGCTCAGGTGCGTTCCTCCCAACTCAATTCGCATTACGACAAGATGAACTCCGAGCAAAAGGCGGCGTTTGACGCGAGCGTGGGCAAATTTCTGGCGGTCACATTCCCCGATCGCGTGGTTGTTTCGGTAACGTTCCACACCAACGTCCAAAACTATGAGAGCGCGCTGCGAGAGTATTGGACGAGCCAAAGCTTGGCGAAACTCAGCATGTCTGTGTATCTGAACACCGGTGCACAGAGGCTAAGCTTGATGAGCTACAGCTTCAAGGAGGATACGTTTCAGTTCACCTTTCCGCGTCCGCCGCAGCTCCAGTCGGATGGCAAAATCAGCGTGGAATTCGTTCATCCCAAGATAAACGTCATCGGCCAGCAGCGAATCCTACAGGAATTTAGCTTGAAGAAAATGGTGGTGAATGGAGAGCCTGCGTTCTGACCATACGGCGCAGGATTTCAACGATGGAGCGGTCTCTATTGAACCGAGCCGTTTCAGCTATCAGTGCAGCGCGCGGAAGCCGCTATTTCCGGAAGTGATTGCGGATCGCCTCGGCTTGGGTTCGCGTCACTACTGCGGACAAGGCTGCGGGGTCGGCCTGTTTCACTGCCTGCACGCTGCCAAAGTGCTCCAGCAATCTGCGGGTTGTGCTGGCTCCGACGCCTGGAATTTCGAGCAGTTCGGTGGAGCGATCGCGCATCTGCCGGCGCTTGCGATGAAATGTGACAGCGAAGCGATGAGCCTCGTCGCGGATCAACTGAATCAGGTGCAGCACCGGAGAGTGATGATCGAGCGCGATTGGGTCTTTCTCCTGGCCGTAGACATACAGAATTTCTTCGCGCTTGGCAATGGCGGCCAACGGCTGGTTGATGATCTCCAGACCTTCCAGCGCTTCAGCAGCGGCGTGGAGCTGTCCAAGGCCGCCGTCGATTAGGACCAGGCTGGGCATCGGTTTCTTTTCGTCCTGCAGGCGCTTGTAGCGGCGGGTTACAACTTCGCTCATGGAGGCGAAGTCGTCGACGCCCTCGACCGTGCGAATAATGAACTTGCGGTAATCCGACTTCTTCATCTTGCCGTCTTCCCATACCACCATCGACGCCACTGTTTCCGCGCCTTGGATGTGAGAAATATCGAAGCATTCGACGCGCTTGGGAAGTTCTGGCAGACCGAGGGCCTCTTGCAACTCTTCTTGAATTTTCTGCGCGTTCGGCTTGAGGACGCGGAAGCGCTGATCATAGGACTGCTTGGCATTGTTGCCGGCGAGATCGATGAGCGAGCGTTTGTCTCCGCGCTGGGGCACGAGAATATGAACTCGCGTGGCGCGGGCGCCCTCGCCCGCGGCCTGCTCCGAGAGCAGATCCTGCAGCGCTTCGCGATCCTCGAAATCGACCGGAACGTAGAGGTTGCGGGGAACATAGGGCTGGCCGATGTAGAGCTGCTTCAGCAGGGCGGAGAAGAACTCTCCGGGAACAAATTGATCTTGTGGGGGCGGCTGATTTTGTGGGGACGGCCGTCCACGGCCGTCCGCCTCGAGGGCGGGGCGGGAACCGTCAACCTCGCTAACCTCGGCAAAATGCGCTGGCGAGCTTTGCTCGCCTGGACAGCCCGGGGCGGCTGTCCCCACATGATTCATTCGTTCAACATCATCCAGCTTCTCAACAGGATCTGTTTGCGCAGCCGACGCGAACTCTGGTAGGTCTTCCCAGAAGAATTCGCGGCGGTCGACCATTTTTCCGCCGCGCATGTGGAACAAGTTCACCGCAATCATGCCGTTCTCGTAGTGATAGCCGAAGACGTCGGCATCGTCGCCTTCGGCGGCGGCAATGCGCTGGCGCTCCTGCAACTGCTCCACGGTCGAACTGAGATCGCGATAGCGCGCTGCGCGCTCATATTCCTGGGCCGTGGCGGCTTGTTCCATGCGAGCGTGGAGCGATCGGCTGAGATCCGTTGGACGGCCTTCTAGAAACAGCTTCACGTCTCGCACCGCTTCTTGGTAGGCGTCGGGCGTGGTCAATTCCTGCACGCACGGGCCGAGACAACGCCGGATGTAGTACTGCAGGCAGGGCCGTGGATGGAAGCGCGTGAGGTCAACCTTACACGATGGAATCAGGAAATTGCGGTGAATCAGGTCGACGATCCGGTAGGCCAGGTTGGCGGGAAAGTACGGACCATAATAGGCGCTGCCGTCTTTGCGCAATCGACGCGTGACATAGACTCGCGGCCAGCGCTCCCCCAGCGTGAGCTTCACGTAAGGGTAAGTTTTGTCGTCGCGCAGCAGGATGTTGAATCGCGGCTTGCGCTGCTTGATGAGATTATTTTCAAGCGCGAGTGCCTCTTTGTTGTTGGCGACGACGATATAGTCGACGTCGACGGCCTCCCGCACCAGAGTTCCGGTCTTGGCGTCTTCCCAGCGGCCCTCGTGGAAATAGCTGGCCACGCGGCTGCGCAGGTTCTTCGCCTTGCCGACATAAATGACATCGCCCTCAGCGTTTCTGTAGAGATATACGCCGGGATCGGTGGGGATGGTGCGGATTTTGGCCTGCAAATCCATCGTCAGTTTCTATTCTATTGGATGGAAAATCGAGGCATTGTGTTACAAAAAGGCTAATGATCCTTCAGCGCGCGTTCCTGCGATCTCTATTCGTAGTTCTGCCTCTTACCGTCTTACTCAGCGGCACACGGCCAGTCTGGGGACAAAGCATTAGCCAGGCGCCGCCGGATCAGGCCGATCAACCCCAAGTGACGAAATCTCCGCAAGGCAAGCACGATGAGGCGGCACGAGCCGCAGCACGGGCGACAGCTCGCCACTTCGACAGAGTGTTGATTATCGTTCTGGAAAATGCGGATTACGAAACCGCAAGCAAGGACAAGAATCTGGCTGATTTGGCGGCTCAGGGCGCCAGCTTTACCAACTTCCATGCGCTGTTTCACCCCTCGTATCCAAATTATCTGGCGATGGTCGCTGGAACGGATTTCGGAATCCATCGCCGAGGGCGGTACCTGGCTGACAATCAGGCAAACCTGCCCAACGATGCGGCGCACCGGTCGATAGCCGATCGACTGATCGGCGCCGGCCTCGACTTCAAGCAATATGCGGAAGAACTGCCCAATGAGACCTGCCCTTGGAATTACTCCTCGCAGCACGCCTCGGATAAGAGAGGCAACTACGCTCGCCGCCATGTGCCATTTCTGAGCTTTCGCGAAGTGCAACAGAAGTGGTGCGATCACGTGGTCCGCGTGGATTCCAGCAAGTCAGACAATTACTTTGTAGAGGACGCAAAGAAAGGCCTGGTTGCGTATTCCTTTTACACGCCGAATCTCAATCATGACGGGCATGACACCAACGTGCAAACTGCCGGGACCTGGGTCAAGAAGTTCCTGAGTGACAGTTTCCCGGAGAAAGGTCGACAGGGAACGCTGGTAGTAGTGACGTTCGATGAGTCGGGCGGCAACTCCGATAATCGCATCTACACGTTGCTGCTCGGGGACATGGTAAAGCCCGCGAACCAGGAGGATCCCAAAGCGCTCGCCAAGCGCTACGACCACTACAGCGTGCTGCGCACCATAGAAGACAATTTTGGGTTAGAGCCCCTGACTGCGAATGACCGCAAGGCGGCACCGATCACAGACATCTGGAAGTGAGTTGCCCACTCTTCCATCAGTCGCTGTGTTACAATGATGTCTGATGGGTCACACACTGACAATCCGGCTTACGGACGAGCTTCTGGCATGGCTCAAAGAAACATCGCGTCGCACGGGAATTCCAGTGGGACGGTTAATTCGTCAGCAGCTGGAGACGGCTCGGTCGCGAGGAGGCACGCAGCGGTTCCTCCGACACGCAGGAGCAATCAGTGGTGGACCGGATGACGTTTCTTCCCGGAAGGGATTTTCTCGCTCGTGAAGGCCATTGCCGATACCGGCTTCATCGTTGCCTTTGCCCGGAAAAATGATCGGTACCACCAATGGGCAGTGGACATCGCGAGGGGAATTACCGAGCCGCTTCTGACATGCGAGGCGGTCTTAGCGGAATCGGCCTTCCATTTGGAGTCGAGTTCCTACGTGCTCTCGCTGGTTCGAGACGATCTGCTTCGGATCTCCTTCGATTGCAACCGGAATGTCGAACAGCTGGCGGAAATCGCTGAACGTTATCGGGATCGTAAGCCTGACCTTGCCGACCTGTGCCTGGTTCGAATGAGCGAGCTATATCCACGGCACACGGTGATTACCGTGGACTCCGATTTCCGAGTCTATCGGCGCAACAAACGAGACGCGATTCCCTTGCTCTGTCCTCCGACCTAGCTTTGCGCCCGAACTCCCGGAATCTGAGCCAAACCATATAAAATTTCCACTGTCGTGTGTGTGGTTTGCGTTGCGGCGCCGATGGTGCGATGGTCCAACCCATTATGGTTCTGTCCCAAACCATTGAAAACGTATACACTTAGTCCGAAGCCAAGAAGCACGGAAAACTGGCATCTGCCGTGCAAAAGTATGGTACGGGAGTTGTTAAGCAACAAGCGTCATTCCCAGGGCATCAAATTGGTAATTTGCGCGCAGGAGCACCCAGGCGCGCTCACAAGATCGAAAGAAGGAGTATCACCCTATGAACCGCACTTCGTTAATCGTTTGCTTGGCCGCCAGCATGGTCGCCACCGTTGGCTGCGCCAGCAAGAACTATGTCAAATCGCAAACCACTCCGCTCATCAACAAGACCAACGAACTCGACGATCTGGCCGCAAAGAATTCGAAGGACATCAAGGACGTTGACGCCCGAGCGCAATCCGGCATTCAGGCCGTGAATGCGAAGACCGCCGAAGTCGAGCAAAAGGCGCAGGCCGCCGGACAGACCGCAACCTCGGCTCAGCAGATGGCAGACGCGGCGAATGGCCGCGTGGGCGTGCTGACCAACACGGTCGCCAACCTGGACAACTATCACGCGGTCGCAGAGACCTCGGTGAAGTTTGGCTTTAACAAAGACATTCTGACGCCAAAGGCGCAGGAAGCGCTCGATCAGCTAGGAGCCAGCATCTCTTCCACCAAGGGCTACATTATTGCCTTGGAGGGCGGAACGGATTCAGTTGGTTCGGCAGATTACAACTACGATCTCAGCCAACGCCGGGCGAACTCGGTTATCCAATACCTGGCCACCAAGTACAACGTGCCGGCGCACAAGATTTACGTGATTGGACTCGGCAAAGACAAGCCGGTGGAGTCGAACAAGACTTCAAGTGGCCGCGCCGATAACCGACGCGTCGATGTGCGCTTGATGACGAATACGGTGGGCGATACAAATCAGCCCGCAACGCCTGCCAACGGGCAGAGTAATCCGTCATCGATGTAATTAAAAGTTTCCCCTCCTCCCCGGAGGACTTCGCCAACCAGGCCGCTCGATGCCTCCCCCCAGAGCGGCCTGTTTTTTTCCTCGCACAGCTCTGCTTTGATTTTGAGAAGTAGTCAGTGAGCCTTCGTTTGGCGGGGCTGAGTGCTAGAAGCGGTCGTTGGTATCGATGCCGAAGCCCAAGATCGCGGTGACTTCCACCGGTTGGTCGCCACGCATGGCGGGCTGGAACTTCCAACTGCGCAGGGCAGACACAACTTTCGCAGTCATCTGGGCGGGGCCAGCCTCCAGGACGCGCACGTTCTTCAAGTTGCCGGAGGCATCCAGGACGCAAGTCAGGACCATGCGGGCGTGAGGCAGTGGGGGCAAATCCGTTCTTATGGCTGCAGGAGCAGCGAGAGTTCCGCCAAAAGGATGTTCGGTCGCACTCGCGTCTGCAAATTCCATAACCACAGTTCCTACCGCCGTATCGAAATATGTGGTGTATTTCTCGCCCCGTAAGAGATTCTTGTAAGGCTCGAATGCTCCCCCGGAAGTCGCGGTCGCGACCACCGTCACGCCCAGGGTTTGCCGCGGCTTGGCGGAAGAACGACCAGATTTCTGGGGATCACCGCCGGAAGAATCCGAACCAAATCCGGGGATGGTCACAATGCCGCTGCCGCCGCTGATGTCGACGCCGCGGACCGGCGGAGCGCCGGAAGGCGCATTGCCGGCGCCACCCGGGCCAGCGCTCGGAGAGATGCCGCCTTTTGAGTTAGCGTCCGAGCCGTTTCCAGCCGAAGCCTTTCCGGCTCCAGGCCCTGCGCCATTCATCGCGCTGCCGGTACCGTTTCCGCGGCCTATGCTATTGCCGGTGCCTGCGCCGCCGAGGCCAGCCTTATCGCCGCCCGAGGGCGACATTGACAGAGAGCCTGCGCTTCCACCGTTCGGCACCGCGATTTTGGAACCAGGCTGGCTGGAAATCACCGCGCCAGCGTTGGGCCCACTACCCCCATTGCTGGGCGGGGTGAGGTTTACGCCGGGATCTAGCGAGGTGCCATGACCCGTTCCGCTTCGACTCAGGCCAGAGCCAGATGTGCCCGAGCCCCCGGCGACCGAGGGCGGGGGTGGGACGATATTGTTGGTCAGCTGTGTTCCGCGTGGCGTACCTGTGCCACCAGCGATGTTGCCCGTGCCGCCGCCGGGCCCTGAGAGTGACGGAGGCGGGGGTACAACCGTCGGCATGCCGACTGCGAACGCTGAGGAAGACGAACGCGTTCCTGTCCCGCCTGAGACTCCGATTGAAGGAGGCGGGGCGACTACATCCGCTCCAAGGGCGGCGCCCATGCCAGCACGCGTTCCGCGCGGACTGCCTCCTGTTGAGGCTGAAGAAACGCTAGGCGGAGGCGGGACAACATTGGTCGTGAGGGAGCCGGTCACGCCGCTTGAGCCTTGAGAATGCACTGATGGAGGCGGTGGCACTACCTCGGTGGCGCCGAAGATTTTTCCCACCAGACTGCTCATGAACGATCCGCTGCCAGTTTGCGCGGGCGGCGGGACAACCGTCCTGGAAGAATCTGGAATTCCGCTGGCGACGCGGTGCACATCCTGCGAGAGGTCGGCGGAAGGTGGTGGCGCGATCACTGCGGGCGGGGGCAAATTCAACTTCGGATTGCGCGCTCCAGCCCGTTCCGGCGCCGAGACTGGCGGCGGAACCACTGTGGTATTCATCTGCACCGGCGTACGCGAGAGATCGTGGCTGACGGCGCCCGGAGCGGGCGGAATTACGTTCGCGGCCAGGGAGGGGTTGGAACGCGCTTGATCGCGCGCGACGCTCGGAGCTGGTGCAACTACTGAAGCATTGAGCGACGGTGTCATCAGGGTTCGATCGCGCGAAACTCTGGGGGCGGGCGGAATGACGGCAGGGCCCAGTGCTGGGGCTACTAGAGTATGGTCTCGCGATACGTTGGGAGCAGGCGGGATCAAAGTCGCGCTGAAAGTAGGCGCGGTGATTGCCTGGTCGCGCGTGACCGATGGGGCTGGAGCGATTACGGATTCGAGTTGAACGCCGTTGCGAGTGTAGTCGCGGATTACATTCGGAGCCGGAGCTACTAACGCTGCCGCTAGATTCGGCGCAGCGCGGGTTGAGCGCAGGCCTTCCGAAGGCGGGGGGCCGGGGTTGGGCCGGATCGCCAGGAGGTTGGCCACAGCATCGCGTGAAGAGGGAAGCTTAAGGTTGGGCGCGTCGACCACCTTCGGAACCAGAGATCCGCCGCGGGCGACCTTGATGGTCTGCGTGCGATGGCGTGCCTCACTGCCACCGGCCCGGCCGGCGGTTCCGGCCTCAGCGCCGCCAAGGTCTTCGGTGCGAGGAAGTTCGTCGCCGCTGAAATAAATCACGTCATGGCTGGAGAATCTTGGTGCGACGAACGGTCGTAACTCTGCGATCTTTACTTGGACCGCGATGGCAGCAAAAATCAGAAACGCCTCCAGAACGTAGGAGGGAATCATGATGCGCAGGGGAATCAGTCCGAAGGGAGCTTCGCCTGCCAGGCGGCGGTCGGAACGCACTAGCGCCGGGCGAATCGACGTGACGAACTCCCGCCAGGGCGAGGACCACTCGACCTGCAACCGGGGTGCGTCGTAACGTTCGACGCTGGGTTCGAGTTCTAGAGTGTCAATCACGCGCGCGGTACTCTACCATTCTTCTCGACAGTAATCTGAATTTTATCGCCCACGACAGTTCGAGTTTCGGTGGCTGTGCGGCACGGCAGTTCCAAGACCGATGTTGCCTGGGTGCGCACCGGCGTAAAGCGCCAGGGGCGAACGTTTGTTTGAACATCGATTACCGTCAGGCCTTCGTCCAAAAAAACTACGTCGATGGGAAATCCCATAGCCAGAGTATGAACGCCATGGGAGGGGACAATCCAGAGGCCAGAGCCGTTACGGAAGTCACTGGAACGAGTGCCCAGTAGGCCACGCAGCCGGGTCCAGTGCGTGTCGGCGATCGCCAGCGCAGTGGCAAGAAACACTTGCCGAGTCTGGTTGAACGCCTGACCCTGTGAAGAAAAAACTGCCATGAGCCCCACGCCTCGCCCCGCAACTCTGCTATTCGCCGCCTACTACTTCCCGCCTGTAACCGGTCCCAGTTGCCGGATCAGTCCGATAACGGCCGGGCCGATCGTGACAAAAATGATCGAGGGCAAAACAAATATCACCAGTGGGGGAACCATCTTGATGGTGGTCTTTGCAGCTTGTTCTTCGGCCCGTTGCCGGCGTTCCGTGCGGAGGGAATCGGAATGCACCCGAAGGGCTTGGGCGACGCTGGTGCCGAAGCGATCCGTTTGGATTAGTGTACCAACGAGGGCGCGTATGTCGTCAACCCCTGTTCGATCGACCAGGTTGCGGAGCGCCTCGGCCCGCGGCTTTCCAGCCCGCATCTCGAGGTTGACTAAATGGAATTCATCGCTCAGGTCGGAGTGGGCATGATGCAGGTCCTGGCCGACGCGCATCAGAGCCTGGTCAAGCGCCAGTCCCGCTTCGACGCAAATTACGGTAAGGTCGAGAGCATCGGGTAAGCCCAGCGTAATGCGATGCTGCCGGTCTTTAATCATGCGCTTCAGAATGAAGCGCGGCAGGAAGAAGCCGAGTCCGGGTACGCCCGCGAGCAGGAAAAGGTTGTCGAAGCCGGAAAACAGAGCGACGGCCGCAAAACCAGCAAGAGCCATCAGAATGCGAGCGCCGAAATAATAGTTGACGTCGATGGCGTCGCGGTACCCGGCTTGAATCAGCCATGCGCGGGTGCGAGAGACATCCGCCGGGGAGAGTGGGATGGCCTTGCTAAGGGGATCGAGCGCCTGCTCCACCCGTTCCCGAAATGCAGGCTTATTCTCGACGGTTTGCTGATGTCCACCGAGCGCGCGCAGGCGGGCACCGAGCATGGAAGTCGGAGTCATCACGGCCGCACCGAAAGCGAACACTGCCATCACGACAGTGATGAACACGACGACGATTAGAATTATAGGCAGCATAGTCTTATTGGTCTGACCTCAAACATCCCTACACCCGGATCCGGATGATCTTGCGGATCACAAAATATCCAATGGTTTGCAAAATGATGCCAGCGACCAGCAGCGTATGGCCGATGGGGTCGGAGAATAACGGTTGAATGAAGCCGCGGTTTAGCAACAGCATGACGGCTACGATGACGGGCGGCATCCCCATCAGCAGAGCCATGGTGAGGCGTCCCTGGGCCGTATAAACGCGCACCTGACGTTGGATCTTGAAGCGCTCGCGGATCACATACGATAGATTGTCGAGGATTTCGGCGAGGTTGCCGCCAGTCTCCCGTTGCAGCATAACCGCAGTGACAAAGAATTTTACGTCGACCAGTGGCATGCGGTCGGTGAGGTTGATGAGCGCGTCGCGAACCGGCATGCCGAACTTCTGTTCTTCGTAAAGTTGGCGAAACTCACCAGAAACCGGTTCGGCGACTTCGCTGGTAATCATTTCGAGCGCGGTAGTGAAGGCGTGCCCTGCGCGAACTGCGCGAGCCAGAGTGTCGATGGCCTCGGGGAAAAGTTCTTCGAATTTTTCGAAGCGCTGGTTGCGCCGAAAGGAAGCGTATGAGTAAGGCAGCATGAATCCGACCAGCAATGCTACCCACGCGACTTGAATGCGGTTGCTGACGATATAAGCAACCACGGCAGCGACGATACCCGCGAGAGCGGACAACCCGAGAAAGTTGCCGGCGCGGATGGATAGGCCACCTTGCGTCAGCATTTTCTGGATCTCTGTCACCCGGGCAGAGCGGCGGAGCAAGATGTCGAGGGCGGGGATCTGGCTCAGTTGCTCATCGCGCAGGAGGGCCAGTTCCTCCTCCGGGGCACGCTCGGGAGCTTTGCGTTCATTGGCAAGGCGTTCCTTAATAAGACGCGCCTGGGCGCTGCGCTGGTCAAGCAGCGTGACTGCGGCGAAGACCGCAAGCGCGACCAGCAGGAACACCAGAACGGCCATCAAGGCAGCAGGCATAGCGAGATTCAGACCTCGGTTCGGGTTTCAAAGAGCGCCGGCCGCAAGCGTGCTCCCGAGGTCGCAAGCCGATCGGCGAATTGCGGACGGATGCCGGTCGCACGGAAGATACCGCGAACTTTTCCGCTTTCGTCGGTTCCCGTACGGTCGAAACTGAAAATATCCTGCATGCCGATCGAATCGGTGTCCATGCCGGTAATTTCAGAAATGGTGATCACCTTGCGCGTGCCGTCGGACAGGCGCGCGATTTGTACCACCGCGTGCACGGCCGATGCGATCTGATGGCGCACGGCGCGCTCCGGAATATTCAAGTTTGCCATGGAGACCATGTTTTCCACGCGAGCCATGGCATCGCGAGGAGAGTTGGCATGGACGGTGGTCAACGATCCTTCGTGGCCGGTATTCATGGCTTGCAACATATCGAAGGCTTCCTCGCCGCGCACCTCGCCCACGACGATACGGTCGGGCCGCATACGCAAACTATTGATCACCAGTTGCCGCTGGCGGACTGCGCCCTTGCCTTCAATGTTCGGCGGTCGGGTTTCCAGGCGGACCACGTGCTCCTGCTTGAGTTGCAGTTCGGCAGCATCTTCGATGGTAACGATGCGGTCGGAATTGGGAATGTATCCCGACAGCACATTCAGCAAAGAAGTCTTGCCTGCGCCCGTTCCACCGGAGACCAGGATGTTGAGGCGGCCTTTGACCATGATGGAGAGCAGTTCGAGCATCGACTCGGTCAGAGTTTGGTTCTCGATCATTTGCCGCGCGGTGATGGGGTCGCGCCCGAAACGGCGGATTGACAGGCAGGGGCCGTCAATCGCCAGCGGAGGAATAATGGCGTTGACGCGCGATCCGTCGGCCAGACGGGCATCGACCATGGGAGAAGATTCATCCACGCGCCGTCCGACTCGCGAGACGATGCGTTCGATGATCTGCATGAGATGCGAATCGTCCTTGAAGGACAGGGCCGTGCGTTCGATTTTGCCCGCGCGCTCCACGTAGACGCGGTCGAAGCGATTGACCAGGATGTCGGAAACGGTGGCATCCTTGAGCAGCGGTTCGAGAGGGCCGAGACCGAAGATCTCGTCGAGGATTTCGCGGGATAGCCGTTCGCGTTCGGCAAAGCTGAGCGGAACGCCTTCGCTGTTGACGGCATTGCGAATGACGACGAGCACTTCATCGCGCGCCGAGTCGCCGGAAGTCTTGCCAAGTTTTTCCAGGTCAAGGCGATCGAGGATCTTGCGATGCAGGTCGGCTTTGACCTGCTGGAAAAAATCAGCCCGTTCGAACGATTGCAGATTTGCCATAATGCCCTAATTTCGATCCTTAGTTCTTAAACCGACTTGAATAGTGACCATGCGGTTCGCTTTACGTCCACGTCATTCCGGGTCAGTTCTTGCGCCAGCCCGGTGAAACAGCGAGCCATCTCGGAAGTGCGCTGATCCATCACCGGCGTGCCTCTGTCGATGGCACCGGAGACGGCGAAATATTGGTTCGGTATCCGCCACAGCAGTTTAGCGCCGACAGCCGTCTCGGCGTCGGCCTCGCTGAAGCCAGGTACTTTACGGAAGCGGTTCAGAACCAATCGGACGCGGTCGCGGCTGCCAGTTTCCCCTAGATATTGTTGGACCCGAGCGGCGCTCCACAGCGAGGCCACATCGCTGCAAGCGACCAGCAAAACCGTCTCCGAAAGACTGGCTATAAGACG
Organism: uncultured Acidobacteriaceae bacterium; assembly: GCA_963765825.1. GTDB lineage: Bacteria > Acidobacteriota > Terriglobia > Terriglobales > Acidobacteriaceae > Sulfotelmatobacter. The sequence continues at coordinate 107,397 of CAVXXU010000001.1, forward strand.
ACTGACAGCATCGAAGCGGGACGAGCCATCGACCACCACGTAGCGGAAGTGCGTGACCAGCATGTCAAAGAGGCGAACAAATTCGGCGGTCCCGGGCTCTGCGGGCGCAGGCATGCTGGTACCGGCGAGCAATTGCAGACCGCCGCTATGGCGGGTCATGAAACTTTCGAGCAGGGAAGCGTCCATGCGGTGCAGGTTGCGGTTGGCATCGGCAACATTGAAGACCGGCTTCAGGTTCATGTGCAGCGCTGCATGGCCGAGCGGAGCCAGATCTACCAGGGCGGTTTGTCCGTGTGCTGCCTGCAGAGCCAGCGCAAGATTGACGGCGACCGTGGTCGCGCCATTTCCGCCTTTCGCATTGATGACAGAGAAAACCTTGCCGCGTATTCCTTCCTGCCGCCCTCGGCGTTGCGCAGTTGCCAGGCGAACAAAGGCCTCGAGTAGATCGGTGGTTGTGGTGGGACGTTCGATGAATTCGCGGGCTCCCGCCCGCATGGCATTGACGATAATTTGGGGCTGGTTCAGATTGCCGATAGCAAAGATTGCCGCCTCCGGCATTTCCTGATGCAGCAGTTCAATGGCGCGTAGGGCCAGCGTCGGATTGTCTGCTGGAATATCTACCAGAGTAACGTCTGGGTTGGCGGCGCGCACGCGCCGGGTGACAGGATCAGAGGCCGTGACCGGAAAACTTGCGCAGGTATGTACGGTGCGCGCCACACTTGTGCCGTCAACCAGCACCTGCAGAACTGCGCGCTGCTCGTTGTCCGTGGCCACGATGACGACTGAAAGTTCTGCCATATCGGCCTTCGTTCCTTAAATCCCTATTCCAGTTCGTGTGCTAGTCACTCGCCAGCCGCCTAATTTTTCTTATCGAACTTGCCGGTATCCATAAACGGCTTCGGATCCTTGGGCGGTGCAGGCGGCTCCGCGTTAGGCGATATCCGGTGCACGGTGCACAAGACCATGAGCTCGGAATTGCTCTTGCTCAGGCTCTTGCTGCGAAAAAAATTCCCCAGAATCGGAATGTCACCCAAGCCGGGAATTTTGTTGTAGATGTCGGTCACGCGGTTATCCATCAGGCCCGCGATTACAAAGCTCTGTCCATCTTGCAACTCAAATTCAGTTTCAGCCTTGCGGGTGCTAAGCGCGGGCACGGTAAATCCGGAAATCGTCAGTGCATTCGCAAAGTCCAAGGTGCTCACTTCTGGCGCGACCTTCAAATGAATATTTCCGTTGGGCATGATGACCGGAGTGAACTGCAGGCGTACGCCGAAATCTTTGAACGAGATGGTCACGGCCGTGAAACCCGCGCCCGGTTGAACAATGGGGAAGGGAAACTGACCTCCAGCGAGAAAACTCGCTTCCTTGCCATTCACTGCGATCAGGTTGGGCTCGGCCAGGATCTGAAGCAAATTCTTGGTCTCCAGCGCCTGGATGGTAGCTCCAAGATTAATGTCGGACCGGAATAAAAACATGTTTAGAACGTTGTTCACGGTGGTGGGTGGCGTGGCTGCAGTGGTCGTGGTGCCCCCGCTCGTAACCTGGGTGCCGGGCGAAAGAGTTTGGGGACCGAAGCCGCCAAACTGTCCCGTCGTTATCGTGCCGATGGTGTTTGCGGCGCCGGTAGAAATGAAGTTGACTCCGAGTTGAGTCAACGCGGTGCGATCCACCTCCGCAAATTTTACTTGCAGCAGAACTTCCTGGGCGCCTACGGGCCCGAAGGTAAGCACGTTCACGACTCTTGGAGAATAGGCGCTGGCCAGTTCTCCGGCGCGCTTAGCGACGTCTTCGGTGGAAACGTGGCCGGAGAGCACGACGGCTGCTCGCGACGGTGTGACGGAAATTTGTTCGTCAGGAAAGACCCGGTGCTCTTCGTCGGCGCAGGCGCTGACATCGACATCCACGCGCAAGTCGAAGCTTCGCGAACGTTCCAGTTCATCCCAGATGAGCAGCGACACTTCCCCCGGAGATTTTCCGTGGACCAGAATTTGCGTGGGTGTGATGACCTCCACAAAAGCGATCGCCGGATCGGTGACCGAGATGCGCTTAAGCCGCTCCGTCGTATTAATGAGCAGAGATTTGCCCACCATGACTCGCAGCGGGGCCGATCCCTGCGGCTGCGGCTGCGATTCCGGCGGCAGGGTTGTGGTCTGAGTGCTATTGGGCGCGGAACTCTGGGCTTGGCCAGTCGTGTCTGGCTGCTGCATGATCTCTGAAGCCGCAGGGACTGTGAGGGCGACAAGGAACAGGAATGCCCGGCAAAATGGCGCGCGAACTCTCATTTTCAGATTTCTCTCCCCACGACGAGACTGGCCGGAGCGTGACAAGGCATCATGCAGAATCGATTTGTTTTCATCACTTGTTTTCGGAACCCTCGCCTGGGAATGTGACCACATCCTTTTTCTTGTCTCCCTGATAAACCTCGATGCTGACGCCGGTGGACGGTGGCGGCGCGGCTGTCGCCGGTTTCCTGGGGGCTACATGATGAACCACGGGTTGCACGGTCGGAGGCGCCGCGCCGCCGCGGTACAAACCTTTGGAATTGGAGGATGGAAACTCGTCTTGTTTGGTATCGAGAGGGTTTCTGAGGGCAAGTTGAATATGTCCTTCGGAACTGGCGAGGGTGAGCCGCTGGGCATCGTCGGGCGAAACCAGCAGGGTGATGACCGCGGTGGTCTGCGCCTCACCGGTCGCGGTTCTTTCCAGCGTGTGGCCCGAGGCCAAGACCGCAACGTTCTGCAGAACCGTGGTGGTCTGCTGTTCGCCACTGCCTCCGGGCGTTCCGGTCAGTAGAACATCGACGCGGGTTCCGGGCGTGACGAATCCGGCAACCGACACCACTTCATTCACCCGCACCGAAACCGCGCGCATTCCAGGAGGAATCAACGAGGGAAGCCCGGCCCCTGCATTTTCTCCGGCGAGACGGTTTGGCAGGATGAATTCTCCCTTCGAGATAGGGACGATGACGCCGTGGCCCAACACGTCGGAACGCCTTCTGGGAGCCCCGGGAGGCAAGTCGGCAGCGGGAATCTTGATGATCTTGATGTCGTGCTCATCCACGCGAGCGCCCACCTGCAGATCGTCTGCCGCGACAATTACGTCGACCCCGGAGTCGAAGCCTGAGCTATTTTTCGATTGCAAATTGCGGTAGACGTACACACTCGCAACGAATCCCAGCGCCAGGGCCAGAAGCCCAATCATCAACAAACGTGTGCGGTTCATACTGCTCCCTTAAGAACTAAAACCAGCGCGCTGCCGCGAACTGGAGTCGCGACAACCTTCCCCTGCCGATTTGTTTTCTACTGGATGGAACTGGCGACGGAGGAGAACACAGTGTTGGCATTCGATCCGATCAGCCGCACCGTGCCAACAACAATAATCATGATCACTGCCAACATGACAGCATACTCCGCAATATCCTGTCCTTCCTGTTCACGCCACAGTCTGCGAAAAAGACCCATAGACGTACCCCTTTTCTGTGTTCTTGCATCGAGTGGAACGCACCCGCGGTTTCTGGGACGAAATGGGCAAGATTGGTCTACTCGATTACGTCATCATACCCTGCAACATGACGAAAAGGCGTAATTTATTGCATACCGTGGGAAAAATCAGTTACTCAAGGGGACACCCCAAAGTACAAGGCGGTCAAGGTTTCGCCTCACGACTCGTGAGAACTGGAGCGAGGTTGAAACGCTGTCGTCAATAGCGCGGAGCGTCGGGCCATACAGGTTAAGAACCCGAGAGCTGCTGCCACGGCTAGCGGCAGAAGCGGGCTGGTGTACAGCGGAACCGCCCAAAATTTCAGCAAGGCGGGCAGGGAAGCCCATTGCGAGGCGGCTAAAAATCCAAGAGCGGCAATCCACTGCCAGCCCAGTAATACCCACGCAGCGACCAGAATTAGCCTCTGGCCGGCTTTGGCGAGCGAAGACTGACCCTGCAGCATACACAGGAATCCAGGCAGCAGCAGAAGTTGCGCGTGAGGGGCAAGGGTCGGAATAACTGCTAACGTAACCGCCAATACAAGGCTGCTTACGGTCAAGAACTGCCGCGAACTGGCTGGTTGTAGGCGATGCCTCCACCCCGGAGCGAAGGCTGCTATTAGAAGAACGGCGGCGACCACCCAGCCCCTCCCCGGCGTAAACCAAACGTCGAACAGAGAATGACCGTAAGTGTATTGGCGATAGGCGCGGACAACGTTGAGGAATTGAGGTATCCAGCCAGGGATCAGCCATTCACTGACCAGAACCAGCAGCAGCATGGTGCTTAGAAAGCTCCAGGCCAGCGGGCGTCGGCGGCGCCAGTCGCTTGCGATCCAGAGCGCAAGCCAGAGAACCAAGCCGATCATGAATTGTGGTTTGAATGTGGAGAGCGCAAGAAAGATTCCCGCGAGGACCAAGTGATTGGCAGACAAGAAAAATAAGGTGAGCGCCACGAACGCGGCGGCGATCAGGCTCAGATTTTCGAGCTTCATTCCCTGCAAAGCGGGAAAGCTACCTAGAACGAACAGGGCGATCGTGAGCCATGGCATGATCGAAAAACGGAAGCGAAGCGCGCGCAGCCAGAGCATTAGGCTGAGCAAGACGGCCAGCGCGGAGACCGCCAAAAATACCTTTTGCGCATCCGCAAACGGCATGTATACGGTCGGCCAGAGAAGAAGGGCTGCGTAGGGAGGATAGGCAAATCCGCCCGCAATGTTTGCGGGATCGTTGGAGGCTGCGTTCGCTGGAGCGCCATAGATCACAGTTTGAATCTCATGTGCAACTGCGGGGGAGTAGGGATTACGGCCGTGCAGCAGAAGTTCGTGCGCTCCCCACCACGGCGCATAGAGGTCGTTGAAGTGCGGAGGTTGGTTGGCGCTCCATATCCTCGCGACGTAGAAGGCCATGCTTCCCGCCGACAGGGCGCTGAGGAGGAGCCACAAAATGGCCTTCGATGTGGACGCATGATTCATGGCAGAATCCGGCTGGGAGATAAGACTGCCGCTGAATTTTTGCCGCGAAACGAGCCGTCCGTGATTGTGATGGCGATGGCCGCTACCGGTAGCGCTGCAACGATGTCAATGGCATAGTGCATCTCGATCATCAGGATTGCCGCGAGAAGTAATACGTCGTAGGCGGCGAGTGCGATTACAAGTCTCCGCCACGGCCGCAAAAACCAGATCACAACGATCGGTTGCACAAGGTGCATGCAAGGAAACCCGATGAAGTAATCGGCGGAGATTCGTGCAATGGGAACGCGCTGCCACAGCACCAAAGCGTCCCTGATCAGTGTCTTTTGAATGTTGTAGGACTGCAAGCTTGCCGGGAAACGCGAGAAGTGGCCAGGGCAGAGAAAGTAAGGCCCTTGCGCGGGCCAAATATAGAAAAGGGTGAGAGCGACATAGTAAGACAGCAGGATCGTCCCAACGAATTGGAGGGCCCGTTTCTGTCCCTTACACAGGGCCAGAAAAATCATGGCAGCCCCAATCTGCAGAAACATTCCGAAGTAAATAAATTCCGCAGCCTTGAAAAATGAAAGGGGAAATACTCTCAGAGCCCAATGACTGAAATCCCACACAGAGTGTCCGTGCAGCAGCCAGCGGTCGATAGCGGCCATCTGGGGATCGTATGCAAAGTTGTACCGCACCGACACGATGATGTTGTTGTAGGCGAGGACCATCAAAAATCCGAAGAACAAATAAGCCGCGGGGGCAAGGATCGCGGCTGCAGTGTGGCGGAGTGCCTGCGTCTTCTGCCTATTACGCAGTTCGAGCAGCGCGATGGCATCCACGCTTAGCACCACCGCTCGCAGCCAACCGGTCAGCGCAACGAGAATGGCGGCGAACATAACCAAGGCAATGAGGCGCAGAGGATTTTCTCGATAGCGCGCCACCAAGGGCCTGAGCACTTGTTCGATGGGCAACCCAATCAGACATAAGAGCACGGCCACAAAAATGGATTGAGCTGCCAGCACAAACCAATAAGCGACGCCGAGCGTGATCCAATCGAATTTGAGCGGAAGATTCTCGCGCCGCAGAAGCGGCACCATCGCCAGCAGCAGAAGGAGACTGATCCAGTAGTGCCAGTATCGCGGTTTCATCGACGGGTGCGCCATATCACCTTGGGAAGCTCACCTTCCCGCGCACGAATCAAGAGTATCTTCGGCAGCGGCGGTCTTTTGTTCGTTTCTTAGCAGCACAACCACCAACATTGGCAGATAGAGAAAGATCACTGTATAGCGCCCGACCTGGGTGAAGCTTGTGGGAATGTGATACCAGCGCCAGATTCCCGCTCCCCAACTGAAAAAGACAGTCCAGATAATTTCGCGGCGTGTCTGAGGAATCAGCCAGAGGATGAAGCTGTCAAAAAACCAGCGTTGCGGCATTAGCGCGGACAAGAAAAGAAGCCGTGCATCCCGATTCCGATATCGCAGCAGCGCGAGCACGAGCAGCGCGCCGGGAAGAACGAGGATTGGGACGAAGTGCTCGTAGTTGCGAGCCTGCTGCAGCCAGAGCACGGGCCACCGGGGCATCACGGCCAGACTCAGGAGCCCCACCACGAGGCAGGCGAGCAACCCGCGCCGGCTGAGACGGGTGAGGAAGACTGGCAATCCCACTTGAGGCTTTGCCATGGCTGCAGGCAACAAGAGCGGGAAGAGTCCACTGGCCGCGATAAGTGGAGACCACTGCACGGTGAGAAGTCCCGCCCAGTATGGGTAAGCGAAAAAAATCAGCAGCCGCGTATAGCCGTGACGCGTGAGGCCCAAGGCCAGAAAAAATGAACTGATTCCCCAAAAAAGCGAGGCAGCAATTTCTGGCTGCAAGCGTACGAATGGAAGCGCGAACAGCGCGGCGGTCAGCGGGTACTGTTCGAGCGGCGTATCGTAGGGATTTTGGCGGGCCAGCAGGCGATGGGCGAGATGCATCGCCCAGCGAAAGTCGGCCGCATCCTGATGAAGATGTTCCATCAGGAACCAGCAGAATGCGCCGGTGGCAAACCCGATTGCGGCCGAGACTGCGAAACGCCATCGCATGCGATAGGTTCTTGCCCACACAGTTGTAACATGGAGCGGTTCCTGTGAACCCGCTGCGATAAGAAAGGAAAGACCTCAAATTTTGCGGAAGCATCCGCCATTGCTTGTAGGTCTCGCATTAGCCGCCGTGGCTTCGGCGAGTACGTGGTTTTATATGGGTTGGATTCTGAGGGCGCAACAGCTGGCCGATGCCGCGGCACACAACCGGCCACGCGGCAACCTGTCCGACCTCTATCCACGCTGGCTGGGAGCGCGCGAACTGCTGCGGCATGGGCGCAATCCTTATAGCGCGGAGATCACGCGCGAAATACAGCAGGGATATTACGGCAGGCCGCTCGATGCGACGCGGGCCGACGATCCCAAGGATCAGCAGGCCTTCGCGTACCCAGCCTACGTTGTGTTCCTAATGGCTCCTACCATTGATTTGCCCTTTAACGTAGTGCAGCAGGGCTTTCGATGGTTGCTGGTGGGATTGGCAGTGGCGAGTATTCTGCTGTGGCTCTACGTTCTGCGATGGAAGCCCGCGTGGGGAGTCACGGTGACATTCATCGTTCTGATGCTCGGGTGGTTCCCCATGGTGCAGGGAATCAAACTGCAGCAACTCAGCCTGCTGGTTGCGGCATTGCTGGCGGGCTGCGGCGCTTGCCTGGTGAGCGGTTGGTTCTTGTTGGCAGGGGGATTGCTTGCCTTCGCGACGATCAAACCACAACTGGCTTGGCCTCTGACCTTGTGGCTATTGGTCTGGGCAGGGAGCGATTGGCGTTCGCGCCGGCGATTTGTGTTCGCCTTCGGCATCGTTATGCTGCTGTTGCTCGGCGGCGCTCAGTTGATTTTGCCGGGATGGTTGCCCATGTTCGTCGCAGGACTTGGGGAATATCACCAATACACGCAGAGTCAGTCGGTGCTGACTTCGCTTTTCGGGCTCGTCTTGGGGCGAATTCTCGTAGCGGCCTGCGTCCTGGCCTGTGCGATTTGTCTGTGGCGGCTGCGCCGAAAATCCGCCTCCAGTGCGAATTTCGGACAGGCGGTCGGATTTGTATTGGCTTTGACCGTCGTCATCGTTCCCATGTACGCGCCTTACAACCAGGTATTGCTGGTACCGGCGATACTGGCACTGCTGCAAAGCGACGTTTCCGGTGGCTCTGTTCTGCCTGCCACTCGCCGGGCGCGAGCCGTGGGCTACTTCGTGCTGGTCTGGGCGTGGATCGCGACGATAGCGCTGGCCTTCTCTTACCCGTGGCTGACACCGCAAATGCGACAGCGACTTTGGCCGATGCCCCTCTATTCAAGCTTCATGGTGCCCGTGTTCGTCTTCGGATTGGCGATGCTGAATACGTGGAGAAGCGAAGCCGATTGCTTGCCGCCGAGTGCGGCGGCAGAGTAGTCTGTTGTTGCGACAATATTGGTGTACGAGCGCTTTCGACCGGCGCTGCTGAAGTCGTTTTCAATTCCATCCATGCCTCTTTCTGTTACTAGTTCTCATAGTTCCAATTCGGGGGCTTTGCCCTCGCTGGTGTTCGTACAGGGCAGCGAGCAGAGAAATCTGTTCATGGACCACACTCCGTTCACCGTGGGACGAAAGGTGGACAAAGACCTGGTGATCGCCGATCCGCGCGTCTCGCGCGACCACGCCCAGATCCTGCAGGAGGGCCTGGATTTCTTTCTCGTCGATCTAGGCAGCAAACATGGCACCTTTGTGAACGGCGAGCGCATCCAGCGCCAGAAGTTGGAGCGCGGCGACCGCTTGGAATTTGGAGCGCGGGATTCGGCATATCTCATGTTCAATCCCAGCCGTCCCACTTCCAATACCGCGCGGGAATTCCTGAGCCAGATCTCCGGAATTCAAATCAAACCGGAGGCAACCGACCTGGAGAAGCTGACGCTTTTCCTGGAGGCCGCGCGCAAGCTCAATACGGCGGGAGTGCTTGACGAGATCCTGGTGACCATGCTCGATGTCACACTGGAATTGACGGGCGCGGAGCGGGCTTTTGTTTTTCTCAAGGAAGAGGGAAAGCTCCGGCTGGCTGCAGGTCGCAACTTAAAAAAGGAGCCCCTACTCGACGACAAAACGATTTCACATTCGATTCTGGAAGAGTCGCTGCGCTCGAACTCGGAGTTTCTCCTAACGGACACGAGTCAATCGCTGGACCTTGCCGCCCGGCAGAGCATCGTGGCCTACGATCTGCGGACCGTAATCTGTATTCCTCTGCGCAAGATGCAAGTACAGGCGACGCGCGATGCGCAAGCGCCCGTGCCGGCCGCTAGTTCTGCGGAGGCCATGGGCGTGCTCTACGTCGATTCCCGGTTTGCCTCGCGAGATATCACCGGAGTAAGCAAGAATATTCTGCACGCGATCGCGACCGAAGCGGCGTCACTCATCGAAAACGCGCGACTGGTCCAGGCCGAAGAGGAATCGCGCCGCTACCAGCAAGAGTTGAGTATTGCGGCCAGCATTCAGCAGCGGCTCATGAAGGTAAAAATTCCCGAAGTCCCGTTCGCCCGGATGGATGGCAGAAATCTGCAATGTAAGGAAATCGGCGGGGATTTCTACGATGCCGTACACACGAAAGAAGGACTCGCCGTGGTGCTGGCGGATGTGAGCGGCAAGGGAGTTTCGGCCGCACTTCTGGCCTCGACGTTACAGGGAATGATCTACTCCCACCTCATTTCCGGCATGTCGCTGCTCGATGTGGTGACCGCCGTGAACCGGTTTTTCACGGAGAAAATGGGCGGCGAGAAATATGCGACGCTTCTGCTGGCGCGCTTGCGTCGCGATGGCGACCTGGAATATGTGAACTGCGGTCACGTGCAGCCGCTTTTGATCTGCGCGGGAGAGGTGATGCGTCCCCCGCACGGAAACGTTCCGGTCGGGCTGCTGCCCGATGCGACCTTCGAAAGCGCCCGATGCCAAATGAAATCCGGCGACCGGTTCATTCTAGTGACCGATGGCGTTACCGAGGCGGAGAACGCCATGGGCGACTTTTTTGAAGACTTTCGTCTGGAAGAGGCCGCCACGAAGTCGCCTACTCTCGACGGAATTTTCGCGGCGGTGACCGCATTCTGCAGCGGCAATCCGCTGAGCGACGACTGCACGGTGGTCGAGTTGTGCTACACCAGCGTCGACGCCTAGCTGTTTCCGTTGAATTAACTGTTCTCGATGGTAACGGTGTAGTCCTTGCCTTCCCAGCGATTCTCCTGCGGCCAAAAGAAAGTGAACACGGCCTGCCCTCCCGGTGGCAGCGATGCAGTCGGCAAATTAAGAATGTAAATGCCGAGGCCGGTGTCGCGGGTATCGGTATCGTGCGCCGTCTTCCAACCGTCGATACTCCAGTGGACGCGGGCTGAAGTCAGCAGGACAATCCGCAGTGTCTGGTTGCGCGGAATACTGCGGGTTTTGTTATTAAACCTCCAGCCAAAGTGTTGCCTGCCATGTTTCTCAAGCAGGTACCTTTGAACAGTCTGAGGCGGCTGGTCGAAAACTTTATCGTCCTGGAGCGAACGGCGCAGCTTCACGTATTCGGAGTGAGCCCAGACCAGGGGACACGCGGAACCGGTGGGCTTCCCGCGGAACAATTCGAGGACAGGAATGTCAGCGGCATCCCAGACCTGTTCTGGGAGTAAGCGACTATGCCCGGCAGGCGAATTTTCCAGCACGGTGAGCAATGCCTCAGCCTCGTCGCGATGGCCTCCCGCAATTGCATAGTGGGCACGCTCGCCTGCCAGCAAGGGCCAAGGTCGGCCGATGCCGGTCCCATCGAAGGCGGAGCCGTCCTTGTGTTCTCCGTAACCGTCGCCGTTATAGCGATACCAGCAGGGACCTTGGGGCAATTCGACCGCAAGCAAAGCGTCGATGGCACGCAGCGTATTTAGAATGCGAGGATCGTCGGCAGCGCGTAGTCCGAAGCGAACCAGCGCCAAAGCGTCGGGACTGATGATGTGATAGGCCCGCTCGCCATCGGATCCCGGCAAACGGTTCTTGATCGGTACAAATCCCTGCGTGGGCGAGGCGGCGGCATCGGTAGTAGGTGGAGCAATACGCACATAGTAGCCGTCGATGCCGAGTTGTTGCGCCAGATCGCCTCCGGTGGCATAGACCCAGCGCTCGATATTGTCGTTCCATGCGTCGGCGGTGTCGCGCATGATTACTGCTTGTTCAGGGTGCCCGCTGAGGTCTGCAATGTCCGCTCCGGCCAGCAGCGCAGAAATTTCCGCGGCCAGCGTGAAAGGGGAGTACCCAGCGTCTTCCTCCCAGCGATCTTGTTGCGTGACCGGGCCGTTGCGCACGATAAAGCTGGCGGCCTTGCGGACCATTGGCCACCAGCGATCAAGCTTGCCTAGGGCTTGCGGGGCCTCGCGGCGGAGCAGATCGATAAGCAAGATGGGGAATGCGGTTTCGTCCATCTGGATGCCGCTCCAGTAGGGCCGTCCGTCGAGCCAGAGATTCTGCGCCCAGTTTCCGTCCGCTTCTTGAGTGGCTTCGAGATAACGCAGGACGCGCAACGCGTCGGTAACCGCCCCGGCGGCCAGCAGCGCACCCGCGGTTTCCACCAGGTCGCGCGGCCAGACCAAGTGGTATCCGCCCAGATCTTCGTCGCCTTTGTTGAATCCCCACGGAATGGAAAGGCTGGCAATGATGCCGCCGAGAAAATCTTTGGATTCGTGCGTGCGCAGGACGGCCGTTGAAGCGCGATAGAGGTCGGTTTGGCGCAGGGGTTGGTCAAGTTTGATCAGCGTGTTCTGCCAGTTTTGCCACTGCAAGACGTAATGCTCTCGAATCTCGGAGAAGTCCTCGAATAAGGTGGATCTCGCCTGTTGTGCGGCTTCCGTCCAAATCGATCCAAACCCGAGCGCGAGAATAAACTCGCCGTTGCACGCCGCGAGATCGATCTCTCCGGTTAAGGCAATGTTGCCGTTCTCCGCGCGCGCGTATTCCCATTCCATTTGAAAATGCTGGGAGATATCCTGCCAGCCATCGGAGACGCCCACGAATCCAACGGAAGCCTTCTTCCAGGGCGCCGACGAAGCGAGTGCCAGAGTGGCGCCAGCGTGCTCGGCAAAGAACATTGGAAAACCCTTGTAGTCGCCCACCCAGCCCGTGTTGGCGTATCCGCAGTTGGCCAAGTGCGGCGAAAGCAAGGCATACAAGTGGTAGTCAGAGAGCTGCCCTTGCAGCGGCTCGAAGCGTACCTTCTGCAGAACTACATTGCGATAAGGATCGGTAAGAATTTCCTTGTGAATGCGGTAGCGTCCGCTATTGCAAGTATTCGTCAACTCGTAGGCGGGAATACCAGGTTCGAAGGCGCGGTTTTCAAACCTACAGTGCCGCTTTTCCTCGGAGAAGAAATCGTGGCCATTGGTAACGATGAATCCCATGTCGCGAGTGCAGGCCTGGTCGACCCGAGGAAAATACACTTCGTTCAGAATGCCGTGACTCAGCGTGAACCATACTTTGCTGTGCTGGTTCAGGGCGGTGCCGGCACCGGTCTTGGCGCTCGAGGTCCAACGCGGTGGAATTCCGGGCCAGCCCGGAGCGTAGCGAGCAGGGAAATCACTCATCGGAGTTTCTGTCCTCTTTCCCAGGGAAACCATTGCCGGCGAATTGACAAGTACAAACAGGATTCGATCTTGTGCAGCAGGCGTCATCAAAGAGCTAGCGACCTCGAACCGGGCATAATGGCAACAAAAGATACGGCGATGCAACACTGATCAGCAGTAACAGCTGCCGAGCATTGTAGATGTAAAACTACTAGACGCACGGCAATGATAGTAACAGCGTTGTAGGCGTGTGGTGAGCTGTCGCACGTGGCGCGAGCCGAGGAAGACTGCGAGATTGGATTCGACTTCGGCGTTTGATCCGCGCACAATTGTGCGCTCACAATTGTCCCGTGATCCCCTTAGCGTCTGGGCATTCATCAGAAATTCACCCGTTTGTAACCCTCCTGTAACAAGCCGCCGATAGAACGGGGTATCGAACTTAAGGAGGAGTGATCTGAATATGCGCAAAATTGTGCTTCTGTTGGTGTGCGTTCTTCTGGCTTTGCCAGTTTTAGGGCAGACCACGCTGACCGGGGCGGGCGCCACGTTTCCTTATCCCATCTACTCCAAATGGTTTAGCGAGTACCACAAACTTCACTCAGACGTTCAAATCAATTATCAGTCGATCGGCAGTGGCGGAGGCATCCGCCAAGTAACCGCAGGTACCGTGGATTTCGGTGCCAGTGACATGCCGATGACCGATAAGCAACTGCAGGAATCAAAGACAAAGATCCTGAATGTTCCGACAGTTTTAGGCGCAGATGTCCCGGCATACAACATTCCCGGGGTTACCGGAGAGGTTAAGTTCACTCCGGCTGCACTGGCCGGAATTTTCCTGGGGAAGATTTCCAAATGGAATGACAAGGAAATTACGTCGGCGAATCCTGGAGTGAATTTTCCGGACAAGGAAATCATCGTGACGCATCGCTCCGACGGCAGCGGTACGACTTTCATTTTTACCGACTATCTTTCCAAGATCAGCCCCGAGTGGAAGAGCCAAGTCGGTGCCGATACATCGGTGAAGTGGCCAGTGGGGATGGGCGGAAAGGGCAACGAGGGAGTCGCGGGACTTATTCGTCAGCTCTCCGGCTCGATTGGATACGTCGAACTGATCTATGCCGTCCAGAACAATATTACCTACGGCAGCGTCCGAAATTCCGCGGGGACGTTCATTAAAGCGTCGCTGGAGAGCGTGACCGCCGCGGCTGCGTCGGCTCCGAAGATGCCGGCTGATTTTCGCGTATCGATCACGAACCCGCCCGGGAAGGATGCATATCCCATCTCCAGTTTCACGTGGCTGTTGATTCCGGCCCAGTCTAAGGACGCTGCGAAAGGCAAGATGCTGGCCGACTTTCTGAACTGGATGGTCACGGACGGTCAGAAGATGACCAAAGAACTGGCATATGCGCCGTTGCCGGACAGCGTGGTGGCAAAAGTGAAGGAAGCGATCAAGCAGGTCAAATAGTCCCCCCGCCAACAGGGGAGAACTTTCATTCTTAGCAGGACAAAAAAGGAGAGAACAATGAAGTCTGCGCGGACGTTGTGTGCAATTCTGTTTCTGGCGACGGGTCTGGTAGGGCAAACCAGCACGCCGCCCAAACCGAGGAAGCCGAGGCCGGCGCCTGTCACGGCGGCCGACGTCCAGGCCCTGAAGGATGCAATCGCATCGCAACAGGCGGCTTTGGCGCAGCAGCAACAACAGATTCAGGAGTTGCGCGATCAACTGCGTAACAAGGATCAGGGAGTGCAACAGGCGCAGAGCGCCGCCAGCGACGCAGCAAGCAAGGCCGATGCAGCCCAGGCCCAGGCCACGCAGCAGCAGCAGACAGTTGGACAACTGAAGAATGATGTGACCGATCTGCAGACTAATATGGCCAACACGGTTGTGACCTTGCAGGAAACGCAAAAGAGCGTTTCCGGGCCTCCTACGGCGATTCACGTCAAAGGAATTACGATTACTCCGGGCGGCTTCCTGGCGGCTGAAACCGTTTGGCGTCAGCGTGCTCTGGCCTCGGATATCAACACTCCTTTCAACTCTGTGCCGATGCCCGGCGCCTCGGCCTATAACGTATCCGAGTTCTTCGGTTCCGGACGCCAGTCGCGAGTCTCGATGCTGGCGGAAGGCCGGCTCAGGAACGCGAAGTTATCAGGTTATGTTGAAACTGACTTTCTGTCAGCCGCAGTGACCTCGAACAACAATGAGAGCAACAGCTACTCTCTGCGGCAGCGGCAAGCTTGGGGACAGGCCGCGCTCGACAACGGTTTCAGTATTACCGGCGGACAGATGTGGAGTCTGGTCACCGAAACGAAGCGTGGAGTCGACAATCGAACGGAAGCCTTGCCTATGACCATCGATCCGCAGTATACCGTCGGCTTCAGCTGGGCCCGGCAATACGGTCTGCGCCTGGCAAAGAACTTCGGAAATAAGGCTTGGTTCGCAGTCTCCTTGGAAAATTCGCAGGCGACTTTGACGTCGCATAATAATGCCTCGAATTTCCTGGTAGGCTCAGCCGGTACGGGCGGCGGGCTTTATAACGGGGCGGTGACTGCCTGCAGCAGCACCACGACCACGAGCAGCACCGGGACGATCTCGACCTCAACCACATGTTCGCCAGCCGCGAGCTATGCATTCAACCCGTCTCCCGACGTCGTCGCGAAGCTCGCCTTCGAACCTGGTTTCGGACACTATGAAATCTTCGGGGTGTACAGCCGGTTCCGCGATCGTGTTTTCCCCTGCGAAGATATTTCGTCTACCACTCTCTGCGGCGGTAGTTCCAAAGCAGGTCCCAATGCTGCCGGCGCCTACAACGCAGCGAAGAACGGCGGGGGTTTTGGCGCCAATGCGCGCTGGTCGTTTGCCAACAAGCATGTCGATTTCGGATTGCACGGCTTTGGCGGTAGCGGAGAAGGCCGCTATGGCACTGCTGGTTTGCCAGATGTTTCGGCACACGCGGATGGATCGCTCTATCTCGTCAAGAGCTTGCAAGGTTTGTCGACTCTGGAATTCCACACCACGAAAGCGGACATCTATTTCAACGGCGGCGCCGAGTATGCTGGCCGCGCGGCGGACTACGATCCCATCACGAAAAAATATGTCGGCTTTGGATCTCCACACTTCCCCAACACCGGCTGCTTAAACGAAACCGGACCGGGAGCCGGCGGCTTCTTGCCGGGTGGTCTCTCCAACTGCACGGCCGACACCCGCGTTGTCACAGAAGCCACTGCGGGCGTCTGGTTCAAGGTGTTGGACGGCTCCAAAGAAAAACTGAATTGGGGACGCATCCAGTTTGGCCCGCAATATTCGGTCGTGATTCGCAACGCCTGGTCCGGTGCGGGCTCGCCGAGCGAGGCCCAGGGAGTCGAAAATATGTTTTTTACCTCGTTCCGTTATTACCTGCCATAACTTGCAGGTCGGAACCTTACAACCCACACAATGCACACAGCTGAACCTGGGTGGCAGAAATGCTACCCAGGTTTTTTAGTTCGAAAACCGTTTAGAGTTGGCATCTGCCTCTGCGCGTGGGATGCTTTATACTGTAATCCCGTACCTGTCCGGAGCTTCGCTCGAAAGACCTTCGTTTCAGCGGGGGAAATTACAAGGATTAAAAATAAAGCGCGTCTCCCATGGCTCGTGTCTCGCTCGACAATCCCCAGTACTACTTGAACCGCGATACGTCGTGGCTCGCCTTCAACCGCCGGGTATTGGAGGAAGCGTCAGATGAAGGCAACCCGTTGCTGGAGCGCCTGAAGTTCCTCTCCATTTCTGCTAGTAATCTGGACGAGTTCTTTGAAGTGCGCGTCGCCGCCATGATGCAGCAGATTGAAGACGGCTACAACGAGGTAGGGTCGGACGGCCTGACGCTGACCGAAAAGCGGGATCTGCTGAATAACTTGACGCACGAGTTTGTCGACGATCAGTATGGCTGCTGGAATTCCAGGTTGCGTCCCGCGCTTGCCGAAAATGGAATCCGCGTATTGGGACTCCACGAACTGGATTCGGATGCCCTTCGCTTCGTCGAAGAATATTGTGAGAAAGAACTCGATCCACTGTTAACGCCGGTCACGGTCGATCCGGCGCATCCCTTTCCTCGCGTCATCAATAAAGCGTTGTGTCTCGGTCTTCTGTTGCGTCGCCGGAGGCGCTCTGCGTTGACCTATACCGGTGTGATATCGGTGCCGCGGGCGCTGCCCCGGTTGGTGCGCTTGCCCTCCCAGGGCACGACAGACTTTATTTTCCTGGCGGACCTGGTGGCGCACCATGCCGTGCGCATGTATCACGGTTATGACATCGTTTCCTCCGCCCCTTTCCGAGTGACCCGCAACAGCAATCTCTACCTCGCGGAAGAAGAGGCGCGCAGCCTGCTCGAGTCGGTCCGCACCGAACTGCATAATCGGCGCAAAGGCGACGCTGTGCGCATGGAGATTGAAGCCGACGCCGACCCGGAGATTATCGATCGCTTACGAACCGTGTTTGAACTGGATGCCTGGCAAGTTTTTCCCGTGAATGGTCCGGTGAATCTTTCGCGCTTGTTCAACGTTTACGAGCAGGTCAATCGTCCAGACCTCAAGTACCGCGCCTTTTCACCGCGGGAGTTGCGCTTGACCGCAAAGTCGAAGGATCTGTTCGAGGAATTGCGCGGGCACGACATCCTGCTGCATCACCCGTTCGACTCCTATGACGCGGTTGTTTCTTTTATTGAGTCGGCTGCGAAAGACGACAACGTTCTTTCCATCAAACAGACTTTGTATCGCACCAGCGAACATTCGTTGATCGTTCCTTCGCTCATGGACGCCGCCTCGCGCAAGGAGGTTACAGCCGTCGTGGAATTGAAGGCGCGTTTCGACGAAGCCTCAAACATACGCTGGGCGCGGGATTTGGAAGATGCGGGGGTGCAAGTGTTCCATGGCCTGGTCGGCCTGAAGACGCACTGCAAGTTGTCGCTGCTGGTGCGCCGCGATCCCGACGGAGTACCCCGCAGCTATGCTCACATCGGGACCGGGAACTACAACACGACCACTGCGCGAATTTACACGGACCTGAGCTTGTTCACGGCGAATCCCGAGATCACGCGCGCGGTGCACGATGTGTTCAGTTTTCTAACCGCATACGCGGAGAATCCCAGTTACGAGCCTCTGCTGGTAGCTCCCCTCGATCTGGCTGAGAAGGTCATAGCGTTGATAGATCGCGAGGCGGAGCACGCCCGACAAGGCAAGGACGCTCAGATCATCGCCAAGATGAACGCATTGCTCGACAAAGCAGTGATTCAGGCTCTGTACCGTGCGTCGCAGGCCGGAGTGCGTGTCGATCTGATCGTGCGCGGAATCTGTGCGCTTCGTCCGGGAGTGCGGGGCGTGAGTGACAATATCCACGTGCGAAGCGTCGTGGGCCGATTCCTGGAGCACAGCCGAATTTTCTACTTCGCAAACGGGGGAGAAGAAGAAATTTATATGGGCAGCGCGGATTGGATGCCACGTAACTTATATGAGCGCGTGGAAGTGCTGGTGCCGATTCGCGACGAGATGTTGCGGGAGCGGGTGCGACGTGAAATTCTCGATGCGTACCTGGCCGATAACCGAAAGGCACGAATCCTGTTGAAGGACGAGACTTATATTCGGGCGTGGCAGCCCCTGCATGGCGAACGAAATCGCCGGCCGCCGACGGGCGCAGCGGCTTTCAGTGCGCAGGACTTCCTCATGGAGGTTGCGGAAGGGAAGGCCGCCCCAGTTCCTCCTCTTCCTACGCGGAAGCGTAGAGTAAGAACCCTGGCAGGAAAGGAACGATAAAGCTTAGATGATCCTCTATTTTCTGCGCCACGCTAGCGCCGGTGAGCATTTCGCGAACCCAAAAAAGGATGAGAAACGCGCTCTCGACAAAGAGGGGATTGAGCAATGTGGCTACATTGGGAGAGCCCTTGCTGCGTTGGACGCGCAGGTGGACACGATCATTTCGAGTCCGCTGAAGCGCTGCACTCAGACCGCATCGCTGGTTGGCAATGAGTTGGGCTATGAAGGTAAATTGCAGATCGATACTGGCCTTCGCCCGGAGGCTGGACTCGCCGACTTCCGCAAGCTTCTGGAAAAATATTCGCGGCAAGAAGCCATCATGGTGGTCGGGCACAACCCGAATCTGAGCCAATTTCTAGGAGCGGTGATCAGCGACTCCGGCTGTGAAGCGTCGCTGGAACTGAAGAAAGGCGCAGTGGCCAAAGTGGAAATGCGCCGCACCTCGGGCACTCTGCAGTGGTGCCTCACGCCAAAAGTTCTGCGTGCCCTCTACGACATGGCCGTGGAAAGTTCCCGGCCGAAGACTTCGCGGAAGTAGTCGCGCTCTTTTTCGATCGCCCAGAGTTCGAGATCCACTCCCATGCGACGCCGTGGCACGAGCGTCAATTTTACTTCCGCAGATCTCAGGCTGACGCGCACCCGTTCGACGGCGCGGCTGCGACCGAGGTTCAAGGCCCGCGCCAGACGCAGCAACAGAATTGCCTTCTGCACGTCAGCCCGGTCGCCAGGGTCCAGCATTTTCATCGGACCATCTTCAAGGGCGGGACGGGACTTCCCCAGATAGCGGGCAATGGCGGCAATGATGCGCCGCTGCTGGGGCGTGTAGCCAAGAATCTCAGAATTGGAAATGATGTAATGGGTATGGCGGTGTCGCCCGTTGCGACTTACGTAGTCACCCACTTCGTAGAGCATAGCCGCGGCTGAGAGCCACTCGCGATACTCGGGAGGAAGGCGATGCAGCGAGCGCAGCGACGAGAACAACAGCTTGGCATGTTCTCGAACATCCAGGGCGTGCTTGCGATCCACGCGGTAATGGTTCACCGCAGTCATGATCGACTCCCAGCGTTCGAATTCGATTTGCCGGCCAGAGCGCGTGCTGCGATCGTAGTCCGCAGCCATTTGGGCGAGAATGCCATCGCGCAGGCCAAGCGGCGAATAGCGGAAGCCCTTAAGCCTGAGCTTGTCCAAAAGTTCCTGGTACACGATGGCGCCGGCGATGATGATCTCGGCGCGCCGTGGTCCGATGCCTTCGATCTTGCGGCGTTCCGCCACCGGCAACCGCGCCAGGCGTTTAGCGATGCGCTTCATTTCAGCAGTGGACACCATGAATCGCTGCCGACTGGTGGTTCCTCGACGCAGATGAGTGGCGACCGCCGCGAGAGCTGCGGCGGTTCCCGAGGTTGCAATTACATTCTTCAGCTTCGCGGTGCTGATCCGGTCGATGTTGCGATTGATTTCGCGGGTGATGAAGCCGCGTAGACGCTTCAACTCGCCTTTTCGAATGGGGTCGTGGCGCAGAAATTCATTGGTCAGGCGCACTGCTCCCAAGGGAAGGCTCACCGCATTGCGAATGTGTCCACCGTGAGAGACGGTCAGTTCACAACTGCCGCCGCCAAGATCCATCATGAGCGTGGGTGAGCGGTCCACGCGGCCGCTGGAGATGAGCCCGAGGTGAATCAGTCGCGCCTCTTCGACGCCAGAGATGATTTCCACGCGCCACCCGGTCGCCGATCGTACCCATTCCAGGAAAGCCTGCGAGTTGCGCGCATCCCGCAAAGCACTCGTGGCAACTACGCGCACGCTGTCGGTTACGATCTGTTGCGTCGCACGATGAAATCGCCGTAATACTTTCACCGTGGTTGCGATGGAATCGGGAGTGAGAAATCCGGAACCGAAAACGCCTTCGCCGAGTCGCGTGACTTCTCTATCTTCGTGAAGGGAACGGATACGCCCCGCTTGCAGGCGCGCAATCTTAAGCCGTACAGAATTGGAACCGATATCGACCGCAGCAAAGGTGGGCATGGGGAAGGCAGACAGTTTACATGTCCGCGCGCACTTCGTCACCGCCCGCCAAGGTTATGCGGCAGACTCGATTCGCTCTATGAGGGTCGGAGTTTTCGCGCTCACTTTACGCGATGGTTCCTCAGATATGGAAACTGGATTTCCACATTGGATCGTCGGCGAGCCGGAAACTGCAGCCACTGCCTGGCGGAATTTGCCTCCGGTTATGTTATGCAGAAGAGCGACCAGAGATGATTGATTCACATCTCCCAATCGTTTGGCAGCAGCCTCGGTCAGAATTAACCAGTCGTGCCAATTGCCCAGTGCGTCCTGGAGTTTCTTAACCTGAGCAATGAATTGAGCAGACTCTGCGGACTTTGGAGCGAATTCAGCGGCGTAGCGGGCGCGTTTCATCGCTGTCCGGTATTGATGGAGCACGTCTTCGCGAAGAGGGCCAGCGGGGCGTACAACTTGATCCAACATCGCCTGCGCGATTTTCAAGGCGTCGCGGCTGGTCTCAGGGCGAACCGTTTTTGCTGCCCGCTTGAGTCTCTTCCGAAGCTCGCGGATCACACTCTTGGTTAGCATCTTACGGAGCTTTTTCTCATGTTTTCCGCGAAGCTCGATCAAGCCGTGCATCAGTTGGGTCTTGCGCCGTGGTTCCTGCGGAACTTTCAGGCTCCGCAGGGCCGCCAGTGGAACATCCAGATCGCGGACTTTCCCCGCACGTCGCCGGATCTGATTCAGCATCTTCAGCAGTTTCTTCTGGTTCCGGTCGCGCTGCGGCAAAAGGTGGTTCAACAATGTTTGCAGCCGGCGGCTTGTGGTCCGGAAGCCATGCACGACCTCCGCTGTCTGAGTGGAAGAAAGCTTTTGCAGCGCTCGCGCGGTTTTCTGAAAGACAAGCTGGCTGCGATCAGGTGAAATTGGCATAAAAATATTACTTCCTAGCAGGAGGTCCCTTGCGCTTAAGCCTTGAAACGCAGTGTTGCAGACAAAATCAGTCAAACTTCAAGGAATTGATGGTCCCCGGCGGAGCAGACTACCTAATTTTAACACCTTTGTAACACGTCTCTGCTACGGTTAACTCGAATGGCCAACACTGCCTTACCTCGGCCTGATATGCCCGGACCGCAACCTGTTGAAGGGACGAAGGTTACATCGGCAGCGGCGCAAGCTGCAACGCCTTTGCTGAAAACCTCCAGCGGTGAGGTTCCTGATCGCATTTTCAAGTCGGCCATGACCCTCTGTGGTTTGGCTGTGTTGGGCGTGTTGATTCTCATTGTTTTCGAGCTTTTTTCGGGGTCTCGGCTTTCCTGGCACGCTTTCGGCTTCAAGTTTTTCGCCGGCAGCGATTGGGACCCGGTCAGCGAAAAGTTTGGTGCTTTGCCTTTCATTTACGGAACCTTGGTTTCGTCCCTCCTGGCTCTGCTCATTGCTGTTCCGCTCGCCGTAGGAGTCGCTGTCTTTACAACGGAAATGTGCCCGCCGATGCTGCGCGGTCCGCTTTCGTTCTTCGTAGAGTTACTGGCTGCGATTCCGAGCGTCATTTATGGACTATGGGCCATATTCATTCTGGTGCCTCTTTTAAGCGGCTACGTCCAGCCATTCCTGGCGAAGACTTTCGGATGGACCGGCCTTTTTGAAGGCCCACCCTACGGAATCGGTATGCTCGCGGCCGGAATCATTCTTTCCATCATGATCATTCCCATCATTTCCTCGATCACGCGTGAAGTGCTGATGGTTGTGCCGCAGCATCAACGGGAGGGAGTGTTGGCTCTGGGCGCAACGCGTTGGGAGATGATTCGCATGGGAGTCCTTCGGAACGCGCGCGCTGGCATTGTCGGCGGAATCATTCTTGGGTTGGGCCGCGCTCTCGGAGAAACCATGGCGGTCACTATGGTGATCGGCAACCGTCCCGAGATTGCGAAGTCACTGTTTGCGCCGGGATACACCATGGCCAGCGTCCTGGCCAACGAGTTCAGCGAAGCGACCGGAGATGTTTACCTCTCTGCGCTGGTCGAGATTGGCCTGGCTCTGTTCCTGGTGACGATCGTTGTGAACGCTCTGGCGCAGCTTTTGGTGTGGACCGTGACGCGCGGTCAGCCTGCGAGGGGACATGCCTGAACTCACTCGCAACTCCTCAGTGTCACAGGGCATGCAGCCCGTCAGTTGGCGCCGGCGCATTACCGATCATTTCATGACCGGAGTCGCTGTTCTGACCGTCGTGCTCGTGCTGGCTCCGCTGGTTGCCATCTTTGGATACTTGGTCTACCGCGGTCTGGGATCCATTAATTGGGCCTTCTTAACGCAAACTCCGAAGCCCGTGGGAGAGCCGGGCGGCGGTATGGCCAATGCGATTGCGGGATCGGTTCTGATCCTCGGCATTGCCAGCATCATCGGCGTCCCATTTGGAATTGGCGCCGGCATTTATCTTGCCGAGTTTGGACGGAACCGATTTGGCAGCGCAATTCGTTTTACAGCGGATGTGTTGAACGGAGTGCCTTCCATCGTGATTGGAATCGTCGCCTGGGCCATCCTGGTCCGCGGCCGAGGATTCTCGGCTATGGCAGGCGGGGTGGCGCTGGCGATCATGATGGTGCCGACGATTTGCCGGACCACCGAAGAGATGCTGCTGCTGGTGCCGCAGGCGCTGCGCGAAGCAGCGTATGGACTGGGCGTTCCGTACTGGCGGACCACGCTTTCGATTACTCTCCGCACCGCAACCTCGGGTGTGATTACGGGCGTGATGCTGGCTTTTGCGCGGGTGGCGGGCGAGACTGCGCCACTTCTTTTCACCGCTCTGGGCAATACGTTTTGGAGCCTGCGCTACGATCAGCCTACCGCTGCCTTGCCGCTCCAGATCTACGTTTACGCCAACTCGCCTTATGAGGACTGGCATCGACAGGCATGGGCAGGATCGTTCGTGTTGATTCTTCTTATTGTGAGCGCCGTCGCCGCTGTGCGCTACGCAGTGCGGCGCGGTAGTTTCGGGACGGCATAATTTATGGGTGTCGGAATCAACGTCGAAAGTCTGAACGCCTGGTACGGCAAAGGCCAGGCTTTGTTCGACATCAATCTCAAGGTAGCGGCAAATCGTGCCACGGCGCTGATTGGGCCGTCGGGATGCGGCAAATCGACCTTTATCCGCTGCATCAACCGCATGCACGAGACGATTCCGGAAGCCCGCGTCGAGGGCCGTGTTCGCATCGGCGAAATTGATGCGTACAACGGAACCTCGGCGACCCAGTTGCGCCGCCGCGTGGGCATGGTCTTTCAAAAAGCGAATCCATTTCCCACTATGTCGATTTACGACAATGTGGCCTCCGGCCTGAAGCTGAATGGATTTAGGAACCGGCGCAAGCTTGACGAAATCGTGCAGCACTCGCTCGAGGTCTCGGCACTCTGGGAAGAAGTGAAAGACCACGTCCATAAGAAGTCTGGCGCCAGCCTCTCGGGCGGCCAACAGCAGCGCTTGTGCATTGCACGCGCCCTGGCGGTCGAACCCGAAGTTCTGCTGATGGACGAGCCCTGCTCGGCGCTGGATCCGATTTCTACAGGAAAAATTGA
Source organism: uncultured Acidobacteriaceae bacterium (assembly GCA_963765825.1). Taxonomy (GTDB): domain Bacteria; phylum Acidobacteriota; class Terriglobia; order Terriglobales; family Acidobacteriaceae; genus Sulfotelmatobacter. The sequence goes on from CAVXXU010000001.1 coordinate 131,298, forward strand.
GGAGTTGATCTTCCAGCTCAAAGAGCGGTATACCATCGTAATTGTGACCCACAACATGCAGCAGGCCGCGCGCGTAGCCGAGTTTACGGGCTTCTTTCTGCTGGGGAAGTTAATTGAGTTCGACCGGACCGAAAAGATTTTTACCAAGCCCTCTGACAAAAAGACGGAAGATTACATCACAGGCAGATTCGGATAAGAAAGAAGTTGAGGTAAAAGCAGGTTCGAACAGGAAAGGGTTTGAGAATGCGAACGCGCTTTCAACAGGGGCTCGACGATCTGCGGCAACGATTGCTTCGCATGGGCGGACTGGCGGAGCAGGCGGTCGACCGCGCTCGCCAGGCTTATGTTGAACGAGACCTTACCCGGTGCCAGATGGTGCTCGAAGGTGAAGGCCTGATTAACACGGCCGAGCGGGAGATCGACGAAGCGGCCTTCGACCTGCTCGCCATGCAGCAGCCGATGGCGGTGGATCTGCGTTTTATCCTGGCGGTTACTAAGATCAACTCTGATCTGGAACGCGTCGGCGATCAGGCAGTGAACATTGCCGAGCGGGTAATGGATATGGTCGAACTTCCGGCGGCGGAGTTGCCGGTGGATATTGCGCGCATGGGTTCCGCGGTCAGCGCCATGGTACGCCGGGCGCTGGAGTCATTTATCGAGGGGAAAGTGGAACTGGCGCAGGCTGTGCTTGAAATGGATAGCGTGATAGACCGCATGCGCGACGACGCTTTCATCCAACTCGTGAAGTCGATGAACGAGCGCCCCGAATTTGTGCGGCAGGCGCTGGACGCTCTGTTGGTGGCCCGCAATCTGGAGCGAGTCGCCGATCATGCCACCAACATTGCCGAGGACGTCATCTTCTGGGTGCAGGGCGCAGACGTTCGCCACAACGTTCATCCCGGCGATTCGGAGAATCCCGAACCAGAGCAACCGACGACAAGGCTTTCCGGCTTGTAATCGGAATGTGGGGACAGCCGCCATCGGCTGTCCGGTCGAGCGAAGCTCGACATGTTTTATTTACCGTGCAATGTGCGACTTTCCTTTCGTTCGCACCTTTGACCGTTCACATCGGATTGGATTAGGCTCATCACTCCTTTTGTATCCATTCCATCGCTTCGCGGAGGCGCCATTGATTCGTTCGTTCTGCAATCTCTCTTTTTTGATATTGCTGAGTGCCGTGGCAGTTTCGCAATCGTCTTCCGCCGATCGTCCGCCAATCATGCTTCCGACCAGCAAAATCCTCACGGTCCCCTCGCCCGGACGGATCGGCAGCACCAACAGTTTTCCAGCGACGATGGTCGTGAGTCCCGATGGACGCTATGCTGCATTGCTCGACGACGGCTATGGCACGCAAGAAACGTTGGCGCAGCAGTCGATCGCCGTGCTTGACCTGAAGGCGAATCAAATCGTCGACTATCCTGACGCGCGGCTCGGGGAGGAGGCGCATCAGAGCTACTTCTTGGGTCTGGCATTCAGCTCGGACGGAAAGCGCCTGTATGCCTCCGTAGGTTCGCTAAGCGATCCCACCGGCGCGGGCTCCGGCAACTTGGGAAACGGCATCGCAGTCTATCGTTTTTCCGAAGGCAAGGTTGCGCCGGATAGATTTATTCCCATCCCGCTGCAGCCGCTCTCGACAAACAAAAAGCTTGCGGTGGGTCTCATGGCCCCGCCGCATATCGCGATTCCTTATCCCGCAGGCCTCGCCGTAATTGCAGACGCGGGGCGGGAGAAACTTCTGGTCGCGAATAACCTTTCCGACAACGCAGTCCTTCTCGACCCGGCGACGGGGAAAGTACTGCAGACTTTCGATCTCAGCACCAGCGAGTTGATTCCATCTTCGTTTCCATATACCTGCGTGGCCACCCGCGACGGCCGGGGTGCCTGGTGCAGCCTGTGGAACGCGTCTCAGGTGGCGGAACTCGATCTGACCAGCGGCAAAGTTGCGCGCTGGATCAAACTGAAGCAGCCGGAAGATCCCCTGGCGCCCGGTTCGCATCCCACCGCGATGCTCCTGAGTCCCGATGAGAAGACTCTGTACGTAACGCTTTCGAACCTGGATGAAGTGGCTGCAGTGTCCGTCGCTGACGGAAATCCCTTTCAGTTTGTCGCAACCACGAGCGCTGCCCAAAAATTTGGCGGAGCTTTCCCCACGGCTCTGGCCCAGTCCCGTGATGGCAAGCATCTTTTTGTCGCCGACTCCTCGTCCGATGCGATTGCTGTATTCGAGATTTCGCAATCCGCGCCGAATTCCGGTTCTCAAACCCTCCAGGGCCCGATCGGGTTCATCCCCACAGACTGGTATCCCAGCGCCCTCGCTATTCAGGGCGACGACCTCCTTATTGCCACCGCTAAAGGCGAAGGTACGCGCCCCAACAAAGGCATGGGAAAAACTCCCAGCGACACCAAGCATCATGGCCATCCCTACATCGCTACTCTGCTGCGCGGATCCATTGCCCGCCTCAACATCCCAGCATCTCTTGAAAAGCTGCCTCAACTCACCCAGATGGTTGAAAACGATAACTTGCTGCACAGCGATCCGGGAACCATCGCGTTCGCCGGCGGAAGGAATCCGTTCAAGCACATTATCTATGTCATTAAAGAGAACCGCACCTTCGACCAGATTCTCGGCGACTTGAAAGTTGGCGACGGCGACCCTTCGCTCACCATGTATGGCGAAGACATCACGCCCAACGAGCACAAACTGGCGCTGCAGTTCGGCGTGCTCGACAACTTCTACGATAGCGGCGAGGTTTCCGGCGACGGTCATCTGTGGTCGACTGCTGCGATTACTTCCGACTACAACGAAAAGACCTGGCCGATTGCCTATCGCGGCAAGGAACGCACATACGACTTTCAGGGGCAAGTGGCCGATGAATATCCGCTGGAACACAATCAACCGGACGTCGACGATCCTTCCACGGGATTCCTTTGGGACAATCTTGCCCGCAATCACGTCAGCTTTCGCGACTACGGCGAATTCGTGAATGCGGAGTGGTGCAACGAGAAACGCAAAGTGGAAAATCCGAGGCAGGGAACTCCGTCGGGACAAGAGGCTAGCTGTCCCAAGGCGGTTGTGAAGCAAGGTGAAATGCTGGCGCCGAATGTTGGGGATCCGCACGCTGGACGCAGCCCGTGGCCGTGGCCGGTGCCTCTGTTCAGTGGAGTGAAGCCAACCAAGGCGATTCTGCGCGGCCACTTCGATCCGCTGTATCCCGATTTCAACACGGACTATCCCGATCAACTTCGCGCCGACGAATTCATGAACGAATTCGCCGCTTTCGTTCGCGCCCGCGACGCTCACGAGGGGCCGGAGCTCGAAATGCCGGCATTCGTTTTGCTATATCTGCCGGACGATCACACTGGTGGTACGCGACCCAATTTCCCGCGTCCGGCTGCCTCCGTCGCCGATAACGATCTGGCGCTGGGCCGCGTCGTCGAAGCCATTTCCCACAGCTCGTATTGGAATGACACCGCTATCTTTGTTCTCGAGGACGACGCCCAGAACGGCGCGGACCACGTAGACGCGCATCGCTCAACCGCTTTCGTGATCAGCAAATATTCGCCCGGATCGGCTGCACAGCCGAACGTGGAGCATCGTTTTTATACGACAGTGAATGTGATTCACACCATGGAGACTCTCCTCGACCTTCCACCGATGAATCAGAACGATGCGTACGCTCCCGTGATGGGGCGGATGTTTTCCGGAGCTGGGGATCAACCCGCGTACAAAGCGGATTATCGTAATTTGAACAACGGGCTAATCTACGAGACCAATAAGCGCGAGGCTCCGGGCGCGAAGCTGTCTTTGCGAATGGATTTCTCGCGTCCCGACGTGGCGGGCGCCGACCGTTTAAATGAAGTGCTGTGGCGCGATCAGAAGGGTTCGGCGCCAATGCCCAAGCCGCAGCACACGGTATTTCCAGCGGCCGGCGACGACTAATACCGATAAACGTAAAGGAAGTTAGCTGCTTATTTCAGATTAACCGTTTCCTTCAGCGGCAGATCCTGCGACGATCCGCCAACCATGAAGCCGTAGTCTCCCGGAATTAACTGCCAGCCATTTTTTTCCACGTCAAAGATAGACAGATACTTCGGGTCAACTTCGACCGCAACTTCTTTGCTCTCTCCTGCGTTGAGCGCAACTTTGCTCCAGCCGACCAGACGCTTCGGCGGTTCTGCGGCTGCGGCCGGCAGGGACGCGTAGACTTCCGCTACTTCTGCGCCCGCCCTGCTTCCAGTATTGGTGACCGTGAAGCTCACGCGAGGGTTCGGTCCCGGAGTTACTTTCAGATTCGAATAGGAATAAGTTGTATAGGAAAGCCCGTAACCGAAGGGGAACAGCACTGTCTTGTTCTCGGCGTCGTACCACTTGTATCCGACCTTGACGCCTTCGTTGTAGGTCACCCGAAATGCCGGCAAGCCCGCGGCGATTCGTTTCCAGCCCTTGCTGTCAGCGTCCCTGGTCGCCTTCGGCGGTTTGACGACGGTGGGGTGCGGCAAATCGGCTACGCTCTTTGGAAAAGTAATGGGCAGCTTTGCGCTCGGATTGACGTCCCCGAAAATGACATTGGCTAGCGCTTCAGCTCCGCGGCTTCCCGCAAACCACGCTTCAAGAATACCGTTGACCTGATCTGCCCACGGCATCGTAACTGGACCACCCGACTCGATCACGACTACGGTATGCGGATTTGCGGCAGCCACCTTCGCGATCAGATCGTCCTGATTCTCGGGAAGAGACAAGCTGTCTAAGTCCATTCCTTCGCTCTCCCACTGGTAGGCGAAAATAATGGCGACATCGGAATTCTTCGCAAAGTCTGCGGCTGCAGTCGGGTCAGCCCCTGAGGCGAACTGCACGGTTGCCCCCGAAGCCTTCGCGCGAATCGCCATTAGCGGTGACGTCGGGAACCAGACTTTGTCCTGCCAATGCGTCTGTCCCTTGCCCGGAGGCATGATCGCGTTTCCCCCGGGAGGATCGACCTGCGCGGACCCTCCCCCGGAAATCATCCCGACATCCGCGTGCGGACCGATCACGGCGATGCTGTGAATTTTCGAAGCATCGAGCGGAAGCTGCGCGTGATTATTCTTCAGAAGCACAGCGCTCTGCTCCTCGATTTTCTGTGCTACATCGAGTCCTCCAACCACATCAACGACGCCCCTCTGCTGCGGATCGTCAATCACGCCGGTGGCAAACATGGATCGCAGAATGCGATGAACGTGATCGTCCACTTCTGCCGCCGGGACCTTGCCCGCCTCCACTGCCTTCTTCAAATCGTCCCCAAAGAAGATCCATCCCGGCTCCTCATGGTCAAGCCCGGCGGCCGAGGCCTTTTCCATGCTGTGCGTGCCTCCCCAGTCGGATAGCACAAATCCTTTGAAGTTCCAGTCTTTTTTCAGCAGATCGGTGAGCAGATATTTGTTTTCGCAGGCATAAACGCCGTGCAGTCGATTGTAGGAGCACATCACCGCCGCGATATCGGAATCCGTCAAGCCAATCTCGAACGCAAGCAAGTCACTCTCGCGGGCGGCCCGCTGGTCGATGTTCACATTGACCGCGTTACGGCCGCTCTCCTGATCGTTGAGTGCATAATGTTTGATGTCGCCCATAACATGTTGCTCCTGCAGGCCCTTCATGACCGAGGCGACCAGCTTTCCGGCTAGAACGGGGTCCTCTCCCAAATATTCGAAGGTGCGGCCGTCGCGCGGTTCGCGAGTCAGGTTGACGCCGCCTCCCAGCGTCATGTTGTAACCCTGGGCGCGCAACTCGCGGCCAATAAGAGCCCCATATTCACGCGCCGCCTCCAGATCCCAACTGGCGGCTGCCGCCACATCTGACGGCAGCGCCGTCGAATAGCGGCCATTTTCCCCGCTGCTCCTCACTCCGTAGGCGGCGTCCGACATCTGAATGGCTGGAATACCCAGGCGCGGAATGCCTGGCACGTACCCGGCGCCACCGTTCGAGTGCACGATCAGCGGGCTGATCGGGCTAAGTCCGTCCATCCCTGTCCCGTGAAGCATTGAGATTTTCTCGTCGAGTGTCATCTCCTTCACGACCATCGACGCGCGCTCGTCCGGATCGAGGCTCGAATTCGACCAAGGATGATTGCTGCCGGATTGGGACAATGATGGAATCAGAGTAAGGGCGAAAATTGTTGCAAGAATGAAAAATCGATTTAGTAGAGAAAGCCGATGCACGGACATGGTCTTTCCTCGAATGAAATTATAAGATTGCCAAATCGTTAATGTTACGCCTTTTTGCAAGATTTCAGCGTTTTATTTCGCCCGCCGGAAAGGTACACGTAGCCCCGGACGCATTCGTCCGGGGCCGTGGCGGACGATTGCGTCCGCCGCTACATGAGCCTGCCACTCGCTCAGGTTGCCCCTCGGGAAGCAGGCGCCACAACACAAGGGGTTGTTACTTGGCCCGCTCTCGTCCGCAGCCTTACACTAAAAGAGTGAAGATTGCGCTCGGACAAATCAATCCTACCGTCGGAGACTTCTCCGGCAATGCCGGCAAAATCATAGATTTCTCCCGACGCGCCCAAGCCGCTGGTGCGGGCATGATTCTGTTTCCAGAGCTGTCCGTCTGCGGCTACCCGCCGCGCGATCTCGTCGAACGCCCGTCGTTCGTTGCGCGCAATCGCGAATCCGCAGAGAAGATTGCCGCCGAAACTCGCCGAATCGCGGTGATCTGCGGATTGGTGACCCGCGCCCCAGCCGATGCAGGCAGGCCCGCCATGAACTCCGCCGCGTTGCTCATGGACGGCAAGATCGCTTTCATCCAATCCAAAATGTTGCTGCCCACCTACGATGTGTTTGACGAGATGCGCAACTTCGCCGCCGCCAAGAGCCAGGAAGTGTTTCCGTTCTGCGGCAATCGCATGGCCTTGACCATCTGCGAAGATGCATGGAACGACAAACAGTTCTGGCCTCACCGCTTGTACAGTGTCGACCCCGTGGAGTCACTGATTCAGGCGGGCGGAAATTTCGTATTAAATATTTCCGCCTCGCCCTTCTGGATCGGCAAGCGAGAACTCCGCCGCGACATGCTGGCCAGCATTGCGCGCCAGCACAAGGTTCCGGTCGTGCTAGTGAACCAGGTTGGCGGCAACGACAGTCTCGTGTTCGACGGCTCCAGCCTGGTGCTGAATCGTGAAGGACAAATCATTGCGCAAGGCCGGTCTTTCGAAGAAGATCTCGTCTATTTCGACTCGTCCGATCTCACCGGAGAGATGCACGAACAGATCGCCGGCGAGGAGGCGAGCGTATATTCCGCGCTGGTCCTGGGCACTCGCGACTATATGCGTAAGTGCGGATTTCAGAAAGCAATCATCGGGCTGAGCGGCGGAATCGACTCCGCCCTGACCGCGGTCGTCGCCGCCGAGGCCGTCGGCCCGGAAAATGTGATCGGCGTCGGCATGCCCGGCCCCTATTCGTCCCAAGGATCAATCGATGACGCTCGTGCCCTGGCGGAAAATCTTGGAATTCGTTTCGAGTTGCTTTCCATCAACCCGGCCTACGAAGCCTATCGAAGTACCTTAAAGGGTGTTTTCGCAGGAATTCAAGAAGACGTTACTGAAGAAAACATCCAGTCGCGAGCCCGGGGCACGATGCTGATGGCGCTTTCCAACAAGTTCGGCGCGATCGTCCTCTCCACCGGCAACAAGAGCGAACTTGGCGTAGGCTACTGCACGCTTTACGGCGACATGGTCGGTGGCCTGGCAGTCATTTCCGATGTGCCGAAAACGTTGGTGTACAGGCTCAGCGAGTACGTGAATTCGCGGCGCGCTGTCATTCCGCAAGCTACGCTGGAGAAGCCGCCGTCCGCGGAATTGCGCCCCGACCAGAAAGACAGCGACTCCTTACCGCCTTACGAAGTTCTGGATGCAGTCTTGGAGGATTATGTCGAAGACTCCCGTTCGGCGGAGCGCATTGCAGAAGATCGCGGATTCGATATTGACGTTGTAAGGCGCGTGATTCGCATGGTCGACCGTGCCGAATATAAGCGCCAACAGGCTGCGCCCGGCCTAAAAATCTCACCCAAGGCGTTTGGCTATGGACGGCGCCTCCCCATTGCTGCCAAGGGTGAAACTTAAACCATCGACTTTGAAGTATCCTGATAGATCGCATTCCTAAAGTTAAAGACTCGAACGTCGAAAGGAAACCATGCGCAGTTTTCTGAACTTGATCTGTATTGTTCTGTTGGCGAGCACGTTCGCCGCGGCTCAGCACAATTCGGCGAAAACAACGCCGTCCAAGCCTGCAGAAAAGCCTGCGGCCTCAGAATCGGGAGGCCTTCCGTCCGAAGCCACAGTTGATTCGTTCCTCCATGATCAGTTTGGCTACGAAAAAGATTTAACCTGGAAAATTTCCGGCATCAAGCCGGCAACCATTCCTGGCCTGGCAGAGGTGACGGTCCTTCTCGCCGCACCGCAAGGACAGCAGTTGACCCGCTTCTTTGTATCTCCGGATGGAAAGCAAGCCCTGGTCGGCGAGATTATTCCATTTGGCGCGCACCCCTTCGAGCCGGTGAAACGTACTCTCGATAAAGGCGTCACCGGTCCCGAGCGTGGTCCGAAGGACGCGCCGGTGACGATCGTCGAGTTCGGCGACCTGCAATGTCCGGCCTGCAAAGCAGCGCAGCCCACTATTGAGGGATTGGTAGCCGCCGAACCCACTGCCCGCTTTGTATTCCAGAACTTTCCTCTGGAAATGCACAATTGGGCGGCCAAGGGAGCGGCTTACGCGGATTGCGTGGGGCAGGCCTCCAACGACGCTTTCTGGAAATTCGTTTCCAAGACTTACGAAACTCAGAGTGACATTACCGCTGAGAACGCGGATGCCAAACTCGCCGCCATCGCAGACGGTGCCGGAGTGAAGGGAACTGACATCGCGGCCTGTGCCGCGAAGCCAGAAACAAAAGCTCGCGTGGATGCCTCGATTGCGCTGGGCAAGTCCGTGGATGTCACCGGCACGCCGACACTATTCGTCAATGGACGCAGGATCTCCAGCTTCGATCCCCACCTTCAGGATATTTACAAAAGCCTCGTCGACTTCGCGGCCAAGCAGGGAAAGTAAGCGCAAATCCATGGCAGATCCGAAGCCGAGTGCCGGACTCTCCTTACTTAGCGCTCAACCATATTTCAGGCGTAGTCCGATTAAAATTTGCCACGACGTGCGGTGTGATGATGATCATCAATTCATCAGTATCCGATTCCTTGGTGTTAGTCACCATCGCCTGATTCAGGAGCGGCAAAGCACCGAGACCCGGAATGCCGCTCATGGAGAGCGTATCGGTCCGCGAAACCTCGCCGGCCACGACGGCAGGCTCGCCATCTTTCAGGTTGATGCTTCCTTTGTATTCCCGGTTCGAGATGATGGGGACTCCGTTGTTCGATTGCCCGGTGAGCGAGCGCACTTGCAGTTCCAGGTCCATGCTCACGGAACCGTCACCATGGATGACCGGCTTCGCCTTCACGTTTAATCCTAAGTCTTCGTAGCTCACGGAAGGAAAGGGCGGGACATAGGACTGATTCCCCAGCACCTGTGAAATTTGCGGCGAATTGTAGATCGGCGCATAGCTCGCGTTCAGAACCGGATATTTCTCTCCCAGATGAAAGGTAGCGTCGTTGCCCTGGCTGGCGCGCATGCTCATGTTTTCCAGGCTGCGTACCCACGATTCGTTGACGGAGAGCGCGGCGGCAAGCTGGTCGAGACTCAATCCCATGAACGTAAGCCCGCCTCCGAATGTGGCTAGCGGCTGGCTGAAAATCGAATTCTGTTGTCCCCCGAGTTGCGCAAGTAGCCCGGAGAGAGCCGAGCTTCCGGCCTGGTTGATGCCGCCCGACGAGATCAACTGATTGATAAGTTGCTGAATGTTCTGTCCGCCCAGCCCGGCGAGCCCGGCCAGCGCCGCGGCAGGGATGTTGTACATGTTGAATGTGTTGGGGATGTGTAACCCAATATTGCGTGTCAATTGGTGGCTGATCTGAAACACGCGCACGTCGAGCATGACTTGCGGGCGTGGGTTGCTGAGCTGTTCCAGAACTCTAGAGCAAGCTTCCAGCATTAGCGGGGCGCCCCGTACTTCCACGCTGTCCCCGGTTTGCCCAGAACTCACGAAGCGCAGCTCGAAGATGTTGCGCATCATGGTGATCAGATCGGTTGCTTCCTGTGGCGTGGAATGCGGAGGCAGGATAAAAGTCCGCAACGACATGCGGTCGAATTGCTTGTGATTTTCCAGCGTGTCGGCGGCAATCAGCAATTGGTGGCGATCCAATGCCGCCCACATGGCCTTGCTGACCTCGCATGCCAGCTTCAACGCAGTGAAGAACTCCACGTCGTCCACATTGAAGCGTACCTGCCGGGTCTGTACCGAATCGTCAAACTGCGCCTTGATTCCATAAGCCGCAGATAGTTCGGCAAACAAGCCGCGAACGTCTCCGCTATAGTGAAAAGTTGCCCGGTCATCTCGCGGCTCAAGGTGGATTTCACCGGAATCCATAATCGCGACCGGCAAAGCGCGAGGCAGGGTCGTCGCCAGTTCCCGAGTGGCTTCCGCGAGTCTTTCCTGCACGTACTGGTTTTGCCCATCGAGATCGAGGGCTGACCGGAATTCCACCGCCGCCTGGGGCCGTGAGTTTTCGTATAACAGCAGGTTTCCACGCTGGACATGGTCGAAGACCAGTCGGGCCTTCACCATTTCCCGGGCGGTCAGAAACTGCAAATTCTGCGGCGCCAACCTCGCAGCCTCGTCGAATCGCGCCAAAGCTTCTTCGAGCTGCCGGTGCTCCTGAAGTTTGACGCCCTCGCGGAAAGCGAAGTGAGCTTCTTTCAAATCTTTTTTCGAAACCAAACAATTGATTCCGCCGGGAACTCCGTTTCCACAGGAGATCGGCGGGGAGGAAGGGGCATCGCCGGCGAATGCGGCCGTGGCGAGCGTCACCACGAACAGACCAGCCGTCAGAATGAGTCCTTTGCGTCGCATCTTGTGTGATTCTAATGTAGTTTCTGCGTATGCGAGATAGGCCAATGGGACCTAGTACCTTCGGGTTCAAGAGGTTGAGGCGGAGCCCCATCTCAAGAACGCAAGGCCGTCGAAGTCTTGCATGGCTTCCACACTGGTAGAGACGTAGCTTGCTACGTCTTGCGTACCGCGAGAAATCGCTGCAAGCGAGGTCTCTACGACAGCATCAAGCGCTCGATATTGCGGGCCTTGCCGGTGTTCTCGTCACAGTCGATCACCACAGCGCACAGCCGAGTATCCCCCGAGGCAGGCTCAAACCGCACCGGCATGCCGTTCAAAAACTTTCCCACGACCAATTCCTTCTTCACGCCGATCACGCCATCATAGGGTCCGGTCATGCCTACATCAGTCACATAGGCAGTGCCGTTGGGTAGAACGCGCTCGTCCGCCGTTGGCACATGGGTGTGCGTGCCGACCACAGCAGTAACGCGCCCGTCCAAATACCACCCCAGAGAAATCTTTTCCGATGTCGCCTCCGCGTGGATATCGACCAAAATCACCTTTGCTTGAATGTTCTTCAGAAGATAGTCCGCAGTGCGGAACGGGTCGTCGTTGGAGGCCATAAACACACGCCCCTGCAGGTTGATCACTGCGTAAGGGATTTTTCCTTTTATCCCTTCGTACACGCCGGCGCCGGGCATGTCCGCGGGATAATTCGCCGGACGCAGCACTCGCCGCGCAGGGCCGTGACCGTTGCCCTCGACCAGTTGAAAGTAGTCGATGATTTCGCGCTTGTCCCAGACGTGGTTGCCTGTGGTGATGACGTCAATGTTAAATTCGAACAGTTCTTCGGCAAGAGCCGGCGTGATTCCAAAACCAGCCGCCGAATTCTCTCCATTCGCGATGATCAAATTAATTCCGTGATCGCGGACGATCCCCGGCAGGCGGTCCTTCACAATATTTCGTCCAGGCCTTCCGAAAATGTCGCCAATGAACAGAATACGCATGAGAGAACGCCGAAATTCGATGGTAACACGCAGAAGCGGGACCGCATGTGGAGACAGCCGCCCTCGGCTGTCCGTCGAGCGAAGCTCGACAGCCCTGCATCTGCATGAACGCAGGCCCGATGCCACACTTACTGCCCCAGTTCAGCCGTACGTAAGAAATCGTAATTCCCCGCAAGATTCAGCTTCAGATTTCGTACGCGGCGCGTATGCACCAGAACATTGTCGAGATACCACAAATCGATGTAAGGCTCTTCTTCGGCCAGAATGCGTTGCACTTCCGCATACAGGGGCCTGCGCACATTGGGGTCAATCGCGCGCCGAGCTTGATCGATGAGGGCGTCCACCTTGGCGTTCGAATAATAACCACGATTGGCGCCGTTGGGCGGAAATTTCGCCGAATCAAAAGCGTATTCGAAAATATCAGGATCTTCATTGCCACCGATCCAGCGCAATCCGTACATCTGAAACGCACCGTGCTGCACGTCCGAAAAAAAGGTCGCAAACTCGAAGCTGCGAATATCGAGCGCGATCCCCGCTTCGCGCAACTGCTGCTGCATCACGGCTACCATGAGCCGTGTGTTCTCGTCGGTCGAAGTCTTCATGGTGATATGGAAACGCACTCCATTCACCAACGAATAGCCTGCGGCATCGAGCAGCCGATTCGCCTTATTAAGGTCGTGATCATATGCCGGCACGCTTCCGTTGTAGGCCCAACTTTGTTGCGGCAGAACGCTCCGCGCCGGCTCTGCTTGGCCCCGCCACAGATACTCGATCATCGGCTTCCGGTCTAGAGCGTAGGCGATGGCCTGCCGCACTCGCGCATCTCTCAAGATCGGATCACGCAGATTGAATCCAAGATACGCGAGCCTGGTTCCGGCCCCGCGTTCGACCGCAATATTAGGATCGCGCGACAATGTGTAAACGGTATCGGGCGTGAGCGAATTAATCGTGACATCGCCGCTGCCTTTGCGCAATTCGAGGGCTTCGGTAGTCGCGTCAGGGACTATAGCAAAGCGCACGCGCGCAAGTTTGGGCGGTCCACCCCAATACTGATCATTGCGTTCGATTACGACGTCCCGGTCAGTCTCAGCGCTTACGAATTTGAACGGCCCTGAGCCGATCGGATGCTGCGTCATCTCATCGCCGCTGCCGTAAGGCACGATGCCAATCGCGCCGTCCGAGAGGTTCCAGAGCAAGGTTGCGTCCTGCTCTTTCATGTGGAAGATCACCGTGCCGTCGTCCGGCGCATCGATCCGGTCCACGAAACGGTAAACCGCCGCTTTGGTGCTCCGAATCTTTCCTTGCAACAGCGAATCGAAGGTCCACTTCACATCGCGGGCAGTTAGCGGCCGCCCATCGTGAAACTTGACGCCGCGATGGAGATGAAAAACGTAAGTGAGCGGATCGGGGATCTCCCAGCGTTCCGCGAGCTCCGGAGCCACATTCAGATCTTCCCCGCGCGCGAGCAGGTCATCGAAGATGAGATTGTCAATTCGCTCCGAGAACGCGTCGATCCCCACACGAGGATCGAGATTCGTTGGGCTCGATTCGATGACCATGACCAGCGTGTTGGGATCAGGCCTGGCCGAGCACGATAGCAAGGGCAGGATCGCAATCAGGCTGATTAGAACGAAGAGTGCGCTACGCATACGAAATCTTTCCCAGTATCGCCGCCCGTTTCGCGCCCGTGGCGGACGGCACGTTCGAGGGCCGTCGGTTCCATGTCTCATAAGCCAGCACGGCAAACGCCACAGCTTCTTTCGCCGCCGAAGGCACGCCGAACTCATCGGAGAAGCGCAACCGGATTCCGATTGACGCAAGAGTTGCCGTTAACATGGACACCAGCGTGGCATTCCGCGTGCCGCCGCCGGAAAGAATCATTTCGCGGAAAGAATTGGCAGAGCCTTTAGTTACGAATTGCCGCACCGCGTCGCCGATCGATCGCGCTGTAAGTGCAGTGGCCGTCGCAACCACATCTTCCTTGCGGAACCCAGAGCACCGGTGTAAGAAGTCGCGCACAAAATCGCGACCAAATTCCTCGCGCCCGGTAGTCTTTGGAGGTTCCGTACGAAAGAACTTGCCGCGCAGGATTTGCTTGAGAACAGGCTCCAACGCCATTCCAGAGGCCGCAATCTTGCCGCCACGATCAAATGCTTTGCCAAATAGCGCCTCGGTCACCGCGTCGATGACCATATTTCCTGGCCCGGTGTCGAAAGCAAAAACGCGGCCATGGCCGCCAGCAATGGCCGTTAAATTGGCGATGCCTCCAACGTTCTGCACGATCCGTCCGATCTTCGGATCTCCAAAGAGCATGCCATCGAGATAGGGAACAAGCGGTGCGCCCTTGCCTCCTGCAGCCATGTCCGCTGGACGGAAGTCCGAAACCACCGGCACTCCCACCCGCGCGGCGATGATGGCCGCTTCTCCCGTCTGCCACGTCGCAGCCACTTTTCGTCCTAAAAACTGCCGTACTTCCCCTTGGTGGTAGAGTGTTTGCCCGTGGCATCCGATCAGCTCCGCCTTCACGCGGAATTGTCGCTGCGCGCCCAGCACTGCATCGGCGTATAACTGGCCTAAGAGAAAGTTAAGGCGCGCGATATCCGCTACACGAGCGGATTCCGAGTCCATTGCTGCCAGAATGGCGGCGCGGACCTTTGCCGGATAAGAAGCTTCCGTATGCCCAAGCAGTCCGATGCGAAGGCCGCGCGGGGGTGATGGGCGAGAACTGGAACTCCGGCTCGCGCCAATGCGCACGAGCGCAACATTAATCCCGTCGGCCGACGTCCCACTCATTACTCCGGCGACAATCATCGCATCATCGCTCATGCGCGAGCCCGCCGCCTGTCCGCTTCCCGGCTGAAAGGCGCCAGTCGTACCTCTTCACTAAATTCCCACAGCCGGCAGGACAACTTGCCAACCATCGCGTCCGACGGAGCCTGCCCGTGACGCATCGCCTTTGCCGATTTCTTCTTGAATGCCAAGACTCGCCGCGCCGCGTCCGCAACCCGCCGGGCGAACGTTGAATCTTTTTCGGTAGTTGTCATCAGCGCTTCATGCGCCCGGAGAATGTAATCTTCCCGATGACAGAGCAGGCACAAATCTCCGCCTGCTCGAACGAATTCCACTGCCGCTTCGCCGATCGGCGCCGCAGAGAGCACCCCACCCATCTCCAGATCATCCGACGCGATTAGACTCCGGTAGCCGATGCGCTTTCGCAAGATATCCGTGATCCACTTCTTCGAGAGCGATGCGGGGGTTCGATCGCCCGTAACCTCCGGATACGCCGCATGCGAGATCATCACAAACGGAAGTTGCCGCCGCAATGCTCGGTAGGGAACAAGATCTTCAGACCAAAGTTTATTCAAGGGCTTTTCGATCACGGGTGATTCGTGATGGCTGTCAAGCTGACCCTCGCCGAGTCCCGGAAAGTGCTTGCCGCATCCCAACACGTTCGCGGCCCGAAGCCCTGCCAGAAACTCTCGCGCGTAAGCGACGGTCTGGTTCGGATCGGCCGATACCGCCCGCGAGCCCATTACGCTGTGGGATGCTTCAAATGCCAGGTCGAGCACGGGAGCGAAGTCCACGTTAAATCCCATACATCGGCAATTCTCGCCGATGATTTGTCCATGCCTGCGAAACAGTTTGCGGTCTCCTGTCTCGAACACATCCGCCGCCGAAGGCGCGGCTCCCAAGGCGTCACGAAAGCGATCTACGGTCCCGCCCTCAAGGTCAATGCAAGTGAACAAAGGCGTAGCCACGCACTTCTGGCAGTCCCGAAGCAAACGCCAGGTCTGTTCGGGACTCTTGATGTTGCGCGCGAAAAGAATCACGCCCGCTGGCCGCAGTCGCCTGAGCAGGGAACTCAGCCGCGGCTTCATCTCTAAGCCATCAAATCCAACAATCAGAAGCTGGCCGATTTCTTCGATTCCGCGAGACTTGCGTGTGCCCGTCATTGGTTGAGATGGATTTCCTTCTTCGAGCCCATGTGCGCTGCTTAGATTTCCTTCTTCAACTCTGCCAACAGATTCAGCGCCTCCAGCGGAGTAAGCCGATTCAAATCCACCTCGCGCAATCTCTCCAGCACCGGCTGGGATAGAGGCGTAAAAATCGTCAGCTGCGTTGGCGGCGGAGTCGCTCCCGGCGAAAGGTGCGCGGTCGCTTGCCGCTCTGCATACTCATGCTCCTCGAGTACTTCGCGCGCCCTTAGGATGACTTCATTCGGCAATCCCGCCAGCTTGGCAACTTCGATACCATAGCTGCGGTTGGCCGCTCCCGGTTCAACTCGGCGCAAGAACACGATCCCGCCCCCAGTTTCTTTCACCGAAACGTGATAATTCTTCACGCCCGAAAGCTGTTCGGCTAACTCGGTGAGCTCAAAATAGTGGGTCGCGAATAACGTCTTGGCCCGGACGCGCCCATGCAGGTATTCAACCGCCGCCCATGCAATCGCGAGCCCGTCGTAGGTAGAAGTGCCGCGTCCCACTTCGTCGAGCAGGATGAGCGATCGCGCCGTCGCTGTGTGCAGAATTGCCGCCGTTTCCGTCATCTCCACCATGAACGTCGAGCGGCCACGCGCCAAATTGTCGCTGGCGCCGATCCGCGTGAACACGCGATCGACCAGGCTCAGCTTCGCCGATCGCGCCGGCACAAACGATCCCATCTGCGCCAGAATGACCATCAGAGCGGTTTGGCGCAAGTAAGTCGATTTGCCACCCATATTGGGCCCGGTCAGCAGGATGACGTTGTGCGTGGTGCCATTCAAGTAAAGATCGTTGGGCACGAAGCGCTCGCTGCCTCCCGCCATTTCCTGCTGCTCGATCACCGGATGCCGGCCTTCGATAATCTCGATTTCGCTTGAATCATGGGACTCCACAAATGTCGGGCGGCAGTAATTGCGCAGCGCCGCCACATGCGCCAGCGATGCGAGTACATCTACTTCCGCCAAGGCAAGGGCAGTTTGCCTGATTCGCTTGGCCTCTGCAGCAATCGCTGTACGCAACTCCGTAAAAAGCCGGCGTTCGATGTCGACAATCTTTTCCTGCGCATCGAGAATCCTGGTTTCGTACTCCTTCAGTTCCGGAGTAGTGAAGCGTTCCGCGCCGACCAATGTCTGCTTCCGTTCGTAGTCCTGCGGAACCAAGTGCAGGTTCGGCTTCGAAACTTCCATGTAATAGCCAAATATGGAATTGAACTTTACCTTCAGCGAGGAAATTCCGGTGCGGCCGCGTTCGCGGTGTTCAATCTGCGCCAGCACCTGCTTACTGTTGCGCGAGAGTTCCCGCAGCTCGTCTAGGTCGCGATCCAGACCTGAGGCGATCACCCCGCCGTCCGCAAAACTCAGCGGCGGCTCCGGCACAATTGTTCTCTCGATGCGTTCTCGCACGTCGCTAAGTTCATCGAGCGATGAATGTAAAGTTCTCAGTCGCTCCGCGCCGAGCCGAGCGACCGCGAGGCGTACCGCGGGAAGTTTGCCCAAAGAACCAGCGAGTGAGAGCACATCGCGCGGATTCGCCGCCTCCAGGGTGATGCGGCTCAACAATCTTTCCAGGTCAAGAACGCCGTCGAGCGCGCGCCGCAATTCTTCGCGTGCCACGATCTCCTTCACCGCTGCTTCCACAGCATCGAGCCGGCCATGGATCTCGCTCAAATCCAGCGATGGCCGCAGTAGCCACGCGCGCAGCAGTCGCTTTCCCATGGGCGTGACTGCGCAATCGATCGAGCGGAATAGTGTGACGCCGGCATCGGTGCCCGCAAACAACGGTTCAATCAACTCCAGATTGCGAACGGTAACCGCATCGAGAACAAGGCAACTCTGCCGCTCATACCACCCAATGCGGTCGACGTGATCGAGCGATCCACGCTGCGTTGAGCGCACGTAATAAAGGATTGCTCCCGCCGCGGCTGCGGCCGCGGTTCGTCCAGCCAACCCAAAGCCTTCGAGCGACAAAACGCCAAAGTGATTCTCTAGGAGAGGGATGGCATGATCCGGCGCAAAAATCCAATCATTCAGCGGAGTCTCGGTGCAAGTCTTGCCGCTTGGCTGTTGAGGAGTTTGTGGGGACAGCCGCCCCCGGCTGTCCGGCCGAGCGAAGCTTGGCTCGATCTTGCTCGCGGCTCCTGCGTTTTCAAACAGCGGCGCCGCCGAGCCATAGAGCAACTCCTTCGGCTTCAACTGCTCCAGTTCCTCCTGCACCCGCCGCAGCGCGTCTACACCGGAAAATTCGGTAGCCCGGAATTCCCCCGTCGACAGGTCTAACGCAGCGAACCCCACTCGCTCGCCAACTTGTGCCAAGGCGGCCAGAAAATTATTTTCCTCTGAGCCCAGTAGCGAATCCGCCGCGGTTCCCGGAGTCACTACTCGCGTCACTTCCCGGCGCACCAGTTTCTTGGCCTGCCGTGGGTCTTCCATCTGTTCGCAGATCGCAACCTTGAACCCTTTCCGAATCAGCTTTCCAATGTAACCTTCCGCCGCGTGATAGGGCACGCCACACATAGGCACTGCAATCCCTTTTTCTTTATTGCGCGAAGTCAGCGTGATCTGCAGTTCTTTCGCAGCCAGGATGGCATCATCGAAAAATAGCTCGTAGAAATCGCCCAGGCGAAAAAACAAAAGCGCCGTGGGATGTTCTTTTTTGACGGCGGCATACTGCCGCATCAGCGGAGTGGACGGCTCGGTCATCAGGAAGGGCTTCGGCGGATTATAACAAAGCGCCTCGCTATTCCTCAGCGCCATTTCCTATCCGCCCGTGGAAAATTACCGCACGAAATCGGAGTTGACTAGCCTTCTCCTCCGGTGTTCTCCTTCCTCATGGAACTGCGCAAGGATCCGATCACTCGTTCCTGGGTCATCACCGGCGATGATCCAGTCGGACCCCGCTCCGAGACTACCTGCCCTTTCTGCGAGGCCAGTGCGGCACCCTTGCAAGTGATTTCCAAATCTCCCAATGCGCCCGGAGTTCCCTGGTCCGCTCGTTCCGTCGTTCATCCCAGCCCTCTTTACCATATTGAAGGCGAGCCAGACCGACGCGGCGACGGTATTTATGACCGCATGCACGCGGTTGGCGCGCATGAAGTCCTCGTCGAAAATCCGCGCCACGACCGTCATCTGTGGGCCGCCAGTGACGACGAGATCGCTCATTTTCTGCGCGTGGCCGCCGAGCGTATTCTCGATCTCAAGCGCGATCCCCGCATCAAGTACGTGAGTCTGTACAAAGACTACGGCAAAAGTGCTGGTCAGGAATTCACTCATCCCACATCACAAATTACAGCAACTATGTTTGTTCCTCGGCGCGTACTCTATGAATTGCGCGCTGGACGCGAGTATTTCGTCGGCAAGGAACGCTGCGTGTTTTGTGACATCATCCAGCAAGAGGAGCGGCAGGCGCTGCGGGTCATCGAGGCGCGCGGTGACTATTTGGCGATTGGGCCCTACGCCCCGCGCGTTCCCTATGAAACTTGGATCCTTCCGCGCAACCATGACGCGTCTTTCGAGCGTACCGGATTGAACAAGCCCGGATTGCGGGTGAACTTGGCTGCCCTGCTACGCCGGACGCTACAGCGCATTCGTTCGATTACCGAAGATTTCCATCTCGTGTTGCATACTTCTCCCAGCAGCCTGCACCCCTCCAAGAATCTTGGCTATTGGAAGACCATTGACGAGGACTACCACTGGCACATCGAAATTCTGCCAGTGTTGGGATCCAAGGCGCGATCGTACACGTTTAAGGAAGTCTACTACTCGCCCATCAGTTCCGAAACCGCCGTAAAGCAGTTGCGAGAGGCGAAAATTGACGGTTGAAGTGCCGTCAGGTTGATCTGCCGTCGAAGCCTGTCTAGGATCGTTAAGATGAATTCTTTTGACTCCAGGCGACGTTCTCTGTCTATCGACCGACCAAGCTAGCCCCCGATACAGTCAAGTCTGCTGCTACAATCCCTGCCGTGAAAAAACTCCTTCTCGGTTTCGTAAAGCATCTCGTCTTTTACGCACTTTTCCTGGGTCCATGCTTTGCGCAGAATGCGCCTCCATCGCTTGCCAAACAAAAAGTTCTCTGGCAGAAACTCAAGACCGACATTCACGACGTCGACCAGCGTCTCGATGGCGTCATGGGCGTGGCGATTCAGGATCTGGCCACCGGCGATCACTTTTTTCTGCACGAGGACGAAGTCTTCGCTCAAGCCAGTTCCATCAAGATTGCCGTCCTTGCCGACCTATACTTGCAGGCCCAACAAGGCAAGCTAAGACTCAGCGATCTCTACACGGTGGAGTCATCCGATCTCGTTCCTGACAGCGACATCATGGGAGGTCTAACGCCCGGTGTGACGCGCCTGACTCTGCGCGATCTGGCAACAATGATGGTCGCCGTCAGCGACAACTCCGCAACCAACGTTCTCATTGATCGAGTGGGCGTGGGGAACGTGAATACCATGCTCGATTCGCTCGGTCTTACTCACACCCGCCTACGCCGCAAGATGATGGACCTGCAGGCCGCGAAGGAAGGCCGGGAAAACATTTCGACGCCGCGAGAAATGATGATGCTCCTTGCAGCCATTTACCAGGACAAATTGATAAATAAAGAGTCGACCGCCGACTTCTTCAAAATTTTGAGTACGAACAAGGATTCGTTTCTTCCGCGCGACTTACCTCCCGATTTGAAGGTCGCTAACAAGCCTGGCGAGTTGGAAGCCGTCCGTAACGACTCCGGCATCGTTTTCGTCGAAGGCCGTCCTTATGTGATTTGCGTGATGACGGCGTTTCTTCGCAATGAACGCGACGGGGAAGAGGCCATCAGTAACGTTTCTCTCGATACCTGGCGTATGTTTGATCGTCTCAGTCGCGCGACCGAATATGGAAGAGTGGTTTCAGAGGGGAATGGCGCGCGATAAGGTACTCTGTAGTCCGATCCAGTTGTTTGCCACGACGACGCTTATTATTTCGCCGCGCCCCAACTGCGCGCTGGGACTGGCTGGCGCATGTACTGTTCTGCCGCCTTCGGCTCCAGGGGCTGCGAAAAATAATAGCCTTGCCCGTACTCGCATCCCAGTTCCAGCAAGCGCTCCGACTGCCGGGCGCTTTCAATACCTTCAGCCATCGCTCTCAGATTCATTTTGTGCGCCAGCGTCGCGATCAGTTCCACAACATCGCTGGCGGCCCGGTCGGTCTGCATCTCACTGATCAGCGACCGGTCGATCTTAAGTGCGTCCACAGGAAACTGTCTCAGACCTCGAACCGAGGTTGTGCCAGTCCCGAAATCGTCGAGAATCACTTCGATTCCCAAATGCTTCAAATGGGAGAGCACGGAAACTGTGAGCTTTGGATCCGCCGCCGCGATGCTCTCGGTAAATTCCAGTTGGAGCCGCGAAGGGTCGACCCCGGTTTCCTGCAGGGCATTCTGTATGTCGCTAAGCAGACGCGCGTCGGCGAATTGACGCGCCGATATGTTTACCGTGACACTCACGGGCGGCTCGGGGTAAGTGTCCATCTCCCACTCATGCAACTGCCGGCACGCCTGCAACATCAACCAGTGCCCGATCGAAACCAGAATCCCCGTATCCTCGGCGGCTTCGATGAAGCGGTAAGGAGAGATGAGTCCTTGCGAAGGATGCTCCCACCGCAGCAGTGCTTCAAAACTCACGACGCGACGAGTGGCCAGATGGATTATTGGCTGGTATAGCACCCGAAACTGGTGTTCCGTCATCGCTGACCGCAAATCCGATTCCAACCGGAGACGCCCGACAGCGCGAGTATGCATGGCCTCGTCAAAGACTTCGGACCGCGATCCACCCAGCGTTTTGGCGCGTCGCATGGCCACGCCCGCATCCTTCAGCAGATCTTCCGGTTGCCCATGCGCCGGAGCGCTGAGCGCGATGCCAATACTGAGAGACACCCGGACCTCGCGCTTCTCCACAAAGAACGGCTCGGCCACTCCGGCCTGCAGTCCGTGCGCCACGCGCATAGCATCGCTGGGATCGTCAACGGCGTCGAGCAAGATGGCAAATTCATCTCCTCCCAATCGAAAAACCACGACTTCTGCCGACGCACCCTGGAGGACCACAGTGTCGTGTTCCCGTAGATGCGCCCCCAGGCGGCGTCCAATTTCCCGTAGGATCTGGTCGCCCGCTGCTGTGCCCATGGTTTCGTTGAATATCTTGAAATGATCGACGTTAGCCAGCAGCAGAGTGTGGGCCCGCCCCGAATTCCTTCGTGATCGCGCAAACGAGTACTGCAACCGGTCCAGAAAAAGACGGCGGTTGGGCAATCCCGTCAGCGGATCGTGAAACATGTGGTGCTCGAGTTGCGCTTCAGCCCGCTTCCGTTCCGTGACGTCACGGTTCACAATGACTAGCTTCGCGACTTCCCCCTTGGCGTCGCGAATGGTGCTCGCTATAGATTCCAGTACCTTCCATGTGCCGTCCTTATGTTTAATCCGGTACTCCAGCCGCTTTCCGATGCCGGTCTCCCGCGATTCTCTTGCCGCCTCCAGCACCTTGAACCGATCGTCGGGATGGATTTGCTCGAAAGCCGATGTCTCTCCCAGTTCCGCCGGCGTATAGCCCAGGATTCTCTTGTAGGCCGGACTGTTGTAGAGACGCCGCCCCGTCATGTCCACTAAAGCGATCATGTCGGCAGCGTTCTCGGTGACGATCTGGAACAGTTCTTCGTTCTTTTTGGATTCCCGGTGAATCTGGTAAATGCGGAACTGCTGGTAGATTACCAGTACAACTAGCGCGCCCAGTGGAATCCAGAACCATTGCAGAAGCATGCAGAGGTCCTCTCAGAGCCTATATCGGCCGAATTGGAGGCGGGGTTGAACGGCAGGTTCCACTGGAGCGGCTATGACACTCCACTTTCTGAATCCTGCCCAGAGGCAAATACTGGACTCTACATTGATGAGAGGCGATTGCGTGTTTGGCTAGTCGTGGTCGTGCTCGTCCCAGTCGCGCTCGGTGCGCCACCGATGTTCATGCTCGTCCCACCACCGATGCTGTTCGCGCCAGCAACGCTCGCGTGCCTCGTGCAACTCATGCCGCTCGTGGTCGGCCTGTCGGCTATGGCGTCCGTGTCGCTCAATGGCCTCATGCAACTCGTGCTCGGCGTGAATGACGCGGCGCTGGCAGCGGTCGATATCTTCTGCGTGCAGCCTCGGTGCCGTGCTAAATAAGATAGCAGCGGCCAATATCGCGCCCGACACAACAGTCGTTGCAATTCCGGAAACCTCTTTCGACCGATTCATGCGAAATCCCTCACTTTGCTCTTTCGTGCCAGGCGAATAACCGATTATCCGTCGGCAGTAAGACGCGTTCTCAACCATCCCAGTTGCAGGGAAAGTCGACTCTAGAGCTTAACTGCCCAATTCGGAAGTTCATCCCAGCCCACTCCGCGGCGCTCAATCCGGAGGCGCTAAGAAGGCCATGTCCCAGCGGGCAGTTCTCTTGGGCCTCTCTATTACCTCCGTAACGTTTCGGCCCTTACTGTTTCGCTTTAACCTTGAGCTTCGAACCCGCGTCTTAAGGAGTTTCTATCTCCGTGACCAACACATCGCAAGATGCACGCGCAGCCTCTGCGCGCGCGTTTGTCCACAGTCTAAACATCCTTATCAAGTATGCGCGGATGTACGGCTATGGGCACAAGCGCACGGAAGCTCAGTTCGAAATGGCTTGGAACGAACTTAAACAAGGTCTTCCGACCACCGGCGACGCCGGATTTCTTCTGGGAGTTTCCGACAATAAGTTGCTGCTGGATGGCATTCCTTTGGAAACGGGAAATGCCGAGCGCAGCTTTGCGACCTTGTTAACTACGGCGGGATTAGCCAGCTTGCATTTTTCCCGGGACGTCACGGAAGAAGACTTTGTTCGCCTGGTTCGGGCCTTCACCGTTGCCGGATCTAAAGCGCAGGACGTTTCAAAGCAGATCAAGGAAGCTTTGGGCGCGACCAGAGCAGGCAGCGGCATCCGAATCAACGAAGTCAAGTTCGTCGCCGCCGATCCACTTACTGGCGACGTCAGCATCGCCGCGCAGATTGCAGCCCAAACTCTAGGCCCCGAATTCAAGCAATGGCTCAACGATCCGCAGAAGTTGTTGCAGCTGATTGCCGCCGCCGAGGGAGCGAACGCGGGCGGGGGAAAAACCGTCCCCGGCGATGGAGTTCCCATGGTGCCGTTAGGTAGCGCGCCCAATATGCCTCAAGGAAAGGGGAAGGGGCGATGGGTCCCGGACGGCACGCCAGTGGGAGCCTCCGGCTCCGCGGCAGCCGGTGCAGCTCCCGCCTGGACCGGCGGAATGGTTCCGCTACAAGAACAGGAAGTGATTCAGGCGATCCGCTTGCTCACGCGCTTTGGACAAGTGCAGCAGGATCCCAACGTAAACGAAGAAGATCTGCAGAAGGAAATCACCGAGACAGATCCGAACACCCGGCTAAACCTGCAGCAGTTGCTCGGTAGTCTGGCAGCCAAGGCCGCGACAGCCGACGAGGAAGATACGCCGCTGCTCATGAAAGCCGCGGAACACATGGCCATCCGCTTCGCCTTGGAGCGCTATCAGAAGGGCGAAGTTAAGGTCAACGCCGTTCACCAGATGATGGAACACATGAGCCGGCAAATGGATTCCCTGCGGCAGATTTTGAAGCTGCAGGAAGAGAAGATGAGCAAGGCCGGAATTCTGGTGGAGTCGCACGCCGACATCCTCGACCGCATGTTCTGGGCGGAAGTGCCGGAATCGGGCAAGAAGAGTGTGCTGATGTCCCACGAAGCGCCCTGTGTTCCACCGAGAAACCTGCGGCAATTTGTGGAAGTATTGCTCGACCGGGACGATAAACAGGCGGCCTCTGAGATTCTGAATAATTATTCAAGTTGCCTCGGCGCCAAGGAGGCTGAGCCGCGTCGTCGAGCCGCGATTGGACTCAGCCAGCTGGCCGACCTTTACGCGCGGGTGGGCGGCGAGCCCATGGGCCAGGCAATTCGCAGATTGAGCGAACATCTCATCCACGAGAAGGACTCCGAGCTGCAAAGCCTGTTCAGCGCGGCTTTCGTACGCCTCAGCCAGGAAGCCAGTGCGGCCAAAAACTATGCCGCGGTAAATGAAGTATGCGCCGGCATGGAAATGATCAGCATGGAGCGCCCCGTACTGATGAACGATTTGCGTCCGCGCGTAGGCGTGGAGAATCGCTTGCCGGAATTTATTGAGGAGGCCCTTCACCTCGATTCGATCCCTCCCGAAATGTTGTCGGTACTGCGGCGAACCAGCCAGTCTGGCGCTGAACACCTGGCGGACCGCTTCTTCCGCTGCATGCGGCGCGACGAATGCGATCGTATGATCGAACTGGTCAAGGAATTAGGATCTCCAGTGCTCTTGCAGTTGCGCGAAATTCTGCGCACCGGCCAGCCCAGACAAGCATCCGGCGCAGTCGGCATAATAAGTCGCCTCGATGTGGGAACGCTCCTCGAACTCTTGCCCGCGCGCCTGCCGGAATGGAACCGCTTCTACCACGATGTCGTGGTGCGCCAGATTGCGTACGGTGCGGCAGCGGACCGCGGTCGTACTCTGCTCGAGCTGACCGAGATCCTCGATTCACTCGTATTGCCCGAGGCAGTCGATGAAATTGGCATGAGTGGAGACATGACGGCGACGCCCCCACTGGTTGCCATGGCGCGTCCGGGCGACTCCGCTTCGCGTTCTCCCTACGTGCAGCTCAAGGCGATTGAGTCGCTCGGTCGTCTAAAAGATGCGGAAGCCGTGGCTACTCTCCGCGAAATCCTGGAAACCAAGAAAACCTTCGGCTATGTTCATCATCGCGAATTAAGAATCGCCGCCGCGCAAGCGCTTGCCAAGACCGATCCCCGCTACAGTTCGCAACTCATGTCCGACAGCGGCCTCGAGCCGGCCGAACTGGCGATCGCTCCGCTGGATATGGCCCCCGCCTGTCCCTGGGTCCGGCAACGCCGTTACGAGCGTCTGGTGCTGGCGAAAACGGTCTACGGCTCATTGGGCAGCTCATGGGGCAAGTCGCGCATCCAGATTCGCGAACTCAGCCTGGGCGGCGGAATGGGCACCAAGGAAGACAATCTTCGCATTGGCAGCGAAGCCGATCTGGAAATTACCGTCGGCATGCGCGCGAAAATTCGCGCCCACGTTCTTTTACGCCGCGCCCGCGTCAATGAAGTCGGATTCGAAATTGTGAGCATCGACCTCGATAGCCGTTACCGCCTGCGCCGGCTTCTAGTCGAAGCTCTGCAGCGCGCTCCCCAAAACAAAGACCAGGAATGGAGCGGCGAGCGAAAAATCTAGATGTCCCGCTCTTAGCCTTTAGAGCTTAGCTGCAGCATCTAAATACAAAAGCCTCTGCCGTCAAGCAGAGGCTTTTGACTGTAGCGCCGGCGTTAACTGTAGCGCCGGCGTCCCGCCGGCTGTCGCGAAGGCGTCTTGCCCTCGCTTCGTCACTACTTTACCTTGGCAAAGATAATAACCAGGGTGTATAGCGCCAACGACTCGATCAGTGCCAATCCCAGAATCAGCGCCAGCTGGATTCCCGGACGTGCCGCCGGATTCCGCGCCAGTCCTTCAGCCGCAGCGGCCGTTGCCTTGCCTTGGGCCAGGGCGCAAATGCCCGAGGCGAACGCCATGGAGAAGCCGGCCGAAATTGCCACCCAGTTGACTTCACTGGAACCTCCGCCCTGCGCAAAGGCTGGGACGGCGAACGAAAGCACCGAAAGTGCCATAAACAACTTGCTCATCAGACGCATTGTGTTTCTCCTCGTATGAATTGCCGCCAGTGGGTGGTTGACGTCATCCCTTGCAGACGCCCTCACGCTGAACGGCCCTGCAAAACTTGAAAGCAAATACCAAACTCGAAACCAAATCAGTGGTCGTCGGCGACCGCGCCCTGTAAATAGACGGTCGTCAATAAAACGAAAATGTAGGTTTGCAGCAGCGACACCCCCACGTGCAATCCCAAAAACAAAATGGGCACGCCCAGCGGCACCAATGAAAAGAAAACCAGGGTGACCATATCACCCGCGAACATGTTGGCGAAGAGACGGATGGTCAGGGATAGCACGCGCGCCAGGTGGCTGATCAATTCGATGGGAATCATCAGCGGAGCCAACGCTGGCATCGGTCCCGCGAAGTGCTTCAAGTAACCGACTCCAGCGTGCTTGAATCCCTGGCACTGGTAGTAGGCGAACGCGCACAGCGCGCATCCCAACGGAACAATCGGAACCGCGGTCGGCGACTCGAATCCGGGAATCACGCCAATCAAATTGCACGACAGGATGAAGAACGCGAGCGTGGCGAGGAATGAAGTGTATCCCTCGCTGTGATGGCCGATAATCTCGTTGCTCTGGTTCTGGATCAGGCCTTCCACGACTTCAAAGAGATGTTGCGTCCCGCCCGGGCTTTCCACCGACAAGCGCGATCGCACCAGAAGAAATAAGAAAAGCAGAAAGAAGAACACGAGCAATTCCATGGCCAGCGAATTCGGAATCGGCGCGTCGGGATACTTGGGCGTAATGGAGAGCGCATGCAGAAGGGAATTCACCGGTCCCGCGAACAGGTGGTTGAGAATTCTGGTGAACCAAAGTTGTTCAGGCATAAAAAGTATCTACTGCGCGTGCGATTCTTACATTCCGCGGACCAACGCCGCGTAAACCTCGTACGCGGCTTCGCAGGCAATCGCTGCTACGGGCAAAAATAAGCCCGCAAGAAGCCCATTCAGGCTCGCGGGTGAAACAGTCAATATAACATACGCACCGACGGCCATCAAAACATAGCGCAGCAGGAATCGGAAGACAATACCGTCGCTGGAAAGCGACGTAGTAGCGCCAGCCGCACGATCCACGAAACCGCTAATGACGCGCTTTAGCCAATAAAAATTAACGCAAGCGATGAGGCATCCAAAGGCGAGCCCCGCGGCCGCCCGTATTCCGAATTTCCACCACGCGACCCCGACAAGTGGGGCGGCTAGCGCCGTCATGAAGCGACGGATGCGATCAAGAGCGCCGGAGTAGAAGCGTTCGGATCTTTCGGGCGTAGCGGAAAAATCGGCTTGTGGTAGATCGGACATTGTTGAGGGCACTCAACATGGTAGCTCCGCGCGGAACTAAGCGTTCGGCAAAATCTCACTTCGTATCGCTGTCGCGAAGAACTGTACGGATGAGTTCGATAAACCCGGCGGCGATGCCAAGAAGAATGCCCGCCAGATACATCCATGAGGTATGCAGCCAGCGGTCCAGAGCCGCGCCGACGAGCCATCCCACGACGAGGGCCGCGGGAAGTACGAAAGCCAGTTGGCTGTAGCGAGCGAATTGCAGCCAGAAGGTTCTCTTTTGGTCATCACGATCGTCAGGTGGCGTGGAAGGCGGCATGTATCGGGGGCCAGCCGATTCTATCCCAAACGCCGGCTCCGAAGCCCACGTCGTAGAGACGTTGCTCGCAACGTCTCTCTCGCCATGTCAACCTTGCGTCTACTGCGTCAGCCTAGCCACGTTCGGATTCTGCACAATCCCCAGCGCCCAGTTCACGAGTTGAATAAAGCTGTTCGGCAGCAGCCCAATGTAAAGCGTGGCAATCCCGGTCACAGCAATGGCCGCGCGCATGGTCAGGCTGACTGGAAGTTTCTCTTCGCCCTTCTCCACTTGCCCCATGAACATCGCATTCGCAATTTTCAAATAGTAGTACAGCCCGAACACCGAGTAGAGCACGCCCAGCGATGCCAGCACATAATGTCCCGACTCAATCAGGCTGAGAAAAATAAAATATTTGCCCCAGAATCCGGCCAGCGGCGGAATCCCCGCCAGCGACAGCATGAACACCAGCATCAGCACCGCTTCGACCGGCGCGCGCGAGTACAGTCCATTCAGATCGTCGAGTTCGTCGCCGACGACGTTGCGATGGCGCAGCGACGTGATCACTGCGAACGCGCCCAGGTTCATGAACGTGTAAACCAGCAAATAAATCAGGATGCCCTTGATGCCGTCCGGGCTGAGTTGCGTCGGGCTACCTGCGATCAGGCCCAGCAGCATGTATCCCACGTGCGCGATCGAGGAATAGGCCAGCAGACGCTTAGTATTGGTCTGGGTGAGCGCAGCGAAGTTCGCCCCGGTCATCGTCGCGATCGAGACAAACACCAGCAGCGGCACCCAAATCGCGCGCATGGGCATGAGCCCGATGACCAGAATGCGCAGCAGCATCGCCCATCCCGCCGCCTTCACCGCCACCGACATGAACCCGGTAATGCTGGTGGGCGCGCCTTCGTAAGCGTCCGGCGCCCACTGGTGAAAAGGAATCGCCGCAATCTTGAATAGCAGCCCCGTGATCGTCGTCAGTAGTGCGATGACCGCGACCGGCTTGTAGGGGCTATTCAGTACGTGCCGCGTCAATTCCTGATTGATCACTCCGAGATTGGTGCTTCCGGTCAGGCCATACAACAGAGACAATCCGTACGCGAAAATGCCCGAAGAAAACGCTCCCAGCAGCAGATATTTCAAGGCAGCTTCGTTGGACCTGCGATCACGGCGGAGAAACCCGACCAACACATAAGTGGAGATCGCCATCAACTCCAGGCCAATGAAGATGAGAACGATATCGAAGCCGGCCGCCATGCACATCATTCCGGCCACCGAGAGCAGCATCAGCGCGTAATATTCGCCGTGATTTTCGTGCTCGGTTTCCAGGTAGCGCACCGACATGAGAATCGCGATGGCCGTGCTCGCCAGGAACAAATACCAGAAATAAATCGCGAAGTGATCGACCAGCATTGTCCGCATCAGGCCAAAAGAGCCGGGCGACGGCCCCATCCACAGCTGAATCTTGTAGACTCCGGCAGCGGAAAAAAGAACGCCGATCATGGCCGTCACCGCATTGGCCCACTTCATTTCCCGCGGCAGCATCAGGTCGATCAGCAGGATGCCCAGCGCGAACAGAGCCAGCAGCGTGATCGGCAGCGCCAGAAGATAGTCGGTCCAGACCACTATTTCTTCCCCTTTGCGTTGGCGTGTGCAGCCGCAGGATCAGGGTTAGCGGTGTAGGTCATGTTACTGGGCGGCGCAATCGTCGTTGCCGCCTGTGCGGCCGCATTCACAGCGGGCTGCGGATAGTCAGGCCGCACGATTGCGATCGTGTGATTCACCGGCTGCTCCAGAATCTGAAAAAACGGCTTGGGATACAAGCCAATCCAGAACGCCATGATCAGCAGCGGCACAAAAGTCGCGACTTCGCGCGGCGTCAGGTCGTGCAGCTTCTCGTTCTTGGGATTGGTGACCGCCCCGAAGAACACGCGCTGGTAGAGCCACAGCAGATACGCGGCGGCCAGCACAACTCCCGGCACCGCCCACGCGCCCCACTTCCAGTTCTCCATAAACGTTCCCTGCAAAATCGTGAACTCGCCCACGAATCCATTCAGCAACGGTAGGCCCATCGACGAAAGGAACATGATCATGGTGATGGTCGCGTAAACCGGCATAACGTTCGAGATGCCGCCATATTCCGCGATCTCCCGCGTGTGTCGCCGCTCGTAGAGGATCCCAACAATCAAGAACAGCGCGCCCGTCGAAATTCCGTGATTGATCTGCTGCAACACCGATCCGCTCAGCCCCAGCGGCGTCAGCGCGAAAATTCCCAACGTGCAGAAGCCCAGGTGGCTTACCGACGAGTAGGCCACCAGCTTCTTCATGTCTTTTTGCATCAGCGAGACGAGCGCGCCATAAATAATTCCAACAATCGAAAGAAAAATCATCCACCCGCGCACCGTCATCCCCAGGAACGTCGCCGGATTCGACAGCACGTTGGGAAAGAAGGGAAGCGAGAACCGGATGAATCCGTAAGTTCCCATCTTCAGCAGAACGCCCGCCAGGATCACCGACCCCGCTGTCGGCGCCTCTACGTGCGCATCGGGCAGCCAAGTATGGAAGGGAAACATCGGCACTTTAATCGCGAAGGCGAAGAAGAAACTCAGGAAAAGCAGCGTAGCGATGTGCGGCCCGTAGTCGCTATAAATTCGCGGCGCCGTATCGTACAGCGCCTGCAAGCTGAACGTGTAAACACCAGTCACATGCTGATGGTGGAAATAGAGAAACAAAATGCCCAGCAGCATCAGCACCGAGCCCGCAAGAGTGTAGAGAAAAAACTTGATCGCGGCGTAAAGTTTGCGCGGACCGCCCCATATCCCGATGAGCAGGTACATCGGCACCAGCATGGCTTCCCAGAAAACAAAGAAGAGAAAGAAATCCAGCGCCATGAATACGCCGAGCATGCCGGTCTGCAGCACCAGAAACCAGATGTAATATTCCTTCACGCGATTCTCAATCGCCGTCCACGACGACAGAATCGAAATCCACCCCAGCAGCGTCGTGAGCATGATCAGCAAAAACGAAATGCCGTCAATGCCCAGCACGTAACCCGCGCCAATCGTTGGAATCCAGTTGCCGGGCGCGCCTTCAATGAACTTGAAGCCCGGTTCGAAGCGCTGCTCCCAGAACATCGGGGCCAGCGGGATCGAAACCAAAAGTCCAGCGAGCGCGAAAAAGTTCGCGATCCAGCGAATGGCGTCCTTGTTCTCCTTGGGCACAAACAGGAGAAAG
Source organism: uncultured Acidobacteriaceae bacterium (assembly GCA_963765825.1). GTDB lineage: Bacteria > Acidobacteriota > Terriglobia > Terriglobales > Acidobacteriaceae > Sulfotelmatobacter. The sequence goes on from CAVXXU010000001.1 coordinate 162,837, forward strand.
AGCGCGCCCAGCAGCGGCGTGAAAAGAATGATCGATAAAATGTGGTTTTGCATAGGTCAGCTTCTAGCTGCTAGCTTCTAGCTCTTGCGTCCTGGCCCCAGCGTTTTGCTAGGAGCTAGCAGCTAGAAGCTGTTTCAGTGATACACGTAATAAAACGCAAACCCAACCAGCCCCGCGGTCATCACCAGCGCATACCATTGCACCAATCCCCACTCAAAGAAGCGCGCTAGGTATGAGAATGGCTGCGTCGCATAGGCGATTCCGTTCACGAATAAACCGTCGATGATCCACTTGTCCCACCAACCGGAAAACGTAGCCGCGCCGCGCGTAATCGACCCCGCAGCATTTACCGCGCCGTCAATAACGTGCGAATCGAACCAAGAACTCGCTTCGCCCGCGCCCACCACGCCCAGACGCACGTCTCCCACTTTGCGACGCCCGGTGAAGACGTAGTCGTAGCCTTCGTCCACGTAATATTTGTTGAGCAGCGTCTTGTAAACCGGCGGGGAAGCAGCCGCGATCGGCTCCATGTAGCCCTTGTCGGCGTTTCTATACGAGCGTCCGGCCATGAACCAACCAGTCCCAGCGGCTGCGACCGATAGAAACATCAGCAGATACTCTATTGGGCTCGTGTGCTCTTCTTCTCGTTCTCCCGCGGCCAGTTGTCGGGCTTTACCTTCCGCAATGAGCACATGAGCTTCGCCTCGTGCGAAGACCGGATCAAGAAAGCGCGCGAAGCGATCCGAGCCGCCCAAACTGTGCGGCCAGCCCAGAAATCCGGCGAACAGCGAGCACACCGCCAGGATCACCAGTGGCATCGTCATCGACATCGGCGACTCATGGATGTGGTGCTCCACCTCGTGGCTCATGCGCGGCTTGCTGTAGAAGGTCAGATAGATCAGCCGGAACATATAAAACGCAGTCATCAGCGCCGTCACGTAGCCGATGAACCAGAGAATGCGATACGCGCCGCCTTCCGACGTCCACGTCTGCCACAGAATTTCATCCTTCGAGAAAAATCCCGCGAACGGCGGAATGCCCGTGATGGCCAGCGTTGCGATGAACATGGTCCAATACGTGGTCGGAATGCGTCTGCGCAGGTCGCCCATATTCCGCATGTCCTGCTCGCCGCTCATGGCATGAATCACCGAGCCCGCTCCAAGGAACAGCAGCGCCTTGAAGAATGCATGAGTGAAAACATGGAATACCGCAGCCGAGAAGGCGCCCACGCCGAGCGCGAGAAACATGTAGCCAAGTTGCGAGACAGTCGAATAAGCGAGCACGCGCTTGATATCGTTCTGCACCAGCCCGATCGAAGCGGCGAAGATTGCAGTGAGCGCTCCGATAATCGCGACCACCAGCATGGACTTCGGCGCCAGCACGAACAGGGCGTTCGAGCGCGCCACCATATAAACGCCAGCCGTGACCATCGTCGCCGCGTGGATCAGCGCCGAAACCGGTGTCGGGCCTTCCATTGCGTCGGGCAGCCAAATGTAAAGAGGAAGCTGCGCCGACTTACCGCACGCTCCCACAAACAGCAGCAAGGTCGCCGCGGTGATGACGGGATCGCCAATCTGGAAATGTCCGCTGCGGGCGGCCGCGGTCACGTCGATATAGCGCAGCGACCCCATGTACCATGCGATGAAAAACATGCCCAGGAGAAATCCCGCGTCGCCAATGCGGTTCACAATGAACGCCTTGTTGGCCGCATCGCTAGCCGACTTGCGATGAAAATAAAAACCGATCAGCAGGTATGAACACAGCCCCACGCCCTCCCAGCCCACAAACATCAGCACGTAGTTGTTTGCCAGGATCAGCGTCAGCATCGAGAACATGAACAGGTTGAGATACCCGAAGAAGCGGTAATAGCCGCCCTCATGCGCCATGTATCCGGTGGAATAAATGTGAATCAGCATGCCGACACCGGTCACAAACAGCAGCCAGATGCTGGAAAGCGGATCGAGCAGGAATCCGGCGTCGGCCTGAAACGGAGCCAGCGTGCCGTCGTGCTTCACGTAGTTCAGGTGGCCGGTGTCAGTGCCGAGCCAGGTATAGAGAACTTTTTCGAAGGGCTGGTGATCGTGCGCCGGAGCCCAGTTCGTATACTGCAGCACTGCTCCGCTCGCTACGATGAACGCCAGCACCACGGACCCCACGCAGACAGCATTCACCGTCGCCTTTTGCAGCCTGCGCCCAAAGAAAAACATGAGTGCCGCGCCGATGGCGGGAAACAGCGGGATGAGATAGATGTGATTTAGAAATAGCATTCGAAGTTCAGCTTCTAGCTCCTAGCGGCTAGCTTCTAGCTCAAGCGGCAGCCATCATGGCTTTGCTAGAAGCTAGCAGCTAGGAGCTAGAAGCTTTTCTCACCACTTCAACAAATTCACTTCGTCTACGTTCACCGTCTCCTTATTTCTGAAGAAGGCGATCAGGATGCCGAGCCCAACTGCGGCTTCTGCCGCGGCGTCCGTGATTACGAATATTGCGAACACCTGTCCGTGCAGGGCGCCAGGGCCGTGAATGCCCTGCCAGTAGCGCGAGAAGGCGACCAGATTCAAGTTGACCGCGTTCAGGATCAGTTCGATCGACATCAGGACGATGACCACGTTGCGCCGCGTCAGCACTCCAATCACGCCCAGCAGGAACAGGGCTGCGCCCAATACCAGGTAGTGCAACGTCGTAATGTGCAGCAGACCATCCATCCTTAATCCCTAAGCCTTAATCCCTGTCATTCCGACCGAATTGAGGAATCTGCTTCTTGCTGGCGCAAACGCCGGCGCCAGCGAAACAGATTCCTCAACGGCTGAACGCCGTTTCGGAATGACAACAGTCCGAATTCCGAATTCACTCTTCAAATCCTCTTCTTCGCCATCACTACTGCCCCAATGATCGCCACCAGCAGTAGCAACGACGCGATCTCGAAGGCGAACATGTATTGTCCGGCGTTGCGGTCAAAAAGCAGCGCCGCGACTGCCTGCGTGTTTCCCCCTTCGCCGTAGGTCATTCGACCTTCCGGAAAAAGAATTCCTTTGGTCCTGGTGGTATAGACGGCAATAAAGAGGCCGCCAAGAGCTGCCGCCGCAACAATTCCCACCAGCCACTGCTTGTTGAACTGACGCTCTTTCTCGGCGCGCTCAATCGAGATCAACATGATCACGAACAGGAAGAGCACCATGATGCCGCCGGCATACAGAATAATTTGCACGCCAGCCACGAACGGCGCATAGAGCATAAGGTAGAGCCCAGCCTGCGCCAACAGCGTGGTAATCAAAGCCATCGCCGAGTGCACCGCATTTTTACGCGTGATCACGAGAATGCCGCCGGCAATCATGGTTGCGGCCAGAAGGTAAAAGAAAAACGGCGTCGCGACCGGAGGATTGTTTCCCGCGGGAATCATGGCCGCCACACCCCCTGCAACTCCGCCCAGAGTTCGGTCCGCATGCCCACAATCGCGGTGAGAATCAACAGCACCAGTCCGGTTGGCAGCAAAACTTTCCATCCTACTTTCATGAGTTGGTCAAAGCGGTAACGCGGGAACGTGCCACGATACCAGATATAGAGGTACATGAACGCGGCAACTTTTGCTGCGAACCAGAAAATATCCGTGACGCGCACTCGGACCGCGGGGACCAGCAAGATCAGGCCAATCAAGCCCAGCACTACGCCGAATCCCGCCAGTCCCATCGTTTGCACGCGGAATAGGGGATGCTTGGGCATCCGCGCCGTGTTGTAGAAACACATCAGCTGCCAGCAGTAGAAAAGTAATTCCTGGAAATAAAGAGAAGACAATATCCCACGTCGGTCCGCTGAGCGCATTTGGAAACGGGCGCAGCCATCCGCCCAGCCACAGCGTGACCGCAATCGACGAGACCGCAATCATCGCGGAGTATTCCGCCAGAAAGAATAAGGACCAGCGGAAGCCGCTGTACTCCGTGTGGAATCCCGCGGTCAATTCCGATTCAGCTTCGGGCAGGTCGAAGGGTGCGCGGTTCGTCTCGGCGACCATTGCGATGGCAAAGATGCCGAAGCCGACCAGCCCTAAGGGGAAGAATTTGAAAATGAACCATTCTCCCTGCGCCTGTTGAGCCTGCACGATGCCAATCATGCTCAGCGTTCCAGTGCTCTCCGCGTTGAGGCTGGTCATCAGAACGACCGAGACGACCGCTAATCCCATGGCAACTTCGTACGAGACCATCTGCGCACTGGAGCGTAGCGCCCCGATCAAAGGGTAGTGCGAATTCGAAGCCCATCCAGCCGTCACAATTCCCAGCACGCTCAGCGACGACACTCCAAGCATAAAGAGGATGCCGATATTCATGTCGGTAATCGCGTGCGTCGGGCCGAACGGTACCACCACAAACACCGTAAACGCCGCCAGCACCACGATGAACGGCGCAACCCAGAAGACAACCTTGTCCGCCTCGGCTGGAATGATGTCTTCTTTCAGCAGCAACTTGATGGCGTCGGCAATGGGTTGGAGCAGGCCGTGCGGTCCCACACGCATCGGGCCAAGTCGTACCTGCATGTGAGCGAGAATCTTGCGCTCCAGCCAGTTCATCGCGATCACCGCGACCGACAGGCCTGCGAAAACCAGCAAGATGTAAACCGTAGCCCAAAAGATATTGCCCGCCCCGCCCGGCGTCTTGTCGCTGTCAAGATAAGACTGGATGTACTGCAGGAACGAGTGCATCAGCGGTCTACCTCGCCGAGAACGATGTCGAGTGTGCCGATAACAGCGATCACGTCGGCCACAAGCTGGCCACGGCACATCACGTCGAGCGCTTGGAGGTTGACGAACGACGGTGGACGCACGCGAATTCGATAGGGTTGCGTCGAGCCGTCGCTGACGATGAAATATCCCAGTTCGCCCTTCGGAGCTTCGATGGAGTGGTAGACCTCGCCCACAGGTGGCTTCATCACCTTCGGAACCTTGGCCATGACAGGCCCTTCGGGAATTCCTTCGACCGCTTGCTCGATGATGCGCAGCGACTGGCGCATCTCGATCATGCGTACGATGTACCGGTCATAGGTATCGCCGTGTTCGCCGGTAGGTATTTCAAAGTCGAAATTCTTATAGTTGGCATACGGCTGCGCTTTACGCAGATCCCACTTCACGCCGCTGGCACGAAGTACAGGGCCAGTCACGCCCAGCGCGATGCAATCCTTCCCGGAAATTTTGCCCACACCCTTGGTGCGTTCGAGCCAGATGCGATTGGTGGTTAGCAGCTCTTCATACTCGTCGATCTTAGGCTTCACGAACGAAACGAAAGTTTTCACGTCTCGCTCGAAGCCTTCGTACGCTTCATACTGCAGACCGCCAATTCGAAAAGCATGCGTGGTGAGCCGCGCGCCGCAATACTTTTCGAAAATCTTCAGAATCTCTTCGCGGTCGCGGAAAGTGTAGAACAGCGGCGTGATGGCGCCGATGTCGAGCGCGTGCGTGCCCAGCCAGAGCTGGTGGCTGGCGATACGGTTCAGCTCAGTGAGAATAACTCGAATATATTGCGCGCGCGGGGGCGCTTCGACGCTGAGTAGTTTTTCGACCGCCTCGCAATATCCCAAGCCGTTCGAGACTGCAGCCACGTAATCCATGCGGTCGACGTAAGGATTGAACATGGTATAGGTGCGATTCTCGGCAATCTTTTCTACGCCGCGATGCAGGTACCCGATCACGCACTCCAGGCCCATGACCTTCTCGCCGTCAAGGCGCAGAATGACGCGGAGCACGCCATGGGTCGCGGGATGTTGCGGCCCCATGTTGATGACGAGCTCGTTGGCATCCAGAAAAGTCTTATCAGGCGTTTCCAGATCCAGCGGCGAGAGTGTGTTCGGATCGCTCATTATTTCGCGTGCTTTTTAGTTCGTTGCTACTGGCCGCTCTCAATTCCTAAATTAATCTGCACCCACTCGTTATCCTGCTGCAGGATTCCGTAGTCTTTGCGTAGCGGATGTCCCTTCCAACCATCGGGCAAAAGAATGCGCTTCAGGTCAGGATGGCCGTCGAACTTAATGCCGAACATGTCGAAGACCTCACGCTCCAGCCAGTTGGCGGTCACCCAGAGCGGAACGGAACTTGGCAGGCTCTCGCCATCGGCGATCAGAGTCTTCACACGAATGCGTTCGTTGCGTGGAAAGGAATAAAGCACCCAAACCAAGTCGAATTGTTTTTCGCGCTTGGGATAGTGCACCGCGGTAATGTCCACGCAGTAGTCGAACTGCTCACGATCGCGCAGCACCTGCAGAATTTCTGGAATCAGCGAGCGATCGACCACCATGTAGTTCTGCCCGAGGTGAGTGAGAGGCTCTATGCCGGAACCGTACTCGCCCTTGAACCTGGCAACCATCGGCGAATCCCACGCGGTGGGAACCGGAGCAGCAGGCTTGGGAGGAGCGGCGGCGGGTTTCGGTGCGGCAGGGGTTGCCGGAGCGGCGGCGGCAGGTTTCGGCGGAGCTGCAGGAGCGGCAGGCTTGTCAGGAGCAGGCTTCGTTTCCGATTGAACCGAACCGGATGGAGTGGCTTTCACCCCGCCCGGGGTTGCGGGTCGATCCGCCGTCGGCTTCGGTTCCCCTTCCGGCGGCGGCGGCGAGGGAGATTTGTTTTCGTCCGACATAACGCGAAGGCACAAACCTGCGGCGCAGAGAGCGTCAAAAGGAACGTTAACTTTTACCAGCTTGAGAGGGCGAAGTCAACGAGCCGTGAACCGAACGGACCAGATCGTCCCGCCTTGGCGCCAGCGAGGCAAGAGGACGCGGTAAAAAGATTTCCACAATGTTCCTTCAGGAACATTTCTAGTACATAAATGTACGTACAAAATCTAATAAGTCCTTCTGCACCAACGATCTAGCGGTATGCCGCTACCAAGACTTGCGCGACTACATTTGCCCTCCGGGCGCCGGCGGATTTGTTGGAGCAGGCGGCTGGGTTTGGGGAACGGTATCTTGCCGAGGCGCGACGTAAGGCACCGTTGGCAAGCGCGTTACCTGGCCGCGGGTGGCGTCGGCGATGTCGATGCCAGAGTGATCCAGCAGCAATCCGGTGGAGCGATCCAGTTCGATGCGGGATTTTTCGTAGGCTGCCATCGCGGAAACCATATTGGATTCGCCTGTCCTCAGCGTAGCGGCATCTTGCAGGATGACGGTCTGAGTAGTGAGGCCCACTTTCAGCTTCTGCTGATCGGCGTCGAGGGTTTGGCGTGCCAGGTCCACGGCGGATTGGGCCGCTTGCACTGCAGTGCGGTTTTGCTTGACGTCGAATTGAGCGTTGCGTACCTCGATGCGCACCTGGTTTTCAAGCTGGAGCTGGCGAACCTGGGCCTGTCGATATTCGAGGTCGGCGCGAACCTGGTCGGATTGTGCCATGCGATTGCGCAGAGGAATGTTGAGTGAGAGGCCTAAGCCCTTATCTGGCGAGGTCGAATTTACAAGTTGGTTCAAAGTGCTTCCATAGCCGACCGAGGTGCTCGAGCGAAACGGCGGCGGCGCCCTCCTCTGATCGAAGCAGAAGGCACTCGTTGTGCTTGCGCAGTTAGGCACGGCGGGATTCACGTCCCCGCCCACTCCCGAACCACCATAATAGGCAAAGGCCTGCAGCGTGGGCAGCATGGCATTCCGCACGGCTTTGATGTTGATATCGCGAGAATTGAGATCGATGCGCGACTCGACCAGTTCGGCGCGGTGTTGCAGAGCGTCATTGATCAAGTCCTGAATGGGTATAACCGGTTCTTGTTGAGGCAAAAGCATTCCCGACGTAGGGATCACATCGGCCTCAGCGAGCATTGGATCTTCAATGCTGCGGCTCAGCGCGTTCTTCATGAGAAGTTGTTGCAGTTGCAGATTGTTCTGCGCCACGATCAGGTTCTGCTGGTCGGTGGCGACAGTGCTCTGCGAACTAACGACTTGAATGGGAGGAGCAGTGCCGACTTGCGCTTGGCGTTTCGAGTCTTCGAGTGCCTTCTGGGCATAGGTGAGAGATTCCTCCTGCACGCGGACGTTCTCAAAGGCGTAGACCAAGTCCCAATACATGTTCTCGATCTGGTCGACGGTGGTTATGACCTGGAGGCGGAAGGCGACGTCGGATATCTCGCGATTATTCTTGGCAATGCGGATGAAGCGAGTGTTAGGCAGGAAGCCAAAACCTTGCAGCAGGTTTTGAGTGAAACGAAACTGAAAGTTGGATCCCAATTGCGGGGTGAGCAGGCTGGTGGGATTGTTGGTAGTGACGTGGGTGTTATTGAAGCCTCCTGTAAGGGCGCCGCCAAACGCGAAGCCCTGGGTGTAGCCGAAGTCCGAGGTGTAGGTGTTCTGAGCCACAATCGGCACTGGGCTAAATACGCTGACGGACTCCGTGTCGTTCTTATCGAGTTGGAGGCTTCCGGTGAGCGCCGGATCGAAACTGGTGATGGGAGCGCCGATGCCGAGAGTCGAACTGACCAGGCCGTTGGTTCCGCTGCCGGCGCCGCCGGCTGCGACGGTAGTTCCGCCGGTACCGGAGCCAACGGTGCCGCCGAGGCCGCCAACGCCGCCGCCGGGGGTATTCTGCACGATGCCAGTGTTGACGCCGAGAATGCTGGCGCCGGATTTGGCGCGGAGCAGGTCGGCCTCGGCAATGTTCAGGTTATAGCGGGCAATATCGAGGTCGAGATTGTTCTCGAGCGCGAGCGCAACGGCGTCATCGATGGAAAGGTAGATTTTTCCATCTTTCAAGAGCGAGTCGATGCGCGGCGAGTTCCCGAGATTTGGCTGGGCGACATCCTGCGGCACATAAGGCTGCAGCACGTTCGGGAAGGCCGAACGCGGCTTCGAATAGTCCTTCAGGTTAACCGCTTGCGGCTGTGCTGGCTGGCGCGCAGGGAGAGGGTTCTGCGGGGAAGTCGAAGACGGCATTGTCTGTGCCTTCAGCCACGTGGGACAGGCCGCCACAGTGACGGCGAAAGCGAGGTACACGGGCAACAACCTCATCCTCTGGACCACAGAAATCAAGCGCGGTAAAAGCATCGGTCTTCTCCTAGGTTAATCGTCCTTGCATTACGAGCAGGCGAGCGTTCGTTCATATCCACAATGATGACGCGAGTGTTGGATGCTGGAGAATGAAATGCGTCACTTCAATCTTAGCGGGAGAAGTTTCGGCGAAACGACTTGGGTTTGTAAAGAATTGTGAGACGGAAAGGCCTGGACACGAAAAATTGTGAAGTGCAGGTTCGCTGTGTCTGGACCTTTCCACCGAATTGCGGGCGTCATACAATGAGTTCAAGTTTAACGTGCCGCCGCTCAGCATCAATTTACCAGCCCGTTTAGAGTGGGAACTACTCTGATTCCAGAAAACGAAATATCGCGCATGAGAGAACACGAATTCACTCGCGGATTGAAGCGGGCTTTGGACGTTACAGTGTCGATTGTCACGCTGATAATTCTGTCGCCGGTGATGCTGGTAGTAGGAATGCTGGTGCGGTGGCAGATGGGACGGCCAGTGGTTTTTCGTCAGCAACGGCCGGGATACAGGGAGGTTCCTTTCAACGCGCTAAAATTTCGCAGCATGACAGACCAGCGCGACGAGCGTGGGCGTTTGTTGCCGGACACGGATCGCATCACCCGGTTGGGTGCTTTCCTGCGACGGTCGAGCCTGGATGAGCTCCCCCAGTTTTGGAACGTGCTTCGCGGCGACATGAGTTTAGTAGGACCAAGGCCATTGCTTATGCAATACCTGGAGCGCTATAGCCCGGAGCAGGCCCGCCGTCATTTAGTTCCTCCTGGTATTACCGGCTGGACGCAGATAAATGGGCGCAATGATCTGGCCTGGGAACAAAAGCTCGCTCTCGACGTTTGGTATGTGGATCACTGGAGCCTGGCGCTGGACCTGCGCATTCTGACGATTACGGTGTGGAAAGTTCTCACGGGGGAGGGAATTGCCGCGGAGGGATCGGCAACCATGCCCGAATTCATGGGTACGGAGAGCCGAACCTCGGAGAAGCCAGCGCGGATCCCTTAGGAGTTGAGAGCTGTGCGCCGGCTAGCGGCTTTTGGCCTTTAGCAGGCTGCAGCAAGACTTTTTTCCCTTGTCCACTTTACCTCGGCGGCTGAAAGCCGCGCCCTTTCAAAACTTGATCGAGATATGAGTTTTTTCAGCGGCCTGTTAGGACTTTCGCTGGAACCCCTACCGAAGTGGCACCGGATGGGGCCGAGTCCAACACCACGGCACCTGCCCCAAGAACCGCCCCGGCGCCGATCAACGCACCCGGCAAAACGATCGTTCCGATTCCCAGGAAGGAGTGGGCTTCTACGGTCACGTTGCCCCCCAGGGTGACGCCCGGAGCCAAATGCACGTGATTACCGACGCGACAATCATGCTCCACTATGGCACCGGTATTGAGGATGCAATTGTCGCCGATAACGGTATCCGCATTCACCACGACCCGGGGCATTACAACAGTACCGCCCCCGATGCGAACCGAACCAGAGACAAGGGCTGAGGGATGAATCAAGGTCGCGGCTTCCAGCCCTTGCTCGATGCCTTGTCGAAAACAGCGGTCCCGGACGTGGTTGTCACCGATCGCCACGACGAAAGAAAAATGGCCGCGAACAGAGAGGGAGCTAAATCCCTCAGAAGAAGGGAAGAGTTCGCAATCGCAAAAAGATCGGCCGGGGGACGCGCAGGCGTCATCTACAAAGACGATCTCGGCGAAGACGCCCATCGCGCGAGCGATGTCGAGGACAACTTTACCGTGCCCGCCAGCACCCCAGATGATCAATTTCTGCAAGCGTTACCTCGAGTTGCGGTTGTGTTTGGATTCGGGATGAAGATGAGCCGCTGAAGTTTCAACCGAGTAAAAAAGTATCGGAGTGGTGGGCGAGTGTCAAACTGGCTTCGAGTTTTCGGGTTTACGGTCTGGCGCGGGGCAAGGGCTTACGCGGGTAGTAACGATTCGGGCGAAATCTTACCGGAGCGTGCTTACTGAGGCTTCCTTAAAGGCACCATCCTGGCGACAAGCGCAGCTATAGCAGCAGGGTCATGTTCGCCTGCGGCTTTTTCAAGTGCGTAGGAGCGCTCGAAGGCGTGGGGGCCTGTGATCTTCATCTCCCAATGCTCGCTGCCTTGGGAACCGATGATTGATACGCGCCAGTCCCCAGGGCGATCTGACAAAACGTGTTCGAGGATGGCGACTACATCGCGCTGCCAGTCGCGATCGCCCGGGTTGTGGATTTCCACGGTTACTGCCATACCCTGAGTGTAACGCCCGGAGCCGCAGAAGGTGGAGAGATCGGCTACTACTTGCTTGTCGCAGCTTACGGTTCTTCGCCAGTGCCTGATCGGGAATTATTTGGCTGTACGACTTTTTTACGAGAATTTCACAAAAAACAGCTTGGATTGTTGCCCGATATGAGGTATTTTGACCGGCATCGAATTTGGAACGAAGCTCGGGTCTCACCAAGCCTAGATCTTGGACGTTTGGGTTCGCGAATTGAAGACACTCCTGCCTTCCGCGATAGATTCAGGTGCGATGAGGTCTCGGCGGCTTCGCGAGGAATCCAGCCGTGAAATCTCTTTCTCGCTTGTCCGTGGTCCTCTCCGTTTTTCTTTTTAACTGCAGTTTGTTCGCGAGTGGTGGAGAGCCGCCGGCCGCCTCCTTGAGGACTGACGATGCCGCCCTCTCCTCTTCCGCGAAAGACGGAAAGCTCTCGGGGACGCCGAAGTTTTCGATCCCGGGCCCGCAACGATCTTTTTTGCGCATGGCCGGAATCAGCCAAAAGGTTGCTCCTGAAGAAGTCCTGCCCTTGCTGAGCCGGAACGTTTTTACCGAGGGATTTGAGGGGTCCACTCATCCCACTGAGTTTCTGGTGCTATTGAAACGGTACGTGCAGCAGGCTCGGGAGTTGTCACAGTTGGCGGCTGGCAGCGGGATGGTGCTTCGCGTTTCAAATTGTAATGACGCAAAGCCGCTTCTGCGAATTCTGGGGTATCGGACGAGTGCTGATTGCGGCGTTGCTGAAACGTCTTTGCAAACGCAAGATCCGGAGCGGGCCTTTTTAGCGATTGATTCGGGCTTTCCTCTGCCTGACCTGGAGCGGACGCTGCAGGGCGGTAAGGCGTTTGAGTATCCATTCGACTCTTCGCCGGTGCCGGTGCTGTTTGCGGAGCAAGATTGGATGAAGGCGATCGCAAAGAATGCCGGAGAAAAAAATGGAAATTTGCTGGACACGATCCTGAGCGACGCTTCGGGCGCGCGGCTTTATTGGGCCCTGTCACGGATGGATCTGGAGACCAGTCAGGTCTTGCAGCGATCCATAGGCCTCGAAAAGCTGCTCCCTTACGCTGCCGTTCTTGATTTCTATGGGAGGAGCCTCTGCATCAGGAACGGTCGAGTGAATGTACCGGGTGGAACCGCTGCCGAGGCTGCATGGAAGGACTTGGTCGGAGCAAGCCCGGATGCTCCCGGCCCTTTCGTTTCGAAATTGGTGGCCAAGGACAAAGGTTGGCTGGCGGCATATTTTGATGTTCTTTCGCGGGTGAGCGGAACTCAGCAGGCCTACTTTACCGATTCGCGTCGTCTGCGACTTTTTTACGCGGGACTTCGCACTCCAGATCCCTCCGTTCCAGCGACGAGGGGGTTTTATCGGCCAGCGCCCGGGCTTCTGCTGCTGGTCACCCGGCTTCCGCTGGACAGCGACGGAGAGCCGCTGGTTCCAGGGAATCTCGCGGTTTGGAGGGAGATTCTTCTCGATGGGCATAACGCCAGCCTCGTACACCGCTGGGGAAGGCAGACGCCAAGTCTGACGGATACGGATCGTCTTTTGCAGGTCCTGTTCGCAATGTCCCGAGCTGCGACTGAGAGCGGGCCGCTGCAGATATATCTGGCACTTAGCGAACTCAACAGCAGACGGGCTCCTGAACATCGCCTGTCGGCGCCGATGGTGCGCTTGCTGGCGCGCAAGTATGAGGAATTCAGCGATCAGTACCGAATATTCTCGGAATTTCCCGAGCTGAGCGACGAATCCATCGAGCTTTTTCTCGACACGGCTCATACTTTGAGCAATCTGCCTGGACCTATGCGTGGGAACGCATTCGGGACCCTTCAGGCAAGTGTTGGAATCTGGCAAATTCTTGCCCGCCAGGGAGAGATTTCCAACGCGCACTTGAATGAGTCTTGGCAACAAGTGGTAAAGCCTTTTGCCACGGTGCGGACGGCCGGCCAGGTATATGAGGCGGGACGAAGTTCGCTCGGGGAAATATTCAAGTTTTCGGCTGGCAAAACTCGAGGTTCGCAGGACGAGATCATCGATTTGTTGGCCGGACCCCGCCAGAACAGTGGGGAAGGAAGGGAGATGCATCGCCAGGTTGCCGCGCGGATCCGCGCGGTGCTGGACGATCAGCGACTGGTATCGCTCGACACACTTTTGACGCTCGGCGATGCACTGTCAGAAAAGCAGAAAGGAAAACAGCCCGCGGATTACATGATTCTGCTGGCGCGCCAGACGCGAGAATTTGAGATGCCGCGGCCCATCTTCACCAACAGCGAGAGGACAGAGTGGGCCGCAGGAATCTACAACAATCATCACACCGACGTGCAGATGCGAGCCGACCTGCCAAGAGTGTTAAACTCCACGACCGTTTCGCGGCCACAAATCGAGGATGCGCGCGGGCAGCTTGCATCTTTCCTACGGGATACGCTGGTGGGTTTGAACTATGCCTACTACGAGCCCCCGGGGGCACAGGCTCTGCACAATAATCCGCTCTTCGTTCGCTCCCACGACTTTGCGGGCGAGACCGTCGAGGGTATCAAGACACTGTGGCAGGCGCCGGAACTGATGGGCCAAGGGACTCCGGCGGGCGGAGGGGCGCACTTCGTTGGCTCGCTCGCCGATCTGCCTTACGCCTTGGCCGAACTGGAACAGGATTTCATTTCGCCGGACAACGTCCAGGCTTTGATCTGGAATCAGTTGACTCCCGAACTGTTGACCTCTGCCATCTTGCCGCGATGGTGGAACGTCAGTCCCGTGGAACTACACGCGGTCGCGCTGTACCAGCGGACAGGGGAAGAACTTCTGGTTGCGTGCGCCAAGGATGAAGGCCTGCGAAGCAAAGTGCTGACTATTCTCTCGCGTCGTATGCTTCCCGGACGATTAAGTCAGATCGAGCAGGCGATGCGCGCAGGGCGAATTGCGGAAATGCTTCCTGAAATAGCGCCGGCTGACACTTTCTATCTGGCCGCGGAATTCCGGCAGAAGAATCCCGATCAGCCCGGCGCGGGGGGAACAGCCGGCCAGGAATTGCAAAGTCTTTATCGGGAGCACCCCGAGCAAGTCAGTTGGAAGCGCTTATCGCACGATTTTGGGACGCCGCACCCTAGCATGGCGCAGAACTATGGTCTGGAGCTGCTGAATGTCGCGCCGATGCCGCCGTTCTCTGGATATTCCAGCCGGTTCTTTGCGGAGACCTGGGATTCGCCAACTCTGTACTGGGCCCGGTTGGCGGATGAGCAAGGATATTCGCCGGTCATGCTCAACCAACTGGTGCCGGAGCTAACCCGGATAATGGTGCAAAAAATTTTCGCAACTGATTTCGAAGATGGGCCCGCGCTTCTGCGAGCGATGCATGAAACGGGCAAAGAATTTCGGGACGGCAAATTGACGGTACCGACACTTTCAAGGATTAGTTCTGCTCGCCCTTGAGGTGCGTCGAAAAAATTTCGGAGTGAGAACGCAGCCGCCTTGCGCCAAGCGGGGTCGCAGAAGCAGGAAGTTTAAAGCCATGGTACAAAAATCATTTTTGCTGGGTCTGACCCTACTGGCGTTCATGCTACGAAGTGAAACCGCCGTCGATGCGCAGGAAGGCCCGAACATTCACGTTGTAGTCAACATGGTCCAACTCAACGTGGCGGTGACGGATAGGAAAGGGAATTACGTCACGGGACTTCGCCCCGAGGACTTTGAAATCCGCGAAGACGGCATTGTGGAGAGGGCGGCGACCTTTGCGGAAGGCGATGAATCGGCCCGCAGTCTTAGCGATGTTGCGTCGCAGGATCCAAACGCGGGTGTAACTGCTGATTTGACAAAGCAAGCTTCCGACAGCGCTGCGCCGCAGACCTTTGCTTCGCTGGTGAATGGAGCGAATGTGTACGTTTTGTTCGACACCAGCGACTATATGTACCGGGGCTTCGTTTTTGCGCAGGACGCAATTACCGATTTTATTCGCTCACTGGGAAACGCCGACAAGATTGCGTTCTATTCGTATAGCCGCGACATCTCGCGGGCGGCAGCCCTGACCTCTGATCGGTCGCAGATTTTGCGAGCTGTCCGCTCGACAGTGGCAGGAGATCAGGCCGCGCTCTACAACGCGCTGTTGTTGACGCTGAAAGATGCGGCTCAAAACCGGGGCAGGAAAGTGGTGGTTGTATTCTCCAACGGCCCGGACAATTCCAGCGTCGTGCCGCCGGAGGACGTCGCGGAATTTGCGCAGTCTGCAGGAGTTTCCATTTACATGATCAGCACGCAAGAGGCGAGGCTCGAGCCCGTGTCGACCGCGGTGTTTGATCGTATGACCGCTGCCACTGGCGGAAAGGCTTACTTCGCGAAAAACTGGAGGGACGAACACAGGGCGTTCGCCTCTATCCGCGACGATCTGGCGCATCTCTATTCTTTAAGTTATTACCCAAAAACCAACCCCAACAATGGCTGGCGTGCGATTACGGTGAGGCTGGTGGGCGACCAATTGAAAAGCTACAAGGTTCGCACGCGCAACGGATATCGTCCGCAGCCAACGCGCTTTTCAGCTGAAGAAAAGACGTCAGCGTCTGGCATCGCGCCCGAATAGAGCGATTTCGGGGAAGTGGCTTCGGCCGTATGTTCGACGCCCCGCGCTGAACTTGTGGAGCCTCGCAGGTTGGCGGCTCTTGCTGAATTCTGTTACTTTGGCAATAGCCCTGTATGACAACCCTCAGCAATTTAAGTCAAGCCCTCGCCATCAGTGGCGGCGAACCGGTGCGTACCGAGACTTTCCCTCCCTGGCCCGCATTTGAAGAAGAGGAAATTGAGGCCGCGACCGCAGTCTTGCGCTCCGGGCGAGTGAATTACTGGACCGGGGATGAAGGCCGGCAATTCGAGCGCGAGTTTGCCGCGTTCACGGGATCCGAGTACGCGATTGCCTTAGCCAACGGCACTGTGGCCTTGGAATTGGCGCTTTATTGCCTGGGAGTTGGACCCGGCGATGAAGTGATTGTCCCTAGCCGAACGTTTCTTGCTTCCGCGAGTTGCGCGGTCATGCGCGGCGCTACGCCGGTGGTGGCCGACATTGACCGCAACAGCAGCAATCTCACCGTCGAAACCATCGAGAGCGCGATTACAGAGCGGACCAAGGCGATCATTGCCGTGCACCTCGCGGGTTGGCCCTGCGACATGGAGTCGATTTTAGAATTGGCCCGCAAGCACGGCATTGTCGTGGTGGAAGACTGCGCCCAGGCCCATGGAGCGCAGTACCGCGGCCAGCCCATCGGTTCATTTGGCGACATGGCTGCGTTCTCCTTTTGCCAGGACAAGAACATGACCACGGGTGGCGAAGGCGGAATGCTGCTCACCAATGACCGGAGACTGTGGGAACTCGGCTGGAGTTTCAAGGATCACGGTAAAAGCTTCGAGGCAGTGTATGAGCGCAGCCATCCGGCGGGATACAGATTTCTCCACGAATCGTTTGGCACGAACTGGCGTCTCACGGAGGCGCAGTCTGCGATGGGGCGCGTGCTGTTGAGGAAGTTGCCGCGAATGGTGGAAAAACGGCGCCACAATGCCGCGTATTTGAGCGAAGAATTCAGCCGGATTCCGGGGTTGCGCGTGGTCAGGCCGCCGGCTGACGTATTCCATTCTTATTACAAATACGACGTTTTCGTGAGGCCCGAGCGTTTGCGGGAAGGCTGGGACAGGAACCGGATTCAGGAAGCGATCGTCGCCGAAGGCATTCCGTGTTTGAGCGGAACGTGCAGCGAGATCTATCTAGAAAAAGCGTTTCCGGAATCGATGCGCCCGCCACAACGTCTAGCCGTGGCGCGGGAACTGGGCGAAACCAGCCTGATGTTTAAGGTTCATCCCACGCTGGCGGAGAGAGACCTCGCCGACACTTGCGCGGCGGTGACGAAGGTCATGCAGATTGCATCGCGGGATTGAGAACTGGGGCATGCAGATGCTGGAGGCTGGATCGTCGACGCATCGCGGTGCGGCTGCTATTGGGATGGCGCACGACAAGCTCGTGTTCGGCCGCCGTGTCCAGGTGTTGTCCAGTTGGTTTGCGCGACTTCTGCCGCAGGGAGTGCGTCTGCTCGATGTGGGATGCGGTGACGGGCAGATGGCTGCGGTCTTGTTGTCGAAAAGGCCCGATCTCACCATCCGGGGGATCGATGTTCTGTCTCGGGACCGTTCTCATATTCCTGTGGAGATGTTCGACGGCCGCAGGTTTCCCTTCGATCGAGAATCGTTTGACGTGGTGATGTTTTCGGACGTCCTGCACCACACGGAGGATCCCGCCATTCTTTTAAAAGAGGCGCGGCGGGTTGCCAGGCGTAATGTACTGATCAAGGATCACTATCGCAAGGGAATGGCCGCGTATGCACGATTGCGGTTTATGGACTGGGTGGGTAATGCGAGATTCGGCGTGGCGCTGCCTTACAACTATTGGACAGAGGAAGAGTGGCACGCCGCCTGGCCGGAGACCGGCCTTCAACCCCAGCAAGTGGTGACAAAGCTGGGCCTCTATCCTAAGCCTGCTGACTGGGTGTTCGGCGCAAGACTCCACTTCATTGCCCTGATGAATGTGGTTTGATCGGGGACCGTCCTGGTTTGTTCCTCGGTCTTTTCACCACTTCGTCGCTCTTACGATGCGGGCTTGATCAGAAACCGTCCCGAATAGTCCAGTCGCCTCAGAGGCGTCGTAATCTTGCGTCGCTCAAGAAACTCGTCTACTGCCTTACGCGCACCTTTCCAGTATCCATAGTCGTCGAACTGGATTACACCCAGAGGAACAACTCTGTCGTACAGATTATTCAGGCAAACTCGAACACTCTCATACCAATCGCCATCGACGTGAAGGAAAGAGATTTGCGAGACAGGAGTGGTTGGCAGGGTTTCCTGGAATAACCCCTTAACCGGCGTCACCCCATTGGCGAGGCCGAATCGCTCGAAAAAGTCTCGAACTTCATCGAGCGTTCCCAAGCATTTCCCGGTGAACAATTTAGCAAGTTCCACGTCAGGATCTTCGGCGCTCGGCGCCGGCAACCCCTCAAAGGTGTCGAATACCCAGAGCCTGCGCTTTGCCTGCAGTTTCCGAAGAGTCAATGCCATCAGCGCAGCACTGCCTCCAAGCGCGCATCCGCATTCCACCACATCGCCGGGAATGTTCTCCCGCACCACATAGTGCAATCCTCGATACAGTCCTCTCAGTCGAGCGTTGCTGCACATGGTGTGCGTCCGAACCTGCCGATAGAGTGAAGAAAACTCGGAAGGAGAAATCAAGTGCCATCCATTCGTCAGGGTCCGGAGGGCAAAGTCAGCAAGCAGAAGGGGGTCCTTCGCTCGATGTCGAATCTCTTGCCACGAATGCCCGGCGCGCTTATTCACGTTTCGCACCCTTCACGGTTTTATGTTTCTCCTTCGCCATTACAAAAAGCGCCGGCAAAGGCACTTTTTGTTGCGCTGACATTTCTGCTAAATGCCCACGGGTGACTGCCCGACTTAGCTTCCCAGCTTTTCGAAAAACCTGCAGATAGTTTCGATCCCACGGTAGAAGTTCGGGATGTGAAATTTCTCGTTGGGAGCGTGCAGATTATCGTCGGGAAGGCCGAAGCCCATCATCACCGAGGGAATTTTCAGCACATCCTGAAATCCAGTGACAATGGGAATCGATCCGCCAGAGCGAATGAAGACCGTGTCTTTCTTGAAGGTGTCGTGCAGCGCTTCGGTCGCGGCCTCGATATAGGGGTTATTGGTGTCGACCACGGCCGCCGGACCTTTGCTGTGGACGGTGATTTTTGTTTCGATGCCTTTAGGGGTCAGCTTCTTCACGTAGGCTGAATATTTCTTGAAGATGTCGTCGGCATCCTGATTGGGCACGAGGCGCATGGAGACTTTCGCCGTTGCTTTCGCAGGAATCACGGTCTTCGCGCCGGCGCCGATGAAGCCTCCGGGCATGCCGTGGACTTCGAGAGTCGGCCTGGCCCATGTGCGATAGAGAACAGAATAGCCGGGTTCCCCGGTGAGAACCTTCGAGCCGACTTCGGTCTTGCGGTATTTTTCTTCGTTGAAGGGAAGGTGCTTCCAGGCTTTGAGTTCCGCGGCGGTCGGAGCTTTCACGCCCTTGTAGAAGCCGGGGATAAGGATCTTGCCCTTGGAATCTTTCAACTTGCTGATGATCTCGATGAGCGCGAAGAAAGGATTCGGGGCCGCGCCTCCGTACACACCGGAGTGCAAGTCGATCATGGCTCCTTTGGCTTCGATCTCGGTATAGACCAGGCCCCGTAGGCCTACGCACAACGTGGGAAGATTGGGTGCGAAGAGTTCCGTATCGCACACTAGCGCGAAGTCCGCCTTCAGCTTGGCTTTCTGCTTGACAATGTATTCGTCGATGGATTCGCCGCCAACTTCTTCTTCGCCTTCGAAAATCACTTTCACGTTGATGGGAAGCTTGCCGCCCCGGGCCTGCATAAGGGATTCCAGGGCTTTCACTTCCATCCAGAGTTGGCCTTTATCGTCGACGGCGCCGCGGGCGTAGACGTTGTTGTTGCGCTCGGTAGGCTCGAAGGGCGGAGTGTGCCATTCGTCCAACGGATCGGGAGGCTGGACGTCATAATGCGCGTAGCAGAGAACGGTGGGCTTTCCCGCGGCGTGCAGCCAGTCGGCATAAATAAGCGGATGCCCCTTGGTGGCGATGACCTCAACATTTTCCATGCCGATGCGGCGCAGTTCGGTGGCTACGTAGTCGGCGGCCTTTTTTATGTCGGGCTTGTGTTCTTCGAGGGTGCTGACGCTCGGAATGCGAAGCAGATCTTTTAGTTCGCTGAGGAAACGCTGCTGATTACTGCGAGCAAAATCGACTGCGGACGATGCCATAAGAAGATCCTTTCTGTGGTCTGGGCAGACAATCTCGGCGGACAATGCTAGATAGCGGGTCGAGAGTCCAGGAAACGAACCAGTATAGCGCGAACCCGAGGCCGGGCGTTTGCGCCCCGCGGAGTGGATCGGTGTGACGCTGCAGGAGAAAAATCATGCACCACAAAGGGCACGAAGGTACACGAAGGATTGTCATTCTGAGCGGGTGATAAAACTTTTATATCTGATTGTTTTAATTGCAGATAATGTGGCAGTTTTTGGCTGTGTAGGAACTGTGCAGGCAAACCGTGCAAATTTCAGCCAATTTTCGCTGCTACAAATCCCTTGGGCACGAGGAACTGGCTCGGCCAAGTCGTCGGTGACGAACCAGTCACAGTACGGCAAGTAGACGCTCATAAATAGATCGTTGCTGCCTGCCTTCAGCGGTTTTCGGAATCGTCGGCGAGGGCTGAGACTATTGTCCATAGAAGTGCTTGTGCCCTGCGTTGTAGTAGGCTTGAAGCGTGTTTACTTGGGCATCCAAAATTCCAGGGCCGAAATAACCACGTTTGTGAGTATCTTGGCCAACATAGGGACCATTCATCAGTGTATCGGTTGCTTTGATGGCGTCGGTGGTGCTATCGGGAACGCCAGCTTCCTCCAACTTCCTGATGAGCGTTGCCCAAGGCACATTCTGAAATTCGGGCAACGATGTTCTGTATTCCGCCGCACCATAAGCGATTCGGTAAACAAGAATACTATTCGCACCCTTGGTCTCGATATCTGTGGAGTTGTCCGCCTCTTTCACCAATCTATCAAGATCGTGTAATCGAGCCGCGTAATCGCTTAAAATCGCTCTTATTTCGCTGTCTGTCGATGGAACACTTGGTACGGGTAGCGGTGCAAGAAGAATCTCTTCGCTGCCCGTGCGGACGGTTGGTACTCTCCTTGAGTAACCCTGATACCCGTCTGCTCTAACCTCCACCAACATCGTCTGGGTATCTTTCGAGAGTCTTGCAAAGAACACACCCTCAGAGTCTGTTGTCAATCGTTCAGGCACATTTTGGTCTTCAGTTAATCCCACGAGCGCATTTCCGACAGGCTTGCGGGTATTTGCGTCTTTGACCGTTCCGGTGTACGCAATTAGGTCGGGCGTGGGATGACGGGTCGCGAAGTAGCCTATCAAGGCGGCAAGAAGGACGCCTGCCGCGCCAATCAACGCGACTTTAACAGAATTGTCCTTCGCAGGAGGCATCGTTTTCAGCGCCGAATTGTACCACGTTAGACCGACGCCGCCCTTCACGCTCGGTCAGTTAGGTCGTGTCATGATTGGGGCATCCGGAAAGCGCTTGCGAAAATCTGCGTAGAGGCGGTCCATATCGTCTAAGAAGACTTGCAGTGCCCCCTGTTTGCTGAGGTCTTCGATCAGTTCATCGTTGGCGACGAATCGCAACGTGAACGCCCCAGGCGACTGCTCGACCAAAACAAACATCAGTGCCGCAATCTCGTTCGCGGCATTGCGCTCGACGGTCTCGCCTCTCGCACTGCGAAGATCCTTGCCGCGTTTCATATCAGGGAGATTCTAGCTGAGATCTAGGCTCAGCCTGCCCGTGACTTCTTCTGGGTCTCTAGGGTTTGCTTGGCTGCGAGTCTTGCCAACCCTAGCACGATACTGGAGTTGCTGAGTACTGCGTCTGGCCAAAGCTTCGCAGCTGCCTTTCGAATCAACTCAAAATCATCGTCGCTCAATCGGACATTGATCTGAACGGTCCGCTTCCCTGTAGCACTCATACCATCCTTTTTACACTTGCTACAGATCGTCGCAATGATACAATTGCTACTATTAGTAGCAATTGCTACAATGTATTGCTTCGACCTGGACGCGACGGTGTTGAAGCACCAACCGCGGCCCCTAACTAAATTGCCTACAAGGAGGCAACGATGGCTAGTTCTGAAGGTATTCGGCCCTCTTGTCCTGCGCAAGCATCCGCACGTTCCCCCAAGCTGTGTATCTACGAAAGCCTATTCCTGTTGAATCAGGGCATCGATCAGGTCGTCACGATCTTGCGAGGCATGGAGAAACTCTCCTGTGCCGACAAGGAGTCATTGCAGCTAGCCCAGGTGGAGATCGAAGAAGTCCGCGCCGACGTGAACGCTGATTTCGTCGAAGAACTGGTCGATCTGGAACGTCTCGACGAAGGTCGTTTCTGGAAGCAGAAAATCGCCCATAAAAAAAAGTGGCGAGACCCGGACGACGTGTATATCGATGTCGAGCAGCGCGAGGAAGAACGCAAGAAGCAGGGATTGCCGCCACGTATCGGCATTGTCCCCTATTCAGCAGTAGTCGAGGAAGAAAAACGCATAGAGGCGGAGCAGGAGCAGAACAAACAGCGCCCCAACAAGCGCCAGCAGCCCACTGAGAACGCCAAGAGCGCAGTTCGGGGGAGGAGGAGCCATGCCTAAGAAAGGCGAGCCCAGCAAACCGAAGGTCGTGTGGGTCGGGAGCACGCCCATTACCCCGATCACCGACAAGGAACGCAGGGAGACTGACAGCCGTATCCAGAAGCGCCGCGAGAAGCTTCGCCAGCGCTATATCGAAGTCCACGGCAGGGTTGTAGACTACATCAGCCATTCCATTGAAGACGGGTCGCTGTTCTTCACCGTCGCTTTCAAGGATAAGACGAGCTTCTCCCTCCGCTTCGCCTGCGAGATCTTCATCACCGGAGCCGATTTCGGCGACATGCGGACCGGGGACTTGGAGATCATTCGCGAGTACATGAAGCCCATTCGGAGATAGGGTATTTACATCGCAATCTCATGGCCAATGGTGTGGGCCTGATCGTTCCGTGGTTGAGGACTTCCTGATTCGGACGAACCGGCTCGATCTTCTGTGCCACTGGCTCCTGCTCCTGGCTCCCCGTGGCCGTACGCTGCGACAAGTCGCGGCTCAGATCGTGCCCGAGTTCGCTTTTGTCGTTGGTATAGATCTGCG
>CAVXXU010000002.1:0-433629 GCA_963765825.1 uncultured Acidobacteriaceae bacterium
AAAAGGCCAATCTGATTTCTCAGACTGGCCTTTATTAATGCCGGCAACTACCTACTCTCCCACACACTTTCGCGTGCAGTACAATCGGCCCAGCGGGGCTTAACTTCCGTGTTCGGGATGGGAACGGGTGGATCCCCCGCGGTATGATTACCGACAACTCGTAGCTGTCACCTATCAGCCGTCAGCTTTCAGCATCGTGCCGCGCCGACTCCGATGGACAGCAAACTTGAGCTCACTCCGCAGATTCCTCGCAATTTCAGCTCTGCAAAACTGAGAGCTGAAAGGAGCTGATAGCTGAGAGCAGATTCTCAAAGAGCGTGAGGTTCGATACCTCACAACTGAATAGATTGGGTGTGGCTTACTTTCATATTTGTTAACTTTCCGATTTCTGCCACTTATTACATCGGCTTGCTTTCTTATAAAAAGCGTCGGCGCACAGTCATCAGTCTTTCTTCTCTTCTCCAAGTTCTGGCGTAGTCAAAAGAAACTCGCTTAGCCCCAGCTCAGATTCTAGCTGATGGCTGAAAGCTGAGTGCTGACAGCTGCTTTCTGCACCGAGTAAATTTTATGGTCAAGCCGAACGGGCGATTAGTACTGGTAAGCTACATGCATTGCTGCACTTCCACCTCCAGCCTATCAACCAGGTAGTCTTCCTGGGCCCTTCTTATCCCTTACGGGTTGGGAGATCTCATCTTGAGGAGTGCTTCCCGCTTATATGCATTCAGCGGTTATCACAACCGAACTTCGCTACCGAGCGGTGCCATTGGCATGACAGCTCGAACACAAGAGGTTCGTCCATCCCGGTCCTCTCGTACTAAGGACAGGTCCTCTCAAATCTCCTACGCCCACAACAGATAGGGACCGAACTGTCTCGCGACGTTCTGAACCCAGCTCACGTACCGCTTTAATAGGCGAACAGCCTAACCCTTGGAACCTTCTACAGCTCCAGGATGCGATGAGCCGACATCGAGGTGCCAAACCGGAGCGTCGATATGAACTCTTGGCTCCGATCAGCCTGTTATCCCCGGCGTACCTTTTATCCGTTGAGCGATGGCCCTTCCATGCAGAACCACCGGATCACTAAAGCCTACTTTCGTACCTGCTCGTCTTGTAGGACTCGCAGTCAACCACGCTTATGCTTTTGCACTCGTCGGCTGATTTCCAAACAGCCTGAGCGTAGCTTCGCGCGCCTCCGTTACCGTTTAGGAGGCGACCGCCCCAGTCAAACTACCCGCCTTACCATGTCCCTCTCCCGGATTACGGGAGTAAGTTAGAACCACAGATCTCGCAGGGTGGTATCTCACCGTTGGCTCCTCCAAGCCCGAGAGCCTGGAATCAAAGCCTCCCACCTATCCTGCGCAGCAAGGGCCATAGTTCATGGTAAAGGTATAGTAAAGGTGCACGGGGTCTTTCCGTCTAGTTGCGGGCAACCGGCATCTTCACCGGCACTACAAGTTCGCCGTGTCAGTCGGCAAGACAGTCGCACTTTCGTTACGCCATTCGTGCAGGTCGGAACTTACCCGACAAGGAATTTCGCTCAGTTATCTCTCACTCTGTTTCCAGAGAAGCTGGACTTTATCTTTCACATCCGGTGTTCATCGTCGCGGTGATGGCTCGGATCTTCTCGATGCCCTCGATCGCGAGATGTTCTCCCTTTGACATCAGTTGCAGGACGTTCCTGAATTTCGCGAAATCAACTCTCTTCTTTGATTTGAGCGGATGCTCTTCAAAGAAGGGAATGATTCGTTCAGTTCAGATGATCCAGCTACGCACCCGATAAGCCATTCGCTCCGCGTGATTCGTTCGAACCACGCCGCACCCAAAGAACTTCTTGAGCGCGTGCAGCAATTGAATGTCTCTCTGGTGTTGTACAACTGTGAATTCAGGAAGCACCTGGAAACCAGAAGTCATCTCAGGATGTCGGTTGATGCCGACGAAGAAACAGCCTTCGCCGTCAACGAATCCAACCACCCATTGCGCTTCCAAATTTCCGGGATGTGACTGAACGTTAAGTCTCTGAGGGTTCTCCATGGTTGGAGCCTTCCCTGCGGATTGTCCCCTTGTCCGTCGGATTTTGACTGCTGTCGGTTAAGACAGCGAGTACCGATCGGCTGTGTGAGGAGTTTCCCGCATATGGTTCAGTTTTACTAAGGCTAGCGAATCGTACCTTAGGACCGTTATAGTTACGGCCGCCGTTCACTGGGGCTTCAGTTCGAAGCTTCACCTTGCGGTTGACCTCTCCCTTTAACCTTCCAGCACCGGGCAGGCGTCAGCCCCTATACGTCGTTTTCGACTTTGCAGAGACCTGTGTTTTTGTTAAACAGTCGCAGTGCGCATTTCGCTGCGGCCCCCTCGAGCTATGAACTCTACCGGGGCACCCCTTCTCCCGAAGTTACGGGGTTATATTGCCGAGTTCCTTACCAACTGTTCTCACGAGCGCCTTTGGATATTCTCCTCGTCTACCTGTGTCGGTTTGAGGTACGGTTCCCTTGTGTTCTCCTTAGAGGTTTTTCTTGGCAGTGTGGAATCGGCAGCTTTCCTCCATACGGAGTACTGCTTTGCGTCTCAGTGATAACTTCCCCGCGGATTTACCTACGGAGAAACACCTTACACGCATCGACCGTTATAGCCATAGAACGGCCTGCTTATCCTACTGCGTCACCCCATCGTATAACGAAACAAGGGAGGTCCGGAATATTAACCGGATGTCCATCGGCTACGCCTTTCGGCCTCGCCTTAGGGACCGCCTGACCCTGAGCGGATTAACCTTTCTCAGGAAACCTTAGACTTTCGGCGCGGAGGGTTCCCACCTCCGTTATCGCTACTTATGCCGGCAGGGTCTCTTCTCAACCGTCCACCAGTCTTCTCAGTCTGGCTTCAAACTGTTGGGAATGCTCTCCTACCACGCATGGCTGTTACACCATGCATTCGCTGCTTCGGTAATCAGCTTTAGCCCCGTTAAATTGTCGGCACCGGACCGCTTGACCAGTGAGCTATTACGCTTTCTTTAAAGGATGGCTGCTTCTAAGCCAACCTCCTGGCTGTCTGGGCGTTCCGACTTCCTTTCCCACTTAGCTGATATTTTGGGACCTTAGCAGGCGATCTGGACTGTTTTCCTCTCGACGACGAAGCTTAGCCCCCGCCGTCTGACTCCCGGATTGGTTGTTCTATGGCATTCGAAGTTTGATTGGATTCTGTAAGCTGGAAAGCCCCATAGTCCATTCAGTTCTCTACCACCACGACAAATCATCCGAGGCTAGCCCTAAAGCTATTTCGGAGAGAACGAGCTATCACGGAATTTGATTAGCCTTTCACCCCTACCCTCAGCTCATCGGAGCTTTTTTCAACAAACACCCGTTCGGCCCTCCAGTGGATGTTACTCCACTTTCAGCCTGGCCAAGGGTAGATCATCCCGCTTCGCGTCTATTCCTGCCAACTGGATCGCCCTATTCGGACTCGCTTTCGCTACGGCTCGCTTTCGCTTAACCTCGCTGACAAGAATAACTAGCCGGCTCATTATGCAATAGGCACGCGGTCAGACTTTCGGCTTGCGCCGCATAGTCCTCCCACCGTTTGTAGGCACACGGTTTCAGGTACTATTTCACTCCCCTCGCTGGGGTTCTTTTCGCCTTTCCCTCACGGTACTGGTTCACTATCGGTCAGAAGCTAGTATTTAGCCTTACGGAATGGTCTCCGTAGCTTCCCGCAAAGTTTCTCGTGCTCCGCGGTACTCAGGTATCGACTTCGAGTCTGGCTCGTTTTCACCTACGTGGCTATCACACTCTATGGCCCCTCTTTCCAGAGGGCTTCGGTTAACGACCAGATTGGTAACTCTACTGTTGTCGACCCTACAACCCCGGTAGAACCCGAAGGTCTTACCGGTTTAGGCTGTTCCGATTTCGCTCGCCACTACTCTCGGAATCGAGGTTTCTTTCTTTTCCTCCTGGTACTGAGATGGTTCACTTCCCAGGGTTCGCTCGTGCGTGACTATGGATTCATCACGCCGTACGGAGGGTTTACCTCCGTGGGTTTCCCCATTCGGAAATCCCCGGATCAAAGCCTGCTTGCGGCTCCCCGAGGCTTATCGCAGCTTGCCACGTCCTTCTTCGCCTGCTTCTGCCAAGGCATCCACCATGCGCCCTTAGTAGCTTGACCACAAAATTTACTCAGCACACTCAAAAAGCTTCTAGCTCCTAGCTCTTAGCTACTAGCTACTAGCTCAAAACTTTCCGAACACGCCGCTTAAATTCTATGGGCCTCTAAACCTGCTCCTCGCACGCTTGCTTTAATTTCAACGCTTCCGAGTCTTGCCTGTCTCAGGGACAGCCCCGAGATCTTGAAACTCGAAACACTGAACTCTCATGCTACGTACACCAGCAGGCATATCAGGCACTCATAAAAATTTACAACGCCTTGTAATTTGCCCAATCTATTCAGTTGTCAAATATCGTCCTCGTGATAGAAGCTGCTGGCTCTCAGCTTCCAGCTATTAGCTAGAAACCAGAATCAACAACCCCTCACTCACCCCGCCTCAGCGGGTATGGGTCTTGCTAATCCCAGAGTGTGCAAACTCCAGAATTCCTCCAACCCAATGTTCGACGCCAATCTCATTGACGCCCAACATCAGGCTGCCTTTTTAGTCTTTCCAGAATCATCCCAGCCGCCTGCACAAGGAGCCCCAAACAAAAAAGCACAGGGAGCGCCTTACCATGTGGTTTACCGGATGACCTGAACCACATCAACAAGAGGCTACTGCCAGCCACGAGCAGCCATCCGATCCACGTAAGCCATCGATTTCCGGAGATCAACATATCGAAACTCTCCATCTTGTCGAATCTTGGTGGAGCTGACCGGGATCGAACCGGTGGCCTCCTGGTTGCAAACCAGGCGCTCTCCCAGCTGAGCTACAGCCCCAACCCAGCCGCTCGCCCTTGGTCGCCAGCCGTCAGCCAAACCGGCCAACGACAAACGATTAGCGACCAACGACTGATTTCTGGTGGGCCTGGATAGACTTGAACTATCGACCTCACCCTTATCAGGGGTGCGCTCTAGCCACCTGAGCTACAGGCCCGGTCTTACTTCCTTCAACATCCCGGAGCCTTGCAGCTTTTGTAGGCTCCTAGCTTCTAGCCACTAGCTTCTAGCCAAACCAGATGATCACTTAGACTACCGGTTCAGCTAGGAGCTAGAAGCTAGTAGCTAGTAGCTCGATTTTATTTCGAGGACAAGGTTGAACGTGCGCTCCAGCTAAGCCGGAGCTGACCATCATGCGAACGAAGACGAGAAAGAGAGGTCCGAAACGAGACTCCCTCGCCAAATCCTCAGGTTAATGGTGGATTCAGCTTGGGGTACATGGCAACATCCCACGCGTGTTTAAACTCCATGTGTTTCGACGATCAAGATCTTATGCAGAAATCAATCTTCAAAACGGAGTCGCGTGAGTGCCATGACGTTCTCTCTTAGAAAGGAGGTGATCCAGCCGCAGGTTCTCCTACGGCTACCTTGTTACGACTTCACCCCAATCATGAGCTGTACCTTGGATGGCTGCCTCCTTGCGGTTAGCACACCAGCTTCTAGTACGGCCCACTTTCGTGATGTGACGGGCGGTGTGTACAAGGCCCGGGAACGTATTCACCGCGGCGTTCTGATCCGCGATTACTAGCGATTCCAGCTTCATGGAGTCGAGTTGCAGACTCCAATCCGAACTGAGGCCGGCTTTTTCCGATTAGCTCCCCCTCACGGGTTTGCGACGGTTTGTACCGGCCATTGTAGCACGTGTGTAGCCCTGGACATAAAGGCCATGAGGACTTGACGTCATCCCCACCTTCCTCCTCGTTATCCGAGGCAGTTTCACTAGAGTGCCCGGCTTGACCCGATGGCAACTAGGGATAAGGGTTGCGCTCGTTGCGGGACTTAACCCAACATCTCACGACACGAGCTGACGACAGCCATGCAGCACCTCCGCAGCAGCCTTTTAAGGGGAAGGGATATTTCTACCCCGGTCCACTGCGCTTCGAGCCCAGGTAAGGTTCTTCGCGTTGCGTCGAATTGAACCACATGCTCCACCGCTTGTGCGGGCCCCCGTCAATTCCTTTGAGTTTCAGCCTTGCGACCGTACTCCCCAGGCGGATTGCTTATCGCGTTAGCTGCGGCACAGCAGGATTGGGTACCTGCTACACCAAGCAATCATCGTTTAGGGCTAGGACTACCAGGGTATCTAATCCTGTTTGCTCCCCTAGCTTTCGCGCCTCAGCGTCAGTTATGGTCCAGTGCGCCGCTTTCGCCACAGGTGTTCCTCCCGATATCTACGCATTTCACCGCTACACCGGGAATTCCACGCACCTCTCCCATACTCCAGCACCACAGTTTCGCCTGCAGGCTCCGAGTTAAGCCCGGAGATTTCACAGGTGACTTGTGGCACCGCCTACGCGCCCTTTACGCCCAATAATTCCGAACAACGCTCGCACCCTCTGTATTACCGCGGCTGCTGGCACAGAGTTAGCCGGTGCTTCTTCCACCAGTACCGTCATTATCGTCTTGGTCGAAAGGAGTTTACGCCCCAAGGGGCTTCATCCTCCACGCGGCGTTGCTGCGTCAGGGTTTCCCCCATTGCGCAAAATTCCCCACTGCTGCCTCCCGTAGGAGTCTGGACCGTGTTTCAGTTCCAGTGTGTCCGTGCGCCCTCTCAGGCCGGATACCGATCTTCGCCTTGGTGGGCCGTTACCCCGCCAACTAGCTAATCAGCCGCGACCCCCTCTTCCAGCGCATTGCTGCTTTGATCTTGCGATGTTATGCGGTATTAGCATCGGTTTCCCGATGTTATCCCCCACTCGAAGGTAGGTTAGTCACGTGTTACTCACCCGGTCGCCACTTTACTCATGGATTGCTCCACTTTCTCGTTCGACTTGCATGTGTTAGGCACGCCGCCAGCGTTGATTCTGAGCCAGGATCAAACTCTCGTTTGAAACCTGATGTCTGCCGACGGGTAGTTGGCAGACTGCCATCGCCGCACATCCCAAACAGCTTGCAAAAGCCGCTCGGGTCAACAGCGCGGGATGGCGCCACCGTTCAGCTTCGCCGCTTTCCGAAGAAAGCTTCGAAGACCACAGTGGTCTATCTTGTGAGATCGTATCGGACTTGTGCCCGAATCCGCTCTCTCACGACTGGCACGTTCAACCGAGTTGTCAAAGACCGAATCGCCTTCCGCCTGAGCGGCGCGCCTTCAGTTCTAGACGGACTCGCTACAAGAGCGAATCCGGCTGTCCTCGAAACCTTTTAAAGATATCGTTCGCGCCAGACCCTGTCAACGCATGCATCCCACAGCATTTCCACGCGATTTCCACATGCGGAGAGTGCCAGAACGGAATACTACATTCGGGGAGCACGTTTCAAAGTTTCTCAGGTGTCAAAGTTTCAGGGTCTTTGAAACCCTTGAAACTTTGCCGCCTTGAGACCTTTACGGCTCATTGCGACGCGCAACGATATTGCCTTCCGCTCTGGACTACAAAGACGCCTTTATTCGGCGCATGCCGAAGCGGAAGACAGAAAATTGAGAAAAGATCCTAGTTGGAGGTCCTTGCTTTGAAGGTACCCTTCAGAAACCTACAAGATGTTTCCGAATCAAGTCCCGTGGCCGGGACGATTAAGAGCTCAACACTCTTTTGTAAATTAGATGCCGGGCGGACACGAGAGATTCAACAAATACGACCGGCTGCCACACTTCTGCTCTCGGTGGACTGTTTATAGCAGATGAATGAGAAAAATTGCAAGCACGAATTTGAAAAATGATTAAGTTTACCGATTTGGTGCGGGAACGGCCGGCTTCAGGGGAGGGGAAATCTCGGATTCAGTGCATCGAGGGAGTCGCGAAACTGCTGAGCCTGTTGAAGCACGCGGCGCACCTCGTCATCTATGCGCGGGATGTCGTTCGGCCTGTAGTCAGCCTTGACTCTCAGTCGCTTCATCCGTGTCCCGTCAAGTCCCAGCATCTTACAATTCGCGTCAGGCGTTTTTTCATACCTGTCCCAGCACCACTTGTGAGACGTTTCTCCGCCGGGAAATCTTCCAGCCGTAGCTTCGGCTCTGGCAAAAGCAATATTGAAAACGAAGTAGTAGGCGCGACTGATAGCCGAGCGTTTTGATGCCTCGTCGCCCGCGGTTGCGAGTTCGCGCGCCAATCGGAGATATTCAGTCCAGTCGAAGGGCATCAGATTAAATCGAAGTCGAAGTTTACCTTTCCAGCTGCTTCTTCTGATCGAGCGAGCCACCAATCCTCATCAAAGTCCCGTAGAGCGCGCGTTGCCGTTTCGAGCTGTGCACGGGTCTTTACGAGGCAGAACAATGTGTCAAATCCCTCATCGTCTCGCACAAGGGAAAGACTCTTGATCGCGTCGGGGCCAAATGCGTCATCCAGGGCTTGGCGCGCGTCGAGCAAAAGCCCTCGGACTCGCTCTTCCTCGATGAATCGCAAAACCGACAGGCGATTATCCCACACATAAATCTCATCGAGGGCATCGAAATCCTGAGCAGATGGCATCGCCTGCGCGAATTCCTTCGAGTGTCCAACGGCTTTAGGACGCTTCTTCGAGCCCAGAGCCTGTTCCGTATGCCTTTCTTGTTGTTCGTCGCTCCAACAGGTTGACGACGCCATCGGCTGCTGCTCAGGATAATTCGCAAATTGAAGCATGGCGCTCACAGTTCGCCCTCCAACCCCAGGACATCGAACAATTGCATCTCGTCTTTGCGCAGAATTTCAGCCATTTGTGTGAAGGCCACATTCGGAGAGTGTTCACGATTAATTCGAACGAATAGCGCGTTTGCAAACGCGAGCGACCCGTCGATCACGACGCTGCACTTTTCTCTCTGCAGGATAATCCCGGGCATCTTCACTTCTCCGTCTAACAACTTCAGGGTTTCGGCGCTCACTAGCGGGGCGGTTACCTCGTGGCGCGGTTTCGTCTTCAGTTGGATGTGGATCGCGAGTACAAGATTCTGCAGCTTAATCTCAGCCTTCCCTTCCTGGAGTACGGCCTCTAGGCCTGCGCGCGCCGCCTTCATGAATTGCTCAGCATCTGACCAATCGAGGTTCTCGGCAACGATTACAAACTTTTCGATCCCCACAGTGAAGGTCACGCCAGGGGGCGTTCGACGAAAAACAATCACATTGTCAGTCAGCTTTTCTGCTCTTGTCTTCAACTCAACTCCATCCGGCTTAAAACCGAAAGGCGTGAGGGCGTTCATGACAACGGCTACAAGTCGAGCTGGGACGGTCCATGCTTCCAAAATCGGCTTCCCTAAAACAGCCGTGTATTCAAGCATTGAATAGGGAATCTCGGCCTGTGTTTTCTCGATCATGCTGGCATAAATCCGCCTGAACTCGCGGACAAACGAGTGTACATCTAACAGTCGACCAACAGGTATACGTAGCCTGTCTTTGGTAACTCTTGATTTCCATTTTGGGTTTGAATGCTGGCGCGGCGCTGAAGCGCCGCTCTTCCACGTGGCGTTGGGGAATGGGTTTCCGGGCTGCGGAGTGTTCGGTCCCCGGCGAAAAACCAGGGTTCCTCACTTCGTTCGGAATGACAAGAGCTTTCGGTATCAGCGTTTGAGGAGGTGCCAGGCTTCTTTGTATTTTCCGTATTTTGATTTTTTGCGGTGGGGGGAGAGGGCGATGTCGGGTTGGTTGTGGGTGGCTTTGATTGGCAGGATGTACCAGGTGTTGGTGGGGATTACGAATAGGGCGAAGAAGTCGATCTGGTCGGGGCGGTAGGGGACGTGGTTGGCGCAGATGGTACAGACGTAGGAGTTATCGCGGTGGAAAATGGTGCATTTCACTTGCACTCGGGTGAAGTGGCCTTGGTGTTCGAGGGCGAAGTCGTAGGCGGAATTGTCTCCCCAGGGCTTGGTGACGATGAAGCCGAGTTCGGTGGCGCGGGTCATGAAACAGAGTTCTGCCCACTCGCCGCGCGCCTTGGCGTGGCGGATGTTCATACCTGGATTTTTCAATTGGGTGCCCGGGGAGATGGATTTTGGGGAATAAAAAACGCGGCCGGGTGGCCGCGTGGTTTTTTCTCTCTAGTTCTATTTTAGCAATTTGGGCGGGGTGAACCGGCAAAAAATTGGAGTTTATATTTGGATTAGAAAGTGGGGGTTAGGGGGAATTGGGGGGTTTAGGGGGCTTGACAGGAATTGGGGGATTTGAGGATTGGCGGGTGGGCGTCGTCGGTTGAGGAGTGGCTGACATCTGCAAAGGCAGTCGAGCTTCGCTCGACTGGACGGCCGAGGGCGGACGTCCCCACATAAGCAACCACAAAACCTTGACAGCCGGGGCGGCTGTCGCTACGTGAGTTGTCACTGGATGAGTTGTTGCTACATGAGCTGTGCTACGTGACTTTGTGCTTGCGGCTTGGGGCTTGCTTCGGTACCATCACTGCATTCTGATATGGCTATGAATTGCCGCTATCTGCACCGAATTCGTGTCGTTTGCGGGGTACGGGTCTTTGTACCCTGTCCGGTGTGGAGGGAACCAGTGAGCTGAGCGAGTTGAAATCCTGAAGGCTCCCGAATCCCGCCCCGCCAGAAACGCTGGCTCGGTGGGTTTTGCTTTTTAGGAGCGGCCGCGCAAAGGCAGAAGGCAAAATAAAGAAGTAAGAATGCAGAAGTAAAAATGCAGAAGTAAGAAGTCAGAAGTAACAAGTCAGCAGTTAGAAAGTTAGAAATAAGAAGTTAGAAAGAAGAGAGATACAAGACGCGGGAGTCGCAGAACGCATGAGTTCCAAGGCATGAGTTCCAGGAAAGATGAGAAATCTATGACAGGGCGAAGCATGACGGGCGGCAGCATTCTTTGGGAATGCCTGGAGCGGGAGGGCGTGAAGCAGGTGTTTGGCTATCCGGGGGGAGCGATTCTGCCGGCGTACGACGCGCTGAAGGGGAGCAAGATCCATCACATATTGGTGCGGCACGAGCAGGGTGCGACGCACATGGCGGATGGTTACGCGCGGGCGAGCGGGCGGGTGGGAGTGGCGGTGGCGACGTCGGGGCCGGGGGCGACCAACATGGTGACGGGGATTGCGACGGCGATGCTGGATTCGTCGCCGATCGTGTGCATCACGGGGCAGGTGGGAAGCAAACTGATCGGGTCGGATGCTTTTCAGGAGACCGACATCACGGGCGTGACGCTGCCGATTACGAAACACAATTATCTGGTGACGCATGCGAGCGAAGTGGCGCGAACGATACGCGAGGCGTTTTATGTGGCGCGCTCGGGGCGGCCGGGGCCGGTGCTGGTGGACATCACGAAAGATGCGCAGCAGGCTACGTGCGAATTTGATTGGGAGGCGGCGAAGCCGCAGTTGCCGGGATACCGGCCGGATTTGTCGCCGGATAAAAAAGAGTATGAGCAGGCGCTGGAGTTGATTCGCAACTCGAAGCGTCCGGTAATTCTGGCGGGGCACGGCATCATCATTTCCGGGGCGATGAATGAAGTGCGCGAGTTTGCCGAGCGGGCGGGCATTCCGGTGGCGCTGACGTTGCTGGGGATTGGGGCGTTCCCGGCGTCGCATCCGCTGAACCTGGGGATGATGGGGATGCACGGCGAGGCGTGGGTGAATCACACGATTCAGGAAGCGGATTTGCTGCTGGCGTTTGGCATGCGCTTCGACGACCGGGTGACGGGGAATTTGAAGACGTACGCGTCGAACGCCAAGAAGATTCATATTGAGATCGATCCGGCGGAGATTAACAAAAACGTTAAAGTCGATGTACCGCTGGTGGGCGACTTGCGCGAGGTGCTGCACGAGTTGCTGCCGCACGTGGAATCGATTGACCGCAGCGAGTGGCTGGACTCGATCGACAAACTGAAAGGCGATGCGGCGGTGCGCGACATTCAGAACCTGCCGGACAGCGGGCATCTGTATGCGGCGCACGTGATCAACGATCTGTGGCGGGAGACGCGCGACGGAGAGACGATCGTGGTCACCGATGTGGGCCAGCACCAGATGTGGGAGGCGCAATATTACAAGCACGAGAAGGCGCGGAGCTTGATCACGTCGGGAGGACTGGGAACGATGGGATTCGCGCTGCCGGCGGGGATTGGCGCGAAAGTGGCGCGGCCTGAGGCGGAAGTCTGGGTGGTGGTGGGCGATGGCGGATTTCAGATGACGCTGTGTGAGCTGGCGACGATTGTGCAGGAGAAGTTGAAGGTGAACATCGCGATCATCAACAACGGATTTCTGGGGATGGTGCGGCAGTGGCAGGAATTTTTCTACGAGCGCAATTATGCGGCGACGCCGCTGCTGAATCCGGATTTCGCCAAACTGGGTGAGGCGTACGGCATTCGCAGCATGACGGTGAAGGAGCGCTCGCAGGTGGTGCCGTCGGTGCGGGCGGCGCGGGAGCATGACGGGCCGGTGCTGATTAATTTCCAGGTGGAGCAAGAGGACACGGTGTACCCCATGGTGGCGGCGGGGGCGTCGTTGCATGAGATGATCCGGCGGCCGAGTAAGATTGTCGAGACCGCGGCCGACGAGTAGAGAAAATATGCTGAACACTTACGTGGTGTATGTGGAGAATAAGCCGGGCGTCTTGACGCGGGTGGCGTCGCTGTTCCGGCGGCGGGCGTTCAACATCGATTCGCTGACGGTGGGGCGGACGGAGAAGCCGGAAGTGTCGCGCATGACGATCACGGTCGACGCGGATCACGACCAGGCGCGGCGCATCGAGGCGAATCTTTATAAGCTGGTGAACGTGCTGCTGGTGGAGAACATCACCAACCAGCCGGCGATCGTGCGCGACCTGGCGATGATCAAGGTGGCGGCTACGCATGAGGCGAGGTCGCACGTGCTGGAACTGGCGAGTGTGTTCCGGGCGCGGGTGGTGGATGTGGCCCCCGAGTCGCTGACCATTGAAATTACCGGGGCCGAGGACAAGATCGACGGACTGCTGGAAGTGCTGCGGCCGTATGGGGTGCTGGAAATGGTACGCACCGGGATTGTGGCCATGCGGAGGGGGAAATCGTCCATTGGGAGCGCGGCGCCGGCGCCGGATGAAGATGTGACGGAAGAGGACGTATCGCAGTCGGTTTGAGCAAGGATCGTGAGCGGCGGGGTTAGCCGAGTTTCAGGAAGCTAAAACCATTCTGATTCTTGAAGTTACACATTTCTGGAGTTGTTTCAGTCTCATCCTAACTTCTGCCGGGTTCCGAATAGTCACTTTCGCGCGTTACCGAAGTTTTTAGATATCCATCCAAATCGTTGTTTCTAAATGTGTTAGCTGATATTCATAGAAGACCGCTATCTTCTGTGCGGAACAGCCGTTATGGAAATGACTGGTGCTATCAGCATCGCTAGAGGTCTGCCCGAGCAATCGCGTTCGTGGCGGGCAGTGTCGGGCTTTGCCAAGATCTACATTGCAGCCGTGGTAATGGCGGGACTGGCCACGCTGATCTACGGCGGAATTCACCAGACCAGCAAGAACATTGCTGAATTCATATGCTACTTGTGCATCGCGATATTGGCGTCGCGGCTGAAGGTGAGCCTTCCGGGAATCTCGGGGACGCTCTCGGTAAATTTCCTGTTCATTCTGATCGGAGTGCTGGAGCTCAGTTTTGCCGAGACGCTGATCCTGGGCGCGGGGTCGATGCTGGCCCAGTGTTTGTATCCGGAGCGCCCGCGGGGAATGCAAGTGGCGTTCAACGTGTGCGCGGGCACGATTTCGACGGCGCTGGCGTATGTGGTTTATCACCATCCGCTAGCGAACGTATTCATTCCGAATCGTCCACTTTTGCTGGGGCTGGCGGCGACAGTTTACTTTATTGCGAACGCGGGTTCGATCGCTACGGTCATCTCGTTGACCGAGCGCAGGCCGCTGATCCGAATTCTGGTGGACTGTTATTTCTGGTCGTTCCCTTACTACCTGGTAGGAGCGGGAATCGCGGGCGCGGTGGCGTGGCTGAACCATGCCTTCAACTGGGAAACCTCATTGCTGCTGGTGCCGGCGGTGTATCTGATCTACCGGTCTTATCGCCTTTACCTCGGCAAACTGGAAGATGAGAAGCGTCACGTTGAAGAGATGGCGAACCTGCACTTGCGGACGATCGAGGCGCTGGCGCTGGCCATTGAGGCCAAGGATCATACGACGCACGAACACCTGCAACGAGTCCGGGTTTATGCGATTGAAGTCGCCAAGGAATTGGGCGTGAAGGGACCGGAACTGGAGGCGCTGCACGCGGCCGCCTTGCTGCACGACATTGGAAAGCTGGCGGTGCCGGAACACATCATCTCGAAGCCCGGTCGCCTGACGCCGGAAGAATTCGAGAAGATGAAGATCCATACGCTGGTCGGCGCCGAGATTCTGGAGCGGGTGCGTTTTCCGTATCCGGTAGTGCCGATCGTGCGCGCCCACCACGAAAAGTGGGATGGCTCAGGCTATCCCATGGGGCTGAAGGGAGCGGAGATTCCGATCGGCGCGCGCATTCTGTCAGCCGTTGATTATCTGGATGCGCTGGCGTCGGACCGGCAATATCGGCGGGCACTGCCGCTGCGGGATGTGATGCAGAAGCTGGCCTCCGAGGCGGGCAAGTCGTTCGACCCGAAAGTAGTCGATGTCCTGCAGAAACGCTATCAATATCTGGAACGGCTCGCCGTCGCGAAGGCGGGGCAGGATCCCAACGGACCGCTTTCCACGTCGATCAAGATTGAGCGTGGGCTGGAGCCGGCGGCGGGATTCGAGAACGCGGCTGGCCAGGATTATGTAGGACGCGAAAACACGTTCTTGTCATCTATTGCGGCGGCCCGGCAGGAGGCGCAATCGCTGTTCGAACTGAGCCAGGACCTGGGCGCTTCACTCAGCTTGACCGAAACGCTCTCGGTGTTTTCGGTGAAGCTGAAGCCGATGGTGCCCTACGACGCGATCGCGATCTACATTAAGCGCGAAGCCGAGCTGATCCCGGAGTATGTGAACGGCGACAACTACCGGCTGTTCTCCTCATTGCGAATCCCGGTGGGCCAGGGGCTGTCGGGCTGGGTAGCACACAACCGGAAGCCGATCATCAACGGCAATCCGTCGGTCGAGCCGGGATATTTGAACGATCCTTCGAAGTTCAGCACCTTACGCTCGGCGCTGGCGATTCCGCTGGAAGGCATTGCGGGAGTGATTGGGGTGCTGGCACTCTATCGCAGTGAGCGCGACGCCTTCACCTCCGACAACTTGCGCATTCTGCTGGCGGTCAGCGGCAAGATGGCGCTCTCCATTGAGAACGCGCTGAAGTATCAGCAAGCGGAAGATTCAGCGACCACCGATTACCTTACCGGCCTGCCCAATGCCCGCTCGCTCTTCCTGCAACTGGATCGCGAACTGGCGCGCTGCAAGCGCGACAATCTGGCGCTGACCGTCATGGTTTCTGACATGGACGGATTCAAACAGATCAACGACCGCTTCGGACACTTGGAGGGCAATCGCGTATTACGTTTGTTCGCTCAGGCCTTGAAAGACAGTAGCCGCGAGTACGATTACGTGGCGCGCATGGGCGGAGATGAATTCGTAGTCATCGCTCCCGGCCTGACTGCCGATGCGGCGGGCAAGAAATCCGAACAAATGCGAACTCTGGCACGACAGGCGGGAAGCGAAGTTTGCGGTGAAGATATTCTTTCGCTTAGCGTGGGGCGCGCGCTCTATCCCGACGATGGCAAAGATGCGGAACAACTTCTCGCCGAAGCAGACCGGCGCATGTACCTGGAAAAGCAGAAGCAGCTTTCTTATAAAGATCGGCGTTCGCAGCCCCGGATGAAGTGCCGGGTAACGATTGAAATGCAAACCGATGCGGGCGGAGCTCCGCTCTTCGCCAACCTGACCGACATCAGCATGGGCGGATGTTTTATCGAAACCAGCACCATTCTCGCTGCGGGCAGCAAACTCAAAGTGGGATTTTCGATGGATGACACCAGCCTGACAGCAGAGGGCGTGGTGGCGAGGCTCGATCCGGGGTCCGGAATCGCGGTACAGTTCCGCGAGTTGAACCGCGAAGGCCGGGAGCGCATGTTGAAGATTCTGGAATTTGTGCAGAAGACAACCACGTTCTATAACAACCGCTACCTGAACAGCCTGACCAAGAACTGATTTTCCGGGAAAGAGTGCTTCGACGTGGCGGACGAATGCGTCCGCCGCTACGTGGTTCTCAAGACTGAGAGCGGGCGGCGGCTTGCAGCGTCGTCGCGCGAACGATTTCGGAGCCAATCTGATCGAGGGGTAAGATCTTGTCGGCGAGGCCGCTGCGAGCGACGAAACCGGGCATCCCCCAAACTACGCTGCTGGCTTCGTCCTGAACGTAGATGCGGGCTCCGGCAGCGCGCAACGTTTCGCAGCCTTTTAATCCGTCCTGGCCCATTCCGGTGAGGATCACGGCAAGAGCGCGGCCTCCGTAGACTTTGGCCACGGAACGAAAAAGTACGTCTACGGACGGACGGCAGAAGTTTTCGCGCGCTTCCTGATGCACCCGCAGGCGCGTCACATCCTCCTGGGCGATGACCATGTGGAAGTCTCCGGGAGCGAGAACCGCAGAGCCCGGTTCGAGCGCCTCTCCGGATACACATTCCCGGACTGGAACCGCCGACTTCGCCGCCAGCCGTGCCGCCAGCAGTGCGGTAAAGATGGGCGGCATATGCTGGGCAATGACGATCGGGACGGGCAGATCTGCAGGCAGGGAGGGTAGGAGCCGGGCCAGGGCATCGGGCCCGCCAGTGGAAACTCCGATTGCCACCACTTGAACCGGCGTCAGCAAGCGCGGTTTCCACGCTAACGGGGATGGCGGTGGCAGTTTGGGCACGACCGCCGCGTAAGCCCCCGGCAAATGACAGAGCGCGCGAATTCGCGGAATCAGCTCGCCAGAGACCGTCTCCAAAGTCTGCGCCATGTCCCGATTGCTGGGCTTGGTGACGTAGTCGGTGGCTCCCAGCGCAAGAGCTTCCAGCGTGGCGGAAGCCCCGTGCTCGGTCAGCGTGCTGAACATGATGATGGGGACGCGTGCGTCGATCTTTCGCAACTGGCGCACCGTTTCCAGTCCATCCATCTCGGGCATTTCGATGTCGAGCAGGACGATGTCGGGCTTCAGGGTAGGAAACTTTGCCAAAGCGAAACGTCCGTTGCTGGCAGTGCCGGCTACTTCGAGGTCGGGATCGCGGGCGAGCGCCTCGGAAAGGATTCGGCGCACCACCACTGCGTCGTCGACGATGAGCACTCGCTTCTTGGTGGGTTGCCGCATGTGTCGTCTTCCCTGCGGAAAGTAGTTGCAGCCTTTCCGCTAGCAGGAGAAGGGTATGGAGGCCGTGGAAGAGCGGGGATTACTCCACGGCCTCCCTGGAATTAGCTGGCGGAGGCGTGAGCCGCACGGCCCTTCGCCGCCTTGGTTTTTGGTGAGCCAGCGGCTTCTCCGTCGGCTTCAAGCTTGAACTGGTCGACCAGGTTCCGCAGTGCTCTCGACATCTCGGTCAATTGTTCGGCGGCTTTCAGACTATCCTGCGCGCCGTGAGTGGTGCTTTCGGCCGCGGTGGCTACCCCCTGAATGTTCTTCGAGATTTCCCCCGACCCCTTAGCCGCTTCCTGCACGTTACGGGACATTTCGTTGGTGGTCGCGCTTTGTTCCTCCACTGCGGTCGCAATCGTAGTGGAAATGTCGTTGATCTGGTTGATGACGGCCGTGATGCTGCCAATCGACTCGACCGCCCGCTTGGTGTCTTCCTGGATGGCTGTGATTTTCTGGCTGATGTCCTCGGTGGCCTTGGCCGTTTGCTTGGCCAGTTCCTTGACTTCATTGGCGACCACGGCAAACCCTTTGCCGGCTTCGCCGGCCCGGGCGGCTTCGATGGTCGCGTTAAGGGCGAGCAGGTTGGTCTGTTGTGCGATGGAGGTGATGACCTTGATGACCTGCCCGATCTCGGCGCTGGATTCGCCCAACTTAGCGACCGTGGTATTGGCGGCGTTCGCGGTCTTCACCGCCTCGCCCGCTATCTTGGCGGCTTCGCTGGCATTGCTGGAAATGCTCTGCACGGTGGCAGTCATCTCCTCCGCGCCGGTGGCCACACTGTTCAGGTTGGTGGTGACCTGCTGGGTGGCGGTAGCCACGGTATTGGCCTGGGCCGAGGTCTCTTCGGCGTTGCCGCTCATCTGCTGGCTGGTGGCGGAGAGTTCCTCGGAGGAACTGGAGAGGGCCTCGGCATTTTGAGCGATCGATTTCATGCTGGCCCGCACCGTGTCGGCGGTCTGGTTGGTGGCGGCTCCGACTCCGGCCAGGGCTTCCACGCAGGCATTCAGATTGTCTTTGATGGTGTTGAAGTCGCCGTTGTAGGCGTCGGTAATTTTGACCCGCTGGGTCGAGTCGGAGACGCGCCGGGTGTAGTCGTTGGCCGCCATGGACTGCAATACATCGGAGGCTTCAGTCAGACCCTTTGAGATCTCGTCGACGTACTTTGCGGATACGTTCAAGGGTCCGATCACGGCATCGAGCGTCTGGTTCACGCCTTCGACCACCTTGCGGTAGTCGCCGTAATGCTTGCTGGCGTCGGCGCGGGTGGCAAGTTTCCCAGCGATGGCCGCCTCCGACAACATCATGGCGTCGGCAATCATGGCATTCACGGCTGCCTTCTGGGGAGTGATATCGGTTGCGTACTTCACTACTTTGAAGGGCTTTCCGTTCATGTCCAAGATGGGGTTATAGGAGGCCTGAATCCAGACTTCGCGGCCGCCCTTGCCGATGCGTTTGTACTCGGCCGCCTGGTATTCACCCCGCCTCAATTTAGCCCAGAACTCGGTATAGTCGGAGCTCTGGCGGTAGGACTCCTCGACGAAGAGGCTGTGGGGCTTGCCCTTGATTTCGTCCAAGGTGTAGCCCAGAGCCTTCAGGAAATTATCGTTGGCGGTGGCGACGGTTCCGTCCATGTTGAACTCGATCACCGCCTGTGCCTTGCCGATGGCTGCGATCTGGCCCTGGTAGTCGGCGTTGAGCAACTTCTGGCGGGTGATATCGGTGGCATACTTCACGACTTTGAAGGGCTTCCCGTCCATGTCCAAGATGGGGTTGTAGGAGGCCTGAATCCAGACTTCTTTGCCTCCCTTACCGATGCGTTTGTATTCGGCGGCGTCGTATTCGCCGCGGTTTAGCTTGACCCAGAATTCTTTGTAGGCAGGGCTTTGTTTGTAGGCCTCGTCCACGAACAGGCTGTGATGCTTGCCCTTGATTTCATCCAGCGTATAGCCCAGAGCCTTCAGGAAATTATCGTTGGCTGTGACAACGGTTCCATCCATGTTGAATTCGATGACGGCCTGCGCCTTGCCGATGGCGTCGATCTGGCCGCGATAGTCGGCATCCAGCAACCTCTGGCGGGTGATGTCGGTGGCGTACTTGACGACCTTGAAGGGTTTGTCGTTCTGGTCGAGGATGGGATTGTAAGAAGCCTGCAGGTAGACCTTCCGCCCGCCCTTCCCGACGCGGACATATTCGGCCGCTTCGTGCTCTCCGCGGTTCAAGCGGGCCCAGAATTCCTTATATTCCTGGCTCTGCTGGTAGGCTTCGTCGACGAACATCCTGTGGTGCTTGCCCTTGATCTCGTCGAGGGCATAGCCCATCGCTTTGAGGAAGTTGTCGTTAGCGGTGATGACGGTGCCGTCCATTTTGAACTCGATCACGGCAAGGGCCTTGCTGATGGCGGCTACCTGACCCTGGTTCTCGGCGTCGAGGAGTTTTTGCTGGGTGATGTCGCGGAAGTAGTTGACGACCTTGTAGGGCTTGCCTTTGAGATCGAGGATGGGATTGTAGGAGTAATGGATCCAGACATCGTTTCCCTGTTTCGTAGTCCGTCGAGCCTGGCCGTTACAGACTTCGCCGTTGCGAAGGCGGTCCCACTGGTCTTTCACGGCTGCCCGGTATTCCGGGCTCTGCCGGGTTACTTCATTGACAAACATGCTGACATGCTTGCCGATCAGCTCTTCGCGGTCCCAACCCAGGAGCTTCACAAACTGATCATTCACCGACAGGACCATGCCTTCCATGTCGTATTGGCTGACGGGTTCGGCTTTGCTGATGGCGGCGACCTGGCCGGTAAAGTCCTGGTTGGCGGCCTCGAGGCGGAGCCGCTCGGTGACCACATCCCAGGTGACCATGGTGCCAATGTATTTGCGGTTGGCGTCGAAAATAGGGGTGACCAGCAGGCTGAGAGTTTCCGGGCCCAACTGAATATTGGCCTGGTGCGGAAGGTTGTTGAGATCGCTGAGCAGGCGGCGCTGGTGGGCGGGATTTTTGTGGAAGATGTCGACCGACCGGCCGACGATTTCCTGGACCTTGCAAGGCAGGAGGTGAGCGAGTTTGCTCAACGTGCGTATCGACGCCTCATTCAAGTAGCGGATCACGAAGTCCGAGTCCGCGCGAATGATGTTGATCGGCGAGCAATCTACCATCTGCTGAAAAACCAGGGCATCCAGATTGTCGGCCGCCAGGGAGTCGTCAGCGGTGGAGCTAGTCACGATAGCGCCGGCATGCGTCTGTAAGAGGGCGATGATCTCGTCGATGGTAGCGGCATCGACCTTGAGGGCCTTAAGGCTCGCCACCAAGTGCTGAGCTACGCGGTCGAAATGGCGCTGCTCAATTTTCATGCCGGCATGCAGCTCGCGCATGTCGGGTCCCCGGTACTTTTGAGGCCCCCCGAGCATCTGACAGAAGAAAATGACTTGGGACTTTTTCAGCGCTTCCATATCGGCGCGTGCGAAAAACGGACGAAGGACGACGTCCCCGACGATGCGGAAGTACATCCCCTCCACGACCGCCCGGATAGCTTTCTCACCGCCGATGGTTTCGT
This sequence comes from uncultured Acidobacteriaceae bacterium, assembly GCA_963765825.1. Lineage (GTDB taxonomy): Bacteria > Acidobacteriota > Terriglobia > Terriglobales > Acidobacteriaceae > Sulfotelmatobacter. The sequence goes on from CAVXXU010000002.1 coordinate 20,841, forward strand.
AAAGGGTGGTTGCGGATGCGGCGGCGGAACGTGTGTTGCGTTTGCCTTTCATGTGGCGAATCTCCCTTGAGCTGCGAATTTGTGCTGCGAATTTGACCTGTCCCCTTCGATCTCTATCCCAAGTGAAACTACTGCGATGGCGTCCCCGGGCTGGCGCCGTCGACGGCCAGTTCGGTATCCAGCACGAGCAGCAGGCGTCCGGGCAATTTGTAGACGCCGCGCACCACCTGGCGGGCAAAGCCCTGCAAGGTTTCAGGAGGGCTTTCGAGCGCCTCGGCATCGACCTCGATGACGTCGCCGATCTCGTCGACCAGCAGGCTGACCGCGCCCTCCGCAGTCCGGACCACGACGTTCATGGGCAATTTATCGGGCGGGCGATCGGGCATGCCGAGCCGCCGCCGCAAATCGATGGCCGGCACAATCTGCCCGCGCAGGTTGATCATGCCGCTGACCACGCTGGGCGCCAGCGGCACCCGCGTCATCACCTGGTACTGGATCACTTCCTGAACCTGCGGCACCGGCGTCCCAAAACAATGTCCGTCGAGAAAAAAAGTGCAGAACTGCTGAGCTGAAGCCATAAACCCGTTCTCCTATACCGTTCTCTATATTGGGGCCCGCTTTTCGGCGAAGCTGAGCAGCGCGTCGCGCACTACGCCGGGCACATCCAGCAAGTCGGTCACGCGCTTTTGAATGACGGAGGAGCCCAGAACGCCGCGGCGCTGGGCGGGATTCTGCAGGACCAGTTTTTCGTCCACAATGTCGACGATGCGGTCGACGATCAGGCCCACGCTGCGGCCAGACTCGGAATAGACGACCACCTGCATGCGCTCTTCGCCTGCGGGGGCGGCGGCCGCGCCGCTCGAAAGCTCGAGGATGCGCGAGAGGCGGATGAGCGGCATGATCTGCCCGCGGTATTGCGTGACCTCCTGCTCTCTAGCAAGCTCGATTGCCGACGGGGGAAACTCCTCCAGTCTGGCCACCAGAGACAGCGGGATGGCCATGCGGCTCCGACCGCCACACTGCACCAGCAGCAGGGTCTGATGGTCGCTCGCCGCATCGTCTTTGCCTCTGTCTTTTTCTTTTTCCTTCAGCGCCGATTCGCGGGACTCGCCAATCACCTGGGCGCGCTGCGCCAGGCCGAGAATGTCGAGGATGAGAGCCACGCGTCCGTCGCCCATAATGGTCGCGCCGGAGTAGGCGGTGAGCCCTTTCAGCTGCTTGCCGAGCGGCTTGACGACAATCTCTTCGGTGTCGGTAATCTCGTCGACCACCAGGCCAAACTCGCGCCCGTCGGCCTGGACGACGACAATATTTGTGGCGGCAGGTCCGGCGTCGCCGGCGGGAGCGATCTGCAGTTCGCGATTCAGATATACCAGCGGCAGCAGCCGCCCGCGCAAGCGGTAGACCGGAGCGTCGTGAACCATCTCGATGCCCTTGCCGGCTTCGCCCGCCTCCAGCCGCACCAGTTCGAGCAGGCTGACCTGGGGGATGGCAAAGCGCTCGCCGCCGGAGATGACCATCAACGCGGGAATGATGGCCAGGGTGAGAGGAATCTTGACCTTGACCGTGGTTCCCTGGCCGGCGGTGGAATGCACTTCGACGGTGCCGCCGATTTTTTCCACGTTGGTTTTGACCACGTCCATGCCAACGCCGCGGCCGGAGACGTTCGAAACTTTTTCGGCTGTGGAAAAGCCGGGCAGGAAGATAAGGTTGAAGATTTCGCGATCCGGCATGCGAGCCGCCTGGTCGCCGGAGACCACGCCGCGCTCAATGGCCTTGCGCCGGATGCGCTCCAGGTTGAGCCCCGCGCCATCGTCGGTGATTTCGATGTTGACCTGGCCGCCCTCGTGGAAGGCCCGCAAAATCAGCCGCCCCGTCGGATCCTTGCCGGCTTTCTTGCGATCTTCCGGAGACTCGATGCCGTGATCGACGGAGTTCCGCACCAGGTGAGTAAGCGGATCTTTGATGGCTTCGATGATGGTGCGGTCCAGGTCAGTCTCTTTGCCTTCCATTTCGACCCGGACTTCCTTGCCGCAGTTGAGCGCCAGATCGCGCACGGTGCGGGGAAACTTGTTCCAGATGTTGCCGATGGGCTGCATGCGGGTGCGCATGACCTCTTCCTGCAACTCGCTGGCGATGAGATTCATACGCTGCGAGAGCGTCTGAAAGCCGGCGTCCTGGGTGCTATTGGAGAACTGCAGCAGCTGGTTGCGCGCCAGCACCAGTTCGCCCACCAAATTCATCAGCCGGTCGAGCAGGGTGACGCCGACGCGAATGGTTTCGACTCCGGCGTCGGGATTGCGGGCCTCAAGCGTGCGCTGTGCCGCCTGCACATCCTCCTGGCGGGCGGCGCCCTGATCAATCAGAATATCTCCAATGCGTTTTCGGCCTTCTTCCTGCTGTTCGAGAGCGTGCGCCAAAGCGTCGGAACGTACCTGTCCGCGTTTCAAGAGCAACCCGCCGATCTTGGACGGGTCCGGCAGGAGATCGCCGGGCATAGGTTCGAGAAAAACGGGGGACGAAGCCGGAGACGAAGCCGGCATGGTTGTGGCAGGACTTGGGGGCTTCTCCGCGGCATCTGCGGGCGTGACAGGAACAGCGTTAGGGGCCGGTGGGCTGGCTTGCAGCCCTTGCAGGCGCGTCAAGTGCGCGATGAGAGAGGCACAGTCTTCATCCCCGTCCTGGCCCGAGGCTTGAATCGCGGAAAGCATTTTGCGAACCGCGTCCACCATGGCCAGCAATCCGCTGGTGATTTCCTCGTTCAGCGTCAGCTTGCCATCGCGCAGGCGGGAGAGCAGGTTTTCGCCCGCATGCGCCAACTTTTCCAGCCGGGCGAAACCCAGAAACCCGCAGCTGCCCTTGATGGTGTGGATAGTCCGGAAGATGCTCGCCAAAAGTTCTTTGGAGGAAGGATCGGTTTCCAGCTTCACCAGTTCCTGGTCCAGCCGGTCAAGATTCTCGTTGCTCTCGATGAGAAAATCTTTAACGATTTCGTCCATGATTGACGTTTTTCTCGAAGCCGCAACAGGCAGTGCATGTCCCAAACCAATTTGCGGTTTGGTTTAGCACCGAGGGTCGAGCCCGCGGTGCTCGGTCTCGACGCACATCGTCTTAGCCATCGGCCATGGTGCAGGCGACTTGAATTTCGGCCTCCGGTTTTCTGCTATCGGTCCAGAGTTCAGAATCCGCCGCGGCTTGAAGCGCGATTGCGTCGCCCGTACACTAGAGGAATGCACGTGCACGTTCATGGCGCGGGCGGTACGACCAGGGTTTTGAAGATATCGCTCGCCGTGACCCTGGCGATATATCGGCTTGCTGGTCGTCGCCGGCATCCGGGCGCATTCTCTGGCGCTGCTGTCTGAGGCGGGACACAATCTGTCGGACTTTCTCGCCCTGCTGCTTTCGCTGGTGGCGGTTTATTTTCAATCGCGTCCCGCGAGTTCGACGAAGACTTACGGCTATCACCGCGCGGGCGTGCTGGCGGCGCTGGTCAACGCGACATCGCTGGTAGCGGTTGCGGGTTTCATTTTCTACGAGGCCTTTCGGCGGTTGCAGCATCCGCAGCCGGTGCGAGCCAGCCTGATGATGTGGGTGGCCGCGGCGGGCGTGGTGATGAATGGAGCGATCGCGCTGCTGCTGTATCGCTCGACGCGGCGCTCGGGCCGGAGTTCGGGCCCCGGTTCAGGCGGTGACGTGAATATCCGCAGCGCTCTGCTGCATGAAGTGGGCGACACGCTTTCGACGGCGGCGGTGATTGCCGGCGGCTGGGCCATCCTGGCGACGGGAAATTACTGGATCGATTCCGTGCTCTCGGTCGGCATTGGCGTGCTGATCCTGTGGTCCGGGTTCGGCATTGTGCGCGAGACCCTCAACATTTTGCTGGAAGGTACGCCGCGCGGCATGAAGCTGGAGAAGATCGAATCGGCGATCCGGGCCATCGGCGGAGTGAATGACGTGCACGATCTGCATGTGTGGAGCATTGGATCGGAGACGCACGCGCTGTCCTGCCACATTTCGATCGCCGACATTCCGCCTTCGGTCAGCGAAGGTATTCTGCGCGAGGTGAAAGACTGTCTGCTGCACGATTTCCGCATCGACCACACGACCATCCAGTTCGAGCATGTGGTGTGCGAAGTGGCACACGGATGCGTGATTCCAGTGGCGGAGAGCGAAGAACATCATCATCACAGCCATTAGGTCGCGGACTCGTTCTTATTCTTGTTGTGTCTCATAGATTTCCCGCGCTCGTTCGATGGTGTCGGCTTCTTCGGGCGACTTATCCGGCCTCAGGCGTACGATGCGGGGAAAACGCAGCGCGTAGCCACTCTCGTGACGGTCGGACTGCATCATGTTGTTGAACGCCACTTCCAGGACAATCTTCGGCTCAACCACGCGGCGGAATCCCTGATCTTCGGTGGTGTGCGCGAGAAACCACTGGGTCATTTCCGCGATCTCGGCGTCGGTTAAACCGGAATAGGCTTTGCCGATGTTCACCAACCGGTCTTTATTGTTATCCGAATTCGTGTCCCACACGGCGAAGGTGTAATCGCTGAGCACCCCGATGCGTTTGCCGTGGCCGTACTCGACTGCGGTGACGACGACGTCGAGCGTGGCCAGTTCGCGCTTCATCTTCAGCCACGATTTGCCGCGCTTGCCCGGCGAGTAGGGAGAAGCGAGATCTTTGATCATCAGTCCTTCGTTGCCGCGGGCCTGGGCTGCGACGAAGAGCTGATCCAGTTCCTCCGCCGACGCGACGCGAAATACTGGAGCACGGATTACGCTCACGCTTGTGGCCAGGTCGGCGGCATCCAAATCGAATGGCAATGCGGCTTGAGCCTTACTCTGTGGCCCTCGGGATCCTCTGTGGTTAGAGCTTTTTCGGGGAACAGCTAAGAGATCATCCAGAATTCGAGCGCGCTCGCTCAGCGGACGGTCGATCACCAGTTCTCCGCCCGCGTACAACACGTCGAACGCGAGGTACGCGACTGGAATCTCGCGCAGCATTTTTTCGCTGACTTTCTTGCGGCCGAGCCGTTGCTGCAGGACGCTGAAGGGGCGGGCGCGCCCCAGGTTCACGGCTTTTTGCTCGCCGGCCTCCGATACAGGTTCATCCACCACCTGCTGAGTATCAGCGGGATTGCTGGGATAGTCCCAGGCCACAATCTCTCCGTCGAGAATCGCGTCTTGTGGCAGGCCGGCCAGCGCCTGCGGCAGTTCCGGAAATGACTCGGTGATTTCGTCGCGGGTGCGGGAGAAGAACTTCACCTCGCCGTCTGCTACGTGGGCTTGCGCGCGAATGCCGTCGTACTTGTCTTCCACGGCCGCTTCCGCAAAATAACTCAGGCCCTCTTCCGCGGATTCGATAGGGCTCGCCAGCATGAATCCGAGAGGATGGAAGAGCCGCATCTGGGCGTGCGCGAGCTTACCTTGCGAAGCCACGCGCACGGTTTCGCCGATATCGCCGAGCAGCATGTTGGCGCGTTGCACTTCGGGGAGAGTGGAGCCGTAGGCGCGGGCAATTGCGTCTTCGACCAGACTTTCTTTAAGTCCGATGCGGAGGTCGCCGGTCATGATTTTGACGATGTACTTGGCTTCGAGCGGCGTGGCGCGCGAAAGCAGATCGCGCACGAGGGCTGTCTTGGCCGCGGGCCCACGTGCGCTCGCGATCTGTCGGAATGTGGACTCCACTTCCGACACGCCTACGCCTTGTCCAGGACGATGCCGGAAGGACCTCGCCTGCGACCGCACCGAGGTCGCCGTGGCGGCGGTAGGCGGCGTTGAGTTGGGCCTCGTCGCTTCCGGATAGGTCCGCGACAATTTGCCAAAGCGAGCGTCCGCCGACCTGTAGTGTGGTTTCTTCCCATGCGGGAAAAGCCCGCCCGGAAAGAAAGATCGCCGACACTGCCGCCTCGTCGATGGTCCGCGATTTCAAGTAGTCGGCGAGGATGCCGGTCTTCAGCAGTTTTTTGGTCGTGCCGGCAATCGCTTCGCAAGCTGTCGCCAGTTGCCGCATAAGTCTCAATGGTATCGTCGATCCGCGCCAAACGGGGCTGGCGGCCCGCCAGCATGGCCCAAGCAGTAATGCCTCAGGCTTCTGTTAATCCTAGCGGCTTCTGAAAGTTAGCCGAATAACCGATCAGCTTAACGAATGCGCTGCTCGTGTTACCCTAAAAGGTGCGTCGTGGCTTTTGTCAGGAGCATCTAATCTCCGTGCGTCGACTGAAAAATTATCTGCGATTCTTAGCCGCCGTCCAACTTCTTCCTGCGCTTGAAAGCGGAGAGGAAACGCTGGTCGGCGGGCAAGCCGTGCTCGAGGGCGTAATGATGCGCTCCCCGCACGCGTGGGCAATCGCGTGCCGCAAACCTTCCGGCGAAGTGGTCACCATGAGCGAACCGCTGGAGCGTCCATCCGAGAAACATAAATGGATGGCATGGCCCATTGTGCGCGGCGTGATGACGCTTGGCTACGCCATGAATCTAGGCTATCGTGCGCTGCGCTTCTCCGCTAACGTCGCCATCGAAGACTTGATGGAAGAAGACCACGTAGAGACAGCCGCCTCGGCTGTCCCGCCAAAGCGAAGCCAGGCGGAAGTTTCTCAGCCCACCGTCAAGTCCCGTGAAAAAGCCGCCACCCTCAGCAATTGGCTGGCTGCCGTGAATATCGTCATCTCGCTGGCCTTTTTTATTTTCATGTACAAGTACATTCCGCTGCTGGCGGCGACTGAACTGAAGAAGATCGATCCCGCGCTGGGCGGGCGGATTATTTTCAACCTGGTCGATGGCGCGGTTCGCCTGATTTTGTTCCTGACGTTTATTTGGGGAGTTTCGTTGTGGAAGGACATTCGGCGCGTGTATGAGTATCACGGCGCCGAGCATAAGACCGTCTTCGCTTTCGAAAACGGGGACCCGCTCAACACCGAGGCAGTGCAGAAATATTCGACCTTCCATCCCCGGTGCGGCACAAGCTTCCTGATGACGGTGATGCTGATTTCGATCGGCTTCTACATGCTGATTCCGTTCACCACGTTCTGGGCGCGCTTCGCATCGCGCATCGCCCTGCTGCCAATCATTGCGGGAGTTTCTTACGAGATCATCCGGTTCGCCGCTAAGCATCGCGGATCGCTATTCGCACTGATGACCGCTCCCGGCCTGTGGCTGCAGCGCATCACGACCAAGCCGCCGTCCGACGAGCAGGCCCTGTGCGCCATCGCCGCCCTCGACCACGCCATGTCGCTTGAAAAAGAGCGCGGCGGCGAGTTGGTAATTGCCTAGGGTTTCCCACCCTGGGAAACCGTCGTTGGTCGCTCGTCGTTTGTCGTTAGCCTCTCAACCCCCCGGCATTACAGTCCTCTGAGAGGTACTTGCAATGTCGGCGTCATTCAAAGATTTGCGCGTTTGGCAGGATGCGATGAGATTCGTTGTCGACGTTTATCGACTAACATCACAGTTTCCGAAACACGAGGTCTACGGATTGAGCCAGCAATTGCGTCGGGCGGCCGTATCGGTGCCAAGTAATATCGCGGAGGGCAAGGGACATCGGTCTGATCGCGAGTTCGGGAATTTTCTTTTGCATGCGCGTGGATCGTTTGTTGGAAGCTCAAACGCAACTTATGATAGCCAAAGAATTACAATACATAGGCAACGAGGATGCGCTTAACGTTCTCGCATCCTCGGATGCGGTCGGCAGAAGCCTTAATGGCCTGATCAACGCCCTGCGGGAGAAAGCAGCGTGAGCGCACGAGCGACCAACGACCATGTTTGAACGTCTGGACCAAATCGAAAGCCGCTACGATGAGCTGACCAATGCTCTGGCGTCGCCGGATATCGTCAACGACTCGGCGCGATACCAGAAGACTGCCAAGGCGCATGCCGAGATCGCGCCGATCGTCGAGAAGTATCGCGAATATAAAGATCTGTCCAAAGGAATTGCGGACAGCAAGGCTATGCTGGTCGACGAAAAAGATGCCGACATGCGCGCCTATGCGCAGGACGAACTGACACAATTGGAGGGGCGGGTCAAGTCGGTCGAGGAAGAGTTGAAGGTATTGCTGCTGCCCAAGGATCCCAACGACGAGAAGAACATCATTCTGGAAATCCGCGCCGGGACTGGGGGAGACGAGGCCACGCTCTTCGCTGCGGAAATTTTCCGTATGTACACGCGCTACGCGGAAACCCAGCGTTGGAAAGTGGAGGTGCTGTCGTCGTCCGAGTCGTCCGCCGGCGGATTGAAGGAAGTCATCGCCATCATTGAAGGCAATCGGGTTTTCTCGCAACTGAAGTACGAAAGCGGCGTGCATCGCGTGCAGCGCGTGCCAGCGACGGAGCAGCAAGGACGGGTGCACACCTCGGCGGTCACCGTCGCGGTGCTGCCGGAAGCGGAAGATGTCGACATCAAGATCGAGGCCAAAGACTTGCGCATCGACACATTCTGCTCCTCCGGTCCCGGCGGGCAATCGGTGAATACGACTTACTCGGCGGTGCGCATCACGCACATTCCGACGAACACCGTCGTGAGTTGCCAGGACGAAAAGTCGCAGATCAAAAATCGCGAAAAAGGAATGCGCGTGCTGCGCTCGCGCTTGTACGAAATTGAAATGGACAAGCAGCAACAGGCCCTGGCGAAAGAGCGCAAAGCCATGGTCGGCTCGGGCGATCGCAGCGAGAAGATTCGTACGTACAACTTTCCGCAGAACCGCCTGACTGATCACCGCATCGGATTTACCATTCACCAGCTTGAAGCGGTCATGGACGGAAAGTTGCAGCCGCTGATCGAGGCGCTCACCACCCACTATCAGGCTGAGAAGCTGAAGCAGGAAGCCGCCAGCGTGGTGTGATTATGTGGGGACGACCGCCTCGGCTGTCCGCCGGAGGAAGCTGGCAAAGGTTTGAGCCACGCTCGCAGGGAACAAAACATGTCCGATTTGAACGCCACTCTCTCTTCCGTGCTTGCCGATCGCTATTCCGCGAATGCCGCCCGCGTCCGCGAGTTGGCGGCTCCGTTGACAAACTCCCAGTTCTGGCAGAAGCCCTTCCCTTTCGGAAACAGCTTCGGCCACCTCGTGTTGCACCTGACCGGCAACCTGAATTACTACATCGGCGCGCAAATTGCGAAGACGGGCTACGTGCGCGACCGGCCGCGCGAGTTCAACGATCCCAATCCTCCGTCGAAAGAAGAGGCGCTGAAACGCTTCGACGAAGCGGTCGCCATGGTACAGAAGACGATTCACGCCCAGTCCGCAGAGGATTGGGCGAAGGAATATTCCGGGGTTGGCGCGACCGCAAAGAACCGCCTCGACATGGTTGTGCACTGCGCCGCCCACATGCAGCATCACATTGGCCAGATGATCTATCTGGGCTATGAATGTCGGCGGAGCGGGACTAGCCAGAAATAGGGCGACAACCCCGTCGCATGCGCTGACACCTAACGCTTATGACGAACGAGAAATCTCGCTCCCTGCTCGCGCTCGCGGCCTTCGGCGCCGCCACCGCCGGAGCAGCATGGTACGGGGCCCATTACAGCCGCAATGGCAACCGGGATTCCTGGTACCAGGAGCTGGATAAGCCGAGTTTCATGCCGCCCGACGCGGTGTTTCCCGTGGTGTGGACTGCGCTCTACGCCATGATCGCATGGTCGGGTTGGCGGATTTGGAACGCGGCGCCGTCGCGTCATCGCAATGCGGCGCTGCGACTTTGGGTTTCTCAACTCGCGGCGAACGCGCAATGGTCGAAGCTGTTTTTCGGCGAACGCCGTCCCAGGCGGGCGCTCGGCGATATCGTCGCGCTGGAAGGAACGATTACCTCTTACATTTCCGCCGCGCGCAAGGTCGATCGCGCCGCGGCCAACGCTTTCATTCCCTACGCGGCCTGGGTGGCTTACGCTACAGTTCTCAACGCCGAGATCGTTCGCCGCAATCCCCGAGAGCGCTGACGCGCCTCCCTTCGTTTTACCCTGCGCGCGTTGCAAATTCTGTGGTTAAAATTGCGCGTGCAGCTAAAAGCATCTCTTGCGTCGGCGATTTCGCGCCTTGCGGCTGATGGCGTTCCTTCGCCGCGCCTGAACGCCGAACTGCTGTTGATGTTTACGCTCGGCAGCGACCGCGCCTATTTATTTGCACATCCCGAACGCGAACTTACTGCCGAAGAGCAAACACGCTATGAGACTGCTCTTTCTGAGCGCGCTCGCGGCGTTCCCGCGCAATATATCACTGGACATCAGGAATTCTGGGGCATGGATCTGATCGTTACTCCCGCGGTTTTGATTCCGCGTCCGGAGACCGAGCATGTGATTGAGACTGTGCTGGCTCTTTCTGAGCAGAGGGCTGGCACGCACGAGCGCTCACCCCACGCGAAACTTCGAATTATCGATGTTGGAACCGGGTCGGGTGCCATTGCTCTCGCGCTGGCGAAAGAATTTCCTGAGGCGCTAATTTATGCCACCGATATTTCCGCTGCGGCGCTCGAAGTCGCCCGGGCGAATGCGGCGCGGCATCAGCTTGAGACGCGAATTCAGTTTCATCAGGGAGATCTGCTTGATGGGCTGGCGGTGACGGAGTGGGACTTCGTGGTCTCCAATCCTCCGTACGTGGGCGAAGCGGAAGAAGATGAGGTACAACTCGAGGTTCGAAAATTTGAGCCGCGGAATGCCGTGTTTGGCGGGCGAACCGGGGTCGAAGTCATCACACGACTGTTGCCGCAGGCTTATGCGGCGCTGCGTCCCGGCGGATGGCTGGTGATGGAAATCAGCGGCACCATCGCCCGCGCGGTGCAGCAGCTTCTTGCAACTTCAGAGGATGGCTGGGAAGCGGTGGAGATACTGCCCGATCTGCAGTCGATCCCTCGGGTCGTTCAGGCGCGAAAGCCGAAGATCTGAGAAGGCGCTCAAACCTTGGACCACCAAGGGCACGAAGGTCCACGAAGGAAGCCGGAGCTCGGGATTTCCTTCGTGAACCTTCGTGTCCTTCGTGGTTCAGGGTTTGAGAAGTCCGAGTGCGAGGTGAGGTCTTTACCGTCGGGCCACGGCGGGCTGAATTTCCGCGACGTCAATAATGTCGGTGGGATAATTTCCCGTGTAGCAGGCTGAGCAATACGAAATCTTCTCACCCTCACCGCAGGCTTTCTTCAGGCCTGACAGCGAAAGATAGGCCAACGAATCGGCGCCGATGTAGTCGCGAATTTCCTCCACCGACTTGTTGGCGGCAATGAGTTGTTTCTTCGAGGGCGTATCGACGCCGTAATAGCAGGGCGAAATGGTAGGCGGGCAGGAAATGCGCATGTGGACTTCTTTGGCCCCAGCGCTGCGAATCATGCGAACAATCTTGCGGCTGGTAGTGCCGCGGACGATCGAATCGTCGATCAGCACCACGCGCTTGCCCTGCAGCAGCGAGCGCACCGGGTTCAGTTTCAGCTTCACGCCAAAGTCGCGCACGCTCTGGCTAGGCTCGATGAACGTGCGACCCACGTAGTGATTGCGGATGAGCGCAAAGCGAAATGGAATACCGCTCTCGGCGGCAAAACCAACCGCGGCAGTCACGCCAGAATCGGGTACGGGAACCACAAGATCGGCCTCGACGCCCGCTTCCCGCGCCAGCTGGCGGCCGAGTTCTTCGCGGCTGGTCTGCACCGCGCGGCCGAAGACGACGCTGTCAGGACGCGAGAAGTATACGTGCTCGAAGATGCAACTCGATTGCGGCGCGGCCTCGGTGTAGAAGCGCGAACTGATTCCTTCAGGGCCAACTACGATGAGTTCACCCGGCTTCACGTCGCGCACATAGTCGGCTCCGATAAGATCGAAGGCGCAAGTCTCGGAAGCGAAGACGATGGTGTCTTGTTTTTGTCCCTCAACAGCTGCGATGCGGCCCATGGCCAGCGGCCGGAAGCCGCGCGGGTCGCGCACTGCGAAAACACGGTCGTTGCTCATCATCACCAGCGAAAATGCGCCTTCCACCCGGCGCAGTGCGTCCGCCACGGCTTCCGGCAGGGTGTGCTCCTTGGAAAGCGCGATCAGGTGGACAATGACTTCGGTGTCGCTGTTGGTTTGAAAAATCGATCCCTGACTTTCCAGTTGCGAACGCACCTGCAGAGCGTTGACCAGGTTGCCGTTATGCGCCACGGCAATAGAACCTTTGTTCGACTGCACCAGGATCGGTTGCGCGTTCAACAATGCCGAATCGCCAGCTGTAGAGTAGCGCGTGTGGCCGATGGCGAGGGTGCCGCGCATCTTCGACAGCACGTCCTCGGTGAAGATGTCGGCGACCGAGCCCATGGCCTTGTGCACGCGCGAAGAGAGGCCGTCGGACGAAACGATTCCCGCCGACTCCTGCCCGCGATGCTGCAGCGCATGCAGCCCCAGGTAAGCGAGCTTCTCCGCCTCAGGATGCGCGAAGATTGCCACCACGCCGCACTCATCGTGAAATTTGTCGGAAATCTGCATTTAGTCCTTGGCCTTTTCAGCTTTTAGCTTCTGGCTATTAGCTCAACCCCATGACAGCCGAGGCGGCTGTCCCTACGTATTCTGTTCCGCCGCCACCAGTTCCGGATCCGTGTGCAGCGCCGATTCCAGGGCGCCTTCGTACGACGCGCTCAATTCCGCAACCGGCGCCGAAATCACGACCTTGCCGTCGAGCGAGATTTCCAGCCGATCCGCGATCGTCTCCCCGATCACTTCTGCTCTTATGCCGCGCTTCCCTGCTAGTCGTTGGATTCGCGCCACCTGCTCCGGGTCGCAAGAGATCAGGATGCGGCTGGCATCTTCTCCAAACAGTGCAAACTCCGCAAATAGTCCGCCAGCCGCCAGATTCACGCGCGCACCAATACCTTTAGGAAATGCCTTCTCGGCCAGAGCGACTGCCAGTCCACCGTCTGCGCAATCATGCGTCGACTCGACCAAGCCCTGCTGAACCAACTCGATCACCGTTTTTTGCAGCGCGGCTTCTTTCTCCAGATCAAGTTCCGGTGGATATCCCCACAGCGCGCCCAGAATTTCCTTGGCATATTCCGATGAGCCGAATTCGGTCTCTGCATCGGTGATATCGCCAGCGTCTCCGGCGCGCAATAGCACGATGGTGCGCCCGGGCGCAGCGAAGTGCATTTTCGCGGCTTTGTGCACGTCCGCGAGAGTCCCCACCACGCCCAACACCGGCGTGGGATAAATGCCTTCGCCGAGCGTTTCGTTGTAGAAGCTGACGTTGCCGCCGGTGATGGGAATTTCCAATTCTTCGCAAGCTTTGGTGATGCCGTCGATGGTTTGCGAGAATTGCCACATGATGTTCGGCTTTTCGGGATTGCCGAAGTTGAGGCAATTCGTTGCGCCAACAGGAGTCGCACCCGAGCACGCGACTTTGCGCGCAGCCTCGGCCACAGCGTGCATGGCGCCCAGCCGCGGATCGAGAAAGCACCAGCGCCCATTCCCGTCGAGCGCCATTGCCAGCCCGCGCTGCGAGCCCTTGATGCGAATCACTCCCGCATCGCCCGCCCCCGGCGCTTCGACCGTGTTGGTCTGCACCATGTGATCGTATTGCTGCCACACCCAGCGCTTTCCGCAAATGTTCGGACTGGCCAAAAGCTGTTTCAGATTCGAAGTAAGATTTCCCGCTGCGCCGAGTTTGATATCTTCCGGCATCTCGCGCGGAACCGGCGGTTCCCATCGCGCGAGCGGACGCTTGTACAGCGGCGCTTCATCCGTCAGCGCCGGATTCGGAATTTCCGCGACGACTTTTCCATGTTCCAGCACGCGAAGTTTGTTGCCAGTAGTGACCTTGCCCACTTCGACCGCATCGAGTCCCCACTTTTCGAAGACGCGGAAAACTTCGTCCTCACGGCCTTTCTGCGCGACTAGCAACATGCGCTCCTGCGATTCGCTGAGCATGATTTCATAAGGAGTCATGCCGGTTTCACGCTGGGGCACGCGATCCAGTTCGATTTCAATGCCCACGCCGCCGCGGCCGCCCATTTCGCAAGTCGAGCACGTCAGTCCCGCAGCGCCCATGTCCTGAATGCCAATGATCGCGCCCGTCTGCATCGCTTCAAGGCAGGCTTCGAGCAGCAATTTTTCCAGGAAAGGATCGCCCACCTGCACATTCGGCCGCTTTGCTTCCGAGGCCTCGCTGAATTCTTCGCTGGCCATGGTCGCGCCGTGAATGCCGTCGCGCCCGGTCTTCGCCCCAACGTAGATCACCGGATTCCCTTCGCCAGCAGCCTTGGCGTAGAAGATTTCATTCTTGCGGACCAGGCCGAGCGCGAATGCATTCACCAAAGGATTGCCGGAGTAGCAAGGTTCGAACTTCGTCTCGCCGCCAAGGTTGGGCACGCCGAAGCAGTTGCCGTAAGAGGCGACGCCGCTGACCACGCCATCGAGGATGGAGTGATTCTTGTGGAGTTCGGAATGCGAAGCGACTTGCGTGGTGCCGGACGCATTCGTCCGGCGCTCCGAAGCACTCTGCTCGTCCCCCCGGACGAATGCGTCCGGGGCTACGTGTGCCGTGATCGGGCCGAAGCGCAGCGAGTCCATCACCGCAACCGGCCTCGCGCCCATGGTAAAAATGTCGCGCAGAATGCCGCCAACGCCGGTGGTCGCGCCCTGGAACGGTTCGATGAACGACGGGTGATTGTGCGATTCGATTTTGAAAGCGCAGGCCCATCCATCGCCGATGTCGATGATGCCGGCATTCTCGCCCGGCCCCTGCAACACGAGTTTGCTGCGCGTGGGCAGGCGCTTCAAATGCATGCGCGACGATTTGTAGGAGCAGTGCTCACTCCACATCACGCTGAAGATGCCGAGTTCGGTGAGGGTAGGCTCGCGCTGACCGAGCAGTTGCTTGATTTTCTCGTACTCCTCAGGCGTGAGGCCGTGCTGCCGCAGGGTTTCCGGAGAAAAAGCAGAGGTCAAGGAGGTGGCCATGGGAAGAGCTTCTATTGTCGCATTTCGGAGCGGCGGGGGGTAGGGCCTGCGGAAATTGCTTTTGCAGCCAACCGGCAGCTACGATTCTGGTAATGAAATCGATCGTTGTAGGCACGGCGGGGCACATCGACCACGGAAAAACCGCGCTGGTGAAGGCGTTGACGGGAATCGATGCGGACCGGTTGGAAGAGGAGAAAAGGCGAGGCATCACCATCGATCTCGGTTTCGCTCACATGGATTTGCCGGGCGCCGGCGAGGAGACGCTGCACCTTGGCTTTGTGGATGTTCCGGGCCACGAACGCTTTGTGCGCAACATGCTGGCCGGGGTTGGCGGGATCGACCTGGTGCTGCTGGTGATCGCGGCCGACGAATCAATCAAGCCGCAGACCAGGGAGCATTTCGACATTTTGCAGTTGCTGGGTGTGCAACGCGGCATCACGGTGCTGACCAAGTCGGACGCGGTCGACGCGGAGACTCTCGATGTGGTGCGATTGGAGGTCGAGGAATTTCTGCGCGGAACATTTCTGGAATCGCCCAAGTCTCCCATTGTGGCAGCGAGCGCGTTGACTGGCGCGGGGCTCGACGATCTGACACGGGCAATCGCCGCGGCCGCAGTCGAAGTTCGCCCTCGTGATTCGAATGCGCTGGCGCGACTGCCGATCGATCGCGTCTTTACTATGAAAGGATTTGGCACGGTCGTGACCGGAACGCTGGTCGCAGGAACGATTCGGCGGGAGCAGGAGTTGGAAGTCTTTCCTTCCGGTCGAAAAGTTCGCGTGCGCGGCGTGCAGGTGCACGGGCAGGCTGCCGACGCCGCGGTCGCGGGGCAACGGACCGCGCTCAACCTGGCGGGCGCGGGCACGGAAGATTTATCTCGGGGAATGACGCTCGCACCGCCGTCGACGTTCGCAACCACGCGCCGAGTGGACGTGCGTCTGCGGTTGCTCGCTGCGGCGCCACGCGCGCTGAAGAATCGCGCTCGGGTTCATTTTCATTCCAACACGATGGAGACTGTCGCGGAGATCGCACTTCACGGCATGAAGCAGCTTGCTCCCGGAGCAGAATCGTTTGCGCGGCTGAAGTTTCCCGAACCGTCACTTCTGCTGCCTGGAGATCGCTTCATTGTCCGCCAGTTTTCGCCGGTCATAACTATTGGCGGCGGCATCGTCCTTGATGCTGCTCCCATCCCTCGCATGCCCCGACACGAACGCTTCCTGCAAATCCTCGCCGACGGAGACGCGGAAACAATCCTCACCGCGCGGATCGCCCGGCGCGGACATGCGGGACTTTCGATGGCGCAACTTGTCGCCGAGAGCGGATGGAGCCGAGATTTCGTCGAGTCTCAACTCGCCCGAATGCTGAAAGTAGTGCGCGCGTTGCGGATCGGAGAATTATTTGTCGACGCGGCGGCGATCGTCCAACTGCAGGAATCCGTCCTGAATGCGGTTACCGACTTTCACAAGAAAAACTCTTTAGTAGCCGGGATAGCCCGGGAAGTGCTGCGGGAGCAGGTCAAGGCGTCGGCGGAGGTGTTCACCGCGGCGGTCGAACTGCTGATGCGGGAAAAGCACATTGAGGTGGCCGGCGATGTGATACGACTTCCCGGCCACGGCGTTGCGATGAAAGATGAAGAAGCGGAGTCGAAGAAGAAAATCGAGGATGCCTTTGCCGCAGCGGGATTGAAAGCTCCCGCGCTTCACGAGGTGCTTGCGGGCCTGAAGGTGGATAAAACTCGCGCACAGAAAATCGTCACGCTGCTGCTTCGTGACAAGAGTCTGGTAAAGATTTCCGACGAACTGGTTTTTCACCGCGGCGCCTTGGAAGAGCTGCGCCGGCTAGTCGCCCTGCAAAAAAACAAGTCGCCGAAGATGGACGTAGCAAAGTTCAAAGAATTGACGGGGGTCAGCCGCAAGTACGCGATTCCGTTGCTGGAGTATCTCGACCGAGAGCGTGTGACGCGGCGAGTGGGCGACGCGCGGGAAATCCTTTAGCCACGGATTAGACGGATGTTCACGGATAACCCGGACTTTTTTTATCCGTATAAATCCGTAAGAATCCGTGGCGAGTTTTAGATTTTTTCCTCGGGGAATTCCACTTCCAGCCCCAACGGATCGGTGAAGCGGTTCGTAAGGTTTGCCAGGCCCGTGAGCAGGTGGATGTCCACGATTTCCGGTTCGGAAAAATGCTGGTGCAGCGGAGCGAAATCGGCGTCGGTAATGCTCTGCGGCGTACGCGTTAATTTATCGACGTAAACCAAAGCGGCGCGCTCCTTGTCACTGTAGCGCGAATAATCTCCCGCCTTGAGCGCAGCCCAGTCGTCGGCCGTCAGCCCCACTCGTTTCGAAGACGCAACGTGGTGCTGCGTGCAGTAGTGGCATCCATTAATAAACGAGACGCGCAGATAAATCATTTCGTAAAGCTTGCGGTCGAGAGAACGGCCGACGCTGGCGTAAAAAAGCAGAAAGTTCTTCAGCATCTCTGGGCGATGTGCCAGCGCCTTCTGCGCATTTCCGGGCTTGCCTCGAAGCGCCTTCTCGTAAATTTCCTTCACTTCGGGGGTCGCCACTTCCGGACTGATTAAGTCAATTCGCGCCATGAGGTCTCCATACAGAAATTTGATCACTTATGATAAAGGAAAAACGTGAATGATTGAGGAGGCCCGCTGTCTATGCTTAGCATTCGTCCAGCAACCGTCCATGATGCAGCGCTGCTTCACGCGATGATCCGCGAACTGGCCGAGTACGAGCACGAACTTGAACTGGTCACCATACGCGAGGAAGACCTGGCGCGCGATGGATTCGGGAAGAACCCGCGTTTTCGCGCGCTCATCGCCGAATGGGACGGCCAGCCGGCGGGCTACGCTCTGGTTTTTGCATACTACACCACCTGGGTGGGACGCGGACTTTTTCTGGAGGATTTGTTCGTGCGCGAGTCCTTTCGCGGGCGTGGCATTGGAAAGGCCTTGCTGACTTCGGTTGCGCGGATTGCAGTTGACGAGCACTGTTACGGAATACACTGGGAAGTGCTCGACTGGAACAAGAATGCGATCGACTTTTACCAGCGGCTGGACGCGACGTTTCGCGATCAATGGCGGCCCGTGGTTCTCGCTGGTGAGGCTCTGCGCAAATTGGCGGAGAAAGCAGCGTGAAAGCCGGGAAGGCAGTCGCGGCCAATCCGATCCGCCTGTTCGCGACTCAGGTCGCCTGGTCCCGATGGCTGGAGACAAATCATCGCAAATCCCAGGGCCTGTGGTTGCGGCTGGCGAAGAAAAGATCGAACCTGCGATCGGTAACCTACGCTCAGGCGCTTGAAGTGGCTCTGTGCTATGGATGGATTGACGGGCAGAAGCGTGCCGAGAGCGAGCAGGCGTGGCTGCAACGGTTTCTTCCCCGTTCGGCAAAGAGCATCTGGTCGAAGATCAATCGCGACAAAGCGACGGCCCTGATTGGGGATGGCCGAATGAAAGATGCGGGCCTCGAAGCGGTAGAGGCCGCCAGGAAAGCCGGAAGTTGGGATGCGGCTTACGACTCACCAAAAGGGGCGACGGTCCCGGAAGACTTTCAGACGGCGTTGGATGCAAGCCCGCCAGCCCGAGATTTCTTTCAGTCTCTCGATGGCGCGAATCGCTACGCCGTGTTATTCCGTATTCAGACGGTGAAAAAGGCGGAGACGCGAGCCCGCAAGATTCGCGAGTTTGTCGCGATGCTGGAAAGACACGAGAGAATTCACCCGCCGCGAAAAGCGCGCCGGACGTAACAATAGAGCGTCACAATATAGAAGATGGCGACGATCAAAATCATCGGCGCGGGGCTGGCTGGGTCTGAGGCTGCATGGCAGTGTGCACGGCGTGGGTTCGACGTGCAACTCTACGAGATGCGCCCAGTGCGAACCACGCCAGCTCACCAGACTTCCGATTTCGCTGAACTCGTGTGCTCGAATTCGTTGAAGTCTGACAGCGAAAATACCGCGCCCTGGCTGCTGAAAGAAGAAATGCGCCGCGCCGGTTCGTTGCTGCTCGAGATTGCCCGCGAATGTGCGGTGCCTGCGGGACACGCATTGGCCGTGGACCGTGTCACATTCGCCGCGCGTGTGACCGAAGCAATTTCGCGGGAACCGCGCATCACGGTCAAGCGCGAAGAAGTGACTGCGGTCGATGAAGCGCGCGACGTGACCATCATCGCCACAGGTCCGTTGACTTCGGACGCGCTCGCGTCCGAGATTGCGCGTCTGAGTGACTCATCAGAATCTAAGCAACGGGCGGGGGTGCCCGCTCCACACGGTCCGCATTTGTACTTTTATGATTCCATCAGCCCCATCGTCGAAGCGGATTCGATCGATCGATCGCGCGTCTACATGGCAGCGCGCTACGACAAAGGATCGGCGGACTACATTAACTGTCCGATGACGCCCGAGGAATACGCCCGCTTTTACGATGCGCTGGTGGCCGCGCAATCGGTGGAGGAAAAGGACTGGGAAAAACTGAATTACTTCGAGAGTTGCTTGCCGATCGAGGAGATTGCGCGCCGTGGGCGCGATACGCTTCGCTTCGGCCCCATGAAGCCGGTTGGCTTGCTCGATCCGCGCACCGGCAAGATGCCCTACGCGGTGGTGCAACTGCGGCAGGAGAACCTGCGGGCCGACTCCTACAACCTGGTCGGATTCCAGAATCATTTGAAGTTTGGCGAGCAGGCGCGCGTGCTGCGGCTGATTCCAGGTTTGGAGAATGCGCGCTTCCTGCGCTACGGGCAAATTCATCGCAACACCTACATTAATGCGCCGACGCTGTTGAGCGAGACCTTGCAGATGAAGGCGCACCCGCGAGTCTTCTTCGCGGGACAGATTTGCGGAGTAGAAGGTTACGTGGAATCGATTGCGACGGGACTGCTGGCCGGGATCCACGCCGCCGCACTGCTTTCCGAGGCTGCCATTGTGCCTGCGCCGCGCGCTTCCGCATTTGGGTCACTCACGCGCTATGTGACACATGCTGATGCGAAGAATTTTCAGCCCGCAAACATCACTTTCGATCTCCTTCCACCGCTGGAGAAGAAAATACGCGATCGCAAGGAAAGACACCGCCAGCAGTGCGAACTGGCGCTGCGCGAATTTGATAGATGGATCGACCGGGTGGGTGCGACGGCCGTGAAAGCTTGATTTACAGTAGCGAAAACAGCCGCCGTAAAGCACCACAATGCACAGCTCGCTAAAGATCGACATTCGTCTGGCGGATCCAGAGGATGCTGCCGCCATTGCACGGGTGCTCCGCGAATCCTTCGTTGAATTCGAAGCCCTCTATACTCCGGCAGGCTTTGCGGCGACGACGCCGGACGCGAGGCAGATCGAGGCTCGCATGCGCGAAGGTCCGGTCTGGATTGCATGCCGCGAGGACAAAGCGCTAGGGAGCGTGGCCGCCGTAGTGAAGGATCGGGCGTTGTACATGCGGGGGATGGCTGTGCTGCCAAGCGCGAGGGGACTCAAAGTCGGAGCTCGATTGCTTGAGCAAGTCGAGCAGTGGGCCTTCGACCAGGCTTGCCGGCGCGTATTTCTCAGCACCACGCCATTTCTAAAGCCCGCCATCCACCTTTATAAACAACATGGATTCCAGCGCACGAATGAACCACCTCGCGACCTATTTGGTACACCGCTGTTTACCATGGCGAAGGACCTCGTCCCAGCATGATCCGGAAATAGACAAGGCGAAAGCCCCGGCGCCAGACCGATCGGCTGCTTGAGCGGCTTTTTCCTGCAACAAAATCCCTGCCGAATGCGTATCTAACACTAAGGCAGGCGGGATGACTTTCTCTTCCCGCCTACGTCCAACTTACTGATGACACTGCGGGATCTCATCTTCGATGTCCTGCGAACCCTGTGGTCACACAAGCTTCGCGCCTTTCTCACCATGTTTGGGATTGCCTGGGGCATCGTTTCCATTGTGCTCATGGTTGCCGCAGGCGAGGGTTTGCGCAAGGGCCAGGAGGACCAGGCGCGAAATCTCGGCAAGGATGTGATGATTGTTTTTCACGGCCGCACCAGTCTTCAGGCCGGGGGAACTCACGCCGGGAGAATTGTGCACTGGGAATATCCGGATGTCGCGGCGGTGCAATCGGAGTCGCCCGATTGTGAGTATGCGATTCCGGAACTCGAGCAGGACACGGTCCGCACCCACTCCAATTTCAACAATGCCGCACTGACAGTGACTGGATCGTATCCTCAGTTTAGCTACATTCGCAGCCTCGACGTTGGCACCGGGCGTTTCTACGACTGGGACGACATGCGGGAAGCTCGGCGCGTCGCCTTTCTCGGCTCCGATGCGGCCAAGCAGTTGTTCCCAGGCCGCAATCCGGTGGGAGATTCGGTTTATCTCAACGATTTTCCTTACACCGTGATTGGAGTCATGGCGAAAAAGAAGCAGGACTCCAGCTACGACGGCTGGGATGTGAATAAAGTTTTCGTGCCCTTTGCGGCTATGCGGCGCGACTTTCCCGACAAACCTCCGGGAACGAGTGAGACTTTCGATCAACTTCTGGTGACGCCGAAATCGGTGGACCAGCACGAAGCCTGCAAACATGAGGTGCGCGTCGCGCTGGCGCGCATGCATCGCTACGATCCCAACGATAAAGAAGCCTGCCCTATCTGGGATACGGTGCAGGAGGCGATGGCTTTCAAGGCGATGACCGATGGCATGAAATTTTTTCTGGGAGCGGTCGGGATCGTAACCCTGATTCTGGGCGGCATCGGCGTGATGAATGTGATGCTGGTCGCGGTGCGCGAGCGGACTCGCGAGATTGGCGTGCGCAAGGCGATTGGCGCTCCCGCCGGAACGATTTTGCGGCAATTTTTTATTGAGGCTCTGATCATCGCCTTTTTGAGTGGAGGGATTGGCCTCGCCGTCGCGTTCGGTTTCTGCGCGCTGGTGAACATGTTGCCCATGCCAGATTTCTTCGCTGGGCTGATTCCCAGTTGGAGTTCGGGATTGATTGCGGCTGGCCTGCTGGGAGCGGTCGCAATAGGAGCGGCACTCTATCCGGCGCGGAGAGCCGCATCGATTGATCCGATTGAAGCGCTGCGCTATGAGGCTGGAGGATGAGAGCTTGAACCACGAAGGACACGAAGTTACACGAAGAAACAAACGGAAATGACTTCCTTGGTGAACCTTCGTGTCCTTCGTGGTGCAAGCATTCCAAAATGCTGATTGAAATCATTCTCGAAGCCTGGACCGCGCTGAAGCGCAACGTGACTCGCAGTTTCCTCACCATGCTGGGAATCGTGTGGGGCATCGCCACGGTGACGTTGCTGATCGCTTATGGCAGTAGTTTCCGCAGCGTGCTGGTGCATGGCTTCGATGCGTTCGGCAAAGGCGCGGTCATCTGCTGGCCGCAGCAAACCAGCGAGCAACCGGGCGGCCAGCGCGCCGGCAAAAAGGTTGTGCTCGAGCAGGCCGATCTCGACATGGTGAAAGCGACCGCTCCGCTGGTGAAACATGTTTGCCTGGAGACGGTTCGGCGTCCCGGAATTGCTTATGGGGACCGCATGGTGGGCACGGCGCCGGTGCGCGGCGTCTGTCCGGAATACGGCGAAATGCGCAATGAAGTTCCGGTGGAAGGCCGCTGGATTAACGCCGAAGACGAACTGGAACGCCGTCGCGTGATCTTCCTGGGGGGGCGGCTGAAAGAAGAATTGTTCAGCGGCCGGCCCGCAGTCGGCGAGACGGTGCAAGTGTCAGGTGTACGCTTCACTGTGATCGGCGTCATGGCGCGGAAAATCCAGCTCAGTAATTACTTTTCCAGCGATGACGAATCGTCCTGGATCCCGTATTCGGCGGCGGGCGATTTGTGGAACACGCGCTATGCGGCAGTAATGGTCTTTGAGCCGATCGCTCCTCAGTTTGAAAAGAAAGCAATGGCCCAGGTGCTGGCAGCCGTTGCGACTCGCCAGAATTTTTCCCCGACTGACCCCAAGGCATTTCAAATGTTCGGGCGCGACGAGTTTCGTCCCGTCATCGATGCGCTGACGATTGGCTTGCAGGTTCTGCTCACTTTCATTGGAACCCTAACCCTGGGCATTGGCGGCGTGGGCGTGATGAATATCATGCTGGTGTCGGTGGACGAGCGCATTCGCGAGATCGGCTTGCGGCGCGCGCTGGGAGCCCGCAAGCGCCACATTAAACTGCAATTCCTGGCCGAGACGCTCCTGATCATGTTTATCGGCGGCGCCATCGGAGTGCTGCTGTCCTATCTCATCGCATGGTCGGTCGGAACGCTGCCCCTGATGGGCCCGTTGTTTGAAGACGATTCCGGGCAAGCGGACATACACCTTCGCATTTCGGTGATGACGGTGATCCTCTCGACCGCAGTGCTGCTCGTGGTGGGTGTGATCAGCGGCCTGGTGCCGGCGCTGCGGGCGTCGAAGCTCGATCCCGTCGAAGCCCTGCGCTATGAATGAAACCTCAAATCTGAAAAATTGATTTGCGCAGCTTCACGCTTCGCAGTACCTTGCTGCTGGGCTTTCTGTCGAGGTGAATCGTGCCGATTTCCGCCGTAGATACCATCACACTCGCTTTTCAACACGCCAAGCGGCAACTGCTGCAACCGTTTCGCTTTGGGCAGTGGACTCGACTGGCGGTCGTCGGCATGCTGGCCGGAGAGATGGGCTCTGGCGGGAGCTTCCACTTCCCTACAAACTTTCCGAGTCAGACCGGAACGTCGCGCCATTTCATTGCGCAGGGTTTACCGAGAATCGATCCCGCAATTCTGGGCGGACTCATTGCCACGCTGGTGATCACCGGCACTGTGCTCTTCATTGTGTTGATGTACATCAGCAGCGTGATGCGATTCATCCTGTTCGACAGCGTGCTGACCCGGGAATGCCGCATTCGGCAGGGATGGAGCCGTAGGCAAGGAGCAGGGTGGAAATATTTTCTCTGGCAGTTGGGTTTTCTTTTCGTCGCTTTCGCGGGAGCGATTGTAGTACTGGGATTGCCCGCTGCGTTTGCTTTCGGGATGGGGTGGTTTAATTCGCCTCGCGAGCACGTTCTGCCGCTGGTTCTCGGCGGAATCGTAGTGTTCTTTCTGACGTTCGCTTTCTTTCTGCTCGTGGGAGTGGTGCATGTGCTCACTAAAGATTTCGTAGTGCCGCAGATGGCCCTGGAAGATATCGGCGCAGTGGAAGGCTGGCGACGGTTGTGGCCGATGATTCGGGCGGAGCAAGGCGGTTATGCGGGCTATATAGGAATGAAGATCGTGCTGGCGATCGGGGCAGGAATCGTCATTGGCATCGTTTCGTTAATTCTTGGATTGATCGTCGCTATTCCGGCGGCGGCAATCGGAATTATTGCCGTGCTGACAGGCAAGACCGCAGGCATGACGTGGAATGTTTTCACCATTACCCTGGCTGTGGTGGTGGGCTGCATTCTGCTGGCAATTTTTCTTTATTTAGTTTCGCTGATCGCGGTGCCCGCTATCGTATTCTTCCCCGCGTATGCGATGTATTTTTTTGCGGCGCGCTACCAGCCGCTGAGTTTGATACTTTATCCGCCACCTCCACAAACTCCGCCGTTGATGTCGCCTATTCCGCAGCCAGCCGGATAGGCGCCCGTCTCAGCCCGAGAAGCCTATCGTTGCTGCAGGTTCAGCTTCGCTGTACTTCGGTGAGGCCAGGAAAATCTGCGGCCCACAATGCACTTTACGATCAGGTGGTCGGTGGAACGAGTCGCTCCAATCCCAACTCCGAAGTTAAACTCCCACTCAGGAGCGAAGTCGATATCGATCGCGGGAAAGAATTGCTGCTGCTGATCGCGGAGCGGGAGAAAACCGTCCAGCGAACCATAGGACGCGTAGTACTCCAGGCCGCCCGCAATCTTCTTGGTGAAGTCGTAACTGACTTTCGCGTTGGGGGCAAAAGTTACTCCCTGGTTCACGCTCGGCCCATGAAACGAGCGCTCGAGTGCAGGATTGAAGGCGAGATACCAGGGGCCGAGTTTTCGATCGACGATGGGGCGAATCTCCCAAGTCCAGGTGTCGGACGAGAAGGCGGCGCGCTGGTAGCCGAATTCCGTCGACAGGCTCACTCCCACGGGCCAATGCCATCGCTCCGGCGCGCGCACTCGCGGGCGAATGTGGTCGCCCACCCACTGCCATCCCCCATCGGATTGAATGCTGCTGAAAACGTAGAACCCAACCTCCGCCCAGTCGTTGATGCCCTGGGTGAGTTCGAGGGTTTGGTGCTCCGCGTGATTCGTCGGGAGCATGCCGTCGATCACAGTCTTGCTGCCTTCCGCGGTGAAGTTGGAATGGATCTCAACCATGGTGGAACGCGGAGCGACAGTTTCGGAGCCATAGACCTGGATCTCATAATTGTCCTGCGCGCGTAACAAGGGAACCAGGATGATGGTGGTTAATAGAGGCAGGAATACGATTCGCGAGCAATGGATCATCGGCCTATGGAATCCCAATGGAGAAGCGGCAGCCGCCTGCTCATCCGCAGGACTGGGCCAGTGACTCAATCATGCACGGTTGGTTGGAAAATGCGCAAGTCGTTCCGCGGGGAACTTTGCCGGCAAGGGCTCGGGCAGGAACGCCAATCGCAGCAACTCCCGAATAACGCGCGCATCGTCCCAGTCTGGATGTTCACGCTGGATTCCCGCCTTAGCCAAGTCGCGGGCGAAGAGACTCATTTCGAAGGCGAGGAGAATGCGCTGCTCCCCGGTCATCGCCCGTTGAATTTGAAGCTGAATATCGCGGGCCGCCTCGGTAGTGTCGGTGATGGACACGGCAGAATCTTACCAGGCAGAAACAGCCCGCGATTTCAGAGTGCGGGCTCACCTGCTAGCCGCCGGCGATTGCTCCGATAATCAATAATGGTTCTTTCCCCGAGCTGACAGCTTCGGGGAGAGGTGTTTCGGGCGTTTCGTGGGAAAGATCTTCCTCGCAGGCAAAGAAACGCAGGAAGGCGCGCCGCTGCTGCGTGCCATGATCGCGGATAGTTCCCCGCAGCATGGGATAGCGGGCCTCGAGTGCGTCGAGGACCGAACCCAGCGTGACTGGAGTCTCGACTTCGAGCTGCACTTCGCGGCCGACATGGGCCAGAGTGCGCAGGTGTTGAGGAAGTTCGACGCGAATAGTTACTGCCATTTCAGGGTCACCTTCATTTGACGTAGGTTTCTTGCATGTAGAGAGCTTTCCATTCATTCCCAGAACGAATCCATACTTCACCGAAGACGCTGTGTCCCCTTGAGCTTTCGCCGCCCGATTTACCTTCATACTGTGCAATGTAAGTAACCAGCGCGGCATTAGGTCCGACTGATTTTACGGTGAAATCGCTGAGCGTGTAGCTCAGGAGTTCGAACTCGTCTACGGCATTGACTTCGGCTTTCTTGTCGCCGAAAGCGCTCAATCCCTCTTCGAACTGGCGGAAGTCGCCATCCAGCAAGGCCGAGAGCGTGGCCTTATCTTTGTGTTTGAAAGCCTGCCAGAGCTTGCGAACGTTCGTTTCAAGAACGGGACTGGCCGCAGACTGCGCCGCAGCGCGATGCTCTTGCGCGGTTGCAGCGCTTGCCAGCGACAACAGCAATGCCGCAGCGATCAATGCTCTTTTCATGTTCCTCCTGGGACAAACCTCAGCGACGCTAGCATCTGGAGAACAGCTAAGTCAAAAGTTCGCAGCCGGCCGCTCAAGCGCGAGCGGGACGGTTGGACAGCGGCGAAGGCGTGATTGCCGGAAAGTTTATCGGCGATTGACGGGGCGCGCCGAGAGAGGTGTGACGAAAGTAACCGGCGGTTTCCCGAAGGCACCTCGGAAGGACCGATTCGGTACCATAGAATTGGGGCGGATGAGTGTGTTTTCCCGATACCGTTGGTTTGCGGCGGCGGCCGGAATTACTCTGGCGTTTGCGGTCGTGTCGGCGATTGCACCCAGAACCAACGGATTAACGGCGTTCGCCGATCTCGCGGGACTGGCTCTAATGCTCGCGGCCATTGCGATTGCGGTGGCCAACGCACTCGCTCGCCCGGGACAGGAACGCAGCTTTTGGTCGTTGATGGGCTTGGGCTTTTCGTTATGGGCCTGCAGCCAGGCGGCCTGGACTTATCGCGACATCTGGCTGCATCGCAACGTTCCCAATACCTCGTTCTTCGATGTCATTCTTTTCTTTCATGCCGTGCCTATCATCGCCGCCGCGGGTTGGCGTCCAGACCTGGTAAAAAATGAGGGCCGAACTCATCTCAGCCTGCGAAATTTTCTAATGCTGCTGGGATGGTGGATCTTCCTCTATGCGTTCATCGTATTCCCGCACCAATATGTCGTGCGCGATGTCGACCTGTATAACGCCTGCTACGCGCGGCTTTACCTGCTGGAGAACATTTTGCTGTTGGCGGTGTTAGGCCAGGCGGCGTGGACCAGTTCGGGTGGATGGCGGCGGCTCTATCTGCATCTGTTCTCGGCTTGTTTGCTCTACACCGCGGGCTCGCAGCTGCTTGAGCGGGCAGTGTCGGCGGGCCGCTATTACTCGGGAAGCCTCTACGATGTACCCTTCCTGGGAGCGCTTGCGTGGATGGCGGCCGCGGGTCTCTCGGCGCGGGGATGGGATTTAGCAAGCCGCGAAGTGGCACTGGATCCGCGCTGGAAGAAACTGATTCCGCGCCTTGTCACGGCGGCGTTGCTCTCGCTTCCCGTGCTCGGCTTATGGACATTGCTGCTCGATAAATCGGCGGCGCCTTCCCGCGCCTTCCGCGTGGCGACAGTGCTGATCGCAATGTTGCTCTTGGGCGCGCTGGTATTCCTGCGCCAATATTTGCAAGACCAGGCGCTGATGGCCCTTTTGCAGGAGTCGCGACGGCGCTACGAAAGTCAGAAGCGCTTGCAGGGCGAATTAGTGCAGAGAGAAAAGCTCGCGACCCTTGGCAATCTGGTGGCGGGAGCGGCCCATGACATTAACCACCCATTGGACGCCATTACGGGCTATTCCGAGCAGCTGTGGGCGAAGGAACGGCTCACCGAAGAACAGAATGCACTCCTGCGCAAGATTATGACGCAGGCGCTGCGCACTCGCGATCTAGTCTCGGATCTGTTGAGTTTTGCGCAGCAGTCGCCTGCGGAAAAAATTCCAGTGGATGTAGCGGTCTTGTTGCAGCGCGCGACACAGATGTTGGAGTCGCGCCGCCTCCCCGGAAAAATCCGCGTCGACCTCTCGATTACCGACGATTTCCCCCGTGTGCACGGCAATGCCAACCAGCTATTTCAGGCGTTTGTCGAAATTATCGAAAACGCAATGGATGCCCTGGAGGAAGTGGGCGGCGGATCGGTGGAGATTAGCGCCCGCCGTCAAGGCCGGGAAGCCGTATTGCAATTCGCCGATTCTGGCCCGGGAATTCGCGAGCCCAAGCGGGTTTTCGATCCCTTCTATACCACCAAGCCAGTCGGCAAAGGCACCGGCTTGGGCCTGAGCGCGGTGTATGGCGTGATCCTGGATCATGGCGGCCAGATCCGCTGCGACAATAGACCGGAAGGCGGCGCAGTGTTCGTAGTGCGTCTCCCGGCCGAAGAGCCGGCAGCGCTGAAAGTTGCCGGCGCGGTCGGAGACTGAGCCTAACCCGGACCTCATATTCGTTCCTTTCTTGGCTACACTCCGCACTGCGTGCGCGCCTCTGCTCCTGTACCATGAAATGCGATGCTGGAGGCGCTCACTCATAATTCGGCGCGGGTGCTCGAGTTCGACGCGCTCCGTGAAATGCTGCACGGATACGCCTCCTCGCCCCTTGGACAGCAGCGGATCGCCGCTCTCACTCCTTCCACTGATCGCCATTGGATTCAGACTCAACAAGAATTGACGAGCGAAATCCGCGAATTCCGGCGCGTCGGCGGCCGCTTCGATTTTTCCGGCCTGAGTGAAGTCAATCTGCAGGTTGAGAAATCGCGCATTGCGGGCGCTGCGCTGGAAACTACCGAAATTCGCGACGTGATTCTGGTGGTCGACCGCGCAGCCGAGTGGCGCGAGATCGCATTGCGTCCTCCCGCGAATATGAAGTCCGACTGGCGCTGGGTAGGCGCGCTTTCGGAGCGCATTATCGACTTCACCGAATTTCTGCGCTTCTTCCGCAACAAAATCCAACCCGATGGAACTCTGGAAGACAAGGCCTCGCCAGAGCTGGCGCGCATTCGCCGCGAGATTGAAAAGCAGCGGCGCTCCATTCAGGAATCCCTGCGCGGATATTTGCGGCGGCTGGCCGAGGGTGGCACCGTGCAGGAAGAACTGGTAACCATCCGCGGCGAGCGCTTTGTAATCCCCGTGAAAGTCGAGCAGAAACGCCGCGTGCAGGGTGTGGTGCACGGCGCGAGTTCGAGCGGGCAGACGGTATTCGTCGAGCCTCTCGAGACCATCGAACAAAACAACGAATTGGTGCGCCTTCTCGAAGAGGAACTCGCAGAGATTCACCGCATCCTGCTGGAGATGACGCAGCGCATCGGGTCGCAGGCCGAGGCGATCCTGGCCGCAATCGATGTGCTCGCCGAACTGGAATTGCAATTTGCCAAAGCGCGCTTCGCCGAAGACTACAACTGCGTAAGTGTGACGTTGAGTGAGGATCGCCAAGATTCAAGTGGGGGCAGCGATTCAAGCGGAGACAGAGATTTATGTGGGGACAGCCGCCCCCGGCTGTCCAAGGCGAGCGCAGCTCGCCTGCTCCTGCACAATGCCCGCCATCCTCTGCTGGAACGCAACCTGAAACTCAAAGGCATCGCGGTCGTGCCTGTGAGCGTGGAACTGGAAGGCGAACGCCGGCAACTCATCATCACCGGCCCAAACACCGGCGGCAAGACGGTCACCCTCAAGACCGTCGGCCTGCTCGCCTTGATGGCACAATCGGGACTTCCCGTCCCCGCCGACCGCGCCGAGCTTCCCGTGTTCGACGCTGTCCTCGCCGACATCGGCGACTATCAGTCGATCGAGCAAAATCTTTCTACGTTCTCCGCCCACGTTACCAATATTGATTTCATCTCGCGCACCGCGACCGCGCACTCGCTGGTGCTGCTGGACGAACTCGGTTCGGCAACCGATCCGGAAGAGGGCGCGGCCCTGGCCGTCGCGATTGCCGGCCACTTTGGCGGCATCGGCTGCATGACCGTTATTTCCACGCATCACACTTCGCTCAAGGTTTACGCTGCGAACACGCCCGGAGTCGTGAATGCGTCGGTCGGCTTCGATGAGGCCACGCTGCAGCCGACTTATGAATTGAAAGTGGGCGTGCCCGGCGCGTCCGCGGGCATCAACATTGCGCGGCGGCTGGGCTTGAATCCCGCCATCATTGACAGCGCGCGGGCGCGGCTCGGAACGCAGGCTCGCGACGTCGGTCAATTTCTCGACAAGCTTCATGCCAATCTTCGCGACGCCGAAAGCGAGCGCCTGCGCCTGAAAATGCGCGAAGAGCAACTGGAGCGCGAGAAGGCATCGCTGGCCGCCGAGGGCCGCAAAGAGCAGCAGGCCAAAGTCCGCGAAATGGAAAAAAAACTCGACAGCCTGCTGCGCGATTTCGAGTATCACGCGCGCGAGGCAGTGAATGCCGTGCAGGATCGCGTGGCGGCGCAAAAGCTCTCGAAAGACGCGGAGCGCCGCATTGCAAAGTTACGCCGTGAATTTCGCGAGCAGTTCGATTCGACCGTGGTCGCCCACTCCACCGGAGCCGATCACGGCGATCCGCACGCCCAACCTCAAGTAGTGAAGCACGTCTCTCAGGGCGATACCGTGAAGCTGAAGTCTACGGGACGTCCGGCGCGCGTAGTACGCAAGATCGACGAAAATCACTTCGAAGTGGAAATGGGCGCGATGAAAATGAAGATCGCCCGCGACGATATCGCTGGGGTGTTGGCCGGCGCGCAGGCGAGCGTCACTCCCGTGCAAGCGGCGCGTTCGCGAGGAATTTCCGTCTCGCTCGAAAACGAGGATGCCAATGTGCCCAGCGAGATCAACGTGATCGGCCAAACGGTGGATGATGCCTCGCGCGAAGTCGAGAGGTTTGTCGACCGCGCATTTCTCGCTGGCCTGCCCCGTGTGCGCGTGGTTCACGGCAGTGGCATGGGCATTCTGCGCAAAGCCCTGCGGCAGTTGCTTCAACAGCATCCCCACGTCGCCTCAGTGGCCGAGCCTCCACAGAATGAAGGCGGTGGCGGCGCGACAGTAGTGGAGTTGCGAGTGTGAGGGCGGCGTAACGGTAAGAGTGTCCTGCGCACCGCTGCATCAAGGTTCGCCCCAGATCGATCGCGGAGGTGGCATCGACCATCCTGCGCCGCATTTTGCACACATTAACGAAAGAGAATGTGTGCTATCGCGATTTGTCGTCAATTGTGACCCCAAATAAACGTTTTTCAAACCCTGATCGTTGGGGTCTGGTTCGTTTTACCCAATTGTGAGCACAACAGACCAGTCTTGGGCATCCGTTTTCACCATAATTGACAGTGGTGACCTCTAAGTCAGGACAAATTTTGCCAAGCAAAAACAATCCCGCGAACAAGAAACCAGATTTCAATCCCCGCACCTTTCTTTCGACGATTGGGAAGGGCAGAGATATGGTGCCGTTTAAAAAGAGGAACGCGATCTTCCATCAAGGCGATTCGACGGATGGCCTCTTTTTCATCCAAGAGGGCAAGGTGCAGTTGAGCGTCGTATCCGAAGCCGGGAAAGAAGCGACCCTCGGCATTTTGAGCACCGGAGATTTTTTCGGAGAAGGCGGTCTTGCCGGCCAACTCATCCGCATGTCTTCCGCAGTCGCCATCACGGACTGCGTCCTGCTGCATGTTGAACGCAAGGCCATGATGCTGGCCATGAGCCGGGAACCAAAATTGTCGGCCATGTTCGTCAAGTACCTGCTGAAGCGGAACATCCGATATCAGGACGATCTGGTGGATCAACTGTTCAATTCCAGCGAAAAGCGGTTGGCGCGAGTTCTGCTATTGATGGCGCAATTCGGCAAAGAAGGCGTATCCGAAATGTCCGTCCCCAGACTGAGCCAGGAAACTCTGGCAGAGATGGTTGGGACGACGCGCTCGCGAGTCAGCTTTTTCATGAACCGATTCCGTAAGCTCGGTTTTATCCACTATGCCGTTGGCGACAATTTACGCGTTCACAGCTCGCTTCTGAACGTTGTTCTTCGCGACGACGACGGCCCAGTCGCGGCTTCGGAAACCAGGAACCCGCTTGGCCGCATCCGCAAAGCTTCAGAACCGCCCCCAGAGCACGGTCAACTGCCCGACAGAGATCGCGCGAAAAAGCCGCACCTTGACGGCGTTGCAGAACGCCTTAAGTGAGTCTGTTCGCAGTCAACAATATCCCCGCTATAAATTCAGAATTTCTAACGAGGTTAGGCGAGGCTGAGAATCTACCACAAAATTTTTTTCCAGTTCTCGTCGTAAAGCGCGTCGCGCGCGGCTTTGGCAATGGCACTCTTGTCCACCGCCGAAAGGTCGTTGGACAGGATATTGTCGGGGTTGGCGGGATCGGCGACCACGGCCTGCTCAAACCGGTTGGCAAGATGGCGAAACACAGCCAGAATGTTGTCCGCCAGTTGGCCGAATCGCTCCGGCCCCAGCGCACGCAGAACCTCAAGTTCGAGGTAGAACGAGGGGAAATCGAGCGACATGCGCTCGCGCCAGATTTTTAACGCGCAAATTTCCTGCTGCCTCCCCGAGTTCCCGATCAAATGAACGTGCCGTGCGATGTCGGTATGAATCGTGTGGCCGCTTCGCTTGTTCAATAATTCGTTGCCCGCTCCTTCGTGTTCGCGGCAGGAGGGGATGAGATCTACAGTCGTTTCCCCGGTCTCCAACCGGATCGAAACGTCGCGGGTTCGCGGATGCAGATCCTGGTCGCTCAAATATTTGAACAGGCTCCAGAAAATGCCTTTCATATCCATGCCGGGAATGGGACTGAGCGCGATCAGGACGTCCACATGCGACGACAGGCTGATCGCCGTGTTCTTGGCATAGGCGCCGGAAAGCGTCAGCCCCTGCAAGTATTGTTTGGCCCACTGTTTGAGAAGCGGAACCACTTTGTCGGCGGCATGGTGCGACGTGGAATGCGAGTCGGGAATAATCCGGTATTTCTCGACGATCGATGCGGCGTATTGATCAACCGTAAGCACGGCGTGAGAACTTACCCTCTGGAACTCTATCGGCAGAATCGGGTGGGAGTTGAGGAGGGCGTGCGTAGGACCAGTAGCGCCGGCACCTTGCCGGCTGTCCCGAGGGCGTCTCGCCCTTGGCGCGGCGGGCCGGAATCGCCCAGTCATGCTGAGCGCAGCGGGAAGGAGAGCGAAGCGATCCTTCCCGCGTAGTCGAAGCATCTCTATCGGCAACCGTAAAGTCAAAGCTTTAATACAGCAATAACATCTACTTTTGCTCCCACGTTAACGGAATAGTCGCGTATTCCACAGCTTCTCCACAACAAACCCGTCCCTGTATATTTCAATCAGCGGATTTCTCCCTGACAATTTCTATGGAGAACTCTGTCCCGGAATCAACGAATCCAAAATGGCGAACCCTGGCGATTTCGCATACACGGTCAAGCAGCAGGCGGACATCGTCCGCATCATCGGCGACTACATCAAGCTGAAAAAGGCCGGAGCGCAGAACTATGCCGGGCTGTGCCCGTTTCATGGCGAGAAGACGGCGTCGTTTTCGGTGCATGCCACGCGGCAGTTTTTTCATTGTTTCGGATGCGGCGTTTCGGGGGATGTCTTCACCTTCGTTCAGAAAATTGAGAACATCACCTTCCCCGAAGCCGTGCGGATGGTGGCGCAGAAGCTCGGGATTCCGCTGCCGAAGACAGCATACTCCTCACCCGGTGAGGCCCACGAAGCCCGGCTGCGCGGGCAGTTGCTCGACGTCCACGAGCGAGCGGTCGCATTTTTTCAGGAGTGCCTGCGGCGTCCCGAAGGCGTGCGGGCGCGCGAATATCTCGCCGGTCGCGGCCTCGACCAGGAAATGATCGCGCGATTCCGCATCGGCTATGCCCCCGATTCCGGGTTTCTTCTGCGCGATCGACTGAAAGGCGAATTCAGCGAAGAAGTCCTGCGCGAGAGTGGCCTGTTTTCCTGGAAGCAGGAAGAAGCTCTGTCATCCCGAGCGGAGTCGAGGGACCTTGCGTCGGCGGGTGCCCCGTCCTCGTCCGTCCGCTCTTTGGACGGACAGGGCGGGGATTCTGACTCGAGCCGGCAACCGGGAGCCGAAAGCCGAAAGCCGGAAACCGCCTCCATGTATTCCAAGTTCCGCAATCGCGTAGTGTTTCCTATCGCCAGCGAGGCGGGCAAAGTGATCGCCTTCACCGGGCGGACGCTGGCCACGGACGAAAAATCCGGGCCAAAATATTTGAATTCGCCGGAGACGCCGATCTATTCCAAGAGCCGCGTGCTCTTCAATCTGGATCTGGCCAAGGAGTGGGTAAAAAAGTTCGATTACGCGATCCTTGTCGAAGGGCAGATGGATTGCATCTCCGTCTTCGCCGCCGGATTTCAGAATGTCATCGCCAGCTCCGGCACGGCCTTCACCGAACTGCAAGCCAAGCTGCTGGGGCGGTTCAGCAAGAATGTCGTAGTAAATTTCGATCCCGATACGGCGGGCGCCAAAGCGACCGAGCGCACGCTCGGCCTGCTGGTGGAAGAAGAATTCCAGATCAAAGTGCTCACCCTCGAACAGGGATTCGATCCCGATCTCTACATCCGGCGCAAGGGCAAGGCCGAATATGGCGAGGCCCTGAAACATTCGCAGAAATATTTTGACTATCTGATCGAGCGGGCGCGTGCGCAATTCCCAATCCGCAGCGGCGAGGGCAAACAGAAGGCCGTGAATTTTCTTTTGCCGCACATCCAGCGCATTCCCAGCCGCATTGTGCGCGACGAACTCGCCCACGAGATCGCGCAGAAGCTGGGAATCGATTCTGCGGTCATGCGGCAGGAATTGCGGCATGCGGCGGGCACGCGCGCGACGTCGGCGCTCAAAGCCACGGCAGAGGCGCAGGTTACTGACGCGGAAAAAGTTCTGATTCGCGCTCTGGCCTCGGTACGCCAGATGCAACCCGGCGACGATCATCTTTCCGCCCGCGACGGCGCGGAGGAAGAGTTCGATCCGGCGCGCCAGGCGCAGTTCGTTTTGCAGAACGAAGGACTGCACCGCGGCCTGGCGACCGAGTCGCTGGCCGAGTCGCTGCTCAATGTCGCCGCAGAATTCGCCGATGTGCTTCAGGTACCCGCCACCGAGGCCGATCGCCGCATGCTGGCCTCCATTTTGCTTAAAGAAGACGAGGAGCTTACGGCAGAAGTAGTCGAATCCGCCGTCCGCGCCCTGCGGCGGATTCATCTACGCCGCCGCCAGGAACAGGTGCAGCAGGAACTGAAGAAGCCCGGCCTCGCCGCAGATAAGGAACGCCTGCGGGCTCTGTTGACCGAACTCGAACGAATCAGCCGCGCCCTGCGCGATCCCAGTTTGGCCGAAGAAGGCTTGCGAATGGCGGGAACCCAGAAAACAGCTTGAAACAAAAAGGCTTCCGCAGGAATCTAAGTATTAAGGGAAATTGCAGATACCGGTGGGTCGGGAAATCAGGCGGGCAACCGATAGACGGCACAGCCTTTATGTGCTAAACTCTAAAAGTTTGTGCTACGTGCACATTCCCGCAACGCCCAGCTTCCCACCTTTTCAGGAAATGTAACTGTATCACACGCTCCTTGTGGAGCGGAATAACGAAGTTTAAGGACACACCTTTTGGCTCTCGAAGACAAGTTCGACGATATCAAAAAGCTGATCGACACAGGCAAAGAGAAGGGATATCTCACGTATGACCAGGTCAATGACCTCATACCGCATGACGTGCACAGTCCCGAAGACCTCGACGACCTGCTGACCACGATCGGCACGCAAGGCATCGACGTGCTGGAAGGGCCCAAGCTGCCCTCCGCAACGCTCGATAAAAAATTCGACGAATCCGAGGAGGGCGAGGACGTAGAACTCGATTTAACTCCTGGGGCTCTGGAAAAGACCAACGATCCCGTCCGCATGTATTTGCGCGAGATGGGAACCGTGCCTTTGCTGACCCGCGAAGGCGAAGTGGAAATCGCCAAGCGGATTGAGCGCGGCCAGATCCGCGTGCTCAAAGCGCTGTCGCGATCGCCCATTGTGATCCGCGAATTGCTGGCCATGGGCGAGGACCTGAAGAAGGGGGTGCGCTCGATCAAGGAAGTGGTCACCTTCGACGAAGAAGAGATCACCGATGAAATTCTTCAAAATCGCCTGAACGAGTTCACCGGCAAGATCGACGAAATGGCCAAGCTGTACAAAAAGGCCGCGCTGCTCGAAGAAAAATACCACGAAGTTTCGAAGACCAAGAAGCCCAAGGATCATCGCCGCGCCCGCCGCAAGCTGGCTCGCGCCATTGTTGCCACCTCGAAAGCGGTGCGCAAGCTGGGATTCACCAACGCCGAGCGCAAGCGCCTGATCGAACGCCTCAACAAGACTGTCGACGGCATGCGTTCGCTCGACCGCCAGACCCAGAACCTCGAACGCAAG
The DNA here is from genome assembly GCA_963765825.1 of uncultured Acidobacteriaceae bacterium. Taxonomy (GTDB): domain Bacteria; phylum Acidobacteriota; class Terriglobia; order Terriglobales; family Acidobacteriaceae; genus Sulfotelmatobacter. The sequence continues at coordinate 57,274 of CAVXXU010000002.1, forward strand.
GCCGACGCCACGCGCAGCGAGGAACAAAAGAAAGAGTATCGCCGCCAGGCCCGCGCCATTCGCGGAGAAGTTGAAAAACTCGAACTCGAAACCGGCGTGTCGTTCCAGGAGCTCAAGCGCACCCAGCGCGAGATTATCCAGGGCGACATGGATGCGGAGCAGGCCAAGCGCGAACTGATCGAGGCCAACCTCCGCCTGGTAGTTTCGATTGCCAAGAAATACACCAACCGCGGCTTGCAGTTCCTCGACCTGATTCAGGAAGGCAACATCGGCCTGATGAAGGCCGTCGATAAATTCGAATATCGCCGGGGCTACAAATTTTCCACGTATGCCACATGGTGGATTCGCCAAGCCATTACCCGAGCCATCGCCGACCAGGCGCGCACGATTCGCATCCCGGTGCACATGATCGAGACGATCAACAAGCTGATCCGCACCTCGCGGCAGCTGGTGCAGGAACTGGGACGCGAACCGACCAGCGAAGAAATTGCCAAGCGCATGGATATTCCAGTGGCGAAGGTGCGCAAGGTGCTGAAGATCGCGCAGGAGCCGATCTCGCTGGAAACGCCGATTGGCGAAGAGGAGGATTCGCATCTCGGCGACTTCATCGAAGACCGCGGCGTAGTTTCTCCGGCCGAGGCCGTGATCAACGTGAACCTGAAGGACCAGACTGGACAGGTCCTGCGCACGCTGACCCCGCGCGAAGAAAAAGTCATCAAGATGCGCTTCGGCCTGGAAGACGGCAGCGAGCACACGCTGGAAGAAGTCGGCCAGTCGTTCGCCGTAACCCGCGAACGCATCCGCCAGATCGAAGCCAAAGCCCTGCGCAAGCTCCGGCATCCCTCGCGCTCAAGAAAGCTGCGGGCCTTCATGGACGGAGTGCGGGACTGAAGAAACGAGTGGGGATGTCCGGGAACACGTGGGGACGGCCGCCCTCGGCCGTCCGGTTTTCACAACAGAGCCACGGAAAAGAGAATGAAGGCGCGGCTTTGGTCGTGCCTTTTTTCTCGTGTCCGAATTCCCAAATCGGCATTCCGCGCAGAAATATTGTCTCGTTGTTCACGTTAGCGAGGGTCTCGACTCATACAATCGTCACGAGCGGACGTTGCGTTTAGGAGGGTATTGCCAGTGGGTACTGGACGCTGTTCGCCAAACAGTCGAGTGGCTTTTCAGCCACTAGGGTTCGACTCCCTTGCCCTCCTCGGGTCGCTCGACACTAAAGTTCACTTGACAATGCACATGATCGTTCTATCATAGTAACTGTTTGGCGAACGGCGTTCAGTACTTTTCAAGCCCCGAGTGACTCTCGGGGCTTTGGCTTTTTAGTTCGCACATTTTGCCAGCGTTCGGGGCTTTTGCTTTTCATCATCCGGGAACTCGCACGACTCTCACCTTGCGCTCCGTCGCCACGACGAAACATCCCGCCCATCGAGAAACTTCCTCATGCTCGAAGAGATCCCGAACCCGCCGGACGAGGCTCGCGCGGGCCGGAGATCGAAGTCGAACGAGCAAAATACCGCAATGCGTTCCTGGAACAAATCGTCGAAGGTCAGAGAAATCCAGATCCTGAGTGATCAGGAACCGATTGTCGAGCTGCGCCGCGTCCCAAACCTCGCGGTCGCTCCTGCCGCTCAAGTTCTCGTCAGCAACGGTATGAACATCGTGGTGGAGACTCGACAAAATAACAGACAGACTCACCGGAAGGTTCTCGTCGAGTTTGACTTTCATCGGGAGTGCCGCATCAGAAATGCGGCGTGGCGGGCACCGGCAAATCTTCTTCCGCGGAGGCCGCCGCAAACGCAATCGCAGCCCGCACGTGCTCGGCGTTCAGAGCAGGAAAATCGGCAAGGATTTCCTCGACGGAGTCTCCGGCAGCCAGGCTTGCCAAGACCGTGCGCAGCGTAACCCGAGTGCCCCGCAGCACCGGCTCCCCGCCGCAAATCTGCGGGTCTCTTACGATCTTGTCTGCGTGGTTCATCGCCGGACATCCTCTCCGAAGCTTGACGGGCCTGTCAAAAAGAATCATACCATCGGGCGACTCGACTCCGGCACCGTAGGGACGACATACGTGGTTCCGATTCGCCGAAAAGTGCGACGGATGAGGCAGCGCCACTGATATGGCGAAGATGGGCAGCCCCTACTCGTCCTTCAGAATTGTCTTTTCGGATTCGCGCAACTCGGGGACTGCCAGGATTTCGCGGATTAGCTTTACCAGATGAAGTGGGCGCTGCAGAGACTGGGCGGTAAACCTCTCGGAGGGCACCTCCTCCAGAACCGCCACGTATTCTCGAGCGATTCCGAGCTTCGAAGGCTCGCCCTCCAGCTGGCCGAGCTTCTTACCAGCGGACGCTGCCCAGGCTGCGACACCCTTTGTAACTTTCCCCTCTTCGAAGGTTTCGCGAAATGATGTGCGGAACTGCTGTCTGAAGTCGTCCGCGTTCGGGACCGGCGCACCGATGCTCTCCTTGACCTTCGCTACGTAGTCCGCCACCGCCCGCACATAAAGCTCTCCAGACAGAGGCAGGAAGTCCTCTATCGTGGTCCCCTCCAGCAGCTGCTTGCTCGGAATCTCCTTAGACTTGAGGATACCCTGCAGCGCCTTAAGCCTACCCTTGCCGCCCTCATCGCCATCAACCAAAACAGCGAGCCGGGGCCTGAGTGCACTCTCAGAGAGGATTCTGACCAACGCATCGGTGTTCTTCGACGATTCAGTACTAACAGCGGAGAATGCGTTCAGATCTAGATTAGCGTGCTCCAACGCGACTAGTTTTTGTAGCACGGCCTGAATATAAATGGGGTCCGTGTCCCCTTCTGTGAGCAATATGTACTGTGCGAACAGAATAGTCCCGGATAAGGACAGCCCGAGAGCGTCAATCGCGGCACCCCAGCGGCCAGCGCAGGGCTTGCCGTCGAGGGTCGTTCCATCAGCAGACTTGACAACGAGTCTGTGCCGAGCGGGGAACGTTTTGTTCAGCATGAACAGAGAATGGGTCGAATAGACCACCTGGTTGTTCCTTCCAATCGTGTCTAGCACCTGGAGCAAATCATATTGGCCCGCCGGGTGCAGGTAAATTCCCGGCTCGTCGAATAAGAAGATGTAGGAGTTCGCAGGGTGCTCCTGTTGTCGGGCGTTAAGGATCGTCTTCAATGTGAAGAAATGGGTGAAGCCACTGCTCCGTTGCGACGCCCGCACCAACCTCCCGCTCACGGCGGGATCCTTGATGCGTAGGACGATCCGGTCTGTTTTCGACTCGTGCACGAGCCGGAACTCCAGATCGGACCCCTGCGACCAGTTCGCCCGGAGCGTCCTGTTCAGCTGCTGCTGCGCCTTCTCGAGGCGCATCATCGTTGAGTCGGTCTGCGAGAACAGCTTCTCAAACTCATCGGTCGAGAGCCCGGCGTAGTAGAAGATGCCGCGCATGAACTCGTGGCTGTCAGCACGGAGCTCTGCCAGGGACACCGAGTCGGGCACTGTCTCGTGAGCTCTTATCAGCTCCACCCTCGGCGACGCTTCGCCCATGAACTTCGTCGCCGTGCCGTCGGGAAGCCCGGATAGCTTAGTGAACGTCAGCGGCTTTGCAAGGCCTTTTTTTGAGCAGGACAGCGAGCTTGGGATTTTCTCCAGCGTCAGCGGATCTTCCGGCGCGGAGGCTGGCGCGGGCTGGGCGGTCAGCAGCACAGCAGCGGGCGTTGAAGCGGCTACTTTAGCTAACTCGGCCAGCCTCTCCTGAGCCACGCGAAGGAGCTCGGCCCGATCCTCTTCGTCCAGACTGAACGTGAAACTTAGGTAAGGGAACTCCTCCGGGTCTACGACATAATCCCAGTTGAGGTCCCTCTCCTTGTCGAACTTCGTGTCTTTATTTAGGTGCGTCAGTGCGTCCAGAAGATTTGTCTTTCCATGATCATTCGCCCCGATGATGATCGTCACGTTGGGGTCGAAATGCAAAACAACCTTTTGCGAAAACGACCTATATCCTACGATCTCGACGGACGAAAGTCTCATGCTAACTCCACCTCAGCGACAGACGCCCAGGTTAGCTCGGGCCGCTAAGTCGCTGCAAAGTCGACATATCCTAGCACCTGACCACCGAGTAGGTGAAGGAGCCGCCTCAAAGTTGCTTTCCGGCTCACAGGTGGCCGCCCCGATCCCGCTGGTCCCGTTTTGGGAAGCGCCCTGACTTTTTCCTTCGTTTCTCTTGCCTTCCCCTTTTCATTCCGGTCTCATCGAACCACAAGGCGGCATTCGCGAGTTTCCCGGATGTCGCTTTTTTATTGCTGAGGTGGGCGGATGACGAAGCGGAAGGCGAAGTTTATCAAGGATCCGAAGAAGCGGGGGGAGTGGGTGGAGTCGGTGTTTGTGGCGCGGGCGAGTGAGCTCGGGTTGCCGGTGAGCAAGCCGTGGGGAGATTCGGAGAGTTACGACTTTGTGGTGGGGCGTCCGGGAAAGTTTGTTGGGGTGCAGGTGAAGTCGACGACCATCGAGAATGGGGGTGGGTATGTTTGTGTGATTCGGAAGCAGGGTGGGGCGTATACGCGGGGCTCGTTTGACTTTGTCGCGGCCTACGTGGTGCCGGAAGAAGTTTGGTACATCATCCCGGTGGAGGATATCCGGGGCAGAGAGTGCCAACTGGCGTAACCGCGCCAGCGGCTTCCCAGAACCTGTCGCCGAACTAAAGAGTGGCCCCGTCTGGGAACGCGAGGTCGTCCTAAGTTGGGCGGTTTCTGAGGGTGTGCACGTCGTCGCGAAGAAAAAGAAACAGCCGTCGCCGACACAGAGGCGCGATGCGGTGGTCGTGGCCGTAGTAAATATGAAGGGAGGGGTCGGGAAATCAACCGTCACGGCGAACCTTGGATGGCATTCGTCCTACAAGAAGAATCATAAAGTCCTTCTGGTCGACCTAGATCCTCAATTCAATCTGAGCCAGTATGCGCTCGGCAGTGAACGTTACCAGGAGCTTGTTACGAAAGGTAAGCCCACGATTTACGATATATTTGAGCAAACCAGCGTGGCGCCGTCTTTTCGAAGCGAAAAACGAGATCCCAAAAAAACAATTTGTACCGTGAAGGAGTGGAGCGACGGAAGCCGACTGGATATCGTTCCCTCGCAGCTGGAGCTTTCGTGGACTTTGAAGAACTCGGCGTACGGCAAGACGGAGCACTTGAAGAATTTCCTGAGCAAGGTCAAGAAAACCTACGATTTGATTCTGATAGATTGTCCGCCAACGCAGTCTATGCTGACGGATGCCGCCTACGCGTCGAGCAACTACGTGCTCATTCCCGTTAAGCCGGAATTTCTGTCCACCATCGGACTACCGCTGCTGGTCAAGTCTCTTGACGACTATAAGATCGAGCACCCGGATCACGAGATAGAAATTGCAGGGATATTATTTAATGCTGTCGTGGAGGGGAAGACGGAGCATCTAAGGTCTAGACAGGACGTTATGGCGCTCGCGCAGAAAAATGCGTGGTACGTTTTTAAGAACGAGATAAGCTACTCAGATTCCTATCCTAAGGGTTCACGAGAGGGTAAGCCAATTTTCTTAACCGACTACGCCCGGTGGTATAAGGTCTCGGAATTTAATGCCCTGGCCAATGAGTTCATAGAGAGAATTGGGTTGTGACCTCCCGTGGCAGTCTTCTCAGGGACCTCGCGGCTTTGGTGAGGCGCTATCCTTCGCGCGAGTGGCTACAGCTTCTCGCAATGCTGGAGGATGATCGTACGCGTTCTGAGATTATCTCTATTCTCAAGGAATTCGGAGAGGAACTGGCCTCAAGTGCTAAAGCAAATCGGAAAGTCCGATCCGAGAATCCGAAACCTCCACGGGAATCCAATCTTGATAGCCGTGAGCGGTTTGAGCTTGAATTGTCGCGAAGCCCGATCGGAAAGCTTAGATATATTGCAAGGGGCTACGGCATTAAATTCTCGCCGAAGGACTCCCGCCAAAGACTGGGAAGGATGATCCTGATCGCCGCTGGAAAAGGCGACCTAAAGCTTGGCGGCGAACCCGAGGCGATCACGGCTAGAAGCCAAGGCGATTATGCGAAATGGGCCGATATCATTATCAGAGGAGGTCGGCCTCGGCGGTAGCTCGCTATTGGCGCTAGAAACCTATATTTGATTTTATAGGGGGCTTACGCGGCGCTGAGGCGCCGCTCTTCCATGTGTTTGAGATTAGCTTGGGGCCGATCGCGCGAGCCTTACTTCTTCTTGCCCATCTTGCGCGAGATCTCTTCAAAAATCTTCGGGCGCAGATCGGCGAGCACGCTGTCCACGATGTTGGCAATGGCCTCGGGATCGGACTCCCCGTCTGCCGATGCTTCCGCGGGGCTCTTCTCGGCTCCGGCAGCGACTGCCATCGCCTCTTCGGATTCCTTCATCGAGGATTCTTTTGAAGGGGCGCTCGAATCCCCAGACTCGCGAATTCGCCGCCAGCTTGCCCACGCGGCTGCCGTGTTTGCGTTCTCTTCGGATTCCTTTTTCCCCATCTCAGGGCTGTCTTCTTTGGCGACCGCCGCGTCGACCAGACCAGAATCCTGGCTCGTCGACACAGAATCTTGACTTGCGGAACTCGGCTCAACCGAAACTTCGTTCGCCACCGGCGGCGCCGCGGTATCCTGTGCCGTTTCTCCGGACGTTTCCTGTGCCACTGGGGCGACGCCCGCAGGTAACGGCTCTTCAACTTTCTGAACTTCTTCCAAAGTTTCTTTCTTATCTTCTCTCCGGTCTTCTCTCCGGTCTTCGTGCTGGCTCTTTATTTCCTGATGCCCCGGCTCTGCGTGCTCGGGTTCCGAATGTTTCGCACCTTCGTGCGGCTCTTCAGCCCGCGAATGATCTTGGGTAATGGCTTCGCTGCTCGGAAGCACCGCAGGCGCGGCGTCAGCTTGCGTTACGGAGGCCGACGCCGGTTCCGCCACGCTTGCTGCTCCCCCGACAAACGATTTCGCAACCGATTCAAGCTCTTGCACCGCTGCCCGGATCGCTTCGGTGGACGCGCTGGCCAGCGCGCTTAATGATTGCGCTACTTCCGGTGCAGGTATGGCAGGAACAGGTATAGCAGGAATCGGCTCGCTCACCGCAGATTCTGACGAAGATGAGGAGTTTGCCCCAGCCACTTCCGGCGGGGCCGATCCCAGGCTGGAGCTGGCCACCGATGCGGCAAATGCGTTCTCCGCCGCCGCGAATGCGGCGTACGCTTTCTGCATCTCTTGTTCGAGCGAGATCGCCGCTTCCTCCGATCCCACAGCCACTGAAACCGCCGTCCAGCGCGCCCTTTCCGCTCCTGCCACAGCCATTGTGACGGGCTCGCTGGCATGTTCCACCGCTTCTTGAGATAAAGCTCCGCTCGCCGGACTTATTACTGCTGAGTCCTCGACCTTCGACTCCAGCCCGGAAATCGCGGCCATCAGATCCGAATGGCTGCTCGCCGCTTCTGCTGCCTCGGGCGCCTTCTCCGCCCGCGCATCGAATGTTCCCGCGGACGGCTCTTCGAATCTTTTCTCTTCGAATTCTGGTTCGACTGTCGCCGGGGAGGCCACGTCCGAGACTTGTTGTGGAACTGCCGTTCGCGCACTCTGTTCCTTCTCTTGCGCCCACTCCGGCACCGGCGGTGGCTCCAGCGGCCCCTTCTCCGCGATTCCCTTCACCTGCGCGGCAGCAGCCGCCAACGCAGCAATCTCTTCTGGAGTTACGTCCTTCGGCAGGCCCTCAGGCGCCAGGGCGCCAAGATCGACCCGCGGTTCCTCGGTCTTCGCTCCACCCCGCTTTGCGGGCTTCTTTTCTTCGTGGCTGGCGACGAAATCCGCCGGGCTTTCCTCCGGCTCCGGCTTCTTTTTCTTGGGAGGGAATGCGATCCGATCCTTCCATCCCATATCTTCTTCGATCGCGACGGTCTTGTCGTAGCGTCCCTCGATCGCCGCAGTCACTCGCGCAAACCGGCCCGGCTTCGAGGTTTCCGCGCGCGGTACGATCTTGTCTTCAAGTCTGCTGAGGGCGCTCAACAGCTCGCTGGCTTCGAACGGCTTGACGATAAATCCATCCGCGCGCACCCGCTTGGCTTCCTCGGGTTTGAAAGGCTCCAGCTTCCCGACCGTTAGAAGGATCGGAAGCCGCGACGTCTCCTGCGCTTCCTTCAGGCGCTGGCACACTTCCAGCCCGCTGTAGCCGGGCATATACACGTCGAGAACGACTAAGTCTGGCTTCTGCTCGGCTATCTTCTTCAGGGCAGCCGAGCCGTTATTGACAGTGATCACTTCGTACCCCGCATCCGCGAGGATCTTCCGCCCCATGTTCTGAGCGGTCACACTGTCATCGGCAAGCAGTATCTTCCGAGCCAAAGGGTCCTCTGATGGGAGATAACGCGAAGGTAACCCGAGACAAACCCTAAGTCAATGATGCAAAAGGGAAGTAACCGGTTACCAGTGGTCAGCACCTACCGCGTGATGAAGGCAGTCAATGAGTTAGCGTGCGAAAACATTACCGCAGTTCAGCGGGACGAAATGTACGCTGCCTTCTTGGCGGAGAGCGGACAGCGGTCTTAAAACGGCACGATCTTCTGCAGCCCTTTCTTCCTCTTCTTCTTGCTGCTCGACAGTTCCGCGTCGCTCGCCGGCGTGTTGTCTGCGGTCGCCACAGCAGACGACGATCCCTGCTGGATCTCATTTACTTGCGGTGGCGGGGGCAGAGCCTGATCGCCAGCCGCATCAGTCGGCTTCAGTTCGTTAGGATCGGCGCTAGCCGTTGGTTTCAACTCATTGGGATCGGACCCCGGAGCTGCCATATTCGAAGCCGGAGTTTTTCCAAAAGGCGATCCGCCCGTCGCCGTAGCATCCGCTGCTGGTGCTCCAGTCGCATCCGCGGCCGGGACGTCGGGCTTCACCACTTCCACACCTACACTCTTCTCGCTCAGGCCCGCCGCCGCGTAGGTCTCGGAACGAATGACTGACGTTGCCGCCACCGGCTCCGGATCGGCCAAGGATGGCTCACCTACTTTCGCCGCGCTTGATGTGTCCGGCCCTTTCTTCACCAGGCCCAACGCTCTCTGTACAACCGAGGAGTCGCTCCGGCTCGCCAGTTCCGCGCGGTTGCGCGCAACTTCTCCCCGGGTCGGCCGCGGAATCGGCTGCTTCAGCGCTGCCAATCGCTTCCTGGCATCATCCGACCGATCCATCAGCGGGTAGCGCGTCAGGATCTGCGAATAGGCTTGCCCCGCTTTTTTGCCGAGTTCTCCGATGTAGCGCGACTTGACTGCCTCGGTCGCGCAGCCCCGCGGCAGGCCATGGACGTCGCAAGTTGGCGCGGATCGCAGGCGCGCGATCTGTCCCTCATAATCTTGCCCGAGCAAATAGAGCGCCTCATCGGCGCGGCTGTAGAGCGGATACTTTTCCACCAGCGACTGCAGGCGTGCAATCGACGCCGGATACGACTGGCGCAAATAATAAAAGCGTCCAACCTCGAACTCGCGCTCGCCCAGTACTTCCTGCACTTCCAGCAGGCGCACCTTGGCCTCGGGGACCAGCTTGCTGTCAGGATACTGCAGAATCATTTTCCGATATTCGTCTTCCGCGCGCTTGGCATGGGTATAGTCGCGGTCCGCCTTTTCCATCTGCTGGTAGTGGATGTTGGCGATCTTTAACTGCGCCTCGGCCGCTTCCGGCATGTTAGGAAAGAAAATCTCGAAATCGCTGTATTCCTGTTCCGCCTGCGCCAGGGCCGCTGTGCCGCCCTCCGCGTACCAGGAATCGCCCACCGCCAGCTTGGCGCGCGCAATGTACTCGGAATCCGGATACGTATTGATCAGCGTCTGCAGCGTGAGTCGCGCCACGTCGAAGCGGTTATGCCGCATCGCGTCCATAGCCTTATCGAAAAGGACCTTATCGGGCTGCTTCGACCCCAGGTTCGCGAGAGGGTTCACCGACTTCTTGTTTGTGCAGGCGACAGTAAGCGCCAGCAGCATACCCAATACAGCAATTAACGGGATTCGACGTGACATAAAGACCTCGAAATCAATCCTGTAGGATGGCCTACTTCTAAATATGTGGGGACAGCCGCCCTCGGCTGTCCGCCGAGCAAAACTCGGCGCTTTTGATCGTCGGACTCTCCAACGTTCGCCCGCAACCCGAAACCTAAACTTTCACCATGGCAGCTTCCGTCGCCATCTTCAACAGCGCCTGCGCATTCTGTCTTGGATCGCCATTCCCGAACACTGCGTTGCCCGCCACCAGAATTTCGGCTCCGGCCCGCACCACTTCCGCGACCGTGTCGGCGGCCACCCCGCCATCGACTTCGATGCGGTATTGCAGCCTGCGCTGGCTCCGAATCTCCGCCAACTTCCGCATTTTGTGCAGGGTGGACGGAATAAACTTCTGCGCCCCAAAACCCGGATTTACCGACATCACCAGCACATAGTCGACCAGATCGAGCACTTCCACCAACGTATCCACCGGAGTCGCGGGATTGATCACCACGCCCGCCAGGCAGTTGTGGCTTTTGATCAGGTGCAGCGTGCGGTTCAAATGCCGGCAGGCTTCCTGGTGCACCGACATCCAATCCACGCCCGCATCCGCGAACACGGGAATGAACTCGTCTGGATTTTCGATCATCAGGTGGCAGTCGAGTGGCAGCTTCGTCACCTTGCGCAGCGACTTCACTACTGGAGGGCCAATCGTGAGATTAGGAACGAAGTGTCCATCCATCACATCGACGTGGATGACACTCGCTCCGCCTTCGGCTGCGGCGCACACCTGCTCGCCCAGCCGGGCAAAATCAGCCGAAAGAATCGACGGTGCCAGTTCGATCAAACGTGAACTCTCAGAACCAGGGCAATCGGGAAATGACGTGGTGAAATTCTATCACGCGATCACCGGCGGCGCGGCTGTCCTGCCTCAACAAAACGCGCGGCAATTCTGGTTCACGGCGCCAACGAAGCCACATACGCGGCGAGCGCCACCATGTCGTCCATCGTCAAACGTTCGACTACCGGCCGCATTTTGCGGCCGGCCACGCCCGCTCGCGACCCATGCTGCATGTCGTAGAGTTGCCGGACAATATAACTCGGCGAACGCCCCGCCAGTCGCGGCACATTCGCCAGCCCTTTCAGGTCGTGCCCGTGGCAGGTTGCACAGCGAAGCGCTTTTCCGGTCCCAGTCGCGATCGCCTCACCTTTCTTGATGCTCCCCACCGGCACGTACGCCACGAATCCAGAATGGTCGTCGCGCAATTCGGTTCGCTCCAGATTTTCCGGCGTCTCGATAATGCGCTGTCCAATCGCTTCCTTCTCGCCGCCTTCGGAGAGAACCAGCATCCATCCGGCGACATGCGTCTTCAGAACCGTCTCGGTTTCCACCACCCGAATCCACGATCTTGGCTTTAGCGCCGCGAAGTATTCCGCGGCCGCGCGTGCCTCTTTGCCCTCGACCTGGGATTCCTTCGCAATCATCGCGCTTGTCGGGCCGTGTCGCGGCTCGGAACTCTTGCGTAATCCGTTCTTGAAGTCGGCCAGTTGCTGAATGATGTAGCGCTCAGGTAAGCCCGCCAGGCTTGAGTTCTCGGGGCGTCCCAGCCCATTCGGCAGATGGCAATAGCCGCAAGCAAAAACGTCCGGCGCTCTGCCGTGCCCCACAATCTCTGGCATGGCTGCGTGTTCGCCGGGATGCCAGTCCGGCGGATTAAAAAAATCCCTGGTTTGAGCAACCGTAAATGCCGCATCGCTGCCGGGCACGTGCCGCGGAACCGAGTCAGGCGCGCTCACAGCAGCCGTCGTTCCGTCGTCTGGAGGGTTAATCGCATAAGCCCAATATGGAGGCGGTTCCTGTGATGCCGTCGTCGGTGCTCCCGCAAGCTGACCCCGCGCCGCAGTCTGCATCGCTGCGCGCGCGACGAAGGCACACATGGCGAGAATCAAAATAATGCTTCCCGCAATGCCTGCCCTGAAGAAGAGTTTCATCCTTACGATCCAAAAAAATTTGTCATCTCGAGCGAAATGAACCGACGTGCGAAGCGAATCGTTTTGCGAAGTCCAGGGACCTTGTGTTCGCGGCATGCGCGCAAACCAAAGCGCGCAGCCCGAGCCCCAGCAGCCTACAGCATCGATCGCGTTTAATCCAGGGTTCGGTTGGGCCCGTGTTACGCTCGTCGGGCGTGTCTCCGCTCACTCCATTAGCGCCCGCTGTCTACAGTGCAATTGCAGTCTTCATCTGGGGCGCGGCCGACTTCGCCGGAGGCTACGGCTCGCGCCGCGCCAACGCCTTCACACTCACCGCGTTCTCTCACCTCTGCGCCTTCGCGTTGATGTTCGCCATCGCTCTTCTGCACGGCGGAGAATTTCCCTCGTCCCGTAGCATCGTCTGGGCGATCGCAGCAGGTTCCTCTGGAGGATTTTCCCTCGCCATCTTCTATCGCGCCCTCGCCTCCGGACAAATGGGTTTGACCGCTCCCATTGCAGCTCTGGTGGGCGCGGCCATTCCGACCATGGTAGACATTGCCCTCGAAGGCGCGCCGAGCCGCTGGAACATTGCCGGCTTTGTCCTCGCAATCGTCGCCATCTGGCTCATCACCCGCCCCGAGCCTCCGCGCGAATCCGAGACAGATGGCCAGCAAGTCGACCAGGGAGCAAGCGAGGGAAGTTCCACCCGCCGCCCCGCCGGTGTTGGAATGGCCGCTCTCGCCGGCGTCGGATTTGCGGGCTTCTATCTTTGCATTCACCAGGCCACGGGCTCGCCACTCTGGATCGCCGCCATCAGCCGCACCGGATCGTTCACCGCCACCGGCATCGCGGTGATCGCGACCCACGCCCCGCTTGCGCTCGACCGTCCCCGCGCTGCCCTCGGCATGATCGCAGGATTCCTTGACATCACCGCCAGCGCGCTTTTCATCTTCGCCAGCCAGCACGGACGCCTCGACGAAGCCGTGGTCATTACTTCTCTCTACCCCGCCATGACCGTCCTGCTGGCCCGCATCATTCTGAAAGAACACTTCAGCCGCTGGAAATTCATCGGCCTCCTGGCCGCCCTGGCCGCCGTTCCCCTGATCGCTGCCGGATAGTTCTATCGGTAATCCGTGAAAATCCGTGGCGATCTGTGGCTAGGTTGCTGCTACCATCGCAATGTGCCGCTGATCGAAGTCCGCAACTTGACCAAGGTTTTCGCGCACGCCGAATCGCCCTTCGGCGGCAAATCTGCCGGCGAAGTGCGCGCTGTCGACGACGTTTCCCTCGACATTCACGCCGGAGAAACTCTTGGCTTGGTCGGCGAATCCGGTTCCGGCAAGAGTACGCTCGGACGCCTCATCCTTCGTCTCATCGAGCCCACCTCCGGAAGCGTGCGACTTGATGGCCGCGACCTGCTCTCCGCCAGCCGAAGCGAAATGCGCCGCCTCCGCCGCGACATGCAAATCATTTTTCAGGATCCCTACGCCTCCCTAGACCCCCGCTTCCGCGTCGAAGCCATCATCGCCGAACCTCTCATCATCCACGGCAACGGCGGAGATTTAAGTGAGGACCGCACGCGGCAAGCTTTAAGTGGGGAAAGCCGCCCCCGGCTGTCCAGTCGAGCGCAGCTCGACCTTCGCGTCAGCGAACTCCTCCGCGCCGTGGGTCTCGACGAATCCGCCCGCTCCCGCTATCCTCACGAATTTTCCGGAGGCCAGCGCCAGCGCATCGGAATCGCCCGCGCCCTCGCGCTCCGCCCCAAATTCATTGTCTGCGACGAGCCCGTCTCCGCACTCGACGTCAGCGTCGGCGCTCAGATCGTCAACCTGCTCGCACAGCTCCAGCGCGACTTCGGCCTCACCTACCTCTTCATCTCCCATTCCATGCCGGTCGTCCGCTACCTCTCCACCCGCATTGCGGTCATGTACCGCGGAAAAATCCTGGAGGTAGCCGACACCGCCAGAATCACGACGAGTCCCGTTCATCCCTACACCAAGGCGCTCTTGGAAGCCACGCCAGAACTGTCAGCGTAGCGGACTCATGTAGAGACAGCCGCTCCGGCTGTCCGACGAGCGAAGCGAGGAGAGCCCGCGAACGCACGTCGCGGAATCATTTGATCACCGTAAGGACAACGAGCGCCGCTGTCGAATCCCCTCATGCCATACTGAAGCTAATGCCGCGCCACGCCTCCCGCTCCCGCGATCTCCTCGAACTCCTGCTGGGGTACGGCCTAATCCTTTTCATCCTGTGGATGCCGGAAACTCCCCAGCGCATCCTCTCCTCGATCGCACTCATAGTCACCCTGGCTATAGTGCTAGTTCGCGGCCCCAGCCTCGACGACCTGGGCCTCGGCCGTCGTGGCCTCGCCCGCTCCTTCTGGATTCTTCCCGCCGCTCTGCTCCTCGCGTTCGCCAGCGCCTTCGCGGCAAAACAAATCGGCACCCTGCATCCGCTCTACAAAGGCGACCTCAAGCACGTCACTGGATACGTCCTGTGGACCCTCTATCAGCAATTCCTGCTGAACGACTACTTCATGCCGCGCCTCACGCGCCTTCTTCCGAGCGAGAACGCTGCTGTCGGCGTCGCCGCCGTGCTGTTCGCGCTGGCCCACCTGCCCAATCTCCCACTCACCGCCGCCACGCTGCTCTGGGGAGCAATCTCCTGCGCCCTCTTCCGCCGCTACCACAACCTTTACGCCCTCGGTCTCGCCCAGGGGCTCCTCGGCCTCTGCTTCGCCATCTGTGTTCCCGACGCGATGCATCATCACCTCCGCGTGGGCCTGGGATATCTGCGCTACCACGACCCCCCCCCGCTTCCGTAAGACGAACTGAGAGTCGCCAAAAGGGCGAGTTGAGTGCCGTCGCCCTAGCAGCAATAAAGCGGTAGGGCAGCATTTTCAGGCATAATGCTGGGCCAGAGCGTCGAAGGGCTCCAGGAATGAGGAAATCGCTTGCTGTTGGTCTGTTGCTTGGCCTGGTTGGAACAGTGCCGCTGGTAAAGGCGCAGGAGGAGCCCTCAAAGATCGATCTGTACGGCGGGTATTATTACGCGCGCTTCCATGTGAATGCCAACGTCCCCGGCATCGCGCCCTCGGCAACATACATTGGAAAGGGCGGGGGTGGTCAGCTGGAGTATGACGCTAAAAGCTGGCTCGGAGTGGTGGGAGACCTGGGTGGCTTCTATGCGACGAGCGAGGGGAACGGTTCATTTGCCGGAGGAGTGTTCACTTATCTTCTTGGGCCCAGAGTGAATTTCAGGCAAGGGAGATTTACGCCGTTCGTTCAAGCGCTCTTTGGAGGCGTTCGCACGACCGACGGCATTGCCCAATCAACCGGCTCTGAAAATAATTTCGCCATGACGGCGGGCGGCGGAATTGATTTCAAGCTGTCCCGGTACGTCTCGGTTCGCCCCACGCAGGCCGAGTATTTTATGACCAGAATTCCCGACGGTCTCAACAACCGGCAGAACAATTTGCGGCTTGGCGCCGGGATCGTCTTGCGCCTTGGTCGGAAATAATTTGCGAGGCAGCGAAGCCGAAACTAGAATGGTCGGTTCCAGTAACATCTCCACATTCGTCCACCCGCCGGGTACCCAGACCTCGATGCCAGCGCTATTCCGCGATGCCGCCCGTAAGGCGCGCAAAACTCCCTCCCGAGGGAAAATTATTTCCCACGCAGTTTTTATATCAGGGTTGCCAAAATTACCCTGCCCGAGTGGCTTAACCCCCGGAATGTAACTACAATGTCTATAGGTATCAAGGGGTTAGCCGCTCAACCTTAAGGAGGGATTTGGCATCTGACCTGTATTAGGAATGGTAGGCGCTGCGGTACTGGCGCCCGCTGTAAAGGCAAGCGTCGCGTCAGCGCTGGCCGGCTCAGCGACACCGCTGGCTCACTATAATCGGTAAAAGGGACGCAATCGAATTCACACACGCTTCAGGCGTGTCGGTGTGGAGCGTCATGCTCCCCCAACTTGGAGGAAGTCCTTTATGAACAACCGCCTGCTTTTTGCCCTGCCTCTGGCCGCCGCGCTTGCTTTCCCGGCCATGGCGCAGACCACCTCGTCTACCTCCGATCAGACTCAGCCTGCCGCCACTCAGCAGACTCAGTCGAACTCGACCGACACAAGCTCCGCGAGCGGCAAAGCCCCTCTGGCAGCACCGTCCCGCGAAGGATTCTGGGGACGCGTTAATCCCTTTGCCCGCAAAAAATATGTGCAGCGCCAGACTGAGCCCATTCGCGACCGCGTCAACGAACTCGATGAGCTGACCTCGACCAACAGCAAGGCCATCAAGGATACAGACTCGCGCGCACAGGCTGGCATTAAGCTTGCCTCCGACAAGGCTAACGAAGCCGACCAGCACGCCATGGATGCCGGTAACAAGGCCACCGCAGCCCAGCAGTCAGCGCAGCAAGTCACCACTCGCGTGCAGACCGTTGAAACCGTGGTTGGCAACATTGACCAGTACAAGGCCTCAAATCAGACCGAGATTCGATTCCGTCCCGGCCAGACCATGCTGAGCAAGAATGCCAAGGATGCCCTTGACACGATGGCCGGCGGCGTCAAAGGCCAGCGCGGGTACATCATCGAAGTGCAGGGCTTCTCATCCGGGAAGGGTCAGACCGCAATCACCAACTCGCAGAAGATGGCGGAGTCGGTCGTTCGCTATCTCGTCCTGAACCATGAGATTCCCGTCTACCGCATTTACCTCGTTGGCATGGGCAACGCCCCTGCTCCGGCGGATGAGACGGCGAAGACAAAGCGCGTCAGTGGTGGACGCGTCGAAGTCAGCCTGCTGAAGAACGATTTGGAGCAGCTCTCCAGCAACACCGGAGCCCCGGCTACCGCGGTCGATCAACAGCAGCAACCGAAATAAGTTTGGGAAGTAAGTTTGGGACCGAAGGCGCCTCGCCTATAAGTCCCTCCCCCGAAAAAAGCCTCTCGCGCAAGCGAGGGGCTTTTTCTCGTTGCGGCCGGCTCACCGTTCAACTACTGTGCCGTCCATAGGGCTGGGGTGGACTCGTTCATGTACGATCTGAAACTTGCGTTTCGTCAGTTCCGGAAGTCGCCTGGCTTCGCCGCGACCGTAATTCTGACCATCGCGCTGGGGATCGGAGCCAACACCGCCATCTTCACGCTGGTGCACGCGATCTTAATGAAATCACTGCCTGTGGCCGATCCGGCGACGTTGTACCGAGTAGGCGATCTTGACGATTGTTGCGTGAATGGCGGCTTTATCAATGACAACGGGGATTTCGACCTCTTCTCTTACGACCTGTATCGGCACTTCCAGGACACTACTCCTGAGTTCGAACAACTTGCCGCCTTTCAGTCAGGACACCCCATATTCAATATCCGACGCGGATCCACCGGCGCAAAATCGGAGCCTGCCGAATACGTGTCCGGCAACTACTTTTCAACTTTTGGCCTGGGTGCGTACGCTGGTCGTACACTGCTGCCGTCCGATGACGTGCCGGGGGCAGCGCCGGTCGCGGTTTTGAGCTATCAGGCCTGGCAGGCCTCACATGCCGCTGACCCAAGTGTGATCGGCTCTACGTTCTACATTCAAAATCAGCCTTTCACCATTATCGGCATTTCGCCTCCGGGATTCTTCGGGGATCGTATAGAGGACACACCGCCTGATCTCTGGATTCCGCTGAACGATGAACCCTACATCGAACGAGAAACCAGCCTCCTGAAGCAGGCAGATGCGAATTGGCTCTATGTTCTGGGCAAAGTCAAACCGGGTGTTAATCCAGGAAGCTTGCAGGAAAAACTGTCGGCCAGTCTGAGGCAATGGCTAGCTACCCAGCGTGCTTACACCATTAATGGCAACCAGACCGAGATTCCCAAGCAACATGTGGTTGTGACTGCTGGGGGTGCGGGTGTTCAGAACCTTCAGCAAGAAGCCGGAAGCGGACTTCGCCTGCTCATGGCGATCTCGGGACTTGTGCTTCTGGTGGCCTGCGCCAACATCGCGAATCTGCTTCTGGCGAAGGGCGCGACCCGGCGAGCCGAGACTTCCATCAGCATGGCGCTGGGAGCGGCACGCTCCCGCTTAATCCGCCAGATGCTGGTGGAGAGTGTTGTTCTCGGTTGCGCTGGAGGAGCATTGGGCGTTGCGCTGGCGTTTGCCGGGGCGCGCATGATCCTCTCGCTGGCATTTCCTGATTCTCCTCAACTGCCGATTCATGCCAGCCCCTCGCTCGCGGTGCTCGGCTTCGCTTTTGCCCTTTCATTGCTGACCGGGATTATCTTCGGCATCGGTCCCGCATGGGTTACGTCGCACTCCGATCCTGCCGAGGCTCTGCGCGGAGTGAACCGCAGCACGAAAGATCGATCGTCGCTGCCGCAGAAGTCGCTCATCGTGTTGCAGGCCGCACTGTCGCTTGTCCTGCTGGTCTGTGCCGGCTTGCTCACCCAGAGTCTGCGAAACCTGGAGCGTCAGAACTTCGGTCTCACCACAGCGAACCGTTACGTCGTCCACTTCGATCCTGCGGGCGCCGGTTACACAGTCGCGACCGTCCGCATGTTCAGCGAACAACTGGAGCGCGAATTCTCGTCTCTACCGGGCGTAAAAAGCGTCGGATTGGCGCTCTACAGTGCGCTGGAAGGAAACAATTGGGGTGAGGGGGTTTACGTGGAAGGCCGACCGGCGCCGGGCCCGGAAGCGCATAACGGCTCATCGTGGGACCGCGTGAGCCCACATTTCTTCGAGACCATTGGCCAGCCCGTTATCCGCGGCCGGGGCATTACTGATCAAGATACGGCTACGTCGCGGATGATCGCTGTTGTCAACGAAGCATTTGTTAAGAAGTTCTTCCCGAACGAAGATCCTCTAGGCCGCCACTTCGGAACGTTCGATCAGAAATATTCGGCGGATTACGAAATCGTTGGCGTAGTCGCGGATGCTAAATACAATAATCCGCGCGAGCCCGTGCGCCCCATGTACTTCCGCCCAATGTCTCAGTTCAACACAACGGTCACAGAGCCGACCGATGCCAGGGCGGAGAGCAGTTCCCTGTTCCCGAACTCCTTGACCATCCGCTACGCCGGCGACGCGGCGAGTTTGGAATCGCTGGTTCGGCGCACGCTTGCAAGCATCAATCCCAATCTTACCGTCATCGACTTCAAGTCGCTGGATTATCAAGTTGCAGGAAACTTCAACCAGGAACGCCTGATCAGCCGTCTGACCATTCTGTTTGGCGTGCTGGCTCTTGTCCTGGCATCGGTCGGCCTCTATGGAATAACTGCCTATTCGGTGGCGCGACGCACCAGCGAAATTGGTGTGCGCATGGCTCTTGGGGCCAATCGCGGGGATGTTGTTGCCCTGGTGTTGCGCGCCGCGTCGTGGCAGGTAGGACTGGGGCTTGCGATCGGGATTCCCGTGGCCCTGTTGGGCGGCCGGCTGATGTCGAGTCAGCTTTACGGCGTGAAAACTTACGATCCTCTGACACTGGCGGGCGCGGTCGTAGTCTTGTCGGCGTTTGCAGCCGTCGCGGGATTCATTCCCGCCAGACGTGCCGCCAGCATCGAGCCGATGCACGCCCTTCGAACGGAATAGCTGAGACCCGGACGGACAATTGCCAGCGTCTTCGAACTATGCCCGCTCGTAAAATCGGAAGAATAGCGACTGCTTCGATACTGGCTGCGCCTTTTCGGTGAGCCCGGCCATTTGTTGCTGGTTGAGTGGAGTAAACTCCCGCGCCAGTTGCACATTCTGCTCCAGTTGAGGAATGGAATCGCACCCGATGATGACGGTGCTGACCGGGAGCGATAGCGAGTAGTACATTGCCTGCCGCATGTCGAGCGTGCCCGGGGTCGGCGCCAGCACCATGCCTTCCCACATATGTTTCTGCTGCTCGATTGGCGGAGGAGTCCAAGACGAAAGAATCCGTCCGCGGGCAGGGACTTTCATGCCGATAATGCCCATCTGTTTCTCGACAGCTAGCGGCAGCAATTGCTCCGAGAAGCTGTAATGATGCGGATCCGCGGCATTCACGGCCATCAGGATCGTATCGAACGGATAGCGGTGAATAGCCTCGATCAGGGCGTCAGGGCGATAGTGTCCGGTGATGCCTAGATAACGCACTATCTTCTGGTCGCGCGCCGCGAGCAGGGCTTCCATGGCGCCGCCTTTGGCGAAAATCTCGTTGATATCGGTCATCGTGCCGATGTCATGCAATTGCCACAGGTCGACATGATCGGTCTGCAACAGCTTGAGCGACGTTTCGATCATGCGCATCGACGCTTCGCGCGTGCGTTCCTTCGTCTTGGTCGCGAGAAACGCCTCGCTGCGGCGATGCTTCATTACCTGACCGACGTACTGCTCGCTCCAGCGTTCGGGCCCCCCGTAAATCGACGATGTATCGACGTAATTTACTCCCAAGTCAAGCGCTCTTTCGATGATCGGTACCGCGACAGCCTCGTTGTTGGCCTTCTCCAGTGAGGCTTGGCCTCCTAAGCTGAAGATGCCGACTTTGTATCCGGTCTTTCCCAGATTCCGAGTCGGCATGGCGTTGGTGGTTGCCGAATTGAACGGCAGAGAATTTGCTGCCTGTCCCCGCGCAACCTCTGGAATAGCCCCCGAGGCCACCGCAGCCGCAGTCATCAGGCCGCTCGCTTTTAAGAATGTGCGTCGATTGCTGCTGGACGATAGTTGAGTCTTATGTTTGCTCATGACGTTTCCTGCTTTCTCACGCCTCTACACTACTCCCAACTCCAACACTCGGATTTTAATTTTTCGGCGCGTTCAAATAGTTGTCCAAGGCGATTTCAAAGTACATCAGTTCGTGTCCCTGTGCGTCGTCGATGCCGGTGATTTCTATATTCGAGCCTGGCAGCGGCGAGTCGATTCCGCCGATATCAAAAAATAGAAATCCAGATTGCGTGCCGTGAGGTTCAACCGCTTTGGCGGCGAATTGCGAGGACTCTATCTCGTCCATCTGTTGCTTGCTGAGCGTGCCTTTCACTTTGCGTGGAAGAGGGAGCGGGACTGGACTCGGCCGCCCGCTGGCTTGAGGATTCGAAAGCCGCCGGTATAAATCGCTGGGCGGAACGGGCGTCAGTTTCGAGTTGTGCGCCGTAACCAATGTGATTTCCATGTTGGCAATGGAGACCGGCTGGTCTCCGTCGTTAGTGACAACGAAAAATACAGGCAGAAAGCCATGGGCCGCAAAATCCACTGAGAAGAGCTTCGCCTTCTCCGGCGTGTCATAGGGATCGGCGGCAATGCCAACCTGTGAGTCGCGATGGAAATCGTGGCCGGGGTAATTGACCGCGCTTCGCGCGACCGGCTTCACAAAGTTTTTGCCCGCCCACAGCGCTACCGGAAAAAACAGCGAAATGCACAGCGCGGGCCCAATCCGGCCATAAGCGAGTCGCAACCAGGAGGACGGCATGGCCACAATTATAGAAGGCGGGAACCGAGCCGATCATGCTTTTGCGAGAAAGAGTCGAGGCTGGTTGCCGATGCCGCGGTTTAGAATGACTCAGCTTGAGCTATTTCCTCTACAGTCTGATGCTTGCGCTGGCGATGCTATTGAGCTTGCCCTACTGGCTCTACCAGATGGTGCGCCATGGCAAGTATCGGACTAGCTTCGCCGAACGCCTCGGCCGGGTGCCGCAGCGGTTGCTTGCAGCAGCGGAAGTGCCCAATCCTAACCCTGTCCCGGCAACTGTCGCGACGGCATCTTCCCTACCCCTCCGGCCGGTCATATGGGTCCATGCCGTTTCCGTCGGCGAAGTTCTCGCAGTCAGTGGACTGGTCGAACAGATGCGCCGGGATTTTCCGCACTACCGTATTGTGGTCTCCACGACCACCGACACGGGTCAATCGCTTGCGCGCAAGCGTTTCGGCGAAGCCAATGTTTTTTACTTTCCCATGGACTTCGCGTTCGCGATCCAGCCTTATTTGAAAGCGCTGCAACCCGAACTGGTCGTGCTCGCCGAAACCGAATTCTGGCCCAACTTTCTGCGACTGGCGCATGCTTCCGGAGCGCGGATTGCGGTGGTCAACGCCCGGATCTCTGACCGTTCCTGGCCCAACTACCGACGATTTCGTTGGGCCCTGCAAAAAATGCTGGTGCATGTCGATCTCTTTCTGACGCAAACGGAAACCGATAAGGGCAGGCTGCAGTCGATCGGCGCGGACCCACAGCGTGTGCAGGTCACGGGAAATCTTAAGTTCGACCTGAGCTCGCCGTCCTCAACCGCCATTGTCGAAAGCCTTCGCCAATCGCTGGACACCGAGCGCGCCGGGCCGGTTCTGGTGTGCGGCAGCACGGTCGAAGGCGAAGAGCCACTGCTGCTCAAGGCTTTTGAGAATCTGCGCGTGGGGCATCCCCGTGCGGTAATGATCCTCGCGCCTCGTCATCCCGAACGTTTCGATGAAGTAGCGATTCTTGTCCGCCAGTTAGGTATCCCGCTGTTCCGGCGCTCGCAATGGCACGGAGAGTCTCTGGCGGGCGGAGTGCTGCTGGTCGATTCGATTGGAGAACTGGCTGCAATTTATGCCTTGGCTGACGTCGCATTCGTCGGCGGTAGCCTGGTGCCGCGCGGCGGCCACAACATTATTGAACCCGCGCAACACGGGGTCGCCATCGTGACCGGCAATCACACGGAAAATTTTCGCGACATTGTGGGGCTGTTTCAAAGCCATGACGCCGTGCGCATTGTGGGCATGGCGGAGTTGCCCCTGACCTTTATGCAATTGCTGGCGGACGACGCGGAACGCCGCGCACTGGGCCGTCGCGCGCAGGAGACCATGCGCTCACAGATGGGCGCGACATTGCGGACGCTGGAAGCACTGAAGGCCCTTGTCGCCGCCGGCGACTTCCAGCCCTCATCGGCGCAGGCCGCCCACACAGATTGAATCCTCTCTCGGCCATTTACGGTGGCGTGGTGGGAGCGCGTAACACGCTCTACGACCGTCGAATTCTGCGATCACGACGATTGCAAGGCCCCGTCATCAGCGTGGGAAACCTTTCTGCCGGAGGAACGGGGAAAACGCCGTTCGTGATTCTCCTGGGCGAGTTGCTGAAGGCGCGCGGAATCAAGTTCGATGTACTGTCGCGCGGCTACGGGCGCAGTTCCAAGGGAGTCCGGTTAGTCGACCCTGCAGGCCTTCCGACAGAGTCCGGCGATGAGCCCTTGCTGATCACGCGCAAACTGCAGATGCCTGTAATCGTCGGAGAGGATCGCTGGGAGGCAGGCCGATTCGCGGAAGCGAGGTTCGGCCCGCAGTTTCATCTACTCGATGACGGTTTTCAACACCGCGCACTCGCTCGCGATTTCGACATTGTTTTGGTCACGCCGCAGGATGCCGCGGACCGCCTGCTGCCTGCGGGACGTTTGCGGGAACCATTGCATTCGTTGGTGCGGGCAGATGCGGTCGTGCTCGCCAGCGGTGCCTCAGCGGATTCTTTTCCGATCCAGCAAGGGCTGGTGTGGCGCGTGCGGCGCGGCATCGCGCCCGTGAACGTTCCAACTCAGCCCGTAGTTTTCTGCGGCATCGCCCGTCCGCAGAATTTTGTTCTCCAACTTCGAGCGGCAAACATCGAACCCATCGCTCAAGCGTTCTATCGCGACCACCATGCCTACACTGAGAAGGACGTTCGTGAGTTGCTGGAACTCAAGCAGCGTAGCGAGGGTGGAGGCTTCGTGACCACCGAAAAAGATGCGGTGAACCTTGGAGGCTATCTTTCGGCGCTCGACCCGTTGGCCGTGGTACCCGTAAAAATGGAACTTGCAGATGCGGCTAACGCCCTCGATACCATGCTGCACAAGATCGCAGAGCGAAAGCGCCAGCCATGAGAGAATCTGTGTTTCGTAGCGCCGGCATCTTGCCGGCTGTCGCGAGGGCGGCTCGCCCGCGCTCTCCGACTCGACGAATGCGCTGCGATTGATTTGCAATGACTAAGCATCTCAAAGAAGCCGACCGACTGAAAAAGATCGTCGAGGCATTCCCCAACATCACCGTCACGGTGCTGGGAGATCTGGTGGCGGACGAGTTCGTCTTCGGAGAAATTTCGCGAGTCTCGCGCGAGGCCCCGGTGCTGATCCTGAAGCATCGCGAGCGCACGGTTGTTCCTGGCGGCGCGGCCAACGCCGCGAACAACCTCGCGGACCTGGGAGTGAACGTCCTTCCGGTCGGCATTGTGGGAGACGATGAACCTGGCCGCATGCTGCTGAAACATTTTCGCCACAAGCGGATTCCGGTCAGCGGCGTGCTCAAAGATAAGAGCTATACCACTGTCACGAAAACCCGCATTCTGGCGGGCATGACGCACACCTCGCGGCAGCAAGTGGTGCGAGTGGACCGCGAACCGTTGCAGGCGCCGACAGCTCACTTGACGCGCGAACTTTACCTCGCCGCGCGGAACTACGCGCACGCCTCGGACGCGTTGCTGGTCTCTGACTACGGATATGGCGCCGCCACTCCAGCGATCCTGATTGCGCTGCGCGAGAAAGGCAAACTCGGCTCGACTCCGGTCGTTCTCGATTCCCGTTACCGGCTGCTGCAGTATTCCGGCGCGACCGCCGCCACTCCCAATGAACCGGAAGTGGAAGAGGCGCTGGGCATCCGCATAGGCCAAGACTGGGGCAAAGTTGTTGCCGCCGGTGAGCAAGTCATGTCGCGCATGAAGCTGCAATCTCTGTTGATCACGCGCGGACGCGACGGCATGGTGGCTTTCGATCACAAGCACAAGCCGGTGGACATTCCCATTGTCGGCTCCGACCAGGTGGCCGACGTGACCGGCGCGGGCGATACCGTAATTGCTGCGTTCACCGCCGCACTCGCCGCAGGCGCGACTACGGAAGAGGCGGCACAACTGGCTAACTACGCGGGCGGGATTGTCGTGATGAAGCGCGGCACGGCGACGGTGTCACGGGAAGAATTGTTGCATGCCATTGAACGTACGCCGCCCCAGACGCGGCCTCATTAAGGTTTCGAAGCAAACGTGAAAAAACACAATAAGATTCTGAGCCGCGAGGAACTAAGCGATCGCGTCGGCGAATGGCGGCGGCTCGGCGAGCGAATCACGCTCGCCAATGGCGGCTTCGATTTGCTGCATGTCGGACACGTGCGCTACCTGCGCGGAGCGAAGGCTCTCGGCGGGAGATTAGTGGTCGCGATCAACTCCGATGAATCCGTGCGCGCGCGGAAGGGTGAGGGGCGGCCCATCATGCCCGCCAAAGAGCGCGCGGAAATCGTAGCCGCGCTAGCCAGTGTCGATGCGGTCGTTATTTTTCCCGAGCTCGACGTGCGCGCAATCATTCGCGAGATTCGCCCCGATATTCAGGCCAAGGGCACCGACTACACTGCGGACTCCGTGCCGGAACGCGATGCGGTTGCGGAATATGGCGGGCGCGTCGAGATCGTCGGCGACGCCAAAGATCATTCCACCACCGAGATCATCCGCTCGCGGCTTTCGCCGAGGAAACCTTGATCGAGGCGGCAGAAAGCAGGATCGACATCGAGCGCCTACTCATCGTGCGCTTGAGCGCGATGGGGGATGTTATCCATACTTTGCCCGCGGCCCAGGCGCTGCGTGACGCGTTTCCCAATGCGATGATTGGCTGGCTGATTGAAGAGCGGTGGGCGGAGCTTTTGTGTGCCCCCGGAACGCCGCGCCGCGGGCCACGTTCGGCGCAGCGGCCCGTGGTGGATTGGGTTCACACCGTGAGCCTGACCGGATGGCGGAAGTCGCTGTTCACCATTCCGACCGTTCAGCAGATTGCAAAAGTATGGAATGACGTTCGCGGCGCTCACTACGACGTCGCCGTCGACCTGCAGGGAGCCATTCGGTCCGCGATTCTGGCGCGCTGGTCCGGTGCGCGCGTGGTGTATGGTGCAGCCGAGCCGCGCGAATCGCCGGCCAGCCTGTGGTATACGCGGCCGGTGATCGCGCGCGGGGCGCATGTTATCGAGCAAAATCTTTCTATCGCCGAGGCGGTAATTCAAACCAAAACGGAAGTGCCGCCGGCTCAACTGCCTCGCGATGCCGCAGCCGAGCGCCGAATCGGTCAGCGATTGGCTGAGTGGGCGATTCGCGATTTTGCGATTCTGAATCCTGGCGCAGGCTGGGGAGCGAAACGCTGGCCAGCGCAGCGCTACGGCCAAGTTGCTAAGGCGCTTGCGGCGAATGGTCTGCGGTCGATTCTCAACTGTGGTCCGGGCGAAGAGAATCTTGCGCGCGAGGCCGAGGCTGCGAGCGACGGCGCGGCTGAGGCAATGCAGTGTTCGATCTCCGAATTAATCGCGCTGACGCGGCGATGCGAAGTTGTTCATTGGCGGCGATACTGGGCCGATGCATCTGGCGGCGGCGTTGCGGGTTCCGGTGGTGGCGATCTTTGGGCCAACCGATCCTGCGCGCAACGGGCCTTATGGCACCCGCAGCGTGGTGCTGCGTAATCCGGTGAGTCCCACTACTCACGTCCGGCGAGCGGCACCTGACGAAGGCATGCTGGAGATCGGCTCCCAGGCAGTCATCGACGCGGCGCGCAGGCTGCTGGCGGAAGGCAAAAGCGGCGGACAGGAATTTACGCCTCACACGGAGAGCGCGCATGGCTGAGTGGTCGCGCGTCGCGCGCCGCATCCGCGTGCCGCTGGGATTTGTGTTCGCGGTTCTGTACTTCTGGCTGGCGCGGCCTACGTGGCGTTTCATCGCGCTTGGAACAATCCTGATTGTGCCCGGGCTTCTGATTCGCGCGCTGGCTTCGGGGCACGTGCGCAAGAACGAGGCGCTCGCCACTTCGGGCCCTTACGCTTACACGCGGAACCCGCTGTATCTCGGCTCGCTGCTGATGGGCGTTGGCTTCGCCGTTGCGGCGCGCAGTTGGTGGGTGGGAGTTGCGTTGGTGGTGATGTTCTTCGCGATATATATGCCTGTGATCCGCGACGAAGAGGCTTTCCTGCGCCAGACGTTTCCCGAGTTCGACGACTATTCGCGGCGCGTGCCGCGTATGTTCCCACGTCTCTCGCGCTCTGCTACTACAGAGAGCGCCGGATTCTCGACCGAGTTATATCTGAAGCATCGCGAATATAACGCGCTGCTCGGCGCACTGGCGATGCTGGCGGCGCTGATAGTAAAGATGATTGTGTTCCGCTGATTACTTTTTCGCCAGCAATTCCTTCGCCCGGTTCAGTTCGGGCCGGGTCGAGTTCGATCCTGCGCAGTCTTTCAGCAACAGCGCGTAGTACTCATTCGCCTCGCTTGGTTTGCCCGCCGCTTCCGCCGCGCGGGCCGCGCCGTAGAGGCCATTGAAGCGGTTGGGGCTGAATTTCAGATCCAATTGATATTCCGCCAGAGCTTGCTGCGGGCGCTTCGCTTCCAGCAGCATGTCGGCCATCATTTCGCGCGTGGGAATGCCTTGCGGCTCTTCGCCCAACGCCTCTTCCTTGTCGGCCATGGGACGCAGCATCCCGACGGCCTCGTCGTACTTGCCTTCGGAAAACGCAAGCCAGGCCTGCGCCTGCTTCAGGTCGGTCTCGGTGCTTTCGGCAAAGTCTGTCTTTTTTTCCGCGACAAATTTCTGGTGGATGCTTTCGATAGCGCTTACGTCTTTCCTGACTTCGTCCGTCTGATGCAGATGCGCGGCGCCGATTGCCTTGGCCCAGTATCCGGTTGAATCCGCGGCGGTGTTTGGAATTGCCATCGGCGTGAGCGCGGCGGCGGTCGTCCAGTCGCGCATTTCCAGCGGATACAACGCTGCGAAGTTCGCTTCCGTAGCCAGGTGCGGATCGAATCCCACGCCGTACATGTCGTGCATTTCGGGCATGGCCTTGACCTCATCCATCAGGGCTTTGGCGTCGGCCTCGCGTCCGCTTTGCAGGTACGCGTAGAAGAGGAAATCCATGGCGTGAAACTGGTGGCCTTCGCCGCCCATGTGCATGGCGGCGGATTTTCGCGTGGCGGCGATGGAGGCGAGGTTGGAGTTGATGTCGTCTTGCCAGAGGCCAACGCGCGCGAAAATGTGCGAGGGCATGTGCAAGGCGTGGGGCGCGGCGGGCGCAACTTGCGCGTAACGGCGGGCGGCGGGAATGCCGAGTTGTGCCAGTTGCGGCTTGTCGTAGGCGTGAATCAGATAATGCGCGACTCCGGGATGATCGGGTTCGCTGGCAAACAGCGGTTCGAGAATCGCTGCGGCCTGTTTGCGGTTGGCGAAAGTCTCGTCGTGGTGCGGTTCGGAGGCAAGCAGCGAGAGCGCGTAGAATACCGCGGCTTCGTGATCGTCGGGATAGGACTCGTGAACCTTCTTCATCGCGTCGCAATACGCTTTGGCGCGGGCGTCATGATCGAGTTTGCTCGGAATTGCTATAGAAAGCGGAAATTGCCGCGATGTAGGCCTTCTCGCGCGGCGTGGCGGGTTTCGCCGGATCCGATGCCAGCTTTTCTGCGTCGGTAGCCTCGCCGAGGCCGCGCTTGATGACGGCCGCGTCCGGCTCATTCCAGAGCTGATGCCACACGCTCATTGCGATTCCCCAATGCGCCATGGCGCAGTGCGGATCGCTGTGAGTAATGCTCATGAATTGCTTTTCAGCCTCTTCGTACCAGAAGGAGTGCAGCAGCGCGACTCCGCGGGCAAACGGCTGTTGCACCGACGCGGCGCAAGTGACGGGGAAATGCACCGTGCCCAGTTGCGTCGCGCTGAGATCTTCGTGGTGATGGTCCTTGTCGTCATCGGCAAAGGCGGCGTCGGCGAAGGCGGCGAACGTGAACAGCGAAAGCAGCAGCAGAAGGCACGCAAGGCGTTGCATGGCGACCCCCAGAATGGACGTGATCCGGATTCTAGTCATGGGGCGGGTTGGGGGTCAAACGGTCGCCGCGTTCCCAATGTCGTTTCGGGCCCCCACGCTTCTGTTGCACGAGCTTTATAATCGCTGTTTATGGTCACCACGCCGGCCAAGTCTATTGCCGCCCACACCAAGTACGAGCCGGTTATTGGGCTGGAAGTGCACGTTCAGCTGCTGACGGCTAGCAAGATTTTCTGCTCTTGCTCGACGCGCTTTGGGGCGGCACCGAATACCAACGTTTGTCCGGTTTGCCTGGGGATGCCGGGGGCGCTGCCGGTGCTGAACAAGAAGGTGGTGGAGTTTGCTGCGCTGGCGGCGATGGCGCTGCAGTGCCGGGTCAATGAGACGTCTGTTTTTGCGCGTAAGAATTATTTCTATCCTGATCTGCCCAAGGGATATCAGATTTCGCAGTATGACAAGCCGTTGGCGGAGTTTGGATTTATCGAGATTCCGGCAGCGGGCGAGCTGGCGCTCGCCGGACAGCCGAGGCCTGTCGACTCCGCTCAGGGCAGGCTTGAGCGGCAGTCCCCACAGGACGACAGGCTTCGGGCGGCCGTCCCCACACAAAAAAATCGGCATTACCCGCGTACATCTCGAAGAAGACGCGGGCAAGAGTCTGCATGAAGGCTTTCCCGACTCCGACGAGAAGACGGCGATCGATCTGAACCGCACTGGCGTGCCGCTGATCGAAATTGTCAGCGAGCCCGATATCGCTTCGCCCGACGAGGCTTACGAATATTTGACGCGGCTGAAGGAAATCATCCTCTACACCGGCGTCAGCGATTGCAATATGGAGGAAGGTTCACTGCGCTGCGATGCCAATGTCAGCGTGCGACCTCGCGGGCAGAAGGAGTTTGGCACCAAGGCCGAAATCAAGAATGTGAATTCGTTTCGCTTCATTCGCGAGGCGCTGGAATATGAAATCGGGCGGCAGATCGATGTGCTCGAATCGGGCGGCAAGATCGCGCAGGAGACGCGCCTCTACAACGCAAACGAGGGCAAGACTTACAGCATGCGATCGAAAGAGCAGGCGCACGATTACCGCTATTTTCCTGAGCCGGACCTGCTTCCGCTGGTTGTGGACGAAAACTGGCGGACCGAAATTGCCCGCGCGTTGCCCGAGCTGCCGGAGGCGCGGCGGGCGCGCATGGTGAAGGATTACGGGATCACGGAATATGACGCGCAGGTGCTGACGTTTACGAAATCGCTGGCCGACCAGTTTGAAGAGGCGGCGAAGGCGGCGAAGAATCCCAAGCGCGTTGCCAACCTGGTGCAGGGCGAACTGATGGGCCGGCTCAAAGCCAAGGGAATCGAGATTGAGCAGTCGCCGGTTTCCATGCGGGGAGTGGCCGCATCCGCCGATCTGGTGGAGGCGGGCACGATCTCAGGCAAGATGCTCAAGGACTTGTATGACTTGAGCTTCGAGCGCGGAAAAGACTTTTCTGTCATTTATGAAGAGGAAGGGCGGCCGCAGCAGTCCACCGACACGTCGGCGCTGGAGAAGATTATCGACGACGTACTGGCGGCGAATCCCAAGCAACTGGAGCAGTACCGGGCGGGGAAGAAAACCATGCTGGGATTCTTCGTGGGACAGGTGATGAAGGCGTCTAAAGGCCAGGCGAGTCCGCAGATCGTGAACGAATTGCTGGGAAGGAAGCTGGAGTAGGGAGGTTGCAGATTTCAGATTTTAGATTGCAGATTGCAGATTGAAAAGCACCTTCCCGCAAATCTACAATCTGCAATCTGCAATCTGAAATATCTGACATCTTCAGTTAACGAGGGCCTGTCTTGTCAAGGATCGGTTACCTCAACTATCACTTTGGTCATCTCACTTTTCCTCTTAGCACCACTAACATGGAACCTGGGGACTGCCTGTTTTGGCCTGACCGTTCAGGAATCGAAATGAAGAAATTCAAGCTCGACCGCATCATCAGCATTGCCACGCTGTTGGCGTCGTTGGTGGCGATTGTCCTGGTTCTGAGGAAGCCGACGCCCGTGGCGCACCCGCAGGCTCCTGCGGCCGTCGCGCAGCATGCGCAGTCGTTTGATCAGAAGATGGCGGAGTTCGAGCGGGCATCGCAGCAAACAGTAAGCGATACAGCCGTCACGTCCGCACCTGACTCTGGACAGACTGAAACGCCGGGCCCGAAGGCGGAGGTACGCCTCAACTCTGACGAGATCGGTGCCGTACTGGCTCAGTCGTTAGGCACTGGCGGTGCGAGTCTTCCTCCCGACGCCGCTGGCGGCGGCGCCGCACCAACCATCAAGGACCAGCAAGTCAGCTTCGACGGCGACCTCGTACACGGCCAGTTCCTGATGGAGGTCGCGGGCAAGGACGTTTGGGTTACGGTCTCGGGACATCTCGGGGATAAAGATGGCTACGCCACGTTCGATCCTACGGAGTTCAAGGTTGGCGACCTGAATGTGCCGGTATCGCTGGTGAATCCGACTCTGCAAAAGAAATTAGCGGAGCAGCGCGACCGGCTGAAGCTGCCGGATAACGTCGGCGCCATGCGAGTGGAGAATGGGGAACTGGTGATGCAGCAGAAGTAGGGAGAGCATTTTAGATTGCAGATTTCAGATTTCAGATTGAAGATTGAAGATTGCAGATTGCAGAAGTCAGAATGAAAACCCTTTCTTCATTCTGCTTTTGACTTCTGCATTCTGACTTCTGAAATCTGAAATCTGCAATCTGAAATCTGCAATCTTCAACTGCTCACCCTGTTTTCGGCGGCCACTTTCGCGTACCAGCGGCCTGAGTCTTTCATGGTTCGCTGCCCCGTTTTGAAATCTACGTAGGCGAGGCCGAAGCGTTGGCTGAAGCCGTCGGCCCACTCGAAGTTATCGAGCAAACTCCAGGCATGATATCCGCGAACGTCGGCGCCATCTGCGATGGAACCAGCCAGCGCTGCGAGATACTCGCGATGATAGGCAATGCGGCGGGTGTCGTGAATCGCCCCACGAGCGTCGGGACCTTCGTTATAGGAACATCCGCTCTCGGTGATTTCGATGACCGGGCGGTTGTAGTCGCGGGTGATCCGCAGGACCATGTCATACAGGGCTTTGGGCCAGACTTCCCAGCCGAAGTCGGTCTTGGGACCTTGCTGTCCGCCATCCATCTTCACCGGAAAAAGCCAGTCCTGCGCGTGGGCGACGCGTTCCATCGTGCCGGGCGCAGTGGCGATGATGCGGTAATACAGGTTGATGCCGACAAAATCGAGCGGAGCGCGAACCTGTTCCATGTCGCCTGGCTTAATTCCCATCGCGGTCTCCGGCAAAAACGTGAGCGCTTCGGGATACCGCCCGCGCAGGGCGGGTTCGAGAAACCAAATGTTGGTCATGGCGTGAGCGCGCTCAGCCGCCAGCTTATCTTCGGGAGAATCGGTGGCGGGCTCGCAAGGGGACATGCTAAAAGCCGTGCCCACGCGAGCGGCAGGACGGACGGCCTTTAGGGCGCGAAAGGCGGCGCCCTGAGCCAGATTGACTACGTGGGTGGCGCGGAGAAAATCGAGCAGGCTGCTACGGCCGGGAGCGTGCGTCCCTTCCAAGTAGCCCAAATCCACAAACGCTGCGGGCTCGTTAAAGATCATCCAGTCGGAAACACGGTCACCCAATCTCTGAGCAGCCAGTTGCGCGTAGTCCGCGAAGCGCGCGGCGGTGTCGCGATTGGTCCATCCTCCGGCGTCTTCGAGCGGCTGCGGCAGGTCCCAGTGATA
This sequence comes from uncultured Acidobacteriaceae bacterium, assembly GCA_963765825.1. Classification (GTDB taxonomy): domain Bacteria; phylum Acidobacteriota; class Terriglobia; order Terriglobales; family Acidobacteriaceae; genus Sulfotelmatobacter. The sequence goes on from CAVXXU010000002.1 coordinate 89,712, forward strand.
GAGTGTAACCAGCGGGCGAATGCGGGCTTCGAGCAATGCATCAATCAAGCGGCTGTAGTAATCGAAGCCCTTGGAATTCGCCAGGCCAGAACCAGAAGGCTGAATGCGAGGCCAGGCGAGCGAAAACCGGTAGCTATTCATGTTCAGCGCCCGCATGAGGGCAATGTCGTCGCGCCAGCGATGATAAGAATCGCAGGCTACGTCGGCGGTGTCGCCATTCTTAATTTTGCCGGGTGTGTGTGCGAAGCGGTCCCAAATCGATTCGCCTTTGCCGTCTTCCTTCCATGCGCCTTCAATCTGATAGGCGGCGGTGGCGGTGCCCCAGAAAAATCCTTTGGGGAAGGACGCGGCGGACGCCGTGCTGAACTGCGGAGCGCTCGTTTGAACGGCAATGCTTGCCTTGGACGATCCGCTGCAAGCTGTGAACGTGGTGGAGAGACCGGCAGCCGCGCCGGCTCCGAGCATCGATTCCACAAATCTGCGGCGGGTTAAGCGCAAACCAGACGGATCCCCATGATTGTCACTGGACAGTAAGCGATCTCGCAGCCAGAACCTGCGTGGCTTGGCCAGATTCGTTTCACCAGTAGAGATTTTAACGGAATAGGACGGAGTACATGTGACCCATTCGTGCTGAGTGATTCGGTCAGGTAACGCCGGAGTCAACCGCCCGGCGCAGTGCAACGTGAAAACCGAATCCTCACAGGAAACAATTTAAAATTTGCTTGACCCTTACCTTACGTCAGACCGTAAAACTTCGATCAGGGGAGCCCGTGAACGATACCTACCTGAAATCCGGCTGACGAAACCGGGTTGCAACTCGCGGCACGCCAGCAAGAACTGCTGGCATCTTCACCGGCGGAGACCCTGGCATCGAGCAGAGTCTGCAAAAGCTCTATGCGGACAAAGCCAATTGGCCAACCAGTTTCAAGAAGCCATACGGTGACAAGCCGCGGGCACTTTGGCTAAGGCAAAGTCTCAATAAAACTGCGGTGTTCGAGGGGCGTCGTTAGCTTGGTTGAGACGCCTTTTCCATCCGCCGAAATGAAGACGTAGCAAGCTACGTCTCTACGATGCCGTCGGCTACGGGTTCAAGCTGTCAAACATTTTCCAGAGTTTGTCAGCGGTGACGCGATAAATTCTCCAGCCATTGGCGTTGTCGGAAGTCTCGCGGAAAAGCAGCTCCCCTCGGCCATCGCCGTCGGCGTCGAGCGCGTCCACTAACTCCAGGCGGGGCGCCATGTCGAGATGATACTTGTCGGTGACGCTGACGAAGAGCTTGTGCAGGTTGTTGTAGATATCAGGATTGGCTACCAGCAGGATCGAGTATTGCAGGTCCGAATCGGCATGTGGCGCACCCGTGGGCGGCGGAGGCATGTGCGCGTCGGCGGTGAAAATCATCACTGGCTGATTATTGCCCCACAGATCGAAAGTCTTCATCTGCGCGTTCTCCAGAATCGGATCCTTGATTTTGACTGGCGGAGGTTTTGGAGAGGCGGAGTGGCGGGCCGCTCCCGAGCCTGCTTTCGACGCGGGCTGCGGAATCATTCTTGCCTTGGCCTGCGCCTCGATATAAGCCCGCACCTGTTCCTTGGCCAGCGCAGTCATCTGCGTCAGGCGTTCCCCTTCTTCGTCCTTGAGCCACTCGAATGCGAACGACTTGGGTTGCGCTGCGCTGGCGTCGGAAATTGCGGGAATCATTTGAACATTAGCTTTATCGGGAGCGGCTGGAAGTCCGTCTTTGGCGCCGGTTGCAGGCGTAGCCGCGGCGCCGGGCCTACTGTAGCCGGGTATTTCGTCGTCTGCGAACGGAGAGGCCGGCTTCCCGCGCCGCAGTCTTGGCCGGCTATCTTCATTGGCCCCGCTGTCCGACGTCGCGATGGAGGGTTCGCTGGGAGCCTTGGCTTCAGTTCCTTTGGCATCGCCGGATTTTGCGTCGCCAGGCTTCGGGTCACCCGGCGGTGCGGGAGTAGACGGTTTTGGCGCAGGCGAGCTCGAATCTGATCCAGTCTTGCTGGTAGTTTGGCTGGGATTCGTTTGACCCTGGCTTGTCTGGCCGGAGTTGGCAGATCCTCCTGACGTGTTCTGTGGAGTCGACGGACTCGTATTCGCAGGCTGTACTGGCGGCTGGCTGCCAGTTCTGGTGAGTCGCGGCGGCTCATCCGTAGTCTCGATGCCGACCGGCGCCTTTTCCGCTGTGAGCGCAGCCTTCGGCTTCTCGCTTCCTTCAGGGACCCATATACCCGTCCCCAGCCATGGGCTCTGAACATTGACAGCATTACTGTGCAGCGCGCTGCTAACGGTAAACAGTCCCAGGGAACTGCCGGCTCGCTCAGCCTCGTAGACAGTTCCCGGCTCCAGTGCCATCGGAATGGGATCGGCCTTGTAGGCGGTCGCGTCCCAGAACTTTCCGTCTACGAGAATAGCGATCGGCACCAGCGTCGCCTTGCCATTAGCGGCGAGTTGGAGCACGGCCACGGCCCTCGGCCCGGCCTCTTTCTTGCGCGGCGCTTTTCGCTCGCCGGGCGTGATCTGGGGCCGTTCTTCCTGTGCGCGCGCTGACGTAAAGGGAAAAACAATCCCGGCGAGCAGCGCGACGAAAAACCATCCGCAGTATAAAATCCTTTGGATCGCCATCTTACCGAAGGCCGCTTTACCCGGAGAAATACCCATGAAGGTCAATGATAAGGCTCCTGACTTTACTTTGCAGGACGAGGACGGAAAAGAGGTCACGCTGAAAGACCTGCAGGGCAAAACCGTCGTTGTCTACTTTTATCCCCGCGCCGACACGCCAGGTTGAACCATTGAAGCTCGCGGGTTCCGCGACACGTATAAAAAGATGCAAAAGACCGGCGCGGTGCTGCTCGGGATATCGCCCGACACGGTGAAGGCGCAAAAGAAATTCCAGCAAAAATTTGATTTGCCCTTCACCCTGCTGGCCGACGCCGACAAGAAGGTCGCTGAGGCCTTTGGCGTCCTGAAGGAAAAGAATATGTATGGAAAGAAAGTGATGGGAGTGGCGCGGAATACGTTCATTATTGGCCCGGACGGGAAGATCCAGCACATCTTCGAGAAGGTGAATCCGGAGGTCCACGCCGAGGAAGTGTTGGACTATTTGAAGAATTCGGGCAAGGGCGCAGCGTAAATCGGTCGAGCTGCGGTTAAAATTTGCTGGATGCGGAAGCCCCAGCTCTCGGCCCAAAACCCTCAGATTCGTCCGCTGGATCGTGATTTCTTCGGCCGCGATCCGCGACGGGTTGCGCGTGAACTTTTGGGCAAGATTCTGGTTCGACAGGAAGGCCCGACGCGCCTTTCCGGCCGCATTGTCGAAGTGGAAGCTTACCTGGGGACCGAAGATCCAGCCGCACATTCGGCCGCCGGAAACACTGCCCGCACCGCGGTGCTGTTCGGTCCGCCCGGTTACGCCTACGTCTACTTCATCTACGGCAATCACTACTGTCTAAATGTCTCGTGCGAGCCGGAAGGCCGCGCCGGGGGCGTTCTCTTCCGCGCATTGGAACCGATTTCTGGGATCGCGGAGATGGCACAGGCGCGAGGCATTGAAGTTCACGGCCCCAAAGATCTGGTCAAGCTGACCAGCGGGCCGGGACGGTTGGCGCAAGCGTTTGGAATCAGCCGCACACGCGATAATGGCACCGATCTGACGTGCTCCAGAAACAGCCTCTGGATCGGCGACGATGGATATCGCGCCCGCGGCATTCGCATGACTCCTCGCATCGGGATTACTAAGGCCGCGGACAAGCTCCTGCGCTACGTGCTTGCAGGGAACGCTTTTATTTCCGGACGAAAAGGGGTATCGAAAAAGTGAGAATCCTTGCTCTCGTGACCTCAAATAACGACCATCCGGGTCGCGCAACGGTCCAAACCTAAATATTCTCACGAAGCATGAACCGGACTTGACAGGCGGGTGTAGACTTGGCTCCGGGTTAAGTAGTCCAAAAGCCTTGCTGGAAAAGCCGTTTCGCCTGCCTCCTCCGCGACAGTTTTCCGCAACCCTTTCAACGACCCCCATCATCTGATTAATTTCGTAAGGAGCCGACGTGCCCCGCTTGGCGCGATGTCCGGTTGCGGCGTTAGCGGTCTGGGTCGCAGTAGCCATGCCCTCACTCAGGGCGGCCGATGGCGCAGTGGCGAGCCATCCCTCAGCGCCTGGGTCTTACATCCTCGTTGGCTTTGCAGGCGGCTTTGTGCGCCATGACAATCCCCGGCACGGACCGGTGCGGCTGGCGCAACGAATCAGACAGACTCTACAGGCGGGTGACACGATCCAAGTGTTTGAAAACCGCCACCGGAGGGCTGCCTACAAGAGTATTCTTCGGCTCCTCGACAGTAATCAGGACGGCGTGCTCAGCAGTGAGGAAAAATCTCAGGCACGTATCATTCTATTCGGACACAGTTGGGGAGCTTCCGCAGTAGTGCTGCTATCCCGGGATCTGAATCGTGCCGGCATTCCTGTATTGCTCACGGTGCAGGTCGACAGTGTTGAGAAACCGTGGCAAAGCGACAAAATCATCCCCGACAATGTGGCCGCGGCAGTCAACTTCTATCAGCCGCATGGCCTGATTCACGGTCGCCCACAGATTGTAGCCGCCGACAATTCTAAGACCCAGATTCTAGGAAACTTCCGGTTCGACTATCAAAAAAATCCGGTGCAATGCCAGGGAGTCTCCTGGTTCCAGAATCGGTTTTCTCGTAGCCATATGCAGAGCGATTGCGATCCGCGACTCTGGTCGCAAGTCGAAAGCATTGTCCGCGAGCGCATGCAGCCTCAGATCTCGACGGTCGGGACTATACCTTCTCTGTAGCTCGATTGAGTGTTAGCAGGCCCTGGTTCTGGTTCTTCTTCGCGTCCTCCGCGGCCTTTCTTCGCGATCTCAGCGGTTCAGGCTTTCACTAAAAGAAGCAGAAGACTTTAACCACAGAGTACGCCGAGATCGCTGAGGAATTTCCCTTTACTCTTAGGACGGTTCCCCAAGCAAAATGTTGTCGATCAGCCGTGTTCTTCCCACGAAAGCTGCGACAGCAACTAACGCCCCTCTAGAAACCTCTGGGACAGGATCCAGAGTCTCTGGATTCACGATTTCGAAGTAGTCGAGGCGCACCGAGTTCTCTGCCGCAAATTCCTGACGGGCCGCAGCCACCAACTTCTCCGCATTTCGTTCCCCCGCATCGACCAACTCGTGAACTCGAACCAGCGAGCGATGCAGCGCCAGAGCCTGTTTCCGCTGTTCCGCGTTGAGGTAGGCATTGCGCGAACTCATGGCCAACCCATCGGGATCGCGGACAATGGGATAAACCATAATTTTCACGGGCAGAGCCAGGTCGCGCACCATCCGCCGAATGACCGCCACCTGCGCGGCATCTTTCTGTCCGAAAAATGCCGCATCCGGTTCTACGATGTGAAATAACTTTGCGACAACCGTGGCGACCCCGCGAAAATGTCCCGGGCGCGAACGCCCGTCCAACTTGTCGCTCAGTTCGTCGACGGTCACCCACGTCACGGCACCCGCCGGATACATCTCTTCCACCGACGGCGCGAACAGCAGGTCTACGCCTTCGCGCTCCAAAAATTCGCGATCGCGCTCGAACGTCCGCGGATATTTGGCCAAGTCTTCATTCGGCCCAAACTGCGTGGGATTGACGAAGATCGACGCCGCTACGGTGTCACAAGATGCGCGCGCCGCGCGTACCAGCGAAAGGTGGCCCTCGTGCAGCGCTCCCATGGTCGGAACAAAGCCGAGACGCTTGCCCGCGCGACGAAAGTCGCGAGAGGCATTCCTCATTTCGTGAATGGTGGGATACAGTTTCAAGGATAGATCACGCGCCGCTACGTCGAAGGCACCCACTTAATTGCGATATGCGCGCTTTCGAGGATTCCGCCAACAATACCTTTGTTGCGGCGAATAGCGATACCGTCCTGCTCGGAGCTTTTCGCAGTATTTTCCGTGGCTGCCACGACGCGCCCGTAAGGCCAATTCGACGCGGGCAATGCCGCCAGCGCTGGAAGCAGCTCTGCGGGCTTCAGCTTGATTTCCGCGCTGTCGGCGGCATCGAGCAACGCCACCCCTCCAGGTTGAATGATGAGATAGGGATTACGCCACGTCTTCATGTCGCGGATGCGCTCGAACTGCGCTGAATTCGCGGCCGGAATGGCCTGCAGCACAATTTCAGGGGCAGGCGATTGCGCTGCATGCTGCTGGGTGCAGGCCAGCAGAGATATCCCGAAGGGTAGGATCGACAATAACGGCGTGCAAAAAAACTTGCCGATCACAGGCCGATGTTACCTCGCCACCGCGGGAACGTCGTTCTTGGCCGCCCAGATCAGAGCGACGATCCATCCGATTACGCTCCATCCCAGGAACAGATTGAGCAGGAAGATTGCCAGTAGGTCGCGTTTGCTCCGCGCCAGGGCAATGATCGACGGCAGAAAATACATGACGAACCCGAAGCCGAAGAACGGCATAAAAATGAAGGTTGAAAAAGTCATCACCGGTCTCCTTTCCTAATAGCCTAGCACTATCAGAACCGAAACGGCAGCGCTACGGCGGTGATCCTTAAATCGCGCGAAGAGTTCTGCGCATCTCACAGAATGATACGCAAACTCCGCGACCGAAGTTCCCTCGGGTGACGATCGGCCGCAAAGAGATCACTAACGGCGCATGGCGCGCTTCCGCTCCAGAACGGCATCCAGGTCGGCCCCGATCCCTTTCGGCAAATGATAAGACTCCGCGTCCGCCGGATACTGGTGCGACCGCACATCCGCCCCAAACGCCCGCACGGCGTTAGTGATGAGCGCTGCCGCGTCCCCGTAGCGGCGCACGAATTTTGCCGGAGGCCCAAACGTCAAATTCAAAATGTCATGAAACACCAGCACCTGACCGTCGCACTCAGGCCCGGCACCAATCCCAATCGTCGGTGCGCCAATCTCGGCTGTGATCATTGCCGCCACTTCCCGCGGAATGCCTTCCAGAAAAAGGCAGGCCACTCCGGCGCGGTCGAGCGCCACAGCGTCGCGCATAAGGTGCTCAATGCCGCTCAGACTCTTGCCTTGCACCTTGTAGCCGCCCATCACATTCACCGACTGCGGAGTCAACCCGATGTGCCCTGCCACGGGAATCTCGGCGTCAATGATTTGCCGGATCAGGTCGGCACGTTTCGCTCCGCCCTCGACTTTCACCATTTCGGCGCCGCCTTCCTTCACAAAGCGGGCAGCGTTGCTCACCGCGGTTTTGGCGTCAATCTGGTAAGACCCGTAGGGCATGTCGGCGACCAGAAGCGCATTCTTTAGCCCGCGACGCACGGCCTTCACGTGGTGCAGCATCTCGTCCATGGTTACCGAGAGCGTGTTTTCGTAGCCGAGCATGGTTTGTGCGAGCGAATCGCCGACCAGCACCATATCGACGCCGGCCTCATCGACCAGGCGCGCGGCGGAGTAGTCGTAAGCGGTGAGGCAAGTGATGGGTTCGTGGCGGAGTTTCTGTTCCCGCAGGGATGCGGTGGTGGTTTTTTGGCCGGAGCCGTCGAAAAGACTTCCGCCAATCGGGGTAATGCTCATGATGTCCTCCAGTGCCCCTCCGCCGAAGGCGGATAGAGCCTGTGCACGCATCGTGGCGTCTACAGCTTTGGATGACGCTGGAAGTATTGTAGCTTGAAAAAAGGGAACGGACCATGCCAAAAGTTGGGCAGCCATGGTCGAGCTAACCACACATGTTTCTTGGCACTTACGGGCATTTCAATTCGAAAAAGTATTCAGGGTAAGACACAATATTCTATGTCTTACATCACTGGCATGGTAAGATCTGGTGCATGGCGACTTACCGTACTACCATCAGTTCCAAAGGACAGGTCATCATCCCTGCCGAACTTCGGAAGAGGCTGGGATTGAGAAAAGGAGTGCGGGCCGTGTGGAGGGAAGACAGAGGTCATCTCGTCCTCACCACGATCGACCGCATTCTCGATGAAATTCAAGGGTCGCTAAAACCAATGCCTGGCCAACCCTCCATGTTCGAGGAACTCTTCAAGGAGCGCGCAAGAGAACGGGAGCGTGAGAAAAAGAAAGCGGCATTGTGACAAATGAGAGGCCACCTGCGGCTCTACGTTCTCGATGCGAACGCGCTGGTCAGCTATACTGAGAATCTCCTTGGCGCTTGCATGGGGAGGAAGCGGCGTTAGCGGCAGAACGCCAAATCCAACAACTTCCGATCGCAGTCATTCCCATCGACCGGGACGCGCGACGCGAGCTGCCACTTTGAAGCAAAGACACAACCTCGGCTACGCCGATTCTTTCGCTGCCGAACTCGCAATCGAAAAAAAGGCCTGGCTGGTCACCGCCGACCCGGAATTCACAAAGTTGGGAAAAGTGCTGTCTGTGTGCGCGCTCCCGCGCTACGAGAAGTAGCCCTCGCGAACGAAGAATTCCCAAATCGTTTGGTCTGGGAGTAAATTGTTGTCGGTGTGGCAGCTGTTGCTGGCGTGGCGATTGCTGGGATCCAGTTCTTGCAGCGGTAGTCCAGCTTGCCGCCACTAACCTGACAGTCTTCATGCCCCCATCGCGTCCTGCCCACCCAGAGGCAGGAAATATTGCGTGCCCTTGATGGGTTCGGAGACCTTCCGCAGGAGTTCCTGCAGGTCTTCGTTGCGGTCTACGAAATCAATCTCCGACGTATTCACGATCAGAAGATCCGACGACGTGTAGTGAAAAAAGAAGTGCTCGTAGGCCTTGATTACTTCCGCCAGATACTCATCGCTCACCGCCTTCTCGCCCGGCGAATTCTTTTTCTTGAGCCGCTTCTTCAGCACCTCGGGCGTGGCCTGCAAATAAATAACCAGATCGGGCGTAGGCAACTGCTCGCGAAAATGGTTGTAGTAGCGATTGTAGGTGTCGAGTTCCTGGTCGGTAAGATTGAGACAGGCGAATAATTTGTCTTTTTCGAAGATGAAGTCGGAGACCACGGTCTTTTGCGAGCGCGGGCCAAGATCGAGCGCCTGCAGTTGCTCGAATCGCTTAACCAGAAATGTAAACTGCGCCTGAAATGCCGCCCCGCGTTCGCCCTCATAAAACGAGTTGAGAAACGGATTCGCATCCGGCTCCATCACTCGCTGCGCATTTAAGCGCTCAGCCAGAATGCTTGCCAGCGTGCTCTTGCCCACGCGGATGGGACCTTCCACAGCTATGTACCGGGGGAGTTCAAAAAGATTGGCCATGAGTTCGCGCGAATTCTCGGAACTGGCAGCATATCTCGGTTGTGCCCGACTGGCAATTGCGGGAAGAGTTAACAGTAGGAAAAGAATTGTCGATTGCAGATTGTTAGATTGCAGTGATTGAAGAATGAAGGGCGGATTCGCCAATCAGCAATCAGAAATCTGCAATCTTCAATTGCAACAATTACAATTCCCCCATGCTCGGCGTTGCCCTGACAGGTGGCGCAACGCATCGCCGCGGTCGCTGCTGGTTACCAATCGATGGCGCCCACGGGACAGTGGTACGGACGCACGTTTACCGGACTGGCTCGGGGCAGCAAGCAAATCGCACTCACTTATGATGATGGTCCGAACGACCCTCACACGCTGCGTTTGCTGGAAGTCCTTGCGCGGCACAAGGTGCATGCCACTTTTTTTCTCATCGGCCGCTATGTGCAACAACGTCCTGAGCTGGCACGCGAGATCGTCAAGGCCGGACACGTCGTCGGCAATCACACCTTCACGCATCCACTGCTGATCTTTAAAACCGCAGCTGAAATTCGCCAGGAGCTCACCGCCTGCGGCTCCGCGTTGCAAGATGCGGTGGGCGAGCGCTCGAACTTGTTTCGGCCTCCGTTTGGGGGACGCCGTCCCGCGGTGCTGCGCATCGCGCGTGAATTGGGACTTGAGCCGGTGATGTGGAACGTTACCGGCCACGACTGGAACGCCCCTCCAGCCGCGGTGATCGAACGGAAGGTCACAAAGCAAATTCGTGGCGGCGACGTAGTTTTGCTCCACGACGGCGGTCATAAAGCCATGGGCGCCGACCGCTCGCAGACTGCAGTGGCTACGGAACGACTGATTAAGCGCTACAAATCAGAGGGCTACGAGTTCGTAACCATTCAACAGATGCTGAACGGAAAAACTCGAAAGCCGCTTTAGACGAATCCTAGACGTCAAACAGAACTTGAACCAGCATGGAGGATGCCGATGAAATACTTGCTTCTATTCTTCTTTTACAGCGCGCTCCTGGCCTCGGCGAGCCCCAAAGCTCTTTTCTACATGACCGACAACCCTAACTCGGTGAAGTCTTTCGTCCAACACGTGGACCAGATCGACAATCTCGTCCCAGCCTGGTATTCGGCCGATGGCAACGGGCTTGTGTGGGGTGGTCCGAATCCATTAGTGCTGAAGACCGCCGCGGCGCACCATGTGCCAGTCATGCCGATCGTGGCCGCGATGGTGCAAGCCGATCTGCATAAGCTATTGACTACTCCTTCAGCGCGAAACGCCTTCATCGGCTCCCTTTTGAGCGAATGCAGGCAGCATGGATACAGCGGCTTCCAGATTGACTTCGAGAATGTGAATTGGACCGACCGCGATCTACTTTCGAGCCTCGTCGCCGACACAGCTACGGCCCTTCACCAGCAAGGGCTACAACTCACGATTGCGACTGTGCCCAATGCTCCTGGTTCTCCGGGAGGGAGCCCTTACTCGCACTGGCTTTATGCCAACTGGCGCGGCGCCTATGATCTGAAAGCCCTGGCACAGTCGGCCGATCTGATTTGTTTGATGACGTACGATCAGAACACTCGGTGGACCGAACCGGGCCCGGTGGCTGGCTATCCCTGGACTGTGCAGAACCTGGAATACGCCCTGCACTTCGTTCCCAAAGAAAAATTGTCGCTCGGCATTCCCCTCTATGGTTACCACTGGTTCGCAGGCGATCCCGGCAAGGAAGAAAAGCCGAATCCAACGGCTGAATACATCGGACAGCAGGATATCGATCAATACGTCGCCGCGTATCACCCGCACGCGGAGTGGGATCCCGTCGATCGTACAGCTTGGTTTTATTTTTATCGGGACGATACCCGCGAGTGGGTTTTCTACACCGACAAGCGCGGGTTTCAGGAGCGTCTGGCGCTAGTCCGCGATCGCGGCCTGCAAGGTTTTTGTTCGTGGGTGCTGGGCACTGAAGACCCCGAGATATGGTCTCTGCTGCCTTCTCACAAATGAGGTCTGAGTCAACCGCGCATCCCCGCGAATGCTTGCTTCGCTGCCGCAATCGTGCGCTGCACATCTTCTTCCGTGTGTGCGGCGCCCAAAAATGCGGCTTCATATTGCGAAGGCGGCAGATAAATGCCGCTGTCGAGCATGCTGCGGAAAAACTTCCCGAATTTTTCCGTATCCGACTTCGACGCCGAATCCCAATCCGTGACCGGACCAGGATTAAAGAACCAGGTAAACATTGATCCCACGCGATTGTGGCAGAGCGAGACTCCGGCTTCTCTTGCGGCCGCGGCAACGCCCTCCACCAAGGCAGCGCTCAGTTTCTCCAGCCGCGGATAAATCTCCTCTTTGCGATCGCGCAACTGCTTCAACATGGCGCATCCCGCCGCCATAGCCAGCGGGTTTCCCGAGAGCGTCCCAGCCTGATACATCGGCCCCAGCGGTGCCACCAGATCCATAATGGCCTTCGACCCGCCGTACGCGCCCACCGGCAATCCTCCGCCGATAATTTTTCCCATCGTCGTCAGGTCAGGGCGAATGTTATACAGTTCCTGCGCTCCGCCAAAGGCCACCCGAAATCCCGTCATCACTTCGTCAAAAATCAGAACCGATCGTTCGCGCTCGGTCAGCAGGCGCAGTCCGACCAGATAATCATCGGCTGCGGGAACGCAGCCCATATTGCCTACCACCGGTTCCACAATTACGCACGCAATCTGGTGTTTGAATTTGTGAAACGCGAGTTCAACGACGGAAAGATTGTTGAACGGCAACGCCAGCGTGAACTGAGTGAATTCCTCGGGAACGCCCGCCGACCCCGGAATCCCGAGCGTTGCAACACCTGACCCGGCCTTAACCAGAAGAGCATCGGCATGTCCGTGATAGCAGCCTTCAAACTTCACAATGTACTTGCGTTTCGTGTAAGCCCGGGCCAAGCGAATCGCCGACATGGTGGCTTCCGTGCCCGAGCTAACGAAGCGAACTTTCTCCGCTGACGGAAACGCGCCTAGCACCAGTTCCGCGAGATCGGCCTCGGAGGGAGTGGAAGCTCCAAAGCTGGTGCCGTTGCACGCAGCCGACACAATCGCGTCCAGAACATTGGGCTCGGCGTGACCCAAAATCAGAGGACCCCAAGATCCGATGTAATCGATGAATTCGTTTTCGTCGGCGTCCCAGATGTGCGAGCCCTTGCCGCGCACGATAAATGGCGGATCGCCTCCCACAGATTGAAAAGCCCGAACCGGTGAGTTCACGCCTCCCGGAATCATGCTCTCCGCGCGCTTCTGCAGGCGGCGCGACTGCTCGGTTTTACGCGATGTGATAGACGGCATCGAATCCTCTCGACAAGGAGAAATAAGATGTCAACCAATTGAACGGTAGCAAGCGATTACTATAACAGCGCACCCCTTAACGAATTCATCCGATATTCACTCTTCTGCAATCTCTTTGCAACATAGCTTCAGTACAGTTAGGGTCATCACGGCACCCTTCTAACCGGGAGGGTTTCAAAGGGCAGTCTCGGGGGCTCCGGGCTGTCCTTATTTTTTTGTTCAGGCCGGGCCGTTTTTGACCCGCGCAGGTGTCGCCGTTCTCGACCTTCCCGGTCTCTTCAACTGAACAGCCCCCTTCCATTAATCGCAATTAACCCGCCATCGTATAATCAGTTTTCATGATCACTGTTTCCAAGGAGGATTATCTCAAGTCGATCCTCGAGGCCGAAAGCGAAGGCGAAACGGTAATCTCCGCGCGGCTCGCCGACTTGCTGAAAGTTTCCCCTCCCGCCGTCACCATGGCGCTCCGTCGACTGAAAAAAGACGGCTTGGTGCGCGTCGAGAATAAAGGCGAAGTGCGATTAACCACTGCCGGGCGCAAGATTGCACGTAAGCTGACTCTCCGCCATCATCTGATCGAACGCATGCTTTCCGAACTTTTCGGCATGGAGTGGTGGAAGGTTCACGACGAGGCAGAGCGCCTGGAGCATGCCGTCTCGCCGGATTTCGAAGCCAAACTACTGGCGAAGTTAGGCTCTGGCGGCGCATGCCCGCACGGAAATCTGAGTGAAGTTGAGGGCCCGGCCAGCCGGCGCCGTCGCGGGCTCGTGCTGCTCGCAGATGCCGACTTGGAGAGCAACTACACCGTCAGCGGAATTTACGAACGCGACCGCCGCCTGCTGGAGTTTCTGGAACATCGCGGCGTCCGCCCGGGGGCGAAGCTGCGCCTGCTCGAACGCAACTACGATCAGACTCTGACTTTATCCACGCCGGCCGGGAAGATTTCATTGGGGCCCGCCGCTTCTGAGCGAGTCTGGCTTGTACCAGCCGCGCACCCAAAGCGGTAATCTACGCGGACCACGCACCCTATGTCCTTCCGTAATAGTTAACTATAGTTCATATATTGTTGTATACTTCCGCTAACACTTTTTCTCGCGAATGCCTTTCCGCTCGACGTCTGCTAGATGAAGGAAACGAAGGCAACATCGACGACGCAAGGGGAAACGCCGACTCATTCCATGGCGGAGCAGCTAAGCGCCTCTGGCAGAGTCGTCATCACTCACGAGGACATCGACCGCGCTCACGACCGGGAACGCGTCCGTACGACTCGCACGCAGCGCGGTGTTTGGTCGCGCGCCAGGCTGCTCTGGTTGCTCATTGGACCAGGCATTCTTGTCATGTTGGGCGAAAACGACGGCCCCAGCATGCTGTCGTACGCCGCTACAGGGGCGCACTTCGGCATTGGCTTCTTCCTTCCTTTCGTAGTCCTAACTTTCTTAATGGCCTGCGTGGTGCAGGAGATGACGGTGCGCCTGGGCGCAGCCACCCACCGCGGCCACGCCGAACTCATCTTCGATCGCTTCGGTCCATTCTGGGGATGGTTCTCGATGATCGACCTCATGGTCGGCAACTTCCTCACGTTGGTCACCGAGTTTATCGCCATCCGCGCTGGCTTGGGCTTCTTCGGCATTCCTCCAGCAGTCGCGGTTGTGGGTGCGTGGCTGGTGCTGTTCGTCGCCCTGATGGCGCATCGTTACTGGACTTGGGAGCGCATCACGCTCGTCGCTGCTATGTTCAACCTGGTATTCATCCCGGTCGCACTGCTGAGCCACCCGCACTGGGGAGCGATCGGCAGCGCGCTGCTCACGTGGAAGCCGCTTCCTGGGGGCCTCACGCAGGAAACCGTCTTGATCGTCCTCTCCAATATCGGAGCTACGGTCACGCCGTGGATGCTGTTCTTCCAGCAGAGCGCCATCGCCGACAAAGGCCTGACCACGCCCGACATTCGCTTCGGCCGCTTCGATACTGTGTTGGGCGCGACTTTGGCCGCTTTGGCCGCTTTGGCGACGATCGTTGCCACAGCGCCTTTATTTGCCCACGGCATGTCTACCGCCAATTTCGAAGGTGCCCAGTTTGCCCAGGCGCTGCAGCCTTTTGTCGGACATTGGGGCTCGGCACTCTTCGCGCTCGGCATGTTTGAAGCAGGCATGGTCGCGGCTGTCACGATTTCAACCTCCTCGGCCTATGCCTTCGGAGAAGTCGCCCACCGTCCCCACAGCTTGAACCTTCCCTTCCAGCAAGGAAAATCTTTCTATCTGGTGCTGATTCTCGAGGCGGCCGCAGCCGCGGGACTCGTCCTGATCCCCGGCATTCCGCTGGTCTACATTGTGCTGGTCGTGAACGTGATTGCGGTCCTGGCCATGCCGCCCGCTCTGCTTTTTCTCTATATGTTGGTTAACGATCGCGAAATAATGGGAGAGTTGGTCAGCCCGTTGTGGGCGAATATCCTGGCGCTCGGTGTGGTCATCATCCTTGTAGGCGCAGGCCTTCTTTTCGGAATCAGCGTCGTCGCTCCCCACGCTCTGGCCTTGATCGGGGGCAAATAGATGATGGATCCGAGATTCAATTCTGCCACTAGCGACGATATAAGCGGTGAAGATCTGGCCTCTGTTGTGGCATCTCTCGAGCCCGACCAGCTCATCTCGGCAAAACAAAAGCATCATTGTCCCCGCCGCAAGCTAACTCGCAAGGAGATGATCCTCTTCTGGGCTCTCCGATTTTATTTGGTCTTCATGTTCGGGGTGGTGATCTACCAAGTGTGGACGAGCGTCCGTTAGTTTTTCGGCATTCCTGCGCGAGAACGTGAGTGGAGGACTTCCTCCCGTCAGAACCCACCTGTTACATTTTTAGCAAGTGAATCCATCTGAAGAATACGTTCAGCGGCGCAGGGCTCGCTCGTCTCAGGTTTCGTATTACGAGAATATTCATATTCGTCTGGGGAATGTCCGGCTTTTTCTCGCTTGCCTCGCGGGAATCATCGCGTGGGCGTCGTTGCATGCCCATTATCTTTCTGTTTGGTGGTTAGCCGCGCCGGCTGCGGCTTTCGTGTGCGTCGCCTATTACCACTCGCGCATTCTGCGGGCGCGTGAATTGGCGCAGCGTGCCGTAGCTTTTTACGAACGAGGCCTGGCTCGCGTTGAAGATCGTTGGCTTGGGCTGGGAGAAACGGGCGAGCGACTCAACGATCCCCATCATGTATACGCTGACGACCTCGACCTGTTTGGAGAGGGCAGCATGTTCCAGCTCCTTTCGACGGCGCGTACGCGCATGGGAGAAGACACTCTGGCTCAGTGGCTTCTTTCGCCGTCCCCCGTGGAGCGTCTTCGCGAGCGCCACACCGCAGTCAGCGAGTTGCGCGATCAGCTTGACCTCCGAGAGGATCTCGCCGTATTGGGCGAAGACGTGGGAGTGGGCGTGCATCCCGACGCGCTCTCAGCGTGGGCAGAGTCCCCCAACCAGATGAAGCCGCTCTGGATTCGGTGGGCAGCGCCCTTACTGGCCACGCTAGCCGTTGCAGGCGCAGTGGTGTGGGCGGTGTGGGGCATGGCGGCGCCGTTCGTGCTAATCGTAGTAATCGAGGCGGTGGTCACTTACCGGCTGAAGAAGCCACTCGAGGGCGTCCTGCGCGGAACCGAGCACGCCTTCCGCGATTTGGATTTGCTGTCGGAAGTTCTCGCTCGCGTGGAGGTGCACGGCTGCCGGGCCCCGCGCCTGCAGACGCTTCAGCAGCATCTCATCTCGAACGGCGTCCGCAGTTCGCAGGCGATTGCGCACTTGCGAACTCTGGTGGACCTGATTAACTCTCGCCACAACATTTTCGTGCGGATTATCGACGCACCGCTTATGTACTCCGTGCAGGTGGCGTTCGCCGCAGAGCGCTGGCGCCGCGCTTACGGGCATGCGCTGCGCTTATGGGTGAATACGCTGGGCGAAATCGAGGCGCTTCTTTCACTGGCAAGCTATAGCTTCGAGCATTCGTCCGATCCGTTCCCAGTTTTCTGCCAGGGCGCGGCGTCGTTCGACTGCGAAGCACTCGGGCATCCGCTGGTTCCGGCAAAAACCTGCGTGCGCAACGATGTCCGAATAACCAATGAGGCGCGCGTTCTGTTGGTCAGTGGTTCCAATATGTCGGGCAAGAGCACGCTGCTGCGCGCTGTTGGCGTGAACGTTGTGCTCGCCATGGCGGGCGCTCCCGTCCGCGCTCGAAGTCTGCGGCTCACCCCACTGCAGGTCGGCGCCAGCATTCGGGTTAACGATTCGCTGCGCGAAGGCAGCTCTCGCTTCTATGCGGAGATCACTCGGCTGCGCCAGATTCTCGATCTCGCTGGTGGTAGCCCGCCACTGCTGTTTCTTCTCGATGAACTGCTGCAAGGCACGAACTCGAAAGATCGCCGCATTGGCGCCGAGGGCATCGTGCTCGCGCTGGTGAAACGTGGCGCCATCGGCCTGGTCAGCACCCATGACTTGGCGCTGACCGATATTGGCGAAGCGATCGAAGGTCAGTTGCGCAACGTCCACTTCCAGGATGAGCTGGAAAGTGGACGCATGAGCTTCGATTACAAGCTGCGCGATGGCGTCGTCACCAGGAGCAACGGGCTCGCGCTAATGCGGTCTATCGGCCTTGAAGTGTAAGCGCTTCGTCCTACCAAACGCTGCATCGGTTTTTATTCACCATGGGCGCGCCAGCCTTACATTGAAACGCCTTCTGGAATTGAGGCATATTCGAGACCACGCCATTCGTCCGATATTTTTCCGGCGAATGCGGATCGACCGTGGCGCGCAAGCGCTTGGTCTCGTCGCGACTCTGCCCGCACCAGCTTTGCCCATAGCCGACGAAGAAACGCTGATCCGGCGTCAGTCCATCGATCGGCTCCAGCGTCTGGCCTTTGGTGTCGTCCTTCCATGCGTTGTAAGCGAGAATCAGGCCTCCCAGGTCGGCGACATCTTCGCCCAGCGTCAGCTTGCCGTTGATTTTGATGTCGTCGATGATCGTGTACGTCGAATACTGGTCGGAGATGCAGCTGGCGCGCTTCACAAATTCTTTTCCATCTTCCTCGGTCCACCAGTCACGCAGGTTGCCTTGGGCATCGAACTGGCGGCCTTCGTCGTCGAAGCCATGCGTGAGTTCGTGTCCGATTGTGCCGCCGGTGTCGCCATAGTTGGGAGCCGCGTCAGAACTCGGATCGAACGCCGGAGGCTGCAGCACGCCCGCGGGAAAGTTGATGTCGTTCATCTGCGGGTTGTAGTAGGCATTCACAGTCGGTGGAGTCATATCCCATTCGGAACGGTCCACGGGCTTGCCGATCTTAGCCAACTCGCGATCGAATTCGAAATTGCGCGCTCGTTCCACGTTCCCGAGTTCGTCTCCACGCACAATCTCAAGCTTGCTGTAGTCGCGCCACTTGTCCGGATAGCCGATTTTATTGGCCATGCCGTGAAGCTTCGCGAGAGCCTGCTGTTTCGTGGCCGCTGACATCCACTGCAGGCTGTCGATGTCCTGCTCCATCGCCGTTTGAATTTCTTTCACAATCTTCAACGCTTGCTGCTTGGCCTCGGGGCTGAAGTACTTCTCCACATAAGCCTGGCCGAGAGCCTCTCCCAGATCGCCGTCGACCCCGCGGGTGCAGCGTTTCCAGCGCGGCTGAAGTTCCTGCTGCCCGCGGAGCGTCTTGCCGTAAAAAGCAAAATTTTCATCGACAAAAGGTTTCGAAAGAAATGGCGCATTGGCGTGCGCCAGATGCCAGCGCAGGTAGACCTTCCAATCGGCCAAACTTTCTTTTTGTATTTCCTCATTCATCGCCTTGAAGAAGTTCGGCGCAGTCACGTTCAACGACTCCAGCGACGGCATGCCCACCTTGCCGAAGTAAACAGACCAGTGAAAGTCGGGAGAAATCTTCTGCAGGTCGGCGCTGGTCATCCTGTGATCCAAAGCTTTTGGATCGCGGCGTTCCACGCGGGTCATGGAACCCTTGGCCAAAGCGGTCTCGATGCGCATGACAGTTTGCGCTTCGGCTGCGGCCGTCTCCGGCTTGTCGCCCAGCAGCTCAAACATCTTTTGCACGTGCGCAACGTATTGCTTGCGCAGTTCGACGGACTTCGCGTCGTCCTTGGTATAGTAGTCGCGGTCGGGAAGCCCGAGTCCGCCCTGATCGGCGTCGGCAATCACCTGGTTCGCATCTCGGAAATCCTGAATCGAATCAAAACGGAAGAGGACATTGTCGTCGGTCATGGCCGCGGCCACGTCGGCGATTTCCGCCTTGGAACTGATTTTTGCAATTCTCTCCAGCCCGGGCTTGAGAGGTTCGGCTCCCTTGGTGTCGATGGCTTTCTCGTCGGTGCAAGACGCATAGTAGTCGCCGATCTTCTGGTCGACTGCACTGCGCTTAGGGTCAGTCGCCGCAGCGGCTTCTAAAATCCCCCGCAGGCGCGTCAAGTTCTCGTCCTGCATTTTGGAATAGGTGTCCCACGACGACTGGTCGGGGGGAATGGGATTCTTCTTGAGCCATCCGCCGCAGGAATACGCAAAAAAGTCAACGCAAGGATCGATGCTACGGTCCATGGACGTGATATCGAGCGCCGGCTCGTGCTTTTCGGTGGCGGACTGCTGCGCGCTGGCCAAGGAAAGAAACAATGCGAACGCTATCGGAAGAAAGCCGCTGCACTTAAATGACATGGAATGTCCTCTTAAATTGGAGAAGCGAAAGCAACGTCAAACCTTACTCGATCTCTGGAACGATGTGGAAAGTACTTTTACGGCCGTACCGGAAGATAGAGAAATCGCGTCTGTCCAGCGTAAAGATCGTATCAATTTTTTCACGGCTGGCAAGATAGACCAGCGCCACGTCTGCCAGTTGAGGGCGGATGTCCTCATAGCGTCTCATCAGTGCTGCAATTGCTTCCGCCTCTGCTCCAGCTAGAGCTAGCAGTTCCAAAAAACCGTGGTCAATGCTGCGTAGGAGTTGCTGAACGGCGGAAGGCGACCTTCGAAGCAGCCAAGTTGCCTCGGTAATTACTGGCCAGCACGAAAGAAGCGGACCGGGGATATTTCGAAGCGCGTTCACGCAGGCATCATGGTGCTCGTCTTGGCTGGAGAGGATTGCAACCAGCGGACCTGTGTCCACCAGGGTCTGTTTCATTTTTTGCTTCCGAAGCCTTCAAAATGGTGCGGGTTGGTGCTCAGATCCTTTGGCGCCCGGCGGACGCAACCAACCAATCCGGCTTTCTGCGCGAGTTCATAAGCGGAGAGTGATCGGCCTTCTCGCCTCAGATAAGTCACCAGCGCGACCCGCACTAGGTCAGAAGGAGTCCGTCCCTTTGCTCGGGAACAGTCCCGGAGGAGACTCTCCAGATCCTCAGGTACCCGAACTGTAATTCGCTGCGAAGGCATAGGGTGTGTCAGACATTATACCACCAACGTCAGACAAGCTTAGATTTCCTAGCCTTTCTTCAAATGGATCGACCCATCCCCGGTTCGTATCGTCAGCAGGCTACCACCGCCGTTGAGCTTGCCCCGGACTTCGTTTTGGCGAATCTTGCCCTCGGTGGTGACCGGCATGTCGAGATCGATGTGGCCATCGCTGGTGTGCAGGTCCACATCGGCTGCCAAACCGCCCGGTACTTCGAGGGAAACATTGCCGTCGCCGGTTTCGAGTCTCCAGCCAACTGCGAGAGAAGACCCTCCATCCGCACGGACATCCAGATGTCCATCGCCGGTCTTCAGGTCAAGTTCGTCAAAGCGGCCGTGAGCGGTAATGTGGCCGTCTCCGGTTGAGGCATGCAACTTGCCGTCCACCGATTCCAGGTTTTCGGAGCCGTCTCCGCTATGCAGATCCATCTCGCCCTTTAACCCGGCGATATCGATTTTGCCGTCGCCCGTCCGCAGATTAACGCGACCTTCACGCGGCATCTGGACGATGATGTCCACGCGGTGATTGCCCCATTCCACGTTGAAGTTATGGTGCGGGTAGTGCACCTCGATTTCGACCGAGTCGCCCGTCTGATGGGCTTCCACGCGGATGCCGCCCTCGCCAATCTTGTAGTGCTCGGTGATGACCTTGGCCTCAATGGTGGGCTGATCCCACGTTGTGACCTTAATGTTAGCGTCGGACGTTTCGATACGGAGTTCAGGAGTGCCGGTCAGGTTGTAGGTTTTCGACCATTCATCAGCGAAAGCGGGAACCACGGCAACGACGGTCGTGGTCAGGGCGAGCAGTGCGAGACGCTTCATCGCGAGAAGTTTCATAAATCCTCCGACGGGCACACCTGCGCCCGTCTGTTAGACGTGGTTACGCACAATCGGTGAGGTTGGTTCCAGAAAATGAACTTCTAACCTGTTTTCGATCCGACGTACGCCAGACGGACCAAGGTTCGCTCCGAAAAGGGCAGATAGAGCAACGCTGCGCTGGCCGCGAAGGCCCCGCCGACACCGATCTCCTGGGTAAGCAGGAATGGCGACACCGCCCACAACTCGTCAAGCGCCAGGACAAATGGAAATATCTGAACGAACTTTTCGCCGAGTTGCTGGTAATCGAACCCGACTGCCGACAACAGATAGCAGCGCAGCGGAATGCCGACGCCAGCCGTTACCATCACGGTCACCGACAGGACGGTAGCGCCCCACAAAGGTAAGAACAAATCCGCCACGGCTTGGACGTCATGCAGTCGAAAAAGAGCGATGAGATAGAAAATCAGATACATCAACTGAATTAGGGCGAAGAGTCCGCGGGTAAGAGCGCGGCGGGGAATCGGAACTCCGAGTTCGGGATGCAAAGCCGCTGCTGTGACGGCGACTGCGGCGCCAGGGCCTGAAGCATGACTGTCAACGGATTGAGTTTCTCGCTCAGGTCCGCCCTCGCCGTAACCTTGCACAGGGGCAATGAATCGGTATCCGCGCCGCGCCAGCGTCTCCACATAGCGCGGACTCGAGGCTGAATCTCCCAGTGCCTCTCGAACTTTATTAATCGCGGTATTCAGGCTGTGGTCAAAGTCGACAAACGTGTCGGAAGCCCACAGTTTCTGCTGCAACTCCTCGCGCGTAACCACCTCTCCCGCGCGCTCCAGCAGCAATGCCAGCACCTGAAACGGTTGTCCCTGCAGGCGCAGCTTCACTCCACTCTTGCGCAGTTCGCCCGCGCCGAGGTCGAGCTCAAAGACTCCAAACTTCGCGACTCTCTTCTGATTTTGCGGCACAGCCATGGACGACGGGGTAGTTTAGCAGGAAGGTATCGTTGGGTCTTGTATTCATCATGGCGCTACAATATTCGTGTGCCCCCGCATGACATTCGCGTCCCGACCGCCGAGCAGAAGGCTGCGGATCTCAGGCAGCGCCGCCATGCGGTCTACGCATCGGAAACCACGGGGCTGCTCCTGATCGCGCTCGCGCTGCTGGTCCTCACCCTGGTCCGCTACTGGCACGGCGTCCATTGGAGCCTGCGCTGAACGTGGGCTCCTCACCGCGCGAAGTCGCCACCCCCGAACCCCTGCTGCTTGTGATTCTCGGCCCCACCGCCAGCGGGAAGACGGCGTTATCGCTCGCGCTCGCTCAGAGATTTTGCGGCGAGATTGTCAACTGCGATTCGGTTGCCATGGTGCGCGAGTTTAACATCGGCACCGCCAAGCCAACCGCCTCCGAGCGCGAACGTGTTCCTCATCATTTGTTCGATGTTGTCGATCCCACGCAACACATGACGGCTGGTGAATACGCCCGCCAGGCGCGGCATGTGCTCGCCGAAATCAACTCGCGCCAGCACTTGCCAATTGTGGTCGGCGGGACCGGCCTGTACGTGCGGGCGTTGCTAGAAGGGCTCTCTCCCGGCCCGCAGCGTTCAGAGGAATTGCGCGAGCGTTTGCGTGGGAGCGCCGCGAAACATGGCCCCAATTATCTTCACCGAATTCTTCGTCGTCTGGACCCAACGGCCGCTGAAAAAGTCCACGCCAACGATGTGCCGAAGTTAATTCGCGCCATCGAGGTTTGCCTGGCATCGCGGCAGAAGATGTCGGAACTCTGGCAACAGGGTCGCGATCCACTGCGGGGCTTCAGTATGCTGAGGCTCGGCCTCGATCCCGATCGCGCGGCGCTTTACGATCGCATCAACCAGCGCGCACGCCGCATGTTCGAAAACGGGCTGATCGAAGAGACTCAGCGGTTGCTCCAGAAGTATGGAACAACTGCGCGGCCGCTCGCGTCGCTTGGCTACAAACAGGCCGTCCAGCATCTGCGAGGCGAACTGACTGGCGAGCAGGCGATCCAAGCCGCCCAGCAAGCCCATCGCAACTACGCCAAGCGCCAGATGACATGGTTCCGCCGCGAGCCGGACGTCACGTGGCTGAAAGGCTTCGGCGACGATGAGCAAATCCAGCGCCAAGCAATTGCCGAAAGCCATTCGAGGTGAAATGCAAGAAACTTCCATGTGGGGACAGCCGCCCCCGGCTGTCCGTCGAGCGCAGCTCGACTCTTTACTCTAGGGCCCCGCAGTTCTGCTATCTTTCCTCCATGCCGCGAATCTTGTCTGCCCTATTTCTTGCCCTGACACTCGCCCTGCCCAGTTTCGCCAAGGAAAAGCACGTGCACCCCGGTCCCGTGAAGTCCGCGCACGACGACAAGTGGGCCGAGAAGACCCTCCGCAAGCTTTCTGTGGAAGAAAAAATCGGACAGGTATTCATGATCTGGTGCCGTGCCAGCTTCCTGAACGTGGAGAGCCCCGAGTACCTGGACTGGCTGGACGCGATGCAGAAGTATCACGTCGGTTCGTTCACCATGTCGGTGCATGTGGACGGCCCATTTCTTCTGCGCACGGAGCCCTACGAAGTCGCCGAATTGCTCAACCGCTTGCAACAGAAATCCAAGCTGCCACTGTTATTCGCGGCTGATTTTGAGCGGGGACTTTCCACCCGCCTGCTGGGCACGACCAACTTCCCGCACGCCATGGCCTTCGGCGCCGATGGCAATATCGAAGACGCGGAAACCTTCGGTATGATCACCGGTCAGGAGGCCAGAGCCATCGGCGTTCACTGGAATTTTTTTCCTGACGCCGACGTGAATTCGAATCCCGCCAATCCCATCATCAACACGCGCTCTTTCGGAGAAGATCCCAAACAAGTCGGAGACCTCGTGACCGCCTACATTAAAGGCGCGCGCGAGGCCGGGATGCTGACCACGGTAAAACATTTTCCCGGTCACGGCGATACCGCGACTGACTCACATCTGGGAGTCGCCAGCGTGAACGGCGACCGCGCTCATCTCGATTCAATTGAGCTGCCGCCCTTTCGACAAGCTATTGCCGCGGGCGTTGATTCCGTCATGGTCGCGCACGTCACCGTGCCCGCGCTTGACCCCGATCCCAATCATGTGGCCACGATTTCCCCGGCAGTGGTTTCCGATCTGCTCAAAAAACAGCTTGGCTTCAAGGGCGTCGTCGTGACGGATGCCCTCGACATGGCGGGTCTGACTCACCTCTTCGCCAACGACATTGGGCGCGAGGCCGTGGAAGCGTTCAAGGCGGGTAACGATCTGCTGATCATCCCACCCGATCTGCGAGCCTCCTATGAAGCGATGGTGAAGGCGGTTCGTTCTGGCGAGATTTCACAGAAGCGGCTGGACGCTTCCGTGCTCAAGATCCTGAAACTAAAGGCGGAGATGGGCCTCAACAAATCCCGCACCGTTGACATCAATGCCATTGCAACCGCCGTCGGCAGGCCGGAAAACATAGCTTTCGGTCAGAAGGTAGCCGCCGCGGCCATCACTCTGGTGCGCGACAACGGCAAAGTTCTGCCCCTGAAATCCAAGGGAACTGCCAAGGGCGCGCTTCCGTATATGACAAAAGAGGAGACTCACAACCAGGTGGTGGCCGTCCTTTTTTCGGATGACGTTCGCACCGATTCCGGCCGCGCCTTTGGACGCGAATTCCGCGCCCGCATTCCGGACGCGCGCGTAATTTATGTGGATCCTCGCATCGCCGGCGGCATGAGCGACGAAGTGCTAAAGGCAGTCGACGAGGCGCAAACTGTGGTAGCGGCGGTCTACGTGATTCCGACGGCAGGGAAAGTCGGCAATTCGATGGCGATGGCCGACTCCACCGGCGTTCTGCTGCAGCAGTTGCTTGAGCATGCTGCCGGAAAGACCGCTGTCGTGGCGATGGGGAATCCGTATCTGGCCAGCGACTTTCCCAAGATCGAAAATTATATGTGTACGTTTTCCAACGCGAGCGTCTCGGAAGTGGCGGCGATTCAGGCACTGTTCGGCGAAATTCCGATTCGCGGTCATCTGCCTGTCACCATTCCAAACATTGCGCAACGCGGCGCTGGTCTCGAACGTCCGGCGCAGGTCGCCAAAGGAGGTTCTTCTCATGCGCAGAACTAAATCGAAAATCGCGAGTCTGTCTGCACTCGGGTTCGCGACCGTGGTCAGCTTGCTTCTGCCCGCCTGCAGCGTGAACGTGAAGAAGCAGCAGAACGGGGAAGACAAGCAGGTCGATATTGACACTCCAGTCGGCGGCATCCACGTAAGTAAGGGCGCTGATGTAGCCGATGTTGGCCTGTCGGTTTATCCCGGCGCGCGGCTGAAGCAAAGAGGGACCGATGGCGAAGACCGGAGTGCCAACGTAAACATCAGTGGCTTCGGCTTCGGGGTGAAAGTCGTTGCCATGGAATACGAGTCCAGCGATTCTCCTGCCAAGCTGCTTGCCTACTACAAAGACCAGCTCCAAAAGTACGGGCACGTGCTCGAATGCCATACCAGCCACATGGATTTCAATGAGGACGGTAAGGGCTGGGACCACGGTTCGCACGAACTGACCTGCGACGGATCGAGCGGCAGCAATATCGAATTGAAAGTCGGCACCAAGGAAAACCAGCACATTGTCGCCATCAGGCCCGAAGGCCAGGGATCGAACTTCTCGCTGGTCTATGTGCGCACCCACGGCAAGGACGCAGAAATCTAAATGCCTGTCCGTTTGGAGGAGAAATTATGGCTCACCGTTGCACCTTCTCATTTGCCCTCGCCCTGTCTTTAGGTCTGGCGTTGCCTGCGGTCGCCCAGGATTCCAACAGTCAGAATAAGAATCTCGACGTTCGCAGCTCCGTCGGCGATCTGCATGTGGGTAAAGACGCGGATGCCCGCAAAGCCGGGCTCCCGCTCTATCCTGGCGCCCGCCTCAAGACGGATGACGAAAACAGCAGTCCTGCCAATCTCAGCGTCTTAACCGACGCCTTCGGTATCAAGCTGGTGGTTGCGAAGTACGTTTCCGACGACGCCCCGGCGAAGATCGTCGACTTCTACCGCGACAAATTAAGAAAGTACGGCAAAGTTTTGGAGTGCCGTTCGCAAAAGCATGGCGACGATGTTTCCGTGAAGGACGACGACGATAAAGATTCCCAAGCCAGCAAGGAAGTGAAATGCGACGAAAATTCAGGCCCAGTCACGGAGCTGAAGGTAGGCACTGACGACAACCAGCACATTGTTGGCATCGAACCTCGCGACGGCGGTAAAGGATCGAACTTCACCATCGTTTATCTGTATAGCCGCGGTAAACGCGGAGAGATTTAAGGTTCACGGATGCATAGGCCGGAGCGTCACGTCCTTGCCTATGTGCCTCGCCTGCGGTACTTTCAGAGGCAGCGCTTCTTTTTTGGATGGAACAAGCCTGCTACAAGTGCCGACAAGTTCTGGAAGAGGGCGTGCCCTTCTGCCCGCATTGCGCGGCGCCGCAAATCCGCGTAGTGATTTCCGAGCCTCCGCCGCTGCCCTCGGCAATGGTCATCACAGATTCGCTAGTCTCTGCGACTCTTCCAGCGTCGCAAACCCTCCCTGTTCTGGCCTTGCCCATGCAGTGGTCGGACGCCTTCCGGCCGTGTGCCCTCGCGGCATTGGTCGCATCATTGCTGATGGCTATGGGATTGAATCCTTTCGTAGCCATGTTCAGCGTCGGTTTTCTCGCCGTCGTTTTTTATCGTCAGCGCCGGCGCGAAGTCCCACTAAGGGTTATAACCGCGGCTGGTGTGGGTGCGCTTGGCGGACTACTCTGGTTCGCCATGTCATCGATCCTGGAGACGCTGGTCGTAATCTTTCTGCACCAAGGCCCGGAACTTCGCAGCCAACTTCTTGCGAAGATCCAGCAAGCCGCTTCGCAAGCCAACGATCCGCAAGTGCAGGCCATATTCGAGCGTTTCAAGACCCAAGGCGGACTCGAGTTCCTGATGCTAACCGGTTTATTTTTTGCCTTGCTCGCTGCCATCGTCCTCGGCGGCGTCGGCGGCGCGTTGGGCGGCGCCATTCTTGGCCGCCGGGACAAATCGTAATCCGAAGTGAAGTGAGTCCCCGCTCTTGCGGCGGCTTCCCTCTGCCGCGTATGATGCACCGTTTGCCCCTTCTTGCCATGAATCCGCCGGCACGCGGTTCGCTGCTCGGGATCGAACATCTCGACGCGAAGGAAATCCTTGGCCTGCTCACACTCGCCCGCCGCATGAATCCGCAGAAGGCCCGCCCCTTGCTGCGCGGCAAGCGGATTGTGCTCCTGTTCTATGAAGCCTCCACTCGCACCCGGTCGTCGTTCGAGTTCGCCGCGAAGTCGCTGGGCGCCATGACTACCCTTGTGCAATCCTCCGGTTCCAGCATCGAAAAAGGCGAATCCATCGTGGATACCGGCTACACCCTGCGTGGAGTAGGAGCGGACTGCATCGTGATGCGCCATCCCTCAGCCGGTGCACCGCACTTAATGGCGCGGCATCTCGACATTCCTGTCATCAATGCGGGCGATGGCATGCACGAGCATCCCTCGCAAGCCCTGCTCGATGCCCTTACGATCCTCAAACACAAGAGATCGTTTAAGGGACTGCAAGTTACCATCATCGGAGACATCGTTCACAGCCGGGTCGCTCGCAGCGCCTGCCATCTGCTCAGCAAATTCGGCGTCAAGCTCACGCTCTGCGGACCGCCCGAGTTCGTCCCTGACGTAGCCGCCACGCTCGCGCCGGGCCTGCGCGTGACCCGTCACCTCGAGGACGCGCTGCGCGGCACCGACGTGATCATGCTGCTGCGTGTACAAAAAGAGCGACTCGCGGGCCAGAAGATCCAACTGCAGGACTACATCGCGCGCTACCAGATGACGGTTGCGCGCCTGAAGTTAGCCAAACGCGATGCCATCGTGATGCATCCCGGCCCCATCATTCGCGGCCTGGAATTAACCGCCGAGGTCGCCGACGGACCGCAGTCGGTGATTGTCGACGAAGTCCAAAACGGTGTCCCCACGCGAATGGCAATCCTGGCGCGGGCGTTAGGAAAAGCGAAATGAGCCACGGATATTCACGGGTCGACACGGATTCAGAACACGACACAGGACTGAATATTGGCTGCTAAGAATCAAAAACGCGAAAGCTCAAGCTTGCTGATCAAGGGCGGCCACCTGATCGATCCCGCGGCGAAGATCAATACGCCCATGGATATCCTCCTGCGCGACGGCCGCGTGGCCGAAGTCGCTCTGCCAAATAAAATCCGCGGCAGCGCCGATGAAAAGTTTGACGCGCGCGGCCTCATCGTTGCCCCCGGCTTCATCGACCTGCACGTCCACCTGCGCGAACCGGGGCAAAATTACAAAGAGACCATCGCCAGCGGCACCGCCGCCGCCGCCACCGGAGGGTTCACCTCGGTTTGCACCATGCCCAATACCGCGCCAGTCGTGGACACCGCGGAGTGGGTCGCCTGGTTGCGAAATCCCGACCGCGCAGCCGTGGTCAACGTCTTTCCCATCGCCGCTGCCACATTCGGCAGCAAGGGAGAAACCCTCACCGACTTTAGCGCGCTACAACGCGCTGGTGCCGTTGCAGTCACCGATGACGGCAAGCCTGTCCTCGACGACGATGTCATGCGTAGGGCTCTTCGCCTCGGAGCGCAACTGAATCTGCCCGTCGTGCAGCATGCGGAAGATACGCGTCTCACCGAAAACTGCTCCATGCACTTCGGACCCACCAGCTTCCGCCTGGGCCTGCGCGGCATGCCAGCCGCGGCCGAAGCCGGGATCGTCGACCGCGACGTCCAGCTCGCCCAGCAGATTCGCGAATCGCGTCTGCACGTGGCCCATCTTTCCACCGCCGACGCGCTCAAGGCCGTGCGCCGCGGCAAGCGCGCGAAAGCCCGCGTAACCTGCGAGGTCACGCCGCACCATTTCACGCTGCTGGACGAGAATGTTGGTGAATACAACACCAACTTCAAGATGAATCCGCCGCTGCGCTCGGCGGCTGACCGCGAAGCGATTATCGTCGCGCTGGCCGACGGAACCGTGGACGCCATAGCCACCGATCATGCCCCGCACGCGATCCACGAGAAGCAAGTCGAATTCGAGCGCGCCTCCTTCGGCATCACCGGACTGGAAACCGCTGTGGCCTTGGCGATCACGCAGCTTCATCGCGAGCACAAAATTCCGCTGCCACGTATCGTGGAACTCTTCACCGCCGGGCCAGCCCGGGTTTTCGACCTTCCCGGGCGCGGATCCTTGGCGCGCGGCAGCCACGCCGATGTGACTATTTTCGATCCTAAGAAGCGCTGGACTTTCGAAGCCGCGAAAGCGCGCTCGCTCTCGCACAACACGCCCTTCGATGGCTGGCAATTCACAGGAAGAGTCGTAGCGACCATCGTCGCAGGCCAGATCGTCTACCGGATCGAATAGCCGTCACATCCGTTCACCGTAGCGTATACTCCTCACGAAATCAGGGAGGTATGCATGCATCGCGCCGGCTGCTTGGTTCTTCCAATCATTCTTTTCGTCTCGGTTCTCTGCGTCGGTCAAGTGGGTAGCCCGCCGCCCTCAGCCGATTCGACCTCAGCGAACGCACAACAGTTGCGGTCGTTCGACATCAACGCTGCAGTGAATGCATATCTCGCGAAGATGCCGCCCGCGCAGCGCGCTCGCTCCAACGCTTATTTTGAAGGTGGCTACTGGCTCACCCTGTGGGACTTTCTCTCGACTGTGTTCGTAATGTGGCTGCTTTTGCATTTTGGCTGGTCAGCGCGAATGCGCGACTTGTCCGAACGCATCACCCGCTTCCATCCGCTTCAGACCGCGCTCTACTGGGTGCAGTTCATCATTGTCACGTCCGTCCTCGGCTTTCCGCTCACCGTTTACGAAGGATATTTTCGCGAGCACAAGTACGGTTTGCTCAACCAGACTTTCGGTCCGTGGATGCGTGAACAGCTGATTGGATTGGCTGTCGGCATGATTCTTGGGGCAATCCTCATAGTCCCGCTGTTCGGGCTAGTGCGCCGCCTCGGCGCCAGTTGGTGGGCGTGGGGTTCGGTTCTGATGATCGTGTTTTTCGCTTTCGTGAGCCTGATCGCTCCCGTTTACATCGCCCCCTTGTTCAACCAGTATAAAAAGTTAGAAGACCCGCGCATCAAGGATCCGATCCTAAGCATGGCACGCGCCAATGGAATCCCCGCCAGCGATGTCTGGGAGTTTGACGCGTCCCGTCAGTCGAATCGGGTCAGCGCGAACGTGAGCGGCTTCGCCAATACGATGCGCATTTCACTGAATGACAATCTTCTGAACCGCTGCACGCTGCCCGAAATCGAGACCACCATGGGGCACGAAATGGGCCATTACGTCTTGAATCACGCCTACAAGGGATTGGTCATGATCGGAGTCGTGATCGTAATCGGCTTCGCCTTCCTGAATTGGGGAGTGCAGTTCGCTCTCGCGCGCAGGGGAGAGACGTGGGGCATCCGCGCAATCACAGATATCGCGGTTCTGCCCCTCGCGATGATTGTCTTCTCCATATTTTTCTTTATCATGACTCCAGTCACCAACACCATCACTCGCACCATGGAATATGAGGCTGACATGTACGGCCTGAACGCCGCCCGGCAGCCAGATGGCGAGGCGAATGTCGATTTAATGCTGGGAGAATATCGCAAACTTGATCCTCGTCCGGTCGAGGAGTTCCTCTTCTACGATCACCCTAGCGGCCGCACTCGCATTACCGCAGCCATGCGCTGGAAAGCGGAGCATCCCGAGAGCGCGTCTCCGGAAGAAGTGGAGAGGAAGGTTTTTAACGCCGAGTGACGTTGGTCTTTGCGTTTTGCTTTATGTGGGGACAGCCGCCCCCGGCTGTCCGGCCGAGCGAAGCTCGGCTGCTTGCCAGTTCACGAGAATCAGTTCGCCAGAATCCCCATGCGCTTCCCCACGCTCTTGAGTACGCTCAGTGCCTGCTCTAACTCTTCCTTCGTATGGGTCGCCGTCATGATGGTGCGGATGCGAGCCTTGCCTTCCGGCACCGTCGGGAATGCAATGCCCGTTCCCAGCACGCCCTCCTTGAACAGTTCCCGCGAGAACTCCATGGTGAGCTTGCCGTCGCCAATGATAATCGGCGTGATCGGCGTTTCGCTCGGAGGAGTAGCACGGCCGCCGATATCAAAGCCCAGCAACCCCAGTTCCTTCTTCCAGAACCGCGTGTTCTCCCAAAGCTTTTCCATGCGCTCCGGTTCATTTTCAAGAACATCGAACGCCGCAATGCAGGTCGCCGCCACCGACGGCGGATGCGACGTCGAAAACAGAAACGGCCGCGCCCTGTGATACAAAAAATCGATCAGATCCCGCGTCCCGCACACGTATCCGCCGAGCGCGCCGATCGCTTTCGACAGGGTCCCCACCTGAATGTCGACGCGCCCGTTCATCTTGAAGTGATCGATGGTGCCGCGTCCGTTGCTCCCCAGCACACCAGATGCGTGCGCATCGTCGACCATCATAATGGCGCCAAATTTCTCAGCCAGGTCGCACAGCGCCGGCAGCGGACCGATGTCGCCGTCCATCGAGAAGACGCCGTCAGTGATCAGCAGTTTCTTTCCCGGCTCGTTCTTAATGCTGGCCAACTGCTCCTCCGCGTGCGCCATGTCCTTGTGTCGAAACACCAGGATCTTCGCCTTCGAGAGCCGCGCCCCGTCGATGATGGACGCGTGGTTCAGCGCGTCTGAGATAATGAAATCGTCCTTACCCAGCACAGCCGACACCGTTCCTGCATTCGCGGCAAAGCCAGACTGGAACACCACGCATGCCTCCACGTTCTTGAAGCGCGCGATCTTTTCTTCGAGCTCCATATGGATCTTCATCGTCCCGGCAATCGTGCGCACCGCGCCCGATCCCACGCCGTACTTGCGCGTCGCCTCCAGCGCGGCCTCTCGCAGCTTGGGATGCGTCGTAAGTCCCAGATAATTGTTCGACGCCAGATTGATGACCTTCTTCCCGTCGAATGTGCATACCGCCGCCTGCTCATCATCCAACACACGCAGCTTGAAGTGCGTGCCCTTGGCCTTGAGTTCGTTAAGCTGGTCGGTGAGATAAGAAAGCGGATTGGTGCGGATTGCAGTCGTCATAAAGACCTCGCCACTGATATCACGGATTCACACGGATAACAACGCAGAAGAGCCCAGAGCCGATCACCGCACTCCGTTGGGATACACCAATATCTTGCTCGCTTCCCCCGTCTTCAGCCGCTCCATTGCTTTCGAGAAGTCTTTCATCGCAATGCGATCCGTAATCACCGGATGCAGGTTGAGTTTGCCGCTCTTTAACAGCGCCGTCATCTGATACCAGGTCTGGTACATGCGCCGGCCGTTGATGCCTTGCACCGTGATTCCCTTGAAAATAATGTCTTCGGAAAAATTCAGCGAGATCGGTTTCGAAGTCAACCCAAGCAGGGAAATCCTTCCGCCGCGCCGCACAATATCGAACGCGGTGCGAATCGAGTCCGGGTGCCCCGCCATTTCCAGCACCACGTCGACGCCCAACCCGCCAGTCTTCTCCATGATGATCGCGTTCACGTCTTCTTTGGCTGGATTGAGCACATAATCAGCCTTCATCTCGCGCGCAATCCGCGCGCGGTGTTCGTTCACTTCAATCGCGAAAACCGAAGTCGCTCCCACCGCCTGGGCCACGGCAATTGAAAACAGGCCGATCGGCCCGCACCCCGTAATGGCCACGCTCTTCGCCGCAATTTCCCCGGCCAGCACCGTGTGCACGGCATTTCCCAGCGGATCGAGAATCGATGCGTACTCCAGTGGGATCGCAGGATCGAGTTTCCAGATATTCGACTCAGGAATCACAACGTACTCGGCAAAGGCGCCGTCGGCGTCCACCCCAATAATTTTCACGTTCTGGCAAATGTGCCCTTCGCCCGTGCGGCACTGCAGGCACTTGCCGCACGCCACGTGCATCTCCGCCGAAACGAAATCGCCTTCCTTGACGCTGGTGACTTCGTCTCCAAAAGCCGCTACCTCACCGCAGAACTCGTGCCCCGGAATCAGCGGAGGATGAATGCGGTTCTGCGCCCAACGGTCCCAGTTGTAAATGTGTAAGTCGGTGCCGCAAATCGACGCGACTTTCACCTTCACCAGCACGTCGTTGCGCCCGAAAGAAGGAATTTTGACCTGGCGCAGTTCCGCGCCCGGCGCTGCTTCTGGCTTGACCACCGCCAGCATTGTTGAAGCCATCATTGCCACCTGTCAGAACTGTCTCGGTCCGAAAAACCGCTTAAGCGCAAACGCATAATTCTAGCACCGCGCTTTGGTAGCCTGCTGCCCCGATCGGTATCTTCGTCGCGGTCGCAACTGAGCAAACCGCAAACCTGATAATCGCATCGAAGCACCGCCCTTACTTTGGATCGAGGTCAAATCCTTGCGCGCTCGTTCTTTCGCAATTCTGCTGATCCTGACTGCAATTTTTCCTGTCGTGCCCGTGTCGGCGGCCCCGGTAGCGGTGCGCTACAAAGAAGGTTTGCTCCACGGTTTCCTTGTGCTCAGCACACTTGACGGAACTCCGCTTGCCGAAGGCGATCTCACCCAGGTCCCGCACGGCAGTCAAATCACGGCCCGCCTGATCTTTCGCTTCAAGGACGGCTCCCGGCAAGAGGAAACCGCCGTCTTTTCCCAGCGCCGTTTCTTTCGCCTGGTCAGCTATCACCTGGTTCAGAAGGGGCCTGCATTTCCTCACCCCACGGAAGTCACAATCGCGACTTCCAGCGGGCAAGTCACTGTCATTTACACCGACGACGATGGCAAGGAAAAAACGGCAAGCGAACGCATGAAGCTACCACCAGATCTCGCCAATGGCATCGTTCTCGTTTTGCTGAAGAATCTTGTGCCTAACCCGCCCCCGCTCGAGGTATCGATGGTCGTGCCGACGCCCAAACCGCGGCTGGTTAAACTTGCCATCAGCAGTCCCGGCAAAGATCCGTTCAGCCTCGCCGGAGCAGCCCGCGAATCGCAGCACTTCGTCATCAAAATTCAGATTGGCGGCATTGCCGGACTGGTGGCACCATTGCTGGGAAAGCAGCCGCCCGATTCGAACCTCTGGGTTGAGGGCGGCGAGTCCCCGACATTCGTCAAGTCGGAGACCATCGCCTACCTCGGTGGGCCAATGTGGCGCGTGGAGTTAGTGGCTCCGGTCTTTCCCAAATCCGCGGTTCCGGAATCGAAAAACGGAAGCGCAGACAAGCATTGAAGCCGGGCAGTGCCACAAACCATGTAGCGACAGCCGCCTCGGCTGTCCTGCCAAGGCGACGCCCGGCAATCCGGCGAGAATCTCTCTCTCACGCTTTCGACTTCGGCGCCACCTTTTTGAATTCTTCCGATTTTCCTCGCGGGATGCTCAGCGTCTTCCATTCATTCGATCGCAGATGTTTAGCTAGAAATACAATCTGCCCAATATGCGCCGCATAGTGCGCAATTTGTCGATTGATGGCTTGCAGCACGGTGTGCGGTTCTCCCCGGATGGCCACAGTGCGCGTCACGTCGTCCGGTTTCAAAGTGTCAACGCTGCTCACAACGCAAGCCCAACCTTCTTCCCACCAACGCATCACATCGTCCCGCGTGGACGCTCCGCTCACTTCAAACTCATGGTCGCGAAAGCGGTCCGGCTTCTCGCCGTCGCTAGTCAGGAAGTCGGTAAAGCGCGAGCGCATATTTCCCGCCAGATGCTTCACCAGAATCGCGACCGAGTTCGACTCGGGATCGAGTGTAAGGAAAAAGTCGTCATCGCGAAGCTGCGCCATTGCTCCTTCCCCCATGCGCTTGTAGCCGCGCATCTGGCGGCGCGCTTCGTCAAGATATTGAGCAGCGAGATCGTCTGCCATCGCCTCTGCCTCCTCTAAAAAATTATGTCTCGCTCCAGCCACCGCCCCCAGGAGTCTCAATCGTAATTCGCTCGCCCCTGCGCAGACGAGTGCTGAACTTCCCCGGCATCGGCTCGATTGACCCATCGTGGCGCGTAAGGTAAGTCTTTCCCGCCGCTCCATCCGCTCCTCCCGCCAGTCCCCAGGGTCCGCGCGTGCGCCGGTCGGCCAGCAGCGTCACTTCGCAGTCGGTGAGCACCTCAATCTCGCGCACAATGCCATCGCCGCCGCGAAACTTTCCTGCGCCACCGCTGTCCGGTCGCAGCGAATACTTCCTCACTCGCAGTGGATACGCATATTCCAACGCCTCTGCCGGAGTGTTCAGCGAGTTTGTCATGTGGGTATGCACGCCCGAAACCCCAGCCTTGCCGGGTCGAGCACCCATTCCTCCAGCCACAGTCTCGTAATATGCAAATGGCTCACGTGTGCGCGGATCGATACCACCAATAGTGAGGTTGTTCATCGTTCCCGCCGCCGCCGCTGGGATGCGATCGGGAATGGCCTGCGCCAGCGCGCGCAACACCACATCGACGATGCGCTGCGACGTTTCCACATTCCCTCCCGCAACCGCTGCGGGCGGCCGCGCGTTCACGATCGTCCCCGCGGGCGCGATCACTTGGATCGGCCGCATCAGCCCCGCTGCCGCCGGAACATCCTCCGCCAACAGGCAGCGAAATACGTAGAAGCACGCCGAATACGTAATCGCCGCAACCGCATTCACGCTTCCCTCGACCTGCGGATCGCTGCCCGTAAAATCCACCGTTATCATGTGGAGCGGACCTGCCCTGAGCGCAAGTCGAAGGGGCCCACTTCCGCCAGTAGCGCCGGCGTCCTCGCCGGCTGTCGCGACGGCACCTTGCCGTCGCACTGTCGGTTCTCGGTGAACGCTTACGCTTACCGCAATCTTGATTGCCCGCTCGCTGATCCCATCCCCGTCCAGATAATCCTCTGCCCGATACTTCCCAGCCGGTACGCTCTGCAAAAACGCGCGCATCAATTCCTCGGAATAATCCAGCAGATCGCGAGCCGCACGCTTCGCCCGCTCCACGCCATAACGCGAGCAGACTTCGCGAATACGCTCGGCTCCCGTATGGCAAGCCGCGATCTGCGCCCCCAGGTCGCCCTCTCGTTCCTCCGGCGTACGCACGTTATTGAGCAGCAACGCGAGCACATCCGCATCCATCGCGCCCCGCCGCATCAGTTTCACCGGGGGAATTCGCAGCCCCTCCTGATAGATCTCCCGGCAAAGTCCCATCGACCCCGGATAAGCCCCGCCCACATCCGCATGATGAGCCCTAGAAGCAACATAAAAATCAGGCCCAGTGTGGCGGGGTCTCGTGTGCTGCGGGCGCCCTCGCCTGTGGCTCTTGCCGGAGTGTGCTCGATCTTCCTGCTCCACATACACCGGCGCCACCAGCGTAATGTCCGGCAGATGCGTCCCGCCGCGGAACGGATCGTTCAGCATCACCACATCCCCAGGATCCATCGCGCCCGCATCGATGGCCGCCCGCACAGACATCGGCATCGACCCAAGATGCACCGGCATATGGTCGCCCATCGCAATCACTTCGCCCGCTCCGTCGAAAACCGCGCACGAGTAATCGCGCCGCTCCTTGATGTTCGGGGAAAATGCCGTCCGCCGCAGCGCCGCTCCCATCTCCTCCGCGATGGAGTGATACAGGTTCTTGAAAATTTCCAGTTCGACCGGATCTCGCCGCATGTGGCGCAGTTTACTACCAGTCGTTGGCTGTTTGTTGTTGGACGATAGCAAAACACGCGGTTGCCATCACGCCTCGGCAGTTTTTTGACGAGCGACGAAAGACAAACGGCCAGCGGCCGTTGCAAAGAAATCGATTCCTACTCGCAGAATTCTATTGACACTTCGTTAACACTGCCGCAATATCTTGGGATATAGGATCATCGCCTACTACAAGTAGGGGCGGTCCTTCGAGTACCAGGGCCCGTAGTCGAGAAACCTTTGCAAGGGAAAATCGTTCACGGAGGAACCTTCATGGCAACCAAGAAGAAGGCAAAAAAGAAGAAACATTAACCGTCGGCGAGACGAAATCTCGCATACGCCACGAATTTCACTGGCCTCTTAAGAGAAGCACCTCTTAAGGGGCTTTTCCTTTTGCGGGCCGGCTTGCCCGCGTAAGGTCCTTGGCTCGGTCCGATTGACCTGCCGCTAAACCCCCAGGCAGCGAAATTCTTAGAAGGCGCGCCGCACGTGTGTCACAATAGGCAGACCACGCGGCTTTTGGCGGGAACCAACAAAATGGCGGCGCGCA
Source organism: uncultured Acidobacteriaceae bacterium (assembly GCA_963765825.1). GTDB lineage: Bacteria > Acidobacteriota > Terriglobia > Terriglobales > Acidobacteriaceae > Sulfotelmatobacter. Next base: position 126,688 of record CAVXXU010000002.1, read on the forward strand.
AGAAAAACTCGGCAAAGCACCGGTCGGATGAAGTCCTGATCCCTGACAAGCTTTACTTTCGCATCGGCGAAGTGGCCACTCTGTGCCACCTTCCCGCTTATGTCCTGCGTTTCTGGGAGTCAGAGTTTCCTCAACTGAAACCGGTTAAGAGCAGCACGGGCCAGCGCATGTATCGCAGGCGCGACGTCGAAGGCGTCCTGCGCATCAAGCAACTGCTCTACGAACAAGGATTCACCATCTCCGGCGCACGTCAGCAACTGCGCGCGGAAACCAAGACCGACAAAACCCAGTCCGCGATCCCTTTCCCAACCAACTCTACGCCTGAGATTCAACACATCCGCCAGGGCCTGCGCGAAATCCTGAATCTACTCTCCGTTCGCCGCACGGGATAGCTCCCGAGCCAATCGCAAACACGCAGAAACGAATGCCCACGAAGGCTTGATCTCCGTGGTGTGCCTTCGTTTCCCTCGTGGTGAACGCTCTTATGCTTCGACCCAGTTGCTGTGTTCCAGAATCGTCGGCGGCTCATAAGTCTTTCCGCGTGCCAGCCTCCGCTCCTCGCGCCGCGTCGTCCACAGCAACACCGGACCGAGCAACGCCGGAAGCATCCTCGAAACGATCCCAGATTCCTGCCGGAACTCGCCTCGCAGCGCCCGAATCTTTTCGCTCACTTCGCGATCTACTTTCCGGAATTGACGCTCCATCGCCCACAGCGCCGAGCTGTAGACTCCGCTCAGCCGTCCCATCTCGCGCGCAAATCGCGTCCGCACGCGCGCGTCCGGCGAGTCTTTGTAGCGCTGCCATCCTGCCATGAGAGTTCGCGATATGCGATAGAGGCTTGGCCCGTTGAGCTGGTAGTCGCGCCAGAACGCCCAATCCAGAAACCGTTTCGAATCCTCCCGCGAAATCGCCGCATGTTTGAAATTGAACTTGAACTGCCCGTGCACGTCGGCATAATCCACATCGCGCAGCATCCGGCCTTCTTCCGCCATCTGCTGGTACAGTGGAGTCCCCGGCACCGGCGTGTACAGCATGAACTGGTGAAAATCCGTGTCGTGCGACACCGCATGCTCGATTTCCGCCATGATGTTATCGGGCGTATGGTGCTCCAGCCCAATGATTGTCGATCCCTGCACCCGAATTCCGTGCTCGCGCAGCTCGCGCGTGAGTTCACGCGTATCCGCTCCCTGCAATTTGCTGTACCCAGCGCGTGGAGATTCCAAACCCATCCACAGCCACGACACGCCCAACTCCACCAACTCCTGCATCGTGTACTTGCGAATCGCATTGGCCGACGCAAATACCGACATGGACCAGCTCTTATTTCCTTCCTTCATCAACTCCAGCAGGCGCATGGCGCGTTCGCGATGCAGCAGGAAATTTTCATCCATCACGAAAAATGAGTTCACCTTCAACTCATCTTCCATTCGGCTCATCACTTCGAATAATTCGTCACCGCTGTCGAAGAAGTTGACGAACTTTCCTTTGCCTCCGAAAAATGCCGAGGTGGTGCAAAAGTTGCAGCCCATCGGGCAGCCGACTGAAGGAATGATCGTCGCCGCAGTCGCTCCCTTGCGCTCCGGCAGCCGTATGCCCATGATGCGTGTGCGCATCCCCGAGACGATCGCCGGATGCCGGATCGGCGCTTTCTCATCTTCCCCCAGATAGCGCCGCATCCACGAAACCCCTTCGCCTTTCACAATGTGATCGGCGTCAATCATCGTTTCGATTCCCGGGATGGCCGCCACGTGCCCGCCTACTACAATCACCGACTGCGGCGAAAGTTCCCGCGTCATGCGGCACATCTCCCGCACCTTGGCCACGTTCACGATAATTCCCGTGATGCCCACCACGTCGTAGTGATTATTTTGCAGCTGGCGGGCAAAGTCTTTGCGCGTAGGAAAGTCGAGCACCGCGCAAGGCGCGGAAATATTTGCCTGGATCATCATGATGCCCCAGGAACGATGGAACATGCGCAGCGAGAAACTGCCCTGTGCCCGCGTTACCTGATTGTGATAAAGCTCCATCGGATTGATGGAGCGGCTTCCGAACTCGTCGTCCTGCGCATACGGCCCGAAGACCGAGCTCAACAGAACACGCGCATGCGTTCCTTTGGGATGTTTTTCGAGACTGCCGGAATTAATTGCAGGATGGCTGACAGCAACATCTGTGGTATGAAGTTCCAATTTCTTTCATCATCCATTTCCCCCCACATGCCGTTACATCCATCGTAATCGCGCATCTCCGCGTAACAACCACCGGCGCGCAGAAAACACAAAAAGATTACAAAGGCAGGACCTGTCCGAAAGTAACTAAGGAATCCTCAGGATCCGAACTTGAACCCCGCTCGCCTTGTAGCCTAGAATCGCTGCGCCATGTCATCCGAACCACTGGAGATCGAGCGTCTCGACCGCGGAGTGCTGAGCCTTCATGGTCCACTGACCATGGAGAACGTCTCCCCCTTCATGAACGCAGTGCGCCGCGAAGACGCACCTACCGTAATTCTGGATCTCAGTGGAGTGCCCTATCTTGATTCGTCCGGGTTGGGATCGCTGGTTAGCGCCTGCACTTCGTGCGCTAAGGCCGGGCGCCGCATGGCGCTCACAGGTGTGAATAAACGTGTAATGAAGGTATTCGAGATTACGCGGGTCGAGCAGGTCTTCCTGATGTTCCCCACGCTCTCGGACGCCCTCGAGGCGTTCACCAACGCCGGCACCGCGTAGAGAAGCTCAGGTAGAGAAGCTCACGTAGAGACAGCCGCCTCGGCTGTCGAGTGGGCACATATCGTGTAGAGACAGCCATCTCGGCTGTCCAGCCGGGCGCAGCCCGGCAGCCGCGCCAGCTTCGCCGGATATCTTTACGCCACGCGCGTAGAATTTGACTTCTTCCCCGCATTCACCGCATCCAGCCGGATGCGTGTGACCCGCGCCGTTTCCTGCACCAAATCGTTGCTGACCTTCGCGCCTTCCCCTGCCATTACCGAACCAGCGGCCAGCGCGAAACGCAAGGCATCGGCCTGATCCTCAAAATACAAAACCACTTGTCCCGACATATGCACTTCTCCCTGGGCTCGGAGCCCTTAGTCGTGAGCTATACGACCTGGAAAGATCAGCCTTACTATCCCCAAACGAAACTACAGGCGCTTTCGACGAAGGACGCGGTCCGGTCTTTGTACTGATTCTCCGGGTCAACCGTGTCCAAGTCAAAGTGATTCTCTTGGTTCCACTTACTCGGTAGGGCATCCGGTCGGGGGATTTGGGCAAAGACTGCGAACGGAGCCCGTTGAACTTGGCAGGCTTCGTGACTAGGATGAAAAAAATAGTGTGAAAGAGGTTTCCTTCGTGAACCTTAGTGTCCTTCGTGGTGAGGCGCCTTTGACTGCGTGTCTCCAGAGACTATACTGCCCGTGCCATGCCGGTCCTGATTTCCATGCTCCGCGGCATCAATGTCGGCGGACACAACAAAGTTGATATGGGCGCCCTGCGCGCGCTCTACGAATCCCTCAAATTCGAAGGCCCGCGCACCTATGTGCAGAGCGGCAACGTCATCTTTCGCACAAAACAAAAGATCTCCCCCGCCTTCGCGAAGAAGATTCAAGATGCGATCGAGCGCGAGTTCGGCTGTCGTCCCGCAGTCATCCTCCGTACCACCGACGAACTGAGGAAAGCGATCGCCGCCTCCCCATTCCCAGCCAGCCGCAGCCTCGAATCGGGCAAAATTCTGGTCACCTTCCTCAACGCCGAGCCCGGCCCAGAAGCCCACGACGCACTACTGCTGCTGAAAAGCTATCCTGAGGAAATTCACCTGAAAGGCCGCGAGCTCTATATTTACTTTCCCAACGGTGCCGGCAAATCCAAACTCCCCTGGTCCTCCGTCGAAAAATTGTTTAAGACGACCGGCACCGCCCGCAACTGGAACAGCGTCACCAAGATGCTCGCAATCGCGGAAGAGATGGAAGCAGCCGAGTGAATCGGTGCGGTGAAAACACGTGCGCTTCCGTTGAGCGCTGCCGGTTGAAAGCGAATAGCCGAAGAATTGGTCGGGACGGGCAGATTTGAACTGCCGACCCCTCGCACCCCAAGCGAGTGCTCTACCAGGCTGAGCCACGTCCCGACAAGAAAGGATTCCACCAGCGTGACGGTCGCCTTGAGGGAAACCATCAATCTCCAGCGGAGGGGTTAACTCTGCAATTCTACACTAGAGTTCGAGCGAATAATGAGCCTTGTCGTCCTGAGCCAAGCGAAGGATCTATGCACTTCGCCGGCCCCAACAAGGTCTCCGTCCCGCAGAAAGCGTGCGCCTCCCGATGACAATCTAGCTTGCACCAACCAAGCTGCGTCTATTCCAGATCTCTCCAGTTCGGCCCCACACCCATCTCCACCTGGAGCGGCACAGCCAGTTCATGCACTTTCTCCATGTGCTCGCGCACCAGCGCCTGCATAACTTCGACTTCATTCTCGGGAACTTCAAACACCAATTCGTCGTGCACCTGCAGCGTCATTCTCGACTTCAGTGCGCGTTCGCGCAGCGCGGTGTCGATCCGAATCATCGCAATCTTGATAAGATCAGCGGCAGTACCTTGCAACGGAGTATTCACCGCTGTGCGCTCCGCAAACCCGCGCTGGTTGGCGTTCTTGCTGTTGATATCGGGTATCGGCCGCACCCGCCCAAAAAGTGTTTTCACCTTCATGTCGCGCCGCGCTCCCTCCAGCGTCTTATCGATGAACGCACGCACGCCGCTATATTTTTCGAAATAGGCCGCGATGAACTGCTTGGCTTCGCTGGGCTCAATGCCAAGATTCTGCGACAGCCCGAACGCCGAAAGCCCATAAACGATTCCGAAGTTCACCACTTTCGCCTGCCGTCGATGATCGGCCGTGACCATCAGCGGCGGCACGCCGAATACCTGCGAGGCCGTCAACGTGTGCACATCGTCTCCGCGCCGGTAAGCCTCCACCAGCAGGGCATCGTGCGAGAAGTGCGCCAGCAACCGCAGTTCGATCTGCGAATAATCGGCGGTCAACAGCACATGCCCTGGCTCCGCAATGAATGCCGCGCGGATTCCGCGTCCCAATTCTGTGCGGATCGGAATGTTCTGCAGGTTAGGATTTGCCGAAGACAGCCGCCCCGTAGCCGTGCCCGTCTGCCCGAAAGTAGTGTGAAGGCGTCCGCTCGCGGGATTAATCAGCGCCGGCAAAGCGTCCACATAAGTCGACTTCAGCTTCGTGAGCTGCCGGTAGTCAAGCACCATGCGCGCGATGGGATAATTCTCCGCCAGTTCCTCGAGCACATCGACCGCCGTCGATATGGTCCGTCCCCTTGCCGTATTTCACCGGCTTGGGCAAATTCATGCGATTGAAAAGAACATCGCCCAACTGCTTCGGAGAGCCAACATTGAACTCCATTCCAGCAACTTCGTAAATCTCCTTCGCCTTGGCCGCAATCTCGCGCTCCAGTTCGCTCGACATCTGCGAAAGCGCGGCCGTGTCGATTTTCACCCCGGCCTGTTCCATGCGTGCGAGCACGGGAATGAGCGGCAGGTCCATTTCCTCATAAAGCGTGGCCAGCCCAGCCTGCTCCACCTCGCTGCGTAGCGCGCTCGCCAGTCGCCAGGTGATGTCCGCCGATTCAGCCAGTTGCCCCGCCAGCTTCAGATTGAAACGCCGCAACGCAACCTCCGCCAGCCGGTGCGAAGAATAAGTGGGGTCCAGCAGATAGGAGTACAGCATCGGATCGTGACGCACGCCTGCAAGATGAATTCCCAGAGGATCCAGCGCATGGATCGCAGCCTTGTAATCGTGGATCGCCTTCGGCCCATCGCCGTCGGTCAGGATGGATCGCAACTCTTTCGCCGCATCGCTCGAATCCAGGTTCACCGTCATGGCCGTTCCGGCAGCAGCCGAAATCGCCACGCAGCAGACCGGCGTTTCCGCACCTGATCGTCCAATCGAATCTCCCATCGCGCCTCCCATGGACTCGTCCATGAAAGACATCTGAGCTTCTTCCGGCTGCTCTTCTTTTTCTTCTTCTTCCGGCGTCACAGCCGTTTGCTTTTTTTGTTCGACAGCCACCGCGAGCGCAGCTCCAGAGCCTACCGCACGCACCACGCTTTCGATATCCGAGGCCGACTTCGCCTCCGTGTAGTGCGTCTCGCTCACCTCAACCACCGGCAGCAGTTCTTTCAGCAGCGAAGTAAATTCCAGCTCCGTGAAAAGAGCGCGCAGCGCGTCCACGTCCGGCTCCCCGACGCGCATCGCATCCACGTTCAGCTCGATCGGAACATGCGTATCGATGGTCGCCATGCTCTTGCTGAACAGAATCGTGTCGCGATTGTTCTGCAGCGACTCGCGGTAAGTTTTTCGCTCAACCTCCGCGGCACGCTCCAGCGCCTGCTCCACCGATCCAAATCGCTTGATGATCTCCACGGACCCCTTATCGCCGATACCCGGAGCGCCCGGGATGTTGTCGATGCTGTCGCCACGCAGCGCCATCACGTCCACCACGCGCTCCGGAGGCACTCCGAGAATTTCTTCCACCTTCGCCGCATCGCAGATCAGGTTATCCTTCGGCGGATTCAGAATCTGCACTTTGTCATTGACCAGCTGCATCATGTCTTTGTCGCTGGAAACAACGTACACGGGATGCGATGCCTCGGCGGCCTTCCGCGCCAGAGTCCCAATCACGTCGTCGGCCTCGAACCGCACCACTTCCAGAATCGGAATCCGGTACGCCTCCAGCGCCCGCCGAATATAAGGAACCTGTTGCGCCAAATCTTCCGGCATAGCCACGCGGTTCGCCTTATATCCCTTGTATTCCACCTCGGTGAAAGTCTGCGTCTTGATGTCGAACTTGCGAATGCTGGTCACTGCATCCGCCTGCTCATCGCGAAAAGTCGGCCCCGCAACATCGAACACGGCCGCCAGGTATTCCGGAGAAAAATCGTCGCGCAGCTTGCGCAGCATGTTCACAAAGACGTAGGTCGCCGCGGTGGGCAGGCCGGTTTTGGTTGACATTGGCCGCTGCCGCGCCATCGCGTGATACGCGCGGAAGATGAACGACATGGTGTCGATCAGGTAGATTCGCCCGGGAGCGGACGCAGCCCCAGACTGCCCGCCGGTCGCGGCTTTGCCGTTCGAAGGTGCCGCTGGCGGGGTTTGATTCGGTGATTTCTTACGCGCGGGCAACTCATTTAGTGTAGCAGCACTTCCGCAGCTAGTAGGCCGCTGAAAAACTCAGTCGAGCGCTAAGTTTTGAAAGGGCACGGCTTCGAGCCACGCCGTCAGTGTCGCGAAATCAACCGCGGCTTCAGCCGCGCCGTTGGTGATGGTTTGAAAGGGTCCGGCTTTAGCCGGACCGTTACTGATGTAACGGAAATGCGGCTTCAGCCGCAGAGGGGAAATCGGGCGAGCCGAAAAGAGCTCTTCAGCAGGCGCTAGAAATCTATGCGAAAACTTGCGTCCACGAATTTACTCACTTTGCTGCCGTCGGAGTTGCGGAAGACCAGATAGTAAGTGACCGGCCGGTTGTACGACGGAGGAAGATCGAAGTTGACCGCCTGATTGTGCGACGCTTCCACGGAGAAAAGAGCATCGCTCCCTTCGCTGCCCGCAGACTCGGCCTGTTCCGAGTTTAGGATCGAGAAGTCGATGTTCGCTGTACTGTCGGAAGCTCCGTGCAATTGCCCCACGAACGATTGGAAAATGCCATGTAGATGCGGCTGGATCGCGTGTGCCGGAACCTCGAACGGAAAGCTGGCGGACGTCTTCACGCTGAATGTCTTCTGTAAAATCGTCTGCGTCGTGCCCGCCAGCGAGGCGACAGCTTCCGATCGAGCCACGGTTTTTGCCGGTGCAGGCTGCTCCTTAGTGCAGCCATTATTGACTAAAGTGAGGATGAGGATTGCGACGAGTGCGGCAAGAGAGCCTCGCGGAAGCATAGAAGATCAGCGCCCCACAGATTTTCCGTACTCGGTATTGAAATGAAGTTCAATCTCCCCGCAAGTCCCTTGCTCGGGCGAGTACACCACGCAGGTATCGAATGGCCGCGAATACACGTGCAGGCTGACCGCGCGCTGGTTAAATGCCCGAGGATTCACCACGCGGTGCACGGGGTCGGCAGGATCGACCGCGCAAGGATGCGAGACATTCATCTCGACGATGTTGCTCGGTTCAAGCCGGCAGCATCCCTTTTCCAAGTCCTGATGAACCAGGTGAAAGTTTTCCACTTGCAAACGCCCGATCGGAACCGCCATCCAGCAATTCTGGTCGCGATGATTGTGCACCGAACTCGCCTGTCCGACTTCCCAGCAGATCGCCATCAGCTCGTACAGCGGTGTCCGGTCAATCAGATTTCGGGTATAGTGCTGCCGGTCCCAATTCAAATAAGGCGCCAGCGAGTCCGCGCTCACAGCAGTCTCCTCCAGAAACCTCCGCACCGTCTCAGTCTGATCAAACGCAGCCTCGGGGAACTGGCGAAGACCCTCGACGAAAGTTTGAATGGAAACAGCCTTTACCGCGGTGGCCATGATGCTCTCCGAGACGAGTATAGCGCAGGCGCTTGTGTAGAGTGGACACTCCTGTCCGCCGCCGCGGGCAGGAAGAACACGACCCCAAGGGCGCTCTTGTTTACTTACCCGCGCCTAGAATCTCCTTCGTCTCGACCTGCGCGACTTGCGGATACACCGCGCCCTTGCGTCGCCGCAAATCTCCCGGCAACTCCGAACGCAGCAGCCACAAACCTGCCGCCACTGCCGCCGCCCACGTCACCGACACCAGCGCAAGTTGTGTGAGATCGGCTATTCGGCTCCCCAGACCGGACGTCGCGAACGGCACAACCTTTGCCACTTCGTAGCTGATCCCTCCCGCAACCGTCGCGGTTAGCGCAGCCTTCCCTAACTCTCGCCACCTCATCTCACTTAGCGAAACCAGCTTTCGGTAATGCAACAGGAGAGCCAGCGCCAGCAGATTCATTCCAATCCCTATATCGGACGCCCACGCCAGCCCAACCACCCCGAAAGTGTGGAACAAGACCGAATACACCGGCAGCGACGCCAAGGTAATCACGCTGACCGCGACCATCGGCGTAAGCGTGTCCCCTGCCGCGTAGAATGCTCGCGCATACAGTCCCTGTGCCGACCATAAAACCAGGGAGAGCGAGAACCAGAAAAAATAAATCGCGCTGGTCTGCGAGTCCGCGAAAAGAAATTTTCCCCGCCGGTACACAAGATCGATCAGCGGAAGCGCCGCCACCATCATCCATGCGCTGGCCAGAAACGAAGCCGCCGCCACCCGGTACACCGAATCATTTACCGTCGCGGCAAATTCTTTGAGTTTCTTTTCATTGAACAGCCGCGCAAAAAATGGCAGTGACGCCTGCCCGGTCGCCTGCCCTAGCACCGCAATCGGCACCGCAAACAATCGCTTGGCAAACGTGAGTCGCGTAATGTCGCCCACGCCGCTGGACGCATAGTGCCGCAGTATCCAGTCATCCGCCGTCACCAGCGAGACTCCCAGCATCAACGGGATCGACAGTCTCACCCACTCCCGAAACGCCGGATTCGTCACATCGAACGACGGCCGGTATCCCGTTCCAATTCGTGCGGCTCCAATCACACTCGCCAGAAACGGGCCCGCAACACTGCCAATCAGCGCCCCGTATGCCAGCGACGCAATCCCAAAATGATGCCCACCAATCACTCCCCCCACAATGATGAACAGGTTGTAAATGATTGGTCCGAACGCCGGAAACAGAAACAGCCGGTGCGAGAGCAGCACTGCCGAAACCACTCCGCCCACGTAAAAGAAAATCTGCGCCGGCAGCAGAATTCGTGTCAGGTGAACGCACAGCTCGATCTGTTGCGGCGAAAATCCCTTTCCGCTGCTGCCGGGTCCCACGAACCAGCGCACAAACTGCGGCGCAAAAATCTCCGTCGCAATCGTCCCTACAATCATCACCGCCGTCATCACAGTGATAATGATGGAAAAAGTTTTCTGCGCATCTTCGTCGCGCTTCTGCGCCAGAAAACGCGTGTAGATCGAAATAAAGGTGATCGAGGCCGCGCCCCCGGCCACTATGTAGTTGAGAAAATCCGGCAGCGTGAACGCCGCCACGTACGCATCGGTCGCGCCACCCGCCCCGTACGCCCACGCAATATACGCATCCCGCGCGTATCCAATCACCCGCGAAAGCATGACGGCCGAAATCAGCAGCAACGTCGCCGAAAAAGCGGTGTGCTGGTGCGACGGCTGAAAAAAACGCAGCAGTTTTCTCATTGAGACCCGATTCGAACGTCAATCTTATCGGAATCTCAACTGGCGCGGAGTGGAGAGTGTGGCACCAAGAAGGGTGTCGGACAAAAGAAAATTGTGGGAACAAAAGAAGGTGTGGAACAAAAGAAAGTGTGGGGCGGGCACTCCTGCCCGCCCTTTTTGCTTTCCGCTATCGCTCTGCTGCCCCCACCCAAACTCCGTCTGCCGACACTAAGTCCACATTCGAAACCTCCGTCCGCAACTTCACCGATTGCAGCCCCGGCTTCTTCGGAGGCTTCGCGAGAAATCCCAAAAAATACTGATGGTTCAGGCGGTCCGCAAAGTCTCCCAGGTAAGGAGCAAACGCTACTGGCGGCCCGTTGAAGCCAATGTAATATGCTTCGCCTCCAGTTTTCTCCGCAAGCTGTGCGAGATAGAGTTGCCCCCAATAAGTCTGCCAGTAGCTGTGCCCGAAGTGGCCGACGCCAGGAGTATAGATCGCCGATACCAGAATGCCCGCGCGCTGAGCCTGCGCGATGGCCTCATCCAGATAAGGATCCAGCATATCGCCGGAGCCGTAATATCGGTCGATCCCATCGGAGGCCATAAAAATCTCCCGGCGTGCCATGCTCTCGGGCCAGCGCTTGATCAGGTCGGTCAGTGAAAAATATGGGCTGCCATTCGCGCCTCGAATTCCCATGGGCAGTCGCAACGCTTTCGCCGCCTGCTCATGATCGCTGGTCGGATTTTGTACGACCCGGGCGATGCCATTCTGCATGTAAGCAAGCCCAATCTTCGCCGTTGCTGGCTGCTCATTGATAAACTTCCGCAGATCCTGTAGCTGCGTTCCCAGGTTCGCGTTCGATCCGTCATCGAGCAAAATGAACAGTTCGAGAGCGGCATGCTCACCCTGTGCGGGAACCCAGTCCGTCACCGTGTCGCGGTCCTTTCCCTCATACACCATCACATCTCCACGCTGGATGTCGGGCACTTCTTTTCCGTGATGCGGTTCGACCGTCACCACCATGTGCGCCGGAACTCCATTGCCCCCGGGAACCTGTTGAGCCGAAAGCCCTGGAACACCGTAAACCCAGATCGCAAGCAGCAATACTGCGTAAATCGGAAACACGTATCTCTTCATAATGCTCCTTCCAAAAACAACACTGCACTCTCCGTTAGATGATCGAAATAGCAAAAAGGTATGGCCGTTCCCGCTGATACTAAGCTTGGAAGCATTCGCTGAGATGAGAGACTCTCGCCTTGAAACCGGCGTAATCGGCGAGGAGGATTGTTGCTTATCCCGTCTAACCTCATGCCGTAGAACTGCTTTCCCGTTGACCTCGAGTTGAGATCGGAATGAGCGCCAGTGCATTGCCGACAATCCGAATCTGCGCCAGAGTGCTTTCCAACCGGCGCCGTAACGGCAGGAGGCAAACATGGCAAACGTTGGTTCTCAACCGATATCCGAATTAGGCAAGCCCCCGAGAGCAGTCCGTCTTGATGCTCCAGTTAAAAATGCGAAGAAGCGTCGCCCGCGCCCATTTCCCCAGATGCTCCGCGTGCAAGAAAGCCTGGTTGCCTCCGCAGAAAGGCGCGCCTTGTTCTGGCTCGCCGCCCGCACTCCGAATCGCATTGGTTCCGATCACCTTACGGCGCTCGGCTTTGTCTCGCAGATTGGCGCTGGAGTTTGCTACGCGCTCGCAGCCCGCAACCGCTACGCCCTCCTTGGGGTCATCGCCGGTCTCGCCCTCAATTGGCTCGGCGACTCTCTCGACGGCACACTTGCCCGGGTTCGGCAACGGCAACGTCCGCGCTACGGCTTCTACGTCGACCACATGGTCGACAGCTTCGGTGCTCTGGCGCTTATGGGCGGCTTGGCCCTCTCCGGATACATGCAGCCCTGGATCGCCATCGGCCTGCTCATCGCCTTTTTCATGCTCTCGATCCAGTCATACCTGGCGACGTATACCTTGGGCGAATTCCGCCTCTCGTTCTGGCGCTTCGGCCCTACCGAACTTCGCCTCCTGCTCGTCGTCGGGAATCTTGCCCTTTTCTGGAGGCCGCTGATACATCTTGTCGGCCACCGCTTCCGCCTTTTCGACGTCGGCGGAGCAATTGGCCTCATAGGCATGGGATTAATGCTCGTCGCCTTCACCCTGCAGAACACCATCCGCCTCTATCGCCAGGAAAGGATTCCGCAATGAAAGCAATGAAGGCCAGCGCGCCCTCATGCGGTAAGAATTTCGCGCCCTCGCTTCTGGTGCGCTGGTGCAAGTTCAACTTTGTAGGTGGGATTGGAGTCGCAGTACAGTTCGCCGCGCTCTTCCTGCTGAAAGCCGTGCTGCACTTCAACTATCTCGCAGCCACCGCGCTGGCAGTTGAAGCGGCAGTGCTGCACAACTTCGTGTGGCACGAGCGCTTCACCTGGTCAGAGCGCACGAAACTTTCCAAAACCGAGAATCGATCCCACCAGCGCCAGCTTGCGAGACTCCTGAGATTTCATCTGACCAACGGAGCCGTCTCCATTGCCGGCAATGTGGCATTGATGAAAGTATTGGTCGGCCAAGCTCACATGAACTATCTAGTGGCCAACGCAATCGCCATTGCCGTCTGCTCGCTGGCAAATTTCCTGTTGAGCGAAACCTGGGTCTTCGAACAGAACTAACGCCTCGTGGGATTGTTCGTCTTGCATTCGCAGGGTTTTCTCCGCGAACTCTGCGGCCTTTCTCCGTGAACTCAGCGGTCAAAATCTTTACCCGATCTTCAGCACAACCTTCCCGTAATTCTTCCCATCCTGCAGCAGCTTGAAACCCTCCACCGCCCGCTCCAGCGGGAAGACATGCCCAATTTGCGGACGAAGCTTGCCTTGCTCAATCCACGCCGAGAGCTGCTGCCACGCCGGTTCCATAATCTCGCGCTTCTGCGATAAATAAGTCAGCCACAGTCCCTGCACGCTCGCCGACTTCGCATACAACGCACGCACGTCGATCTGCGGCGCCTTGCCCGTCGCCGTCCCGTACTGGATCACGCGCCCGAAATCCCGCAGGCAGCGCAGGCTCTTCGCCGTATGCTCTCCACCCAGCATTTCGAAAACCGCGTCGACGCCTTCGCCGTGCGTTAAATTCTTCACCGTCTCTTCATAATCCCGCTGCTTGTAGTTGATACCGTGCTGCAGCCCCAGTTCCTTCACACGCGCGAGTTTTTCGTCGGAAGAAGACGTCCCGTACATGTCGATGCCCAGCAACTGTCCGATCTGCACCGCTGCGGTTCCCACACCTCCAGCAACCGCATGGATCAGAACACGCGGCCGCACCGCGCCCTGCTGGACAACCGCTGGTCGTCCCCAGTTCGCTCCCGGAGTCATGCCCGCCTGCCAATATCCTAGATAAGCAGTGAAGTAGTTAACGGGAAACGCAGCCGCCTGTTCGTCACTCCAACCATCGGGAATCGGCCAGACCATGTTCGCGTACGCCGCCGTCTTCTCGGCGAAAGCTCCCCACTGCGCATATCCCATCACGCGCCGCCCGCTACTCTCTTCCACTCCCGCGAACTCTCGCCCTACAACCAGCGGGGGAGGCGGAGTTCCCGGATAGCCGCCCTTGGTCGTCATCAGGTCAGCGAAGTTCATTCCCCCGGCATGGACGCGAACGAGCGTCTGTCCCGCCTTCGGCGTCGGCTCCGCAATGTCTTGCATCACCAGCCCGTCCGGGCCGGAGAGGTTAGTCAGTACTAATGCCTTCATGGAGGGAAGTTTAGCAGGGGAGGCAGAACGCGGGCTCGTTTGCGTGGACTCTTGGGGCCTCAGTCCAGGCGTTTTCTCAACCCCCGATCTTTGAGACCCCCAGCCCGGTTTGTTCCTACATCACCACTTCAAGTGCGAGCCGCGCTTCCGGGTGTCGCAAATTAAACAGGAAATAGTCGCCATCCTCATAATCAATGTAGCAATCGTCGCTGTATGCCCAAGCCGGCGGCCACGGATCGACCAATATAAATGTGTACCCGCCGTATTGAAACTCCGGCCGGCCACTCACAACGTGCGGACGAGGCATTGCAAAATGATGTCCCCGCCCAAACTCAGCCCGGAATCGATCATCGGGAATACGCTCGCGGTTTCCGCCGGCGCGATCATGATCCTCCGGCCGCCCTACTTCCTGCTGGCCCCCTGCTGGCCGCCCGGCTTCTTGACCGCCCGCTGCGGGTCGACGCTGTTCCTGGCGGTTCGGTTCTTGCTGCGCTGGCTTCATGTCTCCGCGCGGTTGCTGCTCAGGCTTTTGTTGTTCCTGCTCGGGTCGCGCAGGCTTGGCTTCGTCCTGCCGTGGCGCTTTCATTTCATCCTGTCTCGCGGCCGGCTTGGCTTCATTCTGCTTCGTTTCGGGACGCGCTTGGTCCTGCTTCGTCGGCTCTTGCTGCCGCTTGGGCTCTTCCTGCTTCGGTTTTTCTTCCTGTTGTTTGTCGTCTTGCGCGTAAACCACCGCAGAACTCGCAAGCAAAGCCGCGAGAATTCCTAAATTCAAAAATCTCAAAGCTCGCATCATATCCTCCAAGAATGTCTTGATGGACCACGGGCCGGCGCACCACCCTCGGCAGCGCGCACAAGTACCACTCTCAGATGCCAAGCGTGCTACCCGCATCCTCAGGTCTTTGCTGGACACACCCGCAGGCAAAACTGTAGGAGCCTAAAAGAGAGAAGAGGTCCAAAGTCTGAAGAACTTCGAGGCCAGAAGTCTGCTCTGAGGCTCACTCAATTTCCCCCACCCTCCGGCAGGTATATACTCTTGGCGTTGGCTTACTGTTTCCCCGGCTGAGCCCCAACCGGCCGGGACGGGGCGCACATTCATCCCCTAATTCATGCGCGCCCCGCATGCGAACGAGAAGGCCAGTTCTCGCGCCGGGGCGGCGGGAGTTGGCACGGGTGCACGCCTTAGTTGTTTGGGCATACAGGCAAGCTGCATCCGCGGGGAGGTTTACCGTGGATATTATTGTTGTACGTCTTCTTTTTGTCATCGTTGTAGCTATCACTTGTTTCCTCATCGCGCCCTTCGGGCAGACCCGCTTTATCGACGCGGGTGTGGGCGCCTTTATCGGCGCAGCCATCGTGCTGTTCGAATGGAAGCTGCGCAGCGTCAGCCTCAAGCGCCTGATCGGCGCTGCCATTGGAAGCTTCCTCGGCATCTGCGGCGCCTACCTGTTCGCCATGGTAATCCGCAGCAGCATTCCGCCCGGCAACACCCAGAGCTTCCTGCAGATCATGGTCATGCTACTGATGGCTTACGTCGGTCTGATCATCGGCGCCAATAAGGGCGATTTGCTGAACCTGTCCGCCCTGGGCGGCATCTTCGGCGGCGAGAAGCAAGGCAAGAAGAGTTACAAAATTCTCGATACCAGCGTTATCATCGACGGCCGTATCGCCGATATCGCCGAGACCGGATTCCTCGACGGCATCATCGTGACCCCGCAGTTCGTCCTGCGCGAACTGCAACTGGTCGCCGATTCCGCGGATTCGCTCAAGCGCAATCGCGGCCGCCGCGGCCTCGACATCCTGCAGCGCCTGCAGAAAGTTGCCAACCTGCAGATCCAGATTGTGGAAGACGATTTTCCCGCCGTCCGCGAAGTCGACCTCAAGCTCATCGAACTGGCCAAGGTCTACGAGGGCAAGATCATCACCAACGACTTTAACCTGAACAAAGTTGCCCAACTGCAGGGCGTCGAAGTTCTCAACATCAACGAACTGGCCAACTCGCTCAAGCCGATCGTGCTCCCCGGCGAAACCATGCGGGTCTTCATCCTGAAGGAAGGTAAGGAGTACAACCAGGGTGTCGCTTACTTGGATGACGGGACCATGGTCGTGGTCGACAACGCGCGCAAGATGATCGGCAAAACCATCGACGTGTCGGTCACCTCAGTGCTGCAGACGACTGCGGGAAAAATGATTTTCGGCAAGTGGGACGAGCGCGCCGCCTACTCGCGACAATCTGTCCCCGTCCCAGTGGCTGCACCGCCCGTGCCGGTCCCCGGACCAGTCCCCACGGCAGTGACTGTCCCAAGCACTCTGGAGACCAAGCAGGGCACTTCGTAGCACGCGCCAGCCAGACTGATCGAGCCTGTTGGAATCTACCCGCCGAAACTGCTTGCCTTATTTTGTTCCGGTGGACCGCGGGCTTCCCGAACGCCGGCCGATTCGCCGCCGCGAGTACCGCCCGTTTGTCAGCGGATGCGCGTCTTTCATGGTTCCGTTATAAACGTAGACCCAGCACCGTACACGCTTTCCATCGTCCATGGTGACGGGCCATGCGCGCCGTAAAAACAGGCTCGAACTCCGCTTACCCGGCTCAAATCCTTCGTAATTATCCAGCGAAGTGAGCGTGCTGCGATCTTCCGGAAGCTCAAAAACCTCTCCCCGAATAACCGACCGCGACTTCTCATTCAGCACTGCTCCAGGATATTCCCCCAGGTCATAGAGTCGTCCGCGCACCGACGCTTGTCCCACCGGACGCAGTCGCCGCACCGTCGCCGCAATCTCCGGCGGCGCATGCCGCGGCGACAAGGTGCCATACACAAAAAGATGCTGGGTCATGATTTATTTCCGGAGCCCGCAGCCGGAAAACGCGCCATCAGTTTCTTCAGATAGCCGTATCCGTTTCTGTCTTCCCACACATATCTTCGCACGTCTTTGTGCTTCGAGAGAAGCCGCAGGTAATAATCGAACAGCGCCTCTACATCTTTCTTACTCAGTTCGCCGCGCACTTCTAAATACGCCATGAATTCGAAGAAATTAAGATAGTCGGTCAAATCCGGATCCTCGCACCGCGCCAGTTCTTCCACCGCCGGAGCATCCGCCGGGCTTTCGTCCAGCACGTTGCGAATCCTCTTCAGGTCGGGCGCCTCATAGAATTTCGTGTACAGAGTCGACAACCAAGTCGCTCTCTCCAGCGCAGACTTTCTTGATAAATGCGCACCGCTCCCACCACCGCCGCTGCAGCCAGCAGGCTCGATATCCGTTCCGCGTTCCAGAATATCCACTCAAGAAATCGCAGCACAAAGTGCATACAAAACACTCCCGAGGAGAAAGGATTCCGACATTGTATGTCGACAACCCATGTCGCAGAATATTTGTAAGTTCTCCTTCGTGAACCTTCGTGTCCTTCGTGGTGGAGGCTTTCTTCGAGTTGATTAGCGACCCGCGCGGAACACCAATTTGAACTCCCGCCTCAGCACTCGTATACTTGCAACCCGCCATGAAGGTGATCGTCATCATTCCGGCTGCCGGCCTTGGGACGCGCATGGCCCCCATGCCGAGTTCCATCGACGCCAAGACCAGGAAGCCGCATCCCTCCAAGCAATTCACCGAACTGGCGGGCACGCCCATTCTCATTCACACGCTCCGCAAGTTCGCCGCAGTCGACGCAGTCAATGAAATCTGGATTGCGTTGCGCGAAAATGAAATTGAAGGATTCCGCGAGCGTCTGCCCCGAGAAGCAGCCGACGTTGTCAAAAAGAAAAAAATCGAATTGGTCGCCGGTGGCGAGCATCGGCAGCAATCCGTGGAGCAGGCGCTCAATGCGATCTCTGCCGCTCCCAATGACGTTATTCTCGTGCACGACGCAGTGCGTCCCCTGGTGACCGCCCAGATCATTCAGGAAGTCATCGAGGCCGCGAAAAAATACGGCGCCGCTATCGCCGGACTTCCCGCCGTCGACACTGTCAAGCAAGTCGAACGCACTGCCGAGGGCGCCATCGTCAAATCCACCATTCCCCGTGCCGGTGTTGTCCTCGCGCAAACTCCGCAGGGATTTCACTACAGCGTCATCAAGAAAGCCTTCGACGAAGCCGCCGCCGACGGATTCATGGGCACCGACGAATCCTCCCTCGCCGAGCGCTCCGGCCACGAAGTCGCCGTCGTCATGGGCTCTCCCCGAAACATCAAAATCACCACCCCGGCCGATATGGAACTGGCGGAGTTCTATTTGCAGGCCGCTGCCGAGCCCGCGCACCGGCGCTAACCCAATGCCAACGACCAACGACCGACGACCCGCAACACGCATCGGCTACGGCTTCGATTCCCACGAATTCCACGCCGGCGTTCCACTCAAGATCGGCGGCATCGCCATTCCTCATGACAAAGGTTTAGGCGGCCACTCCGACGGCGACGTCCTGCTGCACGCCATCACCGACGCGCTGCTCGGCGCGATCGCCGCTCCCGACATTGGCGCGCTGTTCCCGCCGTCCGATCCGCAATGGAAGGGCGCGGATTCCGTCGTCTTTCTCCGCGAAGCGCTGAGACGCGTGCGCGACGCCGGGTACAGCGTAGCCAACATCGACTCCAGTTTGATTCTTGCCGCGCCCAAGATCGGTCCGCGCGCCTCCGTAATTCGCACCCGCGTGGCCGAGTTGCTCGGGCTGCACGCGAACTGCGTCGGCCTGAAAGCCAAAACTCCCGAAGGCCTGAATCTCGACAACACCGCCATCGCCCACGTGGTGGTGCTGCTGGAAAAATCCGCACGCCCGAAGAAGAAAGCGAAGAAGAAAAAGGCTTAGCGTTTGTTGGTCGATGTTTCTTTGACGGCGTCATCCCGAGCGGAGCCGTTTTTCACGCGGAGGAGGGATCTCGCGCGGCACTGCCGCTTCTTTCGGACAGCTGAGCGGAACTCCGCAGCAAGCCCTAGCCACCTTTATCTCGCCGCCTCAACAAACGCCCGAAAAATCGCCCGTGAAGCTGCGTCGTCATCCACTGACCGCTCCGGATGCCACTGCACCGCCAGCACAAAATGATCCGGCGCAGTCCCTTCCAGCGCCTCGATAATGCCGTCCTCCGTGCAGCGCGCAACCACCCGCAGCCCGTCCCCAATTTTCTCCGCGGCTTGATGATGCGAAGAGTTCACCGGCACCACAATTGGCCCGCGCGAGTGGCCATCCACTATCTGCGCTAGCCTCGAACCCTGCTCAATATCCACAGAATGTGCCACCGCCACTTTCTTCCCCCCCTCGTGATCCACCTTCGCCCGCATCCCTTCCGGCAAAAAATCCGGAATGTGCTGAACCAGCGATCCTGCACGGTACACATTCAAACTCTGCAATCCATAGCAAATGCCCAGCACCGCCTTGCGCTCTCGATACGCATTCTCCAACAGCAAATCATCCACCGCATCGCGCCGCGGATCGGCCGCCGCCGTGTGCGACGATCTTGCGGCGTGGAACCTCGCCGGATCGACATCGGCCTTGCTTCCCGGCAACAGCACGCCGTCGCACTGCTCCATCACCTTCCTGATTTCGCCCGCCGTCTGCCCCAGTCCGACGCGAACCGCCTGCCCCCCAGCCAGTTTCACCGCGCGCTCATACTGCGGTATCGCCCGCTCGGCGTATCCGAGGTCGGAAAAGTGCGGCATAGGAATCGCAATACGAGGAGCCATAATCTCAATTCTATCGTCGCGTAGCGACAGTCTTGTTTGTGTAGCGACAGCCGCCTCGGCTGCCAAGGTTTTGATTTAGGTTTGCGTGGGCATAGCCGCCCTGAGCGAAGCCGAAGGGGCTGTCCGGCGCGCCCCACACCCTACCCCATCCTCTCAATCGCCGAGAGTGTTCTATTCTGCCGGAAATGCCGAACCTCCATCACCAGCGACAGCACAAAAATAATGCTTCCCGCCACCAGCGCCACAGGCAGTGCAATCACACGATAAGCAATTCGCAAATCCGGATGCACCCCCCGCACCGCTGAAACCGCCACAGTCCCCAAAATCGCGATCAGCAAACTCACCGCGAAGCAAAGCAGCGTCCCAACAAACGTCACCACGGCCACGCGCACCACAATTCCAAACCATCGCGGAGAACGTTTTGCGCGCGCAGCCCCCATAAGCCAACAACAATTGTAACGGTTGGAACTATCCTTCCACCGCCCGCCCCTGCCGAGAACCGCTTTTCCCCCTGCTAGAATCAAGAGTTAGCCACTCACTCATGGACGCCGCTTTCATCCGCAATTTCGCGATCATCGCGCACATCGACCACGGTAAATCCACGCTGGCCGACCGCCTGCTCGAACTCACCGGATCGCTCACCGCTCGCGAAATGCAGGCCCAGGTGCTCGACTCCATGGACCTGGAGCGCGAGCGCGGCATCACCATCAAGGCTCACGCCGTTCGCATGGTCTACACCGCGCACGACGGCCACACTTACCAACTCAACCTGATCGACACCCCAGGCCACGTGGATTTTTCCTACGAAGTCTCGCGCTCTCTCGCCTCGTGCGAAGGCGCCCTGCTCGTCGTCGATGCCTCCCAGGGAGTCGAAGCCCAGACGCTCGCCAACTCCTATCTCGCGATTAATCACGGTCTCGAAATTATTCCTGTCATCAACAAAATCGATCTGCAAAGCGCCGACATTCCGCGTACAAAAGAAATGATCGAAGGCGCCGTCGGCCTCGACGCCTCCGACGCCGTCCTCATCAGCGCCAAGACTGGCCAGGGCGTTCCCGAAGTGCTGGAAGCCATTGTGAAGCGCGTGCCCCCGCCCAAGGGCTCGCCCGACAACCGGCTCCAGGCGCTGGTCTTCGACTCGTGGTTCGACGCTTACCGCGGCGTCGTCGTGCTCACGCGAGTTTTTCAAGGCACGCTGAAAAAGGGCGACCGGATTCGCCTGTGGTGGAACGGCACCACTTTCGACGCCGAAACTCTCGGCGTGCTCACTCCCAAGCCGGTCGAGATCGACCAACTCGTCGCCGGAGAAGTCGGCTTCATCATCGCCAACATAAAAAATGTTGCGGACACCAAAATCGGCGACACCATCACCCACGACGCCAATCCCGCGCTCGAAGCCCTGCCCGGCTTCGAGGAAATCAAGCCCATGGTTTTCGCCGGGCTCTATACCATCGACGCGCACGCCCACACCCAACTTCGCGAAGCCCTTGAAAAACTTCGCCTCAACGATTCGTCTTTTTTCTTCGAGCCCGAGAGTTCGGTCGCCCTCGGCTTCGGCTTCCGCTGCGGCTTTCTCGGCCTGCTTCACATGGAAATCATTCAGGAACGTTTGGAGCGCGAATTCAATCTCGACCTCATCACCACCGCTCCCGGCGTGCGTTACAAGATCTACAAAACCGACGGCACCATGGTCGAAATCGACAACCCGTCGCGCTGGCTCGATCCCAGCGAAATCGCCAAAATCGAAGAGCCCGTCATCCTCGCCACCATTCTTACCAACGAAGAATATGTTGGCGGCATTCTCGCCCTCGTCGAAGAAAAGCGCGGCAAGCAGAAAACTTTCGAGTACGTCAGTTCCTCCCGCGTCATGCTCCACTACGAATTGCCGCTCAACGAAATCGTCCTCGACTTCTACGACCGCCTCAAATCGGTCTCGCGCGGCTACGCTTCCCTCGACTATCACCTGGCCGACTATTGGGAATCGCCCATGGTCAAGCTCGATATCCTCGTTGCTGGAGAGCCCGTCGACGCCCTCTCCATCATCGTGCACCGCGACTTCGCCTACGAACGCGGCAAACTCCTGGTCTCCAAAATGCGGGAACTCATTCCCCGCCAGATGTTCGAAGTCGCCATCCAGGCTTCCATCGGCGCCAAAATCATTGCCCGTGAAACAGTCCACGCCATCCGCAAGAACGTAATCGCCAAATGTTATGGCGGAGACATTTCCCGCAAGCGCAAGCTCCTCGAAAAGCAGAAGGAAGGCAAGAAACGCATGAAGCGCATAGGACGCGTCGACATCCCGCAGGAGGCGTTTCTAGCGGTGCTAAAGGTCGGCGAGGGCAGCAACTAACCCACGTAGGGACGGACGCATTCGTCCGTCCCGCGATGGGCGAAGTCAAGCGGCGCTCGTAATCAAAGCAAATTCCAAGCGAAGCGAAAGAAAATGTGGGGACAGCCGCCCTCGGCTGTCGAGCGAGCGCAGCTCGCGGGCTCTGCGTATCGACCAATAGCCCTAGCCGCTCGCCTGTCGCAATGTTCCTGCGGGAACGCAACGTGATGACGACAAGGGGTATACGATTGTGTCATGACACCTAAGCCCAAGAAAGCAAAGCGGCGAAAGGCGCGGTCGCGGCCTGGGAAAGTGATCGAACTGCAAGCGTCGGTAGAGGACGACGTGTTGTTTTTGGCGGAGGAGGAGAGGGGTGCAGAGGCGCGCTGGAACCGTCCACGCAAGCGGGGGATTTCGTTGCGCGTGGATACCGAGGTGGTCGACTGGTTCAAGTCCAAAGGTGCGGGTTACCAGACGCGAATCAACCGGATATTGAGAAGAGTGATGATGGAGGGTAAGAAGCGGACAGGAGAGAAGTAGGGGATGGAGTGTGTCGGAACGCGAGCCAGTTTTCTCGTTTCTGGGTTCCCGAAAAACTGCGGAATGTCCCGTTTCCACGTTTCCCTGTCTACTTGGTTTAGGATCCGAAACCCCGGTTAAGTTTGCGGGCTCATTTACGTCCCAAAGTTTATTGCATTCGCCTTGTGTTCGCCCTTGTCGTCATGGCACACTACCTCTTGAAAGGTTCCTCGATTTCCACAGATTCACACTAATTCAGAGTTGCGCCAATGACAGCGAGCCATTTAACTTTCGATCACATGGTACAACGCCCTATTGCGGTCGATTTGTTCGCCGGAGCAGGCGGCCTAAGTCTCGGTTTCCAGCAAGCAGGCTTCGACATTCGTGCTGCTGTCGAGTACGACCCGATTCATTGTGCGGTTCACGAATTCAACTTTCCTGACTGTGCGGCGATTTGTCGAAGCGTGACCGAGATTGACGGGGAGTACATCAGGTCGCATTCGAGTATCGACCAGTCAGACATCACCGCCGTCATTGGTGGTGCGCCATGTCAGGGTTTCAGTCTCATCGGTCATCGAGCGCTCGATGACCCGCGCAATCAACTTGTCTCTCATTACGTCAGGCTGGTCAAAGAACTCCAGCCCAGATATTTTGTCTTCGAGAACGTCAAAGGCTTGACAATCGGAAATCACAAGAAATTTCTGCATGAGTTGATTGGCGAGTTTAAGAGAATCGGATACTCCATCGTCGAGCCGTACCGTGTCCTCAATGCGCTCTGGTATGGAGTGCCGCAAGATCGGGAGCGATTGTTTATCGTGGGTGCTCGTGGCGGGGTATCCCTTCCATCTTATCCAGAGCCGACGCACCAACCTGACAGAGCAATCCACGACATCAG
Organism: uncultured Acidobacteriaceae bacterium; assembly: GCA_963765825.1. Taxonomy (GTDB): domain Bacteria; phylum Acidobacteriota; class Terriglobia; order Terriglobales; family Acidobacteriaceae; genus Sulfotelmatobacter. The sequence goes on from CAVXXU010000002.1 coordinate 150,085, forward strand.
GAATCTCCCGCTGACGCCGACCGTTTGGGAAGCCATCGGGGACGTTCCCGAGGTGGAAGAGTACGACGAGTTATTAAAGCGTGATTGGGTCGATGCGAAGTTCGGACATCCGAGTGAGTACGCGACCTCTTTGAGTCTGGTGAACGGCAAGCGAATAGTGAGACTGACTTCAAGCCTGCGGACAATTCACACGCCCGAATCCCAGAAGCGATTCGCTCAGACACGGCACGGGCGCGTCGAGGAAGTCAGCCGCTTTTTGAAACTAGACCCGAGAGGGTACTGCAACACATTACGAGCGGGAACCGCGACCGACCGAGGTGCGTTCACGTCGCCGCGACCGATTCATCCGTACACATCGAGATGCATCACCGTCCGCGAAGCCGCCCGTCTGCACTCATATCCTGATTGGTTCCGATTCCATGTGACCAAGTGGCATGGATTCAGGCAAGTTGGAAATTCTGTGCCGCCACTCTTAGCTCGTGCCGTTGCATCGGAGATTACCAAGGCTATGAAGTTGAAGAAGCCGCATATCGTGGGCGTGCCTGAATTGCAGAGTGAAACACGCTTGCTGGAGTTCAACATCAGTGAGGCCGCTAAACGGTATGGAGTACCACGAGATGTGATTCCCGCTCGGCGTAGGAGCGTCAGTTAATGGCGAAGATGAAGGACGACGATTTGTCCAGGATTAACGACGAGCTTGAATCGGATGACAATTTGCCTGACGACGATAAAAGCGGGAAGAAGGCCAAGAAAGTCGATACGCGGTATCATCGCAGTCTCGTCCACGTCTTCCGGAGTCATTACAAAACTGGAGCAAAGGAAATCCCATTCCTCCGTGAGGAACTCACCGCAGCCGGTACCGAGCTGAAGCTCAAGCCTCTCAAGAACCTCGGTGATGCGATCTATTCCTATAGATACCGTGTCGCGTTGCCCCACGAAATTGCATCCACAGCCCCCGATGGGTATTCATGGGTCATAATGCCTGCCGGAAAGGGAAAATATCGGTTTGAACTTATCAAGGGTAGTCCTTTCATCCAGCCGCGCACCGACGCCGCTGTGATTAAGATTCCCGATGCGACCCCAGAAATAATCACTGCAAATGACCAAGGCGATGAGCAGGCTGTGCTTGCCCGGATTCGTTACAACCGTCTCATCGACATCTTCTTGGGTTTGACTGCCTATTCCCTACAAAATCATTTCCGCACCTTCGTGAAGGATATGGGTCAAATCGAAACCGACGAAGTCTATGTCGGCGTCAACAAGCAGGGGCAACAGTTCGTCATACCGGTGCAAGGCAAGGGCAAGAAGGATTTGTTGGCTGTGGTTCAGACCAAACAAGACCTTGCCTGTTGCCGGGAAAAAGAAAAGCTCAAGGACTTGACCTGCCGCCCGGTATCCGCGCAGTTTATGAGTGACGAGTCGATTGCGCTCTTCGAATTGGTCGAAGAAGAAGGAGGCGTTGGCGTCGCGGAGGGACGGCACTACAAACTCGTGCCGTCGAGCGAAATCACCGCCGAAGACCGTATTCGATACGCGCAAAAGGGATGACAGGTGGACAGGGTCACCAGAGAAGTTCGGTCGAAGATCATGGCGTCCGTTCGCACGTCGGGTGGGACGACAGAGGTCAAAATGGAAAAGCTCTTGCGAGTTAGAGGAATTCGCGGCTACCGAAAGCAATGGCCCATCGCCGGAAAGCCAGATTTCGCGTGGCCGAAGTCACGGGTCGTGCTCTTTGTCGACGGATGTTTCTGGCATGGATGTCCACGGTGTGACCGGCCATCGAAAAGCAACAAGAGATTCTGGGAGCCGAAAATAATCTCGAATCGGAGACGAGACAGACGAGTCAGCCGGAAACTGCGGAAAGAGGGATGGAGCGTTCTGCGTGTGTGGGAATGCAGAATAGGGGAGCAGCGAACGCTGACCCGGATCATGCGGGCGGTGGGTCGTTCCGTATCCGGAGTTCACGAATCTGGGAGTAAGCGGCGGCGAGTTCCGAGCCAACCTTGAGTTTCCCGTTGCGTTTTTTGCGGGAGGGTGGGCCTCTGCGCTGACTACAATCTGCATGAATGCATGTCAAACCGGTGCGGTATCAAGAGCAGGGCTGCCTGCATTTCATCACGTTCAGTTGCTATCGCCGGATGCCGCTGCTGGAAAGGTTGGCAGCGAAAGAGATCTTCGAGGCTGAGCTCGAGCGAGTCCGCGTGTGGTATGGCTGCTACATCACGGGTTATGTTGTGATGCCGGAGCACGTACACCTGCTTGTCGGCGAACCGGAACGCTCGAAGTTGTCGGTGGTGATCCAGATGCTGAAGCAGATCACGTCTCAAAAGCTGCGCGCGAAAGATCTCCCGCACTTTTGGCAGGTTCGCTATTACGATTTTCCCGTGTGGAGCGAGGCGAAACGCATCGAGAAGTTGCGCTACATCCATCGCAATCCGGTAAAGCGAGGACTCGTGGAGAGGCCGGAGGATTGGAAATGGAGTAGTTTTGTTCACTATGCAACGGGGATGGAGGGGATTGTGGAGATCGAATCCCAATGGACTGCGCGGAGGCGAGAACAGATGGGTGTGCTCGTGGTGAGAGCCCACCCTCCCGCCAAGAACGCGGGAAGGGTGGGGCAACCTCGTAAGGAGGCTTGATGCGAAAAGGTGGGCCAGACCGCACCTGTTTTCATAGAAGGATGACATTGCTGAGGGGATGGATCTGGATGAGCAAGTGGAGTTTGCCCAGTTCGGGGTCGGGGGCAATCGCAATGGACCGCGCGGAGGCGCGAACTGATGGGCGTGCTCGTGGTGAGAGCCCACCCTCCCGCCAAGAACGCGGGAAGGGTGGGGCAACCTCTTAAGGAGGCTTGATGCGAAAAGGTGGGCCAGACCGCACCTGTTTTCATAGAAGGATGACATTGCTGAGGGGATGGATCTGGATGAGCAAGTGGAGTTTGCCCAGTTCGGGTTCGGGGGCAATTGCAATGGACCGGGAGGAGGCGAGAACAGATGGGGGTGCTCGTGGTGAGAGCCCACCCTCCCGCCAAGAACGCGGGAAGGGTGGGGCAACCTCGTAAGGAGGCTTGATTCGGGAAGGGTGGGGCAACCTCGTAAGGAGGCTTGGTTCGGGAAGGGTGGGGGCAACCCCCGTCGTTAATTTCTGTCCCTTTCCCCGAATCTCTTCCCTCGGGTGTATGCTTTTCCAACTATGCGCTACCTAACCGCTCCCCTGATCCTGTTCGTAACCCTCGCTGCCATCGCACTCGCCCAACAGCCCGAGTCCAAACCCGCTCCTAAGCCGGAAGACACCGAAGTGTGGCAGCCCGAGCCCAAGGTCGTCACTCCCGGCGCAAGCTGCGGCGCCGCGCCCTCCGATGCCATCATCCTCTTCGACGGCAAGAATCTTGACGAATGGGTCTCCGCCCAGGCCAAAGATCGCTCCGCTCTCGCCAACTGGACTGTCGCCAACGGCATCCTCACCGTCAACAAGGCCGCCGGCAACATCGAGACCAAGCGCAGCTTCAAGAATTACCAGCTTCACATCGAATGGAAAATTCCCGAGAACGTAACCGGCTCCGGCCAACTCCGCGGTAATAGCGGAGTCTTTCTTGCCTCCACCGGCCCCGGCGACGCCGGCTACGAATTGCAGGTGCTCGATAACTACAACAACAAAACCTACGTCAACGGTCAGGCCGGCAGTCTTTACAAGCAGTCCATCCCGCTCGCCAATCCCAACCGCAAGCCTGGTGAATGGCAGACCTACGACATCGCCTGGACCGCCCCGACCTTCAACTCCGACGGCACCCTGAAATCTCCCGCCTACGTCACGGTTTTCTTCAACGGCGTTCTGGTCGACAATCACTTCGAATTAAAAGGCGAGACCCGTTACATCGGCGCGCCCTTCTACAAGGCCTTCGATGGCGCACCCATCAAACTCCAGGCGCACGGCGATCCCAGCCCTGCCATCAGCTTCCGCAACATCTGGGTACGGCAACTCGATTGACCGGTTACCGGTCACATTCAGAAAATCGTTCGCGTGGATTCGATTTCCGAACGAATCGCGCCCTGATTGAAGAGCGGAAGCACTGCAGACCTTGTCAAAGAACGTAGGTCCAAAACCCAAAAATGTGCAAATCTCAAAAGCGGAAAGAAATCAAGAACGAATAATAAGCGCTCATGTTAATCCCGCATGAATTGCATAACTGGTTACTACTCATAGCGTTGAAGGCCAGAAATGAGCCTTCCCGAAACCGGCCGACCAGTCATCCTTGTAAACAATCTCGAACACGGTTTTCAATTCCACAACCTTTTCCACAGGTCCGACCTCTCGTTCTGGACGGGCTGCAAATCCAACTTCTTCAGGGACTTACTGGAATGCCTCTAGGGTCTTTCCTGTAGGCTCACCCTTATTCCTCATCCGCCAATCCGCCTTCCGCCAGCGACTCAAACCTGGTGCTATTTTTCAAAAATGCCATCCTGACTTTGCCGATCGGACCATTTCTCTGCTTCGCAATAATGATCTCGGCCTTCCCCTGCAACTCCGGATCATCCTGCTTGTAGACCTCTTCCCGGAAGATAAACATTACTAAGTCGGCATCCTGCTCAATCGATCCCGACTCGCGCAGGTCCGCCAGTTGCGGACGATGATCGCCACCCCGGCTCTCCGGCGCGCGACTCAACTGCGAGAGCGCGATCACCGGCACGCTCATTTCCTTGGCCAGTGCTTTAAGCCCGCGCGAAATCGCCGACACTTCCTGCGTGCGATTTTCAAATCGCTTGCCGCCGCCCGACATCAACTGCAAATAATCCACGATGATCAGGTCCAGTCGTCCGCCCTGTGCCTGCTTCAGCCGCCGCGCCTTGGCCCGCATCTCGCTCAGCGAAATGCCCGGCGTGTCGTCGATGAAAATCGGCGCGTGCGCCAGTTGCTCCATCGCGCGCACAACTTTTTTCGTGTCGTCCTGCCACAACGATCCGGTGCGCATCTTGTGCGCATCCACCCGCGCTTGCGAACACAGTAAGCGCATCAGCAGCGCCTCGCGCGACATTTCCAGCGAGAACACGCCCACCACTTGCTGATCCTCGATCGCCGCATTCTCCGCGATATTCATCACAAACGCCGTCTTGCCCATCGACGGCCGCGCCGCAATAATCACCAGGTCCGAGCGCTGCAATCCGGAAGTCATTTCGTCCAGATCGGTGTAGTGCGTCGCCAGTCCGGTAATGCGCTGGCCGCGCTGCAGCAGCGCATCGACCGAACCAAACGACTCGCGCACGATTTCCTGCACGCCCATGAACCCGCGTCCAATGCGCTTTTCGGATAACTGAAAGATCGCGGCCTCGGCATCGCTGAGCACATCTTCGGCCGCATCGCCCTGATCCGACGCTCGCGCAATCGCCGTGTTGGCTGCCGAAATCAGCCCGCGCAGCAGCGCTTTGTCGCGCACAATCTTGACGTAGTGCTCAATGCTCGGCCGGTCCGGCACGCCGAACGTCAGGCTTGACACATACGCCACGTCGCCGATCGGCTGCAGATCCTTGTGCCGGTCGAGTTCCTCGATCAGCGTGATCATGTCAATCGGCCGCGACGACTCCGCCAGATCCACCATGCGCGAATAAATCCGCCGGTGCGAATCGAGAGAAAAATCTTCAATCCGCAAATGTTCCGCAGCCTGGTTATAAGCAAAGTTGTCCTGCAGGATCGCGCCCAGAATCGAGCGCTCCGCCTCTACATTCGCAGGAAGCGTGCTGATGCTGTAATCGGTAGTCGCCATGAGGTGTGTATGCACTCTGTCCTTTTCTCACCCTTAGCATAAGCGAAGGCAAAGCGAAAGTAGAAATGAATTGTGGAGAACCTGTGAAGCCCCGAGATATGTTGTGGAAACCGCCAGAAAAGCGGTCCGTTACTGCCGAGCCCCCGCCCCATATCCGAGGAAGCAGAGCGGAAAGCGGAAGTTAGAAGCTAAGAGCTGACAGCTGACAGCTAAAATAGAATGCGGCCCAGACCAGCCATCCGGGCCGCACCGTACGTGGTTTCCTGCCTTGCCATCGTGCCGCGAGGGCGTGCGATGACCGCTTCAGCGCCACAGCGCTCGAATGGAGTGCCGCATTTCACCAAAGCCAGTTGCCGATTCGTTCCCTTGCGGTCGCGAATCGACAACCGCTGCGGATGGCCAGCGGCCCGCCCGCTCCGAGGAGCAGAATAGGGGGAGGAGGCCGCAACGCCTTGGGTTAACCAGCCGCGCTCTCGCGCCTTTCTGGATTCCCCCGGCAATTCACCCTCGAGAATCACCGGCTGCCGCTGGCTCTGCCGCAATCATCTCGGCAAGCGCAAGAATCTTCACGTCTCGCTGCGAACACTCTCAGCCACTTCGTTGCGCCTCGCAACCATAAAAACTCTCACCGTTGTGCAGAACCTGTGGACGATGTTCCTTCCCTGTGGAAGCCAGAGGAAAACGCAGAAGAAATTTCCGGGCAGTACCTCCGCTCGCCACCATAAATTCCCACAGTATGGGCTCGGCTTCGCCTTCGCTAGACAGCCGAGGCGGCTGTCTCTACATGATTCGCTGCGGACGCGGATAATTGCCCTCCAATGACTCCGTAGCCGCAGATGCGCTACGCTTATCCCTCGCGACGCAGGAAAGTCTTCCGGTGCCGCTCTGCTGGTGGTGACAACATGATTGTAGTGAAAGGCGAAGTTGTTACGGGATTCGGGCATTTCAAACGGCGCATCACCGATTTTCCTGAAGCGTTCCGAAAAGCCACCGGACAAACTTTGTTTCCCGGCACCATGAATGTCGACGTAGGAACGCCGATCAAGATCAAAGAGGAGCGCCGAATACTCGGCCGAGAAATAGACGAGCCTTTTCAGGACCTGCTGCTGGAACGCTGTGCCATCAACGGCATTCCGGCCTGGAGAATCCGACCTTACAGCTTGGATATAAAAAGCGGCCTGCCTCCAGGCGACGGTGGTCACGGAGATCACATTCTCGAAATCTCTTGCGCGCAACAAATTCCCAACGCAACCTTCGGCAGCATGGTTGAGATCACACTTTTTAGAGACGACCTGGATCGTCCGCAAAGTTGAGCGAAGATCTCAGTCTGCGCTTCCTGCGTCGTCCCCGAAGATCATCATCAGCTTGAACATCATCGCTTTGAATGCCGCTGCTTGCGGGCGTCTTTGGTGGGACGAGGGGCCGGGTGCCCCATCCTTGCGTTTTTTGCAAGGGTGGGCTGCTATGCTGCCAACGGAAACTTTTGCAGATCCCGCAAACACCTCGTGCATGCTTTCGTGGTTCCCACCCTTCGCAAAGTGCGCGAAGAGTGAAGCATCCACCGCGTCATCGCTGCCAGCGAAATCCAAGCTTGGCCAGCCGCCCCGGGGCAGACTCCCGCGCCCTACAACTCCTCCCGCTCCTTCTGGGGACGGGGATAATTGCCTTCCAAATATCGCCGCGCGAAATTCGCGGCCGCCTCCACGCGCTCCACCGCATTCCTCGGGAATCGTCCCGCAGTCGGAGCAGTCGCGGCCGATCCGCTCTCGCCCGATTCCAGCGAAGTCGATTCACCCGCCAAGCCTCTCACGCCAGATTCCTTCTCGGCCGATTTTTCTCCGCTCCCGGCCCCCTCGCACGCTTCTGCAGCCTCTCGCAAAAGATGCCAAGCTTCGCGATACTTCTCGTTCTCGTTGCGCGTCGAGCTCGAACACAGACTCATGCACTCCCTGCCCCGGATATCCCGAACCGGAATGATGTACCAAACATCCTCCGGCACCACATAGGCCGCAACAAAGTCGAACGATCCGCTGGTATACGCCCCGCCCTGCTTCCGTATCACGCAAACGTACCCGCCCCCATTCTCGATGGTCGTCGACTTCACCTGCACCCCAACAAACTTTCCCGGCCGCCCCACCACAAAGTCGTAACTCTCCGAATCTCCCCACGGCTTGCTCACCGGCAGCCCCCGCTCACTCGCCTGCGCCACAAACATCGACTCCACCCACTCCCCCCGCTTCTTCGGATCCTTGATAAACTTCGCCTTCCGCTTCTTCATCCACCCACCTCAGAACGAAAAAGGCAGCATCCGGAGAAAAACTCGCGAATGCGGCCTCATCCCTCGATTCGACAAGAATGAAAGGTCAGAGGCAAGGGAAACGAAGGAAAAAGTAGAAACGATTCCCAAAACGGGAACGTGTGATAGCGGGAACGTGAACGCAACAGCGCAGCATGCGTGGAAATCGTCCGACCAGCCCGCATGGCTCACGGACAGGTTCTATTCCGAAAAGGTCCAGCCGGTTATTGCCACAATGTCAGCATCCGTTATCGCGCGACACATCTCGGTCTCGCGCTGGTATGCTGGTCGCATCCGTGAAGGGTACCGACCGCATAGGAGGCACTTTCAAGTTCTAGCAAAATTGGCTGGATTTCAGTAGAGCAGGTACGAAAAAAACACTGACAGGCGTCTGCCTGACATTCCTGTCTAAAATCTACAGCTTGAAAATGTGTTCCACGGCAGCGAAGTTCGCGACGAGTGTTTGCCCCGCTGACCTGATCCCCCTTGACATGCCGACCTGCTCCCCTTTATCCGCACCCAGCTGAGTATGATTTGTGCGAAGGAAAGCGGAAGAGGGTATGTCGAAGAGCAATCACATTGAGGCACAGACTGATCGGGGGACCGAAGCAGTTGGAGGTTGGGGCGCAAAAGCCGAAGACGTGGCTCGGATTCGTAAGAAATTATGGGATTTTGCGATCTGTTTGATGCTGACGATGATCCGAAGGCTTCGATTCTACGTAACCGATGAGAATGCCAAGTCCCACCAACAGGCAGAATATTGTCCCGTAAACTGGCCACTTAGACCATCCTCTACGAGGCGCTTCCCGAAAGTACAGCTTCATTTCGGCAAGGTTGCTTCCAATTGTGCCAGGATGTTTCAGGGCAATACCCGCCCGCTTTAGGCGGATGCGCACAAACGTCGCACTTGCTGCACTCGCCAGCAACAGGGCGAACCCGATAACGATCCAAATGCTCCAGCAGTGATCACTAATCGAGATCATCATAGTTTAAAAAACATCGCTACAGTTTGTTGAAAGGGCTTGCGGAACAACAGTCCCCCCATATTCAGCCGTAAACGACACGTGTCCCAACTCGCCTCCCCCTCCTGAAATCACGAGGGTCGCAGGATCGTCAGCACTTAATGAAACTGCGACTGGGCCGCCATTTCCCGAAGCGGATGTTCCTACGCCGTTAAGATCTGAGATATTTCGTGCTTCCGACAGCGTGACGCTGTAACCGGCTGCGGCCCCCGTTCCCACAACTCCACCTGCAGCCGTCCCTGGATTAAATGATCCCGAAAAGGCAACACCAACATTTCCGTGCGGGTCCGCTACCAGAGAAGCTGAACCCGACCCGCTAATTCCCCACCAAGCCCCAATCCCAAACGCACCTCCTCCCCCAAGGCCCACGGTTCCGCTGCTCGCTTTGGCCAAAGCTAATTGCGTCGATGCCCCCGCGCAGAGGGTGGAATGTGCAAGCTTCTTAATGTTTGCTTTAAGTCGCCTCAAGAATACATTTAGCTGATTTTCTCTAGCGTTAATCGTTCCAAAATATTGCGGATCCAATTCAATCTCTATGAGCGGGGTCTCAAAAGGTTCCGCGGTGACGTTTACTACACACGGCTGTCCGTCGTGCGGATCCTCGCACGATAGACCAAGGGGATCGATATAGCTATTGGGGTTTGTTGGGTAGGCGTACTGGTTCCACCCAGACCGGGCTGGGTCGGGCGTCAACCAACGACCTTGCAGTTGATTTAGTTCGCGGTTGTCGGTGTCATATAGACTGCCAAATGCATCCTGCGTGTCGCCCGTGAAGTTCAAGCTATAGGCAGAACCTGAGTTGCCGTACACTTCTCCGAAGGGGGAGAACTGACGGTCGTAGTAAAGAACGCCATTACCAGATGCAGGAATGGTCGTATTCAGTCGTCCCGAACCCAACCAATCTTTGTGCGTGTAGTAGAAGGTGCCTGTCCAGTACATGGCACTGCTACCTCCCGGTAGAGGGACATATGCATAGTTGAGTGTTTGAGGACTTAGCATTTGACCCATCTTCCCGGCTGGACCGTACACCATCGGATAGTAGGAACCTAATGATTCATATTCCACACCGCGTCCAAAGGCGTCATATACTATGCAAACGGACCATCCGTTGTTAACACAGGTAGTACCAGCGACTACAGCACTCTGAAGTTTGTCCTGACCATTATAGGTGTAGGTGTTAACCGCATCATACGTAAGATCGCCATCTGCATCGTAGGTCACACCTGCTGTAGAGTAGTGGTTATTCGCAGCATTATATGTGAACGTGAACGGATCGTTTCCGAACTGGTTCATGTTGTCATACATGTCATAGCCGTAAGTCTGTGCCCAGATCGATCCACACTGGTCACTAGTCAACCGAGAAAGGTCATCGTAGATGTAAGTGCACGTCTCGTTGTCAGCCGTATTCCATCCGTCGACGATTTGGAGACCGCCAAGACTCCTATTAGCGTTCCAGTTCAACGTACCTGAATCACTCTTTGAACCACCCGTGAGTTGATAGCTCGTCATCAAACCTGTCGCAGGCGAGTAGTTGTAGACGTCGTTGTCGGTGCCCGAACCGATATTCACGGTACCCACTCCAGTGGGGTCATAGGTCACACTGGAGATGAGATTCAGAGTCCCCATCTTGGCAGAGGCCCATTTCCCGTCCCCGTCAAGGGTGTAGCTGATAGTTCCCACTCCGGGGATTCCCAGTGACGCAAACTGCTTATTAGCATAGTACGTAGCCGTTGAATGGAAATATCCGTTAGAATGAGGAGTTTGCTCCCATTCATCAGTGACGTTACCCATGGCATCATACGAGAACCACTCATCAGAATACCAATGACCAGATGGCGGAGGATAGGACGTAGCCGTGCAGTCGTCCGTCTCTGCTTCAACTACTCTCCCGGCCCCGTTGGAGATAGTGCCCGGCGCAGGAAATATATTATTTGAGATAGAAGTGTCGAATCGGAATCGGGTACAGACGGCCGTCCCATCGGAGGCTCTATTCTCGCCCATGTCCGTCATGCGACCATAGCTGTCGTAATTGAAGCATTTCTCGTTTGTGCTTGGAAGGATCACGACGATGAGTTGTCCGGGCAGGGTCGTATAGCCACAGCCTGTCCCCGGGGAATAGTAGTCATAGACGTAGGTGACGGTCCCCACTTCAGGGTCCGTTTGAGAAACTGTACGCCCTAAAGCATCTTTCACCGTTGCGCGCGTCTGAACACCGCGCATTGCGGTAACCGAGGTGCTTCCCGATGCGCTCGAATACGCAAACGCAGTGGCGATACCGGATCCGCTACCTACCTGCCCACATGAACTGCCACCACTGGACAGAATCGGACAGTTGGAGACCGTCCTACCCAATCCGTCAGTCTGGGAATGTATGATCTTGCTGTTTTCTCCAGTTGGAGGTGGACTTAACGTGGCGATCGTCTCTTGCGCAGAAAAAATGGTTGCTAGTGTTGCCCCTCCACCGTCCACAATCGAAGAAGTACGTCCGTCGGCGTCTTTGGTCACAACGGTGAAGCCCGTTGTACAATCCCCATTAAGGGGTGCGGAGCATGGAATCGAAACACTTACTGTCCCGGCTGCGGGCGTATATTTCGTAGTCACCGTATCATAGGCTGAACCGTGTTTGGTTTGGGTCCGAATCGTGCGGCCCAGCCCGTCCACGGTCGTTATTGTGTCTTGGGTAGAGGAGCCGAAACTTAACTTGCCCTCGACGGAGGTTGTTGTATAGGTAATGTTCGTCACATTCCCAAGTGCATCAGTGACTGAACTTACACGCCATAACGGATCGTTATATACGTGGCTCGTAGGGTTCCCATTGAAATCGGTAGTCTGAGTCAGCACTCCTCCGTTGCAGTTCCACTGCTCGGAAGCAGTAAGTTCTCCAACTGTTAGGGAAGTGGGGAGCAAGCCGTTGCAACCCCCCGTACCGTTATACGCATAGCTGGAGACAACGCCTCGTATATCAGTAAAGGTGCTAATCGTGCCATTAGATCCATACGTGGCCGAGGCATTCCGGAAAGTCGACCCGCTTACCCAATAAGAAGTCTGTGTGGGATGACCATTCGAGTAGGTGTAGTTGACCTGATTGACCTGAACCATAGTGCTACCGGAGGGATTGAGTGTAGTGATCGAGCATGGCCGATCGTATTGATTGGGAGCAACAGTCCCGCAGGTGGCGCCGTTTACTCCAGCATGTGTGATTGACGTGTCCGAGAGAGGATTCCCGGTCGGAGGCGTGGTCGCCCCGAAATCATACTGCTTCACTTCGGTTGTGTTTCCGTAGGAATCATACTTCGTCTCGACCAGGTTGCTGGACGACCCGTTAATAGACGTGTACACATCCGTCTGTGAAATCGTCGGGGAGGGCACCGTGCCGGGAGTAGCGCAGCTACTGAAGTTTGCGTTGTAGCATGTTGTTGTCGTACGCTGTAAGGTGCCTCCGCCATTGCAACCTAACTTACTTGTGGGACAGCCACCTTCATAAGTTGCCATCTGGGTCTGATATTCGCCTGAGAAGCTGTAGATCGTTTGGTTGTTCGCTGGATCGGTCTCGGTGACCGTAAAGTTTCCCGGCGTGCTACTGCTATTGGAGTTGACATAAGTCCACTTATCGATGTGACCATTATTGTCGTTACGTGTAATCGTTAGGACAGGTACCACTCCGGAGCTACAGTTAATTCCATTGTTTCCGCCCGAGTACGCGTAGGAAACCGAGCCGCCAGACGGGTAGGTTATTTTGGCAAGTCGTCCAGTAATATTTCCGCTTGCGTGCCCAGGAGTTTGCTCATAGGACAATGCATAGCTGGCTCCGGTTGGTGTTGTGATACTAACAGGGGGAGCAAACCAGCTTGAATAGTTGCTGTCGTTGATTCCTGCACAAGCGAAATTCGTGACCCAGTTATTGACCACTCCCGTGATTGTGTAGGATTGGTTATTTCCATTTGTATCGGTGTACTCATAAGTCGCCCCATTGAATTTCATGACCGGCTGGCCAAGTGAGTCCGTATACAGAATTGGATTACCTGTGGTGGCCGTAATCGTGGCACCGTCCGGATCTGTAATGGACCAAGGTGTTGTAGTGCCGCTTATATTAACTGCATTCCCCGACTTGTCATAAAGAAGAGCGGAACCGTTCTTCCCGGTCGCCCAATACCCTGTGATAACGAGTGTGTAGCCTGAACCATCGACAGTGGTTCCGGAAAAGTTTCTAGTACCAGTGCAGGGAAGAGCTCCGCTACCCGACACTCCATGTCTAGCACCGGTTGTGTCGATTACATACGGACCGATCAGAGAAGGATTACCGAGGTGGCCGCATTGAGAAGTGTCTGCGCCCCAACTATAGGTTTGTGCCGGTTGACCATTCAAACTTGCGAGTTCCCACCATTGCGGCGTCCCGCCCGTCGAAGACACCCATTTATAGATGTCGAAATTACCTTCAAGGGAGAACGAGAAAGCCACTTTGCCGGTTTTTTCTCGAATCGGTAGGGAAATATGCACGCTGCCTGTCGCTAGGTCCACGCCGTATTGCTGCGTTGAAAACGGAAGCATGCCCGCTGAAGGGTCCACCTGGGCTGCTGCTACACCCATTAGCAAGAGCAATAAACCCACACGTGAGAGTAGGTGTTCGAAAAACGACATATGATAACGAGACGACGCTTTCGTGGGAAGAACCGGAGGATACCCAGCATGTAACCCTGAAATTAGAGAATCCATTTGGCTTTCTCCCTGACGCAAAAATGAACAGCTTGGGTTCCGCCCAGCTTGCGGCGGGTTTGGACCGAATCCCCAGCAATCAGGGTCACTGACCGCACTGAGAATCTGTCACCCCTCCGGCGAATCCGGCTCGCTGATGCGCGGAAAATATGTCTGAGGCTGTAATATCGATGAAAAAGGTTTTTTGTTAGAAACCGAACAGACTTCCGCTGGTGCCAAAAGGCTTACTAGGTTAAGGATGACACCAAAATTGATGTCAAAGCGTCTCCCCCCCCCATTAACAAGCGCACACAAAAACCAGAAACAATAAAAAAGGCGGCAGGAAACGATCCGGAGAAAGTTAGTCGCCCCCCCAAACATTTTTTATCTTTTCCCTTTTTTTTCCGTTTCTGCGTGTCTCTTTCCCTTCTCCCGCCTCGGGTTTGACCCTTCTTTTCTCGCGCCTGTAAGATCAGAGATCACTTCTGAGTGTGTGCTCCGGCCGAGCTGCGCTCGGCATGACTGGGTCTGAGACTCGGTCCCACACGTAAACAAAGATGCCCCACGAACTGCCAAAAGCTTACGAGCCGGGCGCGATTGAAACGCGCTGGGCCGAGTACTGGGTAAAAGAAAAACTGTTCTCGGTGAAGACGCCGGAGCCGGGGGAGACGCGTCCGGTGTTCACGCTGCTGCTGCCGCCGCCGAACGTGACGGGGCGGCTGCACATGGGGCACATGCTCAACCAGACGCAGATGGATATTGTTGTGCGCTGGCATCGCATGCGGGGATTTATCACGCTGTGGCTGCCGGGGACCGATCATGCCGGGATCGCGACGCAGATGATGGTGGAAAAGCAGCTCGAAAGAGAAGGCAAGAAGCGCCGCGAGCTGGGCCGGGAAAAATTCATTGAGCGAGTGTGGGAATGGAAGAAGCTTTATGGCGGCGCGATTCTCGACCAGATGAAGCGGCTGGGCGCGTCGGTCGATTGGGACCGTGAGTACTTCACCATGGACGACAATCTTTCGCACGCGGTGCGCGAGGTGTTTGTCCGGCTGTATGAAGAGGGGCTGATCTATCGCGGGAATTACATTGTGAACTGGTGCCCGTGGCACGAGACGGCGATCTCCGATCTCGAGGTGAAGCACGAAGAGGTGGCGGGAAAGTTGTGGGAGATCCGGTATCCGGTGGTGGGGTCGGACGAATTCATTACGGTGGCGACCACGCGGCCGGAGACGATGCTGGGCGATACGGCGATTGCGGTGAATGCGAAGGACGAGCGCTATACGCATCTGCAGGGAAAGCACGTTCTGGTTCCGCTGATGAATCGCGAGATTCCGATCATCACCGACGAACTGGCGCAGCCTGAGTTTGGCACTGGCGCGGTGAAAGTAACTCCGGCGCACGATGCCAACGATTTTCAGGCGGGGCTGCGGCACAATCTGCCGCAGATTAACGTGATGGACGAGCACGCGCATATGAATTCGAATGCCGGGGCGTACGCAGGCCTCGACCGGTTCGAGGCGCGCAAACGCGTGCTGGCCGATTTGCGGGAGCAGGGATTTCTGGTGGGGGAGAAGGACCATGCGCTTTCCATTGGGAAGTGCGACCGCTGCGGAACGGTGGTTGAGCCGCGACTGTCGGAGCAGTGGTTCATCAAGATCAAGCCGCTGGCCGAGCGGGCGAAGGCGGCGGTGGAGAGCGGCGAGATCACGATTGTCCCGGAAAACTATCGCCAGATTTATTTGAACTGGATGAATAACATTTATGACTGGTGCATATCGCGCCAGTTGTGGTGGGGACATCGGATTCCGGCGTGGACGTGCGCGGGCTGCAAGGAATTTATTGTGGCGCGCGAGGAGCCGACTACATGCACGAAGTGTGGCGGCGCGAAGCTGGAGCAGGTTCCGGATGTGCTCGATACCTGGTTCTCGTCGGGCCTGCTGCCGTTCACTACTTTGGGATGGCCGGAGAAGACGCGCGATCTGGAGGTGTTTTATCCGAACACGCTGCTGATCACGGGATTTGACATTCTGTTTTTCTGGCTGGCGCGCATGATCATGTTCGGATGTCACTTCATGCAGGGACACGAACAGGATGCCGCGATCAAGAAGGCGAGTGGCGAGACGGAGAAGAAGGATGACAGCGTGCCGTTCCGGCATGTGTACATACACGCGCTGGTGCGCGACGCCGAGCGGCAGAAGATGTCGAAGACTAAGGGCAACGTGATCGATCCGCTGGAGATCATTGAACGTTTCGGCACGGATGCGACGCGATTCACGCTGGCGGCGATGGCGGCGCCGGGTACCGACATTGCCTTCAGCGAAAGCCGCACCGACGGATATCGAGCCTTCGCCAACAAGATATGGAATGCGGCGCGCTTCATGTTCATGAATGTGGACAGGATCGAGCCCGGCCTGCGGTCCGGGACAGCCGGGGGCGGCTGTCTCCACATGGCTGTTGCTAACTTCGAGTCCACCACGCTTGAGGACCGGTGGATTCTTTCGCGCTTCAATCGCGCGGTGGCCGACGTGAACGATGCGCTGACGACTTACCGTTTTCACGAGGCTGCCAACCGCATCTACGATTTTTTCTGGGGTGAGTTTTGCGACTGGTATCTGGAGTTGCTCAAGCCGCGGCTGAAAGTTGAAGAGGGCGCCGACAAGAGCGCTGCGCGGGTGGCCTGCGCGAACCTGGTGAATTTGTTTGACGCGGCGTTGCGCTTGCTGCATCCCGTGATGCCGTTTATTACCGAAGAAATCTGGCAGGCGCTTTACGAAGGCAAGGCTCCGCACAAATCGATTGCGTTCGCAGCGTATCCTCAGGCGGATGAAAAACAGTTTGATCTCGCCGCGGAAACTGAGATGGCGATTCTTCAGGATTTGATTGTCAGCGTGCGGAACTTGCGGGCGGAGTTGAAAGTTGAGCAGAAGGTCAAGGTGCCGATCGAGGTATTCGCACATGAGGCGGGAATTCGCAAGATGATTGAGGCGAATCGCGGCGCGATCGAGCTTTTGGGGAATGTAGAGAGAATCACATTCGTAGAAGCCTCTCTCGCCAACCGTGCCGGCGCGCGGGGCACGGCGCGCTTCGATGTGCACGTGATTTATGAAAGAAAAATCGATGTGGCCGCGGAATGCGATCGCCTGAAGAAAGAATTGGAGAAGATTGAAAAAGGAATTACCGGCGGCCAGCGGCAACTGGGCAATGAGCAGTTTCTGGCGAAGGCTCCCGCGACGGTGGTGGAGAATCTGAGGAAGCAACAGCAGGAACTTGCCGTGATGCTTACAAAGACGCAGAGTAAGTTGAAGGAACTGGGGTGCGGTTAGCGTAGTGAGCGGACCGGCTGCGTTACTCCAGCGAAAGAGACGTTGCGAGCAACGTCTCTACTAAGAGAGCGGACACGAAGAATGGATTGGAATTCACGACGGCTTACGGCGATTCTGGAAAACGCGTTGCTCGAGGACCGGGCGACAAGCGACGCGACCAGCTACGCCTGTATCGACCCCAACCAGCGCGCCTCGGGGACGATTATTTCCAAGCAAGACTGCATCCTCTCCGGCATCGGATGCGTCGCGCGGATTCTCGATGTTTATGCTGCGCTGGATGGAGCGGTGACCGCGCATTATGAGGTCACCACGCATCCTGAGATTTTCGATGGAGTGCGCCTGCACAAAGGGCAGTCGGTGGCGGTGATTCGCCATAACGCGCGCGTGCTTCTTTCCTGCGAGCGCGTGATTTTGAATTTCCTGCAACACATGAGCGGGATCGCGACACTAACTCGTAAGTTTGTGGAGGCCGTGTCGGGCACGAAAGCGCGGATTCTCGATACGCGCAAAACCGCGCCCGGACTGCGTGTGATAGACAAGAATGCGGTTCGCTGTGGCGGGGGGCAAAATCATCGGCTGGATCTTTCGGACGGCGTACTGATCAAGAATAATCACATTGCGCTGGCAGGCGGCATCGTTCCCGCTCTGGAGCGCGCCGTACGCAACCGCCGCGGATCGCAAATTATCGAAGTAGAAGTGCGCACGCTTGAAGAATTGGAACTGGCGCTGGCGCATGGCGGCGAAGCGATTCTACTGGATAATATGTCGGTCGAAGATGTGCGCCGCGCAGTGGTTCGCTGCTCACAGCCCGATGTGCAGAAAGATGGACGACGCATCCCAGTGGAGTGCTCTGGCGGAATTCGACTGGAAAACGTTCGGGACTATGCCGAGACCGGAGTCGATTTCATTTCCGTGGGACTGCTGACGCACTCGCCCCATGCGGTCGATATGAGCATGCGGGTGGTTCCGGCCTGACGCAACGATTGTTGTTTGGCCGTAATTCGCGCATAATCTCCGCATCACCAAGAGCAGCACAATTCGGAAGCGTCCTTCGCAAGCCAAGGCGCCGGCGGCTCATCAAACACAGCCAACCGATGTGCGACTCGGACGCATCGTGCGCCTGCTCATGGAGAACGCTACCGTCGTTGCGAGCGGAACCAAGATCGCGCAGGAAATTTCCTGTCATCGCTCTGAAGTGTGGCGCCTGGTCCAGCAATTACGCGGCTTGGGCGTGGATGTAGCGGGACACGCGGCGACGGGATATCGACTGCGCTCGGTTCCCGATCTGTTGTTGCCGGAAGTATTAAAGTCGCTGGTGCGCGGCACCATCTTCAACGAGCATCTTCACCATTTCTACAAAGTTGGATCGACTAACACCGCGGCGATGGCAGCCGCGGCAGAGGGCGCGCCCGAGGGCAGCGTTTTT
The DNA here is from genome assembly GCA_963765825.1 of uncultured Acidobacteriaceae bacterium. Lineage (GTDB taxonomy): Bacteria > Acidobacteriota > Terriglobia > Terriglobales > Acidobacteriaceae > Sulfotelmatobacter. The sequence continues at coordinate 168,605 of CAVXXU010000002.1, forward strand.
CTTGCTGAGGAGCAGACCGCGGGCCGCGGCCGCGGCGCCAACACCTGGCAGTCTCCGCGGTCGACCGGGATTTATTGTTCGGCAGTGTTGCGGCCAACTCTGCCGCCTTCGGATGTGCTCGTGCTGTCCCTGGCGGCGGGGCTTGCAGTGCGGTCTGCGATTCAACAAATCGACTCGCGGTTGAGCGCGGATTTGAAGTGGCCCAACGACGTTCTGATTGACGGTAAAAAAGTTTGCGGAATTCTCACCGAGATGAATGCCGAAGCTACGCGCGTGCGCTACATCGTGGTGGGCATCGGCATCAATGTAAATCAGGTAAGTTTTCCGAAGGAGTTGCAGGCGACATCTCTACGATTATCGAGCGGAAGTGAGTGGTCGCGGGTGGAGTTGGCGGCCGCTTTGTTAAAATCACTCGATCGAGAGTACCGGCAGTTGCTGGAAAATTCCGATGCGCGGGAGTCGATTCTGCGGCGATTTGCGGAAAGTTCGACATGGCTGCGGGGCAGGACTGTGCGCATCGATGAGAATGGGGCCGGCTTTGAGGGCACGACGGAAGGCCTGGATGCTCGCGGCTTTTTGCAGGTCCGAACGCAGAAGGGGATGCGTACGGTGCTGAGCGGGACGGTTAGGGAGCGGTAGATTCGAAACTGTCGCGAATCATTATCGGGGCAGCGGGCTCGGCGCTCGCAGGATAGCCGCCGGGACGGCGGCGCTACAACATGCTTCTTGTGATCGATGTCGGCAATACGAATACTGTGCTGGGCGTGTTCGCCCGGGTGGCCAAAGTGCACGGCGCGGTGGCGGAATCGGACGAGACTCCGCGCTACGAGCGGCTTGTGGCCAACTGGCGCGTGGCCACGTCTCGCACCAGCACGGTGGATGAGTACGGGGTTCTGTTCCGCAACTTGTTTTCTATGGCCGGCCTTGAGTCGAAAGGCATTCATGGCATTGTGATCTCTTCGGTCGTTCCGCCGCTGGATCCTGTGCTGCGGCAGGTGTGCGAGCGCTATTTCAATTTACGGCCGCTCGCCATTGAGCCGGGGATTAAGACCGGGATGCCGATTCACTACGACAATCCGGCGGAGGTAGGAGCGGACCGCATTGTCAACGCGGTTGCCGCGTTCGAGAAATATGGCGGGCCATGCGTGATCGTGGATTTCGGTACGGCCACGACATTCGACTGCGTTTCCGCGAAAGGCGAATATCTCGGCGGCGTGATTTGCCCCGGAATTGGCATTTCAGCGGATGCGCTGTTTGAGCGAACGGCGCGATTGCCGCGCGTGGAAATTCGCAAGCCTGCGCGGGTGATCGGATCAAACACCGTAGGCAGCCTGCAATCCGGTCTTTACTACGGATATCTCGGACTGGTGGACGGCATCCTCGAACTGCTGCTGGCGGAGTTGGGGACTGAGACTCGGGTGCTCGCGACCGGCGGACTCGGGCCGATGATTGGCACGGGATCGAAATACATCAAGACGGTGGATGAGTTCTTGACTCTCGAAGGATTGCGCATTATCTGGGAGCGAAATGGGTCCGCTCGCAAGGACTCCAGTTCGGCGGCGAACCCAGATCCCACGGCAACATCGAAAGCGTCCTCTAAAACCGCGCAGGAGAAGTCTAAGAATGGCGGTACCCCTTCCGTAACTTCCTCATCACGATCGGTTCGCTGACCTGCCGTGGAAAATTATTTCAATTATTTTACCGAGATTGAAGAGCGCTTTCTGAGTCGCCGCGGCGGAGGCCTGTTGCTCTCGACTCTCGACTGGGCGCTAATCGAGACGTGGAAAGATGCCGGAATTCCTCTGGAGGCGGCGTTGCGCGGCATCGACGAAGCGTTCGACCGCTACGAGCAGCGTCCGTCGAAAACAAAAAAGGTAAACAGCCTGGCTTACTGCTCGCAACTGGTGCTGTCGGCGGCAGAGGATATGAAGGAAGCTGCGGTGGGTGCCACTGGAGAGGCTCCCGCGAAATCCCGTGGCGGGCAAGGGTTTGAAGCGGAGACAGTTGCAGCCTTTTTACGACGAAATGCGGAGTTGCTGGAAGGCGCCAGATTGCCACAAGCGGGCGGAGTCGCCGCGCTGGCCCAAGAGACCGCAAAAACGTTGCGCGAGCTTTCCGAAGGAATAGGAAACAAAAACACCGTGCGACTGGAAGACTTGGAGCGCCATCTCACCGTGATGGAAGGAAAACTTCTTGCCCTCCTGTTGGCGTGCACTTCCGACCAAGAGGTGGTTGCAGTCCGGGCGGAGGCCGACCGCGACCTGATTCCCTACCGCAGCAAGATGTCGGCGGCGCAGATCGATCAACTGCAGCGCCAGTACGCGCACAAGCGGCTATTGGACAAATACCATCTGCCGCGACTGAGCTTGTTTTATATGTGATGGCCGTGACCCAGCACACACAGTCATTCGACGCGTTGATTCTCGGCGGCGGCGCGGCCGGTTTGATGTGCGCCATCGAGGCGGGCAAGCGCGGACGCCGCGTCGCGATTCTGGAGCATGCCGACCGGCTGGGGAAAAAGATCCTAATCTCCGGTGGCGGGCGCTGCAATTTCACCAACATGCACTGCCAGCCCGACAATTTTCTCTCCGCTAATCCCCATTTCGCCAAGTCGGTCTTAGCTCGCTACGCGGCCGCGGACTTCATCGCGCTGGTGAAGAAACATCGCATTCCTTATCACGAAAAGACACTCGGACAGCTATTTTGCGATGGGTCGGCTCGGGAGATCCTGCAGATGCTTGAACAAGAGTGCGCGTCGGCGGGCGTGAGTATTTTTCTGAACACGAAAATTGTGGAGGTGACGAAAACGCAGGACTTCGTTGTGCGGACAGCCAATGCGGAATTCCGCGCTCCAGCCCTGGTCGTGGCTACCGGCGGGTTATCCATTCCTAAAATCGGCGCGACCTCGTTCGGGTACGATCTGGCGCGGCAGTTTGGACTGAAGATACGGGAACCCTGGCCCGGCTTGGTTCCTCTGGTTTTAAGTGCTGAAGACCATAAGCATTACTGCGATTTGAGCGGCGTTTCCACCGAGATCATTGTTTCGTGCGACGGGCAACAGTTCCGGGAAAAGATGTTAATCACACATCGCGGTTTGAGCGGGCCAGCGATTTTGCAGATTTCTTCGTATTGGAGGAAACCGCAGCAAATCCGTATTGACCTTGCGCCAGATACCGATGTGACAAGCATCTTCCAAGATCCGAAGGTTCCGCGGACGATGGCAACTCTGCGAGCGCAACTCCGCAAGATACTGCCAGTGCGTTTTGCAGACCGCTGGCTGGAATTGCATGCGCCAACTTCGTGGACGAACGCTGCTGTGGCTGACATCGAACAGCACATACACACCTGGACCATTTTGCCGTTAGGGACCGAAGGCTATGACAAGGCTGAGGTCACTGCGGGAGGAGTCGACACAGACGTGCTCTCGGCGAAGACAATGGAGAGCCATAAAGTTCCTGGCCTCTTTTTCATCGGCGAAGTTGTGGACGTGACCGGCCAACTCGGAGGATTCAATTTTCAGTGGGCCTGGGCTTCGGGAGCGGCTGCTGGCAGAGCGGTGTAGACTAATTTTCCAAGAATTCTTCCGGAGGGAACGGGATGAACCGAAGCAGAAGCGTCCTACAATCGATTGTTTATCATTTTGCGGTAACCTTCTTCGTCGCAACCGTCACCTTCGCACAGGCACCCTCCTCGACGCTATTGATACTGGCGAAGAGCGACAATACTGTTTCGATCGTTGACCCAGCCACCCTGCACATTGTGGCTCGGATCCCTTCCGGTCCGGACCCGCACGAGATCATCGCATCCGACGATGGCAAGCTTGCATACATTTCGAACTACGGCGGGGTAGACAGCAGTCTCAACACTATTTCCGTGGTTGACCTGGTTGCCCGCAAGGCACTGCCTCCAATCAACCTGGGGGCGCTACACTCCACCCACGGTTTGGATTTCGCCGGTGGAAAACTTTATTTCACCGCGGAAACGAATAAAGTCATTGGCCGCTATGACCCTGCCAGCAAGCGCGTGGATTGGGTGCTTGGCACGGGTCAGGATCGTACCCACATGATTGTGGTCACGAAGGACCACAAGGACATCGTCACATCGAACGTGAACTCGGCGACGATCAGCATGATCGAATATGTTGATCCGCCGAGCGAGGGTTTTCGGCCGCCGCAAGGCGCTCCACGCAAGACTTGGGAGGTGACGAACATTCCGGCGGGCAATGGAGTTGAGGGCTTTGATATCTCGCCGGACGGGAAAGAAATATGGGCAGCAAACGCGCGGGACGCCACCGTCACAATCATTGACGTTGCTTCTAAGAAGGCTGTACAAACTCTCCCGATCGCGGTGAAATTCGCGAACCGGCTGAAGTTCACGCCGGATGGCCAGCACGTTTTAATCTCAGCGCTCGGCGCGGGAAGCGGTGACACCAGCCTTTTGGTGATGGACGCATCCTCCCGGAAGGAAGTGAAGCAACTGAAGCTCGGCGGCGGGGCCGCGGGAATCCTGATGGCTCCCGACGGGTCACGCGCTTTTGTGGCGGTCAGTTCGAATGACAAAGTAGCGGTTGTGGACTTGAAGACGCTGGAAGTTGTGGGCGAAATCTCGGCAGGAAAACAGCCCGATGGCATGGCTTGGGCAGTTCGCAGGTAGGGACCTTTTTTTTTAAGAGCTTTTGACCGCTAAGATCGCCGAGAAAAGCCGCGGAGGACGCCGAGAACAACTGCCCCGATCTCGTATCCACAAACTCCACACTACTCAGTCTTCCGCTGATTGATCACCACATCCTCCTTTATCTTTTAGGCTCGGAAGGGCTATTATGACGCGGGATACGGCAAAGCGTGCTGCTATGAGCAACGCGGTCACCGAGCTCGACGTCCTGTGGATCACCGCTGGATTAAGCTGCGATGGCGATACCATCGCTATGACTGCGGCGACGCAGCCCAGTATCGAGGATGTCCTGCGCGGGCAAATTCCCTGGATACCGAAAATTAATCTGCACAATCCCTTCCTCGCCTTGGCCAACGGCGACGATTTTCTCAGGCCTTTCCACGATGCTGCTGAAGGCAAAATCGATAATTTCATTCTGGTCGTCGAAGGGTCGATCCCGAGCGAACACAATAAAGACGCTGGCTACTGGGCGTCTTTGGGGACGGATCGGAAGACCGGGCAGCCAATCACGACCTGCGAATGGATCGATCGTCTCGCGCCCAAGGCGTGGGCAGTGATTGCCGCCGGAACCTGCGCGACCTACGGCGGCATTCACGCGATGGAAGGCAATCCCACAGGATGCATGGGGCTGGCGGATTACCTGGGATGGAAATGGAAATCGAAAGCGGAGATTCCCATCGTTTGCGTGCCGGGGTGTCCGGTGCAACCTGACAATTTCATGGAGACCTTGTTGTATCTCCTACACATGGCGACGGGCCACGCGCCCATGATTCCGCTGGATGAGGGGCTTCGGCCCAAGTGGCTTTTTGGCAACACAGTACACGAGGGCTGCGACCGCGGCGGATTCTATGAGCAGGCACAGTTTGCGGAAGAGTACGGTTCTCCGCTTTGCATTGTGAAGCTGGGATGCTGGGGGCCGGTGGTTCAGTGCAATGTGGGGAAGCGCGGGTGGATGGGCGGTATCGGCGGATGTCCGAATGTGGGCGGCATCTGCATTGGCTGCACCATGCCTGGCTTTCCCGACAAGTTCATGCCCTTTATGAATCAGCCCCCGGGATCGCTCTTATCTTCGGCTGCGGTTCAAACTTACGGTCGCGCAATTCATGCGTTGCGGCGCTTTACGCAAGCATCGCTAAATAAAGAACCGGGCTGGCGCAAACCGGCGCCCAGCAAGACGCAACCAATAAGAACATAGGCGAACTTGAGTCGCGCGATGAGATATTCGCGCATTTGAGGGCAACCATGGTTTCGTTTTCGTGGCCCAACAATACGAATGCCGATTCCAGCGATCAGTCCGCTCTAGCCGAACCGGAGTTGAATCCGGCGCAGGCTGAGCAAATCCTGCAGGATCTGGCTGGCATTTTTCGGGAGCACAATCCCACGACGGCAAGGCACGTCGTATATCAGCAAGAACCCGCAGTCGATGGCGAAGTCGCAGATGAGCAACTTCCCAACCTGGAAGCCCGGTATCGAGCGCTGGTCGAGCAAATTCCTGCGGTGGTGTTCATGGCTTATTTGGATCGCGGCATCGGCGAGGCCTACGTGAGCCCGCAGATCGAAGCTGCACTGGGTTTTTCGCAGGAAGAGTGGCTGGAAGATCCAGTTCGCTGGTACAGGCACATACATCCGGACGACAAGCATCGCTGGAGCGTCGAGGCAGCGGAGATGTTTCTTACGGGCAACCCGCTGCGTTCCGCTTACCGGGTTCTGTCACGAGATGGCCATGTGCGCTGGTTTCATTGCGAAGCCAAAATGATTCGCAAGGAAAATGGGGAGCCATGGTTCATTCATGGCGTGGGCTTTGACATTACCGATCTCAAGAGGACGGAAGAGGCGCTGGAAAAGGAGCGTAACGTCGTCTCGGCAATTCTCGATACAGTCGGCGCGCTGGTTTTGGTGTTGAACCCGGAAGGGCGCGTCTTGCGCTTTAACCGAGCCTGCGAGCAGATGACAGGGTACGGCTTCGAGGAAGTTTATGGAAAATTGATCTGGGATTTGTTCCCCGCGCCCGGGGAAGTGATCGGCTTCAAGGCGGTAATCGAGAAGACACGGCAGAACCAAGGTTCGCAAGAATATGAAGGTTATTGGGTGAATCGTGATGGGCGACAGAGGTTGATCGCGTGGTCAACTACCGTGCTTCCCGGCGACGAGGATGCTGCCGCCTGCATCATTGCGTCGGGAATCGATATCACCGAACGGAAACGCGCGGAAGCTAAGTTCCGGGGGTTGCTGGAAGCCGCCCCGGACGCGGTAGTGGTGGTCAATCGCGAGGGCAGGATTGTTCTGGTCAACGCCCAGGTCGAGAAATTGTTTGGCTATCGCCGCGCCGATTTGCTGGGACAACCGCTGGAATTGTTGGTGCCGGCGCGATTACGCCGCCGGCATTCTCAGCACCGTTCCCGTTTCTTCGAAGAGCCACGCGTGCGTCCGATGGGGACGGGAAGCGAACTCTACGGCCTGCACAAGGATGGCCGGGAATTTCCCGTTGAAATCAGCCTCAGCCCTCTGGAGACTGACGAAGGCGTCTTGGTATCGAGCGCCATTCGGGACATCACCGAGCGCAAGCAACTGGAGAAAACGATTCTCGAGATCAGCGCCCGCGAGCAGCGTCGGATTGGACAGGACTTGCATGATGGCTTGGGGCAACATCTGACTGGGATCGCTTTCATGAGCAAGGTGCAGGAACAAAAACTCATGGAAAAAGATCTGCCTGAGGCAGGCGATGCGACAAAAATCGTGTCCCTCGTCAACCAAGCCATACACAAGACAAGGGAATTAGCGCGAGGTCTGCTGCCAGTCGTTTCCGATGCCGAAGGATTGATGTCGGCGCTGGACCGGTGGGCCGGGGAAGTGCAGGATTTGTTCGCGGTAAACTGCCGGTTTCAGTGCGAAGCGCCGGTCTTGATCCATGATGACACGGTGGCCACGCACCTTTATTATATTGCCCAGGAGGCTGTGAACAACGCAATCAAGCACGGGCACGCGAGAGGCATCGTCATTCGCCTGTCTGCTACTGGAGATCAGGGTGAATTGACGATTCAGGATGACGGGTGCGGGATCGGAGCTATAGTTCCCGGCCGCAAGGGCGTAGGTCTGCATCTGATGAATTACCGCGCCAGAATGGCTGGTGGAACGCTCGAAGTGCAACGCGTAGCAAGCAGTGGGACGATAGTTACGTGCCAGTTCCCCGTCGACTGCGAATAAGGAAATATGGCTACAGCCTACAAACCGCAGAACACAAGCGCGAAAAAGAGAATTCTAGTCGTCGATGATCACCCTATTGTTCGCCAAGGGCTGGCGATGATGGTCAATCGCGAGGCCGACCTGGTCGTTTGCGGCGAAGCGGAGGACGCCACGGGCGCGATGCTAGTTATGGCTTCGGCGCGGCCGGACGTTCTAATTGTCGACATCTCTCTCAATGGGCCCGATGGACTCGACCTGCTGAAAAATATCCGCACCACTCATCCGTCCCTTCCAGTTCTGATTCTTTCCATGCACGATGAGTCGATCTATGCGGAACGCGCGTTGCGGGCTGGCGCCAATGGCTACATCATGAAGCAGGAGGCGACCGAGAAAGTGCTGGTCGCGGTTCGCCGCATTTTAAATGGCGAAATTTATGTGAGCGACCGGATCGCCAACAAGATGCTGAAGCACTACATCACAGGCGCAAGCGATTTGAAATGCTCGTCGATCGCGGACCTGAGCGATCGCGAACTGGAAGTGTTTCGGCTCATCGGAGAAGGACACGGCACCCGGCAGATTGCCGGCGAATTGCATTTAAGCATTAAGACCGTGGAGTCCTACCAAGCCCACATCAAAGATAAACTATCGTTGCGCAGTTCCCGTGAGCTTATGCAACATGCCATTCAATGGAAAATGAACGAAAAAGTCGCGTAATTGTTAGCTGACTTCTTCGATCTAGAGCCTTCTGCCAAGCTTTTAGAAGACTCTCTCTAAACAGATCGCTCTAGTGAAATCCCCGATTCGGTTTATAGTATTTCCCTCCGCTGGAAAATGTAGGCCTCCCGCTTGTTCGCCTCCCCGATATTGGTGATTCTAGCTGCGTAAGCACATCAGCTCTTCCGGTGGAAAAGGGAAGCTGCCGATCGTGGTGTGGCATTCATCTGCTACTCCTCCGTTGCTGAAGAGGAGTTTGGCGGTCGTTATTTTTTTACCCCAATGTTGGGAAAGGAGAACCCAGTCATGGCGGCAGAAACAGCCCCGTACGGTCGCGTCACGCAAAGACCATCGCCTGTGGCCGAGGTACACATTCTCTGGATTACCGCCGGGTTAGGCTGCGATGGTGATTCAGTTTCTATCACTGCGGCTTCGCAACCCAGCATCGAAGATGTCTTGCTGGGAGCAATCCCTGGACTTCCGAAAGTCCATTTGCACAATCCGGTGCTGGCCTATGAAGTCGGCGACGACTTTATGAAGTACTGGTACCTGGCCGAGGAAGGAAAACTCGATCCCTTCGTGCTCGTAGTGGAAGGTTCCATTCCCAACGAGAGCATCAAGAAAGAAGGCTATTGGGCGGGGCTCGGCACCGATCCGAATACCAAGCAGCCCATCACCACGAATGAGTGGATCGATCGCATTGCGCCGAAGGCGTTGGCGGTAATTGCGTGCGGCACATGCGCCACTTACGGCGGAATTCACGCGATGGAGGGCAATCCGACAGGCTGCATGGGCTTAGCGGATTATCTCGGCTGGGACTGGCGGTCGAAGGCCGGCCTGCCGATCGTGAATGTGCCCGGATGCCCGGTGCAGCCCGACAATTTCATGGAGACTGTTCTCTACCTGCTGTATCAGGTAGCAGGGCTGGCGCCGATGATTCCGCTCGACGATCAGTTGCGGCCCACATGGCTGTTCGGCAAGACGGTTCACGAGGGCTGTGATCGGGCTGGCTACTACGAGCAAGGCGATTTCGCAGAAGTCTATGGCTCTCCCAAGTGCATTGTGAAACTGGGATGCTGGGGCCCAGTCGTGAATTGCAACGTGCCGAAGCGGGGATGGATGGCGGGAATTGGCGGCTGCCCCAACGTAGGCGGAATTTGCATTGGCTGCACCATGCCCGGATTTCCCGACAAATTCATGCCCTTCATGGATGAGCCACCGGGCGCACATGTTTCGAGTGCCGCCGTTGGAGCCTATGGACGCGCGGTACGAGCGCTGCGGTCCATCACTCAAAACACCGTCAACAAGGAACCCAAGTGGCGCCATCCGCGCGCAGAGTTGACGACTGGATATCACCCCAGAGCCTACTGAGAATCCAAAGGAGAGATCCATGAGCACCGTTACCGCACCAACCCAGGATGTTTCCAGCAAGAAACGGAATCTGGTGGAAATGAATTGGGACCCGATCACCCGGATCGTGGGCAGCCTGGGCATCTTCACCAAGATTGATTTTGAGAATCGGCACGTGGTTGAGTGCCACAGCACTTCATCGATCTTTCGCGGATACAGCATTTTCATGAAAGGCAAAGATCCCCGCGACGCCCACTTCATCACCAGCCGCATTTGCGGGATTTGCGGCGACAATCATGCGACCTGCGCCACTTACGCGCAGAATATGGCCTTCGGCGTTCGGCCGCCCGATATCGCGGAATGGATCGTGAATCTCGGCGAGGCCGCCGAATACATGTTCGATCACAATATTTTTCAGGACAATCTGGTCGGGGTGGATTTCTGCGAGCAGATGGTAAAGGAGACGAATCCGAATGTATGGGCGAAGGCGCAGTCGACGCTGGCGCCGCACTCCAATCTCCACGGGCATCGCACCATCGCCGACATCATGACGGCGCTCAATCCTTTTACCGGGGCGTTTTACCTTGAGGCTCTGCAGATGAGCCGCATGACCCGCGAAATGTTTTGCCTGATGGAAGGCCGCCACGTCCATCCATCGACGCTCTATCCGGGCGGAGTCGGAACCGTGCCCACGGTCCAGCTCTTCACCGACTATATTGTGCGGCTCATGAAGTACGTCGAGTTCATGAAGAAGGTTGTGCCGCTGCACGACGATCTGTTCGATTTCTTTTATGAGGCTCTGCCGGGATATGAAGAGGTCGGGCGGCGTCGCATTTTGCTGGGATGCTGGGGATCGTTCCAGAATCCCAAAGTGTGCGACTACAAATACGAAACCATGACGGAATGGGGCCGCGCGATGTACGTGACTCCTGGCGTCGTCGTCGATGGCAAGCTGGTCACCACCGACTTGGTGGACATCAACCTGAACATCCGGATTTTGCTGGGCAGTTCGTACTACGACGATTGGAAAAACTCCGAGACGTTTGTGAAAACCGATCCTCTGGGAAATCCGGTCGACAAGAATCATCCCTGGAATCAAACGACAATTCCTCGCCCGCAAAAGCGCGACTTTGACGGCAAGTACACATGGGTCATGTCGCCGCGCTGGCTCGATAAGAGGACTAACGACCATCTCGCTCTGGACACGGGAGGAGGCCCGATCGCACGGCTCTGGGCGACTGCGCTGGCTGGGATCGTGGACATCGGCTACATCAAGTCGACCGGCCACAGCGTGAAGATGTATCTGCCAAAGACTGCGTCGAAGCCGGAGGTTGAGTTCGAATGGAAAATTCCGAAGTGGAGCAACGCCATTGAGCGTGACCGCGCGCGAACGTACTTCCAGGCCTACGCAGCTTCGGCGGCGTTGTATTTTGCGGAGCGAGCGCTGCAGGAGTTGCACGCGGGACGAACCAGAACGTGGACCGATTTCAAGGTTCCTGAAGAGGCCATTGGCTGCGGCTTTCACGAAGCGGTTCGAGGCGTGCTCTCGCATCACGTGGTCATCCGCAAGGGGAAGATCGCGAACTACCATCCGTATCCCCCGACACCATGGAATGCGAATCCACGCGACATTTACGGCACGCCGGGGCCATACGAGGACGCGGTGCAGAATACTCCGATCTTCGAGGAGAACGGGCCGGAGAAATTCAAGGGCATCGACATCATGCGCGCGGTACGGAGTTTCGATCCGTGCTTGCCGTGCGGCGTGCATATGTACTTAGGCAACGGCAAAGTGCTGGAGACGCACCATTCGCCGATGTTTGGCGTGCAACCGTAATCCTCAGTGGTTGATTGGAGTGAGAATCGCAGCAGTTCGTTGTGAAATCCCCCGACGCGCTGGCGAATTGTTGCTTTCTCACTCCCTTTTAGTGCGTGATGGATCGTCAGCATTTCGACAAGGAGCGTTGTGACGGGCACAAAGGATTTTCGGGAGGACATGCAGAAGATCGGGAAGTTAGTGCAGGATCTCGAGTCGATCGCCGATCCTGCTGTTAGGGCCTCTACTCAGGAGTTGGTGCAATCGATTATGGATTTGCACGGTGCGGCGCTGGAAAAGGCGTTGGACATTGTCGCAGGCGCCGGCGAGCAGGGGCTGAATCTCATTCACCAGATGGGCCGCGATCCGCTGGTGAGCAGCGTTTTGTTGCTTTATGGCCTACATCCCGACGATATCCAAACCCGGGTCGCGAATGCCGTAGAGCAGATCCGCCCGAAGCTGCGAAAGCAGGGTTGCGAAGTCGAACTTCTTTCCGTCAAGGGCGGAGTGATCCATCTGCGGGTTGAAACCGGTTCGCACACGTGCGGTTCGACGGCGAAAACCGTGCAGGCGAGCTTAGAGGGAGCGATGTACGACGCGGCTCCGGATCTGACTTCTCTGGTAATTGAAGGTTTCGAAGAGAAGGCCGCTTCAGGATTTATCGCTTTAGACAAATTGATGGCTGGCGCGTCAGTCACTCCTTCGCCGAGGTCTCTAGAACAGGCCGGAGACTAGGCACATTGGGAATGCAGAGTATGAACTCGGGACAATTCACACAGCCGCGCAATGGATTCGGCGTGTTGCAGCAATTTGCGCGGCGGGAGCGGCGTCCGGTTGAGCGCTGCGAGCTATGCAGCCTGGAACTTGGCGCTGACCACCCTCACCTCATCGAAGTGGCACAACGAAGGCTCGTCTGCACCTGCGAGGCTTGCGCAATCTTGTTCAGCGGGCAGGGAGTGAAGTTCAAGCGCGTGCCTCGACGTGTGGCCTTACTTTCTGACGTCACATTGAGCGACGCAGAATGGGACGGCCTGATGGTCCCGATTAACATGGCGTTCTTTTTCAAGAACAGCCTGGAGAATCGCGTGATTGCCATGTATCCAAGTCCGGCGGGCGCAATGGAGTCACTGCTGGCACTGGAATCGTGGAACGACATTGCCGCTCGCAACCCGGTATTGCAGGGGATGGAAACTGACGTGGAAGCCCTGCTGGTGAACCGGCTGGGATATTCCCGCGGTCATTCTGCGCCTGAGTACTACCTGCTGCCCATCGATGAATGCTACAAGCTTGTTGGCTTGATTCGCATGCATTGGAAGGGATTGTCGGGAGGCGCGGAAGTGTGGCAGGAACTGGGGCAGTTCTTCAGCGGTTTGAAAGCGCGGGCGGTTGAGATCGCGCCAGCTACCGGCGAAGAAGAGGAATCGCATGCCTGATCTGACCTTTCGGGTGGAAGGAGCCGAAGTGGCTGGGCGGTCCGCATCGCCGCTTCTTTTATTTAAACTCCGCCTGACAAATTCCGATCCCGCCGAGCTCATTCACACGGTCGCGCTGCGCTGCCAGATTCAGCTTGAGGTCACCCGCCGCAAATATACGCCGGACGATCAGGCGCGGCTTCGCGATCTGTTTGACGAGCCCAGCCGCTGGGGACAGACCTTGAAAACTTTGCTATGGACCCATGCCAGCGTCGTGGTGCCATCGTTCCAAGGCACGACCGTGGCTGACATTCCCGTGCCCTGTACTTTTGATTTCAATGTAGCCGCCACGAAATATTTCCACGGCTTAGCGGATGGCGAAGTCCCTGTCTGCCTGCAATTCAGCGGCACGGTTTTCTACGCCGCGTCGGAAGGCGGCCTGCAGGTCGCTCCGATTTCGTGGGACAAAGAAGCCCGCTTCCGGCTGCCAGTCAAGGTTTGGCGCGACATGATGGAGACTTACTATCCGAACAGCGCCTGGCTGTGCTTGCATAAGGATGCTTTTGAGCGCTTATACCAGTACAAGGTGCGCCGGGGTATTCCCACTTGGGAGGAAGCGCTGGAGAGCATCATTCCCGTGGAAGAGACGGTGATGGAATGAACCTCGCTGTCGTCGACAAGATCGCGAAGGCGGTGCTGTATGAAGGATACATGCTCTATCCCTACCGGCCGTCGTCAGTGAAAAACCAGCAACGCTGGAATTTTGGAGTGCTCTGTCCGAAGAGTTACAGCGACGCGCAGGACGGCACGGAAGCTTCGACGATGCAGACGGAGTGCCTGGTTGAGGGCGACTCCCGCAGTTCGATCGAACTTCGTGTGCGATTTCTGCAACTGAGCGCGCGCTCTGTCGGCCAGTTGACCACGCCTGTGAATGAGTTGGTGGCCGCCGATCTTCCGCCCCTGCGCTGGGTAGAGAGATTTGAAGTCAACGGGCGGGTGTATCAGGCCTGGCAGGAAGCGGCTGAACGGGAGGTCATCGTGCCAGTCCGCAGCGTCGAATCGCTGGTTGCAGATCCACTCGTCCATCAGTTTACTTTTCGTGCGGAAAGGCAGATTGAGCCGCTGCGCGATTCAGATGAAAACGTCGGCGGCGTGCTTGTGCGGGAAGGCAATGCTCTTTCCGGCGAAGTAGAAGTTTTGATCTCGCAACAAACTGACGGCCTCTTCAACCTGACGGTGCGGATTCGTAACACCACTCCTCTCGACGTCACGGCCAACACGAATCGCGAGAAGGCGCTGTTACATTCGCTGGTTTCAACGCATACCATTCTGGGCGCAGCGGACGGCGCGTTTGTGTCTCTGCTCGCACCGCCAGCCCAACTGCACGAGCGCGCGTCGAATTGTAAGAATGTCGGGACCTGGCCTGTTCTCGTGGGGGAAGAGGGGCAGCGAGACACAATGCTCTCCTCGCCGATCATCCTCTATGACTATCCGCAGATCGCGCCGGAAAGCGCCGGAGATTTATTCGATGGAACCGAAATCGACGAAATTCTCTCGTTGCGAATCATGACGCTCACTGACGAGGAAAGAGTAGAAATGCGTCAATCGGATGAGCGCGCCCGCCAAATGCTCGAACGCACCGAAACCATGCCGGTGGAGCAGTTGATGAAATTGCACGGAGTGTTGCGGGGACTGCGGCCGCTCAAAGAGGAGGCGCAATGAACGAATGGGAATGGCAACTCCTCGACGAAAAGACTCCAGTCGATCATCTGGAAATTTCCGGAATTCAGGTGACGGCCGGAAGTCACGTGCGTCTCAATCCACGCCAGGGCGGAGATGTGATGGACATCGCACTAGCCGGTCAAACGGCCACGATCGAATGCATCGAACAGGATTACGAAGGCAAGTATCACGTTTGCGTGGTATTGGATAACGATCCCGGAAAAGATCTGGGCCTGCTTCGACAGCCTGGCCATCGTTTCTTTTTCGACGCGCAGGAAATCGAGCCGCTGGCCTCCGAAGAAATCTCACAACTCGCCCAGGCTGCCAGGCCGACGATTCTGGTGGCGGGCATTGGCAATATTTTTCTCGGAGATGACGCGTTTGGCGTAGAAGTAGCCCGGCGCCTGGCTCAGCGGGAATTACCCGCAGCTGTGCGCGTTGTGGACTTCGGAATCCGCGGTTTCGACCTCGCTTATGCGCTGCAGGATGGCTATGAAACCACGATTCTGGTGGACGCTTGTCCGCACGGCCAAGCGCCGGGTACGCTTTACGTGATTGAGCCCGACTTAAAAGCGCTGGACGATGTGGCGGAGCCGCACGCGGTCGTTGAAGCGCACGCCATGAATCCCGTAAACGTGCTGCGCATGGCGCGCGCCATGAATATTGAAGTGAAGAATGTTCTCCTCGTCGGATGCGAACCTGAAACTCTCGGCGGTGAAGAAGGTCAGATGGGGTTAAGCGCGGCGGTGGATGCCGCATTGGAAGAGGCTGTCAAGTTGGTGGAGTCGCTGATCGGAAAACTTCTGAACGGATATCGGCCGGATTCAACCCAGTGAATTTCCTGCAAGAAAAGGAGACTGCGATGGCGCTTGGAAATGGAAACGGAAGCCTTAATGACAAAGACACACTCCTCATGCTGAGTGGAGTGGCGCTGGTGGTTTTCGGGACAGGCCTGATCCTTTCCAGCCCGATCGCCCGTCGCTACCTCGGCCAGATTGGCCTTGGAGATTTGGCGCAGGCCGCGTTGCCGGATCTAGATCGGTATTTAAAACTCCGAGCCATGTAAGAAGAGCGTGGTGAAGATCTCGAGCTGAGTCAGGGGGAGAGGCTTGCCTGCAGCAGGAATTTCGCAAACGGCGGTTCGCTATCTGATCGACGGGGGCAAGAGCACTTTCACGGTGCGGGCTTTCGCCACGGGCCTGCTCTCGGCCTTCGGCCACAATCCGACGATCGCAATTCCCGATTTCGAGGACGAGATTTTGTTTAATCCGGAAGCCGTCGAACAAAGCTCCTTGCGAATCGTCATCCACGCGGCTTCGCTGAACGTTACGGACGACATTCGCGAAAAGGATCGCGCGGAAATCACTCGAACGATGCAGCAGGAAGTGCTCGAATCTGATTCCTACCCCGAGATTATTTACGAAGCATCCCATCTCACCGCCAGTCGCGTTGGCGAAGGGCAGTACTGGGGAACACTGGATGGAGAATTAAATCTGCACGGAGTGAGCCGCAAGCAGGCTGTGCCGGTGCGCATCTCAATCAGCGGGGACATACTTCGGGCGACTGGAGAGTTTACCGTCCGCCAGAGCGATTATGAAATTCGCCCGGTTTCGGCGGTCGCGGGAACGGTGAAGCTTAAGGACGAACTCAGGCTGTCGTTCGATATTTCTGCCCATAAGCAAGGCTGAAGTGCGCACGCGGCGCGTGATTGCGCCGCTTGCCTGCAAAATCTCAAGCTTCCTTTTGGACTGGAGACTCATCTTAGATTCGATTCAAGAATCTTAAGGAGCTTCTATGAAAAAGGCATTGACGACTGCGACGACTGTGGTGGGTGTGGCAACGCTTGCGTTTGCGGGATATATATTTCTTGCCTCGCTCCCCGATCTGCGCCGCTATATCAGAATCACCACGATGTGAGGCTGTGTTGATCATTCCTGTTTCTGCGGTTCGGAATTTATTGGAGCCACCAGGGCTGCAACTCCGCTCTCCCCGAGCGAGCGATTGAATGCCGGAAGATCCTCTTTCATTACTTTTTGAAAGTCCGCGTCTGCGGCTGTCATTTCAGCTTCGAAGCCCTGAAGCGATTGCAACTGGGCATCGGTTGGAGCGAAGTCGGCGCCTCCGGCGACGTCCGACCCTCCCGTGCCAACCTCGGCATTCAGCCAGATCAGGTTCAGATATACCTGATAAGACTCGACGAAATATTTGTCGTCGCTGTTCAACAAAGCCGGTGATGTCAGCTTGTGTTCGACCGCGGATAATTTTTTGTCCAGTTCTTCAACGGCCTTTAGAAGTTCAGCTTTGCGTTTTGCCTTTGCCTCATCCAGATCTTGTGGAGGAGCGGGCGCGCCCGGTGGCCCTTCGTAGTCGTCGTCATCGTCGGCTTCAGCTTTGTCTTTTTCCTCTTTCTTCGGAGGGCGCAGCATGCTCTCGATCACCTCGATCTGTTTGCGCAGCCATTCGATCTGATTCACAGTATCGGAGACCTGATTGAGATCCGTGCGAATGCGCAGCAAAGTTTTCACCGAGAGCTCAATGTCCGCGTCGGATCCGGGCGCGCGGGGATCGCGCAAGATGGTGATGGGTTGAGTATAAGACTGGTCGCCTACTTTCAGTCGCACGCTGTACTTTCCCGGCGCCACGATCGGTCCAACTTCGGCCGACCGCGTTCCCCAGTGTGTGATCGGCCGCGAATCGGAATCGCGGAAACGCGGCTCATCCCAAATGTGAGGATTATCGGGAGCGGTCGTGCGCAGCGCCACAAACCGGGGCGAGTCATAGCGCAGATCCCACTCCACGCGATTCATTCCGGCGCGGCCTTTCGCCTCCAGTTTTCGGATTGTTCTACCTTCCGCGTCGAGAACTTCAAGCTGTAACGGCTCTTTGGGTGCCGTCTTCAAAGCAAAAGTGAGCATGGCTTTGCCACCGCGAGTAAAGCGGTAGGTGTGGCGCGGTTCGAAAAGAACGACGGCCGCATCCGAGTGAGTCTTGGCCATCTGCTCGATCGGCGAAATGTCGTCGAGAATGTACAGCCCTCGTCCGTAAGTGGAGATCACCAGATCGTGGAAATCTTTTTGTACCACCGCCCACGTAACCGGTGCGTGCGGCAATCCTTTTTCCAGCGCTGTCCAGTGACCTCCGTCATCGAGTGAATAGAAAAGTCCGTTGCCCGTGCCGGCAAACAGCAAGCCCTCGCAATTTGGATCTTCGGCGATCGTGCGGACATACGACAACGAATGCTTTGGCAGGTTGCCTGTGATCAGCTTCCAGGTCTTGCCCAAATCCGTCGTCTTGTAGATAAACGGATCGCGATTATCGACGAGATGAAAATCAACACTCACATACGCGGTCGACGGATTGAACGTTGAAGGCGCAATACTGGTGATTGTGCCCCAGGGCGGAAGGCCCGGAATATTCTTGCTGACGTTCACCCAGTGCGCGTTCTCGTCCGTGTGCCAAACTTGGCCATCGTTAGTTCCTGCCCAAATCAGCCCCTGCTTAATTTTCGATGGAGCGATCGCGAAAACGACTTCCCCGTAGAATTGCCCCAGATTATCGCCGACAATTCCGCCCGATGGCACGATGCGAGCCGGATCCTGCGTGGAAAGATCGGGGCTGATCACCGACCAACTCTGGCCGCCGTTTGTAGTCTTGAAGATTACCTGGCAGCCGTAGTAGACCGCATTGTGATCGAAGGGATCGATGGCCAGCGGCGCCGTCCAATGGCAACGATACTTAATGTCGTTCGGCGGTGAGTCCAAAGTATGCATCCAGGGACTGACGGATCGGGCATGCTTGGTGCGCGCGTCCCAGCGCGTAACTTTGTTGCCGTAACACGTCGCCCAGACTACGTTGGGATCGGTTAAATCCGGAACCGTGAATCCCGATTCACATCCTCCCATGCCATGATCCCATCCCGTCTCCCGCGAATCCACGGGCAGGCTCGGGCCGCGCATGTTCCCGTCATCCTGCATATTGCTGTAGAAGTAATAAGGAACCTGGTTGTCGACATCGACGTGATACATCTGGCCGATGGGCAAAGTGACGCGGTGAAACCCGCGCCCGTGGACCGTGGTGATGCTCATGCCGCCGTCGTCGGTGATCACAAATCGGTCGGCGTTCGTGGGATCGATCCAGATATCATGCGTGTCTCCGCCCCACGGCACTTCTTTAAAATTCTCACCGCCATCGAGCGACTGATGGAACGAACTATTGGCAACCAGAATTTCGTTGTCGCTGCCTGGCGAAACCGCCAGCCGAGTGTAGTAGCCAGCGCGTCCAATCAGAGCGCGCTGGTAATTCACTGCTTTCCAGTGTTCACCGGCGTCATCCGATCGCCATACCGAACCTTGGTCTTTAGTCTGAATCAGCGCGAAGACGCGATTCGAATTGGTTGGAGCAACTGCAACGTCAATCTTCCCGAGCGGTCCCTTTGGCAGGCCGTGCTCTTGAATGTGAGTCCATTTTGTTCCACCGTCGTGGGAAACATAGACTCCGCTGTCCGCGCCTCCGCTGAATTCCCCCCAGGTATGCATCTCCACCTGCCACATTCCGGCAAATAATGTGTGGGGATTGTGTGGGTCCATGGAGAGGCCGGAACAGCCAACATTTTCTCCAGCAAACAGCACGCGATCCCAATGTTGGCCGCCGTCGATGGTGCGGAAAACACCACGGTCTTGTTGTGGCCCGGTGGTGCGCCCCAGAACGCACGCGAAAACAATGTCTGGATTCGACGGATGGATCACGATGCGGCCGATACGGCCGCTCTCCGGCAGGCCCATATTCGTCCAGGTTTTCCCGGCGTCGGTTGATTTGTAAATGCCGTTGCCCATCACGTCGCTGTCGCGAATCACCCATGCCTCGCCGGTTCCCGCCCAAACGGTGCTGGGATCGGAGCGGCTAACCGCGAGTGATCCAATCGCTGCGACGGGTTGCTTATCAAAAACTGGCTCCCAGCGATTCCCGCCGTCCGTCGATTTCCAGACTCCACCCGACGCGGCTCCGGCGTAGTAAGTGCTCGGGTCTCCAGGCACGCCAGCCACTGCAGCGATGCGATTCCCAACCCGAGGGCCCACGAAACGAAACCGAAGCTGACCCTCCTCTTCGGAGTCCGATTGTTGCGCGCACAAAGAAACTACATTCCCTATGATTGCAATCGCAGCAAAACACAGCGCCAGCTTTCTCATGAACATTCTCGGGAGCCTCCTGATTACGCGTGCATCTTACACGCCTGACGGCGTAGGACCAAGCAAAGTTATGTCAAGAGTTGATAACAGAATTGAACAGATCGAGATTTGGCTGTTACCCTGCGGCGACGATCAAGCGGTCACGTCAGACATCTTCGTGTAACCCATACCCGCCAGAACTCCGCGCATATAAGCAAAGCTGCCGATCACGCCTGGCGTCGGATCGTCGGGATGAATTTCGTATTCCAGATCGACGAAGCCTGCGTACTTGATCGCGATGAGCGCTTCGAATATCCCGCGCACCGGCATGATTCCCTCGCCCACAGCGACCTGGCTCTCCTTGTCCCGGAAGTTCGCGAGGTCCTTCATGTGCACGTTAAACAGGCGAGGGCCAGCTTGGTGAATCGCCTGCACCACGTCGGTGCCGGCGCGAACTGTGTGCCCGACATCGATGCAACAACCAATTCGCGGATCCATATCTTTTACGGCACGGAGAACGTCCAGCGGCGAATGCCACAGCTTATCCTCGGGTCCGTGATTGTGAATCGCGATACGGATGTCGTATTGCTTAACGAATTGTTCAATTCGCGGAAGTGTTTCCGGCGAAGGATCGCCGGCAACAATCACTCCTATTTCTGCCCGTTTGCAGTATTCGAGTTTGCTTCGAATGTCAGCGTCTTCATCTTTGGTGAAGTAAATGGCTCCCGCAGCATGAAGCTTGATCCCGCCCGCTGCGTAGTCCGCCAGCGCGGCATCTTCCTGCCGAGGATCCATCGGAAGATGATCCTTCACGTCTTTCGCATTCAGCGCGAGTACGTTGAGTTGCTTCATGAAGGAGATCAACTGCGTTCGGCTGAAGTTGCGAAACGTATAACTTGCCAGCCCCAGCCGCACGGGATGCGCTCCTATCTCTGCACGCCGTTCCTGAGAAAGCGCAAAAAGACCTTTCGGCGCCGCGAAGGATCCGGCAATCATGGCACTGGAACGAACAAAGTTGCGACGGGAAAGTTTTTCTTTCATAGAATGTGCCCGCGATTAAACTTCCGGCGCCCAACCTTTTTCATACTCGCGCTCCCACATCTTCATCGCTTCGGGATCGCCCTGGATTTTCCCGTCCGCAGGGTTGAGTTGTAACTCCCGGTTCACTTCCCATGCAATGTTGGACAGTTGCAGCATGGTGACCGCGACGTTGCCGACCTCGATGGGAGCGTTTAACTTTTCTCCTTTGCGAATTCCTGCGATAAAGTTCGCGAAGTGCGCGTCGGTCATGGAGTCGCGGCCAACCAAGTCTGCCGACAAAGTTCTGATGCTCGACTTGGACTCGCTCGTCTTTTTTCCTTTGAGGTCATAGATTTCGTAGCCGTCGCGATCCACCAGCACCGATCCTGTCGTTCCCATGATGACCGAACCGCGATCGCGACCGTAAATTTTCATTCCCTCGCAGCTTTTGCCTTCCCACGAAATCATCTGATCGTCGTATTCAAAGCTTGTGACCAGCGTGTCATAAAATTGCCAGTCATCTTTGAAATGGTAACGGCCACCGGAGGAAGTCACGCGCTTCGGATACTCCGCACCCAGGGCCCAACGGCAGACGTCGACCTCATGGGTGCCGTTATTGAGCGTTTCACCGGTGCCATAAATTCTGAACCAGTGCCAATTGTACGGATGCACATTATCTTTGTAAGGCCTGCGGGGCGCGGGACCCTGCCACAGGTCCCAATCCAACTGCGGAGGCACGGGAACTTCTTTGCCGATTCCAATCGACTTTCTGACATTCACGTACCACGCCTTCGCGTAATACGGCCTGCCGATAATGCCGGAGTGGATTTTTTGAACGATCTCGATCGTGTGCGGCGAAGAGCGCTGCTGCGTGCCCATCTGAACGAGCTTTTGATATTTTCGCTGCGCCTGCACCAGCATCTCTCCCTCGGCAGGATTGTGGCTGCACGGTTTCTCTACGTAAACGTGTTTTCCGGCTTTCAACGCGGCGATCGCAATTGGTGTATGCCAGTGATCGGGCGTAGCAATCGTGACCGCGTCCACATCCTTCTGCTCGATAATCTTGCGGAAGTCTTTCTCCGTGCGGGGCGCCTCACCCATTTCCTTCTGAGTGCTGTCGGCGAATTTCTGCAGAATAGTGCTGTCCACGTCGCAAACGTAAGGGATGCGAGCAGCATTCCGATTCGCTTTGAGCGAGGAGAGATGAGCGTAGCCGCGGCCATTCAGTCCGATCACCGCGAAGTTGAGGCGATCATTCGAGCCGAGAATCTGGCCATAACTTCGGGCCGTAGTTCCTACCGCCAACCCTGCCGCGCTCAAAGCTACTGTGTCAATAAATCTCCGCCGTGTAATCATGGTTTTTCCCCAGAGCGACCGCCCCGATCCTGGTTTGTCGCAAGCTCACACGATACCTCGCCATCCCTCGGAGGGTCCAGCCCTCGTCCAAACCTATTTCATGGGTTGTAGTCCCGCTATTCGGCGAGGAAGGCGTCGCTGGCGATCCAATATTCCGCCAGCGATTTAAGATTTTTCTTGTAAGTGCGGGTCACTGTATATTCCTTCCCGCCCTTGATCCGGAGACCGTATTCTCCTGTCAGGTACGGCCTGATCTCCTCCACGAACGAGGTGTTCACCAGCACGGATCGGTGAATGCGAATAAATCCGTAGGGCTTGAGCTTTTCCGCCAGCTCCGAAATGGATTCGCGCAGCATATAAGAGCCGGACTCCTGCTGGAGCAGCACATAGTTCCCCTCGGCCTGAATTGCAAACACATCGCCAGGATTGATGAAGAGAATCCTTCCTTTGGCTTTGATGGCAATACGGGGAGATTCCGCACGCGACAGCTTTTGAAACTGAGGCAGGACCTCGATTAATCTTGAGGCTCGTTCGCCCTCGGCCACTCGAAAGGCCCGGTCCAACGCCTCGGCCACTCGCTCGTTTGAAAATGGTTTTAATACATAATCTACCGCATGTTTTTCGAAAGCCTCAATCGCATGCTCATCGTGTGCCGTTACGAAAACGATGGAAGGTAGCGAACGTCCGCGTTTCCGAATCTCATCGACAAGTTCCGTGCCCGAGAGCTCCGGCATGTTGACGTCGAGCAGCACGACATCATAGGAATTCCTGGCCAGTAACTCGAGCGCTTCGATCGCATCGTTGGCGGAGTCGAAGTGTTCGACATCTCGCCGGGAGGAAAGAATGTTTGCCAGAGCCTTCTGGGCCAGGGGTTCATCGTCCACGATCAAGACACGCATAATATCCGCCAATCACGAGGCTCGCCGATTTCGCATGTCATCGTCCGGTCTCAAGCGGGAGGAATGCGAGCAGGATCGAAGATCTTACTTCCAATCGCTTCCTTCGGTCCCATTCGCCTAAGAAGCCGCGAACCAGCCCCCAGCGCAGGCAGGACAATAGTTGCGGATGCCGACTGGTCCGCGGATTCGGCAAACGAAAACGTAGCATCGTCCGCGTAGAGACACCGTAACCGCGCTTCCGTATTTCGCAGGCCAACTCCCAAGCCGGCGGTCCGTTTGCCACCCATGCTGTTGCGAATGCTGAGTTCCAAGACGCCATCGTGTCTTTGCGTCCTGATCTCAATCCAGCCGCCGTCCCGCGAGCACGCGATGCCATGCCGCACGGCGTTCTCTACCAGCGGCTGCAGAATCAATTGCGGAACCAGCGTCTTCTCGCTGTCGGGATCAACCAGCCAATTCACCGTTAGGCGCGCCCCCAGGCGCATTCCTTCCAGATCGAGATACTCGCGCACTAGCTTGAGTTCCTCTTTCAGCGAGATAACGTCAGAACTGCCATGCTCGAGCGAACGGCGCAACAGGCTGGATAGTTTCACAACCATAGCCTTCGCACTGGCTTGATCCGTATCAATCAATGTCGCAATTCCATGCAGCGTGTTGAAGAGAAAATGGGGATGAAGCTGCATCTTGAGGGATTGGAGTTCGCTCGCTGCCAGAGCTCGTTGGAACTCGATTTTTTCCGCCTCCTGGTTGCGAACTCTTTCGAAATACTGGTAGGCGTGGGCGGCAAACACGATGGCGATGTAGATGGTGATCTGGTCGGCAAATCCTTGGTGGATTAACTCGAGCGGCCCATGATCGGAGCGCGGCACATACCGTTGCAGGCCCGCGTCAAAAGGAGGAAGCACGGTCCAGCGGATACAAGCGTAGAGCAACATGAAAGGCCCTGCTCCGAGGAAGTAAATCAATGCGTATCGAAGCCGGTCTCTCGTGCTGGCGAGGGAGCGCCGGGCCAGATAGAAAATCGGGGGCGTGAGCAGGGCGTACGAAAATCCTCGCGACTCGGCGAGCAGAATCATATCCCACAAGGTCGTAGGAATATTCAGCTGCTTATCGAAAACGCGATACTGCAGGCCCGTCAAGAAAGAAAGTACACACCAAACGGCGATCGAGAAGCTATAAGCGCGCACCACCGGGCGCCATCTCGTCCATTCCATGCACCGCATTTTATTCCGTTCACCCGCCCTTTGCCGGTCATGAAAGGACACTACAAGAAAACGACGTGAGCCTACCGATTTTGATGTCCAGAAATGGGGCGCAAGGCTTCGGTGAGTCCTAACATGATTCTTTTACGTTGGAATTACGAAAAAGGCCGCACCGAAGGGTGCGGCCGGAAAGTTGTCGACGCTCTATCGCGACACCAAATAGCGTACCGAATTCTGTCGAAATCAGAAGCGAACTCGCGCTCCCAATTCGATTTGCCGGTCGCCTCCCACCGGCGGCGGCTGCGCCGATCCTTCCAGATTTCCGAACGAGCCAGGCGACCCCAGCGACATTCCCTGAGGATCGAGAAACTGGTTGTGGTTCAAGACATTCGCAAATACGCCTTGAAACTCTAGATTTACGCTCTCTGCGACCCGGATGCTCTTCTTGATGCTGAAGTCCAGATTCCAGTAGGGCAGTCCATTGAGGATGCCGAAGCCGCCATCGCGAGTATCGACACCCAGAATCGGGTTGCGATAGTTGTTAAATGCGGCTACCGGATCCTTGAAAATATTCACCGGCAATCCGCCTGTGGCTGTGGTTCCAGAGCCCGGCGTGTTGTAGTACGCGTGCCCGCTTTGGATGGGTCCCAGCGGGATCGCGTTCTCGTTGCTGGCGTAGGAAATGGAGTCCGCTTCGCCGAAAGCTTGGCCGTTTCCGTCGGTGGTGCCAATCTGGATCGGCTGGCCGCTGCCGGACGCGAACACGGTGCCGAATGTCCAGCCTCCCAGCACGCGCCCCACGGGTCCTGACTGCCCCTTGAAGAACGGCGGCTGGTATACCAGATACATGGTGTAGACATACTTTCGGTCAAACGACTGGCGTCCGTACATCTCGGCAAGGTTGTAGGGATCGTCCGGCGTGATTGCGCTACTAGCCTGAACCACCGCTCCAGTTCCGAGCGCTTTGGACCAGGTGAAGTTCTCCTGCATGCTTACGCCTTTCCAATCGGACGTCTTGAGGGTCACGAAACCCGCGTTGTAATTGCCATAGCCGACGCTGGCATTCACCGCGACGCCCGACGACAGCTGGCCGCTTCCTCCGAAAGCCGAGCCCGAAATCGGAGTGTTCATCATGGTTCGCGAAAAGTTGAACGCGTCGCCGCCCGGACCGGTGCAACCTGACGACGGGCAACCAACTCCGCCATCCAGGTCGCTCCACAAGCTCCAGACATTGTTCAGGGTGAGATTGCCGGTGCCAGATGCACCCTCATTGGCTACCACTGCGGCAGTGCAACTCGAGTAGCCGGCGCAGTAGCCCGTACCTTTCAATGCCGTCTCGAAGAAGGGCTGAGGCGTTACGGCCCCGGCGTTCGGTCCGGCTGCGCCGCCGCAACCGCCGCCGCCCATGTTCGCCAAGCCGCCGCAATACTGCATCACCATGTTCGCGTAGGCATTCTTAAACTGCTGGCCGCCTCGGGTCATCATGTACGGCACCGCGTTAATGTTAATGGGCTGATACTCGTGCGTGATTCTCCGCCCGATGTAGCCGACCTCGAGAGTCATCTTGCGATTCAACTGGCGCTGAATCGTGAGGTCGAACGAATCCACAACGTTGGGCCGGAAGTTCGGGTCGAGCGACTCGCCAGCGCCGGCTGCAATCGCATTGATGCCCGGATAATCCGGCTGCACCAGAGTCGCACTTGGAATTGGAATCGGTGCAGTGCTGCCGTCAATGCCGACGCGGAAAGCGTTCTGCGCACTTGCCGTGCCGGTTGAGCCGCAAGTGTGATTGCTAAGGTTGTCGAAGCACTGCACGGGCTGAATAAGTCCGGTTCCCAGCAAAGGCACCAGCACTAGATCCACGCCATTCAGCCTGCCGTATTGACGGCCATAGCCGCCGCGAATCACCGTCTCTTCATGGCCAAATATCTTGGCCGCCATGGAATCGACGTCAAACCGCGGGCTCCACGCCGCCGCGATGCGCGGGCTAAACGAACCGTAGAAGGGATTGTAGGGATACTTCAAACCACCCGCCGTATTGCCAACCAGGGCGAATCCCACGTCGGGGTTATACACTTGGCCAAGCAAAGCGGAGCGCTCACGAGCCTTCAAGTAAGGCTCCGCGCCAATCGGCTGATCCGACTGGTCCACCAGTTCCACTTGCTTGCCTTGCGCTTCTACCGGCGGCATTTCCAGCGTCCAACCCAGACCGTAAGTGAGGGTAAAAGTCGGCTTCATGTGCCAGGTATCGCTGAAATAGACGTTGTAATAGGGAATCGTGGCCTGATCTGAAGCCGGGGTCAGAGGAGGATTCAGGTTCAAGTTCGGGCCCGAGCGGGTGAACGCAATCTGCGACGCCGATACGATACCAAGGATCGCGGAGTAGTCGGCGCCGCATGCCGTCTGGAACGCGGAGCTGACAATCTTGCAGAGGGGCACGCTCACATCTCCGGATCCGCTCGAACCCAGGCCGAGCTGGTACACCGGCTGGTAATTGATGCCGCCGCCGTTGTCGCTGCGCTGGTGGTAATTCCAGTTGTGCTGGTAAGTGCCGCCAAACTGGAACAGATGATTCCCTTTCAGCATGGAAACGTCATCGCGAAACATCTGGTCGTGCCCATCCCAGAAGCGGGTGCGTGTTTGCTGCGTGTTCACGTTGTAGGGCGACAAATCCTGCGTGGCCGACTCGCCGGCCCCAACTTCCATCGCTCCCGCAAGACCTGGAATTTGAATCGTGTCTCCGGCGCGGCTCCACGACCACCAGTTTCGAAGGAAACTGTAGTGAATGTCGTTGGTCGTATTCGTGGTGATATTGCTGGTGAGTGCAGCAACGAAAAACCATGCTTGCTGCGGATCGCCCGACTGCGAGATCGGAGTGCCCACTTTATCGCCGCTGAAAAAGCCGCCGATATCGATCTGGTCGGTCGTGGCATTGTTCAGTTTGTAGTAGCGATAGCTCGACATGAAATGTTCTTTGGACCCGAAATCGTGATCGATACGCCCTACCAGGAAGTTGCTGGTCTGGGGCAGGCTCACGTTCGCGGAGTATCCGAGAATATTCGTTCCATCGCACTGGCTGTTGATGCAGCCCGCATTGGAAGCAGGCTCGTACTTCGACCACATTTGCTGAACATCAGGATTGAGCCCTTTGCTTCGGGGATCGCAGAGGCCCCCAGTGAGCGCGGCACAACCGCTATTCGGCGCATACACGGTACCGTTGTAAGTCACTGCATTCGGGTTCAGGTTGTAGACCGTGCCCGTGCTTGGATCTGTTAACAGTCCCAGCTGCAGGGAGGGCGAGGGTACGTTCCGATTAATGGTCTGCGAATTGGGGAAGCGGAAACCTTCGTAGTTGAAAAAGAAATATGTCTTGCCGCCAAGTACTTCTTTCGGGATCAGTGGTCCGCCAATCGCCCCGCCAAACCGGCTGTAGTGGAAGGATGGAAGCCCGGTGAGAAAGGCGGGATTGTTATTCTGCCAGCTGTTCGACGACCAGTTGTTATCCCGATAATATTCGTAAGCTGTACCGTGAAAGGCATTACTTCCGCGCTTCGTGACTACCTTTACTTCCGCGCCGGCAGAGCTGTTAAAGTCAGCCGTCTGGTTGGCCGTGTTGACCTTAAATTCCTCAACGCTATCCTGCGGCGTAGGCAGCACACCGGTCGGGCCGGCAGCTACACCCAGGCTTTGATTGGCGATACCTCCGCTCGGATCACCCGCATAGCTCATGGTATAGACGCTCATGCTGCCGTCCATGTCGTTGGTGTTGTTTCCGCCATCGAGCGAAAAGTAACTCTGATCGACCACGGCGCCGGCGACGCTTCCATCCGGGCTCACGCCGGGCTGCAACTCGACAAAAGTACTCACGTCGCGTCCCAGACTCGGCAGATTGTCGATTGCAATACTGGTGAGTGTATTGCCCACCGTCGCATTCATGGTTTGCAATTCGTTGCCCGTGGCTTGCACCTCAACCACAACGTTTGTTCCGCCCACCTGCAGCGTCATATTCAATGTGACTGACGCGCCGACTTTCACTTCCTGGCTGTCTGTCTTGGTGGTCGAAAAACCCGGCTTACTCACGGCGATGTTGTAGATGCCGGGATTCACGTCAACATAGGTGTAGCGCCCCGCCGCATTCGTGGTGGCGGTTCGCACAATGTTCGTCGAAGTGTCGGTCAGCGTAACGTTCGCGCCCGACACGACCGCGCCGGAAGAATCCGTCACCGCTCCCGCAACAGTGCCAGTTGATGTGGACTGTGCCCAAAGCGTCAGAAAACTGCCCGCCCCAACTACCAACAACAGAACCAAAACCATCTTCGCGCCGCTGACGTGCATTGCTGCCTCCTGACCGAGTGTTGGACATAACTCGGCCGTCCCTTGAGTACAAACGCTTCTATGGCATGAGTGTTATGCAATTGGCGCGCCGAACGGCAGCCCTCGTTTTTTCAATCGTTTACGTGCAGTTCAGGATTCTCAGTTATGAAATGCAGGAGCAGACAAAACAACCCTCACAGCGCCTGTCTGGAAAGCGAAGGTGTTTAGCTGTAAGGCCGTCACCGAGATTTGTAGAAGTACATCAAACGGAAGGGAAAATCCTTGAAGTCCCGATTTCCGGAGGCGACAGGCGAACATCGTGCTGCACGAAGTGCGCAGGGGATGAGGAAGATTGCTTCCATCTGCCTCGCGAACTTTGTCCTCGCCAGCCGAGTGCACGAGTTGGCCGGTTGGAACACAAGATGCTGTTGGAAGCGTCAACCACCGGATTAGGATTGGTCAGACTCGATTCGCTCGTGCTCAGCCCTGCAATGCGCATCGAATTGCTCTTGAATCGACTTCTGAAACTCTTCGCGGTTTGGCCGATGGCTGGTAGTTTTCGCCTTGAAAGCCGTCGTTGGACAGGCAGTGCAAGCCGCCTCTACGGGGATGTCACGCAGCCATTTCGTGACCCGGATTGCCGGCTTCTTCATTTGCGCTTACCTCTGGGCTGGGCAGCGGGTTTCGTCTTGGAGCCCGGCTCTTTTTCGTGGCGCACGAACGAAAGCCCGCGCTTCAATTCCGCGGTCAGATCGGTAGCTTCCGTTGCCACATGCACGGGCTTTCCGGATTCTTTACCCAGCCACGCATTGAGTTCGTCTGGTGTCGTTTCAACATAGCGACCCTGGCGACGGACCGGCATTCCTTCGGACGCCCATCGTTGGACCACTGAGGCAGGCTCGCCCAGGAAATCGGCAATCTGCTGCCAGCCTTTCAGAATCTCGGATGAAAGTCTTGGCTGAACAGATTTGTTTGCATTTTTTGGCATGGGATCTCACCCGAACAGCCCGCCAGTAGAACCTGCTCCACTGGCGTAGCTGACCGTATTCCGATTCATCGTATCGCATTGCATTCCCCGCTTCACTGAGTAACTTCATGGTGCGTAAGACGGGAGCGTTCTAGATGACAATGACGCGGAACGGGCTCGACAAGCCGCGTGAAGAATTTGCGAAACCATACACTGTACTTTCGTAATTGGGTATCGACTGTATTGAGGCGACCGTGACTTGTACGGCAGAATCGAACGATATGAGAAAACATCCTCACGAATTTTTCCTAAACGATCGGAGAACAAAATGACCTACGAGCCCTCCCTCAAAATGGTTCAAGCGCTTCTGAATCCGGAAGCACGCAAGGCCTTGTCGCTTCCTTTGGCGTTACTGGTCACCGGCGCCTTGTCACAGGTGGAGACGACCATCGAACTCACCAACCGTGTGTATGATTCGGTGTTTCGTCGTTCCAACACGACAGCAACCGATTAGGGGCCGCGTGGCACTTATTGTGGATGAATCGAGTTTTCTTTCCGCTTCGCGCAGCCACCTAAACTTTGATTCGCTCGTGCGGGCGGATCTCGTGCAGGGAGTTAAAAGGACTGGCGGAGAGGGAGGGATTCGAACCCCCGATACCCTTTCGGGTATGCCGGTTTTCAAGACCGGAGCCATCAACCACTCGGCCACCTCTCCGGATGCCACTGTTCCGCCCGCAAACCGCGATCAGGCTGGCTTCTGGCTAGTTTACAACAGTCGCAACCATGCTCACGGCGATAGCCCGAATACTCTGGAGTGAAATTCCATGACCTCGGCGAAGTGCGAGAGAAAATAGGACAGGCTGTGGTCGCCGGTGTAGGCGTGATATTCGTGTTTCACACCTTCTTTTTGAAGTTCGTCGTGCAAGGCGGCCGCGCCTTTTTCAAAACCGTAGTTATCATCCTGGCCGCAGTTGAAATAAATTGCCATTTTTCTTAGGGCTGCAGCATTTCTTTTCGCCAACATGAATGGACTGTTGGCATTCCAGTGAAGTACAGCGATCGGATTACCGAACACCGCGCCGAGAACCCCTGCAAGTGGCGATCCTGTTCGTGACGCCGAGTCCAGGGTATGTGGCGATTCGGTGATGAGCGCTGCGCTTTGGGCGCTCACCGCAGAGAAGAGATCCGGACGCGCAAAAGCGAAGCGCAAGGCGCCGTATCCGCCCATCGAAATTCCGCTGATGGCGCGGCCCGCCCGCCCAGGACGGATGCGGTATTTGCTCTCAATATGGGGAAGAAACTCCTGCAGAAAAAAGTCGCTGTAGCGCGTTGAGCCGTCAAAGGAGTTGATGTAAAAGCTTCGGCGGCCCTCGGGCGCAACGATCAAAAAGTCGCCCAGCTTTCGCTGGCGGCGAAGATCGTCGAGCAGCGTCCAGCCACCGCTGTTGAAGAGCGTTTGCTCGTTGTCGCCCAGGCCGTGCAGAAAATAGAGCACGGGATAACGCTTCGCAGGATGTTGTGACCCACTCTCCTCATAGACAGACGGCAAATAAACGCAATAGTGGACGACCTGTGCGAGGATATGGCTGTTTAGGGCGCTGCAGTCGATGCGGCTCTGAGCACTCGCCGCAGCGACGCCAAACCACAAGATAATGCAGATGAGCCTGAACGCGCGCGGCATGCGGGTCAATTTATTCGTATCGGAGCGCCTGTACGGGGTCGAGTTTGGCGGCACGTGAGGCCGGATACAATCCGGAAACCAGACTGACGACAAAAGAGAAAACAATGGCAAGCGTGACCAGCCACCAAGGTACGGCCCAGAAATGTTCCGGCGGAAAAGATTGACGCTTGAGGTAGACGTTGGTCCCAAAATTGATTACCTGTCCGATGGCCCAGCCCAAAGCGACGCCAACTATTCCGCCCAATATCCCCATGGCACCGGCCTCCGCAAAGAAAAGTTTCTTCACGTCTCCGTCGCTAGCCCCAATCGCCTTCATGATGCCGATCTCGCGTCGACGCTCGAGAATGGCCATCACCAGAGTGTTTACGATACCGATGGAAGCGACGATCAAAGCCAGGCTGCCGAAAATTCCCAGGAACGCATACAACACTTTAAAGACCTGCTGCAGACCACGGCTCGCATCCAGAATAGAAAACGTCGTGAACCCCATCTTCTTCACGTCATTTTCGACAGACTGCACCTGGTTGGGATCCTTCACCCGCACGCTGATCGAGGAATAGACCGGTTGATCACTTGCGGCGCGCGAGATTTCGCGTAAGTCGGTGGGCTGCATCACGTGGAGACTCTCGGCTAGTTTCAAGGGAAGGAAAACCTTGGCGCGAGTTGGACCACGCATGCTCTCCGGATCGAGATCAGCGACGCCGACGATAGTTAATCTTTGTTCGCGGGAAACCACTGAGTACGCCGCTCCCGCGACATCGGCATCGGACTTCGTACCGGAGGGGGCTTGTGCCGGGCTTGACGCACGTTGTGCGTAGCTCATTGTCAATTCCTTGCCCAGCAATGGTTTTGCGAGATCGGCGACATTGCTTTCATCGACGCCACGACTTGGCGCCTTGCCTAAAAGCTCCTCGGCAAAAGTCTTTTGCAGGATCACTTCAGGCGCTGTGTCCGAAGAAAAAAAGTGCCCCTGCATGCCTTCGAAAGCGTCATTGGATTTCGCGGATTCTGGCAGCGCGGAGATGGTGGTCAGATGTGGCTTATCGCTAAATCGCAGTTCCGAGATGAAGCGAATGTCGGGATAAGCTTCCAGCACATTGGGCAGATGTTCGATTTCCAGCCGGGCAGATTCGTCGAGGACTCGGCTCTCTGCGGGGGTGGGAGCATTGCGCTCTTCATCGCGGTCGCGTCCCATGCCGCGCAGATCGCGTCTCGAAGTTACCAGCACAGTGTCGAACAAGCCTGATTTCGCAAGCCGTCGCGAAAACAGTTGCTGCAGGCCAATGCCTAGTGAAAGCATCGCCACCAACGACGCTACTCCCACGGAGATTCCGATCGTGGTCAGCGAGTTGCGCAGCAACGATTCACGCAGATTGCGCAACGCCAGTTCGGTTAAGTCTGGAATCTTCACGACTTTTCTCCGCGAATGTTGAGGGCGATAGGCACATTCTGCTGGTCATCGATCAATTTGCCGTCGGCCAGAAAGATCATGCGTTGCGCGTACCGTTCCGCAAGAGCCCGCTCGTGCGTCACCATGACCACCGTCATTCCAAGGTCGCGGTTGAACTGGCGTACCAGATCCATGATTTCTGTTCCGGTGTGGCTGTCGAGATTTCCGGTGGGTTCGTCCGCCAACAGAAGCTGTGGCTTGTTGATCAGAGCGCGCGCCAATGCCGCCCTCTGTTGCTCACCGCCAGAGAGTTCGCTGGGACGATGGTCCATTCGCGCGCGCAGTCCCACGCGATCCAGAGCTTCGCGCGCCAGATCAAGCCGCTGGCCGCGATCGACCTCCGCAAAGCGCAGCGGAAGTTCCACATTCTCCGCCAGCGTCATGCTGGGAATCAGATTGAACGACTGAAAAACCATCCCCACCACATGCAGGCGGTACTTAGCCAATTCTTCGCGCGAAAGTTTTGCCAGATCGCGATTCTGCACCAGGACGCTTCCCGACGTCGGCCGATCGAGACCCACAATTAAATTGAGCATGGAAGATTTGCCCGATCCAGAACTCCCCAACAGCGCGACGAACTCCCCTGCGCGAACTTCAAGCGACACACCATCGACGGCGCGGATCAGCGTCTCGCCCATGCGGTAATGACGGCAAACATTTTCGCTGCGAATCGCGGTGTCTGAGGCAGCAAGAACTGCGGGGGAACTATTCATGCGAATTAGCGAATCTCCCCTCGCAGCACGCCCAAAGCGTCACCGGCCTTGACCTCGGAAGTCTTCGACGTGGCGCCATTGCCGCCAACTGCGACGGCGTCCCCTTCGCCCGGGGCTAAGAATAGATTTTCTTCAACTCCATGTTGGCGCGTGTAGAGGTCGTAGTAGCGGCCGCGCGCGGCATAGAGTTGGGCGTGGGTACCGCGCTCCACAATCTGTCCTTGTTCCATCACCATAATCTGATCGGCGCGTCGAATCGTCGACAGCCGGTGTGCAATCACGAACGTGGTGCGCCCCTGCATCAGATACGAAAGACCCTGCTGGATCATCTGCTCCGATTCCGAGTCGAGGCTCGAGGTCGCCTCGTCCAGAATTAGAATGCGCGGCTCCGCCAGGATTGCCCGGGCAATCGAGATCCTCTGCCGCTGTCCCCCCGAAAGTTTCACGCCGCGCTCGCCGACCACGGTGTCATATTTGTCAGCGAAAGACTCGGCAAACTCATCGACGCGGGCGATGCGGCAGGCGCGCATGATTTCTTCCTCGCTGGCGTCAGGCCGCGAGAAGGCGACGTTCTCCCGGATACTTCCGTCGAACAGAAAAGATTCCTGCAGCACAACTCCCAGGCGCGTGCGAAACGAATCCAGGCGCACCGTACTCAAGTCGACGCCATCCACTACTACTTTGCCCTTCGACGGCACATAGAAGGCGGAGATCAAACCGATCGTCGTCGATTTTCCCGAACCCGACGAACCCACGAGCGCAGTCACCGTTCCTGGCGCCGAATGAAAAGAAACATCGCGAAGAACGTCGTGCGCACCGTCGTAACTAAAAGTCACATTCTCGAATGCGACTTCGCCCACAATGTCATGCAGTTGCACCGAACGCCGCGGATCCCGGTCCTCGGGCCTTTCACCCATGATCTCCTGGGTTCGCTCCAGACCAGCCAGCGCTTCAGTAAGCTGCGTTCCGATTGACACAACCTGCATGACCGGAGCGATCAGAAACACGAGCAAAAAGTTATAAGAAAAATAACTTCCAGGGCTAAGCGTGTGCGCCATCATCTGGCGCCCGCCCACATACATAGTCGCGGCTCCCACCACGCCCAGTAGCACGCTGGCGGAGAGTCCCATCAGAGACGTGGCAGTCAGTGTGCGCATGACGTTATCGAGCAGGCGGCGCACGCCGGTGGCAAAAACGTTTTCTTCGCGTTTTTCCGCGTGATATCCCTTAATCACGCGCACGCCGCCCAGCGATTCTGTCAGGCGTCCTGTAACTTCCGCATTGATCTTTCCGCGTTCACGGAAAATCGGCCGGATCGTCGAAAACGCCCGATTCAGCGCTAGAGCAAAGCAACCCAGCGATCCCAGAGCGATCAGAGTAAGCGGCGCACTAATGCGCAGCAAAAGCGAAACAG
Organism: uncultured Acidobacteriaceae bacterium; assembly: GCA_963765825.1. Lineage (GTDB taxonomy): Bacteria > Acidobacteriota > Terriglobia > Terriglobales > Acidobacteriaceae > Sulfotelmatobacter. The sequence continues at coordinate 203,654 of CAVXXU010000002.1, forward strand.
CGATTCCGGCGGCGACTAACCCTCCGACAAAGTCCACCAAGCCCGTGCCCAGGAGATTACGAACGCCCTCCACATCGCTCATGATGCGCGACACCAGCGCACCCGTTTTGTTGGCGTCGTAAAAAGCCACAGGCAGGCGGGAGATGTGGGCCTGCACCTGTTGTCGAAGCTCGGCAATCAGGCGTTGGGCTGCCTTCGACAGCAATTGAGTCAATGAAAACGAGGTGACGCCCTGAACGAGGGTAGCCAATAGAACCGATAAAACCAGCGGCCGTAGCAGAGCGGTTTGGTGTTTTCCGACGACGTTGTCGATTAGGAATTTCGACGAATACGGCAGCACAAACCCTGCGAGCTTATTGATCACCATCAGCACAAAGCCCACCGCGAGCAGGCCGCGCCGCGGACGCATCAGCTTCCAGACTTCCGGCCAGACGGCCTTCAGGCGCTGGATTTTAGGGCCCTTGGCGGCTTCTTTGGATGGAGAACTCAATCTATTGTTTGACTCTGCCGGGAGCGGATTCGCTTCATTATTACTGCATTGTCACATATCCAACCTCCGCGTGCCGCCCTATGAAAGGGCAGTCCGGACGTTGTATCCTCGGGGCGTGTCCCGCCCCTCCGCGCCGGAACGATCACCGACCCTGGGTCTCTTGCTAGGCCTACTCATTACGCTATCCGCGGTTGTGGCATATTCGGCCTATATCACCTGGCAGGTCACCGGGTTGCGCAAGTTGCAGACCGGACTCGTCGACCGTAATCGCAAAGACTCTCTGCAATTGCTGCGAATTCAAAATGACCTGAACCTGCTCGCAGTCGCCATGCGCGACATGGTCAGCAGCGATGAGCCTTATCCACTCACCGCATGGTCGGCGCAGTTCCAGAGAATTCGTACCGATCTGGATGATGCGATGCGCCTGGAAGCGGGATTCGCCGCGGCCAGTCGCACTCCGGAGCAAAGCACATTTCTGTCGGCATCGTTCACTCAGTTCTGGGACGCCGTCGATCGCATTTTCGCGCTGGCCGGTGCCGGCAAGGAAAAAGAGGCGCGCGAGCAGATTCAACTTTCGCTGCAAGAGCGGCAGGCCGCGCTGAGCACGGCGGTGGCTCGATTGCTCGTGCAAAACAGCGAGAACGAGGAGCAAGCCGGCCAGCGCATCGTTCAGATTTACGACCGGGTGCGATGGCAGGCCTATGTTTTCCTGGCAGCCACGCTGCTGGCGATCCTGCTCAATGGACTTTCTGTGATCCGCTGGAACCGGCGTCTGTTCGCGCGTCTGGCCGAGGTTTCCGAGCGCCGCAGCGAACTGGCGCAGAAATTGATTGCCACCCAGGAATCCACGCTGCGTTATATTTCGCGGGAACTGCATGACGAATTCGGCCAGATCCTGACTGCAGTTGGATCGATGCTGCGGCGCGCCGGAACGCACGCTCCAGAAGGTTCGTCTTTGCGCGCGGATTTGCAGGAAGTTCTGCAGATCGTGCAGACTACGCTGGAGAGCGTTCGCAGCCTCTCGCAGGCATTACATCCCGTTATGCTGGACGAGGCCGGATTGGAGAGCACTCTCGACTGGTACATTCCTACCGCGGAACGGCAAACCGGAATTGCCATATCCTATGAAAAGGAGGGGGCGGCGTTCCCCGTGGATAGCAGCGCCGGAGTGCATGTCTATCGCATTCTGCAGGAGGCGCTCAATAATGTTGCAAGGCACTCGGGAGCAAAGCAGGCATGGGTGCGATTGCGCTTCCTGCCGCAGGCGCTTGAGTTGGAAGTAGAGGATCACGGCACCGGCTTCGCGGAGCGTCCCACAAGGCGCGGGATTGGATTGGTCGCGATGCGCGAGCGCTCGGAATTGATGGGCGGGCAAATTGCTTTTTCACGTCCAACGGAAGGCGGAACGCTGGTACGTTTGGACGTTCCCAGAGAGAAAGTGGAGTCCTATGGAAAAGAAGATCACAGTGTTGCTGGTGGATGATCACAGTCTGGTGCGGCGCGGCTTTCGCCGCATGCTGGAAGATGAAGCCGACATGGAAGTTGTGGGCGAAGCCGGTGACGGCGAGGAATCCATCAAACTGGCTAAAAACCTTCATCCGCAAGTGGTCGTGATGGATTGCGCGCTGCCCGGCATGAACGGCCTGGAAGCCACGCGCCAGATCATTCAAATCTCGCCAGACACAGCGGTTCTCATGCTCAGCATGCATTCCGAGAGTACGTGGGTGCGGCAGGCCGTCGAAGCCGGCGCCAAGGGATATATCCTCAAGAACGCGATGGACTTGGAACTTGGCGCTGCGATTCGCAAGATTGCGGCCGGTGAGACGGTGTTTGATCCGCAGGTGGAGCAGCGTTCATCTCTAAAGGGCGAACGCAGCGCAGCGCTCACCCCGCGGGAACTCGAGGTGCTGCAGATGATCGTCGATGGCAAGTCCAACAAAGAGATTGCGACAGTGCTCGATCTCAGCGCCAATACCGTCGCAGTTCACCGCGCCAACATTATGTCGACTCTGGGCATTCACAAAACTGCGGAGTTGGTGGTTTACGCCATTCGCGCCGGGCTGGTGAACGTTCCGTGAATCGCAGGTCATTCCTATGGGGAATGGCAGGAGCCGCATCCTGCTCGCAACTGACTGGTTGGCCCGCTCTCTCGGCCCAGGCCGCGGCGGCTTCTCCCGGCTTTCGATTCGTCGATGTCACTACTCAGTCGGGCATTCAGTTCGAGCACAATAGCGGAGCCTTCGGCGGAAAATTCCTGCCTGAAACCCTCGGCTCCGGCTGCGCCTTCCTGGATTATGATCGGGACGGCTGGCAGGACATTCTTCTAATCAATGGCACCGACTGGCCCGGCCACAAGAAGCGCCGCACCACGCTGCGCCTCTATCACAACAATGGCAACGGCACCTTCACCGATGTGACAGCGCGCGCGGGACTCGATGTCGAAATGTACGGCATGGGTGTCGCGGTTGGCGACTACAACAACGACGGCTTCCCCGACATTCTCATCACATGCGTGGGCCAAAACCGGCTTTTCCGCAACACCGGTAAAGGCACTTTCGTCGACGTAACGAACGCGAGTGGGCTGGGCAAGCGCGAAGGATTCAGCACTTCCGCACTGTGGTTTGACTATGACCGCGACGGCCTACTCGATCTGTTCGTGTGCAACTACGTGAAGTGGTCGCCCGAACACGACGTCTTCTGCAGCCTCGACGGCAAGCATAAGTCGTACTGCACACCCGAAGCGTATCGCGGGGCGACCTGCTGGCTCTTTCACAATCGGGGTGACGGCACGTTTGAAGACGTCACTGCCGCCAGTGGAGTCTTCGACAGCAGTTCCAAGTCGCTGGGAGTTGCCTTGTTCGACGAAAACCACGACGGCTGGCCCGATCTGCTCGTTGCCAACGATACTCAACCCAACAAGCTCTATCGCAACCAGCACAATGGCACGTTCAAGGATTCGGCGGTCGAAGCCGGAATCGCATTCAGCAGCGAAGGTAAAGCCCGCGCCGGCATGGGCGTTGACGTTGCGGACTTCGATAATTCCGGTGCTCCCGGAGTTGCCATCACAAACTTCGACAACGAAATGATCGGGCTCTACCGTTTCAGCGGCAAGAGTTTCGAAGATATCGCACCGCAATCGGGAGTGGGTATCGCCTCTCGAAACAGTCTTGGCTTTGGCTGCGCCTTTCTCGATATCAACCTCGATGGTTGGCTCGACTTCGCCGTGGCTAACGGCCACATTGACGAGACCGTACGCAATATCCGCGGCAACGTAGGATACGCGCAGCCGCCTCAACTTTTTCTGAATCTTGGCAAGGGAATGTTTCGCGATGTCGCGGCAGAAGCCGGCGGAAGTTTCGATCAGCCGAAAGTTGGCCGTGGACTCGCTTATGCCGATTTCGATCGCGACGGCGATCTCGACCTGCTGCTCACCACTAACAACGGGCCAGCCTGCCTCTATCGCAACGATCTCCTCAACGGCAACCGCAGCATTCGCTTTCGCGTGGTGGGTACGAAATCTAATCGCGACGGAATTGGCGCCCTGGTTCGCGTTTTTGCGGGCGGCCTTACCCAGTCCAGGCTGGTCAAAGGTGGCTCCAGCTACCTCTCCCAATCCGAACTACCAGTCACCTTTGGCTTGGAAAAGCGAGACCGCATCGATCGCGTCGTGATCGATTGGCCAAGCGGACGAACGGAAGAATATAAGAATCTGGCGATGGGCCGCTGCTATGAATGCACGGAAGGAAAAGGCATTGTTCCGCAGGATGGATTCTGACCTGAATCAGCGAACTGAATTCGCAATTGCCGGTTTTACAACGTTACCAGCCGCCGTCAAATCAATATCGACGAAATTGTTGACCCGTAAAAACAGTGTGCTCGGATTTTTCATTCCCCACTTTTCATAGGGAACCGTAAAGTGCACCGTTGCAGTCCAATGATCTGCGGACAACTCCACTTCCGCAGGAACCGTCATCTCGTGGTCCACCCCGTGAATGCTGAACATCCCGTGAACATTGACGGAAGATTTTCCGGGATTCGCGACCGCGCCTTCGACTCTGTCCGGACGAAAAGCAATATTGGGATAGCGGTTGCTTTCTAAAATTTCCTTGTGCATCTTACGATCACGCGCGCCACTGCCGCTGTCGCCGCTTTGCGCGTCGACCACAATCTCGCCAGAAATTTTGCCTGTGGTGGGCTCGAATTCCAGCGATCCTTGCTTCAACCGAAAAGTTCCCCGCACGGTGTGAAGCACGTCGCCCACCGTGAATTTGACGGAAGTTTGCGCGGGGTCAAGCTGAAATGCCTTGTCCTGGGCCGCGCTCAGGGCAACACAAGAGACCAGCAGAGTTGAAACTGCCAGTACAAATCTTCGCCAACCCAGGCTCGTAGTAAATCTGCGGGCGCAATTCATGAACTTAGGCAGTGAGCAACCCCCATCCCAAGGTCAGACCATCCACCGCAAGGTGCAACGGAGATAGCACCCCCACATGTAATCCGAGCAGCCGGCGGAAAACGGCAGGATGTTTCTGAAAAGTCTGGAAGGTTCGATCCTGCAGACGAGGACGCCCGTCCAGCGTGAGCATCAACCGAGCCATAAGAAACGGCCGCAGCCCGAGCTTGCGATGCTCCTGCTCGTAGCGCCACAATTCCCCCCGCCGCAAGCAGTCCGCCAAGACCATCGCCTGGCTGAAGGCAAGGCAGAGTCCTTCGCCGGTTATGGCATCCACCGTACCTGAAGCATCGCCGATTAACGCGACATTACCGCGACTCACGCGTTTCAGCTTGCAGGTCGCGGTCAGCGCGCCTCGTTCGTTAGAGGTAACGTGAGCCCCATCCAGCCGCGACTTTAATTCAGGAAACCGCTCCACGGCCTCGGCGAGCCGCAGTTTCGGGTTGTGAGAAATCAACGCCACGCAAACTTGATCATCTGCTACGGGCGTGACGTAGATTTGTCCCTGCCGGCCCCAATGCAACTCCATGTGGTCGGTCCACGGAGCCACGCCATAGTGCTGTCGAAACGCATAGCGGACATCTCGCTTTCGAAAAGCTTCCAACCTCGCCCAGCGACGCACTCGCGAACTGCCGCCGTCGGCTCCAATGATCCAGCGCGCGTTCACTTTGCGGCTTCCCAGGTAAACGCCATCCGCCGCAATACCGGTCACCGGGGTCTGCCACAAGAGATCGATTCCGAGCTTAGCGGCGTGCTCTGCGATTAATCGATGCAGCACGGGCCTGCGCACGCCCATGCCCGACGCTCCATTGGGAAATTTTGCTTCGACCGCGAGAGCGGAACTCAGAAATCGAACTCCGCGGAATGGATAGCCGTTCTGAGATCCCAGACAAATTCCCAGCTCTTGCAGAGCGGCGACGCCATCGGGCATCAGGCCTTCGCCGCAGGGTTTGTCGATCGGCATCTGTGCGCCATCGGCCACGATCACGCGGAATCCTTGCTGGCGCGCGGCGATCGCCGCCGCTAACCCCGCGGGACCGCCACCAATCACAAACACATCAGTCGAATTCAACAACTCCCGGACCTCACCACCGTAAAAGTAAAAGCTCGGAACAAAATCCCGGGCCCATCGCCGCCAGAATACCGAGGGTGCCCGGCTCAGGACGCCGGTTTCGCATCACATCTTCCAGCACTACCAATACCGACGCTGATGAAAGATTTCCCACTTTTTTCAGGCAGTCCCAAGAAGCATCCAGTTGGCCATTGTGCAGGTCGAGCGCGGCCGCCGTTGCTTCCAGCACTTTCGGACCGCCGGTGTGCAAGACCCAGCTTTTGATGTCGCCGCGCTGGTGGCCGTGATCGCCGAGAAACGAATCCACATCCTGACCCAGGTGTTCGCGGATCAGCACTGGAACCTCTGGAGAGAGCGTGATGCGGAATCCCTTTTCCGTCACTTTCCATCCCATCATCTGTTCCGTGTCAGGATAAAAAATTGATCTTGTCGCAAGAATCTCTGGCCCCGTTGAAGGCAGATCGTCTCCGGTCACGATGGCCGCCGCCGAGCCGTCGGCGAAGAGTCCGGAAGAAATCAGATTCGCCACCGAGAGATCGTCGCGCTGAATGGTCAACGAGCAAAGTTCGACCGAGACCAGCGCGGCGGCTTGCGATGGATAGGCGCGCACATAATCCGCGGCGCGCGCAATGCCTGCGGCACCCGCCACGCATCCCAAGCCAAAAATTGGTACGCGCCGGATGTTCACCGGCAGCCCCATACGATTAATCAGTAGCGCGTCGATCGAAGGGCTGGAAATGCCCGTGACCGATGTAAAAAACAAAGCGCCCAGCGAGCTCGGTTCCAGGCCGGCATGATGTAGCGCGCGGCACAGGGATTGCTCTCCCAGTTCCTGCGCTACTTCAATCCATACGTCATTGGCCTGGCCCCAAGTTGTGAGATCGTTGTACTTGTCCGGTTCCATTGCCAGGTGACGGCCTTCCACCGCGACGTTCTTGTGCAATCGCGCCAACATCGCGGGATTTCGAAGTTGGTCGCCCCAGTATTCCTGAAGTTTTTCTAAAAGAAACTTTTGAGGGTAGTAATGCTTGGGAAAGGCGCTCGCGGCGCTGGCGATTTTCATTTGTTGGGGTCCTGTCCCGGCACAGTGCCAGCGCCATCTGTCCCGGAAGACCAGGCTACAAACTTAGATGGTGGGGCGGTGTTTGCGGTTGTACCGCAAGCTGGATGCCGTTTTTCGCGAATTGTCCCAGTGCGACTGGGCCGAATTTTAACCCGGTAGTTAAATCACAAGTGTTAAATCAAGAGAGCTTTCGACTGACGCCATCTCGGCGTGCAGCCGATTTTAGCTGCGGAAGGCCCGCCGCGCCAGTCCCATCGCTTCCGACCAGAAAGCTCCAGCCGAATGGGCAATTTCTACGACACTTCGGATCGCCTGCACGAATTCATCGAGTTGCGAATCGGTCACAACCAGGGGTGGTGCGACCTTCAGAACCCTGAAGTTGTTTCCGCAGATTTGGGTCAGAAACCCGCAATCGCGGAACAGACGCATCACTACGATCTGGCCAAACATCGCGGGATGAATCGCTGCAAATGCCTGATACGGGATGCGCAATCGCAACTGGCTGGGCTCTCGAAATTCAATTCCCATCAGCAAGCCCATCCCGCGGACTTCTTTCACCATCTCAAACTCGCACAGCGCTTCGGAAAGTCCCGCCTGCAAATACTTGCCCGCTTCGGTAGAGCGCTGGCCCAGATTTTCGGTTTGCAGAACGTCCAGAGTAGCCAGCGCAGCCCGCATGGCCAGGCTGTTCTCGCTGAATGTAGACGTATGCACGAACGCCCGTGGCAACGACGAATACACCGAGCGGCACACCGCGTCTGACATGAGCACCGCGCCGCACGGTACCAGACCTCCGCTCATCGCCTTCGCGAGCACGACCATATCTGGCTCAACTCCGAATTCGTGCGCCGCCAGGAACCGCCCGGTCCGGTACATGCCAGTCTGCACTTCATCGAGCACGAACAGCGTGCCATAGCGCCGGCACAGGGACTCCGCGGTGCGCAGGTAATCTCGATCTGGGACGCGGACTCCAGCCTCCGACTGAATAGGCTCCACAACGAACGCCGCGAATCTCTTGCTTTTCAGTTCGCGCTCCAGCGCATCCAGATCCCCGAACGGAACCGCGGCAGTCTCCGGCAGAAGCGGACCGAAACCCTCGCTCCAAAACTTGTCGCTCATCAACGACAACGCACCGCAAGTCAAGCCATGGAATGCATGTTCCGCGCACAGGATTCCCGCGCGCTTCGTATGCGCGCGCGAAAACTTGATGGCAGATTCCACGCCCTCGCTGCCGGAAGAACAGAAAAATGCCTTCGCTAAACGGCCGCCCGCCCGTGTACACAATTTCTCCGCCAGTTCTCCCGCCAGGTCCGCAACGTGCGTCTGAATCATGGCCGGACCGCAGCGCTCCAGTTCGCCCTGCAACGCGCGCACGATCTCTGGGTGATTGTGACCGACGTTGTGAACGCAGTACCCGGAAAGAAAATCCAGAATGCGCCTGCCCTCGTCGGTAAATAGTTCCACTCCGATGCAGCGCTCATAACGCACATTCATCTGCAGCAAATCGAGAAGCCGCACCCATTCCCGATTGACTCGTTGTGCGTAGCGTTCCGACGGGCGTGCGGCTTGCTCGATTTGGAGTGTTGTCGCCATGCGCTCCTGATAATCAGAAATCTACGGGGTCACCGCGATCGAAGTCGGCGCACCTGGCAGGTTGTAAGTGTTTATGGATGTGAGCGTTCCGCTCGGGGTGTCGAGTTGGAAAGATTGAACCTTGGGAGACGTCTGGTTGCCCACGAACACATATTTGCCGCTCGGATCCATCGCCAGTGCGCTGGGCTGCGCACCGGTGGTAAAAGGCGAGTTCGTCAGAAGATTGAGCGCGCCCGCTGAGGCGCCTTGTCCTCCGATGGAGAAGGCCGCGAGGTTGCTGGCGCTCTGGTTAGCTGCATACATATACTTGCCGGACTTGTCGATCAGAAGCGCGAGCGGCCCCGAGCCTTGCCCCTCACCAATGGGCGAATTTGAGAATTGTGCGAGCGAGCCGTCTGATTTGATCGTGTATTCCGAAATCGAACTATCCAGCTTGTTGGCGGTGTAGAGAAACCCCCCTCCGGATGCAATCGTCAGCCCGTACGGGCCGTTTCCAGTAACGAACGGCGTACCGGCAATCACGCTGGGAACTCCTTGATTCAGGCTGAACGCTTCAATGGCCCCGGGAGACCCGACCCCGGTTACGTACAGAAACCCGCCCGCCGGCGACACCGCGAGGTTTAATGGACTAAGTCCCATCGCAAATGGCGAGCCTACAATTTCACTCAGCAAACCGGTTTTGGCATTGATGGAAAACACCGAAACATTGCCCGACCCGGAGTTGCCAACGTAGAGGAAGGTTCCGGCCGGGTCCATCGCCAGCACGGTGGGGGCCGTTCCCGCGGGAGTGCGAGGCGTGACTTCATTGATCGCCCCGCCCGGCGAAATCGTAAATAAAGAAATGTCGCCAGGAGAATCCCCGGTATTGGCGGCGTACATGAATTTATTAGACGGATGGATCACTAAGGACTGCACCGCCGATCCCGCCGTGATCGGACTGCCCGCTAGTTGCGTAAGGATGCCGGAGTTTGGATCTTCCCGGTAAACCACGATTTCATTTAGCCCCGGAATCGCCACATACAAATACCGGCCGCTGGTAACCGCACAACTCAAACAAATAGCCACGCTCACGCCAACAACGAACAGAGCCGCTGCTTTCTTTAGCATCCGTAACTCCTGGTGGAAATTGAAAACGACAACTGGGAAATCGCTGGCTCCCGGCAACACGGGACGATATGCATCTCTCAAGCGGTAAAGCCGGTAACCTCTATCATACGGGACAAGTGGCCCTTCGCGCAGCAAACAGGCTGGTCTTGGCTGGTCTCATTGCTGCGATGCGCGATTTCTTCGGGCAGGTTGCACCGTTTGCCAGTTTAGTCGACTTTGGGTTTCAGTGCGCCGGACTAGGACGGGGAGTGCCTGCAGAGGAAGGCTCAGGACGTGCCTTCTCCTCGTGACCGCCTCGCAGCGCCAGTCGCAGGCGATCCAGGTAGACGTACACCACTGGCGTCGTAAACAGGGTCAACATCTGGCTAACAATGAGCCCGCCAACAATCGTGATGCCCAGCGGCCGATGAAGCTCCGACCCGGTACCGCCGCCGACTGCCAGCGGTAACCCGCCCAACAATGCCGCCATGGTGGTCATCGTGATTGGCCGAAACCGCAGAATGCAGGCGTCGTAGATGGCCTCGGCGGGTTTCTTGCCCTGATTCCGTTCTACTTCGAGAGCTACGTCGATCATCATGATCGCGTTCTTCTTTACCAGCCCAATCAGCAGGATGATCCCGATCATCCCTATCACATTCAACTCGTTGTGCGTCAAAATCAGCGCCAGTAGCGCTCCCAACCCCGCTGACGGAATCGTCGAAAGAATCGTAATCGGGTGCATGTAGCTTTCGTATAGCATGCCCAGGACGATATACACGGCCCCGAGAGCCGTGATGATCAGGATCAGCATGTTGGATTTCGAATCCTGGAATGCCGCTGCCGTCCCTTGGAAACTTGCGGTGATCGCAGGCGGGAATCCGATGCTGCGCTCGGCATTCTCAATCGCATCCGTCGCCTCCCCCAGCGATACTCCTGGCGCTAAGTTGAACGAAATCGTCACCGAAGGCACCTGCCCCTGATGATTCACCGCAAGCGGAGTGTTCCAAGGCTCAAAATGGGTGAACGCAGCCAAGGGTATCGCGGACCCGTTCGTTGCGCGTAAGTAGATATTTTGCAGCCCTTCTGGGGTCTGTTGAAATTGGTCCGCCACCTCCATCACTACGTGATACTGGTTCAGAGGAAGGTACATGGTGGAGACTTGCCTTTGCCCGAACGCATCATAGAGAGCATTGTCCAACGTTTGCGGCGTGATCCCCAGCCGGCTGGCCGTATCGCGGTCAATCACCAGTCTGGCTTGAAGTCCCTTGTCCTGCTGATCGGAGTTCTGGTCTCGCAGCTGCGGCAGTTGCCTCATTTTTTGCAACAGCCGGGGCGCCCAGGAGTTCAATTCATCGATATCCGGGCTTTGCAACGTGTACTGATACTGCGCGTTACCATATCGGCCCCCAATCGTGAGTTCCTGAGACGATTGCAAAATCAGTGTCGCACCCGGCACCACCGCCAGCTTCCCTCGCAAGTGATTGATCACCTCATCCGCCGACGCGTAATGGCATGATTGCCAGAAATGCCGCTTCTGGCAAGCCCCGCGCTGCTCCAGCGGCTTCAGCATCACAAAGAAGCGCCCCTGGTTCAGAGCCGTATTTCCGCCGGTAAAACCGGCCATCGTGTCCACAGCGGGGTCCGCCATCACGATTTTTACGTAGTTGCGCATCTTGTCTGACATAGACTGGAACGAAATGTCCTGCGCCCCGATCACCGTCCCCTGGATGCGCCCCGTATCCTGCTGCGGGAAAAACCCCTTCGGCACCTTGTAGTAGAGCCACCCGCTGAGCAGCGCGACGCCGATTGTGACCAAGAGCGTCACAAACTGATAACGCAGCACCCACTTCAGGGCATGGGTATAAGTTGCGAGCATCCGGTCGAATGACCATTCGCTGATTCGGTAGAAGATGTTGTGCTTCTCATCTTTCTTCGGTGGCCTCAGGAACTTTGCGCACATTGTCGGAGTCGTCGTCAAAGAAACTATCAGCGATACTCCGATCGCGACACTGAGCGTGACAGCAAATTCGCGGAACAGCCTCCCCACGATTCCGCCCATCATCAGCAAAGGAATGAATACGGCTACTAGCGACGTGCTCATCGACAGCACGGTAAATCCGATCTCTGCCGCTCCTTTGAACGTCGCCTGCACTACTCCCATTCCGTGTTCGACATATCGTGTGATGTTCTCCAGCACAACGATGGCATCATCGACCACGAATCCCGTCGAAATGGCAAGCGCCATCAGGGATAAGTTATCCAGGCTGTATCCCAGCAGGTACATCACCCCAAACGTTCCCACCAGGGAAAGCGGGACTGCAATACTGGGGATGATCGTCGCGCGCACCGTGCGCAAAAAGACGAATACGACCATGATCACCAGCGCTATCGAAATCAGCAGCGTTCTCTCAATATCCTTGACCGAGGCTCTTACTGAAACGGTGCGGTCCATCACAACGGAAAGCTTCATCGCCGGCGAAATTGAGGATTGAAGGAAAGGAATGACGGCCTGCACCCGGTCCACGGTGTCAATGATGTTCGCCCCAGCTTGCCGGAAGATCGCCAGCATCACGCCCCGTTGACCGTTGATTAGTCCCAGGTTGCGTTTATCGGTTAGCGAATCCGTCACCTCGCCGACGTCCCCAAGGCGAACGGCGGCGCCATTGCTGTAGGCCACAATCAGAGGGCGATATTGGTCCGCCGTGAAGAGTTGGTCGTTGTCATCGAGCATGTACATCCTCGACCTGTCCGAGACTGCTCCTTTTGGCCGGTTGGCGTTCGCAGCATTGAGCGCATTCCGCACCGTATCCAGACCAACTCCAAGCTTATTCAGCAGAGTGGGATTGACCTCCGCACGCACCGCTGGCTGCGATGAACCCCACACGAAGACCTGCCCCACCCCCTGCACTTGCGCCAGTTTTTGCGCCAGGATGGAATCGGCGGCGTCATACATATGAGGCACCGTCTCGGTATCCGACGTTAATCCCAGCAGCAGAATGGGAGCATCCGAGGGATTCACCTTTCGATAACTCGGATTGCTTGGCAGGTTTGCGGGAAGCTGGCTTCGCGCCGCATTGATCGATGCTTGCACATCCCGCGCTGCCGCATCGATGTTCCGGTTGAGATCGAATTGCATCGAGATTCCGGTGCTTCCGAGCTGGCTCGAGGAAGTCATCTGGTTGATCGACGCAATGCGTCCGAATTGGCGCTCCAGTGGGGTTGCCACCGCCGACGCCATGGTTTGCGGATCGGCTCCCGGCAAGGATGCGCCTACGCTGATAACAGGAAAGTCCATCTTCGGCAGCGAAGCCACGGGAAGAAAATTGAAGGCGAGGATTCCCGAAAGCAGCAGCGCCGCGGCCATCAGCGACGTGCCAATCGGGCGCCGTATGAATGGAGTCGAAATACTCATCGTCTAATCCGCCGACATGGGTTCCTGCGGAATCGGATTGCCGATTCGATAACGCGAGAACCTTTGCGCCAGCCGGTCGAACCACAAATAAACTACCGGCGTCGTGTACAGCGTGAGCAACTGGCTCAGCAGCAACCCGCCCACAATCGTGATACCCAGCGGCCGGCGCAGTTCCGCCCCTGTCCCCGACCCCAGCGCCAGCGGCAATCCGCCCAGCAGCGCCGCCATCGTCGTCATCATGATCGGCCGGAAACGCAGCAGGCACGCCTGGTAGATCGCTTCCTCCGGCGGTTTATGTTCTACCCGTTCCGCCTCCAGCGCGAAGTCGATCATCATGATGGCGTTCTTCTTCACGATACCAATCAGAAGGATGATGCCGATCAGGGCCACCACCGTTAAATCATTGCCGGTGATCATCAGCGCCAGAATGGCACCCACGCCCGCCGAGGGGAGGGTGGAAAGAATCGTGATCGGATGGATGTAGCTTTCATACAAAACGCCCAGCACGATGTAAACCGTAATTACCGCCGCCAGAATTAAGTAAGGCTCCGAGGCCAATGAGTTCTGAAAGGCCGCGGCCGTTCCCTGAAATGCAGCATGGATGCTGGGCGGCAGCTGAATCTCTTTTTCCGCCTGCTGAATTTGCTTGGTCGCATCTCCCAGTGACGCGCCGGGGGCCAGGTTGAAAGAGAGTGTCACCACTGGGAACTGCCCCTGATGGTTGACCGCGAGCGAGGTTGTAGTCGCCTTCATCCGCGTAAACGTCGAGATCGGAACCGGCGCGCCGCTGGTGGCCACCGCCGCTCCGTTGGCCGTGGGCGCGCCGCTGTTCGGCGTCACCGTGCTGGGCCGGATATAGATATTCTGCAGGTCCGCAGGACTCTGCGCGAAGCTCGGCAGCACCTCCAGGATCACGTGGTATTGGTTCAGCTGGGTAAAGATGGTCGAAACTTGCCGCTGTCCGAAAGCGTCGTAAAGCGTATTGTCAATGGCCTGCGGGAAAATTCCCAATCGCGAGGCCGTGTCCCGGTCGATCGTGACATTGGTTTTGAGCCCGTTGTTGAGCTGATCGGTGGCCACGTCGCGCAACGCAGGCAATGTCTGCAGCTTAGCCACCAGCTTTGGCGTCCACTGCGCCAGTTCCTGCGCGTCCGCATCTTCAATCGAATACTGGAACTGGGTGCGGCTCACGCGGTCTTCCACTGTGAGATCCTGCACCGGCTGCATGTAAAGTGTGATGCCGTCGACCTTCGCCAGTTCCGGCTGCAGACGCCGGATGATCGCCGAAGCGTCGTCGGCGCGCTGGTCTCGCGGCTTAAGATTGATCTGAATTCGGCCTTCGTTCGGCGTGGTGTTCGTCCCGTCGACGCCGATGAACGACGACAAACTATCCACGGCTTTGTCCCGCAGAATGACTTTTGCCAACTCCTGCTGCCGTTGCGACATGGCATCGAACGAGATAAAATCCGGCGCTTCCGACACGCCCAGGATCACGCCCGTATCCTGCACTGGAAAGAAACCCTTTGGCACCACGACGTATAAAAACAGCGTGAGCACCAGCGTTCCGAAGGTCACCAGCAACGTTAGTGGCTGGTGGCGCAACACCACCTTTACCGTGCGCCCGTAAAAGGCAATGATCCGGTTGTAATAATCTTCCGTGATCTCGTAGAAGCGGCCCTTCTCGCCTTCCTTGCGATGCTTCAGCAGTTTGGCGCTCATCATCGGCGTGAGTGAGAGCGAAACTGCCGCCGAAACCAGGATCGTGACCGCCAGCGTCACCGCAAATTCACGGAACAGCCGGCCGACTATGTCACCCATGAACAGCAGAGGAATGAGAACTGCGATCAGCGATACCGTCAACGAAACAATTGTGAATCCGATCTGTCCCGCGCCTTTCAATGCCGCGTCCAGCGGCGAATCCCCCGCTTCCAGAAAGCGGTCGATATTCTCGATCATCACGATGGCGTCATCCACCACAAACCCGGTGGAGATGGTGAGGGCCATTAGCGTCAGGTTGTTCAGGCTGTAGCCCAACAGGTACATCACGCCGAATGTTCCGATCAGCGAGAGTGGCACCGCTACGCTGGGAATTACCGTCGCAGCCAAATTTCGCAGGAACAGAAACACCACCAGCACCACCAGCGCAATCGACAACATCAACTCAAATTCCACATCTTTAACCGACGCTCGGATGGTCGTGGTGCGATCGGTGAGAACCTGCACTTTCACCGCCGTGGGCAGCGAAGCCTGCAATTGCGGGAGCAGTTTTTGGATCCGGTCCACTACGCTAATAATGTTGGCCCCGGGCTGCCGCTGAATATTGACGATCACCGCCGGCGTCAAATTCATCCACGCGGCGAGCTGGTTATTCTCGGTCCCATCGATGACGTTGGCCACGTCGCTGAGCCTCACCGGCGAACCGTTGTGATACGCGACGACGATGGGCTTGTACTGATCGCTGGAAAAAAGCTGATCGTTGGCGCCGATCGTATAGGACTGACGCGCGCCATCGATCACGCCCTTAGCCTGATCCACGTTCGCTTGAGCCAGCGCGGCCCGCAGGTCTTCCAAGCTGAGTCCATACGACGCCAGTGCGGTCGGATTAGCCTGAATTCGCACTGCCGGCTTCTGCCCGCCGCTGATCGAAACCAGACCCACTCCGGGCAACTGCGAAATCTTCTGCGCCAGAGAAGTGTCCGCCATATCCTCCACCTTCGACAAAGGCAGGGAGTCGGAAGTCAATGCCAAAGTAAGAATCGGCGCGTCGGCAGGATTTACTTTGTTGTAGATCGGTGGATTGGGCAGATCCGTCGGAAGATACGTCGAGCCGGAATTGATCGCAGCCTGTACCTGCTGCTCTTCCACGTCAATATTCTGATCGAGGCCGAACTGCAGCGTGATCACCGAGCTGCCAAATGAACTTGTCGACGTCATCTGGCTCAGGCCGGGGACCTGGCCGAATTGCCGCTCCAGCGGAGACGTGACCGACGAAGCCATCACATCCGGATCCGCTCCAGGATAGAACGTGACCACCTGAATGGTTGGGTAATCGACCTCCGGCAGTGCCGAGACCGGCAATTGCATGAATGCAACCCAGCCCACCAGCAGCACGCCCACCATGAGCAGCGTAGTTGCCACCGGCCGGAGAATGAATAATCGTGAAGGACTCATGAACCTGAGCTGCCTGAACCTGCACCTACCTCGCCCTCAGTCGGCGACGACGGGTGCTTGCCAGCCGATCCGGTGGCGCGCGGTTCAATCCGGCTGCCTCTCTGGAGTTTGTCCTGCCCATCGGTCACGACCGTGTCGCCGGGATTGAGCCCCGCCGTAATGACCGTCGTATCGCCCTGGGTCAGCGACACCGTTACCGCCTTGTCCTGCACCGTCTTGTCAGGGTTCACTGCGTATACGAACGTTCCTTGCGGCCCTCGGAGAATCGCCGCGGTCGGCACCACTGTGCTGTTCTTCCGTGTCTCTAATAAGAGATTGGCGTTCACAAACTGGTTCGGCCACAGAACATTATCTTTGTTGTCGAAAACCGCCTTGAGCTTCGCCGTTCCGGTGGTCGGATCAATCTGATTGTCGATCGTGAGCAACTTGCCCGTCGCCAGCTTGGTCTGGTCGTCGCGGCTGAAAGCATCCACCTCGAGCGTTCCTTTTTTCATGTGCTGCGAGACCGTTGGCAGCACGTCCTCCGTGAGGGTGAAAATCACGGCAATCGGCTGCAATTGCGTCAGGATCAGCATTGGAGTTGTGTCTGAGGCGTGCACAATGTTCCCCGGATCCACCTGCCGCAATCCGACACGCCCATCGAACGGCGCCGTAATGTGGCAATAAATGATTTGCAACCTGGCGGTCTCGATTTGCGCTTGATCGGTGCGCACTGTTCCGTCCAGTTGATCCACCAGCGCCTTCTGCGTGTCGACCTGCTGTTGTGCAATGCTGCCCGAGGGAATCAGCGCCGTATAACGCTGTAAGTTCAGCTGTGCGTCCCGCAGTTGCGCCTGGTCACGAAACAACTGTGCCTGCATCTGATCGAGTTGAGCCTGGAAAGGGCGCGCATCAATCTCAATGAGCAACTCGCCCTTTTTTACATTCTGCCCTTCCCGGAAGTTCACCTGCATGATCTGCCCGTCAACCCGGCTCTTGATGTTGGCGGTATTAAATGCCGTGACCGCACCCAAGCCCGTCAGGTAAACGGGCACGTCCTGGCGCTGCACCTGTGCAATGGCGACAGAAACCGAACGCGGCCCCGCTGCCTGCGCCTTCTGCTGCTTGGAGTCGGTACTACTGCTACAGCCAACAAAGGATGCGCATACTGCCGCAAGAAGGAAGAGTGCGATAGCGGGTGCAGAGGAAACTCTCACGCGCCACGTTCTATTAGAAAGATCGATCATATTCACAGGTTAGTCCGTCACCGTTCTGTTTCGGCCAAGGCTCGGCAGGAAGCACGAGTATTAGACGTAAGCATTGTAGGCTCGGTTGCGGTAACTCTACCCAGGAGGAAGAAAATTTGCCGGGGACCTCCCTATTTGGGTGAATCAGGTAGGAACCAACGCGAGCAGCTACGCCAAAACCGCACCTATCCAGCATCAACTGCGGCCCCATCAGTGGTCAAGACCGGGGCGAAGGTTTTACAAATCTTTACTCGCTTTGACCTTTTCTGACCGCTAGTGTTTTCGCCCAAAAATCGAGTTGCAAGGGAGTTGCAAAAGCGGGCATTAAATTCTCTCCGCGTTCTCTGCGACCTCTCAGCGATCTCGGCGGTTAACGGCCTTTCGTCAGGACACTGCCTGCATCGTGGAAGGATTAGGATGGCGAGCCTCATAAGCCGTAATCTCCGCCTCGTGCTGAAGCGTGAGCCCGATGTCGTCCAACCCGTTCAGCAGACAATGACGCGTGAATTCGTCCATAGCAAACTTCGCGCGGAACCCTTGATCGTCGATCACTTCGCACTTTTCGAGGTCGATCGTGATTTGATAATCGTCGATGTCATGCGCCCGCTGCATCAACTGCGCAACTTCTTCCTCACTCAATGGCACGGCAAGAAATCCATTCTTGGTGCTGTTGTTCGCGAAAATATCCGCGAACGAAGAAGAAATCACCGCCCGGAAGCCAAAGTCGGCCAACGCCCACACAGCATGTTCCCGCGACGATCCACACCCAAAATTCTTGCCAGCAACCAGGATGCTCGCGCCTTCATAACGCGGATCGTCCAGCACGAAATCGGGATTCTTTTTCCCGTCCGCACCGAATCGCCAGTCGTAAAACAGAAATTGTCCAAACCCGGTCTTCTCGATCCGCTTCAAAAATTGCTTCGGAATAATCTGGTCGGTATCCACGTTCACCCGATCCAGCGGTGCCACTCGCCCTCGATGCACAGTAAATGGTTTCATTTTTCTTGGACTCCCAGATCAGTTCGAACTATTCGTCGCCGACAACGTCGCATCTCCAATCGTTTTACGGTTCGCGTCGCGACTCCTACCTGATCCCTGGCCACAGATTACTGCCTACTCATACTTCCAATTCCGGATGTCCGTGAAATGTCCCGCAATCGCGGCCGCTGCCGCCATCATCGGGCTCACCAGATGCGTCCGCCCCCCGCGGCCCTGCCGTCCTTCAAAATTGCGATTGCTGGTCGACGCGCACCGCTCACCCGGCTGCAAAATATCCGGATTCATTCCCAGGCACATCGAACATCCCGACTCGCGCCACTCAAATCCCGCATCCTGAAAAATCCTGTGCAGCCCTTCCTGCTCCGCCGCCCGCTTCACGGTCTGCGATCCCGGCACCACCATCGCCCGCACCTTCGAGTTCACGTGATGCCCGCGAGCCACGCGCGCCGCCGACCGTAAATCTTCAAGTCGCGAATTCGTGCACGACCCAATGAACACGCGGTCAATATCAATATCTTCGATCCGCCGCCCTGGCTCCAGCCCCATGTACTGCAATGCAAGCTCCGCCGCCCGCCGATCCGAATCTTCCAGACCTCTGACCTCGGGCACGCGCCCGGTCACCGGAGCCACCATCCCTGGATTCGTTCCCCAAGTCACAAACGGACAAAGCTGCGCGCCATCAATCTCCACGACTTCGTCGAACGCCGCACCGTCATCGGACGGCAGACTTCGCCAGTACGCAACCGCCTTCTCCCACTCCTCATCTCGTGGAGCGAATCGCTTCCCCTTCACATAGGCGATGGTCGTCTCATCGGGCGCCACCATTCCGGCGCGCGCTCCCGCTTCAATGCTCATGTTGCACAGCGTCATGCGCCCTTCCATCGAAAGCGCCCGAACCGCAGGCCCCGCATATTCGATCACGTGCCCGGTCGCCCCGGCCGTCCCGATCTGCCCGATAATTCCCAGTGCCAGATCCTTGGCCGTGACGCCTTCGGCCAAACGCCCACGAACATCGATCTTCATCGTCTTCGGACGCTGCTGGGCCAGGCACTGCGTGGCCAGCACATGCTCTACCTCCGACGTGCCAATCCCAAATGCGAGCGCCCCAAACGCCCCGTGCGTGCTCGTATGGCTGTCGCCGCACACAATCGTCATCCCCGGCTGCGTCAGCCCCAACTCCGGACCGATCACATGCACAATCCCCTGGTCCGGCGAATCCATATCGAACAGCCGTACCCCAAACTCTTTGCAGTTCGACTGCAAAGCGGCAATCTGCTTGGCCGCAATGAGGTCAGTGATCGGAGTTCCCCGCGGTTCGGTAGGAATGTTGTGATCTACGGTAGCCACAGTCCGCGCCGGCTGCCGAACCTTACGCCCAGCCGCCCGCAGCCCGTCGAAGGCCTGCGGCGAAGTCACTTCATGTACAAGATGCAAATCGATGTAGAGAATTGGCGACCGCCCCGCCGGTTGGGCGACCAGGTGTGCATCCCAGATTTTCGCGAATAAAGTACGCCCTGCCATAGTTGCCCTAGAAAAAAATGAGCCAACGATCAGTTTTTCACAGTCCGCCAAACCCGATCAACGGGTTATGTGGGGACAGCCTCTCCCGGTCCACGCATTCTCCTTCCCAACGCCTTACAATCACCTCAATGCAGAAAAAAATATTCTGGATGGTCTTCACGGTGCTCGGCCTGTTAGCCGACTTCATGCTCCCCTTCTGGTGGGCCTTCGCCGCCACCATCCCCATCCTTTTCATCTCATGGTGGGTCGCCTACCGCAGCGACTGGTTCTAGAGCTCAAGGAATCTCATCGCGGCCGCGTGATCGCTCCCTGCGACGCCGACCATACCAGCGCTGCATACTTCGCGAACACGCCCGCCGGATAGCGCGCTGCTGGCGCCTTCCACTGCGCCATCCGTTGCTTCAACACGTCGTCGCTAACTTCGACCTCGAGCACGTGCTTGTTTACGTCGAAGCGAATCATGTCGCCATCGCGCACACCGGCAATAGGGCCGCCGAGCGCCGCCTCGGGAGAAACATGTCCCGCCATCAGCCCGCGCGTCGCACCGCTAAAGCGCCCATCGGTCAGCAAAGCCACCGATCCGCCCAGTCCCTCGCCCACAATCGCCGCGGTCACACCCAGCATCTCGCGCATCCCCGGACCGCCCTTCGGCCCTTCATTGCGAATCACTACTACATCTCCCGCTTTGATTTTCTTCGCGGTGACCGCGGCCATCGCGTCTTCCTCGGACTCAAACACGCGCGCAGGTCCGCGCTGTTCCAGTCGTTCATGCCCACTGATCTTCGCCACGCAACCTTCCGGCGCCAGATTTCCTTTAAGGATCACCAACCCGCCAGTCGCTTTCAACGGCTTATCCAGCGGCACAATCACTTCCTGTCCCGGAGTTTCGACCGCGTTCTCCGCTTCCGCCGCAATCGTCCGTCCAGTAACGGTTTTCGCCGACGCATGCAGATACTTCCCCTTCAGCAGCCGCTGCGCCAGCAATCGAATCCCGCCCGCGCGATGCATGTCAGAAGCGACGAATCGTCCTGAAGGTTTCAAATCTGCGAGCAGTGGAGTACGAGCGCTCACAGTTTGAAAGTCGTCGATCTCCAGTCCAACGCCCGCCTCGCGCGCAATGGCCAGCAGGTGCAGCACCGCATTGGTCGACCCGCCGCTCGCCGCCACCGATGCAATCGCGTTCTCGAAGGCCTCTCGCGTCAGAATGTCGCGCGGCAGAATTCCATTCCGCAGAACATTCATCACCACTTTTCCACACGCGAACGAGACCTCGTCTTTCTGCGGATCCATCGCCGGCACGCTGTTGAATCCCATCGGCGAGAGCCCGATCACCTCCATCACCGTCGACATCGTGTTCGCCGTATACTGCCCGCCACACGCGCCCGCGCCCGGACACGCCGCATTCTCCAGTTCGCGCAGGTCCTTGTCGCTCATCTTGCCCGCGACATTCGCCCCGATCGCTTCGTACACGTCCTGAATAGTCACGTCTTTCCCGCGATAACTGCCCGGCGCGATCGTCCCGCCGTACAACACCATCCCCGGAAGGTTCATCCGCGCCAGCGCCATGGCCGCCGCCGGAATTGTTTTGTCGCACCCCACCACGCACACAACGGCGTCGAACATCTGCCCGCGGCACACCAACTCGATCGAGTCCGCAATCAATTCGCGACTCACCAGCGACGCCCGCATTCCCTCCGTGCCCATGGTTTCGCCGTCGGAAATGGCGATGGTATTGAACTCCATCGGCGTCCCGCCGGCCGCGCGAATTCCCTCTTTCACCTTCGCCGACAACCGCCGCAAGTGAAAGTTGCACGGCATGGTTTCAATCCACGTATTGGCCACACCGATCAACGGCCGGCTAAGGTCGGCATCCGTAAATCCGATCGCCTTGAACATGGAGCGCGCGCCCGCGCGGTCGCGCCCTTCGGTGATTCCACGACTAATGTGTTTGAGATCCATAGTCAGAGATTACAGGACATGCAATGCAGATGTGAAACCGTAACTCCTCGCGCTCCGAGGGTTTCCTTCGTGAACCTTCGCGGCCTTAGTGGTTGACGATCGCGTTCACGACGCCAGACCAAAAAACGGGGAACCTGCCAGGCTTCCCCCAGTTGCATGACGCTGCTCAGCCATTATCATCTGGAGACCTGTCATGCTTGCCCAGCCGATTCAAGTAGAGCCTATGCGCGGGCCGCAGCGCGCGATTCTTCCATCGTCACGCCCGCCGGAGGATGCGGCGCCGTCCACTCCGCGGTATGCGCCGCGCCGGAACTAACTCTAATCACATCCGCGATCCCGTACCATTCGCGGCATAGCTGGCCCACTTGCTTCTGATTCACATCGAGCGCCAGCGTAACCTGGTGATCGTGCTCCGCCGGTTCCGCCTGAACTACCGGCAGATCGAGCGCACGGCGCGAGGCCGCATTCAGAATGCGCATCAACGTCCCCTGCGTGTTGCGATAGCGAATGTGAAAAGTCTGCATTATCGGTTCTCCCGTGTCGTTTCGTAGCGCTGCCCTGTGTAGCGCCGGGCTTTTGTAGCGCTGGCGTCTCGCCGGCTGTCCGGCGGGCAACTTGCCCGCCGCCGCGCCCACTACTGTGTCGGTTCCTCTTCCAGCAACATCTCCGAAAGCGCCGCTCCCGCAGGCACCATCGGAAAAACATTTGCCTCCGGCGCGCAATCAAACACCAGCAACTCCGGCTCAGCCGAACCCAGGAACCGGTCGATCTGGTCCCCGGTTTCACTTGACACTGGAAATTCCCGCATCGCGTCTTCGTTCAAACGGAAGCTGTGAATCTTGTACGCCTTCGCAATCTCCACGAAATCCGGATTGTCGCTCAGGTCCGTCTCGGCATAGTTGCGCTGGTAAAACAGCTGTTGCCACTGCCGCACCATGCCCAGGTATTTGTTGTCGATGATGACCATCTTCACCGGCAATCCAAGACGGTGAACCGTGGCCAGTTCCTGGATGTTCATTTGAAATCCGCCGTCGCCGGAAACGCACAGCACGCACGTATCAGGCTTCGCGAGTTGCACGCCCACCGCAGCCGGCAGAGCGAAGCCCATCGCCCCCAATCCACCCGACGTGATGAACCCGCGCGGCGACGATGACCGGTAACGCTGCGCGGCCCACATCTGGTGCTGCCCCACGTCTGCAAGAACTACGCTCTCCCGCGGCAACCGGCTAAACAGTTCATCTAGAAAGCGAATCGTTGGCTGTGCCAGTCCCCGCGGATCAAGTTCCGCGCGTTCGGTGCCGCAAGCCACAGCGCGCCACGAACTAAAATCTGGAACAGAATGCCGCCGCAATTCCGCCTGAAATGCCGGAATCGTATCCGCCAAATTTCCGATCACGGGCAAATCACAAGGACGCACGCGATCCAGTTGTGCCGGATCGATTTCAAAGTGAACGATCTTGGCATGCGGCGCAAAGCGCGTCGGATCGCCTGTCACGCGGTCATCCAGTCGCGCTCCAAACACCAGCAGCAGGTCGGTCTCGTGCAGCGCCATGTTCGCCGCGCGCGTTCCGTGCATGCCCACCATGCCCAGATAATAGGGTGCCTGCGGCGGAACCGCGCCCAAGCCGTGCACCGTCGCAAATGTCGGAACATTCAACTCGTCAAGCAACCGCCGCAACTCCGGAATGGCTCCCGACAATTTCGCGCCCGCGCCCACCAGCGCAACCGGCTTCGAAGACTGCCGGAGCAGCGCGACAATCGTGTCGCTGAATCCGCCCTCCGCTTTGGCGTCAGCTGGCCGGGCGTGCGGCGTAAATTTCACCGGCCCGGAAAATTCTTTCTTCGCCTTTAGCAAATCCGTCGGGATATCGATCACCACCGGCCCCGGCCGTCCGCTGCGGGCCCAGTAGAATCCTTCGGCGATTGCTTCGGGAATCTCGTCGATCGTTCGGACCAAGCGGCTCCACTTCGTCAGCGACAGCGTCACTCCAAAAACATCCGTCTCCTGAAACGCGTCCGTACCGATCAGCGCGCTACGCACCTGGCCCGTAATGCAAACCAGGGGAACCGAATCCATTTTCGCGTCAGCGATCCCCGTAACCAGGTTCGTCGCGCCGGGCCCGCTGGTCGCCATCGCCACGCCAACTTCTCCCGTCACCCGCGCATACCCCTCCGCCGCAAACACCGCGCCTTGCTCGTGCCGCGTCAGAATGTGACGCACGCCGCTCCCCTCAAGCGCGTCGTACAGCGGCATGATCGCGCCGCCGGGGTAGCCAAACACCAACTCCACCCCTTCTGCGCGCAGGCACTGCAGAACGATGTCAGCCCCTTTAAGCATTCACCACCTGTTTGGTCGAATCCTTGGGAGCCTCGGCCGGCTTCTTGCCTTCCTTGGGCAGCCAGCTCATCATGCCGCGAAGTTGCGCGCCCACGATCTCGATGGGATGCTGCTTCTCTTTCTCGCGCAGCGCGTTGAACTTCTTGCAGCCGCTGCTGTTCTCCGCAATCCATTCCCGCGCGAACTCGCCGCTTTGAATGTCGGCCAGCGTCTTTTTCATCGCCGCCCGCGTGGCATCGCCCACTACCTGCTCGCCGCGCGTCAGGTCGCCATACTCCGCGGTGTTCGAAATGGAGTGGCGCATCCGGGTCAACCCGCCTTCATAAATCAGGTCAACGATCAGCTTGGTCTCGTGCAGGCACTCGAAGTACGCAATCTCCGGCGCGTAGCCCGCCTCCACCAAAGTTTCGAATCCCTTTTTGATCAGCGATGTCAGCCCGCCGCAGAGCACGGCCTGCTCGCCGAACAAGTCGCTCTCGGTCTCTTCTTTGAAAGTGGTCTGCAGAACTCCTGCCCGCGTCGAACCGATGCCGTGTGCATACGCCAGCGCAAGTTCGTGCGCGTGACCGCTCGCATCCTGCTGGATCGCGATCAGCGACGGCACCCCGCGCCCTTCGCTGTACACCCGCCGCACCAGGTGTCCTGGGCTCTTGGGTGCGATCATCACCACGTCCACATCCGTCGGCGGGACGATCGTCTTGAAATGAATGCTGAAGCCATGCGACACGCCGAGAACTTTTCCAGGATGAAGATAGGGCTTGATGAACTGCTCGTAGACCTGAGCCTGGGTCTCATCCGGTGTGAGCACGTGGATCCAGTCGGCGCGCTTGGCCGCCTCATCGGGGGCCACCACGACCATGCCGTCGGCTCGCGCTTGTTGCGCGCTCGGCCGGTTCGGCTCGAGGCCGACGATGACTTTGTATCCGCTGTCGCGCAGATTCTGCGCTTGCGCGTGTCCCTGGCTGCCATAGCCCAGGATGGCGATTGTCTTGCCCTTCAACGCCTCGGGATTGGCATCCCGCTCATAGAAAATTTTGACCACTTAGGGTGCTCCTCTCAAACGAAAAACCGACCGGTCGGTCGGTATGTCTAAATGCTACCTGTCCCCGTTGGCGGCTGTCAAGCGCGAAGTCTGGTGCCTGCGCGCGTTGGCATTCCTGCCCGCAACTGTTTACCATGGCACGCGATGGCACGCGATACTTTAGTTGATTCCCGGCAGGAAATTTTGCGCACGGCCGCCCGTCTGTTTCAGCAGCGCGGATACGATGCGACCTCGATGAATGACGTCGCCGCCGCCCTCAAACTCAGCAAGGGCGGCCTGTACCATCACTTCCAGAGCAAGGACGAAATCCTGTTCGAGATCATGAACCATGCCATGGAGATTACGCAGGAACTGGTCATTGCACCGGTGCGCCGCATCGTTGGCCCGGAAGAGCGCCTGCGCGCGCTGATCCGCCTGCACATTGAAGTCGTGCTCAGTCCGCGCGACCGCGAAATCACCGTCATGCTGCACGAGAATCATCCGCTGCCGCCCACGCTGCGCAAACGCATCAACACCCGCAAAAAGGAATACATTCACTTTGTCGAGAGCCTGATCACCGACGTGCAGGCCAACGCTCAACGCGGACGTCACACAAAATGCGCCGTCAGCCCGCGCGCCGCCGCCTTCGCCCTGCTGGGCATGATCAATTGGATTTACCAGTGGTATAAGCCCGAGGGCGACCTGCAAGCCAACAATCTCGTTCCGCAATTCACCGACATGGTCTTCGCAGGGATTCTGGCGTGAAGGCGCTGTTCGCCTACCTTCCGAGTGTTGCGCAGCAACTGGCAGAGAGCGGCAAGTTGTACCGCGAATTTCTGCGCGTGCCGTCGATGAGCGCCGGACTCTACGTGCTGCCCGCCGGATCCGCCGACCCGCAACGCCCGCATCGTGAAGACGAAATGTATTACGTGCTCCGGGGAACGGCGCGTTTTAAAGCAGGCAACGAAGAACGGGAGATTTCCGAAGGCAGCGTTCTCTTCGTGGCGGCAGAAGTAGAGCACCGTTTCTACGACATCACAGAAGAACTGGCCGTGCTGGTTTTCTTCGCGCCCGCCGAGAGCTAGCAGGCTGCTGAAAAACTCCGCCGGCGATCAGCTTTGAAGGGGTGCAACTCAGAGGGGAACCGAACCTATCCCAACAGCTTGGCAGCGTCTTTGGCGTAGTAGGTGAGGATGATGGTGGCGCCGGCGCGGCGGATGCTGAGCAGCGACTCCATCATCACGCGGTCGCGTTCGATCCAGCCGTTTTGCGCAGCGGCTTCGATCATGGCGTATTCGCCAGACACTTGATAGGCGGCGAGGGGCAACTCGAAACGATCGCGGGCGGCAGCGATTATGTCGAGATACGGCAATGCGGGCTTGACCATGATCATGTCGGCGCCCTCTTCGATGTCGGCTTCGATTTCGCGCATAGCTTCGCGCAGGTTGGCGCCATCCATCTGATACGAGCGGCGATCACCGAACTGCGGGGCGGAGTCGGCGGCCTCGCGGAAGGGGCCGTAGTAGCCCGACGCGAACTTGGCAGCGTAGGAAAGTATCGGTGTATTGGCGAGATCGGCCTCATCGAGCGCGTGCCGGATGGCGGCCACGCGGCCGTCCATCATGTCGGAGGGGGCGATGATGTCAATCCCGGCTTTCGCCAGCGAGACTGAGGTGCGGGCCAGAAGTTCGAGCGAGGCGTCGTTCAGGATTTCATAATCGGTGGCGGGAGAAGCGCTGAGATCGTTGTTCTGGCCGACCCTGTTCTGGCCGACCCTGTTCTGGCCGACCCTGTTCTGGCTGACCCTGCTCTGGCCGGCGCTCTTCTTTGCAGGCGGTTCAGCCACCGCGGCTCCGAGAGACTTCGGAGCGGATGTCGCTTTCACAATCCCGCAATGGCCGTGCGACATGTATTCGCACAGGCAGACGTCTCCCATCAGGATCAGGCCGGGAACTTCGCGTTTGATAGCGCGGGCGGCCTGCTGCACGATGCCATCATCGGCCCAGGCCCCGGTCGCGACGTCGTCTTTTTTGTCGGGCAGGCCGAACAGGATTACCGATGGCACGCCCAGGGAATGAACTTCTTGCGCTTCGGCGACGGCTTCGTCCACCGACAAATTGAAGACGCCAGGCATGGAGCGGACTGCCTTGCGGACGCCCTCGCCAGGGCACACGAACATGGGATAGACGAACGCGTCGGGCGTGAGTCGAGTTTCAGTCACCAGGTTGCGCAGTTCCGCGGTACGGCGGAGGCGGCGAAGTCGGGTTATGGGAAATGCCATGACAGGTCACCAGAAGGAAAGCGCACCAAATGCCGTCCTTTCTGATTTTAGATCATTTGCGATGATGAGTCAGAATTGATTCCCGGCAGGTGGAGGAGATTAAAAAACCCCACCCTCTCGCATCGAACGCGACAAGGGTGGAGCACTTGGACTACCGGCCCCGGACGAATGCGTCCGGGGCTACGTGATTACGCTAACGTCTGGACTTCTACTGACAGCACGGCGGGAAGGTCGCGCACGATTGGGTTCCAACTGTCTCCAGCGTCAGGGGAGCAATAGACCTGGCCGCCGGAGGTGCCGAAATAGATGCCGCACTTGTCGAGCGTGTCCACGGCCATAGCGTCGCGCAGGACATTGACGTAACAGTTTTCCTGCGGCAGACCCTTGGTGAGAGCTTCCCACTCATTGCCACCAGTGCGGCTGCGGTAGACGCGAAGTTTGCCGTCCATCACATAGTGTTCGCCGTCGCTCTTGATGGGGATAACGTAAACCGTTTCCGGTTCGTGCGAATGCACATCGATCACGAAACCGAAATCGGTGGGCAGGTTGCCACTGATCTCTGTCCACTGATCGCCAGCGTTATCGCTGCGCATTACGTCCCAGTGTTTCTGCATAAAGAGCACGTTGGGGCGCTTAGGACTCATGGCGACGTGATGAACGCAGTGACCGATCTCGGCGGTTGGGTTAGGAATGTATTTCGAGTAGAGGCCCTTGTTGATGGGCTTCCAGCTCTTGCCGCCGTTATCAGTGCGAAAAGCGCCGGCGGCCGAGATGGCAATGTAAATCCGGTCGGGATTGCTGGGATCGAGAATGATGGTGTGGAGGCACATGCCTCCAGCGCCGGGCTGCCATTTAGGGCCGGTGCCGTGGCCGCGCAGGCCGGAGAGTTCGCGCCAGTTTTTTCCGCCATCGGTCGAGCGGAAGAGCGCGGCGTCCTCGATTCCGGCGTAAACCGTATCGGGATCGGTGAGTGACGGCTCCAGGTGCCAAACGCGCTTGAACTCCCAAGGATGCTGATTGCCGTCATAGAACTGGTGCGTAGTGAGCGGTGCGCCGGTTTCGGCGGAAGTATCGTAGACAAACTTGTTGCTCTCTCCCTTCGGCATGCCGCCGGGGCCGGTGGTTTCGCCGGGAGGCGTGCCGGGCTGATGCCAGGTCTTTCCGCCATCGTCGGAGCGCTGGATGATCTGTCCGAACCATCCGCTGGTTTGCGAGGCGTAGATGCGATTGGGATCGGCGGGAGAGCCTTTAAGATGATAAAGCTCCCAGCCCGCGAAGTGCGGGCCGCTGACCTCCCAGTTTTGGCGCTTACCGTCTGACGTAAGAATGAATGCGCCCTTGCGCGTGCCCACTAGAACTCGAACTTTGCTCATGCGTGAACCTTTCCCCTGAGAATAGTTCCAAGATTTTATCCGAGGAGAGGATGAGCGAGTCAAGAAATCGGCAAAGCCGCGTCGTTCATAAAAACAAACGACATTTGTTAGTGTTGCGACGCGGAGCAGTCGGGAAAATGGACACGCACATAATCCGCATGGCACTCGGGCTTACTGTCCTAAGATCAGCGGCAGCCCGTTCTTGTTATTACCAATCACGACGACCTTGGAGTTGGGACTCTTGGCCAGGTTCTCCGTGGCCTCGATTCCTTTCCACTCCAGCAACGAAGGGGTGATCCCCTGGGCAACAATCTGCTGAAAGTCGCGTACTCCAGCCGCTTCGATGCGCTTGCGCTGGGCTTCCTGGGTTTCTTTTTGCAGGCGGAAGTTCATGGCCAGCGATTCCTGCTCGGCCTGCTGCTTGGCCTCGATCGCGGCTTTGAGTGTGGCGGGCAACTGAATGTCGCGCAGCAGGACGTTCTCCACGATCAGGCCTCGCTGGTTGAGCTGCGTGCTGACCTGATCGTAAATCTGCTTCGCCACCATTTCGCGTTCGCCCGTGTACAGGGCGTTCGCCGTATGCGAAGCCGTCGACTCGCGTATTGCCGACCGCAGTGTCGGTTCCACCACGACGTTTTCGTAATCCGCACCAATCTTCTGGAAAACTTCCGCGGCCCGGTCCGGGTTCAGGTGATAGATGAGCGAAGTGTCCAGGCTCATCATCAATCCTTCGCTCGAGGGCACGCTGGCCGATTCCTTGAGCGTCTGCGTCTGGATGGAGAGTTCGTTATTCGTCTTCATCGGGTTGATGAGATGAATGCCCTCGCCCAGCGTTTCGCCCGACTGCACTTTTCCAAATAGTGTGAGCACGCCTACGTGACCTGTCCCAACTTTCGTGATTGCGCTGAAGAGCAGAATCACGAGCAGGAATGCCGCAATCCCCAAACCGATTAAGCGAAGCATACCGCCGCTACCGCCACCACCATCAATCACTCTGCCGCGAGCCGGATCAAAAATCGTCATCGAATTCTCCCCCCATCGTTCCCTTCGTAGCGATTCTAAGTCGCG
This sequence comes from uncultured Acidobacteriaceae bacterium, assembly GCA_963765825.1. Taxonomy (GTDB): domain Bacteria; phylum Acidobacteriota; class Terriglobia; order Terriglobales; family Acidobacteriaceae; genus Sulfotelmatobacter. Next base: position 233,777 of record CAVXXU010000002.1, read on the forward strand.
AGAACAAAGGAAATAAGTGGCTTCCGGGGCACGCGACGCGTGCTGTATCAGCGTTGGCTGTCACGAAGCGGTATTGCAGAATTCAGACCCCGCGTGCAGAAGTCTTGCCGCAAGCCTCCGCCGCTGAATCTTGCCGCATGGTCTCCGCATCTCTTACATTAGGTTATGAGCAAAATTCACATTCCCACCCCTCTACGGCAATATGTGGGCAAACAAGCTTCGGTCGAAGTGAACGGAGCAACGGTCGGCGAGGCCATGACCGCCCTGGTGGCGCAGCATCCCGACCTGCGAAAACATCTTTATACCGAAGAAGGTAAACTTCGCGCCTTCGTTAACCTTTACCTGAATGACGAAGACATTCGCTACCTGCACAAAGAAGCAACCGAGCTCAAGGAAGGTGATAACATTTCCATCGTGCCTTCCATCGCGGGAGGCGCGGTCTAACCGGGAAGCCTGGTTGGGAATTTGGAAATGAAGCCTGCCTCTCCAACGCTTTGTCGCATGTGTTGCCCTTCCTGTTGTTAGCGCCGATTCGCAGCGGTCAATTCCAAGCCCAGCACTAAAATTCAAACGAGGACTTTATGCCCACCATCACCGAAACTCCGGTAACTCTGAACAAGGACGAAATCCTGCGCTACTCGCGCCATCTCATCATGCCCGAGGTTGGCATGGAGGGTCAGCGGAAGCTGAAAGCCGCGCGCGTGCTGTGCATCGGCACCGGCGGCCTGGGTTCTCCGCTGTCGCTCTATCTTGCCGCCGCCGGAGTCGGCATGCTCGGTCTCGTGGATTTCGATGTGGTGGACTATACCAACCTGCAGCGCCAGATTATTCACTCCACCGCCGACGTGGGTCGCAAGAAGCTCGACTCCGCGGCCGATAAGCTGAAGGGCATTAATCCTTTTCTGAACCTGCAAACCTTCGACACCAGGCTGAGCAGCGCGAACGCGATGGAACTGTTTCGCGACTTCGACATCATTGCCGACGGCACCGACAACTTCCCCACGCGCTACCTGGTGAACGACGCCTGCGTGCTCTCCGGCAAGCCCAACGTCTACGGATCGATCTTCCGCTTCGAAGGTCAGGCAAGCGTGTTTGCCACCGAAGATGGCCCGTGCTATCGCTGCCTCTATCCCGAGCCGCCACCGCCGGGACTGGTTCCCTCGTGCGCGGAGGGCGGAGTGCTTGGCATTCTTCCCGGCCTGGTCGGCGTGATGCAGGCCACCGAAGTGATCAAGTTAATTCTCGGCATCGGCGAGCCGCTCATCGGCCGCTTGCTGCTGATCGACGCGCTGGGCATGAAGTTTCGCGAACTCAAGCTGCGCAAGAATCCCGACTGCCCCGTCTGCGGCACGCATCCCACGGTTACGAAGCTGATAGACTACAACGAGTTTTGCGGCATTCGAGGAGAGGAGAAACCGGTGAGCAGCGGAGTTCCTGAAATTCAGGTGGAGGATTTGAAGCGTCGTTTGGATAAGAAAGAAGATCTCTTCGTGCTCGACGTGCGCGAGCCCCACGAATACCAGATCTGCAACCTCGGCGGATACCTGATCCCGCTGAACGACCTGCCCAACCGCGTGAACGAACTCGACTCCAGCCGCGAAATCGTGGTCCACTGCAAAATGGGCGGACGCAGCGCCAAAGCCGTCGCCTTCCTGCAGCAATCCGGTTTCAAGAAAGTCCACAACCTCGCCGGAGGGATTAACGCATGGGCCGATCGCGTGGATCCTAAGGTGCCAAAGTACTGACGTCAGTTTTGAAAGGGATGGGCTTCAGCCCATCCGCGAGCGGAAGTAGATAGGACGCGGCTTCAGCCGCCACTTTAAACAAGGGGAGTGCAAAAGGCGCTCCCCTTTTTTGCTGTGTGGTGAATCATTGCTGAACCGGGTCTGTAGGTGCATAATGTCGCGTTCCCTAGGTTCCTATCGTCCCAGGCTGTTTCTGTACAAATCTTCTGGACCTTTGGAGGCATCATGAAAAGTCTGCTTGCGGTCGTTCTCTGTTTTGTTTTCCCTTTAACTGTTTTCTCCGCCGAAGCCGGATACAAAGTCAGTTATGACGGCGGATCAATAGCGAACGAAAAAGCGGGAACCGGCATGCGGTTGCTGATCGAATCGAACCAAATTCGACTCGTTAAGGACAAGACGGATGTCGTAACTATTCCTGCATCATCTGTTACAGAGATCAGCTACGGTCAGGATGTGCACCGAAGAGTCGGGGCGGCGATTGGACTTGCCGTTGTCTCTTTCGGAATTGGTGCACTTATGGCGCTCACCAAGTCCAAGAAGCATTTTGTTGGTTTAACGTGGGCAGATGGTGACAAGAAGGGCGGTTTCGCCATGCAATGCGATAAAAACGATTATCGGGGAGTGCTTGCGGGACTTGAAGGCGTGACTGGCAAGAAGGCCGTCGACTCCGACGCCATGACGGTAAAGAATTAGGGACGCAAAACAGTCAGCCTGGAAAACAGGGAGCACATTCAGTGCCCCCTGTTTGAGTTCTCACACGATCTTACTTGCTCGACCCCGCCTGCATGCCATCGCTCGACTCGCCAATTTCCAAGGCATACTTCTTACCTTGAAAGCGAGCGCCCGAGAGCGTGCTGGTGCCGTCGCTGTTCATCTTCACCATGGTTGCGTCATTCGACGCCGCTGTGTTCAGGTCCACAATCTTCGCCGGCACTTTTGCAATCACGTTCTTGCCTTGCAGGATGCTGACTTCCACGTTGGGACCGGTTCCGTCCCACGCCAGCTTGTATTCGCCGGCCTTGAGTTTGGTGCCGTTGATGGTCGTAGGACTCTGCAAATTCAAATTAGCTTTGCTGGCTGCAAACGCACTGGAGGCCAACAGCACAGCTAATCCCAAAACTACACTCTTCGAAATCGTCGCGAACTTCATAGCTGCTCCTTTTTTCTTTCCCGAATGTACGTCGGGAACCGGTTGGGGCGGCCCGGCTCGCGATCGCGCGAGAAAACGTTTTGTGTTTCCCCGCGAATCGCCTACAATGCTGCCGCCGGGGTTGTACAGACAAGCCACACGCTTGCTCTGCCGCAATGGGGGTTTTCTCACCTGGGCCGCCAAACCGAGCGTGAGAGAATCCCCAGACCCCGCAGAATATTTCGCAATCACTTCTGCCCAGCGTCACCTCTGCGCCGGCTAACTCGCTTTGATAACTTACGCACTCGACGCTTCTAAAGTTCCCTGAATTTTATCGATTCGCACTGTGTGGTCGCACTAACTTGGACGATGGGCGCGAAGTTCCGGTAGCAAGAATTCGCCGCGAGTTTCACTCTTGGCAAGCGAACAGCAGCCATGTGTTTTGTGAAGTAGGAGGATGTCGAGCAGACTAAAGAGGATATCAAAGAAGTAGCTGCACACTCGGAGACGTAACAAGACGTTCAAATAATCAGTCGGCGTCGCCGTGCTGGCGTTCGACCGACCAGATACTCGCCTGATCCTTCTCAAACGGATAAAGATGCACCATCCAGTTGAAGACCACGGGATGAAATGTTCCGCCGGCTGCATCGCAGGCTTCCTGCGTGGTAATGGATCCCCGCAAGCCAAACTGCGGATGCGGTTCCATCATTTCCTTTTTGCGTCCGGCTGGAGGCATGCAGAAATTCACGTGCTCGTGCCACTGCGCCACGCTGAGCGGAATGCGCTCGTCGAGTTGATCTTCGCCGAGGCGCTTCGGCGCCGTGTACATCACGCCGATCAGCTTGTAATCGTCGCCATGCTTTTCATACAACAGCGACGTCGGGTGCTCGGGGTTGAACCGGAACGCCGCTTCCATGGCGTATCCATAGTTGGTGAAGTGGTACATCTTCTGCGGAATTTCAGGATGAAAAATCTTGAAACCGTCGGCCAGAGCGGTGTGGTAGTCCGTATATTTCTCCGATGCCTTGCGCGCTTCTTCGGCGACCTGTTGGGCGCGGGCCTTGTCGCCGGGCTTCGGCTGCCGTAGCGCAGTCATCTTCATGTGCGGACCCATGTCCATGTGCCCTTCCATGGAATTCATCACATGAGCGCTGGCGTCGCTGTCGGCGTCTTTGTCGGAATTCATAGGCATATCTTTCATCTTCGACATATCGTGACCAGACATATCCATGCCCGGCATGGATTGCTGTTCGCTGGAAGGCGCCGTGCTTGACGGAGTATTTGCGGTTTGTTGTCCCCAGGCCACGCTGCAAATCAAGAGGCTGACGCAGAATACGATTCGATTCAACATAAACGAGTCCCCCACGATCTCACTAGATATCAACCCTGCCGCAGAGTGGATGTTTCTGCCAGATATCTCAAGTTACGAACGGTTACAGAGGTAATCGGCACACTCGAAGTGTCCGCTGTTGGCGGTCCAGCGCGCTTTTCTGATACATCTAACTGCTTGACGCTCGAAACCGCTATCTTTCTTTTCATAGCCGGCGCGCTCGGCGGAGCGCTGAATTCCGTTGCCGGAGGCGGCAGCTTCATCGCATTTCCCGCGCTCCTGTTCACCGGCGTTCCTCCCATTCCAGCCAATGCCACCAACACAATAGCCCTGTGGACCGGAGCCGCGGCCAGCGGCGGAGCCTACCGCAAGCGGCTGGATATTCCGCGTCGGGTGATGATTCCTTTACTGGCGGCGAGCTTGGCCGGGGGACTGGCGGGAGCATTATTACTACTGAAGACGCCCGCGCAAACATTTATGCGTGTGCTGCCCTGGCTCACTCTGGGAGCGACTCTACTTTTTGCCTTTGGAAGAAAAATTGCCGGGGGACGCAAATCCATTCTCGAGCATGAGGCGACAGGAACTGCGCTCATCGGGGCGACTCTATTTCAGCTCTGCGTCGCGGTCTACGGAGGCTACTTTGGCGGCGGCATGGGCATTGTCATGCTCGCCATGCTGGCCGCGCTCGGCATGACCGACATACACGCCATGAATGCGCTGAAGAGCGTGTTGGGATTCGTGATCAACGGCGTCGCTGTGGTCACATTTGTTGTTGCCGGTGCGGTGTATTGGAAGCAAGGAACTGTGATGATTGCCGGCGGCATCGTCGGCGGCTATCTGGGCGCGCACTACGCCCTGAAAATGCCGCAGAAGTGGGTTCGGATTTTCGTCGTGCTTGTCGGCGCCGGGATGACCGTCTACTTCTTCTGGAAGTCGTACTAACTAACTAAAAGAACAGCCACGGATTTCACGGATCTTGTTAGTGGAGATGTTTTGATCCCTGAGAATCCGTGCCGATCTGTGGCCAAGGTCTTACTGCAGCGGCGCCGAGACATGCTCGTGAACTACCAGCCACTTGCCATCTTCATTTTCAAAAACTACGGTCCAGCGAAAATTGCCCATCTCGACTTTGCCGGCCTTGTTGGTCATCTCTTCTTTCACCGTAGCTGTGGCCCAAACCAGATTTCCGTGGGGATGAATGTCGGCATCGTCGTTGACCGTGAACTTCGCGCTCTTGTAACCGGCGAGCACGCCTTTCACGCCGTTCTCATACTCGTCCCAGCTGTTGTACTTCAACGGTGCGATGTCGAAGAAAGTATGCGGTCCGGTAGCGTAGAACTTTGCGACGTTCGCGGGATCGAGGGTGGACCATCCATCCCAGATCTTCTGCAGGTGAGCTTTATCGGGAGCGGGGCCGGCGGAAGTTTTCTTCGCGCTTGATTTCTTGGTCTGCGCAAAGCTTGACAGCGACAGGGCGAGCAAGCACAACGAAAGAACGGTGACAGAGCGCTTCAGCATCTGGGTTTCCTCCGAGCAATTCGGCGAAATTCTCGCACAGCAGCAGGCCAAACCGCAAAGACTTCGTGATCTCGTGCTCATTCCGTTTGACCGATTTCCACAGCGCACGTTAGAATAGTTGAGTTTGCCTGTACTCGCCGACCCGTTCTGGGGACGCCTGCTTTGGCTGCTGACGCGCCGGGGCGGAAAGCACAGGAAGTCAGCAAGCCCCTTGCGCCCGTGTGCGCCCTGGGTTTCGGCTGGAAGACCCGTTCGAGAGTTCCTTTTACGTGTTCCAAAAACGGGCTGAATTTCACGACATTTGACGGAGGCAGACGTATGTACGCGGTTATCCGCGCCGGTGGAAAGCAGTACCGGGTGGCGCCCGGAGACGTAATTCGAGTGGAGAAAATCGGCACCGGCACCGATGGGCAGGTAGAGTTTCCTGTCGTCGCAGTTTCGGGCGAAGAAGGCAAAGTCGGCCTGCAGTCGGACGCGCGCGTGGTCGGCGAAGTCGTGGAAGAAGGCCGTGGCGCGAAAATCCTGGTCTTCCATTACAAGCGCAAAAAGCAATACAAGAAGCTGCGCGGGCATCGGCAGGCCTACACGGCGGTGCGCATCTCGGAGATCGCGTTCGACGGACAGAGCTTCAAGGCTCCGGAATTGCCGAAGAAAGAAGCGAAGCCGAAGAAAGTGCAGGCGGACGAAGCCGAAGAGCACGAGGCGCCGGCAGCGCATGCGAAGGCCAAGAAACATGCCAAGAAAAAGGCTGCGCCGAAAAAAGCCGCGAAGAAATCGCATTCCAAGAAGAAGTAAAACCTGGACGGACGAATGCGTCCGTCCCCACGCGATCTGAACTAAGAACTGACAACCGGGAACCGAGAACAGTCTTATGGCACATAAAAAAGGGCAAGGCACTTCACGAAACGGCCGCGACTCGAACGCGCAGCGGCTTGGCTTCAAGGCATTCGGCGGGCAGGTCGTGCCCGGCGGCACCATCATTGTTCGGCAGCGGGGCACACGCGTAAAGCCGGGGCTCAACGTGGGACGCGGCAAAGACGATACGCTCTTCGCCAAAATCACGGGGCGCATCAAGTTCCTGAACAAGGGCTCGATGGGCAAGTTCGTGATGGTCGAACCGATGGAGATCGAGTAGGCGGTTAAGGTCAACGGGATTCGCGGGCGGGGGCGCCCGCCCCACACAGCCTCTGGCACGCAGCCTCGCCTTCGGGTCGAGGCTTTTCTTTTGGTCGGTGGGATACAGTCGTTGGCCGGCAGTCGTTGGTCGTTAGAAAGCTGCCAACGGCGAACGACCAGCGACTAACGACGTTTTCATGTTTATCGACGAGGCAAAAATTCGGGTCAAGGCTGGCGACGGCGGTAACGGCTGCATGGCCTTCCGGCGGGAGAAGTTTGTCCCGCGCGGCGGACCGTCGGGCGGCGACGGCGGCAAGGGCGGCGACATCGTTATGGAATCCAGCGAGCGCCACAACACGCTGGTCCATTTCCGGTTCAATCCTGAGCACAAGGCGGAGCGCGGACGTCACGGCGAAGGCTCGAACAAGACCGGGCGCGATGGCGGTGACATTGTCCTGAAAGTTCCGGTGGGAACGATCGTTTACGACGACGAGACCGGAGACAAGATTTTCGAGTTCACGCAGGCGGATCAGAAGTTCGTGATTGCGCGCGGCGGCCGCGGTGGGCGGGGGAATGCGCGATTTGCGACTTCGGTTCACCAGGCCCCGCGCGAGCATGAGGAGGGACGTCCCGGCGAGGAACACACCTACAGGCTCGAATTGAAGTTGCTGGCCGACGTGGGGCTGGTGGGATATCCCAACGTGGGTAAGTCGACGCTGATCTCGCGCATTTCCGCAGCGCGGCCGAAGGTCGCCGATTATCCCTTCACCACGCTGGAACCGAACCTGGGCGTGGTGGTGGTGGGCGACGCGAAGAATGAAATCAGCTTCGTGGTCGCGGACATTCCTGGCCTCATCGAGGGTGCGCACACCGGCGCCGGCTTGGGCACGCAGTTCCTGCGGCACATCGAGCGCACGCGGCTGTTGGTGCATCTGGTCGATGTCTCGGATTCGAGCGGCCGCCCCGACGTGATCAAGGACGTCGAGGTCATCTTGGGCGAACTTGGCAGCTTCGACGCGCATCTCGAATACAAGCCAATGATCATGGTGGCGTCGAAGATCGATGTGGTCAACAAAGACAAACTCGCCGCCCTGAAAAAGTATTGCAAGAAGCACAAGCTGAAGTTGTACGAGGTCTCCGCCGTGACCGGCAGAGGGATTGACGAACTGAAGTACGCCATGGCGGAGGGAGTGGAGAAGTTCCGCGAACGAGCCTTGACGGAAGTAGCTGAAGACAGGCCGTAGGCAGACCCTCACATTTTTTTGCACGGTTTCCGTAAAATCCTTGTTTTGTGCGACTTGCGAAGATCGATCTGAGCAATTCCGGTAAAATCTTGCATTCAAAGGGGTTATGGGTAAAATCTTGCGGAATAAGGAGTTAGGAGCCGAGTTTCGGACCGCGCAGCCGTCGGCTGGCTCTTGGGAGCCGCAATGCGATTGCGGGCACGGTCTGAGAAATCTCTGCTGCACGAAGCCAATTATGAGCTTTCTGTATCGTGAGTAAAGGTCGTCCGTCACACGAATGCAGAGTTCTTGTGTGGAAGGCTGTGGAAAAATGAGAGTTGGGCTGCCCGCGGCATTGTGAGCTTCCCGTCTGTGTGGGCGGTCCTCACATCTCTACCACGGGTTTCCTACTGCTTATAATGTTCGCGAGATGGGAGGTCGTTATGGGCCACGCTAAGCGGCTTCTGGAAGCTAACGAAGCGAAGCGAAGGACTGCAATGTCAATTGCAATCACCGCAGGCGTAGTAAAACGTTGTGAGTTCCATGAGAACTGCCTCTTCATGGGTGGCGCTGATCCAGAGAGCGCATATAAGCTAGGGAATTCGAAGTTCACTAAGAACGAGCTTCGAGATGTTTTCGACAGTCGCCAGGAAATGACTGATTCGATTAAGTCGGCTATCGAAGAGATCGGACTTGATGAGTGTGCACGCTGCAGTAAAGACTAGTCTGACGGCTCTTCTTTCATCGGCTACCACTTAGTGACAAGTGGCAGATTTTTGACGGCTCTTGGATGCAAGACTCGGCAGTAGAAGCGTTCAAAATTGTGGGAGAGTCTGACATGAGGCTCGCGTTCTTTTGGAACGTCGCACTGCTGCTCGTTTGGGCTTGTCCAGTTGCTCTCGGTCAGGCTTACCCGACGAACAACGTTTTTTTTCGTATTGCAATGGTTCAGTCGCAGTATGGGCGTGGCACAATTTTTTCAATTGACGTGGACGAGCGCGAATATTGGATTACGGCAAAGCACATCCTAACCGGCGCTGACCACCCTCCATATGGGACTGTCGACACAACTAAGCCCGTCTTACTCAAACTTCTAGACCCCGCTGCGACTGAGGAGCGTTGGATAACCGTTTCATTCTCAATCATCGACGCGGGGAAGGATGTCGATATCGTGGGACTTGCGCCGCCCAATCTAATCCTTCCAAACCCGCTTCCAACTGCATCCTTTGAAAATGCGGACATGATGATCGGCGGAGACTGCAGTTTCTTGGGATTTCCGTTTGGTGGTGGCTGGCGTGCAAGGTTTGATGCAACGCATGGCTTCTGGATGCCCTTTGTGAAGCACTGTACGATTTCCGCCATTCCTGGTGATAGCGTAATTATCTTGGACGGTATTAATAACCACGGCTTTTCGGGAGGGCCTGTGCTCTACCAAACCGGCTCTAACCAAAGAATTGTGGCCGTAATCTCCGGTTACGTTCCCGAACTTGCAGATGTGATAGCTTCGGCGCTCCCCAAGAAGAAAAAAGTTGCGCCCCTTCGTTCGAGCCACGTAAATCTTAATTCTGGCTTCATCGTCGCGTATTCCATCGACACGGTGGTTCAAGCGATCCGCAGCAATCCCGTCGGACCGCTGAGACCGCCGCAAGCATCAGTGCAGCAGAAGTGAGATGGGTAGTTTTTTGATCTTTTCCTTCCTGAAACACTATGAAAGCAGTAGCGGCACTGCTTGCCAACGGCCCAAATTGATTTTATAGTCGGCTTACCCGGCGCTGAAGCGCCGCTCTTCCGCCAAACTCTTGTCCAAGAGAACATCGTCACGAAACGTTTTTGTCTGAAACCCATTTCGCGCGGAATCTCAATGGCCGGAACGAGACGGGTGGCCTTCCAGGTTGGAATCTCAGTGGCCTGAGTGGTAGGGGTGGCCTTTCAGGATCGTGAAGGCGCGGTAGATTTGTTCGAGTAGAACTACTCGGGCCAGTTCATGCGCCAGCGTCATCTTTCCTAGTGAGAGCGTGTGCTGGGCCGCGGCGCAGGTCGCTTCGCTGAAGCCGTCTGCGCCGCCGATGGCGAAAACAATGGGCAGCGGATTCCGATCCTGGTAGTCGCCTAGAAATTTGGCGAACTGCTCGGAGGTAAGATTCTTTGCCGCGGGAATCCATCAGGACCAGCGTGGACTTCGCCCCAGTCTTGCCGCTGGCTGCGGCCGCACAAATCGAGCAAGGCGGCTTCATCGCGCATGCGGGACGGCTTCGGTGGGCACGTAACGCGAAATTCTCTTGAGATATTCTTCGGTGAGAGCGGCGATCGCTGGTTCTTTCGTCTTGCCGATCCATGCAATCTTGATCTTCACGGGGCCACGCTCACTGCTTTCCCGAAGCTACAAGGCCCGAGGCCAGCACGACGGAGACGCCGAACGCTATTTTCTCGCCGTCTGAGAACTGGCGCACGGCGGCATGGACTTCGGCATGAATTTCCGACCACTTGTCCGCGGGAACGCGCTCCAGCATGGGACGAAAGGGCATGGCGACGGCCTGCGCCTGCTCCCAGACTTCTTCAACGGATCCGGGCCAAGTCCAGGGTAAGGTTTTGGCTTCTTCCTCAACCGCGGTGAAACCAGCCTTGCGCAAAACCTCCGACAGGCTACCCGGGGCGGAAAACTTGAAGGGATCGGGGCCACCGGGCGGGAGCAACGGTCCCCCGACGTGGCGATGGACTACTCCCATCATGCTTTGCCAGTAGGGCTGGGCGAACGGTCCCCACACAAGAAAGCAGGCGCGCGCGCCCGGACGCAGGACGCGCCGCAAGTCGCGCAAGGCCAGCACTGGATCGGGGAAGAACATTACGCCGAAGCGCGAGGTTGCGAGGTCAAAAGCTTCATTGGGAAAGGGCAGGCTTTGAGCGTCGGCCTGCTGCGTTTTGAAGTTCGTGAGACCGCGAGTGCGGGCGCGCTCGGCAGCGATCTCCAGCAAGTCAGCGCTGAGATCAAGCGCGGTGACGTGGCCATCCGCGCCTACGCGCGATGCCAGACTGATGGCGGGCTCGCCGGTTCCGCTGGCCAGGTCCAGCACTTTCATTCCCGGCGCTGGCTGGGCGTATTCCACGAGCGCATCGGTTACGGGCTGGCCCATGGCTGCCGATTTCGCCTTCCAGCGCTCCGCCGCAATCAGTCGATACTGGGTGCCCCAATCGGGCTTGGAGTCTGGCTGCGAGGTCATGAGGAGTGGAAGAACTCAGCGAAGAATTACGAGGCCTTCTTAATCTTCATCTTCACTTTCTTCTTTTTCGGGGCGGAGAGTTTATTCTCCAATTTCCGCTTGCGGGGAATCGTCTTCAAATCGGCGGGCTCCAGGCGCTTGGCTGACTTCCACAGGCGTTCCAGATCGTAGAACTTGCGCGCCTTTTCGGAAAAGACGTGAACCACGAAATCGACGTAGTCGATGAGCACCCACTCCGCCTGCTTGTAACCCTCGACATGAGCGGGACGCAAATCCGCAGCCTTCAGGCGCCGCTCGACTTCGTCGGCGATGGCCTGTACCTGCCGGGGATTGGTTCCGCTGCATAAGACGAAGTAGTCGGTGAAGGCTCCCGACCCTTTTTCCATTTCGAGGATGCTGAGTTCTTCGGCCTTTTTCTCGAGGCAGGCTTGGATGGCGGCGGCAATTTGCTGTTTCAGTGCGTTCTTCTTCATTCAGTATTCAGTGGGCGACGGTTTCTTTCGTGTTTAAGGTCGATTTCATTGTAACCGACGCTCGACAGCAAGCTTATTACTTGGCGGCCCGCTTGGCGTCCGCCGCCGCTAACTCACGCAGCTTCGCCATTGTGGCCGGGGTCGAGTCTTTGCGCTTCTTGCTCTTTTGCCGGCGTTTCGTCTTCGTTGTGTAGTGATTTTGAGCCATGTTTGCCTGCTTCCTCGGCGTTTGAGGCGCCGCCCCTGATTTGTTCGAAATGTCCATCGCGTAACTTAGCGTCAAGATGATTACAAGCCGCGCGACTGTCTATCCATGATACCTGCCAACCGAAAGATTGACGAAATCCTGAAGAAGCAAACGGATCCGCAGCGGCTATTTATACAATCCCATCTTGCGGATGTACTCGGCGACAGGGGCATCGACGAATCTCCCTAGGGACTTTCCGGCCGCGGCGGCCTGGCGGATGGCTGTCGCCGACGCGGGTTGATGCAAGTCTCCCAGCAAATGAATGGTCGCGCCCTTCAGCACCAGATCGCCGGTGGCCTTGTGCTTGTGGAACGGTTTCGTCACTTCTGGCCGGGGGCGCAGGCTCTCTGGCAAGGCATTAGCAACGTCGGCCAGAGAATATCCGGGACGACTTGCGACCACAAACTCGCACTCGCGGAACAGGGCCTCGGCTTCGTGCCATTTGGCGATGTCGGCAAAGGCATCCATGCCGATCAGGAAGAAAAGCTTGTCGGCGGGCTTGAAACCTTGCTTCAGTCTCCGAATGGTATCAATGGAATAATTGGGCTTTTCCTGTCGGCCTTTCCGATTTGGGACGGGCTCTTCCGCAGCCTCCAGCAATGACGGCAGGAAGGCTTTCTCGTCAGCCGTTGCCAGCGCCAGCATGGCGAATCGATGGATGAACGGCGTAAGCGGCTGCCGTTGCTTGTGGGGAGGAATATTTGCGGGCACAAAATAGATTCGATTCAATTTGTACTGCGCCAGCGCCACCCGTGCCAGTGCGAGGTGGCCGCGGTGCACCGGATCGAAGGTTCCGCCGAACAGTCCGATATTCATGTAAAGACGGGTAGATCGCCTAGTGTCCAGATTCCCGTCCCGAGATGCAAGCTGAATCGTACTGCCCTCGTCCAACCGGCCAACTTTGGTTGGACTTGCGGGCGGATTCCCCAGTGTCTTTGCGGTAAAACCGAAATGAACTCCTGTAACTATCCAGTTTCCCGTAATAGAACTAGGATTAGGCCATGCGAGTATCCCTCCCCCTACTTCGCATTCCCGCCGCGCGCGCGCCCATACTCCGGTATGGGGTCGCCGTGCTTAGCACGGCCCTGGCTTTAATCCCCACAGTCTTGCTCGCGGACGTATCGGAAAGCCGCCTTGCTCTGTTTGGGGTTGCCGTGATGGTCAGCGCCTGGTACGGGGGCTGGAAACCCGGAATGGTGGCCACGGCCTTTGCCCTGACGGTGAGCGCCTACTTTACGCTGAGCGGCGTTCATTCCGCCGTTGAATCGCGCACCGCCATCGTCCGGCTCTCGCTTTTCTTTTTCGTGGCCATGATGATCTGCTGGCTGAACGCGGCGTTACGAGCGTCCCAGGAGAATTTACGCCGCTCCGAGGCGAATTTCCGGTCGCTGGTGACCAACGCACCGTATGGCATTTGCCGCTGCGATTCGAAGGGAGAGATTCTCGATGCCAATCCCGCGTTCTTGCAGGCGCTAGGCCTTTCTGGGACCAATGAACTGATTGGGCAGCATATTTTCGGCCTTTATGCGGAGAACGATCAGTGGTTTGCTCTGGCCGATTTCCTGCGCTCCGCCGAGCCCTTCCGGGGGCTGACGGCGGAATGGAAACGCAAGGACGGCGCGACCACCGTGGTTCGGATATCGGGTCGCTCCGTGACCAACGGCCCAGAGGGTGGACTGATCTTCGAACTGTTTGCCGAAGACGTCACCGAGCGCCGCATCCTGGAGCAGCAGCTGCGGCAGTCTCAGAAGATGGAAGCCATTGGCCGTCTGGCGGGCGGCATTGCGCACGATTTCAACAATCTTTTGATGGTGATTTCGGGCTACTCCGAGTTCTTGCTGGAACGCCTCGGGGCCGAGCCTCACCTGCGCGGTCCGGCCCAGGAAATCGCGGGCGCAGCCGACCGCGCGTCGTCATTAACTCGCCAACTCCTGGCATTCAGTCGCAAGCAGATGCTGGCGCCGAGGATCGTCAATCTGAACGACGTGGTCACGGAAAACATCAAGATGCTGACTCGCATGATTGGCGAGGACATCGACCTGGTCATGGTTCCAGGGCCGAATCTGTGGTCCGTGCGCGCCGATGCTGGACAAATCGACCAGGTCATCATGAACCTGGCGGTCAATGCCCGTGATGCCATGGCGTCGGGCGGCAAGCTCACCATCGAGACGTCTAACGTCAGCCTGGACGACGACTACGCCCGCGTGCACGCGCCGCTGCCCCCTGGCGACTACGTCATGGTCGCCATCAGCGATACCGGCGAGGGCATGGACAACGAAACGCAGTCGCACATCTTCGAACCATTCTTCACGACAAAGGGAACGAAGGGAACGGGACTTGGATTGTCCACGGTTTACGGCATCGTCAAACAAAGCGGCGGATACATTTGGGTTTACAGCGAAGTGGGCAGGGGAGCGACGTTCAAGATTTACCTGCCACGCGTAGCCTCGACCGGTCCAGCCGCGCACGTTGCCGCACCTGTCGACTATCGCAAAGTCGAGCCTGGCACCGAGACTATCTTGCTGGTTGAGGACGAAGCGAACCTGCGCTATCTCGCCAGGCAGTATCTGGAAAAGCAGGGATACAAGGTGATCGAGGCCGCCGACGGCGCCGTTGCCATGCAGATCGCTGTCGCACACGAGAAAGTGATCCACCTGTTGCTCACCGACGTGATCATGCCCGGCATGAACGGGCGCGAGCTAGCGCAACGCATCTGCGAAATTCGTCCCAACGTGAAAGTTCTCTACATGTCCGGTTATACCGAGAACGTGATCGGACACAACGGCATGCTGGACGCGGGTGTGCGCCTGCTTCAGAAGCCCTTTACCCTTCGCGACCTGAAGACCAAGGTGCGCGAAGTGCTGGATGCAACTCCAACTCCCCCGGAGGTCGATATGTCGACGCAGTCCGCCGCAACACTTCACGCCGCACGTGCGAAGGAGGTTCCACCGATGCGCGCGCAACGATTCTATATTCATTTGCCGCTCCGTTATCGCCGCCTCGGCGAGAAGGAATGGCATGCAGGCACAACCGAAAACATCAGCCGGTCCGGCATGCTCTTTGAAGCGGATGAAGTCTTGCAGCCTGCGGTGCAACTGGAAATCAATCTGGTGCTGCCACAGGAAATTGCCGGGCTTTCCTCCACGGAGGTTGTGTGCCGCGGAGAAGTCGTGCGCACAGTTGAGCCCAGCGGCGAAACCGTAAATCCCGCTCTGGCTGCGCGTATTCTGCAATATCACTTTCAGCATGGCCCGCTGCCGCGAGCGTAGAATAGCGGCGGGTTTTGTGGGATATGGGGAAGGCGGCCTGCGGGCCGCCTTTTCTCGTTGCGTGTGAAACTTGCCGCGAGAAAATCTTGCCGGCAGGAACTTCTGCAGGGGCTATGACACAGGGAACCCTCACCTCCGGCGGCTCCTCACGCAAGACAAACTGTTTAAGGATCGCTTCCAGAGTATTAATCGGCCAGAGTGTTTAGTCGGCCCTGGTGGAGGTGTACCAGTTTCGCCAGGCTTCGGCATCATTTCCAAAATGCTGGTGGGTAATGTCGGAGAGGGCTTGGGCGGCCCAGGCGTGGGTTTGAGCGTCGAGCGAGGGATCGTCGGTGTAGCTTACTAGCTGCGGCACCGCACTCATGCGCTGCTCAGGCGTATACAAGCCAGACTCGGCGATTCCGCACGCGGCCCGCTCGCGAACGGTTGCGGAAGGATCATTATGCATGGTCTGCAACAGGGGCTCGATGGTCCCGGTGGCGCCGGAGAGCGCGAGGCCTTCAACGGCCCAGCGGCGCGAGTCTTCGTCGGCATCTTTGAGATGACCGGTTAATGCCTGAACTACGCGGTCGGTCTCGACACCGCGGTTTCCCATCAAGCCGAGGGCCCAGAGCGCCCAAATCTTGCGCGCGTGACTGGGAGATTCCGCTGTCGTCAGCAGATAGTTCAGGCTGGTAGTGTTCTTGGCGAGGCCGTAGGCGGCGAGCTCGACTTCGACGCCAGACTGGCGCACGCGCATGTCGTTGGAGTTGAGAGCGGCGGTGGTGAGGTTGGCAATCTGCGAGTTCCACTGCACTTTTCCGCGCCAGCGATCGACGCGCGAGGAAATCTGGTCGACCGCGCCGTCCCCGTTGCCTACGGCAAGTTCGAGCAGAGCCTCAGCTTGCTTCTGCGGCTTCATGCGATCCAGTTGGCCGACGTCTTTGGCGGAAGCGGGCGCGCCCTCTTGCACGGAGAACAGAGTCTGCAATTTTGACAAGGCCCCTTGCGCGTGGCCGATATTGCCGGCGACGAGGGCGGCGAGCATACCGATGGCGGCGGCAAAGATTGGTGCAAAGCGTCGCTGATTCGCGGACGGGCGGACCGAACCGTGAGTTGATCCCGGCAGGTTTGCCTTGATGTCAGAACCGGGGCCGAGGGTGCCGTAGTCGGGAGTCGGTTGCAGGCGAGGGTCAGCCACCGCCGCTGAATTCGGGGGCGCACCCTGGCCAGAAAAGCGTGACTGTGAAACATCCATATAATGAAGTCTAGGATTGGGACCGAAATACGGTAAAGTTACTTCGGTTTGAATCCTAAGGATTCGATGCAAAAACGCGGTCTCGCGAACTTGGGAAGGGGCCTCGGTTCGTGACATTCGTGATTCCATAGACTTACGAGGAGGAGTGGATGCTGACAAAATCGAAGTGGTTGGTTTCGGTGATCAGTGTGTCCCTGGCGGCGGTGGCGCTGGCCGCCGCTGGTCCGGGATACCACGTTATGAATACATACAAACTGGGCGGCGAGGGAGGTTGGGATTATTTGACCGCAGATGCTGAGGCGCGTCGGGTCTACATTTCCCGCGGCACGCACGTGATGGTGATCGATGCGGATTCTGGCAAGAGTGTCGGGGACATCGCGGACACACCAGGAGTTCATGGCATTGCGCTGGCGCCGGAACTGGGGCGCGGATTCACCAGCAACGGACGGGAAGGCACGGTCAGCATTTTTGACCTGAAGACGCTGGCCACCAGCAGCAAGGTTAAGGTGGGAGACAATCCTGACGCGATTCTTTACGATCCGGCGACCAAACGCGTTTTCACGTTCAACGGGCGCAGCCAGGATTCGACGGCAATCGACGCCACAAATGGAACGGTGCTGGGAACCATCAAACTGGACGGCAAGCCGGAGTTCGCGGCCAGCGATGCTAAGGGAATGATCTTCGTCAACATCGAAGACAAGAGTGAATTGACGGCCATCGATCCGAGTAAGTTGGAAGTGAAGGCGAAATGGCCGCTCGCACCGTGCACGGAGCCGAGCGGGCTATCGATTGATCGCAAGAACCGGCGGCTGTTTGTGGGCTGCGATAACAAAATAATGGCGGTCGTCGACGCGGATAACGGCAAGGTTCTGGCCGCGCCGGCCATCGGAGAAGGGGTGGATGCGACCACCTTCGATCCCGAGACCGGTCTGGCTTTTGCTTCGTGTGGTCACGACGGAGTTCTGACAGTGGTGAAAGAGGAATCGAAAAATAAATTCAGCGTGGCCGAAAATGTAACCACGCAGAACGGGGCGCGCACGCTGGCGCTGGACGAGAAGACGCACAATGTGTTCGTGGTGACGGCACAGTTCGGACCACGGCCGGCGGCGACTACGGATAATCCGCGTCCTCGGCCACCGATGGTTCCGGACAGCTTCGTGGTGCTGGTGGTGGGAAAATAGGGCGGCGTCGCTTCAGCGGCTGAAGCCTTTTCTGTTTTGTACATTAGGGCGCGGCTGTGAAGCCGCGCCTTTTCAAATCTGGCTTAAAAAAGCTGATCTCACTTCGCCCGATCGCAGCGCCAACAAGATGCTTCCCAAAGATGGGAATTCCAGCTAGGATATTTCAACTCCGGACACCGTACGACCGTTCGGTTGGAAGCCGCGGACAGCCGAGGGCGGGAGTCCCCACATTACAATGCGGCGCGCGTACGGTGAGACACTTGCACTCCCGCTGGATCCAATGGGTTATGGACTCCAACGGTCTGGGGCGCGCGGATTCTTAACTAATTTGAACGGTGATGGCACGGTGAGATGACGATTTCCGACGAGAAGTTCTTCCATGCACAAGTGACCAAGCGGGTCGATTTCTCCGCTGACCTGTGGATGTTTCGCATTCGCAGCGGCGGAGAATTCAATTTTGTGCCGGGCCAGTACGCGACACTGGGAGTGGAAACGAACGGAAAGCGCGTGGAGCGGCCGTATTCGATCGCGTCGTCCCCGGCGGAGGATGAGGTTGAATTCTTCTTCGAACTGGTGCCCGAGGGCGCGCTGACGCCGCTGCTACACAAGTTGCAACCCGGCGACCACTTGCTGATGCGGAAAGTGCCGAAGGGTAAATTCTCTCTGGACACCCAGAGTGGGCGGACGAATCATCTGCTGATTTCCACCGTAACCGGAGTGGCGCCCTTTGTGAGCTTTGTGCGCACACTCTCCAAGGATTGGAAAGAAGGCCGCTTCGACGGGATGCACAAACTATATCTGCTCAACGGGGCGAGCCGGCCGTGGGAATTTGGATATCTGGACGAACTGAACCACTTCGATAAGGAGTTGCCCTGGTTCAAGTACGTGCCGACGGTGAGCCGTCCGTGGGATCACGAAGACTGGCCGGGCGAGATCGGCCGCGCGGACGACATCCTGCGGAAATATGCCGACCATTGGGAATTAGATGCAAGCAATACGGTGGCCTATTTATGCGGGCATCCGGAGATGATCGAGCACAGCAAGGCGATTCTGAAGCGTCGCGGATTTACGGATAAAGGAGCAGTGAAGGAGGAAGTATATTGGATTCCGCCGCATAAGTAGGCCCCTGGCGGGTCGCCGCAAAACGTCGCTGCGGCGGCCTGTCACCTCTCAGCGGCTAATAAAGGCGCTACCGATATGCAGGACTCAGGGCGTACGAATACCACGCAGCTATAAGCCGCCCATACGCTTCAGCGGCTGGCGTTGAAGTACTTTTCCTCGAGGATTCGGCGGTGGTGCAATTCGTGTCCGGCGATGATGTAAGCGAGGGCGCGGACCGTCACTTCGTTCTTATTGGCCACGCCTCGGCGAGTCCATGCCGGCTCTTCCAGGTTGCGCAGCAATGTCAATGTGGCGCGTCGAACGGCAATGTAGTCCTCGACGATCTCGGCCAAAGCGACGACCGCGAATGGCCCGTTGCGAACGTAGTCGTCCTGCTCGAAGCCCTCCATGGGAGTCTGGTCTCCTCGCGCGATGCGCAGGGCGCGGTAGGCGAAGACACGCTCAGTGTCGCAGACATGGCCGAGCACCTGTTTGGCGCTCCACTTGTCGGGAGCGTAGCGGAAATCGCCGTCCATCTCGTCGCGGCCAGACAGCAGGAGCAAGGTTTGCCGGCGCTGGGCATCGAGCGCCGCCAGAATGTCGCTTCCGGGCACAAGCGCGATGTAGCGCTCGTAGTAGGAGGCATATTCGCCCGGCTCGGGGCGGGATATCGCCAACGCTGGTGATGTGATCAGGGCCGGTTCTGACATAGCTGACTCCTCTTAATCGGGTCCGCTCAATGAAGTTGCCAACCGTTTTTGCCGAAGCGGACACCGTCTAAACATGTGAAGCTAAACCCCAGGGTAAGAATTAGACTGGCAATTCTGGATTCGGTTATCTGGCCCGCTCTCAGCATACTCTTCAGGATCACTGGATGGGAGTGCAGATAGGTTTGTCCGGGAATCGTTACACGGGGAGAGGCAGAAAGTATGCAGCCCGCCAGCCCTTGCCATAAGCCCAGTCTCGGTACGGGACGTATCCCCAAAGGAACTTTCGATTGAAAATAAAGGATTTTCCACAGCGATTCCTCAAGCGGGAAGAGTACAATTATTTTTGGTCACGAAAGTGCGGCCAGTGACCCCTAATCCCAACAAGGAAAGGATCGTTTATCCCATGTGGAAGCCGACCAATCAACCCCAATCACCTGCCCGCCCTGCCGAGCCGGAACGCCCCACCCCGTCCGCGCCCAGCGCTCCAACCATGACGTCGACGGCGAGTGAACCCGCCGCTTCCCGGCCCCTGAGCACCACTACTGCGGAACAGGCCACGATTGGCAAGTCGCTAGTGATTAAAGGCGAGGTGACGGGCTCGGAATCGCTCTATATTGATGGGCGAGTTGAGGGTTCGATCAATCTTTCCGGCAATCGCGTTACCGTTGGCCGCAATGGCGTGGTAGCCGCCAATATCAATGCTCGCGAGATCGTGGTACTGGGCAAAGTGAGAGGCAATTTGACGGCCAGCGACCGCGTAGACATTCGCAGCGATGGAAGTTTGACCGGCGACGTGATCGCGGCACGCATTTCCATTGAAGACGGAGCGTTCTTCAAGGGCGGCATTGACATCCGCAAAGGTGGACAGCCGCAGCAGCAGAAGGCGAACGGCGAAGACAAGACGGCTCCAGCAAGTGAGCCGGCGGCAGTCGGCGCTCGAGCGTAGTTTTCGCGCAAGAAATTGGCCGGTATTCGGGAGCGGGCATCCGCAGGGATGCCCGTTTTCTTTTTCGCGGCTCTCGCATCTAGACCCGCATAGACTTATTTCCAACGTTTCTAACGATCCCGTCTTCCTGAAGAATTCATTCTGGGTTTTCCGGCCGCTTGATATACTCGTTCCCATTTTTCGGGATGGGAATTGGGCCGAGCAGTATTGGGCCGAAACCATATTGGGCCGAACTATGGGACGCATTATTCTGGTGTTCATCCGGCGATTGTGGCTGCCACTGCTGGTTCTAGCCGGCTTCCTGGGAGTGTGTGTCGTCTTTTACATGCGCGTGGAGGGATTACGGCCGCTGGACGCGCTGTTCTGGGTCATTCATCCGCATGCGATCGAATATCGGGCCGCGCACAAGTCAACCAAGATCTTTTCGATTTTCGTATATGCGGGAGTATTCGCGCTGCAGATATGGATTGCGGAGCGAGTGCTGCTCACCATTTTCAGCCGGCACGGCGTGGAGGCTTGGAGAACCATGGTCAACGAAGTGAACGTCGAACGCCTGCGCGATCATTTCATCATCTGCGGATACGGGCAGGTCGGGCGCACGGTGGTCGATCAACTACAGCGACTCGATATCCCGTTCGTGCTCATCGAAACCAACGAAGGCCTCTATCGCGAACTGCTCAACGACAAGATTCCAGTAATTCAGGGAGACGCGAAACGCCACGATATCCTGATGCAGGCGGGAATAGAGCGGGCTCGCGGTATTTGCATCGTCATCGACAACGATGCCGATAATCTCTACATTACTGTGACGGCGCGCTCGCTCAATCCAAAAGCCAAGATCATAACGCGGGCGGGACAGCAGCGCTACGCTAACGCCATCCGCAGCTCGGGTGCGGATGAAGTTATCATTCCCGAATATGAGGGTGGGCTGATGACTGGAAGGATGATTCAGAAGTACTATCCGATTTCGCTGGCGATCAAATGAGACCAGAAAGAATCTACCGCGATCTTTAGGAGGCTGTTGAAAAACTCATTTCGTGAACTGAAAAATTCCCCCAGCGCCTGAAGGCGCATTCACGTTCGCCGGGTAGCGGTGCGGTTGTGAGGCCGCACCCTTTCAAAACTTGATCAAGATGCCCTTTCAAAGCTTGATCGAGATCTGAGCCTTTCAGCAGCCTGCCAGGAGCCACGACTTTATCCTCGCTGCGAAGACTCCACGAACATGCAGTCTCCATAGGAATAGAAGCGATAGCGCTGAGCGACGGCGTGCTGGTAGGCGCGCATCACGTTTTCTTTTCCGCCGAGGGTGCAGACCAGCATGAGCAATGTGGATTGCGGCAGGTGAAAATTGGTGAGCAGCGCCTGCACCACCTGAAACTTGTAGCCCGGATAAATGAAGAGGTTGGCTTCGCCTGCTGAAGCTCGGATTTCGCCTGTCCCTTGCCGGGCTGCGTATTCCAAAGTTCGCACGGTGGTAGTGCCAACGGCGACGATGCGGCGTGATTGCCTGCGCGCCTCATTGATTTGATCCGCGGCTTCGGCCAAGATTGAAAAGGCCTCGGAGTGCAGTTGATGCTCTTCTACGATAGAGCTCCGAACCGGCTGGAAAGTTCCCAAACCAACGTGGAGCGTAACTTCTGCCGTCTCGATTCCACGCTCCCGCATGCGCTCGAGAATCTCAGATGTGAAGTGAAGGCCTGCAGTGGGCGCGGCCACTGATCCTCGTTCGCGCGCGTAGACTGTCTGATATCGTTCGCGATCGGCGGCGGAATCTTCGCGAGGAATATAGGGCGGGAGCGGAACGTGGCCAATCTTTTCCAAAGCGGCAAAGAAATCCGGCACGGGCGCGAAGCGAATTCGCCGTTCACCGAAGCCGGCGCGCGCGATCACTTCGGCTTGGAGTTCGTCGTGCTCGCCGAAGAACAAATGTTCCCCCACGCCGATTTTTCGTCCCGGCCGTGCCAGGCATTCCCATTCATTGGGCTCGCGGTGCAGTTGACGGGTGAGCAGAACTTCGATACGGCCGCGGAGAACATCACGAGCCGCGGGATTGCTCGCGCTAACGGGCTGCGAGCGTGAGCCGCTGCGCCGTCCATAGAGCCGCGCGGGGAACACGCGGGTGTTGTTGAAGACCACCAGATCGCCGGGCCGCAGCAATTCTGGGAAATCGCGGAATTGGCGATCGCTCAGCTGGCACTCGTGCAAATCAGGAGCGCGACAGTTGAGATGTAGCAAGCGGGAGCTGGCGCGATCCGCGAGCGGCTCCTGCGCAATCAATTCCTCGGGTAGTTCGTAATGGAAATCGGAAACCAGCACGCCCTCCGATTATAGGGATAGGACTCCGATGGGTTGCGCGTTTGGAGGGACGGGGCAGGGTTCGTGCGCAAAAAGTTGCCCTGTGAGTTCGCTTTTTGTTGAAATTTGGATTGTCTCGACGAGGGGCCTGCTGATAATATGCGGATGCCTAGATTGCGCCCTGCTTTTATCACTCTCCCCAGGGTAACCATGCAAAGGTAACCATGCCTACGGAACGCAAATACAGGGAAGAGATCGTTCACTACGGACGCATGCTGCACGAGCACGGGTTCGTGGCCGCCATGGACGGTAATCTTTCCGTTCGGCTCAAAGGGGATCGAGTATTGGTGACGCCGACTGGGGTTAGCAAAGGGGCAATGCGGCCTCCGGACATGGTCATCGTAGATCTGAATGGAGAGCGGGTGGCCGGTCGCCGTAATGTAACCAGCGAAATCGGCATGCATCTGATGATCTACCGAACACGTCCCGATATTCAGGCGATCGTGCATGCACATCCGCCCACCGCGACCGGATTTGCCGCTGCGGGTATTCCGCTGACCGAACCTTTAGTGTGCGAGGTAGTGATGGGGCTGGGATGCATACCGCTGGCGCGATACGGAACTCCGGGGACCTCGGAATTGGCGCAGACGCTGGAGCCTTTTGTTCCGAGCTATGACGCGATTCTAATGTCGAACCACGGTGTAGTCACATATGGCGACACTTTGGAACATGCGTACATGAAGATGGAAACGGTCGAGCACTTTGCGCAGATCGCCCTGGTTACGCACCTGCTCGGACGGCAACAGCCGCTGAAAGAGGTCGACATCGAAAAGCTGCTGATGGCGCGCACGAAATATTTTGGCGCGAAGATTGCCGCCTGTATGCCTTTGCCGCGATCGCCGCAAAAAGTCAGCTGACCGTCACCCAAATCTTATTTTATTGAAGGGGCACACGAGATCAAAGTCCCCACCCTCTCGCGGAAGACGCGAGAAGGGCGGGGCACCCGGAGTCAAATCAATCGCCGCCTATGCGGAATTTCATTCCCGCGCGGAAGTTAATCGGGAGCGCGGGATAACCGACAACTTCGTTGTAGGGGCGGTCGAGCGCGTTTTCGACATTCGCGAAAGCGGTGATACGTGGCCGTAACGCATACCATCCACCGAAATCGACGCGTACATATCCCGCGGCGTGATCGATGCCGAAGCCGTAGAAATCGGAATCGGCTCGTCGCCCCACAAAACTTCCACCTAGATTTGCACCCCAGCGAGCGCTCGAGTAGGACAACAGGGCCGTAGCGGAATGCTTCGGGCGGCGCAGCAGCGGCTGCCCAGGGTCGTAGATCGGATCGTAGGGCGAGGGATTATCGAGATATTGCGATGACGTATAAGTGTAGGCAGTGTTCAGCAGCAGTCTGGGCCGCAGCTTCGCGCGTATAGCCAGTTCCGCACCTTGGGCAAAAGCCTGATTCACATTCACATATTGGCCGGGGTAATTCGGAGGAATGTTTTCGGTCACGTAGTTGATCTGGTCGCGGAAAAGATTGTTGAAGTAGGTGCCGGTCAGTTCATATTTGTTATTAAAGAAATCCTGCTGGAATCCCGTTTCAAAAGCGCGCACGCGCTCCGGTTTGAGAGATGGATTGGGAAGGTTATAGGGGCTGGCAGGAATTCCATTGAAAGTTTCTTCCAGGCGGGGCTCTTTAAATCCGGTGGCGTAGGAAAATCGCAGGCGTGTGCCGGAGAATTTTTCGTTTCCGTTCCAGGTCTGAAAGGTCAGTGCAACTCTGGGCACGCCGGTGTTGCCGAAGGCGCTGTCGTGGATAAATCGTCCTCCAACGATTATTCCCAACCGTCCGAGCGTGAGGTTCTGTTGAACGTAGGCGTCCTGATTGAGCCGCTGGCCGTGACTCTGCGGACCATAATCCAGGTCTCCGACAAAACCGTTCTCGTTCTCAACGCGGTAGCCGAAGGTGGTGTGGGACCAGGTTCGTTCGGAGTAATCCCCCTGATATTCGAATCCAGCGCGGTTGATGTGGTCTAATTCGTGAGACGGGTAGTCGATGGGATCGCCAGAAGTATTGACGCGCGCGGGATCGCCGGGATTGGACTCGTTGTAGCGGTAGACATAATCGAATCCGCTGAAACGATGCTGCCATCCATGAGGAGCGGCGATGAGCAATTGAATTCCGCCGAGCAGGTTGTTGAGCTGTGACCATTGATCGGGATTCGGCTGAAGCGGGACGAGAGGTTCAGAGGAGCCACTCGCGGGAACCAAGGGCACGTAGCCGTTGAAGTTCCATTCTCCGGGGACTTCAGTATGAGAGTTGGCGTGGCGGAAATTCGCGCGCAGGGAAACCGAGTCGCTGAGGCGCGCTCCAAGGCTTGTTCCTTCCAGGGAGTTGGAGTAGGCATCGTTCACGCCGGAGCCGCTGGTATTGAATTGGTCGCCGAACACGTTGTAATCGTAACGCCCACGAGCGCCCGCCAGCGAAACTTGGCCGCTGGCGGTGGCCAGATTTCCTCCGTCGGCCCCAAGGATTAGCTCTGGAGTTCGAGTGCTGCCGGTGCGCGTCCAGACTTGTACTACGCTGGTCATGGCATCGCTACCATACAAGGTGCTTTGCGCGCCGCGAACGAATTCCATGCGGTCGCCCTGCGCCAGCGAGAGCGTGCCAAAGTCAAAGGTGCCGCCGGGTTCGTTGACTGTGACCCCGTCGACGATGACCTTGTTGTAATTGGATTCACCACCGCGGACGAATAGGGAAGAAAGACCTCCGTGTTGCCCGGACGTGTTGATAACGGTGCCGGGAAGGAAGCGCATAGCGTCGTTGGCCGCGACTGGCTGCATGGTGGCGAGTTGCGAGGAGTTGAGCGTGTCGACATCCGCACCGGCAGCCTCACCGAGCACAGGAGTGCGGGTCGCGCTCACTACCACGGTTTCTGCGGCAACGGCTAAGTGAAGTGTCACCGTGATTTCCGCCTGTGATGAAACCTTGACCGTTTCAGCCGCGAAGCCGGGCGCGAGAACCTGGATCTGACATTCTCTCTTTGGATTAACGTTCAATGTCGCCGAACCATCGGCGGCAGTATTTCGCTTCGCGACAAGATCTTTAAGTTCGCCGCCAGGGCAAACCAGCGACACTTGCGCATCCGCGACAGCCGCCGATCGCGGGTCCACTACTTTGACTCTGAGATCAGCAGCCGAAGCAGCCGCCGATAGAAAGAGAATCGTTCCAAAAACAACGCTATCGAACACGCGCATACCTGCCTCCTTTGCCCGCGAAAGAGGTTGAAGTAAACGGATCGCGCCGGTCTCCTGGCTTCGCGAGTGAGGATGATTGCCATCCGTACGCCCTGGCCTTCCCAGGAATGTCCCAGTGGCCGAGGGCAATTTCCTCGCTTACAGTTGCGCGGCAGCGCGGGATTTACACCCGCTTCCCTGTCTTTACCGAGCGGCAAAGACGCGCGTTCCGAACGAACTTGCAAAGAACAAAGACAACGATGGGAAGAATCTAACGGCTAGGGAGCGGGAAGTCAACGGCAGGCGCGAGGGTCATTTGCGCCATCGTCCCAGGGCATAAAGCAGGAGGGAAAGCAGCACACTCAGCAGCAACGAAGTTGCCAACGGAAAATAGAACGTGGTGTTCTTTCCGCGGTAGACGATGTCTCCGGGCAATCGTCCCAGTGGCAGGTTTGTGCGCCCGATCAGGGTGAGAACAGCCCCGGCCAGGAGCAGTAGCATTCCTAGGACGATCAATAGTTTACCGAGTCCGGTCATTCGTCGGGTCGCGTCACCCGGTTTGATGCTGGATTCTGAAATTTTACTGGAGAGCTGCTGAAAAACTCATTTCGCGAACTGACACCCCCCAGCGCCTGAAGGCGCTCCTGATTTCGCTGGACTTGCGGCGCGGCTGAAAAGCCGCGCCCTTTCAAAACTTGATCGAGATCTGATTTTTCAGCTCCCCTAGGAATCGGAACACTCGACTCGACTTACCTTCCCTCCTTACTTTGTTATGCAAAGTACTTGACACATCCGGGAACGTGAAGTTATGCTATCGCCATGTTTGGCCCGCGGACGCACGGTTTTCGGCGGTTCCACCGCTCCACGAGATCGGCGCCCTCGCGTACCGTTCCTGAAGTGTTTGAAGATCTGCGCTTTATCCGCGACACGATGGAGCGGTCGGCGGCCTTCACCGCGGTCTCGGGATGGGGACAGGTGTTGTTGGGCGGGACCGCTGCGGGAGCGGCGTGGCTGGCAGCGCAACAGGTTTCTTCTTTCGCGTGGCTGCGGGTGTGGCTGGCGGAGGGTGTGGTGGCTGCCGCCATCGGACTGCTAGCCTGCACTTGGAAAGCGAACCGCCGCGGCTTGCCGTTGTTTTCGGGTCCGGCGCGCAAAGTCGCGCTCGGCCTGGCGCCTCCGCTGGTGGCGGGAGCTTTCCTGACATTTCTGCTGTTCCGGGCGGGCCTGCAGTTCGCGCTACCGGCAACGTGGCTGCTGCTCTACGGCGCTGGCATCATGACGGGGGGCGCATTTTCGGTACCGATCGTGCCGGTCATGGGCCTTTGCTTTATGGTGCTGGGCGGGTTGGCGGTGCTAGGCCCAGCGGGTTGGGGCAACTGGTTTTTGGGAGCGGGCTTTGGCGGACTGCACATCGTCTTCGGACTGCTGATCGCGAGGAGGCACGGTGGCTAGAGCGCTGTCATCTCGCCGCAAATCTGCCAAGCCCGACGTCCAGGCGCGGGAAAAGCGCGAGCTTAGGCCGCTGCGCGCTCCAGAGCTTCCAGAACTTGACCGGTTGATTCACGAGCGTATCCGGCTGGGCATCGTCAGCGCCCTCGCGACGAATGACTCGCTCAGTTTCAACGACCTGAAGCGGGTGCTGAAGACCACGGACGGGAACCTCAGCGTTCACGCCCGAAAACTCGAGGAAGCGCAGTACATTTCCTGCGTGAAATTTTTTGAGGGACGAATGCCACGTACAGAGTACCGGCTGACCGCTATGGGCCGGCGCGCGCTTTCGGAGTATCTCGACCAGATGGAGCAGTGGATTCGAGTTACGCGAGACGAGTAAGCGTGTGGCTGCCACGCAGCTTCGCTTTGGTTGAAACGTCCAGCATTCTGGGGAGCTGTTGCATTGTAAATTTTGCGGAGCCTGTTGAGGATCAATCGATCCGCGTAATGACGGGATGTTCGGGCGGCGTGCCGCTTTCTGCGAGCGCGATCCGCCACTGGGCCAGCGACTCCAGCAGCGTGTTTACACGGATTCCACCGAACTCCGCCGGGCAGGCGGCGAGATTCTGGCGACCTCGCCCCATCAGCGAATAAGCACCCGCGAGATTCCCCTTCGAATGATGATGAAAGGCGACCGCAGCCTGAATGAGTCCCTGCAGAAATTGTTTTTCCAGTCCTTGGGATTCGCGCCAAACGTCTTCCCACACTTCGTGGGCATCATAGAACTCGCGCGCGTTGAAGAGGCGAATGCCTCGATGATAGCCGTCGTGGTTCACGAGCTAGAATACTACCGTTGCGGACCACGATGACGCCGTTAGGCTGCGGGCGCCTTTGCGAAGCCGCTAGGCTTGGGCTTCGTTGCGCCAATTTTGCGACTGGCGACTGATGATGCCGTAACACTCACACGCAGCATCTTCCAACTTTGCACGGTCGACAATGGTGACCGCCCCCCGAACGTATTTGATCAAACCTGCCTTCTGTAAAATCCCTGCGGCGACGGTCACACTGGCGCGGCGGGTACCGAGCATGTGAGAAAGAAATTCCTGAGTGAGAGGCACCACATTCCCGCCAACCCGGTCCTGGCTCATAAGGAGCCAGCGCGCCAGCCGTTGCTCAACTTCGTGCAAGCGGTTGCAGGCGGCAACCTGGGTGGCCTGCATAGCCAGTTCCTGGGAATAACGATTCAACTTTTGCACGAGTTGTGGACACTTGATCAAGGCCTGCAAGAGCTGCGGAGTACTGAGGCGAAACGCACTTCCCGTAATCTGAACGATGGCTCGTGTGGCGCTGGTTTTCAAGCCTACGATGACAGGTAGACCGATGAAGCCTTCTTTTCCTGTGAGTCCGACTTCGACCCCTTTTCCGTCGCCCATGATGGTGAGGATGGAAGTCATCCCGCTATTCATGAAATAGCAATACTCGATCGGTTCTCCCATTTCGTTGAGCAAATCGTAATTGCGCATCTCGACGAACTCAAGGTCTGAAACTACGGCGGCGGACTCTTTAGGAGGAAGAGACAGCAAGATTTCATTGCGAATGGAACGCGGGTCAACTCCCCGGGAAGATGGCTTGGCCACAAATTTTCCTGAGAATCCCGACGAGATTTTCGACACAAGAACTCCTTGCTCAACCTCGAACCTATGGGTAACTCTTAATACTAGCCGAAAATGTTAAAAGAACGTGAGCAGTATAGGACAGACGGCGAGGGGTACGATAGCGTACAATTATTGAAGCAGTTGTCAGGTTTTACCCGACAGCCCCTGTGGGTGTGTCAAACGATTTCGTGGTGATGAGCTGTGCGTCGAAAATCCGACATCGCGGTTCCCGAGTGGGCGCGAAAGATTGAAGACATGCGCCAGACTCGCAAGCTGAGCCAGGAAGGCTTTGGCAGCCGCGTGGGCGTGTCGGCGATGGCGGTTTCGCGCTGGGAGCGCGGAGTAGCGGAGCCTACCGGCGAAACATACATTCGCTTAGGGAATCTTGCCGACGCGCCGCTGTGCTGGTTTTTTTGGAAGCGGGCTGGTCTACGCCTTTCCGATGTGACTCGAGTGCTGCCAGAGGCGAGTCGCCGTTTTGCCACGGACAGAATTTTTGACGTACAGTTTGTGAAGGCGGGCAGCCAGAAGAAACAGTCGCTCGCCCGGGCCGACCTGGTGGCGATTCCACTTCTCCCCGTACACGCCGGAACCATTGGAGCGCAAGGCGATCACAGCGATCTCACCGACATCTCGCCGGAGTCGGTGCTGGCGGCGCCGGCCGAGTGGTGCCCTAATCCCATTTCTACGGTTTGCCTTCGAGTGAAGGGAAATTCCATGTCACCGCTGATTCTGGATGGCTACATCGTGGCGGTCGACACCTCTTCGACGGAGAATGACAATTTGGTGGGACAGATTGTCGTGGCGTGGCACCGCGAACAAGGACTACTCGTCTCGCGGTTGATTCGTTTCGATCACATGGACGCATTGGTTTCCGACCGCCGTGAGTACGAGGCCGTTTCGATTACCGCCGGTTCATCGTGGAGAATTGTGGGGAAAGTGCTGTGGTGGACAGGCAGAGCGAGATGATGAGCACGACAGGCCGCCAAGGCGATCTGTTTTGGTCGATCATTTCTAGTCCAACTAGTCTAGGCGATTTTCTTGCGAGCACTCTCAGGGATGTAGAGTTGCTCGAGCGCTCTTAAGGTCCGATGTGCGCGGCGCAAAGCCACCAACTCCCCGGCTTCGAAGGTCTGTTTCTTTTTCGTGCAGGTTACATCCTCCAGCCGGTCCAGAATTGCGTGCTTCGCCACTTCAAGGCGCCGCGGCATTTTGTGCACATCGGCTTCGAACAGCACGTCTTTATATAACTGTTCCCAGCGTTGGACGTTTTTAGATTCTCCGTGCTCCCTGTTCATAACAAACTTCTCCTTCAAGGATGGCAATCAGCAGCGGAGTCAGGAACCTATTTTACCGCTGTCGCAACACTCAAGGGAATAAGTTAATCGGGATCCGCGGACTGGCAACTCCGGAATTGTTTTCGGCGAGCCCGATATGCGATACATCAATTCCCCAAATCCTGCTTAGGGCGGGGCCTCATGAAGAGATCTTTGCGGGAGTCCTGGGCAGAGCTCCCGCCTGGAGGGCTAGTCATCCCCAGTTTGGTGATGTAGCAATCCTCATGAATGGCATTACCGTCTTCATCGGTCTTTGCGTCGTTCAGCGGGACGGGCCGGTGACAGATAGAGCAAATCGGGGCGCGAACCGAGGAAAATGAGCCGTTGTGCATGTGGCGCCTTCTGGGACGGAACAAATTTGAGCAAGTATTTATCCGGCTAAGACGGCTGTCTGTCCGCTATCGTACATACAATCTTATTTTATCGACGCGTTCGGCGGAGAGCAGTCCCGCACTGCCCGGTCCTCGCACGATTCTCTGGATTAAGTTTCGGGCGAGGGAGCGGAGTTACGTGTGCGGTATGCTGAAGGCGGAAGGCTCTTGATGGTTTCTGACTCGATCATCTTAAAACACATTGGACGTCAGGCGAAACGCACCGCGGGATTCAAACAGCTGGTGCGCGAGTTGGGCTTGCGGGGCGAAGAGCGCCGGGAGCTCGACGAGCAGTTGCGGAAGTTGGTGACCCTCGGGGCGCTGGTGCAAAGCGAGTCGGATCGATATTCGTTGCCCCAGGCGGCTGCCGATAAGAATTTGGTAGCGGGGCGCCTGAGCATGCATCGAGATGGTTTCGGCTTTGTCATCCCAGACGCGAAGTCGCTGGCCCCGCCGCTGAAGGCGCGGCTGACGGGCGATATTTTCATTCCTCCACATCTGATTGGTAACGCCATGCACGGGGATCTGGTGCTGGTGGACGTGACCAACGTTCGGCCTGATGGACGCGCAGAAGGACGCATCGTGCGGCCCGTAATGCGCGCGCACCCTACGGTGGTCGGCATCTTCCATCACGGGAGCCGAGGCGGGTACGTTAAGCCGATCGACAGCAAGATCACGCAGGAGATTGTGATCCCGCCGGGGATGGAGCGGCCAGAATCGTCGGCAGCGGAAGTTCAAGCAGAGAGGTCACAGAGAGCGCAGAGGAAGAATTCCGTGGATCGCGTTCTAGGCGACGAGGTTGCGCGGCGAAAACAGCCGGATGATCTGGAAGGCGTGGCCGTGGACGTGGAGATCACCGATTGGCCTTCACCGACGCAGAGTCCTCGGGGACGCGTAATCGAAATTCTGGGACGCGAAGATGATTTTGGGGTGGATGTGGAGATCACGATCCGCAAGTTTCATCTGCCGCATCATTTTCCTGCGGCTGTGCTGGAGGAGGCGGAGAGTGCGCCGGCTGTCATAGCGTCGCAGGAGTTGGAGCGGCGCCGTGATTTTCGCGGCCTACCGATCGTGACCATCGATGGTGAAACGGCGCGCGACTTCGACGATGCCGTCTACGTGCACATGCTGCCGAACGGCAACTTTGAATTACAGGTGCACATCGCGGATGTGGCGCAGTACGTGACCCCGGACTCGGCGCTGGATCAGGAGGCACGGCTGCGCGGCACGAGCGTGTATTTTCCAGACCGCGCGGTGCCTATGCTGCCACTCGAGCTATCAACCGATATTTGCAGTTTGCGGCCGCAGGTGGAACGGTTGGTGCTGTCTTGCGTAATGGAGATGGACCATCGCGGCGAGATTGTACGCTATGAGTTGAGCGAGGGAGTAATCCAGTCCGAAGAGCGGATGACCTATACGGCGGTGAACGCGGTGTTGGAAGGAGATGGCGCGGCGCGCGAACGCTATGCGCCGTTGGTGGCGACTTTTGAATTGATGCGCGACTTGGCACTCATTCTGCACCGTAAACGAGAGCGGCGGGGATCGATCGACTTCGATTTACCGGAACCGGTAATCGAATTTGACGACCTCGGATTGATGAAGAGCATTTCGCGCTCAGAGCGCAACGTGGCGCACCGGTTGATCGAGGAGTTCATGCTCTCGGCGAACGAGTGCGTAGCTCATCATCTGGAATCGAAACGGATTGCGTCGCTGTACCGCATTCACGAAAAGCCCGATGCGAAGCGGGTTTACGACTTTGAAACGATCGCGGCGACATTTGGATATTCGCTCGGCGTGGGAGCGCTGCCGATTCATCGCGTGCAGATGAAGACGGACCGGAGAGCCGCTTACGGCACGGGGAAGCGCGTGCGCGAAATCGAAGTGCCGAAGGAGGTGCACATCACGCCGCGGATGTACCAGAAGCTGACTGAGAAGATTGCCGGAAAACCCGAAGAGCGCATTCTGAGTTACCTGATGTTGCGGTCGCTGAAGCAGGCGCGATATTCGGAGGAGAATCTGGGACACTTCGCGCTGGCGGCGACGAGTTATACACACTTCACATCGCCGATCCGGCGGTATCCGGATTTGATTGTGCATCGGATATTGAAGAGCGTCCTGCGGCGGGATCAAGCGGCCAATCAAGACCTAAGGCAAAACCCAAATCAAAATCCAAGTCAGAGTCCCCACCCTGTCGCTAAAGGCGCGACAAGGGTGGGGCACCCTGAGTTTGAGGACAAGGCATCGCCTTGGTCGAAACGTCGAGGGGGATCTGACAGCACGCGGGCGGGGGAGCCCGCGCCACTCGAGCCTTTAGGCGGGCCGATTTCTCTGGAAGAACTGCACGAGATTGCGGAAGAGTCGAGCCAGTCGGAACGGCGCGCCGATGATGCCGAGCGCGACTTGATGGAGTGGAAGAAAGTGAAGTTCATGCAGGATCGCGTGGGTGAAGAATTCGAGGGGCTGATCACCAGTGTGACCAAATTCGGATTTTTCGTGGAACTCACCGATTTGTTTGTGGAGGGACTGGTGCCGCTGAACACGCTGACGGATGACCGTTATACCTTTCACGAAAATACGCGCGAGATTATAGGGCAACGGTCACGGAAGATTTACCATCTCGGCCAGAGGATTAGGGTCCTGGTGGACCGGATCGATCCCGTGGAGAAAAAGATTCAGTTCGCGGTGGTTGAGGAAGAGCGGGTGCGGCCAAAGGGAAAGAAACGCAAGAAGTAGGTGACGACAAAACTCGGGGTGCGCCCGACGGACAACCGGGGGCGGCTGTCCCCACATAAGGTTCAGATTGCAGTTCGTTCGTTATACGCCCAAGGCTTTCTGAATTTCGGCAGCGATGGCTGCGGTGATGGAGCGCATCTTCGCTTCAGACTCAGCTTCGACCATGACGCGGGCCAACGCCTCGGTACCGGAGTAGCGCACTACTACGCGGCCGTTGCCGTTGAGTTCGCGCTCGGCCGCCTCGATCGCCGACTGTATTGCGGGGATTTGTGCGAATGGAACTTTCTCGCGCACGCGTATGTTCTGAATTTTCTGGGGGAAGACTTTCAAATCGCCGACGAGATCCGCCAGGGACTTTCCAGAGCGGACAATGATGTCCATCAGGCGCAGTGCGGTCAGCAAGCCGTCGCCAGTCGTGGCGCCGCCATCGCGGAAAATAATGTGGCCCGACTGTTCGCCGCCGAGCGTTGCGCCGGTCTTAAGCATTTCCTCGAGCACATATTTATCGCCGACATTCGCGCGCAGCATGCGAATGCCCGACTTTTTCAATGCGATCTCCAATCCCATATTCGACATGGTGGTAGCGACCACGGTGTCGGCCTTCAACTTTCCCAGCGCATACAGGTCGCGGGCAGCGGCCAGCAGCACGCCATCGCCGTTCACTACCCGGCCGGCGGCATCGCAGAACAGCGCGCGGTCGGCGTCGCCATCAAAGGTTACTCCCACATCGAACTTGCCTGCGGATTCCGCGACCGCTTTGCCCAAAGTTTCCGGATGCAACGCGCCGCAGCCTTCATTGATATTCCTGCCGTCGGGCGACACGTGGATAAATGTTGCCTGAATATTGAGATTACGAAATAGTTCTGGGGCCTCCGCGGTAGCGGCGCCATTGGCGCAATCCACCAGCACGCGAAGCTTGCTCAAGTCGGAGGAAACATTCTCGGCCAGCGACCTCACATAGGCATGGCGAAGGTCGGCTTCTCCTGGCAGAGACGGCTTGGGGAACTTTAGCGCGGTATCGTCTGCGGCCTCGGAATTCTGGAGCAGAGTGAAAATTTCTTTTTCAATCGCGAGTTCGCGCGCATCGGTCAGCTTGAAGCCATCGCCGGAGAAAACTTTGATCCCGTTGTCGGTCCAGGGATTGTGCGACGCGGAGATCACCACGCCTGCGGCCAGCGATCGCGAGCGGGCGAGGTAGGCCACACCCGGAGTGGTGATAACGCCCGCGCTATGAACTTCCACACCCACGGCGGCCAGGCCCTGAGCAATACAATCCGCGATCCATGCACTCGATTCGCGTGTGTCCTGCCCGATCACAGCGTGCGGGCTGCGTGTGGTACGCATCAGGTCGTGGCCGAGGGCGCGGCCAATCAGGTAAGTGCTTTTCTTGGTTAGCGGAAATTCTCCCGCGACGCCACGAATACCGTCGGTGCCGAACAATTGCCTTTGCTGGGTCATAAGAGATTCACGATCGAGAGAACAGAAGATGATAAATGAAGCGCATCAGGAGTAGCGGCTTCGCGGGGTCGCCTGTTTAGTGGGGAGAGACACTTCCAGCTTTCTGCACGAGCACAGTTACGCGAATCGAAGTTGACTGCAGGACTTGGACCAAGGGATCCGGCACATAAACATTCGTAT
Organism: uncultured Acidobacteriaceae bacterium; assembly: GCA_963765825.1. GTDB lineage: Bacteria > Acidobacteriota > Terriglobia > Terriglobales > Acidobacteriaceae > Sulfotelmatobacter. Next base: position 268,920 of record CAVXXU010000002.1, read on the forward strand.
TGAAAACGGCGCTGCCACGAGTGCCCGTCGCATCGATAGGATCGGTAGTCGCCGCGTCGATCTTTTCCACGTGGTGCCTGGGACCGGTGACCGTAACGCGCAATGGGTCGCAATCCACTTTGACGATCTGGTCGCCATCGGCAAAGGTTCCAGTCACGCGCGGATGAATCTCAATATCCCGCGTGAGTCGAGTATCGAAGGCCAAATGCAGTTGGCTGGGCACGACCTGCACAACGGTGACGTCGCTGGGATGGCGGACCTGCATCGAAGTCAATTCAAAGGTGCGTTCACCCGGTTGCGCGTTAGCCAATTCGATCTCGGCGTGGACCTGGTTCGCCTGTAATTGCCGAATGACCCGCTCTGGCCCGCGTACCCGGATCTGCGCCTCGGGAATGAGTTCGGAACTGATCTCGAGCTGCGAGGGAACGTGCTCGAAGACGATAGGCGCGCGCAGGGCCACTTCCGCAGGCTGCTCGTCGGGTGAAATTAGAAACCACAGGCCGGCAGCCAGCAACAAGGACAAAAGCTTTAGTCCGATATTGTGCAGCACGTAACGCTGGATGAATCCGGTCATGACTGCGGCTCCGATTCCACACCAGATTCGGACTTCCGCTGCGGCACCGGGTCCCGCAGCGGAGAATCCAAAAGTGCATCGGAGTCGTCCTCCCCACGAGCAATAGTAGTCGGCAGCGTAACGGGAGCCATGAAGCGACGCAGTTCGCTGCTCAGACGCTCCCGCAGTTGTTCGACCGTCAGGTCGCGCTCGATTTTTCCGCCGATGGCGAGGCTGATGGCTCCGGTCTCTTCGGAACAAATCACGGCAATCGCGTCGGTCTCTTCGGTGATGCCGATGCCTGCGCGATGGCGCGTGCCGAGTTGGGTGGAGAGCAGGGGATTCATGGAAAGCGGCAGAAAGCAGGCGGCTGCAGCAATGCGATCTTTCTGCACGATCACGGCGCCATCGTGGAGAGGGGCGCTGGGACGAAAGATCGTGGCCAGCAAATCGTAGGAGAGACGGGCGTCGAGGGGCACGCCGCTTTCGATGTGGGTGCGCAATCCAATTTCGCGTTCGATCACGATCAGGGCGCCGGTTTGGTGCTGCGAAAAAAGATTCGCGGCCAGGACGATGTCGTCGTAGGAATCGTTCTCCGACGAAGAGCCGCCGAGAAACGTCAGGCGCCGCCCCAGATCCGCGAGCACGTGGCGGATCTCTGACTGAAACACAACGATGAGCGCAAACACCAGGTAAGGAAGCACGTGGCCGACCACCCAGTTCAGAGTGGTGAGTTCGCCGATGCGCGCCAGGTAAAAGATTACCGAGACGACAACCAACCCCACCAGCATGGGCGCGGCGCGCGTGCCGCGGATCATCACCAGCACCTGGTAGATGATCAAGGCCACAAGGAGAATATCGAGCGCCACCCAGGCAGCCTGCGTCCATGAGAGGATAACTGGCGTCACTCGAATCTCCTGATGAAAATCTGGTCCTGAGAACTCATTGTAATGCAGGGAATTTGTACGATTTGCCGGTTACCAAAAACTTTGCGCAAGACGACGTACGTTCAAAGTTCCCGACCCTACCGCAAAAGCGCGACAGGGGTGGCACACCCGCACCGAGCGCTCATTCCTGCTTCCTGGTCACGGTTGCATGGACTTCGCCGTGGGCCAGGCGGGCAGAAATCTCGTGGCCCAGTTTAATCCCACCGACATCTTTCAAAAGTTGGCCGCTGGAATCAAATACCAGAGCGTATCCGCGCTCTAAGATTGCCAGGGGGGACAACGATTCCAGGGCGGTGTGCAGCCGTTCGCTTCGAACCCGCTGCTGCAACAAAACGTTGCGCATGATGGCGACGAGCGCTACGGTGCCGCTCTCGAGTTCCTTGCGCATGCTGGAGAGCACCAGGCGCAAGTCATAATGCCGGACGGCAGCAGAGATTGTTTCCCAGCGGCGGTGGGCCTGCTGAAGAAACTGGCGCTCGGCCAGTTCCATGCGGTGAGTGAGATCGTCGAGTTTTTGCTGGCGCTGGCGGATCAGTTCCATCATGCGAGCAAAGGCGCCGTGCTGCGCGAGTTCTGTCAGTGCCTGCCGGCCCATTAGCAAGCGGTAACGCATGGCGCGGCTGAGGCGTTCGCGTAAAGCTGCCGCGTGGTCTTCGACTTCCTGGCGCGAGCGAATTACCAGCTCAGCCGCGGCCGACGGAGTGGGAGCGCGCAGGTCGGCAACGAAATCGATGATGGTGAAATCGGTTTCGTGCCCGACGGCAGAGATGACCGGAATTCCAGACGCGGCCACCGTTCGCGCCAGCGCTTCGTCGTTGAATGACGCTAAGTCCTCCGCTGAACCGCCGCCGCGCGCGACGACGATCACGTCAACATTGTCGTGCTGGTTAAAGAAGCGCACGCCGGCCGCCACTTCGTGCGCCGCCGCCTCGCCCTGTACCTGCGCGTGAAAGATGAGGACATTCACAGAGTGATGGCGCCGCTGGAGCACATTCAGAATGTCGCGCAGAGCTGCCGCCTGCGCCGAAGTCACTATGCCAATACGCGAGGGAAGGGCCGGAATCGGCTTCTTGCGCTCAGCCGCAAAAAGCCCTTCGCCCTCGAGTTTGGTTTTGAGTTGTTCGAAGGCCAACTGCAACGAGCCCGCACCCTTGGGCTCAATGTATTCGGCGGAAATCTGCAATTCGCCGCGCTCTTCGTAGACAGTGATGCGCCCGCGAATCACTACCTGCAGGCCGTCGGCCGGACGGAAGCGCAGCAGCCGCGCCGAGGAACGAAACATCACGACACGAATCTGCGAATTGCCGTCCTTGAGAGTGAAATAAAGATGCCCGGACTCGGGGGCGCGGAAATTGGAGATCTCGCCTTCCACCCACGCATCGGAATACTCGTGTTCGATGTGCGAACGGACGGCCGCGACGAGGTCGCGAACTTTCCATACCCGGCGCTCCGGCGGGCGAAAATTGAACCCCATCTGGTCGGCGAGAGAAGACATTGAGGGCAGTGTACCGCAGGACGGGGCGTTTGTCGGGAGTCCGAGGGAAAAGAAGGCCCGGGGGTGATGCGGTCCCCGGGCACGGAGCGACGGGACAACTTTTAGTGAATGTCCAAGTGGAAGACGTCCGCGATCTGGAAGTTGGCGCGATTCATGAGCACCAGGTTGCCGCCGATTACGACGTGCGCGTAGTTCGCGGGCGGAGGCGGAAGCATTACTTCGAGTTCATGCGGGCAAGGCCGCATCTGTCTTCGCAGATCAACGGGCATATACCCACGAACCACGATCTGACGCTCGAGTGCTGGAGGAAGCCGGTCGCGCTTGGCCAGGCCAGGCGGAAGGTGCTCGTAGTGCTCACGGTACCAGCCTCGGGCGGCATCGCGATCGTGATCGGAATAGCGGCCGTGGTCATGATCGCGGTCGTGTTCGCGCTCATAGCCGCGCTCATGATCGTAGGCGTGTCCATGGTCATCATCATAATCACGGTCGTGTTTCTCGTGGCCGTGATCGTGATCGTCCTGCGCGAAAGAGATTGAAGTCGAGAGTGCCAACGAAAGAACGGCGACGGCTCCGGCTCGAAACCAGGTTTTGGGCGACATTGCACTCCTCTGGAAAAGGTTCTCCAGCTTCAGAGTACAAAGTCGGATGTGGCCGCGAAAGATTACCGTAGGCCAAGGTCAACCTCGTCCGTTCATCTGGCTCGAGCCGGCAGAGAACCGGGTCGTCTCGTGATCAACTCCACATTCTTCGCCCTCGGCAAAGGCTATAATCCTTGCCCATGAATCTCGAACAAAAAGTCGCCGAACTGAAAAAACGGAACCAACTGGCCGAAGACGGCGGCGGCGCGAAACGGCGCGAGCGCCAGCATAAAGAAGGCAAGATGTCGGCGCGCGAGCGCGTTGAGTTCCTGCTCGATGAGGGCACATTCGAGGAAACCGACAAACTGGTTACCCACCGCTGCAATGACTTTGGCATGACCGAGCAGAAAATCTATGGTGATGGATTCATCACTGGTTACGGTCGCATCGAGGGCCGGCTGGTCTACGTTTTCGCGCAGGACTTCACCGTGTTTGGCGGATCGCTCTCGGAAACCAATGCGGCAAAGATTGTGAAGATCATGGACTTGGCAGCAAAAATGGGCGCGCCCGTGATTGGACTGAATGATTCCGGAGGAGCGCGGATTCAGGAAGGAGTGATGTCGCTGGCGGGATATGCCGACATTTTTTTGCGCAACACGCTCTACAGCGGAGTGGTGCCGCAGATTTCGGCGATCATGGGGCCATGCGCGGGAGGGGCGGTCTATTCGCCGGCCATCACCGACTTCGTGCTGATGGTCGATAAGACTTCGTATATGTTCATCACCGGGCCCGACGTCATCAAGACGGTGACTCTTGAGGAAGTCACTAAAGATCAGCTTGGCGGCGCCATGACGCACAACGAAACTTCGGGCGTGGCGCACTTTCTGGCGCACGACGATGCGGAATGCCTGTCAATGGTGCGCGAGCTGCTGAGCTTTTTGCCGTCGAACAATCTGGATGAGCCTCCACGGAAAGCGAGCACCGATCCAGTCGACCGGGCCGATTCGGCGCTCGACAAGATTGTTCCGGCGCAGTCGAACCAGCCGTATGACATGAAAGACGTGATTCACGCGGTGGTGGACGACGCCTATTTTTTCGAGGTGCAGGAGCATTACGCGAAGAACATTGTGGTGGGATTTGCGCGGCTCGATGGCCGTCCGGTCGGCATCGTGGCCAACCAGCCGTCGGTGCTGGCGGGGACGCTGGATATTAATGCGTCAGTGAAAGGCGCGCGCTTCGTCCGTTTCTGCGATTGCTTCAACATTCCCCTGGTGACGTTTGAAGATGTTCCGGGATTTCTGCCCGGCACGGCGCAGGAGTATGGCGGAATCATTAAGCATGGCGCCAAACTGCTCTACGCATTCGCCGAGGCGACGGTTCCAAAGGTAACAGTGATCACGCGCAAGGCTTATGGTGGAGCGTATTGCGTGATGGCATCGAAGCACATTCGCACCGATGTGAATTACGCATGGCCGACGGCAGAGATTGCGGTGATGGGGCCGGAGGGCGCGGTGGACATCGTCTACAAGCGGGAACTGGACGCAGCTGCCAACCGCGAACAACTTCGCCGCGAGAAAATCGACGAATTCCGCGACCGCTTCGCTAATCCGTACGTCGCTGCCGATCGGGGATTTGTGGACGCGGTGATCCAACCGCGGGAAACGCGGAAAAAGTTAATCCAGGCGCTGGCCATGCTGGAGACGAAGCGGGATAAGAATCCGCCTAAAAAGCACGGGAATATACCGCTGTGACCCTTCTTCGTTATTGAGTTTGACTGACAACTATGCCACACTAGGCGAGTGGTTGTTGGCGAACAAAAGGCGAATCAAGTTACGCGCGCAACCTAATGATGGACGGAACACCACAACCGATCATCGATGGTTTGGCTCTACCGGATGTCGGTGCTTGGACAGAGGACAAGCACAGGCTCGTTTCCCTGTATGCAGCCTTGTTTTCCAAGGGGATGAAGAAGAAGTGGGGGAAACGGGTATACGTGGAGCTGTACGCTGGCGCGGGCTACAGTCGGATCCGAGGCACGCAAAGGATAATATTGGGATCTCCGCTTCGAGCACTCGCTGCAGAACAGTCTTTTGACAAATACGTTTTCTGCGAAGCAATACCCGCAAACTTGGAAGCTTTAAAGACTCGAGTAAATCTGCACTTTCCTGCGGCACAAGTCTCATATGTCGAAGGAGACTGTGACAAGAAGGTGGGTGAGATTCTCGCTCAAATCCCTCAGGGAACTCGAGAGAGAACCGTTCTAACGCTCTGTTTTGCTGACCCTTTTGACATTGGTCTCAAGTTCGCCACAATCAAGTCGCTATCAGACCGCTTCGTCGACTTTTTGGTTCTGCTGGCGGTTTATTCCGATGCGAACCGTGCTTATAAGCGCTATGTTATGGAAGATGCGCTCAAGGTAGACGAGTTCTTGGGGTCAACGACCTGGAGAGAACGGTGGAGGATCGCCGAGGCGAACGGCGTGTTGTTCCCCAAATTCTTGGCTGAGGAGTTTGCATCTTGCATGGAGACTTTGAAGTATTTGCCGACTCCGATTCATCGAATGAAAAGAGTAAGGTCAGACGATAAGAACCTACCTCTGTATTACATCGCTTTATTCTCGCGACATAAACTTGCTCATGAGTTTTGGGACGATGCTTTGAAATACGGGACCGACCAAACCGACTTTAACTGGGAATGACCCATGTCACTTAACTCCCATATCGAATGGACAGACGCGACCTGGAATCCTGTGCGCGGCTGCACGAAGGTCAGTCCGGGCTGCAAGCATTGCTATGCGGAAACATTTGCGGAGCGATTTCGCGGCGTCAATGGACATCCTTACGAACAAGGATTCGACTTGCGCTTGGTTCCCGAAAAGCTGACCGAGCCTTTCTCTTGGCGGTCACCAAAGCTTGTCTTTGTGAATTCGATGAGCGACCTGTTCCAGGAAGGCGTTCCCCAAAGCTACATCGAAGCCGTGTGCCGCGTAATGGTGACGGCCAAATGGCACACATTTCAGGTGCTCACGAAGCGCTCGGAACGATTGAAGGAACTCTTAAGGGGCCCCCTCCGTTTTGCGGCAAAACAGGATCACATCTGGTGGGGTGTCAGCGTTGAAGACAAGAAATATGGATTGCCTCGAATTACGCACCTGCAAGAGGCTCCAGCCAGGGTTCGATTTCTTTCGATCGAACCGTTGCTGGAGGACCTCGGGCAATTCAACCTCTCTGGCATCAGTTGGGCAATCGTTGGCGGCGAGAGTGGGCCCGGGGCGCGACCGATGCGGAAAGAATGGGTTATCTCGGTGCGCGACCAGTGCCGCAAATATCACGTTCCATTTTTCTTCAAGCAGTGGGGGGGTGTGAGGAAAGCCAAGAGCGGACGCCTGCTTGACGAACGGACTTACGACGAATATCCCGAGCGTGCTTCTTCGGAGGTCCCGGATCGGGCAAGGTGTGCTGCCTATGCCGAAGACATTCTGAACTCTTTCGCCTAGAATCTCCAGCCGAAGGTTGATCAAGAGAAGGTCCAACCGGAGAGACCAAATGAAAAAGTTTTTTGCTCTGTTCGCGTTGTGCTTCGTGTCTGCTCCACTGCTCGCGCAGGATCCTGGCGCTTGGCTCTCCGGCCTCGCTCAGCCGAAGGATTATGTTCAGCATCGGGCTTCGAGTTATGACCGTAGTGGCGCCAACGCGGATTTCCGGACCATCGCACCCGGCGAAACTCTTACCGTGCTCGACGATGCTGGGCCGGGGATGATCAGTCATGTTTGGTTCACGATTGCGAGCGACGATCCTAATCACCTGAAAGCCCTGGTCCTGCGCATGTATTGGGACGGCGAAACGTCTCCCAGTGTGGAGACGCCGGTGGGCGACTTCTTCGGGCTCGGACTCGGGCAATATTACCTGTACCAATCGCTGCCCTTGTCGGTGGGCGGCGACAAGGCGTTGAACAGCTTTTTTCCGATGCCCTTCCAGAAGCACGCGCGCATCACCATCACAAACGAGGGCTCGCTCAAAGTCGACGCGTTTTATTTCAACATCGACTACCGCGCTTATCGCAAGCCGTTGGCGGCGGACTCGCTTTATTTTCACGCGCAATATCGGCAGGCCGCACCCGCGCATGGGCTGGACCAATCAGTGGCACTCGAACGGCGATCCGATGGTCGATGGCAAGAAGAATCTGAATGGCGAAGGCAATTATGTTTGGATGGAGGCTACTGGTCGTGGGCACTTCGTGGGCGTGACCATGTCGGTGCTGCAGAATCAGGATGGCTGGTGGGGCGAGGGCGACGACATGTTTTTCGTCGACGGGGAGAGCACGCCCTCAATCAACGGAACCGGGTCGGAAGATTATTTTCTGGGAGCATGGGATTTTGGGGGACACGCATTCTCTTATGGATTGTTCGGCGCGCCGGTGGCGGGGCAGGAAGTGGCGGGTGGGCGATGGTCGCTGTATCGCTTTCATCTCGATTCGCCGATTCCGTTTACGAAATCGCTGCGCGCGACTATCGAGCATGGGCACGCCAATCACCGATCGGATAATTATTTCTCGGTCGCATACTGGTACCAGACGGAACCACATGCGGCGTTTCCAGCTTTGTCCCCGGCTGGAGCAGCGGATCCCCAGGATTTATGCGGTCGGGGGGCCCGGGAACTCCGGAAAATGAAACCAGAACCCTTGGCCACGGATTCGCGCGGATCTACACGGATTCAGCTGGACTGAGATCGCATTCGGCGCTGATTGAAGTGGAAGAGGTGAGCTAGAGGCAGGAGCTCTTAGCTGAGAGCTGAGGCTTAGCAAAAATTAAGAGTTCCGAGGTGGTGTGGGGTCCATTCGTCTCGGCCAGTAGCTCGCGTTTGACCCTTGCTCGACCTGCTTTCGCTGCTTCCCTTGCGGGCTGCTGCGCGCGATCTTCGCTTGGGCTCCGGGCTCACCGCCAACCGGATAAATCTACCCTACGCCTCGGAACTCTATCTCGCCTTCAACATTTCTTCTCGATTCTCCTCGACCAGCGCTTTGCTATAGACCCTCGCTCACCCTCCTTCCCAATCTTGCGATCAGGAAAGTGACTCCGCTTGAGCCCCGGACGCCGCACCAACCGGAAAAACTTAAGAAGCTGTCAAAGAACGATCTTGTTGTACTCCTTCTAGAAATTCAGTCAATCGAAAATCGCACTCCGTAACATCCGTCTTTTCAATCGAGTGCAGCCTGTCCACAAGTGGGTGACCGGATTTGGTGCAGCGCTGTAAATTATTTCTCTGAGCACCCACAACGGACGCGCCTTGGTGACTGTATATTGATACGAATCGATGCGAGGGCGTCGCGCGATGGCAGTTCTTGGCTTGTGAAAATCGTGGACTTCCGGTGTCTGTCGCGGGATCTGGCGTGTGATTGTGTGGGGACAGCCGCGCTCGGCTGTCCGTCGAGCGCAGCTCGATAATTCGATTTCACATGGAAACTCTTGAGGTTCGCGGTCGAGTTCTAGGGTGCACCGGGTTCTCAGAGTTGCGGCTCTTGCGCCCTCCTGGGCTGCTCATGCCAATCCGTCACCCACGGCTTGCGCCGTGGGCTGCGTTCTTTCGCCGCTTCGCGGCTTGGAGAAGGCTCAGGTGACTTCGATAATTTCATCCACCAGGCGCTTGTCGCTCTCATCGGTGCCGCTGAGTTCGAAGGAGTTCGTTGCCGCGGCTTTGCCGTTTTCGACGCTGGTGATGACGTAGGAGCAGCCGAACCAGTGGGCCTCGGCGAGGTCGGTGGAAGACCAGCGGGCGGGATGGTCAGGGTGGGAGTGATAGAAGCCGACGATGTCCTCGCCGCGTTCGCGGCCTTCGCGCTGAATGCGGACGAGTTCCTTGGGATCGATGTTGTAGCGGTTGTGGGCGGAATCGGTGCGCGTGTTGCCGCACCGGGCGGTCGAGGTCACGAAGCGCGTTTCGTCGTCCTCGACGCGGCCAAGTAAAATGCCGCAGCATTCGTGGGGATAAGTTTCTTCGCCATGCTTGCGTATTGCGTCGTAGTCGTGGCGTTTGAGTTTCAACATTGCTCGATGTAGTCCGACGCAAAACGAAAATCAAAATCCCCACCCTCTCGCACAAAACGCGAGAAGGGTGGGGCACCCTTAAGTTTAATTCTTTTCAGCTCTCGCTCCAGAATCTTTCGCTCAGGTATTTGTCGCCGGAGTCGCAAAGGATGGTCACAATCACCGCTTCGCGGCCTTTTCGCAGCGGCAATTCGCGGGCGATCTTCAGACATCCGACGACAGCGGCGGCGGCCGAAATTCCTACCAGCAGTCCAGCATTTCGCGAGAGGTGCCGCGCCATCGCATAGGCGTCCTCGGTGGCGATCTCCAGGTTCTGATCGGCGAGTTGTGGATCGTATATTTTTGGCACAATCGCGCTGGCCATGTGCTTGGCGCCTTCGATTCCGTGAAACGACGAGTCTGGCTGCAGCGAAACGCACTGAACCGCCGGATTCAATTCCTTGAGCCGGCGGGTTGTGCCGACGAAAGTGCCACTCGTGCCCAGCATCGAAACGAAATGGGTGATGCGCCCTTGAGTCTGCTGCCAGATCTCGTTGGCTGTGCCGTGATAGTGAGCCTTCCAATTGGCGTCGTTGGAATACTGGTCGGCGTAAAAATATTGATCGGGATGGTTGCGGGCAAGCTCCCGCGCCATGCGAATTGCTCCGTCGGAACCGTCTGCGGGATCAGTGTAAAGGATGTTGGCACCGTAGCCCTGAAGGATTTGCTTGCGCTCGCGCGAAACATTTTCCGGCATGCACAGCGTGACGGGAAATCCCTCGGCCGCACCCAGCATGGCGTAGGCAATGCCAGTATTGCCGCTAGTGGCGTCCAGCAAAATGCGACCCGGACGAATTTGCCCGCTGCGCCGGGCCTGGGCAACGATGTTGGCTGCGGCGCGATCCTTGACCGATCCGCCGGGATTGTACCATTCTGCCTTACCCAGAAGTGCTACGCCAGGCAGTTCGCGGGTGAGCGCATCCAGACGCAGCAGCGGCGTGTTGCCGATGCGCTCAATCAGGCTGTGGCCAAGAGTTTCGCCCAGTCCGGCGGCGACTCCTCGCGATTCTTCGGGTTTTGCCGCAGTGGACATTGCTGCCGATCTTGTAGATCCATGTTCCATGGTGAACTTCAACGCTGTGACCAACGTAATGTGCTATATGGTCGCAAACAGGATATGTAGTAGCTTGTTTAGATGATAAGCTTCGCCCGGCGATGCAGCTTGTGTAAAGTTACGCTCGGTCGTTATAAAGGATGCATCTAATAATTAGCAGAGGCCGGGCAAGGAAAGGTCGACGTAAAACGAAATGGCCAAAACTATTGAAGCACGAACCTACGAAGAAGCGCTAGCGTGGTTGCGCGATCACGGGTTCGATGTAACGGACGCGCCGGGCACCAATGGCCGCGTCTTCTTGCGCAAATATAACGTCTCGGCCGCCATTCAGAAGGGCCCCGAAGACGCGGTGAAGATTTTCGCCTATCCCGGCTACCTGATTGGCAGTGAGATTTCGAAGCTCGTCAACCGTGGGTACCAACAGTTTCTCAAGACGTCCAAGACGGAGATTCCGGCGACTGCCGATCACTTGAAGGCATTGCAGCAGTTCTCGGAAGATTTGAAGGAGGCGCTGGGCCTTCCCAGTTTGTATAACGAATCGTTAGGAACGGTGAGCGAGGCGTACCAGTACGATCGCATAGAGAATCGTGACAAAGCCCCGGTGGATAGGCCGAAGCGACCGTGGGAAGTTGCAGGCAAAGCGGCGGTCGCAGCGAAAAAGGGCCGGGCGTAACGTATCTGCCACCAGCGCGCACTACGGGGGCTGAAGCCCCGTCTCTCCAGTACAGAAACGCGGCGCTAAAGCGCCGCTCTTCCACGGTTTCGTTTTCGTCACGGTTCCGATCTTGTTCACGGTTCGCGTCCGCGGTTTCGATCTCGTGTGGAATCGCTCCCGTCTATCTAGCTCCGAGAAGGATGTCGACCGTTAACTGATCCAGCCGCTCGTAAGGCAGGCGTTTCTTCATAATCGCGTCTTTATCGAAAACGTGCGACAGTAACGCTGCCGATCCCTTGTCTGAATAACGGGCCGCTTTCGGAGTTCCGGAAACCTCCGTCGAGACCTCCTTGAGAATGGCCTGGATTTCTTCGTGCGCGTTCCAGAGTGCGGCCTTTTCCTTGAGAATCAAGTAAGTTCGCATGCAGCCGCGGGCGAAGTCCTTTACCCCGTCGTAATTTTCCGTGCGGTAGGCGTGTGCGTCGAAATGACGGGGGCCGTTGTAGCCGACGTCTTCCAGGAACTTCACCAGCCAGAATGCAGACTTGGGATTGGAAGAACCGAATCTCAGGTCCTGGTCGTAGCGCCCGGGTGCTTGATCGTTCAAGTCGATGTGAAATAACTTTCCAGCTTCCCAAGCCTGGGCAACTCCATGCATGAAGTTGAGCCCGGCCATTTGTTCGTGCGCAACTTCCGGATTCACCCCGACCATCTCGGGGTGATCGAGCGTAGGAATGAATCCGAGGTAGTGTCCGGTGGTCGCCATATAAATGTCGCCGCGCGGCTCATTGGGCTTGGCTTCCAGGGCGAAGCGATATCCATAAGCGCGGGCAATGTTGTACTCGCAAAGATAATTGACTGCTTCGCGCAGACGTTTGACGGCGTCGTCGGCACGGCGGCAGGCGTCGGTCTCCACGCCTTCGCGGCCGCCCCACAAAACAAATATTTTTGCACCTAACTCCGCGCCGAGATCCATCGCGCGCATAGTTTTCTGCAGCGCGTAAGCCCGCACTTCGGGATCGTTTGCTGTAAAAGCTCCGTCGCGAAATACGGGATGAAAAAATAAAGATACGGTCGCCATGGGTACGACGATGCCGCTTTGCTGACAGGCTTTGCGGAATTCCCGAACGATGCGGTCGCGTTCCGCCGGCGCGGCGTCAATGGGAACAAGGTCGTTGTCATGCAGGTTCACGCCCCACGCGCCAATCTCGCCCAGCACCGAGGCGATCTCTGTCGGCGGCAAGGTTGGCCGCACGGCATCGCCAAAGGGATCGCGACCGCGATTCCCCAAAGTCCATAATCCGAAGGAAAATTTATGCTCGGGCTTGGGCTGGTAGGGCTCATTGCTGCTCGAACGTTTCTTTGTACTTTTCATTGATCCTCCGGCGGATTCAAGGGCGGCGGAGACGAAGCGATCTTCCCAACTAGGCTGTCCTCCGCCTTCTTATGAAGTTCCTGCACCTTGTGAAGTTCCTTTTCCGCGTCCGCCGCTTTGCCCTGGGCTTGATACAAACGTCCGAGTTGGTAGTGGGCGTCGGGCAGATCGGGATCGAGCGCTACCGCGTGAAGCAGCGCGTCCTGGGCCTGCGGATAATTTTTCTGCTGCAGGTAGATCGCTCCCAAGTCGACATAGACGATGCGAATGTTCTTCTGGGCGCTCAGAGAGCGCTTAAGCAGCGTCAAGGCTTCATCGGGATGGTTGCTCTTCCACTCGATGTCGCCGAGATACGCCAGCGACTGAGCATTGCCCGGATCGATGGTCAATTCCTGTTGAAATTGTTTCTTGGCTTCGTCGTCCTGGTGGGACTTCCAGTAGAGATAGCCCAGGCCAAAATGAACATTGGGCTCGTTGGGGGAAATTTTCGCGGCGGCTTCGAATTCGGCGATGGCCTCTGAGGTTCTTCCCATGCCGTCCAAAGCCTCGCCCATCAGGACATGCGCGGCGGCAGAGTCTGGGTTCTGTTGAAGCAATTGCCGAAATTCGTCCTGCGCGCAGGAGTAGTTCTTGGCCCATAGGCAGCTTTGCGCCAACAGGCGATGCAGTTCCAGGTTGCTCGGATCGCTCTTGGCCGCAGGCGCCAGATATTTGACGGCTTCTTCGAACCGCTGGGAGCCGTAGTAGCTGAGGCCAAGCAGCGTGCGGGCCTGGTTGTTGGAGGGATCCGATGTGAGTGCGGCGCGCAGGGCAACGGCTGCGCTCTTGAAATGTCCCTGCTTGAATTCCGCTAAGCCGAGGTTCAGTTCAACGCCGGGCAGGCCAGGATTGAGCGCCAATGCTTTTCTGTAGGCCGAAGCCGCCTCTGCATACTTCAGTTGCTTGGAAAGAACGACTCCCAGGCTGGCCAATGCTCCCGCGTCCTTCGGATTGCTCTGGATTACGGCGCGCCACGCGGCTGCGGCTTCGGGCAATTTTCCCTGTTGCTCGAGTGCCATCGCGTTTGCCGGACCCGTGGACTGCGCGACCGCAAGGAGGGGGGAAAGAAGCGCGATAAAAATGAGTTTTATTTCCCGATTCTTCATGCCCCGATATTCACTGACAATCTTACAGTCCCAAGCTCAAGTCTAGTTTTCGCGATGCGCTGACCTGTTGCAGGGAACGTCATCAGAAGGTTCGAAGAGGGTACGTCGAAGCGACCAGAAAATCATGGCCCCGCTCGCCTCGTATGGAGTGCGAGCGGGGCATGAGTTGGACTCCGCAGCGGATTTAGAACATCAGCTTCAATCCGAGTTGGAACTGCCGGCCGTCAAAGGCCGAGGTGACCTGGCCAAAGTTACCGGATCCGACGTTGGTGCCGATGCCGCCGTTATTGGCGTCACCGTGGAACTGGGTGTGGTTCCAGGCGTTGAAGGCGTCGGCCCGGAACTCCAGTTTCAGCCTCTCCGTGAAGGAGAATATCTTTTTGAGAGAGAGGTCGAAGTTGTTGCGACCCGGACCGCGGATGGCGTCAAATCCTAAATTGCCATAGCAGTCTGGGCCGGTGGCGCAGACAGGAGCTGAGAACACGGACGTGTTGAACCAGGAGGCAACGGTTTTCGGATACGAAATCGAACCGCTAATGTTGGGTCGAGTTCCGGAATTGCTGATAATGCTGGAGGCCGTGGTTCCGCTCACGCCGAGGTTGAGGGGTGCTCCGGTTTCCTCGGTGATGATGGCCGACAGTCCCCATCCGCCCAGCCCTCCACTAACCAGACGGTTGGGATTGCTCCGGAAAAATGGGATGTCGTACACGAAGTTGGTGAAGAAGATGTTCCGGCGGTCGAACAGCGACGGCCCGAAATCGTACTTCCAGCCTGCGTACGGGTTGGTGGCGTTGTTCAGGTCACCGCCGCTGCCGGTGGCGACATTCGGATCCTCCGCCTTGGCAAGCGTGTAGGAGACTTGCAGGTGAAGGTCGCGATGCACAGTTCCGTTCAGAGAAGCCTGAAGGGAGTTGTATGAAGCATTCCCCCCGTTTGTAGCCAACCGGATGCCACCGAAGCCAAGGTACTGTACTTTCGTATTGTCGAGCGCACCTTTCGCAACCATGCCGGGCAGCAAACTTTCAGGCGGGAGGTTGATCGCCTGATAGTAGTTTTCGTGCCTTCCCTGGCTGCCCACGTAAGACACGGACAATACCGCGTTGGTTCCCACTGACTGCTGGACGCCAGCGCTGTACTGGTAACTCACGGGAGCCGGGTAATGGTCCGAGATGCCAGTAACGCCGAGTGGCAAGACCGGCAAAGCCGCGGCAGTGATGACGTTGCCGCTACTGAGTTGGAGTCCGGGATTCGATAGCGAGACGTTGTTGAGCGTGGGATTCGGATCACCTGGGGGGTTCACCGCACCGTTATACATGTCGTTACCCTGGATGCGTTCGTACATGATGCCAAAGCCACCGCGAACAACCGTCTTAGCCTGACCGGTAAGGTCATACGCGAAGCCGAGGCGCGGGCCCCAGTTGTTCCAGGAATTGTTGACCAATCCCTTGGGAATTCCATTCTTGCCACCAGTGCCAATGCCATTGAGATAGAACTGGTAACCTCCCAGTATCGGATTGGAACTCGTAACCAGCCCAGGACTGGGCCCGCCGGGGCAAGCTGGAACGGAATTGCTGCTGCAGATATGCCCGTTCGAGTCAAACGTAGCTGCGTTCGCGGCGTTATACAGGTTCGGATAGAAGTTCGAAGACAGTTCGTTGGCCTCGTAGGTATGCGGAATGCCATCCCACCGCAGTCCCAGGTTTAAAGTGAGCCGGCTGTTTACGCGCCAGTTATCCTGGACGTACGCTGCCGGGGAAGTGTTATTCCACTGGCCGTGAATCTTCACGCCATCCTCTGTATATTGCTGGGCATAGCCGAGGAGGTAATCGGCGAAGTCATTGCCGGTGAAGGATCCGTCGAATTTAAAGTTGCCCTCTGTGTTTGCGAAGGCATCCTGGCCCTTCTTGTAGAGCGCCCAACTAAACCCAAATTTGAGTTGGTGCGGGCCTTTGGTCCAGGAAACATCATCGCGAATCTGGTAATCGTCCGCCTTGTTAACCCACGGCGTCCAGTTGGAACTGTACTCACTGCCGGTGACGCCCGCCAGTTGAATCTGGGGGATGCGGTTAAGAGCGTTCGGCCCATTGAACAGCCGGTTAAACGTGAAGCCGCTAGGGGCAGAAACCAGGTTGTTGGGGATGATGTTAATGCGGTTGCCGTTGTAATTAAACGCGATCTCGTTGAGCAACGTTGGGCTGATCACATGCGTCGCATGGATAACGGCGCTGTACGACGGGTTCCCGAATGTGTTGGCGACCGAGGGGAGGTTGTCGCCGCTCCACTGCGTGGTTCCATAAGTCTGGGAGATCTGCTCCGAAATCCAGTGCCCAAAGACGGAGACCTTGCTGGTGAACTGATGATCGACGCGTGCAATCTCTTCCGTAAGGTTAGTTGGGCTATTGTTACCACCCTGGAAAAATGCACCGTTGGTGGGTTTCGGGAAGATGCCGCCATAGGGGCCACCGGCAGTCAAGAGCGCCTGCGCGTTCGAATTAAGCAAGCCCTTCGGGATCGCATTCCCGGTAAAGGGCCGGAAGACAGGGTTCTGGGCTATCGTCTCGTTTGGGTTGGGCTTGCAGGAACCGCTTGCGTCCGGAGTGCTGAACGCCTGACCAGCATTGGTCCAAGCCGTCTGCATCGCCGGGCTCAGCTGATTCGCGCACGGCACATGCAATCCAGAATTGGGGATGGCGAGGCCCGCATCGGCCCCTGTTTTATCGACAATGCTCGCCGGAAGATCGGTGGCAAAATTGCCCCCGTAGGTGGAGGCATACGGGACTTGCTGATTCAGGAGGCCGCCGTCAATCTCTTTGCGCCATTCCTGGTTGTAAAAGAAGAATGTCGGGTGGCTCTTCCAAAGAGGAACCTGTCCTCCGACGTTAAAGCCGTAAATGTTGTAGCGTAATTCGGCAACTTTCTGGGGTGACGGGTTGAAGTAGTTGCGCGCATCAAGCGCGTCGTTGCGGAAGAGTTCCCAAGCTTCAGCATGGAATTGCTTGGTCCCTGACTTGATGACCGTGGTGATGGTGGCGGCGGAGGCCAAGCCATACTCGGCGCTATAGTTTGAAGTCATGTTGCGGAACTCGGCGATGGAGTCGAGGGAGGGCATGACGCTGCCGCTGCTGCCGCCGCGATCGAGATTCTCGCCGCCATCAATCAGTTGAAGGTTGTGGCCTGCGCGCTGACCGTTGATGCTCACGTTGGCGTCGGCACTAACCGGGGTGAAGCCCACCCGGCCCATCTGGATGCTTGACGCACCCGGCGCCAGTGCGAACAGTTCATATAAGCTTCGGCCATTCGTGGCGAGCTGAGTGACTTGCTGGCCGTTGATGACGTTGCTGACTTCACCGCTATCGGTCTGCACGGCGATTGCATTCGCCTCGACGGTCACCTGCTCCTGCGCGCTCCCCACTTGCAGTCTGAAGTCGACGCGCTGCCGGTCGCCGACCGTCAGAGTCAACCCCGTCTGCTCGCCAACTTTGAAACCCGCGGCTGTGGCCTTCAGGGTGTAATGCCCAATGGCCAGGTCAGGGGCGACGTACTGCCCGTCGCTACTGGTGGGCAGGGTGCGCGATACTCCGGTATCCAGGTTCGTGATAGTAATAGACGCATTCGCCACCGAGGCGCCCGATGGGTCAGTAACTGTTCCTACAATGGTGGCTTCCTGAGCCAACGCTTGAGCGGCAAAGATCAGGAAAATTGCGGACAAAAGAAGCGCGAGGCGAGAACCGACGCGTTTCAAGGTTGGAACGAAACTCCCGGCAAACGTGGGCGAGAGGACTGTCATGTGAAGCCTCCGAATTTGTTGGTCGCAATGCGTGCTTCGCGAGAAACGTGCAGGTGCGTAGATCTGAGTCTGAGACGTAAGCGTAATCGATTACGGTGTTTACATCCTGCCGTCGGCCATTGTCAAGAAAAATCGTTATCGTAGCGAGGTTTTGCGCGTTGTTTGCTCCCAAAAGTTTTCTGCCTGAGTTTCGGGAGTATAGTGTGGCTTTAGCGAAGAAGGGATCCAAAAGCTGGAAACAAGCTCTAAGGAACGAGGCGATTCTAACTCACGAACGGGGGCACAACAGCGATGTTGACGCTACTGAAGACGGTATCAACAATGGTTCTCCTGGTTGCCTTCTCCACGGTCTGCTCCATCAGCCTGGAGGCGCAGGCGAAGGCCGATAGTGCGGTTCAGGGAAGCATGCCGGAATTCCCCGTGATTCTGCAGCAAAGCGTCGCTGCCGGAAAAACCGCAGTCGGAACCAAGGTCCAGGCAAAACTCTCAATTGCGACCTTGCTCAGCGGCGTCGTGTACCCGAGGAATTCGATCTTGTCGGGAGAAGTTGTGGAATCAGCGGCAAAGACGAAAACCGAGCCCTCAAGGATCGGCATTCGCATCGATTCCGTGAATTGGAAAGAAAAGTCGGCCTCGGTCAGGCTCTACCTGACTTCCTGGTACTACCCCGGCATCTCCGAATCGGGGCAGAATTTGCAGTATGGGCCGACCGAATCCCCGCAGCGAACATGGAACGGAGCCGGCGCCTATCCCGATCCGAACTCACACTCGTATAAACCATTTCCCGATGGCTCGGACAAAAGCCCATCAGTTCCCGACACACCGAGTTCAAAAACCTCCGACCGGCGTGTCGTCATGAAAGATGTCGACGTGCAGCGCGGCGACGACGGCGGCATCATTTTGGTTTCTAAGCACGCGAATATCAAGCTGGACCGGTTCACCACGTACGTTTTGTCGGCTAACGCTCCGGCGAAATAGGCTGGACTTCTTGACCTTGCCCATCCACTGTGCTACAAGCGACGGTCGACCGTAATCGTTAACGTAACGTTTTATATCGTCAACCCTAGTGCTCGGTCCGCCGTCGACCGCGCGAGTTGCGGAAGGACACCTTGCTATGAACAACCGCTTTCGAATTGCCCTGCAAGCAAGTCTTGTTTTGATGATCCTCCTGATCGATGTCGGCGCTCAGACCGAGGCCGCTCAGACCGCGAAGAGTACCCTCTACCTCGATCCCTCCCAACCGGTCGATGTTCGCGTCGATGACCTGGTACGGCAGATGACGCTCGAGGAGAAAGCCTCGCAGCTGGTGAATCAGGCACGCGCCATCCCGAGGCTGCAAGTTCCGGCCTACGATTGGTGGAGTGAAGCCCTGCATGGCGTCGCCAATGCCGGCACGGCGACCGTATTCCCCGAGCCGATCGGTTTGGCCGCAACCTTTGACGATTCTCTGATCCATCAGATGGCGATTGTCATCGGCACCGAAGCGCGCGCTAAACATAACCAGGCTGTAAAGGCTGGACGGCGCGACATTATGGAGGGCCTGGACTTCTGGTCGCCCAACATCAATATCTTCCGCGATCCGCGTTGGGGGCGCGGGCAGGAGACCTACGGTGAGGATCCCTTTCTCACCGGTCGCATGGGCGTCGCGTTCGTGACTGGACTGCAGGGCGATGATCCCAAATACTTTCGAGTCATTTCGACGCCAAAACATTTTGCGGTACATAGCGGGCCGGAGCCCTCGCGGCACACGATCGACGTGCAAGTCTCGAAACACGACATGGAAGACACCTACCTGCCCGCCTTCCGCGCCGCCATTACGGAGGGCAAAGCGGAATCGATCATGTGCGCCTATAACCGCGTCAACGGCGAGCCCGCTTGCGCCAACACTTTCCTTCTGCAAGACCAGTTGCGTGGCGCCTGGAAGTTCAACGGCTACGTGGTATCGGACTGTGACGCGATCGTCGACATTTACGAGGGGCATCACTTTGTGAAGAGCCAAGCTGAAGCTGCAGCGGCCGCGCTCAAGAAAGGGATGGACAACGAGTGCGCTGACTTCTTCACCATCGCTAAAGACAGCCACGATTATCAACCCTATGTCGACGCTGTGAAACAGGGCTTGCTGACCGAAGCGGATCTGGATGTTGCTTTGAAACGTTTGTTCACCGCGCGCATGCGGCTGGGCATGTTCGATCCTCCGGAAAAAGTGCCCTACTCGCAAACGCCGGAATCGGAGATTGACAGCGCTCCTCACCGCGAACTCGCCCTAAAAACTGCGCGCGAGTCCATGGTGTTGCTCAAGAATGATGGCGTACTCCCTTTGGCCGGAAGCACGAAGAAAATTCTGGTGGTCGGTCCGCTAGCTGATTCTGTGGAGGTGTTGCACGGCAACTACGCGGGTACGGCGTCGCACGCCGTGACTGCACTGGAGGGGATTAGGAAACAGTTCTCTGCGGCGCGGGTGACTTACGTTGCTGGAACTAATTTCTTGCGCAAGGAGGATGTGATTCCCACTTCCGTGCTCTCGACGGACGACGGTAAGCCTGGAGTGAAAGGAGAGTATTTCGCCGGGAGCGACTTTACGGGCGCGCCCCAGGTGGTGCGTAAGGATGCTGTCGTCGATCTCCAACTGTTCCATCCGGGGCCGCAAGCGATCACCCCGCCAAACGGCATGAAGGAGTTTTCCGCCCGCTGGACCGGCTTTCTAACCCCGGCAGAATCCGGTGCGTACAAGATCGGCCTGGTGGGTTCGATGAACCGCATGTGGCTGGATGGCAAGTTGATCGTAGACGATGCGGTGCTGCATGATCCTAATTCACAGGGCGTTACTCTCCCGCTGGAAAAAGGGCATCGCTATGCGGTAAAGGTGGAGTTTCTGCGCGGCGGGTTTGGAACGAAGCTGGTTTGGCTGCCAGTCAGCGCTGATCCGAGTTTCGAAGCGGCTTCGGCGGCGCGGCAGGCCGATGTGGTCGTCGCGGTGGTCGGCATCACCTCGCGGCTCGAGGGCGAAGAGATGAAGGTCGACGTTCCCGGATTCAAAGGTGGCGATCGCACGATCCTGGGTTTGCCTGCTGACGAGGAAGCATTGCTCGGCGCTTTAAAAGGCGCGGGTAAGCCGCTGGTGGTGGTCCTGATGAACGGCAGCGCGCTGGCAGTGAATTGGGCTAACGAACACGCTAATGCCATTCTCGAAGCATGGTACTCGGGAGAAGAAGGCGGGACGGCGATTGCCGAAACTTTGGCGGGCGCGAACAATCCGGCCGGGCGCCTCCCCGTAACTTTCTACAAAGGTGTTGAGCAGTTACCCTCCTTCGAAGACTATTCGATGAAGAACCGTACATATCGCTACTTCGAAGGAGAGCCGCTCTACCCCTTCGGCCACGGCCTGACATATTCGAAGTTCGAATACAGCAATCTGAAATTGTCGAGCTCGAAGCTGGATGCGGGTAGTCCGCTCACCGTCGATGTGGATGTGAAGAACACCAGCCAGCGTGCGGGCGACGAAGTCGTGGAACTTTATATCAAATTCCCGAAACTGCCGGGCGCGCCGCTTCGTGCGCTGCGTGGTTTCAGCCGCGTTCCAGTAGGGGCCGGCGAAGTACGCCACGTCAGGCTCACCCTGCAGCCGCGCGACCTGAGCTATGTGAATGAAGCGGGAGACCGAATGATTTCGGCCGGGGATTACACGATTACTACGGGTGGAGGCCAGCCGGGAACCGGCGCGCCGCAGGCAAGTGCGCAACTCTCTATTCGCGGCGAACAAAAACTGCCGGAGTAAAATGACAGCAGGCACGTGGGTGCCTCTCCGGACATGATAAGTCGTAGGCTTCCGCGTTCGACGTCTATATTTTTCTTGCTCATTCTGCTGGGCGCGGACTTAAGGCTGCTTCCACAGAGCCCGGCTCAGCCGAAACCCGGCGCGCCTGCGAGCCCGGGGGTCGAAAGCCCGATCCGGTTCGCCTTTCAGTCCATTGACTTCAAACTGGACAGCGACGAGAGCCCGGAGCGCCACGCTCCTGAGACCATGGCAGGCGGAGTGGCCGTTTTCGATTACAACAACGATGGCAAGCTGGACATTTTCTTCACCAACGGCGCCAATCTAAAAACGCTGCACAAAGATTCCCCGAAATATTCCAATCGTCTGTTCGAAAACGACGGCCACGGTCACTTTACCGACGTCACAGAAAAGGCGGGCCTGGCCGGATCTGGTTATGACGTGGGCGTTGCGATTGGCGACTACGACAATGATGGCTTCGAGGACATCTTTGTTGCCGGTGTCTACCGCAACACTCTCTACCACAACAACGGCGACGGTACATTCACCGATGTAACTGCGAAGGCAGGCTTGAACAAGCCTGATGCCGAGTACGGGCCGCTTTGGGCGGTCGCTGGCGCGTGGGTCGATGTGAACAATGACGGCTTGCTCGATCTCGTGGTCATCAATTATCTGAAGTGGGACTTCGATCATGAGCCCGCGTGCGAAGGTTACGGCCATCGCGACTACTGCCATCCCAAAATGTACAAGCCCACGCCCAACCAATTGTTTCTCAACAATGGCGACGGAACCTTTCGCGACGCCTCGGTCGAAGCCGGGTTCCGCGCGCATCCGGGTAAAGGCATGGGAGTCGCACTGGCGGATTCGAACCTTTCGGGAAGAATGGATCTCTTCATCCCCAACGATAAGTTGATGAACTGGTTCTTCCGCAATCAGGGTGGTGGAAAGTTTGAAGAAATTGGTTTCGACGCGAACGTTGCGCTGCGGGAAGACGGCACGTTTATCTCCGGGATGGGTACTGATTTTCGAGATCTCGACAACGACGGCTACCCCGACATTATCGTCGTCGCCCTCGATGGAGAAACGTTCCCGCTCTACCGCAACACGGGTAAAGGGAGCTTCGTAGAAGTGACTCGAGAAAGTAACATGACGAAGTTGACCTTGCCCATGGCCGGGTATTCTCCGACGATAGCCGATTTTGATAACGATGGATGGAAAGATATTTTTGTTTCGCGTGGACACGTGCAGTCACTGCTGGCTGCGCCGAATCTCGCGGTGGAGCAGGCCAACACCGTGTTCCGCAATCTCGGCGGCATGAAATTTGCAGCGTTAACGGCAGAAGCGGGACTGACGGCGCAGCCGCCTTCGCGCCACCGAGGCTCGGCCGTCGGGGACTTGAATGGCGATGGGCGTCTGGACGTTGTCGTGAGCGCAATCAACGCGCCCGCAGAAATCTGGATCAATCAAAGCCCAGGCAATAATCACTGGCTGGAGTTCAAGCTGCAGGGAACCAGGAGCAATCGCGACGGCATCGGAGCGAGGATCAAAGTCGTCACAAAATCGGGAGCGCAATATAACCACATGACGACCAGCGCCGGTTACGCGTCGTCGAGCGCCGGGCCAGTGCACTTCGGCCTCGGCGCGAATGCATCCGCCGATCTCGTCGAGATTCGTTGGCCCTCGGGTATTGTCCAGCAATTGCGCGATGTCGCGGGCGATCGCGTGCTGCAGGTGAAAGAGCCCGCGAAATAGCGACTAGAGAACTTGCACCCCGACCGAAGAACATGTCATCCGGCCGAAGTGGAGGGACCTTAGTATTTCCCCACTCGCGGTTATGCAGACGCAAACCGCCTAACTCATAGCTTGTCGCAGCGCCGGATAGAGTTTGCGGTAAGTGCGGTAAGCAGTCTGCATGGTTTCGGAATCCGCCGGATTCGGTTTGACGCGCGACGCCACGCGCACGACGCAGTCGCAGGCTTCATCGACCGATTTCCACCCGCCTGCGCCCACTCCGGCGAGAATCGCCGCGCCATAAGCGGCGCCTTCTTCGGCGGCCACAATTTCCACTTCAAGATCGTAGACGTCCGCCTGAATCTGCCGCCACAGAGGAGATCGCGCGCCGCCCCCGCCCAGGTGAATCGAGGTTACAGGAATTTTTATTTCGTCAAAGATCGTGAAAGTATCTTTAAGGCTGTAAGCCACGCCCTCCATCACGGCGCGAATCAGGTGCCCACGCGTGTGCGATGCGGTAAGCCCCACCAACGCCGCCCGGGCGTTAGGGTCGAGATGCGGCGTACGTTCGCCCATCAGATAAGGCAGCCAGAATGCGCCTTCCGAACCGGCGGGTGCCGAACTCGCTTCCTCGGCGAGAAGATCGTAGGGATCGCGCGCAGCATTCGCTGGCGCATTGCGCGCGATCCCAAAGCGATCACGGAGCCAGCGCAGAGATAACCCAGCAGCCTGTGTCACGCCCATCACGTGCCAGCGTCCGGGGATGGCGTGGCAGAAGGTGTGGAGGCGTCCTTGAGGATCAAGCGCGGGACGGTCGGTCGCGGCAAAGACAACTCCGGAAGTCCCGATGGTGGCGCTGACCGCGCCGGCGCGCGCGATGCCCATGCCCACAGCGCCGGCCGCTTGATCTCCCGCGCCTGCCACTACCGGAGTTCCTTCGCGCAAGCCGGTTGCTTCCGCGCCCCCGGCGGAAATCTCACCGCAAACCTGCGGCGATTCGTAGAGCGCGGGGAGCAAAGTTTTATCAATGCCGGCCTTGTCCAGGACCTCGTTCGACCATCGCCGGTTGGCGACGTCGAGCAGTAGCGTGCCAGATGCGTCCGCTACGTCGATGGCGCGCTCGCCGGTCAGGCGGAACCGCACGTAATCCTTCGGCAGCATCACGTGTGCTACCCGCGACCAGAGTTTCGGCTCAATCTCGCGCACCCAGAGTAATTTCGTAAGGGTGAAATTGGTAAGCGGAGGATTACAGGTCAGGCGAATTAAATTGTCGCGGCCGAACAATTGCGCCAGTTCGTGGCTTTGCGCTTCACTGCGCTGATCGCACCAAATGATCGCACTGCGAACCACCTCGTCGCCGGAATCAAGCAGCACCGCGCCGTGCATTTGTCCGGAAAATCCGATGCAGGTGATTTCATCGGCGCGCACCTTGCCTGATTGAAGCGCCTTCCGCACCGCCAATCCGCAGGCTCGCCACCAGTCCCGCGGATCCTGTTCGGCCCAACCCGGGCGCGGGCTAGCGAATGGCTGGTGCTCCTCCGACCCGGAGGCAACGACCCTCCCGGTCTCGTCCATGACGAGTGACCGCGTGCCACCAGTACCGACGTCAATCCCTAGATAAGCGATCTTTTCTCCCTACCTTTGGGCTCAGGAAGTAGAGCATCTCGATGCACGGGTCACACAGAATCTTCTACCAGGTCGCCCGCCGTTTCCTGCCGTTGGCTCACCCGCTCTCTTCTCGGCTGCGGCGTTTCTCGCGACTGCCTGTGTAGAAAGAAATCCAGGTTCCCGCGCATCACCAAATGCGGGGCCAACGCGATCTGGTGCGATCGACTGGACCCTTCGGCGAGAAAGTCGTGCAGCATGCGGAGCGCCATCTGCCCTTGTGCGCGCGGACGTTGATAGATAGTCGCCGCCACGCCGCCCGATCGGATATGCGGAACAAGTTCGCTGAACAGGTCCGTTGTAATGATCGTTAGTCGCTCCAAAACTTTGGCGTCGCGGGCTGCCTTGAGCACGGGAATCGAGGCTTCGGTCGTGACGTAAATACCGACCAGGTCTGGATGTTTCTCCATTAGCTTGCGGCACTTGTTATACGCTTCCGATTCCACATCATGATCTTCGACAGGCTTCAATAAGTGCAGATTGGGATAAAACGATTGCAGAGTATTTTCAAACGCCGCGCATTTTTCGGCATGCTCGGTGACCGCCATATCAAACACGGTGATGGCAATCGACCCCGATGGTTCATGGAGAAATCGGCCCATAAGATCGGCAGCGATCGATCCGCTCACCAATGTATCGACGGCCACAATTCCCAAGCGGCCACTATTGGGAGCGTCGGTCGCCACGCAAACTACAGGAATTTGCGCCCGCGACGCGCGTCGGATCCAGGGACGCAAAACCTGGGCACGGCTGGGGAAACTGATGATGCCATCCACCTTTTCGCGAATCGCCGATTCAAATGCTTCCTCTTCCCCTTCGCCTAGACGAGGAAAGGTTCGAAATTCCAGTTCGACATTCTCCAGCGGGATTGACCCAGCTTCTTCGCGAATCCCCGCCCGCACTTCGTCCCAGAAAGATGTCGTCCCCTTCAAAGTGTTCACCGAAATACGGAGAGTCTTTTTGGAAGAGAGGTAACGGGCGGCAAGGTTAGGCCTGTATCCAAGATTCCTTGCCATTTGCTGGACCCGGGCCTTGGTCAGTGGACTTACACCTGGGTTGTCATGCAGGGCGCGATGTACGGAACCGACCGAGGTGCCTACTGCTTTCGCAATGTCACGGAGAGTGGTAGGCGGTTTGCCCATTTTTTATTCGCGCGGCCTGGCCCAAACGGAGGTGAGGGCCGGCCTTTCGACTTTAGAACCGTAAACGTTAACGGAACTCTTTGAAATTCGCAAGGGGCTCCGCTCAAAATAAAGGATAACACCCGCTGTATTAGTTGTGCTTTGGCTGCTGGTCTGCTGGCAACTGGAATCGCCCCTTGTCGTCCGCAATGCGCGAAAGGTTAAAAATCCAGTTGCAAATCGCATCTCGCCACACCATCGCTTCCCCGGCCTGGTATTCGAAACGCGTCAGAATATCGCGGTAGCGCTCTCCGTCAATGCGGCCATCCAGCGCCTTCCACTCGGTAATGAAAGCCTGAGCGTCCTGCGCGCCTTCGTAGTGCGAATCATAAATATGCTGCACGACGGTCTTTCCCGAATGCAGAACATGTGTATAGGCCACGTGATGAAAAAATAGCAGCAGGTTGTCGGGGCACCGTTCCAAAGATTCATACAAGTCCTGCACTTCGGACGGATACTGGCCAATGAAGCCGGTGCCCGTCGCTACCGTGCGATCCATACCAATTCCTTCGTGATCGGCACGGTGCCATTGCCCCCAGCCGTTTTCCTCAGAAGACTCAGGACCAGGATCGTAGTGATTGCCGAGAATGTTGGTCAGCGTTCCGACGCCCAGCGGTCCCGTATAACTCTCGTAAACATGCCAGGAGGTGAGCTGAATCTTGGAAATCGTCTCGATCACGAGCGGGTCACTGGCGAAGGTAAGGCGGGTCCACTCGTCAACAATTTCTTCGGCGCTCAAATTCGGATTCCAAGCTAGACGTCCGAAGCCGTAAAGATTGGCCATAGCCATTGAGCTGCCGAGCCAATTCGCGTCCAGTCCGACGTTGGCTACGCCAATGAAGCCGCCGGTCTGACGACGAAAAACATCGCCGGAGACAAGGCGCTTCATCGTCGTGTTGCTGCCATCGATTCGCATATCAAAATCCAACACTTGCTTCCACATAGGAACGAGAAAGCAGAGTTGCCGCTGCTGCCCCGTATATTCCTGGGTGATCTGCAATTCAATCGCTTCGTTGGTGTGATGCAGCCCGGCGAAGAGCGGGGAAGCGGGTTCGCGCACCTGAAAGTCGATTGGACCATTCTTAATCTGAATCACGACGTTGTCGTCGAACAAGCCGTCAAGCGGACGAAAATTGTCGTACGCAGCTTTTGCTCGATCGTTCTTCAGGTTGCGCCAATCCAAATGATGGTTGTAGACGAAGGCGCGATAAAACACGATGCCGCCGTGTGGTTTGAGAGCGCGCGCGATCACGTTTGCCGCGTCGGCGGGCGTTCGACCGTAAGTGGAAGGACCGAGCCGGCCCTCGGAGTCCGCCTTGACTACAAAGCCGCCGAAATCTGGAATCTGCCGGTAAATCTGATCGACCTTTTTGCGCCACCAGTCGGCCACCCGCGCATCCAGCGGGTCAAACGTGTCCAAGCCTCCCACCACTTGTGGACTACTGAGGTCCACCGACAAAGAAAGCTGCACGCCCCATGGACGAAACACATCCGCAACTCGGCTGACCTGCGCGAGAAAAGCGTCGTCGAGCACGCCGGGAGCGGCGTTTACATTATTAATGGTGCAGCCGTTGATTCCGATCGACGCCAGCAGACGAGCATACTGTCCGGCGCGAGTGAGATCGCTGCGCACTTTTCCTTCGGCAAAAAATATTGACGCTCCGCCATATCCACGTTCGATCCGGCCGTCGAGGTTGTCCCATTGATTGACCCAGCGGATTGGAGCGGCTGGCTGCTGCACCTCGTCAATCCCGGCTAGATTCTCCCCGCGATCGATCTTGCTCAGCAGCGCGAACACACCATAAAGAACGCCGCGATCCGTCGCGGAAGTAATTATCAAACATGCAGAGCCATGAACCTTCGTAGTCTTCAACCAGTAACCATCCTCCTTCAGCCCAACCGGCGGGCGCAACTCGGGAGACACTCGATGCAAATCTTCAAACGTTCCTAGAATAATTGACCGGCCATGAGGCGCAACACCCTCGCTCGGAGGCTTGCCTAACATCTGCGAAATTCCCCGAGCTAACTCGTATTGTGCGGTGTTCAGCACCAGTCGATCGCGGGGCACCACGATCGTTCCCGGCAAATTGTCATAGAGTCTCGCCTCTTGCGGACTCAGCGGAGCGTATCGCAGCCACGCTTCGGCACCGGTTTCGGCATGAGCGAAAAACGCGGTGGCGCAGAAGAAAGCCGCCGTAACCCATGCGTACCGACGGGGCCTACGACTACAACAAGCTGACGTCATCACATGTCGACCATGGCGCTCCCAGTATAAAAGCAGTCGCGAATCCGAACTTGCAACAACGAGGTCTCGGCGCCGGTGTGCCCACAATCTCATTGCTTTTACCGCGCTGCAGGCCTACCATTCGCGGGATGGAGGCCCACGATGACTTCCTCCGCTCGGCGTTGTATTCGAATTCTAAAATATGCGGCAATCGCCTTTCTGGCCACGTCGGCGTTTGCCCAGGCAACCCCCAAATACGATCCCGCCACCGAGGGTAAGTTCAAAGGAACGGTCTCAGAACTGAAGTTCGTTCCGCCCACCGGCGGCAAGCCGATCGCCTACCTGGTCATGAAGAGCGGGGCCGATGACATGCAGATTTTTCTGTGTCCCAAGAAATTTCTCGAAGACATGGGCATCGAATTCAAAGCGAACGAGGAGATCGAAGTCACCGGCTCCAAGATCAAGCAGGACGGCGCTGACTTGACGCTGGCGCGCGAGGTGGTCAAGGGCGGCGACACCGTGACGCTCCGCTTCAAAGACGGCAAACCCGCCTGGTAGATATTACTCGTGTAAGACAGCCGCCTCGGCTGTCCCGCGAAGGCGAAGGCGAAGCCGAGCAGCGTTGTATTATGCGGTCGTTGGGCGCATCGTTGGACAGAATCTTACGCCCGCCTTACTTCCTGATAATCTCAAGGTAGTTCTCAGGGAGCCAGCACATCGTTGCCACCACTGATTAATGTTCGCAGCATCTCCAAATCCTTTGGAGCCGCGCCGCTGTTTCAAAACGTTTCCTTCACCGTTTCCGAGGGCGATCGCATTGGCCTCATCGGACCAAACGGCTCGGGCAAATCCACCCTGCTGCGTATTCTGGCTGGCACCGAAGGCACCGATGACGGAGAGATCGCCTTCCGCAAAAGACTTCGCCTAAGCTATGTGGAACAGGAGTCGGAATTCAAAACCGGCGACACGGTTCGGTCCGTAATCGACGCTGCCTTGAAAAGTTCTGCCGTACCGGAGTCGGAACGGGGAACGCGTTTCGCCGAAACGCTTGGCCGTGCAGGTTTCGTCGAGTTGAGTGCCGAAGCCATGGCACTCTCCGGCGGCTGGCAAAAGCGGCTCGCAATCGTGCAGGCGCTGGTGCAAGCTCCCGACATCCTTTTGCTCGATGAGCCCACCAATCATCTGGACCTGGCCGGGATCGAGTGGCTGGAAGAAGTGCTGGAGCAGGCCGCCTTCGCGTGCGTGATCATCAGTCACGACCGCTACTTTTTGGAAAATGTCGCCACCGAGATGGCGGAACTCAGCCGCATCTATCCTGATGGCATACTGCGCGTGAAGGGACGCTACAGCACGTTCCTGGAGAAGAAAGAGGAATTCCTGCACGCGCAATCGAAACGCCAGGAAGCGCTGGAAAATCTGGTGCATTCCGAGATCGAATGGCTGCGTCGCGGAGCCAAGGCGCGCACTCGAAAATCAAAGGCACGCATCGACAAAGCCGGCGAGTTGATGCACGAACTGGCGGACCTGAACTCTCGCACCCGCAGCAGCTCCGCGCAAATCGATTTCTCCGCTACCGACCGCAAAACCAAGCGTTTGATCGAACTGCAAAATGTCTCCTACGAAATCGGGGACCGACGCCTCTTTCAAGGATTAAACTTCATCATCTCCGCAGGGATCAGGGTTGGCTTGGTGGGTCCCAATGGTAGTGGCAAGACGACGCTGTTGCGGTTACTGCGCGGCGAAGTTGCCGCGATCGAAGGCGAGATTCGGCGCGCCGAGAAATTGCGCATCGTTTATTTTGATCAGCGCCGCGAACTCGATCCCAATGTCACGCTACGTCGCGCACTCGCGCCGGAAGGTGATTCGGTTATCTATCAGGATCGAGTTGTGCACGTCGCATCGTGGGCGGCAAAATTCCTGTTCAAGAGCGAACAACTCAATCAACCCGTCGAGCGATTGTCGGGCGGCGAACGGGCCCGCGTGTTAATCGCTCAGCTGATGCTGCAGCCGGCGGACGTTCTTCTGCTGGACGAGCCCACCAACGATCTCGACATTCCTACTCTGGAGATCCTGGAAGAAAGCCTGCTCGAGTTTCGCGGTTCGCTGGTGTTGGTCACGCATGATCGTTACATGCTCGATCGCGTGTCGACTATCGTCCTCGGACTCGATGGACGAGGCAGCGCCGAGCGCTTCGCGGACTACTCGCAGTGGGAGGCATGGCAAGAGGAACGCCAACTGGCAGCGCTGACCGCAGGCCCACAAGCAAAAGCCCCTGCTACGGCCGGCATAGAATCGCAGACGCCCACAAGAAAGAAACTTTCCTATCTGGAAGCCCGCGAGTACGCAACCATCGAAGAACGCGTCGCCGCCGCCGAAGAAATTCTGGACGCGAAGCGAACCCAGGCCGGAGATCCAGCCATCGCCAGCGACAGCGCGCGCTTGTTGAGCGCCCATGCCGAACTCGACGAAGCGCAAAGGAAAGTCGATGAACTCTACGCGCGTTGGGCGGAACTGGAGAAGAAGCAGGCTTGAATCGATCAGGCGAGAGCGTAGGCGACGATCGTATTTCCAGGCTTCTGTGAATTTCTTTCGAGCTGTTCCAGCAGGCGCGATTCCAGGTCATCCGGGTCCGGCGTCATCTCGCAAGCGGCAATCTCTTCCTCGGACGCGCCTTGAAAACAGAGTTCGCAAACACACAACCCATCTTCCGATTGCACGGGCGGACCGAACACCCGGCACGTCATGGGTCGCGAGTCGTACAGCTCACAACTTCCTGTTGCTGGATCCAAGGCCGGACAGGGCTCGTGGTTCGCAAAATTCTCAAAGCGTTCCGCGGACGCTACTCCTTGGTCGAGTACCCCACTAACCGGATCGCCGGGAAACTCCGCCGCTAGGCGGGCAACCGAATCGCGAGCCCGCTGCCGCACGCCTGCCGCTCGCGCGGGGTCGCTTTCTTCCAGCGCGGCGAGGCCGCGCTGCAACCGCATCGCATCGAGTTGATTGATGGAGAACACGCCGATGCAGCATTGCGTGCATCCCTTGCGGCAAACCAGCCACTCCCCGCTTCTTCGCGTGACATCTGCCAATGCGGCGTTCACGATCTGGACCAGCTTCTGGTCCCCGCGCGATGGAAAGCGGCTGGGCATTCTGTGAGGATAAATCACGAAGCAGGCTGCCGAAAGCCAACACGTACGAATCCTTTCGTGAACCTTCGTGCCCTTCGTGGTGAAGGTTTTGACCCTACAGGCCCAGCAGATTACATTGCAGCTTGGCGTAGCCATGCTCGCGCGCCCAAAGATCGAGCGGAGCCGAAGCCAGTTCGTCCACGAGCGGTTCGGCGCGGCCATTTTTTGTCAGGTCCACGCTCTTGATATAGGTCTTGCACGCGTCGCAACATTCCACACGAATGAAATCGAATTCGTTGGCCGCGTAAACGGGAAGCGCCTTGTCGTTCTCCTCGCCGCATCCCGGACAAACAATCCGCCGAAACTCCCACTCCGCGAGGCAGAAAGAACACACCATCGATCGCGCTCCGCCGTCCCCCATCTGCCGCAACACGCCGAGGCCGGGCTTGCGATTGCAAAAAGGACAAAGCGCGTGCGCGGTTGAAACTCGCCGTGGTTGCGCCTGCGACCGTAACAATTCCGCATAAGGCTGAAGAAACGCAAAAGCCAGCAGGCCCTCAGCGCCGGACGGCGCGTGCGAACCCCACGCTGTAGTCAGCAACTCAGACCAGACTTCCTCACTCCGCCCCCGCAATTCTCGGCTCAGTTCAGCCAGGGCCTTCGGTCCCTGCGATTCCGCCATGGCCAGGAACGAATCAAATTGAGAACTGAGAAATTTCAGTTCCTCCAAACCGAGTTCGTCTTGCAGCGAAGCAGGCTGCGCAGGCCGCGGAATAGCCACGCTCAACCCTCCGTAAAAATCTTCCTGAAAGCGAGCCACATGAACGTAAAACTCAAGAATTTCTGCGGCAAAGGGAAACTGTGCGGCGAGTTCTTGCGCGCGGTGGACACGGCGCTGCCAGGGGGAAACCGTCATCAGGTGGTCGTCTGCTCGGCCCCGAGAACAGTCGGTTCAGAGGGTCGGCTGCGAGTGAATGGTGGATTATATCAGCCACTTTTGTTACCCCTCGCCGCAAACCTCGCGCGCGTCCTTGACTTTGGTACGGAAGCGCGCAAAGGACTTCGCCCTACAGGGTCTCCCCATTGACGGCGATTAGAACGCAGGCTTATAGTCTTCGGAATCAGTTCTGGATTCGAGTCGGTCGCCTGGGGACAAGCAGTCCGGCGGCTAAAACTTTAACCTCACAATCGTCCGGTCCGCGATCCGTTTAATGGAGTTCGCGTTAGATTGCTGGAGGTTTTGATGGACTTCTCCCGTAGGACTTTTCTTAAGGGCACTATCCTCGGCGGCGCGGGCATCTCTGCCTTGGGTTTCGATCTCAGCCCCGTTTATGCCCAAACTCAGAATCTTAAAATCTCCCGCGCCAGCGAGACCCGCAGCACTTGCCCCTATTGTTCGGTGAGTTGCGGCATCATCATTTACACGCTCGGAGACAAGGCCAAGAACGCGATCCCGCAGGTCGTGCATGTCGAAGGCGATCCTGACCATCCCATCAACCGCGGCACGCTTTGCCCTAAAGGCTCATCTCTCGAGCAGGACATCATGAACGACCGCCGCCTACTCAAGCCGCAGGTGCGACGGCCGGGTGCCACCGACTGGGAAGATATTTCCTGGGATCAGGCCTATGCCGAGATCGCGCAGAAAGTGAAGAAGACCCGCGACGATACGTTCGTCGATAAAGATCCGTCCGGCAAAACCGTCAACCGCTGCGAAGGCATGGCTTTCACCGGCGGCTGCACCGACACCAACGAGTTCAATTATCTGGTCGTCAAGACCATGCGCAGCCTGGGGGTCTGCTACCTGGAAAACCAGGCCCGGGTTTGACACGGCCCTACGGTCTCCAGTTTGGGGCCAACATTCGGACGCGGGGCGATGACCAATGGCTGGATCGACATCAAGAACACTGACATGATGTTGATCATGGGTGGCAATCCCGCCGAGAACCATCCTTGCGGCTTCAAGTGGGCCATTGAAGCCAAGATTCACCGCAACGCGAAAACCATCGTGGTCGATCCGCGCCTCACGCGCACCGCCGCGACCGCGGACATGTACGTGCAAATTCGCGCCGGCTCCGACATTGCCTTTCTCGGCGGCTTGATCAATTACGCGGTTCAAAACAACCGCATCGCCCACGACTACCTGGTCAACTACACGAACGCCGCCTTCATTATCAAAGACGGGTTCAAACTTCCCGACGATGGCCTCTATTCTGGCTTCGACCCCGAGAAGCAGGCATATGACAAATCGACCTGGAATTACGAAGAAGGAGGCGACCTGACCGGAAAGCCGGTCATGCCCACACCGGCAGGACAGCAGCCGCCTCCACCGCATGCCGCAGGCGGCTCTCAAGACCACGGCGCCAAGAAGGAAGAAGGTCAGGGATATCAGGGTGCAAGCCCGGCGGGCGCGAAAGGCGGCGCTGCTCCGGCGGCGACATTGCCCTCGAAAATTGCCTTTGATCTTTCGCTGCAACATCCGCGCTGCGTATTCCAACTTCTCAAGAAACAGTACGAGCGCTATACGCCGGAGATGGTCGAGCGCATCACCGGAATCCCCCAGGACCAGTTCCTGAAGGCCGCCGACCTCTACACCTCGGTCCGCAAAGATGGGAACATGAAAAAAGTTTCCACCATCATCTATGCGGTCGGCTGGACCCAGCACAGTTTTGGCACGCAGATTATTCGCACCGCCGCCATGTTGCAGTTGCTCATGGGCAACATCGGCCGCGCCGGAGGCGGCGTAAACGCTCTTCGCGGGCATTCGAACATACAGGGCGCTACCGACATGGCCGGCATCTTCGACATTCTGCCGGGCTATCTGAAAATGCCAAACCCAGCCGACGTCGATCTCGCCACCTATTTGAAGCGAATTACGCCGACACTCTCCAAGCCTGATCCTTGGGATTCATACAATTACTGGTCCAACACGCCGAAGTTTGCCGTGTCGTTCCTGAAAGCCATGTTTGGCCCGGCAGCCACGAAGGAGAACGACTTTGCGTTCCACTACCTGCCCAAGATCGACCGCAACTACTCGTGGGTGAATATTTGGAACGATATGTACGACGGCAAGGTGAAAGGTCTGTTCGCCTTCGGTATGAATGGGGTGATGATTGGGCCTGACTCGGAGAAGAACATTGCAGCGCTGAAGAAGGCCGACTGGCTCGTGGTCTGCGAAATCTATCCCGACGAGACCAGCGAGTTCTGGCGCGCGCCAGGCATCACTGCGGACGAGCAGAAGAAGATCAATACCACTGTGTATCGACTGCCGGGCGCGGGTTTTGCCGAGAAGGATGGAACGTTTGTAAATTCTGCGCGCTGGCTGCAGTGGAAAAATGTGGCGTTACCGCCGCCCGGCCAGGCCCGCCTGGATCAAGAAATTCTGGCCACAATCTTCCTGAAAGTTCGCGAACTCTATCAGAAAGAAGGCGGGAAGTTTTCTGACCCGATTCTGAATGCGTCTTTCGCCTACACCGATCCCTACAACCCGTCGCTGGCCGAGGTCGCGAAGGAGATCAACGGCAAGGCCACCGCCGACCTCACCGATCCCAAGACCAACGCCTCCATCAAAGCCGGCCAGCAACTGCCCAGCTTTGCCTGGCTCAAGGATGACGGCACAACTCTCTCCGGCAACTGGTTGTACTGCGGTTCCTGGACCGAGGCCGGTGCGATGACCCAACGCCGCGGCACGGAAGATCCCTCGGGCTTGGGTATTTATCCCAACTGGGCGTGGTCATGGCCGCTCAATCGCCGCGTGCTTTACAACCGCGCCTCGTGTGACGGCGACGGCAAGCCGTGGGATCCCTCCCGACGGCAGGTTTGGTGGGACGAGTCGAAAAATTCTTGGGCCGGAGTTGACGTCCCCGACTTCAAAGCTGATTCCCCGCCGAAGGATCACATGGGCCCGTTCATCATGAACCCGGAAGGTATTGGGCGCTTGTTCGTTCCCTTGAGTGCCATGGCTGACGGGCCGTTCCCGGAGTTCTATGAGCCGATCGAGAGCCCGATCGTGAATCCGCTGCATCCCAATCAATCCAACAACCCGGTTGTGAAGAAATATAAAACCGACATGGACAAGTACGGCACGGTGGAGCAGGGCTATAACGTCATCTGCACTACCTATCGCCTCACCGAGCACTATCACTACTGGACGAAAAATAATCCCATGAACGTGCAATTAGTGCCGGAGCCCTTTGTGGAAGTTCCGGCCGAGCTTGCCGATCGCATGGGCATCCGCGGCGGAGAAAAAGTTAAAGTCACCAGCGCGCGCAGCCACTACATTGCCAAAGCCATGGTCACGCGCCGCATTCGCCCCATGAAAATCGACGGCAAGGAAACATTCCAGATCGGCATTCCCATTCACTGGGGATTCCGTGGCATTGCGGAAGACGAGGGCAAGACCGCTAAAACTCTGGCAAATCAGCTGACCCCGACCGTGATCGATCCGAATGCATTCACGCCGGAGTTCAAAGGATTTTTGGTGAAGATCGAAAAGGTATAGGGCACAGCCGGGAACAACGATGAGCGATCGCAAAACACTTCAGATAAAACAAATTTCGGGACACTCCGGCACCGCACCCGGTTTCGACATGCAGCGCGATGCCGAAGTGTGCAAGCTCATCGACACCACAATCTGCATTGGCTGCAAGGCCTGCGAAGTCGCTTGCGTCGAGTGGAACGACATGCCCTTCAGTCCGACCACCTTCGACAATACCTACCAGACGATGCCGGAAACGCGCTGGAATTTCTGGAACCTGATCAAGTTCAACGAACACCAGCGCGAAGATGGAACCATCCAGTGGCTCATGCGCAAGGATCAGTGCATGCACTGTGCCGATCCCGGATGCCTGCGCGCATGTCCCGCCGACGGCGCCATCGTGCAGTACACCAACGGCATTGTCGATTTCCAACAGGAAAACTGTATTGGCTGCGAGTTTTGCGTTTCGGGATGTCCCTATGACATTCCAAAGTTCAATCCCTCGACCAAGAAAGTTTACAAGTGCACGCTCTGCTCCGACCGCGTGGGCAGCGGGCTCGAACCCGCCTGCATCAAGGCTTGTCCAACCGGATGCTTGAAGTTCGGCACCAAGGAGGACATGAAGTTCATCGCGGAAGAACGCGCAAAGCAACTGCGCGAAAACTTTGGGTTTGAAAAAGCCGGGGTCTACGATCCGCAATCCATCGGCGGCACGCACGTGGTCTACGTTCTACACGATGCCGAGAACCCGGAGCGTTACGGCGGCCTGCCCAAAAATCCGGTGATCCCGTGGAGCTACACCGTCTGGAAATGGCTGTTCAAACCGGTACTGGGAACCTTTGCGTTGTTCGGCTTGCTGGGAGTGCTCTTTCACTATGTAACGGTCGGACCGCGCGTGGCGCAACCGGAGCCACCGCTCAAGAAGGAGGGATCCGATGTCCACGGCGATTGAGCGTTTCGACGACAAAGCCCGCGAAGCTTTTGACCGGATCGGGCAGAACGAAGTCTACGAAGGCGAATTGCTGCGTCACCCCGTCTACACGCGCTTCCTTCACTGGACGGTCGCGCTCTTCTTTTTCCTCGCACTGTTCTCCGGATTCGGCATCTACCTGCCCTGGCTCTTCCGGTGGTTCACTCCCATCTTCGGCGGCGGCCCACTGGCGCGCGCCATGCATCCCTGGTTCGGGCTGGGATTTGTGATTTTCTTCGCATTGCAGACTCTGAACTGGATCAAGCCCATGAAGTGGACTTCGGCGGACTCGCGATGGATGCGCAACGCGAAGAAGATCATGGGCGGCACCGAAAAGATGGACCCATCTGACACCGGCTTCTTCAACGGTGGGCAGAAACTCCAGTTCTGGGAGATTGTCGGGGGCTGCATCGTTTACTTGATCACCGGAATCATTCTGTGGGTGGGCGCTGGCTATTTCGGGCGTTGGGCGGTCGCCGTCAGCTACATGCTTCACGACATCTCCGCCATCATCATGCTAGGCGGAATCTTTATTCACATTTACCTCAGCACGATCGGCGAGCCTGGCACATTTCGGGGGATGATTCGCGGCGCGGTGAGCGAAGCCTGGGCCTGGACTTTTCATCCCGCGTGGTACAAGCAAGTCACGGGACGCGACCCAGTCGAGGCCTGCGAAGAAGCGCGCCGGCGAGGACAAATCGCAAAATAATAGTCCGCCCCAAACCTAGGGACCGCTCGCGGAAAAAGACTGAATGCTAGGCCACCGAGGCGTCAGCCCGGAATTTCGGAGCTCCTTCCGCCGGTTCCAGGCGCACCTCGCAAAGTTCGCCAATCAGGCTTCCCGCCCAGCGGTAAACGTTGTTGGCCCGCACCGTTTTGCGCATTCGCTGCATACGCAACTGCTTTTCCTCGGGCGTCATCTCCAGGGCCGCCCGAATCGCCTCGGCACTTTGGTCGATGTCGTAAGGATTGATCTGAAGAGCATCTTGTAATTCCCTCGCCGCGCCAGTAAAACGACTGAGGATCAGCACTCCGCGCTCGTCGTTTCGGGTGGCGACAAATTCTTTCGCCACCAGGTTCATGCCGTCGTGCAAGGAAGTCACCAGGCACAAATCCGCGGCTCGATAATACGGCTGAATCTCGTCGTGGCTGTGCTGCCGGATCAACAGGACGATGGGTTTCCATTGACTCGCTTGAAATCGCCAGTTGATCCGTTCGGCTTCCGCCTCCACTTCCGCCTGCAAGTCGTGATAGCGCTTGATGTGGGTGCGACTGGGGGCGCCAATTTGCACAAAAGTGAACACTCCTTGATAGCGCGGATACTTCTCCAGAAATCGCTCCACGGCAAGAAACCGTTCCAGAATACCCTTCGTATAGTCCAGTCGGTCGACACCGATCCCCATCAATGCGGCTTCCACTCCCAAAGCTTTCAAGAGCGCGCCGCGTTCTTCATAAGCTGATTCCCGCGATGGGTTGGCCGGCCCGTCCGCAAATTCCACGCTGATTGGAAACGGCCGCACCGAAGTGCGATGGTCGAGTCGCTGCACGGAAAAGTGCTCCCAGTCGATGCGCGATTCGACGATCCGGTCCGCCGTCTGCAGGAAGTTGGTGCAGTGCGCCTGGATATGGAAGCCGATAAGATCCGCGCCTAGCAAGCCGTCCACCAGTTCGCGCTGCCATGGGCAAATGCCGAAGGCTTCCGGATTGGGCCACGGGATATGCCAAAAGATCGCCACCCGCGCGTCCGGCCGGCTTTGCTTGATCATTCTAGGCAACAGGGCAAAGTGATAGTCCTGCACCAGAACAACGGGCCGGCTTACATTTTTCATTTCCTCCAGCAACGCGTCCGCAAACTTCCGGTTTACGTCCTGATAGTGCTTCCAGTCGCTGGCCCTGAACAGTGGGCGCATGTGCGCGATATGGCAAAGTGGCCACAATCCTTCGTTGGCAAACCCGTAGTAATAACCCTGCTCTTCTTCTTTCGTCAGCCAGACTCGCCGCAGGATGTATCGCGGATCATCGGGTGGCACCAGCAACCGATCGTGCGCATCCACCATTTCCATGTCGGCGTCGCCCGAACCGTGCGCTACCCACGTGCCGTCGCAAGCGCGTAGCACAGGTTCCATCGCCGTGACCAAGCCACTGGCCGGTACATTGACCTCCACCGATTTGCCACGGCGCACGTGCATGTAGGGCTCGCGGTTTGACACTACAAAGAGTCTTCCATCCTCCAGTCGGGCCCGGACGTGCACCCCCAGCCGATCTGCGGTCCACATCGATTCGCCCGTTTCCCGCAAACGCGCTTCCAGTTCGGCGGCCGAGCGGGCCACGTTGAGACTCTCTGCGAAAGTCGCCACCTCCCGTGCCAGCGGACGAAACATTTCCAGGTCTGGCACTTTAATCCGCACCATGCCTCGCCCGGTACGCAGCGCTTTCATCCAGTTGGCGGTTCGCGCGATGGGCCCAGCGATGCTCCAGCGCACCATCAGCAGCGTGATCATCACAATCAGAACAACATGCGCTAACGCACTCAGGAACGTCTCCCGCCAAATGCGCAAGCTCTCTCCCCGGATATATCCGGAATCGTGAATGATCGCCAAGCCGCCAATCAACTGATCTCCTCGATGCAGCGGCAAAGCATAGATGTGGACGGAGGCGATTCCCATCCGCAGAAACGCGCTGGCATTGTGATTTTGCTGTAGTGTCTGTAGAACGATTGGGGGCGCGCTCCCCATTAACGGTTGAAGGTTGGTCGTGACCGCAATGGGATGCCCTAGCGGATTGTAAACAGCCAGTCCCGCCAGATGCTCGCGGTTGGCGAACTGCTCGACGGTGCGCTGTAGAGTATGCTGGGCATCGTGGTCCAGATCGCGTTCGACATTCCGCGCAAGGCTTTCGCCCAACACTTCGGCGCGGCGCTGAAGATCTCTCCGCAGGCTCCGGTTCGACACCAGGACTTGGTAATAGGAAGTACTCAGGGAGACCAGCGTGACACCGAGAATCAGTGACACGATCAGCCGTGCGCTTAGCAATCGCATTGAGGTCCTCCGTAGCCCGCAATTTCGCGGTCGGTCGCTCGATACCGATCCCAAGCAACTGTCCTGCGATTCCGAGTACTGAACAGGGCCTTCAGACATTCTGTTTTGCGGTGCTTGGACACCGCTACAGAGACGAGGGCAGCAGCGACGGCCGTTCCCTTGACCGTCGATTTGCGGATGCGAAACCTTCGCATCCGAGCCTTTTAAATTAAGCAAGTACCAGCTTCTGGGGACGGGAACTCCAAAAAGGCTGCACTATAGGTGCCAAACCTAAGGACTGTATTTGCAGAGGCTTGGCTCAAAAGTCAGAGGAAAAAAGGCGTGTAATTCTTTCCGCCGAAGGTGCCGGGCTGCAAACCCGATACCTTAACTCCACAACAACGTCGTCAAGGATGCCTGCGCCAGCGCAATTTCTGCTGCCTGATTTGCTAGTTTCAATTTCGCCGTCGCGGCTGGGCCTGAGTTTGTAACGACAAGAACCTTGCCGCCGTCAGGATTCTCGAAAGCGACCTGTTCCACGCCCGTTATCTGGCAAGTCGATTCGAACCTCCTGGCTCCTCGCTTCACATTGCGGGCAAAATGCGCGAACGCCCAGTACTGGCCGCTGCGCGTAATCTCTTTCGTCTGCGAATGGACCGTGACCAAGCCCCCACATGGAAACGGCCCGATGTTAGGCCGACCCTTTTCATCGAGCGCCAGGTTCCAGCCGGTAATTGCGCGGCACCAGTGGCGAATCGCCTGCGTGAATGTCTTTCCCCAATTCGCCCAATCCGTCGCATAGTCCGGCGCGGTGTAGTCCGGGCCCCCCTCGGTCCAATACAGTTGTGCGTCGGGATGCGCATCGTGTACTTTATCCATCATTTCCGGCGTCCCGACGTATCCATGAAATGCAACAGCGTCGCAGTATTTGCGGAGACCCTCGTCGTCGAGCTCGCAAATCGCACGGCCCCACAAATTGTAGTTATGGTCGAGAATCCAGATGTTGGTCGAGAGCCCATGCTGCTGTAGCAGAGGCCCCAGATGAGATTTCACGAATCCGATTTCATACTCCTGTGGAAACAGGCAGGCCGGCATCCTGCCGTCCTGGTCGGTATCCACTTCATTCTGCACCGTGATTGCCTGCACCGGCACCCCTGCCGCCGCATAGGCCTGCAAGAACTTCACGAAATATCGCGCGTACGGGCCGAAGTAATGCTGCCGGATCGTGCCGCCGAGCATTGATCCTCCCACCTTCATCCATCCCGGCGGACTCCATGGCGACGAGAACAAAAACAGATCGGGATTCGCCTTTCGCGCCTGCCGCAACATGGGCAAAACGTAAGCCTCATCGTGCGCGATTGAGAATCGTGTCATCTCCGGATCGGGCTCACCTTCGTCATAGCTGAATACCTCGGTCGAATAGTCGCTCGACCCAACACAGGTGCGGCAAACATTGAGTCCCATCTCCGAAGGATGGAAAAGTTCATGAAACAATTCGTCACGCGCCGGTGCCGAAAGCTGGTTGAACGTGTAACAGGCAGCATCAGTGAAAGCAGCGCCGAATCCCAGGATTTCCTGAAACTTCTTACTCGGGTTGAGCACAATTGCATTCTCCGAGGTCGCCGCAGCGCTGCGCCAGGTCAAGTTCTCCGCCGCGGCGTAGCGCAGGTTCCCGCTGGTTACGCGAACCGCGATCGGACCTGCTGGCCGTGCGACATCGACAATTGGGAAAGCGGCCGCAAGTTCGGTGGCTGCGGTCGCAGTCAATCCGGCGGCAGACATTTTCAAGAAGGTCCGTCTAGTCTGTTCGTTCGACATTGGCTCTCCTGGCATGCTCTCCTTCGCTGCGAGTATAGTGCGTGAGCTATTCGGCCGCTCGACATTTTCGCGGGCCTTTTATTCGGTGCCCGCTTTAATATTCATCATGCGACCCCGCACTCCAGGCGACCTGCCACAGGGAGCTAAATGGGCTGCTACCATGAAATGGTGCAACCTCTGCTTGACATTCGGAAGTTGAACATCGCATTCCCGGCGCAGAATAGCGCCGCTGCCCCGCGGGTAGCCGGACAGCCCCTTCGACTTTGCTCAGGGCAGGCTTCGGCGGCTGTCCCCACACAAATCGCCACTTCGACGCTTCCTGCGGTTCGTGATCTTAGTCTGTCGATTGCTTCTGGAGAAGTTCTGGGGCTCGTGGGCGAATCTGGATCGGGGAAGTCGATCACATCTCTCGCGATTATGAGGTTGCTGCCGCCGCAGGCGCGAATCTCGGGCCAAATCTTTTTTGCGGAAAATGGCGCGGAACACAATCTAACGACGCTGGAAGACGATGCGATGCGGCAGCTGCGGGGGTCGCGCATAGCGATGATTTTTCAGGAGCCGATGACCACGCTCAATCCCGTGATGCGCGTGGGGGACCAGATCGCCGAGGCGGTGGTGGCGCACAATCCGATTTCGAAACACGCCGCGTGGCAGCGCGCCGTAGACGCGATGAATGAGGTCGCAATTCCCGATGCCGCGCGGCGCGCCCGCGACTACCCTCATCAACTTTCGGGCGGCATGCGGCAGCGCATCGTGATCGCCATGGCTATCGTCAATCGCCCGCAGTTGCTGATTGCCGATGAACCGACCACGGCGCTCGACGTGACCATCCAGGCGCAGATTCTGGAATTGCTGGCTCAATTGAGAATCAAGTTTGGACTGGCGATGCTCTTCATTTCTCATGACTTGGCTGTCGTCTCGCAGAT
Organism: uncultured Acidobacteriaceae bacterium; assembly: GCA_963765825.1. Classification (GTDB taxonomy): domain Bacteria; phylum Acidobacteriota; class Terriglobia; order Terriglobales; family Acidobacteriaceae; genus Sulfotelmatobacter. Next base: position 311,494 of record CAVXXU010000002.1, read on the forward strand.
TGCCGATCGCGTCGCCGTCATGTACGCGGGCAGCCTGGTGGAAGTAGGCTCGAAGCAAGGCATTTTCCGGGCCGCCGCACACCCTTACACGCGCGGGTTGCTCCGGGCTGTACCCGATCTCAAGACGGACCGCGGCCGCCCGCTGCAGACGATTGAGGGCACAGTCCCGGCGCCGCACTCGATGCCACCGGGCTGCGGGTTCGAGCCGCGCTGCGATTTCCGCATTCCTCAATGTGCGCGCGAATTTCCGCCACTAGTCCAGGTTTCGGCGGGGCACTGGGCTCGCTGCCCCGTGGTGAATCCTCCAGGGTAGACACTTCGCGATAAACTCCAGCGTCAAAAAATGCCGGGGAAATCGCCGACTCCTATTTCGTCCTGCGCAGTCTATAATCGGCAGTTTGTGCGGGGACCCGTTTGCGAATACTTCTTCTCAGCGATATTCACGCCAATCTCGAAGCTCTGGAAGCCAGCCTCGCGGCGGCTCCGTCGTTCGACAGGGCTGTGAACTTGGGGGATATCGTGGGCTACGGAGCGAGCCCGAATGAGGTGGCCACGCGCTCGCGCGAACTCGGCAAAACCTTCGTACGCGGGAATCACGATAAAGCTGTGACCGGACTCCTGGATCTGGATGATTTCAATCCCATGGCGGCTTCTGCCGCGATTTGGACGCGCAATGCATTGACCCCACACAATCTAGATTGGCTGCGCGAATTGCCGCATGGGCCAGTTTCCTTGCCGGACTTTCCGGATGTGCAATTGGTGCATGGTTCTCCCAATGATGAGGATGAATATGTGGTTTCGCTGGGAGACGCGCTGGCGCCGCTGATCACGCTGGGCAATCCCTTGACCTTCTTTGGGCACACCCATCTGCAGGGTGGATTTTTCGTGAACGACAGTTCGGCCGATGGCTTTCGCCCGGAGTACCAGACTGCGGGACAGGCAGAGTCGGTGGCGTTGCAACTGAAGCCGCACACGCGCTATCTGCTCAATCCCGGCTCTGTCGGGCAGCCGCGCGACGGCGATTGGCGGGCTGCGTTCGCACTGTTCGATACCGACGCGCAGGTCGTCCACTTCCATCGCACGCCCTACAATCTGAAAGATGCGCAGGATCGAATTTTCGCAGCGAAACTGCCGACGCGCCTAGCCACTAGGTTGGCGGCGGGGCGCTGAGCCTGGCATGTTGCTGCCGTTGTAAACTCAGAACATGCCTGGTTTTTCTTCTCGCACTTCGTCTGCCACCAGCGGAACCAAACATTTATTCGAGGCTCGCGAGAATCCTCCCGAGCACTATCTGGTTGCGCATAGCGACGGTGGAGCGCGCGGTAATCCCGGTCCGGCGGGCTATGGTGTGGTGCTGCACGACGAGGCGGGTCGCAAGGTAGCGGCGCTCAGCGAATATCTTGGCCATCAAACTAATAATTTTGCGGAGTATCAGGGACTGATCGCTGCCCTGGAATATACAGTGCAGCACGGCCCCAAGGCGCTCAAGCTGATCAGCGATTCGGAACTGCTGGTGCGGCAGATCAAGGGCATCTACAAAGTTAAGAACGCTACGCTGCAGGAGTTGCACGCGCGGGCGAAGGATTTGATTGCGCACCTGGACTGGTTTTCGATTGGGCATGCGTTGCGCGCGCAGAATCAGGAAGCGGATCAACTGGCCAACGATGCCATGGATAAGGGCATGGAGCGTGGTTCGAGAGTGGCCTCGATTCCCGAGCGGCCTTCGGTTCAGGCGCAGCAAGAGTTCGAGGGCGTCGTGCGGAAGGGCGTGGTGGAACTCTCGAATGGGAGTCTTCCGGATGGAACGCGGGTGCAGGTGCGGGTGAAGAAGTGAGTTGTTCGAGTTGAAGTCAAACTCCCCACCCTGTCGCAAAGAACGCGACAAGGATGGGGCACCCTCAGGTTTTATTCGGCGGCGGAGGTGTGGTCGTGGATTATTTTCCAGCCGTTGGGGAATTTGCGGAAGACCAGCGTGAACAGGCCGTGAGGCGTTTTGCCGTCTGGCATTGTGAGATGAAATTCTCCGCGGACGAACGCTGCTTCGGGGCCGAGCATTTCGATGCGAAGGTTCGAGAATTCGAGCTTTCCCATATCGTACCCCGGACTGTTGTAGGTTGCGCGGTAGCGATCCAGCGTCGCTCGCCAGCCGGCAGTTTCTTTGCCCCGAGAAAAGAAAGTCAGTTCTGGAGAGTTCCAGTAGCCAGCCATGAAGCTGTCGAGATCGTGATGGTTCCAGGCTTCCTGCTGGGAGTGCAGGACGTGTTCGACAGCCGCCTGTTCGTCGCCGGGCGCGATGCCTAAGGCGGCGAGGGTGATGATCAACGCAAGCACCGTGAAGACGCAAAGCAAACCCTTTTTTCTCATTCTCACTCCTTCGTAGAGACGTTGCTTGCAACGTCTAGCCGGCGCCGCCTCGAAATTACTCGTTTAGTGTGCTCCCGGCCGAGACGTAGCGGGCTACGTCTCTACGAATAGCTTAATGCGCTTCTTCCGTCGCCGGGGCCGCGTCGGGCGTGTCCACTTTTTGCGCGACGGCATGCGGTGCCAGCGGCGACGGCTGAAAATCTCCCGGATCTTTCCCAGCCATGGCGACCGTCATAAAATTCATCCAGATCGGCAACGCAGCGTGTGCTCCGCTCTCTTTGGCGCCGAGGGATTTCTTCTCGTCATAGCCGACCCAGACTCCGCAGGTCATGGTCGGAGAGAATCCCATAAACCACGCGTCGGTGAAATCATTTGTGGTTCCGGTCTTGCCGGCGACGGGAAACGGCAATTTGGAGGCTGCGATCCCGGTACCGTGCAGAACGACCTCACGCAGCATCGAGGTCATGATGCGCGCCGTGCGCTCGCTGACTACGTCCTTCACGTCAGGGAAATCTTCTTCCAGCACGCGGCCTTCATAATCCGTCACGCGCGTGATATAGCGCGGGATGACGCGCACCCCGTCGTTGGGAAAGACGCTGTAGGCCGAAGTCTGCTCCATCAACGTGATCTCGGCCGCCCCCAAGGCAACTGGAAGATAGGGAGGCAGCCGCGCCGTGATGCCAAAACGTCCGGCATAGTCGATCACGGTCTTGATGCCAACTTTATTGGCCAGTTTCAGAGCTGGAATGTTGCGAGATTGGGCCAACGCCCGGCGCAGCGAAATGATGCCTTCAAATTTTTCGTCGTAGTTGTGAGGAGCGTACGGACCGGAGGACGTATCGAAGCTGACCGGTTCGTCGAGAATCGTATCGTCGGGCGTGGCGCCCTGGTCGATGGCGGTGGTGTATACGTAAGGCTTGAAAGAAGAGCCGACCTGGCGCAGGGACTGCGTGGCGCGGTCGAATTTCGACTCGTTGAAATCGCGGCCGCCGACCATCGCCTTGATTCCTCCAGTGGCGTTGTCGATGGCAAGGAGCGAACCTTGGGCGCCTGAATCCTGCTCCAGGCTGACGCGGGCGGCGCCGTTGGTGGTGAGCGAAAGAATTTTGACGTAACAGACGTCGCCGGTTTTGAGAATGTCAGAGAGTTTGTGCTGAGTCCATGCGACATCGGGCTGACCGATGGCGGCGGTATATCGTCCAAACTTCAGAGTCGCAATGCCGGTGCCGGCAGAGGTAACGAGGGCGTGGATGTATCCGTTCGCTTCGGGTTCGTCGTCCCAATCGGGATGAAAATATTTGTCCAGCGGCACGCCGCTGGCGGCAACATTTTCGAGATGATTCTTCCAGCCATGCCGGCGTTCGTAAGCGGCCAGGCCGTCGAGCACTGCCTGATTCGCGGCGCGCTGCAGATCGACATCGAGCGTGGTGTAGACCTTCAAGCCACCTTCATGAACCTGGTCGGCGCCGTACTTGCCCTCGAGATAGCGGCGGATTTCTTCGACGAAGTATGGAGCCAGAGAATTTGGATCGTGCGCCACACGCAGCACCAGCGGCGCAGATCGCGCATCGGCGGCCTGGGCGGCCGTAATTTTGCCGTCTTCCAGCATGGCATTGATGACCAGATTGCGCCGCCTCTGCGCCTTGTCGGGGTGGTTAATCGGCGAGTACACAGTAGGGCCTTTGGGCAGACCCGCTAGCAATGACGCTTCCTCGAGAGTGAGCTGCTTTGCCGGCTTGCTGAAATAAAATTCGGACGCAGCCTCGAAGCCAAACGTGCCGTGTCCAAGAGCGATCTGATTCGCATAGAGCGTGAAGATTTGCGGCTTGGTAAAGCGGCGTTCGATCTGGATGGCGAGCATGGTTTCCTGCACCTTGCGGTGGAAGGACCGATCGGGCGAGAGGAAAAGATTGCGCGCTAGCTGCATGGTCAGGGTCGACGCGCCCTGCAGGCGGCCGCCCGAAGTGATATCGCGATAGGCCGCGCCTATGATTCGCCAGAAATTCACGCCGGAGTGGCGGTAGAAATCTTTGTCTTCAATGGAAACCAGGGCGTCGCGCAATACGGGAGGGAAATCCTCATAACTAACGACTACGCGGCGCTGCAGGGCGAATGATCCGATTACACGCTCGTGGTCGTCGTAGAGTTCGGTGATGGAACTGGGGCGGTACGCTTCCAGCGCATCGACCTGCGGCAGGTCCATGGTGTAGACGAGCAAGAGCCCGGCGGTCGCGCCCACCAGGATGGAAACGAGCACGAGCAGACCGAGCAGGACGCGGCCAACCAGCCTGCGTCCGCCGATTTCCACCGGAGGCAGCGTTTCGTAGAAAGATTTCATTCGGAGACGAAGTCAGGATAGCACTTTGGACAACGATCCCCGGAACCGGTTTTGCTGACAAAAGTAATCGCGCGCCCCGGGGCGCGCGATGGAAATTGCGATTGGTGCAAAATTAACTGGCGTGGCTCTTGAGTACTTCCACGGCCTTGTTCAGCTGATCATCGACTGGATTCTTCGGCTTGGCTTCCTGCTCCGCAGTGGCGGGAGTGTCCTCGTCGTCTGGGCCCACGGAATCGTCGAGGGCATCAGCTACGACAACATTAGGCGTGATGGCCGTGTCCTGAATGGCTTTGCCGCTGGGCGAGTAGTACTTGGCTACGGAAATGATCAGCGCGCCACCATCAGGCAGGTCGATGGTCTTCTGCACGGATCCGTCACCAAAGGTCTTGTCGCCGACAACGTCGCCGCGAGCGTTTTCCAGAATCGCAGCGGCCACAATCTCAGCCGCGCCCGAGGTTCCACGATTTACAAGAACCGCGACCGGAAGAGTGGTGATCGCCTTCGACGGGTCGGCATTGAACGCCTGACGCGGAAATTTTTGTCCCTGCAAGTAGGTGATGGTTCCGTGATTCAGGAACAGATTCGCGACCGCGACGCCCTCGTTCTCATCGCCCTCGGCACAGTTCCGCAGGTCGAGCAGGATTTTCTTGGCGCCCGATTTTTCGAGCGACTTGACCTTGGCAGCAACCTCCTGGGTTTTTCCCTTGGTCAGGGCTTCAACTTTCACATAGCCGATGGAATCGTCCATCATCTTGTCGGCCACGGGAGGAATGCTGACCACGTCGCGCGTGATCACGATCTTCTGTGGTTCCGCTTTGCGCGCGCGAACCACGGCAACGTTGAGAGTCGATCCCGGAGTACCGGATAGCAAGCTGCGAATCTCGGGCAACGACATTTCCCGCGTGCTCTGGCCCTCGATCGATTCGAAGATGTCTGTCTGTTCGATCCCAGCCTTCTCCGCGGGCGAGCCGGGCAACACATCGACTACGGCGGCGTATCCAAAGCGCTTCGAGATGACCGCGCCAATTCCGCCCTTCGCTTCATTCTTGTGGGCCTTGTACGCTTTGTAAGCGTCAGCCGTCATGTACGCGGAGTTGGAATCGAGTGACTCCAGAAGCCCATGCAGCGCGCCGTCTGTCACCTTGGGAATGTTCGGTTCTTCCACATACTCACTGCGCACCCGCGACAGCACTTCACTGTACACCTGCAGTTGACGGTAAGAGCCGTCGTTGGAGGAGGCATGCACGCCTCCGAGCGAACCCACGACGACGAACAGTAGTACGACAAAAGAAGTGAAGAGAATCGCTGCCTTCGTTTTCATGGACATCAGTTTTGGTCTTCTTCTGGAAGGAGTTACTTCCTGAGAAACTATTCTATTATATCCCCTGTAGATGCAGTTTGCGGCCCCTTGGCTGCTTGATTGAGCATCCCCGGGTGGTACGAGAAGCCGAATACGGACCGAACTGTCATCGGGATCGCGAGTTTTCTTGGTGGGCTTCTGCTTCGAGCCTACCACTACCGACCCTCACAAAACAAACAACTTACCGTCAATGTGTCGACTTGAAGATCAGTGTCATCGAGGTTTGCACCGATACCGGTCGCCCGTTCATGCTGTAGGGCTTGAACTTCCACTGCTTCACGCCATCGATGGCGGTCCGGGCGAAAGCCAGCGAACCCTGCATGAACTTGGCGTCCTGCACGGTACCGTCGCGGCCAATCAGGACTTGGAGAACCACAGTCGCCTGTCCCTTGGCATTCGCGGGAAAAGCGATAGAGGGCTGGTCGGTCAGCAGAGCCCGTTCCGCGGCTTCAGAAACTGCTACCGGCTCAATGGCAGCCATAGCGGTCTCGGGCGCCCGGCTACCGCTCGCATCGGGAGTCATCGAAGCCAGTTGCGATTGCAGACTCGATGGCACGCTTCCCGGAATGGACGCATGGCGCGGTGTCGGATTCCTCTGCGGGGCAGGTTGCCCGGGAACCACAGTCGGAACGAATGTCACCGGAGCAGGTGAAGGTGAAGATCGTGGAACCGCCGCCGGACTTTCAGCATGCGGCGCGGGAACCGGAAGAACTGGGGCTGGTGGTGACGACACTCCGGCAGGCTGCCCGCCCCCATCCGACGGAGGAAGCGGCTGTTCCTGAACCTGCACAACTGGGGGAGAAGCATCGCCCGGCGGTGCGGCAGTTGTGTCTGGCTCTGTCCCAGGCTGCGTCGAGTTCAGCGCCTCGGAGTTCGGCTTCTTCGCGGTGGGATCGACCACCGGCAACACCTGTATCTGTGTGGGATCGGTGGTCGCGTCCGGAATCGTCTCACCGACGGGCAGTTTGTATTCATCACCGGCTCGGCCAAAGTCTTCGTGCGCAGCTGGCGTCTGAACCGGAGTGACCGGCTGCGGGTTCAGCCAGCCATGAATGGTTTGCTCACCACGCGCCCACAGTCCACGCATCTGAGAATGCCACGGCGCTTGGGGCGCGGCAATGATTGCCAAGCTGGCCATAGCCAGCGCTCCGAAAATCGCAGCCTTTCCGAGCCTGGACTTAGGCCGTGGCACTTCCTCAGAAGAGTCCTTTTCGCCTGCCATATAGGCAAAAAGTTCTGCCTCTTTCTTGCGCTCGCTAACATTATTCTGGCTTGGCTTGGAGTCGGGCGCGACCGGCTGTTTAGCGGTTGACTTCGATGGAGCCGGTGGCGAAGGTGGCGGAGGCGCCTCGAAACTCATTAGTTCCGGCTTCGCGGAAGCCGTAGGAACTGGACCCGCCGAAGCGGGCGGAGCGGGCGGGGACACAGCGGACGCGCCGGCTCGAGTTTTCAAATACCATTCCAGGCCTTTGGGACCGTCCGGCCGAACCGCTGAAGCACCAGTTGAAACGGGTTCAACTGGCTCCTCGTCTGCCGTCGCGGCAATGGGCTCCATGTTTTTTGCTGGAACTACAATATCGAGGGACGAGACAAATTCTGGAGAGTGCGATTTGGCAGAAGGTTGAAGAAACTCTCCGATGCGTGGTTTTTCTTCTGGCTCTGCCACGCTCGGCGGTACGACGCTGAAGGACGGCGGGGCCGTGGACGAACTCGCTGAGGCAGCCGCCGCGTGCGCCGATTGCGCCGCGGATGCAGCCGAATCGCGCTTGGCGCGGAGCAAGTCGCGGGCGGTGGTCAAAGTATCTCTGATTTGATTGATCTGTAGCGGCTTGCGCAAAATCGAATTCGCACCCGCCTGCAGCGCGTGCGGCGCGCTGGCATCATCGCTGACGATGGCCAGGGTTAGAGGCCGTTCGGCAGCTTTTCGTTGCCGAGCGGTGGTCAGTAGCTGGACAGCTTCAGGTTGTTTATCCCAGTCAATGATGACAATTTGTAAATTCTCATTTGTGACACGCTCGACCGCTTCCTCGGCCTCGGAACAGTGCTCTCCCTCGATGCCCAAGCCCACCAGCACCTGGCGTATGGACTCAGCAGTTCCCTCATCCGAAGAGAACAAAAGACAACGGAGGACCATGCTCCTACAGCCTAGGGTGCTCGGGTAACTTCGGCAAGATTACCGGAGGGGACTCACCCCAAGCGCAGGCCAGACCGCCGGTACATGTACCTTCGACTGAGTCTGGGCTAGAATGCTCGGTTCGCTAAGAACCGTGCCGGCGTTGGGTACCTGTGCACACTGAGCCTGAGATCCAAACTGTTATGCCCTTGCAAGAACATAATTACTGGCTCTCTACCACCGAGTTCCCCAGCGTTCAGGCTTCCCGTTCCATTCCGAAAACGGTTGATGTCGCGGTGATCGGCTCGGGCTTCACCGGTCTTTCCGCCGCCCGCACCCTGGCCAGGCGCGGCGCGAAGGTTGCCGTACTGGAGGCGGAGAGCATTGGATGGGGCGCCAGTTCCCGAAACGGGGGGATGGTGCTCACTGGGATGAAACTCGGCGTCAACAAGTTGATTTCCATGTACGGGCGTGAGCGGACGCAGCGCATGTATGCCGCCTCGCTGGCCTCCATGGACTGCGTGGAACACATTGTGCAGGAAGAGGCAATCGACTGCGATTTCGTCCGCTGCGGACATCTCGAAGTCGCCTGCAAGCAGAAGCATTTTGACGATTATGCCCGGCAGGCGGAAGTCATTGCCCGGGAATTCCAGCACACGCTGCGGGTGGTGCAGAAGAACGAGTTGAGCAGCGAGATCGGATCAACCATTTATTACGGGGGCATGGTCGATGAAGTCAGCGCCGGGGCCAATCCAGCGCGTTATGTCGCCGGACTGGCCCGCGCCGCGATGAAAGGCGGGGCTGAAATCTTCGAGCACACTCGAGTCGAAGCCATCGAGCGCGAGCCACGCCAAGGCACCGCGGGATGGAAGCTGACGACTTCGCTCGGCACCATCTGGGCTCACGAAGTTTTTGTTGGAACCAGCGGATACACGGGTAAGGCAACGCCAGGGTTGCAGAAGAAACTGATTCCCATCGGATCGTTCATCATCACGACGGAAGTCCTTCCAGAAGCTCTCACCCGCGAACTGAGCCCGCGCAACCGCATGATCTACGATTCAAAAAATTACCTGTACTACTACCGGCTCACGCCCGACCGCCGCATGCTTTTCGGCGGGCGGGCGGCGTTCTTTCCGGAGACCGATCAGACGGTCCGGCAGAGCGCAGAGATTCTGCGGCGTGGAATGATCGAGGTTTATCCGCAACTCAGCAACGCCAAGATCGACTATGTGTGGGGCGGCACGCTCGACTTTGCGTTCGACATCATGCCCCACGCCGGACAACTGGATGGCCTGTACTTCGCGGTGGGCTATGCGGGGCACGGCGTGGCCATGGCCACGTATCAGGGCCAGAAGATCGCCGAGCTCATGGCGGGAGACAAACCGGAAAATCCGTTCATCGGGATTCCGTTTCCGGGCGCGCCGCTGGGCTTGTACAACGGAAAGCCGTGGTTTTTGCCGTTCGCGGGAGCGTGGTACAAGTTTCTGGATTGGGTAAGCTGAAAGACGCTTCACTATGGCGCACCAGAATGGTGTAAAATGGTGTCATGGCTGCTACGAAACAAGTCCGAAGAAGCGTAACTCTGCCCTCTCGCCTGGCAGAACAGGTTGACCGCATTGCCAAAAAGAGACGGCTCAGCGATAACCGCGTTCTGGTCGAACTTGTCGAGCAAGGGCTCGAAGCACAAAGAGAGAAGGAGAAAGCCTTCTTCGCATTGGCGGAACGCTTTCGAGCGGCGGAAGATCCCAAGGAAGCGAAACAGCTCGGAGACAAGATGGGACGCTTTATCTTCGGTGAGTGATGCGGCAGATTGAAACTTGGTCCCGCCCGCCCGCATCCGTTCGCGATCACCTGGTGGACCGGATGCGCGACCGCAACATCAGCGTACAAGATTTGAATCAGCTTCGGCTTTGGATGGAGACGAAGCCCGAGGTGCCGGAGGGCCAGTGGTACAAAGATTTTGGATCGTTCAAGCTTTGCGGGGAGGGTAGGTATCAGAAGACGTTTCTTCTGAGCGGTCAGGTTGCCGTGGGGCGCAAACTCTAGCTTTCCTCTTGCAGATGTTCAGAATAACGCGAGTCGAATCCAGACTCGCTGCGCGCGACGGACAGCCGAGGGCGGCTGTCCCCACATTCCTGACCTGGCATTTACTTTGGGTGAGCTGGCTCTGCGGTGCGGGGCTTGAGAACCCGATATAGTGCGGGACCGGCTGCGATCGCGATCGAGCCGCCGATCAGGCCGAAGCGGTCGCTGCCCAGCAGGGCCACTAAGGCCATCAATACAGGGGCACCCACCACATAGACTAACCCGAGCCTCCCGCCGGGAACTGTGAATGAACGCTTCAGGTCCGGCCGCTTGCGCCGAAGTTTCCACGCCGAGAGAACTGTCAGTACCGTGGTGGCCGAGCGCAGCCAGATGTAAACCGAAATCAGCTCTGCCAGGCTCTGCCACGCAAGGAGCGCGTAGATCGCTGCCGATACCAGTATTGCCAGCCACGGCGTGCCGTAGCGCGGATGCTTGCGGGTGAGGACCGCCGGCAGGTACCCATCTTCCGCCAGGGCGAAGGGCATGCGTGTGGTCGTTAGAATCGTGCTGTTCAGCAGGGCAATGTTTCCGACCATGGCAGCTAGGGTCATCCACGTACTGAGCCAGGGACCACCGATCATTCCTGCGGCGTCGGAGAAGAACCCGGTATGCCACTTCTGCCAATTGCCCGCCGAGGCCAATCCCGCAAAAGCCGGCAAGAAGTATGCGGCAATCGAAAGCGGCACCACCATCGCCAGTGCCCGCGGATACGCCCGCTGTGGGTTCTCGACCTCTTCAGCGACGGTCGAAAGTTGTTCGTACCCGGAATAGAGCCACAGCCCGAGCGCCAAGCCCACACCAAAGACTTTGAACATTGGCTGGTGCGGAACGACCAAAGGTATGAAGGGGTTGTGATGCCAGTGCGCTAGCGCGATCACAATCATGGTCATCACGGGCACGAAAATAAAAATCTCCAGCGCGGTTGCAAGCTGGCCGACCATCTGAATGCCGCGCACGTTGATCCAAGTCAACAAGGCGATCAGCGCGATCGAGACGAGGTAATGTTCCCACCAAGTCATTTTGGGGAAGTAGTACACCAGGTAGTCTGTGAACAGCACGGCGTAGACCCCGCCCAGCAGAAACGAGGCAGACCAGTTCCACCAGCCAGCGAGAAATCCCCAGAAGTCGCCGAAGGCGGCGCGTGTCCAGCGATAGAAGCCGCCCTCAACCGGCATCGCGGTGGTCAGTTCCGCAGAAACCAGCGACACCGGGATGCACCAGAAAAATGGCAAGACCAGGAGGTAGATCAGCGTCATTCCCGGCCCTGAGGTTGTGACCATGTCCTCAAGCCCGAAAGGACCACCCGTGGTGTAGGAAAACATTACGAAGACGAGATAGAAGAGGCCAGCCTTGCGGAGTGCGGAGGATTGGTCGCCGGTGGTCAATCGACTTGTTGGTTACCGAGAATTGCTGATTGCTGATTGCTGATTGAAAACCGGGTCTCGCTCTTCAATCAACAATCAGCAATCAGGGAATCACGCCATTAGGCTGCCAGCGTTCCCGAGAGCGCGCCCTCTAACTCCAGCAAATGGCGCTTGATTTCGAGGCCACCGCCGTAGCCGCAGAGCGTTCCATCGGATGCGATCACGCGATGGCAGGGCACGACGATCGCGACCGGGTTACGGTTGTTGGCCATGCCCACAGCACGAAAACCCTGGGGGCGGCCGACGGAGCGCGCGATGTCGCCGTAGGTGCGAGTCTCGCCGTAAGGAATTGCCAGCAGAGCGCGCCAGCACGCCAACTGAAAATCGGTCCCTCGCAGATCGAGAGAAAAGGTGAACTCGCGCCGCTTGGCCGCGAAGTATTCCTCTAATTGCCGCACGTAGGGCTGCAAAGCTTGGCTCGATTCCTCGAACCGAAATCTAGCTTCTTTCTTCCCACCCTCGGCCCGAAGATCGCGCGGGTTCGGACGGACGGTTTGCTGCCCGGACAAGCGCGCATCAAACTCCAGAGCCAATAAGCCTGAATCGGAGGCTGCCAGAAACAACGGCCCTACAGGTGACATAACCTTCGTAGAATGAATCAGTTCCATGAGAATCACTCAATTGGTGAGAGGTAATCGCGTCCATAACGATAACACGAGCCTCCACTCCAGCGCGCCCTGAGTCAGGGTTTCGGTTGACAGAACTGCGTTTTTCGATGAGAGTGTGTCGTTACATTGAGTCCCAGCGGAACAGCCAGCATTGAAAAAAGCCCTTATCGTTCTTAGCGCTGTCGTACTGGCGCCCGTGCTCCTGCTGAGCCTGGTAGTATTTGCGGCCGGGGATTGGCGCGCCATTGGGCAGACCGAAGCCGGCGATAAAGTGTCGATTAGTTCCGTTCGCATTCTCAAGAACAATCAGCGGCTCGCGCTGGTGCGGGTTGAATTCAAAGAACCGGCACATCTGCCGCAGGGCGGGCCGTTCGTTGAAATGCGTTCGCGCGTGCGTTTTAACTGCTCCAGTGGCACCGCCGCCCCAACCACGGAATGGTTTTATTCTCGCGATCGCAGCGGGCGCTTCGTCGTCAGCAAGAAAGCCACCCACGACGACGAGTTCGGTAAGAATCCAGAGGGCGGGTTCGTGGCCATGGTGAGCAAAGACGTCTGCAGCCAGAGCAAGTGAGATTGTTTTCATTTCTTCGCTGCCTCACCAAAATTCTGCGCTATTTTTTCAGCACAAAAGCTACGTAGACTCCTCCCGATTTCGACTTGAGATCTTTTCCTCCTCCCGCGGCAATCACAACGTACTGGAGCCCTTGCACTTGGTAGGTCGTAGGAGTCGCGTTGCCGGAAAATGGCAGAGTGGTTTCCCACAAGAGAGCCCCCGTTGTCTTGTCAAAGGCGCGAAATTTCTTGTCGAAGTTGGTTGCTCCAATAAAAAGCAATCCGCCCGCTGTAACTACGGGCCCACCATAATTCTCGGTGCCAGTATTCTTGAGGCCGGCAGCGGCTAGATCGGGATACTCGCCCAGGGGAATCTTCCACATGTATTCGCCGGTATTGAGATCGATAGCGCTCAATGTTCCCCACGGCGGCGCTACTGCGGGATATCCGTCGGGGTCGAGAAAGCGGTGGTAGCCCGTGAAGTGGTACTTGATTTGGGACGACTCTGGCCCTGAACTCACGACTTCCTTGTTTTCGCCGTTCACGAGATACGACATCAGCGCCGAGAACTGATCGTCTTCGAGATTCGCAAATCCTGGCATACGTCCCTTGCCGCTCTTGATGATGGCAGCAATCTCCGACCGCGAACGCCGCTGGTCGATTCCCACCAGCGACGGAATCGACGGAGGCGAACCGGCCATGAGTTCCCCATGGCAAACGGCGCACCGGCTCAGGTACAACGCTTTGGGAGTGTTCTCGGAAGTATTCTGCGCGAGGGCGCCGGTCCAAGCCAGGTCATTCGCGTTGACGTAAAGAATGCCGGTCTCGGGGTCGGCTGCCGCTCCGCCCCATTCGGCCCCGCCATCGAAACCGGGAAACACGACGGTGTCCTTGCCAATACTGAAAGGAACAAATTGCCCATCGCTGCGAAAGCTGCGGAACTTTTCTACGGCCCACTTGTGGACTTCAGGCGTGCGCTGGCTCAAAAGACTTTCAGTCAGCAGTTGCCGTGCAAATGGAGCGGGTTTGGCGGGCAGGCACTGCAGGGTTGAGGCCACTTCGCCGGGCACATCGCTAGGCAGATAGTTGCGGCACTCGATCGGAAACAACGGTTGTCCGCTGGCGCGGTCGAACAGAAATACCAAACCCTGCTTCGTGGTTTGCGCGACCGCGTCTATTTTTTTGCCGTCGCGTTGCACCGTCAAAAGCACCGGCGGGGCCGGAAAGTCGCGGTCCCAAAGATCGTGCTTCACTCCCTGAAAATGCCAGAGGCGTTCGCCGGTTTCGGCGTTCAAAGCGATCAGGCAATTGGCAAAGAGATCGTCGCCTATACGATCGGCGCCGTAAAAATCAAACGCGGCCGAGCCAGTCGGAACGTAGACAATTCCCCGCTTAACGTCCACCGTCATCCCGGCCCAGTTATTGGCTGCGCCGCTTGTCTTCCACGCATCTTTGGGCCACGTGTCGTACCCGAATTCGCCGGGTCGCGGGATGGTGTGAAAAACCCAGCGTAACTTTCCGCTGCGTACATCGTAGGCTCGCACATCGCCGTAAGATGCCGGCAAAGTTTCGGCTTCGCGGCCGCCGACGATCATGAGGTCCTTGTAAATTACCGCCGGGCTGGTCATGTAGATGGATTGCTCGGCAGGTTCGCGATCCAAATTTTCGCGGAGATCGATGCGTCCATCTTTTCCGAAGCTCGCGATCAGCTTGCCGCTCGACGCGTCGACGGCATAGACGAAGTTCATCACCCCGACCAGAATTCTGCGGTCGTCGCCGTCGGCCCAGTAAGCCAGCCCCCGATCCGGTTGCGTTCCTCGAATGCCGGAATCGAACTTCCACAACAACTTTCCGCTTGCGGCATTCAAAGCAAAAACCTTCTGCGACGGAGTGAGCCCATAAAGCAAGCCGTTGACGACGATTGGGCTGGTCTGCAGGCCGCCGGATTCTTCAGTGTCGAAACTCCAAGCGACATGCAGCCGCTTTACGTTTTTGCGGGTGATCTGGGTCAGGGGCGAAAAATGATTATTGTCCGGCGTTCCACCGTAGATCGGCCAATCATAGCTCGGCACATCATGGATCGGCCAATCATGGTTCTGTGTTTGCTCCTGCATTTTTCGACTGGAGGGATCAGTTCCGACTTGGCCTACTGCCGTGGTCAGCGACGCCCACAAAACAATCGCGGTCGTTCCCGCAATCATCCCCGCAAACCTCATTCGTGTTCCCTCACACATCGTTCGATATTCTGGCCGGTGATTGTAGAACAACCGATTAGCTCAACGAACCGCTACAGTTTTACTTTTTTTCACAGGCTTGTCACCTCCGTAACCTTCCGACCACTTCCACGCATTCGGCTTTGGGCTTATTCTGGTAACAGAGATCGGCGGCACGGGCACGGATTTCGACCCACCTCGGTATGGATTCACTTCGACTTTATGGGCTGGTGGCTGGCGGCGTCGCACTGCTCGCGGCGTACGCGTTGTCCCGGCGCAAGCGCAAGACGGCCGACGAACTCGAGCGGCAGCGCCGTGCCTGGCTGGAGACAACCGGCCGCATCACTGACGGCACCGTGATTGACGTGCAGGATCTGGCTGCGGCCAGTAATTATCATGCGGCCACCATGTTGATTTATAAGTACGATGTGGCGGGCGTTTCCTACGAGTGTTCCCAGGACGTCACCTACCTGCGCCATTGGATCAATCTTCACTCTTGTAGGCTGGGACTCCCCACGTCGGTGAAGTACGATCCGCAGAACCCTGGAAATTCGCTGGTGGTCTCGGAAAACTGGATGGGATTGCGGCAGTAGCTACTGCCACGTGAGGCGCATGACGGTGTTGTGCTTCTCGAAGGTCACGTGCAGGGACCGTTCCGTATCCCCCATGAAATCAGCCGAAATCGTTTTGGAGAGGTCAGTCGTCTCGTCCGAAGAAAGCGCCCTGACGCGAAGGGAATGTTTTCCTGCGGGGATCTTGAGGGTCTCTGAATCCACGCCGCGCAGTCCGTTGAACACTACCATGCGCTTCTGGACGCCACCGTGCAGGGGCCTCGTCAAAGCAAGCCGCTCATCGACCCAGACGAAGAGCGTGGCATCTTTAAACTGGTGTTGCACAGCCAGATCGAGATGGCAGATTGGCGTCGCAGATTCCTTTGTCGAGACCGGCTGGGCGGATGCTGTGGTGTGACTTACCGCCAGCTTGGATTTGTGAGAGTTTAGTAACGAATGACGAGTTGGGGCAGTGGTCCCGTTGGGGAGCAAATCATTAGACGGTTCAGCTGAAGTCAGCTGTATACGTTCTGCACTTGAACCCGCAGGAATACTCGGGGCCGCGCGGGGCGCGTTTACCGCCAGTCTGGGAGAAATCACCAACACTTTGGACTGGAACCCGGCGATTAGTAGAAGGACGACCACAGCCCCCACCACTAGGTAGTTTCGCAGCGGCACATTGCGGATTGCATTGCGGACGAAGTTCCGCGCTTGCGTGATCTCCGCCGCGGAATGTCTTCCGGTTGTTGCCGTCCTGCGGGTGCCCGTGGCCGAAGACCTGGTCCCGGTTGCGATCACCGCCTGCAGGGAAGTTGTGGTTGATCCCGCCTCAAACAACTGCTGCAGTTGGCGAATGTCGTCGGCGAACTCGGCGCCCGTTTGGTAGCGCTGCTCTGGATCCTTGGCCATGGCGCGCGAGATGACTTCGTCCAGTTCCGGAGGCACGGCCAGATCGAAAGCGCTGGGCGCGACCGGTTCACGATTCGCTACTTTGAAACACACGGTGGTCGCGCTGTTCCCCTGAAACGGAGAATGACCAGTGACCATGGCATACAAAATTACTCCCAGCGAGAACAGGTCGGAACGGCCGTCCACGCCTTCGCCGCTCAATTGCTCGGGTGCCATGTAGGCGGGAGTTCCCATCACTCGGCCGGGCAAGGTGAAGTGGGCGAGATTCAGCTTGGCGATGCCGAAATCGGCAATCTTGGCATGACCGTCTTCGGTCACCAGAATGTTTCCCGGCTTGATGTCGCGATGAACGACGCCTTGGGCGTGCGCATAATCCAGAGCCTCGGCGACCTCTTCCGCTAGTTGCAAAGCTCTGGGCAGCGACAGTTTCTTTTCCCGCGCCATGATCCGGTTTAGCGACTCGCCCGAAACGTACTCCAGGACGATGTAGGGATCTTTGTTCTCGGGATTCTCGCCAACATCAAAGATGGAGACAATGCCGGCGTGGTGCAGTCGTCCTGCGGCCTGCGCCTCGTTGAGGAAGCGCATGCGGAATTCAGTTTCCTCTTCCTGTTCCTGCCTCCACATGGAAACTGTCTTGACTGCGACCAGGCGATCGATCTGTGGGTCACGGGCCTTGTAGACCACGCCCATGGCTCCGCGGCCCAATTCAGCCACAATCTCATACCGGCCAAACCGCTTTATTTCCGGATTGTCCATGCAGTCCTTGGGACGACAGATCCCGTTTCAGCCTGGGAATTGGGAGAGGCTTCTACATGTTAGCGCCGTCGGCTTGTTAATTTTGCTATCTGAGTGGCGGAAGACATTACCCCGGTAACGAGCAGTAACCGGCCAGGTCAGGTGGGTCTTCGAGTGAAATCGTGGAAAATGGACGCAGCGAAAGTAGCGAAGAGTTAGCTGCCAGGAGTGAATCCGCCGTTGTGCGCGACGGTTATGCGAAGGTACTTATAAGGATTTACCGGCGTATCGTTGATGCGAACTTCATAGTGCAGATGTGGACCAGTCGAGCGCCCGCTAGTGCCAACGTATCCAATCACATCGCCACGGTGCACGGCTTGTCCGACGGTTACGGCGAAACCGGAAAGGTGGCCGTAACGAGTGCTGATGCCATTGCCGTGATCCAGCATAATCGCCTTGCCATATCCGCCCATGATCTCGCTGCGTGTGACGACTCCGTCGGCGGGGGCCAGGACAGGAGCGCCATAGCTGCTGCCAATATCGACGCCGCTGTGGAAGGCACCTTCACCGTTAAACGGATCGATGCGCTCGCCAAAACTTGCCGTCACCTGGCCTTCGACAGGCCAGAGGTTTGGAGCGGAGTTCGCTTTAAACCAATCGGCAGTCGTGGCATTACGAGTCAGCCCCATCGTCAAGCCTACCATCGTCGCTCCGGTCAGGGCTGATGTGCGCAGGGCGTGCAACTGGTCAAGCGAAGAACTTACATCGACGTCCTGAATCTGTTCGGAGGTGACTGTCACAAGCGTGGGCTGTGCCTTCAGGCCGTATAGGGCTGAAACTTCCCCGGCAATCGAACCCAGAGAGGCAACCTGAACATCTCGCTCCTTGGCGACTTGCTCCAGACGCGAATAATTGTTCTTGAGTTGATCTTTTTCCGTCCGCAACGCGTTATAGCGGGAAACTTTCAGCAGCATGCGGGTGTAGGAGCTGGCAATGCCGGTCAAGCTTAGGAATCCGATCGCGGCGCCCACTACAAAGACGTAGAGGTAATGCACGGGGATGGAAATCTTACGCAACTGCCCGTCGTCCCCGCGAGCCACGAAAAGGATGTAAAACCGTTTTTGCAAGTCGCTCCTCTAAAACCTGAACAGCAGGTTTGCAGCATCAGGTGCGGACTTCAAACCCAGCTTTCTTAGTTGTAAAAAAGCCTGTGCGGACCACCTGACTCTTTGGGGCTGCGCTCCCATCTTGGGAATGGATACTCTCGCGCGCCCTTCTACCTAACGGAACTGGGACCAGAGCTTTAAATCCGCGGTCGTCTGCAATTCCAACGTCTTGCAGAACTTAGCTCGGCCAAAGGTTATTGTGAATGACTGGTTAACGGTAACAAACTGGGTTCCCCGTGTCAACGACGCTCAAGGCCATCCCGGGTTACCGAAGGATAGTAACGCAAGGGCGCTGGGACAGATTACGGGTGGGCTTTTGGCACAGCAGTTTCTAGAACGCCTCCGAAAGCCCGCATCTTGGTCAGTCAGAGCCAACGGCTGGCACCTTTCTTGCCGTTAGGGCGAGAGGGTTATAGTAATTGCGCTGTGCCGTTGCCCGAAAAAGCGCTGATTGCCCGGATTCGCGAGATGGCGGGAACTTCCGGCCAGGCCAAGGCTACCGAGAGTGTCCTCGCCACACGGAAGGCTCGCCTCGCACGCGGCGGCGTTATTGCCGGAATAGGAGACGACTGCGCTGTGCTGCGCCTTTTGCCGGGACACGAATCGCTGATCACCACCGACTTTACCTTGGAAGGCATTCATTTCAGGCGCGACTGGCATCCGCCGGAATCGGTCGGCCACCGCTGCCTGGCTCGGGGACTGAGCGACATCGCGGCCATGGGCGGTGAGCCGGTCGCTGCCTTCCTCTCTCTGGCGCTCCCGCGGGATCTACCCCAATCCTGGGTCGGACGCTTTATCTGCAGCCTGATCAGTCTCGGGGAAAGATTCGGCGTCAGGCTCGCCGGAGGGGATACTGCCGAATCTCCCGGCGGGATCCTCGCCGACATCATTGTGGTCGGCACTGCGCCCAGGCGAAAGTCCGTGCTGCGCTCCGGGGCCCGTCCCGGGGACCGAATTTTTGTCAGCGGAGAACTGGGGGGCTCGGCGGCCGCCGTGCTGCAGATGCGGACCAAGCCGAAGAAGAAGCTGAAACCTCGGGACTATCCCCGGCACTTCTATCCCGAACCGCGGGTCGAATTGGGCCGCATTCTCCGCGCGAAGGGGTTGGTCTCGGCCATGATCGACACCAGCGACGGACTTTCGACAGACCTCGCCCACCTGTGTGAAGAGAGCAACGTCGGAGCCGAGTTGGAATCCGTGCTCATCCCGCGCGCCAGCGTCGGCAGGCCCGCGCGCGAAGTCGACCTTGACCTGGCCCTTCACGGCGGCGAAGACTACGAATTGCTGTTCACCGCTCGGCCCGGCAAGCGAATTCCCTCGCACCTTGCCGGAGTCGCGCTGACCCACATCGGGAACATCACCCGTTCGCCAGGCATTTTAGTGCGCAACCTGAAAGGCGTCGGCTACCAACTGGAGGCACGCGGCTGGGAACACTTTCAACGCTGACGCCTTCGTTACCTCCGTCACTACTCTGTCTCTACCCTCGCGCCCGAAACCGGACTAGATTAAAAACATGTCGTCCAGTCGATTGCTCCTCCTCACAGCTTTCTTTCTATCACTGACGGTCGCCGCTCCAGCCCAGAAGAAGCAGCCACCTCCGCCGCCGGCTCATGCCAAGTCTCCGTCGCCACCGGTGACGGATGAATTCATTCACAAGCAATTCGGCGATAACTGTTCGCTGATGCCGGGGCCGCCGCAGTTCGTCGCGGACCTTGACGACGATGGCATCGAAGACCTGGTGGTGGCCGCGCGGTGCAAGAATCCCATGGCCGATAAAGACGAATACAGTTTCGTCGTCGCCGATCCCTATGACACTTCTCTCGGGTACAGCGACATTAAGGTGACGTCTAGCTTCGGCTCCGATGAACCTGAGCGCAAAGGTTTGAGCCTGCTCATTATTCACGGTGCGGAAAAAGATGGGTGGCAAGCCGAAAAGCCCAAAGCCAAGTTCCTGCTCATCAATCTGCCTTTTAAAACTTTGACTGTTAAGAGACTTGCCACGAAGAAAAAAACGATTCTCGGAATCTACATGGAAGAGACCGGCGAAGGCGAAAACACGTCTTCGGTGTTATTTTGGGATGGGAAAAAGTACAAGTACCAGCTGCTGGGGTCCACGATGGAGTAGTGCAATTCCCGATTGTTGATTTTTGATTGTTGATTTTTGATTGAAAAACGAAAAACCAAAACCGCTTGCAAGGCGCAATCAATCAACAATCAGAAATCAGAAATCATCAATCAACAATTCCTTCTAGCCCTCGTAATAGGGAAACTCGCTAGTCCCGGCCTCTTTAACGTGGGCTTCGGCGAATTCGCAAACTCGATCGAGCGCCGCTTGCAGTTCTTCCGTGTAGCGCTCGAGATCTTCGTCCGTGACATTTTTCGGTACGGGGATAAGTTTGCCCACGCGCACCAGCACCCGCGAAAAGGGCGCAGGAATCATCAGGCGATCCCAGGTATTCAGCACCCAGGCACGGTCGACAGCCGCGTGGAACATGGTCATCGCTAGGCCAGACGATCGAGCCAGCGCCACCGGACCGGGCTTCACTTTGTGCCGCGGGCCGCGCGGGCCATCGAGCGTAAATGCCACGGTCCATCCCTCTTCAAGGGCACGACGAAGGCCGAGGAGCGCCCGCACGGCGTTACGACTGCTCGAGCCTTTGACCGCGAGGAAGCCGAACTTGTGAATGATTCGGCCCATGTACTGTCCGTCGTAACTGTCACTACTCATCACGCGGATGCCCATGTCGCGAAAAATGTAAGTCGCAGGGATCATGCAGGAATGCCAGAAAGAAGCGATAAGGGGGCGCTCGTCAAGCGTCTTCTGCGCACCTTCTTCGTAGGAAACCGCGACGCGCAGAGTCGGACCGATCAGACGAATGACTCCGTATCCCAGCCAGATGATGATGCGCAGGACGATGCGCTGCCGAAGCGTGAAACGACGTGGGTCAATGGAAGGAAGCGCGGGCAGGGCCGCGTTGCGAGTGCTGGCTGCGGGCACGAATCTATTTTAACGGGAGCGGAGGGCAGCAATTGAAGAAAGCTCTTAACCGCCGAGATCGCGGAGAACGCTGAGAAAAGAGCGCAGAAAACCTAGAGCGATGCTGCCTCTGCGCGCCTTTCCTCTGCGATCTCAGCGTCCTCAGCGGTTCAATGCTTCTACTTTGCCCCAGCGCCGCTTAATTTTCCAGGTAGGAATCGATCCAGATCTTAACCTTCTGGCGGCGTTCATCGGTGGCGTCGAAGCGCACGCCGAAGGACTTGGGCTTCTGCCAGCTCACGACTGCGCGAACATTCACGCGCGGCAAAGTCATTAGGGAAAAAGAGACTTCGACGTTCGTGCCTATGGAAAAGTCTTCGGAGCTTTTGAGCGACATCCCGCCACTACTCATTTCGACGCTGGACGCGACGACGCGCCGTCCATCTCCGATAACCGAGACTTCGGTCATCACCGGAATCCGCACATATCGTCGGAACTCATGCAGCACTAGCATGCGCGTGGCGCGCACGAGTTTCAGGGCTGCAGGACGCTCTAACGGTTGGTTAAAAATGGCATTGATGCCGTACTTGGAATAGCGCATGGCTTCCTGCGCGTTGCCGCCCAAGCCATAAATAATGCATCGGCTGTTGGAAGGCGAAGAGCGCGCCGCTTCCATCACACCATCAGCCCCGTCGCCCAGGCTCAGAACGCAAGCCTCGAACTTTTCTTTGCGCAGCCGTTCGGCGGCGTTCGCAGTCATGACCACTGTGTCAATGTTGAACTGCCGGAAACACTCGGCCAACAGCACCGTAGACGAAGGGTTCAACCCTACTAGAGCGGTGCGGGCGGCGGCTTTCCGGGATGTGCGGACAGGAGCGAGTGAGAGAGTCGTGGCGAAAGCTTTATCCATAAGGTCGGGGAAGACTCCACTTTCAAAACCATTGTGGAGGCACTGGTCGCGACTGAAAAGACCCAAAGGACCAACACTCGAAGTACCAAAGTGTCGTTACTTTTTCGGAAATGGCTAAAGACGGGACATTACGCGCCGGAACTTTCGCGAAATGAGGAACTTAGAGGTATTACCAGAGCGTGGGAGATTTCCGTGGAAGACTTTACTCGTTCCAACGGCGGAATAGCAATGCACCATTGGTCCCGCCGAAGCCGAACGAATTCGACATGGCGTACTCCAGTTGCGCCTTGCGCGCGTGGTTTGGGACCAGGTCCATGCCGGCGGTATCGGGATCAGGATTCTCCAGGTTGATCGTGGGAGGAAGAATCTGGTCGCGCAGCGCGAGCACCGTAACCCCGGCCTCAAGCCCTCCGGCTCCGCCCAACAAGTGGCCGGTCATCGACTTCGTAGAACTCACCGGGATTTTGCGGTCGCCGAAAAAGTTGCGAATGGCATGAGCCTCGAGCGTGTCGCCGATCGGGGTCGACGTGCCGTGGGCATTCACGTATCCCACGACGTCGGGAGTAACGCCCGCATCGCGTACGGCGTTGCGCATAACCCGAAAGCCGCCTTCGTGTTCCGGCGCCGGTTGCGTCATGTGGTAAGCATCGCCGCTCATGCCGTATCCCGCAATTTCCGCGAGGATAGGAGCGCCGCGTTTGCGGGCGAATTCCAACTCTTCAAGGATCAATATCCCTGCGCCTTCGCCGATCACGAAACCGTCGCGATCTTTATCCCAGGGGCGGCTGGCCTTCTCGGGCGCGTCATTCCGTGTGGAAAGCGCGCGCATGGCGGCGAATCCGCCCACGCCCATGGGCGTGATTGCGGCTTCGGCACCGCCGGCTATCATCACATCCGCATCGTTGTGCTGAATGATGCGGTAAGAATCGCCAATGGAATGGGCGCTGGTGGTGCAGGCCGTCGCGGTGGCCTCGTTCGGCCCTTTGGCGCCATAACGCATCGAAACCTGCCCAGCTGCAAGATTGATGATGGCCGCCGGAATGAAAAAAGGAGAAATCTTGCGGGGGCCGCCTTCCATTAGCGCTGTGTGTTCGCGCTCGATGATGTCGAACCCGCCGATTCCCGATCCGATGTGAACGCCGACGCGCTCGTCGTTTTCGGGAGTAATCTTCAGTCCCGACATCTTAAAGGCTTCATCCGCGGCAGCAATGGCCACATGGATGAAGCGGCCCATTTTTTTGACTTCTTTTTTCTCGATGAAATTCAGAGGGTCGAAGTTCTTGACCTCGGCGGCGATCTGGCAGGCAAAGGAAGTCGGGTCGAAACTGGTGATGCGCGCCACCCCGCTCTTGCCCGCAAGCAGGGCCTTCCACACTTCGTCGGTGGTATTGCCCACGCCGCAGATCAAACCGAGGCCTGTAACTACGACCCTGCGTCCCAACTATTTCCCCGCTTTCGCGTGCTTGGAGATGTAGTCGACCGCGTCCTGCACGGTGCGAATCTTCTCCGCATCCTCGTCGGGAATCTCAATGTCAAAGGCTTCTTCGAAAGCCATGACCAGTTCGACAGTGTCCAGTGAGTCCGCGCCCAGGTCGTCCACAAACGACGCGCTCGAGGTTACTTCGCCTTCGTCCACGCCCAACTGCTCCACGATAATCTGCTTTACCTTCTCGTCAACGGCTGCCATGTTTCTCCTCGCTTGCCTCGATTAGATTTGAATTCGGATTCTATAGTTGCGCAATCGCAGGTTCCCGTTTTCTCTGGCCTTCAGGCTCAGCCTTCCAACCTCTGGCACGCTTACGCACTGCGATACGAAAAAAGGCGAGTGTGTAGTGTAATTGTCACCGTGAATTAGTGTAAAGGAAGGGCTCTGCCGGTTGTGGCAAAGCCTGGGTTGACTTGGGATTGCACAGTTGAATCCTAAAGGCTGGCCAGCGCCGGGGTCAAACGTTGGCCGGGTCATGATTGGCTGGTCATGATATAGCGAATCGGCCGAGTTCGAGGAACTAACAAGTAAGCGAGGATATTCTTATGCGTGCCGTTGTTCAGCGCGTCAGCCGCGTCAGGGTCACGGTCAATCGGCAGATCACCGGCGAGATCGGGTTGGGCCTGCTGGTTCTGCTCGGAGTGGGCCAGGAGGACACCGAGGCTGACGCCACGTATCTAGCGGAAAAGATTTCCGGCCTCCGCATCTTTGAAGACGTCGACGGAAAAATGAATCGCAGCGTGGCAGATGTTGGCGGCAGCGTGCTCGCGGTGTCGCAGTTCACTTTGTATGGGGACGTGCGCCGCGGCAAGCGTCCGTCCTTGGATGCCGCGGCGCCGCCGGATCAGGCGCGCCGGTTGTATGAACTTTTTGTGGAGACGATTCGGGCCGCGGGCCTGCGCTGCGAGACTGGGCGATTCCAGGAATCGATGCAAGTGGAGTTGGTGAACGAAGGGCCGGTGACGATCCTGCTGGATTCCGGCAAAGCCTTCTGAGACGGGACAGGAAGATGAGTGAAACCGCTGGTTTCGCCAACCATCGGATGATCCATATATCATGGTTCTCTCTCAGCCCCGCCCTATGAGGTGCAAAGATGCCATGGTCAACCAATCGAATTGAGGCATTCAAGCTCGTAGATCACGCAGTGCGGCTTCAACTAACCGACGACGGTGATCTGATCGAGATTGAAAAGTGCTTTACGAAGGCTTTGGAACTCGACCCGGACAGCATTGAAGTGCTGCAAGAGGCTGCTCACTTCTACGATGCCGTCGTGCCGAATGCAAAGATGGCGCGGAAGTGCGCTGCCAGTTGTCGCGAAAAGGCCGCCGAGCTTACCGCTGAAATGGGCGTTATCTTGGCGCAGTGAACCAGCGGTCAAAACGTTCTATAAAAAGGGATGTCAAGAAAAAAAGCTCCGCCTCGACCGGAGGCGAGATTTCTTTCTCGAGATCCAGCCCACTGAAGTTTCACTTCTCTGGAGAAGTTCGGCTTGTTGTCCATTCTCGTGAGTTTCTCTGCTGATGGTGACGCTGCCGTCGAGTTTAAGAGAGCAGCAAGCGAGCTGTTGCTTCCGAGGCAACCATGGTTCTATCCGAGGCTCGTGGCCTATGGCTATTTCTGGTTATCCGAGAGGGCATAGGGTGTAAATGGGTGACTCGGTGCCGAAGCACGCAGGGCCGGACCGTTTTGACTGATACTCCTCTCGAACCGAGCATCTCCAGAACCCGACTGCCCACCACCGGAGAGAATCCCGAGATGGAAAGCCTTCTTCCCCGGAGAGGCTCAAGCTGCTTGCCGATGCAATTGTTTGGGGTCGAAACTCACTCCTTTCTTCCACATGGTTAAAGTGATGGCGGCAATCTTCCGTGCCAGGGTAAGACGGGCCATCGTCGGCCGTATCCCCTTACCAACCAGAGCGACATAGAAGTCCTGCAGAGGACCCGGACGTATGCTGGCCGAGATGGCAGCACTTTTGAAAAGATTCTTCAGATCCTTATTGTGGTTGTCATTCAGACCACGCACGGTGATGCGTTCACGGTTGCGTTGCAATTTGCCGCGCACCGAGCGGTACTCGCCGCTATCGTGAGTCTCCACGGCGAAACCGCTGTAGGCCCAGAGTTGCCGCTTGGTACGAAAACGATGCGGTGTCTGCAGCAGAGCTACGAGCAAAGCCGAGCGAATCGGACCGATGGAAGGAATCTGGCGAAGTAACTGCACCGCCGCATGCTTGTGGCTCTCCCGCAGGAGTTCGCATCGGGCTTGCAGGCGCAGCGGTTGCAAACTATCGAGCTGCTCGTACAAACGCTCGGCTCGAATCCGAACTCCGGGTTGCTCGATCTTGGCCAGCCACTCGGCGCGATGACGGGGAGCATATACGGTGCTGCCGCTGCAGGGAATGGCCCAGCTTCGGTACAGCGCTTTGATCCGATTCATGGAGCGGGTGACATCTTGGGTGATCGTCAGATAGCTACGCCCCAACTCCTTAAGGGTGCGTAATCCATGCTCTCCGTGGTACACCGACTTGAGTTGGTTGGTGCGTAACATCTCTGCCAACTTTCGCGCATCGATCCGGTCGCTCTTGTTCCCCTCTTTCAACAGAGCCGCTTTTCGCGGATCGCAGACTATTAGCCGGCTCACGTGCGGATTCAGAAGATCGTGCAGCCAGGCAGCCGATGTTCCTTCCTCGAAGGTCAGCGCCAGAGTTCCATGCAGTCCTTGGATGAACTCCACAATCGTGGCCGCTTTGGTCTCCAGCAGGCATTCCATAATCAGCTTGCCACTAGCATCCATCACGGCGACCGAAATGGTGGCCTGATGAACATCCATGCCGATATACTTTTCTTGACTCATAAAGGCGCTCCTTTTCGCTAGGTTGGTGGTGCGAACATTCTCAACCTACCGCAAAAGTGGGCGCCTTTTTATATTGCGTGCAATGGCCTGTTCTCGCCAATCTACTGCCGAACCTATTCAATAGAAACGCAAGTTGCGAGAAGCGTGCGTTCTCAGCGCACGAAGGTCGCAGTCTGCGCTTGATTGGCGCCAAATCGCGATTTCACTCATTGCGAACGTCAGACCGCGAGCGCAGCCCAGTGGGTCTCGAAATCAGAAGCCGACGGCGATCAGTTTGCCGAGCACCAGCAAATACGCACAGATGGCAATGACGCCGTTCAGGCGGATGGCGCGATAAGAGGCGGGCCACGGGAACATCAGCAGGCCGAAGTAGGGCTTTAGTCTGTCGGGCCAGATAAGTCCGGCCACTCCGAATACAAGATTGACCTGGGCAATTAAGCAGACGACAAAATTTTCCATGACCATGATTCCGCCGCGAGCGCGATCTTTCAATTAAAAAACAGAACTGGGACTTGAAGGGAGATTACGAAGGTAACATTGTTCGCCCCGCAGGCCAAGAGGCGCGATGGACGGGGCATTCAGATCGGCACCGGGGGACGGTTGAAACCCGCCGAACTGGAATTTCATTTGCGGTTTTAGCCCCCCTGTTCTGAATCTAAGGTCGAACGAGGGGACGGTTACCCGATTCCGCGTAGGCAGAATGTCGCCTGCATGTCGACGATTTTGCACTCGTTTTAAATGCACCCGCGCGATCACCCTGCTTTTACAACTTTTTCTTTTGGCCCGGCACGTGCAACCCGCATCTTAGGTTCGCGAGGAACGCACGTGGGAACTGCTAACGGCTGGGTGACGAATGGGGCGGTGGTGGCGCTGCTGTGTTCGGGGCTCGCCGCTCAACAGGCTTCAACGGCCGGGTCCGTGTCCCTTGACGCAATCGTGCGAGGAATGCAGGGAGCGCAGGCCGCGACGCGGGGTCCAGTTTCTTACCAGATTATTCGTGAGTATCGCCTGAGCAGCGCGACTGATACGAAGTCTGACTCCGAGGTTGTAGCCGAGATCAATTTTCGACCTCCTTTTCATCGAGACTATACGATCCAACGCTCCTCGGGCAGCAGCCGAGGCCCGCAGTTGGTGCGGCGCATCTTGGATCATGAAGTCCAAATGACCTCGAAGGACGATACCGCCAGCCGTGCCATCAGCCCCGCGAACTATAGTTTGAGTTACGTGGGCGAAGCCACGCTCGATGGACACGCCTGCTACGTTCTGGGATTAAAGCCGCGTCGAGTCGAGACCGACCTGATTTCCGGACAAGCTTGGGTCGACAAACATTCGTTTCTGATTCGACAGATCGAGGGCGAGGCAGAAAAAACGCCGTCTTGGTGGTTGAAAACGGTACACGTCAAACTTGCCTTTACCGATCTCGATGGAATCTGGATGCAGAAAAGCATGGAAGCGGTGGCGGATGTGCGGCTGGTTGGCTCCCACACTCTGACCTCTCGCATTCTTGACTACCGGCGTGAGCACGTGGTCGCGGCTAGCTCGCTTTCCGACCGCAACGTCCCTGGCCCTTTAAGCCGACCTTCGCGCTGAATCCTCCTCCGCTAGAACGGACTCGATGACAGGTGCTCGCGGATGTACTCCTTGCTGTTGAATTTTCTGCCGGTGCTTTGGCCCGACATGTAACGGATCTGGCCAAAGATGGGACGCTCGAACCACGGCCTGTCGAATTTGCCCACAATCGCCCAGGCAATCCCCGCGTAGCCGTTGGGATCGCGCCCGTCGAGCTCATACTTGTCGTTGAGGCGAACGGCGATGCGGTACGCCTCAGCGGGCGAGCGGGACCATTCCAGGATTTTCTTCGCCCAATACATCCTTACGTAGTTGTGCATCCATCCTGTGGAAACCATCTGCATTTGAGCGGCGTTCCAAAGTTGATCGTGCGTCTCAGCCTGCTCCAACTGCCTTTCGGTATAAAGCACAGGGCGATCATCGTTTGCATGCTTCGCCAAAGTGCGGTGAGCCCAAGGCTCGGCGCATTCGAAATTATCGTAGTCGGAATTGAAGCGCACCAGATTCACCGCGAGTTCCCGCCACGTGATGAGTTGGTCGAGAAAAGCTACCTTATCGGCGGTAGGCGCATGGGATTTCTTGACTGCGAGCGCGACTGTAATCGAGCTGAGGTGGCCGAAGTGTAAATAGGGCGACAGGCGGCTGGTATGGTCGACCTCGGGTTTGTTGCGCCCTGAGCCATACCCGCCCAGCCGGTGTTCAATAAATTCCCGGAGCACACAGAAAGCTTCTTCCGTGCCCCCGCGCCAGCCGGTCACAGGAGCGACCGAACGATCCAGTTTCCAGCCCCGCGTGATATCGAAGTCGGGTTCCCGCGATGCCATGCCGCGCGGCTTCTTCCAGGCCGCATGGGCGACCGGATTTCTGGAGGGAATGAGAAATTTCTTCAGATGCGGCTGCAGGCGACGCCGCAAGATGTGGGCCGCATACTGGGCCTTTTCCAGCAACCTGGTGGGCACGATCACATCGGCGTCCACTGTCCAGAACGGAACTTTCAATCGCTTCGCCGCCGCGCTACGCCAGGCTTCCGGCTCGCGCAAAGGATTTTCGTCTCCTATGACCAGCGAGGCTTTCACTTCGTCGCAGAAGCGAAGCAGACTGTGCTCAGGAAAGCGGCGCAGCACGAAACCAATATTCCGCTGAGTTAGAGCAGTGGCAATGTCAGGAATGCCTTCAGCGAGGAAGCGGTAGTGGCGAAGGTTGGCGTTGGGATAGAACGGCACCGGCGCGAAAAACACCACTACCGGCTTCTGCAGCGCATTGGCCGCGTCTACGGCCACATCGAGTGCGGGGTTGTCGATGCCGCGCTGAGCGCGCTGCATCCAGTAGACAACGCAAGTTCCGTCGGTCGCAGGCGCTCCATCCCGGCGCACGGTTACTCGCGGATCTTGCGAAAGTTGGACTAGATCGTCCATGCACCTGAACGGAGGAAGGAAGAGTGCGCCAACATCGTCCCTCCAAATAGTGTAGAGGGATGCGGCCGGCCTGCCAGATCACAACGGGAGTCAACGCACTATTTGGTTGCACCCGGCGAAAATCGGCGGCTCAATGTTTCTCCAAGAGAAAAGCATAGAAGACCATCTCCGCTGGTGCGGTGTTCTCGCGGGATCCTCTACGCTACCGCTCTTAAAATGGCATCCGCCACGCGGGCCGCTTCTACCGCCGTCTTCACGTCGTGAGTACGCACGATGTGCGCGCCTTTGAGAATCAACGCCGTCTCCGCCGCGAGCGTTCCGTAGAGCCGGTCTTGCGGGGGTATGCTTTTGCCGTCTCTGCCCAGGGTGCGGCCAATAAATGATTTTCGAGACGTGCCCGCTAGCAGCGGAAATCCCGCTGCCTGAAGTTCGCTGAATCGCCCCAGCAGCGGGTAATTCTCGTCGAAACGCTTGCCAAACCCGAATCCTGGGTCGAGGACGATCCGTTCGCGCCGCACGCCGGCCATGACCGCCTTTTCCGCCCACTCTTTGAGTTCGCGCTTCACCAGCAGCACGACGTCACCGGGCGGCGGCAGCGCTCCCCACTCCTCAGGGCGCCCGCGCATGTGCATGATAACCACGCCGCATTTGAGATCAACCACGGTCTTCGTCATATGAGCATCCCAGCGAAGTCCGCTCACATCGTTCACGATCTCTGCTCCCGCTTCCACCGCCGAGCGGGCCACATTCGCTTTATAGGTATCCACCGAGATCACCGCAGCGGGATGCTTCTTCTTCACTGAAGAAATGACGGGGAGCACCCGCGAAAGTTCTTCTGCCTCGCTCACCGTCGGACCACTCGCGTTGAGGTTCGCAGTCGAAGCTCCGATTTTGGCGGCTGGCTCGACGTGAGCCAAACGCGGAGCACCGCCATCGACGCGCGCCCCTGGGCGGGTGGATTCGCCGCCAATATCGAGAATGTCGGCACCTTCATCCAGCAGTCTCAGCGCATGCGCAACGGCCTGCTCGCGATCGAGAAACCGCCCGCCGTCGGAAAAGGAATCAGGGGTAACATTCACAATGCCCATAATCAGCGTGCGCTTGCCGAGCTCCAGCGAACACTGCCCGAGGTTCCATTGGAAAACCGGCCGCATGCGGCACGATTCTAAATCAAGCGCGCCGAACAGGCGGGCTTGCCCGAAGACGGCGCACAAACCTGATTGGCCGCGCGCAGGAGTGAGGCGATGTGGCGCTTATCATTTAAATTGATATCAGCGAGGGGTCCGCTGCATCGCAGACGACCTGACTTAAAGGACGGTGACTGGAATTGAAACAAGAGCGTTCGACAGGGCAATCACATAGAACTCGTCGCGTAAAAGTTATCTTGTTTGGCGCACTACTTGTTCTGGCGGCCGCCACGCTCTCTGGGTGCGACGTAGAACGCCGCAAGTCAGACGCCGAGCTTGGCCTTAACGCGCAGCAGGCCGCCGGCAGAAAAATATACGACGCCAAGTGCGATCGCTGCCATGAGCCTTATTCCACTCGCGGGAAAAAGGGCCCTGGCCTCAAAGGAATGTTTCAGAACAAATACCTGTCTTTGAGTGGGTTGCCGGCCAACGACGAGCGCGTCACCGACATCATTCGTCTCGGCCGCAATGAAATGCCCGGCTTCAGCGAGTCGCTGACTTCGCAGGACATTCAGGACCTTCTGGCTTATCTTCACACGTTGTAGGCGCCCTGACGAACCACTGGCGCCGCGCCACTTTCATGCGATAATCCGGGGATGAAAAGCGCTGCGAAGGCGGAGCTTTTTCGGAAGCTTCCCTCGGTAGATGAGGTGCTGCGCCTGCCCGGCGTGGCTGCGCTCGCCTCCACTCCTGGCCTTGCCTCTGCCACAGACGCGGCTCGCGCCGTGCTGGCTCGCCTGCGGGAAGAGATTGCATCAGGCTTGTTAAACGAGCCTGCATTGAGACTTGCGTTGGGCGGACTGGGCGACGCGATCGCAGCACATCTTCGCCAAGAGCTTCGACCTTCCCTGCGTCCAGTCATCAATGCTACGGGAGTCATTCTGCACACCAATCTCGGGCGAGCACCGCTCGCCAAAGCTGCTCTGGAGCATGCTCGCGAAATTGCCGGGCGATTTTCCAACCTCGAGTACGACATTGAGACAGGAGCGCGGGGTAAGCGCGACGTCCACGTCGATCGCCTGTTTCGCACCCTTCTCAATGCTGATGGAACGAACCCGACTTCAGTTTCGACCATCGTCGTGAACAACAATGCGGCCGCGGTCCTGCTAGCGCTCAACACCCTGGCCGACGGCGGCGAAGTGATCGTATCCCGCGGGGAACTCGTAGAGATCGGCGGCTCGTTTCGCATCCCGGATGTGATGGCGAAGTCAGGCGCGACTCTGCGTGAGGTGGGCACCACGAATCGCACTCGTGTTGGCGACTACGAAAAAGCCATCACGGAACGGACGCGCCTGCTGTTGCGGGTGCATCGATCGAATTTTGAAATTACAGGTTTTACCGAGCAGGCGTCGACGGCGGAACTGGCCGCGCTGGCGCAGCAGCGCGGTCTGCCCTTGATGGAAGACCTGGGCAGCGGCGCACTCGTCGATTTGCAGAACTTTGGCATAAGTGGCGAGTCCACCGTGCTCGACAGCCTCCGTGCCGGAGTCGATGTAGTGACTTACAGTGGCGATAAGTTGCTGGGCGGCCCGCAGGCAGGACTAATTAGCGGCCGCGCCGACTTGGTCAGCCGCATGCGCGCCAACTCTTTGTTTCGCGCTCTTCGCGTCGATAAGCTGATCTATGCTGCGCTGGAGGCCACGCTGCTCGCTTATGTGAAGCGCGACCACGGTGCCATTCCCACGTTGAAGATGATGCGATTGACCAAACAGGAAATCGGCAATCGGGCGGAGTCACTGGCGGCGCGAGTGCGATCATCAACGCTGAATATTGAAATCATTGATGGTGACTCGGTGATCGGCGGCGGTGCGGCTCCCTCGTCAGTCCTGCCCACCCGCCTGCTGGCGGTGAGTTCCGCCAGCACTGGCTCCGATGAGTTGGCTGCGCGTTTGCGAACCTCCGATCCGCCCGTCATCGCCCGCGTTGAGCAAGGGCGAGTGCTGCTGGACTTGCGCACCGTGTTTGCGGACCAGGACTCGTTCATCGCTGCCGCGCTGGCTCGAATCGCCTGAGGGCTTCCACGCATCAAAAATGCTTTGGCGGTTCTATACACCATCGGGCATTCGACTCGTTCCATCGAAGAATTGATCCGCGCCCTGCAGGCGCATGGAATTCAGACTCTGGTCGACGTTCGCGCCTACCCGATGTCCCGACGCCTGCCTCAATTCAACTGCGATTCGCTGGAACACAGCCTGACTGGGACGGGAATACACTATCGGTCGATGACCGCGCTAGGCGGATATCGCAAGAAGATTCTCGAAGAGTCACCGCACCTCGCCTTGCGAAATCGGAGCTTCCGCAATTATGCGGATTACATGCTCACGCCAGAATTCGAACGGGCGATCACCGAACTGCTTGCGTTGGCCGAAAATTCCCGTACAGCCTACATGTGCGCGGAGCGCCTGTATTTCCGCTGCCATCGCATGCTGATTTCCGATTGGCTGGTGGCGCACGGGCACGACGTGCTGCATATCGACGCCGAAGGCCCAGCCAAGCCCCACAAGCTGATGGCAGAGGCGCGCATCATCGACGGGCGCTTGATCTATCGTGGAGATCGGTTGCTGTAAGGCCGGTTGCGGTAAGATTCTCGGCTGAAGGCAGACTGAAACAGGGCAAGATCGAAATATGATCGTAGGCACGGGCATCGACATCGCCGAAGTCCCCCGCATTCGGCAGTCTATCGAGCGCTTTGGAGACCGGTTCCTGCAGCGCGTGTTTACCGACGGGGAAATTCGCTACTGTGATTCCAAGGCGAATCGCTTCGAGCGTTACGCCGCCCGCTTCGCCGCCAAAGAAGCTGCCATGAAGGCGCTGGGAACGGGGTGGAATCATGGCGTGCGCTGGCGCGATTGCGAAGTGATCCGCATGCCGGGAGGTCGACCAACTATCGCGTTTCACGGGAAGGCGGGAGAGTTCGCTGCCAAACTCGGAACGAAAAATGCCGCGCTGTCGATCACGCACACTGCAGAACACGCCTTCGCGCAAGCGATTCTCGAGAATTAGCGGCCTCATGATCGCGCGCAGAGGATGCGTCCGCCATCTGCTAGACTGTCGCCTTCAATTCTATGTCCGTGATCACGGCGACTCCAACGCTGACGTCGAGCTCGATTGAAGTTCCCGAAACCACCGTGTTGACGGGCCTTGCGCTCACCAGCTTCGCCGCTCTGTTGCTGGAACTCGCGCTCACCCGGCTCTTTTCCGTCGTCCTCTTCTACCATTTTGCTTTTCTCGCAATTTCGATTGCTCTGCTGGGTCTGGGCGCCGGCGGTGTGTGTGCTCACTTGGTAAAAGTCAGGCTTGCGCGCACTGACACACGCTCACTCGCCGCGCGTCTGTGCATCATCAATTCGGTGACCGTCGTTGTGGTGTTGGAGATTGTGTTGCACGTACCGGTCGCGCTCCAGGTGTCGTGGGGCAACTTCGGACGGCTTACGGCGCTTTATCTGGCGGCCGCTGCTCCCTTCTTTCTCACGGGACTTCTATTTGCAATCGTATTCGCGCGAGAGACCCGGCGCATTCCGCGACTTTACAGTGCCGACTTGTGTGGTGGGGCGTTGGCTTGCCTGGCAGTGGTGCCTTTGCTGAATTGGATAGGCGGCCCCAACGTGGTGCTGGCAGCCGCAGTGGCCATGGCCGCAGCGGGGGCCGTCTGGTCTGAATCACATTCTCAGCGCCGGCGGGCAAGATTGGGGGCGCTGATACTGCTGGCCCTGATCGGCGCAAACTACTCCGGGCGCCTTATCGACGTGGTCTATGCCAAGGGCATGTTTCGCGATCCGTCACAAGTGGAGTTCTCCCGCTGGAACGCGCTCTCGCGCGTCGAGGTCGATCGGAAGGATCAAGCAAAAGTAGTGGTAATCGATGCGGATGCGAATACTTTCATCATGAATGCGGACGTGTCGCGTTGGCATCAGACGGAGTGGGAGAGGGATCTCATGTCGGCGCCGCCGGCGCTGGCGAATGTGCTGCGGCCGCGCGGGGAGTTTGCCATTATCGGCCCGGGCGGGGGCGTTGACGTGCTGCGCGCCATTGCTAATGGCAGTCCAAGCGTTACCGGAATCGAAATCAATCCTATTATCGCGACCACGATCATGCGCCAGCGTTACGCCGACTATTCCGAGCATCTCTACCAGCGGCCCGACGTGCATATCCAAGTCACCGATGGCCGTTCATTTCTGCGCTCGACTTCGCAACAGTTCGACGTAGTGCAGATGACCCTGGTCGATACCTGGGCGTCGACCGCGGCGGGGGCGTTTGCGCTCAGCGAAAATAATCTCTACACCGTCGAAGCCTTTCGCGAGTATTTCGATCGCCTGAAGCCCGATGGAATGATCGCAATTACGCGCTGGGAGTTTCAGCATCCGCGCGAGGCCCTGCGCGTGGTCGCGGTGGCGATGGAAGCTCTGCATCGCCTCGGAGTAAAGAATCCGGCAGGCAATTTTATTGTGGCATCGCAGGGATCGCTCAACGAAGACGGCATCCCGGTTGTGGTGCTGGCGAAGAAGACGGCCTTCACGCAGTCGGAAGAGCAGGCTGTCAGTGAGCACATCGACAAATATCCTCAGCTCGAGCCGCTCTATCTTCCATCGGACCCCGGACATAACCCGTTTTCCGATCTCATCGCCAGCAATGATCCCTACGCATTCGCGCGAGGTTATGCCTACAACACGGCGCCGGTCACCGACAACGCGCCTTTTTTCTTCTTTACGCTCAAGCCCCGTCAAATTCTTGGCGAAACCGGCCTGCGCGGTGGCATCGATTGGAAGGTGAATCTGGGGGTGCTGGTACTTTTGCTAGTGCTGGTGATTTCCTCAGTGGCGGTGCTTGCATTTCTGGTATTGCCGCTGGCGCTCGGAAGCCGAAACCGCCAGTCGCCCGTTCCCCTGCTTTATTTCGTGGCCGTCGGCCTCGGTTACATACTGGTGGAGATCGCTTTTATCCAGCGCTTCGTGCTTTTTCTTGGGCATCCTACTTACGCCTTAACCGTGGTGATTTTTCTTCTGATGCTCTCGAGCGGCGCGGGCAGCCTGTTTTCGCGGCTCTGCCTGCCCCACACAAGCTTGGGATGGATACCGCTGGCGCTCGTGATCGTTAGCCTTCTCGTCGATGTTTTTTTCCTTCAGACCTGGCTGTCGACGCTGGTTGGCCTAGGATTCGGCTACCGTCTGCTAGTGAGTGGAGTCCTTCTCGTGCCATTAGGATTTGTTATGGGAATGCCGTTTCCAACTGGCTTGCGCGCCTTGGCTGCCATTGGCTCGGCGGAATTTGCGGGCGGGCCAGGGGATCGAGAAAATGTCATTGAGTGGGCATGGGCTATGAATGCCGCAGCCAGCGTTCTCGGATCGGTGCTGGCCATGGTCCTCGCCATTCAGTTCGGATTAACCGTTACTTTGGCTTGTGGAGCGATGGCATATTTGCTCGCGCTCTTGCTCATGCCGGCACTGCGCGCAAAAGCCGCCTAGACCTCCCTCAGGTTTTTGTTATCATTCGAACGAGGAACCGGTTGCGATCCCGATCTCTTGCGCAACCGGCGCTATCCCCGTCTAAGCTGGCACCATGAGGAATTTATTTGCCTAGCCAGAAGCAGCTCAAGTGGTCGCAACTGCGGGTTGGGACGACGGTTATTGTTGCCACTCTAACCTTGGCTTTCCTGCTGTTTCTGATGTCCGGAACCAACGGCCTCTTCACCTCACGCATCACCCTGAAATCTTATTTTGATAATGCGCAAGGCTTGCGTCCGGGCGCTCCAGTACGTTTGAGCGGAGTGGATATCGGGAACGTGACGAAGATCATCATCGTGCCTGATAAAGAAAAGCAACTGACTCCGGTCGAGGTGTTGATGAAGGTCAGCACCAAGTACAGCTATGCCATCCACCGCGACTCCGTCACTTCGCTCGAAACCGCGGGCGTGCTCGGAGAGACCTTCCTCGACATCGATAGCCTTCAAGCTCTCGGCCCTCCGGCGCACGATGGAGATACGCTGCCCACCGAGGTGCATCCGGACTTTAACCAGGTGGTGCGTGCCAGCCAGGGGACTCTCGAGAATATGGACCTGCTGCTAAAGCGGGCCGACCGCATTCTGGCCTTCGCCGAGAGTGGCAAAGGATCGTTGGGTAAACTCATCTACGATCCAACGCTCTACAACCGTTTTTCCGCCACCATCGCAGAGTTTCAGCAGATTGTGCAGCAAGTGGGAAGCGGCGAGGGCAGCTTAGGGCGTCTTATCAGTCGCAACGACGCCTACGAGAAATTCATCGTTACCCTTGACAAGATGAATGGCGTGATCGACGACATGCAGCAGGGCAAAGGCACTGCGGGAAAATTCCTGAAAGATCCGACGCTCTACAACAATGCTAACGACACTATTGCCAACTTGAAGAAAGTTACAGACGACATCAATGCCGGCAAGGGCGTTCTTGGCAAGCTGAGCAAGGATGAGGAACTGGCGAAAAAGCTCGATACCACGATCAGCAAACTCTCGGAGTTGACTACTGAATTGGAAGCCGGCAAAGGCACAGCCGGCAAACTCTTCAAAGACGACACCCTCTACAACAATGCCAACGAAATGCTGGTTGAGACCCGTAATCTGGTGAAGGCGATCCGGGAAAATCCCAAGAAGTACCTCAGCATCAAACTGCACGTCTTCTAGAGTGCGCTTAGCAAAGCGGCCCGTCGGAGGTCCGCCGCAATCGGGCTAGGCGACGGGCCGTGCCATCGCAGCGGCATCGGCATGCTCATGCGCGTGATAGCTCGATCGCACCAAGGGTCCTGACTCGACATGGCGGAAGCCGAAGCGCAGAGCCTGTTCCCGCAAGTAAACGAACTCCTGCGGTTCGTAGAAGCGGGCGATCGGCAGGTGATCCTTCGACGGACGTAGATATTGTCCTATCGTAAGAATGTCAACGCCTCGAGTGCCCAAGTCGCGGAACACCTCGATCAGTTCGTTGGACGACTCACCCAAGCCGACCATCACACCGCTCTTAGTGACCATGCGGGGAGAAAACTTCTTGGCATTCTCCAGCAGTGTTAATGTGCGCTCGTAGCGCGCACCGGAGCGTACCGCGCGATAGAGGCGGGGCACAGTCTCGGTATTGTGATTCAGCACGTCCGGCTTGGCATCGAGCACGATGCGAAGAGACTCTTCCAAACCCTGAAAATCCGGGATTAGAACTTCGATGCGACAGTCTGGCGTCAATTCGCGTATCTCGCGAATGGTCTCGGCGAAAATTCTCGCACTGCCGATATTGTCATCGTCCCGGTTCACGCTCGTGACAACCGCGTGCTTCAGCCCCAAGCTAGCGACCGCCTCGGCCACGCGCCGTGGTTCATCCAGATCGATCGGTTCCGGCCGCCCCTTCGGCACCGCGCAGAAACCGCAACGGCGCGTGCAAATATCACCAAGCAACATGAAGGTCGCAGTCTTGTGGTTCCAGCACTCCCCAATGTTAGGACACTGCGCCGACTCGCACACCGTGTGCAGCCCCAATCCACGAGCGAGTTTTTTTAGATTGTGGAAGTTGTCGCCGACAGGAGCTTTTGCCCGCATCCACGGCGGTTTGGGCACTCGGACCGGAGAGCCAAGTTCAATCTGAATCAGTTGGGAACTGCCAGCCATTTCATTCGATTCTATCAGCTTGGCGGTTTTCGATGACGCGGCGGTGCGTTTGGTTAGCCGACCTCAACGAGTCCATACGTATGCTGCCAGCGCGCTCGCATGTGGACAAGGGCGCGGCTGATTTCTTCGGCAGAGATCTCGGCGTTGGGGCCGGCGATGACGGCAGCGGCTTCGCGCTTGGCGGCCTCCAACAGTTTGGCGTCACGTATCAGGTTGGCGACGCGAAAATTCGGGATCCCCGCCTGCCGCGTGCCGAAGAATTCTCCCGGCCCACGCAGTTCAAGGTCGAGTTCGGCGATCTTAAAGCCGTCGTTAGTCTTGACCATCGCGTCCAACCGCCGCTGGCCTTCTTCGCTGACTTTTCCCCCCGTCATCAGGACGCAATAGGATTTCGCCCCGCCACGGCCGATGCGTCCTCGCAATTGATGAAGTTGCGCCAGGCCGAAGCGCTCGGCGTGCTCAATCACCATCACGGTCGCATTGGGCACATCCACGCCGACTTCGATCACGGTGGTCGCGACCAGAATCTGCAACTCGCCACGCTGAAACATGCGCATCACTTGCTCTTTCAAGTCAGCGTCCAATCGGCCGTGCAGAAGCCCGACTTTCAGGTCGGCGAAAATGTTGCCGCTCAGCTCACGATACATTTTGATCGCAGCTTTCAATTCACTCTCTTCGTTCTCCGCGATGACCGGGTAAACCACATAGGCCTGGTGTCCGGCCGTCACCTGTTTTCGCACGAAATCCCACACGCGCGGGGACTGGTCGTCGGCCACGCAGTGGGTGGTGATCG
The DNA here is from genome assembly GCA_963765825.1 of uncultured Acidobacteriaceae bacterium. Taxonomy (GTDB): domain Bacteria; phylum Acidobacteriota; class Terriglobia; order Terriglobales; family Acidobacteriaceae; genus Sulfotelmatobacter. The sequence continues at coordinate 350,717 of CAVXXU010000002.1, forward strand.
GGGTGCGGCCCGGTGGCAGCTCATTGAGCACGCTGAGATCGAGATCGCCGTAAAGCGTGAGAGCGAGTGTGCGCGGGATTGGCGTCGCCGTCATGACGAGAACATCAGGCTCGGCTGGCACCGACTTCGTCCTGGAACCTTCGCTCCCGCCGCGCGAGGCTCGGCTGCCGTCTTCTGCCTCGCCCGACTTCTTCATCAATTTCAGCCGCTGCAGCACGCCAAATCGATGCTGCTCGTCGACAATGACGAGTCCCAGATTGGCGAACTCCACTTTCTCTTCCAGCAGCGCGTGCGTACCGATCACCAGTTGCGCATTTCCTTGAGAAATGTGGCGGCGAACCTCGCGCTTGCGGTCGGCTTCGAGTGAGCCAGTGAGTAAAACGATTCGGTATCCGGCATTCTCCAGAATTCGCCTCGCGGAAAAATAGTGTTGCTGCGCCAGGATCTCCGTCGGGGCCATCAGCGCCACCTGGCAGCCGTTCTCGATCGCGATGATGGCTGCCTCGAAGCCCACAATGGTCTTGCCCGACCCTACGTCGCCCTGGAGTAAACGCCGCATCGGATAGGGCTTCTCCATGTCCCCAGCAATTTCCTTCAACACCCGTTTTTGAGCGGGCGTGGGATGAAACGGCAAAATCTTTTTGATCGCCGCGCGCACCCGGTCATCCAGGCGGAAAGCGATTCCCGTCTGCGCTTTTTGTTGGCGGCGCTTCAACTCCAGCCCGAGTTCCACAAAAAACAGCTCGTCAAAAATCATCCGAATGTGGGCGGGCGTGCGCGAAGACTGCAAGTCCTCGAAACTTTCTCCGGGCTCGGGCCAGTGCACGTTCCATAGGGCCGCGCGCGGCGACACCAGGCCGAGATGCGCCCGTACTGCAGCGGGAATTGGGTCCGCCAAGTCGGGGGTCAGGTTGTCGAGGGCCGTGCGAATGGCGCGCCGAAACCAGCGCGGAGTCAGCCTTCCAATGGCTTCGTAAATAGGAACGATGCGGCCAATTTCCAAAGACTCGGCGGCTTTTTTCCCGGCGGCGTCATCGCCGCTGGAATCCCCCAGAATTTCGATCTGCGGCTGAACGATCTGCAGTTCACGGCTGCGTTCGTCCTCCTCGACCTTGCCGTAGAGGGCAATCATCTGCCCGGGCTTGAACTTGTCCTGCAAATAAGTGGCATTGAAAAAGAGACAACGCAGCCGAGCCCGCCCTTGGCCAACGGTCAACTGAAAAATCGGCATTTTCCGGGTGCGGAACAGCCCGGAATTGCGAACTTCGCCGATTACTGTCGCCATCTCGCCGGGCCGGAGTTCGGAAATTCCCCGCGGATTCAGCCGGTCTTCATAACGAAAAGGCAGATAATGGAGCAGGTCGCCGACAGTGTGAATTCCTTTGCCGGCAAGGACTTCCCCAATGCGCGGGCCGACGCCCTTCACATATTGGACCGGGGTGGAGAGTTCGAGCATGCTAGAAATCTGTGGACATAGAAAAAGAATGGTAGCAGGAACGCGCGGCTGGGCGCTGAAGCGCGATGGATCGGACTGCCTGAGGCACCGATGAGGGCCGGTGAATATGGTCGTTAGAAACTTGCGGGAGCCCTTCGGTGTCTAAGCCATCGGTGCTGGTTAATTTTCTCCAGGCGTTGCTCGCGATCATACTGGGCAACGTGGCGTACTTCGCCCTGCTTCCGTCGATGCCTGCAGTGGCGCGGCATCGTCCCTTCCGACCGGATCTAGGTCTGCTAATAGATTTCTTCTTTTGCGTCGTGGCCTATAGCCTGATCCGCAGCGCGAGAAGGTGGCGATAGCCGCAGATGGCCAGACTCATCATCCACAGCCGGTTACTTTGGGAACCTTGGTAACCGCTAGCGCTGTCCGTACACTCGATGCACCATGCCGAAACTCGCGGTTTTGTTTGATGCGGGCCAGGCCGTCCTCTCCACCTTTGATTTGGACGAGGTGTTACAGAGAATCCTGGCGATCGCACGCGATTTTTTTCATCTTCCGAACGTGGCCATCCTGCTGCTTGATCGGGAGGCCCGGCAGTTGTGCGTTCGGTCGCAGGTCGGCTGGGATACCGGTAAAGACAAAATCTGCCTGGGCGAGCATGAGGGCATCACGGGTGCTTCCGTTCTAAAGAAGCGCCCGGTCTATGCTCCCGATGTGACCCAAGACCGGCGCTACATCTGCGCCGCGCAATCTACCCGGTCGGAGTTGGCCATTCCTCTCATGGTGCGCGACGAAGTCGTAGGCGTGCTTGACTGCCAGAGTGATCGCCTCGATTACTTCGACACCGAAACCATTGAGTTATTGACTCTATTTTCTACGCAGGCTTCGATTGCGCTGCAAAACGCGCGTTTGTACTCGCTGGAACGGCAGCGGGCGCGCCAGTTGGAGGCGATCAATACCATCGCACAGCAGAGTACCGCTGTCATGGAACTGGAGGAACTTCTGGTCCGAGTTTGCGCCGTGATTCAGAAGGCCTTTCAAGTCTCGCACGTATCACTTCTATTGCGCGAGGAAGGCGACCTGGTGATGCGAGCGCACCAGGGAACACTTACGCCGAGCGTGCCTCCGAACGGGCGCTTTCCTGCGAGCGAGGAGCCTTGGTCGCGCGTCATCGCGGCCAGCGGGACCATCGTGGAAAAAGATTTAAGCGGCCTGCCGGAGCCGTTAAGGCTCTTTAAGGAATGCTCCTCCCGCATGAGCATCCCTCTGATTTCGTTCGGCCAGACTCTGGGAGTGCTCACCCTGCACAGTACGCAACCCAACGCTTTTCGTGAAAGCGAACTGCAGTCTCTCGAATCCGTCGCTGACATCTGTGCCAACTCTATCCAGAATGCCCATTATGTGGAGCGCGTTAAACAACTGGCCTATCTCGACGGCCTGACCGGAATCTTTAACCGGCGCTTCTTCGAACTGCGAATCCTAGAAGAGATCGAACGTGCCCGCCGTTACGGGACCGGCATGGCCGTGGTCATGGCGGATATTGACGAGTTCAAGAAGCTGAATGATGAGTTCGGACATCTGCTGGGCGATGAGGTGCTGCGCCAGGTGTCTTCGCTCTTTCACCAGCAGTTACGCAAGGTTGATGTGGTCTGCCGTTACGGCGGAGAAGAATTCGCGATCTTACTGACGCAAATCAGCACCCAGCAGGCAACAGCCATTACGGAGAAACTGCGGCGGTTAGTGGAAAAATTCCAATTTCCCGGAGTACCTCGAACCATTACGATCAGCGCCGGGGTAGCAAGCTTTCCAACTCACGGCAAGACCCGCGATGAAATGATCCGGGCGGCCGATAGCGGACTTTATGCCGCTAAACAGGCAGGACGGAATCGCGTTTGCCTCGCGAGTTCAGCGCTTACAGTCGCAAGCGGGCAATAACGGCTGTTCCTAGATATCAAACGCGCGAACCCGAAATTCGTGGCGCAGTTCGTCCATCTCCATCTTCAGCTTTTCCTGGTTCCTTCTAAGCTGATCGCGCTGGATCTGGGATTGGTTCCTGAACTTCTCCGCTTGCCGGCGCAATTTCGTCTGCTGGGAGCACAAGTCCTTGCGAAGTTCCCTCACCGACGTACGGGCATCTTCGGTGGCCAGCGCCAGTTGCGGTTGCAGCTGCGCGACATACTGCTGCAACTGACCCAATTCGACGGCGGAGTCCGCGTCGATCGCAGATTCGTCGGAAGACTCCTCCAACAGCAGATCGCCCGACTCTTTGCGGTCCGGCAAAGTCAGATTCAACTTCTGTTCTTTCTTATCGCGGATCACTCCTATGCTGACGGCCGCGCCATCGCGCGAGCGAACCGCGTGGCTGAAATCGCCGGTGTCATGCACAGCCTGATCGTTGACCTTCACAATCACATCGCCGGCGCGGAAACCGGCCTTCTCCGCCCGGCTGCCTTTCTCCACGGCCCGCACCAGCACACCGTTCCCGTTCTTCACCCCAAAAAACTCGCCCAGTTGCGGAGTGATGTTTTCCACCGACAGCCCGCTGCGCGCCGAGGAAGTCACCATCACCATGTTGATCGACGGAATATCGATGTCCGGTAAATGAATCTCTGGAACATTGACATGAAAGTTCTTCATGTCAGGTCCGGTCATAGCGAATTCTTTATGCTTGTCGGCAAGCTGCACTTTGACCGTCATCGGCTGTCCGTCGCGGCTTAGGCCCAAGGTGACGATACGACCCGCAGGCGTCTCATGGATCATGCGGCGCAACTGGGCTCCGCTCTCGATAGCGTTGTTGTTCATGGTCAAAATAACGTCATGCTCCTTGATGCCAGCCTTGCCCGCAGGAGCATCCTGGTCGACCATGGTGACCTCAACGCCTTTCTCTTCTTTCAGCTTCAGGGCGCTCATGCGCTCGGTGGTCACATCCGATATGTCGACCCCGAGATAGGAACTGGTGCTGCTGTCCTCGCTGGAGAACACCCAGGGCTGCTCGGGCGGATCCACCATCCGGCTTTGAGCTGCATTCGAAAAGCTGAGGAGCAACGGCATTAACAGCATGCTGGCTACAACGTATTTGTGCATGGCGGTTCCCCCTCAATCGGCAATAAGGAAATCGACAATCAGCAATCGCGTTCCTCAACGGCCGGCGCGTTTGAAGCAGATATCGCCAGTCGAGGTGTGCACTTTAACCGTCGGCCCGCCGCCATTCAGCTTGCCTTCCGCAGTGAGGGACTTCGGTCCCCACTTGTCGCCCTCGCTGGTGACGTGAATATCGGGAAAGTCGGAAGTAATGCGGTGTCCATTGCCCATGTCGACGCTGGCGCGCACATCAATTGCGACGTCGGCGGCAATATACACGGTAATGTCGCCGGCACCAGTCTCGAGATCGGAATTATTGCGCTCGCTGCCCGTATTCACCAGCTTCACCGTAATTCCACCGGCGCTGGTTTCAGCCCGGGCCGAGGGCACACCGAGCAGTTCGATGCCGCCGCCGCCCGTCTCCGCCTGAACGTGGCCCTTGGCCGAGTTCAGGTGGATGCTTCCGCCCCCGGTTTCAATTTCCGCCGGACCGCCAACATCGCTCAGGTCCACGCTTCCACCGCCAGTGGATACTTTCACCTTTCCGTTGCATTCGCGCACTTCCACGCTGCCCCCGCCGGTTTCAATGCTGGCGCCTTGCGCTCCGGACCCCAATTCGACGCTGCCGCCGCCGGTATCGGCAACGACTTTGCCGTTGGCGTGGCGAATCTTGATGGAGCCTCCGCCGGTGTGCAGGCCAAGGTCGCCGCCCACGGTGCCCACATCGATTGACCCTCCGCCAGTTTCGGCGTTCGCACCGCCGCCAATGTCATCGAGTTTCATGCTGCCGCCGCCGCTCTCCGCTTCCACGTGCCCCATGACTCCCGTGGTTTCCACGTTGCCGCCTTCGGTTTCCAGTTTAACCAGAGCCATCTCGCGCGGAACCATCACCGAAAACTCCGACGAAGAATGCCGCGGATGTCTACCGCCCTGCCAATCTCCGACGATCCACGCGGTATCGCCCTTCACATAAGCGGTGATCTTGTACTGCTCGAACTGGCGGCGCGCCTCTTGCTCGGAAGAAGTGCCAAAACGCGTATGAACGACATAATTGATGCCTTGCTGCTGCCCGCCGCGTACGACCACGGAGCCCATGTCTACTTTGATTCTCAAGTTCTTGACCGCTGCCAGCGAACCTGTGATCTCCTGGCCCCAGGCTCCTCCTTCACGGGTAATATGCGATTCCTGCGTCACGGCCAGTGGCGCAAGCAGGGCCAGCGTGCTCACCAGCCCGACGATTTGTAGCGCTCGTTTCAAATTAGCTCCTTCCATTCTCGCCATGCATCGGCGATCTTTCTTTTCGTAACGCCCTTTTGTAACGCCGCCGTCCCGGCGGCGGTCGCGGGGGCGTCCCGCCCACGCACTGCGAAGGCAAACTGTCTTCGCACTGCCGGCAAGGTGCCGGCGCTACTCCTAATCAATCTCTGGTAACTGCGCCAGCATGGTCCGCGCCTGCGACTTGATGTAAGTGCTCTGATCCTTCGCAGCCAGCGCCATCAGCACGCCGCGTACGCTGCCATCGGCCTTCACCGGCTCGATCAGCCGCAGCGCCTCGATGCGCACGCCTGAATTGTTATCGTTCACCAGCGCCCGCAGCAAAGCGTCGCGCACATTCGTATCGGTCTTTACGTAATTGCCGAGAGCATCCAGCGACTTCAGCCGAACTCCGGGATTGGTGTCATTCTGCAGCGCGTAGATCAGCGCCTCTCGAATCTGCATGTCTCCACTCTTTTGCGCCAGCAGATCTACCGAGTCGACTCGCACGCCCGTGTTGTAGTTGTTGCGCGCCGCGTAAAGCAGCAACTGCTGGATCTTCTCATCGTTCAGCGAACCCTGCGCTTCCTGGGTTTCTACGGTGTTGTACTTGATGCTGATCTGATTTGTGCCGGGCTGCTGGACGATTGAACTGATGCCGGTGATCGATGCTTCGGAAGGAACCGCGTTGGGGTTAGAGGGGTTCAGTACGCCGGCTGTAGTAATGGGTCGCGTTCCGTATAGCTTGTAAGTGGCTGTAACTCCGCCGGCAAAACCAAGAATAAGAATTGCCGACGCCAGAGCGGGTGAGAATCGCACCTGCCGCAGCCAGATCGCCGGATCGAACGCCATCCGGCTCCACATGCCGCCTTGCTTGGCCGTCTCCAGCGCTTCCTGCAACTGCATGCGCGAAGACGCCAGCAGGTTGGGCGACGGCTCGTTCCGTAACAGATCGGCTGCTCGATCCTGCTCGAGCAGCGCGTGAAATTCCTGCTCGGCCTTCAGTTCGGCTGCGCAGTCGGCGCAGCGGGCCACGTGTTGCTCCAGTTCGTGGCGAGCGTCATCGGCCAACTCGCCATAAACCTGAAGCACGATATTTTCTCGAACCCATTCACATTTCATCGTCGCACCCTAATCGGCTCATGTAGCGACAGCCGCCTCGGCTGTCCGGCCAGGGCGAACCCCGGCCGTTCTATTCCAACTCCCGTTACCTCATATCCGCCAACGCCCCGCGCAATTTCTGCGTGGCGCGGAAGAGCGTATTCTTGGCGGTCTCTTCCGTGGTATGCAAAATCTCGCCCACCGTCCGCAGCTTCAATCCGTGGTAATGCTTCAACTCAAACACCATGCGCTCCCGCGGCGTCAGCTTCTCCAGCGCTCCGGCGATGCGCGCCCCCAGTTGGCGGCGCAACAAATCGCGCTCCGGATTCGCTCCCGCCCGCCCGTCGGGCACCTGGTCGAGCAGATCATACTCGCCGCCGTCGGAATCTTTCGCGACCGGCGCGTCCTCTTTGCGCACATTCCTCTTGCGCAAATGGTCAAGGCACAAGTTGGTTACAATCCGGTAAATCCACGTGTAGAAGGAACACTCGAACCGGAAACTTCCAATATTCTTGTAGGCCTTCAGGAAGGCGTCCTGGTAGACATCCTGAGCGTCCTGCTCAGTTCCGGTGAGATGGAGCGCGAGCCGCAATACCGACTGGTCGTAGTGACGGACGAGTTCCTCGAAGGCGGCGCGGTTTCCGCGCTGGGCCTCCCGGATCAACATCGTGTCGTCTATGCGGCGTTCTTGCCCAGCCATGCGTCCCCGCGCGGGGTCATGGTGATCGTCGACTCTGTCTACTCTCTCACTCTTCGCTTTCGAGTGGGCCCGTCCGCCTACGGCAATTGGTATTGCCCAAACACCGGCCGGCATTTTTCTTGTCCTCTACCTGCCCGGTATTCATGCCATATCCGGGCCTGCACTGGAATAGACGAGTCGTCGACCAAACCGTGAGCAGAAATTATAGGGCAGGCGGGGATTATTTGAAGGGGCTAGGTGATTCTGGGATAACGATTTAGAGGGAAACAGAACAGCGGTCCGCAGTAAAGAGCAGGCGTTTGGCAAGGTAGATGCCTCACTTCTGGAGCAATGAGTCGCAGCTGCGCTTCATTTCAAGCCGCCCATGTAAGACCATTGCCCTCCTGGCCCCGTTACCAGTTCGTCATTCTCCGCTGAAGAAATCCGCCAGGCCTCACCTCTCTTGCTCGTCGCCGGGAAGCAACGTAGAAGCAGGCCATCCTCCAAAACAAAATCAGTGTCGCCGCCCGGTCGGGCGACGTCGATTCGCAGAAGGTCCTTTCCCACAAGCTGCCTGAACTCCGTCAAGACTTTCTCGCTCGAATCGCCGCAGGCGACAATGATCTTGTCGGATCGCTGCAAGCGCAGACCAGATGTGTTGGGGTCGATTTGGAGCGATCCCACCGGTTGATGCCCAACCTTGCTGGTTGGTTTCGGGAACACTCGGCGAAAATCGAGCCGCACCGAATCCAAATCGGAGGGCTCATAGCCGTTCTCAAATCGGTACTGTATACCTACGGCGGCCCGCCACACCTTCGAGTTCCAGAGAAAGCCGGATAACTGCTGCAACGGGTCGGTGCCGGAGGAAACTCGGATCCCAGATTGCCCCGACGTAATAGAGGAATGATCAGGCCCGAGGCTAGAATAGTCAGCTTTTTGATCGCGGAAGTTCCAGCGGGCATCCTCTTCCGTGGTGATCACAAAAGTACGCAGAAGTAGGCTGTCCGAGAACGCTAGGGTTGAATCGCCGAAAGGAGATATCTCGCCCGTCAGAAAACTCTTACCATTGATTTCATGAATTCCTGCCTCCTGGTAGAACGGTCATCCTCAGACCTGCGATCACCCGGTCTCCCAGCTCGATCCGCCACTCGATTTGGTCACACCAAAGTCCCCACTCGCCCCTCGGGTGAGTTTCACGTGGACCTAGCGGCTGAGATTGGCCGAACTCTAGGAACAGGCGGTTTCCGTGTCCGAGCCAGCAACCTTGGGCAGTCCGGCCGACCAATGATGCAAAGGGAGTGGAATTTGTCGGAGCAGTCATTCTTCGCGACCTCATTGTAACTTCGAAGGCCGAAGGGCACTCACAAAACATCCCTGTCCAGTAGCAGATCAGATGTCTGTATGGCAGAATAGCCCTATGACTGGAGTACAGTTCGTCACGGATACTAAAGGCCGGAAAGTTGCGGTTCTCATCGACCTGAAAAAGCACGGAGCCCGGCTTCGGGATTTTTGGGATGGTCTTGTTTCCGAGTCCCGCCGCGGAGAAGTCGGAATCCCTTTGGAGAAAGTGAAGGCCGACCTCGTCAAGCACGGGCGGCTTCGTGAATAGCTATGCGGTCGAGCTAAAACCCTCTGCGCGAAAAGAACTCGACTCCCTGCCGAATACGGCGCTCACTCGCGTCGTTCGCAAGATAGAATCCTTTGCAGTTGACCCGAGACCCGCCGGATGTAAGAAGCTAAAAGGCTACAAAGACCTGTGGCGTGTCCGCGTCGGCGACTGGCGCATCGTGTACATCATCAACGATGCGGCCAGATCTGTCAGTGTGACCCGAGTAGCCCACCGCAGCAAAGTGTATGACTAGGAGTCAAGCGTAAGAAGCCCGCCCTACGCCTCGACCGCTTCCTTCTCGATGACCACTTTCAGATGCGCGGTCACGTCCTTGTGCAGCTTTACTGGGACACTGAACTCGCCTACGGTCTTCAGCGGCTCGTGCAGCTGTATCTTGCGGCGATCGATGTTGAAGCCCTTCTTGGTCAGCGCATCGGCAAGATCGCCCGACGTGACCGAGCCAAACAGCTGGTCGTTCTCGCCCGAGCGGCGCTGGAACGACACGGACACGCCCTCAAACTGCTTGGCCAGTTCCTCGGCCTGCGTCTTCTCCTTGGCGGAGCGCCGCACCGAGGCGGCCTTCATCTGCGTGATGACGGCCTTGTTGCCCTCATTGGCTTGGATGGCCAGCTTCTGCGGCAATAGATAGTTCCGTCCATACCCCTCCGCGACCTTGACCACGTCGCCGCGGGATCCCAGCTTCGCTACGTCTTCTTTCAGAATGACTTCCATGATAGCTCCTAGCTTTTAGCTGCTAGCTTCTAGCCACTCAAAGCTTCGCCCCGGTTCGCTAGAGGCTAGAAGCTAGGAGCTAGAAGCTGCGTTATTACGATGCTCTTCCGGCAAACGGCAGCAAGGCGATGTTGCGGGCCTTCTTGATAGCCGCCGCTAGCCGATGTTGGTGCGGCGCGCACACGCCCGTCAGGCGCCGCGGCACGATCTTGCCGCTCTCGGCGACGAACTGCCCGAGCATGCGATAGTCTTTGTAGTTGATGTCTTCGATTTTCTCGACGCAGAACTTGCACACTTTCTTGCGCCGGAAAAACTTGCGTCCGCCACCACCCTCGCGCGGAGGGCCGCCCGGCCCGCGTCCGCCACCACCGCCGCCAAACCGCGGACGGTCCCCGCCCGGACGATCTCCGCTAGGACGCGGCCTCTCGCTGGGCGCCGATTGCTCTGCTACTTTCGTCTCTTCAGCCATATTTCTCCTCTAATTTCTTCTCTCGAAATCTGTCCGGCTCAGGTCGGCATTTCTCAGCGAACTCTGCGATTTCTTCGCGTCCTCAGCGGTTAAGAGCTTTGCCCGCAAAATTCGCAGAACGACGCGGAGAACGCAAAGAAACCCGCCCGCAAATTGCGCTACGCCGTCGCTGGAGCTTCCGCCGGTGGCGCAGGCTCTGCCGCTGCCGGGGCTGCGGGCTGTGCGCTTACTTTCTTCTTCGAATCGCGCAGTTGTTTGATCTTGTCCAGCCGCTTCTGCTCTTCATCAACGCGCACGGTAAGGAACTTGATGACCGGTTCAGACACACGCAGCCGGCGCTCCAGTTCGTGGACCACGGCACCTCCGCCTTCCACGACCATCAGGATATAAATCCCTTCGTGGAACCGGCGCACGGTATAGGCCAGTCGCCGCTTGCCCATTTTGTCTACGCGTTGAACGGTGCCGCCAGAAGTTGGCACGACCGACTGCAGCATCGAAATCAGTTTGTCCAGATCCTCATCCGTCATATCCGGCCGGACAATAAACATTAGTTCATAGATGCGATTCATTCGTTTTCTCCAAATCTTTGGCCACTAACCCGGCCACGGATCCACGGATGAACCAGCAGGCTCTCAAGGTTTGATCCGTGAGAATCCGTCAAATCCGTGGCTAATCTTTTCCTTCTTCCTGCTCTTTCCGGTTGAAGCGGTTCATCGCCGCCGCCGGGCCTTCTTTCAAAATCACCTTTACCGCTTCTTCCACGGTGTCCAGCACCGCGTCGGCCGCCTCCAGGTCCGCTTTGCGCATCGGCGCCAGCAGATACTCTTTGCCGTCTGACACCTTCCGTTCGGGCGCTACGCCGATCCGGATACGCAGAAAATCCTGCGTATTCAGCGCTCCAATGATCGACTCGATGCCGTTATGCCCCGCCGAACTCCGCCGCGTATGAATCCGCAACGTGCCCAGCGGAAAATCCAACTCGTCCTGAATCACAATCAGGTCCGACTCCGGCTTCGCTTCGTACTCTGCCACCAATTCCCGCACCGAGACGCCACTCAAGTTCATGTACGTCTCCGGCTTGGCCAGCAGCACCGGCTGATCGTCAATTGCTGCCCGCGCCGTCAGCGCCCGGCACTGCCGGTTTCTCACTTCCACTCCCAGACTCCCCGCGATCCGATCAATCGCCAGAAAACCCAGATTATGCGGCGTGAACTGATACTCGATGCCAGGATTGCCAAGACCGACGATCAGTTTCACGCCATCATTCCGTATTCACGTAGCGGCGAACGCATTCGTTCTCCGAGCTTGTGCAAGACGAATCCGCTTCGGAAACCGCCGCGCTTCGCGCTGGCGAGACCGGCGAATAGCCTGTCCTGAGCGAAGCCGAAGGGCGGCCCTCCCCACACAAGCTATTTCTTCTCCTTCTTCTCGGCCTTCTCAGGTTTCTCCGCCTTCTCGCCCTTGCCCGCGGGAGCCTCGCCCTCTTCGTCAGTCTCCTGCTTGCCCTTCTTGATAACTTCAGGCTCGGCCGGAGCAGCCGCTTCCGCCGCTGCCGCGTCAGGAGTGGCCACAACTTCTTCCTTCACCGAAGTGACGTGGGCCACAGGCTGGTTCTCGTCGGTAATGAACTTGATCTTGTCCGAGTGCGGCAGTTCCGAAACGCGCAACACCTTGCCAAAAGTAAGCTGGCTGACATCGGCATCGATGTGGCTGGGAATATCTCCCGGCAAGCACTCGATCTCGACTTCGCGCAGCATCTGCTCCATGATGCCGCCTTCCTGCTTTACGCCCGCCGATTCACCGACCAGGAAAATCGGAACGCTGACCCGCAGCACCTTGTCGAGCGCGATGCGCTTCAGGTCAATGTGCAGCAGCGTGCCTTTTATGGGCTCGTACTGCCAGTCGACGATCATGGCCTTGCTTTGCTCGCCGCCGCTCAGGGAGAGATCAAAAATCGTGTTGTGGCCCGTTTCCGAATTCAGAATGCGCATCACGTGCCGCGGATCTACGCTGATCGGCAGAGAATCTTTACCCGCGCCATAGACCACGGCGGGAATCTTTCCATCGCGCCGAACCCGCCGGGCATGGTTCTTGGTTCCGGCCTCGCGCGGTTGCGCTTCCAGTGTGTTTTGTTCGATTGCAGTCGCCATATGCTCCAATTCTATCAAGTCCATTGTCTATTGCAAGTTTCAAATTTACCTGTCAAGGTTCAGGTGACAATTGCCTTTGCCATGAAACATTGCAACTCTGAAACCTTGGAACTGCTACGTAAATAACTTGCTTACCGAAGTCTCTTCGTGATTGGCCTGAATCGCCCGGCCAATCAATCCCGCAATTGAGAGGACGCTAATCTTTCCTCCCTTTTGCGTTCGCGCCGCATCCGCCTCGGCGGATAGCGGAATCGTATTCGTCACCACTACTTCCTTGATGACGGAGTTGGTAATGTTCTCGACCGCCGGCCCCGAAAGCACCGCGTGCGACGCACAGGCATAAACCGAAGTCGCGCCATTACCCACCAGGGCTTCAGCGGTCTTTACCAGCGTTCCCGCGGTATCGATCAAGTCGTCGATGATCAAGCACGTCCGCCCATTGACGTCGCCGATAACGTGCATCACTTCCGCCACGTTAATTTCGACGCGGCGTTTATCGACGATAGCCAGCGCAGCATCGACCTTCTTCGCGAAAAACCGGGCCCGTTCCACGCCGCCCGCATCGGGAGAAACCACCGTCAGAGTTCGGCAGCGCCAGCTTCCGGAAGTGATCCACCAGCACCGGCGAAGCGAACAAGTGATCCACCGGAATATTGAAAAAACCTTGCAACTGCGGCGTATGCAAATCCACAATCAGCGCCCGATGCGTGCCCGCCGTCGTCAGCAGGTCGGCCACCAGTTTCGACGAGATCGGACTGCGCGGCTTGTCCTTCCGGTCCTGCCGGGCATACCCGAAATATGGCATTACCGCAGTGATGCGCCGCGCAGATGCACGCTTCAGCGCATCAACCATTAACAGCAATTCCATCAAGTGCTCGTCCACGGGACGGCACGTCGGCTGCATCACAAATACGTCGGCGCCGCGCACGTTCTCCTGAATCTGGACATAACACTCGCCATCGCGAAAACGAATCACCTGCGCCTGCCCGCGCTGCATCCCGAGAAAGCTGCAGACCTCGTCGGCCAACGGCTCATTCGCCGTGCCGCTGAAAATCTTGAACTTCTCGTCCGTCCGCGGGCGCGGCCTCCGGTCGACCTTGTCGTCAGTCACAGGCGGGCTCTTCTTCTCAACGGTCTTTTCGGTCGGCGTCACCAAAGTAGCCATAGGCAGTTCTCAGTTCCCGGTTTTCCGTCCTCAGTGTTTTTGGCCAGTTCAACTGAGAACTGAGAACTGGCAACTGAGAACTTTTTTCTGGCTGGGCCGCTAGGATTCGAACCTAGACAAAGTGCTCCAAAGGCACTTGACCTACCATTAGTCGACGGCCCAGTAAGTCATGGTTGATTGTCCAATTGCTGACTGTCGATTGAACCCCAAGCGTTGGGGTCTCTTAGATTTTCAATCAACAATCAGAAATCAACAATCAAAAACTTTGCCAAGGAACATCATAGCGACGGCCGCCTCAGCCTGCCCTGAGCGAAGCCGAAGGGGCCGTCCAAGCGAGGGCGAAGCCGAGCGCCCTCGATCCACAATCCGGCTCTTGCCATTCACCTGACGACAATCCGCTTCCAGTAAGCCCGTCGCGGCAATGTTGCAGTCGCCTGCGCAGCCCACCCTTGCCTTCGGAGCTTGGTCGCCGCCTGCGCAGCCGCCGCCCGAGAGCCAAACAGTCCATACAGCGTGGAGCCAGAACCAGACAACGACGCGTACTTCGCGCCTGCGCGCAAAAGCGCGCGCTTGCCATCACTCAGCTCGGGATATTCAGGAAAGACGACCTCTTCGAAGTCGTTCTTGATCCCGGCCCGGACAAGCTCGAGAAGGTGATTCTCGGCCCGGCCCCTTCGAAAAGGAGCACCGGCGAAAGGTTCACTCAGCCACACCGACAACCCGCGACTAAGCTCAATCATTCTATCGGACAGGCTGGAACCCGTCAATTTCGCCGCGTGGGGAATTGGCTTTGCTGGTGTAGGGTTTTCTGGTTTTGGGCTTGCTCGTGTGGGGACAGCCGCCCCCGGCTGTCCGGCCGAGCGCAGCTCGGCTGGCTCTTGATCTGAGGCCAGCCTGGTTGAACCCCCGCGGGCAAGAGTGCCCGCGCCATACGAGTTGACTCCACACAAGCGATCCCATGCCGCAAACGCCTTGGGCGTCGACACTCCCACTTCTGGGGTCAATACCACACAGGCTATCGCCGGCAAATCCTCCAGTGGATAAACCTGCTCGCCCCGCCCAACACCCAGAACCACACCGCCCACCAGAAACAGCGGCAAGTCCGAGCCAACCTCCGCGGCAAGTCGCAATTTTTCTGCTGCCGGCAGAGACTTCTTCAGCGCCCTCTCCAATCCGAGCAAGGTTGCAACGGCATTGGACGACGCCCCACCCATCCCGCCCTGTACGGGCAACCGCTTGTCGATCTCGACGACCACGCGCCCTTTTGCGCGCAAGGCTCGCATCGCTTTCTCGACAACGCGGAAGCAAGTGTTCGAATTGTCCGTGGGTACCCGCGGATCGGCGCATCGAATCTCGATGCCGTCCCCGCGTTCCACGCTCACCTGAATCACATCGTGCAGCGCAATCGTCTGGTACACCGTCAGGAGTTCGTGGAAACCGTCATCGCGAGCCGCGCCAATATACAGGCCCAGATTGATCTTCGCGAATGATCGCACCGTCACAGTCATGGATCGATGATTGTAAAGTCTGGTGTACAAATTTACGACGCCAACGTTTCGCCTCTTGTGTGGGGAGAGCCTGTGTGGGGACAACCGCCCTCGGCTGTCCGCAGGGCATAGCCCGGCTGGGGTTTTGATTTGAGCTTCAGGATACGAGCTTCGCTCGCTTGGACAGCCGAGGGGGGTTGTGCCCACACAATGGTGGATCCCCACCCGTTCTACCACCTTGGTAATCTCGACGCCGCCCTCCAGAGCGCGCAATCTAAATGTGATTTCAATCACCAGACCGCTCACCCTCGGGCGGAACTCCCCGTTGAGATCGCGAGTACCTGGGGATTTCAAGTGCTGCCCCGTAATTCACGGGTCCCTGTGCAGCACTCTTTTCGCAGGTCAGAGGTAAGCGAGAGCTAGCTGTACGGCCAATTCTCAGGCTTGGACGAGGAGGTCGGCTGCGGTGCCGACAAGTCACGAGCCTCAAGGGGACGAGTATGCGCCGAGTGGTTTCGCAGAGCTTGTTGGTATTAACGCTTTTCCTGGCCGCTACGGCCAGGGTTTTTTCGCAGAGCAATTACAGAGTCGTCAACGTCACCGACGGCGGCACCATCTCCGGGACGGTGAAATGGTCGGGCAGCGTTCCGCGCCCACTCGACTTTCCGATAACCAAGGATCCCCAGATTTGCGATCCCGATTCCAAAAAGAATGTCGATCTCGAGCGCTTGGTCATTGGACCACAGGCAGGCCTGGCGAACACGGTCGTTTATCTCAAAGATATCTCCCGCGGCAAAGCCATGGACCTGCCGGAACAGCGGCGTCATCTGGACCAAAAACATTGCCGTTACATCCCGCACATTCTTCTGGTTCCGGAGAGCGGTCCCCTGACCATGGTGAGTTCCGACGCTACCTTGCATACCATTCACATGGATGGCGCGGCCAGCTTCAACTTACCATTTCCATTCACCGATCGGCCCATCAGTCGCAATATGCCCACGCCCGGTCTGGTGCACCTGCGCTGCAACGGCGGACACGTCTGGATGAATGCGGAGATGTTTGTCGCCCCGCATCCGTACTACGCCGTCACCGACGAGAGCGGGCGATTTGAATTCACCGGCGTCCCGCCCGGAACGTATCAGATCGTAGCGTGGCATGAGGGCTGGAGTCTTGCAGGCAAAGAGCAAGCATACGATGTGCTCACCGAACATAGCGTTCAACGCCCTGTCTTCACGGAACCGAAGACTTGGGAAAAGTCCGTTACCGTGAATGGGAATCAGGTCAGCACGGTCAACTTTGTGATTTCGGGTAAATAACGAGAATCGATCGCGGATCAGGGACTTTAGGCCTCACGAACATCTGAGGCCTGATTTTTTTGCGTAAGCGTTCACCCGCGTCGCTTGTAGAGTACGGCAAATTCAAATCCAGGGTTGGGTGGAAACCACTCTGCCACTTTGCGCAGTCGCTCGGCCAGCGCGGACGGCGCCAGTAATGGGTAGTCGCGCTCCCGCAGATCGTAATAGTCGACGTCGAGGTAGAGCGACAGCAGATAGATAGAAATCGTGTCGGAGAAAGTCGCCTCGAGATATTCGTTCTTGTAGCGCTCGGCGTCGGGGCCACCGGTGGCGCCCAACTTGCGAGCCTCCCATGCGTCCAGCGAAGTTTCGCCACGCACTCCTGCCTCCACCTGGCTCCAGGCCAAGTCGCTGAATTCCCGCGAGACTCCGGCTCGTTCCACCAGGGCGTGGCCCACATTGATATAAAACTCGAAGGCCACGGAAAACTTATCGTCCATCAATCGGGTGGAGATGAACACGCACTGCGAGTCGCCGAGATTCAGGTTGCGATGGCAGACAGCATTGTCGCTGAGCGCCACATCATAACGATCAGCTATCACGGTCTCGTCGCCCTGGCTGACAGTGAGCGGCACAAAGTAGTAGGCCTTGCGATCGAGCCCGGCCGCAATTTTCGCAGGGACGGCTGCAACCATTCGCTCCAGGTCGAACGAGTTGACCGCGACCTCGCCGGCGACGGCGTAGCAGATTCCATTTTGCGCCTGGGAAACCGGCGTGAGCCTGACGACTTCGGCGGGACTGCGCGTGATTGCGGGAGCGGCTTGTGACATTCAGCTTATTCTACACACCGAAGACCGAGTTTAAGGCCCGGATTTACGAACCGGGTCCGGTCGTCGATATCCCCGGCTGTAGACAGGCATCCGAAAACTCTTCCGCTAGAATCTCATCATGATTGTTCTCGCTTCAGCTTCGCCGCGCCGCCAGGAACTGCTGCGTCAGGCGGGCATTCCATTCACGGTTCAGCCGGCGGACATTGATGAGACTCCGCTGGCGGGCGAGGCCCCGGGTGACTGTGCAAAGCGGTTGGCGCGAGAAAAGGCGCTGGCAGTGTCGCGCATCCGTCCGCAAGACACGGTTCTGGCCGCGGACACGATTGTGGTCGTCAACGAAGCGATTCTAGGCAAGCCGCTTGACGCCGAGGATGCCATTCGCATGCTGCGGCTGCTGTCCGGAGGCGTGCATCGCGTGATCACCGGAGTGTGCGTGGTTCGAACCCTGGCCAGTGGATCCTCTTCTCCTCAGGGCCAGTACGAAATACTGAGAACTGAGAACCGCGAACTGAGAACTGCCTCCGAGACTACGCTGGTGACCATGAGCGAGCTATCCGACGAGGAAATTCGCCAATATGCCGCGAGCGGCGAGCCTATGGATAAAGCGGGAGCATATGCAATTCAAGGGATCGGATCGCGCTGGATTCCGCGCATCGAAGGAGACTACAGCAACGTGGTAGGACTTCCGGTGGCGCCGGTGTATCGGATGCTGCGCGAGTCAGGAGAGATTTGATTAGCGAGGGATTTCACCGCATCGTCCTCTAGAAAAGCAACTAGCTGAGTGGAAGACGGGGCTTACACCTTTTTTTCTTCCTCTTCTTTCTTCTTAGCCTCTTCCTTCTCAGCTTCAGGATCTTTCATCGCGGATTTGAAGTTACGAATGCCTTCGCCCAAACCTTTGCCCACGGCCGCGAACTTGCTGGTGCCGAACACCAGAAGCGCGATCGCAACAATCAATAGCAAGTGCAAAGGCTGAAAAAGACCTTCACCCATAATCCCTCCACTTGGGACGCTTAGAAAAGTTTAGGCTACGCTGACGGAGGAGTCAAAGCTGCCCGGTTGGGGTGCCCGCCAACACTGACCGCTTACCAGCAGTTGTGCCGAGAGTCTATTCTGATAGGTGCATTGTTTCGGAGGCTCGGATGTTTACCATTCGTCTTGTCGCGCTTGCACTCTTGTTCTTTCAAAACCTCGCCGCGTGGGGTCAAAGCGCGCCGATCACGCCGTCCAGTCCGCAGCGCAAGACTAGCGAACCGTATACCGGAGATCTTTCGGTGTTCGAGTCGCCGGGCCGCGAAGATCGATTGCAAATTAATCGTGTGATGGACATTCTCGGCATCGCACCCAGAAAGGCTGTGGCCGACATAGGCGCCGGCTCGGGATGGTTCACCGTTCGCGCCGCGAGCCGCGTGGGCGCGGGAGGTGTAGTTTATGCCGTCGACATCAATCCCGAAGCCACTCGTTACATTGGCGATCGCGCGCGCAAAGAGAAGCTGCAAAACGTGAAGACGATCCTGAGCCAGCCTGATAATCCGCTTCTGCCTGCCAATTCGGTGGACGCCGTATTGTTGCTCAAGACCTATCACGAAGTCGCGCAGCCTGTTACTTTGCTGCAGAAGCTGCACGCCGCCCTGCGTCCAGGTGCGAAGGTTGGAATCATTGATCGCAACGGTAACGGCGAGAACCACGGAGTGAGTCGCGAGGTCGTGATTCGCGAGGCCAAAGAGGCGGGCTACCAACTGCTGGAGCAATATGATTTTGTGAAGGGCGACAAAATGGACTACTTCCTCGTTTTCACGCGAGAACAGTAACCTCATCCACGGCTGCCCAGGTGGTGCGAGTCAAATCGGCGAAAGCCGGCAGGTCGGCATCGGAAGCCGCGCCCTGTGGACTTGCCCACGCCGCTTCCATGCTCTCCCAATTATCGAAGTAAAGCTCGACCACCGCATCCCACCTAGGTTTCCGCTTGGGATCTTCTAAGACAAAGTTCTGAACGTATTTCCGCAGCCCGGGCAAGTCCATCGCCAGAGGCCCGTGAACCTCCTGCAGGTGTCGCCGAAACTGTTGACGCGTCAGGTCCGGGCGCTTGTAGAGAATGACAATAAACTTCAACATGGTGCTGCCCGATTTCAAATGCGCTCGATCATTCCCGCAAGAAGCAGCGCTCGGCGCGGCAACTCTGAGATGACAATATGTTCGTGAAGGGCATGTGCGCCCTCGCCGACGCCTCCCATACCGTCGAGTGTCGGAATGCCGATACCGGCTGTGAAATTCCCGTCCGATCCACCGCCCACCGCGGCTTCTTCGAGATTCCAGTCGATCTGTTTCGCGAGCAGGCGAGCCTTTTTATAGAGCGCCGCTACGCCAGCGGTTCGCTCCATCGGCATGCGATTGATACCGCCCTCGATGCTGAGTTTGCAGTGTTTGTCGAAGGCCCTCAGTGACTTGAATTTTCGATCGAGAGTCTTAGCCTGTTTCGCATTCTTGATGCGCGCATCAATTTCTACAGAAGCCTCGGCAGCAATTACGTTAGTGCGAGTCCCCCCGCGAATCACTCCTGGATTCACTGAGATACCGCGGCGCAAATCGTTCATCTTCGAAACGGCGGTGATCTGCCGCGCGAGTTCGACAATTGCGCTGTGCCCCTTGCCCGGATCAAGCCCGGCGTGGGCCGCCACACCGTTCACATTCAGGATGTATTCCCCCACTCCCTTGCGCGCAGTTTTCACGGCGCCGCGCGGGCCCGCAGGTTCGAGCACCAGCACCGCAGCCGATTCTCTGGCCAACGCCATCGTAGTTTGCCGCGACGAATAGCTGCCGACTTCCTCGTCCGAAACCAGAAACACGGTGACCGGACGCCGCAGGCCCGCGTACCACGCCTGCAGGGCCTCAATTGCATACAGCATAAGCGCGATGCCCGACTTCATGTCGAGCACGCCGGGCCCGTGCAGGCGTCCATCATCGACGCGGCACGGCATGCTCCCCAGCGTTCCCAGCGGATAAACCGTATCGAAGTGACCGAGCAGCAGAACCGGCTTTATTTTTTCGTGTCCCGGAAAATTGATCTGGATGTTATCGGCGTAGTCTTCGGCGCGATGCACCCGGGCGTGTCCGCCCAGACTTTCAAACCTCGCGGCCAGCAACGCGCCCATGCGGTCCGCCGCCAGTTTGTTGTCGCTGGGAGATTCGATCGCGACAAACTCGCGGATCGTTTCGACCATCTCTTCCCGGTGCGCTTCGAAATAGCACAGCCGTTCACTCCATGGAAAATTGGAAGGGACTTGATCGGCTCGCTTCGAACCTGCTGTTTTCCGGCCCGGCATCTGGTCGCTGATCTCCCGCCCGGAGCGTGGGAAGCACCTGCGGGCGCAAGTCGTACAGTATAATCTTCAAGCCGTTTTGAGACGAACCGTTTTAAGAAAACCATGAATAAGAGCATCCCTGTAACGGAATCTTCGCCGGACGCGGCGAAGGCCGGGCTCGACATCCACCAGATTCTGAAGATTCTGCCGCACCGCTATCCGTTCCTGCTGATCGATCGCGTGCTTGATCTGGAGCGCAGAAAGCGCATCGTCGCCATCAAGAATGTCACCATCAACGAACCTTTCTTCAACGGGCACTTCCCCGGTCTGCCCATTATGCCGGGCGTGCTGATTGTGGAAGCGATTGCGCAGGCGGGCGGCGCGCTGCTGCTGACCGAGGTCGAAGATCGCAGCGACAAGGTCATGATGTTTACCGGAATCGATCGCGCCAAATTCCGCAGGCCGGTCAGCCCAGGCGATCAGTTGCGCCTGGAAGTGGAAGTCATTGGCTGGCGTTCGGTGCCGGGCATGACCGCCGCGAAAATGCAAGGCTATGCCTACGTCGGCGACAAACGGGTGGCCGAAGCTATGGTTTCCTGCCAATTGGTCGACAGTTCACGCGGACGCGGATCGACTGGTAGCGATGGCAACGCGGAATAGAGCAAGAAATGGCTTTTAATCGCAGAGTTCGCTGAGAAAGCCGCAGAGGACGTTGAGCAAGGCTTTTCGCTCTAAGTCGTCTCGGCGTTCTCGGCGGCTTTTCTCCGCGACCTCTGCGGTCCAAGGCTTTTCCTGAAGCGGAGGACATTTCGAAGCGAGATCTACCAGGCACTGAGCAATTCGCTAATGACTCGATGAATCCATCGCCCAAAACCTCACCTTCCGGAAACGTGCATTCCACGGCGGTTATCGATCCGCGCGCGAAAGTTCCTGCCTCCTGCAAAATTGGGCCCTATTGCGTGATTGGCGCCGACGTCGAACTGGGCGAGGATTGCCGCCTGGCGTCTCATGTAGTAATCGAAGGCCCCACAAAAATCGGTACTGACAATGTGTTCTTTTCTTTTTGCGCCATCGGCATGGCGCCGCAGGATGTCACTTACAAAGGCGAACCGACGCGCCTTGAAATCGGCAGTCACAATGAGATTCGCGAATGCGTCACCATCAATCGCGGCACGGTGAAGGGCGGTGGCTTGACCAAGGTCGGCAGCCACCTGCTGATCATGGCTTACACCCATATCGGTCACGATTGCGTGATTGAAGATCACGCCATGCTGGTGAACGGTGCAACCCTGGGCGGCCATGTGACGGTCGAAGAATGGGCGGTGGTCGGAGCGCTGTGCCCGGTGCACCAGTTCGTGCGCATCGGCGCGCATTCTTACATTGGCGGCGGCACAACGATTACCCAGGATGTTCTCCCGTACTCAATGACGTCAGCAGCGCGCGGCACGCACGCCTACGGGATGAATAAAGTTGGCCTTGAGCGGCGGGGATTCTCCAAAGAGCGGATCGCGAAGATTCATCACGCATACAAGGTTCTGCTGGCCTCGAAGATGAACACCACGCAGGCCCTCGAAAAGCTGAAGGCTGAGGCTGATCGCGGAGAAGATGTTGAGATGCTGATTCGGTTTATCGAGGCCTCGGAACGCGGAATTATCAAGTGAGCGGCCAGCCAGCGCTCTCGGCTTCTGCACGGCGCGTTGACGAGTGTAATCGCGTTAGCATAGGAACAATCCACCTCGCTCTGGTGTCAGCCCTTCGGCGATGACGGACATTTTCGCTTCAGTTCGGACTGGCTTCCAGGCGTGCGTGGTAGCCCTTGCGAGCACGCACTTGCAAACGCTTGCCATCTTTCGCGGCGCGGATGCTGATTGAGCGGTACTCTCCGTTAGGTTGGAAATCAGCAGGTTTATAAGCGATGAAGTAGCGGCTGCGGATCAAATCGCGCAGCTTGTCAAAGGACCTTCCTAAGCTGAGTGAATCAACGGGAAACATGGCCTCGCCGCCGCTGCGCTCCGCTAAGGCTTCCAGCACACGGTCGGCATCTGTCTTGGAGCCGAGCTCTTCTTTCGTGCTGATAGTGTAGACGGTGACGCCCGTCTTTTCGACAGTTTGGATGGTCTGCTTCAGGGTGCCGTGGCTGGAATTATCTTCGCCGTCGCTCACTATGACCAGAACTCTCGCCACTCGCTCGTCGTCCGGATAATTTGCCAGCTTCCGGCACGCGTATGAGACTGCATCAAAGAGGGCTGTTCCCCCTCCGTTAGCGAGCTTTTCAATTCCAGCTCCCAGTTCAGAGGGCGCCGAGCTGAAATCTTGAGTGATCGTAGGTTCAGCTGCAAAACCTGATACGAAGCCAAGATCGGTTGTACCGTTAAGGACCTTTTCAATGAATTTAGTCGCAGCTTTTTTCTCGAATGAGAACCGGTCGCGCACCGACCCGCTGGTATCTACCAGCAATGCAAGCCGCAGAGGTAACTTCGACTGCGAACTAAATTGCACGACGCTTTTCGGAGGCTTGTTGTCATCAAGGATCCCGACATCGGACTGTTCCAGATCGTTGACCATGCGCCCGTGGCTGCTTACGGAAAAAAACACCGCCACGTCGTCCACGCTCTTACGAATGATCCATACCCCGCGAACATTGGAAGAACCCGGCGGCAAATCCGTTGCTGTCCGGCCGTTACTGGTCGGTATGTTTGCCTTAGCCCCGACTGCAACTTCGCAACTGTCGCAGGCGTCGCCATCAGGTTCGTTACCCAGCGCACTCAACTGCGCCTTCAACCTGTCACTGTTGGGAAATGTCTGCATCGCCGGCGGCGCAGCCGATACCTTGGTCAGTTGCTGCGGCCCGCCGTCATTGGCTGCCAGAAGACCTACCTCTTTATTGTGTGCAAGAATGGCCAGATTCCTGCGTGCGGCTGGAGCGAACGCGTTAGTCGGATCCTCGTTCAGAAAGATCGTCAACTCGCGTGCCATCATATCGAAGTTGTTAAGGGCCATGGCGGCGGCGGCGCTACATAGTGAACATTCGCCATCCCCACGTGAGGCAGGTCGTGCACCCGCTGGGCGGTTTCGAGCGCCTTCACATACTCGTGAGCTCCACTTTGTGCGTAAGCCAGAGTCGAAAGGATCTTCACGTTCTTGGAACTCAGTGCTGCAGCTTTCTCTAACTCCAATTCCGCACTCGCAAAGTCTTTTTGGGACAGAGCGAGTTCACCCAGATGCAGGAACGATCCCGGAAACTTCCTGTCCAAAATAGTGGCCGCTTCGAACTCGCTTTTGGCATGCGCCGTGTCTTCCTGATCGACATAGGCGAGCCCCAGCCCGATGTGGGCGGACACGAACTTGGAATAGTCCGCAATTGCCTTTTGCAAGTGCTTCATTGCCTCTTTCGAGTTCTGCGCTTTCAATAGCACGCTGGCACGATTAAATTCATCGATGGCATTATTCGGGGCTTCAAGGTCAAGGGCCGATACCGCGCCAGAATCCACCAGTTCTTTATTGCGCGCTTGTTGCTCCTCCCTCAGTTTCGCGCGCTTGTTGGACTGATCGAAATTCATCTGCGCAAAGTCGATTTGCTCAAAGTTGGAATCCGGACCTGCGTACATTGTGGCGTACCCCTGAGCAAACGCAGGCACTTCGCAACACAGCAATAAGAGGGCAGCCCGGGCGAGCAGGCAATAGATTGCATGCAGAGATAAAAAGCGAGAGGCGGGATACACAAAATACTCCTGCAAGGGCCCTCGGATTATATGTCAAGACCGCATTAAATGACATAGGTGTGTTTTGATTACCAAGCATGCCTCAAGGCTCTCCGTAAGCTCCAAAGCATCGCGCGCCGCTAGGTCAGATGCACTTCCATTTCGAGGCCGCACTCAACACCCAGGCGGCCACCAATCACGTGACCGCTTTCCTGGAAATGTTACGACAACCAAGACTCAGGGCCATACGGCGATTCCACACTGCTTCATTATCTTCAGCAGTTTTGTTCGGTTCGACTGAATCTTCGGTCGGTCATCCTTCGATCTCAAGAGATCAATGTTCCACACCGCCGCACCAAACCATACGGCCATGGCGAGTCCGGCAACTCCTCCAATATTTGGGTATTCACTCGGCGGGGATTCCTTTCGCCGCAGGAGTGACCCCAATCATTGCAATACCCTCTGGGCGAACAAACAGTTTAGGTTCTTCCACTCCAAGCCGTCTCGTATCGCCTCATACTTCTTTGGGTGGGCCTTGGGAATGCGACTGCTTAACGGAAGCGAAGCCTGCGCCAAAGAAGTCATCAGTGCCAATTGAGTGTAGATGACGACTAGCGCGGCTGCTCTTGGCGCGTTCATATAACGGAATTTCTGGGTCGCCATTCCGAGAAAATGTTGGCACCGAATCGCCCTACTGTAGAAAGCACGATAGCACTCATACCACAAAGTGGGTTTCTCAAGGCAATTCGCAATTCCTTCAGCCCATAAACTAGTTTGCGGTCGACGACGTTCCCTTCTTATCCAGCAACTTCTCCATCTCATCCATCACGCGATTCATCTTCTTAACCGTCAATTCAAGCGGCTCGTCGGTGGTCATATCAACGCCGGCGTCCTTCAAAAGATCGATGGGATATTTCGATCGACCGGCGGAAATAAATTTCAGGTAGCGCTCCGTAGCCCCCGGCTGCCCCACGAGCACCTTCTCCGACAGCGCAGACGATGCGGTGAACGACGTTGCGTACTGGAAGACGTAATACGAATTATAGAAGTGGGGAATGAAGGCCCACTCGTTGGCAATGTAATCATCCACAATGCATACGCCGTGATCGTGACCGTAGTATTTCTTGACGATCTCGCTGTAGAGTTTCGAAAGCGAGTCGCCGGTCAGGGGTTGCCCTTTTTCGACCATCTCATGCATGCGCAGTTCGAATTCCGCAAACTGAGCTTGCCGGAAAACAGTGCCCTTGATGCTCTCCAGATAATTTCCCAGCAAAGAGAGGCGGGTGGCATCATCCTTGATCTGCTTGAGCATATAGTCGTTGAGCAGTGCCTCGTTGAAGGTCGAGGCAACTTCCGCGACAAAGATCGGGTAGTCCGACAATGGGTAAGGCTGGGTTTTATTCGAGAAGTAGCTGTGCATGGTGTGGCCGAGTTCGTGGGCCAGCGTGCTCATGTCGTCATACTTCCCGTTGTAGTTGAGCAGCATGTAGGGATGGACGTCGTACGCCGCGCCGTTCGAATAGGCTCCAGAAGTCTTGCCCTCGGTGGGATACATATCGATCCAGCGTTCTGTGAAAGCGCGCTTCACCCCGGCGGCATACTCGGGACCGAGCGGTGCTAGCGCCTTCAAAATATTTTGTTCGGCAACTTCGACCGAATACTTCGTATCGACCGAAGAGACCAGTGGAGCGTACAGATCGTAATAATGCAGCTCAGCAAGCCCCATCATGCGTTTGCGAAGTTTCAGATAGCGTTGGAAGGTTGGCAGATTGCGATCGACTCCCTCAACCAACCTCGAATACACAGAAACTGGAATGTTATTTCGGTCCAGCGAGGCTTGCAGCGAATTCTCATATTTGCGAGCAGTAGCGTAAAAGACAGAAGTCTGTACGTTGGAATTCATCATGGAACCAAACGTCGCGCGATATTTTTCCAGCGCGCTGAAAAAAGTTTCCATGACTTTTTGCCGGTCCTCGCGGTTTGGCGAAGCACGGTAGAGCGAAAATGCGGCCTTGTCCAGCTTGACCGTTTTGCCGTCGTGCAGCGTGACCGTGGGGTAGGGAAAATCGGCGTCGGCAAAAATCCCGAAGACGCTGGATGGGCCGCTCGCCATTACTGCGGAGGCCGCCAGAAGTTTTTCCTCGTCATTGCTCAGCGTGTGGGCGCGGCGCCGCGCAATGTCCTCCAGGTAAAAACGAAAAACCTTCAGCCGGGGCTCTTGCGCGACAAATCGCTCGACGGTCGCGTTATCCATTTTCAGGATCTCGGGTTCAATGAACGCCGATTCAGTTCCCAGCACGGAACCGAGTTGAATCATCTCCTGCTGCATGCCCTGGTAGATGCTGACCCGCGTGTCCTCGTCGGACTTCATGCCGGCATAAACGAACAGGCGCGTGAGTTCTTTTTCGAAGTTGCTTTGGGTTTCCAGCGCGTCCGCAAACCGCGATGCCGAGGAAGCCAGCGTGCCTTGAAACTGGCGCAACTTGGGCAACTCCGCTGCCAGGTTTTCCTTCGCCGTGCGCCACGCCTGGTCGGACGGATAGATCGCCGTCAGGTCCCACTTATATTCGTCCGGCACTTTGCTGCGATCGTGCTCTTGCGCGTGTGAAACCAGGGTCGAGGCGGCGAACAATACAAGCGCGCCCGGCAGGTGTCGCAGGGCGGCGGTTTTAATCGGCATGGGCAAGGCTCCTTCGCAACTTAGACAAGTTTCGCTATCAAAGTGAAGCTGGAATTATTGGAGGTTTTCACTGTCCAGTTAAATGAAAAAACAATTATATCGACCCGGTGCGCCCTTTACGCTTCTCAGTATCGGGCCGTGGACGCGGCGCTAAGTGCTAGACTGGCCCGGCGATTCGCGAGGCCTTGGCAAGAGGAGCGATTCGAGGAGCGATTCAGTGACATCACCGCGATGCTTACGCATTTGCCTTGTAGCGGGGCTGATTGCAATTGCCCGTTCAGCGTCCGGCCAGACTCCGTCGCCGGCGCAACGCATCGAGCGTCCGGCGCCTCCAACGCGAGACCCGCACACTGCCGGCTATGTGACGGCAAAGGAATTGCCGGATGGCGTGAATCCGCCGGCAGATGCGGACGGTAATTTCATCCTCGGTCCGACGCATGCGGTCCCTGCCGATATGGCGGCGCAGGCTGGAATTCCGGAGGGTGCGGTGATCGAGTTCACCATGAACTCGGCGGACAGCAAGATTTATCCGGGGATTGCGCGAGGTGTGGGCACCTTCGGAACGCCGGATCCGGCCAATCCCGCGAGGTCGGTGGTGACCGCAAGCCATCCCGCGCCTTACACGCGGAAGGTGGCCGTGTATGTTCCCAGGCAGTACATCGCAGGTAGCGTCGCGCCCTTTATTGTGGGGGCGGATGGCCCCGACTTGTTGCTGTTCTCGACGCTGGACACTCTGATTGCTCAACACAAGGTTCCGGCGATGATTGCGATTTCGATTGGCAACGGAAGCGGGGACGCGCAAGGGAGTGAACGAGGTCTGGAGTACGACACCATGTCGGGCGTGTATGCCGAGTTTGTGGAGAAGGAAGTCTTGCCGCTGGTGGAAGCGCAGGCCCACGTGAAGCTCACGAAAGATCCCGAGGGCCGCGCGACGATGGGCGGCAGTTCGGGAGGGTCGTGCGCGTTGATCATGGCGTGGTATCACCCGGAGTGGTATCAGCGGGTGCTCACCTATTCGGGAACATTTATAAACCAGCAGTGGCCGTGGAATCCGCAAACGCCGCATGGGGCGTGGGGGTTTCATGAGCATCTGATCCCGGAGAGCGCGGCCAAGCCGATACGCATGTGGATGGAAGTGGGTGATCGGGATTTATTCAATCCGAACGTGATGCGCGACAACATGCACGACTGGGTTCTGGCCAACGAGCTGATGGCGAAGGCGCTGGCGGCCAAGGGATATCACTACCAGTTCGTATTTGCGCGCAACGCCGGCCATGTCGACGGGGCGGTGCGCCGGCAGACGCTGGGCGAGGCGTTGGAGTATCTATGGCAGGGGTATGTGGCGGCGGGTGCTAAGAACTAATCGGGAGACCTTCGGAAAAAGGCCTGGATGCGGCATCTGCCGCGAGTTCGCCTGAAAGCACCTTCGGCAATTTCATTAAGTCATCACGAAGCACGTCCTTCATCTTCGTGGATCGCAACGCGGCACCGGGATGATAGACCGGGAAAACTGTCGGGCGATCCCTGGCGGGCAAAACCTTGCCATGGTCATGAGTCATCTTTGCGCGTGGCTCGAAATAGTTCATCGCGAACCGGCCGAGTGTCACGATTACCTTCGGATTTATGATCTCGATCTCCCGGGCAAGAAACGGCTCATAGGCTTTAATCTCATCTCGGGAGGGAGGGCGATTGCGGCGAGGACTGCGGTTGTCTGGCGGCCGACGCTTTACGATGTTTGTAATGTAAACATCTGCGCGCTTCCACCCGACCTTATCAATCATGCAATCGAGCAATTCTCCGCAGCGTCCGACGAACGGTATCCTCGACTCGTTTTCCTTCATGCCCGGCGCCTCGCCGATGAACATTACGGCGCAGTCCGGATTGCCTTTGCCGAACACTAGGTTTGACTCCATGAGTGGCAGGTCGCCGCGCGCCGCGATCTCCGCTTCCAATTTCTTCAGCTTGGCGGCTTTGTCCATAATCGAATTATAGAATGCTAGACTGGCTTCGCGCCGGTGTTTTGGTATCGACTTCATGGCTTCGCAAAGCGAAAAACTTGGATTGATTGCGGGCAACGGCAAATTTCCTTTCCTCGTGCTGGACGCGGCGCGGGCGCAAGGATACGAAGTTGTCGTGGCCGCAATTCGGGAAGAGGCCTTCCCCGAGATCGAAGCGCACAGCGCCGCCGCGGTGCACTGGCTTTCGCTGGGAGAATTGTCAAAGCTGATCGAGACTTTTCAGCGCGAAGGCGTGCGCCGCGCCATCATGGCCGGACAGGTCAGGCATAAGCAGATTTTCTCCAGCATTCGTCCCGATTGGCGTCTGGCCAAGCTGTTGCTTTCTCTGACGACCCGCAACACCGATTCACTTCTTGGAGCAGTAGCAAAAGTTCTGACCGACGAAGGCATCACGCTCGAGAAATCCACGTGGCTGCTTGAGCCATTGTTGGTCAAAGCCGGCGTGTTGACCAAGCGCGGGCCGACAGAGCAGGAATGCAAGAATATTGAGTACGGGCGCGGCGTAGCCAGAAAATTGGCGGAGCACGACATCGGGCAAACGGTGGTGATCGCGGAATCGACGTGCGTCGCGGTAGAGGCGATGGAAGGCACGGACGCGGCCATCGAGCGCGCGGGTCAGATCATGCGATCCCTGCGCGGCGAAGCATCGACCCTGAGCCGCGCCCTGACGGTCGTGAAGATTGCCAAGCCGAATCAGGATATGCGCTTCGACGTGCCGGTAATCGGATTGAAGACGATCGAAGTGATGCAGAAGGCTGGAGCAAGTTGTTTGGCGGTGGACGCGGGAAAATGTCTGCTCCTCGACGGAGAGAAAATTATTGACGCGGCGAACGCGGCAGAGATTGCGATTGTCGCCGAGGGGGCTTAGGGTTTAACTCCATGAAATCGAAACAACGGGAAGCGAGATCGGAAGCCAATCGCATCGCCGACCAGCTTCGCCGGGCGTTTGATGGCAGTGCATGGCACGGGCCTGCACTGCTCGAGTTGCTGGAAGATGTAGATGCTTGCGCGGCCGCCGCTAAACTGTTGCCTGACGTTCACAGCATTTGGGAACTGGTGCTGCATATTGCGGTTTGGGATGACGCGGGGTTGCGCCGGCTGAGCGGGGAGAAGTGGCAGCCGAAGGGCTTGACAAATTTTCCGGTGGTGACAACGGCGACGGAAGGTGCGTGGCGCAAGGCGGTCGCGGCGACGAAGCGGACGCACGAGACTCTGGTGAAGACGGTTGCGGCGCTGCCGGAGTCACGCTTGTGGGATCGGGTTCCGGGGAAGCGCTACGATTTTTATCATTTGCTGCACGGCATTGCGCAGCACGAGCTTTATCATGCGGGGCAGATTGCGATATTGAAGAAAGCGGGTGTTAGGTCTTAGGTATTGGGTGTTCGGCTTCGGACCTTGGACCTTAGACCTACCCAAGACCTCTTTTCTCACCACTTTTTAAAAATCACTGCCACCGCGAGCACGATCAGCGCGAAGCCTGCCAGATAATTCCAGCGCAGCGGTTGTTTCAAATACAGCACCGAGAACGCGGCGAACACGGTCAGCGTAATTACTTCCTGGATCGTCTTCAGTTGCGCGGCGCTGAACTCGTAGGATCCGATCCGGTTCGCCGGCACCTGAAAGCAATATTCAAAGAAAGCAATAAGCCAGCTCACCACAATGACTTTGTAGAGCGGCACCTCGCGATACTTCAGGTGTCCGTACCACGCAAACGTCATGAAGATGTTGGAGATGGTCAGCAGCACGATCGTCCTCATGGGGCGATTCAGTCCTTTCTGCGGTAATTCCTGAGCGGGACGCCCGAACACCAAGCTAATGCAGATGCTCTTTCCCTGGTTTACGTTTACAATTTCTTTCCGGCAACCGGCCCTCGAGAATTTCTCCTGCCCTCGCACAGTCCGATTTCCGTCGCCGTGGTCGGCGTGGGCGTCTTCGGACGCAATCACGCCCGAGTGTACAAGGAACTCGAACTACAAGGGGAGCCGGTCCGGCTGCTGGGCGTGGTCGATCCGAATGCGGCCCGCGCCGACGCCGTGGCCCGCGAGTTCGGCTGCGAAGCTTTTGGATCGGTCGAACAGATGCTGACATTAACTCGGCAGCGCGAATTGCAGGCCGCGTCCATCGCAGCCCCGACCCTGCATCACGAGCAACTCGCGCGTGAATTGATGAATGCCGGCATCGATGTGCTGATCGAGAAGCCGCTGGCCGCCACTCTGGCTGAAGCGGACGAGTTGGTTGCGCTCGCAGCCCGGCACAAACGCATTGCTCAAGTGGGCCATCTTGAGCGTTTCAATCCGGCGGTGCGCGCGACCGTTCCTTTGCTGACGCGGCCCATGTTTTTCGAGGTGCACCGGCTGAGCGTGTTCACCCCGCGTTCGCTGGACGTGGATGTCGTGCTCGATCTGATGATCCACGATCTCGACATCGTGCTGGCCTTCGCCAAGTCACCAGTGAAAGAAGTGCGCGCGGTCGGCCTGCCTATTTTGTCAGGTAAGGTGGACATTGCGAACGTTCGTCTGGAACTGGAATCGGGTTGCATCGCGAACTTCACCGCCAGCCGTGTTTCAACCGAGCGGGTGCGCAAGCTTCGTTTTTTTCAGCCCCGGCAGTACGTTTCACTCGACTACGGCCGTCAGGAAGTGCTGGTCTTTACCGTGGGCCCGGATGGCGCGGAGCACGGGACGCCTTCGGTAAATCCGCAGATCGGCGTAAGCAAGCCAACCGTGGCCTCCGAAGAACCTTTGCACGCTGAACTTAAATCATTCCTCCGCTCCGTGCGGGAACGCTCCGCGCCCGTGGTTCCCATCGAAGATGGCCGGCGCTCGCTTGCGCTGGCTCTTGAAATCGTCGACGCGATTCGCGATCACGGCAAGAAAGTGAATCTGGCTCGCATCGCCCAATCGAAGCCGTAACCATCCCGCAATTCCTGGAATACCTCCCGGAGGACATTCGCTCGCGGCTGTTTCTCGTAACCCGCCTGTCACGTTAAATCATTATTTACATATGTTTACACTCCGAAGTCATGGCCCATTTGTGGCTGAGCAGAATCCCCTGAAAGATGCGAAAATGGAAAGAACTTGGTTGTGGAGCACGCGCGCACATTGCATTGACTTCTTAGAAGGCCGGGATCTGGAAGGCCGAGATGCAACGCCGCGAGTGTCTGCAGTGTCTAATGACAGGCGGATACAGCTAAGCTTTTTGCCGTTAAGCCGAGCGCATGCCGATCACACAAATTCCATTCCAGGACCCGGTCGCCCCACCTGAAAAGCCCCAACCGGAACAGCTTGGGCTTTACGATCAGCAGGACTGGGAAACGGCGTACCGGGATCTGGATGCGCATGTGCCTCACCTCCTCATCCAGTTGCAGGACGATCTGGAACGTTCCCGCTGGCGTGAAGCTCTCTGGCTCTCGATCATCGTGCATCTGGTGCTAGCGATCGCTCTCTGGAACCTGCCATTGATCGAGAAGACTCTGGGATGGCACCATGTGGTGGTTGTGCCCATGAACTCAATCCAGGACAAGAACACGACATTCCTGGCTTTACCGCCCGATTTGCAGAAGCCTTCGCGCCGGCCGAATACCAACATTGCTTCCGATAAAGATCGCATTGCGACTTCGCGGCATCCTGAGCTCGATCCTAAAGAATTGCGGAAGAGTCTCGCATCCCCGCCTCCCGGCAGGCCGGGCATGAGCGGTCCGCGTGCGCCGCAACCCGCTGCGCCACCGACAGTGGCGCAAAACCAGCCGCAGCAAGGGCAACAGCAACAGTCGCTTCGTCCGCAGTTTCAGACCAACCAACAGGCGCAATTACAAACACCTGCCCAGCCGAACAACGCGTTCAGCAAATACGCGGGTGGGATGAGTGCAGGTGAAGCGATTCAGCAAGCCGCGCAAGGAGCAGCAGCCAACCGCGCCGGCGGAGGCGGCCAGCAAGGCGACTTTGGTCTGGGCACCGGAGCCCACGGCCGCCAGTTGGGGGCGCTCGACATTCTGAGCGATACCCAGGGCGTCGATTTCGGCCCCTACCTGCAACGCATTCTGCAGGACGTCAGGGAAAATTGGTACCACCTGATTCCGGAATCCGCCGAGATGAAAAAAGGGAAACTCGCGATTGAGTTTGCCATCACGCGCGACGGCAAAGTCGCCGACATGCGCCTGATCGCCACTTCCGGAGACGTTGCCCTCGATCGTCCGGCCTGGGGCAGCATCACCGCTTCCAATCCATTTCCGCCGCTGCCCAGTGAATTTACCGGCCCCTATCTTGCGCTGCGCTTCCGCTTCTACTACAACCCTGACAAGGCGGATATGCAGTAGACCCTTCCCCCCACGAATCTTTTTCGTCTTTTTGATAATCAAATAGTTAACAAGCGATTCACCCCTCTCAGCTGCTAGACGGAAAGAAGACTCCAATGGAGAAGATGCCAGTTCTGTTTGTCGGCCACGGCTCGCCCATGAACGCCATTGAGCACAACGCGTTCACCAAGACGCTCGACGGGTTGAGCGCGAAGTTGCCCAAACCGAAAGCGGTCTGCGTGGTCTCGGCGCATTGGGTCACGCCCGGCGCGCAAGTGATGGCCTCCGCACATCCGCGAACGATCCACGATTTCTATGGCTTTCCACGGCCGCTCTATGAAGTGCAATACCCCGCCCCAGGTTCTCCAGCAGAGGCAAAAAAGCTGGCAACGAATCCCCAGATTGTTCCCGACGAAAAGTGGGGGCTGGATCACGGCTCGTGGAGCGTGCTCCGCCACATGTATCCTAACGCCGATATCCCTGCGTTTCAGCTGAGCCTGGACGAGCGTCGCAGCTTCAAAGAACACCTGGAACTTGGCCGCGAGATTCAGTCTCTCCGCGAGCGCGGCGTTTTAATTCTGGGCAGCGGAAACATCGTGCACAATCTAGGCCGAATTGACTGGGACAATCCCTCAGGCGCCTACGATTGGGCGGTGGAATTTGACGCCAAGGTCAAGGCAGCCGTTGAGGCACATGATGCGAAAGCTCTTGCGGAGCCGCAAAAGTGGGGCGATGCCCTGCTGGCGACCGCTCATCCCACGGTCGAACACTATTTGCCGCTGTTGTATTGCATGGGCAGCACGAGTGAACGCGACGCGGTTTCCTATCCTTATGAGGGCTTCGACTTCGGCAGCATCTCCATGCGAATGATTCTGTTCGGCAACGGCGTGACCAACTTGTCCTAGATACTTACTGGCTAGAGCACACGCTCGTGACCCGCATCCTGCAGAAGGTCGAGCGCCGAAGCGAAGTTCTCCGGAATGAGGACGTAGTCCGTGTCGTAAGTAGAAATCGCAAAGATGGGAATATCGTTAGTCGACAGCGGTTCGATGAAAGAAAGCAAAACTCCAGTTTGCCAGAAGGGAAAAGGCCCTTCGAGTTTCACGCAGATCCAGCGGTCGGCAGATTTTTCCGTGGGAGGAAGGTTCTCCGCGGCACATACAACCGAGAGCTCATCAGCAGTGCGACTGACTGACGTAAGTTCGCCTCGCGTCGCCCACTCTGGAACAGGCGCGTGACGATCAAGCCGGACGATGGCATAGAAACCAGGTAGCAAACGGAATTTGAGGTGATGGCGCTGCATGGCTCGGTCTCGCCAAACTCTAGCCGTAATTGAATATCTCTCAGCTTTACTCCGCAGAACTAACGCCTGTTTCCACATACAAACAGCCTCAGCCTGCAATCGCCTTGTGCAGCGCGGCTTTCGCTAGAATGCGCGTGGAATCCAGCGTCGGCAGAGGAGACGCCTCGGGCGTGACCAGCAATGGAATTTCGGTGCAGCCGAGCACCACCGCGTCGCAGCCCTGGTCTTTGAGAGCGCGAATGACTTCCACGAAATAAGCCAGCGATCTCGGCAGAAGCTGGCCGTTCACCAACTCGTCGAAGATGATCTCATTGATCCGTTCGCGCTGCTCCGGACCCGGAATACGGTGCTCAATGCCTGCGGCCTGCAACGCTTCGCGATAGACCGGTCCTTCCATCAGATAGCGAGTACCCAACACTGCCAAGCGTTTAAGTTGGGAGCTTTCCGCCTGGCATGCGACTTCGCGGCCAATGTGCAGCCATGGCCGTGCCGAACGATGCTCGATGAGGTCGAATGCTTGATGAATGGTATTGTCAGGGCAAATCAGAAAATCCGCCCCGCCTCGCGCCAGTTTTTCCGCCGACGACATCATCAACTCGGCCACGCCCGCCCAGTCCCCGGCCGCGATGTGCTTCATATATTGCGCCAGCGAATAAGAATGCAGCGAGATCTCAGGATGGTCGTGGCGGCCGAGCATTTGCGATCCTTCCAGCGAAATCGTGCGGTAGCAGAGCGCGGCTCCCTCGGTGCTACAGGCGACAATGCCAATGTGAAGCATGCGGTCTTGGGGTTTTAGGCGAGATCCGAGGTCTCAACTCCTAGCCTTCGATTGTAGCCGGAGTAACCGCGTAGGGGCTGGCCTCGCGGTAACGCTTTTCGAATTCTTCTCTGGTACAAATCGTCTTTACGTCAACGACGCGATCAATCGCAAGAATGCCGTCAAGATGGTCAATCTCATGCTGCAACAGCTCGGAAAACTTTCGATCATCTTCTGCTTCGAATTCGCGCGTTTCACCCTGCAGCGTCTGATATCGCACCGTGACTTGGCCATGTCGCTCGACCTGCATGAAGATCGAGAGGAAGCTGAGGCAGGCGTCCCAGACAACAATTTTTTCTTTGCTCGACCCGATGATTTGCGGATTAATCAGCGGCCAGGGTTCGGCTCCGGGCAACTTAAGAAAAATCACACGCTTCAGTTCCCCCAGTTGGGGAGCTGCAATCCCGCGTCCGTAGCCGGTTTCGGAACGCCAGTGCGCCAGCGTGTCAGCCAGATCCTGGACGAGGGCTTGAACCTCCGGCGCCGTCGGGTCCGCAACCGTTACGGCCCTTTGCCTGAGCAGCGGGTTGCCGAGTTGGAGTATGGGACGGATCGGCACGGCCAAATTATCTCGCCGCGGCGGCATCGAACAAGCTCAACAGCTCGAGCTTCTTTTCCGCCGGCAGGAACGACGCCTCAAACGAGTTGCGCGCAAGTTCGCGCAAGTGCTCATCGGTGAATCCGAAAGTTTCCTGCGCCAGCTGATATTCGCGCGATAGTGTCGTGCCGAACAATGCCGGATCATCGGTATTGAGCGTGACCATCAGCCCCTGATCGAAATAGTTTTTCGCCGGATGCTCCGCAACCGCCTTACACACTCCGGTGCGCAAGTTGCTAGTAATGCAAAGTTCGATCGGAATCTGGCGCTGGCCCAGTTCGTCGATCAGGTCGGGATCCTGTGCCGCAGTCAACCCATGCCCAATTCGCTCGGCATGCAGGTTGAGCGCCCCCCAGATCGATTCGGGCGGCCCGGTTTCCCCAGCATGAACCGTCAGACGCAAGCCATGATCGGCCGCGTAAGCATAGACGCTGCGGAAAAGTTCCGGTGGAGCTTTTACCTCGTCGCCGCCAATTCCAATTCCCACCACGTGTCGGTCGCGGTAGCGCGCCGCTAGTTCGAATACTTTCTGCGCTTCCTCGACCCCGAAGTGGCGAGTAGCGTCAAAAATCCAGAGCAACGAAACCCCGAAATCGCGTGCGCCGCGGGCCCGACCCCGCTCCAGGCCCTCAAAGATGGCGACGAAATCCTGCTTCCTAAAGAGACTCACTCCCACCGCAACGTAAACTTCCGCATGCAGCACACTCTCTTCTTTCAATCGCTGCATCAGCCGGTAGGTTGCGAACTCGTAGTCATCGGGCCCGCGTAAGTGCGCGCTGACCGCCTTGAAGGCCATCAGGAAACTTTGAAAATCGTTATAGCTGTAAAGCGCCCCCACCTCGGCAAGAGTCGCGTGGTCGCCGTGCCGTTCGCGCAGTTCGAGCAGCGTAGCCGGGTCAATCGCACCCTCGAGATGCAAGTGCAGCTCCGCCTTTGGAAGCTGGCGGATAAAAGCATTCGGCGGACGCACCGGCTCGGAACTCATCCGTCTGATTGTAGATTTTTAAAGCAGGATTTGCGAGAGCGCTACGAAGCCCAAGTCCAACTGGCTAACCGCGCCGGCTACTTCCGGGCGAACTCGCTGCGGTGCCGGCTGTAGAAGACGTAGATCAGTAATCCAAGTCCCAGCCAGATCACGAAGCGGAGCCAGGTAATGATCGTGAGGCCCATCATCAAGCCACCGCACAGAATGATCGAAATCAGCGGGAACCACGGCACAAATGGAACGCGGAAGGCGCGTTTACGATCCGGCTGCCTGCGACGAAGCAGGATCACTCCCAGCGAAACCAGAACGAAAGCGAAAAGCGTCCCGATGTTGGCGAGGTCCGCGGCGTCTCCAATATCCACCAGGCCGGCGGGAATTCCTACGGCGAAACAGGCGATCCAGGTGGACCAATGCGGCGTCTTATATTTCGGATGCACCGCGGAGAATAGCTTGGGCAATAAGCCATCGCGCGACATGGCGTACCAGATGCGCGCCTGCCCGTACTGAAACACGAGCAACGAAGAGATCATGCCCGTCAGCGCCCCGATCACGATGACCGAGCGGAAGAAGGGGTGCACGCCCAGATACTTCATCGCATAGGCCACGGGCGCTTCCGCCGCAGCGCCGGATACGAAGGTCGTGTACTTCATCATGCCGAGCAGGACGACGGCAACGCCTACGTAGAGCAGTGTGCAGACCACCAGCGACATGATGATGCCGAAGGGCAGATCTTTTTGCGGATTGCGCGATTCCTCGGCGGCGGTGGAGACCGAATCGAATCCGATGTAGGTAAAGAAAACGATGGCCCCACCGGTAACGATGCCGGCGAAGCCGGAAGGAGCGAAGGGCACCCAGTTGGCGGGCTTGACCAGCATTCCGCCGACGACCAGGAAGGTCAGGATAGCGCCGATCTTGACCGTCACCATGATGTTATTGGTTTCGGCCGACTCTTTCACTCCGCGCACCAGCAGCAGCGTAAGCAAAAAAACTATAAGGAAGCCGGGAAGATTGAAATAGGCGCCAGTCCACTCTCCGCCCGCCCAGACCGGGCTGGCCCATTTTTCCGGCAGGTTGACGCCGAAGACCGCCAGTTGCGCTTTGGTATAGCCGGCGAAACCCACAGCGACCGCGACGTTCGACACCACGTATTCGAGGATCAGATCCCAGCCGATGATCCAGGCGAAAATCTCGCCGAGCGTGGCATAGGAGTACGTGTAGGCGCTGCCGGCGATGGGGATCATCGAGGCCAGTTCGGCGTAGCACAATCCGGCGAAGCTGCAGGCAACTGCAACCAGCAAGAACGAAATCGCAATCGATGGCCCGGCCGGCGGGCGGCCGTGCATGAGCGCCCCCGCGGTGCTGCCGGTGCGCACGAAATTTATGATTACGTCGAGCGCCTGCGCGTGCAGAAGCGAGGGAGCCTGGAAATATTCGCCCGCCGCTGCGGTGCCGGTCAGGATGAAAATTCCTGAGCCGATGATGGCACCGATGCCGAGAGCGGTCAGCGACCAGGGGCCCAGCGATTTGCTCAGCCGGTGTTCCGGATGGTCAGCTTCCGAGATGAGCTTGTCGATCGACTTGCAGCAGAAAAGCTGGTTGTCGGAGGTTCGGATGACTTCGCCGGGTTCCGTGCTCGGTTGTGACAAGCGGTTTGGAATCTCCTGAAATTCAGCCGTCAGATCATAGCACTCGGCATTCAGCCAGCGACGCTTCTCCTACTCTAAGAAACGACGCTGGCTGAATGCCGAGTGCCCGACCTATGCAGTGCCTGACCTATGTGGGGACAGCCGCCCAAGCTTGCCCTGAGCGAAGTCGAAGGGGCTGTCCGCCGAGCGCAGCTCGGCTCTTTCTTGACTTACCGCTTCGCCTGGCCGCGAGCCAGTTTCTTGACTTTGGGCTTCTTCGATCCACGCGCATAGTCGCGGGGCTTCAGCGGCTTCTCCGCCTTACGTTTCTTGCGAGCTGCGCGTTTCGATTTCTTGCGATCTTCTTTGCTGAGTTTTGTCGTGTTTGCCATGAATCCTTTTGAATTGTGAGATTGAGTGCTTGA
The DNA here is from genome assembly GCA_963765825.1 of uncultured Acidobacteriaceae bacterium. Taxonomy (GTDB): domain Bacteria; phylum Acidobacteriota; class Terriglobia; order Terriglobales; family Acidobacteriaceae; genus Sulfotelmatobacter. The sequence continues at coordinate 389,755 of CAVXXU010000002.1, forward strand.
GTCATTGCGTGATTGAAGGACAATCGCTCAATGACTCAATTCCTTCAGCCCCGCTCCAGCTGCGCGTACTTCTCGACCAGCTTCTTCAATCCGAAGCGAGGAAATTGTACCGTAATCTTAGCTTCTTCGCCTTCTCCCTCGCGCTGGTAGACCATCCCTTCGCCGTATTTAGGATGACGAACCTTCTGCCCCGGGCGGAACCCGCGCTTACCCGTCGGCTCTTCGACCGCCGGTTTGGAGACGGTAAACTTCTTGCCACGGCTGGCAAAAAACTCCGCAATGTTCTCGATGGAATTGTACGGCCGGGCCGGAGCCGTCGGCTTTTGCCACGTTTGCGCCCCAACGGTCTCACGCCCGTGCCACGCGGCGCTTTGGTCTTCATCTTCGTAGGAATAATGCGAGCTCTCGGCAGCTGCGGGGCTTCGCCCCGCCGGGCGCCCCGAGGAAGCCATCCCCACACGTGCACTCTTCGTTCCCAGCTCTTCAATCAGCGGCGCCGGGACTTCCTCCAAAAAGCGCGACGGAACGCTGGCTTCAGGCAAATCGGTGCCGTATCTCCTGCGATAAACCGCGCGTGTCAGGATCAGTTGATCCATGGCGCGTGTCATGCCGACATAGCAAAGCCGCCGTTCCTCTTCAATATCTTCTGGTACAAGCATGGTGCGGGAATGTGGAAACAGCCCTTCCTCCAGTCCACTGAGGAAGATCAAGGGAAACTCCAGTCCCTTGGCGGCGTGCAGGCTCATCAGCGTGATCTGGGCGCGCGCGTCATAGTCGTCGGCGTCGGCCACCAATGCAGCGTGATCCAGAAACTGGTCGAGCGTTTCGGCACGGTCGCGCGAATCCATCGCAGCATTCACCAGTTCGCGCAGGTTTTCAATGCGAGAGAAAGCCTCCGGCGTATCCTCGTCCTCGAGCAGTTTGATGTAACCCGTGCGGTCAATCAGGAATTTCAGTATGTCGGCCGTGCTGACCGTAGGAGCAGGAAATGAATCGGCCGCCGCCCCAATCTCCGGTTCCGGCGGCGCATCACCTGCAGCGCGAGCCGCGTGGGCGCCAACCCCCGTAGCGCCGGCGTCTCGCCGGCTGTCGCGGAGGGCCCGCCCTGAGCCTGCCGAAGGACTACCAGCCTCCGCTGTCGAATCCATTTCAGGCGCCGCACGATCCGCTTCCGCCGCACCAAAATCGAACGAAAAATTTCCAAATTCGCTCGGATCGAAAGCCGTCGCGTCTTCAGGTTGCGATTCGTCGGCGTCCCCTGATTCCGCGACGCCGCCGGCATTCGCGGGCGAGGGCGCCCGCTCCACGTCTTCCAGTTGCTCCGCGAATGTCCCCGCCAGCATGGCACGCCCATCCCCGATCAGCTGGCGAAAACTCTGCAGCGACGCTAACGCCCGCGCCGGTAACAGTTGCCGCCGAATCGCTTCGCCGAGCGCCCCCCATAGCGACAATCCCGTCTCCAGCGCCAGCTTTTCCAGTAGGTCGATCGTTCCTTTGCCAATGCCGCGCGTCGGCGTGTTAATCACCCGCAGCAGCGAAATCGAGTCATCTGGATTATGGATGACTTTCAGGTACGAGATCATGTCCTTGATCTCGGACCGTTCGTAGAATGAAAATCCGCCGACCACGTGATACTTCAAGCCATACCGACGCATGGCCTCTTCAAACAATCGTGACTGCGAGTTGGTCCGGTAGAGCACGGCGGCGCGCGGTGTCTCGCCTCGTTCGCCCGCTTCGCGGATGTAGCGTGTGATCCAGTCGGCCGCGAACAGCGCTTCGTTCTCGCCGTCGGGCGCTTCGTAGTATCCGATTTTTGTTCCGCCCTGCCGCGAAGTCCACAAGTTCTTGCCTTTGCGGCGCACGTTGTTAGCCACGACTGCCGACGCCGCCTGCAGAATATTTTGCGTCGAGCGGTAATTCTGTTCGAGGCGGATGATCTTCGCCTCGGGGAAATCCTGTTCGAACTCAAGAATGTTGCGAATATCCGCCCCCCGCCACGAGTAGATCGACTGGTCTTCATCGCCCACAGCACAAACATTGTGGCGTTCCCCCGCGAGCATGCGCATCAGCTCGTATTGCGGCCGGTTCGTGTCCTGGTACTCGTCGATCAGAAGATACTGGAAGCGGCGGTTGTAGTAATCGCGCACCGTCGCCGACGATTTCAGCAGGCGCACTGCCTCCAGCAGCAGATCGTCGAAATCTAAAGCATTCGCCTTGCGCAACTCCTTGCGATACTCCTCGTACAGATGCGCAATCTTTTCCGTCTTGGGATCGCCCGATTGCAGGTAAAGTTCCTGCGGATCGAGCATGTGATTTTTTGCCCACGAGATGCGGCTTAAAACAGTGCGCGGCGTGAGTTGCTTGTCGTCGAGCCCAAGCCGCTTCATCACGCCCTTCACCACAGCCTGCTGATCGCTCTCGTCATAGATGACAAAGTTTTTCGTATGCCCGATCGGCGGCTGTCCCGGTGTGGCCGAAGGAATCCGCATCGCCTCAATGTCGCGCCGCAACATTCGCACGCAGAACGAATGGAAGGTCGAGATCACGGGCTTGGCAATGCTCAGTCTGCCGACGAGTTTTTCGACACGCTCACCCATTTCAGCGGCCGCCTTGTTAGTGAACGTCATCGCCAGAATGGACTCCGGCATCGCCCCTTTGTGCTCGATCAAATAGGCGATGCGAAACGTGATGACGCGCGTCTTCCCGCTGCCGGCGCCGGCCAGGATCAACACCGGGCCCTCGGTAGTTTCGACGGCTTCACGCTGTTGCGGATTCAGTTGGTCGAGAAAAGACAATGAGGAAGTGGCTCCAGAATCGCTAACTTAATTTTACAGGGGTTTCGCGAAGCACGGAATTACACGCCCCGATTTCCGACTTCAAATTCCCGAAAAGTGGCCTCTGCCCTCCGCTCAGCAAGCTCTGGCGGCAATTAATTTTGCCCGCAAGCCCAGGGCGGCAGACCGTTCTTCCCGCGGAATGAGTCGGACAATGCGCTAAACGGCCTCTAGTTTCGCAAACGAAGCGAAACACCGGCACGCTGTTTCCCGGAAGTGGGACGCGATTGTCCGCCTTCGGAGGAACGTTTATGAGTCCGAAAAGATTTTTGGCGTTGACCGTATTGCTGACGATCGCTGCGTTCGTAATCGTGGACCAGCGAGACGCGCGAGCCGGCGAGGTCGGCCCGGCGTCCGGCTACAAAGTGCTGGAGCCGATCGCGCATGGCAATCTAACCGTGTTCCCTGTGGTCGCCGCAAGAAGCTATCCCACTGGCGAATTCCTGACCCTCGATGAAGGCCTGCGCTCCGGAGAAGTGGTCGTCACTGAAGCAGGAAGTGTGCAAGGCCTGATTCGTCGGCATCCCGGGCCAGCCATCCGGCACGACGGGGCGCAGGTAAACCGGTTAGTGCTGGTAAACAATTCGAAACGCCCGCTGCTGTTGCTTGCCGGAGAGATCGTCTCCGGGGGCAGGCAGGATCGGGTGATCGGCAAAGACCGCATCGTTCCCCCCGAAAGTGACCCGGTCGACCTGAGCGTCTTCTGCGTCGAACCCGGCCGTTGGGTCGCGACCAGCGATAAATTCGGAGCCTCCGAAGCCATGTACGGCGGTGCTGCAGCAGGCCCCGCACATAGCCCTGCGCCCATGGCCATCATGGCGCAGCCCTCTGTGCGTGCCAAGGCGATGGGCGATAAGAACCAGCAGGAAGTCTGGGATGCCGTGAACGCGCAAAAAGAGCAAGTCACGGTCGAAGTCACCGCCACCGCGCCGGCCCTTGCGACCGAGATGGCGCAAGTCAGTTCCTACGCAAAGGTGAACGAGAACCAGGAAGTCAAGAAGCGCGTCGACGCAATCGCCAAGCCCATCGAGCAGAACTATCAAAGCTTGATTCGCCAACTCCACGATCGCAACGCAGTGGGAGTGGTCGTAGCGGTGAACGGCCGCATCATCTGGGCGGATATTTTTGCCAGCACCGACCTCCTGGAAAAATACTGGCCGAAACTGGTGCGCTCCTATGCCTCGGAAGCCGTCGTCACGCGCGCTAAAGAAGTCGCCGTCACCGTCAGTCGCGCCCAGGCTTTCCTCGCCGACATGGAAGGTCGCCGTGAGATGATCGAGAGCGAACCCGGAGTCTACCGACACACAGAAGTCAGTGGCGAAGGATTCAAGGCGTTTTCCCTGACCTCGCTGTTGCCGAAGACGGGATTCGACGTGCATGTGGCAAAAATGGCGGAGTAGTTAAATATAGTGGTGAGCGGTCAGTGACCAGTTATCGTGGTTAGCTTCACGAATCGCTGCCCACCCACGCTGGCAGCGCTTTGGTTTCTCGGCGTTCTCTGCGGAAGTTCTCCGCGGACTCGGCGTTAAAAGCTCTCAACCGCAGGGAACGCTGAGCAATCCGCAGAGTTCGCAAAGAGAACCTTCAATGCGCAGTGCTCGCCAGCACCTTCAGAATTTCACGAGCAAGTTTGCTGGAGTCGGCGCCCTCCATGTTGGTCAGTACCACGACTCCTACGCGCAGCGAGGGCGCAATGAGGAATTGCGTGCTGCATCCCTGCTGGCCTCCGGCGTGCCCGGCGACCGCGATGCCGTCCTCGGTCCCAGTGGCCCAGCCGAGCGCATATTCGTCCTTAGACCCGTCGGCAGCCTTCAGCGGTGTCCACATCAAGTCGCGCGTAGCCCTGCGCATCAGCTTGTCGTTCAGAATCGCAACCTCGAATCGCGCCATGTCTTCCGCCGACGACAGCCATCCGCCGCCCGGAATCTTGTAGCTCGAATCGAGGAAGTCAGCATTCTGAACCGCGCCCGCCTCAGTCTTCTGATAGAAGCGTGTGCGATAAGGAATGATCGCAAATCGATTGTCGGCCTGCGTGGCTTCCATTCGCGCGGGAACAAGAACATTCTGCCTTACGAACTCTACATACTTCTCCGCCGCCGCTCCTTCAATCACGCAGCCCACCAGCGTGTAACCCTGGGTGGAATAGTGAAATTGCTTTCCAGGCTCCGACACCAGCGCATCATTCTTAAAAAAGTCGAGCCCAGACTGAATCGTATCCTCGAAATGCTTCGTGTTCCCAACCTCGGGATCGTCCTGCGAACCGCCTTTGTAATGCCGGATTCCGCCCAGATGCCCCATCACTTCGCGCGTCGAAATTGGCCATGGCTTTTGCGGAAAAGCTGGGCAATATTTCTGCACGGGCGCGTCCAAATCGAGTTTGCCCCGCTCGACCAGTTCCATAGCGGCAGTAGCGGTCAGCGATTTGGAGATCGATCCAAGCCGGAAGAGAGTATGTTCGCTGGCCGGAACGTTGTTCTCTAGGTCCGCCAACCCGAAGCCGCCGCCCCACTCGTATTCGCCGTTCTCCACGACTGCGACCGAAATGCCGGGAACGTGCGAGTCTGCCATAAACTCCGAAACGGCCGCTTCAATCTTCGTCCGCTTCTCCAAGGAGAGTTTTTGTCCCTGAGCTTGAGAAGCGACGGCGAGAACCGCGCAGTAAACTACGGCTATTACGAAGGCCTTCCGCTTATTTTGATGAAAGTTTTCACGCAAGGTTATGGGTACCGTCCGACAAGTTTTTTATTGTAGGGCAGCAGGTCTTCAACCAAGAAATGGCTTGCCATCTTGAGCGTAGCGAAAGACCCTGTGCACTCCCCGGCGAGCGCCACCGTCCTTCGCGTTGCAGGATGATTACTGCGTCACCGTCGCCTGGTAGCTCACCGCCTGCCAATGCCCCGTATGGCGTACCCACACGCGGGTATAGCGATAAGGTCCGCTGAAGTCCTCCCCAAGTTGGTGGCCCTTCACGTCCATGCGAGCCGTAACTACGGCCGTGTCGCCGTAGAGTCTCACCACCATGTCGCTGACGTCGATGGTGTCATAGCGAAGCTGCGCGTTCTTGCGCGCCGAAACGGTATCCTGCTTGGTGGTCACTTGGCCGAGCGGCGTGATTGCAACGTAGTCCTCGGCGAGCGTGCGCTGCGAGAATTCGGCATCGCGGTGAATGCTGGCCTCTCGCGCCTGCCGCTCCATGTCCACAATCTCTCGGACCGTCGCCTGATCTGCGGAATCAATCGATGGCCGGGGATGAACTGCAACGTGCTGCGCCGAAGAAACTGGCAGCCCCAGCAGCCCCAACAATAACATTCCAAACTTGTTGATCACCATGAGACCTCCGCAATTTGCGAGGGGACAGAGATCCACCTGACCGAGCTACGCAACTTTGGATGCCGGAGTTCCGTGGAAAAAGCACCCGCTGCGAGATTTGTGCCGATTTTGTTAACGTGTCGAGATTCCCGAGTCACACTCGACACTTTCCACAAGTATGCAGACTATTCAGCCGCCCGTTTCGTTTGCGTTTTCGTGACGATGGGCGAACACCCTGCTCCGTATAGTCGAATGAAATCTTCCCAGCTCTTGGGTTTTCCAAGCGCTGAACCTCAACATATCGTTGCAACTTCTCTTCCACCAACCGACTCGTCCAAGTCCTTGACAGGATGGACTCGAACTCTCTTGTGCCAATCCCCATCTGTTCACTCTGGAACTGGATTGTCCGAAATCGGACAGCGAATTCTCCGCCCACTTACCCCGCAGTTCCAGCGTCCACCGCGTACGAAGACGCTCGTCATCTAGTAGAATCAAGCCTCATCCGAAGCATGGCTGACATCCGTCGTGGTCTCATCATCGTGAACACTGGCCCGGGCAAAGGCAAAACCACCGCCGCCATGGGAACTGCGCTGCGCGCAGTCGGTCAGGGAATGAAGGTGCTGATGCTGCAGTTTCTGAAAGGCTCATGGCACTACGGCGAACTCGACGCCGTCCAAGCTTTCGGCGACAAGTTCGTCATGAAGCAGATGGGGCGTGGCTTCGTAAAAGTGGGAACGGAGAAGCCCGATCCCGAAGATGTCCGCATGGTCGAAGACGCCTGGTCCGAGGCCGATCGCGCCATTCAATCCGGTCAGTGGGATCTGGTCATTCTCGATGAGATCAACTATGCCATCAGCTATGGCATGCTCGATCCCGCCAAGGTGATCGAAAGCTTGAAAAAGAAGCCGGAAATGGTGCACGTCATCTTGACGGGCAGGAACGCGCACCCCACAATTGTCGAGGCCGCCGACACGGTCACCGAAATGCGCCAGGTCAAGCATGCCTACGAAAAGGGAGTCATGGCGCAGAGAGGAATCGAATACTGACCATTGGTGATTGATGATTTTCGAATGCCGATTGAAAGCCATGGTACTTGAGGTTCTCAATCAACAATCGACAATCACAAAATCAACAATTTCTTTTTATGGCTTGGTTTAAGCGCGAATCCGGCGAGCTGGACACTTCGGGCGAGAAAAAAGTCCGCACTGAGGGCTTGTGGGTAAAGTGCGAGGGTTGCCGCCAGATCATCTGGAAAAAAGATCTGGAAGAGAATATGAACGTCTGCCCGAAGTGCGACCAGCACTTTCGCATTGACGCCCGCACCCGCCTCTCCCAGTTACTCGACGACAATCAATACGAGAGTTTTGACGGAAACCTGTCCTCCACCGACCCGCTCAAATTCGTCGACCTGAAGCCCTATTCCTCGCGGCTCAGGCAGGCGCAGAAAGATACCGGGCTGAAAGACGCTATTATCAATGCCCACGGAAAGTTGCTCGGACGTCCGGTCGTAGTGAGCGCCATGGAGTACTCCTTCATCGGCGGCAGCATGGGCGCCGTCGTGGGCGAAGCCATCACACGCGCGGTCGAGCGCTCGGCCGATACGCGCACTCCGCTGATCATAGTCTCCGCATCCGGCGGGGCTCGCATGATGGAAGGCCTCATCAGCCTCATGCAGTTGGCCAAAGTTTCATCGGCTCTCGCCAAGCTCGACAAGGCCAAAGTTCCGTTCATCTCCTTGTTAACCGATCCCACGACCGGCGGCGTTACCGCATCGTTTGCAATGCTTGGCGATTTGAATATCGCAGAACCCGGCGCCCTCATCGGATTCGCCGGCCCCCGTGTGATCGAGCAAACCATTCGCCAGAAGCTGCCGCCCGGCTTTCAACGCAGCGAGTTCCTGGTCGAACACGGCATGCTGGACGCAGTCGTTTCCCGCAAGCAATTGAAGCCCTACATTGCAAGGGCTCTGGATTTCATGGCGGCGTAACGAACCTGTCAGCCGTCAGCTCTAAGCCTTAAGCTTCCAGCTCTCAGCAAAATGAGGTCTTCCCGACGTCACTCGACATTCTCCTTGGACCCCGGCACTGATAATCTGAGTGTTCAAGCTTAGAGCTAATAGCTGAGAGCTAAGAGCTTCTCCCATGTCCTACGAAACCGCACTCGCAAGCATGTTCGCGCTCGGCCACGAGTTGGCGCATACGCCGTCGAACAAGTTCGACCTGGCGCACATGCGCGTACTGCTGAGCGCCATGAGTCATCCGGAGAGGCAATTTCCTGCCGTGCTCATTGCGGGCACCAACGGTAAAGGCTCGACAGCGGCTACCCTGGCGTCCATTCTGCAAGCCTCCGGGTTGAAGACTGCCCTCTACACATCGCCCCACTTGGTACGGATCAACGAACGCATCCGTGTGAATGGACGAGAAATCAGTAACGAGGATTTTGCCCGCCTGCACGGCGAAATCGACCTCATAGCCGAGCGGCTGATTGAGCGCCGCGAGTTGCCCTGGCATCCCAGCTTCTTCGAGATGATGACGGCCATCGCCTTTACCCACTTCGCGCGCGAGAAGGTCGAGATCGCGGTCCTCGAAGTAGGCATGGGCGGGCGTCTCGACGCAACCAATGTAGTCGAGCCCCTGGTCAGCGTGATCGCCGACATCTCCCTCGACCATCAAAAATTCCTCGGCAACACCGTGGGAGAAATTGCGCGTGAAAAGGTCGGAATTATCCGGCCCGGCGGCGTGGTCGTCACTTTGCCGCAACTGCCTGAAGCCAACGACGTCATCGGCAATACCATTCTTGATCTCGGCGCGCACGGAGTGAGCGCCGTGCAGTATGTACCGCCGGTATCGCCCGGCAGTACCGAGTATCGAGTGGCGAGCACGGAGAAAGATCTTCAGGTTAAGAACCGCGCCGCCACTTTTTCCCGTTATCCCCTCCAAGTCATGGGCCAGCAGATTCTTGTAGAGTCGCCCCTCGCCGGCCGGTACCAGCTGCGCAATGTAGCCTTGGCCATCGCCGCAGCCGAAGAGTTGGCCAAGGTTGGCCTTCGCGGGATCACTGCTGAATCGATTGAACGCGGGATTCGCCAGACGCGCTGGCCCGGCCGTTTCCAAGTCATTCCCGCCAGCGCCGGATGGCCTGAGATTGTCTTCGATGTGGCGCACAATCCGGCGGGCGCGTGGGCCCTCCGCTCCGCCCTTTCGGAGCGTTATGACAGCCGTCCACTGATTTTTGTTTTCGCGGCGATGCGTGACAAGGCAATCTCGGAGATGACAGAGATCTTATTCCCTCTGGCCGAGCGGGTGATTGCAACCCGGCCGGAGAATCCGAGGGCGGCCTCGCCGGAAGAGATCCAGCAGGCCGCCCGCCGCACCGGGGCCGAGATTGAAACGGTCCCCAACGTTGGAGCAGCCCTGGAGCGGGCTCGCGCCCTCGCGGGACCGCATACGGTTATGGTGGTGACGGGTTCAATCTATCTGGCGGGCGAAGCCATGCGCCTTTTCGGAGTCGAAACTTGAGACCTGTATGTACGCTTCGGTACGACAAATGCTGCTCCATGAACACAATGGAAATCTTGAGACTTCCGCCTCAGCCGGCCCGTCGCGCCCGTGAGCGACGCCAAACAACGGCCGTGCCCGCACGCCCACTTTCGCCTAGAATGGAAGTGTGCCTGAAGTGAATTCATCGCTTGACCAGGCGGAGAGGGGCGAGCCCGAGAACGGCACAGCTAGGCCCATTTCGCTTGCGGCTTCGCGGTTTAGCCCCCATACGATCCCGGGCAAAAAATACGGCTGGCTCAGCCGGATGCGCTCTTATTTCCTCTACGATCCTCTGATCTGGCTCTATACGCTGGTCATGGGGCTCCTGGCTCTCCCGGGCGGAATGTTCGACTCCACCGGCCAGCGGCTGCACTGGTTTTCCACCACGTGGTCGCGGCTGATCATGGCGACCATCTTCGCGCCGGTGAAAGTTACCGGCCTCGATAAGATCGATACCACCAAGCCCCACGTATACGCGGTCAATCACGGATCGGCGCTCGATATCCCCATGCTGTACGCCAATCTGCCCTTTCAGTTTCGCATTGCCTTCAAAAAAGAACTGCTGGCCTATCCCGTGGTGGGCTGGCAGCTCAGGCGTTCCGGGCAAGTCTGCATCGACCAGCAGAATCCATCCCACTCGGTCAGCAGTATTCGGAAGGCGTTGAAAGGCCTGAAGGCCGGATTGCCGCTGGTGATTTTCCCGGAAGGCGGCCGCACGCCCGACGGCGAGATCAAGCCCTTCCTGCAAGGAGCATTTTTTCTCGCCATCAAAGCCCAGGTGGATATCGTCCCCGTAGCCCTGGTTGGAACCTACGAACTGCTCCCCATGAACACCTATCACATCAAAAGCCGTCCTCTGGAAATGCGCGTGGGCGAGCCCATCTCGACGACCGGCCTGAAAGGCCACGATCTGGCGGCGGTCTCCGCTCGCGTGCAGAAAGCCATTGAGGATCTTTATTACCGCTGATATTGAGTTCTGCCCTTGGCCGAGTTCCTGCCGGGTTTCGACTCATGGCGCGGCTCTGCACATTCACCGCCGTAACTGATACCTTGCCGCTACCTTTCCCCCGAAATCGATTGGGAATTCGTAGGCATTGACGAGCGCTGGCGCGAAGGAGTAAAAGTCGTGCTTCGCAAGCGCCTCGAGCGCTGTACACAACGTGGAAGCGAATTACTCAATCGCGCCGCCGGTTGACTCTGTCGGCCTATCTCGCTCAAGACTCCTCCTGACAAGCGTGTTCGCCCTGTATCGGGAAAAATTCCCCCGCTGGTTCGCTATTACCGCGCCTACCTCCCTATTGGCTGCCGCAGTTCTTTGGGTGGCGAACCAGAGGATAAGGGCACTCTATGCAGGCATCCCAATTCTTGAGCTGAAGTATCACCTCGGTGTCGTCGTAGCGGCAGGGGTTGTGCGTTTTGGCAGCTATTTCCTAAGTTGGCTTCTGGGCTCATTCGCGCTGGCGGCGATCGCAACCGAAATAAACAATGCCAGCATCGAAGATGTCGACTCAGTTTGGATACACGACAGCCATCAACCCGCACGTGAGCACTTTGGAGGGTTGGTGCTTGCCGCCTTATTCACCTCCTGTGCATTCCTCGCGGCCGCGGCGGTGGCGGGATTTGTTGAGTCGGCCGCTATTAAACTCGTTGGTTGGTCACATTTTGCGCGATTCAATTATGTAGTTTCAGTCGCTGGTATCGTTGTTGTCGCCAGCATCGTCTCTTGGCTGGGGATGAGCATTCCGTTAATCGTCGCAGGGGACACCGGCGTGTGGGCTGCTCTCAAGAAAAGCGTGGAGCTTAGCAATGGCTATGAGGGAGCGTTATTCTGGCTGGTGGTTCAATCCGTGGCGGGTTCTTTGGCCGCGTGGTACGCCACCGTCTACGGCCTGCGATTGGTGACTCCCGTTCAGTTGCAGTACACCGTATGGTATGGCTGGCTCGTTTATATCGCTGCCATATTGGCGGGCGCTGCAGTCGAGCCGCCACTCTTTATCGGCTTGTCCATCCTTGCGAATCCCGAACAATTGAAAATTTCAGTCCTTCCACGCCCCTAACATCCGCCGCACATCCACCAACTGCGCCACGTGATACGCGTTGTGATCCGCCACCAGCAACGCCTCTCGCAAGATCGTCTGCCCCTCGCCCCACGGAATCCGAGCAAACAAATCGGTCTTCGGATCGGCCACCAACTCCTGCAGGGCCTTCCCATCGCTGCGAAACTGCTGCACGCTCTTATTCCACGCCGCGGGATTCGGCGCAGCCGTCTTCGGCCAATATCCCTCAGGCCATTTCGGCGAAACATGCTTCTCATTTCGGCTGAACTCTAATATGTCCCACTGCGCCAGCCGCAAATGCTCCAGCAACATCCACGGAGAATGCGGAAACTTCGCCGGCTTCTTGCCACGCAGCTTCACCGCCAGATCTTTGATCGCATCTTCAAACTTGGCGTGCGCTCCTCCACCCGCAAGAAGCTCGTCCAGATGTTTCCGCAACACTTGCTCGTGATCGTTCGTCATCCCTTGTTCCTCCACATGCAATTCCAGTTTACGTGAGATGGGTTGACGAGCGCAGTTGGCGTGGAAGAGCAACCCCCGTGGGATACGGCCATGTGGAAGCGCGACCGTGCGGCTGGCAGCCCATTGTGGAAGAGCGGCCCTTGAGGGCCGCGTTAAACGCGGAATGATGAGGTGGGCTTTAGCCCCTGTGGGACTGCCCGCTACTTATTCTGCGCGGTTGCGGTCTGCGATGGCTTCTCATCGCTTCCGATCGCGTCCCCCGACAGCACCAACTCCACGCGTCGATTCTGCTGCCGGCCCTCGGGCGTATCGTTCGACGCAATCGGCTCGCTTTTCCCGAAGCCCCGCGCTTCAATCGCATTGGCCGAAATCCCCTGCTGCACGAAATAATCACGCACCGATTGTGCCCGATGCTCCGACAATTCCTGGTTGTAATCGTCGCCGCCCACGCTGTCGGTGTGTCCTTCGATCGCGACATGCAGGCTCGGATAGGCGAGAACGATTCCCGAAACCTTGGCCAGCCGCTCGCGCGCTCCGGGCAGCAACTCAAAACTCCCGCTGCGGAACAGCACGTCCGACATATTCGCGACCAAGCCTCGTGCCGAATCCCGCGTCGCCAGAATCGAATTCAGCTGCTGCAGCAACCGCGCGCGCAATTCCTGTTTCTCTTTCTCCGCTTGCTGCCGCAGGCTGTCCGATTGCGCCGCCGCCGCTCGAGCCTTATCAGTTTCCGCCGACAAAACCTGCTGCTGCGCCACCGCCTCCGCCTTGGCCTTCTCCGCCGCTTCCCGCTGAAGCGCTGCTTCCTGCGCCGCAGCCACCGCTTCCTGCTTCATGCGCTCGGCTTCCGCCTTGGCCTGTTCGGCTTGCGCACGGGCTTGTTCAGCCTGCACACGAGCCTGTTCAGCCTGCGCCCGGGCCGCCTCCGCCTCTGCACGCCGCTTGGCTTCCGCGTCCGCATCTGCCCGCGCTTTCGCTTCCCGCGCCGCTGCGGCAGCCTGCGCCTCATCTTCCGCCTTCTGCTTCACCGCCATCAGCCGCGCTTCTTCCGCAGTCTCAGTCGCTTCCTTCGCCGCCACTCCCACCGTTTCTTTTTTCTGCTTCTGCCGATACAGGTCCTCGGCATGCATCAACTGCTGCTTGGCTTTCGGAAGAATGGCGCTGGCGTACTTGTCGCCCGCCGCGATCATCGCGATGCGCACCGCATTCCGCGCTTCAAACAACTCCAGCGGAGTCTTTGGATCGATCCCGAAAATCGCATCCTGTATGTGCGTGTTGGTTGACGAATATGTTCCTCGCGTCACCAGTTCGTACTTCGCGTCGATGTTCTCGCCGCCCCCGCTCACCGACGCGCTCTCCATGACCACCATGTTCCCCGGCTGCGTCACCGCGAAATACGGCTCGGCCGTCACGATCATTCCAAAAGTCTGCAAATCGGCATACGCCTTCAGGTGCGCGTTCCCGCTGTGATCCAGCGTCAACTCGCCGAGATTGACCGGACGCCCTTGCGGCGAAACCGCCCAGGCCACGTAGGTCAGAAATTCGAGGCCGAACTTCGTGGCATCTTCCAGCCCCTGAAATTTCGCGTCGATCTCAAAGTTCGTTTTCTTGCCTTCAACCTTCGCCTCGCCCGACGCGCGCTGCAGCAGATCGGTTCCCTGAAAATCCACTTTGGTCGTCCCGCCCTGCAGCCGGTAATGCACTGCCTTGGTGGTTCGCGAAACGGTGCTCGCGCTAGCCGGAGCAAGAACCGCGGCAGCACTCGCCGCAGGGAAATTGTTCTGCGCTTGCACAAACGATAGCGTCGCTACCGCGAAAAAAGCTACGGCCAGAGAAAGGCTTTTCACTTGGGTTCTCGATCTGGGGGAGATAAGAACGATTTAATGTTCTTGTTAATCTTCTTTGATTCGCCCACGAATGCAAAGAACAAGAAGGGATAGCCCTTTAGTAACGAGTAGTAACAGGCCAGAAGTCCCCTCGGTGACCTCAGTGCCCTCTGTGGTTGAGCTTTTTCTAGCCCTCAAGGCACAAACGCCATAGCTCCCTTAGCCCCCACCACCAGCGCCCCACCTTCGGGATAACAGCTCACCGCGTTGAACCGAAGCCCCCGGCCGCCTATGCGTCGAGGATTATTCGGCGGCCGCAGATCGAATATGAAATCGTCACCCACAATAAACAGACGCTCCGGCGCAATCGGTTTCACCCGAACCTTCTTCCCAGAGCCCGCGGCCGCAGCCCGGTTCACCCGCCGGTCATAAGCGACTGCAGAAAAGTATGCCAGCGGATGAACCGGCGAGAGCGTCCAGCTCTTACCCCCGTCTTCCGTAAATGCCAGGTTTGGCCCGTCCTCTTTGGGCCGCTTGTAGTCCCCGCCGCCAATCGCTCCATGATTCGCGTCGCGAAACGCGATCGAAAAAATTCCCGCCGAATCCGCACCGTGCAACATGGGAGTTTCGTAAACCTGCCAACTCTCCCCGCGATCCGCCGAGTGGAACACTCGCGCCACCTTGCCCCCGGTAGCGAACCAGACACTGGAATCGGAAGCCAACGGCAGAATCGCCACACTCGTATTCGACGCCGCGAATGCCCCCTCGCCCTCCATCGCATCGGGCATTTGCGCCGCGGAAACAACTCGCCAGTTGATCCCATCATCCGTGCGCAGAACTTCGAACTTGGGTTTCCCCGATTCATCCGCTACGGGATCGCCCACCACCACTCCATGCTTCGAATCCCAAAACGCCATCGCATCAAAAAATCCCTTAGGATTCGTATTCTTGTACTGCAGTTCCCAGTGTCCTCCCGCGTCCGCGGTGTGATAGATCCGCGACTGCTCCCCCGGCCCAGCCGACATCAGAAATGCTTCCTCGCCCGAAAACGCCACCACGGCCCGAAAATCCAGCGTTCCCGCATCCGGCACTTGCCCCGGAGTCCATGTGCGCCCGCCGTCGACAGTCCGCAGATACGTCCCGCGCGTGCCGCTAGCCCACGCCACCTGCCTCGACACCGCGCTCACCCCGCGCAAATTTTCCGTCGTATGCGAGAACTGCACCCGAGGCCCAGTTTGACCCCACGCAGAAGCCATCAAAAGCATCAGCAGCAAATAACGCATGAGAAATTGTCGCAGAAATCCCTGCTTCAGCCTATCTGGAGAGAGAGCCCATATAGGGACAGCCGCCCCGGCTGTCCAGTCGAGCGAAGCTCGACTCTTGCGCCACACCGTTATAAGAGTTCTTCCTGAGGATTCTCGCCTGCAGCCTACTTCGCGGTAAAGTCCGCAAACGAAGCCGTCTTGCCCATATAAATCCGCAACGTGCAGCGCATCCCCACATGGGCAAATGCAACTTCCAGCGCCTGCGACGGCTCGTCCACTTGCGCCGTCTCCATCGCCGCGCGCGCAATATCATCTTTCTGATCGTAGCCCGCGCCCGCCGTCACATTCTTACTCACCACTAGCGTCCAATGATCTTTCGCCGGGATCACATAGACCGCATACGCTCCAATCGGGATCATCGAGCTCGCCAGCGAAAGTTGCGCTTCGGTGAACAACGTCATGGGCGAGCCCCCAGGTGCCCACGGCTTGCCGTTCGCAGGCCTTTCACGCTTGACGTCTACCGGGTTGTAGCGCACATAAACTTGTCTTCCATCTTCCAGGTTGCAGGTGGTCGTGGATGTCGGAGCACCACCCGATTGCGCGCACAGCCACGGTGTCCATATTAACGATAGAAGAACCGCTCTCCAGAGGTGGGTCGGCGACATGGTTGGGGAAAGCCTCCGCGCCAGAAGTGTAGCGCACGATACCACCTCGCGGGAAAAATTTACAAAAATGAAGCTCTGCTCCTCCCCAAGCCCCGTTCGTCGTGCAACTTCGGTGACGTTTCCCCCGGCTACCGCTGTTGCTACCGTGGCTTTCAGGTACGGGTGCGTCAGGTACCAAGCGCGATACAAATTCGAGGGGCAACCAATGGCGAAGTCAAAACTAAGAATTCTTTATGCCGAAGGCGATGAGGACGTTTTGAAGGAGCAGTCTGCCGGTATGGAACAAGCCGGCCACACGGTTCAGCCGGCATTGGGCCGCAAGGCGGTCGACGAAGCGATTCGCAAAAGCTCGTTCGATCTCGTCGTTCTGGGCGCAACTCTCACCCGCAACGATCGTCACCATTTGCCCTACATGGTCAAGAAAGTAAGCACCAAAACCAAGGTGCTCGTCATGCACGCCGACGGCAGCCGCCATCATTATGTCGATGTCTGCACCGACACCGGATCAAGCCTGGAATCCGTACTCAACCGCATCGATGCCATGAATCTCGGCTCCACGCGCGCCGCGGCAGCGGGTGCAGGCCGCTAGACGACCACTAGCGCCTCGCGAAAGGCCGGTCGAGGAAAGACGCGTTAAGGAAAGGGCCCGTCTCTCGCGGTTGAGAGATGTCCGTTTGCCCGGCTTTGAAAGTGTAAGGATTCGCGAGTCGTTCCCTTTGCGATTTGAAAAGGCGCAGCTTCGACAGACGCCCGCCATCCTCGCTTTGAAAGGGCGTGGCTTAAACCGACCTTCGCTAAGCTCTGCGAGATGTCCGCTTTGCCTGCCTTGAAAAAGCGCGGCTTCAGGCGCGCCGTTAACCACCGCTCGTGATGTGGGCTTTAAACCCTGAGGGTCGCGTCAGACGGAACCTTCAAGGATACGACTCCCGTTGATCAACAGGTGGAATTTCCCAACCGCAAACCAACAAAAATCCAACATGAAGTGGGAAGAAACTCGAGTGGGGACAGCCGCGCCCCAAGCTTGCCCTGAGCGAAGTCGAAGGGGCTGTCCGTCGAGCGCAGCTCGACTCTTGTTTCTCGAATCCCCGCGAACCTACTCAGTAACAGTGGTCCGTCAGCACCAAAATCGAGCCCGACTCCTCGTTCACCTGGGCTCAAACCAATCTAAGGTGGGACATCACGGCAAAGTTCGCGGCGCCGGCTTACCCGCCGCCTTATAGTCCTTGGGATACACCACCAGACACCGCCGCATCCCCTCACCCTCGCTCTCGGTCCGCAGATCCGCCTCCTCGCGCAGCGCCAGATGCACAATCCTCCGTTCCCGCGACGACATCGGACTGAACTGGTACGGCATCCCCGTTTTCCTCACCTTTTCCGCAGCCACGGTCGCAGCCGTCTTCAATTCCTGGATTCGCAGCGACCGCTGGTTCTGGCAATCGAACGAAATCTTCTCGTGCTCCCCCGAAGGCAACCGCAAAATCTCCAGCGCCAGCAGCTCCAGCGCCCGCAACAACTCTCCACCACGATCCAGCAGCAGCGCCGAGTCCGGCCCGGCAAAGTCCACCAGAATTTCCGGCTTCTCCCAGTCTCGGTTCTCCGGCAGCGGCGGATCCACCACGATCCTGTATTTCAACCGCAGTCCGCCGTGGGTCACCACAGCCTGGAGAAATTCATTGATCTTCTTAGCGGCAGCAAGTTTGTCGGGAATAGACATGAAGTTCAGCTCGGAGCTATTAGCTCTTGGCCTTTAGCTCAAAATCTTATTGGATTAAAAATCAGGCTACTCTAACACTCCACTGAGCCTTCTAATCGGCTCCGGTCTTTTAACCGGGCACGAAAAGCTAACAGCCAAAAGCTAATGGCTAAGAGCTTCACTTCTCCTTCTTCCGCGCCCGTTTCGCCAGCATCTCGCGCATCTCCCGGCCCAACGAGGTGCGGTTCATCACCGCTTGCTGCGCGATCTGGATCAAATTCGATTCCGCATAATACAGATTCAGCCCCGCCGGCAGCCGGAAGAAGATGAATCCCATCATCAGCGGCATCATCACCGTCAGCATTTTCTGCTGGGCCGGATCCACGCCCGGTTGCGGCGTCATCTTCTGCGTGACCAGCATGCTCACCACCATGAAGATCGGCAACAAGAACAGCGGGTCGGCCGCCGACAGATCATGGATCCAAAGCCAGTGCGCGTGCCGCAAGTCCAGTGCCACCGCCAGCATTTTGTAATACGCCCACAGAAACGGAATCTGAATGATCATCGGCAAACACCCGCCCGCCGGATTCACGCCCTCTTTCTTATAAAGCGCGCTGATCTCCTCGTTCATCGGCGCCTTGCGTGGATCCCGCAGGCTGTATTTCTTATATCTTTCCTGGATCGCCTTGATCTGCGGCGCCACACGCTGCATCTTGAGCATCGACTTCATCTGCGTGATGCGCAGCGGCAGGAGCGCCAGGCTGATGATCAGGGTTTGCAGAACAATCGCCCAGCCCCAGTTCGGAACCATGTGGGCATACGTCCAACGCAGCCACAGAAATAGCGGCTTGGCGATGATTCCAAAAAATCCAAAATCCACCAGCCCGGTCAGATCGCTGTCCGCCCCAGCCACGCCGGGCACCGGAACTTTCTGCAGCACCTCAAGTTCCTTCGGCCCAACAAAAATTCGCTCTGCCGTCGGCCCGCGCACGTTACCCACCGCGGCGCCTATCGCATCCACGGTTATCACTTCTTTCGAGTCGGCCTTCTGCGGATCGCGCGCTATCGACAACGAGTTCCGCAGCGTCACCATCGACGCCGTCATCGGATCGTCCGGAATGAACACCGCCGCAAAATACTGGTCCGTCGGCCCCGCCCAGTGGAATGGCCCCGGGATCGTTCCGCCCCCGCTGATCTTCTTGATCGCCAAGCGCTCGATATTTTTGTTGAACTGGTAGTCGATTGCCCCCGCTGCCCAGAACGCGGGCGTTATCTGGTCCCCAAATCCCGCAGGCCAAGACGGCAGCGCCGCCACTGGGCTCCCCTTATACGTCGCACTGGTCTCGACTTTTACGATGTAGGTGCTATCGAAGCTGAACGTCTTGCGCACCGCCAGATCCTGATCCGCATACTCGAACGTGACCGTCGCCGGCGACGTCTGTCGCCCTTCTTGCGAAGCCACGTACAGCGCCGAATTCAGCTTGCCGCGCAAAGTTTCATCGTAGGTCCATAACGAAAGCGGATAACCATACTGCGCCGCCGCCGCAGGATGCACCAGGTCGAGCCGCCCGTTCTGCGCGTCGTTGTCAAACTTTTTCAGGATCCACGACTTCACCTGCGCCCCGCGATTGGTAAACGTGATCCGGTACAGATCGTTCTCGATCACCGTCTCCGTTTCACTCGTCGCCTGTTTGGTGGCTCCCTTGTCGGAGGTCGCAGCCACGGCATTCGACGCAACCGCCGTCGACGGCCCCGCCGATTCAGGTTGAGCCTGCGCGGCTTGTTTCTGCTGCTGTGGAGTTACCGGCTGCGGAAGATATTTTTTCAACAACGGTTGGAATGCCAGCATCACGACAAACGTCAGCAGAAAAACCAGCATCAGCCGCTTCTCGCTGCCCGGTTCGTGTTGTGGATTTTGAATGTCTGGCAAAGTTACCCTGTCCTCAGATCGCGCCGTGCAAGAGCCCTACGCTCGCTTTGAAAGGGCGCGGCTTTCAGCCGCGCCGTCTTGCATCAAGAAACATTCGGGCTTTAGCCCCTGAGCGAATCTCGCTCGTTCGGAGTCCCCGTTCGCCTTCACCACCGGATCGTATCCCCCATGCGCAAACGGATGGCACCTCAACAGCCGCAGTAAAGCCATCCATCCTCCGCGCACCGCTCCATACCGCTCCACCGCCTCAATCGCATATTCCGAACACGTAGGAACATAACGGCAAGCCGGCAAAAAAAGTGGCGAGACAGCCCACTTGTAAACCCTCAACAATTGCAGCACGAAAAACTGACCGGAGCTCTCCACAAAATTGCGGAGCCCGATCTCGCTCCGTGATTCTTCGTGCCCTTCGTGGTTCAAGCTCTTGCCTTTCCTTCGTGAACCTTCGTACCCTTCGTGGTTCAAGCCTTTCGTTCTGCGGAGTTCAAGCTCTTCCGCCCAGCAAGCTTCTGCTCAATCACTACGAAGGCCCGCCCAACTTCGTTCACCACTTCCACAAAATCAACCGTCAGCAAAGTTTTCTTCGGATTAATCACCACGTCCGCATTCGTTCCCGTCACCGGACGCGTCAGCCGCACCGCTTCCCGCAAACGGCGTTTCATCCGGTTGCGCTGCACCGCTCCGCCCAGCGCGCGCCCTACGGTAAATCCTATGCGCAGCCCAGGGTAACGGTTCGCGCCGGCAACGTCCGACTCCGGCCGCGACCAGTAAAACACCGTCATCGACGCGGAAAAATGCCGCCGCCCCTGCTTGTACACGCGCTCGAAATCGGCGTGCCGCAATAGCCGCGCGCTGCGGGGAAAGCCGCCGTGGCCGGATCGGGGCTCGACTTCTCGCTTCGATTTTCCAGGCACACTGGCAGTCACACTGACTCTAAGTTTCCAGATCGCTGCTGCCAACTCTCTCGCACGATGGCAAAATCACCATTGCAACAGGACTGGCCATACCGGATGGGACGCGGCTTCTCTCTCCGCGTCACTGGACTATTCGCGGAAACCTGGTTTTACCGAGACCCGCTTGCGCCCCTTGGCGCGCCGGCGGGAAATTACTTTCTTGCCGCCCTGGGTCTTCATGCGCGTGCGAAATCCGTGCACCTTCGATCGCTTGCGCCGGTTGGGTTGGAATGTACGCTTGGGCAAAGTCACTCGCTCCTGATTGCTTCAACAGTCTTAAGGCAAACCGTAAGTATAAATCACTTCCCGCATTACCTCCAAACTGCTCGAAGAATAAGGGTGTCTTTGGTTCACGCCCGGCTCATGTGGCGACGGGTGCATTCGCCCGTCCTGCCAGCGCGAAGCGTGGCAGCCCCGACTCCAGACCCTGCGAATCCAAAATCAGGAAGAACGGCAAGACACAAGTCTCGCAGAACTCCGTCATCTCGACTTGCAACGCAGCGAATCACTCCGAACGTATACATATTTTCTCCTCGCATCAATTGCGCAATGAGCTCGCCTTCCTATTCCGTTTCAGCCGCACGCTTGCGTTCTGCACCCTCTCTGCGGCAGTTACCATCGCGCTACTTGACAGCATTCCCGCTTCGGGTTCTGAATATTGATTCGCGAAAAAGTCGCTCGCGAACTTTTCCACACAACAAAAAAATCTGTGCTACCATGCCGGACTGATCCTGCTTCAAAAAATTCTTTTTGCTTTTGGCAGCCGCGCTCGGTAACTCGGGCGCTTTCCGCAGTAAAATTAGTCGTTCCAGCTACTTCGTTAAACGGCAGTTTTGAACAGGCGCTCTCCAACCAGCCGCCGAAGCGCCTTGGTGAATATTTCATATATGTCAGTTCCTAGCACAACACTTTCTCCCAACCCCTGGGCGCGCATTCTCGATGCGCTGGAAAAGAAAATCAACCGGCACTCTTACGATACCTGGCTCAAGCCCACCCGCTACAGTCACTCCAGCGGAGGCATCCTCTTCGTTCGCGTTCCCACCGTCGAGTTCCGCCACGCCGGCGACAAATACGCCGACCTCATTCAGGAAGCCATCGACAACCTGGGCCTCGGATTCAACGACGTAAAGTTCGTTACTCCCGAAGACGATCCCGCCGCCACGCCGGTTCGTCACGACGGCGGCCTGAGTTCCGCCGCAGCCTCCCCATCGCAGTCGCGCTTCGACTGGGATGGCGCCGCGCAACTCAATGCTCGCTACACCTTCGACGCCTTCGTCATCGGCAGCGGCAATCAGTTTGCCCACGCGGCTTGCCAGGCCGTCGCCGAACGTCCTTCCAAGGCTTACAACCCGCTCTTCCTTTACGGCGGCGTTGGCATGGGCAAGACTCATCTCATGCAGGCTATCGGACACGAGATCAAGCGCCGCCTGCCGCAGGCTGCCATCTGCTATTGCTCCAGCGAGAAGTTCACCAACGACATGATCAACTCGCTGCGCTACGACAAGATGACCAGCTTCCGCGACAAGTTTCGCAACATGGACGTCCTCCTCATCGACGACATCCAGTTCCTCACCGGCAAGGAACGCACGCAGGAAGAGTTCTTCCACACCTTCAACGCCCTGCACGAATCCATGAAGCAGATCGTCATCGCCAGCGACCGCTCGCCCAAGGAACTCGCCGAGATCGAAGATCGCTTGCGCAGCCGCTTCGAGTGGGGACTAATCGCCGACATCCAGCCTCCCGACCTCGAAACCAAAGTCGCCATCCTGCAAAAAAAGGCCGAGCAGGAAAAAGTAACCCTGCCCACCGACGTGGCGCTCTACGTCGCCTCCAACATTCGCTCTAACGTTCGCGAACTCGAAGGCGCGCTCATCCGCCTCGTCGCTCACTCTTCTCTCATCGGTGCCGAGATAACGCTGCCCTACGCCCAGCAGGTTCTTAAAAATTTCATTGACTCCCAGGCCCGCAAAGTAACCATCGAATCCATACAGAAAATGGTCGCTGAACAATTCGGTCTGCGCCTGGTCGAAATCAAGGCCAAGAACAACTCGCGCGCCATCGTCTACCCGCGCCAGGTGGCCATGTATTTGGCCAAGCACATGACGGAAGCCTCGCTGCCCGAAATCGGTCGCCAGTTCGGAGGCAAGCATCACACCACGGTTCTGCACTCCGTCGAAAAGATTGAAGAGCTCCGCAAGAACGACAAAGATTTGAACAGGCTCATTAACAAATTGACCGAGCAATTAGGCGGTTGAACTTACTATGTATAAGACGCAGTGTCATCCTGAGCGGAGCCGCTCTTCAGGCGGAGCGAAGGATCTCAGGCTCATGTGCAACATAAGGAACATCACGACTGCCAACGAAGTCTTTTCCACCGATGCGGGTAGTTTTCCTTCGCACAAGCTGTGAATGCGATGTGGAAGTTGTGCAAGGCAGGAAAGAAATCGGAAGTGGCGCCAGATTACACTGGCCTCTCCGCAAAGTTCGGGACCGATTTCTAACATCAAGGGACGGCCGGAAACCCGGTGACAACACACCAGTTGTCCCAGTTTTCCACTTCTCCGAGGCCCCTTCTGTTACTGCTGGTTTTATAGGTTTTGTATTTGATATAAGGATAGTAATAAAAGTAGCAGGACCGATTCACGCAAAGATGTTGGGAAGAGCACGGGTTAGCGAGCGCGAAAGCTACAAGGGTTTTGTGAAAGGGCACGGCTAAAGCCGTGCCGCTGAGTGCAATAAAAATGTCGGGGCTTCAGCCCCCGAGGTAGCTCCAGGGGAGACGGACTTATGCCGGTGGAGGCCGCGGTTGCTGCGGGGACGATGGAGATCACGGTCAGCAAGTTCGAACTGCTGCGGGAACTGACGGCCACGCAAGGCGTGGTCGAGCGCAAGACCACCATTCCCATCCTTTCCAACTATTTGTTCGAGGCCGCCGGCGACCGCCTCTCGCTCACCGCCACCGACCTCGATCTCAGCCTTCGCACCTCGTGCAGCGCCAAGGTAAAAAAGGAAGGCTCCTGCACCATCCCCGCGCGCAAACTTCACGACTACGTGAAGCTTCTCCCCGACGCCGACATCACCATCAAGCTGCTCGAAAATCATTGGGTCAGCATTCGCTGCGGCCGGTCCAATACCAAAATGGTCGGCATGGCCAAATCCAATTTCCCCAGCCTGCCCGCGTTTCCAACCGCCGGTGCAGTAACTATCCCAGCCCAGGTTCTTCGCGGCCTGATCGCTCGCACCGGCTTTGCCATCTCCAACGAAGAATCGCGCTACACCCTCAACGGCGCCCTCATGCTGCTCAAGCCAGAATCCATCACCATGGTGGCGACCGACGGGCATCGCCTCGCCCACTGTGAACGCGCCGGCGAAAAATTCGACGGCGTCTCCGGCGAAATGAAAACCCTCGTCCCCAAAAAAGCCATGGACGAACTGAAATCCCTGCTCGACTCCACCGACGCCGAGACCATCGAGTTCGCCAAAGACGATTCGACTTTATTCTTCCGCATCGGCAGCCGTCTGCTCACTTCGCGCCAGCTCACCGGACAGTTCCCCAACTTCGAAGCCGTTCTTCCCAAGGACAACAGCAAGATCGTTCCGCTGAATTCCGACGAACTCAATTCTGCCATTCTCCGCGTAGCCCAGTTCGCCGACGAGCGTTCCCGCGCCGTCCGCCTGCGCCTGGAAAAAGGCGAACTGAAACTTTCCGCCAGCTCCACCGAAGCCGGCGAATCCGAAGACTCCATCGAAGCGCCCTACACGGGCGACCCGCTCACCATCGGCTTCAACGCCCAATACCTGGTCGACTTCCTCAAAGCCGCCGGCACCAGCGAAGTCCGCCTCGAACTCAAAGATCCCCAGTCCGCCGGCCAGTTCCGCCCCGCCGAAGGCGACGACTACAAATACCGCTACATCGTAATGCCCATGCGAATTTGAACTAGTGTGGCGCAGGCACCCCCGCCCGCGAAAGCCGGCAAAGTGAGATGAGGTTGTTTGTGCCTCGAGGCCTAAGCGCAAAGCGCCGGAGGCGAAAATAGCCCGACAGTTCACTGGCGGCAACCAATCCATAAAAATGAAACACCTTCCTCAGGGAGGCCTGAATCGGCCGACCTCTGCCCCCTTGACCTCTGGCTCCCCCTGCCTTACATTACGACCACTTCATTTTCGGAGGCTCACCCTCATGCTAAACGGATTCAAGAAATTCATCCTGCGTGGAAATGTTGTGGATATGGCCGTCGGCGTTGTCATCGGCGCTGCCTTCGCAGGCGTGGTCACAGGCCTCACCAAAGCCTTCATCACTCCGCTAATCGCGGTGATTGTCGGCAAGCAGGACTACTTAAGCCTCAAATTCACGGTCCACGGAACCGATTTTCTCATCGGCGAGTTCATCAATGCCACCATCTCCTTCATCCTCATCTCCGCAGTAGTCTACTTCCTCGTTGTTCTCCCGGTGAATGCTCTCGTCGCCCGCATGAACCGCGGCGACAAGCCACCCGACCCCACCACCAAGAAGTGTCCCGAATGCCTCAGCGAAATTCCCATCGAAGCCCGCCGCTGCAGCCACTGCACCCAACCGGTCCTCGGCCGCGCCGCCTGAGCCATCGCAAACGGTTTTCGTAGAGACGTTGCTCGCAACGTCTCTGCCGACGCCGAAGCGATCACGCGCAGACACCAGACGTAGAGACCAGACGTTGTAAACCGGCAAGTTTTGTTATCCCCAGCGCAGCCGAGGGACCTCGGGTTTCGCCGGCCCCGCCACGAATGCCGAATTCCGTTACCATCGTCCTATGCTCCGCGTCCTCTTCTACGCTGTCCTCCTCGCCGCGCTCGCGCCCCCGGCGATCTGGACCCAAGACTCGAGTTCATCAGCAAATCCCAAACACACCAAAAAGCCTCCCGAATCCAGCCTCGATCCGGGCTCAATTCTCAACGGCGTGTACCGCAACAAATCCCTCGCGCTCTCCGTTAGAATTCCCCCCGGCTGGGTCCTGCGCACCGAAGAGATGAATACCCGCGATGAACAGCCCGCCGAAGCCACCAAGTCCGTGCAGTCCACCGCCAGAGTCCTGCTAGCAGCCTTCTCTCGCCCCCCCGAGGCCCGCGCCGAGGACGTGAACTCCTCAATCCTCATCGCCGCCGAGCCCGTCTCTACCTACCCCG
This sequence comes from uncultured Acidobacteriaceae bacterium, assembly GCA_963765825.1. Lineage (GTDB taxonomy): Bacteria > Acidobacteriota > Terriglobia > Terriglobales > Acidobacteriaceae > Sulfotelmatobacter. The sequence continues at coordinate 415,448 of CAVXXU010000002.1, forward strand.
GCCTGAAAGATGCCGCCCAATATTTCGGCCCGCTCGCCGAAGTAGCTAAGGCCCAGGGTTTCGCGCTCGACGAAGATCCCTACGAAATCGCCGTCGGTCAAAAAAATCTCGTCCGCGGGGATTTTCACAAAGATGTCGGTTCCCGCGTCATGCATCAGTCCACGTTAGGCCTGCTCTCCCACGGCTACGCCGTCTCCATAACCATAATCGCCGGCACCGACGATGAAGTCGAAGACCTGATCGGCACCCTCTCATTCGGACCCGGCAAATAATCCTGAGCTGCACGTTCACCGCGCGGCTAAATTCTCTTTGTCGTTCTATCCCGACTGGGACACTCGAAAATAACCCGCCCGTTCACAGGCGAGTGATGGCGGGCAAGAAAAAAGCGTCCCGTGGGGGACGCGTGAAACTCTCGAACTTCGCGTCGCTCCTATTCCAGCGACTCCGGATGCAAACTCAAATCCTTCTCCCCCGCCGCTTTTTTCTCCGCATACTTCTTCATCCAGGCCTCCCAACTTTTCCCCGCCGCCGTATCGCGCCCGGAAAACGCGAGCGCCCCAATCTCCGCATACGAGATCGAAACCTTCTCCGAAGAATTCCTGGGATAAAGCCGCACCACCGAATCCTTCAGCGAGGCCCCCGGCCGCCGGTCAAACAAATATCCTTCAATCTTCGACCCATCCTTGCGAGTGATGGTCACGTCCCCGCGATAATCAAACGCCTTCTCTAAAGCCGCCCGCAGCTCGTCTTCGCTAGCCAGCTCCGGAATCCATCCCTCGAGCCGCTCATGCGCCGTTCCCGGCGCCACTTCCAGCGCGTCAGGATTCACCACGTTCGCATGCGGCGGCACCGCCCCCGCCGCAGCATGATCAATATGCCCGCCCTCTTTACCAGTCATAGATTTCTCTTGGAATTCAAACTCGGATTATGAGCTCTGTCATCCTGAGCGAAGCGGAGGCAAGCGAAGCGCAGCCGCCGCGCAGTCGAAGGATCCCTACCAGCCGTCGCCATCGCCGGCCTCTCAGGGAATTTCTACAACCGCTACGCGCTGAGACGTCATGGCGCCTGCCCGCTCACCCAAATCTCAGTTCCTGCGGCGACCACTTCACTCGGGAAGTTGCCAGGCAGCAAGAACGCAGCCTGACAATCGGCCCCAGCTTTTTTTATGAGTTCGATCCCGTTTATGCGGGTGTCCCGAAGTTGCCCATCGGCAAACCGAAGCTGCACCAGATCGCCGACCTTAACTCGAAGATCGGAAAGCCAGATTACCGCGACCACGGACCCGCGGCCGCGAATACTGAATACGCTTTCGACCTTGGCCAAAAGCCGCACACCCTAAACCCGCGCCTCGTGCACCGTCTCCGGCGCCGCAATCTGCACCAGCGGATGCACCGCCGCCACCGGCTCCTCCAGCATCCGCAGCGCCTCATCGTCGCGATACCGCGAAAACAAAGTCCCCTTCACGGTCGCCAAAAATCCGCCCAGCGAATTAAACGTGGCATGCACCGCCGAAGCCTCATACCCGCTATGCACCATGCAATTCGCGCACGCCGGATTCCCCGACTCCGTCCCATACTTCGACCACTCGGTCGTCGCGAGCAACTCAGAAAAAGTCTCGGCGTACCCGTCCTGCAACAGATAGCAAGGCTTCTGCCAGCCAAACACGTTATAAGTCGGCATCCCCCACGGCGTGCATGGATACGTCTTCTTCCCCATCAAAAATTCCAGAAACAGCGGCGACAAATTAAACTGCCATTCTTTTTTCCGGTTCGACAAAATCGCGCGAAACATCCGCCGCGTCCGCGCCCGCCCCAGAAAATGTTTCTGATCCGGCGCCTTGTCATACGAGTACCCAGGCGAGAGCATCATCCCCTCCACGCCCAGCTCCATCATCTCGTCAAAAAACGCCCGCACCGACTTCGGATTCGCCCCATCAAACAGCGTGGTATTCGTCGTGACGCGAAACCCGCGCTTCAGCGCCTCGCGGACCGCCTCGACGGCAATGTCGTACCCGCCCTCGCGGCACACCGCTAGGTCATGCTCTTCCCGCTGCCCGTCCAGGTGCACGCTGAAGGTCAAATACTTACTCGGCTTGAACAGCCCAATCTTTTCTTTCAGCAGCAGCGCGTTCGTGCACAAATAAATATATTTCTTCCGCGCCACCAGCCCCTCAACGATCTCCCCGATCTGCGGATGCATCAGAGGCTCGCCGCCCGGAATCGACACCATCGGCGCCCCGCACTCATCGACCGCCCGGAAACACTCCTCGGGTGACAAATCCTTCTTCAAAATGTGTGCCGGATACTGAATCTTCCCACACCCCGCGCACGCCAGATTGCAGCGGAACAGCGGCTCCAGCATCAGCACCAGCGGATACTGCTTCCGCCCCGCGAGCTTCTGCCGCAGCACATACGTCGACACCGTCCACATCTGTGACACAGGAACTGGCATGAAATTGAGGAACCCCTTTATGCCATTATTTTATCAGGCTTCACCACGCCATGCCCGAGCAGCACCAAGCCGGCCACGGGGAGGGCTAAGACGCCGTATCTAGTGCCAACCGCATGATTTAGTTAGGGGAAGTGGTTTCTGTGGGGAATGAAAGGTTCCTGTGGAAAAGGTTCCCGTTGGCAAGAATAGTTTCTATCGGGAACAATGGTTTCTGTGGGGGCAGCCGCCCAAGCCTGCCCTGAGCGAAGTCGAAGGGGCTGTCCGCCGAGCGCAGCTCGGCTTTGGCGCTAGCAAGAGGCTCGGGCCCTCGAACATGCAATTCTCTGCAACCCTCGCCACTCCGCCTTCCTCTAAAGTCCATGCTCCCCCGCTCCAACGGACTCTTGTCCCCCAACCCGAAACCCGATACCCTTATCTCCGGTCACCAGCATGTTTAACGCACACCCCAATCTGGCCGACGAAGTCAACCGCAGCATCATTCGGTCGGAAATCGAAGGTGGCGTCTACCTCGACACTCTTCCTCCCTCCACCGTCCTCCAGATCCAGACCATGAACCACTGCTACACCGCAGTCCTTCTAGGAGGCAGCGAAGCTCTTCTCTCCGGCCATCCCGAATTCTGCCCGAAGCCGGTGCAAGTCGCGATCGCCGGCTCCACCTGGGGAGGCTCCATGCTCAAGCTGCAATACGTCGGCCGCGGCATGCACCTGGAATTCCGCCATCCCGAATACTCCACCCCCATCATCACCTCCGCCATCCAGGAAATCCGCGACTCCCAATCCGACTTAACCGCCCAGCCCTCCTTCTAACCGAAATCCAGTCGCTAGTCGAAATCCGCCCGTCGACTTGTCGTCCTGAATTCCATTTGTCATCCCGAGCGTAGGAAAACGACGAGCGAAGCGAATCGTTTTGTGAAGTCGAGGGACCTTGGGTTTTGCCGCGGTCATCCGAACGCCGCCGGACCTTGCCTCAGCTGGTTGCGGTTGTCATCCCGAGCGCCGTCGAAGGACCTTGGGTTTGCACTCTCCCACATTGACTTGGTCCCCATCACCCACTACCATTCCGCCGGGTGCGCAGCATGTCTCTGAAGATTGATTCCCGCGAAGTTTCCCACGTCACCATCCTCGACATCCATGGTCGCCTCATTCTCGGCCCCGAGATCGGCGAACTCCGCGCCGCCGTTCGCAACCTCCTCGCCGACGGAAAAAAGAAAATCATCCTCAACCTCGCCGCCGTCGACTACCTCGACAGCTCCGGCGTCGGAGAACTCGTCAGCTCCTTCACCACCACCCGCAACGCGGGTGGCGAGCTCAAACTCCTGCACCTCACCCAAAAAGTTCGCGACGTTCTCCACGTCACCAAGCTCTACACCGTCTTCGACATCAAAGACGACGAATTCACCGCTGTAAAATCCTTCGACTATTTCTTCGCCAAATGATTAGGTTGTCATTCCGGGCCGAGCAGATGTAGCCCGGGCCAAGCCTGATGTAGCGTGTCATTCCGAGCGAAGCGAGGAATCCGCCCTTGCGTGTGGGGGTCCGGGTCCTCTGACCCGGACAGGCCGAGTGCAAGCTCGGCTGCGCCCGCCGTTCTCCACGCTCCCGCGAACTGCTCTTCTCAGCGTCCTCAGCGAACCCTCCGCGATCTCAGCGGTAAAAAGCTTTTCTCAAGAAAGCTCCCGAACCCTTCTACACCCCCCACTTCCAGAGTAGAATCCAGAAAAGAATTCATGCACCCTCGCTGGCGGCGGGACTGGATTCGCCTAGTTCATGGATCGCGTCCCAGATAGTCGAACTGCACCACCGAAAACCACCAGGGAACTAATCTGGACCACCGGCCATTCTTTCCAGGGATGGACGTGCTCCCAGTGCGAATGGAATGTCCCGCTACCTACTCTCCTCAACGATCCTGAAGCCAAGACGGCCTTCGACCGCCTGGCCGGCGGCAAATTCCGCGATCACCGCTGCGCCGACCACCTTTCCCGCCTCGGTTCCGCCGACGATGCCGACAGCTTCACCCCGCGCATCCGCAAGCTCGTCACCCAAGGCTTCAAGCCCAAAGACGCCGTCGAACTTTTTCTCCAGGAAGTCGCCCTCGAGTACCGCAACCAACCCAAAGTCCTAGCCCAAGCCAAAGCCGACGGCGAAGACTTCCTACGCCGAGTCCGCGCCGGCCTGATCTAAGAGGTCTACGTAGGGACAGCCGCCTCGGCTGTCCAGCCGAGCGCAGCGAAGGATCAGCCGAGGGGTCCCGAAAAGGGATACCTGCGCAGCGGCGAAAGAATTCAGCCCACGCGCAAGCCGTGGGGCCGGTCCGCCAACCATCAAGCCCCGCAAGGGGCGAAACAAATTCCTCTCCAAAAAAAGAACGCCGGGTGATTTGCCGGGTGGGGATTTTGACTTTTAGAATCCCGCCACGAAAAACCCTACTCCTCAATCCCCATCTCCCGCAAAATATAAGCGTAATCAAACGCCGCTTCATGTAGCCGGTCGTATCTCCCCGACGCCCCACCATGCCCCGCGGGACTCAGATTCGTTTTCAAAATCAAAATATTATGATCCGTCCGCGCAGCCCGCATCTTCGCCACATACTTCGCCGGCTCCCAGTACATCACCTGGCTGTCGTTGAACGACGTCTTCACCAGCATGTCCGGATAATTCTTCGCCTCCACATTGTCGTAAGGCGAATAAGTAATCATGTAGTCGAACGCCGCTTTCTGCTTCGGATTCCCCCACTCCTCAAACTCTCCCACCGTCAGCGGCAACGTTTCATCCAGCATCGTGTTCATCACATCCACGAACGGCACGCCCACCACCGCTGCCTTGAACAGATCCGGACGCATATTGAGCACCGCCCCCATCAGCAATCCGCCTGCGCTCCGTCCTTCGATCACCAGCCGTTCCTTCGACCCATATCCATGCCCCACCAGATACTCCGCGCACGCAATAAAATCGCTGAACGTATTTTTCTTGTTCATCATGCGTCCCGCGTCGTGCCACGCCTTGCCCATCTCCCCGCCGCCGCGAATGTGCGCCACCGCCACCGTCACGCCCCGGTCAACCAGGCTGAACCAGTTCGGATTAAACGACGCATCGATCGAAAATCCATACGACCCGTACCCGTACAAATACAAACCCTCGTTTCCGTCCAGCTTCGCGTCCTTGCGATGCACCACCGAAATCGGAATCTTCATTCCATCCGCCGCCGGCGCATAAATCTGCTCCACCACATATTTCGTCCGGTCATATCCGCCCGGCACTTCCTTCTGCTTCAGCAGCGTCGACGTCCCTTTCTCCATGTCGTACGCAAACACCGACGGCGGCGTAATCGGCGACTCATACGCATACCGGAATTCCGCCGTGTCATACACGCGATTCACATACCCGTGACTCAAATACGCCGGCTCCGGAAATTCAATCCTGTGCGACGCCCCGCTTCTCAAATCGGTCACCTGAATCTGCGGCAGCCCATGTTCGCGCTCCATCAGCACATAAAAATTCTTGAACATCTCCAGATGGTTCAACATCACATTCGGATCCTGCGCCACCACTTCCGTCCAATTCTTTTTCTCCGGATCCGCCACCGGCGCCTTCACCAGCCGGAAATTTCTCCCCGTATCGTTCACCCGAATATAAAAATACTCCCCATTATGGTCGGGATAGTACTGCACATCCTGCTTCCGCGGCTCCACCACCTTGAACTCCGCCATCGGCCGGTCCGCCGCAATGTACCGCGCCTCGCTCGTCGTATGGCTGGCGCAATACATGAAGATATATGCATCGCTCCGCGTCTTCCCCGCGTACACATCGAAGCGCTCGTCCTTCTCCTCATACACCAGCGCATCCGCGCCCGTGGTCCCCACCGTATGCCGGTACAGCCGGTACTGCCGCTTCGACACCGCATCTTCCTGCGTATAAAAAATCGTCTTGTTATCGTTCGCCCACACCACCGACCCCACCCGCTCCGCATGATCCACCAGCGTCTTCCCCGTCCGCAGATCTTTCACCGCCAGCGTGTACTGCCGGAACCCCGTATTGTCATACGAATACGCCAATAAATTCCCGTCCGGACTCACTGCATATTCATTCACCGACATGAATGCCAGCCCCGTCGCCATTTCATTCACGTCCAGCACCACTTCTTCCGCTCCCTCCATGCTGCCCTTCCGCCGGCAGCGGATCCCATACTGCTTCCCCGCCTCCGTCCGCGTGTAATAAAAATAATCCCCCTCGCGGTACGGCACCTCCTCGTCCGTTTCCTTGATCCTCCCCAGCATCTCGCCATACAACTTTTTCTGGAACGCTTCCGTCGGCTTCATCACCGCATCCGCATACGCGTTCTCCGCCTCCAGATACGCCCGCACCTCCGGATTCGGCTTGTCCCGCAGCCAAAAATAGTTGTCCTCCATCCGGTGCCCGTTCACTTCCGTCACGTGCGGAACTTTCTTCGCCACCGGAGGCGCCGGCAACGTTCCCGCATGCGCCCCCGTCAGCCCGATCACCGACCCCACCACCAGCCCGCCAACCTGTACCTGTCGCATAATCCTCAGATTCATATTCCTCCCAACCAGTGCGAATTAATATTTAACTCGCCAAATACCTAATGTCCCACCCCGGGTGCCGGGTGCCCCATTTCTCGCGCGCCCTTTGCGCGAGAAGTGGGCCGTTCCAGCCATCTTTAAAATCCCGCTATAGTAGAAAGTTCTACACAATTTCCAGTATTGGCGCAGCGCCCCTCTGTTTGGCATCCTACCCATCGGGAATGTCCTCGGAAGACTACATCAAAGACCTGTGTGCGCGCGCCATCGCCGCTGAAGGCGACGAGTTTGTCGCCGTGACCAAAGAGCTTCACGCCGCCCTCAAAGCCCATATCGAGAGCCTTCGATCCCTAGTCGCCGCCAGCCTCCTGCCCCCGCCGACTCCGCCCAACATTCCGCCCGAAGCTTGATCTTGCGGCCGGATCCGAATCGTTTCAAACCAATACGATTTGCTCATTCGCAATCAAGACTCTGGGATACCCTTTTGCACCACCGTGCGGAGCCCTTACCTCGTATTCCGCGGCCCGAGCCATGAAAGGTCACATCGGACATTCTTGCGGCTTCATAGACTTGATCCTCGACGTCGTTCTTGATCCAAACCTGCGACCAAGCCAACTGTGTCTGATCTCCGCACAGAAGAATATCTCCTCTTTTGTCAGGTGGAAACTGGGGCCAGCCACTTGCCAGCACGCACTCAACACTCTGCTCGTTCTTCCAGACCTTAGCGCTTGTAGAATGCGAAAAAACATCCCCCTGAATATAGGCGACGAGCATCCTTTGATCTCTCGGTGGTCTGCATGCCAAGCAGCCGAGCACGAGAAGCCATATTGACAAACACTTCAACCGCCGCACCTGAAAGATTTCCTCGATGAGCATCGGAGCGAAGATGTCCCTCTCTTTAAGAATCATCGGAATATTTAGAGCTCGCTGGCTGCCCGATCCTAGCCGCGCCCCTTTGCGGCGAGGGTCGGGACTTTGATTCCAAGGGCTCTCACGCGTCAGCACAAAAATCCGCTATATTCCCCTGATATGTCCCCGCAAAATCCCAACCGCCGCACCTTCCTGAAAACCGCCGCAGCCACAGCAGCCGCCTCACTCCTCGCCCCTCCCCGCTTCCTCGCCCAAACCCCCGCCGACTATACCCTCACCATCGCCACCACGCCTCTCGAGATCGCGCCCAAGCGCATTTTATCCGTCACTACTTACAACGGCCAGTTCCCCGGCCCGCTGCTTCGCCTCAAAGAAGGACAGCCCGTCACCATCGACATCCACAACGACACCGACATTCCTGAGCAACTCCACTGGCACGGCCAGTTCGTCTCTCCCGACGTCGACGGCGCCGCCGAAGAGGGCACTCCCTTCATTCCTCCCCACGGCTCGCGCAGAATTTCTTTTACCCCCAAGCCCGCTGGATTCCGTTTTTATCACACCCACGTTCGCGCCGGAGCCAATCTCGATCTCGGCCAATACGGAGGCCTCGTCGGTCCGGTCTACATCGAGCCTGCCCACCACCCCGGCAACTACGACCGCGAAGTTTTTCTCACCCTAAAAGAATTCCAGCCGACCCTCAGCCACGGCGGCGACATGCCGCAGCACTTCCTCTCCCCCGCGCAGCCCATCCCTGAACTCAAAGATTCCGGCGAAAGCAAAATGAAAGCCTCCCTCGCCCGCGGCTTGCCGCACGGATTCGAAGTCGGCTACGATTCCTTCACCATCAACGGACGCATGCTCGGCCACGGCGAACCGGTCCGCGTGAAATCCGGCGAGCGCGTTCTCTTTCACGTGCTCAATGCAAGCGCCACCGAGATTCGCAGCCTCGCCCTTCCCGGCCACACCTTCACCGTCATCGCCATGGACGGCAATCCGCTCCCCAAGCCCGTTCGCGTTCCCGTGCTCTGGCTCGGAACCGCCGAGCGCATCTCCGCTATCGTCGAAATGAATCATCCCGGCGTCTGGATCATGGGAGACCTCGACGACGACGATCGCCATCACGGCATGGGCATCGTAGTCGAATACGCCGGCAGCAAAACCAAACCGCAGTGGCTTCCGCCCGCCCCCTTCAAATGGAACTACACCCACTTCGGAAATCCCGCCGCCAGCGCCGCCGCGCCCGACGAAACTTTCACCATGCTCTTCGAAAAACAAAACGCCGCCCTCGAAGGCTTCAATCAATGGACCATCAACGGCGCCGCCTATCCCCTCAATCAAATGACGGCCGATCCCGCCTTCCATCTCCACGAAGGCAAGCGCTACCGCCTCCGCATGCGCAACGCCAGCGACGACATCCACCCCATCCACCTCCACCGCCACACTTTCGAACTCACAAAATACGCCGGCCAGCCCACCTCCGGAATCATGAAAGATGTAGTCATGGTCAACGGCTACCAGGAAGTAGAAATCGATTTCACAGCCAACAACCCCGGCCTCACCCTATTCCACTGCCACCAGCAACTCCACATGGATTACGGCTTCATGACCCTCTTCACCTACGCGTGAGCCTGGATGTTCCCGCGCCCGATTTAACATGAAGAACTCAACCAAGGAATTTGTCATCCCGACCGGAGCCGGAGCGCCAGCGACGGCGGAGTGGAGGGACCTTGTGCCGAACTGTGATCAAACGCGCCCCCATCACCTCACCACCTTGCTCCGGTGGCGCTCCCGAAGATAGCCCTGCCTTTCAACGCCCGGGACCCCCCCTAAAAAGAAGGGAAGGTTGAATTCATACCCGCGTACCGCGATGGTAAACACCCGCCCTGCTAATCTCCCACCCACGACCTGAAAAGCCCCGAAACCCGCGTCACCACCCACCATTTAGCAATCCAAATTCCACAAACGAAAAGGCGGCCGCCAGGCCGCCCAATACGATTCAAGCTAAAAGCTCAAGGCTAAAAGCTAAAAGCTAATTCGCTTTCTTCCCCCTCAACATCTCCACTACCCGGTCATAATCATCCACCGTGGAATACTCAATCACAATCTTCCCTTTCCCCTTCCGGTCGCGGATCCGCACTCGCACTCCCAACATCCGCTCCAAATCCAACTGCGCCGCCCGCACATTCGGATCCACCCACCGCGCCCCGCTGCTCTTCCTCGGTTCCTGTCCCGGCATCCCCGGAATCGGATCCAGCAGTCCGTTCATCCGCAGCACCAGCATCTCCACCTGCTCCAGCGTCAGGCCCTTCTTCACCGCATAGATCGCGGCCTCTGCAATCTGATCATCGCCATTCAGCTTCAACAATTCCTTGGCCTTCGCGAAGTTAATCTTTTTTTCCGCCAGCAACTGCATCACATCCCGCGGCAGCTTCAGCAGTCGCATGTAATTCGTCACCGATGTTCGCGACAAGCCAACCCGCTCCCCAATCTGCTGCTGCGTCATCGAAAATCTAATACTCAACACACGGAATGCCTCCGCTTGTTCCAGCGCACTCAAATCCTCGCGCTGCAGGTTCTCGACGATCGTCATCTCTGCCGCCTGCTGCAGCGACACCCGCCGCACCATTGCCGGAATGTGCGTCTTTCCCGCCTTCTTCGAAGCATGCAGCCGCCGCTCACCCAGCACTAAGATGTAGCGCCCTTCATCTTCGTCGGAGGGACGCACCATGATCGGCTGCACCACGCCGTTCACCTTGATCGATTCCGCCAACTCCTCCAGCTTCTCGTCATCCTCCACATACCGCGTCTGAAACGGATTCTTGTCGATGTCCCCGATCGCCAGGTTCACCACCAGATTCCCCGGCATCCGCGACTCCGCCTGCGCATAAATCGTGATAGTCTCCTCACCCGCAGGTGTGCTGAATGTGGGGACAGCCGCCCCCGGCTGTCCAGCCGAGCGCAGCTCGGCTCCCGAGTGTGAAGCCGGGTGTAGCACGGGCAAGTGTGGCGCGGGCGCCCCCGCCTGCGACTCTTCCTCTTCAACCACGGCCCGAATCACCCCCGGCACAGCCTCTCCGCGAATGTGGCCGTCGACCGCCGCAGCATCGCTTCTGTCGCGCAGAGAAGTTGTATCGAAAGACCCCTTATCGGCAGAAACATTAGGAGCAGAAGCCGTGCTGGAAAGGGGCGCTGCGGTGGAACCCGCCCCCGAAGAACTGTTGTCATTCCGAACGAAGTGAGGAACCTGGGGTTTGCTGGCCGCGCCACCCTGCCCGCCAATCACCGCCCGAGGCCCCGGCAGCAACGACTCCAGCCCCCGCCCCAAAGCCCGCCGCTTCTCCACCTTCTCTTTGTCTTTCTCGCCCGCTCGCCCCGCCAAATTCTCCGCCGCCGAAGTAGTCATCGATGTATTTCCCTCAATATTTGTCTCTCTCACCAAAACTCTTTGTCATCACCTGTGAATCGCGAGCCATCCACGCCCAGCCCCCGCAGGCCATCCTCCCAGCGCCGGAGGCGTTCCCGAAAATAGCCCGGCGTTTCAACGCCGGGGAAGGCCACGAACAACCAACTCCGTCCCGGAGGGGCGGCTGAAACCGCCCCCAAAATGCCGCATCTTGATATCGACGCGCATCAATATATATATCGACATACATCAATATTCGCTCAAGCCGTCTTGTCCATCTCCGCGGCCGCCTCTGGCATCTCCTCCACAGCCGGAGACTCCGCGCCCAGAGCCTGATCCGCCACGGGTGCTTCTGGCTCCGCGCTGACAGCTGAAGGCTGAGAGCTGACAGCTGAGGCCTGCCTCTCGATTATCTCCTTCGCCAAACGTATGTAACTCTCCGCGCCCTTCGATCGCGGATCGTACACCAGCGCCGCCTTCCCGTGGCTGGGCGCCTCTGCCAGGCGTATGTTCCGCGGTATGCTCGTGCGGCATAGCTTCTCGCCAAAATAGTTCTTGAGTTCACTCATCACCTGCTGCGCCAGGTTGGTACGGTCATCGAACATGGTCAGCACCACGCCTTCAATTCCCAACTCAGGATTCAGCCCCGCGCGAATGCGCTCGATGGTGTCCAGCAGTTCGCTCACGCCCTCAAGGGCAAAGTACTCACCCTGCATCGGAATGAGCACCGCATCGGCCGCGACCAGCGCGTTCAGCGTCAGCAGATCCAGCGCTGGAGGACAGTCCAGCACCACGAACTGAAAGCGATCGCGCAGTGGCGCCAATGCTTCGCGCAGGCGAAACTCGCGCCCCTCTGCGTCCACCAACTCAATGTTTGCGCCGATCAGATTCTTGTGGGCAGGAATCAGCCACAGCTGCTCAAGTTCAGTCGCGAGCAGCGCCTCCTCGGCCGAGGCATCCTTCATTAGAAGATGGTAGGAATTGATACGGTCAGGATCTTTAGGGAAACCAAGACCGCTGGTCGCATTCGACTGGGGATCGCAGTCGACCAGCAGTGTGTTCACTTCAGCGGCTGCAAACGATGCAGCCAGGTTGATGGCGGTCGTGGTCTTCCCGACGCCACCCTTCTGGTTGGCAACAGCGATTACGCGTCCCATTCGATTGTCAGGAGAAGCAGAGCTATCGGCAGCATAATCCGCTTTGCATTCGCATGCAACGAGATTAGCTGTGCACGTTGACGATTTTGTGTGCAAAACGTGTCAGATGTTCCTGCAGGAACACAAAGCAAACTCAAATTGGCAAAGTGTTCCTGCAGGAACGGTTTCGAGCGATGAGATGTTGCGCACGCACTCTCCCAGTTGTGCTCTGTCAGAATGTTCCTTCAGGAACATTCTCCAACGGTCGCGCTAGGCTCGCCTGGTTTGTTCATGATGGAAGGGTTTCGTTTGGCGGGTAGGCTGGGAAAGGGCTGCGCCAACTTGGTGGTTGATTCTTCCGTCTCGTTTACACCCTGCGGCTGGGATGAGAGTGCCGAATGTTCCTGCAGGAACATATTGCGAGTTTCTTCGCGGGGTGAGTGGCTTGGTTACATTTCGTAGAAATGTTCCTGAAGGAACATTGTGGAAAACTTTGTTGGCGATGAACCCCTACACTCTGATGAATGGCCGCAGTATTTGATGTTTGTTCCACTTCGATGTCTGCTAACTACATATTATACGATACTCTACAGAATTGGAGGTCTCGCCTGCGGTTTCTGTTCCACAATTACTACTCTGATGCCTGTTCATGTGCAAGGAATGAGGAGTCCCATGACAAGATCAACACTCGAACGCGGTAGACTTCGTGATCCGTCTAGAATTGTTATTTGTATTCCACTTTGCCGCATGTGAGTGGAAGTTAAGCGATCTTGATGATAAATAAGGCCACGTCCATCCCACTTGTTGTATCTTGTGGTTCAAGGATTGCTGGCGCAGAGTAGGATTCTCGAGTTGGAGTTTGGGATTGGGACGGGTCCGTTCCACGCGAGGTTGGGTAGAAGGTGGCGGGCTTGGTGTGCCTGGGTACGGCCGATCAGGAGGGCCAAGCTGCCAGATGGAGCTACCAGAGAAGCGGCAACTGGCAGGACGGATTCGAAGCGCTCGACGGCGCGCAGGGTGACGACCTGAAAGGCGCTTGCGGCGAGGGCTTCGGCGCGGGCATTTTGTATATTGACGTCGGTCAATGTAAGGGCGCGCGTGACCTCGCGGAGGAAGGTTGCTTTTTTGTGATTGGATTCGATCAGGGTGAGGGAGATGTGTGGCGCCCAGAGTTTGATAGGGAGGCCTGGGAATCCGGCGCCAGAACCTAGATCGGCAAGGGCGGTGGCTGTGCCCAGATGAATTCGATCCGGGAACAGATGGCGGGCGACGAAGAGGCTTTCGCCGAAGTGGCGGGTGACGATGTCTTCGGGATCGCGGATCGCGGTCAGATTGATACGGGCGTTCCAGCGGATTAGTATATCGATGTATGTCGATATACTGTCGAGTTGCGTGGAGGAGAGTGAGGCCCCCGCTGCGGAACCCGCAATGGGCGCGCTGAGGAAGGGCTGAAGAAGCTCGATGATGCGGTCGCGGTTCATGAGGCGGAAGCACGATTGTAGGAGGGGTTTTCTTCTTTTTCCTAAATTTTATCTCCCGACGGTTTCAAAACCTTGGCGGACCCTTCGGCGTCGCTCAGGGCTAGCTGCGTCCGCCCCTACGCGGGATTTGCCAATTTGCGAAAGCGGATTGGCAGGCTCATAATGGTTTTACAACCGTATTCAGTTTTACAACCGCATTCAAAGGTGCAAGTCAGGAAACGCGGTCTGGGAAAATGGCATCCAAACCAGCTATGAAAGCGCCGAAAGGTGCAATCTTCGACGAGAAGTATCGGGTGGTGTCGGTGGAGAGCCAGCGCCTGACGATTCGGGGAGTGCGCAGCGGGAAAGTTCTGACCATTGTGAATCCGGATCCTGACACTCCACTCACGCCTGCGGATTATCCGCCGGGGAAGCTGATTGCGTTGAGCGATCCTTCAGCGGCGCCGGGGAACTAAGGGGCGTAGAGTACGCCTATTTCTTACCGGGCGAAGGTTTTGATTCGTCTTTTGTCAGACCTGCTTCCAAGTACTTTGCGCACAGTTCCTGGAGGTCGATATCTTTTGATCGCCTTTCATTCTGAGCTTTTTCTTAAGCTCACGCGGAAATCTTTGAAGGCTAAGTACACACCAATCTTTGGAGTCGTCATTCATTGGGTGCTATGTCCGCGAACTTCAACACATTATATACATTATTTGAATACTAACAATCACTTAGATTACGTGGATAATGTTAATAATGTACATAATTTACATCATATAGATTATGTAACTTATGCACACCGTTTAGGTTATTGACAATATGAACGTACGGTATATGATCTGCAATACGTAAAAATGTTGTATGTTCTTCGCGGAGCGTACATGATGTTGGGTATCCCTATCGTTTTGAGGGCCCTACAACAGGCACGTTTTGGTAATGGAAGAATTTGAATTGCCGATGTAAGATTCGGCGTTTTGATTTTCCGAGTGTCCCGCGCTCGGCCGTGAAAGGGTGGCTCCAGATGGCTGCTGCAACTGCACCCCGAAATGATGTTCACCTTTCTATTCTTGCCGGTAGAGTTCTGACCGCCCTGGCGGATATAGCTGCCGATTCGGCTGCGTGGAACGAACGTATTCAGGAAGAGTTGGAGAGTGGCGTAGAGTATTGCCGCGTTGTCAGTGCTTACCGGCCCAAGCCAGCAGCAACTGGCCAGGTGGAGCATGAGCAGGCATTAAGACGGTTGGCACCCGACGAAGGTCAAGAGCCCGCACGGGGCTTAGCCCCAGAGTGTCATCAAGTCGAGACACTCCTACGTGACTTGCTTGCGAGGTCGCGAAGACCGGAACCCGCAGAGCTTCGTGCTGCGATTGGATTCTTCATTAAGGAAGTTGGCTACTTGGGGCTCCTGACCTGACCGATCGCCCATGACGGCATTACCCGAATCGCAGCAGGACGACGACGCGCTGGATCGCCTTTGCGTCCTATTTTCTCTTGGGGAAGCTGTTGAGAAATTGGTTCGTCTCCAGCAGGTCCTTGGTCGACAACGACTCTTTGTCGATTTCCGAGACAGGGAGTCCGGCTATGCAGGCGTAATAGATCCGCTTTTGCATGTTCTGAACGAGCAGGCTGAAACACTTTCCAGGAATTCCGCACGTATCTTTTCGCTTATCCGCGGTGAGCTCTCAGATGAGGCACAACGGATCGCTCTGGCAGGTATCGTCCAAGCGGTCATCAACGTGGTGCTGACGCTCCATGAACTCCTCGTCCTCCTGCCGCGCGAGACACCCGAGCCTCAGGTCTTCCGTGTGCTGCGGGGGTGTTTCAAGGACGAATGGCAAAACACTTCGGTAATAATGACAAATACCCTGAGTTCCTATGAATACCGCATTGAGGACGTCTTGGAAAAGCTGGAGGACATCGGGCAGCATGAGCTGACACGATACAGAGGGTTGTTGAAGGGGTTTACTCGCGCCGGTAGTGTTCTCGCCCAGGCCTTTGTCGACCGAAGAAACCCACTGGCATGGCCAGTATTAGCGCACGAATACGGTCACGCGCTAGATGAAGCGCGGGGAATTTCTAACCGGCTTGTCTACGGCGAGGCGGCGGTGGATCATACTTCGAGCAAAGCATTCCAGGTCAAGTGGGTTTCTGAGGTTTTCGCCGATTTTGTCGCGGCCCGCGTCTTAGGCCCCGCTTCGCAGATGCCGATTTTGCTGCTGGAAATGACTCGGCCTTCGTTGCCGCAGGCTCTCGATGAGGCGAGGAGTCATCCTCCGACTAGGTTAAGGCTTAGGCTCGTCCGCGAATACATGAAGCGCGGCGATGTCACGATGGATGAGTTCGAAAGAGTTTTCGCAGCGTATGAGTTTGACTATGCACGCAAATTAGCGGCGCTAGATGGTGCGGAACGGGAGACAAAGACTAAACTAGAGGAAACGATTGGTACCTTCCTGCAGGATAAATCTGCGGCTATCGCTTCAGAGGTGGACTCGCTACGTGTTCGGTCGTTTGGTAGAACACAGCTCGAAAACGCCAGTGAGTTAAGAAAGAAATCTGGCAGCTCGATCTTCCTAAATCTCTTCCCTGCGCTCTACCAAGAACGAACAGATATTATCAGAACTGAAATCTTTGGTCGGACCCAAAGCTGTTGCCGAGCAGGTTTATAAGGTATTTTCAGGGTTTAATGAAGCGCCTGCCACGAGTTCGGAGATTTTGACGGCGGGATGGCTGTTCAAGTTCGCAAGCTTTGAAGAGCGTCTGAAGGAAAGTTTCCCGGCGGCGAAATCCCTGGCTGGTGCTAACTTCGATAGCTACGGTGACTACCTAGCTCGTACGGACGAGTTGCTGCTGAGATCCATTGAGCTTGCTGCCGTTCACGTCGCAATAATCCAGGGGTAATTTCACGATGCTGCTCTCAGAAATCGACATTGCAAAGCGCCTTGTTTGACCCGGACGAGAAGAGACGATTGTTCATAACTCCGATTGTTAATGCGAAGGAACAATTTGGCCCATCGTCATTCGATGTCCACTTAAGCACTGATTTCCATCAGCTTGAAAATCTGAATCGTCCGTACATACGTTTGAGAGAAAACTCTTTCCTGCTGAAGACGAAGCCAAATACGCCAAGAAAGTTGTATTGGCGACCGATGACTCCCCTGAGGGCAGCCTCTATCTCCATCCTGGCGAATTCGTTCCTAGCTTCAACGCTCGAGTATTTCCGGTTTCCGGACGACCTCGCGGGAAGGATCGAAGGCCGGAGTTCATGGGGCAGACTGTGGTCTTTTGGTGCATGCAACTGCCGGCTTTGTCGACCCGGGTTATGCCGGTGCGCTCACATTTGAATTGAGCAATGTAGGACGGCTTCCGATCGAGTTCGAAACCTGGTTTGCGGCTCGGACAGGTTTGTTTTTTCCAAATGTCTCAATCCAGCCTCATTCCGTAACCCGGCAAGAAACATCGTTCGAAGTATTTGGGTGCTCCGGGTGTTCAGGGGTAGCCGCGCCCACGCCGACCCTGAGGTCAGGAAGAGATTAAATCCGCTTAGGTGGGGTACCAATACGCCAAATATACATTGACAGTAGGTATATTAGGTGTATATTTAATACATAAAAGGCGGCATTGAGGTAAGAAAAAGTGCCCAAATTGACGGTTGAGTTTAACGACAGAATGAACGAGATCCTCGAAGCCAGCTTGCCGAGGAAAAAGGTACGAACTCAGGTTTGATGTTTTAAGGAAAGCTGTTGCGCTCTACAAATACCTTGATTCGGAGCAGAACAGTGGCGGTAATAAGAAGGTTTCGATCACGCAGAACGACAACATTCTTAAAGACGTTGTCCTCCCCTAAGCACTCAGGATTGTACTATGGCTGGGCGTCAAGAAGTGAAGATCGACGTCGAGCAATGCTGAAGGCTCTGCTCGGGAGGTCACTCCACTCCAGAGGGTCTGAGGCTACAGGCTGGCCCTCTTCGTTTTTTTTTATATTGTCGGGGCCTCCATCGTAATTTTTGTGGTTTCCTTCCGTTGTATGCGCCTTCCCTCTTTTCCCACTCCTCCGACCAGTTTTGGTGACGCTGATCGCTACAAGGCAAAATGGTCGACGCGTACAGCACATCCGCTGATATCTATCAGCAGGTGGCGAAAGCGCAGGTCGACCGTGCGATACGAATCGTTTCCGGCTACAGTCGTACGCATCGACCATCCTGCCTGCCTTCACCGCGATCCTTGGATACATTTTCGGCTGGCGGTAAAATCTGGCGAGTGCACCGGTTGTCTCTCATCTCCGGTAGGGGGATCTCCCCAGGAAATTCTTGACAGTCGGCTGATTCTT
>CAVXXU010000003.1:0-350941 GCA_963765825.1 uncultured Acidobacteriaceae bacterium
CTCTGGCACCTTAAGTAGCATGGTTTGTGAACCAGTCGAGGGCCAGTTGAGTGTATTGGCCGACCTCGATGAGGTAGCCGTCAGGATCACGCATGTAGCAGCGCCATTCCCAGCCGCGATTGTTTAGCGGCTCGGTAAGAAAGAACGCTCCTTTGTCGCGCAACTGACTGTAGCAAGCCCGGATGTCAGCGACACGCAAGTCGAGAAAGCTATTCACGCTATTGAGATTCGACGGAGTCTCGAGGAGGACTTCTGGCTTGTCGGGAGTCGGGCCACCGCCGGAATTGAGAATGATCCAGGTATTAGCCAACTTGATGTAGCAGGGATTTTCCGGCTTGATGACTTTCCCGCCAAGAATTCGGACATAGAAGTCCTTCGATTTTTCCAGGTCCCTCACGGTGAAGAAGTGCGTGGCGAAGAAGCCTTCGTGTGCAATCGGCGCGTCGGGTAGATTCATGCGGTGCCTCTCCTTGTCGATAAAGCAGGATGCGGTCGGAATTGCCTAAGGTCTAAGCAAGCCATTCGTCTGTCGGCCACGCGGAGGAGGATCAATCCTACGGGACAATAATAAGGACAGGCTCGGAACCACCCGCACGGTGCCGGAGCGCGGGAGAAAGTTCTCATATATTCCGAATGTTGGTTTCAATTGTGTCTACAACCTCGTCGATACCACCGGCGAGGACGAGTTTCCCCATGGCGACTGCGAAGCCAACGACTTGGTCCGCCTCGATATGGGACGGCAGAGAAAGCGCATTTGGATCGGTGACCACATCAATGAGCGCCGGACCCGAATGCTGAAGCGCTTGCTTTAGTCCAGAGGACAGATCGGTTGGGTTTTCGATTCTTACCCCCATCATCCCGACCGCCTCGGCCAGCTTTGCAAAGTTCGGATTCTTCAAATCCGTCTGATAGTCGGGTATTCCGTCGACTTCCATCTCGAGTTTCACCATCCCGAGAGCGCTGTTGTTGAAGACTACGATCTTGATCGGGAGGTCGTACTGTGTCACCGTCAACAACTCGCCCATGAGCATGGCGAGGCCGCCATCTCCCGCCATTGCGATTACCTGTCTTCCGGGATAGCAAAGTTGGGCGCCAATGGCCTGAGGGAGTGCGTTTGCCATGGACCCGTGGGTGAATGAGCCGATCAAGCGCCGGTCCTTCGTCGCTCGAATGTACCGGGAAGACCAGACGTTACACATGCCCGTATCAGCAGTAAAGATCGCGTCGTCTGCCGCAACGTCACTCAGCGCGGCCGCGACAGGCTCAGGGTGCATGGGCCTCCGTTTCCCAACGTGATTTACGTAGGCATTCAGGTCCCGAAGCGCCTTCTTATGTTTTCCGAGCATCGCGTCCAGGAACGAGCGATCCGACTTGGCTTCAATCATCGGGAGTAGCGCGCGGATAGTTTCGCCCATATCGCCCCATAATCCGAGATCCAGTTTGCTTCGTCGGCCCAAGTTCTCAACTCTAATGTCAACCTGGACAATCTTGGGTTTGGTTGGCAGGAATTTGCTATAGGGAAAATCAGTGCCCAAGAGTAGCAGCAGGTCGCATTCGTGCATGGCCTGGTACGCCGCGCCGAATCCAAGCAATCCACTCATTCCGACATCGAACGGGTTGTCGAACTCGACGAACGGTTTCCCGCGGTACGAGTGGCCGACGGGAGACTTTAACTTGTCAGCCAGAGCCATTAGCTCATTGTGGGCACCGGCACATCCGATCCCGCAGAAGAGGGCCACTTTTTTTGAAGAATTAATCAACTCCGCCAGTTGCGCCAAGTCCCTTTCACAGGGGCGGATGGAGGGCCTTTGCCGGACCACGGAACGAGGAGAGTCATCCTTCGAAATCTCCATCCCAGAGACGTCGCCGGGCAACACGATTACGGCCACTCCGCCTTTTCCGACTGCACTCTGCATGGCGATGTGGAGAACACGCTCAAACTGCTTCGGATTCGAAATCAGCTCACAGTAGTGACTGCATTCTTTGAAAAGAATTTCCGGATGAGTTTCCTGGAGATATCCGGTGCCGATCTCACTACTTGGAATATGCGATGCGATCGCGAGTACTGGAGCATTGCTGCGATGAGCATCGAAGAGTCCGTTGATCAGGTGAAGGTTGCCGGGGCCGCAGCTGCCACCGCAGGCCGCGAGTTTCCCGTTTAGCTGAGCCTCGGCGCCTGCCGCAAACGCGGCAGTTTCTTCGTGGCGGACGTGAATCCACTTAACTTTGCCGTTTATTCGCAAAGCATCCGTCACCGGATTCAGGCTGTCGCCCACGACGCCGTAAAGTCTTTCGACACCCGCTTCAACCAGTCTGCTAATTAACTCATCTGCCACTCGGTGTGCCATCGCCTATTACCTCCATTGAGATGTCGTTCAATTCGCGCCGATCCGCAGCGAAACTAAGAACTTGGCTGCTCATACAGCGCTCGGGTTTACGTACAGTTGCGATACGCTTGGCAAGCGTCGAAGTGACGAGCTCTTCATACTCCATTCCGTCAACACTCGACACAGATATGCGAAAACGAGCTTCTGCTTCCAGACACTTAAGCAGTTGGGCTCGGGCTCAATTCCCAGGCTGCTGGTTTCGCGGATCGTCTTTCGCGTTTACGTATTCAAGACCAAGCGGCCCAATCGCCGAAACTTGTGTGATGTACTCACTGGATTTCGCCCAATGAAAATGGGATGTAT
The DNA here is from genome assembly GCA_963765825.1 of uncultured Acidobacteriaceae bacterium. GTDB lineage: Bacteria > Acidobacteriota > Terriglobia > Terriglobales > Acidobacteriaceae > Sulfotelmatobacter. The sequence goes on from CAVXXU010000003.1 coordinate 2,691, forward strand.
TGCCGGGTAGAACGATGACGCTACCGGCCGGATATGCATGCAGCTTATCGGCGTCGAACTGATCGCCGAGGCCGATGTAGAAAACGCCTGAAATAACTGTGTAGACTCGATCCTCCGGGTGCCGGTGTGGCATCAGTTTCGCGCCGTGCGGCGCTTTCACCCTGATGGTGTACGGCCCGGCCTCCGAGGGCTGACCGACGACGACTGCCAGGCGAACCGAAGGAGGGAACGACGGGAAGGGTTTCCAGTCGATTTCTTCCGGCAGGACCGATCTGAAAACATCCTGGCCCGGCTGATGAGGTCGAACGATACCTCGTTGTGCTTCCACGGTGCTTGCTTGTTTGTTGTCTGACATACCAAACCTCCTCTTTAGAATTTTGATTCCATGCACAATTCTGGTGACGCTATGAGCTCCGAGACCACTAGACGAAGTTATCGATTGTTGCTTTCGCATCAGCCGTGGAGACGGCGCAAGCGAAGTTAGCTTTCGTCGTCAGAACGGTTCTTACGGTGTATTCACTCAACGGTATTGCAAGCACGGCCAGCACAACCGGAAATGCCAAAGCCCGCAGTCCGAAGTGCACTTCGAGCAACCCGCCCGTCGTACAACCCGCAATGAAACCCGCGAAGGCCGGGAGAGTCATGCGAATACGGCGCCGAGCTAGCGCCATTTGTTCAGGTAAGGCATCGCCGCGAAGTAGAGTTGTAAGCTCGACTGTCAACTGGACAGTATTCGTGGTGAGCACGGCCGTCGTAGGGAAACCTGGCAGATCGAGTTTGACAAGCGCATTTTGAGTGGCCATCGCTGCAACTCCGAGCATTCCCACAGACGCTGCCACGGCGCCTCCGGGATTCGCGAAGGGACCAAACGCGGCGGAAACCGCGAAAAATCCAGTCAGAAGTGCTGCATGTAGAATCAGCAATGCTCGCAAGGTCTGATGCTTCGGCTTGTCCTCGAACAACCAAACAACTGTCCCTAAGACCGCGATGAAAACTGGAACCGCCATTAGCGGTCCGATCCGGCTAAAGCCACCGGTTATGTAATGGGCGGCAAGGATAACTATGTTTCCCGTAATGTGCGCGGTAAACAATCCTCCGAATGCGAGGAATCCGATAAGGTCGACCGAACCCGCCGTCATGCTCAGAACGGCCACGAGTAGCCAGTCGAATGCATGCTGTGGACGCTGGTCTCGCGCACGTTCACTTCTTGTTGCCGTCACAGAAGCGCGGGTGCGAATCACGCATTCCAGACGTTCTGCTTGAGGGGAAGCGATGGTGCCGACTTCGCTTTCGTGCAGATCACTTTGGCCCGCGTTAGGCCATCCTGCATCCCGCGCTGCTGCGCCTTCCATAACTCCTCCTTTTCTCCCGATTCATGGATCCATGAGCCTGGACTTCAGTGATACTCAACGTGGAAGCCGGTCGGCGACCTTCGCCATCCCTGCCTGGGCGCAGACTTCGTCCTTGTCTCCGCCGGGAGCACCTCCCACGCCCAGAGCGCCTACGATGACGTTCTTCGACTTGAACGCCACTGCGCCTGGAAGCGCCATGACGTTATGCATGGTTGAGAGCCGCGGCGCATAGGGACTGGTCTTCGTCAGCTCGAAGAACTTGCTGGACGTATCGAAGTCGAAGATCGGCCCTAGCGTGACCACCGTATACGCCTTGTCATAACTCGATTCCGCTGTATGAATGGTGGCGCCATCACCGCGAAGATCTACCTGCCGCACCCCATCCATGTCCACGACTGTTGCGCTCACTTGATATCCGTGTTGGGCGCACACACGAACAGCTTCGGTCGCGGCCTCAACTGCGATATTAAGGGGCAGAGCGTAGTGATACTCAGCTTGTGAGGTTGTTTGTGACGGTGCAGAGGGCGCGGCCCCAGTCAGTGCGGCGGCGCCACAAATAATCGCGATCGAAATCATTCTTGTCATATCAGCTCTCCCTTTCAATTGATTTGGTTAGTGTGCGATGGCGAGTTCTCGTTCGAACTTGTCTCGCTTCATGATGATTGAACCAGAGGAGCAGAGCCGAATCTATTAGACAAGGGTATGAATTGATACCTTTGCTTGATTTGTGCGGAGCGCGTCACAACTTTCGATTTGCATTAGGTACGAGGGACGTTCGAAACATCCCGATGGCACATCGCGATCACACTCGCTACCCTTTTAGAGCCGCATGCCGGGAAAAGCACGTACGGAACTACAGCAAACTACTGATTGACGTTCTGCGCGGCACACTGCTATCCAAGTCAGAACTGCAGAAATTGGAATCACCGCAAGTGCGCGCCAACCGTTTCTCTTATCCTCAAAGGCGTCGTTAGCCTCGTAAACGCTGGCCGAATGAAGATCAAGGGTTCGAGGTCCTCTCGACCGAACACCCATGGGCAGTAAATGCTTATCCGAGGAACCTTCCATGGAGAGACCTAGGAGCACACGCTTGCTGATACCTATAACGGATCAATACCAAAGTATGATTGACACCCCTTGTGGCAGATCCTTCCATATGGACAGGGGATTACGATCGAGAGCGAGCTTAGACGCAAAGCACTACGCCACGCCGCATGTGGGTACAGACGGGTTGGCGCTCACTTCGGGTTCCTGCGTGGAGGTGAAAACGTGACCGACCCTGTTAATTTGCAAGATGATTTTCTACTCGAAACTCCAATTCCAGGGCTTCCTTTGGAATCGATTCTTCGCACCAAGGAATTGCGGAATCGCCCATCGCGTTTACCCGACTACGAGACGGAGAACCGCGCACTTGTCGCACTAGCCAACGCGCTAGCTGATTCCCCGGGTACCATTCTGCAAACATTGGCTGATAGGGTCCTTGAGCTGTTGCATGCTGATTCTGCCGGCTTAAGTCTGCTCACGAGAGACGAAAAGAGGTTCTATTGGGCAGCTATTGCCGGGGCGTGGCGGCCCCACGCCGGCTCCAATGTCCCGCGCAATTCCTGCCCATGCGGCGAAGTGCTCGACCGCAATGTTCCGATGCTATTCACCCATTGGGAACGGCGTTATCTGAATTTCAGCAGGACAATGCCCGTAACCGAAGAAGGACTCTTTGTTCCTTTTTATGCAAACGGCAAACCGGTGGGTACAATTTGGGCATTCGCACACGACAGTCGTCGCAGATTCGACGCCGAGGACCTAAGACTGCTGGAACGCACGAGTCGTTTCGCGTCAGCGGCATGTCAGGTCCTGGAATCCATTGAGAACCTCAAGTTGGAAAACGCAGCGCGCGAAAAAGCGGAAACCGCAGTCCGCGAACTGGCAAACGGGTTGGAGACGCAGGTTCGAGTTCGGACCCAGGAGTTGGAACGTAGCACACGAGAACTTGCCGAGGCCAACGAAGACCTTCGGTTCCAGGTTGACCTCCTTCAACAAATCCCTGTAGCGGCGTGGACGCTCAGGCCTGATGGGACGCCGGATTTCGTGAACCGAAACTGGCTGGAATACTCCGGTCAGACACTCGATTACGTCCAATCAAATTCCGACGCGTGGATGACTGCGATCCATCCTGAGGATCGAGAAGCAGCGTCAAAGAGCATTTGCGACGGGATACGCTCAGGGCAGGATTTTACAATGGAAGCGAGGTTTCGCCGCGTGCAGGACGGGGCATACCGCTGGCATCTCAATCGAGCCGCGGCGTTACGTGATGCGGAGGGAAATCTTCTTCGGTTTGTGTGTACATCCACCGACATTGAGGATCAGAAACAGTCCCAAGAGAATTTACGGAGCGCTGTCGAAACAAACCGGCTGATCGTCGACACTGCGTTAGATGCGGTTATCACGATGGACGCTCAAGGGGCGATTACCGATTGGAATAAGCAAGCTGAAATTGTGTTCGGATGGAGCAATAAGGAGGTGATCGGCCAGCACATGTCGGATCTGATTATCCCGGAGCGACTACGGATGGCCCACGAGCGCGGCTTAAGTCACTTCCTGGCTACCGGTGATGGCCCCATTTTGCGACGGCGTATCGAAGTCACGGCCATCCGGCGCGACGGTATTGAGTTCCCGGCGGAGTTGGAAGTGTCGCCAATGAGACTCGGGCAGAGTTGGTTTTTTGGCGCCTTCATTCGGGACATTACCGACTCCAAACTAGCAGAAAAAAGACTAAGAGAGAGCGAACTCAACCTGCGCCAGATGACCGAGACCATCCCGGAAATGCTGTGGAGCGCCACCGCAGAAGGGACAATCGATTATTGCAATGCCCGCGTGCTCGACTACACCGGCTTCTCTGCTGACGAAATCATGGGTAGCGGTTGGACAAAACTTCTTCATCCAGACGATGTTGAACAGACAGCTCGAACGTGGAGAGCTTGTGTCACAACCGGAGCCCCGTATCGAGTCGAGATTCGCACCTTCCACGCTGCCGATCGCACCTATCGATGGTGCGTAACGAGCGCGCTTCCGCTGCTCGACCAACAAGGGCGGATTCTAAAGTGGTACGGCACGGTTGTGGATATGCACGATTGGAGGCATGCGCAGGAAGAGCTACGCAACACGCAAGCCGAACTCGCGCGCGTGGCGCGTGTGATGACGATGGGAGAGCTTACCTCATCGATCGCGCACGAAGTCAACCAGCCGCTGTTTGGCATTATGACCAACACCGACACCTGTTTGTTAATGCTTTCTACCGATCCTCCCGATGTCGACGGCGCGCGGGAAACTACACAGCGCACGATGCGTGATGCAAACCGAGCCTCTGACGTGATCAAGCGATTACGCGCGCTTTATAGCAAAAAAGATCCGTCCCCCGAATTGATGGACCTGAATCAGGCCACACGGGAGGTGATTTCCCTGTCGTTGAGCGATTTGCAGAAAGGGCGGGTGATCGTTCTGCAGGAACTTGCCGACAATCTCCCGCTCGTCATGGCGGATCGTGTCCAGGTTCAACAGGTCATTATGAACCTGGTACGAAACGCCTCAGACGCGATGAGCAATGTCGATGATCGTCCGAGAGAATTATTGATCAGAACCGAAAGAGAGGAAAGCGATCGGGTGCAGCTTAGCGTGAAAGATGCAGGGGTCGGTTTCGAACCCCAGGCTGCGGACAGACTCTTCGAAGCCTTCTATACGACAAAGAATGAAGGTATGGGAATCGGCCTGTCGATCAGTCGTTCCATCATCGAGGCTCATGAGGGGCGTTTGTGGGCGACAGCGAATGATGGTCCAGGAGCCACGTTTTCATTTTCAATACCCTGCAAAGCGGCCGGTTTGGTGGCAGAGGAAACTCGCTGCAGCCGGCCGGATGGTGCAATGGATGCCGCATGATGCAAATTCGACGCTGAATACCGATTCCAACGTTCATACCTTGGTGTGATTGACTGCCTACTCGGCAGGAGCGCATTCTTCGCTTATGGAGTCCAACCGAGATCGGGAATCCATCGAACGTCCACTTGTGACGGTCGTTGATGACGATGTATCAGTCCGCGAATCCCTCCCTAATTTGCTGAGGCAGTTCGGCTTTTCCGCCCGCGCGTTTTCGTCGGCGGAGGAGTTTCTCGGGTCCGATTGCGTGAGCCAGACCCGCTGTCTGATCCTTGACGTCGTCATGCCGGGCGTAACGGGACTCGATCTTCAACGACAATTGAAGTTTCGGAGTCCAGTGCTTCCAATCATCTTTATCACTGGTCAGACGGACGAAGGAATTCGGAAGAGAGCGCTTGAACAAGGAGCGGTGGGATTCCTGCTCAAGCCAGTCATAAGCACAGTTCTGTTGGAGGCTGTCAATGTTGCACTTCGAGGAAACTGACAGTTCCCACCCGGCAAGCCGGGGGGATAAAACAAGCTTTGCGAGATCACTTGGTCATGCAGTGGAGTCATCGCCAGTGCCGACTGCGAGGCCTATCGTGTTCGTCGTTGACGACGACGTCTCAGTGCGTGAAGCGCTGGAGTTATTAATCCGCAAGATAGGGTGGCAGCCAGAGATTTTCGCATCGGCACAGGAATTCCTCGATCGCCCTCGTTCACTTGTTCCGAGCTGTCTTGTTCTTGACATTTCTCTCCCAGACCTCAGCGGTCTCGAACTTCAGAAGCGTATTGCTGTTGAGCGGACGGACATGCCGATCATTTTCATCACCGGTTATGGCGACGTACCCAAATCAGTCCAGGCCATGAAAGCGGGCGCGGTTGAATTCTTGACGAAACCAGTCAGTAATGAAGATCTATTGGCGGCCATCCGGCAGGCCCTTGAACGGAGCCGTGCCGCTCTCGATCATGCGGCGGAAATTCAGGAACTCCGGGACCGTTACGGGTCGGTTTCGCCTCGCGAACGGCAAGTGATGGCGTTGGTGGTTTCGGGCTTATTGAATAAACAGGTCGCTGACGAACTCGACATCAGCGTGATTACCGTAAAAACGCACCGGGGCAAAGTGATGCAAAAGATGAAGGCTGACTCGCTCGCGGGGTTGGTTAAGATGGACGCCAAACTACGTGCGGCATCTGGACGAAAAGGCTGACCAGCACAACTTCCAGTCCCGCTTTGACATTTGTGGAAACATCAGCAAAAGGCGACATCGAAATACCCCTTATCTTCCTAATCTGGATTGCAGCAGGCAACGCACCGACGACAATCGTCTGTGGATCCTTGAGTTTCGATCACGCCAGCCTGAGGCCGATCACTCAGTTATTGCCGAGCTTCATTTTGATGAAGGCCGATCAGGCACGAACGCTTGCTCTTCACACCACAGTACAGGCGCTCGCGTCAGAGATGGAAGAACAGGCGCCAGGATCTGAAGTCGTCGCGAGTCGACTGGCCGAGGTTCTGTTTATCCAGGTACTCCGGGCGCATATCGCGTCGAGACCGGAACGCAACAAAGGATGGCTTCGTGCAATTTTCGATCCCCAAATAGGCGCTGCTCTGAGTGCCATTCACGACAGAGTGAATACGCCCTGGACGGTCGAATCCCTGGCCGGAGCGGCAGGCATGTCTCGCTCCGCATTCGCAGCACGTTTTAAAGAGCTACTCGGACAAACACCACTGGAATATGTAACCGAGTGGCGGATGCAGAAGGCGATGCAGTTACTTGAACGGCGTGACAAAAAGCTCCCAGAAGTCGCTCGATTGGTCGGTTACGAGTCCGACGCCGCATTCAGTAAGGCGTTCAAGCGAGTTGTCAGGGCTAATCCTGGTGAATACCTCAGACGTGGTTTGAAGGACCCAAAATCAACCGAAGCAGACCACGATCAGTCCCGATAGACGGGCGTGGCACCTTTCATGCGACCAGACCCCGTTCCCGCGAGAAAACGTGGTGCCACACATCGCGGGGAGAGTTCTCGTTTTGCGCCAAATCGCCAGCGCCCTCACCGAGCCGGGATCGGTATTGGGAAGTCGGCGCATTAGCAGGAAATGCGGCGTTCCGCGCTGGGTCAGATCCAGCAAACCAGACATTGGTCTTGAGGTGGGTGTTTGGGATTGGACTTCAGGAGGCATCGGTAGGCCCGCAGGGACTTTCATTCGCCCAATGTCTTCGACCTTCACCGCCCTGTCGTGCCAGCAGTAGGTCTACGGCTTAGGAAAGACGGTTCACCCGGCACTCCACGGGCATACCTCCAACAACTCCTGAGTACGCAGAAGCTGTTATCGCTTTGAGCTATTGGAGCGGCCGGATCGCTTAGTGATTGCGCTCTTCGGCAATCGCGGAACAGCCTGAACTCCCGACCAAAGCGTTGCGATTGTTTGCTCGACCACGAGAGCCTGGTCAGGCAGGTCAGGCACAACCCCTTGGATAACAAAGAGTGTTGCGAGGCCAAAGATCGTAAACCACCAAGTATGGGCTATCACTGTGTCATCCCTATTTGGCAATCCTTCATCCTTGGCAACATCGAAAAAGAGCTGTACGAAGCGTTGGAACAAAGGCGCGCCAATGTCGTTGATATATTGTCCAGCGCGGATGCCGTTGCGGTTCTCCGGCCCGAAGAAGACGTTACGGAACTGCTGTGGATGGGCAGTGCAGAATTGAATCAAGCCGCGTGAGGTCGCAAAAAGACGCTCTTTCGGTTTAGAGTGCTTAGCGGCAATCGCGTCGAAGTTCTGAATCAACTGCCCGATCGTCTCGCTGCTCAACTCGGCAAGAATATGCCATTTGTCGGGGAAATGCTGATAAATCACGGCGTGCGTATAGCCGATCTCTTTAGCGATCGCGCGAAGCGTCACGGCTTCGTAGCCCCGATCGGCAAACATTTTGCTGGCAGCCGCAAGGATTTCGCCCCGCAATCTCTTCTTGCGCTCTACCCGGCGACTTGGTGATTCGGATGTCACTTCAATAGCTTAGTCCATTTTGATCGATTATTGCGACCGATTGTTACTTTCTAACCATTGGTTCTGTAACCAGTGATTATTTTGCAACCAATGGTGTTTACGAGCCTCTAATAGTCAGGTCGCTCATTTGGATAGGCGGCCAAATACGAGGCAAAGGAGAATGCGATGAAAGTTCTAGTGATTGGAGCAGCGGGCAAGAGCGGAGAAGCTCTGGTAAATGAGGCGCTGGCGGCCGGCCATAAGGTGACGGCTTTCGTGCGCGGAGCCGCGCAGTATAAGAAGGCGAATGTCAGAGTTGTTGCGGGCGACGTGCTGGACGCGGCCGCGGTCGACGTTGCGGTCGCCGGACAGGACGCGGTGATCGACGCGCTGGGCGGCAAGACGCCGTGGAAAGTGACGACGATGGAAACGAGCGCGGCACACAATATTGTGGACGCGATGCGGCGCAATGGTGTGCGGCGATTGCTGAAGATTTCGGTGGTTGGTGCGGGCGAGAGCGTCAAGAACGCCGGCTTTTTCAACGAGCACCTGCTCATGAGGACGTTTCTGCGCGGTCTGCTGGTAGACAAGGCGGGCATGGAGGCCGAGATCGAAGGCAGCAACTTGGACTGGACACTCGTGCGGCCGCCGATGTTGACCGACGGCGAGAAGACCGGCGTTGCCAGGGTGCTGAGCACGGAGGGCGGCGAGAAGGCGCACAAGATCGGGAGGGCCGATCTGGCAGCCTTCATGGTGCAGCAACTGGAAAGCAGCCGGTATGTGCGTCAGGCCGTGACAGTGACGACCACATAGCAAGGCCTCCGCGAGGATCAAACACCTCTCGCATCGAGACGAATTGAGCCCAAACATGAAAGTTTTTGTTTGGGCGCGACGGGCGGACCGGATGGCTGACCGTCCGGTTCCGCGCAGGCGAAAGGCCATCCCATTGGGACTGCAAGAAGAGGATTCTTTTTACTATGAAAACTGAACAAACAATAGATAAATCCGGGCGTGCAGGTCGAGCAACTCAAATAGCAGGAATGGTAACAACCATCCTTGTCGCCTTCATGTGGATGTACTTCGGAAGGTTGTATCTAATTCACGATGCGGTCGAATGGAGGATCGTCAACCAGCAGCTCGGATACCCACTCTATATCGTCCCTTTGATTGGCGTAACCCACATCCTTGGTGGAGTGGGCCTTCTGATTCCTAATGTGCCTCGATTGACCGAGTGGATTTATGCGGGTTTCGCGATCACTCTTTTACTCGCGTTCTACTCACAACTGAATGGCGGTGGCAGTACTTGGGATAAATTTGATCCGATTCTCGTCATGGCGTTCGTCTTTGCTTCGTATGTATTGAGACGCTGCATGCGCGCAAACAAGTGGTCGATATGAAGAACACGCTCGGCGGGCAGTTTTTACAGGCACGTCGCGGATGCCCAACGAGGGTCCGGCCCGTCACTCATCCGAAGCCCTAAACGTACAAGTCGTCCCTTAACTTCTGGGCACCGAAAGCTCAAATGGCGAGAACAGATGGGATGAGAAAGCCGGTCTCCGGACGGGATGCTGTACGCTCCCAAGTCGGTTTGGACGATGAACGCAGGATAGGTACTGGGAAACGCGCTGGTAAGGACTTCGGTTTGCGGCATTTCGTTGAATGCAAAGAGCCTGCGCTGAAGGGCTTGAGAGAATCCCGCACTCTCAGCCACGTTTCCGGCTGCCTTCCTTAGTGCCCTGATTTCAGCTGCGCCAGCGTCTTTTTCACGTTATCGGCTTCGCCGGAGTTGGGATCAATCTTCAGCACACGCTCCAGTTGTTGTCGAGCCTGGAGATCCTGGCCCGTTTGTTCGTAGGCGAGTGCCAGATGATAGTGGATGTTGGCGTCATCGGGCGCCTTACTCTTCTCTTGGAGTTTCAGAGCCTCCAGAAACATTCGGATCGCCAAGTTGTATGCGCCCTTTTGGTAATACACCCATCCCAGAGTGTCGGCCGCGTTGGGTGACTCGGGCATGCCGCGCCGCGCCGTTTCCGCCAGCGACGCCGCGATGTCGAGGTCGCCACCGGTTCGCAGGATCAGATTCGCAAGATGGCCTGAAGCCACGGCATCCTGAGGTTTTATCGTCAATACATGTTGGTATGCTTCTTTGGCCTGGCTCCATTCTTGCTTCGACGCATACAAATCTCCCAGCCGGAGAAAGAGAGCGGCGCCATGCGGATTGTCCTTCACCGCCTGCTGATAAGTGGTGATAGCCGCGTCAACCGAACCTCTTGCCCCCTGTACTTCACCGAGCTTAATAAGGGCGTTGAGATTGTTTTTGTCGAGTTCGGCGGATTTCTGGAAGGCCGCCTCAGCGCCCTTCAAATCTTTCTTGACGCGGAACAGCGCCGTGCCGAGCAGTTCGTAGAATCCGCTATTGTTCGGTACCTTCGCGATCTGAACCTCCGCAGCCGCAATCGCTTGATCTCCTTTCTTCTGCGCAATGTGGGTGCTCATCAGTCCACGCAAAGCGTCTTTCGAATTCGGGTTGCGATCGAGCGCCGCCTGGTATGCATTGCCAGCGTCCGCGAATTGTTTTTCGGCGAGTCTCAAGTTTCCCAGCTGCACGTACCCGTAGGAACTCTGGGGAGCGATGTCGATTGCCTTCTGCACATCCACTTCGGCCGCCGAAAACCGTTTCCGATTGAGGTTGGCAAGCGCGCGCAAACAGTATCCTTCCGGAGATGCAGGTTGTAATCGGACGATCTCAGTGGCTTCCTGGTCCAGAGCATCCATGTCGTTTCGACTCATGGCCGCGCGGGCCAATGCCTTGACCGCGTCCAACAGGTCCGGCCGGAGCCGAATGGCCTGCCGCCACTGGTTTTCCGCGTGTTCGAGATCGTCGAGTTTCTCGTATCCGACTCCTAGAACGTAATGGGCCTCACTATTGCCAGGATCGTTCTCAATCAGAGTTTGCAGCGCCGCTGTGGCGTCATCGGCATGACCACTGCTAATTTGAATTTGGCTGCGATAAAGCAACGCATCGGGGTCGTTGGGGCTTGTTTTGAGAATCTCCGCATCGAACTGGTCAGCCTCGCGAATCTGACCGTTCTGCAGAAGAAGTTGGATGTAGTCTTTTTTTACTTGCAGGTCTTTCGGATGCTCATGGACGAGTGCGAAGTATTCGGCCAGAGCCTTATCCAGGTTGCCAGTCGTAGCGTAGACATCGGCAAGCATGCGGTAGGCGCCGGAGTCATTGGGATAATCATGTTTTGCCCGTTGCGCAATTTCTTCCGCTTCCGCTTCCTTGCCTTCCGCCAGATACAAACGCGCAAGAGCCGCTCGTGGTTCAACACTTTTCGGGTCGACTTCAACTGCCTGCTGGAACTGGAACTCGGCGTCACTATATCGGTTGCGCGATTGATAGTAACTCCCCAACAAAAGCCGGGCCTGTGACGCAGTCGAGTCGAGTTCGATCACTTTGCGAAAGCTTGCCTCCGCCGCATCTGGATGATTGGTTCGTGCCTGTAACAGGGCAAGACTCAAATAGAACTGCCAACGACCGGGGTCGAGGGTTATCGTTTTCTGCATCTCCGCAATGGCGCTGTCAACATCGCCCTGAGCGGCCATCAGATTCGCGTTCGCCGCGTGGACCGCTGGATCGTTCGGTTGTTCCTTGAGCAAAGCATCGATCTCATCCTTCGCCTCGGGAAAACTGTGGCTCAGGATCAGAAGGTTCGCCAGTTCAAGGTGCGCCTGATCATTATGGGGTTGAAGCTGGATGGTTCGCCCGAGTTCCTGCAGCGCCCCTTGCGGTTTGTTCAACTTGAGATAAGTCTCGGCGAGTTGCTGATGGGCTTCTGCGTAATTCGCGTCAATTTTGACCGCATTGATGAACTCAATTGCCGCTTCTTCATACTTGCCTTTCTCGAAATAGCGCTGGCCGCTCTCGAAATACTTCACTTTACGGGCCTGCGGGTCACGGGAGCACGAAGACAGAAGAAGAAGTGACAGCAGAATGGTAGAACCGGCAAAACCTAGAGTTGTACGAAACGGCATTAGAATCCTGTTGATCGAATAGCAGAACTGTGCCTCTGCAATCTTAAGCCTAGTACATTTCAACGCGCCTATGAAGGGCACGGAAGGGTAGTATGCGTGTTACAGGTTGCAAGTGGTTGCAACCTATTGCAGATATTATCAGTCTTGACAAAAAACACCAGTGAGTTAAAGTAGCTTTGGTAACGGAGTCGGATTACCTTCCGCGCTTCGGCCATTCTCCCCCCACTTTAGAGAAGTGGACAACCCAAAAAATGAAGCGAATTTTGTTCTTAATGCTAGCTGGAACGGCAATGTTCCTGGTGCCGACTCTTTTTGCTCAAAACACAAACATGTACTTCAACGGGGGATATCAGGGCAACAACTGGAATTATGGCTCTGAGACCGTTGGAACCGGCTTTTATGACGGTTCGATCAATGGCGTCCAAGTCGGCCCCGGCCAAGCCGGTGGTCCAGGGATGATCTGTGATGACTTCAATGACAACATTTTTGCCGGTGAGCATTGGACCGCCAATGGAGTCAATGCCGCGAGTCTGACGTCGACGAACATTGGGCAAACGCTCTTTGGCGGCATGGGCGTGCAGGGATACGACGAAATCGCGTATCTCGCCTATCAGATGCTCAAGAATCCCGGGATGAGCGGAGCAATGCAAGCCGCGTACTCGGAAGCGATTTGGGCTCTGACGGGGGGCGTCAACCTTGATAAGACGACAACCGCATACAGTCTTTATAAGAATGTACTGTCGGGGACCGAGACTCTAAGCCAATCCCAGCTGGCGAGCCTCTGGATTTATACACCAAATCCGAAGACAGGGATCGGTAACGGAGAAGCGCAAGAGATGTGGGGCCTGGCGCCAGTGCCTGAAGGCGGAACGACCTTGGGCTACCTTTTTCTGGGCGGCATTCTTTGTTTTGGGGCCATATTTCTGCGATTTCGGCAGCACACTCCTGCTGCCTGAGAAATCACCCCTTCCCTGGGCATCACAAAAGGCGTGTCGAACCTGGCACGCCTTTTGCCTTTCAGTAGGGTTTCGAAGCCAGTGTTACTCCTCAAGTTCGGGCCCCTGCGCCGACTCAACGACGCCGCTGATTTGCGCCTGGGGCTGAGCCAGCTTAACGCTCGCATTTTTCTGGGCCTCTTCAATCTGCTCCGGTGTCAGCATCTTAGTAAGAAGGGCCTTCGCCTGGGCCGCTCGTCCGAGCGCCACCAAATACCACGTATACGCACGAACGGCATCGCGCGGACTGTTGCGCCGGGCGAGATACACTTGCGCCACTGCCATCTGGGCGGCCGGCAGACCTGCATCTGCGGCCTTCTGAAGCAGCGCCAGTTCATCGCTAAATCCGGTACGACTAGCAGGCTTCGTCGCATCGTCGGAAGGCGAAGGTGCCACCCCAGGTTGGCTCATGGTCATTGACAGCAGCTCGATTCGACTGGACACGCCCAGTTTGTCGAAGATTCGAAACAAATGGTTCTTCACCGTGTGTTGGCTTAACTTCAGGCGATCGGCAATCTCGCGATTGCTCAGGCCTTCGGCCAAACAATGAACTACTTGAACTTCGCGCTTCGAGAGCAAGGTTAGGCCGCGCGCATCCAGGGTGCGCACGACAGGTGCATTGGACAACGCCTCCACCGCTAGCGACATCTCTCTACTGTTTGCCCATATCTGGCCGCCGTGTACACACTTGATACAGCGGCAAAGCTCGTCGACGGGCTGGCTCTTGCCAAATATTCCTCTTGCCCCCGCACGAAATGCGCTCAAAACCATTTCGTCTTTCAGAGTATCCATCAAAACGACGGCTCGAACTTCAGGCCGTAGGGTGCGCAACTCACGCAAGACCTCGAACCCGCGTGAATGTTGTTCGTCGAGATTTGAGCTGATTACGACTACATCCGTATCGAGTCCCGCAGCGGCGGAGATCAGGCGGCGGGACTCTGCGTCGAAAGGAACGACTTCGAATTCCGTATCCCGTTTCAGCGCGTCTGCAAGAAGGTGGGTGTGGATGCGCGAACTGTCGGCGACAAGCACTCGGATTTTTGCTGTGCGGATCTTGGCGCGGCTACGCATGGGTGTGTGGGCGTGCGCTCATCGCGTACTCCTAAAAACCTTCTGATTGAAACGATGGACGACCAGTTGCTCTATTCCGCTTTCAGATGGCGCTGGCAAAGTGCTGTCAGTAATTTCCCGTAGATCCTTGGCGCTGGACGGGTGGATCACTCTAAGGGTCGCAACATTTTTCACCCTGGCTGAGCGTTCCAGGTCACAAGCTGAAGCGCCTCGCTGAACCGTGTTTATTGGTTTCATAACTCGCTTTTAAGATATTGATAATAATGCGCTTCTGTTAACTCAATGTTTTGCGAACACAACGAACCTTGGTCTAAATATTGGGCCTTTAAGCCTATTCATTGGGTAGATCGTACCATCGATTATTGAGAAAGTAAACCTAGGGCCTTTCGAGCCATTGCAGCGATCTGCAATGGGCTGTATTTTCAGAATGCCTAATGACTAGGCGAAGTCAGGATTTCCCCTCCTATTGCCCAGGTGCCGACGTTTGGTAGGTTGGACGCGGCGAAAAATCGCAGCAAGCATGACGATTCCTGTTGGTAGCTAGGACCTGCTTTTCGGAAGCCGCAACAAAATTGCTTCATGAATCACAATAGTTACAGCAGGCCCTTGTGTGCGCAACAGAATTTGATGGCACTTCAGTGGGCTATGAATTGTAGGGTTGGGTATCGTACATTGAGTAACGACCCATTAAGAACATAAGGCATTGAGAGTGAAGTAACGGGAAGCCAGATTCTCCCCCCGGCGCCCTGATCGGTGATGTCTCCCCCCAAGAAATCTCTTAGCGGAGATTTCAAAACAGCACGCTAGTTGTGTCTAATTTCAGGGTCACTTTAATCAGTGTGACTTAGAGGGCGAAGCTATGGCCGTCAGCAGTGTAGCGCTAGATTTTTCGATTCCGGTTCCGCAGGCTGAAGCCGAGCCGCAGAGCTGGTATGGCCTGCAGACCCGGCCCCGGCACGAGAAGATGGTGGTCCAGCGACTGGAAGAGCGGGGAGTCGCCACTTTTCTGCCCCTGGTCAAAGAAGTGCATCGCTGGAGCGATCGCAAGAAGATAGTAGAAATGCCGCTTTTTAGTTGCTATGTGTTCGCGAAATTCACGCCGAATCGCACGGAACGTTTACGGATGCTCAGGGTCGACGGAGTATTCGGTCTGGTTGGCTCAGGCGGCGAAGGCACGCCGATTCCGGATCTGCAAATCGATGCGGTGCGCAACCTGGTGGAAACCGAGCTGCCCTGGTCCTCGCATCCCTTCCTGAAGATTGGTCAACGGGTGCGGATTCGGAGCGGTGCTCTCGATGGCATGGAAGGCATCCTCCTTTCGCGCAATGGCGATCAAACTCTCGTCATTTCCATCGACGCAATTCAACGGTCCCTTGCGGTGCGGGTTGAAGGCTATGAAGTCGAGCCTGCGTGATAACTTCTAACGTTCATTCCAATCTCCAGTAAAAATCTACCTTTCATGGCGCCTCATACAATTGAAACCGTCCGCTTGCTGCTGGTAAGCAGCGATGTATCGGTTCTTCGTCTGCTGAGTTCCGCCGTGCAATCGAACTCCTGGCATCTGGAAACTTCAAGCAACGGGTGGGATGCGATGGAACGGGTGCAATCCGAACGCGCTCCCGATCTCTTGTTGCTGGACCTTCCTCGATCGGACGCCGACAGTCTTCACCTGTTGCCTTGGCTGCGCAGACTACGTCCCGAACTTCCGATTGTCGTGCTCTGCGATGCTCAAGATTTGGACAACCAAAAAGAAGCGACTCGCATGGGCGCGAAGGACGTCTTGGTGCGTCCCGCGACTGAGGAACAAATCGAGTCCGTTGTTCAAAGATTTCTGGGATCGGGAAACGATGGTGTCGAGCACGAGATTGCGAGCGAGGATATCGAAGCGGTCGGGGAGGACGAGTTCTTTCTGAGCGTTAGCCCTGTCATGCAGCAATTGCGCGCCCAAACTCAGTTGCTGGCACAGGCTGATGTACCGGTGCTGATTCTTGGAGAGCCGGGGAGTGGAAAGGGCATGATCGCGCGACTCATCCACCAGATGTCGGTTTACTCGGGGTTCAATTTCTTGCGAGTCAATTGCGCCGAGATGCCAGGAGACCTGCTGGAGATAGAACTTTTTGGCAGAGAGAACCGGTCTGAAGGATCATCGAAGGGTCTCGGCAAACTGGAGAGCGGTCAGAAGGGTACGCTACTGCTCGACGAGATTTCGCAGATGCCGCTGGGGTTGCAGACCAGGCTGCTCAAAGTTCTGCAAGACCGGCGCTCTGTTCGGCTGGGGAATTCGAAGACTGTCGATGTGGATGTCCGCGTCCTTGCCTCCAGCAGCGACCAACTCGACCGTGCCCTGGCCGAGAAGCGGCTGGATGCTGAACTCTACTACCGTCTGAGTGCGTTCACGGTTCAGGTTCCGCCGTTGCGGCAGCGCAAGGAAGAGATCAAATTCCTTCTGCGCCATACCATGCACAAAGTAGCGAAACATTATGGCCTGCCGGCGCGCGAATTTACGCAGTCGGCGCTGGCTGCCTGCCAAAATCACTCCTGGCCTGGAAATTTGAATGAATTGGAAAATTTCGTTAAACGCTATCTGGTGGCCGGTGATGAAAACCTTTCATTGGAAGGCTGGGAAGCCTCGCCCAAAGTCAACGGAAACCGCGTGCGAACTGAAATCGAATTGAGCGGAAGCAGTGCGACGACATCCACCCTGAAATCGATGATTCAGAATGTCCGCTGGGAAACTGAACGAAGCGCTATTGCAGCCGCGCTTCAGAAAACCGGATGGAACCGCAAAGCGGCAGCTCGGTTGCTGGGCGTGAGCTATCGTACGATCCTCTACAAGATCGAGCAGTACGAGATGATCGCCCCGGAGTCTTACCTCGCTTCGTTGTCGGAGAGCAGGATGTCTGCTCCCGGCGCCGGTAAGGGAAACGGAAAAGCGAGTTTAGCCGAGTCAGCACGAGTCGAGGAATGATCCACATGAGCGTCCCACATGAAGGAACGGGCGTGAAAGCAAGCCGCGTAGGCTATGTAAGCGCGCGGTTGGCAGTTGCAATGGTTCTACTGGCATCAAGTGGACTTCTCGCGCAAGCCGGATCGGAGAGCCCAGCCCCCTCTTCAAACCCGACCGCCGCATCGCCCAGCCAGAATGTTGAAGGTGCCGCAACCAAGGCGCACGACGACAGTTTCGTGATCGGCAACGACGACGTTTTAGCCATTAACGTTTGGAAAGAGCCTGATGTTTCGCGGCCGTCGGTCCCGGTACGGTCGGATGGGAAGATTTCGTTGCCGTTAGTTGGAGAAGTGCAGGCGACGGGGCGCACACCTCTGAAGCTCGAGCAAGAAATCGCGGCAAAGCTCAAGAATTACATTGCTGAACCAGAAGTCACGGTCATGGTTCAGCAGATCAACAGTCAGAAGTTCAACATCCTGGGAATGGTAAACAGGCCGGGTTCGTACCCGATTAGCAACTCGGCAACCGTGCTCGATGCGATCGCGCTCGCCGGCGGATTCAAGGACTTCGCCAAGCAGAAAGCCATTTATGTGCTGCGTCAGAATCCTGACGGCACTCAAGGGCGGCTGGCGTTTAATTACAAGGAAGTAGTGAAGGGCAAGAATCCTGCGCAGAACATCAAACTTCAGCCCCGCGACACCATCGTTGTTCCGTAATGAAGGCACTTCAGAAAATTTCGGTCGGTTTGCTGGTGCTTATCTCAGCCCCATTGTGGTCGCAGGTGGACAACACCTCGACGCAACCGGCAGCGGCTTACGGTACGACCAATCCGGACAGCAGCGACAGCCGGATGCAAACACCGCCTCCGGTAAGCGGCCAGGAGTATCCCACGACGTTCAGCGGCGGAGAGCAATCGAATTATCTCCGCGGTGGGCTGGCCTTTACATCTGCCTATACGGATAACGCGCTTGGTTCCCTGACTGGCAAGCCTGTCAGCGACGAAAGCTATTCCGTGGCCCCATTTATCGCGCTCGACGAGACCACGTCGCGCTTGCATTGGGTTCTGAACTATGCTCCGGGATTCACTTTCTATCAGCACACGAGTTCCCGGAATGAGTCGGATCAAAACGCTTCGATCAACCTGCAATACCGCCTGAGCCCGCACGTGACGTTAACCGCACGCGATAGCTTCCTGAAAAGCTCCAACGTCCTGAACCAGCCGTTTCTCGCAGGAACGGACGCAGTCTCCGGCGCGACGCAAACGCCGAACTTTTCCGTGATTGCGCCCATCGCGTCGATCCTGAGCAACTCTGGAAATGTCGGCATCAGTTACCAGTTTGCGCTGAACGGAATGCTCGGCGCGAGCGGCACGTTTTCGAACCTGCACTATCCCAATCAAGCCCAGGTGCCCGGCTTGTTTGATTCCAGTACGCAGGGCGGATCAGCCTTCTATTCCTTGCGGGTTTCGAAGATGCACTATATCGGCGCGACGTACCAATACCAGCGCTTGATGGCTTATCCGACCGAGGGGCAGGACGAGACCCAGACGCACGCAATTCTGTTCTTCTATACCCTCTACGGGTCGTCGCATTTTTCGCTTTCGTTTTTCGGCGGTCCGCAACATTCCGACACAGTGCAACCGCCATTGCCCCCTCTGAATCTGCGGCTCCCCGAGGCGCGAGCTTGGAACCCGGCGGCTGGGGGGAGCATCAGCTGGCAAGGGCGCTTAACGAACGTGGCACTCAGCTACTCTCACATGATTTCCGGCGGCGGCGGGTTAATGGGAGCAGTCAAGTCGGACATGGCGAATGCCACCATTCATCAGCAACTGGCTCGAAGATTGAGTGGTTCTTTGGCTGGGCTATACGCGCAAAACGATGTCCTGGGTTCCGCGCTTGGTAGCACGAACGGTCACACCGTGTCGGGAACGGCCGCGTTACAGCAAGAATTTGGCCAGCACTTCGAAGTGCAGCTCGGATACACCAGACTGCATCAGTCTTATGGCGGCGTTCCAATTCTGGCCGCGACTCCCAATACGAATCGCGAATTCATTTCGATTTCCTATCAGTTCTCCAGACCGCTCGGAAGATAGATTCTATGGTTGACAATCTCGAAGAACAAAGTTCGGAAGGCTTCGACCTCCAGCGCTATTTGGGGATCGTGCGGCGCCGGCACATGCTATTTTTGATCCCGCTCTTCGTGGGATGGGTGCTGGTTTGGGGAGTCAGCTGGGTTTTGCCCTCCCGCTACCAGTCCACCACCCTGATCCTGGTGGAGCAGCCCACCATGCCGAAGGATTACGTCACCCCGAACGTGAACGATGATCTGCAGGAGCGCATGCAGAGCATTACGCAGCAGATTCTGAGCCGGACGCGGTTGCTGCACATCATCGAACAGTTGAATCTCTATGCGGGCGACCATTCGCACCCCTCGCCCGACCAGATGGTCGAGCGCATGCGGAAAGAGATTGATATTCAATTGGTAAGAGATGCCCGCAACCAGATCACCGCATTCAATGTTTCGTATTCCTCGCGGGATCCGCACTTGGCGCAGCGGGTTACCAGCGAACTGACCAACCTGTTCATCAACGAGAATCTCGAAGTCCGCCAGCAGCAGTCGGAAGATACGACTAAGTTCCTGGAAAACCAGCTGGAAAGCGCCCGGCAAACGCTGTCGGATCAGGAAGAAAAAATTCGCCAGTTCAAAGGACAGCACGTCGGCGAACTGCCGACACAGGTGGGCAGCAATCTGCAGATTCTGGCCGGCCTGCAATCCCAATTGCAGACGGAAGAAGATGCGCTGAATACCGCTAAACAGCAACGGGTATACCTTGAAACGTTGTTAAATCAATATCGCTCGCTGCAAGGCGTGCCCAAGAGTTCCGGCTCTGGCGGTAGCGCAAATGTTGGTTTATCTGCGATTGACGAAGAGTTGGAAAAGCTGCGAGCGCAGCTGGCGGATCTGAGATCGCACTACACCGACCGCCATCCCGACGTTCGCAAGGTCAAGCAACAGATCGCCGACACTGAAAAGACGCGAGATCAGATTGTCGCGGATTTGAAAGCCAAGGCCTCCGCGCCTGCTGACCCAGCGACCGCGACGACGGCTGATCCCTCCACGATGGGGGACGCTTCCTCCCCAATGGTTCAATTGCAAGGGCAGATGCAGTCCAATCGGGCAGAGATTGCCAACCGCGAGCGGGCCGTTGCGGATCTGAAGAGCAAGGTAATCGACTACCAGGCACGACTGAATCAGGAACCAGTGCGTGAGCAGCAACTCGCCGACTTAACCCGCGGCTACGAGCAATCCAAGGCAAATTACGATGACCTGCTCAAGAAGAAAAACGAGTCAGCCATGGCCACCAGCATGGAACTGCTGCAGCAGGGTGAGCGCTTCCGCATTATCGATCCGCCGAGCCTGCCGGTGAAACCGGAGTTCCCTAACCGCCTGAAGTTTTGCGGCATTGGCTTGGGAATCGGACTGGCGCTGGGTGTGGTCGTGGTCGGCGCCTTCGAAATGATGGATGACCGCATCCACGACGAGAAGGAACTGCAAAAACTGCTGCCGGTGGCGGTGATCTCCGAAATTCCGACGGTGGTCGTGCCGGCGGATCAGCGGCGCGACCGGCTGATGGCATGGATCGGATGGGCGACTGCGGCGTTCGTATCTGGTACGATTCTGGTGGGGTCGGCATTCAGCTACTTGCGAGGTTAGCGAATCGCAAATGTATAAGTCCTTCTACAGCCTGAAGCGGAATCCATTCGACATTACGCCGGATCCGTCTTTCCTGTTCCCGACCAGTCGTCACAACGAAGCTCTGGCCGCTCTGTATTACGGCGTCCGTCGGCATAAGGGGTTTGTGGTTCTGACGGGAGAAGTCGGAACGGGTAAGACGGTACTGCTTCACTATGTGCTGCAACTGTTCAAGCAGAGCAAAGATGTTGCTTATGCGTATATCTTTAATGGCCGGCTTTCACCAGTAGAGTTCTTGCAATACTTTGTCGCCGACCTCGGGCTTCCCGCGACCAGCAAAAACAAAGGGGAATTGCTCATTCAGATCGCGCACTACGTCATCGATCGCAGCCAGCGGAACCTGACGACGGCGCTGGTGGTCGACGAGGCCCACCACCTCTCTGCGGAAATTCTTGAAGAGATTCGCCTGCTGAGCAATCTGGAAACGCCACAACAGAAGCTGCTGCAAATCCTGCTGGTCGGACAACCAGAGCTGGATGAAAAGCTCGACTCTGTCAGCCTCCGGCAACTGAAGCAAAGAATTGCTCTGCGTTCCCACCTCGTGCCACTGAATTCCGATGAGACCAAGGGCTATATCGAACGCCGGCTACAGCTTGCGGGGTGTCCGTATCCTTCAGCCTTGTTTCCGCCTGAGACCATTGCTGCCGTGTATCAGCATTCCCACGGGCTGCCACGATTGATCAACACCGTCTGTGAAAATGCCCTGATCGCGGCCTATGCGCGTCAGATGCGCAGCGTGAGTCCTGACATCATCGACGATATTGCAACTGACTTCCGCCTTGGCATCCAGACCCCCGCCCTGGCAAGCGATTCCGACGAACTCGATGCGCGAAAAGCTGCCCAGACCTTGCTTCAGCTCTATGCGCATCTGCAGTCCGAACAGAAGCGCGAAGAAGAAATGAGAACGCGCGTGCGGTTACGGGTAGCTGAACAATGAGCAACATATTCGATGCACTCCAAAGGGCCGAGTCAGAGAACGCCGGCGCCGGCAGCATAACTAGTTCCAGCTTGGCCTTGGCCACGGAACTGCTGCAGGCAGCCGAACTGAAGGTGCGCGGGACTGCTGTTCGCGAACCCCAGCCCAGTGTGGAAGCGTTCGACGCGAATCCTCCCGCACCGACCTCGCCGGACGGTCTCGATCGGTGTCCGTTGCTCGCGGCCTCCATTCCGGAAGGAAGTCGCTTGATCTCAGTCGCCGAAGAGGGCAGTCTGGGCGCAGAAAAATTTCGCTTTCTCGCGGTCCGCTTGCGCCAGTTCCGCCAAAATCGCCCGCTGAAAAAGATTCTGATTACCAGCACAATCCCGCAGGAAGGGAAGAGCACAGTCGCCGCCAATCTGGCCTGTACTCTGGCTCGTAGAAGGAATCAGAAGACGTTGCTTTTAGACGGTGATCTGCGCAGGCCCACTGTGGCGAGTCAGTTCGGAGTCGGCAAAGTTCCAGGTTTGTGCGAGTGGCTGAGCGGGCAGACGGAGAGCTTTAACATCTACAAATTGGAGAGTCTTGGTCTCTGGATCCTGCCCGCCGGAGCGGCTCCGCAAAATCCTCTGGAGCTGATGCAGTCGGGAAAGCTATCCCTCCTGATGGAGCGGCTGGAATCCTGGTTTGACTGGATTGTCATCGATTCCCCGCCGGTGTTGCCCTTAGCCGACACTAGTCTCTGGTCCCGTTTGGCCGATGGTGTTCTGTTAGTCACGCGAAAAGGCACGACAGAGAAACAGCAACTCAAGCGCGGTCTTGAGGCGATCGAGAAGTCGAAGCTTCTGGGCGCTTTAGTGAACAGCAGCGCCAATGCCGCTCATACCGATTATTACCAGCGCTACAGTTCGTCAGCCCCCGAAACAGCGAAGGAATATTAGACCTCTCAGTTACGAGACCTCAGTTATCAGGCCTCAGCAGTTTAGTCGTTACTCCCCCCCGTAATTCCCTAGCAAGAGCTAGCAATAAAAGCCTCAGGGCCCCTATCCAAGCTATGAAATCAGCGGAGGACATTGTGCAGGCACGACGCTTTGGCAGTAGCGGTGTGACACTAAGCGCGCTCTCTGAGGCCTCATCGGCCGAGGAACGCGTGGTATTAGATTCCGAAGCCTTTCGCCGGATGATTGCGCTTGAGAGAAAGAGAAGCGAGCGTTCGCGAAAGCCCTTCATTCTTCTACTCCTGGATATGGGCGACCGCCCTTCCGACAAAAACGGCAAGATTCTTGCGAAGATTTCGTCGGTGTTATCCGCGACCACTCGCGATACCGACGTGACCGGCTGGTACTCGAAGGATTGCGTGGTCGGAGTGATGTTCACCGAGATCGCGGCGGAGGATAGCGCCTCGATTCCCGGAACCGTCATTGCCAGGGTCACCGACACGCTGCGCAAGAACATTGCGCTCGAACAATTCAACCGCGTGCGCATTTCATTTCACGTATTCCCCGACCAATGGGATGACGATGATCACGGCGGCTCGAGTAATCCCACGCTTTATCCAGACCTGTCCCAGCGCGACGATGGCCGGAAACTCTTCCGCGTTTTGAAGCGGACCATGGACATCGTGGGAAGCTCTCTGGCGCTGTTGTTCTTCTCTCCAATCTTGCTGGGGATTGCCTTGGCAGTCAAAGCAACGTCGGAAGGGCCGATCTTCTTCCGGCAACGACGGATCGGGCAAAATGGCAAATCGTTTGTCTTCCTGAAGTTCCGGTCCATGAAGGTGAATAACGATGCCGGCATTCACAAAGCGTATGTACAAAAACTCATTGCCGGTAAGGCCGACAAGCAGCCCTCGAACGGCAGCGCGGAAGGCGTGTACAAGCTGACGCTCGATCCGCGAGTCACCAAGGTCGGCGCGTTCCTGCGCAAGAGCAGCCTGGATGAATTGCCTCAGTTCATCAACGTGTTGAAGGGTGAAATGTCGCTGGTCGGGCCACGGCCTCCGGTTCCATACGAGGTTGAGGCCTACGACATCTGGCATCGCCGCCGATTGCTTGAAGCCAAGCCAGGAATCACTGGACTGTGGCAGGTTAGCGGTCGGAGCCGGGTCAAGTTCGACGACATGGTTCGCCTCGACCTGCAGTATGCACGCACCTGGTCGCCATGGACCGACGTGAAAATTCTGTGGCGCACGCCCGGCGCGGTTGTCCTGGGTAACGGTGCGCACTAAACGAAATTCTCCGCCCTCCCTGGATGTGTTTTGCTTCCGGTAAAAAATAATGATCACCATTGATACTCCGTCCAAAGAACGCGCGATCCACACGCAGGAAAATCCTGCCGTGATCAAGTTTGGGGTTGTCGGCTACGGTTACTGGGGACCGAACGTGGTTCGGAACCTCGACCGTCTGGATCAAACCAAGGTCGTCGCCGTATGTGACAAGAGCGTTGCGGCGCGGCACAAAGTGGCGAAAGCTTATCCCGACGTGCTGGTCACCGACGATGCGGCGGCTTTGATGACCTCGCCCGAGATCGACGCCATTGCGGTGGTAACGCCGGTCTGGACACACTATGAACTGGCGAAGGCGGCGCTAGAGAATGGCAAACATGTATTCGTCGAGAAGCCATTCACCAGCAACGCGGCACAAGCCCTGGAACTGATTGAACTGGCCGCCCAAAAGAACTTGAAAATCATGGTCGACCATACCTTCCTGTTCACCGGTGCGGTGCAGAAGATCAAGCAACTGCTTAAGGAAGATGCGCTCGGAAAGCTCTACTACTACGACTCCACGCGCGTTAATCTCGGCCTGTTTCAGCACGACGTCAACGTCGTCTGGGATCTTGCGCCGCACGACTTAGCAATCATCGACCACCTGATCCAGAAGACTCCGGAAGCGATTTCGGCGACCGGTCAGACACACCTCAATGGGCACGAAGATGTCGCCTTCCTGACGTTGTATTTCCCCGACAAAGTCATCGCCCATATCAACGTGAACTGGCTTTCGCCGGTGAAAGTGAGAACGACTTTGATCGGCGGTGAAAAGAAGATGCTGGTCTGGAACGATCTGGAAGCGGACGAAAAGATCAAGATTTACGACAAGGGCGTCAACATCACCAGCCGCGAAGGCCTCTACAATCTGCTGGTGAATTACCGGTCGGGCGACATGTGGGCCCCGCAGATCGAGCAAATCGAAGCATTGACCCGCGAATTAGCTTACTTTGTGGAATGCATCACCAACGACACAACTCCTATGAACGATGGTGAAGCCGGCCTGCGCGTCGTGCGGATGCTGGAAGCGGCGAATGCTTCGATCAGCAAGCGTGGCGAATTGGTCTACCTCTGATTCTTTTCCTGCGATGAATCCAAAAGTCCTGGTAACAACGACCTCGCGCTGGTACCCCACGGCTCGCCTCACGATGGCCCTGGCGAATGCGGGGTGCATAGTTGATGCGGTCTCTCCTGCGGGCCATCCGCTGCGCAAGACAAAAGCCGTTCGGCGTGCACATGTGTACCGTGGATTGGCGCCCCTGGCTTCGATTGCGCATGCCATTGCCGCCAGCCAGCCCGACTTCATCGTTTCGGGAGACGATCTAGCCACTCAGCATCTGCACCGGCTGTATGCCGAGGAGTCGAGCAAGGGGACGGATTCTCAGATCAGTGCCCTGATTGAGCGTTCGTTCGGCGACCCGCGCAGTTTTCCCATCGTAAGTGCGCGAACCGCTTTTATGGACGTGGCGGTTGAACAGAAAGTTCGCGTTCCCGCCACCCGGATCGTCCAAAACGTGGATGAGCTAAGAGATTGGATAGCGCGCACGGGTTTTCCGGTGGTTCTCAAGGCCAACGGCACTTCCGGCGGAGAGGGCGTAAAGATCATTCGAACCCTGGTGGACGCGGAACGCGCTTTCGCCAAACTCCAGGCCCCCCCCCTGTTAGCCAGGGCGGCGAAGCGGGCCGTAGTCGATCACGATAAGACGTTGCTGTTGCCGTCGATACTGAGGCGTAGACCTGTGGTCAATGCCCAGGTGTTTATCGCTGGCCACGAAGCGACCAGCACGTTCGTCTGCTGGAAAGGCACGGTTCTCGCGAGTCTGCACTTTGAAGTTGTCAGTAAGGCAAGCTTGACCGGGTTCGCCACTGTGGTTCGATTGATCGAAAACTCCGAAATGTCGGTCGCTGTTGAAGTGATGGCACGCCGGCTTGGTCTCTCCGGGTTCTACGGTTTTGATTTCATGGTGGAAGCGAACACCGGCCGCGCCTATCTGATTGAAGTCAACCCGCGATCCACTCAAGTCGGCCACCTCAGCCTGGGCGCTGGACGCGACCTTCCCGCGGCTCTGTATGCCGCGTTGTCCGGAAAGACTGTGCGGCCCTCACCGAAAGTTACCGAGAAAGACACCGTCGCACTCTTCCCCCAGGAATGGGTCCGTGATTCCAATAGCCCATTTCTGCGGACGGCCTATCACGACGTCCCCTGGGAAGAACCCGAGTTGGTTCGTGATTGCGTCAGCAACCGCAAGAAGCAAAGTTCGTGGTACTCGCGTGACCGAAAGCAAGCATCGGCGCCGGCTCACATCCCGACTCCGGCAGCGACTTCAGCAGAGAGCAGCGCAGTGGGAATGCATTGGGGAAGCAAGTAGGTATGAGCATGGAACCGTTAGAGACCGTCAAGAAGCCACTGGTCATCATGAAGTTTGGCGGGACCTCCGTCGGCGACGCGACCCGCATCCGCAAAGTGGTCGAGATCGTTCGCGACGCTGCGCGCGAAAGCGAAGTTGTGGTTGTGGTTTCGGCCATGAGCGGTGTGACCAATCGCCTGATCGAGGCAGCCAAGCAGTCCAAGGCAGGGAATCGCGAAGCCGTCGAGGCGATCTTTGAGGAACTTCGCGAGCGCCACAACGCGGTAGTGAACACATTGATCCATTCGGTGAGCATGAAGAGCCGCCTCCAGCGGGAACTCAGGCTGGTTTTCGAAGAGGGCCAACGCCTCTGCCAAGGTACGAGTCTTTTGCAAGAGCTGACGGTGCGGGCCTATGACTCGATCTCCAGCATCGGCGAACGTTTGTGTGCTCCGCTGGTCGCGGCCGCCCTGGCGGAAAGCCGGGTAAGCAGCGAGTCGATCGAGGCCACACAAATCGTCGTTACCGACAACTGCCACGGTTCTGCTGATCCGTTAATGGGCCCAACTCGCCGGCGTTGCCAATCGCGGCTGCAGCCAATTTTGCAGCGTGGCAGCGTTCCCGTAGTGACGGGTTTCATCGGGGCAACGGAAGATGGTGTACTTACAACGCTCGGCCGCGGTGGGTCGGATTATTCCGCGACGATCCTGGGCGCCGCACTTGATGCCGATGAAGTGATTATCTGGACCGACGTGGACGGCCTAATGACCGCGGACCCACGGTTGGTTCCGGGTGCAACGACCATCACGGAAATTTCGTACCGTGAGGCAGCCGAACTGGCGCACTTCGGCGCCAAGGTTCTGCATCCGAAGACGCTGCGCGCCGTCACACAATGCGGAATTCCGCTGTGGATCCGCAACACGTTTTTCCCGGAGCGGCCAGGAACGCGTGTTACCCCCACCGGAGCTTTGACGGATATGGGAGTGAAGGGGCTCACCGCCATCAGCGACGTCGCACTGATTACCGTGGGCGGCCCTGGAATCGTTGGCGTACCTGATGTGTTGGGCCGTACCTTCGCGACCACAGCAGCAGTTCGGGCGAATGTCCTTCTGCTCTCGCAGTCGTCCTCGCAAAACGATATTTGTCTGGTTGTCGAGTCCTCCTCGGCTGAGCGAACGGTCGAGGCACTGCGCCTGCAGTTTGCCAAGGATCTGGCCCACGAAAAAGTCGAACACATCACGCTCGATCCGACCGTCGCGATCGTCACGGTAGTGGGCAAGAACATGCGCGGTGCTGGAACGGTAGGGCGCACCTTCGCCGCTCTGGGACGGGAAAATGTCAATATCATCGCGATCGCGCAAGGCTCTTCCGAGTGCAACGTTTCCTTTGTCGCGAAACAGGAAGATGTAGGTCTCGCTCTCGCTGCGATTCACCAGGAATTTCAGTTAGGCTCTCTTCCGACCCGCGCAATTCCCGTCAAGAGCGTGGATGGTGCCCTCCCGCCGTGGCAGTTTGAAGCCGGGCAGAGAACTGCAAGCGCCGATTGATTCCCGCACGTTCCATCCAGACGCAGTATTCCAACCTCAAGCAAGGCTCAGCGGGTACTAACTAAACATGAACCCTTACGTGTGCATCGCGCCCGACGTGAAGCTTGGCCGGGACGTCAAACTCTCGAAGTTCATCAATCTTTACGGGTGCGAGATCGGCGATGAAACCAAGATCGGCGCCTTCGTCGAGATCCAAAAAAATGCCAGCGTCGGCAATCGCTGCAAGATCTCGAGCCATACCTTTATCTGCGAAGGCGTCACCATCGAGGACAACGTTTTCATCGGCCATGGCGTGATGTTCATCAATGACAGCTATCCGCGGGCAACCGCCGCCGGTGGCAACCTGCAAACCGAGGCCGACTGGAAGGTCGAGCGAACGGTAATTAAGAAGGGAGCGTCGATTGGCACGGGGGCCACGATTCTCTCCAATATCACCATCGGTGAAAACGCCATTGTGGGGGCGGGCAGCGTGGTCACCAAAGACGTGGCGGCGAACAGCATCGTCGCGGGCAATCCAGCGAAGTTTTTGCGCACCATCGAACAGAACGTGGAGGTTACAAAGTGAGCGTTTCTAATAGCGTCCCTAATTCGATTCCTTTTCTTGATTTGGTTACCCCTCATGTCGAACTGGAACAAGAGTTGACTGAGGTCTTTCGCAACGCCCTGCGCACCGCGGGTTTCATCGGCGGCCCCATGGTCGAAGAGTTTGAGAAGGCATTCGCGACGTTCTGTGAAGCCAGCCATTCGGTCGCTGTCAGCAGCGGAACGGATGCCCTGCGCTTCGCGCTGATGGCCAGCGGCGTAAAGCCTGGCGACGTCGTGGTCACGACGCCGCATACCTTTATCGCCACGACCGAAGCCATTTCGCAAGCCGGCGCGCTGCCCGAGTTCGTCGACATCGACGAGCGCACCTACAACCTGGATCCGGAAAAACTTGCGGAGTACTTGGAGAAGCAATGCACGGTCGACGAAGAGGGTCGGCTCATCAGTCGCCGCAGCGGACGCCCGGTCACAGCAGTCGTTCCGGTCCATCTCTATGGGCAGATGGCCGATATGGATCCTATCCTCGAATTGGCGGAGCGCTATCGTCTGGTGGTTGTTGAGGACGCCTGCCAGGCCCACGGCGCCGAATATCTCTCCAAGAAACACAATCGCTGGATGAAGGCCGGGTCGATGGGCCGCGCCGCGGCGTTCAGCTTCTATCCTGGAAAAAATCTGGGAGCCTGTGGCGAAGCCGGTGCCGCCACCACGAACGACGCCGCCATTGCGAAGACAATGAAGATGCTTCGCGATCACGGCCAGGCGACCAAGTACTATCACGACGTGGAAGGCTACAACGGCCGCCTGGACGCGATTCAGGCCGGCCTCCTTCACGTGAAACTGGGCCATCTCGCGAAGTGGAACGCGCAGCGCCGCGAACGCGCCGCGGAATACAAGCGGTTGCTCGAATCCGCCGACACCACGCTGGTTGCGCCGTATGAGCCGTCGTGGTCCCGCGCCGTTTATCACCTCTACGTCGTCCGCACCGCCGACCGCGAAGGCCTGATGGATCATCTGAAGAAAGCCGGCATCGGCACGGGGATACACTATCCAATCCCGTTGCACCTGCAGAAAGCCTACGCGTCGATGAATTACAAGCGCGGAGATTTTTCCGTCACCGAAAAAGCCGCGGAAGAAATCGTGTCACTCCCAATGTTTCCGCAACTCACGCCGCAACAGCAAAACCGGGTTGTAGAAGAAAGTCTTCGATTCCTGGCCGATCCGGTGATGTCTAGGTAACGGATCGGAGCTTTATTAGTCGGTTCAGAAATTAGGCCGGCGAATCCGCAGACCACATGGTTCCTGACTAGATAGGAGCATGCAGGCGAAGTAAAGAGAGCGATGCGTCGGGGACGACCCGGAGACCCGGAACGATTCCAGCCCCGCTCCAATAAACCGTTAGTCGTTAATGCCAGTAGACGTGTCCCACAGTCTCAAATACGTTGTAATCACGCCGGCGCGAAACGAGGCGCAGTTCATTGAACTGACGCTGAATTCCGTGACGAATCAGACGGTGCTTCCACGGAAATGGGTCATCGTAAGCGATGGCTCCACGGATGGGACCGATGACATCGTGAAGAAGTACATGGCACAGTATCCGTGGATCGAACTGGTACGCATGCCGGAGCGCGCTGAACGCCACTTCGCCGCCAAAGTTCAGGCGTTCAATGCCGGCTACGCGAAAGTGTGCGACACCGAGAGTGAGGTCATCGTCAGTTTAGACGCAGACATCTCATTCGAGAATGATTATTTTGCATTTCTCCTCGAGAAATTGTCTGCAGATGAAGCGCTGGGATTGGTAGGAACGCCTTTTCGGGAGTTGTCAGGTGAGACCTACGACTACCGGTTCGTGAACATCGAGCATGTGTCGGGAGCATGCCAGGTGTTTCGCCGCGAATGTTTCGAAGCGGTTGGCGGATACACGCCCGTGAAGGGCGGATCGATTGATCACATAGCCGTTATTACCGCGCGAATGAAGGGTTGGAAGACCAGGACATTCACTGAGAAGAGTTGCTTGCACCACCGCACCATGGGGACCGCGGGGCGGAGTTTGCTGAAGTCACGCTTCAAACTCGGCATGAAAGACTACTCCATAGGCAATCACCCGATGTGGGAGTTTTTCAGAGCCACTCGTCAAATGACCCTCTCACCTTTTTTAACTGGAGGGTTAGCCCTTGCCGCAGGATACCTTTGGGGAGTCGTCCGGCAAGTTCCGCGTCCGGTTTCATCCGAACTGATTGCCTTCCACCAACGAGAGCAAATGCAACGCCTGAGCCGGTTTATTCGCCGCGACCGCACAGTCGTTGTCGACAATGTCAAACCCTCTAGCTATTATGCTTAACAACTGCTCTGTTGATTGTGCACTACAGAAGCAAGAATCCAGTGAAAGATTCCGCTGCTACAGATCAAGTCGGCCGACGAGGCCGAGTTGACGGAAGGAACATTCATACGCAGCCGGCCTCTTGCGGCTGTCTCATCATCAACGCCGACGACTGGGGCCGCGATGACCGAACCACCGATCGAATCTTGGAATGTTTCCAGCGACGCGTGCTTTCCTCCGCGAGCGGCATGGTTTTCATGGAAGATTCCGAACGTGCTGCGGACATCGCCACGGGAGCAAGGTCTT
This sequence comes from uncultured Acidobacteriaceae bacterium, assembly GCA_963765825.1. Classification (GTDB taxonomy): domain Bacteria; phylum Acidobacteriota; class Terriglobia; order Terriglobales; family Acidobacteriaceae; genus Sulfotelmatobacter. Next base: position 33,985 of record CAVXXU010000003.1, read on the forward strand.
GACATTGGCCTTCACCTAAATCTTAGCGCCCCGTTTTCCGCACGCAGCAATTCCAACTCGACTGGCTACTCATCACCAGAAGATTCGAGAATATCTGTGCGCGAATCGTGTCGCGCGCCTTTTGTACCACCCCGGATTGGCTGATTCTTTTGAGTATGCAGTTGCCCGCCAGCTCGAAGAGTTCAGTCGGCTGTACGGAAGGATGCCCGACCGTATCGACGGGCATCACCACATGCACCTTTCCGCAAACGTGCTTCTTCAAGGACTTCTGCCATCGTGGGACGATTGTGCGGCGCCACTTTTCGTACGAGCCTGGTGAAAAGATCTTCCGTAACTCAGTTTTTCGATTGTTTAGCTCTGCACTGTTGTTAGGTCGCCGATATAGAGTCACGGATTTCTTTTTTTCACTTCCGCCATTCGCACCTGCGGCGCGTATGACAGCGAATCTTCAATTTGGCTCAGAGTTTCGTTGTGGAAGTGGAGACACATCCCATAAACCCTGAGGAATATCGGTTCTTGACCGAAGGGGACGTTCTTCGTTGGACAAATGACTGTCCACCTGCTCCTAGTTTCGGTAACGCCGTCGCTGTGCAGCATGTATAAGGACAGTCTTCGAGCCGTAGCTTCAAATCCCAAGCAGCCCATATGTTGAGCGACCCATCCAGACACATCAGCGTTTGCATTTGCACCTTTAAACGTACTCCGTTGCTCAAGCGCCTTCTGCAGGCACTTGAAGAGCAGGAAACTGATGGATTATTTACCTTTTCCATCGTCGTTGCCGACAATGATCAGGGCAAGATCAGCCGAGGCCCTCGTAGCGGAGTTCGCAGCGGACGCAACCATTGCTGTTACGTACTGCGTGCAGCCGCAGCAGAACATCGCGTTAACGCGGAATAAGGCGATCGAGAATGCTACGCGGAGACTACATTGCCTTTATTGACGACGATGAGTTTCCGATCAAACGATGGCTCGTGACTCTGTTCAAGGCGCTAAATGAATACAAAGTTGATGGTGTGTTGGGGCCAGTGAAGCGTTATTTTGACCAACCTCCGCCGAAGTGGGTGATCAAGGGTGATTTCTACGAGCGCGCTACCTACGTCACGGGGCTAGTGATCGATTGGAGAAAGGGACGAACTGGCAACGTGCTGTTCAAGAGGGACCTATTTGCCGGGGACGTTTGCCCTTTCCGGCCAGAGTTCCGACAGGGAGAAGACCAGGATTTCTTCCACAGAATGATCGAAAAGGGTTACCGGTTTATCTGGTGTAATGAAGCTGTAGCATATGAGGTTGTGCCTCCAATCCGCTGGAATCGCAGATTCATGTTAAAGAGGGCTCTGCTCCGCGGGGCGATGGAACCCAAAACCGCCGGTTTCGGAGCCCGCTCCATCTTAAAATCGCTTGTCGCTGTCCCGATATACTTGGCCGTTCTGCCGTTCGCGGCGATAGTAGGCCATCACAAATTCATGACGATCTCTAGTCAGCCTTTGCGATCACCTGGGCAAGCTCTGGCTGTCCTCGGGTTAAACCCTGTCCAAGAGCAATATGTCACAGAGTGAAGGAGTGGATTCGCCCGCGCACTAGGGCTTCTCTTTCGCCGCGAACTGCGCCTGAGCCTTTCAAGGGACCGCACATAAAACCCATGCCTAAACGAAAAGCGCGAGAGTTAGCTAAAGGCTATACTTCGGAAGTCGATACGGTCACCGAACGAGACTGGCAAGAGCAACTACAGGAGTTCAACGACGCCAACATATATCAGACATGGTCATATGCCGAGGTAAGTTGGGGCGTCAAAAATACGAGTCATTTAGTTCTGAAGAAAGATGGCAGTATAGTCGCCCTTGCCCAAGTGAGAGTACTCAAGCTCCCATTCGTCAATATCGGAATTGCGTACGTCCGCTGGGGGCCAATGTGGCGAGCTCGACCGAAGCCGATGAAGATGTATTCCGTCAGGCGGTCCGTGCGCTCCGTAACGAGTTCACATGCAAACGCGGCCTAGTGCTCAGGCTATTTCCCGCTCTTTTTGACGATGATCCTCTTTGCTACTCCGCCATCTTGGAAGAAGAAGGATTCTCCATTTTACGTGGCGTATCGGCGAATAGAACAATAATGATGGACCTGAGCCCATCTCTGGAGGATCTTCGGGAGGGCATGATGCCGCATTGGAGCGCGAATTAAAGGTTGCTGAGCGCAAGCAGTTGCAGGTCATTGAGGGCGACCAGGACGAGCTTTTTGGCGCGTTTATCGAGATATATAGAGAAATGGTGTCTCGCAAGCAATTCGTGGAGCCAAATGACATCAATCACTTCAGGTTGATACAAGCGAGACTGCCTAAGGAACTTAAGATGAGGATTATGCTATGCAAGTCGGGTGATGATATTTGCTCCGGTTTAATTTGTAGTGCGATTGGCAATACGGCAATTTATCTATTCGGCGCTACAAGCAATAGGGGCATGAAGAGCAATGGATCTTATCTTTTACAGTGGAAACTTCTGAAGTTCCTAAAGGGAGAGCAGATCTCCGTTTACAATCTGAATGGAATAAATCCAGTGCGGAATCCGGGGACATATAAATTCAAGAGAGAGTTTGCTGGCAGCAACGGTAGAGATGTTCGATTTGTGGGTCGATTCGAGTCACACCCGGGAAACTTAGGAGAGTTATGTGTCACGAGTACGGAGAATATTAGGACGATCTACCGCAAGATCAGGGACTGGTGGGTCCGTGGGCGGCCCACCAGAGCGCCTCAACCAGGCGAGCGTAGTGCTGCGAAGTCCGTTACAGTGAGCTTTCGGTAATTGGTAGAGGCAGTGATCTGCGCACACCAGGCGCTACCTCGCGGGTAGTCCGATGGGAGGCTGGCCTCCTTTAAACTCTTCGCCATGGGCTGTCCGCTTCGCAAGTAATGAGAAACAGCTTACTGGGAACGACGGAGAGGTTGCTAGGTGGCCAAGGCGCCGGTCGGTTCGCCGACCGCGGTGGGTTATCCTGCGAAGGGTTCGAGTCCTTGCCTCTCGCCAATTATCGAGTTCGTCGCGTCTGGGGTGCTAATTGGTGGAGGCCTCGGCGAGCGCGGAGTGGGGGCTAAATGGAGTTTGAGAGCAAAGATGATTGAGATCTGCGGCAGCGAAATCTGTATTGACGGGAGAATCGTGCGCATTGCGCACGTCATGGCGACAGATATCGCTTCGTAGATGATCCGGCGCCACTTGTTAATCGGATTACGCGAGTGCGGCGAGCGGGTGGATTTGTTCACATTCGCCCAGAGACTGCCCGAAACGCGAGCCTAGATTTTCCTACCCAATTGAATGGGACAATGCTGCTGTATTACCTGTAACGACGTTTGAGAATTGGTGGACACACCAATTGCGCTCTAAGCCCCGGAACAGGGCCAGCAGGCCGAAAAAAAGGGAGTCGTTTTCCGCGAGATGCCTTTCGATGACGAATTGGTTGCCGGGATCCGTGAGATCTACAATGAATCGCCCGATCCGGCAGAGACGGCGTTTCCCGCATTACGGAAAGGACTTCGAAAGCGTGCGCCGAGAAGAGGCGACATTCCTCGATAGCAGCATCTTCATCGGGGCGTACTTCGAAGACAAGTTGATTGGATTCGTGAAGTTAGTGCCCGATGAGACCTGCACTCAGGCTGGGCTCATGAATATTGTGTCGATGGTCAAGCACAAGGATAAGGCGCCGCAGAATGCCTTATTCGCCTACGCTGTCCGAGCCTGCGCAAGCCGAGGCATCCGGTATCTTGTATACTCCAAATTCGATTATGGGAAGAAGCGAGCGCGATAGTTTGCGTGATTTAAAGAGCGTCAACGGGTTCCAGCGAGTTGATACTCCCCGTTACTATGTTCCTCTGACGCCTATAGGCTGGGCCGCCTTCCGCCTGGGATTGCACCATAGATGTCAGAGCGCATTCCGGAACGCTGTTGCGGGCCGGCTTCGAGCCCTACGTGCTGTTTGGTACGAGCGAAGGTACCGTTCGATAATGGAGTCTCTCTAGTGCCCGGAATCGCAGGACTTATAACAAGAATGCCAAGGGAGCAGAGCCGAGCGCCAATTGGCAGTTATGCTCGACACACTACGCCACGAGCCGTTTTACGTTACGGGAACATGGATCGATGAGTCCCTGGGCGTATATGTAGGCTGGAGTGCGCGGAAGGGATCGTTCGGGGACGGGATGCCGCTATCGAATGAGACGGGTGACGTTGTGCTCGTGTTTGCAGGTGAGGAGTTTTCCGAGCCCGGAACGGCCGCGCGATTAACAGCCCGCGGACACACACTCGATTCCACTGAAGCGTCTTACCTGGTGCACTTATATGAGGAGAACCCACGATTTCCGGCATGTCTGAACGGATTTTTCCATGGAGTACTGGTGGACCGGATACGCGGCACGGTCACCCTCTTGAACGACCGCTACGGCATGCAGCGCCTCTACCACCACGAGTCGAAGGACACCTTCTATTTCGCCGTGGAAACTAAGGCCATCCTTTCCGTTCGCCCCGAGCTTCGTTCGCTGGACCCGGCGAGCGTGGGCGAACTGGTCGCTCTAGACTCGATCCTCGAGAACCGGTCTCTATTTCAAGGGATTTCGGTATTGCCGGCGGCTTCGCAATGGAGATTTCGAAACGGTGTCATCACAGATCGGGGCACCTATTTCCATCCTGAAGAATGGGAGGCTCAGCCCACCCTTGACCCGGATACGTACTACCGAGATCTCCGCGATGCCTTCTCTAAGAACCTTGCCCCGATATTTCGCGGGCCGGCAGCGCGTGGCGATGTCGCTCACAGGCGGATTAGATACGAGGGCGGTTATGGCTTGGTATAAAGGCCCCGAGGGATCGCTGCCTTGCTACACGTTTGGAGGAATATACCGTGACTGCCGGGACGTCCTGGTGGCGCGTCGGGTCGCTCGCACCTGCGGTCAACCACACCAGGTGATTCAGGCTGGCGCGGATTTTCTTTCTCGATTTCCTCAGCTCGCTGAGCGGACCGTATACCTGTCGGACGGCTGCGCCGACGTAAGCTGGTCCCGCGCCTTTCTACGTATGCCAGAAGGCGCGCGAGATTGGTCCCGTAAGAATGACTGGCAATTACGGCGACCAAATCCTTCGCCGGTTCCGCTCGTTCAAGCCGACTATGCCCGCTGTCGACATATTCCAGCCGGAACTGATGGCCCGCGTAAGAGCCGCCGGTGAGACGTACAGTCGTATTGCGGATACACACCCCCTTTCGTTTTGTGCTTTTCGCCAGGCGCCGTGGCATCACCAAATCCTTTTAACCTTGAACAAACCCAACTTGCCCAGCGTTCTCCATTTCTCGACAACGACATAGTCCGCATTAATTTCCGCGCACCGGCGTCCGCCCTCGAAAATAATAATGTTCGTCTGCGGCTAATCGAGGACGGAAATCCGGCGCTACGGCAGATACGAACTGATATAGGCATCGGAGGCAGGCACGAGGCCTTCGCGGGTGCAGTCGTTCGCCGCTACCAGGAGTTTACGTTTAAGGCCGAGTACGCCTACGATCACGGCATGCCACAATCGGTGGCCCGAATCGATCACGCGCTCTCATCCTTTCATCTGGAGCGGCTGTTTCTCGGACGTCATAAGTATTACCATTTCCGGGTATGGTACCGTGATGCCCTCTCCAAATACGTCCAGGAAATGTTGCTTGACCCATTGACGCTATCCCGATCCTACCTGGATCGTAAGGCGGTGGAAACCGTGGTGCGGAGCCACGTGAAAGGGGAACGCAACTATACGACAGCGATTCACAAGCTGCTGTCGCTAGAGCTAATTCACCGGCTCTTCCTGGGGACCAGCCGATATAACGATCGAGCTCGGGTCGATTTGTCACAATCGGATTATGCCGTCAACAGGTAGCTTACGTCTTCGAACGCGTACGGTTGTGCCTCGCTCAGCGGCTGCCCGCAGGACCAGTCAGTGCGCGTCTCAGAAGCTCCAAGGACTCGAGCCTGCACATTAGCCTCGGCATTGCAAGTCAGCGGCCAATTGTTCTCTGACGAGTATTAAGACTAGCCTATGTCACTAGACAGTCAAATACAGGATATTGAGCCCCGCGTTGCGGAGAAGTCCCAGTTGTCGAGCCTTGAACCAAGGCACACAGGACTCCCTCGCGATGCGGCTATTGACTTCACTAAGGGAATGCTTGTGCTGTTTATGGTTCTCTATCATTGGCTTAACTACTTCGTCGGACCTCAAGGTCACTACTATAATTATCTTCGCTTCCTAACTCCTTCGTTTATATTCATCAGCGGCTTTATGATCTCGCGGATTCACTTGAGTCGCTACGATAATAGTGGCTCGCGCCTGTCTAAAAGACTGACCGTCCGAGGGTTCAAGCTTCTCGCCCTGGTCTTTCTCTTAAATGCGCTCCTCAGCTTCGCTCCAGCGCGCTTTGAGGTCAGGCTTACCGCATTGGCGACGTTTTTGCGGAATATTTGCTGGGCGTTAATAGTCGCAAATCCTACTGCATCTGCAGGCCAAAAGAGTGTTGCATTTAGCATGTTGGTGCCGATCGCGTATCTGCTGATTTTGTCGGCCGGTCTTAGTTGTCTTGACCAAGCGAGAAAGATACTGCTTTTCGTTACGCATTGTTTGTGTTAATCGTGGCCGTGGTATTGTCACACGCCTATGGGATGGTTAGCTCCTATCTTGATTTACTTATGATCGGTGTTCTTGGGGTTGTCATCGGATTTGCAGAAAGAGGGCAGATGGCATTCGTTCTAAACCATCCCTACGTACTGATTGTGCTGTACTGCTGCTATTTGGCCGTGATCACAATTTGGGACGTGACACTGCCGTTGCAGGTGGCTAGCGTAATCCTCACTACGGCGTTGCTGTATATCGCGGGCAGCAGGAGAGAGTCTGGCGCCGCGTGGCGGCGCACCGTGCTTCTTGGGAAGTATTCGCTGTTGGGTTACATCTCGCAGATTGCGATTTTGCAAGGATTGAGGAAGGTTTCTTGGTTTTCTCAACACGGAGTGGGTATTTTGCTCGTCTCCTTGCTGTTGGGCACGCTGCTAACTTTGATGACCGTCGAAATCGCGGACTTCGCGAGACGAAGGTCAACACTGGCTGACGGCCTGTATCGGCTCGTCTTCGCCTGATCGGGTTAAAAGATGGCGTTTGACCGGCTCGAGCAACAGGCAGCCGGACCGAAATTTGACCATGAACCGACCGCTCTAAATGTCTCCTACACTAGCCGCCCTCATTTTCGGCATCGGCATCGCGGGCTTTTTCTTTGTCGATCGTGAGCAATACTCGGGTGTCCAAAGCCCTTTGGATTCCGACGGTCTGGCTGTTCTTTTGCTCCTCGCGGTCACTTGTCCCAATGGCTGGGAATGGGGGGATGGACTGAGACGGATCAGATGATGTCGGTTCCTATCTTGAGGGAAATCCCGTTGACCGGAACTTTTTGATTCTTCTCCAGGTCATCGCGCTGATCGTGCTCATCAGCAGGGGACGGCAAGTGGCGTCCATCCTTGCGCAGGAATTGGATGATTGGGCTCTTCTTCCTTTACGCAGCACTTAGCATGGCTTGGTCTGATTATCCCTTTGTCACGCTCAAGCACTGGATCAAAGGGATTGGCGACGTAATGATGGTCCTGATCGTGCTCACCGAGCCAAACATTGCCGGGCCGTCAAGCGCCTGGTCACGCGCCTTGGATTTGTGCTCGTGCCGTTGTCACTCCTTTTCATCTGGTACTATCCGTCGCTGGGACGAGCACACACTATGGACTGGACCCCGGAGGCGGTCGGAGTTGCTACGCAGAAGAATGGCTTAGGTGAATTGTGCGATATCTTCGGCCTGGCGCTCCTTTGGCGTTTTCGCAACGCCTATAACGATCGGAAAGACCCGAACCGTAGACTGCGCCTGCTGGCACTCGGCGCGCTTCTCGCGATGATCGTTTGGTTGCTGCATCTTTGCAATTCAATGACTTCCATTTGCGCGCTTGGCATGGCAGGCGGCGTAATGCTGCTTTCCACGCGGCCCGCCTTCCGCCGCAGACCCGCTTTCGTCCACTTTTTCATTGCGGGCGTGCTCGTCCTTATCTTGTTATGCGCTTTTCTTTCAGTCATCGGGTAGCTTACTAGCGAGCTTGGGAAGAGATCCCACTCTAACTGGCCGAACTGCCGTTTGGCCCCAATTGATCAGCCTTGTCAACCATCAGCTGGTCGGCGTCGGCTATGAGAGCTTCTGGCTGGGTCCGCGCCTCGAGAAGGTATGGGTGATAACTGAGGGACTTCAGATAAACGAAGCGCACAGCGGTTATGTTGAGATGTTTCTCACACTAGGGTGGATTGGAGTCGCGTTGTGGGGGGCACTGATCGCGACGGGTTATCGAAATGTGATCGCTGCTTACCGCGGCGATCCCGATGCCGGTGGCCTCAGGATAGCCTGGTTCCTCGCGCCCCTCATCACCGGTTTCACGGAGGCGGCGTTTAGGATGATGGGTCTCACTTGGGTCGTCTTTCTGCTGGCGACTGCCAACTCGCGGTGGGACGCCGGACGAAAGACCGGGCATCGCGATCGCCCGACGACCAGGCAGTTGCAGTGGCCCTCGGAGGAGCCTCGTTCCGTTCCCGAGGAAGTGGCTAGTGACAGGCAGCAGGCAGCGATAAGTCATGAACCGATTGCGTGTCTTAGCTGTTCGCACCCGATGCGAACCCGGAGGGCGTCACCGGCGCCCTCATAGGATATTCCCAGGCTCAAGCTCTTGCGCGGCTCCATGACGTCACTTTGGTGATTCGTGCCTCATGTGAGGACGCCATGCGGCGCCGACAGGGTGCAGTTCACTCCGTGGAAGCGATCAGGCTGGCATGGCTGGAACGCATATATGCCTGGATCGTCCACTGGGTATTCAGAGACAACTATTACGACCAAGTCTTACAACACTCTTTTATCCGCTTTCCGTTGTCCTTGAATGGCAGGCTTGGCGCCAGACCCGAGCGCGGATCAGGGCCGGCGAGTTTGACATTGTGTTGCGGCTCTTGCCGGCAGCGACGTACGCGCCAAGTCCCTTTGCTTTCTTCCTACGGAACGGTCCTGTACCTTTCGTGATCGGGCCCGTAAATGGCGGCTTGCCATGGCCTCAGGGATTCAGCCAAGCTAAGGCTCACAACGGATGGATCAGTCGATTGAGGAGTCTGTATCCGTTTTTGCCTTTCGCGCGGTCAACCTACCGACGCGCTGCAGCGATCATAGCCGGCTCCTCGCATACCTGTGCGGAACTGGCTGCCCACCGCGAAAAGCTATTCTTTCTCCCCGAGAATGGCGTAGACGGTGCTCTGTGTTCCCGTACTCCATTGCGCAGTCGCGAGCCTGAAGCCAGACTGGAACTGATTTTTGTTGGTGGTTTGATTCCCCTGAAGGCCTGTGACCTCGCTTTGCAGGGGGCAGCACCACTTCTGCGAGAACATTTGGCCCGCTTCACGGTGGTGGGTGATGGCTCAGAGCGGAACCGCCTTGAACGGTTGGTACGGTCTCTCGGAGTCGATAAGGAGGTTTTGTTTTGTGGCTAGCTTAGCCACGAAGAAGCGATGCGGCGACTGCGATCGGCCGATGTACTGGTGTTTCCCTCCATTCGCGATTTTGGTGGGGGAGTAGTCTTCGAGGCCCTCTCACTCGGCGTCGTACCCGTGGTCGCGGATTTCGGCGGGCCTGGCGACATCGTCCGCCCGGAAGTCGGGTATAAGGTCCGCTTGACCAACGAGGGCGATGTAGTTTCACAAATCGAAGAGGTTCTCCGTGGCCTGGTGCAGGATCGGGATCTTCTTGAGCGCTTCAGCAGCAGGCCATCTCCTATGCACGTGAATATTTGAGCTGGGATGCCAAGGCGCACGCTCTTACATCGGTCATGTATTGGGCTTTGCGGCAAGGTCCGAAGCCAAACCTTCCACCGCCAAAAATGTTGCGCCTAGAGACTGCGAGTTCATCTTGAGGCGTGCCGCCTATCCTGGCAGGCCCGGTCAATGTTTGGCGGGAACGGTGTGGTCAAGCACCTTCGGCCTCGGGACCGAAGCGTGCAACGTGGTACTAGCTTATCGGTGGTACTTCGACTAGAGACAGAGAATGATCCCATTTGATGCCAGTGGAGCCTTCCAGCTTAGAAATGGAGGCCATGAATTGCGGCGCCTCGCCGTTCGCGGCGCCGCAGCGACAGTGTCCGCATCGGCGCTGTCTCTCGGGGTTCAGATGATCAGCACGGTCATCCTGGCGCGGCTGTTGACACCCGCCGATTTCGGCGTCGTCACCATGGTGACCACCTTCAGCCTCCTCTTGGCCAGTTTCGGCCTTAACGGGTTTATGGACGCGGTCATCCAGTTCGAAGAAATAGACCAGTACACCGCCAGCAATTTGTTCTGGCTCAACTCAGCGGCTGGGCTGTTGCTCGCAATTGCATTCGTCGCGGCGGGGTCGCTGCTGGCGCGATTCTATGGGAATCCGCTGGTGGCGAATGTCGCTGCTGGCCTGTCGGTGGGGATCTTTATTGCGGCACTCTCCGTAATACACCAGGCTCTCCTGAAGCGTGCCATGCGCTTCGCAGGAACTTCTGCAAACGACGTTATCGGCCGTGCCATAAATACAGCGGTTTCGATCCTGCTGGCGTTGAGAGGCTGGGGATATTGGGCGCTGGTGGCAGGAATCGTTGCACAACAGCTCAGCGTGACGATCGGAGCCTGGTGGCTTTGCCGATGGGTTCCGAGCTTGCCGCGGCGGACGGGCAAGACAGGTGCGGCGGTCCGGTTCGCGGCGAAGGTCTACGGGCGATTCTGCCTCGGCTACTCCACGCAGAATATCGACAACCTGCTGGTTGGCTGGCGGTTCAATGCGGTGGCGCTTGGATTCTACAAAAAGGCTTATGACTTGTTCGCACTATCGGGCAGCCAACTGATTGCGCCGCTCCACAACGTCGCCCTGGCAAGCTTGAGCAAGCTGAATCGAGACCCTGTTCGCTTCAGGCGATATCTCGCCAATTCGCTTGGGATCATCGCCTTCGTTGGGATGGCAGTGAGCGCCGATCTTACGCTGATGGGCAAGGACGTGGTGCGCCTGGTGCTTGGACCGAAATGGTCGGAATCCTCCAGGATCTTCGAGCTATTCGGACCGGGAATCGGGGTTATGCTCCTCTGCGGCGCGTTTGGCTGGATCCACCTCTCGCTCGGGAACCCGGGGCGCTGGTTTCGCTGGAGCCTGGTGGAGCTAGCGTTAACCGTCTCTCTGTTTCTGGCGGCGCTGCCCTGGGGACCGGAGGGAATTGCCGCAGCGTGGAGCCTGTCCTATTGGACCCTTTTGATTCCCGGCTTCTGGTATGCCGGGCGGCCCATCGGGTTTGGTGTCTCAGCTTTGATTGCCGCTATCTGGAGGTACGCTGCCGCAGCGCTGGTGGCGGGCTTAGCAACTGCCGCGGTCATCCGAGGTACGCCGTTCTGGGATACCCCATCAGGCACGAGCGCTGCACTCTGGGCAATGCATTATCATTTCAGCGCTGTTTGTCACGCTTACTTGGGCACGACAATCCTTTTGCATTGGGGCTTGGCGCCGCTGCGCCAGCTTTGCCAGCCTACTGCGCGAATTGGCCCCGTCACAGGAAGGACACAACGCCGGCCGCCGAAGCCGTGGGAGCATACAAATGAACGAACTGGCAACCTTGACAGACAACGGGCTGCCTGCTACTTCGCGTGCCCGCGCGGAAAAGCTGACTGCCTCCGCTTATTTAATTGACAGTTGCCGTAAGTCCTGTCGGGGAGTAGGCCTCGTCCCGCCCGAGTCGTTGTAGCAAGTGTCGGCATCGAAGCTGAGAATGCTTCCCGTTCCGTCCGGTGGTCCCGCCCATCACATTCAGATAGCAGTCCTGTGCCGGAAGTGAAGTCACATGCGAGGCCCATGCGGTGTTCAGAGTGCCGCCCGTGCATTGGCTGGAGTTAGTTGCCTGCGCCCCGGCATAGGTTCCGGTGCAGGTTCCGACATTGCCATTCGCCACATCAGGACCGATGGGAGGCCATTCTTTCCGGATGGCCACCACGAGGGTTGTGGAGCGATAGTAGAGAGACGCAGGAAGAGTGTGAGCCAACGAACCGAAGTAAGTCGATGTGAAATTGGCGTTGACGTAAGCCACCGCGCCGGGAGATGCTTCCGTCGAGTTCCACTGCGACTCCGGCGTTCACCGTGTCGTAGTTGCCCCACCGCATCAGCGTGGAGCGCACAGCCGCATCGCATACGGGAGGCGTATTGCAGCCTCCATTGCCGGTATTCCCTGTCCAACCAAGCGAATAAATGCTCGTGTCCACTTTGGATCCATTCACGCCAGCGGTCGGGGATGTAGCGTACGACTCGTAGGTATCGTGATAGCCCGCTTGCCCGATCACATTGCCGACGATGTTGAATGCACGATTGTAGGCCCGCGCCGCAAAAGGCGTGGTGCTCATCGTTTGTTCCGGCCTGCCACCCGGAATCCATATTTCTAAAGTGGGTGCCTGCGTAGTTCGACCCCCATTCCTCGTCCACCCATATTGTCTGGAAATTGTTTCCCTCACAAAGATTCATCTCATTGCCTGCATTGTGGGCATGGGAAGTGGAACATTGAAGGATAGGTGACCTGCACTACAGGTTGTCCATGCTGAGGTTATAGTCAACAACGCAGCCGGAACAGTTTCCTGGACATGATCGGGTTTGTGAGTTGTTGAAAGATATTATTTTCGATCAGGATGGCGGAGGTCTGCTCGAATTCTACTGCGTAGCTAGCTTCTAAATGGCATTGAGATTGGTAAAGGTAATTATCGCGGATCACATCGTTGGCGCTCAATTGGATCACAACATGGCGAGCGTCCGCTGCGTCAATTGATCGGACGTCTCTGACCCAACACTGGTAGCAGGCCGACCATTTCAATATTGTTAGCGGTCGAGCGATGTGCCATCAACGGTCAGGTTTTCCAAGCCCTCGTTGCAATCTGCCCGGGCCACCACGCACCCGGATTTTGGCCGGAGCGAATGTTATTGAAGTAGACCTCTGGCGAGATGGTGACGGTATACGGTCCTGTGCCGCTGCCGCTGATGACTGAATCGTAGTGATCTGCTTTTGAGAATATGTATACTCCCCCGATCTGACGGCCGTCCGCGTTTGTAGGCGATCCGTCATTTCCCGTGCAGTGCGGATTGCCTCCGGGCTGAGATGATGTAAAGCTATCGCATAGAAACACGCCGCCATTGTCGGTCAAATCGTTGGATTGATCCAGCACCAGCATTTGATTCACTGGCGGCGCTCCGCCTGGACAACTGTTCAGGGTAATGGTAGTTGATGCCTTGCGCGTACCCGGCCGTCCACGATGCATTGTCGAGTTCCGCTGGGGGGAAGGACCGAGGAGTTGCCTGCATAGACCCACATGATTCGGGATCATGCAGATCCCAGCCGCCGACTCCGCTGCACCCCGAAGAAGCGGTCATAATTGAGGTCCGTTGAACTTGCCCCGGCCCCGCGAAGAACTTGCTTCCCCTGTGATCCAAACATCATCCCAGCCACATAGTAGGTGCCCGGCAGGGATGTTGACCACGTTGTGCGTAGCATCGCAGGAAGCGAGGGCATTGTGGATAGCGGTGGCGTTTGCGGGCGGCATTGGCAGATCCGGCCGTGAGCGTCGGTTGGGTCGAACACGGTTCACGTTGTATAGTTCGGGATCGTAAATCCCGCCCCGCTCCAATCAACAGCGCGGGAGGAATCCAGAAATGTAGACCAGTTCTGAGCTTGGGCACTGATGCTGAATAAAGCCAGTAAAATGAGAAGTCGGTAGTTCATTGATGGATTCTCCTGTTAACGCATTCCGAGAGTAGTACGACGAGGCGCAATTTCTTGTCCCGCGAGTGATGGATGATCAAGAAACGGATAATTGGGTTGCGGGACGCTGGCGCGTCTGGACGACGCGGCCTGTTTGAGGCCCAAAAAATGCCAGATGTTTGGGATATCGCTTTCATAGGGGAAGGCTCGATCCGAACGGGTATGCCCGTACGTCGTAGGGTAACAGCCATTGCGCTCTGGTCAACAGCACGAAGGTACACAAAAGATTGGATTTAAAACCTTCGAATTCTGTCACAAGGCGGGATCATGCTTGTGTACTACTGGGCAGCTTTGGTGCAGACCAACGCGACTGTGCTCTCGACGTCAATCATGAGCTCGAATGACGACATAAAGATCTGATTCCCATATTGCAAGAATTCTCGGTGAAGAAAAGCCGTAGTTTGACTTCGACAACCGCGAGGGTTCAGCGGTGAAGCACGCTCGCTGGCAGCCCAAGAATGCCCTCGGTAATCGACCGGTCAATTGGACAAACGGCGAGAGCAGCCACCATACGGAAAACAAAAGTAAACTGGATGTTCATGTAACGCGGGCTGGGAGCCAAAAGGATTTCCTGGAGGCCACCCACTGTAGCCGTAAAGTCTTGTTATAGCTAGCAGCCCATTGACAGCGCCTCGCTTATACGGTACATCTGATGAATCACCCCCCAAATAATCGGTAGGACTGGAGTAGGCCGGGATGCAGTTTTCTTGTCCGTCATCCTTTTGACAGCAGAATTGCTTCCAAACCCGGGCCTTGAAACCCATCTGATGAACAATTCTTTTCTCGATTATTTCAAGTGTCCCGACCGCTACGGTCACGTCGCAGTCGGAGAGCAACTCTCTCCGCACAGTGGTTACTTTAGTTTCGGTTCGGGCAACGTTTGCTACGGACGTCTGAGCGGCACTCGTAACGGCACTCAAGTCGGGACGGTGCCGGACGTTGCTGGCAAAGTAACGGCTGAGCGAGGAACCGTCACTCTGCCATTTGAAATGCAAGAGGTGGTTGAAAATCTGCAGCGCGAGCAATACCCATCATCAGCGCGAAAAGACAGCTCGTTAACGCAGTCCATACTTTCAGCCGCGTATTACGGCATCCGTCCGCTGATGCCCGTCAGCGTTCGCAAGCACCTTCAGCGTCTGCGTTTGAGAGGTTGGGACCGGATCGCTTTCCCGAAGTGGCCCGTGGATCGAACGGTTAATGAGCTGTTTGAAACTGTGATGATGTATTCGCTCAGAGCGAATGGCGCTAAACGTATTCCTTTTATTTGGTTCTGGCCCGAAGGCGCTCCCAGTGCTGCCATCATGACCCATGACGTGGAGACGACTGAGGGCAGGGACTTCTGCGACACAATGATGGATATAGACGATGCCTTCGGGATAAAGTCATCGTTTCAAATTGTCCCGGAGAAGAGATACGAGGTCCCGCAGGATTACCTGGATTCGATTACCAAGCGCGGATTCGAGGTCGCAGTGCAGGATCTCAATCATGACGGCCGTCTATACAAAAATCGCGAGCAGTTTCTGGAGCGCGTCGCCAAGATCAATTCCTATCGTCGGCAGTGGGGCGCTGAGGGCTTTCGTGCTGGCATACTTTACCGGCGGGAGGAATGGTTCGGGGACCTGGATTTTTCCTATGACATGTCCGTTCCGAACGTTGCTCATCTGGATCCTCAGCGGGGCGGATGCTGCACGGTGATGCCTTACTTCATCGACAATTTGCTCGAACTTCCGGTCACGACCATTCAAGATTACTCACTTTTTCACATCCTGCAGGACTATAGGATTGAAATCTGGAAGACTCAGATCGAGCTTATTATGCAGAAGCACGGTCTCCTCAGTTTCATTGTTCACCCCGATTACGTGATTACTGCGCCGGAGCGAAAGGTCTACGAAGAATTGCTTTCCTATTTGTCTGGGTTGCGAAAGGATAAAGGTATTTGGATTGCGACTCCCAGCAACGTGAATCGGTGGTGGAGAGAACGGGCGAAGATGAAAATTGTCGAGGATAACGAAGGCGTGCGGATCGAAGGAAAGGGTAGTGAGCGCGCCCGGATCGCGTATGCAAGCGAACAGGATGGGCGCCTAGAAATTACAGTTGAGCAGGGCGTGGCGACCCGGCAGCCGTGAAAGGAAGCGCTGGTTTGATGAAAGCGAAGAAAGGTACGAAACTTGAGAATTAGCATCTTTGGGCTCGGTTACGTGGGTACGGTTTCCGCCGGATGCCTCGCCAATGACGGGCATGAAGTGATTGGAGTTGATCCGCTTCCCACCAAAGTCGACCTGATCAATCGTGGGCAGTCGCCGATCATTGAAGCGGAAATTGGGGAAATTGTTGCTGCCACGGTCAAAGCGGGCCGGCTTCGTGCTACCACCGATCCGGTGGACGCGATTAATAATACGGAACTGTCGTTTGTGTGCGTCGGAACCCCCAGTCAACCGAACGGCAACCTCGACCTTAGATACATTCGCCGAATTTGCGAGCAGATCGGACAGGTCCTCAAGACCAAAACCTCGCGCCATGTCGTCGTTATCCGAAGCACAATCCTGCCGGGAACGATGCACAAGGTCGTAATTCCGACCTTGGAGGAGTTCTCCGGGAGAAAAGTAGGCGCTGATTTTGGCGTCTGCAACAATCCTGAATTTTTGCGGGAGGGCTCGGCGGTGAAGGACTTCAGAAATCCGCCCAAGACGGTCATCGGTGAACTGGATCAAGCTAGCGGCGATACACTTGCGAAGCTCTACGAAAAACTTGACGCGCCTTTGATCAGAACAGACTTGGAAACCGCTGAGATGGTGAAATACGTTGATAACAGTTGGCATGCGCTAAAAATCGGTTTTGCCAACGAGATTGGAAGCGTATGCAAGTCTCTGGACCTGGACGCTCACAAGGTCATGAACATATTTTGTCAGGATCGCAAACTTAATATTTCGCCCGCATACCTCACGCCTGGCTTCGCATTCGGAGGATCGTGCTTGCCGAAGGATCTGCGGGCACTGGCATACCAGGCGAAGATGCACGACTTGCAGTTACCAATTCTCACTTCGATTCTGCCCAGCAATGAGATGCAGATTTCCCGCGGACTCCAGCTGATCGTCGAAAAAGGGCAGCCCAAGGTGGGGATCTTGGGTTTCAGCTTTAAAGCGGGAACGGACGACCTTCGCGAGAGTCCTTTAATCGAGGTCATCGAACGTTTGATTGGCAAGGGATATGACCTGCGCATCTATGACAAGAATGTAAATCTGGCCAGCCTGGTAGGCGGAAATCGCGATTTCATTCTGAATCACATTCCACACATTTCAAAACTGATGGTTCCAGATATCGGTGCGGTGCTGGCTCATGCACAGACCGTCGTAATCGGAAACAAGGATCCGGAATTCACTGACGTGCCGGAACGCCTGACCGACGGTCAATTCCTGGTGGACTTCGTCCGCATCATCGAAGGGAGAAGCAAGAATGGGAAGTACAATGGCATCTGTTGGTGAAATCAACCGGACCGACAGCGCAAACACCGCTGTTAAGGCGTCGATCTTCAAGTCCATTCAGCATCTCTACAACTGGCTGGAAAAGAATGACTATCGCGGGTACGACACGTTCGATGGTCTCAACGCGATCGTCCGGCCACTCACGTTCAATACCAAATTGTTGCAGACTGTACTCTTGCAGGGCGTGAGACGGTTTCCCCTAAATTTGCGTCCTGTGCTGGGAATTCGAAAAGAATACTCCAGCAAGGGCATGGGCTTTCTTGCGAGGGGATTCATGCGCCTTTACCAAGCGACAGGGGATCCCGTCTGGTCGAACAAGGCAGAGTTTGCCTTGCAGTGGCTGATCGACAATCGGTTGCCAGGTTACAGCGGAGCATGTTGGGGCAATCATTTCGACTATCAGTCGCGAGGCTTCTATCTTCCTAAAGGAGTGCCCACCGTAGTATGGACTTCGTTGATTGGGCATGCTTTTCTAGATGCCTACGATCATTTCCAGAATGAACTCTACTTAGAGATAGCCGTAAGCGCTTGCGAGCACATTGTCCGCGATCTCGGCACCCTCCAAGACGGAGATGGAATTTGCATCAGCTACATTCCCATCAAGGATACGCAAGTCCACAATGCCAATACGCTAGGCGGAAGTTTGCTAGCACGCACTGCGTCTTATACCGGAAATGAGTCCTATCGAGAAAAAGCGCGGTTGGCGATGCAGTACACAGCTCAATACCAAAGGGCCGACGCGTCCTGGTACTATGCCGAGAAGGTCGACTCACATTGGGTTGACAACTTTCACACCGCATACGTTCTGGATTGTTTCAAGAGCTACGAGCAGAGCACGGGAGATAAACGCTTCGACCAGAAATTGATGAATGGATATGAGTATTGGAAGAAGACCTTTTTCCTTACAGATGGCACTCCAAGATATTACGACCGCAAGACCCTGCCTCTCGACATCCAGTGCAGCTCACAGGCAATCGATACTTTAGTTTTCTTTCACGACCGTGACCCGGAGAGCTTGCTGTTGGCGATCAAGGTCGCACAGTGGACGATCGCACACATGCAAGATCCCACTGGCTACTTTTACTACCGGAGATATTCGTCCGGAATTGTCAACAAGACTCCCACACTCCACTGGGGCCAGGCAACAATGTTTTGTGCGCTTGCTGGGCTCTACCGATTGTTGTAAGCGAGATGCTCCAGTGAAGAAGAAAGTTCTGATTGTCGTCGAAAACCAGCCGGCACCCAACGATACCCGGGTGATGAAGGAAGCTTGTTCCCTTCATAAAGCTGGATATGAAGTTACCGTTCTGTCTCGAGATGGAAATGGAACTAAGGTTGGACACGAGATTATCGATGGTGTGAGGATTTATCGGCATCCCATGCCGAAGGACGGGAACAGCGCTTTAGGCTACCTTTGGGAATACAGTTGCGCGCTGTTTTGGGAGTTTTGGTTTGTGTGGTGGATTTATCTGCGTCACGGATTTCAGGTCATCCAGGGCTGTAATCCTCCTGACGATATCTTCTTAATTGCTTTGCCTTTTAAGTTGTTTGGGGTCAGGTATATTTTCGATCATCACGATGTAATCCCTGAGCTTTACCTTTCGAAATACGGCAACAAGGGAATCCTCTATAAAACGCAAGTGCTTCTAGAAAAGCTAACCTACCGTTTCAGCGACGTGGTAATGGCAACCAATGCCAGTTATAGAGATATTGCTCTAAGCAGAGGCGGTATCGCTCCCGAAGATGTCTTCATCGTTCGCAATGGGCCCGATTTGGATACGTTCAAACTCCTTCCTCCTAATTCCGCTCTCAAGCACGGTAAACAGCATCTTGTAGGCTATGTGGGGACGATGAGCGATCAGGAGGGCCTAGACATCCTCTTGGAAGTAGCCCTTCACCTCAAGAAAATAGGGCGCTCGGATATTCATTTCACATGCGTGGGCGGGGGCCCTGCACTCGCCAGCCTGTGCAAAATGGTAGAAGACAAGAATCTGGGGGACATGGTTAATTTCACGGGAAGGGTATCGGACGCGGATCTATTGGAGATTCTTTCCACAGCGGACGTCTGCGTTAACCCCGACCGACCATGCGAGATGAATGACATTTCCACGATGATCAAGATCATGGAATATATGGCTTTGGCGAAGCCAATCGTTCAATTTAATTTGCGTGAAGGAAAATTCAGCGCGCAGGACGCATCCCTATATGCCGATACTCAGAATCAGGTGGATGATTTTGCGGCGAAGATCACCTGGTTGCTCGACCATCCGAATGAAAGAAAGAGGATGGGCGAGTTCGGACGCCGTCGGGTTGAAAAGGAGTTGGCATGGGAGTATTCCGTCCCGAATTTGCTCGCGGCTTACGAAAGAGTTTTTACCAGGCGAGGTTCACATCGCCAAGCCGCTCGGTTGAGCATACCGGAAAAGTGAACTGAAACGGTTCCGTATTTGTCGTTACATCGTCGATGTTCTGAACTTTTCGTCCGAGTATATTTGCCGGAGGCAGGATCACACAGCATGACGCAGTATCTGGTTGATCCGATCTCCGATCCACGCTGGACTGAATTACTCCGCCGCGATCCTCGTGCGAGCGTATTTCACAGCCGGGGGTGGCTTCTGGCTCTACGTCAGACGTATAGTTATGAACCATTGGTAGTCACGACCTCCTCGCCGTCGCAACCCCTGACAAATGGAGTTGTTTTCTGCAAGGTTAAGAGCTGGTTTACGGGCCAGCGCCTCGTATCATTACCGTTCTCCGATCACTGCGAACCCTTGGTAGAGGCTGGCCAGGATCCAGGTGACTTTATAGAAAAGCAAGAATTGGATCAGTTCCGCTATGTGGAGTTACGGCCCGTGGATGCACCTCCTGTCGTAAGGGGCGAGAACCGTCAGTTTCGAGCGGGTGAAGAGTTTTGGTTACATCGGCTGGATCTGTCTCCGAGCTCAGATGCGATTTTTCATCAATTTCATAGAGATTGTGTTCGGCGGAAGATTCACAAAGCTGAAAGAGAATCTGTCATTTATCGGGAAGGCAATACTCCCGAATTGCTGGAGGATTTTTATGGGCTGCTGTTGCGCACGCGCCGGCGACACCGATTGCCTCCTCAGCCCAAATCGTGGTTTCGCAATCTTTCCAGGTTTCTAGGCGACAGCATAAAGATTCGCGTCGCATCGAAGAACGGGCGACCGATCGCCAGCATTCTAACATTCAGTTTTAACAATAAACTTGTCTACAAATACGGTTGTTCCGACGAGCGCTATCACAAGTTTGGAGGGATGCAGTTGTTGTTGTGGGCAGCCATCCAAGAAGCAAAAGATAAGAATTATTCTGAGTTCGATTTAGGGCGCTGCGCATTGGACAATTCAGGGTTGCAGATATTTAAAGATCGGTGGGGAACGCTCCGCTCGAAGCTGACCTATTGGCGATGCCAACCAGGCAAGTTTTCTGCCGATCGTCAGTTTCAGATCGCGCGCAAATTCTTTAGCCTTTGTCCCTCAACTTTATTGGAAGTTGCGGGCAGATCTCTCTACCGGCATATCGGTTAGGTGCGGAACGAAAATCTTAATGGAAGGAAGGTCTTTTCAATCGTGAAAGGAAGCAACGCAGTCATGCAATCCGCGGGGAACAGCGGTAGAACCGCAGCCGCGCAGCTTGATGTCGCCGTAATTGGCGCGGGCCCATATGGGCTTTCGGCCGGAGTTCATCTTAAGGCGAAAGGGATGGCAGTATGCGTCTTCGGAGAGCCTATGGAATTCTGGGCGAACAAGATGCCAGAAGGAATGCTTTTGCGTTCGCCGCGAGTGGCTTCCAACCTCTCCGATCCGGATAAAGCGTTTACGCTTGAGGCCTATGAGGCTGCTGCGAAGAGAGAGCCTTGCGCGCCACTTCCTTTGGATACTTTCGTTGAATACGGTCGATGGTTCCGGCACCAGTTGGGTTCGGATCTCGACCAGAGGACGATCTCACGCGTTGACCGGGACAATTCTGTATTTAGGCTCACCCTACAAGATGGGGAAGAGATTCGCGCCAAGTATGTAGTCGTGGCCGCGGGGATCGGCCCGTTTCGGAAAAAGCCGACCGTGTTTCAGAGTTTGTCTCCGCAACAAGCAATTCACTGCTACGAGGGCCGTGACGTTCGAAGATTTAGGGGCAAGCGAGTCGCGGTCATCGGGGCCGGACAGAGCGCTCTAGAGTCAGCCGCGCTTATCCATGAGGCTGGAGCGCAGGTTGAAGTGATTGCACGCCAAGATCACTTGAACTGGATCGGTAGGCACTCTTGGCTGCATCACATGGGGCCTCTCACGTCGATGCTCTATTCTTCCCACGATGTGGGTCCGTTAGGAATCAGCCGACTGGTTGCATACCCGAATCTCGTTTCCTTCGTTCCGTTGAAGTTGCGCGATCGAATCCGAACGCGAGCTGTTCGGCCCGCGGGATCTCGGTGGCTTCCCGAACGATTGAAGGAGGTCAAACTCACGACTCGTCGCAGCGTGTCGCAAGTCGCAACCGCAGGCGAAACCATCAGGCTTAAACTTGATGACGGTTCGGAACGTCAGGTTGAACACGTCGTGCTGGGAACCGGATATCAGGTGGACATATCAAAATATGATTTTCTTCCTCAAGAACTGACGCGAGAGATCAAGCAATTTGATGGCTATCCCAAACTCGGCAGAGGTTTCCGCAGTTCCGTACCGGGTATGTATTTCATCGGAGCCACGGCCGCCCGAAGTTTTGGTCCGTTGCTTTATTTTGTCGCAGGTACTGAGTTCGCGTCTCGAGAATTAGTTTCTGGCCTCTCCCGCGCTCGCTAATCGGTCGACCGAATCCATTCGCAGAAAGACACTCATGGATCAACAGAAAGTCGGTGCAGTCGTGATCGGCGGCGAACATCCGGGGCTCGGCATTGCGAGAAGCCTCGGACGGCGAGGTATTCCAGTCTTCGTCATCGATGACCAACACTCCGTTTCGGAGTTTTCTCACTACGTAACGCGAGTCGTACGCGTAAGAGACCTCCTCGATGAAGAGAGCACTGTGAAGAGCGTTTTGGAGGTCGGGAAAAGCCATGGGCTCCAAGGATGGGTGTTGTTTCCAACAAGAGACGAAACGGTAGCCGCGTTTTCTCGACATAAAGATCGCATGGCAGAGTTTTTTCGAGTTACAACCCCAGAATGGAATACAGTACGTTGGGCTTGGGATAAGAAGAATACCTACGAACGTGCGGCCGAACTAGGAATTCCGGTGCCGCAAACGTTTAATCCCAGGTCGGAAGCAGAGCTTGTCGATTTGTACCCTCGGCTTCCCTTGGCCATGAAACCGGCCGTCAAAGAAAATTTCTTTTACGCGACAGGAGCTAAAGCTTGGCGCGCTGAAACTCCCGAACAGCTCGTCGAAATATTCCGCAGAGCGATTCGGCAAATCCGACCGGAAGAGATTCTCATCCAGGAGATCATTCCAGGAGACGGGCAACGACAATATTCGTATTGCGCTTTTTTCAAGGATGGTGAGGCGCACAGCACGTTAGTTGCAAAGCGACTGCGCCAGCATCCGCGGGAATTTGGCCGGGCGGCTACTTATGTGGAGACCACAGAAGACGGAGAAGTGGAAGAACTATCGAACCGTTTTCTCAAAGCTATCGACTTCTATGGGCTCGTGGAAGTCGAATTCAAGCAGGATCCGCGCGACGGCAAATTCAAGTTGTTGGATGTGAACGCCCGAACCTGGGGTTTCCACAGCATTGGCGCCGCCGCTGGCGTGGACTTTCCTTATCTTTTGTACGCAGATCAACTGGGCCAGCTAGTCGAACGGGCCCGGGCCAAAGCAAATGTCGGCTGGCTAAGAATGGTTACTGATGTTCCAACGGCTGGGCGGGATTTGCTCACTGGCAGATTGGGCGTGCCTTCGTATTTGGGTTCGTTGAAACGGACGCGTTCCGAATCGATTTTTTGCCTGAAGGATCCCTTGCCCTCTCTCGCAGAGGTAGCGATGCTGCCCTATCTGGTGACAAAGAAATACTTTTCAAGACCGGTAAAAAAAAATGAAGTTTATGCCGCCGAGAATCCCGGAACGCGATTCACCGCCGGCAGATCCGCCGAGTAACTTCGCGCGGCTGACTCAGTCCGAGCGAAAAATGTTATCTCGCCAGTTGGGTGACAACTTAAATCGTTGAGGGCGATTTGAACGGCGGTAGTGCAGCCCGGTCGGATGCGATCATGTAATTCGATGGCAATAACTTGCACTTTATCGATCCAAGGGCAGGCTTCGAATACCTCAACTTCAGCCCCCTCGATGTCTACTTTTAGCAGATCGATGGAATCTACGTCCGCTTCGCGCATCGCTGTTTCCATCGTAACAGCACGCACTTTCTGTGATCCCTTGCGCGCGATTTGAAAAGCCCCTTTGGGATGGGCATTCGACGGGCCTAGCGTGACCTCTCCATCCTGCGACCACAGGGCGGCCTGAATCGGAATGATCATTTTGTAGGGCGCCGTGTTCCTAACCAGTGCCGCAAAATTCGTAGGCTCGGGTTCAATCGCGATGATTCGCGCTGCCGGATACTTGAGCGCAAAAGAAATACTTGCCATGCCGATGTGGGCTCCGGCGTCCACGATTGTTTTCGGAACAAAATCTGCTATAGCAGGATCGTAGGATTTCGTTCGAAAGATCAAAACATCTCTGTAGGCACAAAAATCGGATGTGTCGATTCTAAGGTAGACTGGTTTGCCCGATTGAAGAGGAACGACAGCCAGTTCCCGCGGACGACCAAAAAGACGAAAAGCGCTAACGGCAAAGACTCCCCGGGCCCCGCACAACTCGTAGTACCACTTCAATCCCTGCCAGAGACTCATGGAAGGCTCCTGTAGAGGCTGAAATTGTACTACGTTAACTGACTCTGTTCGCATAAATCATGGGTTTGAACGGCTCGCGACTTTGTTTCAGGGCGAGCCGATTTCGATTGGAGTTCTCATGCATTTCCCACCGATTCGCAGGTTTTTCCAGCCGCAAATCCCTCAGGTTCTGCGACCGACCGTAACGTCAATCATGGCTAACACCGTCGGCCGCATGAATCTGGAAGCTCCTGCCACCGGACTTACCGCGGTTGCGTATTGGGCTAGATTCTCTCGCTGGTGTAAGACTCACCCCATTCCCAGTGACAGGTACGGAAAAGGCCGAGACTGGCTTTATCGGACGGTCATCGAGCGAGAGGCGTTGGACGGGAAGCCGCTCAATTATCTGGAGTTTGGCGTTTACCGGGGCGATTCTCTGCGGCTATGGATTTCGAATATCTCGCAGCAGGACTCGCGCTTTGTAGGTTTCGATACTTTTACCGGCCTGCCGGAGAGATGGCGCCTGACGGAGCAGGCCGGGCACTTCAATGCTAACGGCCTCACACCAGATATCAAAGAACCCCGCTGTAGTTTCGAGGTGGGGCTATTTCAGGATACTCTGCCCGGGTTTGTGGCGCGAACTGATCTGACCGGGCGGTTAGTCGTAAATCTCGACGCGGACATGTTCACGTCGACACTCTTTGTCCTGACGACACTGGCTCCATTCCTAAAGCCCGGCGATCTTATTTTCTTCGATGAGTTTTCCTGTCCTCTCGATGAATTTCGGGCATTCGAGGAGTTCGTCCGGTCGTTCCGGGTGAAATATGACGCTATCGCCGCGGTTCATGGCTATACCCGCGTCTGCATAAAAATTCTGTAGGGAGAACGACGAGTTTTCGAGAATGACAAGAACATGGCTGGGAGTGATTTGTCTATTGGTTGTATTCGCGATGCTGGTTGCGGGGTTGTGGCCATTTTATGTGCCGAGAAACAAAGTCCGATGGTTGAATCACTCGAGCGGCCTGTCGTTCAGCAGGTACAGCAGTGTCGTGAGCGCCGCGGCCTTGAAGGACAATGCGCCACAGGCCGACGGAGCCTGCAGCATTGAGATTTGGCTGCAACCCACATGGGTCGACGGGACGGGATCGGTGCTCGGGTTTTACGAGTCCGAGAGTCGGGCCGTTCCACTCGCCATACGTCAATACCATACCGGTCTTGTCCTGGAGCACCTCACTGAATACCAACTTCAGGGCGTCGAAGAAGGTGCGGCTGGAGTCTACGTCAGTAAATTGTTCGCCCGTCACGGACCAGTCGTGGTCGCGATTGCATCCAATCGTATTGGCACAACCGTTTACGCCGACGGCGTGATGATCAGAAAGACCGACGATTTTGGAATTTCCAGTCGGGATTGCAGTGGTCGCGTGGTGGCTGGAAACTCGCCGGTATTTTCCGATACCTGGCAAGGCGAGCTGCGAGGACTTGCCATCTACCACCGCGAACTCACTTCCGATGAAGTTTCAGAGCATGTGGCGAATTGGATAAAAAGCGTACATACTGACATCGGAAGAAGCGACGGTCCGGCTGCACTGTATCTGTTCGAGGAAGGTCAGGGGAAGGTTGTGCGCAATCAAGTGAAAACGGCGCCCGACCTTATCATTCCAGATCGGTTCTTCGTATTAGATCAACCATTTCTAGAACGTCCGTGGGACGAATATCGTCCAGGCTGGCCCTACTGGAAGGCCATCGGTATGAACATTATGGGTTTTGTTCCGCTTGGATTTCTTGTTTCCGCGTTTTTCTCGTCGTCAAGAAAAGGCCGTGCGAGCGTGGCCACGACCGTACTCATGGGATTCATGGTGAGTCTTGTGATCGAGGTCTTTCAAGCATTGCTTCCGACGCGAAATTCTGGCATGACTGACCTGATAACTAACACCTTCGGAACTTGCGTTGGAGCATTTCTGTTCAGGTACAATCGTTTCCTAACCAATTTGGTCACATTTGAGATTCCTATAGAGAGCGCTTCCCCGGTGCTCTCGCTGAAAGTAGGGTCCGAAAAGTGAGAAGTACCCGCAGTTTTCAAAGTAAGACGTGTTTCAGAAAAATAACAATAAGGGGATATCACATTGCAGACAACGGACATCGAGCAGGTAGTTCGTACCTTCATTACAGAAAACTTTCTTTACGGCAGTAGCGAGCAATTGACCGATGACTTACCTTTGCTAGGCAATGTGATCGATTCCACAGGGGTGATCGAACTTATCGGTTTCGTGCAGCAGCGTTTCTCGATCTCGGTAGAGGACGAAGAGGTGGTCTCCGACAACTTCGGTTCGATTAAGACTGTTGTTTCCTTCGTCCAAAAGAAACTAAACAGCACTCGATAAGCCGGTAATCCCTAAGGTAGCGACAACCGAAAACCCCTAGATTCCGACGCTCCTTACCAAGGCGTTTCGCAAAGGCCTATTTTGGACATGCGGTCGTATATTATTGATATAAAAGCGCTTGGGAGCTTTGGCGCAAGTTCCGGCCGCGCAAGTGCCAAACGCTGCCGAAGGCTTGTTTTTCTCCGCCAGCGTGATATGATCTTTGCATTCCTCCCCGTAATCCCCCCCTGGTTGGCATAGCTGCGCTAGCACTCTCTAAAAGGCGGACCACACATTCGTATGCTTAACACTGCAATTATTGGCGCCGGCCCCTATGGGCTTTCTGTTGCCGCGTATTTTCGAGATCGTGGCATCCCGTTCCGCATTTTTGGTCGCCCGATGGATAGCTGGCTGAATCACATGCCGAAAGGCATGATGCTTAAGTCCGACGGCTTCGCCTCCAACATCTACGATCCCAAGAATGCGTTCACCTTGGGTAAGTTTTGCTCTGAGCGCGGCATTGATTACGCCGATGCAGGCCTGCCGGTGAAGCTTGGTACGTTCGGCGCTTACGGTCTCGCTTTCAGGGATCGAATGGTGCCGGAACTGGAAGACAAGCTGGTGACGAGCATTGACCGCCTCTCCAACGGCTTTCGGTTGCGGCTCGACGACGGGGAAACGTTTGAGGCCCGTCAGGTGGTGCTGGCCGTCGGCATTACTCACTTCGAGCATGTTCCCGAAAATCTGGCACATCTTCCCGCCGAGTATTTATCGCACAGTGCTCGCCACAAAGAGGTTGAGCCTTTCCGTGGTAAGGACGTCGTTGTAATCGGCGGCGGATCGTCCGCGCTCGATCTGGCCGGGCTGCTGAGGGAAGCCGGTGCCAACGTACAGTTGGTGAGTCGGCGCAAGGAGTTGAAGTTCCACAACAAGCCTACGGGTAAGCCTCGTTCATTGTGGAATCAGCTCAGGCATCCACAATCGGGCCTGGGTCCGGGTTTGCGCTCGCGGTTCTATTCGGATGCTCCGAATGCTTTTCATTATTTGCCCGAGCAATTTCGCCTGGATATCGTCCGACGAGCGCTTGGTCCTTCCGGAGGCTGGTTCATCAAGGACAAAGTTATTGGCAAGCTGCCGCTGCACTTGGGGTTCATGCCGCAAGCAGCCGAGATCCAGAAAGATGGAGTGCATCTTAAAGTGCGCGCTGAGGATGGCACTGTGCGCGAGATTGTGACCGGCCATGTGATCGCTGCGACAGGGTACAAGGTGAATTTAGAGCGCTTGCAATTCGTAAGTCAGGAAATTCGTTCGCAAATAAAAACGCTTAACGGATCGCCTGTTCTTTCTTCATCTTTCGAATCTACTGTGCCTGGCCTTTACTTTGCCGGGGTTGCAGCCGCGAACAGCTTTGGGCCGGTGATGCGGTTCGCCTTCGGTGCGCGTTTCGCAGCTCAAACGCTAACGCACGCCCTGGCGAAGGGGCTTTCCAAGGCAACTGTCCCAGTCGCGGTTGAAAGTGCTGTATCTACCGCGAAATGAACACGAGACGGAGTGATTGTCCCAGTTTGCCTTGCGCGCACGAATTGCGGAGAGCATGAAGAGAGAGACGCTTGCCATTCACGCCGGCTATGACGGCGATCCCACGACGAAGGCCGTGGCCGTCCCGATTTATCAGACCGTTGCCTTCGAGTTTGATAGCGCCGAGCACGGAGCGGCTCTGTTCAACCTGGACGTCCAGGGAAATATCTACACGCGGATCGGAAACCCTACCAATACTGTCTTGGAAAAACGGGTGGCCGCGCTTGAGGGTGGCGTCGATGGACTGAGCGTGAGTTCTGGAATGGCGGCAATCGAATACGCTCTCATCAACATCGCCGAAGCCGGAAACAATATTGTCTCCACTCCGCAACTGTACGGCGCCACGTATACGCTCCTCGCGCACATTTTTCCGAAGCGGGGGATCTTCTCGCGTTTCGCGGCGAGCGATCGCCCGGAGGATGTGGATAAGCTGATCGATGAGAACACTCGCGCCGTCTATTGCGAGAGTGTAGGCAATCCGGCCGGGAACGTCGCCGACATCGAGCGCTTGGCGAAGGTGGCGCACAAGCATGGCGTGCCGCTGGTCGTGGATAACACGGTAGCTACGCCCATTCTGTTGCGGCCCATCGAGTACGGCGCCGACGTGGTCGTCCACTCCATGACGAAATTCATCGGAGGGGGCGGAACCAGCATTGGCGGGATGATAGTCGATGGTGGCAAGTTCCCATGGCGTCAATATCCCGAGAAGTTCTACATGTTTAATGTTCCTGAGGTCGCCTATCACGGCGTCGTTTACGTCGATCACTTCGGCGATTCGGCTTATGTCGCACGCTGCCGAACTGTGTGCCAGCGAAATACCGGCGCGACGCTGTCGCCATTCAACGGATTCCTGTTCCTACAGGGGATTCAGACGATGGCTCTGCGTGTGGAGCGTCATGTAGAGAACGCTCGAAAGGTGGCGGAATTTCTTCGCGCTCATCCGATGGTCGCTTGGGTCAACTACGCGGGATTTCCGGACAATCCGCTCTATCCGATGGCCCATCGGTACCTGGGCGATAACTTTTGTTCTTTACTTACGTTTGGCGCGAAAGGCGGCTACGAGGGCGGGAGAAAGTGCTTCAACGCTTTCCAGTTGTTCAAGCGGATGGTCAACATGGGCGACGCAAAGTCGTTGACGTGTCACCCCGCTTCAACAACCCATCGGCAGTTGACGCCGGAGGAACAAGAAAAAGTTGGCGTCACGCCGGAAATGATTCGACTGAGCGTCGGGATCGAGCACATCGACGACATCCTGGCCGATCTGGATCAAGCGCTGAAGCAGGCGGCAAATTGAAGTCGGGTGAAATGATAAGGCGTATCGGTCTTGAGGTCATGGCATGCCACTGATCATTGAGGGACGGGTTCCGAGTCGATGGGCGGAGAAAGCAAGTTCTCGCGCCATCTCGATCGATAGGTACATGAAACGCGCGGAGTGCGTGAATCTGGCGTTCATCAACAACATGCCCGATGCCGCGCTCGAAGACACGGAGCTACAATTCTTCGAACTGTTGGACATCGCGTCGGGGGATGTTCCGGTTATCGTCAAACTTTACTCTCTCACCGGCGTGCCGCGAACCGACCGCGGACAGCGTCATCTGAATCAGTTTTATTTTGAGTTAGACGAGCTTTGGAAGAGTCGCTTCGATGGAATCATTGTCACAGGAACTGAACCGGTTCAGCCCGACCTGCGGCAGGAACCGTACTGGTCCACTTTGGCCGATGTACTTGACTGGGCCGAGCGGAATACCGTTTCGACGGTCCTATCCTGCCTGGCCGCGCACGCCGGTGTGCTTCACAGTGACGGTATTCTGCGCCATCGCCTGCCCGACAAGCAGTTCGGAGTGTTCGAGTCGGCTCGCGCCTGCAATCACGAACTAACTGAAAATCTCCCTCCCGCGGTGCGATTTCCTCATTCCCGCTGGAACGAGGTGGAGGAGAACGCGCTGACTTCGTGTGGCTACACAATTCTAACGAAATCCGTCCAAGCTGGTGTCGACGTTTTCGTAAAGCAGAAACGCAATAGTCTGTTCCTGCATTTCCAGGGGCACCCGGAGTATGGTGCGCTCACTCTGATGAAAGAATATCGCAGAGATATTCGGCGATATCTGAAAAACGAACGCGAGACGTATCCTTCCATGCCGCTAGGGTATTTCGACACAACGTCGGAGAAGCTTCTTACAGAGTTTCACAAAGGCGTTGTTGACGATCGTCGCGAGATATTGATAGAGAGCTTTCCCGAACCGGCTTTAGTTGCTGGTCTGCAGAAGTCGTGGCATTCCTCTGCCGTAGGAATTTATCAGAACTGGTTGGACTACGTGGTAACAAAAAAGGCGGCAATATCCGCGTTTGCCGCGCTGTCTAGTCCTTACGCGCAGGGCGGTAAACGGACGGCGGTTTTGTAACGAGTGGCATTCGCAGTTACAACATGATTGTTTCCGCCTCAACTATTGACCAACAGGCCTCGGAGATTTTGAATTCCGTACCGCCGCGCATCTGTGATGTCGTGGCGCCATGGGCGCAGCGAATGCCCGACCATCCCGCCCTGGTCGAGGCATCCGGAACCTGGACCTACGGCCAATTGGCCTTTGCAATTTCGCAGACGCAAGCAAAGCTTCAAAAGTTGAGCGTGCGTCCTGGCGATCGTGTGATGATTGTCGGGGAGAACTGCCGCGAGTTCGTAGCGTTATTACTGGCCTCGGCGAGGCTAGATGCATGGCCGGTACTGGTCAATGCGAACCTTTCGGCGCGCGAGGTCGATGAGATTCGGGACCATTGTGGCGCCCGTCGAGTCTTCTACACAACCAGCGTTTCGCCGCACGCTGCAGAGCACGCAAAACGGCATAGCGCCACGGTGGAAGCGGTTGATGGATTAGGCTCCATCGGCGTCGGTCTCCTGAACGAGGACGTCGAACCGGAGCCGCTTGAGGCGAACGCCGCCGACCGCGTGGCTGCCTTGATCTACACATCCGGTACGACGGGTCTCCCCAAGGGAGTGATGCTGAGCCACAGGAATCTGCTATTCCTGGCAGCCGGGTCAGCCGGGATACGCTCGCTGTCGCCCGAAGATCGTTTTTACGGAATCCTGCCCATGACTCATGCGGTGGGCTTGTCCGTCGTGCTGCTGGGTTCCTTGCTGAGCGGGGCGTCACTATACCTTACAGCGCGCTTCGATCCGATGAACGGTCGCGTCGCGTTGGAGACGGACCGGTTGACAGTTCTTCTGGGATCACCAGCCACCTATAACCAATTCTTGCAGTACGCAAAAATGAGAGGTGTCCAGTCGCTGACGTTTCCCTCGCTTCGAATTCTCGCGTCTTCTGGAGGTCAACTGCACGCTTCTACGAAAGACGGAGCGGAAAGACTTTTCGGAATGCCCCTTCACAACGGTTACGGTGTGACGGAATGCTCTCCCACGATCGCGCAGACCCGCGTCGAGACTCCTTGCACCGGCACGTCAATCGGACCGCCATTTCCCGGAGTCGAAATCAAGTTGGTCGGAGCCGATGGCGCAGAAGTACAAGCCGGAGAAACGGGCGAACTGCATGTTCGCGGACCGAATGTGATGAAGGGATATTATCGCGCTCCGGAGGCAACTGCCGCCGCGGTGGACCACGAAGGTTGGTTCAATACTCGCGATCTGGCCCGGTTAGAAAATGGGAATCTCTACATCGTAGGCCGTACCAAGGATTTGATTGTCCGCCGCGGCTTCAACGTCTATCCCGCTGAAGTTGAGTCAGTACTAAACTCACATCCAGCCATTGCACATTCCGGCGTTATTGGGCGAACCGTGGCAGGAGATGAGGAAGTTGTCGCCTTCATTCAGCCTTTACCTGACTCACAATTGACAGCTCTGGAATTCGCCCAATTTGCCGCGCGGCACTTGGCCGAATACAAACGTCCGTCGAAAATCTTTCTCGTTTCCTGCATGCCGCTCACCCCAACCGGGAAAGTTGCCAAAGCTGAACTGGCAAAGATGCTCGAAAATAGTCTTCAATCCATATAGGCGTACGATCTAGGTAAGCAAATGCGTGAGAATCCATTTCGGGCACCCATTAACCGAGTTCTTCAGCTGTGCACTATGTTTATGCCAGGGGGAGAGAGCCTGCGTGTACTACTGAACCGCGCACGCGGAGTAAAAATCGGGAAGCGCGTCTTTATCAGCTTCAACGTCGTTCTCGAAACTGGTTTTCCGCAACTGATCACTATCGAGGACGACGCTTTTCTTGGAATTGGCTCGATTGTGATTGCCCATTTCCAGGATCACCTCCAGGAACCGGATGGCAGGGTTCGGATTGGCAAACGCGCTTTTATTGGACCGGGTGTGATTATTCTTCCCAACGTGGAGATCGGCGACGGTGCGGTGGTCACAGCCGGCAGCGTGGTAACGAAATCGGTTCCGGCGATGACGATGGTTCAAGGCAATCCCGCCGTCCCCATCGCCAGATGCGGCGTGCCACTGTGGCCTGACACTCCTTTGAAGGAATTTTCCAGCCGGCTCCTCCCGATTGCCCCGAAAAGTTCGTGGAAAGAACGTCAGGTCGCCGAGGAAAATCTGAAGAGATAGGTAGCTAACTTTTCTAAACTGAAGAATTCGGTCCTGCCGGAACCTGCCGTTGAGAACCAGTGACAGGCAAGCATACAAGAGATGCTGCGGAGCACGTCTTACTGCGGCTTCGGCAATTTCACAGAACCTGCGCTGATCACGCCTCCCTGTTTCCCGTGCGATGTGCGCGGGCGTGGCAAGTGAAGCAAAGCGTGATAAGGTTTTCCTCGAGGTCAGGGCCTGAGTGACTGCGGAATTCCCTGTGGTGCACCTCCAGATTCGCCATTGTGCCGCACAATTGACATCGCCAGCCATCGCGACGCAGCACCAACGTTCGCAGCCGCTCGTACGCGACTTCGTCTAGCCGCAAGCGTGTGGATTTCGGACGGATCGAACTCACGAGGCCCTTACGCTTGAAGCTTCGAGGAACTCCTGCTGCTGCTCCTCGGTCAGAAACTTGAAAAATCTCTTCATGGAGAACAGCAGTGTCTGCGGATCTCCGTTGTCGAGATTGGCTCCGGCCAGGAAATCCGCACAGATCATTTCCAAACAGTAACCTCGCGATCGGTCGCTTCCCAGCATGAGAGACGCGGTTTCAATTGCCTTCTCGACGACCGGTGTCTGACTCTTGTAGAGCTTGAAGTAGACCCATTCAGACGCCTCCGTTTCTCTCCCCGTTAGTTCCTTCTCCACCTCACGCCGAAAGTCCTCGCGCGGCATCTGCCGGGCTTTGTGCACCCAGGGTGCACAATCGAAGGACGGCCCGTCCCGCCGTGCCAGCTTGGCCAACTCCCGCCCCTTCGTCCAGCCGATTTCCTTCAGTTTCTTCCTGACCTGAGGTGGCAGGTGCTCGTGGATTGACATCAGGTAGTACGCCTTCCTTCTTGATTCCGGAAAACGCCTCTCTAAAAATTCATCGAAACATTTCAAGCTCTCCAGCCTCCAGTATTGTCCCGCCCGCACCTCGCATAGATATCGCCCAAGTTCGACAAACTTGGTGTCACGATCCGTCTCCTTCCTCCGCTCCCACGATAAAATCTCGTCAATTTTGTCGAGCACAAACCCGGCGCGGCGGCGATTGAGCTTCGGGGGCATAGGCGGAAATTCAGTGATTAAGTTCGTCAAGCCAATCAAGATTCTCGGCTCCAGGGCGCCGCACTAAGGCGGCATCAATCATTTCGTTCTTTCCCAAGCAAAGCCCCACGTAGGGGCAGCGACTGCACGGGTTCTGAGGGAAACGGACGCCGCTGTGGGGCAGAAATTCGGCGGTCTCGATTCGACGGATCGTGCTTTCCACCAGATGTCCAAACTCCTCGCGCTGTTCGTCGGTGATGGTAGTGCGGAGATACTGGATCTCGACGAGACTCCTGCGAACGAAGACTACCTGGGCAACGTCGGCAATCCCCGTCATCCAGGAATAACAAACAAGCTGCGGATCGAGCGACAAAAGACCTTTAGGCTCTTCGGGATATCGACTCGACGACGTTTTCCATTCCAGCAAGCAACGCTTGCCATCGAGTTTCCCGATGGCATCGATATAGGCGACGAAATCGTTGCCGCCAGGAAGCGGTCGAGTAAATTTCACTTGCAGATTCCGGTGAGGTTGCCAGACGCGGACACGGCCATCTTGGCAAAAGCGGGTTAGCAACAGGAGTCCTTGCCGGAGCATGCGATCCCAGGAGTCTCGATGGGAGTACTGCAGGTCTTGACTTTGAGAGGCAGACCATTTCTTGAACAGAAAAGCGCCGGGATCTTCGCGACGAAAAAGGGCTCCCAAGGCTTGTTCGAAGGCGCGACCGAACAGCATCGCCGCGCGGGTGTCCTTCTCTTTCCATCCGTCAAGGTAGCGGTAGCGATAGCGCCGAGGGCACGTTAGGTATTGGCTGATCTGCGTATAGCTGTAGGTCATTCAGGCTACCTGCGGGTCATCCAAGTTCGCGGGTGAAAGTTCGTCCCAGCGTCCAGCCGGGGCGAAACCGTCGAGGCGAAGCAGGGAAGTACTGTTAAAGACAACGTGGCTGATCTTGACGACACCTTTCAGCCCGAGGAGTTGTTTCTCGTCAACTTCATCGCGCCCAACCAGTTCCGCATCATAGCCGAAGTCGCGCAGAAACCAGTTGAGCTTCCACAGGGCTTTCCGAGTGCAATAGATGCGGCTCGAGATTCCCTGCCCTACGAAACGCATTGGTTCAAGAATCGACAGAGTGAGCGTGTAATAAGGCTTCTGTGCCTGCCGCTGAAACCTGGCTCGTTGCACCCGGACGAGAAAGACTCCGTCGGGAATATGACCGACAGCACAGCGATCAGCGTCGCGCAGACCGGCGATTTGGCGTTTCATGCGACGCCTTCTTTCTGGGCGGCGGGATGGCTATTGAGCTGACAGAGCAAGGCATTGCGGTCAGCCCAGTACGCCAAGTCCGTGACGAAGTTTTTACAAGCTCGCGAGTATTGACTGATTTGGGTGTAGCTGCTCATGAAGACACCTCGGATCCGCGTTGATCACAATCGGTTAAGACTGAGAGTTCTTCCCAACGGGCCGCTGGGGCAAAGCCGTCAAAGTTGAGGACCGAGATGCCGTGCACTGTGGCTTCGCTAACCTTTACCACGCCCCATAGGTCGATGAGGGCCTTGTCGTCGATCTCATTTTTCCCCAGCAGGTCGGGGTCGTAGCCGAAGTCACGCAGGAACCAGCTCAGCTTCCACATCGCCCGGGATGTGCAGTAGAGCCGTCCGGTCATGAAACATCCGGTCAGATGCTTTGGCTTGAGGATGACGAAGCGGATCTCGTAATAAGGCTTCTGCTTGTGCCAGCGATACTGCGCCCGATCCACTCGCACAAGAAACAGACCGTCCGGAACCGAGTTAATGAGCGCTATATCGGCCGGACGCAGAAATTCGAAAAAGCGCCTCATGCGGCACCTTCTTTCTGAGCGGGATAGCTATTGAGCTGACAGAGCAAGGCATTGCGGTCTTTTTCAGCCCAGTCAGCTAAGTGCCTAACGAAAGCTTCCACTTGCTCACGCGTGGCGTCGCGCAGGTTCTTCACGGCGCAGAACTCCGTCGCATATGCCTTGACGAGCGTCGCGTTCAATTGGTGCTGCCGAATCAACTGGCAAAGACGGTCGCGAACCCTTGGACCGCCATAATTCCCGTTGCTATTGGCAGGTTGCGGCGGGAGTTTCTTCGATTCTTGAGCGGATTGCGGCGGATCGGCGAAAGATCCGATTTCCTCAACGGAGCAGATGCCAATCCCGTATGCCTTGCGCAGAGCGCGATTGACCGCGCGGGTCTCAGCCACGCGCATTTCGGCGCCATGGACTAACGCCGAGACATTTGAGGGATCGGCATCGCCATGTCCGACGAAACCCCGACAAGCGCGGGATTTGAAGACTGTCGCTTCAAACGTCCAGCGCTGGCATGAAGCATCCGAGAAGTCCAGTACGGGGCGAACCTGGATACCCGCAGCACCGTTTGTTGCGTGCCAAGCGTATAAGACCGCTATGAGTGACGTACCAACGGTCATCCAGCAAGATGAGGTCTCCCATCGCGACCGAAAATTGAAATTGTTTCGAGAACTCGGCGAGCATAGAGTGATGGGCTTGCGTAAGCAAATTTCCCCAACGGCTTTTTGCTAATTTGCGATTCAGCGCTGCGAGTTTCTGAAAAGACACATCTTCAGTTTTCATTGCGAAGCCCCTCCAGTGGTACCTTAATGATACCATAAAGGTACCGTTATTTAGGGAAAAAAATTACCGCTTTCTCGGGGGTCGACTAACGATACGTTCAGCGGCTTCAACGGCGGCATTTGCTATAAAGCTGCTAACGCTTCGTCGTTCTGAAGCCGCCGCTTCGTCGACGAGTCTTCGTTCGTCCTCGCTTAAATAAACGAAAGTCTTCCGACCTAATGGTTCTCCCGATCGTCGGCGAGAACTGGATGACCGCGCCTTCTTCATAGGCGGAATGGTACACCGAAGAAATGGCGAACCCCAGTGCCGCAGTGGATTCCGTTTTGACTCCTGAAAAGCAGTGGCAGGCGGTTGGGCTGAAGGCATGAAGGACGACACGAATGTGTTAAACGACGCGTCCCTCAATAATTGGTCCCGGGAAAACCTCCTGTACGAAACGAAGCCAAGAAGTCCTTTGGCATCAATCTGTTTCCAATTTGGAGTTTCAAGAAATCTCCTCACTGAGCTCATAACCGCGCGATCGCTGGAGATGCGAATCCCAGCCCGACAAAGGGCGAGGAATCACTAGCAGGACGATCTGCTAAACAAAATTGTGGGAACTCGAAAAATAAACAGGTTTTCGGCAGCCCACGATCATAGCTATAATAGCCATGGCGGAGGGCGCCATCATGCGAAGCGTTAATGTTGCAGAACTTAAAAATCGACTGAGCAAATATCTTACTTTTGCTAAGGGCGGGGAGGAAATCATCATACGGGACCGTAATCTCCCTGTGGCGAAGCTGGTTCCTTTTTCTCCTGGAGAAGCCACCGAAGAAGAACTGCTCTTAGTCGCTGCTGGCAAGATGCGACTGCCTGAGGGGCCGCTCGATCTGGAGAAGGTATTGCGGATTCCGACAGGCAGACACCTTGGCCGAGCGGGAACGCAAGCTCTACTTGAAGATCGGGAACAATCGCGATGAGCAAGCAACCTGCTTTTTGGGACTCGAGTGCGATGGTGCCACTGTGTGTGCATGAATCGACGACTCGTCAGGCGCATGCTCAACTGCGGAAGTTCCTGCCGGTCGTGTGGTGGGGCAGTTTAGTGGAAGTCCACAGTGCGATTGCTAGACTCCATCGCCTCGGCCAGCTGAACGACACAGAGGAACGAAAAGCTCTGTCTCAACTCGACCTGCTGAACCGCGGCTGGAGGGAGATTCTCCCTGGCGATCCCGTGCGCGAATTGTCGACGCGTCTTTTGGACGTTTACGACTTGCGAGCGGCTGATAGCTTGCAACTTGCGGCAGCCCTGACCTGGTGTCAACAGCGTCCGGCAAAGAGGAGCTTCGTATGCTCAGATCGGCGCCTATCGAAGGCGGCAATAGCAGCTGGTTTCTCCGTCCTAGAACCTGCATGAGCGATCCCCTCTCGAAAAAATCCCCAATATCTGCAGACTGAGCGTAGGCCGACGCTTGCTGATAACGTTGTTTCTGATCGAGCGCCATATCATCCCTGCGCCATTGCTCTATCCTTACTCGTCCCATCCGACGAGGCAACGGTGCCGATAGCCGGCTGGCACGTGAGGTATTCGCCGATCTGCATTTAGCTATAAATCATTTCAGGCCACCTGCGAGTCATCAGGTTTGCGGGTGAAAGTTCCTCCCAGTGTGCTAGCAGGAGCAAAGCCGTATGAGCAGGGAAGTGCTGCCCTGGTGCGGGATTCCGCAGGCTCCATCCCGCGCCTGTTCATCTTGTATTTTCGCTCATGTTAGTGTTACTATGTAGCAACGTTCCTACATTGGTGCCAGTATGGCGATTACAAAGCTATCGAGCCGAGAATTCAATCAGGACACGAGCCGGGCCAAGAGAGCGGCCAAGAGGGGGCCTGTTTTTATCACCGATCGCGGACGTCCATCGCATGTGCTGCTCACTGCCGAGGAATACGATAGGATCACCGGTGGCCAGAAAAGCATTGCGGAGCTATTGGCCATGCCCGAAGCCGCTGAAGTTGAGTTTGAGCCGCCCCGCCTGATCGGGGATCTCCATGAGGAGACGGATCTGTCCTAATGTACGTTCTCGACACGAACGTAATTTCCGAGCTGAGAAAAGGCAAGAAGGCTGAGAGAAGCGTCAGAATGTGGGCGCAGGCGCTCCCCACGGCCGGCCTCTACTTGTCCGTGATCTCGGTGCTGGAATTAGAAATAGGAATCCTTCTCGTCGAACGTCGTGACCGGAAGCAAGGCGCGATTCTTCGGGGTTGGATCGATGGTCACGTGTTGCCTTCATTCTCTGGGCGAATTCTAGTGGTTGATACTGCTGTGGCCCAGCGATGCGCATCGCTTCAGGTGCCAAATCCTCGCTCCGATCGTGATGCTCTCATCGCAGCAACTGCGCTCGTGCATGGCATGACGGTTGTCACTAGGAATGTGACTGATTTCCAGGCAACCGGTGTAGCCGTAGTCAACCCTTGGCAGTAACCTTCCAGCGCCTTATCGGCTTCCGAGTCTCGGCTGGGGTTTGTATCGAGGGAAGGACTGGAGCGGTTTGCCGAACGCACTCTGGAGAGATGAGGAGTTCTTCAGAGGACGAATGCCAGCAGCGCCCGTGACAAGAGCAAGAATCGCACTGGGAATTAATTCGGACACAGGCTTGATCGAGGTCGCGCCGGCTAACATCGCGGTTGCCGAACCTACCGCGGATTGGCCGCTCTCGTGGACGAGGTTGATCTCGAGATCATCGGGCAAGTTGCTGAGGCCATCGACCGACGGCCCAATTACCAGACGATCGCGCCGATCTTGAGGTCTGGCGGGAAGTGCTTTCCGGCACGCTCGCCCGGACCCACGGATACGGACCCGAACAGCGACGGCGCGTCTTGAACGACGCACGGCTTTTCGCCACCGCCCGAAAATATAGGTGTGCGGTGTTCTTCCGCAACGTTCGAGACCGTGACTTGCTGCAGTAGCTTGATCTTCCGGAATGGTCATGTTCTAGGCAGTAGCTGCTCCATAACGCACACGCAGCGCGTGCAAAATGTCCTCGCCGCCAGGCTGGCGTCGGGCTGGTCTTTATGGCTCACGAAAGGATTGGCAACGCCTGCCCTTATGCGCAGAACGGGGGTGGAACCAACACCGACAGTGACGTTCAACCAACGGGCAGCATCGCCGACTAATCGCGGGACCCTTACGGATCCTCAGACCATTTCGAGCGATAATTGAAGGCAGCCTGGTGCGCGTGGCTCGAACAATGATTTTGACGGATCCAGATTCGCGCTAATTGGGCCTTATGCCGCATTCCCTTCAAGAAACTCGCATCCAGTTCTGATGGGCTCGCTTTGGACTCGACTTCGATTGCACAATATCCATCGATCAAACGATAAAAATGGAGCCGACAGTCACGGATCTTCGCAGACTCGCGGACACTCTTTTCAAAGCTCTTCGGGGGCTTATAGCCGAAGTTGACGACGACCGGGAAATGCTGCGCTCTAGCGCATGCCGTGGAGTATCCAGTCCACTCGTAACACCCACGAACCACGCTGGTCTCAACATGGAACCAAAAGAGTCACTGCCAGTCGCGTTGCATACAAACCTGCTCGATGGTATTGAAGATATAGGTTGGTATTCGGACCTGGTGGGTCAGACCGACTGAGAGAGGTTTCCCAGAAGGCACTGTTTAGGGAAGAACCCTGAACGTGAACTTCAAGATTCCTCCCCCTATGTATGAGGGATTCACACGCGGGGCAGATAATCTAAGGCGCTAATCGCTAAAGAATTTGCTTCCGTGGAGGTCCCGTGAAGAGTCGCTATTTCTGCTTTTCCGTGAACCCCAGCTCTGGTTCACTTTCTGGAACAGAACGAAGGTGTTCTGCAAGCGTTCCGCATTCCCCCTCAATCTTCACTGCAAATCGCCAGGCCAAGCTCCAGGATCTTCCCGGTTCAAGGCTTTCTCGGTGCCCTGGCCTCACTTACAACTCGCCTGATTTCTGCTCGCGCACGGTGGAGGGAACTGGGGGTGAGATTTGAGTGGCCGAACCTACAGCGAAGCCCATGTCGCACAGCACGGGAAATTAATATTGGGCCTCCAGAAGAGCAACGCACGAGCCAGCCATCTTGTGCTTCGGCTCGGCCGAATGTGTTTGCAGCACCATCGGTTCGATGCCCTCAGCGGAGAGCTTACGTCACTCGCGCGCTCAATGACTTTGCAAATATTTTTGTGTGAACAGATTGCGGATAGTGGTGTTCATAAACATTACGGCGTCATAAACGTAATTTTAGATACGACCTGCGATTATTGTCTGGAGAACGGCAAACCTCGAAACCCCCAGAACAACGAACCCCCGTCAGGACTCCTGATACCGAGCCCGGCGTGGGCGATTCAAGTCGAGCAACTGTTTCAGTTGATGACATCAGTCGCTCACGATGTTTCTGAGAGCTCTTTACCCAGACGCAGTGTTGAACGCTCTCTTCGCTCCATAGCTGGGCTCAGCAAAATTCTTTCGCGGCAGCGGCGTCATATGCAGCGGATTTCCGTCCGGCGCCCGACGGAGATGAATGTAATCGACGATTGCAGTCCTGCGTGCCCGGACTGCGGCCATCGCTATGAGGTCACCAACACAGAGGAAGACTCGATTAATGTTCATAAGAATGATTGAAAAGCGACTACATGCGCTGGAAGATCAAAACGACGCGAGCGCGGGCTGCAAATGCCGATCTTTACAACAGACTTTTTTTCACAGCCACGCTGATCTCGAGCGATTAGTGTCCGTTTGCTGTCCAGTTCACGTTTTCTGCGATCTGGGTGAACTGTCTTGGGCACCCATCAGCATGCCACTAAGAGCCGAAGATCAGCCCCTCTGTTCCTGCCCGTCGTCTCCAACGCGCGATTGGCTGGACGGCAAACGCGGCGCGTTGACGGAAGAGGAACAAACCCAGGAGTGTCTTACTTGGGATCGAGAATTATCTGAGGATCCTGAAGACAAAAAGCGAGTCGAGGACCTCTTGCACCGATATTACAGCCTAAGGAGGCGACATGAGCCAGTGCATTGGAAAAACGAAAGCAGGAAAACCTTGCGGGGCGGCAGCAAGTGTTGATGGTCTTTGCTACTTTCACGCACACCCCGAAGCCGCCAAGAGACTGGGCCAAATGGGTGGCATGAAAAACAAAAAATTCACCGGTATTGACATTCAAGTACCAGATAATATTTCTGCTACCGATCTGTGCAAGCTCGAAGTGCAAGTACTAAGGGGCCTAATGTCGGGGGATATAGAGGCGCGAGAAGCGACTGCAATGGGACAAATTTTCAGTCTGCTGCATCGCCACCTACCAACGGCCGAACTTGAAAAGCGAATCGCAATCCTAGAGGAAGCTGCTGGACGTGCTTCGATGCCCGGTGAATAGGCGAGCCTTATATCGACAGACGTTTGCATGACTCCCAGGATGACAACTTAGAGTGGATTAACGAGCTATGCGGCTTCGTAAACGATAAATTACACGCCATTTGCGGCTTGGATGGCTTTAAGCCATAGGGATCAAGAAGGCATCCGGCCATAATTGGAAGGTCGGAAACGCGAGGGATATGACTGTCTCACCCCGGACGACGCGAGGCATCACTGGCGGAAGTCGGGCGCGCGCCGTATTGCCTCCGCCGCCAGTCGATCAAGAAGGTTGTGGATTCCCCAGAATTATTACCATGGTATAATGACCATGATCATGAGGATTACGATGAAGACAATGGCCGCCGGAGCCTTTAAAGTGCACTGCCTTTCGGTGATGGATGAAGTGCAGGCTAAAAGAGAAAGCGTCCTGATCACGAAGCACGGCAAGCCCGTGGCGAAACTTGTCCCCGCCGATACCGACGCCGACGACATCTATAATTTTCTGGCGGGCAAAGGGGCAATCACAGGCGATGTCGTTTCCCCCGCACTCTCGGACAAAGAGTGGGGCAAGCTGAAGTGATACTGCTCGACACGCATGTTGTAGTCTGGCTGGCTTTCGATCAGCGGCAGCTCTCCAAAAACGCACGCGTAGCCATCGACGAAGCGAGGCAAAATGGGGAGGGATTAGCCATCTCTGATATCACGCTGTTGGAATTAATGACCCTCTCTAACAAAGGGCGCATCCGTCTCAACTTAAGTCTCGAATCCTTCTTGGGCGAAATCGAGGCGCGGTTCGTTGTTCTGCCGATCACGGGGCGTGCGTGCGTCCGAGCCCTCGACCTTCCGGCGACCTATCCCAAAGATCCAGCTGACCGCATTATTGGAGCCACGGCTCTGGTAGAGGGATTACCGCTGCTCACCGCGGATCGCGAGATTCGACGATCGCGGGTTCTGCACACGATTTGGTGAGAGCCGATCGATCGCTGCCGCTCAGCCGGGGCGCTCAAATTTTGCGAAACGAAGCCAACAATGTCTTTACTTTGAGCAGCGAAGCTCCACTGTCCGTCGGGTTTTGGAATGCGACGGAGCACAGTATCCGCTCGCATGTGGATACAGGTGGCCATGCAAGAATTCGCAAGGCCTATGGTGCGGCACTTGGAAGTTGACTGCGTCGCAAGACCCTGGAATCGCATGCTAGAATTGAAGTCGAATTCTTCCCCTCAGCTCTCACCACAATTATGAATCATCCATCCGTCCCTGAACGCACGCTCGACTCATCGATCAACAAGATCCAACAACGCCAAACGCGGGTCGGAATTATTGGCCTGGGTTATGTGGGACTGCCGCTTGCTCTGCTGTTCACGGAGCAAGGATTCGTTGTGACCGGTTTCGATATAGACAAGCGCAAGGTTGACACT
Organism: uncultured Acidobacteriaceae bacterium; assembly: GCA_963765825.1. Lineage (GTDB taxonomy): Bacteria > Acidobacteriota > Terriglobia > Terriglobales > Acidobacteriaceae > Sulfotelmatobacter. The sequence goes on from CAVXXU010000003.1 coordinate 77,082, forward strand.
CTCTCACAGGGAGGGTCCTACATCTACCGCATCAGCGCGGATGAAATTAAGGCGGCGAATGCGAAGGGCTTCTCGGCGACGAGCGACTATGGCCGCATCCAGGAAATGGATGCCGTGATCATCTGTGTGCCCACCCCGCTGAATGAGTATCACGAGCCCGATCTCAGCTTCATCACCGATACCACGCACGCTATCGCTCCTCACTTGCAGTCGGGACAGTTGGTGGTTCTCGAGAGCACAACGTACCCGGGAACTACGGAAGAAGTGATGGTGCCGATTCTCGAAAAAGAGAATAAGTCGGGACTGAAAGCCGCCCGCGGCGCCTCCGATGCCGCCAATGAATTCTTCGTAGCCTTTTCCCCGGAGCGGGAAGATCCTGGCAATACCACTGTAGCCCGGCATGACATTCCTAAAGTTGTGGGCGGAGTCAACGCTCAGGCCTCGGAATTCGCCCGAGCTCTTTACGGATCCATTTTTCGTCGCACGGTTCCCGTCTCCTCTCCCGCCGCCGCGGAAATGACGAAGCTGTTGGAGAACATCTACCGCTGCGTCAATATCGCCTTGGTTAACGAGCTCAAATTGCTGTGTCTGCGTATGGGCATCGACATCTGGGAAGTCATTGCCGCCGCTTCCACCAAACCATTCGGATTTCACCCCTTCTATCCCGGCCCCGGACTCGGCGGACACTGCATTCCAATCGATCCTTTCTATCTTTCGTGGAAAGCCAAAGAGTTTGACTTCCATACGCGCTTCATCGAGCTTGCCGGAGAGATCAACAACAGCATGCCTTATCATGTTCTCGCCTCAGTGGGCCAGGCGCTAAACCGGCACAAGAAGGCGATCAACGGCTCACGGGTGCTCCTTCTGGGGGTTGCCTACAAGAAGGATATTGACGATCTGCGCGAGTCTCCAGCGCTGACGATCATAGAACTCTTGCAAAAGGAAGGAGCCCAAGTCAGCTATCACGATCCCTACTTTCCGTTTATCGGCAAGGGGCGGAAATACGATCTGCAGATGAAACGCGCGGAGTTGGAGAATCTGGGCCAGTATGATTGCGTCGTAATCGTGACAGACCATTCTGATTACGACTACGCGCGTGTCGTCCGCGAGGCTCAGTTGGTGGTTGATACTAGAAATGCAACGAAAGGGATCGAAAGCCCTAAAGTCGTGCACTGCTGATGGAGTTTTTTGTAGACTTTTGATGCCCGACGTGGAGCCGCTTCCGTCGTCCTTTTTCAAACAAAAATCGCGCTCGCGGGCTAAACTACATTCAGAGGCATGATTCAAGATCTCAAAGCTGTTCTCCTAGTTGGTGGACTGGGAACTCGTCTGCGTTCGGTCGTGCCGAGCGTACCCAAGGTGCTTGCTTCCGTCGGGAAAACATCTTTTCTCGAATTGTTGGTGGAGCAGCTTCGTTCGCGGGGAATCCGTCGTTTAGTTCTGTGCAGCGGTTATCTTGCAGATCAAATTGAATCTCAATTCGGAGATGGATCTGCTTGGGGTGTTTCGATTGAATATTCCCGGGAAGCGCAGCCACTCGGTACAGCTGGCGCTATAAAAAACGCAAAGCATTATCTTCGAGATGCTTCGGCATTCATGGTCATGAATGGTGACTCGTTCCTCGAAGTCGATTTCGATGACTTGCTGGATTTTCACCAAAATCATTTCGCAACTGTAACGCTGGCAGTCACAAAGGTAGAAGACACGAGCCGGTACGGAACCGTGCAAGTGGACTCAACTGGACGCGTGAAGGCCTTCGCGGAAAAGACCAATCAGGCTGTGCCCGGCTTGATAAATGGCGGGCTTTACGTCTTCAGTCAGGCTATCTTCCAATACATTCCCACTGGCCGAGCAAGTCTGGAGAAAGATGTCTTTCCCTCGCTGCTCGAGCGCGGCGTGTATGCTCGCGAGCAGCACGGAATATTTATCGACATCGGGACACCAGTAGATTACGCTCGGGCTCAACAGATTAGTGATTCTCTGAAGGCGGCAGCGAAAGGCCGAGTGTCTTTCATTCTCCCACCGGAGAGAGATGACTGCCGCAAACGGTTTTCATAAGGAATTGAAATGACAGATAGCAGCAACTTGGAGCAACGCATTCGGCGTTCGATTCAAGAATCGATTGCGGTGAAGAACCTCCTGCTGGGCAGCGCGGACATCATATCGACCGTCGCAGAAGTGAGTGCGGGTTTGGTTGATAGTTTCGATCAAGGGAACAAAGTGCTTCTTTTCGGAAACGGGGGAAGCGCCGCCGACGCGCAGCATATTGCCGCAGAGTTTGTGGGCCGTTTTGCCTTTAATCGGCCCGCCTTGCCAGCGTTAGCATTGTCTGTCAATACGTCTTGTGTAACAGCCATCGGAAACGACTACGGCTTTGATCTGGTCTTTTCCCGACAGGTCGAGGCTTTGGCGCGCTCAGGAGACTTCGCCATTGGCATTTCAACCAGTGGCAATTCAGAGAATGTTCGGCAGGGACTTTCGGTAGCCCGTAAAATTGGTTTGACTACTGTCGCTTTGACGGGCTGCACAGGCGGTAAACTCAAAGACGCGGCTGATTACTGTATTTGTGCGCCCTCCAATGAGACGCCCCGCATACAGGAATGCCATATCTTGATTGGACACATTATTTCAGAACTTGTCGAAGAGACGATCTTCCATGAACAAAGCCGCATTTCTCGATCGTGACGGCGTTATCAATCAGAAAGCCCCGGTCGACGGCGGGTATATAACCCGCTGGGAAGATGTGAAAGTCCTTCCTGGAGTGGCGGAGGCGATCGCTCTGCTTCACCGAGCAGGTTTCCATGTGATAGTGGTCAGCAATCAACGCTGCGTCGCCAAAGGTTTGCTCACAGCGGCGGAGTTGGATTCGATGCATCGGCGAATGTGTGAAAAACTAGGAACGCTGGGCGCATCGATCGATGCCGTGTATTATTGCCCGCACGACGAGGAGCCTCCCTGCGGGTGCCGCAAGCCACAGCCTGGAATGCTGTTCGCGGCGGCGACTGAACATAAAATCGATTTGCCGTCTTCATGGATGATCGGCGATTCCGAGAAAGACATAGAGGCCGGAAAGAAAGCGGGATGCAGAACGGCGAGAATTGCACAGGCCGAGGCTAGTGAAAATGGCAGAGCTGATCTCCGCGCAAAGTCTCTGCTTGAAGCAGTCCAGATAATATTGCGGCAGGAGCAGACTTCGACCGATTCACCGCCGGCAAATGCTTCCCCCGTCCACGTAGTCCGATCATAGTTTTTGATGCATTCGACCATGGAAATTAAAACGCATGATCATCACTAGTACACCCCTTCGAATCTCTTTTTTTGGAGGAGGTACGGATTATCCCATCTGGTACCGCCAGTACGGAGGTTCGGTGCTGTCGACGACCATCGACAAAAGCTGCTTTATCACATGCCGATGGTTGCCGCCCTTTTTCGAGTATCACAGCCGTGTCTCTTACACGAAGGTTGAGAATGTCAGTGAAAACAACTTAATTCAGCATCCGTCCGTACGAGCGTGCCTGCAGCACTTGGGGATTCATGACGGCATTGAAGTTCATCACATCGCCGATTTGCCCGCCCGGGGTGGGTTGGGCACAAGCTCGGCCTTCACGGTGGGACTTCTCCTTGGCCTCTATGCTCTCAAGAATCAGATGCGCGACAAGCACGCTCTCGCTGAGGAGGCAATTCACGTCGAGCAGGATTTGCTTCAGGAAGCCGTAGGTGCGCAGGATCAGGTTAGCGCCGCCTATGGGGGATTTAATCGTATCAATTTCGATACGGACGGTTCGATCGAAGTGAAGCGGATGTTGACTTCCCCAAACCGCCTAATAGAGCTTGAACAGAACCTGGCGCTTTACTTTACCGGATTTTCGCGATTTGCTTCTGAAATTGCTCAGGAGCAGTTGAAGATGACGCCTCACAAAAAACAGGAACTGGACACCATGCTTCAGTTGGTCGATGAGGCAGAGGCGATTGTTGCCAGTCCCAATCGCTCGTTGGACGAATTTGGTCGGCTGATGCATGAGAGTTGGAAGATAAAGAGAACCCTGACACAAAAGATTTCAAACGCCAGTATCGATGAAATCTACGAGGCGGGTCTCAGTGCTGGTGCTCTTGGGGGGAAACTGCTGGGAGCAGGCGGAGGAGGATTCATGCTCTTTTTCGTTCCACCAGAAAAGCGGGAAACGCTGCGTATGCGATTGAGAAAGTTGCTTTGCATCCCTTTTGGTTTCTCGACACGGGGCAGTCACGTGGTGGTTTACGAGCCGGAGGAATCGTACGATCAGGCTCTCGCGACGGAGCGAAATCTGATCTATGCCGAAAACGGCAAGAGCAAGCACTCCACAGAAGTTTCAAAGTAGGGCGTGTCGCGGAAGGGGAGGAAGACAGCGCCGATCGCTGAGGCGCTCCTTCGCCCCAAACGAGCAGCTGCTTGCCTACAGCCCTTCATCGGGGAAAGTGCGCACTTCGTCGTGGCAGGGAATGTCGCGCGAACTGATTTCCTTACGCGTGAACCGGGGCTATGCGGTGAATCCTCCGAACATGGATTTGCTTCTCACGCTTGTGGGTTTTGGCGATGTCGTAGGAGGCTTGCATCCGCATCAGCGTGTCCATTTTCACTCCAAAGGCTTTCTCAATGCGGAGCGCCATCTCTCCAGAGAGGTCAGCCTTACCGTTAAGCAGGCTGGACAGTCACTCAATGAATCTATTTTTATCTACTTTAGAAACTCCGGGAACTGGGAGGCGCGACACGCGCGTCGACGGTTGGCGTTGCCTTCCTTGCAATCACTCGCTGGACAATCTCATAAGCGAAACTCGTGAAATCCTCCAAAAAATAAACCGGTTCCCGGGAGCCCAATCATGGCTATAATAGCCATAACCGAGGTGGCTCTCATGCGAAGCGTTAATGTTGCAGAACTTAAAAATCGACTGAGCAAATATCTTACTTTTGCTAAGGGCGGGGAGGAAATCATCATACGGGACCGTAATCTCCCTGTGGCGAAGCTGGTTCCTTTTTCTCCTGGAGAAGCCACCGAAGAAGAACTGCTCTTAGTCGCTGCTGGCAAGATGCGACTGCCTGAGGGGCCGCTCGATCTGGAGAAGGTATTGCGGATTCCGACAGGCAGACACCTTGGCCGAGCGGGAACGCAAGCTCTACTTGAAGATCGGGAACAATCGCGATGAGCAAGCAACCTGCTTTTTGGGACTCGAGTGCGATGGTGCCGCTGTGTGTGCATGAATCGACGAGTCGTCAGGCGCATGCTCAGCTGCGGAAGTTCCTGCCGGTCGTGTGGTGGGGCAGTTTAGTGGAAGTCCACAGTGCAATTGCCAGACTCCATCGCATCGGTCAGCTGACCGATGCAGAGGAACAGAAGGCTCTGTCTCGACTCGATCTGCTGAACCGCGGCTGGAGGGAGATTCTCCCTGGCGATCCCGTGCGCGAATTGGCGACGCGTCTTTTGGACGTTTACGACTTGCGAGCGGCCGATAGCTTGCAACTTGCGGCAGCCCTGATCTGGTGTCAACAGCGTCCGGCAACGAGGAACTTTGTATGTTCAGATCAGAGACTATCGAAGGCGGCGATAGCAGCTGGTTTCTCCGTCCTTGAACAAGCGTGAGCGATCCCGCTCGGCCTTGTGTGCAACACTCCTGGACTTCCCCTATCGGACTATGACACCTCGACCCAATGGAGTCGGCTGTCTGCAGCGTAATCCCTTCTCGCGTCGCCCATGCCCCGCCAATCGTTCCGCAATCTGACGAGAAAGAAGTTGACCCCACTGCCTTGCGCCACTAGCCAGGTGAGTTGGGCCCTGCAAGGAAACCGCCATCGAGAACCAAAGACTGGCCTGTCATGAAAGACGCGCGGTCTGAGCACATCCACACCACGGCTTCTGCGATTTCAGTAGGCGTTCCCAATCGGCCGATGGGGTGACATCCGAGAACATATTTGCGAACCCCTGGAGCGCGAAAGATCCGATCAGCCATAGCGGTTTCAATAAACCCCGGGCACACCGCATTGATACGAATCCCGCTTTTCGCAGTTTCCAGCGCGGCGGTTTTCGTCAATCCGATTACTCCGTGTTTGCTTGCACTATAGGCTGCTACTCCGGCAGAACCGACCAGGCCAAGAGTCGATGACATATTGACAATCGCCCCACTAGTGCCTTGCTTGAGCATCTGTCGGATTTCGTATTTCAAGCAGAGCCAGACGCCCTTGAGGTTGATGCTGATCGTCCGATCCCAGTCTTCCTCGGACTGTCTGACGATAGGCGCCCACGCACCCTCAACCCCTGCGTTGTTGAAGGCGACGTCTAAGCGGCCGAACTTGTCGACCGCAGTCTTGATAAGGGCTTCAACCTCTGCAGCTTTTGAAACGTCGGTTTTCACGAACAGTCCGTCACTGCCGGCTGCACGGACCAGCTCCTCGGTCTCGTGACCTTCGGCCTCCCGCCGACCTGCGATCACTACTTTCGCACCCGCCTTCGCGAACAGTATGGCCGTGTCGCGGCCAATCCCCGATGTGCCGCCGGTTACGACCGCAACCTTACCTTCGAAATCCCGAGTCATTGCATTTTTCACGACAGAACGGAATCGCAAAGTGTAGGCTGGAGGGGAAGGGTCCGTCAAATACGAATAGAGATTTTGCCCTGGACGATTTGAAGGCTCAGATGCGATGCACAGGTTCTTGCGATAACCGAATTTATGTCCTCCTCTGATGCTTCGGGAACCCAAAATGGAAGTCTTGTGGGAACGTGGAGACTTTTGTCCGCATCGAGCATTACATCGAAGGGCGAGCGAAACGATGCTCCATACGGTGAAGGCCCCATAGGGTTTCTCACGTACACGGAGGCCGGCCGAGTCACGTCGCTAATTAGCTACGGCGGGCGAAAACTGCTCCCGGTCGGCGCGACGCTGGAACAGCAGGCGGAGGCCTTCAATACATTTCTGGCGTACACCGGCCGTTACACCTTGAGCGGCGACAAGGTGACTCATCACATCGAGGTCTCATCGATTCAAAACTACGTGAACAGAGATCTAGTCCGTAGCATTAAGTTTCAAGGCGACCAGATTATATTGACTACACCGCCGACGCTGGTGAACGGAAAAATCCAAAGTATCGAACTGGTTTGGCAGCGGCTGCCTTAAGGCGATCACAATTGCGAATGTCCAATAAAATATCCTAGAACAGGTAAACAATGATCACGGCTCCAGGCAAGAAAGTTGTTTTCAGCGACGAGGTTCTTCAAGATCCGTACCCGACCTACGCTCGCATGCACGAGGAAGGTCCGTTGCATTACGTGGAGGTCGCCAGCAAGTGGGCGGTATGGTCGATTTTCAGCCATGCCGAGTGTTCTTCGATCGCGAAGGATCCCCGGCTTTCCGCAAAGCGCGCGAGACAGATGCTATTGCCGTTGCCGCTCAGCCGCCAGGCCGAATTTAGCGAACTCGCGCGCATGCTGAGCTTGTGGCTCATTTTCATGGACCCCCCAGAGCACACCCGCCTGCGCAAACTTCTCAATAAAGGATTTTCGGCGATTGCCGTTGAAGGCTTGCGTCCTCAGGTCGAGTCTATTGTCGACAAAATGCTGACTCCGCTGCAGCATGGCTCGGAAGTCGAACTCATGCGCGAGTTCGCAAATCCCATGCCGGTTCGCATCATTTCAGAGTTGCTTGGAGTACCTCAGGCTCTGCACGGCACATTCGTCAACGCGTCGCGGGCCATCGCAGTGTTCCGAGGCAATCCCAATCGCACGGTGGAAGAGGCACGCGCGGCACAAGACGCGCTGGTGGAATTAACCGAATTCTTCCGCAAGACCGTGGCGGAAAGGAGACGCAATAAAGGGACCGACCTGATCAGCCTTCTGATCGACATCGAGGAAGAAGGAGAAGTGCTGACCGAAGAAGAACTTTATGCGCAATGTATCGCTCTACTTTTCGCCGGTCACGAGACGACTCGAAACCTGATCGGCAACGGCATGTATACCCTCCTTCGAAACCCGCACGAAACAGCCGAGTTGCGCGAGAAGCCGGACATGATTCGAACGGCCGTGGAGGAGCTGTTGCGCTACGAGAGTCCCGTACAATTCACCGCCCGTGTGCTGAAGGAAGATATTGAAGTTTGTGGACAGCAAATACGAAAGGGGTGGACGGTTCAATGCATGCTCGGTGCGGCGAACCGGGATCCCAAAAAATTTAAGGACCCGGATCAGTTAAATCTGAAAAGGTTGAACAACGAGCATCTGGCTTTCAGCGCGGGTCCGCATTTTTGCATCGGCGCCCAACTCGCTCGTCTGGAGGGGCAGGTCGCGCTCCTGAATCTGGTGCAGCGTTTCCCGAAAATGAAACTCGTCGGGCCGCGGCCGGAGTGGGCCTCCACGTTCGGATTCAGGGGACTGAAAGAGTCTTCCCGTAATTCTGTAGCTGATCTGATCCGCTGATCCGATGCGGACGGAACGACTTCCGCCGACAAAGCCGCCATGCCTCGAAGCTACTAATAGCGTCGCTGATTTGTTGGCGGGTCTTCCAAGCCGCATCAGCGATGTGGTCGAGTCATGGGCTGAACGCATGCCCGATCATCCGGCACTCAAAGAAGCATCCGGCACGTGGACCTATCGGCAACTGTCAGCGGCCGTTTCCGACGCTGAACGCTGGCTCGTGGAATCAGGCGTAGGGCCCGGCGACCGTGTAATGCTAGTTGGTGAGAATTGCCGCGCATTCGTCGCGATTCTGCTGGCCGTGGCTGCGACTCGATGCGTGGCCAGTGCTGGCCAGTGCGCGTCTCTCGGCACGCGAACTGGATGAGATTCGAGAACACTGCGGCGCTCGCCGAACTATATATACGACAAGCGTGTCGGCCCAGGCTCGCGAACACGCCAAGCGTCATGGTGCGGTTGAGCAAGATGTTCCAAGTCTGGGCACCGTTGCTATAGGGCCGATCAACGACCAGGTGGTGCCCGAACCACTCGACACTGAAATTGCGCAGCGCGTGGCCGCGTTGATTTATACCTCCGGCACCACGGGGGCTCCTAAAGGCGTCATGTTGACGCATCGAAGCCTGCTGTTCGTCGCGGCAACCTCGGCCAGGATCCGCTCCTTAACTCCTAACGACCGGGTGTACGGCGTTCTGCCAATGTCCCATGCAGTCGGCCTTTCCGTAGTGCTTCTAGGCTCTTTGCTGAGCGGTTCGACACTGTACCTGGCACCGCGCTTCGATCCGGTATCGACTCTCGGAACGCTCGAAAGGGAAGGGATAACAGTTGTGATAGGAGCACCCGGAATGTTTTCCCTGTTCGCGGATTACGCGAAGTTACGCGGGTTGACGTCGCTTAAACTCCCAGCCCTTCGGATCATCTCCTCCTGTGCGGCGCCACTCCAGCCCACAGTCAAATCGCGTGTCGAAAGCTTATTCGACATGATGCTGCACAACGGATACGGCGTCACGGAATGCTCCCCGAACATTTCACAGACTGCGGTGGGAGAGCATCGGTCCGATACTTCCGTGGGCCTGGTCCTTCCGGGAGTCGAGGTCCAACTTGTCGGCGCAGATCAGCGACCAGTTGCCGAAGGCGAGACCGGCGAGTTGTGGGTTCGCGGTCCTAACGTCATGAAAGGCTACTACCACGCGCCCGACGAGACTGCTGCGGCGATCAATCCGGAAGGCTGGTTCAACACACGTGATCTCGCGCGGATTGAAAACGGAAATCTGTACATCGAAGGACGAACCAGCGAGCTGATCGTGCGATTTGGGGAAAATGTGTACCCTGCGGAAGTGGAAGCAGTATTGAACGCGCACCCTGCCGTAGCGCGGTCCGCAGTCGTCGGCCGATCAGTCGAAGGAACCAAAGGCGGTGAGGAAGTTATTGCCTTCGTGCAACTCTTGCCGCCAGCGACAACTTCTCAGGGAGAGTTGGCTCAATTCGCTGCACAGCACCTCGCCGCGCACAAACGTCCGTCACAAATTTTGCTGGTGCCTTCCATGCCGCTAACCTCTACGGGTAAGGTCATGAAGGGCGAACTCGCCAAGAGGATCAGTTCGGTTCCCACGCGATAAATCTGTTCTAGCAATCTGGATCACGACCAAGCTTAGCGCGTAGTCTCCGCAGTTGGTTCGCTGGGGTTACTGTCTCGGTCCCGACTCCAACAAGGTTTCCTCGAAGGATCCAGGTATTCCAACTCGCGATTTGGGCATACGCTCCTGAAGAGACAGATTCGGCACGTAGGTTTGCGCAGCCTCCGGGCGATTACGATCCCGAAGACCGCGAAAACGACGGCAAACGCCACTAGGATGGGCAAAAGCATACAGATCTTTTGGCCGGGATACTAAGCGTTAGACGGCGCCGTGAATGTGATTGAAATCACAAAGGCCGATATTACTTCGAAGGTTTAAGATTGGAAGCCGATGTGATCGAGCCTGTCTTTTCCTTACTTTCCGTCAGCGCGAGTACGGCAAAACCCGTCGCCGCGTCGCTCATAAAACGGCCTGTGTCGGAAGACACATGTCGCCGTTTGTTCACTGAGGAAGCCGGCCAGGAACCATCCGCTTCATTCTGATTGTTCAAAAGCCAGGACAGCCCACGCTTGAGTTGGGCATTCTCCCTTGGCACTCCCGCCTCTTCCAGGGTCAGGACCATCAGGCTGGTGGCGACCCCGTCACTCTTGCCTTCCATCGGAGTTCCATCCTCCCGGAACCACATGTTCGCGAGGGATTTCAGAGTCCAACCGCTCCACTTCCAGCTAACGGAAGCCAATCGCCAGCCGCCATCAGACTGCTGCTTGCTCAGCATTTCCTGAACAATGGTTTTCTGCCGCTCGGCCGCGAGCAGCCCGGGCAGTTTGGTCGAAGCCCAGAGCAGAAAAACGCGATTGAGGGTGGACTGTGCCGCGCTCCCGCGTGTCAGATATTCGCGTAGACGTTTGAGATTATCCTGAATTTCAGGCGTGGCTGCATAATTCTCAGGCGCAATTCCCACCGCCATCGCGGCCAGTGCAGCGCCGTAGTATCCCGAATCATTCGCCTCCCATGGTTCCTGGTTGAACTGCAGCCAGGGCCACGAGCCCGCGTTGCCTCCCTTCACCTGTTGTAAAGCCCACATATTCTCAAACGCAGCGCGGGTATCGAGCCCGAGATGCCCGTACTCCGCATCGCGCCTGGCAAGGATGAGTGCATTTAGAACCGCTTCTGTACCACGCGACTGGTCGGTTTTCTGATCGTATCCGGAGCCGCTGTAGTAGGGCCCGATTTCCTTCCAGAGCCTTACGCGCTTGGTAACATTTTGGATAAGTTTCTGTTCGTTTCCTGTTGGACCTTGTTCGCCGAGGGCGGCGCGGAGTGCGGGCCGCGAAAGAGCGTACGGCAAAGCGGTGTGACACGATATGCAGAACGTGCCATGATCCCGGGCCGATCCGGACCATTCAGCCCACCAGCCTGCGCGGTAGTCCAGGTACGCGGCTGCTGTTTTGGGATTCCATGTAGTGGACACCTTCGCAGCCGGATGCGAGCACGCTACGGTTGCCGCCAGACAAGCCAGCACAGCGCTAATTCCTCGCATGCGAAAACTCATTGACCTGACGCCTCCGTGACGCGGTCCTACCAAAATTCAAATTTAAGGGGGAAAACCAATTATACAAGAACCGGCCCAGTCTAATTTTCGTGATCAAGTGCTGCAAAAATTGGGCCATTTGTGACGCCCGTCACAGACGTGATTGGCGGGATGCTCCACAATGCATTAGTCGAGTTCAGCGCGAGATTCTCCCCCGGCTGTCCCCCAAGCTTGACGTGATCCCCCTAAAACTTCCGACTGGCAAACTGATTGCCTGCAACAAACTGCAGACGAAAAGCTTGCCGTGTGCATACCGAGGTTATTCTTGCGAAAGTATTTCAGATTCATCGATGGCCTGCGTAAATTCGCGAAGTCGCGCATGGAACCGGAAGAGGCGATCAGCTTGGCACGCTCTTTGCTGCGCAAGCGAATTGTGGAGCGCGAAGACAATTTCTTATGCTTAGCCGAGCGGGGCATCTTCCAGCACTCGCGCAGTCCTTATCTTCCGCTTCTAGCCGCCAAGAAAATTACTTTTAGAGACCTTAGATCGTGGGTTTCGAAATACGGGCTGGAGGCGACCCTGCGCACTCTCGCGCTCGAAGGGATCTATTTTACGGTCGACGAGTTCAAGGGAAAGGTTCCGGTTCGGCGCAAAGGAATCACGTTTGTGTGCGACGAAGGAATGTTCGATAACCCCAACCTTTCTTTCGTCTACGAGGTAAGGAGCGGCGCCACCCGAAGCGCCGGCACTCGAATCCGAATCGATTTTGATTACCTGCACCAGAGGTCGCTCTACGATGCTTTCCTGCTTCACCTGCATGGATGTCTCACCGCGCCGATTGCCAACTGGTTCCCGGTCTTTCCAGGAGCGCCGGGAATCAACTCCAGCCTGCGATTCGCCCACATCGGCAATCCAGTAAAACGCTGGTTCTCGCAGGTTGCAGAAGATCAAGTGCGCGTGAACTGGGAAAAACGGTGGGGAACGAAGACGATCTTTGCAGTCCACCGCCTCTACGGCTCTCCGCTGGCCGAGCCGGAATATGCTGGACTCAACGATGCCGGCCGCATCGCGCAATGGGCGTCCCAGGCTCTTGACGAGCACCCAAGCTGCGTCATCTATACGTTCGCGGCTTCGGCCGTGCGAGTGTGCATCGCGGCGGCGGAGGCGAACCTCAATCTCAAAGGTGCGAAGTTTCTGGTAACAGGCGAACCCCTGACGCCCCATAAAAAGCGAGAAATCGAATCGGTCGGCGCGACGGCGGTCCCAGTTTACGGAATCTCCGAAGCCGGGGTTATCGCTGCCGGGTGCGACCAAGCGCATTCTTCAAGTGATCACTGCCATCTTTACAAGGACACAACTGCAATTATTCCTCACCAGCAGGTCGTGCCGAACTTCGACCTGCGTTTGAATTCCTATCTATTCACAAGCTTGCTTTACGAATCTCCCAAGCTGCTGCTCAACGTTGGCATGGGCGACTTCGGCAACGTTGGCTCGGAGAATTGTGGTTGTGAGTTCGGCAAGCTCGGTTTCGACACGAGTCTCAGCAACATTCGCAGTTACGAAAAGTTAACCGGCGAAGGCGTGACCTTTGTGGATACCGACTTCGTGCAGATTATCGAGAAGGAACTGCCCGAGTCGTTCGGTGGAAAGAGCACAGATTACCAGCTGATCGAAGAGGAAGATTCGAAGGGATTCACGCATTTGCGATTGCTGGTAAGCCCCCGAGTTGGGAAAGTGAATGAAGCAGCAGTGCTTGAAAAGTTCATGGTTCTCCTCAGGCGTGGAGAGGCCAGTCCGGAATCGTGGGCGCAGTCTGGCGTTGAAATGTGGCGTCAGTCGGGCATGGTGCGAATTCATCGTGATTATCCGCTTTCTACCGCAAGTGGCAAGATCCTCCCCTTCCATTTACGAAAACCTGGCAAACAGCCCAGCAACATACAACCAGAGGAGAGGAAATACTATGGGGTTCCCAGCGCGTCGGCTTAGAAGACTTCGGCAAAACGAAGCGATCCGAGGACTGGTTCGCGAAAGCAAACTTTCCGCCGGCAACTTCATCCTGCCGCTTTTCGTGGTTCCCGGCAGCAAGATCAAGCGAGAGATGGAGTCTCTTCCAGGCAACTATCATTTATCCGTCGATTGTCTCGTCGAGGAAGCGATCGCAGCCCGCGATCTCGGCATTCCCGCGGTTCTTCTCTTCGGGGTTCCCGAAGCCTCTAGCAAGAATGAGCAGGCAACGGGTGCGTATGCCCAGCGCGGAATCGTGCAAGAAACGGTTCGGGCTCTGAAAAGCCACGTTCCCGAGATACTTGTGATCACGGATGTGTGTCCCTGCGAATACACGCTGAACGGACACTGCGGGATCGTGCGCAACGGGTATCTCGACAACGACTCGTCGCTTGATTTGATCACCAGGATCACTCTCTCCCATGCCGAGGCCGGCAGCGACATGGTGGCGCCAGCCTCTATGTTAGACGGCCAGATTCAGACCATGCGACAAGCCCTGGACTTGCGCGGGTTCCAGAATCTGCCCATTATGGCGTACTCCGCGAAGTTTGCCTCCAAGCTTTACGATCCTTTCTTCAAAGAGGGCACGCACTCGATATTGGCGTTTGGCGACAAGCGAACGCATCAGATGGACTCTTGCAATTCTGATGAGGCCATGCGCGAGATCGCGCTCGACATTGAGGAAGGCGCAGACATCGTTATGGTCAAGCCGGCGCTGTTTTATCTGGATGTAGTGTATCGAGCCAAACAGGAATTCAAAATGCCGCTCGCCGTCTACGACGTGAGTGGAGAATACTCGATGATCGACGCCGCGGCGCGCCTCGGGCGCCTGGATCGTGATGCGATCATGCTGGAAGCTTTGACCTGCATGAAACGCGCGGGAGCGGACATCATCATCACCTATTTCGCCAAGCGGGCGGCGCAGTTGCTTCACCGCCAGGAAAACGCCTCGTACGTAGACGTGGGTCACGATGTGCTCGAGGAATCGTGGTCGATCTAGCCATCTCTCGCGGTGAAAGCGCTGCGGCTATGGCTTCGCCGCAGCGGGAACCGGCGCGGGAACTGAGAGACCTGCGCCAGTTCATCCAAATCCTCGAAAACGCCGGACGCCTGGTTCGGGTCAAAGAAGCTACCGATTGGAAGTGCGAGATTGGGCGGATCACGAAGGAGCGCCGCCAGCCGCTCCTGTTCGAGAACATAAAGGGCTATCCCGGCCAGCGCATATTTACCAACGGATTGTGCGATGCCTCGTCGATTGCGCTTGCTCTTGGCGTTGATCCTGGGACGAGTCGGAAGACGCTCATGAGCATTGCCAGCAAAAGGGCGGCCACACCACTCAAACCGCGCCACGTCGAGCATGGCCCCGTGCTCGAGAACATTGTTAACGCCGGCGACCTCGACCTCCTGACATTGCCCGTTCCGCAGTGGAGCAACTACGATGGCGGCCGGTATCTCGGCACGTGGCACATCAATGTAACCAAAGACCCAGAGACGGGCGCTCGAAACGTTGGCGTCTATCGCATGCAACTGCTGGGACCGAAGCAGGCGACGGTGAACGCTTCTCCGCGGAGCCACTTGTCCCAACATTTCGCCAAGGCCGAAGCCGCGGGCCAACCCTTGCCGATGGCGGTCGCCATTGGTGTTAACGAGGCGGTAATAATGGCCGCGGCCGCTGCATATCCAGCCGGAATGGACGAGTATGAATTAGCTGGAGGCCTTCAACAGGAAGCAGTTGATTTAATCTCATGCCGAACCGCGGATTTGGCGGTGCCCGCGCACTCCGAAATCGTAATCGAAGGATTGATCCAACCGAAAGTTCGCGTTAAAGATGGGCCCTACTTCGATTACACGGGGAAGCCTAATACGAATCCAAACGCTTTCCTGTTTGAAGCCACCCGGCTCATGTTTCGTAACAATCCTATCTTCCGAGGCACGTCAATTGGATTGCCGGGAGCGGAAGACCACCAGCTTTTTGCGTTCCTGGCAGAACTCGGCCTAGTGGACTTTCACGGTTCCCGCGTCAAGCGGGCGATTCAGCAGCCTTTGCTCAGGCACCGTTTCTTTCGCGCATTTCAACTGGCAGGCAAGATAGGCTCAGTCGTGCGTGGTCGGGGCACAGAAAACTAGACTTGACTGTCGGCGCCTGGTGTATTTTACCGCTGACTTGCGGCGACTGCTTGAGCGAACGCTTCCCGCAAATATCGAGATAGGACCGAGGCCAGGCTGTCGTAGTGCGTCGCGATCATGCCCAGGTGGTCGCCCGGGATAGTTTCAACTTCGATCTGTCGGGATAATGGCGCCCAAACGGCCTGAGCATTGGCAGGAAATTTCGACGGAATCGCGGCGCGAACGAACTTGATTGTTCCCGGATAGAACCGCGGCTGGTACTGTCTCAAGGCCACAAACGCGGCTTCCCGCGCGCGTTTCACGGCGGGGGTGAGCGATATTTCAGTCGGTGGCTGATACAGACCGCTCGCACCAAAATGTCCAAAACTGAGCACGCGCGCAGCTTGACGAGCCGCGAGACGAACTTGCTGTCCGAATGACAAGAAGCGCATGTTCGGGTAGGCATCGATCATCACCAGCAGAGCTATCTTTTCTCCGGCTGCGCTAAGGCGCTGGGCCATCTCCAGAGTGACTAGTCCACCGAGCGAAAAACCAATCAGAACATACGGGCCGGAGGGTTGAACTTCCCGGATCGCCTGCAGATAAAACTCGGCCATCTCTTCAACACTCTTCGATGGTTCGTCCAAACCATCAATCCCTTTCGACTGCATCCCATAGATCGGATGATTGGAATTAATGAGCCGTACCGGCTGAAAGAAGTCAATTACACTGCCACCCAGGCCGTGCGCAAGAAAAATAGGCGGGTTTAGGCCGCCCGGTTTTAGCAGTACGAGGGCAGGGAACTTAGGTGCAGCTTGTTCCAGTAGAGCAGCCAGGGCAGCCAATGTACGTGCCTGGTAGATCGTGACCGGAGGAAGTTCGCGATTACAAGCTCGCGCAATTTCATCAAAGAGTTGCAGAGCAAGCGAGGAGTCTCCACCAAGATCAAAAAAGTCATCGTCCACGCCCACGGATGGCAACTGCAACACCCGCTGCCAAATCGGGGTGAGCAGCTCGATGATTGGAGCGACAGTTTCAGACTTCACATTTCACCTTGTCGTTTTCTCGGAAGTATTCGCCAGTGATCGTCCCGCAATATTTTTTCTCAAGGGAGTATCCGACTGGAGTACCGACTGCGGGGGAGGAGAATGGCGTGAAGCCATACAAGCAGTGAGCATGATTATACGCACCTCTGCACACAGAGTAAATCATTCCTAAGTGCGTGAAGCCAATAGTCTTCTTGTCGGTTGGTAGGGTGCTGGCGAAACGCGTTTTCAGCGATTTCCGCTTAACTGAATCCGCAGCCTGGGGCCGAAAGAGATTAGGCGCCTGATCGTCTGTTTCAATAGAAGGAAAAAAAAGGCTGACCTTCCGATGGGCCGGTCTCCGGAAACCTTCCAAATGGAACGCAGCAATCGCAGGCGTTCATTATGCGTCAGTCGAATTGTTATTCGTTTCGACGCGATTAGATCATACGTCCGCCTTTCGGTGATGGCCGATTGGACATCCTTACGGAGGCACGCCATCGCGGAAAGAGGAATGGCGTGTTCTACTACGGCATTGGGCACGAACAGTGGAAGCTTTCCCGCTTGCATCAGCTCCGCTAACAATAATGTATCCTCACCTCGAACAGCGCCGGGATCGAACAAGCCATCCTCTATCTTTGCTTTACTACGGCGAATGGCGAATCCGGCCGTGTTCAAGTAACGGATGTGACCGTCGGGCTGGAGCATATACGTTTGGAAGGTCACGAGACGCAACTGTTCGGTTCGCCTGACCAAGTTGTCCGTGCTCCCCGCAAGCCTTAATTGGAAATAATCGTCTTCGGGAGAGTGAGCGATCGCCGAACTCAGAGCCGCAAGGCAGTTCGTCTCCACCTTGCAATCGGCGTCCACGAATACCAATACGTCACCCTTCGATTTCTGAATGCCGCGATTTCTCGCCATTGGAATCCCAGTATGGTTCTGTTGGACGAATGTGATCGGGTAGCGCGAAGCCCAGCTTCGAATGAAATCGGGGGCAGGTTCCGCGCTCCCGTCGTCCACAACGATAACCTCAAAACTGGGCGGATTCGTTTGGCCAGCCAGCGACTGCAGGCACTCTTGAAGAGGGCGCCAGTCGTCATATACCGGTATAACGACGCTAAGAAAAGCTGTTCCTTTGTCCCGACTCATTGACCGTTGGTTGCCGCGATTTCAGACCACTCCCGAAATGTAGGATTGTATACCGGAGGGTGAAATCAGAATGGGTACCTTAGTTACGATTAGCAGAATAAAGTGCCGATTAAATCCCTGTGTTTCTGCGATTTGCTCGGACGTGGGGAGGGCCTGAGTCTTCCCGAGATCGGCCTGGGGCAAGGCGACGAGTTCCTGGAACAGTACACGACACGGTCTACTGTCGCAGCGCCTCCCACTGATTTACGGGAAAACCAGGAAGCAGTTCACCCACTTGTTGAAAAGCTTGCAGGAAGACCTGGAGTCGGTCGGTATGGAAGAGATGCTGGTAGAAAAAATCGCCCAGACGTACTGGCGGCTCGGCGTCGCAGCCTGGCACGAAGGAAATGCGTTCGAGAAAGGGAAGCCTTTCACGGGGGCGCCGATATACTCCATCACCCGCTACCAGACGGCGATCAACCGCCAGCTCTTCCAAGCCATGAATCAGCTCGAGCGATTGCAGCGTCTGCGCAAAGGGGACAACGTGCCGGCGCCGTTGAATCTGCAACTGCTGGGTGACGTCCCCGGAGTCTTGGAAGAAGACAGCGCCGATCGCTGAGGCGCACACGGCTCGCTCGCGAGTACCACGAAGCACGCCAATTTTGACCGGGCTTATTTTGCACGCTCCGTTCCGCGCCAGTCGGTCTTGCATCTTCGCTTGCGGTAGTGTTAGCATGTAGCAACGTTCCTACATTGGTGCCAGTATGGCGATTACAAAGCTATCGAGTCGAGAATTCAATCAGGACACGAGCCGGGCCAAGAGAGCGGCCAAGAGGGGGCCTGTTTTTATCACCGATCGCGGACGTCCATCGCATGTGCTGCTCACTGCCGAGGAATACGATAGGATCACCGGTGGCCAGAAAAGCATTGCGGAGCTATTGGCCATGCCCGAAGCCGCTGAAGTTGAGTTTGAGCCGCCCCGCCTGATCGGGGATCTCCATGAGGAGACGGATCTGTCCTAAATGTACGTTCTCGACACGAACGTAATTTCCGAGCTGAGAAAAGGCAAGAAGGCTGAGCGAAGCGTCAGAATGTGGGCGCAGGCGCTCCCTACGGCGAGCCTCTATTTGTCCGTGGTCTCAGTGCTGGAATTAGAAATAGGAATTCTTCTCGTCGAACGCCGTGACCGGAAGCAAGGCGCGATTCTTCGGGCCTGGATTGATGGTCACGTGTTGCCTTCATTCTCCGGGCGAATTCTAGTGGTTGATACTGCTGTGGCCCAGCGATGCGCATCGCTTCAGGTGCCAAATCCTCGCTCCGATCGTGATGCTCTCATCGCAGCAACTGCGCTCGTGCATGGCATGACGGTTGTCACCCGGAATGTGAGTGATTTCCAGGCAACCGGTGCAGCTGTAGTCAACCCTTGGCAGTAACCTTCCGGCGCGGCATAGGCTTCCGAGTCCAGATCTGCGTTTGTGAAACCTGATTGCAGAAACAAACGAGTCAAGGCTTGTCCCCGCAAATTCACCGCACTTCCCCTTCGGCGCTAGGCCATTACATTCGTTATACGAATGAAGATTTCACCGGCTCAAGATTCGACTCGCCTGTGGCAAAGTAGATCAGCCTTATGCTTATTTAACAGAAACGATAAACCTCGGGTGCTGGCGAGGAAGTTCCTTCGAAAACATTCGTCCGGGATAGCGAAGAATATGACTGTTAAAGGATCGTTTAAATAAGAAAGCAAACTAAGGAATGCCGATAAACCCAGTAGCTTAACCCTTGTCAAAGCGGGTCATTATCGGTTCCCGCAGAAAATCGGGTCTTGTAGCTGACGTCCTGATAATGTTTTAGAGATGATTTGAAGACGGGAAATGAGTACTCCTCAAAATTCGTCATGGAAAACACGCTTGTCGAGCACAGCCCACCGTCGCCATTCGTTGACTCGGGGGACGCTGCGTCCGTAAGATGGAGCGGCCCTCAAGCCAGACATTTTCCCGGATGATTGGACAAACAGTCTCGCACTACCGGATCGTAGAGAAGCTCGGCGGCGGTGGCATGGGTGTCGTCTATAAGGCTGAGGACACGCGGCTGCATCGCTTCGTCGCATTGAAGTTCCTTCCTGACGAAGTTGCCAGGGATCCGCAGGCACTCGCCCGCTTTCAACGTGAAGCCCAGGCAGCGTCTGCTCTGAATCACCCCAACATCTGCACGATTCACGATATCGGCGAGCAGGGCGCGCACGCGTTCATCGCTATGGAGTTCCTGGACGGGACCACGCTGAAGCACCGGATCACCGACCGTCCGCTTGAAGTGAGCCTGCTCCTCGCACTCGCCATCGAGATTGCCGACGCGCTGGACGCCGCCCACACCAAGGCGATCATTCACCGTGACATTAAACCGGCAAACATATTCGTTACCGGGCGCGGTCACGCGAAGATTCTAGATTTTGGACTTGCAAAGGTCGTCTCTGAGCGTGGCAAGGTCACGGGGACAACCGAGGCCACTGCCGGTCCCACCGTCGGAGTCAGCGTCAATGACCTTACTTCGCCGGGCTCTGCGCTGGGAACAGTTGCATACATGAGTCCGGAGCAGACGCTGGGTGAAGAACTGGATGCGCGCACCGATCTGTTCTCTTTCGGAGTGGTGCTGTACGAAATGTCGACGGGCCGTCTCCCGTTCGAAGGAAACACGTCGGCCGCAATTTTCAATGCCATTCTCAACAAAGCCCCGACCGCACCAGTTCGTTTGAACCCCAAGCTGCCGCCAGAACTGGAGCGCATCGTCAACAAGGCATTGGAAAAAGACCGAGATCTGCGCTATCAGAGTGCGGCTGAGATGCGGTCGGATCTCAAACGCCTGCAGCGGGACCGCCAGTCCCCGGAACGTCAAATCGTCGAGGTGACGGAGTCTGGCGCGTTGCCAGTGGCCGCCGTCAACAGGCCAGAATCTGCTGTGGTGGGTGTTCCGAAAAGCAAACACCTTCCGCTGATCGCCGGTGCCGTTCTGGTGGCGCTGATGGCCGCTGCTCTCGGCGGCTTCCTAATCGGAGGCCGAGTAGCGACTCAGCCGGTACCCACTTTCCACGAACTGACCTTCCGCCGCGGTGCTCTGACTTCTGCACGGTTTGCCCCGGACCCTCGATCGGCCATCTATAGCGCTGCTTGGGACGGCAACCCTCAGGCTGTATTTATCAGTTCCCCCAACTCCACCGAATCCCGCGATTTGGGACTTACCCAGACGCAGGTTCTCGCGGTTTCTTCCAGCGGGCAAATGGCGGTGTTACGTCGCTTCCGAGTCGCCGACAATGTTTTCTCGTATATCGGAACGTTGGCGCAGCTTTCCATTGGAGCCGATGCTCCCCGCGATCTGCTGGACAACGTTGAGGACGCCGACTGGAGCCCTGAGGGCAGCGCGCTGGCGGTTGTGCACGAAGTTAACGGCAAGAGCCGCGTGGAATTTCCGATTGGGAAGGTTTTGTATGAGACGGCTGGCTGGCTCGGCGATCTCCGTTTTTCCTCTAAAGGCGACCGTCTTGCCTTCATCGACCACCCTCTATTAGGGGATGATGGAGGGACCGTCAGTGTCGTCGATCTTAGCGGGAAGAAGGCAGACCTGACAGAGCGGTGGGCCAGTGCGCTGGGCTTGGCCTGGGCACCTTCAGGGGAGGAGATTTGGTTCACGGCCACTGCTTCCGGTTTCAGCCGTTCGCTACGCGGTGTCAACTTGTCAGGCAAACTCCGCGAACTGCTCACCGCACCGGGAACGCTTACTCTTCACGACACTGGTTCTGGAGGTCGCGCCCTGATTTCGCGCGATGCCCTGCGGGCGGGCGCGGTCGGCCTGGTCCCAGGCGAAAACAAAGAGCGTGATTTGAGCTGGCAGGACTGGACAGTGCCCGGAGACCTCTCCGAGGATGGCAAACTCCTGCTCTTTATTGAAGCGGGGGAGGCCGGGGGCGGCGAGTATGCCGTTTTTACTCGCGAGACCAACAGTAATTCCGCGGTGCGTTTGGGGCAGGGAAGCGCACGGGCTCTTTCTCCCGATGGACAATGGGCTCTAGTGCTGCGGCAGAACCTCTCCCCTCCTGACTTTGTAATGCTTCCAACCGGCGTGGGGCAGCAGCGAGCGGTGCCGACCGGCAACGTGACTCCCAGCTTCGGTCTGTTCCTGCCCGATGGCAAAAGTATCGTATTCGCTGGTAACGAAGCAGGTCACGGTTCGCGCATCTATCTCGTGAATCTGGACGGAGGGCAACCTCGTGCCATAACCCCCGAAGGATTCCGCCTGCGAGGCCACGGGCTTTCTGCCGACGGCAAACGCATTGCCATCCTTGGCAGCGACGGAATCGCGTTGCTCTCGGTCGAAGGAGGCGAACCAGTTCCCCTTCGCGGCTCGCAACCCGGTGACCTGCCTTTGCGATGGGCAAAGGACGGTTCGGCATTGTTAGTGGGATCCCGTGGCGAAACCTCGTGTCCGGTTTCGCGTCTGGATATCCAGACCGGCACTAGAACGCCCTGGAAAACATTCAGTGTGTCCGACTTAGCGGGCGTGGTTGGGTCGGCTTGCCCGCTGATTTCCGCCGATGAGGCCCACTACGTTTTTGGTTACACCCGCAACTTGTCCGACCTATTTCTGGTGGAGCATCTGAAGTAACACAACGTGGAATCGACGTCACTCTTTGTTACGACGCACCAGTCAACGGTAGGCAGGTAAATATGCGCAGCCACTGAACTCAATGGTTAGCCGTTTCGCGCATTACGATCTTCAAGTTGGCGCGGTCCGGACGCATACCCTGTTTCAGAATCGGCACTTGCGTGGGTTTGATCTGCGAGCTGTGGCGAACTGGTTACGCCGAATGTAGTACTCGATGTCGGTTGACGGAACGCGGCGCTAGTAGCGTCGGACCAGTAAGATCACGCGTGTGGCGCTCACGGTATAACTTTCAGGTATTTGTCGAACCAAGCCACGGTACGACGAATTGCGTCAATCTGGTTTTCCCTTTTCTCAAATCCATGGCCTTCGTTGGGGTAATAGTGTGCGTCTACAATCTTGCCGTCCTTTTTTAGCAGATCGACAACTTGTACGGCTTCTTCCTTGGGCACGCGCGGATCGTTATCACCCTGCAGAACCAACAGCGGACTTTTCACGTTGTGAATGTAGCTGATGGGCGAGGCCGCGTCGTAGACTTTCTTATCTTTCACGGGGTCTCCCAAGAGAGTTTTCTCATATTGCTGCAGTTCCGGGTCGGAGTGTTGGAGCATGGTCATCCAGTCGATAATGCCGAACAATTCCACGGCGGCGGCCCAGACCTCAGGCGTCTTACCGATTGCCATTAACGTCATGAACCCGCCGTAGGAGCCGCCGGTTATTCCAATTTTCTTGCTTCCAACATAACCAGTGGCCTGGAGGAATCTCGTTGCATAAACTTCGTCCTGCAGATCTCCTCCGCCCAGATCCTGGTAATTGGCCCGCTGAAAATCCATTCCGTAGCCCGTGGATCCCCGCACGTTCGGCGCTATGCAGATGTAACCTCTGGAGACCAGGGCCGCGACGCGGGGGCTCCAATAGTCCTGAACTTGTCCAGTCGGTCCACCGTGAGGCAGCACAAGAGCTGGGTTCGAGCCATCGCGTTTCAAGTTGAACGGAACCCACATCAGGGCGCTGATGGTTTTCCCGTCGAAAGCTTTGTAGTGGACAATCTGCGACTCTGGCATGGGCGCCGCGCTGAGGCTGGCAATGGCAGTGTGAGTGAACTGGTTTGTGCGTTGGGATGCGACGTCATAGACCCAGAAATCCCCCGGCTGGACTGAACTCTCATGCGACAGCAACAAAAGGCTGCCTGATGGGGAAAAAGAGGTCGGATACGCGGGGAAGCCGTTAACTCCCGGTTTCATGGGAATCTTCTCTGCGCGCATGGTTGCGACGCCAACCAGGTAGGCGTCAGCTAGACCGTCTGCGTTGAGCGTGTACGTGAGAAATTCTCCACTGGGAGAGAAATCTCCTGAGCTCGCTTCCCACTTCGTGTCAGTCACCCAAGTTAGTTTCCTAGTTCCAACGTCCAGTAGGGCGACGTTCTGATATCCACCTTTCTGATTGGAGGTGATCAGTAGCGTCTTTCCGTCCGGCGATAAGCTAGAAGCAAAGTTTAGGACCTTGCCCTCATGAGAAGTCAGATTAGTTGTTTTGCCGCTGGCCACATCGACGGCATATACATCGGCATCCGTGAAGCTCACCTCAACCCGATTGGCATACAAAGTTCTTCCATCAGAACTCCAGGCGACGGAGTTCCAGGAATGATCCGGAGTCTCTTCGTGTGTCAGTTTGCGGACTTGGTGCGTCGTCCAGTTCAATAGCGCCAGGTCATAAACGGTTCCGTCCCTTGGCTTGTAATTCAACGCTATAGTCTTGCCGTCCGGCGACCAACGCGGCGACTCTTCGCGTGTGTCAGGCGTTTGGGTCAGATTAACGACCTCACCTCCGTCACTTGGCACGGCGAACAGGTCCCACAGTTCGTTGCCGCCAGTGTCCTGCTGAAAAACAATCCAGTTGCCGTCCGGCGACCAGGTGCCACCGTACTGACGGTCGTCCGATTGAACAAGCTGAACGGGCCAGCCGCCGGTTGCACTAACTTTCCATAAGTTCGACCGGCCGGCCATGTCCGTAGTGAACAGGATTTCTTTCCCATCCGGCGACCAGGAGGCATTGGAAACCGACCGCGTGAAGTACAAATCGTCGATCGGAACCGGATGGGCTTCTGAGTTTGAAGCCGAGTTGATGGAATGGGGATCCGTGATCCGACGATCACTCGGACCTGTGGATTGTGCAGGTAGGAGCGTCGAAAATGTCGGCGCCAGCAAGAGCGGGGCGATCAAACGAGCGAATCTCATTGTTGACCTCACGAGACATATAGCATGCGTCGGCAGATTTTCGCCTGTCGCCTCGCTTCCGTCAAGAAGACCTCAATCGCTTGGCCGCAACTTGTCAGCCCTCGCCTCCGCCGATGGGATCGGCTCATTGGCGAGCTGCAATCCGCCAAATCCAGGTGACGGCGGTGCACCGCACGTTGCTGTCTATGGCCGCTACGCTCGCGGCGGACATCTCTCGCGCATGCGGCGATTGAAAAGGACGGGGAGTACATCGAAACCAAAACGGGATTCGCGGCGCACCCGGCTACCGAGCGTCTGGATATCCCCCAGCGCGACAAAATTAAGGTGCTCGCCACGCTCGGGCTACGTATCGGCGTGGCGGTTCCTGATACGAAGAATGAGCGCACACGAGAAGACGTTTTGAACGAATGAAGAGATCGACGGTCGTTAATTCGGATCCGAGAACGAGTGAAAAGGCACGGTTCAGAAGCGTAAGGGAGAGAAACTGTGAACGTCATTCGGTGTGAACCGTACATCAAACCGCACTTCGGGAGCCTTGTCGACTTCCGAACCGACCGTGCAACGTCGCGTTCGCCGGTCCGCCAAACCCACGACTGCAGCGACCTCGGAACGAGCATCAACGTCAGGGGTTCATCCTAATACTGTCGGTACTCTGTCCGATCAGATCGCTGACTTCAGCGGCGCCCTGACAGCGAGACAGTTGTCTGAAATCTTATCGATCTCGGCCATTACGATTTACAAACTGGCAAACCGCGGCGCAATTCCGAGCTTCCGCGTTGCTGGTTGTGTGAGCTTCTGCCCGAGCACGATCGCTCTTTGGCTGCGCGCGCGGTGGTTAGAACCCAACCTCGGAGATCAGGCCCACGAGTCAATTCTCGTGCTGGGTGCCCTTTTTGGATCACTTTCAGCTGGCCGACCACACATCCAGAATCGCCGCATCCACTCCAGCGCGCTGCGCGGACAATAGCACCACAACTGGAACGTGATCACTGACCAGGCTGGAGACTGCTAATGGGTCGCGGCCAGGGGCTTTATTGACTCGTCGAGATAGTCCGGTCGCTCAGCATCGCGCACCAGGTGAGGGTAACGTGCGCCGTCATGGTAGGTAATAGTACATGTTCGAAAATAGTCATCCACGACGACGAGGAGTGTGATCGCTTGCGAAGCGTCTTTCGCAGACTTGATCGCGTCCGACAGCAATTCCTCGGTATAGACGCGGCCATTGACACCGATTATTTTCATCTGCGAAGAGATGCCTGCTTCAAACGCTGGACTCCCAACGATCGCGTCGGTCACAACCCCGTCCTTGTCCACCTTGAGGCCGATCGAATAGACATCGCCAGGATTGCCGCGGCGGCCTTCCAACTTCGCAGGCTTGTCGCTAAACGTGACTTTCCAGCCGGCGTTTTCGATCCCTCCCACGGGGGCTTCCGCAGAAGTGGAAGTCAACCTGGTATGAAAAAATCCCGCCCAATCAAAGGGCGCAAATGCGTTGAGCGTCTTCACCAATTCGTCGAATGTATAAGTCTTTACCTCCGGGCCACGATTAGGGCCGCCGTGGAATTCCCGGCAGAAATCATCAATCGATTTCTTGCCGCTGGACTCGCGATGAATGATTGTGGCTACTTCAAGCCAGAGCAGATCGCCCTCGTCGTAGTAATCGGTACCACGGCGCCAGTTCATCCAGCCGCCTCTTGCGAAGCCAAGTCCCGGTTCTCCAGCTGCTGTGTCAAGCAATGGGCGCCAGGTTCGGCCGGGCCGGCCGGGGCCCAGCATGGCCGCGATGCTGGCAAGATATTCGTGGTATTGGTCTGGCGTCCACAAGCCGCTGCGCGCCGATAACATGGGACCGAGGTAGTCTGTAAGTCCCTCATAGCCCCATAGCAGGTCCGTCTTCATGGGCTGTTCGTAGTAGGGGACCGTCAGGTCGGCGGGACGGCGAAACTTGCCGTTCCAGGAGTGGACAAATTCGTGCGCCAGCAGTCCGCCCAGCGACATGCCGGAGCTGGGCAAAAGAAGAGTTCGCTCCGGCAATCGGCTGTTGTTCGATTCGTGATGTTCAAGTCCGAAATGCGCCACATGATCGCTGAGCGCGAGCAGGAAATGATAGTCGCGATAGTGGCGCGCGCCGAAAAGTTTGCCCGATTCAGCCACCAGATTGATCATCTCTTTCTGGTTTTCGGGGCTCATGTTCAGTGCATCTGCGCTGTCAGCAGCAATGTCGAGTTCGTGATGGATCGGTTCGCCAGGCGGCGTGAGGTCGATGGTCCGATAAAACTCTCCGCAAATCACGGGGGAGTCCACGAGCAAATCCAACGAAATCGGTTTAAAAGAAACTCGCTTTCCGGCTTCATTCTCAATGGGAAGAGATGTGCCGAATTTCCACCCATCCGGCATTAGAAGTCTGGCTGCGTACGTAAGCTTCTCGGCGGGGATTTCTGCTGGATAAAGTACGACCTCATTCCATTCGAGGACCAACAATTTGTCGGTGGCTGAGCCGCCGTCGGGCTCGATGTAGTCAAAGTCGACATTAAGATGGCTGATGCCATGTGGAATTTCGAGGTGGAAGGTAAAGACATCCAGCAAATCACGCTGCCACGGAATGGTCTGCCCGTCCGCTTCGAATTTGAGGCCCGTGAGATTTGCGACTGGGCCATCGGGCCCGTGTTCACCGGGAATCCATTTCGGGTAGTAGAGTGTTAGAGGCCCAGACTTGACGGGCATCACCAAATGCGTGTGCAGCAGCTTCTGTTGAGTTTTAGTCGCGTCCACGGTGACCAAGATCGCTTCTTCAGCGAGCGCGGCGGACACGGCCAGCGCAAGGACTGAGGCGAGAAATACCAACGACCGAAAGCGGTACAGTTCCATGCAGAATGCTCCTCAAAAAAGCGGAATAAGACCCGACATGCATAATAACCTGCTTCGCGTGCCATATTCCTTCCTGGCGCTTTGCTCCGGAATGACTCATCCAGAAGTGTTCCGTGCACATCGACGTTATCTAGCTTCGACGACTCATCCATTATGTAGGCCAGAACTGCTGCCACCAATCGCCCTGCGTTCGCTCCAGCAAGGCGGGGCCGACAATTTCTCATTGCTGTCTGGCCCGATCCTGCCTGCTAAGACACTCTCCACGAACGCAATTCGAGTTGGAGGCCGCCACGGAGAGTATTCAGCAGAACCGAAGAATAGCCGACAACTTCATTTATTTGTGGAGTTAAATTAACTTGACTTCTGGTGGATTAGGCGTTCCGTGATCCAGATCTTCCTCCTGATGGCCAAACACTGCTAGCCAAACATCGGTCACCGCCGCAAGTCGAATCAAGAAAGCGGGCTCCTAACAGATTGAGAGTGGCCACTACTATGTGGTCACATCAGCGTTAATTGCCATGTGGCTATGGCAGGGGGAGATACCATTCCGGAAAATCAACGCGGTTTCGTGTTTCGATTTGTCAGTGCACTGCTTACCACCATTCTGGCGACCACCGCTAATGCTCAGAGGAATGGCGGGTTCTCGCAGGATGTGAAGCAATTGTCACGGCGAAAACACTCGGTATCGCGGGCGGCAGAACATCGCCTGACACGGTAGGGTCAGGTGTTAGAGAGTTTAAAAACCACAGGGCGGCAGACTACTCCGGAGCACAGTCCGTTGCTCTGACGGATAGTTCGCCGGGCGTGACCATCTATTACACGACCGACGGCTCGACACCGACAACGGCATCAGCGCGCTACACGGAGCCACTCACGATATCGACGACGACAACACTGCAAGCAACTGCCGCCGGGAATGGGTATGGCGCAAGCTCCGATGCATTTGGAATCTTAAGATCAATTGATCTTGATCCGTGAATCACGGAACCTGGAAAGGCACTCGTTTTCTTTCTCCCGCAACCATCGAAGCCATGCGAGAGGTGCAAACCTCGGCATGGCCGCCGGGTGGTATCCCGGAGTCGACTATGGAATGGCTTGGGAGATTAGCAGCAAGCCAACTGGATCGCGTTCGGAACACAAGAATGGATCTTTCCTCTCGCGACATGATCACCATCTTCATGGTGGCGTGTGATGGGGATTGTTCCGAGCGCCCAGAGCGCGCATTCCAGGAAATGGCAATCTCTAGCCTGGAGTACGAATTAAAGCCTGACAGCGAACCCTTGGCTAACTTGCAGGTGCACCACAAGCCGCACCATAAAATCGAAGAACTCGTCGAATGTGGTAGCCGATGATAGCCGCAGCATCATTCTCCAGCGCGCCCTCTCGAATCACCTCGTATTCGATCGGAAGATATTGGCTCAGCAGGGTCAGCGGACATGAAAAGCGGCCGAGATTCTGCAGCAGGCGCTTTACTTCCTTTTGTACGGAGGGCTGCGGCCAGTAATAACGACAGCGGTCGCTGAAACTGAAGGCACGCGAGAGACGCAATTCGTCGTCATCGTTGCTGCGGTAGTACGAACGCCAATACGACTGGTTGCGCCGCATCTCTAACTCCAAAGCCTCCCGCACTTGCGACAATTTCGCCTCGCACTTGGAGCCAAGGATCTCCCGTTCTATGTTGCTCAGTGCAAAAATTGCTTCCCGATAAGCGAACGTAAGCCAGGGACCGACCTTCAAAATTGCGAAATGATCCGCCACCATTTCTGCTAGAGCGGCGGGGGACTGGTAATCGGTGGAATGGGCCTCATAGACAAGGGCAGGACGCTTCGGCAATCCTGCCGACAGCGCCTGCGCTTTCTGACGATCATAGGAGAAGACCCTCGCGTCGCCGAATTCCACAGCTGGTTGAACAACCAAGCCGACGATATTTTCCCAAGCGGCGAACAAGCCATGCGCTCGGAAAGCAGAGTGGAGGACGTCCAAAGTGCGATGAACGTCTTCGACCTTCGTCGGGGCTGGACATTGACCCTCTGCCAACTCTCCGCCCGGAGGCGGAACCTCTGTTCCAATAACGTAAAGCGGTTTCGGCGAACCGGCTGGCATATCTTCGCAAGCTTCTTCAGCGGCTCGGCATAAAATGGCAGCACGTTCCGCGACGGTCTTCTCATCGAGAGTCTTGTCGTCGCCACAAGGCATGCTCGTGTCCAAGTGAATCTTCTGATATCCCGCATGAACGCACAGACGAGCCAGATCGCAGGCCTTAGCCATGGCCGAAGCCGACGGCTCCCTGCGCCAAACAAATGG
Source organism: uncultured Acidobacteriaceae bacterium (assembly GCA_963765825.1). Taxonomy (GTDB): domain Bacteria; phylum Acidobacteriota; class Terriglobia; order Terriglobales; family Acidobacteriaceae; genus Sulfotelmatobacter. Next base: position 106,942 of record CAVXXU010000003.1, read on the forward strand.
GCCTAGGTGGTCAGCTCCCAGCAAAACACGACCAGCCGGTAGCCCTGCCGCGGCGGCAGCAACGCGCATTCCATCGGCGAACTGCTTTGGCGTCATGCCCGTATATCCGCCGAACTGGTTGACTTGGCTGGATGTCGACTCCACGTGGAGACAGTTGCCGTTTTCGAGCGTTTGTTGAATGGCTGCATCGATCACCGCCGGATGCGCAGAGCAAACTGCGTAGGTGCCGAGAGCCGCGCCGCTGCGATTTCGTTGGACTACGCTTCGCAGATATTCACTCGGTCCGTCGGCCACCGTGGACCGATCCGTCTCGAAGAGATTAGATCTCTGATTCATCGCCTTCGCATTATAGATGGGGGGGCATTATTCGCTTCACGAGGTTGAGTCAATGAAGTAGGATGCGATGACGATCACGCAACATAGCGAGATTGCTACCGTGCCAAAAAGAACTCGAAGACTTGGTTTCCGTGTTGGACTGGCAGTTACAACCGGAATATTGATGGTTGGGGTGCCGTGTATGGCCCAGCAACTTACGAACGACGAGCTCTCCCTATCGGTGAACGCGCGGGAGGGATCGTACCAACTGTCGTTGCGTGGTGGTCAGCCCATGCTCACGTCGCGCGTGGCAGCGCTGGTTGACCACCAGTGGCTGCGTTCGAGCGACTACCCGCGACACCAGGCTTCGGAATCTGCCTTCGAAGATGATCTCGGTTCCGGCCGACAGGTGACAGTCACTTGCAGCGGACTGGACGCTAAACCCGATCTGGTTTATGTGCTACAGCTCTACCAGAAACAGCCTTATGGCACCGTCCAGGTAAGGGTGCAAAACCGCGCGGGAAGGGAAGTAACGGTGCAGGCCATTCGTGGTGTCGAAGCCATAGGCGAGCCGATCCTCAATCTGGGCGGCGGTCAATCTGCCGATCGCGTTCTCTCCGATAGTTTCAGCGAAGATTGGCCGGACCTGGCTCTCTATGACCTCGGGGGAGTGCCCGGCGGCATGCATCGCGGCGCAGGGAGCCAACTCGTCTATAACCGGGAAAGTAAGCAGAGTTTATTTCTTGGCGCTCTCACCTCAGACCGATTTCTGACCCTGATGCATCTTAAGACCGCCGGTACGGGCGCAAATGCCAAGATCGCATCCTATACCGTTGAATCCACCGGAACCACGGAAGTCCAAAAGGAATTCGATCTGAAGGATTCTCCCGCCGAAGATCAGGTCGAATTGAGCCTTCCCCTCGAACCCGGGGAAGATATGATTTCAGAGCGATTGATGTTCGAGGCCGGACCGAATTACCACGGTCAACTGCTGACCTATGGGGATGCGGTTCGTCGTCTGCACCATGCGCGCGTCTCTTGCGAGACTCCGATCGGTTGGTGGAGTTGGACCGTCTACTATGGCGCCATCAACGAGGGCGAGACCCTAACCAATGGCGACTGGCAAGCCGAACACCTGAAGTCACTCGGGTACAAGTATTTCCAAGTCGATGAAGGTTATCAGTATGCTCGCGGGGAATATACAACTCCGAATGCGACACAATTTCCAGATGGCATGCGGTTTGTGGGGCATCACCTCACCGAAGAGGGCCTGACATTCGGCGTATGGACGGCGCCGTTTGAGGTGACAAGCCGGGCTTGGGTCTACGAGAACCACAAGGATTGGCTGGTACACAACGCCAAAGGAGATCCGATCCCCATTGGCGACGTCTGGAACCAGAAGACAGATGTGCTGTACGCGCTGGACACAACCCATCCCGGAGCCCAGGAATATCTGCGCCGGACTTACAGGACACTGGTCCGCGAATGGGGAGTCCGCTTTATCAAGCTGGATTTCATGGACACGACGGCAATCGAGGGCTTCCGCTACCGGCCCAATACGACCACTCTCGAAGCGCAGCGCATCGGTCTCCAAATCATCCGTGACACCGTGGGCGAGGATGTGGTTCTGGACAAAGACGGAAGCCCCATGCTCAACCCAGTGGGACTGGTAGACACGGGCCGGATCTCTGCGGATACGGGCCATAGTTTTGAGAGGACCAAGAATGCCGCTTCTGGCATCGCTGCCCGCTTCTACCTGCATCGTAATTTCTTCGTCAATGATCCGGACGCCTTCAACGTGACCGCAACGCACCTCATGGAGCGTGCGAACGAACGGTCTTCGATTTCGCTGGCCGCGGCCGAGGCGTCGATCGCCCTGTCCGCAGTATCTGGCGGCATGTATGAAATTGGCGATGACATGCCGATCCTGGGCTCAGAGAACGATCGGCTGGCGCTGGTTGAAAATCGAGAGTTGCTCAATATGGCCAAAGTCGGCCTGGCTTCCACGCCGTTAGACCTGATGACCTACCAGCCAGAGGATGGGCAGCCCAGTATTTTCTTCCTCTGGGAAGATCGACGGCAGGCCATACTGACGGTCTTCAATTGGACAAACACGGCCCGCTCGCACACATTAAGACTGGCGGACCTCGGCCTGCCTGCCGGCCACAAGTTTGCGGCGACAGACGTGCTGAACCAGAATGAAACGGTTAGGCTCGGGGGTGGCGCACTGGGACTGGAGAACCAGCCACCCCAGTCGGTGAGGGTGATCAAGCTGATCGACACGAGCGTTGCCGAGGCTGCCCCAACCGTGACCGCGCAGGTTCCCACAGCGGCGAATGCCGGCGAGACGATCACGCTTTCGGCGGCCTCGTCGCCGGCCGAAGCTGGCGGCGTGCCCGCAGTGGCTTATCACTGGGACTTCGGCGATGGCACAAGCGCGGATCACCCTAAGGTATCTCATGCCTACACTAACGCGGGCGAGTTCGCGATCCACCTTACAGTGGACGGAGTGGACGGGGTACCGAACCAAAAGAATTTCTCCGTCAAGATAACCGGCAATCTAAAAGCACACTCGAGCCTTACCGACAATCGACGCTTCGTAGAGCCAAACGACCGGCGAGCGTCTCCCGAGGCAAAATGAGCTTCGGGCCTAACATCAAGCGAGTCCCTGCGAATGTCGTTGACCCACCCGGTCTTGGCGGATCACAAGGCGTGCGCACCGTGCGCCTGGCGAGCGCTCACCAGGAAAAGCCGTATTGAGACTCGTTGTATCCAGCGGCTCCTCTCCACCGCGACCATGTTAGCTGATGTGTCGGACCCGCGGCATCTACCCTTGATCGGTGCTTGTGACCATGGATTTGGCGGGTGCTCTCAGGATCTCGCCAACAAGAAAAAGATCGGTCAGCAGCGCGCGGAGATGGCTGGAGGCGTTCAGGTTATCGACTAACTGAGAGCTGATGGAAGGTTGCGCCAAGACTACGTGAATGACGGCGAGCGAGTCCCGCGCGTCTCGCTCCAGCATGGAACAGAAGTCTTCGTACCGCTCAGTTGGTTCCAGGTCGAAATTTCGTATGGCTCGTCTACAACTTTCCGCCAAGCCGGTTAGCGCTTCCGCGCCCCGCTGGAGGAAGTTGCGGACTTGCTTGCCTTCATCGCTGGGCAAGCCCTGTCCCGCATAGGCAAGCAGAAACTCGTAACACTCCTCGATGACCTCGCAGCGTTCCAGGAACTCAGTCGCCATCGGCAACTCCCCGTCGTCCATCGGATAAGCGCTCTACTACCCAGCGTTTCGGGTCGTGCTCCTTGAGGTAGAATTCACGGCTCATGGACCCGACGATCATCGACGCGGTAATGGGCAGCTTTTCGGGCCGGACGGCGAAGTATACATGCACGATGACCAGGGTGATGAGGCCTACGCCTGCTAATCCATGCAATACGTACATCAGACCCCAAGTCAGATCACTGAACAGATATGGGTTACGAGGAAAAAAGATCGTCCGCACGCGCCACATCATACATACGCCAGTTGCGATCACCGCCAGACCGGTCAGCATCACGACGCCATGATAGAGCTTGTTCTCAAGCGGGTACTTGGCGTACTTTCGCGGCGGGGCCGCGGGCTTTCCCATAAAACGCTGGAAGCGCTTCCATGCATCTTCGAGGTCGGCGCGGTCCGGCCAAATCGACCAGAAGTCCATATAGAATGTCGCGTGGACGATGTGAAAAAGAATCGAGATGGTGAGCACCGAGCCGGCGATCCAGTGATAAGTCACCCAGTTAAACTGGAAGCCGACCTTGGGCAGGAACGCCGTAAACAGCAACACGAACATGGCGGATGCCATGATCCAGTGAAACAACCTCGCAGCCAGCGAATGCCGTGGAATGCGCTCGGGCAGTTTCACACTCTCCGCCGAAGAATCGGAAACGAATCCCTTCTCTTTCGCGAAGTAGCGAACATAGATCGCGTGCACGACGAGAAAGACCATGCCCAGGATGAGCGCGACCCAGATGAGGAACCAGCCGATGTGAATTGGAACCTCTTGCCCGAACGGACTGGTAGCCCACTCTATGATGCCCATGCCGCCTCCTGCACTCCGCTAATCGAGCGCTTTACCAGGTTTCGCATGAGCGGGATCTTGTAGGCATTGAACTGCAACGGAACAGCGCCCTGTACGGCGATTTTCCCCGCCGCTTCGCCGGTCGTGGTGTCGCGCGGTTTGCCCCGCACAGAATCTTCCACGGTCTTTAACCGCAAGGGTCGGGCGGCAACGGCGTTCACCGCAATCCGAATGTCTTGAATCATTACGCCGGACAATTTTACCGCCGAAGCCACGTTCATCAGGGGAAAATCCCACACGTTCCGGTCCCGTACTTTTTCGAAGTAGAAATGTGCATTGGCCCAAGTCGATGGAATGCGCATCGCCGTCAGAAGATAACCGGGACGGAGGATGTTCATGCGCGTGATGTCGATGTCGGGGCCGATAAAGTATTTTTCGGCGTCCATCACCTGCTGGCCTTTGGGAGTCAGCACCACGAACTTAGCGTCAAGCGCAATGAAGGCTGGGGCGGTGTCGGAAGGATTCACGGCCACGCATCGCTCCGCTTGCAGAATCGCATGCTCCCGATTTCTGCCCACAGGCGTGTCCGCATAGCAGATATTTCCATCGGCGCGATAGCAGGGCCATCCCGCGCGATAGTACCAGCAACGTGCGTCCTGGGAGACGTTGCCGCCGATCGTGCCCTGGTTGCGAATCTGGGGAGAAGCCACCAGTTCCGCCGCCTGCGCCAACACTCCGTATTTCTGCCGGATCACGGGATGCTGCACGACCTCGGTGAGCGTGGTCATGGCTCCGATTTCAACACCGTCGGCCGTTTCGCGAATCCCCTTGAGTTCTTCGACTCCGCTCAGTTCGATGACAACCTTGGGCTTCTTGATACGGTCCTTCAGCCAATCGAAGCTGTCCATCCCACCCGCCAGAACCCAGGCTTGGTCTCCATGCTGTTGGAGAAGCTTCTCCGCATCGCCAACTGACTTCGGCTGATACAACTGAAAGGCCGGCATCACGTCTCGGATTATTGCCATAAATGCTCCCTTATTCGAATCCGCTAAATATGCGCGGTCAGGGGATCCTGCATCGGGCGCCCAGATTCGAGCGCCGTCAGAATCGTGTCCAGGTTGACCGGTGCGCGACGGAAGATCTCATCGCCCAGCGCATCGGAGAGCGCATTTAGAATCGCGCCGCAGCCGCCGCCCACTGGCGGCTCGCCAATGCCGCGAGCGCCAACCGGCGTCTCCGGATCAGGAATATCGAGTGCTGCCCACTGCATGTTGACCGGGACATCCAGGATGGTTGGCGGCTTGGTATGGTAGAAGCGCAGCGAGACGGCGCTGCCGTAATGGGGATCGTAGACCCACTTCTGGCCGATCGCGTGGCCAATGCCTAGGATCGACCTGCCGAGCATTTGTCCGGAGAGCGCCTTGGGATGAAGCACGGTGCCGACATCCGCGACCGCCAGAAAATCCGTGATCTCGTACTTGCCAGTTTCGACATCGACCTCGATTTCGGCGAAGCTGGCCACATAAGAGAATGTTTGGCCATCGCGCGGGTACTGGTCCTTGGCGGCTGCGACCAGACCTTGTCCCGCCAACGCCGCGACGGACGCTTTGGTGTACTTGTTCACGTCCGCGGGAGCCTCGTGGCCGTCGTAGATGCCGCCCAACTGAATGGCGCGCTGTGCAGCTTGGGCCAAGGTCATGCCCCTGCCGCCGCCCTTATGAAAGACTCGCTCATTCGCAACTTCGTATTGCTCCGGCTTTCCACCCAGAGTCTTGGCGGCGATCTCCTGAAGTTTCTTTTTTCCATCCATCGCTGCCGCGTGGGCCGCGCGCGTCATGGCATGCGTAGTCTGGCTTCCTCCGGAAACGCAGGTCCACGGGAGATTCTTGGAAGTATTGCCCCAAGTCACATCACACTTTTCCCAAGGCACGCCTAAAACCTCGGCTACGACGCGGTGAACATCGGTGATCGACTCGGTTCCCAGGTTGCCGATTCCCGATTGAATCGCGATCCGGCCATTCGGTTGGATCACAAACAGCCCGTCGTATCCGACGGAGCCTCCGACGAAACAACTCGAAGACACGCCCACTCCCCGCACTTTCGTCCCGCTTCGTTTCGGCCGCGAGATTCGCTCCTTCCATTGGAACTGGTCGGCGCCGCGGTCAAACGCCTCTTTCAGGAACGCGCTGGTGCAATGTGCCCGCGTTCCATTCCGCACCGGCCCAACCGGCGATTTGCCTTCCGGGCAGTTGATTCGGCGAATGGCGACTTGGTCCAGCGAGAGCTTCCGTGCCGCCTTGGAAACAATCGTTTCCATGATCACAATTCCCTGCATACCGCCGGGTGAACTCTGCGCACCACGCGGCGGAGTGTTGGTGAGAACGGTTGTGCCGCGCCAGCGCATGGCGAGAGGCTGATACAACAGCGAGACGATGTTCCCCGACGTGCCCGCATCACCGACGGCGTCATAAGGGCCGGTGTTGCAGATGACGAACATGTCCAGCGCCGTGATCCGCCCGTCTCCAGCGAAACCGACCTTCATCCGGCCCTGGAAGCCCGGACGCGCACGCCCGATGAAATGCTCCTCCTCGCGGCTGATGCGCATCATCACGGGTGCATTCGCTTTCTTCGACAACAACGCCGGGATAATCGCGAAGATATAACCGGTGGCCTTGCTGCCGAATCCGCCTCCGGTGTACTCGCTGATCAGCACGATCTGGCTGGGGTCCATGTTTAACCAGCGTCCCAGGCTGGCCAGCGTCTGCACTGTGCTCTGCGTTCCCATGTGTACGAAGACTTTGCCGTTCTGCCAGTACGCCAACGTGGTGCGAGGCTCGAGTGTTTCGTGGCTGGTGTCAGGAGTGACAAATGTTTCATCGAGAACCAGTTCGGCATTCTTGAAGCCGGCATCCAGATCGCCAAAACTCCACTCGTCCTGCGCTTTGCCCATGGGCAGACGGCCGTGTTTGGCTTCGGTGAAGTCGGCGTCAGTCCACTTGAGTTCTCCTATGTGGGGCGGTGGCGGGCTCGGCGGTTTCTCTCCGGGCTTCGGTTGCGGCATCTGCGCCCTCACCCAGACATTGCCGTCCAGGCGCGGGTTGGGTCCGCCCGGACGCAGCGTATCCAGCGGATCGATGGCAAAGGGAAGATGTTCAAACTCGATGTCGATGGCTTCGATCGCTTCGGCGGCCGTGTATTCATCCACGGCCGCGACCGCGAGGATCGGTTCGCCTTGATAGAGCGGCTCCATGGTTAGCGCCTTTTCGCCTTGCCTGTTGGCCTTAATTACAAAGCCCAGGTCGGTCACGCTGTCGGCCGGCGCGGGAAGATCGTCCTGGGTAAGAATCGCCTCTCACTCCCGGCATGGCCAGCGCCCTGCTGACGTCCAGATGTTTCACGCGCCCGTGGGGCACGGGACTCAGCAGCAATTTGCAGAACAACATTCCATCGACGCGAAAATCCTCGGCATATTTCGCTTTGCCGGTCACCTTCGCGTATAGATCCGGGGTCGGGTAGTCTTTGCCAATCAGTTTGTATTGCGATCCGAATTTCTGCTGGTTGGGCTTCCACTCTGAGTTAGACATGCTGAGCCTTCCTCATGTTTTCTGCGCCACGCATCATTGCGGTGAGAATTTTGTCGTAATCCTGGCAGCGGCATAGATTGCCGGAGAGACCGTGGGCCATCTCAGACCGAGTCGGATTCGCATTCGTTTTGAGAAAGCCGACAGCCGACATAATGAACCCGGACATGCAAAATGCGCACTGGAAGCCCTGTTCATCGATTACGCCCTGTTGCAGGGGATGAAGCGTTCCGTCCGAACTCGCCAGCCCTTCGATGGTGACAACCTTCCTGTCACGCACGGTGTGCGTCAGAACGGAACAGGAGTAGTGGGGCACGTCATCAATCAGCACCGTGCACGCGCCGCACTCGGCCCGGTCACAGCCCAGCTTGGTGCCGGTGAGCCCGAGTTTGTAGCGCAGGGTCCAAGCCAGCGTCTCCTGCTTCATGACGTCCACTCGGCGCTGCCGGCTGTTGACGTTCAGGGTAATGAGCCTCTCTCCAAGACCAGGCGGCTGCTGTCCGAAAAGCGTCGAAGCCCGAAACAGATAAGTTGCGGAGGAGGCAGCCACGCCGCCAGCGATCACCCCTTTGATAAAGTTGCGCCGCGACGCGCTCCTCAATACGTCGTCCGATGTAGTGCCGACTTTGTCGCGCATGCTCAATCACCTCACGGTTAAGTCCGGCGTCCCGACGTGACAGGTTGAGAAAACTTGCGGAACCCAATTGAGACTCGTGACTAATCCCTCAGATTTTACTCCGTGAGTGGACAAAAAATCTCCCTGCCACGGCATGATCACGTTTAAGAACTGGCAAAGTCGCAGACCAACACATACGGGTAGGGGCTCGCATTGACTCTTCACGAGGCGATGCGAGACGAATACCTTCTTCGTACAAAACCTCGACTTCGTGGGCGCCGCGCGGCTTCGCCCCTTAGACTGCACTATCGATGAGGCCCAAGCCGGTCGTCGCTAGGTGAATCTATCCGGACCCGAGCCAATGCGGAGATCTTTCGGGTGCTCGTCGCTTTTTTCCACCTGCCCGACCGAAAGCGGCGAGTGCCGCGGTGACGCCGCGAAGTTCCTCGGTCAACCGATTCTGCTTGACAAATTCACCCGGCGAGTTCAAAGTTCTGCGCCAAGGTAGCTTTGTCTCGCGGGCACGAGTCATGCGTGGATCGGCATTTCGGCTGATCCAGGTGCGGACGATCTGCTGGCTCGACAGCTAAGAGCAAAGACGTCGAATTTCATTTTCTGTGCGGCTTCACCGATCCCCCTCGGTGAACTATGAAGCGGTTGTCCCGTGAGCCAATCGACAGCTCTTTCCCCGTTGTTTAGGTAGAAGCAGCGTTCCAACTCTGTCTTTGCGATTTTGCACCGCGGTAACTGTTGCGCAGGTATTTGCGCATATTTAGCAGATAGGGCCCTTGCTCACATTCCAGTCTTAAGTCCCAGGTTTGTCAAAAAAAATTGGGAGCAGGAAAAAATGAAAGAGCATCACTCGGAATCCCATGCCATTTTCAATGTCACCATCTCCATCTTGGTCGTACTGTTGATCTCGTGGCTGTTGAGGGCTCCGGCCTTTGCCCAGGTTGGCGGACAGAACGTCAACATGGTGTCGGGCACGAGCTGGCCGAATGGGGATCCATTCCTGCAGCGGCAAAACGAGCCTTCGATCGCCGTTTCGACGCGCAACCCGATGCACATTCTTGGGGGAGCGAACGACTATCGCACGGTAGATCTCGAGCTTGCACTCAGCGGAGGGGCCGAAACCGGGGACGCGTGGCTGGGCTTGTTCAAATCTTTTGACGGTGGCTTGAGTTGGCAAAGCACCTTGCTGCCCGGATGCCAGGAGTCCGTCCCACAATGCAAAGATGACGGGGCGCTTGGGGGAAATTTTCAGGCGGCCTCTGATCCGGTCGTCAGGGCTGGAACAAACGGCATGTTCTACTACGCTGGATTGGCCTTTGACCGCGCGCCGAGCACGACGACGGCCAGTGCCGTTAGCTCCGTTTTTGTAGCGCGCTATGACGATCTGAACAACAACGAGAATTCTGACACCATCACGTATCTGGATACCCACATCGTCGCTGCCGGCAACTCGACCCAGTTCCTGGATAAACCGTCGTTGGCAGTCGATATCCCGCGTTCCGGCGCCAGCACCTGTTCATTTGTTGCCAATGAACCGGGAACGGGATCGAACGGTGGCAGTCTTTCTGTGCCTCAGTCGTTTCCAGCCGGGAACGTTTATCTCGCCTATACGGATTTTCTGCAGGGAACCAAGTCGAACTCTACGCCCACGCATCTCATGTTCACCCGCTCCACTGACTGCGGTGTAACGTGGAGCGTTCCCGTTCAGCTCAATACGGGCACGACCACGAGCCAGGGCAGCGCGATCGCGGTCAACGCGTTAAATGGAAATGTGTATGTGACCTGGCGCCAGTTTGCCTCGAATGGCCTGCCGAACACGATCATGGCCGCGGTCTCCACGAACGCCGGAAGGAGTTTCAGCGCTCCGTCGCGGATTTCCAGTTTTCAGCCGTTCGACCAGGGCACGACGGGGACTTCATTCCGCACCAACGCCTATCCATCGATCACAACGGATATGTTTGGATTCGTGTACGTGGCATTTTCTGCGCGGGGATTGAGCGCCAGTGGCGATGCGCGCATCGTGGTAGCGGGATCGATCGACGGCAAGAACTGGACACCGTCCATCATGGTAGACAATCCCTCCGAGAATGCCCAGACCAATCCCAGTGGACGCGGACATCAGATCATGCCCGCGATTACATTCGCGCAAGGCCGGCTCTCGCTGCTCTATTACGACTTGCGCCTGGATCACTACGCCGGTTTCTACTCGCCCAACTCGAGCAGTTCTACCGGCTACACCGAGACTCTGGAGCCCGAGGGTGAACTGGCGCCGCCATCGCCGATTCCAAGCGAAGTTTTCACCCCATTTATTGATGATTACGGCCTCACCGTGCGCCGGCACACGCTCGACTTGCGTGTTCTGGAACTGGGCCTTTTCCCAACCGTCGTCATTGGTCCGTCGGTACTGATCTCGCAATACGAGTATGGCTGCTGCGTGAATCCACTGCTGCCCGACATCGAGCAGATCAAGTTTAACGTTCCGAACTTGCCGCTCTTCGACTCCGGGCAGGAGCCGTTCCTGGGGGATTACGTCGACATCGTTCCTTCGCCATGGTTTGTGCCGTCGGGAAATTCGTGGAAATACAACTTCATGCCCAGCGTGAACCCGCTGTTCCATGCCACCTGGACTGATAATCGCGACGTTGTGCCACCTGCCAATGGCAACTGGATGGATTACACCCCGCCCGTACCCCCGGGCACCCTGAGCGTCGAGAACGGCACGCCCCTGCCGATGTGCAGCAATGGCAACGAAGGCATGCGCAACCAGAATATTTACACCTCGCAGGTGACGGGCGGACTCGTCGTGGGAGCGCCGGGCAACGCAAAACCGCTCGGGACCACGATCAATCCCACCAATGGAAGTATTGTGCCGTTCCAGAGAGCCTTCGCCGTGGAAGCCCAGAACATCACGGGGCAAACAATTTATGTGCAGATGACGATCGCAAATCAGCCGACGGGCGGGTCCGCTTCCTTCTTGCAGTTTTCACACCTGACCACGCTGCAGGTGACCATCCCGCAATACTCGTCAGTTTCTCGCAGTGTCTTCGTCACGTCGACCAATGCTGAGGCGAGCGTCACCGTGAACGTCACACAAATCTCGGGAATTGGCGGAACAACGGTGACGAACGGGTTGAACGGCTCGACGGTGCTCAATCCGGACATCACCAACCCGAACATCACAAATCCGAACATCACCAACCCGAATATTACCAATCCCAACATCACGAACTACGAAGTCACAAATCCCAACATTACGAATCCGAATATTACGAACCCGAACATCACCAACCCGAATATCACGAACCCCAACATTACGAATCCGAACATTACAAACCCGAACATCACCAACCCAAACATTACGAACACCAGTGCCGTGAACATCACCGCTCCGAATCCAAATATTACGAATCCGGATATCACCAATCCCAACATTACGAACCCGAACATCACGAACCCGGACATCACCAACGGCGCGATCCAGGACGTAAATTACGCGATGACGAACGAGGGCAATACCGCCGCTTCCTACACGGTGAAATTGGCGACCTTCAATGCGCCGCCGGGCAGTATCGTCTTCCAGTTGCTCTTGAACAAGCTCTACCAGACACCGACGGCGCAGAACTGCCAACTGTTACAGGACACGCATTGGAATACGGTGGCGAACATCGTCAATCCGAAGCTGTACCAGATCAGCGATCCGGACTTAGGCAATCCCAATATCACCAACGCTGCGCCCACTGAAGGCAGCATGACTTTGAATCCGGGCGAGACTGGCTACATCACAGCGCGTGTGGTGACGCCGCCCGGAGTGACGCCCATCAATCCGCTGAACTACATTACGCCGGTGACGATCGCGCAGGCGGTGAACACCCAGACCGTGCTGGCCAATCCCGGAAACACGACTCTGACTTCACCACCCGTGTACCCGCAGCTAACGATTTTGAGCGCGGCGCTACCGCCGACGGATCGAAACGACGCCGGCTACTCGATTCAGTTGACGGCCATCGGCGGCAAGCCGGGAGCGCTGACTTGGACGATCAAGGCCGGAGGCCTGCCTCCGGGAATCAATTTGAGTTCTTCGGGACTGATCTCTGGCACCGCAATGACGCCGGGAAGTTATCCGGTGACGATTCAGGTTACGGATGCCAACTTGCCTGCGGATGTGGCTGCGCAGAATTATGTGTTGAACGTCAGCCTGACGCCGCTGACCACGCAGTTCGTAATGCCTCCACCGGATGGAGTAGTGGGACAGCAATACGTTGCAACTCCACTCGCTGTAACTGGAGGAACCACTCCGTATACTTTCACCGCGACCGGCTTGCCTCCGGGATTGTCGATCAGTTCCAGCACGGGCCAGATCACGGGAACGCCGACTGTTCCGAACCCCGCTGGCTCACCCGTGATGATTACCGCGACGGATGCGGCCACACCTGCGGAGCAACTAACGTACAACCCAACAATTCGCATTGGCGCTATGATCCAGATTTCCCCGGTTGCTCCGGCAACACTGGCAGGCGGGACGCTCAATGTTCCCTATAGCAACAGCCAATTGTTGGCGACAGGAGGTATTGGAGGACTGGTATTCGGCCCACCTACTCTTCCGAATGGTGGATTATTAAGCTCCAGCGGGCAGATCACGTTTGCCAGCCCATCAGTTCCCAGTGTCAGCTTCACGGTTTCGGTGCACGACCAAGCGAATCCTAATCAAACTGTAACGAGCGGCACGTACACCGTTAATTTCGGCAGCGCCAGTATTCATTTTGTGACACAGCCGAGCAACACGGTGGTCAACCAGACAATGACACCGGCCGTATCGGTCCAGGTATTGGATAGTTCGGCCACTCCCGTGCCTGGTATTGCTGTCGCTCTAGCCATCACAGGCCCCGGGAATTTGGGAGGGGCCACGATTGCGACCACGAACGCAAGTGGCATGGCAACGTTTGCCAACCTGACGGTGAGTGCCGTTGGCACGGGCGATACGTTGCAAGCCTCGGCTCTCGGCGCGATGGTTACGTCGAATGCGTTCAACATCACCGCGGCTACGGCCCCCGCATGTGTTCCTACTCCGGGGCCACTCCTAAGTTGGTGGCCATTCAATGGGAATGCGCTGGATATTCGGGGAGGCAGACCGGGGACAATCCTGGGCGATACCGGCGGCCTGAGTCAGTTTGTTTCCGCCGAAGTCGGTCAAGGATTCAAGAGCGGCGGAGAGGGCATCCTGATTACGTCTCCGACTACGCCCTACTTAACGCCGGTGAACCTGACAGTGGGCGCCTGGGTGCGCGTGGATTCGCTATCGAATGACGCCACCGAGCAGATCGTATGGCAGGGCGACATTGGGAACACCGATTTCACCACGACTCCATATTCTCTCGGGGTCTTGGGGAACGGTTCGACCGCATGGGTCACTTACGGAGCCCACTCGACCTTCGTCGGAAGTGCCGGGCCGGGGAAGATCGTGGCTACCTTCTCCGACGGCGTCAATGAATTGGACATGTTCTCGAATACGGCCCTGACGCCCGGTGTTTTCTATCACGTTGCGATTACCTGGGACGGTCCTAGCGGTGGTGCGTCGATTTGGATTAACGGAGCACTGGATCAGACCTCGGGAGCAACTTCTCTGGCGGGCCTGCTCACACCAACAAATCCATTCCAGATCGGAGGGATTCAGGGAAGTGGCACCGGTAAGGAGTCGTTTGATGGGGTGATTGACGAGTTGCAGGTCTGGGGCAATGTTCTCAGTCAGTATCAGATGCAGACAATTTACGGCGCGGGCGCGGCAGGTCAATGCCAGAACATCTGGTTCACCGAGTCTAACGGCACCACCAACCGGATTGGCTCGATCGCACCGGATGGCAGCAACGCGACCGAGTATACGTCTCCAACTGCCAACGGATTCCCGTACAATATCGTTGCCGGGCCAGACAATAACGTATGGTTTACGGAGAACAGCTCGAACAAGATCGGCGTCTTCAACGTCGGGACCTCGAGTTTTTCCGAATACTCGTTCCTGCCTACGGTTGGTCCCGGCAATGGTCCAATCGGCATCACCAGCGGCCCCGATGGCAGATTGTGGTTCGCTGACTCCGCCTCCGACACCACTCATGTGGACGATGTGGCGGGTATCACGACAACCGGAACCATCACCGATTACGCCGTCCCGACTCACTCCAGTGTCCCGTGGGGCATGACTGCGGGCCCCGATGGCAATCTCTGGTTTACCGAGCTTGGTGGCGGGAAGATTGGCCAGGTGAGCCCAGGAGGAGTTTCAACAGAGTTCACAATCCCAACAGCCGGAGCTTCTCCCACGTTCATCACGACAGGAGGGGACGGCAACCTGTGGTTTGGTGACAGCGTCAACAACAGCATTGACGCAATCAGCCCGACCGGGACATTTGTTCACCTGTACGCCATCCCAGCCGGAGTCAATGCCGTCAGCATTGGTTCAGGTGGAACCGGTTACGTTCTCGGTGACGTCATAACGGTGGTTCAACCTGGAGCGAGTGGTGGCACGTTCTCTGTCACGAATGTCAACACAGCCGGCACGGTATTGACGAATGGCTTAGCCCTGCAAAGCATTGGCACGGGCTACTCAATTACCCCCGGCGTTGTGAGCACGACGGGCGGGCACGGAACTGGGCTGACGGTCGCCGTTGCCTCTACCACAAACGCTTTCGGCCCCGCAGGAATCACCCTCGGGCCCGATGGCAATGTCTGGTTCGCCGCCGGCAATCCTCAAAGCAATGTAATTGAGGTGACGCCGTCTGGCCAGTTCACAGCCTACGCCCTGCCCAATCAGGAGAGCGCTCAATTCATCACAGCCGGACCAGATAGCAACATCTGGTACACCGATTACTACTCCAACGCGATCGGTCGGGTCACCTTGTCGTCGGGTGCCGTCACAGAATTCCCCACGCCGACGGCTAGCAGCGGGCCTTGGGGGATCGGCATCGGTCCGGCTGTCCAGCCGATTCCCGCGCCGCCGACGAATGCTCAAGGCAGCAGTCCCTTCGGCTCACCCGTTATCACATGGACGGCTAGCCTGAGCTCCGGCGTGGTGGGGTACAACGTGTACCGCTCGCCTGTCGATAATTCCCTCGGACCGTTTGTATTAGTGAACAGCAGCCTGATCACGGGTACTACTTTCACTGATCTCGGTGCCTCAACAACCCTTTGCGGCGGACATACCTTCTACTATTTTGTAACGACAGTGGGCACTGGCAAGGCGGAAAGCCAAGACTCCAATCAGGCGAACGCACCGGTGCAAGGCCCTTGCTAGAACGGCGACAGCAGCCTGAGGAGCTCGGTGCGCATGTTGGAGTTGGAGGACACGACAAATCCGGAGTGAAAACGCCGGTCTGAATGGGCGGAGAATAGTCGCGGCCTGAGTTCAACCCTCGAACTCAGTGCGTGTTCAACGCTGCCAGGCGCTTGGTTGCATCCGCTACGAGCGGATCACCGGCGCCTTTTTCTTTGATAGCAAGATATGTCTTGTAAGAGTCCGCGGCTCCGGGACTCTTTAGACCTTCCTGGGCGCGTCCCTGATAGTAGTAAACCGGCGGCAGCAGGTGATAACTCGGCACATCATCGAGAAATACCGAAGTGACTTCGCCGCGGCGCTTCAGGCAGGCGTCAAATTCCGAGGACGCTTCCGTATAAGCTCCGGCGTCTAAATAAGCGCGGCCGAGATCAAAATGGCCCAGCCAAGTGTCGGCCAGCTTTTGCGCCTCCTGCAACGTCTGCACGGCATCGCGCGGCTTGCCCTTCTTAATTAGAGCCTCCGCGGCGATGAGCTTGGGATAAATCTGCGGCTCGGTTTCCAGGCGCTGGGCAAGAGGTTTCACGGTCTGCAGCGCTTTCGCTTCCTGCCCAGCCGCAAGATAGACCCGCGCCGCCCGGTACAGAACTCCCGCATCCGTGCTCGCCGAAGCGGCTTTATTCGCGGAAGAGATTGCTTCCGGAATCTTTCCCAGCCCCAGTTCTGCCTGGGCTATCGTGGCGGTCCGATCAGCGGCGGATTCCGCGTCCTTGGCTGCAAGATCGGCGATGATGGCCTGCTCGAGGATTCCTTTTGCATCGGCAGTGCGGCCTTCGTAAAGCGCAAGATCAGAAAGCCCTGTGGCGGCGATCGATGCTCCGTACGTCCCGACTTCTTTCGCCTTCTCGTAGTCTTGCCGCGCCTCGTCATTGTGTCCGAGACCCAGCGCGGCCAAAGCTGCCGTGCGCAACCCCTGATCGAAGCTTGGATTTTCGGCGAGAAGCGCTTTCGACTCCCTCGCTGCAGTGTCAAAGTCTCCCGCGTAGAGCGCGTACATCGCAAAATTAACGCGCTGCAACTGGCTGTGCGGGGTGACGGCGAGCGCCAGTTTCTGTTCTTCCTGCGCTCTATTCATGTTGCGCGCGTAAAAGTAGGCCAGCGCGAGGTTGGCATGTCCCGAGGAATCGGCAGGGAACTGGCTCACCAGGGCATTGAGCTCCTCGATGGCCTTCGCCTGATTCCGCGTGAGCAGGTAATATCCACTGCGCGTCCGATACTTCTCGCGGTCCGTCATGCGGTCAATGTGCGCCAGCGCCATGGAATAATACTTTTCCGCCTCCTGCCGTTTCCCGGTGTTGGCGTAAATGACCGCCATGCCGGAATACGCACGGCCAAGATTGGGATCGAGGTCGATGGCTCGCTGGTAGGAATCGATGGCGTCCTGCCATTTGCCGGCGAGCATCAGGTCCTGACCTACGGCGTAGGCGTGCGCGCCCTCGAGCGACTGCGTGGTGTAGGTCTCCGCTGCGGCCAACTGGGCCGATTCGGGAGTTTTGTCGCCCAACGCCTTGCGAACTCCAGCCGCGACCTTGCCCATCGCAACTAGCACGTCTTGCTTGGTGACAGTTTCCGATTCACTGTTGAGGTCTCTGCCGGTTACGGCGTCGAGAGCATGAACGTTCAGCCGGTAAGAGTCGCCACTCTTGCTGATCGAGCCGGTGATCACAATGTTGATGCCTTCGCGGGTTGCCACCAGGCGGGCGAGTTGCTCATTCAGTCGAGTGGAACCGGGCTGCAGCTTTGCGGCGATTTTGTGAGCCTGTCCGCGACTGAAAGAGTTGATGAACGATGCGCCTTCCATGGCAACGGTGAACGCCGGCTCCAGGGTTTCGTCGAAGACGCTTTCCGAAGTCTGATTGTCGAAGTCGGATACCAGGATGCCGACCGGGGCATGTTGCGAGGCCACTGGAGCCCAGATCCGGTTTCTGAAAAGCGCAACAGTGGATGCGGCCAATACGAGAGCTCCTAAAGCGACGACCGCATACTTATAGAGCGGGGTGCGCTGGGCAGGTCTGCGGATGAGCCGAGTCGCCACCGTCGGAGCCGAGGGCTGGTAGGCCTCCAAATCAGCGAGCAATTCTGCCACACTCTGGTAGCGATTGGCCGCATTCGGCTCGATGCAGCGGCTGACCACGTTGCTCAGATCGCGCGGAACTGTCTTCTCGATGACGTTGACGGGCGTGGCTCGCTCATGGCTCCGCTTCATCAGGCTCTCCACCGCACTCTTGGCCTCGAACGGCGACTTGCCAGTCAGCAATTCGTAGAAGATCAGCCCGGCTGCATAGATGTCCGACGGCGGGCCCAGTTCACGCCCCTGGGCTTGTTCCGGGGACATATACTCCAGCGTGCCAAGCAGCATCCCGGTCTGCGTGAGCCCTCCGGTCTGGGCGGATTGCGCCAGGCCAAAGTCCATGATCAGAACCTTCCCGGCATTGTCGCGCATGACATTGCCGGGTTTCAGGTCGCGATGGATGACGCCTTCGGCGTGGCAGGCATCGAGGGCACGGCAAATCTGCTGCATGATGCTGACCGCTTCCGAGGGCCTACGCTTTCCGGATTTGCGCAAGATACTTCGAAGATCCTCACCATCGACGTACTCCATCGTGATGAATTTCACGCCTTCGGCTTCGCTCATGTCGTAGATGCGGACGACATTCTTATGGGTGATCTGTCGGGCGAGGATCAATTCCTGCTTAAATCGTTGAAGAATCTCGCGATTGGCGGCGAGGTCGGGCCGGATGACTTTGAGCGCGACCAGGCGATCGACCTCGATGTCTTTTGCCTTGTAGACGGCTCCCATGCCGCCTTCGCCCAATTTTTTCAAGATTTCATAACGCGAGCCGAGAAGCTTGTGTTCACTGAGGAACGGTCCGGCGGGAGCACCATCAGCGACGGTCGGCCCGTCGCTTCCCGATGTGCCGGACGAAGACGCAACTCCAACGGTCGCAGCGTTAGAGACAGACGATTCACTTGAATTTTCAGGTTTTCCGCCCAACATGTCTTTCTCGCAGTCAAGGGGGGAAGACGCGTTGAAGACTTAGGCCCCGTCCAGTTGGCGACCAGTATATCCCTTTTTTGCGGCTGAGTAGGCGACAATTCTTCCACACTGTTGACCGAATGAAGGCATTGGTTCAGCCCGCCGTGAGCGGACCTGTTGTCCCAAGTCGCGCAAACGAGGAGTAGAAACTCAACCGGTTCCGGCTAGAAACTTGCCTGGAGTGCGAACCGCGGGTTTAGAATTTCCCCGCCATGAAAAAACTCCTGGTCTGCTGTGTGCTGGTTTACAGTTCCGCGCTGCTGTTCGAACAATCTCTACGCGCATCATCCCTTCCGGCCATCGACGCAGCCGCCGCGCCAGCGTCTGAAAACCTGTCCGCCGATACGGCGAGGACGACCGTTCTCGGCAATGCCTTCATCGCGCCCAAAGACTGGTCCATTCGCGTCAAAGGACCGGCGACCATCCTTGAATCTCCCGAGGGTGACTCCTGGGTTGCGCTCGTCGACGTGAAAGCGAAAACGCAGGATGAGGCGTTAGCAGCGGCCTGGCAGGCTTACAAGCCCAATGCCAAGTGGCCGCTCAAAGTCAGCAACGATCTGCCCGACCGCGATGGCTGGAGCCGGCGTCGCTCTTACGACTATCAGACTTCGCCCAATGAGAAGCGGGGCGTGGACGCCGTCGTCTATTACTCCGGATCAAGTTGGACAGTCGTCATCGAAGATGTGGCGGATGCGGTCGCAGGGAAGCGCGGTGCTCAGCTTTCCCTGATTTTTAGCCGTCTGCTGCCCAAGGGCTACAGCCGTGAGTCGTTTGCCGGAAAGAAAGCGAACACTCTCGATCAATCCCGGATTGCCGAGTTGGGTCGCTTCGTCGAACAGGGACAGAAAGTGTTGGGCGTCCCCGGAGTC
The DNA here is from genome assembly GCA_963765825.1 of uncultured Acidobacteriaceae bacterium. GTDB lineage: Bacteria > Acidobacteriota > Terriglobia > Terriglobales > Acidobacteriaceae > Sulfotelmatobacter. The sequence goes on from CAVXXU010000003.1 coordinate 126,748, forward strand.
GGTCTTGGCGTCGTTCAGGATGGCAAGGTTATTTTCGCTGGTGGATTTGGGGTGAAAGAACTGGGAGGAACGGAGAAGCCAGACGCTGACACACTGTTCATGATCGCTTCGAATACGAAGGCGATGACCACACTGCTGCTCGCTAAACTCGTCGATGAGCATCGCATCACCTGGAACACACCGGTCACCCAGTTGTTTCCGAGTTTCAAGCTCGGCGACGCTGCCACCACGAACAGCGTTCTCGTTAAGCATTTGATTTGCGCTTGCACTGGAATGCCCCGTCAGGATCTGGAATGGATTTTTGACTACGAAAAGATGACGCCCGAGAGCACGATCGCGTTGCTCGGCACCATGCAGCCCACCTCCAAATTCGGTGAACTGTTCCAGTATTCCAATCTGATGGCCGCAGCCGCGGGATATACCGGGGCGCACGTGATCCATCCCGACATGGAATTAGGAGCGGCCTACGACAGCGCCATGCAGTCGTATGTTTTCGACCCATTAGCGATGAAGGCGACGACCTTTGCCATGAAGCGCGCTCTCTCCAGCAACCACGCGGGTTCGCACTCGCCCGACGCCGACGGAAAAACTGCCAAAGCAATGACGGCCATTAACGACGCCATCATTCCCGCGCGCCCTGCCGGAGGCGCGTGGAGCAGCGTAAACGATATGCTGAAATATGTCTCGATGGAACTTGCGGACGGTAAACTTCCCGATGGAACGACTTACGTTTCGAAAGAGCCATTACTCGAGCGCCGCGCTCCACAGGTCAGCATCGGAAAAGACGTCACCTACGGCATGGGCTTGATGGTTGACACGACCTACGGAGTACCGGTCGTTCATCACGGCGGCGACCTGGTCGGATATCACAGCGACATGATGTGGTTGCCGCAACAAAACGTGGGGCTGGTCATCCTCACGAATGCCGATCCCGGATGGCTGCTTCGCGACCGCATGCGGCGCAAGTTCCTCGAGGTTCTTTTCGACGGACATCCAGAGGCCGAGGCGCAGCTCAACGCCGATGCGAAGAATTTCTATGCCAGCCTGGCGGCCGATCGCAAGTTGCTGACGATCCCCGCCGATGCGAGTGAAAGTGCCAAGCTTGCCAAACACTATGCGAATGCATCACTGGGAGAAATCACAGTCAGCACGCCCCGAGCTTCTACAGTCTTTGATTTCGGCGAGTGGAAAAGCGAGGTCGCGAGCCGCAAGAATCCCGATGGCACAATTTCTCTCATCACGACTGTGCCCGGCGAATTAGGTTTTGAGTTCGTCGTCGGCTCGAGAGAAAAACGAACGTTGACCATCCGAGACGCGCAGCACGAGTACGTATTTGAAGAGCGTTGACTGTCCGAGTAGAAGGCAGCGTTTCCCAAACACAGGCTGAACGTGAAAGCCACGCGATTGCAGCCCATCAAGGTTTTCGCGTTGTCCGAAAGACCGGCGTGACTCGCAAAGAGTTGTTCGCTGTGGTTAACAGCGCCATGAAGACGCTGAGTTGATGCGTCTCTTGTTGGGAACGGTAATTGTTAATATTCAAAAGCTGTCGAAAGCAATGAAAGCCATTCCGTATGGTTCACTATGAGGAATTCTCAAAGCTCGACATAGTCGAAACCGATTCCCCAGGGGCCCCGGTGGCCAACGAGGTCCGTGCCTGTCGTACGTGTTTCACGTGGAAAGGAAGGAGCGCTAGCCAATGCATTCAAGATTCCTTGCCTTAGTACTGCTCGTTTGTTCAACCGCTGCCGCTGGGGGCGCACCAAAGCAAGCCAATCTCGGTCATCGTTCCGCGCCTTTGCTCATCGTGGATGGCCTAACGTTCAAAGATCTCAACAAGAATGGGAAGCTTGATCCGTACGAGGACTGGCGACTGCCCGCAAACGTCCGAGCTGCCGACCTGGTGCAGCGCATGAGTCTCGAAGAGTTGGCGGGATTGATGGTCCACGGCACGCTGCCGAGCTCGGGACCCCTGGCGCCACTCGGCGTCGGCAAGGAGTATGACCGGGTGAAAGTCCGCCAGTTCATCGATGAAGATCACGTCAGCACCTTCATCACTCGACTGAATGGAAGCGCTGGCTCCTTCGCCAAACAGAACAACGAAGTTCAGGCGATTGCAGAGTCTTCGCGATGGGGGATTCCGGTGACGATCTCGTCCGATCCGCGCCACCATTTTGAGGAAGTGTTGGGAGCCGCAATGCAGGACGGAGCATTCTCCGTGTGGCCGGAGGCGCTGGGCTTTGCGGCATTGAACGACCCCAAGCTTACCCGGCGCTTCGGGGATGTCGTCCGCCAGGAATATGAAGCAGTGGGCATTCGCGAATCGCTCGCGCCGCAGGCGGATCTGGCCACAGAACCGCGATGGGCGCGCGCCAACGGAACTTTTGGTGAAGATGCCGACATCGTGAAACGCATGGTCGCAGCTTACGTCACCGGAATACAAGACGGCGCGGATGGTTTGAACTCCAGCAGTGTCATCGCGGTAGTCAAGCACTGGGCCGGATATGGGGCGGCGAAAGACGGTTGGGATAGCCATAACTACTACGGCCGCTTCGCCGATTTTTCCGGACATAACTTCCCACAACATCTTATCCCGTTTAACGGTGCCTTCGCGGCGCACGTAGGTAGCGTGATGCCCACCTACTCGGTCTTGCAGGGAGTCGCCATCGATGGCAAGCCGCTTGAGCAGGTCGGGGCCGGATTTAATCCCCAACTGCTGAGCGACTTACTCAGAGCACAATATGGATTTCGCGGAGTCATCGTAAGCGACTGGGCGATTACGAATGACTGCTCCGAGGCCTGCCGCAATGGGACGGCTGCAGGCGTCAAACCCACTCCGGCGGAAATCGGCATGCCATGGGGAGTGGAAGAAATGACTAAAGCGCAACGCTTCGCCAAGGCCATCAACGCGGGCGTGGATCAGATCGGCGGAACGGAGCAATCGAATGTCATCGCCGAAGATGTCCATAACGGATTGATTTCGGAGGTGCGCGTGCGCGAAGCTGCGGGCCGCATTCTCCTGCAGAAGTTCGAGCTTGGTCTGTTTGAACAGCCCTACGTGGATGAGACCAAGGCCGCGGAGATTGCCGGCAACAAGGTATTTGTGGGCGAGGGAGAAGCAGCACAAGCTCGCGCTGTTGTTCTCCTGGAGAACAAATCCATCGCAACAACCGGGCAGGCCTTGCTGCCCATCGCTGCTAAGAATAAGAAGATCTATCTGTATGGCGTAACTGCGAGGTCCGCGGAGGCCGCTGGATTCACCGTGGTCACCGATCCCGCAAATGCGGATCTGGCGATCATTCGCGCGGCGGCGCCCTACGAGAGTGAGCATCCGAACTTCTTCTTTGGATCAAGGCAGCACGAGGGAAGGCTCATGTTTACTGAGAAAGATGCAGCTTACGTTGAACTGCTGCGCGTGAGTCCGATCGTTCCGGCTGTGTTCCTGACCAGGCTGGAGCGACCGCTGATCCTGACCAACATTCGCCCTCACGCCACTGCACTCCTGGGCGATTTCGGCATCTCGGACGAGCCGCTACTCGCTCTGATTACTGGTAAGGTGTCGCCCAGCGGGCATCTCCCGTTCGAGTTGCCATCGTCTGTCGAGGCTGTGACGCAACAGAAAAGCGATCTACCCCACGACTCGCAATCGCCGCTGTATCCCTTTGCTTTCGGGTTGCACTATTGAATGTCAGGCGTGAGCCTCATCGAAAACGAAGGAAAACGATAATATCTGTCATCAGGCACCATTAGGCATCCATGGAGTTATGAACATGAGGTTTTCAGCGCTCTTTTTATTTCTGACTTGTGTCTCCGGCGCGTTTGGCCAGACGAACTCTTCCTTCTACGTGTCGACCAACGGAAATGATTCGAATCCAGGCAGCCAAGCTGCGCCGTGGCGCACCATTCAACACGCAGCAGACACCGCGAGGGCGGGCAGTACGGTTAACGTTCGTGGCGGAATTTACGAAGAACTGGTGAGCCTTCGGACATCGGGCAACGCGAGTGATGGATTCATTACGTTTCGAAGCGCGCCCGGTGAGACGGCTGTTCTCGACGCAGCGCACTTCACTCCCTCAGGAAGAAGCGCTGTATTTACGATTGAGAACAAGAGTTACGTGAGAATCGAGGGGTTTGAAATCCGCAATTTCCGCACCGCCGAACATCGGCTGACTCCGTTGGGCATCAGCGTTATCGGGGCCGGTTCCCACATAGAGCTACTAAGAAACAATGTCCATCATATCGAGCAGACTTTTACTGGGCGTGATGCTCCGGGACGAGGGGGGAACGGCTTTGGCATCGCAGTCTATGGTACCGACGCCAAGACCCCGATCAGTGAACTGGTGATCGATGGCAATGAGGTGCATCATCTCAAGACCGGTTCAAGCGAGTCGCTGGTCGTGAACGGAAACGTTACGAACTTCCGCATCACGCACAATGTGGTTCACGACAACAACAACATCGGAATCGACGTTATCGGTTTTGAGCGCACGGCGCCCGACCCTGCCTTAGACCAGGCCCGCGACGGAGTAGTCAGCGGCAATCGGGTTTACAACATCACCTCGCGAGGGAACCCGGCCTATGGCAATGACGAAAATTCCGATGGTATTTACGTGGACGGCGGCACCAGAATTTTGATCGAACAAAACGTTATTCATGATGTGGACTTTGGCATCGAACTGGCCAGTGAGCACAAAGGCCGCGCCAGCAGCTACATTACTGCGCGAAACAATCTGATTTATCACTGCCACACCGCAGGGGTTTCCATCGGTGGCTATGCGCCTGAGCGAGGGCGTACGGATCACTCGACGGTGGTCAACAATACGCTCTATGAAAACGATACGTCAAACACAGGCTCAGGTGAGTTTCAGATGCAGTGGAATATGGCAGACAATATTTTCGAGAACAACATCGTCTATGCGGGGCCGCGCTGCCTGGTAACGCTGAACCGATCGCAGGTCGACAACAACCAGCCTCCTGCCGTGATTGATCACAATCTTTATTACTGTGCTTCTGGAGCGAAGGCGAGCACGTGGGCAGGCGCATCCGCGACGGTGACGGGATTCGACAGGTATGTGGAGTCCACCGGTAACGATCGTCATTCGCGCTTTCTGGATCCACATTTTGTCGACACGACGGCGAACGAGTTTCACCTGCAATCCGATTCTCCCGCACTCGCTGCTGGCACCACTGACGGAGTGCGAGTCGGGGAAGTGGATTTGCAAGGCTCACCGAGAATCGTGTCTGGAAAACTGGATATCGGCTGCTACCAGAGAAAGTAGGAATACCCATGCGGAAATTGGACGTAGACCGCCGCGAGTTCTTGAAGATCGCCGCCGGAGCCGGCGTCGCCTTGGCGATGCCAGCGTCAGGCTATGCTGCTGTTTCCTCCAAAATGATCGGGATTCAAGTGGGTGCGGTTTCCTTTGTGGATGAAGGTACGGAGGAAGTCCTCGATGTGCTTCAGGAACGTGCCGCCGTGAATACGCTATTTCTGGCGGTCTTCACCTACGGTCGCGGGATCGCCGGAAGACAGATTCCGGGACAGCCCCTGCCCGATCATGGCAAACAAGAGTACGATCTCAATTTCCACGGCGGAAATTTCGCCACTCCCCATCCTCAGTACTACAAAAATACTGTTCTCAAAGACACACGCGCGCCCGATCACGGCGACCTCGATATACTGGCGGAAGTTCTCCCCACTGCAAAGAAGCGCGGCATGAAGGTCATCTGCTGGCTCGAGGACGTATTCCGCACCGACCTGCCGAACATCGAGAAACTGCAGGAGCGAGATCTGTACGGGCGGAACGCCGACACGCTGTGCGTCAACAATCCCAACTACCAAGGTTTCCTGACGGGCCTGGTAGAGGATTACGCTCGTTCCTACGACATCGACGGAATCATGTGGGGATCGGAACGGCAAGGCGCACTTTGCGACAGCCTTGGAGCCACGCACGACACGCCTCCGGTCGATCCGGGCAAGGTCACATGCTTTTGCGAGTTTTGTCAGACCAAAGCGAAAGAGCGCGGCATTAATGTGGTGCGCGCCCGCCAGGGTTTTCTGGAACTCGAAAAATTCGTTCGTTCCTCGCGCGGGGGTAAACGCCCGGTGGATGGTTACTACGTCCAATTCTGGCGGCTGCTTTTGCGGTATCCGGAACTGGCTGCATGGGAAATGCTCTGGACCGATAGCCTACGTGAGACCTACGCCGCAATTTACAAGACGGTAAAAACAGCGAAGCCGGCAGTGCCTGTGGGTTGGCACATCTGGCACAACAATTCCTTCAATCCGATCTACCGTGCCGAGCAAGACCTCCATGAGCTCTCGAACTACTCCGATTTTATAAAGGTCGTCATGTACAACAACTGTGGCGGCGAACGGATGGCCCTGTACGCAGACAATGCCTGCTCGAGCCTGTTTGCCGACCTCTCAAAACAGGGCTTGCTCGATTTCAACTATGCGGTGATGGGGTTGAAGGAGGGCAGCTACGATCAGATTCCTCACAAGGGACTTTCGCCAGACTATGTTTTCCGCGAGACGAAACGCGCGCTCGAGGGCGTTGCTGGCACCAACACTTTGATTTGGCCCGGCGTTGATATCGATATTCCCACCGAGCCTACTAATAGTAAGTGCACGCCGCAAAGCGTGAAAGAAGCTGTTCTGGCCGCTTTCCGCGGCGGCGCGCCGGGCGTGATTTTGTCTCGCAAATATTCTGAGATGCGGCTTGCCAATCTTAGTGGGGCTGGCGATGCCATTCGCGAGTTGCAGGCGAAAGTCTAGTTTCGCGAACAGAACCATAGCCTTGCGTTTCTATCACGTGACCAATCTACTGCAAAATGTAACCGCTTGATGGCACAGGACATGAGGATGCCGCTGTCCAACGGCAGTGTCTGGAGGTGTCCATGGAGGGCCTTCGATGTCCGGAAGCGAGCAGGCGACCACCATCCAGGCTGGGGTTTACGAGACTGGTGAAATCAGAGCATGACGTCGTGGCCAAGCATACCCGACCGGTGACCAATATCCTTCCAAGAATACCCGTACTCGCGCGCAACCCAGACCTCGCGGCTCCAGGAATCCGTTCGCTGGATAATTTCCTTGGCGTGAATAATCCCCTCTCGGTCTTGTGTGCAGCACCTTATGTGACGCAGGCAACAAGCCGATGTGATCGGGTGTACTAAAAGCTCTCATAGCTGAGAGTTTCGCGACTACGGCCAGCCCACTCGTGCGAGTCTCACAGTTTCGGAGAAGCCGCGTCCCCTTCTGTAGCGTTCCAGTTCCTCAGCCTCGCCACCGGGATGAATTTCACCTTCAACTTGTCGGCGGTCATCTAGGTCTCGCCCGTAAGCTGATCTTGCGCATCTTGCCCTGCCAGCGCGAACTTTAAACTTGCCGAACCCGGGAGTTTCAGAGTGAAACCGTCTATTTCGACGTTGGCGGTGAGCGCCGCAACTATTAGGCCTTACTGCTCGTTTTGAGGAAATCGCGTGGTGACTCCCGTCACAGGATCCTGTGACGCAGATCATCGTTCCAAATCGAAATAGAACGTAAGGATGAGCATCGAGATTTCATGCGCCACGAGCGCGGCAGCGCGCAAGAAGACGAGAGTGCTTAGTGTTTAGGGACATAGAACATCTCATTCGGTTGGCGCTGGTCATGGCCATTGCGGCGGTCGCTTTCATCTTTGTTCGCGCCGCTGTAATCCCCCGTAGCTTTGGACAGTACGGCCACTATCGCGGAGACGCTATCGCCGAGATCGCGGCGCGTCCGATTGCTTTTGCGGGACATCAGGTCTGCGAGGGATGCCACACCGAGATCGTAGACCAGAAAAAGCTGGGTAAGCATGTGGTGGTTCCGTGTGAGGCTTGCCATGGAGCACTTTCCAACCACGCCGAGGATCCGGCATCGGTTACTCCTCCTAAGCTTGATACGGCATTGGTGTGTGCCCGTTGTCACGAGGCCAACAGTGCCAAGCCGAAGACATTTCCACAGGTCGCCACCGCCGATCATTCTGGGGGAATCTCCTGTGACACGTGCCATCAGCCCCACAAGCCGGGCATCGAGTCATCGGACAAAAAGGTCGCGGAGGTCAAGAAGTAATGGAGATTACCCGCCGCCATCTGCTCCTGCTGCTGCCGTCGGCTGCTGTCGCCTGGAAATACATCCTCGCCGGAACACCTGAGTCTTCGCCCAACTACAAATTGACCGAGCACTGGTGGGGTATGGTAATCGACATCCCCAAGTGCATCGGCTGTGGAAGCTGCGTGCGTGCCTGTGCTCAGGAGAACGAGGTTCCCGAGGGTTATTTCCGTACCTGGATTGAGCGCTATCACGTTGCCGACTGGAAGATTGAGAAGCCCGAAGTGGAATCCCCCGACGGCGGCAAGGAAGGTTTCCCGCCGAACGAAGAGAGTCTCGGAAAGAATTTCTTCGTCCCAAAGTTGTGTAACCACTGTGCAGACTCTCCCTGCACCCAGGTGTGTCCAGTAGGGGCAACGTTCGTTACGCCAGATGGCGTTGTCCTGGTCGACAAGAACTACTGCCTTGGCTGCCGCTATTGTGTGCAGGCTTGCCCTTACGGATGCCGGTTCATCAATCCGAAGACCAATACCGCCGAGAAATGCACGCTCTGCTATCACCGGATCAGTAAGGGATTGACGACTGCGTGCTGCGAGGTCTGCCCAACTGGTGCTCGCCAGCTTGCCGACTTGAAGAACCCCAAAGATCCGATTCATGAATTTCTGCGGACTCATACGGTGCAAATTCTGAAACCGCACATGGCCACAGGGGCAAAGGTCTTTTACAACGGCATGGATGGTTCGGTGAGATAACAGAAGATGGGTTCCGTGCGATAAGGAGGCTTGTGCAGATTCCGGTTGAAGGTTTCATGTATCCGAACGAAGTGGAACTTCAGTGGGGCGTTCTGATCGTTCTCTACCCCTTCATTACGGGACTTGTCGCAGGGGCGTTCATCTTGGCTTCACTGGAGCGCGTGTTCCGGGTGCAAGCCGTGAAGCCTACCTACCGGCTGGCACTGCTCACCGCGCTGGCGTTTCTTCTGGTGGCGCCGCTTCCACTGCAATTGCACCTAGGGCATCCGGAGCGGTCGTTTGAGATGTACCTCACGCCGCACCGCTCCTCTGCGATGGCCATGTTCGGGTTCGTCTACCTCTGGTACCTGATGGCGGTGCTGCTGCTGGAAATTTGGCTCGACTACCGGCGCGACATCGTGCTGAAGTCGCAGAGCGCACGAGGTCTGACGCGGGTTCTCTATCGCGTGCTGACGCTGGGCTCCGACAACCTCAGTGAACGTTCGCTGCGGATCGACGAAAGACTGGGCTACTTCATTACGCTCGTGGGTATTCCTTCCGCTTTCTTACTTCACGGATATGTCGGCTTCATCTTCGGATCGGTGAAGGCGAATCCATGGTGGTCCTCGCCGCTCATGCCTATCGTATTCATTTTTTCTGCGATGGTGTCGGGCATTGCCGCGGTGATGCTGCTGTACATGATCTCCACCCGTCTTCGACAACGTGCCATAGACATCCGGTGTCTGGACAAAATTGCGCAGTATCTGCTCTATACCTTCATTATCGATTTCAGCCTGGAGATGTTGGATCTGCTCCATCGAATCTATGAGGCCGACGAATCGTTCCGCAGCCTCGATTTCATGGTTCATACGCGTCTCTGGGTGTCTCAGGTGATTGTGCAAATCCTGCTCGGCACGGTCACGCCGATCGCACTGCTGGGTCTTACTCAGATTCTGAAGCTCAGTGAGACGGCTCGCAAACGGACCTACGCGTTCGCGGGAGCTCTCACGGTGATCGGCATCTTCGCCATGCGCTGGAATGTTGTCATCGGTGGTCAACTTTTCTCCAAGAGTTTCCTGGGATATACCACGTACAAAATGGCCTTCGCGACGCGGGAGGGGTTGCTAACCGCGATCGTTCTGATGATCCTCCCATTTCTCATTCTCTGGGTTTTGGTAAAACTCCTGCCGCCATGGCCGGACGCGGACTCTCTGTCCGTCTCCAGTGCAGCACCGGCGCGGGGAATCACCTAAGCCTCGGCCAGTCGGGGCAGATGCGGAGATGCACCATGCCGCAAGCTGTGGACACCACCAGCGAGTTGGAGCAAGTCATTGCACGTCTGCGCGACCTAGAAGGTCGCGTCGCCGCACTGGAAGGGCAATCCCCGAACTCAGTCACCGATCAGTCGCGACAGACGGAGTCGCTCTCCACGGGTTCGCAGAGGCCGAGACCGCCAGCCACGTGGCGAGGATTTCCCCCAGTCGAGATGCTCGGCGGCGTCGGCCCGGTACTGGGGAAGGCAGTCCTTGGAATCGCCGGTGCCTATTTGCTGCGCGCCATTGCCGAGGCAGGTCCGATTCCCCAGTTGCCGGTTTTGCTCGTGGCCATCGCTTATGCGGCCGTTTGGATGGTATGGGCAGTGAGAACCCACGACGCGAACCGCTTCGCCAGCGCGAGCTACGGCGTCACGTCAGTGCTCATCTTGGCGCCGCTTCTGTGGGAGGCCACGGTGCGCTTTCAGGTAATCTCGCCGGTCTTTACCGCAGTGGTCTTAGTTGCGTTCGTCGTGCTGGTGTTGACACTCTCGTGGAGGCGCCAACTCGAACTGATTCCGTGGATCGTGACCTTGGCGGTTGTGATCACGGCGCTCGCGTTGATCATCGCGACTCGCGACCTGGTACCTCTCACGGCCACAATGCTGGCCGTGGCTGCGATCACGGAAATTGCCGCTTGCCTCGAACACCGGTTCAGCTTGCGCGCGGTGCCAGCCATAGCAGCAGACTTCGGCGTCTGGCTGCTGGTTGACGTGATGACCTCGCCCGCCGGTGTGCCGGAGGGCTATCATCCGGCATACCCACTCACCGTCAGCATCCTGTGCTTTGCTCTCCTCGCCATTTACGGCGGCAGCATAGGAGTTCGCGGCTTCGCCCTGCGTCAAAGGATTTCGGTTTTTGAAATTGCACAAGGTATTCTCGTGTTCGCGCTTTCGACGTTCGGCATTCTTCGCGCCACGCACGGTTCCGCATCCTGGGCCCTTGGCACCTTGTTCCTGCTGCTGTCGGCTGCACTTTATCGGGCTGTCTTGTCGCATTTTGCGGATGAGGGGCCGGTTCGCAACCGGCGCGTCAGCGCCATTTGGGCTGCTGTTTTACTGCTTGGTGGAAGTTTCTTCGTCGTCAGCGTAAATCTTCAGGTGCCTTTCTTGTGCCTCGCGGCATTGCTTGGGGCATTCCTATATTTCCGCACACGGAACTTCAGCCTGGGATTGCACGCATCCTTTTATTTGTCGGCAGCCACGGCAGTGTCCTCACTTCCTGGCTACGTCGGGAATGCTCTGGCGGGATCGGTTCCTGGCGCGCCTGGTTGGAATGCCTGGATTGTCGTAGTTACGGCCTTGCTGTGCTATCTCGCTGGAGCGCGAGTCCGGGAGGATCGCAGCCAACGCCGATTGCTTTGGTTTGTTCCTGCGGTGCTGGTCGGATTCGCCAGCGCGGCACTCCTGGTTGTAGCGATCTCCGGAGCTGCCGCTGGTCGAATGGAACTGACGCCTTCCCGTCTCTCGGTCATCCGTACGATGGTGAACTGCCTTCTGGCCCTCGCCCTTGGTTTTGCGGCCTCGCGCTCGAAGCACATTGAGCTTCGGTGGGTTGCCTATGCCGCGGTTGCGTTCGGAACGCCCAAGCTTCTGCTGGAGGATTTGCGATTCGGCAATGCCGCATCGCTCGTGGTGTCGCTTCTGTGCTATGGATCAGTCCTGATCCTGCTCCCGCGGCTGACACGGCGAACCATGGCCCAGACCTGAAGGGTGTCGCCAAACTGCATCATGACAGGCCACAATCGAGAGTGAGAAGGTTCCTCAAAATCGGTTACGGGTTTGTCTGCGCATCCAAGAAAGTTTGCAGTATGTTACCGAGAGATATAATTCGGGCGTGCGACAACCTATGCGGCATGTAATGGCGCTTCGCGTTTCCAAAGCGGTTCTCGTTTTTGCAATCGCACTTTTCTACACCATTCTGGTCCTAAACAACATCACGGATTACAGCTCCAACTACGAGTTTGTCCGCCATGTCCTGATGATGGACTCAACTCTTCCGGGGAACCACCTCATGTGGCGCGCCGTCAATTCGCCGCCGGTACATACGGCCTTCTACATCGGCATCATCGCCTGGGAATCAGTCACTATGCTTCTATGCTGGTGGGCTGGTGTTCGGTTGCTGAAATCGTATCGTGCGGACAGGGCGCAATTCGCTGCTGCGGTGAACGTCGCCATGATTGCGCTGACGACGAGCCTGCTGATGTGGTTGGTGGCATTCCTCGATGTCGGGGGCGAATGGTTTCTGATGTGGCAGTCGAAAATGTGGAATGGGCAGGAAGAGGCATTCCGAATGTTTACCATTGTCGGTGTAGTGTTTTTGGTTGTGGCGCAACACGAACCAACTCCCGATTAGTCGCCAACCTTTTTTTGGGGGGGGTACTTCCGCTTGCCCGTGATCCGCTCGGAAGCGCCAGTGTGCACAGTCCGCGGCGGTGCCCGTCCACCACAAACGATATGCCACCGACGCTCTTGGATTTTGGCCCAGAATTTGCCACATGGGCAAACGAGAGCCGCTACTGCAGGAATCATGCCGATGGGGCTGGTGGCGTTCGAGGAATGTCTTCCAATAGGCGCAGCGCGTGATCGATGATGGCTTCGCTGCCTCCCGGACCACAAGATGTCCAAGTGAGAAAAATCCTTTAATATGAGAAGCTGCCGATAACAGTTCAGCCGTGTAGTTGGAAGCCCTGACAGAATTCGTAGTTCAATGGATCGAAGAAAATTCTTAAGACGATCAGGAATGGCGGCGCTGGGTCCGCTGTGTACGCGCGCCCTATGGGGAGCTGCAAAAAATCTCGCACGCTATGCGGGAACTGCGGGCCTGCGGAATGCGACGCACGCTGCGGCGGGGACTCGGCGGCGGCCGTCGGATCCGAATTGGCCCTCGCAAGCAGCGTGGAAGCGGCTGAATGATGAGATCGACGGAAATTTGATTCCGGTGGAATTTCCGATCGAGGCGTGCGTCAAAGACACGGGAAGCGCGGGTTGCCAGAATCTGTTCAACAATATTCACAATCCCTATTACATCGGAGACCAGCCTGGCTTGACGCAAACGTTGGGATGGGTGGACGCGTGGGTGAGTAAACCCAGCGTTTACGTCGTGGCGGCAAGGGATGCAGATCACATTGCGGCGGCGGTGAACTTCGCAAGGGAAAATGATTTGCGGCTGGTGGTGAAGGGCGGCGGGCACAGTTATCAGGGAACGTCGAATGCGGCCGATTCGCTGCTCGTATGGACGCGGCACATGCACGACATCACCATGCATGAAGCATTTGTTCCACAAGGATGCAAGGGCAGGCACCCCCCACAACGTGCGGTGACGCTCGGCTCCGGTGCGATTTGGATGCAAGCATACGACGCGGTGACGTCAAAAGGCGGCGCGTATGTGCAAGGCGGCGGTTGCACTACGGTCGGCGTGGCGGGCCTGGTTCAGAGCGGAGGCTTCGGAAGTTTTTCCAAGCATTATGGAACCGCGGCGGCGGGTTTGTTGGAGGCGGAAGTAGTCACCGCAGATGGGAAAGTGCGCGTCGCGAATGCCTGTACAAACCCAGATTTGTTTTGGGCTCTGAAGGGCGGCGGAGGAGGAGCGTTCGGGGCAGTCAGCAAAGTGACGCTCCGCGTACGGGAACTGCCGGAATTTTGGGGCGCGGCGATTCTTACGGTGAAGGCCGCATCGGATGACGCGTTTCGGCGTTTGCTAAAGTACTTCGTCGACTTCTATAGAGAGCATCTCTTCAACGATCACTGGGGCGAACACGCGCGCATTGCGAGCGAGAATGTGCTCGACTTGTTGATGGTGTGCCACGATTTGAGTACGGAAGAAGTAAAAAAGATATGGCAACCCTTTCTGGATTGGGTGGCGCGCTCGCCGGCAGTTTACACAATCGAGGGACAACCGATTCTGGGTAGTATGCCGGCTCGGCATTGGTGGGACGTGGAGTGGAGGAAACAGAACCATCAAGCCGTTTTTAATTTGGACCAGCGGCCGGGAGCGAGTTCAAACAACGCATGGTGGACGGGAGACGGGGGCCAAGTGGCATGGTTCCTTTACGGATACGAATCGTTGTGGATGCCGGCGTCTCTGCTTGAAGATGATTCGCGGGAACGGCTCGCGCAGGCGCTGTTTTCCGGCTCGCGCCATAAAGAAATCGAGTTGCATTTCAACAAAGGGTTGGCGGGAGGGTCGCACGATGCAATAGAGGCGACACGCGATACAGCGACGAACCCCGCCGTGCTGAATGCGTTTGCGCTGGCCATTGTTGGCGACGCAGGCGGCGGATATCCCGGCGTGCGCGGGCATGAGCCGGACGTTGAGGCTGGACGAAAATCTCGGCAGGAGATCCACAAGTGTGTCAATGAGTTGCGCGCGATCGTGCCGAATGACGGAGCGTACGTATCGGAGAGCAATTTTTTTCAGGAGAACTGGCAGCAAGCGTACTGGGGAAGCAATTACCCACGCCTCGCTTCGGTGAAAAAGAAATACGATCCGACAGGATTGTTTTTCGTGCATAACGGAGTGGGTTCGGAAGAGTGGAGCGAGGACGGGTTTGTGCGGAAAGCTAGGAAATAGCCGAAAATCGAGCGTGCCGGCGCGGCGAAACAGATGCAGCGATCTACTGGAAGATCAGGCTCATTTTTCCTCAGTCTTGAACCTGCAGTTCCGCGACGACCCTGCGATCCCGAAGGCGTTTTATCAGGACAATCTGCCACCGGAGGCATTACTTCCTGTTCGCCCGTATACGAAGATGACCGCAAGAGTGACGTGATGACTCCTCGTCCTTTTCGGCCTCTGCTTCTCTTGATGCACTAAGCGTGAAGGTTAAGTCCCAGCGGTGCGTGCTCCTCGCCTGTCAAAGGCGATCATGGTGTCCCCTTGCTCACGGCCGTCGCCCGAGCGGCAAATTGCGTGCCCCGCACCGTCGTGTAGACGGCATCGAGGACGCCCAGGCTATTGATATTCGCTACCCTACCAACGGTCATCGGATCGCCAATATATAGGACCGCGCTATCCGCGCTGGTGAACACGGGCCACGGGGGAAGATCCGGGCCGTTCGGATTGCCCGACTTCGCGAAGTTGACCCAGTAGCTGGATACTTCTTCAGCCACTTTCCGATCTGCCTCGCTCCAGCGCCAAGGCTCTTGGTCCAGATGGTCGAACACATACCAGAGTTCTGCGAAGTGGCTCGCGCCCCACCCCTCGTACACTGAACCGACCGGGAAGGGTGGCTGCTGTCGAAATGAGTAGTAGTAGACGCTGCTCTGCCCTGTTCCGGCCTGTAACCTGGCCCATGCCCACATGTCCCAGCCGAAACGGAGGTCGCGCTCAAGGCCGAGCCTGCCCTGTCGCGCCTCTTCATCGGTCGCGTGGGGATAGGCTGCGAGAAGCGGAGCTGGCAGGTGGCCGAAGCTTCGTTCAAGGTCGCTGTCGAACGTCGCGGCCTTCACATGCGTGACATCCGTCAACGAACGCGCTTCCTCAGCGTTCGAACCGATTAGTAGTGGGACATCGTTCTGCTGCCCCGAAGTGAACGCTTCATACGGCGAAACGGGAAGCACATAGGGTTCGATGACCGGGTGGACGATGCCACCGGCATCGCCAGTGAGCAGGCTCGCCGGCAGCCGGCGCAGTTCCTGGAGCGAGGCCGCACCCAGCGAAACAGCGTACTTCTCTCCATCGCGTTCTGCATTGGCCAGCACGTACTTTGGTGCGAGCTGGAGCGGCTCAAAGAGACCGCCGCTCTCTCCGATGGCGCGCTGAAACAAGCCTTTCGCCAGCGGAGATGCCATCAAAATGCTGACAGATATTGCTCCGGAGGATTGACCGGCGATCGTTACATTCTTCGGGTCGCCGCCAAAGGCTGCAATGTTCCTCTCAATCCATCTAAGAGCGGCAATCTGGTCCATCAGGCCATAGTTGCCTGACGAGTGGTGCGGTGACTCGCGTGTTAGCTCTGGATGCGCAAGAAAGCCGAGTGGGCCGAGTCGATACGCGATGGTGACAACGATTACGCCTTTGTGCGCGAGCTGGTCGCCCCTGTACAAGGGCATCGAGGCCGACCCGTTGATGTAACCCCCGCCGTATATCCAGACGATCACCGGCAGGCGCTCATGCGCGCTTTTGGCCGGTGTCCAGATGTTGAGGTATAGACAATCCTCACTCACCGCCGGTGGCGTCTCACCTGGCATCGATGCACCAGTTTGCATACACGCCGGGGCAAATGCATCCGTCTTACGCGTGCCCGCCCAGGGCGTGACAGGTGCCGAAGGCCGCCAGCGCAAGTCGCCGACTGGAGGGGCAGCGAAGGGCACGCCTTTGTAAACGCTCAACCCGTTCTCGCGTACCCCAGAAATCGTGCCGGAGTCCGTGGGAGTCTCAGGGCTTTGTGCCAGCATGATCGCGGACGCTGCTGGAACGATGACAACGAGTAAGGCCTTAAATAAGAGTTTAGAAGAGAACATCCGCATAGTGGGCTCCTGGTCGCCAGAGTACCGAAGGCTATCTTCGCTGGCTGACCGAGAAGCGAAGAGGGTGAAGCAACTGCAATGAATCGAGGGAAGACGATTCCCAGTGTTCTGTGATTTCCTGTTGGGACATACGATTTGCAGTCTAGCTTTGTTCCCTCAATCTCGGAGTGTGCCCGAAAGAGGCTGGCAGATCGGGTGGATCGCAGCGGTGGTGCCGAGGTAGCTACATACCCTTCCAGAACCATCCATTCCTCAGCTCAAGGATTAGGCTCGATGCCAATGCGATCATTGACGGCTGATCAAATCCGCTGCTTGCAGCCAACGTAAAGGCGTTGGCGAATCCGCGAGGATCAGCCCCGATGTAGTTTCGGTGTCGGCACTCACCCTTGAGACGTAGCCCCGGTCGACTCAGTCGGCCGAGTCGATAGCGGCACGAGCCATGCGAGTTAGAGTCGCCAGGATGGCTCCCTGGGTGTGACCGGCCCTGGCCATCGCGTCGTAGCTTTCGAAACTGGTGAGCATACTGAGAACGTCCGCAGTTAGGTTCTGTTGTTCCGTAGACAGCTTCTTCTTCCCCCTTAATAAGGTTCGTCTGACAATTTCGCGAGCCGCATGCTGGCGGCGCGAGTCCCGGGCGCGGATGCCTTGATCAATCTCGGCGTCGAGCGTCGCCATTCCCCGCAGCCGCCGGAGCACGACTGGATCAGAGGCCCAGAAACCGACAAATATACCAGCCAGTTTGTCCAACGCACCTGAAGGATCGGCTTCGTGAAACACGTCGGCCATGCGTCGCATATTGCCCCGCATGGCGACGTGATCATAAAGAGCCTCCAGGAGACCGGGCCGCGACTTGAACTGGTAGTAGAGGGTGAGCCTCGACACATCCGCCCGGCGCGCGATTGCCTCCATGCTCAGGTCGGTTTCCGATTCATTCGCAAGGAGTTGACGGGCAGCTTCGAGGATGCGCTCACGGGTGTCGTCGGCAGCCGCTTGGCGCTTGCCCATACGGTAGGGACGAGGGGACATAGTTTTCTATTTGCATATTAATCATACAGTGTGTATAAATAAAATAGCAAGGATGGTTCCTCCTCGGAGCGGGGGACGAAGCAATGTTCTCGCATGATTGTCACTGGCCACCGAGTGGCTTCCGCTTCTGCAAGACGGTTCAGCGGTTGCGTGAGGACGGCGAGCCCCATTGCCCCTTAACGAAACATCCGCGAAAAGAATCCGGTCACTTTTCTGAACACGCCTTTGCGAGGTTTCTGCTCCGCGACTCGGGGCGACGTCGGCGCGGCAACAGTTGTATCCAAGAGCGGACTTTGGCGGCTGGAGAGCGGCAGATCTAAGAGTTTCGGGGGCGATGATTCTCTTCTAGAAAACACAAAGCTCGCTTCGAATTCGGCGGGTTTTTCTTTGGCGTTTAGGGGCTGAGAATGTCCATTTTCTGGATCGGCGACCACGTCACGTACAGTTATCGGAGTTAAAGTTGCCTCAACTCTTGGCTGAGAACTTACGGAAGGGGAACTATTGTTTTCGGACTGCACTGGCGTCGCTGGTAATTCTGCAAGAAGGACGGGCGCCGGTTGCGGACAGCCACAATCATCTGGAATCACAGTCTCAACTTCGGTCAACTTACCTGTGTGAAAGGCTGTGTCGGACGCGTTCAGATGTCCGCCGTGAAAGATTAGTTGTTCCGAAGGCACGACCTCGAATTGGCCATTGCCGATGGACTCGTAGACAACTACCGGCGCGGTGTTACCGGGCAGAGCTCGAACGCAAGTGTTACCGTGTGAATCGGCACGGATCGCATAATGGAATTCTCCGGGGCCTCGGAGCAGAATGCGAAAATCTGGCGTGAGAATGGTATCTACGGAGTTTTCCAGAGCATAGTGAGTTTCAAGTGCTCCCACTCCCATAGCGAGCAGTAAGTCTCCTCCGTTTGGCGGGTGGATAACCGAAACTGTGGTTCCGGGACAGACATGCACCGCGCCACCACGCGCCAAAAGAAGCTTCTCGGTACTGAACCCGGCCGAGAACGAGGAGCCTGAAGCCAATCGGTCGGCAAATACTGCATTTTTAGCGGAGTTGACCGGGATGGCAACGGTGTCTGTTTCGCGCGTGAGAGAAGTTACGATCGGGGGCTTGGCCCTGACTTCCTCCGATTCCAGGTGAAGTCGAATGGTGAGCCGGTTTCCAGCGCCATCCCAGGTATAACTCAAAGGCTTAAGTTCGTGCACCAAAATGCTCACTACCGGAGGGGTCCCCGCCATCTGGTCCAGGTGAATTGCGCTGATCAGGGGACTCTGAACCGCGATTGTTTTGTGGCGAACCGACACTTGCGCATTGTTGAGATCGATTTGGAGAACCCGTGAATCTTGCGTGTTCGTGATCAGCGGTCTCACGGGTCGGGAAGAAATGATCTCCAGAACCGGAGAATCCTTTTCGAGCTGGAGTTTCACCCCTAACACGGTGACGGGTTCATTTGAGGTCGCGACTTCCCGTGCTTTTTCGCCACTATCCGCTCTCCCTCCTGCCACGGTCATGAGAACCAGCATTGGAAGACCCAGACAGCTCAACACTTTTGCCAAAACCTCTTTGGAGAGATGCCTGTTTTTGCGCAGAAAGGTGCGATTTCCGGAGCGTTGCGTCTCGGTATAAACCGGTCGCGAGGCTGGAATAGGACTCATGGCAGTTCGAAACTCAACGTAACCTGGCTTTCAAAACTGACCGGTCTATCCTCGCGAACAAGCGGAGCAAATTTCCACTGTTGAACCGCTTTGGCAGCGAGTAAAACCAGTTGAGGATCGCCGGCTACGCGGCTGAGACTGCGTACAGTCCCATCCTTCCCGACCCTCACATTCAGAATCACTTTGCCTTGAAGCCCTCGTTCCCGTGCAGATTCCGGATAGTCCGGTTCGACCCGCCGGACCAGTCTTTGTTCGGCAACATCCTCGCTGACAGTTACGGGAGTTCCCGGATCGCTCGATTTGAACTGGGCGGATTTCGTTTCCTCGTTTGAGGGAGAGTCGCTGGCGTGTTGTGAGCCAAGCGACTTCGTTGGAAAAACCTGATTTCCACTCTCGAAGATCACCAGGCCACTAGACCAACCGTCGGAATGCGCTGGCGTCGAAACCGACAAACGCCTTTTCTTCACTTGATCTCTCTTGCTTTCACCATTTGGCAAGGATTCGGAGCTTTTGCGGTCGACTTCTGGGGCGTCGGTTAATGGAACACTGGGCCCGATGGTTTTGGCTTGAACATCGGCTGAGCTATCCAGCTTTGCAGGAATGATTTCAATTTGCGCGTGCTCGACTACCGGAGAAGCCGCTTTGTTCTGGTGCCCAGCTTCCCTCTCGCTTCTGCCAATTGTCCACCCCAAAAGCATTGCCAAAACAATGATCGCCATACCCAAGCCGAGATTTAGGCGTTCGTGCAAACCCGCAAACTTCGGAAGGTAAAACCGCTGCCTGAAGCGGAAATTGGATTTTTCCGCCGGCGCGGCTTCCCGATTTACTTTTCCGCTAGCCTTCGGGATTGGCCCGAAAGTCCGAGAGGCCGCCTCGGTGTGATCAAGGATGTGACTGCCAAGACCTCTTAAGGCCAAAATGTCACGATCTGTAAATGCCTGAGGATGCGATGAAAAAGCCTGCACGATCGCCACGACAGCTTTGTTGTCGTCTTGTATCGGAACACTTGCGAAGGACCGGAGTCCAAGCCGCCGGCAGCACGTGGGATCGAATCGAGAATCCGTTTCCACGTCGTGACAATTCTGCGTTGCGCCATTCCGCCAGGAAAGATCCCCGCAGACCGAGCACTCGCTTAGGTAGGTGGACACGTCTCGAGCGGTCGCGCCCGAAGTCGATCGACAGACGGGAATCCCTCTCCGGACCAGCAGAACGGCAGATCCAGTGGCATTGGTATTCGAGCGCGCCTGATGCGCAATTTCGTTTAGAACTAAGCCGAGGGCAACATCCAGAACCGACTCCGGGACTGCACTGCCCGGAAAGAGTTCAGAGGATACACCATGAGCTTGTTGAGCAGGTGCGGCCTCTCCGCCCTGCAAAATGTTGCGCGATTCCACGACACTCTGGACCTCGACGGCAGGCGGGAATGCTGAAGAACTCTCCTGCAAAATGGAAGGCTTATCCATAGAATCGCAACGATTCCGACTTAGATCCGTCAACTGACCGGTACCTGTTGCCGATGGGCTTCATACCAGAGAGCCAGTTCTAGACGATTCCAGAGTCCAAGCGTGTCATAAATGGAGCGCAGCGCGCTCTTGATGATGTGTTCCGAAGTTCCCATAGCAACTGCCATCTGGCGGTTGTTCAGTCCCATGGCGACCAGTTCCATTACTTGTTGCTTTCGTTGGTCAGCATCTACGGCCTTGGCAACGTTATCCGAGCACAGGAATCTGTCCGAGACTACAAGGTTGCAGAGTTTGACTCGCTTGATGCCATCGTTGATCCCATGGCGCAAATAAAGACGGCTCAAATGAGCCTTCACGGTGCGTGAAGCGATATTGAGTTTCCTGCTTATCTCTGCGTTGTCACATCCCAAAAGCAAGAGCTCGACGATCTCTCGCTCGCGTGGAGTCAGGCGAACAGCCTCCCCTTGCCCCTCGTCCATATGGCTCTCCAATCGAAATAATGAAACGTCAAGCGAGCGGTACAAAGGAGGGAGGGCCGTTGTACGAAACCAAAACAATCGCGGTTACGATCACCGATACTTAAAGCTTCGTTGCTGCCGATTCGTGGATCATTGCACGGCTTGCCAGGCAATTATTGTTCTAATGCTCTGAGAGACTCCTCAGCTTCAGAATCTCCACCCGCAATGGCCCGTTGATACCACTTGATCGCTTCGGAAGTACTTTGTGGTATTCCGAGGCCCTGCTCGCACAACTTGCCAAGCTTAAATTGCGCTTCGGGACGATTTTGCTGAGCCGCCTGGAAATACCACTTCCATGCTTCCTTGTAATTTTGCTGCACGCCGCGGCCAGTCTCATACATCTCTCCCAACTTGAACTGGGCTTGAGCCCGACCCTGATTTGCCGCAAGTTGATACCACTTCGCAGATTGCGCATCATCTTTCGCGACGCCGTGGCCTTGCTCATATAGGACGCCGAGACGGTACTCGGCATCGACCAATCCTTGTTTTGCCGCCTGCTGATACCACTTCACAGCTGTTTCAGGATCTGCTGGAACTCCAAATCCCACTTCATACAGGCCGCCCAATCGGTACTCACCGTCAGCATAACCTTGCTCAGCTGCTCGCCTAAACCATTTGACGGCTTCTTGGGAATTTCGCGAAGTTCCTTGACCGAGGGCATAGCGGTTTCCCACCTTCACTTGAGCTGAGGGATCACCGGCGTTTGCTCTTTGCAAATCGGAGTCTTGGCCGAATGCTATCGTCAAACTGGATAGCACTAGCACGACAGGAGCCAGCAACATTTTGTTCATTTTTCCACCTCGATGTTCATGACCTTTTCCGAGACCATCCTGCTCTCGGATCTCTCAAGTTCCTTCTACTGCTCGAATCTTAGAAGTGTGGGAGCAGTGTTCGTCGAATCAAGGTCCAACCCCAAAGCTTCCAAGCCGCTTACAACCCATAGAGCTTTGGTTGAAGCAGCGGGGGAAGTCAGCAGGGCGACCCCCCGACCGTTGTTGGACACAGTCGAGATCGAATAACTCCCTGCCAGCGGCAGGTTTCCAGTGAAGCTGCCAGCTTGCTTTTGGTCCTCTGTTCCGGAAACAATGCTGGCGCCGTCGAAGAAGGCTGCGCCCGAGCGCAATGTCGCCAACGGTGAAACTGGTTCTCCCGCGCCAAACTCGAAATTCCCCTCAAGGTCGCCGGTTTCGAACGGCGCCACAAGACCTTGCGGACTCACATCTCCACTCGCCACTGAACCGTCTGAACTTAGCAGGAATCCCCGATTGGGTGCGATCGCATACAAAATCCAGACACTTTGCGCGCCTGTCTGAGCATCATCTAGCGTTAGAACCCCGCGCCCGTTGAGCTGGATGGAGTAGGCGCCCGTAAGAACTTCTCCAACGGTTATGTTCCCCCCGCTGTTCTGGTCGTATTGCACCCGGATATTCTCCACGCCGTCGAACTCCATTCTTCCGACCGTCACTTGAGACGAACCCCAATTTGAGCCCGTCGAACCAAAGATGGAGGCGCCCGTGAAGGAAGAGGTGAGGAATGGTGATCCCGTCTGTGCCTCTACCATGCCAGCTAAAATGGGGTTGCCGCCGCTCACCGGATCAATCGACAACATGAAATATTCATTCGCTGAGATCGCGTACAAAACAAAGTGGAGGGTGCCCGCGTCAAGACCGGGAATGATGAACGTAGCCGTTCCGTGCCCGGTACCCCCAACGGTGTAAATTCCCGAGAAGGTGGCGAACGTAGGCAGCATATTTCCACCATCGTTTACATCGAGACTGCTTCCTGAAATCGTGCCGAAGCCGCTGGGGAAAATAGAACCCACAGCCGCGATCCTTGCGCCCGCGGCGTCCATGCCCGTCAGACTGATAGCGTAACCACCGCTAAACACAGAAGGATCGAATGCGGAGGAATCTTGGAGTTTCATCACACCCGAGCCCACAATCCCGGAATTGTCAGATTCCATCAAGCTACCGATTTTGGCCGTGCCATTCACCGCAAATGTGTAGCTACGTGTGCCCACGCTGCTATTCAGGGTTAAAGTACCCCGATTGTCTGCCGCGACCTGATAGGTTCCAGAGATGGCGAGCCCGGTTTTCGGTCCGGACGTGCGGTTGGTGTCCTCAATTCCAGAAACTACTTTTCCATTTCCGTCGGCGACGAAGGAGCCCGCGGACTCGTACACACCAGCGGTGTCGAAACCCTTAAACAAGAATGCATATTGCCCATGCAGCTTGCTGTTATTCGTGGGAGCAATGGTTACGACTCCCGTTGCGGACTTAGAGGAATCTGCTTGTGACGTTGCTGTGACATTCACCGTTGCGGGATTTGGAACCAGGCTCGGAGCTGTATACACGCCCGCTGAGGTTACCGTGCCGCATGCGGACCCGACGCAGCCGCCGCCGTTGACCGTCCAGTTGACTCCAAGGTTAGAGCTGCCGGTGACCACAGCGTGAAATTGCCGCTGAGTGCCAACGGTTAACAGTGCAGAAGACGGCGAGACTGTGACTGAAACTGGAGTGACCAGGCTTATCTGTGCAGAAGCGGACTTCGTCGTGTCCGCCTGCGAGGTTACACTGACGGTGACTGCGGCCGGATTGGGGAAGATTGCTGGCGCGGTGTACAGGCCCGTTGTCGTGACCTTTCCACACGTCGAACCGGCGCACCCCGCGCCCGAAACGCTCCACGACACTGAGGTGTTTGAAGTGCCGGTGACTTGCGCCGAAAACTGCTCGGACGCCGAGGCCGCCATAGTGGCCGAGGTTGGGGAGATGGTGACGTGGACCACAGGCACGACTGTCACCGCTGAACTAGCAGACTTAGTTGGATCAGCCACGGAAGTTGCCGTTACTGAGAGGAAGGGCGGGTTCGGTGGCACGGCGGGGGCTGTAAACAGACCAGATGGGCTGACCGTACCGCAGATGGTGCCGGCGCAACCGGTTCCTGTGATCGTCCACGTCGCAGCAGTGTTGGAGGAACCGCTCACCATCGCGCTGAATTGCTTTTGCGCATTCACTCCAATCTGCGCACTGGTCGGGGATATGGAAATCGCTACTGCAACTCCGGATGAAATCGTCACCGTGGCGGATGCTGACTTGGTCGGATCGGAAAGCAATGTTGCCGTAGCCGCTACGACCGGGGGATTCGGCGCGCTTAATGGAGCAGTGTACAGTCCATTGGAGTTGATGCTGCCGCAACTAGATCCACTGCAACCACGGCCCGAGATGCTCCAGATAATCACAGGGTTCGAACTTCCGCTGACCGAAGCGCTGAACTGCAACTGCGTTCCCGGTTTCACTTGGGATGAAGACGGAGATATGCTGACCGAGGATGCAGGTACCAGTGTGACCGAAGCCAACGCCGAAACCGATGGGGCAGCCACTGCTGTCGCCTTTACCGACACGCTTGGCGGCGAGGGCAACGGCCCAGGCGCCGTATAGATTCCCGCCGCGGTAATCGAGCCGCAAGCTAACCCGCTGCATCCTGCTCCCGAGACACTCCACACCACACCAGTATTTGTCGTTCCTGTAACGGTGGCAGCGAAGTGCAACTGACCGCCGGAAGCGACTTGCGCGCTCTTGGGCGAAATTGAAACCGAAACCGATGAGGCGGCTTGGACGACAACCGAGGCTGTGCCCGACTTGGTAGGATTGGCGACCGATACGGCAGTGATGGTAATTGTGTGAGAGGTTGGAACGCTGCTCGGTGCGGTATAAAGCCCGGCGGAGCTGATGGAACCGCAAGAACCATTCACGCAGCCAATCCCGCTCACGCTCCACGTCACTGACGTATTGGAGCTGCCACTGACATGGGCAGAAAACTGCTGTTGCCCGCCAGTCGCGAGAACAACCTGGGTTGGCGATACTGAAACAGAGATACTTGTAGGCGAGGAGATGCTGACGGAGGAACTCGCGGAGACTGTGACATCGGCCAGCGAGGTGACAGCTACCGTTACCGCTGAGGGAGAAGGAGCTTTTGCGGGAGCGGTATAAAGCCCCTGATCGTCGATTACCCCACACGCCACCCCGCTGCATCCTGCCCCGGTAACACTCCATATCACGACATTATTAGTAGTTCCGCTGACCGTCACCAAGAACTGCAGTTGCCTACCCTCCGGCACCTGCGGGTTTTGGGGGGAGAGAGTGAGCGACACGCCCGCCAATGCCTGTATTGCTGAGAACATTACGCACAAAAGAGTCGATGCAACAACGACCAGGCGATTCATCTTAGCAATCCCCAACCTTCGATCCTGAGAGCCAAATCATGCGCGGCTCTTATTGTTTTCTTGCCACCGACATATTTCCTGCATCGGTATGGTCAGACACGGTTTTGAGTTGCGTAGAAGAAGCTGGCGATGATGCCAGTTGCATTTCGACCATTTCCTTAAGGACGGTGTAATCCGCCATTCCACTGAAAAAGTGGCCGTTCACAAAAAAGCTGGGAGTACCCGTCAGACCCAACTTTTGCGCCTCTTCCAGGCTCCTCTTTACAGGCGAGGCTTCAGCGCCGGTGTCCAGGCACTTATCGAATTGGTCACCATCCAGCTTGAGTACACGCGCGTGAGCTTTCAGTTCGTCGACTTGGAGTTGTTTGCTATAAAACAGCACGTCATGGTATTCCCAGAATTTTCCTTGTTCGCCGGCGCACCGGGCTGCTTCTGCTGCCTTCTGCGAAGTGTGGTGCATGGGGAGTGGAAAGTCTTTGTACACAACTGCTAGCCGGTCGCCGTATTCCTTCTCCAGTTTTTGCAGTTCCGGTGTGATTTTTTGGCAATAAGGACACTCGTAGTCGGCGAACTCAACCAGCGTGACTGGGGGATTCTTGGCGCCCTGTGCATACGCGTCTTTCAAACTCACATCTACGTATGGAGGGGCGAGTAGCACCTGAACGCTGGCATTGCTTCGTAGTTGCTTCACATAGGCTGCTTTGGCCTTTTCGCGGCGTAATTCGCGAATGTGTTCGAGCACCCGGTCACGAACGGATTCATAGGATTCGGTCGACTCCATGCCCTCGTAGTAGACCTGCAACTGGTCCTCTGTTGGGTCTTTCAAGTCCTTATAAACGACCGTGTTGAGGAGTTGCTCTGAAGAAATGTGCCGGTTAGTGGCTTCTATCTCAATGAGTTTGTCATCGATAACCTGGTCTAAGGCCTTTCGTTGGTTCATGTAGTATTGATATCTGGCCTGAAGCAACTTCCCACCCTGTTGCTGTTGCAGTTCGCCAAGAGTTAACTTTTGTCCACCAACCTCCGCAATGACCTGTTCTTTGTTGATGCTTTCCTGTGCGGAAAGGCAAACTCCAGTGGTAAGAATAACTCCAACAAGGAACGCCGACTGTCGCAATCGCTTCTCCATTACTTTCCTCCCCAGCCCAATTTTCTGTTTGAGTATTGTTGGAGCCAGACCGCTGTTTTGAGTGAACATGGGACACGCTTGAGAGCGTGCCCCATGTTGTGTTCAACTAGTCCCCCGTTCCGCAACTGCAGATGCCCTGTCCACTTCCCAGAATACCGACGAATGCACACTGAGCCTGAAGGTTCGCAAGCTCGGTGGCACCCAAAAATGAATCCGAAGATTCAGTCTCGGTAACTGGATACGCTGACCCAACTGGATTCTGAATGTGGGTGGCCCATACGCGCAGATTCGCTTTTGGAGCTACGTTTGCGGTAGGGTCGCAGGGTGAGTTGTTGACGGCAGCCGAAACGACTTTGATCACGCCAGTTTTCGATACGACGCCTGTCAGCGGATTGCTGGTCAGGTTTGTCTTTACCGAAAGCGTGCGCAGTCCGTTATGCGTTTCAACGCAGCCGCAACACTCGCTCAATTGCTGATCGGCGTCGAACACGTAAATCATGGCGCAAAGATTGCCATACGTGAGACCGGGATTATCGATTCTCACAGTGGCATCTGGAGCGCCAGCTACGTTGTTCGAGAAATAGTTGATTCTGAATACATCTTGAGCCATCGCGACGCCCGACCCAAGACACAGGACGAGCAACGCAATGACTAGTACGGGCAGTACTGTACGCAGCGGTTTCATGCTTGAAAACCCTCCTGTCGCGAGCCATGCTGGGGGGAGGGAATTCAGCGGAGGCGCGCTGGTGAGCTAATGTACTCACCGCTCCGACCTATACAAGTACCCACGTGGCCTAACCGAACAAGTTAGACCACGGACGTTACGCCAATTGGGTTAGTCCAGACAATCGCCTGCTTGCAGTAGTCCTAATCTACTAACCCGGCGGGTTAGCCCATAGGACTAGTGGGGCATGAAAGCCGTGTTGTGGCATTTGAACGATGTTAAGAGGCCAGCTCTTTGCCGATCGCATTCCTCAATAAATAGTTCTCGAGTCGTATTCATCGCGCAATCGGAAGTTTCGCAATTGCTCGCTCTCGGCGCTCGAAAAGTTTGATGGGAAAATGATGGATTGAGAGGAAGGGTCTACAGCTGCTAAAGTGTGTAACTGTTATTGCGGTTGCTGCTGGTGTTGTTGCTGCGTTTGCTCAGCGAATTGCTGTTGTTCCTGCTGAATCTGCATTTTTTGCATCTGATCGAGCTGCTCTCCCGAGAGTTTAGGTCCGTCGTTGTGTATCCAACTCGCCACTGGCTTTGCACCGGCAGGGTCGGTGTTGTCCAGCGGCGGGCTGGGCACCAGTTCGGCGGCAGACGTACCAGGATCGATAGCAAAAGATGCGCCGTAAACCTGAGTCGCAACCGCCTGGCCCCCGGGGAGTGCAGCGACTTCAGTCGTGGCGATCTCACGATCGTCGGCAGCCCTGCTCAGTATTAGACGCGTTATACCACCCGGCTCAGAGGCAGACGAGAGTATCACGTAATTGAACGGGACTCCTTTCAAGAGTTGGCTCACTATCTCGCGCGGCGATGCTGGTCCCATGTGCACGAAGATGCGTTCCTCAAGCCCTCCGGCCGGAAATTGCACCTCGGCTTTCGTACGAGCGCTCACCGCCTTCAGTGTGTCTCGGAGGGTGGCGTTCTCCGCATCAATTGTCAATAAGTCATTGCGGAACTCGACTACTAACTTCCTCTCCGGGGCGGGGCTCGAAGTGACTTGCGAGTTCACCTGAGGCGCACTGCTTAGGCTGGGATCTCCTTTTACTGGTCCTGTTACTGCTCCCGCGACGCAAAATCCATCGGAATCTATGTTGCACGCGCTCGGCGGAGCGCTTTGCGAGTACAAAGACCCCGGTATCGCCCACACCACGGCCGCGGCTAATAGGCCATGCGTCGCTTTTCTCCGAAAGATACTAGTCCGAGCCGTCATAAGGCGCATGGAGTTAGTTGGACGCAGGCGAAGGATTCTTATTCCCCGCCTCCTTGGGCGTGCACTTCAGGTCAATTGCAGTCTTGGGGCTGTCAGATTTGTCTTTTCGAGACTGTTCTTTCGCAGTTATTTCTGAACTCAGATGCGTTTGATCCAATGCGGACTCTTCGCGAGAGGGGGCCTGTAACGTCAAGCTATCCTCGGAGGAGGAAGCATCGTTCGCGCCACTGATTCCCCCTTGAGTGTCGCCCTCGACCTGCAAAGCCGTCTCGCCGGTATTGATTCTGATCGCGGAATCGTTTGACTTTATCTTGCACGAAGCCGAATCGGCTTCATTCGCAATAGTTGCTGTCTTGTCGTGCTCTGTGGTTTTATTTGGTTGACCAGCGGGTGCTTGGGTAGGTTTGTCGGCCTTGGCATCCGCGGCCTGCACGGCAACGGAACATGCAAGGAGCCCAGCCGCGAAGACCGCAAGCGCCCTGCGGTTCCGGATGAAGGAGCGCCAGTGAGCCCCGGGCCCTTTTGCCGCCGACTTGACGATCATTTTCATGCTCGATCCTATCGAGAGCCTTTGGATTTAATCACTCCGATCCAAACACTGCAATGCCACTGGTGGGCTAGCCGGCGGGGCTATAAAACTAGTTCTTTTGGCGTACTACAAAGGGGCACGCCCGAGTGGTGGCAGATTGAGCTTGACTTTTTCGGCATCGAGGCCGCAAACTACCTTCGCGTTGTATTGGAGTAAACTGCCAAGCGATAGTTCTACGGAAGAGTTACTCGGAGTTTTGAGATTGCACGCGTCGCTGGGACGAAACCTAAAGTTCTTGAGCTGATGTGTTGAGATTTGCCATAGCAGTGGGGCTCTTGAAATGTTGTGGGGTTTAAATGCTTCCAGGCGGCGCCCGTAATCCTCCCCTGGCCCGCCGGTTGTTTTAAAAATTCCAATTCCATTATGCACTTGGAACGGGTACTCCCTCGCCCCTTAGCACTCGACGGGCACCCTGTGAGGAGAGTTTCTTTGTTTTCTGCTTGTTCAGAACCAGGATTCCTGTTGCTTGATAAATCGTTGGGGCCGGTTGCTTCGAATCATGAAGCTATCCGAATCCTCACCTACCCCAATCTGCCCGAGCGTATAAAAAAAATCGATGTGTTTCTCGGCGACAAGATCCGCACCGGGTTGGTGAGCCGGCAGCCATCTCACGGTATCGAGTTTGTGAAGGAGTTTACATCCGGCAGGCGGAAGTATTCTTGTCGAAGCTTCTTAGTCGAGACCAACGGCAAAGGAATGCCGCTGGTAGCCGCATTGTTATTGGAGCGCTCCTCTTCGGGCACGTTGGGTCTTGCGCAAATTGAACAGGACTTCGAGTTAACGCAACGGGAAAAAGAAACCGTAGAACTTCTTATTCAGGGACTCACTAGCAAAGAGATTGCGAACCGGATGAAAATCAGCCCCAACACCGTCAAAGCATTTCTACGCATAGTCATGGTGAAAATGGGGGTGTCCACTCGTTCGGGCATTCTCGGTAAGGTCATCGGCCCGAGAGGATGAACCATCGAATCGGATGAACTGACATACGCTCCTGGGCTAATCCATTTGAGCAGTTTACGCGCTTCCACCGTCGCGTAATCATCCCTGCTCGTGAAACGAATCGAAGAACGCGATCGTCGGCAATATCCACGCTTTCCACAACTACTCGAGTTGCAAGCTCATAAAGCTCAACCTTTCGGGGCAATACTCAAAAAAGACAATGCCATTGTGGGTCGAGTTCAGAATGTCAGCAAAGGAGGCCTCTGTCTTATCAGTCCTCGGCCGATGGCAGGGCTTTCTGTGGTGCGGTGTGAGATCTGCGTTTCGGAAATCCCGGTCAGCATTCCTACACTGATGTTAGTGCGCTGGACACGAAAGCAAAACCTGCAGGCCGAGATCTACCTCACCGGTCTCCAATTCTTGCTGTAAAGAAAGAATGGTTCAAGCCTTCCGAGTCGACTTGCCTCGCTCATAGTTCGATTGGCCTAGCCCAAACGACTACTTCGCTATCACTAGGCGGTTAGAACTAGACCCCCAGGAGATTGAAAGAGCAGCCTTAGAAGATGCAGTTTAAGCAGGTCACGTGAAAGACGCACGTCATGCCGCCCCCACGGTCTCGCTACCCAGTCGAGTGCGTTTTGGGAGCAACGTCAATGAACGTCATTCTGTCCTGCCAGCGACTCTGGACGAACGCCACAAAATTTGTCTGGGTCTGGGTCTTGATTTTGACTGCCAGTCTTTCTGGCTGCGGGGGCGGTCAGATGGGACAGAGCCCATCGCCAGCGGCGAAGACCCTACGCTCAGTTTCGATTGCTCCGCAAA
Organism: uncultured Acidobacteriaceae bacterium; assembly: GCA_963765825.1. Lineage (GTDB taxonomy): Bacteria > Acidobacteriota > Terriglobia > Terriglobales > Acidobacteriaceae > Sulfotelmatobacter. The sequence goes on from CAVXXU010000003.1 coordinate 157,624, forward strand.
CTCCCTCGATTGCTCTCGGCAACACTCTGCAATTCGGCGCAATGGCTTTTTTCAGCGATGGCAGTAAGAGCGACGTTACCGACGCTGCCACCTGGACGTCGGCGCAACCAAGTGTGGCCTCCATCAATGCAGTTGGACTGGCCGTCAGCAGAGCGACCGGCGCAACGTCGATCTCCGTCGTTTATAAATCAGCCAGCGCTGCTTGCACCCTCACCATTGCTCCTCCCGTATTGGTTTCAATTGCAGTAAGCCCACAGAACGCTTCGTTGACGCCCAACCACTCTGTTCAACTGAGGGCCGCCGGAACTTTCGGCGATGGCACAACCCGAGACGTTTCGAGTGTGGTCCATTGGTCGAGCGCTCCGGCCGGCGTCGTGACCATAAGTGCCACGGGCCTCTCCACCGCCAATGCACCTGGTGCGGCCACTGTGACCGCCAGTGAAGGATCGATTAATGGCAGCGACACACTGACGGTCGCGTTGCCCTCGCTGCTCTCGATCGCGGTGATGCCGCAAAATCCTTCCTTGGCACTGAACCATTCTGTTCAACTGACGGCAACGGGCACGTTCAGCGACGGTGCGACTCAGGATCTTTCCAGTTTGGTTACGTGGTCGAGTACTCCACCCGGCATCGTTAGTACGAGCAACACAGGCGTCGCCACCGGGAGGTCACCCGGTGGGGCGATTGTAACCGCCAGCGATGGATCGATTGTCGGTAGCGATACCCTTACGGTCGCACCGCCAACGCTGCTTTCGATTGCGGTAACGCCGCGAAATCCTTCCTTGACCCCGAACCACTCCGTTCAACTGAGCGCCACCGGCACATTCAGCGATGGTACTTCCAAGGATCTTTCCAGCTTGGTTATGTGGTCGAGTACTCCGCCGAGCATCGTTAGTACGAGCAGCACAGGTGTCGCCCTCGCGAAGACGCCCGGTTCCGCGATTGTAACCGCCAGTGACGGATCGATTGCCGGAAGCGATACCCTCACGGTTACGCCACCGATACTGACGTCGATCGCCGTGTCACCGCAGAATCTCACTTTAACGCCGGGTCATTTCGCCCAATTGACATCGATGGGTACTTACAGCGACGGAACTACACAGGATATTTCGTCTTCCGTCCGTTGGAGTCTGAGCCCGGCCGGAATCGTCGTGGTCACGAACAGCGGCGTAGCCATCGCACAAGGGCCTGGTGTGGCAACAATCGTCGCGAGTTCTAATACAGTGTCGGCAACGGACGTGGTCGATGTGGTGGCTCCGACGCTTACGTCAATTTCTATTACGCCCGCTGGAGTATCGATCCCGCCGGGAGGAAACCAGCAGCTGGCGGCAACTGGAATGTACAGCGATGGGAGCATTCGGGATCTGTCGAGTTCGGTTCGGTGGACCTCTTCGAGCGCCGCGGTTCTCGCCGTGAACAACCTGGGCATGGCAACCGCGAATGCACTCGGATCGGTGACAGTTACCGCCATTTCGAACAGCATCAGCGGAAACACCCAACTGCAAGTTTCAGGCATTGCGTCCCTTGCTATTGCGCCCTCGAATCCGGTGCTCGCTCTGGGAGGCAGTGAACAGTTGACCGCGCAAGCGCGATTCTTCGATGGCAGTATTCAGGATGTGACCTCGAGCGTCTCCTGGAGTTCCTCAGGCGCGACTATTGTCGGTGTCAATTCCAAGGGCATCTTGCTTGCCGCGAAGATTGGCAGCGCGACAATCAGCGCCTCGTTAGCTGGGGTTGCAGGCTCCGCCGTCGCTACCGTCAAACCGGTGTTGGCGGTCGCTTATTTCTCGAATGCGAACATGTCGGGGGTTGCTGACGCCACCTTGAGGCTTACCAACCCCGGTATCACGGGTAGCAATCTCTGCGCCGAGATTTATGTCTTCGATCAGGACCAACAGTTGTCCGAATGCTGCGGTTGTTTGGTCTCCCCCAACGGGCTACGAACGCTTTCAGTTAATACGGACTTGACCGGCAATCCGCTGACGGGCTCCAAATCTAGAAATGGTGTCGTGAAAATTGTTTCTGCGGATGCGTCCACTAATCCATCCTGCACGCCAACGACAATTGCGCCGAAGGCTTCGCTGGTGGCGTGGTCAACGGGCATTCAAGCACAAAGTGCGTCCTCCTTCGCCATGACCGAAACACCCTTTCAACCAGGGCCGCTCGGCGACGCAGAACTCGGCGCTCTGCAGAGTCAATGTTCCTTCGCTGCCACTCTCGGGAGCGGGCAGGGCGTTTGCAGTTGCGGCACCGCGGCGAACACTCCGCAATAAGCCATGACACGAACTCCAAAGCGCGGCAAATCCACCGGTTCACCACCGTGCAATTCACCAGAGGGAGTAGTCTAAGTGACTAGTTGACCTCAGTTCCTTTGGCTTGCATACTCTAACGTTTGAAATGGCTACGGCAATCACTCAGAAGCGACTAGGAGAAGGGAGTCGTCCTTTTGCGCCTGCAGTGCCTGACTGCCTGCCGGCACAGCCTTCTTTAAACTCGAATTATCAAGCGAATGACCGGCAAGAATCGTCAGAGCGAAACGAGTTGCAGGGTTTACTGGCGTTCGGCGCATTACGCGAGCAGGTACGCCGGAAAACAATTCTGAGAATTCATTCGATCAGGAAGGATGATACTGCGCTCGATCCGGACCTCGACGAGGGCGTGCGGCTTAGTCTGGATGAGATGCTTCAAATCATCGCAGACCGGGCAGCGGCGATCACGGGCGCGGATGGCTTGGCGATTGCGCTGCCGGAAAACGATCAAATTGTATTGCGGACGGCAGCGGGCGAAATCCGTCCCGACTTCGGGGCGCGTATCGATCGCGACTCGGCTTTCTCCGGAGCCAGTCTCTGCACGGCTCAGATTTTGAAGTGTGACGACACCGAAGTGGATGCACGCGTTGATCAGCAGTTGTGCCGGCGCTTAGGTGCGCGCTCGATGGTCGCGGTACCGCTGTGCAAATGGGGACGTGAGGATGGGTTGTTACAGGCCTTTTCAGCACAGCCGCTCGCCTTCGACGACCGCGATGTCCGCCATTTGGGTCTTCTGGGTGAGTTGGCGGCGCGAGCGATTGCGTTGGAGAATGAACGTCGCTCTACGGAAACTCAGCCTGTCGCGGCATTGGCGATCGGGACGGCCTCGAGCGTACCCGGAGCCATACGGGGCACCGATTGCCAAATAACGACTGAGGAAGCGAGTAGCCCAAATCGCCGCTTTAGCATACGAATTCTTCTTGTGTGCATTGTCATTGCCTTAGCCTTATGGGGAAGACTTTGGTGGAGGCTGAATTCGCCGCAGCGGGCCAAGAATGTGGTTTCGACGGAAAAGGCGGGGCAGGGAACTGTCGGACCTGCGGCGAAGGACGCGTCAGTTCCCCCCCCAACGCGACAGCGACGGTTGCCAATAGAATTCCGATCGCAATTGTCAAAAGCACCCATGAGGCAACCTCACTTGGCAACATGCGAGAATTGTCCAAGTTTCCCATGGTCACGGGAGTTGAGTACAGGTCGTCGGCGGATTCGAGCACAGTGGTTCTGAGTCTTGAAGATCAGGTTCAATACGAAGCTCACCGCTTAGTCAATCCTCAACGCATCTATCTTGATCTGCACAAAACGGAACTGGCCTCCGACCTTGCCTTCAAGTCAATAAATGTAGGCGATGCATTCCTCAAACGTGTTCGCATCGCTCAACCCTTGCCGGGCATAACGCGCATCGTACTGGAGACGAAAGCTAACCCCGAATTCTCGTTGACGCTGGAGCCGGATCCGTGCCGCCTGGTGATCGAATTACGCAAGGGTGGGCATGCCCAATGAACGCGGTAAATCGGTTGCCGAATGCGAGCGTTGTGGGGAAAAATAACTGCCGATTGTGGCGCGGCGGTACCCGCAAGGTCTCGTGGTCGCCCGCCGAATCTTCTTGAAATGATACTTAAGTTGTGTGGCATATTACGTTCCGTTCTGAAGTGCCGTCCCACCAGTTCAATCGACGAGGTTGGTTGTGAACCTTAGATGTCAGCTCTTGTCGTTCCTGAGAATTCACCGTCCAGACTGTGAACACTGCAATTCACCCGAAACTTGCGGCCGGGATATGCGAAAAAGACTGGAAGAGTTGAACGCTCGCGCCCAATCTAATTTACTAAGGAGCGAACGTCAATGTGTGCCGTTATTGCCGTCCAAGCCCTCTGAAATTGCAACGCGGCCGCCTTCTTCGTTGTCCCGTCGAGCCAAGAGGGTTGGGTAGGGCCGAATGTTCTTCGTGTATACGAATCGTGATCGCTATGATTAGCTCCCACACGAGCTATAGTGGATAGGAAGTGCAACATTTCGTGATCTTGGCTGCGCAATTCTTGCCAAGCCACTCCGTTGGGGAACGCCATCTGGGTATTCTGCGACAGCAACTGGGAATGGAACTATGGGTGTCAGCGATCCAGAGATTCAGAAGAAAGTGTTTGGACCTCGATGGCAACACGAAATTGAAAAGCAAAGCTGGCCACTATGGAAACGACTCATCCATCGTTTTCAGCGTTGTCCAGTGTGCAGACCGGAAAGCAAGGCGGAAAAGTTCGATGAGCGTTAAGGTGATTTCGCCAACCATCCAGCCAGGCGTACCGTCTGTTCAGTTAGCGTGTGTGAGCCATGGCTCCTGCCGAACGCGAACGCATGAACTTGCTTCCGATGCTCATCCAGTGTGAACGGAGCATCGAAAGTATCTCGAATACGTCAAGGAAATCAACGAACTCATGAGCCAGAAGGAAAAGCTGCGCAGTGGCGCAACCTCTCGCGACCGCCGGAGATCGTCATGGGGTGCTTGCGCCTCACCTCCTGACTACGGGGCGGGAATTTGAACGTTGGAAGCGATGTTCGAGTAAACGCTTTCCTCGTTGCTCGAATCTACTGCCGTCGCGGCGTAGCAATAGGACGTTCCATCCGCTACAACCGAGTCTGTATACGACGTACTCGTATTCAGCAGGGAATTGATCTTGGAGAAAGATCCGCACGACGTGGTGTAGACCGCGCGATAAATGTTATAGCCCGATACATCTCCTGACGTGCTCGCGTTCCACGCCAGATCTACTGTGTGAGTCGGGGCCGGCGTACCCGTCCCGGTCAGTGTTTCCGTTGTGGTGGCAGGCTGCGCGTTACTGGTGAAGGTGAGCATAGCGCTGACCGCAGCGGAGACCTGCGGGGTGAAAGTCACGGTAAACGAAGTGCTCTGACCCGCCGGGATGGTCACCGGAAGTGCGAGGCCGCCGACACTGAATACGGAGTTGTTTGAGCTCACAGCCGTGACGGTAACATTCGCGCCGCCGGCTGTCAGGCTTCCTGATGCTGTTTCGCTAGTCCCCACTACGACGCTACCTAGACCCAGAGTGGTTGGAGAAACGGTAAGCTGGCCAGTTGCCGCGGCGCCTGTTCCTGACAGTGGTATGGTCAGCGTCGGATTGGATGCATTGGACGCGATGGTCACGTTGCCACTCGCGCTCGCGCTAGTTTGCGGAGCGAACGTGACGGTAAAGCTCGCGCTCTGTCCGGCTGTCAGCGTGAAGGGAGCTGTGATCCCCGTCAAGCTGAACCCAGTCCCGCTAATCCCGACCTGAGAAATCGTCACGCTGGTGCCGCCAGTATTCGTGACCGCCTCTGAGAGAGCTTGATTGCTTCCTACTGTCACACCGCCGAAGCTGAGAGTGGCCGGATTCGAACCGAGTGCACCTGGTGCAACTCCTGTGCCTGACAAAGCGATGATCAGGGCCGGATTGGATGCGTTCGAAGTGATCGTGACATTGCCGCCAGCACTTCCCGCCGCTGCGGGTGTAAAGGTAACCGTGAAGGCCGCACTTTGTCCGGGCGTAAGTGTCACCGGAGCAGTGATCCCGCTCAAACTGAAACCCGTGCCGCTGACCCCGCCTTGAGAAATTGTTACGCTTGTACCACCTGTATTAGTGACAGTCTCTGACAAAGACTGACTGGTTCCCACCGTCACATTGCCGAAGCCGAGACTCGTGGGATTCGATCCAAGTGCTCCGGGCGTAACTGCCGTAGCAGACAGCGGAATGGCGAGGGTCGGATTCGAAGCAGTTGACGTGACGGTGACATTGCCAGTAACAGTTCCGGCTGACGCTGGCGTGAATGTGACGTTAAAGGTCGTGCTCTGGCCGGCTGCCAATGTCGTCGGCGTTGCGATCCCACTCAAGCTGAATCCAGTGCCGCTGACTCCGGCCTGCGAGATGGTGACACTTGAAGCGCCGGTGTTGGTCAATGTTTCCGACAGCAACTGATTGCTGCCGACAAGCACGTTGCCGAAGCTCAGACTGCTCGGACTGGGTCCCAGTGCCCCCGGCGTTACGCCCGTGCCAGTTAACGGGATCGTGAGGGTCGGGTTGGAAGCGTTCGAAGTCATGGTGATCGTGCTGGCGGCGCTTCCTGTCGAAGCCGGGGTCAACGTTACGCTGAACGTCGCGCTCTGCCCGGCCGTCAGCGTCACCGGAGCAGTAATCCCAGTCAAGGAGAATCCCGAACCGTTAATTCCGACTTGAGAAATCGTGACGCTCGAACCGCCCGTATTAGTAACCGTCTCTGATAGAGATTGCCTGCTTCCTACAATCACGCTGCCGAAGCTAAGGCTGGTCGGACTGGAACTAAGGATGCCCTGAGTAACCCCAGTTCCCGACAATGGGATAGTCAGAGTCGGATTGGAAGCGTTCGAAGTTATGGTGACGTTGCCACTACCGCTTCCTGCCGACGCCGGCGTGAACGCGGCACTGAAGGTAGCGCTTTGGCCCGCTGTCAGGGTCATTGGCGTACTCATCCCACTGAGGGTGAATCCAGTCCCGCTGATCCCGGCCTGAGAAATCGTGACGCTCGAACTGCCTGTGTTGGTGACTGTTGCCGAAAGAGTCTGCCTGCTTCCTACAATCACGCTCCCGAAGCTGAGACTAGTGGGACTGGAACCGAGCATGCCCGGCGTGACTCCCGCGCCAGACAAAGGGACTGTCAGGGTCGGGTTGGATGCGTTCGAAGTGATCGTGACGTTGCCACTCGCACTAGCGGCAGATTGTGGAGCAAACGTGACGCTGAAGTTTGCGCTCTGGCCGGCTGTCAGCGTCATCGGGGCGGTGATCCCACTGATGGTGAAGCCCGCCCCGCTGATACCGACTTGAGAAATTATCGCGGTTGAACTGCCGGTATTCGTGACCGTCTCTGAAAGCGACTGATTGCTTCCCACAATCACGCTGCCAAAGTTTTCGTTGGCTGAACTGAGCGCGAGCTGACCACTTGCTGCCACTCCCGTTCCGGCAAGAGAGAATGTGGCAGGGTTATTTGTAGCGTTGCTGGTAACGGAAACCATGGCGCCAAAGGATCCTGCGGCATTAGGTGTGAATGCAAGGGTGATTGGGACGCTTTGACCGGCCAATATCGCGATCGGAAGAGTTGGGGCACTCAACGAAAAATACTGGCTGGAAATCGAGGCGCTGCTGACCGTAATGGAAGCTGTGCCTGAATTCGTTGCAGTCAGGCCCATCGTCTTGCTCGTACCTGACGTGACACCGCCGAAGTCCAGGCTAGCGCTGTTCAGAGATAAAGTGCCAGCTTGCGTTGATTGAGTTGCCGCTTTGGCCGAGCTGAAACCCTGGCAACCGAGCAGAAAAGTGAGGACCGTTGAGAGAAGCGACGCTCCTGCCACTTTCCAAAGGTGTCTTGAGCAGATCGTTCTGGCGTGGGTTTCGCGCATTGTCAGTCGTGGAACCGTAGCCCCAAGCTTCTACGACTGTCTCTGTGACGGTTTTCTCTCTAAAGCTCTCTGCACCTTGGGGAGGCTCAACATGAGTCTGGGGCCGTGAGTAGAATTGGGACAGATATCCGGAGTACAGTACATAACGGCGCAGAAGGCCAGTAGGAAGATGTCGTTCAGGACATGGCATAACAGATTCAGCGCCCCGGCCCCACTGTACCCTGCCGAACAATGCATCGCCGAGTGAACACCGCAGAGAGCCATTTTGCGCGCGTAACCATTGCGTTCAAACGAGCACCGCAATTTCACCAGAACGGTCGATGCCACACATCTTGTCGAAGCCGACTTCTGGGGCGGAATTCTCAGATCCGCCTGTCATCTGCTCTTCGGAAGTCGGTCTCCTATTTCTTCTGCCCTCGCGTCCTGAAAACACTGGTTGCGTTGTCCTCCTTGCATTGGTTAGATTGAGCGCGCGATAAGGTTGCAATGCCCGGAGGCGGCGATGGCGAATGCAGCAAGAAGTGCAAACTGGAGACTCAACTGGAACGCAGGCGGCGGTCGAAGGTTACTGAACTGGGCCGCGACCGCTAGCACTATCTTATTTTCACTTTCTTCAATGGCGCAGAGCGGAACGGCCGCTGCTCAATCCATTACAGACAGCCCTGGAGCGCACTCCTCGATCGTTCGCATCGACACGACACCGGGGCATGTAATCAGTTCGTTCGATCCCGATAGCGCGTTAGGCAGCTCGATCGATGTACTGTCCCACGACGGCATCGACAGAGTCTACACTCCCCACATCATCCAGGAATCTTTATCCGCGGGGTGGGGGCCAATCTCTTATCGCAACAACAGCGAACTCCGCATGGCCGCCTGGCACTGGACCGAAAACGGAACCTGGAGCGACTCGGCCCACAAGAGCGGATACTTCACCGGCAGCACGGAACTCAAGGAACCCATACGCCACATCCTCTCTTACGCGCTCCCCCACCGCGGGTTCTCGACCAGCGGAGACCGCCCCGTCATGGGCCCGAACCTCAGTTACTGGAAAAGCAATCCATATTTAACTAGCAAATTCACGGGGGAAAACGACGCACTGCACCCGCAGTGGGTCATCGTCGATCTTCAGGCGGAAAAGCCGGTGAATGCGATTCGCATCGCGTGGGCCAGCCCATACGCCACGACGTATCAGGTTGAATATTGGGTGGGAACGCGCGCGCTCGATTTTGATCTCGGGCCGCAGGGCGAATGGAAAGCCTTTCCCGCAGGTGTCGTGAAGAACTCGCAAGGTGGAACCGTTTCGCTGAAGCTCTCCGACGCGCCCGTCTCAACCCAGTACGTCCGCGTCTTGATGACAGAGTCTTCCAACACCTGCGACGAGCATGGTTCGGACGACATTCGGAATTGTGTCGGATACGCGATTCAACAGATTCGCGTCGGGAGTGTCGACACCAGCGGCGCCTTTGTTGAAGTCCAAAAGAATCTCAGCGACCGTCCCACTACTTATTGCTCGTCTTCCATCGATCCCTGGCATTCGGCTGCCGACGCCGACGTCAACGCCACAGGAAGTTACCAGCACACCGGTTTCGATCTCTTCTTCACCAGCGGCCTCACTAACAATCTGCCCGCGATGATTCCTGTGACTATGCTCTATGGCACACCCGATGATGCGGCGGCCCAGATCGCTTATATTGAGAAGCGCGGCTACCCTATCTCATACATTGAAATGGGCGAGGAACCCGACGGCAAGCACGCCATGCCGGAAGACTACGGCGCGCTCTACCTGCAGTGGGCCGCGGCCATTCACAAAGTTGATCCCAAACTCAAGTTGGGCGGCCCCGTTTTCGAAGGCGTCAACGAAGATATTCGCGTCTGGCCTGATGCCCAGGGCCGCACCTCGTGGATGGGCCGATTTGTTGACTATCTGATGGCGCACGGTCGACTCGCCGACCTCAGCTTCGTGTCGTTTGAGCACTATCCGTTCGAACCCTGCGATATCACCTGGAAGACTCTCTACAAAGAGCCGACATTGGTAAAACACATTCTTCAGGTCTGGCGAGACGACGGCGTTCCCAAGAACGTGCCCTTGATGATCACCGAAGATCACCTCTCCTCCAGCCTCAGCGGACCGATGACAACGATCTTCGCGGCCTTATGGCTTGCCGACAATGTAGGCTCGTTCTTCGAAGGGGGAGGCGCTCTCTTCACCCACTCTCCCATCCAACCCCAGGGCATCCAGAACACTTGTTTGGGTTGGTCTTCGTGGTCGAATTTTGTTTCGGATGAGGAGACTTTCGAAATCAAGGGATACACCTCGCCTTACTTCGCTGCGCACATGATCAATCTGGAATGGGTGCAGCACCGCTCCGGTGTGCATTCAATGTTCCCCTCTTCCGTCAACATCAAAGACAGTGACGGCAATCTCCTGGTGACGTCCTATGCGGTGCACCGTCCCGATGGCAACTGGTCGTTGATGTTGGTCAATCGAGACGAGACCAACTCTCACGCAGTGCGAGTTGTGTTCGACGATGCCAACAGCAAGCGCGAAGCGACTTTCTCAGGGCCTGTCAGCTTTGTGACTTTCGGCAGCGACCAGTATGTGTGGATCAACAACGGGCCCAACAGTCATGCTGATCCCGACAATCCGCCGGTGGCCACCTCCATAGAAGGAGAGCCGGGAACCGTTTACACTCTGCCAAAGGCTTCGATTACCGTGTTGCGGGGCAAGATAGCCGCTCGTAAGGACTAGGCTTCCCAGTCAGGACTGGGCTTTACCACTTCAAGAATTAAAAGGAGAGATTGTATGGAAATCAAGACGCGGCGAAATTTCTTTGGCAAGATCGCGGCGATGGCGGCTCTTGTAGCCGGCGCGCCGGAACTCTTCGCCCAACAGGCTCCCGCTGCCGGCGGATCCAACATGGGTAGCGTACCCGCCAGTTCCCCCGCCAAAGATGTTCCTGCTCGCCCCAGCGGCGACAAGCACACCCTCAATGGGATCTATTATTTCTATGGGACGGGGTCTAACGACGGGTATCCCAAAGAGGATCACGTCCTCGTGACGGACCCGTTCGAAAAACACGTCACTCGCACCATGGACGCGCTCAAGAAATCGGTCGAGCATGCCGGCTGCACCATGGATAGCATCCTCCACCTCCAGGTGTTTCTCTGTTTACCTCTTGCAGATAACCCCATGCCGACTGGTAGGGCGCGGTTCGATGCACACAAGGCGCAGTACGACGCGTTGAATAAAATTTACGGAACCTATTTCTCGCCGGGCAAAGCTCCGTCCCGTGCCTGCATGGCGGTCGAATGGATTCCCGGCGATTCGTTAATTGAAATGGTGGGCAGCGCGATGGTCGTCAATCCGCCCACACCACACGCCGATTGATGGTCGCGAAGGAATCCGCTTCCGCGCTTTAATGTCGATCCGCGAATCTTAGCTCGATGTACACTCGGGGGCGAAAAGCGAGGTCACGCCAGAATGTCACGCATTTATCACACAGGGGATGGAACCCTGGGCATGGAGAAGAGCATGACCCGGCGTGACTTTCTCGGCACTGCTCTATTAGCTTCCGGAAGCGCGTTGCTCGCAGGGCTGACCCCTGCGGAACTGCTGGCAGCGCAAGAGCAAGAGAATGACTTCACTGGTTATGGAGGCGTAGGTGAATACAGCAACGCGAATGGCAACACGTGGGATGTGTTGCAAGCTGGTCATACGATTCGTGACCGCTTGTACGATCCTCTTCCTGCGGGAATCATTGATACGGGCGAGATCTATGACTGCGTAATTATCGGCGGCGGGATCAGCGGGCTTGCTGCAGCCCTGTTTTTCCAGCGTGAAGCCGGTCCCGCTGTGAAATGCCTGATCCTCGAAAATCATCCCATTTTCGGCGGCGAGGCGAAGCAAAATGAATTTCTGGTCGAAGGCAGGCGGCTTATCGCACACCAAGGCTCAGCCATTTACCAGATTCAATATCCGCATAGTTTTCTTGCACAGTTCTATCAGTCCATCGGGTTACAAACTCCGAAGCTGACCTATCAAAAGTGGACTGGATCAAACCCGGAGTTCCCCCTCTCCAATACTCCTTATCAAGCAGTAGGGCTGGAGCATGGGCAATATGGATTTTGGTTCGGAGCAAGATTCAACCAGACCCCCGGAATGTGGTTGATGGATCCGCGCGGGAAAAACCTGCAAGGCGCTCCGGTTTCAAATGCAACTCGAGTCGAATGGCTGCGCTGGCTGAAAAGCGAATCGGTGGCGGGAACTAAGTTTGAACATCCCAAAGTAGAAGGCGATGAGACTTCTCGATACCTCGATTCCATCACGCTGGAACAGCACTACATGGAACGTTTCAATCTCAGCCGCGAAACTGTTCGCAGTTTTCTTTCGCCGGTGGAAGGGGGCGGCTCGGGATTAGGCCCAGACGCTTTGTCCGCATACTCAGACTACGCATTCGAAATGTTGCATCCTTTGCCGGAAGAGGAGGGTGGTTCCGACCAGATGTTTCCGGGCGGCAACGCAACCATTGCAAGACTGATGGTGAAGACTCTGATCCCGGCCGCAATCGACGGTCCGCACAGCGTGGAAGAAGTTTGCCGGAACCGCGTCAACTTTGCGGCACTGGACCTCGCAGGAGCTCCCGCAAGAATTCGCCTGTCATCGACCGTTGTCCATGTCGAACACGATGGGGAAGCGAGCAAAGCCAGCTCAATTTCCATCGTGTACGCAAACCAAGGCAAACTGTATCGAGTTAAGGCGCGCTCGGTTGTAATGGCTGGCGGATGTTGGACTACGAAGCACATTGTGAAGGATCTTCCCGAGACGCTGCGCGCGGCCTATGGGCAGTTTTACCGCTCGCCTTGCATGATGGCCAACGTTGCCGTGAGAAATTGGCGCTTTCTGTACAAAATGGGAATGAGCGGTTGTCGTTGGTTTGAAGGGTTGGGAAACTACATGGAAGTCCGGAAGCTCGCGTTGACCGGCCTTGAAGATCCCACCATCAGCCCAGACTCCCCGGTCGTACTCAGCCTGAAAGTTTTGTACTCCTATCCCGGAGCTTCAACCGAAGAACAGGGGAACCGCGGCCGCGGAGAAATGCTGAGCACTTCTTTCAGAGATTATGAACGACAAGTCCGCCAACAATTCACCGAGATGTTTGCCGGCGGCGGATTCGACGCACGGCGGGACATCGCCGGAATCATTTTGAATCGCTGGGGACATGCCTATCTAAGTCCTCAGCCCGGGTTCTTCTTTGGACGCGATGGTCAACCGGCCCCCCGCGAGATTCTTCGCCGCGCGCCATATGGGCGTATCGCATTTGCCAACACCGACCTCGCCGGAGCAATGGACCACCGTTATTCCATACTTGAGGCAAAAAGGGCAGTTGGCCAACTCCTCGATCAAGTTCTGAGCTGAGCTCACAACAGCGCCGTTCTCGAAGGCTCCACGCAAAATCGGAAAAGTATTCGTTCACCGGCCTGAACCGATGGCGTTAGTCGCGAGGTCGGTGTGGTCGGAGCAGTCCGAGTTTGGCTTCGTTATGGCCCGACGAACCATCATTTCGCTTGATAGAAAGTGTGCAGTACTGCACAGACTCGGCCAGCGCCCTCGTGGAATCCTTGACTCGATACGTCGCCGCTCGAATCCATCCCCGTGAGCCTCTCGCCATACCGGGCATAAGTTTAAGTTAAGGATGAGCAGGCGAAAGGAATTCACAATGCGCTCTACGATTGCGGTTCGCCCGCTACTATTTTCAATTGTTTTATTAATCCTCTCCCACGGTGCATTCGCTCAAATGGGCATCGGAGTTTCCGTAAATTTCGGCCCTCCGCCTCTGCCCGTCTACGAGCAGCCAATCTGTCCCTCAGACGGTTACCTATGGACGCCCGGTTACTGGGCCTATGACGACGAGGATGGCTACTACTGGGTCCCCGGCACCTGGGTTGAGGCCCCCGAGGTCGGGTTCTTATGGACTCCAGCGTATTGGGGCTGGGGTGGAAGCGCTTTCCTGTTCCATGAAGGATATTGGGGTCGGCATGTCGGCTTCTATGGCGGCATTAACTATGGTTTCGGCTACGGCGGCGATGGCTATGAGGGCGGCCGCTGGGAAGGCAACCACTTCGCTTACAACACATACGTGAATCGCGTAAACACCACTATCATTCACAACACCTACAACACCAGAGTGACGTATGCCTCCGAAAGTCATATCAGCTACAACGGTGGAAACGGCGGGGTCGAAAGGCGACCAACATCGCAAGAACAGTCCTATGCGAACGAGCACCACGTTGGGCCAGTAGGAGCGCAAACCCAGCATATTCAATCGGCCCGCAGTAATCCTGAACTGCGCGCCTCCGCGAATCAAGGCAAGCCACCAATCGCGGCGACTGCCAGGGCGGGCGATTTCAGGGCTGGCGTTGTGCCGTCCCGACAAGCCGGCGGCGAATATAAGGCTCCTCCGACTAATGCCGCACGCGGCACAGAAGCGCGTCCCGGCACAGAAAATCGTCCCGGCACGGAAAATCGTCCCGGCACGGAAAATCGTCCCGAAAATACTACCGAAGCCCGTCCCACTGCCAACAATCACGCCCGCGAATTGCAGCCGCATACGTTCACGCCGCCAAACTCCGGCAACGCTGCAAACGACAAAAAATATCAACAGCAACAGGAGAAGCTCGCCGCCAAGCAGAACCAAGAGCATCAGAAACTCCAACAGCAGCAAGAAAAAGAACATCAGCAGGCCGCCAAGAAAAACTACAACGACACGCAAAAACAGCAGATGGAACAGCGCCACACTCAACAAACGCAACAGGTCGAGCAAAAGCATGCCACGCAGCAGAAACAGATGGAGCAGCGCCAAGCGCCGCGCCAGGCTGCACCAAGAGCGGAGAGCCATCCTTCCTCGGGAAAGCCGCATTGATTCGCCGCCCTGCCGCAGGCAGGGCAGGATAGTTGGCTGACATCGCACAAGTCAGGAACCAATCGGGCGGGCAACGACTATATTGCATCGTTGCCAGCCCGTTTTTTGTCAGTGCCCGCGGTTGCTGTACGACACGGTGACCATGTCGCCACTTGCTTCGTTGTCCCACGAACCTGAATCCTGGCAGGCTGCTGAAAAGCTCAGATCGCGTTCAAGTTTTGAAAGGGCGCGGCTTGAACCGCGTCGTGAGTGTGGCGAAATCACAGCGGCTTTATAGCCGCCCAGGTGAAATCGGGCGAGGGAAAAGAGCCCGCTATCGCGCCGTGGATTGCATCTCCTTCCGAGCGGCCTGCAGCAGTCCAAGAATGGCAGGTTCGAGCGCTGTACAAGCGGCCCCCCACAATACGGCCGAAGAACCGAGAATTCCCAATGCCACTCGGACGACGGGGAACTCGCTACTCTCAAGCAGGGTCTCCACTTCGTGCAACAAAACCGGATGGTTCCCCACTTCTCCACCGAGCAGAATGAGGCTAGGGTTGAGAATGAGCGCCAAGTCCAGGATCACGTCCGCCAGAATGGCTGCGCGTTGTTTCAGTATCCGGTTTGCTTCCGCATTGCCCGCTCCCGCCAAATCCCAAACATCCGTGGCGTGACCTACTCGGGAGCGCTTTCTCGACGATTTCCTGCCGCCGCTCCAACTCTTCAGAATGCCCGACGCTGATAGCGTTTTTTCCAACTCGCCATATATGTGAATCGCCGGACGCTCTCGGGAAATAGCAGGTACGCGTAAGTATCCGATCTCGCCGGCCGACCATTGGGAGCCACGATGAATACGTCCGCCCAGAAAAATTCCGGCCCCAACTCCCTCGCCAATCGTGACAAAAACAAAGTCTCTCTCACCCTGCGCCGCCCCGCGATGGAATTCGCCCGCTGCCGCCAGGTTCGTGTCGTTATCAATTACCACCCTGCACTTGAACTCCCGCGCCAGCATCGACCCAAGGGGGACGTCGTTCCAATTCCGCAATGCGCTGACAGCGACTACCATTCCTTCATCTACATTCACGATCGCAGGGACACCTACTGTCAACATTCTCAGTTGGGTTTCCACCAGCTTTTTTTTGCGGAGCAACCTCCGCACTTCTTTGCTGATTTGCTGACATATCCGGTGCGGTGTGGACTGTGATCTCTCAATCGAAACCTCCGAGCGGGTTAACTCTCCTCCGTTCAGGTCGGCCAACAGGAAACGGAGACTGTCCCGCGTAATCTCCACCCCCGCAACCGCGCCATGCTCAGCGTTGAATCGGAGAATGTCAGGGGGCCTGCCACCAGTGGAGTTTCCCTCCCCGACACCTTTGACCAGCCCGGTCGCGAT
Organism: uncultured Acidobacteriaceae bacterium; assembly: GCA_963765825.1. GTDB lineage: Bacteria > Acidobacteriota > Terriglobia > Terriglobales > Acidobacteriaceae > Sulfotelmatobacter. Next base: position 173,641 of record CAVXXU010000003.1, read on the forward strand.
GAGGGTTGTGACCACGTTTGTCACCGAAGGCGCGCTCAAGCCCGAAGCTCGTACCAGATCCGCTTTGGAACACGGCCCATTGTCCCTCAGCAGTCGTAAGAGAATTTGAGCATTGGTTTGTCGGATCAGAGGAGGCCGACCGGGTACAACCGGTTTTCTCATCATGGGAAAATCACCGGAATATTTTCTGCCGTGACGCTCGCGAGACATTCTAATGATTATTAACTATGCTTGGCATACAATACGAAGGATCCGATTGGAGCCAGAAACTCCGCAGATGGGTTGGCAGTTTCCTCGTGGAGAGATTTGCGAAGGATGGTTGGCAAATGCGTCTATTGACTTCGTTATTCCATTCTTGCCACGGCTGCTCCTGTTTCTTCGTGCTTCTCTTGCTTCTCACCGCTAATCTGGCCGCGCAAACGCCCAACTCACGATTCAAAGTTATTGCGCTGGCGGAGGCGGGCGGCATTCATCGGCCATTCGTCGATGCGGCCATGGTTTGGTTGCAAAAGCAATCGGCCGATAACAATTTCTCCATCGACTACATTGAGAATACCGACAAGATCGACGACGCATTCCTCGCGCAGTACCGGGTCTTTATCCAACTGAATTACCCGCCCTATGGGTGGACGCCCAAGGCCGCTGCCGCCTTCATTCGATACATTGAGGAAGGCCGCGGCGGATGGATCGGGTTTCATCATGCCACGCTGCTGGGTGAGTTTGACGGATTTGCTATCTGGCCATGGTTCTCTCAATTCATGGGCGGAATTCGATTCACTGGTTACATTCCAGAGTTTGCCACTGCCACCGTCATTGTCGAAGACGCCTCCAATCCTCTGATGAAAAACGTTGGCCCCTCGTTCGTCGTGGAAAAGGAGGAATGGTATACCTACGACAAATCGCCCCGCCCCAACGTTCACGTTGTAGCCCGGGTTGACGAGAGTACCTATGCGCCCGACACCAAGACAAAGATGGGTGATCATCCGGTGATCTGGACGAACGAGAAAGTCAAAGCCCGCAACGTTTACATTTTCATGGGGCATCACCCTGAGCTATTTCAGAATCCTGCATTCACGACGATCTTTCATAATGCGATTCTGTGGGCGGCGCATCAATGAACGTCCGCAGATTCCTTCTCTTTCTGTTGCTGGCAATCCACGTTGCCAGCCCCGTCTTTGCCCAGCAAACAAGATTCAAAGTACTGGCGTTTTATTCGGCGACGGCTGAAACGGATCACGTGCAGTTTGCCCAGAGTGCATTGGCATTTCTAAAAGACCGCGCCGCGACTGAAAAGTTCACGTTCGAAGCCACCACAAAATGGGAAGACTTAAATGATGAAAATCTGAAGTCAGTTCAGTTGGTGGTCTGGCTCAACGAGTCGCCCACAGCTCCGGAGCAAAGGCATGCCTTTGAGCGCTACATGCAGCGTGGAGGAGCATGGCTGGGCTTCCATGCCGCCGGCTACAACGACGGAAACACGCACTGGCCGTGGTACGTCGATTTCCTCGGAGGCGCGGTGTTCCACATCAATAGTTGGCCTCCGCTGCCCGCTCGAATCTTGTTGGATGATCGCGGCCACCCGATCTTCGCCGGAATTCCGGATGCCTTCGAGTCTCCCGCGAACGAATGGTATGTCTGGAAGCCCAGCCCGCGTCTCAACAAGGACGTAAAAGTTCTGGCGACGTTCGATGCGGCGAACTATCCGATCGGATTAAAGGACGTGCTCTCCAGCGGCGACCTTCCCGTCGTGTGGGCGAACACCAAATACAAGATGCTCTATATGAATATGGGGCACGGCGACAAGATCTTCACCAGTCCCGTGCAAAACCGTCTCATCGATAACGCCATCAATTGGCTGGGGGCGGGCGCAAAGCCAAACACAATACCGGAGGCAAGCGGAATCCAGATCAGTCCGCATGGGATCGTGCTGAATTCGCAAAACCACAAGATCTATGCGGTCAACACCAGACGTGGCACAGTGACGGTGCTCAACGGCGAAGGACATTTTGAAGCGTCTGTGAAAGTCGGAGCCAGCCCAGTGGCTATTGCCGTCAATGAAGGCAGGAATCGAATTTATGTGGCCAACTCCGGCGATGGCAGCGTCACCGTCATCGATGGAAAAACCGATGCTCCCCTTACGAAGGTCGCGGTTGGCGACCTGCCGTACGTTGTTGCCGTTAATCCCGCCAATGACAAAGTGTATGTCGCCAGGACGTTCTGCAATGTCATGACCGTGATCGACGGAAAGACGAATGCGACCAGTTCTCTGCAGCCGGGAGCGCAAGCCGACGCAATCGCCGTGAATCCGGCCGCGAACAAGATTTACCTCGTCATCTACGAGAGCACGAATGTGACGGTGATCGATGCCAGCAATAATCTTATGTCCGAGCTTCCCGCGGAGATGCACTTGTGGGCAATTGCCGCGAACTCGGCAAACAATAAAATCTACGCCACCAGTGTGGGCAGTTCGAACGTAGTGGTCTTAGATGGAGAGTCGAAAAAATCTACCCTCGTGCCCACCGGCGGCACTCCATGCGCGCTGGCCTTTGATTCCTCCAGCGGACGCGTCTATGTGGCGAACAACACCGGCAACAGCGTCACGGTAATTGATGGCACCCATGACTCAGTTCTCGCCAGCATCGAAGTGGGCGAACGGCCGCAGGGACTGGCGGTAGACTCAGGCAATCACAAAGTCTACGTGGCCAATACACATTCTGGCACCACCACCGTGATCGATGGCACGACAAACTCGATTGCAGCTACGTTGCCCACGGGCGCTTGGCCCACCGCAATTGTCGTAGACACCACCACGCACAAGGCGTACATAAGCAGCCTCGGCGGAGATCAAGTAACGGTCATCGACGGAACAACCCTGACCGTTTCGTCGCCCATGCCAAAGAAGTAAGGATAAAAAGTTGAACTAAAAGGAGAACTGCTTTAGTGAAGCTTATCCCGAACATCCTATGGCGGTTGGCGCTGACTCTCCTGCTCTCGCTTGCGGCATCCGCCCAGCAAGCGCATCCCATACTCGCAATCGGGTCGGCAGCGCCAGACTTTGATCTTCCGGGGATCGATGGCGCAAATCACAAGCTTTCCGATTACGCATCGAGTCCAGTTCTAGTGGTCGTCTTCAACTGCAATCACTGCCCGATCGCACAAATGTATGAGCGCCGCATCGCCCAGTTGGCCGCGGATTATGCCGGTCGCGGCGTGAGCGTGGTCGCAATCGAACCGAACGATCCTAAAGCGACCACCATTGACGAACTGGACTCCTCCGACATCGGCGACAGTCTCGAAGAAATGAAGATCCGAGCCCAGTACAAGCATTTGAGCTATCCGTATCTCTACGATGGAGAGACGCAAACTGTCACCAACGCGTACGGGCCGCAGGCGACTCCGCACGCCTTCGTTTTCGACAGCACTCGCCATCTCCGCTATGAAGGCCGCATCGACAACAGTTATCGCTCCGAACAGGTGACAACTCACGAAGTACGCGATGCCATCGACGCGCTACTGGCGCATCGTGAAGTCGCCGTAAAACACACCGGTGTCTTTGGCTGTTCAACCAAATGGAAGGAGAAACACGCGGCCCAGCTCGAAGCGCTGCGCAAGATCGAGTCGCAACCGGTTCACCTGGAGATGGTTTCCGCGGCCGACTTAAGTTTGCTGCATTCCAACCCGGACAAGAAGATGTTGCTGGTCAGCTTCTGGGCGACCTGGTGCGGATCCTGTATCCACGAGTTTCCTGACTTCGAAGACACGTTCCGGATGTACAGCATGCGTGATTTCGAGTTGGTTACGGTGTCGGCCAACATGCCCGATGAGAAGAACTCTGTCATGCGAGTGCTCGAGAAAATGCACGCCACCAGCCGCAACCTGCTGTTCAACTCAAACGACACTGCTGCCTTGCAAGCCGCCTTTGATCCCAAGTGGGAATCGGCTGTGCCTTATACCGTGCTGATTTCTCCCGAGGGCAAAGTCTTGTATCAAAAGCAAGGCTCCGTCGACATACTCGAACTGCGAAGAACGATTTTGGCGAATCTTCCTTCAGACTACGAAGGATTCAATCGGTACTGGTCAACGCCATAGAAAGTTTGGGTCAGGGTCAGCACGCCATACTTTTTTCTGCCTCGTTGCTTTAACGAAAATGAAAACCCATTCATACTTCCGACTCCTCTCTCTGTTCCTCTTGATTGCAGCCCAAGGCTGGGCCGGCGATGCCATTCCAAAAGCCGCTTGGCGTCGTCCGCTCGGCCTGCCTCTCGACAATCCAGGAGTCACACGCGTCCCAGGCAACATTGACGATGGCTATTGGCAGGGCGCGCCGGTCGGCGGATTTGGCTCCGGAACCTTTTCGAGAAGCTACCGGGGTGACTTTTCCCGCTGGCACATCAAGGCAGGCGTTCACAAATACGCCACAGTCAACGCCAACCAGTTTGCCATGTTTCAGCAGTCCGAGGGTGAGCTCCAGGGCACGGCTCGCGTCTTGATGACAGATCATCCGTCCGACAAAACGCTCAGTAGCTGGCAGTGGGACTATCCAGTCGCAGCGGGCGAATACGCCGCGCTCTATCCGAAATCATGGTACGACTACAAGTGGGACCAATTTCCCGCGCACGTTGTCCTTGAACAATTTTCGCCGGTGCTTCCCGACAACTATCGCGAGTCCAGTTATCCAGTTGCGGTGTATCGCTGGCATGCGGAGAATCCCACGAACAAAGCCGTCACAGTTTCCGTCCTTCTGTCGTGGACCAACATGGTCGGCTGGTTTCGCACCTTCACTCGGGATTTCCAGGGAGCGCCGAATCAGGGCAATCACAACGAATTTGCCAGCGAGAAACTCGATTCAGGGGTCATGAAGGGGATCGTCTTTAATCGCAACCGCGCCGGCAACACACCGCGCGAGGCGGACGGCCAATTTGTAATCGCTGCTATCGAGTCTCCGGGACTCGAGGTCAGCTATCACGTCACATTTCCTGCCGAAGGCGATGGCAAGGCGATCTGGAGCCGCTTCGCGAAAGACGGACGCCTAGCTAATAACGATACTTCATGGGTCAGTGACGGCGAAAAACTCGCAGGCGCCATCGCAGTCCGCTTCACTCTTCAACCCGGAGAGAAAAAAGTTATCCCGATGGTGATCGCCTGGGATTTCCCGGTCGTGCAATTTGGCGAAGGTCGCGAATGGAACCGCCGTTACACCGACTTCTATGGCGTAACTGGAAACAACGCCTGGGCCATCGCGCGTGACGGATTACAGAACGCTACAGCCTGGAGCGATGCCATCGATGCCTGGCAATCTCCTTACATCAACGACGAGTCCAAGCCGCTGTGGTATCGCGGCATGCTCTTCAACGAACTGTATGTATTGACGGATGGTGGCACATTCTGGGGCCGTCCGGCTGGTTCCGCGAAGAAGAGCCCACCGTCGTTCGCGCTCCTGGAATGTTTTGACTATGCTTACTACGGAACCTTGGATGTGCGTTTTTATGGTTCGATGCCATTGTTGAAGTTCTGGCCTGACATCGACAAACAGGTCTTGCGTCAGTTCGCCGATACAGTCCCGCGGGAGTGGCCGGAAAAAGGGCAATGGGTTTGGAAGTCTCAACAAACCGGCGAACCCAGCCTCCACATGCGAAAAAAGAAAGGTGCCGTTCCGCACGACCTCGGTGTGCCCGAGGGGGATCCCTTCATCGCAGTCAACGAACCGGGGTGGCAAGACACCAACGACTGGAAGGACCTGAATTCAAAATTCGTCTTGATGGTTTATCGCGACTACATCCTGACAGGCAAAAAGGATATAGCGTTCTTACGAGAAGCATTTCCCGCAGTGCAAGCCGCGATCGCGTATCTGCGCCAGTTCGATCGCGGCGCCGGAATTCCAGAAAACTCGGGATATCCCGATCAGACCTATGACTCATGGGTCGTCCGCGGCGTCAGCGCCTATTGCGGAGGTTTGTGGTTAGCGGCAGTGCGCGCGTCGGAGGAGATGGCGCGCCTTCTGGATGAGAAAACCGCCGCGGAAGAATATCACCAGCTTTTCTTGAAGGCGCAAAAGAACTACATCGAAAAACTGTGGAACGGAAAATACTTCCGCTACGACACCGAAAGTGAATACCGGGACAGCGTGCAAGCCGATCAACTGGCCGGACAGTGGTACGCCAACATGACGGGCCTGGGAGATCTCGTGCCGCACGAAATGCAATTGGCGGCCGCAAAAAAGATCTTCGAATTCAACGTGATGAAGTTCGGCGGCGGCGAGATGGGCGCCGCCAACGGCACGGCGGCAGATGGATCGATCATTCGCGACAACGAACAGGCCCCCGAAGTCTGGGTGGGGACCAGTTTCGGGTTCGCGGCCCTGTTGCTCAGCGAAGGAATGAAGGACGAGGCTTATCACACCGCTTGGGGCCTCTATCACGTGATCTACGAGAGTAAGGGATACTGGTTCCGAACTCCCGAAGCTTGGGACGTCGACGGAAATTTCCGAGCCTCGATGTACATGCGACCTGCGGCAATTTGGGCGATGGAGATGATTCCGCGACCCGACATCAAATAACCGCGCACAGCATCGACTATGCTCCGCCGAGGCTGATGCTTTCTAAATCCCTCCCGCGCGTTTCCGGTACCACAAATCGAACGAATATCAGCGTCACGATGCAGAGCGTTCCGTAAATGGCAAATGTGTACGCGCTGCCGATCGCATTGATGAGAGACAAAAACGTAAACGAGACGGCAAAGTTGGAGAGGCCGGATCCCAGTGTCGCAGCGGCCACCCCTCTGCCGCGGACGCGCAAGGGAAAAACTTCCGCCACCAGGATCCACGCGATCGCCCCCAGGCTGAATGCGAAACAAGCGATGTAAACCATGAGGCAAGCGATCGCGACAGTACCCATCGACGAACCCAGAGCCGCGCTATGACTGAAGGCATACGAAAGGGAGAAGAGCGCGACCGTCATTCCGCTGACCCCGACATAAAGTAGCGGTTTCCTCCCGAGCCGGTCGACCAGCAGAATCCCCACAACTGTAGCAATCACATTCACGATGGCGACCAGCAACGTCGCAAAAATCGCATTGCTATGAGACGCGCTGCCTGCGAGCGCAAAGATTCGCGGGCCGTAGTAGATGATCGTGTTAATTCCTGTGACTTGTTGCAGCACCGTCAATCCCACTGCGACGAAGAGCGAACCGCGTACTGCCGGGCTCCAAAGTGCGGACCATTTTTGCTCTACCGGCGTCCTCAATCCTTCTTGAATGTCCGCGATAAACTGCCGCGCCCCAGGCGCGTCGGTGTAACTGAGCAGCACAGTTTCCGCATCCTTCTCCCGCCCATGCGCGAAAAGCCACCGCGGACTTTCCGGAACCGTCAGAATCATGATCAGGAATAAAACAGTCGGCACGACGGCCAGGCCGAACATCAGTCTCCACGCCTGTTGCGTGGCTAACAGATAGCCAACGAGATCGGCCAGGGCGATTCCCACCGTCAAAGCAAACTGGTACAGCCCGATGAGCATGCCGCGCGACTGCGGCGGAGCCAGTTCGGAAACATATACCGGCGCCGTCACCGACGTGAAACCAATTCCCAAACCAATAATCGCCCGCGCTACGATTAGTACGATAGGACTCATCGCCAAGGGAGCCAGCAGCGAACCGACGATGAAGATACCCGCGGCCCAGACCAGTGTCGCACGGCGGCCGATCCGGTCGGCTACCGCACCCCCGACAATTGCCCCGATCATGGCTCCGATTAAGACGATGCTCACAACCAGTTCCTCAACTATGGTTGAGAGGGCAAAGCTGCGTTTCACGAAGATCTCGGCAGCCGCAATAATGCCCATGTCGTAGCCGTACAGCACACCGCCGAGGGCGGCGATCGACGACACGCGGAGGATGAAGCCGCGATTTACAACCGGGGATGATGAGCGGATCTCGGCCAAAAGGTTACCCGCCCCATAATATGCCCAAGTTTATAATGATTCATTAAAAACTTCTGTCGCCGCCAACTTAGCAACGGAGAACAATGGAAGACAAGAACAGCACTGGGACCAACTGGATCGCCGGAGTCGCGCCTCAGAGCGAACTTCTGAAACGAAGCATGAACGAGATTTACGAGATGGAGTGCCGGGAACAGCCCGCCCGCCTCGCATCTTTGCTCAGCGCTTACCAAGCCGACCCGGATATCCGAGAGCAACTCGACAGATTACGAAAGATGTCCCTATCGGCGGGGCCGATCCTCTTCATCGGGATGGGCGCCTCTTATTGTTCTTCCATCACCGGCTCGTCGTACCTTCAGTCATGCGGTCGATCTTCTTTTACCGTCGATGCCGGGGAGTGGTTGCACTACTCAATCGCTTGGAACTCGCCCGCCCTGTCTTTATTGGTGACTACTTCTGGAGAAAGCGCAGAGTTAGTCCAACTCTGCCGAAGGGCAGCGGACCAACCGATTGCCTTGCTTTGCAATAATGAAAAGAGCGCCTGCTGGGCATCTGTCCAGAATCGACTGCCAATCCTCGCGGGGCCCGAATACGGTAACGCCACTAAAACCTACACCAACGCCACCGCGGCCTGCATCGTCATTGCCTCACACATATTGGGACGCCCATGGCAGCAAGATGCCGAAGCCACGCTCCAGTCGTACTCTGCCACTCTCGATCGCGCATTCAGCCGCCGAAAAGAAATGGAAGAATTCTGTCGAGACGCAGCCAACATTGAGGTGATCGGCCGCGGCCCCTCGTATGGTGGCGCGATCATGGGCGCATTGTGTATCCGCGAAATGACCGGCCTGCGCGCCGCCCCGCACTCCGGCGCAGGCTTTCGCCACGGGCCTCTGCTCGACGTCAACGAGTCGCATGTCGCCATAATCCTCGCCCTGGGCAGGACAGCCAGTCTCGGAGTTTCTCTCGCCAAGGATTGTCTGGCGCGTGGAGGAAGAGTCATCCTCGTCGAGACCGAACAAGAAACCGGAGAAGAGACCAAAGAACGTCCACACTCCGAGCGACTCTTGCCAATAAAAATCGAATCCGTTCCAGAGCCCTGGGAAGGCCTTACCTCTGTCCTTGTGCCTCAGGCACTCACCTTGGCCATCGCCGAACGCACGGGCGCCAAACTGTCACCGCGCTTCCAGTACGGCGTCATGAAGGAGTAAGCAGGCTCGGTCCACCCCGCTCACTTTCTCCCCAACACCTCCCAAGCCTCCCGATACTCTTCCCACATCGGCCGCCGGCTCTCGATGTCCGGATAAAATCGCAAGCTCTTCGCCCGCCCCACCGCCGCAATCGGCAGCAGATACCAAACATCCACCGGCTGCACATGCGCCGCCACCACATCGATCTCCTTCGCCGTATACCTCTTCTTCCCCCACCTCCGCGTCGCATGCACCGGTTGCACCTCATACCCTCGCCGGTACAGCCTTCCCGTCCCCTTCACCTGCACCCGATACATCGGCCCGCCTTCCTCCGCCCACACCACAAAGTCGTACCGCTCGCTGTCTCCCCAAGGCAGCGCCACCTTCAATCCCATCGTCCGCGCTCTAAACAAAAACGCCGCCTGCGAAATTTCCCCCGACCGCTTCGGATTCTTTCTCACCCCCAACCACCACTTCTCCCTCGGATCCGCCACCGCCGTCATCCACGGAACGATGACACTATTGTACGTACATAGTTCGTTTGTCGCCTGAGGATCTGTCGTCCCCGGCGTTCCACCATAATTTGTCATCCCGGGCATCTGACCTCCCGTTGTCAACCCGAGCATCTCACCCCCTGTTGTCATCCCGAGCGAAGCAGAATCATTCGCAATAGCGAATGATCCTGCGCAGTCGATGGACCTGCTGTTCGCCGCCACTCTCTCCGCTTCCGTCATTTCCAAAATCCATTCCACCCTGCTCCCCGATTTATTCTCCACTAACCTCACCTGACACTCCTCCCCGTCCGCGCCGCCAGCCAGCGCAGATGTTCCTCCCAACCTGAATTGAAGCTAGATTCCTCCAGAATGAAATGAAGTCAAGCCAAAAGCAACAAAATCCCGAAGTCCCAAAAAATACCTGTCCCAAAACGGGAACAAAACCGAACCCAAAGGGTGCCCCACCCTTATCTCGCCGCACTCTGGCGAGATAGGGTGGGGATTTTGATCTCAGACTTGGCACCCGATTTTGCGCTGGCCCTGTGCCGGGTACCCCATCCTTTCGCGTTCTTTGCGAAAGGGTGGGAACCACGGACGATCGCACTACAGTTTCACTCCTAACCGCCAGAACAGGAAATGAATGAATCAATGATTCGGGAGGCGCAGATTAATTCGATGCCGGATGCCCCATCCTTATCTCGCCGCACTTTGGCGAGATAGAGTGGGGATTTTGACCGTATTATTCGTCCCCGTGCTATAAGCCCAGAACCCATTACGATAAAATGAGCGAGCGAGGTGCGCATGGCAGAAATGACACCGGAGGTTTCCAAGTTGCTGGAGCGAGCGTTGTCGCTATCGGTGGAAGAGCAGGAGGCACTGGCCGACTCCCTGATTTCCAACCTTGGGGGCAAGGTCGACGAAGGCGTGCACGCCGCGTGGGAAGCCAAGATCGAAAGGCGCATCGCTGAGCTAGATTCCGGAAACGCGAAGACCATCCCATGGGAGGAAGTGCGCAAACGCAATCTGGCAAAGCTAAACCGTGCCCAGTAAGGTTGCGAAGTTTCATGAACAAGCTAGCGCGGAATATGACGCCGCATTTGACTGGTACCCGGAGCGCAGTCCCGACGCCGCGCTCCGGTTTGACGCTGAGGTCGATCGTGCTGTCCTGGAGATTCTTCAGGCTCCCCAACGTTGGGCTGCAGGTCCTCACTCGACTCGCAGATTCTTGCTGAGACATTTTCCTTTTACCCTTATTTGTCGGGAGCGAGAGTCGGGCGCGATTCAAATCCTCGCGGTTGCTCATACCAGCCGGAAGCCTGGGTATTGGAAGGAACGCCTCGGCGGGGTGGCCCAGCTTTTGATTGACGTCGTGGGCGCCATCTATGCTGAGGGTACCCCGTCCCTGCGTTTTTTTGCGACGGGAGTCGGAAACGTCGACGCGCGTCCAAAACAAAATCGAATACACCTGCAGCATCGCCGTCCACCCGTGAAAAAAAACGCGAAGGATGGGCACCTCAGTGTCAGTAGCACTCAAAGGTCGTTAAAGGTCGGCCAACCGCCCGACTACCGCCCCAAACCTGGTGGCGTGCTGAACCAAATTCCGTTCGGGGCGTCCGACCGCGCCGCCACAATGTCTGGCCAACCGTCGCCGTTGAAATCCGCGAACGCAAACCCATACACGGTGCCCTTGCCATCATTCCAACGGACTTCGCGAAAACTGTGCGCGCCTGTGTTGTAGTACACCGACCCCGGCATCTGCACATAGCCCACCACGATATCCGGCCGGCCGTCGCGATTGAGATCGGTAACTGCCAGCGCGTATGGAGGCCGCGGCAGGCCCGGAAGCTTCTCCGGTTCCCCGAACTGCCGTCTCCCGCGGTTGTAGATCACGTAAGCCGCCTGCTTTGCCTCGTCGATGTACGCCAGATCCAGCCGCCCGTCCCCATCGAAATCGCCGGCCGCGCCCATGCGGATCCAGGCAAGCGCCGGCCCAACTTTCGTAGATGTCGGGAAATGGCCCTTCCCATCGTTCCACAAAATGATGCTCTGGCCGCCATCGCGGTGGGGGACGAACAGGTCGAGTGCTCCATCGCAGTCGAAGTCCGCCGCGACGATCGATGTTGCCGATTCGGTGGGGAGCGCTTCGCAGGTGGGAAAGTGGCCCTTGCCGTCGTTGAGGCAGACGTAACTCGGAGTGGGAATTTGGGGGCCTTTGCCGGGTTTGCCGTCCACGGGGTCCGGATAGTCGCCACGGTTGGCGACAATGATGTCCGGATAGCCGTCGCCGTTCAGGTCGGCGAGTGTCACATATCGTGTGGTCCAGTTCGGGCTGCCGAATGTACCGGCCTCGGTGAAGTGTCCTTTGCCGTCATTCAGGTAAATCAGCTTGCGATCAGGCGCATCGTTGCTGACGATAATGTCCAGGGTGCCGTCGCGATTGATGTCCGCCAGGGCCGCGGAGTAGGTCCGGTCCGGAGCGGTGCCAAGGTTGCTCGCGGCGAAACCGCCCTGGCCATCATTCAGCAGCACGCGATTGTAGAGCGGCCAGTGGCGGCCCTTACCCAAGACTATGTCGGGAAGGCCGTCGCCATTGAGATCGCCGACGCTGACGCTGGCCGACGTTTCCCCCTTGTCCTCCAGCAATTGGACACTCTGAAAGGATCGGAACACTGGCTGCGAAGGCGTCGGCGGCTGACCATTCGGGTGGACCAGGAGGAAGAGGGCAACTATCTCTGCTGCGGCGATACAAAACAAACTGGCATGCGATCCCATGACAACAAGCTACAGCACATAGGCTACGAAATGCGAGTCGTGGATGGGCAGCACGATTCTGTCTGATTCGAACAACCTGGGACAGAGGGGTGCGGGCCGCCCATCCTTTCGCGTTCTTTGCGAAAGGGTGGGAACTACGGGCGATTACACTACGGTTTCACTCCCAACTGCCAGAACAAAAACGAATAAATATCGGTGAACTCTTCGATCTGCTTAGTGACCGGCTTACCCGCGCCGTGTCCAGCCTTGGTTTCAATTCTTAACAAAATCGGTCGCGTACGGCTCGTCCCATTTTTCGCTTCGGCTTGCATCTCAGCCGTCATTTTTTTTGCGTGCATGGGATCGACGCGGGTATCGGTGTCGGCGGTCATGAACAAGGTCGCGGGATATTCCGTGCCCGTCTTCACGTGATGATAAGGAGAATAAGCGAACAGCCACTTGAAGTCCTCCGCCTTCTCGGCGGTGCCGTATTCGGTGATCCACAATTTAGCAATCTGAAATTCCTGGTAGTGAATCATGTCGAGCAGCGGCACCTGGCACACGACCGCGCGGAACAGGTCGGGACGCTGCGTGATCATCGCGCCCATGAGCAGCCCTCCGTTCGATCCGCCCTGAATGGCGAGATGATTTTTGTCGGTATATTTTTCGGCGATCAGGTGCTCGGCGGCGGCGATCATGTCGTCGAAAACATTTTGTTTCTTGTCGAGCATCCCGGCACGATGCCAATCCTCGCCGAACTCGGCGCCGCCACGCAAGTTGGCTACGGCGTAAACGCCGCCATGCTCCATCCAAAGATAGGCTGGGCGCCGGAAGTCAGGCGTCATGCTGAGATTGAATCCTCCATACGCGGTAAGCAGCGTGGGATTGCGGCCGTTTGTCTGCAATCCCTTTTTGTGCACCACGAACATGGGCACGCGCGTTCCATCCTTTGAGTGAAACCATTCCTGGTGAACTTCGTAGGCCGCGGGATCGATGGAGGGTGTCTCGACCTTTGTCCACAGCGAGGTCTCGCCGGTTTTCAAATCGTACCGGTAGATCGACGGAGCGAAAGTGTAAGACTGGAAGGCGTAGAAAAGTTCTTCGCGATCCCAGCGCCCGCCCGATCCGTAGACGCTGCCGATAGCGGGGAGTTCGAGGTCCTTGAGAAACTTGCCATCGAGATCGAAAAGCTTGAGCAGGGAACTGGCGTTCTGTTCGTACTGGGCGAAAAGTTTGCCTCCCCGGACACTGGCGCCCAGCAGCACAGCCTCAGCTTGCGGAATGAGTTCCTTCCACGATTGGCGGTCGTAGTTGCCGGCGTCAGCGACCAAGACGCGGTAGCGCGGCGCGTCCTCGTTCGTGGTGATAAAAATCTTGCCGTTATAGATTTCGCCGCTGTAGCGGAAATTCTTTCCCGTGGTGATACGCGTCGGCGGAGTCCTCGCCTTCACATCCATGACAAAAAGTTCAGTCTTGGTCCAGCCTTGTTCCACCGTGATGAGCAGCCATCGTCCATCATTGGAAATCGAAACGCCCGGCCAGTCTTCGGGATCGCGACCCTGTCCGAAAATCAGCGGATCGCTGTCTTCGGGATGATCCTCGGGATCGTTTGTGAGTTCGTGATAGTAAACGTAGCGGTTGTACATCTCTTGACCAGCAGGAACCTCACCTTTTTTTGGATAGCGCGTGTAATAGAACCCTGAATTGTCCGGCTTCCATGCGATGGAGGCGGCGCGCGTGCGCTCGATGGTGTCGTTAAGAATTCTGCCAGTCTTGGTTTCGATGATGTGCAGGGTGCTCACCTCGGAACCGCTCGGCGAGGTTCCGTACGCAACATACTTTCCGGTTTCGCTGGGATAGTACCAGTCAAGTGCGATGGTGCCATCTGCGGAAAGTGTGTTGGCGTCCACCAGAACATGGTCGGGGCCGTTGAGCGCGTCGCGTACGTAAAGCACTGGCTGGTTCTGCATGCCTTCGCGGCGCGTATAAAAATAATGATGTCCTGCGATGGAGGGTGCCGAAACGCTGCCGATCGAGAGTAACTCGGTAAGACGCTTATGAATGACGTCTCGTCCCGCCAGGCGGTCTAGGATGCCGCGCGTATAAGCCATCTCCTCCTCAACCCATTTTTGTGTCTCAGCACTCTTGCCATCTTCCAGCCAGCGGTAGTTGTCGAGAACTTTGGTCCCGTGATACATGTCGATCACCGGCTTCTCAGCAGCCTTGGGAGGCGCAGCCGCAGTGGAGGTAGTTTTAGAATCGTCGCCTGCATAAACCGCAGCAGCCAGCAAACAAATAAAAGAAAGAGCGGAAAAAAGACGCATCAGCACCTCGACAACCTGCAATGAATACATAGCGGCGGAACTGCTAGCCTACCAGATTGGAAGTTTTCAGATGACGCTCGGGATGCTATGATGAATCTGATTCCAGGCCGCTTCGCCAGAATCGGCCCCACGTTCCTCAGTAGCTCAATGGCAGAGCATTCGGCTGTTAACCGAAGGGTTGTAGGTTCGAGTCCTACCTGAGGAGCCATTCTTTCAGTAGGTTACGAATATCTCCGTGCCGCTTCCCGTGCCGTTCACTCCGTTTGCAAGGCCGTCTGCACAATTTTGCCGTGCACTTCACGCATAGCCGCCGGTGCCGACTCGATTCAATTGGTGGCTGAAATAAAGCGACTGGGTACTGCATTCAAAAACGGCTGCACGCTTATTTGTTCGAGCGAAGCAATTTCAACTGCAAATCTCCGAGAATTCCAGAGGGCAGGGACTGCAAGCCTCCCATATCTTGTGGAGTGAATCGCTGGCCGTATCTCTCATTCAGCAATCGATAGGAGGGAAGGGCCCGGCCCGCCAGCGAGTTAATCGCGGTGTTGGCGACCTCGATGCGCAGATCGTTTTTGCCGGCCGTGAGGAACCTGGTTACATCTAGCTCATAGGGCGGATGCCATACGCGGCCGGCGGGCTGTCCGTTGACGTAGACTTCGGCGGCTTCCCGTACCGGGCCTTCAAGATAGGCCTTCATGCTATGTTCGGGCAGCGGGTTCGGCTCCTCAACCGGCACACCTTCGCCGAAGTCAAGAACAGCCTTCAGTCGCGAGCTCAAGTCAGCGGCCGATAGCTCGAACGACTTCGCGTAGCTAGCCCTGCCCGAGTAGTATTTCAACTCGGGATCGTCGCTCCAGGAATGAAGCTTCGCCATGGAAATATTTTGGTTCGCCTCATCGAAAGAAACTTTCCAATCCGGGGTGAGATCGATAGTTCGAACTGCCGCGCCCTGCTTTGTGGAGAACTTCGGTTTGTGAGTGACAGAATCGCTGAAGAGGACGACCCGTGACTCATAAGGCTGCAAATCAAGATCCACTTCTCTGGGATTCTCTACCTCCGAAAAACTGCCCCTGAACGGATCCAACCATTCCGCGTATCTCGCAGTTTGACGAAATTTTGCCTGGACGTGGTGCGGCTGGTTGCTGGTGTTTGCGATGAAATACAAATCTCCGAAGTCGAGCTTGCGATGGACGAATCCGATTCGAGGAGTCTTGGGAGAAAAAATAACGTCCGGAGTGAGAGATGTTGACAGCAAAGCTCCGAGTGACTCAATAGCGACGAGATGCCCAGGCGCACCGTTAGCGTGGAATAAGGTTTGGGAAATCCCCTGAATCTGACGGCTTTCGGATTCTGCTTCAACGAGGCCGGGCGCAGTCGATGGCGGACTGTTCACTGCGATTACGATTCCCCCGCGCCGCGCGTATTCTTCAATTTTTCGAAAAGTGGCGAGCGGCAAGCGGTCGATGCTGGGCAGGATTAACGCTGCGTACGGAATACCGATGGAATCGATGGCATCGCCATCGATGAAGTCCACATTGAAGCCGGAGTCGAGAATCTGTGGAACGACCTGGCTGACGAGCGAATGGCGATCCAAGGGTTCGTCCATGCTGAAGTTCGAACCTACGGTGTTAAAGCCACCTTGGTTGATCACTGGTTTCGTGGAATTGCCGCGGACGGAGAACAGGGACCAAAGGTCGTCATTCGGCAAGAGCAATGCAACATCGTTGGCGGGTTTTCCCTGCCGAAGGGCGAAACTGACTCGTTGCAGGTAGCGAGCAAGATCAGGCATTACAAACGACCAGGGATTGTGTGAATTAAGGGCGGCCGCGGCGTACATCCGCCATCCTGGTTCTCCGGCTTCATCGGGAGAATAAGGCCAGCCGTGGCCGACCAGCTGGTTGATGCCCTGCAGGAAGTGCAGATCAGCTTCGGCCTTAAGGTCCAAAGGAGTGGCGCGAAATGCGGGGGAATGGAGCCATGTCCAGGTTTCTGACGAAATCACATTCCTGCCGAAGAGATGTCCGGCGGACGCGGCCCAGCGCACGTCAGAGAATTCCCGCCACATCATCAGGGAAGCTTTTCCTTCACCCTCTGGAAGATCCGCATACCGGTTGCTGGAAAGTGTGACTGGTGGAAATCCATAGGTCTGCGAGCGAAACAAGGTGTGATGCTGTTGCGCCCAGTCGTGAAGCGGAACGAGGAAGCGCTCGTTGGCTAGTTCTGTGAGGGTCTTTCCCCAATCGTGCCGAACCGAGGCCGTCGTCGGCCCGATATCGCCAATCAAGGCCGGCAAATACGGAGTTAGATCGTATTCACGGCGGGCGCGAAATTGCTCTATTAGATCGCCTGTCCAATTCGAACCATAATCTTCCAGGCTGTCGCTAAAAACCGCGTAAGGGGGATCGTCGCCAAATGCCTTCAGCAACCGGTCTCCCACTGTGTGCAGATGAGTTTCGATTGCCTTTTGATCGTAATGATCGAGCACGAAGCCCTCGGCGCCGACGGCGGGGCGCTTTACGGTCATTCCTGTGCGACTGGATATGAAGAAAATCACCTGACTGGCAACGTCTGGCGCCGATAGTTGGAGCCGACCATTGACGATCTTCGACACCAGTTTCGCGTCTGGCAACGAAGGTTGGCCGGCGACGACTGGGGCGAGAAAAGCAGTAATGAGACTCTCGCCGGTGTCGATTTCGGGCACCACAATTGAGTTTGTGCCAGGCGGCACGGAGACCGACTCCACGCGTAACTCCCCGGCGGCTTGCGTAACTGCGATCTGAGGACCGCCGAAGGGCCATCCGCTGCCTAAGGTGATGTCGACGCGCAGGCCAAGCTTTCTAGCAGTGGTTGCGGCGAAGTGAATTGCGTCGAGGTGTTCGTCGGAGAGGAATTGCTGATTGTGGAAACCGGTCTGCGGATCGTCGAGGGCGAGAGGATACAGGGTCGCGATTTCAACTCCTCCAATGCCCCCGGACTTCATTTGTTCCAGTTCCCGCCGCAATTCGGGCTTCGTGACCGCCGGGCCGAACCACCACCACCGCATCATGATTCGGCAGTCGTCCGGGGGATCCGCGAAGGACTTCTCCAGCAGTGCGAGGCCTTCTGGTTGTTGTGCCCAACTGGCTGGTAGCAAACTAAGACATGCCAGCGACAAGACAAAGAATGAAATCTTCCAATGCGGTCCGCTATTTTGCATGCTTCCAACCTATGGACATTCTGCTGTCGAAGCAACCCGCCCAACTCTTATTTTCGCGGCGCCTCGGGGGTGGATCGTATGATCAGCACCGGTCCTATGAGTCCGGAGGCTACGAGTTTCGAATCGGCCCGATAATACTTGGGCGAGGTGAATGTGTAACTTTTGGTGATGTTCGGTTGCCGGTCGCCGATGATCCGGTTCACCCAGGCATTCGTAACTTTGACCTCCAATTTGTTTGTGCCCGGTTTCAAAGCATTCGTCACATCCACGCGATACGGGGGCTTCCAGATAATCCCCAACGCTTTTCCGTTCAGCGATACTTCCGCGAGATTTTTGACATCGCCCAAATCGATTGACAGACGGGAGTTTTGGTTAAACCAATCCTGCGAGGCCTGGATCGTCTTGGTATAAGTCCCGGTGCCGGAAAAATACTTGACGCCCTCATCGCTGCTGTCGCTCCAGGAAGAAAGCTTGTCGAGGGTGATGTGCGCCGGTGCTCCTCGATCGGGCTGGAAGCTGACATCCCACGAACCGTCGACAGTTGCGACGGAGTTATCGACTATCTTCGGCACGGCGCGAGAGGGACTCGTCGCCGGTTCACGAAAGACCACGAAGACTGCGCCCCAAGGATCGAGATGCAAGGGTACAGTCGTTCGACCGTCGGCGAGGCGGAAAGATGCCGGCTCGATCAAGCCAGTGTCGGGGTGCCAGAGTTCCGCTTGTTTTCCGGCGGCGCGGAAGGTGGCGTCGAACTCCAAACTATGGTCCTGACGGTTGTCTACGTAGTAAAGATCTCCGTCAGACAACTTGCGATGAACAAAAAGAACCTCGGCTTCGCTTTTCGGTTTCGTATATTCGAAGTCCGGGAGGACTTCGATAGCGCGCATCACTTGCGTCGAGAGTAATCCGCCGTATACCTTGCCTTTCCCGTAGTTGTGTTCGTCCGTTCCGGACCACATCTCGTCCACGATGCTCTGGAATTCCTTTGGGTCGTCGCTGAGACTGGGAGTATCGGTTGGCTTCGGCCCGGCTACGACCGCGCCCAGCTGTACCAAGTCCCGAATCTTGCGCAGGACGGGCAATGACATGTGCTGGCTATGAGGATCGAGAGCCAGCAACCGATAGCGCATGCCGCTTTCGGTTGCCAGTTGGCCGTCGGTAAACGACAGCTTGTGAATCAGAGCATCTGCGTTGAAGTAGTCGAAGTTGTATCCCTCTGGGATTTCTGGACCTTTCTTCCCGAACAAGGCCGTTAGGTTGGAGTCTTCACCATAGAAGTAAGCGATGTCGGCGGCGAAATGACCTTGCTGCAGCAGATAACAACTGCGGGCCAGATAGCTTATCCAAGGCGCGGCTTGCTCAGCCCAGGTTTCATTGCGAGTGAACCATTGTCCGAAGGGACCGAGTGCAAGCCCTGGTTTCTTATCCAGGAGTGGCTGGTGGACCGACGTATGAATGACGAAGCGATTTAAGCCCATCGCCATTTCTTTGTCGGCGGTAGGCTTGAGGGTTGCGGGAGACCATTCCCACGCACCGGAGGATGCGGTCATTGACTCGGCGGCAACGAGATTCTGGCCGTAGATATGAGCCACGGAAGCGGATTCGCGAATGTCTGCGTTGTAGCCGGGCAGATCTTTATTCACTCCGGGTTTCTGGGTCCACATGGCTGACATAGGAACGTCGTTAGTGCGTTTCACCTCCATGCCGTCGCCGATGAATGCGCGACCCTCTTCGTGAGACTCGCCGTAGTGACCCATTCCGCGCGCGTGCAAGATGGCGGTGATCTGGTCATAGTGATATTCGGTGAGAAGATCGCCGAGCGTTTTGCGATAGTCCCACAGGAACCGCTCGCTGGCCTCCGAGCTCTCGATGACCCGCCCAGTAAGCACCGGCAGCCATGGACGAGGGTCGTAGCCACGGCGCTTGGTGAACTCGGTGACGATGTCGTCGGTCCAGTTCGCCGTGCCGGCTTCCCAACTATCGTTGATGACGTATTTCAGACCTCGCTTGCCCATGAGCGGGCCGACGGCAGCCTTGTAGTTGTCGAGATAAGTATTCATGTACTCCTCGACATCCTTGCGGCTGAGTTTGTCTACTTCGAGTCCTGTGCCTTCCGGAGATGCAGGATGATTGGTCACGCCCGTGAGCGAATAGCCGAAGCGCAGCACGACCCAATGGCCCGCCGATGGAGTCCAATCCAGCATTCCATCGGCGCGCATTCGGGAAGTCAGATCAACGACGTCATTCTTGCGAATGGCATCCGACGCCGCTACTGGCGGCGTTGGATAGGGATCAAAACTCTGCAAGTTAGCGAAGCCGGCCTTTTCTTCAAAGCGGCTGACACGCGGGCCCGGGTGCAAGACTAATTCCGATATCTCAAAATTGGGATTGGGCTTCATCCCGCTGGGGTCGCCAAAAGGACTCTCCACATCAAAAGTCATATCACTGAAACCCGACGGCGGCTTGTCGGTGAAGGCCACGCGAAAGAACCGAGCCGAAGTCGCGGGAAAAGCGATAGTGTGCTCTTCTCCACCGTCATTTGGAATTTCTACCAGCTTGCGAAACGTCTGGCCGTCATCGCTTGCTTCGACGTCCGCAATGGATGGGGCCGCTCCGAACATGTTGGCCGCAGCAGCGCCGGGATCGTTCAACGCCAGGGTCACGGCCCGCATGGTTTGCGGAGTGGGGAACTCATATTGGACCCACGCCTGCTGTCCAGTAGCGGCTTTGGGTAACTGCGTGGTCTTTACCAGGTCTCCGTCGGTTAGTAGTGCTAAATCAAGGCTGCCGCTGCTGGAGGTGATTTTTGGTTGCAGCGATGAAACTGGAACGTCACTCGTGGGCGTACGATAAGCGATCACCACGGTGTCCGCATAAAAAGATGGTGGAGCGGCCGGTTTTTGACCGCCAATCATCGCGAGAAAGTCGAAGATCGGAATGTCCTGAAAGGGACCGCTTACCGTAGGCGGATGCGGTAGCACGCTAGCGAAAGGCTTACCGCCTTCAACTTGGGTTTCGCTCCACACGATTTTCTTCATTCCCTGGCTGGGCTTGACCCAAGGACCACCGGACTCGCTCCAGCCCGGAGAACCAGCAATCGCCTCTTCCAAGCCGAGTTCGTCGGCAAGTTGTGTGGTGAAAAGGAACGCGTCCTTCCACTCTGGAGTCATGTATACCAAGCGCTTGTCCACAAGTTTGGGAGTGCCGAGGGATGCATCGAAATTCTGGAACCCGCCTATGCCGACGCGGTTCATCCATTCCAAGTCGAGCTTGATGCCTTCTTTGGTGATGTTGCCATTCATCCAATGCCACCACACACGTGGCTTGGCGGAATTCGGAGGCGTCTTGAAACCTTCTTCGAGCGAGGAACTTTGACCAGAGCCCAAAACTGTCAAGCCAGCGCAGAATGCAAAAACGGTAAGCTTTCGAATGATTGCGGCGATGTCCTGGCTCACGCTATTCCTCCGTTTCAAATGTCACACAGGCCGCGCTTTCGCGGTTGCGGTGCAAACGTCTATGACGGTGAATTGCTTTTAGCGATCGTACCGAGCGTCGTGGCGCAGGGCTTGACGGTTCGCTTTTGGGTTTCGTAATCGACCGAGACCACTCCAAATTTTTATGGAATAACTCAAACTGCTTTTGACGCCTTGACTCACTTCACTTCATAGTTGTAGGAACCCGAGCCAACCCGGATCACGTACGATCCGTTTTCCGCCTCGGCGTTGATGACGTTTCCACCTTCGGTTACATGTGTGCCAGCGGTTGCGGGCAAGAAAATCTGCGCAGAAGTATTTGCTGGAATCGTGACGGCTAGAGAGAACGGACCTCCGGGAGTGCCTTTCCAATCACTCACAATCTTGCCGTAGATCGATTCATATTCGGCCCGCGCCGAGGGCATGCGCGGGTCGAGATGCGGATGAATCACGATCTCCTTGAAACCCGGAGAATCGGGCGTGGTATCGATACCGGCCGCGTAGCGATAAACCCAGGCAATGACCGAGCCGAAGGCGTAGTGATTGTACGAGTTCATTGACGGATCGCCGGTGTCGCCATTCCAGCGCTCCCACCAGGTAGTGGCACCCTTCGAAAGCATGTATCCCCAGGAGGGGTAAGTATCGTTCAGCAAGAGGCGATAAGCGACATCGCTGTGCCCGTGATCGGCCAGGGTGAAAAGCAAGAAGGGTGTGCCCAGGAATCCTGTCGATAAATGCCAGTCGCGGGTTTCGATGTCTTTCACGAGTTTGTCGACCAGCAGGGGCTCAAGAGAAGTAGGAGCCATTCCGGTATAGAGCGCGACGACGTAGGACGTTTGGGTTCCGGTTCCAACCGTGCCGTCGGGCTTGATATAGGCTTTCTGAAATGCCGCGCGGATGTTCTGCACGAGGTCGTCATAGCGCTTCGCGTCGTCTTCCTTGCCGACTGCCCGCGCCATCTGCGACATCATGTTCGCAATCAGGGACCAGTAGGCGGTGGCGAGAAGATCCTTGTTTGTATTTTCGTCGGGTGCGAGCCAGTCGGCGAAGTTTGGGCCAACGCCTTTACTGCGCAGAAAATCGGGATTGCGAGTTTGGATGAACTCCATCCAGCGCTGCATCGCATCCCAGTTTTGTTCGATGACGGACTGGTCGCCGTACTGCAACCATGTTGTCCACGGGACGATTACTCCTGCATCGCCCCAGCCTGGAGCGCCAACCATGCGCTCGTTCCACGCCGAAGTGCCTTCGGTTCCGCCCCCGCCGGAGGGAAGAGTATTGGGCGAAACGTTGGTAAAGGCGCCTTGGCTGGTTTGAGCGTCGACGATGTCCTGGATGAATTTTTGGGAAAATGCAGCGATGTCGAAGTTGTAACTTCCAGTACGCCAGAAAACGCCGGCATCTCCCATCCAGCCCAGACGTTCGTCGCGCTGTGGACAGTCAGTGGGGATGCTCAGGAAATTTCCGCGCTGCCCCCAAATGCCGATCGACCACATCCGGTTGACCAGGTCGCTGGAAGTTGTGAGCGTCGCGACGGGATCGCCGCTTACGCTGCTGACAACTTCTCCTCGGATCGCATCAAGGGGCGGAGCTCCGGGATAGCCGGTCATCTCGACGTAGCGAAAACCGTGAAAAGTAAAATGTGGGGAGAAAGTTTCTTCGTCGCCGCCGCGTAGAGTGTAGTAGTCAGTGGCATCTGCGTCGCGGAGATTTGCGGTGTAGATGGTGCCGTCGGGATTCAGGATTTCAGCGAAACGCAGTCTGACTTTTGTGCCTGCGGCACCCTTTACTTTCAGGGCCGCCCATCCCACCATGTTCTGGCCCATGTCGAAGATGTACCTTCCGTTCGCAACGGGCGTCACCGTCTTGGGAGCCAAAGTAGCAACCACTTGAGCGGGTGCCGTGATCTGGCTGGACAAAGCGATACTCGGCGCATCGGCCACTACGACCGATTCCCACTTGGAATCATCGAAGCCAGCCTTCTCCCACCCTGCCTGCTCCAAGCGAGCGTCATAAACTTCTCCCGCGTAAATGTCGGAGCGAAGAATTGGGGATTCCGCGGCTTTCCACGACTCGTCGGTGATGACCGTTTCATGGCTGCCGTCGGCATAATCGATTTCGAGTTGCGCTACAAACCGGTCGGGAGGAGAGAAGAAGTGCATCCCGACCCAAGTCAGGCCGCTGCCATACCAGCCGTCGCCAAGTAGAGCGCCGATGACGTTGTTGCCATTCACCAATAAGCTGGTGACATCGTAGTCCTGGTAAAGGACGCGCTTGCGATAGTCGGTGAAATCGGGCGTGAGAACATCGTTGCCAACCCGGCTGCCGTTCAGGAATACGCGATAGCTGCCCAGCGCAGTCACGTAGAGCCTTGCGCGTTGTACATTCTTTGAGAGTACGAGCGATCGTCGCAAGTAGGCTGCGGGCTGCGGCAGTTGTCCCGGATCTCCCAGCCGTTTATCGGTCAAATCCGCGACAACTTGGGCGGATTGCCAATGCGAGGCATTGTCAGAACTTGTCTTCCAGTCTGCATTTGTAGGGATGCGGAGCGGGTCGCCCTTGGAACGCGTGATCTTAACTGACGCTGCGAGGGCGGCGGTGGTGGTTTTCGCGCCAGCATTCGGTCCGAACTCCGGGGGCGCGGGAGCCGTCACGGTGATTTCGATCAAGTTCTTGCCAGCGACCATTTGATCGCTGATATCTCTTCGATCGAACGTGGTCCATCTGCTCTTCGCGTCGACTTGGTGACCGTTCACCTTGGCGACGTAATCTCCGCGAGTGGCCAGAAAAAGAACGCTACGTTTTGCGTCTTTGGGAAGATTGAGGGTGACTCGAAAGGTGGCGGCGGTTTTCGGGACAACCGCGAGTGCATCTTGGCCCGGCAACCAAATCCAGCGGATTCCCTGGCGGTCGGCTTCATCTTCGGGATTCTTCCAGCGAATCCATTTTGCTTTCCAGTCCGTGGGATGGAGCATGCCCATCTCCCACCAGGTTCCTTCCGCCGACTCGGAAACTTGTCCGGCCGCGTCCCAGATTCGAACCTTCCAGAAATATCTCTTTCGCGATTCCAATGCCGGGCCGTGATACGCAATTCCAACCGACTCGGCGGAGTCGACCTTGCCGCTGTCCCAAACGTCGGCTTTGCCGTTGCGCAAGTTTTCGTCACTGCTGGCTACCAGAACTTCATAGGCGACCTGTTTCCAATTACGCTCGGAGTTGTCGCTCTGCCATGAAAGATGAGGAGTAGCCAAGTCGATGCCGAGGGGATTTTCCAGGTATTCGCAACGCAGGTGGACAGGCAGGGCTGAAGCGGTCGAGGCAAAAACCGCAATTGCGACGAACACACAGAGTAATCGAAGACGCTTCACCTGATCCTCCTGTACTGAGAACTCGACTCGATGCATGGTTGGTTCGGCGAGGTTATAGGTCATATCCCTGCGACGAGATTACGCCATGGTGGTTGGCCTGCTATTAGAGACGGCGGGCATGGTTTCATTTGAACAGCGCCGGCGTCAACTCCCGATTCCGGGATCGCGAACGTTTCGCTATGTGAAAGGAAAGAACGCGCATCGAAATGAAGAGAGAAAGCCGAAAGATTTGCGGGCGAGGTGTGGATACTCGCATAAAGGGGCTTGAAAATGTGATCCGTGCCAGTCGGTGGTCTTCGGGCTGCATTTCGCAATGCGGAATGCGAAATGGAGAGAGAATTTGGAGGGAAGCCAGTTGGAATTGCACTTCAACACACCCGGACGCACTCCATTCCCAGCAGCTCGCCCAATTTTTT
Source organism: uncultured Acidobacteriaceae bacterium (assembly GCA_963765825.1). GTDB lineage: Bacteria > Acidobacteriota > Terriglobia > Terriglobales > Acidobacteriaceae > Sulfotelmatobacter. Next base: position 198,784 of record CAVXXU010000003.1, read on the forward strand.
GAGTTTGCTTGAGACGTGACCTGGACCCACGGCGCAGTGGTGTGCTGGCCCATGAGCGCTCCACTGGTTGAGGAAGTCCCTTGCGCCAATTGAAAAACGGTAGCGGCTATTGGTGTTGCCGATTTCGAGGATTGGACCGGGAACCGACTCACCCTCGGCGACAAGCAGCTTAAGTTTCCCGTCCGCGGTTTGCACCACAGAGAGCAGCGTTACCGCCCCATGCTTTACCGACATTTCTACCGACAACCCATGCCCAACCTTCCCGTGATAGACATGCAGGGGGCGAACCTTTATTTTTCCTTGCGCAATTCCGATATGGCCGGGACCGTCGTGGCCCATCAGCACTATGTCGTCGTTGTAGTCGACGGCATAGTACTCGGTGAAAGAACCGCCTGCGCCGAGAGAGTCCAAGATCTTCATAGCTTGAGCATTCTTGATCTCGTACTCCCCGGCGACGGGAATTCCTCGCGCTGTCAGCAAGCTGCATCCTAGAATGATGGAACTGATCGTGTCTTCGTTCTCGGGGCTTCCCACGCCCTTGTGGTAGTAAGCCAGCGAGCCGAGACGGTGAACTTCGACGAGCCGGTCCAGCGCAATGGACGTCCGCGCGGCTCGCTGCAGTTCTTCGACAGAGCAGTCTGGCTGCACATCGAAAGCGGACCGGAATTCTTGTAGTCTCCGGTTGAGATCCGCCTCGCGAACCTCTCGGCGCAAGGCCGCGAGTTCATCGACTTCGACAACTTCGACATGTCCTCCGAAATAGGCGCATTGCTGGGTGAGATCGGAATAAATGTCGAGCATCCCGCCGTAGTAGTTGCCCATTACGCCAAGGCGATTGTGTTCCATGATGTGCGCAACGCGGAGAGCATCGATCCACTCGCCAATTTCGTTCCAGGCGATGGGATCATTTTCCAACATGCCGCTAACTTGGAAGAAAGGAATCCGGCAACGATTGAACACGTTCGCGATCTCGGGAAGCGGACAGGCCTGACAATACGCAAGCCACTCACCGGTCATGCTGGTGCGGTCGCCAAGTCGATTGAATTGTTCGTAGTCGATCGCGGCCTCGGGCGAGAGATTCAGAACGATCACAGGAACTTTCGCCCGGCGCACTGCGGGAAGCACGGTTGAAGAAAGCGCGTAGGTCGTTACGTACAAGAAGATGAGATCGACATCGGCTTTTCGGAAGTCGTGGCCAGCCGCAACCGACTTCTCGGGAGTATCGATAAGGCCCAAGTTGACGACGAGCACGCCAGATTCCTCGATCTTTCGGCCAACTCGGTCCAGAAATCCGGTTAACCGATCGCGAAGGCCGGGAAACTGAGGCCAATAGCTGTCCAATCCGATACCGAAAAGGCCAACCTTCAGGGGATGATCCGCCGCTTCCATGAATAGTCTCCAGTTTCCTACCTGCGACGACGCTTTCAAGAATAGCTGGCAAGCATAGCCGCTGTTGATTCGAGCCACAAGGGATCGAGGCAAGTGGCCCGCTCGTTCTGCAATGCCAAACACCGCGTCTCCCAGAACCATCAATTGACGATTGCGCCGGGGAGTGCGACGATTCGACTCCGTGGATAGGGCGAGGACCATGCCATACGAGACGGTCCGTTAATCGAGTTGGCGAGGACAGGATGAAAAGTAAATTGCGGCAGCAGATTCCGGCATTACTGGCGATGATTATTTGTTGTTCTTGGGTTTGTGCTGCTCAGGATCCAGTGTCGAAAATAACGGTGCACTGGGATAAGGTGGTTCGGGTCTCCCAGACCACTCCGACTCTGCAGGTGGTGGTGAATCCTCCGCTGCAGCGCGGTACGCCCGTACACGACAACGCGTTCAAGTCTCTGCACGATCTGGGCGCAGACTATGTTCGTTATGTACCGTGGCTGCCATATCCAAAGCTCGGAGTCGCCGAACTGGAGCCGCCGGAAAATGGAAAGACGTACTGGGATTTTTCCGCCATCGATCCCATGACCATTGACTTCCTCAATGCCACCAAGGGGCATTCGGTAATTCTCAACTTCAGCACGATTCCACAGTGGATGTACAAGACGGACAAACCGGTAACCTATCCCGCCGACCCGAACCAGGTCACTTGGACCTATGAGCAGGGAAGCGAACTGCGAGATCCCAGCATGAAAGAGGTGGCTGACTACTATGCGCGGCTGATTTCCTGGTACACGCAGGGTGGCTTCACGGATGAGTTCGGCAAACGCCACGAATCGGGATATCACTTTCCGATTTCTCATTGGGAGGTGCTGAACGAGGTGGACTTCGAGCACCACTTCGATCCGGAAACCTACACGCGTCTCTACGACGCAGTCGTTACTGCGATGAAGAAAGTTCAGCCCGACATGAAATTTGTTGGGCTGGCATTGGCGATTCCGATCGATCCACACTTTTTCGAATACTTCCTCGACCACAAAAATCATCAGGCGGGCGTGCCGCTGGATTTCATCTCGTACCACTTCTATGCCGTTCCCAGCGCTGACCAGACTCCGGAGGTGGAACAGTTTACGTATTTTGACCAGGCGGACGGATTTGTGAAGACCGTTCGTTATATCGAGTCCATTCGCAAACGGCTTTCGCCCGAGACGAAAACAACGATCGACGAACTTGGAGTGATCTCAGCCGACGACACTGCTCAAGACCAGCCCGGCCATGTGGCCAAAGCAATCGAAAATTCTTACTGGAACCTTGCCGGCGCGATGTATGCCTACATCTTCGGGGAGTTGACGAAAATTGGGATCGATGTGGCGGGAGAATCACAGCTTGTAGGGTTTCCGACGCAATATCCCAGCGTTTCCATGGTGGACTGGAATAACGGAAAGCCGAATGCGCGCTATTGGGTGCTTAAGCTGCTGCATGACAATTTCGGCGTAGGGGACAAGTTGATGGAGTCTGACGCTGCTGCGCCGGCGAACCCCTACGTCTATACGCTTGCTTGCAAGACACGGGATGGCAAGAAGCGCGTATTGCTGGTCAATAAGCGAAATCGCTCGATGGATGTGGAGATCGCAGGTGCGAGCGGGGGACAAATAGACTACGTCGATCAGACGACCGGGTTCGAACCTCCGGGGACGGCGAAATTGACCGCTGACAGTCTAAAGTTAGCCGGATTCTCGGTCGCGGTGGTGACACTCCCCTAGCGAGAGGTGGAGCGCAGTTACTGCGAGTTGGGGTCAACCTGCTGTTTGGTCACTTCGCGAGGCGAAAATGCGGGCTCGATTTCCTTCTGCTGGTTGATCTGATGTCGCAGGTGATTGAATTCGGCCAACGCTTTCTGCTGCTCTGAAGGATTGCCAAGGATCCGCTGCACCTGCGCCAGCCGAAACCATGCGACTTCGTCCTCGGGAGTAAGGGCGATGGCTTTCTGCAGATGGACCAATGCATCCTGGGGACTCTTGAGCGACATCAAGACCGACGCCAGCCCCGTATGCGCCTCCTCGAAGTTCGGATAGGACTTCAACGCAAGTTCAAAGAACTGCTGCGCTTGCGCGAAACGGCCTGCCTGACGATGGATCTCTGCAATTTCGTACGCGGCGTTCGCATTACTGGGGTCTAGTTGTAATTCCTGTTCGAACTCGGATTGGGCTGCCGCGACATCTTCAGGGGAAGTCTTAGCGTGCGAACGCTCGAGCAAAGTGCGTCCGACGCGATAGTGAATTCCTGGGCGGCGTGGTTCGAGCCCGAGCACCTGCCGATACTCGGCTAGCGCGGCATCGTAAGAACCCTGGCTCTCGTCGGCTTCGGCCGCCGCCTGATGACGCCACACGGAATCCGGAGCAACCTTGACCAGCTTTTCCATCGCGAGGTAGGCAGAGCTTCCATAGACTCTGCCGGCGTGATAAAGAACCTCTGGATCGTTCGGATAGCCTCGCGTCAGCTCCAGCGCGACTTGCATGGCTTGATCGTTTCGTTGCAGTCCCTCATAGGCTCGCAGCAACTGCAGGCCGCAAAGTCGCTTGGTGTCTGCGTCCTTCGCGGCGCGAAATCCCTTCTCCAGCCCGGGCAATGCTTCCCTGTACCGGCTGAGTTCGGAAAGGGAGAGCGCTAACAGGGTGTCCGATCTTTGAAGGCTGGGCTTGAGCTTTAACGCCTGGCGCAGGGACGCGACAGCTTGCTCATACTTTCGCTCCTCGAAATAGATGAGGCCGAGATTCGCGTGGACTTCGGCAACGCCCGGCTGAAGTGCGCGCAGTTTCTCGAAAGCTTGTTCCGCTGCGGAATAGTTCTCCTGTGCCAACGCGCGTTGACCTTGTTCGGCATAACGCTCGACGTCATTTGACGATTGAGCCGCTATTCGCGGGGTGATAAGGCAGGCGAGCAGAAAAGCGTCGCATAACGGTACCCAGGCAGGAGAATTCATCTGCTGCGAGTTTAATTGAGAGTAGACGACCCGCCAAACCGGTTGGTCGGCGGGTCGCTATGGCGGCTACGGTTTAGAAAGTAACTTTCCCCCCGAGTTGTACGATTCTGCCAGGCCGCGCCAACGTCACCTGACCAAATCCTGGGCCAGTGATAGAGTTTCCGACTGCGGATTGTCCGGGGCCGACACCGGCCTGGCTCGGGTCCAATCCATAATCGGCGTGGTTAAAGGTGTTGAAGGTTTCCAGCCGCAGTTGGAAATGTATTCGCTCGGTGAAATTGAACGTTTTATCCAAGCCGACATCCCAGTTGTTGATCCCCGGTTCCCGAAGGATGTTGCGACCGCTGTCGCCAAATTGACCGGGTAGAGGTTGAGCGAAAGCGGCGGCGTTAAACCAATTTGTAAGTTGATGAGCGCTGCCGGGATTTCCGACCAGATTGCAGCGCTGCGTAAAGGTCACAAGAAGGCCCAGCGTGTCGTTGCAGAGAACAGAGAAGGGGAATCCTTTCTGGAAGGTGGTGACGCCGGTGACTTCCCAACCGCCTACGGCGACATCGGCAGCCTTATTCATGTTGCTGCCGTAATGCTTTCCGCGGCCAAAGGGCAATTGATAAACGTAGCTGGCTACGAAGCGATGCGGCACATCGAAATCAGATGGGCCGTAATCCAGGCGCGGATTGTGATCGTCCATGTGTCCGGCGAATGCGTTGGTTGCACCAAGTCCTGCAGCGGCCGATTTGTCGTCAAGGCTTTTTGCCCAGGTGTAAACCGCGAGGAAAGCCATGTTTCGATTGCGGCGTTCGAATTTTGCGTTGAATGCGTTGTAGTTTGAGTATCCGTTCCATTGACTATCCAGGAAGCCATTCGCCGACGTGATGTTCGCATACGGTCTGCGAGTCGCAACCGGGCAATCACCAGCGGTTCCGCCGCTCGATTCACAGAGCGCGGGATCCGACGGTGGCAGCGGTTGTCCAATGTTTGTGCGGTTGAGCAGATGCGTACCCTTATTCCCGACATAATTCAACTCCAGCGTGGTGTTTCGGGCTAACTCACGCTGCACCGACAGCGACCATTGCTGCACATAAGGATTTCGCGGCTTTTCCGAGATGATGACGGCGAAGAACTGGCTGCCGTCGGTCGCGGGACTGATCTGATGAAGCGTGACTGGCGAAAACATATTGTCGGTCAGCTTAGGTAATGTAGGGTCAGTGGTGGGATTGGGAGAAGCGCGCACGACAAAGGGATAAATGTCGCCCGAGTCGTCAATTTCGCGAGTCTCGGAAGAATCGAAGAAGATGCCGTAGCCGCCGCGGATTACCGTCTTGTCTCCGAAGCGATAGGCAAATCCGATGCGGGGAGCGAATGGCTTTTTCGAGCCGTCCGCAGGATTCTGCCGTCCGCAATAGTCGTAGAATCCGTTCCCGGACGGGGCGATGGGACCTCCGAGCCCCGAAACACTTTGAGTGCCCAAGGCTTTATCGGCATAGCACAAGCCACCACCGGACTGAGCGGTGTCGAACCAGAACATCTTATTATTCTGTTCAAAGGGCACGCTGCGATAGTCCCAACGCAATCCCAGGTTAAGGGTGAGGCGATTGCTGACCTTCCAGTCGTCCTGAACGAACGGTGCCACGTACAAGAAATGATACTGGTTCAAATTTCCGACCGCCCCGGCGGGCGAGAAGGGACCGGGCTGAAATGTGCTGGCGTTGTTGTAGTAGCCCAGCAGGAAATCCGCGACTGCATTGCCGGTACCGCAGAGACCGGTCGCGTTCGGGCATCCGCCACCGTTGTTCAGCACGGTGGTGTTGTTGTAGCCGAAGTCTCCGAGAAAATCTGCAGAGAGGTTGCGTTTCTGCACCCATTTGCGGAAATCAATTCCTGCGCTGACCGTATGTTTTCCACGAACTGTCGAAACTGAATCGGCAAACTCCCACATTGGAATGTCGCTGGTCGTACTGTCATTCCCCTGGCTTCCGTAACTCGCGCTCAGGCTCTGGAACCCGATTGTTGGCCACAGACGATAAGCTGCAGGAATATCCTGGAAAACTCCCGCGATCGCCATTGCGCTGACCGCGGATGTGGGAGCAGGATTGCCGCCTTGGTTTGCGATGGCCTCGAGTTTGCCGAAGCGGAAGTTGTTAATGATGTTGTGTCCGAGAGTGACCGTGTGCGAAACCTGCCAACTGGTTGATTTTTCGGAGAATATGCTAACGCCTGCCGGTACGGAAACGGATCCATTGATGCCGTCGTTCGAGTAGTTAGCCCTGGTGTAGCGGAAAAAGATTGAACCCAGACGGCCCAGATTTTCGTCCACCTTATAAGTCTGCTGGTCGACGGTATTGGGCAGGGTGGTGTTGAGACGGTAATTGCCTTCCAGACAGCCTATGCAATTCGGAGCAGGAAACAGTCCGGCGGCAAGTTCGGTAGTTGCTAAGCGCGAAAAACTGGACGAGGGAATTGTGTTGCTCGGGAAAGGAGCGCCAGTGGTTGGATCGACCGGCATGCAAGGCAAATTATTGGAGAGGGCGGTGCTGCAGGCGGCCGTTCCGTAAGCAGGAAAGGTTTCGCCCGAGAAATTTCCCTGAAGCTCCGCCGCATCGGGAGCACTGAAGAAAAGATTGGTCCCGTTCTTGATGCGCCAGCCCTCGTAGTTCACCAACCAGAAGGTTTTGTTGCGGCCGTCATAGACCTTGGGAATATAAACCGGGCCGCCAACTACAAAACCAAATTGATTTTGCCGCAACTCAGGGTTTGCCGTCTGAAATGGTCCCTTGGCGTCGAAAGCGTCATTTCTGGCAAATTCGAATATCGATCCGTGCAATTGATTGGTGCCGCTCTTGCTTACGATGTTGATCTGATTGGCGCTGAATCCATATTCGGCAGAGTAAGTTTCACTCTGAACCTTGAATTCCTGGATCGCGTCCTGGGACAAGATGACGGCAGGCGTGTTAAGGGCGGTGTCAGTATTGGCCAGGCCGTCGAGGGTATAGTTGCTCGACTCAGGACGGCTGCCATTGATGCTTATCGCATTGCCCTCACCTTGCCGCATTTGGCCCATTTCTCCGTTGGTTTGCACGGCACCAGCGCCAATAAAAAGCAGGCTAAGGAAATTTCGGCCGTTCAGTGGCAGTTCATTGACCTGTTCCTGGGTTACGGTCTGCGAAACGGTCGAACTGTCCGTGTCCAGAGCGACGGCGTTCGCTTCGACAGTTACGCTCTCCGATGTGGCTCCAGGTTTTAGATTGACATCAGCGCGCGCCTCCTGGGCGACAACCAGAACGATGTTTTGCAGCACGGACTTCTGAAACCCTGGCGCTTGTACCTCAACCTTATAGGTACCGGGTTGCAGGTACGGGGCGGTGAAATCACCGGCTGAACTAGTTGTGGTTTTTTTTGTAACTCCGGTCGCAAGATTCGTGATCGCAACCGCAGCATTCACAACCACCGCGCCGGAGTTATCGGTGACTGTGCCCAGAATCGTTCCGGTGGCGCCAGCCTGGCCAAAAAGGAGAACCTGCGTCGACAAAGTAATCAGCAAGCACAGCAAGAAATTACGTGTCATCGTGGACATGTTTATTCCCTCTCTTTGGCGACTGCGGAAATACTGTCGTGAACCCCGCCCCAACTTCTGTCGCTCTGTGGCGGGATGCTCACACTGGTGATTGAGCACCGTCAACTCGCAACTGGCAATCACCTCGTGTTTTGCAATGAGAAATAGGCGGCGATTGCAGGACGAATCTGGGGAAACACCTTATGTCACAGTGAACTTAGGCCCTGACATCGGCAGTGCGGCTAGGCATCGCCGGGCAAGGGAGCGGCGGAGATGATTCTGCATTGCAAAACAATTTTGCTTGAAGTGGACGTTCGCACTCTTGCGGAAGCCCTAATCTGAGTCAAGCCGGCAGGCTGGCTTAAGCATCCCCGACGAATGCGTGTGGGGCCACGTTTTGTGGGCTCTCTGTGCGATCGTTCAAGCGGTGCGGATTGAGCGCGCGAGAGTTGTGTTTTCGGATCTCGAGATTGAAGCCAGGCCATCGTTTGGATAGTAGTGATCGACAGTGGTCGGGGTCACGAGCTTGTGTTCCACGAACACCGCGGGAGGGACCGGCCTTTGGTTCAGGATATCGAGGCTGACGCGAATAATGTTCTCACCATAACGTTCCGGAAAGAAAGCGACGGATCCAGCGAGGCGCGTCTTGGGTTCGCGCAGTTCCGCTCTTCCTTCGGGCGATGCGTTCTGGCCCATGACCACACAGTTCTCGGCCCGGCCTGCCTCCTGAAAAGCGCGCAGCGCACCGAGAGCACTGGGATCATTGATCCCGCCCACCACGACGTGTTTGGCGTGAGACGATCGCAAATGCTTCCTGACTGCCTCAAAGCTGGGGCCGAGTTCGCCATCTCCGTCCAGATAGGTCACGCGGCAATGCGCTGCGCTCGGCAACACCAGATTGATGCCCACGAGTAGCCCGGATAAGCGCATGCGGGGCAGGTTTCCTGCGCGCTTCAGCTCAAGCAGGACGATTTCGTCGACTTCCGACTGCCAATGTTCTTTGACCCAACGCCCAAGGTATCGACCGCCGATCAGTCCAGCTTCGTAGTTGTTGGCGCCGTAGTAGGTCGCGCCGGGGTGAGGAATATCGATGGCAATCATGGGGATGTTCGCTTCCCGATATTTCGCGGCCACGATGGGAGCGACTTCCTCATCGGTTTGAAACTCAATTGCAAGATCCACCTTTTCCCGCACTAACAAGTCGGCGCTGCGCTGGGCAATCTTGGCGCTGTACCGGTTGTCGACACAAATCAATTCGATTCCCTCGGTCGCCGCCGCGCGCTGCAGGCCTTCTGAAACTTCCCGGGAAAACTGGTAATCGGTACCTTGAGCCGCATATCCCAAGCGATAGAGTCTTTGTTTCCAGGGGCGAACTCGCGATTGATAGAGGTTTTGCCCCAACTTGTCTACCATCCCGCACTTCTCAAGCGTATAGAGGAGACGGAACACCATGGTCTTCGGCAAGCCGCAACGCGCAGCAATCTCTTTCAGCGGCAGGGCCTCGCCGGAAGAACGGAAAGCGCCCAACAGTTGCGAGGAGTGAACGATCGACTTAACGAGATAACGATCGCGGGAAGGAGCGACGGGGCTCATAGGATATGCATAATATCCGGTTTTTGTATTTTGCAAAGCAAAATTTCAGATTGAAGCCGCAAAGGTCTTTGCCCCGTGCCGGTACGTAATCGTCGCTCGCTTAAAATGGCGAAACGCAGGAGGGATTGCCACGGGGACAAGGCGACTGTCACTGCCATTCCCGCGCAGATCCCAGTCCATGTTCGCTTAACGACCCGTCAAGCCATTAGAATAATACGCATTTCATGGCCCTTTTCTTCGTGTAAGGTTGGCGATTGCTGCGTTCGGCTGACAGACAAGATTCTGCATGGCAGAATTGCCGCTTCAATCGACCTTGAAATGTGACGAACGCGATTGATTCGGCGGTTGCAAGGTCTCGGCTTCAGACTCGTTTGGCAGCCGCCGTGGCGGTGCGCTGTCGTTCTGCAATGCGAAACCACAAATTCTCCAGAAGAAATGCGTGACGTTCGCAAGTGTCAAATGTACCCTTCGAATCCTAAGAGAGAGGTCCAGTATGGACGCGCCGAACAGCAAGAAGATTTTTAATTCGCTCGAGTCGTTCCGCATCGAGCTGCCGTCCTGGGGCTTCGCTAACACCGGTACGCGATTCGGCAAATTCATCCAGCCAGCTGCGGCGACGACAACAGAAGAGAAGTTCAGCGATGCGGGTCAGGTGCATCTTTTCACCGGCGTCTGCCCGACCGTGGCATTGCATGTGCTTTGGGATTGCCCGGATGGAGTGCGCAGCACGGACGAAATCAAGAAATATGCCGCCCGCTACGGAGTGTTGCCGGGGGCAATCAATCCTAATCTTTTTCAGGATCAGGAATATAAGTTCGGCTCCTTTGGCAATCCTGACGCCGGAGTGCGGCAACGCGCCTTAGAGCACACTAAAGATAGTATCGAGATAGCCCGGCGGCTTCACAGCAGAGACATTTCCATGTGGTTCGCGGACGGTTCCAACTATCCGGGCACGGCCAATATTCGACAGCGCAAGCAGTGGTTCACAGAGGCGCTGAAAGAATCTCACGATGCGTTGTCTTCCGGACAGCGCTTGCTGGTGGAGTACAAGCCTTTCGAGCCCGCTTTTTACCATACCGACATTGCCGACTGGGGCATGTCTTTTCTCGTTTCGCGCGCTGCCGGCCCGCAAGCGAAAGTTTTAGTCGATACAGGCCATCATTACGCGGCCCAGAACATCGAACAAATCGTTGCGTGGTTGCTCGCGGAAGACATGCTCGGCGGCTTTCACTTTAACGATCGCCGCTACGCGGACGATGACTTGACTCTCGGGTCGATCGATCCGTATCAGGTTTTCCGGATCTTTCACGAGATTCTCTACTTCGAGTGGGAGAGCGGCAAGCAAGCCGATATCGCATACATGGTCGACCAGAGCCACAACCTTAAGGGAAAAATTGAAGAGGCAATTCAAACTGTCACCATGGCGCAGCAGTTATTTGCGAAGGCTGCACTGGTGAATTACGAGGAGCTTTCGCAGGCCCAGAGTCAATGTGAGCTGGTGGCCGCCGAATCGCTACTACAGGATGCGTTCAATACAGATGTCCGCCCGGTGATTCAGGAATGGCGCGACTCCAAAGGGCTGCCGCGCGAACCGCTGAAAGCGTTTCAGGGGAGCGGCTATATGCCACGAATCTCGAAAGAGCGGGCGGCGAGAAACTCCCAAAGTATCACTTCGTACGCGTGAGAAGATTATCTATAAGGCCTATTAGCTGAGCCCCCGGGGCGAACTTCAAGGCGGTGATGGCTCGGGAAATCCGCAACGCACCATGTCACCTTTATGAGCCAGTCACGGCACAAGCCTTATTTAGCATTTGATTTTGGCGCCCAAAGCGGACGGGCGGTTCTGGGACATTTGCATGCCGGAATACTTACGACCGAGGAGGTGCATCGCTTCGCGAACGAACCGGTGGAGTATGGCGGGTCTCTTCACTGGGACATGCCCAGGCTTTGGCTTGAGGTGAGGAAAGCTTTCTCGAAACTGGGCGAGGTAGAACTCGCGGGTATTGGAGTGGACGCATGGGGAGTCGACTACGCGTTGTTGGGAGAGCGCGGCGAGTTACTGCAGAATCCATACCACTATCGGGACCGCAGAACCGAAGGGATTGTGGAAGAGGTGCTGGGCAGGATCGGCAAAGAAGAGATTTACAAGACAACCGGCATCCAGTTCATGCCTATCAATACGCTGTACCAGTTGGTCGCGGCTCGAAAGCAAACACCTCAACTTCTTGCCGCGGCGAAACATCTGCTCACAATTCCAGATCTATTTAATTATTGGCTGACGGGAAAGGCGGTGTGCGAATTCACCAATGCAACCACCACTCAGATGGTGGATTCTGGGAAGCCTACGTGGGCCGTCGAGCTGATGCGGCAATTGGATTTGCCGGTGCATTTGCCGGCACCAATTGTAGAGCCGGGCTCAATCATTGGACCGCTGTTGCCCGATGTTGCTGGCCGCACCTCTCTCGCCGGAACCACGGTAATCGCGCCGGCGTCTCACGATACGGGCTCCGCGGTGGCGGCAATTTCCGCTCGAGACGGCACCGCCTTTCTCAGTTCGGGAACGTGGTCGCTGCTGGGCACGGAACTGGATTCTCCGGTCATCACCTCCGATGCCTTGCGAATGAACTTTACCAACGAAGGCGGCGTGAACGGCACGACGAGACTCCTGAAGAACGTCATGGGCCTGTGGATGCTGCAGGGCTGCCGAGATGCGTGGACGCTCAAAGGACAGTGTTACGCCTACCGCGACTTGATGGAGTTAGCAATTCAGCAGCCTGCTTTCCGTTGTCTGGTGGACCCGGATGATGAGTCGTTCCTGCGGCCGGCGGACATGCTAACTGCGATTCAGCAGTTCTGCGCCCGTACTCACCAGGCTCCTCCACAAGAACCAGGCACCTTTGCGCGAGCGGTTCTGGAGAGCCTCGCCTTTAAATACCGTTTTGTGCTTAGGAGCCTGGAGCAGGTAAGCGGAAAACATATCGAGCAGATTCGAATCATCGGAGGCGGGTCAAAGAATCGGCTTCTGAATCAATTCACCGCGGATGCAACTGGAAGACGAGTGTTGGCCGGCCCAGCCGAAGCCACCGCGCTGGGTAACGTCGCGGTGCAGATTTTGGCGACGGGAGGCGCGACCTCGCTGAAAGAAGTGCGCGACATTGTAGATCGATCTTTTCCCACTGAAAGTTTCGATCCGCTCGAAACGGACAAGTGGGATCAGCATGCGGAGCGATTTGAGCAATACTGCGGGAGCATTTATGCCTGAAATCAAAGAGATGATTTACCTCAAGGATTTGTGGAACGAAGCGGATGCCCAGAAGATGGGCGACCATCAGTTGGGCCTGTTGCGTTATCGCTCGAACTTGCTGGGCGCAGATCTGCGCATCACCAACTTCGGCGGCGGCAATACGAGCTCGAAGATGGAACTGCCAGATCCGTTCACGGGCCAGCCCGTCCGCGTGCTGGCGGTGAAAGGCAGTGGAGGCGATCTCGGTTCCATCTCCGAGAGCGGATTTGCCTTGCTGTATCTCGATCGTCTCGAACAAGTGAAGGAGCTATACCGCGGCGAACAATACGAAGACGAAATGGTTCGCTACTATCCGCTTTCCGCATTCGGAGAGAATCGCGTGGCTGCATCCATCGATACTCCGCTGCACGCGTTCTTGCCCTTCGCCCACGTGGATCACTTGCATCCGGACTGGGCGATCGCGTTGGCGGCAAGCGCCAACGGAAAGCGCAAGCTGGACGAGTTTAACAGGCAATTTGGCCGCAAGATTGTATGGCTTCCGTGGCAGCGTCCCGGTTTCGAACTGGCTCTCATGCTGGAACGGGCTGTTAAAGACAATCCGGGCTCGGACGGCCTTATTCTTGGCGGTCACGGCTTGTTCACCTGGGGGAACACGCAGCGCGATTGCTACCTGAACAGCATTCATACCATCGACCAGATGGGTGACTTCATTTTGAGGCATCAATCAAAAAAGAGTTCTTTATTTGGAGGCATCGAGCAAGGGCCCGCCGAGAATCGCGAGAACATTGCAACCCAGATCCTGCCCGCTCTTCGTGGGGTGGTTTCTTCGAATCGTCGCGTGGTCGCACACTATGCCGACAGTGAAGACGCATTGAACTTTGCGGGATCGACATGGGCGAGAGAACTGGGCTCGCTCGGCACTAGCTGTCCGGACCATTTTCTGAGAACCCGAGTGTGCCCTTTGTTTCTTCCGTGGAATTCGGTGAACGAGGATGTTGGAGTTTTAAAGAGTCGGATTCAGTCTCAGGCCGCCGAATATCGAACCACCTACAAGAAATATTACGACGAGTGGGCGACCAGTGATTCGCCCAAGTTGCGGGATTCCAATCCGTCGGTCGTGATCGTCCCCGGATTGGGGCTGTTCGGCTTCGGCAAAAATAAAAAAGAAGCGCGAATCACGACTGAGTTTTTTATCAACGCGATTCATGTAATGGCTGGGGCAAACGCGCTGGAAGATGGAGACGTCTCGCATCCTCTGCCACAGGCCCGTCATGCCGAGCAGTCACAGCAGTTCAGCCAGTTTCATAACTATGTTGCGCTGCCCAGGTCGGAGGCATTCCGCATCGAGTATTGGGCACTCGAAGAAGCCAAACTGCAGCGCATGCCTGCGGAGGCAGAATTCAGTCGCAAAATCGCCCTGATTATTGGAGGGGCCAGCGGGATCGGCCGTGAAGTTGCTTTGCTGCTTGCCCGCAAGGGTGCTCACATTGTCGTAGCGGATTTTGACCGACAAGGAGCGAAGAAGGTCGCCGAGGAAGCCGGTTCCGCTATATCCACCGAATTTGTCGCGCACACTCAGGTCGATCTCAGTTCTTCTGCCTCGCTGGCAGAGGCGGCGAATTTTACCGTCAGTCAGTTCGGCGGCATCGACATCATCGTTAACACTGCGGCAATCTATCCCGTGCCGGGTTCCGACGGCGAACTTGCCGATGCGCAGTGGGCGCAAACATTCCTCGTGAATGTCACGGGCAACTATCACCTCGCGCAACAGACCGAATGGGTATTCAAAGATCAGGGTCTGCCCGCTGCAATGGTGCTCACCAGTTCCGCCAACGCCGTTGTCCCCAAGAAGGGAAGCGAAGCCTACGATTCAAGCAAGGCGGCTCTGAGCCATTTGATTCGCGAGCTCGCGATCAAGCTTGGCCCTACGGTGCGAGTGAACGGAATCGCTCCCGCAACCGTGGTAGCGGGTTCCACGATGTTTCCTCGTGATCGCGTTATGCAATCGTTGCAGAAATATAAGATTGCGTTTTCAGAACTTGATTCGACGGACGAACTGCGTGCTAAACTGGCTGACTTTTATGCGCAACGCACGTTAACCAAGCGGCCGATCCTGCCGCAGGATTGCGTGGCTGCAATCTTATGGCTGGCCGGCGATCAGAGCGCAAAGACGACCGGGCATGTCATTCCTGTAGACGGCGGCCTTTCTGAGGCATTCCTGCGCTAAGGAGCAAAGATGCAGCGTATTTGTTTTGTCTTGCAGGTCAAGCCCGAACGGCTGGAAGAATACAAAGCGCGCCATCGCACCGTCTGGCCTGAGATGCAAGCCGCGTTGCGAGAAACCGGATGGGGCAACTATTCGCTGTTCCTGCGAGAGGATGGCCTTCTCGTCGGCTATCTGGAAACAGAAGATTTTGAACGCGCTCGCTCGGGGATGGCCAATCGCGAAGTCAATGAACGCTGGCAGCGGGAAATGGGCGACTTTTTCGTCCAGCCCGACGGCGTGTTGCCCGACCGAGCCATGCAGCCGCTGGAAGAAGTTTTTCACCTTTAAATTCAAGATTGAGGACTTCATGAATCCTGCCCTGGGGGTGTTTTTTCACTGGCTCGGCGGTCTGGCCTCGGCCAGTTTCTACGTCCCTTATCGCGGAGTCAAGAATTGGGCATGGGAGACCTATTGGTTGGTTGGCGGATTTTTCAGCTGGATTATCGCCCCGTGGATTCTTGCTCTGACCATGACGCACGACCTCACTCGCGTGCTCCACGAAGCTCCGGGGAGCAGTTTGTTTTGGGCATATACGTTCGGAGTCTTGTGGGGACTCGGCGGACTCACCTTCGGTCTTACCATGCGCTATCTCGGGATGTCGCTGGGCATGGCGGTTGCGTTGGGGTACACAGCCGCATTCGGCACGCTTATGCCTCCAATTTTCCGGGGGGTGTTCGCGTCCGAAGTTCTTGGCACGCCATCTGGACTGATCATTCTCGGCGGGGTGGCAGTCTGTCTGCTTGGCATTGCGTTCGCGGGCGCCGCCGGAGTCTCGAAAGAACGTGAAATGTCGACCGAGCAGAAGCGCGCTTCGATCAAGGAATTCGACTTGAGGAAGGGATTGCTGGTCGCGACTTTCTCGGGCGTGATGAGCGCTTGCTTTGCTTACGGGCTGGCGGCGGGTGATCCCATCAAGGTGATCACGCTGCAACACGGAACGCCGACGTTATGGCAAGGGCTTCCCGTGCTCGTGATAGTGCTGGCTGGCGGCTTCACTACTAACTTCATTTGGTGCATCATCCTGAATATTCGAAATCGGACTGGTTATCAGTACTTCGAATCCGAAATTCGGGGAAGCACGCCCGCTCGCAAAGAAGAGCATATTCTTGAGACGGTAACCGACGCTCCGGGGGAGGAAATGGCGGTAGCAGTGGCCGTTGCCCAGGACACCGCCGTGAAAGCTCCCATGTTCGCCAACTATCTTTTCTCAGCCCTCGCGGGAACGACCTGGTATATGCAGTTTTTCTTCTACACCATGGGGGAGACTCAGATGGGTCGTTACAAGTTTTCCAGTTGGACGTTGCACATGGCCAGCATCATCATCTTCAGCACTCTATGGGGTATTGCGCTCAAGGAATGGAAGGGCGCCGGAGACAGAACCAAGCTCCTCGTGGCATTCAGTCTGCTGGTGCTTGTGGGCTCTACGGTGATCGTAGGCTACGGCAACTATGTTGGCGGCGCGTCCCACTAACCTAGGAAGCGAAGACATTTTTGTTCAGGAACTCGTTGCGGAGCTTTCCTTGCGGATCAAATTTCTTAGCGAGTTCGATGAAGTCTGGCATCTTTGTGTAAATGTTTTTCAATACCGCGGGGGACGTGGTGAAGAGTTTCCCCCAGTGCGGGCGGGCGTTGAAAGGCGCTAATTCTTTCTCAATTACGGGCAGCAACTGGCTGACGGCAGGCCAATCCTGCTTCCAGGTGAAGTGAATGGTCACGCAGGACTGGTGGTAACAGGGGCTCATCCAGAGATTGTCGGCCGCGATGGCGCGGATTTCTGAAATCAATAAGTGCGGGCTGACTTGATCGCGGAGGCGTTCAACGGCCAAGATCGCTTCGACCGCGTGCTGCCGGGGGACGAAATATTCCGACTGAAGTTCCTTGCCCGCGCTGGGAGTGAAGCCCATGCGGAAGTGCGGCAGGCGTTCGTACCAGGGCCCTGGGACGCCCATTTGCCCGGTGCAGTTTTCCGCGGAGAGTTCAGCGATGGGGTGGAGGTTCTTAGTGGCTTTGGTTGCGCCGAAAAATTCAGGAGCCGCGTCAAAATGGCGGCCTTGATCTTCGCGGGTTTTGATCCAGACTTCATTCACGCGCTGCTTTTGCCAGTCGGTGAACAGGCTGACGCTATAGCCGCTGGATTCTATGGCGTCGAAGTGATCTTTCACAGCAGAGAGCGGGAGGTTTTCATAGACATACTGCCGCATGGTGTAGGTGGGTTGAACATCGAGCGTGATTCTTGTGACTACGCCGAGCGCGCCCAGACCGACGACGGCTGCAAGAAAATTCTCACCGTCCTGGGCGTGGGATATTTTGACCACGTCGCCGGAAGCGGTCACAAGTTCCAACGCAGAGACTGCGGTCGCGAGGTTGCCGTTGGTTTCGCCCGAACCATGAGTTGCGGTGCTGCAGGCTCCAGCCACAGAAATGTGAGGCAAGGACGCTAGGTTATGCAGGGCAAAACCTTTGCCGTCGAGATAAGGGCAGAGCTGCCCATAGGTCATGCCGGCGTTGATGGTGACGGTGCGCGTGGCGGGGTCAAGCTCGACAACGTTGTTCATCGATTTCAGGGAAAGGAAGCCATTGGCGCTGTCGGCGATGTTGTTGAAGCAGTGGCGGGTGCCGAGAACCTTGAATTTGTTTTCTTTTTGAACGTAATTGCGCACCTGAGCCAGCGAGTTGGCGGAATACAAGCGGTCTGTGCTGTATTCAAGATTGCCAGCCCAGTTCGTCAGTTTTTCGTTGGCCCAGGCAGGCAGCAAAGAGGCGGCCGGGCTGGCCGTCAGCGCGGCGAAGAGCTTAAGGAAGGTTCGCTTGTTGATGGATGGCCCGGTCATAGTTTGGGAAAATAGGCCTTGAGAACGCGGTAATTGTACTCTGTTCTTCTCCCGAACTGTGCCGCGGTCGAAGGCTAGCGAGCCCTGGCGCGCCCAGGGCGGACCGTAGCTACCGGCCGGCACCCCAGGGGAAACGGCGAGTTTTGCGTTGCTTCGCGAACTGCCGTGGTTTCGCTTGTTCCGTTTTCGTAAATGTGGGAGGGGGGAGGGTGTAATCTCCGCGGCAGTCTTTAATATGAACCGCAGATGCTGGGGACGCGCGCGCATTGAATCCGAGCGAAGGGAGTGCAGTCGAGAGAGCTCACGACGGCAGGCGGAGCACACGCGTGTCCCGGCGGGTGCCGATTGTGCTCACCAGCCTCGATCCTAAGCAAAACTTTTGCGGCCAACACGAAACCGTGGTGGTAAATGCGCACGGATGCGGCGTTCTTCTCCCCGTGCAATTAGCGAATAAAACGCCGGTTTTAGTGGAATTGATCTCGGATGGCCGAAGCAAAAGCGGCAGGATTGTGCTGGTGCGCACGATAATCGAAGGCGCGCGATGGTTGGTGGGTCTGGAGTTCGACATTCCGGCGGGAGATTTCTGGGAGATTGAAAATCCGCCGCAAGATTGGCGGGTGTGAAGAACTGCCGGGTCCGGCCGAATCGTTTAGAATAAAGCCAGGAAACGATCTGTCATGAATGACGACAAGGTTACGATCTCGGCGGGGCCGCAGTTTCAGGCGGCGATGATTCTCGCGATCGTTGCGGATGCGTTGCAGATCGCGATTTTTCCTGTGTTTGCCGAAGGGGCTCTGTCGCCGGCTGAGGATGTGCTCGACTTGGGAGTCGGGGCGTTGATGGTCCACCTGCTGGGCTGGCACTGGGAGTTTCTGCCGTCGTTTTTCGCGAAACTGCTGCCGGGCGTAGACTTGGTTCCTTTCTGGACGCTCGCAGTCTTCAACGTGTATCGCAAGTCGAAGCGTATGGCGGTGGAAGCGGAAGTAAATCGACAGTCGCAACTCGAGTTGGAGGAACCGGCTCCCACCTTCCGGAGTACGGCTTCCGGCATTGCGCGTCGGGACTGAGTTCCGCGGGATCCATTTAACCTCAGGGCTGAAGCCCCGCATTTCCTCTTTAATCTTTACCGGCACGACGAAGCAGCGCTTTTCCCCAATGCCTTATGGAGAAGGTTTTGTGTTTGTGCCGCGTCCTGTGTAAACGTCTGTCGAACCCCAGGGGCGTTTTGCTTGCCTTCGTCTGTTTGCGATTTGCTACAATCCTCTCGCTATGGCGGATATGACTTTACTTCCTGCAAAAACCGTTGCCACCGCCAAGGGCGATGGCAACAGCGTTGATGTGAATGGAGCGTCCTTTCGAGTGTTCCTGGTGACGCTGGAGATTACGAAGATTATCGAGCAGGAGTCGCTCGACCTGAGCATTTACGGATCGGTAGATGGGACGACTTGGGGCGCGAAGTCGATTGCGGCGTTTCCGCAGAAATTTTATTGCGGAGAGTGGCCGCTGTTGCTCGATCTGACCGAGCACGCCGATGTAAAGTTTGTGCGCGCACATTGGGAAGTGGCCCGCTGGGGCCGCGGCACGGAGACTCCGATGTTTGAGTTCGGCGTGACCATGAAGGAAGTGCCAGCCGAGATTTTGCGCGAAGTTGCGGCCACGCGGGAATAGAATTTTTGATTTTTGATTGATGATTGATGATTGTTGATTGTTGATTGAAAAACCTGGGTTGCGACCTCTTCAGCCATCAGCAACAAGCGAGTCAGACTCAGAACTCAAGATTACAAATCCAAGATCGAAACAATCGAAACTCAAGAATCGACATTCAACAATCAACTCTCAGCAATCAGCAATCAGCAATCATCAATTTTCTACTTTTTCCAGAATGAAAAACGACTCGAAGGTAGTGGTGCGTCCAGCGCGGAACTTGCGCGGCAGTGTCCTGTTGCCGGGAGACAAATCGATCTCTCATCGCTATGCCATGCTGGCGGGAATCGCGGACGGTCCATCGCGGCTGGAAAATTACTCGACCGGTGCGGATTGCGCCAGCACGCTGGCCTGCATGCGGATGCTTGGCGTAGTGTGGGAGCGCAAGGATGGCGCGGATAACGTGATCGAAGTGAAAGGGCGCGGCCTGGCCCTGGCTGCGCCGGTGAATGCGCTGGACTGCGGAAATTCTGGCTCCACCATGCGCATGTTGAGCGGAATTGTCGCGGGGCAAAAATTCAGCTGCGAAATGGTAGGCGACGAGTCACTTTCGCGGCGGCCGATGGAGCGCGTCATCAAGCCGCTTTCAGCCATGGGGGCGCAAATCGCGTCTCAAGAAGGGAGGCCTCCGTTGCGCATTACCGGCGGAGACCTGAAGGCGATCGACTACAAAATGCCCGTAGCCAGCGCGCAGGTGAAATCCTGTTTGCTGTTTGCAGGTTTGTTCGCCGAGGGCGAGACGCGAATTGAAGAGACCATGCGCACGCGCGATCATGGAGAAGTGGCGCTGGGAGCGTTCGGCGTGCAACTAGAGCGCAAACATCTGGGGCAAGGAAGCGAAGTTCGTATTCGAGGAGGGCAGCGTTTGCGAGGGATCGAGGCGCGCATTCCGGGAGATTTGTCGAGTGCGGCATTCTTTCTCTGCGCCGCGGCGTTATTTCCAGGATCGCAGTTAGCGATTCCAAATCTGCTGATGAATCCGACGCGGGCGCGGCTGCTCGACATCTTGATGCAGATGGGACTGCGGATCTCGGTGACGCAGTTGGAGGAGATTCACGGAGAAATGGTGGGAACGCTGCAGGTCGAAGGCGGCGCACTCAAGGGAGCCACGATTGCCGGTGCGGATTCTGCGGCTCTGATCGACGAGATTCCGGTGCTGGCCGCGATTGCTCCTTATACTGAGCAAGGAATTGAAGTGCGTGACGCGCGGGAGTTGCGGGTAAAGGAGTCGGACCGCATCGCGGCTGTGGCTACGAATCTGCGGAGCATGGGCGCGCAGGTGGAAGAGCGCGAGGACGGCCTTACGATTCCCGGAGGTCAGGCGCTGCACGGCGCGGAGATCGATTCGTTTGGTGACCACCGCATTGCGATGGCGTTCGCGGTCGCCGCGCTGCGGGCCAGGGGCGAAACCGTGATTCGCGGTGCGGAATCGGCGGCGATTTCTTATCCGGCGTTTTTTCGGGCGCTTGAGACCGTGACCGAGCGCTAAGGTTATTTTGTTAACTTGCGGCGCGAATTTTGCGCACCCAAAGAAATAGCCTTAACCGCTGAGTTCGCGAAGAAATCTCAGAGTTCGCGAAGAAAACTTAAAGCCGCCCCAGAACGCGCCCATCCTTCGACAACCCTCGCCTGCCGTCAATCAGAATTTTACTGAGTGTGTCTACAGGATTGTTCTCGTCTCCATTCAACTGTTGACTCATCCCGCTTGAAGAGCGGGGAAGCGAATCCAAAACGCGAGGACGCATGCAAAAGTGTGTGATAAAGTATCGCTACAACAACGGCTGGCCGTGGGGGCTGGCCCTGAATCGCATCGATCTCGGAGGAGCAGCCCTTCGACAGGAGTATCCCAATGACCACTCTTCGTGACCTGGTAAAAGACCGCAAACTGTATTCAGTGGAAGCCACACGCACCGTGCTGGAGGCGGCGCGCTTCATGATGGAGCACAACATTGGCGCGCTGCCGGTCCTGCGCGACGGACAACTGGCCGGCATCCTGTCGGAGCGCGACATCATGAACCGTGTGGTGGCAGTGGGCCGCACTCCGGGAACCACAGGCGTGGCCGAAGTGATGACGGCGAACCCGCGCGCGGTTTCGGCTGACGAGAGCGTCGAGGAGTGCCTGTTCATCATGCGCGAATTTGGCTTTCGCCATCTGCCGATCGTTGACGGCGACGACTTGAAGGGCCTGGTTTCGCTGCGCGATATCCTCATGCATCAGGCCGCGGAGATCGAGCGCCAGACGCGCAAGGCGGCGTCGTAGAAGGGCTTTCCGGCTTCCGACCTATGCTTTTCGAAAACTGAGGCTAGGAAGCCGTTTTTATTGCCGTTTGCGCAGTATCACTTCACCCGCCTTCGGCGGCAGCGTGAACGGAAATTCAAAGACTTTACCCTCGATCGGCACTCGCAGAATCAGTTCTTCCGGTTTTTTCCAATCGCTAATCCACTTGCTATTAGTGCTGAAAAAGACCCATCCGCTGGTCTCGGGATTGTCCGGGCCGAGCTGAGCGGGGCGCAGACTATTCTTGCCCAAAAATTCCTGCAGTTCCGCCGAATCTTTCAGGAACGCGCGCATGTATGCCTCTTTCGCATCCTTCTGTTCGGGATGCTTGGCCACTTCACGCGCGGTCTGGTGATCCAGTTCGTCGGCGTCATTCTGCACTTGTTGCGAGAGCCCGTCGGGATCGAGGGCCGTCTGGACCACCTGAAAGTGCTTCACGAATTCCAGAGAAATATTTTCGACCGGCACGTCGACCGGCGCCTGACCTTTATAGTGCAGCGTGAGCAACGACGCGACGAATGGCACATGGCGGTGGCGAACCAGTTGCAACTCTTGCGAATCGATGGCGATGGTCAAAGCCAAGTCTCCGGAAGACAAACCGTAGTAGTAGCGGCCATCATCACGGCGCGTAAGCGTGCAGCCGGGACCACCTTCCTGCCAACGCACCGCGGGAAATTTCGTCTTTTCGTGCCGCGAGGCAGCCGCGCCCGGAGCAGCCTGCAAGGCTAACCCCGTTAGCAGCAGGCTTAGCGGCAGGCAACGCCAATTGACGTGCATGGCTTAGAGAGTAGGCGCCGTTACGGTTAGGCTGAGCGAAGGGTTCGCACCGTTGCTGGAACTGGTGTTGCTGGAGACTACGCCGTTAACATCGACTCCGATCACGGTGAACGTGTAGGTGTTGGCGGGAGTGATGCCGTTCAAGGCCGAGGTTGTCACTTGAAGATTTGTGCAAGCCGGCAACAGGAGCAGGGATCCACTGATGACGAAAAACGCCAGCAGTCCGCAGGCTCTTCGCGTTCGCCTTCCGCCCACTGCCGCACCGATGGCGACTAGAGCCAGCATGGGCAAAGGCATCCACAAAGCGTAGAAGGTCTTGGGCCGGGCCGCGTTGCCGATGATCTGCGGCCCGCTGGTGGTGATGGTGACCGTAGATGTGGCGGGAACGCCCGTGATCGGCACACCGTTTGGTTGGGGATAGGAGAATGAACACACGGGAGGAATCGCAACCAGCGGCGTGATGGTCGAGCATGACAACGTGATCCCCGTCCGGCTGCCGTTCACCTTCGGAGTGCTATATCCGTTAATGGGATTGATGAGGATTGTTCCCTCGGCCCCGTTACCGGCCGGAATACTTTTTGGAACGATGGGGCTGAGCACCGTGACCGTGAACTGCGGAACCACGGCGAGCACAGTCAGGTTCTGAGCCGGCGTGGTGTGGGTATCGGTAGGGTTCGCGGTTGCGGTGCCGGTGATCGTAATGCTGTAACCAAGGGTCGTGGTTTGGAGAGTGGTCGTGATCGTGGCCGAAGCGCTGGCGGGCGGCGTTACCGTCGCCGGACTCACGGAGCACACCGGAGTGGAAGTCGTTGCCTGGTTAGACGAGACTTGGCAGGAGAGATCAACCGTTCCAGTAAAACCGCTCAAAGGGCTGACCGTGATCGTGGAAGACGACGTGCCCCCGGGCGCGACCGCATCCGGAGAAAAGGCAGCGTTCTGCAGGCTGAAATCCTGGGCAGATGCTGAGCATATCAGGGTCAGGGAGACCATGATTGCCCAGAAAATCGCAAGAGCAGCGCGACTGGCGCGGAATTTCAATTCAGGTTTCGTCAGGTTCAAGGGCGAGGACTCGAATTTCAACATGAGCAGGTTTCAGTAGCTTCGATTCCCGGGACAAGCTAAAGGCTGCCCGCTGTGCCGCAAGCAGTCGCCAATGAGCACTGGCCAAGATCGGTGGGCAGCTTCAAGGAACTGTCCACTCGCTTTTGACCGCCCGACAACCGCCACGGAATCTTCCATACTACCATCAGGATGGGAGTGTTAGGACTCGCGGGTGCAAATAACAAATGTGTGAGGACGCCCATGGTGTGAGGACGCCCATGGTGTGAGGACAGCCAGGGTGTGGACAGCTACGGTGTGGGACAGCCATGTGGGGACAGCCGCCCTCGGCTGTCCAGTCGAGCGAAGCTCGACTGGGTTTGCTAGACGGCTGCGACGGCTTTAGAGCCATCATGATTTCAGCGCAGCCTCATGCACCTTCCGGGTTTAGTTCACCGTCAAAGTCAGCGTCGGTGACCCTGTGACCGTAGCAGAGCCGCTGGTGCCCGTAACGGTGATGATGTAAGGACCGGTCGGTGTGCCGCCGCTGCCTCCGCCCCCGCCGCTGCTGCCGCCGCAGGCCGGAAGAAGGAGCAGGGCGGAAACCAGCAATCCCAGGACGAAGAAGCCCAATAATTTCTTGCGACGCGATCCGGCAACGCCCAACCCAGCGCCCAGCAATGAAATCGCCCCGATCGGCAGCAACATCGCATAAACAATGCCTGAAGGTCGCCGGCTGGAGGGACCCTCCAGCATCGCACTCGATCCGGTGGTAGCCACCGTCAGCGTGGCCGTAACCGTGCCGTTCGCCGGTGGCGTTACAGACGGCTTGTCGAACGAGCAGGTCGGAGCCTTCGCGACCGCAGGTGCGACTGAGCAAGCCAGAGCGACCGCCGAACTAAATGTTGCCGTTGTCGACGTGACCGTGATTGTTGCCGTGGCCGAAACGCCCGGAGTCCCCGACGTCGGAGACAGAGCTCCGTTGGTGATGGAGAAGCCTGGCGGCGGGTTGAGGAACTTAGCCACGAAGGCGTCACCAGTGCCTCCTGCGCTCGTTTGCTCGGCAGAGACCGTGGGGAAGTCCGTCGACGCCGTGCTGCCGGTGACGTAGATGTTCGTGGCGCTGTCGACCGCAATCCCAGCCAGCGAACCTCCGCCGTTCGAGGTGGAAGTGTTTTCTGCGCCGGATCCACCAAGATATGTCGAGAAGGTCAGAACCGAACCGCCGGAGTTCAGCACAGAGACGAACGCGTCGTTTTGTCCGCCATATGTGGACTGCGTAGCGTTTGCCGTTGGAAAGTCGCTGGACCCGGTCATTCCGGTGACGTAAGCATTCGCTGCGCTGTCCACGGTGATCGCAAGGCCGGCGTCGATCCCTCCGCCTCCAAGGTAAGTGGAATAGAGTAACTGCGATCCCTGAGGATTCAGCTCCGATACAAAGGCGTCCTGAGAGCCCTTTAGTGTGCCTTGCAACCGAACCACCCCCAACGGGAAATTCGACGAGGAAGTAGATCCCGTCACATACGCATCCTTCGAGCCATCGACCGCGATCCCTAAACCACTATCGTTTGCGTTGCCGCCGAGAAATGTGGAATATACGCGAGCGCTTCCGGAGGGATTGATTACGGTTACAAATGCGTCGGACAAACCGCCAAAAGTCGTTTGATATGCCCCTTGAGTTGTGACGAAGTTGGCATTCACAGTCCCACCGGTGACATACGCGTTACCGGATCCGTCGGACGCAACAGCGGAAGCGAAGTCGCCGGTGCCGCCACCGAGGTAAGTTGAATAGGCGAGTGCGCTGAATAACGCGTTGAACCTGGTCACGAAGCCGTTCGCCGTTCCGGCGATCGCGGTTTGAAGACCATTAGGAGTAGTCGGGAAGTTCGTTGAGCCGGTGGAACCGACAACCAGCACATCCCCAGAACCGTCCCCGGCGAGTGCGATTCCGTTCGCAACGTCGTCACCGTTGCCTCCAAGAAAAGCGCTGTAAAGAATCGACCCGTTCGCCGCCAGTTCTAACAGGAATGCGTCATGAGCGCCGCCACCAAAGGTTTTCTGAAGAACTCCCGCTGTTGTTGGGAAATCGCTAGACGCGGTTCCTCCAGCGATAAAAGCATTGCCTGACGCATCCACAGCGATGGCGTTTCCGCTGTCATCCTGAAGGCCGCCAACGTAAGTGGAATAATCAAGCGTTGAGCCGTTAGCCGAAATCTTGGTCACAAATACATCGGAGGCGCCGACGTATCCGCCGGTCGTTCCGGGAAAAGGGTTGGATTGGGTTTGCCCGGTCACGTAGGCGTTTCCGCTTCCATCGACAGCGATGGCGTTGCCGTCATCTTCTGCGGTGCCGCCCAGATAAGTCGCATAGGTTACGGAGGGATCGATCACCAATTCCCGGCTGCGATCATAGTCGCCGAGCTCAAAACTCACCTGATTGTGAGCCTGCAAAACGAAGCGCGCCTCGACGGGCTGGCGTTCGCTATTGTTCTTCTGATAAGCGACGGGCTTGTGCAGAAGTACATTTCCAGCGGAAGAAGCGAGGATCAGATTGCCGGCGTGGTCGGTCGAGATGTGTTCCGCGCCGGTGACGCCCAAGCGGATTGGGTGGGGACTGGTGCCGGGAGCGACGATGAAATCGAATTCCAGTTGCTTCTGGACGCCGTAGTAGGCCATGTCCACGCCGGGATAGGCATCGCGGAAAGACACACGCGCATATTGCGGCACGCCCGCATGCCATCGAGTGCGATCGTTGCCGATAAAGTAGTTGCTATGGCTCGGTAGTTGCGCCGCTGCGCTAATGCGCGAGTGAGGGTTGCCGCCAACCAGGTGCAGCCGGATCGCAGAGCTACCGTCGTTGCTGTTCTGAATGGCTGTGCTATTTACTGCAGATTTTTCTCGCGCAGAAGAATGCAACGTGAAGACTGCATCGTTTGCCGTGAGGAACAGCGTATAGCCATTGCCCCGCGCCATGTATTTCACCTGCGGATCGGTCTGTCCCTGGTTCGCTTCAAAAGCGAGAGGCTGGGAGGCCATGCTGGCAAGAACCCGGGCGCGGTTTTGTGGGGAGCTCGCCAAAGCCTGCGGGCCGACTGCGGAGGCGTGCCGGGCGGCCTCCCTCTTATCGTGCTTGCCCAGAGTTCGGACGCCGGTGACTGCGAGTGAAGCTAGCACAACCATTGCAAGGATTGCGATTCCGGCGGTCACGAACTCTTTCGGGGTAGATGGCTTGAACACGAAGATCCTCCTGTGAATCCGACTCGAATGCGCCGATCTCTCAGAATAGACTCGGCTTGCGCGGGACAAATACCTCAACCACGCTACTCTTCCTCTGAACGCTCTGGGAAGCAATTGCCGGAGCCTATCCGCGAGTATGAAAGGGCGAGCGGTTCCCGTCAATAAGCTCTGGATAGCAATTCAGGTACCAGCCAGTCGACATCTCGAATGCTTGAGCCGACCCGCCTCATGGTTAGTCTTCAGGCATAACGGCCGAGAATTTGGTCCAGGGGCTTAAATTCTACGGAACGGTGACAATCACTCCGCTGCAGGGTTTGGGACCGCGCCGGCGATAGCTGTGGGCTACGGCGGAATCGAAATAGATGGCGTCCTCGGGCTCGAGCAGGAATTCCTCGCTGGCAATCTTAACCGTCAGAGAACCCTTTAGAAGATACAGAAATTCGACTCCAGCGTGTTGATGAGGCTTGATTTTCTCTAGCGGTAAATCCTGAAAATCTGCCAGAAACGCGCTCATTTTGCGGTCATTGGCCCGATAGTCCAGGCATTCGAAGTAGTACTGCACGTCGGCCGTACCGGGCCGTTCGGGGAAGCGTACGCGCTCTTCTTTTCGCACCACCCCCACTACCCGCCGCTTGCGCTCGTCGGTGAAG
The DNA here is from genome assembly GCA_963765825.1 of uncultured Acidobacteriaceae bacterium. GTDB lineage: Bacteria > Acidobacteriota > Terriglobia > Terriglobales > Acidobacteriaceae > Sulfotelmatobacter. The sequence goes on from CAVXXU010000003.1 coordinate 226,321, forward strand.
AAATAATCGAGGCCCACTCCAAAAACCAGCGCGATGCGCAACAGGGTGGGCAACGTGGGAAACAACTTTCCCCTTTCCAGCTTGGAAAGCAGAGCCGCGGACAGGCCTGTATGCTTGCCCAACTCGACCAGGCCCATACTCTTGCGGAGCCGCAGGGAACGCAATTTTTCACCAATGGAATAGCGGGTTAGGCCTTCGGAAATGGTAGCGGTGAGGCCGGTCGGCATTTATCAATAGTAAAACAAATATTCTCTACAGTGAATACAGATTCCCTAACTGTCGAGGAAAGCATGAACCGCTGAGTGCGCAGAGGGTTCGCGGAGTTCGCCGAGAAATGCATGAAAAGAAAAAAGCCAGGCGAAGTGAGTTCGCCTGGCCCACAAGCGCACCTGGAACTTTAACTATTGCGGTTTCTTTTTGTTGAACAATCCCATCACGCTGTTCACCGGATTCTGCTGGCCGGGTATCGACTTGCCGCCCAGCGCATTTTTCAGCAGCCCGCTGGCAAGTCCCTTCACGTCGGGCATGAACTTGGGATCGGAGGTGGTTCCTGAGACTGCGATAGGCACGGCCCCCAAACCGCCGACATTGGCATTCAATTTAAATGCAAGTTCATTCGATGGACTCACCACGCCAGCGCCGGTGACCACTCCGATCGAGGGCACGGTGAGATTGATATTGTCGGCGCGAGTGCCATCCGGGGCGACGCGAACATTGGAACTGAAGTTCTGGATCGTCGTGTCATTGCCGGTGGCGTTGCTCTTGCCCGACAGGGACGATATCGCCGAAAGTTTCGAGCCCAGGTCGAAGTTGGCGAGTGTCGTATTTTCCATCTTGACGGTTCCCGTAGTGACTAACTTGTCGACCGGACCGACGATCGTCAGATCGGTGTTCAGGTCGCCGCCTTTCAGTTGTGACTTCGGGGGAAGAATCACACCAACGGCGGGCAGGATCGCCTCCAGATCGTCGACTGGCATGCCTTGCCCGTTCAGCTTCAGATTGACCGACGTGACCTCACCGTGCGCGTCATAGGTTCCGGTCAGGTGGGCGGCCGCCTTGCCCGCGGAGATTACGCACTGCGGAATAGTGCCCGTCTGCTTGGCTAAATCAAAGTTAACGGTGTAGTTGACTTGCACCGGCTTTCCCGCCGGCGATCCTTTTTTCACTACTTGAAGATTCGTCGTTTTCAGCGTGCCATTAGTTTTGGCTTCGTGGCCATCGGAGGTGACGATTCCGTCGAAATCGGCGATGCCCGAGATGCCGGCCGCGGGATCGATGAAGCCGGATTCGGCCAAGTTCATTTTCTCAACCGTGATCTTTGCTTCGAGCGGAGTCTTGGCGGAGTCGTTGGCGTCAATCGGCCCCGCTTTGCCATCCAGCTTCAGAGTGCCGTTTCCGGGCAACTGGGCGCTCACCGTGAACGGAAACGAAGAGGTAAAGGAGAAGTCGGACATGCTGATGTCCACTTTGTCGTAAACGCGAGGCTTTTCTGACGAGCCGGCTTTCGACACGGTAATGCGTCCGTCGCTAACATTCAGTTTGGCGATGGAAACGTTGGGATTGGCCGCCGGAGAGCTGGGGGTATTCGCGGGGGCGGCCTTCTCATTAGGAGTGGATGCGGCCTCGCCCGCCGGCTTCTGCGCGGAAGTGTTATTTCCCCCAAGGCTCGAAAAATTCCATTTCTCTCCGTTCTGCGATCGCACCAGGCTGATCTCCGGCTGGTTCAACGTCAGGTTGGTCACGTTGAGCGTCTTCGAGAGAATCAGCGGAATCAGTTCCACACCCACCTTCAGCGACTTGGCCTGCACAAATGGAGACTTACTGAACGCGGGATCGTCGGCGATGGAAATGTCATCGGCGCCGACGCTGCCGCTAAACAACGAGAGCGAAAGATTTCCCACTTTCACTTGGCGCCCAAGCACCTGGGTGAGTTCCGACTCGAGCCGGGGCCGGAAAGAGTTGGCGTCGATGAAGAAGGGAATAGCGATGATGATGAGGATCAGCACGCCTACGACAATGGCGACGATCTTGAGAGTTTTGTTCATGATTGATACCTCCTGCCGGAGCGGCGGATGACGGTCGTGGTGGGATCCGGACTGCTAGACGTTAACGGCACCGTATCGACAACCGCCGAGTGTATCACTGCAGACCCTGCAACGGCTCAGTCGAGGAAATGGTCTCTCTCTGCGTTTCACGCGCGAAGCGATAAAGGCTGCTGAATCTCACGAAGGGAGCGGTGCGATCGGCGGTCGCGGCACCTGCTGCTTTCGTAAATGCCAAGTCGTAATGCTCGAGACGCAAATAGTACTCCCCAACGAACATACGGCATTCCGGCGAACGATCGCTCGATTGGATGAGTTGTTCGGGGGCGCGGTTGTCGATTTCTTTCTCGCGGGTGCATGGATAGCTTCTGAAGCGAATAGAGGTTCAGCAGAGGATTCCCCGCGGAATCAGGGGTTGCGGAGGCCGCGCTACGGTTTCCAGTCAACGCCCCACTTGATCTTCCATTGCCGGTTCTAAGTTGCTGCGGATAATGCCCAGCTCGATATAAATCGGTCGCATGGCTTGTCGAATTGACTTCAACTGCGTGGTAAACCAGATCGATCCGGCAACGCAAAACGCTCCCGTAATCATGACCGCATGCGGCGCTCCCAAACGGTGCGCCAGGCTGCCCGCCAGCAAGCTGCCAAAGGGCGCCATGCCCATGAATGCCATGGTGTAAAAGCTCATGACCCGGCCGCGCTTGTCATCCCGCACCAACGTCTGGATGACCGTGTTGCTGGCGGCCATGCCCTGCATCATGCCGAAGCCCACGATCAGCATCAGCAACAGCGACAGAGGGAAGAATCGTGACAAGCCAAAGCCGATCAAGCCCAGTCCAAACAGCGCGGCCGAGAGTTGGATCATAGTGGTGAGTCCGCGGACCGTTTTGCGCAGCGCCAGCGACACTGCGGAAATCAGCGCGCCCACTCCGGACGCTCCCAGCAAGAACCCGAGCGTATGCGGCCCGCCATGAAGAACCTGCGCCGCGAAAATTGGCATCAGCACCATGAACGGCATTCCCATCAGGCTGATCGAGGCGAAGAGTGACAGGATCGTCCGCACCGGCGGAAAGCCCGTCACATACGTCCAGCCATCCTTGAGTTGCTGGAGCATGGAGGCCTTCGAGGGCAGAGAAGCCGCCATCGTTACTCGCATCATCAGCAATGACGCGATGACAGCCAGATAGCTGATGCCGTCGATCAGAAAACAATATCCTTCGCCCATCGATCCAATCACAAAACCAGCCAGCGCCGGACCGATGAGGCGCGCAATATTGACCATGGAAGAATTGAGCGCAATGGCGTTGCCCAAATCCTGCTTGTCCTCCACCATCTGCACCAGAAATGACTGGCGTCCGGGCATATCAAACGCATTGATCAGGCCCTGCAGCACGCTCAGCCAAAGAACTTCGTGGACGGTGATGACCTTCGCGAGAGTGAGCACCGCCAGGGCGAGCGACTGAACTGCAGCGAGGGTTTGCGTCCAAACCAGAATTTTTCGGCGATCCAGCCGGTCGACCAGCACTCCCGCGAATGGGGCTAAGAGAAACGTAGGAATCTGCCCGGCAAAACTCACCAGCCCCAGCAGCAGCGCCGAACCCGTCAGGCGATAAATCAGCCAACTGGTGGCGACCCGGGTCATCCAGGTGCCAATTAGCGAAACGCTCTGGCCGGCGAAGAAGAGCCGGAAGTTACGGTGGCGAAGCGCCCTCCATCCGTGGGAAAAACGTTGCAGCGGGTGCTGTTTGCTTACGACGCTGTCAGGGGAAGGCGGTAGAGTCACTTATCTATTCTGGCTCATGCGAACCCATATTGCGAACACGTAGCCCCGGACGCATTCGTCCGGGGTTAGTTTTAGTAAGTTGAATTTTCGGCGGGCGGACGAATGCGTCCGCCCCTCCGTGAGAATGAGTTCCGGATTCCGGGATCGAATGCCGGCTTCCGGCCTTTTGCTTCTTCTTCGCACTGGCTGCGTACCTTGGAAGACACACCTGGCACATTTCCGGCCGACTCCATCTGCCGTCATTACTTTGGTTTAGCCCGAAGAGGCAAAACGTGATTGGGATCACCAAGAACCGTGACGAGCGCCATTTGCCCACCGGTTGCCACGAGTGAAGATGTCCTAGAGAAAAGTGAAGATGTGGCCGATTTAAGTTACATCCCGTCCGCACGACCGCTTGAGCGGAGTCGCTGCGGAGCAGGGCAGGGAGGGTCCCTATGGCAACCATTGAGATTCATGAGCCTGAAGTCAAGGAAGTAAAGCCTGCCAGCCGTGGAACGGTCGTGGTGCGGTCGCCAGATTTGGTTTGGGGTCCGGAGCTGCCGCCGCGAGCAATATTTTCCGACAGTCTGCTGGAATTTGGTCCACAGCGGACGCGAAGAGTCTTCGCCACGACGACCTCATTCGTGGTGAACATCCTGGTGATTATCCTGATGTTACTCATACCGTTGGCGTTTACCGAACAGCTGCCGACGGCCCAATTGCTGACGTTTCTGGTTGCCCCACCTCCCCCACCCCCTCCGCCTCCGCCGGCAGCCCAACAAGTACAACGGGTGGTGAAGCAGATCGAGACCGACATGCTGAACAATGGGGCGTTGCGCACGCCGACCAAGATTCCGCAGAAGGTTCAGATGATTAAGGAAGACGAGGCGCCGCCGCCAATGCCCGCCAGTGGCGGCGTGGTTGGGGGCGTGCCCGGAGGGATTCCGGGCGGACAAATGGGTGGTGTGATCGGCAGCGTGATCAGTTCCTCGAACCTGGCGGCGGTTCCGAAGTTTGTTCCCACCACGCCGCAGCGCATTCGCATTTCTGCAGGCGTGACCAAGGGAATGTTGATTCAGCGTATCGAGCCGAGCTATCCGACGCTGGCACGATCGGCCCGCGTGCAGGGCGACGTTGTGCTCAGCGCGATTATCAGCACCAATGGCCAGATCGAGAACCTGCAGTTGGTCAGCGGCCACCCGATGCTGGTGCCCGCGGCGATTGCAGCGGTCAGACAATGGCGTTACAAGCCGTACCTTTTGAATGGGCAACCGGTAGAGGTTGAGACCACGATTACTGTGATCTTCACGCTCTCCTCTTGAGTTGGGGCGGCGCAGTTGGGACGCGCCAGGAGTCATAACATGGCTGCAGAATATACCTATCGCGTTTCGGCCTGGTGGACTTCAGGCCGCACTGGACTCGCCAAGTGCGAATCCTCGCCCAACACGATCCATTTTTCCGAGGCCGCGGAGTTGGGAGGACTGCAGGGCCGTTGGACTCCCGAGCAGCTCTTGCTCTGCGCCCTGGCTAGCTGCTTCACCACTACTTTTCACGAGTTGGCGCGGGTGGCAAAGTTTGACTTTACCGACCTGGAAGTGGAGATTGAAGGCACGGTTCATCGTAACCGGGCGGCGGGATGCAACTTTAACGAAATTCTGATCCGTCCCAGATTAACTGTGCAGTCCGAGGAGCAACGCGAGGCGGGACTCAACTTACTGCGCAAGACCAAAGCGATGTGCATGATTTCGCGCGCCGTCACCGTCCCGCAGACTCTGGAACCCGCGGTCGAGACCGGCAAAATTCCGGTTGAGGGTTGGAGCAATCAGGATGCGGTTGTGAAGATGGGGGTTTGAACGATTGGATGCGTGGCTGGCCCCGGCAAGGGCCAAGGGGGTGCCTATGATGTTCTCCTACAGATTAGTCCGTTTGATTGAGTCCCATGCCGATGAACTGGCCGCCGGACTCGAGAAAAAAGTACAATCCAGCTCTCAGGTAACGCACTTTCGCGATATCTCCGCTAACGAGTTGAAGGAGCGGGTTTACGAAATCTACCGTCATCTGGGCGAGTGGCTTCTCGGAAAGAACGAACTCGACATTGAGCAGCGCTACCGCGAGATCGGGGTGCGCCGGGCGCAACAGAACGTTCCACTGAGCGAAGTCATCCAGGCCATCGTGCTCACCAAGGAAAATCTCTGGGAGTTCCTGAAGAGCGAAGCCGTGATGGACCGCGCGGTCGAGATCATGGGCGAACTGGAATTGCTGCAGATGCTGGAAATGTTTTTTGACCGGGCAATTTACTTTGCCGCTGTGGGGTACGAAGAGGCAGTCGCCGGCGCCAAGCATGAACCGGCGGCGCTGCGGGCGCGCTAGGGGAGCGGACGGATGTCTATGTCGTGGGAAATGGATTACAAAAAGCGGCTCAACACCGCCGACGAAGCGCTGCGCTGCGTACGCTCGGGGATGCGGGTCTACATCCAGCCAGGCTGCGCCGAACCGGAGACGCTGGTGGAAGCGCTGATGCGGCGCGCCCCGGAACTGCGCGACGTGGAAATCGTGCACATGATGACCATGGGGTGCGCTCCCTACGTGGCTCCCGAGATGGCGGGCCACTTCCGCCACAATGCCATGTTCATTGGCGCCAATGTGCGCGCTGCGATCAACGATGGCCGCGCCGATTACACCCCGATTTACCTGAGCGAGATTGAGGGCCTGTTCGAGAGCGGGGAGATGCCGATCGATGTAGCCCTGATCGCCGTGTCGCCGCCGGATTCGCACGGATTCTGCAGCTTCGGTGTGGGCGTGGACACTACCCTGACGGCCGCGAAATGCGCGCGCTACGTGGTGGCGCAAATCAACGACAACATGCCGCGCACCTATGGCGACAGCTTCATTCACGTGAGCGACATTGACACGCTAGTCGAGTCGTCGCGTCCGCTGTGCGCATTGCCCAAGCTGGTGGTAACCGATCTGCAGATTGCGATCGCGCGCAACGTCGCCACCTTGATCGAAGACGGATCGGTGCTGCAGACGGGAATTGGCGGTATCCCGGACGCGGTCTTACCCATGCTGATGGACCGCAAGGATCTCGCGGTACACAGCGAACTGGTCTCCGACGGCGTGATCCCGCTGATCGAAGCCGGAGTGATCACGGGAGCGCGCAAGAATTTCAAGCCGCGCAAGATCATCCTGGGATTCGCCCTGGGCTCGAAGCGTCTGTTTGAGTTTGTGGACAACAATCCGATTTTTGAGTTTCATCCCACCGCCTATACCAACGATCCCCTGCTGATCGCGCGCAATGACAAGATGGTGGCCATTAATTCCGCGCTGCAAGTCGATCTGACCGGGCAGGTCTGCTCCGATTCGATCGGCAACCAGTTCTACAGCGGCATTGGCGGGCAAGTGGATTTCCTGCGCGGGGCATCGCGGTCGAAGGGTGGCAAGCCGATCATCGCGATCCCGTCGACCGCAAAGCAAGGCGCTATTTCCCGGATCGTGCCCACGCTCGATCCCGGAGCGGGCGTCGTCACCTCGCGCGGCCTGATTCGCTACATCGTGACGGAATACGGAGTGGCGTACCTGCATGGCAAGTCGATTCGGGAGCGGGCCAAGGCGCTGATCGAGATCGCGCATCCCGATTTCCGCAGCGAACTTTATGAATATTGCGAGAAGACGAAGTGGTTGCAGAATCCTCAGGCAGCACACTCAGCAGTTTCGAGGTGAAGATTATGGCGGGGCCAGCGCGCGGCAATATCTCGATTGATGTTGAGGAGTGCAAAGGATGCGGGCTGTGTGTGGAGTCTTGCCCGCCGAAGTGCCTGGAACTCGCTCCCGAGATGAGCTCTTATGGAGTCCATCCTGCCCGCTACACCGGTCACGACTGTACCGGATGCGGCATCTGTTTTTATTGCTGTCCCGAGCCGGGCGCGATCGTGGTCTATCGTCTGATCCCGCCCACTAAAGCGGTTGTCGCCCCATCCCAGCCAGGAGGCGAACATGCGACAGCTTTGTAAAGGCAACGTCGCAGTCATCAAAGGCGCGGTGCTCGCGGGTTGCCGCGCTTATTACGGATATCCCATCACCCCGGCCAGCGAAGTCGCGGAAGCCGCCGCGCTTTATTTTCCCGAAGTTGGCGGCACCTTCGTGCAGGCCGAGAGCGAGACTGCTTCCATCAACATGGTGTATGGCGCGTCATCGGCTGGAGTGCGCGTCATGACCGCGTCTTCCGGTCCCGGCATCAGCCTGATGCAGGAAGGGATTTCCTATCTCGCCGGCGCGGAACTGCCCTGCGTGATCGTCGATGTGATGCGCGGCGGTCCCGGCCTCGGCAACATCGCTCCCGAGCAGAGCGACTACTTCGCCATGGTCAAAGGCGGCGGCCACGGCAACTATCGCAACCTGGTGGTCGCCCCGGCATCGGTGCAGGAGATGGCGGACCTGACCATCCTCGCTTTCGAACTGGCCGACCGCTACCGCAATCCGGCGATCGTGCTGGCCGACGGGTTCGTGGGCCAGATGATGGAACCGCTCGACCTCGAATATCGCGAGATCGCGGCGCCAGAAAAACCCTGGGCCGTGAAGGGAACTGCGGAGACCCGCAAGAATATGGTCAGCTCGATCTTCCTCGAATGCGATGACCTGGAAGAGCACCAGCGGCGCATGGAAGCGAAATACATTCGCGCGCAGCAGGCGGAAACGCGCTGGGAAGAATATCGCACCGAAGACGCCGAACTGATTGTGGTCGGCTACGGCATCGTGTCGCGCGTGCTGCGGTCGGCGGTCGACGAAGCCCGCAAGCAGGGACTGAAAGTCGGATTGTTCCGGCCCATCAGCCTCTGGCCTTTTCCATCGAAACAGCTGATGGCCGCCGCTCTGCGGGCCGAGAAGCTGCTGGTAGTGGAATTGAGCAACGGGCAAATGGTGGAAGACGTGCGCCTGGCTTTGGATGGAAAGCGGCCGGTTGAATTCTATGGGCGCGGCGGCGGGAACGTGCCGGCGGTAGAAGAGCTGTTAGCGAAGATAGAAGAGCTTGTGCCGGAGACGGTGTGAGCTTGCGGAAGGCGACCGTAGAGACGTAGCTTGCTACGTCTCGCTGAAGGTGGGCAGGAATGCTGTAGGCAGAGACATTGCAAGCAACGTCTCTACGGGAAGAGTTCAGAAGGGGCAGCCATCATGGCGACGCACGACGTGTTTCCGGAGGAGCCGAAGTCAGTCACCAACAGTTACGAAGTCGTGCATGCGAAATCGGACGTGTTCTATCCCGAGTATGAGCGCAAGAGCGACCTGAAACATCAGACTCACTACTGCCCGGGATGCGGCCATGGGGTGGCGCATAAACTCATCGCCGAGGCGCTGGAAGATTTGGGTTTGCAGGATCGGACGATCCTGGTCAGCCCCGTTGGCTGCTCGGTCTTCGCCTACTACTATTTCGACGTGGGCAACGTGCAGGTCGCGCACGGCCGCGCTCCGGCAGCTGCGACGGGCCTGAAGCGCGCTTGCCCCGACAAGATTGTGATCGCCTATCAAGGCGATGGAGACCTGGCCGCGATCGGCACGGCCGAAATCGTCCACGCCGCCAATCGCGGAGAAAAAATCGGCGTCTTCTTCGTCAACAACGCGATCTATGGCATGACCGGTGGGCAGATGGCGCCTACCACGCTGGTCGGCCAGCGCAGCACCACGTCTCCCTGGGGCCGGCGGCCGGTGAATGAAGGCTTCCCGCTGCATATGTGCGAGATGCTTTCCTCGCTGGAGGCTCCGGTCTACATCGAGCGGGTAGCGCTCTCCGACAACAAGAACATCATGAAGGCGCGCCGGGCGGTGCGCAAGGTGCTGGAACTGCAGAAGTCAGGCGCCGGATTTACTTTCGTCGAGATTCTCTCGCCTTGCCCCACGATCTGGGGAAAAGATCCGGTCGAGGCGCGGAAATGGGTTGGCGAAAAAATGATTCCGCAATTTCCGCTGAACGTCTTTCGCGACCACACGGTTGAGATTCCGAACAATAACATTCCCCCGCACAAGACAGTAGCCGAACTGGTGGAGGGAGAGCGTCAGGCCGCGGGCGACGCCGCGGTGCCACCGAAACGTCATCATTTCCGCGACCTCGGCATCAAGATCGCCGGCTTTGGCGGACAAGGCGTGCTGCTGCTCGGCCAACTGCTGGCGGAGATGGGCATGCGCGAAGGTTTGGAAGTCAGCTGGCTGCCCTCCTACGGTCCCGAGATGCGCTCCGGCAGCGCGCACTGCCATGTGTGCCTGTCGAAAGACCGCATCGGCTCGCCCGTGCTGTCGCGGCCCGAGGTCCTGATCGCGATGACCGAGATTTCGCTGCGCAAGTTTGCCGCCCAGGTAGCGCCGGGTGGCACGATCCTCTACGGACGCGAAAAGCTTCCCGATGACCTCAGCATCCCGCAGGCACAAGTGATTTGCATTCCGGCTTCGGAGATCGCCGACAAGTTAGGTTCGGCGAAGGTGGCGAACGTCGTAATCCTGGGCGCGCTGCTCGAGGAAACCGAGTGTCTGTCTCCCGCGACTGCGATGCAGGTACTGGAAAAGAAAGTGAAAAATCCGGCGCTGCTCGAACTCGACCGCAAAGCGCTCGACGCCGGAAGGCTGTACATCGACCACACGGTCGCCATGGGCGCGGTCACCCAAGCCGACGGCTTCGCCCAGTAACCAAGAAAACGATTATGTAAGAAGCTGGTTTGAGAGGGTGCCCCATCCTTGTCCCGCGAAAAAGCCGCGGGACAAGGATGGGGCACCAAAGATGTGATCTAAATCACAAAAACGGGTGACAGGGGGCATATCGATGCCGCGCCGCAAGGGTGATCCTCAAGATGGGGGCAGGAGGGGTTTATGGCACTCATCGAAGCAAGAATCGCGGAAAAGAAGTCCGCTTGCTCACCCAATGAAATCGCGCATAAAGCCAGCGCGCTTTCTGTAAAGAATGTGTTGTTTACCACCGACTTCTCGGCTGCATCGGAGGCCGCGCTTCCCTACGCCGCGGCAATCTGTCGGCATTTTGGCAGCCTGCTACATGCCGCGCATGTTCTGTCTGACACCAACATCCTGATGATGACCGGCGGCGTCGACTACGTTAGTCTGAGCACTGTCTACGAAGACGCCCATGCCGAGGCCAAACAGAAGCTCGATCAGATCTCCGCTAGCCTGGAAGGAATACCGCATCGCAGTCACGTACGTCATGGACAGGTATGGGACAACCTCGCGGGACTCATCGACGAGGAACAGATCGACCTGATCGTCCTTGGCACCCACGGCCGCGGCGGGCTCGGCAAGTTGCTGCTGGGCTCTGTGGCCGAGAACATTCTGCGTCACGCCACATGTCCAGTGTTGACCGTCGGGCCAAAAGTTTCCGGAGGCGCAAAACTGCCTGCATTCGGGAACCGGAGGCGGGACCTGGCCCCGCTCGAGTTGCAACTGAAGCAGATCGTCTTCGCCACAAACTTCGCGGAGAATTCGGCGTGCGTGGCTAAGGAAGCCGTGTCGCTTGCGGAAGAATTTGGGGCGCGGCTGACGCTGCTGCACGTGATCGAAGATTACACGCAGTTGGGCAGCCGTCCTGGCCCGATGGAAGACGGCATTCGCCGCTTGCATGACCTGATGCCAACAGGCGCCGCTTTGCAGTATTTGCCGGAGACCCTGCTGGAATTTGGCTCTGCTTGGAAAAGTATTCTGAAGGCGGCAGCCGACCGCCAAGCCGACTTGATCGTGTTGGGCGCTCGTTCCAGCGAGAACGCGGGCACTACTCATCTTCCCTCCACTTCGCAACATGTGATTGCCCAGGCGCAGTGCCCGGTGCTGACGATCCGGTGCTGACGAAAATTTCGGGGCTAGAACCGAAATGAAACCAGCACTCCAGATTTTCGCAAGTAAGGTCGCGCAAGCACGGTAGCCGGGACTAGAATTACTTTTGCTTCGGAATCTTTGCGACTTCATAACGGTTTTGATCTTGTCTGCAGTCGAGAATGAATATGCCCTCATACGTAGCCAAGCCGGCGCCTCCGAATCAGGACAAGCGCTGGAAACTGGTCGACGCCACTATCCGGCGGCAAGGCCAGCAGCAGCGTGGCCTGATTGAGACCCTGCACACCGTGCAAGAGGCGTTTGGATACCTGGACGTGCAAGCGCTGCGCTATGTGGCCATGTCGCTGCGGGTGCCGCTGAGCCGGGCTTACGGCGTCGCAACTTTCTACCATTTTTTTACGCTGAAGCCGGCGGGCGAGCATACCTGCGTCATCTGCATGGGCACGGCGTGCTACATCAAAGGCGCGCCGCAATTGCTCGACGCGGTGCAGCGCGATCTGGGGATTGTTCCCGGAGAGACCACCGCCGATAAAAAAGTCTCGCTGCTTACGGCGCGCTGCCTGGGATCGTGTGGACTCGCTCCCGCCGTCGTCTACGACCAGGAAGTTGCGGGCAAGGTGGCGACGCCGGCCATCCGCGAGCACTTGAAGAAATGGACACACGCATGACGCCGGAAGAACTTGACGAAATCGGCGAGACCGAACGCGCGGCGCAGAGCCGCTTCACCGAGCGCGTGAATGTTTGCGTCGCCGCCGGATGCCTCTCCTGCCAAAGTCAGGCAGTAAAAGACGGGCTCGACCAGGAGGTCGAACGCCGCGCTGCCAAAGATCATTGTCAGGTAAAGGGCGTGGGCTGCATGGGCCTGTGCTCTGAGGGCCCTCTGGTTTCCACCAGCACGGGAGTGCTCTACAAGAAAGTAGAAGCTGCCGATAGCGCCGCCATCCTAGACAGTCTTCAAGGCCCCGCCGTTGAGCGGCTGATCTGCCCCACCGACGTTCCATTCTTCCAGCGGCAGAAAAAAATTGTGCTGGAGAATTCGGGCGTGATCGATCCCGATCGCGTCGAAGACTACATTGCGGCCAACGGCTACACCGCCCTCATCAAGGCGCTCACCGAGATGACCGCGCGCGAAGTCGTCGAGCAGGTGACCAAAAGCGGATTGCGCGGCCGCGGTGGCGCGGGATATCCCACGGGCCTGAAGTGGAGCACGGTGTCGAAGGCCGTGGGAACGCAGAAATATGTTATTTGCAACGCCGACGAAGGCGATCCGGGCGCGTTCATGGACCGCAGCGTGCTCGAAAGCGATCCCCACCGCGTGCTCGAAGGCATGCTGATCGCCGCTTATGCGGTGGGCGCGTCGGAAGGCTATATCTACGTGCGCGCCGAATATCCGCTGGCCATCAAGCGGCTCAAGAACGCAATTCGCCAAGCCGAACGTGTGGGCCTGCTCGGCGCCAACATCTGCGGCACGCGTTTCAGTTTTCGTGTCGATCTCCGCCTGGGCGCTGGGGCATTTGTGTGCGGCGAAGAAACGGCCCTGATCGCCTCGGTGGAAGGCAAACGCGGCACCCCGCGCCCGCGCCCGCCGTATCCCGCCATGGAAGGGCTGTTCGGACAACCCACGTTAATCAATAACGTTGAGACCTATGCCAACATCGCGCCCATCATTCGCAACGGCGGCGAATGGTACGCGCAGATCGGCACCGAGAAGAGCAAGGGCACAAAAGTTTTCGCGCTGGCCGGGCGCGTGGAGAACACGGGCCTGGTCGAAGTGCCCATGGGCATCTCTCTGCGCGAAATGGTTTTCGAAATCGGCGGCGGCATTCCCGAAGGCCGCAAATTCAAAGCGGTGCAGACCGGAGGACCGTCGGGTGGCTGCCTGCCCGCCGATTGCCTGGACATGCCCGTAGATTACGAATCGCTGGCGCGGGCGGGTTCGATCATGGGCTCCGGCGGCATGATCGTGATGGACGAAAGTTCCTGCATGGTCGACGTCGCCAAATATTTTATGGACTTCTGCATGACCGAGTCCTGCGGCAAGTGCATCCCGTGCCGGGTCGGGACGTACCAGATGCACCGCATTCTCAGCGCCATCGGCAACATGACCGCAACGCAGCAAGACTTGAAAATGCTGGAAGAACTTTGTGACCTGCTCAAGCACACCAGCCTGTGCGGCCTCGGACAATCGGCGCCGAATCCGGTGGTCAGCACGCTGCGTTCGTTCGCCGAGGAGTACCGCGCGCACATTGAAGAGCACAAGTGTCCAGCCGGAGTGTGCGGCGTACATCCAGTAGGAGAAACTGCATGAGGCAGGCCGCACCCGTCAAAACGCTGAAGATCGATGGCCGCGACCTGAGCGGGCGCCAGGAAGAAACCATCCTCGACGTCGCCCGCCAGAACGGAATCTTTATTCCGCGCCTCTGTGAAATGGATGGGCTCACCGATGTCGGAGCCTGCCGCCTGTGCCTGGTCGAAATCAAGGGGCAGAACAAGCTGCTCCCCGCCTGCGTCACCATGGTCGAGGAAGGCATGGAGGTCACCACCGATTCCGAACGCCTGCAGGGTTATCGCCGCATGATCCTCGAGTTGCTGTTCACCGAGCGAAATCACGTTTGCTCGGTCTGCGTCTCCAACGGGCACTGCGAGTTGCAGATGCTGGCCCAGCGCCTGGGCATTACGCATGTGCACTTTCCCTATCGTTATCCCAAGGAAGAGGTCGACGCGTCGCACGATCGATTCGTCATCGACCACAATCGCTGCATCCTGTGCACCCGCTGCGTGCGCGTGTGCGACGAGATTGAGGGAGCCCATACCTGGGACATCATGGGCCGCGGCATCGACGCCAAGGTCATCACCGACTTGAACGAACCTTGGGGATCGTCTGAAACCTGCACCAGTTGCGGCAAGTGCGTTCACGTGTGCCCGACGGGCGCCTTGTTTGAAAAGGGACGCTCCGTCGCCGAGATGCTGAAACGCCGGCAATTCCTGCCCTACCTGACCATGATGCGCGAAGAAAACGAATGAAAAAGCTTGAACCACGAAGGACACGAAAGTTCACGAAGGAAACCCGCAGGCAAAAGTTCCTTCGGCGGCCTCTCGCGTGGGTGGGTGATCGGGTTTGCTGAATACGACGTGCGAGGGGCGGGAAGAAAACGAGTAAAAAATTTGAACCACTAAGGACAGGAAGGATTCATGGGTTTAGTTTTCCTTCGTGTACCTTCGTGTCCTTCGTGGTGAATGGAGTTGAATGAGTAAGAAGCGTCTCGCGACGGTGTGGCTCGATGGCTGTTCCGGCTGCCACATGTCGTTTCTCGACATGGACGAGCGGTTGCTGACCGTGGCCGGCATGGCCGACCTGGTCTACAGCCCGCTGGTCGACGCCAAGGAATTTCCCGAGAACGTCGATGTCACTCTGGTCGAAGGCGCGGTGAGCAGCGAAGAAGATCTGCACAAAATAAAGCTCGTCCGCGAGCGCACGAAAGTCCTGGTCTCACTGGGAGACTGCGCAGTCACGGCGAACGTGCCCGGAATGCGAAATCCTTTCGGCACCAAAGCAGTTTACGACCGGGCTTATCGCGAAAATGTGACCTTCGATCCCGGCATTCCCAACCAGGTCGTGCCCGCACTGTTGCCGAATTCGCGGCCGGTGCACGAGTTCGTCAAAGTCGATGTTTTCGTTCCGGGCTGTCCGCCGTCCGCCGACACAATCTATTACGTCGTCACCGAACTGCTGGAAGGCCGCCAGCCCGACGTCACCACGAAAACGCGGTTTGGATCATAAAGACCGGGACGGATGGGTAAGTCCGTAGGAAGAAGAAGCTTCCAGCTAAAAGCTAGGAGCTAAAAGCTAGGAGCTATTCGTGAAGCAGGGCAGCAGCATCGTCATCGATCCGGTTACGCGCATTGAAGGCCATTCCAAGATCACGCTTCACTTGAACGACGATGGCCGGGTCGAGGAAGCACGCTTTCACGTGACCCAGTTCCGCGGCTTCGAGAAGCTGTGCGAAGGCCGTCCGTTTTACGAGATGCCCTCGCTGATGGCTCGCATCTGCGGCATATGCCCGGTCAGCCACTTAATCGCGTCCGCCAAGGCCTGCGACTCGCTGCTTGCGGTAAGAATTCCGCCCACCGCCGACAAACTGCGCCGCATCTTCGGACTGGCGCAGGTTACGCAGTCGCACGCTCTCAGCTTGTTTCACCTTTCGTCGCCTGACCTGCTGCTCGGCATGGACGCCGATCCCGCCACCAGCAATATTTTTGGAGTCGCCGAGAAGAACCCCGAGCTCGCGCTCGATGGCATTCGCCTGCGACAATTCGGCCAGCGCATCATCGAACGCCTCGGGGGAAAGCGCATCCATCCCGCATGGATCGTCCCGGGAGGCGTGAGCGAGCCGCTCACCGAGGCCAACCGCGACGCCATTCTTTGGGCACTTCCCGACGCGCTCGCCATTGCGGAGCGCACGCTGGAATGGTTCAAGAGCATTATGGAACGTTTCCGCGAAGAGATCTCCGTCTTCGGAAACTTTCCCACGCTGTTCATGGGTATCGTGAAGAAAGATAACGGCCTCACTTTTTACGACGGCAAGATTCGCATCGTCGACGCCTCCGGCCATGTGGTCGCCGACGATCTCGACCCCACGCAGTACTTCGACTACATCGGCGAGAAGGTCGAGCCCTGGAGCTATCTCAAGTCCTCGTACTACAAGCCCAAGGGATTTCCGGACGGCATCTATCGCGTCGGCCCATTAGCTCGCCTGAACGTTGCGGACCGCTGTGGGACCCCGCGCGCCGACCAGGAACTGGCGGAATTTCACGAACTGCAGCGCACCGCGGTTCTGAGTTCGTTCCACTATCACCACGCGCGCCTCATCGAAATCCTCTACTGCATCGAGCGCTTGGAACAGCTGCTGAACGATCCCGAGATTCTTTCCAAGCACGTGCGCGCCGTAGCCCGGCCCAATGCGCTCGAAGGGGTTGGCGCGGCCGAAGCGCCGCGCGGAACGTTGTTCCATCACTACAAGATCGACGAACAGGGCCTGATCCGATGGGTGAACCTCATCATCGCCACTGGACAAAACAATCTGGCCATGAACCGCAGCGTGCTGCAGGTCGCCAAACATTATGTTCACGGCAATCGCCTTACTCCCGGCATGCTCAACCGGGTCGAGGCCGTGATCCGCTGTTACGATCCTTGCCTCAGCTGTTCGACCCACGCCCTCGGCCAGATGCAGTTGCAGATCCAGCTTCTCAGCCCCAATGGAGAAGTCCTCGACGAAGTAGCCCGGTCATGAAACACTTTCTCCTAGCCGCGAAGCGGCGACAGAATGCAGCCCACGGCGTAAGCCGTGGGTGGACCGCAGAGAGAGGTCAGCCCCAGAGGGGCGAAAGAAATGCCGCGACGCGGATTCCACGCTGGTCGCCCCACGCAGGAGATAGACTTCAGCACGAGATAGACTCCATGCCCCGCCTCTTAATCATCGCCTACGGAAATCCAATGCGCTCCGACGATGGTCTGGCGTGGCACTCCGCGGCCGCGCTTGAAAGAAAATTTTCGGCTGGACAACTCGAAATCGTCCGCACCCATCTGCTCACACCAGAACTCGCCGAAACCGTAGGCCGCTGCGTAGCCGTGATCTTCGTGGACGCAGCCGGTAATGGTTCCCCTGGCGAAATCCGCTCCACGCAAATCGGTTTGCCGCACACCGGACCTCGCTTCTCTCATCAACTTTCTCCCGAAGCCGTTGTCGCGCTCGCCCGCCAACTTTTTGGCGCCAAGCCCAGCGCATTTTCGGTCACGCTAACGGGCGCCTGTTTCGATCACGGTGAATCGCTGTCGCCAACAGTTGAAGCTGCTCTCCCGGCTCTGGTCGCCCGGATTGAAGCGCTCATCCAACAATTCCTGCCTTCCGGACCGCCGCCGGACTAAAATCAATCGAGCGGCACGCCATGACGGTTGCGGCAAAACCTGCAATGCAACGCCTGCGGATCACTCTGCGCGGAGCCGTGCAGGGCGTCGGTTTCCGCCCGTTCGTTTATCGCCTGGCCACCGAATTATCCCTCACCGGATGGGTGCTGAATTCATCCGCCGGCCTTGTCGTCGAAGTGGAAGGTCCTTCCGAACAATTGAGCAGCTTCGAACAACGGCTGGAAAACGAGCGTCCGAAAGCTTCCGTGGTCACCGTGCGCGAATCTTCCTGGGTGACCGTCGAAGGTTCCACTCGCTTCGAAATTCTTGCCAGCGACCACGATTCCGGCAAGACCGTCAACGTGCTTCCCGACCTGGCCACCTGCAATGATTGTCGTGAAGATCTCTTCGATCCCTGCAATCGCTGCTTTGAATATCCTTTCACCAACTGCACCAACTGTGGCCCGCGCTACACCATCGTCATCGACATCCCCTACGACCGTCCCAACACCACGATGCGGGATTTCACTTTATGTCCCGCCTGCCGCGAGGAATATGAAAATCCTGTGAACCGCCGCTTTCACGCGCAGCCCAATGCCTGCCCGGCTTGCGGGCCGCAGCTCGACGGCACCATTGAAGATGCGGGCGAAGCGCTTCTGCAAGGCGAAATCGTCGCGCTCAAAGGCATAGGAGGATTTCAGCTTCTGGTCGACGCCCGCAACCGCGACGCAGTGGCCCGCCTGCGCCAGCGCAAGCATCGCGAGGAAAAGCCGTTCGCGCTAATGATGCCCTCGCTCGAAATCGCGCGAAACTACTGCGAAATCTCCGCGGCCGAAATGGAGCTTCTCGAGTCGCAAGCCGCGCCCATCGTTCTGCTGCAGCCCAAGCCAGGGACCGACATCGCAGCCAATGTTGCGCACTGCTCGCCCTATCTCGGCGTGATGCTGCCCTACTCGCCGCTGCATCACCTGCTGATGCAGGAGTGCCGCTTCCCCTTGATCGCCACCAGCGGCAACCGCAGCGACGAGCCCATCGCGATCGCCAACGACGAAGCGGCAGTCCGCCTCAAAGACATCGCCGACCATTTCCTGATGCACAACCGCCCGATCGTTCGCGCGTGCGACGATTCGGTGGTCCGCCTTACTCGCGGACGCGCCGGAATTCTGCGCCGCGCCCGCGGCTATGCCCCGCTTGGCATTCGCGTCGCCCAGAGCCTGCCGCCGGTCCTCGCCGTCGGCGGCCATCTCAAGAACACCGTTGCCATCGGCGTGGGCCAGGACGTTTTCCTCAGCCAGCACATTGGCGACCTCGAAACCGTCGAGGCCCGAGGAGCCTTCGAGACAGCCATCGACGATCTGTGTCGTCTTTATAGTTTCAAGGCTGAAGTTGTCGCCTGCGATCTGCATCCTGATTACGCGTCCACTCGTTGGGCCGAGAATTCGGGGCTTCCATTAATCCGCGTGCAGCACCATCAGGCGCATGTCGCTGCATGCGCCGCGGAAAATAATGTGCAGCCTCCATATCTCGGTATCTCCTGGGACGGCACCGGATACGGCCTCGACGGCGCCATCTGGGGCGGCGAATTTTTTCGCGTGGGTGGGAATCAAGATGAGAATCAGTTTGAGCGCATCGCTCACCTACGCCCGTTCGGCCTGCCGGGCGGCGACGCGGCAGTTCGCGAAGGCTGGCGTTCTGCCGCAAGTCTTCTTTTCGCCATGGGCGCGGTCGAGCAGGCAATCCCTGAGGCCAACGAAGAACTGCGGGGGAAACCCCGATTGGATGTCACCAACATCCGCTATATGCTTGAACATGGAATTAACGTGGTGCCCACAACCAGTGTCGGCCGGCTGTTTGACGCCGTGGCGAGTATCGCGGGTGTCGCCCAGCAGAACCGCTTCGAGGGCCAGGCCGCCATGCTCCTCGAAAATGAAATTGGCGCTTTGCGCACTGAAGAGGCGTATCCTCTGACCAGTGGAGACTGGGGACCCCTGATCATGGCGGTTATCGGCGACAAGGCTGCGGGAGTTGCCGTTCCTTCGATCGCGGCCCGATTCCATAACGCGCTGGTCGGCTGGATCGTGGAAGTTGCCGCGCAAGCAGGAGAGAAACAGATTGTTCTCAGCGGCGGAGTTTTTCAGAACCGTTATCTGACGGAGCGTGCGGCGGCTGCACTTGAGTCCCGCGGCTTCGAGGTGCATACCCACCAGCGGGTTCCGCCGAATGACGGCGGCATCGCGCTGGGGCAAGCAGTGCTGAGCAGAATGTAGCGCCGCCGTCCCTTCGACTTCGCTCAGGGCGGGCTCCGGCGGCTGTCGCGTGGGCGACTCGCCCACGCTGCGAGGGCAAGATGCCCTCGCGACCGCCGGCAATGTGCCGGCGCCACAAAGGTTCGGGAGGTTCTACATGTGTCTCGCAGTTCCAGGTCGTGTGGTTGAAATTATGGACGAGGGCGACCTCGCTTTCCGCCGCGGCCGCGTCGACTTCGGCGGCATCCGCAAGGATGTCAACCTTGCCTACACTCCGGAGGCCGAAATCGGAAAATACGTTCTCGTGCACGTGGGCTTCGCCATCAGCGTGATCGACGAGGAGGAAGCACAGCGCGTCTTCAAGTACCTCGCCGAGATGGGCGGACTGGAGGAGGAACTCGGTGAAATTCCTCAGTGAATATCGCGATCAGAAGGCAGCCGAACAACTGGCGCAGCAGGTCTGGAAGAAAGTAACTCGCCCGTGGACCGTCATGGAAATCTGCGGCGGCCAGACGCATACTATCGTCAAGAGCGGCCTGGAAGATTTATTGCCGCAGGCCATCACCCTGGTTCACGGTCCGGGTTGCCCGGTCTGCGTAACCCCCATCGATCTGATTGATAAAGCTGTCGCCATCGCGCAACGTCCCGAGGTGATTTTCTGTTCTTTCGGTGACATGCTGCGCGTCCCGGGTTCGTCAAAGAGCCTGTTCGATGCCAAGGCCGAAGGCGCTGACGTTCGCATCGTATATTCACCGCTCGACGCGCTGAAACTTGCCAAGTCGAATCCGCAACGCCAAGTCGTATTTTTCGCCGTAGGCTTCGAAACCACCGCGCCCGCCAACGCCATGGCCGCGTGGCAAGCCGATTACGACCACATCGATAATTTCTCGCTGCTCGTTTCGCACGTGCTGGTTCCTCCCGCCATGGAGGCGCTGCTCTCGTCAGCCAATTGCGTGGTGCAGGGATTCCTGGCCGCGGGCCATGTCTGCACCATCATGGGTTACGAGGAATATTTTCCGATTGCCGAACGTCACAAAGTTCCCATCGTCGTGACCGGGTTCGAGCCCATCGACATTCTAGAAGGCATTCTCATGACCGTGAGCCAACTGGAAGAAGGCCGCCACGAAGTAGAGAACCAGTACGTTCGCGCCACTCGCCGGGAAGGGAATCGCCCTGCACAGGAACGCATCGCGGAAGTCTTTGAAGTGGTGAACCGCCAGTGGCGCGGTTTGGGCGAGATTCCCGCCAGCGGATTCCAGTTGCGTGGACGTTTTCAAAAATACGATGCCAACCGCCGCTATCCTTCGTCAGTAGAGCCCGCGCGTGAATCGCCCGATTGCATCAGTGGATTGATTCTGCAAGGCATCAAGAAGCCGCATGAGTGTCCGGCGTTTGCCGTGAAGTGTACGCCGGAGAATCCGCTGGGCGCTCCCATGGTATCGTCGGAGGGCGCGTGCGCGGCCTATTACCACTATGGCAGACGCGAAAATCATGACCGAGTTCAACCTTAGTTGTCCGGTACCCCGAGTCGCTGATGATCGCATCGTGCTGGCGCACGGCGGCGGCGGACGCCTGACTCACCAACTCATCGAAAAGATTTTCATGCCTGCGTTCGGCAATCCCATGCTCGAACAGCGCCACGATGGCGCCGTGCTGGCAGTGAACGGATCGAGGCTTGCGTTTACCACCGATTCTTTTGTGGTGCGCCCGCTGATCTTTCCCGGCGGCAATATCGGCGATCTCGCCATCCACGGCACGGTCAACGATCTCGCGATGTGCGGCGCACGCCCGCTCTACCTGAGCGCCGGATTCATTCTCGAAGAAGGCCTCGCCATGGATACGCTGCGCACCGTGGTCGGGTCCATGCAAGCGGCTGCAGCGAACGCGGGCGTGCAATTGGTCACCGGCGATACGAAAGTTGTCGACAAAGGAAAAGGCGACGGAATTTTCGTCAACACTTCCGGCATAGGCCTGATTGAAGCCAACGTAAAGCAGACGATCGGCCCAGCGTCGGTGCAAGTGGGCGACGCAGTCATTGTCAGCGGCGATCTCGGCCGCCACGGAATCGCGATTCTTTCAGTGCGCGAAGGATTGGAATTCGAGTCGCCCATTCTCAGCGATACCGCGTCAGTCTGGCCCGCGGTGGAAGCGCTCTTAACCGCTGGCATAGAGATCCATTGCCTGCGCGACCTGACTCGTGGCGGCCTCGCCACCACGCTGAACGAGATTGCTTCCGACCGAAACATCTGCATCAAGCTGGAAGAGACGCTGATTCCAGTGCAGGAGACGGTGCAGAGTGCCTGCGAAATCCTCGGCCTCGATCCGCTCTACGTGGCCAACGAAGGCCGCTTCGCCGTCTTCGTCCCCGCGGCGCAGATGAACGCAGCCCTTGAAGTTATGAGGAAGGTTCCGGTCTCGCAGGAGTCAGTCTGCATCGGAAAAGTAGAACAAAGTCCCGGCCGTACTGTGGTTCTGCAAAGCCGCATCGGCGGCAACCGCGTAGTCGACATGCTCAGCGGTGAACAATTGCCGCGCATTTGTTAAGTGTATGGGCAATCCCCAGTGATGCAGTATAGAGATTCACTTCGCTAGCTGGGTCGTGATAAACTCTGCTTGTCAAGGTTTTCCTCTCCTCTAAGCCGCTCTTGGTTCGCCAAGAGTGCAACCGCAGGCACTGCCCAAGAGCCTTTCAAGAAAAATCAAAAAGGAGAAAGCGATGCGCCTATACATTAAGGCGTTAGAGCACATCCGTGAGCACAAAACCATCAATTACGAATTAGCTCCTGACATCGACGGT
Source organism: uncultured Acidobacteriaceae bacterium (assembly GCA_963765825.1). Classification (GTDB taxonomy): domain Bacteria; phylum Acidobacteriota; class Terriglobia; order Terriglobales; family Acidobacteriaceae; genus Sulfotelmatobacter. The sequence continues at coordinate 248,894 of CAVXXU010000003.1, forward strand.
GCTCGTTTCTGGCAGACGGTCGGTATCGCGGAAGGGATTTGGGACCAGATTGTTTTAGCAGGAGGAACCATAGTCACGGCTAAAGGTATCTGCTCGGGCTTTCGAGTCGAACCGAGGTCGTCGGCAGGATTCGTAATCTCCTGTGAACTGAATCCTTCATGAAGGTCGCAGATGTCTGATCGCGAGGTGCGCGATTTTCTCGCACGCACCTCGCGAGAAAAGCAGGCTGACTCCAATCGCTTACCACGCATCCGCTCCAATCACCCTCCCATGGGTTGATCAGCCGCACGCCGCATGCTTCGAAATCACTCGTGTTCCGCGTGGCCAGCGTTGCGTCATGCACTCGCGCGATCGCCGCGATCTGCGCGTCGAAGAATTCGATGGGCCGTCCCAGTTTGCGCCGACCTGCTGCTAGAACTGCGAAGACTCTGGCTGCTGGATCGTCGAATGGCAGGATGCGTCCAGCGAAATCTTGCGAGAACATCGCGACGGCTTATCGCTCAAGACCGTCCCGACGCTTACCGTTTGGCAGCAGTTCAATTCCGTAAAGAACCTCGGCCACGGTAATTGTCGTAACGGATAAGTCGTCCACTTGGCGCTGAGTGGATAACCAGGCCACAACGGCCTCGGAACGCGGGCTCTTCATAAGTTCGGAAACCACGTTTGTGTCGAGCACGATCATCAGGCTCTCACCTGATACCAGGGTCTCGAATCGGGGTCCGTGGCAACGGCTCCAGTTCGACCCCGCCAAAGGGAGCAAATCGGCGCCGGATCGCCTCTGCCAGATCTGCGCCAGTCTTGGGCTTCTCGGGTTTTTCCCGCAACGCGCTCTTCAGGATCTCGCGTGCCTCGTGCTCCATGGATCGGCCATTGACGGCTGCACGCACTTTGAGCTTGCGCTTGGTCGCTTCCTCGAGGTTTCGGATAGTAATGCTTGCCATGCGATCAATGATATCATTGCAATCATTGATTGCAAACAAACACGTAGCCCCGGACGCATTCGTCCGGGGGCTCGCTGGCGGACGAATGCGTCCGCCGCTACGTGGACCTGAGTGGCGCAACGATGTACCCTTGAAATTACTTCCCGCCCATTTTGGCACCTTTCGCATCTCATTCATTCCAAAGCCGCTAGATTCCCCGTGACCCCAATCACTCCTGCTGGTGAGAATTATCACTGTCGGCCTTGCATGAGAAGCCGATAATGGGGAACGGCATTGTATCTATGTTGTACCTACGGAGGTAGGACTATGTCCGTGATGACACACCCAGGAGTCAAGGCTCCTGGAGATTACATTGAATCCGTGATGATCAGTGTGAAGGCCAAGAACCCCGCCGAGCCCGAGTTCCATCAGGCGGTGGCAGAAGTTTTCGATTCTCTCAGATTAGTGCTCTCGAAACATCCCGAATACCAATCCGCGCGCCTGCTCGAAAGAATTGTCGAGCCCGAGCGCGTCATCATGTTCCGCGTGCCCTGGTTCGACGATCAGGGTGAAATCCAAATCAACCGCGGTTTCCGCATTGAGATGAACAGCGCCATCGGCCCCTACAAGGGCGGGCTACGCTTCCATCCTTCGGTCAACCTCGGCATTCTGAAATTCCTGGCATTCGAACAAGTCTTCAAGAACTCGCTCACCACGCTGCCCATGGGCGGCGGCAAAGGCGGATCGGATTTCGATCCCAAGGGTAAGAGCGACAACGAAGTCATGCGCTTCTGCCAGAGCTTCATGACCGAACTGCAGCGGCACATTGGACCGGACACCGACGTCCCGGCCGGCGACATCGGCGTGGGCGGGCGCGAGATCGGTTTCCTGTTTGGCCAGTACAAGCGGCTGCGCAATGAATTCACCGGCGTGCTCACGGGCAAGGGACTGGGCTGGGGCGGTTCGCTGATTCGTCCCGAAGCCACGGGCTATGGCTGCGTTTATTTCGCCGCGGAAATGCTGAAGAGCAAGAAAGACTCGCTCGAAGGCAAGCTCTGCCTGGTTTCGGGCAGCGGCAACGTCTCGCAATACACGGTCGAGAAACTGCTCGATCTCGGCGCCAAGCCGGTCACGGTGTCCGATTCGAACGGCGTCATCTACGATCCCGATGGCATCGATCGCGAGAAGCTGGCTTTCATCATTGAACTGAAGAACGTGAAGCGTGGAAGAATTCGTGACTATGCGGATCACTACAAAAAAGCGATCTTCATGCCCACGGACATCAAGCTGGAGCACAACCCGCTCTGGAACATCAAAGCGGAGTGCGCCTTCCCCAGCGCCACCCAAAACGAAATCACCGCGAAAGATGCGGCGAACCTGATTAAGAATGGCATCAAGTTGGTGGCCGAGGGCGCGAACATGCCTAGCACGCTCGACGCGACCAAGATGTTCCTCGATGCCAAGATCCTCTACGGGCCGGCTAAAGCCGCGAATGCTGGCGGCGTGGCCACCTCCGGACTCGAGATGGCGCAGAACAGCGCGCGTCTGAGCTGGACTCGTGAGGAAGTGGACGATCGTCTACACAAGATCATGATCGCCATTCACCGGAACTGCTTTGAAACGGCCGAGAAATACGGCACGCCCGGCAACCTGGTAAACGGCGCCAACATCGGCGGCTTCCTGAAAGTAGCCAACGCCATGCTGGACCAAGGCCTTGTGTAGTTGTTCGTGTAGGGACAGCCGCCTCGGCTGTCCAGCCGGGCAAACCCGGCTGCTATTGATAGCCGATGAATAGGGTGCCCCACCCTTGTCCCTGCGTTCTTTGCAGGGACAGGGTGGGGACTTTGACTTTTCAACATTCTTCGGGTGGGGAACCTGATCGGCGTTCTGAACGGGGAAAAAGTCAAGACCTCCACCGGATACTCGCTGCACAGGAAATGGTGCATTTTCGTTGTAAGCGGTTGATAGCGGGCCACTTTAGCTCTGAAAGTGTTGTGTAAATAAAAGTCTGCAACTACCTTATTTATAACGAGTTAGATATTGTCATTAAACCGATTTAACTTCCCGCCACAGCGACCCGGAACCGAGATGAAGTTGACCCACGAGCTCGCACTTTGAGACGCACCTACGGCCTTACACGCTTGGCGGGAGGCATTTCTGCGAGCGAGCAGGCCGTCTAGCTTCGCTCGACCCGACCGCCGGGGGCGGCCGTCCCCACATGAGGATCGAAGGATCTCACGAGGTGACGGTCGGACTGCGGGGTTGTCGCTCCGCTCTGTTTCAACGACCCTGGCACCGTCATAAACTGTCATATAATGAAGCCATGGCGATGACCTCCCTGAATATCTCTCTCCCCGAAGCCCTGAAAGAATACGTAGAGGGTCAGGTCGCCACAGGGGACTGGGGCACGCCCAGCGAGTACGTCCGCGAATTGATTCGCCAGGACAAAGAACGCCGCCTTGGCAACCTCGAGCAAGAACTCATCGCCGCCGTCAAGGGACCGAAAATCGAGATCCCCCTTGCCGAAGTTCGTCGTAAAGGCCTGATCTCCGCCCTCCGCGAGCGCGCCCGCCGGCGATGAGAAAGCGTCGGCTCGTCTTCAGCGATGCCGCCATAGCCGACATTCTGGAGCAAGCCGAATGGTACGCCGCGCAGTCCGGATGCCGCTTAGCACGTCGATGGGAGAAGGCGGTCACGTCAGCCGTGTCTAGCGTAGTCAGCCGTCCGGCAGTTGGGGCGCCATGCAAATTCCGACCACCCGAACTGCGGGAGGTAAGGCGCATCATGATCTCAGGCTTTCCCAAACATCTGGTCTTCTATCGTTTTGACTCCGAGGAGGTGTTCGTACTTCGCGTTGTCCACGGAGCTCGAGACTTGGAGCGTCTTTTCTCTTAAACCTGAAATGCCGGCGTTATGATTAGCTGTTAACAATCTCCGTACCATGATCGTCCGACCCATCGCCGCCCCCATCCTCGACGCCGAAGAGCGCTTCGAAGGCTTCGAGAACCTGATGCCGTTCCGCGTCCAGAACATTCTTCTCGTCTCTAGCCTCTACGATTCCTTCATCCTGCGCGAAGACGGACGCCTCAACGAGCTCCTCATCGACGAGTCGCTCGAACTGAACCTGCGGCAGATTCCCGGCATCACCCACGTATCCAGTTGCGCCGAGGCGCTCGACCTTGCCAGCTCCAATCCGCAATTCAATTTGATTGTTACCAACCTCGCCGTCGGCGACATGGACGCCGCGCAACTGGCCCGCGAAGTTCGCCGCAAGGGTCTCGATATTCCTGTGGTCGTCCTCGGCTACGATTACCGCGAGATCAAGAATTTCGTCGCGCGCAACCCGGTCACTGATATTGATCGCGTTTTCCTCTGGCAGGGCACCGCCCGCATCCTGATTGCGATCGTCAAATACGTCGAAGACAAACGCAACGTGCTGCACGATACTCGCGCCATGGGCGTGCCCGTGCTGCTGGTCGTGGAAGACAACATCCGCTACTACTCTTCGTTTCTGCCTGTCATTTACACGGAGCTCATCAAGCAGTCGCGGCGCGTCATTCAGGAAGGCATCAACGTCGCGCACAAACTGGTGCGCATGCAGGCTCGACCGAAAATTCTTTTGTGTTCGAATTTCGAAGACGCCGCGCAGCTGGTGCAGGAATATCGCGACTACATCTTCGGCTTGGTCTCCGATGTCGAGTTCCCCTGGGATGGAAAGCTCAGTCCGGAAGCTGGGTTCGAGCTGGCGCGCATGGTCAAGAGCCTCACGCCGGACGTGCCGGTGGTTTTGCAAACCAGCCGCACTGAGTTCCGCCCGCGGGCGCACGCCGAGGGCTACTCGTTCCTGCGCAAGCGCTCGCCTACTTTGCTGAAAGACCTGCGCCGCATTCTTACCGATCACTTCGGCTTCGGCGATTTCGTTTTTCGCATGCCCGACCAACGCGAAGTCGGTCGCGCCAAAGACCTGACCGAACTGGAAGAAACCCTGCAGACACTCCCCGCCGACAGCCTGATGTACCACGCTCAGCGCAATCACTTCTCGCACTGGCTGATGGCGCGTACGGAGTTTGCCCTGGCGGCCAAACTCAGGCCGCGCAAGGTTTCCGACTTCAACGGCCCCGAGCACTTGCGTCGCGATCTGATCGAGTCGATCAACGAATATCGCCGCGAACAGAACGAAGTCCTGATCGGCGATTTCAAGCCCGACACGTTCAAGCCCTCAGACTCCAGTTTTCTCAGGATCGGTTCCGGCTCACTCGGAGGCAAGGCCCGCGGCCTCGCCTTCGTCCGTCATCTGCTGCGCACGCGCCGCATCACGCGCCGCTTTCCCGGCGTACGCATCTGCGTTCCTCCCGCCGTCGTCATCGCGACCGACTTGTTCGACCAGTTTCTCGCGGAAAATAATTTGAGCGATTTTGCGCTGCACTGTGATGACGATAGCGAGGTCCAGCAGCGCTTCCTCGATGCCGCGCTGCCCGTCCCGCTGCAGGAAAGTCTGACAGCATTTCTCTCGGAAGTGAACTATCCGCTGGCCGTCCGTTCCTCCAGCCTGCTCGAAGACTCGCAGTACCAGCCCTTCACCGGCGTCTACGAGACGTTCATGCTGGGCAACCAGCACTCGAGCCTGCAGTCCCGCCTCGACGAACTTTCGGAAGCGATCAAGCGAATCTACGCCTCAACTTTCAGCCAGCACGCTAAAGCTTATGTGCGCGCCACTCCATACCGGCTGGAAGAAGAAAAGATGGCGGTGATTTTGCAGCAAGTCGTGGGTACAGCGCATGGCTCGCGCTTCTATCCCGACTTTTCCGGAGTAGTGCGTTCGCATAACTTCTATCCGGTAGAACCGATGACCTTCGCTGACGGCATTGCCGCGGTTGCTCTGGGCCTGGGCCGCACCGTGGTCGATGGCGGCAAGTGCCTGAGTTTCTGTCCGCGTTATCCGCGCAACCTGCTGCAGTTTTCTTCCGTCGAAGATATTCTGGCAAACACGCAAACCGAATTTTGCGCTCTCGAACTCGACGGCATTCCTAACGGCGCGGGCCCAGGGCATCTGCGCGAAGTCCGCTTCGGTCTCGATGTCGCGGAAGGTGACGGCACGCTCCATGCTGTCGCCTCAACTTATTCCGCCGACAACCAAGCGGTTTACGACGGCCTCAGCCGCCCCGGAGCCCGCGTGGTGACTTTCGCTCCCATGCTGAAACATGGCGTTTTTCCGCTGGCCGCGATTCTGGAATTGCTGGTGCGAGCCGGCGAAGACGCTTTGGGCAATCCCGTCGAGATCGAATTCGCCGTGCGTCTGCCTCGCGCCGAAGAGTCTGCCGAGTTTGGATTTCTGCAGATCCGCCCTCTAACGCTGGCTCGCGATCATCAGGACCTCAGCATCGACGACGTGGATTCATCCCAATTGATCTGCAAGAGCTCCAAAGTTCTAGGTAATGGCCGCATTGAAAATCTGCACGACATTGTCGTTGTCGATTCACAACGCTTCGAGCGCAGCCGCAGCCAGGAAGTCGCCCGCGCGGTGGCGCACTTCAACGCCACGTTGAACGCTGAAAATCGCCCTTACTTGCTGATCGGAGTGGGGCGCTGGGGTTCGAACGATCCCTGGCTTGGCATTCCCGTCGAGTGGGACGAAATTTCCGGCGCCCGCGCCATCATTGAAGCTGGCTTTCACGATTTCCGCGTCACGCCCTCGCAAGGCAGCCATTTCTTCCAGAACCTTACTGCATTTCAAGTCGGATATTTCACGGTCAACCCCGACGCCGGCGAAGGCTCGGTGGACTGGGCGTGGCTGGCCGAGCAGCCCGCGGTGGAAGAGCAAGGCTGCGTGCGCCATTTGCAATGTGCCGCGCCGCTGCGCGTCATCATGAACAGCCGAACCAGTCAGGGAGTGATCTTCAAGCCGGAAGGCGTCGCACAGTAACGCCTGCATACCGTAGCGCCGGCATCCTGCCGGCTGTCCCGAGGGCGTCCTCGCCCTCCGCGCGTGAAGCTTCGAAACTGCCCGCGATTCTTGAACGCCATTCGCGAGGGTTACCGAATCACGTGAATCTGAACGGCCAACTTCAGATTTTTCCACGACCGGTCCGCGGTGTAAACAGGCGTCTGCAGCGCCATGCCCAGCGCCAGACACGCCCGATCTCCAAGCGACAAGCCCCAAGCACGCGTGTCGGCTATCATGCTGCCGGCTGCCTTTGCCTGCTCTGGGGTGAAGGGAATCACCTCTGCAACCGGAACGAGAGCGGCCGCCCATGCGCTGTCTGGGCTAAGCCCGCGATCAACTAGTTTGCTCTGGACCTCAGCGAGATTGACCGTGCTTATAACGGCGGTACTCAGCAACTCGAGCGTGAGTTTGTCCGCACCGCGTTCGCCATTGAGGGCGGCGAGCAGCGCGGACGCATCGAGAACGATCCTATTCACGTTTGGCTTCCTCGCGCCTTTCGGCAATCAATTCGTCGACCAAGGACACACCCGGTTTCACGTATTTGCGCACGTGTCGCCTGGCGCGCTCCAGGCGACTTCTTAAGGTGCTGATTCGCAGTTCGCCGTCATCCAGCCGCAAGATGACTTCGTCGCCCGGCTTGATCCCGAGTTCTTTGCGAAAAGCCGCGGGAATGACAACGCGTCCATTTTCATTGATCCGCAAGCGAACATCTCCATTCATGGCGCGTACCTCCTCAACTGTCATAGTATAACCGATATGTCATAATATCATAAATGTGACATATATTGCAGAATATGTCACGCCGCTCGCACGCTGAAGTGTGACCCAAATCACAGCCCTCCGCCAGCCCCTCCGAACACAATCGTCTAGTCGCGGAATTCGTCATTTCATACTCGCGGAGCGTCCGTGTTCAAAATCATTCACGCTGAATTTCTTGCGCCGGGTATAAAGCGCTTTGTCATCGAAGCGCCGCGCATTGCCCGCAAACAGCAGCCCGGCCAGTTCGTCATCCTTCGCATTTACGAAGAGGGCGAGCGCATCCCGGTCACCATTGAGAACTCCGATCCCGAGCGCGGCACGATCAACATCGTGGTGCAGGCCGCCGGGAAGACCACTCACCTGCTTAACTCGCTTGAAACCGGGGATCAGATTCTCGACGTGGTGGGCCCGCTCGGCAAACCTTCGGAGATCAAAAACTACGGCACGGTGGTCGTCGTGGGCGGGGGCGTCGGCACTGCGATGGCCTATCCCACAGCGGCGGCGCTGAAGCGCATGGGCAACCGCGTAATCTCGATTGTCGGCGCCCGCAACAAAGAATTGGTCATCCTCGAGGCGGAAATGCGCGCGGTGAGCGACGCGATGATGATCACGACCGACGACGGCAGTTATGCAGACAAAGGTTTCGTCACCGACAAACTCCGCCAGTTGATTGAAAACGGCACGCGCATCGACCTGGTCGTGGCCGTGGGCCCAATCGTGATGATGAGAGCCATTGCCGAGATGACGCGCAAGGAAAACATCCACACGGTCGTCAGCCTCAACCCGATCATGATCGACGGCACGGGCATGTGTGGCGGCTGCCGCGTGCTGATCGACGGCAAGAGCGAATTTGCCTGCGTTGACGGTCCCGAGTTCGATGCGCATCGCGTCGACTTCGCCGTCCTGGTTCAGCGGAATTCGATGTACCGCGATGCCGAGCAGCGCTCTCTTGCACAATTCCAGCGCGTCACCAGTGCGGAAGCATCGACTCGCGAACTTGAACACGCCTGCGCCGCAACTCGGGCGAGCCGGCAAGGAGACCAACGATGAGCCCGACCGTCAAGAAGTCCTCAAACCCCTTGCCGATGAAAGAGCGCATCAAGGTTCCGCGCCAACTGATGCCCGAACAGCCGGCAGAGGAGCGAGCCCATAACTTTACGGAAGTGAATCTCGGCTACAGTCCTGAACTCGCGCAGCAGGAGGCTCGCCGCTGCCTGGAGTGCGCCAAGCCCACCTGCACCGACAACTGCCCAGTTGGCGTGAAGGTGAAAGAATTCGTGGAACTGATTGTGGTCGGCGACTTTCTCGGCGCTGCGGCCAAGATTCGCGAAGACAATGTTCTTCCCGCCGTCACCGGACGCGTCTGCCCTCAGGAAGATCACTGCGAAGGCAAATGCCTGCTGTCGAAGAAAGTGAAGCCGCTCGGAATCGGTTATCTGGAGCGCTTTGTCGCCGATTACGAAAAGCGCATGGGAACTCACGTCGTCCCAAATGTTCCGCCCACAGGAAAAAGAGTTGCGGTCGTAGGCAGTGGTCCGTCAGGGCTCACAGTCGCAGGCGATCTGGTTCAGAAGGGTCACAAAGTGCGCGTGTTCGAAGCCCTTCACGAACTTGGGGGCGTGCTCGTCTATGGCATTCCGGAATTTCGCCTGCCTAAGCAGATCATCCGCGAGCAACTGGATTACATGCGCGAAATGGGCGTCGAGTTCGAAACCGACGTAGTGGTCGGGCGCACCGTCACCATCGATGAACTCATGGGCGAAGAAGGTTTCGATGCCGTCTACATCGGCACGGGCGCGGGGCTGCCGCAGTTCATGAACATTCCGGGCGAGCATTTCAACGGCGTGTATTCGGCCAACGAATTCCTGACTCGCATCAACCTGATGAAAGCGTACAAGTTCCCGACCTACGACGAGCCCATGCTCGATCTGCAGGGGAGAGATGTAGCCGTAATCGGCGGCGGCAACACGGCGCTCGACGCGATCCGCTCGGCGCTACGACTGGGCGCGCGCAAGGCTTACGTGATCTACCGCCGCAGCGACACCGAGATGCCCGCCCGCGCGGAAGAAGTGCACCACGCGCGCCAGGAAGGGATCGATTTCCAGATGCTGACCGCGCCGGTCGAGTTCCTTTCCGACGGCAAAGGATGGCTGACCGCCGCGCGCTGCGTGCGCATGGAACTGGGAGAGCCGGATGCTTCCGGACGCAGGCGCCCCGTGCCCGTTCAAGGCTCAGAGTTCGATCTGCCGTTGTCGGTGGCGATCATCGCCATTGGAACGAGCGCAAATCCGATTGTGCAAAGCACGACGCCGGGTTTGGGTACGAACAAGCGCGGATACATTCAGGCCAGCGAGGAAACGCAGCGCACCACGCGCAAAGGAATATTTGCCGGCGGAGATATTGTGACCGGAAGCGCGACCGTGATTCTGGCCATGGGCGCGGGACGGCGCGCCGCTAAATCCATCCATGAATATTTGACGACTGGCGAGTGGTAATAGGCCTTACGACGAAGTTGCTGGGCGGCGGAAAGATTCGCCTCAGGCGCTAAAGCGCGGCATTTGTTCGCGGCATTACGGCACGACTGAAGTCGTGCCCTTCCCAATCTGCGCCCAAGTCGCGGTGTCCCTTCCGAAATTCGCGTCCCTGCCAAATTTATGCCCTTTGCAGATTTGTGCGGATTTTCCTGGCGTGTCACTAACTAAAACTCAACTCCAAATAGGTGTCCGTCCTGCGCCAGACGAGCGGGATCCGGGCCATCCAATATTTGCGGTTGATGGTTTCTCGCACACGACTGTGCTCTTCAGGCGGCAAAATGCGTGCCTTGGCGTCAAACTCTGGGCCAGTCACGGTTCCGCGAATCGTGCAGGGCGCGACCCGCACTTGCGGATTGTTGCGAATCCGCTTTGTCTTGCCCATATCGCTGCGCGTCATCACATAGAGCTTGCCGCTCTCTTCTCCAAACCACACTGGCGTGGCGACGCCCGCGCCGGTCTTACGAAATGTGGTGAGGGAAATATATTTCTGGCCGTGAATGGGGGAAGGAGTCTGGCTTGGCATGGCTTCTATCTTAGTCCGGTCGCGGGTCTGGTGAATTGAAATGTGGTTGCGCCGATTGCTCCCGTCACCTTATCTGTGTTACAAGCCTGAACATGCGCAAATGGATGAAAGATCGATTACAGCGCCGTAAAAAGAAAGCTCCCGAGCAGGGAAGCCAGCCGGCGCCTCCGCCATTGCAGCCTGCCTATTTCGATGCGGAACAATCTCCGACGCCAATCGCCCAGTCTGAGCCGGAAGCTTTTGAGCCTGATCACGTTGAGTCTGGCCATCGGGAGGCCGAGTCGGCGAATATCTCGGAGCCGTTTGAAGCGCCGGTCGCTCGCGCAGAGTCCGCCAACGCGGCCGAGCAACCGCGGCAGCAAAGCGCTCGTGGGGACGGTCAGCGGGGACGCGGACGACGGCGTCGCGGCGGGCGCGGTCGTGGTGGACGAGGCCGCGAGCAAGCCGTTGCCCAGGCGTTCAGCCCGGCCGGTGCGAAGGGAATTATTCCCGACCTGCCGACTCAGGCAATTGAAGAAGGATCCGCGGAACCTGTCGAAGGTGAGGAGCCAGAAAGCCACGCGGCGCCGCAAGCGCCCCCAAGTCCGGCAGTTGTTCCCGCGGCTGCACCGCGTCCGCCGAAGGGTATCGTCGTGCTCGCCATCGGGCTGCCTGGGTCCGGCAAGAGTTCGTGGTTCAAGCGGAACAAGGTCGTTCCACTTTCCAGCGACATGGTTCGAGCGCTTTTGTTTGACGATGTGCGCGAGCAGCGCTTTCAGGATCTGGTATTTTCCAATCTGCGCTCCATGCTCAAGGCCCGCCTCATCGCTAAGCGTCCGATGAATTATGTGGATGCCACGAACCTGACTCCACAGGAACGGCAGCACTGGATCAAGCTGGCCAAGGATTACAACTACGAAGTCCACGCAGTTTTCTTCGACGTTCCCCTGGAAGTCTGCGTTGACCGGCATCAGCGCCGGGATCGAGTCGTGCCGGAAGACATCATGCGCCGGATGGCTGCCAAGCTGAAGCCGCCGTCATTTGATGAGGGTTTCGCCAAGATCACAGTCGTGCGCGTGAAGAAGAAAGAAGCGTAGCGAAGGAACTTCCGCGACCGCGGTCATCCCTTCAGATTGGGCAACAATTCCTTGAAGGCGGCCGAGGAAGACGACCGCATCAATTCATAAATCATCATTTCGGTCGACGAAATCACAGCGCCCGCGGCCCGCATGCGATCCAGCCCGATTTTCCAGTTCCATTCCGTTCGGGAACTCACCGCGTCCGACGCCACATGCACAATGTAGCCTTCGCGCAGAGCAGCGAGCGCGGTCTGGGTGACGCAGATGTGGCTCTCCATCCCACACAGAAGCAAAGTGTTGCGCTGGCCTGGGAGGCGCTTGATCACACTGCAGAACACGTCGCTGCCGAAGCAGGAGAAGAGTGTCTTGTCGATAGCTTCAGTGTCCGGCAGCAGGGAAGCGACCTCCGGCACGGTTCCACCCAATCCCTTTACATATTGCGTGCTGACCAGCGCGGGAATTTTCAGAATTGCAGCCGCGCGAATGAGAAGCTGCGCATTCCGCACCAGTTGTTCCTTTTGAAAAATCGGCGGCAGCAACTTCTCTTGTATGTCGATGACCACCAGCGCGCAGTGTTCGGCGTCCAGCGGACGACGCGCCATTTCCGCGTAGTCGGTCGCCGAATGCATGGAATCAAGGGCGGTAACCATGGTTGCTCCTTTCTAAACGCTCGATGATCCGATTCTACCGCTTCAAGCCCCTAAGCTATCGGAGGCAGTTTCGGTTGACCGGGTTCGCTTTCAAACATAAAATCAAGATGGGCTTGCGAGCAACGGCTTCGCCTGAAGATTGCCCCCTCGTTCAACGGCTAGGACACCTGCCTCTGGAGCAGGCTATCGGGGTTCGAATCCCTGGGGGGCAGCCAAAACTCCATTGCTATTTCACTCCAAGGCCGGTCGAAGTTTCTCGACGCTTCGCAGCCCGGCAACCCAACCCATGCAAGTGAATCGGCGCCGCAAGATATTCTGCGCAGAGGTCGCGTTTCTTTCAGTCTTCTTCTTCGCTCTAGTTCTTTTCGCCGCTAACGGGATGCAGATTGTCGTGGTCCCGGTCGCGAACATGTTCTCAAAACCGAGCGATCAATCGGATGTGGTGTCTCAAGCGATCTACGGAAGCAACGTGACGTTGCTGACGGCGCAAGGAGAGTGGTCGAGAATCCAAACCGCGGACCACTACAAGGGATGGGTGCGCAGCCGCTACCTGCGCCTGGTGCAGAACGGCGGCGGCTATGCCACGAGTGGCACGATCGTTGAAGTGCAGAGTCTTTTTGCCAATATTTATCGCGAGCCCGACATCACGCGCCATCAGCCCGTGATTACGATTCCGTTCGAGACGCGGTTGGAAGTCATCACGGAGCAAACCGCGGCCGATACAAAGTCCGCGGCAGACAAGGGAAGCGCTGCGGGCTGGCTGCATGTGAGGTTGCCAGACAAGCGCGATGAGTGGATTCAGGCGGGCGATGTGATTGCCGATCCTAAGCCTCTGTCGATTCCCGAATCCATCGAACTGGCCAAACGTTTTCTCGGATTTCCGTATCTATGGGGAGGGAGTTCCAGCTTTGGCTTCGATTGTTCCGGCTTCACGCAAATGCTGGTGCGGGCTCGCGGCAAGATCATGCCCCGCGACGCGGATAAGCAGGCCGCCTGGAATGGCGTGAGCGCCATCGAGCGTAAAGACCTTCAGCCCGGCGACCTACTTTTCTTCGGAGCCTCGGCGAAAGCCATCACTCACACCGGGATGTATATTGGCGACGGCCAATTCATTCACGACACGACTAACGGTCATCCGGTTGTGCAGATCAGCCGGATCGACGATGAGCCCTGGACGCGCCTTCTGGTAGCGAGCCGCAGAGTGAAATAAATCGACTGCCTCGCCACGGACAACGTTATTAATGTTTCGACGCAGCCGGTGCTGCCAGAGGAATCGGTTGAGCCGAAATAATTCCTTTGCCTTCCTTCACCGTGATGAACTCATTGGGCTTGACGGCTGAAACAGTGTCCTTCTGACCGCTAGGCCACACAATTTCCAGGCTGACGGTTTTACCTTCCTCCGGCTTGCCTAAGCCGAAGGTGAGCGGCAGTTCGCTCTGCGATAAGTAGCTCGAACCCGTCTTCACCATGGCGAAGAGGCGGGTTCCTTTGGTCTTGACTGTGACCTTTGCACCAATGCCGTCGCGATTCGATCGCGTGCCTATGGTCTTGATTCGCAGCATGTCGTTCTGATTTCCGTTGTCATTGCGCAGCAGGCGGGCTGCGCCGTTGTTGGCGGTAATCACCAGATCGAGATCGCCGTCATTGTCGAAGTCTCCGTACGCCGCACCCCGGCCTACGATTGCACGTTGCATCGCCGGACCGAGCTTAGCGGTCACCTCTTCAAACTTGTTTTTTCCTAAGTTGCGAAAGAGATGCGGCGGCTGCGCATACTTCACGTTAGGCTGCACTATGCTGATGTCATCGGACACGTGGCCGTTGATGGCAAGAATGTCCGGCATGCCGTCGAGATCGTAGTCGAAAAAGAATGTGCCGAAAGTAAGCGACTTCGTCGATATGCGGCTAATGCCGGTTTTCGGGGCTTCGTCGGTGAACAATCCCGAACCGTCGTTGTGGTAGAGCGCCATGCCTTCGTTGGTGAAGTTGCCGATCACCAGGCTCTGCCAGCCGGAGTTGTCGTAATCGGCCGCGTCGGTGCCCATGCCGGCCCGCACTGTGCCCGCCTCGCTGTACGCCAGACCGGCCGCCACGCCGACGTCGGTGAAAGTTCCATCGCGATTATTGTGGTAGAGCTTGTTGGGCTCAGTGTCATTGGAAACAAAAAGGTCGATCCAGCCATCGTTGTCAAAATCCAGCAGAGCTATTCCAAGCGATTTGCTCGTAGGATCGTACAGGCCGGCGCGCTTCGTGACATTCTCAAACGTTCCATCCCCCTTGTTGTGAAACAGCGTCGCGCTCTGGCCCTTGTAGGTTTGCGGAGTGCAATAGGACTTGTTTTTGTTATCGAGCGAACAGTATTGGTCGGTATCAATCGACCAGTCGATGTAGTGGGCGACAAAGAGATCGAGCTTTCCGTCGTTGTCGAAATCAAACCACACAGCGCTGGCGGAAAATCCTGGATCGGCCACGCCTGCCTTGGCGGTGACGTCAGCAAATTTGCCGTTTCGCAGATTGTGAAAGAGGTGGTTGGAGCCGACGGTGGTGATGTAGATGTCGTCATAGCCGTCGTTGTCGTAATCGCCGACCGTACAACCCAGCCCGTACATTTCGACGGCAAGGCCGGCTTGCTGCGTGACATCGGTGAACGTTCCGTCTCGATTGTTGTGATAAAGCGCAGGGAACGATTTGCCCGACGCGTGCCCCGGCCAATCCATGGAATTGACTAACAAAATGTCCTGCCAGCCGTCGTTGTCGTAGTCGATAAAGCAAACGCCGCTGCCCATTGTTTCGGGAAGATATTTCTTTCCGAAGGCGCCGCTGTTGTGTTTGAAGTGAATGCCGGCTTGCGCGGTGATATCCGTGAACTCGATCGGGCCGGATGGGCGTGAACGCTTCTCGGTTGGCGGTTGCGCTGGCTGGGGCGACGAGGCAGGAGGCTCTGCCGGCGCCGCAGGAGCTTGTGTGGTTTGAACAACTGCAGCTTCACTTGCTGGTTTTTGCTGGCAACCCGTCAATGCAAGAACTGACCCCAGGAGAAGACAAAGCACTCGGCGTCGCGGCATGGAAGGAAGAGAGTCCTTTTCACAAACGATCACCGCGCCACCGTCATCTGCGGAGCGAGGGCTCGGCGGGAATCCAGCCAAATCTCGACCAGCATGGCGATTGGGCCAACGATGAAGAGCGCGTAGAAGGGCGCGTAAACAATCTGGTTCAGGCGCATCACCATTTCGAGCAGCGCGATCAGGAAGACGACAAGGCATTGCCCGCGTTTCGATCGAACTGTGGTTTTTGGATCGGTAATCATGAAGAAGATGAACAGTTGATACATCGGCCCGGTAATGGGCGCAATCTCCGACTGCCAAGGGCTTCCCGTCATCCAGCTTCTTAAAAATGCGAACGCGATAAACGACGCGACATAAATGCCGGTGATGTGAAACCGGCGGAGCCGCCAGATAATTACCGACCCAAGCGCCCAAATGACGAGCATGGGCAAAAGATAGTTGCCCCATTGAATGCTCAGGCTCGCGACGGTCTCGGGCGCCAGAAAAAGCATGACGGAGATTCCGAAGTTTGACGGATTCCAGATGTGCCGGCCTTTCACTCGCAGCACGTACTTGGACGTGATCGAGAGCGCGCTGCACAGCGCGTAGGGCCAGTAGGCGGGGGAGCGAACCAGAATGCCAACGCTGATACCACTGATATAAGAGCTCGCGGGATGGATCCATTTGCGATAGAAAATCTGGCCCAGCAGCAGTTCCAGCAGGATGCTAGTGACAATCGCGAGGAACGTCTTCTGGTAGCTCTCGAGGATGCCGAACGTCAAATGGCCGGTCAGCAGAATGCAAGTGATGAATGCCGGTGCGATGTAACGGTTGTCGAGTCTGAACAGTGGTTCCCGCCGGGTGGGAACCGGAGGCGGAGAAGCCGGTACGGTCATCTGTTGAGTCACGCCGGCTCCTTGATCTTGTGCAGCTGATTGGTGGCGGGATTGTCGATCGTCTGAACTTTGCCCGAGGGCCAGCGAATGACCGCCTTTTCGATTTGCGGGTTCTTGCCTAAGCCGAAATGCAGGCGCCGATCATTCTGCGCGGCGAAACCGCTGCCGCCGGAAACCTCTTGCGCCTGCTGCTGGCCGTTCCAAAACAGCGTGACGCGGGCGCCGATGGCGCTGCGGTTGCTCGTTGTTCCTTCCAACTCGAATTCGATCCACTGGTTCTGCGGTGCCACGGTGTTCTTATAAAGCAGCAACGGTCCGTTCTGGTTGGCGACAACCACGTCCAGCACGCCACGATTCCATAAATCCACCAGCGCTACGGAACGCCCATCATAGGTATCGTTAGCGCCGACGGACTGGGCGACATCCACGAACTTCCCAGCGCCATCGTTCAGCCAGACTCGCTTGGATTGGTAGCCCGACAGACTGCGTCCTTCGAACGCCGGCCAATTCTTGGCATCGCCGATGATGGTGCTGTTTCCGCCCGCCACTTTGGAAAAGTCGTACCAGTAACTTCGATTTCGGTCGAGGGAGATGTAGCCATTCGTTAGATACAGATCGAGCGTGCCGTCGTTGTTCAAGTCGCCGAACTGGCCGCCGAAACTCCATCCACCGAGTTCCACGCCAAAATCCCGCGCCAGATTCTGATACTGAATCGTGTCGCCCGCGGTGCCTTCCTTGGGCACCCACAAATTATTTCCCTGGATGAGAATGCCGTCCTCGGAGATGTTGGAGACGTAAACCGCGTACCGGCCCTGGTTGAGGATATCGCCAAAGGCAGCATTCATGCCGCTTTTGGGGGCGAAGCCGACGCCGGTCTTCTCGCCAACTTCGCGAAAGTGTTTTCCGTCGTTGAAGTAAAGCTCCGACACTCCGTAATCGTTGGAGACGAATAAGTCAGGATGGCCCGTCCCGCGTAAATCTGCAGCAGCGGCGGCCAACGCCCAGCGCCGGCTGTCGATGCCGACCTTGGCGCTGACTTCTTCAAATTTGCCATTGCCGAGATTATGAAACAAATATTTTCGCCCGCCATTCTTGGCGTACTCGAAACTGTCGGGCATGATGCGCGTAGTCGTGAGATGCCAAAGATCAATGTCTTCCGAATAATATCCGCCGACAAAAAGGTCGAGCAGTCCGTCGCCGTCGTAATCGAACCAGATAGCTGTATTCGCGTTGATCCAGGAGGGCAATCCCGCTTGCTCGGTTACGCGCGTGAAACCGCGCCCCTGATCGTTGTGAAATAATTCCGGACGCCCCCACTTGATCAGAAATAGATCTTCGTAGCCGTCATTATCGAAATCTCCCCAAACCGCGCCCATGGAGACTCCGGTGCCTGGCTGGTTGACGTCTGCAATTCCCATTTCTTCGGCAACATCTTTAAACGTTCCATCGTGCATGTTTCGATACAAGGCGTTCTTGCTTCCAATCGCGCTGTTGGTCACGTAGATGTCGGGCCAGCCGTCACGATCGAAATCGACGATTGAGACCGACGCGCCCATCGACGCCACTTCCGGCATTATCGGCTCTAGCTTCGAATCAAGTTGCGGGGCATGGTGCACAAAATTGATTCCCGCTGCATGAGAAACTTCGTCAAGATAGAAACCATGGCGCGCGAGTGCGGTCTTGGCGTCGACCTTCGCTTTGTCAGATCCACGCCCAGCCGCCGTCCGCTTGATGAGGAAGGGGGTGATCAATAGTCCAACAAAGAAGAGAGCGACTAACGCTCTTGCGATCCGATTGCCCTTCATTTCCCGGTCTCGTCTCTCAATGCGTTCTTGAAAACTTCTGGCGTGACGTAGCGCGTGTGATAAGTCTCCCAATCCTGAGAGTGGTGGCGATATACCCACTCATCCTCCAGTCTTCCGGGTGGCGTCGTGTACTGGTTCTTGGCGTGATACGGCAACGGCAGCACGGTCTTGCCGAAAGTCGAGTTGTAATCGCCGTCCTTGATCCATCCGTCGCCGGTGATGATGTAATCCCGCACCCAGCCTGCGGGCGGCGGCGTTTGCTCGGCGAACCGGAACGTCATCTCATCGCCCGAGTTCATGATCACGTAGCGATCATCGACATGGGCCAAGAGCTCGCGCACATCGCCATAGCGAGTGTAGTAGCCGACCAGATCGCGCCAGCGCTGTTTCGATCCCTCGATCTGGTTGTAATCCGGAGTTTCCGGTGAAGAGTAGTTCGCCTGGTTCATCACGGAATATCCGCGAAAGTGGAGGTCTGCCACTGACGGGTCGATGTGGGTCACCTTCAATTGCGTATCCGGCAACCCTCGCGCCCACTCGATGGAGTCCCAGTAAATCTCAAGATTTGTTAGCAGGCGTACCCGGTGCGGTGTTCCCGGGCGAAAGACGTTAGTGAGATCGAACAAACATATCTTCTTGCGGCCAGCCGGAAAACCCAGATTCGCTTTGGCGACGGTCCAACCGCCGCGGCCGTCGGGCACTTCCAGGCTCAACCCGTGGGCCGACTCGTGCTGACCCTGGCTAATCGCGACATTGATCGACGAGTCCGTGGGATGCATCCAGCCCTTGGCGATCAGGTAGAGCGGGCCATTCGTAGGTGCATTGTCGCCGAGGTCTACTTCGACGTAATGATCGCGCGTGATCCCTTGATATTGGCCGCGTCCGAAAGTGTCGAGATATCTTCCGTCCAGGTTGCTCACGATGTCGGTCACATCCTGACCGATGTCATCCATGGCTCGAGCGATCTTCTGCGGGGTGGCAACGGTGGTGATCGCTAGTTTCGCGGGTGGAATGACAAACCGCTCGTCGACGAAAACATCCGTTCCTTCCGGATGATCGACGGTCATCAGCGCCAGCGAGTCGTAGTAATAGGTCTCCCACAGTTCTGCGGTGATGCGAAGGTCGTAGAAACCGTCGTGCGGTACAAGTTCATCGCGCCCGATTTTGTACCACTCTTCCGTCGCCTCCACGCGCGCCGTACCGAGAGTATTAATGCGCAACCCAATCGCAGAACTCCATGGCACTGCATCCTTCACAAATTGCACTTGCTTGCCGTTATAGGCAAACAAGTAAGGGCAGGAGCCTTTGATGCGCTGCACCGTCACGATCTCCTGGTCCGCTTGCACGCCAAATTCAGCGCGGATCGATCCATTGGGCCAGAGCACGCGTACCACATCGGTGCTCGTCTGCTCACCCAATCCGAAATGTATCTGGGGGCCAGTAATCGGTTGCATCTGCACTAGCAAGCCAGAACGGATTTCCATCTCGCCGCCGACCCCGAAGGGGTTGATACGCTGGTCCCCGGTAGCTTGTGCGGCGTGCGGCCGGACCACCTGCCAGTGATAATCTTTGGATCCATGATTGACACCATCGAGCGCTTGTCCGTCCGCAGAAACAGCTAGGAGATCGAGTTTGCCATGGCCCGTCAGATCGGCCGCGTCAAAGGCTGCGGCGAGCGGAACTGGTTGGTTCAGCAGAATGAACTTTCCTTGTTCGTCTCCAAGCCACAGCAGCGGATTCGCGGTGCCAGAGACAAGCGCCGCCGGCGAGAGCAGCAGATCGAGCGCGCCGTTGTTATCAAAATCCGCCACGCGCAACCGGACGTCACGAGCAAGATAGCGGTTTGCATTCGGAACCCGGGCGATTTCGCCCATATCCCAACCGCCGTCGTCCTTCGGCGAAATCCGGACGATTGCGCCGTCGGCTTGAACCGCAACCAGATCAAGGACGCCGTCGTTGTCCACATCCGCCGCAGCAATCGCCTTCATCAATGGCAAATTCCCAGGGAAGGCGCGTTCGCGAAATTGGCCCGAGCGCTCATTCATGAATATGTGAAGTCGCCCCGAACCATCGATGAAGGCAGCGTCGGGATTGCCATCGCCATCAAGATCCACCCAGGCAAATCCGCGGACGCCATTGATTCCAGCAAAGGGATGAATTGGCAGGAAGGTTCCATCGCCGTTATTTCTAAGCACGAGCGGCAGTCCCTCGCTCGCGCCCAGCACGATGTCGAGGTCGCCATCCGCTTCAATGTCGACCGCCCACGCACCGGTGTAGCGCCCATCGATCACCGATTTCGGCAGTTTAGTTTGCGCGGTCACATCGGTGAATGCGCTGGGGCTATCCTGGCGGAAGAAACGCACGCCGCCAGCGCCGGCGAGAACCAAATCCGTTTTGAAGTCATAATTAAAATCGACTTGAAGAATACCCTCAGGTGACGGAGGCGTTGCAGAGGGCCCGCCGGGAAAGGGAAGTGTCGCTCCGCTGGACAAATGCACTTCGCGTCCATCGGCTTCGGCAATGGCGGGCGCGCCAGCGCTACCGAGTTGGATTGCTCCAATCCAACTCCAATGACGGCTGCCGGCATCCGCTAGTGGTTTGGGATCAAATCGCAGAGCCAGGTCAGGCGGAGCCGGCTTGAAAATCGGCTGCTCCAATCGCAGAAAATGAGTGAACGGTTGCGCTTCCTCCCCAGCCGGAGCCTTGATGACGGAGAGACTCTGGCGGTACTCGGGAACGCGCATCAGCACATTCCGCAGAAACGTGGTTCGGGTAGCGGCTGCGCGCAGATCGGTGCCAGCCGCCGCAGCCTGCACTGCTTTAAGTTGCTGCTGCACTTCGGGCGGCCACGTGGATGATCGAGCGCTGATCTGAGCGACTGTGGATTTCAAAGTCTCGCCATCGCCGCGCTTCGCGGCTACGCGGCTCAATTCGAGCAAGGCTGCAAGATTGTCCGGCTGCGCGCTCAGAATCTTCTGCAGCACCTGCTGGACTTCGGCCCCGCTGTTGGCATCGCCCTGCCGTTCGATTTCTTCCGCAAGCGCGTACGCGGCTCGCAGGTTTTTGGGATTCAACTCAACGGCCTTACGCAGGTCGGCAATTGCCTGCGCGGAATTGCCGCGCTGGTCTTCAAGGATTCCGAGCAGATCGTAGATCTGATCATTTCCCGGGGCCAGATCGTGCGCCCGTTCGATCCTTTGCGCCGCCGTATCATAATTTCGCTGGCGCAGTGCGAGAACTCCCCAGTTGCCCCATCCCGCAGGTTCTGCCGGCACGAGCTTGGTGACTTCAGAGAGTTTGCTTTCGGCGTGAACGTCATCGCCAACCTGCAGCGCTGCCAATCCGACATAGAATGCCGAAACCACGTTCGCATATTCTTTTGAACCTGGTTCAGGCAGCTTGGGGCTGGTATGACACCCCGGCAGAGAGACGACAAAGACCACGAGAACGACCAGAGGCGAGATACGTCGAGACCAAGTTGGTGGCGCGGCACGCCGAGCCAACGCCCGGCTCCAATCTCGAACCGCGTCAATGCACATTAGGAACCAGCCTCCACGCGATATGGACATCCCATCGTTAATTGACACGTTCCGCCTTGCCTGCCAACGTCGCGTTGGTCATGGGATTTTCTTTGCCCAGTTGCGCGTTCCTGCGCCGCCTTACGCGGGAGATTCCGCGGAACCACAAAAATGCCACCAGGAGAAATGGTAATAGAAAAAATAAAAGGTCCCAGCGGCCGAACCCCGGCGGAGTCACTAACACTTGAGTGGTAGCTTCACCATCTCCCTGCGCGCTTTGTACCATAAGATGGACTCGCCACAGTTCCTGCCGATCGAACGCCGCTGTTGCGTTGTATTGCACCTGTCCACGTGACTTCACGCGCTGCGCTTCATAAAACGTTTCGGGTAGCCTGCCGGTCAGCGGCTGCACTCCGATTCTCATTTTCAAATCGCTTGGAACCGTGCCTCCGGGCAGGGGTTCCACGAAAACATAAAACGCTCCCGTACCCACGTCGGGATGAGTCCAGAGCGCAACCACACAAGGCCCAATTTTCTGATTCTCGATGATAGGGAAGGGCGGGCCGTTGTGAGCGCTGGCTGCCGTCGGCAACATCAGCGCGAGCACAACCAGCATCCCAACCGAAATTTCTTTTCTGCTTGTGCGGAGATCCAGCATTTTTTTCGCCAACGCCGACACGGCACAACCGCGAATCGGCTTCCACTTATCATCTATCCGCTAATCATTATCCACTCATCATTATCCGCTCATCATCATCCGCTCATCATGGTGGCGCGCATTTCCATGGGCTGAAACATTAACCACATCGATGCGCACCACAGAAGCAGGCACACCGCAGCCCACGGAAGAAAGGCCCGCAATGGCCGAGCCGGTGCATCATCCTCGGCCAACCCATAGGTCACCACCAGCGAGCCCGCTAGTCCCAGCAGCAGAAACCCGATCTCGATGACTTGCACGATGTTCGCCGGCAAACCCGTTAAGCTCCAGCGGGGCTCTCCCAGGAAAGGCCTGCCCAAACTTGCGACCGCGTTTTGAGTTACCGGGATCAACGTGTAGAGTCCCGTCAGAAAATGAAAGCAATAGTGGGCCAGCCACATTCCAAAGCCTAAAGGAACCAGCCCGTAGGTGTAGCGCACCGCCAGCGGCATCCACGCGCGTTTGCTGCCAGCGACGTTTTTTCCAATCCATGCGCGGGTCAACCACGTCGCCAACCCCAGCAGCAGGACGGGCTCAGCAATCAGAAAAAAAGTGAAGATCACGCCCAGCACCGGCGCTTCGTGATTCACATGCAGCAATTGTCCCAACCAACTCTCAACCGCGTAGACCGGACTGACCATGCCAAAGGCGTTCAGCAGCGCGCCGAATGTGAACACGATTGCCAACGCCGCGAGATCCTTGCGGCGCGAGAAGTACCCGATGCCTGATCGCAGCGGATCGGTCGTCAGTTCACTTGCCGGCAGCCGGCTCAATATACCAATGTTGTCGTGCGGGCAGGCATGAACGCAGTCCAAGCAGAAAGTGCAATCCATGTTGCCGACCTTGCTGGGCTGAAACAGAGCCAGTTCACATCCGCGGATCGTCACCAGATCTGAGACCGGCTCACGCCTGCCGCGGATGCAATCCTTGGTGTGGCAGCGGGTGCAAACACCCTGTTCGCGCACTTTCACTTCAAACGGTGAAAGGGTGGAAGCTACGAAGTTGAATTGCCCGATAGGGCACACGAACTTGCAGAACGATGCGTGCTTGAAAAATCCATCCACGACTAGAACCGAACCAAAGTAGGCAATGATCAGCCAGGCCGTCCACCACGGCGAGGACCACAGATCGAAGAGTTCATACGTAAAGAGGATTAAAACGAAGAGTCCGACCGAAATCCACTTGTTGCGCAACGCGCGAGGCCAGCTGAACCGCGGCTTAAAAAGACGTCGCGCCCACTGACGCACCAGCATGAAAGGACAGGCCAGACAGAAAAAATTTCCCGCGCACAGCAGCACTAACACGAGCAAGCCGCGAAAATGAAGCCAACTCAGAGTCGTCGCCAGATTCTTGGGCGCCAGCGTTGGCCCGAACAGCCCGTGCAGGATCATGATGATGCTCAAGACCAGCAGCGGAGCCTGGAGAAGCGGACGGGCATAACGCCAGCGGAATAAATCCCCTAATAGGGGTATGCGCAGCAAGTCAAATGGCTGCGACTCGTCAGATTCGAGGGCCGGAATGGAGGATGGATTCAACCGCTTGCCTAGTTGGGGCGTACGCCACGCACTTCGATCTGCCGTTCTAGTTTCTTTCCGCCTGGCAAAGTGATGTGGAGAAGAAGAATCCAATCACCCGCCATCGGAAATGTAACAATCGCCTGATAGCGGCCCGGCGCTTCTTCCAGAGCATCCGCGAATATGGGGCTCATCCCCGCATGCGACATGTCCGCCTCGACCGCAATCTTCGCGCCCGTAATCCGTTTGCCGCCCGTCTCAGCCAATTTGAAAGTGATGGTAGTGGCGCCGATGCGCGCCGGTTCGGGAGAGATCTCGTGCTCAACCTTGATCAGATCTGGCGATTGGCCGGAGCGCGAACAGTTCGCCGTGAACACGATTGCCGCGCATACGAAAACAATCAGAACTCGAGAGGACACGTTCTGCTCAGGCGGCTTTCGGCAGCGCGGGGCGGCCCCATTCGCAGGTGCAAGCCACATTCCCCTGCTCACCCTCCGGCGGGAACATGTGGTAATACATTCCGATAACCATCGGAATGAACACGATCGAGTTATAAAAGAGATGAAGCTCGACGCGCGGAATGACTAACTGCAAAATGCTGCAGGGCACGGGCTTTCCCCAGAAATTATGGTGAAAGGTCGCCTGCGTGATTAGCAAGAAATGTTCGATGTGATGCCAGAACTGAATCCAAAACGCTACCATCCACCACGTATAGGAAACTCCGGTGAATCCCTTTCGCAACACCCAAATGCCAATCAGCATGACCAGCGCATAACCGTAGTGCAAGGCCTCAGTTTGGACCAGCCAGGGATACCACAATCCAAGGAGTCCCAGCGCCTTCGGCCGCGGCCAGTTCATGACATAAACCTGGTATGCCTGAACCAGATGTTCGGCCCAATGCGCCAGCACAATGAACATAAAGATTTGCAGCGCGCGCTCATGCCAGCGCGTGTTGAGCTTGTTGGAAAGACTTGAGTTTGTCCCCAACGTATTACAAACATCGGCAACCGCAGGATGCGAAATCGCCATTACCTAGTCTCCCCAGACCATTCTCAAAATGTGACCACGATCACATCTTGTTCCATTCGGGTCAATAGTGGAATTATATTAGCGGAGCACACAACTCGATTCCTGTTCAAAAATGTAGGTTCGTTTCGAGGAAGAAAAGCTGCCCGTTTGCGTCTTTGGGATAAATCGATGCGATCACTCCTTTGCCCCACGCATGGCCATAATAAAGCGTGGCGGCAAAGTAACGCGTGAGAGGATAGTCGGCACTGAGATCCCAGACATTTGCTAGTCCCCGGTTGCCGTTGCTGGGTCGGCCGGTATAGCCAAACGTTTGCGGCTGAAATGCGCCGCCACCCAGGTACCAGAAATCGGACGCGCTGGCGAGCCGCAGCGCGTGCACTTCGCTGCGCAACGCCAGCTTTGAAACCGGACGCACGTTCAGCGTGGCGTATAAATCTTCGTTGTTCATCATATTGTAAAAAGGGAAACGTGCGTATTGCCGGGGCGTGGGCAAGTCCTGAAAGAACGTGCCATGAGTCGAGTCCTTGGCGTTCCCGTCGCCGCTGCCATAGGAATAGCCTGCGCTCACCCAAGGTTTCAAGACCTGGACCGGCGGCTGCCACCCCGCCTCGCCCACAGACGAGCCGGCACGTTGCGTGAGGTTTCCCCACGAACCAGTCTGTACGGCTCCCCAGAGCAGGAAGTCGAACTTGCCGGAGTTGGTGGTATTCACAACGTGGGCGTAATCCGCGCCCCAGGTCGCAATCTCAATCTTGCCGATGTCGGCCGTACGAATCGGCGCAGGACGGTTATCGGTTTTCAGAATCCGCGTGCGGTGATCGATGTAGCCCATCGCGAATACGCGCAATTCTCCTGCGTTTTGCCGAGTATTCACCGACCGGGTGTAGGCGCCGTAGTAGGTGTCTACGTCCAGCTCGTCCATTCCTTTGACTTGAAAGACTCCTTGCGTGGGCCGCGCGCCGAAGAAAGTGAAGTTGTTCTGCCCCGAATTCGCCGAGAGCTGGACTCCATCGAACGTTCGCTGCACGGCGGCAAATGCGAAATTCGAAATCAGGCGGCTCGAAATGCGCGTCTGGATCACCGCCGCCAATAATGGATCTTTGGGCGTGACTTCAAGCCCGTCAAAATATTCGAAGCGTCCCAGTTTCAAACCGGCTGGCCCGAGACGCTTGAAGTTCACGAATGCCTGCTTCACAAATCCGTTGGCGACGTTGGTGTGATTATTATTCGCAGCGTAGTAGGTGCCACCAAGTCCGAGTTGGCCCTGCGGAGCCGCCACCACGGCGTTGTTTGGCAGGCCTAGAATCGACGGCTGTTCGCCTTCCAGGAACCAATCGACGCGTTCCAGGGTTTGCCCCACTCCCAGTCGCAACGTGGAATCCCAGAAGCCGTAGTCGCTGTTCCCGGCCTTGCCCTCAAACCAGTTCCAGCCCTCGGCGCGCTCGCGCCAGTTGATTGAAATATCAAGTGGACCAAGTTTTGGCTTTGCTGGAGTAGGCGTGGTTGGCTGCACTTCTTTAGCGGATTGCCCGGCCGCGGGGGCAGACGCGTTGTCCCCTGGCGTTCGAGCCACGCTCGATGCTTCGCTTGCGGGCAAAGCGTTTTGGGCGAACACGCTTCCCGCTAACAGAACTATCCCTAGTCCCAAACCGCGGCCAAATCGTAATGTCATATTGTCCCCAATGCTGAAGTGTTGGTAGTTCTGAGAGTCGGAGCATGCGCAAACGAAGCTCTACAGTGGCGCACGTTCGCAAAACCGCGAGCGGTTTACGTCCGCGATTCAGTTCACAATTGTTTGAAACGCTTCCCCACAAATTAGTGGAGGAATTCTGGGGGAGTCCTAGCAGTGGGTCAATAATCGATTCGTACTAGAGAGCGCGCTTGGTAAAGTTTCGGAAAGATCGGGAAATGTTCAGGCGTTATAAAGCGATAACGGCGAGTTCGCGCTCGATTGTGTACGGCGACACAACGAAAAGCCTTTGACCGCAGAGAACGCAGAGAAATCCGCAGAGAGCGCCGAGAAGATCCGGGAACGTTGGGAAGAGCCGCCAAGAGGGCTCTGAGAAAAGAATCAAGGAGGTTCTCCGCGTCCTCGGCGGTCTTTCTCGGCGAACTCGGCGGTCAAAGGCTTTGACCCAACTGCCAGAGATATTGTTTCAAGCCTTGGGCGCCGCTGCAGGCTCTTCGAACGAACCGCAACGGCCGCGCATCCCTTGACGGAACTTCTCGCGTTCCTCTGGGGTCATCTTCTCCCAGCGCTCCGTCATGCGCCGGCGCCAGTACATGTTCCGTCCCGGTCGGCCGTGGAATCCTCCAAACAGAATCTTGCTCAGAACCAACAGGCCCACAGCTTGCCAAAAGGTGATCAGGTGCCACCCGAAGACAGCCGGCATCAGCCAATTCCACAGGCGCATGACCACAAGGCTGAACACGGTCACAAACAACACGGCAAACAATGCAAATTTCATTATTCTTAGAACTCGATTTGTTTTCATCTTTTTATCCTCATGATTTCGTGAATTCATCGTGAATGGCCTGCAATCGCTCTCGCAGGTGCAGGACCGCATAATGCTTGCGCGAAAGCAACGTATTCACACTTGTGCCAGTTTCCTCCGCAAGCTCTTTGAAACTCTGCCCCATTACTTCGTGGGCGATAAAAACGTCCCGCTGCTCGTCCGGCAGTTCGTCCAGCGCAGCCTCCAATTCTTCCAGCAGGACCGTGCGCGCGTACGCGGCCTCCGGACCGGCGTCAGGGGAGGGAAGCAGTTCCTCAAGTTCCAACCTCTCTCCGTCTTCGGCGCCTGCGGCGGATCCATCCCGCAAGGCGTCGCGCTGTTTGCGCCGAAAGAGATCTGTAATGCGATTGCGAGCTACCCGAAACAACCACGCTGTAACTTGTTCCACCGGCTTAATCATGCGGTAGGCTTCGACCAGTTCGTAGAAAACCTCCTGCAGGATGTCTTCCGCGTCTTCCCGGTCGGCCACACGTCCGCGGATGAAATTGCGAAGGCGCGGCTGCTCGCGATCGATCGCTTCAGCAATCCGCCGATCTTGCTCCGCCATCATCCCCGGTTTTCTCAGCGCTTGTTCCATCCACTTATGTAGACGAATCAGCGAGGCGAATATTTTAGGGGAAGCGAAGATTTTGTAGCGGCGGGCTCGGCGACGGAATGTCCCGGAAAGAGCTTGGGTGAGAGCCGGCGGTTATTCCATCGCCGCAAAAATACAACAGGGCCGATCCGCGTTTGCAGACGGCCCCTTATAGCGTCACCGCGATACTTGCGACCGTTTAGTCGCCCGACGGCAACAGCATCTCCTCCGGACCCAGATCGATGTTGACCGGCATTTGTGGGCAGTTGCCGAGGATGGGCTGGCAAGCCGCATCTGGACCATGTTCCGGCCGCAGCAGCGGTTTCTTTTCCATGAACTGCTCAGTCTCGGTTGACCCGGTCAACGCCGTTGTGGATGCCAGACCGCCGCTGATCACCTGCTGCACCTGGTCAAAATATCCTGTGCCGACAAAGCGTTGATGTTTCACCGCCTCATATCCATACTGCGTCTCGCGGCTGAATTCTTTTTCCTGCAGCCGGGAATACGCGGTCATGCCCGCCAGCTTGTATCCGCGCGCCAACTCGAACATGCTGAGGTTCAGCGCGTGGAAGCCGGCCAGCGTCACGAACTGGAACTTGTATCCCATCCGCGCCAACTCCGGCTGGAAGCGCGCAATCGTCGCTTCGTCCAGATTCTTGCGCCAGTTGAAGCTCGGTGAGCAGTTGTAGGCCAGCAGTTTTCCCGGATACTTCGCGTGAATTGCTGCGGCGAACCGACGTGCCTCTTCCATATCCGGATGCGAAGTTTCGCACCAGATCAGGTCCGCGTAGGGCGCATACGCCAGTCCGCGGGCGATGGCTGACTCGATTCCGCCACGAATACGGAAGAAGCCTTCCGGCGTTCTTTCGCCAGTGCAGAACTCGCGGTCGCGTGCGTCAATGTCGCTGGTCAGCAAGTGAGCACTGTCCGCGTCGGTGCGCGCCATGATCAGCGTAGGCACGCCCATCACGTCGGCCGCCAGCCGAGCCGCCACTAGTTTCTGAATCGCCTCGGTCGTGGAGACTAGGACTTTGCCACCCAAGTGTCCGCACTTCTTTGCGGACGAAAGCTGATCTTCAAAATGCACGCAGGCCGCGCCCGCTTCAATCATCCCCTTCATCAGCTCGAACGCATTCAGCGTGCCGCCGAATCCCGCTTCGGCGTCGGCAATCAGCGGAGCAAACCAGGTTTGTCCCGGTGCCACCTTGCCCTCGGCGTGATGCACCTGGTCGGAGCGCTGCAACGCATTGTTGATTCGCCGGCAAAGATTCGGAACGCTGTCCGCCGGATACAAGCTCTGATCGGGATACATTGTGCCCGCATTGTTGGCATCGGCCGCGACTTGCCATCCGCTGACATAAATCGCCTTGAGTCCGGCCTGCACCTGCTGCACCGCCTGGTTGCCGGTCATGGCGCCCAGAGCGTTGATGTAAGGATCGGTCAGCAGAAGTTCCCACAGGCGCTCGGCGCCCATGCGAGCCAGGGTGTGCTCGATGTGTATTGAGCCCCGCAGCCGCAGCACGTCTTCGGCCGTGTACGGACGCTCAACGCCCTTCCAGCGCGGATTGGACGCCCAGTCCTGCGTCATCGCCGCCTGGGCCAGAGCATATTGCGCGACCCTTTCCTGGTCACTCAAAGAGTGCTCGATCTGATGTGAGGTTAAGGGTTGCGTGTTGTGTCCGTTTCCGTTGGCTGGCATGTACTTTCTCTCCTGAAAAATTGATTCGTTGTTGCGTAGCTGCTAAGCCGGGTTAAATTCTCCGTTCACGATCATGGCTTCACTGATTTCGCGAGCGCGGCGGAAACGGTCCGCCTCTTCTGAATCTGCGTTTGCGGGGAGGCCGGAGAGCAACCGCTCCAGTTCCTCGTCGAATAACTGAGTGATGAATTCCGGCGTGTGCTTCACCGGCTGGCCCTGATCGTCGTTCACCGGAACCAGATTGCGATGCAGCACGCGTTGCGCAATCATCAGGCGGTAAATGCGGTCTGTGGCCAAGTCTTCCATATAGCCATCGAGCAGGCTGGCGCCCCTTCCGCTCAGCACCCCATGCCGGTAGCGGATCACCGTCCGCACCGCCGCTCGCGTGCCGTTCACTGTGCGGGCTCCCACGCCGGTTGGCTGCGGCCGCAGGTTTGGGTAGCGGCTTGCATGCTTCGGACGCGCCTGCAATTGGTTCGGGTAAGGGAACTGCGCTACCGCAATCGCATTCTGATCGGGATGCCCCGTCCACGCGCCGTCCATCAGGCAGTCGGCTTCGTTTTTTTTGTCTTTCTCCAGAACCGCCAGTGCCCGCGCGTTCAACTCCGCATCTTCACGGCTGGGATAAAGCGCCGTCATTCCGCCGATCGCAAGGATTCCGCGGTGATGGCAAATTTCCGGCATCAGTTCGCGCAGGTTCTGAAAGAACGCAACGTTGTGCGGAATCGTGTTGCGGTCGGGCAAAACCCAGTCAGGATCGTCCAGATTGAAATGAATCAGGCTGGCCATGTAATCCCACCGGCCAAGATTTAGTCCGATGATGTGGTCGCGGAGGTTGTAGGCGAACTCTTCCATCTGAAACGCCATGGGGTGCGATTCCACCAGCGCCATGCACTTGATGTAGTTGTGCGGCAGCCCGCGCCACTGGGCCAGCGCCTGGAATAGATCGCGCCACCACAGCGCTTCCTCTGCGGATTCTGATTTCGGAATGTAAATGCACAGCGGGTGCTTCAATGCCGCCGGATCAATGCCGAAGAAAATTCGCGCCACATCGAGCAGCGATGCCGAAACCAATTCCCCCGGAATCAGCCCGGCCTGGTTCAAATGCAAGCCTCGCGGACGGGTAAAAATCACCGTGGCGTTCCGCTGAAGATTTACCGTGCGCTCGCGCTTCTTGTCGTAGTAGCTAAGTTCGCCGCGCAGGCACGCCAGAATATTTGCAATACCAGTTTCGTGATGCGACCACTCGTTCACGCAGGAATCTTCCAGGTCGAGCATCACGCCAGGCGCGCCTGAGTTCAGCATCTTGACGCACAGTTCGCCATCGTCGGCGGGGCCGGTCATCTGGTTCCGCTGGTCCTGGCACCAGTCGGGCAGCGCGATCCGCCAGCCGTTACGCACGGTGTCGGAAGGGAAGCGATGTGTGGGCTTTTCGCCCTCCAATGATCGCTGTAGCACTTCGACTCGCTTGCGGGCGAGTTCCTGCTGCCGTGGGGTGAAGCGCCGTTGCAGCGGGAGAAAAAAGTCCATGAAGCCGACTGGAAGGTCGCGCTCGGCCTCAAAGCCCGCCGGCGTAGTGCTTACCGGGCTAATCAGTGCACCCGTTTCCGTCGTCACAACTGCGGTTGGCGTCATATTCGCGGGGTTCCTTGTTTGCTCGTGTGTTCAATATGTAGAACACACATTCGTAATACTGGCGGATCGTACGATGCCGCCGGAGGTCCGTCAAGCTCGTTGTTCAATATGCGGAACATACATTCATTTTGTTGTACGACTACAGTTTTTGCTACCATAACGATTTGGCGACTTTCACCATGATTTCTAAAGACGAATCGCCGTCCGTGGCCGTCGAACGCGCCCTCTCCATGCTGGAGGCAGTTGCCCTTGAGCCGGAAGGACTTAGCAACGCCGAGATCAGCCGCAAGCTGGAGATTCCGAAGAGTTCCGCCAGCTACATCCTGCGAACGCTGGAAACTCAGGGCTATCTAAACCGCGATTCTCATAGCGGCAAATATCGCGTTGGGTTGAAGATTCTGAGCTTGAGCCGGGGCGCTTTGAGCGGAATTGACGTTCGCGAAGTGGCGCTGCCCATCATGCGCCACCTGGTCGAAAAGACCAGCCTCACCTGCCACCTCGCGATTCTCGACGGGCCCGAAGCGGTCTACATCGAGAAGGTCGAACCGCCGGGCTTCATCCGCATGGATACCTGGGTCGGCCGCCGCATGCGGGTTCACGCCACCAGCGTGGGCAAGGCGCTGGTAGCACACATTCCGCAGGAGCGGCTGGAAAAAATGATTGGTGAACGCCCGATGGAGAAACGCACTCCCAAGACCATCACCACACTGCCGCGCCTGCTGAAGGAATTGGAAAAAGTTCGCACCCAGGGCTACTCAGTTGACGATGAGGAAAATAATTTAGGTGCGCGTTGCGTCGGGGCTCCCGTCTTCAATCAGCAGGGCTTGATTGAGGCCAGCGTTGGCCTGAGCGGAACCATCGGCCAGGTGAACTCGCAAACCATGCCGCGGATCCTCGAAGCTTTGAAGGACGCGGCGCGCCACGTCTCCATGCAGTTGGGCTATCGCGTTCCGCACCGCCGAGCCGGCGCATAGGATTGCCTATCGACTACTGCCGCTGTAGTTCCTAATACTTCACGATTGCGGCAAACGACTTTGGATCCAGGGACGCGCCGCCCACGAGCGCGCCGTCGATTTCTTCCTGCGACATGAGCGACGAGACGTTGTCCGGCTTCACTGAGCCGCCGTAGAGAATGCGCAATTGGGCTGCGAACTCCTCGCCGAAAATTTCGGTCGCCTCGCTCCGGATCACCGCATGCGCCTCGGCCGCGAGTTCCGGCGTCGCCGTTTTTCCCGTGCCGATCGCCCAAACAGGTTCGTACGCCACGATGAGTTTGGCTGCCTTCTTCGCCGAGATGGCATGAAACGCCCGTACGCACTGCCGACGCAGAACGTCATCGGTCAGCCCAGCCTCACGTTCCTGCAAGACTTCGCCCACGCAGCAGATCGGGGTGAGTCCCGCTTCCAGAGCGGTTTTCAGCCGCAGGTTCACCGTGTCATCGGTCTCGCCAAAGTATTGCCGGCGCTCGGAGTGGCCGATGATCACGTGCGTCACGTGCAGTGCCAGCAGTTGCGCCGCCGAGGTTTCGCCGGTGAATGCTCCTTCTTCTTTCCAATGCACGTTCTGTGCGCCGATAACGACGTTCGATCCTTTTGCCGACTCCAGCGCCGCCGGCAAATCCAGAAACGGCGGGCACACTACGATTTCGTCGCGATCGTGTCCCGACACCAGCGGCAAAAAATCGCGGAAGAAAGCGCGAGTCTGATCCGGCGTTTTGTACATCTTCCAGTTGGCGGCCATTACTTTTTTTCTCATGAGTGAGCCTTTTCAATTCGGAATGAGGAAGTGGTGTTCGAACGGTGAAGGTTTTCCGCGGCGCGCTCGTAGGCGCGCACGGTAGCGACGTCGAATAGGACGAAGCGACAGAGCGTGACGTGCTTCGCGGTGGAGAGGGCTTCGAGCGCGGCAGAAATTGCAATTGGCGCCGCCTCGCTCACTGGATATCCGTAGGCGCCTGTCGAGATTGCGGGAAATGCCACGGACGAAAGACCTTGCTCGTCGGCCATTCTCACCGATTCGCGATGACAGCTTGCCAGAGTTTCAGCTTCGCCGTGCTGGCCGCCACGATAAATTGGCCCTACCGTGTGAAGGACATATTTTGCGGCGAGCCGTCCGCCCGTAGTGATCACGGCTTTTCCGGCGGGTAGAGTTCCAATCTTTCCTACGATCTGCCGGCATTCGGCCAGAATCGCCGGACCTCCTGCCCGATGAATCGCGCCATCCACGCCGCCTCCGCCCAGCAGGGAAGAGTTGGCGGCATTCACAATCGCGTCGGTAGTTTCCGCCGTGAGGTCCGCTGGACCGTGGATCTCAATCGCTTTCCCGCCATCGAGCAAAAGCCGGATTGTGAAGGTGTGCACGTCGGTCGTCACGCTAGGTTCCGTTGGTTCTTGCCGCCGAGGGCGAGACGCCCTCGGGACAGCCGGCGGGACGCCGGCGCTACTCTGTTCTTCACTTTTTATCCGTCAGCGCTTCGACTCCCGGCAGCTTCTTTCCCTCCAGGAATTCCAACGAAGCGCCGCCACCGGTGGAGATGTGCGTGATCTTGTCGGCGACGTTGGCGGCATGCACCGCCGCCACCGAGTCGCCGCCGCCAACAATCGAAATCGCGCCGCCATTTTCCGCTACCGCGTGCGCAATCTTGAAGGTGCCGCGCGAAAATCCCGGGACCTCGAACACTCCCATCGGCCCGTTCCACACAATCGTGCGTGCGGTAGAGATTTCCTCCGAGAACAGTTCAATTGTCTTTGGCCCGATGTCGAGCGCCATTTTGTCGGCCGGAATGGGCTGACCTTCGCCGATCTGCTGTACGACCGCTCCCGCTTCCGGCTTCAGCGCGACCACATGATCCACTGGCAGCAGGAATCGCAGGTTCCGCTTCTTGGCCTCCGCCAGCAACTGTTTTGCAAGATCGACTTTGTCGGCTTCGAGCAGCGACTTGCCTATCTCGTGTCCCTGCGCCTTGAGGAAGGTGTAGGCCATGCCTCCGCCGATGATCAATGAATTCACCTTGTCCATCAGATGCTTGATCACGCCGATTTTGTCGCCGACCTTGGCGCCGCCGAGGATCGCAACGAACGGTTCCTCGGGATGCTCCAGCGCCTTGCCCAGGTATTTCAATTCTTTTTCCATGAGCAGCCCGGCGGCGGATTGTTTTACGAATTTGGTGATGCCTACGGTGGATGCGTGTGCCCGATGAGCGGTGCCAAACGCGTCATTCACGTAATACTCGGCCAGGTTCGCCAGTTGCCGCGCAAACTTCTCGTCGTTAGCCTCTTCTTCTGCATGGAAGCGTAGGTTTTCCAGCAGCAGAGTCTGGCCTTTTTCCAGTTGAGTCGCTACTTCTTCCGCCTCCGGTCCCACGCACTCGGGACAGAAGCCGACGTTTTCGCCGCGCGCGAGTTCCTTGTCGAGCAGCATGCGCAATCGCTCCGCCACCGGCTTCAGGCTCATCTTCGGATTGGGCTTGCCCTTCGGCCGTCCCAGGTGCGAAGCCAAAATCAAGCGCGCACCGTGGCGCAGCGCGTATTCGATCGAAGGCAAAGTTTCGCGGATGCGGGTATCGTCCATCACCCGCCCGTCTTCCAGCGGCACGTTGAAATCCACGCGCATAAAAATGCGGTTGCCGCTGAGCGGAAGATCACGAATGGAAAGCTTGGACATGGCAGGTCGTCCTTTTGCAGGCGGATTTTTGGGAAGTAGCGCCGGCATCTTGCCGGCTGTCGCGAGGGCGCCTCTCCCTCGGAGGTAGCGGCGAGACGCCGCCACGACAGCCGCCGGGACGGCGGCGCTACGCAAACCTACAGGCCCTTACTGCCGATGTAGTTGATCAGGTCGCGCACGCGGCAGGAATATCCCCACTCGTTGTCATACCAGGAGATCACCTTCACGCAGTTGCCGCCGACCACCATCGTGCAAGGCGCATCCACGATCGAGGAGCGCGAGTCGCCTTTATAGTCGGACGACACCAGTTCGTGCTCTTCGTAGCCCAGATAGCCCTTCAACGGCCCGGACTCAGATGCCTTCTTCAGCGCCGCGTTGACTTCTTCCTTGGTCGTCTTCTTTTCGACCCATACGACGAAGTCGACCACCGAGACGTTGGGCGTCGGCACGCGCATGGAGAATCCGTCGATCTTGCCGCCGAGTTCCGGAATCACCAGCTTCAGTGCCTTGGCTGCCCCCGTGGAAGTCGGAATCATGTTGATTGCAGCGGCCCGTGCGCGCCGCAGGTCCTTGTGCGGGAAGTCGAGAATCACCTGGTCGTTGGTGTAAGAGTGAATCGTCGTCATGGTGCCGCAGACGATCTTGAACTGGTCGTGGATCACCTTGGCGACGGGAGCCAAGCAGTTCGTGGTGCACGAAGCGTTCGAAATAACGTGGTGCTTTGTTCCATCATATTTCTCATGGTTCACGCCCAGCACCAGGGTAATGTCTTCATTCTTCGCCGGAGCCGAGATGATGACCTTCTTCACCGGCCCGCGCATGTGCTTCTTAGCGTCGTTGGCATCGGTAAAGCGCCCGGTCGACTCAATCACGACCTGCGCGCCCACAGAATCCCAGGGCAGCGCCGCCGGATCTTTTTCTTTGAAGACCTTGATGGTCTTGCCGTCAACCGTAATGCTGTCGGCGCCTGCGGAAACTTCGTTCGGAAGATTTCCCAGCACCGAGTCGTACTTCAGAAGATGGGCCAGAGTTTTCGGATCCGTCAGGTCGTTGACCGCGACGAAATCCAGGTTTGAATCTTTAAGCGAAGCACGCAACACGTTGCGGCCGATTCGGCCGAAGCCGTTAATGCCTACTTTGATTGCCATGTTCCCTCCGTTGATTTATGAAGGCGGTATCAGGTTTAGATAACGATTGAGTTGTAAACAAATGATGTTAGCAGGGAAGTGGAAGCAAGGTAAATGACGGCGGTGACCTTTCGTGCCTCCGAAGTTCCGATCACGGAATGCAGTGCGCCAGGTCACTGACAGGTAGCGCCGGCATCCCTTCGGCATGTGGGTAGTCAAAACGCAGCTGCGGGTTCGGTAACAGTCCATGTGGGGACAGCCGCCCTCGGCTGTCCGGTCGAGCGCAGCTCGACGACGTTTTGGGCAAGCCAAACAGTCGGCATGAATCCCTCGGGCCTGCGGCCCGATGGACAGCCGAGGGCGGCTGTGCCCACATGAAACTTCTGTGACTGTCATCACTCCCTCCAGCGACCCTTATCACTGCCGAAAACAAAAATCCCGCCCTCTAATAGAGTTCCGGGCAGAGTGCCGATCGAGGTATCCCGGAATATCTCCAAGCTAGAGGTTGGCCATGGTCAACGATGACGTTGTGAAGTGTCCGCTGTGTGGCGGATTCACCCATATCGAAAAGACCGAATTGCGCGAGGCGTTGAAGAATCCCCGCCTACGCGAACAGGTCGAACTCTACATTGCGCAGCTTCTCAAGTCTCCGGTCGAAGACCTCGCCACTGTCGGCGCCACCCAGGGTGGCAGCACCTTCCAGAAAGATGTGCATAGCTGGAATCCTTGCGTGCCGATGTGGAAGAGAAGCCCGAAAGAATAGCGCCGCGTTCTGGCGAATGTCATCTCCGGAACTCGCCTCCGGAAGCACGTCGTTAACCATTCCTCGTTCATCGGCCCCTGGCTGCCGCGCACCACCGAATGTGATCTCAATCACAGCCTTCCTCAGGCGCCCTGGCATATACCCAAGAGTGTGGGTTTATTGGTAGAGGCCGCCGTTCGCGCCGCCGCCGAATTCGGAGGAAATCATGCTCATCAGCAAGCAGCAGGCCCTCGATTATCACAATGGGTCACGCCCCGGAAAAATTGAAGTTACACCCACCAAGCCCTGTCGCACGCAGCGCGACCTAAGTCTGGCCTATACGCCGGGGGTGGCGGAGCCTTGTCTGGAAATCCAGAAGAACCCGCAGGACGCCTTCAAATATACGGGCCGCGGAAATCTCGTCGCAGTGCTGAGCAATGGAACCGCCGTGCTCGGTCTGGGCGATATCGGCGCGCTCGCGGGCAAGCCGGTTATGGAAGGTAAAGCGGTACTCTTCAAGCGCTTCGCCGACGTCGACGTCTTCGACATCGAGGTGAACAGCAAGAATCCCGAAGAGATCATTAAGCTTTGCCAGTTGCTGGAGCCCACCTTCGGCGGTATCAACCTCGAAGACATCAAAGCTCCCGACTGCTTCCAGATCGAGGAAACCCTGCGCCAGACCATGAAGATTCCGGTCTTCCACGACGACCAGCACGGAACCGCGATCATCTCTGGTGCGGCACTGCTCAATGCTCTCGAAGTGGTTGGCAAAGATATTTCCAAAGTTCGCGTCGTATTCAACGGCGCCGGAGCGGCGGGCATCGCCTGCGCCGAGCACTATGTGCAACTCGGTGTGAAGCGCGAAAACATTCTTCTCTGCGACACCAAGGGCGTCGTATACAAAGGCCGCAAAGATGGCATGAACAAGTACAAAGAGCGCTTCGCGCAAGACACCAAGCTCCGTACCCTGGCGGAAGCGATGGCGGGAGCTGATGTCTTCGCCGGACTCTCGGTGAAAGACGCTATCAATCAGGATATGGTTCGCTCCATGGCGTCGGATCCGATCGTATTCGCCATGGCGAATCCCGACCCTGAGATTACTTACGAAGAAGCTAAGGCAGCCCGACCGGATGTCATCATCGCCACAGGACGCTCCGACTATCCCAATCAGGTCAACAATGTGCTCGGCTTCCCATTTATCTTCCGCGGAGCTCTTGACGTGCGGGCAACCGCCATCAACGAAGAAATGAAACTGGCTGCGACCCACGCGCTTGCCGATCTGGCTAAAGAAGACGTCCCCGATTCAGTCTGTCGCGCCTACGGCGTTGCTCGGCTGCAGTTTGGCCGCGAATACCTCATCCCCAAGCCGTTCGATCCTCGAGTGCTGATGTGGGAAGCCTCCGCCGTGGCCGAAGCCGCCATGCGCAGCGGCGTGGCGCAGGAACCTGTCGATCTCAAAACCTATCGGGCCCAACTTGAGCGGCGATTGGGAAAAGCTTACGAAGTCTCGCGCACCATGATTCATAAGGCCCAGGCCAATCCCAAGCAGGTGGTCTTTCCTGAGGGCGACAACGAAAAAATCCTGCGCGCCTGCCACGCGCTGGTCGAAGAAAAAATCGCACATCCCATCCTGTTGGGCGATCCGGCACAAATTCAAAGCCGCGCGCAGGAACTGGGGGTCAATCTTGCGGGCATGAAGATTGTCGATCCATCTTGTTCCGATCACCACGAAGCCTACGTTCAGGAATTGTTCCGTCTGCGGCAGCGACGCGGTGTCACTCTTCACGAGGCTGAAACTCTTATCAAAGACCGCAACGTTTTCGGATCGATGATGGTGCGCATGGGCGACGCCGACGCTCTGGTCTCCGGTGTTACCCAGCATTTCCCCGACACCATTCGCCCGGCCTTGCAGATTGTTCGCATGCGCGAAGGCCTGCATCGCGTTTCCGGGTGTTACGCAGTCATCACGCGCAAGGGAGAAATATTTTTCCTGGCCGACTCCAGCGTAAACATCGAACCTACGGCGGAGGATCTGGTGGAGATTGCGCTGTGCACCGCGCATATGGCGCGCCGCTTCGACCTTGTGCCCCGCGTTGCCATGCTTTGCTTTTCCAGCTTCGGCGGCGTCGATCATCCCATCTGCACCAAGGTGCGCAAGGCAGTCGAATTGATCAAGTTCGCCGATCCCACGCTTATGGTTGATGGAGAAATCATGGCCGACGAAGCGCTCTCCCCTGAGATCATCGAAGAGCAATATCCCTTCAGTTCACTGAAGGGCGGGGCCAACGTGCTCATTTTTCCCGATCTCGCATCGGCCAACATTGCAACTAAGCTGGTGGCGAAAATCGGCGGCGGCGAACTCATCGGCCCGATTTTGATGGGCATGAGCCGCCCCGTTCACGTTCTGCAACGTTCCGCCACGGTCGAAGTCGTGGTGAACGTGGCCGCTATTGCGGTGGTCGACGCGCAGGAAAACGACACTTATGCGCATCCCCACGTGCACGTGTCGGTCGAGCCCGAACTGGTAGGCGAAGACTGAGAGAACAGCAAGGTCTTAAAGTTTCAAAGTTGCAATGTTTCAAAGTTGCAAAGTTTCAAATTCCGGCGGCGGTTGCCTTTGAAACCTTGAAACCTTGAAACTTTCACACTTTGAAATCTTGACTTAGAGGTCGACCAAATGTCCACGGCATGGAAGTCGCGTTATGCGCAGCGGACGCTCGGAGTAAAAAGCTCCGTCATCCGCGACCTTCTGAAAGTCACGCAGAAGCCCGAAATCATCTCCTTCGGCGGCGGACTTCCTGCACCCGATGTCTTTCCCGTGAAGCGCTTCGAAGAGGCCTGTCACAAAGTCCTCACCGAACACGGCGCCGAAGCTCTGCAGTACGGCGCCACCGAGGGCTATCCTCCCCTGCGCGAAATGATCGCGCGAAACCTTGCGCGCTACCGTATCGTCGCCAGCGCCGAAAATGTTCTGATCACCTCTGGTTCGCAGCAGGCCCTCGACCTGATTGGCAAGTTGTTGATCAATCGCGGCGACCGTGTTCTGGTCGAGGCTCCCACTTATCTTGGCGCCCTTCAGGCTTTCAGCGTCTACGGAGCGCAGTATGTCTCGGTCCCGGTCGACGACGACGGCTTGCTTACCGATCAACTCGATTCCAGTTTGCGCGCCGGCCCAAAATTTATGTACGTGCTGCCCAACTTCCAGAATCCCAGCGGAGTCACGCTGTCGGAGGGCCGGCGCCATCAACTCATCCTGCTCGCCGACAAGTACGGAATTCCCATAGTCGAAGACGATCCCTACGGCCAGTTGCGATACGAAGGCGAACACATTGCACCGCTCGTAGTCCTCGACCGCGAGAATCTGCGCCGCGACCTCGGCTTCACTCTTGGCAATGTCATCTATCTGAGCACCTTTTCAAAAACGCTGGCACCTGGCATTCGTCTGGCGTGGATCGTCGCTCCCGAAGACGTGATCAGCAAACTGGTGCAACTCAAGCAGGCTGCGGATCTGCACACTTCCACTTTCAATCAGTACGTAGCTTACGAAGTCGCCCGCGATGGATTCCTCGACCAGCACGTCAAACTGATTCGCCAGGTCTATCGCGAGCGCCGCGACGTCATGCTGCAGGCTCTACATGAATATTTCCCGCCAGAAGTGACGTGGACTCATCCCAAGGGCGGGTTATTTTTGTGGGTCTCGCTGCCGGAAGGGACGGATTCGCACTCGCTATTGCCTGCGGCCTTGGCTGAGGATGTAGCCTTCGTCCCAGGCGAAGGCTTTTACGCTAACGACGGACAAGAAGGCAGTCGTCACATGCGCCTGAACTTTTCCTACTGCCAGCCCGATCAAATCCACGAGGGAATTCGTCGTCTCTCCGTGGCGGTCAAGATGCAGATTCGATCAAGCCATCACTCCGCATCAGCAACCCGCTAGCGCACCTGTCGGTGTTAAGCAAGAAAATGTGGGAACAGCCGCGTTCGGCTGTCCGCCAGGCGTAGCTGGCGGGTTTCCTCGCCACAAACCGTAAGCTCATCCGCAAGTGATCCCAATCACATTTTCCGGTGACACAGAGCACCGCTCAAACCGCCATCAAGACTCATCCTGTAAATGGCCAAACTGTTGTTCAAGTTTGGCGAGTTGGCTGATCGCTGAAAGCGGTTTTCCGGAGGTTCTCCATGACAACGACAACCTTGATCGCTCTCGCCGTGGTCGCATTGGCGGTTGGACTCTTCGTGTTTCGCGCTATCCCCGGGTTTCGCGCCTACTTCCAATATCGCGGCAACCGGCTGATCATCTGCCCCGAGTCTCATACTCCGGAATCCGTTAAGGTGTCCGCAGGTGAAGCTGCCGCCGGCGCTTTTCTCACCGAACCCACGCTTCGCCTCAAAGAGTGCTCCCGTTGGCCCGAACGCCAGAACTGCGGCCAGGAATGCCTGCAGCAAATCGAGGTCGATCCGGCTAATTGTCTGGTCTGGAATATCGTGTCGCGGTGGTACGAAGGGAAGAGTTGCGTGCTTTGTCACAAACGCTTCGGCGAACTGCATCATCTCGATCACGCGCCCGCCCTATTAGGTCGCGATTTCCAGACCAAAGAGTGGAGGGAGTTCCGTCCCGAGCAGCTTCCAGAAGTCTTCGCCACCCATCAACCAATCTGCTGGAATTGTCACGTAGCGGAGACCTTCCGGCGCTTGCATCCGGAACTGGTGGTGGATCGCGCTGCGGAAGCCAGGCGGATCATGTAGCGTTCCCTGCCTGCGATCTAAGGAGTTGGGCCTGCCGCCGTGCCGTTGTGCTTTCTCAATAGCTTGCGCTGGATGTCGGGCCAGAACTCATCAAATAGCCCGCCAAGCGTGCCATATCCCACTGCAATGGTTGCCCGGCTCAGTGTCAGGACCGCGCCGCGATCGTCTTCATATACCGGCATTGCGGGTGAAGTGAGGGTCGATGGGATCGTTCGTATGACCGAGTTTCCGGGGTAGTACAAATTCGAAAGAGCGCCGCTGGTGAACGCTCCCAGCACGCTAGAAAAGTTGAACTGTCGTCCGCCTTTGTCCGTGTGGCAAACAAACTCCTGCACCAAACCATAAACGACGCGATGTCCGAACCCGCCCTCACCTAGTCGAAAGTATCGCGGATCTTGCTTCAGCGCGACGGGATAAAAATAATTGCTCCAGAAACCCGAAGACACTTCATCGGCCAATGACGCTCCGAAACGTTTGCCATACCCCTGCGCGCCTTGCCCGTAAGCAGGAAACTCGTTTTCCGCCTGGCTGAGTGCCGCCTGCATACCAACCACTCCAATCGTCACCGGATCGAATGCTGACTTAGCAAACAAATGAAACTTCTCCCGTCCGGTTAGTGGAGCGGCATTTTGCCGGCTGGTCACGCCAAACTCCGGAAACACCCCGAGCACGCGCTGCGA
This sequence comes from uncultured Acidobacteriaceae bacterium, assembly GCA_963765825.1. GTDB lineage: Bacteria > Acidobacteriota > Terriglobia > Terriglobales > Acidobacteriaceae > Sulfotelmatobacter. The sequence continues at coordinate 291,161 of CAVXXU010000003.1, forward strand.
TTGTTCTTTGCGTTGGAGTTCTTTCTCTTCTTCTGACTTGTTCTTCGGAGCGTTTTCGGTGGTGGGTGCCGCGGGCCGCGGACTTGGAATCGGTGCAGATTGCGGTTCCTGTGCTGTCTGCTGTGCTCCGGACGAGGCGCAGAAGACGCTCAGAACGATAAGCCGTAGCAGCAATCGCGTCGCGGGGTCCGCTCGCCTGGATGGAGTTGAATGCAAATTGGCGCGTTCGACAAAATGATGGCTCATGGATGCCGGTGCAGCACATGAGTCGCGATATCGGGCCAGAACTCGCGAAACACATTCGTAAGTGCATCTCGTCCCACGGCCCACCCGTACTTGGCGGCCAGGGCGCCTGCAGTGCGGTCAGAGCTAGGGTAGTAGGAAAGTGAAATGCCTTGCGAGATGCCGCGCCCAAAAATCTCCGAAGCATTCAGTGTGTTTTTCCCGTTGTAATCAGGCGTGATTATTATGCGAGTAGCCGCGTACACCGCACGCTTCATGAACTTGCCCTCACCCATAGCGTAGTAACGTTCATCCTCGTGCAGCACCGTGGGCAAAGCGAAGATCACCAGGTAATTGCCGTCTGTCTTATCCACGAAGCCACGCCAGTAGTATCGTCCGAACCCCGGCATGCCCTGACCTAGCGCGGGATGCGCGTCGGTCCACTCAGCCAGTGCCGAGGTGATGCCAACGAAGATAAAAGAGGAGTAATCGAAGCTGTTGAGGGTGGCAATCTTGAAAGCCTCTTTCGCGGTGGGCGGCGGCGGAGTGGCGCCGGCGCTGACCGCGCGGTAGTTGGGCATGACACCCATAATCCGTTTGGGCTGCTCCTGCGATCGCGGAGCTCCCGCCGTCGCAGGCGCTTGTTCCTTCGACGCCGATGGTGCAGAAGGTAATGTCGGGGCCGCAGTCTGAGTCTGGTCTCCCGCAGGAGCCTGTTGGCCCTGCGCGATCGAACCAGAGTTCGCATTGTTATCCTGCGACATGGCTAATAAAGGCATAAGCCCGGCCAATGCAAGACCCGTAAGAAGCCTTGCGCAAAACTTAGTAAACAAAAGATCCCCCCTTGCCTCGAATGATTCCGCTCAACGAATAGACTCTTAGCTTTGAGCGAATAGATGCGCGATCTTGATTTGGCGATTTCTTTTTATTGCAGAAGTGTGCAAATTTTCCTTGCAGCCATGCCTCGTGTTTTACATTCGTTTACAAACACTTACCGCGAGAAACTGGGGAATTTCCGGTCGCACTTGTCCTGAACTTTCGCACGCCCCTAGAAATGAAACGCAATTTGCCCGGTAATCGCCCGCGGCGTCACGTAATGGGTGCCGCTGAAGGTGGAAAGAAAGTTGTACAACGCCACTTTATTCATCAAGTTTACCGCGGTCAGGCGCAGATCCCACTTGTGCTTGTCACCGTGGAATGCATTGTCGATGCCGACGGAAGCGTCAAAAAGATTACGCGGCGCGATGCGGGCCGGATTGTGATCGTCATTCTCGGTTTCCGGCGCGGGCACCTTGATCAGCGTCGAGCCGAACTGGGTAGCGGCGCAGACGCTTGGCAGCGCATTTGTTGGTGTCGCGTGAACGCTTCCACAGTACAAACCCGCTTCATATTCTTGATCGGCGGTTAAAGGCGCTCCGTTACCGAACATTGCGATCGCCGGCTGTCCATTGAGAGTCGTCGACGCCGGGCAGTCGTTTCCCGGATTCACTCCGTAACAGGGCGTCGCTCCCGCAACCTGTCCGCTGTCATATCGCCAGTTCAAACCGAACCAAGGCCCGCGCTTCCAAGGCTGATATTGAAGGTTAGTAGACTGATTGAACTTTTCGTCGTGATCGATGCGGAACGGCAGGCCGTTCTGGCCCACCGTCGCTCCCAGCCCGCCGACCTGTGGCGGGAAGAATCGCGCGGCGACGCTCGAAAACACCATCGTGGCTGAAAATCCGTGCACTGTCGGCACGCGCAGGCTTGCCGCATATCCAGGAATCTTGGAGTTGTGCCACTCGATCGGGAACGTGATGGGCGTATTGCCCAGGACGCTGAAGTCGTAGCCATTGTGCGTGTATTTCCAGATGTATTCGCCGTCGAAGACCAGATAGTGCCCAAAAGCCTGCTTCAAACCGGCGTGGAATTCATTGCGGAAGCCCGGATTCAAACTCGCGGGAACGCACGGCACAATCGCGGCGATCACCGCAAAATTGCAACCCGTGCTCGACAGTACAAGGTTCTCATTAAATGGAGTCTCTAATGTCCGCGCATAGGAAACTCGCAGCACGGTGCTGGTTCGCTTGATGTTGTAAGCAAGTCCCACACGTGGTTCCACCTGTCGCGCGCTGCTGAGCCCGTTGTACAAATCACCGCGCAGGCCCAGATTGAACGACCAGTTTCCCGTGCTGATCGTATCCTGAAAATAGAGCGCGAGTTCCTTTACGTCGGTGTGTCCGTTAAACGGATACAAGCCTCCGCCGCGGGTCAAATCGTAGGGCAACAGCACCGGAGTGAAAAATGGATATGGAGACAAGCCAGTGGCGGGAGATCCCGGCGTTGGTTCATTGGGATAGAGTCCACTTGCACATCCGGACGGCGAGGTGACGCCCGGCGCCGCCACCGGAACTCCGCCCGCATTCACGCACGGGGCGTTAAGCGACGGATCCACCACTCCTAGGGTGTCATTCTCCGTCAGGAACGTCTGCTCGTACGTCACTCCCATTTTCATGTTGTTGATGCCGTGTGCATATGCCAGATCGGAGCGAATGCCCGTATTGGTTAACGTTCGGCGCTGCCCAATCGTCTCGCGTTGCAGGTTGAGGGGCCCCAGGTCCGCAAACGGATCGTTACTCGGATAGTAGTTATAACCGTCGTGGCGTACGAAACCGCCAAACGTAAAGACTGCGGTCGGACTCAGCAATCGAGTCCAGGTTGGCGCAAATGTTGTAGGTCTGGATCTGCGAGCGCTGATCCATCGGCGGCGCAGGATTTCCCGAAGTATCGACCACGCTCAGATTCAAGTTGTCATAAGTCTGCGGCGTTTGGAACCAGGAGCGCGTCCATCCTAAATTCAGGTGAATCGTGTTCCCGTTGGCGACCTGATAGTCGATCCGGTCAAACGCATTCTCCACATTCCCTTTGTCATGCATTGCTGCGAATTCGGGGGCATCGAGAAAGCGGCCACCATTACTGCCGCTGATCGCAATAAAATTGCCCCAGTTCGCTCCTCCATAAGCCAGGTCAAAGTCGGCGTGGGTCGAGCCAAACGAGCCGTAGGAACTTGAGATCGTGCCCGTCGGAGTTGTCGCCCCTTGCCCGGAGCGAGTGCTTACTTTGACGACGAGACTGGTCTTGCCTCCGAACTCCGCCGGCGGCGCGCCCGCGATTACTTCCATCGACTGAATCGAATCCGAGGGAATCTGGTTGGAAAAAGTCTTGCTCGTCTGATCGGAATCAACCTGGTTGTCCACCGAGATCGTGTTCTCGGCGTGTTCGCCCAGGCCATGCATCTGGTTATTGGAGTCAGCCGAAACTCCCGGCGTCGCCGCCTCCACGGCTCCGCTTACTCCGGTCGATTCCGGCATGGGCAACCGGTCCAGCAGGCTCTTGTCCACGTCGGTATGAAATGTGGAATCGGTCTCGACCAGATCGCCGGCCTCTTCGTGCACCGTGATGGTCGTTGCCTCCACCGCGGCCTGCAGCGTGACCGTCAGATTCACCGGCACTACGGAGCGCAGTTGCACATCCTGCGCATAGGAGGAAAATCCCTTGGCCGCGACCGTAAGATGATAAGGATTGAACGGAATGTTAGGGAAAGTGAACCCCCCCGTGGTGTCGGTTTGCACCGTCCGGTCCAGTCCGCTCACCGGGTTATGAATTTTTACCGTCGCGCCGAAAACGGCCGCCCCGGTGGCATCGAGCACCGTCCCGTTTAATGAGGAGGAGTTGCCCACCGATTGGGCGCACACAGTGGAGCCGACAAGCAACGCTAAAAGCGCCGCCCAGCGCCACCGGAAAAAAGCAGGCATTACGTCCTCCTGAGATCGAAGAAAATGGGGAATCGGCGGGGTGCAGAGCCGCCGGTACGATTGGATCGGGGATGTCCCTAGAGGGCGGGAGGACCGCGAATGCCGGCTTCGGAAAAATCGAGCCGCGCCTTGGCGACCGGGTCTTCTTCTCGCAGCAGGCCGACCGCGGCAAACAGAGGAACCGCGTGGCTGAAACTCAGCGTGGGGTTGGCGCTATGCGCCACAACGCAGATCGAGCAGGTGGCGGAATCAGTCCGCGTGGCATGATTGTGGGTAGACTCAACCGCCGCTGCCCACACCATCAGCGACAAGCACAACCATGCCGACCATCGTAACCACGACCGCATCGCTTACTGAACCATGCTTTCCTGCTTTGGAATTAGACTCTTGCAAGCTTATAACGGTTATCCAACCCAAAGCAATCGCGGGCACGTTACTATAGGACGCAACGGGCTCATCCGCTGGATGCACTCATTTTCAAAATTGCGAGGTAAATATGGCAGAACCAACCTACGAAGAACTTAAAGCGAAGCTCTCTCAGCTCGAAAAAGAAGTTGAAACCAAAAAACGTAGCGGCGATCTGATCTTCAAAGTCGGGGAGAAGGGCGGAGTCAGCGTCTATGGGCTTGGCCGTTTTCCCGTGACGCTTTACTACGAGCAGTGGAACCGGTTGCTGGGCGCCGCGGGCGACATCAAGGCGTTCCTGGAAGAAAACAAATCCAAGCTAAAGCTGAAAGACCAGGCTTGATCCAGCCCGATAAAGCGAGCACGTCATAAAAGGCTGCCCCACCCTGAACGTCGCGTTTTCTACGACGTTAGGGTGGGGATTTTGACTTCTGATTCGAAAAGCATGTCTTTTCGCCGACCAAAAGTACCCAAGTCAGAACGGAGAACCGGGACCCAGAACTGCTTTTCGTTCTATAATCGAAAGATCGTGCCCAAGTATTCGATTGTAGTGCCCCTGCATAATGAGCAGGAGAATGTCACTGACCTCTACGACCGCCTCAAGGCGGTGATGGAGGCTCACGGCGAGACCTTTGAAATCGTTCTGGTGGACGACGGTTCTGCCGACCACACTTTCTCGATGCTGCGCGAAATCGCCGCGGTCGATAGCCGCGTCACCGTGGTTAAGTTGCGCCGCAACTTCGGCCAGACCGCCGGCCTCGCGGCCGGTTTCGACCATGCCCGCGGCGAATACATCATCGCCATGGATGGCGATCTGCAGCACGATCCCAATGACATCCCGCTCTTCCTGGAAAAGATTGCCGCCGGATACGACATTGTCAGCGGCTGGCGCAAAGTGCGCGTCGACAATTTCTGGATGCGCCGCATCCCTTCGCGCATCGCCAACTGGATGATGGCCAAGATCAGCGGCGTCGACATCCACGACTTCGGCACGACTTTCAAAGCCTACCGCCGCGACATCCTTGAGCAAGTTCCACTCTACGGCGAGCTGCACCGCTTCATCCCGGCGCTCGCATCCTGGCACGGCGCAACCATCTGCGAAGTCGCCATCCGCAACGTGAACCGCGAGCGTGGCGTTTCGCATTACGGGATCACGCGCACCTTCCGCGTATTTTTCGACCTGCTTACGATTCGGTTCCTGCTACGTTATCTGTCGCGCCCGCTGCACTTTTTCGGCACTTTCGGAATGTTGAGCATCTTCAGTGGAAGCGCGATCGTGCTCTGGCTCGCCGTGGAGAAATTCCTGCGCCACGTTCCCGTCATGGCCGAACATGGCCCGCTGATGATGGCGTCGATGGGCCTGCTGATCGGTGGCCTGAACCTGCTGGCCATCGGACTTCTGGGTGAAATGCAAGTACGCCACTATCACGAGCCCAGCCGCCGCGCCCCCTACTCCGTTGACCGCGTCCTTCGTGCTCAAAGCGAAGAGCACAGCGTTTCGGAATAATCTCACCGCAGGGACGGACGCATTCGTCCGTCGAGCGTAGCTGGAAATGATCGGATTTTATGTGGGGACAGCCGCCCTCGGCTGTCCTTCGAGCGCAGCTCGAACGGTTTTCCTGGTCGTCAACTCCACCGTGCCGCCGGTTGTCCATCCTTCAGCCACACGATGAAATCCGTCATAGGAGGTACGCCACCCAGTTCTCGCAACCGGGTCGCATTTTGCCCGCGATGATAGTGGCTATGCATCGCCGCTTGCGTCAGCGCTTGCCGCACGCTGATCCTGGCGGGCGGTTTAAACCACGGCACTTCAACGATCTCGTCCATGCGGCCCTGATCCGTCTTCTTCAATAATTCGCCAAACTCGTCGAGACCCTGCCGAGCATACGCTTTGAGATCCGCCATAGAAGGAAAGTCCTTCAGGTTCTTGAAGGCGAATTCTTGCCGCTGCGGGCTCGTTACCCATAAGAATCCGTGTTGTACCAGATGAATGTGCAGCAGTCGCGCGCGAATTGCCTTATCGGTGAGAGCCGCGGGATATGCCTCCATCGCCCGCCAGTGCTCGGCATCGGCCCATTCCTGATGTGCATAGAGTTCGTCGAGATATGAGTTCACAGGTACCTCGTTGTCGGCCGTGTCATTGACTCCGACGAATAGTAGCCGGTCCCACGCGGCAAAAGAAACCTTGAACCACGAAGGTCACGAAGTAGCGCGAATGCCTGTTTTTGCAGAGTCTTCCTTCGTGCACGTTCGTGCCCTTGGTGGTTAACGCCCTGCCCGGCGGGCGTATAATTTGCAGTTTGGCTTCTTCAGGAGTTTTTCATCATGGCGCAAACCACCCAATACGCACTGCATCTAGCGCGCCGCATGTCGCGGCTGGGCACTGAGACCGCCTTTGAAGTTCTTAACAAAGCGCGCGCCCTTGAGCGTCAGGGCAAGAGCATCATCCACCTGGAAATCGGCGAGCCCGATTTCGACACGCCCTCGAACGTAATCGAGGCCGGAGTGGAAGCAATGCGCAAAGGCTGGACGCATTACGGCCCCAGCGCCGGTTTGCCGGAATTGCGTCAAGCCTTGGCCGAATACGTTGGCCGCACTCGTGGAGTGAAGGTTTCGAGTGACGAAGTGGTCGTGGTTCCCGGCGGAAAGCCGATCATCTTTTTCACGATTCTTTCGCTGATCGATGAGGGAGATGAGGTCATCTATCCCAATCCCGGCTTTCCCATCTACGAGTCGATGATCCACTACGCGGGCGGACGGGCCGTGCCCATCCAACTCCGCGAGGAGCGCGACTTCTCGCTCGACGTTGATGAACTCGCCTCGCTCATCACCGACCGCACCAGGCTGATTATTTTGAACTCGCCGCAAAATCCTACCGGCGGGGTTCTGGAGCGCCGGGACATTGAGCAGATAGCAAACATCATCGGCGACCGCAACGTCATGATTTTGTCGGATGAGATTTACAGCCGCCTGCTGTTCGACGGAGGTCGACACTTTTCGATCATGTCAGTGCCGGGAATGCAGGAGCGCACCATTCTGCTCGATGGCTTCTCGAAAACCTACGCCATGACCGGATGGCGCATGGGCTACGGCGTAATGCGTCCCGATCTGGCCGCGCACATGACTCGTCTGATGACGAATTCCAATTCCTGCACCGCCAGCTTCACGCAGGTTGCGGGCATCGAGGCGATTCGCGGCGACCAGAGTTCCGTGGATCACATGCGCGACGAATTCCAGCGGCGTCGCGATGTATTCGTGGCGGGGCTGAACAAGATTAAAGGCTTCTCCTGCCGCATGCCCAAGGGCGCATTCTATGTATTTCCCAACGTCAAAAAAACAGGATGGAAGTCGAAGGCGCTGGCCGACGCACTGCTGGAGCAAGCAGGAGTAGCCGCGCTCTCCGGCACCGCTTTTGGCGAGTTCGGCGAGGGATATCTTCGCTTCAGCGTCGCCAATTCGCTGGAGAACCTGCAGCAGGCGCTTGATCGCCTGGACCAGTGGACGAAGAAGAACCTGTAAGCCAAGTTGACTCCCCAACCGCGAGGAAACTTTATGCCACGAGTAACTCGCTCCAGCCCCAAGGCTAGCCGTCCTCGAGCGCCGGGTTATGGTTTTCCAAAAGGCACAAAAGGTCTGCTGCCCTGGACTTGGGCCGAGCAGCGGCTGAAAAAATCGCACAACTACTGGATCACGACGGTCAAGCCGGACGGCTCTCCGCACACCATGGTCATCTGGGCGCTGTGGCAGGATGGACGATTGCTTTTCAGCACCGGCAGCAAGTCGCAAAAGGCGCTCAACCTGGAGCGCAATCCGAAGTGCGTGGTCTGCACCGAGCTCGCGAATGAAGCGGTAATCGTCGAAGGCGTTACAGAAGTCGCCGACGTGCCAGAGCGCCGTAAGTTCCTGTCGCAGTATGAACGCAAGTACAAATTCGACATGTCGTCAATGAAAGCCGACATCCTGTCGATGAAAGAGCCGGTATATGCGGTGCGTCCGCATGTGGTATTTGGCCTGTGGGAAAAATACTTCCAGAGCAAATCCACGCGCTGGAAATTTGAATAGCTCGTGTGGCGCGGGACTATGGCTTGAGCTCATACGAGCCACCTTCGATCCGCTTCCGGCTTTTCGCGGGCGAGGGCGCCCGCGCCACAATATTTCTGCGGGGTTACGTTCGTGGTCGGACCCGGGTGATCGTGGTCATTCGCGGTTCGGGGATCAACCCGCCTATTATTAGTGCGCACACCTGTTGGCAGGTTGCGCGGGAGCTAGTTGACACTGTGCTGATCCTGCTCAACAATTGAGGCATCCCTGCAATTCTTCAAAAGCTTCCCAGGAGGAAGAGTGTATGGCCGAGGAAGGCTCTGGACAGTATGTAGAGGTAGAGCATCAGTCGAACGCCGGCAAGTGGATCCTGATTGTGCTGGCCATTGTAGCCGTGGCGGTTTTTGCGTATGCGCAGTACATGTCGCACCTGCAGATTCAGGCACTATCACAAGGTCTGAGCGCCAGCCAGGCCCAGGTCAAGGAACTGCAGAACCGCATGCAGACCGCGGAGGCGCAGGAAGAAACATTGGCCCGCGAGGCCGGCATGACGAAGAAGCAACTGGCGCAGCGCGCCGCCGCGTTGCAGGCCGAACAGAAAGCGGCAGAGAGCCGTATCGAGCAAGAACAGAAAGCTCAGATCACCGCCGTCAACGGAGAAATCTCCGGCGTGAAAACTGACGTGGGCGGAGTGCGCACCGACGTGGCCTCGACCAAAGCCGACCTGGACGCGACCAAAGCCAAGCTGCAAACCACGATTGGCGATCTGGGCGTGCAGAGCGGGTTGATCGCCCACACGCAGGGCGACCTGGAAGTTCTGAAGCACAAGGGCGACCGCAACTACTACGAGTTCACGCTCCTGAAAGGCGCCAAGCCGCAGCCGGTCGCGACCGTGAGCCTGCAGCTCAAGAAGGCCGATGTTAAGCGGGGCAAGTTCACGGTGAATGTCACCGCGGATGACCGCACGATCGAAAAGAAGGATCGCAACATCGCCGAGCCCATCCAGTTCTATTCGGGGCGCGATCACCTGCTGTTTGAGCTGGTGGTCTGGACGGTAGACAAGAAGAAGGCCACGGGATATTTGAGCACGCCGAAAAATGCTCCCGTGCCGGTGACGGCGAACTGAACACTTCATCATGAGCGGAGCGTTTTTCCCCGGCGGCCACGTGCTGCTGCAGATCGTAGTGCGCACCGGCGTGATTTATCTGCTGGTGCTGATTGGCGTGCGCTTAAGCGGCAAGCGCGAGGTTGGGCAGATGACCCCGTTCGACCTGACGCTGCTGCTCCTCCTGTCAAACTCCGTGCAGAATGCGATGACCGGTCCTGACACGTCGCTGCTGGGCGGCGCGGTCGCAGCGGCCACGTTGCTGATCCTGAACTATCTGGTCGCCGATGTTTCGGGTGGCAACAGACGTTTGCGGCGGCTCATCCAGGGCCAGCCCAGTTTGCTGGTGCACGATGGCCAAATCATTGAGCCCCACATGACGCGAGAGCACGTCAGCATGGACGAATTGCATCGTGCGCTGCGCGAGCACGGAATCAGCAGCTGTGACCAGGTCGCGCTCGCGGTGCTCGAAGTGGATGGCTCGATCAGTTGCCTCAAGTACGATGAGATCAAGCAGGACGCGAATACGCATCTGGTGCGGCGAAGATTCATTCAGAAGAAGTAGTCGTGCGAGGCATTAATGAGTTCTATGGCGATTTCTGGACAGCAGGCCTGTCTAGCAGCGAATGGAAGACATGCCGATATCTATCAACTATAGTGTGAGCCATGTCACTGCACCGGCATAATTGTGGGTAGAGAATACTTCGTTAAACTCTCTGTGGGGCCACACAACGCAGACGAGAAGAAATCTTAGGCCGTCATGCTTCGTACCCGTCGGATCGAACACACCACCGCTCGCAGCCTCTGCATTCTATTGCTGATGTGCGCACCGAGTGTGAACCTTCTCGCCCAGATCCCACCGAACGCGCCGGGGAAGATGACGAGAAATCCTGCATACGTTCCAGGAATGTCGAGTTACAACACTACTCCTGGCACAGGAGTGCTCATTTTCCATGTGTTCGTCGCGAGTACGAGCGCTCGCATGGCAGGGCCGGTCCGGCTGGAGCTCACAAATCTCGCCAATCATATTGGCGTGTTCCAAACGATCGAAGGCGACGCAGATGGCGTGTTTGTCGACATAGCGTTCGGAAACTATGAAATAGAGGTGAGCGCTCTAGGATACCTCAGCGCCCGTCAACCGGTGCAAGTCGTGAGCACAATGCACCCGCAGCCGATTGATATCGTGCTGCAACGCGATCCCTCAGCGGTGAACCTCGACGCGGCCGCGGAAAGCATTATCTCTGCCAAGGCGCGAAAGGAAGTCAGACGCGCCGTATCTGAACTGAAGGTGGGTGACCTCGCGGAAGCGCAGAAGCACTTGGAGGCGGCCTACAAATTGGCCCCCACCAGTTCGGACTTGGATTTTTTACTCGGTTACCTGTACTTCCAGCGAAAAGACTACACGCGAGCGGGCACCTACTTGACTGCTGCCGCGTCCCTCGGGCCTCACAACGTCCAGGCCCTGACTCTGCTGGGCAGGGCTGACCTGGAACAAGAAAACTATCCCGCGGCTCGATCCGCTTTGGAGCAGGCCGTTCTAGCCGACGAGGACAATTGGCTGCCTCATAATTTGTTGGCGGACGCATATCTGGGTCAGAAGGACTATGGCAACGCCCGAGACGAGGCGCAGCTTGCCATCACTAAAGGCCAGAAGAATGGAAAGGCGATTGCCAGCCCCGCCGAATTGGCCCTCGCGCAAGCCCTGCTTGGTCTCGGGCATAGGGACGAGGCTATTCAAGCGCTCGAAGTCTTCCTGAAGAATTCTCCCCAGAATCCAATGGTCTACCAAGTCCACAACCTGATCGCAGGTCTCAAGAAAAGCAGCGCGGGTTCCGCAGCGGATGGAAACGCGAAGAATTCAGAGATTGATGCTTCCCGCGCCGATCCACTGAGGGCCGTTCCTGACCCTGCCCTCACAACTCAGACCTGGAAGCCTGCCGACGTTGACGACACCAGGCCAACTCTCGTTCCCAATGTTGACTGTCCGACCGCGCGGGTAATCGATGAATCAGGGAAACGGGTGCAGGAGTTGGTTCGGGATCTCAACCGCTTCGCCGCCAACGAAGAGCTATTCCACCAGTCAATTGACGCGTTTGGCTTTGCTACTCGCACCGAGACGCGAAAGTACGACTACGTTGCGACAATGTCGGAGTCGCAACCGGGCGCTGCCTTTATTGAAGAATATCGTTCAGACAAACCGGGGCAGGAAGGTTATCCCGACGGGATTGCAAGCACGGGTTTCATGGCTCTGGCGCTCGTCTTTCATCCCGACATGCAAAAAGATTTCGATTTGAATTGTGAAGGACAGGCCGACTGGCGTGGACAGCCTGCTTGGTTGGTACACTTCCGCCAGCGTCACGACCGTCCGAACCGGATGCACAGCTATGCGTTCGGCGGCCAGGCTTTCCCCGTCGATCTCAAAGGCAGAGCGTGGATTACCTCCGACAAGTTTCAAATCGTGCGCATCGAAGCCGACATGGTCAAACCCATGCCTGAAATCCAGTTGCTGAGCGAGCACCAGACCGTGGAATATGGCCCGGTACCGTTTCCTAAGAAGGAGACGACTCTCTGGTTGCCAAAAACGGCGGAGTTATACTTCGACTTTCGCAAACATCGCTACTACCGGCGGCACAGTTTCAGTCACTACATGCTGTTCTACGTCGACACCAACGAAAAAGGCAAAGCGCCCGTAGCCCCGCCGCCCGAGGAGAAACCAGGGAAAGATCCGTCATAGAAACGACGGGCCATCCACTGCCAATGTTTTCCTTCGTGACGCCTCGTCGCGTACCTTTGCCGACGGGGATTTCGTGAACCGCCAACTTCAGACAGCTCTCCTCCGCCGATTTACTCCATTTTCAGGAACTTCACACACACCGGCGATCCAACATCGAGCACCTGGCCTGCGGGCGTCAAGTTGCCGGTTTTGGGGTCAATTCGAAATACCACGATGTTGTCTGACTTCTGATTCGCGGCGAAGAGAAATTTGCCGGTGGGATCGATCGCGAAGCTGCGCGGCTCTTTGCCTTGCGTTGGCGTATATGCGACCGGCGTGAGCGTGCCTTTGCTCGGATCGATTGCGAAAACGGTGATCGTGTCGCTGCCGCGGTTCGAGGCATAAAGGAATTTGCCGGAAGGATGCATCTCGATTTCGGCATCGTCGTTCCGGCCGGTGAAGTCTTTGGGCAACGCCGAAATTGTTTGCAGGGAATGCAGAGTGCCCGTTTCTTCGTCGTTCGAAAATACCGTGACCGTCGAGTGCATTTCGGCGATGACGTAGGCGAACTTTCCGTTCGAGCTGAGAGCGAAGTGGCGCGGGCCAGCTCCAGCATCGAGCTTGGCGAAAGGTGGATTGTTAGGCGTGAGGGATCCAGTGGCGCTGTCGAATTTGTAGACCAGCAACTCGTCGAGGCCGAGGTCGTCGACCATGGCGAAACGATTGTCCGGCGACAGGTCGATGGAGTGGGCGTGGGCTTTTTCCTGGCGCTCGGGATTAGTGCCGTGGCCGGTGTGTTGCACGAAGGCCGAAGCGTCGCCCAGCTTGCCGTTGTCGAGCACCGGGAAGGCCGCGATGCTGCCGCCCGTGTAGTTCGCGACCAAAACATACTTGCCAGTTTTATCGAGAGTGATGTAGCAGGGATCGGCGCCGCGCGAAGGTACTTCGTTCAAGAAAGTGAGCTTGCCGGTGGAGCGATCGATGGAGAATGCGCTCACCCCGCCGCTGTTCGGGCCGTTGTAGGTACCGATTTCATTCACGGCGTAGAGGAAGCGGCCGTTGGGATGCACCGCCACGAACGAGGGATTGGTCGTCTCCGCGGCCAAGCCTAGCGACGCGATCTGGCCAGTGCCAGCGTCAAAGCGAAAGGCGTAGATGCCTTTGCTCTTGCTGCCGTCTTCGGTGTAAGTGCCAACGTAGAAAAGATACTTGCCTTTCGACTCGGCTGGTGCGGCCGAAGCGAAAATGGTCGAGAGGAGAATTGCAGAGAGCAGGACGACTGGGCGGAGAAGATACCGGGATTTTTCCATGGTGTTATAGAAACGCATTCGGGGCTTTCATGCAAGTCTGTCAGTTATCCAGCAAGAGCTTCGAGCTGCGCTCGACGGACAGCCGAGGGCGGCTGTCCCCACATTTTTCTTAATTGCTGTCTCCACATTTTTCTTCTACTTTAATTCCACTTCTTCAACTTTACTTCGTCAGGACTACGGGCACCGTCTGGTCGTAGGGCCAGATGACCACGCTCACGGATTTCCGCTGGTTGAAAACGTCAAGAGTAATAGGGAAGGCGACGATGATCGTTCGAGTAGTACTGTCACCCGGCTGGAGCTTGGTCTCGGGCGGCAGAGCCGGTTGCGCGCCGCTTTTCAGGGCGGGGAATGCCTGAAAGTAACGATCGAAATCGATGGCCGAGACAGCGTCGGCAGTAGACTCTCCGCTGGGCGCGGTGAGCTTGCCCTCGAGAGTGTGGACGTAGAGAATCTTTTCGCTGGTGTTACGCAGGGTGAAAGTCAAGGCGACCATGGTCGAACCTTGACCGGGAATTTCCACAGCAAGTACGTTGTCGAGCGAGCCCGAGGCCTGCGGCGTGGCACGCTTCAGGACCGAAGCGATGATCACCACAACCAGCACTATGCCAATGGCGATCAGAACAACCTTGGCGGGTGGCAGATTCTTTTTCGCCGTGCCATATTCTTCGCCGATGTTGATGGTGGGTCCCGCAGGGGCGGCTGGCGGCGCGGCTTCCGGAGCAGCTTTGGGCGTGATGTCGGGAGTGGGCGGCTGCGGCGGAGGTTGCGGAGTTTGATCGGGCATACGCTTAGTGGTTCTTGCCGATTCTACGCTGGGGCGCCGGCGGTTGTGAAAGATTTTAATCGCTGAGCGCGCGGAGACCTCGCCGAGGACGCCGAGAAAAGCCGGACTCGATCAAATTGTGCAGTCGCATTCCTGGGATGCAATCGCTTCGTCAACCTAATCAGCGTTCGTCTTCCGCAGGCGCCGAAGTCTCGGCGACGACCTTCAACTCTGGATCATGGCTTTTCCAGACTTGTTCTCTGACTGCGCGCGGCATGATGATGCATCCTTGCGACGCGCATCCAGGCGACTCTTTGGAATCGCCGTGGAGTAGGAAGCCATCGCGGCCGAAGGTTGGCGTTTCGGGCGCAGGTTTCAACGACAAAACATAAGGACCGTGTTCCGTCGTGTTGACGGGCGGACCGACAATGGTCCAGTGGCCTTGGGGAATGGGACCGACGTTGTGAACATTCTCCAGTGCCGGATTGTTCTTGCCGTCGCCAGCTCCGGAATAGCCCGTGGCGACGGGTTTCCCATCCTGTTGCAGTTCGCCGGTTTTTTGCGAGTAGGTCCAGGCCAGGGCATTTAGATCGCCGGTTGGCGGTGCTTCCCGATCTGTCTCTTTGTTCACTGATTCACTCCCCGCTGTCGTGCTCCTAGTATTGGAGAGCGAAAAACGAGGAGCAAGGTTACGTGAACATAGACAGAGAAAAATCTGTGGAAAAAAGCAGGGCCTTGGGGATTGATGCTCGGGTGCTACGCTTCTACACACTTTTGGCTGAGAGTTCGACTTCTTTGCACAACTCTTCGAGCCTCTTGGCGTCCTCTGCGGAATCCCCGAAGCGGGCGGCTTCGTACGCGTGGGTGAAACGCGCGACCGGTTCGCGGAGTCGGGTGTCTTCAATCTTCATCAGGAATTCGTGCGGAGTCTGGGCTGGTGGCTTTTCGACCCCGCCGCGGGCCAGCGTGCGAACCATCCGCCGGTACCACATGGCCGCGGCTTGTTCCGGGGACCGTTCGGGATGCGCCCGCAACCATTTTTCGTGCAACAGGTTTGCGATGCGTCCGAGATTTCCTAAGAGCGCCAAGCCGAGTGCGAAAACTGTCCCGAGGATCGCCCAGCGTCCGGGAGAATGTTCCACGCGGTCTTGACTGCGACGCGCCCACTTGATCATGGCCGCATACTTAGTGCGCGCCCAATCGCGAGCGCCTTCCAGGGCGGCGCGACTATGGCCGACCGCAGTCTGGCCCAGCACGTACTGGTGGGCGCTGTCGTAGCTGACCACCCAGTCGCGCCAGAATGACGCCATGGCGTCGAGGTAGAGCGCGATGCGCCCCCAGCCCTGAATCGACTCGCCGCCCACCGAAGGCGTCGGATCGAAAGTCTGCCAGCCGTAGCCAGGAAAGTAGGCCTCCACCCAGGAATGTGCATTCCTGGCACGGATCACGTAGTTGCCGGTGAGATCATTGAATTCGTCGCTGCGAAATCCGTTGACCACGCGAGAAGGAATGCCAAGCGTGCGCAACATGACTGCCATCGCGGACGCAAAATATTCGCAATGCCCCTGCTTGCGCTCGAACAGAAAATTCGCCACAGGATCTTTCACTTTGGTGCGCGGCAGTTGCAAGGTATAGCCAAACCTGGTCTTGAGATAGTTTTCGAGCGCGGCCGCCTTGTCATAGTCCGTGCCGGCCGAACTTGTGATCTGCAGCGCCAGGCGCGGAATGCGCGGGTCGAGCGCGGGTAATCGCAGATTCGCTGCGAGAACCTGGGGCGGATAGTTTCGTCCGGCCGAGCGCAACTCCTGCGGCGGGGGCGCGGCAATATCCGAGTCCGCTTCGTAGCGGCTGATGGCGCGTCGGCTGTCGAGATTGTAGATCGCTCCCGCGGGGTCCGAGGCCAACATCCCGTAATCGCCGGTTACGCGGCGGGCCCACGGAGCGAGGAAAAATACGTTGGTGCCGATCGGTTCCATCAGAACGCGATAGTGAATCACCTGCTCGCGCGTCTGGCTTACGGTCACATAGGAGCGCAGCACCGGATTCGTGCGAGGCACCGAGAAACTGTGATCCCGTTGTGCCTGCAAAATGAACCGTTCCTGCTGGTTAGACCAGGTGGTCCCGTCGAAGTTCGACAGCGCGACCCCACGCCAGTGCAGGTCGTAGCGGCCCTCGCGGTCGCCATCGATCTGGACGTGCATCACCATGGCCCCGGATTGCTGGATCCGCCCGATCTGCCCCAATTGAACATGGTCGCTGAATCCAGAAGAAAGGTCATTGCCGAAGGAATAGTCGCTCATATATCCCGCCGACATGCGGGGCATGATGAAAAAGATGGCCGCACCGGTTCCGAGAATCATTAGCATTAGCGCCGGTGTGACTCGCGCCAGGGAGAATGCCAGGCGGCGATGTTCGTGGAGATCGTTGGAGTGAGTTGCCTGAATGTTGGCGGCGTGCCCGGAGCGACGCATTTCCATCAGAGCGAAAGTTCCCACAGCCATCAGCATGAACGCGACGAAGCAGAACAGAAACGTACTGTCGACGGTGAGGACTGCGGCCGCCAGCACCATCAGGAAAGCGAGGATAGCGAGGGTAACTTGGTCGCGTTCGCGCCGCAGGGAGAACATCCGCACCACGACGCCGAACAGAGCCAGATGTATCGTGGCCGGCAAAAATGCCCGGGAGAAAACGAAGTAATCGGCTGCGAAGAAGATGAAATAGGCAATGGAGAGCGGCGTCGTCCAGCGCTCGGAAATCACGAACTGACGACGCCGAGCCAGTAAATATCCGCGACCCACCAGCGCGACTGCCATGAGAATCGTTGTGGGCAGGTCAAGCCCGCCTGTACTTGCCAGCGTTACAAAACCTGTACAGACAAGGAGATAGAGCGCTAGTTCGAAGTAGTGGTCGATGGCCCGGGCCATGGGGATGACGCCGGAGTGTGAAGGGCGCGATTTCATTCGATTCTAGCTAACCGATTCTAACTAATCATTGTTCGACAAGTTCCGGCAGAAGGGAAGTGTTCGATGCAGAATTCCCGCACCGAAAGTCACATGACGTTGGGGCGAGGCGAGAAGCGGGTTGAAGACCGCGTGAGAGGGATGGAGTTTCAGCCTGCGAATCTGCCCGCACACAGGCAATCGGCGGCAGGCTCACTGCCGCGATACATCGAAGAACTGAGAGAACCTTGCGCGCGGCACTCGCCGGGAGTGACAACTTTGGAATGCTAGAATGATTCAAGTCAGGCATCGGTCTCACGCGACGCACTCCCGCCAACCCCGCCAGGTCCGGAAGGAAGCAACGGTAACGGGCTCTTGCGTGTGCAGTGAGTTCCCGGTGCCTGGCTATTTTTTTCGGCTCAAAGTGGGTCTGCCCTTCCTATTACGAAGATTTACATGGCCTTTACGACTCTTTTCGCAAGAAACCCATCCTCGTGCATCAAGTGATATAGGCTCGGCATCTAAGCCAGCCTGCGAGGAGAAATAAATGAATCAGGGCGTTTCCCCCAAGCTTGCTCCGCACATCACGATCCGCGTATCCGGAAAATTGTTCGAGGGACATCTGGCGTATCTGGACCAGTTGGTGCATTCCGCCTTCGAATGCAAGTTGTGGCCGGTATTGAGCCTGGCGAAGTTGGAGGAATTGGATAGTGCCGCGCTCCTCTATCTGGTGGACGGCGAAGACGACAGCTTCGGCATTGAGTCTTGCCCGGTATTCGTTCGCGAGTCGATCGACCGTGAAAGGGGCCACGCTGCCGCCTGACAGCGGCGCCTCTCAAATAGCGGAAAAGAGTTGCACTTGGGGGAACCCGGTTAGACATTCTGCTCTTGATCTTGGAGAATACTCAGTCCTGTTCAGGAGCCCTCATTGACCAAGCAGATCCGCGCCAAGATCAGCGCTCTCGGTACCTACCTGCCGCCTCGAGTTCTTACCAATGCCGACCTGGAGAAGATGGTCGATACTACCAACGAATGGATTATGGAACGAGTAGGGATTCGCGAGCGTCATCTGGTGGACAAAGGCGTGGCTGCCAGCGACTTGGCGGTTGCGGCGGTGAAGAACTTGCTTGAGTCACATCCCTTCGATCTGCAGCAGGTGGATCTGATCGTGGTGGGCACGGTCACGCCCGACATGATGTATCCGTCGACCGCTTGCCTCGTGCAGCACAAGTTGGGCATCGAGAACACCTGGGGTTTCGACGTTTCCGCCGGGTGCTCGGGTTTTTTATATGCGCTGAATACAGGCGTAAAGTTTGTAGAGTCGGGACAATACAAGAAGGTGCTGGTGATTGGTGCAGACGTAAATTCGTCGATGACGGATTACACCGATCGCGCGGTATGCATCATTTTTGGCGATGGCGCAGGGGCGGTTTTGCTGGAGCCATCGGACGATGAGGAAGTCGGCGTGCTTGATCACGTAGCGCAGATCGAGGGCATGGGTGGACAATTTCTCTGCATGCCGGGAGGTGGAAGTTTGAATCCCGCCTCGCACCAGACGGTCGATCAGAAGATGCATTACATCCATCAGGATGGTAAAAATGTCTTCAAGTATGCGGTGAAGAAAATGGCGGAGATGACGGAACGCATCCTCGAAAAAAATCGGCTGACGGGAAAAGATATCGATTGCTTCATCGCCCATCAGGCGAACCGGCGCATTATCACTGCCACCGCGGACCGGCTGGGAATGCCGATCGAGAAAGTCGTGATCAACATTGATCGTTACGGAAATACGACTGCGGGCACCATTCCAATCGCCATGCAGACTGCGATTGAGGAGGGCAAGCTGAAAAAGGGAGATCGCCTGCTGATCGCGGCGGTGGGCGCGGGGTTTACGTCGGGCGCAGCGTTGTTGCGGTGGGCGTTCTGAGTGAAGCTCACTTTAGTTTGTCATCCTGAGCAACGCGAAGCACCTGTGCATTTCGGCGCCGCCGACAAACTACACGAACCCTTCGCTTTGCTCATGATGACACCGGTTAGACATTCTTCCAGCAATCCTTCAGAATTGTTGCAGCTTCATCGGGGGAGTTCTTGTTGACGAAACCGATCCGCGCCAAAATCAGCGCTCTGGGCACTTATGTGCCGCCACGCCTGCTCACCAATGCCGACCTGGAAAAAATGGTCGACACCAACAATGAATGGATCATGGCCCGCGTGGGCATCCGCGAGCGTCACGTCGTGGACAAGGGAGTGGCCACGAGCGACCTTGCCGTGAAGGCCGCGCAGAAGGCGCTAGCGCAGCGCGGACTGGCGGCCACCGACATCGACACCATTATTGTTGGCACGGTCACACCCGACATGTTTTTTCCTTCTACGGCGTGCGTGGTGCAGGACAAGCTGGGCGCAAAGGGAGCCTGGGGATTCGATCTTTCCGCGGCGTGCTCGGCTTTTCTTTATTCAGTGCAAGTTGGAGCGCAATTTATTGCCAGTGGGGCTCAGAAGCGCGTGCTGGTGATTGGCGCCGATGTGATGTCATCGATCATTGACTACGCCGATAGAGCCACCTGTGTGATTTTCGGCGACGGCGCGGGGGCGGCAATCCTGGAACCGGCCGAAGACGATTCGGTCGGGCTAATCGATTTCATCCATGAAGTCGATGGCTCCGGCGGCCAGTTTCTTTACATGCCCGGCGGAGGCAGCTTGAATCCCACAAGCAAGGATACGATCGCCAAAAGGATGCATTACGTGCATCAGGATGGCCAACAGGTATTTAAGTTTGCGGTCCGCAAGCAGACTGAATTGTGCCAGAAATTGCTGGAGCGCAACGGACTGAAGGGCACCGACATCGACGCTTTCATTCCGCATCAGGCGAATCTGCGCATTATTAATGCAACCGCGGACCGGCTCGGCCTGCGCCCGGAGGCCGTGGTGATCAACATTGAGCGCTACGGAAATACGACGGCGGGAACGATCCCGCTGGCCATGAACACGGCGCTCGAGCAAGGCAAGCTGAAGAAGGGAAGTCTGGTCATGCTGGCGTCGGTGGGCGCGGGATTTACGGTTGGGGCGACGTTGCTACGCTGGGCCTTCTAAGAGAACCTCGGAGCTTAGACCCAGAGCGGACCGCAGACGTCGGCCCCAGATCCCGACTCACTGTCAGAATCTGACGTTAGAAGGCCTGCTTCTTATGACCTTCGTAACTCTCTTCCGTTGATTTCGATACCGCTTAACAAGTGCGGACTGCTATTGTTCTGGGACGTTTGCCTCACGTTGGGATGTGGCAAGCGTGTACGAAATGATTCGTAATCTATGCTGCTGTATTCTGCTGGTCTTGGGTTCGATCGCAATGGCCGCCCAGCAGACCGATCCGCGCGAAAGCAGGCTGCTGGCTCTGGAGCGGTTGTGGAATGAAGCCCAGGTAAACCGCGATGCCCCTGCGCTGGAGGCTCTGGTCTCAAGCCGGTTTGTGAATACCGAATGGGATGGCGAACTCAGCGACAAGCAAAGATTTCTGGCCGACATTCGAGATCCGCGTTTCAAGCCTACCGCGTTGAATATTCAGGATGTCAAAATGAATTTCTTCGGCGATATGGCCGTGGTGACCGGCATTTATCACGCGCAGGGTACGTACCAGGGCAAGGCTTACGACCATCTTGGGCGCTTCACCGACACATGGGTGCAGGAACTTGGCAAATGGCAGTGCGTTGCCAGCCATACCAGCTTGCTCAAAAAGTAACGCTCACTCTTCCGAAGTCATTCCTGTTTATAGCCCAATAAAATCTTTTTATGCGGGAAGTCCGCGTCCTCAGCGGAGCACGGTGATCTAACCGATGGAACATAACCATGAACACCGCCTCCCGACCACGTGCATGGATGGTATTGCTGGCCTTCGCGATCATCTACTTCGTGTGGGGTTCGACGTTCTTGGCGATTCGAGTGGGCGTGCGCGAAGTGCCACCGTTTCTTCTCGCGGGTATGAGGTTTCTGGTCGCGGGAATTGTTCTGTACCTCTGGATGCGAGCGCGCGGCACGCCTTCGCCCAGTACGCGCGAGTGGGGCGCGGCGTTGTTGCTGGCGCTGCTGATTTTCGTTTTCGATTACGGCTTGCTGTTCTGGGCAGAGCGTCGAGTGCCTTCGGGCATCGCAGCGGTGATGATGGCGACCATCCCGGCGTTCATGGCGCTGGCAGAAATTCTTTTTCTTCGGACCCAACGCCTCACTTTGCGGATGGGGATGGCGCTGCTTCTAGGGATGGCCGGAGTAGCCGTTCTGGTGGGACATTCGACCAGCTTGGGCGAGGCTCCGCTAGACACGACCGGGGCGTGCGCTTTAATCTTTGCGGCCATCAGTTGGTCGGTAGCTGCGTCTCTCAGCCGCAAGCTGTCGTTGCCTGCCGCGAAAGCGATGAGTTCCGGGGCGCAGATGCTCGCTGGAGGCGTGCTGCTCACCGTGACCGCGGCATTGCTCGGGGAGTTTCGCGGCTTCCACCCGCAGGCGGTTTCGCGCGGGGCATGGCTGGCATTGGCCTATCTGATCGTGGCCGGATCGATTGTCGGCTTCACGGCCTATGTCTGGCTCATTCATCACGAATCGCCAACCCGGGTAGGAACGTATGCGTACGTGAATCCTGTAGTCGCGGTTCTGGTCGGCTATTTCTTTGGAGGCGAAGCGATTGGCCCGCGAACGATTGGAGGGACGCTGCTGGTGCTAGTGAGCGTGGTGGTGATCACGACCACGCCAAAGCCGAAACTGGAATTGGCACCCGAAGCCGAATGATCCAGGATCCGCAGCGGCGCGAGTACCGCAGGATTACGGATGCGTCATCTTCTCCGGCTTGACCAGCTGATCAAATTCCTCCCCTGTAAGATATCCCAACTTCAGCGCCGCTTCGCGCAGGCTTGAGTGATCCACGTGGGCGGTGTGGGCGATCTGCGCCGCTTTGTCGTAGCCCACTTTCGGCGCGAGCGCCGTCACCAGCATCAGCGAATTCTTCACATACCAGTCAACCTTGGCGCGATCAACCTCAATGCCTTTGAGCATGTATTCGACGTAGCCGTGGCAGGCGTCAGTGATGAGAGTGACCGAGTGCAGGAAGTTGTAGATGATGACGGGCTTGTAGACGTTGAGCTCGAAGTTGCCCTGCGATCCGGCGAATCCTACCGCGGCGGTCGCGCCGTGCACCTGCACGCAGACCATGGTCATGGCTTCGCACTGCGTCGGATTTACTTTTCCCGGCATGATGGATGACCCCGGCTCATTCTCGGGAATCGAGATTTCGCCGAGGCCGCAGCGCGGTCCCGAAGCCAGCCAGCGAATATCGTTGGAAATTTTCATCAGCGAGGCGGCCAGCGTTTCCATCGCTCCCTGCGCGAATACGATTTCATCGTGCGCAGAAAGCGCCGCAAACTTGTTGCCATGAGAGCGGAAGGGCAGCCCCGTCAACTCGGCAATCTTTTTTGCTGCCCGCTCGGCAAATTCGGGATGCGTGTTGAGCCCCGTACCCACAGCCGTGCCGCCGATGGCCAGATCGTAGAGTCCGTCCAGCACTTGCTCCAGGCGGTGGATGTCGCGCTCGAGCAGGCTGGCCCATCCGCCGAATTCCTGGCCAATGGTCAATGGCACCGCGTCCTGCAGGTGAGTGCGCCCGATTTTTACGATGCTGTCAAATTCTTTGGCCTTGGCAGAGATTGCTTCGCGCACGGTCTTGATCGCCGGAATCAGCGCGTTCTTCACCCGCTCCGCGGCCGCAATGTGCATGGCCGCGGGAAACGTATCGTTGGAGGACTGCGACATGTTCACGTGATCATTGGGATGGACCGGCTTTTTCGATCCCATCTGGCCGCCGGCAATCTCAATGGCGCGGTTGGAGATGACCTCGTTCACATTCATGTTGGTCTGGGTGCCACTGCCGGTCTGCCAGATGCGGAGAGGGAACTGATCGTTGAGTTTGCCGGCGATCACTTCATCGGCGGCTTGCACGATCAGCTTCGCTTTGTCAGCCGGAAGTTTGCCCAGGTCCTGATTCACCCGCGAGCACGCTTTTTTGAGAATGCCGAAGGCGCGAATCAACTCCGGCGGCATGGTGTCGCGGCCAATGTTGAAGTGCAGCAATGAGCGCTGCGTCTGCGCACCCCAGTAGACGTTCGCCGGGACTTCAATCTTCCCCATGCTGTCGGATTCAGTGCGAGTCTGCGTGGCTAGTTCGGTAAGGGTGGACATAAGGGCTCCATCGGCAACATTCATGGAACCGCAAATTATAACAAGAAGGCTACCCGCCACTTGGTTTACAGCTCCATCTATAACGGTTGACGTTAAACGCATAGCAGAATAGAATTGCGGTCAGTGATTAGGACTTTCCGAGATGCGGAGAGCGAACGACTTCACCATCGCCGGCGCAGTAGGCGGTTTTGGTCGATCGAATCCGTCGCCCGCCGGAAGCTGCGACAGTTGGACAGCGCCACCGAATTGCGCGATTTAGCAGCGCCGCCAGGAAATCGTTTGGAAGCATTGCGGGGCGAGCGTAAGGGGCAACACAGCATTCGAATAAACGACCAGTGGCGGCTTTGTTTTGTTTGGCTCGATGGTAATGCCTACGACGTTGAGATCGTGGACTATCACTAAGGATTCGCTCGGTTGCGACTTGTGGTTTATTACCGATAGAGGTGCGGCATCGATGGCTAAATCTCAAAAACTTCTCTCTCCCATCCACCCCGGAGAAATCCTGCGCCTAGATTTCATGGAACCGCTTGGTCTGAGCATGAACCGGATCGCGCTCGACCTGAGAGTGCCGGTGACCAGAATTGCCGAGATTGTCCATCGCCGCCGGGGTATTACTCCAGATACCGCTCTGCGCCTGGCGCGGTACTTCAACACCAGCGCCAGCTTTTGGCTGAATCTTCAGTCCGCATACGACCTGGAAGTTGCGCACGACAAACTCTCGCGTACCATTGAACGCGAAGTTCGACCCGCGACGCGGGCGGCTGCCAATGCGGCGTCTTAGTCTGCGTTCGCGGAAAGCGTTCTGTAATCCGCACATGCTAGAATCAGCCTTCCGAGTTGCTCGAACCCTCGTCGCCTCGACCGACTCCGCCCTTAATCCCATCATGCCTAAGTCCCTCATCGCCGAAGAACTCGAAACCCTTCCGAAGGTGAAGGCCAAGCCCGGCCCGGAGATGCAGACGGACGTGCTGGTCATCGGAGCGGGACCGACTGGGCTGGCTTGCGCGATCGAAGCGCAGAAGATCGGGCTGAAAGTCATCATCCTCGACAAGGGCTGCTTGGTGAATTCGCTCTTCCACTACCCGGCCAACATGTCATTTTTCACGACGCCGGAATTGCTGGAGATCGGAGACATTCCTTTCACTACGGCTCAGCAGAAACCTACTCGCGAAGAGGCGCTGGAGTATTACCGCAAGGTCGCCGAGCACTATCATCTCGATCTTCGCCAGTACGAATGGGTCAAGACGGTGATGGGCAAAGATGGCAATTTTGCGATCACAGCGACCGACCGCGCTGGGCGGCCGCATGATTACTGCACGAAAAAGGTTATCGTCTCGACCGGTTATTACGACCTGGCTAACCATCTTGGAATTCCAGGCGAAGAGCTTCCCAAAGTTTCGCACTATTACGGCGAGCCCCATCCCTATTACGACACCGACGTCCTGGTGATCGGCGGAAAAAATTCCGCGGCGATTGCATCTCTCGATCTTTGGCGGCACGGAGCTCGCGTCACGCTGGTGCACCGCGACGCGCAGTTGCACAATCATGTGAAGTACTGGATCAAGCCCGATATCGAAAACCGCATCAAGAACGGTGAAATCGAAGCTTATTTCAATAGCTCGGTGCAGGAAATCGGGATCGATCATGTTCTGCTCAATACCCCGCGCGGCCCGCTGCGCCTGAAGAATGATTTTGTGCTCGCCCTGATCGGCTACCATCCTGACTATGATTTTCTGCGCAGCATGGGGATTGAATTGTCGGAACCGCAATGCCGTCCGGTGTGCGATCCAGTCTCGCTGGAAAGTAATGTTCCGGGGATTTATGTGGCGGGCGTCATCGTGGCGGGATCGCGGACGAACGAAATTTTCATCGAGAACGGCCGTTTCCACGGCAAACAAATCGCCGAAGACCTGAAGAAGAACTTGCGGCCGGAATCGCGGCAGCAAAGTTCTGCGCTCGAATCCTAAGCAATTCTGAGCCGGCCGGCAGCCTTGCAGTTCAATTAAAAACAAAAGACCCCAGACAATTTCTCCCAAGTGGTAGGAATCGCGCCGGTCCAGTTTCCGTTGTACTGTGCAATGGCGCTGCCGTCGCTAAAGCTGTCAAGAGAGAAGAAAACGACGTGCCGTTTACTTTTCCCGCCATTTCGAGGCTCACTTCTGAAAACGGTTGCACATCGTGCGTCGTTCTTTTATTGCCCGGAGGAATGGCTTGACGGTAAGCAACCAGCTCTCCGACACTTGAAGGCCGCATGGAACCGCAACCGCAGCGCAGTGTCCCGACGATTTCGATCCCGTCGTATCTCCGCCTGCTGCGGCACAATCGGAATTTCCGGCGGCTGTGGATGGCCCAGATTGTCAGCGAGATTGGGGACTGGTTTTACACGCTTTCGATCTATACCCTGCTTCTGCAGTTGACGGGGCAAGCCGGCTCGGTCGCATTAGCGCTCGTTCTGCAGGTTTTGCCGCAAACGCTGGTCGGCCCGGTAGCCGGTGTGGTGAACGACCGGCTGCGCCGTAAGCATGTGATGATCGCAGCAGACCTGGTTCGCTTCTGCGTCGTGCTGGCGATGTTGTTCGTGCGTTCGCGTTCCACCGTGTGGCTGGTATACCCCTTGCTGCTGGCGGAAACCACCATGGCGGCGTTTTTCGAGCCGGCCCGCAGCGCGGTCATTCCCAACATCGCGAGCCAGGACGAGGTTCTGGTTGCTAATACGCTTTCGTCGGCGACATGGTCCGTGAACCTGCTGATCGGCGCGGCCGTTGGCGGCGTGGTGGCTGCTTTCTTCGGACGCGACACCGTGTTCATTCTCAACGCGCTTTCTTTTCTGACTTCCGCATTGCTGATCAGCGGTATGCGCTTTGCCGAGCCGCACGCCCAGGCTGCGGCCCCGCTCCGGCCGCGCGATCTGTTCGACTACTCCCCCGTGCTCGAGGGAATCCGTTATATTCGCGGCCATCCCACGCTGTTTCCTGCGGTCTTTGCCAAGGCCGGAGAACTGATGGTGGGACCAAGCTGGGTTATTTTTACGGTGATGGGAGCACGCGAGTTTGCGGTACACGCGCGCGGCATCGATGCCGCCGGCGGCGCCATGCTCGGCATTAGCATCCTGCTCGCCGGCCGAGGACTCGGGGCTATGGTGGGTCCGGTGGTGGCGGCGCAATGGGCGGGCCGCAGCGACGGTCGACTGCGATTGGGAATTCTCTTCGGCTATCTCACCATCGCCGCCGGGTATTGCCTTCTGGGCATCAGCCGCAGCGTCTGGATGGCGGCCGCGTGCGCCATGTTGGCGCACGCCGGAGGCTCGACTGTCTGGGTCTTTTCCACTACGCTGTTGCAGATTCATACGGAGGACCGCTTTCGGGGGCGAGTATTCTCCGCCGACCTTGGCCTCGCCAGCCTGACGTTTGCCGTCACAGCCTATGCGGCTGGCCGTTTTTTGGATGCGGGAATCTCCGCCCACTCCGTAGCCACCACCACGGGTGTGATCATGCTGCTTCCGGCTGCGGTCCTCGCAATTGCGTTGCGCGCGGGACGGGCTCGAGAGATGAGCTTCATTTCCTAGTAGGCTGCGGAAAAAGTTCGCCTGCCGAAAAAACTCGGATCGCGATCAAGTTTTGTCGGATCTCTGCTAAGTCTTGTGGGATCTCGATTAAGTTTTGAAAAGGGCGCGGCTTCAGCCGCGCCGCAAGTCCAGCAAAATCATTGGCGCCTTTAGGCGCTGGGGGTATTTTCAGTTCGAAGCGGGATCGACGACGGTTGTACCGCCGCTTTCAAATTGCTGCTGCCATGGTGCCGCCGGGGTTAAGACGATCATGAGGGGGCATAACCACCACGCGCATTGTCGGGAATGATGGACGCGGCGGCGGAAAACGCCCGCCGAAATTACGCTGGTAACAGCTCCGCCAGGGAAAACGATGACGATCTATGACTCGCTCAGGCGGTCAATTTTTGCGGCCATAATGAAATCGCTCTCGGTGAGGCCGTCGATTTTGTGCGTCCACAGCGTTACTCCGACCTTGCCCCACGCCAGCTGAATGTCGGGATGATGTCCCTGCTCCTCGGCTATCGCGCCTGCTCGGTTCACAAATTCCAGCGCCTGTTTGAAGTCGGGGAACTTGAATTCGCGATGCAGGTGGTGCTCATCGTAAACCGACCACTTTGGAACGCTCCGCTGCAGTTTTTTCAGTTCCTCGCCCTGGAGCGGCGGCACGCCTCCGCGACACGGTACGCATTTTTTGTCGGCAAGTTGTTCGCTCATAGTTCCTCGCAAAGGTCTGGTACGGGTGCTGCTTGAAGTAATGATATAGTGCCCAGTCTCAATGCGCGAGCGGCCCGAGGAATGTTCGTCCGATGTACAATTACTTTCTACTCCACTAGCCTTTCTGGCAATTTCTTCGGAGATCATGAGCCTTTGGAATTGCCGTTGAAGCCCGCGGTTCAGTGCCGCCGCCGGTGAGCTTTTAACGTTTGAAGGCGCGACTGAAAAGGAAAATATCATGGTGGTTCTGGTCATTGGCGGAGCTGGATACATCGGTAGTCATACCGCCCGGGCGTTGAAGCGTGCGGGACATGAAGTGCTCATTTTCGACAATCTGAGTACCGGATACGAATCTCTGGCCGCCGGGTTCGAATTAATCAGGGGTGATGTGTTGGACCAGGGCGCTCTGGCTCGGGTGCTGCCGCGAGCCGACGCCATTATGCACTTCGCGGCACACGCCTATGTCGGCGAGTCGGTGACCAATCCCAAGAAATATTTTCACAACAACGTCGAAGGCGGGCTCTCGCTGTTAAATGCCGCGCTCGATGCCGGTGTGAAGAAAATTATTTTCTCTTCGACCTGCGCCGTTTATGGCGAGCCGGCGAAAGTTCCGATCCAAGAAAATACGCCGCGGCAGCCAGTAAATCCTTACGGCGTGTCGAAAATGTTCTTCGAACAGGCGCTCGAGGCCTATGACCGCGCCTACGGATTTCGCTACGCCAGCCTCCGTTATTTCAATGCCGCTGGCGCCGATGAGAGCGGAGAGATCGGCGAACTGCACGACCCGGAGACCCATCTCATTCCGCTCGCGCTCGCGGCCGCAGCAGGTCTGGCCCCGGAGTTGCGCGTGTTTGGGTCGGATTATCCCACCCCCGATGGAACCTGCATTCGTGACTATATCCACGTCAACGATCTGGCCAGCGCCCATTTGAAGGCACTCGAATATCTCGCGGCGGGAAACGAAAGTCTCGCAGTCAATGTGGGAACTGGAACCGGAGCGTCGGTGCAGGAAGTGATCTCCGCGGTCGAGGATGTAACCGGGAAATCAGTGCCACACACGATGGTGCCTCGGCGGCCCGGAGATCCTCCAAGGCTAGTGGCGAATCCAGCGAAAGCGCAGGCGCTATTGCAGTGGAAAGCGACGCGTGGGCTGCGCGATGTGGTCGAGACTGCGTGGAATTGGATGGAGCGCCAAAAAATGCGATCCGCGCAGCGCGTGGCGCAATAGGAATCGTCATGACGAAAAATGTGCGGCGGGCGCGATCAGAGAGAACTATGGCAAACGGTCTGGCAGGGGAAAAAGTTGCGTTTCTGGGCGCCGGGAAAATGGGCGGGATCCTTTTGCAGGCATTGCTGAAGAACGGTTCACTCTCGCCGAAATTTACGCGCGCCACGGTGGCCCATGAGGAGCGAGCCAAGGCGCTGAGCGCTAAGCTGAACGTGAAAGTGGGCACTAACAACGTCGAAGCGGCTAAGGGCGCCGACATTATCATCATCGCGGTGAAGCCGCAGGTGGTCGAGGAAGTAGTGCGCGAGATCAGTAGTCACATCACGACGAAACAACTGGTCGTGTCGGTCGCAGCCTCGGTGCCGACTTCCATGATCGAAAAACACCTGCCGCCGAATGTTCCTGTGATTCGCGCCATGCCCAACACGCCGTGCCAGCAGGGCGCAGGGATGACCGCGATCTGCAAGGGCAAGCACGCCCGAGCGGAAGATGTGTCGCTGGCTTGCCGCATGTTCGACGTCGTGGGAAGAACGGTCGTAGTGGACGAAAAGCACATGGACGCGGTTACGGCGCTCTCCGCCAGTGGTCCAGCCTACATTTACATCATCCTCGAATCGCTGGCGGAGGCAGGAGTGAAGGTAGGGCTGCCGCGCGATATTGCCACGTTGCTGGCGGCACAGACCACTCTGGGCGCCGCGCGCGTCGTGCTCGAGACCGGAGATCACCCCGCACTGCTCAAAGATGCAGTGACCACTCCCGCGGGCTGTACCATCGACGCCATCATGGAACTCGAGGAAGGGAAGCTGCGGGTAACGTTGATTAAAGCGGTGGTCAAGGCGGCGCAGCGCGCGAAGGAATTGGCATTCGTGTGATTGATCGAGCGTCGCCTACTGAGGGCGAGACGAAAAGTTCGAGCCCGCGAAGTTTCCTCTCTGCGCATCAACGTCGGACGGTTACCTGTAATTTGATCTCCACCCATGAAGCTGCTGATTGTCGTACATAGCCAGTTCGAGCTGTGGAATGCTCCCATGTGGTTTGGCGAACGCTTGTCGCAAGAGTTTCCACAACTGCAGGTCAGGCAACGCGACAGCTATGACGGTCTTGCAGATGAATTACGCGACGCGGAAGTCATCTTTTCGACGTCACTTCGGCCAGAGCAATTCGCTATAGCGAGAAACCTGCGCTGGATCCATGCCCCATCAGCGGCGGTACATGACCTGCTCTTTCCTCAGTTAGTAACGAGCCAGGTCGTCCTCACCAACTCGCGCGAAGTGCATGGTCCGGTGGTAGCCGAGCATGTGATGGCGCTGATCTTCGCGCTAGCAAAAAAGATTCCCCAGGCGGCGCTGTTGCAGCAGAAGCGCATCTGGGGCAAGGGCGAGATGTGGAACCAGCGCACACGCCCGCGCGAAATCGCCGGAGCAACTCTGGGATTGATTGGCGTGGGAAGCATTGGAGGCCGGGTGGCGAAGATGGCATCCGCCGTGGGCATGCACGTGATCGCGGTGCGCGAGCACGGGGAGAAGGGAAGTCCCGAGGGTGTTAGCGCCGTCTTTGCACCGTCGCAGATTGACGAGATGCTGAAGCAAGCCGACTTCGTCGTGCTGGCCGCGCCGCTGGTGACGACGACTCAGGGCGTGATTAACGCTGACCGCTTGGCTAACATGAAGTCTGATGCGTACTTGATTAATGTTGGACGGGGAGCGCAGGTAGACGAGGTCGCTCTAATCGAAGCGCTTCAATCGCACCGAATCGCTGGCGCCGCGCTCGACGTTTTTGAACAAGAACCGCTGCCACCGGAGTCGCCGCTTTGGGCGCTTCAGGATCTTCTGATTACGCCGCATGCAGCCGGACTCACCGAAAAGCTGTGGCACCGGCACTACCAGTTGTTCTCCGAAAATCTTCGCCGCTACCTTGCGAAGCAGCCGCTGCAGTCCGTTGTCGACAAGCACCAAGGATATTGAGCGCCGCCTTCGTGCTACAGTTTTCTAGTCGCCAGTGTTCTAGTCGCCCTTGATCGTCGCAAAATAAACTGACCGCTCACGAAACGGAATTTATGGGATCGCGCCTCATTCTCATTAACTTGCTGGTCCGCCTGGGAATAGCCGCGGCGGTGTCGAGCACTTTGGTGCGCTCCAAGGAATTCAAATCGGTGCTGTTTCGTGAGGAGCGCACGGTCCGCCAGAAGATTTATCTCGTGCTGTGGTTTGCCCTGCCCATCATGATTGGCGTCGCCATCCGAATTTCACAGAAGAGCTTTCTGGCGGGCGATCTCAGCTTTGAAACATCGCTGCTGCTGGGCGTCATCGGCGGACGTTTGACCGGTTCCCTTGGCGGCCTGTTAATGGGCCTTCCCGCGTTATTGCTGCATGGCGAATGGGCCGCCATACCCTTCGACGTTCTTGCAGGTTTTCTCGCGGGCCAACTGCGAACCATGGCCAGCAACAAGGACGACATCTGGTCGTTCTCGCCTTTTGTTGACGAGAGCATCATTCGGATGATCCGGCGTAATCTGCCCCGCCCGCGATTGTTCGATTGGCAGGTGATGTTTTTCTGGACTGTAGTGGGATTGCGATTCCTGCAAACCGAATTAGCAGAATATTTCCCACGCTCCATTTTCAGCATCGAGAGTCCAGACAACTACTGGGTATACAGCGCAATCTATGCCGCGTGTGTAGCGGCGGTGGGAATCGAGTTGAAAATATTCAATAGCGTGCGCATCCAGATCAAGCTGGAGGAGCAGGAGCGACTGCTGCTGCACGCCCGCATGGAGGCGCTGCAGAATCAGATCAATCCGCACTTTCTTTTCAACACACTGAATTCAATCTCGTCGCTGGTGCGCTTCGACCCAGACATGGCGCGGGACGTGATCTTCAAGCTGGCGAGAATTTTGCGGCGCCTGCTCAATAGCGGTGAGGCGTTCGCACCGTTACGCGAGGAATTCGAATTCATCGACAACTATCTCGATATCGAAGTCGTCCGGTTCGGGCGTGACAAACTGCGCGTGGTCAAGGAATTCGATCCCGCCTCGCTCGATGTGGTCGTGCCCAGCATGTTGCTGCAGCCGTTGGTCGAGAACTCCATCAAGCACGGCTTGGCGCCGAAGGTGGAAGGCGGCAGTGTTTATCTGCGCAGCCGTGTCGTAGACTCGCGTCTCATCATTGAAGTCGAGGACGACGGTGTGGGCATGGGAGGAAATCTTCTCGAAGAAAGTAGTAACAAGTCGGGTATGGGCATCGGCATGGCGAACATTTCCGAGCGGCTGCACGTGCTCTACGGCGACACCGCTCGAATGACCATCGACAGTCAGGAAGGGAAGGGAACTCTGATCCGAATTCGGCTGCCCCTCATAGAGGCCGCCAGTTCCGTCCCGGAGGGTTTCTACGCCGAGCGCTCCAGCACGCGCCGGTAAAAATCTTCATACTGCTTCACAATCTTGGTGGAACAAAAACGCTCCATCGCGACGGCGCGGCCCGCTTTCCCCATTTCTCTCAGATGCTCCTCGTTGCTGAGCAATTCGATCGCGTAACGCGCCATCGTCTCTACATCGCCAACGTCGGCCAGGTATCCCGACTTGCCATGGTCGATGACCTCGGGCACACCGCCTGCCCGCGTGGAAATAGGAACCACCTCGCACGCCATCGCTTCCAGCGCCGCCAGACCGAACGATTCAAGTTCGCTCGGAAGAAGCATGATGTCAGCGATGCCTAGCTTCTCCTGAATCTCGTCCTGCTTGCCCAAAAAGAACACATCTTTGTGAATACCCTTCTGTACCGCAAGCCACTCCGCAACCGAACGGTCCGGACCATCGCCGATAAGCAACAGCTTTGAAGGAATCGTCTTATGTACTCGGTCGAAAATTTCGATCACATCGGTGAGCCGCTTCACCGGCCGGAAATTGGAGAGATGCACCAGCACGCGCTCGCCCTTCGGCGCATACTCGGCCCGCATTTCCGCGTTGGTTTCCTGGTTACGGGTATAGACGTCGCAGTTCACCGAGTTGTAAATCACCTCAATACTGTTCTTCACGTCAAATACGCGCTGGGTGCGGTCTTTCAGGTAATTTGAAATGGCGGTGACCCCGTCGCTTTGCTGAATGGAGTAGCGCGTGATCGGCAGGTAAGACCGATCGAGCCCTACCAGCGTAATGTCAGTTCCGTGCAGCGTCGTCACGAAAGGCAGCCGGCGCCCCCGCGGTCCCTCAGCCAGCATCTGACGCGCTAACAGCGCGCTCACCGAATGCGGAATGGCATAGTGCACGTGCAGCAGGTCGAGATCGTAAAGCTGCGCGACCTCCGCCATGCGGGTTGCCAGTGCCAAATCATAGGGTGGATAGTCGAACAACGGATAACGCGAAACCTCTACCTCGTGATAATGGATGTTCGGTTCCTCGCCCCGCAGGCGAATGGGTTGCGCATAAGTGATGAAGTGGATTTCGTGTCCGCGGTGAGCCAATTCCAGGCCCAGTTCGGTGGCCACTACTCCGCTACCGCCATATGTCGGATAACAGGTGATGCCGATCTTCATGAGCTACGCGCCGCTTTCTGGCTACTCTGTCACCGTTTACTCGGTCATTGGATGGTTGGAATGGGCAGTGGTTGCAGATTTTACACGACGGCATGGCAGGCGGCGCGATCGCTTAAGTCGTTTCGGTTGATTTCGGACCGAGGAGCACCGCGGGATCGAGGCTGTCGAGATGATCCTGAAAGCGCTTTTTTGACGCATCGGGTAGGCCGGTGAACTCAATCCCCATGCCTACGCCGGGATCGCGCGTCCGCACCACTGCGGAAGGCGTGATGCGTTCCTCCTCGATCCACAAGTCCACTCGCAGCGCCGTTCCGATCGCCAATGGCATGACCGTCTCAACATAACAGCCATTCCCGCTGATGTCGGTGGCATTCACGCGCATGGGAGTGTTGACGCGCTCGTCGCGCAGCTCCAGGGGATAAGAAATCCGATGGCGGATAAACTTGCGGCGATTGTCGTGGCGAGGTGCGGTCCGCTCGTCAAGCTTCATGTCGCTGGGAAGAACCGCGGCCCAGGGGCAATCCTGGTCGGCAACCAACTGCACTCCGACCTGGGTTTTCTTTAGCGCTCCCGCATTTACCACCCAGATCACCTTGCAGCGTGCTTTCTTGCCTTCGAATTGCACACCAATTACATCGCCCACTTTTAAGTCGGGCTCAATGGCATACAAACAGGCTCCGGTGGCGCTTACGTTCTGCGCCATGGCGTTCTGAAAGAATGGCTGGTTATTTGCGCCCATGCCCCACACCCGGACCTTTAGGTCCAAAGTCGTGCGCGGAGCTGACCCTTGGGCCGACATGAGCGAAGAATCTCCCGTGTAAAACGAGACACGTCTCCAAGACATCATACTACCTGGAGTTTAGATTGCAGGTTACGAGGGTACCTTGGCCGATAAGGGCCGTCAAAAACAGCCACGGATGACGAACCAACTTACCAGTTCGAGCCTACGATCCGGAAGGCTTCGCGCCAAAGTCGCGATACGAAATTAATTCGACGCCCTCGTGCGCTAGTACCTCGCGGGCGGCCGGCAGAGTGAGGACGCGAAGCTCGGTCTCGCGCGATTCGCGCAGACGCGTTTCGGCTCGCTGCAAGTCGGGGTCGTTGTACCCGGGATGGCAGACGAATTCCCACGTTCCTTGTGGAATGCTCCGGGCAATCGCGTGAAACAGCGTTTCGTCCAACACTCCTGTGACCACAATGCCCAGCGTTCCGTTGGGCGTCGCGAAGCCTTCCCGATCCACAGCATTACGAAATTTACCGGCGAATCGGCCAAGCACACGAAGCTCGGCATAGCGCCTCCACAGTCCGGGACGCGACAGAAGTTGGCTCGACCGCAACGGCAGCCGAGGCCCAAACGGATTCCGCAGCGCGCGGACGCCACACGCTGCGGCTGCCCGCAGCAACGGCCGCAGAACCTTCGGGAACAAATGCGTATGTTTGTGCGTGTCGATGTGTGAGACGGCGATTCCCGCCGCCTGAAGCTTGCGTATCTGCGCGCCCGCTTCGGCGGCAATCTCGTCGGCATCAATGCCTCCGGCAATCGCTCGCGCAGCGAAGCTCATCAAGCCGTCGCGGAAGTCTGTCCCATTGGTAAGAGAGGGAAGTTTCTGCGCTTCAAGCACGGGACGGCCATCGATCAGCACCACGTGGCAGCCGACACTCAACTTGGGGAGACTTTTAGCAAGTTGAACGGCTTCCCCAAAGGCCGCACCGTTTGCCATGAGCGTCGAAGAAGTCACGATCCCACGCGAGTGCGCCTCTGCAATGGCTCGGTTCACGCCTGACGTGAAGCCAAAATCATCTGCATTAACAATCAAGCGCCGCACGCAGAAAGTTTAGCAGGCGAAGTTAGACGAGGAATGTGAAGCGAAGGATGTGACGCGAAGAATGTGAGAAGGTAGGCGAGGAATGCGAGCTGGTCACGTTCGGATTGCGCGAACTCTGCTGATGCAATGGCGAAAGTTCTCGAAGAAGTTCGTGAATAGATGTCCCCATGGTTTGACCCGTTTTTTCCGCGTCACGTATACTCGGAAAGGCGCGATTCGCGCAGGTTCCCCTCAAGTTGAGTTCCGGCCGGTGCCTGTCTGGCCACGCGCAGCGTTCGAGGGGCGGTTAGCTCAGTTGGTTAGAGCGCCTGCCTTACAAGCAGGAGGTCGCAGGTTCGAGTCCTGCACTGCCCACCACAACCCTCTGATCTATACGACGTTTCCGCCCCGAAGTGTCTTCCGCTACCAATCGGTCTCCTCTTCCCAACACAATCCTGCTCCAATCGCCATCTAGGGCCGCTTCAGAAATTAGGTACTTTCTGGAGTCCTGACTCAGCATGCCGCACAGCAACAAATTGACATTCCGCAAGCCGGGTATATAGTGGTGACCTTCAGCCCGAAACCGCCGTCCGCGGCGCCATAGCTCGCTCACTACTCGTCCAATGTGGGAGGAATCTATGAAACCCGTTCTGTGGATCCTCGGGGTAATGTTTCTACTGAGTTCGGTCACATCCTTTGCGGACTCTTTCACCGTTGTCTCAAACGTCAACGCGACTTTCCAAATTTTGGGCGGGGGCCCCCGCGCCCATTTTGAAGGCGAAATATCTGCTCCGGGAATAAGTGTCGATGTAACAGGACACATGCCTGCCCCATGGTTCGGCATCGGCCCGAACATACACTACCTCCCCGGCTCGATGGCAAGCGGGAGTACTTTTATGTACTTTGAAACCGCCATTGGAACGGTCGGTTCGATCTCCGCGATCGGTTTCGATATTGGCTCAACTTTCCTCGAAGCTGGCTCTTACGTGTTTCCCACCAATGGAAAGAACTTCACCGTCAACCTTCCGGCCACTCTCGAATCCATCGTCCTGGGAGGATGCGGCGAGAACGGGTGCCTCCGACAGCCTTTGCTTTTGAACTTCAAGCCAGGGGACCTAAAACTGTCCTACACATATTCTGACGGACAGTACTATCCCACCTCGGGATCTTTCACTACCCTAAGCAGCGTCCCTGAACCCGCCACACTTGGCCTCGTGGCCCTTGGCGGCGCAGCCTTCGCCCTCCTTAAACGGAACCGCGGGCGTGCGTCGCGAGCTTACCGCGAGTAAACCAGCACGTGAAATGTGCCCGGCACCGTCGTCCCCCGCGGGCGCGGATGCTCCTTTGTCGGCGCTGGGGCTTTTCCAAATTCGGCAGTATCTACGAAAATGCGATCGCTCTTCGAATCGTACGCCATGGTCTTGGCGCCGAACTCCGTCTTTACCTTGCCTGCCTCGCTGTACTGATCAGGCGAATCTTCGTGGAAAATGTGCACCCAACCCTCGCGAGTCGAAACGAAAATTAATCTCGATTTCGCGTCGTACACTTCTGCATCGGCACCATCGCTGATAGGGAACGACTGGATCACCTTGCCATCATCTGCGTTCATCACCACCATCATCGCGGGCTCGCGGCCAGCAACGAACAGCCGACGATGTTCTCGGTCCATGGCAATCGGCGCTGGTGCTCCAGCGGGCGCGATCGGCCAACGCGATTTCACTTTCAGAGTGTTCGCATCGATCGCCAGCACTTCGCTCTTATCTTCCAAATTGTTGTAGATGGTGCCTTGACCGTCGGACACGGCGAACTCGGGTCCGCCGCCTAGATCAACCGTGCCCGCAACATTCCCGCTGGCCGGATCGATGGCGGTCGCGTTCTTGCTGTCGCCATTGAACGTGAAGACGTGCTTCGAGGCGGGATCGTAAATGATGCAGTCGGCGTCGGGCGCGGTCTTTACCTCACCGGTTACCTTCAGCGTCTTGAGATCGAAGATGATGGCCTTGCCCTGTGCGCCGTCGCTAATGAAGCCGCGACCCACTTCCGGCACGAGTGCCACGCCGTGACTTGCTTTCAGTCCAGAAATCTTTCCTTCTTCTTTTCCGGTATCTGCATTGACCACCAGCACTTCGCTGCCGTGCGACAGGTACAGGCGCCGCGAGTCGGGATCGAACGTCATGTAATCGAAATACTCCCGGTTGCCCGGCGCCGCGCCGAATTTATAGGTGTTCGCCAGATGGTACTCGATCGTGCTGGCGGCGAAAGCCATCACACCGAGCATCGCTGTTCCCAACATTAAGGCGACGATCATGATGCGATTGCGAAGAATCGATTTCATAGATATTCCTCTCATTGCTGAAATCCGGACCTGGTCGCGTAGCCCCGGACGCATTCGTCCGGGGGAACCTTCGCCGCGGGACCGCCATTTCCCATGCCTTCGCCCAGAATAGTAACCACCCTACATGAATAGAACCTGAAGAAAGTTAAGACGGGAAGAGGCTGCGGTTTGGCGATCGATAGAACCGGTCGCAGGAGGCGTAGCCGACGTGCTTATTAGAGAGCCTGACGGACGAGAGTTTCCGACTCGAGTTTGGATAACGTTGGCAACGGGATGGTAACCACGATTGTGGCGCCGGCACCATTGGATTGAATATCCATCCCTCCCTTGAAATGGCGAATTCTTTCACGCATTCCAGTCATGCCTACCCCGGTGCGCTGTGCCTTGATCGCCACCAGCTTGTCAG
The DNA here is from genome assembly GCA_963765825.1 of uncultured Acidobacteriaceae bacterium. Lineage (GTDB taxonomy): Bacteria > Acidobacteriota > Terriglobia > Terriglobales > Acidobacteriaceae > Sulfotelmatobacter. The sequence goes on from CAVXXU010000003.1 coordinate 329,231, forward strand.
CCGAAATTCCCCTGCCTTGGTCCTGAATCTCAAGCACGATTTGACCCGCAGCGCGGGATAGGCGAATTCTCGCTGTCTTGCTTCCGGAGTGGCGATGAATGTTGGTCAAGGACTCCTGGACGATACGAAAGACGGCCAGTTCCAGGTCGGCAGGGAGCCGCCCGAAGTCCTCGGAAATATCGAGATCGATCTTCAAGTCGCCGCGTTCCATCAAACCCTGCATATACCACCGGATGGCTTGCGGCAAACCATTTTCATCCAGCAGCGGCGGATGCAAAAGATAGGACGTAGTGCGGATCTCCTTGTTGAGCTGCTGCACCAGATTCTGCGTGTCATCCAGAGCTTCGGCCAGCGCCGGATTTTTCTTTGCCTGCTGTGTCATGCTGGCGAGATTCATGCCCAGCGCCGCTACGATTTGACCGGCACTATCGTGCAACTCGCGCGCGATATGCCGTCGCTCCTCATCCTGCGTTCTCAGCAGCCGGATCGACAGCTCGCGAAGTTGCTCAGACTGTTGCAGGATTTCGGCATTGCGCTGCTCCAACTCCTCCGTGCGATCACGCACCTGGCGCTCAAGGCTATTCGACAACTCCCGTAGTCGCTCCTCGCTCTCACGCAGCGCTCTGTCGTTCGCCTTCTGCTGCGTGATGTCATTGTTAGTCTCCAGCACGCCATTCCAATTCCCGCGCTCGTCCCTATCTAGCGCCCATCGGCTGGCAACTATAATCCGACGACCGTCCTTTCGCGTGTGCGTCAGTTCACCAGCCCAGCGATTATCGCGCTGAAGATCTTCGATAATGCGATCCAGCGATTCGGGAAAAACCGTCTGCAGTAAATCGTGACTGACTCGACCGATGGCTTCTTTCCGACTGAATCCATAAAGGTCGCACGCGCTTTGGTTCCAGTATGAAATACGGTCCGACTGGTCGCGAACCATGATCGCGTCGCTGCTCAAGTCGAGCAACCTGGCTCGTTCCGCCAAGGCCAGGTCAATCTGCTTACGTTCCGAGATGTCGCGGGCAACCTTCGACGCGCCAACGATCCGGCCGGCATCGTCTTTTACCGGCGAAATTGTCAGCGAAAGCGCGATCAGACTCCCATCCTTGCGCCGCCGCAGGGTCTCAAAATGATCGATGCGTTCGCCACGCTTCAGCCGGTCAAGAATCCCCGCCTCTTCGTTTCGCCGGTCCTCGGGAATGATGAGCGTAATGTGTTTGCCGACAGCCTCGTCGCGTGTGTATCCGAACAATCGCTCCGCACTGTTATTCCAGCTGCTGATGACGCCGTCCAGCGTCTTGCTGACGATCGCGTCGTCGGATGAATCTACGATTGCCGCGAGAAGGCCGCTCGCGCGTTCGCGCTTTTCGCGCTCTTTTTCCTCGTGTACCTCAATGGTGACCTCAACCGCATGTACCAGGATGCCTTCGACTTTTCCTTCGAGGTTGCGCAAGGGCTGGTAAACGAAATTGAAATATGCCTCGTCACCCTGCCCGGTTGCAGTTCGATTCAGAACTGCTTTCGCACTCGTCGCAGCATAAGGGACGCCCGTCCGGTACGCCGTCTCCAGCGGTTCAAAAAACGGTTGCCCCACCAACTCGGGTAGGCTTTCACGCAGTGTCTTGCCGATGAAGTCTTCCGCTCGAGTGCGGCCTGCAACCCGAATGTATTCCGGGTTCACCAGTGTCCAGCGAAGCTCGGGGCCGGAAAGCAAGCCAATGGCAGCGGGAGCTTGCATGATTAACTCCCGCAGCCGGTTGCGTTCCAGCTCAACTTCAGCGAGCAGCCTGCGCTCTCTCCCCGTAGCGTCACGGCGCAGGCGCGCCACCATCAGATCGTAAGTTTCTATCGTCCTGACCAGGTCTTTCGCCATTTCTGACTTGTCTACGAAAGCTATGGCCCCAGCCTCAACGGCGGACTTCTGCATAAGCGTGGGATCGTTTTGACTGACGATGATCACATCGCAGTCAGGCACTTCTCGTCGCAGGATTCGCGTCGCCGCCAGTCCGTCCATTCGCGGCATGGCCACGTCCATGATCACCACGTCCGGATGCAGTTGTTTCGCCTTCTCAATCGCTTCGAGACCATCGCTGGCCTCACCGCAGGCAAACCAGCCGGGACGCCCGGACAACAGTGCCTTAATGCATTTGCGCACTGCCTCATGGTCGTCCACGACGAGGATACTCAGCGAACTCATAATTTTTCGTACACAAGCGGGTGAGTGGATATTTCAGCCAAATGACCCGTGGTACGGTTCCGGCCCTGCCGGATTATATAAGGCCTTTTGATCGGGGTCCGTACAGTTTTTACCTTATCTCTCGAACCCAACCCAGCGACGCAAGGCTTACCTTCACCGGTTCAACGCAAACGATAACGGGGCGCTGTGTGGCATACTGAGTATCGAATCGCATGAACTCCAGACGCAGCTTCCTCAAGCAGACTTCCGCCGCACTCATGGTCGGCATTGCTCCAGTTCTCTTACCAATGGCGGTCTTATCGCGGGCGAGCGCTGGCCAGAGCGAATCAATCGCTTTTCCCGGCGAAGATGGGATGATCGCTCGCTCGTTCCGCTTCGTCGATTTGGAATCGCCCGTCCAGTACTTGAGTACTTGGCTCACTCCGGTTTCCCGTTTCTTCGTGCGTAATCACATGCACGAACCCAGTGAGTTAAACCCGCAAGACTGGCAACTCACCATAGGCGGAGAAGTCGGGAAGCCCTCCACTCTCTCGCTCTCCGAACTCTCCAAGCTGGAAATGCACTCGGTGGTTAACACGCTCGAGTGCGCCGGCAACGGACGCGGTCTGTATCGCCCGCAAGTTCCGGGCATTCAATGGGGCAAGGGCGCGGTCGGCACCGCACGCTTCTCCGGTCCCCGTCTGCGTGACGTTCTGCAGCGGGCCGTCCTGAAACCCACCGGCAAGCACGTTATGTTTCGCGGGCTGGACGAAGTTCCCGGCAAGGTTCCCCCATTCATTCGCAGCATTCCCATCGAGAAGGCTCTCGACTCCAACACCCTGATCGCCACTCACATGAACGGCGCGCCGCTGACCAGACACCACGGCTTTCCCGCACGCGCTCTCGTTCCGGGATGGATCGGTGCCGCATCCTGCAAATGGCTGACCGAGATCAAAATTCTGGAATCAGAATTCGCCGGCAACTTCATGAGCCCCGGATATCGCCTTCCCAATCAACCTCCGAAGCCCGGAGAAGCTGTAAAGCCAGAAGACACGCACGTCATCACCGCTCTGAATGTAAAGTCGGTGATCTCTGCCCCCCGCGAGGGCAGCAGCATGAAGGCGGGCACCGTCGCAATCCACGGAGCTGCGTGGGCCGGCGAGGCAAACATCGTAAAGGTCGATGTCTCAACCGATAACGGCGCGAATTGGAGTCCCGCCGCGCTCGCTCACGATCAATCGCAGTACGCTTGGCGCTTCTGGACCTGCGAATCGAAAATGAAAAGCGGCGACTACACCATTCTCTCTCTCGCGACCGACTCCCGGGGCCGAACGCAGCCGTCCAACCCGGAATGGAATCCCAGCGGATATCTCTACAACGCCATCGACCAGGTGAAAATCCATGTCACATAGCCTGAAGAGATCGTTCGTCGGCACGGCAGCACGGTCGATCCGCATGGCAGCATCAATCGTGTTTGTCGCTTCAGTCCCGACGTGTTTAGGATTTTCGCAGCAGCCAACCCACGCCCAGCCCACAGAGCAACTCCCTCCCGGCCCCATGGCTGCGAAGGCCACGACCTCCTGTCTGGAGTGCCATGAGGCTCGCATTATCCTGCAGCAGCGGCTGAGTAAAGCTAGCTGGACGAAAGAAGTGGATAAGATGATCAAGTGGGGAGCAGTCGTCGACGCGGCTGATCGCGACGCTCTCATCGAGTATTTAAGCACGAACTTTAGTCCGGATCAGCCGCAATACAGCCCGCCGCGGACTTTGCCCTGGAAAGCATCCGAAAAAAATACGCAGAACAATTCCCACGCAACGTCTAAATCCCCGTGACCTTGTCCGACATCTCCAAGCCATCGCATCCCATTACGATCGTCGCCGGATATACCAGGGAGCACTCGCGGTGAAAATGCGTTCATTGCCGCGCACCAGCAATACCCATTCCAGAAGTCGGCCCCGTTGATTGTGAAGGAAAAATTCGTACCATTTATCTTCCACGATCTCGGGAATGATCACCACAATGTTGCGCTCAGGATTCTTTCTCGAAAGCTCGAGAATGAATTGCACGATCGGAATAATGATGAAGCGGTAGGGTGAAGGCAAAATGTGCAGCTTGGGTTGCTCCTTACCTGCCGCGCGGAAGGGTTGCTCAACGTAATGAGCCCATGCGTCCTGAAGCACTTCAGAATGCTCGCTGGGCTCCACGTGCAAGGCGATCACTTCCAGCGAAAGCCGCGCCGCAAATTCAATCCCCTGCCGCGTGATGCTGCTCCAGCGGTCGATGGCAATCACCGCGATCGGATGCTGGCTAAGCCCGGCTACATTGACCGGAACTTTGCAGGTGGTGAGAAGTTTCACCGAATGGTAGTGCCGCCGAACGAGCGTAAACAGGGCGATAGTCGAAGGGATGAACAGCAGTGTAATCCAGGCTCCTTCCACGAATTTAGCAACCAGCACCACCCCGGTAGTGATACCGGTGACCAGGCCACCCAGCCCATTCACGAAAGCACTCTTCAACCAGTGAGGGCCGCGTTTCTTTCGCCAGTGAGTGACCATGCCCAATTGCGAAAGCGTGAAGGCCAGGAACGCGCCCACGGCGTAGAGCGGGATAAGCCTGTCGGTGACCCCTCCGAAAAGAACCAGCACTGCCGCGCAGAGCACCGCCAGAACGACGATCCCGTAGGTGTAGACGAGCCGTCGGCCGCGGTACCCAAAGGCGCGCGGCAGATAATTGTTTTGCGAGATCGCGCGGCAAAGCCGCGGAAAATCGGCGAACGCCGTGTTGGCCGAGAGGGAAAGAACGACCAGGATCGACCCCATCGTCAGCTAATAAAAAAGTCCTTTGCCAAAAACAGCGGAACTCAGCATGGAAAGAACGCTCTGATATCCAGCCTGTCCGGGAACCGTTGCGACAATTCCGTAACTTTTTACCAGATACGAAATCCCCGCCAGCAGCAGCGCCAATAGAAAAATAATCACCGTGAGAGTTCGCTGGGCGTTTTTCACAGTGGGCTCTCGAAAAGCTTTCACTCCGTTGCTCACCGCTTCTACGCCAGTCAAAGCCGTGCAACCGCTGGCGAAAACCTTCAGCAGCAGCCAGTAGGTGACCGCTTCCGTCAACGGCGGCGGCGGCGGAAGCGGAGTGATCGGCGTCGGATGCCCTCCGCCGGCCAGAACACGAACAATTCCCGCCACGATGGTTATGAGCAGCGTGCCAACAAACAGATACGTTGGAATCGAGAATGCCATGCCGGCGTCCCGCACTCCGCGCAAGTTAAGGATTGTGATGACGATCAGAATACCCACGCAAAGCGACACAGTATGCGGGAATAGGGAGGGAACTGCCGAAACTAAAGCGCCCACTCCCGACGAGATCCCGACCGCAGCCGTAAGAATGTAATCTGCCAGCAGAGCGGCGGCGGCAAGCAGACCAGCGCGCGCCCCAAGGTTGAACCGTGCCACCGTGTAGGAACCGCCGCCAGAAGGGTAGGCGGCGATGGTTTGGCGATAGGAAAAATATACGATCACCAGCAGCGTGATGATGGCGGCGCTAATCGGCACGATATAACGAACCCCAAGCAGGCCGAGAGGCAGCAGAAGGCTCAGGGCCGCCTCAGGTCCATAAGCCGCCGAGCTCAGCGCATCCAGCCCAAAAATGGGGATGCCCTGCGCAGGCCCGATCTGCTCGGCCCGTTCGTCACTGGTTCGGATAGGTTTGCCAACAACTAGATCAAGTATGTTCATGAAAAATGGTGTCTCAGGGACAGGTTTCCGCAAGAAATATGCTTATGCACCGAAATGCAAGCATCCCGAAAGAACTAAAAAACTGAAGAGCGAGCCTCACTTTCGACATTGCCCTGAAATAATTCCCCAGAGAGATCCACGATAGCATTGGGCGGATTCGAATCGGATCGAATCCGTCAAATTACGCTGGGAATTGCAAAAAAAGCACGGCATGGAGACGTGGGCGGGTGGAACAGCTTTTGATTTCGCCGGAATCTGCACTGGCGAGGCTCACCTCCATGCGTAGACGAGTTTTTGCCAACATCCTGCCGAGTGTGACTAAAATCACGGCCTTGCGCGCTGGCGGTCACGGTGCGTTTAAGTGGCCCCAAATAGGCTTAAACAGGCGTATCTTGCGCAGATCCACTCTAAGGTGCGGGATCCCCAGAAGAGAATCAGCGTCCGAAGGCCCCGAATGCCCCGAAAACTCGGCCCCAAGTTAATCCTTTCGCTCACCGTTCTAATCGTGGCCATCAGTGGAATCAGCGGGTATATGAATCTACGCACTCAAAAAAGACAGCTGGTAGACACCATGATTTTGGGCGCGGACCAACTCTCGCGCAGCATCACTGGCGCCACCTGGCACGCCATGCTTGACGACGACCGGAAAGCCGCCTACTCCATCATGCAGGTCATTGCTGACAAGCAGGGTGTGGATCGCATCCGGATGTACAACCGCGAGGGGAGACTGGCTTTTTCGACGGACGCCAGCGAGCGGCCGAGTGTCGCGAATGTATCGAGCGAAGTCTGTGCCACTTGCCACGGAAAATCCCAGATCAAGAACCGACCGGCCAACGATGAGCGCGTCCGCTATTCCAAATCGCCAAACGGCGTAAAGACTCTCAACATGGTCGCTCCCATCTACAACGAACCTTCATGCAGCAACGCGAGCTGTCACGCTCATCAGGCATCGACGAAAGTTCTGGGAGTGGTTGATGTCGCCCTGAACCTTGATCCCGTGCAGAAGCAGACGCAGGCGATCACTCTGCAGACCATTTTGTGGACGCTGTTTGAAGTTGGAATTGGCGCGGCTTTCGTCATCTTGTTCACGCGGCGTTTTGTGGCGACACCGATTCAGGACTTGATCGCCGGAACGAAGGCGGTCAGCGCGATGGAACTGGACCGGCCGATCACGATTACGCGCCGCAGCCAGGAACTCGACGAACTAGTCGACTCGTTCAACCGGATGCGGGAGCGATTGAAGCTGGCGGTTGATGAGTTGAACGACATGCAGCAAACCCTCGAGAGCAAGGTCGACGAGCGCACCCTCCAACTGAAAGCGGCCCAGCGCAAGCTGGTGCAATCGGACCGGCTGGCGACGCTGGGGCAGCTGGCGGCCAGCGTCGCGCATGAAATCAACAATCCGGTATCGGGCGTGTTGAATCTGTCGATGCTACTGGAGCGGCTGATGGCAGGCGGAAACTATCCTCCCGGCCGTGAGGCTGAATTCCGCAAATATCTTGGCCTCATTTCGACCGAGACGGCGCGCGTTGGGCGCATCGTCTCCGACCTGCTGGCATTCTCGCGTCGCTCCAAGCCGCAACGCGCGCCGGCGGATCTGAATAGGCTGGTGCGCACCACTCTCGGACTTGCCGACCATAAACTCAGGCTGATCAGCGCTGAAGTCATCCTGGACCTGCAAAGCAATCTGCCGCTCATCGAATGTGACTCTTCGCAGATTCAGCAGGTCATTCTCAACCTCGTCCTAAACGGAGCGCAGGCGATGCAACCGAAAGGCGGCGGCAAGCTTACGATTCGAACCTGCGTGATTTCGCAAGAGGACACCGTGGAGCTTTCCGTTCAGGACACGGGAGAAGGCATCGCCCCGGAAAATATATCCAAGATCTTCGATCCCTTTTTCACGACCAAGGCGGAAGGCAAGGGAGTGGGGCTGGGCTTGGCCGTGCTTTACGGCATTGTGAAGGCGCATGACGGAGAGGTCGAGGTGATCAGCCAGCGGAACGAGGGCACAACTTTCACGGTCACGCTCCCGCTCAAGTCAAGCAATACGGCGCAGGCGATGGATCTGCAGGTACAAAGTGTGTGAACGACCTTTGTTTAGTCGCCATCGGGAGAATAGACGGCCAGGCTTTGCAGTGGATCGAGAGCGCAACGTCGGAATGGTTTCCGCTGCCCATCCGCTGCTTGCCGTCGCTGCCAATTCCGGATGGCGCATACGATGCCCAGCGCGGACAGTATCAGTCGGTGGAGTTTATGAAGATGCTGGCTCGATCCGCCCCACCCGACGCTTCGCGGGTGCTGGGCATCACCGATGTGGATCTGGCGATTCCTATGCTTAGTTTCTTGTTTGGTCAGGCCCAGTTTGACGGTCCGGTCGCAGTGGTCTCCTTGTGCCGGCTGCACCAGCAATTTTACGGGCTTCCGGAGCAGGAAAGCCTGTTGCGCGAGCGCACGGTGAAGGAGGCGTTGCACGAGCTGGGACACACTTTTGGTTTGGTGCACTGCTCCGACCCCACCTGCGCAATGAGCCTGGCCACGCACATCGAACTGGTGGATGCCAAGGCGCAGCGCTTTTGTGGGCGCTGTGGGCTGCATTTAGTGCAAAGATTTGCGCGAGAGGAAGGAATATGAAAAAGAATTGGCCCATCCTGGTAGTGGACGACGAAGAAGTTATGTGCGAATCGATGGCGGCCTGGCTGCGCGAGGACGGCTACCACGTCGACACCGCCCCCAACGGGCAGAACGCGCTGCAACTAGCCCGCGTTGCGGACTATGCCATCTGCTTTGTCGATCTTAAAATGCCCGGCGGCATGGATGGCATCGAGACCATGATGGAGATTCACCGCATTCGACCGGAAGCTTCCATCATCATCATCACCGCGTATGCAACGGTCGATACTGCGATTCAGGCCATGAAAGAAGGCGCACAGGAATATATCGTGAAGCCCTGCAATCCGCAGGAAATTTCGATGCTGGTTTCGCGCATCCTGAAGCTGAAAAAGCTGCAGAGCGAGAATGCGATTCTGCGCAAGAAACTGACGCGACAATACCGGCATCACGACGTCATCACCAAGAATCCCCGCATGGAAGAGATCCTCGCGTTAACCCAGGAGGTGGCCAGCCTGCGCAGCACGGTGTTCATTCGGGGAGAGAGCGGCACCGGCAAGGAGTTAATCGCGCGAGCCGTGCATTTCTCGGGCAATCGCGCGGACAAGCCATTCATTGTGGTCAGCTGCGCCGCGCTTGCCGAGACTCTGCTGGAAAGTGAGTTGTTCGGCTACGAGAAAGGCGCATTCACCGGAGCGGCCGCGCAAGTGAAGGGAAAATTCGAGCTTGCGAACGCAGGCACCATCTTCCTGGATGAGATCGGAGACATCTCCGCCAAACTGCAGGCCGACCTGTTGCGCGTGCTGCAGGAACGCCGCTTCTACCGCGTAGGGGGAACTCAGGAGGTCGAGGTGGATGTGCGCGTCATCGCCGCCACCAACAAGAATCTCGCCGAGGAAGTGCAGCAGGGAAACTTCCGCGAAGACTTGTACTATCGCCTCAACGTCATTGAGATTCGTCTGCCACCACTACGGGAACGGCGTGAAGACATCCCGTTGCTCGCCGAGCATTTCGTTCAGCGCATCTCTTCTGAATTGGGGAAGGACGTGACCGGCATTTCGGAAGATGCCCTGAAGATACTGATTGCCTATGATTGGCCGGGGAACGTACGGGAATTGGAGAATGTCATTGAGCGCGCCCTCGTTACCTGTCACAACGGCAATCTGGACGAACAGGATTTCTCCTGGCTGCAGCACGAAAGCGCACACCTTCAAAGTTGGGAAGTTCCAGATGTTCCCCTCGGCGAACTGGAGCGGCGGGCGATTGTAGCGGCCCTCGAGCGCAAGCACGGCAACGTCAAGGAAGCGTCAACCGCGCTTGGAATCGACCGTTCTACGCTTTACGACAAGCTGAAGCGTTACGAGATCTCGCACTGAGCTGAAGCAGTCACACTTCCAGAAAAGTGTCTGCGAGTGCCGTGTCCCAATCCGCCTCGGGGACAATATTCATTAAATCCGGGAGCAGTACACCTCCATCCGCCAGGGCCGGCGGACTGTTGGGCGCGCGCAACTGCAACTGCAAGCGCTCCAGTTCGCGAGCCACCCAGCCGTGTACTTCAGGGCCGCGCAAGAGATGGCGCAGGGTTGCAGGATCATGCAGATCGAGCCGGGGACGAATCTTCAAATACCAGCCCTGGTGAGGACCTCCGACTGCAATGATCGTGCCTTCAATCGGAGCACGCACCTGGATTTCTTTTCCATTCTTCCTCATCCGCCACGCAATCTGGTTGAGTTCGACCTGCGCGCCGACTTCGGGCATTTGGACGGAGTCCGGATCGCCAATTAGATGTTTTGCCAGTTCATCCAAACCCACGGTGACGGTTCCGTCGTCCGCAGGCTGCACCCAAGTATGGCCACGGTGATAGTAGCAATCTTCGGAATACTGGAGACCGAGAGCGCTGACACTTCCGCTCGCAGGCAGCACCGCAAATCGCGCGTACTGCTCACAATGGCGGCAATCGTAAGCGTTATCGCACGTGCGGGAAATGACTCGTCCCGCAAGTTCGTGCCGGCATCGCCGCTGAGAAGGCGGCATCTCGGAAAAATACTCGTGCCAGCAGAAGTCCATCGCCCTAGGAGTGCGGAAATCGTCCACGCTCCGCCGCACTGCCACAACTACCGTGATGAAAATCGTCGAAATTATCACGAAAAATAATGACAGGAAAAGAATGTGGCCAAAAGTAAAGTGGAACCCATCAACGCCCGGAAACATGCGAGTCCTCCTCTTTCGAAGGAGCAAACAGCGACAAATAACGATAGGAGAGCGAGTACACAATCACTCCATACGCGATCACGCCGGCGAAGCTGGCCACTTCTTGCCAGCTGGGCATGTATTGCAAGAAGTCGTCAAACGGCAGGGTCGGAAGGGCGAGGGTTTGCACGGTGAGCACGAACCGGTTCAGAAGGATGCCGCCGCATGCCAGGGCGGCCGCACTCAGCAGCCATCCGCGATGGCGGGCTGTCGGGCCGAACGTCAACAAAAACGCGGGAAGCAATCCGAAGAGCACAATCTCCGCAAACAAAATCGGTATGCCGAATGGTTTGTGCGCGTAAAACTGCCAGGGAGCGAAGCCTTCAGACGGCGAGGTGACGTTCAGCCAGATCAGAGTGTCGATCGATTTGGCCGCGACATAAATTCCCAACAGCACGCCCGAGATAAAGGCCAGGCGGCGAAATACGTCCTGCGCGACCAGGCGGCGTCCGGTCACTTTCTCCACGGTCGCGGTCACCAACATCAGAAAACTTGGTCCGGAAGCGATCGCCGACAGGATGAATAAAAAGAAAGTGGATGGCCAGATCAAGAAGCCAGCGCGGAACGCGAACGGACGACCACGCAGCACGCCGTAAAGCCCACCCAACGATCCCTGGTGAAAGAACGAGAGCAGCGTTCCCACCGCGGCCAGCACCGGAACCAGTTTGTGCAACTGATGCTCGAACACCAGGAACGACGGCAGCCTGCGCAATTGGCGGTTGCGCAGCAGGATGGGAATATATTCCAGGCAGAGCACCAGCAGATAGCACGAGATGCAAAAGGTCACTTCCGTCAACATCGAGTGCGTGTTCGGATGCCAGAAGGTGAACCAGGCCCGCAACGGCTGTCCCACGTCGATCATCAGTATGGCAACCGCGCCGCTATAGCAGATGAAACCCACGACCACCGCGGTATTGAGGATTGGCTTGAGTTCGGCCCGCTTCAAAATATAGACGAGAAATCCGGTGAAAAATGCTCCGGCGCCGAGCGCGATGATGCCGAGATCAAGAAAAATCCAGAGGCCGAAGGCGAAGCGGTTGTCCATGTGAGTCTGGTTCAGACCGTAGTACAGGCAGAGTCCAGCTGCATATACGCCGACCGCCAGCAGCGCCACCCACGGCGCCAGCCACAGCAAGAATCGCGGGAGTGAAGTGCGTTCCGCACCGCGCGCGATCCACCGGCTGTCGGCGAGAATCGTGCTAGCCATGTTGAGCCTCCGCAGCGTGAGCGGGACTGGAATCCGCCAGCGCTCTCACCCACGCTTCTTTCGATTTGTAATAAACCTTTGGCTCGGTGCCGATGCGCGCCAACAAACGGAAGGCTTCGGGCGAGCGCGCCTCCTTTGAGACCGGATCGTTGGCGTCAGCCAAATTGCCAAAATGCAGTGCGCCTGTGTGACAAGCTTCCACACACGCCGGAATGTAATCTGCAAGATCGATTTCCCGCTTTCCCGCGACCGCAGCTTTCTCTTTTGCCGCGTGTTGGCGCGCGTGGCACAAGTTGCATTTCTCCGCCACGCCGCGCATGCGCACGGCGACTCCGGGGTTCAAGCTGTGCTCCATGCCGGGGAGCCACGCCGGGTCCCACCAGTTGAAATAGCGGGCGTGATAAGGACAGGCGGTCATGCAATAGCGGCATCCCAGGCAGCGCTGCGGCATTTGCATCACAATACCGGTCGCCTGGTCGACTTCCACTGCCTGCTGCGGACACACCTTCACGCAGGGTGTGTCATGCTCGCAGTGCATGCACATGATGGGGATGAAGGTCTCGCGGCGTTCCTTTCCTTCCAGGCCGTTTGAGACTGGGTGAACGAGAAGCGGCGTGAGCCCGGTTCGCGAGGTGGCCTGCGGAAATGCCGGGACATTATTCTCTGCGGCACACGCTATCATGCACGCGCCGCAGCCCGTGCACCGGTCCAGGTCAATCACCATGCCGTAGCGCGCGTTCATGCATTCCTCCTGAGAGGCGCTTCCCGCAGGCTTGACTCGAGGTAAAGCTTCGAGGCCAGCGGCGGAAGCACAGGCGCCGTCCACCCGCTCGTCCAATTCTCAGGACGCGCTGCCGGCGTATTCTCCGGCCAATCTTCCAGCTTGCAGCGCAAGCTTCCGCTCAGCACTGGCTCGCCGACCCAGACGGCTCCCTTCCAGAGCTGCTCTTCGAGTTTTTGCAGGGAGGCAATTTCTTCAACCCGCACTATGTCCTGCGCGCGCAACGTTCCTGCGCGGGATCGAAAAATACCTGCGCAGCGGGCGTGAATAACTTTCTCTGCTGATTCCAAACCGGGATCGAGCGAGTTCACGAACTGCGCGGCACTTCGTACGTCGAAAGTCTCTTTGGTCAGGCTGGGAGCAACCGCATAAGTCTCGATCGCAGAAGTGGGCGCCGAGGTCACGTCGGTCAGTTCTTGCAAAAATCCCGGTGCAGGCAGCAACCACTCGGCCTTGGTGGGACCACCATCCCAGGCAGCGAAACGGAAAATCTCGGCATCGGTTTGCGGTACGAAATTCCAAGGCACACTCGCATCGATCAGCAACGCTCGTGCGTTCCCGATGGGGCTTGCCGCCGAAAGATACGTTGATGCCGGATTCTTGGATGATCGAACAATTCCACCGCGGCTTCCAACGGCGCCAAGCAGAACGTTCAGGACAGCAACCGCCGGATTGTCATCGCACGAAATCGCCAGAGCGGGAGTGTGGCTGGCGAGCGTGCGAGCCAAGTCTCCGATTGACTCCGCAGTGAGGCCGGTCTGGGCAGCAGCATCCGCCAGCGTCATTGGAGGAATTGGCCCGTGTGCCGGAACCAGTTTTTGTTCAAGCAGCACACGAGCCAACCCAGCGGCCAGTGCAGACTCAGATCCGTCTCGAATAGAAATCCATTGCCATGCTCGCGCGGCGGTGCGAGAAAGCGAGGGTTCGATCTGAATCAGCCGCAGACTCGGATCGCCCATGCCCGCGGCCCGCTCGGCCCACAGCCGGCTGAAGCGACCCGGAGGACCCCAGCCATCGAGCAGCGGGGCACCGAAGCTCACAATAGTCCGTGCATTCTCCAAGTCATACCCGAGGGCTTGCGCCGGCACTCCGGTCCATCGTTCGTATGGAAACAGCGAGCGAGTTTCTGGACCCGCGACCACGCGATATTCCCCACCTTGCCGCCGCGTGAAATCTTCCAACACCGCCGATGCCGCGCGTCCCGGCCAGCCATCAATCACCGTCACCGGACCGTCCTTGCATGCTTTTGCGAAAGCGGCTTGCGCATCGTTCCATGTAGCGTGCTCACCTTTACGACACACCGCTCGCAGCCGTTGCGGGTGCCAGTTCAGCTGATGTGCTCCGAATCCGAGCGGGCACAAAGCGCCGCGAGTCACCGGATGAGTGCTCACGCCAGCCACGCCGATCGGCCATCCCCCCGCCATGCGCACGCGCAACCCGCAACCGTTCGGACAGAGTGTGCAAAACGATTGCTTCACTTCAACGGGACCACGGGCCGGTTGCGGAATCCACGGCCAGTTCTGGCTCCATATCGAAACGTCGTCCAGCAACTTCCACGGCACCGGAGTAACCAACAGACCAGCCGCTGCTCCCGCGCTCCATGCCAGCAGATCTCGTCGCGTAACCTTCATGCCGCTCCCTTCATTGGTGGCAACCCAAACAGCTGGCGTCCACGTTGTGGCGCTGATGGCAACCCTCGCAGTCGCTCATCTTCATGCCCTCGTGCGGTGCCCGCCGCAACCGCGAAATCGAATGTCCCCAAATGTCGCGGCTATAACCGCTGATGCGATTTACTTCCAGCACCCGCGAAGTGTCCGACTCGCCATAAGTCGAGTGACATTCCACGCAAGCCAGTCCCGCGCGCTTCACATGGATCGCATGCGAGAACCAGACATTCGCCGGCTGTCGCGAATAAACCAGCCAGGGGGTTTCGCGTCCCGGCTTGATGTAGTCGTTCACCAGCGTAGCCTCAGCCTTGCTCTCGCCAATCCGTTCGGAGTGACATCCCGCACATTTTTCCATCGCAGGCAGCCCGGCAAATGAACCATCCTCACGAATCGTGTGGCACTCGCTACAGTCCGCGATGCCCGATTTTGTGGCGTGTGTCTTGTGGAGAAAAACCAGCGGCTGATGTTTCTGCACGTAGAGCACACGCGGAAATACAAACCATCCACCAAATAGCGCGACCGTCAGGCCTAGGCTGAACACCAGCGTATAGCGCCACTTCCTCATGGCTCCACCACCCAGTCAGTCTTCGAGAAGAAATGCTGGAACAGGCAAACCCGATCCTGTCGCGACAAGAATTGCGCGACCCCACGCACTGGGATTCCGCCATCACAACCAGGGGCATGCGTTTCATGAATCTCGCGTGCCAGCCGTTCGCGTTCCTGCGCCTGCCAGGCCTGCGCCTGCAAGCCGGAGATCAGCCCGTTTCGCGTGCGGCCCGGAACTTCCCAGCCTTCGAACAACCAGCCGGTGCCATAAGGGTCTGCCGTCAGGCGGGCAGGATCGCTGCGCACCCGGCTATTCACTTTCTGGATCATCAGCGGGTTGGGAAAACTCATTGGCCACTCCACGCCATGAATTGTGAGCGACAGCGCCGCGCACCGCGTTCCGAGCGTCGAGACAAAAGTGACACCGTCCACCGTACCCGCGACGTCGGCGAGGAACCCGTCGACTCCGATGTGGCACAACCCAGAACTCTCGGCGTCAAGCCAGAAGTGGTTCGGGGCGTAAAGCAAAGTTGCCGAGGGCGTGGTCGCGTGCGGTTGCGCAAGGTGCAAATACGAATCGCAGTAGCGATAAGCTTCGCTCGTGCAACTCGAGAGTTGCGAATCGCTGAACGGCACCAGCTTAGGAATTGGGGACACACTGCAATACAGCACCCGGATCTCTTCCAGATGCGGACAGCGATCCTTGGGAACTCCATCTTTGGCTGCCAGTTCGCACTGCCGATAGAGGGATGAGGCGCAGCGGCCCCCTCCGTCGGTCGCACCCGGTCCGTCAAGGATCAGCTTGTGCACCGGAGCGGCGTGGCAGTATCGTGCTCGACCTTCGCGCAGACACGGGCAGGCCATGACGACTCCTACTTTTTATCGGAGGGCTTTATTGGTTTGCCGCCGTCCGCCATTGTCAGCCCGAGTCCGGGGATGGAAAGACTATGCGATCCCTCTAACATCGCCCGCAGATCGGCATCGATATGCCTCAGATCCATGCGCTCCGGCCGCGATACTTTGCAAACCAATAAATCCCAGCCTACGGCGAAAAACACCACCAGTAGCGCCACCAGAGTGACCATACCTAATCCAAAGTTTGTGATGTTCAGCCACATCGTCCAATTCTCTCCAGCCATGGCAGATGACCTCCTTGGCCGAATCGAAAACTCGGCCACACTGAGAAGATGCACGTCACCGGCCATCATCTGGATTCAATGAGTTGCACGAAATTCGTTATCTCAAACGTTGGGATTCCCTACAGAGAGTGTCGGCATTGCCGACGACCTGTGAGTCGGCTCTGCCCAGGATTGTGCAGGCCGCGCAGCACGACGGTAATGTGAAACTCGCGGGGAATGTCAGCTATGATCGCAAGCATGTTCGTTTCGCCATGGCGAGCGATTCCCGTTAGTCAAGCACCGTGCCGCTGATCGAAAGACTTTTGGAGACCGGATCAACAATGAAGGCAGTTTTCGTTATCGCAGGTTTCGGGGCGGCGGTTGCCCTGATGGTTTGGAACGCTGGCATCCTGCGTCGATTCAAAAGGGATTACCGTTATAGCGGCAAATTTCCCGGCAACCCCTACGAGTGCGTTTTAAGGTTTGCCAATTTGGAGGACGGCATTTGGTGTGTCATGGGCGCGGATGCCTCGGCGCTGTTTATCTTGCCTGCTTCCGGCAAAAGGTCGCGGGAAATGTGGAGCAAGCGGGGTACCTCCCAGAAGACTTTCGGTGCGGATCTTCGCATTCCCTGGACTGACCTCGAGTGGCAGGAAAAAACAATTCTTTTTAAGGATTGCATCTGGTTCGAAATTCCCGCAAAACAAATCTACTTCTATGTGCCAAAGGATATTGGCGACAAACTACTCGTCGACGCCCAACGAAAACTTCAATCAGAGTTTGACTTTAATGGTCAGTCCCAAAGCATGACGACTTCTTAGCATGCTGAGGTGGACGCGTGGAATCCGTATCTTGCCCTCAAACTAGTAGCGCTGCCCGCCTGGAATATAATCATGCGCACAAACGGCCCTCGCTACCAGCATGAAGTTTGCCTGTCCGGTGAGAAGTGCAACGAAAAGGTTGAGTTTGAATTTTTCCTTCGTGCACCTTAGTGTCCTTTGTGGTAGTAAGCCGTCGAGTGAAGCATGAAGGAAATGACCGCCCACGACGACTACGAACGCTTCCTAACCGGCGCCGCGAAGTACGCCGCGTACCTGGAGACGCCCGAAGGCCGGCTACGTCTTGATCTCGCCTTTGCCAACTTGCAGGAGTTTCTGCCGCAGGCCACACAGCCTTTGCATGCTTTGGATATCGGGTGCGGTACCGGTGCGGTTGCGGTACGCCTGGCGCGACTTGGCTTTCACGTCACGTTGCTGGACGCGTCTGAACCAATGCTGGATTTCGCCCAGCGCGCCGCGCGAGAGGCAGGCGTTGGGGAAAGAATCGTAGTGAAATACGGCGATGCCAACCGATTCGCGGAGCCATTCCACGCCGGGTCGTTTGACGTAATTACTTGCCACAATATTCTGGAATTTGTCGACGATCCAGGTGCTGTGTTGCGCAACGCGGCTCGCGCCTTGCGTGATTCGTCTGGCATCCTCTCAATATTGGTGCGTAACCAGGCAGGTGAGGTGCTAAAGGCCGCTTTACTAGGCGGCGATCTGGTAGCTGCGGAACAAACTCTCACCGCAGAGTGGGGTGACGAGGCGCTGTACGGCGGAAGAGTGCGGCTATTCACTCCAGAGAGCCTGCGAGCCATGCTGCTCGAATCATCTCTCGCCGTAACTGCTGAGCGTGGTGTACGGGTGCTGTCGGATTACTTGCCGCCGAAGATTTCTCGAACCGATGAGTACGAACGCATCCTTCAGCTGGAACGTAAGCTGGGCAGGCGACCCGAGTTCGCCGCCGTCGCGCGCTACACGCATTGCCTGGCACATCGCGCAGATCCAAACCATGCAGGTTAAAATCATCCAGGTCCAACGCACACAAGCCCAGTGAAGGACCGTGCATGAACAACGTCGTCGCGCAGCCTTCATCGTCCGCTTCTCACCTAACACCTGATGCCGCTATTGCGCTTGGGCTCGGACTCACGAACGAGTGTAATCTGGCGTGCGCCTTCTGTTACCGCGATCCAACTCGCACCGATCGTCTCTCCCTGGATCAAGTGAAGGCAGTCATGGAACGCCTACCCGTTCGGTCGGTGAACCTCGGCACCGGCGAGAACGGCATGCATCCCGACTTCAAGGCAATACTAGCCTACCTGCGAACGAAGCCGGTCAAGCTGACCATTACTTCCAATGGTCATAGCGTTGCTGTCCTGGAAGAGAATGAATTGCGAGCCTTTCACGACATCGAGTTCTCCCTCGATTATCCGACGCAAGGCGAGCAGGATGCGCAGCGCGGGCTTGGCAATTGGGAACTCATCCAACAGCAAGCGGAACGGTGTGTGAGGTTGGGTATGCCCGTAACCATCGTCGCCGTCATGATGAAGCCGAACTACCTGCGTCTGGCGGATGTGGCGCGAGTCGCCAAAAAGTTTGACGCTCCTTTGCGGGTAAATGTGTATCAAGCTGTGCGATCGGACATTTATGCCCTCAGCTATGAAGAGTATTGGGAAGGCTTTCGGCGCCTCTTTGAGGAGACCGATGTGATCGCTATTGGCGAACCGCTGGTGCGCGCGATGGCTGGACTCCCACCTCTTCGAGGAGGTTGTGGAGTGAACACCGTGCGCGTGACGCCAAGAGCGACGACACAACCCTGCGTCTATTGGCCAGGACCGGGAGAGGCCCTTTCGGATTTGATCTCAGCCGGGCTCGACATTCTGAGCTCTACACCTTTCGAACAGGCACGCATGCTTCCTCAGAACTGCAATCCGTGCGAGTTTCGTGAATCGTGTCACGGTGGATGTGCCGGACGGCGACGCCTGCAAGGCGCACTGCTAGAGCCTGACATTTATTGTCCGATCGTTCGGGGTGAGCGACCTCGACTGAAGATCCGCATGGCCGCAAATCGCGATCTGCCCAAACTGAACAGTTCCTGCACCACCGTCGTAATCGCCCGGTAGTCTGAGGCGGCTCAGGCGCGGAGTTCCGCGCCCGACGAATAAAACAGATATCTTTAAATATACCTTGACACGTATATGCCATGTGGAGTATATACAAACTCATGGAATCTGCTTTCGAAATCATCGCCGAGCCGAACCGGCGTGCGATCTTGAGCCTGCTGGTCTCGTCAGAACAGTCGGTCGGAGAGATCGAGCGCCAGCTTCGTATGACGCAGCCGACTGTGTCGAAGCACCTGCGAGTGCTGCGCGACGCCGGTTTCGTGGAGTCGACCGTGGATGCACAGCGCCGTTTGTACCGGCTGAAACCTGAACCATTTCAGGAAGTGGATTCCTGGCTGGCTCAATTCCGCCGGTTCTGGTCCGCACACATTGATGCTCTCGAACGCCACCTTGACCGCATGGATCGCCAACAGCATGGATCCTTAACACCAACGAAAGGGAAGACAAAAACGAAAACGACACGGCCCAAGCCGCGGGCGTGATAAAGGAGAAATAAATGAAAATCAAAGTGACCAGCCTATACGTGGACGACCAGGACAAGGCTCTGCGCTTCTATACGGAAGTACTGGGTTTTGCCAAGAAGACCGATTTCAGTCAGGGCCCATATCGCTGGCTGACCGTGGTCCCGTCCGAAGAGCCGGATGGTACTGAGCTGCAGCTGGCGCTCAACAACAACCCAGCGGCCAAAGCGTATCAGCAGGCGATCTTTCAACAGAACCAGCCCGCGATGATGTTTTTCACCGACGACATTAAGGGCGACTACGAGCGGATCAAGGCGCGCGGAGCCGAGTTCAACATGCCGCCAACCGACGTAACTGGCTCGACCATTGCCATGCTGAAGGATACCTGCGGCAACCTCATTCAGCTCACCCAACTGGCGAAGTATTAACGCAAAGGAGAAAAGACAAGATGATGAGCGACCTCCAGCACTACGCGCCGGGTCCGGCCCGCGGCGCGCAGGTACGAAAGGACCGCGGACAAAACGGTGAAGAGAAGTGGACGCTCATTCTCGTCCGCGAACTGCGCCACTCGCCGGAAAAAGTCTGGCAGGCGCTTACCGATCCGGCGCACCTGCGCGAGTGGGCTCCTTTCGACTCCGATGGCAGCCTGGGTATGGCTGGAAGCACGGTGAAACTCACCACGGTAGGAGCGCCCGCGCCGCGTGTTACCGAAACAACTGTGACGCGAGCCGACGCTCCTGAGGTGCTTGAGTACAAATGGGGAGGCTTCGATATGCGCTGGGAACTCGAACCGCTCGGAGGCGGAACGCGCCTGACACTTTGGACCAACATCGGTCACCGCTTCATCGCAATGGGCGCTGCTGGATGGCACATTTGTTTCGATGTTCTGGATCACCTTCTCAGCGGAACTCCGCTCGGCCGAATGGTCGGCCCCGACGCCATCAAGTTTGGCGGATGGCAACGGCTGAACGCGGAGTACGCCAAGCAATTCGGTATCGAATCGCCTAACTGGCCGCCTCAGGCCAAGCCAGAATAAATGTCGCGTATCAGCGATTAAGGAGGATGCATTATGACCGAAGCCACCAAACGTTCAGTCTTTCGCTGGATTCACATCATCTGTGGCATTCCGATACTGGGCTACATTTATGATTCGCCTTCTGATACTCCGAGCTACGCTTTCAGCATTAGATATCTCTTTCTTCCTCTACTAATTCTGTCCGGGCTTTGGATGTGGAAAGGCCATTGGGCTCGGCGACTGATTTCGAAAAGATCGGCGGCGTAAAAATCATGCCAACTGGAACCGTTTCAAGCAAACAACGCGAAGCACTGCTCAGAAAGACAAACGGGGACAGACGGGGACAGGAAGCCGTGAAGAAATTGTGTATCGAGCCAACAACGTCATTGCGAAATTAGCCGGGGTCGGTAAACTGCGGATGTGAGCGACCACGGCGTGCCCGCTGAACCGCGACTTGTCTCTATCAATCGACAGCAACTTGTGCTGCGCAGCATCGATGTCGAACAGTTGATTGACGAAGATCATAGCGCGCGTCTGATCTGGCAGTTGATCGGCCGTCTGGAGCTGAGCCTTTATCACGCGCAGATCGCGGCGGTGGAAGGGCGCGCCGGGCGGGAGCACACCGATCCGCAGTTGTTGATCAGCTTATGGATTTACGCCTACAGCCGTGGCGTGAGTTCGGCGCGCGAGTTGGCGCGACAGTGCGAGTACGAGCCGGGCTGCCAGTGGCTATGCGGGTTGCAGACGATCAGCCACCGAACGCTGTCCGGTTTCCGTTCCGATCATAAAGCGGCGCTGGACGATCTGTTCGTGCAGGTGCTGGGCATGATGAGCGCCGAGGGGCTGATTACGTTGGAACGCGTAACCCTGGATGGGACCAAGATCAAGGCGAACGCGAGCGGCAACAGCTTCCGGCGCAAAGAAAAGCTGGCGGCGCACCTGGAACTGGCGCGCGAGCAGGTGCGATGGCTGAACGCACAGGCTGAGGAAGAAGAGAAGAGCGCGACGCGGCGGGCCGCGGCGCAGCGGCGTGTCGCACGGCAACGAGTCAGCCGGCTGGAGGCGGCGATACGCGAAGTCGAGCGCCTGCAGCAAGAGAAGAAACACGATCGCAAAGACTTCGTGGCACGCGCCTCCAGCAGCGATCCCGAAGCCCACGTGATGCGCAACGGCGAAGGGGGTACCGTTCCCAGTTACA
>CAVXXU010000004.1:0-1047456 GCA_963765825.1 uncultured Acidobacteriaceae bacterium
ATCGCCCAGGAAGGAAATCACGTTTTCAGAGAATGGGCGGAATCCTGGGCGCGACGAGCAATTATTCAGAATGCGATTCGGATGATCCGCCCGCGCAAAGCAGCCGACGCCACACACTCGACGGCGGATCCCGGCACTGGCAACTCACTGACCGAGCACGGCGAATTTGCCGGCGTCGTTGATCTGCCAGCATTTGGACGCTTTGCATTTGTGATGTCCGTCCTGGAACGCTACTCCGATCAGGAATGCTCTCTTCTTCTCGGTTGTACCCGCGGCGATGTGACGGCAGCACGAACTCGGGCCCTCGAACGACTAGGAGAATTCGCCGATCTTCACCGCGAGTTAGTGAGCATCGGCTCTTACCAGAAAAAGCGACAGGACGACTCTGGATCTGAGCCGCATTTCGCGGCTGTTCCCAGTCTCGCTGCTTCTGCATAACCACAACATCATTTCAGGAATAAGGATGGCAACGACGATGCTTAAGACTGACGTTTTCTTTCGTAATGCAAAACTCGCTCTCGTGGCGGCTGGGCTGCTGGCGACAATGGCCTGCAGTAGAGGCAACGTTCACGCAGCAGCGCCAGCGATGCCGCCGCCCCTGGTGACCGCGGTTCCGGCAACCACGCAGGATGTGCCCCGGTACCTCGACGAAATTGGCAGAAATGCCGCTTTCGAGGCCGTCACGGTGACGCCACAGGTCAGCGGCCGCATCGTCGAGCGGCACGTCCAAGACGGCGAAAACCTCAGGCGTGGACAACTTCTGTTTGTCATCGACCCTCGCCCGTACAGGGCCCAGGTCGACTCCGCGCAAGCAGCCATGGCACAGGCAAAAGCGGCGCTCGATCTGGCCAAAATCCAGTTCGCGCGCGACCAGGAAGTGATCGGTGAGAAGGCCATCTCGCAGCAGGATTACGACACGAAAAAGAACACCGTCGACGTAGATCAGGCACAAGTCGAGGCTGCTGAAGCCGCCCTCGAAACTGCGAAGATCAACCTTGACTACTGCTACATTCTTTCGCCCATTGATGGCCGGGCGGGTGCTCGTCTTGTCGATGTGGGAAACGTCGTGCAGCCGAACACGACCTCGCTGCTTTCGATCCAGCACCTCGATCCCATTTACACGAACTTCACCATCACCGAGGGCGATCTGCCGGCAGTTCAGAAACAGATGTCCAACGGTACATTGAGAGCCGCAGTGCGACTTCCTTCGGATCCCGAAAACGCGGCCAGAAGCGCTCGTGTCGAATTCCTCGATAACGCCGTCCAGAATGGCACGGGCACGGTGAACCTGCGCGCCACCATGAGCAACGCTGAACGCCATTTCTGGCCTGGCCAATTTGTGGATGTGAAACTCGTTTTGTCGACAGATAAAGGAGCCGTGTTGATTCCGAATCAGGCTGCCCAGATCAGCCAGCGCGGACCATTTGTTTACGTTGTGAAATCGGATGACACTGCCGAACTTCGCCCGGTGAAACTCGGTCAGCGCCAGGGCGATCAGGTTGTGGTTACTGAAGGAATCGCCCCGAATGAGCGCGTGGTGCTGGCCGGCCAAATGCTGGTTCGACCCGGCGGCAAGGTTCGCGTCGACGGCAGCTCAAATTCAGCGCCCACTTCGAACGCCAGTGGCAAGGCTACTCAGAATCCAGGAGGGCAGTCGTGAATCTCTCTGAACTCTTTATTCGTCGCCCGGTCATGACGGTGGCCTTGACGGTGTCCGTAATTCTGTTCGGAGTGGCGGCCTATTTTCGCCTCCCGGTCAGCGATCTACCCGCCATCGACTATCCCGTGATCCAAGTGCAGGTCAGTTATCCGGGAGCAACGCCTGAAACGATGGCGAACAACGTCGCTACGCCGCTCGAGCGCCAGTTCATGCAGATTCCGGGCTTGGAGCTGGTGACCTCGAACAACGGTCAGGGATTTTCCAGCTTCGTGCTGCAATTTGATCTCTCGAAGAGCCTGGACGGTGCTGCTACCGACGTTCAAGCAGCCATCACGCGGGCGCAGGGGCAACTTCCCGTCGATCTGCCCAGCCCTCCCACATTCACGAAAACGAATCCGAACGATCAGCCGATCATGTACATCGCGATGGTCAGCGACACCGCCACCGAGGGCCAACTCTACGACTACGCGAACACACAGGTCGGGGAGCGCATCAGCATTTTGCCCGGCGTCAGCCAGGTTGCGATCTACGGCACTCAGTCGGCAGTGAGGATCAAGGCCGATCCTTCGAAAATGGCAGTTCGCAACATCACTCTCGAAGATTTGACCAATGTAATCAAGAACGGCACTGCCTACACCGGCGCCGGGCAGTTCGACGGCCCGCATCGCACTTTTCTGTTGCAGCCTCAGGGACAGCTCCTGACCGCTGACCAATACGACGGCCTCATCGTGGGACAAAGCAACGGCGCGCCGGTTCATCTGAAGGACGTGGCGTCATCCAAAGATGGCTTGCAGAACGAACGCATCGACATGCGCTTCTGGGTGCGCGGCTACCCGCAGCCCGGCGCAACCGTTGTGGTCGGCGTATTTCGTCGGGCAGGGGTGAATGCAGTCGAAGTCGCGAAGGCCGTCCGCGACCTGCTGCCCACCATTCAGTCTCAACTTCCCGGTTCGGTTGTGATCGTTCCGGCCTACGACCGTTCGCAAACCATCGTCGGCGGAATCAAAGACGTCCAGACGACCCTTTACATCGCGTTCGGGCTCGTAGTCATGGTGATCTTCATCTTCCTGGGACGCGCGACTGACACCCTGATTCCTGCCGTCGCACTGCCGTTGTCGCTGCTGCTGACATTCGTCGCCATGAAAGTTCTGGGTTACAGCCTCGACAATCTGTCGCTCATGGCGTTAACGCTGGCGATCGGCTTTCTGGTCGACGACGCCATTGTCTTTCTTGAGAACACCGTTCGATTGATGGAATCAGGCCTAAGTGCGTTTGACGCATCTGTGGAATCGGCCAAAGAAATCAGTTTCACAATTTTGGCCATGACGCTCTCGCTGGCGGCGGTGTTCATCCCTCTCGTGTTCATGAGCGGGTTGATGGGGCGCATCTTCCGTGAATTCTCCATCACCATCGTCATCTCAATTCTGGCCAGCGGAATTGTTTCGCTCACGCTCACACCATTGATGACTTCCAGATTGCTGAGCCATCGCGGAGAAGGGGCAAAGAAAACCTGGATGGAGAGGGTCTTCGGCGCCTTCGAACAGCGGGTGCTGGACGTCTATGGACGGTACCTCTGGTTCTTTTTACGCAATCGCTGGATTTCAGCCGTGACCTGGGTGGTCTGCCTCGCAGGCACGGCATACCTATTTTACGTCGTCCCGAAGGCGTTCCTTCCCGTCGGCGACAGTTCGTTCATCCGCGGCGTCCTGGTGGCGCAGGAGGGAACGTCGCCTGACCAGATGCGCGCCTATCAAACGCAGGCGGAGAAAATCATGAAGGCGAATCCCGCCGTGCGCAGCACGTTCACGATGAGCGGATATGCGGGTTATATCGGTTCGAATCAGGCATTCCTGATCGCGTTTCTCAAAGATCCCAAGGAACGGGCTCCGATCGATCAAGTAGCGGGCCAGTTGATGGGGGGAATCGCCGGCACGATTCCCGGCGTGGTGGCCTTTCTGCAACCGAATCCTGCGCTCGAAATCAGCACCGGCGCGACCGCCAACGCGCAGGGCCAATTTGCCTTCGCTCTTTCCGGCATTGATCCCAACGAAGTGTATGCAACCGCGGGAAAGATGATGGCGAAGATGCGCGAGTATCCCGGATTCCTTTTTGTGAATTCCGATCTCTACAACCACACTCCAAGCTTGCAGGTCGATATTCTTCGCGATCAGGCAAAGCTTTATGGAGTGTCGGAGACCCGTATTCTGACCCTTCTGCACGATGCCTACTCGGAGAACTACAGCTACCTGATTAAGAAGGCGACGGATCAATACCAGGTAATTCTGGAAGTGGCTGACGACCAACGCTCCGATCCGGAAGACTTGAGCAAGCTCTACATCAAGAGTGACGACGGCCAGCGCATGGTTCCGCTCAATGCGGTCACCAGTTCGCATCCAGTCATCGGGCCGCAAGCGGTCAACCACATCAATCAATTCACCAGCGTGACCATGTTTTTCAACTTGAAGCCCGGATACGCCATCGGTCCGGCTACTCAATTCGTGAAACAGACCGCAAAGCAGATTCTTCCGCCGGGCATTCAAGGATCGCTACAAGGGGAGGCCCTGGTTTTCCAGAACACGGTTTCCGATCTGGCGACCCTCATGGTCGTCGCGGTGTTCGTGATGTACGTGATTCTCGCGATTCTTTATGAAAGCTACTTACACCCAATCACGGTGCTTTCGTCGCTGCCGGTGGCGCTGCTTGGCGGATTGTTGACGCTCTGGCTGTTTGGCGCGGAAGCTTCCCTTTACGCCTACATCGGCATGTTCATGCTGATGGGCATTGTGAAGAAGAACGGCATCATGATCGTCGACTTCGCGGAACAGCGGGTTCGGCAAGGAATTGCCGACGACCAGGCAATTCACGACGCCAGCATGGAACGCTTCCGGCCGATCATGATGACGACGGCAGCGGCGTTGCTGGGCGCGCTTCCCATCGCGCTCGGCTACGGTGCTGACGGCTCCTCACGGCGGCCACTGGGTCTCGTGGTAGTTGGCGGCTTGATTGTTTCGCAGTTCATCACTTTATTCGTAACTCCAGCCATCTATCTCTACTTGGAAGAATTCCAGGAAAAGGTGCTGGATCGCGTACCGTTCCTGCGCTCTACGCGAAAGCCCGCACGGCCGGCGGTTCCAGAATTCGCGCTGCAGGAAGGAAGTGGAGATTAATCCCATGAATCTTCTTAAAAATGCTTATCTTTCTCTGAGTATGCTGCTCGCCATGACCGGGATGATCGGTTGCGCTGTCGGTCCAAGCTACCGGCGCCCGACCGTCGATGTTCCGGTCACGTATCGTGACGCGACGGCTGACTCCTCGGCTGCTCGGAATCCTCAGACTGATCAGGGGAAACCGCAGCAGCCGGCCGCGGGACCGTCGATGCAATCTTCGTCTGTGCAATCCTTGGGTGACGAAAAATGGTGGGACGTGTTTCAGGACCCTGAACTCCAGGCGCTGATTCGTGCCGCCCTCAAGAATAACTACGATGTTCGCATCGCCGCGACGCGAGTTCTCCAGGCGCAGGCGCAACTCGGAATCACGCGCGCCGACCAGCTTCCGTCCCTGAGTGCGGGCGGTAATATCACGAGCTTGCAGAGTCCCAAACTCGGGCCCATTCCTGCCTACGAGCTCACGCAGGGAGAGGTCACCGGGTCCGCAGCCTGGAATCTGGACTTCTGGGGAAAGTATCGCCGCGCAACCGAAGCGGCTCGAGCGAATCTTCTGGCCAACCAGTGGGCGCAAAAGGAAGTGATGGCGACACTCGTCGCCAACCTGGCAACCTCGTATTTTAAACTTCGCCAGCTGGATCTCGAACTGGAAATTTCCAAGCGCACGCTGAGTTCGCGCGGCAACTCTCTCAAGTTGACCCAAACTCTAGAGCAACATGGCATCAACTCGATGTTAGATGTGCGCCAATCCGAGCAACTCGTATACACCGCTGCAACCGAAATACCAGATTTCGAGCGCCAGATTGCTCAGCAGGAAAATGCAATTAGCATACTTCTCGGCAAAAACCCCAGCGCCGTTCCTCGAGGACTGAAATTGGCCGAACAGCCACAAGCTCCCGAGGTACCGGTCGGTGTTCCCTCGTCGTTACTGGAGCGCCGGCCGGACGTTCGCCAAGCGGAAGCAAACTTAATTGCGGCCAACGCGCAGATCGGCGTAGCTCGGGCCGCATACTTTCCGCAAATCTCGCTTACCGGATCTGCCGGGTATGAGAGTCCAGCTCTCACAAATCTGTTCACCGGCCCGGCCGGTGTCTGGAATCTGGCGGCCTCTTTGACACAACCCATCTTCGAGGGGGGAAGGCTCAAATCGAACGTTCGTCTTACGGAAGCGCAGCGCGATCAGATGGTCTTGACCTATCAACAGACGATCCAGGGCGCTTTCCGCGATGTCTCCAATGCGCTCGTTGCGTATCGCAAGGATCAGGAGTTCACAACCCAGCAACGGCGCCTCTTCGAATCGGCACAGGATGCTGCGCGACTGTCAGAGGTGCGCTTCAAAGCAGGGACCACCGATTACCTGGAAGTGCTAACCAACGACACGAACTCCCTTGCGGCAGAGCTGGGACTGGCGCAGGCGCGAGGCAACGAACTCATCGCTCTCGTCCAGCTCTATCAGGCGCTTGGTGGCGGTTGGCAATAATGTCTGAAAAGCAGAAACAAAATGACGGCTCTAATACAGCAACATCTCTCAAGGGGAACCAACATGAACAGTCTGGACTCTATGTTAGAACGTAACAAAGACTTTGCCGCCCAGCGGTCCGCTTCAGACACACTTATGCCCTCGCTTCCGCGGGCGCTGCCAAATGTGAAGGCGATCATAATCGGTTGCGCTGATATGCGTGTGGATCCGGCCCATGTACTTGGAATTAAGCCGGGCGAAGCCGTTGTGATGCGTAACATCGGCGGTCGAATCACGCCGGGGTTGTTGGAGCAATTGGGACTACTCGGGCGAATCGGTGAAGTTGCCGGAGAGATTCCTGGAGGCGGCGGGGAGTTTCATATCATCGTACTTCATCACACCGATTGCGGGATCACGCGCCTTGTCGGCGATCCCGCCATGCTGGCGCACTATTTTCAAATAGAGGAAAGAGAGCTCAAAACAAAAGCTGTCAACGATCCCCGCGCTGCGGTTACCGCCGACGTTGCGTCTCTTCGGGCGATTCCGGCATTGCCGGCTGAATGGCTCATATCGGGCCTCGTCTATGACGTGGCGACCGGGCTTGTTGAGATCGTCGTGCCGCCAGCGCCGATTCGCGCTGCGCCAATTTCAATGGATCAGGGTCGGAGCAGTGGCGTTTCCCGCGTTGCATGACGCGCCTGGCAGAGACTTGCTGTTCCTCGTCTCAGAGAAGTTGGTCATTCCGCTGCGCGAGCAAAATGTCCTGCCGCTAGCTTCCGGCTACGCTCCAACTAAGACGCAAGCGCGTGGGAAGAGATCGACACGATTTGTGAGCGCGGCCGTCACAGCGCCGCGTGCCGTTAGGGCTGCTGCTTCTTCAATGCGCTAAGCCGAGGAAATCCTCCGGTTTGATACTCAGCAAACAGTCTGGCAATGTCCTGCTTCGAGTCCCCAATAAAGGGACCATAGGAAACGATGGAGTCCCGCTGGGGTTGCCCCGTGTACAAAACCAATCGACTCGCCGATTCGCCTGCGGCCAGGCGTAGCATGCCCGTGCCGTTGCTACTCGGACGGTCAAGCCAACCCACCTGCCCGGCTTTCAGCACGGTCTCGCCAATCTGAACTGAACCGTCAATCACAAAAACAAAGCCGTTGTAGGAGCTCGGTACCTCCTGCTCAGTCCGGGTATGTGGTTCTAAGCTGATCTCGACCATCGTTACAGGGACGTGATTACGTGTGGCTGAATGAAAACTCCCAGACGAGCCGCTGTACACGCGGATTTCTGTGCCAGCTTCGCGGCGGACAGGAATCGAATCCGCACGAATCACCTGGAAATCTGGCGGAGTCCAGCGTTCGCTCTTGGGTAAGGTGAGCCACAGCTGGAGCAATCTCACTTTTCCTTTGGTCTTCACGTCTTCGTTGTGGATAACTCCGCTGCCCGCAGTCATCCACTGGACCTCGCCGGCATTGAGTACGCCGCCTTCATCGCGGTCATAGATCGCACCGCTGAGAATGAGGGTCACGGTTTCAAAACCTGCATGTGGGTGGGGACCTCCCACTGGTCGGTTACCGATGTCGAGGTAATCGTCCATCAATAGGATAAAGGGATCGGTCATTTCGAAGTTCTCGGGAGACACCACAGGTGCTGCTAGGTGCCCGGGACCGACGAAGCCAGGTTCCGCCGGGGGAACGTCGATTACACGACTGATACCACGACGGTGCGCCATATTCCCTCCTTCTGAAATCATTTTCAGTTTCCCTTGGCAACGGTTTGTTGTACGGGTGCCTTGCGCCATTCGAGTAGGGCGGTACCACCGCCCACGACACCAGCCAGCAACGCTGCTAGGCCCCAGAAGACTCCACCGCGCCCAAATCCGATAAGAGCATCGATCGAGAACGATCCGGGCCCTGTGAAGGCAAGAGTCAGTGCGGCCGCCGCGAGCACGAAGGCGTATTCGTACCCCCCATTTTGCGCGAAGAAGCCCTTGCTGAGATGCACGGTCACCACTGCAACTAACATCACGCTGACGACGATAGCCACTGCCGCAGGAGTGGCAAGTCCGACTGCGAGAAGCGCACCGCTGAGCGTTTCGCCCAAGGCGGCCATGAGGGCATGTCGCCTACCTGGGGGGAAACCGAGCACGGTGAAAAATTGACCCGTGGCGCTAAGTCCTGGTCCCCCGAACCATCCCAACAGCTTTTGTGTGCCATGCGCCGCCAGGGTGAGTCCCACAGCCAATCTCAGAAACAAAAGCCCGGTATCCATACGTCACCTCGCATAAGCGTCATTTGTCGATTAGACGACATATGTTGTAAAAGGATTCAACCTTCTGATAAGCTTCAGCTGATGGGATCACCGCTGTCAGATTGCGAGCTGCGAGATCCGCGACAGAAACGGACTCGGAGACTTCTTCAAGATGCTCTGTGGAGGATGCTGCAGGAAAAGCCGTTTGAGGAAATTTTGGTGCAGGATATTACGGACGCGGCCACAGTCAACCGAGCAACGTTTTACGACCATTATACCGACAAGTTCACACTGTTCGAGGCAGTGGTGGCCGCCGACTTTCATGAGCTATTGAAAGAGCGCAACATTCGCTTTGACGGAACCTGTCCGGCAGCAATTGAAGGCATGGTTCTTGCCGTTTGTGATTATCTGAAAAAGATTCACAGGAACAAAAGGCAATGCGCCAGCAAGGGATCTTTTGGACCGTTGCTGGACTCGGCTATTATCAGGGCGATTCGAATCCTTGTGGTTGATGGTCTCGCGAAACGCGCCATTCGGACCGACGTGTCGCACGATGTGCTTGCTTCGACGATCAGTTGGGCAATTTACGGGACTATCCGGGAATGGTTCTACAGCAGAAAACGGCCCAGAGTCGACGAAATCGTGCCATTGGTTGTCAGCATTGTTGGTCCAGCATTCGAAGGAGGGCTCACCAAAGGTCACGGTGCAGTGTCCCCGCTGAGCCGTAATAAAAGCCAAAGGCATCGATCACAGTCGTTGGAGCTGAAAGTAACGTTTTGAAAGTCCTAGCGAATTCTTATCGTCCATCATGAAAGTTCCCACCTTGATGCCGCGCTTGTCAAAGAGATTGAGAGCGCCCGGAATGTCCTTGTACGACCCGTACGAAAGGCCCGCCCGTCACCAGTCAAGTCGAATGCCGTAGTCAGCAGTGAAGAATTCAAAAATAAATTTGGGACATCGGGATAAATGTTCCATCGCCATTACCGAGCAGGAATTGCACATAGTAAGTCGGTGACGAATGCCCAACCCTCTGATTGGATCGCTGCCAGATCCATTCAGACTAGGCGCATTCGGAACTATAAAACCGGTTCTCCCCTTAGCAAAAGAGGGCTGGCCGGACCAGCCCTCCTTCTGAGGTGGAGTTTTTAGAACTCCGCAACCATACCGAGTGTCAACATCCTCGCTGTGTCGTAGGTTGGGAAGCCCAGTATCGGAGTGGAGTTGAGACGCTTGGGAGCGCCCACCTGCCAACCGGATCCGGACCAGGCATAGTTGTAGTTGATATAACTTCCCTTGACCAGGAAGTGATCATGAATGCGGTGCGTGAGATAGGCTTCGTAGACATCGCCCCGCGTGTCGGTCTTGGGAGCGATAATGTCGTCCTCGGCTTGGGCAAAGTTGAACCAGTACTGAGTACCGTGATTGAACTCGAATCCAACCTTGGTGCGGCCGTCGTCTTTGGGGATGCTGTACCTGACACCCACGTAGTACATCTGGCCGTCGTGGTTGGTGGGCGTTTCGAAAGGATCGCTCATCAGACCGCCGAACGGGGTGGTCAGGCTATTGGGGCGAAGACCCGACCAGTTTCCGCTGACGAAAAGGTCGAAGTTTCGCAATTTTTTCTGCAGGTTTATACCGTAGAGATCAATGGCTCCCAAGTTCGCAGAGGGAGCGTAGCGCATGACGATCGGAGCCGTGATCGCAGCACCAGTGAGCGGATTGTTGGGGAGCACCATCAATCCGTCGAACCCGTCGGTCACGTTCCAGGCGCGCGCTAGAGTTACCTGGATGAAGGTCTTGTCGGTGCTGTAGAGGTCCATATTGCCGCCGAACAGATGCACCGACTTAACCCGGTCCGCGGGAGTCTCCAGCAAGTTTCCATTGCCGAAGCCAGACGAGTAGCCCATGCCGTAGCAGGCGCGCAGGGTCATCTTGTCGTTGACGTTGTAGCCGGCGGTAATCCCGTCGAACTGGAAGTCAATAAGCGCACCGGAGGGCGTGCCCCCGCGAGGTTCGTCGTTCTGGAAGTTCAGAGGTGGACCGTCAGTCGATGGCCGACGTCCGATGGAGAGATACAAATTCGACCCTCCGATGTGGTTCCAACTGAAGAAGGCGCGTTCGACACGCACCATATCGCCGCTAGGAACTCCTTCCGTGGTACCGTCGATCGCCAGAGAGGTCGGCTGGCCGTCAAAGACCTGCAGGCCGGTCGAATCTCCGAAGACCTTGTACATGCTGAGACGCGCTCCGAAACTGACGTTGTCGGCGACGTGAGCATCAAAACGCAAGCGGAGGCGGTTGGTCATTAAGGCATCGCTGTTCGCGGTGTAGGCGGCCTGGAGCACGCCCGGCACCTGACCGAGATAGCTCATAAACGCCTGTTGTTCAGCCGGCGTGAATGCGCTCACCATTTGCTTCAGTCCCGGACTGTTTGGACTCGTGCTGGTGAACGTGAGATTGTTAATGAAATACTGGTACGCCGCGTAGTTGCTGGCCACAGTGCTGTTTAGCAACTGGCCAAAGTTTGCCGGCGTATTGGCGGCACCGTTCGGCAACCTCGGGCTGCTCAAGAGGCCAATCATCTGGCTGGGCGTGTAACCGTTCATCCCGGCATACCACATCGAGTTCACCAACAGGTTCTGCATCTGCATGCCGTCATAGTGGGTGGGAATGTTGCCGCGGATGGTGTGCACCTCGAAGCGGTAGTCGCCTCCCCACTCCAATCGGTCGCGCAGAGACTTCCGTTCGGTCGCGTTGACGCGCTCGTTAAGGTCGCGGACGCTGGTTTGAAGATCTGACACCGCTTCGTCCTTCGGTGCTGGCTGTGTTGCGGCCGGCGTGGCTGCGGCCTTGGCTGTTTTTTCTTGGGTATCGAGCCGCTGCTCCATTGCATTGATCGTCTTCTTGAGTTGGTCGATTTCCTGACGAAGCTGAACGGCATCATCCGTCGCCGGAGGCGCGGTTTGAGCCCATAGCCCCGAAACCAGCAGGAAGATTGGTACTGTCAGCAGAAGTTTCCGCATAGTAACAATTCCTCTCTTCAATAAATTGCGCGGCCAGCGGTTCTGAGGCCGAGAGGCCGGGCTGCACCGGTCAGGGTGGTAAGGAAGGTTGACCGAGTACGGCAGATACATAATTCCCCATTCGACGGTAACAATGCAGTGAGCTCAATCACATACTTGCGAAAGTTCTTAAGTACTTAAGTACATATCAATTCGTGTTCCCAAATTGAACACAGTGTGCCCCGGATCACAGAAATATCTCCGAGCAATTCGTATCATTCTTGTCAGTTGCACACTTACGAAAGTTAATAAGGTGGACACTTTCATGATGCGATTTATGAAGCTCATACTTTCCCTGCTAGTCGTTGTCGCTGTTTCCGGTCTGTTCTCGGCTCTGCTCGCAGCTCAGAAAGGCAGTGAAACTAAGGGACGTCATTTCTTCAAAGACACCTGCCGTCAATGCCACACCAAGGGAGCGGTAGGCGGAGAGCTGACGCCGATGAACAAAACCATGGCGCAATGGCGCGCCTACTTTGCCGCAGGTACACACAACCACGGAAAAGAACCGCTGACTAAGTACCTGCCAGTGGACCAACTGCTCGATTCTTCTGCTTTCCTTATCAGTCACGCGGCGGACTCGCCACAACCAGAGACCTGCGGCAAGTAACAACTGAGCATGGCGGGCGCTTGCAGACGACTTGCGGGTCCCGCCTTCCTCACGAGGAGAATAGATATGATCCGAATGGTAAAGCCATCCCAGTCGGGCTGGGCCAAAGGAATCCGGCCGCTGTTGCCTATGGCGCTTGGCGTCTTGTTGTGCGCTTCGCCGTTTGGCCGGAGTTCGGCTGGGAGTGCGAACACGCCGAATGTGTCTGCTAAAGCTTTAAAGCTCGCGCATCCCCAGATCGTTCTCAAAGACGAGGCCGGGGGGAACGTGCTAAAGAGCGGGAAGCCGATTAGCACGCGCCAGACGTGCGGCGGAAACTGTCACGACTACGAATTCATCGCGAACAGCTTCCATTTCCAGCAGGGCAAGAACGAGATGGATCGGGCTCTGCTGGCGTCGCATGGTGCTGCTTCATTCAATACATCCCCAGGGATGTTTGGTAAGTTCTCGATTATCCCAAACCGCCAGCTCACTCGAGCCGACATCAAAGACGCCTCGGATGCCGATATGAGCCAGCCGGAGTGGCTGACGAAATGCGGCGGCTGCCATACTGGCGGAGGAATCTCGGAGTACGACCTGCGCGGGCACCGGTTTCTAAGTCCCGAGGCAAAACCTAGCGGGCCTTTGGATCCGAGCTACAGCATTCGCGACCGCGCAACGGGGCAGGTAATTCCCTGGGATTGGCAAAAGAGCGGCATTGCGGAAGCTGACTGCTTTCTATGTCATGTTCCCAAATCGAGCCGCGGTGAGCGCAAGCAGGAAATGGGTGCGGGCGACTTTCGTTGGGCGAATAATGCGACCCTCGTCGATACAGGCATCGTCGTCCGGCAACCGAGCGGCGCATTCACCTACAACCACGCTGCTTTCAATAACGATGGAACGGTGAAGGCGGAGGCGCTCGACCTCTCTGATCCGACACTTGAAAACTGTGCCCAATGCCATGGCTTTACGGCCCGAAATACGACCACGATTCAGCCTATTCAACACGCCGACATCATGCGCGGCACCGAGAAGGCTGGATGGATCTATAACGGCGCGAAGATCAGCGACACGATCTCTCCCAACATGGTTGGGAAGGAAAAGATGGACTTCCCCTGGGACGTTCACGCCGCGGCGGGATTGATTTGTATCGATTGTCATTTCTCCATAAATAACCCGGGACGCATGATTCAAGAAGACCCGAAGAAGAACTTGCGGTATAAGCCCACAGAGGAAGATCTAGCGGTTTATCTGCGACGCCCCGATCATAATTTTGCGCGTGGCAACATTCCTCCGGAGACGGTTAATCTGACGCAGCATGACACCATGCGGGCTTGCGGCGATTGTCACGACGCTGAGAAGGGGCACGCATTCCTTCCCTATAAATCGGCGCATCTGCGGTCTGTAGCCTGCCAAACCTGCCACATCCCTGCCGTTCACTTTTGGGCGTACCGCAGCGACGATTGGGGTTTTGTCATGGACACGGGCGGCAGTCGTATCACGTATCGTGGCATCGAAGGATCGATTGTGGATCCCGAATCAGAAGTGAGCGGCTATCTGCCCGCCTACATCCCCACGGTCGACAAGAGTGGCATGCAGCAGATACGGCCAACGAACCTGATCACCGGTGTCTACTGGTTCGACAAGAGCAAAGGCAGGCCGGTCTTTACGTGGCAGGTGCAAAATGCCTTTTATGCAGGCAAATCAGCGGAAGGAGAATTCCCTTATCGGCCGGAAATTCTCAAGGCATTCGCCGACAAGGACGGTATTATCGACCTTCCTCAATCCGTGTACGACACTCCGGAAAAAATCGCTCTGGTAAAAGGGCTTTTACAGAAGTATTCCGGCATCACGGATCCCGAATTGCGAATTGAAGTCGTGCCTTGGGCCATGACTCATGGCATCGTGGGCAAGAAGCAGGCGGTTCGTGACTGCGTAGCATGCCATGGGAAAAACAGCATGCTCGCCCGCCCGGTCGATCTAAACTCATCACTCCCGAAAGGAGTGCCGGTCATGTATCGCGGGAGGAAACTTAATGTGGTGAACTTTACAACTACGGAACCCTCCTTCGACAACCGAGTTTTGCTGAATTCGTTTTACATCGTCGGCTATAGCAGAGCGCAGTGGGTGGAATGGCTAGGCTGGCTCTGCGTGGCTGGGGCAGTCTTGTTCAGCCTGCTACATGGCGCATTTCGCCTTTTAGGTGGCCGCTTATGAATTCACAATCCCCTCTATACTCACTACACGAACGCGTATGGCACTGGCTCCAAGCTCTCGGGATGATCTTCCTCATCCTCACCGGAATGGCCATCCATTATCCCGACCGGTTCGGAATATTCGGCTCCATGGCCAACGCCGTTCGTTGGCATTCCTGGATCGGTTTTGCGCTGATTTTCAATGCCTTCCTCGGAGTTTTCTATCACGTGACGGCGGAGAAGTATCATCATTTCCTGCCCCTCATGGATGACTTCACCGGGGCGGCCATTCATCAGGCGCGTTTTTATTTCTATGGCATCTTTAAAGGAGAGAAGCACCCGTTCGACGCTGATCCTCGGCGAAAACTGAACCCCCTGCAAAAGATCACATATTTACTGCTGCTGAACGTTCTGCTGCCATTTCAGATTGTCACTGGGGTCCTGATGTGGGGTGCGGATCGCTGGCCTGGACTGTTCTCGCGGATTGGAGGACTCTGGGTTCTTGGCCCAGCGCATACTCTCGGGAGTTATATGTTTCTGACGTTTTTGATTGGCCACATTTATCTATCAACTACTGGCCCCACTCCGGGAAGTCTCCTTCGCGCAATGCTAACGAGCTATCATGTTGATGTGGAATGAGTGCCATGAGGAGGTCTATTGACCAAGGGGCGAAAAATGAAAGGTCGCAACGGGCAGCGCTCTATGGACGAAGAGCTCTATGAGAGACGGGCCGGAATCTGCAAGGCGTTTGCCAATCCTGTCCGCCTGAAGATCCTCGATTTGATCGCCGATGGTGAACGCCCCGTTTCCGAACTCCGTCGGCGCTTAGGCGTGTCGGAAGCTAATCTTTCCCAGCACCTAGCAGTGTTGAGAGCCGCTGGCGTGGTCCAGACTCGCCGAACCGGAAAACAAGTTCATTGTTACCTTGCGCTCCCTGAGGTTAAAGAGGCTTGTGCTCTGATCTGCGCGGTGCTTCGGGCTCAAGTGAAGAGTGGCCGTCGGCTTGTGATCTGATTCGCTGCCGGATTTCCATAGCGCTTTGCCGCAACGTCGCCCCTCCGCTGTAAGTACGCCTTGACCACCGCAAGGTCATATTGATCGAGCCGTCAACGAGCGAAGGAACTTATCTTCGAGCAGCAATCACTTCGGGTGCGACTGTTCCATGTTGGAAACGCTGTACCAGACGATCCTCCACGATCCATCGCTTTGGCGCTTGAACTCCGCAAGGAAGTTCGTCTTATGGGTCATCAACACACCTGCACGACTGTCGTCTTCGTTATAGGTGCCGCGGTAGACTGCCAAGTCTCCGCTCCTTGCCACATCTACGGTCTCGTCGATGAGACTGACTCTCCAAAGAGGGTCGTGGGCAAACCCCATCTTGAAGCCTTCTCTGTCGGCGTGGATCCCAACAGTTGAGGGACTGCCACATTCCATGGAGATGACATTCGGCGCGTCATAAGCGGTTGTTTTGACCGCATCGTGGGTATTGAGTCCAACTACGAGTTGAGCGACGTCCGCCTTGATTGTTTTGGCGATTGCTTCTGTATCAACCGATGCGACTGCTGCCGATGACAAAGTACCAGCACCAGCGAAGGCAAGCAGAAGTAGACTTGGTTTCCAACATGCAGAAAGGTTCATTGAACGTCTCCGTTTGGGTGCCCGTCCCCGGTTCGGGTGGCATCCGCTTAGGCTAATCCAGACTTCCTCTCGAGTCCATTGGGCGCTATATCCTGTGGAAACCTTGCCGAGTGTTAATTGGGGGGGCAATCGAGGCTGTCACGTTAGTGGGCAATGGTCACAATCCCATAGCCGGCAGCGCGCAACGGGCGCGGTCTGGGTCGAACGGTTGCTGCTAGCAGCGGAACAAACGCCAGTTCAGCACTATTCGAGTCGGCAAACTCTCGTCCGACAACGGCGCCTTATCCGCAGAATCGCTCCCCACCCCGCCAGCATTAAGTTTTCTTCGTAACACTAAGCTGCCGCTCTACTTCGATCCCCAGAGCCAAAAGCAGGGCGAAGGCTGCGCTCTAGGACGACTGGCAGAGCGCTAACTTTCAGGGATTCAATGGGATCAGTCGGTTGAGCGATGGACGGCCGGAGGATTTTGCACCCACGATACTGAGCCCATCTGGCCCGTAACGAGGTTAACAATTTCTTGCAAGTTATTGACAACATGGTGGCCAGGGACGGAGTTGAACCGCCGACGCCAGCCTTTTCAGAGCTTATATAAACAATCATTCTAACGACTTACAAGGTCACGTGAGGCTGCCAAAGTACTTGTAAGTCATGGCAAGACATGGCGAGTGCGGACTGAGATTGCGGACTGGCCTTTGACGTAGTACTCGAATCCACCTGAAAACGTCAACGGAAGGACTTACAAAGCACGGACGGCGCTCTAAAGACCTGAAAGTACCCGATAGTTCACGTTAAGTGATTGCAAACTGATGGCAGAATGCTGAGGAATTTCGACGATTCCGCCGGCGTGTTCAAATCTTTAAGTCTTCGGAATTCCCGACGAATATCCGGCCTTTCGACATCACGAAAGAAAAAGAAATGGTGGCTCCCCGTGCTACCGACCGCATCGGAGGCTACTTGGAGATATGGCGGCCAGCCAGGTTGGCATCCGGCGCCTGGAAAGCCTGGAAAGCGGCTTGACACAGCCGGTTTGCAGGTCCAAAATCCATGAAGGTTGTGTGGCGCCGCAAAACCCTTCCCTCGCCAAGCGGCATCGGAAGCGCGATTTGAGGTCCCCGCGTCTGTGTCTACGCTGAGGTGCGCCTCGTGCTGAGGAGAAATCCAAATGAGAAAACTTTTATTCGCTACATTTGCGTTCGTTGTCGTCGCAACCTTGGCCAGCGCCCAAACGTATACAGTGCTATACAACTTCGGGAGTCATCAAGGAGATCCAGGGGGACCGCGGGGAGTACTGGCGCAAGGTCCGGACGGCAATCTGTACGGAACATCCAGTTTTTCCGGGTCCGCGCCCGTGGACGCATTCAAGTTCACCCCGTCGGGAAACCAAACAGTGCTCCGCGATCTTAGCGCGTCCGGGAACCCCCCGGGCGGCGTGACGCTAGGTACCAACGGGAGGTTTTATGGCGTCATCCCCAATAGCGACACAGCCCATCAGGGTGCGGTATTCAAGTTAACTTCGGGAGGTAACCTGACCACGATTTATAGTTTCACGGGTGGAGCGGATGGCTCTATTCCTTTGGCGCCGCCCATCGAGGGCATCGACGGCACCTTCTACGGAACTGCTGCACTGGGAGGAAACCTCGACCTATGTGGGATAGGCTGTGGCGTAGTGTACGAGATCACACCCTCGGGTACGCACGCAACGTTGCACGGCTTCAATGGTGCGGATGGAGCCTCACCTCATGACCCGCTGATGCAAGCTGTCAACGGGATCTTATACGGAACCACATACGAGGGCGGCTCCAACAACAAGGGAACCCTCTTCGAGGTGAGTCCCTCGGGCAAGTTCTCGGTTTTGTTTGATTTTCACGGCACGGACGGCCGGGGGCCGACCGGAGGATTGATCCAAGCGAGCGATGGAGACCTCTATGGTGTGACGGTTCTTGGTGGAGCAAGCAACGCGGGCGTCGTATTCAAAATCAGCCACGGCACCTACACGGTCCTTCACAGTTTTACCGGCGGCGCCGACGGAATTGGGCCTGTCGGCGGCTTGCTGCAGGCGACGGACGGAAACCTCTACGGCACGACTGCTGCCGGAACGTGCGGCGACAGCACGATTTTTCGAATCACCCCATCAGGCGAATTTGCGACTCTGTACACCTTCCCCAGCGATGGATCCATGGGCTGCGAGCCGGACTCCACATTGCTGCAGCACACCAATGGCCTGCTCTACGGGACAACCGCTGCCGGTGGAACTGCCAATGAGGGAACGTTCTTCAGCTTCGACGTGGGGTTGGGGCCCTTCGTGACTTTTCTGCCCGCTGCGCGCCAAGTTGGGCATACCGTTGAAATTCTGGGACAGGGTTTCACAGGAACCACTACGGTCTCCTTCAATGGAACTCCGGCCATAACGTTCAACACGCTGACCGATACCTTTCTCACGGCGGTCGTTCCCGACCGAGCGACAACCGGCTTCATCAAGGTAACGACACCCGGCGGCACGCTCACGAGCAACAAGAAATTCCATGTGAAGCCTCAGATTACCGGCTTCAGCCCTACGAGTGGCCCGACAGGAACGTCAGTGGTCATCACTGGCGTAAGCCTGTCTCAGACCTCGAAGATAACGTTCAATAGCGTCGTCGCAACTAACTTCACGGTGAATTCGGACAAGCAGGTTACGGTAGGCGTGCCCGCAGGTGCAAACACCACAAAGATCGGCGTCACGACGACAGGAGCGCCTGTTTACAGCCAGACGGCCTTCACCGTGACGCAGTAGAGCTTACCCCAACCGGCCTCATGAAGCGACGCACCTGGACGCACTTTACTCAGTGCTTTGGCTGCGGCACTCGTACGCCACAAAGTCGTTTGCGGCACCCTGTAGGGAAAGCTGCGTAGGGCTGGGATTTGCCCTTACAGCGGCAGCTGCCGTTTGGTCGGACGCTAAACAAAATGGTGCAGCTAAGAACCCGTTGGCCGGAAATGTCAACGTAAATGTGCCGACGCCGCTTAGTTGTTGGACTCCGCTCACGGTGTAGTACGCATCCTGAATGCTCGACGGCACATCATAGACAATGCTGTTGGTGGTCGTGAATGAGCCTTGGAAAAAGTTGTGAAAGCTTCGGACCTTGTTGATTGGCTGTACGGCCAGGTCGAGATAGTGGATTCCGTTTCGGCTAACCTTTCCACCGTTGTCCGTTATGGTGTTATCGCTGACCTGGCCGTTTTGCATGGGATAGTGGCCGCCATTCAGTAAGGTAGAGTCGAGCCGGATTGCATCA
This sequence comes from uncultured Acidobacteriaceae bacterium, assembly GCA_963765825.1. Classification (GTDB taxonomy): domain Bacteria; phylum Acidobacteriota; class Terriglobia; order Terriglobales; family Acidobacteriaceae; genus Sulfotelmatobacter. The sequence continues at coordinate 19,285 of CAVXXU010000004.1, forward strand.
ATGGTGCCGGACGATGAGAATCCGGGATCCGTGATTAGATTGTGGTCAATGTTGAAGTTCTGGAGAGCTCCCGCGAGGTAGAGAGCGTGCTGCCCCGCCCGGACGATATGATTGTTGTGGAACTGGTGCCGCATGAACGGCACGTCGTGCGCGAATACGCTGAGTGTAATAACAGTACCCACGGGAATTGACGTTCCCACGATCCCCCAGGCCAGAACGCCCCGTGTGGTGCCGTTGAAATTAAAACCGAAGGCGTCGCTCCACCCATACACCGGAGTCCACGTAGTCGCAGGGAAGCCAGGGAAATTGATCGTGGTGTGCGGGCTGGCCAGCGAAGTGGCGCAACCCGTTCCGGTACATGTGTCAGAAAGTACGAATTGTAGGTAGTTACTGCTAGGGGAGCCGCCTGGGGAGGGAACGGCGTTAGTCGCGCTGGGGCTCGACTCAACACAGATTTCGAGAATCGGACTTGTGATCCAAGCAATCTGCCCAGAGGCTAACTGCTGCGAAACGAGCAAACCTGTGTAAGCTGTGCTGCCTCCAACCGTTAGGGAGACAGCCATGGTTGAGTTCCATGTCTTTTGTGAACAAGTGCCGAGTGGGGGCGTGATACCCGGGTTCCCAAGCGAAATCACGGCGGCATTCCCTGACACTAGGCCGGTTGTGTTGATCAGTTGATTTGCTATTACGGTATCGCTGGAGGAATTTCCTTCCCTTGTGGTCAAGTAATACCCAAGCTCTGCGGGCAGGTAGCACGTGTTGTCGTGGATGTTGTCGTCTTGGTTTACCTCGAAACGCGCACAGCTGTTGACATTGTAGTAAAAATTATCATGCGAGTCCGGAGAGATACAGGTGTCGCAATGTTCGGCAAATGAACAGGCCCAGGATTGACAGTCTCCATTGCCGTACTCAGAATTCCCTGCGGACATGTACCCGGACATGAACAGCCCCTTGTAACAAGCGGCGGAACTCGCACCCCCGCTGGTGTTGTAGGAGCAAACGTTCCTTTCCAAGGAGCATCCATTGTCCCCGTTGCAAAGGATGCCGAACACGGGCGTGGTGCCAGAAGTATTCGGAAAGTTGTACATGTAATTGGCGCGATAAATCGTCCCCACCGTGTTCTTTGATTCGAAGCAGGCGGGGTTCGAACTGCCGCTGACGGAAACAGAATACATGTCGTGGCAGATGTTGTCGTGGATGTTCGCGCCGGTCAGTAATTGGGTTACATTTTGCGTTCCGGCAAAATTGTTGAGAGGTGTCTGGAGCAGCACTCCCTGAAGCGACGAATGCCTGAATTCGTTGTGGTCGATCTCGATGGTTCCGACATTACCGGTGTTGCTTGTTCCTGGACCATCTGAGTTGACGAGGACGGAAATGCCGACGGCATTTTGCTGGCTTGGGGGCGCGGCAGTGGACATGTCAAATACGCAGCCATCAACTCGAAGGCTGCCGAGTGCGCTGGAACTGCTGAGGTCTTGAAACTGCAGGATCGGCGAGAGCGAGGTCCAGGTATTCGCCACCTGTAGGACCGCGCCGGGTTCACAGTGAATTTGTAAGTTCTTTGGACTGTACGAGCCTGTGACAGTTATCGTGCTACTGATGGTATAGGTTCCGGCAGGAATCACCACTTTACCAGTAGGGGAAGCATTAGGGTTCAGAAGGCCAAGCACGTTAACGGCGTGTTGGATGTCTTGGTCGGTGCTTCCGGTTACAGTTACAGTGGGCAACTCACCAAGCGTTTGCCCAACTCCTGGACTGGACCATGCAAGGCATAGCAGAATAGCGACGAGAGTAGTCTTTAGGCGCACGACTTTTTCCTCTCAGTTCGACGAAATGGGATACAGACATACAGACTGCTTCCTCCAATAACAGCGTGTGGGCTGCTTCCGCGAGATAGCGGTTGCAGCAGCACAATTCCCGCTGCGCCTCATCCGCTAGCTGGCGGACACGCCGGATACCTTCACACTTCAGGGGGAAGCAGCGAGAGGAGAGACAACCAACGGAACTAAGAATCGGCCCAACTACCCTGATTCTCCCTCACTGATTGCGCCTAGACCTAACGCCGGATCTTTAGCAGGCTGCTGAAAAATTGATCCGCAGCGTGTTTTTCTTTCTGTTGTTCATCGTGGATGATGTCGAACGGGTTGATTTACGGTGCTGGTGTGGCCTTTGGTTCTAACTGGATCCGGTTACAGACACACGTCGGCCCCGGCTTACACCACCGCAACCGCGAGAGCCAGATTCCGCATGCGCACCAGATTGTAGGCGGCGCAGGCGAGAGTAAAGATCCAGTCCACTTTGCCAACTCCACGATGCCGAACCTTCCGCATGAGCGCGATCGTCTTCAGCCAGCCGAAGCATTCTTCGATCCGCTTCCTCTTTCTCTGGCTGACGGCATAGCCGGGAGGCCGCGTGGTGCGACCATCAATCGCGCTGCCGCCGCGCCGTCCCAGGTTCTGCGCCACATGCGGCGTCACCCGCAGATTCCGGCACTCTTGCACGAAATCCCGCGTGTCAAACCCTTTGTCGCCGCCCACCGTCACCGGTCGTATGCCGGGAAGCTTCTCCAACATCACCAGCGCCGCGTCGCGTTCCGCCGTGCCATTGGCCTGAAACACTTCGGCGTCCACGATCAGTCCGTTGCGGTTCTCCACCAGCAGGTTCCCGCAGTAACTCAACTTCGACTCTTTGCCCTCGCCTTTGCGCGCCAGCCGCGCGTCAGGATCGGTTTTCGATGCATGCGTCTCATTCGACCTCTGCTCCCCGCGAAAGTTCACGGTGGGATTACCGGGATCGTCCGGCGGAGGCGTAGGCTGCTTGTCTTTCGGTTGAAAACTCTTCGCGCCCGCCCAGGCTTCCAGCAGCGTGCCGTCCACGGTGAAATGTTCGTCGGAGGTCAGCCCCTTTCCCCGCGCCTGCGCTACCACGCGCGCCAGAAACTCCTGGGCCACATCCGCCTCCAGCAGCCGGTCGCGGTTCTTGGTGAACACGGTCGCATCCCACACCGCATCGTCCGCGTTCAGCCCCACAAACCAGCGGAACAGCAGGTTGTAATCCATCTCTTCCATCAGCAAGCGTTCGCTGCGGATCGAGTACAGCATCTGCAGCAACTGGGCCCGCAACAGCTTCTCCGGCGCAATCGACGGACGCCCCACGCTGGCGTACATGCCGTCGAACCGCCGCGACAACTGGCTGAGCACTTCGTCCACCATGTTCCGAATGGCGCGCAGCGGATGATCCTTCCGCACCCGCGCTTCCGGCGACAAGTAACTGAAGATGTGATTCTGCTGCTGATCGTCTCCACGCATGCCTTCTGGTATCACAGTCGGCTGTGGATTAGGAGTTTTTCAGCAGCCTGTTAGCATGTCAATCCGAAACTGATGGATTCTGTTGTCAGCGAGGGAACCTTGGCGCAAGGTTGCCGCATAAGCTGCGAACCTGCCGAATGTCTGAGTCCGACAATGACGAGCCAAGTCCCTCTCCCGCGAACGAGGCGTCGCGCTCACCGGCTGATACCATAGTAGTGGCCTCCTGGTTCTATTGTGCGTTCCTGCTCTTGCTCGGGATCGGGTTTCTCCCAGTCGATGGTCTGCGCTGTTTCGGGAGTGACAGCTTTTCTAGTTTCCAGTTTTCCTTCGGATACGTTATCGCACCCTTGCTCGCGGGTAACCGGCAGTTCGCGACGTTCACGCTCGCGTGAGGACGGTTTTAGCCTTTCCAAAGAAGATTCTTCCGCTTTGCGCGACAACTCAGAAGCGGATTGGCGCGCCACTGAGTGCGCTACCGATTCCCGCAGCAGGTCTTTATCGCTGGTCACGACCTTGATGCTCTCCCGACCCCGCGAGGTGGCCACATAGAATAGTTCTTTACGCATCCCGTCAGCGGAGATGACAACGGTATCGACAGATTTCCCCTGACTGCGATGGGCAGTGACAGCGTAGCCGTGCGTGAATTGCTTGTAACTCTCCGGCAGAGCGCGACCGTCCTGCAGAAGAATGCGACCCTGCTCATCAACGGTGAGCTCGACATGCACCCGATAGTAGCCTCGCATGAATCCACTATGCCGTTCTTTGCTCCTTCCACGAAATATTCCCACTTCGACTTGTGTCCCAATCCCACCCTCCTCAAATCTTTGCCGAGTCGGGTTACATCCTACGTGTCTCGACGACCTCCTCTCGGGTTACATTTAGCATGGCTCGATACGGCGGCTTGACACAGCCGGTTTTCAGGTCCAAAATCCATGAAGGTTATGTGCCGCCGCAAACTCTTCCCCTCGCCAAGCGGCATTGGAAGCGCCATTTGAGATTCCCGTTTGCTTCTAACGCCGAGGTGCGCCTCGTGCTGAGGAGAAATCCAATGAGAAAGACTTGGCTCGTTACCCTTGCATTCGTTGCGCTCGTAGGTCTTGCGGATGCCCAAACGTATACCGTGCTCTACAACTTCGGGAGCCACCCTGGGGATCCAGCGACTCCCCAGCTTTCCACCATTACTCAAGGGCGCGATGGGAACCTCTACAGCACGACGCCAGGGGGCGGCAGCAGTAACTATGGAGCCGCGTTTCGAATTACGCCGTCGGGCGATCTAACCGTGCTGCATAGTTTCCCCGGCCCTGGCGGGGCGCTTCCCTACGGGGGTCTCGCTCCGAGTACGGATGGGAATTTCTACGGCACGACGGCCGTAGGCGGTGTGAATGGATTTGCCTCGCCGGGAACGATCTTCAGAATGACCCCCGGTGGATCCCTCACAACACTGTATGGCTTTCAGGGCGGCTCGGATGGCTCCGACCCGCATGCTCGCCCCCTCCAGGGGATGGACGGGAACTACTACGGCACGGCGATGTTTGGAGGCGGGGGTTCGAACGGAGGGTATGGGAACGTTTACCGGCTCACGCCCTCCAAGGTCTATGCGAAGCTACACGGCTTCGCGCCCGCCGGCCAGCCAATGGCCCCTCTAGTAGAGGGGACTGACGGGAAATTATATGGAGTCTCCCAGAACTTGATATTCACGATTACCGGGTCCGGAAAATTTCAGACACTATTCGATTTCAATCTGAACCCTCAGGACGGTCTCAATCCGAATGGTCCCCTCGTTGAGGGTAATGACGGAAATTTCTACGGAACGACTTATAAAGGCGGGACCAGCGGTGAGGGGGTGATTTTCAAGATAACACCCGACGGCATTCTGACAGTACTTCACAATTTCCCTAGCGATGCCAGCGACGGGGCGTTTCCGCTTGGAGGGCTTGTACAGGCGACGGACGGAAACTTCTACGGCACGACATCGAATGTAAACGACGGGTGCGGCAGGATCTTCCGCCTCGGTGCCGAGGGAAGTTTTGCTACGCTCTATCGTTTTGGGGCGCAGGGTTGCAATCCGTGGGTCACCTTGTTCCAGCATACTAACGGTTTACTGTACGGCGACACTGACGACGGGGGGCTCGGTGGTGGGATATTTTTCAGTTTCGACGCCCAGTTGCCACAGTTCGTATCTTTCCTGCCCGGAGCCAGCAGAGTTGGGCAAACAGTTGGAATCTTCGGGCAGGGCTTCGGGGCAACCAGCGCCGTGAGCTTCAATGGCACGCCTGCGCAGTTCACGGTGGTTTCTGATACGTATCTGACAGCACCAGTACCAAGCGGGGCGACAACGGGGTTTGTCACAGTCACAACGTCGAGCGCCACCCTCACGAGCAATAAGAAGTTCCAGGTTCGACCGCAGGTAACAGGCTTCAGTCCGGCGAGCGGCTCCGCAGGAACGTCCGTGGTTATCACGGGAGTCAGCGTAGGCGGAGCTACTAGGGTTACGTTCGGCAGCACACCAGCAGCGAGTTTCACGCAGAGCTCTAGCACGCAGGTAACCGCAGTGGTGCCCAGCGGCGCGGTGACTGGAAAGATTGGCGTCACGACGACCGGAGCACCATCCTATAGTCATTCCGCGTTCACGGTGACGCAGTGATACCTGGCAGATTGTTGGCTCTAGTCCGACGTGAACATGATCGGCTTCGCGTGGGTAAGGGTCACCTGTGTTGGCGATGCACCGGCGCCGGTGACCGATGTACAGGTTCCGTCAACGGCTAAGTAGTGCTGTGCCCAAGATGGGGCGGGAAATGTGGTCGTGCTCCGAGGACTGTTGCTGAGATCCGTGTAAAAGACGACCTCCACCTGGGTCCCGTTGGCTTGCACTCCAGTTGCGAACATGGTCCCCTGAAAGGGGCAAGCCGGAGGAGTGGAGCCCAGCGCAACGGTGGCGCACTGGAATGCCGAGGTCGGTTTGACGCCGCCGCCCAGGCGCATCCACTTGAGGGCTTCACCCATTGCCTGGCCGTTTCGCGTCGGCTTCGGGCACGAACTTGGGGACCCAACGATGTTGAAGGCAAAACACAACGGGAACCCCTGGGCATTACTGCTGTCGTTGATCCATTCCTCCCAATTAATCACGTCGACCGCCCCCGGCCTGTGCGCGACATTTCTGAAGTATTGCAAAAGGTACGCTTCTGCCGCGAACCCATACGTTAGCGTCAGGTCGTAGATGTACGTGCTGGCGGTCGTGGTTGGGGTGCTTCCCGAGCAGGACCACGAAACGGTATCGTTGGACCCGCCCACCCCGGCTGGACACGTGCCCGACCCGTGACAGACAGCAGTGATCGGCACACCATCGATCCCGGTGTCCCAAAATCCGCTGGTACCCGTTCCCGCCAGGACCATATAATCTCCCATATTGTTCCAGTTTGGATTCTGAAAGGGGCTGAATGGTGGGGTCGAGTATTGCACGCGCTGACTGAGGATCGCGCTGCAGGTGGTTCCGGACATGCTTATGCCGCTTGGGTTCACCACCTGCACCATTGAATCGGATGACAAACTCGCGTAGGCCGAGATGTGCTCCGTATTCCACATCGGCAAGGTCTGGACAGCGGCCCGGATATTTGGGCAGGTCGCTATAACCGCGTTGAGCGCATAGTCTTGCGCCTGCGGAATGTAGCCGAAGTAACCGTGGTAGCCGAAAAAGTCCATCTTAGACAGGATGCCCGAGGTGCCCCACCAGGCATTAGCCCAGTCCGCACCCTTTATGTTGTTGGGATAGGCTATGCCACAAAGTGCGTTTGTCCCGAGGCCGTTGCCGGTTACCAGGGACTCGATGCCTGGGCCTCCGCACCATATCGGGGCATAGACCGCCTTGGCTTGCGTGCATATGTCGACGGCGCGGGTCGCATGGTCCGCGATGCTGTCGCCCCATTCGCCATCGTAGCTAGTGCTGGAGAGAATCTTCGCAAAATTGGTATCGCAGGTCCCCAGGAGATTGCCGTATGGACACTTATCGGATTCGTTGCCGGTGCTGATTCCCAGGAGGGTACCGATACGCCCGGTTTGCTTGAGAAAATTCATTAGGTCAGCTACCGCCAGCTTGGTCTGGCAATCACCGGTACCCACAAGAGTACCCGCTCCCCCATTGGAGAACGTGGAGCAGTTTGTTGTGTTGTTCGGCGACAGTAGGTCGGAGGGCGGATAACACGACCCCGTCCCGTTCATAGCAGTGTTATGACACCTGTTGCTAAGGTTGGCCATGTTGGTGGTAGTGACATACTGAGTTGGCGTGGGTTCCCAGACCAAGATGACCCTGGCATTGTTTAACGCGGCTTTGTCGAAAAAGGTCGTGACGCGGCCGAAGTAGTAGATGTGGTACTGGAGGCCAGACCCGCTAATTGGAGCGTTGTTGACCAAATTGATCGTCGAGGGAAGAGTAACCGAATTGATCGGCATGAAATACGGTTGCGATGTTGTGTCCCATACGGCAAGGTATGCGTTACCCGAAGAGACACCAGTATAGAGGAGTGTCCCATCGGCGGTGGCGACCGTGCTAAGGTTCGTGCAAGTGCAGGAAACCGTTTGGGTACCATTGAGGGTCACGGTGGTACCTGCAGTAACGTTGAACTCCCACGTAGGCCAAGTGAGTGCATCCCACGTCGTCACGCAATCAGGAAGCGTCGTGCCTAGTGCTCCCAGTGCCGGCCATGGCTGAGTGTTGATGGAGCTCACTCCTAGAAAAGCACTGACGCACAGCTGCGGTCGGTCGATTGGGGCGGCCAAATTTTGCCCTACAGCGTGGGCGCAAACAGCAACAGTCAGAACAACAACGGCCAGAATAGTTTTTGGGCGCACGGGTCTCTCCTCTCAATTCGACAAAACGGAGTACAAACTGCTTCTCGTTCGGACGCACCCATCCCGCTCAAGCCAAACGAGCTTAATGGGCCACCGCTCACACTTCAGGGGAAGCAGCAAGAGGAGAGACAACCAACGGAACGGGGGATCCGTTCTTTCCTAATTCTCCGCCCTCACTGATTGCGCCTAAACCTAACGCGCGATGTTTATCATGTCAATGCGAAACTGGTGGGTTCTGTTGTCAGCGAGGGAACGCAATGTTGCCGCATAAGCAGCCGACCTGCCGAATTCTGACTCCGACTATGACGAGCCAGTCCCTCTCACGCGAACCAGGCATCGCGCTCACCGGCTGATACTATAGCAGTGGCCTCCTGGTTCTATTGTGCGTTCCTGTTCTTGCTCGGAATCGGGTTTCTCCCAGTCGATGCTCTGCACTGTTTCGGGAGTGACAGCTTTTCTAGTTTCCAGTTTTCCTTCGGATGCGTTATCGCACCCTTGCTCGCGGGCAGCCGGTAGTTCGCGACGTTCACGCTCGCGTAAGGACGGTTTTAGCCTCTCCAAAGAAGATTCTTGCGCTTTGCGCGACAACTCAGAAGCGGATTGGCGCGCGACTGAGTGCGTTACCGACTCCCGGAGCAGGTCTTTATCGCTGGTCACGACCGTGATGCTTTCCCGACCCCGCGACGCGGCCACATAGAATACTTCTTTACGCATCCCATCAGCGGAAATGACAACGGTATCGACAGATCTCCCCTGACTGCGATGGGCGGTGACAGCGTAGCCGTGTGTGAATTGCCTGTAATTCTCCGGCAGAGCGCGACCGTCCTCTAGAAGAATGCGACCCTGCTCATTAATGCGCGAAACCGTTACCAGTTCTCCGTTGATAGCCCGAAAGCGCGGTTCCCGCCAATTTGCCATCAACAATAACTTGTCATTGGGAGCAACTTCGATGGTGCGGCGCTCATAGACCTCAAAACATTTCGCGTGCTTCGCTGTGAACTCGCGTTCCTCGCCGCGTGCGTTGCGGGCAACTACTTTGCCATTTTCCACTCGACTGACTTCCAGCGATTCATACCTCGCAACGCCCTTGACAGACCCATTAAATTGCAGCACCTGACCTTCAGCATAGTTCCGCACGTCACTTTTCTCCGCACTGGTCCAGTTCAGTGGTACGTGGTGCTGCTGGTGCGCACTCGGTCCCAGTTCCCCTGTGCGCATGCGCTCCGCGCGGATAGCGTCGGTGATATGGCCAATCTCTTCGTGTGTGGCCGCGACAACTAGCACACTGCGTGGTTGCCCTTTCGCATTAACTTGACTTTGAGCTTCTGAGTAGGCTCGTTGAACCTGCTGCGCACGGTCGGGCCAGGGAGCCTCACGCACAGCACCAAGTTGTTCCAGCTTCTCGAAGCCGCGCTGCGGATCACGGCGCAACTCCTGAATCGCCTCGCGATAGACTTGGGTAGTTTGCCGCTGCACTTCGCTAAGCGAAACACTCCTCAACTGAGATTCTCTTTCCAGCACCCGAAGGGCATCGCTGGCCTCGACACTCCGAATCTGCTTAGTGTCGCCGCTGAAAATGATTCGCATTGATTGCTGACCGGCCAGCTCTAGTAGTTCGGACATCTGGCGACCGGAAACCATGCCCGCTTCATCCACGATCAGCGCCTTCCCGAACAAGTCTGTTTGAGCACCCTGGCCCTGTAGCAACCGTTCCACCGTGATGGCATCCGAGAAGCCGACTTTCTGTAGTTCTTCGACCGCGCTCATGCTGGGAGCCACCGCCAACACCTCGCGACCGCTTTGTTCGAGGCCGCGTTGCAGCCCTTGCAGCGTAGCAGTTTTCCCGGTGCCTGCTGCCCCGCGAATGTTCACGGCCAGATCACGCGAATTGAGAACAAATTCGACTGCCTGTTTCTGCTCGGGACGGAGGAAGGCGGAATCAGCAAATTCGTGCTGACCACCAAGCCGCTCAAGCTTACCGATTCCACAATTGATCCTTTCGATCATGTCCCGCTCACGGTCAAGACTCGCGCGTGTGGCGACTTCCTTCCCAGCCTGGAGGATTCTGCCGGTGCTTTCTTCCAGCCACAACTCACCTTTCAGGTCCGCCAGGTCGATCCGGCCCCGCCCATGACGGAGTGCTTCAGTCAACAGTTCGTGGTCGAGCGCCACCGAGACGCGCTCAAAGACGTGTTGTTTTGCGTAGTCGAGAGAAGCAACTGCGCTCTGCGGTTCTCGTCGCTGCGTTTGAGATCTCTCCCGGACGGCCTCGCGCATGTGTTCAAGGGTTAGATTTTCCTCTGGGGTTAATCGACCCGTTTGGCGCGAATGCACTGCCGCAGTTGAAATCTCAACCAGCTTATCGGACCGCGACTCACGAACCAGCAGGGCGATTTCGTTGTCGCTGGGCTGGCGACCCTTACTCTCGACAAACTCGGCAATGGCCCGGTCGCGCTGCTCGCTGCGCTGACTGTATTTTTCCAGCAACTCATCAGAGACACCCTTGATCTCAAAACCGAGGTTCTTGCCCTTGGAACTCCGCCGATCCTCGATCTCATAGCCCAGAGACCGCACTTCGTGCGCAAGTGCGTTCCGGTAGACCTCAGTTAGGTATGCCCGCTGCTCGTAGATATCGGAGGCTTGCAGTGCCTTCCAGCGGCCCTCAGCGCCGTCGTAGGTCAGATTAGCGGCAACCGCGTGGCTGTGAAGCTGGGGATCAAGTTCGCGGCTAGTATGGTGATGGTAGACAGCCAATACAAGATTACCCGTGATGCGGTTATCATTCGCCCTGTCTCTTCGGACGCGGCTCGCTGCGCGATGCTCCAATTCTGTCAGCGTTTCTTGAACGGCCTTCCCGTGAGCTTCCACAAGTCGGGCGTCCCCGCCAAGTTGGGCCATGATGGAAACTGACTTTGGAGCCGATATCGTGAAGTCGTAGAGGTTACGTCCATGGCTCTGGGTTGTTCCGTCAGCTGAAATCCGATCCGCGCTTTGACGTGGGCGTAGGAATTCTCCGGTATCGGGATTGAGGCCCCGGCGTAGGGCCTCGAACTGTTCGGTTCGGACCTCGCCGGACAGTCCCAGCAGTTCCGCCCCTCGGCCCTGCCAGTGTCCCGTGAGGCGCTCTCCTTCGGCATAGTAGTCGCTGTGCTGCAGGTGTCGCTCTGAGTACCCCGAACCGTCGGTCATTGCCCGAATCGTCAGCATTCGAAGATTCCTCGAACTACGTTTTGAAAAAAGACACCATCCCTAACGCTGCGCGTTAGGTCCGGCATCGTGTCCGCGACCGGGTCCGTCATCCGGTCGGCATCCGGCATCTATCCGGCGTGCATCCGGTCAACGTCCGGCCATCCTTTTGAGCGCGAGTCACGTCTGTACCACCAACGGCTCTGTATTGTCAGCATCCATCTCGCCATTAGCATGAGGAGAAGTCATGGATCCAAAGTTCAAAGCAATACTCACCGCTCTACCTACAAAAGAACCACGCTCTCGTTTGGAACCGTACCGCGAGCTAGTCCTTGAGATGCGAAAGCGAGGCCGGAGCTATCGCGAAATCACTCAAGTGCTCAATAAGTCCTGTGGCCTCGCGGTAGGCACGAGTACAGTCAATGATTTCGTGCTCGCTGTCACTAAGTCAAGAATGAAGACTGCTGTTGCCACCACAAAACGGTTATTAGTGACTAATAAGGACAAGCAGGCGCTTATAGGGCTTGCAGACACTTATAAGGAACAGAAAGCCACTAAAGGCGCTGTAAGTGCTCCCACGGCACTGGAAAACATTGCAAGGACGATTAAGGCTGTCAAAGACCAACCGCCGAAGAGACTCAAGAAAAAAGTTCTCTTCGAATACAACCCCGACGAACCATTGCGCCTTCAGCGTAATCAAAAGAGCAAGGAGTAACCCCATGCACCAGCCCACCGCAGCTGACCCCACTGAAGGCAACATCGTCGATTCCACTAACTCAACTGATATCTCTAAACGCGTCATTTTCACCATGGGCGGAAAAGGAGGCGTCGGTAAGACCAGTTTTGTCCTCGCTGTTGCCGAGTGGTACGAAAATCACCAGATCGCAGTCAGGCTTCTGGACCTCGACACAGAGAACAAAGCTCGCGGAAGCTTGAAGCACTACTTCGACGGAACGGTCACAAAGGTCAACATTCATACCGCCGCCGGCTTGGACGCCTTTGTCGACCACCTGGCAGAAGATACTCCCATCATCCTCGCCGATATGGGCGCAAGCTCCGGTCAAGTCACACATGAATGGTTCGACAGTATGTTCGAAGATGTAGCGGCTACAGGAGTGGCGTTTACCGCCATTGGCATTGTGACTCCCGATCCTGCGAGCGTGGAGAGCATTCTGAGCTGGGCGGCGCGATTGCAAGATCGCGTCAGCTACGTAGTAGTTGAGAATGCCACGACGCACCAAGCCGATTTCTCATATTGGCGGGAGAGCAAGCAGGCCAATCAGTTCCGCGCTGCTTTCCAGCCAATTATCTTAGCCATGGAATTCCGCCTGCCCGACTTGGAGAACCCGGCTCGACAGCATGGCGTGACACTCACCCAAGTCGTCGAACGCAGAGTGACAATTCCAGAGCTACGGCGCGCTTCTCTTGTGATTCGTGCCCAAAGCTACCGCCGACGGCTCTTTGAGGAGATCGAGAGGGCCAAGAGCCTGCTGTTGCCATGACTCCAATGACTGCCAAGCCCCAACTGGTCGAGGAGCAGTCGGGCGAAAACGATTTCATTGACGAAATCGCGCGATTGCTCCCTGCCGAACAGCGTCCACTTTGGTATCGCGACATGGCGCATCTGCGCCGGTTGCCCGCCGACGACGAAATCCTTCGGATTGCCCGCGCGATGGGCTTCCTAGCAATTGTCACACGGCAGACGCCAGCCCAGATCACGACCGAACGCGAAAAGCTCGCCACGATTCTGGACCAGAGCATTAAAGCCATTCAGTCCGCGCGCCAGGACATGATCGCTCTCCACAAACGCCTTGAAGAACGGTTGGCTCAGCTACCCGCACAAGTCGCAGAGGGTATCAATGCAGAGGCGATAGCCGCCACCCTGAGTGAGAGCCTGCGTCAACGATTCAGAGAAAGCGGTATTGCTGAGACCTCCCAGTCCCTGACACTCGTCGCGAAGGAGGCGAAGCAAGTGGCAGCAGAATTTGATCGCTCCTCCAAACAACTCGCAATTTCGTATCGTGTCGCAGCCGAGGACGCCCGAAAGTCCCTGGACGACATGCGGCTCACCATCCAGACTGCAACGACGACGGCCAAGCGCTGCGCCTCCGAACTGACGCAGACTTTCCTCCGTGAATACAAGTGGTCGGTGTTGGTGCTGTGCAGTGCTGCTTTGGCCGTCGGATTCTCGCTGGGAATTTTCTACTACCGCTGGGTCAACTCCAACCCAGCAGAACCTGCGCCGAACAAGATCACAGCCCCGGTGCCGCAGAACACGACGCCGAGCCAACCTGCTTCCCGGCCACGCAAAGCCCAACGCAAAGTCCAATCAGAGGGCCAGGTCTCACAATGAAATGTGCAGACACCATTCCGTTTGATCGGCGTCTTCTTTCGCTTCCATCGCCACGAAACCGGAACTACGAAGGCCCTGTTAAGGGGCACGCCCGCTGCCGCGGCTCCCTTCGGTCGCCCTTGACAGAACCTTCGCAGTTCCCGCTCACCCCGCCACTATGGAAGCGAAAGAAGAAAATCGAAATATCAATGGCAGTACGGCGCACTTCCCTGCTGGAGTTAGTATGAGCGCAGAATTCCAATCTCCTCCGCTTGACTTCGAACCGAAGCCGACCAGCTCCGAGCGAAAGGTTCGCGATCCGATTGAGCCTTTGGTCGATGCAACCGCAGCCGCCCAACTCCTAATCCTTACCCCCCGTCGCGTCATCGAGCTCGCGCGACGCAGCATCATTCCAGCGTACGCAGTTGCCGGCGCTCAGCGGCACCTGTGGAGATTTCGCCTCTCCGAACTCGCTTGTCTCTATTCTCCGTCAGGGTACAATGCAAGCGGCAGTCTCACGTGCCTGGAGGAGAAATCCAGAATGGCACAGAGACATCAACGTGGTTGGCTAAAGAAGGAACAACGCAAAGAAGGCGAAACTTGGATGCTGTTTTTCCGCACCACACGGGAATCCGATGGTAAGCGGGTCGAGCAGAAAATTGCCGTGGGGACAGTTCGAGAGTTTCCGACCAAGGGCGCGGCTTGGGCGGAGGCGGAACGGCAGCAGATTCAGATCAACAAACCGGACTTTCGGAGACGCGTGACCTTTGCGGACCTGGCCCAGCATTACCAGCAGAACGAGCTTGGCGAGCGACGCAATGGAATCGTGGACCCGAAAGCCCACACAACGGTCGCAGGATACAAACGGGTGCTGCGCAATCGATTGCTGCCCAGATGGGGCAAACGGTTTGCGCTCAGCATTGAACCCTTGGAAATCGAGGAGTGGCTTTCTGCCGTGAAGCACGAGGAAGAACTAGAAAATCCAACCCTCGACAAGATGCGACGAGTCATGTCGCTGGTGTACAAGCACGGACAACGGTTTGGACTCATCCCACGCCGGGAAGAGTGCAATCCGATGCGCTTTGTTCGCTGCAAAACCACCAGCAGTTACGAGGCGATGATTCTGACTCCACAGCAAGCATTCGCTGTCCTGATGCAGCTCGAAGAACCAGAACGCACGCTGACATTGCTCGCTTCCGCTACCGGGCTCCGTATCTCGGAATGCCTGGGCTTGCAATGGCATGATGTGAGTTTCGATCAGTCACAGATTCACGTCCGTCGTACCTGGACCTGTGGCAAAGTCGGATTGCCAAAAAGTAGGGCGTCGAAAGCACCGGTTCCCCTGCACCCGTTGCTTGCCGAGTTCATGCAGGCCTGGAAGAACGCGAGTACCTACTCACAACCCGGTGATTGGGTGTTCGCGTCTCTGCGCTGCAAAGGCAAGCAGCCGCGCGTGGCCAACATGCTGGTGGAAGATCACCTGCGGCCAGCGGCGGTTAAGGCGAAAGTGATTGCTGAGGATGACCCATGCCGTTTCGGCTTTCACAATCTGCGGCATTCGCTGGCATCGTTCTTGGTTCGATCTAAAACCGATCCGAAGACGGTACAGGCATTGTTGCGGCACTCAGACGTTAAGACGACGTTGCAGCTTTACGCCCATAGCGTGAGCGCAGACCGCATGACGGCCCAAGGCGAGATGCTTCAGGCCATTCTTGGCGGTGTAAGTTCGGTTGAGAGCGGACTGAATGCGGACTGAAGAAGTTTTTCTGCTAGCGGTTAAGTGCTTTGAAATGTGGTGGCCAGGGACGGAGTTGAACCGCCGACGCCAGCCTTTTCAGGGCTGCGCTCTACCACCTGAGCTACCTGGCCACATCTTGAAAGGCCGCTGCCACAGGGTCCGGTAGAGTTCGCTTTCGCGCTGATTGTGGCGGGATACGCGGACTGAACGGGACGACTCCACTGCGGAAGCGTGTGGAACGGTCGATTATAACAACCGCACTGATTTCTCTCAACGTGTAGATCGCGCTTTCTTATGCTTTTCCCAGCCCACTTGATTGGGGCGAGAAACTCTGCGCCATATCTACGCCGCAAAACTTTTCACAAATTCCACCAAACTACGCAGAGCTATGCCAGAAGGACCCTTCGCGATCCACGGTTTCTTATCTTCCATCCAGGCTGTGCCCGCAATATCGAGGTGAATCCACGGTGTGTCTTCCGCGAATTCCTTCAGGAACATGGCGGCAGTGATCGCACCACCCCAGCGTCCGCCGGAGTTCACGATGTCGGCGATGGAGGAGCGAATTTGTTCTTTATATTCGTCGTCAAGCGGCAGACGCCACATTTTTTCTCCTGCTTTGGCATTTGCGGTATGGAAGCGGTCGTACATTTCGTCGTCATTAGCAAAAATTCCCGCGTTGTTGTAACCGAGAGCGACCACGACTGCGCCTGTGAGGGTGGCGGCATCCACCAGATGCGTGCAGCCCAGCTGGCGCGCGTAGAAAAGTCCGTCCGCCAGAACCAACCGGCCTTCGGCATCGGTATTGATGATCTCGATCGACTTGCCAGACATGGCAATCTGAACGTCGCCGGGCTTCTGCGCTTTTCCGGAGGGCATATTCTCCGTCGCGCACACGATGCCAATGACTTTGACTTTCGGCTTCAGCAGAGCGATGGCACGCATCGCGCCGATCATGGTGGCGCCACCGGCCATGTCGTATTTCATTTTTTCCATGCCATCGGCGGGTTTGATCGAAATGCCGCCGGTGTCGAAAGTGATTCCCTTCCCCACTAGTCCCAGCATCGGCTTCTGAGGCGCATTTGCGGGTTCGTATCGCATCACGATGAGCGCGGGCGGTTCATCGGAACCTTGCGCGACGCTCCAGAAGGCTCCCATCTTCATTTCCTTGATCTTGTCGGCGCCGTAGACTTCGCATTGCAAGCCGACTTCCGCGCACATCTTTTTTGCGCGGTCAGCAAGAATAGTGGGCGTCATGCGATTGGAGGGTTCATTCACCAGATCGCGGGTGAAGTTTTGCGATTCGCCGATTACCTGGGCTTCGTTGAGGGCTCGCTCGAGAGTCGACTTGTCGCCACTGGCGACGACGGTGAGTTCGTCGATTTTCTCGTCCTTACGATCGCTGCGGTAGTAGTCCGGATCAAAATTTCCGACATGCGCGCCTTCGACAATGGCGCGCACGGCCTCCTCGGCCGGAATGCTGGCTGGGGCGACGAAGGCAAAACTGCGAATTCCCCGAGACTTGAGAGCACGCACAGCAACCCCAGCCAACCGTCTGAGATCGTAGGTGGAGAATTTCTTTGCGTTTCCGCCGCTGATCAAGAGAAGCCGCTTCGCTTTAAGACCGGAGGGTTTGTGCAGCAAATTTGTTTCAAAGGCCTTGCCCGCCACTTCTCCACTGGCAAGCAAATCAGCTGCAGCTGCTTGCACCGCGGGGTCAGTCGAGGCCAGTTTCAGTTGTGGCGTTTTGTCTTTTTCTTTTTCGGCTGCGGCCGGTTCTGCATGATCTAGCACAACGGCGACGAGCGCTTCGGTTTCAAGTTCAGTCGGCTTAGAGAGAGACAGAGTTGTTTTCATATGATTCGGAATACTTCAGTATCGTCGGGAAAGACGCTTAAGTGCAAGCTCACATACGCTGAGGACCTTCTCGGCGCTGCGATTGATCTTCAAATGAGTACGATCATGATCCCTTGATTACGGCGTCCCAGGTCCGGATCGCTCTTCAGTTCTGACTGTGCTTGCAGCAAACGCCAGGCAGCATCGTCGGTCTTCGACCAGTTCTCCCCGAATATGCACGCCCGAATCTGGCCGGCTTCAACCATCTCATGCAAACGCTTCTGCGCCGCAATCCGTATGTCGCCGCCAACACCCGTCGATCCATAACCGTGCACGATCTTCAGAACAGAGTGTTTTTGCTGGCGGGCTCCCGCAATCCCGCGATCCAACCTCTGCAGCGCTTCCTGCACCGTTGGCATATCGGACTTGAGGATTACCTTTTTGACAGCGAACTCCTCGTGGGCTTTACTTTCGACTTCTACCTCGCGCCACCGCTTCTCTTGCTTCTTTGTCCGCCGTTCGACGCCGCTCGGTCTCCCGCTTGTCCCAAAGTTGCTTGCCCTTAGCTAAAGCCAGTTCAACCTTGACTCTGCCGTTCTTGAAGTACATTCGAGTCGGGATCAGGGTGAGTCCCTTTTGCTGGGTCTTGCCGATGAGCTTGCGAATCTCTTCCCGATGCATGAGGAGTTTGCGGGTGCGAAGCGGCGCATGATTAAAGATGTTGCCGTGTTCGTAAGGACCGATGTGCGCGTTCAACAGCCAGACCGCATCGTCCTTGACCAAGCCATAAGAGTCCTTCAGGTTGGCCAAACCGCCCCGGACGGACTTGACCTCGGTGCCGGTCAGAACCACCCCAGCCTCAAATTTTTCCAGCAAGAAGTAGTTATGTGAAGCGATCCTATTAACAGCGGCGTCGCGGTCGCCGGAGGCGGTGGGATCCCGGCGCGGGGATTTCTCCGGATTGGCCTTGGTCTGATGCGTGGATTGGCGGGGCATGTGGTTAGAAATGACTATCTTAGCGCATTGCAGGCTGGTGCACCGGCCTGCGTTGTGGCATGCTGCCCCCGAGCGTGCGGAGTTGGCGGCGCGTGGTTATTGGGCCCTGTAGGCAGGTTGTGAGTGTCGCCGGTAGATAGCACCATTAGTCCTACGACCAAAGAGTGTAACTCCCGTGTGCGCAAGCACTTCGGATGCTGGAAATTGCGATGCTATAATCGGGCACATCCAAGATTTTTCTGTGTTGAGCGCATTTTCCCGCGCGAAAAGTGCCGCCGGAATGTGCCGGAATTTTGAAAAGCCGTTTGTCCGGCGAACACTTGTAAGTAAAGAGGAATATCCCGTGAGGAATATCGAATGAGATGCTTGATGCGCCCAGCTCTTCTGTTGTTGCTGGTCGCGGCTATAACCCTCCCTGCCAGCGCTGACAAAGCCAAGAGCCTCTTCGCCAAAGGGCAGGACGCCGAGGCTCGCCAGCAGTTCGAAGCCGCGTTTGCTTTTTACAAGCAAGCTTACGACCTCAAGCCCAAGGATTTGAGTTATCGCGCCGCCTTTGAGCGCTTGCGTTTCGAGGCGGCGGCCACGCTGGTGCACAACGGGCAGAAATTGCGGGACGATGGCAAACTCGACGACGCAGTGGCGCAGTTTCAGAAGGCGCTGGAGATCGATCCCTCCCTGTTCATCGCCAAGCAGGAGTTGAACCGGACTGTGAAGATGATCATCGACCAGCGGAATCCGCCTCCCCAGGCTGCCGGACCGCCGGCCGGATTGGAGCGCCAGATTCATGATGCCGCAGGTCCTGTAGAACTTGCTCCCATCTCGAATATTCCAATCACCGTCAAAATGCTCGCCACTAAGTCGGATGTGGTCTATCGCACCGTCGGACAACTGGCGGGAGTCAACGTATTATTCGACCCTGATTACACGGCGCGGGTTATCAATGTCGACCTGAATGGCGTGACCCTGCAAGAGGCATTGGAGATTACGGCGCTGGAATCGAAGACGTTCTGGCGTCCGGTTACGCAGAATACTATTTTTGTGGCGCAGGATAATCCGGCGAAACGCAAGGAATTGGAACAAAGCGTCCTTAAGACTTTTTATCTCTCGAATCTTTCAGCTCCCACCGAGTTGCAGGATGTGGTGAACGCGATTCGCGCCGTGCTCGATGTGCAGCGGGTGCAGCAGTTGCTCTCGCAAAATGCACTAGTCGTGCGCGGAACTCCCGACCAGATCGCGCTGGCTGAGAAGCTAGTCGAGGATCTGGACAAGGCCCGTCCGGAAGTCATCGTTGACATTGCCATCATGCAGGTGAGCAAAGACCGGTCGCGTACCTTGGGGCTCAACCCACCTACCAGCGCCACAGTTACGCTGCAAAGCAATTTAAATACGACGAATACGGGGACTACCGGGACAACTGGGACTACCCCGACCACGGGAACGGGCACCACTGGCTTGAATCTGAACACGCTAGGCAATCTAAACGCCACGGATTTCCAGGTTACGATCCCCTCCGCCAATCTGTCGGCGGTAATGAATAACAGCGACACGAAACTGATTCAGAATCCGCAAATACGCGCCCTCGACGGCCAGAAAGCGTCACTGAAGATTGGCGACAAAGTTCCGATCGCGACTGGATCGTTCCAGCCTGGCATTGGCGGCGTGGGTATTAACCCTCTGGTTAATACGCAATTCCAGTATCTGGACGTGGGCGTGAATATCGACATCACGCCGCATGTGCACTCGAATGGGGAAGTTACGCTGAAAATCGCGATGGATGTTTCGGCGGTCACGGGCCAGTCGAACATTGGAGGCATCAGCCAGCCCATCATTGGCCAGCGCAAAATCGAGCATGAAATTCGCTTGAAAGATGGCGAGGCCAACCTGCTGGGCGGAATCATGGAAGATCAGCAGACCAAGTCGCTGGCGGGAATTCCAGGGCTCGCTCAGATCCCGATCCTTAAATATCTCTTCGGACAGACCACGCAAGATCATTCGGAGAACGAAATTATTTTTGCCATCGTTCCCCACATCATTCGTGGGACCGAACTCACGGAGATGAATCAGCGGGCGATCGACATTGGCACAGCAAACGCGATCGAGTTGCGCCGCGTGAGCCGTCCTCAGACAGCACCGGCCGGCGGTGCCGCTCCGACCACTCAAACACCAACGCAGCCCAGTCCTTCGATACAGCCACTGGGAAACCAGCCCCCGGTGAATCAGCCGCCGGTTCCCAATGCCGCAGGCGGCACTCCAAGTTTCCTGTTTGACCCGCCCACCGTTCAGGCGGTGAAGGGCAACACATTTGTAGTGAACCTGTTGATCTCTGGGGCGCAGAATGTGCACTCGGTCCCGGTGCAGCTGAATTACGATCCGAAAATGCTGCAATTGGTGAACGTTTCGAATGGCGGCTTCCTTTCGCAGGATGGCCAGGCAGTGGCCTTAGTACATCGCGAGGATGAGGCTGTTGGACAGTCGCAGATTACGGCCACACGTCCGCCTGGCGCAGGTGGAGTTTCCGGGCAGGGAGCGGTGGTCACGCTGACTTTCCAGGCTAAGGCGGATGGACAGACTCCGCTGACCATTACTCGGGGCGGGGCACGCGATCCCGGCTTGCAGGCTATCACGGTGAACGGCGCGCAAGCGGCTATCACGGTGCAGTAGAGGAAGAGCCTTCCGCGCCTGACGAAAACCATGAGGGTTCGCCGATTCCATTCCGCGACGCGCAGTTGCTCCACTCGGGGCTTTACGCTGCTGGAACTGATCGTTGCTGCGAGTATTCTCTCGATTCTCACGCTGATGGCGTTGCCGCTGGCTCGCGTCACGATTCAGCGGGAGAAGGAAAAGGAACTGCGCCGGGCGCTCTGGGAAATGCGCGATGCCATCGACCGCTACAAAGACGCTGCCGAGCAAGGAAAGTTTCAGACCAAAGTGGATACCCAGAATTATCCGCCGGATCTGGAAACGCTGGTAAAGGGCGTGGATACGCAAGCAGGCAAGAAGATTCGCTTCCTGCGTTCTATTCCCATCGATCCGATGACTAAGAGCACGGAGTGGGGCATGCGGTCCATGCAGGACGATCCGGATTCAGACTCTTGGGGCGGCCAGAGCGTGTTCGACGTCTATACCAAGTCGCAGGGAACTGCACTTGACGGCACGAAGTACAAGGACTGGTAAATGCTACTGGGCGTGAAGGAATTAGAGCACGACGGTCGCGGGTGTCTCGGCGCTAGGCCGCGGCGTCGTCGATTGTCGTTAGTCGTTTGTCGCTTGGGCCAACGACCAAAGGCCAACGGCCAGCGACGAGGGCTTCGTCTGCAGCGTTCGCGCGGATTCACGCTGCTGGAACTGATGATCGTGCTCAGTATCATCATGATCCTGATGGCAGTTGCCGTTCCGATGTACAACCAGTCCATCATCCAGGCCCGCGAATCCGTCCTGCGCTCAAATCTGAGCACGCTGCGGTCTGTCATCTCCCAGTACACACTCGACAAACAAAAAGCGCCTCAGTCACTCGACGACTTGGTTACTGCGGGCTATCTGCGGCAGATTCCGGTCGATCCCATGACCCGCCAAACTAACTGGGAAGTCGTGCAGGAGGACGTGATGCTGGCAGTCGACCAGCAGGATCCCGGCATAACCGACGTGCACTCGGCTTCGAGCGCCTCAGCTAGCGATGGGTCTGCGTATAGCACCTGGTGATTAAGTTTCGGGCTTTCGCGAAAACGATCCGCAATTTGCACTAACGCATCTGTCCAGCTTTGGGCCGCTGATAACCCTCCGGAATCTCAAAGAGTGCAGCGTCAGGCTCAAAGCGCGTGACTTGCGTGACCGTCATGGTAACCGATCCCGTGCGCGGATCGTTGTGCGCGATCAAAATGTTGACGCGGAGATCGTCCGAGTACCAATACTCATCCGTAATCACGATTTTTTTGCCGTTGCCCTCAGCCGGAATAGTTTGTATCTCGCGCACTCCGTGCACCGGGCCGCCTTCCACTTCCCGCACGCCGAGGTCTTCTTCTTTTGTGAATTCGTTTGGAGGAAGGGTGCTGCCGGTGGGCGAAGCGTAGAGTAGTCGCGGCGGCACGGTTGCGGGCGGATGATTCACCGTCATGGACCGGAACGTTCGCTCCTGCGGATCGAGCGTGATGGAAGTGCGCGTCTCCGGGTCGAAGAGGTGGATGCGAACGATCGGCGGTGTCTGGTTGCTGGAAACCGGAACCATCGACCGCGACTCATTGCGGACGCGGCCACGGCTGTCCCGCGCAATCTCGCGTGTGGTTTTCAGTTTGAGGATCGAACCATCCGGTTGCACGAGCGAACGCTCCACTTTGACTACGCCGCGAAACGGCGCGTGCGGGATAGGCGTGACAAACACGTCCGGACCAGCTTGAGCCGAAGCGCCGGGAACTGTGATTGAGAGGCCGAGAAAAAGCAGCCAGGAAACTGCAGCCAGAGAGAATCGCCGACGCATCTGCGCCCTCCAGGAACTTATAAGGCGAAAGAATACACCTGCAGCCAATACACATCAAGAATTTGCAGTCTCGGCGAGGTCCAGATGACGATACTTTGAGTGCAGCAGAGCCGTCATTCGATCTCGCCGACAAGCATCAAGCGCCTGTGCGAGCATCACGTTGTTTTGCGAAATGCCTTCTGGACCAGGGTGTAGTGCGCCGCCCCGATCATGCCGCAGTCGTCATTGACCACTATCTTCACCGGCACGTCTTTCAGAAGCGCCCCCATCCGTCCTTTATCCAGGAAAGATTCCATAAAAACAGGATCTTTCATTTTGGGCACGATCTTTGCAGCGATACTGCCGCCGATGAAAATTCCTCCTGTGGACATAAAGTTCAGCGCGCAGTTGCCGGTTTGCGCGCCGAAGACGCTGACGAAAATCGACAGAGCCTGATCGCAGATCGCGGACTTCCCTTCCAGAGCAAGTTGAGAAATCAGTGCCGGCGGATCGGGGGCCGCGGTGATCTGCGTCCGCAACCACTCTGGTTCTTCGGCTTTGTGTGTGTCTCGCAGGAAGTCGTAAATATTCTTGATTCCCGGGCCGGAGAGAATTCGCTCACAGCTGATGCGGCCGTATTTCTTTTGGAGATACACCAGCAACTCCGTCTGCAGTCCATTTCTTGGCGCGAAGTCGGCGTGCCCACCTTCGCAGGCGAAGGGATGATGCCGAAAGCCGTCCCAGTAGAGTCCTGCCATGCCTAGACCAGTTTTGGCAGAAATTACGGCGCGATTACCTTCGGCATCTTCTGCCCCTTCGCTCAAAGCGATGAAGTCTTTTGATTCCAATCCATCGATTCCATAGGCATAGGCTTCCAGGTCGTTGAGCAGTCCCACCGAATTCAGCTTGAGTTGCTTGGACAGTTCGCGCGCATCGATGATCCAGGGTAAATTGGAAATCTTGCTGCGTCCGGCGCGTACCGGTCCGGCCACGCCGAAGCATGCGCTGTGAACCGGAATGCCTTCGGTTTTGATGAAGTCGGCCAGGATTTCGGCCAGGCCTTCATGCTTCTGGCTTGGATAAGTTTTTTCGACAACGCGATTCAGCCGGCTGCCCTCGGTCTCGAAGGCGGCAAGCCGGGTGCGCGTCGCGCCGATCTCGCCTGCAAGAATCATTGTTCAACAAGAATCATGGTTCAATTCTCCTCCATTGGCGGCCATCGGCCTGCAGCAGTTGATCCGCCTCCGCCGGTCCCCAACTGCCCGATGCGTAATTGGGAAACTTGCGGGGAGGCAACGCCCTCCACACGTCCAATACTGGATCGACAACTGTCCATCCCGCCTCGACCATGTCGGCTCGCTGGAATAGAGTCGCGTCGCCCATCATGCAGTCATAAAGCAACACTTCGTAGCCGGTGTAAGCGTCCGCTCCAAAATATTTTGAATATTCGAAACTCATGTCCACCGACCCCACGCGAAGTAGAGGACCGGGAATCTTGGCTCCAAAACTCAGCGAGATTCCTTCCACGGGCTGAATCTGGATGACTAATGTGTTGGTGTGTTTGTGAAATGGAGCGGTGCGAAACAGTTCAAAGGGGGTGCGCTTGAACTGGATGGCGATTTCGGTGTGGCGCTGCGCCAGTCGCTTGCCGGTGCGGAAATAGAACGGCACTCCGGCCCAGCGCCAGTTGTCGATATTGACCTTCAAAGCGACGAAGGTTTCGGTGCGCGATTCCGGGGCGACGCCGGGTTCGGCTCGATACGCGACTACTTTCTCGCCACCCACCAATCCCGGCCCGTATTGTCCGCGCACACTGCGTTGCAAAACGTCGTCCGATCCGAGTGGCTGAATGGAATGCAAAACTTTGGCCTGCTCATTGCGCACGGCGTCGGCCTGAAAAGAAACCGGCGATTCCATGGCAGTCAGGCTCAGCAGTTGCATCACGTGGTTGGGCACCATGTCGCGCAACGTTCCCGCAGTATCGAAGTAGCCACCGCGGCGTTCTACGCCCACGATCTCAGCATTTGTGATCTGCACATGATCGATGTACCTGCGATTCCAGATAGGCTCGAAAATGGCGTTGTCGAAGCGGAAGACCATGATGTTCTGCACCGTCTCTTTGCCCAGATAGTGATCGATGCGGTAAATCTGGTTTTCCTGGAGCACGGTTTTAATCTCGCGGTTCAGGGCCTTAGCCGAATCGAGATCGTGTCCAAACGGTTTTTCGATAACGACGCGGCGCCAGCGTCCATTTTCCTGTCGCGAAAGGCCTGCTGTTCCCAATTGCTGAACAATTTGGGAGAAGAATTTGGGGGCGGTCGCCAGGTAGAAGAGATAGTTCCCCTCAGTATGTAGGTCGGCGTCGAGCACGGCGAGCCGTTCGCGAAGCTTGGAAAACGTGTTGGGATCGGCGAAGTCTCCGCGCTCGTAGTACAGCCGCTTGCGGAACCACGCTAAAGCATCCCCGGAATCACTTCCCCCCGGCAGGAAACTCGTAACCTCGGTTTGAAACGCCTCCAGGCTCAAGTCGTCAACTGAAACCCCCAGAAGCGCAAAGTTGTCGGACAACAGTTTTGCCTTGCACAAGTTGAAGAGTGCAGGAAGCAGCTTGCGCTTCGCCAAATCCCCAGCCGCTCCGAATAAAACGAAGACACTCGGCCCCGCGGCTCTTTCAGAGAACCCAAGCTCATTCTCCGGATTGGTTTGTGTGGTTGCGGCCATCTACATTTCTTCCGGTCGCCCTAGTATATCTTCCGCGCAGCGGGACCAAACGTCAGATCCCACATCTATGGCTGTTTCTCGACCTGGACGGATTCGCGCGCCAGATGCTGATAGTTGAGGATGGCATTGAAAACCAGCGCATAAGTGCCGATGGTTTCTCCGCGGTAGATAGGATTGTTCCCGAAGAGCAAAACATTTCCCTTGCCGAGATGCGCATTTACGACGATGGCATGCTCGGCAATCGACGAACCCTTGTCGAGCAGGCCGTCGAGCAGGAGTGTCTTGGAATCGGAAAAACGCAGGATGACGTCGGGGCGGCTCTGCGGCGGAATCACCTGCGGGTTGTTGCGCGTTTGTTCTTCGTCCAGATGCGCTGCCTCCCAAGGCTGTTGCTTGATGAGCGGCTCGGCTTCGGCAATCTTTCTGCCCTGCGGTTCGTCGTTATCTTCTACAGTGCCGCGCCCGGTCGGCCGTTTGGCGTAGGGGTCAAGCGAGTCGGTCAAAGGATCCATCAGGATGCGTCTGCCCGATCCCCCTAATATGTTGCTGACATTAAAGGCCATTCCGTTGGCGCTGATCACGGGCACACTGGTTCCGTAGCCAAAAGCCACGGGACTATCGCGATCCACGAAGACAGTATTGAGCACGGTGCCTACGACTCGCGCGTCGCCGTGCGGCGCAATGCTAACGCCGGGCGCGAGACCGGTATCGATGGCGAACTGGGCCGTGTCTTCGCAGGTGATGAGGAGCCCGCCTTGCTCCACGAACTTCTTCAAATGCGCAAGGCCTTCATAACCCAGGCCGGGGCGAACATCGGCGGTGCTATCGATCGCGCCAAGATTTGGGGTGAGCTCCGATTTCTGCCACGGCATCGGATTGTTCCAGGTAGGAATGCCATTCAGGATCTCGGAAGCAGACGCTCGGCCGACTGGAGCAAAAACGATAACGTCGTACTTGGCGTTAAGGTCCTCCTGAGTAGCCACAGTCTGCGTACTTATGTAGTCGAAGGGAACGCCCGCGGTATCGAAGGCGTAGCGCCACCAGCCTTCGGTTTGGGTCGCAAGCCATGTGTGCACAAAAGCGATTCGTGGAACGGAGACCGCGTGTGCCGAGACGGATGGCGCTGCACTAAGGCGCGATGCATCGAGCGATAGATCGCGCAGGACGCCCGCAATGCGATCGTCCAGATTCTCCCCGCTTATAAGCAGCGAGCCAGCCGCGAAATGTTTTCCATCGGCGTCGAAAGCCTTCTCGGCAATTTGTATGGTGGCGCCCTTCAGTTTGTAAGCCAACGACAACAGAGAGACCTGACTGGTGTTAGGAATTGCAAACACACCGCCGGAACCCGAAAGTTTTCCGGCGAGGCTTGCCGGATCGTCGACCGGTTTCGTCTTCGACTTCAGGATCGAGGGATCGAGCACACGAACAACTTTAAGATTGAACAGGTGCGTGAAGCACCATCCAGTGTCATCGTAAGGATGTTTCTGCGCATCGCCAGCGGCCCAGAACTGGCGGTCGAGCAGAGCATCGGCGACGCGGGAGTAGGGCTGATCCATGCGGACAATGATGCTGCCGGCGGGGAAACTTTCCTGTTTCGTTTTATCCCCGCGCTTCTCGCCCGGGATGGAAGCAGTGGCTGCTTCCGTCAATTCTTCGACCTCGACGTGCTGGCGCTTCAATACTTTCAGAAACTCGATTTGGCGATTGGTCTCGGCGGCATCGACTGGAATCACGTAAGCCGCCGGGCCTTCGAGCGTAGGCTTTTGAACCGCGCGCTTGCTCTTAAGGTAATAGTTCTCGAGGAAATGGTGAGTATGATTTGCGAAGTAAGAGAGAGTGGAAAGCAACGCGCTTTCTTCGTAGTTGTTGTTATCCCGTTGCGACCAGTTTACAACAGGCAGCGGCGGATTCTGTCGGTACCAGGTGCGCGAATAATCTTCAGGCCGCAGAATGCGCTTCTCAGTGTCGGCGCCGCCGTTGCCGAAAGTCTCGTAGAGGCGACTGATGCCGTTGTGCATACCGGCCAGGAACATCAGGTAGCCGGGACTCCAGGTGTCAAAGTCGCCATGAGTGAAGACTCCGGGCATGCCGAAGCGCTGCATCTGGGCAACGTTATTCCAGCCGAGTTCCGCCCATTCGTCGGCAAGAGTTGGATCGACCCAGGCGTTGTAGGGACCGTCGCCAACGGTGTTGTCGTAAAGAAAGGGAACGGATTCGTGCAGGTCGTGCAAAACCTGCGCATGCCATGCAAGATAGGTATCGAGAACGTTTCGCGTAAGGCTCAGGGTCATGGCCATGGCGTCGCGATTGTTATCGTGCGCGACGTAATGGCCCCAATACAGCAAGCGAGGCCAGTCTTGGCTGGGATGAGCTTTGTGCCATCTGTAGACATCCACCATGCGGTCGCGGCCGTCGACCTCGACCACGGGAGTGATGAGCACGATCATGTGCGAGCGAATGTATTTAATGTAGGGCGCATCGTCGACGGCCAGACGATAGGCAAGTTCCATCAACGCCGTGGGCGCGCCCGTTTCGGGGGAGTGAATGGTGCCGGTGATGTAGTAGACCGGCCACGATTGGTCGAGGATCTGGCGCGCTTTGGCGTCATCAAGGCCGATTTTGCGGGGGTCTGAGAGTTGCGCCAGACGAGCGTCGTTCTCTTTCGCTGCCGCGAGCAATTTCGGATCTGCGATGGCCGCGGCGATCATCTCCCGTCCTTCTTCGGAATGGCCGATGGTGAAGACTTTCACACGCGGACTGCTCGCCTCGAGCAGGCGGAAATATTTGTACACATCTTCGGCGTAAGGCAGCATGTCGGGCGCGCCGGAAACGTCGCCCAGAACCTTGGCCGGGTTGGGAACGGTCTTCGAGGCCGGAAGGTAATCCACAAGCAGAGAAGTAAAAGAGGGATCGGTGGTGTATTTGTGAATCTGATCGGTGTAGTGCCGATCGATGGCCTGGCCGGGATCGCGGGCGAAGGTGGAATCTAAGTCCTGGGACTGCAGCGGCAGGGTCGCAAGAACCAGAACGAAAAAACCAGCGAGCAGGCCCGATTTCGATTGAGTCATTTTTCCCTCGTTTTGTGATTCGCTTTTCTGGAACGCAAGTTTCACACAAATGGGCCGTCGAGGGAAAGCGTGGTGCGGTTACGAACCGTCCTGTTATGATTGCCGACGCTAAAATCGGGTGGGCTGTTCGAGAGACGTCTTCACGCCGATGGCCGGCATTCATCTGAGGGATAAAGGCGGAAACCATGGCTGACTCAAATCACGACGAACTCAATCGCCGCAAATTCATCCAGGGCGCACTGGCTGGAGCCGCATTCGTATCGCTGCCGATAACGACCTTTTCGGCTGACAACTCTGACCTCCAATCGGTGCTGGCTCAAATACCCAAGATGCACGACGAGAATGTGAAGCGACTGCAGGACTGGATCGCGTTGCCCTCGATCGCAGCCGAGAACCGCAATTTTCCTCAGGGCCCTGAATATATGGCGCAACTGGCGCGGGACGCGGGCTTCGAGAACGTCGAGATTGTTCAGACCTCAGGCAAGCCAGGAGTCTTCGGCCTTCTTGATAGCGGAGCGGCGACCACCGTCGGCATTTATTTCATGTACGACGTGAAACAATTCGATCCTTCGGAGTGGTCTTCGCCTCCGCTCGAGGGCCGAATTGTAGAAAAGGAAGGACTCGGCAAAATCTGCGTCGGCCGCGGCGCGGTCAACCAGAAGGGGCCTGAAAC
This sequence comes from uncultured Acidobacteriaceae bacterium, assembly GCA_963765825.1. Taxonomy (GTDB): domain Bacteria; phylum Acidobacteriota; class Terriglobia; order Terriglobales; family Acidobacteriaceae; genus Sulfotelmatobacter. Next base: position 48,435 of record CAVXXU010000004.1, read on the forward strand.
CGCCTTTCTGGGCGCGCTTCATGCTTTCAAAGCATCAGGGAAAAAGCTTCCCGTCAATCTCGTTCTCGTCTGCGAAGGTGAAGAAGAGATCGGTTCGCCGCACTTTCCAGAGATTATCCGTCAACCTAAAGTGACGGCGGCATTGAAAAAGTGCGTCGGCGTTTTCATGCCAATGGCTAGCCAGGACCTGGATGGAAGCGTTGAGATTTCATTAGGCGCTAAGGGCGTAGTTGAGCTTGAGTTAATTTCCAGCGGAGAGCGTTGGGGGCGCGGACCGAAACACGATGTTCATTCCAGTCTGGAAGCGCAGGTCGATAGTCCGTCGTGGCATCTGGTTCAAGCGCTGAATTCGCTGATCGAGCCTGACGGACACACGCCTGCTGTGGCCGGCTTCTTTGATAAAGCCAAGCCGCTCACTCCAGCCCAAATGAAAATGATTCAGGATGTCGCCGCTCGCCGCAGTGAGGCCACAGCCAAAAAGCAGCTTGGCGTTGAACACTGGGTGCACGATAAGAATTGGCTGGACTCGCTGGTACTGCTGGAGTCCAAGCCCACCATCAACATTGAAGGCCTGGTTGGCGGGTATACGGGTCCGGGCGGAAAAACAATTCTGCCGCATCGCGCGGTCGCGAAGATTGATATGCGGCTCGTGCCTGACATGACAGCCGCTGGCACGCTCGCTCTTTTGAAGGAGCATTTGGCCAAACACGGCTTTGGCGATATCGAGGTCAATATGAGTGGAGGATACGATCCGACCCAGACCTCGCCCGACACGAAACTCATCCAGGCACAAGTGGCGACTTACCGCAAACTTGGTCAGGATCCGTTGCTATGGCCTCGAGCGGCAGGCTCTTGGCCGGGATACATCTTCACCTCTGAGCCCATCAGTCTTCCAGCCGGACATTTCGGATTAGGCCACGGAACCGGCGCACACGCACCGAATGAGTACTACCTGATCGAATCCACCAATCCCAAAGTGGAGGGAATAGACGGAGCGGTGCGTTCCATTGTCGAATATCTTTACACGTTGTCGTAGAACACGCTTAGAAATTTTACCGAAATGCATCAAGGTGTGACGGGCTTGGTATGCTTCAACTAGACTGGATCGACATGAGCGATTCGAGAAGCCGAAGAAGGCGTCCATTGCTGTGAACGTCGCGTGGACCCCAGTATTGACCTTAATGTATAGTTAACGAATATCAGACGACGAACTGGGCGCCTAAACCGGAGGCCTCAGGTCCAACGTAATTCCAGTGCCCCGACCCACAATGAGTTCCCATTCCACAATTGCCATCATTCCTGCTAGAGGTGGATCCAAGGGGCTACCGGGAAAAAATGTTCGCCCACTTGGGGGTTTGCCGCTGATCGCGCATTCCATCCGGTTCGCAAACCTCTGCCCCGAAATCGAACGATGTATAGTCAGTACGGACAGCGAGGAAATCGCAAGAGTAGCTCGGGACGCCGGTGGTCAAGTCCCGTTTTTACGGCCTGCGGAACTGGCGCAAGACGCCACGCCAATGCTTCCAGTATTGCAGCACGCGATTCAGGAGGTTGAAACGAGCGACGGGGAAAGCTATGAGTTTGTTGTTTTGTTGCAGGTTACTTCCCCGTTTCGATTGCCTGAAGATGTTTCGCGAGCTTTAGAAATCATGGATGACGACCGCCGGGCTGCCGGAGTGGTCGCAGTCTCAGAGCCTTCATTTAACCCTAGGGTCGTTTGCGTTGAGGAGAGGGAGGGTTATTTGGATTTTGCTTTCTCGCGGGGGAACCACAAGCGACGTCAGGATGCGGCACCCGTTTACCGAATCAATGGCATGCTCTACGTCTGGAGGCGAGACCACTTAATGCGCTCAACTGCCGAAGAATTGTATACGGCTCCGCATCGTTGTGTGCTGGTTCCCGATGAGCGGGCGTTGGACATAGACAGTCTTCACGATTTTCAAGTAGCAGAAGCTCTGCTTCAGGCCGGCATGGTGCAATTGCCTGGGTGCGAAGAGCCTCGGGTTACGGTCTTAAGGCCATCCTAAGGAGATTGCAATGATCGCACAAACGACGACGAGCACACCTCCCGTCAATTTGCCCTCCTCGCGGCAGTCAGTCTCATTTGGCCAGTGGCAAATTGGATCAAACTTCCCGTGTTTTGTCATCGCAGAAGCCGGAGTGAATCATAACGGTAGCGTCGAACTGGCCTTGCGATTAGTGGACGCCGCTGTTCGGGCCCAGGCAGATGCGGTTAAATTTCAGACATTCATTTCCGAACAGGTGATTTCCTCCGCCGCTCCCAAGGCCGCATATCAGCGCGAGACCACTGGCAGCGCGGAATCGCAACTTGAGATGGTAAAAAAACTCGAGTTCCCTCCTCACGTGTTCGCTGAGATTAAACAATACTGCGACGCAGCCGGTATTCTATTTCTATCGACGCCATTCGAAGAATCAAGTGCGGACCTGCTCGAGTCCCTGGACGTGCTCGCCTTCAAGGTTCCTTCGGGAGAAATCACTAACTTCCCGTTCCTCGAGCACGTGGCCCGCAAGGGTCGACCAATGATTGTTTCTACCGGGATGGCTGATCTGGACGAAGTAAAAGCTGCAGTCGACGTAATTCGCAAAAGCGGCAATTTGGAAATCATCTTACTGCACTGCGTCAGCAGCTATCCGGCCCGTCCTGAAGCCGTAAACCTGCGGTCTATGCACACCCTTGCCCAGGAATTTTCAGTACCGGTTGGTTTTTCTGACCACACAATGGGGATTGAAGTTCCGCTGGCGGCTGTTGCCTTGGGTGCAAATGTCATTGAGAAGCATCTCACCCTGGACAGGACTATGCCGGGGCCCGATCACAGAGCTTCCTTGGAACCAGATGAGTTCGTATCGCTAGTGCGAGGTATTCGTATAGTCGAAAGTTCGCTGGGCGACGGTTGTAAACAGCCGAGCCCCGACGAACTGGATACTGCTGCTGTGGCGCGGAAAAGTCTAGTGAGTGCGCGCAGTCTAATTCGGGGAACTATCTTGACGGATGGGGACGTTGTAATTCGGAGACCCGGAACCGGTCTGGCGCCTTCGATGCGTTCCAAAGTGATCGGCCGCCGACTGAGCCATGATGTCCCGCCAGGCGAAATATTAAAGTGGGAGATGTTCTCGTGAGGACCATCGCCGCAGTGACTGGAGCACGTTCTGATTACGGATTGCTTTTTCCAGTCCTGAAGGCGATTTCGGCGGATCCGAGTTTGCGCTTGCAACTCTTCGTGACCGGCATGCATCTTTCTCCTGATTTTGGCTTGACGGTGCGTGACGTCGAGCGAGATTTCGAGATCACTGAACGAGTCGAGATGCTTGTAGCGTCCGATACGCCAGAAGCCATTTCGAAGTCGATTGGTCTCGGTGTGATTGGGTTTGCGCAGGTCTATGCGCGTTATCGACCTGACATACTTCTTGTTCTCGGGGATCGTTTCGAAACTCTTGCCGCCGTGACCGCCGCTTTGCCATTCACTATTCCCGTTGCCCATATCTCCGGCGGCGAGGTCACCGAAGGAGCGATCGATGATGCGATTCGGCACGCCATCACTAAGATGAGCCATCTGCACTTCGTATCCTTAGAGGAGTATCGTCGTCGGGTTGTTCAAATGGGCGAGCAGCCTTGGCGGGTGACGGTCTCTGGCGAACCCGGAATTGATACGATCCATTCAACCGCTATGCTGTCGGCCGTTGAGCTAGAAGTGCTAATTGGGATGTCCATGGAGCCATCCCCGCTCCTGGTTACCTTCCATCCAGCAACGTTGGAGCCTGGCCAAGCAGAAGCTCAGATCGCAGAGCTTCTCTCGGCTCTAGATTCGGTGGAAATGCCTATAGTTTTTACTGCGCCAAACGCCGACACTGAAGGCCGGGTCATCATTGCCTATGTTCAGGATTTTGTTCTGCGACACCCAAACAGCCGTTACGTGCAAAACTTGGGAAGCACCGCGTACCTGTCGACGATGCGCCGCAGCGCGGCGATGGTTGGCAACTCGTCCAGCGGAATAGTCGAAGCCGCGAGCTTTGAACTTCCGGTCGTTAACGTCGGGACGCGCCAGCAAGGCCGGGTCGCGGGCAAGAACGTCATTCATGCGGAGGTTAAGCGCGATACGATCGTTCGCGCTATTCGGCTAGCCCTGTCACCCGCATTCCGGAAGAGTCTTCAAGGGTTGGTAAATCCGTATGGGGATGGAAAGGCCACACCTCGCATCGTCGAAGTTCTAAAGACTGTGTCGTTGGATCGCAATTTGCTGGTAAAGACATTTTATTCCGCAGGCCAAGAAGTAAGCCTGGCAAGCAGTTAGGGCCGGTAGTCCGAGCTTGATTTGGAGATCCTTTAGGGTTGTGCTGATGGTAAAATCCACGTGACCGATCGTACTCTGAATGCTAAAAGCTGGGACCCCGCGTGGGAGGAAATTTTCCGTTCTCGCGAATGGGGCCGATACCCCAACGAACATCTTGTTCGGTTCGTCGCACGGAACTTTTACTCAGCTCCCGACCGTACCCAAATTCGTCTGCTCGATCTCGGTTGCGGACAAGGGCCGAACACGTGGTTTATGGCGAGAGAAAGGTTCTCGGTCAGTGGCATCGACGGATCGGAAACTGCCGTGGCTGCAGCCCGAGACCGATTGCATGCGGAGAGGCTCAATGCTGACCTTCGCGTGGGCGACTATCTCGACCTTCCGTGGGAGGACCATTCCTTCGATGCGGTTGTGGATATAGCCAGCCTTTACGCGAACCGGGCGGAAAATCTCAAGCGAGCGCTGCATGAAGTCCGCCGCGTGCTTAGACCCGGCGGACTCGTTTTTTCTATCTCATTTTCCAAGAATACCTGGGGTTACGGACAGGGATTGGAGCTTGAACCGGATGGGTACACGGATATCCCCGAAGGCCCGATGGTGGGAAGTGGATTCTCTCTTTACTTGGACGAGAGACGACTGCGAGAGTTTTTTTCCGAGTTCGAGGACTTGACGATTGACAAAGCAAGTTGGACGGTGGAGGGCATGAAGCACGTAGTGGAAGAATGGCTGGTCTCGTGCCGAAAGCCAATGTCCGATTGAGAGTTCAACTCTCTTTGATGCCGCCGATCAGACACGCCGCCCCTTCGACTTTACAGGAGTAATGTTGCACCACCTATGGATCCGATTCTGTTGAAATCGCTTTTCGTCGCACGTGACCACTCCATGCTCGACGTGATGCACCGCATCAACGAAACAGCGCAGGGTATCGCGATGTTGGTGGATGCGAACGAGTGCTTACTCGACACCATTACGGACGGTGACCTGCGCCGGGCCGTGCTGGCCGGCGTCGAACTGCAAAACTCAATCACGGAACTGAGGACCGAACCGCACCAGCCCTTTACCATGCCGGTTGGTACACCGCGCCTGGAGTTGGCGAACTTAATGCGGGAGCGCCGCGTTCGCCACATCCCGCTGGTGGATGGCTCTCAGCGGATCGTCGACATGGTCCAGTTGAGCGATCTAATCGGTGACTCATCAACCAGTTTGGGTGTGTCGGCGGTCGTGATGGCCGGCGGTTACGGCGCTCGTTTGCGTCCGCTGACCAATGAAATCCCGAAGCCGATGCTGCCCTTGGGAGACAAGCCCCTGGTCGAACACACTATTGAAAATTTGCGCCGCCACGGCGTGGCGCAGGTTTATCTGGCTACGCACTATAAGCCGGAAGCCTTCTCAAACCACTTCGGAGACGGCAAGGCCTTCGGCGTTCAGATCGACTATATCCATGAAGAGCAGCCACTGGGCACGGCGGGCGTGCTGGCCGCGCTTCCTAAGGGTGAGGACCCTTTATTGGTGGTGAATGGCGACATCGTAACGGACGTCAGCTACGAAGCTATGTTGCGCTTCCACGAGGAAAGCGGAGCCGAGATGACGGTCGGCGTTCGTCAATATGAGTTCAGTGTTCCCTACGGCGTCATGGAAATGGAGGGCATGAACATACTCGGCGTAAAGGAAAAGCCGACGCATAAGTTCTTCGTCAATGCAGGTATTTATCTGCTCGAGCGTAGTGCCGCGGAGCATGTCCCTCAAGGCTGCAGCTTCGATATGCCTCAGTTGATTGAAAGCCTGCTTGCACTCGAAAAAAGAGTGATTGGATTTCCTATCAGCGAATACTGGCTCGATATTGGGCGAATGTCCGATTACGAAAAGGCGCGTTCCGATGTTCAGGCAGGCAGGTGCGCCTAATGAATTTGAAAGGCAAGAAGGTCCTCGTCACCGGTGCCGACGGATTTATTGGCAGTCACTTAGCGGAGCGCTTGGTGTTGGAAGGCGCTCGCGTGAGTGTTTTCTGCTTGTACAATTCACAAGGAAGTTTAGGCTGGCTGGAAACGGTCGCCCCTGAGATTCGGAACGAATTCGAGGTCCATCTCGGCGATATTCGTGATGCCAGATTCGTGGACCAAGCGTGCAAGGACATCGAGGTTGTCTTTCACCTGGCAGCCCTTATTGCGATTCCATACTCGTATATTGCGGCCGAATCGTTCGTCGATACGAATATTCGCGGAACTTTGAACGCCCTGGAGGGCGCGCGACGGTCAGGAGCGAGCCGAATCATTCAGACCTCCACTAGCGAAGTCTACGGCACTCCGGCGTCAGTGCCGATTCGCGAGACACACCCACTGAATGCGCAATCGCCTTATGCGGCTACGAAAATTGCCGCGGACCAACTGGCGCTGTCCTATTTCCAGAGTTTCGGGACGCCCGTGACGGTTTTACGGCCGTTCAACACGTTCGGCCCGCGCCAGTCCACGCGCGCCGTTACTGCGACAATCATCGTTCAGTTGTTGGCGGGAAAAAAAGAGATCAGTCTGGGACGGCTCGATACGCGGCGCGACCTCACCTATGTGAGCGACGTGGTGGATGGATTCATACGCGCGGGTACCGTGGAAGGCATCGAAGGAAAAGTCATTCAATTGGGAACGGGGCGCAGCGTCAGCATCGCAGAATTGTTTGACCTCGCGTGCAGGATTCTTAGCCTGTCTGCTAAGGCAGTGCCCGACACTCGCCGGCTTCGGCCCGATGCCAGCGAAGTTTTGGAATTAGAGTCGGATCCGTCGCGAGCGCTGGAACTGCTCGGTTGGAAGCCGACGGTTTCGCTTGAAGAGGGCCTCGAGCGCACCGTGACCTGGCTACGGGAAAACCGCAATGGTTACCGTTCGGATTTTCTGTATGCCTGAGCGCTCCGGGATTGTATCTCCCGAAATAGACATTTCTGACCCGCCCGGACCCACATTGGGCCGACGTCTCCTGCACGGCACTCTTATCTATGGCGTGACCAACTTCGGGCTGAAAGGCGTGAACTTTGGGCTCGTCGTGCTATACACCAGGTTCCTGACACCTGCGGATTTTGGAACGGTGGCTCTCGCAGAGGTGATTGCGGCAATTGTGGGCACAGTTTCCGGCTTGGGTCTCACGGCCGCAATCCAGCCTCTCTTTTTCCGGTACGTTGGACAGCGAACGAGGTTACAGCAATGCGTCAGTTCCCTGCTACGGTTTGGTGCCGCTGCGACAAGCTTCTTTCTGATTGTTTCGCTGCTCGGGGGCTCATTGTTCGCGCGCAGTTTGGGACTTAGCGTCGCGTTCTGGCCTTACGTCGCTCTCGCTCTCGGAACGGCCGCCGCACTGCAACTGGTTGACTACAGGCTGGTCCTGTACCAGATTGAAGAAAAGCCGACTTCCTATTCGATGCTCGCCGTGGCATCCTTTCTATTCACCGCTGCAGCGACGGTGTTCGGCGTAATCCTACTGCGAGGTGGCGCCGTCAGTTTGCTCGGCGGAAAGCTGATAGGTGCAGGGTTAACTTTGTGCCTGGCAGTCTGGCTTGGAAGGCATTGGCTAAAAGGGGGCTGGGAGAAATCGTTCGTCCGCGAGGCTCTTCCTCTCTCCTTACCATTATTGCCTCATATGCTTCTCGCTTTGGGACTAATAGCCGCAGACCGGCTTATTTTGCAGCGGTACCGGAACATGCAGGAGGTCGGACTGTATTCGCTTGCCTACACCTTGGGAATGATGATGTTTCTGGTGACCGCATCGGTCGCGCAGGCATGGTCGCCATTATTCTACCGCATGGCCAGCCAAGGCGATGAGAAAAAGCCAGTGCTCGGTCGCATGCAAACCATGGTTGTGCTGTTGCTTGGCACTGTGGCGGTTTTTGGCTCAGCCATTGCGCATCCGTTTGTCCGAATTGTACTCGATCCCAGGTACTGGCCGGCGGATCGGGTGGTCCCGCTCGTGATTGGCGGTTACCTTTTTCACGCGGTCTTTGCTCTTTTTCAGATGTCGGCCTTGCACGCGCGCAAAACGCAATTTGTCTGGGTTGTAAGTATAGTGGCGCTAACTGTCAATCTTGCGCTGAATTTTGCTTGGGATGCCAAGTGGGGGATGTACGGAGCAGCTTGGGCAACCACTCTCGCTTACGGGGTAGAGGGCTTGCTCATGTATCTGTATGGCCAGAGGGTGTACAGGCTGCCGGTGAATGGCCGGCGTATATTGACGGGATTGGGAATTTTTTCAGTGCTGCTCGCGCTAACGCAATTGTCGTTTCCGGGTGGAACACAAACAGTGATAATCGGGTGCGGTTTTGCACTCAGCATGATTCTATTCTGGTTTATGCTGCGCGCCGATCTCGTGTTGTTGGATGAACTGCTGCACAAGAGCCGTTCAAGTTAGTTTCGCGGTGAAGTTAAATCTCCAACCCTGCACTGGCAGCAAGGGAACAAACGTTGAGGTGAGAGGTCAGTTGAATATTCTGCACCATTTCTGCGTTCGCAACAGGTCCTCCCTAATTTCAGCGATGGCAATGAACTCTAAAAGGCAACTGCTTGTACCCGGCGGAGTGTTGCAAGCTAGTCGGACCGTTTGACGATGCGGGCAAGAATACTCTCGTCGATGACGGTATATTCGCTACCGTTAATGAGAATCGAAGCACCGCCATTGGGCGGATACCAGAAAGCGCGAACCTTACGAGCAATTATCTCTGGCGTGTCATCCGGCTGAATGCGGCGCAACTGCTCAAAATCCTTTTTGGAAAAATAGCGACCCTCGCCTTGTGGTTTCCCGGTTATCGTCCGATCCCGCCTTATTGCCTCCATTGTGTCCTTGAATAACTCGAAGAGCACACTCTGAGTGGCCTGTTCCAGCGTGAAAGCCGTTTCGCGAGACGCATCAATATCGAAGCGGCGAACGTCGATGAGTTCTCCGGTATCGAAGGACTCGTCAACGAAATGGGCGGCGGCGCCCCAATATTTCAGATTTTCCAGAATCGCAACGTTATAACCGCCTACGCCGCGGAATTCCGGCAAGGGTGCCGGATGAAAATTGATGCAAGCGATTTTGGGCAACTGAATAATCGGTCTTCGAATGCGTTTCCAGAACAGAAGCGAAATGACAAGGTCGATTTTGTCGAGCGAGAACGGAAGCGTCTCCGGGCCCGTACGACCTTCAAGAACGTCGTACAAAGCTTTATCGGTAATCGTGGGAATGCTGCGGCGAACGGCAATATCCACCAATCGCCTCCCAGTCGCCACGCCGGTTTCAGGGCCGACAACCGCGACGACGCGATAACCGTGTTGAAGCAAGTAGTCCAGGCCTTTACGAACAAGAGGTTTATCCTTGCCCATCAGAATCACGCGCAAAGGTTCTTCGGGCCCGACATGAGCCGTCTGGCTGGGTTTCTGTTCGTAGGGCCACGGGGCTCCCGGGAGCGCGCACATGGAGTGATATCGTTCGCGATCTGCGATGAGCATGATGTGTGCGAATGCATGCGTTTCGCCCCCGAAACTTTGCTTGAACCGCATCAGAGAATCGTCGGCAAGCATCCCACCGCCCAGGTGCAACCTGCGACACCCACGTTCCCGGGCCCACTTTGCACCTTCAACCACTAGTAGGGTCGAAGCTTTGTATCTATGGCCGATATCGTCGCTCGCGCTGAGATGGTAGTGAGCAAAGGAGGTCCCCGCCATAAAGATAGACCCACCCACCGCATGTTCGCCGTGCCAAGCGATGGCGACGCCGATATCGGTAGCTAGCGTCGAAAGCCTCTCGTAATACGACCACGGGAAATGGAAGAACTCGGTCGCGTCTACCCGTTGCATCGTAGCCTCGTACAAACCGCGGAAGATCCGAAATTGTTCCAACGTATCTTTCGGTTGGCAAGGATCGTTCCAGGTGATGCGCAAGTTGCGCCGGGCGAGGGATAAATCGGAGCGACGTCCTTTCGACATTTCCAGCGGGCATTGCCGAACATCATCCCAGCCTTGAAGCGGCACGGAGGTGGTTTGGCCGCGACGCGTGACGGTAGCAAAATCGGGCTCCTTGCCAGCAAACAGCCAGTCTTGTGCCAGCAAAGGATGCGAACGCAGAACGCAAGCCACTATGTTCCTGTCTCGGCACCATTCCCGCAAAAACTGAAAAAGGTCAGAACCGACTGGAGGCGTGGCGCCAGAGCCTGAAGTGATGACTCCCCCGTAACCGTAGGGAGTGCTCGCATCCAGCCAAGACTGTCCGTCAGGACCAAGAATGGGACGAAGCAGCATGGGCAGCAGATATTGTTGATCGTTACACGAAATCACAACCCCGAACGCCTGGCTATTCTCCACATCGCCGGTTGCGAGGATATAGGCGGAGCGATGATAAGCGTCGAACGACGGGGACTGCCGCGCCAGTTCGTCCCAACGCTCGGCGCCGCCGGCTTCATTCAACCGTATCTCCGCAATCGTCGGCAGCGAAGTCATCGCGCTCCCGCAATAAGGGTTGGGGAGCTGAACAGGCTGGCCGGGGCTTCGGCAATGGCCGGCCACAGCGCAGATGAGCGGTTCTCGACGTAGATCTGAATTCCCGCGGGATCGAGAAGCTGCCGTTTCATCTCTAAGATCACCGACGCAACGGGTATGCGCCAGGGCATGGGAGAATTGATTGCATGCGGAGCGTTTCGGGGGCTGAATTCAAGCTCTGCGGTCTCTGGATAAAGAGTCCCGTCTTGATAGAAATATTCGGAGTGATTCAGATCCACTCCGCACAGCACGATCGTTCGGTATTGCATCCGGATTGCCAGCGAGATAAGGGAACTCAGTGTCGAGGCCTGCTTAAAAACCAGCGTAAAGCGGTCGGCCGGACGAAACAATCCTTTCGAGCGAAGATACCGCAGGCCGTACGCAAACTCAGCTTCGGTGCTGGCGGCCACTGGGAAAGTGTGAAGCGTGTACCACGGTCCTGGCAATTCTTCCGATCCCGCGAAGCGCTTGTCGGGGAGTGCGCGGTGCAACTCGGTCACGATCTTCACTACATTCTTGTAATCCTTGGCCCGCTGCTTCGCAATTCGACAAAAAGCGGGGAACATTTCATGCGGATGATTAGTCGAGATCGTTTCTAAGAAATACATCGTCGGAACGAACGAGTGAATCGGCCAGTAATTGAATCCCACGGTGTCATGCTGGGCCATTCCATCCCAGCGGGCGGGCAAAATTTGATTGATCGACGAGCCGCTGGCGAGAACAAACAATGTATCGCTACGTTTGAGTGCGCGCAGATCCAGATCGATGAACCGACGAATTCCCATCTTACGGCGGCAATACTCGTCCCGGCGGAGTTCCCCCAGGAGGTACTTCAAGTAGAATGCACGCAGAAACAAAGGGTGCGAAAACTTGTGCAGGAGATGTTTAATGGTATTCAAACGCGTTACTTATGACGACTGTACCGCTGCGGATTCGGCCTCGGAAATTGGATGCGCCACTATAGTATAACCTGACGCCGCCAGGCTCTTGACTCACTTGGCAACAATTGTCCGATATAGATCGATATAGGCCTCCACGGTTTTTTCAATGCTGAACTGGCTGCTTCGTTGCACCGCGGCGCGCGCAAGTCGGGATTGCAGTTCAGGCGAGGCGATAAGCCTGCGAATCGCTGCGGCCAAGGCCTCAGAATCTGAGGGCGGGACCAATAATGCGGCGTCGCCGACCACTTGCGCTAGGCCAGGAACGTCACTGGCGATGATCGGCTTTCCAGCGGCCATGGCTTCGGCAGCCGCGATTCCGAAGCCCTCGAAGACAGGAACGTGCAGATAAATGTCCGCCATCTTCAGCAATTCCGCCACGTCACGGCGGGCGCCCAGGAAATGAACCCGTCGAGCGATCCCCAGTTCTTCCGACTGTCGCTCGAATTGCCCTTGCAATTCGCCGTCGCCCACCAGTACAAGGTCGACGTCGGGAACTTTGGATAAGGCGCGAAGCAGGGTTCCGTGGTTCTTTTCTGACCGGAAGCGGGCTATGTACAACAGCACCGGATTGCCATTCTTTATTCCCAAAGAGGCAGAGGAAGCAGGAATAGCTTCTTGGAACTTCCGCACGTCAATACCGTTGGGGATGACTGCTATTCTCTCGGAAAGACTGGGAATCCATGCCCGCAGGTTGACAGCAATCGCCTCGCTTACACACGCCACTGCCGCATAGCGACTGTACATCCAGTGCTCCAACGGATAGAGCCATTTCTTCCGTCGGCGAGGTAGTGTCGTGTGCTCCGTAACAAGAAGCGGCAGCGAGTTTCCCGCGAGCATTGCCGCCAAAGGGGCGAATAACTGGGCGGGGAAAAGGTGAGAATGGACTAGATCAAATTCGTCGAGCTGACGCATCAGTGAGACTACATGCCTGGGTGAATAAATGCCGCCCGGGGCCGTTGGCAGGAACGGAATTCCCTCATCTCGCAACTCCCGCTCAAAGGCACTCTCTAGTTCGACCAATACCGCCACGCTGACATTGACACCGCGCAGTTTCATCCGCGGCAGCAGGTCCTTGACTAAGGCTTCCGCCCCGCCTTGGATCAGACTGTCAATTATGTGCAAGACCCGCAATGCCATCCCCGTTTTGCCCGATTACTTTTCTGTTGCTCCGATGCTGTCATGCGAGTAAGAAGTTCGCTGAATATTCTCGGGCACTCCGAGGATAGCAAGGTATTTGCCGATCACCTGTTTATGTTGGAAACGCTGCAGCGCTTCTTCTGGAAAAGAAGGTCGTTTAGATTGCCGCAGGACTAGCAAGAGTGCTTCAGCCAGCGCTGCACTGTCGCCGACCGGAATCAAACTACCGTAGGCGCCGTCGCCCAGGATTTCGCGAGGTCCGGTCGGACAATCGGTAGCGACGATGGGCAGGCCAACCGCCAACGCTTCAATAAGCACAGTGGGTAAGGCCTCGACAATTGAGGACAGTCCCAGCACCGATGCACGTTTCATGTAGGGCAAGGGATTCGAAACCTCGCCGAGGAAGCTGACGCACGACTCGAGTTGCAGTTGCTGCGCCAGAGAAACGAGCCTGGAGCGTTCCTCGCCATCTCCGAGGAACACCAGACGCGCATTCGTCGTCTGGCGCACAATCGCCATAGCTCGCACCAGCGTGGGATAGTCCTTGTGGTAATGCAATCGTCCCACCGCCAGGATGCAAGGACGCGGATCCGCGGAGAATGCCCTATCCGCGAGCGGCTCAGCGGCTCGCTTCCATAACTCCGGACCAACGATAGGGTTATAAATCACGTGAACGCGCTCGGCGGGCACGCCAAGCAGAGAGGCCAAGTCGTTGCCTGCACCTTCTGAAACCGCAACCAATTCATCCGCCCAAGGATAGAAGCGGCGCACGAAGAACGGGGTGACGCGGGTGCGAAGCATCGGCGCGTTGGTCGTAATAGCGGAAATAACATTGTGTTCGGTTAAGATGAACCGCGTTGGAACTCGAGCTAATCGTTTCGCCCATACCGCCGCGATATTGGTCTGAATAGCCCCGCAGATCATGGCATCTGGGCGGGTCTGCTTCAGATAACGGACCAACGGGCCCACACTGGTGAGCGCTCGGCTGGCGTTCAGATCGATCAGACGCACTCCCGCAGGGACTTGATCTCGAAAACCCCCGTCGGGCGTGGCCTGCACCATGTCGACCGCAAGGCCGTGCTCCAGAAATCCCCGTGCCAGATTCACGAACACACGCTGGATACCGCCATGGATCAGCGAAGGGTGGAAAAGGGCAACTCGAATCGGGTTGTTATCGGAACGATTCATCACCCGATAATGCTGCGGACGGAAAGCGAAAGTTTCGGATAAGTTCTGGCAATCACAGGTCCGCGGCCTGGGCTAACCACCGATTTGAAACGCTCCACTCAATACGACATGATATCCTATTTAGAATTCTTCCGTTGCACCGCCGGAAATCGTTAATGAAATTGACCCTTCTGCAAGATTTGGTTTGTCCCTGCAAGGGAGACCTGGAACTAACTCGGGTTCTCGACTCCTCATCAAATAATAAGCAGAATCCAACAGAAATTATCAGCGGCTGGCTGCAGTGCGGAACATGTGGAGAGGAATTCCCTATTATTAAGGGTGTTCCGCGAATGCTTCTCGGCCCACTTCGGTCGACTCTTCAGCAAGAATACCCGGAATTTTTTTTGCATTCGACACACAGTTTGGATGGCAACGAGGGTGCTGGACAAGACGGCAAGTTGCGCACGCTGCGCAGCTTCGGATATGAATGGCGACACTTCTCCGATATTCGCCCGGAAGGCGAGGCAAACTTTCGCTGGTATTTCGCCGCTTATGCCCCGGAGAGTCTGCAGGGCAAGGTGTTGCTTGATGCAGGCTGCGGTAAGGGCCGACATTTGTTTTTCGCGGCGCAACAGGCTCGCAAAATCATTGGGGTAGATCTCAGTCCGGCGGTCGATGCCGCGTTTGCAAACGCCGGTCATTTGGAAAATGTTCACATTGTACAGGCTGATCTCTTCCAGTTGCCCCTGCGCCAGCGTAGCTTCGACATGGTTTATTCGCTCGGAGTGCTGCATCACCTGCCTGAGCCCGAAGCCGGCTTCCGCGAAATTCTACGCTACGGCAAACCGGGTGCCGACGTGTTGGTATATCTGTACTGGTCGTTGAACGACGAACCGCGATGGAAGAGGATCCTCCTTGGCTTAGTCACCCGGTTGCGGCAGATAACGACTCGGCTTCCCTTCCCTCTGCTGCGAGCTTTTTCGTGGTGCGTCGCTGTCGCTTGCGAAATCTGTTTAGTCGCGCCCTATCGGCTGCTTCGAAACACACATTGGAAGGCGTTTGCCGAAACTTTGCCCCTCAAACTATATGCAGATTTCCCCTTTCGAGTGTTATATCAGGACCAGTTCGATCGCTTCTCAGCCCCTATTGAAAACCGCTATGATCGCGAGCAAGTTGAGGGTTGGTTCATGCGCTCGCGAGTCGAGAACCTAGAGATACTCCGAGGTGCTGGTTGGCGGGCCGCCGGAAAAGTGCCTTCGCGAGTTGCCGCGGATGGCATCGTAGCATAAAGAAATTTCGTTTCGATATGTTCAATTCCTTATCAGCGTTTCGGGTGCCGGGTGTTGCTCCCTGGCGGCTGTCGTCACGGTCCAGCCTGATCGTCAATGTGATCGGTGTTCTGCTGTTAGTCAGCGCTCCTTTCTGGCTGTACGAACTCTTCGGAATTTATGAAGAGCACATGCCGATTTCGATGTTCGTGTCGGCCTCGACGGTGGCGTTGATCCTGGCCGCCAACTACGTTCTTATCCTGCATTGTTCGCGACGCCAACCTTCGCTGCGAAGGTTGATGGCGGTAGGGCTATTGGCCAAGACAGCAGCCGCCGGCTTATATATCACCATGGTAGTGAGAGTGTATTCCTATAGCACGGATATGAATCACTACTTTTACCTGGCGGAGGGTATGGCAAGGAATTACGCTCAAACCGGGGTTCTGACGATACCGACTCCGCTTTTCGGTACTCACTTTCCGCCATTCCTGGCGCAGTGCATTTTTGTCGTAACTGGCATCTCCTTACCGGTGGTGATGGTGATCTTCGCCTCCATGTCTTTCTGGGGAGCCTACTTCCTCTACCGTGCGTTCTGCGTCGGATTTCCCGACGCAACTCGTTTCGATATCGTGGCCACACTGGCCTTTCTGATGCCGAGCTGTGTTTTCTGGACGGCGAGTATTGGCAAGGACGCGCCGGTTATGCTGGGAGCCGGGCTAGCCACATACGGTTTCGCACGGATGCACGCGCGCGGCGGTCTCTCAGGCTACGGTTTTCTAGCGGCCGGACTCGCGATCATTATGACAGTTCGCCCTCACATGGCGGGCATTCTGGCAATTGCGTTCATCTTTCCACATCTGTTCGGAGCAAACCGCACAGGGCTGAGCGGACTAGCTCTGAAGATAGTCGGTATCCCGGCTCTGGTCGCCCTCACCGGCCTTCTGGTTGTACGCGCGCAAAGCTACGTCGAGATGGGCGATTTCTCCAGCGGCAAAGCGGTCGTGATGCAAGTTGCGAGGAGCAACGCGGAGGCGGGGGGATCAACCTACGGAGAGTCGCTCGCTTCACGACTGGCGCTGGCGCCGTTTCTGCTGATCCGTCCATTTCCTTTCGAAGTCCGTAATTTGCAGGCTGCCGTAGCCTCCCTTGAAGGACTGGGGCTGCTGGTGCTGTTCGTGCGGCGCAGAAAAGTGGTTTATCGAACTCTGTCGCAGCTCAGATCGAATCCGTTTGCCATGTTCCTGGTGCTCTACACGGTGGAATTTACCATCATCTTCGCGGCCGCCACTACAAATTTTGGCCTGCTCAACCGGCAACGGGTGATGTTACTGCCTTTTACCTTAATGCTTTTTCTTGGAGACTCACGGTCGTCTCCGTTTGCCGTATCGAAGCCGGCACGAGTCGTCAGGCTGAGACGGAGAGTACCGCTGGCGACGGCTCCATCCGGTCTGCAGGCTCCCACGGCCGGAGATTAGCGGGGAATCGGGAAACGAGCAACCCTAGAGTATTCTTGGAGATTTTCTGAATGTGTGGTCTGGCTGGTTTCATTGAGGCGCGAGGCGGTCGTCAGCAGGCCGAACTCGAGGCCTTGGCTAGAAGCATGGCCGATGCAGTGCAACATCGCGGGCCTGACGACAGCGGTACCTGGGCAGATCCGCAGGCCGGTATCGCGCTGGGACATCGGCGTCTCTCCATCATTGACCTTTCGCCAGCCGGCCACCAGCCGATGTTCTCCTCCAGCGGGCGATTTGTGATCGTCTACAACGGAGAAATCTACAACTGCGAGCAAATGCGCAACGAGTTGCACGGGAAGCGGCCGGAATTGCGCTTTCGCGGCCACTCCGATACCGAAGTGATGTTGGAGGCTTTCGAACATTGGGGAATCGAGCCGGCGCTGGAGCGTATGAATGGAATGTTCGCCTTCGCGCTGTGGGACCGAAAAGAACATACCCTGCTGCTAGCGCGCGACCGCTTCGGCGAGAAGCCGCTTTACTACGGATTTGCAGAGGGAACATTTCTGTTCGGCTCCGAGCTAAAGAGCTTGCGAGTTTATCCTGCATTCAAGGGAGAAATTGACCGCAACGCAATCGCTTCTTATCTCCGGTTCAACTGCATCCCGGCACCGTATTCCATTTATCGCGGCATTCACAAATTGCTTCCTGGCACGGTACTACGCTACCGGAACGGTGAAGTGACGACGCATGCTTACTGGTCATTGCGCTCATCCGTAGAGCGCGCCCTCGCTGAACCCTTCCGCGGGTCCGCCGAGCAGGCGGAGGAAGAACTGGATGGGCTACTGCGGGACGCGGTCAAACTGCGTATGCATTCCGACGTACCGCTGGGCGCTTTCCTTTCCGGCGGCTTTGATTCTTCGCTCATCGTGGCGCTGATGCAATCCCAAAGCCAGCGACCTGTGCGCACGTTTTCTATCGGTTTCGACGATGCTGGCTACAACGAGGCAAACGATGCGCGCGCCGTCGCCCAGCACTTAGGCACGGACCATGCGGAGTTGTACGTGACTCCGGCTGAAGCGATCGCTATGGTGAGCCGCCTGCCTGAGGTCTACGACGAGCCATTCGCGGATTCCTCGCAGATCCCCACATTGCTAGTTTCGCAACTGGCGCGGCGTCATGTAACCGTCAGCCTTTCCGGCGATGGCGGCGACGAAGTGTTCGGCGGTTACAACCGCTATACCTGGGGAGCGCGCGTATGGAAGAAATTGGATGGCGCTCCGCGCTCCTTGCGGCGGCTGGCCGCAGCGGGAATGACGGCCGTTGGGCCCGAATCATGGGACGCAACATTCAAAGCTCTTCGCCCGCTACTTCCCGGCGGTTGGCGGCAGCGCATGCCGGGATACAAGATTCACAAGCTGGCCAGCCTGCTTCCTTCGCAAAGCCCGATGGACATGTACGCGACTATGGCATCGCATTGGGGCCAACCCGAGCGGGTCGTGTCTGGAGCCGACACCCTTCCTGCGTTACACATGGTTAACGACCAGTGGCTCAATCTACCGGAGTTCGAACGGCAGGCGATTTTTCTGGACACGATCACTTATTTGCCGAACGATATCCTGGTAAAAGTCGACCGTGCGACTATGGCTTTTGGTCTGGAGGGGCGGATCCCTTTGCTCGATCCACGGGTCGTGGAGTTCGCATGGCGTCTGCCTTTGCGCATGAAGGTCAGACCAAACCAGGGCAAGTGGCTGTTGCGTCAGGTCCTATATCGTTACGTTCCGCGGGAGTTGGTCGAGCGGCCAAAGATGGGATTCGGCATTCCTTTAGACTCCTGGCTGCGCGGCCCTATGCGAGATTGGGCCGAGGCACTCCTGGAACCGGGCCGCTTGCGCGAGGAAGGATTTTTCGACCCTGCCGCAGTTCGAGAAAAATGGGATGATCACGTTCGCGGTCGCGGGGCATGGCAATTTCATCTGTGGGACATCCTTATGTTTCAGCTGTGGTGGGAACATCAAAAGGCAGCGGCACATCCGCAGTCGCCAACCGAACCGATCCAGGTAGGAGCGTAACTTTGCCTCCGGACGGACGACCTCAAACCGCCGGTACTTTCGTCATTTCCCTTGATTTCGAATTGCACTGGGGAATGCGAGACCACAAGACTGTAGACCAGTATCGCGATAATCTCGTCGGGGCGCGGCGCGCGATACCCGTTCTGTTGGATACCTTCGCCGAGTACGACATCCACGCCACGTGGGCCACGGTTGGGTTTCTTTTTTTTAGCCGCCGCAGCGATCTGCTTCGCGCTTTGCCGACCGAACGGCCGAAGTACACCGACCTCCGCCTGTCTCCCTATGAACACATCGACATGATCGGCGAAGACGAAAACGCAGACCCATTCCATTTTGCGCGCAGTCTGTTGGAACAGATCCGGTCGCGTGAGTCGCAGGAGATTGCCACCCATACGTTTTCGCACTATTACTGCCTGGAACCCATTCAGAGTCTTTCTGCATTCCGAGCGGACCTAAGGGCAGCGATGACGACGGCTGCAGATTTCGGCATTGACCTAAAGTCGATTGTGTTTCCGCGAAACCAATATGACAAGGCTCATTTGCAGGCATGCGGCGAAATTGGCATAGTGGCGTTTCGGGGCAATCCGCACTCGTGGGTATACAGTCCACGACCAGGAGCGCAAGAAACCCACCTGGTTCGCGCATCCAGGCTACTCGATTCGTATTGCAATCTTGCTTCGCATCACTGCTATCCCCTAACGCGCGCAGCGGATGGTTTGCCCATGGATCTCCGAGCCAGCCATTTTCTCCGTCCCTGGCCCACGAGAACTTCCGCTGCCCTGCAGGAGCGGCGAGTTAAAGGCGATCTGACCTACGCGGCGCAGCGCGGCTTGGCATACCATCTCTGGTGGCATCCTCATAACTTCGGTGCGCGGTTGGAGCAAAACGTCGGCATGCTGCGGCGGATTCTCGACCACTTCCATCGTTTGCGCGAACGTTATGGAATACAAAGCAGAAATATGGCCGAGAGTGCGTTGAATCAGCTCGAGGATTATGGCGGCGAATTCGCAGAAAATCGTGTTGCTGGGCAGACTCGATAAGCAGACAGCTATCCTCTATAACTCGCTCCAGAGCGAGTTTTCGATTGCCAGAGTCATCGTGGAGGAGAGAGAGTCACGTCTGAAATTCATGAAGCGAAGAATAAAACGATTGGGTTGGTGGAGAGCTCTGGGCGAACTGGCATTCCGCCTAATTGCTGTCCCATATCTGCAGGCGGAATCGCGCCGCAGAGTGGCCGAGATCGTCCGACAGTCGGGGGTTGATGCAGCACCCGTACCAGCCGAGAAGCTGACTCACGTCGGGACCGTCAATTCCGAGGAATCTATTCGTGTCTTGCGTGAGTTACAGCCCAGCATCGTTCTGGTGAGCGGCACCCGGATCATTGCAGCTCGTGTGTTAAAGTGCGTTCCCGCCGTATTCATCAATATTCATGCGGGAATTACTCCGATGTATCGCGGAGTCCATGGAGGGTATTGGGCGCTGGTTGAGGGCGACATCGAGGCATGTGGGGTCACAGTGCATGAGGTCGACAGCGGTGTGGATACCGGCCGCATTCTTGGCCAGGCTCGTATTGCGCCGGAAGCCGCAGACAATTTCGCTACCTACAGCTGGCTGCAACTAACAGCCGGTTTACCGTTGCTGAAAAAAGCCCTTCGCGCCGCCAGCAGTCACCATTTGCAAGCGCTTCCAGTTCCTCCGGGAGAATCGAGATTATGGACGCATCCAACTTTAGCCGAGTACGTCTATCATCGGCTAAAGTCCGGGGTGAAGTGAGATGGGGTTGCGAATTGCGCAAGTCGCAACCTCCAGCATGTCAGTGCGTCTTCTGCTGTTGGATCAAATCAAGGCTTTGCAGGCAGACGGCCATGACGTGGTTGCCGTGTGCGCTCCCGGTCCCTGGGCAGAAAGTGTGCGCAGCGCGGGCGTGGAACTGCTTACGGTTCCGATGGAACGCGAGATAGCGCCGCTGCGCGATTTGCGTTCGATGGCGGCACTGACGCAATGTTTTCGCCAGCACAAATTTGATGTAGTGCACACGCACACCCCCAAGGCGGGCCTGATTGGTCCGACCGCGGCATGGTTGGCAGGCGTCCCACAGATTGTGCACACGGTTCATGGACTCTTGTTTCACGACCGTATGACGCGCTTGCGCCAATCCATTTTCTGGGTTCCGGAAAAGATCACGGCGACATTTTGCGATCGTATTTTGTCGCAGAGCAAAGAAGACGTGGAACGGGCGATTCGCAGCCGGCTCTGCAACCGCAGCAAGATTTCCTATATCGGAAATGGAATTGATGTCTCCCGCTTCGCGCCGCAAGCTACCTATGATCGGTCGGAGAAACTGCGAGAAGTGGGACTTAGCGCCGGCGACTTTGTATTAGGAAGCGTCGGGAGACTGGTGGCAGAAAAAGGTTTCATGGAGTTGTTTGGGGCGGCGGAGACGTTGACGAGCCGCTATCCGCAAATCAAGTTTGTGGTGATTGGCCCCCGAGAAACCGACCAGAACGACGCCCTCGATAACGACTATATGGACGACTTGCAGCGCCGGGGCGTGGTTCGATTCGTGAACTGGTGCGACGATGTGAGGCCGTGGTATGCCGCCATGGATCTTTTTGTGCTTCCTTCTTATCGGGAAGGGATTCCGCGCGCTTGTATGGAGGCGGCCGCCATGATGCGTCCGATCGTCGCGAGCGACATTCGCGGTTGTCGCGAAGTGGTTCTCGATGGCGAAACCGGGTTCCTGGTTCCGCCGCGGGATGTTCCTCGGTTGGTCGAGGCGATCGAGCGACTGTATCAGGATCGCAATCTGGCCGTCCAGATGGGAGAGCGCGGGAGACGACATGTCGTCCAAAACTTTGATATCAAAAATGTATGCCGCAGACTTTGCGAATTTTATGCACAGTTAAGAACGGTCGAAGATTCCCATCATGGAGATGCTATTCGCCCTCGACCTTAAGCGCCGGCAACGCAATAACGCAATTCGGCACGCAAGATATTTCGCCTGCGCCGACGAAGTTATTCGCTTTCACGTCAGCAGGATAAGGGGTCGAGAGTTGTCGGGGTTAAATCACTCCTGCTCCTGCGAGGAGCGACCTGAATTGAGCGGCTGAATCGGGTGGCTCCCAGTTCGCGCTCCGAAGCTGGCGTCACCAACGCTGTCCGAAAGTTCCTTCTGCAACATTCTTAGACCGGACAAAGCATCACGAATGGCAGTTTGTTCTTCTGCGGTTCCACCATGATCACTGTTGAGTTCTTGCAAGCGAGCCATAATTGCCCGCTCCGCCGCCTGAATGCGCTCGGCCAACCTGGAGCGGTCCGTTTCCAGAATAGCCAATTCGTAAGATCGGCCCCATGGGTAGTCAGCTATCATATTCGTGGCTCCCAATGCCCCTGAACGTTCAAGGCGTCCCGTTTGTGGAGCTACAATTGTTGCGGTAGCGAGACCGTTACGGAAGCAGGAGATCTATCCAATAATCGCCTCCCGGTAGGGAAATCCCCGACACGAAAAATGCTAGCAAGAATTGAAAATAACGACACCCGCCAAACTGGCCATTCGCTCGCACGCGAAGGCGACGCTAACTTGTTATGACAAATACCGCCAATCGTCCGCCCGGCGAGGGGCAGACCGGGCTTCGGATTCTTCACGTCGACGATACCGACGCGCAACGCTATGCGATCTCGCGCGTATTACGACATGCCGGCTTCGAAGTCCTCGAGGCGCGCACCGGTCAGCAAGCGCTCGATATCGTCAAGCGGCTTCCTGATCTGGTCATCCTTGACGTGAATCTGCCGGATATTTCCGGCTTTGCGGTGTGCAAACAGATTAAGGCGAACAAAGCGACATCTCGAATTCCCGTCTTACACCTCTCCGCAACCATGGTGTCAACCGACGCCCGGGTGGCGGGTCTCGACGGCGGGGCCGACGGATACCTGGTCCAACCTGTGGAACCGGACGAACTTGTCGCCACAATTCGAGCACTTTTGCGGGTGAGGAAGACGGAAGAGGCGTTGTGGAAATCGGAACAGCAATACCGGCTTTTCTTTGAAACCAACCCGCTGGCGTGCTGGGTGTTCAGTACATCCGATCTTAAGATTCTGGCCGTCAATGAAGCCGCAGTACAACAATACGGGTACTCGCGAGAAGAATTTATGACCCTGGCGTTCAGTGACATAAGTCCGCAGGAGTGGGCGCACCCTGGCGGTGCCGGTGTCCCTCCCTTCCGATCGGCAACCTTATTGCAGCACGAAACCAAAAGTGGCGACCTGATCGATGTCGAGGAAGTTTGGGCACCCTTGCACTTGAATGGCAGTGACGCCCGCCTCGCTATCGTTCAAAACGTATCCGAGAAATTGAAGCGGGAAGAAACACGACGCCAAGAAGAGATGCGACGCCTGTTGCTGGAGCGCGTTTTGCAGGCCCAAGAAGAGGAGCGGCAGCGAATCGCTCGAGAATTGCACGATGAAGCCGGTCAGCTGATGACCTCGCTGTTGGTCGGATTGCGGGCGGTCAGCGATGCGCGCCAACTGAAGGACGCAAAAGTCCAAGCTAAAGCGCTGCGCAAGATCGCTTCCAAAGCTATAGGAGAAGTCGGACGTCTTGCGCGCGGACTGCACTCCAGCGTTCTCGACGAACTGGGCTTGCAAGATGCGGTACAGAGGTTCGCCGACGACTATTCCGCGGTGCATCGCCTGCGGGTGAAGTTAGATTTCGGTCAAACTCCGTTTTCTCGTTTGGAGAGATTCGCCCAGATTGGTCTTTATCGCATCATCCAGGAGGCCCTGACAAATGTGGCGCGTCACTCCCAGGCGCAAGCAGTTTCGATTGTGTTTGACTGGCATGAACCGCTTCTCTGCCTAACAATCCGTGACGACGGTGCAGGCTTCCGGTCGCGCAACGTGGGAGACCGCCCGTCCAGCCATCTGGGCATCGAAGGCATGCGACAGCGGGCGTCTATACTGGGAGGCACGTTCCACATTAAATCCGAACCGAGCCGCGGTACGGCAATTGAAGTGCGATTGACTCTTCCTGACTCCCACTAGCTCTCACTAACCTATGCCTAAAACTGCGAAAATTCGACTGGTTGTGGCCGATGATCATGCCATTTTACGGTCGGGCCTCAGGATGCTGATCAACGCCCAGCCCGACATGGAAGTAGTCGGAGAGGCTGAAGACGGGATTGAGGCGGTGCAAGTAATCCAGCGAGTGAATCCTGATGTCGCGATCCTCGACGTCACTATGCCGAAGTCCGGCGGATTAGACGCGATTAAAGAAATCGTGGCCCGCAATCGCTCCACCCGCATTCTGTTGCTCACCATGCACGAGGAGCCCGCTTATCTGCGAACTGCTTTGGCGGCGGGAGCGGCCGGCTATGTGCTGAAAAAGAGCGTTGACGCCGACTTGCTGTCCGCAATTCGGGCGATATACAAGGGACGCACCTATGTCGATTCCGAACTCGCCGAAATTCTCGTCCGCGATGCCTTCAGCAAAGATGACCGCTCCGGCTCTGCAGCAAATAGCGTACTAAGCGAACGAGAATTGCAGGTGCTAAAGCTCGTCGCCGAAGGATTCAGTAGCCGCGAGATCGCCGAGCAGATTTATATCAGCACAAAGACGGTTGAAACCTATCGCGCGCGTTTTGCAGAAAAGTTGGGCCTCAAGTCCCGCGCCCAGATTGTGCGTTATGCCCTCAATCTAGGACTGCTGTCCTCAGAAAAATTCACGGTGGGCAAGAAACGCGGGAAGGCCCAGTCCTAGTCTGTTCGACATCACACATATAAATTAGGGAAATCCCCGACTACGCGTCTTCTTGCGTAATCGTCAGAATGAACAATGGTGTTCATCGGTGCCATTGAGACGCGGAGGTAGGGTTGCGGCCGGAGGCGAAGACTATCCTATGTGTGGAAGGCGCGGGCGCTCAAAGAGAGGCACGAGCGGCAGCTTTAGAAGACGCCGGGTACTCCGTGATTCTCACCGAAGACGTGAGGGAGGCTCTGCGCATCTTCATTGCCCAGGAACTGGACGCGGTGCTGCTGGACATACGCTTAGGAAATGGAAAGAAGACATCGTTGCGCGCAGAAATGAATTCCATCCGTCCGCGCGTGCCTATCATTGCACTCTGTCCGGCGGATTCAAAGAGGAGCAGCGCGGGTAAGTCATTCGACCACACGTTTCGCGATGGGGCGGGGCACAACGCTCTGATCGAGATTCTCGGTGATTTGCTCGACTGAGATGCGGATGGAAGAGCGATGACGATCCTTCTCTAGATCGCTGGTTTGGTGACCGCAGAAGAGCAAGGGAAAGTCGCGAGGATGGCTGTGCCGCTGCTGTCTGATTCGATCTCCAGTTGCCCCCCCATTTGTGTGACGCGCTCCCGCATTCCGCGCAACCCGACGCCCGTCCGAATCCCCAGTTTGATCTGCTGTTGCTTCTCAACCGGGATTCCACGCCCCGCATCGCGGATTTCCAGGCTCAAGCCGTTGTCGTTCTCCATTATTCGAATAACGGCGGTCGGACTTTGAGAGTGCCGATGGATATTGCCTAGACCTTCCTGGACGATCCGGAATACCGCGGTCTCCAATTCGGGAACGAAGCGATCGAATCCGGGCGAAAATTCAAGGTTGACCTTGATACCGCTTCGTTGACTAAATTCCTCCACATACCATCTCAGCGCGGACGGCAATCCCGATTCGTCGAGCAGCGGAGGATGCAGCAGGTGAGAAATTGTGCGAATGCCTTGAAGAATCTGCTGCACGAACATACGATTTTCGAGAAATGCTTTATTCGCCTCGGGGCTCAGCGCGTCCAATTCATCCTCGACGACCGCCATATTCATGCTTATAGCCGCAAGCAGTTGACCGACACTATCATGCAACTCCCGCGCAATCCGTCTCCGTTCGTCGTCTTGAAGTTGCAGAATGCGCCCCGAGAGTTCTCGCAAGCCTTCATTCGCGGTCTTAAGCTCGGCGGTGCGCTCGTTGACGCGTATCTCCAGCGTTGCATTTAGTTGTGCGAGTTCCCGGCGAGCCGCCTCCGCAGCCTCGGCCTGCTGTCGAGCCGTTGTCTCCGCCCGCTTCAGTCGCAGCAGAGCGCCGACCGTCGCCACCAACTCCGCACGGTCAATCGGCTCCGCCAGATAGGCGTCAGCCCCACCTTCAAGGCCCTGCACCCGGGATTGCGGATCCACGAACGTAGAAGACACATGGAGAATCGGAATGTGATTGGTAGCAGGATCTGCTTTGAGTTTCCGGCAAACCTGGAACCCGTTCATGTCCGGCAGATTTACGTCGAGAGTGATCAGATCGGGCAGCTCCGCGGCGCGAGCGAGCGCCTCTGCTCCGGTTTTGGCTTCGACCACCTGATATCCGGCATCACGCAGCGAACGAACTAGCGAATAACGCAAGGCCTCATTGTCATCGACGGTAAGAATCCGAATCGTGCTGTTGCCCGGCGGGTCGGCTCGAATCGACTCCCATCTGGCACTCTCTTTCCTCTTAAGGGAATCTGCGGAATCAGCCATGGCCCGCCTCCCTGCCCGAGAGCACATTCAGAGGCACACCTGCCTTGCTGAAAGCCTCTGCGAAATGCGCCAGGGAGAGTTCCCGAGAGCGTGACTCCTTCGACACAATAGCCACTGCTTCGGTGAGCATCGTCCGTTCGTAAGATTCCAGCACTTTCGAAGTATGAATAATTACCGGAATGTTCGCGGTGCGCGGATTTTCTTTTAGTTTGCTGAGGACTTCAAATCCAGACATATCCGGCATTGCCAGATCCAGAATTACCAGATCCGGGTGCATCTCATTGGCTCGCCTAAGGCCCTCTTGCCCTCCGTTAGCTTCAGAAAACCTTAGTTCCGCTTGGCCCAACACGCTCCTTAACAAATACCGGGAAACTTCATCGTCATCGATGATTAGAACTTGCCGTTGGTACAAGTGCTGGGCAATTGCGTTGAGCTGCTCAATCAGCCAACCCCGGTCGACTGGTTTGGCATGGAATCCGTCGGCTCCCATCGCAATCGCCTTGTCTCGATTGTCCACTACCGTCACCACGAAGATCGGGATGCCAGCGGTCGCCGGACTCTGCTTCAGTTCCTGCAGCAGTTCCCACGAGTGTTCGCCTTGCAACAGAACGTCCAAGACAACCGCCACCGGCCGGATCTCACGCAAGGTCTGCCGCGCCTCCTTGAGATCTTTGGCAGGTACCACTTGAAACTGTGTGCCTTTCAAGTATTTTTCGTAGATGAATAAAGCTTCGCGATTGTCCTCCACGACCAGGACAGGCATCTTGCTGGCGTCCAACTCGCGCTTCACATCTGGAACGTAACTGACTTCGGCTTCTCCAGTGAAGCGAATAGGAATTACCGCAAAAAAAGTCGAGCCCAACCCGACCTGGCTCTTTACGTACACATTTCCGCCCAGCAATTGCGCCAACTTGCGCGACAACGGTAATCCAAGGCCAGTTCCTTTTACAGCTTTCTGCTTGTGGCCTTCAACCTGCACCCACTCTTGGAATATTCGCTCCTGGTCCTCTTCTGCAATTCCAATCCCACTGTCGGCTACGGAAAACACCACCGTCTCATCATGACCCCGCTCCACCGAGACTCGGACCTCGCCGCGCTCCGTAAACTTCAGGGCATTGGAGATGAAATTTCTGAGGATCTGCGACACTTTGGCTTCGTCCGTATAGAGATCGGGCAGATCGGCGGGTTCGTCAAAAACCAGATTCACCGACGAATTTTGGCTCAACAAAGGTCTCAACATGCCGCGCAATGCGGCGAAGACACCATCCACGTTAAAGTTGGACGCTCGGATGCTCACCTTGCCGGCCTCGACCTTGGCCAGATCGAGCAAATCGTTTACCAGATCCGTCAAATCCTGTGCCGATCCGCGAATGAACTTGACTTGCTTTTCCTGTTCTTCGGTCAGATCGCCGTCAAGGTGGTCCAGCAGAATTTGGCTGAGTGCCGTAATCGAATTCAGGGGCGTTCTGAATTCGTGGCTCATGTTGGAAAGAAAATGGCTCTTCAATTCCGAGGCGCGCTGCAGAAAATCGGCTTTGTCGTTGAGTTCGGCGTAGAGAGCGACTACCCCACGATTGGTTTCGTCCAGTTCACGGTTGAGATTTGCCAGTTCTTCCTGCCGGGCACGAAGCTCCTGCAGCGTCTTCAGCAGTTCCTGGTTCTGCTGCTTCAGTTCCTGATAAGGATCTTGTGACGCACGTTCGACGCTGGAAAGCACTTTGTCGAGTTCGCCGGGCTTGAAGCGCGAAAAACCGCGAGGAACGTTTTTTCCAAGGATGACAGTGGTGCCCTGGCGGGCATTCGTTTCAATTTTGAAGCGGTCCATCAAGCGCTTTGCCCCCAGGATGCCCAGTCCCATCCCAGTTTGCGATACATATTTGCCGCCCATAATCTCATCGAGGTTCTGGATTCCGCGGCCTTTGTCGCGAAGCGTAACCAGCAACATTTTTTCCGGACTTTCTTCTATGCTGAATTCCGCTCTTCCACCCCCGCCGTATTGAAATGTATTGCGCGCGATTTCGGATACAGCGGTAGCTATGCGAGTCTGATCCTGGAGATCGAACTTCAAAGCCGCGGCCATGGTGCGCGCCTTCTGCCGCGCGAGTACGACATCATTTTCGAGCCGGATATCTATCGTGAAAAGATTCAGGGCCATATAACACGTCGATGTCAGACAATCTTTGCGGCTACAACCGTCACGTCATCTCGCCTGCGGCAATAATCCCGGTGCAATATTGCCGAAATAACGCTTGGGTGTTTGCTCCAGATGCCAGGATAGCGATCCAAGTCCCAGCGTGAAGTCAGACCGTCAGAGTGCATCACCAGGATGTTGTCTGCATTCCAAGGGTAGGTAAATTCCTGAATTCTCGGCATGTGGTGGCCGACTGTGCCGTTGTGAGAAGCCAAACTCCGGCTCAGGCCTGGAGAAACAATCGAAGCCGAAATATTACCAACACCGGCGAACGAAACCAGTCCTTTCGCTTCGTTAATTCGGGCCACTGCTACTGCGGCTCCCCTGGTTTTTCTTAACGCGTCGTGGACATCCTGCAGAATCTCAAGCGGGGAGTCGCTTTTCGCCTTGACCAGAATCTGTTCCCCTTCTCTCGCCGCTTCAGCCGCAAGCACTCCATGTCCGAGACCATCCAACACCATTAGCACCACCGAATCAGCAAACCGGCGAAATCCCCATCCGTCTCCACATTCCTCTTCGCCCTGTATGGGCTCGGAAACCGCGCCCATAACCAGCATTTTCGGGGAGTGCGTATTTAGGTGATTTTCTGGCCAAAATTCGGCTCGTACGAGCGTGCCCATGCCCGAAGCCGAGTACACTTCAAATTCATCCGACAGGCGCCGCACTGCCCCCAGGCCCGTTCCCATCGACCCAGCGGTGGAGTGACCATCTTGCAGAGCTTTTGTCACGTCGGCAATTCCAGGTCCTCTGTCGATGGCCATCAGACGCAAGCCCGAGCTTCCATTCTCGCGAATTCTCTGAAACAGCATGGTTCCGTTGCCTGCATGCTTCACCAGATTTGTCGCCATTTCCGTCGCGACCAAGGCTACTGCGCCGGCCCGAACCTCTCCCAATTGCAGGTCCTGCGCTAGTTCGGCTGCCTTCCGGCGTGCTTCGCCAGTCTGGCTGGATTCTTTAACCTCGATCAGCATGCGCCTATTTCCACCGTGTAATGGTGATCCGTGTCCCTTCGCCGAGTCGGGAAACAATTTCAAATTCGTTGACCAGACGTTTCGATCCTCCGAGTCCCAGACCTAATCCAGAGCCCGTAGTGAAACCGTCACGCAGTGCAAGATCGACGTCGGGAATGCCTGGGCCCTGATCCTCGAAAGTGAGACGCAAGCCCACCCTCGGACCATTCAACGTCTGCATCTGCATAGCACCGCCGCCACCATAAATAATGGTATTACGCGCCAGTTCGCTGGCCGCGGTAATGATCTTGGTTTGGTCTACCAGACTCAGGCCAAGCTGAGCGGAAACCTCCCGCACTCGCCGCCTGACGGTCACCACATCCGGCTCCGACTTTATGGGCACGCTCTCAGTGGAGACGACTGCCATACATCTCCTTGTTGGCCTTGACTGATGCTCGTAGAAGCTCCATGCCTGCGTCCACATTCAAAGCGGTGCGCACGCCCGGAAGCGAAAGCCCGAGTTCGACCAGTGTGATTGCTACGGCGGGCTGCATGCCCACAACCACGGTCTCCGCGTCGAGCACCCGGGACATCGCTGCAATGTTGCTCAGCATGCGGCCAATGAAGGAGTCGACGATTTCCAGAGTGGAAATGTCGATCAGCACTCCGCGGGCGTCCGTCTGGCTGATCGTCTTGGTCAAGTCATCTTGCAGTGCCATTGCCAACCGGTCATGCATATCCACCTGAATCGTGACCAGCAAGAATTCGCCCATTTTTAAAATCGGAATTTTTTCCAACTGATGCTCCTAGCTCTTCGCGGTCTCACGAACGAAAGTTATTCCTAATCTTTGCAGTGCAACCGAGAAAGCAGCTGCGAGCGTCGATTTCGTAGTGACATCAAGAAGGTTGATGCCCAAGTGAACGATGGTTTGCGCGATTTGCGGCCGCACGCCGCTGATGATGCAATCCGCGCCCATCAGCCGTGCCGCCGTAACTGTTTTCAACAAGTGCTGTGCCACCACCGTGTCTACCGTCGGCACTCCGGTAATGTCAATGATGGCTACGCGCGAATTGGTCTGCACGATTGCTTGCAGCAGAGATTCCATTACCACCTGGGTGCGCGCGCTATCGAGAGTGCCGATGATGGGCAGAGCTAAGACCCCATCCCAAAGTTTCACGACCGGCGTCGAGAGTTCAAGGAGTTCCTCCTGCTGGCGCCGCACAATTTCCTCTCGCGACTTCAGAAAGACTTCCGTCGTGTACAGCCCCATCGCGTCCAGCAACTCGGTTAACGACCAGATCTCCGCCGCCATGGTATCCGCGTCCCCTCTGTGTTGGCTTTGGATCTCGTTGAAGAGGGGTCGTTTAAGGGAAAAAACAAATGTGGCGGTTTCAGAGGGCTTGAATCCCTTCTGGGACCGACTTCGCGATATATCGGCCAGAACTTCTCGCACCGGCTCATATGCGGGCGATTGAAAATTGTTTCCGTCCGACTCGATGGCCTGTTTCAACAGTTGCAGGAACCGTGAACCCTCAGCCCGCAGATCGGACTCCTTGATCAAATCACTGCGGCGAGTGGTGCCGCTCATTTGCCGCATCCACTCGCCGAGGATTTTCTCCGTGTTTCGGCCAAGCACGCTGGCCAGCGTCCCATTTTTCTGATTCGCTTGCATCTCGCTCATAAAATTCTCCCCCTCCACCGTGATAGAGTACGGCGAAACCGTTCAAAATGTGTCAGATTCCGTACCCCGACGAACGCAAGCTCTAGTCTCCAGCTCGAAAAGGCGGAGCCATGGATTATAGCCTGCCCTATAGGGGCTTTCCGTCGTTCTGCACGCAGAGAACACCTCACCATTCGCTCCGATGAATCGCCATACAGAGTTTCATGTAGGAAAGTCCATTTGTCCAAGTGGGTTGCATTGCTCGGCGTGGGTTTTACCAGCCCGCGGCGCCCTGATCGAGCAGAGGACACACTTTAGGATTTTCCCTGACTGCGCACTAACACAGAATCGCTTAGTTTGTGAGTATGCCCGGTCGTAGAGTTCCACACCTCCGCCTCTCCAAGGCTTATCCGCCGACGTTCGGGTGTTCGGCCTGCGCGATCACGTTCGAAGGCCCAAAGAACCGCAAGGGGCTATCCAGAGAATTCGCCGATCATGTTCGTCAGCAGCATCCCCGCTCCCAGCATCCCACCGACAAAGCATTCCGATCTCGCAATAGCTCCCCGATCAGTCCTCAACCCGGAACAATACAGGAATGACAACCAGCCACTCGAGTTCCTCTGTTCACGCCCGTGCCAGAAACTGAACGTTTCGGGCAAAGGGCACGTCCCATGTTGCCCCGCCCCGACCTTTCGATGCCCTTTTCACCCAACCAAGATCTTGATTTGAACATTTCGAAGCCAACTTCGACGGCAAGGATTATTCTGTGTAGGAAGACCGTAGTCGCGCGCAGCACGATACGAATCATTTCCGGCAGACTGGCACGTTTCGTCTTCAGGAAATCGATCGACACCTAGTTACTGCGAGATGGAGTGAAAATGAAACCGAAATTGTTCTTTCTTTTGTGGTTTTTCCCGATGTTTCAGGTTGCGGCCATTGCGCAAACCGGCAGCGGTAAAACACCGGAAAGCTCCACCGATGTTGGTAAGTCCGCCAAGTGGGATAGTCTTTCCAACCAGGGACGCAGCGGAGATTATCTGCTCGGCAAGGTGAGTGTCGTCGGGGAACCCTTTCTTTGGGACCCGGTTCCAA
The DNA here is from genome assembly GCA_963765825.1 of uncultured Acidobacteriaceae bacterium. Classification (GTDB taxonomy): domain Bacteria; phylum Acidobacteriota; class Terriglobia; order Terriglobales; family Acidobacteriaceae; genus Sulfotelmatobacter. Next base: position 80,677 of record CAVXXU010000004.1, read on the forward strand.
TTACCGTAACGTGCGACGGAAAAATTCGCTACACGGCGAACGCAGATCCCAAGGGCAACTTCGAGATTGCGATGGTCGAGACATCGACTCACACGCTAGGTACCGAGGGTGCGAGATCCAAACCAGCAGCTGAATTCATCGGGTGCGCAGTCGAAGCGGCTTTGCCAGGCTTTCACTCCAGCGAGATCACGATCCCAAACCGCAACCTGCTCGATGATCCGGATATCGGCACCATCCAGCTGAATCGGGAGGAAGGGGCGGCTGGTGCGGCGGTGAGCAGCACCTCGGCTTCGGCTCCCAAGGAAGCTGCCAAAGCGTACGAAAAGGCGCGCAGCGAATGGCTGGAGCAGAAGCCAGACCGTGCGCAACGGGAGCTGGAAAAAGCTGTTCAGGCCTACCCTCAATTCGCGGAAGCGTGGTACCAACTCGGAAAGATTCAGGAGGAGAAAAAGCCGCAGGACGCCGCGAACTCATTCTCCAAGGCAGTCGCGGCGGACCCGAAATTTGTTCTTCCCTATGGGCATCTGGTTCCATTCGCCGCCCAGGCTGGGAAGTGGCAGGAGGTGGTCGATGACACTGCTCACGAGTTAGAACTCACCCCCCGCGGCACGGTGGAGGTCTGGTATTACAATGCTCTGGGAAATTACCGGTTGAATAAAAAGGATGTCGCCGAGGCGAGCGCAACCACAGCGCTCTCTATGGACCCGCTGCACACCCAGCCAGCCACCGAGCAATTACTCGGTGTTATTCTCGCTGATAAACACGACTTTGCTGGAGCCCTGTCACACTTGCGCAACTGCTTAACGTATCTGCCAAGTGGGCCTAATGCCGACCTGGTGAAGCAGCAAGTCGCGCAGCTCGAAAAAATGGTTCCCGCGACCAAATAGAAGGGAACGCTAGTTATTTGCGGCGGGGGTACTGCTGAGTCAAGGCCGTTTGGACGCTGGACGGATTTGTTCTGCGGGCACAATCCCGTGGCCCTCGAGCACGGAATAAAAATGGTCTGCGGCAAGATCGCTAAAGGACTCGGTGCTTCCGGACGGCCAGTGAACCTCAACTTTGTCGATCTTCGTGGCCGCGCCCAAACCGAAGTGGACCCGAAGATCATTTTGCGAGAGATAGCTTCCGCCGCTGTGAATTTCGTCGGTCTGCGTCATTCCACCAGCCACAACCTTGATGCGCGCGTTCAGCGCTAATCGATTGCTCTTGGTTCCCGCAAGCTCAAAGCTCGCCCAATGGCGGCCCGAAACGCCGTGATTCTTCAGGACCATCGGACTGCCGTCAAGATCGCTGATCACGACGTCCATATTGCCATCGTTGAAAAGATCGCCGACCGCAAGGCCGCGCGACACCCGCTTTTCCTTGAGCGCGGGTCCCGCTAGATCGCTGGCATCGCAAAACGTTCCATCGTTCTGATTCATGTGGAGTAGCTTTGGTTCGCGATAACCGGCGCCCGAAGGGAGCGTATCCACTTGCGGATACACCTGGCCACTCACGGCGATGAGATCCAGCCAACCATCGTTGTCAAGGTCGGCAAATGCCGTTCCCCACTTCACCCACGGCAACGAAGGCAGGGCCACGCCAGAAGGATAGGAAACTTCGGTGAAATTCCAGTTGCCGTCGTTGCGGTAAAGCAGGCTGTTTTCGTTCTCGAAATTGGTCACAAATAACGACGGCCGTCCGGTGTGTAGATAATCGCCAATCGCAATGCCCATGGAGGCCTGTTCGGATCCATCTTCACTCACCGCGGTGCCAGACTCGAGTCCGATGTCCTTGAATTTCCCGTTGCCTTCGTTCTTGTAAAGGAATTTTGGCGTCGAATCATTGGCTACGTAAATGTCGGGACGTCCAGTATTGTTGAAATCGGCCCATAAGACTCCCAGGCCGTAATAGCCGTTAGGATCATCGACGCCGGCATCCTTGGAAACATCGGTGAAAGTGCCATTCTTGTTGTTATGGAAAAGCGCATCTCCCGCGCCCTTCAGCCCGCGCGGACCACACTGCACATCCAAGCCTCTATATTTACAGTTGGGCGAATTGCCGAAACCCGGAAGATCGTTGAGGTGAAAATCAACGTAGTTGGTGACCATCAGGTCGACGAATCCATCGCCGTCATAATCGCCGAATGCGGCGCCGGTTGACCACCGGCCGTCGGCGACGCCCGCCTTGGAAGTGACATCCGTGAATGTGCCATCGCCGTTATTGTGGTAGAGAACATTTCCGCCGAGGCAAGTGATATACAGATCGGGCCAGCCGTCATTGTCGATGTCCCCAACCGCCCCGCCCATGGCGAAGCATGGCGTAGCGATGCCGGCTTTATCGGTCACATCGGTAAACGTGCCGTCATGATTATTTCGGTAGAGAGCGCCACGGCTCTTCTGACCCTTGATGGCCATCTCCACGCTGGGAGCATTGGTGAAATAGATATCCAGCCAGCCATCGCGATCGTAATCGAGCAGGATCACGCCGCCGCTCATCGACTCTACGATATATTTCTTGGCCGGATCGGAGGTGTGCTTGAAACTAATCCCGGCCTTCGCCGTGACATCCTCCAGTTGCGGGATCGAACGGCCGTTGCACTTAAAGGATTTACCTCCCGGAGGCGGAGGAGGTGGCGTGGGATGGCCCTCCTGGCCAAACAGAAGATTCGCGACCATGAAGATCAGGAAAAACATCCTGATGTAGGGCTGATGTCGATATCGGCTCAATCGTTTTTCCTTCACTAGTTCTCGCTTCGGAGTTTCTCTTCCACCCTTACCGGCTTTGCATGGACTGCCCGGGCTGCTGGCGCTGCTTCGCTTTGAGCTGTTTATAAATTTCCAGCTCTCGATCGGCGTCCGCCACGCGCTGCAGCTTGCGGTAGGCCGCCTGCAACTGATAGTGCATGTAATCGCTTTGTGGGCTGAGGCGGGTGGCACTCTCCAGATGGTTCACCGCCTCGTCTAATTGTCCTCGATCGAGCAAAATTTTTCCCAATTCGTAATGAGCGTTGGCGTGACCGGGCTGTTCACTCAATACCTGTTGGAAAAGGCCGGCAGCCTCATCCACCCGCGATTGCTGAAGGTAGACGAAGCCCAGGTTGTACAGGGCATCGGGGTTGGCGGGCTCAAGCTTCAGCTCGGCTTGGAACTCCTCTTCCGCTTGCGACCAATGCTCCAATCGTATGTCGGCTTGCCCTGCGAAATAGTGTGCTTTTCGCAGGGACGGGTCAGACTGCAATCCGCGATGGAAAGTGTCAACCGCGCGGCCGTAGTCCCCAATTTCAATCCAAAGCTGGCCGATCAGGAGCAAACTGTCAGTATTCGCATGGTTTTCTTTCTCGAATTCATCGAGAATCTCCGCGGCTTTTTTCAAGTCACCGGTGCGAGCGAGAGAAGCTGCCCAGGCGTAACCAACCGTGGCGTCCTGCATGCCGCGGATGCCTAACAGAGAAAATGTTGCAGCCGCCTCGGTATACTTCTCGGCCCCGAAATAGGCCATGCCGAGCATGGCGCGCAGCGGCGCGTCCCCTTGCTGCTCGTCGAGAGCTCGCGTCAGGCCGCGAATTGCTTCCGGATAATTGTTGATGCGAAATGCCGAAAGACCCAAGTTCTTGGCGAGCCCGGGGATCTCTGGATCCCAGTGCTCTGCTTCCTGATAGTGACCGAGCGCCACGGAATATTCCTTTCTCACGGCCTCGGAGGTGGCCAGGTCGTTGAGGCTCAGACCTAGCACCGAGCGGAGTCGATTCTCCTGGGAGTCAGCGGCGGCGCGCTGTGTTTGCGTCAAATTGGCGCGAGCCATCACCGAAGCATCGACGCGCGCGAACGGATCGGTGTAGGCGGGAAGCAAAGGGGCGGCCTCGGTTTCGCTCTTGGGATTTAGGGGCACGATTGCCGCGGCCGAGCCCACGCCTCCGGCCAAAGCCATTTGCGCTATATTCTGCTGGCTCTGCTGCAAAACTTTATTCTGAAGAGCGCGCGCCTTGGCCAGATACTCTTCGCTTTCCTGGGTGCGTCCCGAGTTCGCCAGTATGCGTCCAAGATCGATATAAGCCCGCCGAATCTGGAAATTGGAACGCGCCTCATCGCTGCCGGTAAGCTCGACGGCCTTGCGGAACATCTGCTCGGCACGTTTCATCTCGCCGCTCGCGTAGGCGTTAAGACCCATATAGAGCCAAGGCTCAGGCCAGTTGGGATTCGCCGCGACCGCTGCCTCTAAATGCTTGTCGGACACGTCATAGCGTCGCTCGCTAGAGGCAATGAAGCCGAGCATGTAGTTGGCCAGATAATCGCGCGGATAATGTTCCAGCTCCCGCGCGAATTCGGTCTTGATCTCGGGCGTGGCCTTCCATTCATTCACTGCGAAGGTCGCGAGCCCGAGAAAATAGTGGGCGTGCGGCGTGGTCGGGTCCAACGCGATGGCCCGCCTGAATTCGCGTATAGCTGAGGGCATATCGTCGGCGTCCCGGTAGGCCCTACCAAACAGCACGTGCAAGGAACCGCTATCGCCCGCCATCTGTATCATCTGTTGAAACACGGTGGCGGCGACTCGCTGGTTTTTTTCCTTGTCGCTCGCGTCTTTTAGTTGCAGCAGGCAAATCCCCAGGGAATAGGAGGTCTCTACGTCCGGGGCAAGCCGCACGGCACGCTCGAAGGCGTCGGCGGCCTTGGCATAGTCGCCCTTCTGCATCCATGCCCGGGCGCTGACGTTGACCGCGCGGGCGTTTTTCGGATCCACGGCCAGCGCCTTACCCGATTCGGTTAGCGACTCCTCGGGATTATTCGCTTGCAACTCAGCAATGGCCAGATCGACACGGGTGTCCGGAAGATCCTCGAAATCCAGGGAGCGGCGGTAAAGTTCCACAGCTTGCGGATAGGCTGACTGGATCAAGCGTAACTGCGCCAGTTCGCGCAACGCAAGAGCAATGAGACGTTCATTGGCCAGCGCAATGGCCGCGGCATCGCCGGCTAATCGCGCTTCCCGAGCCGCGGCCAGCCGCTTGTCGAGTTGAACCTGCGCGGAGTCGGAACGTGCTGCAGCCGTTTTTGTCGGAGCTCGGTGGGGCGAAGTTGCTTGAGCGAAGACGAAAGGATGCAAAGCCGGAACGCAAATCAGAAGCATCAGAACCGTGATTCTATTAAACCGCGCGGCCGACTTGCGCCCGGGTCGCGCCCACCAGGAAATTCTGTCATTCACAGACGACGGATCCCCGACTGCTCCATAGCAAAAGTAAACGGCGGGGCTCGGATTTTCAAGCCCCGCCGTTCGTGACCTGAGTGATGAAGTCTTCAGCGCCTTAGAACGTGAACCTCAAAGTGTATTGAAGTTCGCGTCCCGGGTGTACCGAGCCGGCTGTTCCAAAATTAGTAACCGGCGTTTGGCTCTGGACGACATTGTTGGTTGGGCTGCAAGCGTTCGCACCGCAAGTCACGCTGGTGGGATTGAAGCCTGTGCCCTCAAGATTTTGGCTGTCGAAATTGGCATGGTTGAAGAAGTTGAAGAAGTCAAAGCTGAACTTAATGCCGTAGCGCTCTTTGATCTTCCAATTCTTCGCCAGTTGCACGTCAACGTCGCGGGCATCCGCGCCGGCGCAGGATCCACGACGCACGGTACCCACCGTCCCGATCTGGTAGCCCACTAGCGTAAACGCCGCAGGGTTCAGGAGTTGGTCGCCGCTGGAACCCGAGTCGCAACCTATCCCCGTGGCGTTCGCGCGCTGGTTGTTGCCGAAGCCGGTTCCCGTCAGCGTGCTCAACTGGTAGCAGTTTGCTCCCGTCGAGGCGACGCACGGGGCAGCCCCGGGAATCTGCATTGGGTTAACCGCATGGTTTGCGTCAGTCACACCATTCGTGAAAACGCTGAACGAAGCTCCGGATTGGATGTTGATAATGCTGTTCAGTTCCCACCCTCCGAGCACCGATCGGGTGAACCCGTTGCTGCTTCCAAGTTTGGGCAAGTCGAACACTTCATTGGCCACGAAGATATTCGGCCGGTTGATATTCGTATTGCCTTTGTCGAGACGCGTGTTACCAGGATCAATAAACGCTTCCTGGTTCACGCTGCCAGAGGAGTTATCCAGTTCCACGTCGCCGATGGAGTGAGACCAAGTATAGGACGCCTGGAAGCTCGAACGGCTGCCGATGCGTGAACGGAACAGGGCCTGCAACGAATGGTAGCTCGCGGAACCTCCGCGAGCGAACTCGCCGATGGTGCCGAAGTTTGTGGCGGAACGTAACGAATCAATGTTCGTGACACTGCCGTTGGGGCCGTTACCGCCCAGGAAGGAGGCCTGAAGCCAATTGCCGGGTGCAACTCGGTTCAGATCTGCCATTGAGGTGAGGTGAATACCCTCGTTGCCCACGTAGCCTATTTGAAGCGACGTGTTACGGGCGAGTTGCTGCTCCACCGAGAGGTTCCACTGCCAGCTGTTCGGTACAATCGCCCGCGGATCCTTGGCAGCGCTAGGTGAGACCGATGGGTTGGCCAAAGGCGCAGGCGTCTCCAATGTTCGGATATCGGCAGCGTTGATGACAAATGGAGCGTTATGCGCCAAGGTCTCATCAATACCCACTAATTCTCGTTGATAGAATTGCCCGATACCCATCCGCACTGCCGTTTTGCCGTCGCCTCGTACATCCCAGGCAATGCCGATACGCGGAGCGATAGTGTGATTATTGTTGTTCACGAGAGCGCGATTTGGCCCGGGTGTTCCGGCAGAGAGAGGCAGATTGACTCCGAGTGATGAGAGGAGAGCCGCCTGCGACTTGCAGGGGCTGGTTCCCGGCACGACCACGATGCCGTTGCAGGCGTCGGAAGGATTGGCGGCAGCTTCGGTGGGGCTCCAATCAGCCAGACTGAACGACGCCCATTTGTTGTCTATGCCGAACGGTTCCCGGTAGAAGGACCATCGGAAGCCATAGCTGAAGGTCAAGTTGTGATTGAACTTCCAGGTATCTCCGAGGTACCACTCGAAATCGTGCCAGCCTACTTGAGCCAGTCCGTTGACGCTGTTTTCGCTGGTATTGTAGGTTTGACCGGCGCCGGTGGGATCGAGCGCCGTGTTTTTCCCCGGCACAAGAACATTGGCAAGCGGGTTGTTGGTCTGGACCCTGACACTGCTGCCTCCAACCGAAATGGCTGGCTGGTCATTGCCGCCGTTGTTGTATTCGATTTTCTTGTTGGTGCTGTAGTAAGCGCCTGCTTTGAACAAATGGTTGCCGCGAACCTTCGAAATATTATCCTGAATCGCGTACAGATCCTCATGGTTGCCATAAGGAGCAATGGTCCACATAGTCTGCGCGCCAGCGGGTCCGCCGCCATAAGGATTCAAACCTCCCCATGCGCCACCGCCATCAATGTAGGCGCCCTTCTGCTTTAACGAAGTCGGCCAAGCGGTTGGAATGGCAGCATTCGTGGCGGCGACCAGCGCCGAGGAACTGGGAGAGAGAGTAGTGACGATGGCGTTGTGCCCGTAACCGAACTCGACATCATTCACCATGCTGCTGCTTAGTTGTGATGTCAATTTGGCCATCACGCTCTTGGATGGCTGGCTCCAATCCGAACTCACGGTTGGAAAGATGCTGTCTCCCCAGAACTGACCGGGGGCCGGGCCGGGAACCTTCCACGAATCTTGCGTCCAGCGGAAAGTGGCGCGATGCTTCTGGGTCAGATCGTAGTCAGCGCGCCCGTTTATTTCACTCCAGGAGGGAGCCACTTTTTCCGAATCAAACCAGTTAATGCCGTTCGCGAGAGGGCGATTGGGGGCTGGGTAAAATTGGCCGAGCAACGCGCCAGCAGGATCAACACCGTTGAGTTTAAATGGATTTCCCGTCGTCTGGAACGCGACCGGAATGGTAGAGGTATAAACCGCGCTGCCCACGGGGCCGACCCACTGGGCTGGTTGGTTCGCGCCGCACTGATCTGTCGCAAGGGTACCGCCGGTGTTAGTAGCGGTCGGCGCAGCCGCTCCAGTGAAATTCTGACTGAAGTCGCCGGCCTGTTCGGCTGCGGTAGGCACGCAAGCAGACTGTGGACTGCCGCGGACTTCCCGATTCCATTCTTGACCCCAGAAGAAGAAAAGCTTGTTCTTGATAGCCGGACCACCGATGTGGTAGCCCCAGTCATTGCGGCGTAGCTCCGCCTTTACCGGATTAGCGGTGTGGTTAGAGAACCAGTCGTTCGCGTCCAGTTTGTCATTTCGGCCGGCATAGAAAAAACCGCCGTGGAACTGGTTTGTGCCGCTCTTGGTGGTGATGCTGATAATAGCGCCCGACGCTTGGCCGTACTCCGGACCGTAGGAGTTTCGGACCATTTTGAACTCATCAATGGCATCGGTGGAAGGATAGACCAGGATCGTTCGGTTGGACCCTACGTCATTGTTGTTGACGCCGTCTACGAGGAACAAATTATTCGTGTAAGGGTTACCGTTGACCGAAAAATCGCTGCCCCCGAGCAGACCTTTGTCGCGACCGTTGAAGTCGTTGGCCTGGGAAACTCCCGGCGACAACACGACCAACCCCATAAAATTCTCCCCGTTAAGGGGCAACTCTCGGACTTGGGTGCCTTCGACCACTTCACCGACCGACGCTTGACTGGTTTCAACTTGCACGTCGCTGGCTTCAACCGTAATCGTCTCAGAGGCCGAGCCGACATCCAATTTAGGGCTGACCTCTGTCGTCGTCGAGGTGTGGACTTCAACGCCCTTAGCAACGAATTCCTTGAAGCTGGCCTTCTTGACGTGGACCTCATAGTTCCCGACAGGCAACTGGGCAAATATGTACACGCCCTGGTCGCTGGCGGTGGCATTGTAGGTACTACCAGTCCCCGTGTTGGTGGCGGTCACCTCGGCGCCCGGTACAGACGCGCCGCTGGAATCGGTCACCGTTCCGGTGATTGTGCCGGAGTACTGTTGGGCGTGCATAGCCAGCGGAATAGTGAGCATTAACACCCAAAATAGTCCGCGAAATAGTGACAGTTTTCCGATTGCCGGTTTCGTCATCAATGTACCTTTCATGCACCCCTCCGAAAACCTTTTGCGATTCTTCACTCGACTTTCGGGGTCCCAATAGCAGTCCGTGCGGGCAACACACGACTCCTAGTACTTTCATCGTAATGTGAAACTACTAGTGTCAGGTGACTTCTAGTCCTCGTGCATCATCGTTGTCAAGCTAAAAAATAACGATTTTCTAAAAAGGAAACCCATTTAGTCAAAACGGGAAAAGGCGCGGAAGTCTTTGCCGATAGAAACCTATGGTTTCATGAAGGAGTCTGGGCAGCGCCGCTGAGACCGGGTGCGCTATCACCTTAAATCCGGACGGGATGGGCGAAGACAGACCTATGGTTGGACATAATTTCGTATCCAAAATCACGGTTTTTGGATCGATGAGCCTAAAGGCGCTTTTTCAGACGACAACGCACCTCGGGGCCACGCTCCTCTGGCAACCTCGTCAGATTCGCGGTTGAATCGGTTTTCCACAACCGGTAATCTTGGGCTGCTTGAAGAGGGCAGGGTTACTCCCACCGGCCGCTGCCTTCTACAATCGTGATGTAACGGTCTACTGGCAGTGTCGTGAGACGCTCCACCGTTCCTCCGGGCTGAGGCCACTTAATCTCCAGCCAATCGACTTTCGAGCGCTTGCCCAAGCCCAGCACGACCCGCGGGTCATGGGAGGAGAGGAAACTGCCGCCCCCGGTCTTCATTCTCGCGCGTTTCAGATCGCCGGCTTGATAGGTGATGCGAGCTCCGATCGCATCCGGGTTCGACTTGCGGCCTACAAGGCGCAGGCCCAGCCAATGATTCTGGTTGCCGGCATGGTTTCGTAATAGAAGCGGAGGGCCGTCGTTATTCGATATGAGCACGTCCAGCGCGCCATCATTGTTGAAATCGCCGATTGCAAGACCGCGGGCGGCGAATGATTTCGCGAACACCGGACCACTCTGCTGGCTCACGTTCTTAAAAACATTGCCCTGGTTTTGAAACAACAGGAGCGGTTCTTTGTAAGTGACCCGGTGGGACAGTTCCTCGACCATATCATCGGGGAAGCCGTTGGAGAGAATGAGGTCCAGATCGCCGTCGTTGTCGTAATCGAAGAACTTGAGCCCCCAGCCGCTCATCCAGCGCGTAGCCATGCCGATGCCCATCGGCATCGCGACATCATCAAACGTCCCATCACGGTTGTTTCGGTACAAAGAGAAAATCTCCTGGTCGATATTGGCGACGAAGAGGTCCATCCAACCGTCCTGGTTGAAGTCCGCGGAGTCAACTCCCATGCCCGAACGGGCCCTGCCTTCAGCGCTGTACGCAACGTCCGCCGGAAGGCCGGCTTCTTCGAAGCGTCCTCCGCGATTCATGAACAAGAAATTTGCCACCGTGTCATTGGTAACGAATAGATCCATGCGCCCGTCGTTATTCACATCGGTTGCGACTACACCCCAGGCTTTTCCGAGATGCTCGGCAATACCCGATTCCCGGCTTACATCGGTGAATGTTCCATCGCCGTTGTTATGAAACAGCCAACTGGGCCGCGGCTTGAAGATGCGCGGAATGCAGTAGTGATGCGTGCCATCGTTATCGACGCCGCAGCTCAGCGTTTTGTTGAACTCGCAGAACTGGCAAACAAAAAGATCGAGCCGGCCGTCGTTGTCGTAATCGAACCACACCCCGCTGGTACTCCATCCGGGAGCCGACACCCCCGCCTTCTCCGTCACATCTGTAAACGTTCCATCGCCGTTATTGTGATAGAGGATGCTGCGTTCGTACTGCGTAACGTAGAGGTCGGGAAAGCCGTCGCCGTCATAGTCTCCAACTGCCACGCCCATGCCATAGCCGCCTCCGGCCACTCCCGCTTTCTCGGTAATGTCGGTAAATGTGCCGTCACGATTGTTGTGATAGAGGGCATTCCGCAAGGGGTGAGGAGGATTATAAAAATCGCACTTACCGCTGTTGACCAGATAAATGTCCATCCAGCCATCGTTGTCGTAATCGAGGAAGGCGCAGCCTGCGCCGCTGGTCTCAGGTAAATACTTTTCGGGCGACTTGCCCGCGGTGTGCACCCACGTGATGCCGCTGCTGGACGGAGGAACTTCTTCGAAGGCGACGGGGGCAGTGGCAGGCGAAGCACCGAGAAGATGGAAATTCGCCAGCGGAACACAGCCAGCGAAGCCGCAGGAAAGTTGCAAGAAATCTCGGCGAGAGAAACCGTACGGCGGCTTAATCACGGAATATTTGACGGCGGAGCCCCTTTGGAGGCCCATAATATCACCCAGTGGACGGGGAACGATTCCAGTAGATTTGACGTCCTCTTCCATTCTTCTCATACTCTGTTCTTGGCAGCAATCGATCCATCTTTTGTTCCAATATGTTTTGTTGCAATAAAGTTTCGGAAGCAATACTCAGCGCTACCGTGCTGGCGCTGTTGCTATTGCCCAGAGTGGCTGCGCAAACCGCGTCGTCCGGAGAAGCTTCAACAGCAAGTTTCGATGGCCTCGCAAAATCGGCGGCAGCGGCGCGGGAAGCGGGTAAGATCGAGGATGCAGTTCGCGATTACCAGCGCGCGGTCGAGATTCGCACGGACTGGGAAGAGGGCTGGTGGTACCTGGGGACTCTGCAATACGACGCCGATCACTTCGCCGACGCGATACCTGCTCTAAAAAAAGTTGTTCAACTTGATCCCGCACTGGGGTCAGCATGGAATTTTCTCGGCCTATGCGAATTCGCGACTCATGATTACAGTAATTCCCTGCAGCATCTGCAGAAGGGTCAGGACCTCGGAGCCAGCGAGGATCCTGAAGTTGCGCGGGTCGCCAGGTATCACCTTGCTCTCTTATTAAATCGCAGCGGTGACTTTGCGAAGGCGACCGCCATGCTGACCTCGGCATTTCCGGATCAAGCACCGGCCGAAGCACAAGTCGCTCTCGGACTCTCATTGCTCCACATTCCGCTTTTGCCACAAGAAGTGGACCCTTCCCAGGACGCGTTGGTCCAAGCAGCAGGCGTGACCGCGTCGATTGCGACGCGAAAAGACACTGCCAGAACACTGGATTCCCTTCGAACCCTCTTGAACAAATATCCCAAAGTTCCATACCTGCACTACGCCTACGGAATTGCCCTGGCTTCCGTCGGGCGGGATGAGGAAGCACTGCTGCAACAGAAGGAAGAGGTAAGCATTTCTCCTCAGAGCGCGCTTCCCTATTTAGAAATTAGTTCGTCGGAGCTTAGATTGCATCTTCCAACGGCGGCGACTCATGCAGCCGAGATGGCGGTGCGATTAGCACCAGACTCTTCGGCTGCACATCGAGCGCTGGGACAAAGTCTGCTGGCTCAGGGTGAGAAGGAGAAGGGCGCCAGGGAACTTCGCGCAGCCGAGACTCTCATCCCGGAAGAGCCAGTGAGAGACGCGCGGATTGTGCGAATGTATGAGCACCGCACCGACGCAGTCTCACCTGAGACTGCGCATGCCGCGCCGAATCCGACTGATTCTTCATCTTCTTCATCTTCAACGACAGGTTTCGACGAACTCTCTCGCCAGGCCTCAGCGTCTCAGTCTGCCGGAAACAGCGGCGACGCGATTCGGAGCTATCAGCAGGCCCTGCGGCTGCGTCCGGAATGGGATGAGGGCCAGTGGAATCTCGCGATGCTTTTTTATACGACGGGAAATTATGCGGAAACCATCGCGGCACTCAAAGCCTGCGTAGCGCGCCAGCCCAACAATGGAACGGCTTGGGCGGTCATGGGTCTTTCAGAGTTTGAGATGAAAGACTACAACAATGCTTTGATTCACCTTCAGCGCGGCCAAGACCTCGGACTTGGAGGCAGCGCAGAGTCGGTTCAACTTGCGAGATATCGATTAGCCACCCTCCTCAATCGAAACGCGGATTTTGATCGAGCAACCGATCTGCTGGCTGCAGAAATCGGGCGCGCACCGCGCGCCAGGGAAATCCAGTTCGTCCTCGGGATGGCCCTGCTGCGCATTCCTCTTTTGCCCGAGCAAGTGGACACATCCAAGGACGGCTTAGTGCGTAGCGCTGGCGAAATTGCCGCTCTTCTGCAGGATAGTAAGTATGATGAAGCCTTCCCAAAGTTCCAAATCCTTTTGCGGCAGTATCCTGCCACTCCATTTCTCCACTACGCGTACGGAACGGCACTCGCCGTCTTTTCGCAATACGACGAAGCGGAAACCCAGTTGCATCAGGAATTACTGATCTCGCCGAACAGCGGCGTGACATACGCACGCCTGGCGTCGATTGCGCTGAAAACGCGCCGTCCCGCAGATGCATTGCCTTCGGCGCAGAGAGCCGTGCAACTGGAGCCGGAGTCTGCGGAGGCGCACTACCTGCTGGGCAGGAGTTTCTTAGAGCTGGGACAGCAAGAAAAGGCGATGCAGGAGCTTGTGACTGCGAGCAGGATGGCGCCCGGCAGCCCCGAAGTTCACTTCAATTTGGCCAAGGCCTATGCCAGGGCTAATCTGCCTGAAAAGGCCGAGCAGGAACGCGCTACCTTTGCCCGCCTCAACGCGCTAGCAGAGTTGCAACGTAGCCAGCATGGGAGTCAGTCTTACTCCGGCTCCCATGACAAGACCGATTTCTCGATTCCTCGCGCCAACTCAAACTCTGCGGCATCGCCCGAGACACACTAGGTACCAGCACTTCGGCCCAAATCGATCCTGCATTATTCCAGCTTAGACCGAGCACGGGTTTCGTAGCTGAGAGCTTCTCGATGCCGGATGGAACAAGTCTTCAGCAACTCTGGGTATAGGATTACGTCCCAATGAGATTCGCGTGGAAGAAGGTCAGTGTTGCCCTGGCGCTATCGCTGTACAGTTGGCTGTCGGCATCCTCGCAGGCGACATCACCGGGCACCCAAACTCCTACCATACGAGTCGAGACTCAGTTGGCGATGGTGGATGTCATTGCCGAGATTAAAGAGAAATCCCTGCATAGCAGAGCGTTGCTCACCGAGCTTAAGAGGGAGGATGTCCGCGTCCTCGACAACGGCCATGAAGTGCCGGTCCGTAGCTTTGACATTGGAGCACACCATGAAACTCGCCCAATTGCGCTGTGGCTCATTGTGCAGTGCAACCTCGGAGATCCGCCGGAGTGGAACTCAGGCTTCTTGCGAGGCAAGACCGGCAACCTCAAGCCAGCTCTGACCGGCCTGCACACGGACGATGCATTGGGCGTCGCCCACTGGTGCGATGACGGCACGGCCTCCATTGACCTGCCGCTTGCACATGATCCGGACGGAGCGGTCGCAATGGTCGATCACTTGATCAGCGAACGTCCTGTCGAGGGAGAAAACCGGCGCGGTGAATTGGCTATGCAGAAGATGGTTCGAATGATTCTGGATAACGTGCGGCAGGCCACGCCGGAGCGGTTGCCGATCTTTCTATTTTTATACGGCGACCATTGTGCGACCTTCGTCGATGAAGCCCATCGCATCATCGAAGATGTGCTCAAAACCTCTGGCATAGTCTTCGGCATGAGCGATAACGGCTATCCTTTCGATTCTCAGGACATGTTTCGCAACGATAAAGTCTCCTATCTCGTCCACTATTACAGCGAGGAGACCGGCGGAGAGTTCTATTCGACCATGGATCCAAGGCTGTTTTCCTCCGCGCTCGATTACATCCTGCTCCAACTTCATCTCCGCTATACCCTCGGATTCAAGCCCTTAGTCGTGGACGGCAAGAAGCATACTTTGAAGGTAGAGCTTACGAAGACAGCGCAACGGCGGTTCCCGTCCGCGCAGCTGCGCTTCCGCACAGAGTACGTGCCGGTGGCAGCGTATCCGTCTTTTCGTTGAAGGTTCCGGTTGAACGCGCAACCGGTTCAATTGGGCTTCGTTATCGGGGTTCCAAGGGTTGGGCCGCTCGGCAAGAAAGCCATCGTCGGCAACGTGACCGAACCAAGCGCGCCGGAGCCCGAGTCGCGCAGCACGACGCGAATCTCCGTCGATTGCGGCGCGATCGTCAGGTGTCTGTCTAGCACGAGCGCGACCTTGGCCAGATATTCGTACTGCTTTTCTCCGAGATTCAGTTCAATGTGCTGCTTCTCTGCAGTAATTCTTTTGCCGGAAGCATCGCGCTGGAGGAAGAAAAAGTCCACGCCGCCCTTCCGATGATCGCCAGAATCTTGCAAAAGAAGTTGCTTGGGATCGATACCAATGTGAAGGTCGACCGCGCGCGAGGCTGCGCCACCTGCGTTCCCGCTAATGATCATGCCCAGATTCGTGGCGTCGAGCGGGCTGTCGGCAGCTTGTTGAAGGGCGTTGGCGATCACCTCTTTAGGATCACCATGATCTGGTGAGGCGTAGTAACCCGAGCGGTAACGCAGCCGCAGGCCTTCTCTAGCCTCGATCTTGATCTTCCGGAACTTGCCGTCCCACTCTTGGTGGTTGGGATAGAAGCCAATATTGTAAGCATAGCGGCCGTCGTCGAACGCGCGACGGATCGCTCCGCGAACGTCATTGTTTCCGAAAAACGCCATCCCGCCCGTGCGATCCGCCAGCAGCTTGGATGTGTCGCGCGCATCCTGCTCGGCGTTCGTAACTGAAGTGTCTCGCACCTGGTCCGTCAGACGCGATCCGCGTCCTGAAACATCCATCGTGGTATCGAGCTCCACGCCTTTCGCGTCAACCGCGTACATTGCGATATTCGATCGGTTCAGAATATCTGCAACCTGCCGGACCATTTCGTCAAACTTGACGACGCCTTCTCGATCGGGCCGGGGTAGACGGTTCGCCGTACTGGAATCGCCGATTCCCGACGAACCGCCGTATGCTTTCTTCCCAATGTCCGCCGAGCCCATTTGGATGGGTAACCCACCCGAGATCCACACCATGCTCTTGCGGCCGGGAATATCGGATACATGATTCGCAATCTCGCCCATCGCTTCCACAGTCATGGCGACTCGGTCCTTTGTATACTGTTCGCCGATCTGCGCGTTGGCATTGTTCACGGAATTCTGCAGCGCGGCCCATTGTTTGTCGGCACCCAGCGTGACCAGATCAAGCGGAGGCGTGTGCGAAGCATCAAACGCAGCCAACTCCTTCGGAGAATAGCGGTTCGCGGCGGCAACTAAATCGGAAGAATCCCGCGTGAATTCGTGAAGAATAAGCAACTGGTTCGCCAGCCCATAAACTGCGACGTGATCTTGCGGCTGGAGTGATTGCAGGAAGTGAATTACCTGTTTGCGAACAAAGCTCTGATCCTGAGGAGCTGTATTGAGCGCATCGAAGAGCACCACCGTAACCGCTCCGGGAAGATCTTGTCCCTTCAAGTCGTACCGATTGGTGAACGCGTTCGCGGGCAAGAGGCGGACAGGCTTCCGAGCAGGTTGATCGGGGGCTTGCGTCGTTGCTGGGCCATTAAAAAACGCAATCTTCTGAGGTTTGCCGTTATCCAGCAAAGTAAAGCCCTCCGGTTTGAGATTCGTAACCGGATTACCTTTCTTGTCCTCTACCACTACACTCACTTGCACCAGCCGCACCGTGGAGCGGATGACCGTTTCCGGTTGAGGGCTTGCTGTCGGTGATCCTGTTTGCGGTTCCAGGCTGGGCCTCAAAGTGAATGCCAGGATGGGCAAAACCGAAACGCGAATCGCGGCTGAACGAGTTAACATCCTTTTATCCCTTCGATAATTCCCTGATCTGCTTGGCCAGTTTTTCTATCTGCTGTGCCTTTTTGACTACCGACACAGGCAGCGTGGAGCTCAGGTCGGCCTTTCCGGTCTGGTCTTTGAGTTCGGATGCCAAGTCATAAAGTTTCTGGATATCCGTTCTAATTTCTTCCAGTTTCTGGGGATCAACTTGCTTTCTGTCCGAAGGCAGTTTGTTGTCGGGACCGTCCAGCCCAGGAGGAAAGTTCTGATTCGGAGCATTCGGGGAGGGCAAGGGTTGCGGCGTGCGTTGAGCGGGCAATGCCGAACCAAGAAAGGACTTGGTGGCAAATACTCCGGCAGTCCCGACAAAGACGGCCAGTAAACGACGTCGCGACTGTGGCATGGCGCCTCCCGAGGTACAGGAATAAACTGACAGCGAGTTCCACTCTCAATTTTATACGCCGCGTCCTTGTTAGTTTCCATGCCCCGCGGGCATCACCCTTTCCCACCCCGGATGAGGCCACAGGATTTCGTATACTTCCGGTACTAGCTTGGGGCTCAGCGAAGGAGCGATGTTTGAGGCTGAACCTTGTTCTGGCAAAGGCGTTTTCCCGCTGGCGACCCTGGAGTGTCTGCGCCGGCCTGCTGTTCTTCTGGTCGCAGGCCTCGATCTCACTGTTTGGGCAACTCTCGACTCTAGATCATCTCGCAGAGCCTGGCTTCTGGCCCACGCAGCATGCCGCTTCGCGCAGCGAGTATGTGGGTTCTGACGCGTGTTCTTCGTGCCACGCCGCGAAAGTCGCTTCGCAGAAAAATACACCGATGGCCCAGAACGCAATGCGCGCCGACGACTCCGAGATTCTTCATTCCCACCCGGAAATGAAATTCGCGATCGGAAGCTATCACTATGAAATCAAGACCGACGCAAAGCATAGCGTCTACACCGTTGCTGACGGGACTCACACGTTAACTGCGGTCTTGCTCTGGGCATTTGGCGTCGGGCGCGCGGGTCAGTCTTATCTCTTCAAAAAGGATGACGGAAAATTCTACGAGGCACGGGTTACATACTTCGAAACGCTAAAGACGATTGACTTTACTCCGGCCCGCGCCTTGACTTCCCCGAAGGACATCGAGGAGGCCATGTATCGCCCGGTGGGCGCGGACGAGGTCGCCCGGTGCTTCGGTTGTCACACGACCGCGGCGAATATTGGCGAGCGCTTTGACGAAAAAGATCTAATGCTAGGCGTAACCTGCGAGGCCTGTCATGGTGGAGGCGCCAAGCATGTGGCTTCAGCCCAAGCTGCATTGCTTGCCGAGATGACCGACGAAGCACCGGTCAGCCTCTTCAATCCTGCCCAACTCGGAGCCGCGGACTCCGTCGACTTCTGCGGCGCCTGCCACAGCACCTGGTGGGACGTTCGACTTTCCGGAGTCAAAGGCGTTTCCACCACCAGGTCCCAGCCTTTTCGCCTGGAAGAGAGCAAGTGCTGGGGAAATGGCGATGCTCGACTGACTTGCATTGCCTGCCATGATCCGCACAAGCCGCTGCAGACGGACGCCTCATCCTACGATGGCGTCTGTTCGAGCTGTCATTCTAGAGCCGCCGAAGAGAAGACTGCCAACCATCCCGGCAAAGCGTGCCCGGCGAATACGAAGAATTGCGTCTCGTGTCATATGGAGAAAGTGTACGTACCTGAGATGCATCACAAGTTCACTGACCATCGCATTCGCATCGTCCGCGCGAACGAGGCTTTTCCAGAATGACACTAGTGCACCCACGCTTTGCACAGAGTCCTCAGAAGTACCTAAGATGACAGCGGATGGCTAACGGGTTCGCGAGATTCTTGCGAGAGCCATCGAGTTCCTGGCGAGTGACCCCAAAACTGGCACCGGTATTGCAGCGGGGATTCTCGCGTCCATCGTGGTCACCCACTAAGTTTCTTTCTTCTATGGTAGATTGAAAGATTGTGGGGCGCGTAGCTCAGTTGGTAGAGCAATGCCCTTTTAAGGCATGGGTCGCAGGTTCGAGTCCTGCCGCGCTCACCAAGATTTCTTTTCTGTTTATTGGATTGCATCACTCCCGGTGTTTTCCGGCAAGAGATTCTGACCCCGTCGTGCCCCTCTTGATAGAATCATTCCAACTCTTCTAGATGAAACATGCCATGCGCTCTTCTCTGCTCGCGACCGCAATCGCCATCGGTAGCTGCACGTGTGCGATGGCTCAAGCCCGGGAACCGGCCGAGAAAACCGACGCCACTCTTGAGCAGGGAGATTCTTCCAGCCTCAGTGACGAACAGATTGCAGCTGGCCTCAAAGAGGCGCTCGCGATTGGCACCGGCAAAGCTGTCGCCTTAGCCGGCAAGACCGACGGTTTCCTGTTCAACGAATCCATTCGAATTCTGTTGCCGCCGAACCTGCAATCTGTCGGCAAAGCCATGCGTTTAATTGGCGAGGGCGATACTGTAGACGATCTTGAAATCGGCATGAATCGTGCCGCCGAACGCGCCACGCCTCAAGCCAAACAGATTTTCCTCGATGCTCTCAAGAAAATGACGATTCCCGGCGCCCGCCGCGTCCTCACCGGCGGCGATACCGCTGCCACTGAATATTTCAGGCAGAAGTGCAATGCCGATCTCACGACGGCGTTCTCGCCGATCGTCCATAGTGCTTTGCAGCGCGCCGGTTTAATCAAGAAATACGACCATGTCATTAAGACCGCTCCCGGCGGCAGCGCCATCGCCAACGAGTTCGATCTCGACAAATATGTGGTCGACAAAACTTTGGATGGCATCTTCTATATGCTTACGCAACAAGAAATAAAAATCCGCACCAATCCAGCCGACCAGACCACCGCGCTGCTCAAGGAAGTGTTCGCCAGAAAATAATTGCGGAAACACCCGTTCCTCGCGGCGTTCATCTAAACTTCTGCAATGGCTCGCCCACTGGAGGGAACGACATTGTCTGCCATTCACGCAATATTCTGGGACGTCGGCGGTGTGCTTCTGACCAACGCGTGGGACCATACCCAACGCGCGGACGCACTCCAGCACTTTCAGTTGGACGAGAAGGAATTTCACGACCGTCATGAGATGGTCGTCTCGTCGTTCGAACGCGGAAAGATAACTCTCGACGAATATCTCGATCGAACCGTCTTTTATCGTCCACGTCCATTCACTCGCGAAGACTTCCGCGAATATATGCTTGAGTTGTCGAAGCCGTTCCCCAAAGTGCTGGAGTTCGGGCAAGACCTGGCCGACTCCGGCAAGTACTTCATGGGGACCATCAACAATGAATCGCGAGAGCTTAACTATTACCGGATCGAGCACTTCGGGTTGCGAAAACTTTTTCGATTGTTTGTGAGCTCATGCTTCGTCGGATATCGCAAGCCCGAGCGCGACATCTATCGCCTGGCTCTGGAAATTACGCAGATCCCGGCTGAACAATGTTGCTTCATCGACGATCGCGCGCTCAACCTGGAATGCGCCGCAAAGTTGGGAATGAAGACGATCGAAATGCGTCAGGTCGATCAGTTGCGGGAAGACTTAGCCAAACTCGGCGTAACTTTATAACGAAGCATTGCACGGGTTGAACATTCACAAACTCTTGCGCGGCTGTGCAGTTTTCACTCCAGCGCTCGGCGGAACGTCGGATTCCAGCGTGGTGAGCGTCAAATCGCTCGACCAGCAGTCCGCGGCCAACCTCCATTCGCCGTTACTCTGACGCGCACACACCCACAGATACTTGCCGCGTTCTTCGCGGCGCTTGCCGTTCGCACTGGGAATCAAAGCCTTGCATCGTCCCGCTTCGTATGCCAGGTCGCCGACCACTTCCACGCGCAGCGGTTCGACTTCCACTTCTCCCAGCCCTGCGTCCAGAGCGCCAAAGAAGAATTCTCGAACTGCGGCCGCTCCTCGGATCGGCGGACAGTTAGATCGCAGCACGAGCGGATCTGCCGCATAAAGATCGAGCAGATCGTCGAGGTGCTTTGTGTTGCAGGCCAGCACCCATTCGTGCGCGACCCGCCGTACCGCGGCTTCGGCGCGGCTCATGTCGCCTCTCAGCGCCGCCGTCGGTCGCAAGTCCCGCGCTGGCTCCGTCCGAGCTACGTCGCCGCCCGACCGGCCCGCGCTCATGCCTTCCGCTCCACCGGGAAAATAATGGTGATGATAGTGGTGATGGTAGTGATGGGTTTCCTGGCCCGAGCCTCGTTTTTGCGCTGGCTGCACTTCCGATTCTTCCTCGGGAAAAGGATTGATTGGCAACGCCAATGCACGGGAAGGTGTGCGCTCGCTCGCTCCGGGAGCCGCTGCCTTGTGTTGCTGCTCGTTCACGGCGATACCACACATGCCGCAGAATTTGTTCCCTTGCCGATTGCTATATCCACAAACGTGGCAGACGATGGTCGATGAAACGTTCCTCAAATCCTCCGCCGTGTCATCCGCAGCCTGTTCCGCATCGGCTTCGGCAGCCAAGCGCCGCGCTGCCTCCAACGCCGCCGCCAGCGCGTCGGCACTGGGCTTGGGGCGCCGCATCTCGGGTTGCACTCCCCGGTATAGGTCTTCCAGTTCGGAGCTGTGCACGGACGAATCAGCGGGCAAACCGGGAGTTCTCGGATTTCTCTTATCGTCGTTCAAGGATCGAATTACCCCATTGCTGGGGTCATTCTAGTCCAGCGGCTCAAACGAATGCTATCGGCTCGAGAACTCGATCTTGCCTTCCGTTTCGGTGGGCACACCGTTGCAAGTTGCGGGACGGTATCTCCAGGCGCGCACAGTCTGCAGAACGTGGCGGTCACCGGCGAGTCCTGCGCTTTCGAGGATCAAAGGGCTGTGAACCCGTCCGTCGGTTCCAATGATAAAACTGACTCTGACTTTCCGGTTGCGTTCCATCGGCGTGAAAAGCGGGTCGGGCGTAGTCAGGGCCTCAGGTGGTTGAATTTCGGCGCAAGATCGCTGCAAGGCAATGTGAGGCACGTCGACGAATTGGGAAGCCCGGGTCAGCGCTCTTGAAACCTGCCTCTCGCGCTGCACAAAATTTTCGGAGACGCGTACCGGAGGGGTTGCCACCGCCCAGAGGCTCACACTTAATGAACTAAACAGAATCGCTGGCCAGATCCTAGGAAGCATTCTGCGGTAGGTGGCACGCCTAGAGCCATCAGCAACATTCCAGCATCCGCCTTTGTTTCAATAACTTGCTCAAAATACATCGAAGATCAGGTGCGTACGAGATGAAAACGATTGCATAGCCGAAGATCTTCGACTCGCTATGCGGCCGCAGATCGCCGCATCGTCAGGAGCGTGATTTCCGGGGGGCAGTTCATCCGGACTGGAAGATTCACTGTACCCAAGCCGGGGTTCGTGTAGAGCGTAAGACCGCCGATTTCGTACAAACCCCAAACGTACTTTCGAGCTAACGGGGGCAAGAAAAGAGGCGGGAGCAGGGGCAGCCGGATCTGGCCCCCATGCGAGTGCCCCGACAGTTGGAGATCGACCGGATAGCGGGCAGCGTGATCGGCATAGTCGGGCTCGTGCGCTAAAAGTACGACTGGATCGCCCGAGGGAATCTTGTGCAGAGTGCCGTCGAGGTCGGGAGTCCGCTCCATCGCGTCATCTATTCCGCCCAGCCAGAATCGGGCTCCATCGCGCTCGATGGCTACAGATTTGTTGACCAGAACGTGAATGCCCTGGTTCTGCAGCGAGGTAACGATTCGATTCGCGTCCGTCATAACGTCGTGGTTGCCCAACACCGCCCACAAACCGTGAGGCGCCTGCATTTGCCGTAACAGTTCGCTGCACGGCTCTGCTGCGCCTGCCGCCTTTACGCGATCGCCACGCAGAAGGGGCTCCGAAACGAAATCCCCCGTCAGCGCAATCAAATCGGGACGCAACTGGTTGACCATGCCGATGGCTGCTCGAAGCGGATGCACCGAGCAAAAGGGGTCGTAATGAAAATCGCTGAGGTGCGCGATGGTGAAGCCTTCCAGTCGCGCTGGCCAGCGGCGAAGCGCAATTTCCTTGCGAACGATTCGCGGACGGTTGGGCTCAATCAGCGTGGTGTCGATCGCGAGCGCACCCACCCCCGCAGTCGTCGCGAGTCGAATAAAATTTCGTCTGGTAGTCGGAAGAAAAGGCAATCTGTTTGCTGGCCCTTAGTTTGAAGGTTTTCTCAACGCGCTCCTCGTGCTTACAGAATATCCTGAATCCGCCGGTTCGCGATAGGCAGCGATCGATTCTCCAATCAGAAATTGAACGTCGCTTGCAATTCGAACTTGCGGTTCGCGGCAGTCCCTGGCGAAAACGGGCCTCCCTGCGGACTATTGGAGACGTCAAACAGGCGGGAACCCAGAACCGCGTTCGGATTGGCGACGTTCACAACGTTGAACAGGTTGCGGGCGTTCACTCCGAGCGTAAGGTTGTAACGGCGGTCGGAATTTCCCGACGAGAAAGACGGGCCGCCACCAAACAGCGGACCCCCGCGGCCACCCCCTCGCGGGCCGCCACCACCAGGACCGCCGCCCGGGCCCTGACCAGATCCGGAGGTAGCCTTCGCCTTGGGGCCGAATCCAAACGTTTTCGTGAACCGAAAGTTCATCACAAAGTGCGTCGGGCCAGTCCCGTAGTTGATCGGCAGCAGTTTGCCGCCCCCGAGCGCGTCGAACGTGCCCAAGGTGGTGCAGAAAATGTTCTTCTGCGGACCCGACCCTTGCGGTGGGTTGGTCGGACACGTCGCCGTCGAGATTAGCCCCGGACGGTCGTTGTAAAGTTGGTCTCCGTTCACGTCAATCGGCGAGGTGATGTTAAAAGGAGACCCGGAACTGATCACCATGAACGGGCTCAAACGAAACAGATATGGCAGCGAGATGCTGCCACCCAGAAAAACGCGGTCGCGTATGTCGAACGTCGCACGCCCGTAATCCTGCCGGATGCTGTAGGAATTCGAAGCAAAACTGGAGACGCCGGAGGCGTCACTATTGGAGTAGTTCAAGGAATAGTATCCAAACAATTGGATCTTCGAGCCGATGCGTACGTTGGTATTCATCATCAGCTGGTTTTGTTCGAAATTAGCCTCGGAAACGTAGCGGTAAATGTTGCCGCCCTGTACGCGGGGGCAATTGGGAGCGCAAGGCGTTCCGGGATAGGGAGCGTTCGCGTTGATGAGAGCGAACTGATCGAAGCCGCGAGAATTCAGGTAAATGACCGAAAGAGTCGCCGATTTGGTAAGTTGCCGTTCGACTCCCAGAGCCCCCTGCATGGTGTAGGGCGCATGCAGCCTCGGGCTGATCTGATAAACATTCGACCTGCCGGAGGCCGGGCCGCAATTGCCGAAGCTTGCAAGTGAGATGTCAGGCCCGGGAAAGCAGGTCGGGTTATCAACTATGAATTGCTGTTGGGTTACGCCATTTAAACGTTCCGCCTGCAGGATCTGGGTGATCTGGAAGCGATCGTAGAAAATTCCGTAGCCGCCGCGAATCACAACTTTCGGCGGTGCGCTTCTGCCGCCCACGCCCCAGGCAAAACCGAAGCGCGGCGCCCAATCCGCGTGATCGTGAATATCGTTTTGAGCCTCGAAACGCAATCCCGAACTGATGGTTAGATTCGGCTTGACCCGCCAATCATCTTGAATATAAGGCTCGACATCATAATAAGTGAGCTGTGCGGTTGGGTTCCCGGTGGTGTACGTAAGTTGCGTAGCATAAGAAGTAGCCGCCCCTCGGTTGAACTGTTGCTGAGCATAAAGGTACGAGATGGGGCACGGAGGATTTTGAGCGAACGATGTGCAGTTTGACGGCGTGTCGTTGTCGGGGACCGCGCTACTCCCCAGTGATGAGAACGTAAACGTGCCGTTGAATCCTGAGGTGGAATAGTTCGTATCTTGCGTGACGCGCACCCTTGCGCCGAACTTTAACGAGTGATTGCTGTGAATCAGCGACGTATAGTTCTGTATTTCGTAGCTGTTCTGAGCGTCGTTCTGATTTCCTGAGGCATACCCCCCGCCCGTGAAATTGCCCAGAACGGTAACGGTTGGCGTTGTATTCGCAGCCGTCTGGATTGAGTTATCGCGGAGATACTGGAATCGAAGCTCGTTAATGATCTTGGAGCCAATCACCTGCGTGTCGCTTACCTGAACTGTATTCTCCGTACTTTGTGTGTAATAGGCTTGCGTCGGCAGGTCGAGCGCATTACCCAGTTGGTTGTTTTCCGTGTCGCGATAGTATTGGTAGCGCAGGGTGAGCGTGTTATTTTTCGTCGGCGCCCAATCAATTCGCGGCGTGAGATTAGTGCGCTCATGAGGGTTGGGAATTGCGCTTACAACGTTGTCCGGCAACAGCACAGAGTTGAGGTCGTAGGCATTCGTCGCCGAGAGGTCGTTGATATTGCGGCGATCGATATTGAAGAAAAAAGACGCGCTCTTGTTAATCGGCCCGCCAAAGTTTCCGTTGTACTGAGTCGAGTAATAGGGAGGCTCCGAGACCAGGAAGGGGTCGGATGAATTGAAAGCAGAATCATTCCCCAACACGAAGAATTGTCCATGATACTTATCGGTCCCGGGCTTGGTGAAGATTTCGATGCGGCCGTAACCCAGCTTGTCGTATTCCGAAGAAAAAGGATTCTGATTAATCCGAATTTCGCGAATGGATGACTTCGGCGGCAATTGGCCGGCAGTAAAGCCGTCGATATACATCTGCCCTCCATTAGGGCCCGCCGATGGCCCGGCTAGCGCTTCCAGATCCGACTGCAACTCGTCGGGATCGTCGGGCAGAGCTTCGAGTTCTTTCCCAGAAATCGTGATCGCGCCCGCATTATTGTTGGGATTCACATCGATAGTCGGCGCGGTATCAGAGACCTGGACTTTCTGTTGTTCCACTTCAATCGCCATCGTCACATTGAGCCGCAAAGGCTGGTCGGCGATCAGCACATTGTCGTTCTCAAAGAGCGTGAATCCGGTTGCCGCAACCGTCAGCACATATTTGCCCGCGGGCAGATTCTTGAACTCATACGAGCCTTGGCCATTGCTGCGGACCACAATTGGAGATCCGCTGGCCGGCGTCATAATTACGCTGGCTCCCGCGATAGCAGCTCCGGAGGGATCGGCTACCTGTCCGCGAAGGGCTCCCGAAGCCGTCTGCGCCCACAACCCACTTGCCGACAGCAAACACGCGAATACTATGACGAGAAAACGCACGTATCTTACTGACCTCATGAATTTCCCATTTCCTATGACTTACAAGATTAAGCCGCAGACCATTTATTGAAGCAGGCTATTGACTGGCATCTCCGCCGGGAGCGCCACCTAGGCCCCAGGGCGCCAACATCATTGCCTGACTACCGCTGGGAGCCGCCTGCAGGATCGGCTCCACTCCACTTAAGAGTGTGATCGCCGTGCCGCCGCCGTTCGCCGTACCCTGCGTCGTAACGATCAGAACGGCGTCTCCCTTATGCAAATCGGCTAGGATGACCACCGGCATGCGATTCAACATTTGCTGGAAGTCGGGCGCCCCACCCTGGCGCATGCCTCCGCCACCCATTCCGCCTCCGCCTGCGTTTGTCCCTGCGGGCTGCGTTCCCGATTGCTGACCGTTGCTCGCGGCGGGCGCAGAGCCTGAACCACCCGCTCCAGGCGTCCCAGCCGGCATGGTTCCCTTCAAGCGTGCAGCTATTCGCTGCGCCATCTCCGGCGGCAGTTTGTGAAGCTGCGAGTCAGAAGTAATCTTCACTTGCACGGGCTTCTTGCTCAATAGATCTTGAACGGTAATGGTGCCGGAACTTGCGTCCACCGTGTTCACCAGCCCCGCGACGTTGCGGAAACTTCCGGTAACGATTTCTTCTGCCGTCACCTGCGAACCGTCGGGGCTGCGATCGCCGCGCGCCCGGAGTTGATCGCCCGCTTGAATCTCCTGCACGGTGCTCGGCTTGGCATCATCGAACTTTACCGAATCCTGTGCGTATCTCCGAAATACCGTGCTCTTCGACGTGTGCACCGCGATTTCTTTCTTCCCGCCCACACTCGTGACCGAGATTGTTATAGTGCCCGTTGCCGGATCGACCGCACTTACCAGGCCTCCCAATCCTCGCTTCTGCCAGTCCTGCCGTTCCTGTTCGTGCAGCGCCTGCAGATCGGAATGCGGAATCACAATCACTTCCAATGCCGCCATGGACGTACCGTCTGCGGATGCCTGCCCGCGCACGCGCACTCTGTCCCCCACCTGCAAGTCCTGCAACTGAACCGGCGCGGCATTCTTCAGATCTTTCTCTCCCGGCGCGATTCGCAGGATTCGCGCATTCGGCTGCACCGTCACCGCGACATCAGCACCGGAATCGGGCGTCAAAGTAATGGCATTCCCGTTGATCGCTTTGATCGCCCCAATGCGCCGCGCAACTGTGGCCTGGCCGGCGCCTTGCGCCTGACCTAGCGCCAGTCCCGAACACTTCAGCAGGAAATCCGCTCCGCTCAGGTTGAGGATACCGAGGACAAATATCGCAAGTAATGACCGCTTAGCCTTCATGCTCTCACCTTCTAATTTACATTGCCGTGATCCGCGCAACCCGACGGTTTACAAAGTTTTACCCAGACAGAACAAGTATTACAAAAAACGTTCTTTGACAGCCAAGGACGCTGGCTGTTCCCAAAAACACGTAGCCCCGGACGCATTCGTCCGAGGCCTGGTTCGATCACGCAGCTATCACAAGATTCTCTCGTGCGTGTAGCCCGCCGAAACTAAAGCCGCGAGCAATTCCGCTATGTGATCGGGTCCTCGGGTTTCCATGGTGATGTCGATCGCGGTATCGCCTAAGTTGACCCCATGATAGGCGCGGTCATAAGCGGTCTCGACAATATTGGCCCGATGGTCCGCCAGAATTCCGGTTAGCCGGTGCAGAGCTCCAGGATAATCCGGCAAGTGAACGCGCAGGCGAACCAGTCGTCCATCCTTCACCAGACCGCGTTCGATAATGCGCGCCAGCAACGTAACATCGATATTGCCGCCACACACCAGCACTGCGATTCGCTTGCCATGTAGATCTAGCTTGCGGTTCAGGACCGCAGCAATCGCGGCCGCTCCGGCACCTTCCGCCAGTGTCTTCTCGCGCTCCAGAAGCAAAAGAATTGCGTTCGCGATCTCTTCCTCTTCCACCGTAACAATATCGTCGACATACTTTTGCACCAACGGAAGCGTGCGCTCTCCTGCCCGGCGTACCGCAATTCCGTCGGCAATCGTCTTCGCGGACTTCAACGTAACCGGCTTGCCCTCCGCCACTGCGGCCTTCATAGAGGGAATCCGCGACGGTTGCACTCCAAAAATCTTCACCGCCGGCTTCGTTTCTTTAACGGCGCACGCGATTCCGCCGATGAGCCCTCCACCACCGATGGGCGCAACGATTACTTCAATGTCAGGGTGCTGCTGAAGAATTTCCAATCCCAGCGTTCCCTGCCCCGCGATGACCGCGTCATCATCGAATGCGTGAATCAGAGTCAATCCGTCTTGGCTGCTCTGCTCGACCGCCTTGTCGTAGGCTTCGTCGTAATTCGCGCCGTGCAGCACAACTTCCGCTCCGTAGGCACGAGTCGCCGATACCTTCGTCAGCGGCGTGGGCAGCGGCATCACAATGTGCGCCTGAATTTTGTGCCGTCCTGCGTGGTAAGCCACTCCTTGCGCGTGATTGCCGGCGGATGCGGCGATCACTCCGCGCGCACGTTCATCGCCGCTTAGCGTGAGCAGTTTATTCAGCGCGCCGCGTTCTTTGAACGCTCCGGTCCGCTGCTGATTGTCCAATTTCAGAAAGATGGAGTTATCGGTAAGTCCGGAAAATGTTTCCGAATGCGTGCAAGAGGAAATGCGGATGTCTGCACGAATCCTCTGCAGCGCGGATTGGATGTCCGAGAGTTGGATCATGAGGCCGGCGCCGTCAACTTAACTCCGCCTGATTCTGGTGAAGATCCATCTTAGCTTGGACCATGACGGCCGGTTAAACTCACGAAGCGATTTGTCGCGCCGCCGAAGCCAAAGGGATAACAGGCTGTGCGGCTAGCGATTGTAGATAGGAATCGACACAGGCCGCCGCTTTCCGTCCCTCGGAGATCGCCCACACTACCAGCGATTGCCCGCGGCGCATGTCGCCTGCGGCAAACACTCCCGGAACCGACGACATGTAATTCTGGTCGGTCGCCACGTTACCGCGATTGTCGAGTTGAACTCCCAGTTGTTCGATCATCCCGTTGCGCACGGGCCCCAGAAAGCCCATGGCGATCAGCACCAGGTCCGCTTCCATTGAAAACTCCGTACCAGCGAGCGCTTCAAACCTCGGCGGAGCGCCTACGCGCACGCCATGCAATTGCTTCACGTTGCCGTTTTCGTCGCCGGTAAACTTGCTGGTCGCGATGCTCCAGTCGCGCACGCCACCCTCTTCGTGGGCAGCCTCGACCCGTAATTGCATCGGCCAGAGCGGCCATGGAGTTTGCGGCGAACGCTCTTCCGGCGGCTTCGGCATGATTTCAAATTGATGAACCGACAGCGGTTTCTGCCGGTGGCACGTGCCCAGGCAATCAGCACCGGTGTCGCCTCCTCCAATGATGACCACGCGCTTCCCTGTGGCCAGGATCTCAGTCGCCGGATCGATGGCGTCGCCGAGGCAGCGCTTGTTTTGCTGCGGAAGGAATTCCATTGCGAAATGAACTCCCTTCAGTGTACGCCCGGGCACGTTCAGGTCGCGCGGATGCTCGGAGCCACCCGCCAGCACGATCGCGTCGTATTCGCGGCGCACATCTTCCACCGCAACGTTCCTGCCGACTTCCGCATTGGTAACAAACTTCACGCCTTCCGCCGACATCTGTTCAAGGCGCCGGTCGACGATGTGTTTCTCCAATTTGAATTCTGGAATACCGTAACGCAGCAATCCTCCAATGCGGTCAGCCTTTTCGTAGACCACTACACAATGCCCGGCGCGGCACAACTGTTGCGCCGCCGCCAAACCCGCGGGCCCTGAGCCCACAACTGCAACTTTCTTCCCACTCCGAACCTTCGCCGGTTCCGGCCGAATCCAGCCTTCGAGAAATCCTCGCTCCACAATATTTTTCTCATTCTGCTTGATCGTAACTGGGGGCTGGTTGATGCCTAGCACACACGACGCTTCACACGGAGCCGGGCAAATCCGGCCCGTGAACTCTGGAAAATTATTGGTTGCGTGCAACTGCCGCACCGCATCCTTCCAGCGACCGCGATACACCAGATCGTTCCAGTCAGGAATCAGATTGTTGACCGGACATCCCGTCTGGCAGAAGGGAACGCCGCAATCCATGCAGCGCGCGCCCTGCTTGCGCAGTTTTTCTTCTGGAAAATCCTGATAAATCTCGAACCAATCATTGACGCGTTCGGCGACCGGCCGCCGCGGCGCGAGTTCGCGCGAGTAATCCATGAACCCAGTCGGCTTACCCATGTTGCACCTGCTGGCGCTGCAGTTGAGTCTCCGCAACCGACACCGGTTGGCTGGGGACATAAGCCCGCTGACTCCGGCCCACTCCCAGCACCCGCTTGAATTCGTGCGGAAAAACTTTGATGAAACGCGAAACCATTTCTCGCCAGTTGTCGAGAATCCACTTTGCACGCGGGCTTCCGGTCAGTTCCATGTGTCGCGTGACGAGATCGCGGACAATCCGCAAATCCTGTTCCTCGAGCAGCGGTTCAAGGTCGACAGAATCAAGGTTGCAGCGTTCCTCGGTAAACTCCATGCTCTCGTCGAAGACGTAAGCAATGCCGCCGCTCATGCCCGCGGCAAAATTCCTGCCGCACGAGCCCAGCACTACGACCAGCCCGTTCGTCATGTATTCGCAGCCGTGGTCGCCCACTCCCTCGACCACCGCAGTCGCGCCCGAATTGCGTACCGCAAAGCGCTCTCCGGCCACTCCGTTGAAAAATGCCTCGCCACTCGTCGCGCCGTACAACGCCACGTTTCCGATCAGAATATTTTGCTCTGGAGCAAAGCCGGAAGCGCGCGGCGGATAGACAATGATTTTGCCGCCCGAAAGTCCCTTGCCGACATAATCGTTGGCGTCGCCTTCCAGCTTGAGCGTGACTCCCTTTGCGAGGAATGCCCCCAGGCTTTGGCCCGCGGAACCCGTCAGATGAATGCGAATGGTGTCGTCGGGAAGCCCGGCTGAGCCGTAGCGACGGGCGATTTCTCCGCTCAAGATTGTGCCGACCGAGCGATGCACGTTGCGCACCGGCAAATTAATTTCAACATTCTTCAGGCTCAGCAACGCATCGAGAGAGTGCTCGACCAGTTGATGGTCCAGCGCACGCTCCAGGCCGTGATCCTGGTTATGCACGCAGCGACGAGCCACGCGCGACGGCACCGTCGGGTTGTAGAGGATCGCGGAAAAGTCGAGGCCTCTCGCTTTCCAGTGATCCACGGCGGGCTCAGTGTCGAGCATGTCAACTCGGCCCACCATTTCATCGACGGTGCGGAATCCCATCTCCGCCATATACTGCCGAAGTTGTTCCGCAATAAAGAAAAAGAAATTAATCACGTGCTCGGGCTGCCCCTGAAATTGCTTGCGCAGCACAGGATCCTGCGTCGCAATGCCCACCGAACAAGTGTTGAGATGGCATTTGCGCATCATGATGCAGCCCATGGCAATCAGTGGCGTCGTCGCAAAACCGAACTCCTCGGCTCCTAGCAGCGCGGCAATCGCAACGTCGCGGCCAGTCTGCAGTTTGCCGTCGGTCTGGACCCGAATGCGGCTGCGCAGATCGTTGAGCAGCAGCACCTGCTGGGTTTCGGCCAAGCCCAATTCCCATGGAATTCCAGCATGCTTGATCGAACTCAAAGGCGATGCTCCGGTGCCGCCCGAGTCTCCGCTGATCAGGACGACATCCGCGTGAGCTTTGGCCACACCCGCCGCCACCGTGCCCACGCCCACTTCAGCCACCAACTTGACGGCAATGCGAGCCTTTGGGTTGACGTTCTTCAAATCGTAGATCAGTTGAGCGAGATCTTCGATCGAGTAAATGTCATGATGCGGAGGTGGAGAGATCAGCCCAACCCCGGGAATGGAATGCCGCAGACGCGCGATCACTTCGTCGACCTTATGCCCGGGAAGTTGTCCGCCCTCGCCCGGCTTCGCGCCTTGTGCCATCTTGATCTGCAGTTCGTCGGCGTTCACCAGATAGTTCGCGGTTACGCCGAAGCGCGCCGATGCCACCTGCTTGACCGCGCTGCGCCGCAAATCGCCGTTCGCATCCGGCTTAAAGCGCTCTTCGTCTTCCCCACCCTCGCCCGTGTTCGACTTCCCTCCGATGCGATTCATCGCGATGGCCAAAGTTTCGTGCGCTTCCTTGCTGATGGATCCGAACGACATTGCTCCGGTGGTGAAGCGCTTTACGATTTCTTTTGCCGGCTCGACCTCTTCGAGCGGGACGGGCGTCTCGCTCTTCTTCAGCTTCATCAACCCGCGAAGCGTGCACAAATTGGCGCTCTGTTTGTCGATGAGGTCGGTGTATTCCTCAAATGTCTTAAAGCTGTCCTGCCGCACGGCCTGCTGCAACTTGCCAATCGTCAGCGGATTCAGCAAATGGTATTCGCCATCGACCCGCTGGTGATAACTGCCGCCAACCGAAAGCTCCGTCTCGACCTCGCTCAGCGGACGGAAGGCATACTCATGTTTCATCTTCGCTTCGGCGGCGAGAACAGTCAGCCCAATCCCCTCCAGCCGCGAAGTGGTGCCGGCAAAATAGTTGTCTATCAACTCCTTGTTTAGTCCGATGGCCTCGAACACCTGCGCTCCCTGGTAGCTCTGCAGGGTCGAGATGCCCATCTTTGAGAAGGTTTTCAGCAATCCCTTCTTGATCGCCTTCATGAAATGCTTCACAGCAATTTCCGCGGTAATTCCCTCGTCCAGGTCGCCGCGCCAGACTAGGTTTTCCACGCTCTCCAGCGACAGGTAGGGATTGATCGCACTGGCTCCATATCCGCTTAGCAGGGCAAAATGCATGACCTCCCGCGGCTCGCCCGATTCGGTGATGAGTGCGACCTGCGTTCGCGTTTCCTCACGAACCAACAAGTTGTGCACCGCCGCCAGCGCCAGCAAACATGGAATCGGCGCGTAGTCTTTATCCACGCCGCGATCGGAAAGGATGAGTAGAGAATATCCCGCCTTTACCGCTAGCGAAGCTCGCTGGCACAATTCATCGAGCGCCCGTTTCAGCCCGTCTTCGCCATCGCGAGCTCGAAAAAGCGCGGGCAAGGTGGTCGCAAGCAAATCACGATTCGACACCCGGCGTAGTTTTTCCAGCTCTCGATTCGTGAGCAGCGGATGCGCCAGCTTCAACATGTGACAGTTCTCCGGCGCCTCCTCCAGAATGTTGCCCTCGCTCCCGATGTAGCTGATCAGCGACATCACCATCTCTTCCCGGATCGGGTCGATGGGCGGATTTGTCACCTGCGCGAACAATTGCTTGAAGTAGTTGAACAACGACTGCGGCTTGTCGGAGAGGCAAGCCAGTGGCGTATCGGTGCCCATGGAACCAATCGGTTCTTCGCCCTTCGACGCCATCGGCGCCAAAATCATCCGCAGGTCTTCGTCGCTGTAACCGAAGGCACGCTGGCGACGAAGCAGGGTCTCGGCATCCGGATTGTGCATACGCGAGGGCTCGGGCAGTTGGTCGATCGTGATCTGATTCTCTTTCACCCAATCGGCATAGGGTTGGCGCGAGGCCAGCTTCTGCTTGATCTCTTTGTCGGAGACGATGCGCCCCTCCACCGTATCCACCAGGAACATCTTCCCGGGCTGCAAGCGCCCCTTACTCTTCACCAGCTCGGGAGCAATATCGAGCACTCCGGCTTCCGAGGCCATCACCACGAGCCCGTCGTGAGTTATGACATATCTTCCCGGCCGCAATCCGTTGCGGTCGAGCGTCGCGCCAATCACTCGCCCATCGGTGAATGCAATCGCCGCAGGTCCGTCCCAAGGCTCCATCAGGCACGCGTGATATTCATAAAACGCGCGCTTTTCCGGCTTCATGTGCGGATTTCCCGACCACGCCTCGGGAATCAGCATGGCCATCACATGCGGTAGGCTACGCCCTGCCTGCAGCAGCAACTCCACCGCGTTGTCGAAATTTGCCGAGTCGCTGCCGTCGGGAGCGATGATTGGATGGAGCTTCTTCATGTCATCACCCAACAGCGGAGACTGCAGCAACGACTGCCTCGCCTGCATCCAATTCACATTGCCGCGCAGCGTATTGATTTCGCCGTTGTGCGCGACGTAACGGTAAGGATGGGCTCGCTGCCAACTCGGAAACGTATTCGTCGAAAAACGCTGGTGGACGAGGCACAGCGCGCTCTCCGCATCCGGGTCGGAAAGTTCGCGATAGAAATTCTCAATTTGTGGCGCCAGCAACAAGCCTTTGTAGACGATGGTGCGGCACGAGAGCGACGGAATATAAAACATCTCCGCATCTTCAATGCCCGACTCCCGAATTTCGTTCTCCGCCCGCTTGCGCACCACGTAGAGCTTGCGCTCGAAGGCGTCTTCCTCCATCCCGAGCGCGCATTTCAAGAAAATCTGCTGGATGTAAGGCTGCGAAGCCCGCGCCACGCGGCCGATTGCCGACGCATAAACCGGCGTATCGCGCCAACCCAGCAAGGTCAGCCCCTCCTCGCGCAAAATGCGTTCGAGAATGCCTTCGCACTGCAGCCGTTGATGCTTCTCGACGGGCAGGAAAGTCATGCCTACGCCGTAGGTTCCGGGCTTCGGCAATGAGAATCCGAGTTTCGAGCATTCGCGCGCGAAGAACTTGTGTGGAATCTGGATGAGAACGCCCGCGCCGTCGCCGGTCTCAGGGTCGCAGCCACAGGCTCCACGGTGCGCCAGATTGAGCAGCACCTGAATTCCCTTGCGGATAATGTCGTGGCTCCTATGGCCGGCGATGCTGGCCACAAACCCGATCCCGCAGGCGTCGTGCTCGTGGGCTGGATCGTAGAGGCCCTGCGCCGCGGGCAGACCATTTCTCGGGTTTAGACGCGTCGTCATGGACTCCGTCCAGGGGACTGAATTCCTTTCGAATCATTCGTTCTTGGGCGTAGCTCGAGAGGGCGAGAGAGTGTCGCACACTTCTGCTCAGGAACCGACGTTGGTATTTTCGAGCCTGTCGACCGGCAATGTACAATGCAGAATTTCGATGCAACCCATGCAAATTTCGGGCGGAGGGCTACCCGACTGGATCGGTGGAAGTCGTTGCGAAGCCCCCTAACTCCGCTATAATTTCGCCACACAACAAATGGACTTTGATCAGCTTATTACGTTTCTGGAAGTCGCCCGGCAAGGCAGCTTCTCCCGCGCCGGCGAGAAGGTTTTCCGTTCCCAATCGGCGGTTAGCGCCCAAATCCGTCAACTGGAGCAGGAATACGGCGACCGCCTGCTGGATCGCTCCGGCAAGACGGTAAAACTCACTCCGGCGGGCCAGGTATTTTTCGAGTACGCCGAGCGTCTGAAGAACCTGCGGGACGAATCCTTGACAGCGGTCGCCGACCACAGCGGCACCCCCCGCGGAACGCTGCGAGTCGGCGCTAACGAAGCCACGTGCCTTTACGTTCTGCCCGAGGTTTTCGCCGAGTACTGCCGCCGCTATCCCCCCGTGCAGATCAGCATCTACCGCAACTTTAGCTACAAGATCGTGGAGAAACTAGAAAACGGCGCGGTCGAAGTGGGCATTCTCACCCTGCCCATTCAATCACCCAGCTTAAAGATTCAGCCGATCTTTCGCGACAAGCTGATGTTGATGGTCAGTCCCAAGAATCCGCTGGCTAAATTTAAGGTGGTGCCAGTCAGCGAAATCGTCAAACAACCGCTGCTCTTCCCTAAGACAGGACATACGCGCCGGCTGCTCGACAAGCTATTTCGCCCTCACAGCGCGGAGTTGCAGGTTCGCATGGAACTCCCCAGCATCGGGATGATTAAGAGCTTCGTTGCCGCCGACCTGGGAGTATCGCTGATCAGCGCATCGTTCGCTCGCGACGAAGTCAACGCCGGCCGCGTCAAACTCATCGACCTCGAAGACGCCGAACTCTACCGCGAACTCGGACTTGCCTACCGCCGCGATCGAACCCTTTCCGTGGCTTCAACCGCGTTCGTCGGCCTCTTGCGTCAATTCGCCACTCACATGAAAAAAGCTGGCGACTGACAATCGCTGGCCTGGCACTAGACTTAGCCGGAGACTAGTTCCCCAACTTCGCGGCTTTCGAAGCACTCTCGGCTGTCTCACTCGGTAAAGAGTCGATAATGTGCAGGCCACATTCCGTCTTAGCGAATCCCGGCCACCGACCCGCCCGCGAATCTTCTCCCGGCCTCACCGCGCGCGTGCAATGGGTGCAACCGATGCTGGGATAGTCCTGGTTGTGGAGCTCGTTGTAGGGCACGTCGTGGTCGTGGATATAACGCCAAACCTGCTTCGACGTCCAATCGACCATGGGATTGATCTTCGCCAGACCGAATTTCGAATCCCATTCAATCTTGCGTGCGCCTGATCGCGCCGACGTCTGGTCGCGGCGAATGCTCGTGATCCATGCGCTCAGCTCTCCGAGCTTGCGGCGCAAGGGCTCAACTTTGCGCAGACCGCAGCATAGGTCGGGATCGCTCGCCCACAGCGAGTTTCCGTGCGCGCGTTCTTGCTCCTCGGGCGAGAGCACCGAATAGACTTTCTCAATCGCGATTCCATATTTTTCCTCCATCCGGTCCATCAAGGCATAAGTTTCGGGAAAAAGAAATTCAGTGTCGATCGTGAAAAGACGGAAGCCTTTACGAACTCGTGACGCCATATCGATCAGCACCATACCTTCGGCGCCGAATGCCGAGGAAATCACTACTTTGCTCCCGAATGTTTCGAACGCCCAAGTCAGAACCCGCTGCGGAGTCCAATTCTCCGCGGCATTCTGTACACTCGCAATCAACTCGTTCACGTCGTGCTCCGCTTGATCTTTCACGCAATCAGCTCCCCATTGAACACTGCAGCCGGGACGGCGACCTGAGTACCCGCCGACGCCTCAAATTCCTGTGCCAGCAAAACCGGATCGGCAAAACGCACCACTTCGCCCACAACCAGCAAAGTGGGCGCCGCAAGTCTTGGTGAATTCGCCAGCTCGGCAATCGTTGAACGGTGAGTTCGCTGCTGCGCGGTCGTGGCGCGGGAGATTACGGCGCATGGCGTTTCTCCGGCCAGTCCAGCACCCTTCAGCTTAGCGGCGATGTCGGAATAATTTTGTCCGGGCATATAAATCACCAGCGTCGCGCCGCTGCCTGCCAGCTTGCTCCAGTTCGCGGCCTCGCTTCCCGACGCTTGATGCGCCGTAATAAACACGAGCGCCGACGATGCGCGCCGATGAGTCAACGGTATTTGCGCCGCCGCCGCGGCCCCCAAGGCAGAAGTCACGCCCGGCACAATCTCATAATTGATTCCGGCCCGCCGCAGCGCCTCGATCTCTTCTCCTGCCCGGCCAAAGATCATCGGATCGCCGCTCTTCAGGCGAATCACTTGCAACCCGGCTTCGGCGAGCGCGATCATCAAAAAGTTGATCTCTTCCTGCACAATGTTTTTCTTTCCGCAGCGCTTGCCCACGTTGTGTACCTGTGCTGTCGCTGGAGCAAGCTTCAGAATCTCTGCCGGAACGAGATCGTCGTGCAGCACAGCATCGGCCGTTCGCAGCACTCGCAGCGCCTTCAGCGTAAGCAACTCCGGATCGCCCGGTCCCGCGCCCACCAAATAAACTTTCCCCTTCATGCTCGTTCTCCTTTTGCGCTGAGTTCGGGTTCTTCCGCCAATGCCGCTTCGAGCGCTTCCCTGCTAGCTAATGAATGCAGTAATTCCAGCTTGCGTTCTTTATCGAGATCGCTTTCCAGAATCAGCTTTCGCGTCTCGCCCAACTCCGCCACCCACGCCGCGTATCCGGGCCCAAACTGTTTTTCGAGTTGTTGCCGAATTTTCTGCGCCAGCGATGGACTCTGCCCGCCTGTCGAGACTGCAATTTGCAAATCGCCTCGACGCACGACCGCCGGATAAAAGAAATCGCAGAGATCCGGAACATCGACCACGTTGCACAACACGCCGCGCCGCTGCGCCTCGTGATAGACGCGCTCATTCAAAGTCCGGGAATTCGTCGCAACCACCGCTAGAAACACCCCGGCTAAGTCGTCCGCCGAAAACGCGCGCAACTCCAGTTCGAGCTTTCCTTCGCGCGCCCACTCGCGAACTGCTGCACTTGCGTCCAACGCCACCACGCGGATGCGAGCCCCGGTCTCCAGCAAGCCACCGATCTTCGGCTCGCCGATTCTTCCGGCGCCCACGACCAGACATTGCCTTCCTTCGAACTTCAAAAACATGGGAAACAAGCTAGTCACCGATCCCTCCTGCGGAATGCGACAGGCTGCGAGCTGGGTCAGGCAGATCGCGCGCTGCTGCTGTCACCATCTCGCCCGCAAGAAATTCGCGCAGCTCGGCATCGCTGTGGCGCACAAAAAAGCGCCGCAGATTTTCTCCCGGTTCGCGTTCCGCCAGGTATCGCCCTAAGAGTCTTTCCAGCGCATCCGGCACTTCCGTCGCTGCGCAGCGATATCCTATGGGCCGCGCCGTCGCCTGATGCATGCCTAAAGCTCCGCCCACGCAGAAGTAATACGCATCGACGAATCGATCTTGAACTTTGATCTTCTTGCCCTCGATGCCAATGTCGGCAATCCAGTGTTGCCCGCAACTGTTGGGGCATCCGGTCACATGCAACTTCAAGTGCTGATCGAATCCTGGCAACCGCTCTTCCAACTCCTCCACCAACCAGCGCGAGAAGCTCTTCGTTTCCGTGATGGCCAGCTTGCAAAATTCCGTCCCGCTGCAAGCCACGGTGCCGCGCCAGAATGGCGATCCTCCAACTTTCAGCCCGATTGCATCCAATTCCTTGGCCAGCGCCTCGGCATTAATCGTAGGAACGTTTACGACGAGTAAGTTCTGCATGTTGGTGGCGCGCAATTCGCCGCCAGCGTGGCGCTCGGCGAGATCAGCCGCCGCCTGCATCTGTTCTGCCGTAATTCGTCCGCGCAGCGCCACCGCTCCCACATACGAGAGCCCCGGCTGTTTCTGCCCGCGAATACCGACATGGTCGCGATAAACGTCATCCGGCGGATGCTCCTCGACCGCGGGATCGAGTTTGAATCCAATGCGCTCCTGCAATTCACCGAGAAAGCGCTCCGCGGTCCATCCGTGCCGCAAAAAAAGAAATTTCAAACGCGCACGTTCACGGTGTTCGCGCAGCACTTCCGAATCGCGAAACAGTTCCGCAACGCCCTTGATTACTGGCAGAACCTGATTCCAGCGAACGAATGCATCCAGTCGCGATCCCAGGTAGGGTTCAGTAGAAAGTCCGCCCGCCACTCGCAGCGAGAAGCCAACCTCCGGCGTCCCGCCAACCACGCGGGTTAGAGCGGTTAAACCAATGTCATTGATTTCCGGATACGGGCACCACACCCGGCAACCCGTAATTGAAATTTTGAATTTGCGCGGCAGGTTATAGAACTCGGAATTTCCCGCCAGCAACTGCGACGCCTCCAGCACCAGCGGCGAGGCATCGACAATCTCGTCCGCATCCACTCCCGCCACCGGGCACCCGGTCACGTTGCGCACCACGTCACCGCAGGCTCCGGTGGTATTCAATCCCACTTGCCAGAGGCCCTCCAACACTTCGGGCAGCGACTCGATAGTGACCCAATGCAGTTGAATGTTCTGGCGTACGGTGAGATCGGCAATTCCGTTGGCATGTTCGCGCGTCAGTTCGGCAATGGCTCGCAGTTGCCGAGAACTCATCATGCCGTTGGGGATGCGGATGCGCACCATGAACCGCTGCAGCGCCCGCCCTTCCCCGCCCTGCCCGCCAGTCACGCCCCCTCCGTCCCCTTGGGTATAAACGCCCCACCAGCGGAAATATGTCCCGATCCATTCGGGCGGAATCGACTCGAATCCTTCGCGAGCGAAGCGCCGGATTTCCTGCAGCCCGTCCCATGGGTTGAAGGCGCGCTTCAGACGCTCGACTCTTTGTGCTTTGGTTTCCTTCGCCGTGTTGGTCATAGAGTGTCAGTCATAAAAAGTCCGGGAAAATAAAAAACCCACCGCCAGCTAACTGGCGATGGGTTTATGAGAGCCGTTCTTAAGAAAAAACTCTTAGGTCAACAGCCTCCCCGCGCCAGCGCACACGCATGCACAACAACAACAAGTGCAGCAGCACATCGCGCGAAGATTGCAATTCCCTGACATTCGAGCCTACATTCTAGGTTGAACGGCTTCCGCCGTCAACAATCGAACGTAATAGCTTCGATTCATAATTCGAATCGAAAGAATCATAATTTTTGCGGCGCCGTGCAGACCCCGACCGCTCGCTGTAGAATCAGCCACTTAGAATTCCAAACAACTGTTGAGTGATACTCTTTCTTGCTGCAAAGGCTGCCCGCGCGGCGGCCCAACCCGCTGGATAAGGTGCTCTGGATGAAGCGTTCCGCTCTCTTCTTAATATCGTTCCTTCTGCTGCACGCCACTTTTATTCTTTCGCAGAACTCTACTGCCCCCGATCCTTACAAGCCGGCTCTCGACCGTCTGGATTCGCTCACGCGCCAAGCCGAACCCGAATGGCGCTGGCACGCCGACATTCCTCATCCGGAAGATCCCGCGATCGACGATTCCAACTGGGGATCAATCACGGTTAAAAACGTCTCTGCACCGCGCTCTAACGACGAACCTGGAGGGCGCTGGACAGGAACCCGCGTTTTACGCCGCTGGATTCAGATTCCCGACAAGATCAATGGCTACGCCACGCTGGGCTCGCGCGTTTCACTCGATCTGCGATTTCGCAGTCCGGCCAGTTTGCAGATCACCGTCTTCTCGAATGGAGCGATTCTTTATCGCGGCAGCGATGACGACATTCTCCCCATGCTGCTCACCGAAAACGCGCAGCCTGGCCAGAAATTTCTCGTGGCTGCCAGAGTGGTCGCCGGAGACGACGTTCAATCCGAATTCTTCCATAGCGAACTTACGATTCAACCTCCGCACACGCAGCCCGATCCCGCATTTCTGCGCACGGAAATTCTTTCTGCCCGCCCCATCATCGCCGCTTATGAAGATGGCAAAACCGAGCGCCAGCAAAAGCTGGATGCCGCGATCGAGGCGATCGACTTCTCCCCACTCGATCGCGGCGATCAGGCCGGCTTCAATGCCGCGCTCACACAATCGCAAGCCAAGCTCGAGGGGCTGAAGCCCTGGCTGCAGCAGTTCAACATTCGCATCGTAGGCAACTCGCACATCGATATGGCTTGGCTCTGGCCCTGGACCGAGACCGTCGAGGTTGTGCGCAATACGTTTCAAAGTGTGCTCGACCTGATGCGGGAATATCCCGACTTCAAGTTCACCATGTCTTCCGCCCGCACCTACGAATGGATGCAGGAAAAATATCCCGACCTCTTCCACCAGATCGAGCAGCGTGTCAAGGAGGGCCGTTGGGAAATCATCGGAGGAATGTGGGTCGAGCCCGACCTGAACATGCCCGACGGGGAATCGCTGGTTCGCCAGATTCTCGTAGGCAAACGTTACTTCCAAAAGAATTTTGGGGTCGATGTAAAAATTGGATGGAATCCTGATTCCTTCGGCTACAACTATCAACTCCCGCAAATCTATAAAAAGTCGGGCATGGATTATTTCGTCACCCAAAAACTGCTCTGGGCACACGAGTTCACTACTTTTCCCTACAAGTTGTTCTGGTGGCAATCGCCTGACGGAAGCCGCTTACTCACTTATTTTCCGCACGACTACGCCGGCGGCATCGATGCCGAACCCCTGGCGACCGACGTTTCCATCTGGATGCCCTCGATCTATGGCAAGACGATCCTCGACGAACCCGAGATGATGCACCTCTACGGCGTCGGCGACCACGGCGGTGGTCCCACTCGCATCATGCTCGACAATGCGCAGCAACTGATGGCTCCAGAGGCGGTTTATCCTAAACTTGAATTCAGTTTCGCCCGCGACTTCTTCAGCGACATCGAGAAGAAGCTTCCCGGCATGAAGGTTCCCACCTGGGACGGCGAACTGTACTTCGCTTATCATCGCGGCGTCTTCACCACCCAGGCCGAAACCAAGCGCAGAATTCGCCGTTCCGAGGAAACCGTCCTCAACGCGGAGAAGTTCGCCTCGCTCGCTTCGCTCTACGGCCGCGCGTATCCGCAAGATGGAATGGAACTGAACTGGAAGAATTTACTGTTCGATCACTTCCATGACATCATGCCGGGCTCGGGAATCGCCGTGAACTATCTCGATGCCAAGCGCAATCTGGAAGATGTGGACCGCGCCGTCAATGACGTTACCCGAAGATCTCTTCGCGAAATCGCCACGCACATCAACACGCAAGGCGACGGAGTTCCGGTCATTCTCTTTAATTCCCTCTCGTGGCCGCGAACTGGGGTCACTGAACTCGAGGCGCAACTCCCCGCGCCGGCCCGCCAGATCGAGGTTCTCGATTCCAACGGAAAGCTGGCCGAATCGCAACTTCTTTCACTCGATCCAGAAACTCACCGCGCCCGCTTCCTCTTACTCTCGACAACGCCCCAGTTCGGATACCGCACATATTTTGTACACGCAGCCAATGCCGCTCCCACCGTCCATTCCATGTTGAAGGCTTCCGCCGACACTCTGGAAAATGAATTCCTCCGCGTGAAAATCGATCCACAA
This sequence comes from uncultured Acidobacteriaceae bacterium, assembly GCA_963765825.1. Lineage (GTDB taxonomy): Bacteria > Acidobacteriota > Terriglobia > Terriglobales > Acidobacteriaceae > Sulfotelmatobacter. The sequence goes on from CAVXXU010000004.1 coordinate 122,996, forward strand.
AGTGGCTGCATGACCAGCCTGTTCGACAAGCGAAGCGGCACCGAAGCGCTTGCCCCGGCCGAAACCGACACCGGCGGCCCCAAGACTTCCACCTGCGGCAACCTGCTGCAAACCTTCGTGGACAAGCCCAAGCAGTGGGACGCGTGGAACATTGACGCAGATTTCGAAAAGCAACACTGGGACCTCGACAAGGCGGACGAAGTCAAGCTCATCGAAAGCGGACCGCTGCGGGCGATCATCCAAATCAAAAATCATTTTCAGAATTCAACGTTCGTGCGCGACATTACCTTGTACGCAGGAGTGCCGCGCGTCGATGTGAAAATGCAAGCCGAATGGCATGAAAAACATATTCTGCTGAAGGTCGCGTTTCCCCTCAGCGCCCACAACGATAAAGCGACATTTGAAATTCCATTTGGCTCCATCGAACGCCCCACCACGCGAAATACTCCTGCGGAGCAGGCGCAGTTTGAGGTTCCGGCGCAACGCTGGGCCGACATCTCGGATTCCAAGCACGGGTTCAGCCTGCTCAACGACTGCAAGTACGGATATGACGCGAAGGGCAACGTGCTCCGCCTTTCGCTGCTCCGTTCTCCGGAGTATCCCGATCCTCACGCCGATGAGGGCCATCACGAGTTCACCTATTCGCTCTATCCGCACGCCGGAAGCTGGAAGCAGGCGCTCACCATCCGCCAGGGTTATGAACTGAATTACAAATTGATTTCCCTGCCTTCCGACAAACATCAGGGATTGCTTGCCGCCGAGCATTCTTTCCTGCAAACGCAACCGGAAAACATCATAGTGACCGCGATGAAAAAAGCCGAAGACGAAGACGCCGTGGTTCTCCGCTTCTACGAATGGGCCGGAAAGGATGGCGACGTCACGCTGCAACTTCCTCCCGGAGCGCAGTCGGCCGAGGAAACCGATCTCATGGAAAAGCCAATCGGCAGCGCCTCCCTGCAAAACGGCCGCGTGACGCTGCATACCAAGCCCTACGAGATCAAGACCATCAAAGTGCAGTTTTCCAATTTGCCGCAAGTCTCATCCGCGCTCAAACCATGACCGCAACCTCAACAACTGGCAGCCCGGTTCTCGGCGTCGATATTGGCGGCACAAAAGTTGCCGTGGGCCTGGTGGACTCCGAAGGCAAGATCGTTGCCCAGGGCCGCCAGCCCATGATCGCATCCGGAACTGCTGAAGCCGCTCTGCATGCCGTTACCGCCGCCATCGATTCTCTAACGTCCTCGGGCATCGACGGTGTCCCGAGCATCGGCATCTGCGCCCCCGGGCCTTTGGATCCCAGGGCAGGAGTCGTCCTTAATCCGCCCAATCTTCCCTGCTGGCGAAATTATCCGCTGGCGGAAAAAATCGCCTCCAAGTATCGAGTTCCCGTGAAAGTCGACAACGACGCGAACGCCGCCGCCCTCGCCGAAACCCGCTGGGGCGCGGCCCGCGGCTTTCACTACGTCTTCTACGCCACGATCGGCACAGGAATTGGCACAGGCATTGTTTTCGATGGCCGCATCTATCACGGCAACACGGGCTCCGCTGGTGAAGGCGGACATATGAGCATCGATTATCGCGGCCCCGTCTGCGGCTGCGGCAAACCCGGATGTATCGAAGTGCTGGCCGCTGGCCCGGCGATTGGGGCACGCGCACGCACTAAACTTTCCGGCGACTCATCGCGCCACTCCACAATCCTCGACCTTGCGAAAGCAAACGTCTCCGCCGTCACCAGCGAATTTGTGGGTCAGGCTTATGCCGCCGGCGACCCCTTGGCGCGCGAAGTTCTTCTGGAAACCGTCCATCTGCTGACTACCTGGCTGGGCAACATCGTCGACCTGCTCGATCCCGATGTTCTGGTTGTAGGAGGCGGCGTCGCCGCGATGTTGAAACCGTTTTTCGATGAGATCAAAAACCGGCTTCCCAGTTGCTGCGTCAATCCGCACGCCGCTAACATTCCGCTCTTGATGGCCCACTATGGCGCAGACGCCGGAATTGCCGGTGGCGCAGCTCTCTGCTCCGATAACCTCCCTTAACGAACAGCTGGATTACAAATAGCAAGGACCCAAATGTTTTTCGCGCATTATTTTCGTCGATTCGCATCCTACAACACGATCTTTATTCTCACCCTCACTCTGTCCGCGCTCTCACGGAGCCAGGATCTTCCCCAAGCTCCGAACTCCGAGATCTTTACCCTCACTCCCGCGCCCGGTCCTTTCACGGAACCTGGCATCGCCGTAAATCCTCTAAATCCTAAGCAGGTAGTGGCAGTTTTCCAGGACAATGCGCATGCGGCGTATTCAGCCGACGCAGGGCACACCTGGCAGGCGGCCGTGGGTGTTGATCCCAAGAACTACCGCGTCTCCGGCGACGTGTCGGCCGCGTTTGACAATCAGGGCCACGCCTTCGTCTGTTACATCGCCTTCGACAAGCTGGGAACTTTTAACTATTGGGCTCACGGCGCAACTCGCAACGGGATATTCGTGCGCCGCTCGCTCGATGGTGGAAAAACCTGGGAGGCCGACCATATTCCCGTCGCCGAACAAACCAGTTCGCCGGGGATTCCCTTTGAAGACAAACCATACATCGTCGCCGACACCACGAAGAGCAAATACGCCGGCAATCTCTATATCGGATGGACGCGCTGGAGAATCGCAGACTCCCAAATCGTCCTCTCGCGTTCCTCCGACGACGGAAAAACATGGTCTCAACCAATTGAAATCGACGCCCATCCCGGCCTGCCCCGCGACGATAACGGCGCCGCCGAGGGCTTCGCCGGCGCAGTCGCTCCGGACGGAAAACTCTACGCCATCTGGAGCCAGGACAACGCCATCATGCTCACGGCCTCGCGCGATGGCGGCAAGACCTTTTCCCATGCGCATCCCATCATTCACACTGCGCCCATCATGTTCGCCATTCAAACCCTCGAACGGGCCAACGGATTCCCGCAAATTGCCATCGACCCCAAAGGCAAGCGCCTGTACGTGACCTGGAGTGATTATCGCAACGGCGATCTCGACGTTTTCATTGCGACCTCCGACAATGGCGGCAAACGCTGGTCAGAGCCGGTTCGCGTCAACAACGACCCGGTCCACAACGGCGCCGAACAATTTTTCCAGTGGCTCGCCGTCGATCCCACCGATGGATCCATCAATGTCCTCTTTTATGACCGCCGCAACGATCCGCAAAATCGCAAGCAGATCGTTGTTCTGGCGCGTTCTACCGACGGTGGACACGCCTTCCGCAACTACGCCTGGAGCGGCAATCCATTCGAGGCCAGCGGCGTCTTTTTCGGTGACTATAGCGGCATCGCGGCTTATGGCGGGCGCGTCTATGGAATTTGGACGGAAAAACCTGCTCCTGCGCCAGAAGCGACCGACAAGCCTGAAGAGAAAACTAAAGCAGACGAAACCAAAACTGCGAAGGCGCAACCCCGAGGAACGATCGTGAAAGTTGGAACCGCGGATTTCAGGACCCCCGATTCCTCTCACTGATGGGGACCAGAGAGTTGCTAGGGAGATTGCAAACGACTAATTCGATCAAATGCACGTGCGATGCAGCGCTCAGCGGACTGAGCAAGCGGGCTACCTGCTCACCGCGATATCCCGCCTCTGCCGTTGAGGTCTTCGCTCTCTCGCGTCGCTTTGGATTCTCGATTTTCCAACTCCGCCTGCCGGAGTTCGGTCGCCTCGCTGGGATCCGTTCCCGCTTTCAGCGTGGTCTTCTCGAGAAAATAGCGCCAGCCCGCATGCCGGTCAGCTGGGCTTTGCTCGCCCTCGAACCTCTTTAAAGCTGATTCCGCGTTGGTTCTTCCTTTGACCACCTCGACCACTCCGCCCGACTCGTAGGTGCGGACATTGTGGCGAATGACGACGTAGGACGCCTTGATTTCTTCGTTGGTCAAATACTCTCCCTTAGCCGCCGGAAATGAATGCCCTGCTCTGAGAGTATGCGCGAAGTCTACGATTAGCAAGCCGGCTAGGCGCGCCTCCGGAGTTGAAGGGACATCCCCGCAATTCTCTGTGGGGCCGGGAGAAACGATAATTCAGAGTGATCTGAGGAAGCACGTTTTCCCCTCATTGCCAGAGGCTTGGCCCCTGTGTTAGCCTCTTGTTCGAGGGATCACTTTGCAGGACAAAGTACCCACCGGGCTCGACCGCAAGGAAACCGAAGTGTACCGGCGTCTCGATCGAGGACGGCTCCCAAAACATGTCGCCATCATCATGGACGGCAACGGCCGCTGGGCCCGCCGCCGCCACATGCCGCGCGTTGCCGGTCATCGCGCCGGTGTCACCGCAGTGCGTTCCACTGTGGAAACCGCCGCCCGTATTGGCATCCACGCCCTTACCCTTTACGCTTTTTCCGAAGAAAACTGGAAGAAGCGCCCCCAGAGCGAAGTCAACTTTTTGATGGGCTTGTTGAGCCGGTACCTGAAGGCCGAAGTTCCCACACTCAATAAAAACAACATCCGCCTTGAATACATCGGGCGCCAGCACGAACTACCGCAGGACGTACAGGAGCGCATGGAATGGGCGCGCGAAGCCACGGCCCCAAACTCCGGCATGGTACTCACCCTGGCCCTCAATTACAGCGCCCGCAGCGAACTCGTGGACGCATTCCGCTCCATCGTAAACGCCGCCGCCCAGAACGGTGGGCTTGAACATATCGAGATCGACGAGGACACCGTGGGCCGGCATCTTTATACGCGGCATCTTCCCGATCCAGATTTAGTCGTGCGCACCTCCGGCGAAATGCGCCTGAGCAATTTTCTTCTGTGGCAACTCGCCTATGCGGAAATTTATGTGACCCCGACCCTGTGGCCTGATTTTCGCGGTATCCACTTGCTCGAGGGCATTGCCGAATATCAGAAGCGCGAGCGCCGCTACGGCGGACTCAACCACGGCGACGCACATCCGGAAACTTCCGCCCTCGCCACAAAATCGTAACCAAAGAGGACACCGAGTTTCGCATCAGGACTAGCTTCACCTGGTGCGCGCCCCCTGCGCTTCTGTGGTTTAATTCTTCGGTTCGTGCAAAGATCGTAGGCGCACACATACCACTTCACCTTGCTCAAACGCATCGCGACCGCTGTCGTCCTCATTCCGATTGTGCTGGCCCTCATTCTCCGCGCGCCAGTTTCTCTGCTGGCATTGGTAGCCGCCGTGGTCGCCCTGCTGACCATCCACGAATTCCTTAAGCTGACGGAATCCTACGGCACGCAGCCCCTGCGCCTTCCCACCTACATTTTCGTCGGCATCTTTTTTCTGCTGCTAGCCTTCAATGCGGGGAACGAAAAGCCGCTGCTTTCGACTGCGATCTTTGTTTATTGCCTCGCATTCGCCGCTGCCATCGCACCTTTCTTGGCCTTAACTATCTTGATGCGCCGCCAGGACCTGCGCACTGGATATCCCGCAGCAGCGGCCTCAGTCTTCGCCTTCACCTACATCGCTCTACCCATGGGCATGCTGGTTCAGCTGCGCCAGCAGTGGGCTGGCGCATTTTACCTGCTGTATTTGTTGCTGGTGGTTTGGGCGGGAGACATCTTCGCCTATTTCGTGGGCAAGTCGATGGGGCGCCATTTAATGTCGCCGCGCATCAGCCCGAAAAAAACCTGGGAAGGCGCCGCCGCGTCCTTAGCGGCCAGTCTCGGCGTGGCATGGTTGCTGTTTCACTATGCTCTCCCCATTAGCTTGGCTCTACTACGTGTCGGGTTGATCGAGCGGCGTGACGGCCTGTTCGGACTCGAGCAACCTTCGCTCGGTCCAATTCTGCTGCTCACGATCGCGCTGAACATTGCCGCTCAACTCGGCGATCTGGTGGAGTCTCTAATCAAGCGCGGCGCGTCGGTCAAAGACTCGGGCGCTATTCTTCCCGGCCACGGTGGCATGCTCGATCGCATCGACGCACTGCTCTTTGCCGCTCCTGTATTATGGTTTTATACGGCTTGGCGCGTGATGCAATAACCCCCCTTCCCACCAACGCCGGCCGAAAGCGCGTAAAATAAAGATTCCGTGCCGACTCCGCAAAAAAGATCTCTCTAATCATGAAACGCATCGCCATCCTGGGATCGACTGGCTCCATTGGCCGCAGCACACTCCGCGTCGCCGAGTCCTATCCCGACCGCTTTGAGATTGTCGCGCTGGCCGCCGGCTCGAATCTCGAAGCCGCCTTCGAGCAATCCAAGCGCTGGCGCCCACGCATAATCTCCATGGCCAAAGAGCCCGATGCCGACGCTCTTCGTGCGCGCCTAAAGAGCGAAGATCTAAGCACCATCGAAGTCGTGTACGGCGCACTGGGAACGGTGCAAGTCGCCACCCATCCCGAGGTTGACTTTGTGGTCAGCGCCATCGTCGGCGTAGCTGGGCTGGAGGCAACCTACGAAGCCGTCCGCGCCGGAAAGATTTTGGGCTTAGCCAATAAAGAATGTCTCGTCGCTGCCGGCGAGCTGATCACCGCCGAGGCCCGTCGCCAGGGCAAGCCCCTGCTTCCCATCGACAGCGAGCACAACGCAGTCCACCAATGCCTTCGCGGCGGCCGCATGGACGAAGTTGAACGCATCTGGCTGACGGCTTCCGGCGGCCCGTTCCTTCACACTCCCCACTCCGAGTTTTCCTCCATTACCGTGGACCAAGCCTTGAACCATCCGACTTGGAAGATGGGGCGGCGCATCACCATCGACTCCGCGACCCTTATGAATAAAGGGTTTGAGGTGATCGAGGCGTGCAGACTGTTTCACCTGCCTCCGGCAAAAGTGGAAGTAATTGTTCACCCACAATCAACAATCCATTCCATGGTCGAGTTTGTCGATGGCAGCATACTTGCTCAATTCTCGGTAACCGATATGCGGCTGCCCATTCTTTACGCGCTTACCTATCCCGACCGCATTCCCTCTGATATGCGCTTCGCGGTCAGTGACTTGCGTCATCTGGACTTCTCCCCTCCCGACCTGAAAAAATTCCCATGTCTTCGTCTCGCCTACGAAGCCGCAGAAGCTGGCGGAGCCAAGACCGTGGCCCTCAACGCAGCCGACGAAGTAGCGGTCGCCGCATTTTTAGAAGGCAGTATCCGTTTTGATGAAATTCCCAGGATTATCGAAGAAGTTCTGCGGGCAACCGATTCCGGCAAGCTCGACTCGATCGCCCAGGTACTGGAAGCTGATGCTGAGGCTCGCCGCCAGGCCCAAAAACGAATCGCGAGCAAGAAAGAACGCCCCCGGGCAACATCTTTCGCGTAGTTTCACGAATCTAATATTTGGGGAGTGCGCATCTCGATTATGTCTGATTTCTTAACTTCACTCGTAGCTGTGGTTGCAGTTCTCGGCTTCATGATCCTGATCCACGAGTTTGGCCACTACATCGTGGCCAAGTGGCTGGGAGTGCGGGTGGAGCAATTCGCCATCGGATTCGGCAAGCGCCTGATCGGCTTCCGCAAAGGCGATACCGACTATCGCATTAACGCCATCCCTCTCGGCGGCTACGTCAAGATGAGCGGTGAGAATCCCATGGACGAGCGCTCCAACGATCCGCGCGAGTTCATGAATCATCCCCGCTGGCACCGCTTCCTCATCGCGATTGCCGGCCCGACCATGAATATCCTGCTGGCGATCTTTCTCCTCACGACCATCTACATGGTGCACTACGAATATCCGGCGGTTTACGATGAGCCGCCGGTTATTGGATGGGTCCTGAAAGACACCGCAGCCGCGAAAGCCGGATTCCAGATCGGCGATCGCATTACGCGCATCGACGACGTCCAGAATCCTTCATGGGAGCAAGTAGACCTAAAAGAAGCCCTCAGTCCGAGTCAACCCCTGAACGTGACCATAGATCGCAACGGCCAAACTCTGGAAAAGACCATCGTGCCGGAAGCCATGGGCGTCGATCAGATCGGTTACGCAGGGTGGGCGCCGAAAGAAGGCATTGTCACTATTGTCGACCTCGTTGATGGCATGCCCGCCCAGAAAGCGGGATTGAAAGAAGGCGATCAGATCCTCTCAGTTGACGGCCAGCCCGTCCCCGCGCTGGCAGCCATGATTGAAAGCCTGAAAGTCACGAAAGATAAGCCCATCGCGATTACCGTGATGCGCGACGGCGAGCAGAAGACCTTCAACGTTCAGCCGGTTCTTAAAGACAAGTGGTACCGCATTGGCATTGGCAGCGAGCAGATGAAAGTGAAGACCCTGCCTTTCGCCGAGGCCCTGAATCTTTCGCTGCATGAAAACCGCCAGAACGCTCTGCTGATTCTCGAACTCGTCAAAAAAATGGCGCAGCGCAAGATCTCGATGAAATCGATCGAAGGCCCCATCCGCATCGGTCAAGCCGCCGGCGAAGCAGCTCGCCGCAAGGGTTGGACTCCGCTGATGGGATTGACTGCGGCGATCAGCCTGAACCTTGGCATCTTCAACCTGCTGCCCATCCCAATCCTCGATGGCGGCGTAATCCTGTTCCTGCTGATCGAGGGCCTCATGCGCCGCGATATCAGCATGAACATCAAGGAACGCGTCTACCAGGCTGCTTTCGTTTTCCTGGTGCTGTTCGCGGTGATGGTGATCTACAACGATCTGATGAAGACGATTCCGGGACTGGCGGACAAGCTGCCCTAAATTTCTTCCGCGAGTTAAATCAAGCCGACGGTAACGATCGACGTTAGCCGTCGGCTTTTTCGTTTATGCCGCTTTCTTCTTTGGCGGCAGCAAGCGCTTCGATTTGGGCTGGCAAACTGTCCCCGGCTTAATTGCCTTCGCCGCCGCTGCCGGAGGCTTCGCGCCTTGCGCGAGACTCACCTGCACGGGTTGACCCGCACCGAAAGGATCATCACTGTTAACTCCGTTCGGTAAGCCTTGGATCGCGCTTTGAAATTTTGGCCACGCATTTGTGGCCGCGTCCGATGTCAGGTTGGCATACAGCAGAGCTAGCGTTCCCGCGTCCCCTAGTGCCACCATCGCCGGTGCGATCTTATCCAGCGTGTACCCTTGGCTCATCAGCCATGAAAGAAATGCCATGCCGCAACCCGTGCTGTCCGCGTTCTGGTCCGTCGGGCCTACCTTATCGACGAAGTCCGGTTCGCCGTCCTGCGCCCACTGCGGAGCAGTCGCAAAGTCCGAGAGTGCGTTGTTGCTAACAGATGCGGCGCACCAGCGTGACAGAGCCTCCCCTGTGCTCTCCCCGCACAAATTTCCATTCATCGAGCACTCGCTCAATTCAGCCTCGAACAGCGCCGAGACGCGAGCCGAGTTGCCGAACGAAGCATCCACCTCGATCGCCCCGCCCGTCGTATAGTCGCAGCCCATATGATCGGCCCCGCCAGTTCCATCCGTGGCATTTCCCAGGGCAAACACGACCACGCTGACGGCGCCTCCTGCGGTCCCGAAAATCGTGTCGTTGGCGGCCGCCACACGATCGGCGTCGTTCAACAGATCCTGGGCATTCTGCAGCCCCTGTTGTCCGAGCGATGGATCCACATACACCGTCACGCGGCCGCTCGGACTGGTTCCTACAAGTTGTGACGTGCCCTTATAACTCGGCCATGCGGGCACCGACCCGCTGGCTCCAGTAACCTCGGCCGCTTTCTTCTTGCTACCCGTTGCCTTGATGCGATGACTCGGACTCATTATGAAAACCTCCCTACGAATTGATTGTGACGAATCGCGGCAACGCGTTGCAGCCCGAGCGTTCGGCCAGAGGTGGGCTAGGATTAAAGCGGAATGGAATGTAGAATAATAATTTCACAGCGGCAAAGATAGGGCAATCGGTTACGCGCTCGGCATATCGAATTCGACCCTTTCTAAAGCTTCAGAACCCTCCCGTGATAAAATAAAGCTTCCCATATGGCTCATATTCAACGCAGAAAGACCGTCACGGCCGTCGTTGGCGGTGTGCGCGTCGGCTCCGACGCACCAATTGTGGTGCAGTCGATGACCAATACCGATACCGCCGACATTCCATCGACCGTCAAGCAAGTAGCAGCCCTCGCCCGCGCCGGTTCCGAACTGGTACGCGTCACCGTGAACAATGACGAGGCTGCCGCAGCCGTTCCCCACATCGTCGAACAGCTCGACAAGCAGGGCATTCGCGTCCCCATCATCGGCGACTTCCACTACAACGGTCACGTTCTGCTGACGAAATATCCCGAGTGTGCGCGCGATCTGGCCAAGTACCGCATCAATCCCGGCAACGCCAGCATTGGAAAGACCGGCGACTCCAATTTCCGCACCATGATCGAAGTAGCGGTGAAGTATCAGAAGCCGGTGCGCATCGGCGTGAACTGGGGATCGCTCGACCAGGTATTGCTCACCCGCATGATGGACGAGAACTCCCGCCTGGAAGAGCCGAAAGATGCCCGCGAAGTAACCATGGAAGCCATGGTGGTGAGCGCGCTGAATTCCGCCAAGCTAGCCGAGCAGTTCGGCCTGCGCCCCGACCAGATCATTCTGAGCGCGAAGGTTAGCGGCGTTCAGGATTTGATCGACGTCTATCGCGCTCTGGCCGCCCGATGTGAATATCCCGTGCATCTTGGCCTGACCGAAGCCGGAATGGGCGCCAAAGGTGTGGTCGCTTCCAGCGCCGCCATGGGCGTGGTCCTGCAGGAAGGCATTGGCGACACGATTCGAGTTTCGCTCACACCAGCTCCCGGCGGCGACCGCACCGAAGAAGTCCGCGTGGCGCAGCAGCTTCTGCAATCCCTGGGCATTCGCAGCTTCACGCCTCAGGTCACCGCATGCCCCGGCTGCGGACGCACCACCAGCACCTTCTTCCAGGAAATGGCTGAGCAGATCCAGACTTACCTTCGCGAGCAGATGCCAGCTTGGAAAGGCCGCTACGTAGGCGTCGAAGAGATGAAACTCGCGGTGATGGGCTGCGTGGTCAACGGCCCCGGCGAATCCAAGCACGCCAACATTGGCATTTCCCTGCCCGGAACATTCGAGGAACCCAAGGCCCCGGTCTACGTCGACGGACGACTGTTCACTACGCTCAAGGGTGATCGCATCGTCCCCGAGTTTATCGAAATCCTCGACGACTACGTAGATTCTCACTACGCGGCCAGAGAGGCCATGAAAGAGGAAATTCCCGCCAAGGTGTGAAGAATTTTTGATTGACGATCGTTGATTGCGAAGCGCGTCGTGGTTTTCAATCGGCAATCAAAAATCATCCATCAACAATTTTTCTGCTACTGTCCAGCGAACAGAAACAGCGGATTCTGGAACGGAGGTTCGCCGTTCGCCCCTGCCGGTGCCCCGCTGAAAGGCGCAGCCAAGTCGGTAACCAGCACATCCGTCGCATTTACTCCCACAGAGATCGTGTTCGATACGGTCGCGACCACCGCCACAGAACCGCCATCGCACATGCTGGCATACACACGGGTGTTGTCGGCCGAGGCCACCGCTGACATCCGGAATCGCGCCGCAGCCGGCGTATATGGAAAAACCGGCGCGCAGAATGTAGCCGGCGTCAATGCATACGGCTGGACCCCTCCCGCCGGAGTCGCTACCGGCGGCAGCAGCGGAAACACGGTACTCTTGACCGATAAACTCCCCGCATCGAACACGGTAATCTGAGGTATCACGCAACCGTTCGCCGCAACATTCGGATCAGGGCACGCCCCTACGGACGTCACGTAACTGGCCACGTAAAAGCGCGTTCCGTCTTGCAAAGCCGCCACCGATACAGGCATTACCGTGCTGTAGGAGCAGGAACTGCCACCGCAGGTCGCGGAGGTCGGGATCGGCGGAGCGGGAATGCTGATCTTCCCAGTCGGGCTGCCCAGTGGCGTTGGTGGGTCGGTCGTCGAATCGAAAACATAGACGGCCCCGGCTGTGGGATTGGTTACATACAACCGGCTCAGATATTTGTCATACACGACGTAGTTGGCTCCGGCGCCCCCTACTGACTGCGGAGACCCCGCAACCACCGCGTTCGTGTCCGTGCGAATCGTGTAAAGTTGCCCGTCCCCCTGCGTCACCACATAAAGGCGCTGGCTATCCGGACGAACTGTTGCCCACGTCGGCGTGTTGCCGACTGGAATGCTGGCGAATGTGGTCAAATCTTGCGGGGAAAGATCCGTGACCGAATTCGCACCCTGGTTGAGAACGTAGAGATTGAGCGCGTCCGGAGTTTCAGCCATCGCCACCGGGTGACTGCCTGCGGCCAAATAGGCAATGTTGCCGATGCTATTCTGCGAAGTGCTGATCACCGCAACGGAATCCGTGCTCGCGAAATTGCAATTCGGATCGCCCTCTACCCCGTAGTTCGCCACAAATACGCTGGTGAGTTGTGAGGTGGCGACAAAATCTGGCAAGTAGGAGCAAAGATAGGGCTGGGGCGGGTTCGTGCCGGGCTTGATCGCCCCGATATTGGGGAAAGTCACGGTGTTCGTCGACCCCAGTCCGGTTGCGACCGAACCTCCTCCAGCAGGAAAAAATGAAGTTAAAACATCGGTTTGCCCCGGGAATAAACTTCCCGCGCTGGCCACAAAAACCCGCGAATCGTTAGGCAGAATAGCCGCGTGCGTGGGATTAACCCCCATGTTGGCCTGCCCAATGTCGCTGTCTCCCGATACGTCAATCTGCAACGCTGTACCCAGGTTTGCGGCCACATTTGCGCTGATCCCAAAGACCGCGTGGTAGTTCTGCGGAGCCGGCGGAACGATACCCACGGGAATCACCACCGGGCGATAGACTTGACCACAGGAAACTTCGAGCCAAGCCGCCAATGCTACAGCCGCCACCCAGCTCAAACGTCGAAAACTCATCGGCACCCCGAAGAAGAAGTTATGTCTCTAATGATTGCGACAGAAGCGATTATTGTAACGATTGCGCGCCATCCGCGCTAGCGTCCGGCGGCAGCTCTCAGCAAGGGATGCGACGATCAGCGTGTGGGGATGCCTGAATCCAAGTATTCAATCAAACACAAGTGCGCAACAGAGAGATTTAGCGAGGCACCCGCAACCCCTCGGGCAATCCAAGGTTGGAGGTCAGAAGCCGCTTTTAAACTTTTCGCCGTCGCCCTTTTGCCACAGCGGCCGCCGGAACATCTTCCGTCTTCGCAGTCGCAGCGGGCTTCTTCTTGCCTTCCATCTGCGCCAGGCTCTGCTTCAGCGCCGCCATCAAGTCCACCACCGGAGCCAGTTTCTTCGGCTTCTCGACGGCTGCGACTTCTCCGCCTTCGAGTTTGGCTTCGATCAGCTTTTTCAAATTTTCCTGGAAATTATCTTTGTATTTTTCCGGATCCCATTCGTCCGCCAGCGCCTCAATCAACTGGTGCGCGACTTTTACTTCCGCTTCTTTCAGCTCCACATCCGGAGCTCCGAAGCCTTCCACCTTGCGCACTTCTTCGGCGTAATACATGGTGTGCAGCATGAGTCCACCTTCATGCGGACGCAAGAACACCGTGTACTCGCGATTGTGCATGGTGATCTTGGCGATGGCGACGTACTCGCTCTCCTCCAGCGCCTTGGTCAGCAGAGCATACGGACGCCGCCCTGCCTCCTCGGGCATCATGTAATACGACGACTCAAAGTACACTGGATCCACTTCGGATTTCTTCACGAATTCCAGGATCTCCATGGTCTTGGCAGTCTGCGGCTCGATCTTCTTAATCTCGTCGGGCTCAATGACGATGTACTCGTCCTTGCGAAACTCGTAGCCCTTGACGATTTCGCTGCGATCGACCACGACATTTTCCGCCGGACAAATGTACTGCTGCTTCACCCGCTGTTTATCGGGACGGTGCAGCATGTTGAACGAGATCCCGCTGCTGCGCGCGCCGGAAAAGAGACGTACCGGCATGGAAATAAGTCCGAACGTTAAATGGCCAGACCAGACCGACGATGGCATAGTTTCCTCGCAAGCACTCCCGAGCTTCCGGCAACCTCAGCCCAGGAAAGAAGTGGCTAAACTCAACGGCACGGAGAGTTTAGCTTAGAACACACGTTGGATGCACCAAAATGGAGGCACGGAGAACCGAAATTCCAAGCCGGAGGGAATGGGGTCTTGCAGAACGGAACACTAGCAGTAGTAGTTAACTCAGTGGCTTCCTCTCCCCCCGTTGAGACAATCAGCTGCGGCGGAGATTCTTGAAGCGCTGCTCGCACTTCGCTCATCTCTATGCCAAGCTGCTGAACGGAGATTCTATGAGCGACCTTCGCTTCCCCATTGGCAAATTCACCTACGACGGACACCTGACCGAAGACCAGCAGCGCGGCTGGCTCGACGATGTCGCCCAGACTCCCGCCAACCTCCGCGCAGTCGTGAAGGGCCTGTCCCAAGCACAACTGGACACGCGCTATCGACCCGGAGGATGGACTATCCGCCAGGTCGTCCACCACGTCCCCGACAGCCATCTGAATTCCTACGTGCGCTTTAAGCTCGCGCTTACCGAAAACGAGCCGACCATCAAGCCCTACGCTGAAGATCGCTGGGCCGAACTGCCGGATACAAAAGCGACGCCAATAGAAATCTCGCTGACCCTGCTCGAATCATTGCATGATCGCTGGGTCCGCCTGCTGCGGTCGCTTACGCCCGAAGAGTGGAAGCGTACTTTTCGTCATCCCGATCTCGGCGCTATGACCTTGGAAAAGACGCTAGCTCTCTACGCGTGGCATGGACGTCACCACGTCGCCCACATCACCGCGCTGCGACAACGCGAGGGCTGGTAGTTAAGAGCCTTGCACGTTGTCATTTCTTATCGTGAGATTGTCATTCTCTTTGTGAGCTTTTCATTCCGTATTGGCAGCTTGTCATTCCGAGCAACGCGAGGAATCTGCGTTTTTCGGATGCGGCCGAACGCCCGGCACTCTTACGTAATTCCGACTCTCCACAATAAATAACTAGTCGCCTCGCGCAGTACGGCGACTTCGCGCTGCCACGTTGTTCGCGGCCGCGACTCCGGGCGCGGCGCCACATAGACCGGCGCGATCCCCTCATGCTGCAGAAGCTTTCGGATGCGGAATACGTGATAGGCGTCGCTCACCGCAACGCAACTACGCAACCCGTTGGCGTGCATAATCACCGCTACGCGTGCCGCGGATCCCGAAGTATCCCGACCCTGCGTTTCCGCAATGAGGTTGCGTTCCGGAACCCCGCGGTGCATCAGATAATCCTGCCCCACGCCACCCTCGCTGAAATGAGGATCTGCCGCCGCCCCGCCCGTGGTAATAATTACCGGCGCCACGCCCCGCTGATAGAGATCGAGAGCGTGGTCGAGACGCGCCCGCAGCACTGGCGACGGTCGGCCTGCATACTCCGCCGCGCCGAAGACCACAATCGCGTCGGCGGAATGAATTTCCTCGAGCGAGGCCGTATGCACGATCTGCACGGCCGTAACCGCCAGGAACAATGCGACCGCCGCCACCGCCAAAACCAGCAGACGAAAAAACCAACTCGGTCGCGAATCCGGGTTGGCCCCTTCAGCGGTCATTTTGCGGCCTTCATTTTGTGGCCTTCATCCGGACGCGTTCATCCTTGGGCGAAGAAGCTGGAAATCTCGTCGGAGGGAATGGCGCCTTCGCGAATAATGCGCCAGCGCGCGTTTTCATCGCTGAGATCGATGATTGTGGAGGCCACGTCGCGCGGGGAGTCGCCACCATCGACAATGATGTTAATCCGCCCCTTGAGCTGGTCGCGCACCTGCTCCGCGCTCGTGCACTCCGAAGCTCCGCTCAGATTGGCGGAAGTCGCGGTAATCGGGATGGCGGCCGCCGCCACCACCGCCCTCGGAATTTTCGCATTGGGCACGCGCAACGCCACGTTGCCCGTGTTGGCCGTAACTTTCAGCGGCAAACGGGATCCCGCTTTCACGATGATCGTCAGCGGACCCGGCCAGAACTTTCGCGCCAGCGCATAAAATTCTTCGGGCAACGGCTTGGCCAACTCCTCTGCCTGGTCCGTGCTTTCGATGAGCAGCGACAGCGGCTTGTGACGCGACCGCGTCTTAATGTCATAAACCCGCTCCACCGCGCGCAGGTTAAACGGATCCGCCGCCAAGCCGTAAAAAGTATCGGTAGGCATGCCCAGCACTTCCCCGGACCGGATCTGGTCGGCGGCATATTTCACCAGCGACATTTCAGGAGTTTCGCTATTAATTTTTACGATTTCGACGCGCACGGGCGTTCCCTTCTCTTCTGCTGCAGGCTCGATTTAGTTCGACCGCGAAACCTACCATAATACGGCAAAACGCCGCAACCGGAAGTGGCAGCGTATCATGCAGACATCCGCTATGACACGCACCTCCGAATCCTCGCCGCGCGCCGAGCACCGCCTGCGCCGCATTGAAGGCCGCCACAACGCTCTGGTCAAGGAACTGCGGCAGGCCTTCGCGCACTCCGAACCCACTGCAGAAGGCGACTGCGCCATCGAAGGCCTGCGCGTTGTGGAAGAGGCGATTCGCAGCGGCCTGCGCTTTCGCGCCGTCTTTTTCAAGGAATCCGCTCAGAATCTCGCGGAACGCCTTCTGCCTCAGATTGGCGCCCACGTCGATACCTTGCTCTTACCCGACAAACTCTTCGACGACGCCGCTCCCAGCGAGACTCCGCAAGGAGTGGCAGCTTTTGTCCGCCGGAAAGAATTTTCTCTGGCAAACATTTTGGAGCGCCTGCAACTCGGCCCCATCGTCGTTCTCGCGGGCCTGCAGGATCCCGGCAATCTCGGAACAATCCTGCGCTCCGCCGAAGCTTTCGGGAGCGCCGGCGTAATCTTGGGTGAAGGAACGGTGAGTCCGTTTAATTCGAAAGTGATTCGCGCCTCGGCAGGATCGATCTTCCGCCTCCCGGTCATGATTGCGAAAACCGCCGGAGGCCTGGAAGAAATTTCAGCCAGACTGCGCGCGCAGAATATTCGCTTGATCGCAACCTCGTCGCACAAGGGAACGCCGCTCGATCAATCCAACCTGACCGGAGCGATGGCGATTTTCATTGGCAGCGAAGGCGCCGGCCTGCCTCGCGCTGTGCTGGCGCAAGCCGATGAGCTGTTAGCAATCCCGCACACCCCGCAAGTCGAATCGTTAAATGCCGGCGTGGCAGGCAGCATCGTCCTCTACGAGTCCGCCCGCCAGCGCCGCATCTAGTAGCATTCGCAGTTCGTAGCGTTCGCATTTCGTAGCGTTCGCAGTTCGTAGCGTTCGTATTTCGTAGCGTTCGCATTTCGTAGCGCCGCCGTCCCGGCGGCTGTCGCGGGGACGTCTCGTCCGCGCATAGGTTTTGTGGAAGGGCATGGCCCAGCAACGTCGTGAGCAAAGATTCTTGCGGACGGCATGGCCTCAGCCGCGTCGTGAGCAAAACTTTTTTGTGGAAGGGCACGGCTTCAGCCGTGCCGAGAAACACCGGGAAAACAAGCGGGCTTTAGCCCCTGAGGGCGCCGAGAACCTACGCCAACCCGCCCCCATCCACCACCAGCACCGCACCTGTAATCCAACTCGCCATCGGACTCACCAGAAATAAAACCGCGTTCGCCACATCCTCCACCGTACCCACGCGCCCCAGCGGACGATTCGCAGCCTCCCGCATAAACGCCACCGCGTCCTCTTCAAGCTGCGCACATTCGCTCCGTAACATGGGCGTATCCACGTCGCCCGGGCAAACGCAATTTACGCGAATATTATTTTTGCCATGGTCGATCGCCATTGCCCTTGTCAGATTTACCGTCCCACCTTTGGCCGCGCAATACGACGCAGCCCGCGGCCCTCCCTTCAGCGACCATCCCGAACCGATGTTCACAATGCTGCCCCCGCCGCCGCGAATCATCTGCGGCACGACTTCCCGCGACAGCAGATAAATTCCCTTCAGCGTCACATCGAGGGCCAGATCCCATTCGTCCTCGCTGAGCTCGACAACGTCTTTGCGAATCGCGATGCCTGCGCAATTGCACAAAATGTCGATTTTGCTCCACTGTTGGACGGTGCTCTCGACAGCATGCCGGCAATCTACGGCGCTGCGAACGTCACACTTAAGAAAACTTGCCACTCCACCCTGGGCTTCGATTTCAGCAGCGACCTCGCGTCCATTGATGTCGTCGATATCGAGTAGCGCGACGAAGGCTCCCATCTCAGCCAGGCGAATCGAAATCCCTCGCCCAATTCCCGACGCAGCCCCGGTAACCATTGCGACCTTCCCCTCGAGAGATAACAACTCGCCCGCCTGCTCTTCGATCTTTTTCGATTGAATCTTCATCGCGATACATGGCTCATCGGCTAGCCCAATTGCAGTTGCACCGGCTACACACTTGGGTCCTCGTAAAACACCTGAGGCTGGGCAGCAGAAAGCACGCTCTCAACAAGCTTGATAAAAGAGGGCCACGGTTCCCCGGAAACACGAACTCGCCAATTGCAGAGGATATCCTCGTGGTCGACCTGAACGATTCGGCACTCACGATTCTGGCACTTCTGATTGAGGTCGAAACAAATCGCGTCGAAGCTGCCGGTATCGGGCTGGCCGATCTGCACGTATCCCGCCGGGATCAGCAGTTCCGAAAGACTATCTTTGGCGGCTGCCGCCTCCTCGATATAAGCGATCGAGGCACGTTCCCACCCAAAGAGTGAGATTCCGGCCACGTCGAAGGAGGGAAAAGAATACCGCGAGAGCAAGGAGCCGAACGATTGAGGCAACCGCTTTGACAACTTGCCCTCAAGCGATTCCAGTCGAGTTTTGTTGTCCTGTTCTTGGATGGGCACGCCGAAAGACCGTAATCTCGACGCGAAGTTGTCAATCATCTTGTCCGTAGCGTTCACTTTATGCCAACACCTTCCCCGCCGCCTCCAGCGTTCTCTCCACATCCTCATCCGTGTGCGCCAGCGTCACAATCGAATGCAGCGCCGCCGACGGCGAAGCGTACACGCCAAACGGAAACAGCGACAACACAAACGTCTGGAATGCCGCGCGGTCCACGAACTGGCAGAACTCGCGATAGTCGCGAATCGCCGCCTGCTCGGTAAACATCAACTGAAACATCGGACCAACATTCTGCACCACCACCGCGCGCCCTTTCTTCTTAAACAATTCTCTGTACCCCGCGCACAGCCGCTCTGCAATCCGCCACGTATGCTTGAACGAAGCGTTATCGTCCCGACTTAGCACGCGCAGATTGGCCCTCGCCGCAAACATTCCTATGCGCGATCCGTTGTGCGTGCCGTAGTGCAGCACTCCTCCCCATTGCAGCGCGTCCATGATTTCGGCCCGGCCTACAAGCGCAGCCACTGGCAATCCGCATCCCAGCGCTTTCCCGAACGTCACTAGGTCCGGCGACAATTTGTAATATTCCTGGCATCCGCCGGGCGCAATGCGAAATCCCGTCACCGTCTCATCAAGAATAAACAGAATGCTTTTGGCCCGCGACAGTTCCTGCAGGCCTCGCAGATATCCCTCCGCCGGAGGAATCACGCCCATGTTAGCCATGATGCCTTCGGTGATGATCGCCGCAATCTGTCCAGGATTATTTTCAACCGCTCGCTGCAACGCCGGCAGATCGTTCCACGGCACCACAATCGTGTCGTCGAGCGCCGTGCGATTTAACCCGGAACTGTCGGGGAACTTGACCGGGTCGCTGCGCAAGCCCAGGGCACTCGCCGGCAGCACGTTCGAACTGACCAGCAAATCGTCGTGCCACCCGTGATAGTGTCCTTCAAACTTCAGAATTTTCGGCCGCCCGGTCACGCCGCGCGCCAGGCGAATCGCCGCCATTACCGCTTCGGTCCCGGTATTCGCGAATCGCACGCGCTCGGCATTCGGAACCATTCGCTGCAACATCTCCGCCACTTCCAATTCCACCGGCGTCGCGGTCGCAAAGTGCGCTCCGGTACTGGCAGCTTCGTTGATCGCGTCCACAATCTCAGGATGCGCGTGCCCCAGCGGCAGCGCGCCAAACGCCATCATCCAGTCGATGTACTCATTTCCGTCGACATCGTAAATTCGCGAACCGCGCCCGCGTTCCATGAAGATGGGATACTTGCCAAAATTCGCAGGACCGCGCGAAGACGAACTGCTAGCCTCAATCAGAACGCCCAGTGTCCGCTCGTAAACCTGCCTAGATTTTTCTGTGCTGAAACCCAATCAGACCTCCACAGTCATAACGCTGCAACGTAGCGCCGGCATCCTGCCGACTGTCGCAAGAGCCTGCCCTGGGACTGCCGAAGGGGCGTCCTGCCATCGCAGTCCGAGGCGAGACGCCACCATGACAGCCACCGAAACGGCGGCGCTACTCAATTCGACCTGCCATGTTACAGCAGACCGCCGTCACCCGCGCCCCAGGCCCGTTTCCGCAGGTAACCGTTACCAAATTCTTCCTGCAACTTCCCTTCAACCCACCATTCTTACTCTGCATGGACGATCCAACCGAACATCCCCGCAGACAGCCATGCATTCCCCCATCAACTCGCTTGAGGTCTGACCCATGAAACACTCAATTCGCGCCGTCGTTTTGCGCCGTAGACGCTTCGCTCTGGTCCCCGTCGTTCTCGGCCTGGTTGCCGCTTCCATTTGCTGGGGAGTCGCAGCTCAGGCTCAAGACAAGCCTCCCGAACCTTCCCACATCGCCGGATGGGTCGTTATTCCAGTCGACGAATACCGCGTGCTCCGCGCAAAAGCTTACCCCGTCGAACACGATCCCGAACCGCCCCCGCTCGACGCTACTCTCAGCCGCGTGGACTACGACCTGCACGTCGCCGGCGATCTTGCCGCAGGCCGCGCCACGCTCACCGTCGACGTGTTGAAAGATGGATGGGTGCGCGTCCCCGTGCCCGCGGGCTTGCTGGTGCGCGAAGCCCGTCTCGATGGCAAACCCATCTCTCTCGTCCCTGGCGCGCCTGGCAAAAGCGGCGCACACCTCGCGGCCCTTCTCTCGCACCCCGGCCGCTTCGAACTGCTGCTCGATGTGGATGTGCCCGTCGCGTCCTCCGCGGGTGACGAAAGCATTTCCCTTCCCTCCACGGAATCGGGGGTAACTCGCGCGTCGGTCGTGCTTCCGCAACAAGGGATCGATTTTAAAATCGGCGGCGGTCTGCTCTCCGAAAAATCGGAAGCCTCCGGCGAAACCAAGTGGCTCGCCTACGCCCGCGGCAACGAATCCCTGACCTTCACCTGGCGCAAGAAGACTCAAGATCACCATGTCGAACTGCCGCTGCGCCTTCGCGGTTCTCTCACCCAGCTCACCAGCCTCGCCGAAGACTCAACTTCCATCTACGCCGAAGCGAATTTTGAAATCGTGCAGGGCGCGGCCCGTGAAGTGCGAATCCAGTTGCCGGAAAAAGTAACCATCAATCAGGTCGCTGGCGCCATGGTAGCCGATTGGGAAATGAAGAATGGCGAACTGGATGTCACCTTTCTGGAACCGGTCGAGCACAGCGCACGCTTCGTTATCAACGGCGAGACGCTCCTTCCGCGCGACGGCATCATCGATATTCCTCTGCTGCGCCTGCTCAACACTGAACGCGATTCGGGCGGCGTTGCCGTTGAAATTCTTGGCGCCGGCGAAATCAAAGGTCAGAAAACTCAAGGCCTGGAAGACGCCGACGCCACCGATCTTGGCGAGATGGTCGCCAGCCGCCAATCGCCTGCGCTCGTAGCGTTTCGCGCCCGGTCGGGTGAAGCCGGTGCGACCCGCTCCCTAAGCGTAAATGTCGCGCGCTACGACCAGCAGACCGTCCTCATGGCTAACATCGAGGAGGCCCGCTACCAGGTGTTGATGAGCGCTGACGGCAAGGAGTTAGTGCAAGCGCGCTATGCGGTTCGAAACAACCACCGCAACTTTGTGAAAGTTACGCTGCCCACGGGCGCGACTGTCTGGAGCGTTTCTTTGGAAGGACGGCCGATTCGTCCCGGTCAATCACCCGATGGAAGCCTGCTGCTGCCGCTGGAAAAAGCGCGCGGCGGTGACGACGCGCCCGCATTTGAAGTCGAAATTCTGTATCTCACCAAGGCCTCAGCTTGGAACGAGAAAGGCCGCGAAAAACTCACGCTGCCGGCGCTTGATCTGCCCATCTCCCGAACCGGACTGTTGCTGTACTATCCGCCACTGTTCCGCGTTTCAGCCGAGCCCGGAACATTTCACACGCAGGAATATCAGAATCCAGTTTCTGCGGCGCTGGAACCACCGAGCGGTGGCGCGGGGGGAGTGGCAACGCCAGCGGCGGCCACACGCGTCACCGGGAATGGCAAACAGTTCGACCAACTCCAGGCCAACGAAGACAGAGAAAAGAAGGACGCTACGCAGGCTCTTCTCGACACCTTCAAGGCCAAGTCGTCCGCGGGAAAAGTTACCGGCATTTTGCCGATCAATGTTTCCTTCCCCGCATTTGGCCCGTCGATCTTCCTGGTTTCCGAACTCACCGGCGAGAATCAGTTCCCCGCCGCGGAGTTCAACTTTCAGCGCGACAAAAAGGCAGGTGTGCGATGAAAAATATTTTCGTAGTGTTGCTGCTGTGCTGTGTGGGTGCGGCGGAAGAGAAATCCACTCTGCCCTTGCCTGATCCGGGCAACGTCACGCTAACTCTCGACGAATACAACAAACTCGTGGAACTCGCGGCGAAGCCGCCCAAACACGCGGACCTTGCGCCTCTTCCTTACTCAATCAAGCACGCCGACATAAACCTGCACATCGAGAACGATGCCGTTCGCGGCAACGTGCAATTGGAGGGAGAAGTCTTCCGCAAAGGCGTCAGCAAAGTTCCGCTCACCACCGGCATGACCGTCCTCGACGCCCACCAGAACGGCAAGGGCCTCCCTTTGCTTCAGGAGAATGGCACGCACATGGCACTTCTCTCGGGGCCAGCCGAATTTTCCATTGCCCTCGACACCGGCCTCCCACTGCGTATCGAGGCCGGACGCGCCTCCTTCAGCCTGCCCGTCCCGGCCGCGGGCAGCGTGCAACTGGCGCTGCTGATTCCCGGTGACCACACTCTCGCCAACATCAACCCCGGCATCATCACCAGCCGCAAATCACAAAATGGACAT
Organism: uncultured Acidobacteriaceae bacterium; assembly: GCA_963765825.1. Lineage (GTDB taxonomy): Bacteria > Acidobacteriota > Terriglobia > Terriglobales > Acidobacteriaceae > Sulfotelmatobacter. The sequence goes on from CAVXXU010000004.1 coordinate 145,928, forward strand.
ACCGCGATCGAAGCCACGCTTGTGCCCGGACAACCTGCCACCATCTGGTGGACGACGCGCGAAGCTGTCGCTCCGACTGTTCCTCGAGAGGTGCGATTCCTTTCCGACGCCAAGACGCTGCTCTCAGTGAGTGAAGCGGAGTTGCGCGTGGCCGTGCTCGCCGACGTCACGGTCGTACAGGGCGAACCTTCGCAATTCCAGGTAGAAATACCCGCAGGATACGAAGTCACCGGAGTTACAGGCGCTACGCTCGACTCCACCGAGACTCAATCCGGCCTTTTAACGCTGAAGGTAAATGCGCCCGCGCAGCGCAGCCAGCAGTTCCTCATATCCATGGAGCGCTCCATCAACGGCGACAAGGCCGACGCCCCCTTCCTCGCCTTCAAGGGAGCACAACGCGAGACTGGGGAAGTACTGGTCGAAGGCGCTGGCGCCATGGAACTCACCGCCACCGAAGGCGATGGCCTCAAGCGCATGGACGTGAAAGAAGCGAGTCCATATTTACGTTCTCTCGCGCACTACCCGCCGCAAGCGGCATTCCGCTATCACAAGCAACCCGGTGAGAACCCTACCCTGGCGCTGCAGTGGGTGCGCTTTCCCGATGGCAGCGTGCTCGCCGCCGAAGCTGAGAGCGCGGTCGTCACCACTCTGGTCACTTCGGAAGGCAAGTCGCTCACGGAAGTGAAACTTGTCGTCAAGAACCAGGCACAGCCCTTCCTGAAAGTAGCTCTGCCCGTCGGCGCCACCATCCTATCGGCCGATGTAGGTGGCGAACCCGTGAAGCCAGTGCAAGGCCCCGACGGAAACCGCGTGCCTCTCTTGCGTCCCGGTTTTCATCCCACCGACTGCTATGTGGTTTCGTTCGTGTTCATGCACTCCGGCGCCCCATTCGCCAAGAAAGGCGGTGCCGACCTAACCCTTCCCAGCATGGACATCCCCATCAGCTTGTTGAATTGGGAAGTCTTTCTGCCCGAGCAATACAAAGTGAAAGATTTCGGCGGGGACGTGATTGCCTCCAATCGCGTGCCTCCCGCTTTTCGCGCCGACGATGTCGCCTCTCAAAACGAAGAAACTGGAGCGGCAGATCTCGCCAGCAATGTCAGCCTGGGCGTCCTGCTTCCCGGACAACTCGGCGGGATTCTCGCCGGTCCTTCGGGAGCGGTCCTTCCGAACGCGCGCATCACAGTCACGCAACCGGACAACGGATTTTCCATGTCCACCGTTACCGATCAATTGGGCCGCTGGGTTATTTCTAACTTGCGAACCGGAAGGGTCAGAATCACGGCTGCGTCTCCCGGCTTCCAGACAGCAGCGCGCGATGCAGTCTACGATGCGAGCCGAGGATCGACATACAGCTTTGCTCTCGGTCTCGCGGCCGCATCCGAAACCGTGGAGGTTACGGCAGCCGCTCCCGCACTGAACGGACGCGATTACACCGAACTGAAACAACTGGAGAAGAACGCACCCCAGCAGAATGCCTCTGCCAACGTGGTCAACCTGCAGCGCCGCGTAGCCGGCGTGCTGCCGGTCCGTATTGATGTGCCGCGCACCGGCACTTCGTTCAGCTTCGTCCGCCCCCTGGTACTGGATGAAGAAACAAAAGTCACGTTCAGCTACAAGAGCAGGTGAAGAGAATCAGCAACCAACGCTCAGTGATCAGTCGAAAAGAGCCATGCGTCGCTGCCCATTGGCGCTGGCCGCGGTCCTTCCGTTTTGTCCGACCGGACGCGAAGCGTGTGCTAGGTTGCGTTTCCTTCGTGAACCTTCGTGTCCTTCGTGGTTCACGGTTTGATCTGAGGTGGCCGCTACTGCCCACTGCCTTTCTTCGCGACTTTCCCCATTTTTTCCGAATGCCTTAGAATGTTCGTTCGCGGGTAACACTGCGGGTCACACTGAATGAGTAATCCTGGGCTCTGGAAATCCTGGCAAGGTCGCATCGTCGACGGGAAATTTCCGCTTCGCCAATGGCTGGGCGGGTCGGAACACAGTGCGGTCTTTCTTACCGAACGGCCGGGACAGCCCTCGTCCAAGGCGGCCATTAAGCTGATCGTCGCTGACGGCGCCGAAGCCGACCGCCAACTTGCGCGCTGGCGTTCCGCCTCTCAACTCTCTCATCCCCACCTGATGCGAATCTACGAGTCCGGACGCTGCCGCCTCGACTCCACTTCCCCGCTCTACGTCGTCATGGAGTATGCCGAAGAAGATTTATCGCAGATCCTTCCTCAACGCCCGCTGGCTCCCGCCGAAGTCACTGACCTGCTACCTCCCCTGCTCGACGCACTCTCCTACCTGCACGCCAAAGGATTCGTGCACAGCCGCATTAAGCCGTCGAACGTGCTCGCTATCGGTGATCAGTTGAAACTCTCCGCCGACCAGATCGTGGCAATCATTGAAACGAATTCTGCCTCCCGGCGCCGCGACGCCTATGATGCACCAGAAACCGCCGCGGGCATCATCTCGCCCGCTGGCGACGTGTGGGCAATCGGCGTCACGCTGGTCGCCGCCCTCACCCAGACTGTACCCTTCGCCGAGCAGGCATCGGTCAACGATCCCGATCCTCCCACCGCCGTTCCAGAACCCTTCCGCGGCATCGCTCGTGAGTGCCTGCATCTTGATCCGAAACGTCGATGCTCGATTGCGCAAATCCTGGCTCGCCTGCAGCCTGCGGCACGCTCCGTTCCCGCTCCGGCGCAGCATACTCTTCCGACTCAGTCTTCGCCATTCGCGAAGCGTGGGCCTATCGCTGCCGCAGTGCTGGTCGCTGTACTGATTGCGCTGGTCGTTTTCTTTTCTCGCGGCAAGAGCGGCACTTCGTCCACAACCGGGCAGGCCGCGCCCCAATCCGCACCTCAAGCCGCTCCCGTTCCGAAGCCCAATCCTGCGGTCCCCGTATCGGGGGCGATTTCGCAGAGAGCTACCGCAACTGGCGGTGACGTCATCCACCAAGTCGTCCCGGAGATTTCTCAGAGTTCGCGGAACACGATAAACGGCACTATCAAAGTCGCAGTGCGCGTGGAAGTGGACTCTTCCGGCAAGGTTCGCACTGCAAAACTGAAGATTGCCGGGCCCAGCCGGTACTTCGCCGAGCAGGCTCTGAAGGCCGCACAGCGCTGGGAGTTCGCCCCGGCCCCAGTGAACGGGCAGCCCGCACCCAGCACCTGGCTTGTGCAGTTTCGCTTCCGGCGAAGCGGCACACAAGCCTCCGCGGAACGGGTAACGAGATAACCACCGACCCTACCGACGGTTGGCGCCTAGCTCTTGTTCCCCAGCCGCAGTTTCCACACAATCTGCCGCACCATACCCAGCAGCAGCTTGGCATCGTAGGCTTCCATCTCGAACCGCAAAATCAGTCGCCGCGCTTTCTTCTCGAACATGGCGTCCGTCCCCGGCTTCACATAGCCGCTCATCCGCAGCGCCTCCAGCAGTCCCTCGGTAATTTGCTCGACCGCCCCTGCCGTGGCCGGCTCGAAGTCCTCGGCAGTCGGCGGTAGCGGCGTCTTCCGCGCTAGTTCGTAGAGGCAAACCGCCACCGCCTGCCCCAGATTCATCGAGATATTTTGCTGGCTCGTAGGAATGTTGAGTAACCAATGGCAATGGCTGAAGTCGCGGTTGGTAAGCCCAATTTTCTCCGACCCAAACAAAACCGCAACCCGCCCAGTCTGAAGTTGCGCGCGAACCGCCGCTCCGGCCGCTTCCTCTAGCCGCCGCACCGGCTGCTGCAAAACGCGCTTGCGCACGGCCGTCGTTCCCACCACCAGCGTGCAGTCCGCAACCGCCTCCGCAACCGTCTTGTATTCTTTTGCCTGCTGCAGCAATTCCGACGCGCCCACCGCTGACCGCGCCTCGCGAAACCCCTCCGCAAACGGATTCACCAGCCGCAACCGGTGCGCTCCGAAATTGCTCATGGCCCGGGCCGCCGCCCCTATGTTCAAAGGATTGCGCGGACGCACCAGCACCACGACGAGACCGTCTAATTCCGATTGACCAGGCAAGCGCTCAATTTTACGACAGCGACGATTCCTTCCTCCCAGCCCTGACGACAGACGCCGCGCGATTGCTTTGCAACTGCTCTTCCGCAGCCTCTTTTCATACGCTTTTGCAATTGTAAAAAAAATGTCAAAAACGCCCAACCCGAGCCGATTTTGCCGTCAAACCGTTGTAAGCTTCCTAAATCAATCGCTTCCGATGGTTTTTTGGGGACTCGGAAGTTTTCTCCCTTTGCACACAGGACAGATTTTATGGGGAATCTCGCCACACCGCTCAGCACCGCGAGAGCGATGAATCCGGCCGCCACTGCCAAGCCCTCGAGCCGCATCCTCGTCGTCGAAGACGATCCCGCGGTTCAGAAAGCCCTTCGCCGCCTCTTTGAGACCGAGGGCTACACCGTTGAAACCCAGTCCGACGGCAGGTCCGCACTCGACAGTTTTCAATCCGCGGCCCCGGCCGCCATCGTTCTCGACTTGCGCCTGCCAAAAGTTTCTGGACGCGATGTCTGCAAAGAAATCAAGGCCGTCGCCCCTACCTTACCCATTGTCGTTCTCAGCGCTGCCAGCGACGTTTCCGACAAAGTTTTGCTGCTCGAGTTGGGCGCCGACGATTACGTAACCAAGCCCTTCAGTCCCCGCGAACTGCTCGCTCGCGTTCGCGCTGCTCTCCGCCATACCGCGCGCACCCCCGAAATTCAACTCGTCAGCTTCGATGGCATTACCGCCGACTTCAGGAAAATGGAAATCAAGCGCGATGGACAGGTCGTGGTTTTGACCGCCCAGGAATTCAAGACTTTCCAGTTCCTGGTGCAGAATGCCGATCGCGTCCTTAGCCGCGACGAACTGCTGAACGAAGTGTGGGGTTATCAGAACTATCCTTCAACGCGCACGGTAGATAACCACATTCTCAAACTTCGCCAAAAATTGGAGAAGGATCCTTCCAGCCCCGTACATTTTCGTACAGTGCATGGCATGGGATATAAATTTGTCCGCTGATTCTCGTGACCCCGTCTCCCGAGCCCGTGCACCATTCGTCCGCGGCTGACTCTGCCGCGTACCTGCTGCCACGACTGCGCTTGCGCACCCGCTTCCTGCTCTCCATGCTGCTCATTACCGCGGCTCTCACCACGACCAGTCTGCTGCTCGTGCAGCGCAGCATTCGCAAAAACGTCCGTCAAAGCATCGCGATAAGCCTGACCAATTCAGTCGCCGCCTTCCAGGATTTTCGTCACGAGCGCGAGACCATGCTCACCAACGACGTCGCCCTGCTCGCCGACCTACCCATCACGCGCGCGATCATGGGCAGTCCCGACCCGGTCACCATCCAGGACGCTTCGCATGACATTTCCCAGATCGCCAACAGCGATCTTTTTGTCCTGCTCGACCATCGCGGCAGCGTCGTCGCTCTTCACACCAAGTCCCCGGGCCTCACTCGCGAGGCGGCGGGAAAATATTTCGAGCAATCTCTCGATGAGGAACACGGCAGCCACTGGTGGCTCGGAGATCGTCACCTCTACCAGACTTTCATCGAGCCCATCTACCGCGGCTCGCGCACTGACGGAACTCTGCTTGGCTTCCTCGTGATCGGTTATGAAATCAACGATCGCCTGGCTGCTTATGTTCGCAAAGTCGCAGGCAGCGAAGTTGCCTTCTCCTCAGGCACCGAAATTGTCGGCACCACATTGACTCCATCTCAGGCGCAAAGTACCAGCATTCGCGACCTGATCGCCGGCTCGGTCCATAACGATCCGCGCGATATTGAAATCGGAAGCGAGCGTTTTCTGGCCACCTCCCTTCTCCTTTCCGACGCTGGACCCACACCCGTCCGCTTGAGCGTTCTCGGCTCCTATGATCGCGCTACGAAGTTTGTCGACCAGCTGAATCGTTATCTTCTTCTCCTCGGTCTGGCCGCAATTCTGGTCGGAAGTGGACTTGTCTTTTTCATTTCTCACACTTTTACTCGCCCGCTCGCCAGCTTGGTCGCCGGCGTTCGCGCGTTGGAAGCCGGAGACTTCCATCATCCTCTCGACCCGCGCGGCGGAGACGAAGTCGCCGAATTGACTCGCGCCTTCGATCGTATGCGCACCAGTCTTCTGAAGAGCCAGCGCGACTTGCTCGAGTCCGAACAACTTGCCACCATCGGGCGCATGGCCAGTTCCATCTCTCACGATCTCCGCCATTCCCTCGCTGCCATCGTCGCCAACTCCGAATTCCTCTGCGACAGCCATCTCACGCCCGCGCAGCGCGAAGAGTTGTATCAGGAAGTTCGCTCTGGCGTGAATTTGATGACCGACCTCATCGACTCCCTGCTCGAGTTCGCCCGCACCCGCGAGTCGCTCAATCCCGCCCACTGCAATGTCGCGGAGACCATTCAGCGCTCGGTTCAGGCTGTACGCCTCCATCCCCGCCATCACCTCCGCTCCATTCATGTACTGTGCGGTCCGCAAATTTCCGGGTGGTTCGACCAGCGCAAGTTGGAACGCGCTCTATACAACCTTCTCTTGAATGCCTGCGAGGCGGCTCCGTCCGTCGGCGGCAGCATTGAGGTCACAGCCGCTGACACTGCCGGCTCCATCTCGATTTGCGTCGCCGATAACGGCCCGGGAATCGCGGAAACCATCCGCGAACGCCTGTTTCATCCCTTCGTCAGTTATGGCAAGGAGAATGGCACCGGCTTGGGCCTGGCAGTTGTCCAGAAAATTGTTCAGGATCACGGCGGTGAGATTGTCACGGAGCGCGCCATCGCTGCAGACGGTCAGGGAACAACCGTCTTCCGGGTTGTGCTGCCCGGGCGACTGCATGCCGCTTCCGGCGGCACCGGCGAACCCATCTTGGACGCGCCGTCCCTGGTGTCCGCACAGTCGGAAGACGCCCGCCAGGATTCGATTTCGCATCCGGGCCTTTAGGCACAGTCCTTCTCTTCGCGAGTGCCTGGTCCCGGAAGGTGGTACGAGGAGGACGGTGTGACTAGCCTGAAAAAGAGTTTGAGGATTTTTGTGCTCAGGGGCACTGCACTGGCGATCGCCGCTTTCATTTTGTCGGAACCGGGCTGGGCGCAGGAAGCGTCGACCGCCGTCGCCGCCGACACTGGCAGCACCGTGCGCGATCTACAAGATCAGCTCCGCGAGCTTCGAACCCTGGTCGAACAGATGCGCGCCGAAAATGCCGATTCCCGTGCCGAGATGCGACAGTTGCGCCAAGATCTGCAAGCCACCCGCGCTCTCCTGCAACCACCGGTCAAGCCTGCGGCAGTCGAAGCTCAATCGCCAGAAACCACACCGCAAGCGGTGCCAAGCGCAGCCTCCGCCGTCCAGTCCTCGGCTCCACTCGAAGAACGGGTGCAGAAACTTGAAGAATCCACGTCGCTCATCGGCTCAAAGATCGACGAACAATATCAGACAAAAGTCGAAAGCGCTTCCAAGTATCGCGCTCGCCTTCACGGCATCGTCCTCATGAACGCTTTCCGCAATGTCGGAGGCTCCGACAATTTGGACTTACCGACCTACTCAGAATCTCTATCGCCCGGTACACCTCAAGCTACGCTTGGCGCAACTCTGCGCCAGTCGGAAATCGGCCTGGAAGTTTTCGGCCCCAGGGTCGCTGGCGCCCGCACCTCCGCCGACGTGCAGCTCGACTTCGCCGGAGGCTTCCCCGCCACCGGCAATGGCGTCAACTTCGGCATCGTACGCCTGCAAACCGCCAACCTGCGCTTCGATTGGGAACACACCTCGATCGTCGCAGGTCAGGATTCTCTGTTCATCTCGCCACTTTCGCCCACGTCATTCGCATCGCTGGCTACTCCGGCGTTCGCCTTCGGCGGAAATCTTTGGGGATGGACGCCGCAACTTCGCGTTGAGCGCCGGTTCTCGATCTCCGACCAGCAGACGGTCACCGTGCAAGCCGGAGTCCTCGACAACCTCGACTGGGAACCTCCCTACAATTCGTTCTACCGTACGGCGCAGGCCGGAGAAATGTCCGGCCAACCGGCCTATGCCTTGCGTACCGCCTGGTCCCGAGCCGTGCGCGAGCATCCGCTCAGTTTCGGTATCGCCGGCTACTACGGCCGCCAGAATTGGACGTGGGATCGCAACGTTGACGCATGGGCCGGCATGGCGGACTGGCAGATCCCGCTGGTTTCGCGCCTCACTCTTTCCGGTGAATTCTATCGCGGCCGCGCCATCGGCGGACTGGGCGGCGCCATCGGAACCTCCATTCTGTACGGCGGAGATCCGGCTCTGCCTTACACTTCCATCCGCGGTCTCAACACGGCTGGCGGATGGACGCAGCTGAAATTCCAACTAACTCCGAAGCTCGAGTTCAATGGCGTCTTCGCCGAAGACGACGCTTTCGCCGGCGACGTTCGTGGCTTCGCCGCCGATGCCAACAACGGCGAAATTCTGGGCCGCAATCGTGGTGCTCTGGGCAATATCGTATTCCGGCCGCGTTCCGACCTCGTGCTTTCCGCCGAACTCAGACGTTTACGCACTTTCCCGGTTTATACCACCAGCAGCGTCACTAATCAGGTCAATCTATCCGTGGGGATTTTATTTTGAAGATTCCCTCACTCCATCGCGGAATATTGTTCGTCGCCCTGCTAGCAGCGACCGTCTGCGCGTCTGCCCAGCAACCCGCGCTCAAGGCTCGCGTGGAGCTCACCCGAAATGGCCGCGCCCTTTCCAACGCCTCGAAGGCAGTCGTCTGGCTTACGCCCGTCGGAGCGGCCATCGCGCCGCCGCATCAAACTACAATTCCCCAGCTCGTACAGAAGAATAAGCAGTTTCATCCCTCCATGCTGGTGATCCCGGTTGGCGGCGAGGTGGAATTTCCCAACCACGATCCCTTCTTCCACAATGTGTTCTCTCTGTTCGAGGGCAAACGCTTCGACCTTGGACTCTATGAAAGCGGCACCACGCGTTTCGTTCAGTTCGACAAGCCCGGCGTCTCCTTCATCTTCTGCAACATTCATTCAGAAATGAGCGCCGTTGTCATCGCGCTGCCCACGCCTTACTACGCCATCTCCGATGCCCGCGGAGACCTCGCTATTCCCAATGTTCCCCCGGGCCGCTACGAGCTTCAGATATTCCACTCCTCTGTCGCTCCCGACGCTCTCCGCGCCCTGACCCGCGAGATCACCGTCGCTCCCGGTGCCACTTCTCTAGGAACTTTCACGTTGGCCGAGTCCGACCTCGCACTCGCCCACAAGAACAAATACGGTCGCGACTACGACCGCCCCGAACCCGACAGCCCCGCCTACGCCAGACCCTGAGTGGTTGCAATTTCCCGATGTGTCGATTACTTTCCGTTTTTATGTCAGCCAACGACCTGCTCGAACAATTCGTATCCACGTTTCAGAAACTAGACGACATGACCGCCATTCGGGAGACGAATCCTATTGCCTGGGAATTGCGAATCGGGGAACCGGACCAGTTTGGCTGGATACAGTGGCTACCCCAGAAAACAATCGTGGATGCTGAATCGCTCGCCCCGCTGTATGCTAAGCTGCCAGCTCGCTTCCCTCCTCTCTACGAGCAACTTTTGCTCTCCTACAGATGGGCGGAGGTAGACCTAGCATCGTTCCGTTTGCTGGCCAATCCACCCGGCTCCGATCTGATTGGACTGCTAGCACAAATCGAGAAAGACAAAGGTCTGTGGGAAAGCCTGATTCCAGCCGGCTTCGTGCAGTTCGGAAAAGGACCAGACGTAGACTACGATCCGGTCTGTTTCGATATCAAGTCTCCCACTAAGCTCAACGATTACCGCATCGTTAAACTCGATCACGAGGAAATTCTCTGCAACTATCGCATCAAAATCGTCGCGGAAGTTGCCCCGAGCTTTGAGCACTTGGTTCGACAGACGATCGAGCGCGCGAACCCTTCTACAGCATAAAACAGAGAGGGCGTGCAGTTTCGCACGCCCTTCCCGCCTCTGTTTCTTCACTACAGTGACAACAACTTCACTACATCAAGTTGCTGCTTCCCTCAGAGACATGCCGTCTCCAAGCTTTTTAGCGATGACCGCCGCCATGTCCTCCGCCGCCGGAATGACCGCCGCCACCACCCGAATGCCCGCCACCGCCGCCAGAGGAGTGACCTCCACCGCCACCAGAGGAGCGCCCGCCGCCGCCGTAGGAACGTCCACCTCCGCTCGGCGCCGAATAATGTCCGCCCCCACTTGGGGCACGTCCACCATAGCTCGGTACGCCGCGCGACCCGCCGTAACTCGGTGCACCATATCCGCCGCCGTACCCAGAGCTACCACGCGAGTAGCCGCCATAGCCCGGGCTCGCGCCCCGCGAATAGCCGCCGTAGCTACTCGACGGCGATCGCGCAATCGGCTGCCGCATATCCAGTTGCGGACGCGAGTAAGTCGAACCCGCTCCCCGCCCGTAACTGCTGCCGCCTCCGTAGGAGCCGTAAGAACCATTGCCCCGTGGCGAATTCATCGATGGTGAACTCGGCGCTGTCCGGTTCCAGTAACTTCCACCATTGCCACGTGCCCCAGGCGCGCCCGATCCCGGAGCGCTCGATCCGCTATAAGCTCTGCCTCTTGAAGCCTGGCTGCTCGAAGGCGGCGTGAATGGCCGATATCCGCTATTGCCTGCGGGAGACTGCGTCATCCCTCGCGACTGCGTATTTCCGTAACCAGCGGAACCCGTACCGTTATTCGTCGGCCCTGAATAAGCCGAACGCGCGCTGCCAGGTGGCGTGAACGGACGAGACGCACCGTTATTTCCGTTCTGACCAAACGATCGCTGCGACTGCTGCGAACCCACGCTGCTGCGCCCAGCAGAGTTACCCATCTCGCGGGTCGCTGCGCTCGTGCCAGCGCTGGGCTTCTGCATCGTTCCGCGGACCCCAGCCTGCCCCATGCCGCTCGCGCCGCCCATACTTGTGCGGCCACCCGCAGGCACCGCGCCCACATGGCTCTGCGCCATCGTTTGCCGCAGGCTTGCAGTCTGCTGCTGGAACGATGCTGGACGTGCCGCATTGCTGTGGGTAGAGCTATAGAAATGCTGCGCTCCGCCGTTATGAATCGTCGATGGCGCCGCCGCCCGCCCGCTCGCCGACAAACTCGATCGAGAAGGCACCACCGGCAGGTTGCCCGCCATCATGTGCGCTCCGTTGATTTGCTCACGGGTCGCTGCCATCGCCGACACTCGGCCTGCGCCGAAGTGACCCGCGTTCACCGCCGACATAGCTCGGCCTATGCGCTCGTCATGCAGGTTCGCCATATTCGAATAGCGCATTCCGCTATGCAACGGCGCAAAGCCACCGAAGCGCCCATAACCGCCCCAGCCGCGGCCGTATCCGCCAGCCCAGCCAAACCGCCCGCCGTATCCACCCCACCAAGGATGGAACCAGTCGCACGGTCCGATCGGAAGCCAGCCGAAGCCACCCCAGCCGCCGAAGCCCACGCCGAATCCGAATCCCCCGCCCCAGCCAAAGAACGACACATAAGCCGGCGACCAGAACGGGTTGTAACCGGCATACACCGGGCCAGGCCACCATGCCCACGCTCCGCCATACGGAAACCAGCGCCCGTAGTGATACGGCGCCCATCCCCACGGCTCGTAGCCAACCCAAGTCCAACCGTAGGTAGGCTCGTAAGTCCAGTTGCCATTGCGATACGGAACCCAACCATCCGGCTCGTTCGGAACCCACACGTCTCCGTAGTCGGGTACCTGTTGCCAGCGCCCGTAGGCGTCCAGATCCTGCGCTCCCGTGTAGCGCCGGTTCGTATGGTTCCAGGTGTTCGCGTTCTGAATCATGTGATCGCGGTCGCTGTTCCATCGATCCCAGTCGTCACGATCGGGCGCGGAAGAAATCTTGTATTGCGCCGACTCGCCATCGCCCCGCACCGTCGCCATCTCTCCCTCATGAACTTCGGTGGCACCTTGCGGAGTGGCTATCTGTGCTTCGCCCTGGCGCACGATTATTACGGTGTCGCCATCTGGCCGCACTTCTACGCGAAACACGCCATCATGATGCGAAGGGTGAACCGTCACGCTCGGCGTATCGATCTCCGGCTCGGCCTCGCTGTCCTTCGAAACGCTGTAGTCCAAAATTCCCTGCGCCAACTGAATTTGAATATTTCGTTTGGTGAGGTTCGCCAAGTTCGCCTGCGAGTTGGGCCCAAGTCGAACAATGTTGGCAAAATCGAGCTGCACTTCGGCGCGCGCATTGTCGCCCGTAGAAACTTTGTCGCCGGTCATCGCTGGCTGATTCAAAGTGGCCGCGGACCAGTCGCCGGAATCTCCACGCTGCGTCGAAACGTCGCCATGAATCAAGCTGATTCGAGCCACGCCTTGATCCGTTTGGGCTGGTGCTTCGCCTTCCGGCCCACCCGGCTGCGCTTCGGTAGGCTGCGCATTATTCGGCTGTCCGTCGTTCGGTTGAGCATCATTGGGTTGACCATAGGACGGTTGCGAATCATTCGGCTCTTGGCCGGCCTGCGGATATCCCATCTGCCCATTATTCGGCTGCGAGTAATTGGGCTGCGCGTCCGGTCCCTGACCCTGACCTTGGCCGATCTCCATTGGCGCACTCGGCTGGTCCGACGGCGCCGGACCTTCTTGGGTAGTTTGCGCCAGCGCACTCATCGCCAGCGCTCCCGAGAACGCGACCGTTATAACTGCCAGTCTTGATATGAATAGTTTCATAGCTGCCTCTCGGAACCGTTCTGCGCAAACTTAAAAAAAACGTCCGCAGAATGAGAGGCAACTGCCCTGCCAAAGCGGGGTGGGCAGACCTTCTATAAGCTCTTTGTTTTCAGCAGGAGTAATGCAAGATTCAACAGGCCAAGGCAGCCCCTATGGCCCACTTGGCCGACCTCAACCGAGGGTGGTGGTTTTCGGCCACTTCCAACCGTTTCCGTTTCGCCCGCGCTTCGCCTCGCGGGAAACCAGACACTATTGCAATACGACAGTCAACAGCGAACTGTGCACCTGCAAACTCCCTTTCTTGCCTCCCGCATAGTTGATAAAGCCCAACTTCCGAAAGCGGTTCATAAAGAAATTAACCCGCGAACGCGTTGTGCCCACCATTTCCGCCAATGTTTCCTGACTGATTCTTGGCACGATGCTCTCCGGAATTTCGTCTTCGGCAAAATGCGCTTGAAGCAACAATAACCGCGCTAACCTTTTTTCGCTGGAGTTGAATAGTTGGTCGATTAGATCCTCCTCGTAACGCACGTTCCGGCCCAGCAAGTAGTCCACGAACATCTGGGAAAATGCCGGCTCGCGATGTAGCGTATGCATCATTCTCTTTTTTTCCACTCGCAGAACTTCGCACTCCGTCAGGGCCGACGCCGAGCCCATTCGCCATGCCTGGCCCGCCAGCGAGCCCTCCCCAAAAAAATTCCCCGGGTTCAAGATCGCGAGCGTTGCTTCTTTGCCTGTCTGGGATACCACGGTGAGCCGCACTTTCCCGCTCTGCAAATAAAAGATCGCATCCGCGCTGTCTCCTTGCGCAAAGATGGTCTGCTTTTTGGGAATGGACAAAATCTTCCGGCCATCGCCGATGGTCGCGAGGTAGGTGTCAGGATTGAATGCTGCGCTCTTCTTGGCTGCCACGGCAGGGTCCGTCTCCTTCCACGGCGGCCTTCGAGAAGTAGGCTTCTGGACCCTTGCCGAATTGTACTCTAGCGTACGGTAGCGGACACGCTATTTCGCCGCTGTCGCGCGCGTCAGTTCGCGCCACGTGATCAGCTTGATGTTCTGTTGCGCCAGAATCCGCTTGAACTGTTCGCTGGTAAAGAAATCGAAGTCCCGCTGCCTCCACGCCGCGCCCCAGGTCGCCCTCTCCCGCGTCGCCGCCCGCAGTTCTTCGTCGTCGTAGCCAGGATGGATTACGAACTCAGTCACTCCCGGCTTCAGATTCTTCAGCGCAGTCAGGTAAAAGTCCGCCCATTTTTCCGGCGGAACTTCCGGCTCGATCGTGACCGTGTGGTCGAGCACAATGTCGTTCGGCCCAAGGCTCGTCGCCAGATAGGGATGCTCCGCAAACCAGTCCCGCGTTACAAACAGCGGCAGCTTATACTCGTGCGCCACCCGCAGTGCCGCCTCAAACAAATCTTTACCGCTCATGATCAGCCGGTACTGGTGCGAATCCAAATGCGTGGGACGAACCCCCATCGCCAGCGCCCGCTCAATCTGCGCGCGCAACTCGATCTCCACCTCTTTCGCATTGATCCGTTCGTTCTGCTCCCAGTCGTGATGAAAATATCCGTTGCCATCTACGAGACTCGGCACCTTGTCGGTGGGGGCGACCGGGCCCCAGCGGTAATACACGCGCTCGCTGGTTAACGTCAAATGCAGCCCAAAGTCCGTGTCAGGATGGGCTTTCGCATAGTCCGCCATCTCAGGGAACCACGGACACGCCACCATCAGGCTCGCCGAATTGATGGTGCCGCCCTCGATCGCTTTGATCGCCGCCGCATCGACCGCGTGAGTCTCACCCAGATCGTCGGCGTGAACCACGATAAGTTTTGTTCCGGCAGGATAGCCCAGACGCTCCGCCAAGGTTTGCGCCGAGACCGTAAGCGCCAATAAAAGCAGGACGAAAAATACACGCGAAACAAAGCGAGAGTTCATGGCTCACCAGTAAACCACATGTCCATGATCGCCAAATACAAAAACCCCGACAAAATTAGTCGGGGCTTCCTCGGTCCATATCGACCGAATGCGGTTTGCCAAACCCCTAAAGCATAGCGCTCGAGGGCCAACGCTGCCAACCATCATGCAGACGCTAAGTTTCTTTCTCCGCCTCATCCGCGATGCCGATCTTCGACAGCCGGTAGCGCAACGCATTTCGCGAGAGCCCGAGCAACCGCGCCGCCTGGCTCTTATTCCCATGCGCGCGCCGCAGCGCCTCGTGCACCATCTCATCTTCCCACTGCTCCAGCGTCATCCCGTCAGGCAGAAATCCTCCCGCAGCGCTGGTGCTTTTCGTCGGACGCACGTCCAGGTGAATGTCCGACGCTTCCAGTACGCTGCCCTTCGCCAGCGCGCACGACCGCTCCACAATGTTCTGCAGCTCCCGTACATTTCCCGGCCAGTGATAATTCACCAGAATCTGCATCGCCTCCGGCTTAATCCCCTCGACCGGCTTGCCCGATTCCCCGCTGAATCGCGAAACAAATAAATTCACCAGGTCGGGAATGTCTTCCCTGCGCTCGCGCAATGGCGCGATGTCGATCGGCACCACATTCAAACGATAGTAAAGATCCTCGCGAAAAGTTCCCTGCTCCAGCGCCTCGCGCAGATCCTTGTTGGTGGCCGCAATCAGCCGCACGTCGACTTTCACCGTTTTTGTGCCGCCCAGCCGCTCGAACTCGCGCTCTTGCAGCACGCGCAATAATTTCACTTGCGTCGCCGGCGGCACGTCGCCAATCTCGTCCAGAAACAGCGTGCCCTTATCCGCCAGTTCGAACTTCCCCGGCTTACTCGCTACCGCTCCGGTGAACGCTCCTTTTTCGAAACCAAATAATTCGCTTTCCAGCAAATTCTCCGGAATCGCCGTGCTGTTGATCTTCAGAAACGGCCCCGCCGCCCGCCGCGATTTTTCGTGGATGGCGCGCGCGATCAAATCCTTGCCCACTCCGCTCTCCCCGCCCAGCAGCACAGTCGAATTTGTCGGTGCCACGCGCTCCACCGTTGCCAGCACCTCTTGCATCTTGGGACTGCGCGCCACAATGTTGGGATGCGAATACCGTTTGCCCAACGCCTCCCGTAAAGACCGGTTTTCTTCGCGCAGGTTGCGGACGTCCAGTTCCTTGTGAATCACCATCCGCATTTCGGTCAGCGAAAATGGTTTCAGGACGTAGTCGCTGGCGCCCGCTTTCATCGCGTCAACCGCCGTCTCCACGCTGCCAAAAGCGGTCATTACCACCACCGGCAGAGCCGCGTTCTGTCGCTTCACCGTCTGCAAAAACTCCAGCCCGTTCATTCCCGGAAGTTTCAGGTCCGTCAAGACGAGGTCAATAAAATTTTCCCGCAACAACTTCAGCCCAGTTTCCGCGTCCCCGGCCGAGAGCGTCGTGAATCCGTCATCGCCCAGATTCAATTCCAGCAGCCGGCGCATTTTTGCTTCATCTTCGACGATCAGAATTGCCGGCATGTGTTCCTCGATTCCACGATCCTCACGAGATCACCAGATGAGTCGCCGCACCCACCGCGCCCTTGTCGCTCGCGCCCGGCAGAAATATCACGAAATGCGCGCCCGGTCCTGTCCCCCCCGCCACAGCCGCGTTCCCGTCGCCATTCTCAGCGCCGGTGTCTGGAGCTTCGATGCGAATCGTCCCGTGATGTCCGTCAATAATTTTCGAAACGATCGACAATCCCAGCCCCACGCCGCTTTTCTTTGTAGTTACGAACGGATTAAAAATCTGCTCGCGCAACTCCGCCGGAATCCCCGGTCCGGTGTCCTCGATCCGCACTTCCACTCCGTCGACTCTGCCGTGCTCGCGTGTTTCGACCCACGATTTCCTTACCGTCACGCGCAATTCGCCGCCGCTCGCGCCCATGGCATCATAAGCATTCTGCACGATATTCACGAACGCTTGCTCGCACAAGCTCTCATCCATCGCAACCGTCGGCAGTCCGGCGGCATACTCTTTTTCTACGCGAATGTCTCCGCCCTTCCAGAACTGCGCCACATCATTCAAGGCGCGATCCAAAACGGCCGTAATGTCCTGCGGCGTCAGATCTGCGTGCAGTGGCCGCGCGAAATCTAGAAATCGTGTCACCAGCGCGCTCAGCCGGTTCGTTTCCGTGGAAATATATCCCGCCAGTTCCGTGGCCAGCGGGTTCGACTCTCCCAACTTCTGCGTCAACATTTCCGCCGAGCCTTTGATCACCCCCAGCGGATTGCGAATCTCATGCGCCAGTCCCGCCGAAAGCTGTCCTAGTGCAGCCAATCGTTCCGACCGCCGCGCCTCGGCCTGCGCCTGCTGCAATCGCAGATTCGTCTCCGCCAGCGTCTCGGCCAGTTCCTGGTAACGCTGCGTCTGCCGCCGGCTCTCCACGATAAACCGGTTCACCACCATCGCCGCCAGAAAGAAAAACACAATGCGGATCGCCAGCCGCCCATAATCCTCCGCCGTAATTTCAAACTCCTGCATTGCCGGATAGAGATAGGAACAGTATGCGGCCGACGCCAGCGAGGTCCACATCAGCGTGGCCCACGGCCCGAAGTATTCCGCCGCAGTCACTGCCGGCAGGTAGTAGATGGGGTAGTAATAGCTATTGATGGGAATTTCGCCGGTATGCGAAATCAGCAGAGTGGCCAGCGCAATTTTCATTACTACCAGATAAATCGGACCACGCCGTGGCATGCGCGCCACCAGCCACGCCTCGTTCAATTGCAGCACTCCAAAACCGAGCAGGATAAATTGCTTGTGATATTCCCGTATCGGCGGCAGCACGGCCAACAGCGCCAGCAGTACCAGCCACAGTGCATCCATCCAGTTAAACGTGGGGCCCCTGACATCGATCATTTTGCGCGGGTTGTAGATTTCTGCCACGGCTTTGCCTTGTAGCGCGCCCCGGCCACAAAAGATTACGCCGGGAGAGCTTTTAATTCTCCCGGCGTTACGTCATTGCGTGGTCCGCGCGCGCATCTCCTGCGAACCTATCACATCGCAGTCAGTTCGTGGGCGTCAATGGCCTTTCTTCGGCTCCGATCGCGCCGGTGGCGTAGGCCGCGACTGTTGCTTGGGAGGAGGAGCCGCTGGCCGCTGTTGTTGCCATTGATTAAATTTCTGTTCGTGTTGTTGCTCTTGTTGAGGGCTGCGCTCCTGCACCGGCGGTGCCGGTCGCACCAGCGCATGCGTCTGCTGCGGAGCCTGAGAGTTTCCGGGTTGTGCACCGCGATTTTCCTGGGGCTGCATATTCCGGGAAGGCAACTGCTGGGCCCCCTGGTTTGGCGAGGCCTCCCTATTTTCGGTCGGCTGCGTCCCCCGATTCTCGGGCTGCCGTGTTTCCGGCTGGTTGTAGACGCGCGGCTGCGTATTCGGCATCTGCCGAACTTGATTGTTGCCCTGATTATTCCCGCCATTCGGCTGGCTGAAAGGCCGGAATCCATCCTGCGACTGCCGGTTATTCTGATTCCCGTTCTGCGGCCCGTTCACCGGACGAACCAGGGCACCGCCATTCAAGTGTCCGCCCGCTCGGGCCTGCCGTTGTTCGATTGGATTCTGCGGGGGCGGCGGCGTTCTCACCGCAACCACCGGCCGGTTCAGGACCGCTGTCGGAGGCCTGACCGGCACGGGGCGTCCCGCTCCGATCACGCTCGTGCGAATTGGTTCGGCCGCCACCACATGACTGACCGGAGCCGACGCAATTTCTCTCGCGTCCACTCGCATCACGTTTTGCGCCACCGGACGCGCATTCACAAACGCATCATGCGACACCACCGTCACACCATTCGTCCGCTGGTTCACATACGTCACATTGTTGACGGTCGTCCGGTTCACGATCACGGTGTTGTAAACGTTCGTCACCCGCGTCACACTTACCGTCGTATTGGTGATGTTTATATTGTTCACGTATCCGCGGCTCACGCGGTATCCAGGCAGATAAACTTCTCCCGGCGCCAGCGGAAACCATCCCACGCCAACACCCGCCGAGAAGCGAAATCCCGAGCCACCGCCCACAAACGCGACTAGAGCCGGCGCCCACACTGGCCGCACGACGACCGGCCCCGGAACCCAGTACCAACCGGCACCCACAGATGCCCAGCGTCCGTAGTGGAACGGCGCAAATCCCCAAGGCTCGTCTTCCACCCAAGTCCAGCCCCACGGCCCGACATACACCCAGTGGCCGAACCGGTACGGCGCCCATCCCAAGGCCACTGCCCGCGGACGCCAGCACGGACCGTAGCCCGCCACATAAGACCAATCACCGTACTCGTCGAGATCTTCGTAACCCGTCATCTCGCGCGAAACATAATTCGCGGAGTCCGCACGATCTTCGCGATCGTCGCGATCGAACGCCCACTCATCCAAAGCATCGCGGCCCGGAAGCTGCGCAATGTCATAATTCAGTTTGTCGCTTCCCGTGAAGGTCGCCGACTGACCGGCGATCACCGTGTAAGTGTCGCCGCCTCCGACAGCTCTTCCGCGCCCGTGCCACACCGTCGCGATGCTCTGGCTTCCATCCTCACTCACGTCAACGCGGTATTCGCCCGGCTGCAACAGACTGAAGGCAATGTTCGGCGTGTCGATTTCGTAATTGTCATCGTCATCCACATGCCGCACGCGCACAATCATCGACCCTTCCGCCAGCCTGATCTGTGTGGTGTGGTCGTCGAGCGTCAGGAAAGTGATCCCAGTCTTTGCGCCCAATCGAATCGCCGTCGAGCCAATGTGAACTTCGGCCCGCGAATTTTCATCCGCCCACAAGTCATCGCCGGTCACCATCGGCCGGTTGGGCACGCCCGTGACCCAGTCATCTTCCCCGGCCGGACGAAACGAAATCGAGCCCTCCGAAAAATTCAGCCGCGCCACCCGCCCCGGAGGATCCTGCGCCGGAGATTGATCTGGGTTCTGATCCGAAGCCTGCGCCTGCTCTTGATTCTGCGCCTGATCTTGATTCTGCCGCTGATCTTGGCTCTGCACCTGGCCTTGGTCGCGCGCGTCATCCTGCGCGCGTGCGCTATTCGAGACTTGCAGCACAAACGCAAAACCCGCCACCATTACAATCCGAGCCCAAAGCCTGCGTGTCGTCATATATTCGCCCCGATGAAAGAACTCCATATCCGCTCCTTCAGACATCGATCTTACCGACATCCCCTGTAAACACCATAGAGACAGTTTAGTTTCCCCACCCGGAAGTACTTAACCGTAGAGACGTTGCTCGCAACGTCTCTCTAACCAGGAAGGATGAAAGCCAAAAGATTATTGAAAATCACGGTGGGAAAATAGCCTTGTCATCCTGCGCGAAGCGAAGGACCTATGCAACCTGCTTAAGAATGCATAGATCCTTCGCTTTCGCCGCAGGATGACAACGCGGTAATGTCGGCCCCGATCTACTCTTTCATCTTCGGCCGCTGGCAAGTGTCCACGATCTTCTTCGGATCGATAGCGTCTTTATCTACCTGCTCTTCCAGGATCTTCCCATCTTCTCCAATCAGGAAGTTCACGCGGCGTGGGGCCTGGTATTCATCTTTGTAAATGCCATATTCGTGAGTGGTCTTTCCGCCCCAATCGCTCAGCAGCGGAAACGTGACGCCGATCTGGTCGGCAAAAGCTCGGTTCGCGAAAGGACTATCCATGCTCACACCCAGGACCTGGGTGTCGGCTGCTTCCAGCGCTTTCAAATTCTGCTGGAAGTTTTTCATTTGCTGTGTTCAACCGCCTGTAAACGCGAAGATGTAGAACGCCAGCACCACGTTCTTCTTCCCGCGGTAATCGCTTAACTTCACGTCTTTCAAGTTGCTGCCGTCAAAATATTTCAACGTAAAGTCCGGCGCGGTATCGCCCACCTTGGGCATGCTCGAACCCTCCTTGTTGGTCTGCGCCTGCACTGGCGCGGCTATCATGGCCACCAGCAGGCCCGTCATCACGAGCGCGCAGCGAATCTTCTGCATTCTTGAGGCCTCCCTCACGAGTAATGGACCCTGAAATGATAGCCCATCCTACCTTGCCAACACAGTACGGTAAACCCGGAAGTACCTAGCAAGTGTGACCGTACGCATTGCCCTCACTCCTCGCAAACCAGTAAAGTTCTGTTCGGAGTTGGTTGCGCAACTCCAGCTTCTTATTAGGACCCGAAGAGCAAATGAGC
Organism: uncultured Acidobacteriaceae bacterium; assembly: GCA_963765825.1. Lineage (GTDB taxonomy): Bacteria > Acidobacteriota > Terriglobia > Terriglobales > Acidobacteriaceae > Sulfotelmatobacter. The sequence continues at coordinate 166,697 of CAVXXU010000004.1, forward strand.
CTGGCCACTCTCAACGACATCTTCTTCGCCGCCGTCGACCGCAACCTCGACCGCATGATGCTCTACCGCGACGCTGGAAAGTGGCTCCCAGTAAGTTCCCGCGAGTTTGGCGCGGCCGTTGCCCGCACCGCGCGTGTCCTGCATTCCTGGGGCATAAAGCCCGGAGATCGCATTGCCCTGCTCAGCGAAAATCGCCCCGAGTGGTCCATGGCCGATATGGCCTGCTTGCTCCTCGGCGCCGTCACCGTTCCGCTTTACACCACGCTCACCGCCGAGCAAACCGCATTCGTTCTCAAGGACTCCGGCGCCCGCGCCATCTTTTTATCCTCCGACCAGCAACTGCACAAGATCCTCTCCATTCTTGCCCAGACGCAAATCGAAAAAATCATTGTCATGGACACGCTCGAATTTAACGGCGACCTCGCACCCTTCGCCGGCCAGTGCGTCACCATGAAGCACATCACGTCGCAGGGCCCGGAAAATCTGGGCGCCGAACTCGAAAGCCGCGCACGCGCGCTATCCCCCGATGTCCTCGCCACCGTCGTCTACACCTCCGGAACCACCGGGACTTCCAAGGGCGCCATGTTGACCCATGGCAACATAGCCTCCAACATAAGCTGCTCACTCGCCGGGTTCGAAATGCGTCCCGGCCTGATCAGCATCTCGTTTCTTCCTCTCTGCCACATCACCGCGCGCCACGTCGATTTTGCCATGCTCTATTACGGCGTCACTCTGGCCTATTGCCCTTTTCTGGACCGCCTTCCAGCCAGCCTCGCGGAAGTGCAGCCTTCCCTTTTCGTCGCTGTGCCGCGCGTCTATGAAAAAATTTACGCACAGGCTGCTCAGAAGGCCCAGGGCTTCCCCAAGCGCGTGATTTTCAACTGGGCGCTCGCCGTAGGCCGCCGCCACAAGCCCGAAGTTCTCGCCGGAAAAACTCCCAGCTCGACGAGTTGGAAACTGGCCAACAAACTCGTCTTCTCCAAAATTCGCGCCGGAATGGGCGGACGTGTCGAAACTTTCATTTCCGGCGGCGCGCCCCTGGGCCGCGAACTGGCCGAGTGGTACGCAACGGTGGGCATCCGCATTCATGAGGGTTACGGCCTCACCGAAACCTCGCCTGTAATCGCCGTGAACACGCCCGCCCACCACCGCATTGGAACCGTCGGACAAATTCTTCCCAATCTCGAAGTCCGCATCGCAGAAGACGGAGAAATCCTCGTGCGCGGCCCATCCGTTTTCAAAGGCTACTGGAATCGTCCCGAAGAAACGAGCGCCGCTCTCTCCGATGGCTGGTTCAAAACCGGCGACATTGGCAACATCGACGCCGACGGATTTCTCTCCGTCACCGACCGCAAGAAAGACCTGATCAAAACTTCCGGCGGAAAATTTATCGCGCCCCAGCCCATCGAGAACTCGCTCAAACTCAGTCCGCTAATCGGAGTTGCCGCCATCCTCGGCGACCGCCGCAAATTTCCCGCCGTCATGATCTCGCCCAACTTCACTTTGCTCGAACAGTGGGCGCGCGAAAACAATGTTGCCTTCAACACGCGCGCGGAATTGATCGCCAATCCCAAGGTGCAGGCGCTCTACGAAGGATTAGTCGAGGGTATCAACGGAAATCTGGCGCGCTTCGAAAAGCTCAAGCGCGTGCTGGTGGTCGCCGACGAATTCACCGCCGACAATGGCGCTCTCACTCCCACCATGAAACTCCGCCGCCGCGTGATCGAAGAGCGCTACCGCCGCCAGATCGACGACCTCTACGCTCAAGCCGAAGCAAACGCTCTGCCGTAATAAAAGCAACATGTGGGGACAGCCGCCGTCGGCAGGCGGGTCGAGCGGAGCCGCTCGAAACATGTGGGGACAGCCCCCATCGGCTAGCTTGCCCTGAGCGAAGACGAAGGGTCGAGCGCAGCTCGACCGAATTAATGCCCGGTTCCTTCCAACAGTTTCGTGGCAGAATCAATCAAAGCGGCTTCGTCCTGAAGCGCTTTGGCCACGCGCACAATTTCCTGCTCGGCTTCCGCATAACGTTTTTGCTCAATGCCTTCGCGGACACTCGGAACCGTCTTCACTCCGTAGCCGCTGTAGACGCCGGGTGCATAGAGCATGTGCTTGTACCACGGCCGCCGCGGCAGGCCGTCGTCGTTGGTGAGCTTGCGCTCGCTCTGCATGAGTTGCTGGTTCACCGCTTGCAAAGATGCCGACTGGCTATCGTCCATATCCGCCTGCCGGTGCGATAGCGCTTGCCGATAGTGCTCGGCGCTACGGGCCAGGGCGTCGACTGCATTCTGCATCGGAGCAAAGTTCAGGTGCGGTGGCACTTCCTCGCGAGGCGGCGCGACCGTGGGGCGCCTCGGATCGAGCGTGGCTTTGAACACTCCGTCTTCCAGTTCCTGGTTGCGCTCGCGAATTTCTTCCTGCTTGTCGGCCAGCAATTTTTCCAAATCCTTGGTGTATTTCTGAATGGTGTCGGCGAAGTCGACGAAATCCAGGGGAAGGATTTGAGCGTCGGCCAGGCGCATCACGGATGTTCCAATGGTCTGCGACAACGCGCGGCCGTACACGAAATCGTAATCGGAAAAATGCGTGTACCAGTAAAAGTCGTCGTAGATGGAATGGTAGATGCCCTGCTCGTCCTCGCCTCCATAGCCCAAGTCGAGTGTGGCAATGCCGAGATGATCGAGGAATGCGGTGAAGTCAGTGCCCGAACCGAGAGCGTTGATGCGGAGATCGGCGCGCTGGCGCAGTTCCTTGCGATCGTCGGCTGACTTTGCCTCGGCAATCTTCGATAGCTGCAGCCGCTGCCAGGCGCTCAACTTGGTCTCAGGATCCTCAATGTCGCGGGCAACTCCGTTGATGAACTGTTCGAGCGTGTGCGATCCGCCCATACTGAGCAGGCCGCGATCGTTGCCGTCGCTGTTGATGTAGACTGCAGCGTGCTGGCGCAGTTCGTCGGCGTGAGTCTCGACCCATTCGGTCGATCCCAGCAACATCGGCTCCTCGCCATCCCACGCGCAATAGATGATGGTGCGGCGCGGCTTCCATCCTTGCTTGACCAGCAGGCCGAGGGCGCGGGCCTCTTCGAGTAGCGCAGCCTGCCCGGAAACAGGATCTTCGGCGCCGTTCACCCAGGCATCGTGGTGATTGCCGCGGATGATCCATTCGTCCGGCGCGACGCTGCCGGGAATTTTCGCAATCACGTCATTAACCGGTTTCGTGTCCCAATTGAATTGCACTTTCAAATGCACTTTCGCGCCGGGGCCGACGTGGTACGAGATGGGCAGGCTGCCGCGCCATTCCTCCGGAGCCATGGGGCCTTTGAGGGCGGCGAGCAGTGGCTGGGCGTCGCCGTAGGAAATTGGCAGCACCGGAATTTTTGTGAGGCTCTTGGCGTCCTGAAGCGCCAGTCGCTTGGCGCCGGGCGTGGCGCCAATGCCCGGAGTAAGCGGATCGCCGGGACTGTTCGAGGCAAAGTCCATCACGCTGCCGCGCTGCACTCCGTCGGCATTGCGCATGGGACCTTTAGGGAAAACTTCGTCGACGGAGTAGCCGTCATCGCGCGGCTCCGAGTAGATGAGGCACCCGACGGCGCCGTGCTCGGCGGCGACTTTAGGCTTCACGCCGCGCCACGATTGGTAGTACTTGGCGATGACAATCGCGCCCTTCACCGAGATCCCGAGGCGGTCAAGTTTCTCGTAATCTTCGGGCAGGCCGTAATTCACAAAGACGAGAGGCGCGGTGACGTCGCCGTCGATCGAATATGCGTTGTAGGTGGGAAGCTGCTCCGACCTCTGGTTCGAGGTGGGATCGGCTGCAATGGCAGGCTCTTCCAGCTTGGCAGTGAATTTTGTAGGCTCGAGCATTTCGAGCACGCGCACTTTCGGCGTGGGAAACAGAACGTCGAACGTTTCAATGTGCGCGTCGAGTCCCCATTCTTTAAAGCGGGAGAGAATCCATTCGGCATTGTCTTTGTCGTAAGCCGAGCCTACGTGATGCGGGCGCGCGCTGAGCCTGCGCATGTATTCCTTCAAATTTGCGGGATCGGGGATGGCGCGAAATTTCGTCTCCCAGTCGCGTTCGGCTTGGCTGGAGCGGGGCGAGTAGCCGTTCAGCGCGGTCTGGTCTGCGCCTAAAACGACGGAGGGAACGACGAGGTTGACGATTAACAGCACGGCGGCAAAGCGTCGCATACGTGTCCTCCCTATTTGCGATTGGAGGGCATTATAGCCGGACAGCAGAATCTGTCACGCGGACTTGAAAGAGGCGGAACTAAAAGATTGAAGATAGGACGCGATCCGAGCGGAGGTTATCGCGGAACGAACGGAATACTCACTTCCTGCGCGGTCTGGGAGCGGCTAGGCGCATAGACCCACTGCTTGACGGCACGCATGGCGGCTTCGGCGAGAGCGGGGTTTCCGCCCAGTAGTTGAATGTCTTCTACATTTCCTCGGGCAGAAATCGTGACCTTGAGGCGAACCATTCCGCCAATCAGCAGGTGCTGGAGCGTCTGGGGATACTCCGGTTCCACGCGCGTTACCAGCTGGCGATCGAGAATCCCGGCTGCTTCTGCAATGGCGAGCACTTTCACTCCTTGCGTGGGGAAGTCGATGTTGACATATCCGACGGCGCCCTTGGTCTTGGCCACGTAGCGAACGATCTCGGCATCGGAGTCGAGGAACCTCGGCATGGCGCCCGTGCCGGTGAAAATGAGAGTGCGATAGTAGGTCCGTAAGACATCATCGTTCTTGCCGAGGTATCGCCGAAGGAAGGTTTCGTGAGCGGCGCCGCTTTTGGCCAGCACCGGTTCCACGTGGTAACCGTCGAGTGATCTCTGATCTTGCAGGAAAATACTGCGGAGTTCGGCCGGGGAGATGGAGTCGGGCCGAATGCTCGGGTTCGCAACGATTTTGACGTCGCCGGCGAAGGCGTGAATAAAGCTGAGGATCACGAGGGCGGCAACGAGGGGTAGTTTCATTTTGCCATTCATCGCGTTATTTTCTCGGCGTGCCATCGCCTTAAAAGTTCACGCTGGTCTTGAGTACCAGGGCATTCGTAGTGGGCTTGAAGCCGTTGGGGTTGACCTGGAAGTAGAATCCGTCCGGGTATGAGCCTTCCGCGTAGCCATCCATAAAGTGACCTTCGACCTTGACGCACCAAAACCGGTTCAGATCGAGGCGCGCGGTGACCACCTTGTCGTAAATATGATTAATCGGCAGGCTGGTGTCGGTCTGATTGGGTTTGATGGCGGCGAAAGCTCCGCCAAACACGCTGGTGATCGAGTAATGGGAGTAGTAGGCGCCTAGCCCGAGCCGTTTGCTCAACCGGTATGCTCCAGAAACGTACCAGCCGCGTACGTCGGTATCGGCGGCGGAAGTGCCGTTCCAGATGATTTGATCCCGCACGTACCGGCGGTATTCCGCGTCGAAGAGCCACTTCCCATTCGCGTATTCACCATAGAACTGCTGGGTCCACGCTGCTTTCGAAGACTCATAGTACGGGACGTTCCCAGCGCCCGGATTAAACGGGCTTACGGCTGTCCCCTTGCCGGTGATGTCCTCATTCAGGCGGGACGCTCCGATCAGTAGGCCATTGAGCGGAGTTTTCCATCGGAGATCGCCGCCATACTGGAGTCCGCCATAGCTGTCGAGATCGACGTACTGCGACAGGAGGTAAATGTAGCCGCTGTAGAGGCTGTCGTTGCGGTGTCCAACGTAGGCGGTATAGGACGCGTTCCCCAGGCGATGCGGAAGATCGACGTTGCCGTAAATATCTCCGCCCAGATGCGCGATGGTAGTATCGCGCAAATCGGTCGGGTAAACGCTCTGCGGAAGCAACGCGAAAGTGCGGAGAAAGTCCAGATCTTGAGTGTCGTTGTAAAGTCCGAGCACGGTTTTTACAACCCCGGCGCGCACCCCGAACCAGGGTTTGAAGCGATAGTCGCCAAACGCCCAGTCGAGTTCGGGATGCCACTCCCCGAGGTTGCCGAGGTTTCGATCGTACACCTGGAATCCGGCGCGAAATTTGTCGGTGATCTGAGAGGAGACGTTAACTCCGAAGTCCGTGAAGGCTCCGCTGCCCCGGCTGGATTGCGTGCTCAGCCAGTTATTCTGATTGGTATAAAGAAATCCCTGCGAGGCAAAGCCGTGGAACTCCACCGTGCGGTCGAAGAGCTTGAATTGCTGTGCCTGCACATCGGTGGGCGCTGCGCAGGAGAAGATTAGAAGCAGTTTAACGACTCGGCAACGCATGCGAACTCCTTGGCGACGGTCCACACTTAGGGAATCGGCAAATGGGGGATCGACTTGAGTGGGTTTGGCGCGTTTCTGAAGAGCCTGTCGGATCCGGACGCACTACGAGCCCGGTGGGTCGGGACGCCGGACAGTCGCTGCCACGGCGGCGCTCCTAAAGACTTGGTACTGTCCTAATTTGCCGTTTTCAGGGATTGAGGTTGGCTACCAAAGGCTTCCCTTGATTGACGAGTGCGGTCGATCCCGTTAGCCTGTAACGTGCCTTCGAAAACATCCGAATCTGAAATGTCCCGCCTCCGCGTTGCCGACGACATTACCCAACTGGTCGGCGAAACTCCTATGTTGCATCTGAAGCGGCTAAGCCCAGCCGGGGCGGCGGACATCTTCGCCAAGTTGGAATACCTGAACCCCGGCGGCAGCGTGAAAGATCGGGCGGCCATCGGGATTATCCGGCGAGCGGAGCAGGAAGGAAAACTACGGCCCGGCGGCACCATCGTGGAAGCCACAGCGGGGAATACCGGCATTGGGCTCGCGCTGATTGGCGTGAACCGCGGATACAAGGTGCGGCTGTTTGTGCCGGAAAATTTTTCCCAGGAAAAAGTAATTATCATGCGGGCTCTCGGCGCTGAGGTAGTACGCACTCCCGATGCGGAGGGCATGCAGGGCGCGATCCGCCAGGCAAAGGAATTGGTGGCTGGCGATTCCGCGGCTTTCATGGCGGGGCAATTCGAGAACTTGGCTAACCCCGACTATCACTACGAAACCACGGCACGGGAAATTTTCGAGCAGATGAATGGAAAAATCGATGCCGTCGTGCTGGGTTGCGGAACCTCGGGAACGTTCAGCGGAGTGGCGCGCTTCGTGAAGGAAAAGTTGCCGGGAGCACTGGCGTACGCCGTGGAGACGCAAGGTTCGACGCTGGGCGGCGGGCAGCCCGGACCGCACAAGGTGGAAGGAATCGGAACGAGTTTCACTCCGAAAACTTTTGATGCCGCAGTGTGCGACGAAGTGATGATGGTGATGGACGAAGACGCCTTTGGCATGGTGAAGACACTTGCGGCTCAGGAAGGCGTGCTGGCGGGATCGAGCGGCGGGGCCGCGGCGTTCGCCGCACTGCAAGTGGCAAAGCGACTGGGAAAGGGCAAGCGCGTGGTGACCATCATTCCAGATTCTGCCGAGCGCTACTTGTCCAAGAAAATTTTTGAGGGCGGCATTTGAGCCGCGGCATTTCGCAGATTCACACTCATGAAAAAAAATAAAGAGCCAGGATTCGCCACGCGGGCCATTCACTGTGGGCAGGAGCCCGACCCTTTGACCGGGTCGGTGACCGTACCCATTTATCCGACGTCGACCTATGTGCAGCAGGGAATCGGCGAGAACAAGGGATACGAATATTCGCGAGTCTCGAATCCCACGCGCACACGACTGGAAGAGAATCTGGCGGCGCTCGACGGCGGCGTGGCCTCTCGGGTGTTTGCTAGCGGCATGGCGGCCATCAACGCCATTGTGAGCCTGCTGAAGTCGGGCGATCACGTTGTTTGCGGCAATGACTTATACGGTGGGACGCCACGTCTATTCAACAACGTAATGACCGGATTTGGGCTGGAGTTTTCTTACGTCGACACCTCGGTCACGCAAAATGTCGAGCGCGCGATCCGCAAAAACACGCGGATGGTGTACGTGGAGACGCCGACCAATCCCTTGATGCGCTTGAGCGACCTGCCCGCGATTAGCGAAGTTTGCCGGAAAAAGAAAGTCGCGCTGGTAGTCGACAACACTTTCATGTCGCCCTATTTTCAGCAACCGCTGGCGCTGGGCGCGGACATGGTGGTGCATTCGACCACGAAATTTTTAAATGGCCACAGCGACGGCCTGGGCGGCGTGGTGGTGTGCGCGCAGCAGGAGCATGCGGATCAACTGGCGTTTCTGCAGAAAGCGGCGGGCGCGATTCTATCGCCGTTTGAATGCTGGCTGGTGCTGCGCGGAGTGAAGACGCTGGCGGCGCGCATGGAAATCCACGATCGCAGCGGCCGCATCGTCGCCGGGTTTCTTTCCAAGCATAAAAAAGTGAAGTTCGTGCTCTATCCCGGGCTGCCGAACCATCCTCAGCATGCGCTTGCCAGACGGCAGATGAGCGGCTTCGGAGCCATGATCTCGTTCGAGACCGGCTCGCTGAACAATGCCAACAAAATGTTAAAGAAGGTGCGCGTGTGCTCGCTCGGAGAATCGCTGGGCGGGGTGGAAACCCTCATCTCGCATCCTGCGACCATGACGCATGCGGCGCTGGGTGTGAAGGGACGCAAGGCCATCGGCATCACCGACGGGCTGGTGCGGATTTCCGTCGGCATTGAAGATGTGGACGACATTCTTGACGATCTGGATCAGGCGCTCAACGCAATCTAAAAGTTGGCCACGGATTTTACGGATTCGCGCGGATAAACCCGAAGGCGATCCACACACGGCACCGAGGCAGCCGCGAGTTTTTACTCGCTCGGCTCTTCTCTTACCAGCGAATATGCCAACCACTGCAGGTACTCGGCGCTTCCGTCTTCAATGCTAATGGCAACGCACTCGGGAAGTTCGTAAGAGTGCAGCTCGCGAATGGCGTCGCGGACCTGGGGAAAACGGTCTGCGCTGGTCTTGATGAGCAACAAATATTCCTGGCTCGATTCCACTTTTTCTTTCCAGCGATAAATTGATTCAATCCTCGGAACAATGTTGACGCACGCCGCCAAGCGCTGCTCGACGAGGTAGTGGGCGATCTTACGGGCTTCGTCTTCCGATGCGGCGGTGCAGAGGACGATTCGTTTGTCGGTCATATAAAATCAGCCTTCGGCCGTCGCCGCAGTAAGCGCCGCGAGGGTCGCAAGTTCGAATCACCGAGGATTCATTCATGCTAACGCAAATCAAGTTTGGCACATCGGGATGGCGGGCGGTCATGGCGGAAGAGTTCACCTTTGCCAACGTGCAGCGCGCCGTCGGCGGGATCGCGCGCTACGTGGCATCGCAGAAGCCGCAGGGGGCGCGGGTCATCGTGGGACGCGATCCCCGGTTTCTGGGCGAAACTTTTTGCGCCATGGCAGCGGAAATTCTGGCAGCGCACGGAATCACGCCCCTGGTGGTTTCCGAGCCCGCGCCCACTCCGGCCTTTGCCCATGCGGTGGTCAACAACCACGCGGACGGCGTAATTAATTTCACGGCGTCGCATAATCCGCCCGAATACAACGGAATTAAATTCTCCACGCCCGACGGCTGCCCCGCGTTACCGGAAGTCACGAAAAAGATTGAAGCTGAAATTGTCGCCGGCGACACCGCGGAAGCCTCGCCCCGTGCCTCCGCCAAGACGGTTCAGGGGTCGCTCGATCCCAAACCTGCCTACCTGAAGCGACTGGCGGAAATCATCGACCTGGATGTGATTCGCAAGGCGCAGCTGCGGGCGGTGTTCGATCCCATGTGGGGCGCGGCACGCGGATACTCCGATGAAGTCCTGCGCAGTGCGGGACTGCAAGTGGCGACCGTGCACGATTACCGCGACGTGCTCTTTAGCGGGCACGCGCCCGAACCCGACGATCACCTGCTGGAAGACCTGCGCAAAAAGATGCGCGAGACCGGGGCCCAGATCGGCATTGCGACCGACGGTGACGCGGACCGCTTCGGCATTGTCGACGCCGACGGAACATTTCTGCAGCCCAACTACGTGATCGCGTTGCTGTTCGATTACCTGGTCGAGAGCCGAGGATGGAAAAACGGCGTGGCCAAGTCGGTCGCGACCACCAACCTGATCAATGCCCTGGCCGAAAAACATGGCGTGGAGTTGCACGAGACTCCGGTGGGCTTTAAATACATCGGCGAGCTCATCATGCAGGACAAGATTGCCATTGGCGGCGAAGAGAGCGCTGGGCTGTCGATCCGCCATCACGTGCCGGAAAAAGATGGGGTGCTGGCCGGGCTGCTCTGTTGCGAAGCCGTGGCCCGGCGAGGAAAGTCGCTGGGCGAACAATTGCAGGCGGTGTGTAACCAAGTTGGTTCCTATTACCCGATGCGAGAGAACTTCCGCTTGACGCCCGAGGTGAAAGAGAAGTTCACTGAGAAGTTGCGGTCCGATCCGCGCGACTTCAGCGGGACCAAGGTGAGCCAGGTCGTGCGCACCGACGGATTGAAGCTGTTGTTCGGCGACGGCTCGTGGGTTTGCTATCGCTTATCGGGAACAGAACCGGTGGTTCGCGTCTACACCGAGGCGCGCAGCGAAAAAGATCTGGAAAATCTGAGCGCGGCGGCGAAGCATTGGATCTTCGAATGAATGTATTTGGCGGCAAAAGCTTTTCCCGAATCCGCAGGTTTCCGCGCCCTGAAGACGGGTTGCGGGCTGTAGTCGATCGCGCGCCCCAAGCGCAAGCGCTGGCCGCTTCCTGGATTGAGCGCGTGCGGCCGCTGGCGACTCGCCTTTACTCCCTCCGTCGCCGCATCGCGACCGTCGCCGTGATGGTGCTGGCCGCGTCTTTGTTTGTGCATGTTATGTTTGGCGCTAACGGCATGGTCGTCTATAAAGAAAAACGCGCCGAGTATCAGTCTTTGCGCAGACAGATTGTTCAGGTGCAGCAAGAAAACGACCGTTACACTCAGCAGATCCAGGGGCTAAAGAGCGACCAGAAGTCCATCGAAAAAGAAGCACGCGAGCAGTTGGGCTATGCCAAGCCGGGCGAATACGTCTACGTTCCGCCGACGCCGGCAAAGCGTACACTCCCCGTTACTCACTCCGCGAAAAAATAACAATCCATTTTTTCCCGTAGTGCAACCGCTGATCGAGCAATTGCCATCTCCCTGACAACGTACGCTTCCGCCTGTGGTATATTTCCGTTGCCTCAAGTTCACAAAACTGGGAGGGCCGGTTTCAGGAGATTGGCACAATCTTCAAAGGCCCGATGATGGGCGCGGCGTGGGGCTGCGAGTTCAATTCAAAAGGAGAAAGTTCAGCCATGAGAAAACTGTTCGTTCTATTTCTTGCGATGTGTTTCGTGTTCGCCCTGACGGCGATGGCGTTTGACGACATGGGAAAAAGCGCCACCGTGAAAGGCTGGGTGGCAGACGACAAGTGCGGGGCCAAGGGCGCCAACGCAAAAGCCGAGGCCTGCACCAAGAAATGCCTCGCCGCGGGCGCGAAGATGGTGATCGTCACCGATGCGGATCAGAAGATTCTGATGGTCGACAATCCGGAAGCATTGAAGGGGCACGAAGGCCATCACATTGCCGCCACGGGAACGGTCTCAGGCGATTCGATTCACGTGGAAAGCGCCAAGATGTTGTGAGGAGAACGCAGCGTGAATGATTTTAGGGCGGCCTTCGAGCCGCCCTTTTTTTAGGGCGCCGGCGCCCTCGCCCGCGTCTCTTCATCCACGACCGCAACGGCCTATCGCACTACGCCTTCCAGCGGCGAACTAGCGGTCGCATACAACTTTCTCGGCATTCGCCCGGAGAGATACGCCTTTCGCCCCGCCAGCACGGCGTGGTGCATGGCTTCCGCCATGAGCACAGGATCCTGGGCGCTGGCGATGCCGGTATTCATGAGCACTGCGTCGGCCCCGAGTTCCATGGCAATAGCGGCATCGGAGGCGGTGCCAACTCCCGCATCCACAATCAGCGGCACGCCGGTGATCATTTCCCGCAGAATGCGAATGTGAGCCTGATTCTGGATTCCCATCCCGCTTCCAATCGGCGCGCCCAAAGGCATGATGGTAGCCGCTCCCGCGTCGATCAACCGCTTCGCAAAAACAATGTCATCCGAAGTGTACGGCAGCACGGTGAAGCCTTCCTTCACCAACACGCGCGTAGCTTCGAGCGTGGCCTGCACGTCGGGATAGAGCGTGGCCTGATCCCCGATGACCTCAAGCTTGACCCAATCCGAGAGACCGACCTCGCGACCCAACCGCGCCGCGCGGATCGCCTCCTCGGCCGTATAGCATCCCGCAGTGTTCGGCAGGAGAAAATATTTCTTGGGATCGATGTAGTCGAGCAGCGATTCCTTGCTGCGATCAAGATTTACGCGGCGCACCGCGACAGTGACCATCTCGGCGCCGCTCGCTTCCAGAGCGCGGGCGGTTTCCTGCGGAGACTTGTACTTACCCGTCCCGACAATGAGCCGGGAACGAAACGAACGGCCAGCAATGATCAGTGAGTCCGACATGGTTCTATTGTAATAGGTAGAAGGGCACGATGTAGTTGTGGATGGAACGGTAAGACGTCGTTGCACGTGGGAGGGCACGACTTTAGAGGTTGCGAAAAAAGTCCTTTTTGATTGTTTTGAAGGGGTGCGGCTTTTTAGCCGCGCCGCAAATTGCGCCAAAACGAATGGCGGCTTTAGCCGCTGGCTGTCTCCTCACTTGCTCCCCCCGGCCTGCGCCCCCGCGTAATACCCGCTCTTGGTCCGCACCGTCAGCTTGCCATGGCCCTTCCCCTTGGCCTCAATCCGCACCGTCCGAAATCCCCCCGTCCCCCGGGGATTCGTCGGCTTGTACCCAATGGTGTACTGGTTCCGAATGTCGCGGGCCACGGTCTTGCTGATTTCATCCACTTCATCCAGCGTCTTGGGAAAAAACGCAATCCCGCCCGTACGCTGCGCAATAATCTCCAACGCCCGCTTCGCCCGCTTCGGATGCTCTTCATCCCCCAGAATTCCAATCGCGTACACTGAGGGCCCATTCTCTTCCTGCAACTGCTTCACCGCTTGCTCTAACGTCTCGTTGCTGGCGTTGTCCTCGCCATCGGTCACCAAGAACAAGACTTTCTTATCCAGCCGCGCGAACCGCTTCAAATGCTCCGCCGATGCCACCAGCGCATCGTAAAGCGCAGTCCCGCCGCGGGCGTCAATTTTTTCCAGCGCTTCTTTCAGCTTCAGCAAATTATTGGTGAAATCCTGGTCGAGGTAATATTCATCGTTGAAGTTCACCACGAACACTTCGTCCCTGGGATTGCTCGACCGCACCAGGTTGAGCGCGGCTTGGTTCACCTTGTTCCGCTTCTCCCGCATCGACCCCGAATTGTCGATGATGATTCCCATCGACACCGGAATATCCTCGTGATGGAACGAAATAATGTTCTGCGGCTTCCCGTCCTCGAACACCGTAAACGCGCCGCGGTCCAGGTTGGTGACGATGTGCTGCTTGTCGTCGACCACCGTCGCGTGCAGCAGCACTTCGTCCACGTCTTTCTTGAAGACGAATACTCCCTGATCGTTCAGGCTTCTGTTCTGATCGTCTGTCTGGGGCGGGGTTTGCTGCGCGCCTGCAGGCGTTTGCGGAGTGACGGAAGGAGTCGGATTCGCAGGAGTCGAATTGGAAGGAGACCGCCCAGACGGCGGCGTGGAAGCAGGCGGACTCGCCGGTTTGCTGTCAGGCGATTGCGACCAGGCCGGAACTCCCATCCGCACCCCGGCCCAAATCACCAACGTGAAGAGAACAATTCTGGCGGCCCTATTCCGCAGGCGCGTAATATCCCGTCCTGGCATACACCCGTAGAGGCGGCAATCCTTTCGGTGGCAGCAACTTCACTTTTATCTTACGCCATTTGCCGTCCCGCACCACTTTCGTCGGGCGGTAGCCCAGGACATACTGATTCCGCAGCTCTACGCCAATCTTGGTCGCCACATCCCCCAGATCATTGGGGTTGTCGATGGTGAACGCCCGGCCCCCGGTCAGTTCGGTAATGTCGCTTAGCAACTGCGGCCCCAGTCGCTCCTCCACCGTCGACGAATACCGGTCATAAATGCCAATCGCGTAGATCATTACGTCGGCTTCCTTCACCAGCGACTTGATCTCACCCTCGGTGTAGCGGCTGTGATTATCCCCGCCATCGGAAATAATCAGCAGCGCCTTCTTAGCATACTTCGCCTTCCGCATCTTGCTGATGCCCATGTAAATCGCATCCAGCAGCGCGGTGCGACGCCGCGGCACCGCGAACACCAGTTTGTTCTGAATCTCGTCCACTGAATTGGTGAAGTCCGTGATCGCCTCCGGTTCGTCGTTAAAGGTGATCATGAAAAACTCGTCCTGCGGATTCGCCGTCTTGAAGAACTCCACCACCGCGTCTTTCGCGCGGTCCATCTTGCTCGCCATGCTTCCGCTGGAATCGAAAATCACGCCCAGCGATACCGGCGCGTCCTCGCTCGAAAACGTTCGAATCTCCTGCGACGAATTCCCCTCAAACAACTGGAAATTCTCCTTGTCCAGTCCAGTCACCAACCGGTTCATCGGGTCCGTAATCGTCACCGGTACCAGCACCAGGTCCACATCCACTTTCAACGGATGCACGTGCGTGCTCATCCCAGTCGTCGAAGCCAATATCTCCGGCTTAGGCGGCTCGGGTGGTTTATCCGCCTCTCGCGGCGCAACATGTACATCGTTCACGTCGGTCTGCCCAAAACCTGGCAGCGCCACACAAGCCAAGGCGAGCAGAGCTACCCCAAACCATCGCAACACACTCGCGCCAGCAGATTTTTTGCACAGGTGGGATTTGGTCGGGTCCCAGGAGAGAACCTGACAGCCACATCGCACTACGGCCATCGGGTGAGATGACCAACGCCCTTCTTCGAGGCGGGCCATAAATACCTCAGTGGGGCAGGATGTTAGCACAGCTTTCGCCCCGTGCAACCGTCATTTTTGTCAAAATTCGGAGACATTCCCGAATGCGCATCTTGGGTGTTTTTCCCGGATGCAGGGTTGCCTTCTTATCTTCATTCTGCCTTTGCCGTCGCGCCTTCCCGATCTCAGCCGCTATCTTGTTACAATCAAAAGTTTCCATGGCCGACATTCATCCCTTTCGCGCACTCCGCTACGACTTGCAGCAGGTTTCCGCCGCCCAGGTCGTCACCCAGCCCTACGACAAGATCACCCCTGCCATGCAGGAACGCTATTACGCCGCCAGCCCCTACAACCTGGTGCGCATCATACTGGGCCGCCGCGCGGCTGACGAGAATGCCGGCGACAATGTCTACACTCGCGCCGCCGGCTTCGGCCGCCAGTGGCGCGACCAGGGAATCTTCCGCCAGGATTCCTCCCCCTCCATCTACGTCTACTCCCAGACCTTCACCGCCCCGTCTGGCAAGAACTTCGAGCGCCGCGGATTCATCGCCCTGGGCCGTGTCGAAGATTATTCCGCCAAAGTGGTCTACCGCCACGAGCAGACTCTCTCCAAGCCCAAGGCCGACCGCCTCGACCTGCTGCGCGCCACCCGCGCCCACTACGAGCAACTCTTCCTGCTCTACGAAGATTCCGGCGAGATCGATTCCCTGCTCGCTCCCAAACCCAATTCCGCTCCCACCATCGATGTCGCCGACGAATATGGGGTCGCCCACCGCGTCTGGCAAGTTTCCGACCCCGGCGTCCTCGCCGCGGTTCAGCAAAAGATGCGCGACAAAAAGTTAGTCATCGCCGACGGCCACCACCGCTACGAAACCGCACTCAACTTTCGCGACGAATCCCGCGCCGCCGCCGGCTCGCCAAATCCCAACGCTCCCTACGAATTCGTCATGATGACCTTCGTCAACATGAACGATCCCGGATTGCTCGTGCTCCCAACGCACCGCGTTGTACATTCCCTCGACTCTTTCTCGGTAGACGACTTCCAGAAATCCAGCAGCTGCTTTTTTGAAATCGAGGAAGTCGATGCCGCCCTCGACGCCGCTCGTGCCACGGCCCTGCTGCGCGATCGCGGGCGAAGCGGAACTGCTCTCTTAGCCGTCACTGCCAACCGCGCTCTGCTTCTGCATTCTCCGAAGCCTGCCTCCGACCCCTTTTTCGCAGGCCTCTCCCAGCGCCAGCAGGCGCTCGACGTCGTGCAACTGCACAAATGCCTGCTCGAAGGCGTGCTCAAACTTTCCGAAGAATCCATCCGCAACCAGCAAAACCTCTCCTACCTCCGCGACGCCACGGAGGCGCTCGATCAGGTCCGCAAAGGCGCCGCCAACATCGCATTTCTCATGAATCCATGCCCGGTAGCGCAGGTTCGCGATGTTGCTCTCGCCGGTGAAGTCATGCCGCAAAAATCCACCGACTTCTATCCCAAGCTCCTAAGCGGGCTAACCATCTATGCCTTGGACTAGCCACCCCAGTACCGCCGGCGTCCCAAGTAGCGCCGGCGTCCCGCCGGCAGTCCCGTGGGCGTCTCGCCCGCGGTCTGTCGTACAAAGAATCGTAAAAAGTTTCCTGTCACACTCGATTTTCCGTAGGTCGATTTTCCTAGGCTGGCTCCTACTCACTTCCATCCTCCTCTCCAGCGCCTCGCCGCCCGCCCCTCCCCCCAAGCGCCTCTCCGTCTACTCCGTCGCCGCCAACTATGCTCTCCCCGTAGTCCAGCGCGAAGGTCGTGACTACGTCGGCCTGCTCGAAGTTCTCGAGCCCCTGGGCAAAGTCAGCGCCAAGTCCGACAACCGCGGCGGATGGCGCTTGCGCTACAACAACGTGGAGGGCGACTTTCAGGTCGGCAAGACCCGCGCCCGCGTTCAGGGACGCGACGCCGATCTCGGCGCTCCATTTTTCGTAGAAAATAATCGCGGACTCGCACCCGTCACTTCTCTTTCTTCCCTGCTGCCCCGCTTCCTCGGAGGCCCCGCCACTCTGCACGAATTCTCCGAACGCCTCTTCATCGGCAGCGTCGCCACCCATTTCACCGCGTCTCTATCGGGCGATAATCCGCCGCGCCTCATCTTCCACTTCACCGCGCCAGTGAATCCCATTGTCGCCACCGAACCCGGCGCGCTCCGCATGACTTTTTCGCGCGAACCTCTCGTAGCCCCCGCTTCGCCAACTCTCACCTTCGGCAGCAAGTCGATCCCGTCCGCCATCTATAGCGAAGGCAACGGCGCCGCCGTCGTCACCGTCAACGCCACCATCCCGGTCATTGCCAGCTTCAGCCGAGACGGCCGCACTGTTACCATCGCACCCACAGCTTCGTCGGGGGCCGCCACCACGCCGGCGCCTGCCGCGCAGCCCGCGAACTCGACACCCCCCGCCTCTACTCCATCGACTACAGCCACACCCGCGGCTTCGGCGCAGCCCCCACCCGCGTCCCCAGCCGCACCCGCGTCGCCTCCCGCTCCCCGCCGCTACTTCGCCATAGTCGACGCCAGCCACGGCGGCGACGATCACGGAGAAACTCTCAGCAGCACCCTCATGGAAAAAGATGTCACCGTCGTCTTGGCTCGCAGCCTGCGCCAGGAACTCGAAAGCCGCGGCATTCCAACCCTCGTCCTCCGCGACTCCGACGCCAACCTCTCCCTCGACCAGCGCGCTGTCTACGCCAATGCCGATCGCGCCGCCATTTACATCGCCGTCCACGCCGCTTCCAACGGACACGGCGTCCGCGTCTACACCGCGCTTCTCCCCTACGGCACCGAAGACCACGGCGCCTTCAAGTCCTGGACCACTGCCCAGCACGCTTCCCTATCGCTCAGCCAGACCGCCGCCAACGCCGTCGCCGCCGAAATGCAGCGACGCCAGATTCCCGTTCGCTCTCTGGCCGCGCCCCTGCGCCCGCTCAACAACGTCACCGGCGCAGCCATCGCGGTCGAAGTCGCTCCACAGGGCTCCGACCCTTCCCAACTCACCGCCCCCGACTACCAGCAACTCGTCACCAGCGCCGTAGCCACGGCTATCGCCGCCACCCGCGATCAACTGGGAGCCATGCAATGACCGCTCCTTCAAAAAAATGTGCAGAGCCTTCTGAGAAAAGATGTGGGGACGGCCGCCCTCGGCTGTCCAGTCGAGCGCAGCTCGACCGCTCTCCTAACCACGAGCAATTCTCTTACTACCCAACCGAACCTCGCCCCGCGAGCCCCCGCCCATGATCCCTCGCCAGTTCGCCATCGCGATGGTAGTCCTGCTCCTCGCCGTCCTGGCCCTCGCCGGTTACGCCTTCCACATGCGCAGAATCGCGGCCTCGGCCCCCGCACCCTCCACCGACACGCGCCCGCTCGCCCCGCCCGTCGCCGGACCCAGCGAGCGGGTCACCCTCTTCGTTGCGCACGACGACAACGGCACTCTCCGCCCCGAGTCCGCCCAGATTCCCCTGCCCTCCGGACGCCAGCAGCGCGCCGAAGAACTCCTGCGAGCCCTGCTCTCCCTCTATCTCGACAAATCCTCGCCGCACGTTCTCGGCTCCGGCGCCGAAATCCGCAGCGTCTTCCTGGTCGATCCCGGAGTCGCCGTCATCGACCTCAACTCCGCCTTCGCCGACACGCATCGCTCCGGCGTCCTCGTCGAAGAACTCACCGTCGCCTCGCTCATCCACACCATCTCCGCCAACACGCCCGACATTCGGAAAGTAAAAATTCTGGTCGACGGCAAAGACCGCGAAACCCTGGCCGGCCACGCCGACCTTTCCTCCTTCTATGACGTAAGCGCAGTCAACCAACTGGCCACGCAACTTCAATCCGCACCATAGTCGGCTGCAACACTTCCCATTTCGTCGTCATTCCCATTTTATTGTCATTCCCATTTTTATTGTCATTCCGAGCGAAGCGAGGAATCCCGGTTGTCCGCCGAAGTCGAGGCCGGCCTTCGGAAGCCTCATCATTTACAATTCCTAAGATGTTCTACCGCTCCGACAACCGTTCCCCCGACCAACTCCGCCCCGTCCTCCTCACTCCCGACTTCATCACTACCGCCGAAGGTTCCGTACTGATTGAAGTGGGCAACACCCGCGTCATCTGCACCGCCTCCATCGAAGAAACCGTCCCGCCATTCATGCGCA
This sequence comes from uncultured Acidobacteriaceae bacterium, assembly GCA_963765825.1. Lineage (GTDB taxonomy): Bacteria > Acidobacteriota > Terriglobia > Terriglobales > Acidobacteriaceae > Sulfotelmatobacter. The sequence continues at coordinate 185,686 of CAVXXU010000004.1, forward strand.
ACTCCGGCAAGGGCTGGATTTCCAGCGAATATTCCATGCTTCCCCGCTCCACCCTCACCCGCACCCCGCGCGAAGTTTCCAAGGGACGCCAGAGCGGACGCACTCACGAAATCCAGCGCCTGATCGGCCGTTCGCTGCGCGCCGTTACCGATCTCGCCCGCCTCGGCGAACGTACCATCTGGATCGACTGCGACGTCATTCAGGCCGACGGCGGCACGCGCACCGCCTCTATCACCGGCGCCTTCGTGGCCCTCGGCCTCGCCCTCGAAAAACTGGTCGACGCCGGAACCCTTACCTCGGTTCCGCTCAAGGATTTTGTTGCCGCCGTAAGCGTGGGAATTGTGGATGGAGAAATTCTGCTCGATCTCTGCTACGAAGAAGATTCGCGCGCCGACGTCGACATGAACTTCGTCATGACCGCCGGGCGCAAAATCGTAGAAATCCAGGCGACCGCCGAGCACCAGGTCTTCGACGAATCCCAACTCGCCAAAATGATCGACTACGCCCGCCAGGGCGTCCAATCCCTGATCGCCAAGCAGCAAGCCGTCCTGCAACCCCTGACGCTAAGGCAGTAGCCACGTAGCGACAGCCCAAGTGGCAACAACTCACGTAGCGACAGCCGCCTCGGCCGTCTGGTTTTCAAGCCTAGTCCAGCCCAGCAAGTCCATTGTGGGGACAGCCGCCCCCGGCTGTCCGGCCGAGCGAAGCTCGGCTACTTCCCCCTCGATCCATGATCGTAGCTGATCACGCGCGTCACCTTCCACACTCCATCCTTGTTCTGCCACAACGTCACAAACTTGGCCTCGCCCTCGCCCTCTTCCGGGTGCGCCGGATGCCGAAAGTGATGCACCCCAATCTGCACCGCTCCATATCCCTTCAGCGGATAAACTTCCATCGCCCCCGCATCGATCCTCCGCTCGACTTTGCCGCAAATGTTCTCCTTGATGGCCGCGAGAAACGGCGCCTTCCCCACCATCAGCCCCGTCTTGTCGTGATAAAACTCCAGGTCGTCCGACACCATTTCTCCCAGCGTCGCCAGATCGCAATGGTTGTAAGCGTCAAAAAGTTTCGCATCCAGCGCCAGGATCGTCTGAAACAAAGAATCAGGCTCTGCGGTGGATGGAGCAGTGCTCGGTTGATTGGTCTGCCCATACACAACCACGCAAAGCAGAACCGCCAGAACAACCGGGGATAGTAATCTCCTCATGAAAAACTCCTCCTCCAGATGACGATAATGTTCTCTACGCAACCCGCACCAAACTTGTTCAGACAAACTTGGCCTGTCCCTCACGGACAGAAGATCGGACAAAAGATCGCGGACAAAAACCGTCGTTCACGCCTTCGCTTTTCTCCCCCACGCTCTTCTCTGCGAACTCCATTTCCTCAGCGAACTCTGCGTTCAAAAGCTTTTCGTCGCAGAGCGCCCAGAGAGCGCGCGGTTTAAGCGTTTCAAGCCAGTTCGGGACACTCCGGAACCGGAACCAACCCCGCTACCTTCGTTCCGCCAGAATCACGCCAAGCCTTTACCGCGCGCCTCGCCAGCGATACCGTGAGAAGACCATGGGAATTCTCCGCGCCATCAACGATCAACCAAACGATGGCCTGAATCCAAAACCAGGAAATGCTCGAAACGATCAACCGCAGGAGCCACAAAACGACCGCCGCCGCGAGCCGCGCAGCGATGCCGACCTCGTCCTCAGCGTCTGGGGCATTGACACCTGTGGGGACCGTTTCCTGCAGCCCGCCCGTGCCAGCAATATCAGCCTGAGTGGCGCGCTGCTCTCGGGACTGCATGCCGATCTCCGCTCCGGCGACGTCATCGGAATTCTCCACAACGGAAAAAAAGCCCGCTATCGCGTAGTCTGGGTCCGCGAAAGCGGAAACGGCCAGAAAGTCCAAGCAGCCGTCCACCGCCTCTCCGCCGACGAATGCCCATGGAAAGAATTGCTAACCGAAGAACCCGCCAGCACTCCGCAAGCGGACAGCGACCCTCGCCAAGCAACCCGCGAAGATTAGTAATCGTCGAAAATGAGGCCATGAATAACGAAAACGAGAAAGCCAGGGAACACGATCTCCGGCATCGCATCGTGACCCTGATTCGGGCGAATCAGCAAGCTTCGAAGAAGCCGATCACGAATCAAGAAGTGCAGAAGTTGAAGGTTGCGGCGGCACGACTCGATCGGTTGTTGCAGGCCGCAGTGGACGCGGATGGGCAAGCCCTAAAGAGCGCGGCGGCTCGACTCGATCGGATGTTGCAAGACATCGCTACCGGCAAAGATATCACCGATCACCTCAAGCGGCGCCGAAACTGGCAGCCCAGAGACAATGGCTAGAAATTTCCCATGGGGACATCCCCGCTGACGTGCTCACCGCATTGAAAACTTCCCTACAAATTCTCCTGAATAAATCGCGGACTCAGGTGAACGTCCACTTGCACCAGCGGTGAATCCCCCACCGCCTTGAAGCTGTGGATCTCGCCCGCCTTGATGACAAAAATATCTCCAGCCCCGCCCTCGAAAGTCTTGCCGCTGACAGTCCACACTCCCCGCCCTTCCCGGATAAACTGTATCTCGTCATACGGATGCCGGTGCGGCCCCGGTCCCGACCCTGGCTTCCCATGGAACAGGAACACTGAAACATTCGTGTTGCCCTGTTCCGCTCCCACAAACTCATGCGAACTCCCCACAAACGGCAACCCTTCCTGGCGCACATGAAACATCGTCGTTACCCTCCTGCCCGCATTGGATGTCCGCGGCCACCATTAAGCTCCGAGAATTACCGGTCAGTGAAACAGATGAATGCATCCGCTATTCCGGCCACGAAAATCCGATAAAATTCGTGAACGGTTGCCCGCGATTGTGAAGCCCATAAACGCCATTATCGGAGGTCGATATGCCACGCCTGAAAAATAACAAGGTAGAGCCGCGAAGTGAACGACCACAAATACCCGGCTACGGCATCAGCAAGAGCAAGACTGGGATGTTGCCTTGGGAATGGGCGGTAAAGGCTCTGACCGACTCGCGCGAGTACTGGATCGTCACCGTGCGCCCTGATGGTCGACCCCATGCCATGATCATCTGGGGCCTGTGGTTCGACGGTGCGTTTTGGTTCGGCACGGGGAGCAAGACCCAAAAGGCACGCAACCTGGCAAAGAATCCAAACTGCATTGTGGGCACTCAGAATGCCGCCGAAGCGGTAATTCTGGAGGGTGTCGCCGAACTGATCAAGGACCCCTCCCTTGGGAAGAAGTTGGAACCAGCATCGCTCAGCAAATATGCGATGAGCGGCGGTAACGGCTCCGAACCCCTCTACCGCGTGCGCCCGAGCCGGGTATTCGGCCTTATCGAAAAGAGTTTCCCGAAAACCGCGACCCGCTGGACCTTCGATTGAGATTCCTGTCGTAAAAAAAATGTCGCGTCGGTAACAAAATCCTTCGATCCGCCGGGTGTTATCCTGCTTCGATTATGGAAGCCAAAGCTCTGACTCCGATCCTGAACGTCACCGACCTCCCCAGCACCGTCGCGTGGTTTGAAAAGTGGGGGTGGAAAAAATTGTGGGACTGGGGAACGCCTCCAACCTTTGGCGCGGTTGGATCGGGCAAGGAAGCTTGCATCTTTCTTTGTCAGGGCGCCCAGGGAGGCCGTGGCCGCGGCGCCAACACCACCACCTTTCAGCAGCAGGGAGACGAAGAGGGCGACAAGGGCGTCTGGATGTCGGTCTGGGTCGACGACGTGGACGAGATGCACAAGCACTGCGTCGCCGCCGGGCTGGAAGTCACATTCCCGCCCACGGATATGCCCTGGAACGTTCGCGAGATGCACCTTCGCCATCCCGATGGCCACGTCTTCCGCGTCGGCCGCGGATTCGAACCCAAAAAGTAGGCGTTTCCTTCAATCCTCCTTCGATCACTATTGACCAGACTTTAAAACGCCCCCGGTAGATATTGAGGCTAGCGGGATTCTGCGGATGGGGGTCTCGCACACCAAAGGAGACCCAACGTGCGCCTAGCATACCGATATCTCAGTTCGCTTCTACTGACTGCTGCCCTTGCTACACCAGTTGCCATGATGGCCGCTGCCAGCCCGCAAGACGATCACGATAAGAATCACGATAACAAACAAAGCGAGAATAACAAGCGCTACTACGACAAGAGCCACAAGGACTATCACACCTGGGACGCCAACGAAGATCATTCCTACCAGCGGTATCAGACCGAGCATCACCAGAAGCGGTCTTTCACTGAGTTGAACAGCCAGCAGCAAAATGCCTACTGGAGCTGGCGTCACAATAATCCCGACAACAAATAACGAAATCGCAGTGCGCGTCAGTGATCGTCAAGAAGGTGGATGTCGACCCTATGGTGTCCACCAGGAGCAAGACTATGACTTACACGATGACCAAGCCCTGCCCGATCTGCAAACAGCAATTAACCAAGCAAAATCCAACCCAAACGGTCCCATGCCTCTGCGGTCAGCACGTTTGGCAGGGATAGCCAGGGCTTAGAATTTGATCAATTCTGAAAGCGCTTAAAGCGCGATCAGTTTTGAAAAGCTTAAAGCTCGATCAGTTTTGAAAAGGGCTTAAAGCTTGATCATTTTTGAAAAGGGCTTAAATCATTTTTGAAAGAGTTTAGAGTTTTGAAGGGGCGCGGCTTCAGCCGCGCCGCAAGTCAGCAAAAGCAGTGACACCTTCAGGCGCTGGGGAAAATGTCAGTTCACGGAATGAATTAATCGGCAGCCTGCCTAACCGCCAATTTTGCAAGGTTGAGCAATATTGCTCAACGTGCAAACTCAGCCCGGAGTAACGTAAGGATGTCTCTCCCAGGAGGCTTTATGTCACACGAGGGTTTTGTTCCAAATTGCGCCATCTGCACACAACCGGTGATTTTGACTGAAAGCAAGGCTGATGAGGACGGGCAGGCTGTGCATGAAAACTGCTACGTCTCGACGCTGGTTTCAAAAAAGGTGCGCGCCCGCGCTGTTTCCGATCGTCCATCATTCATTCGGACTGTCCAAAAGCCCTTCCTCGTCCGCCGCAACTCCTATCAGAATCCAAGTCTTCCCATGCCTCAGCGGGTTAATGGCGGATTTTGGTATTGAGCCTCAAGACTTTTTGCGCTGTTTCTTTGATTTGCGCCGCGCGGCTAGCTTCTCTTCAGCCATCCGGCTTTCCCATTCGTATAGCGACAAGTTATCCGGACAATCGAGCGGGTTTCTCGACTGAGACTTTCTAGAGCGCAGCGTCTTTGAGCGCTGCTGTTTTGCGGGCGACTCTCGCGCCATAACATTTGCAATGCAACCGTTCTCGCAGCGGTGTCAACGCTACTCCTCTCGCATGGTTTCTGTCGGTACGCTAGCGCCCAAACAGCTCGCAAGTTCGTTGACCAAGACATCCTTTACGCTCACTGCCACGCATCGCTGGCTAGCCATCAGGGTCGCAAATCTTGAACCCGCACAGCTCACCATGCGCCCGAAGAATTGTTCTGATTCCCGGCGGACCAGTGCCCTCGGAATGTACCGCAACTAAGCCTTAGCTTAGAATCATGCGCGAGAGAAATCCCTGACTCCTGGCATGTCCGTATTCGTCGAAAAGCAAACTCTGCCCACTAGAGTCGCGTGGATTGTCGGCTGGGTCTGGGCCATCATAGCGGGTGGCGGCGGGCTCTGGTATCTCTGGAGCAAAGGCCCTTGGAAGCTGACCAATGGATGGTTCGCGCTGTGTTCTGGATTGTCCGCGTGTCCTCTCACCTCATGGCTCCTGAAAAAATACGCTGGCGTTAAACTAACGGGCTGGATGCAACTCGGCCTCGCCCTGCTCTTCTTCGCTGCCGGTAAACTTGCGTTGCGCCTAGGCCTTTGACGAAGGAAGCCGCTGGGTGCAGCCCATTTGAGTGCAGCCCATGGAGGAAGAAATGCCATGAAGATCGTGCCGGTAATCAAATCGAGCGACTTGCAACGGTCCTTGCACTTCTACACCGAAGTTCTCGACTTCGAGCGCAAGTGGCCTGGATATGAAGATCGCGAGATGGAAAACGGAGTCATCGATCTCGTGCGCGACGGCGCCGAACTCCAGCTTTCCCGTCATGCCGGAGACGGCGTCTTCGGCTCTGTAAACCGCGTGTTCGTCGACGATGTCGATGAGCGCTACGCCACCTTTCGCAAGCGCGGGCTCAACACCACCCAGCGCCCCGACTCTCCAATTCACACCGCACCAGTCGACCAAACCTGGGGACTCCGCGAATTTGCCGTAACAGATCCCGACGGCAATAATCTCTGCTTCTGTGCGCCCAAGAAATAATCCATGGAACCTGCGAGAGAAATGGAATGCCGCTGGCCAGCTTGGCATTCATTGTGGATTGAGTCATTACGACTGAGGCTGCCCCACCCTTCGCGCGTTTGTAAAGGATGTCTCGGGACTTTACAACATCGCGAAGTATGAGGCAGCCGAAAGTTTTGATCGAACCGGCAGGGACAAGAACAAAGGTGGGCCAGTCCCCGATTGCCAATGAAAAGGAACGAACCCTCGCCACTGCAATCTTCAGCGAAACTGACCACCTTCCTGTTGGAGAGGTACGGAGACTATGGGCCCCTTATGCCTTGGAAATGAAGGAGGGCTGAGATTGCATTGTGCGAGGAGCTTTGGAAGCCCAAATTCCTCGCAAGCTGCAGGAGGATCGTAGAATCACATGTCGGTGAGTATGGGGATTTATCAATGGTTATCTGCTGACCACCTGCACCTATCCCATCCGCTACAGCAGGCCGCCAGTCTGGATCGCCAGATCATTCAGCGCCATCTCCAGCTTTGTAATGGCCGCGCCGATCTCTGGATGCTCTCCGATCTTCTGTTGCAGTGCCCTTAGAATCTGCGCTGCACTTTTAATATGCTCCTCCACCTGTGCCGGATTTGACTTCGGATCGCGTTCGCTGTGCGTTTCCATGGCCACTCGCTCCCTTATGTCTTTTATGTCTTTCAATCCTTACAGCGTCTAACCTTATTTTACGCATACGACGCTGCCGGCAGGCCTGAGGTCTGGCTGACAAGGATCGGCGATTGGGCTCGCCCGGTCAATGCGTGTAATGGTTTTCATCAATCGACGAGCCGTCCTCTTCGCTTTTCATTGCGAGGAAGCACTTTACGCGACTTTACAGTGCTGGGTCCACCCTTGTGATACCGTCACGTTGAGAAGGCTCCTATGTCTATAGGCCGCCGTTGCCGTCTACTTGCTGTTATTCCTCTTTTCTGCACGCTGTCGCTCCAATCCCAGACCTCGCCTCCTGACTCCGGCGACACCGTCGCCACGATCAAAACCAAAGTCCGATTGGTTCTCGTCGATGTTGTCGTAACCAATGGCAAGGGAGACGCCGTCACCGGCCTGCACAAGGACGACTTTCAAGTCCTGGAAGACAGTAAGCCGCAGGCCATCTCCACGTTCGAAGAACACCATGGCGCGCCGCCCACTCAAATCAAGCTGCCCACTCTGCCGCCCCATGTCTACACCAACTTTCCCGCCACGCGAACTGCCGACTCAGTAAATGTCCTCCTGCTGGACGCCCTGAACACGCCATCACGCGACCAGACCTTCGTTCATTCGCAGATCATCAAGTATCTGAAGACGATCCCCGCGGGAACGCGTGTGGCCATTTTCACCCTGGCATCCCGCTTGCGCATGCTGCAAGGCGTCACCAGCGACTCCTCGGAATTACTGGCGGTTCTCAATAGCGCGCAAGCCGGTCCCCAGCAATCGGCCTTGCTTGCCTCCAACGCCGAGGCCGACGCCAACCAGCGCCTGATCGACTTCATGATCGAGAATTCGGCTTCTCCCAATCCCCAGACTCTGGCGCAGGCGGCCATCGATCCGATCAATGCCATGAAGCAGTTCCTGTCAGACACTGCTGCCTTCCAGGCTGAGCAACGTATCGGCATCACGCTGCAGGCTCTGCAGCAACTCGCTCGCTATCTCTGCAGTGTTCCAGGCCGCAAGAATGTGATCTGGTTCTCTGGCTCTTTCCCCTTGAGCATCTTTCCCGATGCGGACGTGCCCGACCCGTTCAACACTGCAACCACTTTCCATGACGATATCCGGAAAACAGCCGACTTGCTCACCGCCGGTCAAGTCGCCCTCTATCCCATCGCAGCCGAGGGCCTGGCTCCGGATACGGCATTCGAGGCCAACGGGAAAGAGATAGCGGAGAAAAGACCGTCATTGGCCATGCAGGATCAAGTCAAGCAGTTGCAAGCCGGCGAAGTCTCCCGCGATTTGAACCACAGTTCCATGGACGAGTTAGCCAAGGATACCGGCGGCCAAGCCTTCTACAACACCAACGGATTGAACGACGCTCTCGCCCGCGTCGTCAACAACGGCACGCTCTACTACTCGCTGGCCTATACGCCGGCCAACCCAAAGATGGATGGCAAGTACCGCCACATTCAGGTGAAGTTTCTGAAGGGCAAACAAACACTCGCCTACCGCCGCGGATATTACGCCGACGACCTCGAAACCGCTCTCGCCGCCGGTCAAAAGCCAGACACGGACCCGTTGCTGATGCTCATGGGACGCAACCTGCCCGACTATTCTCAAATTCTTTACAAGATAATAGTGGTGCCCTCAGACCCGCAGCCGGCACCCGACGCGCCACGCATCGGCAGCAACCCCGACCTCAAAGGACCATTCATGCGTTACGCTGTGGACTTCGCAATTTCGCCGCAAGACCTGAAGTTCGAAATCACCCCAGACGGCGCGCGGCACGGCAATATCGAAATCGTCCTGCTCGCCTACGATCGTGAAGGCAAACCGCTGAATTTCGTGGTCACGAAGGGGAATGTCGACCTCGACGCAAAGCTTTACGCCAGCGTGCAGCAGATCGGCTTGCAGATCCACAAAGAGATCGACGTGCCCAAAGGATACGTCTACTTGCGCACCGGCATCTACGATCTGAAGTCAAACGCCGCGGGCACTCTCGGGGTTCCGGTAACCGATGCTGTTGTAACCGCCGCCAAGTAACTACTCACCCGACTCAAGTCGACGATTGCTCAGGCCTCAGTGGATGCTTGGCAATAACTGTTGTTAGCAAGGCGATAGCGCTCGCTTGACACGACCTCCCGCCACTGCCCTACGCCACCCACACCGTCTTAGCATTCACAAACTCCCGAATGCCCAACGCTCCCAATTCCCGCCCGTGCCCCGACTGCTTCACCCCGCCAAACGGAATGCGCGGATCCGACGCCACCATCTTGTTGATGAACACCATCCCCGCTTCCAGTTCGTTGATGAAGCGCTCGCGCTCTTTCTCGTCGTTGGTCCACGCGCTCGCGCCCAACCCGAAGCGCACGTCGTTGGCAATACGAATCGCCTCATCCTGATCTTTAACTCGAAAGATCGACGCCACCGGACCAAAAAATTCCTCGCCATACGCCGGCGAATTTTTCGGAATGTTGGTCAGCACCGTCGGCGCATAAAAATTTCCCTCGCGCTCCAGCGGATGCCCGCCCGTCAGCAACTTTGCTCCCGCCTTCACCGTTTTCTGCACGTCGGCATCGAGCGTCTTCACCGCGTCCGCCGTGGCCAGCGGCCCCAACTCCGTCTTCTCGTCAAATGGATCGCCAATCCGCAGCCCCTGCATACGCTCCACAAACTTGCGCTCGAACTCCGCCGCAATCGGCTCCGCCACAATAAATCGCTTCGCCGCAATACACGACTGCCCGTTATTCAGGATGCGCGCCTCCACCGCCGTCTTCACCGCCATGTCGAGATCCGCGCTCGGCATCACAATAAACGGATCGCTCCCGCCCAACTCCAGCACCACTTTCTTGATCCGTTTCGCCGCGCCCACGCCCACCTCGATCCCCGCCTGCTCGCTTCCCGTCAGCGTCGCGGCCACTACTCGTGGATCGTTCAGCAGCGCGTCCACCTGCTGCGAGCCAATCAGCAGCGTCTGGAAAGCGCCCTCGGGAAATCCTGCCTCCAGAAAAATCGCTTCAATCGCCAGCGCGCACTGCGGCACGTTCGATGCATGCTTCAGCAGCCCAACGTTTCCCGCCATCAGCGCTGGCGCCGCAAACCGGATCACCTGCCAGAACGGAAAATTCCACGGCATGACTGCCAGGATCGGCCCAATCGGCAAATAGCGGATGAAACTTTTCTTCGCCCCCGTCTCGACCACTTCGTCGGCCAGAAACCGCTCCGTGTTCTCCGCGTAATACCGGCACGCCGTCGTGCACTTCACCGCCTCCGCCACCGCCGCCTTATACGGCTTCCCCATCTCCAGCGTCATCAGGTGCGCGAACTTGTCCTTGTCGCGCTCCAGAATCTCTGCCGCCTTCAGCATGCGTTTCGCCCGCGTGGCAAACGGCGTCTTCCGCTCCGCCTTGAACGCGCTGGCCGCAGCCTGCAACTTCTTCTCAATCTCAGCCCCAGACAGCGCCTGAAATGTCTTCACCACTTCCCCGGTAGCCGGATTAATCGTCGCAATCGCCATAAAACAATCCCCTTCCCAAGCGGTCATACCACTATACCAGTCGTAGAGACGTTGCTCGCAACGTCTTGCCCGCAGCATTTCCGCGCTCGCAAGGTAGCATGATCTTCAACCGTGCGTTTGAAACACGCAACCGAATGTATATACTACAAGTGTATACATTCGGAGGTCGCCATGGCCACAGCTCGTGTTTTTCGCTCCGGAAACAGCCAAGCCGTCCGCCTGCCCAAACAATTCCGTTTTAAAGGGAAAGAAGTAGAAATCTTTCGCCGCGGCAATGAGATCGTTCTTCGGGAGAAGGAAAACAACATCGCACGGGTCTTCGAAATTTTGGCGGGATTGCCCGACGACTTCGATATCCCGGACCGCCACAAAGACTTTCCCCAGCAGAGAAAAGGACTGTAACCGTGGAGCCGCGGTACCTGCTCGACACCGATATCTGTATTTACATCCGCACCGGACAGCCCGAGCGGGTATTGCGAAAATTCCGCACGGTGCGCCCGGGAGAAGCTGTCTTGTCTGTCATTACGTATGGCGAACTTCTGTACGGAGCTGAAAAGAGCGCCCATCGCGAGCAATCCATGGAACGTCTGCTACAAATGGCGGTATTGGTGCCAACGTTGCCCTTACCCGAGAAGGCTGCCGAGACCTACGGCTTCATTCGCGCCGAACTTGAGCGCCGAGGCGAAATGATCGGCAACAACGATCTCTGGATCGCGGCCCACGCCCTCGCGGCAAAGCTCACGCTGGTCACCAACAACGAGAAAGAATTCCGCCGCGTCCGCGGGCTGAAAGTTCAAAACTGGACGGCCTGACTCATCAATTCTCGAGCATCTTTGCCAGCAGCGGATGAACCATCGCTGCAAACGGATTCACCACCGTCACGCCACTCCAAGTAAATCCTTCCTGCAAGTCTTCAGACAGCAAGAGACGGCAACCGGCTTCGGCAGCCGCAGCCAACATCACGGCGTCCCAAATACCGATCTGGTGATCGACGGCGAGGTCCGTCGCCGATAGAAAGACTGCGGAAGAAGTTTCGACCAGCAGATACGTATCCCGATAGCGAATGATCGTGGTACGCGCCAACCGCGGCGAAATTTTCGCCTTGCCCACCAAAACCCGGAAGAGTTCTCCTAGCGCCTGTACTGGTAAAACCGTTTCGGATTCAGAAAGCTTGCCCAGAAGTTCCAGCGCGGCCAGTTGCCGTCCCCTTCCGTTCACCCCGGCGGCATACGCCAGCACATTCGTATCGAGCGCGATTCGCATAAGAGGACGATCCGGGCGTTTTATTCGCCGTACAATTCGTCCCGTGTCCAGCGACCGATATCCTGTACCGGCTGGGCCCTGAGATGCGCCAGCAACGCAGCCTTGGCTCGGCCATCGCGCTTCTCCTTCACCGGCTCGATACGCGCCACCGGCCGGCCGTGGCTGGTGATCACGTAGCTTCGGCCTTCCTTCACCTCGCGCAATAGCTGCGAGAACTTCCGGTTCGCTTCGGCGGCTGAGATCGCTTTCTCCGCTGTCCTTGCCATAAGTAGTTATATTACCTACTTTCTGGCAGAGGGTCAAATTTCCCGTCCGACGGCTGCGACTGTTCCGCTCGCATTACGTCTGAGCCTCCTGTTGCTCCGCCACTTTGAGTGGTTACGACGCATTTTCTGAATAAGCGCGCCGCTTCCTGAACCCGGAATCCAAACGGTTTCGAACTCTCTATCCGACGCCGTTTTTCTCCCTCCTTGGTTTACAATTGTCAGTTCCACGCACTCATCTTCAATCTGCAGTTCTGGAGGATTCCCATGAAGCTTTCCCCGGGCAAACTCGCCGGCCTCAAAAAAGTCTCCAACGAACGCGGTATCATCGCGGCCGCTGCCATGGACCAGCGCGGCTCGCTACAAAAATCCCTGGCCAAAGAAAAGGGCGCCGAAGTCACGGACGCCATGATGGAAGAATTCAAAACGCTGGTCAGCGAAGTTCTCACCCCGCACGCCACTGCCATCCTGCTCGACCCCGAGTGGGGACTGCCCGCTTCTAAGCGGCGCGCCAAGAATGCCGGCTTGCTGCTCGCCTACGAAAAGACCGGATACGACAAGACCGGCCCCGGCCGCCTGCCCGATCTGCTCGATCACTGGTCGGCCCGCCGCCTGAAAGAAGCTGGCGCCGATTGCGTCAAGATTTTGCTTTACTACACTCCCGACGACCCCAAGGACGTCAACGACAGGAAGCATGCCTGGGTCGAGCGCATCGGCGACGAGTGCCGCGCCAACGACATTCCTTACTTCCTCGAGTTTGTCGGCTACCAGGAAGGCGCCGACGAAAAGGGTCTCGAATACGCCAAGAAGAAACCGCACATCGTCACCGAAAGTATGCGCGAATTCAGCAAAGACCGTTACGGCGTCGACGTGCTCAAGGTCGAAGTGCCGGTGAACATGAAGTTCGTCGAAGGCGTGAAGTGCTTCGCCGGAACCAAGGCTTACACCAAGAAAGAAGCCATCGACCTGTTCCACACGGCCGCCAACGTCGCCACCAAGCCATTCATTTATCTGTCGGCGGGCGTCAGCAACGCGGAGTTCAGCGAGACCCTCGAACTCGCCGGAGAATCCGGAGTGAAGTTCAACGGCGTCCTCTGCGGCCGCGCCACCTGGAAAGATGGCATCCCCATCTACGCCAAGCAAGGCGCATCGGCCTTCCGCAAGTGGCTCGAAACCGAAGGCGTGAAGAATATCAACAATGTGAACGGCAAACTGAAAGCCGCCACCAGTTGGCACTCAATCTACGGCGTAGAATTAGTCCACGCGTAAGGATACAAAACGCGTAGGGACGGACGCATTCGTCCGTCCAGCGAAGCGAAGCGAGCGCCCCGGACGAATGCGTCCGGGGCTACGTGAATCTCACTTTGAAACCAAAGATCCTTCTCTCCTGGAGCAGCGGCAAAGATAGTGCCTGGACCGTGCAGGTACTTCGCCAACGCGACGACGTAGAGGTTGTCGGTCTGCTCACCACAATCAACACGAATTTCCGGCGCGTCGCCATGCACGGCACAAGGCATGCCCTGCTGCAGGCGCAAGCAAACGCCGCCCGCTTGCCGCTCTGGGAGGTTCCCTTACCCTGGCCCTGCAGCAACGAAGTCTATGAACAAGCAATGTCCGCTGCCTGCGCCTCTGCCGTTCAGCAAGGTATCTCCGCCATCGCCTTCGGCGACCTTTTTCTAGAAGATGTGCGTCGCTACCGAGAAGATCGCCTGCGCGGCACCGGACTCGAACCCATCTTCCCAATCTGGGGACGCAACACGCCCGAACTGATTCGAGAAATGCTGGATGCCGGTCTGCGCGCCCGGATTGTATGTGTCGATCCTTCCAAGCTGACTGGCGATTTCATCGGCTGCGATCTCAACTACGACCTAGTGGGTCGCCTGCCTGCCACGGTTGATCCCTGCGGCGAGAATGGCGAGTTTCACACCTTCACCTACGCCGGGCCTATGTTCTATGAACCGATTCCGATCAAGGCGGGCGAAGTCGTAGCGCGCGACGGCTTCCTCTTTGCGGATGTCCTGCCCGATACCGAACCGGTCAACTCCAGAAACGTAGGCAATTCACCCGCGCCTATTGCCGATCGCGCGATAGATCTGCAGTCACGATGATCTAACGGTACGCTCCGCGAACTGCTCGGGGGTAACCGACCACAGTCTCCACAATGCGATCATCCCTAATAGCACCAGGTTGGGGAAAAGCAGTGGCGCAAAGGGCGCAGCCCCGAATGTGAAATTCTTCAAGGCATGGGTCGAGGGCCCATGAAGATTCGCTGTGGCATGCAACACGAACCCCCAAACGCCCACTCCCGCTTCCGCGAGAAGAATCGTGGCGCAGAGCAGAATGAATCCTCGCGACACCCGCAGCAACAGAGGCACTACTAGAAAGCCGATAGCGACAGCGCTCGCCCAGACCCCAACCCACTCCGTCCTGTAGAAGAAACCGTTCTCCGCGTGGTCGCTCAGAGTTAGGCCGAAATTTCCCACGAATCCTCCAAGCGCGAAAAACAGCGTCCACTCGGCCCATTCCTTGGATTGCGAATCGATCATTCGATTGATCACAAGAAGGAATCCAAGTCCCGTATACGCCAGAGGCGCGATGAACGGCGCCGAGTAAGTGAGGCTCTTGAGCGTCCGTTCATAGAAGAACAAGCTGTTCAGATGCAGCACGACGCCAGTCAGTCCAATCAGAATTGCTCCCCATCCCACGAGATAGCCGAGGTCCCTCCAGACTGCCTCGTAGCGCGATCTAAGCGCCAGTCCGATTCCCAGCACCAGCGGCGCGACCGCGGAAAAATACAGAGGAACATATTCCGGCCATTTGCGAAATTCGTTAAACGAGTGCGCCAGGTAAATGTCGAGGGTCAGGAAGCCGAGATTCACCAGCACGAACACTTCCAGCAGCAGCAATGGTTCAAGCCACCAAGCTTTACTTCTTTCCGGCATGGGCTCTCCTCAACTCGTCCGCCATGGCCTTGAGCTCCACGCTCTTCCGCAGCATGGGATAGTTTCCATGCCACTGCACAAAATCGGCGCCGCCCATGAACGCGCCGTGTTTCGCTGTGCGCCCGTCGTAATGCCAGAAATCGAAATACACAAAATCGATCGGTTGAGAAAATGGCGGCCCGCTCAAGGCGCCGTCTTTGCGCAATCCATCCATAATCGCCTTGGCTGCGGAAACTTTTTCGTTCGTCGCCTGCACCGTTTTCTCCGCCTTCTCGTACACGGAATCGACAGTCACCGGCGTATGACACTGCCCGCACACCTGCTTCATTTTGGCTTGCGCCGCCGCATAGTTCGGTCGTTTCTCACTGATCGCATTCGCCAAGTAGTAGGACAACCGCTCGGAAGGATCATGTGTGATCCCCAGTCCGTTGATACCGCTCATGTGGCAGGTCGCGCACGTCGGAACAAACATGTCGCGCGTGGTCAGAGTCTTCGGGGCCGCATTCAGATTGAGCAGCCTTTCCTGCGCCGCAAACATTACGCCGTGCTTCGACTCTTCGTAAATCTCGATCTGCGAATGATCCGGTCCCATGTGACACTGCCCGCAGGTGCTGGGCAGCCGCGCAATCGCCACCGAACTGGTGTGCCGGGTGTGGCAGGCGGTGCAGGTGCCGATGGTGCCGTCTGGATTTGGCTTGCCCACGCTGTGGCACTGTTCGCAGCCGCTAGCCGTCGCCGGACCGCCTTCGGACAACACAAACGGATGCGGCGGCCGCCTCGTACCGCCCGGCTGGTAGGTCTCGGAGAAATTCACCTGCTCGGGCGTCAGCCCCTTCTCCCCATAGATCGCAGCCCACGCTGGAGCAGCGTGCCGGCTGCGCGCAAACTGCTTATAGATCTCCTCATGGCAACTGCGGCAATTCGCGGCAGTCAGGCGCACGCTCGCGATCACAAATCCATGATGATCCTTCTTGTCCTGCCCAGCCGCGGCCTGATGGCAATCGAGACAGCTCACTCCCTTCACCGCGTGCTTGCTCATTTCATATTCGTGCACTACCGAATACTGCAGGCGCGAGTGACACTCCGCGCACTTGCCGGAGGCTCGCACGAAATCCGAACCAGGCTGCTCCGTCTCAGCCCTCGGCCTGGCACGATTGATGAGGAACGCTCCGAGAATCAGAGCAAACGCGATCACGACCGCAATGAAGACAGGGCGAAAGGACATGCGAGTTCTCCAGTTTGGATCTCTGCAGTTTTAGAAAACAACCCAGAAGAGAGAGAGAATTCAGTCTAACGCAAAAAAAACGGCGCAGATATATACGCCGCACGATGCACATAGGGACGGACGAATCCGCCAGGGACTACGTAATCAGATGCCGGGTGGGGATTTTGACTTTCAGATTTTGACTTTCAGATTTTGACTTTCAGATTTTGACTTCTTACTTCTGCCTTCAGACTTCTGGTTTTTCTCTCAAGCCGAAACATTCCCCGGCTAAAATACTCCCCATGTCCACAGTCCTGATCACCGGCGCCTCCGGCGGCATCGGATACGAACTCGCCAAGCTCTTCGCCCGCGATCATCACAACCTGGTGCTGGTCGCGCGCAGCGCCGAAAAACTTTCCGTGGTCGCCGCCGAACTCCAGGCGCACGGCGTCACCGTCAAAACCATCGTCCTCGATCTCGCGCTGCCCGTCGCCCCGAAATTTCTTTTTGACCAACTGCGGCGCGAAAACATTGCCATCGACATCCTCATCAACAACGCCGGCTTCGGAGCCTTCGGCGAATTCGCGACCATGCCCGAAGAAGAAATCCTCGGCCAGATTCATCTCAACATCACCGCGCTCTCGCACCTCACGCGTCTCGTCCTGCCCGCCATGGTCGAGCGCCACGCTGGCCGCATCATGAATGTCGCGTCCACTGCGGCCTTTCAGCCCGGCCCGCTGATGGCTGTCTACTACGCCACCAAGGCGTACGTGCTTTCGCTTTCCGAAGCCCTCGCCAACGAGGTCCGCAAATCCGGCGTTACGGTCACCTGCTTCTGCCCTGGCGCGACGCATACCGGATTCGCCGAGCGCGCGGGCACGCAGGATTCGCGCATCTTTAAACAATTCGGCGCCATGCCCGCCGACAAGGTCGCTCTCGACGGCTACCGCGCCCTCATGCAAGGACGCACCGTCGCCATCTCCGGCGCGCACAACTGGGCCATCGCCAATTCCGTACGTTTCGCGCCGCGCAGCCTGGTCACCACAATCTCCCGCTGGGTCTCCGAAAAAGTTTCGTAGAGACGTTGCTCGCAACGTCTATGCCGCGGCCGACTAGAACTTCAGAGTCTATGATGCTGCCGGCAGAGCCGTAGCCAGCTACGTCTCTACGAATGAATCCGGGTTTACGATCCATCCCGCTTTTACGAATCCCTACTTTCTCTTTGCAAATCTTTACTGCGCCGGCCGCCACTTTTTCTGTCTGCTCGGGTCTAAACTGAATAGGAGCGGAATACCGCTCCCCGCAGGAATCGAAGGCTCCGCGTCACGGGCCTTCGACAGGAGGTAGCTATGCTGCACTCCAGTCGTCACTCCGTTTCGACTTTTCCTACTCTGGCCGAGACACTCCCCAAAACAATATTCGCCGCAGCGATAGCAATGTTCTTAGGCGTCGCCAGTTTCGCTCAAGATCAATCTCAACCGCCTTCCACCAGCGCCCCGCAAAGCGGAATGCAGATTCAAAGTCCGTCTCAGTCCTCCACGGTCACGCTTCCACCCGGGACCCGCATCGGCCTTGTGCTCACGCACGATATCCAGAGCCGCTCGCTGCGTCGCGGGGATCCAATTTATGCGCAGATCAGTTTCCCCGTGAATTCCGGCAACGAAATTGTGATTCCGCCCGGCACATTCGTGCAAGGCACGCTCGATAAACTCGGTCGCAAAAACGGACGTGCCGAGATGCGTCTGC
The DNA here is from genome assembly GCA_963765825.1 of uncultured Acidobacteriaceae bacterium. Taxonomy (GTDB): domain Bacteria; phylum Acidobacteriota; class Terriglobia; order Terriglobales; family Acidobacteriaceae; genus Sulfotelmatobacter. Next base: position 203,579 of record CAVXXU010000004.1, read on the forward strand.
AATCCATGACGCTCACATTGCCCGACGGCTACGTCGCGTCTCTTCCCGGTCCCGTGACTGTGGAGAGCGATGAGGGCTATGCCATACCCGACTTAAGCAAGGGCCGCATCGCCGGCATGATCGCGTTGCCCGCCGCCGGCGCGGGTTTGGGCGCCGCCATCGGACACGCCGCGGGAGGCTCGGGAACCAACATCAACGGCATGAACTTCAATCCGTCAGGACTGAAGAGCACCGCCATTGGCAGCATGGTTGGCCTGGCCGCCGGCGGCGTCGGTTCGTTCGCATTGTTCCTGAGCTCCCGCAATTTTTTTCTGGGCCAGGGAGCGCCCGCCGAAATGGTGCTGCAGCAACCTCTCGCTTTGCATCGCGTCCAAGCCACTGCTGGCAGTGAATCCCAGCCACAACAAATCGCGATTCAGCCCATCGCGCCTCGTCCTGCGCCACCGCCAGCTCACGGAACCTGTTTCACTCCCGGCTCGCCAGGATCTCCGGACACCATCATCCCCGGCGCTCCCGGTCCCGATGGCATTCCCGGGCCTCCAACCACAATTCCCGGTACGCCGCCCACTCCAGGCACGCCGTATCCGTGTCCTTAGGGAAGAGTTCGCGTAGCGGTGGACGCATTCGTCCGCCGAGATGTGGAGAACCGAAGATCGACTCTTCGGTTTTCCACAGATTTATTTTGTTTGTGTGACGCACGACCTTCACTGAGATTTTTATTCCGTCTAATTTGGAAGATGCAGGTACCGGGTGTAGCGCTGCGCGAGTCCTAGGAAACTCGTGGCCCCCGCAACCTCTCCATGCGAAGAGGGACAGAGTGGGACATCCGAAAGCCAGGGCGCTCCAGGCAAGCTACCCCGAATAGCTCGGGGCTGGCGCCCGCTGTGGGAGTGATCACTCCTAACGTTTTTGTAAGAAGGCGAAAAGAAGTAAGAGTTAAACAAAGAAGGAAGAAACGGAGGCCACGTAGCGACAGCCGCCTCGGCTGTCAGCGAAGAAGATAAGCCGGCGCCTCCCAAGAAATGTTTTTCGAAATGGCACCGCTCCGATCGTAGAGACGTAGCTTGCTGCGTCTTTGCCCACAGCGCCGCTGATGCCGTTCCACGAATCGCGGCCCGACCCGCTCCACTTCCCTGCCCATTCGCGAGCCTTTCCCCGCGAACTCCGCACGCTCACTCAGCGCCCTCTGCGGTAAAAAGCTTTTGATGTAATCTAATCTCGAAGCCCAGCCGAGAGCTCACCCATGCCCACACTCATTCCCCAGCCCACCCGCATCCAATCCGCCGGCAACAAACCCAAGCTCATCGACGAATACGTTGGCCGCGTCAACACGAAAACCTCCGCGGCCAGCGTCGCCCACATGCGCAGCCCGCAAGGCTGGCTCGAGCCCGGCCAGGCGCCGGAGTTTGACGAGTTCACAATCGTGCTGAAGGGATTACTGCGCGTCGAACATCACGGCGGCACACTCGACGTCGCCGCCGGACAAGCCGTGATCGCCCACGCCGGCGAATGGGTCCGCTACTCCACGCCGCAAGAAGGCGGCGCCGAATACATCGCCGTCTGCCTGCCCGCCTTCTCCATGGACATTGTTCACAGGGACTCGTAACGTAAAAGGGTCCAGAGAGGAGTGCGTCTCGATGGGAGACGAAGCAACAAAAGGCGATATGTCAGTGATCTCGGCACTTGGCCGATGGTGGGACTACTACTTTCTCCGATATTTTGTCGGCACGATAGTTGGTGCCATAATTGTTCGCTCACTCCCGCTGTATTGCGTGATATATGACTCCCTTCGGCCGGGCGGCGGGACAATGATGAACTTGACCTCCTCGGCAGCGCTGGGGTTTGCGTATTGCTATATTGCAAGCGCCCCCATGCTCACCCTGCATGTGACGCGGGCACATCTCTTTCGCACAACGGGCGGGGACAGCAACTCGGGGTTCAGCTTCGGCGCCCATTGGCTGCTCAGGGCATTCGAATGGTGGTGTGGGGTAGCAACATTAGTCGCCTTGTGCACAGCGTGGCTTTGGTACAAGGGCTATTCGCACTCACTTCTGGCGGCTGCCAGCGTGCTGGCATTCCTGGCGGTGTTCGCGCCGCAGATCGCAATGCTTGCAAAGGCGCGGTTCGACAAATTCGCTGTCGTGACAGACTTCTACCGAAAGCTGAGTCAGCGTCGCTCCGTCCAAGAACCCAACATTTCCGAGTATAAAGAATCCTACCGCCATATCAGAGAACATGGGAATGCCTATGCGATCGTGATCCTCGAGTTAGCGTTGGCAGTAATCGCAGCATCGCTGCAAAAAGCGTGGGAAGCGGGGTTGTTAGTTGCGTTGTGGCTGCTGCCAGCCGCGTACTGCTGGCTGGTCGCTACCATTCTGGAGAGATTCCTAGCGGCAGATTCTCAGCCTTCGAGCGATTCGGGTTTAGCTAAAAGCTAGTAGCTAGAAGCTAGAAGCTTCACTCCCATTCGATCGTTCCGGGCGGCTTCGACGTGATGTCGTAGACTACGCGGTTCACGCCTTTCACTTCATTCACGATGCGCGTGGAGATCGTCTTGAGCACTTCGTGGGGCAGCGGAACCCAGTCTGCCGTCATACCGTCTTCCGAACTGACCGCGCGGATGGCGCACGCGTAGGCGTAGGTGCGCATGTCGCCCATCACGCCCACCGACATCACCGGCAGCAGCACCGCAAACGACTGCCAGACTTTGGTGTATAGCCCAGCCTCTTTGATTTCGCTGACCACAATGTCGTCGCACTCGCGCAGCAACGCCAGCCGCTCAGGCGTCACTTCTCCCAGCACCCGCACCGCCAGGCCAGGCCCGGGGAACGGCTGCCGCTGCAAAATTTCTTCGGGCATGCCCAGGTCGCGGCCAATCTTGCGCACTTCATCTTTGAACAAATCTTTTAGCGGCTCGATCAGCTTCAGCTTCATCTTCTCAGGCAGGCCGCCAACATTGTGATGCGACTTGATCACCTGCGAAGGGCCGCGCACCGAGCGCGATTCGATCACATCGGGGTAGAGCGTGCCCTGCACCAGCCACTTCACCTTGCCTTCGGTCTTTTCGATGCGGCGCGCTTCTTTCTCGAACACTTTGATGAATTCGTTGCCGATAATTTTGCGTTTCTTTTCGGGATCGGTGACGCCCTTCAGCTTGCCGAGAAAGCGAGCAGTCGCGTCGACGGCAACGAGATGCAGCCCGAGTTTGTCGCGCAACGTCTTCTGCACTTTTTCGAATTCATTCTTGCGCAGCACGCCATTGTTCACGAAGACGCAGGTCAGCCGCGACCCTTCGGCTCCGCTCAGGGCATGCTTTCCCTTGGCATCGCGCAAGGCGCGATCGACCAGCACCGCCGCGACCGACGAATCCACGCCGCCCGAGAGCGCACAGATGGCGCGTCCGCTGCCCACTTGCTGTTTTACCTGTTCGATCGTCGAGTCGATGAAGCGCTGCGGCGTCCATGTCGGCTTGGCGCCGCAAATCTCGAAAATAAAATTGCGCAGCATCTGCGTGCCCTGCGGCGTGTGGTGCACCTCCGGATGGAACTGCACCGCGTACCAGCGCTTGGCCTTGTTCTGAATTCCGGCGACCGCGTAATGCGTCTTCGCCATCAGTTCGAATCCGGGCGGCAGTTCGAGCGCCTCGTCGCCGTGCGACATCCAGACTGCCAACTTCTTCGCCATTCCCTGAAACAGGACTGAGGCCGACACTACGTCGATCTCCGCGTGGCCGTACTCGCGTTTCTCCGCGGGACGCACCTTGCCGCCCAGCGTGTGCACCATGAACTGCAATCCGTAGCAGATGCCGAGCACGGGCACGCCCAACTCAAACACGCGCGAGTCGGCGGGTGGAGCGTCTTTGTCGTAAACCGACCAGGGCGCGCCCGAGAGTACGATGCCGGCGGGCGCGTAGCTTTTGACTTCGTCGAGCTTCGCCGTGCACGGCAGCACGACCGAAAACACATTCTGCTCGCGAATGCGGCGCGCGATGAGTTGCGTATACTGCGCGCCGAAGTCAAGGATGACGATGCTCTGGCCCACCGATGACGGGGCCGAAGAAGTTGAGTTGTGCGGGGATTTGGTCGCCACCAATGAGTTTCTCAGATTCGTGCGCACGCTGTAAAGAAAATCGTGAATCGTTCTAGCGTAGAGACGTTGCTCGCAACGTCTCTCTCGCCATCGTTCGTCCCGCTTCCGGCAGCGACGTAGCCAGCTACGTCTCTACGCTAGGTTCGGCACGTCACTTAGGATCAACTCGTTGCGGTCGATGGTGGTCTGCAGCGGCGTCGGGACGGGCGCGGGCGGCGGTGGAAGCGGCCTCAACAAATGCTCCGGCGTTTCCGCGATGCAGACATATCCCGCCAGGCGCGCCATGTACAGCCAGTCTGCAACCGCAAAATACCCAAGGGTCACAACCACGTCGGCCGCGAGCACAAGCCGCCACGGCACGATTCCGGCGAAAGCCAGCGGCACCGACGCAGCCGTGGACGCCATTACAAAGATGACTATATGCGCCAGGCCCGTCCAGGTGCTGACCGCCATCACGGCGCCTGTGCGCTCGCGGAAGAGCGCGACGGCGGCGACGATCGCGCCCACCGCGTCTTCGCCATCGCGAACAGCGAACATGCTGGCCAAAGACAGCAACCAGTTCAGCGCCCACCACAGAAATCCAACCAGGAACGCGAGCGGCAGGAAGATCGAAAACGCGAGGCCGGGTTGAGGATTGGCGGACGGCGAGGCGAACCCGGCCAGGATCGCGGCACCCGCGAATCCAGACAGCGCCGCCAACGCGACCGCGACTCGCAGGAAGTGAAGCCGAAGCAAAGCCGGAAACGGACTCGTAGAGACGTTGCTTGCAACGTCTCTCTCGACATCATTTGTGATCTCGCGGTTTCCAACGCTGCTTTGCGCAACCAGGCCGTTACTACCCCCGGCGTTCGTGGCGCCGCCGGCTGAGACGTTGCGAGCGACGTCTCTACGAAAATAGTCGAGCAGGGCGCGAACCGTGGCAATGCGGCCCACCGAACCGGCGATCATCCACAAGACGACCAGCATCAGTGCGGCGGTTACAGCGGCCATCACCGCCCGGCTCAGGCTGCCGCGAAAAATATGGGCGATGGCTTCGCCTACCAGGTAGGGATGTCGCGTGCGCAGAAAAAGCAATTCGCCATTGGTGACCGGCAGGGTCTGCAGATATTCGAAGAGGCCAAACGCGAACAGGGCTGCGGCCGTGGCGCCCACCGTCCACCGCCAGATAACTTCAGCCAGCGTCAACGAGGGCCGCCGGAACGCTGCCCGGAATCCTTCCGCCGTGGGAGAGATCGCCATAATCGATGTATCGTGCAACGATACTTACTTCACCACCAGATTCAGCAGCTTGCCGGGCGCGTAGATTTTCTTCACGATCTGCTTGCCCGCGATCGCCGCGCGCACTTTCTCGTCGGCGAGAGCGCGTTCGAGGACCGTCTCTTCGGTTGCGTCGGCAGACACAACGACGCGGCTGCGCAGCTTGCCATTGATCTGTACCGGGATCTCGACTTCCTCTTCCTTGGCGAGCGCCGCATCGTACTTCGGCCACGGCGCCTTAAGCAGATTCCCTTTTTCGCCGAGCATCTCCCAAAGTTCGTGTGCGAGATACGGCGCGAAGGGCGCGAGCAGCAGCACGAGATCGCGCTCCACCTCGGCGAGCAGGGGCACTGGGATCGGATCCCCGTTTACGAGTTCGCCTGTGTTTGGATTCAGGATGTCTCGGCTGCCCAGCATCCTGCGGTTGGCATCGTTCAGTAGCTCCATGATCGCGGAGACGCAAGTGTTGAAGTGCCAGCGTCCCTGAAAATCGTCGCTGACGCGCTTGATGGTCTGGTGAAGCTTGCACTGGAGCCGCGCAGCTGAACCAGTTAAGCTTGCCGGTACAGGTCCGCGCCAGTCGGGATGATCCGGTTGGGTATGTTGCGCGAAGAAGCGATACACCCGCCCAAGAAACCGCTGGATGCCCTCGATCCCGGTATCCTGCCAATCCAAATCGCGGTCGGGCGGCGCGGCAAACAAGCTGTACATGCGGGCGGCGTCGGCGCCGTAGCGCGCCACCATTTCGTCAGGCGACACCACATTGCCCAGGCTCTTCGACATCTTCGCGCCATCTTTGATCACCATGCCCTGCGTGAACAGCCGGTCGGCGGGCTCGTCGTTCGTGATCATCCCCAGGTCGCGCATAAACTTCGTCCAGAAGCGCGAATAGATCAAGTGCAGAATCGCGTGCTCGACGCCGCCAATGTACTGATCGATGGGAAACCAGTACTGTGCGATCTTGCCGTCGAAGGGCGCGTGGTCGTTGTGCGCGTCGGTGTAGCGATAGAAATACCAGGACGAATCCACGAAGGTGTCCATGGTGTCGGTCTCGCGGCGCGCCGGGCCGCCGCACTTGGGGCACGTGGCGTTGACGAACTCCGGCACTCGACCGAGCGGCGAGCCGCCGGTAAGAGTGATGTCGACATTCTCCGGCAAGATGACCGGCAAATCTTTTTCCGGCACGGGAACGATGCCGTCCTTCTCGCAATAGAGCATGGGGATCGGCGTTCCCCAGTAGCGCTGGCGCGAAATTCCCCAATCTTTCAGGCGATAAGTGATGGTGGCCTTGCCGAAATTTTTCTCCTCGGCGTACGCCGACATTTTCTTGATGGCTACGTCACAAGCCAATCCGCTATATCGGCCGGAGTTGATCAGCATGCCTTCGTGTCCAACGTAAGGCAGCGGCGGCTCGGCGACGGTCTCTTCGGGATCGTTCGAGATGGGGATGACCACGAGGCGAATTTCGAGTTTGTACTTGCGCGCGAATTCGTAGTCGCGCCCGTCGTGCGCAGGAACGCTCATGATCGCGCCCGTGCCATAGTCCATCAAAATATAGTTCGCCACCCACACCGGAACCTTCTCGCCGTTAAACGGATTGATGGCGTAACGGCCGGTGGGCACGCCGTGCTTTTCGATCTCGCCAATGTCTCCCGCTTCTTTGGCGGAGCGCTGTTCGGCGATGAGTTGATCGACCTTGACGCGCAACTCGGGATCTGCCGCCGCAAGGTCTTGAACGATGGGATGCTCGGGCGCAAGCTGTACCGAGGTCGCGCCAAAAATTGTGTCGACGCGCGTGGTGAACACGCTAATCGTCGAACCGCCCGGGCCGAAGCCCTTGTGGTTGTCGGCGTAATCGAGTTTGAAATCGACCAGCGTACCCTCGCTGCGGCCGATCCAGTTGCGCTGCATGATGCGAACTTTTTCCGGCCAGCCTTCCAGCTTGTCGAGGCCGCTGAGCAACTCGTCCGCATATTGCGTAGTGCGCACAAACCACTGCTCGAGTTCGCGCTGTCCAACGACGGTGTCTTCGTGGCGCCAGCAGCATCCGTTGACGACTTGTTCGTTGGCCAGCACGGTCGCACATTTCGGGCACCAGTTCACTTTGCTCTTCTTGCGATACGCCAACCCTTTCTCGAAAAGTTTGAGAAAGAACCACTGGTTCCAGCGATAGTAGTCGGGCAGGCAGGTGGTGACCTCGCGCGACCAGTCGTAGGCGAAGCCGAGGCGATTCATCTGCGCTTTCATGTTGGCGATATTGCGCAGCGTCCACTCGCGGGGCGGCGTGTTGTTCTGGATGGCCGCATTTTCCGCGGGCAAGCCGAACGAGTCCCAGCCCATGGGGTGAAGCACGTTGTAACCGTTCATCCACATGTAGCGGGCGAGCGCGTCGCCGATCGAATAATTGCGCACATGGCCCATGTGCAGTGCGCCCGAAGGATAAGGCAGCATTTCGAGCACGTAATATTTTTTCTTCTGCGAGCCGGGCTCGGCGGCGTAGAGTGCGGGATCCTGCTGCCAGCGCTCGAACCACTTGCTTTCGACGCGCTGCGGATCGTAGCGCTCGTCGTGAGCTCGATCGGAAGACGCGCGAACAGGAGGCGGAGTTTCGGCGCTGGTGATGGTAGCTTCGGATTGTTCTTCCTGCGGCATAGTGGAATGCTTCGAAGTCGAAACCTAGATTTTACAACTTGTAGAGACGTTGCTTGCAACGTCTCGCTCGCCAGGGTATCTGGTCCGCAGTCGTACGAGCATGCGCCGGCAAGACGTATCCGAGCTACGTCTCTACGACCAGAGCTTTCAGGGCCGCGACGTTTTTGCGGTCGTCGCCGGGTTGGTCGATGGGCGTCTCCGCAATGAAAGCCGCGTTGGCAAGGCGAGGGTCATTGAGCAGGACGCGGAAAGTCTCTTTGCCGATGTTTCCCCTCCCGATGTGCTGATGCCGGTCCAGTTTCGATCCGCGCGCGGCCTTGGCGTCGTTGCAGTGCCAGACTTTCACATGATTCAGGCCGATGGTCGAGTCGAGATGCTGCAACGTCTGGTAGAGGCCCTCCTCGCTGACGATGTCGTACCCGGCAACGTGAGTGTGGCAGGTATCGATGCAGGCGGCGACGGGCACGACTCCGCGCAAGCGGTCGAGAACTTCGGCAACCTGCTCAAAACTTCCGCCGAGCGAAAATTCCGAGCCGGCTGTGTTCTCGATCAGAATCGTGAGACCGCCCTGGGCGAGATCGAGGCCTTGCGTGGAGGCGGCGATCGCGGCGGCGGTGCGCAGCAATCCTTGCTCGCGGTCGGCGCCGCGAAATGAACCTGGATGCAGCACCAGATAATCCGCGCACAAAGAAAGCGCGCGCGTGACCTCGCCGCGAAAAGCCTCCATCGACTTCTGCAGAAACAGTTCGTTCGAGCTGGCCAGGTTCACCAGGTAGTTGGCGTGGATGACCAGCGGCTTGAGATCGTAGCAAACGCGCAACCGGTTCATCTCCGCGCACTGCGGTTGGCCAAGTTCGTACGGAGCCCACTGTCGCGGGCTGGAAGAAAAGATCTGCAGCGTGTTGCAGCCCAAGCGGTAAGCCCGTTCGGCGGCATTTTGCACACCGCCTGCGGACGACGTGTGAATCCCGATGCGGCGAGAAGTCAGGCGGGGCGGCCGTTTCGGCGCGGGCCGTTGGAGAATGTCCCGATCCAGAAGCATTCACCCAGTATCTGTCGTAGGGACGTTGCTTGCAACGTCTCCTGCTGGCGCCATTCGGGATGATGGGGAGGAATTGCGGCCGGCACCGTTTCCGTAGCGTGGGGATAAACAGAGTGACGTTGCAAGCCACGCCTATACGGACGATTTTCTTAGGTCCCGAAGCGACAACCCGCTTATGCGCTCACCTCGCGTGCGAGAACAATTTAGATTATCTATTTTCTTGCTGGTGGCTAGAGAGACGTTGCAAGCAACGTCTCTACGGGTAATTTTCTTTGTCGTCTTTCCAGTTCGCGGGATTATTTCGAATGTATTCGCGGACGGCGTTAGTGACCTTGTCTCCACGGAGGAGGTGATCGTGGAAACGTGCCTGCCAAATCGACTGACTGAAGCCCAGGTCGCGACACTTGAGCGTCACGCCCGCTTTGTAGGAACGGATGATCGCAGAGAGAGAACCAGCCGTGGGTGAGGCGAACGTCCTGAGGGGCGAATCCAGATTCGTCTTGACTCTTGGTGAAAAACCATGGCCGCCGTCGATCATGACGATGGCATGCACATGATTCGGCATAACCACGTGCGCATCAATTTCAACGTTGTTATAGTGGTCCGCAAGAGTTTGCAAGTCGGATTCAGCGACTTGTCCGATGCGCGTGAGGCGAACGTAGCCTTCGATAATCTCGCCAAAAATGCTAGCTCGATTAAACGCGCAGATGGTCACGAAGTACCAGCCGCGCAAGCGATAATCCCAGCCGCTAAGGCGGCTGGATTCGATTCGGTACTTGTCTCGATATAGCGTCACGAGACCAACTCCCACTCGGCTCGTGTGGCTTGGCCGCTCTTAAATTATCTGCCTTCCTGCTCGTGGCGAGAGAGACGTTGCGAGCAACGTCTCTACGAAAGGGTCGTTTTGGGAATTCGGGCGCGCCTTGCCCTGGTTCTGGGGCAAACGATAGACTTGGAGGGCTGTCTCCACACGTTCGTCCTAGGGTGAATCTATGTTAGTCGTCATGCAGGCGCAGGCTACCGAAGAGCAGGTGCGCGCGGTTTGCGAAAAAATCGAGAAGCTGGGATATCGCGCGCACTCCATGCCGGGCGCGCAACGCACCGCCATCGGCATTACCGGAAACAAGGGCGAGGTGGAGCAGGGCACGCTGGAAGAAATGCCGGGCGTGCAGGAAGTCATCAAGGTTTCGAAGCCCTACAAACTGGTTAGCCGCGACGTTAAGCAGGACGACACTGTCATCCGTTTTCCCGGAACTGCTGCCACAATTGGCGGCCCGGGGCTGGCGATTGTTGCCGGGCCGTGCGCCATTGAGAATCGCGAGCAGGCGTTTACGGTCGCGGAGCGCGTGTGTCGCGCGGGCGCCCAATTTTTTCGCGGCGGTGCTTACAAGCCGCGCACCTCGCCGTATTCGTTTCAGGGACTCGCCGAAGAAGGCCTGCAGATCATGGCGGAGATTCGCCAGCAGTTTGGGATGAAGATCATCACCGAGGCCATCGACCACGAGTCGCTCGACCTGGTCGAAGAGTATGCCGACATGATCCAGATCGGCGCGCGCAACATGCAGAATTTTTCCTTGCTGAAGCGCGCCGGACGCGCTCGCAAGCCGGTGCTGCTGAAACGCGGCATGTCGGCGACGCTGGAAGAATTCCTGATGGCCGCGGAATATATTTTGAGCGAGGGCAATTACAACGTGGCGCTTTGCGAACGCGGTGTGCGCACCTTTGCCGACCACACACGCAACACGCTCGACCTGAGCCTGGTGCCGGCGGTGCAGCGCTTGAGCCATCTGCCGATTCTCGTGGACCCCAGCCACGGCACCGGCAAGCGCAACAAAGTGACTCCACTGTCACGCGCGGCGGTTGCCGTGGGCGCCGACGGATTGATGGTGGAAGTGCATCATAAGCCGGACGAAGCGCTCTCCGACGGCCCGCAGTCGCTGCTCCCCGATCAATTCGACGAACTGATGGAACAAGTGCGCCAGATCGCGGCGGTGGTCGGACGCAGCGTGCCCGCGATTGGAGTGCGGGAACCCGCGGTAGTCAGCAAATAAGAGGGTGCCCCATCCTTGTCGCGCTGTTCGCGACAGGGTGGGGACTTTGACGTTCGAAACTTTTTCCGTATTTTTCCCCACGCAATCGAAATCAAAACCCCCTAGCTTTTTGTGTATAATCTGATAATCTGATTCTATGAAAAAGATGCCGATTTCGGTCACCGAGGCGGCGCGTAATTTTGCCGATTGCGTGAACCGCGTCCGCTATCAGAACGTGACCTTTGTCCTGCTCAAGAATGGCGTGCCGGTGGCACGCCTTGTTCCTGAGGCTAAGAAGGGCTGTACGGGCCCGGAATTGGCAGAGGCTCTGAGGAAGGTGGACCTGTCGGAAAGCGAAGCCAGGGCATGGCACCGGGACCTGATGGCGGCACGCAAGGCTTTGAAACCTCCTAAAAATCGATGGCGATAATCCTCGATGCAGATGTAATTATCAAGGGCGAGAAGGGTGCCTTCGACCTCATCGGATGGCTGGATTCTCAGACCGGCCAGGATTTGGAAATCGCCGCGATCACAGTCGCCGAGCTGTGGCATGGAGTCGAACGAGCGACCGCCGCGCATCGGGCAAAGCGCGAGCGTTACCTCCAGACGGTTCTCGATAGACTGGACGTCACTGCCTATACTGAAACGACAGCCTTCGTTCACGCCAGGCTTTGGGCGGATCTTGAGTCTTCCGGCAACATGATCGGGGCACATGACCTGATCATGGCTTCGATAGCTGTGGAACGCGGGAGCGTTGTAGCGACTTTGAACAAACGACACTTTGTTGCGGTTCCAGGTCTTAGAGTCGTCGAGCCAAAGTGAGACGCCCGCAGCGCTGCTCTTCTGCTAATCTCTATCTCTTCACTTCCAAGACTTCGTCTCCCGAGCGGACGCTACCTTGAGAAAGCTTCTCTTCATCGCTGTTCTGGTTCCTATTTTCGGCGGGATCGGGTGGTGGTATTTTCGCGAGCAGTCGCTGCCTGACTACGGTCCGGCCTACCGCGAGTACGCCTACGTCACCAATGGCAAGAGCAATACGGTTAGCGTGATCGATCTGCGCACGTTTGCGCTGGCTAAAACAATTCCGGTCGGGAGCGAGCCGACGGGCATCGCGGCGAATAGCAAGAAAAATGAAATCTACGTGGTCAACAGTGGCTCGAATAACGTCAGCGTCATCGATGCCGAGAGCAATACGGTGGTGGCGACGATCGGCGTGCACGGGCGACCTTATTTCATCGACGTGTCGCAGGACGGTCGGCGCGCTTATGTTGCCAACTCGGCTTCGTCGAACGTGAGCGTAATCGATCTCGAACACCGGTTCGTGATGGGCAACATCCGCGTAGGCGCATCGCCGGGACTGGCGCGGGTTTCACCCGATGGATCGACCATCGTGGTCAGCAATCGCGGCGACAACAGTGTCTCGCTGATCGATGCCAACGGGCTGCGCGTGCGCTCGACGATCCCAGTGTGCCAGCATCCCGAGGAGATCGCAATCCTGCCGGATTCTAGCAAGGCGTTCGTGGCGTGCTCGGGCTCGGCGCAGGTGGCGTCGATTGCGCTGCAGAGTGGAGCACAGAAAGGCGACCGCCTGATGGCGCTGCTCGACGTGGGCCGCTCTCCGGTCAGCCTGGCGTTGAAGCCTGACGGCGGCGAATTGATGGTTTGCAACTTCGACTCCGACAGCATTTCGATTATCGAAACCGGAAACGATGAAGTGGGCAACAGCCTGGAGATCGGGCAGCATCCGGCGCGCGGCGTGGTCACGGCGGATAACTCGCGGCTCTACGTGAGCAACTTCGGCTCGAACAGCGTCGCGGTCTACGACATTGATTTTGGCCGCCTCATCCAAACGCTGACCGTGGGCAGCAGCCCCGACGGGTTGGCGCTTTCGCCGGATGGAAATTATCTGCTCGTGCTCGACACGCAGTCGGGGGACGTGACGGTGATCCAGAAACGGAAAGCGCGACGCACGCTGGAGACGACGGAGTACTCCTTGCTGACGCTAATTCCGGTGGGCGTGCAGCCGAACGCGATCGTAGTGAAGGCGTTCATGGCGAGCAAACCGGCGAAGAAATGAGGTACTGGCGAAAGAGACGTAACAAGTTACGTCTCTACGAATAACTCTCGTAGAGACGTTGCTCGCAACGTCTCTCTCGCCAGCAGATTTTATGTTTGCGCGGCGACGGGCTTGCCACAAAGGCGGTCGAATGCGGCTTTCAAATCAGCGGCGATGGCCGGGGCCTCGCGCGACTCGATGTCGCGGCGCTGCATCATGTAGACGAGCTGGCCGTCACTCAGAATCGCAATCGACGGCGAGGACGGCGGATACCCGGTGAAGTAGCCGCGGGCGCGATCGGTAGCCTCTTTTTCCTGCCCGGCGAAAACGGAGTAGGCGTGATCGGGCCGAATGGAGTTCTGCAGCGCGCCGCGAACGGCGGGCCGCATGCGTCCGGCGGCGCAGCCGCAAATTGAGTTCACCACCACCATCGTCGTGCCGGGGCGGTTCTTCAGCGCCTGGTCGACTTCTTCGGGAGTGCGCAGTTCTTCAATTCCCAGGCGCGTCAACTCTTCGCGCATGGGGACAACCATAAGTTCGGGGTACATCGACATAATAGATTTCCTCTCGTGGGGCTTGAATCTATTGTAGCGTGAGATTGGTGCCCCCGCGACGGTGCGGGCGTGGCAAGCGAGACGTGGCGAGCGAGACGTTGCAAGCAACGTCTCTACGGGTGTGTATAGTGAAGGCGAAATGTTGCTTCAGGAAAATGTTGCGCTCGCGCCGTTCACTACTTTCCGATTGGGAGGTCCAGCGCGCTTTCTTGTCGAGGCGGCGTCTGCGAGGGAGGTCGAAGAGGCGGTGGCGTTCGCGCGCGCACACAGCTTGCCAGTTTTTATTCTGGGAGGCGGAAGCAACCTGCTGGTGGCCGACAGCGGCTGGCCCGGGCTAGTGGTGAAGGTAGCGATCGCGGGGATTGACTGCACCTCGGCCGACAAAGAGGGCAAGACCGTTTTCGATGTGGGCGCGGGAGAGTCGTGGGACCATTTTGTTTCGCAGGCCGTCGTTGCGCAATGCGCGGGCGCGGAGTGCCTGAGCGGCATCCCGGGAAGCGTGGGCGGAACACCTGTTCAGAATGTGGGCGCCTACGGACAGGAAGTCTCCGAGACCATCGAGTCGGTGCAGGCCCTCGACTTGAAAGACGGGCAGGTGCGCGAACTGTGCAACGAAGCTTGCGGGTTCGGGTACCGCTCCAGCATTTTTAATACGACAGAGCGCGGAAGATTTGTCATTCTGCGGGTGACGTACGCGCTCACTCCCCGCGGCGCGCCGCGTATCGGTTATACGGATTTGAAGCGGCACTTCGAAGGCCGCGAGACGCCGCCGAATCTGGCCGAAACGCGCGAGGCGGTGCGGCATATTCGCGCGCTAAAGGGCATGCTGATCGTGGCGGGCGATCCCGATTGCCAGAGTGCGGGCTCGTTTTTCAAGAACCCGGTGATCTCTCCCGAGCAGCATGAAGCGTTGAGCCAGCGCGCGGCGGCAAAGGGGTTGACGCTGCCCAGTTATCCGGCGCTGGAGAAGAGCAAGAAAATTTCGGCGGCTTGGCTGGTGGAGCATTCGGGATTCAAGCGCGGATATGGCTTCGGGCACGTCGGCATCTCCAGCAAACACACACTGGCCATTGTGAATCGTGGCGGCGCGAGTGCCGCCGAAGTGCTGGCGCTGAAGGAACAGATTGAGCAGCGCGTGGAAGAGATCTGGGGCGTGCGCCTGGAGCCGGAACCGGTAATGGTGGGATTTTAGGGTAGTGACCAGTTCCCAGTCCCATTTCTAAGTTCCCTTCAATATTTTTTGTCATTCCGAGCGAAGCGAGGAATCTGCTTTGCAGTCCGCCCTGCAGCAGACTCCTCGCGCCAAGAACCAGGCGCTCGGAATGACATGACGACGTAGACGTTGCAAGCAACGTCTCTACGGGCGTTCTTCCTCGGGGCATCTTCTTCCCAAGCCCCCAAAAATCCTGAACACAATTCTGCGCCGGACGGTCTTCATGAGTGAGGGCAAACGAGTGCTGGCGGGAGAGGCGATCCTGAGCGGACTGGCGGCGATCGAGCGCGAATGGGTTGAGAGCAGGAACAACGCGCTCGAAACCTTGGTTCGGGAGCACTCGCGATTGGTGTACCGCATCGCATACGCCGTGCTGCGCAGCCACCACGATGCCGAAGATGCCACGCAGGAAACGTTCCTGCGGGTGCTGCGCTACAGTGCAAAGCTCGCGGACGTGGAAGAGCCCAAGACATGGCTGGCACGGATTGCGTGGCGAGTGGCCGTGGATCGCAGCAAACAGCGCGGGCGGGCGCGCGAGGTTGCGCTGGAAGATCCAGAAAAGCCGATTGCGGAAGCGGCTGCGCCCGACACTCCGGCGGATCAGGCTGTGCACGGAGCCGAACTTGGCGCGGCGGTGGAGCGGCTGATCGCGGCGCTTCCCACAACATTGCGGGAGCCGCTCATTCTGTCGGCGATGGAAGAAATGTCGCCCAGAGAAGTCGCGGCCACGTTGGGGATCAACGAAGCCGCGGTGCGGTCGAGAGTCTTCCGGGCGCGGCAGATTTTGCGCGAGAAACTCGCGGGGCGAATGGACAGGAAGTAGGAGACAGGCATGGCAAACGGAAATGAGGACGAACTGGATCGCGTGCTGGACGCGGCTCTGACGAAGTACGCGGCTGAGCCACGAGCCGGGCTGGAAGAGCGAGTGCTGGCGAATCTGCGGGCAGAGACGGCGCGAGGCGATGAGCCCGCGTGGTGGCGATGGGGCGTGGCGGCGGTGGTGGCGGCGGTAATTGTGATAGCGGTGGCGCTGAGTTGGAAGCCGGGAAGCCCAACACATCCGACAACTCATGTTGCGGTGACAACGCCGCCGACGCAACCGACTGGGACACAGACAGCCGCAAGCGGCGAGCAGCGCGCAGTTCGTCCGCAGGCGGGGCACGCGGCGCGCAAGACACCAAAACATCGCGCAGTGGAGGCAGTCATGGCGGCTGCGCCGCCCAAGCTCGACCGATTTCCTTCGCCTCAGCCGCTGAGTGAGGAAGAGCAGGCCTTAGCTCGGTATGTCAGTCAGTTTCCGCGTGAGGCTAAGTTGATCGCGCGAGCGCAAGAGGAGTACGAGAAGGAAATCCAGCAGCTTATGAAAAACGCAAACAGTCACACCGAAGGGAACGATTCCGATGAAAAAGAAAGATGAGGCGATTAAGATGCGAAAAACAATTGCAGTATGGATCCTAGCAATGATGGTAACGCTCTGGTTGGTGCCAAGGCCCGCAGGAGCACAAGAGGCATCCAAAGAAGGAAGCGAGGCCCAGTCCGCAAAAGCAAAACCAGTTCGGCCGTATCGTTTGGATTTTGCGTTTAATGAAGTGGCGGAAGGAAAGAACGTCAACACCCGTCACTACTCCATGAACTTGACGCCCCCCGGCAGCGACGAAATAAAAATCGGCACGAAGGTTCCAGTCGTTTCGGGATCGGGCGCGAACGGTAGCGCGCCCACTCAGTACCAATATATGGATGTCGGTACGCAGATTTGGGCGCAACTTCGAGACCAGGGCGATGACTTGGTCCTGGCGGTCAGGGCCGAGGTCAGCAATCTGGATATTGATACCGGGGAGCGCACTGGGACCGCACATCTGCCGGTGGTTCGGCAAATTAAGATTAGCGGTGACACCTTAGTGGTTACTGGAAAGCCAATCGTGATTGGCAGCGTAGACGATCCGAATTCGAAGCGGCAGTTTCAGCTGGAAGTAACGATGACGAAGCTGAGGTAAACAAATTGTTGATTGATGATTTTTGATTGGTGATTGAAAATCAAACGCCCATGAGAGTTTGGGGCGTTCAATCAACAATCATCAATCTTCAATCAGCAATCGTTGTAACGGCGCCGCCCCGGTTCGTGCCCGAGCTTTTGGCTATGCCCCCGTGGAGGGGGAAGGGTCAACGATCCGGCACTGGCGGCGCCTCAAGTTGTCTATCGGCAATTCTTGCCGCCTCTTGAAAAATTTCGACAAACATTTTGCGGGTTAGCTTGCCCGTCTGGGTGTTCTGATTCGACGGATGATAGGACGCGAGCAACACCTTGCCATCCGGCATGCCGTAACTGGCGCCGTGTTTGAAGGCATAGGCCTTTTTGCCGGCTAGCGCGCCTTGGCGCTTCAGGTAGTTCAAATAGGCGTCGAAGCCGATCTTTCCCAGCGCGACGACCACCTTCACATCTTCTAATCCTGCAAGTTCGCGATCGAGGAATGACGAGCACGCGGCAAGTTCCTGCGGCAGCGGCTTGTTGTCGGGAGGGGCGCAGCGGACGGCGGCGGTGATGTAGAGATCGTTCAGCTTCATGCCATCGTTGCGGTCGATGGCGTTGGGCTGGCTGGCGAATCCGGTTTCGAACAAGACGGGATACATGAAGTTGCCGGAGGCGTCGCCGGTGAAGGGGCGCCCAGTGCGGTTGGAGCCGTGAGCGCCGGGCGCGAGGCCCATGACCAGCACGCGCGCATGAGGATCGCCGAATCCAGGCACGGGCCTGCCCCAATAATCCCAACTGAGGTAAGCACGGCGCTTCACGCGGGCAATCTCTTCGCGGTAGGCGACCAGGCGCGGGCAGAGAGTGCAGGCTTCGACTTCGCGGTTGAGGATAGTAAGCCAGGACATCGGGTCGTTCGTCGTAGATCGGTCGTCGTTGGTCGTTGGATCTGGTCGTTGGAGTTATTACATCACATCCTGTAGTGACGTTGCTCGCAACGTCTCGGCCGGAAGCAAATCCAACCTTTAAATTTTCGACACTGCCGGCAAAGACGTTGCGAGCAACGTCTCTACGAATTCCGATTCTGGGCCAACGACCAGCGACTTGCGACCAACGACGGAGCTGATCGTTTGACGGTGCTCTCCCTTAGTCTTTACACTCAACATGAACGGCGTGTGAACAAGCAAGCCGAGAGGGCAAACGTGAGTCTGAGTCAAACACTGGACGCGAAGAACAAAGACGGGGTCAAACGCGAGATCTCGGTGGAAATTCCGGCCGATGAAGTGGCTCGCGAGATGGAAAAAATCGTCCTGAAATATCAGAAGGTGGCGCGGCTGCCGGGCTTTCGCTCGGGGCACGTGCCGGCGTCGATTATCAAGCAACGCTTTAAGGAAGATTTGAAGAGCGACGTGGTGGAGGCGCTGGTGCCGCGATATTTCCGCAAAGAGGCGGAAAAGCAGGGGATGATTCCGGTATCGCAGCCGCAAGTCACCGACCTGCACATTCATGATGGCGAGCCGCTGCGCTTCAAGGCGAGCTTCGAAGTACTGCCGGAAATTCCAATCGAAGGCTACAAGGAATTACGCGCCGACCATCCTGAGATCGTGGTGAAGGATGAGGAAGTGGAAGAGGCGGTGAACAGAGAGCGCGAGGAGCACGCGAGCTACACGTCGGTGGAAGGGCGTCCGCTGGCCGACGGCGATTTCGCCCAGTCCTCGATGGACGGCAAACCGAAGGACGGCGACGACCAGACCCAGCCCGTGCACATGGACGAAGTGCTGATCGAAATAGGCGGGAAGGATACGGTACCGGAGTTCACCGAAAATCTGCGCGGGGCCAATGCCGGTGACGTTCGCGAGTTTGAAGTGAAGTATCCCGTGGACTTGAACGACAAGCGGCTGGCGGGAAAGACATTCATCTACACGGTGAAGATTCAGGCCATCAAGCAGAAGAACTTGCCGGAACTGAATGACGAATTCGCCAAGGAACTGGGCGAGTTCACCAGCCTCGACCAGGTGCGCAAACAGATTCGCGAGATTATGCAGGCGAGACGCACGCATGACGCCGAACGCGAAGCCAAAGACAAACTGGTGGCGGAACTGGTGAAGCGCAACGATTTCGAAGTGCCGGAGTCGCTGGTCGACCGGCAAATCGATCTGCGTTTGGAACGCGGGCTGCGCGCTCTGGCGGCGCAGGGCATGAAGATGGAAGACCTGAAAAAAATGGACCTGCCGCGGTTGCGGGCGGGCCAGCGGGACCAGGCGGTGCAGGATGTAAAGTCGTCGTTGTTACTGGAACGCATTGCGGATCTGGAAAAAATCGAAGTGGCAGAGGAAGAAATGGATCATGAGATTTCGGCTCTCGCCCAGCAGACCAAGCAGACTCCGGAAGCGGTCCGCGCACGTTTGACACAGGATGGGGGCCTCGATAGAATCCGGAACAGAATCCGCAGCGAAAAGACCCTCGAATTTCTGTATCACCAGTCCGCGTAATCCAGAAAGCGCGCGGACCTTTCCGACCCTCCCCATGCAAGCAAGCGGTTGCATCGGGGCGGAGTGTGGCAGGTGAAAAAGTGAAGCCGAACGATCCACAAATGATGCTGGTACCGATGGTCATCGAGCAGACCGGGCGGGGCGAACGCGCCTACGACATTTATTCCCGGCTGCTACGCGACAACATTATCTTCATCGGCACGCCGATTGACGACAACATCGCCAACCTGGTGATTGCCCAAATGTTGTTTCTGGCTCAAGAAGATCCGGAGAAAGACATTCAGCTTTACATTAACTCTCCCGGAGGCTCGATTACGGCCGGCATGGCGATTTACGACACCATGCAGTACGTAAAGAACGATGTGATGACGCTGTGCGTGGGGCAGGCGGCGTCGATGGCGGCGTTACTTTTGGCATCAGGCGAATCGAAAAAGAGGTTGGCACTTCCTAATTCGCGGATTCTAATACATCAGCCGTCTATGGGAGGATTGTCGGGACAAGCCACCGATATTGACATCCACGCCCGGGAAATCCTGCGCATGCGCGAGATTACAAACCAGTTGCTCTCGAAGCACAGCGGGCAGAAGTTGGACAAGGTGGAAAAGGACGTGGAGCGCGACTTCATTATGAACGCGCAGCAGGCTAAGGAATACGGAATCATAGACGATATCATCTATAAGACGGCAAAAGCGGTATGATCTGCCTTCGCGCTTGACCGAATCGGACGCTTCGCGGCAATGGCCAAACGACGCAGGGTTGCGGTCAAGCGGTCGAAACGAGCGGTCGAAACAAGGAGTAGAGCCGAGTGAAAACCAAATCTGGGTCGGACGAGATACTGCGCTGTTCGTTCTGCCATAAATCGCAGGACGCTGTAGCTAAACTGATCTCGTCGCCCAGCGATTATCCCCGCGCCTACATTTGCGACGAGTGCGTGGCGGTCTGCAACTCGATTCTGGAAGACGATCGAACGGCCACTCCTCCCAGTTCCACGCCCAACCAGTTGCCCAAGCCGCAGGAAGTAAAAACCTTCCTCGACGAGTACGTGATTGGGCAGGAGCAGACCAAGAAGAAGCTGGCGGTCGCGGTTTACAACCACTACAAGCGGATTTTCATGAATCGCCAGAAGACCGGCGACGGGATCGAACTGACCAAGTCGAACATCATGCTGATTGGCCCGACTGGCACGGGCAAGACGCTGCTGGCCCAGACACTGGCGCGCATGCTGGACGTGCCCTTTGCCATTGTCGACGCCACTACGCTGACCGAGGCGGGATACGTTGGCGAAGACGTCGAGAACATTATTCTGAAGCTGCTGCAGGCTGCGGACGGCGACGTGAGCCGCACCCAGACCGGAATCATCTACATCGACGAAGTCGACAAGATTGGGCGCAAGGATGAGAATCCCTCGATCACGCGCGACGTTTCCGGTGAGGGCGTGCAGCAGGCGCTGCTGAAGATTCTGGAAGGAACGATCGCCAACGTTCCGCCGCAGGGCGGGCGCAAACATCCGCACCAGGAATTCACTCCGGTCGACACGACCAATATTCTCTTCATCTGCGGTGGAGCTTTTGTGGGGCTCGATAAGATTATTGCCCGCAGGGTTGGCAAAAAGTCGCTCGGTTTCCGCAGCGGCGATGCGGCGGACAAAGAAGATCTCGCTACTTCGAAAAAGCGCGCTCAAGAACTGCTGACCGAGATCCAGCCGGAAGACTTGATCAAGTTCGGGCTGATCCCTGAGTTCGTCGGGCGCTTGCCAGTGGTCGGCATGCTGGAAGATCTGGACGAGTTCGCGCTGATCGAAATCCTGACCCGGCCAAAGAATGCGATCGTCAAGCAATACCAGCGGCTGTTTGAGTTCGAGAACGTGCGGCTGAAGTTCAACGACGAGGCGTTGCGGGCCATCGCACGCCAGGCCATGGCGCGCAAGGTGGGAGCGCGCGGGCTGCGCATGATTCTGGAAGAGCTCATGCTCGACCTGATGTTTAACCTGCCCAGCCAGAAAAAGTTGAAAGAATTTGAAGTGACGCGGGAAATGGTGGAAAAACGGAACGCTTCGTTTGCCACTGTCATGGAAAAGGCAGGGTGAGAATTGTAGAGACGTAGCTCGCTACGTCTTTACGAGGCGGCAAAGGCGAACCAGGCTGCGGGACACCGCAGGCATAGACGTTGCCAGCAACGTCTCTACGACAAGGGGCGCCGGAACAGAGTAGAATCGTTCTAGCTGTGGCTTGTTATTGTTAGGTCGTCATCCCAGGGGAGAATCTGTGACCACATCCAAGGAAAAGTTCGAATCCAAAAAGCTGCCCATGATGCCTATTCGGGACGTGGTCATCTTCCCTTTTATGATGACGCCATTCGTGGTGGGCCGCGAATCGAGCGTGCGGGCGCTGGAAGAGGCGCTGGCGGCGGATAAGAAGATTTTCCTGGCGACGCAGCATGACGCGTCCATCGACGAACCCAAGTCCAACGAGATTTACCAGGTCGGCACGATCGTGAACATCGTGCAGAGCCTGAAGCTGCCCGACGGCAATATCAAGGTGCTGGTGGAGGGCGTGGAGCGCGGCAAGATTTTGCAAGTGGCGGACACCGACGGGTATATGCAGGCCACGGTGCGGGTCGCGCGCTATGCGGCCGAAGGCAACCAGGCGCTGGAAGCGGGCATGCAGCGGGTGACCACGCTGTTTGAGCAGTACGTGAAGCTGTGCCAGGCGCTGAACTACGAGACCATGATTTCGGCTGTGCGCATGGAAGATCCGGCGAAGCTGACCGATGTGATCTCCGCCAACCTGCAGTTGTCGATCGAAGAGAAGCAGGAACTGCTGGAAATTTTCGATCCCGCCGAGCGGCTGACGCGGATTGCCGACGTGCTCGACATCGAAATCGAAAAGCTGAACGTGGACCGCACCATCCAGTCGCGGGTGAAGCGCCAGATGGAGAAGGCGCAAAAAGAGTATTACCTCAACGAGAAGATCAAGGCCATCCAGAAGGAACTGGGGCGCGGCGAAAAGAGCGAGTTCGACGAACTGAAGAAGAAGATCGAATCCGCCGGCATGACCAAGGACGTTAAGGACAAGGCCCTGCAGGAATTGAAGAAGCTGGAAGCCATGCCGCCCATGTCGGCGGAGTCCACGGTTTCGCGCAACTATCTGGACTGGCTGCTGGCGGTGCCGTGGAAGAAGCGCTCCAAGGAAATCCGCAATATTTCGCGCGCGGAAAAAGTTCTGAACGAAGATCACTACGGGCTGGAGAAAATCAAGGAACGCATCCTGGAATTTCTCGCGGTGCGGCAGTTGGTGAAGAATCCCAAGGGCTCGATCCTGTGCTTCGTTGGGCCTCCAGGCGTGGGCAAAACTTCGCTGGGCATGTCGATTGCGAAGGCTACGGGACGCAAATTCGTGCGTATGTCGCTAGGCGGAGTACGCGACGAGGCAGAAATTCGCGGCCACCGGCGCACCTACATTGGCGCGCTGCCGGGACAGATTATCCAGATGATGAAGAAGGCGGGCACCAAGAACCCGGTCTTCATGCTGGATGAAGTCGACAAGATGTCGATGGACTTCCGCGGCGATCCGTCGGCGGCGCTGCTGGAAGTGCTGGATCCCGAACAGAATTTCATGTTCGTCGATCACTATCTCGACGTGGAATACGATTTGTCGCAGGTATTTTTTGTGGCCACTGCGAACGTGATGCACACCATTCCGCCGGCGCTGCAGGACCGCATGGAAGTGCTGCGGCTGCATGGCTACACCGAGCAGGAGAAAGTTGAAATCGCCAAACAGTTCCTGGTGAAGAAGCAGATGCTCGCCGCCGGCCTGTCGGAAAAGAATGTCAGGTTCACTGACGAAGCCATTACGGGGCTGATCCGCTCTTACACGCGGGAAGCGGGCGTGCGCAACCTGGAGCGCGAGATTGGCAATGTTTGCCGCAAAGTGGCGCGCAAGGTGGTTAAGGAAGGCGAGAACTATACTGTTACCGTGACCGGGGAGAACGTGAACGACTTCCTGGGCGTGATCAAGTTCCGCGACACGCTGGCTCACGAGAAATCCGAAGTCGGACTGGTTACGGGCTTGGCCTGGACCGAAGTGGGCGGCTCGATTCTGAGCACCGAGGCGAGCGTGGTTGACGGCAAAGGCAAGCTGACGCTGACCGGCAAGCTGGGCGACGTGATGCAGGAATCGGCGCAGGCGGCAATGTCGTACGTGCGCTCGCGGGCGCAGCGCCTGGGCCTGAGCCGCGACTTCTACCGCAATCTCGATCTGCATGTGCACGTTCCCGAGGGCGCGATCCCGAAAGACGGCCCGTCGGCTGGCATCACGATCGCTACGGCAATTTCCAGCGCGCTGAGCAAAATTCCAGTGCGGCGCGATTTGGCAATGACCGGCGAGATCACGCTGCGCGGCAAGGTTCTGCCTATTGGCGGCCTCAAGGAAAAACTGCTGGCGGCCCATCGCGCGGGACTCTTCGAAGTGATTCTGCCCAAGGACAACGAA
The DNA here is from genome assembly GCA_963765825.1 of uncultured Acidobacteriaceae bacterium. GTDB lineage: Bacteria > Acidobacteriota > Terriglobia > Terriglobales > Acidobacteriaceae > Sulfotelmatobacter. The sequence goes on from CAVXXU010000004.1 coordinate 227,420, forward strand.
AAGGACGTGGCGGAAGTGCCAGAGAATTTGCGCAACGCCATGAAGCTTCATTTCGTCGATACCATGGACCAGGTTCTGCAGATCGCCCTGGAGTCTCCACTGCCAACACAGTTGGATGAAGAAACTGTGCAGCCGATCGCGCCGCTGACCTCCAGCACAGGCGATAGTCCTGCAGCCCACCAGTAAAAAAGTGGCCGGTTGCCAGTGATCAGTTGCCAGTCCCCGTGTAACAATGGCCAGACGTCGTCCGACGCCGACATCACGGGGAATCGTGAACATGCCGAACCAGAGCCAGATTTTTTTCGAGAACGAGCCGGAATTGCCGGTTGAGCCGGCGCATCCGCGCACCACGGGAATTCTTCCTTCGCAGGAAATCAGCAACCTGATCGCGCGCGGGCAGATTAGCGCCTCGCGGCCCATCGAGCCCGAACACATTCAGCCAGCAAGCCTCGACCTGCGTCTAGGCGACATGGCGCACCGCGTGCGCGCGAGCTTTCTGCCCGGGCCGAAGAGCACGGTCGAATCGAAAATCAAAGACCTGCGAATGGCGCGAATCGACCTGACTGCCGCGCCGGTTTTCGAAAAGGATTGCGTCTACATCATTCCGCTGCTCGAAGAGTTGAACCTGCCGGAAAATATTTCCGGGAAGGCAAACCCCAAGAGCACGACCGGGCGCCTCGATATTTTCACTCGCCTGATCACCGACTATGGCACGGAGTTTGACAGCGTGCCTGCGGGATACAAAGGCAAGCTCTACGCGGAAGTTGTGTCGCGCACCTTTACCGTGTCGGTGCGGGCGGGGATGCGGCTCAGCCAGTTGCGCTTCGTGCAAGGCAATCCGCGATCGGGCGACAGCATGATCAAGGGGCTCGATCACGAAGAGCCGCTCGTCTACATGGACGAGAGCAGCCCAGTCAAAGCGCAGTTACAGCGCGGGCTGCGGGTTACGGTGAATCTCGAAGCTGCGGAGCCGAACGAGATCGTGGCTTATAAGGCGAAGCGCTACGCTCCGGTGATCGAACTGGATCGGATCAACCATTATTCGACAGAGGAATTCTGGGAAGTGACCCGGCAGAGTGCGAACAAGAATCTGATTCTTGAGCCGGGCGATTTTTATATTCTGGCGTCGCGGGAACGGGTGCGGGTCCCTCCGGACTACGCGGCGGAGATGGTTCCGTTCGATCCGGCCGATGGCGAGTTTCGCATTCACTATGCGGGATTCTTCGATCCTGGCTTTGGATATGGTTCGAGCGAGATCAAGGGAACGCGCGCGGTGCTCGAAGTTCGGGCGCACGAAGTTCCGTTCCTGATGGAGCACGGGCAGCTGGTGGGCCGGTTGAATTACATGCACCTGCTGTCGCGGCCGGAAAAAATTTACGGCACGAACATTGGATCGTCCTACCAGCATCAGGCGCTCACGCTGAGCAAGCAGTTTCGTAAGAGCAATTCCGTATGAGGGATCGAGAGACGTTGCGAGCAACGTCTCTACGGTCTTCGTCGAAAGCTCTTCACCGCAGAGTTCGCTGAGAAAAGCCGCAGAGAACGCTGAGGAGGGCAAAATCGAAAGCTTGGTTCAGCTCCGGCTTCCTCGGCGAACTCCGCGGTAAGAGCTTCTTGCTGAGAGCTTGCGCGCTGACAGCCGAGAGCGCTTGCCAACTCTCACCTGCGCGTTGCACACTTGGGCATGAGGGTTCTCTCGCGGTTTCTGATGGCGGCAACCGATGCGGCGCAATTCCCTGCCCCGAGCCTGCCGGAAATTGCGTTCCTCGGACGCTCCAATGTAGGCAAGTCGAGCGTGATCAATTCTCTGTTGGGCGACAAGGTGGCACGCACCAGCTCAACTCCCGGCCGCACTCGCAGCATTAATTTTTTCGAGATCCGGTGGCCTGGAAAGCCGCGTCCCGAGCTGATTTTCGCCGACCTTCCGGGCTACGGCTATGCCAAGATTTCGCGCGAGATTTCCCAGGAGTGGCCCAAGTTCATTGAACCTTACCTCAACGAACGCTCGACGCTGGCACTGTGCATCGCGCTCGTGGATGCCAACGTTCCTCCGCAACAGAGCGACCGGCAGTTGCTGGATTTTCTGAGCGCCTCGGGCCGAGAGTTTTTGCTGGTAGCAACCAAAAGCGACAAGCTATCGAAGAATCAATTGAATAATGCCCTGCGAACTCTCGCGCAGGAGTATCCCGCGGCGCAACTGCTTCCCTTTTCGGCCAAGACGGGAGCGGGGCGCGAGGAATTGTGGAAGCAGATCCGGCAAGCGGGGCAACAGGTGACGGCCGAGCCGGCATCGTCGGACAACGCCCTCAATTAGAATTTTCTCAGCCACGCATTAGCAAGCGGTTCTAATGTTTCGCCCCATTTTTCCGATAGAGATATCAGAGCACCGTATCGGAAAACATGACGGAAGAAACCAATTGGAGCGTGGCCTATCTGAAGGCGCTGAAACAGTCGGACGTGCCGGCGGCCGGGGCGGCAGCCGTAGCGCGAGCGCGGCAGAGTAGTGCGCGAGCCTCCGACTTGAAGGATGGCAACGCAGAAGCCAGTGAGCCGTTCCAGGGCGCGGAGAAGCGACGTAGCACGCGCCACAAGTGCGAAGGCAGCGCCGAACTACGCACCGACAACTGCGACGTCCGAACCTGGGCTTCGTTCCAGGACGTGAGCATGCACGGCTGTTACGTAGAAGCTCAGGCTACTTACCCTGTGGGAACCTTACTAGGCATGAAACTGGAGGCCGGCGGGGTTCGAGTGGAGGCCCGGGGCGAGGTACGAGTGAACTATCCGTACCTGGGCATGGGAATTGCCTTTCAGGAAATGTCGGAGGAGAACCGGGCGCAGCTGAAACAATTACTGGGCAAAATTTCGCGGCCGACGGTGGTGATGAGATCGCGAGTAACGTCGCCAGCGGTCGGGGGGGAGAGAACAAGTGCGGTACTTCTGGCAAATCCTGCGGCGGCACTGCGTGCATTGACTGACTTCTTCGAAAACCGGCAGATGCTCATGCGGGATGACTTTCTGAAAATCCTATGCGCGAGCCAGGATACGACCAACCAACGCTAACAATCTGCTTCACTCTTTTATAAGCAGTTCTCTGTCGCCCTTCCGATTTTAGTTGCCAAAGCCGATCACCTCGCCGGAAATCTCTTCGGTTGGTTATGATGAAGAGGCATGGCACTCTATCTGATTACGGGCATTGGCGGCTTCATTGGGTCCTCGTTGGCGCGGGCGCTGCTTTCGCGAGGCGAACAAGTGCGGGGCGTTGACAATTTTTCCACCGGAAACCGGGAAAACATAAACGACATATTGGATCGCATCGATTTTCGCGAAGCAGACATTGTCGACCTGGACGCGATGCGCAAGGCGTGCGATGGCGTGGACTTCGTGCTGCACCAGGCGGCGATTCCTTCCGTTCCGAAATCGGTGCTGGACCCGCTGGGCAGCAACCGGGCGAACATTGACGGCACGGTCAACGTGCTGGTGGCGGCGCGTGACGCAAAGGTGAAGCGCGTAGTGTATGCGGCATCGTCGTCGGCGTACGGCGACACGCCTACGCTGCCGAAGCATGAGGGCATGAAACCCGATCCAATTTCGCCCTACGCCGTGGCCAAGCTGGCGAGCGAGCAATACATGATTTCGTTTTACCGCTGCTACCAACTGGAGACGGTGGCGCTGCGGTATTTCAATATTTTCGGACCGCGGCAGGATCCGTCGTCGCCTTACTCGGGCGTGCTGGCGAAGTTCATCACAGTGATGCTCCGCGGCGAGCAGCCTTTCATCTATGGAGATGGCGAGCAGAGCCGCGACTTCACCTACATCGACAACGCGGTCGATGCGAATCTTCTGGCCTGCAAAGCTCCTGCGGACATGGCGGCGGGACAAGTGTTCAACGTCGCGACGGGACGCAGAGTAACCCTGAACGAAACTTTCCAGTTGCTGCAGCCGATGACTTCCTATCGGGGCAAGCCGAAGTATGAAGACGAGCGGGCGGGGGACATTAAGCATTCGCTCGCCGATATTTCGAAGGCGGAAGCCGGCCTGGGCTATAAACCGAAAGTGGATTTCGAGGATGGCCTGCGGCGCACGGTCGAGTGGTATCGCGGAAGTCGCGCTGCGAAGAGCTGACAAAAGCCGGAGCGCGGGGAAAATACCTCGAGCTCCGGCTGATTGATTTGCTGGTTAGAGTTTCTCGAAGAATTCGCACGCCGAGCACGAGATGTAGACTCCGCCCGGGACGCCGCGTTCGCGGTCTTTCACGCGCTTGACGATGCGTGTGGCTTTGCCGCACTTGGGGCAATCGGTGCTCTTGGTGGTGTCCATGACTTTCTTGCGGTCTGCTGTTTTTGCGATCTTGGCGCCTACTGCCATGATTTAGTCTCCTGGTGGTGCGATTTTTGCGCAGCGCAATCCGCTGGCTTGCACGGATGCTGGTGGATATGTCTGCGAAGTCTACCCGGGCCTGCGGGAATCCACTCTGGAAGCTGCGGCTTGACTCACTTCCGTCGTGCTTAATTTTACAGTAAGGTTGTGCCGGCTGTCTTGCTGGCGGTTTTCGATCAAGTCATGCGTCGAGAGCTTGGTCCTATCCTCAAAACGATTCTGTTTACGATCCTCGTGCCGGGGTCGGTGCTGGTGTTTATCCCACGGTGGCTGCTGGGCGGGTTCTCGAAGCCACAGTTGGGCATTCTGACGGCGCTGGGCATCGTCATGATTGCGGCGGGAGCAGCAATTTACTTTCGCTGTGCGTGGGAATTCGCGGTGCGCGGATTGGGGACGCCAGCGCCGATTGCGCCGACCAAATTTCTGGTGACCACGGCGCTGCACCGCTACGTTCGCAATCCCATGTACATCGGCGTGTTCGGGGTGATTTTCGGCGAAGCCGCCACGTTTCATTCCCTGCCACTGCTGGCCTATGCCGCATTCTTGTGTATTCCAGTGGAATTATTTGTAGTCGTTTACGAGGAGCCTACGCTGGGGCGGCAGTTTGGTGAATCGTACGAGGAGTACCGGCGGACAGTGCCGCGTTGGATTCCGAAATTTACCAGCCGAAATAAGTGAGAGCGCGCGGCGTTGACCCGCGTCCCCTGCCCCTGCTACCGTCATATGTTTGCCCACCAGCGTAGCGCCGATCCTGTGGCCGGCAAACAAGTTTTCCCGCATTCGACACAGGATTTGGATTCAATTCATCAGGAGGAACCATGCCTGCCATTAAATTTCGCGGCGTCGATTTTCTGCAATACGACTCGCTGTTGACTGAGGAAGAGCGCCTGGTGCGCGACACCACGCGCCAGTTCATTGAAGACAACCTGATTCCCATTATTGAAGAATGCAACCGCGCGGGACGATTTCCGCGCGAACTGGTCAAGCCCATGGCCGAGCTGGGATTTTTCGGGGCGTCGCTGAAGGGCTATGGCTGCGCCGGCATGAGCAACGTGGAATACGGGCTGATGACGCAGGAACTGGAGCGCGGCGACTCGGGCGTGCGCAGTTTTGTCAGCGTGCAGTCGGGGCTGTGCATGTATCCCATTTACGAATTCGGCAGCGATGAGCAGAAGGAGACGTGGCTGCCGCCTATGCAAACAGGAGAGAAGCTGGGCTGCTTCGGGCTGACCGAACCCGACTTTGGCTCGAACCCAGGGGGCATGCGCACGCGCGCGAAGAAAGTTGGGAACGAGTACGTGATCAACGGCGAGAAGATGTGGATCACGTCGGGCACGATTGCGGACGTGGCGATCATCTGGGCAAAAGTGGAAGACGAGAAAGATCGCATCCGCGGATTCTTGGTGGAGACCGACCGGCCCGGGTTCAAGGCCGACGACATTCATGGCAAGTGGTCGCTGCGGGCTTCGGTGACGTCGGGGTTGTCGCTGCAGGATGTGCGCGTGCCGGAGGCGAACCTGCTGCCGAAAACGGGCGGGCTGAAGTCTCCGCTGATGTGCCTGAACCAGGCGCGGTACGGCATTGCGTGGGGCGCGCTGGGCGCGGCGATGGCGTGCTACGACTGTGCGCTGCAATATTCTCTGCTGCGCAAGCAGTGGCGCGATCGGCCCATCGCGTCGCACCAACTGGTGCAGGACAAGCTTACGTGGATGATCAGCGAAATCACGAAGGCGCAGTTGCTGGTGCTGCAGGTGGGACGGCTGAAAGATGCGGACAAAGTCGAGCCGCAACACATCTCCATGGCCAAGCGCAATAACGTGTGGATGGCGCTGGAGTGCGCCCGGCTGTCGCGCGACATTCTGGGAGCGAATGGCGTGGCGGACGATTATCCGATCATGCGGCACATGATGAACCTGGAGTCGGTAAAAACTTATGAGGGCACGCATGACGTGCACTCCCTGATCATCGGGCAGAGCGTTACGGGGATTGACGCGTTCTAGGGATCGTGTAGTGGACGACCGTAATGCGGCCGAGCTTCGCTCGGCTGGACAGCCGAGGGTGGCTGTCCCACAGCATTTTTTCAGATGACTGCGAAGAAGCAACGGCGGGTGGCGACTGCGGCTGGTTTCTTGTTGGGAGTGCTGGCGTGCCTGGATGCGTTGCGCGACAACAGCGTTTTGTGGCCGCCGGATGTGCTTTGGGCCTCGCTAGGTAGTCCGCAGCATCTTAAACTTGGCACGGGAATCGCACTAATTGTGGTTACCCTGCTGGGTTCAGTTCTGTGGCGCAACAATTGAAGAGTTCGTTGGTGCTCCCTCACCCGTAAATCTCTTCCAGTAATTCATAGGCGCGGCGGAGGTGAGGAACGACGATGCTTCCGCCGACGACCAGCGCCACATTGAGTGACTCTTCCTGCTCGGCTCGGGTTACGCCCAAACGGTAGGCCTGGATCGCGTGATAGAAAATGCAGTCGTCGCAGCGCAGGCAGGCCGAGGCGACCAGTCCCATCAGTTCTTTGGTTTTGGCCGGGAGCGCGCCTTCCAGATAGGTGTTGTGATCGATGTTGTAAAAACGCTTTACGAGAAAGTTGCTGGCTTTGTCGACGTTGGCGTTGAGGCGGGCGCGGGTTTCGATGAAGCGGCGCGCGGTTTCGCTTTTGTCGGCGACATATTTTTCGGTGAAGAGGTAAGTGGGTTCTTTGCGTTCCGGGCGTTCGGCCGCCGGCGCGGGGGGTTCGCTGGTGGTTGGACTCATCAAGAAATGGTAGCAGAGACAGGAAGTGAACGAGCGGAAACTTCCCGGTTCCGTCTCTGAACTCCCCGCGCACTGCCGACATCAGCGAAAGCTCTTAACCGCGGAGAACGCTGAGTGATGCCGCAGAGGACGCGGAGAGAAGCAGTACAGAATTCTATCCGGACCGTCGGTGTCTTACGCTAGGCGGTGGGCTTGTCGGCCTGCGGTTCGATTGCGAGAAACTCTTGGGCGAAGCGACGGGCATAATCTTCGAGCACGCGCGGAATGCGCTGCGGATCGGTCGATTGCAACACCAGTCCGGCATGATGGTGGCGTTTGATGCGGAGATAGACTTCGGGATCGTTGTAGGCCGAGGTGTCCGGATCTTCCTGGCGGGCGAGCGAAAGAATGACGCCAGCATAATCTTTTCGGATCGGCGGCAGATCGTAGCTCCCGTCGCCGCCGGCGACTTCAATGCGAGCCCATTCGCGCCACAGGTCGATTCCGGTGGCGGCCTCGACCATCTCGTTGATGTAGGCGCCGCCAACCCGGGCCGCGCATTCGAGGAAATAAAAATGCCCGTCGGCGTGGGCGCGAATGAATTCCGCGTGGGAAACGCCGCGTACCAGGCCCAGCGCGGAAAGCAGGTCGCTATTGATCGCGCGCAGCGCGGAATCTTCGTCGCCTCTACGGGGCACGGTGAAGGTTGTGAAGATTCCGCCGCCTTGAGCTACGTTCATGGGCGGTTTGCCATATTGGCTGACATTGGCAAACACGACTTCGCTTTCTGACACGACCGAGTCCACGTGATAAACATCGCCAGGAAGAAATTTCTCCAGCAGGTAGGAAGATTGCTTGTCGCCCAGTTGCTCGAGCAACGGCCATAGTTCGGCGGCGGCGTGGATTTTTTTGATACCGATCGCGGAAGCTTCCTGGCGTGGCTTGAGCACCCACGGGCCGGGGACGTGATCGAGGTAATAGCGGATGTCTTCGTGATTCATCACGGGAACGAAATCGGGCACGCGCACATGGCGATCGAGGGCGCGCATGCGCATGGCCAGCTTGTCGCGAAAATAACGCATGGTGGTGAGGCCCATACCGGGGATGCGCAGGTGTTCGCGCAGAGTGGCAGCAGTTTCCATGTCGAACTCGTCGAGCGCGACGATGCGGTCGATTTTTTGGTTGCGCGCCACGTGGGTAACAGCTTGCACGACGTCGGTGAGAGCTATTTCTGCGGGCAGGTAGAAGGTGTCGTCGAGAATGTCGCGAGGCCAGTCGGCGTTGCGCAATTTTTCTGCGGTGAGAAGAATGACGCGGCATCCCTGGCGCTTGCACTCGCGCATGAACTCCTGTCCTTTCTCGTACGTCGTGATGCAAAGAAAAGTCAGGGGGCGCGTTTCGGGCATGGGATTCGGCTCTCGTCGAGCATTGCGGCCGACGTCTCTATCACCGCTCAGGGATAGAGAGGATACCACGAACGACGCGCAGTCTCCGCGGAATGCGATGAAGAAAATCGATACTGCGCATCTTAGTTTTTTAGTTTCGATTCGCGGTTTCCATTCTCGCGGAGATTGCGCTATAGTCTCAACCCGGCGCTGCGACGCCGCATCCAAAGGCGCCGGGAGACATTTCAGAATGGCTACGCAGACCCGTCCGGAAGGCAAGGCACGAATTTTCGGGGAAAACATAGAAAGCGATCTCGCCTCACGATTTTTGCGCGTGGTGGAAGTGGCGGCCATCGCGTCTGCCCGCACCATGGGGCAGGGCGAGCGCAAGCTGAGCGATCAGGTAGCCACCGAGGCGATGCGCCGGACCATGGACAGTATTCCGATGCGAGGGACGATCGTGATTGGCGAGGGCGAGCGCGACGAGGCGCCCATGCTTTACATCGGGGAAAAAGTGGGCGCCGAGTTTCCCGACGGGACTGAGGTTCCGGAGGTCGACATCGCGGTTGATCCGCTGGAAGGAACGAACCTGTGCGCCACGGGCGCGCCTGGCTCGATCACCGTGCTGGCGGCCTCTGAGCGTGGAGGGCTGCTGCATGCGCCGGATTGCTACATGGAAAAAATTGTCGTCGGGCCCTCGTGCAAGGATGCGGTTGAGTTGGATGCGCCCGTGGCTGACAATTTGAAAAACATTGCCAAGCGGCTGGACCGCGACGTGGAGGATCTGGTCGTGATCGTGCTCGAACGACCGCGTCATGAAAAGCTGATTGCGGACATTCGGGCGGCTGGGGCGCGGATTCGTCTGATTGGCGATGGCGATCTTTCCGCGGGAATCGCCGCAGCGGTGATTGGAACAGGCGTACACGCGGTGATGGGATCGGGCGGCGCGCCGGAAGGCGTGATTACGGCGGCGGCGATTCGATGCCTGAATGGATACATGCTGGGCCGGCTGGTGGTGAAACCAGATCAGGAAGAGCGACTGGCGCGCATGGGGATTAAAGACAAGAACCGAATCTATGAGGCGGAAGATCTTGCGCCTGGCAAGCAACTAATTTTCGCGGCGACCGGCGTAACCGACGGCGCGCTGATGAAGGGTGTGCGCTTCTTCGGCGAAGGCACGCGGACGTCGTCGGTGATTTTGACTTTGCGCACCGGGAAGGTGCGGTTCGTGGAGAGCATTCATCTGGAGAAGGGGCCGGATGTAAAGGTGAGGTTCTCGTAGGCCAGCGAAAGACAAGAGATCACCATCCATGCGAACAATCGGACTGGTCGAAGCGAAGCAGAAGCTCTCCGAACTCGTCGACCGTGCGGGCGCCGGGGAATCTACCGGAATCGCGCGGCGGGGAAGACTCGTAGCAATTATCGCTCCCGTTATTAGTGCAACCAGCCTCAGTCAGGCGTTCGCCGACATTGACAAGATTCGAAAACGCGCGAAGCCGCTTCGAGGTCTCACGATGAAGGATCTTATTGAAGAGGGCCGACGATAGCTGAGGTTTAGACGCGGCGGGCGAGGACGCCCGCCGGACAGCCGCCGGGACGGCGGCGCTACTCGAACGGTTACTTCAAGTACTCCGAATTTTTTTTCAACTCTTCGGGAATCGGCGGGAATGGGGGCCAATCCTGCGAGTAGCCCTTCAGCAGGGAGACCGCCACTTCGGAACGCAGCGTGCCGTCGTGCACTGCGAACTGGTGCGGATGACCGGCGGAATATCCCTCCCACAGGCAGACGCCGGCGTAGGCTCCGTCTTTGCGCAGGATGTAATACGTCATGTCCATGAAGCGCAGCTTGTTCATGTCGTTATTGTAGTTGCGGACGATGCGTTTGAGCGCGTCCATGCCCGCCTCTTGCGGTGACATGCCGTGGCGCATGTTTTCGACGATGGTGTGAGCGCCGGCGACTTTGATATTTTCTTCGCCGGACCCAGTGGCGCCAGCGGAGCCTACGTCCTGATCGGTATAGCAACCCGCGCCGATGATGGGCGAATCGCCGCACCGGCCGGGCAGTTTGAAGGCCAAGCCACTGGTCGTAGTGATACCAGACATTTCGCCTTTCTCGTTGAGCACCGAGCAGTGGATGGTGCCAGTCGGCGGAAACAGGACGCGCCGCACCGCGGCCAGTTGGAACTTGGGCTCAATTCCAAGGTCGGCGGCGCGCTGCTGCAGTTGCTCAATCTTTTCGCGCAAAACTTCGGCTCGTGGGCGGCCTGAGCCGGGTTCGGGCGCCTTCCAGCTTGGATCGGCGATTCCCGGCCCCCACCAGTCGCGGTCGGAATTGAATTGCTTCCAGAGCAACCAGATCTTGCGAGAGTGTTCGGTGAGCAGGTTCTCTCGCGGAAAGCCCATGGCGACGGCGAAGCGTTCGGCGCCCTCGCCCACGAGCATGACGTGGCCGGTGTGCTCCATGACGGCCTTGCAAACCATCGACACATTTTTGATGTTGCGCACTGCCCCGACCGAACCGGCGCGGCGCGTGGGGCCGTGCATGCAGCAGGCGTCGAGTTCGACCACGCATTCCTCGTTGGGCAAGCCGCCCAGGCCAACGCTGTCGTCGTTGGGATCGTCCTCGGGACCTTTCACTACGCGGACGCCGGCCTCGAGCGTATCGCCACCGCTTTTGAGAAAAGCGTAAGCGGCTTCCACATAGGCGTAGCCGTTTTTGGCACAAATAATAATTGGGCGCTTGGGGGAATCGGTCTGAGAGGCGTGCCCCTGGCCGCCTGCGGCGGGCTGTGTAGAAGTCTCGGCGCGCGCTCCTACGCCGGCGGCAACCGCTCCCAGCACTGAGGTCTTCACGAAATCACGGCGCGAAACTGTCACGAACCCTCCTGGTTGACGCTTGCGATCGCATCTTTACGGCGTGCACTTTCCCGGCAAAGCGGGAAGCATACCACGAGGCGGACTACGATTCCTATTGCGGGGTAGGCACGCATCGTAGGTCGGGAGGTTGCGGGTAAGAGCAAGGGCGTGGACTGATTCCACGCCCTTTAATGCTCTGGCAATTGCAGGACATCCAGTTCAGCGACTGGCGTAGCGCCGCAGTCGTCCGGGATAGGCCGCACCCGCTTTGTGTAATTGATCGGCGACCGCGGTGGAGATGGGCTGGACCTTCTCCGAGCGGAACCGCAGCAGCGCGGCGATGTCGCCAACCTTGTCAAATTCAGGATCGTCCTTGACGTAAAACGTTTCTGTATCGCGGCGAATCACCCACGGCAAGATTGCCTCTCCGACGTCGACGATCTCTTGCGTAGCGCGTCCGCAGGCCGGACAGGCACTAACGAGGTGAGCGTCAACGTGGCCGCATCCGGTACATTCGACGGCGTGGCCCTGAAGGTTTTCGCCGATGAGGAGAGTTTGGACTTCTCCCAATTCCAGCGCACGCAGAACACGGCGAAGGCCGGTCACGCCGCGCCCGTTGCTTCGAGCCTGACCGAGCGCCTGTTCCACCAACTCGCGGCGGCGGTCGCCTTGCCAGCGATCGACAATCCGCTGGGCATGCGTGCGAATCTCTTCGTTGCCGATGTGGTTAAAATCGGCGCGGAAGCGGCCGATCAGGGCCTGGCTCACATAGGAATGGAGTTGCGGCTCCAGCAAGGAGAGATGAGCATCCTGGCAGGCAAGAATCCATTTTTCGAACACGCCTTTTTCCAGCAGGCCCTTCAACGACTCAGCGACGTTTTTGAAATGCTGGCGAGCCTCGTCCTCCACGCGGCGCTGGGCGTGGCCACCGTCATATCCGGCAAAGCCGTCGCTGCGCCCGCGGCGAGGGAGGGAATGAAATAAATCCTCGCGCTCGGTCAACTCGCCGAGGCGAAGATCGAAAATTCGCGCGCGGTGACGGTCGAGCAGCACCACTCCGAGCAAGGGGGTCGCGCCCAGAAGTTGCGCGATGGGCTTGAGACGGAAGTGGCGATCGACGAAAAGCTGCGTCGCGGGCAGGCTGGCGGGCACATCGTATTCGCGCCAGATGTTTTGGGCGGAGCAGGCGAAGACGGCTTTGCCATGCTTGCCATTGCTGCGCAAATCGCCCGCCAGTTGCAGGATACGGTCCATATCGGCGCGAGCGGATACGTTGCGCCCCTGACTTTCCAGAGTGTGAAGAGCTTCGCGCACCAGGTCCTTGATCAGAATGACATCTTCTTTATGAGCCTTGTTGCGCGGGGTTGATGGCTGAAAATAAAAAGTAACAGCAGACGCGTTAGGATCTTGAAATTCTGCTAATTCTCGGATTTGTTCGCGGGTAATACTCATGGACAATCTCCCCAAAATGGAAATGGATTAAGCGACGCCGGTTGGAGCGAGGCGCCCCGGGAATTGATTGGCCAGTCCCGGCGTTTTGCGTAAGTGGTCGCGCGCGGCAGAAACAAAAGTGAGAACTCGATCGGAAGGAACGCCAGTGATGGCCACAATTTCTTCGACACTGAAGCCTTCGACGGCGTGCAGAATGAAGGCCTCGCGCGGGCCTGGACCCAGATCGCGTAGCGAAGAGGCGATCAGGCGCAGGAGTTCGTCGGAAGCCAGGATCTGCTCCGGAGTGGCAACGCGCGAGTCCGCAATCACAGTCGCGCCGGTTATCGATTCGTCGGGCTGATGGAATTGCAATTCCGATTCGTCGCTGGCCTTGACGTTGGGAAGGCGCGCGGAGTCTTCCAGAGGCCGGGCGTGGCCATTGCTCTCGTCGGTGCGACAGAGTTCGTCCAGCGCGCGCAGCGCCAAACGATAGAGCCAGGGCTCAAGGGCCAGGCGTTCGGGCTTCTCTTGTCCGTCGGCAAGGGCGGCGGCGATGGTTTCGTCGATAACTTCTTCCTTGGATACGCTGTCGGTGGCGATGGAATCCTGAGCTTCGCGGAAATAAATTTCGCGCTCCACAAAACGCTCCAGACGCGCCAGGTTGACGTTCACATAGGAGCGGACATCGTCGCTGGAAATGGTTGCGGGAAAAACCGCCGCCAGCGTTTGCTCAAACGGAACCTGTGGAACTACGGCCCCGGGGCGGGAAGTGTCGCCGCGCTTTCCGCGCTGCCACTTGTGAGAGGCGCGAAGAATCTCCTTGTGCTTGTTGACCTGCTGCAGCAAGTCTTCGAACGCGGTCTTCACTGCAGCTGCGGCAGTTGAAGCGGATGCCTGCACGGCCATCTGTCCCGAGGGCAAGCGCAGATTCAGCGAAACGCTGACCCCTTCGCGCGGCGAAATCTCCTCCACCATGCCCTTCAGGTGGATTAGTTCCGGACGAAACACCTGCAGGCGTTTTTGCAGTTTTTCGATCTGATGTTGAATATCTTTTTCGACGGCGGGAATTTTATGAAGACGGTAGCTAACGTGAACGTTCATAGCGCCTCGGCCTTGCTACGAAGTGCGCAACCAAGTGCTTTCTTAAGCCGATTGTACACCCGGTGGAAAAAAGCAAACGAAGAATCGGGCTGCTTACTTATTAGGATGGCCGCGTTCGGGAAATCGTTGCAGTTAAATAATTTCTTATCGCCGGGTTTGCAGACTCCGGCAGTATCCGGGTATGATCCGGGCCCATGACCTTGTCCAAACTTTTCTTTTTTGTTTTGCTAAGTGCAGCCGCCTGTGCGCAAGCTCCTAATTCCAAAGAAGTCGAGAGTGTTTATCCCGACGCGCATAGCCTGTATCTCGACTTTCATCAGAATCCTGAGCTCTCGGCACACGAAATGAAAACTGCGGCAAAGCTGGCGGAACGACTGCGCAGCGCTGGATTTGACGTGACCGAACATGTGGGCGGCACGGGAGTGGTCGCCATCCTGAAGAATGGAACTGGCCCAACGATCATGTTGCGTACGGAGTTGGACGCGCTGCCGGTGGAGGAGAAGACAGGGCTTCCATACGCGAGCAAGGTGCGCGCCAAAGATGATGCGGGACGCGAGGTTCCGGTGATGCATGCCTGCGGGCACGATCTGCACATGGCGGCGATTGTGGGAACGGCCGAGATCATGGCGCACAGCAAGAATACCTGGCACGGAACGCTGATGTTGATCGGCCAGCCCGCGGAGGAGACGATTGGCGGCGCGGAAGGAATGCTCCGCGATGGCTTGTTCACGCGGTTTCCGAAGCCGGACGTGGCGGTGGCCCTGCACGTAGACAACGAACGGCCGGCGGGAATGGTCGCGATCACTCCCGGCATCTACAACACGAATTCGGATTCGGTGCGCATCACGATTTACGGCAAGGGTGGTCACGGTTCCGCGCCGCATACGGCGATTGATTCGATCGTGATCGCGGCGCGAACCATTGTCGCGCTGCAAACGATTGTGTCGCGCGAAGTGAAGCCCGGTGAAATGGCAGTGGTGACAGTCGGCTACATTCAGGCAGGGACGAAGAACAACATTATTCCGGACCATGCGGAGATGGGCCTGACAGTGCGAACGTTCAAGCAGGACGTGCGCAAACAGATTCTTAGCGCCATCACTCGCATCACTAAGGCTGAGGCTGCGGCGGCGGGCGCGCCGAAAGAGCCGCTGGTCGAGCGTTACGAGGGCACGGACCTGGTCTATAACAATCCAGCGCTGGCGGAGAGATTGCGAGAGCCTTTGGAAGTCGCGCTGGGAAAAGATAAAGTTGTGACCGGCGAGCCGATCACGCCGTCGGAAGATTTTTCTTATTTCGTGGAGCAGGGCGTGCCTGGGTTCTATTTCAGCCTGGGAGGAGCCGATCCGGAGAAGTTCGCGGAGGCGAAAGCTTCGGGAACACATTTGCCTTCGAATCATTCGCCGCTGTTCGCGCCCGATGTGGACCCTGCGCTGCACGTGGCAATCGCGGCGGAAGTTGCGGTGCTGCGAAACTTGCTGAATGCATCGGCGGAGGAACTGCGGAAATTTAGCGCAACGCAGCCGCCCCAATGAGGTAAATTGCGAAGTGGTAACATTGAAACCGGAGCTCACCCATGCGGAATCAGCGAAAATTCACGGTTGTGATTGAACGCGATGAGGACGGATTTTATGTCGGAACAGTTCCGACTCTTCCAGGCTGTCACACCCAGGCGAAAACCCTCGACACGCTGATGAAAAGAATCCGCGAAGCAGTGGCGTTATGCTTGGAAAGCGAAGGCGACGCCGGTCGCGCGCTTGAACTGGTCGGGGTTCAGCAAATCTCGATATGACCCGCCTTCCCCGGCTCAAGGGCAAGGAAATCATCCGCATTCTTGAGCGCGGGTTTTCAGCTGGTTCGCAGCAAAGGCAGCCACGCTTTCCTGAAACATTCAGACGGACGGGCGACCGTCGTACCGGTGCATTCAGGCGAAACGATTGGACCGGGCCTGCTGCGCGCAATTCTACGCGACGTGAAAATATCTATCGACGACCTGATCGAGTAGTCGCTCGCGATGGGGCTATACCGCGACCGTAACCGAGGTTTCGGTGCGCGTGACCGGGCGGTAGAGCGTGTCGCGCTCGATCGGGACGCGTCCGGCGGCGCGGATGAGGCGCTCCAACTCTTCGCGGCGCATGCCTTGCGGAGTGGTCGCGCCGGCGTCGTGATAAATCTTTTCCTCGATGACTGTGCCGTCCATGTCGTCGGCACCGAAGCGCAGCGAGATCTGCGCCATTTTGGCGCTCACCATCTGCCAATAAGATTTGATATGCGGAAAATTGTCGAGCACCAGGCGACTGACCGCGATCTGCTTGATATCGAGCATGCCGGTAGTTTTCGGCAGATGCTGCAAGGCCGTGTTGTCGGGATGGAAAGCCAGGGGAATGAACGTCTGGAAGCCGCGAGTGTCGTCCTGTAAGGCGCGCAGTTTGAGTAGATGGTCGACGCGATCTTCGTCGTTTTCGACGTGGCCGTAGAGCATGGTCGCGTTCGACTTGAGCCCGATTTCGTGCGCCAGACGGGCGGTTTCGAGCCATTGATCGCCATCAATCTTGTGATCGCAGATGACGTGGCGCACCCGGTCGGCGAAAATCTCGGCACCGCCGCCGGGCAGCGAATCCACGCCGGCGGCCTTTAATTGTTCCAGCGTTTCGCGGATGGAAAGCTTGGCCCGCTTCGACAAGTACGCGACCTCCACCATGGTGAAGGCTTTCAGATGCACTTGCGGAAAGCGCTGTTTCAGGCCGGAACACAAATCCAGAAAATATTGGAATGGCAGGTCAGGATGCAGGCCGCCGACAATGTGAAATTCGGTGACCGCTTCGGAATAGCCGGAAGCGGCGGTCTCGAACGCTTCGTCGAGAGCCATGGTGTAGGCACCGGGCGTATCTTTCTTGCGTCCGAAGGCGCAGAGGCGGCAGGCGGCGACGCAAACGTTCGTAGGATTGATGTGGCGATTGACGTTGAAATAAGCTTTGTCGCCGTGCATGCGTTCGCGCACGGAGTTGGCCAGCCAGCCTACGGCAAGGATGTCGCCGGTGCGGTAGAGGGCGAGAGCGTCGCCGGCAGTGAGGCGCTCGCCCCGAAGAACTTTCTCGTGAACCGGCGCCAGGCGCGGATCATCCGTTTGAAAAACGTGGGACAGGCGTGTGGCAGGCATCCCTTTAATGATATCGCAGGCGGTTGCCGAAGGCCACGTTTGAGCCGTGGAAGGGCTGATTCTGTGGGTACGAGGATTTGGGGGTGGGCGAGGATTCGCCGCCTACCCTTGGGGGGCAAAGTGCATCGAAATAGCAGACACGAATTCCATTCTTTGTTCCTTAGTTTTTTTGTCTCTTTGCGCGCCCTGCGTCGAAATTTTCCGATGAAGGAGATTGTCGATGCGAACTTATCTTCCTGCCGCGGTGCTCAGTGGAGCATTGCTGTGCGGGGCTTCTTTTGCCCAGAGCCCAAGCACTCCACCTTCTCAACCTGAGCCGCAAGCGGCCTCGCCAGCTACCACGCCGCAGACTCAAACCTCGCAACCCCAGACACAACCGCAAACTGCTCAGCCTTCCGCTTCCTCTGCGAGCGGCGCGAACCAGAAAATGACCCCGTCGAGATCGAGAATTGCGCCGGGAAGCGTGATCCCGGTGCAGTTGACAAAAACCATTGACGCCAAGAAGGCCAAGCCTGGCGACCAGATCGTGGCGAAGGTCACCATGGATTTGAAGACGACCAGCGGCGAAGTGCTGGTGCCGAAAGATACCAAGGTGACGGGGCACGTGACCGAGGCGCAGGCGCGGAAGAAAGATCAGAAGGAATCACAGCTAGGCATCGCGTTTGACCGCGCTTCGTTGAAGAACGGGGATATGGCTTTGCCGATGTCGATTCAGGCGGTAATCGCTCCGCCCAGCAATAACGCGAACGGCGGCTCAGACGAGGGTGCGCCTGCAGCGAGCGGCGGCAGCCCTGCACCTACTCCGTCGGGAGGTTCACGCGGCGGGGCCATGGGAGGCTCGGCGCCAACTCCACAGCCGAGCGCTTCGCCCAGTCCCGACGCCGAAGGCACCGAGGGTCAGCAGCAGTCTGGCGCGCGGCCGCCGATTAACGGGAACACGCAGGGCGTGGTGGGAATCTCAAACCTGAAACTCGAACCGGCCGCGAACACAGCGCAGGGATCGGTTTTGAGTTCGGAAAAGAACAACGTGAAGATGGAAAGCGGCACGATGCTGCTGCTGAAGGTGAATCCGTAGGCGCATTCTGATGTTGTCGGCGAAAAGCCCCACTTCTCGCAAAGCACGCGAGAAATGGGGCACCCGCCCGGAGAGGCGTGTCGCAACCCGGTCTCTCCGGCGAGTCGACCCGGCAAGCTATTTCCGCAGGAGCAAATCGCCCGCAACGAAAGCGAAGAACAAAACTGAAATGACGCCATTCATGGTGAAGAAGGCGGCATTGAGTTTCGACAGGTCGTTGGGGCGGACCAGCGAGTGTTCGTAGAGGAGCAGCAGGATCACGGCCAGAACGCCACAGGCAGCAAGCTTGCCCATCCCGAAGGCAACTAGCAGGGCGATCAACAGTCCGACCATGATGGCGTGGAAGGCGCGCGCGATCCATAGCGCGGCGGGGATTCCAACGTATCGCGGGATGGAGTGCAGGCCGCTTTGGCGATCGAAATCGAAGTCCTGGCAGGCGTAGAGAACGTCGAAACCACCTACCCAGAACGTCACCGCGGCGGTCAGCAGCAGGATGCGCGGATCGAGTGAGCCGCGGACGGCGATCCACGCGGCGGCGGGCGCAATGCCGAGAGCGAATCCCAGCACCAGATGCGACCAGCGGGTCACACGCTTGGTATAGGAGTAGAGAAGCAGCACGGCGAGCGCGACCGGTGAAAGCACCAACGACAGGCGGTTAAGCTGACTGGCAGCCAGAATGAAAATTGCGCTGGACACCACTACGAATGTAACTACAAACGCGGACGAGAGTTGCCCGGCGGGTAGGGCACGCGTGCTGGTGCGCGGGTTGGCGGCGTCGATGGATGCGTCGGCCCAGCGGTTGAAGGCCATGGCGGCGGACCGTGCTGCGATCATGGCGACGATAATCCACGCCAGTTGGTGCAGCGAGGGGAATCCTCCGGCAGCGAGCATGGCCCCACACAGCGCGAAAGGCAACGCGAAAATGGAGTGCTCCCACTTGATCATCTCCAAAGTGACGCGCAGGTTGTGCAGAACGGGCACGAGTAGATTCTAATGCAGGGACTGTGCCTTAAGCTTAGCCGCAGACTGACGACTTGGACCTGATACGTTGGACCTTAGACCGAATTTCCATCCGACACCAGCGGAACAAAGCGGCAGAGTTCATGCAGTGAAGTTCGCGGCTGGCCGTTGACCATGCGGGCGAACTGCAGCTGCTGAGAGTCGGCCGTGCCTACCGGGATGATCATGCGTCCGCCTTCTGCCAATTGTTCGAGCAGAGCGCGGGGGATTTCTGCAGCTGCGGCAGAAACGATGATCGCATTGTAGGGCGCGGCCTCGGTAAAGCCTTGAGTGCCGTCGCCGACCATCACTCTCGCATTGGTGTAGCCCATGCGGGCCAGCAAATCTCGGGCGGCATCCGCAAGCTCGGCGTGCCGCTCGATGGAGAACACCTGCGCGGCCAGTTCTGCGAGCAGTGCCGTCAGGTATCCCGATCCAGTACCCACTTCCAGAACTTTATCGGTTGGCGAAAGCGCCAGGGCTTCGAGCATGCGCGCCACGATGTAGGGCTGAGAGATGGTCTGTCCTTCCCCGATCGGCAAGGGATGATCTTCGTAGGCCTGATCGCGGTAGCGTCCCGGCGCGAAGTCGTGACGCGGCACTTGCTCCATGGCCGCGAGGACCCGCTGGTCGGCGATGCCGCGTGCCCGCAATTGGGAATCGACCATGCGGCGGCGCAGATCGGTTAATGCGACAGTTTCTTCAGAAGAATTCATGGGCAGAGTTGGGTAGCGGCGTCCCGCGGGAACTATTCTATTTCTTGCGCTGCCGAACGCGGATATCGAAGCTGACCACGCCGTTCTGATCGCGCGTCCCCACCACTGAAATATTGCGGTTGACGTAGTATTCGCCCTGAATGATCTGCTGCGAACTCTGCGAGACATTGGTGCTGTAAGTGAGGGAAACGTTGTTGGCAAACTGCTGTTCGATGGTAACCTGCGGGCCGCGCGCCGTGGGATTGGTTTCCGTAGTCAGGCCCTGGGGATCGATCTTGATGCGGCTGACGCCGAAAAGTTTTTGCATGCGGCTGCTGACGGTGGAGTTGATGGCCTGATTGATGATCAGGTTGGTGGCTTCGTCGGTAAAGACTTGCTGCCCCGATTGCTCCTGCAGTTGCGCGGATTCCTCGCTGGTGCGGCCGAGGGCCAGAAGAGCGATGATGTCGGACTTGGGTAGAGGCGGCTCGGAGCGATAGTTGACGGCGAGGCGTTCGGGCGTTCCAGTGACAGTGATGTCGAGATCGTAGTTGCGAACGTGCGTGGTGGCCTGCAGGTTCAGTTGGGGCGCGATCGCCACGGGATTCGCGAAGGTAATGTCGCCGCGCTCCAACCGGAACTTGATGCCGTTAAAGGTGGCATCGCCTTCCAGAATGTCGGCGCGGCCGAGGACGCTGGGGCGCGCGACGGAACCGCGAAGCCGCAGGTCGGCGTCGCCAGATAAGCGCGCGACTGCGGTCTTCATCTGCAATTCAGGCGCAGTACGAACAGCCACATCGAGTTTCACATTGTAGAGCGGCGAATTGGCGGGCATGATTGCGGCCGACTGCCGGCTGCGCTCCAGGTAGGAACCGAAATCGAAGCCCGGGGTTACGGCCAATTTCGTGACCAGCACATCGCCGGAAAGCAGCGAAGCGGAGCGGGTTCCCACCCAGTGCAACTCGGCGGTCGCGGTCGAACTGACGCCGGGCGGATAGCGCAAGCGCACTTCTTTTCCGACGGCGGTGAGGTTGAAATTGATTTGCCGGTTGTAGTTGGTGATGTCGCCTTGCAGGTCGAGCGTGCCGCCGCCGGTGCGGGCAGTGAGTTGAACGATATGGACGCGATCGCGGGTAAACGAAAGCGCACCGTTCATCTCGCTTAAGCCACTGGGCAAACCCGCATAATTGGCAGTGCCGTTTTTCACTTCGATGGTGCCTTGTGGAAGCGGGTCGATCAGCGTGCCCCCTAATTTCATGTGAATCGCCGTTAGACCCGAAGCCGTCAGATCGGGGGCGAAGCTGCCAAGCAGTTTGAGATCAACTTGTCCGTCGGCGGAGAGATCGAGTTCCTTGCCGTCGACAAAATGGATTGAGCCGCTACCAACGACGTCGGTGCCTTCGCCCACCATGTGAGCAGGCTGGATGTGGATGGTCTGGTCCGCATAGGTGAAGTGCACCGGATCCTGGTTGTGCAACTTGGCAAACTCCACCTCGATACCAATGTCGGTGACGTTGCCGTCGAGCGTCCACTTGGTCGGATGCCGCAGCGGGCCGCGCATGATCACGGTGCCGCCAAAGGCGGAATGGCCGGTCAATTCCTGGCCCAGGTAAGCGCGCCACAAGGCATCGAGATCAACGTGATCCAGTTGTGCAGTAATGTTTGCGGGATAGTCGCCGTGCATTCCAACCGTGCCGGCCAGGGAAAGCGTGCCGTTGGGGAATTCCGAACGACCGGTCAGGCGCAGTTCGCCATTCTTCGTGGTCATGTCGAAGTCCAAGCCGCCTGTTAGTTCGTGGTCGAGCGTAAGGCCGGCGATATGAACGGAGGAGTTGATCACGGGAGCGGTGAGTGTTCCGGATCCTTGCAGAGTAAAGTCGGCTCGACCTTCCATGGGTAGAGGGTTGAGATGAATCTGACGAATGCGGGATACGTCGAAATTTTTGCCCACCAGATCGAGACGGAAGCCCTGCGTGGCAGGCGTGTAGGCGGCGCTGCCGGATACCGATGCGTCCTGGTGAGTGAGGTGAATGTTGTTGAGAGCCGTTTCGATTCCGGCCATGCGCAGATCGGCGTCGAAGGTTTCGATGGCTTCTCCATAGACGTAGGCGTTCGCGGCGTGAATGTGTCCTTGAGCGCGAGGATGGGCGCGCGTTCCGGCAATCTGCACCGAGACGTCGGCCGTCCCGGAAACGGGATAGTCGAAGCGGGCCAATGCCGCCGTAGACGCCACGTCCACTTTGTGCAGGTTTACGCGCGCGGTGTAGGGGCTGTTTTCGGTGAACTCGCCATTTTGCAGGGCAGCAACCAGTTCGAAGTCGGCGCTCGTGTCGCCACGGCGCAGCGTGCCTCCACGAAGTGCAAGTTCATGCGAGGAGAATTGAATGCTGGCGCCTAGAGAATCCCAGTGGACCTGTTGCTCAGGGGTACGCGAGGTTGCCGGCATGGTGAATTCGAAGTCTTCCGCGGCCAGAGTTCCGGCAACCGTGGGCGCGGAAAATGTGCCCTCGGCCACGCCGTTGAAGGTCGCATTTCCATCGACGCGGAATGGCAGGTTAGTGGGGCCGCCGAGGGCGGTGACCAGCGGCCGCCATTCTTCGAGGTTGGAAGTCGAAACGGAAAAGTGCAGCGTGGAAGTCGACGCCAAGATTCCGGAAGCCTGCACGCGCGACGCCGGCGTGGATAATTTGAACTGATTCAATTCCAAGGAGTCGGTCACGCCGAGATATTTGCCCTGAATCTGTGCGGTCACCGGGAGTTCGCTTTTAGCGGGACGCTGCGGCGGGTTGACGTCGGCGGCGAATCCCACTTCCGCGTCTTTGACTGAACCTCGCCAGAAGGCGTCTACAGCGCCGTTCGCCAAGCCTGCGGGATGAAAATGATGGAGCGGGTGCGCGGCTACGTCGAGGGAAACCGCCATTTCAGCCGCGGAAACATCGCGCACTCGAAGATGGACGACGCCATTTTGCACTCCAGGGCCCTTCGGCTTCCCAGTTTTCCTGGCGGAGGGACGGGCCGCAGAAATTTCAGGGAGATCTTCCCTACTCTTTTTCGCTCGGGCCGCCGATGACAGCGGAATGCTGTGCAACCAGTTGTCGACCTGGGCGTCGCCGGTGAAGGTCCCGCCAAATATTCTTCCCTGCAATTTCTCGAGCTTGATCTGCTGGTCAGTCACGGAGTAATCAGTATTGACGCTGACTCGCTTGAGCGCGATCTGATCGTCCTGAAAAGCCATGTCGCGTAGAGCGAGATAACCAGAGCCAGTAAACTCCTCGAGCGACCAGTGCCCGGTGCCCTTGAAATCGGCGGCGCCTTCGCGCAAGTCGCGGCGGCGTGCGATCGCGGCGGCCTCAGCCAGGTCAACGTGCGCGCTATAGCTTCCGTCAAGGTGAGGATTGCGGAAATCGCTGACGCGGCCGCTCATTTCGAGTACCGACCGGCCGGCGTTCCAACGCAACGATTTGATGTCGGCAAAGGTCGAGTTCAGGCTGAAGTCGGCCGTGGCCATCCACGCGAAAGGCCGAAAATCTTCGAACGAACTGTCCACTTTGCCCACCGAGAAGTGGTTTTCGTAACGGCTGTGCAGAAACGAATAATCCATCTGCAGGGTGGTTTCATGGGCCGCAAAGTCGAGAGGGATCTTGCGGTCGGCCCAGAACAATTCGCCGCTACGGACCGAGAGATGGTCAATGGAGAGCGCGAACAGTTGTTCGATGGGCGTAGTCTCCGACGGTTTCTCGCGCAGCTTAAGGGCCGGGACGTTGGTGACGCCGTCCTGTCCAATGGCAACGTGAATCACAGGATGGTCGAGCGCTACCGAATAGAATCCGAACTCCGTACGCAGAAATGAGATCACTTTCAGTTTTGCGACCAGGCTGTCGGCGTGTGCGAGCGGAGCTTCGTTGGGGGCTTCCTTACCATGCACGGTGATGTTGCGCAGTTCGACCTGCATGTGGAAAGGAACCACGTGGAAGCTGCCGATTTCAGCGCGGCCTCCGGTGATGCGTTCCACCTCGGCGACCACGCGGCGGCGCACAAAGGCTTGAAAGGAATCGGTAGTGGAATACCAGAGGGCGGCGAGAATGGCGACCACTCCGACGCCGATGACCAGCAGCAGAAATTTCCACCAGCGCGGAGGTCTGGCGGCAGGGGCGCTCACCGCGTCTGCACTCCGTCAGGAACTCCGCCCGATCCCGGCAGGCTGACCTTGCTCTCCGAACGCAAGGATTGCAGCCAGGATACGAGCAGTTCGTTTACTTTTTCCTGGGTGAGGAGTTCGCGAATCTTGGCGGCAACGTCGGCGGAAGGAACCTCGGCCACGATGGGCTCCTTCAACTGCGGAATGAATTTTTCGCGGTAGTACGCTTCGATGGTCTTGGAATCGATCTGCACCGCGGGACGAAGATGAGCATCGACCAACCTCATGAGATCGATTTGCTGCTGCACGTGCGCGACCAGATCGTTTTCCGATAGCCCTAACCCGCTCAGCACGGCCTTCCAGCCATCGTCGGTCGAAGCTTCGGGATACTGCTTCCGGGCCTCAGCGACACGGGCCGCCGCCTCTTCTGCGGAGGCATGCTGGAAGGACGCCGACTTCATCTGTTCGCTCAGCAGTTCCTGATCGATCAGGCGGTCGAGCACCGCGCGGCGATCGTCGTCGGTGAACTGGTTGAGCGGGCGACCATTGAGCAGGGCCTCATAGCGCAGGGCTTCGTCCCAATCGCTCTGGAGAATAATGTGGCCGTTCACGGTGGCGACGATGCGGTCGATGACCTGCCCAGCCTGAGCGGACAAGCCGACGCCGATAAACAACGCCAGCGCCAACATCGCGACTATCTTCTTCGAATTCGTACGAACGCAATCCATCAAAATGGCTGACCTATACTGAAAAATACGTTGAAATGCCGCAGACGCTGGGTTTCGTAAGTTAACGCCTGTCCCTGCGAATTGAAGGCAACTCCCTGGAAATAGCGGGTCGGATTCAAATTGTAGCCGAAGTCGAACCGCAATGGTCCGATGGGTGTCTTATAACGCAACCCCACGCCGACCGCCTGGGAAGTGTAATCATACCCAGAGTTATTGAATTTCGTCTCGCACGGGGAGTTCAATGTACCACCGGACATCAGGCAGGGGGCCGGATTCGCCTGATGCCAGCGCAACAGTCCCTTGAGCATGTCGTGCGGAGCGGTAAAGACGTTGCCCATATCATGAAAGATCGCGAAACCGAATCCCGGGCCCACGTACGGCAGAGAAGTCTCGGGAAAGCGGAGTTCCAGATTGTTGACAAACAAAGCGGTGCCGCCGACCGGGAAACCGGACGAGGGATCCCGAGGTCCTGCCTGATTTAACCCGAAACCGCGGTGAGAGTTTCCACCACCGGCGAAGAATTGTTCAGGCAGCGGAATGATCGTGATTCCCTGGCAGACCGTCTCCCCAGCGCTATTCAACGGACAGGACCCCGGTGGTACTACCCTGGTGCCTCCATAAGGCTGCTGCAGGCCGATGCTGGTACTACGGGCGAAGACGTATTGATGCTCCGCCTTGCCCTTGCCTCCGAAGCCATAGTAGGAGGAATGCTGAAACAGGGCACGGCCGAAATCGGCCTGCGATCCGAAATAGGTGGAGGAAGCGAAAGCGTCCAGCGTGAAATAAGTTCCTTTCGTGCTCTCCAGGGGATTGTCGCGTTTATCGTGAATAAACGTGAACCCCGGCCCGCCCACGCGAGCGGGAAGAGAAAGGAGCGTGATTTCTCCGGGGTTAAAATCTTGCGCGAAGTGGCTGGCTTTAACCAGACGGAAATCCCAGCGATAGATAATGGAATCGGGTCCAGCGCGAGTGCCGGGATCAAGGCCGGAGTTCCCAAACTGCTGCCGCAGATCGACCTTGCCTTCCAGTCGTTGCGAAGTGAAGGTCGCAACGTCAAGGCTGTTGTCATAAAAGACGGTATAGATCAGCTTGAACTTATCGTTATCAAACAGCTTCGGAATGGCGTAGCTGACCAGGCCGCGCTGTTGCAGGCGCCCCACATGAGACTGGAAGGTTAGGGTCTGGTTGCGGCCGCCAACGTTCAGGCGGGTCACGTCAAACTCTACTCGCGGGCTCACTCCCGTGGCACCTTGCGGGGCGGTGGTGCCGGCGGGTTGCCCGGTCTCGAATTCCAGTCCAAGTCCGTAAGTGAAGGTGTAGCGCTTAGCCTCCTTGACCTGGACCAGCACGTTTTTCTGGGGATCGGTTCCTTCCGGGTTCTGCACCGCGGTGTCGACCTGGCCAAAGATGCCGAGATCGTAGAGACGCGTCTGAGTGGTCAGCAGGTCCTGCTGGCTGAGGGCTTGGCCTTCGTGCACCTGCAATTCGCGATTCAGCACGTAGTCGCGGGTATGCTCGGTTCCGGCAACCATCACATGATTCACCGTAAAGCGTTCGCCCTCTTGAATGGTGTAGGTAACGTCTTCGCGATTGGCCTCCTGCTCGGAAGCGTTGGTGGTGATCTCGAGGGTGGCGTTGGGAAATCCGTGATCGAAATAAAAATTCAGAATTCGTTCGCGATCGTTGGCCAGGTCCTGTTCGGAATAAGGTTGGCCCGGTTCCGTGCTCAACTCGGGCAGATCCTTGGCTGAAATCTTCTGGGCGCCGAGGAGCTGTACATTCCCCACTAAAGTTCTCACCCCTTCGTCAATGTGAATATGCACGGCCAGGCGGTTGTCTGCGCCGCGGTAGTTGTCGTCGACTTTGGTCTGAATCTGAACCTGGCGGAATCCGCTGGCGCGGTAAAGACCTTCCAGGGTGGCGACGTCGGCTTTCAGCAAGGCCTCGCTGTAGCGCCCGTGGCTCAAGAGGCGACTGGCGGGTTGAATCTGCAGATACGAGCGCAGCTTCGGCGTATCCAGGAAATTCTTGTTGCCGGTTATCTCGACCAGAACCAGCTTGTGCAGTGCGCCGGGATCGATCTGATAAATAATCCGCAGAGTCTGCGGATCGGTTTCCTTGACGATCTCCACCTTGGCGCTGAAGCGCCCGCGAGTCTGCAAGTAGTCGAGCAGATTGCGCTTTCCTTCGTTGAGCAGGTCGTCGTCGACGGCGTCCTCTTCGTAGACTGGAATTTCGCGGCGCATTACACCGCGGCTGATGGGATAACCGCGAGCGTAGATCACGACTACAGGCCCGGGGTCGAGTTGGAAAGTAAAATCGACGCGATTGGTTTCCGGATGGTAGAGCTGCTGGGCGATGGAAACCTGCGCCAGGGCGCGATTTTGCTTCTGAAATTTCTTGCGCAGACGCTGCAGCGATCCCCTCATCCGGTCGGCGGTAAGACGATTTCCACGCTCCAGGTGAGCGATATCCTGCACGTCGTAGGAAGACAGGCCGGATGTGCCCGTGACTTTCACGTCACCCACTTTCGCCTGTTCGCCCCGGCTCACGTGAAACAGGATGTTCGCCTGATGTGTAGTGGGGTTCGACACGCTCTCGGCGGTGACCCTCGCCCGGTAGTAACCGTTCTCCTGCATCAATTGGCGGACGTTTTCGAGAGCTCGGTTCATCTTCTCCTGGGTGTAGAGTTCACCCAGTTGCAGCTTCGAGGCGTTGACGATCTGGTTGGAAGTGGGATGAGCAGGAGCGCCCTCCACGTCGACTGCGCCGACGAAAAAATTCGCCGAGGTGTTGAAGGTGAGCAGAACTGCTTCGCCCGAAGGCGTGACTTCTGCCTGAATGTCGGCGAAGCGGCCGGTAGCATAGAGCGCGCGAATGCTTTCGCTGACGTTAGCACGATCCAGGGGCTCTCCGGCTTTTTGCGGCAGCAGTTGCAGGATGTGTACGCGATCACCTTCCCCTACGCCTTGAATCTCGATCGATCGCACGATCTTGCCTTCATAGGCCGAAGTGGCAGGGAATGGCGGCCCTTGCGTCTCTGGTTTAGCAGCCGTCTCAGGCGTAAGCGGAGGATACGATGGCGGTGAACTCTGCTGCGGCGGATTCGATGGGGCTGCAGGTTGTGCTGAGGATTGTCCGACTGCCTGCCCTGTACTCGCAGATGCATTCTCCGACGCGACGACCGCAAAGCTCAACACGATCATCGCAATCAGAGGTCTGGCGTACAGTTTTAGCAAACAGTGTCCTTGGGGCCGGGCACGATTGGACTGCGATGGGACGCGCCCGGTGGTAATGCACGAACTCTTCAGGCCCACGCGATGAAGTCGAACTGCGTAGTAGCAATCTTCCGCACGCAGGCTAGCCCCATATAATAAAGGTTTTGCGGCGCGGCACTGGTGACCTCTTTGGCACAGGAAAAAAATTCGAACGAGGGAGTCGGGAACTCGGCCCAGGCTGCTTCGCTGGACGAACGGTACTCGCGGCAGATCCTGTTCCGCGGCATCGGCGTCGAGGGCCAAGAAAAACTGGCGACGGCTCGCGTGGCGATTGTGGGCTGTGGCGCAACCGGGTCGGCCTTGGCCGCGCTGCTGGCTCGCACGGGAGTGGGCACGCTGCGCATCATCGATCGCGACTACGTCGAGCCCAGCAACCTGCAAAGGCAATCGTTGTTCGATGAACGGGATGCCGCAGAATCGCTTCCCAAAGCGATCGCCGCAGCGAGAAAGATTGCCGCCTTCAATTCGCAGATTGTGGTTGAACCTAAGGTTGAAGACCTGGTTCCGGCGAACATTGAAGCGTTGCTTGAGGGAATGTGGCTGATCCTCGACGGCACCGACAATTTCGAGACTCGTTACCTGCTCAACGACTACGCTGTCGACCGGTCGCTTCCGTGGATTTATTCGGCGGCCGTGGGAAGCTACGCCGTAACTTTGAATGTGCTCCCGGGAAAGACCGCTTGTTTGGCCTGCCTTTTCCCGGAGTCGCCCCGGGGAATGGTGGAGACATGCGAGACTTCCGGAGTTCTGAACTCGGCGGTGAACCTGGTGGCATCCATTGCCGCGACCGAGGCGCTCAAGTTTCTGGTGGGAGGCACGGACGCACCGCAACTGCGGCGTACGCTGCTGAGCTTCGATGTTTGGAGTAACGAGCAAGCGGAAATCTCCGCCGGCAGACCGCGCCCAGGATGTCGAGCCTGCGGCGAGCGCGACTTCGTTCATCTCGCTGGCGAGGGTCGTCCGCACCTCACGCTGTGCGGTAGAAATTCCGTGCAAATCCATGAGCGCCAGCGCCCCATCGACTTCGCCGAGATGGACCGCCGTCTGCAACCTCATGGCGTCGTACGGCACAATGACTTCGTGCTGAAGTTCTGGCGCGAGCCCTACGAGATGACTTTATTTCCCGACGGCCGCGCCATCATCAAGGGCACCACGGATACGGCCGTAGCCCGCAGCTTGTACGCGCGCTTCGTGGGCAGCTAGAAGCGACCCTGGGGGGCTAAAGCCCCGCATCGTGTGCGCCTGCGAGCGGCACGGCTGAAGCCTTGCCCTTTCACAGCCAAAGCATGCCCTTTTACAGTCAAAGCACCGCTCGAGCCGCTCTTGCGCGGCGATGCTACTGCTAAGGCGTGCCCGTCCCCAAACCGTCACCGCTCGAAAAAGATGCGGGCGCTCGCCCCTGAGGTCCCAATTCATCGAAAGATCGTTCCAGTCCTCCCGCCCGTTTCCGCGCTCAGTTCACGGTCAAAAACAAAACGCTGCTTTTCCCGCCGCTGGTGCAGCCCACGTCCCCGGAATTGCCGCTCGGCGTTTGCACCATGACTTTCACCTGTCCGGGCCCCGAGATCACGTCCGTTGTCAACTTGATTTTCATGACAGTGGGGCTGACTACGGTCGCACTGATGGGCGTCGTATTAATGACGACATCCGAGGAAGCGACAAAGTTGCTCCCATTCACCGTCACGGTAACGCCCTGCTGCAATTGCGAGTAGGCAACCGTGCTGGGCGAAATAGACCCGATCACGGGCGCTGGCCGCGCACTCCCGCAGAGCGGGTTTAGGGTGTTGTTGCATCCCAGGGTGGAGAAGGCAACGCCAAGAGCAAGTAGGCAGGCAAACGCAAGACCGTAGGTCTGGAAACGCATGGAAGATACTCCTTCGATAGGGTTACCCGTCCGACTGCTGAGCAGGAGCATACGGTGTCGGGGTCGAGATCTTGTTCCGGCAGCGTGCAGCCCGAGTACCAATGCGCGGCGGTTCCTGGCGTGTTCTGTAATTGCATTGTTTCTGTCAAGTTAAGTAAAAGGCGGAAGAGTTTGCACAACCCACAAAAGCCGCGCTGGTGGCCGAGTTCCACCAAGGGTGGTGGTTTTCGGCCAAGGCATGTGATCGGAATCAGCCACCGAGATCGACCGGGCCCTGGCCGCTCGAGCGAGCCAAAAACCAAAGAGCTCCGAAACAAGAGCCCAAACTTTGAAGCTGGAAGCTAGGAGCCGGAAGCTTCCTTCTGCTACTCTTCTCTGCTCGTGAAATCGTCCGCGAAATCCCCAGAGTTCAATCTGCTGAGATACGGAAAAGAGCGCTAATGCCCGAAACCGTTCGCCCCGAGCCCAGCCCTCTTTATCGCTGGCTCGTTCTCATCTTTGTCAGTTTGGCGATGTTTGGAAGCTATTACGCTTACGACGCGCTCAGCCCGCTCGCCGACGTGCTCAAACAACAACTTGGGTTCTCTGACTTGAACCTCGGATTTCTGCAGATGATGTATAGCTTCCCCAACATTTTCACCGTGGTCATCGGGGGATTCATCATTGACCGGCTCGGTTTGCGAAAGGCGCTAATGATTTTCGCCATTCTTTCCTTCGTCGGCCCGGCGATCACGGCGATATCGGGACACTTACCGCTGATGGCGACCGGACGCCTGATCTTCGGCATGGGAGCGGAATCCCTGAACGTCGCCGTCACTACCGCATTGGCCCGATGGTTTCGAGGGAAAGAGTTGAGCTTCGCTTTCGGATTGAACCTGACCGCATCGCGCCTTGGAACCTTCGCGGCCCTTAACTCTCCTTCCTGGGCCCGCTGGGCATACGCCAACTGGCGTGATCCCTTCCTGATTGCCTTGGCATTCTCAGCCCTGTGTGTAGTCGGTGCAGTGGTTTACTGGATTATGGAAGTGTGGGCCGAGAAGAACTATGACCTGGGAAAAGTCTCCACCGACAAAGTCGTATTCGCCGATTTGTTCAAGTTCGATATAAGCTACTGGCTCATCGTGGCACTTTGCGTCGTCTTCTACTCCGGCATTTTCCCGTTTCAGACTTTCGCGGTGAAGTTTTTCATGGAAGCGCACGGGACCTCTCGTGAATTTGGTGGCTTCCTGTCGAGCATGCTCACCCTGTTTGCCATGATCGCTACGCCGCTGTTTGGTTTATGGGCCGATCGCATCGGCAAACGGGCCCTGCTTATGATGCTCGGATCGTTGCTGATGATCCCGGTTTACCTGATGATGGCCTACACCCATGTCAACCTGTATGTGCCCATGGCCATGATGGGGGTGGCGTTTTCCCTGATCCCGGCAGTGATGTGGCCATCGGTGGCGTACTTGGTAGGTCAAGAGAAGCTGGGCACGGCCTACGGCTTGATGACCATGATTCAAAACATCGGCTTTGGTGGGTTTAATCTACTGATCGGATGGGCCAACACTCACAGCCATGCTGGCCCCGAGAATCCCAGCGGCTACGACCTCGGAATGTGGATTTTCTCGATCTTGGGATTCTTGGGGTTTACAACCGCTCTGCTACTTCGGCAGCGCGAACTGGGACCCCATGGGCACGGGTTAGAAACCATCACCACAAAGCAAAAAGCGGCATCTTAACCCATGGGCGGGCTACCAATTATCGAAGATCGCAACTCTAAATTTGGAATCGGGTTTATAGCTCGCGCCGGCACAGCGTTCAAATCTGAGCAAGGAAACGATTTCTGGAGGCAGAGCCGGGTATCAAAGAATCCCAAGATTGGTAGAACGGCTCTGATATTCTGAATACAGACATTACCTTAGTTTCATCGGGAACAGCCTGCAAGCCATACAACACAAAGATAGTTAGCCGCATCTCACGGGGTGCGGCCGGAAAAGAGAACTTGACCGAGCCAGTACAGCGACAGGGCAACGATACAAACGAAGCCGAGCTGATCGAGAAGGCCAAGCAAGGAAACGCACAGGCGTTCCAGGCTCTTTACGACAAGCACAAGCGGCGGGTGTATTCGCTCTGTCTCCGTATGACGGCGAACACGGCCGAGGCGGAAGACCTGACGCAGGAAGCGTTCCTGCAGCTTTATCGTAAGATAGGGACGTTTCGCGGCGAGTCGGCATTTTCGACCTGGCTGCATCGTCTGTCGGTGAACGTGGTGCTGATGCACCTGCGAAGGAAGAGCTTGCCGCTGGTTTCGCTCGAAGAGACCACCCAGTCAGGCGAAGAAGATACGCCGAAGAAAGACTTTGGGGCTGAAGATTTGGCGTTGGCCGGATCGATCGACCGGTTGCAGTTACAAAGAGCAGTCGACGACCTCCCTCCCGGCTATCGCACGATATTTGTACTTCACGACGTGGAAGGCTACGAACATAATGAAATCGCAACCATCGTCGGGTGCTCCATTGGAAATAGCAAATCGCAGTTGCACAAGGCGCGGATGAAATTGCGCGATCTGCTCAAAATGAAAAGAGCCGAAAAGGCCTCTTGAGCGGCACGCGGGACGAAGGATAGGCATCTAAGTTAGTACGATACCGAACCAGCGCAGACTGGAAGGCGAGGGAACCTCGGCGAAATCGCAAGATGATTTGCCATGGGCTGTACACTGATTTCGACAGAGGCTTGGGGAGAGCTGTATGAATTGCGTTGAGTTACAAGCGAGCCTGGCGGAGATCGAAGACGGCCGAAGCACGGAACAGCGAGCTCATCTAAAGAGCTGCCCGGAGTGCTCCGCTCTGGTCACGGAATTGATTCTCATCGCTTCCACAGCGGTGGAGTTGCGCGGGGCGAACGAGCCAAGTCCGCGCGTCTGGAAAACTATCGAGACCACTTTGCGACGGGAGGGAGTGATTCGCCCGCAAAAGGCGAACCGTTCCCTGCTGCCATCATTCAGCAGCCGCTGGGGCTGGGCGCGCTGGGTGGCGCCGGCTGCGGCAGCCCTGCTCATCACCGTGGGACTCTATGTGCGCCAGCATTCGTTGCCCCAGGAACTGGAACGCACCGCTGCGCCGGTTGACAGCGGATCCGATGTGGCCATAGCAGGCCTGAACGACGACGATTTGCTGCAGGAAGTGGCCGCGCAGTCGCCTGCGATGCAGGCACAGTACGCGGATAACCTGCGCCACGTAAACGAATACATTCAGGATGCGAAAAGCGTGGTGGCCGCCAATCCGAACGACGAGGAAGCTCGCCGCTCGCTGCTGGAGGCCTACCAGCAAAAGGCAATGCTTTTCGACCTAGCCATGGATCGTTCTTTGCCATGACCTTTCTCTGCCATAATGTGGGGCGATTGTTAATCGCTGGCGCTGGGATTCGGAGGGAGTTTTGATGAGCGGGCGTGCAATCGGGATCGTAGTAATCGGGGCCATGTTGGCGGGCACTCTGCTCGCCGAAACTCACAGCCAGTATCGCTTCAACGTCGGAGTGAAGGCTGGTGTTTCGGTCAACAATCCGTACGGCTCGATCTCGGTGAAACCGTCCGCTGGCAATGTCGTGGTCATCAACGCGGTGATTTACTCCGACAAGGTGGAAGTCGACAAGAATTTGGTCGGCAATCGAGTCGAAATCCAGTCCCACCTGCTTCCCGGTGCGGACGCGCAGTCGGGACGCGTGGATTACGAAATTCTCGTACCCGCCGACGCCAGCATTACTTTGCACTCCAGCACCGGCCCGCTGCGCGCCGAACGACTGCATGGAGATGTCACCCTGGAAGGCTCGGGCGCCACGGTTGAGATCCGGGACGTGACAGGCGCGCACGTGCACGTGAAAACCCTGAATGGCCCCGTCACCCTGACCAATGTGCAGGATGGTCACGTGGAAGTAGATTCGCTGAGCGGAGAAGTCACCCTGAACGGCGTGACTGGACCGCTGGTGCAGGTGATCTCGACCAGCGGGAGCATCAACTATATTGGAGACTTCGGCGATCGCGGCGAATATCGCCTGACCAGTCACAGCGGCAACATTGAAGCGCTGGTGCCGGAAACGACTTCGGCCGACGTGAGCGCCCGCTCGGTGCGCGGCGAAGTCCATGACGACATTCCTCTCCAACCTAAGACCCACACCTGGTTCGTCGTAAAAGAAGGCAGTGCCTTCTGGGGTACCATGGGTCGAGCCGCGGTCTCATCGACCGTAGTGCTGCGCAGCTTCAGTGGTAAAATCCACCTCAGCAAACGCACCGCGAAAGCGGAATAATCGGAATTTTCTCCGTCCTTCTCGGCAACGAGACGGAACAGGCTACGTCTCTACGTTCATGGCGACGGTACGATTTTGACAAAGTCTCTAAGGTGGCGCACGAACTCCCCAACAACGCCGTGATTCTGGTCGGTTTCATGGGTGCCGGGAAAAGCAGTGTAGGCCGGGAGCTTGGGCAGCGGCTGAATTGGCTCTTTGAGGATCTGGACGACCGCATTGAAGCGCGGGAAGGACGAACCGTGGCGGCGATTTTCCGTGATGCGGGGGAAGCCGAGTTTCGCCGGGTGGAGCTTGCAGCCTTGCAGCATGTGCTGGAGGAATTGCGCGGCGGCAGCAGCAAGATTCTTGCCCTCGGGGGCGGCGCTTTCGTACAGCAAGAAAACGCGGCTTTGTTGCAGGCATCGAGGGTGCCGACGGTTTTCCTGGATGCCCCGGTGGAGGAGTTATGGCAGCGCTGCTGCACCCAGGCCAACGCGAGTGGGGCGGAACGTCCTTTGCTACGCAGCCGCGAAGAGTTTCAGAAACTCTACGAGACTCGGCGTGCGGGTTATGGATCGGCGGCGCTGCACATTCAGACCGGAGGCCGCACCGTGGATGCGATCGCCGGTGAAATCGCGGAAAAGCTCGGCCTGAAGAAGATCGCGCTGCGCACCGAACAAGGAGAAGTCGAGTGAAGTTTGCAATCCGAAGGTGGCGCGCCGCGGCGGTGGTTCTGAGTTTTGTGGTCCTGGCTTTTTGTGTAGCCGCGTTGCCGGCGGCAAAGGCCGGTGACAAAAAAGATAAGACGAAGCCTGCGCCCCTGCAGAATGTCGACGCCGGTTCGTTCGGAATCTTCATCAAAGGGCAACGGGTCGCGACCGAGACTTTTAAGATCGAACAGCAGAGCGGCTCCAGCATGGTCAAGTCTCAACTCAAAGCGACGGCCGGACCCGATTCCGCCAGTCAGAAATCGGAGCTGGATATGACCGCCAACGGCGAATTACTTCGCTACGAATGGAGCCAGGCTTCAGGCGCTTCGCTGGCGGTGTTTCCCAGTAATGATTTTCTGATGGAACGAATGACCGCAAGCGGAAACGGGAAGCCCGCGGAGCAGCCTTTCCTGATGCCGAGCACGACGGCAATTCTCGACAACAATTTCTTCGTGCACCGTGAAGTTCTCGCCTGGCGATACCTCGGCGCCGCGTGCCGGCCGGAGGGCGGAAACCTGAAATGCCAGCAGGGCGAAGCGCAGTTCGGGGCACTGGTGCCTCAGGATCATAATTCGATCAGCGTCCGCCTGGAACTCGTGGGAAAAGAGAAAGTCACGATCCGCGGCGCCGAGCGCGAACTGCTGCGCCTCAACTTGAGCGGTGAAGATTTTCAGTGGGTTCTGTGGGTGGACGATCACGATCAGTTCAAGCTTATCCGCGTGACCATTGCTGCCGATGATACGGAAGTGGTCCGGGACTGAAGGAGCGCCTGCCCGGCGGCAGAATTGAGATCGCCCTGGAAAATTTATTGCTGCTGACTGACTCACGAACGGCGCGGGTTCTGGTGACAGTGCTGCTGTTTGCCCTGGCCCTGGGGTTTCTCTATGTGGCCCGCGAAACGCTGATTGCTTTCCTCTTCGCCATTTTCTTTGCCTACCTGATGAGCCCGTTAGTGAATCGCCTGGAAGCATTGCTACGGGGGCGAGTGCGCGCCATTGCGGTCATCTACAGCCTGCTGCTGGTGCTGGTTGTAGTGTTTTTTGTGGTGGTTGGCCCCAAAGTGACGCGGGAAGGCGCCAAGCTAGGACAGTCATTGCCCGCCCTGCTGGCCCAGTTCAGTTCGGGGCAGATCGCGACCCAACTCGGCCTGGAGCATGGATGGAACCGGCGTTATACCGACCTGGCGCAATCATTTCTGGCCAGCCACAGCGAAGAGATTACGCAAATCGCACAACGCGTCGGCTTGCGCGTTGCCGATGTCGCCAAGCAAGCGTGGCTGTTCTTCGTGGTGCCGCTGCTATCGATTTTCTTTCTGAAAGATGGACGATCGTTTAGTGATTTTCTGCTTTCGGCCATTCAATCGCGGCCGCAGCGCGAGTTTTTGGAAAACGTCCTCAACGATCTCAACCAGATGCTGGCGCATTTCATTCGCGCCCAACTAACTTTGGCCGCGCTGACCCTTGTAATGTACTCGGTGTTTCTCGGAATCATGCGAGTCCCCTACGCCCTGGTTCTGGGTACTCTGGGCGGGGTGCTGGAATTCATCCCCGTGGTGGGCCCGCTGGCGGCTGCCCTGGTCATTGTAAGCGTGGCCTTGCTGCTGAGTTATAAACACTGGCTGATTCTGGTGATTTTTCTCGGGATCTGGCGCCTGCTGCAGGATTACGTTTCATCGCCACGCATCATGGGCGAAAGCATGGAACTGCATCCGCTGGCTGCCATCTTCGGCGTCATGGCGGGTGGCGAAGTCGCGGGCATTCTCGGGATCTATCTTTCCATTCCGGTAATGGCAGCGCTACGCATCGTCTTCCGCCGTTGGCGCCTGTATGCCGAGAAGAAAAAGTTCGGCCCGCTGTCGGAGTATTCCTTCCGTACCCAGGAGACGAATCGCCCGTAGCCGGTGTGCGCGGGCACTGTTGCACGCGCAGGTGTTGCGTCTTAGGTGTTGGGCGTGAGTTCTGCCCCTGAGGTCTAAGGTCCGCCTACTGCCCGGCCCCAACTCCTGTGACTTTCTCCACCGCGATCTTGCGCAAGAACTCCGCCGCCGCTTCCGGCAGAACCGTATTGATGAACATTCCCGAGCCCAGTTCGAAGCCCGCCACCCGCGTGAGCCGCGGGATTACACTGACGTACCAGTGAAAGTGGCGCGCTCCAGCATATTCAGCGGGCCCGCTGCGGACGGTGAAATTCAGGTCAGGATTTTCCAGTCCCACATAAATTTTCGCCAGCAGCATGCGCAGCACCCGGGCGAGGTCGGCAATCTCCATTTCCGAAATGTCGCCGAAGCTGGCCATGTGGCGCAGCGGAAAGATGTGGGTGGCAAACGGAGTTGCGGAGGCGAAGACTTCCATGGCTACAAAGCGCTCGCTCTTGATCACGATGCGTGTCTGATCTTCCACTTCCCTCTCCACCATGTGGCAGAACATGCATTCGCCAACGTCGTCGTAATGGCGCAGGGCCTCGTGCAAACGATGCCGAACCTGGCTAGGGATAACTGGAGTCGCAATCAACTGCGAATGCGGATGCTGCAGGCTGGCTCCCGCGTCGGCGCCATGGTTCTTGAAAATGGTGATGTGGTTCACCCGGTGGTCCATGCTGAGCGCGTTGTAGCGTTGTTTGTAGACGCGCAGTATGTTGGCTACATGCGCATCGGTCAATAGGCCCATGTAACGGGCATGGTCGGGGCTATCGATGATGACTTCGTGAAAGCCGAAGCCTTCAATGCGGCGCCGCAAATGCTGCAGGCTGCGCGTGGGCTGGACCTCGCTCGACAGCGCGGCAAACTTGTTGGGAATCACGCGCACTTCCCAGGGCTCGCCGTTCGCGGGATAGCGCAGCACCTCGGGGGGCGTTTTGCTTTCGTTTCCGGGACAGAAAGGGCAACTCTCCAGAAACGCTGGAACCGGCTCCACAATGCGATGCGTTGCCAGATCTTCCGGCCGCTTGGCCCGCTCGGTGGCGATGATAACCCATTCCTTAGTAAAGAAATTCTGTCGCAGTTCCGGCATCGAAGTCCCTCCAACTTCTCTATCGGCGGAACTAGGCAAGCACTGCAGTGCTGGGACTGAAGGGGGAATCTGCATCCGCCGAGTGTTATAGAATTCCAAGTATTCTATGAACAACAAAATTCCTATTGGGATCCTGGGTGCTACCGGGGTCGTCGGCCAAAGATTTATCCAGATGTTGGAGCACCATCCGTGGTTCGAAGTGGCGTGGCTGGCTGCTTCGGACCGGTCGGAGGGCAAGGTCTACAGCGAAGCCACGCGCTGGCGACTGAAGACGCCGATTCCGTCCGCAGTCGCGGGGATGACCGTGTCGCCGGCCACGCCCGAAGGCGCGCCAAAAATTATTTTCGCCGCGCTCGATGCTTCCATCGCCGCGGAGATGGAGCCGCGCTTCGCCGAAGCGGGATGCGCCGTAGTTTCGAACTCGAGCGCACTCCGCATGCAACAGGACGTGCCGCTCGTCATTCCCGAAGTCAATGCTGGGCATATCAAACTGATCGACGTGCAATCGTGGCGCAAAAAATCTGGCGGCTATGTGGTCACCAATCCCAACTGCTCGGCCATCGGACTGGTGCTGGCGCTGGCGCCACTGCATGAGAAGTTTGGGCTGGAGTCGGTCATGGCCGTCACCATGCAGGCGGTAAGCGGCGCGGGATATCCGGGTGTCGCCTCGCTCGATATTCTCGGCAATGTCATTCCCTTCATCCGCAACGAAGAAGAAAAAATGGAGGAGGAGACTCGGAAACTGCTGGGGCAACTTAATGGCTCCAAAATTATTCCCGGCGCATTCGCCATGAGCGCGCAATGCAACCGCGTGGCCGTGGAAGATGGGCATACCGAGTCGGTTTCGATTCGCCTGAAGAAGAAGGCCAATCCGCAGGAGATCATCGCGGCATGGAACAATTTTTCCGCTGAGCCGCAGCAATTGAAACTGCCCAGCGCCCCGGAGCGTCCGGTGGTTTATCTCGAGGCCGCCGACCGCCCGCAGCCGCGCTTCGACGTCGACATGGGCGCGGGAATGACCACAGCTGTCGGACGCCTTCGTCCCTGCGGCGTGCTTGACTGGAAATTCACTGCACTCTCGCACAATACCATCCGCGGAGCCGCCGGAGCCGCCGTGCTGAACGCCGAACTGCTGAAAGCCAAGGGCTACCTGGGATGACTTGGCGTTCTGTCGGGAACTTCCACCAGAAACGTCTGCGTCATCCTGAGCGGAGCTCGGCTTCATCAGGGAAACGCCCCGGCGGAGCGAAGGATCTCCCGTGCCACAACTCTGTCCCTCCGAGGCTCGCCGAATGATCGTCATGAAGTTCGGCGGAACCTCCGTCGAAGACGCCAAGGCAATCGAACGCGTCGCTTCCATTGTTGAGGGCCGCCTGGCACAAAAGCCGGTCGTGGTGGTTAGCGCCATGGCCAAGGTTACCGACACATTGCTCACCATGGCCAAGGCCGCAGGCGCGGGCGAGCGCAAGACCGCGCTGAAGCTTTGCCGCTCGCTGCAGGAGCGCCACTACAACACTGCCAGCGAACTGCTGGGCACCGCGCGCTTCACGGAATTCCATTCGGAACTCGGCACCGATTTCGAGGCGCTTGACGAACTGCTGCGCGGCATTTCCGCGGTCGGCGAAATCACGCCTCGCACCACGGATCATGTGGCCGCTTTCGGCGAGATGCTTTCCAGCAGGATTGTCGCCGCCGCATTTGCAGGACGCGGGCTGAGCGGCATCCACGTGGATGCGCGCGACATTCTGGTCACCGACAACACTTACATGCAGGCCGTCCCGCAATACGAAGAGACCAACACACGGCTGCAACAGAAGGTTCAGCCTTTGTTGGATGGGGGCCAGGTTCCGGTAATGGGCGGATTCATTGGCGCGAATCGCGCGGGCATTACCACCACCATCGGGCGCGGCGGCTCCGATTTTTCCGCTGCAATTATTGGAGCCGGTCTGAACGCGGACCGTATCGAGATTTGGACCGACGTCGACGGCATCCTCACCACCGATCCACGCATATGCCCAGAAGCGCGGCGCATTAAAGTGATCAGCTTCGACGAGGCCGCCGAACTTGCGTACTTCGGCGCCAAGGTTCTGCACCCGGCGACGGTGTTGCCGGCCATCCAGAAAAACATTCCGGTGTATGTGCTCAACTCGCGCAATCCATCTTGCGAAGGCACGCGCATTACCACTCGCGCCCCGCAGGGCAAGAACATTTTCAAGGCAATCGCCGCCAAGAAGCGCATCACCATCGTGGACGTAGCCGCGCCGCGCATGCTGCTGGCTCACGGATTCCTGCGCTCGATCTTTGAAGCCTTCGATCGCCACAAAGTTTCCATTGACGTGGTGTCTACCTCCGAAGTCAGCGTGTCGCTCACTGTCGACTCCAATCAGGCGATTCCCGCGCTGGCCGCGGACTTGGCAAAGCTGGCCGATGTGAAATACGAAGGGCGCAAAGCGATTGTCTGCCTGGTCGGCGAAAATCTACGCAACACGCCCGGCATTGCGGCCCTGGTCTTCCGCGAACTCGCCGACAAGAAGATTCGCATGATCTCGCAGGGGGCTTCAGAAATTAACCTGACCTTCGTAATCGAAGAAGATGAAGTCCCCGACGTGATTCAGCGGCTGCACAAGACATTTTTCTCGGAACTTGACCCCGAAGTTTTCGCGTAGTGCGAAAAGACTTTAACCGCAGAGCACGCTAAGATAACGCTGAGGATGCAGAGAAAATCTTTTGATTCTCTCTGGGTGCTCCGGTTTTCTCAGCGATCTCGGCGATTAGAGGCTTTTTGTCATGAAACTTCTGATTCTAGGCCGCGGCAAAACTGGATCGCTGGTGGCGGAGGTCGCCGCCGAGCGCAAGCATCGCCTCGTCGTCGCTGGAGAAAGAGAAAACGCGGCCAGCGGCGCACTTACTCCGGAAAAACTACGCGACATCGACGCCGTCATCGATTTCACTACGCCTCACTGCGTGCTCGCCAACATCGAAGCCTGCACCAAAGCCGGGAAGAACATGGTCGTGGGCACCACGGGCTGGCATCACGAACTCGAGCGCGTTCAAAATCTAGTGAACGAGCACGGAACCGGATTCCTCTATTCCGCTAACTTCTCGATCGGCGTGAATCTTTTTCTCGACGTGGCCCACGCCGCCGCTGCCGCTCTTCGGCATGACTACTCCGGCCAGATCTTCGAGCGTCACCACTCCAGCAAGAAAGACGCGCCCTCCGGCACCGCGATCGCCCTTCAGCAGATCATCCACGAAGCCAGCGGCCAGGCCGAAGGCCCGGAGATCACCTCCTTCCGCGAAGGCGACGTAGTCGGCTTACACGAGGTCGTGCTGGAATCCGCCGCCGATAGAATTTATCTTTGCCACGACGCCAAATCGCGCCGCGGCTTCGCCGAAGGCGCTGTCCGCGCCGCCGAATGGCTCGCCCCGAAAAAAGGCTTCTACGATTTCAAGGATGTGTGGCGGGAACTGTAGATTCGGGTCAGGAGTACACTCGTTTTTCCTTCGTGCGCCTTCGTGTCCTTCGTAGCTAAAGAGTTTGGGCCCGCCTCAGAGTTTCCCTCGCTGCCCATTCGCGCTATCTTATTCCTATGCAACTGCGCGGCTGCGGCACCGCTCTCGTCACTCCGTTCCATCAGGATGGTTCCATCGACGACGCAGCCCTGCGCAGCCTGGTCGCGTGGCAGATCGAATCGGGCATCGATTTTCTTGTGCCTTGCGGCACCACCGGCGAGACTCCGACTCTCACGCACGACGAATGGCTCTACGTCATTGATGCGACCATTGAAGTCGCGGCTGGACGCGTCCCCATCGTCGCTGGGGCTACGTCCAACTCCACGCACGAAGCGGTCGAGAAGGCGAAAGAAGTCGCCGCGCGCCCCGGAGTCAGCGCCATCCTCACGGCCTCGCCCTACTACAACAAGCCCACGCAGGAGGGCCAATATCGGCATTTCAAGGCGATTGCCGAGGCGGTCGGCGACAAGCCGGTCATTCTTTACAACGTGCCGGGCCGCACTGCCGCAAACCTGGAACCCGCCACCGTGGCGCGCCTGGCCGAGATTCCAAACATCGTGGGCGTGAAGGAAGCCAGCGGGAACATGACGCAGATTGCCGAGGCCATCAACGCCGTCCCCGAAACTTTTCTCGTCTTCTCCGGCGATGACTCGGTCACCTTGCCGGTGATTGCCCTGGGCGGCGTTGGCGTTATCTCAGTTGCGGGAAACGAAATTCCGCACGAGATGGCGGCGCTCACTCGCGCCGCGCTGGCAAATGACTGGACGACGGCGCGCACGCTGCATCGCAAATATCTGCCGCTGATGCAAGCCAACTTCATCGAATCAAGCCCGCTTCCGGTGAAGGCGGTGCTCGCGATGATGGGAAAAATCGAGGAAGTCTACCGTCTGCCGCTGCTGCCCATGCGCCGCGACACGCGGTCCCGCCTGCAGAAAATCGCGACCGAAGTTGGGCTGATCGCCAAGCCCACGGGTCCCGCGGCCGAAGCTCCGGAATTTTTCATCTACGAAAATTGGGCCGCGGGTCCGCGCAAGATCGTCCTGCACCGCGGAACCTGTGGCCAATGCAGCCATGGCAAGGGCCGTCCCGCAGGCCACGACGTGAATCACGCGCGCTGGCACGGCCCCTATGCCTCGCTACCCGAAGCGCGGGAGACCGCTCATGCCATAACCGGAGTGCTGATTCGCAGCGAGTGCAAGTGCGTGTGAAAGAATTGTTGATTTGTGATTTCTGATTGTTAATTGAAAACCCCGGATTTCCTTCGTAAACCTTCGCGCCTTAGTGGTTCAAGGTTTGGATTTTGACAAATCAACAATCAGCAATCGACAATCAACAATCTCATGCACTCCCTGAAATCCTCCATCGAGCGACTCGCTTCTCTCGGCGAAGTTGAGCACGATCCCGAGGCGCGCAAGATTTTTCTTGAATTCCGCGACCAACTCACACAAGGCAAAATCCGCGCGGCCGAAAAACTTGGTGGCAAGGGGGCTCGCTGGACTGTGAACACGTGGGTCAAACAAGGCATCCTGCTGGGC
This sequence comes from uncultured Acidobacteriaceae bacterium, assembly GCA_963765825.1. GTDB lineage: Bacteria > Acidobacteriota > Terriglobia > Terriglobales > Acidobacteriaceae > Sulfotelmatobacter. The sequence goes on from CAVXXU010000004.1 coordinate 270,269, forward strand.
TTCCGGCTGGGCGAACTCGCCGACATGAGCGCCGGGCTCTCATTCGTCGACAAAGACACCTTCCCTGCCCGACAGTTCACGGTCGCAGATCGAGTGCGCGTGGTCCCCGGCGGTTCGTCGGTGCGCACCGGGGCTTACGTTGCGCCGTCGGTCATCTGTATGCCGCCGATGTTCATCAATGTGGGTGCCTACATCGACGAAGGCACCATGATCGATTCGCACGCGCTGGTCGGCTCCTGCGCGCAGATCGGCAAACGCGTGCACCTGAGCGCAGCCGCGCAGATTGGCGGAGTGCTGGAGCCCATCAATGCCGCGCCCGTCATCATCGAAGACGACGTGCTGGTCGGCGGCAACTGCGGGGTGTACGAAGGGACGCTGGTCCGCGCGCGTGCGGTGCTCGGCGCAGGAACAGTCCTGACGCGCTCCACCCCGCTTTACGATCTGGTTCGCGGCGAAGTTTATCGCGCTACCGGCGATGCCCCGCTGGAGGTTCCGGAAAATGCCGTGGTCGTGCCCGGTTCGCGCGCCGTGACGAAAGGCGCCGCCGCGAAATGGAACCTTTCCCTCTATACTCCGGTCATCGTGAAGTATCGCGACGAGAAGACCGACCGCGCCATCGAGTTGGAAGACTGGCTGCGGTAGAACAGGCGGCGTTTAGGTCATGGACTTCAGCGCGGCCGCTCTCCGCTCACTCCGCCGGTGACCTGATGTGCCCAAGCCATGGCTGCGTTGGAAGTTTCGGCAATGAAGGCGAGCGACAGATTTAACTGCTTTCCCAGCTGCGAGACCTGGCCCCAGTCTCCCGCTTCGCGCGCCACCATCAGATCGTAAATGGACGACAGCGGAGTTTTCGTTTTCGTTTTTGCAGCCAGAAGCTGAGCCTTGAGATTGGGTTCGAGACCGAGCTCGTCAATCACCATGCCGATGGGCACCGACAAAATAGAGTCGATAAGCGACAGCATTCCCATCAGGAAGAGGTCGGAATTTCCGTGCTGCACGCGCGGGGCAATCAGTTCGCAAAAACGAGCGCGCACCAGCGACGCCAGAACCAGGTCGGAAGATTTATCCTGACCCATGACCAGCGTTGTGGCCATTCGAATCCAGCGCACCGACTCGTCCTGGCCCAGCAGGCTTAAAGCGCCACGAACTGAGACTACCGGCGCCGAAAGTCCCAGTAGCGGAGAATTCAGGTAGCGCAGCAATCGATAGCAGAGCGAGGGTTCGTGCTTGATGAGGTCCTCGATCTCGGGAAAATCAACTTCCGGTTTCGACACGGCGCTCAGCAGGCGAACGTAGGTGGCCTGGTTTGCGGGAATCTGGCGGGTTCGCAAATTCTCGGGCACGCGGAAGAAATAGCCCTCAAACCGCGTGAAGGTGCTCTTTTTGGCAGTCAGGAACTGTTCCCGTGTGTCCACCTGTTGTGCCAATAGCTGGCACCCTTCCGTGGCGTAGAGTCGGGCCAGCAGGGCGCTTTCTTCCGCGCTGACCCGCGTGACATCAATCTTGAGGAAGCGCGCATAAGGGATCAGGCCCTCGCGCGGATCGTTGGGAACGAAATTATCCAGGGCAATCGAGTATCCCGAATGTCGGAGCGTCTGACATTTCTGAATTACTTTTTCGTTGGCGGGGATGTCATTCTGCAGCTCCACCACTACTTCGTTCGGAGGCAGCAGGGCCAGGTAGTCCGACAACAGCATGTTGTGGGTGCAATTAATGAAGGCAAGGCGGCCGTCGCACAAAACGCCGAGCCCCACCAGGTTCAGCATGTCAATGGTGGCCGCAGCTTCCTGTTCGGCGTCGGTCGTAGTACGGTTTTGGAATTGGCTTTCGCGAAAAAATAACTCGTAGCCGATCACGCTCTCTTCAGCGGTCAAAATCGGCTGGCGGGAGATGCAGGGAATGGATTTTTCGGTTACGCCGAATCGGGCTTGAGCCGTCATAGTTCTCTCTTAGCTCTACTTCGGCAAGCGCAAGAGAAAACTTCAATGGACGGGGAGAACGTTAGGAGCGTCTAAACTCCCGGCGGAACAGGACGATCTTGAGCGTCTGAGCCGAGGATAATTTCCGCTCAACCTACTTCGACCGCAAATTTTCCGCCGCCATTTGACTTAATTTTAATCTGACCCAGACTTGCAATCACGGTGTCGGCACTGTGCAGTGCGTCCGCGGGATAAGTGCTCGAAATGGCCACGGCCTTGAAGCCGCCCTCGCGGGCCGACTGAATCCCCGCAGGCGCGTCCTCGATCACCAGACAATCGGCAGGCTTGAATCCTAGTTGCTCCGCCCCCTTCAGATAAGGCTCTGGATCGGGCTTTCCATTCGTTACGTCATCTGCAGTGACCAGAACTTTCGGAACCGGCAGTCCGCAGAAGCGCAAACGCGCGCTCGCCAGCAGACGTGTGCCCGAGGTGACCACGCCCCAGCGACCTTCAGGGATCGAGCGCAACAGTGTTGCCGCTCCGGGCATCACGCTGACGCCTTCCTGATCTCCAGCCTCCTCGTTTTCGATCTCCCAGGCCTCGGCAGCCGCGTCCAGATGGGGCGCCACGCGGCGAATCACTTCGATAGTTCTTACGCCGTGGGCAATGGCCATGATGGCGTCGCCATCCACGCCCTTGCGCCGTGCCCACAGGCGCCACTCGTGATCCACCGCGCGGGTGGAATCGACCAAAACTCCATCGAGATCGAAAAGAATGGCTGAACAGGAAAAAGTTAGCATCTCTGATTATTTAAACACAGCGGACGGGATCAAGTACGCGGAGTAACGAAGGTACTAACTCTTGGCCGGAAGTATGATTTGTCCCGGGGCGTCCCAGACTTCGTGTTGTGCCCGTTGCCGCAGCGCCAAGTGCCGCTGGCGAAAGTGCTGCTTGGCGCGTTCGCCCCAGGCGCGCACGAACCAGTAATTCAATCCCGCTCCGATGGCCGAACTGGCGAGCGGAATCATCCGCCCCGCCCACTTTTCCACCACTTCCGCGCTAGCCTTAGCCGCTATTCTTTGGATGACGCGCGGCACAAATTTGTTGACTACTTCCTTCTCCAGCAATTCACGGCTCACGTCGACCCCGGCGGCGCTGGCAGCGGCCATCCAAAGTTCCGCGATCTCTTCGTCAGTCTTGTACTGGAAGCCATATACCAGGCTTAATTTTTCAATGGTGCGCATGGTGATGGCGGAAAGGATCCCGAGATCGGGAACGATCGTGATCAGGCCGCCCAGCCCCAATCCAGCGCCCTCTACCGCCGCGATCTTCATCCCAGCACGGATGACCGAGTCCGCGACCACATCGATCTCGCCGATCTCCAGCGAATAGACGCCGTGATACCCGCTAATCGGCATGCGGTATCCTGCGCGCAACTGCAGCAGGAATTTATCGGGATCAACCCGCACCGTCGAATAAGCGCGTGTCAAGCCGCGTACCATGCCTGCCTCGATGCGCCGCCGCAGCCACGATTTTTCCGGGTCAGCCATCCATTTCAACCCTATCGCATGTGGGGCCAGAATGCCATCGGGAGAAGACCGGGCCTCCGTCAACTCTTGTACTCGCGACTAGGACTCGGTACTCGCCCCTCGCCGCTGTGCTAGCATCATTCTTACTCAATGCCAAGCGGAAAACTGCAAATAATCCCTCTCGGGGGCCTGGGCGAGTTCGGTATGAACTGCATGGCCATCCGCTGGAACGACGACATCATCGTCATCGACGCCGGACTCATGTTCCCCGAAGCCGAACTTCTCGGCGTCGACATCGTGGTCCCCGACATTTCCTATCTGATCGAGAATCGCCAGCGCATTCGCGGCATCCTCCTCACGCACGGCCACGAAGACCATATCGGCGCGCTGCCCTGGATGCTCTCCGAACTCAAAGTCCCCGTATGGGGCACCGAGTTCACGCTTGCCTACGTCGAAGATAAACTGGACGAGCACGGCCTGCTCGACGATGCCGACCTGCGCGAAATGCGCCCTAACGAGCGCTTCAAGGCGGGCGTATTCACCATCCATCCCATTCACGTCACTCACAGCCTGGTCGACTGCGTTTCTCTCGCCATTCACACCCCGCTCGGCGTCATCATTCACACTGGCGATTTCAAAGTCGATCCCACGCCCACGGACAACAAACTTTTCGACCTGCACACCTTCGCCGAGTATGGCAAGAATGGCGTGCTCGCTTTGTTTCAGGACTCAACCAACGTCGAGCGCAAGGGATACACACCCAGCGAGCGCGCGGTGCGGCGCAAGTTCGACGAAATTTTCGCGCACACGAAGCGACGCCTTTTTATTTCCTGTTTCTCGTCGTCGATTCACCGCATCAATCTGACGGTCCAACTCGCCCATCAGCACGGACGCAAGATCGCGTTTCTTGGCCGCTCCATGAATAATTCCGCCGAGATTGCCGAGGATCTCGGCTACATCGAAATCCCCGACGGCCTGGTTATCAATCCCGGCGAGATGAAGAATTTCCCTCCGGAAAAAGTCTGCGTGCTGATCAGCGGCACGCAGGGCGAGCCCATGTCCGCGCTGTCGCGCGCCGCGGTCGACAATCACAAGCACGCTAAAATCGAAAAGGGCGACACCGTTGTCCTCTCCTCGCGCATCATCCCAGGTAACGAAAAAACCATTTACCGGATGATCGATCACCTCTTCCGCCGCGAAGCCCACGTCATCTACGAAGACGGAAGCTCGCCGCCGGTTCACGTCAGCGGTCACGCCAGCCAGGAAGAGCTCAAGCTCATCATCAACCTGGTCAAGCCGCGCTACTTCATTCCTATCCATGGCGAGTACCGCCAGTTGAAACTGCACGCGGAAATGGCCGGCGCCATGCACGGATCCGTCGGCAAAGTCATGTTGATCGAGAGCGGGGACGTTCTCGAGTTCGACGAACTGGGCGCGCGTAAAGCCGGACGAGTGAACGTAGGCCGCGTCTGCATCGACTCAGGCAGCCGCACCGATGTGGTGGAAGATTTAATTATTAAGGATCGCCGCCATCTCAGCGAAGACGGCATTGTGCTGCCCATCATCGCTATCAACAAGCTGACGGGCCGCGTGGAAACCGCACCCGAAATCGTGACTCGCGGCTTCAACGTGGGCGAGAACGGATTCATGGAAGGTGCGCGCCGCATGGTCGAAGACACGCTCGCCCACTCCAGCGAAGAAGAAAAAACCGACTACGGGGTGATCAAAGAAAAAATTCGCGCCGACCTGAAGCGCTACATCTCCAAGCAAACCCAGAAACGCCCACTGATCATGCCAGTAATTTTGGAAATTTAGTCAGGTCGCGTGGCGACGGACGCATTCGTCCATCCGGCGAAAGCTATCCTTGCAGCGGATTAACCCACCGCAGCCCCGGAAATCGCGCGAAGTCCCGATCAGCAGTGTAAAGCACGCCGCCATACTCGATTGTCAGCGCTGCTAGTTCCGCGTCACTTACCAGCGGTCCCGAGGCTTGGCCCTCGATAATCATTTGTCGAAACAGCGGCCAGTGTTGATCGCCAGGTACGAGAACTCGCACGTTCGGTTGCTGCAACCACTCATCCACGACGCGCGCCGCATCTTCCGAGGAACGGCGAAATCCGGGAATCCGCGAATTCGTAACCAGTCGAATAAAGGCAGCAAGCGTCTGCCAAGGCAGCCCGATTATCTCGCTTCCGGAAAGGATTTTATGCAGACAGGAACGCGCTTCATTATGGCGGAGTGAGCCTGTACCGTAAGCGTACAAAAGAATATTGACGTCCAGAACAATCACCGCCGTTCCGGTCCTTCCAGATAGTCAAGCAACTCTTCAACGTTGTCGAAGCTCTGCCCCGGGGGCGGGCTCATGTTCCACGGCTTGACCACAAACGGCTTCCGCCGCGGTTGTTTCGCAGCCACTAGTCCCAAGCGCAGGAAATGATTCACAGTCTGCTTGAAAGACGTGTGGTTGCGGCGAACTTCCTGTTCCAGTAACCGCGCGACGTCGTCGTCGAGGGTAAGAGTGGTTCGCACATCATGATGCTATCACTCTTGACATCATGATGTCAAGATAAGCAAGAGGCGAGGTAGTGTCTTAAACACTATTTAAGCCACTACCAGAGGCGATTCCTAATGGCGCACGAGCGCGCGCTTTCTATATATTGAAAGCCAATGCACACTGTAACCCTGCGGGACATCCACGAGGCTCGCGCACGCCTACAAGGCGTCACTACGCACACACGCCTGATTGAATTCATGTGGGGACAGCCGCCCAAGCCTGCCCTGAGCGAAGTCGAAGGGGCTGTCCAGCAAGAGCGCCGCCTCTTCCTTAAGACCGAGAACCAGCAACCCATCGGCGCTTTCAAGCTCCGCGGCGCCTTCAACAAAATCGCTGCCCTGTCGGAATCTGACCGCAAACGCGGCGTCATCTCCTACTCGAGCGGCAATCACGCGCAGGGCGTCGCCTATGCCGCCCGCGCGCTGGGCGTAAAAGCTGTAATCGTGATGCCTAACAATGCTCCCGCCATCAAACGTGAAGCCACGGCCGCCCTGGGCGCGGAGATTGTCCTGGTTGGTCCCGGCAGCACCGAACGCCAACTGAAAGCCGAAGCCCTCGCCGCCGAGCACGGCTACATCATCGTGCCCCCGTATAACGACGAAAAAATCATCGCGGGCCAAGGCACTATCGGGCTGGAGATTTTAGAAGATCTGCCGGAGGTTGAAGCGGTATTCGCGCCGGTCGGCGGCGGCGGCCTGATCAGCGGCGTCGCAGCGGCGATCAAACTGATCAGGCCCGAGATACACGTGATCGGCGTCGAGCCAGCACTCGCGGCCGACGCGCAGTCCAGCCTAAAGGCAGGCAAGGTCGTTCAATTCCCTGCCGAAGAAGTTTCGCGCACCATTGCCGACGGACTGCGCACCCAGAGTGTGGGCGCAATCAACTTCGAGCACCTGCAGTGTTTTGTCGACGCCATCGTCACCGTAAGCGAAGAGGAAATTCTACAGACGGTGCGACTGCTCGCCGCAAATCCCGACACCGTTGCGGAGCCCAGCGGCGCGGTCGCAACCGCAGGATTCATCTTCCGCGCCGATCAGTTGCCGAAAACCAGGATCAACGTCGCCATTATTTCGGGCGGAAACATCGAGCCCCAGATGCTGGAAGACCTGCGAGCGAACTCTCATTCGGTGGAATCGTCGAATCGATGACGAAAAAAGCCGGGACCAGAATCGGTCCCGGCTCAGTGTTGGCTGGTTGCCCGGATAAAATCGTTGTCGTAACGCCCTTCGTAGAGACGTAGCTCGCTACGTCTTCTGTGCCCGCGCCTGAGACGTTGCCAGCAACGTCTCTACAGAAATATCGGCGCGCTCGCCCTTAACTTGACCTAGGCGCTTCGCCGCGGACGCACCGTCAAGTCCCTCACCTGGGTGAGGATGCTCGACATCTGCATTCCATTTAGTTGCGAAACGAAGGGCAAGAGTTCGGCGATAAATTGATCTTTCATCAATTCGCAGACTTCTTCCTGGCGGTTGCGTTCGCCGCCGCTCAGCAAATCGGGCACAGTGACCTCCAGGGCGCGCGCCAGCCGTTCCAGGGAAGACAGCGTAGGCGTGGCCTTCTCATTCTCGATTTTGGATACGTAGGTGCGCGGCACGGCCATGCGCCCCGCAAGCTGGCGCTGGCTGAGCCCGTTGCGCAGGCGCAGGGAGCGGATGGAGGTCGCCAGGTTCAAGTGTCCGCGACCGGTGCCGGGCGCAGGCATCATCAACGCCGGCGCCACCATGATGGGTTCAGGCTCAGGTTCCTCGTCCATGGACGCGTGGCAGCGTCGGCAATTATTGTTGGATGTGCGGAACTGGACCAGCAGGCAATGATCGCATCGTACGACTTCCCGTGAGTCTACCGGGGCAAGAGTCGTGGCCATCGGGTTGTGGGAGTGCCAGAGCGGGCTACTCCTCGCAGCCTTACAGGAACCAGCGTTAGAACTAAATGGGGGAGAGGTTCCGACTGCAAGGTCAATCTGCGGTATCTGCCCTGTGGAAGTCAAGGTTAAAATGGTAGGAGCCCGCGAATTTTGCGGACGAAAACAGCAACAACACTTCAAATAGCCGGAGAAAACAGGCCAAGACCATGATTGATCGCGAGTCGGCGTGGGGGTTACTAACTGAGTTCACCCAATCAGAAAGTTTGCGCAAGCACGCGCTCGCGGTCGAGGCTTGCATGCGCGCTTGCGCCCGCAAGTTGGGCAACGGCTCCCCTGAAGACGAAAACCTATGGGGCGTCGTCGGCCTGATTCACGACTTCGATTACGAACGCTGGCCTAGCCTGGAAGATCATCCTTACAAGGGAAACGCGATTCTCAAGGAGCGGGGATATCCCGAAGAAATCACCCGCGCGATTATGTCGCATGCGGAATATACCGGGGTCACGCGCGACACACCCATGGAAAAAGCGCTCTTCGCCTGCGACGAACTGGCCGGTTTTATCACCGCAGTGGCGTTGATCAAGCCCGGCAAGTCATTGGCCGAAGTCGACGCCAAGTCGGTGCGGAAAAGAATGAGAGACAAGGCCTTCGCCCGCAAGGTAAATCGCGACGACATTATCGTCGGCGCCGCTGACTTGGGTGTTGACCTGGATGAACACATTACTTTCTGCATTGAAGCCCTCAAGCCGATCGCGAAGGAACTGGGGCTCGACGGCAGCGCCGCGAAGCCCGCGTAAAACGACCTCGCACTTCGGACTTGGGATTTCGCAGCGAAAGGGCAGTTTAAGCCGACGCTTGAGGGTCGAAGTCAGAAACCTCTGTAACTCAACTCGACACTGCCTCTCCAAAATTAGCGTGCAACGCCCATCCCTTTCGCCGATAATTCCCTGTCCTCCCCATGGATACTTCTAACAGCGATCTGCAAGTCATTCGGCAGATACTCGCCGACCTGACCGCGCGCGTCTATCGCATCGAGCGCAAACTGCAAATGGATGCGAGCCCGGTCGAACCCTTGTCCGCTAAACCCCGGGAACCCGCGCCGGATGCGGCTTCCAGCCCTCCCGCTCCGGTACTTCCTGCACCTCCCGTCCCGCCGCGACCGGCCTACGTGGTCAGTGCGCCGCCGTCAGTTCCTCCACGGGCGCCGTATACGCCGCGCGCTCAATCCGACTTCGATCTGGAGTCCCGCATCGGTTCGCATTGGCTGAATCGCATCGGCATCGCCGCGCTGCTGATCGGCGTCTCTTATTTTCTGAAATTCGCTTTCGACAATAATTGGATCGGCCCAACTGGTCGCGTCACCATCGGCCTGCTTGCCGGAATCGCGATGGTGTTGTGGAGCGAACGTTTTCGCAGCAAAGGCTACCAGGCGTTTTCCTATTCGCTCAAAGCCGTAGGCATCGGCGCGATGTATCTCTCTGTCTGGGCGGCCTTCCAGGTCTACAGCCTGGTTCCGAGCGGTGTCGCTTTTGTAATGATGCTGGCCGTCACCGCCGCCACCGCCGCCATGGCCATGGCACAGGACGCGCAAATCCTCGCCGCCTTCGCGCTCACTGGAGGCTTCAGCACGCCCTTGCTGCTCTCGACCGGACAGAATCGCGAGATCGCGCTGTTCGCCTACGTTGCCATTCTCGATCTCGCCACGCTCGCCCTGGTCACGTTCAAGCCATGGCGCCGCCTGCTCGTCATGAGTTATGCAGGCACGCTGTTGCTTTACGTTGGGTGGTACTCGCGCTTTTATAATCGCGGCGAGCTCAACCTCACGCTCGCCTTCGCCACGTTGTTCTTCGCAATTTTCGCCATAGCGCCGCTCATCACGCTGCAGCCCGAAGGCGAGATCCCGCTGCTAGCCTCGATTCCCACGGTTCTGGCCTTCGTGAATGCCGGCATATATTTCCTTCAGGCCTACGCCATGATCGATGAAGTCGACCACACGTACATGGCGTGGTTCGCGCTAGCTCTCGCGGCGATTTATATCCTTCTCAGCCGCCAGGTTCATACCCGCGCCAAGGCGCGTGGCGCTTCCGAGCGATTGCACTTTCTACATCTCGCGTTGGCCATCGGATTCATCACTGTCGCGATTCCGATTCGTCTCGACGCACACTGGATCACGATTGGCTGGTTTGTCGAGGCGGGCGTGCTGCTGTGGGTGGCCGATCGCATTCAATCCGATTTTCTGAATGTTTTCGCGCTGGGCGCGTTGGTTCTCGGCGTCGTGCGCCTATTAGCCATCGACAATTTCTATACCACGCAACTCATTTTCAACCTGCGCATGGCAACCTACGCCGTCGCAGTCGCGGTGCTGGGCGCGGTCGCCTGGTATGCCTCTAAACGCAACGATGATGCCGCGAGTACCGTAGCTGCATTCGCTGTCGTTGCCCTGAACGCGCTCGCGCTGATCGCTCTCAGCCGCGAAGTGGCCGACTTCTTCTCCCGTGAAATTGCCGACGTCCGGCCCCGGGAGCGCAGGCTTGGGGTTACCAGAAATTACTCCAACGATTTCCGCCGCATCGCGATCGAGCGCGACTTCACCTACTCCGCATTGTGGATGGCCTACGGCGCCATGTTGATGATCGTCGGATTCCTGCGGCGCAGCAGTTTCGTGCGCTGGCAAGCCCTCATCCTCATCGCGGCCACGACCATCAAGGTTTTCGTTTACGACGTCTCCCAACTCGATCGCGGGTACCGCATCGTCAGCTTCATCGTGTTGGGCGTGCTGCTGCTGGCTATTTCGTTCGTCTACCAGCGCGATTGGCTACAACTTTCCGCCCGCCGCCGCGCGCAACAGAAAACGCAAGGGACCTCGGTATGAGGCTGGCCGCATCATGCCTGCTGCTGTTTCTGGTCGCTCCGCCCCATCCTTCCCTTCCCTACTTTACTAACGTGCGCGAGGTTCACATCGCTCAGTCCGACCGGCAGAATTTCTTTATCGTCGATGCGGAACTGTGGGCGCATGCCCGTCCCGATCTTGGCGACCTCCGCCTGTATGACGGCGAATCGCCCGTCCAGTACCAACTTTCGGAGCAACGCGCCGGAATCTCGTCCGAAGAAGTAGACGCGAAGATTCTCAATCTCGGCAGCGTCTCCGGCCACACCGAATTCGATCTCGATACCCAGGGCCTCGCCGAGTACGATCGCATTCGCTTGCGCCTCGATGCTCACGACTTCGTAGCTACAGCATCGGTCTCGGGCGGCAGCGCGCCGGGAAAAGCCGCCGAGGTCGAACTCACTCCGACCACGCTTTACGATTTCACCAAGGAGCAACTTGGCTCGAACTCGGTGCTGAAGCTGCCGTCTTCCAGTTTCCGTTATCTTCACGTCCGCTTGTCGGGTGGAATTCTGCCGCAGCAGGTGAAAGGCGCGAGTATCGCTAATCTGCGCGAACAACAGGCGTCATGGACCAAGGCGGGATCGTGTACCGCGCCGCAAGTGAAACAGCGCACAACCGAGATCGCTTGCGAAATCCTACCCAAGGTTCCGATCAATCGAATTTTGTTTCAGGTAGAGCCCGCGCAAGTGAATTTCCGGCGCACCGTTAGCGTGGAAGACGCCAAGAGCATACAGATTGCCAGCGGCGAGATCACTCGCGTGCGCGTGAATCGCGCGGGCACGCTGATCACGCACGAGGAATCGGCGGTGAAGGTAAATTCCTACAACGTCGCGGACCTGAATACCGGCGGCACCGGCCATCTGATCCTCGTCATCGACAACGGCGACAATCCACCGCTCAAGATTCTCGCCGCCGAGCCGCTATCGCTCGAGCGCCGCGTCTACTTCGATCCGCAGGCAAAGTCCGCACTACGTCTATATTACGGCGACGAAAAACTTTCCGCCCCGGTTTACGATTACGCGCACTTTTTTCATTTAGAAACGTCTCCTGCTGAAGCGCAACTCGGTCCCGGCGGCCACAACCCGCAGTACACGGGCCGTCCCGACGCTCGGCCGTGGTCCGAACGGCACACTTCGATTCTCTGGGGAGCGATGATCCTGGCGGTGCTGGCGCTGAGCATTCTAGCTCTTCGCGGTTTGCGCGCGGAACAGCCGCGATAAAAGGACGAGCACATTTCGACTAGCCTAGACCTGTGCTAATATCTGCTGGCATTTCTGCCGTCGGAAACCGGACCCCTTCCCTGCAGAGTGTGTGCCGCAAATTTTTCTGATGTTCGCGCTTCCGGCTGAAGCGCGAGAGGCCGCGAGTATGCCGACAAACAGCACCCCCACTCCGCCTGTGTCCAAAGTTCTGCTGGGATGTGCGCAGTGCGGTTCCACTCTGCCCAACGACGCTAAATTCTGTTTGGAATGCGGTAGGCCTGTGAGCCTTCCTGCGAAATCGCAGGCCGCAGCGCCAGTGCAGGCGTTGCCGCTAAAGGCTCGCAGGCCCAAGCCTACCCGGCCAATGGTTGTGGGCATTGTGCTGGCGGCGCTCGCCGTATTCATTCTTTGGACCGGACTCAGCGATAACCCGGCCGCGCAACAGGTCCAGGAGTTTTTCGGATGGAAGCATGACCGCGTCATTCTCGACGCTTCCTTTTCCATCGGCCCGCACACTTTCCGCTATTACAAATTCGCATTGCCCGAAGGCTCGGTGAATGTGGCTGTGGTCGGGAAATTCGCGTCGGTTGCCGAGAGCGCGAATGTATCCAGCCGACGGAATAACACGAACGCCAACCAAGAAGACATCGACAACAACGTGGAGGTCTACGTCCTCTCTGAACCCGCTTTTACGATCTGGCAAAACGGGTACGCGACGAGTTCCGTTTACGAGAGTGGCCGAGTAGCTGCCGGGACTGTGCAGGCGGATGTTCCGGCGGGCGCCGGAATTTATTATCTAGTTTTCAGCAACAAATCCTCGCCGAAAACTCCGAAAAACATTCACGCGACCATGCTGCTGCGTTACAAAAGCTGGCTGCCAGAGTGGGTTCGCATCATGAAGGGCCGCGTCGTGGACTGGGTCGGGTTAAGTTGAAACACGCCGTAGAGACGTAGCTTGCTACGTCTCGGGGCCCGGCAAGAAAGACGTAGCAAGCTACGTCTCTACGAGAAATTAAGGCGAATTCTAGCGCGCGGTTTCTTCGATTTCCGAAATCCAGTCCGGCCGCTTCAGCACTTCGCGCGGCTTGGGGCCATCGGCGGCGCCGACAATGCCATCCTGCTCCATCAAATCGATGAGATGCGCGGCGCGCCCGTAGCCGATGCGCAAGCGCCGCTGCAGCAGAGAAGTCGAGGCCTTGCCGAACTCTACCACCAACTTCACCGCATCGCCGTACATGGGATCGTCTTCGCTTTCGCCATCCGATCCCGCCTCGCCACCGCTGCCTTCCGATCCCGCCTCGCGCTCGCCCTTCGGCGCTTCCAAAAACTGCTGCTGATATTCGGCCAGGCCTTGCGACTTCCAGAACTCAACCACCGCGGCGATTTCTTTTTCGGTGACGAATGGCGCGTGCAACCTGTGTACGCGCGCCGAACCCGATGGCAGGTAGAGCATGTCGCCCTTGCCCAGCAAAGCCTCTGCGCCGTTCGCGTCGAGAATAGTGCGCGAGTCGACCTTGGTCGCGACGCGGAACGAAACCCGCGCGGGAAAATTCGCCTTGATCAACCCGGTGATCACGTCGACGCTCGGTCTTTGGGTTGCCAAAACGAGATGAATGCCCACCGCACGCGCCATCTGCGCCAGACGCGTAATCGACTCTTCCACGTTGTGGGAATCGAGCATCATCAGATCGGCCAACTCGTCGATGATGATGACGATATAAGGAATCGGCTTCTCGTCGCCGTCTTCGTCGAACAGGCTGGGCGTGCCGTTCTGATCGAACAGCTTGTTGTACTGGTCGATGTTGCGCACGCCCTTGGCCGCCAGCAGTTTCAAGCGGCGCTCCATTTCGCGCACTGCGTTGCGCAGCGCGTTGGCCGCCAGTTTCGGCTCGGTGATGATCGGCGTATAAAGATGCGGCACGCCTTCATAATTGCCCAGCTCCAACCGCTTCGGGTCGACGAGAATCAGGCGCACCTGGTCGGGCGTGGCCTTGTACAAAATCGACATGATCATCGCATTGATAGCGACGCTCTTGCCCGCCCCTGTGGAACCGGCGATCAACAAGTGCGGCATCCCCGCGAGATCGGCCGTCACGATGCGGCCGTTGATGTCTTTGCCCATGGCGATCGTCATCTTCGACTTCGATCCCATGAACTCCTGCGACTCGATGTTTTCGCGCAGCCAGATGATTTCGCGCTGCCGGTTCGGCACCTGGATGCCGACCGTGCTCTTGCCCGCCATGCGCTCGATCAGGATGCTTTCCGCTTTTAACGCGAGGCAAAGATCGTCGCAAAGATTGGTGATGCGGCTGTACTTAATTCCAGCCTCGGGCTTGAACTCGAACGTGGTGACGACCGGGCCGGGATTGATTTGCGTGATCTGCCCGTGAATTTCGAACTCGGCGTATTTTTCGGTCAGCACTTGCGCCAGCAGTTTGAGTTCGTCGGCGTCCACTTGCTGCTGCTCGTCAGGACGCTGCAGCAGGCTGCTCGAGGGCAGCTTATATCCGCCGGCCGCGATCTTCGGCATTGTCGTTTTCGCTTTGTGGCCGCTGTCGGCGCGCTCCGTTACCTCAGGATCGGCAGCCATTTCCGCGGCACTCTCCATCGTCAAAGGCTCGGGAAGAATTCCGCCTGTCGCTTTCGCGGGCGGCGCTTCTTCGGCCAGCATGCGCTCGATCCCGGTTCTTCGGGGTTCGGCGACAGCCGGGGCTTGCGGCGCCGGCCGCGATGGGATCAACTGCGTCTTCACCAGCGGCTTCGCAATGCGACGCTGATCCAACTCTTTCTGCTGACGTTTCTTGGTTCGCTCTTGCCGCCAATCCTGGTAACGGTTCCACAACGCGGTCACGAAGGAGAAATGCGTCGGAGCCCAGATCCGAATGGCCGCGAAAGAGAATGCCGTCGACAGATATAGTGCGACCGCCAGAACAGTCGCGCACACTATGTACGCGCCCACCACATTCAGATAGTGAATCAGCATGTCGCCGATCACGCGGCCCAATAAACCTTCGATGGGAATCACGCGCATCCAGCGCAATTGCCCGGGAAGCAGCGCCAGCATCGCCGGCACGAACATCACCAGCCAGATTCCACCCAAAGTCTTCGCCAGCGGCGACTGCACTTTCATGGAGCGAAACCAGCGCACTCCCAGCATCACCGGAAAAATGACCAGCAGAAATGCGCCCACGCCGAAGAATTGCAGCATCATGTCGGCGGTGAATGCGCCGACCACGCCAATCCAGTTGCGTGCCGCGTGCGCGCCGGTCAGTACCGAAGCGCTATTCCACGACGGGTCGAGCGGAGAATACGAAACCAGCGCGAGGAAAAGAAGGAGCGCGGAGACGCACATCAGGAACCCGATCAGCTCGTTGAGCCGGCGGTTCCCGGTGGGAATGAAAATGCTTGCCAGATAATCCATGTAGGGCAGATTGAAACGCTGAAGACACGCCATCCTCAGCGCCATCATCGGCCAGAGCCCTTACATTATGCCAAGAAGAGGCGCATCCGACAATGCAGGAAATGCAAGGCAGTATTCACCTGGTATCCCGTCAAAGCCGTACCTGACGGGTCTCGTAGAGACGTTGCTCGCAACGTCTACTATCCATGAGCACTTCTGCCGACACCCGCAACAGGAATTGCGAGCAACACCTCTACGCCAACCGCGCGGCGTACACCAGTACCAACGCTCCCAAAATAATTCTATATACCGCAAACGGAGCGAAGCCGCGCCTCCGCACGTACGCCATGAACCATGCCACCGAAGCGTAAGCAACTAGGAACGAGACGACAAATCCAATAGCCAGCACAACCCATCCATGCGCATCGATCAGCGCCACGCCAATGGGGTTCTCGCTTTTTCCGCTTAGAGATTTAAGCAGCGTATACAGCGTGGCTGCAGCCATGGTTGGCATGGAAACGAAGAACGAGAATTCGAGCGCCGCGGCTCGCGACATCCCTACAACTTGGCCGCCCGCGATAGTCGACATGGAGCGCGACGTCCCCGGAAAAAGCCCCGAGAATATCTGGCAGAATCCGATCCACACTGCTTGCGCCAGACTCATGTCCTCCATTTTCCAAGTACGGATCCGGCTTCCGGCCGCGCCCGGGCCGGCCGCTTCGGACTTCGCGTTCAGGGCGTCAATCAGCCACATCACAATCCCGCCAATTAGCAGCGACCATCCCATGATCGCAATATTTTCCAGGTGCTTGCCGATCACTTTCGTCAGCAGGAAAGACGGAATCGCCGTGACCACGAACGCGACCGCGGTCAGGCCCAGAGGATGCGTAAGCGCGGTGCGCCGTCCGCTCTCGCCGCCGGGAAACGTCGAGAGGAAGCGCCGGATGCGCCCCCAGAAATAAACCGGCAGGCACAGAATCGCGCCAAGTTGAATAACGATGGAATACATCTTCCAGTAGCCATTGTCGAGCGTGAGATTGGGAGCTAAACCGGAAACGTGAAGCAGCGCCTCAGAGAGCCGCAAGTGCGCGGTCGAACTGACAGGTAAATATTCCGTGACACCTTCGACAATGCCAAGAATCAGGGACAAAAGATAATCGTTCAATCTTCCTCCGCAAAAATTCTACGCAACAGTATCGCAGAAAACGTTGGCGGCGATGTTACGTTCCGGGAACCCGGATGGCCGCTAATCGCTGGCGTTGCCGTAGGTGGGGATATCCTGCTGAACGTAAAAGACCAGCATTTGCGCGCGCGAGGACCAGTCGCTTTGCGCGTACTGAGACAAAATTTTCTGCGCCAGCGCTAGAGCGCGATTTTTCGATTCTTCCGATTTCTTCTGGTTGGCTTCGGTTTTGTAAATTTCGATCAGCGCCGAGCGGCGCCAGGCCGCATCGTACAGCGCCTCCGGAGCGGCCGGAGATTGTTCATGCTCCTTGGCGTACTTCTCGTACATGTCAGCTTCTTTGTCGGGACACTTCGACGCACTCTGCCAGTCGCCGCACAATTTATTTTCGATCAGGTGAAAGGCGGCCAGGTCGGCCCACTTCGTCCCCGGAAATTTCTTCATGACCAGCTTCATCCACTCTTCGTCGATCTGGCCGCGCATGTAAGCATCGCGTTCACGCGCCGAGGGCCGAGTCAGCACGTCGGCTCGCTCCATCTGCCAGCGAATATCGGCGGCGCGGTACAGTCCCTCGGCCGCCACGGGAGAAGTGGGAAATAAATCGTAGACGCGATAGTAGAGGCGCATAGCGTCCTGCGCGGCATCGCGCCGTCCGCGGCGGCGGCTGGCCTGATCTTCCGAATCCGCAGCCTCGCCAAAAACAATTTTGTCGCCGTTGGGCGTGGCCTGGTTGACCAGGGCTTTGCTCGAAACCCATCCGGTAATAGTCTTACCTTCGGACTCGGGGTCATCTTCATCGGCGTCTTTGCTCGGTTCGCGAAGGATCGCTTCCACGTGCGTCCAGTCGTGCCCCGACTCGATGATCACCAGTTCATGTCCGCGCCCAGCTTCGCCAAGCTTGGCGGCATCGCCGCTGGGAGAAACGCGAATGGATTCTTCGTGTACCAGCGTCCCGCGCTGCGCCTGCGCAGCAACGAGTACTGGAAACGAGAGAAACGCGGCCAGCAGCGTCGCGATAAAAATCGCATTCCAAGAACGCAGCGGGGCTTTAGAAATGGAAACGTCCTGCGGAGCCATGTTCATAAGATGCCTGAAATGCTATCACCATCAGGCTGCCCCGAGTTGAAGTTAAGTCGCGAACCGAATCCGCAGAGACGTAGCTCGCTACGTCTAGGCAGCGGCAAGATCCGGCCTGCGAGGGTGTGTGAATCCTAACTACATCGACCGTCATCTATCCAGCATGAGTTTGCAAGGAGCAGGAAATGTTTTCCCGGAAATCAGCGTCAATCCTGTGGCGCTAAATCAAATCGACGGATCTTCCGGCTGGGCAGAACCGGAACCGAGGACAAGTGCCCCGCTCGCTTCCGACGATTCCCTGCTCGACGCTTACTCCACGGCTGTAACTGGCGCGGTCGAGCGCATGAGCCCGTCCGTCGTAAATATCGAAGTGCATCAGAGTGCGGGCCGCACGCGCTCGGGCGAACCCCGCGAACGTCGCGGCGGAGGCTCCGGCTTCGTGTTCACTCCCGACGGCCTGATTCTCACTAACAGCCACGTCGTGCACGATGCAGTGCGCATCCTCGTGACCCTGACCGACGGACGCCGCATGCCAGCCACTGTCATCGGCGACGATCCGGCCAGCGATCTGGCTGTGATCCGCGTGAACGAACCCGGCCTGACCGCCGCCTCTCTCGGCGATTCGCAGCGCCTGCGTGTCGGCCAGATCGTGATCGCGATCGGAGCGCCTTATGGATTTCAATCAACGGTCACGGCGGGCGTGGTCAGCGCGCTGGGACGCTCGTTGCGCTCCTACTCCGGTCGTCTCATCGACGACGTAATCCAGACTGACGCCTCGCTAAATCCGGGAAACTCCGGCGGCCCGCTGGTCGATTCCGCCGGTCGCGTCGTGGGCGTGAACACGGCCACCATTCTGCCCGCGCAGGGCATCTGCTTCGCCATCGGCATCAACACGGCGAAGTTCGTGGCCAGCCGTCTGCTGCGCGATGGCCGCATTCGTCGCAGTTATATTGGCGTTTCTGCGCAAACGGTGCCGGTGCATCGCCGCGTGGTGCGCTTCTACGATCTGCCGAAAGAAATGGGTGTGGTGGTGGTAGGCGTCGAAGAGAATAGTCCGGCGAAGCGCGCCGGCTTGCGCGAAGGCGACGTGATCGTCGCGCTCGACGGGCATCCGGTAGCCGGCGTAGACGATCTGCATCGCGTCTTAACCGACGTCCGCGTCGGTGTAAGTTCTTCCCTAACTGTCCTGCGCTGGACCGAAAAGCTCGAGCTGAAAATCGTCCCCGAAGAATCCCGCTAACTCCTGAAGTTAATGTAGAGAAAGTTTATGTGGGAACGAGGGCTTATGCGGGGATGGAAGGGTTTATGTGGGGACAGCCGCCCTCGGCTGTCCGCCGCGCGCAGCGCGGCTTTGGGGGCAACGCTCGAAGCCGAAAAGCCGGCAGCCGAAATACTACTTCACCAGTGTCTCCTGGCTGGCGGCACAAAGCCACGAACCATTCTGCTGAACCCATGTATCGGTAAAACGCCCGCGGCGCGTATAGCGCTTGCCTTTTTCCGTGCCCTCTTCGCGGTACCTTCCCGTGATCACCACAGCGTGATCGTAGGCATCGGCCCGCATGCCGTCATTCACAATTTGGCCGGGGTCGTAATTCGGCTCGATAATGCTGGCTAGAAATTGCGACTTGTTCATGAACGAGCCGTCGGAGTCGGTGTAGGCAAAGGACGCCGCCAGCAGGGCATTCAGCGCTTTGCCGTCCTTGTGCTTCTCCGCTTCGTTCCATGCATTTTCAAGCGAGAGAACACGCGCCTTATCCGACTCGTGGGAATCCACCTGGGCATAACCCGACAGAAACATAGTAAGCAGCACGACGCACACTTTCACAGTCTTCAAGGGCGGGACTCCTTTGTATGCGTGATCAAGATGCTTGCGTGATCGAAGAAAACTAAGTGATTTGCCGTTGGAATGCAATCGGCGACATCGGAATTCGGAGCTTTCGGTTCTCCGATTCGCGGCTGTGGAGCAAAAATGCAGCTGATCAGTTCAGAAAGTACTGTCGGTAGAGCGTATCTCTCTGCGCCGGACGGAATCCGGCGTCGCGAATAATCCGCCGCAATTCTTCTTCGGTGGTGCAATTGGTCACGCCTGCAGCGCGCACAACATTCTCCTCGAGCATCACCGAACCGACGTCGTTCCCGCCAAAGCGCAGACCCATCTGGCACACCTTTAACCCCTGAGTCACCCAACTGGACTGCACATTGAGGAAGTTCGAAAGATAAATCCGCGAGATGGCCAGCACTTTCAAGTAGTCAACCGCGGTGGCTTCGTCCCAGTGGCGCCCGCCGAGCGCAGTGTGCTGCGGTTGAAAACTCCACGGAATAAACGCAGTGAACCCGCCCGTCTCTTCCTGCAGTTCGTAAAGGCGCTGGAAGTGGTTGACCAGGTTTTCGTATTTCTCGCCCACGCCAAACATCATGGTAGCGGTGGTGCGCATGCCGATCTGGTGGGCCGTGCGATGCACGTTGAGCCAGTCGTCGGTCAGGCACTTCAGCCGCGCAATCTTGTAGCGCACCTCGTCATCCAGCACTTCCGCTCCGCCGCCCGGAATCGAGTCGAGCCCCGCATCGCGCAGCCGCAGAATGGTGTCGCGAATCGAGAGCGCGCTGTATTCCGCAATCGCAATAATTTCCGACGCCGAGTAGCAGTGCAGATGCACCTTCGGAAATCGTTCTTTGATACCGCGCAGCATCTTCCCGTGCCAGTCGATCTTCAAATCCGGATGCAGCCCGCCCTGCATCAGCACGCCCGTGCCGCCCAGTTCCACGGTCTCGCGAATCTTTTCGTAAATCGTGTCGAAGTCGAGAATGTAGCCTTCCTTCGCCGCGGGACCTTTCAGCGGCCGGTAAAACGCGCAGAAGGTGCAATACTCGGTGCAGAAATTCGTGTAATTAATATTGCGGTCGATGATGTAGGTGACCACGCCCTCGGGATGCAGCCGGCGGCGCACCGCATCGGCCTCCATCCCAATGCCAATCAAATCATCGGATTCGAACATCTCCAGCGCTTGCTGTTTAGTCAGGGACATGGGAACTCGGGGAAACTTGTTTCATTTTTCATTGTAACGGAGTCGCGAGAAAAAATTTCCGCTGTGCCGTACTACGGCTGGTTTTTGGCATGTCCCTTTTTGGGAATCGCCGGCTTTCTGGGGTACCCCCCTCCCCCCATACCTGTGAATGCCGCGACTGGCGCGGGTTCTGCAAAAATGGTCTGCAAAATCTTGAGCCTCCAAGGTTTAGAGGTCAAAATCTTGAGAACAAGGGTGTTAGATCGTCGCTCCGGATTTCTGCCTGCACCGCCTTCGCCTTGGCGATAATCTGCTTTTTAAATTTCGGGGTCAAGGTTGGATGTCACATTGGGGTGTGGAAAACCGTCTCAATCCAATTCCGGAATTCGCTGAGCAGTTCGACGAGGGCTGAAGCCCCTCCTTATTTCAAGTGCCTTTCGTGGCCCTGAAAGGGCGCTCTTCCACGGGCTGTGCGTCCCGATACTTCTGGATCGCCGGACAGCCCCTTCGACTTCGCTCAGGGCAAGCTTAGGGGCTGTCCCCACATGGTTCATCTGTCCGCTTGGGCGGACGAATGCGTCCGCCCCTTCGTGAGCTGAGGGGCTGGCTGCAAATCAGATGTGGCGCGGAGGACTAAGATCCGAGCCGTTTTAGCGGCGTCGTCATTTTCTTTCGAATCAACATTCCCAGCAAACCGGTGCCGGTCAAGACCAGCGATACGGGCTCTGGAACCGCTGTTACCGATGTTACCGTTCCGGTAAAGTTGGCGTTCACGCCGAGTATGACACCTAGGCTTGCATCTGCCGGATACATGTTGAATACGCCGGTTCCCGTTCCCGCGACTTGAAGTGAGAATACTTGCGGGCCGAGAGTGCAGTCGGCTCCGTTGCTGTTGCAATTAAGCAACTCGTATCCCACGATTGTGCCACTCACTGTCATGGGCACGCTTATACTCGCTCCGCCGGAGTAAACAGCCGACCCGGTGAACTGCAAAGACGGCTGCAAGAATTCTGCGACGTGGTTTCCCAGCGAACCTGAGCTATAGCCCAGACAATACCCACAAAAGGACGCTTCGGAAGCGTTAATGGCAAAGGAAAAGTTACAGGTTATTCCTGGAGTACAAACGCCAATATGGTCAGGACCGTCTTGCAGGGCTTGAAATAGAGAAAGTCCCGGACCGTTAATATCGAAGTCTCCGGTGGTTATGGCATTCCCCTGCTCAGCGGTACCTGTGATGGGAAGGGTGATACTGTCAGCCAAGGCAAGAGAACTCAGGACGCCCAAGACCAAGCCAGACAAGAGGGTGGCTCGTCTGACAATCATGCTCAGACTAATCATGATCAAACCTCCTTGGAAGCGGCGCACTTTTGTCGTGGCGTGAGCAGGTGACGTGCCAGTCCTTGCCTTTAATTCAGGCCCATTCCGGCGAATCGCGGCGGCTGGTGTGCAATTTCTTGCAGCTCATTGATAGAACGTCTGCGCTTCTGGAGTGGGGGTTTTTCTATTATGAACTGTAGCCAATGCACGGAGGTCGCAGCAAATCGTCCCTACGGGCACGTCATTCTCGCAGTTCCCACCACCGTATAACAAACCGGCTGCCCAAACTGCCCGAGCGCACACGGAACCTCATCGTGCGCCGGCAGGTTGGTCCAAGCACCCACCGAATAAGTTCCAGACGCAACGCACTTCGCCACACCATTTGGGTCCACCACCACGCCGCTACCAGGAAAACCCGCTGGCGGGCCCCACTGCGCCGGCAGGGGCGTGACCATAAGCGGCTGAGTCGTGTAGTGACCCGTGGCCACGAATTGGACCGCACCACCGGGGTAGTCCTGGGCATTCGCGGAAGCCGGACTCAGCGTAATCGACTGAACCGTCCGCTGCCCCGAGTTGCTGCTACTGCCGCAAGCTAGCGTCATGCATGCAGCGACTACCAAGACGAGGATTGAGACGAAGATGCGGCAACCATGCATGGGCCCCTCCAACCAGAAAGAATCCGGATCGATCAAAAAGGATGCCCGACGAGGCCACGATAACGCTCTAGAGATACTCCTGTCAAAGCGCCCGCTGCCTGCAATTGACACTCTTCCCCGCCTTACCTAGACTGCGTGTATAGAGCTTCGCGAGGTCCACGCATGGGCTGGCTGCAGAACAAATTCGAAAAGAATTTCATGATCAGCACGGTTGATTACGTATTCAACTGGGCGCGCAAGTCGGCGGTGTGGCCGATGACGTTTGGCTTGGCCTGCTGTGCGATCGAGATGATCGCCTCTTCCACCTCGCGCTTCGACATTGCGCGTTTCGGGTCGGAGGTCTTCCGTCCCAGCCCGCGCCAGAGCGATCTGATGATCGTCGCCGGTACAGTCACGCTGAAAATGGCTCCGGTCGTGAAGCGCATCTACGACCAGATGCCCGATCCGAAGTGGGTGATCTCCATGGGCGCGTGCTCGTCGGTGGGCGGGCCTTTCAATACATACGCAGTGCTGCAGGGCGTGGATAAAATCGTCCCGGTCGACGTTTACGTGACCGGATGCCCGCCCCGCCCGGAAAATCTTTTCTACGCGCTGCTCAAACTGCAGGACAAGATCGACACCATGACGCTGGCGAAGAAGCCAACCGAAGTCCGCCTCGATCCGAACATGGTCGAAAACTTCAAGCGCCAGGTGATGATCGCACAGACGCTGCAGCCGAAGTAGCTGGCAGCAATCGGCTATCAGCGATCAGCTATCAGCTGTCAGCTTTCAGCAAAACGAATCATGTGGGGACAGCCCTTAAGCTTGCTCTGAGCGAAGTCGAAGGGGCGGTCCGGCCGAGCAGAGCTCACTTCTCACTAGAGCACCGATCATGCCCAAATTCACCAAACTCACCGCCCAATCCGAACTCCCCGCCCTCGACACGGCCAAAGAATTTCCCTGCGGCAACAAGACCATCTGCATCGCCAACGTGAATGGAACCTACTGCGCGATGGACAACGTATGCCTGCACCAGGGCGGCCCGTTGGGCGAAGGAACGATCGAGAACGGCAAAGTCGTATGCCCCTGGCACGGCTGGGCCTACGATCCCAGGACCGGCGAAGCCACGCACAACGCTCGCGCCAAGATAGCGGTTTATCCGCTCAAAATCGAAAACGGGGATGTGCTGATCGAAGTCTAGATCCGGCCAAATCTTATCAATCGGGTTTAGAAGCTAAGAGCTAAGAACTGCCCTTTTTTAACTGCTGCTTCCAGCCCAGCACCCGGGCCTTTGCGCCCTCCGCCTCAGCCTCGGGAATCATCCCTTTCTTTTGGTAGAGCACGGATAGGCTGGTATGCGCCAGCACGTCGTCGGGGTCGATTTCCGCCAGCCTCTGCGCCACTGCAATCGCATCGTCGTAACGCTGCAAATCCTGCAAAGCTCGCGCCAGCCCGTGCATGGCTTCGGTAAAGGTGGGATCGGCGGCCAAAGATTGCCGATACTCGGCAACCGCTTTTTCCAGTTGCCCGTCCGCCATCAGGTCAAGCGCGGAATAGTAATGATCTTCAGCTTGTTGGCGGGCGTCCGGATCAGGCATGCGGGAAGTTTCCAGGCAGAATCTGAATTCTACCACTGCCCAGAACCTCAACCACGAAGGACACGAAGTCACACGAAGGAAGGCCAGGGGCTTCAGCCTCGTCGTGATTCATGGTCTTGCCATGATTTGAAACTAAAACTATGCACACAAGCGAACTCCAGCGAAGTTTGGCTGGGTTTCCTTCGTGAACCTTCGTGCCCTTCGGTTCAAGATTTTCGCCGACCTTGACCGAGTGCGTATGATGGCTGCATGCGCTACAAGCTTCGTTTTCTGTGGAACGCCACCAAGGGCCATCGTCTCGCCCCATGGCGAAGTCCTTACCTGCTGTGGCGCATCGAAACCTACACGGGCGTCAAAATGACGCAGATCGGCTTCGTGGAATTCTGGGAATTCATGTGGCGGGAGCGTTACCATCTCTGGCGTTTTCTCGGCTGGACCAGCGACATGGAACGCTATGTCCATCCCAAGCCGAAGAGTTCGTGAGGAAGCTCTCAGTTGGCAGTTTCCAGTTCTCAGTTCCCAGAAAAGACGAAACCTCGAGACGCATAGGCGGTCAGCAACCGATCGCAACAGCGGGTTACGATTTCCAAGCTGACGTCTGAGAGCTGACAGCTGATAGCTGATAGCTTGCCGCAACCGAACTGTTCCTACGCTCCCGCCGCCGCAGCCTCACCCAGAAAGATGCTGACCTCGGCGCCCTTGCCGGCCCCGAGAAGTTGCGCCGCCGCCGCACGGTTCGAAACAATTTCCAGATAACCCATGCTGCCCAGAATGCCAAAGACCTCGCCCGGCCCGCCCTCCGCGAAGTTCTTGTGCATGTCGGTGATCTCCTTGCTTCCAATCACGATCTTGAATTTCGCACCCTCGGCGAATAGCGCCGGAGCGTCTGCGGGAGTGACATTGGTGACTAGGTTGCCGAAGCGGTCAACCTTCAGTACCACGGCGCGCAAGCGATTCTCTCCCGCCGGCTTCGGCCGGGGCGCCGCGAAGCGGACGTAGTCCTCGATCTCATCGCCGAATTTGTGCGAATCGACGAACTTCGCCAGGTACGCTGCCACTGGAGCGAATATGTCGCGCCCGTGAAAGGTATTGCTCACCGGCTGCCGGAAATAATGTTCCGAGGTGATGTGCCGCACGTGCATCCGATCTTCCTTCGCATACACCATGGAGAGCACGCCATTATCGGGCGCGACAAAACGGTAGCCGTCGCTCGACGCCAGAATCGGCCGGCGCGTCGTTCCCACGCCCGGGTCCACTACCACCACATGAATCGTGCCGTTGGGAAAATACGAATAGGCCTGCGAAATCGCCAGTGCGCCGTCGAGCACGTCAAAGGCTTGCACCGCATGGGAAATGTCCACAATCTGTACTTCCGGCACGATGTCGACAATCACGCCCTTCATCGCGCCTACAAAATGATCGTTAATTCCAAAGTCGGTGGTGAGAGTAATAATCGGACGCTGCGGCAAAGTTCCCTCGCTGGAAGACAAAATTCTAGTTACAGCGAAAGTAATTGTCGCTGAACCCGCTCGTCAAGGCACCGAGGTAATAAGAACGGCTTCAAAACCAGCATCTTTTAATCTTCGCGCAGCGCTTGCATGGGTTGGATAGAAGCCGCCTTGCGCGCGGGGAGAACCGCCGCGACCAATCCAATTACGGGAAGTACCAACGCGACCATCAGATAGGTCCACACGTCCAGAGGATGCACCTGGTACAAGAAGCTGCGGATCAGGCGTCCGCTGGCAAATGCCAGCAGCAATCCGACGGCGAGACCGGCTCCGATCAGAATCGAGCCCTGCCGCAGCACCATTTGCGCCACGCTTTGCCGGGTAGCGCCTAGCGCCATGCGGACGCCGATTTCCCGCCGCCGGTAGCTGACCAACTGCGACAGCACTCCGTAAAGCCCGGCAATCACCATCATCACCGCCAGTCCAGCGAAGGAAGCTACCAGGTACAGCCCAAGCCGCTGGCTGAAGGTGTTTTCTTCGACCGCTTGCTGCATAGTTCGAAAATTGTCGAGCGCAAAGCCCGGCGCAACCTCGTGGAACACCGAGCGCATCTCCGTGGCGACCGGAATGTTTCCCTGAGTCTTCACGACAAAACTGACCATGGTCTTCAGAAGTGCCTGGTAGAAAAGCGATGTGGTCGGGATCTGCTGCTGTGAGAGCAGAATGAACGGCTGTATCTCGCCGCCCACGCTTCGGTCCACCTGGTCGCCGAGAACGCCGACGATCGTAAACGGCTTGATCATGCCAGTCTGTTCGCCACCCAGGCTGATCTGCTGGCCCAGAGGATCTTTACCCGGGAAATATTTCTTGGCCAGGACTTCGTTCACGACGGTCACAAAGGGACTGCTGGCCACGTCATCGTCGGTGATCATTCGCCCGCGCATGACCGGGGTGCCTAGTGTTCGGGCATAGTCTCCACTCACGGCGGAAACCCGGGCGTGCGGGCGGGTGGCCGGATCGCTCGGTTGGCCGACGATGTCGAAGCTCGAACCCAAGTCCATTCCCGCCAGCGGCGGCGCCGTGGCCAGCG
The DNA here is from genome assembly GCA_963765825.1 of uncultured Acidobacteriaceae bacterium. Taxonomy (GTDB): domain Bacteria; phylum Acidobacteriota; class Terriglobia; order Terriglobales; family Acidobacteriaceae; genus Sulfotelmatobacter. Next base: position 296,980 of record CAVXXU010000004.1, read on the forward strand.
CGGCGCTCACCACGCCCGGAACTTGGCGCATGCGCTCGAGAACCGGCTGGTAGGTAAGAGTGGCGACCGAAGGCGGAGCATTCGCCGTGTCTTCCGAGACGGCCATCGCGGAAAATCCTGCAGAATCCGCCGGCATCGCGAGAAACGATGTAATGTTCGCCGTCTCGAAACCCAGGCGCGATTGTTCCAGATTCCACAGCGTATGGAATAGCAATCCGGTTCCTACTAGTAAGAGGGTCGAGAGTGCAACTTCGCTTGCGACCAGCGCACCACTCAACTTTCCGCCTACCGAGCGCGAGCCCACGCCGCGCGAAGCCGCCTGCAGCGCGGCCTGAGGATGGGTGCGCGCCACCAGCAGCGCTGGCAGCAGCGACGACAGCACGGTGGTGAGGATCGCGACAGCCGCCAGCACCAGCACCATGGTCCAGCGAATGGCGATCGTGTCTCCGCGTGGGATGGTGTCCTGCGGCAGCTTGTGAATGCCGGCCATCGCCAGTTGCGCCAGCAAAACACCAGTTCCGCATCCCAGCAGGCTCAACGCCAGTCCCTCAGAAAGCATTTGGCGGATGAGCCGCATGCGATGCGCCCCCAGCGCCGCTCGAACCGCAAACTCCTGCTGCCGCCCCAGGCAGCGCGCGATCAACAGGTTAGAAACATTCGCACATGCAATCAGCAGCACCAGCGCCAGCGCCGCGAACAGAGCGTAGAGCACGGGACGCACTGGTCCAGTCAGCACTTCCTGGTAAGCGTAGACGCTGAACTTTATGGCACTTTCGGATGCCTGCCGCGGAATGTGCGCGGCAATCGCATCCAACTCCTGCTGCGCCTGCGCGACGGTCACTCCGGGGCGAAGTTCGCCGACGATATTGAAGAAATCGTAACCTCGATCTTTCAGCATCTCTGGTGTCGGCTGCAGCGGCATCCACGCGCCTTTCGCCAGATCCGGCCCCAGTTCTTCCGGAAAGCGAAAACTTCGCGGCATCACCCCTACCACGGTGCGCGCCTGGCCATTGATCTTCACAGCCCGGCCTACAATTCCAGGATCGGAATGAAAGGTCTCCCGCCATAGATTTTCGGAGAGTACGACAACGAGCGGCCCGCCAGTTTGTCCCTCAGCCTCAGTAAACGTGCGGCCCAGCAGCGGACGAACGCCCAACAGCGGAAACAAATTGGCCGTGACGTGCGGCGTGCTGACAGTTTGCGAACTGTCTTGGAGTTCCAGAACTGAAGCATCTTCGGAGTAGCCCGCACTGTCGCGCAGCAATTTCGATTGCGAGCGGATGTCGCGATAGTCCAGCCACGAGGTCGACCCAAAGCCCGGTTTGTCGGCCGGTGGGCCGATGTATACCATGCGATTGCCGGGTGTATACGGCAGCGGCCGCAGCAGCACGCTCTCAATCACGGTGAAGATTGCGGTATTCGCGCCCACTCCGAGCGCCAAAGTGAAAATCGCCAGCAACGCCAACCCGGGAGTCCTGCGCAACTGGCGCAGAGCATGCCGCAAATCGTAAAGTAAAGATTGCATAGGATCCTCGATGCGTAAAATGCCAGCCGGAAAGTATGCACGTCCTTCGCCACTTTCCGCCACAGGCTATCTCACATCTTTTCAATCGGTTTCTGGGCGAATGGGAAACCCCACAAGGTGCTTCTGGCCGAAATCGTAAGCAGGTGTTCGGAAACGAACAGGAAAATCTTGGAGCGCGGCTGCTTTTTCTACTCGTAGCGCAGTGCCTCAATCGGATTCAGCCGCGACGCTTTCAGGGCGGGGAAGAAACCGGAGACGATTCCGACCAGCGACAGGATCACGAACGAAATCATCATCACGCTGAGGGAAGCGTGCAGGAAGATTGCACCCTCATGGTCGGCGGTCTTGTAGAACTCGTCGTAGAGTGGCATGGGCGGGATGGCCCAGGTCAGAAATTCGGCGACCGCCATTCCGACTAGTCCGCCCACGAACGTGAGCACAAGTGCCTCCAGCAAGAACTGCACCAGGATGTGCCGGGGCCGCGCTCCAATCGCCTTGCGCAGCCCGATTTCGCGCGTGCGCTCGGTCACCGAAACCAGCATGATGTTCATCACGCCGATGCCGCCGACCGCCAGCGTGCACACGCCGATCAGACCCAGGACAGCTTGCAGGCCGTAGGAGAACGCATTAATCATGGCGCGGTCTTCAATTGTGTCCCACTCCGGCGTGGCCTTGTCGTCCTTGGGATCGAAGTGGTGCCGCCGTGCGATCACTTCGCGCACCGCCATCAGCGCCTTTTTGTTGAGTTCGGGTGCGGTCGGTTGGATGATGATCTCGTCGGGGTCGCGAAGATTTTTCAGGTCGCGCATCAGCGCAAACGGAATGAATGCATTCTCGTTGTCTGGGCCCTGATACATCGAGTCCTGAATCTTGTTGCGCATGGTGCCGATCACTTCAAAATCCAGCCCACCGATTTCGACGTGCTGGCCCGCGCCGGGCGCGCCCTGAAACACTTTTTTGGCCGCCTCGTAGCCGAGAATGACCACGCGATGGTGGTCGGCGAAATCGCTCTCGTTGAAATAGCGCCCGTCGGCCAGTTCCAGTTTGCGCATCTGTCCGTAGGGCATATCCACGCCGCGCACCATGATTGAAACTACACGCGTGCCAATCTTGAAGCCGAAGTCGCGGTCGATCTCGCCGCTCACGGCGCGCACAATCGGAACTTCGTCGCGAATCGCTTCCACATCCTCCAGTTCGTAGGCAACTTTCTTGCCCGCCCGCTGGCCGCCGGCCTGCATGCTCGTCTGTCCGGGCCACATCACGATCACGTTGTTGCCCATATTCAGAAACGCATGCAGCACGCAGCCGCCCAACCCCTGGCCGTAGGCCAGCAACAGCACCACCGACGCCAGTCCCCACACAATGCCCAGCATGGTCAGAGACGACCGCATGCGGTCGCGCATGAGCGACTGCCAGCCTTGCGAGATGAGTTCCTTCAGGTACATAAAAAGGGGCTAGCGGCCAGTGGATCAGTGTTCAGAAGCTATCTGATAAATCGCTTTCGGAAGGGCACGGCTTCAGCCGTGCCGTCCAGCGCCAATAAAGACACCGGCTTTAGCCCCTGGGGGCGTTCATGTACATACAGTAGTGGCCAGTGATCACTGTTCAGTCACCATCGATCGGTCATTAGCGTGTGTTTTCTTCTGATCACTGGCCACTACTCTCTACGAAATGTGAATATCTCCCGAACCCGTGCGCACTTTCAGCAACTGGCCTCCGCCGCGCACTTTGCCGTGAATCTGGTGATGCGTATCATCGACCCGCCCTTGCACCGTCATCTCAATCGGCGAACCGACGTCGATGCTCCCTGAGCTAGTAGCAATATCGGCGTCGAACGCGGCATTCCCCGGCAGTTTCAACCGCACGTTACCCGAGCCGGTACGAATTTCCCACGCGCCACTCAGGTTCCCCTCGGCGGTCACATCGCCGCTGCCAGTCTCCCCGTGGAATCCGCCATTGATGCCGCGCGCGGTCAGGTTGCCCGATCCCGTGCGCAGATCAACATCGCCCGCACTGGTCTCTTCCACTTCAACATCGCCGCTTCCAGTGCCGCCGCGTACCGAGCCCGCGATCTGGTGCGCGCGCACGTCGCCCGAGCCCGTCTGCAGCCGGATTTCACCGTTCAGATTGCTCAGCTTCACATTGCCCGATCCAGTTTGCGTGTCGACGTTGCCATGCGTGCCCTCAATAATCTGGTCGCCTGACCCGCTGCGCGTACGCACGACGGTGTCAGTCGGCACGGTGATCTCGTAATCCACCGAGATGTTCCGCATGTCCACGTAGTCAATGTGAATGTTGTTGCCCTCCTGGCGGATCGGAGGATTCTGCTCGATCTGGTGCACGTCGGCCTCGCGATTGCCGCTGAACCAGTTGTTGCCCACGAAAATTTTGGCGTGAATCAGTACCGATCCCGACGATCCGGCGCGCACCGTGATGTCGCCAGAATGGGTAAGCACCTCAAGATTGACCGGGCCGCTCACCGTGAGCGTTTTCTCGAACGAGCCCTGCGGGCTCGATGCGAAAACTGCGGTAGAGGCGAAAAGCACGACCAGCGCGATGGCAAAGCCCAAACGGCTGGACACTGGAGTTGCAGGCGTGCGGAACTGATAGGCGTGTTTATTCATAGCGTAGAGACTCCACGGGTGTCATATCCGCGGCGCGCTGGGCGGGATACATGCCTGCGGTCACGGTGATCAACGACAAAGTCAAAATGGAAGCAACAATCGAAATCCACGAAACGATGGGATGAGGAACGAAGTCGGGCAGCGGCAATTGCTCCATCGCAGCGCACGTCCCCATGCCGAATGCGAGGCCGAGAATTCCGCTCACCACGGTCAACATTGCGGACTCGGCGAAAAACTGCCGTAAGATGTCGCGCTTGGTCGCGCCCATGGCCTTGCGCGTCCCGATCTCGCGCGTGCGTTCGGTAACCGACACCAGCATGATGTTCATGACGCCGATGCCGCCCAGGCACAGCGTGACTATGGCAACGCATCCGAAGAAAATGGTCACCACGCCGAAAATTTTATCCAGCATTTTGGCGCCGTCCATGGTGTCCCAGATAAACAGCGCGTCTTTATCGAGCGCATCAAAATGGTGCACCCGAGCCAGGCTCCGACGCACCTGCAACACGGCGGACTCATGATCCTCGGGATCGCTAACTTCAAAAACGATGTCGTCCAGATAACCGCGCGTGATTCCGGCGCCCGGCTTGGTCGGCGGCGGGAAATCGCGCGACACCGCCGAGTACGGCGCGAACAGGTAGTCGTTGTCAGGCCCGCTGTAATTCGAGTTCTGTTTTTTCTCCTGCAGGACGCCGACTACCAGGTAGGGAACACTCTGCACCAGCACGCTGGCGCCGATGGCGGGTTGCCCCGGAAACAATTGCCGGTAGGCTTTCGATCCCAGCACCAGTACGCGGCGGCCTTCTCGCTCGTCGTCTTCGGTAATCAGCCGGCCTTCGGAAATCTGCAGCGAACGGAAATTCTGATACGACGGCCACATGCCGACTACGCCGCGGTTGGCCAGGTTGTACTGGCTGACTTCCGGAATGGTACGCCGCAACTCCGGGCTCACGTTCTTAACCATGTAGCACTCGTCGCGAATCAGGTCAGCGTCATCTACGTTCAAGTGAATCTCCCGCCCCGCCGCCCGCCCGCCCACCTGCGAACTGGTGCGCCCTCCCCACATGATCACCAAGTCCTTGCCGAGCGTCGCCATGTGCTTCTTCTGGTCGACGCTGAAGCCGCGTCCCAGGCCCACCAGGATGATCACCGAGGCAATCCCCCACACGATTCCAAACATGGTGAGAAAGGTTCGCATCTTGTGCGCCCGGAATGTGGCGAGAGCCTGGCGGAGAATTTCAGAGAGAGTCATAACAATCCCTAAAGACAACCGGCTTCCGGCTCTCGGCTTCCGGTGGTACGGATAGCACTTCGAACCGGAAGCCGGTGGCCGGACGCCTGAAGCCGTTCTTTACTGCAGCACGACCTGATCGCCTTCTTTCAACCCGCTCAACACTTCGGTCTTGGCGCCGTTCGAAATGCCAATGTTGACGGCCACTTTATCCTTGCCGTCTTTACCCTTCGGATTGGGAATTTCCACCGAAGCTTTCTTGTCCTTGTCGTACAGGATGGCGCCTTCGGGAATCTGCAGCACGTTCTTGTGCTCTTCCAGGATGATTTCCGCGTTGGCGGTCATCTCGGCTTTGAGTTCGCCGCCCGGATTCTGGATCGAAACGCGCACTTCAAAGGTCGTCACGTTATCTTTCTCCACACCCATCGGAGAAATCTTCGTCACCTTACCGTCAAAAGTCTTGTCCTTAAACGACTCCACCTTGATGCGCGCCCGTTGTCCCAGATACACCTTGCCGATGTCGCTCTCGTCAACTTTACCCTTAACATAGACTTCGCTGGTATCGCCCAGCGTCATGACCAAGGTAGCGGACGAGCCCAATACCAGAATCGAGCTCACCGCGTCGCCCATCTGCACGTCGCGCGACAGCACGATGCCGTCGATCGGCGAGATGATGTCGGTATAGCTGAGCTGCTCTTCCAGTTGCTTGAGATTGGCCTCATCCTCTGCGACCTGGGCCTGGGACTGCGCAATCTTCGCTTTCAGTACCGTCACCTGCGCCTTCGATACGTTCTGCTTGTTCAGCGCCATCTCGTAATTCTTCTGCGCGTCTTCGAGTGACGAGGTCGAAACCACTCCATCCTTCGCCATGCTGACGTTGCGGTCGTAGGCGCGCTTCAACAGCGGCACGTCTGGACCTTCCGCGTCCACCTTGGCGCGTTCGAAATCGGCCTGCGAACTTTTCAGGTTGGCCTGAGCGGCTTCCAGCGCGGCTTTCGATTGCTCGACCTGCGCCTCAATCTCGATCTTGTCGAGCTGAGCCAGCAGTTGTCCCTTCTTCACCCGATCGCCATAATCCACCAGCAACTTTTTCACAATGCCGCTGGCCTTCGATTTGACTTCGACCTTGGTGATGGGCGTGACCTTGCCGGTCGCGACCACGCTCTTGGCCAAGTCGCCCTTTTCCACTTTGGCGAGTTTGGACGGATCAATCTTGGTCCCGCCACGCGTCGCCGCGAAAACTCCGCCTGCGATCAGCAGCACGATCACGGCCACAATGCTGCCCCAGATAATCCATTTGCGACGCTTCTTTTTATTAGTTCCGTTCCCGTTCACAACGCCTCCTGTGGATACCGCCAAGTGGAGATTGGGAGCCATTCCGCTACCCTCATTCTCATGTACGCGGCTTGAGTTGCTTTTGTTCCCGTAATTTCGAGTTTAAGAAGTGGAACGCGCTTTGAAATACGATTCCTGTGTTCTAGCGAAGAAAGGGCCGCCTGCCAGTTAGACCAGTGTCCCGCTAAAAGGATAGCGCATTCCCCACTGGAATTTTGTGACCCCAAGCACGATGAGGTTTATGCGCGGAAAGCCAGCTTGGTTTATGTGGGGACATCCGCCCTCGGCTGTCCTTCGAGCGCAGCTCGACTGATTTTTTTGTTTTTGGCTTCTAGCTATCAAGCATCGGGCCTGCGGCCCGAGGACAGCCGAGGGCGGCTGTCCCCACATGAATCGGGAATCCGCTCCAACCCTCTTCATGCCCTTTGAAATGTTAGAATTACCCATCCATGATCGCCTTTGTGCTGCTCCGGGTCTTTCTGATCCTTCTCCTGGTAGCGGCCAATGCCTTCTTCGCAGCAGCCGAATTCGCCCTGGTGAGCGTGCGCGATACGCGCATCCAGCAGCTCATTTCCGCGGGCCGCATCGGCGCGCGCATCGTCCAGCGCCTTCACCAGAACCTCGATGAAGTTGTGAATGGCGTGCAACTGGGCGTCACCATGGTCAGCCTCACCCTGGGCTGGATTGGCGAGCCCATCGTCGCCCGTCTGGTTGAAGGAATGGGCTTCGTTCATCGAGTTCCACATGCGGCTGTCTATGCCCACGCCATTGCCATCGCGATCGCTTTCAGCCTGATCACTTATATGCACGTGATTTTGGGCGAACTCGTCCCGAAAACTCTGGCGCTGCAGCGCGCCGAACAGGTTGCTCTCGCGGTGGCCGCGCCTATGGAGGCTTTCCTCACCCTTACCCGCCCCGTGCTGTTCTTCATGCGCCGCTCCGGCGGCTTGGTGCTGCGTACGTTTGGCGCGCAACCCACGCGCCGCGGCGGCGCCGTCCACTCCCCTGACGAACTCAAACTCATCGTCACCGCCAGCCGCCAGTTCGGACAGATACCAGAATTTCAGGAAGAAATGATCCATAGCGCCATCGAACTCGACAGCATCACCGTCCGCGAAGTCATGGTCGCCCGCCCCGACATTTTTTCCCTGCCCTCCGACCTCACGCTAGACGAGGCGCTGGCTCGCGTGGTCGAGGGCCAGCACTCGCGCATTCCGGTGTACGATCCCCAGCGCGGTCCCGAGCACATTGTCGGCGTTCTCTACTACAAAGATCTCATGCGCTGGATGCGCCTTCGCCTGAGCAACCTTGGCCAGTCCGTCGCGATCCGAATTTCCGCCATGCAAATCGGCCAGATCATGCACGACGTGCTGGTCGTTCCCGAAACCAAGGTCTTGGCTGAGTTGCTCTCCGAATTCAAGGAACGCCGCCGCCATCTCGCGGTCGTGGTCGACGAGTTCGGCTCGACCGCGGGGGTGATCACCGTCGAAGACATCCTCGAACAGTTGGTCGGCAACATCGAAGACGAATTCGACGTCGCCCCCAGCGAGCCCGCACTCGAGCACGCATCCGTTTTGGCCTTGGAAGGCTCCGTCAACATTCGTGACCTGGAAGCCGAGTACGGCCTGATCCTTCCGCGCGACGCCGGCTTTGAAACGCTGGCGGGATTCATCCTCGCCCGCCTGCAAAAGATTCCGGCCCTGCGCGACTCCTTCGAATACGATGGCCGCCGCTACACGGTAGAAGAACTGGAAGGCCACCGCATCGCCAAAGTGAGAATCGAAAAAACTGCAAAAGTAGAAGGCGAAGCCGAAGCCGCCCGCGGCGCAGGAGACTGAGGTTGAAGACTGAGCGCAAAGTTTGTGGTGCCAAGTATTTAGAGGTTGTCATCCTGAGCGGAGCACGACGGAGAGCGAAGCGAACCGTCGCGCGCAGTCGAAGGATCCCTGTCCAGCCGTTGTCTTCTTCGACAGTATCGAGGCGTTCGCCCGACGGCGCTGAGAACCGAGAACTGAGAACTGAGAACCGAGAAGTGAGAACCGCCCACTGAAACCCCTCCTCCAACGCGTCCTCTACACCCTGCCAGTAATCTGGCTCGTCGTAAGCCTCGTCTTCCTGCTCATCCATCTCGTTCCCGGAGATCCGATCGCCCAAATGCTCGGCGAAGGCGCACCGCCCGCCGATATTGCCGCCACGCGCCATGCCTACGGCCTCGACGCTCCTCTCGGCGAACAATACATGCATTACTGGAAAGGCGTGCTGCACGGCGATCTCGGCCGCTCCATTCGCTACAACCAGACGGTCACACGCCTAATCGCGCAGCGCTATCCTTACACGCTGCGGCTCACGCTGGCGTCGCTGTTCGTCGCGATCATCCTCTCCATCCCCGCGGGAGTGCGGTCCGCCACGCGCCGCAATCGCTGGGACGACCGCCTGCTCTCCGTCGTCAGCCTGTTCGGCTTGTCGTTCCCCAACTTCGCGCTCGGCCCCATCCTGATTTTGTTATTCGCCATCAAGGCCGGATGGCTGCCCGTTTCCGGCGCCGGATCGTTCGCCAACCTGGTGCTACCCGCGCTCACCATGGGCAGCGCGCTCGCTGCCATTCTCACCCGCATGGTGCGCACCTCCATGCTCGAAGAACTCAGCCAGGACTACATTCGCACCGCCCGCGCCAAGGGCCTGCCCGAACGCACCGTGGTTTACCGTCACGCCCTGCGCAATGCCATGATTCCCGTGCTTACGGTACTCGGCCTGCAGTTCGGCGCGCTTCTTGCCGGCGCCATCGTCACCGAAAAGATTTTCTCCTGGCCCGGCCTGGGCCGCCTGACGGTCGACGCCATCTCCGCCCGCGACTACTTCCTGGTCCAAGGCTGCATCCTCGCCATCGGCCTGACGTATGTCGCTGTAAACTTCCTGACCGACGTGCTGTACTCGGTGGCGAACCCGAGAATTCGGCAGTAGCGGGTGTTTAATCTTGGTCTCGTTTATTGCGACAGGATAGGGAATTCTAGCGTGGGTTTTGAATGCCGAAAAACTTGACGGTCACGCAAATTACGTGATACACGTATATTACGTGCATTAGTCATTATGATCAAACAGAATCTTACACTTAGCCTGCCTCAGCAGACGATCCGAAAAGCCAAAATCCTGGCGGCACGCCGTGGCTCCTCGATCAGCGGCCTCCTGGCTGAACAGATTGAGATTCTCGTGGGCGAGGAAGAAGCCTACGAACGCGCCCAGCGCCAAGCCAATGCGCTGCTTGATCAAGGCTTCCACCTGGGCGGCGTAATTCGCGCCAGCCGCGACGAGTGGCATGAACGCTAAAACTTTTGTCGATACCAATGTCTTAATCTACGCGCACGACGTTGACGCCCAAACTAAACACGAGATCGCCAAGGAAATTCTCCGCGAACTTTGGACTCAGCGCTCCGGCGTCCTCAGCACGCAGGTGTTGCAAGAGTTTTATGTGAACGTGACTCGCAAGATTGCTTCCCCGCTGCCCAAGGACGCGGCGAGGCTTGTGGTCAACAGCTATTCCATTTGGTGCACCGAAACCACACCGACAGAAATTGCCGCCGCTTTTCGCATCGAAGACCAATCGCGCATCGGATTCTGGGATGCATTGATCGTCGCCTCCGCAGTCAAATGCGGCGCAACACGGGTCCTGTCTGAGGATCTGAACGCGCAACAAACAATTGCGGGAGTACAGATCCAAAATCCCTTCACGAAGAAGAAAGAAGATTGAAAAACAGGCGGGGCGTGGCCGCCCCGCCCTGAATCAAACTATGCTGCCGGCCTCATTTTCTTCATCCGTTCTTCCAAGTCCTTGGGCGACACATCTTCCACGTGCGTGGCTACGCCCCAGAGATGTCCGAACGGATCCTGAATAAATCCCGAGCGGTCGCCGTAGAACTGATCCTCGACCGGCTTCAGGATTTTCCCTCCCTCCGCGGCCGCGCGCTTTACCACGCTGTCCACGTCAGGCAGGTAAACATACAGGCTCACCGGGCTCTGGCCAATCGTCGTGGCGCTGGTGTGCCCCTGTCCCATGCTCGGATTCTCGTCGGCCAGCATGATGTGCGAGTTTCCGATCTTCAGTTCCGCATGGCCGACTTTGCCGTCGGGCCCATTCATGCGAAACAGTTCGGTCGCGCCGAAAACCTTCTTGTAATAATCGATGGCTTGGGCCGCTCCCTTGATGATCAGGTAAGGTGTGATGGTGTTGTAGTCCTTCGGAATATACGAGACATTACTCATGAATTTCCTCCTTGTTTGAATGTTGGCTTGAGGTGGAGGTTAAGGCGCGCAATGCCGACCGGGCCCGGCGGTCCGGCGCTTTTCTTATGAGAACACACTGCCCGCCGAATCTCAAGGCTCGAGCCCACCTCCGAAAATTTTCGTGGAGACATTGCTCGCAACGTCTTGCCTGCGGCGCCGGCACTGCGGTCCAGGGAGACGTAGCAGGCTACGTCCCTACGGAGGCCTAGTCGTCATGCCGCGCTACGGTGCGCCTGCAATCATGTTGATCGTCTGCAGCCACGTCTCCACCAATTTCGGCCAGGCCGTCACTGGAAGGTCCGCGCGCGTCCGCAGCCCGTAGCCATGTCCGCCATTCGCGTAAATATGCATCTCCGCCGGTACCTTGGCATTCTTCAGCGCAAGAAAATAAACGGTGGAATTTTCCACGTGCACCGGATCGTCCTCGGCCTGCACGATAAAGGTTGGCGGAGTCTGGCCGGTCACGTGAATCTCTGGATTCGCCGCAAAATTCTGCTCGGCGAGCGCCAGATATCCCGGATAAACGATTACTGCGAAATCCGGCCGGCAACTTGCACCGTCCGCCGCGTCTTCCCGATCGTAAAGCCGCTTCTCGAAATGCGTGCTGAGCGCGGCTGCCAGATGCGCCCCGGCGGAGAATCCCAAAACCCCGATACGGCTCGGATCTATGTGCCACTCCACGGCATGAGCGCGAACCATTCCCAGCGCCCGCTGCGCATCCTGCAAGGCGGCCGAAGATTTCGGATAAGGCCCGGAATCCGGCACACGATACTTCACCAGAACGCAGGTGATGCCGCTGCCGTTAAGCCAATCGCACACCTCCGTCCCTTCGAGATCGATGGCCAGAATGCGGTACGAGCCTCCGGGAAACACGACGACCGCGGCACCGGTATTCTTGCCCTTGGGCGAGTAGGCCGTCAGCGTTGGCACTGACACATTGCCCAGTCGAAGCACCGGCTTGCCCGCAATCAAGTTGTCTTTCGCGGTCGTAGTATCAACCTCGGGCGCCGCATTCGCCGAAGCCCCAGGTGCCCCGTGCGGCCATAAGTCCAAGGTAGGATGCCCCGGTTCCGGCTGCCAGACAGCCTTTTGGGCGAACAGAAAAGTGGAAAGGGCAATCACTGCGGCAACAAACAGAAGAGCGCGAAGCATGTGCCATCATCGCAACCGGGTATCCACTCGCGCAAGGCTTCAGCTCTGTCTTCGTGATCGAAGCGAAGGACCTCCGCATCTGGCCGCAGAGTGCACAGATCCTTCGCTTCGCTCAAGGATGACAAAAAAAGGATCATCACCGCCATTTCCATCTCGAGGTATGGTAGTTGTAACTGAGTTCATGTCGACCGCCGCCATTTCGTTCCGCCGCCGCGTAGCCGGAAATGCCCGCCACAATCCGCTCGCGGCCATTGGCGTAGTGCTGGTCGTGATTTTCTTCATCTTCGCTTTGTTCGCGCCCTGGATCGCGCCGCAGGATCCCGCTTCCATTCACCTGCCCGCCCGGCTTAATCCTCCGTCGCGCGCGCACTGGTTTGGCACCGATGAACTTGGCCGCGACATTCTTTCCCGCGTCGTCTATGGCGCGCGCATCTCCATGCTGGTGGGCAGTTGCGTGGTTCTAACCTCGCTCGCCCTCGGCCTCATGATCGGCTCCATCGCCGGATATTACGGAGGCGGCATCGACCGCTTCGTTAACGTCGTGCTCATGAACGCCTTCCTGTCTTTCCCCGGGATTCTGCTGGCGATCGCGTTCATCGCCTTCCGCGGGCCCGGCATCTTCAATCTCGTGCTCGCACTTTCTCTCGGCGGTTGGGTCGGCTACGCGCGCCTGGTTCGCGGACAAGTGCTGGCCGCGCGCGAGCGGGAATTCGTCGAAGCCGCCCGCGCCCTCGGCGCCAGCGATCTCCGCATTATTGTCCGCCACATTCTGCCCAACATCATTCAGCCGGTCGTGGTGCAGGCCGCGATTGGCATGGCTGGAGCCATTCTTGCCGAAGCCACCATGAGTTTTCTCGGTCTCGGCGTTCCCCCGCCGACCGCCAGCTGGGGAGCCATGCTCAACGACGGCCGGGCTCACTTGTTCGACGCCCCGCACCTAGTCCTGTTCCCCGCGCTCGCCGTTATGCTCGCCGTGCTGAGTTTCAATTTCATCGGCGATGCGCTGCGCGACTATCTCGACCCTCGTTCCCGCATCGAAGCCGGACTCTAGCGCTATAAGTAGCGCCGCCGTCCCGGCGGCTGTCCGGCGGGCGTCCTCGCCCGCCGAACCGAGGGCGAGACGCCCTCAGGACAGCCGGCAAGATGCCGGCGCTACTCTTCTTGCGCACTGAGGTCGCAGCATTACCACCCATGCCCCCAAGCCTTTCAAAACACTCCAAATCCCGTTCTTGACATATATCGCATATTGCAATATAAGTATCTCGATTTGAAATACAGAGGACCGGGTGAAGCTGGGCGAGAAAATCCGTTACCTGCGGGAAGTCGAGGGCTCGCTGCGCGGACTGGGCCGTCCCATGACGCAACTGGAGTTAGTGCGCGCCCTGCGCGAGGAAACCGGCAAGGAAGGCTCGGGTAAGAGCAAGAACAAGAGCGCAGGCAAAAGGATCACCATCAGCCAGTCCTACCTCTCGCAGATCGAAAGTGGATCGCGCCCGCACATGACGCAATCTTCCCGCGCCCTGCTGGCCAGGTTTTTCAAGGTGCATCCCGGCTTTCTGGTGGATGACCCCGAGGGTTATCACACGGAACTGACTTCCGATCTGCGTACCACCGAAGGCCAGCTCGATGTTTGGCTGCTGCAGGGTTCGGAGAAATTCGCGAACGATCCTGAAGTCAGCCACGTGCTGATCAAGGCCGCACGTGAAAAAGATACGCGGCACGCGTTGCTGCTGCTGGGCGCGATTCTCGATACGCCCGGCCTGGCCGACCGCCTGTTGGAAGCGTTGCGGCCCGATGTGGCAAACGGCACGAATCATTCTCGCGCCGCCAGTGCGGAAGGGAGGCGAATCCGATGACGTTGACACGCTTCGAGTGGTCCGATTTTTACTTGATCTGTTTCGCGATCGGTTTTTGCTTCAGTTTCTTTTCGTTCGTGTTTGGCGGATCGCGCTTCGGCCGCCTGCACCTGCCGCACTTTCATGGACACGGCGTCCCGGCCGCGCATGCGCCTGTTGGCGCGCGCCCGTGGCCCATGGGCCTGCGGCTGGCCAGGCCCCGACCGCCGCGCGCGGCGGCAATGTTTCGCCGTTTAATCCGCCATCGCTTGCAGCTTTTCTGGCGTGGTTCGGCGGCACTGGATACTTGCTCACTCGCTTTTCGACCGTCTGGGTGGGATTGGGACTGCTGTTTTCCGTCGTGAGCGGCATCGTCGGCGGAGGAATCATTTTTCTCTTCCTAAGTCGCGTGCTGATCTCCGACGAAGAGAACATGGATCCCGCCGACTACGAAATGGTCGGAGTGCTTGGCCGCCTCTGCGTTTCCATTCGCGAAGGCGGCACGGGAGAAATTTTGTACTCACAGGCAGGCACGCGCCGCGTTTGTGGTGCCCGCAGCGAAGACGGCTGCGCCATCGCCAAGGGCACCGAGGTCGTGGTCACGCGCTACGAAAAAGGGATTGCCTACGTTCGCTTGTGGAGCGAGATGGCGAACGAGTGACGGCAGCGATTGCCGGAAAACGCAGTCGCCAGACCCAAATTCGAAGTGTGTCGGAGCGGCAACACAGGACGGAACTATGAGAGCGAATGACCTACAAAGCGATGTGCTCGCGGTCGAAACCCACTCGGGACGCATGTGGAGTTTAGCCATCCTGCCCGCACTGATCGTGCCGGCTGTTTCGCTCTTCTTTTATCCGACAGCTCCGGCTAAGTTCGCGCTGATCGTCGTGGCATTGGTGGGAGCCGGGGTTCTGGCGCTTGTTCTCGGCGGATTCCAATATCGCTTCCTGCGTCACGGCGTAGAAGTGCGAACCCTTGGATTCCGTTTGCGCGCCATTCCCAAGCAGGCGATCGTGAGCTATTCCATCGAGCCCTGGGGCCTGCCTCGCGGATATGGAATTCGCGGCATCGGCAGCACTCGCGCCTATGTGTGGTGCAACCAGGTCGTCCACATCAAAACCACGAACGGCGACATTTTTCTCGGCCACCGCGATCCCAAGAGAATCATCCGCGATTTAAATCAGGTGACGGGTTTTGCGGCTGCGCCCACCTCCGCTCAGGCCACGGTCAACACGCCTGAACTTCGTCCGAAGACCTCGATGGCAAGCAGCTGGTCCAAAGCGTTCATCCCGCTTATGTGGCTTTTTCTAATCAGCACGGCCTTCAACTATTGGCGCAACTGGGATCAACTCCCCGCGCGCATGGCAGTGCACTTCGACGCCAACTGGCAGCCCAACGGGTACACCTCGCGCGAAGGCGCGCTCTATCTGGGCCTTGGCATCATGGCGTTCCTGCTGGTGCTGTTTACAGTGGGCGCTTTGATTGCCCATGCACAGAAGCCCAGCGCGTTCTGGCCCATGCTGATTTTCTTTTACGCGATTTTGGGTGTTTGTTGGTACGGCAACAATTCCATCATCAATTTCAATTTGAGAGAAAAGTCCTCAGTTGTTGGAGAGGGTGCCCCGTCCTTGTCCCTGCGCTCTTTGCAGGGACAGGGCGGGGATTTTGAATTTCGAGTCAACATCCCCACTCTGTCGCAAACAACGCGACAAGGATGGGGCACCGTTGACGAGAACTTAGGGTTTACCGAACAGCATTCGTAACAGGAGGCGTTATGTTCAGTGGCATCTCGACAGTCGTACAAATCTGGATCATCGTTGGGCTCGGAGTGATGGTCATTCTGTTTCTCATGAGCGGAATGGCCAGGCTCTATCGCAAAGCTGGGCCGCACGAAGCACTCATCGTATACGGCCTGGGCGGAACTCGCGTAGTGCAGGGCCATGGCACGCTGGTGCTGCCTATGGTGCAAATCTGCCGCGATCTATCGCTCGAACTCATGTCGTTCGACGTGGCCCCGCAGCAGGACCTCTACACCAAGCAGGGCGTCGCAGTAACGGTTGAAGCCGTCGCCCAGATCAAAGTCAAATCTGATCGCGAGTCGGTGCTGACCGCAGCCGAGCAATTCCTCACCAAAAGCGATCAGGAGCGCGAAGGCCTGATTCGCCTGGTGATGGAAGGCCACCTGCGCGGCATTATCGGCCAACTCACCGTCGAAGAGATCGTCAAGCAGCCGGAGATGGTTTCCGACCGCATGCGCTCCACTTGCGCCGAAGACATGAACAAGATGGGGCTGGAAGTCATTTCGTTCACCATCAAGGAAGTTCGCGACAAGAACGAATACATCACCAACATGGGCAAGCCCGACGTGGCGCGCATCAAGCGCGATGCCGACGTGGCCACGGCAGAAGCCGATCGCGATACGGCCATCAAGCGTGCCCTGGCGCAGCGCGAAGCCGCCGTCGCGCGCGCCCAAGCCGATCAGGAACGCGTATTGGCTGAGACCTTATCGTTGGCCAAGCAGGCGGAATCGCAGCGCGACCTGGAAGTGAAGAAGGCGCAATTCCTCGAAGTCACCAAACGCCAGCAGGCGCAAGCCGACAAGGCATACGACATCCAGACCAACATCATGCAGCAGCAAGTGATCGCCGAGCAGGTGAAGGTGCAACAGGTCGAGAAAGAGCAGCAGGTGAAGGTGCAGGAAGCGGAAATCAATCGCCGCGAGAAGGAACTGATTGCGACCGTGTTGAAGGGCGCCGAGATCGAGCGTCAGCGGATTGAAACTCTCGCTGCCGCCGAAAAGCAGCGCCTGATCGCGGAAGCCGAAGGACAGGCATCTTCCATCCGCGCGCAAGGTGAGGCCGAGGCGGAAATCATTTTCAAGAAAGGCGACGCCGAAGCCCGCGCCATGAACGTAAAAGCCGAGGCCTTCCAGGAATACAACCAGGCCGCGGTCATCGACCGGCTGTTCGCCAGCATGCCCGAGATAGTGAAGGCATTGGCCGCTCCGCTGGCCAACGTCGACAAGATCACCATCGTCTCCACCGGCAACGGTGACGGCGCGGGCATGAGCAAGGTCACCGGCGACATTACCAAGATGGCGGCGCAAGTGCCGGCGCTGTTCGAAACGCTGTCGGGCATGCCGCTGTCGGAGTTGCTGGGCAAGGTGCGCCAGATCGGCGACAAAACGCTGAAGCCCGGCGATCAGCCGAAAGCCTAGGGAGGGATGCTCGTGTGGGAATGCTCGTGTGGGGACGGGCGCATTCGCCCGTCCTGCCCTGAGCGAAGTCGAAGGAGCCCGCCGAAGCGAAGCAAGGCGGAATCGAGAAGATGGTATGACGACTAAATCGAAACTGCACGGACTAGGCATCGCGCTGGGAGCGGCACTGGGCGCAGTGTTCGGAGTGATGGCCGGCCACATAGGAATCTGGCTCGCCATCGGAGTAGCCATCGGAGTGTTGCTGGGGGCCACCTTTCGCCGCAAGGATCCCGGCTGTCCGCAGTGCGCGCAGCTTCACCGCGCCCACGAACTAAGAAGGCAGTTATGACCGTACAAGGCAGGAGAATGATCGTTCAACTCGCGAGGATTTAGCTGAAAGCTGAGAGCTGACAGCTGAGAGCGAAGTCAAGAAAAGGAGAGTTTCCCCATGGCATTACTAGAGCGCGTTTCCACATTAGTCCGGGCCAACCTCAACGACCTGATCGACAAGGCCGAGGAGCCGGAAAAAATGATTAAGCAAGTCATTCTCGACATGCAGAACCAGCTTCTGCAGGTCAAGACGCAGGTCGCGATCGCCATCGCCGACCAGCACCTGCTGGAAAAAAAGCAGAAAGAAAACGAAGACAAAGTCGCCGAGTGGATGCGCAAGGCCGAGCTCTCTGTCGACAAAAAAGAGGACGACCTGGCCCGCGCCTCGCTGCTGCGCGTGGAAAGTTATCGCGATCTCAGCGAGAACTTCGCACAGCAAGTTTCCGATCAGAAAGCGCAGGTAGAAAATCTGAAGTCCGCGCTGCGCCAACTCGAGCAGAAACTGACCGAAGCGCAAGCCAAGGCCGATGTGCTTATTGCGCAGCATCGCCGTGCCCGTGCCGTGGGCAAGGCCAGCGACGCCCGCATGGCGTCCGGCGACGGATCGAAGGCCGCCGCCTTCGACCGTATGAAGCGCAAAGTCGCTCGCTCCGAGGCCGTCAGCCAGGCCAAGTCCGAAATCGCTGGCGATAATCTCGACGACCGCCTGGCCGCGCTCGAAAAAGAAGACCGCATCGAGCACTTGCTAGCGGAGTTAAAAAGCAAGCGCGGCGCGTAAGCCACTGTCATATTGACGGTGGGGTGAAGCGACGTTATGATGTTCATACTTAGTATGACAAAGTAACAACTATGCGCGAAACTACGACATTCACGGTTTCCCTTCCGCCGGCCATGGCAAAGGAAATTGAGCGTGCCATGAAGGCCGAACACCGCACCAGATCGGAACTCGTGCGAGAGGCGTTGCGCATTTACCTGGCGGCGCGCTTGCTTCCCGCAGAGCTGCCGACTCGGGCTGAGGCCCGGGCCTATCGCCGCGGCATGGCCGCCTACAAGCGCGGCGATTCGGTGACGCTCCAGGAGTATCTCGATGGAATGGACCGTCGTCCTCGCCGGACCCGCAAGAAAGTCTCTTAAGCGGATTCCACCGGGAGACAAGACGCGCATCCTAGCAGCGCTGGCTGAGATGCAGCAGAGCCCATTTCAGCGAGACGTTCACAAGTTGCAAGGTCTCTCCGGTCTCCGTCGCGCATCGGGAATTGGCGGATCTCTTTGAGATCGAACTCGATGGCAGGCGTGTGGTCGTCGCGGCCATCGAACGTCGCACTTCGACCACCTATTGAGCCGAATGCGATTTCGTCCAGTCCTCCACCTTCAACCGTTTCACTCGGTGGAACACTCGGTCATGCGTAACCAGCACGGCTTGTGCAGCCACCGCCTGCGCGGCAATCATCATGTCGAGGTTGCCCATCGGCTCGCCAGACCGCTCCAACTCCGCGCGGATCTTCGCGTAGGACTTCGCCGCCTCCGAGTCCCACAGAAGAATCTCAACCCGCAGCAGAAATTCCTCTACCGATATTCCGAGATTCGTAGCCTGGGGCTTCTTCGCGACCCCAAACCGCAACTCGGCCTCCGTGACCACCGAGATCCCGACTTCAGACATCGGAACCTTCACCAGCCGTTCCCGTACGTGCGGGAAATTGCCTTTGATCGCGTAACTGGCCATGTTCGTATCGAGCAAATATCGAACTGGCATCAGAAAAGCTTTCGTTTTTGAGGCGGCGTATCGTGCCGGTTCGACAGAAAGTCTTCTGGAAGATCGAGCGTCCCCACGAAATCAAAGAAATCCTGCCATGAGTCGGGGCGGCGGGAAAGGATTACGTCTCCGGTCGCGGGATCGCGTCGCACATACACTTCCGCGCCGGAAAAACGAAACTCCGCCGGCAACCGGACAGCCTGGCTGCGCCCGTTACGGAATAGTTTGGCGGTCTGCGGCATTCTCTTCCCTCCTCTTCGGTCGATACCACAGTATATCACATGATATCGATCAGGATATATACCATTCCGTCCATTGCTTCGGCCGCCGCGATTGCCTCGCGACGACCGGCGCCTTCCGGCCGCAGACCTTCAGCACCCCCTGCACCTTCATTCCCGCGCTGCCCCCCTTACATCCATTGACGACCCTGCCCGCATCTCTCTATTCTCATAGGGATCCCATTTCAAGGACGGTACATGAAGAAACTTGCAGTCCTGGTCGTGCTGGCTCTGGAACTCGCGGTTGCCGGCTGTGGCACCAACACCACGCAGAGTACGACACCCGGAACCGTTACCAACGGCAGCTGGGAGGCCGAGCTCACGGGCGGCACTGAGCAAGCCAGCTTGCTGAATTTCGTGACTACTTTCTCGTTGAACAATAATGAGACCATCACGTCCGGCCCGCTCACCATCACAGCTTTCGGCTTCATCAATGTGGGAAAGTGCTTCGCCAACGGCTTCGCCAACTCGACTGAGAGCGGCACGGCCACCCTGAATACCAACGTCGCCGGTCAGGTCACCGGTACTCTGAACTTTCAAGTCGTATCGACCAACCCTCCAGGCAACAAATTGACTCTCAAAGGGACCGTGACGGGCACTTCCAACGGGACTTCTACTAACGTCGGAACCTTGAGCAACGGGGTGGTGGTGGGTTCGTGGACTTTGGCCGGCGGCAAGGGCGATTCCAGTTGTCAAGGCGCCGGCGACTTCCTCATGTGCCAGGGCACCAACACCTGCACTCCACAATAACTCTGCGCTTCGATTCCGCTTTGTCACCCTTCGCGAAGCGAAGGACCTATGCAGTCTGCCGCAATCACCCAATGCGCCCCGCTCTCCGCGTGCTCTGCGGTAAGAGCTCTTGACCGCGGAGGTCGCTGAGAAAAGCGGAGTTCGCAGACAGAGTCATCCCCAGCTAGCAATGAACCCGGAAGCAAAGGCAGTACTCCGCGCTCTCTGCGGCTTCCTCGGCGCGCTCTGCGGTTAAGAGCGTTTGCAGAGGCCGCTGAGAAAAGCTGAGTTTACTGGAAAAATCATCCCCGCTCTTCCGTCCCCTCGCCCGGCTGCTATACATTGAGAGCGATGAAGCGCACGCTCCAGCAGATCGCCGAAGCCGTCGGCGCCCGCCTGATTGGCAATGCCCGCGCCGAGGTCACCGCCGTAGCCAGCATCGAATCGGCGTCGCGCGACGATCTGGTTTTTGTCGAAGATGAAAAACATCTGGCGGCGGCTCTGCAGTCTCAAGCGGGCGCAATCATCGCCGGAGATTTCGCGGCTTCCGCTTCCCACAACCGACCGCTTCTGATCAGCGATCATCCCAAACTCGCTTTCGCCCGCGCCGCCCGCGCGCTTCGCCAGCAATCGCTGTCCGAGGGCGATACGCAGCAGGCCACCATTCACCCATCCGCCGTGATTCATTCCTCCGCCGTGCTTGATCGTGGAGTCATCGTCGAAGAACGCGCGGTGGTCGCCGGCCATGCAAACATCGGAGAGCGCTCGCGGATCGGCGCCGGTTGCGCCATTGGCGCACAGGTGAAGATTGGACGCGACTGCGACATTTATCCAAACGTCACCATCTATCCGGCCACAACGCTGGGTGATCGCGTGATCGTGCACGCCGGCGCAGTGCTCGGCAGCGACGGCTTCGGATACGTCCGCGACCCCAAGAGCGGGCGCTACGAAAAATTCCCGCAAGTAGGGCGCTTGTTCATCGAAGATGACGTTGAAATCGGAGCCAATGCGACCATCGATCGCGGCGCACTCGACGAAACCCGCGTTCACCGCGGCGCCAAAATCGACAACCTCGTCCACATCGGCCACAATTGCCAGATCGGCGAAGATGTCGTGATCGCCGCGCAGACCGGCCTCTCCGGAAGCATCGTCATCGAGAATGGCGTGGTGCTCGGAGGCCAGGTAGGCATCGGCGAGCACGCGCGCATCGAAGCGGGAGTCATGCTCGGCGGCCAGGGCGGCGTCCTGCCCAACAAAGTTCTGCGCGGCAAAGGCGTGGTCTTCTGGGGAACTCCCGCGCAACCGCTGCGGCAATATCTGAAGCAACTAGCCACGCTGGCGAAGCTGGCAAAGAAATAAGCTGAGAGCTGAAAGCTGTATTCATGGCAACGGTCGTCATTGGGGGACACTCGCGCAGCGTGGGCAAGACCAGCGTGGTCGCTGGCCTCATCGCCGCCCTGCCGGAGTTTAACTGGACGGCGGTCAAAATCACGCAATATGGTCACGGCATTTGCTCCGCCGATGGCGCGGCCTGCGACTGCGCCACCGGCGACCATTCCTGGGCAATTTCCGAAGAGCGCGACCACTCCGGCGAGTCCGACACCTCCCGCTTTCTCGTCGCCGGGGCCGCGCAGGCTCTGTGGGTGCGCACCGAACAAGGCCGCCTGGCCGAAGCGATGCCAACTCTTCGTCGCCGCCTCGAAGGCGCACACAACGTAATCATCGAATCCAACAGCATCCTGAAATTCATGCGCCCAGACTTGTATCTCACCGTCCTCGACCCCTCCACGCCAGGATTTCAAAAACTCCGCCCGCGAATTCCTCGACCGCGCCCAAGCAGTAATCCTGCACCAGGCGCCGCAATGCGCGGCATGGCAAGGCGTCTCCCTAAAACCAGTAGCGAACCGCCCGGTATTCCAAATAACCCCGCCGCCCTATGTAACTCCAGAAATTGTGCAATTCGTCCGCGCCACTCTTAATGGGCGAATGCAGAAAGAGGAAGCGACGTAGTTCTTAGCCAGGAGCTAGAAGCCAGGAGCTAGAAGCTAGAAGCTAGAAGCTGAGAGCTGAGAGCTGACAGCTTCTTTTGCTATCCTTTTCCGTGCGGCAAATTCATTTCAGCGCCTGGCTGCTGGTCGTCCTCTCCGCCATTCTCCAGGTCATCATCTTTCCGCTTCCCGGCGTTTATGTGCTCTCCTGGTTCGCGCTCACTCCGCTCATCGTCGCGCTCCTGCAGGCGCGCCCGGCGGGCGAACTCGAGGTCGCCGGCACCATCCGTCTGCGCCCTGCCAGCCCTGGCCAGGGATTCCTACTGGGCTACCTCTGCGGAATCCTCTGGTACGCCGGAACCTGCTACTGGATCTACGACACCATGCGCCAGTATGGCGGCCTGAGCGCGCTGCAGGCCTTGCTCGCGCTTTTTCTTTTCTGCTGCTATCTCGGCCTCTATCACGGCCTCTTCGGCTTGCTGTTCACCCTGCTCGCGGGCTCGGGGCGCGACTTCCGCCGTCCGCTGGTCATCGCTCCATTTCTGTGGGTCGCGGTCGAACTCGCTCGCACCCGCATCACTGGATTTCCGTGGAATCTCCTGGGCATCGCGCAGGTCGACAACATTGCCTTGTGCCGCATCGCCGCATGGACCGGCGTCTACGGCATCTCGCTCGAAATTGCCTTGGTCAACGTCGCCGTGGCTGCGGCATTTCTGGTTCCGCGCGAAAAGCGTGGTGCCATGCTGGCCGCCGCTCTGGCCGCCGCCGCCGTCTTGCAGGCTGGACGCTTAGTCGACGCTCCTCCCGCCATGGCCGATCGCGCCGCGCTGCTTGTGCAGCAAAATATTCCGGTCTCCGCCGAATGGACGCCCGCGTATTACGCAACAACCCTGCACGACCTGTCGCAACTCACCGTCGATTCTGTCACCGCTCACCCGCAGACGAAATTCGACCTGATCGTCTGGCCCGAATCTCCGTCGCCCTTCTACACCAACGACCCGCAATTCCACGCGACGCTCAGCGAGATAGCACGCACCACAAGAACCTGGGTAGTCGCGGGATCCATCGGCACCTCCGCTTCCCAGTCCCCGCAGGATGGCCCTTCTTACAACTCCGCTGTGCTCGTCAGCCCCAGCGGCGACTGGACTGGCCGCTACGACAAAGTCCATCTAGTCCCTTTCGGCGAATACCTTCCATTCCCCAGCCTGTTCTCTTTCGCCGGAGGCCTCACCAAAGAGGTTGGCGCCTTCGGCCACGGCTCCTCTCGCTCCCCGCTCGCTGCCGGCGACCAGCGCCTTGGCACCTTCATTTGCTACGAATCCATTTTCCCCGGCGAAGTCCGCCAGTTCGCCAACCAGGGCGCCGACGTCTTCGTGAACATTTCCAACGACGGATGGTATGGCGACAGCGGCGCCTACGCGCAGCACCTGAACCAAACGCGCATGCGCGCCGTCGAAAATAATCGCTGGCTGCTGAGCGCCACCGACACTGGCGTCACCGCCTCCATCGATCCCTGGGGACACGTCGTGGCGCGCATTCCCCGCAAGCAGCGCGCGGCCCTGGTCGCGCCCTATGCTCGTACTTTCGTCACTACTTTCTACACACGCCACGGCGACTGGTTCGCCTGGGCCTGTGCGATAATTTCTATAGGAGCGCTATTCGCGCGCTTCACATTCTCGAAAGAACGCACGAAGGTTGATCCGTCCTCATGAATCAGGAACTCGTTCTCGAATACGAAAAGCTGAATAAAAAGGTCCACGAACTTCGGGAGTATCTTTGACGCGGAGAAAGTCCGTCCGCAGCTAGCCGAAATCGAAAAGCAGTCCGCCGACCCCAATCTCTGGTCGAACCCGCAGCGCTCCCAGCAGGTGATGCGCGAAAAAAAGCGGTTGGAGCACGTGCTCACAACCGACGCCGACCTCGCCCGCCGCGGCGAGGACATTGCCGCCTACTTCGATCTATCCAAGGAAGGCGAGAGCGTCGACACGGACCTGCAGCGCGAAATCGGCTCTCTCCGCGAGCTACTCGACAAACTGGAAACCGAAACGCTGCTCTCCGGCGAGAACGACGCTCGCAACGCCATCGTCACCATCCATCCCGGCGCCGGCGGCACCGAGTCCCAGGATTGGGCTGACATGCTGCTGCGCATGTATTTGCGATGGGCCGAGCGCCAGGGCTTTGAAACCGTGCTCTACGACTATCAGCCCGGCGAAGAAGCCGGCCTGAAGTCGGCCACCTTCGCGGTCAATGGCGAGTACGCCTTCGGACTGCTGCAGGGCGAAATCGGCGTCCACCGCCTGGTGCGCATCTCGCCCTTCGATCAGGCCAAGCGACGCCACACTTCGTTTGCCAGCGTTTATGTTTCCCCGGAAATCGACGACAGCATTGAAATCGTCATCAAGCCCGAAGACATCCGCATCGATACTTACCGCTCCAGCGGCAAGGGCGGGCAGCACGTCAACACCACAGATTCCGCCGTGCGCATCACGCACATTGCCACGAATCTGGTCGCCAATTGCCAGAACGAGCGCTCGCAGCACAAGAACAAAGAGCGCGCCATGAGCATGCTGCGCTCGAAGCTCTACGAGTTCGAGATGGAGAAAAAGCGCGCCGCTACCAAGAAAATTGAAGATTCGAAACTCGACATTGAATTCGGATCGCAGATTCGTTCCTACGTGCTGCAGCCCTACCGTATGATCAAGGATCACCGCACCAAGACCGAGGTCGGCGACGTCGACCGCGTCATCGACGGCGATCTGCAACCCTTCATTCGCGCCTATTTGCTGGCGCGTCGCGGAGAGAAGCAATGAGGACGGGGGCAAAGAAAGTTCGACGACCGAGAACCGAGGGTACCGCCATAAAGCTGGGCCCTCGTTTCCTGCGCGCCTTCGCATTCGCGGCAGAGAAGCATAAAGGCCAGACGCGCAAGGCCTCGACCATTCCCTACATCGCGCACCTCATGGGCGTCGCGTCACTGGTGCTCGAAGCCGGTGGCGACGA
Organism: uncultured Acidobacteriaceae bacterium; assembly: GCA_963765825.1. GTDB lineage: Bacteria > Acidobacteriota > Terriglobia > Terriglobales > Acidobacteriaceae > Sulfotelmatobacter. The sequence continues at coordinate 322,234 of CAVXXU010000004.1, forward strand.
AGACCTCGCCATCGCCGCGCTGCTCCACGACGTGGTCGAGGATTGCGGCGGCAAGCCCATGCTCAAAGAAGTTCGCCGCCGCTTTGGACAGCGCGTCGCCCACGTCGTCGAGGGCTGCACCGACGACGATACCGGCGGCGATCCCAAGCCGGCCTGGCGCGAGCGCAAAGAAACCTATCTTCGCCACCTGCGCACCGCGGACGCCGACACGCGCCTGGTTTCCGCAGCCGACAAGCTCAACAACGTGCGCTCCATTCTCAGCGACTACCGCGCCGTCGGCGAATCGGTCTGGGAACGCTTCAGAGGTGGCCGGGAAGGCACTCTTTGGTACTATCGGACGTTGCTCGAGATTTTTCTCCAGCACAAGTCGAATCGCATCACCCGCGATTTTGAATTGGCCGTATATGAATTAAATTCGCTGGTCGAAACTCGGCGCGCAGCGCAATCGTAGAGACGTAGCTAGCTACGTCTTGCCGGCGGCACCGGAAAAGCCGGCTGAGCACGACGAAAGTTTTCGGTATCGAACATGACAGGCCGCATCATCGATCAAGTCCGCGCTTCCAAACTGCCGTCCAACATGATGCAGTTTGCCGCCCGCGGCGCGCTCCAGGTGCCTCCCGCCGAAAATATCGAAATCCTCGTCCACCTCGCCCGCCATAACAAAGTGTTCGGCGAACTAGCCCGCATGACGCTCGCCGGATGGGACGAAAAAGCTTCGGCCGACGCCGCGGCCAATCCTCAAACCTCCGCCGAAGTGCTCGACTATTTCATCTCGCCCGACAATCTTCGCCCCAAGTTGTTGCCCGCGCTGCTCGAGAATCCTTCGGTGCCTGACGGCAAGCTCCTCAAGTTGGCGCTCTCGGCTACGCGTGAGACCATCGACTTCATGCTGAAGAGCCCGCGTGTGCGCGTGCTTCCTACCGTCCTTAACTGTCTCAGCTCCAGCCCTTACCTGAAGCCGGAAGAAGTCCAGGAGCTGAAAAAGTTGGTGCAGGCTCAGAAGACGGCTACAGCCTCGGCGACGCCAGAGCCCGGACAACCCTCCGCCTCCTCCGAAACAGCCGCGGAATCGCCTGCGCCAGCGTCAACATCCGCAACCGACGAGCAATGGACCGATGAGGACGGGACTGTAGCGGCCTACTTCAACGACCACATGCACGACATTGAAGCCGAGGGCGACAAGCCGTTTCATGCCATCGGCGGCATCGTGGACCTACTCGGCGAGGATTATTTTCCCGTCCTCGATGTGGCGGAAGCCCCCGAACCTGCCGCGCCCAAACCCGGCGAGGCCGCGCCACGAGCCCCGGTCCCGGCGAAGAAACAACCGGTTCCCGAGGGCAAGCGCGAAAATGCCCTGCAGAAAATTAACCATCTCGATGTGAAGGGGCGAATTCAATTAGCGCTGAAAGGAAACAAGGAAGAGCGCTCGCTGCTCATTCGCGACGGCACCAAAGTCGTGGCGCTGGCCGTGCTCGAAGCTCCCAAGCTATCCGACGGTGAAGTGGAAAAGTTCGCCAGCCAGAAGAACGTGCTGGAAGCCGTCTTGCGCCAGATTCCGCTCAAGCGCCGCTTCATGAAGAACTACAAAGTAGTTCGCAACCTGGTCGCAAATCCGCGTACGCCCCTCGACCTTGGCCTTGGCCTGATGAAAAATCTGCTGATCGCCGATCTGAAAAACCTTTCCGCCAACAAAGAAGTTTCGGAAACCATCCGCAAGCTCGGGATGAAAATGTACAAGCAGAAGCTGGACGCTGCCGCCAAGAAATAATCCGGAGACCGCATGGCTTCCCTACCCCAATCCGATCCCATCGCTGACCTGTTGAGGCGCTCGAAAACTATCGCCGTCGTCGGCCTCTCCTGTAACCCGTTGCGACCCAGCCACGGCGTCTCGGCCTACATGCAAACCCATGGGTACCGCATTATTCCGGTGAATCCGCAAATTGACGAATGCCTGGGCGAGAAGGCTTATGCATCGCTGCTCGACGTGCCGGAAAAAATTGACATCGTTAATATTTTCCGCCGTCCGCAGTTTGTCGAAGAAGCTGTCGACCAGGCGATCCAGTTGAAAGTTCCCGCCATCTGGATGCAGGAAGGTGTGATCCATGAAAAGGCCGCGGAAAAGGCGCGCCAGGCGGGCATCTTCGTGGTCATGGACCGCTGCATCCTCAAAGACCACCGCGCCCGCCAGCGCTAAAACCGCGTTCATTTCATCGGCTGTCATTCTGAGCAACGGAGGAGCGGAGACTGCATTCGCTTCTGGGTTCATCGCTAACGGCGGTTGGTTTTCTCCGCGAACTCCGCTTTTCTCAGCGACCTCTGCGGTCAAAAGCTCTTAACCGCAGAGCACGCCGAGGCAGCGCAGAGAGCGCGGAGAACGGCATTCGCTTCTGGGTTTATCGCTAACTGCGGTTGATTTTCTCCGCGAACTCCGCTTTTCTCAGCGACCTCTGCGGTCAAAAGCTCTTGACCGCAGAGCACGCCGAGGAAGCGGAGAGACCGCCGAGAACTGCCTTTGCATCAGGTTCATCGCAAGCTGCGATTGATTTTCTCCGCGAACTCCGCTTTTCTCAGCGGCCTCTGCGGTCAAAGCTCTTAACGCCCCACGCCCACGAAAACCACGCTGGCATCGTCGCGCAGACTCGCCCCATTCACGTACTCTCGCACGTCATCCACAATACTCACCGCCGACGAACCCTCCCGCGCCGCATGAGCCGACAACCGGCACAGTCCGTACTCTTGTCCGCCCGCGTCTTCGGCTTCGGTAATGCCGTCGCTGTAGAAAACCAGCTTGGAGCCTGCGGAGAGTTCGACACGAGTCTCCGAATAATCCCCGCAACCCAGGCCCAACGGCAGTCCGCGCTCGGTGTCGAGGAAATGTTCGCCTGCGTGATCGATGAACAACGGCAGCAAGTGTCCCGCATTCGCGAAAATCACCGTGCGCTCCGAGGGATCGAGCACCGCATAGACCATGGTCACAAATTTTCCCGCGGGAAAATCGTCCACCAGCAACCGGTTGAGCCGCGTGAGAACTTCGCCCGGCGTGCAGCAAGCCTCGGCCAGCGAGCGCAAAACGCCGCGCGTCGCCGACATGAGCAGCGCGGCCGCCGTACCCTTGCCCGAAACATCGGCCAGAACCAGCCCCCAGCGCCCGTCGGGAAACGGAATGAAGTCGTACCAATCGCCGCCCACCGCTCGCACCGGCACGCTCAAGCCAGAAACCACATAGCCCGGGATGTAGGGAGAACTCTTCGGCAGCAGTGCCTGCTGCATGGCGCGCGCTTCCTGAGCCTCGCGGTCGAGGTCGGCGCGCTCGGCGCGTTCCGATCGTAGCCGCCGCGCATTGTGAATCGCGACTGCAATGTGATCGCACAGCGCTTGCAAAATTCTCAGCTGCTGCCGCGGAAACCCGTCTACCTCCGGATGCGATGCCGTGAATACGCCCACCAGTTGATCGCCCACGCGCAGCGGAATCGCCACTTCCGACAGCGTCGACTGCTCACAGGAGACGTAGTACTGATCGTTGCGGACGTCTGGAGCGTAACGCATCTGGCCGTTGGCTGCGACAAAGCCGACCATCCCTTCACAACCAATTTTCAGGCGATGTCCTTTGTGATGCAGCGTGCAGCCGCGCACGCCGCTTAGCACCATCTCGCCGCGCTCTTCGTCGTGCAGGTAGATGCTGGTCTCAAGGCAGCCAAAGGATTCCGTTACTTCCTGAACCACGCTGCTGAGGAGTTGGTCGAGATCGAGGATGGAAGTGATTCGTTGCGCGGCCTTCTGCACGCGCTGCAGGTCTTCGACCACGTCTACGGGCAACGCGCGGGCCGGAACAACTTCGTTGAATGGGGCATTGGGAGTTGCAGCCATGGCACCAATCCTTGCGATGGAAGGTGGTTCGGTACACCCTCGCCGATGTCCAATAGGATGTGGATCGGGCGCCCTAAGATTCTTTCTTTGCTCGCTCGGGAGCTTCTCCTCGGGCCCGCGAACGCTGCCGCTTGATCTCTTCCATCCGCTCCCGAATGCGCTTTTCAATGCCTTCCTGCGTGGGACGGTAATAGACGCGGTCTTGCAGATTGTCGGGCAGGCACTGCATGTCGGCGACTTTAGTCTCGAGGTCGTGGGCGTATTGATATCCGTGCCCGTAGCCAAGCCCCTTCATTAGCCCCGTCGGAGCGTTACGAAGATGCAGCGGAACTGCATCGGCCGCCGTCTGCTCCACATCGTGCTGCACTTCGCCGTAGGCGGTATACAAGGCATTCGACTTGGGCGCGACCGAAAGATAAACAACGGCTTGCGCCAGCGCCAGGTTGCCCTCGGGCATGCCGATGAAGTCGACCGCATCGCGCGCAGCCATGCACAGCGAAAGCGCATTGGGATCGGCCAGGCCAATATCTTCGACGGCCATGCGTACCACGCGCCGCGCAACATACAGCGGATCTTCTCCCGCTTCCAGCATGCGTCCCAGCCAGTACAGCGCAGCGTCGGGATCGCTGTTGCGCACCGACTTGTGCAGCGCCGAAATCAGGTTGTAATGCTCTTCGCCGGTCTTGTCGTAGAGCAGAATCCGTTTCTGCAGCGCATCGCGCACGATCTCGTCGGTTATCACATCGAAAGCGGGTGCCCCATCCTTCTCGCGTTCTTCGCGAGAGAGTGGGGATTTCGCCAGCCCGCCAGCCACTTCCAGAACGTTGTAGGCGCTGCGCGCGTCGCCGCTGGTGTAGCTGGCAATTTTCTTCAGCACGTCATCCGAAGCGCTGAGATTCTTTTCGCCCAGCCCGCGCTCGCGATCACTCATCGCTCGCCGCAGCAGCAGCACAATCTGATCTTCGGTGAGCGGCTTCAGCACATAGACGCGGCAGCGCGACAGCAATGCCGAGTTAATCTCGAACGAAGGATTCTCGGTCGTCGCGCCGATCAGCCGGATGTTGCCTTTCTCCACGTGCGGCAGAAAAGCGTCCTGCTGCGCTTTGTTGAAGCGATGAATCTCGTCGATGAACACGATGGTGCGCGTGCCGTACTGCCGCGCCCGCTCGGCGTCGGCCATGACCTGCTTGATCTCCTTGATTCCCGCCAACACCGCCGAGAACTCGATGAACTCCGCCTTGGTCATGTTGGCGATGATCTTGGCCAGCGTGGTCTTGCCCGTGCCCGGCGGTCCCCAGAAGATGAGCGAACCAGTATCGTCACGGTCTACCTGGGTGCGCAGCGGCTTGCCCGGGCCGATCAGGTGCTCCTGCCCCACGTACTCGTCGAGCGTTCGCGGGCGCATGCGGTCGGCCAGCGGACGGGTCGCATCGGCGGACGCACCACCGGCATTCGGAACGGGTTGGAATAGGCTCATAGGGCGTTTTCGGGCACACTTCAGCTTAACAACCCGAGGGCATCCACCACAAAGGACACGAAGGTTCACGAAGGAAAACCGGCTGACGGTTCGAGCAGGGATGCTCAGTTCCCTTCAGACCGGCAACTTTCCTGTTGATTGTCGCCAAGTTGTTGAACCTTGGTGGAAGTGATTGAAAAGTCGTAGAAGGCCCTGCGAAGCCGCAGGATGGGCGATTTCGTAACGGGAAGCACTGACCCCCCACCGCCCGGCCGATCGTCGCTGCCAGGGTCGTTTCCGGCCCCGCAAAGGGCATTCTATGAAGCGACCGAATGGCCTAACGGTCCTCTCGTTTGCAGGGTCGAGGCATTACGCACAGATATGTACCACGTATTTGTACGTACAACTGCGACTAAAGCGCGACTACCCTCGTCGAATCAACGAATTGCAGCACCGGAGCAGCCAGCAGAGCGCCGATTTCCGCTGCGTAACGGTAAAACAAGCGCAAGCCTTCCAGGCACCCGGCGTCGAGCTGATAATGAATGTTCTCAGTCAGATACGGCCGAATCTCGGCTTCGCTAATGCCCAGCCGGGGCGCCCATTCGTGGGCAATCTGATTCAAGCTCCCAGGTTCCAACCCATGATCGCGCGAATTCTGAAACACGGCCGCCAGGTCCAGCGACGGCGCAGCTTCCAACAGCGCATCTTTACGCACCGCCCAAAAAGCGAAGACAAAGGGCTTGCCGGTATGCCGAATCCATTCCTCCGCGAGGTCGAGCGTGTGATAACGGGCTCGGTCCACCATTAACGCGGGATCGCCAATCAGCAATCCGGCATCGTGCTCGTCCAACATCCGCTCAATGTCGGGCGCCATCGCGGTGAAAGTCCTGCCACCGCCTAACCATTTCTCAAACAAAACTTTCGTCAGCGCCACCGATGTCATCGACGAGGTGTCAAGCGCAACCGTGCGAACTTGCTCGACCGGAACTTTGCTGACCAGCAGAATCGAGCGCACCGCCCGCCGCGAGGCGATGGCCACATCGGGCAGCACCAGCAAATCAGGAATTTCGGTGTACGCCGCCGCGGGAATAATGCCGATATCGGCCGTCCCATCGGCCAGAGATCGCGCGCAGTTCGAGGGCAAAGTGTAGGAAACGTCGAAGTCGCGGCCAGCCTCGCCGTGCTCGAAATCCCACATTAATGGAGCGGTATTCAGGTAGGAAATGGCGGAAATGCGTAAACGTCGCATGCTTTCCACAATTTTAACAAAGCCATTGTGACGCATGACCTTGACACGGTTCCGCGCGGCTCAGTAGAGTCCGCTCGGAGTTTCTTTTTGTCTAACGCCGCAGTATCTCCGGCCGCAACCCATCTTCTGGAGTGGCTGGCCATCTCGCTGACTCCCGGCCTTGGGGCCACCAAGTCGCGCAAACTGGTGGAACATTTCGGATCGGCCGAAGCGGTCTTCCGCGCGTCGTTGACGGAACTCGAGAGCACGGGGATTCAAGTTGTCTCCGCGCAATCGCTGGCTACCGGCAAGTCGGCGGAACTGGCGCGCGAGGAAATTGCTCGCGCTGCCGCTGCCGATATCGTCATGGTTTCGTTGGACGATCCCTCGTACCCGCGGCGCCTGAAAGAAATTTATGATCCCCCGCTGGTGTTGCGCGTACGCGGCAATGTCGAAGCGCTGACCTGTCCCGGCATCGCCATGGTGGGCACGCGGCATCCCACACCCTACGGATCGGGCATGGCCGAGCGACTGGCCTGCGACCTTGCCGCGCAGGGGTTGGTCATTATTAGTGGGATGGCTCGAGGTGTCGATACCTCGAGCCATCGTGGCGCCATCTCCGCCAAAGGCAAGACCATCGCGGTGTTTGGCACGGGGGTCGATGTGATCTATCCGAAGGAAAATTCGCGATTGTCAGAACAGATTCTGGCGCTGGGCGGCGCGCTGATTTCCGAATTTCCTCTGGGAACGTTTGCCGCTCCGCAAAATTTTCCTATTCGCAACCGCATCATCAGCGGAATGTCGTGCGGCGTGCTGGTTGTGGAAGCCGCGGAATATTCCGGCACGCGCATCACCGCGCGCTGCGCGCTGGAACAGAATCGCGACGTATTTGCCGTGCCCGGCAACGTGACCAACAAAAATTCCTGGGGGCCGAACACACTCATCAAACAAGGCGCCAAACTGGTCGCGACCTGGGAAGACGTGTGGGAGGATCTCCCGACAGAAGTACGACTTGCATTGACTCCGCCCGCCTCGCCTGAATCCGCGGGCGACTCCTCCGCATCTCTATTCCCGGACGCAGGGCTTCCTCCTCACGAAAAGCGAATCCTAGGCATGCTGAAGGCCGACGCGGCCACGCAAATCGACGAAATTGTCGAGCGCCTGGAAAACGAAATGTCCTCCTCGGAAATCTTCGCCGCGTTGTTCGAATTGGAGTTGAGCGGCAAAGTGCGGCAGATGCCGGGGAAGAATTTTGTTAAAAGCTTCTAGCTTCTAGCTCCTAGCTTCTAGCTGAAGCGGAAAGGTGATCGCCGATGGAGGACTTCAAGAACTTGAAAGTTTGGGACAAGGCGCATCAATTGACGTTGGCGATCTATCAGAGCACACGCAAATTTCCTAGAGAAGAGATTTACGGATTGACCAGCCAGATACGGCGCGCCTCCGCTTCGATTGGTGCAAATATCGCGGAAGGATGCGGGCGGAGATCGGATCCGGAGATGAAGCGGTTCGTCCAGATTGCCAGAGGTTCGGCAAACGAATTGGAATATCACCTATTGCTGGCAAAAGATTTAGGGCTTCTGGCAGTCGACGAGTTCAGCGACTTGGAAGCAAAAACGCTGGAAATTCAACGGATGTTGGCCGCGCTGACCCAACGATTGGGACTGCAGGTTTTGGCTAGAAGCTAGCAGCTAGAAGCTAGCAGCTATTTTGCCGGTAACTTGTTGCTTTCCGCCCATTCGTGCTAGCTTCGAAAACAGAATTCAACGAAATTGAGGTTCCATTGTCTAAAGGTTTAGTCATTGTCGAATCGCCGGCCAAGGCGAAGACCATCCAGAAATATCTGGGGAAGGGCTTCACCGTCGAGGCTTCTCTCGGCCACGTGAAGGATCTGCCCAAGAGCACGCTGGGCGTGGACATCAAGAACGACTTCGAGACCGATTACGTCGTCATCCCCGGCAAAGAGAAAGTTGTGGCCCGGCTGAAAAAGCTGGCGGCTTCGGCGGATGCGATTTATCTGGCGCCTGACCCGGACCGCGAGGGCGAGGCCATTGCGTTCCATCTGGCGTTCGAGCTCGACGGAAATGGGAAGAAAACCAAAAAAGCGAAGAAGCTGAAAAAGGGCGAGGAAGCACCGCCGCCGCGCATTCAGCGCGTGACCTTCAACGAAATTACCAAACGCGCCGTGCAGGCTGCGTTCGAACATCCCCGTGCTATCGACCAGAACCTGGTGGACGCGCAACAGGCTCGCCGCGTGCTTGACCGGCTGGTGGGCTACCAGGTTTCGCCGCTGCTTTGGGATAAAGTTCGCCGCGGCCTTTCCGCAGGACGGGTGCAGACCGTTGCCCTGCGCCTAATTGTCGAGCGTGAACGCGAAATCAAGGCGTTCGAGAAAAAAGAATATTGGACCATTGACGCGAACCTGGCCGCGAGCAAGCCTCCGGCGTTCGACGCGCGGTTTGTGGGCAAGGGCGAAGAGAAAGTTGAAGTCACCAACGGCGAAGACGCCGAAAAGATTCGGGCTGCGCTGGAAAAATCAGACTGGATGGTGCGCTCGGTCGACAGGAAAGAACGCCGCCGCAACGCCGCGCCTCCCTTCACCACCAGCAAACTGCAACAGGATTCATCGCGCAAGCTGCGTTTCAGCGTAAAGCGCACCATGATGATCGCGCAGAGGTTGTATGAAGGCGTGGAACTGGGCGAAGAAGGGCTGGTCGGCCTGATCACCTACATGCGTACCGATTCCACGCGTGTGGCGCCCGAGGCGATCGCGGAAGTGCGCGAATATGTTGGCACGGAATACGGCGCGAATTACCTGCCCGAAGCGCCCAACACGTTTAAAGAGAAGAAGGATTCGCAGGGAGCGCACGAAGCGATTCGTCCCACTTCGGCGATGCGCCATCCCGACCAGATTAAGCAGTATTTAAAAGAAGACGAGTTCAAAGTCTACAAACTGGTCTGGCAGCGGTTCGTGGCCTCGCAAATTAATCCTGCAGTGTTCGACCAGACCACGGTGGACATCGACGCGAAGAATGGCAACGAAGTTTACTGGTTCCGCGTGACCGGGTCGGTGCTCAAGTTCGACGGCTTCCTGCGCGTTTACGAAGAGTCGAAGGAAGGCAAAGACGAAGAAGACGAGGAACTGAAACACAAACTGCCCGCGCTCGAAGCGGGACAGAAGCTCACGCTCAAGGAACTGAAGCCGGAACAGCATTTCACCGAACCGCCTCCACGCTACAACGAGGCTTCGCTGGTGAAGGAACTGGAAGAGCGCGGCATTGGCAGGCCGTCGACGTACGCGGCGATTCTGTCGACCATTCAGGAGCGGCAGTACGTACAAAAAGTTGGCGGGAAATTTTCTCCCACCGAGATTGGCCTGGTCGTTACCGATCTGCTGGTGGAAAACTTCCGCGACATTTTCGACGTGCAATACACCGCGCATCTGGAAGAAGAGTTGGACCAGATCGAAGAGGGCAAGGAGACGTGGACCGACACGCTTGGCGATTTCTATAAGAAGTTCCAGAAAGATCTCAAATATGCCGAAAAGCATATGGAGAACATCAAGCGGATGGAAAAGCCCACGGACGAGAAGTGCGAAAAGTGCGGCGCGCCGCTGGTGATCAAGTGGGGCAAGCACGGCTCGTTCTACGCCTGCAGCACCTACGACAAGGAAGATCCAAACACCTGCACGTTCACGAAAGAAAATCCGATCAACCTGCCGGATCTCGATTCCGCCGACGTGCAAGAGACTGGAACGGCGGAAGAATATTGCGAGAACTGCGGGCGGGTGATGGTGCTGAAGCGGGGGCGCTTCGGGCAGTTCATGGCGTGTACGGGATATCCCGATTGCAAGACCACGCGTCGTTTGGACCAGGGCAAGAAGGTTCCCGACATTCCGCTGGACGAGCTTTGCCCGAAGTGCGGACGCAACATGATGATCCGGCATGGGCGCTACGGCGAATTCACGACTTGCAGCGGCTATCCCGAGTGCAAGTACGTGAAGCAGAACTTCATCGGCGTGAAGTGTCCGGAATGCAAAGACGGCGAACTAGTGGAAAAGCGGGCGCGCAAGGGAAACACGTTCTATGGTTGCGGGAATTATCCCAACTGCAAGTTCACCTCGGCGCACAAGCCGATTCCGGAGAAGTGTCCGACATGCGGCCACGAATATCTGGTGGAGAAATTCCTGAAGGCGGGGCCGGTGATTGCTTGCCCGAATAAAGAGTGCGACTACGAGCGACCGAACCCGGCAGCGGAAGCGGCGGCGGGCACCAACGCTTAGAATTTAGTAATTGGGTAATTTGAAGAACTGAGCCTCGGCGCTTTTCCAATTGCAATTGCCCAATTTCTCAATTACCCAATTTAAAAATCCACTTTGAGGTTGTCCTATGGCGAAGAAACCGACTGCTGCCGATGCTCACTTGATTCTTAAACTCTACGATTTGCGCCGCGAGGCGGAGATGCGCAAGGCGCGCACGTGGTGGGTCGGCGAGTTCTTTCCGGAGAATGCCGACGATTTTCTAAAGGTGGCTTGGGCCGTGGGGACACAGGAAAATAATTGGCTGCGCCAGGTGGGCGGATACTGGAGCATGGCGGCCTCCTTCGTGCTGCAGGGCGTACTCAACGAAGAAATGTTCATTCAGCCGGCGGTGAGCGGCGAAATGTATTTTCTGCTAGCGAAGGTGCATCCCTTTCTGAAGGAGCTCCGGGAAAAGTTGGGAGATCCGCACTTTTTCGGAAACATCGAGAAGGTCATCGTGCACTCGAAGTTTGGGCGGGAACGGCTGAAATTCACGTTGAAGCGCTTGGAAACGATGCGCCAGAAGCGTGGCGAGCGCAAGGGTAGCTAAGAGCATTCACTACGAAGGGCACGAAGGTTCACGAAGGAAATCCGAACTGTCTTTCCTTCGCGGACCTTCGTGTCCTTTGTGGTCCAAGATTTGGATTGGCCGATCCATGCCATCTGTGCGTGAGCATGATCACTTCGCGGCCTAGCATATCTGTTATCCTAATCGGCTGTGCGGATGATTTGGTGGTTTCTGATACTGGGTGGGAGCACGCTGGTGGTAGTGTGCGTGGCGATCGCCTTGTACGTGCATTTGCGGCACAACCTGCAGAAAGCGCACCACTCGCATGAAGAGACTCCGATCGACAGCCACGGTCAGCCGAACAGCATCGAGCGCTGAAGTTCGCGCGTTCGTGGAGATGCAATTATGGAAAAATCTGCGATTCAAACTTTAACTACTCCGCAAGAGCGGGCTCTTGAGGCTTCGCGCCAGGTTGCTCTGGTAGTAGGCGCGAGCCTGGTGGTGGCGTTGTGCGCACGCGTTACCATTCCGTTGATGCCGCTCACGCCCGTCCCGCTCACGGTGCAGAACATGGGCGTGCTGCTGGTCGGGCTGTTGCTGGGCAGCCGGCGTGGCTTTGCGGCGCTGGCGCTTTATCTGGTCGAGGGCGCAGTGGGGCTGCCGGTATTCAATCCTACGGGCCCGGGCGGAATCGCTCAGTTGCTCGGACCTACGGGCGGATTTCTGATGGTCTATCCGTTCGTCGCATTTTTAGCAGGCTACGTTTTCGAGCGCGGAGCGAAGACTTTTTTGCGCGCCGCCACTGCCGGCTTGCTGGCTGAGATTTTGCTATTTGCCGGAGGCATGTCCTGGCTTTACGCCTTCACGCATTCGCTGGCGAGGGCCGCTTACCTCGGCCTGTACTGGTTTCTGGCCGCGGAAGTAATCAAGGTGATGGTGGCCGCAGCTATCGCCACGCGGTTTCGCCGCAGCCTAGCACAGCAGTAGATTCCAGGGAGTTCACCATGACAGCCGTATCCGAAACCGCAAACGCGCAGGGCAGCAGTGTCGCCGGACTCCGCGAGATTAGCGTGGCGCACAGCCCGGACTCCGACGACGCCTTCATGTTCTACGGCCTGGCGACGAATAAAGTCCGCGCCGCCGGCCTGCGCTTCACGCACACGTTGTGCGACATCGAAACGCTGAACCAGAAGGCGCGCGAAGGCGTGTATGACGTGAGCGCGATCTCGTTTCACGCGTATCCCTATGTGCAGGATAAGTATGCGCTAATGTCGTGCGGGGGCAGCGTGGGCGAGGGCTACGGGCCGATGGTCGTTTCGCCGCGCGCATTCAGCCAGGACGAGATCAAAACGAAGCGCATTGCCGTGCCGGGCACGCTTACCACGGCTTATCTCGCGCTGCAGCTGTTTGCGCCTGGCGTGGAAACCGAAGTGGTGCCGTTCGATCAGATCATTCCGCAGGTGCTCGAAGGAAAATACGAAGCTGGGCTGATCATTCACGAAGGGCAGTTGACTTACGACAAGTCGGGACTGCACCGCGTGGTCGATCTGGGCCGCTGGTGGCAGAAAGTGACGGGACTGCCGCTGCCGCTGGGAGGCAATGCGATTCGCCGCGCGCTGGGTTCGGAACTGATATTCGCGGTCTCGGCCGCGCTGCGCGACAGCATTCAGTACGCGCTCGATCATCGCGAAGAAGCGCTGTCTTATGCGATGCAGTTCGCTCGCGACCTCGACACGCAATCGGCTGACAAATTTATTGGGATGTACGTGAACGAGCGCACCCTCGACTACGGACCTGACGGCCGCGAAGCTGTGCGTCGCCTGCTGGATATGGGGCACAAGGCGGGGATCATTGGGCCGGAAGCCAAAGTGGATTGGGTGTAGGAAGACAGCTTTTAGCTACTAGCTCCTAGCTTCTAGCCACATACCCCGCTGTCCGGAACATCCATCTGTGTGATGACTAAGATCCATTTGAATTGTGAAAGACTCGCTGAGGCGTTTCCGGTAGCCGTCAGAGATGATGCTCTTGTAATGGCGTCCTCGCTTCCTACCACCAGGATTCTCGAGAGCTTCTCGGCGCGAATTTGTAACGAAGATGTAGTCATTCCTAATCGGTTACACAACGATCCCACTCTCCTCCATGAGGATTCGCTCACAGTTCTTCAGCAGCAACTGATGAGCTGTCTACTAACCAGACACAGCGATGGCTTCGTGCGCGAGAAGTACCTGTCGAGGATTATCGGCGTAAATCAGATTTGGGTTCCACCATTTGTCATTCAGCTTGCTGGCGAATATGTGATCGAGATCCTGCACCTAATTCAACGGGACCTTGGAGTGTTGGACAAGGCTCTTTATACGCAGTTCATTCGGAACAATCCTAAATTCTTGCAGCTTACGGAACAGCGAATCCTCAGCTACGGGGACTGCTATTATCGAAGCGAGATGCGCCATGACTATGTTGGGTTCAAACTGTTGACCTTTTTTCACTCCCTTCGGACCTCGTGACGGAGTTGCTCAACTGGGATTCAGACAGTGGTCTGCTGCCGTCGGTTCGTTTTCGCTAGAAGCTAGCAGCTAGGAGCTAGAAGCTTGTCCCAAACCCTCCTCATCGACGCCGACGATACGCTGTGGGAGAACAATATTTATTTTGAGCGGGCGATTGCGCGGTTTATTTCGTTTTTGAATCATCACGAATTCTCGCCTGAGCAAGTGCGCGAAGTGCTCAACGACGTGGAACGCGAATGCATTGTGAAGCACGGATACGGGCTGCATAGCTTTGCGCACGCGCTGGTCGACACGTTTGAGAAACTGAGCCCTGCGCCCGTCACGCCTGAAATGCATGCGCAGGTCATCGGCTTCACGCATACCATCCAGAATCACGACATTGAATTCCTGCCTGAAGTTCCTGAGACTCTGGATTATCTATCCCAGAAACATCGCCTGATTCTTGTGACCAAGGGCGCCGTGGATGAGCAATCCGGCAAGGTCGAGCGTTCGGGGGTGAAGGAGCACTTTTCTGCGGTTGAGATTGTGGCCGAGAAGAAGCCGGAGGTCTATGCTCAACTCGCCGACAAATACGATTGCACCCACGACTCCACGTGGATGGTTGGCAATAGCCCGAAGTCGGACATCAATCCGGCGCTGGCCGCGGGTTTACACGCGATCTTCGTGCCGCATGGAGACACCTGGATTCTGGAGCATGAAGAGGTCAACCCCGCTCCGCCGGGGCAGAAACTGCTGATCGTTGGCCGCTTTGCCGAGCTGCGGGAGCACTTCTAAAATTTGTGGCACGGGCGAGGGCGCCCGCGTGCGTAAAGTATGAATCGAACGCGGGCGACGGCGCCCGCGCCACAATCTCCGCATCAAACTAACCAATACGCTCACTCCCGCAGGGGATTTCCCGCGTGGTAGGCTGATGGTGCTCTGCGATCTGGCTCCCACTTCGTCGGTGGCGATTCAGACAAACAATTTGCGGCGGCTGTTGCATACAGTTGAGGCGCTATCCGAGCTCGGGCCCGCGCTAACGGCGGAGCGCGACTTCTCGGAAACCTCGCGGCTCATGCTGTCTGCCATCATGGAAGCGGCGGGCGCGCGCGAAGGCGTGTTGCTGCTGTTCAATGACAAGCCAGCCATGTTGACCTCCGCGGCGGCGCTGGGATTCGCGCTGATGCCCGATCCTGCCTTCATTCCTCTCCTTCCCAAACATGTGCACGCGCTGACGGCGGCGCGCGGCCCGGTGGTGCTCAATTCGTCGAGCTATTCGATGTTTCTGAGTTCCAACGGGAACGTCGCGCCGGAATTGTTCAAGTGCCTTACGCCGTTGAAAGCGGGAGGCAAGCTGGCGGGCGTGGTTGCGCTCGGCCGGCGTCCGGGCGATTCGATGTATGAAGACAGCGAACTCGACGCGCTCGAATTGCTATCGAGTTACATTGCGCTGGCGGTGCAGAACCATGCGCTCACGCAGTCGATTGCGCAGCGGGTCTCGGAAAATCTGCGGCTGATGGCGTCGCTGCACGGTTTTTACGACAACGCGCTCGAAGCGTTTGCCACCGCCATCGACGTGAAGCACGTCAACATTCACGGACACTCGCTGCGCGTGGGGCGTTACGCGTCGGCCATTGGCGAGGCCATGGGGATGGAACCGAGCGAGGTGGCGGCGCTGCGCAGCGCTGGGTATCTGCACGACATTGGAAAAGTTGCGGTCGACCGGCGCTTGTTCGGCAAGGCCTCGGCACTCGATCCCGAAGAGTTTCGCGAGATGGCCGACCACACCGTCGTGGGGCACCAGATTGTGAGCAGCGTGCAATTTCCGTGGCCGAAGATTCCCGAGATTGTGCGCTGGCACCACGAGCGCAGCGACGGTTCGGGATATCCCGACAGGCTGGTGCAGGACGATTTGCCGATGCCGGTGCGCATCGTCGGGCTGGCGGATTCTTTCGATGCGATGACCAGCGCGCGTCCGTACCGTGCTCCGCTGTCGGTGGGCAGCGCGCTCAGCGATCTGGTGCGCATGGCGCCCGAAAAATATGATCCCAACGTGGTGCAGGCCCTGCTGATCCAGGTGCGGCGCGACGTGGTGGGAAGCAGCCGTACTCCCTTGCTCGACAGCATGACGGTGAACATAGCGGCCACGGACATCGACCATCTGGCAGCGACTCTGCAGCATAAAATCTCGCGCGCGAAGACGTATTTGACTAAGGAGATTGGGTCGTAGCGGAGACTGCGTTTCGCGTTTGCCTAGCGGCGGGACGAAAAGGCGGATCGAGGACTTGGGCGTCAATGAGTGCTAGGGGCGATTTTGCAGCAATTTGCCTCAGATAGTCACCACTCTCTACGGTTCATGTATGCCGAAATACCGGTCAGTTCTGGTTTTTGCGGTAGTCGTGGTGGTCATCGCACATGCGGCTAACCCGCAGGATGGCGCAGCGGATTCCGTCGCGAAGACTTTCACAAGTACACGAGCAGTTGCTCATCTGCCGCCACTCAATCGCATGGGCAGGAACACGTTCGGGCATAAGATGTGTCAGCACGATTTCCGAATGCCTTCCGGTAACATCGACCTCGTAAGATACGAAACCTCCGAACCTTCCCAGTTGCCAGAAGCCGCACAGAAACTCGCGATCAGGCCGAATGACGGTTACCGCAAAGCGGTGCGATATGGCATCGGTGTTTGTCTTGTGGCGCCATCCGCAGGGGGTGGTCCCAGATTTTCCGTACTCATCGCTACCTACGAGTCGCGTTGGGAGAGTTTCGTTCGGATATTCTGGGAGTGAATTGAGCCAAGTGTTGTTATCAGGCCCGTAACGCTCATCGATCCTTTCCCGGCCTGCAATGGCCCTTGTAATCCAAACCTTACAGGTCCTTCCCGAACCATCTGTGGCAGCAACTTTTTTGCTGGGGAGGGTTAATAATCAGCAGACCTGCTGCGTCCGGGGGAGTTGGCATGCGTGCGAAACTGGGGCGGCCTAAATTAGGGCACTCTGACGTGGGGCGAACTAACTTGTGCCGATTCAACCTGGGGCAACCTAGGGTGGAGAGGCTGGCGCTATTGCTATTGTGTGTGAGCTTGGCTGGCGCGGTGCCGTCGCTGCTTGCGAGGAAAAAGGATTCGATTCCAGAACCCGCGCCAAACGAGCAAAGGCGGGCGGTGCAGGCGCTGAACCGGCTTACGTTTGGGCCGCGGCCGGGCGATGTGCAGCAGGTGATGGCGATGGGCGTCGAGCGCTGGATCGATCTGCAACTGCATCCCGAGAAAATTCCCGATAGCGGCGTCGAGGCGCGGCTGGCGCCGTTTCGCACGCTGCATATGAGTGCGAAGGAAATTGCCGAAGAATTTCCCGACGGCCAGATGATCAAGCAAGTCGTGGACGGGAAGCGGCCTATGCCGTCCGATCCCGCGAAGCGCGCCGTGTATCAGGTGCAGATGGCGCGGCTGGAACAAAAGGAAGCGGAGAAGCAGGAAAAGAAGCAGGAAAAGCAGCAGGCGGTCGCTCCGGTGGCGGCCTCCATGGATGCTGCGGACAGCGCGAAGACGGCCGAAGAGCTTGCGGCCGCGGCGGCTGCGAGCGGAGACGCGTCGGGAAGCGCGCCGAACAATCTGGCTGACGGAAACACGATGGGCCGGAATGCGGTGGGCATGGACTCCGCGAGCTCGAATTCGATGAGCACGGACTCGACGAGAATGGATCCGATGCCTGGGTCGCCGACTGAGGCGAAAGCCGCGTCAGTGGATGACTCGGAGGCGCGTCGCCGCGAGGAGCGGCTTTACGCGGATTTAAAGATTCAGGGCCTCATCGATCTTCCTCCCGACCAGCGGTACAAAAAAGTATTGACGATGTCGGCGGACGAGCAAGTGGCATTTGCCGATTCGCTGCGTGGTGGCGGAGGTAAAGCCAAAGCTCAGGATTTTCTCGCGGGCATGAATCCCAAGCAGAGAGAGACGCTGCTGGCCATGAACAATCCGCAGGGCGTGGTGGCGGACGAACTGATGCAGGCCAAGCTCCTGCGGGCGGTCTACAGCGAACGGCAGCTTGAGGAAGTGATGACCGATTTCTGGTTCAATCACTTCAACGTATTCGCGGGAAAAGGCCCGGAGCGCCTGTTCCTGACCGAGTATGAGCAGGAGGTGATTCGTCCGCATGCGCTGGGAAAATTTGAAGACCTGCTGGTCGCGACGGCGAAGAGTCCGGCGATGCTGTTCTATCTTGATAATTGGTTGAGTGTGGGGCCGAATTCCATGCGGGCGCTGGGGATTCCCGATCGTCCGATGCGGCCGGGACCGTACGGGCGTCCGCGGCGTTTTCCGCCGGCAAATCCGAATGCGAAGCGCAAAGCGAATAATGGTCTCAACGAGAACTATGGGCGCGAGTTGCTGGAGTTGCACACGCTCAGCGTGAATGGTGGCTACTCGCAGCGCGACGTCACCGAAGTCGCGAAGGTGTTCACCGGATGGACCATTGAAAAGCCGAATGACGGCGGGGGATTCAAGTACGATCCGCGCATGCACGAACCGGGACCGAAGTTCGTGCTTGGGCACCACATCAAGCCCAAGGGCGACGGCGAAGACGAGGGCCGGGAAGTGCTGCACATGCTGGCGATGAGCCCGCAGACCGCGCATTTTATTTCGCTGAAACTGGCCGAGCGTTTTGTGGTGGACGATCCGCCGGTGGCGCTGGTCGATCGCATGGCGAAGACGTACGCGAAGAAGAAGGGCGACATTCGCGAAGTTCTGGCGACGATGTTTCATTCGACGGAATTCTGGGCGGCGGGTGCGTACCGCGCCAAAGTGAAAACGCCGCTGGAGTTTGTGGCGTCGGCGGTGCGGGCGACGGGCGCAGATGTCGACGACGCCATGCCGCTGGCACGCCAGATCGGCAACATGGGCATGCCGCTCTACGGAGCGCAGCCGCCTACGGGCTATTCGATGAAGGCGGAGACCTGGGTGAGTTCGTCGGCGCTGCTGAACCGCATGAATTTTGCGCTGGGGCTGACGGGCGGGAAGATCCGCGGAGCGAAGGTGGATGCGGCGCAGTTGGCGGGGAGTGCGCCTGGACCGCTGGACCCGGCGCTCGCGCTTTCGACGCTGGAAGCGAAGTTGCTTGCGGCCGATGTGTCGAAGCAGACTCATGACTCGATCGTGGCGCAAATGGAAGCGGCGGCGAAGCCGGGTCGGCCTCCGGACGCGAACACGATCGCGGGCCTGCTGCTGGGTTCGCCGGAATTTCAGAGGAGATAGCTTTAGGAATCGGCCGTAGAGACGTAACTGGTTACGTCTCGGCCAGTGGCAATCGGGTCGTGGCGAGAGAGACGTAGCAAGCTACGTCTCTACGCTGCGTTCGGTATTTTCAAGGAGCTGTTTATGTCGATTACGCGTCGCGTTTTTCTGCGCAACAGCGCACTCGCCGTCGTTGGGACGGCGGCGGTGCCGAGCTTTCTTACCCGTGCGGCGTTTGGCGCGTTCGACTCCGGAGTGCGCAACAAGCGGCTGGTGGTGATTTTCCAACGCGGAGCTGCGGATGGGCTGAACATCGTTGTGCCGCATGGCGAGCCGCAGTACTACGCGATGCGGCCGAGCATCAACATTCCGCGCAAGTCGGTGATCGATCTGAATGGCTTTTTCGGGCTGCATCCGTCGCTGGCGGCGTTTCAGCCGCTGTGGCAGCAGGGTCATCTTGCCATCGTGCACGCGGCGGGATCGCCAGACACGACGCGCTCGCATTTCGACGCGCAGGATTTCATGGAGACTGGAACTCCCGGAGTGAAAATTACCGAGGACGGCTGGCTGAATCGCACGCTGCGCAACCTGCCGGCGCAAAGCTCTCCGTTTCGAGCGATCGCGCTGGGGCCGTCTCTGCCGCGGATTTTAAGTGGCGTGGAGCCCGCGGTGGCGATGAATAACATTAACGACTTTTCGGTGGGCGGGCGGAATCCGAAGGCTTCGCCGGCCGCGCTCGCGTTTGAGGCAATGTACGACCATTCTTCGGACAGTGTGCTGCATGGCACCGGTGAAGAAACTTTTGACGCGGTGAAAATGCTCAAGGCTGCTGACCCTGGAAAGTACGCGCCCGCCGCGGGAGCCAATTATCCCAAGGGCCGCTTTGGCGACGGCTTGCGGCAACTGGCGCAGCTCATTAAGGCGAATCTCGGCGTGCAGGTGGCGTTTGCCGACATCGGCGGATGGGATCACCACGTGAACGAGGGCGCGACGGAAGGTCAGCTGGCTAATGTGCTGAGCGATTTTTCGCAGTCGTTGGCGGCATTCTGGATTGACCTCGGAGATCTTGGCGAAGACACGGTTGTGGTTACCATGTCGGAGTTCGGACGGACGGCGCGGGAGAATGGCAATCGCGGCACGGATCACGGCCACGCCAACGTGATGTTTGTGCTGGGTGGCCCGGTGAAAGGCGGCAAGGTGTACGGCCGCTGGCCAGGACTCGACCAGTCGCAACTCTACGAAGGCCGCGACCTTGCGTTGACCACGGATTTCCGCCAGGTGATTGGGGAGGCGGTCGCTCGCCACTTGGGAAACAAAAATCTGGCGGCGGTTTTTCCGGGTTTCGAGAATCAGCCGGGAAGATTCCTGCGCTATCTGGGCTGACGCGCGCCGGGGGTCGCGGCTAAAAAGCCTTAGACCGCGGAGCACGCAGAGAAGAGCCGCAGAGAACGCGAAGGATCGCATCTCTCTAGATCAGCGAGATAAGCGAAAGGCTAAGAGCTATTTTCTACAATCCGTACTTCTTCATTAGATGGCGGAAGGAGCGGTAGGAGATGCCGAGGACGTCGGCGGCCTTGGTCTGCACGCCGCCGCTCTGGTTCAGGGCGTTCTGCAATAACGAGCGTTCGATCCCGGCCACGTAGTTTTCCATTCCCAAGCCCTCGGGTAGAGTGAGGTCGCCGCCGATTTCAGGCAGCGTTCCTCCGCCAGCCGAGGCGGCCGCAGCGCGCGCTTTGGGGCGCTCGGCGGGAAGCTGGACGTGCAATTCCTCGGTGGTTTCCAGGGCCACGGCGCGTTCGACGGTGTTTTCGAGCTGGCGAACGTTTCCCGGCCACTCGTATCCGCACAAGGAATCGAGCGAGGGGGCATGGACACGCAAGATGCTGCGCCCCGCGGCGGTGGCGTATTTTTTCAGAAAGTGATTCACCAGCAGAGGAATGTCTTCGCGGCGCTCGCTGAGCGGAGGCACGCGAATGGGGATGACATTCAGGCGGTAGTACAGATCTTCGCGAAACAGGTTTTCGGCGACGGCCTTGTCGAGATCGCGGTTGGTGGCGGCGATCACGCGCACATCGATGGCGATTTCACGGGTGCTTCCCACCGGGCGAATGGTGCGTTCCTGCAGCACGCGCAGCAGTTTGACCTGCATGGCCAGCGTCATCTCACTGATTTCGTCGAGGAAGATGGTTCCACCGTCGGCGACTTCGAAAAGGCCGCGCTTGTTCTGGTTGGCTCCGGTGAATGCGCCTTTGAGATAGCCGAAGAGTTCGCTTTCGAGCAAGGTTTCGGGGAAAGCGCCGCAGTTGACCGACACGAAAGCGTCGGTGGCCCGCGGCGAACAGACGTGCACGGCGCGGGCGACGAGCTCCTTTCCAGTGCCGCTCTCGCCATGGATCAGAACTGTGCTGGCGGTGGTGGCGACGGTGCGCACCGTCTGCTTAAGCTTCTCCATGGCGGAGCTGGAGCCGATGATGTTGTCGAGCGAATTGCGGGCGGCGGCGTCGCGGCGCAGGGCAAAGTTCTGCTTGCTGAGATTGAGTTTCTCGACGGCGCGATTGATGGCCAGCTTGATTTCGTCGACCAGCCCCGGGCTCTTGCGAATGTAATCGGTGGCGCCTCCAGCTTTGACGGCTTCGACCGCAGCCGCGTAGTCGTCGACCGCGGTGATCAGGATGACGGCGGAGTCGGGCGAAACTTTGTGGGCATGGCGGAGAACCTCAATGCCGTCGATGGTCGGCATCTTGATGTCGGTGATGATGACGTCGTAGAGGGCGCCGTCGATTTTGTTTTTCGCCTGTTGTCCCGATTGCACGGTTTCGATGCGGTGGCCCTCGCGGCGCAGGGAGATGTCGAGCATTTCGCAGATCGAACGTTCGTCGTCGCAGACCAGGATGTTAGCCACGTCCACCCCCCGCGGCGGCGGATAGCGCCTGCGCCTTGTCCTGATGATTCTCGACGGCAGGGAGCGCGCGCCCGGTTTCGAGGCGGTGCAATCGTAGAACGAAGGTAGTTCCCTGCCCCGGTTTGGAGCGCGCCCAAACCTTGCCGCTATGTGCCTGCACGATCTGGTAAACCAGGGCCAGGCCGAGGCCGGTGCCGCCCTCGAAATTGGACTGGAAGGGCTCGAAGATTTTTTCGATCTGTTGCGGGCTCATGCCCAAGCCGGTATCGGTGAATCCCACCTGCCAATCGTCTCCGATGGATTCGACGGTCACGGTGAGCACACCGCCATCCGGGGCGCCTTTCATGGCGCGAACTGCGTTCTCGCAGAAATTCCAGAACACCTGTTTGAGCTTGTCGCCATCCGCCATGGCGAGAGCCTGGCCGGCAGGAAAATGGCGCTCGATTGCGATTCCGGTCTTCTCCGCCGTCATGCGGTGTTCCATCAGCGTCAAGGTATCGTCGACCAACTGGATGAGATTGACCTGGTCGAAGTGATATTGCTTAGTGCGCGAGTAGGCCAGGAAGTCGGTAATGATGCTGTTCAAGCGCTGCGACTCGCGAGTGACGATGTCGAGCAGGCGGCGGTGGTCTTCGTTCATCTCGGGCACGCCGGAAAGCATGCTGACCGAGCCGGCAATGGAAGTGAGCGGGTTGCGGATTTCATGGGCAATGGCCGCGGCCAGCCGCCCGACGGCTGCCAGGCGGTCCTGCATGCGAACTTCGCGCTCCAAGCGGCGTATCTCGGTGAGATCGTCGAACACGTAGACATATCCCAGCTCGCCGCGCTCCGGCACCGTCAGGGTAGCTACGCGGACGCGAACCGTTTTGCGGAATTTGTTGGGCGCGTCGAAGCGCACCTCGCCATGATTTTGCGGCGATTCCACGTCGGGTAAGGGATCGAGAAACAGCTGATCGACGCGCGCTCCGAACAATTCCGCGGAGGTGCGTTCCAGCAAGCGTTGCGCCGACCCGTTGACCAGCGTAATCCGGCCGTCGAGGCCGGTGGTGATCAGGCCGCTGCTGATGGAGTGGATGATGTTCTCGTGCAGCGCTTGCAGGCTCTCCAGCGCTCCGCTGGTGTTCTTCAGCTGTACGCCTACCTGCCGCAGTTTGGCAGTCAGCAATCCCGCCAGGTAGGCCACCGCCAGGAAAGCAAAGAGATTGACGAAGATGATGGCCTGCAGAGTCCTGAGGCCGGGATGAGAGGTGGTGTAGGAGGGGATATACCCGAAGTAGCTCAGCTCCAGAACCGTGCCATAAAGAATGAACGCCAGCGCCGCCACCAACTGCGCCCACATCCGCGGCAGCAGCACGCTGGCCACAATAATGACGAGCGGGTAAAGGAAGTTGAGAGAGCTGTCCCAGCCTCCGGTCTCGTGGACGACGAGGCTGACCAAAAACAGATCGGTCAGGACCTGCAGCGAGGCCTGCAGCCGGTGCTCGCGCCAAAGCGAAAGCAGGAGCACATAAAACAACGAAAGGCTGTACCAGAAAAGAATGGTGCTGAGGAAGAGCCGCATGGGGAGCGGCGTCGGACTGAACTGAGCGACGGCCAGTTCAATACCGAGCAGCAAGGTCAGGATAAGGATTCGTACCCGAACCAGCCACACCAGCCAATTGCGCTCGTCGAAGGTCGATTGCATGGGGAAATGTTTCAAGGTTTCCCGGGCGCAAGGTTTCAAAGTTTCGCGCAGATCGCTGCTTGAAACTTTGAAACCTCGTCCCTTTTGAAACCTGCGTCTTATCCAGCCAACCTCTATCCCGCCAACTTCGCGATCATGGCGAACAGCGGCATGTAGAGCGAAATGACGATGCCGCCAATCATGATGCCCAAGGCTCCGATGATGAACGGTTCGAGCATGGCCAGCATGTCTTTGGTGGCGGCGTCGACTTCCTCTTCGTAGAAGTCGGCAATTTTCTGCAGCATCGAATCCATGGCGCCAGTGGCTTCGCCCACGCCGATCATCTGGGTGACCATGTTAGGAAATACTCCGCACTCGCGCAGGGGATCGACAATGGTGCGCCCTTCTTCAATGGCTTTCCGCACCTTCAAAAGGGCCTCTTCCAGCACGGCGTTGCCAGAGGTCTTGGCGGTAATGGTCAAACCCTCGAGGATGGGAACGCCGGAAGTGATCAGCGTGCCCAAGGTGCGGGTGAAGCGGCCGACGGCAATCTTGCGCAGCAGCGAGCCGATGACGGGAATGTAGAGCAGCATTTTGTCGAAGTAGTAACGGCCGCGGGGATGCTTGCGAATCTGCTTGATTCCAACCACGAGGCCCACTACCGCGACGATGAAGACCCACCAGAAGGTCTGCACAAATCCGCTCAGGCCCATGACCACGCGGGTGGGAAGCGGCAGAGTGACGCCCAGTCCGGCAAACAAGTTGGCGAAGATGGGGACCACCCACTTGAGCAACGCGCCCACGATCAAGACCGCCATGCTGACCACCGATACGGGATAGATCAGCGCGGACTTCACCGCGGACCTGAGGCGCACGGCCTTTTCCACATAGGTGGCCAGGCGCTGCAGGATGATGTCGAGAATACCGCCGGTTTCGCCGGCCTCGATCATGTTTGTGGTCAGGTCGTCGAAGACTATGGGATAGCCCCGCATGGCGTTGGCCAGGGTAGCGCCACCTTCCACGGTGGTACGCACGCCGGTCAAGACCTTCTGAAAGGCCGGGTTTTCCTGGTTGGCCGCGAGAATCTCGAGACACTGGACCAGCGGCAGTCCGGCATCGATCATGACCGAGAACTGGCGGAAGAAGATCGCGATCTCCTTGGTTCCAACTTTGCCGGAGCCGAAGGTGGGCATGACAAATTCCTTGCCCTTTTCCCGGATCGCGCCGGGGGTGATGCGCTCGCGCCGCAATGCCTGCGCCAGCGCCTGCTTGTTCGACGCGTTTCGCTCCCCGGAAATTTTCTGTCCGGATGCATCCTTGCCGGAAAATGTGAAGACTGGCATGGTTTAGCTTCTCCTCGACTGATGTAGCTGCTTGGTCAAAATTTTGCTTCGCATATCTCTTCGTGCTGCCCTAGTGCTTGGAAGGGGCAGCGCCTCGCGCCATCGTGGTTCCCGCCGCAGTCGGCCGGTTAACCAGAGTGGCGCCCCGGTTAATCATTTCCTGCAACTCGTCGGCGTTGCTGGAGCGCGCCATGGCGGTTTCCAGCGAAATCTGCTTCTGGAAATACGCCGTGGCCAGCGACTGGTTGAAAGTCTGCATCCCGAATTTCTCTTGCCCTGACTGCATGGAGGAATAAATCTGGTGAATCTTGTCTTCGCGAATGAGGTTGCGGACGGCGGCGTTGGGAATCAGAATTTCCATGATCATGGCGCGGCCTTTGCCGTTGACGGTGGGCACCAGGCTTTGGCACATGATGCCTTCCAGGACCAGCGAAAGCTGGGCGCGAATCTGCGGCTGCTGGTGCGCCGGAAAGACGTCGATAATACGGTTGATGGTGGAAGTGGCCGAGTTGGTGTGCAGCGTCCCGAAAGTCAAGTGCCCGGTTTCGGCGATGCGCAGCGCCGACTCGATGGTTTCCAGATCGCGCATTTCGCCGATCAGCACGACGTCGGGATCTTCACGAAGCGCGGCGCGCAAGGCGTCGCTGAAACTCTTAGTGTCGGCGTGCAACTCGCGCTGGTTGACCACGCAGTTCTTGTTCATGTGCACGAACTCGATGGGGTCTTCGATGGTGAGAATGTGGTCGTGGCGCTCGCTGTTGATCTTGTCGATCATGGCGGCGAGGGTGGTGGACTTGCCCGATCCGGTCGGTCCGGTAACCAGCACCAGGCCGCGGGGCTTGTCGCACAGTTTGCTCACAACCGGCGCCAGGCCGAGCTGGTTAAACGACTTGATTTCGAAAGGAATCACACGGAAGACGGCAGCGGTGGCGCCGCGCTGGTTAAATACGTTGGCGCGGAAACGGGCCAGCCCCTTCAAGCCGAAGGAGAAATCGAGCTCCAGGCTCTCTTCGAAACGATGCTTCTGCGAATCGGTCATGACGCTGTAGGCCAACTGCTTGGTCTCGGCCGGGGTCATCTGCGGCAGATCGAGCGGCACCAGGTGTCCATGCACGCGAATCTGGGGCGGCGAATTGGTGGTGATGTGCAGATCGCTGCCGTTCATTTCCAACATTCTTTTCAGCAGATCGCTTAACGACAAACCCATAGGAAAATTCCCTTTCGATTCCGAATTTCTAATTTCGTCGTTAGTCGTTGGTCGTTGGCGAACCACCGACAGACGCCGACCGTTCGCTCATGCCTTGACTGCCTACGACTTCCGTCGGAGCCACCCGGTCGTTGGCCAACGACTAACGACGAGCGACCAACGACGGCTTTAATGAATCGTTTCGCGCGCAACTTCCTCGAGTGTGGTCATGCCCGCCGCAACTTTGATCAATCCACTGCGGCGCAGCGTGATCATGCCGCGTTCAATGGCTTTCTTCTTCAACTCGACGGCCGAAGCGCCGACCAGAACCAGTTCCCGGATTTCGTCGTCCACTTCCATAACCTCATACAAGCCGCAGCGCCCTTTGTATCCGGTGTTGTTGCAGACGCCGCATCCCTTGCCCTTCTGGATCTTCACGGTCTTGGATTCGTCGGCCGTGAAACCGGCATCGAGCAGAGTCTGGGGTGGGACATCCACAATCTCGGTGCACTCCTTGCAAATGCGGCGCACCAGGCGCTGCGCACAAATGAGGTGAACCGACGTCGCCACCAGGAACGGTTCAATACCCATGTTCATAAGGCGGGTAATGGTTTCGGGCGCGCCGTTGGTGTGCAGCGTGGAAAGCACAAGGTGACCGGTAAGCGCGGCCTTAATGGCAATTTCCGCGGTTTCGAAGTCTCGAATTTCGCCGACCAGAATGATGTTGGGATCTTGCCGCAGGAACGAGCGCAAGGCAGCGGCAAAGTTCAATCCGATCTGCTCTTTCATCTGCACCTGGTTGACGCCGGCCAACTGGAACTCGACAGGATCTTCCGCCGTCATGATGTTGGTGTCGGGCTGGTTCAGCCGCGAGATGGCGGAGTAGAGCGTATTGGTTTTGCCCGATCCCGTTGGCCCTGTAACCAGCACCATGCCGTACGGCTTCAGGATGGCTTTTTCGAATTTCACCAGCGACTCAGGCTCGAAACCGAGCTTGGTCATATCGAGCCGGAGGTTTTCTTTGTCGAGCAACCGCAGCACGATCTTCTCGCCCCACAGTGTGGGCAGGGTGCTGACGCGGAAGTCGAGTTGCTTCTTGCGGCCGCCAATATTCATCTTCAGCATGATGCGGCCGTCTTGCGGCAGCCGCTTTTCGCTGATGTCGAGCTTCGACATGATCTTCAGGCGGGAGGTGATCGCGTCTTTCAACTTCAACGGGGGCGACATGATCGACTGCAACACGCCGTCAATACGGAAGCGGACGCGGAATTCTTTTTCGTAAGGCTCGATGTGGATGTCGCTGGCGCCCCGCTTGACCGCGTCGCCCAGAACCACGTTGACCAGCTTGACGACGGGAGCTTCGTCGGCCGCTTTCTCCAGTTCGGCCAACTCAATTTGCTGCTCTTCCGCCTGCAGTTCGACGTCGGCCTCATTCATCTCCGACATCGACTGCATTACGGTTTCGAGATTGTCTTCCTTACCTCCGCCGCCGTAGGCCTTCTCAATGCCCGCCAGGATGGAGCTTTCTGACGCGACCACCGGCTCGATGTTGAAGCCGGTCATGAACTTGATATCGTCCATGGCGAAGACGTTGGTGGGATCGACCATGGCGATGGTGAGCGACGCGCCCACCCGGCTTAATGGAAGAATCTGGTAGCGCTTGGCGGTTTCAAACGGAATCAGCTTGACGACCGCCGCGTCAATTTCGAAGTAGGAAAGATTGATGGCGGGAACGCCATATTGCCGGGAGAGGAAATTGGTGACGTCTTCGTCGGTCAGGAAGCCCAGCTTGACCAGGGCGGACCCCAGGCGGCAGCTCTGCTCCTTCTGGACCTTGCTCGCTTGTTCCAACTGCTCTGGGGTAATGATCTTCTCTTTGACGAGAAGGTCACCCAGCCGTTGAGACATACCTTGGATCTCCTATCCACGTGGGTGGAACAATGCCGCGCACTCGTGCCGGCATGGCGCAGAAGGCCGCAAATCATGGGGAGAGACGCGGCTCATTCGCGTTGACATAAATTGTCAACGCAAGTGCATTACTTCACCACTTACTTTGGTACTTGGCCTAGACGTGGAATTCCGGAGGCAATGAAGGAAATTCCTTCAACCCCGCGCCAATTGCCGCTTTTCACAAGGCGGAGGAGCGAGTTGCGGGCTCTGGTACATGCACTTCAGTAAGTTTTGTGCCCCATTTTTTGGGGATGCAGTAACCATCCGCGAGGGCCGTCCGTTAGACTCGGCGTGAGGAATATTTAATTGCCGCGGGCACTGCACAAGAAAGAAAAAGAGATTCTGCGCTACTATCGCGAACTATTTCGCGAGTGGGGACCGCAACACTGGTGGCCTGCCGACACGCGCTTCGAAGTTATCGTGGGCGCTTACCTGACGCAGAACACTGCGTGGACGAACGTCGAACTTGCATTGGCGAACCTGCGACAAGCGGGAAGTTTGAGTTTGGAGGGAATCCGCAAAGTGCCGCTGCGAAAGCTGGAGCGTTTGATTCGTCCGTCTGGTTATTTCCGCCAGAAAGCCTCGCGGCTCAAGACATTCGTCGCCTTTCTCGACGAGAACTATGCGGGCTCGCTGGACAAACTCTTCGCGCAGCCATCCGAAAAACTTCGCGAGGAGTTGCTCGGCTTGAACGGGATTGGACCCGAAACTGCGGATTCGATCCTGCTCTATGCGGGGAACCATCCCGTTTTCGTGGTTGATGCTTACACGCGGCGGATTCTTGAACGGCACAAAATTCTGCGGGCGAAAGCGGATTACGAAGAAATTCGCCAGCTGTTTCAGCGCGCCCTGGAGCCCGCGGTTCACCAGCAGGAGCACAAGCCAGCGACGGCGCCACAACTGGAAGCCGGCTTTCGCGGCGCCTCGCATCCGCCGTCCGCGATGAGCACGGCCGAGCGTACGGCGCTGGTACAGGTCTACAACGAGATGCACGGTCTCATTGTGGGAATAGGAAAACATTATTGTAGAAAATCACAGCCTCAGTGTGACCAATGTCCTTTACAGCCGTTCCTGCCAGGAGTTAAGTGAATCGTTGAATCACCGATTGGCAGTGTGCGCTGAATGCGCTCCCTTTAGGACTGAACATGTTGGGACAAACTATGCTTTGTTGGTTGCGGCAACTTTGTTTTCTGTTCCTGATACTCTCTGCAACCGCGGAGGCGCCATCACTCCCGTTGCGCCAGGCGGCCGATCAGGCGCATCTGTTGGTGGGAGCGGCGGTCCGTCCTTCTATGTTTTCCGAGGCCGCGTATTCGGCGACACTGGCGCGCGAATTCAACATGGTTGAACCCGAAGACGTGATGAAGTGGTGGGTAGTGCGGCGCAATCCCGGCGTATTCGACTTTACCGGGGGGGACCAAGTGGTCCGATTCGCGCAAGCGCACGACCTGAAAGTTCGCGGACACTGCCTGGTCTGGGACCACAACAATCCGGAATGGCTGACTCAGGGCAAGTTCACGCCTGCGCAATTGTCCGCGTTGTTGCAGGAGCACATCACAACGGTCATGAAACATTATGCGGGGCAGGTCTTCGCGTGGGATGTAGTGAATGAGGCGCTCGATGAAGACGGTCACGTCAAGGCCTCGCCATGGTACAACAAGCCTGGCATTGGATTCTCGAATCAAGGCGCGGCTTATGTCGAGCAAGCGTTTCGGTGGGCGCGCGCGGCCGACCCGAAGGCGCTGCTTTTTTATAACGAGGCGGAAGGTGAAGGAATGAATCGCAAGTCCGATGCGATTTATAAAATGGTGAAAGACTTCAAACGTCGTGGTGTTCCTCTGGATGGAGTTGGGCTGCAGTTGCACATTTCGCGACTCGATTTCGACACTGCAGCGCTCGCCGCTAATATTGCCCGCCTGACCGCGCTGGGAGTTCAGGTTCACATCACGGAGCTCGATATTTCTCTGCCTTTGGATTCCAGTGGCGTGGCGCGGGAAGACGATCTTCTTCGTCAGGCTGAAACCTATCGTGGCGTGGTACGGGCGTGCTTGCAGAGTTCGGGGTGCAGCGCAATTCAAACCTGGGGATTCACCGACAAATATTCGTGGATTGGATCGCACTCGCACGGAACGCGTGGTGCGGCGCTACCGTTTGATCGCGCCTATCGGCCAAAGGCGGCTTACGGCGCTGTGCTGGAAGAAATCGTTAGCCAGAAGAATCGCGCGCAATGAGCGTCTGGGCGCTTTTCTTGTGTGGGGCCGG
Source organism: uncultured Acidobacteriaceae bacterium (assembly GCA_963765825.1). Taxonomy (GTDB): domain Bacteria; phylum Acidobacteriota; class Terriglobia; order Terriglobales; family Acidobacteriaceae; genus Sulfotelmatobacter. The sequence goes on from CAVXXU010000004.1 coordinate 352,609, forward strand.
GTCCTCTGACCCCGCCGTGCGCCAAGAGGCGCTGGCTGCTTCATTCTTAAGAAACAAACCTTGCGGCGCTCCACACCGCGACCGGGTCAGAGGACCCGGTCCCACACAACCAAACCCACACAACCAAAAACCATGCAACCAAACCAACACAATCCATGCCGCAACATCGGCCGGTAACTCATCGGCACATGGGGTCCGATGCAGCGTTGGCGTATGGCACTGCATCTATAATGGCTTGCACGTGCTGGCGTTCAGTGTGGCTTGGCGCAGAACGCAGACGTGGAAATTCCATTGCCGCAAACGACCCCAATTCCGCCGGAGAAGACCTCGCACCGCAAGCAGGTGATTATCCTGCTCGCGATCTCGGTATTTCTGTTGTTTGCGATCCTGGTTTCGCAAACCGCATTTGACCTGACTTTTTTGCGTCCCGGCAACAACCAGGACATCGTCGTCTTCGCCGCGCTCTCAGCGTTGATATTCCTGCTGTTCGTTGCGCTCACTTTTGTGCTGATGCGCAACCTGCTCAAACTTTTTGCCGAACGCCGTCTGGGAGTGCTGGGCTCGAAGTTCCGCACTCGCATGGTTGCCGGTGCGCTTCTGCTGTCGTCGTTACCGGTAATGGTGATGTACTGGTTCGCCTACGGATTAATGAACCGCTCGATCGACAAATGGTTCTCCACCCCGGTGGAGGAAGTGCGAGCCGACACTCACGCCATGGCGACGCTACTGGCGAGTTACGCTATGCAAACCGCGCGCGCCGAAGCGTCTTCCATTGCAGCATCCCCGGAAATGGAGCGCGGGTTCTCCGGGCACGGATTCTCTGGAGTGGTCGACGAATTTCAACGCCACGAACCGACATTGCAGGGCGGATTTGCCGTGGCCCTTCAGGATGGTAACGCTGAGGCGAGTTTTAATTTGCCCGCGCCCTGGCCTGTGCTGAAATCACGACTGCCGCTGGCCGAGGCGTCAGCCGGAAATCCAGCGCAATTTAACTGGGAGCAAACCGACTATACGCTGGGCAGCGCTGCGGCAGACGGTGGAGGCCTGATTCTGGTGGCGATTCCGCTTCCCCGCGAGTTTTCGCAAACCGTGCGCCAGGTGGAGGCTAGCCAGAAACGCTACTACGATTTGGCGCGTGAGCGGAAACTGGTGCGCCGTACCTACATGAGTCTGCTGCTGCTGCTGACCATGATCGTGCTGTTTGTAACCACGTGGCTGGCATTGTTCCTTTCGAAGATTGTCACGCGACCGCTATCCGCGCTGGCGGAAGCGACGCAGGAAATTTCCCGCGGGCGCCTCGACTATCGCGTTCCAGTCAGCGCGGCCGATGAAATCGGCGACCTGGTGCGTTCGTTCAATCGCATGGCCGAAGACCTGGAGAGCAGCCGCCGCCAGATCGAGGCTTCCAGCCGTGACCTGAGCGCGGCCAACGCTGAACTCGACCAGCGCCGCCGTCAAATGGAAACTATCCTCGAGAGTATTCCCACAGGAGTGCTTTCCCTCGACGCTGCGCGGCGCGTCACTCACGTCAACCAAGCGTTGCTGCGCATGTTTCATCCTGACGCCGGACGCGACAATGGCGCCCCGATACTTCGTGGCACGGCGCTCACCGATGTGTTCCCTGCTGAAGTTCTGGAAGATTTCGAGCCCCTGTTGCGGCGCGCGGATCGCATGGGCATGACCACGAGCCAGATGCAGATGCAGCTGTCGCGAGTATCGCTGAACGTGGCCGTGACCGTGGCTACGCTGCGTCACGAGGGCGCGGACTCGGGCTATGTGGTGGTGTTCGAGGATCTTTCAGACTTGCTCAAGGCGCAGAAGCAGGCCGCATGGCGGGAAGTGGCGCGCCGCGTGGCGCATGAAATCAAGAATCCGCTGACGCCGATCGCTTTGTCAGTGGAGCGGATTCAGCGCCATCTCGACCGCGCTACACCAACCGATCCCGCATCCCTGGGTGTGGTGCGTTCTTGCGCGGCGACGATTGCCGGGGCCGTGGAGACGGTTCGCAGGCTGGTCGATGAGTTCTCCACGCTGGCACGCTTCCCGGTCGCCAAGCCGCAGCCAGCCGACATCAACGAAGTCATCGAGAACGCGCTCTCGATGTTCAACGGCCGGCTGGATGGAATTGAACTTCACAAATCGCTGGCTTCGGATCTGCCGAAGGTGATGGCCGATAGCGAAGCCATCAAACGCGCGGTAGCCAATCTGGTGGACAACGCGGCCGAGGCGTCGCAAGATTCGGTGGTGCGCGAGATTGAAATCTCAACCGCGCTGGTGGCCACGCGTGACGCAGTGGAGATCACGGTCGCCGACACTGGCCACGGCGTTACCCGCGAGCTGAAAGAAAAACTTTTCCTGCCATATTTCTCCACCAAGAAGCGGGGCACTGGGCTCGGGCTCGCGATTGTGAACCGCATCGTGGAAGATCACCGCGGTTCGATTCGCGTCGAAGAAAACCGGCCCGTGGGCACGCGCTTCATCGTTGAGCTTCCGGTTGTCGTCGAACCTGCTCCGGCATTGCCCAGCGTCCAGCATGCATAACATTCTCATCGTCGACGACGAAGCGGGAATTCGCGAATCTTTGGCCGGCATCCTGGCGGACGAAGGCTACGCGGCTTCCTCGGTGGACAGCGGCGAGGGTTGCCTGGAGTTGCTGCGTAAGAACGCGTTCGATGTGGTGCTGCTCGACATCTGGTTGCCCGGCGTGGACGGCCTCGAAATTCTGACGCGAATTCGCGAGCTCGAGAATCCTCCCGAAGTCATCATGATCTCCGGCCACGGAACCATCGAAACTGCCGTGCGCGCGACCAAGCTCGGCGCGTATGACTTCCTGGAAAAACCGCTCTCGCTGGAAAAAACTTTGATCCTGGTCAAGAACGCCATCGAGTCGAAGAAATTGCAGCGCGAGAACGTGGACCTGAAAAAGCAGCTTCAGGTGAAGAGCATCATTGTGGGCGACAGCATTCCGATGAAGGCGCTGCGGCAGCAAATTGGCTTGATGGCGCCGACCAATGGCCGCGTTCTGATTTACGGTGAATCGGGTACGGGCAAGGAACTCGTGGCCCACGCGATTCACGGCCAGAGCCTGCGCAAGGACGAAACATTTGTCGAAGTCAACTGCGCCGCTATTCCCGAGGATCTGATCGAGAGCGAACTTTTTGGCCACTACAAAGGCTCGTTTCCGGGCGCGGCGGCCGACAAGGAAGGAAAATTTCAAAGAGCGAACGGGGGAACGCTTTTTCTCGACGAAGTGGGCGACATGAGCCTGAAGACGCAATCGAAAGTGTTACGCACGCTGGAGGAGCAGCGTTTCACGCCCGTGGGCAGCGACAAAACCATCACCGTCGATGTGCGCGTGATTGCCTCGACGAACAAAGACCTGGATGAGGAAATTTCGCGCGGCAATTTTCGCGAAGATCTCTTTTACCGGCTCAATGTGATTCCGTTTTTTGTTCCGCCATTGCGCGAGCGTAAAGAAGATATTCCGCTGTTCACGCGGCATTTTCTAAAGGAACTGGCGGCAACGTACGGACGGCGTCCGCGGGAAATCAGCGACGACGCCATCGACATATTGATGCGTTACTCCTGGCCGGGCAATGTCCGCGAACTGCGCAACGTCATCGAACGCATCGTGATCATGAACCCGACGACCACTCGCTTCGATGCTAAGCATCTGCCGCCGCTGGTGTATCGCGAAGGCAGCCGGCGCGCGCCCAAGAGTGAATTTTCCACGCTGCACCAGGCTCGCGACGCCTACGAGCGCGACTACATCCTGAAAACGCTGGACCAGAATCATGGCAACGTGAGCCGCACCGCCGAAGTGCTTGGCCTGGAACGCAGCCATCTTTACCGGAAGATGAAGGCGTTGGCGATTGCGGCCAAGGAGTGAAGCGGCCAGACACCGCCATTCACCGGCGTTTCAGCGCCTCCAACTCTTCCAGCGTTCGCGGCCAATCCGATCCCAGCAGGCGAGACAGACTGCGATCTGCCAGAACTTTGCCTCCGGTCTGGCAGCGCGCACAATAATTGGTTTCCTTGTCGGCGTAACGAATGCGCAGAACTTTATCGCCGCATCGCGGGCACGGCTCTCCGTAGCGTCCGTGCACTGCCATGCCCTTGCGGAACGCAGTTACTTTTTCTGGAAACTTAGACTTCGCCTCCGCGCCGAGCCGATCGATCCAATCCTGAATCGTGCGCCGAGTAGCGGCGAATAAGCGCTCCCACTCTTCCGGCTTCAGCTTGTTGGTATGCGCGATGGGAGAGAGCTGCGCCGCATGCAGAATTTCATCGGAATAAGCGTTGCCAATACCGCTCAGAAGCCGCGGATCGGTGAGCGCGCGCTTCAGCGTATGGTTTTCCGCGGTGAGGGTAGCGCGAAACAAATCAAGATCGCTGCAGAAGATGTCGATCCCTCCGGCATCGATGGAGCGCAAGCTGTCCTCGCCTTGCAGCACATGCAGGGCGGCACGATGCTTGGTGCCAGCTTCGGTCAGGACGAGAGAGCCGTTGGGAAAATCGAACGCCGCCAGGCTGCGGCGGCCGGACAGCTTGGCGTTTGGAGCCTGCCAATGCAGCCGGCCGGCAATCATCAAGTGCAGCGCCAACCACAATTCGTTATCGAAACCAATAACGATGCGCTTTCCTACGCGGCGCAACTCGCGGACGGTTCGGCCCTCTATGCTCGCCAGCGGCGGTTGCGCGGTTCGCAGAAGAAATGCGCTGTTTAGCCGGACATGTTCCAGAGGCTGACCGACGATTCGCGAGTCCAGCGCGCCGATGTAGGCGGCAATATCGGGCAATTCGGGCATGGATACCAGATTGCACGCGGAAGCCGCCTTTTGGCAACGCCGGCGGCGGCACGCATCGAATCTGGGTTTGGTGAATCTAACTGTTTATGCGCTTACGTAGGGGCATCGTTGGATTCGTTGCCGTTCTGCAATCCGTTCTGTTTTTGACGCACTTTTTCCTTTATAAGACCTGGACGTTTGCTGCTGATGGCAGCCATGTCCCTGGGGCGCGGTGGATCGCCACAATCCTTGGAGTGTTGTCGGTAAGTTTCGTTGCGGCATCCCTGCTCGCCTTTCGCCACACCAATGCGCTCGTCCGCGCGTTCTATAGGGTGGCTGCGGTTTGGGTCGGCCTGTTCTCGTTCTTCTTTGTCGCCGCTGTTAGCTCGTGGATCGTTTTCGGTGCCGCGAGCCTGCTTGGAGCAAGCCTTAACTTTCACCGGTTGGTGGAATTACTTTTCGGAATCGCAGCCGCGGCCGGGCTCTACGGAGTTTTCAACGCCGGGTGGACGCGCGTCACGCACACCACGGTGCGGCTCGCGAACCTGCCGATAGCCTGGCAGGGGCGGAAGGCGGCGCTTATCAGCGATGTGCACCTGGGGCACGTCCGCAATGGCAGGTTTTTGCGGCGTTTGATCGCGAAGATTTTGAGCGAGGAACCGGACGCGATCTTCATTGCGGGCGATCTGTATGACGGGACTGCCATCGACGCCGCAAGGGCTGCGGCGCCCTTGAGCAAATTGATTGCGCCGCACGGCGTTTACTTTGTTGCGGGAAATCACGAGCAGTTTGGCGACGACAGCCAATACTTGAATGCCATCGCGGCGGCAGGGGTGCGCGTGCTGAGCAACGAGAAAGTGGAAGTGGAGGGCTTACAGATTATTGGAGTGCCCTACCGCAACGCCGCGCAGGACGGGCACTTTGCCTCCGTGCTCCGCCGCATCGGGTTGGATCGTGACCGCGCCAGCATCCTGTTAACCCATGCTCCCGACCGGCCTGAAATCGCGGAGGCTGCGGGCGTGTCTCTTCAGTTGTCGGGTCACACGCATTTAGGACAGTTCATTCCCTGGAGCTGGTTCGCGCGACGGATTTATCGGCAGTTTGTGTACGGGTTAAGCCGTATCGGGCAAATGCAGGTCTTCACTTCGAGCGGAGCAGGAACGTGGGGACCGCCGCTGCGGCTGGGATCGAATCCCGAGATTGTCATGCTGGAATTCGCGGGCTTGTAAACCCGCCATCACTCGAACTCGATCGTTTCGAATCCCAACCCCTGCAACAGGCTGGTGATGGTCGCAGTCGCGTTCTGCTGAGCGGTATGCAGAATGCCATCGGCCAATGCCGCGGCTTGCAGCTGGCGTTCGGCCTCCTGCCGCACTTGCGTTTCAAGATCCGGGTCGGAGGGTACAAGCAGGCCGGTCTGCCGGGAGTAGACGCGGGTCTTGGTGCTATCAAGGCGGGTGCTGAATACCTGAGGCGCCGGAAGATGCAAAACAACGTGCTTGCCCTCAACCTTGACGTCGCCCGGCTTCAGGTTGGAGAAATCGATTCCGGCGACCACTTCGCCGTGCACCAGCATCAACAGGCGATCCCCTGCTAGAAAGTCGGGAAAGAACGGCGTCTGCTTGGCGCCGGAAACAATCTTGTCCATGGTGTAGATCACCGTCTCCAAACGCTGCAGGCGCTGAATGCGATCGACGACGGTCGGTTGGCTTACATCGATGGTTAGAGTTCTTCCGGTAATCGCGGACCATGTCCGGCTGAGCAGGGATCGACCCGAATTCCGCGACAGCAGCAGCCCTCCCATCGACCCCACAAAAAGTATCCCTAGTAAGAGCCCGAGCACGAGAGCAGACACCACTGCCGCGCGGGATCGAGTGGGTCTGGGGGAAACAGGAGTAGCAGGGTCGAGAGGCATGCCGTAAGGTTAACATTCGCTCGCCAGCGGATGAAGCACCAACGGCCTTACAAACCGAACTGCGAACGCAACTACGGCAGCGGCTGAAGGGCCTGGCAAGCGGCTTCGCTGGGGATGGCGGCGCCGGTAGGATCTACGCGAATGGTCGCATCCTCGAAAGAACAGAAGCTGCGCGTTCCCGTCTGGCCCGCGGTGACCGGAACGGCGGTTGCATAGTATTGCGAATTGGGCGGACCTCCGGTACCAATGGCGCTGAAGTTATATCCAGCCTTGACGCCGCCGGAAAGGATGCTGTCGATCAGGCATCCGGTTGCGGGACTGGGCGTGCAGGGCGTTACTCCGCCCAGTTGCGCCAAACTCGCGGCGTAACCGACGGAAGCGTAGGCGGAACTGTAGCTAATTTCAGCCACGTTGATGGTCCGAATGGAGCCCACAGCCGAGGATTCATTGGCAGCCATTTTGGCGCGCAACAGGTTGGGAACCGCAATCGCCGCGATGATCAGAATGATCGCCACGACGATTAGAAGTTCGATGAGCGAAAATCCTTTTTGCTTCCGCATCGGAATTGTCCTTCACTTCAAAAGTTCACGCGCGGCGCGGTTGGCTCGCGCGGAAAAACTTATCGCTTCACCATGTGAATCTCGGTTCCATTCTTGTGGAACTGGACCTCATCCATGAGCTGGTTGATGAGGTAAATTCCGCGCCCGTGATTGGAATAAAGATTCTCGCCCATGGTGCAAGTGGGAATCGCGTGGGGATCGAAACCTGTTCCGGGATCGCGAACGATGATGAGAATGCCGCGTTGCTCATCGCAGGCCACGACGCACTCGACGATCTTGCTCGGATCTTCCTTGGCGCCATGAATAACGGCGTTGGCCAGCGCTTCCTGCAAGGCCAGTTCGATGGCGTCTTCCTTGCCGTCGATGCATTTCATTGCGCGCACGGACTGCATCACCTGGGCCACAACCGGGTCCACGGACTTGCGGTCGGCGGCCAGCGTGACCCGCACCTGCAGGCTCAGCTTTTCTGGATCGAATTCCTGTTCCGGAAAGTGATTCTCGGAGGAAGCCCCAGCATCCATGGTTGGCTCGTTCGTTCTTCGGCCGCCCGTGGAGCGACGGCCTATCCCGATTCTAGTGGTCCCGCTGAAATCCCGCAACGGTGGCGTGATTGAAGCGCTCGTTACCATAACACAACCTTAGTCTTCTGTGGAATTGCCGCCACGATCAGCCATGGCGGCGGCCTGTTCTTCCAACCCTCTCTTATTTTGTTGCGCGGCTGGGCGCGGCACAGTTTGTAACAGCATCCGCTGTTCCAGTTGCCGGCGCCAATCCAGTTCTTCCACGAAGCGGCGCGAATCCCGCCAACGCGGTTCGGCTTTCACGTAGAGTTCGAGAAACACCTTGGTGCCGAGCATGCGTTCGATCTGCAAACGGGCTGCGGTTCCGATTTTCTTAAGCATCTTGCCGCCCTTGCCCACGAGAATTCCCTTTTGCCCGTCGCGCTCGCAATAGATGGTGGCGGCAATCCGGGCGAGCCGGGCGCCTTCCTCGAAATTCTCGACGATCACCGTGGTCGCGTAGGGAATCTCTTCGCTGGTGTTGAGCAGCACCTGCTCGCGAATGATTTCCGCCGCCATGAAGCGCGCCGGCTGATCGGTAATCTGATCTTCGGGAAAGTACGCCGGGCCCGCGGGGAGAGCGGCAATCACCATTTCGAGCAGCGTGTCGAGGCCCTTGTGCTTGAGCGCGGAAATCGGAACCACTTCGCTGAAATCGTAGAGCTTGCGGTACTGCTCGATCAGCGGTAGGAGTTTGGATTTCTCGCGAATCAAGTCGACTTTGTTCAGCAGTAAAAACGCTTTGGTCCGGGGACGCTTGAGCAGATCGAGGGCAAACTGGTCGCGGGGATCGAACTTGTGCGCCACATCCATGATCACCAGCACCAGGTCGCAGCCCTCGAGCGCCTCGCGCACCTCGACCATCATCTTTCGGCCCAGGGAACTGTCGGGCCGGTGAACGCCCGGCGTGTCGATCAGCACGATCTGCCCGCCGTCTTTGCTCTTGCCTTTGCCCTTGGGAACGTGAACCACCCCCTGAATGCGGTTGCGCGTGGTCTGCGGCTTGGGCGAGATGATGGCCAGCTTCTCGCCCACGAGCGCGTTGAGCAGCGTGGACTTGCCCGCGTTGGGGCGGCCGAGGATACAAACGAAACCGGAGCGAAAGGGCATGGAAAATAGCTTCTAGCTATTAGCTTTTAGCTATTAGCTTAAAACACTTAGTACATCCTTCATCTTAGAACAGAAGCGCGATTCGTTTCGCCACTTGCGAATGAATCTTCATCGGCAGTCAATTGATAGGAACGCTGGGCAAAAAGAATCTTGCTGAATTATTCCGGAATTTGAATGCTGCCCTCTTTCGCCAGAGTGAAGAAGGGGTTCCAGGCGACCTCCCAGAGAAAGCCGTCTGGATCGGAGAAATAGCCCGAGTAGCCGCCCCAGAAGGCTTCCTGTGCGGGCTTCACAAGCTTTGCCCCTGCGGCCTCGGCTTCTTTGAGCACGGCGTCCACTTCATCGTGACTGCGAGTGTTGTAGGCGAGGGAGATTGCCCGGAATCCGTCGCCTTCGGCAGAAACATTCGCGTCCTTGGCCAGTTCGATTCGCGGGTACAGGGCGAGGGCCATGCCTCCCGCTTGGAAGAACACGATTCCGTCGGAGTTGGCCATGGCGCGCCGCCATCCGAGGCGTTCGTAGAACTCCCTGCTGCGCTTTAGGTCGGCGACGCCGAGAGTGATGATGCTTACTCGCTGTTCCATGGAAGCTTCTAGCTTCTAGCTTCTAGCTGCTAGCTCCTAGCTTCTAGCTAAACCATTCCTGGCGAAATTTCCTTTGCTGGGACAAAGAGACGTGGCAAGCTACGTCTCTACGAATTGGGCCTCTGATCGCAGCTTTTAGCTAGCAGCTAGCAGCTAGAAGCTTCAGATCAGCTTCAGATCAGCTTCAGATCAGCTTTAGTTGCTGCGGCTGAACCGCGCTTACGCGCACGCGCTCCACCTTGCGGTCGGTCGACTCCAGGACTTCAAAGCGCAGGCCGTCATCCTGCACCACTTCGCCCTTGCGGGGAATGCGGCCGGCAAGCTCGCTGACTAATCCGGCAATGGTGGCCGACTCTTTGCCTTCGGGCTTGCTGCCGAAGAGTTCGTCGAGTCGGTCCACATCCATGCCGCCGGCAACGATGAACGAGCGTTCGCCTTCACGCACGATCTCGGGCTTTTCGTGGTCGTCGCGAATTTCGCCCACGATTTCTTCCACGAGGTCTTCGATGGTGACCAGCCCGGCCACTCCGCCGTATTCGTCGACCACAATGGCCATGCGGATATTCTGCTTCTGCATTTCGCGCAGCAGATCGCTGCCCAGCTTGCTCTCCGGGACAAAATAAACATCACGCCGCATGATGGTTTCAACAACGCGAACGTGAGCTTCGCTGTCGGGCACCTGCAGCACGTCCTGGGTATAGACGATTCCCTTGATGCTGTGAATGCTGCCTTCGTATACCGGAACACGCGAATAATGCTTGACGCGCAGCAGTTCGATGAAGCGCTCGACCGTTGTGTCGGCGGGCACGGCGAACATTTGCGGGCGCGGCTTCATGGCTTCGCGCACTGTCTTGCCGCTGAATTCCACGACCGACTGGATCAGGTCGCGGTCGCCCTCCTGAATGATGCCTTCTTCCTGGCCGGCCTCGATCAACGCGTCCACGGCTTCGGCCGAAGTTTCCGGTTGCTCAGTCGTGTTCTGCCTGGTGAGCGACGCCACCGATTGCAGGAAACCGAGCACGATGGTGACTGGCATGGCTGTGTAGATCAGGATTTTCAGAACGAGCGTCCAGTGAATCAGCCAATCACCTTTGGTGCGGGAAAAGAATACGAAGGGCAAAAAGCGATTGCAGAGAATGACGATGAGAATCAGGCTGATGGCGGCTTGCGAGATCTCGTAGATGCTCCAGTCCGGATCGCTGAAAACCAAATAACCGATCAGCACTGCGATGGTAGCCATCGTCAACTGCGTGAGCACTGCCATGGACAACGCGGCGCGAGGGCGGGCCACGCCCAACTTGGGCTCGATCTTCTGCTCGAAGACGTCGATGTTGTCCTGAAATTCGCGCGAGAGAAATTTGCCGACTTCCTGATAAACGCGATCGACGTAAGAGACGAGCGTCAGGAGCCCAATCAGCAGCAAAAGCGCGATGGCGACGGCAATGTTCATGCCGTTCTCCGGGCCGGTGCGACGCCGCTTGCGCCGCGGCGAACTTTTGAGGTTTGGCTGCGGGAGAGTTTGGCTGGTTCCGGCTCGGCTCGCTCAATTAAAGCGACCGGGAGCCTCAGAGCCCGGCGCAACTTCGCTTCCTGGCGCGCCATTTCACCATGATCACGCTCGTGGTCATAGCCCGCCAGATGCAGGATTCCGTGCAGCGCGAGGATCTTCACTTCGTCGGCTGCGGAATGACCGAGGAGGAAAGAATTCTTCAGCGCGATGTCAGCGGAGATCGCAATCTCACCGGCCAGCTTCTTTGCGTCCCGCGGCTGTGAGATCGAAGACGCGGCGGGAAACGACAATACATCGGTGGCTTTGTTCTGGCTGCGAAAGCGTTGGTTGAGCGAACGTACAGCGGCGCTGCTGGTGACCAGCACATTCACCGGTCCGCTCAGGCCGGCGGCCTTCCGCGCGCGCAATACGAAACGTTCCAGCGCCGCTTCGTTCACTCCTACGACTTTCTTTTCCAGAATCACCAAGCTAGTCTCAATATGCTTCCTGTTTCAGAGCGATCCTGCAAATCAAACAGGAGGGCCGTGGGCCCCCGCACGTTGCGCACGACTAACCCTTCGCTTCGGCGCTTTTGTTTTCGGCGGAAAGCGACTGGGGCGCGGCGGCAGCCTGCTTGCCGGCGCTGGCCGCGTCCGCGTGACGGGGCTCGGCCAGCAAAAGCAACTGCTGCTGCGCGGAGCGCGTCTTGTGCTCGTCATAGGCGCGAACGATACGCTGCACCAACTGATGGCGCACTACGTCGGTTTCGTCGAAGTGACAGAACGCCAGGCCGTCCACGGTCTTCAGCACATCCATGGCTTCGAGCAATCCGCTGCGGCGGGCATTGGGCAAGTCGATCTGGGTCACGTCGCCGGTAATCACAGCTTTCGAATTGAAGCCCAGGCGGGTGACGAACATCTTCATCTGCTCGGAGGTCGTGTTCTGCGCCTCGTCGAGGATGACGAAGGAATCGTTGAGTGTGCGCCCGCGCATGAAGGCGATGGGCGCAATCTCGATGACGTTCTTCTCGAGGTAGCGATCCACTTTCTCGGGGTCGAGCATATCGTATAGGGCGTCATAGAGTGGGCGCAGGTAGGGATCGATCTTGTCCTGCAGCGTGCCCGGCAAAAATCCCAGGCGCTCGCCCGCTTCCACGGCGGGACGGGCCAGGATGATGCGGTTCACGCGCTTGGACAGGAGCGCGGAAATCGCCATGGCGACGGCGAGATAAGTCTTGCCGGTGCCGGCGGGGCCAATGCCAAATACCATGTCGTGGCCTTCGATGGCTTCGAGATAACGGCGCTGGTTGCTGCTCTTGGGCTGCACGGTGCGGCGTCCGAAGGCGCGCTGGCGGCCGGCATCGGCCAGGCCGCGCAACGTGGTGTTGGGATCGGAAGTCAGCACCCGCAGCATGCTGTTGAGATCGCCATTGTTGAAGCTGTAGCCGGAGCGCTGCAGCGCCTCATAGTCGGCGAAGACCTGCTCGGCGCGCGCCACGTCGCGCGCTGCGCCCTCGAGTTCAATGGCGTTTGACCGCAGGTTGATGGTGATGCTCAGGCCGTCTTCGAGCAGGCGCACGTTCTCGTCCCGCGTGCCAAAAAACGTCTCAATGTTGGGACTTACCCCGATGCTCTTCTTCATGCTTAAGTCTGTGCCTTTGGGTTCATGCCATGAGGAACCATGTGGGACCAGCCGGCCTCGGCTGCCCGGCAGATGCGGACGTTGAGATACACCTGTGCCGGCTCCACGTCAGGAACAAAGCAGGGTTTCGCTTGGAGACGGTGCCAGCCGGAATGCGCATGCCCAGAAGGCAAGTCACTACCATTAGCAATAAAGCCTAACGCGGGGCGGGGAGGGAGTCAAATGGATGCGGCAGCAGGCAACAACAGTGGGTGCGGCAGAAGCCTTTAACCGTCGAGAACGGGGAGAACGGCCGCCGAGTGCGCTGAGAAGTGCTGAACTTAGTTTCGCCCTGATTTACTGCCTGGACGGGCCGTTTTCGCGGGCGGAGGCTGGCACGGCTCTGGTTCGGGCCCAGTCGCGGAGGGCAGCGATCTCTTCGGCGCGGGTGGTGGAGAGCGGGACGGTCTGCGACAGCGCGTCGAGAAGCGACTGCGTAGACAGTGGCTTCTTCTCGGAATAGGCGGCGTAGAGCGCGCCTTGGACGGCGGCGTCGATCTCTGCGCCGGAATATCCATGGGCGGCGGCGGCGACTTTTTCCAGATCGAAATCCGCCGGATTACGTTTGCGCTTTGCGAGTTGAATCGCAAAGATCTGCTTGCGCTCGGATTGGTTAGGCAGATCGACGAAGAACAATTCGTCGAAGCGGCCTTTGCGAATCAACTCTGGCGGCAGCACGGTGACGTTGTTGCAGGTGGCGGCTACGAAGACGGGGGCCTTGCGGTCCTGCATCCACGAAAGAAACGAGGCCAGCAGACGCGAGGAAACGCCGGCATCAGCCGAAGCGGAATCGGGGGCGCTGCCAGCAAACACTTTTTCTAGTTCGTCGATCCAGAGGACGCATGGAGCAAGTCCTTCCGCGACTTGAAACACTTTGCGGATGCGCTTTTCGGTCTCGCCGATGTATTTGTCGTAGACGGCGGAGGTGTCGAACTTTACCAGCGGCAGCTTCCATTCGCCGGCGACGGCTCGTGCGCAAAGCGATTTGCCGCATCCCTGCACGCCGAGAATGATCATGCCGCGGGGCGGTTCCAGCCCAAACTCGCGAGCGGCATCTTCCCACGCGCCGCGACGCTGGCCGAGCCAGTGCTTCAGGTTTTCCAGTCCACCAACGACGGCCATGTTGTCGGAGGCCTCGATAAATTCGAGCATGCCCGAATGGCGGAGCAGTTGCTTCTTGGCCTCGAGCACATCGGTGACGCTCTCGGGGCAGAGCGCGTAGCGCGTGACCAGCGCCTGCGAAATGGCGCGGTCGGCCTCTTCTTCGGTAAGTCCGCGGAGGTTGGCGGACATGGCGTCGACTCCGGTGGCGTCGAGTTGGAGATTCAGCGTGTAAGTTTTCGAGAGGCGAGTGAAGGTGTCGTGAATGATTTCGTGCAAGCGCTCACGATCGGGCAGGGGCAGATCGAAATACTCAACGAGCGTTGTGAGTTCCGCAGGCACGGCGATCTCGGGCGCGGTGATGATTACGGTGCGCCGGTTGGTGGCGAACTTCTGGCCCACGTCGCGCAGGCGGCGCACGACTACGGGGTCGTCCATGTGACGGTGAAAGTCTTTGAGGATGAAGACGGCCTCGACGGTCATCGACTCCATGTTGGCGAGGGCCTGCGCGGGTTCGCGAGTGTTGTAGATGGCAGACGCGGCGGCGGCGGAGGAGTCGGCGCCTGTAGAGGACGCCATGGCGCGGGCCAGCCGCGTGGCTTCCGGGCCGCTGGGGCTGAGCGCGGTGCGCGGCTGGCTGTGAGTCCAGTTCGTCGCCTGGTCGATGCGAGCTTGCAGCGAGTTCTTTTGGGCTTCGGGTGGAGTGTGTATGCCGGAGCGCAACAGGCCGTCGGCGATGCTCCACTCGAAGGTCGCCATGTTGAGTTCCGCGCAGGCGGCGCGCACCATGGCGATGGCGTGCGTCTCTTCCGAGGTCTCCATCACCACGATGGGAGTGGAGGAGTTGATGAGAACTTTAAGGCGATCGAGGCCGTCTGTCATGTTGGAACCGTCATTTCGATTCGCTAGGCTGCAAGCGCCGAGCTACGCTCGGTGGACAGCCGGGGGCGGCTGTCCCCACATTACCCCTCCTGGCCCATTACCCCTCTTGGCCTGCGGCTGTTCTCACATAGAGCTTCTTAATGTCAGCTTCTCGGTTTGACCGGTCGGGGATGCTTCCCTATAATAAGGAATTCGGACCCACCCGAATATCCTCTGTAGACACGAAGGTAACGAACCAGCTATGGCCAATCATCTTTCGGCGCTGAAGCGTGCGCGCCAAACCGAACGCCGCACCGTGCGCAATCGCGCCAACACCTCTACCCTGCGTACCCAGTTGCGCAACCTGCGCGAGACCATCGAAAAAGGCGACAAGGCCGCCGCCGAGCAGGCCTATCGAAAGACCGTTTCCGCGCTCGACAAGGCCATTCAGAAGGGCACGCTGCACGAGAATACAGCCTCGCGGTATAAGTCGCGGCTGGGCGTGCGGGTTGGAGCGATGAAGTAGGGCTTCAGTTCTCAGTTCTCAGTAACATCGGACAGACCTAATTATGGTCTGTTTTTTTTGCTCCGTAGAGGCTGGTCGACAACGATAGAACAATGCTTATGTGCCCTACGGCTAATCGTGCGAGGTATTTGCCACGTCGAAACCATAGCGCTTCAAAGTGCTGGCAACGGCCGCGGTCTCGATGTAGGACAAAAACTGCTTTGCGGTTTCTTTATCTTTTGACGAGCTAAGAATTACGCACGCCTGCTCGATGGGTGGATATTCTGT
The DNA here is from genome assembly GCA_963765825.1 of uncultured Acidobacteriaceae bacterium. Taxonomy (GTDB): domain Bacteria; phylum Acidobacteriota; class Terriglobia; order Terriglobales; family Acidobacteriaceae; genus Sulfotelmatobacter. The sequence continues at coordinate 368,049 of CAVXXU010000004.1, forward strand.
CACAGGAATTTCCGCGTAACGTCCCTTGGCTTTCAAGTTCGGAGATAAAGCCAGCGACAGTGCGACCACGCCCGCATCGGCCGCACCCGAGACCACAAACGACGCCGTTTGGGATATATTCTCGCCAAGGACAAACTTGTCCTTCACCTTCTCGTAGATACCCTCTTTCTGCATGGCTGCGACGGCTGCCTGCCCGTAAGGGGCATGCTGTGGGTTAGCGACGGCGATCTTCTTCACGGCAGGGTCAAGAAGAGATTTCAGGCCCGAGTCGATGTCGAGCTTCGAATCGTTAGCGACCCAAATTACAATCTTGCCCTTAGCGTATTGGTAATAGCTTCCCGAAACCGTCAGTCCAGACGACTCCAACTTCTTCGGGTAGTCGAGATTCGCGGAAAAGAACATGTCGAAGGGGGCGCCATTTTGAATCTGCTGGAAGAAGCTGCCAGATGAACCGTAGATCAGCTTTACTTCTTTTCCTGTTTCCTTTTGGAATCCGGCGGCGATGTCCTGCATTGCGGACTGAAGGTCGGCTGCCGCGGCGACCGTTATGGATTGAGCGGCACAGAATTCACAAATGGAAATGACGGCGAGGAACATAATCAAATGTCGCGTTCGTGTGTTCATAGTCCCCCAGAGTGCGATCTATAATTTGTGTATGCCTATCTCAGCCAGAAACAAATTGCGCGGAAAAATCGAAGAAATTCAACTCGGCGACATTATGGCCCATGTGGTGGTTCGTGTCGGCGATAACCTGATCGAAAGCGCGATCACGCGCCGAAGCGCGGATGAGCTAAAGCTCAAGAAGGGTGACACTGTTACTGCCGTGGCCAAGGCAACAGAGGTCATGATTCAAAAGGATTGATCTGCATCACTGCACGTTCACGATCTTTAGCGCGGTGAGTTGTCTGATCCAGCGTGCCGGTCTTTTCTCGTCTGGAATCACGATGCGATACGGTCCCTCTTTTTCGTCGAGGGGTTTGCCATCTTTCAGGAAAGCCAGGATGATCTGCTTACTGGTAAAGGCGGGGTCGAGTTCGGGCAGCGCAATGACGACTCGATAACCGTCAGCGGCCTCAGCGACAAGGCAAGACGCTAATCGTTTTCCCCTGAGTGTTTCACCAAAACCCACTCCCGCTTTCTCCAGCACAGACTTGAGGGTTACGCCTTCAAAGGTAGCGGAGACGTCGTGGGCCGATGCCTGTAGCTTGACACGCGGCAACGCCTCCAGATCAGCGCGCGACAAGATCGTCTGCTTGCCGTCTTCTCGCTGAATGGTTAGTTGCTGAGCATGACCGGGGACACTTTGCAGGACAAGAACGAACCAAAGGGCAAGGCCGAATTGCCAGCTTTCGTTACGATGCATAAGAAGTTTGACCTCGCTGGTCAACGATCTGGCCGAATCTCAGAACGTGAAACCTACCAAAAGAATCCGAATGCGGCTATGCGAACGAAGTCGCGGCCATTTCGAACCTGCCGCGCCGTGGAAGCGATCAGAAGCTGAAACGACCACCGATCGTCGGAGCAAAGTTGTTGTTGGAGTTATAGGGGACGCCGGGGCCATGAGGAATCGCAATGCCTAGTCCGCCGCTTACCCAGGAATACGCAATCCCGGCAAAACCGTCGAAGCGCTTGGTGAAGTGATGATCCGCATAGAGCGACCCCTCGTTGAGGGTGCCCGCGCAAGCAGCGCGGAAACCGGCTGAAGGCGAGCATGTGGGTGGAACACGGAAGTCGTCCTGCCGCTGTTGATACCAGGAGAAAGTAATGTCGGTTTTGCTGCGGTAGGTATACTTCGAGCCCATCCACCAGATGTTCACGAGTTTTTCATGATCGAGATTGTTGTCTTCAACCCCGCTCATGCGATAACCGCCCTGGTCCGAGGCGCCAACGCCCAACGGATTCTTGGGGTTGTTCTGCCAGATGTATTCATACCCAGCAAAAAACTTGATCGGGTCCCAGGCATACTTGGCAGCGACGATTATCCCGTAGTTGTCGGTCACGATGCCATATACGGTGTCACTCGGGTCGACCGTGTTGGCCCCGGTGATTTGGTTCGTATTGATGCTATTGACGGTCGACTGATAGGGCTGCGTCAGACTCTGAGCCCCCAATAACGGGTTCAGCACGCTGATCGCCTGGTTGTAATGTTGAGGGACGATGTCGACGGAAAACTTGCGGTAGGTTGCACCGAGATCAAACCCATAGGCGTTGTTATGCGCCGATTCAGCCGTACAAGTGGCCGCGCTCCAGGTTGAGGAGGCCGAGTAGCAGCCACCGGAACCGTCGGCAAATTTATACATCGCTGCGAAATGGGCCGGGCCAACGGTAAGGCGATACTTCACGGCGTCATCCCAACGGCTGTTTTCGGTGTCGCCGCCAGCTGCCATCGTGCCGTTATACCCGATGTACGAAAACGCATAGCTCCCGCCGGCTGGATCATATTGCAGCATCGCATCGGTGCCGAGAGAACGCTCACGACCGAAGGTCAATGTGCCAAAATGCTCGGACGTGATGCCGCCATAGATTTCGTCATTGAAGGGTTGGCCCGCGCGGGCACCGTCGATGGCGTAGGAATAGCTGCGCCTGGGAAGGCCGTTGTTGATGATGTCAGTCTTGGATGCGTTGGCGAGCAGGCCGGACTGCGGATTGACGCCAGTGGAAGCGTTGAACACAACAGCCCAGCCGGGCCGAAACTCTTCCTTGCCCTTGATGCCGATCCCCGTCTGCTGCAGGTTGTTCGGTGCAACAAGGAATCGATGTTGATAGCCGTTTCGGTTCACCAGAGACGCACCTTCATAGTTGTAGCCGTTTTCCGGTAAGCCGTGGCTGACCCATCCGACGCCGACGTCATACGCACCGTACAGCGTGATGCCGTGCCAAGTCAGCGTGCAATCGGTGGTGGCGAACTTCTGGCCGCTCGCGCAGGCGTCTGGGGTGGTCCGGTGCATCGTGATGTCGACCGAGGCGCTTTGGCTCGCTCCCGTTTGGGCCGACGCCGAGAACGCCCCCATAGCCAGGCACAAAAGCAGCAAGAAGGTTCGGGCCAGCAGCAGTGAGGCAGGCGTTGGAATGTAGCGGGCGCGCGCGAGCGACAACTTTGACGAAACATATAGAGCGAATGCGACCAGGAACGAGGCAGCTTTACGCACAGGACCCCCAAGACTTTGCGTGTGTCTGATTAAAACCAGAAGTGTATATCAGGGACGATTATTCTGTCTAACTAGATACGATTATGTGCAGGTAGACGGATTTAGCAGAAGCCGGACTTGTCCACTGTGTTTTGCATTGTGTAGGACGTACGTCAGTTTGTTAGGTTTGGAAATCAGGTGAGCGTCGCGTCTGTCCCTTCCCCCCGAATCCGCGGCAGCAGGAAACCCGTGTGCCGCACGTGCTTCTTGAAGGCTTCCCCGAATTGCGCGGCCAGCAGCGCCTCTTCCCTTTTTGCCTTGATCGCAAAACCGATCATGATGATGCAGACTGCGAACACGCATCTCCATCGGTTAATGACGAGGGCTGAGCCGATCGCTGCCAGATCGAGGCCAGTGTAGATGGGGTGGCGCAGCCGCGCATAGGGCCCGGTGCGAATCAGTTCGTGGCCTTCTTTGAGGGTAATGCGGCCGCTCCAGTACTGCCCGAGGTGATATCGCGCCCACACCGCAAGCCCGATTCCGGCCCAGGTGAAGGCAAGTCCAATGGCTTCCATCGTCATCGTCCGGGGCGCAAAATGACGGCGGAGCACTCCGATATCCGCATCGTGGCTGAAGAGCAAAGTAAAGCCGACCACCTCGATGAACATGACGCCGTAGCGGGCGAGAAAGGGCTCACGGCGCACTGTGGCGCGCGTCCTCAGCGCGCCGATAGCCCAGTACACTGCGAAAACAATCCAGGGAAATTCGAAAAGGTATTGGGAGATCATTCTGGCGTCGATTATTAGTCTTTCGCGGCGCCAAGTCTATAGATCGCGAACGGACTTGAGAAACCAGAAACAGACAGGATAGGTCGCAGTGAAAGGCTAACGGATACCGTTCTTATACTGGCAACTGATCTTGCATCCAGCCGGGGAGTTCGGGCTTGGGGTCGGTGGTTAAGTCCATGATGAGACGCTCGAGGACCATGCGTTTGCTGACGGGGTTGGAGCGCAGAGCGAGGTCGGCTTTGGCGACGAGGCGGATGGCGCGAGTGAGTTCGCGGCGGGATTTGTAGCGGCGGGCCTGTTTGATGATGTCGTCGGCGGCGAACGGAGGCACGCGGAAGCCCTGCCAGAGCGCGGCCCACAGCATGCGTTGGTCGCGGACGTTGCGCTCGAGAATGACTAGCATCTGGCGAAATGTTTTGGCCAGCATGTAAATGTGCCCGATGGCGGCTTCTTCGCCTTCGCCGGAGAGCAGAATCGCGTCAAGAATTTCTAGGGCGCGCACACGCTCTTTGGCGGAGATGGCGTCGGTCAGTTCGTAAAGGGAGCGCTGCTTGGCGGCCAGCACCATGGTTTCAACGTCGCCGAGGGTAATGCGCTTTTTCTCGCCGACATAGAGGATGAGTTTCTCCAGTTCGTTGGAGATCATCATCATGTCGCCGCCCAGAGCGTCGACGAGTTCGCGGGCGCCATCGGCGTCGATTTTCACTCCGCGCCCGGCGCAGTAGTCGGAAATCCAGCGGACGGCTTCGCCTTCCTCGACACGCGCCAGTTCGACGATGCCGCAGTACTGGCCCATGGTGTCGCGAATGCGCTGGTAGCGGTCTTTGTCCTGCATCTCCATGCGGCGAACATCGGCGGGAATGCTGATGTGATCGGCGACGAAAACGAGGAGCGCGTCGGGATTGGGATTCTTGCAGTAGTCCTCGATGGCGGCGAGTTTCTCTTCGTTGGAGCCGCGGCCGAAAAGATTCTTGACGCCGCGCACGAAGAAAACCTGGAAGGGCGCCATGAGCGAGGGAGTGCGCGCGCGGTCGAGAACCTCGGCGAGATCGGTGTCGGCTAGATCGAAATCGAAGAAGCTGAAGTCGCGTAGATCGGCAGGGACGAGGTGTTCGAGGATGGCGTCGCGAAAGCGCTTGCGGAAGAAGGCTTCATCGCCGACGAAGACGTAGGCCGCACGCAGCTTGCGCGATTCGAGTTCGCTGACAAAGCGCTCGGCCTGGGCGAAGGCGCGCACTAGATTTCTCCCGCCGTGGGCATTCGCTTCGAATGTAGCATTGGGAAACCGATCCGCAAAGTGGGATGGGATGGGCGCAAGCATTCGCGGGTCATGGTGCGAGCCCAAGATGTGCGAGGGCAAGATGCCCTCGCAACAGCCGGCGGGGCGCCGGCGCTACTTGCTGGCGGGACGCTTGCGCTACTTTTCGCCGGCGGAATGTTCCGGCGGAGACGCTTCATGTTAGAAGCCCTCCAGGATGTTCGAGACCAGGGTGCGGGCGAAGTCGCGGGAGAGGCGGCGGAAGGCGGGAGAATCTTCCTCGAAAAAGCTGGTTAAGTCTTGCGAGACTTCATATTGTTCGCGAAACAGGTAGGCGGGATTCTCGTAGAGCACTTTGCCGTGGCGATCGGAGAGCGTGACGCGCATGCTAACCACTACCATGATGCTGGCTGCCTGTCCGGTGGATGTGTTGTAGGTGAGCGGAGTGGCGGAGGTGGAGAGGACGGTGCCGCGCAAGGTGGCGTCCGCGTCGTCGTCGTGGACGATGTGATAATGGGTGCGGGTGGTGAATTCGCGGACCACATCGGCGGTCAGCATCTGCTCGATCTGGTAGGTGAGGGTCTCGTTCTTAAAGGCCGGGACCGCGATGGTTTTGATGTCGGCGGGAAGCTGCACGGCATGGCCGGCGGTGTGATATCCGCAAGCGGCGAGACCGAAGGTGAAGAAGAGCAGCGCCACCGGGCGCACCGTCCGCGACTTCATTGGATCTTCCCGGTCGGGCGGGTCGCGGTCATGCTCTCGGCGCACTCGACCGCGGTGAGGGCAGCGATGCGGAGATTGTCGGCGGCGACCCATAGCCACACACCATTCGGCTGCGCGGGGTCGGGCTTCAGAGAGAGCTGAATTTCGGCCTGGCCCGCAGCGCTCACGTTGCTGGGGGCTTCGTCCTCGGGGCCCGGAATGGCGATGTGATCGCCGGTCAGGGCTTGCGAGAGCGCCGGCAGATCGACGGTATGGTCCATCTCAAGGTGAAGCGCGAGCGCGTGACCGTGGAAGATGGGTGCCTGCAGTAAGAGGACTGAAGGCTGGGGAGCGTCGGCGGAGGCAATCTTGAGATAGTGACGAAGGATGCGAGCCTCGACGGAATCGAGCGTGGGCTGGGCCTTCTGGCCGTAGCGGGCCACCATGTTGAAAGCGACCTGGACGTCGAAAATATCTTTCGGGAGCGGCTGGAAGGAAAGCAGGTTCACGGTCTGCTGGTGCAATTCGTCCATGGCGCGCTGGCCGCGCTCCGAGGCGGGCTCGAAAACCGTGGCAACAGCGCGGCGGATGCCACCCGCTTTTCTGGCGCGCAGCAGAAGCAGCGCCAGGATGACAGCAACGGGATGGGGGGTAACACAGGGGCCAGGTTGGAGTTCAGGGACAGCAACGTGGCCGCGCTCGCGCTCGACCCAAAGCGAGCGCACGCTGGCGCCGTGTTCATTTTCTAAAGCTGCAGAGAGATCGATGATTGCGCTGCCGGCGTCGCGCGCGTCTTTCCAGTTCTTGCGCGTGGTTTCTTCATCGGATGCGAAGAAAGTAAAGTCCATGTTGTCGAACTGTTCGGCGCGCACACGCTGGATGAAGCTGATCTCGTCGCCCATGGCTTCGAGCTGGCCCATGGACTCGTCGTCGTCGAGCAGGCGAATGTCGGCGGCGGGGAAATTTCGGTCGTTGAGCATCTCGGCAACTTCTTTGCCCTTAAGCGAGGCGGCGCCCACGATGGCGGCGCGGTAGAGATTTCCGCGAGCGGCGAGAGGATGCGACGCGGAGGCAATCTTGACAGAGTCGTTCATGATGCGCTCCTGCGGCGGAAAATCCACTGCATGCGCCAGAAGACACCGGAAACCATGTAGAGCAACGCGATCACGAAAAGCATGATCCGCGAAAAGAACCAGATAGATGCGAACAGAGCGGCGAGAAAAAGAATCAGGCGAAAAGGATGGCGGGAACGGAAATCGATGTCCTTAAAGCTGTAAAAGCGCCAAGTGCTGACCATGAGGTAGCCGACCATGGTCACCATGGCGAGCCAGGTGAGCGCGGTATACCACGAGACCAGAGGATCGCCGGCGCTGAAGTGAACGACGGCGGCAATTACGCCGGCACCGGCCGGGATGGGCATGCCGACAAAATATTTTTTTCCGGGGCGGCCGGGATTGGAAGGCTGAGGATTGCTGGTGATGTTGAAGCGGGCGAGGCGACTGGCTCCTGCGATCAAGAAAAGAAAGCTGGCGATGGCGCCAAGTTGAGTAAGCTTGATGTGCACGTTGTGGTGCCAGTCGGAAAGTAAGACCGGAGGCATGAGAAAAAAGCCCCAGGTCCAGGCCAGCACGGCCGGAGCAACGCCGAAGGTGATGGCATCGGCGAGCGAATCGAGTTCCTTGCCGAAATCGCTGCTGGTGCCGGTCATGCGGGCGATGCGTCCATCGAGTCCGTCGAACAGGACGGCAAAGCCAATCGCTTTCGCCGCGTTGTCGAGGTGCCAATACTCGGTGAGCGAGGCGTGCATCACCTCGAGAATGGCGAAATAACCGAGCGCCATGTTCGCGGTGGTGAAGAGCGAGGGAAGAATGTACATCCCCTTGCTTTGGCGGCGCCGCTGTTTGGGAACGATGGCGTCAATCATCGGCGCACTTCCTCGGAAGCAGAAGTACTTCCAGCGCCAGCCAGCGCGGCTGGCATGGGGACGTAGGCGAGGACGGTGGCGCCGCCTTTTACGCGGTCGCCGATTTTCACGTTGACGCGGGCGGAAGGATCGAGCACGACATCGACGCGGGATCCGAATTTGATGAGGCCGACGCGCTGGCCACGATCGAGGCGATCTCCGACTTTCGGGTAGAAAACAATGCGGCGCGCGAGCAGACCGGCAATCTGCTTGAAGACGACTTTGTGACCTTCGCCTTCGACGGTGACGATGTTCTGCTCATTCTTGTCGGCGGAAACCGTATTCATGGCGTTGAGGAATTGGCCATGCTGGTAGCGTACCTCGCGAATCACGCCTGCAATGGGGGAGCGGTTCACGTGGACATCGAACACGCTGAGGAAGATGCTGAGGCGCGTTTGGCGCTCGTTTCCGATGGTCACGGTGGAAACGTCGGTGACTTTGCCGTCACCGGGGGAGACGACTGCGCCGGGGTCTTGCGGGATGGCGCGCTCCGGATCGCGAAAAAACCAGAGAAAGAAAAATGCTAGCAGGCACGGGATGATCGCGCAGGCCGGGCTTGTCAGCCACCCGAGGAGAGCGGCGACCGCGAAGAGAGCGAGAGCGTAGAAGTATCCGTCACGAACCATGGGGAAAGTTCAATTATAGCCGTGGACGAATGTAACCGCTTCCCGGCGTGCCTTTGCTCTGTAAGTATAAATAAAAAAAGGCGCTGCGCAGCGCCCTGTGGTGGATACATTTCTCCCTTAGCGGCCGCAGCCGCTGGGGGTTCGTCAGAAATTACGCTACGTTGACGCCGTAGTGCTGCCGATACTCGCGCTCGATGGATTCCATTTGATCCTTGAGGCGGAGTTTCAGCTTTTTGAGCCGGACTTCTTCCAGCTTTTCGTCTTCGCTCAGATAGCGTTTTTGGGTGAGTGAATCAAGGCGTTTTGCGTACTGCGTATGCTCATGAGCCAATCTGCGGAACTCCTCGTGATTGGTCAGGAGTTGGTCTCTCGAAGTCAGCATCCAGCAGACCTCCAACCGGGATATAAAGTCAGGCTAGCACAGGGCAAAAGTGGGTTCAATGCCAAAAAAGTGGTGCAATTCTGGCGGCGTCGGGGCGGAGCGAGCTAGAGCTGGGTCTGACGATACAAGATGGCATCTTCCGAGGGACTGGTGTAGTAGAAAGCGCGCCGGCCGGACTGTTCGAACCCGGCTTGCTCGTAGAGAGCGCGGGCGGGAGCGTTCGATTCGCGGGCCTCAAGAAACACGGACGTGCTGTTGGTTTCGCGCGCAGACGCGAGCAGGGCTTGCAGAAGGCGCTTGCCCAGGCCCTTGCGGCGGGCGGCGGGAGAGATCACAAGATTTTCCAACTCCCATTCGGGAGCGAGATGCTGGGCTATCAGAAATCCCAGAATGGTGTGGAATTCGGAGTTGCTTTGAGCCGGTGACGGGGGTTCCGCTTCGACCACTAAGGCGAGCCTTCGCGGGCTGCCGGGCTCAAATGCTCGGCGGTATTGCGCTTCGGTCCAGTGACCGGCGGTGGCGCATTGGCGTTCCAGGTTCAGGATTTCGGGAATGTCGGCGGGAGTTGCGGGACGGATTTTCACGATAGCTTCGAGTTTAGGCTTCTTGCTGGAAGCTGTTAGCTAGGAACTTTTCTTCGTAAATAATTCGGCATCAGAGCGGCGCATGTAGTTTGCTTCCAACTGCTCGGGGGACACGGTTTCGCCGGACTGCAATTTTCTCCAACCTAAGCGGGCGATGCTTCCAGCGTCGGCAGGTTCAACCACGACTACGGACAGATTGGCTTCGCGCGCTGCGGCGGCCAAGGTGGCGTCGGGAGTAGCGAGCGATGATTCGCGGGCCGCGGACAAAAACTCTGATTGTGAGAGTAACTGCTCCTGAAGTATATGGGTCGAGTCGGTGGCAATTTCGTAAGACGCGAAATACACGTCGCCGCGGCCGGCATCCAGTGCGGCCGCGATTTTGCCGTGCGCATGTGCGGCAAGCGCTGTCACTTCGAGCAGGGAGACGGGGACGATTGGCTTTTTTAAAACTTCCGCCAGGGCTTTGATGGCGGCGAGGCCGACGCGAAGTCCGGTGAACGATCCGGGGCCGGAGACGACGATGAAGGCTTCGAGATCGGCCTTGGTGAGGTTGTGATGGGCCAGCAGCGCGGCGATCTGCGGGACTAATTGCGCGGAAAAAGTGCCGCCCGCCAGGGGCACGGTCTCGATGATAGTCACTTCTCGGTTGACTGGTTCGTTCGCACGCGCGAGTGCGACGATGCCGTTTTTGCCCGAGGTGTCGGTGACGAGAAAAAGCATGTTGTAATTTTGATCCGTGTGAATCCGCGTAAATCCGCGGCCGCTTTTCGTTAGCCCTGCACCAACTCGAGCAGCACGCCGCCTGTGCTTGACGGATGTACGAAGACATATTGATGTCCGCCTGCGCCAGTCTTAATTTCCTCGGAAACCAGGCGCACGCCATCGCGCTTGAGGCGGGCGACTGCGGCCTGCAAGTCTGGAACCTTCAGGCAGACATGGTGCAGGCCTTCGCCACGCTTGGCGATAAATTTCGCGATCGTTGAATTCTCTGAGGTGGCCTCGAGTAGCTCCAGACGGCTTTCACCAACGGGTACCATGACGAGGCGTACTTGTTCCTGCTCGACCGTTTCTTCGGCCGAGACAGTGAGGCCTAGTTTTTCGTAGATCGCTTTGGCGGCTGCCAGAGACTTCACCGCGATGCCGAGATGATCGATTTGAAATGTTGGATCCATTGTTGCTCACGTGGCGGCGGACGCATTCGTCCGCGCGCGCTGGTTCGAAAACTCCTGAGACACTGTTCACGACACGGCAAACCTTCCCCGGACGAATGCGTCCCGGGCTACGTGTTTCCGGCTATCTCCTCGATCAGCGTATACGGATCGCGCTTGTGTTCGGCGATTTCTTTGGCCAGGCGCGCGACGTTTCCGTCGCCTAGTTGGGCGCGGGCTTTCTCGAGCAGCGCGTCGCGCAGCATCTCGACCAGGCGTTCCTGCCAATTTTCGACGCTCTTTTTCAGGGCACGATTCTCTTTCTGCAAATAGCTTTCGTATTCGGCGATCGCTTCGGCCACGGCTGGCACGCCGGTTCCATCGCTGGCAACGGTCTTCACGATCGGAGGCGTCCATCCGTCGTTGCGCGTGGCCAGCGACTGCAGGGCGCGAATTTCGCGCTCCACGCGCTCGGCGCCTTCGCGATCGCTCTTGTTGATCACAAAGATGTCGGCGATCTCCATGATGCCGGCCTTGATGGTCTGGACGTCGTCGCCCATGCCGGGGACGAGAATCACGACGGTGATGTCAGCGAGGCGGACGATATCGATTTCATCCTGGCCGACACCGACGGTTTCAACCAGGATAATGTCGCGGCCGGAGGCGTCGAGCACGGTAGTGACGTCGGCGGTAGTGCGGGCGAGGCCGCCGAGCGAGCCCCGAGTGGCCATGCTGCGAATGTAAATTCCGGGGTCGGCGAAATGTTCCTGCATGCGGATGCGATCGCCGAGAATGGCACCGCCGGTGTACGGACTGGTTGGGTCGACCGCGACAATGCCGACAGTGTGATTGTGCTTGCGATAGTAACGCGCGAGGTGATCGACCAGCGTGCTCTTCCCTGCTCCAGGCGCGCCGGTCAAACCGATCACGCGAGCACGGCCGCTGTGCGGGAACAGGGCCTTCAGCAGTTCGGACCATCCGGGCGCGCGATTTTCGACCGCGGAAATGGCGCGCGCCAGGGTGCGCACGTCACCGGAGCGCAGAGGCTCGATCCAGGCCTGCATGTCGCGATTCGAAGCAGCGGTATCCAAGCGGGCGTTGTCCAAGCGAACAGTGTAAAGCAGGAAAGGAGTCTGGGAAACAGAAGCCAACCATGTCACAACAGCAGCCGGGCGAATTCCGAACAAACGCCGAACCGCAAACGTCTAGAACCGAACGGCACCGCAGCGTGGGCAGGACCAGCGAGCGCCGGAACCCACGAGCAGAGGCGTAGCGCAAAATGGGCAGATTGTATCGGTGGCGGGTGCAATCATCGCCAATTTCTGGCGCAGAGATGGCTCTTTCGGAGTACCAAGCAGATCAAAGAGAAGCAGAATGCCTCCTGCCGGGGCGGCCAGTCGAAAGATCCAACCGAGCATTCCAATATCCGCATTGCCGGGGCCGGTCCACACAAGCATCGAAAGGGCAATCGAAAAAACCAGACCTGCCCATTTGAATATCCGGCGAACTTTCGGATGAGCGTGAGGAGCCTGACCACAGACTTCGCATTGCCAGCGTTTCCAAAAGCCCACTGGCAAGATCGGGATCCAGAACACGTACCCCACATCGAAGGTCCGGATGGCAATGGACCGACGCGACGTCTGGCACCGAAGGCAATAGTCATTGCGAAATGCAACTCGCTTGGGCCAGAATCGGTAGGAACCGCGAATGATGAGCATGGCGCCCGTCCGGACCGCAAAACGCTAGCATATCCAGCCGTGCCTTGAAAATCTGGCTCGAGGTACACTGCGTCAAACACGAGTCGTTAGTCCTTCAGCAATTGCCGTGCGATTACCAGGCGCTGAATTTCGCTGGTGCCTTCGCCGATGGTGCAGAGTTTTACGTCTCGGTAAAACTTTTCGGCGGGATAATCTTTGATGAAACCGTATCCGCCGTGAATCTGCACGCCTTCATTGGCGCATCTGACGGCCACTTCGCTGGCGTAGAGCTTGGCCATGGAGGATTCCTGTGTGGTTTTCATACCTGCGTCTTTCATGGAAGCGGCGCGCATGGTGAGCAGCATGGCGGCATCGATTTCGGTGGCCATGTCGGCGAGTTTCCACTGGATCGCCTGGAAATCGCTGATGGCCTTGCCGAACTGGCGGCGCTGTTTGGAATATTTCAGAGCGGCCTCGTAGGCGCCTTCGGCCATGCCGAGCGACAATGCGGCAATAGAGATGCGCCCGCCGTCGAGCACGCGCATGGCATCGGGAAATCCCTGGCCTTCGCCGCCGAGCAGGTTCTCTGCGGGAATCACGCAGTCTTCGAAGATGAGCTCGGCGGTGTCGCTGGCGCGCAGGCCGAGTTTGTTTTCTTTTTTGCCGGGACGAAATCCCTTGGTGTCTTTTTCCACGACGAAGGCCGAAATTCCGTGCGTATGCGCGGCGCGATCGGTCACGGCGAGCACGACCACAACGTCAGCATAGTGGCCGTTGGTGCAGAAAGTCTTGTTGCCATTGAGCACCCAGTTGTTGCCCTTGCGCACGGCGGTCATGCGAGCGCTGCCCGCGTCTGATCCGGACGAAGGCTCGGTCAGGCCCCACGCTCCGATGAATTCTCCGGTGGCGAGTTTGCTGACGTATTTCTTTTTCTGCGCTTCGTTTCCGGCGAGAAAAATGTGGTTCGAACAGAGAGAAGTGTGGGCCGCGACGATAATGCCGACCGACCCGTCAACGCGCGAAAGTTCTTCGATGGCGGTGACATATTCGACATAACCCATGCCGGCGCCGCCGTATTCGGGCGGAAAAACGATTCCGAGCAAGCCCAGCTTGCCCAGTTCTTTGATGGTTGCCAGCGGAAACTCGCCAGCCTCGTCCCACTTCATGACGTTGGGCTTGATCTCGCGCTCGGCAAACTCGCGAACACTTCTCTTCAAATGCAACTGCTCGTCGTTCAGTTGGAAATCCAAGATTCCTCCAAGACACTCGGGCGCCGCGACCAGAGCGGCCCCGCATCAAGGGGCAAAACCGCGCTCCCCGAATTGTGATTAGAACATAGCGCTGGGAGACGAAGAAGTTACCGCCGGAGGGAAAGGGCGAGAGGTGGGCAGAAGCGCATGAACACTGGTGATTTCATGCTTTTCATAGTGCCACCCAACCGACCGGATGGTTTGGAAATTCGCACTGCAAACTCGTCCGAATCCAGTGCTGAAGATGCGTTCAAATTATACGCCTGTGGCCAGACGGCTTGAAACGGCGTCAGTATCGAGGAAGGCCTGGAAAACTTCGTTGGAAAGCAATCTGCCTCGGGGGGTGAGGCGAATGATATTTCCGGTCTGCTGAAGGAGTTCGTCGGCGATGAGTTCGGCGATTGCGGGGCTCAGATTATCCAGGGCTGGATGGCCGAAGTTTGCGGCAATTTCGCGCAGATCGACGCCGCGGTTCAGGCGGAGACCGAGAAAAAAAGTCTCTTCAAGGGCGGCCGCCTGTGAGACCACGGTTCGGCGCAAGGGCGGCCCGGTAACGAATTTTTCCAGAATGTCGGGGTTGGAGAAGCGAACTGCCTCGGCCGCTGGCGACGCCGAAAGCAGCATGGAATGGGCATCTACGCCGAAACCGAGGTAAGGCTGGCGGGTCCAGTATTTGAGGTTGTGGCGAGACTCGGAACCAGCTCGGGAGAAATTGGAAATTTCGTACTGAGCGATGCCGGCCGCTTCGAGCTGTTCGCAGGCCGCTTCATAGAAATCGGCGATGGCTTCTTCGTCAGGAACGAAGTGGGCATGATAACGACTTCCGCCGGCCATCACTTCGCGGCCTAGACGCGAATCTTCGTCCACTTCGAGCATGTAGACGCTGACGTGGGGAACGCCGGTGTCGAAGGTTTGTGTTAGCGATTCCTGCCAGCTTTGCCCAGTCTGGTGAGGAAGGCCGGCGATGAGATCGATATTGATGCTCGAAATTCCGGCGGCGCGCAGGCGGGCTAGGTCGTCGAGCACGACGGCGCGTTTGTGCAAACGGCCGATGGAGGCAGCCTCCGCGTCAATGAAAGACTGCACGCCCAGACTGACGCGATTTACCCCGCAGGCAAGGAGTCCGTCGAGCACAGATGGCGTGAGAGTGCCGGGCGCGCACTCGACGGTGACTTCGGCATTGGGGCGGACATCGAAATGACCACGAACCGCGGTGAACATTCGTTGCAGTTGAGCGGGATCGAGGACCGTAGGAGTGCCGCCCCCGAGGTAGATGGAGTCCGCTTTGGGCTCGAGGTGCGCGGCCATGTCAGCCGCAATTTGCGGGGCATTCGAAATATCTGAGCAGACGCGGTCGACGTAGCGCTCGAACACGGCGCGCGAGAAAACGTCGGAGGCGAAGTTACAGTAGGTGCATTTCGTGCGGCAGAACGGGACCGAGATGTAGATTCCCAGGGACACCGTTGGATTATCTTATGCTTTCGCGGGCGAGGGCAGACACTTCCTTTCACCTTCAGCAGGTTGTGGCAACCTTTCGCGGACATTTCCTTCCAACCCCTCGCGGGCGGGGGCGCCCGCGCCACACGGGCATCTATTTACGGTACCCTATTACTAGTAGAAATATCACTGAAACAGAATGGCCCACGAAGAGGAAATCCACGGGAAAGCGTATGACAGCCGGCTGATGCGGCGGCTGCTTACCTACCTTCGCCCATACCGTTGGCAAGTGGCAATCGCGCTTGGGTCGATTTTTCTCAAGTCATTCTGCGACGTGCTCGGGCCATACCTGGTGAAGGTGGCGGTGGACCGTTATCTTGCGCCGGTAAAGAATTCGGCATCGAGCTTTTGGAACTGGCTCAGCCCGCGGCCACTGCACGGGATCGCGCAAATTTCCGCAATCTATTTCAGCCTGCTGCTGCTCACCTTCGTGTTCGAGTTTCTGCAAACTTACTTCATGCAGTGGACGGGACAGAAAGTGATGTTTGACATGCGCAGCCAGATTTTCCGGCACCTGCAGCGCATGCACGTGGCTTTCTACGACAAGAATCCGGTGGGCCGCTTGGTCACGCGCGTCACCACTGACGTTGATGCATTGAACGAGATGTTCACCTCCGGCGTGGTGTCTATTTTTGAAGATTGTTTTGTGCTGCTGGGAATCGTGGGCATCATGCTGTACATGAACTGGAAGCTGGCGCTGATCACGTTCGCGGTGCTGCCGTTCATCGTGGTGGCGACCAAGATTTTCCGTGACAGCGTGCGCGATTCCTACCGCCGCATTCGTACTGCAATAGCGCGCATTAATTCTTATCTGCAGGAACACGTGAGCGGCATGGTCGTGCTGCAGCTTTTCAACCGCGAGGATAGAGCGTACCAGCGATTCTCGGAAATCAACCGCAATCACATGGACGCGTATAAGGACGCGATTCTCGCTTACTCGGTCTACTATCCGCTTGTCGATTTTCTTTCCGCGGTCGCGATTGCGTGTGTGATCTGGTTTGGCGGCCAGGACGTAATGCGGCATCTGGGGGCCGATAACCGGTTGGCGACGACGGCGTCCCTGGGCGTTCTGATCGCCTTCATCCAATATGCGCAGCGCTTCTTCCGGCCCATCATGGATTTCAGCGAGAAGTACAACATTTTGCAATCGGCGATGGCCGCGAGCGAGCGCATCTTTAAACTGGTCGATTCTCCGGTGGAGATTGTTACCCCGGCGGTGACGAAGAAACCGGCGGGAGCGGGGAGAATCGAGTTTGACCATGTGTGGTTCGCTTACCGCGAGGTGCCGGTTGAGAGCGCGGACTCCGCCGGCAATGGTCGAGCTTCGTTCGACCCGACGGCCGAGGGCGGCCATCCCCACATGCAGCCATCCCCTTCCCGCACTGAGGATGCGGCTGCCCCTGACTGGGTGCTGCGCGATGTTACGTTCGCGATCGAGCCGGGAGAAACGGTCGCTGTGGTCGGGCACACCGGCGCGGGCAAGACTACGCTCATTTCTCTGTTGATGCGCTTTTACGATGTGCAGAAAGGCGCGGTGCGCATCGATGGCGTGGATTTGAAAGAGATGGATCTCGGCGATTTGCGCAGACGATTCGGAGTAGTGCTGCAGGATCCGTTTTTGTTCACGGGAACAATTGGGGGGAACATCCGGCTGGGCACCGACCGGATTCAGGACGCGCAGGTCGCCAAGGCGGCCGAAGATGTGAATCTGGGCGATTTTGTGCGGGCGCTACCCAAGGGTTTCGAGGAAGAAGTGCGCGAGCGCGGATCGACGTTGTCGACGGGACAGAAGCAACTGATCTCGTTTGCGCGGGCCCTGGCGCATGAACCGAAGATTTTGATTCTCGATGAAGCGACCTCGAGCGTGGATACAGAGACCGAATTTAAAGTGCGCGACGCGCTAAGCCGTATGGTGGAGGGACGAACGTCGCTGATCATCGCCCACCGGCTGTCGACGGTGCAGCGCGCGGACAAGATCATCGTCATGCACAAGGGGCAGGTGCGCGAGATGGGGACGCATCAGGAACTGCTGGCGCAGCGCGGCATTTACTACAAGCTTTATCAGTTGCAGTACAAGGATCAGGAGTTGAATATGGCGCGGACGGCCACTCCCGTAAATGGTTCGGGCGAGCGGCAGGCCGAAGTGGCCGCCAGAGGCGACGACTAGACGCCGACAACAATGGCTGACTCAAGGCGAGTTTTTCTGTCGGCGGAGTGGCGAGATCTTGTGATGTTGAATTACGAGGTCGATCCCGCGCTGCTGAGTTGCTGCGTTCCGCAAGGCACTTCGCTGGATTCATTTCAAGGAAAAACTTACGTCAGCCTGGTGGGCTTCCGATTTTGCCGGACGAAGTTAATCGGACATTTCCCGATCCCCTTTCATACTAATTTCGACGAAGTTAATCTGCGCTTCTATGTCCGGCGAAAGGAAAACGGCGAGGAGCGGAGAGGAGTTGTGTTCATCGCGGAAGTGGTGCCGAAACGCGCCATCGCGACTACTGCCCGCGTGCTCTACGGCGAGAACTATGTTTGTTTGCCGATAAGCACAGGATTGAAAGCAATGGATCGGCGACAAGCTTGGAGTATCAATGGCGAGTGGGCGGCGAATGGTGCAAGATTTCGGCTGGAACCTCGGGGCTTCCGAAACCGGCGATGGAAGGAAGTTTGGAGCAATTCATCACCGAACACTACTGGGGGTATTCGAGGCAACGAGGCGGCGGGTCAATGGAGTATCGGGTCGAGCATGTTCCGTGGAAGGTGTGGACTACTGCCGGAGCCGGGTTTGAAGGCAACGGGAGTGCTCTGTACGGGAAAGAGCTCTTAGCAGTTCTTCAACGGCGTCCTGAGAGCGCGTTCGTGGCGGATGGATCGTCCGTGCTCGTGTTGCGGGGAAAGCAACTGCGTTGAACAGTTGGCGCGCCTCATCGGCTTTACAATGTTTGCTTGCGAATCCTGATCTCAGCCGGAGAAGCTTCGGGGGAAATGTATGGGGCGCAGCTGATTGAGGCGCTGCGCCGGGCATTTCAGCGAGGGACTCCTCAGCAACAGGCGGCGGAGCTTCGCTCCGCTGGACAGCCGGGGGCGGCTTTCCCCACAAAAACCTTCCCCACAAAAGACTTTCCAGCGCAAAACTTTCCCGCTCAAAAAACTTCTTCTTCTGGATCAAGCCTGGAATTCTTTGGGGTTGGTGGGGAGCGGATGCGGGCTGCGGGCTGCGACACGGTTGTCGACTCCAAGAAACTCGCCGTCGTTGGCATCACCGAGATTCTCAGCCATCTGCCAACAATTCTCGAGCTGTACCGGCACTTGATCGAAGAGGCCGATCGGCGCAAGCCTGATCTCGCGATTGTGATCGACTCTCCCGCGTTCAACTGGAGGGTTGCGCGGCAGATGAAGAGACGCGGGATTCCAACGGTGTATTACGTGGCGCCGCAGTTCTGGGCGTGGCGGCAGGGGCGAGTGCGGCTGTTGCGGGATTACATCGACAAGGCGCTGGTGATCTTTCCCTTTGAGGAGGAGTTCTACCGGAAGTGCGGGGTGGACGCGACTTTCGTGGGCCATCCTCTGGCGGAACTGCCGACTCCGTCGATCGCTCGAAAGGAATACGCGGCGGAATTTCAGCTGGATCCCGCGAAGCAGTGGATCACCCTCATGCCGGGCAGCCGGGTCAAAGAAGTGCGCATGAATTTGCCGACGATTCTGGAGTCGGCGATGCTGCTTGGGCCGGGGTATGAGTTTCTGCTTCCGGTTGCGCCTACGCTCGATCGCAGTTTCTTGCAAAGCTTGATCGGCCAGGAAAAGACCGGCGAACGGAAAATTACCCTCGTGCCAGATGCGCTGCCGGCACTTTGGCATTCGCGAGCCGGCATTGTTGCCAGCGGGACGGCTACGGTCGAGGCGGCGATGATGAATACGCCGTTTGTGATGGTTTACCGCGTTTCGGGGCTTACTTATATTCTGGGAAAGCCGAGAGTCAAGGTGCCCCACTTTGCCATGGTCAACTTGATCGCCGGAGAGGAAGTCGTGCCGGAACTGGTGCAGCATGATTTCAAGGCGGAGAATGTCGTGGCTCGTCTGCAGGAAATTTTGGCGGATGGGGCGGCTCGGGACCGGATGCTGGACGGTCTGGGACGGGTGCGAGAGCGTTTACGGGCTCCGGCGGGCGAGGCAGGAGTGGCGGGCCATCCGGCAGACCGGGCGGCGGAGATTATCTTGAAGCTTGCGGTTGGCGGGTGAAATTAAGGCGGCTTGCGCGGCGCTGAAGCGCCGCTCTTCCACCACCCAATCGCTATGGTGGACGGGCCGAGGCCGAGACGGCCTCGGGACAGCCGGCAGGATGCCGGCGCTACAGCAGAATGCCGGCGCTGCCGATTCGCCTGGCCAGAATCGCCGGTGCTACTTTGTGGCGACGCTAACTGGATGGCGGATTGCGGGTTAGTGGGTTATGTTCTTGTGCCTCAACCATCTTTTACGTCAGATTCTTCATCCTAGGAAATGGGTTATCATTGCCTGGAGACTCTCCTGAATGTTGATTCACCCGCGGCGCACCCTTGGCGTCCTTACGAGTTCCCTGACCCTCACGTTGGCAATCCTGCTGGCGACTCCGTCGCGGGCGGCGGAAAAGGCGCGTCTGCGCGTGGACGATTACCAGATCGAGGCGGAACTCGAGCCCCATCTCCATCAGATTACGGCTCGCGCGAAGGTAAAATTCACGGCATTACAGGACCTGAGCGTCGCCGTCTTCGAACTGCACAACGACCTGCGGGTGACGAAGGTTGTCGACGAAAAGAACCAGCCGTTGTCTGCGGAGCGGGTAACGCAGGATTCAACGGTGAGGGTGCCGCTGCCCGCTGGCTTGTCAAAAGACGCTTCCACTACGCTGACGTTCGAATACGACGGAACGCTGGAGAATGCCGACAACAGCCCGGTGCCGGGACTTAAGTTGGCCTACATCGGCGACGACACCAGCTACCTGCTCTATGCCGGGCGGTGGTTCCCCGTTAGCGGTTATGGCGTCAACCGGTTTACGTCGACGATCCACGTGACGGTGCCGGCGCATATGGTAGTGATCGGAAGCGGCGTGTCCAGCGCGGCGGACGCCGCGGCGTCGAAAAAGCCGAACGCCAGCGTGCTGCCCACCAAGACTTACACGTTCGTCTCCAGTAAGGCGAGCTTCCCCGGCTCGATTATTGCGGGAGTCTTTTCGCCGGAATACAAGAGCGACGATGCCGGACTGGACGTGCACGTCTTCTTTAAACCCACACACCAGAGCCTGGCGCCGGCTTACACGACGACGGCGGTGCAGGAGGTCAGCTATTTCATTACGCTGTACGGGCTGCCGCCATCGCAAAAGCTCAATGTGGTGGAATTGCCGGCGGACACGCTGCCGTATTTATGGGCACCGGAGATCGCGGGCCTGGCGGGGCCTTCGATCACGGAAAAGACCAACTATCGCTTGTTGGCCGACGCCATTGCGCATCAGTGGTGGGGCGTGTCGGTGAGCCCGGCCAGTAAAGACGACTGGTGGCTGAACGACGGTTTTTCGCGCTATTCGGAAGCGATGTACGTTGAGAATGCGGCGGGAGCGGCCGGCCTGGAAGAGGCGGTAAAAGATATGTCGGTAGGGGCGCTGGCCTATGACACGGTGCCGCTTTCAAGCGCCAGCAAGCTCGATAGTTTTTCCACAGAATTTCAATCGCTCACGACCGACAAAGGCGCGATGATCCTTCACATGCTGCGCTGGGTGCTGGGCGAGGATAAGTACAACAAGACGATGCGGGACTTTGCCGGGCAGTATGCGGGGAAATCGGCGACCACGGACGACTTTCGCGATGTTGCCGAGAAGAATTATGGCAGCCAGTTAACGTGGTTCTTCTCGCAGTGGCTGGATTCGACCGGGGCTCCTGAGTTCAAGGTGAAGTATACGACATACCGCCTCGGCGGCAATTTTGCGAAAGAATCCAAGAGCCAACAGGAGCGATCACCGGGATTTCGGGTGACGGGAGAAATATCTCAAGATCTGGATCTTTTCCGGATGCCGGTGGATTTGAAGATTGATACCGACGGAAAAACTGAGAGCCAGCGCGTCGAGGTGGTAGGCACGACGTCTCCGTTTTCGATCGAGACGTTCGGGCGCCCTCGCCGTATTTCAGTTGACCCTGACCATCATGTGCTGACCAATTCCAGCGATGTGAAGTTGCGGGCTTCGATTCTGCGTGGGCAGGCGATGCAGCAGCAAGGAGATTTGACCGGCGCGCTGCTGGAGTTTAACAAGGCGCTCGACCTGAACAAAAACAGTTCGCTGGCGCATTACCGGATCGCCGAAGTTTTCTTTTTGCAGCGGAATTATCAGTCCTCCGCCAATGCCTACCGGGAAGCGGTCAACGGGGACGGAGAGCCGCGCTGGACTGAGGTCTGGAGCCGCATTCAATTAGGAAAGATTTTCGATATCACGGGGCAGCGCGAACGCGCGGTCAATGAATACCGGCAGGCGCTACAGACCAACGACAATACGTTTGGTGCGCTGGAAGAAGCACGGAAGTATCTGCAGAAGGCCTACGAACGACCCAAGGAAAAGCAGTAAGCGATACGATTCGAGAACGGCTGGTTTGAGAACTAGGTTGCAATCCAACGTTCGGCCTCTTCCCGGGATCTGAAAATTTCGATATTTCTCTGCGTCCGCAGAACCTTGTGCATTCGAGCGGCGTGGTTTTGAACGGAAGTTCTCACCACAAAGGCACGCTTCGATTCGTGGGCAAAGGGATCGATTTTGTCGGCCAAGTTCAGAAATTCGTCCGCTTGCAAATCCAGTTCCTCCGCCTGTGTTAAATCCACAATCTCTGAGTAGGCGGGGTGGAAGGACCGATCCAGTTGCAGCAAGTTCGCGTAGTGTTGAATATCTCGGAACGTCACCTTCTCGCCGAAACTTACTACAACCAGCTTTTTTTCAGTGTCGACGGTGTAGTGGAATGATCCGTGCAAGGGTCGCGGGACTTGCCACCCGGTGCCCGTTTTTAGAACGTGTTCGCCAGGCAAAACCACACCTCCACTGAATAGCAACGAGTGATCCTGATTAGATATCGGCGCTGGGCTCTGAAACTTTAAAGCCGCTGTCTCCCGGCTAACCTTTTGCCCCTGTCAGGGGTCTAATCAACTACATGCCAGCGGGGAACTTTCTTGAGCCCGGCTGCGTATCTCTGATCAGATGTTGGGCGGGATTGAGACCCCTCGCCCGAACGTTACCCGGGTGCCCCCACGCCCCTCCCCGGAGGCGTGGGGGCATGAAACAGCCTATGCGAATGCTTCTCGATATTATTCGGCAGTCGCTGTGGGCGCATAAACTGCGCTCTTTCCTGACTATGTTTGGCATCGCGTGGGGCGTGGGATCGCTGCTGCTGCTGGTGGGTCTGGGAGAAGGTTTTCGCAGCGGACAGGAAAAGCAACTTGCGACGCTCGGACAAAACATTATGTTTATGTTTCCCGGGCGGATTTCCGCGGTGGAGGGCAGCACGCAGTCCGGGCAGACCTATTACTTCACCTACAAAGACTACCTGGCCGTGCGCGCCGAGGCGCAGCTCGTTGGAGCGTTGTCGCCGGTGCTGAATCGTGAAGACATTCGCGCGGTGAGCGATTACGGATCGACCAATGGCCAGGTTTTCGGCGTGGCTTCCGACTACAACCAGATTCGGAACGTTCCAGTGGAACCGGGCCGCTGGTTCAACAGCCAGGACAATCTGGAACGGCGTCGCGTGGCGGTGGTGGGATGGGAACTGCTGAAGAACATGTTTCCCGGGCGGCCTGCGGTGGGTTCAACCATCCTGCTGAATGGAATTAATTTCGATGTGGTTGGGGTGGTCGCCAAGGTTGGGCGCGACGGCAATAATGGCACGAACTCGCGCATCTTTATTCCGATCGAGACCATGCGCGATCTCTTTCCGCTGACCAAGGCGAATTCGGAAGACGCGATTTCGTTTCTCAACTACCAGCCTATCTCGAAAGATCTGCACGCCGAAGCGAAGGACGAGATTCATCGCATCTTAGCGCGGAGGCATGGGTTCAATCCCAAGCTGCAAGACGCCTTTGAAGATTGGGACACGATTGAAAACATGAAGCGGGTGGGAAGAATTTTCGATGCGATGGACTGGTTCCTGGGGGTGGTTGGCGTGGTGACGCTGGGTCTGGGCGCTATTGGCATCATCAACATTATGCTGGTTTCGGTGACGGAGCGGACGAAGGAGATCGGCCTGCGCAAGGCGCTGGGCGCGACTTACCGCGCGATCCTGACGCAGTTTTTTATCGAAGGAGCGTTTCTAACGGCTTTCAGTGGAGGGATCGGATTGGCGATTGCTACTGGTTTCGTAACGCTGCTGGCCATGTTGCCGGCGCCTGAAGGCTTTGATACACCGCGGATCATCCCGGCATCGGCGTTTGCGGCCATTGGATCGCTGGCAATCGCAGGCATAGCCGCAGGGCTGTATCCGGCGCGCAAAGCGGCATTGCTGCCGCCGGTAGAAGCGTTGCGTCAGGAATGATTGAAGACATTTTTGATTGATGATTGTTGATTGATGATTGAAAAACAAACACCGCGGGCCAGGCATTTCAATCAGCAATCAGCAATCAAAAATCAACAATTTCTATGCAGGGGAGAAGCTAAGAGCTAGTCGCTAGCAGCCAGGAGCTGTTTTTATGATCGTCGACCTTGCAACACAGGCTTACAACGCGCTTCGCCATAACCGGAGGCGGAGTGTGCTCACCATGCTCGGAATGGCCTGGGGGATTGCGACGGTCGTACTGCTGCTGGCATACGGCACCGGTTTCGAGCGTGGGCTGTGGTCGGCGTTCCGCTCCTTTGGAACCAATCTTGTATTCATTTTTCCCGGGCGCACCGAGTTGCAAGCGGGGGGCACCAAGGCGGGAACGCAGGTGCGGCTCACGGTCAACGATCTCGACTACATCCGCGCGGAAGTTCCATTGCTGAAGCGGGTTTCCCCGGAGGCGTTCAAGAACTGCGTAGTGGCCTACGGGACGCGCAGCGCGAACTATGGTGTCAGCGGCGTATATGCCGGGTACGGACGCATGCGGAAAATGGATGTCTCGGAGGGAACGTTTTTCAGCGAAGCCGACGACTTCACGCACACGCGCGTCGCCGTGATCGGATCGGACGCCAAGAAGAAACTTTTCTCCGGCCAGAATGCACTGGGCGAGAACGTGCGCCTCGACGGAATTTCCTATCAGATCGTGGGCGTTCTCAAACATCAAGTACAGAACGGCGACGACAACATTAACGAGCACGTTTATGTTCCCTTCAGCGCCATGAGCGACCTGATCAACACCTATTATTTGAGTTCGATTGTCATGGAGTACGAAGGCGATCATGCCAAGGTTGTAAAAGCCGTGCGCGACTCGATGGCATTCCATCACAGCTTCAACCCCAAGGATCAGCGCGCCATTTTTGTCTTCGATGTGTTTGCGGATCTGATGGATTTGCAGGTGATCTCGACCGGCATCAAGATTCTTTTGGGATTTATCGGCCTGCTCACGCTGGGCATTGGCGGCGTCGGATTGATGAACATCATGCTGGTGTCGGTCACGCAACGGACGCGCGAAATCGGAGTGGAAAAAGCGCTAGGGGCGCATCGCTGGCATATTCTGTTTCAATTCTTGTCAGAGGCGCTCGTAATCACCGCTCTGGGCGGGCTCTTAGGCGTGGTTCTGGCTTATGTGGTTTCGTGGTCAGTGGGGTCGCTTACGCTGTGGAGCGCGTTTGAAGATAACGCGAGCGAAGGCGACATTCATCTATATATCGACTTCGCAACGTTGATGTGGTCGACCGCAATTCTGAGTTTCGTGGGCATCATCAGCGGCATGCTTCCCGCGATCAAAGCGGCGCGGCTGAATCCGATCGAGGCGCTGCGCTACGAATAGGTCAGTCGGCGGCAACCGGCCTTGGAACGGGACGCGCCACGATCGCACGCCAATCCAGCAAAACATTCGGCAGTATCGCCGCCAGGGCGATCACGGTCCAGACAACCGTTTCGATTCCGGCCACCCCAAGCCGGAGAACGGTCGGAATCGGAATGATCATTCTTGTTACTGTAAAGACCATCGCAAAAGGATAGCCGCGAATCATCCAGCGACGATGCTGGGCAAGGGCACTACCCTTCTCTCAAATGGCTCATTGCCGGAGTGGCAATGAATTAGAATCCTTCGATGCCAAGTGCCCCCGAGATTCGCCTGGAGCGCGTGCTTACGCAACTGCGGCTGTACGAACACCCGCTGCTGAACTTCTCGGCGCGGGGCAAGGGCGAAGGGGTCGAGGTCATCATCAAGTTCAAGGATGAATCGGTTCCGGTGCACACTTACTTTTTCGACCTGCATCCGCGGGACCTCGACGATCCGCAGTTTGAATGGAGTTTCCAGCGCCAGCTTTTCGATGCACTGCACGACTACTTCGTCGAAATGTTCATCCGCACTCCACAGGACCGCGCTGATCGGAGACGAACGGGCCTGTGAACGCGCTGCGGGAACAGATCGAACAGGAGATCAAGTCGCGAGGGCCAATTCCCTTCTCGCGCTACATGGAGCTTTGCCTGTACGATCCGTCGCTCGGCTATTATTCGCGCGGGGCGGCTCAGTTCGGCAAGGCCGGGGACTTTTATACATCCAGCGATGTGCACGCCGTCTTTGGACGGCTGCTGGCGCGGCAGTTCGAAGAGTTGTGGAGGGCGCTGGGGTCGCCGCAAGCAATCGAGGTCGTCGAACTCGGACCGGGCCGGGGTCTTTTCGCTCAAGATGTGCTGGATTGGTCGGAGAAGAAATTTCCAGATTTTTTTCGTTCGTTGTGTTATGTCCTGAACGAGCGGTCGTCCGCGTTACGGGAACGCGTCGAAATTACGCTGCGACGGCACTTTGATTCGGGTAAGGCTGTATGGTTCACAAGCGGAGAGCCGAGCGAACCACGGATCGTATTCGCCAACGAATTTTTCGATGCTATTCCAGTCGAAATCGTCAGCACCCAGGGCTCGCTGCGCGTCGATGTCCACGCGAAACGATTCGTGGAAACCTGGGCGCCGACGTCGGACGAAGAGTTCGAATTCCTGGACCGTTATTCAGTTCACCCCGAAAACCACGAGCGCGTGGAAGTGCCGCTGCAGGCGCAGAGACGAATGCGCAGTGCGGCGGCCTCCGTGCAACATGGCTTCGTAGTGTTGATCGACTATGGCTACACCCGCGAGGAGCAACTGGCCGGACGCCATCGGGGGACGCTCAAAGCTATTCGACAGCACTCGGTCAGCGGCAATGCTTATGAAGCGCCGGGCGAGCAGGACATTACGGCCGACGTAAATTTCACGGCTCTTGCGGCCGCTGCGGAGAAGGAAGGGATGCGGGCTCAGAAACTGGTCACGCAATCGCAATTCCTGTTAGGCATTGGAGAGGCCAACGAATTTGCGGATGCGTTTGAAGAATGCCTTTTGCCACAGGAACGGGCAAAAGTCGCGCTGCAACTCAAACACCTGGTCACTCCGGCGGGGATGGGCGAGAGTTTTCACGTGCTGGTTGCGAGTAAGGGGGTCGACGAGGAGAAAGCGGCGGGGCTGGCAGGGTTGAATTTTGGCAAACGGAAGAATCAGTAATTCTCGGGAAGATGCCACCGGTACCGATCGAGCAGCATTGATGAAACCATACTTCTGAAACGCCCTGGCAGAGACGTTGCCAGCAACGTCGCTACGATTGGAGTTTGGCGGGCGGGCTCTCTGGCCTCGCCGGGGCTTCCGGATATTCATATACGCCACGGCCTGATTTCTTGCCGAGCCGGCCGGCTTTCACATATTGGACCAGCAGAGGCGCGGGGCGGTATTTGTCGCCTAAGGATTTGTATAGATACTCCAAGATGCTCAGGCGGGTGTCGAGGCCGACCAAGTCGACCAGTTCGAACGGTCCCATAGGATGGTTCAAGCCCAGCTTCAGGGCTTTGTCGATATCGGCTGCGGACGCGATTCCTTCCTGCAGAATGTAGAACGCCTCGTTGCCGATCATGGCGTTGATACGGCTGGTGATGAAACCGGGCGATTCTTTGATCACGACAACGTCCTTGTGCATGCGTTTGCCGACTTCGACTGCGGTGGCCAGCGTGTCGTCATCGGTTTCGAGAGCACGCACAACTTCCAGCAGTTTCATTTTGTGAACGGGATTGAAGAAGTGCATGCCGACGCATTTTTTCGCGCGGTAAGTGACGCTGGCGATTTCGGTGACGCTGAGCGATGAGGTATTCGACGCCAGCATAGTGGTCGGGCGGCAGATTTTGTCGAGCAGAGTGAAGATTTCGATCTTCGACTCCATCTCTTCGGGAACGGCTTCAATGACGAGGTCGGCCTCGCGGGCGGCTTCTTCGACGGATCCCGCATATTCCAATCGGCGGAAAGCGGAGTCAGCATCGGGCGCGGTGACCTTGCCGAGTTCCACGGCCTTGTCGAGGTTGGCGCGAATTTCGGTCTCTGCCTTGCGCAGAGCGCCGGGTAGGAGGTCTTCCAGGATGGTTCGGTATCCGCCGAGCACCGCAGCATGGGCAATGCCGCGGCCCATAATGCCGGCGCCGATCACAGCGATCGTCTGGACCTGACTCACCTACTTCTCCGCCTTTTCCAGGTCGGCGATGGCGGCGTTGACCGCGGTCACAGTGGTGCGGAGACTTTCTGCCAGTCGCTTGCGCTCGTCTGCGCTCATGCCGGGAATATAAATGCAAATGCGACGCAGGGTCGCGGTGATGTCTTCCACGTAATTCATCGCTCGGATCAGTTCACCTGTCACAACTGCCATGAGGCTCCTCTTTCCAGTCTTGATCGGATTGCCGGACCTTCTATTCTGGACGCGCGCACGAATTTAGTAAAGGAGGCTACGACCCGCGCACTCCGGCGCACCCTGGATGCGATGTTGTGATCCAGTTCTTTATTCACAACAAGTTGACCGGGCAGGCATATAATCGCAATCAATTCTTTTTATGGGGCGTTCAAACCTGGCGCGAATCGAATAGGCATGGCAGACAATCCCTTGAAACGTTACATCTTCGCGAGCGACTTCGACCAGACGCTCACATTCAACGATTCCGGCTATGTGCTGGCCGAACTCGTGGGCATACCGACGGAAGAATTCGAGCGCAAAGCCAAGGGCATGGCCAAGATCAACCTGGTGCAGCAAGGGGCGGAGTTGGCCTATTTGTTGTTGCACGACCCCGAGTTCAAAGCCAAAGTTCGTAAAGAACACCTGCGAGAAGTTGGCAAACGAATCCGGCTCAAGGGCGACATCAAGCTTTTGTACCAGCTTCTGGATGCGGGCATCGACGGGCACCAATTCGATTTTTACGTTCTGTCAGCGGCGCCGGTAGAAGTGATCCAGTCAGCGCTGGAAGATATTGTTCCAGTCGATCATATTTTCGGCACGGAGTTTCGCTACAAGCCGTCGGGCGAGATCGATACGATTGTGCGCGCGACGGCGGGCTATGGCAAAGTCGCCGTACTCAATCAACTGCTGCTGCAACAGGTGACGGGCCCAGATCATGTGATTTATACCGGCGACGGCAGTTCCGACATTCATGTCATGCTGCACATCAATTCGCGCGACGGATTGACGATTGCGGTTTCCGAGTCTCCCGATGTTTCGCAGGTAGCGAAGCGAACTGTGTTGAGTACGAGCGCCTTGGCGGTGCTGGCGCCGATTCTCGAAGAGGTGCTGGGCTGGGAGCGGTACCGGATTCGTGGATTCTTCGAGGCCAACGGAATGCTGATCCAGGAATGGCAGCGGGTTCGCACAGACTGGCTGACGGTGCGCCCCGCCGAACGGGTAGAGATCGAGGGAGAGCCATCGGTGTCTGGACTGGCGAGAACGAACTCCTGAAAAGGAGCGGCTCATGCTACGCAACAGAAATTTGATTCCGCTTTCGCACCAACACCAGCGGGCATTGGCGCTGTGCGTTCGCATCGAGCGCGCGTCGCCGATCGGCGACAGCGATCTGGTGGCATGGCAAGCGGAAATGGCGCAGCATTTTCAAACCGAGATCCGAGTTCATTTTGGCGCCGAAGAAAACGTGCTCTTCCCTGCGGCGCGACAGTTCCCCGCATTGGTTCCGCTGGTGGAGGAACTGCTGCTCGATCACTTCCTGTTGCGCGAGAGCTTTGCCAAGGCCGAAGCGCATGCCATGTCGACTGCGGATTTGTCGGCGTTCGCCGAATGCATGTCCACTCACATTCGCAAGGAAGAACGACAACTGTTCGAGCGATTGCAGGAATTGATGGACGAGGAAGAGTTGGCGGTTCTGGGTCAAAACCTGGAGCAAGCGCTGAAAGACGCCGCGCAGAGCTGCATCCTACCCTCCGAAGCGACGCGATTGCGTCCGTCAAATAAGTAAAATCAACGACCGGTGGACGACTCCGGATGGGCTTGCCGGAATCTGGCTGCGCCGTCGCGTCCCATGTAACGCTCGAGAACCGCCGGTTCGGTCCTTCGCAGATCGACGACAACCAGGCCGTCGAGAACATCGGAAAACTTGGCGTCCACGTTAAAGCCAACAAGTCTGCCGCCGACCTTAGCGTATTGCCGCAGTAAAACGGGTAGGCCTTTGCCATCGGCTTCCACATCAGTAATGGGTTGAGAGAGTTCTTCCAACTCGCGCAGGGCGTGGCACATTCCGCGGCAGTCCCACCTTCTCAACAGTGGTGGTCGGAACGGCCGACGAGGTTCAATCCATCCCGCGAGTTCGTCGTCTTGCATGCGCGCTTCAAAAAAACGGTAGATCATTTCGCGTGACGTCGCGTTGTAATCGTTACTGATGCTGACCGCGCCAAACAGCACCGGAGTGTCGGGCCGCTTAGCGACCAGGCCAGCAATTCCCTTCCATAACAGGAGAAGCGGCGCGTATTGACGCTGGTATTCGTGTCTCACAAAAGAGCGGCCAAGTTCCAGAGATGGCCCCAACTTCTGGAAAATCTGTTGGTCATAGCGAAAAAGGGTGCTGGTGTAAAGGCCGCCGACTCCGCGCTCCGCCAGAATCTCCGCGGTATTTCCTGCGCGATAAGCTCCGACTAATTCCCTTTTTGTTTTGTGCCACAAGAAAATGTGCCAGTAGTAGTCGTCGAAGGCATCCAGATCGTGGCTTTTGCCGGTGCCTTCACCGGCACGACGAAACGTAAGCTCGCGGAGGCTTCCAATTTCGCGCAAGAGTTGAGGTATCTCGCGTGCCGTTCCCAGGTACACAGCAAGATCGCCGCTCTCCACCAGACATCGGTCAGCGGGCAAATTGTTTACCTCTTCCGATAGCGATCCCGAGGGCAGAGCAGCCGCCACCGGCTCCTGAATCTTGAACACAAATCTCGATCGCAATGCTGTTGGCCAGGATGCCTCCGCTTTTTTTCGCCGGGAGAGCAAATAGGTGCGCCATCGCAGATACTCAATGGCTTCGTGATCGTCGCGGATTGCGGATATAGCAACTGGCGGGATGCCACTGCCGACGCGGACTTCCACTGTTTTGCCTTTTTGTTCCAAAAACTCCTGCAGCAAAAATGCGGTGCGCAACTTGGGATGAATCATGCCCATGAGCTGAAATCGAACGCTGTTGTGGCCGCAGAAATATACGGGCAGAGCCGTGGCGCCACTCCTTCGAAGAAGTCGCACCGCAGTGCCGTTCCACTCTGGATCGGCAATTTGCGCCGCCGGCATTTGCCAGTGCGATACTTCTCCGGCCGGAAACATGGCGAGCATCCCGCCTTGCTGCAGCCACGCCAGCGCCTCGCGCACGGCTCGCCGGTTCGACTCTATGGACCGGTCGGTGCGGAAAGGATCGACAAAAATACAGTGCTGCTGCAATTCAGGCACGTCCGCGAGCAGCGCATTGGTTAGTACCTTTACGTCGGGCCGTACGCGGGTCAGCAGCACGGCGAGAACCGCGCCGTCCAGCACGCCGTACGGATGATTAGCGACCGCCAGAACCGGGCCGCTGTTAGGAATTCGCGATGAATCGGGCGCGCTGATGCGCAGCGCGACTTGCATCTCGGCGAGCAAAGTTTCCAGCCGAAATCCCTGTGGAGAACTCTGGACTCGACGGTAGAGATCCCGTACTTTATCGACCGGCGCGAACTTTCCGATGCCGGGGAATTCGGCGACCCGTGACAGAACTCCGGATGAAGGCTGGTCCTCGCGCAACTGGTCTTGTGGCATTTCATACGAATAGCGCAGGCCGGTTGCGCCAGCGTGAAGCGCAAGTTAAAAGGTGATGAAATGGGGCCACAGGGAAGCCGAAGAGTAACCAGAAGTAACCACTTCAAATGGTGCAGACGATCTGCGTCAGGTTTCGAGCCGGAATCTCGTCTCAGCGAGGCCATACATCTTGCGCCACACCAGGCGGTTGATAGTGACAACGGTTGCCGCCATCATGATAGTGGCGGCGAGCAACAAGTCGAAATTTCCGGCGTCGGTGGCCTGAGAAATAGTGGCGCCTAATCCGACGGTCGTATATATGTGGCCCTTGAAGTGGAAGTATTCTGCGACAATGCTCGCGTTCCAGGCGCCGCCGGACGCGGTCACCATCCCGGTCACGAGGTAGGGGAAAATTCCGGGCAGGATCAGTTTTCTCCAGCGTTCAATTCCCCGCATGCGAAATACCGAGCAGCATTCTTTCAAGTCGGTGGGGATGGCAATCGCTCCGGCAATCACGTTGAAAAGAATGTACCATTGCGTTCCCAGCAACAGTAGGAGAATCGAGCCGATGCCGAGCCCGCCACCCACACGAATCAGCAACAGCAGCACCACGGGGAACAGAGCGGTGGCCGGGACGGAGGCGGCGATCTGCGCCAGGGGTTGCGCGATGCGCGCCAGCCGCCGGTTGAAGCCGATGGCGACGCCTGCAGGAATGGTCCATAACGCACCGAGCAGCAGGGTAAGGTTCACACGCAAGAAAGTAGCGCCCAGGCCGATCGCCGCTTCCTGCACTTCCGCTTTTTGCAGGCCGGTCAAAATGATCACAACGCGCACCACCGCATAGCTCATTCCGGCGAGTAAGACTACGGCCACCGCGCGCATAAGCCAGAGTTTCCAGGGGCTGGACTGCTCGTTCACATCGTTTGAACGCACACGCGAAAAGTGGAGCAGCAGGCGTTCGCTCAGCGGCCTCACCGTCTTCTTGCGAATCTGCGCAAGACTGCGGGAGTGCCGAACCATATTGAGCACCCAGGAGCGGGGAGCGTCGCTGCTCTCAACCTGCTCGACTTTGAATTTTTCTGCCCACGCAATGACTGGGCGCCAGATGAACTGGTCGAGCAAAACAATCACCGCAATCATGGTGGCGACGCCCCAGAGAACCGATCGGGTGTCGCCCGCGCTTGCGGCGGTCTGGAGATACGAACCCAGGCCAGGCAGCCGGAAGTCACGCGAACCCAGAACAAACATCTCGCAGGCCATCAGGAAAAACCAGCCGCCGGCCACCGACATCATCGAGTTCCAGACGAGGCCGATCGCGGCGAAGGGCAACTCCATCTCAATAAAGCGCTGCCACCAATTGAAGCGGTAAATCTTTGCGGCTTCGCGCATCTCGTTGGGAATGCTCTTCAATGACGCGTAAAAGCTGAACGCCATGTTCCAGACCTGACCGGTGAAGATCAGCAGAATTGCGCCCGCTTCGACTCCCAGTTGCCGTCCAGGAAATAAGGCCACCATGGCTAGCATTACGCCGGGAAGAAAACTGAGCACGGGGATCGATTGCAACACGTCCAGAAGTGGAATCATGAAGCGCTCGGCGCGCGGGTTGTAGGCGGCGACGTATCCGTAGATGAGCGTAAAGGCGAGGCTCAGCAAGTATGCGATGGTGATTCGCAAGAGTGAATATCCGGCGTAGGCTACGAGGGCGAGTGGACTGCGCGAGATTTCTACCTGAGGAGTAAACGGACCGAGCCAGGTCCGGCCGACCACAAGGGCGCCGTAAAAAACCGCGATCCCAGCCCCGAACATAAGCACGTCGGGCAGATAGGAAATCTCGACACTGGGCAGCTGCGCCCAGATTCGATAGGCCGAGAATCCCCGTAGGCTGGCTGATTTCTTCATAACATCGTGTGTGAAAACTTTCGTTCAGGGCTTGGGTGCGGATGTTTCCTTCGGAACGCCGGGCTCGAGGGCGGGATGAGACT
The DNA here is from genome assembly GCA_963765825.1 of uncultured Acidobacteriaceae bacterium. Classification (GTDB taxonomy): domain Bacteria; phylum Acidobacteriota; class Terriglobia; order Terriglobales; family Acidobacteriaceae; genus Sulfotelmatobacter. Next base: position 401,239 of record CAVXXU010000004.1, read on the forward strand.
CCGATGGAGGCTCGGTTTGAACCAGGCGCCCTTTCTCGCGGTCATAATCGAAAATTTCCGCGTACCGGCCCCAGTTCACGGCAGTCTCGAACTGGCGCTGCACCTCGTCTTCCGCGAAGTGTTCGTCGAGAATGTCGTGAAAAAATTCATCTGCAATCGAGTGGTCGGACTTGCGCTTGAGCACGCTGTCGATCTGTTTGAGGATAATGACGTGCTCCAGCGCGGCCTGCCGGAAAAGGAATTTACGCTGTTGGATATCGGCCTCGGCAAAAGCCACGCCCTGCGGGGTAATTTGCACGTCACCTTCCTTTAGCCACGCGAAACCTAGCAAGACGCAGGCCTCAAGGATGGGAAGCAGATCTTCAACATCGAGGACAAGATCCTCGGCAAGGCGGAAGAGATCTTCGCGGCCGCCGCGATCGCGCAGCAATTCGGTCAGCCCGGCAATTCCGCCTACGCGGGCATGCGGCAGCATCTGGTATCTGGCTGTGCGTACGGGCGCTTCCTGTTTCCTAAGAGTTTCTTTGGTTATTCCCCCTGTGGGCAAGATGATCTCTGCCGTGGTTTCGGCGTCGGGTAACGCGTGCTCGATTTCCGGTTCGGTCATCACTTTGTAGATGTAATCCACAAGCTCGACAAAGCGCGCCGACTTGCGATCACGCGGATGTTTGAGGCGGATGTTGAAATCGGAACGAATGCGTGCAGGATTTCGTCCCAGCACCATGACGCGGTCGGCGAGCATGACCGCCTCCTCGATGTTGTGGGTGACGATAAAAATCGCACTGGCGGGCATCTTCTTGGTCAGCCAGAGTTCCAGCAGTTCACCGCGCAAGTTTTCAGCGGTGAGAACGTCGAGCGCCGAGAAAGGCTCGTCCATGAAGAGCACTTCGGGTTCAACGACAAGAGCGCGTGCGAATCCCACGCGCTGCTTCATGCCTCCAGAAAGTTCCTTGGGATAAGCAGTTTCAAAACCGTCGAGACCGACGGTATCGAGCGTGCGCAGGGCGCGCTTGCGGCGCTCGACTGCGGGAAGTCCCTTCGCTTCCAGCGGAGCCTCGACATTTTCCAGAACAGTGAGCCAAGGAAAGAGAGCGAAACTCTGAAAAACTATGGCGACGTTGGGCATTTGGCCGACGAGAGGCTTGCCGTGCCACAGGAGCGTTCCCGATGAAGGTTGAGAAAGCCCAGTCAGTATCCGCAGCAGCGTGGACTTACCGCACCCGGAAGGGCCCAGCAAGGCGACGATCTTGCCCGGTTCGATCGCGAGATTGGTGAGGCCGACAACCTGAATGCGAGTGCCATCGGCCTGCGGATAGGACTTTTCCACGCCGACCGCCTCGATGATCGCTTGATTGGCCACTTCGCTCACGCCAGAACTCCCGTACCTTCTATACACGATTCACACAGAAGCGCAAAGCGGGCTCTGAGTAACACTGCGTTCATAATTTGTCCTACACGCACCCGAAAGCCTGGCGCATCGCAATGGCCTTAACGATGCTGCCACTAAACATCGCTCATGCGGCGAAAGTTTCGGCGAGGGGAGTTGCGAAAGGTTTGGGAAGACGGTCGCTTAATTCGGCGAGGAGTGCCAGCTTCGAGGCTAGTTCAGGCTTGAGTTGCTGCTCCTGAAAACGCCAGCGCCAGTTGCCGCCGTTCAGGCTGGGAGTGTTCATGCGGGCTTCGCTGCCGAGGCCGAGCACGTCCTGAAGAGGAACAATACACAGATTAGCGGCTGAGCATTGCGCAGCGCGGATAAACGCCCAGTGGATTCCGTCGTCGCAGCGGCCAACGTAGGCCTCGGCGTTGCGGCGTTCGTGTTCGGCCGCGCCAGAATTCCACCACCCAGCGACAGTGTCGTTGTCATGCGTGCCGGTGTAGATAACCTTCCCCGCAGCACGATGCGGCAGATACATGTGTGCCCCTTCATCACCGAAACCAAACTGCAGGACGGCCATTCCCGGAATTTCCAATCTCTCTCGCAAGGCATGCACTTCAGGAGTAATGAAGCCAAGATCTTCTGCAAAGAATGGCAGGCCGCCCAGCGCCTCGCGTAGTTTCAGGAACAGGTCATCGCGCGGGCCATCGACCCAGCGGCCATTCACGGCCGTCTCATCGCTCGCGGGGATCTCCCAGAACTGATCGAAGCCGCGAAAATGATCCAGCCGGATGTAGTCGCAGTTTTCCGTGGCCCAGCGCAGACGCTGAATCCACCATTGGTAGCCGCGTTGCTTCATCACATCCCAACGGTAGAGGGGATTCCCCCAACGCTGCCCGGTCTTGCTGAAAAAGTCTGGAGGAACTCCGGCGACAACTTCCGGCTCGAGATTTTCGTTGAGGCGAAACAGTTCACGGTGCGCCCATACGTCTGCGCTGTCATGGTTCATGAAGATGGCGACATCACCCACGACCCGAATGGCGCGCTCGGAGCAATAGCGCCGCAACGCCTGCCACTGCTGGTAAAACGCGAACTGTAATGCGCTGCGAATCTGGATATCGTCGGCCAATTCCTTACGCGCTTTTTCGACCGCAGCGGCCTCGCGATGCGCGAGATCGCGGGGCCACTGGTTCCAGCTCTTGAGTTTCTGGCGGGCACGAAGCGCGTCAAACAGAACAAAATCGTCGAGCCACCAGGAGTTGTCCGCTTGGAAACGTTGGAAGACTCGTAACGCGTCGCCCGAGGCCGACCGCAGAAAGGCGCGACCTGCCTCGAACAGTAGCGGCATCTTACGGGTGAATACCTGGTCGTAGTCGACGGCCTCGGCGCCGGACGTGGATAAGGAATTACTTGAATCGAGTTTCCCGCGATCGACCCACCCATGTTCGGCAAGACGTTCCAAACTGATGAGAAGCGGATTTCCCGCGAAGGCCGAAGTGGAAGAGTAGGGCGAGTTGCCATACCCGAGGGGGCCGAGCGGCAAGACTTGCCAAAGGCCCTGACGTGCGGACGCGAGGAAATCCACAAAACGATAAGCCGCTGGCCCTAGATCACCGATGCCGCCGGGCGAAGGCAACGAGGACGGATGCAACAAGATGCCTGCGGCGCGCGGAAAGGACATGAGTACGCCGCTAGATTCCCTGCTCGTTACTGTTGCGCGACAATGCTTTGATTTCTTCTTCGTTTCTCTTGATCTTGCCCGATCGCGTCATCTCATCCACCAGGCTGGAAACAAAAAGTCCGAAGCGTTCTTGCTGCTTACCCAACAGAAGTTGATCGCGGATCTGATCGCGCTTTGCGGCAAACTCGGCTTCCGAAGGTTGCTGGTTCTCCAAAATCTTCAGAACGACCGCGTTCGCACCATTGTTGATGGGACCGCTGATCTCTCCCGGCTTTAGAGTGAACGCTACCGCCCCCGGCCCTGACATCGAACCTACGTCGGGTACTTGGCCGTCAGGCAGGACAAAGTCGCTGGTTTTCACAGTGGCGCCGAGTTCTTTCGCGGCACGTTTCAAATCATGCTCGGCCTTGGCACGGTCTGAAAGTTCCTGGACTTTTTGATTCAGGAGGGCCGAGGAGCGCTCGTTCTTGAATTCCTCTTCCACCCGGCTGCGAATTTCCTCGAACGTAGGAGTGGCAGGGGGCTTCACTCCCATGACTTGAAATACGACGATGCCCTGCGACGCCGGAGCCACATCCGGAGGCGAATTTTCCGGCTCGCTGAATACCGCATCCATAAACTGCTGCGCCGGACCGAGGCCCGGCAGCATGTCTTTGCGGGCAAAGAAATCAGAAGTAATTACAGATACGCCTTGCGCTGCGGCGGCAGCATCCAGCCCCTGCGCGCGAGCCTGTTTAAGCAATGCATCTGCTTTTTGCTGAGAGATTTGTTGCGCCTTCTGATGCTTCAAGACCGGTTCGATCTCGGCCTTCACTTCATCGAGCGTCTTGGTGTGGGCTTCCTGCTTGTCGTCGACGCGAATAATGTGGAATCCGTAACTGCTCTTTACCAGGTCGCTGATCTGACCCTTGGGAAGCGAGAACGCAGTCTTCTCAAACTCAGGAACGGTCTGGCCTTTGCCGATCCAACCGAGCGATCCGCCCTGCTTGGCGCTGCCCGGATCTTCAGAATATTTCGTGGCTAAGTCTTCCAGCTTGGCGCCGCTTTTCAATTGCTTCAGCAAATCTTCGGCACGACGCTGCGCTTCGGCGACACCTTTGTCATCGACTTTACCGTCGGGCCCCGGCAAGGGAGTCTTGATGAGAATGTGGCTGACCTTCACCTGCTCGGGCACGCGGTACTGCTCGCGGTGCTGGTCGTAGTACGTTCGCAGATCGTCGGGCGTCACCTGGACATCGGCCGCAGCTTTGCCGTTGTCGATGAGCGCATATTTCACCTTGCGCTTTTCGGGGATCGAGTTCGCGTAACTGGCCGTGTGGCTCGCGTAATAGGCCTTGAGCTCTTCGTCGGTCGGGTGCAGGCCTTTGCGCAAATCGTCCTGCTTCAACACGGCGTACTCGAACTTGACTTTGGAATTCTGCTTGACGAACTGGTTGTGAATCTCGGATTCACTCACGCTGGCGCTTCCGGAAATGAGCGCCTGCAGCTTGGTCAATAAAATGTCGCTACCCACTTCCTGTTCAAACTTGACCGGAGTCAAATTGGCGCGCTGCAACATATCTTCATATTCCGCCTGGCCAATGAAGTTGCCGCCGGGGAAAAAAGTCGCGGCATAACGGCCGTGCTGCAGTTCGTCTTTCACTTCTTCCGGAGTAACGCGCAGGCCCATGCGCCCAGCCTCGCTGAGCAGCGCCTGCCGGTTGATCATTTGGTCGACCGCGCGCACGGTCTCCTGCTGAATCAGAAATGGCATGAGCTTCGACGCCATTTCGCCGTAACGCTGGGCGTCCTGTTGAGCCATCTGGCGCGCGGTTTGGCGCACTTCATCGGCGCTGATATCCCCGCCATCCACCTTCGCGACGACGCCCTTGCCGGGCGTGCCCGTCAATTCCGAAGTCAGCCCGCCGGGAATAAATGTAATCACCATGGCGCCGCAAATCACGAGTAGGATTCCACTGAGAATAAGTTTCTTCGTGGGTCCCTGAGTCTGCAAAAATCGAATCATGTCTTAGTCACTCCAGAGTGGAAAGCGGAATTTTGATTATAAACTACAGGATGGCTGGGGCCTGTGTGCGGCCATTGCTCGGGCCTGTCAGACTAGAGGTACCGACTTGCAACTGAAGCGTCGAGCACCAAACTCCGCTATTGAAACGTATTAATATAAGTGTTATCCCTTCTCCGGGACATTTTCCCAGAAGCTCGTCTGGCTCGTCATTTCGGCCAGAATGGGCGCACAGGAGTGACATGAACACAGGCAAGCGGCGGGCGGTTATTCTTCTATTTCTGATCCCATTCTTTTTGCTCTCATCTGTTCTCGCGCAAAACACAACCCCAGCGAAATCCGCGGACGAAGCCAGACTCTCGCTGCACGAAGGCTGGTTTCTGCAAACCTCCGCGAAAGTCGAGGCTCAGGGAGAAGTCATTTCCACTTCGCGATTTTCGCCCAAGGGATGGCACGAAGTAACCGTCCCCACGACCGTAGTGGCCGCGCTGGTCAAGGATAAGACACTCCCCGATCCTCTGTCGGGCACGAACCTCCGCAATTTTCCGGGAGTCACATATCCCATCGGAGCGAATTTTTCCAACATCGCCATGGCACCCGACAGTCCATATGCCGCGTCGTGGTGGTATCGCAAGCAGTTCGAAGTTCCTGCGTCGTACCGAGGCAGGACAGTGTGGTTGAAGTTCAACGGCATCAATTATCGCGCCAACATTTTTCTGAACGGAAAGCAGATCGCTAAGTCGGACGACGTGGCCGGCGCATGGCGCACCTACGAATTCAACGTGACCGAGGGCGTCAAACCGGGCGCGGAGAATGTTCTCGCAGTCCAGGTTTTTTCTCCCACCGAGCACGACCTGGCCATCACCTTCGTCGATTGGAATCCCGCGCCTCCCGACAAGAACATGGGATTGTGGCGCGAAGTCTATCTCACTACGAGTGGCCCGGTGGCGCTGCGCTATCCCACGGTCGTATCGAACTTGAATCCGCCAGCCAATGACAGCGCGCAGTTGACCGTGACCGCGCAGTTGAAGAACGGCACAAACCAGCCCGTCTCGGGCAAACTCAAAGGGCAGATTGAACAAGTTAAATTCGAACAGGTTGTGGATCTGGCGCCGAATGAAGCAAAGGATGTCACATTTACTTCCGATAAGTTTCAGCAACTTGTGTTTTCGAATCCTCGGCTGTGGTGGCCCAGGCAAATGGGCAAGCCGAATCTTTATCCGTTGAAGCTGGAGTTTGAAGCCAATGGCGCCGTCAGCGACCGCTCGACTACCGAATTCGGGATCCGGCAAATTACTTCTGACTTCAACTCGGTGGGCGGGCGCGCATTTCACGTCAACGGCAAGAACATTCTGATTCGCGGCGGTGGATGGACGCCCGACCTGATGATGCGCGAAAACTCGCAGCGCCTGCACGACGAATTCCGCTACGTGCAGGATATGGGGCTGAACACTGTCCGCCTCGAAGGCAAACTCGAGACGCAGGAATTCTTCGATATCGCGGATCGCAAGGGAATCCTGGTGATGGCGGGATGGTGTTGCTGCGATTTCTGGGAGCGCTGGCCGCGGTGGCAGCCAAAGGATTTTGAAATTGCCAAGCAATCATTGCGCGATCAGATTTACCGGCTGCGCAGCCATCCCAGCCTGGTGATGTGGCTGAATGGCAGCGACAACCCGCCGCCGCCCGACGTGGAGCAGATGTATCTCGACATTGAGAAAGAATTGCTGTGGCCGAATCCGGTGGTCTCCTCAGCCACCGGAAAAAAGACAAGTGTGACCGGTGACAGCGGCGTGAAGATGAGCGGACCATACGAATATATCGCGCCGAGTTATTGGGAGGTTGACACGCCCCAGGGACAACCCGACCGCAAGCTGTGTAATCCCGGAGGCTGCGGCGGCGCTTATGGCTTCAACATGGAAACCAGCATGGGGCCGGCCGTTCCGCCGCTGGAGAGCATCCGCGCCATGGTGGGAAAAGATCACATGTGGCCCATCGACGACGTCTGGAACTATCACGCGGGCGGCGGCGAATTCAAGACCATCGGCGTGTTCAGCCAGGCGCTCGCCAACCGCTACGGGAAATCTGACAACGTGGAGGATTTTGCTACCAAGTCGCAACTGCAGACTTATGAAGGCGTGCGCGCCATGTACGAGGCGTACAGCCGCAACAAGTACCAGTCCACAGGCGTGATTCAGTGGATGCTCAACAACGCGTGGCCGTCGATGATCTGGCACCTCTACGATTATTATCTGCGTCCGGGCGGCGGATACTTCGGCGCAAAGCGCGCCATGGAAGCGCTGCATCCCATCTATGGCTATGACGATCATTCCATCTGGGTAGTCAGCAGCCAGTACGAAGATGCGAAGGGTTTGAAACTCACTACGAAGATCTACAACCTCGACATGACCGAGAAATTTACCCAATCGAATCCCGTCGATGCCCCGGCGGACAGCACGGCAAAGATTTTCGCATTGCCTGATATCAGCGACTTGAGCCCGACCTACTTTCTCGCGTTGCGACTGGAAGATTCAACCGGCAAGCTCGTGGGCTCGAACTTCTACTGGCTCTCGACCAAGCCCGAAACTCTCGACTGGGCAAAGTCGACGTGGTGGATGACGCCGACTGCATCGTATGCCGACTTCACTGGGCTGGGGCAACTGCCTAAGATCAAACTGCGCGTCACGGAAAGCAGCGAGCGCAAAGGCGAAGAGGAGATCACGCATGTGACTCTGCAAAATTCAAGTAAAAGTCTCGCCTTCTTCGTGCGCTTGAAAGTCGACAAGGGCGTTAAGGGAGAAGAAATTCTGCCGGTGGTCTGGGAAGACAATTACATTTCCCTGTTGCCGGGCGAGAAGCGCGAAGTGGCAGCGACGTATCGCGCCAGCGAATTGGGCACCGCAAAGGCAGCAGTGGAAATCAGCGGTTGGAACGTGGAGTGAAAGAAATTGAGTGATTGTGCGATCGGGTGATTGAGTGATTCAAGGGCCGACGGTTTTTAGGATTAAGGTTTCAAATTACTCAATTACCTGGATTACCAAATTACTAAATTTTTTTCAGACGTGTTGCGACACGGAGAGTATATTGCTGTCGGGGTCCTTGAACCACGCCACTTTATCTCCGGTGGGCGCCGTCCAGATTCCAAGTTCGTCCTGTTTGAAGAATCCAAAGATCTCGAAGTGCACGCCTCGTTTCTGAAGACCGCGCACGACATCTTCAATTCCGGAAACCTGCCAGCCCAGAACCGTAAACGGGGCAGGCGTGAAGTCCTTCATCTTCGCAACCCGGATCATAATTCCATTGGCGTCGAGCACCATCGCGAATCCATCATCCTTCACGAAGCTAAGTCCCAGGATACCCTCGTAAAAAGCGCGCGCCTTGCCGGCGTCCCGGGTGGGAACAAAAGCGACGATGTTGGTTGAACCGAGCATGTAATTGCTCCTAAAATCAAATTGCTGGATCGCTATTCTTCGTCGGGCGGGAGATCGAAGTTTACGAGGTCGCCGCGGAAGCCATGCGTTTTCCAGGCCCCGAATGCGATGCCCACGGCCATCCAGATACTGCCAACGATCCAGGCTTTCCAACTGAGATTCTTCCAAAGAAAAAAGCAAATCGTAAATCCTGCGAGCGGAGGCGTCCATACGGCAAGGACCGCTAATGCGATGCCCGCAGCAACTAACAACATCCAACTCGAACCTGGCCAGAGGACGAGAGCGATCACCAAAGCCGTCAGCACTAACGGCGGCAAGCCATTGTGTTTGCCTTCGCGGACATAGTAGCGCACGAACGCCGCGAGATTGACTCCCATGAAGGCGATCAGCGCCCCGAAGTTGAGCATCTCGGCGCCTAATCCGTAGCTGAACCAGCCAAACGTAACCAAGAGCGCTCCAAACAGTGCGATGGCTCCCACGAACAGGACGTTATTCCGAGGCACGCGCCGCTTAGCATCGACCTTACCGAAGAACGCGGGCGGAAGAGCTTTGCTGCGTCCCATGCCGTAGAGAAGTCGAGCGGCACCGATTTGCGCGCCCATGCCAGATCCGAAATTCGCCACCAGTAAGGTGAATCCCAAGATCGCGAACATCGGCTTCCAGGCACGACCGGCAACAAAGGTGAATGCGGTATCACTGTTGGGAAACGGTTGAGAAGCCGGCCAGACCAGTTGGGCGGCATACACCTCCAGGGCGGAGAGGATTCCGATGACGAAACAAGTCATTACCGTGGCCAGCAGAATGTTGCGCCGCGGATTTTCGGCTTCTTCCGAGAGAGTCGAAATGCCATCGAAGCCGATATAGCTCAGCACGGCGATTGACGTGGCTCCCAGCACAGCTTTCGTGTTCCAGAGTTGGGGATCGAAAAAAGGACGGGTGAAGAAGGACGCGCCATCGTGAGGGTGCCCCGCGATGTAGCGAACGGCGACCATGAAGAAGATCGCGACAACAGCTCCCATCCCCGCTGCCAGCAGCGTGTTTACCCGGGCCGAAGTCTTGATGCCTTGCAGATTGAGGAAAGTAAAGATCGCCCCAAAGATAAGCGCCCATCCCCAGTAAGGAATTCCGGGCGCAAAAACGAAAGCCTGCTGGCTACACCAGATAATGCAGATCATGGGATTAAGGATGTAGTCCATGACCATGCTCCAACCCGTGACGTAACCGAGCGCCGGATTAATCTCCTGCCCCACATAGGTGAAAGCAGAACCAGCGCTGGGATAAGCCCGCGCCATGCGGCCATAACTGAAAGCCGTGAACAGCATGGCGACCATGGCGATAAGCAGCGTAGTGACAACGTGTCCGTGGCCGGCATCGCTGAGCACGCCGAAGACCGACATGGGCGCCACCGGTTGAATCACGATGATGCCGTAGAGGATCAGGTCCCAAAGAGTCAGAGTACGGCGCAGCCGCGGCGCGGCAGAGGAAGACGCGGGGGTGTTTTCCATGGGTCCGGCTATTGAATTATGACGAGGTCGAAATTGTCAACGTTAAAACGTTTATCTAAGTTTGGGACGATCCCCCTTAGTGATCACCGTAATCGAACCAGTACCCGCGCTGCTCGTTTCCCGACATCTGCCGAGTGTTGTATTCGAGAAGATAATTTACGTGCGCATCGTCGAGCGGAAACGATTTGCGCGGCGGGTAGGGATACTCGCCCATGCTGAGAAACGGCAATGGCGCCACGTAGTTGCCTTCGGCGGCGTAGAAATCCATGTCTTTCTCGTAGCCATTGGCCGCGAAGAAATAATCGCGCACCCAGCCCTTGGGAAGCACGGGAAGATGCGTCGGATCGAAATCTAATTGCACTTCGTCGCCCGAGCCGAAGACCGCCAGCTTATCGTCAGTTGCGGTCAACAGCGGCAGCACGTCACCATAGCGCGTGTACGTTCCCGAAGGCCGTGTGTAGGGCCCGGTGGCGCTGGCCTTTTCGTAGATGTACTGCACGTTCCCTGGCGGCGTGCCCTCTATTTTAAAGGGATAGCCGTGGAACTCGAGATCGGCGCGCACAAGCGGTACCGGCGTAAGACAGTACTCGGAATGCCCGCATGCTTTCCCGGCGCTCTGGGCGCGGCGGGAGGAACCGTCGCTGGACGGCGGCGCTGCTTGATTCGTGCGATTGATCAGAATGCTGTCCCAATAAATTTGCAGATTCGTCGTGATACGAATCTTCTGCGTGCCGGGCGGCAGCTTGCCGGTAAGATCGGCGGTCATGGTGCGCGGCCCGCCAGCGGGAAAACCCATATCGTCCATCACGCGCTTCCACTTTCCCTGCGCGTCCAGCGCTTCCACGTAGGGAGAGATCGCTTCGAGTCCGGCTTGCGACGCGGCATACATGCTGTTCGCCGTAAAATATTCGACCTCGCCATGCAACAGCAGCCAGAGTGGGCCGCCACTGTATGGCTCGCCTAGATCTAACGTGAGTGCGTGAGGCTTGGCGAATCCCGCAAACTGCGTCAAAGCGAAATCTCCGAAATAACGATGCGCCAGCAGATCAGGCAAGACATTGTGGCCGTGCTCGTCCCACGCTCCGGCCGGCGGACGCGCCGCGCGGCTCAGCACAACCTTGAACGGCGGATACGGCGGATTCGACGCGAAATACTCGTTGGGATAAACCTCGACATTCGCCGGATGATCGATCGCTAGCAGTCGTACCTGGTCGAAGTAGACGGCTTCTTCCAACGGTTCCATGAAGCGAAAACTGAGAGTCGGGTGCCCCGTCCTTGTCGCTGCGGTGTTTGCAACGACAGGGCGGGGATTTTGATCTTCTCGCTGTCGAATCATCTTGCGGTCGATCTTTATGAACTCCACAGGCCGCGGAACGTCACGCTGGCCCGGTCCAACCCAGTGACCGACCACGCCCGCACCAAGCATATCTGCGACGAACTGGTAGCGTTCACCATTCCACACAAAGAGCGTCGGACAGGAACTGCCGCGCCGATCGATCTCAAGAAAATTCTGCTGCTTGTCGCCAGCTACATGAATTTCGTCTTCGAGCACGCCCGTCGGCCACAACATGCGTACGATGTCCGCATCTTTAGAATCTCCCAGGCCGACGACGATATCGGTGGAATTTTGTCCCAGATAACCGTTTGAACCTGCGATTTCAAACTTCTGGCGGTTGCCACCGGAGAAAACTTCGACCTTCGTGCCGATAGCGGATTTGTTGTCGGCCAATCCCTTGAGCGAGAGCCGCAGCCAGTGGTTCTGATTGCCGCCCTCATTGCGCAACAACACGGCGGACCCGTGATTCTGCGTGATCAGCAGATCGGTGGCGCCGTCACCGTCATAGTCGCCGGTAATGATAGCGCGAGGGCTTTCGAGATGAATCTTGTCGAGGCCAACCTCGGCGGTGACGTCTCTGAATCCGTCGGGACCGAGATTGCGAAACAGCCGCACTTCGCCTTTGCCATCTTTCGTTTCGCCGACCGCGACCAGATCGACCCAGCCGTCGTTGTCGTAATCGAAGGCCGCCACGCCATAGGCACGGACCCAATTCGTCTCGGGAAGTTTGACTTGCTCGAACGACTTGCCGTGGTTGTTGCGCCAGAGGCTCACGCTCTGTCCGTTAGCCCATCCACCGTGTGTGAATGCCAAATCCATCCAGCCATCGTGATCGAAATCGGTAACGGCAACTCCCATGACCGGAGCAGGCATCGGCGTCGACCAGGGCTTTTGCACGAGAAATTTGCCCTCTCGCGGATTTTCTAAAATACTCGGACCCGCGTCGGGAACGACAATATCGACGGCACGATCGTTGTTATAGTCCGTACCAACTGCGCTCACCGCGCCGGTCGATCGGTTCTCCTTCAAACCCACAGCCTCAGACACGTTCGTAAACGTGCCGTCGCCGTTGTTGCGGAACATGTCGCTTGCGCCGGCTGCGTCGTAACGGCGATTCACAAAAAGGTCGAGATCGCCGTCGTGATCGTAGTCAACGAATGTAACGCCGAGGTTTGCATAGTTCGTGAGAAGATTCGCTTCGTCGTGTACCTCCCGAAACGTGCCGTTCTTCTCGTTATGAAATAGCAGGACATCTTCGTTTCGACTCACTACGAGGTCGGTCCAGCCGTCGTTATCGTAATCTCCGGCTGTACAGCCCACTCCATGCCAGTTCGGGTCGAGACCAGCTTTCTTGGTTACATCTTCAAACTTGCCGTTTCCCAGGTTGTGATAAAGCGACATTCCGCCCTGCGCACCATCGTCCGCGACGAAGATATCGATTTTGCCGTCATTGTCGTAATCGACAAAGCATGCGCCAGGGCCGAGCCGTTGATTGAGATCGGATACACCGGATGGTTTTGAAGACAGCCCCGACTGCGCGGTTACATTTACAAACCGAACCTTAATCGGCGCGGGAGCTTTCAGCACCGCTTGCGGAGATTCCACCGTGCGGGAGTACTGGCCTTGCTCACCATAAGCCAAGCTCATCGGAGCGCCAATTTTATTTTGCGTGATGTACTGAAATTTCTTCAGATGCTCGCGGGCATGCTCCACGTCGCCAGATTGCTGGTAGGCGCGCGACAATCCAAATTCCGCGGAGGCATGCAGCGGGTTGAGCTTTAACGCGTGCTGGAAGGCTTCAATCGCCTGCGGAAACTGCTTCGCCTGCACGTATGCTGTGCCCAGAAAGTACCAGGTGTCGGCATCGTTCGGGTCGATCTCTACGACACGCTTGAACGCATCACTCGCGCCCGCCGCATCCCCAGTGTTTTTCGCAAGCATGCCGAGGCCGTACCACGCGTTCGGACTCTTCGGATCCCGCTTGATCGCGTCTTCAAATGCGGCCTTGGCCTCGTCGACTTTCTGAAGGTTCAAATACGCAACTCCCTCGTTTAGCCGCGCGATCGTGAGTTTGGGATCGGCCTCCGCGGCCTGCTGAAAAGATTTCAGCCCCTTCTCAAAAAGCTGCTGGTTCATATAAGCGCAGCCGATGTTATTCAGGCGCGCAGCTTCGAGCGGATTCGGTTGCGACGCGGGCGCAAACAATCCGATGGCGGTCACGAGCGCGACCGAGAGGGCAACTGAAATTTTCAGATTCATTCCGTTAACGATTTAATCACAGAGAGCATCCGCGGTGTGGCCGAAACGCCGGTCACAAAATTTAGAAAGCACTGAACTCAACAAAGCGCTCGTATTTTGATTCTAGTGAAGGGGCGGCACAGTCCAGGCGGCGCATTCTTTCTCGAGTGCGTGGGCCACGGCCAGCACCTGCTCTTCTTCCCATGGCCGTCCGACGATTTGAACCCCGATTGGCAGGCCTTGCGCGGAATGGCTTACGGGAACCACTGCCGCGGGATTCCCCAAAAGATTGAACCACTCCGTGTAGCTCCAGGCGTCAAGATAGTTCACTCTTTTGCCATCGATCATCCAACTGCGCTCGCCGTGGCGAAACGCTGGGATCGCAGCCGCGGGACATAAAAGAATCGGGTATTTTCGCATCTGTGCAAGAAACTGCGCCCGCAAAGTGTCACGCGCGATCCAGGCCTGGAGCAGGGTTTCGCCGGTGAGCGGCGGTTCCGCGGCCGACCAATCGAGGAATTGACTCAGTGTGGGGGTGAGATCGTGGGCGCGCCCGCGGAACATCGGGCGAATCAACATTCCGCCGCAAGTGACAAAGAACTTCTTCCAAAGGTCGCGGGCTTCGTCCAGGCCCGTGGGGCGAAACGGTTCGACGTGAAACCCTGCGGTGCTCAGCGCGTTCGCGGCGGCCCGCACCGCCAGGCGGATCTCTCGCGTGACAGGGGTGCGGCCGTCGTCCTCGAAATAACCGACACGTAGTTTGCGAGCCTCGTCGTCGCTAGGCCAGCGCAGCGGCACCGGCGCTGCGCAAGCGTCGCCGTCGTCCGGGCCCTGCATCACCTCGAACAAAGCTTTCACATCGGCTACGGTGCGCGCCATGGGGCCGACGACACCAAGCAGCGCGAATGGCCCGCCAGACGGAGGAAAGTGGCCGGTGGCGGGAACCCGCCCGGGCGTAGGCTTCAGCCCGCAGATTCCGCTGAAGTGCGCGGGCACTCGGATGGAACCGCCGCCGTCGCTGCCCACCCCGCCCGCCGACATCCCCGTCGCGATCGCCGCTGCTTCGCCGCCGCTCGAACCACCCGGCGTGCGTTCCAAGTCCCAAGGGCTGTTGGTGCGGCCATAAAGAAGATTGTCGGTCTCCCACGCCATCAAAAGTTCGGGCGTATTGGTCACGCCGAGCAAGATCGCACCCGCATCGCGCAGGCGCCCGACCAGCGGCGCGTCTTCGGTAGCGACATTTCCAGCACGCAGGCGGGTGCCCGCCTCACATCGCATGCCCGCAACGTCCAGACAGCTCTTGATGCTGACGGGAACTCCGTGCAGCGGCCCCAGAGAAGCTCCGCCCATCACCGCGGCTTCGGCGGCGCGGGCTTCTCTCCGAACTCGTTCGGCGTCCACGTGCACGAACGCATTCAGCTGCGGATTCAGTCTTTCGATCTTCGATAAATGAGCCTTGGCCAGTTCCACCGGCGAGAGTTTTCTCTCGCGAATTTGCTGAGCCATGGTTACGGCAGAAAGAAAAGTAAGATCACCCATCCGACGACCAGTCTCCCGAGACGAAACGCGAGTCTAGCATGTGCGGCGTGCATGGATTGCAGAGTTCGATTTTCAGATTGCAGATTTCTGTCGAGCGCCAACGGGATCCTTACTCCGATTTTTTTCCAAAGCCCGATCCAGCGCCAGTTTTTCTTCGAGGGTGAGGGTACGATAATCACCCTTCGCCAGTTGCCCCAGTTGCAGCGGTCCGATGGCCACTCTGACCAGCCTCAGGATCTCGACGCCGAGCACCGCCAGCGTGCGCCGAATGTGCCGATTCTTACCCTCGTCGAGAATAATTTCCAGCCAGCAGTTCTTCTCTCCCGAACGCAGCAGACGCGCCTCAATGGCGCGCAGAACCTCGCCAGCTCCTGCGTTCACACCGCTTGCGATTGCGTGGATGAATCGGGTATCGGCCAATGTTCCGATTTGCACATGATAAGTCTTTGGCAAGTGAGATTCGGGAGCGCTGATGCGTGCGCCCCACTCCGAATCGTTGGTGAGCAGCAACAGTCCCTCGCTCGCCTTATCGAGCCTGCCCACAGGAGCAACCCACGGCAGCGGTTCTCCGACTTTTCCTAATATCTCGTAAACCGTGTCCCGGCCCTTTTCGTCGGAGGCGGTGGTCACCAGGCCGCGCGGTTTGTTCATGATGAGATAGATTTTTCGCTGCGCCTCAACCGCAAGGCCATCCACCAGTATGCGATCCTGGGGCAAGTGGACTGGTGTCTCCGGATCGCACCGTACATTTCCATTCATTCGCACCCGGCCTGCGCGAATCAACGCCGATGCCTGCTGGCGCGAACAATATCCCAACTTCGACAGCGCGCGCGCCAGGCCGATGCGGCGCCTGACTTGGTCTTGCTTCATCGACTGATGCTATCGGAAAGTTCGGGAAGCGTCGAAGTGACAGTCCCGAGCCGGCTGCTGAAAATCTCAGGTCTTGATCAAGTTTTGAAAGGGCGCGGCCTTAAGGCGCGCCGCAAAACAAAGTTAACGCCGCCTTTACGCGCCGAGGGACTTTTAGTTCACGAAATGAGTTTTTCAGCAGCCTGCGAGATCAGTCGATAGGAACAGCAGATTGTGATGTGCGGAGTCTCCCTGCGCTTGGTAGGATGTTCATCGCCGTCAGTGCATAAAAGGAGTTTCCATGGCTCACCAGCATCCTCCCCGCTTTTTGAAGATTGTGGACGACGCCAAAACCCGGATACGCGAAACCAATGTTGACGCGGTGAAAAGCAGGATGGATCGAGGAGAAAAGTTCCTGCTGGTCGACGTGCGCGAGGAAAGCGAATACGCCAAAGACCATCTTCCCGGCGCCATTCATCTCGGCAAAGGCGTCATCGAACGCGACATCGAGGAGCGCGTGCCGGAACTGAACAGGGAAATGGTTCTTTATTGCGGCGGCGGGTTTCGTTCGGCGCTCGCCGCCGACAACCTGCAGAAGATGGGCTACAGCAACGTTATTTCTATGGACGGCGGCATTCGCAATTGGCGCGAAAAAAGTTATCCGCTGGAGTCAGGCTCGCGCAAGTAACGCCGTACCCACTTATGAATGGTCGCATCTTCTTCTGGTCGCTCACCTCGGCGCTTGCCGGATTTCTCTTCGGCTTCGACACCGTCGTCATTTCTGGCGCCGAAAAAACCATTCAGACTCTCTGGGGGCTGAGTCCCGGACTGCACGGCATTGCCATGGCCTCCGCGCTTTACGGCACCGTGGTCGGTTCCCTGCTCGGGGGCTGGCCTGCAGACCGCTTCGGGCGCAAAGCCACTTTACTCTGGATCGGCATTCTTTATTTTGTTGGCGCAGTAGGCTCGGGCCTGGCAACCAACGTCACCATGTTCATCGTGGCGCGCGTGATTGGCGGATTGGGCATTGGCATCTCCACCGTTGTCGCGCCCATGTACATTTCAGAAATTGCGCCTGCCAAGCATCGCGGCCGCCTCGCCGGGATGTTCCAGTTCAACATTGTTTTCGGAATTTTGATTGCATTCGTTTCGAACGCGCTGCTGGCGGGGGTTGGCGAAAATGCATGGCGCTGGATGCTGGGCGTGGCGGCGTTTCCGTCGTTACTCTATGCGCTTTTTTGTTTTGGCCTCCCAGAAAGTCCGCGCTGGTTGCTCAGCCGGAAGGGCGACCGCGCGGGCGCTCTGCAAGTTTTGCAACGCATTGAACCCGAAGCCTCCAGCGCTCAAATCGCCGGCGAGGCGGACCAGATCTCGGCCGCCGCGGCGGCGGAAGGTTCCACGGGGCATTTTTGGACGGCACGTCTTCGCAAACCGATTCTGCTCGCGATCCTGATCGCCTTCTTCAATCAGATGTCAGGGATCAATGCGATTTTGTATTTCGCGCCGCGCATCTTTGAACTGACCGGATTGGCTGCCAAAGCTGCGCTGCTGCAGTCGATCGGCATCGGCGTCACTAATCTCGTTTTCACATTCGTTGGCCTGTGGCTGATCGACCGGCTCGGCCGCCGGACTCTGCTTTATATCGGCTCGTTTGGCTATATCGCTTCCCTGGGCCTCGTAGCATGGGCGTTCTTCACCGGACATTACGCGATCGTACCGGTATGCATCTTCGCGTTCATCGCGGCGCACGCCATTGGACAGGGTGCGGTGATCTGGGTTTTTATTTCCGAGATATTTCCCAACCGTCATCGCGCCGAAGGTCAAACTCTGGGCAGCTTCACCCACTGGATTTTTGCTGCTGCGCTCACCACGTTCTTCCCCAAGATGGTCGCAGCTTTCCCGCCGGGCTATGTCTTCGCGTTTTTCGCCGGCATGATGGTGCTGCAACTGCTTTGGGTAAAGACCATGGTTCCGGAAACCAAGGGTGTGCCGCTGGAGCAAATCCAGAAACAGCTGGGGATCGCATAGTGCCAGCCAACTCCCAGCGAGCGCCAAGTCCTGCTCTCGACGGCAATAATCCTGTGCGATACTTGCGACACATCTACGTCCACTAGCCCATGACAGACTGGTTCGCACGCCCCGTTCTGCACGTGACCGACGTTGAGGCCTCGCTCCGCTTCTACATTGATCGACTCGGCTTCACCAGTCCCTGGCGCTACGACGAGGACGGCAAAGTGCATGTCGCACAGGTCGAGCGCCAGGGCTGCGCGCTTATCCTGGCCGACACGTGGCCGGAAAAGATTGGCAAGGGGCTGATGTTCATTTCGCTGAACGCCGAGCTCAAGGCGCAGGTCGCCGCTTTGGACGCGCTGCGCGCGGAACTCGAGGCCAAAGGCGTTCCGGTCAAGGACGGTTCGTGGGGTTATCGACTCCTGGTCGTCGACGATCCCGACGGCAATCAACTCTTCTTCAACTATCCGAGCGAGACTGCATCGGGCAAGAGCGCTAGCGATGAAGCGTAATCGTTCCACCCCACCTCGACGGGAACACGTAATAACGGTGGCTAAGTCACGCTGCAACTCCCTGAGGCATTCGAGAGGCTGTTGGAATATCCCTAAAGCACTCATCTTCCCCGCGACCGTCACGTGAGTGAAAAGACCTCGCGTCATCAGCCACGATTTAAAACGGCAATCTATGCTATCTTCTGCCGATGCGTAGTGCATCCTGCCTGCTGGTAGTTGCTTTATTTTGCGTCCTTATCACCGCCCCTGTTGCGGCCCAGGAAAAGGCCGAACAACCGACACAAGGGTTCACGTTTTATCCGCCAAGTGTGTACATGCGTCCCTTCTTGGCCTGTGTTTCCGATGCACCGTGCGCACAGACCGACAAGTTCCATCTTGACCAAGTGCCGACAGGCTGCTGTGTTTTGATCGTCACCAATGGCGACGGGCAAGGAAGGGACGAAGTACGCAGCTACGAGGTCTTTCTGAATGGCGACCGAGTCGTTGCCACGAATCATTCACGAAGTGCTCAAGGAACCGTAAAACTGCGACCTACCAACACGCTCAAAGTCGTTTTGAGCGGTCCTCCCCATTCCAAGGTCTTCGTTCTACTTGCCTACGACCCACGTCGGTCAAGGTGAGCAGTCTAATTATCGACGAAACATATCGCCATCAGGCTCACTGACCCCACGGAAATCGAACCAACCTTCACCGCAGCGGCAAAGCAGGCAGCGCCACTTTTTGCTGAATTCCCGCTCCCTCGACGATCGTGTAAATGAAATCCGCGGCTACGTTTCGCAGCGTCTCACTCTCGCCGTTCGGCCAGCGAATGTTCACCTCGCTCATCTTTTCATTCGCGCCCAAGCCGAAATGCAGGCGCAAATCGTTCTGCGAGAGATAGCTGGCGCCGCCGCGCACTTCGTCGAACTGCACCAGCGAGCCCGCTTTTACCGTGACCCGCGCGCCGATCGCAGCCTTGTTGCTTTTCGTTCCTACCAACTTGAAGAGCACCCGATGATTCGGACTCTGGTTGTGATTGAGAAACAGCGAAGGGGGCTCACCCACGTTTAAAACGACCATGTCGATGTTGCCATCATTGTTAATGTCGCCAAAAGCCACGCCCCGCCGGGACTTCAGGGGCACGTCCGCCAGCGTCGCGGAGACATCGTCGAATGTCCCATCACGATGATTACGAAACAGCGTCAGGGGTTGGCGATACTGCGTCCCGCCGGGAATGCCGTCGACCTGCGGGTAGACGTGTCCGCAGGCGATGAAAATATCCAGCCAGCCGTCGTTGTCCATATCGAAAAAAGAGGTGCCCCAACTCACCAGCGGATAAGTAGGCTTGATAATTTTCGCGTGCACGCTGGCGTCGGCGAAACTGTCGTTGCCTAGATTGTGATAAAGCGTCGATCCCTGTTCCACAAAATTCGTGACCAGTATCGACAGCCGCCCTTCGCGCAGATAGTCGCCCCACGCCACGCCCATGGAACCCAAGCTCGAGAGAAGGTCACGCTGGTTTCGAATTTACGGTGTCGAACGAGTCACCCTCAGCAACATCCCGCTACCGGCTCGTAAGTTGAGGTCACCCTTGGACGACGACAGCGTGATCTCACCGACTGGCGGAGTTCGGCCGGCATGCGTCAGAGATACGTGCGGATAGCCGTAGAGACCACAGGCGTCGGAGGAAAATACCCACAACGCTTGTAGTCGATGGTCCGAATCGACCCCGCCACGACACTCTGCGCCAGGTCTTTCGCTGGCATATACCAGCACACCGTCCGGCACGGAGTGGCCCACAACGGTCGAGCCATTGATGATCACCCCATTGGAGTGGTAGTTGACCTCGCCACCAATCTGATCGGTGGTCCAGTTGTATTCGGAGGTGCCATGATCCGGTCCGCTTTCCGGGATCTGCGCCTCATGGACGTCCATCATGCTGGCGAGGGCCCTCAGACTGGTGAGGATTGCAAATCGCTTCGCTCTGCTTATCAATGTGTCAAAGCAAAGGTCAATCTCCGCCGCAGTTGCGCGAGTTGCGGGCTTAACCGCTGCAACGTGCCCGATAACTTTGGCGCCCGCCCGAATCGCGCCGCCACCGGGCAAAGGCACCTCCTGCATCACTCGCGCGCTGATCAACTGACCGGGCTTAGCTTTTTCCGTTTTCAGCGACGAGTTCAACTGCACCGGCAGGATGGTGCCGACAGGAATCGATTCCTGCGCAAACAGTTCCGCTGACAGCACCAGACAGACGATTAGTGCCGCATTCATCCTCATGAAACCTACTCACGCAGCTATGGCTTTATGTATCGAGGCTCGAAGTTTTTTACCGCGAGCCTCCAAAGGTGTATCCGATTGAGGCCCCGTAGCGGACCGCAACGTTAGAGTTAAATTCCACATTATTCTTCACCAGATAAAGCCTCGCTTCGGGCCGAACGAAAATGCTTTTGTACACATAGAACCTGATGCCGCCGCCAAAATCCCCCATGAAGTGGTTGCTGCTCACGTAGTTGGAGCAGTTCCCGTAGGCGTCACAGTTGTAAGCGCCCTGATAAAACCGGAGGCTTTCTGCGCCAATGCCTGCGAGCGCTTCTACTGCCACCCGCTGGCTGAACTGTTTGACATAAATCGCATTGAAGTCCCAGAAAAGCGGCCGGAAAGGAACCTGGCTCTGATACAGGCCTTGACTCGTTTTCCAAAAGACTTCGCCCTGGAAACCCAGGTGTTTTTTGATCACGGCATCTCCGCTAAAACCGACGTAGGCTCCACCACTCAGGCTCTCGCTCGCTCCCGAAAAAGTATTCGTATTGTTAGGCGCGGAAAGCGAGCCCCCGCCAAAGGAAAGGTCCACTTGTTGGGCATAAGCAGGCACGACCAAGCTCAAGATCCACCACATACTCCCAACGGCTATCAGTTTTTTCACATCCGCCTCCTCGAGTAATGATTTGGTTGCAAAAGTTCAATTGCATTAAACTCGGCGGGCCGCTGGGCGGCCGCGCACACTTACTTATACTGGACCCGGCAAACCCTTGGGCGGCTGCGCTTGCCGCTGCCTATCCCGTTCTCCTCCAAACCTCCGGTGCAGGCAAGGCTATTCGACCCGACAGGTCGTGGTTCACTTCGTTCTCGATCACCTCCTGGCACTGCAAGCAGAATTGTGTCCAAGGCAAAGCTTCGAGCCGGCGGTCCTTGATTTCTTCGCCGCAGGTGACGCATACGCCAAATGAACCTTCCGCGATTCGGCGCAATGCGGCTTCAATCAGCCGCAACGTCGTTCTTCGCTGACTGCTGCGCTCGAACAACGACTCGGTTGAAAGATTGGTGACGCTTTGGTCGCCACTGTCTTTCGGGGATTCAATGTCCAGTGACTGCCTCTCCGCTTCCACTTGCTGCAAAGATCTCAAGACTTCGCCGCGCTGGACCTCCAGCTCATATTTGAACTGATCCGTATTACTCCGTTCCATGAATTCCTCTCCTATTGAACTCCGCCGCAGATTCTCGGCAGAGTAATCTATGCTTCCGTGTTTGATGGTCGCTGGGCCAATCGGAATGACGCCGCGATGCAAGATCTGCGACCTCGGATTGGTTGCCATCTCCGCAGCAGACTACCGATTATCTGAATTGAAAGGATTAGCAGACAGGAGGTGGACGGTTATAACGGAAACCCTTGGTCTGCAACTTGGACGAGGGTTCTAGCAACGCGCTGAAGAGCGTCGATACCGCAGCCGGTGCATAGGGAAGAAACACGCTGGCCGGAGCGCTCCACTGTATTCGTTCGGAATCAAAATGCGGTCGGTGCCCCTGGTTCAATACGACATTGCGAGCGGAAAGATGAAGAGAAGGCAGCCGAGGAAGAGCCGGCGACGCCGTGCGGATTACCAGTAAACCAAACAGAGCCGCGATCGCGATCGTCGAGCGCAGCGAGATTGCCGCAGACCACCTCCGAGATTGACAGTTTCTGTACATCGATTCGTTATACGATCATGGATGAGTATACCCTTGCTTTGGTTGCTATTCCCAGCGGGCATGGCGTTTACAAAACTTTGTTTTTCGTTCTTTTCCGTGAAAGGAAGTTCTTGAGCACTCTTGAATTCAGCCTGCTGGTAGGTGGATGTTCGTTGGTGGCCGGCCTGGTGGGCGCTCTGACTGGTTTGGGCGGAGGCGTTGTTCTGGTTCCACTTCTCACCCTGCTCTTTAAGGTAGACATTCGCTATGCTGTCGGCGCTTCCCTGGTGTCGGTCATAGCAACCTCCTCTGGCGCGGCCGCAGCTTATGTAAGGGAGGGGTTCTCGAACATTCGTATCGGGATGTTCCTGGAGATTGCAACTACTCTCGGTGCCTTGCTGGGCGCGAACCTGGCCGCTCGAGTGTCGACCCATGCCATTGCTATAGTCTTCGGAGTCGTGCTTATGTTCTCGGCTTATTTTTCCCGCAAACCGCGCACCGAAGCCGAACGTGCGATCCCGCCCGATCCGCTGGCAACGCGGTTGCGCTTGAACGGTAGTTTCCCCGACACAGATGGAGTTCGAAACTACAACGTGCAGCACGTTCCCGCTGGCTGGGGCCTGATGTTTGGCGCGGGGGCCCTCTCCGGACTGCTTGGAATCGGTTCTGGCGCCATGAAGGTTCTCGCCATGGACCAGGCGATGAAAATCCCTTTCAAAGTATCGACGACTACCAGCAATTTCATGATCGGGGTTACCGCCGCAGCCAGCGCGGGCGTCTACCTGCACCGCGGTTACATCGATCCCGGGCTGGTGATGCCGGTGATGCTCGGAGTCCTCGCGGGCTCGATGATCGGTGCCAAGGTCTTAATCAAAGCGCATCCCAAGCACCTTCGCCTGGGCTTTAGCCTGGTGATTCTGCTGCTCGCGATCGAAATGCTCTACAACGGGCTCTCGGGGAGGATTTAATTGCCGCCGGCAAAAAGCTGGACCGATCAAAGAATTGAAAATATTCTGGCAAATCTGTTGCGCGCCGGCGTGCTGCTGTCGGCGCTCGTGGTATTCACCGGCGGTGTGATTTATATGTTTCGCCACGGACAAGCGCCGGTAGAATTCCGGGTATTTCGTGGCGAGCCCGCCGACTTGCGAAGTCTTCACGGAATCATCCGCGGCGCGCTTCAACTGCACGGCCGCGGCATTATTCAGTTGGGCCTCTTGCTGTTGATTGCGACTCCGGTGGCACGAGTCGCGCTTTCGATCTTCGGCTTTGCGAAAGAGCGCGATGGAACCTACGTGGTGTTCACACTGATCGTATTTTCGATTTTGCTTTACAGCCTTCTCGGAAGCACGTAGATGTGAATTGGGGGGCGTAATATACCTGCTGCGGTACCAGAGCGCAGCTAAGCTGTTGCCTCACAAGCCTTTCCCCGCCGCCCTACCAAAAGGTGCTCTCGGGAGCGTAAAATAAAGGGACCATGACCAGCCATTCTTATTCTTATTCCGATTCGATTGCGGAAGTCTGTGCCAACGTAAAACGCCTTGGATACGGCGCCCGGCAGCATATTCGCCTCTACGGCGAAGAATTTGAAGTAGTCTCCGATCCGTTTCCTGAAGCTGGAGGCATAGCCGTCAGCGTGAAAACCACGAAGAGCGATACCATCCGCGTACTGCAATTGCCCGCCACCGTACTTCAGAGCATGAAGGGTCCTTCACCCAAAGCCGCCTGATAATTTCCGCCCCAAGCGTCCGATAGTCCGTACTGAATCTGTTGTCTGGGACGTGTGCGATCCTCAAGCCGGTCTCCTTCAGTAGCGCTCCCAAGTCACGGGCCAGTTCTCATCCCGCCGCATCGACGTGATGGTCAGGTGCCGTCTACGGTGAACTTGTACAGGCGAGGGAGGTTCTTGCCGACGTCGGCCGCGCTCTTCCAAGCAATCCGCCTTGGCATGGCTTTTCTCCTGTAAGCTGCCGAAAAAAATGCCGGCGAAACATTAATCTTGCTTCACGTTGACCTTCGTGCGCAAACCCCAAAGCCTCTGCCTAATCCGATGATTTTGTCCTGCCGATAGACGAAGTGCGGACATTTCAATGCCAGACACCCTCAGGGAAAATTCCGATAGGCAGCTAAAAGCTGAACTGCAGGAGATTATGGGCGAGGTCGTCGGAGGGGTATGCGGATTCGACGCCGAGGGCAATACGACCTTCTGCAACGACGCCTTGGCAGAGATGACCGGGTACCGCAAGGAAGAGATCATTGGAAGGAATGTCCATCAATTGCTGCATCATAGCCGGCCCGACGGGACAGGTTTCCGCGACGCATTCGATGCCCCCCAAGCGGTTCACGGCGCCGACGTGATTCTGGTCCGGAAGAATAAGAGTTACTTCCCCGTCGAGTACTGGATTCGTCCGCTGTCGCAACGCTCCCAGGTGACGCGGCGCGTGGTCATAGTGAAGGACATCACAGAAAGACAGGAAGCTCGCAAGAGCCTGCTCCGGAGCGAGGAGAAGTTTCGTCGCATCCTGGCAAATGCGCCCGATATTGCTTGGACTTCTGACCGGGAGGGACACACCATCTATGTCAGCCCGAAAGCCGCGTTGGTGCTCGGATACAGCATGCAGGAAATCTATGCTGGTGGCCATCTCTGGCTGAGCCAGATCCATGCCGAGGATTTCGGACGGGTCAACAAATCCTACGCCTCCCTTTTCGAGAAGAAGACCGTCTATGACGAGGAATATCGTATTCGCCACAAAGACGGATCCTGGATCTGGGTGCATGACCGGGCGTCCGGCACACACGAAGAAGACGGTGTGCTGTATGCGGATGGCTTTCTTTGCGACATCACGGAACGGAAACAGGCGGAGTCGGAACTCCGTTCCAAGACGGCATTCCTGGAAGCGCAAGCCAACTCCACCATCGACGGCATCCTGGTGGTGGACTGCGGCGGCCAGAGACTAATGCAGAACCAACGCCTGGCCGAGCTGTTTAATATCCCGGCGCATTTGATGGCCGACAAAAGCGACGGGCGGATGCTGGAGTATGTCGTGACCATCCTCAAGGACCCCGACTCCTTCATGGCCAAGGTGAAGCATCTCTACACGCATCCCACCGAAACCTGCCGTGACGAAATCGAGTTGAAAAATGGGACGATCCTCGATCGCTATTCTTCCGCCGTCGTCGGCAGCGACGGCGTCTACTACGGACGAATCTGGACTTTCCGGGACATCACTGAGCGGAAAAAGAACGAAGACGCGCTCCAGATGTTGTCGCTGGCAGTCGAGCAGAGCCCGGTTTCGGTGATGATCACCGATCCGCAGGGCAATATCAGCTATGTGAATCGCAAGTTCACGGATTGCACCGGCTACAGCCTGGGGGAGGTGGCCGGAAAGAATCCGCGAATTCTGAACGCCGGGCGTTCCGACCCCGAACTTTACCGGAATCTATGGGCCGCCATCACGGCAGGCAAGGTTTGGCACGGAGAGTTCTGCAACCAGAAAAAGAATGGCGAGATCTTCTGGGAAGCCGCAACCATTACACCGATTACCAACCGCAGGGGAGTCATCACTCATTTTCTTGCGATGAAAGAAGACATTACCGAGCGGCGGCGCGCCGAGAAAGAGCTCCGCCTCACCCAATTCTCGGTGGAGCATGCCTCCGCCACCATGCAGTGGATGGACTCCGAGGGCCGCATACTCTACGTGAACGAGGCCACCTGTAAGTCCTTGCAGCGCTCGCGGGAAGAACTCCTCACACTCTCGATCCCGGATATCGATCCACTTTTCCCTAAAACGGCGTGGAACGAGTTTTGGGCGCAGCTTAAGAAACAGGGTTCAATGACCTTTGAAAGCCAGTGGCAGACCAAGCATGGCCCCCGGATCCCGATTGAAATCACCGCAACCTACCTGAAGTTCGACGGACAGGAATATTGCTTCGGGTTCGCTCGCGATATCACCGAGCGCAGACATCTCGAGAGCCAGTTGCGCCATGCGCAAAAGCTCGAAGGTATCGGCCAGCTCGCCGCCGGTATTGCCCACGAAATCAACACGCCGACCCAGTTCGTCACCGACAACCTTACATTCCTGCGCGATTCCTGGAAGTCGGCTTACGATTTGTTGGAAAAGTATCGCAGTACGACCCGAGATATCACTGCGACCCTGCCCCCGGGCATAGCCGCGGCCTTGCAGCAGGCAGAAACCAGTTGCGATTTCGGCTTCATTGCCGCCGAGGTTCCTCGCGCCATTGACCAAAGCCTGGACGGTGTCCGCCGCGTAGCCCGGATCGTTCACGCCATGAAGGAATTTTCCCATCCGGATTCCGCCGACAAGACCCCGACCAATCTCAATAAAGCCATCGAGTCCACGGTAACCGTTGCTCGCAACGAGTGGAAATACGTCGCCCAAGTGGTCACGGAATTCGATGATGCTCTTCCCCCGGTCGTCTGTTACCCGGGCGATATCAACCAGGTCGTTCTCAATCTCATTGTGAATGCGGCGCATGCCATCAAAGAAAAAATAAAAGAGGGCGAAAAGGGCAAGATCACGGTGGGAACTCGGATCCGCGGCGAGTGCGCGGAAATCTCGGTGGCCGACACTGGTACAGGAATCCCAGAGACCATTCAGGCCCGAGTCTTCGACCCGTTTTTCACCACCAAAGAAGTCGGAAAAGGCACCGGTCAAGGCCTGGCCTTGGCCTACACCGTTGTGGTCAAGAAGCACGGAGGCAAGATTTGGTTTGAGACCAATCCCGGTCAGGGCACCACGTTCTTTATCGCCTTGCCGTTTCCGTTGCCTGTTTCTTCCGGAGAGACCAGATGACCAAACGCCTGCTGTTTGTCGACGACGACCCCATGGTGCTGGACGGACTTCGCCGGGCTCTGCACAACATGTGCCAAACCTGGGAAATGCAATTTGTCGGCAGTGCAGCGGCTGCCCTGACTGCGTTGGAGAAAGAGCCCTATGACGCCGTAATTTCCGATATGCGCATGCCCATCATGGATGGCGCGCAACTGCTCGAGCAGGTCAAACAACGGTATCCCGATGTCGTGCGCATGATCCTGTCAGGGCAGTCCAGCCGCGAAGCGATTTTCCGCTCGATCGCGCCCGCCCACCAGTTTCTCTCCAAACCCTGCGATCCTCAAGAATTGTCGGCCCGCCTGGATCGGGCTTTTGCAATGCGCGATTTACTCGCCAATCAATCGTTAACGACGATGATCTCGCGCATGCGCTCGCTTCCCAGCCTGCCCATCCTGTATGAGGAGATAACCGCCGCGATGCGTCTGGAGAGTCCCTCACTCGAGCAGATTGCCCGCATCATTTCCAAAGATGTAGGCATGGCGGCCAAGATTCTGCAACTGGCGAACTCCGCCTTTGTCGGCGCCAGTGGGCGAGTCTCCAGCCTAGTCCAGGCCCTGTCGTTTATCGGCACCGAAACCGTGCGCACTCTGGTGTTGTCGGTGAATGTGTTTTCCCAGTTCGACGGCAACACCCAACTCCGTGCCAGCCTGCCGGCGCTCTGGGACCACAGTGTGGCCGTCTCCTCGCTGGCGCAGCGCATCGCCCACTGCGAAGGTTGCGCCAAGGATCTGGTTGAGCAGAGCTTCACGGCCGGCTTGCTGCACGATATTGGCAAAGTCGTTTTGCTGGCGGAAATGCCCCGCGAGTACCACGAGATCTTTGAGGTTCCGACGGAAAACAAGAATCTGGAACGGGAGAGCCTGGGATGTACGCACGCTGAAGTGGGCGCGTATTTAATCAGCATTTGGGGACTTCCCTTAGCCCTGGTCCAAGCCGTTGCCTTCCACCACCATCCTTCGGATTCAGCGGAGACGAAGTTTTCTTCGCTGACCGCAGTCCACGTGGCCAACGCCATTGTGAACGCAACCGAAGAAAATCGCCCGAATCACGACCCTGAACTGGATACCAGCTATCTCGATAACCTGGGACTGCGGGAGCGTGAACCGCTCTGGCGCGACTGTTACACACCATCACCGAATTCCGCCAAAGCAGCCGCGAAAGCGCCTTCCGGAAAGAACTAAAGCCAAGCCCGACCGCCGCCGATGGACTGAAAGGACCAGTCCAAGCAGTCGATTAGTGGACGAATCGCGGGAAACGGATCGCAGAAAACGTCCGCGCATTCGGCATCCTTGGAGCAGAGTGTGGGCGTGCGCTGCCTGGCGAAAAGCGGAATTAGTTTCTCCGCGATGTCGCAGAAATGAGAAAGCACAATGGCGGAAAAGATCCTTCTGGTGGATGACGATAGCAACATCCTCGACGGCTATCGCCGCAGCTTAAGCCAAGAGTTTCGAATGGAGACCGCTCAGGGCGGCCCTCAGGCTTTGGCCCTGGCGACCGATAACGGGCCCTACGCCGTGGTGATCTCCGATATGCGCATGCCCGGCATGGATGGCATCCAATTGCTGAGCCGCATCAAGGCGGTCTCACCGGACACGATCCGAGTGATGCTGACCGGCAACGCCGACACCGAAACGGCGATCCACGCAATCAACGAAGGCAACATCTTCCGCTTCCTCAATAAACCCTGCAGCCGGGAAGTCATGGCGAAAACTATGACGGCGGCCCTGGTGCAGTATCGACTGGTCACAGCCGAAAAGCAGTTGCTGGAACAGACCTTGAGCGGCAGCTTGCAGGTACTCACCGAAGTGCTGAGCTTGGTGAATCCCGCCGCTTTCGGTCGCGCCGAGCGTGCCCGCCGCTATATCCATCACATCGTATCTGCGATGAAACTGCGCAACCCATGGCAGTACGAGGTCGCCGCCATGCTGTCGCAACTGGGTTGCGTGACCCTGGCTCCGGAAACGATTGACGCGGTCTATAGCGGGGAAACGCTTTCTGCGAATGAGCAGGCACAATATGATGCGCACCCCAGCGTGGCCTATGCGCTGCTTTCGAAGATTCCCCGACTGGAGCCGATTGCGTGGATGATCGAACACCAGAACCGACTCATTGCTCGAGAAGACGATTCCCAGATGCCGGATATGCACCTGGGAGCCGAAATCCTGCGGCTGGTCTTAGCCTACGAAACCAAGATCCATATGGGTGCCTCGCGCACCGAGGCAGCCCACTACCTGGCCAAGAAAAATACGAATTTCAGTCCTGAGTTCTTTCAGGCCCTGGTGACCCTGGATCCCAATGCCGAAGACGGTGGCACGCGGTCGTGCCGGATCGAAGACCTTGCGCCGGGAATGATTATTCAACAAGAGATGAAAACCTTCGACGGAGCCTTACTCGTTTCCAAAGGGCAGGAGGTAACTTCAACGGTCATCTCTAAACTCAAGAACCTGCACGCCAGGCGCTCGATCGGCAGCGATGTCATGGTTTCCGAACCCAAGAGCACGCTCTCTTTCGTCAAGGGCGCTTCGTAATCCTGCCCCGCGCCACTGCGACTCACCTTACGCAGGATTTCAAGAAGAATTTGGATAGGGCGGGCTACGAGCTTGCGACCGCGGAGCTAGCGTCTTCGGAACTTCCAGCCGTTTCGTGCATCCCTAACGGAAGTCGCAGAAAGAAAGTAGTACCCTTTCCGACTTCGCTTTCGAACCATATCTGTCCGTTGTGCTTCTTTACCACGAATGCATGAGCCAAGGCCAATCCCTGCCCCGTACCCTTACCCACCTCTTTGGTAGTGAAGAATGGTTCGAAGATTCGTCCGCGAATATCGTCAGGAATTCCCTTTCCCGTATCCCGGATCTGCACCTCCGCCCAGTCCCCCACTAATTTCGTGGTGACCGAGATGGTGCCCTTCTGTCCAGAGTCGCGGCCCACCACATCGCCGACGGCGTGCGCCGCGTTGATCAAGAGATTAAGGATGACCTGATTGAACTCTCCGGCCAAACAAAGGACAGGCGGCAAGGACTCATCAAAGCAGGTCTCGACATCGGCCACATATTTCCACTCGTTCCGGGCCACGGCAATCGTGGTTTCGATCGCATGTTTGAGGTTGACGGCGGACTTGCCTTCCGTTCCAGGATGTGAAAACTCCTTCATAGCCCGTACGATTTTCGAAACCCGCTCCGCTCCCTCCAGCGTCCCATCGATCGCTTGCGGAACTTCGGACAGCGTAAAACTGAGATCCGCACGCTCCACCGCCTGCAGCAACTCGGTCATCGTATTCGCGGCCACCGGGCCGGCGAGAGATTCCTTGCCCGCCCGGATGCAGAGAGCGAGAATCTCGTTGATCGGGGGCCAAATCTTTTTCAGAAACCTGGAATTGTCGCCAATATATTGGGTGGGAGTGTTGATTTCATGGGCGATGCCAGCGGCCAATTGTCCGATCGCTTCCAGTTTCTGGGCCTGCCGCAGTTGTCCCTCCAGGAGGATGCGATCTGTAATGTCGGCGCCAGTGATCAGAAATCCAATACCTTCGCCAGTCGGGAACCGGTCCACGCTGATAATCGTCAGTCCCACCACTCGTACTTCTCCCTCTCTCTCAAACTTCACATCGCATCTCTCCGACCGGCGAACGCGAAACCAGGAATCGGCCTCCTCGCCGAGTTGAGGACGGAGCCAACGGACTCCACAGCTGGGCAGCGGTCTGCCGAGCACAGCTTTGGAACCTACCCCGAAGGCGGTTTCGGCAGCCAGGTTCCAGCGCGTAATTAGACCCGCGCCGTCAGTTCCAATCAGGATGGACGGCACCGAGTTAATGAAGAGCTCAGACTCGGCGTGCGCGGCGCGGATGGTTTCGTCCCGTTCTTCGATTTCCGCCAGCATTTCTTTGAAGCCATCCGCCACAACGCCGAATTCGTCGCCGGCATAGTTGGGCGCACGAACCGCAAAGCGCCTTTGTTCGGGAACCGTCTTGGCGACCTTGGTTAGATCAAGAATTGGCCGGGAGATCGTGCGCCTCAGTAATAAGGCACCCAGGAACGCGGCTGCAGAAGAGCCGACGAACAGGACGAGCACAAATACAAACCAGCGTCGGCGCTCTCGAGTTTTCTGCAAATCCGAAACCAGATACACCAAGCCGGGCGACTCACCGTGCAGAACGATGGCCCGGCATCGCACGATGTGATCGCTTTCTGAATGAACTCTTAGAGCCGCCAGAACGCCGGAAAGCTCAAACATCGGGGTGGCAGAAACAGCGGAAAGAGCCTCGCGGCTCTCCTGCAGGTACACCGATGCGGTGTAAACCTGAACGTTCTTGAGTTCCTCCGGGCTCAAGTCCATGATGTCGTAACTCTGCCCCATCGCCGCCGCGACCGAGGCGATTGCCATCCCTAGCCAGAAGGATATCCAGACGGCCCAAGCCCTTCGACCGTGGCCCATACGTCGGCATTCCGGTGTCGGCTTCACAAACACCTTCTCCCAAAGAGTCATGCTGGGACGCTCGCTCTCCCGCGCCGTCGCTGGGAAAAATTCCGTTAGGAATCATTCCCGGGTCGCAGAGCGCGGCCAATCCTGCCTCCACGCAGCCTCGCGAGGATGCCCAGGTCTCTGCTGATCCATCGACTGGATCGCTCCGAAACTTTGATCATGACTGTCGTTTCTGGGAACCACAGACCAGGGGAGGCGCTGCGGCATTCTCTTGGAATTAAAGAAGAAACCATTCACGGCGATAGAGCAGCGCATGCAGGGGTGACAGCAAAGCACGCGGATTCGGCGGTTCCCTCAAAGGGGGCCACTTCGCGGTCACATTGTCGATTATTTCTTGACGGATGCTCCCTCGAGGGCGTCAGACGGTCTCTGGGTCGGGCGAGGCGCAGGCTGGTTGATCAATAGCCAATACAGGCCCAGGCTCTTCACCGTATTCCGAAACTGTTCAAAATCCACCGGCTTCTGAATGTAGCTATTGGCGCCCAGGTTGTAGCTCTTGATCAAATCGCGATCTTCCTTGGAGGAAGTCAGAATGACGACTGGGATGGTTCTTGTCCGGACATCGGCTTTCAGTCGCTTCAGCACTTCCATGCCGTCCACCTTGGGCAGCTTCACGTCCAGCAGAATCACCTTTGGCGGGGGCTCGAGGGACCGGTCGGTGTTGGCCCCCTCGCCGAAGAGGAATTCCAGGGCCTCCTCGCCATCGCGGGCGACGTGAATGTTGTTGGCCAGGTTTTCTTTGCGCAGAGCGTGCAGAGTAAGCTCAGCATCATCCGGATTATCTTCTACCAGTACAATTTCAACCTGTGACTCGGTCATAGTTTGTCTCCCACTGTCGCCGCCTTTGTCTTGAGTTCGCTGTTCTCGGAAATCCCCAGGGTAAAGGAGAACGTCGCGCCTTTGTCCGGTTCGGCTTCGGCCCAGATGCGCCCGCCGTGTTTCTCAACAATCCGCTGCACGGTGGCCAGGCCCACGCCGGTACCCTCGAAATCTTCCAGGCGATGCAGCCGCTGAAATACGCCGAACAGCTTGTCGGCATACTTCATGCTGAAGCCCACGCCGTTGTCGCGCACAAAGAGAATTGGGCTTCCCGCTTCGCTCTTCTCTCCCACCTCGATGACAGCCTGGGCCCGCGGCTGGGTAAACTTGAGCGCGTTCGAAAGGAGATTCTGAAATACTTGCTTCATCAAACCGGCATCGCACGCCACCGAGCCCAGGTTGCCTATCTTCCACTCGATTTGCCGGTTCGTGCACTCCGGCGACAGTTCTGCGATAACTTCGTCAATCAGCGATTTCAGTTCCGTAGCTCGCAAAGTAAGCTCGCTGCGGCCTACCCGCGCCAGTTTCAGCAGATCGTCGACCAGCAGACCCATGCGTCGCGTGCCTTGCTCAATGCGTTGCAAGTGATGCTGGGCTTCAGCCGGCAGTTTCGGCCCAAATTCCTCGCTGAGAATCTTGGAGAATCCGCTGATATGCCTGAGCGGCGCCCGCAAGTCGTGCGAAACCGAGTAGGTGAACGCCTCCAGTTCCTGATTCGCGGCCTGCAACTGGGCGGTTCGCCGCTGCACTCTTTGTTCGAGTTCGTCGTTCAGCCTATGGATTTCTTCCTCCGCCCGCTGACGTTCGCTGATGTCAGTATTAGTGCCAAACCAGCGCGTCACCCGGCCTTCGGAATCCTTAAACGGCATAACGCGGGTCAGAAACGTGCGAAAAACCGCGTCGACGCCGCGCAGGGGAAACTCCATATCGAAGGGTACGCCTGCCGCGATCGCGGCCTTCCAGCCCATCAAGACTTTCGGTAACACGTCGGGATCGTGGACACTCTGCCACCCCCAGCCTTCCATCTGCTCAAACGTCGTCCCCGTGTATTCGTACCAGCGCTGGTTGTACCAGAAGATGTGTCCGTCAGGCTCGGCCATCCACGCCAGCTGCGGGATGCCATTGGCCATCGCCTGAAAACGTTCCTCACTCTCGCGCCGCGCCTCTTCGGCCCGCTTGCGCTCGCTGATATCGGCGAAGGTGACCGCGACTTGGTTTTTGCAAGTACGGAATGCACTTAATTCCAGCCATCGTTCCAAGGGTTCCGCATGGCTTTCGAAGTGGATCGATTCACCCGTGACCGCGACCTTCCCGTAAGTCGCAATCCAAATGGGCTCCAAAGTGGGAAGAACCTCGCGAATCGTTTTGCCTACGACTTCATCTCGGCCCAAACCGCAATGCGTTTCAAACGCCGGGTTTACCTCCAGATAACGGAAGTCGCATGGCTTGCCGGCTTCGTCATAAATAGGCTCTAATAGCGCAAATCCCACCAACATTTCATCGAACAAGATCCGAAATCGTTCTTGGCTCTCGCGCAGTTCCCTCTCCGCCTTCTTTCGCTCGGTGATATCGCGCGCGATGGTAGATGCACCAACTATGCGCCCCGCCTCATCCCGCACAGGGCTGACACCGAGAGACACATGGATGATCTGCCCGTCCTTTCGCAGCCTAGTCGTCTCGTGATGTTCAACCGGCTGCCCGCGCTTGACTCTGTCCATGATAGCCGCAAAGTCCTCGCGACGATCCGGGGGTACCGAAACGGAAATTGAATGCCCGATCATCTCCGCCGCCGAATAGCCATAAATCGCTTCTGCCCCCGGGTTCCAGCTGGTGACAATCCCCTCTAACGTCTTGCCGAAGATGGCGTCGTTGGAAGAAGTGACGATGGCGGCAAGGCGCGTGACGGTTTCCTGGCTTTGGCGCCGTTCCCGCTCGGCACGATCAACCGTGAACCCGGTCCAGGCCGTGAGGCTCGCTAGCAAGACGACCGTCAATACTGTCATCCAAGTGAGCCCGCTCCAATCGGAATAAGGCCCCGTCATTTCCTTCTTCCATCGTAGCCAGCCGACGACCAAGGGGACGAGAATGGCGGCCGGAAAGAACCGCCGCGTTAACGTACCGCCCAGGGTCGGGCCCGTGACCAAGGCCCCCAGGCCCCACTGAGGTCGAGCGAACATCAACCCGAACGAAACTACAGACAGTGCAAGAGACGAGACGGGAGAGCTGTAAGTGTGGGTGGCAGTCGGATCGAGAACAAAGTCGAGGATCCCGAACATCGCAGCCAGGGCCACGACGCTGGGCAACAACTGCGTCGACCAGCGGCCGAGCTTTGTCTTGGCATCCAGCAACAGCAGTGTGGGTCCAAGCAGAAAAAAACCCCAGGCTGCGAGAGGGGACATAAGGCCGGGCCACGCGCTTCCCGCAACGTTTTTGGCGCCGGCTGCGAACAGCAACTGATCGATGCCGAAATCCCACCCGATCATGAACTCCAGCAAGGAGAGCAATCCCACCATACTGGCAATGGCCGCTGCCAGCTTTGCGGCTAGCGCCCAGCCGGAGGCCGCGGCCGGCTGGTCCTTCCTCAGAATCCATAGAGCAAAACCAATCAAGATGAAGCAGATCGCCGTATTCGCCTCGACCGGAACCTGTCCCGGAAGGATGCTCTTCACGATCTGGCTGTGTAACGCCCAGCCAGCCAGCACCCACAGCCCGAACACCATCGCGAGCAGACTGCAGGCAGAGACGAATTGACCCAGCCTCCGCGAGACGCCGGGATCTAAATGCGGTGTCATGAGATTTACGCTAGCGACTGCCCATCATGCTGATCGAAGGCCGCAGCCACAAGGTCATTATCAAACGGAAGGCGTGGGCTGGAGGGTGAGAACGTTCACACCTAGGGCGCTGGCGTCCCGAAGTGGAACCCAACGGCTACCTGAGGCCTGGAAGCAAGCATCTGCCTCCGCTTCTTGTGGGTTGGTTCGGAGGGGTTGCGGCTCTAAGTAGCTGTTCCGGAATCTGGGACGTTTAGGCTTGCTAGGGATGGGGCTGGCAATTCTCGCAGGCGCAAATCGTTGGAAGGGTGCGAGTCCAACGCATCGGTTCGTGCAATCCCGATCGTTGTCTGATCGTTGTCTGATCGTCGTACGAATCGTCGTACTGATCGTCCTACTAAGACAGTCCAAGGCGGTTCAGCCTTCGCTCGCTCGACGAATCTGTCCTGCGAGTAGCCTACGCGTGCTCGATGGCTTCCGCTCTCACGCGATTGCCTTCGCGTATCTCGTCCACGGTGAACTCGCCCCCGCAAACACCGCATCGCCAGCCCGGGGACGCTGTTGGCGCGATTCCGGGCGCCAGTCGCTGATCGACGCGCCTGGTTGGTACGAGTTCGCTATTGCACTGCGGACATTGTCGTTGGATCATAACCTTCCGGTAACCCGACAGATTTCTCTTCGCTCTCCCGTCAATTGCCCGGATGAAGCGTGCGCGTCTCCTCAACCGTAAGCTCGGAAGCATCGCAATACCCGCGGCCTTTCAGACAGGCCGCGTAATTGCGCTTGTGTTCGGCGTCGGCCAGCGCCTTGGCTTCGGGGGCCGTCAGCTTTGAATAGTCACAAGTTTCTTCGCCGTTCCTGCA
Source organism: uncultured Acidobacteriaceae bacterium (assembly GCA_963765825.1). Taxonomy (GTDB): domain Bacteria; phylum Acidobacteriota; class Terriglobia; order Terriglobales; family Acidobacteriaceae; genus Sulfotelmatobacter. Next base: position 437,420 of record CAVXXU010000004.1, read on the forward strand.
AGCTGTGAGGTTGCGCTGGTGTTCTGCGAAGGATGTTTGTTTGGCTTCCAGCGGAGTGAGTTTGGAGCGGTCGCACTCGTCCCAACCGTTCTCACAACTCTGCGCGTTGCGCTTATGCTCTCCGTCGGCCACTTCCTTGGTTTGGGTGGGCGTTAACTGCGAATAATTGCACAGGCCAGAACCGTCCTTGCAGTCGGACGCATTGAGTTGCTGCCGGGCAGCGTCCACTGCCCCGGCTTCCGATGCGCTCAACTTGGAGTGGTCACAGTCTCCTCCTCCGTTTTGGCAGGCGGCTATATTGCGCTGGCGTGCCGCGGCGGACGAATCGCGCTCTTCCGCCGGCGTCAACCTGGATCGGTCGCAGGATTGCATCCCATCGTTGCAGTCGCTCACATTGCGCTGGTGATCGGCAACGGCCAATGCCACTGTCTCCGGTTGCGAGAGCGTCGAACGGTCACAAGAATTATAGTGATTCCTGCAGTTCGCAACGTTGCGTCCATGACTGGCGAGAGAAACCTCCGCCGCTTGCGCAGCACTCAACTTAGATTGATCACAGGCCGCGCGGCCCGCCTTGCAGGCCTCAAAATTCTGCGAAAGATCGGGCGACTGGGCAAACCCCAACATAGTCCATAGACCAAGACAGGCCACTTGTGTGCAAAGCACGTGCCGGAGCCTAGTTTTCATATTGTCCGCCTTCGGAAAGTTAAGCACAAATCTGTAAACCGGGATGACCGGAACCAGTGTGTGGTTCCGGCCAACCCACAATCTGTCTTGCTTACGTTCAGATGCAAATTACTTCCGGTCGTCTTTTGCTTCCGCAATGTGCGCTTGCTCGCGCGCTTCGGCAATCGCCTTCATGAACGGTTCTGCGCTCCTCGGAGTCGCCACCTTGCCGGAAAGAATATTACGGAATTCCATGTGCCTGCCATAAATGGCGCGCGTGGAGTCGTTGTCCTGTTCCACCACCGCACCCTCCAACGTCAGGCCGGCGAACACGCCCTTCGAGCGTGAGTAGGTCAGCATTTCGGTGTTCATCTTCCAGTCCGTTCCTGCCGAAGCATGCCGCCCAACCGGCCCGGCTGCCACCGATCCTTCACCCGTAAGTTCGAACTTGCTCGAAAGTAGATGCTGGAAACCTTGGTCGTTCATGACCAGCATGACCAGGTCCACATCTTCAACTCCAATCTGCAAACCCCAACTCCCACCGCCAATGGTGACGAATGCCGGTGCGCTCCAGCCCTCAGCAGTACGGCAAGAGGCTACGCCGCGTCCGTGCTTTCCGCCGAAGACGAAACCGCCCTTGATCAGGTTGGGCACCACCACGATGCACTTTGCCGCGTTCAGCACTTCTTCCGGAATGCCTTTGTCGGGTGTCGCCATAATGGCGTGAATCACATCGACCGAGGATTGCAGGCGTGCCACCGAGTCTTCACGCCCTGAACTCGCCCACGCGAATGTTCCAAACAGCCCCATCGCGCTCATCAACAGCAGTGACATCGTTTTTTTCATGGAATTGTTCCTTTAGGTGCTACGGAACTAAGAGGAGAAAACTTCAGATTAGCTGACTTAGTTCAGAGGACCTGAAAGAGAGAGGAAGTGCTCGTCTCAAGGATCATCATGAGCCCATCATGGCGGAATAGATGGTCTGAATTGCTCACTTCGCAGCCAGGAAACGCTTGCAGCTTCGATCCCAACCCGCAAAATCACATTCCCCTGCAAAGCGAGCAATGTTGCACAGAATTGTCAACCTGCGCGTGGCATCATGGGATCGTCAAAAGAGCGGAGTCTTAGCCATGACTGCAGTTTCGCATCCCTTTCTTGTCCGTGTTCGTAGTCTGCGTGCCCTCGTGGCCGCTTCGCTTCGGAAATTCCTGGGAATGGAACCCCACGATGGCGATTTCGCCTCCCAGCGGATATGCCCATTTTGCGGGCTTATCACACCGCGCCACGAAGCCGGTTGCCTGGAATGCGGCAAAACCTTCAAAGCAGCCTAAAAGGGACGGTACTGGAACTGAGCAATTGTGATCGGACAGCGAAGCGGTGTGCGCCTAGTCTATCTTGCAGAGCGTTTTTCCTCAGTGGGGTACCAATGAAAAAACACTATCTCCATCTCTCGGTTTATCGATGCGACCAGTGTCAGGGGCCGGTCGTGAACGGCTCGCTTGCAGTGCGCGAAAACGAAATTTCGAAAGAGACGGAGAAGCAAGAAATTGGAGCGATCTGTCTCTCCTGCGGCTACCGGCAAAATGCAGCGACCGCGCCGGCACGACCCCGTTATCTGCCACCGACGGATTGGCCGCCAGCGGATACAATCAACGCTTCTCATCTCGCCACAGCCTTCGTGGTCAATCGCGCCGCGGTCCCGCAAAAGACCGCGTGAAGCCAGAGAATCCGAACTTTCTGTGTGTATCTTGACGTGGCTTTGAAAGGGCGCGGCTTCACAGGCTGCTGAAAAACTCCGTCGGCGATCAGTTTTGAAAGGGCGCGGCTTTCAGCCGCGCCGCAAGTCCAGCAATATCGTTGCCGTCTTTAGGCGCTGGGGGATTTCAGTTCACGAACTGAGGATTTTTTTCCGGCCCTGCCTAGTCGTGGAGAACGACATTGAGCAGCGAGCTATGCACTTGCAGGGCGCCTTCAGTCCCGCCCGCATAGTGAATGAAACCCAGCTTCCTGAATCGGTTCATAAAGAAGCTAACCCGCGAACGGGTCGTTCCAACCATTTCGGCCAGTGTCTCCTGGCTGATCTTAGGGACCACAGTTTCGGGAATTCCCTCCTTGCCAAAATGAGCAAGCAATAAAAGGACGCGCGCCAGGCGTTTCTCACTGGAATTAAACAGCTGGTCGACCAGATCCTCTTCGTAGCGGATATTCCGCGCCAGCAGATAGGCCACGAACATTTCAGAAAGCTTGGGCTCACGATGAAGCGCTTCGATCATCGTCTTCTTCTCCACCCGAAGAATCTCGCAATCTGTCATGGCCGCCGCGGAGCCCATGCGTAGCAGTTGCCCCGCCAGCGAACCTTCACCAAAGAAGTTCCCTTCACTAACGATCGCGATGGTGGCTTCCTTGCCGATCTTGGAAACAACGGTGAGCCTCACTCGCCCTTTTTGCACATAGAAGACCGCATTCGCCTCGTCCCCTTGGGCAAATATCGTTTGCTTTCTGGGCACAGCCAGAATCTTCCTGCCGTCTCCAATGGTCGCGAGGAAAGTGTCTGCATCGAATCCACCGTTCTTCTTGGCTGCTACCGTAGGGTACCTCTCCTTCGAGTGCGGCCCGTAAACGACGGACTAATTCACTCCACTCATGCCTACCTCACCTAAATTGTACTCCAGCGTACGCTACGCACTTCAGAAAGACTGATCATTTTTGATCAGTTTTGCTTTGCGCACTGTCTCACCATTGGAACAGCTATCGGCTAAATCGAACGAAAAGCACACATAAAAGGGGAACTATGGCAGAAACCGTTCAAGCTGGAACGATTCTAATGAGAGAGTGGCCCGGAATGACGAAACTTCTTGGCCTTGAAAGCGAACCATGTTTCTTGGGATGGAGCCAGCTCAAGGCTCTGAATAGTTTCGCGCTCGACCGCAAGATCCATGCTGTCGGATGGAATTTCTTTTTCATGGCGACCGAAGTCAAGGTGATGTTCCTTGGCTCCCTCGGCGCGGCGAAGATCCAGAACGCGCTGCAGCGGATTCTAAAAAAGGTAAAGGGACAACACTTCAATGGTCTGGAGGTAACTGAAATCGTTTCCCGGCACTTCCTCGGCGTGCCCTACGTGACCGTCTCCGCGCATTCGCGCCATATGCAGCAGAGCTGCTACCTTGACACCGCGGCAGTTCGGCAAACGAACCAGCAGGCGGACTGAGCCAGAGGTTGAGTGTAGCTGGAGGTTGGCCCGAGAGGGCTGTCAAACAATACGGGGGTCAGCCTCGACTACAAGCGACGGCACTACGGCAACTTTTCGGAACCGGCTAAGCGGCGGTCTCGATGCGGGTCTGTGCGCGGCAGGCCAGTACTCAGCTCGCATTTTTCCCCAGGTTTCGCTCCACATGTGGGACAACGCACCGCCAGGGCCAATTTCTGTTTCACTTTCATGTTTTCAGAATGCACGATTGTTCGCCGTCAAGATGGTCAATAGTGAACAGTCGGCGAGCCCATCATCGTTAACGACCGTCAAAAGGCGAATTAATTCCGAGCCAGTTTGTACCAGCGCGGCGCCGCAAGCTTAAATCCCTGCACGTGAGCTATCTTGCTCAGACACGAACGCCTGCGCCTGTCATTCTCATTATTATCTTCTGAGTGTGAAGACGGAGCCGCGACTGCTGATTCGTGGCTCTGCATTTAGGCCGCCGAGTCGTGACCTGTTCAGGTCACACCCGAGCGGCCACATCCAGCGAATCAGCATCGTCATCCGGGTGTGCCGCTAAAACTTGCGGCGAACACGATTCGACCCTAAGCATTCCCGAAAATCGAAGTCAGGGCAACACCTCCAGGCGGATGAGGGGCGTAGCCCGAGAAAAGGAAAAGGATCATGCCTTTAATTCAACTCCTGGAAGTTCTGGTAGTGGTGGGTATCCTGCTGTGGCTGGTGAATCGATTTATTCCCATGCAAGGATCCATCAAGTCCATTCTCAACGGCGTGGTGGTCATCGCGGTGGTCTTGTGGCTGCTCAACGTGTTCGGACTCTTTCACTCACTTTCCCGCATCCACGTTGGCACATAAGCAACGGAGCAACCCGTAGCCACACAAGAAACCAAACGCTTCAACCCAACGGTCGAAGCGGCAACATCGCAGGAAAATCCTGCTGGAGGTATTTTGAAGACTCGCCTTTTGTTAGCCGCCGGAATCACCCTCAGTTTGAGCGCACTCGCTCAGACTAATTCTCAAACCAACCTCGCCGTCGAGCCGATGAGCGCGACACCCACGTTTCGCGTGATTGTCATCAGCCGCAGCGTGCAAGCCGTCAACTATCAGCATCGCAGCGGACCGTCAAAGTTGGATTTTGCGGGCACGGACCTGATGCCCTCCGCCAACGGCGTCGCCAAGATCAACAGCAAGCGAGGCTCCATATCGATCGAAGCGGAATTCGGCAATCTCCAGAAGCCAACCACGTTTGGCACTGAGTATCTGACTTACGTGTTGTGGGCGATTTCGCCCGAAGGCCGCGCCGTAAATCTCGGCGAAGTCCTGCTCGGCGGCAACCATCGCAGCAAGCTCAACGTCACCGCCGACCTGCAGGCGTTTGCCCTGATTGTCACCGCAGAACCGTACTATGCCGTCCGCCAGCCCAGCAACGCAGTGATTCTCGAGAACGTGGTTCGCGAGGACACCAAGGGAACCACCGAGGCGGTGAACGCAAAATACGAACTGATGGAGCGCGGTGGCTACATTCCCACTGGCTACAAGTTCGATCCCGTCGTGATGAATGCCAAGTTGCCACTTGAATTCTTTGAAGCGCGGAATGCCTTGCGCATCGCGCAGTCCGAAGGCGCTGAGCAATACGCTTCGGGCAGTTATCGACATGCCGTTCAGTTGATGGATAAAGCAGATTCTGAAGCTATCAACAAACACATAGACAAGAAGCCGCTGATCGCAATCTCCCGCGAGGAGGTCCAAACTGCGGAAGACGCACGCGAGATCGCCGTCAAGAAAATGGACGACGTACGCCTGGCCAATGAGCGCCAGGCTGCCGCGGATTCACTGTCACAATCGCAAGCACAGACCGAAGACGAAACCCGGCAGAAGGAAAATGCGCAATCCGATCAGGCCCGAGCCGAGATCGGCAGACGTCAAGCCGAGTCGGATGCTGCCAGGTCGCGAACCGACGCCGCCGATGCGCAACTCGCCGCCGACAAGGCTCGAGCCGACGATGCAAATTCGCAATCTGCCATTGTCCAGGCCCGAGCGGACGCTGCGAATGCACAGTCAGCCAATCTGCAAGCGCAAACCGACGCTGCCACAGCTCAGTCCGCGAGCATACAGGCGCGGAATGACGCGACCGACGCCCAATCAGCCACGGCGAAAGCCCGAGCCGATATGGCGGACAACCAAGCCTCTTCAGCCACGGCACTCGCAGCCGCCCAGGCTGATGCCGACCAATCTCGCGCCGATACGCTGAGGGCGCAGCAAGCCGCACAACAGGCGGAACGTGACAAGGTTGCCATGCGCGCAAAATTATCCGAGCAACTGAATTCAATCCTTCAGACTCGCGATACCGCGCGCGGCCTCATCGTCAGCATGTCCGACGTTCTGTTTGACTCCGGGAGGTATTCGTTGAAGCCGGGCGCGCGCGAGAAGCTGTCGAAAGTGGCAGGCATCTTGCTGGCGTATCCGGGACTCAACATCGAAGTCGGCGGCTATACCGACAACGTTGGCGGCGATGCCATGAACCAAACCCTGTCGGAGAACCGTGCCAACTCTGTGCGTGACTATCTTGTGCAGCAAGGCGTATCGAGCAATTCGGTTTCGTCCAGAGGTTTCGGCAACAGTCAGGCGGTTTCCTCCAACGATAACTCAGCAGGCCGGCAACAGAACCGGAGAGTGGAGCTTCTCGTCTCTGGTGAAGCTATCGGCAAACCAATCAACGCGACCACGGGAAGCTTGCGCTAGAACAAGCGGCACGCGGGTGAGATTCGCCCGCGTGCCGCACAAGTAGTAACGGAGGTAACAACGTATGAAACTAATTGCAGCTATCAGCACCGCAGTTTTATCTTTGATCATCGCGGTTCCGGTTTACGCACGGCAGGAGCAGCACGATCAGGAAGAAGAGAAAGCAAAGCCTGCCCAGGACGAGAAAAGGGCACAGCCGGAAAGATCCGCCAAGCCAGAGGAGAAAGGCGCGCAGCAGGAGAAGAACGTTAAACCTGAAGACAGAAACGCGCAGCAGGAGAAGAACGTAAAACCCGAAGAGAGAAACGCGCAGCGGGAAAATAACGGCAAGCCGGAAGAAAGGAATACGCAGCAGCAACACGCACAGCCGGTGCAAAGTGCAGGCGCTAACCGTGGCGGCCGCATTCCCGACGACCGTTATCGGGCCAATTTTGGACAGGAACACCATTTTCGTGTAAGCCAGGCCGATTACAATGATCGCCGCTTCCAGTATGGCGGCTATTCGTTCGGATTCGTCGACGCGTGGCCGAGTAACTGGCTCTACACCCAGGACGTTTTTGTGGTTGATATAAACGGCGTCTATTACCTGTGCAATGCGAGCTATCCCGGCGTCAACATTGAACTCAGCTTCGCACCATAGCGGTCCATCCAATCCGCGGTGGACAGAAAGCCACTGAACTCTCATAGCCGGCGCGCAGTCACTTCTGGGACTCGCACCTTTTTTCTCCGGCTCCAAGGTCAACGGCAAGCGCGCCGGCAAGGTCGATCGTCGCCTTCACGCTCTGCAGTCTGGTCCCGTATTGAGTGAAAGGAGCAAATATGCTTGGAACTATTCTGATCGTCATCCTGATTCTGGCGCTTCTCGGAGCTCTGCCGCGATGGACTCACAGTCGAGACTGGGGCTACGCGCCGTCCGGCGGAGTAGGTCTCGTCATTCTCATAGTTGTCGTTCTGCTGGTCCTCGGGCGCATCTGATTTATGACCCACCGGACGATGTCGGCTGACGCCAACGCAGATCGTTTGCGCCAGTTTGCCATGGGTGCAGCGACGGTTCTTCTTATCGTGCTCATGTCCTGCAGTAGTTCCTCCGCCTACTCGGTTCTGACTCATGAGGAGATCGTTGATCTCGTGTGGACGGACGGGATCCGTCCCCTCCTGCTTAAGCGATATCCAGGGCTCACCGAACAACAAATCACCGACGCCCATGCCTACGCCTATGGAGGCGCCGTGATCCAGGATCTCGGCTATTACCCATTCGGCAGCGAAGAGTTCAGCGACCTGGTGCACTACGTTCGCAGCGGCGACTTTGTTCGCGAGTTGCTGCTTGAAAGCCAGGATGTCAACGAATACGCCTTCGCCTTAGGCGCATTGTCACACTATGCATCGGATATTGCCGGTCACCCCGCGGTCAACCAAGCTGTCGCCATCGAATATCCGAAGCTGCGAGCGAAATATGGCAAGTCCGTTCGCTATGCCGAGGATAAGACCGCGCACTTGAAAACCGAGTTCGGGTTCGACACCGCGCAGGTCGCAAAAAATCGTTACGCCTCTCAGCAGTACCACGACTTCATCGGATTCCAGGTATCCAAGCCTTTGCTGGAACGTGTCTTCCCCGTCGTCTACGGAATGCAGTTGAAAGACGTGCTGACCCACGAGGATATGGCGGTAGGCTCGTATCGTTTCGCGGTCAGCCGGATGATTCCGCGGATGACCCAGGTCGCGCTGCAAACTCACAAGAAAGAATTGATGCACGAAACCCCGGACTTCGCGAAACGGAAATTCCTCTACCGCCTCTCGCGTTCCGACTACGAAAAGCAATGGGGAAAGGACTACAAAAAGCCGGGCGTCGGCACCCGAATATTGTCGACGCTCTTGCGCTACATGCCGAAAGTCGGCCCCTTCAAAGGAATGGCTTTCAATAATCCGACTCCGCAAACGGAAGATCTCTATTTCAAGAGCATCAACACTACCGTCGATCACTACCGCTCTTTTCTCGAAGAACTGCGCAACGACAAACTCGTCCTTCCCAACTGCGATCTTGATACCGGCCAACTGACGAAGCCGGCCGAATACTCCCTCACCGACGACGCCTACGCGAAGCTGCTTGCCCAGTTGTCCGAACGGAAGTTCAATCTCACGTCGCCGGAATTGCGCGACAACATTCTGCAGTTTTATTCCGACCCCACCGCCGCAATCGAGACGAAAAAGGACCAGGTTCGCTGGAAGAACGTACTGACGTCTTTGGACCAGCTAAAATCCGTGTCGCCGGCGCCAACCGTGGCGACTGGTTCTGCCCAGTAAATCAATTATCGGCTGGACCCAATGCACCAGAGTAGCATCAATAATCTTCATGAGAGCGCCTTGCGATGAAGCTGTACTCCGCTCAGGCGGTAGCGGGGTCCCCTGTGCAGAAAGAATCAGACCATGGATTCTCACGGCAACGATTCTCGGTTCCAGCATAGCGTTCATCGACAGCACAATCGTCAACGTCGCTCTGCCAGCGATACAGGGTAGCTTTCACGCGACAGTGGTGGATGTGCAGTGGGTGGTCGAGTCGTACGGTCTGTTTCTGGGCGCGCTGATTCTGGTCGGCGGCTCCTTCGGCGACCTGTTTGGGCAGCGCCGCATCTATGTGGCGGGCGTGGCCATTTTCTCGGTTGCATCCGCGGCTTGCGGCTTTGCTTCGAACATTCACCAGTTGATCCTCGCCCGGAGTATTCAAGGAGTAGGAGCTGCACTCCTGGTGCCCGGAAGCCTCGCGATTATCAGTACATCCTTCGACGAAAACAGTCGTGGGCAAGCCATCGGCACCTGGTCGGGCGCTACCGCCATCACCACCGCAATCGGGCCCGTTCTTGGCGGTTGGCTGGTTGAGCATGCCTCCTGGCGCTGGGCGTTCTTCATCAATCTTCCGATTGCAGCGGTCGTCATAGCCATTTCATTTTGGCGAATTCCGGAAAGCCGTCGCCCGCTCGCAGCACGCATCGATTGGATTGGGGCGCTGCTCGCCACACTAGGGCTCGCCGGCCTGGTGTACGGCTTCCTCGAGTCCGCGAACTTGGGCTGGACGAATCGCTTAGTCTTCGGAAGTTTGACGGTTGGGTTCGGGAGCCTTATCGCATTCGTTTTCGTTGAAGCGCGCATTCCCTCTCCCATGGTGCCGCTCACGCTGTTCCGTTCCCAGAGGTTCAGTGGTGCGAACCTCCTAACGCTTCTCCTCTACGCGGCCATTGGAATTTTCTTTTTCTTGTTTCCTTTGAATCTAATCCAGGCTCAAGAGTATTCGCCCACCGCAGCCGGTATTGCGATCCTTCCCTTAATTCTGCTGATGTTCCTTCTTTCGCGCTGGGCGGGTGGACTCGTTGTCCGTTATGGCTCAAGAGGTCCGCTGATGGTTGGCCCTCTTATTGCCGCAATCGGTTTCGCTCTGTTCTCTGTGCCTGCAGTTGGCAATAGTTACTGGAAGGTATTTTTCCCGGCGATCATCGTCCTGGGATTTGGGATGGTCGTCACCGTCGCGCCTCTCACCACCGTGGTCATGAATTCAGTTAAGGAAGATCGAGCGGGCGCAGCTTCTGGAATCAACAATGCAGTCGCACGGGTGGCGGGGGTACTCGCCATTGCAGTGTTTGGAATCGTAATGGTGCAGGCGTTTAGTTTTCGACTGGATCGGAGTTTGGCGGGCCTTGCCTTGCCTTCATATATTCGACAGGACGTGCAAGCGAACGAGATCAAGCTCGCCGGCTTGCAGCTGCCCGCTGGGCTTGATCCGACAACGAACGTCGCCATCCAGGAGCTGGTGAGGGCAGCGTTCGTTTATGGCTTCCGAATCGTCATGTGGATTTGCGCAGGCCTGTCTCTGGCAAGTGCTTCAGTCGCGTGGCTCATGATCCCGGCGGAACATGATCGCCCGGGGTTGCCGACGAACTCCGCAACTTAGGTGCACGCCAGAACTAATCAGCCTGCGCCCCAGAACCAATCAAACCGCAACTCGGCGCTGGAACCGTGGCGGATTTTGTGTCGCCTCGTCTCCGGAACGTGCACGCCGGTCGGGCCGTTTGCGGAACACCACCTTAACTCCTTCGCGCCACCGCTCGTCAATGCCCACGAATTCCCAATCGATTTCCGGCGAGAGATAGCGGAGGAGCGTGTCGGTTGCGGGGTGAACATGCAGGGCCGGACCCACAAGATAGAGTAGTGGCTTCTCGGCCGAAAGCTCGCGGCCGGGGAAATATCCGAAGCGCGGAAATTCCCCGCGAGAGTGATGCCACTCGACTCGGGACCAGTAATCGAGGCCCTGCAGCGGCAGGTGAATGTCCTCGTCGGCCTTGAGTTCGACAACTGCGAGTCGGCCATCGTGCGTGCACGTCAGCACGTCGAGCATGGCCCGGTCGCACGCGGAGAACGCGGGGACCTGCGAATAGAGTGATTCAGGATCGAGCCGCTCATCGATCACGCTCACGTCAGCGACCACCAGCGACTCCAGCCAGCGTTCCGGGCGAAGGCGGAAAAGCGGATGCTGGCGCGGGCCGTAGGGATGGCGAGTATCGCGAATCGCAGAGAGCAACTGTTCAAAAAATATCCAGTTGCGCTCTTCCAAAACGCGCTCTTCGGCGCCCACGCCAAACACAATTTCCTGCTTGCTGCGGAAGGTTTCGGCCTCGGCGCCCATGCGGGCCCGGGCAAACTCCAGGCCGCGCCAGCGGAAAGCAAGTTCGGCCGCGGAAAGAACGGCGACTTCGCAGTTGGGAAGAATGCCATGGATTCTCGCGATCGAGTCGGCGAAGCGTTCTAACGCAGCAGCCTCGTTGGTGGCGTGGACTAGCCGCGTGGCAACATTGCCGCGGTCGCTGCAGTCGATTTCCTGCAGAGCGTCGTGCCGCTCGTCCAATTCAAACAAACTCCACTTAGCGGCACCGCGATTCAGATTGGCCATGCGCTCACGGACGAGCGCCGAGCAACCATGCGGAACGAATAGGTGCAGGCCCTCGACAAGGAACTTCCCTGCCGACGAATGGCGGCAGGCCTCGAGCCAAAGAATCCCGAAGGTCAGAGAGGCGTCAATCGAGGCCTGCGTTTCGGAAGCGTTGACCCCGAGTACTGCGAAAGCACACTGGCCCCGGCGCAGCACTCCGCGGGCGTAGATGGGGCCAAAAGATTTTCCCAGGTCCATGGCCGTGGTGAGACGCGTGACCGCGAATCCGGGAAAGTGGCGATCGAGAGCGCGGCGCAGTTTTTGTTCATAGCTTGTCCGGGCGGCCTTTTTTGCGGAGGGCGACCGACGGTCGCGTTCGCGGCAAATTTCCAACCGCGAAGGCCGTGAATGCCCAAGCCGCTGCACCGCAAGTTTCAAAACGCCGTTCTTTACTTCGGCATCGAGCACGCGGCGTACGGTGTTGCGCTCGGCCGACCACAGGTGCAACAGGCATTTGTTGTAATCGCCCGAGATCGAATATTTGGACTGCCCCAGGTCGAAGGCCACCGCGCCGTTCTCGAGCACAACGGCACCCGAGGCTTCGCTGAGGAAGTCCTGAACGGTGCGGGTAAGGGCGTCAGGAGTCACGAAGGGATTGTCCACGTTAACGCAGGCGAATGTCTGTGACGAGTGACCATCGTCATCGGCGCCCTTGTGGAACAGTTCGGCGAATGCTCTCTATCCGATTGCGTGTGGGATAATAGCGGTACCGGAGTGCCCGCTAAGAGTCTTCGCCGACTCGCCGGCATCTAACTTTACGTGGACAAACAAAGCGTGAATAAACAAAGTTCGGACAAACAGAATTTCGATAAGCAACGATTTTTCTTCGACCACTACGGCGTAACCGAGAACGACCTGGAACGCTACTTGTCGGCCGCGCTTTCCGCGGGCGGCGATTACGCCGACCTTTACTTCGAATATCTTTCGTCGACTTCGCTGATGGTTGACGAATCCATGGTGAAGTCCGCCTCACAGGGCATTTCCGCGGGATGCGGCGTGCGCGTCGTCTCCGGTGAACGCACGGGCTATGCCTACACCGACGATCTTTCCGCCGCGCGAATCCTGCATGCGGCGCGCACCGCGGCCTTGATCGCGAGCGCTCCGGCGAAAACGACCGTAGCCGGTTTTCAGAGAGCCGCGGCGCGAAGTCTGTATCCCGTGACGCTGCCTTCAGTAGACGCGGAGATCAGCGCCAAAGTCGAACTGGTCATGCGTGCGGACAAAGCGGCTCGCGCCTACGATCCGCGAATTCAGGAAGTGCGGGCCAGCTACGCGGACGAATTGCGAAACATTCTGGTCGTCGGGTCCGACGGAACTTTCGCGGAAGATTCGCAACCGCTTGCACGCATGAACGTCTCGTGCATCGCGAAGACTGAAGGAAATTCCGCGCGCGGCTCTTCCGGCGGCGGCGGACGCGTAGCACTCGATTTCTTCTTCGGCGAAAAGACTCCAGAATTCTTCGCCAAAGAGTCCGCGCGGCAGTCCATCCTGCAACTGGACGCTCGCGAAGCTCCCGCGGGAGAAATGGAAGTGGTCCTGGGTCCGGGATGGCCGGGCGTTCTTCTCCACGAGGCCGTGGGACACGGTCTGGAAGCGGACTTTAATCGCAAGAAGACTTCTGCATTCGCCGGGCTGGTGGGCAAGCGCGTAGCCAGCGAAAAGTGCACTGTGGTCGACAACGGCACCATGCCATGGCGCCGCGGATCGCTCAACGTTGACGACGAAGGTGAGCCTACCCAGGAAACCGTGCTCATCGAAAATGGAATTCTCAAGGGATATCTCAGCGACAAACTCTCGTCGCGGCTGATGGGCATCTCCGACACCGGCAACGGGCGCCGCGAAAGTTACGAGCACATTCCCATGCCCCGCATGACCAATACTTACATGCTGGCCGGCCAGGATGATCCGGGAGACATTATTCGCTCGGTGAAGCACGGAATTTATGCGGTGAATTTTGGCGGCGGCCAGGTGGACATCACCAACGGAAAGTTCGTGTTCTCTGCCTCCGAAGCCTACATGATTGAAGACGGTCAGATTACCGCCCCTATCAAGGGCGCAACGCTGATCGGCAACGGCCCCGATGTTTTGACCCGCGTCTCCATGGTGGGCAACGATCTGAAACTCGACGAAGGCGTCGGCACCTGCGGTAAAGACGGACAGGCCGTTCCCGTCGGCGTGGGCATTCCAACGCTGAAGATCGATCGGCTAACAGTGGGCGGGACCGCGAGAAAAGATCCGGGCGGGTTCATGCAGTAGTGGAAGAGCACGGCTTCACAGGCTACTGAAAAACTCCGTCGGAGATCAGTTTTGAAAGGGCGCGGCTTCAGCCGCGCCGAGATCTGTCATCCTGAGCGGCGTGTAAACTTCGCGCCCAAGCGCGAAGTTCACACGCAGTCGAAGGATCCCGACTACCCTGCACGAATGAAGTAGTATCAGGCAGTTCTTCCCAATGATTTGGGATCGGTCAGCCCCGCGTAGTCGGACTCTCTCGCCGTCTCCCTTAGCGTCCGTCGATTAAAGTCGTCGCGCCGGCACACCCCTCGCCGCAAGCATCTCCACCGCTTTCTTATCGAACGAAACGAACGTTTCTGCGCCCAGCCATCTTCCCTCGTAGGCAATCACGCCGTCGGCAAAATCACCGCCTGCGTCGAGCACTGCCAGGCCAGCTTCAACCGTTGCTCGGTTAGTTTCGACATTTTCCGCGGCAAGCAAAGTACGAATCGCCTCAGCTATATCGGATGGACGAAAGCGATAAACGCTGCGAAGCACCCAAACAAACTCGCACAGGCACGGGATCGCGATTGCGACCATTGCGGCTCGGCCCATCAACTTGATCGCGGCGTCGCTCTGCTCGGCATCATCGCGTACAGCCGCCCTCACCAGGACGTTCGTATCCACCGCGATTTTCATTTTCTGCCAGCTCGAGCCTTTTCACTTCGGATCTTGCCAGACAACCCGCCGGCCCAGCCGCGTGCAGCCGCTTCATTCATTTCTTCAATCGTTGCCACCTTCTTCGTCTTGCCTGCAAGCACGCCGAAGAAGTCCGCAATCTTTCCACTAGGCCGGGCTGCCCGAAGCATACCCCGGCCGTCGGGAAGCAATTCCAGGGCAATCTTTTCCCCCGGCTTGATGCCGAGGTGTTGCAGCACTTTTTTCCGAAATGTCACCTGGCCCCGCGCCGTCACCGTCAAGGTGGTCATAGCAAATCGCCTGTAGAGGTTATTGTAATGCAAAAGTACATTATTCACAAACCCTAGGAAAACAAAGGCGTTTGTTGAGATAAAATAAACCTTAATGCCTATGACAGAAGTCAATAGTGGAATTCCGAAACTCGACACTGATCTCAAGACCCTCGCGCAGGACATTGTCCGCCGCGCAATGGCCGGTGGCGCGACGGCTGCCGAATGCGTGGTGCGCGAAGGCGATGAATTCTCCACGCTGGTGCGCATGGGCCAGGTCGAGACTCTGAAAGAATCCGGCTCGAAGTCGATCGGCGTGCGTGTATTCTTTGGGCAGCGTGCAGCCAGCACTTACTCCAGCGATCTTTCGCACTCCGGTCTTGACCGGATGGTAACGTCGGCATTAACGCTGGCGAAGATTACGTCCGAAGATCCCTTCGGCGGAATTCCCGAGGCCTCGCAGTTGGGCTCGCTGCCGGGCGATCTCGCGCTTTATCACGAGGACGTTTACTCGCTGCCGGGGCCGGATCGCATCGACTACGCGCGCCGCGCAGAAAAGGCCGCGCTGGATTTCGATCCGCGCATCAAGAATTCCGAAGGCGGTTCGTTCGACGCTGCGACCGGGCACAAAGTTTTGGCCAATTCGCACGGATTTGTGGGCGAGTACCGACGTTCGTATTGTTCGGTGGCTGCGGTGCCGATCGCCCAGACCGAGGCCGGCGCCATGCAGCGCGACTACTGGTACTCGGTAGCGCGAACCCTGAAGAAACTCGATGCACCCGAGAAAGTGGGCAAGATTGCGGCCGAACGCACGTTGCGGCGGCTAGGCGCGCGCAAAGCCAAAACCGCCCAGGTGCCGATTATTTTCGATCCCATGGTTTCCACTTCGATTCTGGAGCATATTTTTGAAGGCGTGAACGGAGACTCGGTTTACCGCGGCGCGTCGTTCCTTGCAGGCAAGCTCGGACAGAAGATCGCCGGCGACAACGTAAACATCATCGACGACGGCACGATAGCCGGTGGTTTTGGCACCAGCCCATTCGATGGCGAGGGCGTGCCGACGCGGCGCACCGTGGTGATCGAGAACGGCGTGCTGAAATCGTATCTACTGAACACTTATACCGCGAAGAAACTTGGCTTGCAAACCACGGGGAACGCCTCGCGAGGGCTGGCAGGAACGCCGGGGATCGGCCCCGGCAATTATTTTCTCCAGCCGGGCGCGAAGACACCGAAGGAATTGATCGGCGGAATTAAAGAAGGGCTATACGTGACCGAATTCCTGGGGCAGGGCGTCAACCTGGTGACTGGAGATTATTCCCGCGGAGCTTCGGGGATGTGGATTTCCGGCGGAGAATTCGCATACCCGGTAGAAGAGATCACGGTCGCCGGCAATCTGAAGGAATTATTTTTCAACATTTCCGAAATTGCGAACGACCTGGAATTCCGCGGGTCGGTGGCGGCTCCCACGATTCGCGTGGACGGACTGACCGTAGGCGGCGAGTAAACGAGCAGATCGCGCCCCGCATCGGGCAAATACCCGAGTACAATTTGTCATTCCGACCGAAGGGAGGAATCTCATCGTCGGCTCACGAATATGAAATTTGCCAAAGTAATTTTCTGGATTGCCGGAATCTGGGGCGTTCTGGTTCTCGCGCCTCTTTATTTCATGTTTGATGTGATCGGACGGCAGGATCCTCCGGCGATCACGCATCCCGGTTTTTATTACGGATTCGTCAGCGTGGGACTCGCGTTTCAGATAGTGTTCATTGTGATCGCGCGCGATCCAGTACGCTTGCGACCCATGATGATTCCCGCGCTGCTGGAGAAGTTCGGGTACGGGGCCACCCTGCTCGTGCTTTATTTGCAGCAGCGTTTGCATGCGTCGGACCTTGTTCTTGGCGGAGTCGATACTCTGTTCGGCGTGCTTTTTCTGCTTGCCTTCTTTCGCACATCGGCATAGACATTTCTGTCCGGCGGATTCCGGACGGGAGGCTCCGTGCGAGACTTATTCAATCAAAGCTTATTCAATCGAAGATCATTCTTAAAGTGGGCTAATCTGGCGGGACTGGCGGCGGGACTTCCATCCGCACGTGCGTTCGCAGCCATCGCCGAAACCACAAAGGCGGGTCCGCCTGTCGAGAAATCAGCAACGAAGGCCGCCTCGCCTGAGACACTTTTACTCAAGGACTATCGCCCCAAGTCGATCTACAAGATCCCCGTCACGCAGATTGCGAAAGCCAAGTTCCCAATCATCGATATGCACTCGCATCCTTACGCCAAGACTGCGGCTGAGATTGACCAGTGGGTCGGCAACATGGACGAAGTCGGAATCGAGAAGACGATCATTCTGACAATGTCGACCGGCCCGGCGTTTGACGAGATTCAGCGCAAGTACGCGAAACATCCCGATCGCTTCGAGATGTGGTGCGGCCTCGATTTCACAGGCTACAACAAGCCGGGATTCGGACCCGCCGCCATGAAGGAACTGGAGCGCTGCAAGCATGCAGGCGCGCGCGGAGTAGGCGAGATTCACGACAAAGGTCAGGGACTACGGTCGGGAAAGTCCACAGCGCCGGGCATGCATCCTGATGATCCGCGCATGGATGCGCTGTGGGACAAGTGTGGCGAGTTGGGGATGCCGGTGAGCCTACACGTGGCCGATCCCATCTGGATGTATCAGAAGATGGACCGCTATAACGACGGGCTGATGAATGCCTACGAGTGGCGGCTGGATAATCAGCCGAATATCGTCGGGTTGTCGGGCATGGTCGATATCCTCGAGCGCACGACTGCACGCCATCGGAACACGACATTCATCGCTTGCCACTTCGCCAATCTCGATTACGACCTGGCGCGGCTGGGAGACGTTCTCGAACGCAATCCAAATCTGTATGCGGACATTTCCGCGCGCTATGCCGAGACCGCGCCGATTCCGCGCTTCGCCGCGAGGTTCTATGAGAAGCACGCCGACCGCCTGGTATACGGGACCGACATGGGCTTCGATAAGACTATGTACCGAGTGACATTCCGCATCCTGGAATCGCTGGATGAGCACTTTTATGAGATCGACCAGTTCTCCTATCACTGGAGTCTGAATGGCTTCGGGCTGAGCGACGGCATCTTGAAGCAGGTCTATCACGACAATGCCCAGCGGTTGTTAGCCGCGAGAGTTTAAGGGCCTAGAACGAAGCGATCTCAACATTTGTCATCCTGAGCGCGTCATTTGCGCGAAGGATCTGCACAATCTGCCGAAGGGGCCTCGCTGCTAGCAAACTTCATAGATCCTTCGGCCCGCAAACAACGCGTTCCTCAGGATGACAACGCGTTGCGCGGAATCGACAAGCAAAAGACTACGGCCTACAATTCCCTCATGGGCAGCTTGGGACAGCCACCGCCGGTCGCAGAAGAACGCGACTCCAGCCGTTTGATCATTGGCGCTGCGGTGTTTGTAGTGATAGCGGTGGCGCTGGCCGCTGCGTTTCTGTTGCGTGAACCTGCCAAGGCGCCGAAAATTGCTTCACCCTACATCGCCAGCCTGAAACTTTCCGACTTCAAGATGAGCGCCGCAGAAAACTTCATCGGCCATACTGTTAGTTACGTCGACGGCGCGATTACCAACACCGGCTATAAGACGGTCACGCACGTCGTGGTGGAAGTGATTTTCAAGGATGATATGAGCCAAATGGCGCAACGCGAAGAAGTGCCGCTGCAAGTAGTCCGCAACAACGGCGCTTACACAGAGCCTGTGGACCTGAACGTTGCGCCGCTGGCGCCGGGACAGACCGAACCATTTCGCCTCACCTTCGACAGCATCTCGGCGCAGTGGAACCGGCAGAATCCCGACATACGCGTCACCGACGTGACGGTGAAGTAAGTCTAGATTTCAGATTTCAGATTTCAGATTTCAGATTTCAGATTTCAGATTGATGATTGATGATTTTAGATTTTAGATTTTAGATTTTAGATTTTAGATTTTAGATTTTAGATTTTAGATTTCAGATTTCAGATTGTTGATTTAAGATTTCCTGCGCCCCCTTCGCCTTAGTCTCGAATTTAAAAAGCGCGTTCTGACACTGCCGTCGACCACGGAATAGTTCATCAATCTGAAATCTGAAATCATCAATCTGAAATAGCTTCCTGACTCCTCCGCTACAATGATCTGGTGCGAGACTCGAAACCATTTCGACTAACGGAGTCGGTGAAAGCTGCGGGTTGAGCGTCCAAGCTGAGTCCGGCGGCGCTGGACACGGTGCTTGGGAAATTAGCCCGGCAACACGACCCCAACGTTCTAGTCGGCTTCGATCACGCCGACGACGCCGGAGTGTATCGAATCGCGCCCGACCAGGCCCTCGTCCAAACGGTAGATTTTTTCACGCCCGTGGTCGACGATCCTTTTGTTTTTGGGCAGATTGCCGCGACCAACTCGCTCAGCGATGTCTACGCCATGGGCGGAAAGCCACTGACCGCACTGGCGCTGGTATGTTTTCCGGAAAAGGCGGATCTGCAAATCCTGGAGCGCATTCTCGCCGGCGGCCTGTCGAAGATGATTGAGGCGGGATGCACCGTGATCGGCGGCCACAGCATTCGCGATGAAGAAACCAAATTCGGATATTCCGTCACCGGCACCGTACACCCGAAAAAAGTTGTGGCCAACGCAGGAGCGCGCGCTGGAGACGCGCTGCTGCTCACTAAGGCGCTCGGTACAGGCGTGATTTCGACCGCGATCAAAAAAGGCAAAGCCGAGCCTGCATGGATTGATGCTGCTGTGCGCTCCATGACCACGCTGAACAAAGCTGCCGCCGACGTGATCCGCGAGTCTGCATTTCGCATTCATGCCATGACCGACATCACCGGCTTCGGCCTGATCGGCCACGCGCGCGAAATTGCAATGGCTTCCAACGTTTCGCTCGAACTGCGGGCTTCCGCGATTCCCTTGCTCGACGGAGCGCTGGAATGCGTGCGGGCTGGCTACATTCCCGGCGGCCTCAACAACAATCGCGAATTCGCCGAGTGCGCCGTGGAATTCGACGCCGCCGTTTCGCAGGAAGTAAGAACCATGCTCTTCGACCCGCAAACCGCTGGAGGATTGTTCATTTCCGTTGCACCCGACGATGCGCGCGACCTCATAAGCGCGCTCGCGGCAACAGATGTGGGCGCGGTGGAAGTGGGCAAGGTTATTGAGCGGACCAAACCGCTGATCAAAATCACCGCGTAAACACCGGAAGCATAGGTCCAGCCGGATTTGAAAGGTCGTGGCTTCACGCCGCGACGCCGGTCCAAACTCACTGAACCTCGGCTTTACCCGCGGAGGGTGGGACAGTCAGGCCGCCCCACCCCACCCTTAAAAAATCTTGTCAATAGGGAGAAATTACACGGACGGGCTTAACTCTCTGAAAGCAACGACAATATAAAGTTGGAGATTTTGCCGGTTGCCCCCTTCCAATTTGCTATTCTGGAAATATAGGCACAATTTATGGGTCAAGAGGCGCGATCTCTTCAGGTCGCGCCTTTTTTATTGGGCGAACCTGCAGGGCCGCGAACCTGCAGGGCCGCTCGAAGGGCCGGTTTGAACGGGCGCGGCCGGTTTGAACGGGCACGGCTTCAGCCGCGCCGTTCCGGGCCGTCCTCATAACGCCTTTAGGCGCTGAGGGTTCTAGGCTTGTTCGTGTACCGCGAGCGCTCTCGCCCTTACGTGCGAATGGGAAACACCGGAGACAAATGAAAAATTGGGACCGATTCAGCAGCTTCAAACAGCGCGGCGAATGGGTCGAACTGCAATTCATGGCGCAGGCTGCGCAGCGCCGCTTCGCCATCAGCAAGCCTTGGGGCGACACCCAATCCTACGACGTCGGCATTGAGCACGCCCCGAATTTTATCCGCGTGCAGGTCAAATCGACAGCTTACCGCGTGGGCGCGGGATATCTCTGCCAGTTCAAGCCCAACCACAGAAAAAACTCGACTACAATCTCAAAGAAATCGACCTGTTCGCCGCTTACGTAATTCCCGAAGATGCCTGGTACTTGATCCCCGCGGCCCTACTGCTGGGCAGGCGGAGACGCACCATGGCCATGCTATGCCCCATGCGCCCGCCGGCGAAAAAGGCCAGCTACCGCTACGAATGTTACCGCGAAGGTTGGAACCTGCTCAATAAGAGCCGCGCCGAACTGGCGCAGTTCACATCCCCGCCTTCTCCGCCTTCTCATCATCGCAAGGCGGCCACGCGGAGAGTCACGAGAACCTCTCAATGCAACGTGACTAGATGAAACTAGTTTGAAAGCTCTGGATGACGCGAGACCGGACTTGAAAGGTCAAGATGCGAATGGATTTGAAAGGTCGCGGCTTTAAGCCGCGACGTGAGCTCCAATTTCAAATCAACCTTGGGTTTACCGCTGAGGTGGGACGCTGGACGGCCTTACGATGCCCGAACTGGCTCCCATTACCATTTATCGCTTGCGGCTCGAAACATCGCAGCCTTTGAGCCTTCGGCGAATCTCTTCTGAAGCAACCGCGACAGCGGGTAGCCCAGTTTTGCGAATATATGCCTGGGGCGAGAAAACGCAAGGATGTCGTACCAAACCTCATCATTGTTTCGATTCCATTCAATCGTGAATCGCTCTTCTCCGCTCTCGGCATGTTCCGCTAAGGTTCCGTAGGCAAAACCGAATCGCGTTAGGGGGCCTTCTTCATCGATAACGTAGACGATGCGACAGGCATTCAGGGAATAAAGCCCGAAGTGAAGTACGCCAACCGCAACGTCGGTTCCGATCCGTATGGGGACGGTCGGAGAATGGAGATTCACCCACGGCATGTCGAACATTTTCCATGCCCGAATCGCATCCACGGCCCGTCGCCACGTTGGTTCCCCGGCGCCGAGCTGGATTCGATTGTGGTCTAAGTTGTACCCCGATGGTGCGGTGCTTGCCGATGCTCCGACCTCTGGGTAGGAGAAGTTAGAGTCCTTCTGCTTTGACAGGAAGCGTCGAATCTCATCTTCCGTGGGTGCGGTGAGCCTGAAGATCGTCACGCTCCTCCCGATATGCGCTCGTCGTAGACTGGGTGCCGAGCGCCCCATCCTTGCGCGCTCTTTGCGCAAGGATGGGATTCCACGGAACGGAAACCTTGTGGAGTTACTTGGATTCCGCCAATTAAGCGCTGCCCGTAATCTCGTACTTCAAGACCACATCGCTTTGAAATTACAAAATTTCCAAATTACCCGATTACCAAATGATTCCTTCTACTGAATCAGCGTGCCTCCGTTGGTGCCTTCGGGTGGGGCGTCTGGCGCGATCACCACCGCTGCGGCTACGCGGTCGCCGGGTTCCATGTTCAGCAGGCGGACGCCTTGGGCGTTGCGGCCGGATTCACGAATCGTGGTCGAGTCCATGCGAATGATTTTGCCGTAGTGGCTGATCAGCATGACTTCGGAAGTTTCGTCGACCTGCGCGATGGCGACAACTTTGCCGACGCGCTCGGTGGTCTTGACGTTGATCACGCCTTTGCCGCCGCGATTGATGAGGCGGTATTCGTCGGCGGGAGTACGCTTGCCGTAGCCGTTTTCGGTGACGGAGAGGATCAGGTCGCCTTTCACCGTCACGTCGACTACTTCAGGCTCGCCGCCAGCGGTCGCTGGCGCGTCTGGGGTAGCCGAGGCGGCTGGCCCCACATTTTTCGTGGCAGGTTCTGCGCCGGGCTTGGTGGTTGTCGCCATGCCTACTACGTAGTCTTTCTCGTCCAAGTCGATACCCCAGACGCCAAAGGCGGCGCGGCCCATGGGGCGGACGTGGCTCTCGTCGAAGCGCACAGCCATGCCTTCGTGCGAGGCGATGAAGACAATCTGATTGCCGTCGGTGATGCGGGCGGCGACCAGTTCATCCCCTGGCTCAATGCCGATGGCGTTGATACCGTTGGAACGCACGTGCATGAACTCGCGCAGTTCCGATTTCTTGACCAGCCCGTTGCGAGTGGCGAAGAAGACGTACTTATTCGTCGCTTCCAGGTCGCGCACGGCGAGCATGGTCTTGACGGTTTCGCCGGGTTGCAGGCCGACTAAGTTGCCAATGTGCTTGCCTTTTCCGGCGGCGCTGACGTCGGGAATTTCATACACCTTGAGCCAGTAGACGCGGCCCTTGTTGGTGAAGATGAGAATGTAGGCGTGAGTGGAGGCGAGGAAGAGATGTTCGACGAAATCTTCGTCGCGCGTCTTCATGCCGGTGCGGCCCGTGCCTCCGCGACGCTGCATGCGGTAGGTGGAGATGGGCGTGCGCTTCATGTAGCCGGAGTGGCTGACGGTGACGGCCACCTGCTCGTCGGCGATGAGATCTTCGAGGACGATTTCGGCGGCCTCGTCTTCGATGCGAGTGCGGCGCTCGTCTCCGTATAACTTCTTGACTTCTTCCAGTTCTTTGATGATGACGTTGCGCAGCTTCTTTTCGGAGCCGAGGATCGATTCGTATTCGGCGATGTGATCGCGGACGTCGGTCAATTCCTTGGAAATTTCATCGATGGAGAGCTTGGTCAGGCGATGCAACTGCAGTTCGAGGATGGCATCGGCCTGCCTGGCGGTGAAGGGCTTTTCGGCGTCGAGTTTGGGAGCGCGGCCCGTGGTGTTGACGTCGATCTTTTTGCCGCCGAAATAGAGAACCAGGTTTTCGCGAGCGTCGGCGCGGTTGGCGCTGCCGCGAATGATGGTGATGACGTTGTCGAGATGATCGAGGGCGGTGAGATAGCCTTCGAGAATATGCTCGCGGTCCTTCGCCTTCTGCAGCAGGTAAGCGGTGCGGCGGCGCACGACGTCGACGCGGTGCTCGATGAAGTACTTGATGGTCTGGATAATCCCCATTTCGCGGGGCTGTCCATTGACCACCGCGAGCAGGATCATGGAGAAGCCTTGCTGCATCTCCGTGTGCTTAAAGAGTTGGTTGAGAACGATTTGCGGTTCGGCTCCGCGTTTCAGTTCGACGACGATGCGCATGCCGTCGCGATCGGATTCGTCGCGCACGTCGGAGATGTCTTCGATCTCCTTATCGTTTACCAGCGCCGCGATGCGCTTGATCAGAGTCGACTTGTTCACCTGGTAAGGAATTTCGGTGACGATGATGGCCTCGCGATCTTTGCTGAAGGCCTCGATGGCGGCTTTGGCGCGCATCATGAAGCGGCCGCGGCCGGTGCGGTAAGCTTCGAAAATTCCCGAGCGGCCGTGAATGATTCCGGCGGTGGGGAAATCGGGGCCTTGCACGAACTTCAGAATCTCGGCGAGTTGCGCGTTGGGATTATTCACCAGCGTGATGGTCGCGTCGACGATCTCGGTGAGATTGTGCGGAGGAATTTTTGTGGCCATGCCGACGGCGATTCCGTCGGAGCCGTTGACCAGCAAGTTCGGAATGCGCGCGGGTAAAACGTCGGGCTCGATTTCGCTGCCGTCGTAGTTGTCGTGGAAGTCGACGGTTTCTTTGTCGAGATCTTCGAGTAACGCGGTAGAAACCTGCGCCAGCTTGGCCTCGGTATAACGATCGGCCGCCGGAGGATCTCCGTCAACCGAGCCGAAGTTACCCTGACCAAAAATCAACGGATAGCGCATCGACCAGTCTTGGGCTAAGCGGACGAGCGCGTCGTAGACGGCGAGGTTGCCATGGGGATGATATTTGCCCATGACTTCGCCGACGATGCGGGCGCACTTGCGCGTAGCCTTGTTGGGCTGCAAACCCATCTGGGCCATGGTGAATAAAATTCGGCGATGGACGGGTTTTAGTCCGTCGCGGACGTCGGGCAGGGCGCGGCCGATAATCACCGACATGGAATAGTCGAGATAGGACCGCTTCATCTCCTCTTCAATGTTCACGGGTTGAATGTTCAGCGCACCGGGGCCGTCGCCGCCGGGAGGAGGAGTCAGGGGAAGTTCAGGATTTTGGTCGTCTGGCATGAATTTAGCTTTCAGCTGTCAGCCATCGGCCGTCAGCTTGGAATCGAAACTAGTTGCTTCTAAATCGTGTAACTATCTGTATTTGCAGGACGTTATGTGCCTTGGGAGCTGAATTAATTATACCACGGGGAAGCCGTTTTATTGACCTCCGGTATTGATCTCTTGAATGCTGGGTTAGTGGGTTCCGAGATGGGAAATCCGCAGGAATTGATTGCGGTTTGGGTTGGCGGTCACTGATCGCTGGATGGCGCGGATGCTAGGCTGCGCTCGATGAGGCGCATCCCTTCCCTCGACGGCCTGCGGGCGGTTTCTATTTTGCTGGTTGTGGTGGGGCATTGGACGGAGTTGCGATATCACTCCGTGGTGGCGGGGGCATTTGCGAACTTGGGCGTGAAAATCTTCTTCGTCATTTCCGGTTATCTGATTACAAGCCTGCTGTTGAAGGAATACGGAAAGAGTTCGACGATTCATTTGCGCGAGTTCTACACGCGGAGAGCTTATCGGATACTTCCGGCTGCAGTTGTGTTCATGTTGCCGGTGTTTGTTATTTACTGGCACGAACTGCGGTGGTACCACATGGCGGCTGCAGCTTTGTATCTGGCGAATTTTGATTTTTCGCATCCGTGGTTCCTGGGGCACTTGTGGTCTCTTAGCGTCGAGGAACAATTTTATTTTTTGTGGCCGGGGGTGCTGAAGAAGTGGCACGGTCACCGAGTGCAGATTCTGGTGGGCGTGATTGGGTTCGCGCCGCTGTATCGAGTGGCGTGTCACTTCCTGGGCCTGCAGGGGCCGATCGACGAGACTTTTCCGGCGGTCGCGGACGTACTGGCGCTAGGGTGCCTGTTGGGGATTTTCAAGACGCGAATGCCGGCGATTAAGGCGGCCTGGGCGCTGGCGCTGATTGTGCCGGTCGTTCTGGTTCCCGTCTATGTGGGCTCATTGCGGTTTCATGTGACGCCGCTATTGCTCTTTGTTCTATGGCCTGTGATGCATTTGGCGATTGCGGGACTTTTACTGCATGCGGTGCAACGTTCGTACTGGATCCTGAATGTGTGGCCGGTGGTTTGGCTGGGAAAGATCAGTTACAGCCTTTATTTGTGGCAGCAGTTGTTTGTCTTCGGGGAACGGCCTAAGCCCTGGTACTTCGTGCTGGTTGCGGTCGCGCTGGCTAGTGCTTCCTACTACTTCGTGGAACAGCCAATGCTGCGACTGCGGGAACGAAAGGCGGCAAAGCTGGAGAGGGTGTACGCAGCTGCGGCATGAATCGCTGATTAAACCAAACCCTTTGTCCACGAGGGGCACGAAGGTTCCCGAAGGAAAAGCATCCGAACAACTGCCTGCACCGACTCTACAAGTAGACAAAAGCTGTTTCTCACGGCCCGATGATTACTTCGTTGGGGGATTCGGGGAGTCGAAATTTTATGCCGCGGGAGTGGTTGGACTGCACGGTCTCGGAAAGATTCAGCGAAGAGAGTTCAATTGTTCGGTTCCATGAACCGGTCGCATAAAAATCGGCAGCGATGTAGAGGACGCCGCCAGCTATCGTGTAATTGGAAATTTCTTCGCGATGGCCGTCGCGGAACCTCAGAACCGTGGCGACTGGCGGGGCAGCGGTGGTTCGAAGCGAGCTCGGTTCCGGCGAGCGTTCCGTGCGATCGATTATTTCAGTCTGCTTCGCTTCTGATCCGCTCACGCGAACGTACTTGTCTCCCTGCAGTTCGATCAAAAGCGGCTCGGCCGGCGCAGAAGTGTGTTCAGGGAGGGGAGCGGAGGACGGAGGCGATTGCACGACGATGACGGGCTGAACGGCTGAGGGATATTCCGCACTGGGAAAAAAGTCGGAGTAATCGTAAAACGCCGCAGGATCGAGAAATGCACGAGCGTGGCCGCCGGGACGATAACCTCGGGCAAAGCGCGGCGAAGCGGCTGACATTCGCTGCGCGCTCATCCCCGGCGTGACGGCAGTGAGCAACGCGATAAGAAACAGGCGGCGCCGATTCGTTTGCCCCATTAGTTTGCCTGCGCCAGCGGCGGAAGCTGAAACTGAACGCCGCGATCTTCGTTCAACTGGCGGGTGGCCTCGAGATCAAGGGTGGCGAGCGCAACTTTGCGGGCGTGTCCGGGTGTCAGGTCAAAGAGAGTCTGGCCGACGATTGCGTAATTTCCAACATCGAGTTTGCGGCCGTCTTTGAAGACAAGAGTTGTCGGAACCCGCGGAGGATCGGGATCGGCGATGGAGGCGTCGGCAACCTGCGAGTGTGGAGTGGAAACATCTTGTACAGGCGGGATGTAGGAACTGGCGCCAGAACCGCGGCGATCGAAAATTGTCGGACCACCCTGGTAGTTATCGTCGAAATCTTCGCCGTTGTTGCCAGTGCTGTCTCCCGCATAATCCTCATAGGGAACTGAAACGGCATAAGCGTAGGGATAGGCGTAAGGAACGTGGTGACGATGAGGGTGACCATCGCCGCCGAGCCGTCCGTTTTGCGGGTTCAACGTGCCGTGGGCAGAAGGGACATAGCCGCTGCGCGAATAGCCGTTAGGACCGAGCGAGGTGACGCTAGCCGGAGGGCCGTTGATGGCGCGTCCGCCGAAACCGGGAGAAGTCACCGATGCCGGGGCGCCGTTGATCTGTGCCGACGCGGGCACGACGAATAACGAGGAGAAAAGCAGCAGGCTGAATGCCAAGCCGCTGAACAAGCCGACCGAGGACGGAGTCAAATGTCGCACAAAATTATGATACTCCAGAGCGGAAGCCATGGCGCACCTCGACAGTAGAACGTACCTATAACGTTAGATTGCAGGGAGCGTTGGGTGGATGTACGCGCGGGAATGGAGGCCGCAGCGGCAAGCTATAAGTTATTGAAAATTCGGGGCGCGACCACTGATGGAGGAAGACTATAATTTTTTTCTGTAGGTCTGTTGGGCGTCAATTCTGTATTTTTGGCCGTTCGATGGGCAAGGTCCTGTTATGAGGTTTGCAATTCGGTTCGCATTGCTGGCGCTGGTGCTGGTGATCGTTGCTATGCTGTCGGCGCTCACGGCGATGCAATTCGCGATCCACGGGCAGGAGGTCGCGGTTCCCGCCCTAGTGGGGTTGGGCCCGGCCGAAGCGGAGCGTGCGGTTGCGGGACTGGGGCTGCAAGTTTCCATCGAGCGGCAGTATTACAGTCCGCAGATTCCTGAAGGAAAAATCATGTCGCAGCTGCCGCTACCTGGAACCAAGGTGCGGCGCGGCTGGCAGGTACGAGTGGCGCAAAGCCTGGGGCCAACGCGAGTCACGATTCCGGACGTGACCGGGCAGAGCGAGCATGCGGCGGAGTTGAATATCCGGCGGCGGGGACTGGATGTGGCGTCGATGGCGCAAGTGCAGGCGGTGGACGTTCCGGCGGATCAAGTGTTAGCGCAGAATCCGATGGCGAATGCGACGCAGGTAACGGCGCCGAAGATCAGTTTACTGGTTTCCGAGGCGGCCGCGCCGCAGTCTTTTGTGATGCCGAGTTTTGTGGGACAAGCACTAGGGGGCGCGAACCGGGCGTTGCAGGATGCTGGGTTTCGGCTGGGGAATGTGAACGTGGCCGCACCAGTGAGCGATGCGGCGAGTCCGAGCATTCAGGAAATAACGGCAGCCGCCGCGCAGACTCCGGAGCCGGCACAGGCGACACCGGCGAGCATCATCGTGTCGCAAGTGCCGGCGGCTGGACAGAAAGTGTTTGCTGGGAGTGCGGTGAATTTCGACGTGCGGTAAACGCAAGCCACGGATTCACCGGATGTCACGGATTCAGATCCGTTCTAAGATCGCGGCGAAAAAACCGTCGCAGGGATGGATGCCGGGTAGGGTTCTGAAGTAGAGCCCACGAGTGAGTTCCGGGCCCGCCCAAGTTAGATCGCCTACGGCTTTCAGCCGGTCAAGTTCAAGGCGGCAACCGAGCAGGCGGAAGGAAGGATTTTCCGCGACGGCTCGCTCGACGACGTCTTCGTTTTCTTCTCTTTCCAACGAACAAGTGGAGTAGATAAGGCGTCCGCCGGGAGCGACCTGCGCTAGGGCGGAGCGCAGGATTGCGAACTGGCGCTGGTGCAGTTCTGCGAGATCGCCGGGTTTGAGCCGCCATTTGATCTCCGGGTTGCGCGCGAGCGTGCCAGTGCCGGAACAGGGGACGTCGGTGAGAACACGATCGAATGTGCGGGTCATGGGGAGATGCCGGGCGTCGGCGGTGACGATGTGGATTCGCGAGGAATGGGGCTGGAGCAGCCTTTGCAGCAGGCGCGCGCGATGCAGGTGCAATTCGAGGGCAGTGATTGCGGCGGAGGGATTCTGGTCGGCAAGGGCGAGCGTCTTGCCGCCGGGGGCGGCGCAGCAGTCGAGAATATTTGTTCCGGGGCCGACGAGGGCAGCGACCAGTTGCGACGCTTCATCCTGGACTACGATTTCGTGGGTGCCGAACGCGTGAGTTTTAGTGATCTCTCCGGCTCGCACGCGACGGGCGGAAGCCAGAAGTTCTCCGGGAGCGAGAACGATTCCCTGTTGCTGGAGCTGCTCTTCCGCGGCCGGAGAGCGCAGGCGGACTGTTGTAGCGGGAAGGGTCTGATTGTACTGACAGACCTTGCGCGCGGACGAGAGACCATATTCGCGGGTCCAGCGTTCGACTAGCCATGCAGGATGCGCGAGAGCGCGGGCGAGTTCGGGGACAGTGCTTTCGTCGTTCGCGACGATTGCTCGGTTTTGTGCCGCGGAGAGTTTTCGCAAAACAGCGTTCACAAAAGGCGCGGCGGAACGCTTGCGAGCGCGCCTCACCAGTTCGACACTTTCGTGGAGAGCGGCTCGCCGCGGAATGCGATCAAGCCACAGGAACTGGTAAAGGGCAAGACGCAGGGCGATGAGAATTTCAGTGTCGAGTTTGGGAAGCGGCTGGGAAGAGGCAGTGGCAATTTCGTCATCGAGACGCGAACGCCAGCGGAGGACGCCCATGACGAGTTCGGTGGCGAGAGCGTGATCGGCGGTGGAAAGGCGCTCGTAGGTTTGAGAGTGGAGAAGGTCTGGGGCGTAGGAGGATTCGCGCTCGACGCGGAGGAGAATATCGAAGGCGGCGGCGCGGGCGGGGGAGACGGCGGATTTCGCGACTTTAGGGTGGGGCTTCAAGGATTCAGTATGACGCAAGGCTGCGACGGACGGGAAGAAGAGTGCGGGGTCAACTGTCATCGTCGGAAACCGCGCGGGCTGCGCCCGCGAGACAGCCGGGGGCGGCTGTCTCCACATTTTTGTTCGCGGGTACGGCTTAGCCCAGCTTTTCGCTGGGGCTGGGACGATAGCCGCGAACGAAATCTGCGGCGGACGTGCGCTTCTTGCCTTCCAGTTGAAGCTCCTGCAGTTCGAGCGAGGAGTGGTGGCCGCAGCCGACCAGGAGACGATTGCTTGTGAAGTGGAGTTCGGCTGGAGGGATTGCGTCGAGAGCGGGTTTTGCTTGGATGATCTGCAGGCTCTTGCCGCGGAATTTTGTATATGCACCGGGCCAGGGTTGGAAGCCGCGGATGCGGTTGAGAATTTCTTCGGCGGAGCGGGAAAAATCTATCGCGCCGTCTTCTTTTTTTAGGATCGGGGCGAGAGTGGATTGTGAGTTGTCTTGAGGGCGCGGGTGAATTGTGTTAGTTTGCAGGCCGCGTAAAGTCACGAGCATAAGGTCGGCGCCGATGGCGGCGAGGCGCGGAGCGAGGGTTTTGGCGGTGTCTTCGAGGGCGATGGCGAGTTCTTGCTGAAGCAGGATGTCGCCGGTATCGAGGCCGGCGTCGATGCGCATGGTGGTAACGCCCGTGACAGTTTCACCGTTCGCGATTGCCCATTGGATGGGTGCGGCGCCGCGATATTTTGGAAGCAGCGAGGCATGCAGGTTGAGGTTGCCGAGCGGCGGAAGATCGAGCATCCACGGGGGAATGATGCGACCGTAGCCGACGACGATGATGGCGTCGGGCTTGAGAGTCGTGATTTGGGCGCGGAATTCTTCGTTGTTCTTGATGCGTTCGGGCTGGGTGATGGGAAGATTCAGTTTCAGCGCGGACTGTTTGACCGGCGACAGGACGAGTTCCAGGCCGCGTCCTTTAGGACGATCAGGCTGAGTCACGACGAGATCAACGCGGAAGCCGGCGGCGACCAACTTTTCGAGCGTGGGGACGGCGAAGCGCGGCGTGCCGCAGAAAACGAGATGGAGCGATTGAGCCATTTAGCGATTGAGTCATTTAGTGATTGAGGATTGGGAGATTAGAAACAAGACGGGGCGCGCCGATTTAATCACTCGGATGACTCAATCGCCCAATCTTTTAATTTCTACCATTCTCCGGCTTTCACGAGCTTGCGGATTTTGCGCTTCATCAGGTCGCGTTTGAGGGCGCTGATGTGGCTGATGTAGAGTTTGCCGTTCAAGTGATCGGTTTCGTGGAGCAAGGCGCGGGCCAGCAATTCTTCTCCGGTTTTTTCGAAGACTTTGCCGTGAACGTCCTGGGCGCGGACGGTGACTTTGTTGGGGCGAGTAACGTTCTCGCGGAAGTCGGGAATGCTCAGGCAGCCTTCGCTCTGAGTATGTTTGCCTTCGGTGTGAATGATTTCGGGATTGATGAGGACGAGCTTGGCGTTGGGATCTTCCTGGAAGGTGACGTCGATGACGGCAATGCGGCGTCCAATGCCGATTTGCGGGGCGGCCAGGCCGACTCCGTGGGCGGCGTACATGGAGCCAAACATGTCGGAGATGAGCTTTTGGAGCTCGTCGTCGAAGACCGTCACGGTCTCGGAAGGCCTTTCGAGAACCGGATCGCCGAATTTTACAATGGGATAAATCATCAATAATTTTTGAGCTGTTGGCAGTAGCCGTGAAAATTTCTTAAGGTTTCTGTCATGGAATCGCCGCCGAATTTTTCCAGGGCGGAACGAGCGAGGGTCAATGCGACCATGGCCTCAGCTGCAACTCCGGCGGCGGGGACGACACAAACGTCGGAGCGCTCGTAGGCAGCCTTGACGGGCTCGCGGGTGAAGAAATCGACCGATTGCAGGGGGCGGCGCAGCGTGGAGATCGGCTTCAGGTAACCGCGCACGCGAATTTCCTGCCCGTTGGAAACGCCGCCTTCGATGCCTCCGGCATTGTTGCGGGTTCGGGAGAAGGCGGTGTAACCGGAAGTTGAAGCGTAGCCAATTTCGTCGTGCACTGTGGAGCCGGCAGCAAAGGCCGCGGCCACGCCAGCGCCAATTTCAACAGCCTTCACGGCTTGCAGAGACATGACCGCTGCCGCGAGGAGGGCGTCGAGACGTTCGTCCCATTGCGCGTAAGTGCCAAGACCGGGTGGCACCTGGTGGGCGACAACCTCGAAGACTCCTCCCAGCGAATCGCCTGTTTTTAAAACTTTGTCGACTTCGGCCTTCATCTGCTGCTCGACTTCGGAGTCGGCGCAGTTGAGCAGGACTTCGTCGCGATCATGGAGGGCGTGAATTTTGGCCCAGGGCACTTCGTCGGAGAGCGTGACGCTGCCGGTAGTGACTACGTGACTGAGAACCTCGATGCCGAGGGCGCGCAGGAAAAGTTTGGCAATCGCGCCGATAGCGACGCGAGCTGCGGACTCGCGGGCGGAAGCTCGCTCGAGAACGTAGCGAGCTTCGGAAAAGTTGTACTTCAAAGCTCCGGCAAGATCGGCATGGCCTGGACGGGGCGAGGCTACACGCTTGTGTTTTGCGGGATCGCCCTCGCTCACGGGCAAGGAGTCCTGCCAGTTCTTCCAATCGCGATTTTCCAACTGGAGAGAAATGGGAGAGCCGATAGTCATTCCCTGGCGCACGCCGGAAAGAATGTGGGCGGTGTCGCGCTCGATCTTCATGCGTCCGCCACGGCCGTAGCCTTGCTGTCGACGCCAGAGTTCTCGGTCGAGGAAGGCTTGGTCAATTTTCAATCCGGCGGGCATGCCGGAAAGGAAAGCGACCAGAGCTTCGCCGTGAGACTCCCCCGCAGTGAAGTAGCGCAACATATAAATTTTTGATTGTACCTGATGCGAGAGAGGATTCAGCATTTCGCGTGGTGTTTCGGCGATGGTTCAGTTTCAAATTGATAAAGCTTCTGTACGCTAGGGGACGACGCAAGAATGCATTTTTACGAGCCAAACATCGCTATGAACGGTTACAATGAACTAACGATTTTTCGCTTGGATTCAAATCCGAATCCAGCCCGCGCCACATCGCAATTTTCTCTGGCCAGAATGAAGGAGCGGCCTGTGTATCCCCCCACACAGATACAACGCGAAGAAGTTCAAGGCGACAAAGAAATTCGCTGTCTTCTCGTGCACGATCACGTCCTGCTGAGGCAGGGATTGCGGCGATTGCTGGAGGATGAGCCGGACATTGAGGTAGTAGCCGAGGCCGGGAGTGCGGCCGAAGCGCTGCGGCGAGCGTTCGAACATCGGCCGGAAGTAGTGATCATCGATGCGCACATTTTTGAATGCGCCCCCGATCAGACTGAACGGATGATCTTGCGGGAATCCGCGCACAGCAAAGTCTTGTTTCTCACTTCCCACGAAAGTGATACGCCCACGTCGCAAGCGGAAGGTGCGAGTTGCGCGGTACGGCAAACCTCTGCGGAAGAGTTAGTGGAAATGGTGAGAAGGACGCACGCCGGCGGCCCGGGATCGATTCAGGAAATGCAGGAACGGCGCAGCGGAGAATGGCTTCCGCAGGAATTACTTCCGCGCCAACGCGTGTTGACAGCGCGGGAACGGGAAGTGTTGAAGTTGCTGGCTGAGGGGCGGACGGTGCGTTCAGCGGCCGTCGTTTTAGGGTTGAGCGTGAAGACCGTGGATGCGCACAAGTTTAACCTGATGCGAAAGCTGGGGATTCACAATAAAGCGGAATTGGTGATGTGGGCCATTCAGAGGAAAGTGGTGAAGGTGCCCGCGAGCTTCTAGTTCCGATTATAGAGCGCCCGGTTGAGGGCGCTTTTTCTTTCGCCCCTTCGGGGCTTGGTTTAATTTCCGTCATGCCACCCACGGCTTACGCCGTGGGCTTTAATCTGTCGCCGCTTCGCGGCTAGCGCCTTGTCTGAGCTTCGTCCTTACTTCTGACTCGTTCATTCCTTTGGCGCAGGAGCGTAACCCTGTGCGGCCGCGGCGGCTAGTTCTTCCAGGCTCGAAACTGTGAGGTCGGCAGTGGCTGCGGCGGCTTTGACCGCGCCGACGCCGGGCCGGGCCGACGGGCGGTTCACCCATACCGTCGCGAGACCGAGCGACTGAGCGGGAACGACATCGTGGTAAAGGCTTTGGCCTACGTGCAGCACACGATGGGAGGGAGCGTTGATGCGACTTAGAGCGAATTCGAAAATCTTGAGCGACGGCTTGTAGGCTTGGGCTTGCTGCGCGGTAATGACGGCATCGAACTCAACTCCCAGTTGGGGGCGAGTGCCGGAGAAAAGAGCGTCATCTACATTCGATAGAATCGCCAGGCGAAAGCGGGACTTGAGCTGCCGAAGCGCGGCAACCGTGTCGGGCCAAGGCCTCCAGTTTGGAAGAGAGTCGGAGAGAGAGCGCAGTTGTTCTGGTGTGGGAGTGAAGTGCAAGTCGGCTGCGAACTGGCGAACGACTAACTGGAGGACTTCTTTGTAGGGGCGAAAAGTTCCCTGCTCGGCCACTCGCTCAAAATCTCCGTAGAGTTTGAGGATGGTGGGTTCGTCGAGATCTTTTCCGTGAGCGGAAAGAACTCGATGGAGAGCGGTGAGGATGCCCGCTTCCCAGTTGATGAGGGTGCCGTAGCAATCGAAGGTGAGAATCTCGAAGCGGGTGAAATCGAGCATGGGCCGCGATCGGTGCAGAAAAATGAAGTTGGGTTGAGGCCTCCAGTATCGAGAGGAGGCCTCAAGATTGGAATTTTACTGCCGGATTTCGAGCGAGTGCGTTAAGGCGAAGGTGAGGGCGGATTCGGCAGGTAATTCGATTTCCTTGTTTCCGGTGAAAGCCGCGCCTCCGGCGCCCGCGCCACCGCCAGCTGCCAAGCCAATCACTGCTCCTTTGCCACCGCCGGCGAGGCCGCCGATCAGGCCGCCCAGCGCAGCGCCGCCACCAGCTAACACGGCGGTGCGCTTCCCTTTTCCTTTTTCGGTGAAAGTTTGTGCGGCGGCTTGCACGCGATGATCGTGGCCATTGATGTTGATGGAATCGAGGCGCACTTCCAGCGCTGCGCCACCCTTGAAGCGGCCGAGCGGCTTGGCGTCGACGACTGTGCCATTCACTTGCGCGCCGCGAGGAATGGCGACTACGCCGCCCGCCATTACGTCTTTGGCCAAAGTGCCAGTGAAAGTTTCGCCGGGCTGACTCAACTTGGAACCAATCGCGGAGCCCAGGCGCACGGTAATCTCTTTTCCGGAGGGCACAACGAGCGGCGCTCTTTCCTTCGGCGCTTCCTGGGCAGGTGCTGCAGGTTGAGCGTTATTGTTGCCGGCCGCAGTCTGAGGGTTAGTGTTGTTGGCGCTGTCGTTGGCGTCAGCTGGCTTGCGGCTGCATCCGAACACAGCCAGAGCTAGATACAAACTAAGGATGGAGAGCAGAAAACGCGAGCGCATAACGACCTCCGTGTTTCCGGGTAAGCATGGTTGTGACGGTACGAGCCAATCTAACGGATTTTGGCGCGCGGGAGCAACTGCTGCGAGGGTGCGGCATGAATCGGAGGTGCTTGGACCGTTGGAAGTTCAGTCGCGGCAGGAGATATGGCTTACGACTTTATCGTCTGCTCGATCCCCGGCAAAGTGGCAACGGGATCAGCGGTCTCGTCGAGTTCGACTTCGCGTGACGCGATGGGAACTTCTGGGAGCGAAACTTTCCTGGGTGCGAGAAACTTCTCGCTGTTGAGCAGCGGACGTCCGAGAGAAGCGTTGTAGCTGGTCCAGGGGGTGTCGAAGCCGGCTTCGCGCTCGAATTGGGCGCGCATGGCTTCCATCTTGGAGTCGAGGTCGTCGAGATAATGCAGCATCAGAGCTTCGGGAAACATGGGAAGTTTCGGGGAGCCGAAGTCGTATTGGCCGTGGTGGCTGATGATAAGGTGCTCGATCAGAGTTTTGAGTTCGTCGGGAAAGGCAGGCTGGAGCGCGAGCTTGGCCTGCAACATTTCCAATTCGATGATCATGTGGCCGAGAAGTTGGCCCTTGGTGGTGTAAGAGAAGGAGCGGTTGTAGGTGAGCTCGTGAATCTTTCCGATGTCGTGCAGAAAGGCTCCGGTAAGCAGGAGATCGCGATTGATCTGCGGATAGTTGCTGCACATCAGGTCGCAGGAGCGGAAGAGAGAAACCACGTGATCGAGCAGGCCGCCGATGTAGGCGTGATGCAAGGTCTTGGCGGCGGGAGCGTTGCGGTATGCAGGCGCGATTTCAGGGTCGGCCATGAAGGCCTGTACCAGCGACTTGAGATGCGGATTCTGGAATGAAGATACGAACGTGGTCAGCGTCTGCCAGAGTTCGTCGACATTCTTGGTGGTCTTGGGCAGGTAATCGGCGAAGTCGATTTCGGATTCGCCCAGCTTGCGCAACTTGTGGATAGTGAGCTGGAAGCGGTTCTTGTATTTGTTGATGAGACCTTTGATCTTGAGGAAGTCGTCCTGCTCGAAGGCGTCCAAGACTTCCTCGACGTTGTCCCACATTTTGGCTTCGAGCTGGCCGCTGCGGTCGCCGAGAGTGAGAGCGAGGTAGGGCTCTCCAGTCTTTTTAGGCTTGATCTGCTTGCCGACGACGACAAAAGTAGAGGTGATGACCTTGTTCTCTTGCCGGGAGCAGTCGCAGATGTAGAAATCTTTCATGAGTTTCGTTGAGTATTAGGCACGATGCCGCCCGCTTTGGCGCGGAAGATCAGAGGATGCCCAACTTCTTATGTTTCTTTTTGCTGAGTTTCTTTGCGCCGGATTCCTTGGCCGAGGCAGTTTCCACCGGTTGAGTCTGGTTCGGACTCATGCCGCTGTCGACATACCCGGGCATGTAAAAGATGGAGGCTTCTTCGCGCAACTTGGTGAGGTAGGCGCGAAGCGCAGGCTGCAACTTCTCGTAATAGAGTGCGTCCTGAATTTTCGGAAGCACGTCCTTCATGGGAGGTATGCCGGCCATCTGGTGATCGATAACCTTGAGGATGACATAGCCCTGCTTGGTGCGGATCACATCGGTGACATCGCCAGTCTTCATGGCAAATGTTTTGTCTTCCAGTTCCTTCGCCAACTGGCCACGCTTGAACATACCCAGCGCGCCGCCGTCCGCGGCGGAAGGACCGTCGGAATTTTTCTTGGCGATGTCTTCGAAATTGGCGCCGTCGTGAATCTGTTTGAGGAGGTCGTTGGCCTTGGCGCTGGCGGCGTCGAGAGCAGCGGCATCATCGGCTGGAGGTGGGGCAGCAGGAGTTGAACCCGCCGCGGGTTGGTCTGCGGGAGCGATGGAGGGAGTAGCACTTTTCGGAGCGACAAGAATCTCGCTCAGGCGAATGTACTCTGGCTGTTCGAGTTCGCTCTTGTGTTCGTCGTAAAACTTTTGTTCTTCGTCTTTGCCGATCGCAAGTTTCCCGCCGACTTCTTCGCCGATGACTTTCTGGGTGATGATCTGGTTGCGCATGTTCTGCTTGAAGTCTTCCCAGGAAACGCCCTGCTTGGTGGCTTCCTTCTCCAGATCTTCCATGGACTCGAGCTTCATATCTTTGCGCATCTGGTCGAGGCGCTTGACGAGTTCGGTGTCGCCGCTAATGCCGAGGTCTTTGCCCTTGTCGAGAAGAAGTTGCTGGTCGATGAGGTCGCGGAGGACATCTTTTTCCCGATCGGCGAGGGCTTTGTCGGGATCCGTGGCGTTCTGCTGTTTGACTTCGTCGCGGAGCTGATCCTTGCTGCGCTCAAATTCGGACTTGGTGATGATCTGGTTGTTGACGCGGGTGATGATTTCTTCGACGACTTGACTCCCTTGAGGGGGCTGTCCGCTCGGTGGAACTGGAGCGATGGGGGAAGCTTGACCGGCCGCAAAAGCGGGCAGGCAGGCGAAGGCGATAAGAACCAGGGTGCGTTTGTTCATAAGTTGAGGCCCCTACACTTGCTGGGATTGCGGGCAAACTGTGATTTTAGGCCGATTACTAAATAGTTTACTACTTCGGAGCCGGTTCCGCGCTCTTAAGGTTTGAGTGTCAACTGGAGCGCCGAGTTGTCCGCTTCTCAGTCAGGCGGTCCGCACCAGGGCGAGGGCGGTCCGGTCCTCGCATTGCGGGGCTGCGGCACCAAAGTTACGGACGGAAGTCAGGATGAAAGTAGACAAGGCTTGAGCGCCGCCGATGGGAGCAGTCTGGAAAAGCTCTTTGACGCGCTCCATGCCGAACTCTTCGGTGGATCGCTTCGGCCGACCCTCGCACTCAATCAGTCCGCGAGACACCAGCAGTAGGGCGGCACCTTTCTCGATGGCGATGGTGGGAGCCTCGGACGTGACGTGGGAGAACAGGCCGAGGGGCAGGCCGGTAGAGCCGAGTTCGACCATTCCACTGGGGTCGCGAAGCAATCCGGGAGTGTGTCCGGCGTTGGTGTAACAAAGCGTGCCAAATCTTTCGTGATAGCAGCCGATGAAAGCGGGGCAGGGATGAACTCCATGGGAGCTTTCGATAATAGTTCGATTGATGCGTTGGCTGAGTTCCGTCATGGAGTCGGACTCGTTGATGTCGGTGCGCGAGAACAATTCGGCTCCTAAGGTGCGAAAGATATTTTGAGCAGCATCGAGAATGGGGCGGTTGTCCTGGCGGCGGCCAGCGACATCCAGCAGGCCGAATAGAACGCGCTCGGGACTGACGCGGAGCGAGTCGTATAAATCCCCGCCGATGCGTATGCCTAGAAAGTCAGCCGCGATTTCCGCTCCCTCGATCTTGGGAAACGACGTCGGAACGGGCTCGACGATAGCTGGGGCGCTGGGAGCCTTGGACTGGAAGAGGGCGCACATTTCGTGTCAACCCGAAGCTAGCACAGGAATGTGGGCCCGGCAAACTGTGAGAAGAGGCAGAAATCAGTCGCCGTACTTGTCCGCAAGATATTTGCCTAAGTCTGACTCGAGCTGGCCGTAGTCGGAATGGATGGTAGCTCGCAAAGCGGCCTCGGTGGAACTGCCCTGGCCGATGCGTTCCAGAATGCTCTGGATATCGCTAAGGCCGTAGGAATCGGTGATGTAGGAAACGGCCGCCAGCGACTCGGCATAGGCGACATAAGCTTCGGTGCCGGAGAAGCGCAAGAAGTTTCCTTCCAGGACGTTCAGCGGGATATTGTTTTGATTCTTGAAGAGAAGCGCGAGCTGATGTCCATTGCTGCCCAGGCTTCTGGGCTCGAGGAGCTGGGCGATACCCTCGTGCAGCCAGGTTGGGCAGCGGCCACCGGAAATGTGAGTGATGAAGGTATGGGCCAGTTCGTGTTTCAGAACGTGCGCCAGTTCAGGCGTCACCGAAGTCAAGCCGCTGATGGGTATGCGCAACTTTCCGTCGTTCACCGCTGCGCTCCAGTTCGGGGCGTGCGTCACATCGAAGAACGCCTGTTCGGTGTAGAGGGTGACAAGAATATTGTCGCGCGGCGGGTTGCCAAGATCGCGCGCCAGGTCGTCATAATCAGCTTCCAGCGCAGCAAGGATTTGCAGGCGAAAGGCCTCCGGTGTCTGGCCGCCTTCATAATGCAGAACGAAATGGCTGCTCTCGCCCTGGGCGTAATCAGACTCGACGCTTATCTCGCGCTGCGCTTTGGCCAGAAAGTGCTCAACCTTGGCGTCGGGGCGCAATTGCAGGGAGCGCTTCCAGGATGCGATTGCCTCCTTGGTATGGTCGGAAGCAAACTGGGCGTAGCCGAGCAGGGCGTAAGCATCGGCTGAATTAGGGTCAGACTTTACCGCTTTCTCGCCATAATAAAGAGCCTGGGATGCGTTGCCGGTGCGAATCAGCAGGGCACCGTAATAAACGAGAATCGTGGAGTTATTGGGCTGGAAGCGAAGAGCGTTCTCGAAATACTGGCCGGCGCGCGCGACGTTGCCGTGCTCGGATTCGAACTTGCCGGCAATGAAATCCGCCGTGGCGCTTAGCTCCGCGTCGCCTTTGCTTTCTAACGCGGCCAACACATCGGTATCGACTTTGCCTTCCTTGACGATCTTGCCGAAGAGATCAATTTCGTTGTCCAGCCTATCTGCGGGGGTAAAAGACGGAAGGTCAGCAATCTTGGGCGCTCCCGAGCCCTGGGGTGCGAGTTGTGGGCCGGCATCCACGTGATCCACAACCGATTTTGGAATGGCATAGGAGTCGTCGCCGCCGAGGTCGTATTCGTAGTGATTGCCGTTTTCGCGGACGTGATCGGCGACAATGGTGCGCCCGTTCTTCAAATGGATGGTGTCAGCCCATGCCGGGGCAAGCAACCCTAGCGAGGCAGCCAACTGTCCTATAAAGAGGATGGTGACAGGAAAGCGCATTCAGGCGCATTCTAGCAACGGGGAGAGCTCAACCTACGTGACGAAGGTACTAGCTAAAGCGAGTGGCTTGCGGGTTACAGCTGCGGTCTGGCTTGCGGTGTGCGCCTCGCTAGGGGGCTGGGCGACGGCTGAGAACCCTCCGGAAAAACCTGCCGAGGCGCTCTATCTGAAACTTGGGCAAGTGGGGCTCGATGCGGAGCGGGTATACCACGTGCGAGGAGCGTCGCTCGATCGGGCGGCGATTCACATTACATTGGAGGACGGCACGCTTGGTTTTACCGAGGACGTAATGGGCCGGATCACGGGCGCCTTTTTCGAGGGCTATGGCGAAGTGCTGCTGAGGCCTCCGAACGAAGTGGAGCGCAGATCGATGGGCCTGTTCACTGGCATGGCAATTCTAGAAGAGCATTTTTCGACCGCCTACTTTCGCTTCAACGATGATGCGGCGAATGAATTGCGTCCGGATTTGCGGGCTACAGAAAATAAGCGCGAGTTTGTTGAACGCTGGGGCGATACGGTGAAGAACCTGGCGAATGGGGATGCGACGCGGCTCCTCATGACCTTTAGCAGGATGCTTCCGGTGAAAAGCAACTCCGATTTTTCAGACTCCGCTGCGGGGGCGAAGCTGGGCGCGGACGATCATTTCCTGCACGCGCGCTTACAAGGGACCAAGTTTGGCGTGTTTGACATTTACTTTGATTCGACCGCTTCTGAGCAGGTGCAAGTGGGGCAGGTAAAGGCAGCCGAGGACGGGACTCTTTTTTACGACGTGTGGACATCCTTTTCCACCCGGGATGCTGAGACTGGGAAGGCGAACCCTAGTGTGCCAGCGGACGTGAAACAGCCGACGCAGCTGGGCCGGGTGGAGGTTCGGCGCTATGCGATCAGTACGGAGGTGCAGCCTCCCAAACGGATTCATGCCCGGGCGCGGGTGCAGATGGAAGTAAGAGAAGGGGGACCGCGAACACTGCTGTTCGAGCTGTCGAGATCTTTGCAGGTAGAAAGCGTGCAACTCGATGGCGAACCAGTGGAGTTCATTCACAACCCGGCCGTGGAAGGAACGCAGTTGGCACGCCGCGGGAACGATCTGGTGGCCATCGTGCTTCCGGGCCCTGCGCGGGCCGGGCAGAAAATCAATCTGGAATTTGTTTATGGGGGCGAAGTCCTGGCGGAGGCGGGAGGCGGGTTGCTTTATGTGGGCGCGCGGGGCACGTGGTATCCCAATCGTGGAATGGCAATGGCGGATTTCGACCTGAGTTTCGAATATCCGCAAGGATGGACGCTGGTGGCTACGGGGAAATTAACGCCTCCGAGCGACATAGCCGCGAAGACCGACGGCCTGCAGAGGTCAGATTGGGTGTCGGAACGGCCGATTCCTTTTGCGGGATTTAATTTGGGCAAGTACAAAGCGGTAACCGTGCAGGCGGGAGACATTTCGGTGGAGACTTACGCGACCACCGGGGTGGAGCGAAACTTCCCGACTCCACCGATTCAGGTAATTGAAGCGGGCCCGGCGGATGGAACGAATCGAAGACAACAGTTCATTGTCCCGAAGCCTCCTTCACCATTGCAAACTGAGGCGACGGTGGGCGAAGCCGCGGCGCGTGCGATTCAATATTATGCGGCCCGTTTTG
Organism: uncultured Acidobacteriaceae bacterium; assembly: GCA_963765825.1. GTDB lineage: Bacteria > Acidobacteriota > Terriglobia > Terriglobales > Acidobacteriaceae > Sulfotelmatobacter. The sequence continues at coordinate 479,192 of CAVXXU010000004.1, forward strand.
GCCCCTATCCTTACAGTCATCTGGCGCTGACGCAGATGCCGGGACCTGAGAGCCAGGGTTGGCCTGGGCTGGTGTTTCTTTCGTCCTATGCATTTCTCGACGAACAGCAACGCGAGGAACTTCATTTCGGGCCCTACCGGGCGCTGCTCGATCAATTGATTCCTGCGCACGAGACGGCGCATCAGTGGTGGGGTGACCTGATTACCTGGAGCAGCTACCGCGACCAGTGGTTTTCGGAGGGGCTAGCGAATTATTGTGCGTTGATGATGATGCAGGAGAGCAATCCTGCGGGCTTTCGGGTGGTGATGGAGAAGTACCGCAGCGATCTAGCGGTAAAGAATAAGGACGGAATGTCTCCGATGGAAGCAGGCCCGGTGACGCTTGGGGTGCGCTTGCTGTCGTCGCGGTTTCCGGAAGGATATGAAGCGATTTCTTACGGCCGAGGGACGTGGTTGTTCCACATGCTGCGCACCATGTTAAACGATGCGGTCATGACCGGGCCGGAACGCAAGAAGCAGAGAATCGGGAGCGCAGAGGATCCCTTCGTGCGCGGATTGCGAAAGGTTCGCGAACGCTACCAGGGACGGTCGATTTCTACGGAAGAATTGCTCTCTGTTTTTGCCGAAGACCTTCCCCCATCGTTACGCTTTGAAGGCAAGAGTTCTCTGAATTGGTTCCTGAAAGGCTGGATTAATGGGATATCACTGCCGAGGCTGGAACTCCGAGGAGTGAAATTTACGCCCACGCGGGCTGGCTCGGTGGTAAGCGGAACCATCCGGCAAAAAGATGCGCCCGCCGATCTGGTGACGTCGGTTCCGATTTATGCGGTGGCTGCCGGGAAACAGTTGGTGCTGCTAGGACGAGTGTTTGCCGATGGCGAAGAATCCTCCTTTCATCTGCCGGCTCCTGCGGGAACGAACAGGATCGTGCTCGATCCCAATGGAACAATCTTGAGTGGTGCGAAATAAAGACCGAGGGCCCGGGTGGTGCGTTCCGGAACGGTTGCTTTTCCCCGTCCCGATTCCCGAAGTGAACTTTCGCGAACACCGGCTCTTCATCCCGGGAAGGACTCGTCCCCTAAGTGCTGCGTTTTCTTTATTTCACCTGCGAGCCTAGAAAATCGCAGTGGCAGTCAAGCTGCTATAGACAAGCATCAAGCGCGGAGGAAACTGCCATGTACGCCCAAGCGACCGAGCAGTTTGAAGGAACAAACAACTGGCTCACGAGAGATCGAGTGCCGGAAGGCGCGCAGACAATTCTTCTGGTCGAAGACGAAAAATTTGTCCGCGAAGTGACCTGCGAGGTTCTTCAATCGGCTGGATACCGGGTCTTGAGTGCAAAGAATTCGCGAGAAGCCCGGTTCCTCTATAGCCAGTTCGGTACCGACGTTGACCTGTTGCTATCCGACATGATTTTGCCGGGAGAGACCGGCTTGGCGTTGGCGTGCAGACTGAGACGAGAAAACAGAGGCCTCAATATCTTATTGGTCACCGGATATGCGATGCAGATGGAATTGCGAGAACTGCGGCCAGAAGAAGTGTTGGCAAAGCCATTTTCCACCGACACGCTGTTGAAGAGAGTAAGGAATCTGATCGAGGGCGGGGGAATTGAGAGGGACAGTGAAGATTCAATCCGGCGCGGGTGCGGAGCCGCATAACTGGGAATGCGAGATCCGGTCTCATCTTCGGTAAATGGCGCGGACAAGGAGATGAACTTCATCCATGTAGGAATCCAATTCAAAGGTGAGGCGGGCCCAGTCAAAATTCTGCAGGCCGGCACATTGCTGCGACAGGATGGCAAAACCATTTTGTTCCAGCAGGTTCACTTGCCGATTTTCAATGTAGCCGTAGTTGAGTCCACTCATGCGGCAGAGGAGATCGCTCAACTCCACGATCGCGACCAGGCCGGCATGTTCGCGCGACTGTTCGGGAGAGTGGTGAAGGGTTACGACCTCGCGCAATTCCGAAGAGAGTTCCCATTTTTCGGTGAGTAAACCGCCGCTTTCGCAGTGAGTAAATCCCAACACTCTTTGTTCGGCGACGTGAAGAGGAATGCCCTCGGCACGTGCAACTTCGAAGGCGGCGCTGAATTCTTTGGGCAAGACCCACAGGTTCACAATGATGCCGAGATCGTGAAGCAGTCCGGCGAGATATGCCTTGCTGGGGTCGGGATAGGAAATTTTGCGGGCGAAATGCCGACAAACCAAGGCGCATCCTAAAGAGTGTTCCCAGAAGGCCACGGGATCGATGCTGCCACAGTCCTTGGGCATCATGTTGAGCACGCCGCAGGACATGGCGATGTCGCCAATGCGGTGAAATCCAAGTCCCATGACTGCGCCCCGAAGCGAATCCACTTTCTGCCAGCGGCCGAACAGCGGACTATTTGCCATTTGCAGACATTGCGCGGCCAAGGAGTTGTCCTGCGCAATCATGGTGGTGAGTTTCTGCACGTCGAGGTCCTCGACCGGCTGTTGGAGATAGCGCAGCAGAGGTGCCAGAACGACTGGTATGGTCGGAATCTTGTTGATCCCATCGATGCGTTTGAGCAAAGTTGCTTTAGTTGCAGCCGTGTTCACATGCCCTACTTTCCCGCCTTCACGCGCTCGCCCTTGATGTATGCCGTGGCTCCCGGTAAGTGAACCAGTTGAAAGTCTTCACTGACTCCGTAGAGAGACTCGGACTGTCCCAGAAAAAGATATCCGTGAGGCAAAAGGTTGTTGTAGAAGTGCTGAATGACCCGCCGCTTGGAAATCAGATCGAAGTAGATGAGCACGTTGCAGCAGAAAATCACGTCGAGGCTCTTCATGAAAGTCATGCGAGCGTCATCGGAAAGATTCAAACGGCTGAAGGAAATGCCTTCGCGGACCACGGGCTGTACCTGCAACAAGTCCCCGACCGGCGTGAAGTACTTCTGGCGATAGTAGGGCGTGAGATTGCGAGTGCTGTAGGTGCCATAGATCGCGCTGTTGGCATGTGCCAGCGAGCGTTCATTCAGGTCGGTCGCGAGAATTTCGATTTTCCAATCCTTGAGACGACGTTGAGCTTCCTCCAGCATGAGGATGCTGAGCGTGTAAGGTTCTTCGCCAGTCGAACAGCCCGCACTCCAGATACGCAGTCGGCGCAGCGGAAATTTTGCTTTCGCCTCGAGGACTTTGGGGATGACGATGGTGCGGAGAGCGTCGAGCTGGGTCTGGCTGCGAAAGAAGCAGGTCTCGCCAATCGTGATTTCGTTCAACAGAGCGACCAGCTCAGTTTGGCGAATGGGCTTGACAGTCAGGCATTCGAAGTATTCGCGCAAGGTCTGGGTCTTGAGCTCTTTCATGCGTCGACCGCAGCGGTCGAGGAGCAGCCGCAGCTTGTTATCGGGATGAAAGATGCCCGCGACTTGATAAATCAGGTCGCGGATGCGCACCAGTTCAGGGTCGGGCGGCCCGTCCAGAGTGAGAGTGGTTTGGATTGCCGCGGTCGTCATAATGAAACTCTTTGGCTTGCGCTGGCACGCCTTGGGCCGAAATGCAGCTTCGATTGCGAGCTGGCGTTGATTAGATCGCTTGCTCCCACCGGAAAAACTCTTCGCGCAGTTATGGTCATGTGCTCATCAGATTCATCGGCGGACCCGTGCAGGGCTTTAACCGCAGCGCGAACGGCGCATCGTGTGGCGCCTGAACGTCCATTAGGGCGTCAAGGGACGCCAGCCGAGGGCTTCGACGTCGAGGCGTCGGCAACGGAACGGCTACTCACAACATGCTCGCTGATAATTACGATGTCGACGCGGCGATTCTGGGCCTGACCTTCAGGGGTTTCGTTACTGGCGATGGGGTGAAACTCAGCGTATCCCGCAGCCGACAGACGCATGGGAGGAAATCCGTAACGCAGGATGAGAAGCCGGACTAATTCCGTGGAGCGAGCCGTTGAAAGCTCCCAGTTGGAAGCCATCTGCAGGGTATGGATGGGAACGTTGTCGGTATGACCCTCGATCCGCAGGCTGCAGGTGCGCACGGCGAGGATGGATGCGATGCGATCCAGCGCAGGTAGAGCCGAAGTTTTCAAGGTAGCGGACCCGCTGGCGAAAAAACCGAACTCGCGCAAACTGATCACCAAGCCCTCGGTCTCGCGGTGCAAGGCAACGGTACGGAGGAGGATTTCATGCCGTAATGCCTGCTGCAGTTCGGTCTGAAGCGCAGTCAGATTTGCCTCTTCTGCGGCCGCGGCGAGCGGATCGTTGGTCGATGGAGCGATGAAATGCAAGTCAGCCGTGTGTTTTGCATTCTCAATCGCCTGAACCGCGCTGAATGGCATGGGCTCGCTAGTATCGAGAGGAATCTGCGTGGTAGATGCGGGAAAAACGCCGAGTTCCTGGAATGCCACCTGGATGGCGACTGCGAGCTTGCCGACCTTTCTCTGGTCGACCTGCGAGGACGCGTACAGAACCACAAAGAAAGCGAATAGGAGAGTGATGAAGTCGGCGTAGGAAACCAGCCAGCGCTCGTGATTGGCATGGGCCTGGGGGCGTTTGCGCCTGCTCATGGTTCAACCTCTTCTTCGACGGCAGTCTTCCCATCCGATTTACCAGATTCGACGAGGAAGCCAAGCAGCTTGGTTTCAAGCATACGGGGGTTCATGCCTTCGAGGATTGAGGCCACACCTTCCAAAGTCATCTCGCGGGCAATCTGCTCCTCGCGGATGCGGAGTTTCATTTTTCCGGCCACCGGCAGATACAACAGGTTCGCCGAGCCGACCCCGTAGATGGTGGCCACAAAGGCGACGGCAATGCCGCGGCCGACTTCGTCGATCTTGTCCAGATGCTGCATGACCTGAATCAATCCCAGCACAGCGCCAATGATGCCGATCGTGGGAGCAAATCCTCCGGCGGACTCAAAGACCTGGGGAACCTGTTCTTCATACTCGGCCTGGTTGTCGAGCTCCAGTTCCATGATCTTGCGAAGCTCTTCGGGTTCAGTGCCGTCGACCGCCAGCATTAGAGATTTTTTAAGGAACGGGTCCTCGATTTGGGCCAGCTCGGAGTCGAGCGAAACAATTCCTTCCCGCCGGGCCTTCTGCGCGTAGTTCACCAGGCGACGGATGGTGTCCTGCGGGTTTTGCTTGGGATTGACGAAGACAGAACCGAAACGTCGCATGGCGTGCATAACGACGGGCAGTGGGAACTGCAACATCACGGCTCCGAGCGTGCCGCCCAGCACGATCATGGCGGCGGTGGGCTGCAGGATCTGGCGAAAATTTCCGCCTTCGAGCAAAAGGCCTGCGATAATTCCGCCGATAGCGAGAATGATCCCGCCGAGACTGGACTTATCCACGCTCACCTCTCTGGCTCATGGCGCGAGGAGTCAGGCAACCTGGCGATTAAGGCTTGCGCCGAAGAGGCATCCCACGTGAGGGAAAGACCCTGAAGTACGGAGCGCCGGAAGTCGATGATTCGGGTGAGAACCTCTGCGGCCTTCTCGCGCACCACGATTTTTTCGCCGCTGATCAGGGTGACAAGCGTGTCTGGGGACTCTTCGATCAGCTTGATGAGGTCGGAGTTCACCATAAGGGGTTTGGTGTTGAGACGAGTGAGCTGAATCATGGTTCCGCCTTTACGGGCCCTGGTGCGAAATGGATACAAAATCCCTGTGGGGGAACATCGGCGCGGGAGAGCGAGGGATGAGGGGAAGCGACAAGGAGCGGAGTTACTTTTGGGTCGCGACGCCAGAGTCGAAAGTGGAACGGTTCACTAATGCAGCGCAGCGAACTGCCGATGGACAGGAAAGTAATCGGACTCTTGGAGCAAAAAGTAAAAGAACTCCGGCAGTTGCTGGGGAGGCGGCTCCAACGAACCCAAAAATCAGATTAAAAGGAGCACATCAATGTCTATCAGTATTCTGAACAATCCGGCCTCCCTGGCCGCGCAAAACCAGTTAGGGGTCACTAACACAATGCTGCAGAAGACCCTGTATCAATTGTCTTCTGGATCGCGCATCAACACTGGAGCCGACGATGCTGCCGGCCTAGCGGTGGCGAATGGCTTGATGGCCAACATTACCGCTTTGACTCAATCGGCCCGTAACGCGAACGATGGCGTTGGCAAACTGCAAGTCGCTGACGGCGCGCTCGCTCAGGTCACCACGTTGCTCAACCGCGCTGTCACGCTGGCAACCGAGTCTGCCAACGGCACACTGTCTGACGCAGAGCGCGCGCCGCTGCAGGCAGAGTTCGCTTCCATCGCGAAAGAAATCGACCGCATCGGTTCCACCACGAATTTCAACGGCCAGCAGGTGTTTCAGAACGTGAACGCCAACAACGTGGTCGGCAGCGCCACAGGCGTGAACGCCAGCACGTCGCTCGGTGGTTCGCCGCTGACTTCGATCGCAGGTACAGCTGGATTGAGTGTTGCGAGTAACCTTTTGACCGCGCCCCATGGCGGCACCTGGACTAGTACGGCCGCCACACTGACGCAAGCCACGTCGTTAGCTGGTGAAACCATCAACATTAACGTCACGACTCCCGGGACCGGCACACCTGCGTCATACACCTACATCGCAGGTACAACCGGAGCGGCTACGGTTGCTGGCTTGATGACTTACATCAACGCCCAGGCGGGTCTGACGGCTACCGGAGCAGCTGGGGCTGGGTCTGCTTTAGTGGTAACGGCAAACGGAGCCGCCGCAACCTTGACTGAAGCCGGTGGGGCCGCCATCGGTGCGGGAACTCAAAACGCCGCGCAGGTGGCGTCGACCTTCACCATCGGGACAAGCAATCCCTACACCTACAGCACCTACGGGGTTGGCACGGGCGCTACACTGGGCACGCTGGTAGGCGCCATCAACGGCGACGGCAGGTACAGTGCGGCGATCAGCGCTGGCGGCAACCTAACCGTCGGGTACGGCTCGGTGGCTGAACCGGCCGGGACTGGGAGTGCTCCAGCAATCGCTGAGAATGCGACCGGAACCTGGTCATTCGGGACCGCGCCGGCCTTCACCATGGGCGGTGCAACGAAGACCTTCACAATTCAGCCCTTTGGCGCGCCGACTGCCACCACGCTCTACGATCAAGGCAACATGACGGTAGGTACTCTGATGTCTGACCTACAGTCCATGGGCCTATCGGCTACGCTCAACGGCAACGGCAGCCTGGTCGTCGCCGATCCGAATAATCCCAACAATGCTCCTACCATCACGACCCCGGCTGGAGCCACAACTGCGTTCGGAGTCTTCACTGGCGGTTCCGCTCAAGGCAGCGTTGCCTCGGCGACTGACATCTACCTGACAGATGACAGCGCCAACGCCGCGAACACGATTGCTGTAACCATTGGAAGCCTCTCTTCCAGCAGCATGAATGGGGCCAGCATTGCCAGCGACAACCTGTCAACGCAATCCTCCGCGCAATCCGCGCTGACAGATATCTCGTCAGCCATCAACGACGTTGCCGCCTTACGCGGAACGCTCGGAGCCAGCGTCAACCGGTTGCAGAGTGCCAGCAACGTCATCAACAACAACATCCAGAACTTGACGTCCGCGCAAGACCAGATCATGGCCGCCGACATTCCGTCGACGGTGGCCAGTATGTCCAAGTACTCCATCCTGGAACAGACCGGCGTCGCCGCGCTGTCTCAGGCTAACCAAATGCAGCAACTCGTACTGAAGCTGATCCAGTAAGCGTGCGTTCTTCAAGGAGGGTGGATTCGTCCGCCCTCCATTTAACTGTTTCACTTAACTGTTTCACTGCCCAGCGGCAGGCTGTATGAGTGTCAGCCCCATACAAATCGCTCCGGTGGTGGCGGGAGGCTCCACCGCGAGGGAAACGACTCAGCCCGCCCGAAGCGCGCCCGGTTTGGGAGAAGGTTCAACCGCGGAAAGCGTGGGCACACAACTGCAAGTGTCCCTGGCCTCGGTTCCGGAAGAGGTCGTCGAAGTGCACTCGGACACTTCGATGGGACTGCCCATCGCGGTGTATCAATTCGTCGACCCCAAGTCTGGATCGGTTGTTTTGCAGATCCCCAGCGAGCAGATGCTGAAGCTGGTGCAGGACATTCGGCAGCGGCTGCAGCAAATAGAAGTCAGGCAGTCCGGGGAAGCGAAGTGAGGGCGGAGGAAAGAAAATGGGCATCAGCTTTAATGCCGCATCGTTGCTGAACGGAAATGGGATCGACGTCAATTCGCTGATAACCGAAGTCCAGGCGCAAGAGGGCGGTCAAGTCACTACGTGGCAGCAGGAGCAAACGACTCTGCAGACGCAAGCCACGGCCCTGGACACTCTCAATACCGATCTCAGCAACTTACAGACTGCGGTGAGTGCGCTCACCGACCCGCTCGGGGCCCTAACCGCAGTTGCGGCCAACTCGTCGCTGCCAGCGGTCTTGACAGCAACGGCGGATAGTACGGCCGCGTCCGCGAACCATACCATCGTGGTAACGAACCTGGCCAGTTCAGGGACGGTCTATACGAATGCGGTGGCAGGGGGAGCCAATGCGTCCATTTTGCCATCTGGCGCTACGGGCGGAGATCTGACGCTGCAGATTGGCGGGTCCGGCGGTACCACGGAAGATATTCCAATCACCGCGGGCAGCAACGATACGGTGAGCACCCTGGCCAATTACATCAACCAGCAGAGCGCGGCAAACAATTGGGCTGTGACTGCATCCGTTCTTACCGATGCGACCGGGGCGCGCCTGGCGATCACTAGTTCAGCGACCGGAACGCCGGGAGCCTTGGCGATCACCGGCAACACGACGACCGGGTCCAGCGGCACCAATCCGCCCACAAACCTTAGTTTTATCTCGGTAGGTGGCGACAATGCAGCTCTGACCATTGACGGAATCGGGTTCAGCAGCACGACCAACACGGTAAGCGGAGCTATCCCGGGCGTTACTTTGAATCTGGTCAGCGCCGAACCCACCGTGCCCTTGCAACTTTCCGTAGGTCCCAATACGGACGCGGCGACCACGGCGATCAATGCCTTCGTGGTGGCCTACAACACGCTCATCACGGCGATCAACCAGCAATACGTGGTGAATGCCGCCACCAACACGGAAGGGCCATTGGGCTCCGACAGTTCGCTGCGGTCGCTGCAGTCCAGCCTCATGTCCGACGTCAGTTTTTCCTTTCCCGACAGCAGCGTCCCGGGAAAAGCCGGCTTTGCGAATCTCGCCTCGCTCGGCATCAGCACGAATGATGATGGCACGCTGAGTGTCGGGACAACGGTAAATAACAAGAGTCTGGGCGACCTGGCCGCGGCCAATCCAGCCGCGTTTCTGAGCTTCTTTCAAAACGCATCGTCAACCGGTTTCGCCAACAATTTCAGCAATGACCTGACCAATTTGACCGATCCCGCGAACGGTGCTCTGAACCTGGACTTGGCGCAGAACAGCACGCAGCAAACCGATTTGACGACCCAGATCAGCAATTTTCAAGCGCAAATGGCGACACAGAAGCAGCAATTGCTGGCGCAATTCAGCCAGGTCAACGCCGCGCTTGAGTCTTATCCGTACCTGCTCGAAGAAATCAATGCTGCGTTGGGAAATCCTTATACCCCAGCCGCCTCCAACACAGCCCCCACTGCCGGCTCCTCCACTGCCGGCTCCTCGAGTTCCACAGGCTAAACGATGACGGATCCTCGCAATGCATATCGAGAAAGCGCGGCGCGGGGTGCCAGCCCCGTCGGGCAGGTTGTGCTGCTGTACGGGCAGATCGTGAACGACTTGCGAAGCGCGATTGCGGCCGTCGAACAAAACCGGATCGAAGACCGCACCACCTCGATCAATCATGCCATGGTGGTAGTGGGCTACTTGCAAAGCACCTTAAACTTCGAAGTCGGCGGCGACGTTGCGCCCAATCTTGACCGCTTCTACACCATGGTGCGACGCAAACTTCTGGAAGCTCAGTTCCAGACCTCGAAAGAAATCCTGAACGAACAGATCGCTCTGCTGCTGGATTTACGCGAGGCCTGGGTCGAGGTCGACCGGGCTACGTCGGCGCCATCAGCCCAATCCGACGAAACTGGGCCTGCAGTGCCGGAGGATGCGCCGCCTGCATCGGGGGAATGGAACGCCTGAATGCTCGAGCTCACGGAAACGCAACTCACCGAAAACCTGCGGCGGACCAACACGCGCCTGCGCCGCTACCTGGAAGGCTTGACGCCGGATCCGGCGGATCCGACGGCGCCCCCTCCCCAAATCATCTCGGAAGTGCTGTCGGAACTGCTGCGCGCCGGCGAGTGGATGCGGCAGGGGCTGGCTGACTCGCGAGACGGCCAGGTGCAAGCCGAACTGGTTGACTACCGCCGGAACCTGGAGCGGCTGCGCGATCGTATGCCTGCCATTCACCGTCATCTGCTCGCCGAGCGGGCCCGCCTGGAGGCCGAACGAGCGCGAATCGAGTCCGCCGTCGACTGGGCGCAAGGATCACGCCAGATTCTCTAACTGCGGGATCGCGGACTGCCTGCCTGCAAATTCTTTATTTCAGATAGTCGAAGAGATTGGATTGGCCCACGCGACCCATCGCGGTGAGCGTGGCTTGGCGGGAAATTTGGGTATTGGACAAATCGCTGAGTACGGAAGCCATGTCGGCGCCTCCAAGACTGTTTTGCTGCTGCGCCAACTGCGTGGTCGCTGAGTTCAGATAGTTTTGCTGCGCGTTCAGCTGGTTCTCGGCGTTGCCATAGAAGACGCGAGCGGTGTCAATGTAGTTGTAGGCATTGCTGACCTCGGTGACAGCCGCGCCAATGCTCGCCGTCGAGCCGTTCTGCTGCAGGTTGTTGATCAGGTCTTGAATGGCCTGAAACATGTCATTGCCCGGCGAGGAGAATAGCGTCGAACCGGGCAGGTTGGATTGCACGGTTAAGTTGGCGCCCAGCGTGACCCGGTTGGTGTTCGAATTTCCCACATAGCTCACCCCTGACGGAGAGTTGACATCGGGCACATAGGGAGCGGTTTGAGTGGCGGTTCCCGCAAACACGTAGCTGCCCTGAAAGGAAAGGTTGGCGAGATTGACCAGTTGCGATTGAATGCCCGTCACTTCCTGGGCGATGGCGGCGCGGTCGGCATCGCTGAGGGTGCCGTTCGCGCCTTCCACGCCCAGGCTGATCGCGCGCTGCAGCGCGGTGATCACGGAGTTCAGGGTGGAGTCGGCGTTCTGCATTTCGCCTTGCACGCTGCCCACACTGCGCAGGAACTGGTCGTTCTGCGAGGTCTGGTCGGCGTTCTGGACCAGGCCGGCGGCGGCCGCCGGGTTGTCGGAGGGCAGGTTCACGCTCCGTCCCGAAGCCAGTTGCTGTTCGTCGCTATTGAGTTGCTGCTGGTTCTGATTCAAAGCCGCCAGCAGGTCGGGCAACGGATTGGGATTGACGCGCATAGGATTTAGCCGGTTAACGTGCTCATGTGGATGACCACGCTCATCATGTTATTGATGGCGGTGATGACCTGTGCCGAGGCGTCGTAGGCATTCTGGTACTGAACCATGTTGGCCGCCTCCTGGTCGAGCGAAACTCCGGAGATTCCAGCTCGCTGGTCGTTGAGCTGCTGCAACACCTGGCTGGATGCGGTCTGTTCGGCCGCGGCATTGGACACTTGGTTGCCAACCTGGAAGACGATGCCGGAATAGAAGCCGGTCGGAGTTTGCCCGCCGATAATGCCCTGGCTATCGAGGGCGTATAAGGCTTCGGCGTTTCCGTTGCTGCCCGCAGTGCCATCGGAACTGGCCGCAAGCTGCGACGGTTCGGTGAGAGCAACCGACAGGCTGGCGGCTGCCCCGTTGACGGCTGGGGGGTTGAACAGGTTCACCAGCGTGGTCTTGTTGCCGTTCAGGTCGTAGCCCGCGGTCTGGACATTGTTCACGCTCGTGGCTAGTCCCGATGCCAGAGTATTGAGCTGCGTCTGGATTCCCGGGATTTGTTGATCCCGCACTTGCAGCGTCCCCCCCAGCTGGCCCGAGGTGATGGTCTGGGTAATGTCAGCGCCTTGGGAATAAACGTCGTGCAGGCCGGCGGCATTCGTCTGGGTTGAGAGAGCGAAGCTTTGCTGGCCGATGACCAACGGTGCGCCGTTGCCGGTGGTCACGATAATCGAGTTGTCGCTCGGAATGACGGCAACGTCCACCAGGGCCGACAACTTGTCAACCGCCTCGGTGCGCTGGTCGATGAAGCTTCCCGCGTTTTGCCCTACATTTTGCAAGGTGCTGATCTGGCCATTGAGTTGGGCGATTTGCTGGCTCAGCTGGTTGATCTGGCCGACGGTTTGGACCACGGTCAGATCCAGGCTGCCTTGTTGTTGGGTCAGCCGGTTGGCGGTGGTGTTGAAGGTTGTGGCCAAGTCTTGCGCCGCGGTCAGCACCCCTTGGCGCACCGACAGGTCGGTGGGGCTGGTCGACAGCTGGTTGACGCTGTTGAAGAAGTTGGTGATGGCGGTGCCAATGTCGCCGTTGCCGGCGGTGAAGGGTACCTGCGTCTGTTGCAAGGCCGAAACCAGCGCGCTCATCTGTCCCTGCGTCTGGGTTTCCTGCTGAATGCGGGATTCGAGGATGGAATCGCGCACTCCGTCGATACTTTGGAGGGTGACGCCGCTGCCCAGAGTGAGGGGATCGACAATAATGGGCGGGCTCGAAACTAGCGTCGGCACCTGGCGCGAATACCCGGGCGTATTGACGTTCGAAATGTTATTGGTGGTCGCCTGCAGCGCTCCCTGCTCGGCGGTGAGGCCGCTGAGTGCGATGTTCAGGCTGGCATTCAGGCTCGACATGGCTCGCTTTCTTTTGCCCTTTCCGCGCCGACGCTCTTGCCGTAGGGCCCTGCCGCACTCGGAGCTCGCGGGTGACTGGGGGGACGGTAGCTTGCCCCGGTTCCCGCGGAAAGATTGGTGAGGATTATCAGCCAGCGTTGCGCTCGCGCCAGCAGCGCCTGCTGAATGCGGGTCAGCTGCAGAACACGCTTCGCGGCTGCGTTTAACGCCGCCGCCAGTTCCGGATTGCGGGTCTGCGGGGAAGCGCTTAGAAAAACATCGAGCGACTGCAGCAGGCCAGCCTGTTCGTAATTGAGCCGCTCGATGCCGGGAAGGTCGCGCGCGAGCAGAGCCTGATTACTGGCCAGAATGCTGCTCTCGAGTTCTCGCAAAAACGGGATCTCGGGGCAGGTATTTTTCGCGGCGTCTTCCGGCAAGCCTCGATCTGCCAGCCGCGGTTCTGCCGCCTGTGATTGTGAGGACCGATGGGCCGCGTCGCAGAGAAGTTCGGGGTTCATAGGGGTTAAGCCAGATGGTCAAGTTGGTGCGCTGGCTGATCGCCAGGTCCCGAATCCGCGCTGGGCTCTGCCAGCGTGTCCGGCTGGTTCTTGTCTTGCTCGTCTTGCTTATTTTGCTTGTCTTGCTTGTCTTCGTCTTCGCGGCGAAGGCGACGCGCCTTCCGCTGGGCATCCTGATGGGCCGGCTGATCCTCCGCCTCCCGCACACCGGAAGCCGCCGGGAGCGCTCCCGGAGCGAGGTCCGGAGAAAGATTGCTGCTGGCCATGGCCGCGATCCTCTAATGGTGGGATGCTTATGCCGCAGCCCCCGCCATCATGTGTTCGAACACGGCACCGGCCACCTGCTCGGCACTGGAGTGGTAGGAGCCGCTCAGAATTGCCTGCCGCAAGCTTTGTACCCGTTCCTGGCGAACGTCCGGAAGTTGCGATGCCTGGCTGACCAGCGCCTGTACCTGCGCGCCCGCTGCGGACAGCACGGCCTGATCTTGGCCACCTGCCTGGTTTGGCGCCGCATTGCCGGTTGCCGGCGCACGCTGGGATGGATTGGAATTGGCTTCCCCGACTTGCGGTCCGTGATTGAGATCGATTCTCATGCTATGTTCCTCTGCTGAGTCCCTCGTCTTGAATTCCCTTGCAATTCAAGTATCGGCAGCCGGTTAAAAAACTTTAATCTAATTCCGTTTTAGCCGCCCGCAATTTTGTTTGCCGACCCCTCGCGCTTTCATCTTGTTCTATCGGCAAGGGTTGCACAAAACTTTAGGGCCGCTGGGTCTTTTCCGCGGTGCCCTGCGAGACCGACTCATCGTTACCTTCGTGCAGCGGCAGGTGCTGGGTAATCATCGCCGCAATACCGAACCCACCATGCGCGGCCAGACCTTCCGCCAGGGCCTGGGTGCCGAGGTAGTTGTAGTTGTCGGAGCCCGGCAGGCTGTCTTCGCCGGGCAGCGTGGCGAAGGTTTTCTCCATCGATTCCAGCAGCGAACCGATCAGGTGCGCCTCGAAATCGCGCGCAGCTTTAGCGCCCCGTCCCGGCAAGGATGCGGCCGTGGCCAACTCGGGCGACAGGCTGGGTACCGGCGACAAAGGTACGGAATGGCTCATAGGATCTCCAGCTCGGCGTCAAGCGCGCCCGCCGATTTGATCGCTTGCAGAATCGAAACCACGTCGCGCGCCGTTGCCCCAATCCCCTGCAGGCGGCTGACCAGTTGCTCCACGCTCGCGCCTTCGCTGAGTTCCACATTGCGCGCCGGGGCTTCGGTAGCATTGACCTTGGTCTGCGGCACCACTTCCGTCTGGCCGGTCGAGAGCGGGTTCGGCTGCGAGACCGCGTAGGTAGTGGTCACCTCGATTGAGAAACTGCCGTGCAGGATCGAAACCGCGCCCAGATGGACGTCTTTCCCCAGCACAACCGTCCCGGTTCGCTCGTTGATGACCACTTTCGCACGGCGGCGAACTTCGACCTCGAGGTTCTCGATGCGGGCCAGCAGCGCCGGCACCGCCGTGGGCGTATCCGCCGCGAGCTTGACTTCGATGCGGCGGCTGTCGACGGCGCTGGCGACGGGCAGCGACCATTCCTGATTGATGACCGAGGCCACCTGCTCGGCGGTGGAGAAACTGGCATCGTTCAGCAGCAGCGCGAAATGATCGAGGCGGGCCAGATCGAGCGAACTGTCGCGCTCGACCACCGCTCCCCCGGGAATACGGCCGACCGTAGGATGGTTCAGAACTTTAGAATTGGTGGACGACCCTGCCGTGTATCCGCCTAAAACCAGCGGCCCCTGGGCCGAGGCATAGACCTGCCCATTCGCCGCATAAAGAGGGGTCAGCAGCAGCACGCCGCCTTCGAGGCTGCGAGCGTCGCCCGCAGACGACACCATCACATCCACGGGAAGGCCGGGGCGGGAAAAGGGCTCGAGGCTGGCGGTAACGAAGACCGCAGCCACATTTTTGACCTGAACCGTGGTCTGCAGCACCGCTGGGGGAATTTCGACCCCCATGCGCTGCAGGATGCTGGCCAGGGTCTGAATCGTAAAATAAGTCTGCTGCTTGTCGCCCGTCCCCTTGAGCCCGACCACCAGGCCGTAGCCGACCAGGGCGTTCGAGCGAATGCCTTCCACCGTGGCCACATCGCGGATGAGAACTTTGTGGCTTTCGCCATCCGCCGCGCCTGCGGATATGGGCACCGCGGCCGCGATCACGCCAAACAGAAAACAGATGCGCCAACCGGCAGCCATGCTTTTCTCCAGAAACTTCATTTTTCGTTCACTCCAGCCGCTAGAACCCCACCACCCGCAGAATCCACTTCACGATGGGATTGGGCGGTCGGGTGCCTTCGCTGATCACGCCTTTCCCTTTCACTTCCACTTCCAGGTTGCCCACACTATTGGAAGCGACCATATTGGCGGCATCCAGGTCTCCGGGACGGACCAGGCCGCGCAGGATCACCGTCTCATGCTGATTGTTCATGGTGATCTGGCGCTCGGCTTCGACCACCAGCGTTCCCGTGGGCAGCACCGCCGCCACTCTTCCGGTCAGGGTGGTGCTCAACGAGGTTTGCGAACTGGCCGCCGCCTTGCCGGCGAGGGTTTGCGTGGAGGTGGGGGAGAAGATGTTTTGCACCCCGCTGGTCTTGATGTGGCCCGCCATGGCGCTGATTCCGGAACTGGCGGAAAAAGCGCGATTGCTGGAGACATTGCCGGCGCTCGAGGCGGAAAGGTTCTGAACAATGCTGATGGTGACCAGATCTCCTACCCGCGAAGCCTTGTAGTCGGCGACCATGTTCGCCAGCCGTCCGTAATCGACCCAGAGGCTGCCGGGCGTGGTTGCAGCTGCAGCCTGCGTCTTGGCGGAAACGTTCTGAATGTAATCCGCCAGAGCGTCACGCTTGGGGGGAGTGGCCTTCTTTCCTCCATAGGCCAGGGGAACGAATCCGGGAGCGAACGCTGCGACTAACATGAGAACCCTCGCGATCGTGGCTGCCTGCTCGTATGTCTCGGTCATGGAGTCACCCGCAAGCTTCCCTCGGCGACGACCTGGGCCCGCAGTACGCGATCGCCGCCTTCTACCCGCGCGCGCACGGAGTCTCCTACGCGCCCGCGATCGAGGCAAATTACCCGCAGAACGACGCGCAGGCCGTCCTGCTCCCACACCAGGGTTGCCCTTTGGCCGGGCTTGACCGAAAGCTTACTGCTCGAGAGGTTGTCGTCGATCGCGGCAGCATGCAAAATGTATCTCGTCCGGAACATCCGAGCGCCGGGAGGGGGTTGAGGAAACCGATCGTCGCCGGCGCGGCTGCGAATCAGAAAGGGCACGCACTCTGCCGGATTAACGCAGCGGGCGGAAACCTCCCAGCTCCGGAGCACGGGATCCCACATCACGCCCGTCAGCTGCAGCGCTGCCTCCCGTGGGATACGGCCGGCAGCGGTGCAGTCCGTCTCCCCACGCAGAATTTCGTCCACTTGCAATTCGGTGCCGACCGGCGCGGAAGATTGCGGATGCTGGTTTGCCCACGACGCCAGAAGTTCAGACCCGATCTCGGAGCAAGCCGCGCGCGCTCCCGCGCGCCGCACGGTAATCCGCGGAGGGACTATGATTGGGGCTCGAAGCGGGACGGTTCCGCCGCCTCTTTTCAGCTCTCCCACAACGGTCTCGAGCAAAGCGCGAATCTGAGCTCCGTCGAGCACGCGCACGCTGGCCGCGAGTGGCGCCACGCCCAGCGGCACGGCTGCGGCCGCCTGCAGCAACTCCGAGCAAGCCTCGCGTGTCAGAAGATCCGCCAGCGTAAACTTTCCCGCGGGGAGGGCGATGGCAGCCGGAATGGTAGCTGGACACGACGCCTGCCCCCGCGCCTGCCCGGGCAGGAGAAAAAGGGCAACAAGACTGGCGGCATTCAGAAACAGCTTCATGGCGAAATCACCGGAGAAGCGATGGGCGACAAGTAAGATTTCTATAAACTAGTTAATAGTAAAAGTTAACTATAATTAACGTCCCAGGCTGTTAATGTCCTGCAGCATCTGGTCGGCGGCGTTGACCACGCGGGAGCTGGCTTCGTAGGAACGTTGCGCGACGATCATGTTTACGAATTCGTCGACCACGCTCACGTTCGACTGCTCGACCATGCCTTGCACGATCGAGCCCAGCCCTTCGCTGCCTCCCGGGGTTCCAATGATGGGATCGCCGGAGGCGGTGGTAGCCAATAAAAGATTGTTGCCAGTGCTGTTCAAGCCTCCCGGATTGTTGAACAGCGCCAGCTGCAGCGTTCCCACCTGCTGCGCCGCGGTTTGTCCCGTCAGGGTCACGCTGACGGTTCCGTCCGAGGCGACCGTCACCGACGTCGAGCCTTGCGGGATGGCGATGTTCGGCTGCACCGGATTTCCATCCTGGGTGACGAGGTTACCGAAGGCATCGAGATGGAAGCTGCCCGCCCGGGTATAGGCGGTTTCGCCGTCGGGCAGCAATACTTGAAAGAATCCCTGGCCCTGGATGGTCAAATCCAGCGGATTCCCGGTCTGGGTAAAGTCTCCCTGGGTCTGCATCACCTCAGAGGCAGCCGAGCGCGTGCCTAGTCCCACTTGCAGCCCCGCCACGACCGTCGTCTGTTGCGAGGCGGCCGCTCCGGGCATAATCAGGTTCTGGTAGATCAGATCCTCAAACTGCAAGCGGCGGCTGCGAAATCCTGCCGTGCTCGAGTTGGCCAGGTTGTTGGCCACGTTGTCGAGGTTCATTTCCTGCGCCTGCATTCCGCTGGCGGCGGTGTAGAGTGCCCGAATCATAAAATCCTCCGGTTAAATCCGCGGCAAATCCTGCGCCGCAGTCTGATTGAGTTGGCTGTCGAATAGAGTCAGGGCCCGCGACATCATCTCCGCGTTGCGCTGCACGGCGATCAGTTGCACCACGCCTTCGACCGGGCTGACATTGGAATCTTCGAGCATGCCCTGGCGCAGCGACGAAGAGGCTGCGGGCAGCGCCGAGCCCGGGGGCGCGTCGTAGAGCGCATTGCCCATCGCGCGCAGGCTGGTATCGGGAGCGAACTCCGCGATGCGAATCGTCGCCACCACGTCCCCATTCACCGAGACGGTCCCATCCCCAGCGACGGCCACCGCGCCCGGGGGCAAAAGGATCGGGCCCTGCTCCCCCATGACGGAATCGCCTTGCCCGGTTACCAATTGTCCGGCGGGGCTCAGGTGAAATCCGCCATTGCGGGTGTAGAGAATTCCTTGCGGCGACTTCACCACAAAAAATCCCGCGCCAGCCACGGCAACGTCCAGGGGATTGCCGGTTGCAACCAGATTCCCGGAAGTGAGATCGATGCGGCTCCCGCCGAGCACACCGAAGTCGTTCACCGCGGCATTCAGCGGGTTCGATCCGGCCGCGGATCCTCCCGCAAAAAGCGAGCGAAAGGTTGCCTGTTGCCCGCGATATCCGGCGGTGCTTAAGTTTGCCAGATTATTTGCGATTAATTCGAGAGCCTGGGTCTGGGCAGCCAGGCCGGCGCACGCTGCGTAGTAGCCACTATCCATAAAGAGGGACCCCGCGATGAGATCAAAGCACGCCGCATTCCATCGCAGATAAGAGCATAAAAATCCTTTGCCGGGGCCTGAATAAAAGTGAATGGACTGGATGGAAGTATGAAAGAAAGGCGCGAACCGGAGTGGCCGTGGGCGGGAGATCTGGCAGGGGATTCCACGGCAGAAGATTTTGCCGGGCAATTTGAGCAGTCCCTCAGCAAAGTTTTCCGGAGGCGTGCGGGACCCGGGCCCAGGCGACTCAAGTTAGGAAAAGGATCGGGGCTGACGTCGAGTCATGTCCTCTGCCTTCTTGCCCTCCAGTTGCCGACTAGCTGTGGACCTCAAGGGTTAGCACGATGGGCTGACCTTCAAACAGCAGCACGGTGTGCATTTCGTCGTTTACCATCGAATGCAGACTATATTCGCCGCCGGTGATCACGGTGGGAACCGACAGCAGGCAACCGTCCCCGAGGCCGGAGATCTTGTTCTTGAAATTTCCCGCCACCATATTGCAGATCTCCCCCACCGCATCCCACATTTCCGGTCCGGCTGTGTCGGTATCGACTCCCAGCATGCGCGAAGCTATGCGCGCCGCCGATTGAGAACTGCAGCGCACACTCAAGATGCCACATAACTGTCCTGCAAGCCCCACCATGGCAGTAATGTCGAGGCCCTGTTCGGGAGCGGGTTCAGGGCTGACGTGCAGAGGACAGGCGAGCATAAGCTCGAAAACTTCCTGCATCGCCAGTTGCAGGGTGGGAAGCCAGCACTCGCGTCCCAGGGGAGAACTCAAAGCGGGGTTGGCGGCGTTCATAGTTTTCCCTCCAGTACGGGAAGCACATGCTCTTTGACCTGGTCCGGGGTAAAAGGCTTGCGAATATATCCTCTGGCCCCCGCCGAAAGCGCCTGCACCACATGTCCTTCGCTGCCTTCGGTGGTAATCATCACCACTGGCACTCCCTTCGCATTTTCCACTCCAGAAAGCTGCTTCACGAATTCCAAGCCATCCATGACCGGCATGTTAATGTCGCACAGGATAAGGTCCACATGATTTTCCTGTACGGCAACGAGAGCTTCCGCGCCGTTGCTGGCCTCGAAAACCTGGGCAATGCTGAGCCCGGCCTGGCGCAACGACCGCTCCACGATTTTTCGCATGACCGAGGAATCGTCCACAATGAGGGCGCGTATATTCTCCATGGGATGCTAATCCTCTCGAAGGCAACCGGCCCGCTTCTCGGACGGAATCGCCCACCGTATCTTCCATCGGCGGAGCGTGCGCGGAACTTTAGAGGCTGGAACCCGCGCGGGCCACGGCAAGCCAGTCCGGCGGGAGTTTTACGGGATTGGGCAGGAGCAGGTCGAGGGACGCCCGTCCGGGACGCAACAGTCGCACCCAGAAGTGCGGCCCGCAGGCGGCCAGACGGATTTCCGCGGCGGCCAGGCGGATGCAATAGCTGCGAATGATCCGGGCAAGCTCGGCATCATCGGCCACACGGTCGAAGACGACTTCCCTCTCTCCGCGCCTCCCGGACATCGCCTGCAGGCTGTGGTGAACGAAGCTCGGAACCGCCATGCAGGACTCGGTGTGGCAGCCCGCCATCTGCTCAATGGCGTACAGCACGCTGTAGTCGATGCCCGCGCCAAAGGCCAGGTGCAGCGTGGCGGTGCTCTCGACGTAATCCACCGGGATCATCAGGCAGGACTCGAGCAGGGCCAGGGGGATCTGCGGCAGCCGGTTGGCGCCCGGGGAGACGGAACTCGCTCGCAGCACCGGACACGACCACTGCCGGGCCAGCGCGGCGGTGACCTGATATTCGCTGGCAAACCCGAGGGTCTGCAGCCATTCCCCAATTCTTCCGTAACCCGCATTGCGCTGGGCCTCAAGCGCGGTTCGCAACTGGTCCGCCGTCAGTTGCTGGCGGGAAAGCAGCAGCAGCCCGAGCGGGACGCGGTGTGGAGCCAGAGTACGCCCCGGGGAGGAGCGCAAGTGGCCGAGCGCCGCAAGCAGCGCGCGCTCCACGCAGTCGTCCTGGCAGTAGCGGGTTCCCTGAATGGCCACGCTGCGCGGCTGGACGCGTAACCGGCGCCAGAAGCTTTGCCGGCGCAGGCAGTCGCGGTCGCCGCAAGGCGGAGCAAACTTCTCCCGCAGCTTGCGCCAGGCCAGGCACCAGGCATCGGAATGCAGACTCGCCGTCGCCATCGAAATCCTTGCCGTTCTCACCGGGGCGCCACGGCGGTGATTCTCACGCCGTAGTTACCCTCCAGCACGACCACTTCGCCCTGCGCCACCAGCCGCCCGTCGAGTAGCACGTCGACCGGTTCCTGCACCTGCCGATCAAGATCGACTACGGAACCGGGATTCAAATCGAGCACCTCGCGCAATAACAACCGGCGGCTGCCAAAGCGCAACGTCAGTGCCAGCTCGACGTCCATCAGGAGGTCGAGTTTAACTTTGCTTTGTTCCGGGCTGGGGGGAATCGGAGCGGCCGGCGCCGCGGGCGTGGTTTTCTCGGCGCGTAGTGCCGCCGCCAGCGCAGCGCTGAGTTGCAGTTCGATCAAGGCCGCAGGCTCTTCCCCGGCGCGCAGCCAGACGGTGGAGGACGCGGGCCAAGAGGGAGCTCCCACCGCCAAGTCGAGGCGAAGCTGCACTTCACCCCAGCTGGCCCCGAGCGCGGAGGCCACCAGGCCGCCCGCCTGCCGCAGCAGTTCCACCGCGGCCTCGCGATGTTCGGGGGTAAGCTCCGCATCGGGCGCAGCCGGCTCGCTGGTAAAAATCTGCGCCAGACGCACCACCGAGGCGGGCGGCAGCCGCAGGCTCATTTCCCCGCGCAAGGCACCCGAGCTGACGCATACCATCCACGCGTCGCCCTCCGCCGCGGCCGCCAGATCGGACGGAGCTTCGCCCAGACCTACGCAAGGAAGCGGAGTGCCAGCAATCTGCCCCAACACCTGGGCCAGCCCGTCGACCCAAGCCTGAACATAAGAAGCGGACTCGACCGGGAGCGCGGACAAACTGGATTCGGTCATTTCGATCTCTCCTTAGGCTCAGCTGGAAGGGCTTCGCTCGGCTCGGCCACCGGGACCAGCACACGCGCCGCGCGGGAGGCGCCGCAGCGAGCCGGGAGGGCGCGAAACATCGGTTGCCCGGCGATCAGCAGCGACGCTGGTTCGGTGGCGCTGCGCGCGAACCCGAGCAGGGTGCCGGGAGCCAGTTCCGCCAGCGCGCTCACCGGCACCCGCAACCCGGTCGCTCCTAGTTCGGCTTGAAAGGGACAATCCAGCAAGCGGCGCATCAGCCGCTGCCGCGAATCGGTAGGGCCCCGGGGACGGCGATCGCTCCAGGCGGCGGAAATCTTGCGCAACAGCGCGTTTGAAACCACGGCCGGCACCGCGACGTTCAATCCTCCCCGCACCTCGGGCATCGTGACTTCAAAGCTAAGGGAGAGAGTCTTTTCTCCGGGAAGCATGAGGCGCGCCGCAGCCGCGGTCTCCAGGCGCTCCTCGAACACCACTTCCAGCGCCAGCGCCTCCCACGCCGTGCCCAGTTCCCGGCAGATGATGCGGGCCACACTATCGAGAATCTGCTCCTCGATTTCGGTTATGCTCCGGGTCGCCGCCATGCCTTTCCCTTCTCCCCCCAGCAGCAAGTCGATGATGGGAAAGGCAACCTTCAGGTCCAGCTGCAAGGCGGCATTGACTCCCATGGGATTCAGGCGGCAGGAGGCCAGATAGGTAGTCTCGGGAACCCGCTGCAGGAATTCGCGGTAACTGAGGTGTTCGGCGGAGACCAGCGCCGCGGCAAACACCACGCGCAGATAGGCGCCGAGGGAGTGGGTGAGGTTGCGGGCGAAACCTTCGTGCAGCGAGGTGATGGCACGCAGCTGCTCGCGCCCGATTTGCCCGGCGCGCCGGACATCCCACAATTCGGCGTGCGGCTGCACGGCGGTTACAGGCAGAACACTCCCGCTTCGGCTGCGTGCCAATTGCACCATGGCATCGATTTCTTCCTGGTTGAGAACTTTTTCCATGGTCGACTCCTCAAGCTCCCGCAGCCGTCGAGGCGGCGCGGGATTTATTGTCCCCGGCGATCATCATCTCTTCGAGGCGGGAGCGCAGCCGCACCACGGCCAGCGAGTGAATCTGGGAAACGCGGGATTCCCCGATTCCGAGCACCGCTCCCACTTCTTTCATGGTGAGCTCTTCGAAGTAATAGAGCCCCAGCACCTGCTGCTCCTTTTCCGGCAATTCCGCGATGATGCGGGCCAGAATCTGTTTCATCTCCGAGCGCTGGCAGCGAAAGTAGGGAGTGTCCTCGGGCGCGCTCGGAAGGTAGTCGCACAGATCTTCCTCCTTGCCGTCCCAGGGCGACTCGATGCGCAGGCTGCCGACCTCCAGACTGTCCAACTCGCCCAGCAGGTGCTGCAACTCCTGCAAGGTCATGCCGAGTTCCGCCGCAACCTCGTTCTCGGTGGGAGCGCGGCTCAATTCCAGACTGAGCGTGCGGTGGGCCTCCTCCACTTTGCGCGCCTTGCGCCGCAACTCGCGCGGCCCCCAATCCATTTCGCGCAGGCTGTCGAGAATCGCGCCGCGGATGCGGAACTTGGCGTAGGAGCCGAACTGCACATGCTTGCTGCTGTCAAACTTGTTGAGCGCGTCGATCAGCCCAATCACTCCGGCGTGCACCAGGTCTTCGAGCGGGACGTGGCGGGGCAGGCGCTCGTGGATGCGGCGCGCCAGGTAGCGCACCTGAGGCAACTGTTCGAGCAGGATGCGTTCGCGCTCTTCCTTGTCCTGCCAGGCGGTGTAGGCTTGCGCGGTGTTTTTATTCATGGCGTTGTCACTTTCGGTCGAAATTCGAAATCGTCATCGCAAAACTCCCACGGACTGGACCTCCACCACCGGCGGCACTTCCAGCGGGGAGAGCACGATCAGCTTGGGCAGGAAAGGCTCGAGCAGGCGCTTCACGTGGTAGCGCGCCGGAGTGGAGCACAGCAACACCGGGCTGGCGACGGCGACCTGCTCGCCGGCCAGCCGCCGCAAACCTTCGAGAATGCGGCGGGCAAAGGGAGTCTGCAGTCCCGCCGTCCCCGGCGGCGGCTGCTGGCCGGCGAAAGCGCGGCCCAGTTCTTCCTCGAGTGCATGATCGAGGGTGACCACGCGCAGCCCTCCGCCCTCGGAGAGAAGTGGCCGCACCAGCGCCCGGCCGAGCGACTGGCGAACCGCTTCGACCAGCGCCACCGGATTCTTGCTGGTGGCCGCGGTGTCGAGCATGGTCTCCAGAATGGCCGGCAAGTCGCGAATCGACACCTGTTCGCGCAGCAGTTGCTGCAGAACTTTCTGCACTTCGCCGAGACTGAGAATTTTCGGGACCAGTTCTTCGACCAGCTTGGGATGGCTTTCGGCCAGCCGGTCGAGTAGCCGCTTAACCTCCTGCCGGCTGAGCAGTTCGTGGGCATGCTGTTTGACCACCTCGGCCAGATGGGTAGCTAGCACCGAGGTCTGGTCGACGACGGCGTATCCCGAAGCCAGGGCCTGGTTCTGCAGGCCGGCGGGAATCCAGAGAGCCGCCACGCCAAAAGCGGGCTCCTTGGTGGGAGTGCCGGGAAGGGGCCGGGGAGATCCTTCCGAACTGATGGCCATCATCTGGTCCTGCAGCATCTCCCATCGCGCCACTTCGACGCCGCGGAGCGCCACCACATATTCGCGGGGCTTCAGGCGGACGTTGTCGGTGATGTGCACCGGCGGGACGATGAATCCCAGCTGCTGCGCCAGATTCTGCCGCAGCGCTTTCACCCGCGCCAGCAACTGGCCTCCCTGGTTCTGGTCGACCAGCGGCACCAAGCTATAGCCGACTTCCACGCTGAGTTCGTCGAGCTTCAGCAGATCTTCCACCGAATCTTTGGCGGGCTTCTTCTCGGCTGCGGGAGTCGCAGACGCGGGCGGCGCAGTCAGCTTGGGCGCGCGCCAGGCGAGAAAAGCGGTGCCCGCCGCCAGCAGGAAGAAAGAAAATTTCGGCAGCCCGGGGATTGCCGCCAGCGACAGCATGACCGCCGAGGCAATCATCAGCGGGCGGCGGGAAAGCAGCTGGCGCCCGACATCGACCGAGAGCGTTGCGTCCGACGTAGCGCGAGTGACCACCATGCCTCCCGCCATCGAAACCAGCAGCGACGGGATCATGGTGACCAGCCCGTCGCCCACCGTCAGCACGGTATAGGTCTTGAGGGCCTCGCGAAATGGGATGTCGAGCTGGAAGACCCCGATCAAGAATCCGGCGATGATATTGATGGCGGTGATCAGGATGGTGGCAATGGCGTCGCGCTGGTTAAAGCGGGCAGCGCCGTCCATGGCGCCGTAAAATTCGGCGTCGTGGGCGATCTGCTCGCGCCGGGCGCGGGCTTGGGCTTCGTTGATCAGCCCGGCGTTCAAGTCGGCGTCGATCGCCATCTGCTTGCCGGGCATGGCGTCGAGGGTGAAGCGCGCGGTCACCTCGGCGGTACGCACCGCGCCGTGCGCCACCACGATGTACTGGATGGCGATCAGGGCAATGAAGATCACAAATCCCACAACATAGTTGCCGCCGACCACGAAGGAACCAAAAGCCTCGATGACCTTGCCCGCCGCAGCAACCCCTTCGTTGCCGTGCAGCAGAATGCGCCGGCTGGAGGCCAGATTCAGCGAGAGCCGGAACAGGGTGAGCAGCAGCAGCAGGCTGGGAAAAACCGAGAACTGCGAGGGGCGCAGAATCTGGATCGCCGAGAGGAGCACCAGCACGGCTGCGGTTATGCTGGTCGCCAGAAGAACGTCGAGCAGCAGGCTGGGCAGCGGGACCAGCATCACGAAGATCAGGCCGACCGCGGCAATGGGCATGATCCACTCGGCCGCGCGAGACTTGGTGGCCGTAGTTGCGGAGGTGGGAGCGAGCGCAGGCATGGATTATGGCCTCGCCTCCGCGGCCGGCTTCGCCGCCCGTGCCTGTGCCCGCCAGATGGCCGCAAGAATTTCGGCTACCACGGCATAGAGCTTGGGAGGAATCGCCTGCCCGACCTCGACCGCGCGGTAAAGGGCATGGGCCAGCGGAGGATTTTCTACCAGCGGAATTCCCTGCCAGAGCGCGATCTCGCGAATCTGCGCCGCCAGCAGGTTGCGCCCTTTAGCGACCACGACCGGAGCCTCCATTTCCATGCGGAACTCGAGGGCGATGGCGTACTCGGTGGGGTTGGTGATCACGACCGCTGCCCGCTCGACGTCCTTCAGCATGCGGCGGCGGCGGGCCTGCCGCTGCAGACGGCGCACCCGCATCTTGACCTGGGGATTGCCTTCGGTGTCCTTGAACTCGTCACGCAGGTCTTGCCGGCTCATCTTGAGTTCGTTTTCGTGTTTCCAGCGCTCCAGAAAATAATCCGCCGCCGACCACACCAGCAAAACCAGAGAGGCTTTCCAGGCCAGCTCAAACATGCGGCTGGTGGTATAGCTGAGGGTTCCCGCAGGATTGCGGTGCAGAAGCCCGGGCAACCGCAGCCAGTCGCGCGCCAGCAGGCTGACGGCCAGATAAATAATCACGGCGGTGGGCAGCAAAGCTTTGAGCAGGTGGCTGACTGCGCTGAGCGAAAATAATTGTCCCAGGCGGGAGCCAGGATTCAGCCCGTTCAAGTTGGGCGTCAGGGCCGCGGGCGCAAATACCAAGCCACCCTGCGCCACTCCGCCCAGGGTTGCGATCAGCCAACTCAAGCTCGCGGCCAGCGCGACTCCGCGGAAAATAAAGAAATCGTTGCGCCACACCGGCAGGCCCTGCTCGGTGCGCAGGGCCGCCCAATCCATTTGGTGACGCAGCAAGCTGCGCCAGTCCGAGACGAACCCCGGCAACTGCCAGGCCAGCAGCATCACTGCAGCCATGGTTCCAAGACCGGCAACCAAGTCGCGGCTGCGCGCGACCTGGCCGTGCTCGCGTGCCTTAAGGCGCCGGCGCGGAGTGGCTTTTTCGGTTTTGTTCTGATCGGCCATTTTGCGGTTTCAGCAGGACTTGTTCATTGGAACCGGTTCAGCGAGACAGGTGCAGCAGGCGCTCTCCGAGCGCGATCGAATCGCTAAAACGCTGGGAAAACCACTGCGGCCAATACACGATCACGCCAATCAGCACCGCCAGGCCCAGCAAGTTCTTGACCGCCAGGCCGATGAACAGCACGGGAAGCTGGGGCGAAGCTTTTCCCAGAAATCCCAGCGCGACGTCGGCCACCAGCGTGGCCACCAGGCCGGGTGCCGCAATCTGTACTCCGGCCAGAAAAATTCCTCCCGCGGCATGCAAGAGCCCCATAGCGGCCGCGAAAGTTACGGGCGCCGCTCCTGCCGGCAGGTAGGCGAAGCTGCTGACCACGGCGCGCAACAGCCAGTGATGCACATTGAGTTGCAGGAAGATCAGGAGGGCAGCCAAGCGATGAAACTCGGCCAAGACCGGGGTGTCGGCCTGGGTCTGGGGATCGAACAACGTGGCCAACGAGTACCCCATCTGCACGCCCAGGATTTGCCCCGCCATCATGGGCGCTTCCATCATGAAATTGGCAGTCAAGCCCAGCACCAGCCCGATCACGACTTCGCTGAGAACCACGCCCACCCACTGCCACGACTGCAAGTCCAGTCGCATCGGGCCGTGCAGCGTGTATACCAGGGCAGTGATCAGCAGGGTCAGCGAAGCCTTCAGCGGCGCGGGAATGGCGTCGCTGCCCAGGAAAGGACAGAACACCATCAAGCCGGAAACCCGCGCCCCTACAAAGACTGCGGCGGCCAGCAACTGGTCAAGATGCAACGTGCCCACTGACTCGATCTCCTCTTCAGACTCGATCCCTCTCCAGACTCAATCCCTGTTCCCGCGGGCGCGACCCAAAATCGCATCAATGCAAAAATGGCCGGAAATCGGAAAACATCTGCAGGGTGAACGCGGTCAGACGATGCGCCATCCAGGGCATTAGCAGGATGGTGGCGGCCGCTACTGCGAACAACCGCGGCACCGTCGAGATGGTGGTCTCCTGCAGCGAAGTCAGAACCTGCACTACATTGATCAGCAGGCCGACCAGCGTCGCCACCACCAGCAACGGCGCTCCCATCCACATCGCGGTCTCAATCGTCTGGCGCATGACGGACACCACGTGCTCCGTTCCCATGGCGAATGTCTCCTCGTATCAAATTCCTTCCGTAAAAAGCCCGCTCAGGTGAAACTCTTCATCAGCGAGCCCACAAGCAGGTTCCAGCCGTCCACCATCACGAACAACATGATTTTCAGCGGCGTGGAAATCACCACGGGAGGAAGTTGCAGCATGCCAATCGAAGTGGTCACCGCCGCCACCACCAGGTCGATGACCAGGAAGGGCAGAAACAGCGCCGCCCCAATCTGGAATCCGGTCTTCAGCTCCGACAGGATGTAGGCGGGCACGACCACCCGCATGGGCACGTCCTCGGGGCGCGCCGGACGCGGGGCCTGCGCCAGTTCGAGGAACAATGCCAGATCTTTTTCGCGCGCGAACTTCAGCATGAAATGGCGCAGTGGCGGGGTACCCAGCTCGAGGGCGCCCAAGGCATCGACCTGGCCGCGCTGAAAGGGGCTGACGGCCTGCTGGTAGATCGACGCGCCCACGGGCTGCATCAGGAAGTAAGTCAGCACCAGCGACAGGCCGATCAACGTCTGGTTGCTGGGCGCGGTTTGAGTGCCCAGCGCCTGCCGCAAAAAGTGAAAAACCACCAGCAGACGCGCGAAGGGAGTCAGAGCCACCACCAGCGCGGGCAGCAGGGTCAGCAGGGTGAGCAGGACGACGATGTTCCACGGCACCGAGCCGCTGGGGCCGGCCGGGGCCGTCCAGTTCAGTCCCGGCGCGTGGCGGGGACGCGGGGCGCGGGCCCAAGCCGCAACCGCCGGCAACATCACCAGCAGGAGTGTCAGACAGCTTCGCATTCGGCGGCGCCAGGTCACTCTCCTCCTCCGCCGAAATTCGGCCGATCAAAATCTGCCGCGAAAGCAGGGGGCTCGTCGGAGTCGCCTCCGCGAGCATCGGCCGCGACCCGGCTTCTTTCGCCGGCGGCATCCCCGATCTGCGCCAGCAAAACCAGCGACGTGGAAGTTCCGCCCAGCAGAAAGCGCGAACTCTCGAACTCGACCACGGCAACAAAGCGGCGTTCGCCCAGCGGCAAGCTCTCGCACAGCCGCAGCCGCCGCGGCGCAACCCGGCCCATCAGCGCAATTCGTTCCCAGCCGGCGCGCAGGCGTCGCCACCAATTCGCCATCGGCGCACCCCGAATGACGCGCCTTTCGTTTAAAACCAGCTGGTCGGAGATGGAATGAACCTTCATGCCAACTCCGTCAGTCGCACCGCCAGCCGGCTGCCGGCGCCTTCAAACTCGCCCCAGGCGATGAGCGTGCCATTGATGCGCAGTGGAATGTCGCGGGCCAGTTGCCATCCGGTCGTCAGTACAGAACCGGTGCCCAGTCCGAGAAAATCTGCGACCTTGAAGTGGGGCAGCGGAAGCTCGACGGTTAACTGGCAGGGCAAGCCGAGCACGGGACGCCAGCGGGCATCGTCGTTCTGCGCCTGCCGATCTTGCAGTCCTCCCCCAGCGACCGGCTTCTCCGCTGCTCCTGGGGAAAAAGCTTGCGCTACCGCTGCTGCCATACTCTTTACTCCTCGCTTCGGCGCTCAACGCTGAATCAGAAACTCGGTGAAATAGACTTCTTCCACGCCCAACTGGGGCACGCGCTCCTGCAGGGCGCGCAGCAGGCTGGCCTTCAACTTCGTCTTACCATCCGGAGTCAACAGCTCGTCAACCCGGGCCTGGGCCAGTACGGCCAGAATGCTGTCGCGGACCTGAGCCACGGTCGCCAGATCCTCGCCACGCTTGCCTTCCTGGCTCAATCCGAGGTCGATCCCGACCCGTAGATAGGATTTCTGGTCAGTGTCGGCCAGATTCAGCACGAAAGTTTCAAGGTGTAGAGTGGCCTTGATGCGGGACTCTCCTTCTTGTGGGAGAGTTTCGCCGCTGCGGCTCCTCCAGAACCAGATCCCGATCCCGACGAGCAGGAGAACAGGAACGATCAAGAACATCCGCCGCCGCCGGGGAGGCGAGGCTTCTTCTGGGAGTGCCGCGTCTTCTTTTGTAACTTCTAATTCAAGGTTGTCCGGCATGCTCTTTGAAAGGCAAGCGGCATGCCGACTGGACAGCACGAAGGGCTAGGGAGGAGGCCTGACCAGAAATTGGGCTTAGATCAGCTTAGGTTCTGGATTCAATCATTCTTAGCCCCGCCTGTTCAAATTAAGCGAGGTCAGGGAATGTTTTGCGGTGTCGCCCCTTCGTTCTTAAGACCTCTCTCATTAGAGTCTGCTTAAGAATCGGGTTCTCCGGCGGAATGAACCGCCGGAGGCGCGACCATCCGTTACTGCTTCAGGGCAATGGTGTCCTGGCTGATCTGATCGAAGGTGGTCACCGCCTTGGCGTCGGCTTCAAAGCCGCGCTGGGCCACGATCAGGTTGGCAAACTCGGTAGCGATATCGACGTTCGATAACTCCAGCGAGCCTCCCGAAAGCGTTCCCAGTTCCCCCGCTCCTGGTACGCCTACGACGGCTGGGCCGGACGCCAGCGTGGTGGTGTAATCGGTATTGCCGTTCAACTGCAGTCCGTTGTTGTTGGAGAAACTGGCCAGGGCGATTTGTCCGAGCGCCTGGGTTTTGCCGTTGCTGAAGGAACCTGTAATGGTGCCGTCGGATCCAATGGCGAAACTGGCCAGCGAACCGCTGCTTCGTCCATCCTGATCGGCGGAGGTCGTGCTGTCGGGAGCCGCGACCTGAGTGAGTTCGGGAGTAGTTCCGCTGAGAACGTTCCAGTTAAAAGTTTGGGTGGCCACCGCCCCGTCGGCCAACGCCCCCAGGGGAATCCCGGTCACGTCGGATAGAGCGCCAGTGACCGTGCCTCCGGTTGCAGCCGTGTCTCCCACCAGAACGCCATTTCCGTCAAAGGTAAGCGTGCCAGTCGCCAGAATTCCTGTCGCGGGGGTTGTGGTCGTCACTCCACCGACCGTGGTGGTGGTGGGGGTGAGATCTGCGGAAGGGATGGTGAGACTGTAAGTCCATTTGTTGGCGGCCGTGTTGGTGAATGTGGCGGTCAACGTATGCGCCGCGCCGAGGGAGTCAAAGATCTGAATCGGAGTCGAATATGACGGGTCGGTAGGAACGGTGGCGGCGTTCAGATTGAGTGTGAGGTTGACGTTGGTGGTTTGAGTGGGCGGGCTGATTGTACCCGCGCCCAGTTGAAGCGGCGCGAGTCCGGAGCCGGTGTTGACCACCCCGTTGACCACGGGATAGCCGAGAACTTGCTGTCCGCCCGAGGTGACGAGATCATTATTGAGCTCGGAGAAATCGCCGGCCCGCGTGTAACTGACGACGCCACTGCTGTCTTGGACTGCGAAGAATCCGTTGCCCTGGATCGCCACATCGGTGGGCACACCCGTGGCGCTGACGCTACCCTGTGTAAACAGCGAAGGCGAGGCGCCGACCTCGGTCCCAGCGCCCACTTGGATCGGATCCCCCGACCCGGTGGTGCCGAGAGTCTGATAGAACAGGTCGCTGAACATGACAACTTTGCCCTTGAAGCCGGTGGTGTTCTGATTGGCAAGATTGTTGGCGATGGTTGACAGCGCGGTAGATTCGGCGGTCAGCCCGGAAAGTGGAATGGAAAAATTTGGCATTTTAGAACACTCCTTGGATTTGATGATTGAGCAATGACGGTGGCGATGCGTAGTTTGGAACTGCAGCTTGTGCCGCCGAAACCGCGGCAGAAACCATGGCAGCAGGGATGGCCGGCGAGGCTGAGCTGGGGGGCCTGACCGAATCGGCCGCGCTGGCAAGGGCGGGCGTGTTGGGACCCTTCGCGCCCGGATTCGAACCTGTCCCAGTTGTGCTGGAAGCTGGAAGCGCTTGTTGCAGCGTTTGTTCGATTTGAGTGACTTCGCTGAGTTCGCTGAACTGGGCTAGCTGTCCGACGAACTGCGTGGGGTCCATGGGATCCAACGGGCTCTGATTCTGCAACTGCGCCACCAGCAATTGCAGAAACATATTGTTAAGGCCCTGCGATGTGGGCAGCCCGGTTCCGGTGGTGGGCGTAGTCGGGCTGGTGCTGGCGCTGGGTTGAGAGGGAGTCGATATTGGAGTGATCACAGAGTTTCTCCTTAATTACGCAAGAATGCTGAGCCCGCCGCTGCTCGCGGTGCTCGACGCCTCCGTCAAGTCGGGTTCCTCGCCGCTCGGCATTTCCGGGGAGGGAACCGCGGCGGACCTGGAAGCGAAGGAGCGCGGCTGCGAATCGCTCCCAGATGACATCTGATTCGAGAAGCCAAATCCCGCCTGGTGAAAATTAACCTCGCTCAGTCGCAGGCTTTGCTGTTGCAGCGAGTGCGCAATGCCGGGCAGTTCGCTGGAGAGTAGAGAACGCAGGTCCCCCTTCTCGCTGCCGATCGCGACTCCAACCTCGTTGGCGTGGACTACGGTGTGCACTTCGACGTTGCCGAAAGCGGAGGTGCTGAGCCCGATCCGCATTTCCGATTGGGCGGCCTTATTGGCCATCTCCGCCACCTGCACGGGACCTGTGCCGGCGGGGAACTCAGGCGGCGCAGGGCGACTCGCGGGCGAGTCTCCACGGCCGGCCTGATCGCTCAGATCTGATTTGTGTGCCGAGGCACCAGAAGGAGCCAGTTGTCCGTTTGTTCCCTGCACTGCCGCCTGTATGGTCGGGTCCGCCGAGGCAGTCGCACCGGCATGAAAAGATGCGGCGGGAAAGCTGGTGGGCTGAGCCGAGTCGAGAGCGAGTCCCTTCTTGGACGGATCGCCTTGGCCTCCCGACGGGTCCGGTTGCGAGCTGTTATCGCCAGCGCCAACAGGCAGTACCGTCTGCCCAGTGGGGCTGGAAACGACCGGACCGCCGGCGACTGCCGGGCTGTTGCTGTTCCTGCTCACAGCGGCGGTCGAGCCTTGCGCGGAGTTCCCATTGGCCCCCGAACTCGGGAGTTCAGGAGAGAGCACCGGCAAATTTGGGGAGGGGGTCGAAGTGGAAATTATGGGCATTTGCGATGCCGACGTGGGCAGCGTCTGGGTTGAGTCCGTCGCAGAGGTGGGAACTGAATTGTCGGCTGGCGTCCGCGTCGTGCTCATTGATTTCAGCATGGTCGCAGGTCTTGTTTTTTCGCCAAGGGACGACACCGGTGCGGAAGGCTGCCGTACCGAGGATTGCAGCTCGGCCTGCGGAATCGCCGCGGGGACAGGCGCGGGGATATCGCTCGTTGGACTATTCTTCGAAGCCGTAATGGGAGGGATTGAGACTGAAATTTTGGGAGCCGCGGACGGCAACTCTGATACTCCAGAAGAAGATTGCGCGGCTGGTGTGTGGTTGCCGGAGACCGATGCGTCCCTGCTTTCGCCTGTTGCAGGAACGGAGAACGTGAACGAAGTAAGACTGGCACCTGCTGAGGCTTCCGCCGGAACGCTGCTGGACGCATTCGAAGCTGTCGTCAACACTCCGGTCGTCGCGCTCCCGTTCGCAAGGCCAGAGGGCGGCGCGTTGCCGCTGGACGGATCGACGTTTCCTGACGCCACATTGTTATTCGGCGCTGGTTGCATTGTTGCGGGAAGTGCCGCTGGGACTTGCTCTCGCGACTTCGATGAGCCTGAGAATTGTCCTGAACCTCCCGGCGCCCGCCCGGGCGAAGGCACTGATGGCGGAACCTCTGCGTTCCGAAGAGAAGCGTTTGCCAGGACAGTAGAAATCAGAGGCGGCGAATTTCCTATGATGGCAACTTGTTCGGAAGTACCTGACCCATCCCAAGAGGGCGACGCTGGAAACGCAGCTGCCGCAGTTTCGCTGCTCGCTCTCGAAGAAACGGAAGAGAACGCATCGTTCAGAGAAGTTGCGGTACGTGCTGCCCCCGTGGAGGATTCGATTGAACTGTTTGGAATCGGGAGAACGGACAAATTTTCTGTCGAAGGTAAATTCGTAGATGTGGGCTGACAGGACAGAGGTGTGCCGGTATTTCCGAGGCTTGCCGCCGTCGTCACCGAGCGAGCCAAATCCACAGGCGACGGTCGAGTGTTGGGATTAGGAACTTCGGTCGAAGGCTGCGGAATCGGCAACGGAACGACGATTGAAGAAGTCACCGCGGCTGGCAACACCACCACCGGCAACACCAGCGTCGGGTTCACGGTGGCAGTAACAGCAGTGCTGACGTTTCCCAAGTCTTTTGGGTTGAGTGCTTTTCCCAGCGCCGTTTTGCTATCGGGTTTCTGCGGTGTGGTTACGGTTGCGGCGGAGGGAACATTTTCTTGGGTCGCGTTCGAAAGTTGCGCGGCGCACAGCGAGGCGAAGCTGCCAGCATTGCCTGCCGCTGAAGACGTGCGGCCGAAAAAGCTCGAAGCACCCGTAGAGCCGGTGGGAATCGCGGATTCGATAGCGAGATTCACAATGAGAGCGAGCACGAAGAGCTCAGTCGAAAGCAATGCACCCCATGCGCCAATTCACCAGAGGGAACAGTCTGCCCTCGCCGCAGGCAGAAAGGCAGCAGAATCAAGGGAAGCTGAGTTGCGCCGATAGAAGATGGCGAAGGCCGAAAGTGTCGCAGATAGGCAGGGGCTGCCCAGCGCCCGGCAGATTTAGCCACGCCGCAAGTACGCTTGCCGCAAAAGGAAGAGGTCGTCGAGCTGGCGCTGTTCGCGCCGTGCCGCATCGAGCTTATATTCGCGCAATTGGTGGTCGCGCAGGCTTTCAAAAGTTTCGCGCTCGCGGCGCGCCTGCTGATAGATCTTTTGTTGCTGGTCTCGCAGGTTTTGCCAGCGTAACAGTTCGTTCTCCGCATCCCGGTGTTGCCGATGCAATGCTGCCTCGCATCCCAACCCAAAACGCAATTCGGCCGATGTGGTGCCAGCGCCGAGCGTCTGCGATTGGCGCAGTTGTGCCTGTCGGATCCCTTCGTCGATCTGTTCGAGCATGCGGCGGACTTTTGCCACCTGCTGATTGGCCGTTCGCAGGCGCAGTTCCTGCTGGTGTTCGATGCCCTGCCGGAAGTGAAATACCGCCTGCAGCGGAAAATGAAAGGCCATGGGATCAGCTAGGCAGAGCCAGCAGCTTGGCAACACTGTCGGAAAGAGTTGTGGTTTCGGCCGGCTTCTGCATCAGGAAGCGATGCAGTTCGGGAATCAGCAGCAGCGCTTTGTCCAGTGTGGGATCGCTTCCCTTCTGGTAGGCGCCAATGCGAATCAGATCTTCCGATGCCGTGTAGGCGGCGAGCAGGCGACGCAGTTCGTGCGCTTTTTGCAGATGCTGCGGCGAGCAGACCGCCGGCATCAGACGGCTCACGCTGTCGAGCACCGCGATCGGCGGATAGTGGCTGCGCACCGCCAACTTCCGGTCGAGCATAACGTGGCCATCGAGCAGCGCGCGCGCTCCATCGACCAGCGGATCCTGCTCATCGTCGCCTTCCATTAAAACCGTATAGAAAGCGGTGATGCTGCCCCCATTAAATTTTCCCGCGCGCTCGATCAGACGCGCCAGCATGGCAAAGCAGGATGGTGTGTAACCTTTGGCCGTGGGCGGTTCGCCAGCCGCCAGCCCGATTTCGCGCTGCGCCATGGCGAGGCGCGTCAGCGAGTCGACGACCAGCAGAACATTTTTTCCTTGTCCGCAAAAATATTCGGCGACCGCGGTCGCTGCCTGCGCCGCACGAATGCGCAACAGCGGAGACTGGTCGGAGGTGGAAACGATAACCACAGCCCGCTTGCGGCCTTCTGGTCCTAAAGAGTTTTCCAGGAAGTCGCGCACCTCACGGCCGCGTTCCCCAACCAGTCCGAGCACCGTCATATCGGCGCCGGTGTTGCGAGCCATCATGCCGATTAAAGTGCTCTTGCCCACGCCGCTTCCGCCGAAAATGCCGACGCGCTGTCCGCGGCCGCAGGTGAGGAAGGCGTCGACCGCACGGATTCCGCAGGCAATCGGCTCATGAATGGATACGCGCTCCAGCGGCAGCGGCGCGGCTCCGTCGAGGGCGCGATACTCGCGAGCGCGGTAGGGTCCGAATTCGTCGAGAGGCTGGCCGCTGCCGTCAAGCACTCGTCCCAGCATTTCCTCGCTCACCCGCAGCGTGGCGTGCTCACCCCAGGTCACGACGCGATCGCCGCGCCGCACCCCACGCGGTCGATCCAGCGGCATCGACAGCACGGTCGATCCGCGAAAACCAACAATCTCGCCTGCAAGTACGCGCCCTTGAGCATCGTGGATGTGGCAAACCTCTCCCACAGAGCAGAACGGGCCCTCCGACTCAATCAGCGGTCCCACCACCTGCGTGACTCGTCCTTGCCACCGCAAGGCCGAGCAGGCCTCGAGGCGCGCCAGGTACGGGGCGAGCGATGCACCCGCGCTCATGAAGCCGCTCCCGGTCGCGCGGCCAGCAGGTCCATCAATCCCTTCTCAATTTCCTGGAGCTGGACTTCCAGGCCAATCAAGCTGGTTCCCATCGAGGTTTCGAGCGTGCAGTGTTCCGGCGGCTGCGCCGGGTCTTCGATGATTTGGGGAAGATTGGCAGGCTCGAGATGGGTGCTGAGATAGCGGCGCCAGTCGGCAGCATCCTGCGGATGGATGCGCAAAATAACACCGGTGGCACCGTCGATTTTTTCCAGTGCGACCCGCACAATGCCAGCCAGAAGCAGGGGATCGAGCTGAGCCTCGCGATGCAGGATCTTGCGCGCAATGCTCAGCGCCAGCTGCACCACTTCACCCTCTACTTTCTGGAAGTAGGTGGCGCGGTCGCGGGTGAACTGAGCCAGCGCCGCTGCCAGCGCGGAACGTTCGCGGCCCAGCTGTTCTTCAAAAATCCTGCCCGCGTCGGCTTGTCCTTCCTGCCGGCCCTGGGCACGGGCCTGGGACTCGCGGGCCCCGGCTTCCGCGGCCCTGCCCGCCATTCCGCCGTCCGCCGACGACGTCCGGGCAGCTGACGCAGGTACCGAATCATAGGGAAAGGGCTGCGCTTCGGCGAGCGATTCTTGCGGGTAAGGAGCCCGGCTAGGCGACGAACTCATCGTCTCCCTCCGGATTCAGCGTCAGCTTGCCTTCCGCTTCCAGCTTGCGCGCCACCGCGACCGCCTCCATCTGCGCTTTGTGGATCTCCTTCGATTTCACCGGCCCCAGCACTTCCATATCTTCCTTCAGCATTTCAACCGCGCGCGAGGACATCGATTTGAAAACGTAATTCTTCAACTCTTCCGAGGCCCCGCGCAGCGCCGTGGCCAGCGTCTTCTTGTCCATCTGCCCGAGCAACTCCCGGATGCCCGCTTCCGGAATGGTCAGTAGGTCTTCGAAGGTGAACATCAGGTTGCGGATGGACAACGCCAGTTTGGGATCTTCCTTCTCGATGCCTTCGAGAATAGTTTTTGCGGTGGTGATCTCCAGCCGGTTCATCACGTCAGCCACGCCCCGCAGCCCGGCATAAGCGCGCCTGCTCTGCTCGCCCAGCGCTTCCAGGCGTTTGTGCAGCACCAGCGAAACGCGCTGCGCCATCTCCGGCGAAAACTGCCGCAACTGCGCCAGCCGCTTGATCGCCTCGGAGCGCAGTTCCTCAGGCAGGCGCATCAGCAGAGAGGAGGCCTGCTTGGCTTCGAGATGGGCGAGAATGAGCGCGATGGTTTGAGGGTGCTCTCCCTCGATGAATTTCGCCAGCTGCTGGGGGTCGGCGTGGCGCAGGGAGTCGAGCTTGCTGGCGCTGATCTCAGCGGTGGCCGATACCTGGCGCAGCAACTCTTTGGCGCCTTCCTCGCCGAAGGCCTTGATGAGCAGCTTGTTGGCGTATTCCTTTCCACCCTGCGCCAAATAGTCTCCGGTCATGACCAGACGTTCAAATTCCTCGAGCACCTGCAGCGCGGTCTCGGCGTCGATGGAGTTCAAACGCGCAATCTCGTGGGTGACCTGTTCCACCTCCGCCGGCGGCAGATGGCGATAGATCTGGCTAGCCGCATCCTCCCCTAAAATTACCAGCAGGATGGCAGCTTTTTGCAGGCCGGGAAACGAGGGTGCAGCGGCGCTCATTGCTGATCCCCCTGCTGCACCCAGTTCTGTACCAGGCGGCTGGCAGCCTCGGGCTCGGCCTTCACTTTTTCCGTGATCAGACGTTTCAACTGGCCGGCACGCTTTCCGCCTTCGGGCAACACTCCCTCTGCCGCTCCCAGCACGTTGCTAATCCCGCCACCGGCCGCAGCCCCGGAGATTTGTGGCGACAGGGGCGCGGCGATTCTGCCGGGCAGCTGGCGAAAGGCGGCAAGTGCCTGCTTCTTCACCGGACGCAGCACCAGCCAGTAGGTCACCAGGAACAAGGCCGCCAGCCCCACATAGCGCAGCGCCCAAGCCCAGGGTTCGATTATCCGGCGCCAGCGTTCGCTTCCGGGCGGGGGCGCGGGAGCCTTTTCGACGGGCGCCTCCTGAAACGACAGATTTTCTACCGCCAGAACGTCACCCCGCTGCGTGTCCACGCCAATCGCCGCCTGAGCCAGTTGCTCAATCTGTTTCATCTCCTCGGGCGTGCGCTTGCGTCGCGTGCTGGTACGTTTACCCGCCTGTTCGGTAACTTCGACTGCGTCATCGACCAGCACGGCCGCCGCGATGCGGCGCACCCGTCCGGGCGGCTCGACACTGTGGTGAAGGCTTTTGGTAACGGC
This sequence comes from uncultured Acidobacteriaceae bacterium, assembly GCA_963765825.1. Classification (GTDB taxonomy): domain Bacteria; phylum Acidobacteriota; class Terriglobia; order Terriglobales; family Acidobacteriaceae; genus Sulfotelmatobacter. The sequence goes on from CAVXXU010000004.1 coordinate 517,640, forward strand.
ATAGGTGGTGGCATCGGACTTCGAAGAGGATTGCTCCGGAGTGGCTGGCTGCGCCGCCGGCGCGGTGGCGGAGGGCACATTGCTGGCCGTGCCGGGCACGCCCGCGGGGGCGCCTCCCGTCGAACTCTCCTCCGAATGCTCCTGGCTGAGCGTGGCGCTGGTCTTCGGATCGTAGGTCTCCTGGGTCTCTTCGCTCGAGCCCAGGTCATATTCGACATGCACGCTGGCGCGCACGTGATCGGCGCCGACCACCGGTTCGAGGGTGTGGACGAGGGTCCTGGCGAGCTCCTCGTCGAGGCCGAAGACAACCCCGCTGGCGCCGTCATGGTTGCGCAGCAAAGGAGTATTACTGTCGGCGTCGACTACCGTGACATTCTCCGGGCGGAGGCGGTCGACCGCGCTTGCGATCAGTTGCGGAATTGCCTGCTGTGCCTGTTCGGAGAGCCGCCCGCCGCGGGTCTTGAGAATAACCGCAGCTTTGGCGTCATGCTGTTGCTCGGTGAATAGCGATTCCTGCGGCATCACCAAGTGCACCCGGACCGCTTCCACCTCGCTCAGCGTGGCCAGCGTGCGCTCCAGTTCGCCTTCCAGGGCACGCTGGTAATTCACTTTTTCGGTGAAGTCCGATCCCGCCCAGTTGGGAGTGTCGAACAGTTCAAAGCCCAGGCGCGCGCTGCGCGGCAGCCCCGCCGCCGCAGTCTCCAGGCGGCTGGCGTCAAGCTTGTCGTCGGGCACCAGCAGGCTCCCCCCATCGGAGGAGATCTGGTGCGGAATGTTTTTCGCGGCCAGGCGGCTGGCCAGATTTTGCGCCTCTTCCGGACGCAGGCCGGAGTACAACACTACGTATTTTGGCTGTCCCAGCAACGTCACGAAGATCCAGAGCGTCCCGCCCACCAGGGCTGTGCCGGCGGCCAGCAGCAGGCGCTGGTTTACGGTCAGCCCCTGAAAGAACTGGGCCAGGCGCTGCAGCACGTCGTTCGCGGGCGGTGGAGTGTTGGCCATGTTGATCGCGGGACGCTCGCGGGCTTCCTAACTGCATGCTGCAGAGCGTCGTCAAAACTGCATGCGCGAGATTTCCTCGTAGGCGGAGACGATCTTGTTGCGCACCTGCATCATCAGCTGGAAGCTCAGATCGGCTTTTTCGACTGCGATCAGGGCGCTGTGCACGTCGGTCCCACCGCCCTCGATCACTCCCGCCACCTTGGTCTCCGCCTGCCCTTCCAGTTGCTGGATGTCGTCGATGGCGCTGTGCAGCACGTCGCGAAAGCCGGGCTCGGAGGCGCCGCCCGGGGACAGCGTGCCCGCCCCGGTTTCGGCGGGAAGGATGCGCAGCGAAGAGATGGCGGCGTTCATACTGGATTCTCCGGCAAAGTCAGAATCAACTCAGGATCTGCAGCGATTGCTGGATCATGTTTTTCGACGCCTGCACCGCGGCGGCATTCAGCTGGTACGCTCGCACCGCGCTCAGCAGGTCGGTCATCTCCATCACCGGATTCACGTTGGGATAGGTCACGTATCCCGCCGCATCCGCGTCGGGATGTCCGGGCTCGAAGCGCCGCGGCAGAGGCGAAGCGTCCTCGACCATGCGGTCGACGCGCACGCCCTCCTGCATTCCGGGATGCAGCGGGTGCAGCGCCGCCAGCATCATGGGAAATCGCGGCGTAGGCCGGGCCCGGAATACCACGAGTTGCCTTCGATAAGCTCCGCCCTGCGGAGTGCGCGTGGTTTCCGCATTCGCCATATTGGCGGAAACAACTTCGGCCCGCCAGCGTTCCGCCGCCAGCGCCGAGCCGCTGACTTCGAGCATGCCAAATAAGTTCATGATGTGCTCCCTCCGGAATTGATTGCGCTCGCGATCAGATGGAACTGATCTTTGAGCAATTGCACGCCCAGGTTGAACTTCATCTGCGCGTCGGCCAGCAGCAGGCTCTCGCGCTCCACGCTCACGTTGTTGCCGTCGGGACGCTCCATCAGCCCGCGAACGGGATGCGCCGACGGATTCAGTGAAGCGGAAATCAGTTGCCCGCCGTCACTCGCGGAATCCTCGGCGGCGGCGCGCCGCAACTCGGCGCGAAAATCCAGGTCCCGGGTGCGGTAGCCGGGAGTATCGATGTTGGCCAGGTTGGTCGAGATCAGTTTGTAGCGGGCTACATCGACATCGAGAAAACGGCTCAGCGCTTCGGTCATCGAAGTGTCAGTCATGGTTGGGTTCATAAGAATTTCTCTTCAGTATGGCTCTTCACGTATTTCTCTCCCGCTGACGGTATGCCGAAGTCAGTCATGCCCATAACTGCTGCAACTGGGCAGCCCGTAGTTGCGAACCTTGTTGCGCACCGTGCGTAGGCTCACGCCCAGCAGTTCCGCCGCGCGCGAGCGGTTGCCACCGGTGGCTTCCAGGGTGATTTCGACCAGCTTGCGCTCCATCTCGCTCAGCGAGGTCCCCGGGCGAAGACCGTAAATTTCGGGGGCGGCAGATTCGCCAAGTGCTGGTGCGGAGCTTGCTGTCCACGCGCAGTCCTCAAGCGCGCTGACCCCAATTTCGGCCTCGGTGGTCAACGCCACTACGCGGCGCACGCAATTGGCGAGTTCTCGTACGTTGCCCGGCCAGCAGTGCGCTTCCAGTTGGCGCAGGAATTCCCCGCTCAGGTGAAACCCTTTGCCGGACGGGGCGTACAGCCGGACAAAGAATTCGGCTAACTCGCGCACATCGCCCGGGCGCTCGCGCAGCGGAGGCAGGCTGAGGGGAATCACATTCAGGCGGTAATACAGATCGGCGCGGAATTTCCCTTCGCGCACCATTTGCGCGAGCGCGCGGTTGGTGGTCGCGACCACGCGCAGGTTGACGCGGATCGGGCGTGTGTCTCCCAACCGGTCGAACTCGCGCTCCTGCAGCACGCGCAATAACTTGGGCTGCAATCCGAGCGGCATCTCTCCCACCTCGTCCAGCAGCAGAGTGCCGCCATCGGCCAGTTCAAACTTTCCCGCCTTCGCGTTGGCCGCTCCAGTGAAGGCGCCGCGGGTATGACCGAAGAGCTCGCTTTCGAGCAGGGTTTCGGGGAAGGCGGCGCAATTAACCGCCACAAACGCACGATCGCGGCGCGGGCTGAGGCGGTGGATCAGGCGCGCGACCAGTTCTTTGCCGGTGCCGCTCTCGGCTTCAATAAGGATGTCGGCGCTGCTGGCTGCGGCCTGCCGCGCCCGCTCCAGAGCCTTCAGCCAGAGAGGCGCGTGCCCGCCAAGATCGTTCATGGCTGCGGAGCGTGCCCAGGCCTCTCCGAGGATGCGCTCCGCCGCTTGCTCCAACTGCTCGAAGCAGACCGGCTTCACCAGATAATCGCAGGCCCCGTCTTTCATCGCGGCCACCGCATCGGGCACACTGGCATATGCGGTCAGCAGGATCACCGCCGTGTTCGGGGCCAGCGCCCGGGCCGAGCGCATGACAAAGAATCCGTCCTCGCCCGGCATGCGGATGTCGGTCACGATCAACGGATGCAGGCCACGGCGAAATCGTTCCAGGGCTTGGCTGGCGCTGGCGGCGGTTTCCACCTGCCATCCCCGGCGCAAGAAGCGGGCCTCGAGCGCGGCTCGCATTCCGGCATCGTCGTCGACCACAAGCACACGGTTCATTCGATCTCTCCGGCGGATTGGCTCCCAGCCGATTCACTGACTAAGGGAAATGTCAGGCTGAAACGAGCACCCCTGCCAGGCAGGCTGGCGGCGCGGATCGTTCCCCCATGCTGCTGCGCGATCTTGCGGCACACCGCCAGGCCGAGCCCCGGACTGCCGACCCGGGTGCTGAAGCCGGGCTCGAAGATGCGGGGCAAATCCTCCGGAGAAATTCCCCGGCCGGTGTCGGTCACGGCCAGCTCAACTGTCTGGCAGTTCGCAGTCTTGATTATGCGGCCGGCAAGCTCGATCCAGCCTCCGCCGGGCATCGCCCCGATCGCATTGAGCACCAGGTTCAGCAGCACTTGTTCCAAGCGATGGCGGTCGGCGGGAAAGAAAATTCCGGACACGCGATTCTGCAGGCTCAGCGTGATGTGCGACTGGCGCGCCAGGGGAATGAAGAAGTCGCGCGCCCAGACGAGCAGTTGGCCCAGATCGACTGGCATGCGCTCCGGTTCCGGCAGGCTGTGGAAGTGGAGGACATTGTTTACGGTGGCGGCGAGGGTACGCAGCCCGGCCTGCACATGCCCGACCCACTCCCGGCATTCCCGGTCGAGATTAGCCTCCGCCAGCAACCCGGCAAACAGTTCGAGGCTGCCGAGCGGGTTGCGGATTTCATGGGCCAGTACGGAAGCAATTTCCGCCAGGGCCTGCTCCCGCCGGAGCTGCGCTTGCGTCTCCTCGAGGCGTTTGCGCTCACTGACGTCCCGCAGGATGAAGATCGACGCGCTGGTCGCGTGGTCGGCAATTGAAGCGTGGCGCGCGGCCAGCCAGCGCGCCGCGTTCTCGTCACCGGAAATACTCAGCTCAGCATCCCCGCCCTGATTACGGGCACACGCCAGCAGTTGGCGGATCGCTGCCGGCAATTGGGCGACAGAAGTGAGTGCCGGCGCGTCGGGCTGTGGCTCCAATCCGAGCAGCCTCAGAGCTTCGGGATTGGCCCGGCAAATCTGATCGTTGTGGTCGACCACGACCACGCCGCAAGGCAGCCCTTCGAGGATAAGGTTCAGGTGGGTCCGCATGCCGCGGTTTTCTTCGAGGCTGGCCGACAAGTCGCTGTTGCTCTTCTCCAGTTCACGGCGCAAGCCTGCAACTTCGGTGCGCAACCTCCCGTAAGATTGCTCGAGCGAATCGGCCGCTTCGGCGAACGAGCGGAAGGCGCGCAAAAGAAACTGCTCATCCTCGAGGTTGGTTTGGCCGATGACGTTAGTCGGGCCGATCTTGGAAGTAGCCGGAGGCAGCCGAGTCTGCTCTGACCAGCTTGTCGGGATGGGCAAAGATGTCATAGACAGCAGGCAAGATTTGCACGGCGCGTGCCAATGGCAACGCTGGAGGCTTAAGATTTCTCTCAGGATTGCTGCGTCGGCTGCGCTCCCGGTTCCGGTTTGTGGGGATAGGAGAAGTACAAGTGCTCGGCCGCGATGGTTGCGCCGTTTTCCACCAGGATGGAAGCCCGCTCCATCACATGCTGCAATTCGCGCACGTTGCCTCGCCAGGGATGCGACTCGAGAATGCGGATCGCCTCTTGACTCAAGACCGGGGCCGGCATCTGCAGCGCCGCCGACATGCAGGCCAGAAAATGTTCGGCCAGCGGCACGATGTCGGGGCGTCGTTCCGCCAGCGACGGCAACTCAATGGGAAACGCCGAAAGCCGGTAGAAAAGATCCTGGCGAAATTCTGCGCGAGCGGCGCGGCCGGCCAGGTCCACGTTGCTCGCGGCCAATACCCGCACGTCCACCCGCGTGACTTCCGATGTGCCCAGACGCTGCACCTCCTTCTGTTCCAGAAAGCGCAGCAGCTTGGCCTGCATGCCCAGGGGAAGTTCGCTGACCTCATCGAGAAACAGTGTTCCGCCATGCGCCGCCGGGATACGGCCAATCTGCGATTGCACGGCGCCGGTGAACGCTCCGCGAGTGTAGCCGAACAGTTCCGACTCGAGCAGCGCTTCCGGAATGGCGGCACAGTTGACGATGGCCAGGGGTTTCGCAGAGCGCGGGCTGAGTGCATGCAGAGCCCGTGCGATCAGTTCCTTGCCCGTTCCCGTCGCACCTGCGATGAGAACGGTGGTACTGCGCGCCGCGACCAGCCGCACCATGCGGTAAACGCGCTGCATGGCTTCGCTGCTCCCGATCATCCCGGGCAAAGGATCGGCCACCGAGGCTTTGCCCATCGCCGGCGGTTGCTGGAGAAGAACCGGGATCGCTCCCATGAGCGCACGCAGGTTCCGGTCTCGGTCCTCGTTTTTCTTACTTTCCCGGTTAACGTCGTTGTCTTCGGCGGAGTGTTGCCCGTCGGAATCGAGCATCACTACCCGGGTGCAGGGAAAGCGCCGCTGAATGATTGCGATCAGTTCCTCCGCGTCGAGATCAAGCAGACGGCGATCGAGGAACAGAACCTGCCAGTCACCCTTCTCCAGCTTCGCCAGCGCGTCGGCGCCGCCCAGGGCCTGCTGCACGGGACGGCACCGACCATTCAACCGGTGCAGGACTTGTTCCCGCAGGGCACTGTCGGGGCTGGCGATCAAGGCGCCCCCGGAATGAGTAAAGGCCGGCATGGCAGGCATGTTGGTCATTTCAAATCTCCAGTTCTGCGGTGCGAAGGTTGAGCTCGGAGCAGGCCGAAGGCAGACGCACGGTGCAGGTCTGAGTGGCGTCCCGCCGATTAAGGGTCCACACCGCGCTCGTCCGCTCGAACCCTGCTTGAGCGATCAGCAGGCCGAGTTCTTGTCGCGAGAATGGCGAATACGCAGGCGCTGGGCCCTCCTTCCATGTCACCACCAAGCCACGTGGCTCCGACGCGGGCACCATCCCGATGCTTAATTCGCTTCCCACTCGCGCTAGGCTCAGAGCCGACTCGAGCAGACGAAAGAGGTGCGTCGCCATCGAACGCCGATCACCACAGAGGATAAGCGGACCCGCGTTGCCCAGCGCCAAGCGCACGTCCTTGGACTCAGCTACAGGAGCCAAGCCCTCGATCGTCTGCTTCAGCAATTCACCGAACTCGAAGGATTCGCCGGCGGCCGGATGATCGGGCTGGTCGACAAGTTCGCGAATACCCTCCACCAGAATCCGCATTCTCCCTATGAGCTCAAGCCCTTCGCGCATTATGCGCACGTATTCTTCCCGGCGGCGCGGGCTGGCCGCCGCCAGTTCCAGCGAACACTGCAGGCCGGTGAGCGGCTGGTTGAGAGCATGCAGCAGATGCGCCAGCGGGCTGCGAGCGTTGGGCAGCGTTCCTCTGAAAGGCGGCCTTTCGGGTTCGGGCGCGAGTTGCGCCCCGACGCCGCTCATACTCGAACCTCCGACGACAGCGCCTCGGCGGGAGCGCCCAACTCGTATCCCACGCCCCGCACCGTATGGATCAACTTTATCGGGTGACCGTCATCGATTTTCCGGCGCAGGTAATTGATGTAGACGTCGACTACGTTCGTGGTCGTATCGAAAGTGAGGTTCCAGACGTGCTCAATAATCATCGAGCGTGTGACCCTGCGTCCGGCATTGAGCAGCAAATATTCCAACAGGGAGAATTCCTTGCCGGTCAGATCGATTCGGCGGCCGGAGCGCTCTACCAGCCGCTGCACGCGATCGAGTTTGAGATCGCCGGCCAGCAGAACGGACTCCGAAGGCAGATGGCTGCGCCGCACCAGTGCTCGGATGCGCGCCGAAAGTTCGCTGAACGAAAACGGCTTGGCCAGATAGTCATCCGCGCCCGTGTCCAGGCACTGGACGCGGTCTTCCACGCGCGTACGCTGGGTCAACACCAGCACTGGCAGGCTCGGTTTCTTCGAGCGCAGCTGGCGTAGAACGCTGACCCCGTCGAGCTTCGGCAGGTTCAAGTCAAGGATAATAACGTCGTATTCGAACTGGGTCGCCGCCGCCCGCGCCTGCTCCCCGTCTGGCACAACGTCTACTGAATAATGCTCGCCTTCAAGGCCCTGGCGAACGAATCTCGCCAAGGCTTCGTCATCTTCCGCAATAAGAATTCGCATATGTGAACCTTCCTTAATCCAACAGCTCAGTCTAGTTAGAAACCCCTCAACTGCAGCGAGAATCAGGCCTACACGAAGGTGTGTAGGTGCAGGATTGGCGATTGGTTTCAAATAGGGAATCAATCCTCCTTGCCCAGTCCATCGCGTGCGAACCTTTCAGGCCAATTCCATCTCGGCCTGCCCAGCAGAGATAATTCCCATAGGAGCTTCTGACTGGAGTCCCAGCCTTGTGGATGTGGAGCAAATCGACGCTAAAATCTCTGATCCTGCCCGGCGGTGCTTTGCTCCTGGCGGCGGCGCTGCTCGTCTATTCCGGATGGTTCACTCTGGCTTTGCCGGCACTCAGCTTCCTTTATTACTGCGCATTATTGGGCGGAATGCTGCTGGCCTGGCGATTCCATTCCAGCCGCACCTTTTTCGCGTTGCTGGTTTTATTTCTCGCGCAAGAGGCGATCGCCCTGTTTGGTGGAGGGCAGTTCGCGCCAGGAACAGCGGGATCGGTTGCTGTTCGCGCCGCAGCCGTTCTGGTACCCTTGAACTTCGTTCTCATCGCGCTCATGCAGGAGCGTGGATTCAATTCCTCGTCCGCCGCACCCGTCGGCCTGATGCTCTTCGTTCAGTTCGTCATCGTCGCCGTGCTCTGCCGCGCGGCGGAGGGATCGCACCCATCCGCAGCCCATGTGCGTCACTTGGCTGCTAGCGTTTCTGTGCCTGCCTATGCCCTGTTCGCTTGCTTTGCTGCTGGCGCCACGCTACTGGCACGGTTCCTGTTCACGCGCAAGCCCGTCGATAGCGCCCTGTTGTGGTCGCTCTCCGCTTTTTTTCTTGCGCTACGCTTCACCGGAACACCGCGCACTTCGACCCTCTACTCCGTTGCCGCAGCCTGCATTCTCGCCGCCTCCATCGTGGAGAACTCCTACCTGCTGGCGTATCACGATGAACTCACGGCGTTGCCGTCGCGGCGCGCTTTCAACGATGCGCTCCTCCGCTTGCAGCATCCTTATTCCATCGCAGTGGTAGACATCGATCACTTCAAACGCTTCAACGATACTTACGGCCACGATACCGGTGACCAGGTCTTACGCCTGGTCGCGACTGGCCTGGCGCGGGTGACCGGGGGCGGGCAGGCGTATCGCTGCGGCGGGGAGGAGTTCAACATTCTGTTCGCGGGGAAAAACACCGTTCAAGTTGCGGATCATCTGGAACAGTTGCGCGCCACCATCGAGTCCTCGGAATTCCGCAAGAGAGGCGGCGACCGGCGTCAGCTCCCGCGTGGCCCCGACCGCCGCAGCGAACGCAGCCGCAGTCGTAACCGCCTACGCAAGGGCGATGCCATTCGCGAACTCCTCCAACACTCGGCTCCGCCTGCGCTTTCGGTGACGATCAGCATCGGGGTTGCGAGTTCTTCGAAAATAGGCATTGATCCCGAGACTGTGCTGAAGGCAGCTGACAAGGCCCTCTACCGCGCCAAGGCCAACGGACGGAATCGAGTAGAGACCGCATCTGCAACCTCCAAGCGGCCGCGTACCAAAGCCGCTGGAATCGCATAAACTCGGAAACATCACGCGCGAGCTGCCCGGCGGCGGGCCGATTGCACGCGAGACAATAAGCGCGAGCCTGGGATTTTTGACCGAGAGGCACAGCCGGACAACAACTCCGAAAGCATCCGGCCCGGACCGTCAACCCTAGGGACGGGAAGTATGACGGCCCGGTTCCGAACGTTTCGCAAGCACCACAGGCCGTGCGGTCAGCCGGCGGTCGAAGGTGGGATGGAGCGTTTCTGGCCCGTGCCCGCGCAGGCAGGGCACTTTACGCGGATAAACGCGATGCCTTCGGACTTGCCATTCAAATCCACCGGCTGCGCAATATATCCAGTACCGGCGCAATTCGGGCAGGAGTCCAGAGCGCTCTCTCCCCCTCAGGATTGCAAGCATTGTGCATGACGAAAACACGAAGCCTGTCACCAATTTATTTATGTTACGAATCCCGAACAAGCTGCAACGCTTAAGCATGGAATGGCGTTGCCAAACGCGGTGCTCAACCGTGTCATCAACCCTTCATCTTTAAAGCCCTCCTACGGCGTACCAGAACCTATTGTCGAAACATGTTATCCAAATGAAGTTCGAGGTGTTCAAACGAGATCGAAACGAGGTCGTTGAATGAGGGACGTTCGACGAGGCACAACGGCAGTGTCGGCCATGGTAAACTGAAACTCCACCGGAGAGGTGGCAGAGTGGCCGAATGCGGCGGTTTGCTAAACCGTTGTACGGGCTAACACCTGTACCGAGGGTTCGAATCCCTCCCTCTCCGCCAGAACTTTTGTTATCTGGACTCTGCAAACTGGCGAGACCTGTACTGATTCCAGGTTGAATCGGAGGTGTCGCCTTTGCCAATTCACAATCTAAGGGAGTAAATCTCACCAAACGATTCAAGCCATCACAGGCAAGTCGAATGAGTTCGGCTCGCTCGATCCGACGCAGATTTCGAAGCAACTCGCCGTCTGCAAGTCTGCTCTCCGTCAACCAAGGCAGTAAGGTCTTTGGTTGATAGTCTTCGCGCGGACGTATAAACAGTCGTTCGCCGAACCATCGCTTGAATCGGTTCTGAATGTCCGCACAGGGGCAGGCACCGACCCCCGTGGCCCGCAGTCGCCGCTGGATTGGAAACGCCGCAGTCTTACGAACTCGCTCTCATATCGCTCGACGTGCCTCCAGCGGCGGGTACGTAGGATTTCAGTGTGTAATCCATGACCATGCGGTCGGCATTGAAACGCCAGCCTAGGGTACGGATCGTGCGCTTCATGCGCTTGATCCAGCCCCGTGGCAGGCCGTCACGATCTCGCTGGTAATAGAGAGGAATCACTTGTTCTCGAAGAGTTCGCATCAGGTCTTCGCCGTCGCGGGTATCATGAACGCTCATGTTGGAATGCGTCCGCCCGGTTCCGATGGCGAACCCGTTCATGCCATCGAATGCCTCCGCCCACCATCCGTCGAGAACGGATAGATTCAATCCGCCGTTCAGCACGACTTTCTGTCCGCTGGTACCAGAGGCTTCCAACGGACGCCGGGGATTGTTCAGCCACACATCGACGCCCTGCACAAAGTGGCGACCCACGTTGATGTCGTAATCCTCCACAAAAACAAACTTGTCGCGGAATTTCGGATCGCGCATCAAGTCGGCAATTTGCTGCAGCACGCGCTTTCCGGGTTCGTCCAGCGGATGGGCTTTACCTGCAAACACAAATTGCACCGGACGATTGGGATCGTTCACCATCGAGGCCAGCCGCTCGATGTCAGTCAAAATCAGGTTCGCTCTCTTGTAAGTCGCGAACCGGCGGGCAAATCCGATGGTGAGGGCGTCGGGGCTCAGAACGCGTTCCAGGCGCTGCAAGACGTCGCGAGGCTCTTCGCGGCGCATCGCCTGCGCGACCGCTCTTCGCCGCACGAATTCGATCAACTGCGACTTGAGGTTGAGGTGCGTCTCCCAAAGTTCGCCATCGTCCACGTCCTCGATCCCGAGCCAGATCTTGGCCTCGCTGCCGCGCTGGTGCCAGTCTGTACCGAGGTGGCGATCGTAAAGGCGGAACATTTCCGGAGCCAGCCACGAGGGAACATGGACACCGTTGGTGATATGTCCAATGGGAACATCATCTTCTATTTTGTTGCGGAATAACCCAGTCCACATGGCGCGCGACACTTCCGCATGCAGCGCCGAAACTGCATTGGCACGCCGCGACAGCCGCAGTGCCAGCACCGTCATGCAAAATAATTCGTCGCTGTTGGAGGGATTCTCACGACCCAGACCCAGCAGGCTCTCAGAAGATAGTCCCAAAGCCTCGCGCAGTGGACCGATGTGCTCATTGACCAGACCTGCGTCAAAACGATCATGTCCGGCGGGCACGGGAGTGTGCGTCGTGAACACCACTTCGCGCGAAACCCGGGGAACCGCTGCCTCAAACGAGAGGCCTTCGTCCTCCATCCGCATGCGCACCGCTTCCAGCACGGCAAACGCGCTGTGCCCCTCATTCAGGTGCAGCACACCAGGAGAAATCCCCAATGCTTTCAGCGCCCGCAATCCACCCACGCCCAGCAGCAATTCCTGGCGTATGCGAATGCGCAAATCTCCACCGTACAAACGCGACGTCAGTTGCCGGTCTTCGGGAGCATTTCCTTCCACGTCGGAATCCAGCAGCAGCAAGTCGCGGCGTCCCACCTTCACGCGCCAGACTTTGGCACAAATGCGACCACTGCGGGTCTCGATTTCCACCACCACCGGCCGCCCGTCCTTGCCGATTGCCACTTCCATCGGCATCTGATTCACATCGGTCTTGAGGTATTCTTCCCGCTGCCAGCCCCCAAGATCGAGCCGCTGGCGAAAATATCCCTGGCCGTAGAACAGTCCAATTCCCACCAGCGGAATGTCGAGATCCGAAGCGCTCTTGATGTGATCTCCCGCGAGCACTCCCAGGCCGCCGGAATAAACCGGCAAAGACTCATGCAAGCCAAACTCCGCCGAAAAATACGCCACCGGATGCGGCCGCAACACGCCCGCTCGCTGCGTGCCCCAGGTTCGATCGGCTTCCAGATACTCCAGCATGCGGCGATAGGCGTAGTTCACGCGGCTGTGCAACATGAGTTCGGCCGCTCGCGTTTCCAGTTTCGCAAGAGGGATTTCGTTCAGCAGGGCAACAGGATTGTGATTCAGTTCGCTCCAGCGCGCCGGATCGAGATCAAGAAACAGGCTGGCGGAGTTATGATCCCAGCTCCACCACATGTTGCGCGCCAGGGCCCATAGACGCTCCTGCAGCGGTGCAATAAAGCGGTCCAGCGTTCGCGCTTCACTGACTACCGGAGCGACCTGTGTGGCGGCCTCGGTCAACCCTTGAATTTCCGACTCGCTGAAAACGCGAGCTTCGATGGTTTGTACGACTAGAACACCCTGCAGCACGCCGCGATCGATCAAGGGAACACCCAGGAAGGACTGATAGGCATCCTCTCCCGCGGAGGGAAAATATTTGAAGCGGGGATGCTGCTTCACCTGTTCGACCGCAACCGGCCGCACTAATTCGGCAACCAGGCCGGTCAGACCTTCATGAACTTCCATTCGCAGGTTACCGATACATTCTTTTCGAAGTCCCACCGTGGCGGCCAGCACAAGATTTGCGCGATCCGGTTCCAACAAATACGCCGAGCACACGTCGGTCCGAAATCTTTTGGCGATGAGGGCCACCACGTTCATCAGCGTCTCCGCCGGTTGCCCACCATCCGCCGCCAGGTTCCCTATTTCTTCCAGCGTCAGCACGTTTCTCACTTCGCCCAAACGCACGTCCTGCTCCTCTGCTACCTCTCCGTATCCGTCCAATCTATTTCGCCGGCCTCCCTAAGGTTAGACTTCGAGCTGCCGCACTACGACTGGATTAGACGCAGGCGACAGAGTTTCCTTATTGTACGGTGTGATCAGGAAAATCGTGAATGTGGCTGTAATTTTTAACTTAAATGCCGCGAATCGCGTTTTCTGATCCTTCAAACGACAGCTTGGACTGGCGCGTCCTTCCAATCCCTAAGATACAGTCCAAACATGGCGGCGCATCCAATCAGTGGCACCGCCAGTCCCGCCTTAAGAGTGCCGAAATGATTCGAGGAAAGTCCGACCACCCACGGCAGCAGTCCGCCTCCAATGTTCGACATCGTAAACATGAATGACCCAACGCGCGACGAGGCCGCCCCGAATTGCCGGGACAACAAAGAGATCGTAATGGGATAAACATAAGACAGACCCAATCCCGCGAGTGCAGCGCTCACTCCCACTCCGCCCAGCCCATGCGACAACACCAGCCCTGCCATTCCAGCGCATGCCAAGAGCAGGCCGGCCTTCACCAGCCGAATTTCATCGGTCAAGCGCAGCAACAGCGGCGCCAGCCATCTACCCAGCATCAGCGCCGAATAAAAAAACGACGGACTCATGAACGCCATCGCCGGCGTGAGATTGCCAAGACTTTTCGCATACGAGGCGATCCATCCCCCAAAAGCGTTTTCCACACCCACATATAAGAAAAACAACGCGCCGAGAATAAAAATCATGCCGTGCTTCCATGGGATGGCGATAGGTTTGGCGGGACCTGCATCTTTCACTGCATACGGTTCGACAATGGACGCTGGCATGGCCGCGATTCCAATCGCCACCATCAGCCCGAACCCTGCCACGGCTCCCAGGAACCACGGAATCGCACGCATCTTCGCAGCAGCCGCCACCAGAAACGGACACGCCACCGCTCCCACGCTCCAACAAAAGTTGAGCAAGTTCAGGGTGGCGCTGCGGCGACCCGGATTCACCTCCGCCACCAGGAGATTTGCCGCGGGAACCGCCAGCCCCATACCGAATCCCGATGCCCCGATACACACGATCCCCATCGTCTTCGGACCAGCCAGCAGCAAGCCCACGCCCGCGCTCATCAGCAGAAGCCCAGCCTTCATCGCGAAGCGAAATCCCCAGCGTGCGGTCAGCGCTCCCGATAGCGCAACGGCCGAAGTCGAAGCCAAGTATTGCACCGTAAACAGCGCGCCGGCCTGCGAATAGTTCAGCGACCAGCGCGCCGACAATGTCGGCAGCATTGGGCCAAGAAGCACCGTCGCGATCCCAATTGGGACGAACGACGCATACGCAGCGAGAGTCAGCGCTTTGGCGGAAATTGAGGGGACGGGCGGGTCAGACGACGGGGTAGTTGAGCTGGCAGGCAATATCGTTACTATATCGGAACTTGTCGTTGGAATGAATCACGTAACCCCGGACGCACTCGTCCGGGGCCACTCGCACTCCGACTTGCCTCGCGGACGGAAGCGTTCCGTCGTTACGTGATTTTTCCCGGAGCTTTTGCCGTGGATTCCCTCACCACGAATTCGGGCTCAATCGCGATTTCGGAAGGATACTCTTTCTGGCCTTCTATTCGTTCCAGTAAGCTCTGTGCCGCCACTTCGCCCATGCGGTTCAGCGGTTGGCGCACGGTCGTTAAACTCGGCGTATAGAACGCAGCGCCCGGAATATCGTCGAACCCGATCACTGAAACATCCTGCGGAACGCGCAAGCCCTGCTCCCGCAGCGCGCGTATGGCGCCAATCGCCGACATATCGTTGTAGGCGAACAGCGCCGTAAACGGCTTGCCGCGCGCCAGCAACTGCTTGGTAAATGGATATCCCAGCATGGGCGTCGGATCATCCACATCAATCTGCACCGTCAGTTCCGGATCGACCTTCATCCCAATCTCGCCAGCCACCTTGCAGATCGCATCCCACCGATCCGTCGCGTCGGAACTGAGTGGATTTCCTTTCATGAAAGCGACGCGCTCGTGCGACAGTTCCTTTAAGTGGCTCAACGCTAAAACTGCCGCGCGCTCGTGATCGAGCACAATGTTGGTCACGCCCTTCAACTTTTTGTGACCGGCAATGGCAATCGTGGGCAGCAGCGGCGCCTCTTGCACGGTCGTGTCTACGGTGATGATGCCCTCGACTCCGCGCTCCGACAGCATCTGCGAATACCGGCTCAGCAGCACCGGATCGTGCCGGTGAACCACTGTCAGGAAAAAATATTCGCGTTGCCGCAGATATTGTTCGATGCCGCTGATTATCGGAGAACTGTAGGAATCGCCAATCTCTTCCGCGATCACACCAATGGTGTAAGTGCGCTTGTTGCGCAGAGTGCGGGCAAAAAAATTCGGCCGGTAGTTGAGTTCCTTCGCGGCCGCATGAATTCGCTTCTTGGTCTCCTGCGGAATGGATCGAGCCGAGGGCGAATCGTTCAATACTGCCGATACCGTCCCGGGGGTAAGTCCGATATGTTGGGCGACGGCCTTCAGCGTAATTACAGCTGGCTTTTGGCCAGGTGTCTTGATTGGACCCATGATCGGTTAGATCGCCCTACGAAACTAGCGCACACAGTATCTTACAAAAAATCTCGACCGTCAGTGATTCCACGTACGCCTCGTCATCGGTACGCTGGCGCACGTGGCAGGTCGCGCTACGCCTTCACGTACCGCTGGCTGTTCGGCCGCGATCCGCTCAACGCAAAAAACAAAATGTACAGATAACAGAGGACGGGCAGGAAGAATGCATGATGGATGCCGATCCGATCGGCAATCGCACCCTGCGCCACCGGAATGATAGCGCCGCCAACAATCGCCATGATCATGACGCCGGAACCATCACCCGTAAGCGGCCCCAATTCAGCCACGCCCAGAGTGAAGATGCTCGGGAACATGATCGAATTGAAGAAACCGACCAGGAGGATGCTGTACATCGCCGTTTGGCCCGTGGTCAGCATTGAGATCGCGACGAGCGCAGCCGCGCAGACAGCGCAGATGCCAAGTAACAGGCCCGTGCTCGGAACTAGCCGCCCACCTCGAAGAACAAGGGCGATCCCCAAGACCGCACCCACAACCGCGACCAATGCAAATAGAGGACGCGCGGACACTAGGACTGAGAGCATAGCCCACAGGACCGCTTGCAAACTGAAATGACCAACTGGCGCAGCCAGTTGGTCAGCCCAAGAACGGGCAATCCAAGAGGAAACGAAAAAGAGGAGACCGCCACCTACCGCAGCCACGCCCATATAAGCCGCTTTGGCTCCGCTGAGAAGCGCAGATCCGAAGAACCGACCAATCATAGCGCCGCCCCAGTAAAGTGCAACGAGCCCCGCCGCAACTTTTTCCGTCAGTCCGCCAATCTCCGGCTGACCGAAGTAGTTCACCAGAAAGCTTCCAATGGAAACTTCACCGCCTACATACACGAAGATGGCGATCACCCCGAAAATCAGGTTGGGATGCCGCCAGATCGAGTCGTTCACTTTCTCGCCAACCTTATGCTGCGCATGCTCAATTTTGGGCAGTTTGAAGCTGCCGATTGCAATCGCCAGCACCACCAGCGCAATCCCCAGGCCCACGTAAGGCGTCTTGACGGTCGCAGCTTCGTGCAACCGGTACTGCTGCAGGACGTCCGGTGCCATCGCCCGAATTTCCGTGATCGTCTTTGGGGCTGCGCTCAGAATCAGCAGGCCTCCAAAAAACGGCGCCAGAAACGTGCCCAGCGAGTTGAACGCCTGGGTCAGGTTCAATCGGCTCGACGCCGTCTCCGGTTTTCCCAGTACCGTCACATAAGGATTCGCCGCCACCTGCAGGCAAGTGATCCCGGCCGCCAGCACAATTAGCGCACCCAAAAACAAGGGATACGACGGCACGCTCGCCGCCGGCACAAACAGAAAAGCGCCGACCCCCATAGTCAGCAGGCCCACTACCATCGAGCGCTGGTACCCAATCCAATCAATGAGCTTCGCCGAAGGAATAGAGAAAATGAAATACGCTCCAAAAAATGCGAACTGGATCAGCATGATCCCGGCGTAGCTCAAGTCAAAAATGGATTTCAGATGTGGCACCAGAATGTCGTTCAGGCAGGTCAGAAATCCCCACATGAAGAAAAGTGTGGTCACCGTTGCCAGCGCGGCGCCGTAGCTTTGCGCTGCTCCGGGCATCGTGGCCGTAGTAGTGGTAGAGGTATTAGGGGGCGCGATCGCCATGGGTGCTCAATTCACCTTCCCGAAGACGGTACGAACGGGGACCGCGCCATCATAGCATCGCCAGCGTGCCATTTTCCGCATTTTCTTGCAGGCCATCGAACGAGGAAGGCTTAAAAAATCGTTTCTCTACCCATTTAGGCAGACAGGATCCCGGCCACTCGGACTCACGCCGAACTGTCCAGATTTGAAAGTCGGTGGTCGGAATTGAACACGAATTAGAGTGAGCGGGGCAAACGCGGCCTCGAAGGGGCGGAATGGGAAAGTCCGGCACGGTAGTGCAGGGAAGCTAGCAAGAAAAACTCAACGAGTCCCGCAGGGACGGCACATATTCCGAACTAACCCTCTTCCCTCGCCGCCGAAAACCGCTGCCGCACCCGCTTCCACTCCTCGGTGGAAAACAACCGCGGCCCGACTTCGATCAGCCGAGGCGCCATGTTGAACAGCGCCACCCGAGTCCAAGGCCGGCCATTCCTCATCCGAAATCCCTTCTCATTCAAGTCGCTGACGATGCTGGAATAAGGGAAATCCTGCACCAGCAATTCCATCATCTGCATGAGGATACGATTCTCCACCGGATCGATCTCGAGCCTCTGGCAATCGTCCGAGATGCGAAGTCCGTAGGGAATATCCTCGCTAAATGCGCCCTCGGTGGGGCTCTCCGATTCCGGCAATTCGCGCCGCCATTCCAGCGATACCAACTGCCACCCCGCCGCCGTCCGCTGCCGCATAATCTCCGGACTATAGGGCCCCGAAATCACATCGCGAATCCGCTCAAAATGCGCCATGACAACCCTCCGTGAATGCTCTTCCGAGTTTGCGACGGCAACTCAAGTGCCAAACCCGAGCCTGGGACGCAGAGACGGAGCTGGCTAAGTCTCCGCGCCCATCCCTGGATTCCTGCAAGGAAATTTAAATGTGCGCGACCGCTCTGTGCTCCGCCAACTGCTGCGCCAGGAAACTCAAATACTCTTCCATCCCTTGCCCGGTTTTCGCCGAGAGCCGAAAAATCTGCATCCCCGGACGCACTGACTGGATGCTCGTCCGCGCCGCATTCCAGTCAAACTCCACCACATCGGCGAGTTCATTCTTGGTCACGACCGCAACGTCCGCGCTGTTAAAGATCGTCGGATACTTCAGCGGCTTGTCTTCTCCCTCGGTCACCGACATCAACACCAGCCGAAGGTTTTCTCCCAAATCGTACGAGGAAGGACAGACCAGGTTCCCCACATTTTCGATAAACAGAAAATCCAGCGTGCGTAAATCCCAATCTTCCAGCGCGTTCTGCACCATCGCCGCTTCCAGGTGACAAAGCGTTCCGGTCGTGATTTGTTTCACGGGAGCCTTACTCCGCGCCAGTCTCACGGCATCGTTCTCGGTCGCCAGATCGCCGACCAGCGCCGCGACGCGATAGCGCGGCTGCAGTTGCGTGAGCGTTTTTTCCAGGAAAGTAGTCTTCCCCGAGCCCGGACTCGAAACCAGGCTCACCACGAACACACCCACGGCGCGAAATTGTTCGCGCAGAGCACGCGCGATCACATCGTTCTGCTTCAGCACATTCCGGCGCACTTCCAGCAGACGCGGCTCGCTCATGGCTACACCTCTTTTTCCTGCAACTCTTCTTCTTCCTTCACTTCGAGTGCAAACACCTCAAGTTCCTTGCCGCGGCGTATATCCATGGTCGGCACCCCACACTCCGGGCACGCAAACAACTGCACCGACGGCAACTCCCGCTCCGCCTGGCACTGCGGACAAAACACGATCACCGGCACATCTTCCACAATGAGTTGCGATCCCTCGAGCGGAGTGTCCTGGCTGGCAACTTCGTAGGAGAACAGCAGCGCATCTTTCACCACGCCCGAAAGCGCGCCCAGCCTGAGATGCACGGCGCTGACCTGCACACCGCGACGCTGCGCCTCGTCCAACGCGGCATCGACAATGCCCATCGCAATCGATAATTCATGCATCTCCCGCGTATTCTATACCCGCACGCGTACCTATCATCCACCGCAGACGTGTCGTCCTGAGCGAAGCGAAGGATCCATGCAATTGAGTATGTAGCCGTTTACGGTGCCGAGGATGAAAGCGACCGACGCGAGTTACGGACGAAAGTGAATGACAACTTTCTGCCGCACGTAAGCCCCGCTCGTTCCCCGAGGCATCTCGATTTCCAGCTTTCCCAGCTTGCTGAGGGTCGCTTCCTCCGCAGAAGAAATCTGGCTGGGATTCCAGACCTCCAACGCGTAGCGTTCTCCTGCCCGTCCTGAAACTTGCAGCGTCAACTCGCTTCTCGAAGCGTTCCACGTTTCGGACAGAACGCGCAATGCCTGGCTAGCGCTCCCAAGAGGCGGCAATCCGTTCGCCAGCGCCAAACCAAAATCGTTCTTCACGCGAATCGTCAAACGATTCTCACCATTACCGGCAGCAAACCGTACCGATAAATGCTGATCGTTGGCATTTGGCTGCATCTGAAACGGCAGGCGCTTCCCATTCATCTCCACGCTGAGTACCTGCGTACGCAGGCTAAAGCCGGGCGAGAATTCAACCCAGCACTCTCCGGTTCCGTTTCGCTTGACCTCAAGTTCCACGCTGTCGGCGGCCTTGCGATATTGAAAATCCACGCTCACGTCGCCAACGCGGACGTTGTGAATAGAGAACGACATCCAATCCGCAGGCACGTGCGGAGCCAGCGTGATCTGGTGCTTTTCCGCATCCGTTTCCAGCCCAAACATGCCGCGCAGAATCGGGCTGATGACCATGGCTGCGGACCAGATCTGATGTGGCGAACTCGTCGCGAAAGACTGGTAGTAATCGCCGGAAAGCACTTCGGTGAAATGCCCGAGGGCGCCGTCGGCGCCGAGCAGAGCGTTTGCCCGCAAATTCGCGTAGGCCGGAAAGGCGCGATGGTAGCGGTATTCCGCCACCGAGGCCCATCCCGTGAAGAGCGGCCACACCGAGCCATAGTGATAGCCCGAGCCGTCATAAACTTTCGATTGCTGGGAAATTATCCGCATCCCCCAGTCTGTCTGGTGATCCTCCGCCGCGAGCTGCGTGATGGTCTGGTCTGCGTGACTGGCGTCGGACAAGCCAAACCACATCGGAACCGTCGTCAGGACGCTGGCTTCGTCGCCGCGCTGGTTGTCGGACTTCAACGCGTATGAGTACGCCTTGAGTTCCGGCGACCAGAAGGCTTGGTCGAGCGCAGGTTCCCGCTGCGCAAACTCTGCCGCAAGCCGCTTGCTGACGTCGTCTCTTCCGACGAGTCGGGCCAGATTCGAAAGCGCGTGCAGCGCCTCGACTGCGAGTCCAGCCTGGTAATACTCGTTCTTGACCGGAAGCAACGGACCCCCTTCAATCCATCCATGGCCGACGCCAAGATTTTTCGCAAAGCCTCGTTCGTCATATGTCGAATGCATGAACTGGTACGCGCGCCACAGGTTGTCCCATTTGTCGCGCGCGAACGCCAAGTCTCCACTCTGCACTGCATAATCATTCATTGCGATGATGAATAGCGGCGTCGCATCGGCGGAAACATAGGCGTACGGATAATCCTTGAACCACGGCACCAGACTCGCACTCTGCGAAATTTCATGCGGTACCTTGCCATCTTCCCGCTGATACTTGCTGACGAAATCTAGGGCCGTCCGAGTCGTCGAGTAATCTCCCTCGGCGTTGAGGGCGAGCGACGTCCACATCGAATCGCGCCCGAAGAACCACGCGAATCCCGGCCGCTGCCCGACTCCCGAGGTTCGATAGCCCGCGACCAATCCGGAGCCAAGAAATGGATTGTCCACCATCCCCTGAATCGTGCTGATACGCGCCCAGTCGTAGGCCTGTTGCAGAGCTGGATCCGGCAGTTCGAGGCTGACCGTCTTATCGAGGTAAGCGCAGTAATAATCGGACGATTGACGCACCGCGTCCGCATACGAGGTTAACAAGCGTTCGTAGTTTTTCTCGGCATCGGCGCGGCCCGCGACCGAAGCCGCGATCACTATCACCTTGGTTTCTTTTCGTTTCTGCGTTACCCCTAAGCGAAAAGTATTCTCGTCCGAGGCGGAATAGTTCGTCTGGTAGGAAAGATGGGCGTCGGCGGCCGTTGGCGAGCCGACCAATGCGGCATACTTGCGCGCCTCCTCGCCGAAGGTCACGGCATGCTCCTTCTCGTCCCAGTTCACATACGTTCCGCCAAGTGCCGCGGGCCATTCCAGTTGAAAGTCGCCGGTAAATCCTGCTTCCACTTCCAACGGTTGTGCCGTCTCGACCTCCAGCAGAATTACCGCTCCCGCCTCGTTCACCGGCACGCAAAGGGTTTCGCGAACGCGAAAATTGTCCCCCGCATAAAGAATGGATGCGGACTCGGGCCGAACCGTCAGCGTGCGAGCCAGGCTCTCCGCAGGAAGGTCGCGATCGCCGACGTGAAACGTCAGGTGAAACTCGCGAAAAAGTTTCAGCGGATAGACCCAGGCCTCGAATCGTCCCGCTTCGTTGCCGAACAGTCCTGCGCGAGAACCGACGACTGGAAGAAATTCCCAGGTACGAATCGTGCGCGTTAATTCCCGCGACGGCTGCGGAGTTAGGGGCGATTGCTGGGCAACGGAGATTGCGGCGCACAACATCCCGACAAGCAGCAAAAGGCCATGAGCAATGCTAGATCGCGGAACAGAATGCGAAGTACGATCAAGGTGAGAATTCATTGCGATCATCTTTAAACAACGGGAGTGGAGCGCGGGCAGAACTTGCAAAGTCGCGGTACCCTGTTATAAGAAGTAGGGGCGAATTTTAGCACGAGCCGAGTGGGCCAGGTAGCGACCTCTTGTTTTCTTCACGCCGCGTTTTTCTGAAATCTCTCAGCCGTTCGGCACTGGTGCTCTCGCTGGAAAGCGTGCTGGCCATGGTCCGCCCGCGCGGACTGCGCGCAAACTCAGGCCAACAGCCGAAAGCACTTTCTGCTAAGGACCAAGCGCCGAGCGGCGATCTGGGAGTGAGCTTCATCAACATCGGCCGCGAGTCCGGGCTGAGTGCGAAAACCATCTTCGGCGGCGAGCACAAAAACAAGTATCTCCTCGAAACCACCGGCTGTGGCGTTGCCTTCTACGATTACGACAACGACGGATGGCTCGACATTTTTCTGGTGAACGGTACGCGGCTGGAAGGTTTTCCCGCGGGCAGCGAACCGACGTCGCATCTTTTCAAGAATAATCGCGATGGCACTTTTACCGACGTCACGGCAAAGGCGGGAATCGCGCACTCCGGCTGGGGCCAAGGTGTTTGCGTGGGCGACTACGACAACGACGGATGGGACGACCTGTTCGTCACGTAC
Organism: uncultured Acidobacteriaceae bacterium; assembly: GCA_963765825.1. Classification (GTDB taxonomy): domain Bacteria; phylum Acidobacteriota; class Terriglobia; order Terriglobales; family Acidobacteriaceae; genus Sulfotelmatobacter. Next base: position 540,172 of record CAVXXU010000004.1, read on the forward strand.
TTCGGCAAGAACGTTCTGTACCACAACAACGGTGACGGCACGTTTACCGACGTCAGCCAGAAGGCCGGCGTGGCGGGCAAAGGCACGCGTTGGAATACAGGTTGCGCTTTCGTTGACTACGATCGCGATGGACGACTTGATCTGTTCGTCGCCAATTACATTGATCTCGACCTGGCGACAGCGCCGGTGCCGGAATCCGGTCCTTGCCTCTACAAGAGTGTGATGGTCGCGTGCGGGCCTCCCGGACTGCAGGGCGGCAAGAACATTCTCTATCACAACAACGGCGATGGAAGTTTCACCGACGTGTCCAAGGCATCCGGGATTCTGAGCGCAAACGGCACCTACGGCCTCGGCGTTCTTACCGCGGATTTCGACAATGATGGCTGGCCAGATATTTATGTGGCCAACGATTCCACCGCCAGCGCGCTTTATCAAAATAAAAAGAACGGAAAATTCCAGGATATCGCCATCGAGGCGGGATGCGCGCTCAGTCCCGACGGCAAGCCGCAGGCGGGCATGGGCGTTTCTGCCGCGGATTACGATCTGGACGGCAATTTAGACATCGTCAAGACCAATTTCGCGGGCGATACGCCATCGCTGTATCGCAATTCGGGCGGCGCAAACTTCGAAGACACGACGTTTACCGCAGGGCTGGGCGCGCACACGCAATTTCTGGGATGGGGCTGCGGCTTTTTCGATATGGATAATGACGGATGGGCCGACATTCTGATCTGCAACGGCCACGTTTATCCTGAAGTCGAACAACTGAAGACGGAAGCCGGTTATGCACAGCGCAAACTGCTTTATCAGAACCTGCACAACGGGCATTTTGCGGATGTTTCGTTTCAGACTGGGCCGGGAATCTCGGAACCGAGTGCGTCGCGGGGCGCAGCGTTTGGCGATTTCGATAATGACGGAGATATCGACGTAGTCGTAAATTGCGTTAATGATTACCCGCAGTTGCTGCGTTGCGATTTGAAACTGGAGCACAACTGGATCAAGGTTCGCACGATTGGAACGAGGTCGAATCGCAGCGGAATCGGCGCACGACTGATGTGTGTCACGCATTTGCCAGGGGAAACGAAACCACACCAGCAGATCGATGAAGTGCGCAGTGGCGGCGGATATTTTTCGCAGAACGATCTCCGGATTCACTTCGGACTGGGAAAGGCTGAGAAGGTCGACGTGCTCGAGATTCGATGGCCCAGCGGGCAGGTGGATACGCTCAAGGAAATCAAGGTGAATCAATTGATCTACGTCAAGGAAGGGGAAGGCATCAGCCGGACTGTGCAGTTCAGCGCTGCAAACGCCAAGAAGAAATAACCCCGGAGGTCTTGAAACCTTTGCACCCTGCTCAAGGCTTCTTTGCGGCGGACTCGCCGGTGCCTTCTGTCAGCGTGTGAATCTGATCGACCGGCAAGCTTGCGAAGCGCTCAGTCAATCCACTCGGCCAGATGATTTCAACCCACTCGATTTTTGCCGCTGAACCCACGCCGAAGTGAACTCGCATATCGCTGTTTGAGACATAACTAGAACCGCTGCGAACTTCATTCACTAGAATACGGTCGAGAGTTTTCACGCGAATCCGCGCCCCAATGCCGTCACGGTTAGACTTCGTGCCCACAGTATGAATGGCGATCCAGTGATTGGCATTGCGAATCCGATTCACCAGCAGGCTGGGCCGGTCGTTCATGTTGCTGATGACGATTGAAATCCTGCCGTCGTTCCACAAGTCGCCCACCGCCAGCCCGCGGGACGAAGCTGCAGTCGTGATGCCCGCACCCGAGGAGGCGGAGATGTCGCTGAACGTGCCGTCTCCATTGTTGCGATAAAGAATTCGCGGTTCCTTGTAATTGCTGCCCAGGTGCTGGCTGTCGACCTCCGGATAGACATGGCCATTCACCAGAATCAGGTCGGGCCAGCCATCGTTGTCGATATCGAAAAACATTGTCCCCCAGCCCAAATATTGCGTGTAGAGTCCGAGGCCAGCGGCTGAAGTTGCGTCGGTAAACGTGCCGTCGCCGTTATTTTTGTAGAGCGTAGAAGTATCGTCGGAAAAATTCGTCTTGAAAATATCGAGATGGCCGTCGCCATTGTAGTCCGCAATAGTGGACCCCATCCCCGCCTGCTCGCGGCCATCTTCATTGAAGGCGGCGCCGGCCGTGACCGCCACATCGGTAAACGTGCCGTCGTGGTTGTTGTGATAGAGAATGCTGGGCGTGCTGTCGCAGGCGACGAAAATGTCGGGCCATCCGTCTTCATCGAAGTCGAGTGTGGACACGCTGAAGGCGTAGTGTCCGTCGGTGCGGTCGATGTGCGCTTTAGTGGTAACGTCTTCAAACGTCCCATCACCGCGGTTGTGATAAAGGATGTTCTTCGCTCCGGGCAGACCACGCGGGCCGCACATCACCGGAACCCCTTTCCAGATACAGGTGGGGCGTTCGCCAGGGGCGGGCGCGGTCGACAGATCGAAATCCACGTAATTCGCCACCATCAGATCCAGACGGCCGTCGCGGTCGTAGTCGACGAACGCGCATCCCGTGCCCCAGGCTTTACCAGACCCCGCGACGCCGGCTTTCTCAGCCACTTCGGTGAAGACGCCGTGTTGGTTGTGATAAAGACGATTCTTGCCATAATAAGTAACGTAAAGATCTTCCCATCCGTCGTTGTCGTAGTCGCCGACGCAAACGCCCTGTCCCCAGCCGGTCGCGGTCAGGCCTGCTTTGGCGGTCACGTCGGTGAAGGTCCCATCATGATTGTTGCGGTACAGCCGATTGGTCGGACCTTGTCCGGCGGGAAACCCTTCGAGCTTCGTGCCGTTCACTAAGAAGATGTCGGGCCAGCCGTCGTTGTCGTAGTCGAAGATCGCGACGCCGGTTCCGGTGGTTTCGATGATGTATTTCTTGGTGTCGAGGCCGCCGAAAATGTTCTGCGCCGTGAGTCCTGCCTTTTCGGCGATATCCGCAAATGTCGCGATGGGCGCCGGCGGTGCGGCGGGCGGCTTGGCTTGCTGCGCTCTTGAATTGGGAGCAATAAGCAGCAGGCATCCCCAGGCCAGCATCCGGCAAGCAGCATTGATCGCAAAAGAAGGAAGTCGCATGGCCCAAGTCGATGGTAGGGCGCGTCTGGACTGGGGTCAAGCTGAGTTCTAGCGGCTGATCGCTGCTTCGGCGACGCCTACATACTTGTCGGCGCCGCCATAGTAAAACAGATATTTATTTCCCTCCTTAATCATGCCCTCCATGAAAACTACGTTTGGAACCTGACCAACTTTCTCCCAATCTTTCTCGGGCCGAAATATGGGCTCATCGCTACGCCACAGCAGTTTCCCCGGATCGTTGCGGTCGAAGACGGCGACACCGGTGCGATAGACGAGATTGTCGTCTGCGCCGTTGTAGATCAATACGATTCCGTTGCCTGTGACGAGGGGCGCTGGTCCGGGCTCAGCGACTCGTGAGTCGAAGCGGCCACGCCTTACGGGCAATACCGGAGCTGGTGTGGCATCGCTCCAGTGAAGCAGATCGGCGGAGGAAGCTAAGCCGCCTTGATCTCTGTTGTCGGCGGTGGTTCCTAAGTAATACATCCAGTATTTCCCAGCGATCTTCTCGGGGACGATGGCGCCTGATTTCGTCCACTTTACATTCCAGTTCCCTTTGTTGGCGGGCAGAATGACGCCCTTGCGGTCCCAATGAATCAGGTCGGATGAAGTCGCGAGGCAGAGTTGTGCGTCCTTTTTGTTGTACCCGGTATAAGTCAGATAGTATGTGCCCTCGAATTGAACGATTCGCGGGTCTTCGACTCCTCCATCTTTTTCGTACTCTTCCGTGGGGCTCAAGACTGGATCGTCGCGGCGCGTGAAGTGCAGGCCGTCTGCGCTCTCGGCATATCCCAGGCGCGAAGTTCCTTGCTTATCCTGCGCACGGTAGAGCATCACGATCTTGCCTTCGTAGACAACCACCGCCGGATTGAAAGTTCCGGCTTGTTCCCAGCCGTTGCCGCGCGGAGCAATCAAGGGCATATCGGACGCGCGCTGCCATGTACCGAACGGCAGCGGCGGCACTGCCAATGCCGCCAGCAATGCGCCCAACGTCACTATTTTTAAAGGGAGAAGACGGATCATCTACGCAGATTCACTCGACAAACTTAACAGCAATAAACGGCAGGGCCGACCCCCTGCCGTTTCCACGAACTTGCGTCAACTATTTCTTGTTGACAGCTTTCTTCAACTCGGCCCCAGGGCTGAACTTCGCGACTTTGCGGGCAGCGATTTTAATCGTGGCGCCGGTTTGCGGGTTCCGTCCGTTGCGCGCTTTTCTCTGCGACACCGAGAAGGTGCCGAATCCTATCAATGCCACCCGATCTCCTTTGCGGAGGGCGGAGGTAATGCTGTCCACGGCGGTATCAATAGCAGTCGTGGCCTGCGCTTTGCTGATTTCACATGCGCCCGAGATCTTGTCAACCAGATCGGCCTTATTCATGAGATTCTCCTCGCAGGTCTCATTTCATGCCCAGCCTAGACCGGGAGGTAAAACTGGCTCTGGCTGAGTTGGGAAACCTGACGGCTCGTATTGTCCTCCGTCTGGGGAGAAAGTCAACTGTGAAAATCGGCGCGGGAAGCCTGTTTCGCACTCCCATGGCCCGAATTGGGGCTACCCGGGCGGCTTTTGGGGGTTGGGAAGACGTTTTCCTGCGTTCTCCACAGGACATAGGCTTCCTTCACAGGATGTACACAGGCCGTCACCGTTTGCGGCTTGCACGAAAGGCGCCCCCGGGTGCAAAGTCGAAGCAGGAGAATTGGCTTGAAAGTGATTGGTTCGAAGATGGAAAACCCGAAGATGGAAGCGACTCAAGCTGCGAAGGCTCCGGCAGATCTATGCCCGCTGTGCGAGGGCACGGGATGGAAAAGCGTCGGCGCGAGCGGCAGCCCGAACGATCGCCGGGTGACGCGCTGCGACTGCCACTTACGGATGCGCGGACAATCGCTGCTGGCCGCGGCTCGCATTCCGAAGCGATATGAGCACTGCGAGCTATCGAATTACGACACGGATTTTCCAGGAGCGAATCCATCGCTAGAAGAGGCTCACTTCGTCGCGTCGGGCTTCGCGAAAAAATGCGACCCGCGGGGTGACAAGGGCCTGCTGATCATCGGCAAGATCGGAACCGGCAAAACTCATCTGGCAGTGGGAATCGTCAAGGAGTTAGTGGTCAATCGCGGCATTCCATGCCTGTTTTACGACTATCGCGAACTGCTGAAGGAAATTCAAAATTCCTACAACTCGACCGTGCGAACCACGGAATTGGATGTGTTGCGTCCGGTGTTCGAAACGGATGTGTTGGTCCTTGATGAACTGGGAGCGGTGAAGCCGACCGAGTGGGTGTGGGACACGGTCAGCTTGATTTTGAACACGCGTTATAACGACAACCGCACGACGATCATCACCACGAATTTTGACGATCAGGCGGCAGCGGGTGCTGCGGGCTCCATTTCGCCTGCGCGGGCGGCAAGTCGCGGCGAAACTCTTGGAGACCGCATCGGGGAACGCATGCGTTCGCGCCTTCACGAAATGTGCCGCATTGTCACGCTGGAAGGGACCGACTTTCGGCAAAAATTCCGTAGCGCCAACTTCCGGTAGGCCTTCGCCACGGATTGACACTGATTCCGCGGATCAAGAAATGCAAGGCTCAAGACCGTCTTTCTACTTCCATTGCAACTAGAATGAACTTGTGCTGACTGAGCGCCTGGAATTCGCTCCGGAGCGAGATGCGGAGATTTTTTCGGCGGTTCCTGCCGCCCCAGCCGTGTTTCTCCTGCGGGGCGCGGATACGCACGCCGAACCCTATGTCACGAAAACGGCGAATCTGCGACGACGCCTGCTACGTCTGCTGGGGCCCGTGGCGGAGCGCACGAAAAAACTGAACCTGCGCGATCGAGTGCGGGTGATCGAATACGCAGCAACAGGCTCCGACTTCGAGTCAGGATTTCTGCTATACCGTGTTCTGCGCGCAATCTTCCCGAAAACTTATCAGGGCCGGCTGCGCTTCCGCTTCGCGCCCCTGGTTAAGCTTCATCTCGAAAACGAATATCCGCGAGCTTCGATTACTACGCGGCTCGGCCGGCTGGGAGGGCGCTCTCTCTACTACGGCCCGTTTGTGTCGCGGGTAGCGGCCGAGAAGTTCATGAATGATTCGCTCGACTTCTTCAAGATGCGGCGTTGTGTCGACAACTTGCATCCCGATCCCAAATTTCCCGGATGTATTTATTCCGAGATGAAAATGTGCCTGGCACCCTGTTTCAAGGGCTGCAGCGATGCGGAATATGCCTCCGAGGTGAATCGAGTACAGGCCTATTTTGATTCCGTTGGCGATTCTCTAACTCGCGAACTGTCGGCTGAGCGGGAAGCAGCTTCCGGAAAGCTTGCGTTTGAAAATGCGGCGGCGATTCACGCGCGCCTAGAAAAACTGAAGCCAGTCCTAAGCCAACTGCCGGAGATTGTGCAGCGCCTCGACCGGCTCACGGCACTGATGATTCAACCAAGTCACATCGCGGGCTCGGTCGCATTCTTTCGCATCGACTCCGGCATGATTAGCGCGCCAATTCCGTTTGCTATCCAGTCCGCGGAACACGCAAAGTCGCAATCGATGGAATCGCGGGCGCAGGCGGCGCTGGATTCGTTACCTACCGCAAATTCGACACGGTCGCTCGAAACCATGGAGCATCTCGCTCTACTAAAGCGTTGGTATTACCGCGGCACGCGACTGGGAGAAATCTTTTTTGCCGACGCCAAAGGCCAGTTGCCTATGCGCCGGATCGTGCGCGGCATCTCGCGCGTTTTTCGAGGAGTGAAGCCGGAACAGGAAGCGACTCAATCTCCAGAGTCGCCCGGACATGGACCGTCTTAAAAGCAGCAAAAGCTCGAACCGCAGAAATCGCGAAGGGGGCGCGGAAGACGCTGTGGAGCACTTGCCAGTATCTTCAGTCAACAAACTGCAGACCACCCAACAAGCGCGTGCGGACCCAGGCGAATCTGTGCGCGTGGTTTTTACGCACTAAAATAAAACGGGCGACCCGAAGGGCCGCCCGGATTTCTTATCCGTGTGAATCCGTGTAAATCCGTGGCTAAATATCCAGGTTCTTCACGTCCAGCGCGTTTTCTTCGATGAACTTGCGGCGCGCTTCCACGTCTTCGCCCATCAGCGTGGTGAAGATGGTTTCGCACTCGGCAATATCTTCGAGCTTCACCGAAAGCAGTGTGCGGCGTTCAGGATCCATGGTCGTTTCCCACAACTGCGGAGCCGTCATTTCGCCCAGGCCCTTGTAGCGCTGGATGGTGAAATCTTTGCGGCCTTCATTGATGACATAGTCGCGAAGTTCACGGACGTTCGTCTTCTCGACGACTTCAGTTTCAGTTTTGCGCTTGGCAGGCTTCGCGGCTTTCTTGTCTGAGTCGGTAGTCGCAGCTTCGCCGTCCGTGGCGTCGCCATTAGCGCTTGCGGGCGCCTTAGCCACGCTCTCAACGATAAATGGCGGCTCCATGTAGGGTTCGATCTGCTTGTACTTCGCGATCAGCTGACGGCATTCGGCGCTGGAAGACAGAACCCAGTTGATGACGTGTTCAGCGCCGTGCTTGTTCACGAAGCTCACTTCCCACAAATTGTGCTCTTCGTCGAAGCGCGCCTCCACGCTCTTGAAGCCCTCGTCCTTTTGCAGCTTCTTCAGTTCTTTTTCGAGGCGCTCGATCTTTTTCGGCGGCGCCTTCTTGTCGCCCTCAAAGTCGGCGCGCTTGGCCAGGTCGAGTTTCGGGATCAGATCAGTAACCCGTTCGTTGCGCACACGCTTGTCGAGCTTCTCGAAAAAGCCAAGATACTCGTCGAGCACGGTCATGAAGCGCGAGAGATCTTTGCCTTCAATCTTGGCGGCGCCTTCGCCGTAGCGGATCGTCAGCCCGTCGGCCGCGCGCTTCACCATCACTTTGACGAATTCGCGCTCGTCCTTGATGTACTGCTGCGACTTGCCTTTCTTCAGCGAGAACAGAGGTGGCTGCGCGATGAACACGTTTCCGCGCTTAATCAGTTCCTGCATGTGGCGGAAAAAGAACGTCAGCAGCAGCGTGCGGATGTGGCTGCCGTCGACGTCGGCGTCCGTCATCAGAATAATTTTTCCGTAACGCACTTTCGTCGGATCGAAATCTTCCTTCGAAATGCCGGTGCCGAGCGCGGTGATCATGGCGCGAATTTCTTCGTGCGCCAGCATCTTGTCGTAGCGCGCTTTTTCCACGTTGAGGATTTTTCCCTTCAGCGGAAGAATCGCCTGGAAGCGGCGGTCCCGGCCCTGTTTCGCGGTGCCACCGGCGGACTCACCTTCGACCAGAAACAGTTCGCAGCGGTTAGGATCGCGTTCCGAACAATCCGCAAGCTTACCTGGCAGTCCGCCGGAATCCAGAGCTCCCTTGCGACGCGTAAGATCGCGTGCTTTGCGAGCGGCCTCGCGCGCGCGCGCGGCGTCCACGGCCTTGTTAATAATCTTTTTGCCAACGGTCGCATTCTGCTCGAAAAATGCCCCCAGCCGCTCGTTTACAAACTGCGTGACGGTTCCGGCAATGTCGGAATTCAGCTTGCCCTTCGTCTGCCCTTCGAACTGGGGTTGGGGCAGCTTCACGCTGATGACGGCAACCAGTCCTTCGCGCACGTCGTCGCCCGTGAGATTTTCTTTGACGTCCTTGAACAGCCCCATCTGCTGCCCCGCATAGTTGATGGTGCGGGTCAGCGCGGTCCGGAATCCCGAAAGATGGGTGCCGCCATCGACAGTGTTGATGTTGTTGGCGAAGCTGAACACGCTCTCCGAATACGCGTCGTTGTATTGCAGCCCGATCTCCATGTGCACGCCATTGCGGTCGTCTTCCATGTAGATGGGCTTGTCGTGCAGGACTTGCTTGCCACGATTGAGGTGCTTGATGAACTCCGCAATACCGCCGTTGTACTTGAACTCGGTCTGCTTGGGCTCGCCGGTCTTCGAATCGGTGGCGCGCTCGTCGGTCAGCGTGATGAGCAATCCCTTGTTAAGGAAGGCGAGTTCGCGCAGACGCTGAGCCAGCGTGTCGTAGTTGTATTCCGTCGCGGTAAAGATGGAGCGATCGGGAAGAAAATGAACTTTCGTCCCGCGCTTCTTGGTAGCGCCCGTTTTTTTTAGCTTGTTAGTAGGATCGCCCTTGGAATAATTCTGCTGCCAGGTCGCGCCATCGCGCCAGATTTCCAGCTCCAGATCTTCACTGAGAGCATTCACGCACGACACGCCCACGCCGTGCAGTCCACCGGAAACTTTGTAGGTTGACGAATCAAATTTACCGCCGGCGTGCAGCGTCGTCATCACCACTTGAGCCGCGGAAACTTTTTCGCCGTCGATCACCATGTCATCGACAGGAATGCCACGTCCATCGTCGATGACCGTAATCGAATTGTCGAGATGGATCGCAACTTCAATCTTGGTGGCAAATCCCGCAAGAGCTTCGTCGACTGAATTGTCGACGACTTCGTACACGAGATGATGCAAGCCCAAGTCGCCCGTCGATCCGATGTACATCGCCGGACGCTTGCGCACCGCCTCCATGCCGCCCAAGACTTTAATGGAGTCGGCGTTGTAATCGTTCCTGGCGCCGTTCCCTCCACCGTTTAGGGAAGTGATCGGCGTTACGATTCCGTCTTTTGTTTTGGTATCTGCGATGGGAGTATGAATTTCTTTGGTGGCCATTCCGCTCCGCGAAAATGTCCCGATTTTTTTCTAAACTTTCTTCCTGCGAACCCTGGAATTCGGCTGGAAATGTCGCCCCGACTCAAGCGCCCGAAAACACTAAGCAAAAAGACTTCAAGTTATTGTATTTCCTAATACTTAGGGCTATCTTGTGACTGCTTCAATTATACCACAAAAGCGGGGTATTTCGAGCCCGCGAAAGTGTCGAATCGAGGGAGTAATAGGGCCGCTTTGGGAAGGTTGTTTGCGGTGGGCTGCGCGCTGGCGCTTCAAAAATTTAGGGCGGCTTGTGGCCGCCCTTGAGTAATTTATCGAAACCTCTACGCCGTCGCTGGACGTTCGCCGCCCTTAGCGCGTCCTGGTTGCAGTTCAGGCTTGATGACGTGCTGCACGCCATCGTCCTTGGAGGTCGGTGGCGGCTGTACTGGCGGCAGTTCCTGGCCTTCGACAAGCATCTTGATCTCGTTGGCGTCGAGAACTTCGCGCTCAATCAGCGCCCTGGCAATACGCTCGAGCACATCGCGATTGTCAGAAATGACCTGCTTAGCGGTGGTGTAACCAGCGTTCACCAGTTTGCGGACTTCCTGGTCGATCTTGATTGCCGTGTCTTCGCTGTAATCGCGATGCTGCGCAATCTCGCGGCCCAGGAAAATCTGCTCTTCCTTTTTCCCGAATGTCATCGGCCCAAGATCGCTCATGCCCCACTCACAAACCATCTTGCGAGCCATCTCGGTGGCGCGCTCAATGTCGTTGCCCGCACCTGTGCTCAGCACGTTCAGGAACAACTCTTCCGCGATGCGTCCGCCCATCAGGATCGCGATCTCGGTCTCGAGATAGTTCTTGTAATAGTTGTGCCGGTCGTCGGTCGGTAGCTGCATGGTGACGCCCAAGGCCATCCCGCGAGGGATGATGGTGACTTTGTGCAGAGGATCGGAATTCGGCATCTTCGCCGCCACCAGCGCGTGTCCGGCCTCGTGATACGCAGTGTTTTTCTTCTCGTCGTCGGTGAGCAGCAGAGACTTGCGCTCGACGCCCATCAGCACTTTGTCTTTTGCCAACTCGAAGTCGTAATGCAAAACAGCTTTGCGATTCTGCCGGGCCGCTGCCAGTGCGGCTTCGTTCACCATGTTGGCAAGGTCGGCGCCGGAGAACCCCGGTGTGCCGCGAGCCAGCACGGAGAGATCGACATCTTCAGCTAGAGGAATCTTCCGGGTATGAACGCGCAGAATTTCTTCGCGGCCGCGCACGTCCGGGCGACTCACTACCACGCGGCGGTCAAAACGGCCAGGCCGCAGCAGGGCCGGATCGAGCACGTCGGGCCGATTGGTGGCTGCCATCAGGATAACGCCTTCGTTAGACTCGAAGCCGTCCATTTCAACCAGCAACTGGTTCAAAGTCTGTTCGCGTTCGTCGTGTCCGCCGCCAAGTCCAGCGCCACGATGACGTCCTACCGCATCGATTTCGTCGATGAAAATAATGCAGGGAGCGTTCTTTTTGCCCTGCTCAAACAAATCGCGCACGCGGCTGGCGCCGACGCCGACAAACATTTCCACGAAATCCGAGCCTGAGATCGAGAAGAACGGAACATTGGCCTCGCCTGCAACCGCACGGGCCAGGAGAGTCTTGCCAGTTCCCGGAGGCCCGACCAGCAGCACGCCCTTAGGAATGCGGCCGCCTAACTTCTGGAACTTCTGTGCTTCACGCAGGAACTCGATAATCTCGCGCAGCTCTTCCTTGGCCTCTTCCACCCCCGCCACATCTTTGAACGTGACTTTCTTCTGCTGCATCGAGAGTAACCGCGCCCGGCTCTTGCCGAAAGAGAGAGCCTTGTTGCCGCCGGTCTGCATCTGGCGGATCATGAAGAACCACAGCGCGCCCAGCAGGATCAGCGGAGCCCATGTGCCCAGCAACTGTAGCGGCAAGCTCCCGCTGTTCACATCGCGGAAGTTAACGTTCACGCCCTTGGTGTGAAGGTCCTTCAACACTTCAGGAGTGAAATAGTTCATGGTCAGTGTGGTGTGGAACGCGGAGCCGTCGCGATACTTGCCGCGTACTTCCATGCCATTCACCGTGAGTTCGCGAACATTGTTCTGATCCGCGTCGCTCATGAACTGGGTGGCGTTAACTTCTTTGTCTTTCTGGCCGTCGCGGGCTCCCTTGACCACTTCCCAGAGCAGAAGCGCCGATACCCCGATCAGCAACCAGAACAATACGGTTTTTACGGTTGAGTTCACCTAGAAAACTCCTCAGTACGATACGGGGACCTACCTATAACAGCCCCGAGGCTCCTACAGCGATTAGATGCCCTTGCGCGATTTTCGATTGTCAAAATACTTTGGTTCCTTATTCTACATTTTCCTCGGGAAAAAGGCGCGTTTATGCACTTGTTACTTAAGTGGCTTATGGTCTTCGGTTTGCCCGTAAATTCTGAGCCTCCTCTGGACCCATGAACAACAATAGGCGGCTCCAACTCGGCCGTCTAGCGAGCGGCCGCCAAGTAGGGTAGATTCCGATTAGTCTGCTCCACCGCCCCCAGGCCATAGCCAACCAGAAAAGTCTCATCGACGAGAAAGCCGAAATAATCGGGCTGTAAAGGCACTCTGCGCGCCGACTGGCGGTCGGCCAGCGTTACCAGCTTCACCGAGGCTGCTCCGCGAGACCGCAGATCGCCCATCAGAAACTCGCTGGTCACGCCGGAATGCACCAACCCCTCAACCAGCAGGATGTGCTGGCCGCGGATGTCGGGCTCGTGGCTGAAGAAAATCTCCATGACATCGTGAGTTGCTCCGCTCTGAGGCCGCGTGTACTTGGGCTTGATGAACTGGCAAACTACCGGCACGTCTACCGCGCGCACCAAGTCGGCCAGAAACATGAAGGCATTTTCCAGTACCGCCAGCATCTGGATGGTCTGTCCCTTGTAATCGTCGGAGATCTGCCGGCCCAGTTCCTTGACTCGTCTCTGGATCTGTTCGCTGCTGATAACCGGTCGAAGGGGCTCGACTCTCGGAATCATGAAATGGCGTGCCTCCCCGGCACAAAATTAATCAAACTTCCAATGCCTCGCCGTCGGTCAAGGGAATCTCCACTATCAGAACTGCCGTTCGCCCGGGCTTTGCCCGAAGCGAAGCCGGAGTCGCAAACCCTCGTAGCCACACGATCTCATCGCCGCTGACGACCAAAGGCCAAACCTTGCGCTCTGCCTGCCCTACGTGAAGCTCCTGCAGCAGTTCCTTGATCTTCCTGGGGGACTTCGTATGAGCCGGCCAAAACCGGTCTCCAGGACGCCAGTTCCGCACCCTTAGCGGTCCGGGCAGGGATTCGGCATCAAGGAGGTGGTCTGGATTATAACGCGGCTGCGCATCGGCTGGAATACACTGCGCGGAGACGGACGAGCCTGCCTCGTAAACAGCAACTTCGCCGGGAACCGTCAGAGCATGATCGTAGTCATGCGGCGGTGCCGGATCGCGCAAATCGGGAGTCACGAATACTATTTCTTCCGGTTCGCGGATCAGTTTCCAGCCAAGGGGGAGAGATAGCGCCTTTCCAGAAGCGTCATCCAGCGCCGCGAATCGCAGGATTTCTTCCACGTGTTTAAATTCGAGCGGAATGCGGGCGTTTTCGCCGATTGCCTTCACCAGTCTGCGCTGCACAGCAATGGGCTCTCCAAGAAACCACATGCGGCTGACGGAAGCGTTCAGCACGAGCCATGGGGCGTTTTCGATCTTTGAGCGGAGAGCGGAATCCTGGGAGGGCGCGTTGCCCAACGCGATCTGAACCAACGCCGGCGTTTGCGTCGCAGTTCGGGCCCATTCGGGCTGCGACCAGTGGACCGTGGTACCCATCCAACCCGAAATTTCGTTTTCCCAGTAGTCTTCCTCGCCGCGCGCGATCTCCGCCAACTCGGCAAGACTCTCCGCCACTGCGGGATTGAATTCCTGCTCCAGCAAGGGGACTACCAGCTTGCGAACGCGATTGCGCGTAAAGCGGGGGTCCGCATTGGTCGAATCTTCGCGCCACGGTTGGCGGAGGTTCTGGAGATACTGTTCGAGTTCGCGGCGGCGGACTCCGATCAGCGGCCTGGTGATTTCGCCAGAAACATTTCCCTCGTCGTCCTCCACGGAAATTCGCGAATGAATGCCGCCCAGTCCGCGCAGCCCCGCGCCGCGAATGATTCGCATGAGCACGGTTTCGGCCTGATCATCAAGCGTGTGGCCAGTGACGATTTTGTCGAGAGAATGAGTCGGGTTTGGGAAGGGCACGGGTTCAGCCGTGCTGTCAGGCGTTTCGTGGAAGGGCACGGCTTCAGCCGTGCCATCAGTCCCCGCCTCTTTTTGGGGCTTTAGCCCCTGGGGGGCAGATGCGCTGCCCCCGGCGAGCAAGTGACGAAAGAATCCATACCTCGCCTCCCGCGCCGCCGTCTCCAGGCTGACACGTTCGTCTGCCGCATACTGCGCCACATCTTCACTGTCGACGCGAAACTCCAAATCATGTTCGCGCGCCAGCTTCGCGACGAATTCCTGATCCGCATCCGACTCCGCCCCGCGCAACTTGTGGTTGAAGTGAACGACAGAAAGGACAATTCCCAACTCGCCTCGCAACTCCAGCAACAGCCGCAAAAGCGCGACCGAATCAATCCCCCCGGAGACGGCAACGCCCACGCGATCCCCGGCCCGCAGCAACTCCTCGCGCCGAATGTGGAAAAACACGCGCTCCGCCAGCGATTGCACGGGAACATGGTAACTCACGACTTATGTGGGGACAGCCGCCCTCGGCTGTCCAGCGGAGCGAAGCTCCGTGGGGTTGCGCAACTTGGCGAGCTGGCGCTCGCCGGACAGCCGAGGGCGGCTGTCCCCACAAGTACATCTACACGCCCGCGCTCTTCTCCACGATCAGCTTCCGAATCTTCTCCAAAAACTCCGCGGCCGGCATGTCTTCGGTTTTTTCTTTCCCACGCGTGCGCACGTTCACCTTCCCGGCCTCGGCCTCTTTATCTCCGACCACCAGCAGGAACGGGACTTTCTGCATGGCATGCTCGCGGATCTTGGCGTTCATCTTCTCATTACGAGCGTCAACTTCGACGCGCACGCCAATCTCCTTGAGTTGTGAGGCCACTTTATTCGCATACTCCGCGTGACGCTCGCTGATGGGGATCATCACCGCCTGCACCGGCGAAAGCCATACCGGGAAGGCACCCGCGTAGTGCTCGATAAGCACGCCGAAGAAACGCTCGACCGATCCGTAGAGCGCGCGATGCACCATAACCGGCTGCTTGCGCGAGCCGTCTTCGGCGACATATTCGAGACCGAAGCGCTGCGGCAGGTTGAAGTCGAATTGCACAGTCGAGAGCTGCCATAGCCGCCCGATCGCATCCACCAACTTGATGTCGATCTTCGGACCGTAGAACGCGGCCTCGCCGGGAATCGTCTTGTACTCGATCTTCCGCTCCTTCAGCACCTTTTCCAGCGATTGAGTAGCGTGGATCCACTGTTCTTCGCTGCCCACGAAATTCTTGCGGTCATCGGGATTCCAAGTGGAAAGCTCGGTCTGAAATTTGTCGAACCCGAAATCTTTAAGCACGTCCAACGCGAATTCGAGGCAACTCGCAATCTCCTCCTCGATTTGCTCAGGCATGCAGAAAATATGCGCGTCGTCCTGGGTAAACCCGCGCACGCGCAACAGGCCGTGCATTACGCCGGAACGTTCGTAGCGATACACCGTGCCCAACTCGCCCAGCCGCACCGGCAGATCGCGATAGGACTTCAGCGAGTCTTTGTAGATCAGAATGTGCCCGGGACAATTCATCGGCTTCAGGCGATATTCGGCGTCTTCGAGTTCCATGGCGTCGAACATGTTCTGCGAGTAATAACCTTCGTGCCCAGAGGTAAAGAACAATTGCCGTCGCGCCACATGCGGCGTGTAGACCAGGGAATAGCCGCGCTTCAGGTACTGATCGCGCATCCAGTCTTCCATCTCTTTGCGAATGATGCCGCCCTTGGGATGCCAGAAAATCAGCCCCGGCCCGGCGAGTTCCTGGATCGAAAATAGATCGAGTTGCTTGCCCAGCACGCGGTGGTCGCGCTTCTTGGTCTCCTCAACATGCTTCAGATAATCGTCGAGGTCTTTCTTGGAGAAAAATGAAGTTCCGTAAATGCGCTGCAGTTGTTGATTCTTCTCATCGCCCAGCCAGTATGCTCCGGCGACATTGAACAGCTTGAACGCCCTTATCTTTCCGGTCGAAGGAATGTGCGGACCGCGGCAGAAGTCGGTGAACTTGCCGGTCCGGTAAATGGAAATCTTTTCATCGGGCTTGGTGAATTGCTCGATGAAATGGCACTTCATGAAGTCGCCTTCTTTTTTGAACTCTGCCAGGCCCTGGTCGCGAGGCAGAAATTCGCGTGCGTAAGGAATGTTCTGCTGCACCAGTTCCTGCATCTTTTTTTCGATTTTCTCCAAATCCTCAGGCGTAAATGGAGTGGGACGATAGAAGTCGTAGAAAAATCCGCTCTCGGTTGCGGGCCCGTGTCCGAGCTTGGTTTCTGGGAAAAGTTCCAGCACGGCAGCGGCCAGCAAGTGCGCGGACGAATGCCTGTAAACCTCGAGCGCCTCGGGATCCTTGTCGGTCAGCAGGCGCAGCTCGGTATCTTTTTCCAGCGGGCGAGTCAGGTCGATAAGTGTGGGGTGGGCGCCCTCGCCGGCCTGTTCGCCATTGGAAGATATCTTGGCCGCCAGCGCCGCGTCCGCCAGACGCGGGCTGATCGACTTCGCAATGTCAAGCGCAGTCGTGCCTTTAGGAACTTCCTTCACGCTCCCGTCGGGGAGCTTTACGTGAATGCTGTCAGCCATAATGTGGGACCTGCAGGTGTTGTGAATCTCTCAGTCTATTGAAGGGATTCGGGAGGGTCAAACCGGAAGCGGTTTAAGCGGATGGAGGGAAGCGCAAAGCCAGTCATTCGAACCAGGGCGCTGCATTCATTTGCACGACGCAGCGCCCTAGCTTGGATCAGTGAGCTGAGCTACATCGCGACATCCTTGAAGTGCGTGGCAATGTACCACTTGTTGCCGAAGGCGTCCTGCACTCCGGCATTGCGATCGCCGTAGGGTTGGTCTGTTGGCTCCTGGAACGAGGTCGCTCCCGCGGCCAAGGCCTGACGATAGACCGCCTCCATGTCGGGAACGTACAGATAGAACATCGCCTCCATCGGTTCGTTCTTACCGTGGGCCTCACCCATTTCGAGTACGGAGTCGCCGACCTTCACCACCGCGTGATGAACCACGCCATCCGGTGAAGCGTACTTCGCGACTTCCTGGGCTCCGAAGGCTCGTCTCAGGAAGCTGATCAACGGCTCTGCGCGCCGCGGATGCAGATACGGATTCACACTGTGCAGGCCCTTCGGTACATAGCTTTCGCCCTTGGCGGTGGCGATATACCAGTAATTGCCCGCTTGATCTTTCACCGTGCTCGAACGCTCACCGTACTCCTGATCGCGCACCTCACCGATGAGCGTCGCTCCCGCCGCAACGGCCTTTTCAGTGACCGCGTCCGCGTCTTCAACATAGATATGCAGCGCGCTCGGCTGAAGTGTGCCAGGAAACTTCTTGCCGGGAAGGCCGCCACCCACCATGAGCGTCGTATCTCCGATACGGACTTCCGAATGTACGCTGGTGGGCATGACAGCCCGCATCATTTCTTCCGCTCCCAGACCCTGCTTTGTGAATTCCAAAAGCGCCAGGCCATCTGCGGCCACCAGGTAGGGCGTAACCATCCGGAAGCCGCGCGGGACGGGGCTCACCGCTGGCCGCTTTGCTTCCCCGGCGGAAACCTGCCCGCCTTCCGGCCCACTCGTCATTCCCTTCATTCGGCGGTGCATTTCTTCTACCGACATTTCCTCGACTACCGTGCTTACACTCCACGTATAGCCAAACGGATCGACCAGCGTGGCGTCCCGGCGCCCGTAGAACTGGTCCTTAGGCGGGAGGACCATCTTCATCCCCGCAGCCTCTGCTCGCGCGGCGAAGGAGTCCACATCATCGACTTCCAAGCTCATTATGATCGGAGAGTGCCCCCAGGTTTCGGCGCTGAATCGTCCTCCTTCGGGCCACTCTTCCGTCACCAGGATGATCGAGTCGCCGATCGCGATCTCGGCATGCGGGATGTGTCCTCCGACTTCAAAGCGGAAAATTTCTCGTGCCCCGAGCGCCTTCTTGTAGAACTCGATGGCCTTGCTGGCGTCTTTGAATGCTATCCTCGGCGCGGCTTTTACGTGAGCAGTTGTGACGGGTTCGGCAACGGTAGACATAGCTTCCTTCCCTCCTAATTCAGATTTCAATCGTGCCTTGAAGGTCGCACTCGGCAGATTGCGCAAGTCCGCCGCGATGCGCACCAGTGGCTCGATCTCCGCTCCAGCCTCCGTCACCCGCCCGTCATTCCGGGCCAGCATTTTCTCGACAGCCTGGTTGAGCTGTTCGATCTTCTTGGTATCGCCATTTCCCGAATTCAGAGAGCGCTTAGGCATCGGCACCCTCCATGCGCGCCCGCAGGCTGCTGAGCGCGCGGAACTGTAGCTGCTTCACCGCGCCCTCAGTCTTGCGAATCTCCCGCGCCACATCCTTGATACTTTTCTGCTCGACGAAGCGCATCACAACCACGCGCTTCTGCTCGGCTGGCAGGCTTTCGACCAGGCGAAAGATAGTAGCTCTGCGCTCTACCTCTTCGATCTCCGCCGGACTGACTTGCACGGCGTCGATCTGGCCCGAATCGTCAGGGACTTCCCTTCCGGAGCGCTGCCAGCGGTCAGAAATCAGGTTTGCGGCAATCCGGAAAAGCCACGCTGCAAACGGAATGCCGCGCCACTCAAATCTTTTCAGGTTCGCCAACGCCTGGTGAAACACCTCCGAAGTCAGGTCTTCGGTCTCGGTCCGGTTGCCCACCCGTCTCACAATGTAGGCGTAGACGCGTTCGAAGTTGACTTCATAAAGGTCGGCAAAGCGGGCGGGGTCTTGCTGCGCAGCTTCAATGAGAAGCCGCTCGTCCGCTTCTTTCTTCAGAGCCTTCAACGAGTTCTCCGCGGTCCTGCCTTACATAAGGGTAACGCGAGCGGGCAGGGAAA
Source organism: uncultured Acidobacteriaceae bacterium (assembly GCA_963765825.1). Taxonomy (GTDB): domain Bacteria; phylum Acidobacteriota; class Terriglobia; order Terriglobales; family Acidobacteriaceae; genus Sulfotelmatobacter. The sequence continues at coordinate 559,024 of CAVXXU010000004.1, forward strand.
GGTTACGGGTATATGAAACGGGCCTAAATATTTTCTATGTAGCCTCTGCCCGCGATTTCGCATCAAAACCCCAGTTTTCGTCTTGCGGAGGTTTCTCCGCCACGGTAAACTTCGCGGTCTACGAGGTCCCTTATGGAAACAGTGAGTGGAGTATTCAAAACGCGCGAGGCGGCAGAGCGCGTCGTACAAGATGCATCCCAAGCGGGCATACCAGCCGACAAGATCACGCTGTTAACACCCGGAAGCTTGAAGGAGGTCGATCGCGAAATGCAATCCGTGCCCGTGGACACCACCGAGCAACCCGGAATGGGGAAAGCGATTGGTGCGTTGCTTGGCGGCGGAGTTGGCATCACGGGAGGTTCCCTTCTGGTCGCACTGATACCGGGAGTGGGACCGATCACCGCGCTCGGCTTACTGGGCGCCGCGATTGTGGGCGCAGCAGGCGCTACCGTCGGGGCTAACGTGGGCGACAAGATGGAGAAGTCGACGACGGAAGGACTGCCCGAAGACGAAATCTATGTCTACGAGGACGCTTTGCGACAGGGCCGCAGCGTGGTTGTGGCGCTTGTGGAGACCGAGGAGTCCGCTGCGGCGCTTCGTGAACTGATGAAGAGCGAGGGAGCCGAGTCAGTGGATGCCGCGCGCGAACAATGGTGGATTGGCCTGCGCAGCGCCGAGGAAAGCCATTACTCAAAAACCGGCACGAACTTTGCCGAGGACGAAAAATTCTACCGCCTGGGGTTTCAGGCGGCACTGCACGCGCGAACCCGCTGCATGGAATTCGACCAGGTTTCCGGGGAGATGAATGCAGCTTTGGAAGATGCTCAGCGCGAACATCCCGGGGTGGCCCTGGAAGAAGCGTTCACGCGCGGCTACCAACGCGGGCGGGATTATTATCAGCAGCGGTGCGACGAAACCCCGAAGGCGGCTTGAGGGCCGCTAAGGCTGTACCACCAAAAAGAATCCCGCTAAAGCGGTAGTGGCTCTGTCCGGTTCAGCGCCAACTCGACAGCGCCGTCAATTGCCATGTTGTGGATCCGCGAGTTCAGCAATCGCGGGTGTTCCACGGCTTGAGAATCACTACCCTTCGCTCCGAATGCGCACGAACGGACTTCGGATGTATACATAACTATGACCTTCCGAAGCCGCGTCGTGATCCCTTCTCATAGCTGCAAATCTGGCTACTATTCGCGAGTCCGATGGGCAAGTCGTGCCTCTGGGACGATTCAAGTGGCCATCGCTCTGCTAGCGCTGTGGTCGCTGGTTCACTCTTCGCGAGCCTTCGCGGCAGCTTCTGACCTGGAGACGGTGCTGAGTGGCTCGCGGCAGCGCATTGAGAAATTGGACTACCGCGTGACCGGGCGACTCACTAAGGTGGAAGGCAGTGGCAAGCGTACGAGCTACAAATTTGCCGCCAAGGCTCACTGGTTTCCCGACGGCCTGCGGGTGCTATGCGAGATCTCCGGGCCGGGCTCAGAGAAGACGAGCGTCCTTCTGCATATGACCGTGAGTGGGCGCCTGACCATTGAGGCGGTACTTCCCGGCAAGAAAACCGCCAGCGTGTTGCCATTCGAACGTTGGAACGACCCACTCGTGGGAACAGATTTCTCCTATGAGGACATGGTGGAGAGCTCATTCTTCTGGAAGCATCAGGAACTTCTGCCACCGGAGAAATACGGCGCGCGGGATTGTTTTGTCCTGAAGAGCGTGTCCGGCTCTGAAGAGCGCACTTACTACAATTCTGTAACATCCTGGATTGACCGCAATATTTTGTTTCCTGTACATGTGGTGAAGACGTTTCGCGGGACGGGACTCCGGAAGGATTTCATCTACTATGGGCTGCGGCAGACTGGCGGCGACTGGTCCGCGTCGCAAGTGGAGGCAACGGTACAGGGCAAGCCCGGTTCCTCGATTCTCGCAATCGAATTCGGCTCGGGAAAAGCAAATCTTGGACGCAAGGACTTTGATATCGGCCAGTCCAGCGCTCAAAAATAGAAAGTAAAATAAATCGTATAGCTTGATTCTTGATCAGGCTGGTGGAAGGCTTGGTGCTGTCACCGGAGCATCCTCGGTGCTCGCCGTCAGGGACAAAGCTCCTTTTCCGGCTTCACCCGAGCTCCATAAAGACCGAAGGGCCACCAATTCCAATCACCGGCGAGTTGCAAGAGTGCTGGCCCCACCACCATCCGCACAACTGTAGCGTCAATGAAAACCGCGACCGCGAGCGTAAAGCCCAACATTTGGACGACCAGAAAGCTTCCCACGGTGAATGCGGTGAACACGGCGATCATAATAGCCGCGGCGCTCGTGATGAGCCCGGCCGTCCGCGCCAAGCCCTCGACCACTGCTGATCTCTCCGATAGCCCCCGCCGCCGCTCCTCGAGGACTCGGGCGACCAGGAAGACCTCATAGTCCATGCTCAATCCGAAGACGATGGCAAACGAGAGAATTGGCACGATCGGATATACGAAGCCGGTCGGTCCGTGAAGCCCAAAGAGTTTGCTGCCATAGCCTTCCTGAAACACGATGACCAATGCACCGAATGCGGCACCGACGGAGAGCAGATTGAGCAGAATTGCTTTGACAGCCGCGAAAAGAGAACGTAACCCGATGAGGAGCGCCAGCAAGCTGCCCAATATGACGCCAAGGACGACCTTCGGCAGCCGCTGTTTTACTACCGAGTCATAATCCGCCTCGAGTGCTGGAATACCGCCGACGCGCAACACGGCTCCCGGCACGCCGGTTATCGCCGCGACATTGGAGGAACGCACGTCTCGTACCCATTGTATTTGGTCGTTGGGCGTAAGAGAGGTAGTGGGCAGCAACTCAATCAGGGTAGATTCGCCATCGCTCCCAAGAAAACTCTTGCGGATTGGCTCGGGCACATCCTTCACAACATCCGCAGTATCGGACATTCCCGTCAGAGTCGGGAGAGATAAGACTTCTTGTGCTCTAGGATCGCTCTGAAAGCTTTTCGTCAAGCGATTGACGGCAAGCCAGCCGGCCGGCGACAGCAGCGGATACTGCGACGGCAACTCCAGCACTACTCGGAGCGACTGCACAATACCCGACCGCCCCATACTTTGAAGCGTGTGCAGTGCCTGCACCGACTCCGCTGCGGCTGGGAACGCATCATGGTCAGGAACCCCGGGAGAGATCCGCCGTGCCTGGATTGCAAGGATCAGTAGCGGAATGCCTGCGAGGAGCAGAGCTGTCCAGGGCCGGCGGGTCACGATGCTACCCCACCGCACCCAGCGCTCACTCGCGGCGCACAGGCTCTCCCGTGTTTCCAATCGTCTGGCTGAAAGACGCACTCTGGCGGAGTCGATGCGATGCCCTAGCAGACCAAGCACCCAAGGCAGAATAAATGTACACAGCATGACACTCAAAACGGTTACCAGCAGGCCAGCTATGCCAATGGAGCGCAGTTCGCTGATGGGCACGGTCAGCAGCGCTGAAAATCCGATTGCAACTGTCGTCGCCGAGATGATTAGTGTCCGCCCCGCTTGCCGGGCAGCAATATCGGCAGCGTGGCCGGGATCATAGCCCTCGGCTAAGGCTTCGCGAAACCGGCTCACCATCAGCAATGCATAGTCGATGCCCAGGCCAAGGCCGAGCATCGTCGCCAGATTCTGCACCAGAATCGACAGCTGCAGATAATGCGCGACTAGCGCAGCCGAACCCAGCGCCATCGAGATTGAGAGTAGTCCAACTCCCAGCGGCAATAGCGCAGCCACAAGACTGCCGAAAGCCAGAAAGAGCAGGAATAGGGTTACTGGCATCGCCCGTTCCTCGGCATGTTTGACGTCATCTGCACTGACCTTGCGCAGGTCGAAGTTCAGTGGAGTTTCACCCGTAATCTCCAGTTTGACATTGGGATATTGCGACCGAAGCTGACCTTGCATCCAGTCTGCTTTTGTCCTCAGTTTGGGGATCAATTCCTCGACAGTTTCATCCTGCGGATCCAACCCGACGATGATCAAGGCCCCGCCGTTATTGCCGGTGAACAGAGCATCTGGCCAGTCGAGACTCGAGACGGCACCCGACACTCCTGGCACACTACGCAAGGAACTGGTTAAAAAGCCCAATGCATCTGCACCTTTGGCCGAATCAGGATCGGGAATACCGCTGATCACCAGAACTACGCGGTGGGCATACGGAGATTGGAAACGCTGCGCTAGTTCGAGATCAACTTTTTCGGATTCCCCGCCCGTGATGTGAACAACTGTTTCCAGGCGGCGTTCGACCTTGTACGAAAAGGGCAGCAGCGCAAGCGCCATGGCAAAGCCCAACATCGCCAGCCAGAATCGGCGGCGAGCGGCATCAGGGCCAGCATTCAAGCTTGGCTCGAGCTGAGCGGTGATCTGGGTCATTGGTTGGAACACGCATTTTAATCCCCGTAGATTTGATGAGTATACTCGCTGTCAAAGGCGACGTAGTACCGCATTCAGCCGGAGGTGGCTTCCAGTTCGGACTCGATCGCTCGGCGACCAATTCTAGGTCGCGCCCAAGCAACCAGCCGCGCGATGGGCGACTTCGCGACGATGTAGAGCGACGCACGTTGGCCGACATGGCGCGCCCCGCCATTCCCTGCGCGGACGCGATGGTGGGGAAGTTGGTAGGCTACTCCAAGGTCCCGCCGACAATTCGTCGAAGCCTGCTGGGTGGACAAGGACGTGTGAAACCTGTCGAATCTGCCCTATGATAGAAATGCAGTCAGGCAGCCGCGCGCGGGCGTGGCGGAATGGCATACGCAGCGGACTTAAGGAAAACTTGAGTGCTCGCCTGGGAAACCGGCGATGCAGAACTGCTCAAATTCGGGGAAACCTTAAATGGCAATCCCGAGCCAAGCCCGGAGAGACACAGCCGGGAAGGTGTAGAGACTAGACGGGCAGCACCTAAGCCCCGGACTTTCTGGGGGAGGGTGAAGGGATAGTCCAGACCGCAAACCTGGCGTGAGCTTTTAAAGGTCTCACATCCGGGCGGCGAAAGCCGTAGACGGTATGAAAATCCGCAGGGCTTAAACGGCCCATGAGGGTTCAAGTCCCTCCGCCCGCACCACCAGACTCGGGGCAAGTCTCGCATAATTCTTGTACGGTTCCGGGCATTTTGTGGGCATGGAGGCATCTTGAAATGCGGTGCCTACGCCGCTTGGAGCACGCTCGCTGGCAGCGACACAGTTATAACGGCTCCGCCTCCAGGACGATCGGAGACCCGTGCTCCGCCCCCATGCGCCTGGGCAACTGCTTCCACAAAGGCAAGGCCGAGACCATGACCCGGAGAATTCTTTCCCTTCACGAATCTTTTGAAAACCTGGCTGCCGATATCGGGCGAGAATCCCGGACCATTATCTTCAATCACCAGCTCTGCCGACCCTGGCTGCGAACGGAGCCGGATGTTCACTCGACACCCCGCAGGCAAATGAGTCAATTCGTTTTCAAACAAATTACTGACCACACGATTCATCAGGGTCACGTCCGCATCCACGACCACGTGCTCTTCGAGATCAGTCGTCACTTCGTGATGGCGCTCGGCCATCGCCGGCTGATAGATATCAACCAGTTGTCGCACGACATCGGACAAGTCAACCGGGCGGCGATCGATGTGAAGAGCACCCGCTTCCGCTTCGGCAAGGTCCAGCGTGGTGTTCAGCAACTGCAATAGCCTATCCAGGTCTTCGATCGCCTCACCAACCGAGTCGCGCCACGTATCATTTCCTTCGTTACATAATGCCGATTCCAGCGTTCCACGAATCAAGGTCACCGGACTCTTGAGGTCATGCGCGACACTACCTGTGACAGTCCGGAGCTGATTCACTGAAGCCTGGAGCCGGTCCAGCATATTATTGAAAGTTTTAGCCAATCGCGAAATCTCATCCGAATTCACGGGTTCAGGCAATCGTTCCTTTAAGTCCTCGGTTCCAATTCGCGCGACGGTTTCCGTGATTCGTTCGACACGATGCAGTGTACGACGCGCGCTCCAGTAGGAGATGACAAAACCGAGCAGGAACATGCCGCCCCAAACCATCAGAAAACGACGAGCTAATGTGTGCAGCACATGCTGGGCGCCATGATCCGATAGTCCGAGATAAACAGTTTCTCCGCTTTGTGCCTTCTCAACCACTCGAAACTTTTGTCGATACCCTTCCACAGTTATGGACTTCGGAGGTCCCGGAACCAGGTTCGACCGTTGGATCGCCGTAACAAAAGCGTCTTGAGAACTGGGTCCTACCCACAAGGGAGAACCGCTGTTGATCGGATTGGTGACCAGGAAGAATACAGAATTCAGTCTCTCACCCCGAGCGTTGCGCTCATCCGGTACTTCCTGCGTCGCAAGCTCCGCCACTTCTCTCACGATCCTCGTGTAAAGACGATCGCTTGGAGTATCAGCTGAGACCTGAGCTAGAACCTCTGCTTCGCCGCTAAGCCAAGTGTCACTGCGCTCCCGGAGCCCCTGAGCGACAAGGAAATAAACGATGGAGAACGCCACAGCAGTTCCGAGTGCGAACGCCAGAGTTGTCCAAATCGAAATCCGCCAAGCGGCGGTGGTACGGAGATTTCTAGGCATGCTTGAGAACGTAGCCAACACCACGAATTGTGTGAATCAGCGGTCGCGGAGTGTCATGATCTACTTTGCTGCGCAGACGATAAATGTGAACATCGACGACATTGGTTGCGGGATCAATCCTCATCTTCCAGACATGGTCCAGAATCATGGTCCGGGTTACAACGCGGCCTTCGTTACGGCAAAGGTATTCCAGCAGAGAAAATTCCTGTGGAGTCAATTGCAGCAAGTGCTCTCCGCGCCGCGCCTCACGACGTACCAAGTCAAGCTGCAAGTCGGCTGACTGCAGACGCACAGATTCATTCTGCGGAACTGCGGACCTGCGCAAAAGGTTTCTCAATCTTGCCAGCAGCTCTGGCAGAGCAAACGGTTTCGTAAGGTAGTCGTCCCCGCCCTGCTCCAAGCCGCGAACACGTTCGTCTATGGAGCGCCTCGCGGACAGGATCAGAACCGGCGCCGCGTTGCCTTGAGCTCGGCAACGCGCGATCAAGTCCAGTCCATCCAGATCGGGGAGGCCAAGATCGATGATGAAGGCATCGTGAATGCCTTCCAATGCCATCGTCTCCCCGGCTTTCGCTGTACTGGCCGCATCTACTTGATATCCGGCCTCCGTCAGCGCCCGCTTGAGGAACAGCTGGATGGAAATGTCGTCTTCTACGAGCAACAACCGCATGGGAGATCCCTGCCTGTCCAAAACTTTACACCTCCAGGTAGGATGCAGGAAACGGGGGCTTAGAAACTTCCCGAGCCAACAACCGCCGCGTCACTGCTGATGCCATGTCAGGTCAACACGCACCGGTATTTCATTCTTGACAGGCATCGTCAGGAGCGAGGGCGGGTCGATCTTGAAATCCGTTAGCGTAGCCGGAATGGTGCCCGTAATGTGAGTTTCACCGCCTAGGCTTTCCACTTTGAAAGGAACCTTTTTGTACTGGGCAGTCTGGCCGGCGAACTGAATCTCCAGATCGGCATTGATGGTCGCCGATGATGCAGCCGAGTCGGGCAGGCGCGTGCGCACGGTGACTATAGGAAACTCCGCGCCGCGCGTAACCTGAACCATATGAAGGTCGCGGTTGCTGTCCCCCGAATCAAAGGACTTCACAGCCACCGCAATCAAGAAATTGCACTGTCCGTCGTGGCAAACGCCCTTGCCTCGCGCCGCATGGCTCACGCCCTCAGACTCATGCAGTGGATGCGACACATGATAGGTGAGGGTGCTTTGTTTGAGGACCCATTGGCTGTCCGCAGCAAACGTGGGGAGGGTCACGAGCAAAAACGCGATCAATATTTTTTTATTCATAGACTGTGCTCAGAACTTTACTGATACCGACAAAAGAGCTGCCCCAAACGCCCCCGCCGTAACGATGGCCACCGGGCCATGCGCCTGCGCGATCCCATGAACCTTTTCGCCGTTGTTCTTCTGACTGAAGGCCATTGCCCCGAGAATGGGAGTGAGGATCATGCCCGGGCCGTGAATCCAGGCCATCGCCTCGTGAAATCTTATCGGACCGCGCTTTTTCGTTCCGGGGATTCTGGGAGCGCGAATGGCGTAATAAGCGGTGATCCCGTATAGGTCGCCGGTGAGCGCACCCAGCGCAACATGTAAATCGCGAGTAGCCGTGCCTTCACTTTTGCCGCCAGCTCCAGGGCCGAGGATCACCGTCGCAACGAGCGGTATCGTCGTGATCAACCCCATCCGTTGATGGATCTTCAGCATGTGCGTCCGTTTATCCAGCAGCGCCTGCTCACGGGCGTTTCCTTGTGTCTGTTCCGGAGTAAGACCCAAATCCGAAAGCGAAGGCGCTGTACTGCTGGATGGGGCGTTCGGCAAATTATCCTGTTGCCCTAGCCCTGGTTTGGTGGCGGTTGGCGCGCTGGCCTGCAGCTTCTCGTCCACAACTGATGGCTTAGTTCCATCTACAGTCGCGGAGGGAACCTCCACAGCCTGGAACCCGGCTGCCTCAAGCTTCATCCGGTAGTTCCCCAGCGGCAGATCGTCGAATCTATAAGAGCCATCGGTCCCCGTCGTCGCGCTTCGTCCCTGCTCATTATCTAAGCTCGTCACCGTCACGGTGGCGTTCGCAACCGGATTACCGGACGAATCCACGCCCCTGCCCGTCAGCACTCCAATTCCGGCCGTCTGAGCGATCAGTGAAGGTAGAAGTTGAAGGAGCAACCAAATTGCTAGAACACAAGGGATAGCACCAGGCCGATTGCCAAACCTATTCCTCAACATCATTCACCTCGCGCTTTCTGGAAATAGAGACTGTGTTTCGCTGAACTATTTCGCACTGCATGCCGCACTGAGACCAGCCTTGCAATGAGCATGGAAGATGTGGCGTCCGATCAAGTACCCAAGTGTGCTTCCCACTACAACATCGGCGGGGAAGTGTTGCAGACTAGTGAATCGCGTCACCGAAACGGCCGCTGCGGTCCCGTAGGCGAGCCACTCTACCCAGGGCTTTGGGTATTCGTGCGCAATCGTGCTGGCCGCGGTCCACGTGATGATCGTATGGCCGGAGGGAAAGGAATTATCCACGCCACTGGTCTGAAAGAAATGTCCTTGACCCGTTCCTTGTAACGGACGTTCCCGCTCCGCAATGAGCTGCAGCGCGGCATACACGACGCCGCTGTTTGCCATCGCCTCGGCTCCAAGCACGCCGGTTTCGAAGGCATGAGAATCTCCTTGGGCCTTTCCGTCGATGAGAAGCACTCCCACTGCACCAGCGGTTGCGAACAGTCCCACGTCGGAGATGTCAGCACTCGCGCTCGAAGGGTTTCTCGGAAGCGCGCCCGAAGCATGCTTATCAATCGCGATCAGGCCTGCCGTGACAACGGGAAGTCCGATCACCCATTTCAGTTCAGAACGATGGAGAGGAGCTGTATAAATATCGGCCTGATCACGAAGTCCACGTTTGACCCATCGAGTAAGAAATTTGCCGCGACTCGAATCCGCAGATGCCGGGGCAGACGACTGCCGCGGATCGGCGGAAGTAGCCGAGTCTGCAGCCGCGTAAGAGCTCGTACGCATGACCGCTGATGGAGCGTCCGGCAACTCCTGCGAGGCGGCCAATGTCGATTGCAGAATACTTGCTAATAGCAAGATCAACAGACCGCCCCGACCCTTTTCGAACACGCACAAGGACATGTCAAAGCCGAGTTCAGAGCGACGCCAGCGTGGCACACCACGGCCGGCAGCCCACTTTTACGATACGACCGGAACATTACCGCTCCCTTTCTAGAAGATGACAGTTTGTTCATCCTGGAGCATTTTCCCCTCTCCACGCCCGTCTACGCTTACGATTTCCTCGACACCGGCGTCGGAGTTGCAACCATCTCCGTCTTTGGAGCTTCATAGTAGACACGGTTCTTCCGATTCTCTTGTCATCTGGTTTTCCCAATAGTCGAGGTTCACGCCGCTTGAAGGACTGTCTTTTTCCAGCGCGGAACAATCGGGAGTTATTACAATGCGACAGATTTTATTCGGGCTGACAGTGCTGACGGCTGGGTTGTGTGTAGCGCCGTGAGTGTCGCGCAGACGTTGAAGCAGCGACTCCGGCGGCAACACACCAGCAGAACGAGAATATGCTTGCCTCGCAGAAGCGCATTGTCAATCAAGTTGGACATGTCTATGGTGCGAGGGTTGCTCAGCCGTGAGGAAATTCATGTCGCAGAAGCTCCGTCTGACAGTCCCGCTATGTCGATCGGCGAGACCACTCCGGAATTCCTGAACGCTCCATGGGTCCACTTCAGTATCAAAAATAACTCCGGCTTCAGTCGGCGCGGAACTTGATGCTGAATCAGGGTCTCGATGCGACCAGCGCGGCTTTTGAGGTCGGCTACGAAAGCGCCACGCAATTCAATCGCGAATACAGCCGCTTCTTCGGCCAACCCCCGATGCGAGACGTTCGAGCGCTCCTTTCCCCAGGTGCTCCGAAACTTGAATTGGTCGTAGCCTCTAAATCAGGTTATTCACGGTCGTGCTGTGTTTTTAGCCAGTGGTCAGCCAACGGCGGCAAGGAAATGGTCGCCCGATTTGATTTTCTCCCGAGACTCCTCCGGTGAATGGCAGAGCAGGTATCGTTGACCTGTCTCCGGCGGTAAAATAAACCGACAATCCGCCTCAGAATCGTCGGCGGCACGCTCAGAACTCCAGGCGTGCCTGAAACGCGATCATGCGTGGACTGCTATCGCCGCCCAGGCCGACGCCCAATAGGCCGGTGGGCGGTGAAGTTGTATATGCAAGCGCTCCAAACCCTGTCTGCGTCGGAGGCTTTCCTGGAATCCCCGCTAGCGTCATGCTGGGAAGCCCAAAGTTCGGATGGTTGAATACATTGAAGAACTGGGCCTCTACTCTCAGCTTTAATCGCTCGCTCACCGGAAACCATTTCGTAAGATAGAAGTCATTCCATACAAAATTGGGGCCGCGGAGGGCGTTGCGGCCGAGGTTTCCGAATTGGCAATGTTGTGGGTCGTCGCCACCCGCGCACTGTCCCGTACTTGGATCAACGGCTGACTCGAAGGCGTCCGGATTCAGCCATTGGAGCGTTCCCGGTTGTGTTACACCAGCGACGGGATGATGCTCATAGAGCGAGACGCCCGTAACGACGCTCGCGAACTGCGGTCCGCTGCCCTGCACAATGCCGTTTCCGTTGGCCGAATAAGGTGTGCTCAGAACAGAGAACGGCACGCCACTGTGCCAGAACATTGTCCCGGAAATCTGCCAGCCGTTGAGCGCCTGTGCCAACTGGTGATTCCGAACGTGGATGGGCAACTGATACACATACTGCGCGTTGAGGTTGTGTCGGATGTCATAGTCGCAAGGACCGTAATCGCGGGCCAGTTCTCCGGGTAGCGGAGAAAGAATTCCTCCCGAAGAGAACTGAAGGAAGCCTCCGTTCGAAACCGTATCCATGCAGCGGCTCCAGGTGTAATTGGCCTGCCCTTGTAGACCGTGCCCCAAACGCTTCGTCGCCGTGAGTTGCAGGCCGGCGTAATGACTGTTCTCCCCAGTGGCGAGTTGAGTCACCGCGCTGAACCGTGGATCAGTTGGCTGCATGTAAGGGAATGGCGCAAAACAACCCTGGCACACCGTCTGGTATCCGTTCACCTGGGTTTGATAGGGCTGGTTCACCGCGCGTGTTCCCACATATCGCGCCAGCAAACTCGCCGTGTTTCCGAATTGATGTTCAACTCCCAGGCTCCACTCCATGAAGTACGGAGCATGCAGAGTGCCAGTGGGCACCGCTGTGATTGCGACGGGCGGGAGACACGTTGCGGGATCTGCATGCGGGGATGCACACGAAAGCCGTCCTTGAGGGAATCCCGAACTGAATCTTTGATTGGCGGCGACAGTTGCATCCACTGCGCTGCTCGGCACTCCCGGAACGATGGCAGTCCCGCCCACTGTACCCAGCAGACCTCCCTGGAAGGTTTTGTCGTAAGGAGGATTGGTGCCAATCAGGTCGGCCACACTGCCAGGCAAAACATCGCTGAATATCCCGAAACCGGCTCGCAGCACAGATTTGGGCTTGAACTGCCATGCGATCGCGGTTCGCGGCTGCAGAGTGGCCAACGGTGTGGATGAAAACAAATTGCCGAGATGAGTCTGGATGGCCCCATTCAGTGGCTGATTCACATCATGCGAGATCGAACTGAACGAACCTCCCAGGCGCGCGATCTGGTCGTGGGGATTGAGCGGGTTCGAGTTGAAGGTATCGCGCACACCGAATGTCCACGTAAGCTGCTGAGTCACTTTCCAGGTGTCCTGGGCATATAAATCGAGATTGAGGAAGCGGAACGGTTCGTTCGCCGACAGGGGAAAGGTCTGGGTTGCAGAAGATGCCACTCCATAGATGAATTGCGGCAACGTCGTATAGGCAACGGTTGGAACTGTGCCTTGCCCGAAGTCATAGTCATTCAGGCGGAAGATACGAGTATTTGTTCCAAACCGCAGTTCGTGAGCGCCGTGGCTCCAAGCGAGGTTGTCATTGATGAAGAAGCGTGAAGCTCGCCTGCCTTGCACCCATGTGTTGTCGAGGCCTCCAATTGTGCTGAAGGGTGCGTTGGCACCGCTGCCCTGCAAGACAATCGGAAATGCCGCCAGCGTCTTCTGCAAGTTGGCAGGCCCAAACAGACTTTCGTACCACGAAAACGCTGGATTGAAATAGTTCACTAGATTCTGCGAGAAAACATGCGTGTAGCCCGCTGCGAATGAGTAGAGGGGCTGGGGAGAGACCGCATCAAACAAAGAGTTGATCGGATCTGTGTAGGCAGCCTGGACGCCGGTGTCCGCCTGAAAACGAAACCATGCTGTGTCTTTCTGGTTGATGTTGTAGTCGACGCGAGCCGTCTGCACCTGTTCGTGGTCATCGCTGGAGTGCGACACGCTCTGCCGGTTCGCGCAGCCGTTTCCATTGGGTGCACTGCTCGAGGCCGGATTGTCCGAAGCCGATGTACCGTCCGCGTTCAACGGACATCCGAGTACCGCTAGAGGCGTGCCACTAGTATTTCCATCGAGGGCAAACATCTTTTGGTAGAACGAAACTGATTGCGGCGACGGCGCATAGATTGATCCGGTCACCGAGTCCGTTCCACCCAGCGGAAGTTGCTGCAGCACATACTGCTGAAATGCCGTGCTGGGAACCGTCGTGGGCGTCACGATGGGCAGCGCGATCCGAACCCATTCGCTGTCGAAGAAAAAGAAAAGCTTGTTGTGCGCAATCGGCCCGCCCAGGCTACCTCCAAAATGATTCACCGTCGCTCCGGGCTTGCGGTTCCCAGGTGTCGCGTTGGTGAAGTAGTCTGCTGCATTCAGTCGCGCCCCATTCCACAGTTCGTAGAGATTCCCGTGAAACTGATTCGAGCCCGACTTGGTGACGTAGTTGACCTGGGATGCTCCATACCGTCCTTGATCCACAGCATAGGAAAGAGTATTCACAGTCACCTCTGAGATGGAATTCAGCCCCAACACGAGATTGGTGGAGAGGCCACTATTGAGGTTGGTAAGCGGGTCGTTTGTTTCCAGCCCATCAACGATATAGCCGTTGGATAGGGCAGGCAGGCCGTTGAACTCCACGTTGCCGTACCCGTTTGTGCCACCAACGAAATCATTGCCGCTGCCTGCCGTGTTGATCAGGGCGCCCGGGGCGAACTGCAATGGATAGGTGAGATCTCCGCCTGGATTGGGCAGATCCTCCAGCGCGGGGGCATTCAAGGTGGTGGAGGTGTTGGCGTTCTCCGGGTTGAGGATCGGAGCTTGGCTGCTGACCTCCACCGTTTCATTGGATCGGGCCACACCGAGGGTGAAATCCACGGTTTGCTTTTGGCCCAGGCCCGAAACGACATTATTATTTTGCCGTGGTTCAAAGCCTGGCGCTTCTACCTTGACTGAATAGATCCCCGGCTTTAGTTGGGGGAAGCTGAATCGGCCCGCGTCATCGGTCTTTGCGCTGCGTCTCAGTCCGGTCTCTGAGTTTATGATCGTCACAATGGCGCCGGGCACGACGGCGTTAGTTCCGTCGCGAACCTGGCCAACAATAGCACTGGTGGTTTCTCCTTGTGCCAGCGCCTTCACTGGGGCAAGAGACGCCATCGTCAGCACAATAAAAGCAACCTGCACTACCCGCGCCATGAATACCCCACTTATTTGCCCCGAGGCGGCAATGTTTGCCAATTTGATCTATTAACCAGCGATTATTCTACTAAGTTAACCACAGTTAACATAAAGAAGCAAGAACCTAAGGGCGAGACGGGGAATCTCAGCTATGCGCGAGCCTGAAGGCATCAATTAGTCGGTTCGATCATCTTCCGCAATGACAGTGAATATCGAATATCGGCTATGGAAACGAGGGCAATGGTCTTGAGGCGACCAGAGCCCTCTCGCGCTGGGGTTAAAAGTGGAAGCCGAACTGAGCCGTCAGCGAGCGCGGCGTTACGTAATGCGTGCCGCTGAAGGTCGAAAGGAAGTTATACAGCGCCAGCTTGTTTGTCACATTGATGGCAGTGAGGGTAAGACTCCATTTGTAATGGTCGCCCTTGAACAAATTGTCGTCGCCCACTGAAACATCAAACAAGTTACGCGGCGCGATGCGCGGCGGATTGTGATCGTCGTTTTCGGTTCCCGGTGCCGGTATTTGTAGAAGTGATGACCCGTATTGGGACGCAGGGCACAGGTTCGTGCCCAGGCCGGAGCTCAGCCGAATACCGACTGGATTCCCTGGAGTGGGCAGCGACGGGCGAACCGATCCGCAAAATAGCCCCGCCTCAACCTGTTGATCCGCGCTTAGTCCCGACGTATCCACCACGGTATCGGAGCCCGCCGGGCCGTTCCCACAATTGCCCCCGGCGCATGGTGCCGGGCCGGCCACCAGACCGCTATCGTACCGCCAGTTAAAGCCAAGCCATGGCCCAACTTTCCACGGCTGGTACTGCGTGTGAAAAGTCATATTGAATTTTTCGTCGTGATCAATACGAAACGGCCCAGATGCAGAGGGAACAGCACCCGCCCCGCCGATTTGAGGAGTGAAAAAGCGCGCAGCCACACTGGAGAACACCATGAGCGCTGAGAATCCGTGAAGGTTCGGCACGCTGACGCGGCCTGCATATCCCGGAATCTTGGAGCGATCCCATTCGATGGGGAAGGTGATAGGAGTGGCGCCTAAGACGCTGAAGTCGTAGGCATTGTGCGTGTATTTCCAAATGTACTCCCCGGAAAAGACAAGGTATTTCCCGAAAGCCTGCTGCAGCCCAGCGTGGAATTCGTTTCGCCAACCAGGACTGAACGGAGTGATGTTGGAACCAGTGCAAAGAAGAAGTGGATTTAGCACGGGATTGGCGCACCCTTGGTTTGAGAGCACGAGGTTCTCATTGAAAGGAGTCTCCATCGTGCGTGCATACGAAACGCGAAGAACGGTATTGGTATGCTTGATGTTATACGCGACACCCAGGCGAGGTTCGGCCTCCCGGTGCGTCGTGAGTCCGTTGTAGAAATCGCCCCGCAAGCCCAGGTTTAGAGCCCAGTTTCCTTTGATGATCGAATCCTGAACGTAAAGAGCAAGTTCCTTCACGTCGGTGTGACCGTTAAAAGTGAAGAGGCCGCTCGTGGATTTAGGGCAACCGTCGTTCGAAGAGGGATTCGGCCGGGTCAGGTCGAAGCAACCCAACAAGGGGTTGAAGTTTGCATTCGCAGTAAAAGGTGCGGGGTAAAGAGTTTGGTTCGTCGTCGTGGCGGTTGGGCACAGCGAGGGGTTGTTGACCCCAGGATTGCCAACAAATACAGGCGCGCCGTTAGCATCTAGACAAGCGGCGTTCAGCGTCGGATCGACCAGACCGAAAGGATCCGTCTCGTTTAGAAAAGTCTGCTCGTAAGTGACTCCTGCTTTAAGGTTGTGAATGCCCTTCACATAAGAAACATCGGTGCGCAGTCCAGCATTTGTAAGCGTGCGACGCTGACTCACAGTTTCGCTTTGAAGACCGGGTGCTCCGAGGTCCGCGAATGGGTTCGCACTGGGATAGTAGTTGTACCCGTCGCGCCGAACAAAAGCGCCCAGAGTATAGACGGTTGTTGGGCTGATCAATCGAGTCCAGGTGGGCGCGATGTTGAAGGTCTTGATCTGGGAGCGTTGGTCGGCGGGGCCCACGACATTGCCGTTGGGATCGAGGCCACCATTGGCCACGGCCACTCCGTTCCACGGTGTCGCCAGTTGAGAGTCGTAAGAATTCGGTGTTTGGAACCAGGAACGGGTAAATCCCAGGTTCAAGCGAAGAGAATCGGCGCTTGATAATTGGTAATCCGCCCGATCGAACAGGTTTTCTTCGTTGCCCTTGTCGTGCATGACGACAAACTCCGGCGGATCCAGAAACCGGCCGCTGTTCAGTCCGCTAACCGAGATGAAGTTTCCCCATTTTTGTCCGCCATAAGCGAGATCGGCTTCCACGTTGGATGTTCCAAACGACCCGTACGAAGTGTTTACGCTGCCGTGAGGCTTGGTTACGCCTTGGCCCGAGCGAGTGGTGGCCACGATCACAACGCTGGTCTTGCCCCCGTATTCCGCCGGAGGTGCGCCGGATATGACTTCCATGGATTGGATTGAATCGAGGGGAATCTGGTTAGAGAAGACTTTGCTCTGCTGGTCGGTAATTGGCTGCCCGTCGACAGAGAACGAATTCTCCGCATGGTCGCCCAAGCCGTGGAACAGACCGTTGGAGTCCGCAGCGATGCCTGGCGTTGAGAGAGTGACCAGCGAACTTACAGACGACGAGGCGCTTTCCAATGGAAGCTTGTCGAACAACTGCTTGTCGACGTCGGTGTGGAAGGTGGGATCGTTCTCTACCAAATCGGCGCCAGCTTCGACCGTAACCGAAGTGGACGAGCCAATCACTTGAAGACTGATCTTGACGCTCGTGGGTACTGCCGACCGAACCTCCACGTCTTGTGCGCTGGGGGCAAAGCCAGTAGCCGTCACCGTCATGTGGTACGGATTAAACGGCACGTTCGAGAAACTGAAATTCCCCTTACCGTCTGTAGTGGTCGTCCGGTCATAACCACTGACTAACTGACGAAGCTCAACCGTCGCGTTGGCAACAACTGCAGCTGAAGGGTCAAAAACAGTGCCATTGAGCGATCCCGAACCTCCACCCGACTGCGCGTAAGCGCTTAGGCCAAACCCCAAATAGAAAACCGCCATAACAGCCGCATGAAGCGACCTCTTGTAAGAAGCCAACATGAATTCCTCCAGAAAATTGGTCTAAGAATCAAAGGAAACGGTTCTTGGGACGAACCGGCCTGGATACAACTGCAATTGGATTCTTAGACGCTAGGAGGCGGGCGAACGCACAGGGCGAACACTATCAGGGATTGCTTCGCCGAGATCGGCTCAGGCAGAAAGGTGGATACCGAAACGAATAGCACCCTTGGCAAGGTAATTGTGGTTTTGGGAGAAGCTGAATGGGCCGCGATACAGACGGTGCACGTTGCCGAGTCGGTAGTGTTCGAATGTTGGTGCGCTGCGAATGCTATTGCTGACCAGAAGGTCAGCAACACACATAGACAGGCTATCCGCTTCGACATCGACAGCATAACGGCTACCCCATGGAAAGCTTCGTTTGAATCTATACCAAAACGGGAAACGAACGCAATGAGAGAATACCTAGCTAGGTATGTATTCGGCAACTCTCTGCCGATGCGATGCTTCACCAGAATTCGAGCTCTTGGAACCGCAGACGCTTTCACAAATCTGTTGGTCTGTACCAAGACATCGTTCTGCCGCACAGCGTGAGTATGTTTTGTGTTTTCCTAGACGCCATTGCTAGTGATGGCGAGACGAGGCGAGACCCCCGTAAAGGCCAAGCACGACAACGATCGCTGCCCAAAGAATTATCAATAGCAGCCGAACGATCCCCTCCGTGCGGTTCGCTCTCTTGTCGCGGTTCTGACTCTTTTTGAACACTGATACCATGAGGTCACTGCGTCGCGCCTCCAACAGGAATGCTCGAATCCACGGAAGCCTTGATCTGTGTGGATGCCGTAGCGTTGGTTGCGGTGCTCTCTGCACGTTCAGGCCACTCCCTTGTATGGAAGGCTGTTCGACGGTCCTCACGCATTTTCCAGATCTCTATGAGCGAAATGGACTGATCCTGCATTCTTGAAATTCGCGCGGCAGGGCTAACATCTCGCCCGCATCGCGACACCGGACGGCCCACTCAACCAGGCTTCGATACTGGTCGAAGTTAACGATATTTCCCAACCATTCCGTGCCCGATGAGCTCGTAATCACAACCACGTTCGGTACATCGCATGGTCCAACACAGCCGCTGATAGTCAGCTGAACTCGCTTAAGCAGTCCCCGTTTCCGCCATTCACTCTTGAGCCATTCCACCGGAACATCGGGCAAGCCACGCTCGACATTGCCGCAACAACAACCGCGGCAGATCGTAATTTGCCCGACCACGACCCGCTTCGTTTTCAGCGGACAATCTCGATCCTCGTTCACAGTGCCCGATCCGTCCCCGACGGTGGAAGCCAATTAATCCAACAGACCATACAGGTCGTCCATTTCAAACGGCTTTGGCGATCTACGAGACTGCAAGAAGACTGCGACAAGCAAGATCACCACGATCGCTAGGGCGACCAGGACTACCCAAACCCTGACTCTCCGACTCTGGATCGCATAAGAAAAGCGCATACCTGGCTCAAACTTCGCCGCAAATCGCCGACCTCATCGCCCAGCTTCTGAACTTCGGGGCAATAATCTCGTGGAATTGAGGATGAATGCCAACTCCGAGGTCACGTGAATAAAGGCAGCCAGGAGTGGATTCAGCAAGCCAAGAGCTGCCAATCCGATTCCTATGGTGTCCACAACCAACGTGCCTACAAAATTCTGCATGATGATTCCGCGGCAGCGTCGAGCAAGCCGCAAAGTTTCGACTAATTTCGAGAGATCGCTTCCGATCAAGATCACATCTGCGCTCTCCCGAGCAACATCGGTTCCCGATCCCATGGCGATGCCCACATTGGCTTCCACCAGGGCCGGAGCGTCGTTGATTCCGTCACCGACCATCGCGACATTACGCCCTTTTCTACGCAGTTCACTCACCCACTTTGCCTTCTGCTCTGGCAGGAGTCCTCCGACCGCTTCGTCCACTCCGAGATCGCGGCCCACCGATGAAGTTGCACCTTGTGTATCGCCGCTTAACAGAACAGTTTTCAAACCCATCTGTCGCATGGCCACAACCGCATTCTTGGCTTCCGGGCGCAAAACATCCGCAATCCGAATGCTCCCAAGAACCTGCCCTGCGCGAGCGACGTAGACTTCCGACACACCGCCCGCACCACCGCCATCTGTGGGCAGACCTCTCGTCATGCCGTGCTCCACGAGGAGCGCTAGGCTTCCCACAAGGATGTCCTCGCCGTCGTACCTCACCCTGACTCCTCTTCCGGGCGTATATGAGAATTCATCGGGCTCCACGAGTGGAATGGCAAGTTCCGTTGCCCGCACCACAACTGCCTTGGCGAGAGGATGTTCGGATTTGCGCTCGGCAATGCTGGCAGCGGCGATGATCTGCCGCTCTCCGAAGCCGTTGGCGGAAACAACTTCCCGGATCTGCGGAGTACCAAATGTTAGTGTGCCGGTTTTGTCCAAGAGCACCGTGTCGAGGGCTGCCAGTGCTTCCAGGTAGAGTCCCCCTTTAATGATGGCTCCATGATGCGCCGCCCGACCGATCGCGCCGAGGATTGCAAGGGGAGTGCCAGCCGCGATGCCGCACGCTCCGGCAACGATGACGACCGAAATGGTTGACCTCACATTGTGAGTGATGACGAAGGTCAGAACTGCTGCCCCGAGTGCAAAATACACAAGGTAACCGGCCAAGCGATCGGCAGTTTTCTGAATCGGAGCTCGTGACTTCTCCGCGCGTTCGACCGCTTCAATGATTCTTCCGAAAGTCGTGTCACGCCCTAATTTTTCGGCCGCGATTTCCAGGGCGCCCGATTGATTGATGGTTCCGGCATAGACCAAATCACCGGGTGTTTTCTCAGCCGGCATGGCTTCGCCGGTGATTGCGGCCTGCTCAATAAACGAGCGGCCACTAAGCACAATTCCATCCACCGGAACGTGTCCGCCCGGTTTTACGATGACCGTGTCACCAACTTGAACCTGGTCGGACGCAACTTCCACTACCTGATCATTGCGGCGGACTGCAACGGTTCTGGGGAGAAAATCAAGAAGACTTTGGATAGCCCGCCGGCCTCTACCAACCGTCAGACCCTCCAGAACCTCGGCGGCAAGGACGAAGCCAGTAATAACCAGAGCTGTGAAGAACTCTCCAATCGCCAAAGCCGAGAGAAGAGCGATGGTCATCGAGAGTTCCATCGTCATCTTTCGTTCAACGATGTTCTCGAAAGCTTCCTTGAAAATGGGATATCCGCCGATGAGAGCAGCCGTGGTGCCGATAACACTTACGTGCGAAAACGGCTCCCAAAGCCGAAACCAGACCGCAGCCGCAGCCAAGGCCACAAAGCCAATGCGGACTAACTCAGCCCACTCGACTCCGTGACCGTGTTCTTCGCGTTCGGAGCTAGGGTCAGGCTCGTTTAGTTCTGGGGACTTCCGCGTCTCGCTGTGATGCGGAGGGTTGGCTAGGGACTTTTCGATGATGGGCGAAGAACTCATTAACGGACTCCCTCCGTGGCGGAAAAGCGACGCCTTAGGCAAGACTCGACCATCTCGACAGCTTTCGTGCGTGCGCCGCATACCTGCGCAAAATAATGCTTCATGATACATACCCCCATAGGTATTGGGCAAGTTCCGGCATGATATCATTCGCTTGCGAATGAGTCATACAATAAAGAACAAACAGAAACTGATTTTGCGAAGCAAACGCATCCGGGGGCAGTTTGAGGCGCTTGAGCGGGTCCTCGACGAGGGGAGGGATTGCTCGGAGGTGTTGCAAATCATCAGCGCAGCAAGAGGTGCAGTCAATAGCCTAATGACTGAACTCCTAGAAGGTCACATCCGGCATCATGTGCTCGACCCAAAGCGAAGACCGAATTCGGAACAGACTCTTGCGGCCGACGAAGTTATCGATATGGTGAAGACCTATCTCAGGTAGCTTGGCTCGCCCCACCGAATAAACCTTCATTGCAAACGCACCTCTGGTTTGGTGTCGATACGGGCCAGCGTGCGCCAATCTTTGCTGGCGAGAAGCCGACTCGGTACGAATACAAGCATTTTCTAGATTCCGGGTCGGCGGAACTCGTAAAGTCCACCAGAAGTTCGAGACGATTATTGAATGCAACTAGAAAGAACTCATCCTCCGGGTTTGAACTGCGAAGAAACTGGAGCAACGCTTCGCGAGACCTCTTCATCTTCCCGTACATGTTGCCGCTTGCATCGAGAATTATCCCAACCTAAATTGGGGCGTCCTCGCTGGACAAGTTGCGTATGGCCTCTTGTTTGTCCTGATCAAAAACGTTGAAGCTGTCCTTCTCGAAGGCCGAACACAAGGTACCCCCTCTGATCCGTAACGGTCACCGGGACCAGCACCAAATCGACACCAACCTTGACAGCGGCCGCCACTGCCGTCTGCTGGAGCAACTTCGTTCGACGGGGAGTGCTCAACAACACTCGGTGCGCCCTCGACGTTTGTCAGATTGTTATGACCGAAGCAGATCCAAACGGCTGCCACCAGGCACAATGCTCTTGCAATGTTTAGAGGAGTGGCCTTCATTTCGAGCACCCACTGATCGAGTTGTATCTGTGCGCGAAGTTAAGCGCGTCGGATGAGCTCGCTACTTTTCACACTTTTCGGTTCCTGTGAATTCCTTCACGACCTGACTCTTTTTCCAAGCTTCGAGCTGTTCGCGCGCCCCGAATCATTGCTGCTCCGCCGAGTTCTGGAATTCAAGAGCATTGGCCACGACTTGCTGGCCAGGTGCGAGTCCGGAAACGATCTCCTGCAGGGCACCCGGAAGCATGTCGCCGCCCACGACTTCTGTCCTGCGAAACTGATTGCCTTTCACCGGCAGGTAAACCCAATCACGATCGTGCAGGTGTAAGACAGCAGTAGCAGGGACGGCAGCACGTTTCTGTTTTCCGCTGCCATGGAAGGTTGCACTCACGAACATCCCAGGCCGCATCACGCCTGGATTCCGCATTTCGATGCGAACCTTCGCGGTGGGAATGTTCGGGTCCAGCACGGGTCCCAGATTGCTGATCGTGCCGGTGAAAGCCTGATCGGGGTAGGCATTCAGCCGAATATCGGCCTTTTCGCCGAGGCGCACGTTGACCAGATCGTTTTCGTAGACATCGCACAACACCCAGACATAGCTCAGGTCAGAGATGGTGAAGGGATTCGGCGAACCAAGCCCCGCCACACCTCCTGCGTTGGTGACCTGTTGGTCCGTGATAACGCCGGCAATCGGCGCGTGGATCTCGATCAGACCGCTGGGACGATCAAGCGCAGGACTGCCCAGAACGCGAAGTTTCTCGGCAGTATTCGCGACGTCTACCTTGGCTTTGTCTTCAGCATTTTGTGCGATCTGAAGATCGTTCTGGGAGATCGCACCTTTGTCGTAGAGCAATGTGGCGCGCTCCAACTGAGTTTGGGCCAACTGTTCATCTGCAACCGCCTTCTGGTAGTCGGAGAAAGCGCCCGAGATGTCCGCGCTCTGCACTTTCAGCAACAATTGGCCTTTCTTAACGGTGTCACCCAGACGCGCATGTATCTCCACAACGCGCCCCACCGCCAATGAGATCACCGGAACGGCTCTTGAAATGTCCGGACTCACCGTACCGGTGACTCGTAGCTGGGGCATGGCAATGTGTTCTGTCGCCTGCGCCAATTCAAACCGTTCGGGATGGTCTACGTGAAACACATTGCGGTCCTCTACTTTTTCCACCCGAAGGGGCGGCGGCGCTTCGGCCTGGGGATCGCTCTTTCCACCGCTGCAGCCCACGGAGAACAGGACCGCTATCAGGGGCAAGGACAAGATCGCGAAATCCCTGAGGTTCATTGGATCACCTCGCGTCCTACGGAAAGATTCAGTTGGCTGGCCGCATTCAGATAAGAGGCGACCAGATTTAGATAGTTGACCTGCACGCTCCGGTAGTCGGCCTGAGCATTGAGAAAATCGAGCAGCGATGCCGCGCCGTGCTGATAGGAAAATGAGATTGTGTCCCTTACGCTCGATGCCTCTTCCAGGTACTGGTCCTTATACGGTTTGAGAAGAATTACTGCGCTATTGACTGTGGCGTAGGCGGAATCAACATCGTTGAAGACCTGCGCCCGTGCTGCGGCTGCGAGTTTGTCATTGCGATCGATGTCGAGCTGCGTGCGCCGTTTCTCACCCTGATTGCGATGGGATCAGTCGATCCATTGGCCACGGCGAGCCGGTAGTCGGTCTTTGCCTTATCGACGGACTGCAAGGCCGCCCTCAAGTCAGGGCGAGTATCGAGAGCTGCTTGGCGAACGTCATCAAGGGGGGAATCTGATCCGCAAAATCAAAGGCTCCGATGACGTCGAACTGTTCAATCGGTGTCTGATCATTCAACAGCATGAGCAGCTGAATTTTGGCAGTGCGCAGATTCACGTCAGCAGTCTGCAGGTCAGAGAGATACTGAACTCTTTGCAATTCCAGACGCTTCAAGTCTACTTGGGCGATTCCGCCAGCTTTGTAGCGCTCGCGATTTACATCCAAAACATGATCGTAGTAAACCAGGTTTTCCTTCGCGAGACTCAGGATCGCTTTCTCGTATCCGAACCGGGCGCAGAACCCCAAAAGGGGCAGGTTGTGCGCCGCGGCGCCCGCAGCATTAGTGTCTACTTCAGGTAGGACTTAATGGTTTCAACGAGGCCGTCTGCCGCGTCGGACTGTTCAGAACTTGGCTTTTTATTGGGGTCGAGGACATGAAATCGGATCTGGTCTTCAAGCAACTCCACCATTAGCGAGTTCATGGCGCCGCGAGCAGACGTTATCAGTCGCAGGATATCGCCACAGTCTTGTTCCTCGGTCAGGGCCCGTTCCAGTGCTTCCACTTGCCCCCGAATGCGACGAGCTCGCACGATCAACTTTTCCTTATTCTTGGAAGCATGACTCATATTCGGAGAGCATAGCATAGGGGACTATAGGGAACAACTCCCCTTTTTATTTCGTTCCAAGGTAAAATGATGTCCGCGGAGGGCGACAAGGGATGGAAGCAGCCCGTCTGGTTGAGCACGGTGATGCGCGACTATATCCAGCCGACGGCCCGAAGTTGGGTATCCAGAAGAAGGTGTCGTGGCATACCTTTCGACACATATTTTCCTCAATTCTCAAGGGCAGTGGTGAGGATGTGAAAGCAGTGCAGGAGTTGTTGCGACACTCAACGTCAAGAATGACGCTGGACACCTACACCCAAGCTCTCGGGCATGATCCGACCGATGTTGATAGGGCTAGGGACTCGCGACAGCAAAACAGCGAATACCGCCGTACCCTCTGCGGAATTGGCTCAACATCAGGTGGACCGCCGGCAGTAAGCCTGCCCATACGCCGTGGTCGCTAGTTCCGAAAGAGAATTGACTTGCGGCGACTCATTGTCCGCAATGAATTAGCGGGCGCCCCCTCGACTGTTGTTCCCACGGGCACGGCAAGGTGTGGTTCTCCACCTGTGTTCTAGCTTATTCCGAGACTTTATCAATGACTGGCCGGGCATGGCGACGGATGTACCCTCGGTAACTGGTGCTTGAAGTCACTGACAGCTAAACTTCGATTGATTTATTCGTGGTGTTCGCGTGAGGCAGTTCGCGAGGAACGTGGTGCGCGACCAAGAACCTGGAACTGAAGATCTGTCGGCGGCACCATGCGCAACCAGCAGGCGCCTGCAGAGGCCGTGGTTGAGCCCCAGTCGCGTCAGCCTCTATGCCGCTCTCCTTTGCATGAGTCTCGCGGCCTCGCGGACTGCATCTGCGCAGATTTCGCCCGGTTCGCTATCTCGTCCGCATCAGTCCCTCAACGGCCCCACGAACTGCGCCAGTTGCCACAAGTTTGGGGGGCAGGCAGCTCTCAAGTGTCTGGAGTGTCATACCGAGATTGCGACCCGGCTTTTCGCCCACAAGGGCCTGCACGCCACCTACAACATTCCCGCCGGTTCCAGCCAGGAGTGCGCACGCTGCCACTCCGAGCACAATGGCGAGGACTTCCCGCTCATCAAGTGGGACATCAAAGCCTTCGATCACAAGGAAACGGGATACCTGCTCGAAGGCAAGCACGCCGGTCTGACCTGCAACAAATGCCACAATCCTTCCCACATTTCTGCCACCGACCGCCCATCCATCAAAATCAGAGATCTCAGCCGGACTTATCTCGGTCTCTCCACCGCATGCGCCAGTTGTCACGAGGATGCCCATAAAGGCCGCCTCGGCCCGACCTGTCAGCAATGCCACAATTTCGAAGATTGGAAGAAAATCAGTGTTACCCAGTTCGATCACTCAAAGACGCGCTACCCTCTGACGGGGCTCCACGCCCAGGTGCAATGCGCAAAGTGCCATACCAACGGAGCCGATGGGAAGCCGCAATACACAGGGATTCCGTTCAACCAGTGCTCGGACTGCCACAAAGACCCGCACCGTGCAAGCTTCGCCGGGCAAACCTGCCAGTCCTGCCACAACACGAGCGGTTGGAAGAAGATCTCGGCTCAGTCGCTGAATGAGCGCTTTGATCACTCCAAGACGAAGTTTCCCCTGGAGGGCAAACACACCAGCGTGGATTGCGCCCAGTGCCATGCCAACGGCGATTTCAAGAAGCCGCTAGCATTCCAGAAGTGCATGGATTGCCACAAGCCCGATCCCCACAGTGGCCAGTTTGCCAAACGTCCGGACGGCGGAGAGTGTGCCTCGTGCCACTCCGTGAACGGCTGGAAACCCTCCACGTTCACAGTTAAGGAACATGCTCTAAGCGCATACCCACTGCAGGGCGGACATGCACGTCTGGAGTGCGCCCAGTGCCATATTCCGAAAGGAAAAGCGACTCTCTTCAAGGTCAAGTTCGAGCGCTGCACAGACTGTCACGCCGACAAACACGCCGGCCAGTTCGCAGCGTCCCCATACTTCAATGCTTGCGATCGCTGCCACAATCTGGAGGGATACAAGCCATCCACATTCAGTCTGGCCAAACATAAGCAAACCCGCTTCGTGCTGACTGGCGGGCACATTGCCGTGCCTTGCTCCGATTGCCACAAGGAGTCGGCGCAGTTCCAGCCCAAGCCGGCCGTGATTTACCACTGGAGCAGTCTGGATTGCACAAGTTGCCACTCCGATCCGCATAAAGGGCAATTCAAAGAACGGATGCAACAAGTCCGCGCCGATGGCTCAGCGGCGGGATGCGAGGCCTGCCACTCCACTAAATCATGGAAGGAACTTTCTGGGTTTGATCATTCCAAAACGAAGTTCGCTCTGCTCGGGGCTCACCGCGCGACCGCCTGCATCGACTGTCATAAGCCGCCAAACCTCGAGATCAAGATAACCAATGTTGACTTCAAGGCAGCGCCAACCCAATGCGAGAACTGTCACCAGGACATTCACGGAAAGCAATTCGCGGTAGCTGATGTTACTCGCTGCGCGGATTGTCACAATTCTGCCAAGTGGAAGCCTTCCTCGTTCGATCACGACAAACGGACGACCTTTCCCCTGCGTGGAGCTCACCAGAATGTGCGCTGCGCCGAGTGTCACAAGCTGACGCGGATAGTTGCCGCCAAGACCGTCCTGTTCTATAAACCGACGCCCAAGGATTGCGCCGCCTGCCATGGTCCGACCAACCCGATCCCTAAGATAAAGCAACTGGGTTTTTGACGGAGCAAATCGGTTATTCCAATAGCTGCCCCGAATCATTGCGTGTCCTTTCGGAAAACTGAAGTGTTAGAACCTCTGGATTTTCAAAACGCAATGCTCCGAAAACGAGGCAAGTCGTTCTCTCAGCGTTTAATTTTTAAACACGCTTTGATAAACGAAAAAAATGCGAGGCAACTCGTAGTTCTTACATTGGCTCATACCAACTAACCCGTACGAGAGGTCGGACAATGTCCGAGTTCGAAGCTCCAATTGGCCTGTAGTAACTTTCGACGGGATGTCCTAGTAGTTAGCATAAATGGAACTGCAATTGCTTCGATGTTCGTACTTTTCTGCCTTTTCTTTTTGTAGTGACCACGCAAGGAGTTGGTCAAATGGGGGCGTCATGGGGCGTATCCAACTTTTTTGTGCTGCTCGTGTTCGCACTGTGCGGAATGCCGGGGCGAGCGCAGGTGTCCGCGGGGACCCATAGTCCTCACGGAAACCTGACCGTTCCCTGCCAAAATTGCCACACGGCGAGCGCATGGAAGCCGATTCGAGCGGTACCCGAATTCGATCACAATCAAACTAGGTACCCGCTGCGCGGCTTGCACCAGTCAGTAGCTTGCGTTCAGTGCCATGTGAAGCCAGTGTTCACGAACGCTGGACAGCGCTGTCAGGACTGTCACGCCGATATTCACCGCCGCCAACTCGGGGCGAATTGCGAACAATGCCACACCGTCCGCGGCTGGCAGGTAACCGTCCAACAGATCAAGCAGCACAACAACCGTTTCCCTTTGACTGGAGCCCATGCGGCGGTGGACTGCGACTCGTGCCACAAAGGCGCCGCCAGCAGCCAGTTTCAGACGATGTCGACCGAGTGCTACTCCTGCCACTCGGCGGATTTCAAAGCGACCTCAAATCCAAGCCATGTGACGGCCACGTTTTCCACGAAATGCACGACTTGCCACGGCACCGACACGTGGCTCAACGCGACCTTCGACCACTCGTCAGTTGGATTCCCTCTGAGTGGCGGGCACGCGGTGCCGCCGCGACAATGCACTGATTGCCACCTCAACAACAACTACAACCTAACCAGTACGGCCTGCGTAAGCTGCCATCTCAAGGATTACCAAGGGACGACCAATCCCAATCACGTGTCCGCAAATTTCTCGCAGACTTGCAATCAGTGTCACAACACGACGTCATGGTCGAATGCGTCGTTTAACCACAACGCGACCAACTTTCCGCTGACGGGCATGCACACCGTGCCGCCGCGTCAGTGCACCGATTGCCACGTCAACAACAACTACAACCTGACCAGCACGGCTTGCGTCACGTGCCATTTGAAGGACTACCAGGGAACGACAAACCCGAATCACGTGACCTCGAACTTCCCGCAAGGCTGCGACCAGTGCCACAACACGACTTCGTGGCTGAATGCCACCTTCAACCATAACAGCACTGGATTTCCTCTCACGGGCATGCATACAGTGCCGCCGCGGCAATGCACCGATTGCCACGTCAATAACAATTACAACCTGACCAGCACGGCCTGCGTGACGTGCCACCTGACGGACTATCAGGGAACAACCAATCCCAATCACGTAGCGTCGAACTTTCCGCAGGGCTGCGATCAATGCCACAGCACGACTTCCTGGCTGAACGCGACCTTTAATCACAACAGCACCGGATTTCCTCTGACCGGCGCCCACACGGTTCCGCCCCGGCAATGCACCGATTGCCACATCAACAACAATTACAACCTGACCAGCACAGCGTGCGTGACGTGCCACCAAAATGATTACAACGGCACGACCAATCCCGCACACGCAGCCGCGGGGTTCCCCACGACTTGCGAGTTGTGTCACGACACCACAGTCTGGACCGACTCAACCTTCAACCACAACAACACGCCCTTCCCCCTCACCGGCTCGCATACTGTGCCGCCGCGCGTGTGCACGGACTGCCACGTGAACAACAACTACACGACGCTTCCGACAACTTGTATCGGTTGCCACCAGACTGACTACAACAACACCACGAACCCCGGCCACGCTGCGCAACCGCAGTTCTTCCCCACGACATGCCAGGGTTGTCACAACACAACGGCTTGGACCGGCGCGACCTTTAACCATACGCAGTACACCCAATTTCCGACGAACCATGGCAACGCCGGTGGAGTGTGTTCCACGTGCCACATTAACTCCAACAACTACGCCATTTTCCAGTGCACTGGATGCCATGGCGGCAACAACGCCAACAATTTCCACCACGACAACGTATCGGGATATGTCTACAACAGCATCAACTGCTACCAATGCCATCAGAACGGTCGGGGCGGAGGATAGGGCCGAACCTTCCGCGCACGAAGGGCGCCAATGACAAGTCAGGCAGTCCAGAGAGAGTCAGCAACACATGAAGGCAGTTCAGAGACATTTTGGGATGGCGATGCTGTTGGTGTCCTGTGCGGCAGCACAGAGTGGCACCACGACATTACAGAGCGTGAGTACGGCGCGCGATGGCGAAAGCTTGCGCGTCGAAATCACTCTCAGCGCTCCAACCAGGCCGGCTCATGAGACTGCAGTTCATCCCGACCGCATCCTGCTTGATTTCCCTGACACCGCCAACGATACCGGTACCAAGAACATCGCGGTCAATGCGAACGGAGTACGGCACGTGCGAATCGGCCAGCACACCGCCACACCTCTCGTCACGCGGGTGGTGATTGATCTGGATCAGCCCCATCTTTACTCCGTGACGGCGGTAGGCAACCGTATCGTGGTGACCATCGCTCAACTGGAGAATTCCAGGGCTGCGGGGGGAGCGCCCGGAGCCGCCACGACGGGCAACCTGATTGGCGTTTTCCGCAAGCGGCACGATCCCAAGCCGGTCAGCGATGCACCTGTCGATGTTCCTCAACCCCCCGCTCCGCCGCCAGCGGTTGCAGGCCCGGCATTTGAACCGCCCGCAGAAACGCCGCCCGCGACAGCGGCGGTCCCGACACAGCCTGCCCCGCCGACCTCCGCGCCTGCGGAATCGCCGGAAGTTGCCGCAAACCCAGATGCTGCCACGATGCAGGTTGCGGCCAATACGAACTCGGGTGTAAGCGCAACCGCGCCAACTCCGGCATCAACGTCCACGTCGAATGCCTTAGCCACTGAGTCGGCCACTGAGCCAGCTAGTTCCAAGAGTGAGCCGGCCGCGCCTGTGTTATCGCCTGCACCCTCAGCCGCGGCGACGGCGTCACCCACGCCAACGGAAACATCGACTGTGATCGGTCGCGTCGACGATCCGAATCTGCGCACGGTCTTCAAGGTGAAATATGTGGCTGACGGCGTCGTGTATCTCGATGGCGGAAAGTCGCAAGGCCTGTCCGAGGGCATGAAATTAGAGATCGTCGACACCAACTTGCCTGCTAAGCAGGGAGACAGTGCAAGCGCTGGCAACCCGCGCGCGGTCGCGGAACTGGAAGTCACCGCGGTTGCGGAGATGTCGGCTGTCACCGACATCCACGCGCCCAAGCGGCCGGTCAAAGTTGGCGACCTTGCTTATCTCTCCAGCGACGACGCGCAAGCCATGGTGCAGCAGCGCACGCTGAGCTCGACCCGCCAGTATCCGGCGGTCATCTCGTTTACCGAAAGCGATGAACTCGACGAGGAAGCTCGTCAGGAAGTCCCGCGGCCTCCACTTCCCTCGGTCAACCGTGCGCGCGGACGGATTGGCTTCGACACCATCGAAACCTTCAGCCACGGAACCAGCAACGTGACGAGCTCGGACGTGGGCATGGTCTTTCGCGGAGACATCACGCGCATCGGCGGTACGTATTGGAACCTTAGCGGCTACTGGCGCGGTGAGCTCACCAAAGCATCAGCGGCGTCCCAGCAGACACTGCAGAACCTGCTGAACCGCACCTATCACCTGAACATGACGTACGACAATCCCAACTCCACACTAGTCGCAGGGTTTGGCCGCTTGTATTTGCCCTGGGCCCCCAGCCTCGACACGATTGATGGCGGGTATTTTGGCACGCGACTCTCAAAAGATGTCGTGCTGGGAATCTTCGGCGGTTCCACTCCCGATCCTTCTTCATGGGATTACAGTCCCAACCGAGTGATTGGAGGATTGTTCGTCAATCTCGAAGGCGGCGAATACAACGGCTTCCACTACAGCAGCACCAGCGGAGCCGGGGTCAGCATGGTGAACTGGCAACTCGATCGGCCATTCATTTTCTTCGAAGATTCTCTGTCCTATAAACGGACCGTCGCCCTCTACGAATCCGCGCAACTCGATGATCCGGAGGGAAATTCCGCCACTCCTTCGCCCGGGCCCGGCCTCGGCCGCAACTTCCTGACCTTGCGCGTCGATCCGCATCCGCGCGTGGAGCTGGATTTCAACTACAACTATTTCCGCGATATCCCGACGTTCGACCCGAATCTGATCGGAACCGGGCTGCTCGACAAGTACTTATTTCAGGGCTTCAGCGCTGGTGGTCGAGTGGACATTTGGAAGCAGCTTTGGCTCTCGACCAACATTGGCCAAAGCAACGGCACCGGCGATTCCAAAACTTCTCTGAATCAAATGTATGGCATCACCTTCGGGCGCATTCCGAAGCTCAACGTCCGCGCTGACGCGCACTACGCGAAGTTCAACAGCTCATTCGGAAACGGTTCCTATGAATCGTTCGCGCTCTCCCGTCAAATAAGCGACCGTCTTCGTCTTGAGGTTCTCCTGGGCCAGCAGAAGTTCGCATCGGCCATTACCACCAACACGAACGGCCGCTTCATCACCGGCACGGTCGAAACGACGCTGGGCCCCCATTACTACCTGCAGTCGAATTTCACCACGAATCGCGGCGACCTAAGCTACGACCAGGCGATGTTCTCGATCGGCTATCGTTTCGATTCAAAGAGAAGGGGAGAATGAAACACTCAATTCACATTCTCCCTCCGGCAAAGCGCATGATCGCGCTGATGCTCTTGGCGGTTGTGCCAGCCGAGCTTTGCCTTGCTGCCAATAACCCTGCGTCTCCCGAAGAACAGAAGTTAGGCAGCCTGCTTGGGCGCACGGCCGAACAGACGCAAGTATTCCTGGATCAATTTTCTGACGTGAAGTGCACCGAGCAGGTACGCCAGGAGAAGCTGGGTAAGAACGATAAAGTGGAGCTCAAGGAAGATTCCTCGTATGACTATCTCGTCATTCTTACGAATGCTGAAGGCGAGTTGAACCTTTCGGAATCGCGTATCCCCGTGCGCGAGCCGAAGCGGGACCGCCGCAACACCCCGATGCTGTTGAGCAACGGCTTCGCCACCCTGTTTCTTATTTTCCATCCTTATTATTCAGCCGCCTTCAAGTTCACGCCGGCGGGCGAGGAAGCAGTCGGAGGTCGGACTCTAGAGAAGGTTCACTTCGAGCATATTGTCGGGACGAAATCGCCAGCCGCTCTGGCCTTGCGTGGCAGGGAATATCCCCTCGAACTTTCGGGGATGGCGTGGATCGACGCCGAGACGGGCTCTATAGCCAAGATCCAAGCGGGGATCGCAGACTCGCTCGTAGACGTTGGGTTGAAATCGCTGAACTCCGAAATCGATTTCGCTCCTGTGTTGTTTGCTGGTTCAAAGACCGCCTACTGGTTTCCGACCCAGGCCGTCGTGGAGGTCGAGACTCCCAAACAGCACTGGCGTAACTTGCACCAATTCACCGTATACAAGAAATTCTCTGTAACTACTGAGGAGCAGGTGACAACGAAATGAGTGCAAACGCCACCGCCACCGCTCGTATTGTCGGTGACGCGAAAGCCGCTCTGGACACCGAGCGCAGACATAAGCTGCGCCTCCGCGCCTTGTACGTGTTCGCTTTTGCCACGAACCTCGCGATCTTTATCTACGGCTTCGACTACTACAAGTTGTCAGCCCTCGACCGTCCCTTCTCGCCTAAGCACCACATTCTCCGCCCGAGCGGCCCGATTGGCCTGTATCTCGGATTTGTGGGCGTGGCTTTGTTTGTCGGGATCTTTCTGTATCCGCTCCGCAAACACTGGGCGTGGCTCGGGACCAAGGGCAGCACGCGACACTGGCTCGACATTCACGTGCTGATGGGTCTCACTGCGCCGTTCATAATCGCTTTTCACTCCACGCTGAAGTTCAAAGGCATCGCCGGCATGGCTTTCTGGATCATGTTCGCGGTTTCAGCCAGCGGCGTCGTGGGACGCTATTTGTACGCCCAAATTCCGCGCAAGGTGACCACTGCCGAGTTGTCGATGCGGGAAGTCCAGGAGTTGCGGGAAACATTGTCGCAGCAAGTCGCGGCGCAGAATCTTCTTCCCGCGGCTGACTTGCGCGCACTTCTTCGAATGCCGAACGCAACCACTGTTGCTCGCCTTCCCATCATCGTCGCACTTATTTACATGATGATTCTCGACCTAGTCCGCGTGTTTCGTGTCGCTACGCTCCGGCGGCACTCACTCAGTTTCGGCGGCTACTTACGAACTCTGGCGGGGTTCCTGCCCACAAGGAACCGTGAACTCGAAAAGGCAATTCATGCGGCAGCGGAGGAGGCCGCGCTATCCAAGCGAATCCTGTTTCTGTCGCGCTCGCAAAAGGTTTTTCATCTCTGGCACGTGGTGCACAAACCGTTCAGCTACGCCTTTGCAGTGCTGGCTCTGTTACACATCGGATTGCAATTTGTTCTTGGGTATTTCTGATTCGGCTCATGGAAACCTTCATTACTTACGGCATCGGCGGCCTCATTTGCCTGTTCTTCTTGATCGGCTATCTCAAGCGTCTGAAGAAGGAGGAAGCCCGCGCTCGCGAATCGGCAGAAAAAGGCAAGCTCTTTTCCGAGGGACCAAAGGCTCAGCATCCGCATATCGATTCGAACTATTGCATCGGTTGCGGAACCTGTACGAGTGTCTGCCCCGAAGGCGACGTTCTGGCGATGATTGCCGGCAAAGCCGTTATTGTGAATGGACACAAGTGCATCGGCCACGGTCTGTGTGCGGATGCATGTCCGGTTGGCGCGATTACAATGGTGATGGCTAGTCCGAGCATGGCCGCCGATATGCCCCATCTCACGCCGGAGTACGAGACCACGGTGCCGAACTTGTTTATCGTCGGCGAACTGGGCGGATTGGCTCTGATCAAGAACGCAGTGAACCAGGGGCGCGATTGCGTCGACACGATTGCCGCCCGACTCAAGGCGACCAGGGCGGCTCAGATCATTTCCGGAGTTTACGATGTCTTAATCGTCGGCGCCGGCCCCGCAGGCATCAGCGCCTCGCTGCGCGCCATCGAACACAAACTTAACTACATCACCCTTGAGCGTGACGAGGTCGGAGGCACAGTCGCCAAATATCCGCGCCAGAAACTGGTGATGACGAGCCCTGTCGAGTTTCCCATGTACGGCAAGTTCAAAAAGATGCAGCTATCCAAAGAGCACCTGCTCGCCTTCTGGGATATGATTCTCAACCGCGCTGACTTCAATGTCTCGACGTGCGAGAAGGTTGAAGACATCAAGACGGACGACAACGGAATCCTCACCGTTGTGACCGCGACCAATCAGTATCGCGCTCGGGCGGTCGTTCTCGCGCTGGGTCGGGCCGGAGAGCCGCGCAAGCTTGGCGTTCAAGGTGAGGAGTTGCCAAAAGTGATGTACCGGCTGATCGAGGCGGATCACTACATCAACAAAAAGATTCTTGTCGTCGGAGGCGGCGACAGCGCGGTCGAAGCTGCCATGGGACTCGCCAACCAGACGGGAAACCGGGTGACGCTCTCGTACCGCAGTGAGCGTTTCAGCCGTATCAAGGAACGGAATGCCAAGCGCGTCGAAGATTGCATGCGCTCAGGCAAAGTCCGCGTGCTATTCAATTCCAATCCGATTGAATTCAAACCGGAGTCGGTGATAATCGACGTCAGTGGCGCTCGGCAGGAGATCCCGAATGATTTTGTGTGGATCTTTGCCGGCGGCACTCCCCCGAATGCCTTCCTCAAAAAGATTGGCGTGGGCTTTGGATCGCGCGACCTGACCCTTGAAGCCAGCAAAGAAGCCCATCAGGCCGATGCAGATCGCAAGCAACTCACCCAGTCACAAGCTGCGCCCGTTCTTTGACACGCCTTTGGAAAGACCCGCTTATGTAGCAGCTCTCTGCGGAATCTGGATGCTGCACTCTCCGACAGAGCCCCATCTCGGTCACTCTAAACGTCTACGCGCAAGCCATGACGCAAACCAAGCGAGACGCGCAGAGCCGAGTTGTGAGCTTGTTGCTCGACAAAAACGAAGAAAAACCAAGCACCGAGGCTTATCGGACCGTAACGGACCTACAAAATTCTGGAGGGGATTTGCAAGTGCTTGATAAGGTTGGCGTCCCCGACGGGATTTGAACCCGTGTTACCGCCGTGAAAGGGCGATGTCCTAGGCCAGGCTAGACGACGGGGACGACTCTAAGGCAGGAGTGCCGTGAAGTGTTGATGTTAGCAGCCACGAAACTGAGTGTCAAAGCAGGTCATGGGCAGGTAGTGGGTCCGTTTTTTCAAACTGACCCACTATCCATGACTAGTGTCCGACCCGCATAAAGGCGCTGTTCGCCAGGTGCAGAGCTGAGCGAGGAAGACCTCCTTCTTGTCTTTCAGCTCCGAAAGAAGTTGCGCCACTTCCGGAACGATGCCGCTGATAGGTGACGCAATTTGCTCCGACGCCCTTATCCCCCGAAGCGCATTACAATATAGAAATAAAGCAGCTTCACGTTAGCCTATGTCCGACTCGCTATATCTCAGCCTGTGGTTCCCCGATTTTTCCGGCCCTGCGATGTTGCCCCACTTGTTCGCTGTTTTACAGCAGTTTCCGTTCTCGACGCAGCGTCCCGGCATCAGCTATACCGCGGTGCAGCCGATCTCCTGGAATGAAGCCAGCGTGCTGGAACGCCGCTTCTCGCCGGGCATTGCGCCGGAAAACGCAGTAGTGGTCGCCGCCGATCTTGTGCATGACGATTACGCTTACCTTTTTGAGGCGTATTGGGATCTTTGGACTCCCGAAGAAAACGGCAAGCAGTGGTTTTCGATTCCAAGCCTCGTCAAGTTTATTGTGCAAGGGGAAGAATTCGACGAAGGAACTTTTCAAGAGACTGGCCACATCGAGATTGATTTCGGCCTGGATTCGTTGTTTGTGCAGGAAAATGTTGCGCTCACCGAAGAAACGCAAGCCAAGATTCGCGACAACCTGGCAAAACTCGTCGAGTTTACCAAGAAAGCGGAAATGAATACGCGCGCCACATCGCGGCGATTGTGGTCCGAGTCGGAAGAAAGTCTTCCCCAAAAGCTGATCGCACGCCTGCAGAAAGTGCAGTAACCACGGAGGGTGCGCAGCGGAACGCAGAGTTCTATCACTCTGTGAACTTCTGCGCCCTCTGTGGTTCAAGGCCTATTTCGTTCTTCCGCCTTCGACCTTTAGCGTTTCTGCGGCCGCAGCCTGCGCGGCTGCGAGACGCGCGGTGAGCACGCGGAACGGCGAGCACGACACGTAGTTCAATCCGGTCTTATAGCAAAATTCTACGGACGACGGCTCGCCGCCGTGCTCTCCGCAAATTCCTACTTTCAGCGTCGGCCGCGTCTTGCGCCCGCGTTCGGTCGCCATCTTTACTAGTTGCCCGACGCCTTCTTGATCCAGCGCAGCGAACGGATCCTGCTTTAGAATGCCTTCCGCCAGATATGTCGGAAGCACCTTATTCACGTCGTCGCGCGAGAACCCGAAGGTGGTTTGGGTGAGATCGTTGGTACCGAACGAGAAAAACTCCGCCTCTTTGGCAATCTCGTCGGCGACCAGCGCTGCGCGCGGTAACTCGATCATGGTGCCCACCATGTATTCGACTTTCTTTCCTTTTTCTTTGAACACTTCGTCCGCGACCCGGCGCACGATGGCCGCCTGGTTCGCCATTTCTTTCACCATCGCCACCAGCGGGATCATGACTTCAGGAAGCACTTTCACGCCCTTCTTCGAGACTTCGACCGCAGCTTCGAAAATGGCTCGCGCCTGCATCTCGGTGATTTCCGGATACGTAATGCCGAGCCGGCAGCCGCGATGTCCGAGCATGGGATTAAACTCATGCAACTGCTCCACGCGGGCCAGCAGCGTGGGCAGAAGTTTTTTCAGATCGCCAACGCTCTTGGCACCGTAATCCGAATATCGCTTCACCAGTTCTTTCTTTGCTTTCGGGTCGGCATACTGAAGCGTCGCAATCTCCACCATCAAGTCCTCGCGGCGCGGCAGGAATTCGTGCAGAGGAGGATCCAAAGTGCGAATCGTTACCGGGAGTCCGTCCATTGCCTTGAAGACCCCTGCAAAATCCTCACGCTGCATGGGCAGCAGTTTCTTGAGAGCGGCACGCCGGTCTTTCTCGTTATCGGCGAGAATCATGGCGCGCATGTGCGGAATCTTCTTTTCGCCGAAAAACATATGCTCCGTGCGGCACAATCCGATTCCTTCCGCTCCGAACGCCCGCGCCTGAATCGCGTCGCGGGGTATATCCGCATTCGCACGAACCTTCATCTTGCGATGCGGATCAGCCCAATTCATAAATGTCTGAAGTTCAGCATCATCCGGCGAAGGATCAAGCGTACCCAGCTTTCCCTTGATGACGCGGCCGGTCGTGCCGTCGAGCGAAATCCAGTCGCCTTCTTGGAAGGTCTGGCCCTTCACTCGCATCTCGCGAGATTTTTCGTTTACGTCAATGTCTCCAGCCCCGGCCACGCAGCACTTCCCCATGCCGCGGGTTACTACTGCGGCGTGGCTGGTCATGCCGCCGCGGGAAGTGAGAATGCCTTTCGCCACTTCCATGCCGTGAATGTCTTCGGGAGTCGTTTCGGCGCGGACGAGAATCACAGGATTCTTCGTCGTATCGTGTCCAGCCATCTTGACCGCTTCATCGGCGGTGAAGACGATGCGTCCCACGGCCGCGCCCGGTGACGCTGGCAATCCGGTCGCGAGGACTTCCACTTTGGTGCTCTTTTCATCGAGACGCGGCACCAGGAAGTCGTACAACTGGTTCGGCTCGACGCGGAAGATCGCTTCTTCCTTCGTGATCAGTCCCTCTTCCACCATCTGAATCGCAACTCGCACCGCGGCCAGGCCGGTCCGCTTGCCGTTGCGGGTCTGCAGCATGTAGAGCTTGCCGTCTTGAATGGTGAACTCGAAATCCTGCATGTCTTTGTAGTGCTTCTCCAGGCGCGTCGTGATTTCGCGCAGCTGGTTGTAGACATCGGGCATGATTTTCTGCAGTTCGAGAATCGGCACCGGGGTGCGCACGCCCGAGACGACGTCCTCTCCCTGCGCGTTCATCAAGAATTCGCCGTAGAACTCTTTCGTGCCGGTCGCGGGATTGCGCGTGAAGCCCACGCCGGTGCCGCTGGTGTCGCCGAGGTTGCCGTAGACCATCGCCTGCACGTTGACCGCGGTGCCGAGCATGTCGTCAATGTTGTTGATACGGCGATAGTGCTTGGCGCGATCGTTCTGCCAGGAGCGGAACACGGCATCGCGCGCCATCACCAACTGTTCGCGCGGGTCCTGCGGGAAGTCGCGCTTGGCGTGCTTCTTCACGACCTTCTTGTACTCGACAATCACTTCCTGAAGATCTTTCGCGGCAAGGTCGGTGTCGAGCTTGGTCTTGCGCTGCTTCTTCTTGGCGTCGAACACTTCGTCGAAGGCCGATTTTTCGATGTCGAGCACGACGTTGCCAAACATCTGGATCAGCCGCCGGTAGGAATCGGCGGCAAAGCGGGGATTGTTGCTGCGCTTGGCCAGCGCTTCGACGCTCTTGTCATTGAGCCCGAGGTTGAGAATCGTGTCCATCATTCCCGGCATGGAAAACTTGGCGCCGGAACGCACGCTCACCAGCAGAGGATTTTCGCCGGTGCCGAGCTTCTGGCCTTGGAGCGTTTCCAGTTTTGCCAACGCCTCATCCATTTGGCGATCGACTTCTTTCGAGGCGGCGCCAGTGCGCATGTACTCGCGGCAAGCCTCGGTCTGAATGGTGAAGCCGGGAGGCACGGGCAGCCCGGCATTGGTCATCTCGGCGAGGCCAGCGCCCTTGCCGCCGAGCACGTCTTTCATTTTGCCGTTGCCGTCCGCCTTGCCGCCGCCAAAAGAGTAAATGTACTTGGTTGAGGGTTTTTTTGTTTCTTGCGCTTCAACTTCGGGGAGGGTAATCGTTGCCATGATATGAGTCCTTTGTGTATTCAGATTTCGTTCGCTCTTTGAAAGTCTTGGGTTAATCCGGCACGTTTAACAATAGCGCTCACGTTTGTATTGTTCACAGGCAAGGTTGTTACTTCCCTTCAGTCACGATCTCGGAAAAATCTGCGATCGTGGAAAATTCTTTCAGCAAAGTCCGCAGCAACGCCAACCGGTTCCCCCGCACGCGTTCGTCCTCGACCATGACCATCACTTTGTCGAAGAATGCGTCAACGGGTTCGCGAGCTGTCGACAGCAGCATCAACGCCTCGCCATAATTGTTTTTCTTTCGCAGCGCCTCAACCCTGGGACCGTTCACTTCGACATATGTTGCCAGGTTCTTTTCTTCAGCAGCGGAATCGGACTGGGCATTAAATGAATCTGCCCGTACAATTCCCTTCTCTTCCGCTTGCCTCAGAATATTCCGCATACGCTTGCAAGCCGCGCCAATCGCCTGAAACTCCGGCATATGCAAAACCTGCTTCACCGTCTCGGCCCGCTGCACTGCGTCGACAACATCTTCGGCACCGGCGGATAGAACAGCCTTCACTACATCATATGCGTATCCGCAGACATCTTTCAGGTAGAACTCCAACCGCTCGTGGAAGAATGTCGAAACGGATTGAGAAAACTTTTCCTCCGCAACGAATTTCTTTTCCGCGTCCGACCCTTGATACCCGGCCCGCGCATCGCGCATCAGTTCGCCCAGGCGCAGCGGCAACTTCTTTTCTGCGATGATCTTCACAATGGCGTTGGCCTGCCGGCGCAGCGCAAACGGATCCTTGGAACCGCTCGGCACCAGTCCCAACGCAAACATTCCGGCAATCGTGTCCGCCTTGTCGCCGATCGAAAGCACGGCTCCCTCAATCGACCGTGGCACCGCGTCGTCGGTCGACTCCGGCTTGTAGTGATCGTAGACCGCGTCGGCGATGGCAAGCCGCGTCGCTTCCGGCAAAGTGGGATCCAGTTGCTGTACCCGGGCGTACAGTCCGCCGACAATCCCTTGCAGTTCGGTAAATTCTTTTACCAGTTCCGTGGTCAGGTCCGCCTTGGAAAGACAAGCCGCCTTGTGGATCACTCCTGGCCGCACCGCGACCCCGCCCTGCTTGAGGATTTCGCTCATCCAACTGCACAGCCGCTGCACACGCTGCGTCTTGTCGAAGTAACTGCCCAGATCTTTCTGGAAGGTCACATGCTTCAGCAATTCCAGACGTTCAAGCAGAGATTTTTTTTGGTCCGTCTCCCAGAAGAACCTTGCGTCGTTGAAGCGCGCCCGCAGTACGCGCTCGTTGCCATGACGGATCAAGCCTTGCGGATCGCTGTCGGTATTGAGCACGGCCAGAAAATGCGGCGCCAGTTTGCCGTCCGCATCTTCTACGGCAAAATATTTTTGGTGGTCGCGCATCACTGTTACCAAAATCTCTTCCGGCAAAGCCAGAAAGTGGGAATCGAAACCTCCCAGAATCGCGGAAGGAAATTCGGTCAGATTCACCACCGTGTCGAGGAGCGCTTTATCCTCGCGCCAGCGGGCGCCGGGCACGGTACGAGCAGCGGCATCCAGCGCTTTGCGAATCTGATGCTCGCGCTCGGCACGCCCTAAAACCTTGGCTATCCTAAGAGCATCAATATAGGAGTTACCCGCACGCGAAATGCTGACCGCGCCATCCGAAAGAATCCGATGTCCGCGCGAATTATCTTCCGCACGGATGCCGTCGAACTCCAGCGGGACGATTTGATCATCCAGCATTGCCACGAGCCAGCGCACCGGGCGCACGAAGCGCTCAGTGGGCTTCCGCCAGTACATATTTTTTGGCCAGTAAATCGCAGAGAGTTCTTTGGGCAGACTCTCAGCCAAAATCTCGGCGGCGCTACGGCCTTTTTTCGTGACCTTGGCCGCCAAGTATTCGCCTTTAGGCGTATTCACTTTTTCCAAGTGGGCAACGTCGACTCCAGCTTTCTTTGCGAAAGCATGCGCCGCCGGAGTGGGCTGACCATCTTTGTACGCGACGCTGACCGAAGGCCCGCTGATCTGTTCGACCACGTCTGCCTGCGAGGCGGCGATTCCGGCCGCCATCACAGCCAACCGCCGTGGTGTGTCGAATTGCACGAAATTACCGCCAGATAACCGCTCGCGATTCAACAGGGCGGCAACGCGTTCTCGCAACTCTTCGGATGCGGCACTAATCATTCGCGCCGGAATCTCTTCACACCCGATCTCTAATAGAAAGTCTGGCATGCGTTCAAAGGATCTAGTGTTGCAAAAATGGGCCCTATCCGAATGTGATATCCGTCACATTCGCCCTGTGCAAAGCTGCGACCGCAGCGCCACCGGGACGGCAGCGCTCTAACCCACTGGCGCTAACTTCTCTTTCTTCGACTTCTTTTCGCGGACCGGCTCGGGCTCGTCAGATCTCTCCCCAGGCGCGGACTCACTCTTTTGTTGATCGACCAAAGCCTTAGCAATTCCCACAGCCAACGCCCGCACACGCGCAATTACACCGACGCGTTCCGTTACTGAGATTGCGCCGCGCGCATCGAGAATATTAAAGAGGTGTGAACACTTCAGGCAAAGATCGTACGCCGCCAGCACGGGGAACCGCGACCTATCCCCAGGGTGCCCCGTCCTTGTCTTTCCGTCTTTTGGAGAGACAGAGCCTGCCCCGAGTTTGTCGAGGGGGCGGGGATGTTGATCTTCCCGAACGCCGTAGAGCTGAAGCAATCCCTTGCACTCTGCCTCATACAAACGAAAGTGTTCCCATGCCTTCTCGACGTCGGCATCCTCGAAGTTGTAAACGGAAAACTGCAACTCGTCCGCGAGCCGCACGTCGCCGTACTTCACCCTGTCCCCCGACTCCGGATCGCGCGCCCACACGATGTCGTAAATCGAATCCACATCCTGCAAAAACGCGGCAATGCGCTCCAGGCCGTACGTCAGTTCTGCCGAAATCGGAAACAGATCGAGTCCGCCGCACTGCTGGAAATAAGTAAACTGCGTTATCTCCAAGCCGTCGAGCATGACCTGCCAACCGACTCCCCAGGCGCTCAAAGTGGGTGCCTCCCAGTTATCTTCCTCGAACTTGATGTCGTGATGGCGAAGATCAATGCCAATCGCGCCCAGCGACTGCAGATACAACTCCTGCACATTTTCCGGCGGAGGTTTCAGGATGACCTGCAACTGCATGTGCTTGAACAAGCGGTTCGGATTCTCTCCGTAACGGCCATCCGCCGGACGCCGCGAAGGCTGGACATACGCCACCTTGTAAGGCTTCGGCCCCAGCACGCGCAGAAAAGTTTCCGGCGCCATGGTGCCAGCGCCGACCTCCACGTCATACGGCTGTTGCAGGACGCAGCCACGCTCCGCCCAAAACGTCTGCAGCCGCAGGATGAGTTCCTGAAAGGTGAGCGGATTAGGGTGAGATAAAACCATGGATGAAGTTGTTCTGAACACAATGCCAGGAGCTAGACCGTGCAATGCGGTGGAACCGCCGCAGTTTAAGCATCGATTGTACTGGAAGGGGACGGTACGCGTCAGCCTTGTGCCAGAAAACTACAGGCAGATTGACGTCGTGGAGTATACTTCGCGCAACCTCGAAGTGCGGGTCTTTTGTTTCTTTCTAAATACTGACTGGGGCGGAACACATGAAAATATTAACGTCAATCCGTCCGGGGATTGCAGCTGGAATTTCTGCGTTTCTCCTCGTGTGTATAGGCAATGGCTGTCAAAAGGTGCCAGCCATTGCGGCGGCAGCGTCGCCGTCAGTTTTGGAAATGGAGGCGATCACGCGCACGCCCGCGCGACTGGCCCGTGGCCAGTATCTGGTAGAAGGACTGTTGCAATGTCCTTTTTGCCACTCCGATTATGATTTCACCCATCGTCCCGCCCGTCCGGTGAAGAGCAAAAAGGGTGGGGGCTTTGACTTCGACACCTTCGGGCTGCCCAAAGGGAATCGGATCGTCGCTTCCAACATCTCTTCTGACGGCGATTTCGGCGCAGGAAAATGGAAGGACGCTGACTTTGTGCGCGCGCTCCGGCGGGGTATCGGCCACGATGGCCGCGCCCTTTTTCCTCTGATGCCCTACCAATATTTCCGCAGCCTCTCCGATGAAGACCTAGCGTCGGTTATCGTCTATGAGCGATCGATGGCTCCGGTGCACGTCGAACAGCCGAAGACTACACTAACCGACGACGTCCGGAAAACCTTCCAGCCGCTGGGACCCTTAGCGCACGTGCCCGAACCAGACCGTTCCAATCGCGTCGCCTACGGCAAGTATCTGGTGACGGTGGGGCATTGCGAGGGCTGCCATACTCCCCAGGACGAGCACGGTAATCCCATTCCAGCGATGAACTTTGCCGGCGGAGTTGACATGTCTGGAGCCTGGGGGCCAGACCCGAAGAAGATTATCTCGGTAGCTTCTCTGAACCTGACCCCTGATCCGTCAGGCATTTCGTACTTCGATGAGCAAATGTTCGTCAATGTGATTCGTAACGGTCAGGTCAACGCCCGCCCACTGGC
This sequence comes from uncultured Acidobacteriaceae bacterium, assembly GCA_963765825.1. Lineage (GTDB taxonomy): Bacteria > Acidobacteriota > Terriglobia > Terriglobales > Acidobacteriaceae > Sulfotelmatobacter. Next base: position 602,622 of record CAVXXU010000004.1, read on the forward strand.
CAGCATCATGCCGTGGGGCTTTTTCCGAAACCTCAGCGACGAGGATCTGAAAGCGATCTTCGCGTACCTGCGGACTTTAAAGCCAGTGAAGCATCGCGTAGACAATACTGAACAAGCCCGCTATTGCAAGCTGTGCCGCAGCAAGCATGGATTCGGGGAGAGGAACTGACGCGGACGGCGGGCTAGGCCCTAAAAGCCGCCCTTCTCCAACATCGCCGCCGTGACCAGCTTCTTCTCAAGATGCCGTTGCAAAATCTGGATAAGAAATTTTCGCAGGTCCGCGCCTTGCGCTTTCGGCCACGGACTGGCCGCAAAACTCTCCACCGGCGCGCGAAACATTTGCGCGGCCAGGGTCCGCGAATCGCTGGAAATCTCGGACGAGGCCAGACGCTTGTCGTCGGCGCACATCAATCCGTCGGCCAGCGCGTGGAAGTACGCCCGGCTGCCGTTCAGGCTGCGGCCGCAGACGACGCATTCCGTCAATTCCGGGAGAAAACCGACCAGACGCGTCAGCCACAATTCGAAATAGGTGACTGGCATCCACACCTCCGCTCCAGTCAGGACGTGCAGTACCGAAAGTGTCAACCGAAAGATGGCGTCGTTGGCCTCGCGCTCGGGCAGCAATTCGTCGAGCAACTCGGCGATGTGCCCCAGGGCAACTGCACGCGCATAGCTGACCTCCGAAGACATGGGTGACTCCAGTACTTCGCAGGCATCGAGCCGCGTCAACTCCTGCCCTTCGCGGACATCGTAAAATGCGCGCACATAGGTCAGGGGCTCCAGCGCTCCGCCGAATCGCCGCTTCGACTTCTTGGCCGATCTCGCGACGCCGCGTATTTTTCCTTCCGCTCGCGTAAACAGAGTGACCAGCAGATCGGCCTCGCGCAGCGGATAGCTGCGCAGCACAATCGCTTCTGATTCTCGCAAAGCCATGGCGGTTCAACGCAGACGGCTTGATTCTAGTGGAAGCTCCATCTGCCGTCAGCTTAAGCCGCGACAAACCGAAGCGACTCGAGTCCCGCATTTCGATATACTTTCAAAATCGTGAAAAAAACTCTTTCGCTGGTTCTCGTCATCTTCAGCGTCGTAAGTCTTAGCCTTGCCGATGACGATTCATTCAACCGCATTGATGTGCCCGACTCGAAAGGCCGGCAGATCAAGGCTGTCCTGACCTTCAGCGACGACGACAAGGCAGTCGAAGTGAAGCCCATCAAGGGCGACACTGTCAGCATTCCTTATGCTGAGATTTACAAGTTCTCCTACGAATACACCAAGCGGCACCGCGTAAACGAGGAATCCATTTTTGCGGCGGCGGTGGGCGTGGGCGCGATTGTAATGTTGACCCACTCTAAGAGTCACTGGCTGGAGATCGATTACCGCGTTGGCGATGTCCCGAAGTCATTCGTCTTGCGGATGGACAAGCGCGATTACATCCACATTCTCGACGCCGTGAAGGCCCACACCGGCATGGACGCTGAAGTCCTGGGGAATGCAAATAAGCGATAGCCAGTCGTTCGGAATATTTGAAAATCGCGCAGACACAAAAAGCGCGCGCCCTCAACGGACACGCGCTAAGATCGCCGGCTAAGATCGCCGGCCAAGATCGCTGAGCCAGAGTTAAAGCTGCCCCGCTTGTAGCGCTTTACCGACCGAAATACTTGGCATTGCGCTCAGTGAAGGCGTTCCACTTTTCTGGCAGATCGTCAAGAGCAAATATGGCGGATACCGGGCACACCGGAACACACGCGCCGCAGTCGATACATTCCACCGGATCGATATACAGCAACTCCTCGGTCGCGTAGGCAGGCTCATCTTTCTTGGGATGAATGCAATCCACCGGACACGCATCCACACATGCAGTGTCTTTAGTGCCGACGCACGGTTCAGCAATTACATAGGTCATAAAGGTGTCAGTCTCCTCAGATTCTCTGCGTCCATTTTACTACCGCGACGCTTTTGTGACCGGACATTCTAGCAAGAATACTGGATGCTGGTACAGAGCCGCTGCCCGCGGCTACAACCGGTTCGTCAGGCCGCCGGCTCGACGAACAATTACGGAAGTAATTTGGAATCCAACCTTAAGAATGAGCTAATGAGCAACTGACGGTGCGGCCCTACCCATGACCAAGCTCAACCTTTTGGTCTCTCTGATTACCGAGGACAACGACTATCAACTCGAACAGGCAGCGTCTGCGCAAACGGCCGCGCAGAAAATTGGCGCCAGCGTTCAGATCGTTTATTCCGGCAACGACGCCGTGCAGCAGACGCAGCAGATTCTCTCCTACATCCAAAATCCATCCCAACGTCCGGATGCCATATTGGCCGAGCCGGTGGGCACGGGAATGCCCCAGATCGCGAAAGCGGCGGTGGGCGCCGGCATTGCCTGGGCGATTATCAACAGCGATGTGGATTACATCCCACAGCTTCGCCAGCACGCCCTAGTTCCGGTTTTCGCAGTCGTGTCGGACCACGAGGCGATCGGCAAAATTCAAGGCCAGCAGATCGCTGCCTTCCTCGGCGAGCAGGGATGCGTGCTGTATCTCGAAGGGCCCTCGGTCCGCGACGTGGCCAAAATCCGCACCAAGGGCATGCTCGCGACTAAACCGCCAGGGGTGAACGTAAAGACGCTGAAGGGCGACTGGACGCAGGGCAGCGGATATCACGCGCTGAAGTCGTGGTTGTCGTTGAGTACGTCGCGGCAGCTCAACGTCAGCATGATCGCCTGCCAGAACGATGATATGGCCATCGGAGCGCGCCGCGCCTTTGAAGAGCTGGGGGACACGCGAGAGCGTGACGCCTGGCTTCGGCTGCCGATCACCGGGTGCGACGGCGTTCCCCGCTCCGGGCAGGAATGGGTTCGCCAAGGGCGGCTCGCGGCCACAGTCGTTTCCCCGCCTCTCGTCGGGGAGGCCATGCAGTTACTCGCCGCAGCCCTGAAGGCTGGGTCGCAACCACCGGAACGCACGCTAGTGGCTCCGAGTTCGTTCCCGTCCCTGAAGGAACTGCAAAAACCACGTGCCACTGCGGCACAAACGCCGTAGTTTAAGCCCAAGACATCGGAACTCCGCGCGGATTCAAGAGAAAACGGCTGGCAGCGTCCTGCTGCCAGCCGTCATGACTCTACGATCAAGTGCGAAGGGGGCTACCGGTGACCGCCGCCATGTCCACCGCCGCCGTGAAAGCCACTACCACCGCCGCCGCCGTGAAAGCCAGCGCTGCCATGAACTGCGCCGCCACCGCGGTATCCGCTTCCGCCACGGTATCCGCCTCCGGCGTACCCACCGCGCGCATAGTTACCTGCATATCCGCGGGCGTATCCTCGTCCCCCAACATAACCGTGTCCGTAATAGCCGCGTCCGTAGTAACCGCGTCCATAGTACCCAGCGCGGCCGTAGTATCCGCCATAGTATCCGCCGTGTCCCCAGCCCCAGTGATACCAGGGACCGACACCAATAAACGCTCCGCCAACGAACCATTGCGGACTGTAGAAACCGTACGGCGCACAGGCATACGGATAATAGGAATAATACCCGTACGGGCATACCGGCGGAGCACTGGCATACCCTGGGCCAGCGTACGACTGATCAGCATAGCCACGATCGGGATAGCCTTGATTCGCCGGACCTTGATCGGCCGGACCTTGATTCGCTGGACCCTGGTCGGGATAGCCCTGGTTGGCTTGACCCTGGTCGGGGTAGCCCTGATTATTTCCAGCCGAAACTCCCGCATCCACCTGCGCCTGCGAGTAAATGAGCGGCAACGCCAGCACTGCTAACAACGCAAGATGTTTGATGTATCGCATAGGAACCCCTGTTCCAGACCCGCCGAAGTTTCCGACCGGATCCGCCAAACCTTCTTAAAGACTGGCGGCCGTTGGGGGCTCCTTTTTTCCATCGAGCCCTGGCCACTGTCTCTATCTATTTGAACGCGGAACCGGCTGAAAAGTTGCAAGAATCAGGGTGGTTCATTTCAGCCATCTTGGCCAAATTCAACCACTTACGCGGATCGAGGCCCACCTGACCCCGGTCGGGAGAGGACGGTTTTAGGGGCGGTAAATCCAAGCCATGGCCGTGGCTTCAGGGCTATTCGGATAGCCTCCTGCGAGCAACACGCTGCCGTCGCGGAGCTTCGTTTCGGAGATGAAATGCCAAGGGTCGCTCATCTCGCCCGAGGCCACCGAGAACTTCCTGGTGACCGGATCAAAGACTTCCACTTCCTTGCTTCCGCCGGCGATTAGAAGCTTGCCGGAAGACAATCGGACCGCCTCGTCGGGCAGTTTGAATCGGCGGTCGTTCAGTGGACTTGCAGCCGTAAATTTCCCCGTCTGTGGGTCGTAGATTTCGGCGCTGTTTAGATTGCTATCCCAACCGCGCAAATTGGAGCCGCCGGCTACCAGCACCTTGCCGTCTGGCAAAAGGCCTGCCGTATGTTTACAGCGGGCTGTGATCATGTTGCCGGTCTCAGCAAACGCGCCAGTCTTGGGATCGTACAGTTCCGCACCGGCCGCTATGTTGTCCCCATAACCACCCGCGATCAGCACGCGACCATCATTGAGTAGCGTAGCCGTATGTGAGACGCGCGCAAGGTGCATTGGGCCGGTGGGACGGAACGAAAGCGTTTTCCCGCTGAATACTTCAGCCGATGCCAGCGGTAGGTTGTTCCGTTCCTCGCCGCCCACGATGAGCACATCCCCGCTCGCCAGCAAGGTCGCACTCGGTCTCCCGCGCCGGATCGTCATTTTCGAAATTAGCGTAAACTTTCCGGTGGCGGGGTCATATAATTCTGCCGAATCAGTTCCTCCGTCGCCCACCCAGCCTCCAGCCACCAATACTTTTCCCGAAGGCAGCAGCACCGCGATATGTCCGACACGCCGCTGGTGCATCTTTCCTGTGGGCCGGAACCTGCCGGTAGACGGATCGTAGAGTTCGGCAGAATCGTAGAAATCCTGATTGCCTCGCATGCCGCCCGCAATCAGGACCCTGCCGTCCGGGAGAAGGGTTGCCGTGTGTCCCGAGCGAGGCTCGAGCATTGGCGTGGCGAGCGTCAGCGAACCGGCGGAAGCTATCGGAACCGAAGCAGCAGAAGAAGAGGCTGTCCGGAAAGCGGCAGGCGCCGCGACGAAACCTACGGTGATGCTGGCAACGAAAATCAGGTGGAAGCAGCTCATGATTGTCCTCCTGAAAAGGTCGGACGCTCGACAGCCGGATCAGTAAGCAGACGATTAGGCCGAAATCAATTCCTTCTTTTCGCTCGGTTCATACTCCACGATGTATCCTGCCACGGCGCTGGCGGCGACCGTCAACGGCGAAGCCAGATACATCTGACCCGGACCGCTGCGACCGGGGAAGTTGCGATTCTGCGCGCTGATTACCACTTGATCGGGCCGAGTGGAAACTCCCGGCCCGGCATTGATGCACGCGCCGCAGCTTGGCTCGATCACTTGTGCTCCGGCTTTTTGAAAGACATCAAGATAGCCTTTGCGCAAGCAATACTCGCGCGTCTCCTGCGATCCAAATTGAATGTAGAACTTCACCGAATCAGCCACGCGTTTGCCCTGCTTCAAAGCGTCGGCGAGCACGGCCGCATACATATCCATGTCTTCATTCTTGCCTGCGGTGCAGGTTCCGCCGTAAGCAATCTCCACCGGGACCGGCGTGTTCAACTCGCGCACATATTTACCATTTCCCGGGTCGCCCGGTGTCGCTACCATAGGCGTAATCTCAGCCGCATCCAGTTCGATCACGTGTGCATACTGCGCGCCGGGATCGCTATAAAGACCTTCGATCATCGCTTCCGCTTTCTTGCGATCCATGCCGCGACGCTCGACCAGAAAATCGACAGCCTTCTTGTCAGGCGCGACGATGCCCGTGAATCCGCCAATTTCAGCAGCCATGTTCGTCATAGTCGCGCGCTCGTCGACGCTCAACTGCTCGATCGCCTCGCCTGCATATTCCATGACCTTGGCCAGCGCCTTGCCGCTGCGCACGTAATCCAGACTGAGAATTCTCAGGATGAAATCTTTCGCGGTCACGTTGGAATGCTTCTTGCCTCGAATTACGATTCTCACCGACTCCGGAACTTTCACCCGCACATCTTTCGTAATCCAGGAATTGAATACATCGGTGGTTCCGATGCCGAAGGCCACGCATCCGATAGCCCCCACGTGCGGCGTGTGCGAATCAGACCCAATGTTCAACTGCCCCGGCAGCGCGTAGCTTTCGAGAACAATCGAGTGGCAAATTCCCTCTGAGCCTTTGCGATCCGTCAGTTCGCCGTGGAGGCGGATGCCCTGCTTCTTGGCAAATTCTTGCTGCTTGCGTTTGAGTTGCGTCGCTAGATCGAGCAAGCCGAGCTTTTTCTTTTCTTCGGAAATCACTTCGTCGAGAAAGGTCAGATGATCGCGGAAGAAAATGATGCTCGCAGGATCGTTGACCTTCGCGTCCTTCCCGACGTAGCGCTCGAAAAAAATCGCAGCCATGGGCGTGACATATTCGTGGCTGAAGCGAAGATCGGCTCGCGCAAAACCAGTGTCCCCCGGCTTCACCGATGGCACACCCACTTCTCCCCTCTCGCTGATCATGTGTCGCGCGAATATCTTCTCGGCCAGAGTCATTGCCTGTGTAGAGCGGGCGCCCCCGCCCGCTTCCGCGATGGGTGGTAAAAACACTTTCCCTTGCATCCGTGCCACATTAAACGGAAACAACCCGCCATACTCGATCACTTGCCGCGTAATCTCGTCCTCGCCGGCGGTGAATTCGCTCAGCGCAATCTCTTCCCCACCGCGAATGCGGTCGATCAACGAAAAGTTCGTCGAGGTCAGCAGCCCCAGGTTCTGGCAATTCTGCTTGTAGATGCGTTCAATATTTTCGGCAATCACCACGCGAATGCCGGCGCACATCTCGGCGTAAGGCGATTGCTCGCGGCTCGATCCTTTTCCGCGCCGCTTGCCGCTCACCGCGCAGACAAATCCGCCGCGCTTCACGTCGCCACGGCCGATAGGCGTAACGCTGCCGCATTTCAATCCGAGATAAGGAATCTCGCCCAGCGTCTCGTCAAAATAAAAACAATAATGCGCCGGAGTGATCTCGTCGGTCGAAATGTCATCGCGCAGTTTTGGATTGTTCGCCGGATTCTGTGTATCCCAAGGCAGGTCTTCGCCCGCTAGCTGTCGCCGTATGAGGTCCGGATCTTCGGTGAGAAAAAGGATGCGCCCCTGCAGCCGGACTTTGTCGGGCCGCTTTTCAATTTTGCGTTCCAAAAGTGAGTTGATCACGGTGAACCTGCGGTGTCGAAATTCTGAATTACCCCGTCCGGAGCGGACCGGGACGGTCTTCCCACGTAGTCATTGTAACAAGGCTAGAGCCGCCGGTAGCGTTTGATCCCGCACGGCTAGCGGCCCGGCAACGAACCTAGTGGTGAGCGTGCGCTGCCTTGTCGAACTTTTCCCCAGCCGGGATCGCAATTGTCAGACGGTTTTCCTTCGGCGCCAGCGGACACGTTGCATAGGGTGTCACGGCGCACGGAGGATTGTAGGCGCGATTGAAATCGAGGACGACGTGTCCGTCGACAATCGGCCCGGTGTCAAGAAATCGTCCGCCAGGATAGGTATCATTCTTCGCTGTCAGGTCGTTGAAGACGAAGAACAGCCCACTCTTCGGATCGCCGCCAAGGGCTGTCAACTTCAACTCTTCGCCATTCACCTTGAATACCGCAACTCCCGGGACGGGATCCGCCGAGACGTCGCCGAGCACATTTGGAATTTCGACGGTCTGCTTGCCGTCTGCGGGAATCCAGGTTGCCGTGACGCGATAATTCAAGTCGAGCGGGAAAAACATCATCCCTTTGAAATCGCGCACGGCTGCGCTGTCGGTGTCGCGCAGGCGAATTCCCACCCGCTCCCCGCGTACGATGACGTGAAATCGCAGGCTTCCCATCTGTACGTATGTAACCTGCTTCGAAGTGTCCGGATCCAGCTTGGCTTGGCTGACAGGCTTGCCGTCAATTGTGGCCTTTGCATCAGGCGACATGGTGAGCGTGACCTCCTTGCCTGCAAGATCGAACTGACCCGCGCGCGCCGGGACCTTCGGGAACACGATCGGATTCGAGGGATCGCTGCCGAAGGTGTTCGGGCCCGGCTTGAGCCAGAACAGCCCCGCTAGCGGCAACCAATTCTCTTTCAAGTCGGCAGTCTGCTCGACCTTCCATTTTTCGATGGACTCGACGTAAGCCGCATCGGGCGCTGCAACCGGCGCAGCGGCCAAAAGGGCCACGGCGAATATCGGCAGTGCGACAGCGACGATCGACCGACCATAACGTTTCATCATCTGGTTTTGTTCCTCCGTCTTCGGCAATCTTCATTACCGCTTGTACTCGCTGGGTTCAGGCAGCGGAACCAGTCCTCTTCCCGCGAAAATCTCCTGGAATTCATGCAGCAGCGCCTCGTGCACCAGCCCGTTCGAAGCTAGCGTTTCGCGGCTGTCGAGCTCAAAGGGAGATCCGTCAAAGCGGCTCACCCGGCCGCCCGCCTCTTCCACGATCAGCACGCCCGCGGCTGTGTCCCAGGGATTGAGATTGAATTCCCAGAAGCCGTCAAAGCGGCCGCTGGCCACATTGCAAAGATCGAGCGCCGCCGATCCGGCACGGCGCACTCCGTGCGTGCGGAGCGTGATCTGGTGATAGAAATAAATGTTCGGATTCTTGTGACGCTTGTGGCTTGGGAAACCCGTCGCCAACAGGCATTCCTTCAATTGCGAAGCTTTGGAAACGTGAATCGGTCTGCCGTTGAGGTGGGCGCCTTCTCCCTGCTCGGCGCTAAACAATTCATCGCGCGTAGGATCGTAGACGACTCCCGCAACCCTGCGACCTCGATCCGCGCCTGCAGGGCGCTCCTCCAGAGCTAGCGACACGCCGTACACCGGATATCCGTGTGCGAAATTTGTAGTCCCGTCCAGCGGATCGACGTACCAGCGATATTCTCCGCCCAGGTCACTCAAGCCTTGCTCTTCGCCGAGCACGTCATGGGATGGAAATTGTTGAGTGACGCGCTCACGAATCAGCGTTTCGGCAGCGCGATCCGCGGCGGTCACCAGATCGGCGTCGCCCTTGTACTCGATCTTCAATCCCTGATGGAAATAATCCAGCAGCAGAGCACCCGCTTCGCGAGCGATGGCCGACATGGCTGGCAGGAAACTCTCTGGTTTGGGGGCGGTGGATGACATGCGTGATCGGATTTCCGGCACTCGACTGCCAGACTTCATTTTTAAAGTCAGGCGCCGCGAAGGCCGAAGGCTCCGCCAATCTCGCGTTGCGGAAGCCGAAAAGCAAAAGCCGGAAACTGCCCTCTCACTTTCTCTTCCCGCCTTCTTCGGAAATGTACATAATTTCGTGCTTGAAGATGAAAAGGTTGGGCGCCCCGTCGCGAGTCAACCGCACCATGTTTTTGTCGTAATATTCGATCCACCCGCGCACGATCTGCCCGTCCATCAACTTCACCGACACTGGCTTCTGTTTCTCGCCCAGCGCTTTAAGAAAAGCAACTTCTTCAAAGGTATCTTCCGGGGGCGGTGTGCGGCTGCGTTTGGCGGAGTTGGGATTCCCTTGTGGAGGGCGGAACGACATGCAGGCATTGTACACAAAGCCCTGTGGCTGCAGCGAACAGCCGCCGGTGTATTGCAGCCTCAAAAAAAACACCAGTGCTGACCTGACGCTGGTGCGGGAATGCTCGTTCAAGCCGGCTAGAAAATAATCTTCAGACTGAACTCAGCCTCGCGAGGCGACCCCAGCGTGTAAACGCCGGTGCCCACTCCGACCCGGTTTACCAAGTGACCGGTATAGTTGGTGCCGTTGATGCTGCCGACGCCACCGGTCAACAGACCTGACATCATGCTGGTCGGCAAATCGAAATTAGCGAAGTTCGGCAGATTGTAAAAACCTACCGAAGGTTTAATGGTCACGCGCTCGAAGAACATATGACTCCAGCTGATGGTGGCGTCGAAGGCCCGCAGCCAACTGTAGTTCACCTGGCCGACAGGCGCAGCCGAGACCGTGGGCGCTACGCCGCCCAGCGCCGACAGATCGGCTGCCGTCATGAGATTGGCGGCGATCAACACATTGCCCGCCGGAGTCGGCTCCCCGCCTTGCGTTGCGTTGTACTTCGAGATCACGTTGTTGATGCTGCTGGCATCGATGCCGCGATCGAAGTTTCCGACCTTGGTGCCGGGAATCGGATCCTGCGTGGTGCCGTCCCCCGTGAAATCGGTGCGGAAAATTTCGCCGGCACCGAGCCCGCTGTTGGGCACGGTCAAAGTCGTGGACAGAGGACTGTAGAAATGCGACATGATTCCCAGTTGAAAACCGCCGCGCACGTCCATGTACCCACCGAAAGAAACCTGGTGGGTGCGGTCCAGCGTGGAAGGTCCGAAGTAGCGGCTTACGTTGTTGTTGTCGAGTGCGGGCACAATGGAATCCTGATCGCCGCCTACTGCGGTCACGAGCGCACCGGGCGCCACCCCGCCACCGGAGTTATCGAAACGAGAGAGGGCATACCCAACCTGCAAGTTCAAAGCCTTCGCCCCTCGAAAGGGATTCTTCACATTTTCGATCAACTTCATTTGCAGCCCGTTATACACAGAGCGGCCAACCGGCGAGAGGAAACCCAGCGGCGGTGCGTTCGGATTTAGTCCGGGGAAAGCGCAGCTTCGACCGAGAGCCGCAAAGCAATTGCTGCCGCCCATATCGGTGGAGGAACCCAGGCCGTAGCCGGCATAGTCCGACATGGTGGCGGGCCGGGCAGGATTGTTGGCCGTGCCCCAGGTACCGTTATCGCTTGATCCATTTGCGGGATCGAGCGGGCAATTGGTGGAATAGGAGGCAGGTACCGAAGCCGCTCCACAGTTGGCAAGTGTAGCCTGAATCGCCTGCTGAGCAGCCGTCACATTGAACGTACCGACATCGCCGGCATGATTCTGGTCTACGCCGAGAAGGAAATGGGTTTGCACATTGCGGATAAAGTCCACGCTCAGCACCGTCCCGGGACGAATCTCGCGCTGGATGCCCAGGTTCATCACAATCGAACGCGGCGATCGGTAATTCGGATTAAACATGGAATTGCCCGGCGCGAAGTAGCATTGCGCGGTGGGATCCTGGCAATTGTAGGTAACGCCTTGCACCGTGCCGTTCAGGTACTGTCCGGCGTAATTCGGATTTGGCTGCTGCAGGTTGAGCGGCGAGGCTGCCTGATATTGCGCTTGAAAGGCCAGCAGGGCGGGCAGCGCGTTTCCGATCAGCGGATAATTTCCTGCTGTACCGCAAACTGCGGAACCCGCAGTGATCGTGCCGGTTGACGTTTGGATGGGCGCTGGAACGCCAGCGGCAGAACAGGGCGACGGATTCTGCAGGAACGCGCCGGTCGTTTCGCGGCGGGGCCCGTCGTAGAGCACGTTATTCCAAATGGCATTCTCCCAGAACAATCCGACGCCGCCGCGGATTGACGTCTTGCCATTTTTCGCCGGATCCCAGGCAAATCCAACTTCTGGCGAGAAGTTTTTATTCGGCTGGGTTACGCGATTGCCCAGTCCCGCTGCCAGGGAATTGAGTTGCGGAATCGCAGGATACTGGCTGTCGGTGCGGCCCGTATCGCGTTCGTAGCGCAGCCCGTAACTCAGAGTAAAGTTTGGCTTCACCTTCCATGAATCGCCGAGGTAAAGCAGGATGCGATTGTCGGGCCCTAAGCCACCCGCCGGAAAGCCCAGAGCGGGCTTGCTGGTCGAGTAACCCAAGCCGTTGCCCAAAACGTAACCGCCATCGGCCGGGTAGTTGAGAGGGTTGGAGGAGCCGCCGGGAAAGGGTCCGGCCGCGGCAGCGGTAATGTCGCCCGGCGTAACTTTAGAAGTAATCTGTGGTCCGTTCTTCGAAAACGACGCAAAGCGCCCGCTTAACAGGTAGTTATAGGTGACTCCAAAACGGACAATGTGGGGTCCCAGCACTCGGGTGCCGTCGTACTTAATCTGGCGATCACTCTGCAACGTGCTTTGGGGAGCGAGATAATTTGGTCCGGCAACCAAGCCCGTTGCGCCCATAAAAATCTGCGCCCCAAGGTTGCTAAAAGGCAGGGCGCTGTTACCGATGGTTGCATCCACGATCTGGTTCTGGAATTTCAAATATGAGAAACGAATGGAGTGGGTATAGGGGCCGGTCCTGAAATCCACGCCCACCACATGATCGCGCGTGATGTCCTTGTTGTCATAGACCGAAAAACCGGAACCGTCGGTCGCGCCCAGCAGGTTCTTAAAGTACGAATAGCGATAAAACAGCCGGGCGCCTTTAGTTAGTTGATAGTCCAAACGGCCAATCAGATTGTCTTCGCGGAACGGATCGCTGAAACTTCCCGAATAGATTTGAAATGGAGCTGAGATGGGAACCGGCGTCTGGGCATCCTGCTTGGTTCGCTCGCCATCGCCGAAGAAAAACAGCTTATTCTTGATAATCGGTCCGCCCAGATCGGCGCCATACTGGCTGCGCTCGTAGGGCGGCTTCGCTCCACCGGGAAGCGCCGCGGCCCCTATCGAACTGTCGCGGAACTGCCCGAACGCTTCGCCATGAAATGACCTTGTCCCGGACTTGGTGGTCACGTTCACCGACCCGGAAGAAGTCAACTCGGTGGACATATCCATACTGGCTTGGCTGATTTGAAATTCCTGGACGCCGCTAGCCGGAATGTCAGTCGTGGTCGTGCCTACGGTTTCATCGGAAACATCAACGCCGTCAACTTCAATGCGGGCAGTCCGCCCGTAGCGGCCCTCGAAAGAAATGGACGAATAGCCAGCCTTTGTGGGATCGAAGGTTTGTCCATCCTGAATCTGAACTCCGGGTTCGAGCTGCGCCAAATCGAGGAAGTCGCGGCCATTCACTGGCAGGTTCTCGATCTGGTTGGCCGTCAAAACTCCCTGGACGGTTGCCTGCTCGGTATTCACCTGAACTTCGTTGGCCCGCACATCGACCACCGTGCTCTCCTGGCCAACATCGAGTTTCACGCTGCCGTTCACGGCATTACCCACCTGAACGGTTAAGGCCAGCTGCGCCGTCTTAAAACCTTTCGCTTCGACCCTTACTTTGTAACGCCCAGGAATCAGCAGACTGGCTGAATACGTACCATTCGCCCCGGATGTAACGTCGATCGTTTGCCCGGTTGAGCCCGTTACAGTGACCCTGGCGCCCGAGACTACTGCGCCGTTTGCGTCAGTGACAGTTCCAGCGACGCTGCCAGTCGCAATTGTGGTCTGGGCAAACATTGGGGAAGAAAATACACCGAAGATGAGCATCAGCATCGCGAAGAAAACAAGCCGCATAGCAGGCCTTAGCGGGAAATTAAAGCTCATCGTTCTTGTTATCCTTTCGAAACTTCTAAAACGCTTTGCTACGCTAAAAGAGCGACTCCAACTTGGTTTGAAGGAAAGCATTCGTATCATGCAGCGAGAAAAGCTGCCTAATTCCGGCATTTGCATATGGTTACAAATGCCCGCAAACTTATTCGCGGGTACTCTCTGCGACCCTGTTGTCTCACTCAGACTTCACTGTATAGTACCCGGCACGATGGCGGACGTGATAGGCAGCGGCATCCGACACGCCTTGGACCTTGACTTCGATGCGGCGAAACTCCGAAAACGATGTGCGCTGCGATGGATAATACGCTAACAGATATTGGGTTCGCAGTTCGTCGCTGATTTTGTGGAACGCATCGTCGAGTTCCGAGGTGGACGTCGCATAGTAGAACTTTCCGCCCGTATCGTCCGAGAGCTGGATCAAAGCATGTTCGCCGCCGGTTTCGCGCCCGGCGCTGCTCTCGATCGGCACAATGATGATCGAGTACACAATCGCTTCCGCTTCCACCGCCGCCCGCACCGCCTGTTTGTAGTCGATCCGACTGATCGTGTCCCCACCATCGGTGATCAGGACAATTACTTTTCGTCCCTTGCGGTGGTCCAGATCACGTGATGTCAGATAAATCGCGTCGTAGAGTGCGGTGGCTGCTCCTACTTGGATGTGTTCGATGCCCTCGTCGATGGATCGAAGGTCCGGGATAAATCCGCGGGTCGATTCCCTTACCGTCTCGCTGAAGCCGTAAACGCAGAGGCCGTCGACGGGGCGCATAATGTCATGCGCAAAGCGCTTGGCCGAGGCCTGTTCGAACGGCAGGTCGTGGCGCGTGCTCAAGCTCGTATCGATAGCCAGCGCGATGGAAAGCGGCAGCGCCGATTCCTTATCGAACACTTTAACTTGCTGAGGAGCATCGTCTTCCTTGAGCAGGAAATTGTCTTTGGTGAGCCCACCGATGGGAGCGCCGTGGGCGTCGGTTACGGTCACAAAGACGTTCACCAGGTTGACGTCGACGCGGAGCGTAGTGGCCGGGTCGGATGGCCGCTGAGGGTGACCGGGAATCTGCGCGGGGTCCTGCGGCGGCATTTGTTGCGCACTTAGGCCGCAGGCGGCCGCGAGCAAGCCGGTAAAAAGCAGAACCGATGCGGGTTTTCTCATCGAGTGATGGAATTATACCTGTGCCACACCGCCGCCCGCGTCGCGTTTCCGCTTCGCCAGAAACCGGAATCGGCGTCAAGCCGCGTGCAGTTAGATGCGGCTTCCCGTACCGGGCTGCCTCCGCTTCAGGAATTCGCGCGTGGTATTTCCGCCGGAAATGGCTCGCCGTCCGCCCAGACCGCGCCATCTTCGAAGTACTCCTTCTTCCAGATGGGTACGGTGCGCTTAAGCGTATCGATAAGCCAGCGGCAAGCCTCAAACGCGGCCGCGCGATGCGCTGACGCAACCGCGATCAGCACGCTAGTCTCCCCAATTTCAAGCCGGCCCAGCCGGTGCACGATGGCCACGTCGCGAATCTGAAACTGCTGCAAGGCTTGCGCGGTCAGGGACTCGATCTGCTCCAAGGCCATCTCTTCATACGCTTCATAGTCGAGATAGAGAGTCTTGCGACCGCGTGTCTGGTTACGGACCACGCCTTCAAAAACCAGCGCGGCACCATCTTCCCCGCGCTTCAGGCTGGCCAACGTCCCCTGGGTGTCAATCCGTTCACGAACGAGCAACGCGTAGCGCCGGCGCCCCGCCGGCTGTCGTGCCGAGGTCGAGTCCGCAGCATCTTCCGCTCCTCCGCTCACCGGCGGCAGCAAGGCCACTTCGTCGTTGTCCCTCAAGAGTGTATCCGGCCCGGCATATTGTTGATTTACCGCTAACGCCAGCGAAGGCAGTGACTCCCGCAGCCGCGGAATCAGCGATTCATATCGCGCCAGCACTTCGCGAACCGACGATCCCTCCGGCAAGTCGATGAGGTCCGCAGATTTCCCAATGACTTCTTTCAGAATGCCGAAAAAGAGAACTCGCACTCGCATCAGGCGTTCAGTTTAACGCACTTGAGTGCTGTCCTTTGCGGTGGAGCTAGAGTTCTGGGGAGAACAAAAAGGCCAGCCTCACGAGGCTGGCCTTTTGAACGCAGAAATCTTCAAGCTCGCGTCAACACCTTGTCATGAACCGCATCCGGTTCCTTCACCGGCTGCGTCGGGTTGTAGTCCTGCTTTGGATCTTTCGGCGGCGTCGAAAGTATCTTCGCAGCCGGCCCCCCCGCGACCTCGGGCAGCGAGACCTTCAGGGCCTCGTCGATAGTCTTCACATAGTGCACCGTTAGATCTTCCAGTTGCTCGGGCGAGAGATCTTCCTCAACGTTCATCCTATTCTCCGCCGGAAGAATCACGTCACGCACCCCGGCACGCTTGGCGGCTAGGACTTTCTCCTTGATTCCGCCGACCGGAAGAACGTTCCCGCTCAACGTGATTTCTCCCGTCATGGCGAGCAGCGGCGTGATGCGCCGCTTAGTCAGCAGAGAAACCAAAGTCGTCGCCATAGTCACGCCCGCCGAAGGTCCGTCTTTCGGAATCGCTCCCGCTGGAACGTGAATGTGGATATCATGATCGGCGAAGAAACTTTCTTGCACGCCCAGCCGATCTGCGTTCGACCTCACCCAAGTCAGCGCCGCCTGCATCGACTCCTGCATGACCTGGCCAATCTGTCCGGTCATGGTGAAGCCGCCCTTGCCCTTCATCGCGTTGGCTTCGACGAACAGCACATCGCCGCCAGATGGAGTCCAGGCCAGACCCACAGCCACGCCGGGCCGCTCAGTGCGTTCCGCGATTTCCCCTTCACTGCGAATCTTGATGCCGCCAAGAAACTCCTGAATGATTTCCTTGTTGACGACAAGCTTCTCGGTCTTACCCTCGGCCAGCCGCCGCGCTTGCTTGCGGCAGATGGTGCCAATGGTCCGTTCCAAACTGCGCACGCCCGCCTCTCGCGTGTAGTGCCGGATGACGTAGCGCACTCCTTCTTCCGGAAATTCGATCTGCTCCGCCGTGATTCCGTTCTCGTCAATCTGACGCGGGATCAAATATTTAAATGCGATGTGAACCTTTTCTTCCTCGGTGTAGCCCTGCAGCTCAATAATTTCCATACGATCGCGCAACGGCTCCGCAATCGGATCGAGCATATTGGCGGTCGTAATAAACAGAACCTTCGACAAGTCAAACGTCACATCCAGATAATTGTCGCGGAACGAAGAATTCTGCTCGGGATCGAGCGCCTCCAGCAAAGCCGAAGCCGGATCGCCGCGGAAGTCGCGCCCTACTTTGTCGATTTCATCCAGCATGAAGACGGGATCTTTGGTCTCGGCGCGCCGGATACCCTGAATGATCTGGCCCGGCAGCGCGCCGATATATGTTCGGCGATGGCCGCGAATTTCCGCTTCATCGTGCACACCGCCTAGCGACAAGCGCACGAACTTGCGGCCTAACGCGCGCGCGATCGACTTTCCCAGCGAAGTTTTCCCCACGCCCGGAGGTCCGACGAAGCACAGAATCGGCCCCTTCATATTCGGCTTCAGGCGCCGGACAGAGAGGTAATCCAGAATGCGGTCTTTCACTTTTTCCAGATCGTAGTGATCCGCATCCAGGATTTCTTTCGCCTTGGGGATCTCAATTTCCTGGCCGGAAGTTTTCGCCCACGGCAACACCGCCAGCCATTCAATATAGTTACGAGTCAAAGAATAGTCCGCAGCCATCGGCGACATGCGCGAGAGCCGCCCCAGTTCCTTGAGCGCTTCTTTCTTGACCTCGTCGGGCATCCCCGCTTCTTCAATTTTCTTCTTCAAATCCTCGACGTCGCGCTGGCCTTCATCCTGCTCGCCCAGTTCTTTTTGGATCGCTTTCATCTGCTCGCGCAGGTAGTACTCGCGTTGGGTCTGCTGCACCCGATCCTGCACTTCGCTCTGAATCTTGTTGCGCAGTTGCTGGACTTCGAGTTCCTTGGCCAGGTGCTGGTTGATCTTCTCCAGCCGCACGTGGATGTCGAGAGTCTCCAGCGTGTCCTGCTTGTCGGGCGTGGAAAGCGACGGCAACGAAGATGCGATAAAGTCCACCAGGCGGCCGGGTTCGTCGATGTTCATAGCCACCGTGGAGAGTTCGTCCGACAGAGTGGGGGAACCGGCGACAATCTGCTGAAACAGGGTCAGAACATTCCGCTGTAGGGCTTCGATTTCCGAGGTTGCTAACGGCGTGACGCCCTCAGGCAGCGCTGAATAGTGCGCGCTCATGAACGGCGTCAGTTGAGTGAATTCGCCTAGCCGAACGCGTTCCAGCCCTTCCGCAAAAACGAACAAGCTCTGGTTGGGCATCTTGACCACTTTATGAACCACGGCCGACGTGCCCACCGTGTATAAGTCCGTCGGTTGGGGCGTATCAACGCGCGCTTCGCGTTGCGCCACAACAATGATGGTCTTGTCTTCGCCTAGGGAATTAATCAACTGAACGGAACTTTCCCGGCCCACGGTCAGTGGCAGAACCGCGTGGGGGAACAGAACAGTGTCCCGCACGGGAAGAACCGGCAGAGCCTTGTGCTCGTTTGTTTCCTTAATTTTAGGAGTGCGCTCGACTGGCGGCTGCTGGCTCATTATGTCTCCTTGAGTGTAACTCGCTCAAGTTTAGATGTTGCCGCTCGAGAAAAGGTTTCAGAAGCCTCGAACGGAGCACAAGATCTTGAATTCTATTCCCTTGCGAGATTTGGAGAATGTGCCTAAGGTGCAGAGCCTAACGCGCAGGTGGCTGGTTGCCAAGCACTAAATTGGGGAGGGCGGGAAAACGAACGTCTCCCGCCCACTTGTAGTGAACTTCCACGCACGGCGACAAGCGGCTGAACCCAGACAGTAGCCTTCTAGGTCCAGCGGAACATCATCCCTATCGAAGTCTAGAAAACGTGCTTAGCAGTATCCCCTTGGAAGACTAACTCTTCCAAGATCCTCTCGTTTCCGGCAGTCAATTGGTAAATGGCCTGGTCCTTCTGCGCTTTATTCGGCAGCGGAACCAGTGTGCATTTCACCTTGAACTCGTCCTTGCTGTGCGCACGCTGGAACACCATAACGTGATTTTCCCCTTCCATCGTATGGCGTACGGCGTAATCCCCGGCCGGCAATACAACCGTTCCCACTCGGACCGGCGCTACAAAGGTCACATGGCTCACGTCGCGGACGCCCATGCTATTGGTTCCCGCCACCGCTAGCGCAACCGTCATCAGCACGCACACGAAGATACTCAAGCCTTTCAAAGACCGCATAAAACCTCCTTTAACAATAATTTTGTCGGACCGCGGACAAGTTTCTGCGGCCACGCGGACCAGTTTAGGCGTTTGCAAGAAAACCGAATGTGCGCGACGTCACAAGGAGATGTGATAGCGGGATTGCCAGTTTCGTTTTAGAGTGAGCGCGATCAACGAACCGAAACGGCCGGATAAATACCCAGCACTTTCACGAACTCGGCGACCTCTCCCAGATGTCGCAAAGCGTTCCGCGCTGGTTCGTCGTCGCCACGCAGGAAGTCCACGTAGAAAACATACTCCCATGGCCGGCCTCGCCTAGGTCGGGATTCGATCTTGCTCAAGCTGATGTCCCGCAGGGCAAACACGCTCAGCGACTTAAACAGGGCTCCCGGCACATTCTTCACTTGAAAAACAATGGACGTCTTGTTCGCGCCGCGAGGAATTAGCCGGTGATAGTCCGCGCTTCCCTTCTTCTCGCGCTTTCCTGCGCCGTCGCCCAGCTTGCGAATTAAAAAGAAGCGAGTGAAGTTACGCTTGTCATCTTCAATGCCCGACTGGAGAATCTTGCCGGAATACTGGCGCGCCGCCTGCTTCCCGGCAATTCCTGCAGCATCGGTCAACCGCTCGGCCAGCACATGCTTTACGCTGCCTGCGGTGTCATAGAACGGCACGGCTTCGATTTTCGGATGCCGGCGAAAAAAATCGCGACACTGGTCGAGCGCCACGGGATGCGACAGAACTCTCCTCACCGATCCCAGGCGTACTCCGGGCATGGCGATCACGTTGTGCACAATACGAAGCAGATACTCGGCCTGAATGAAGACACCGCGACTCAGCATCAGGTCGGCATGCTCGGCGACAGTGCCCGCCAAAGTATTTTCAATTGGAATGACCGCCGCACCGACCGATCCTTTTTCGATTCGATCGAAAACCTCAATAGACCGCGCGCACGGAACTATGGTGCATCGCGGCAGCATCCGCGTCGCTGCCTCATGACTGAATGAACCGAGCTCTCCCTGAATCGCTACTTTCATGTCGTTTCCTGAATAGGGCACGTTATCCCGCCCCTCAGATCAACTCCTTCCGCATGACCAGTGCATCGACGCCGTTGGAGTAGTAGCGAGGCCAGGTTCGGACCACGTTGTAGCCGAGCCGCTTATAGAAAGCCAAGGCCGCGACGTTGTCCACCGCTGTTTCCAATCCTACGGCCCGCGATCCCGCACTGCGCAGGCGGTCTTCGGCCGCTTGCAGAAGCAGGGATCCAACGCGTGCGCGGCGCGCGGACGGATCCACGTCGATGGTGATCACATGCCCAGTCGCGCCCTCCTGCACTACGATAAACCCGGCAATATTGCCATGCTCCGCGTCAGTTGCAACCAATGTGAATGATCCCGGTCTTCGTATATAGGACCGCAGCTCCGGCTTCGAGTACGAGATCCCCGGCGGAAAACAATTCTGATCCAGCCGCCAAAGGGTGTCAAAGTCTTGGGGCGCGAAGTCGCGTAGCTTGAAGTTGCGCACCTTGGAATCGCTTAAGTTGGAGTCGCTCAGAATGGGTGTCACCTCGACATTGTAACGGCCCGGAACCTCAGCGATAGTTTCCCAAAACGGGAAACTACTTTTCACACTGGTTTTCCACAGCTCGTACCTAACCACCCCAGAAAAAAGTGAAATGGAGTCCCTCGGCCCCTTGCTCTGATCGCAACCTCGGACGTACCATCAGCATCAGAGGACTGTGTGAAGACGTGGTGGGACGCCTTCTAGTCATCGACGTCGTCGGCGCGGTTGGGGTCCTGGGGATATGGTACTTCCTGTTTGCCGCCTACAACCGCCGCAAAGGAACCGAGGCACTGCGCTGGGTACAGTCGGCGTGCGCCGGCAAAGGACGTATCCTCGACTGGCGCTGGCTCAGTAGTCACCGGCTCCATGCCCGCCTGCAGTTCCCTTCCCGTAGCTTCGAAAACGCGCACCTGACCATGAAGTTTCGGCCGCGCGCGTTGCCCATTCATTGGCTGATTAGCTGCTGGCACAAGCAAAAAGAAACTCTGACTTTCGAGGCCGACCTCGGGCGGTTCTCCCAGCTTCCATCTCGAAGTCGTGCGGCATCGCTGGTGCGCTCACAGCCGCGGCGTGACTGCCATTCGTACCGACGAGCGCGAGTGGGAGGTCTACGAACCCGGCCCCATTGTTCTCACTACGCGCACCCACTGGAAGGAAGATTCCACTCCTGAGATCAACACGCTCATGACCGTGCGCCAGCAGGACGTATTGCAAGTTCGCTTCCGCCCGGAATCTCCTCAATTTTCCGCCACCATCGCCCTCGACGCGCTCTACGATCCCCGCACCGCTGCCGGGTTCCTCACCACCCTGCGGGAGTTGGCCGCAGGCGCTTCTGCCCACCGCCAGTAACGACCGTCACATACGCTGCTTTTGACAATGCAGTAGACTGCCCACATGGCTAGAGCGCGCCAGGGATCGATCCATCTCTTCCGTTTCCGCGGAATCGATGTCTTTCTTCATCTTTCCTGGTTTTTGGTAGCGATTTACGAAATCGAGATGCGGAAAGGAAGTTATTCCTCCGTCACCTGGAATGTTCTCGAGTATCTGGCGCTGTTCGTGATCGTCTTGATTCACGAGTTCGGGCACGCGCTGGCATGCCGTCAAGTTGGAGGACGCGCCGATCAGATTGTTCTCTGGCCTCTGGGCGGCGTCGCCTATGTAGATCCGCCGCCACGGCCGGGCGCTACCTTGTGGAGCATCGCGGCCGGCCCTTTAGTCAATGTGGCGCTGCTGCCGATTTTGTTTGGAGCGATGGTCGCTGGTCAGTCGCAAGGATGGCCAGAGACGATGCCCGATCTTTACCAACTGGTGCGCGCGGTCGCGTTTATTAACCTGGGGCTGCTGGTTTTCAATATCCTGCCCGTCTACCCACTGGACGGCGGCCAGATCCTTCGCTCCCTCCTCTGGTTCGTGTTGGGCCGTGCGCGCAGCTTGATGGCCGCCACAGTCATCGGACTCATTGGGGTCGCCGGCTTCGTCGGCCTGGCCCTGTGGAGGCGAGACGTGTGGTTGGGCGCTGTCGCAATTTTTATGCTGATGAGTTGCTGGGGCGGGCTCAAACACGCCATGGCGCTCTCCCGTTTCGCGAAGCTGCCGCGCCGGCACGGCTTTTTCTGTCCGGCTTGCAAGACTGCCCCGCCGGTAGGCGAGTTCTGGAAATGCGGAAAGTGTGGCCAGCAATTCGATACATTTGCAACGCGGGCAACCTGCCCTCGTTGTGCAACCCAGTTCTCCGTGACAAAATGCCTCGACTGCGGTGCGCTGCATCCCATGAATGACTGGGCAGTCGCGTCGCTGGAGCCCTTGAGGGTTTAATGGTCGTCTTCGCCTCCCGGATAAATCTCTTTTATGTCAGTCATCAGCTTTTTCGATTGGCGGGTGCCGTGCCGCCGCGCTATTCTTCCGTGTTCCAACTCAATGCGTTGAAACCAGCCATTTCAACTTTCCCTGTACCTGTGATGCGGTTTTGCCCAAATCATAAGTTTTTATGCGAAGGAGACTGAACGACATCCATGCCTAACGAACTCCGCAATTTCCTGGCACTCTCATACGACGAACTCGAAGAACTCAACCTGAAGGCGAAGGAGCAGCGCAGGAACCGGGTCGCATCTCACAAGGTCCAGGAAGACCGCCTCAAGTACCTGACCGACGAAAAGCGGATCAAGGCCGTGACCGTGCTCTTCAGCGATCTTGAAGGCCGGTTGCACATGCTGGACTACGATAAAAAATTCCTGCTCAAAAGCTGGGACAACCTCACTTTCGACGGATCATCGATCCGCGGATTCACCGCGCAGCGCGAGAGCGATCTTCGGCTCGGCATCGATTGGGGCGCCTTCTACTGGGCTCCGGCCGACGTCTTCGGCTCGGGAAAGGTTCTCGTTTTCGGCGAAGTCATCGACAAGGGCGGCACATCGTACTCCGGCGATATCCGCGGCGTGCTGAAGAATTACGCGGAAGAACTCAACAAGAAAAAAGGCTACACGCTCAATGCCGCCAACGAGATTGAAGGCTTCCTATTCAAGGGCCCTGACGCCGAGCGCCATTACCACGAAACCGGAAAGTTTGAATACGTCAACACCGGCGGATATTACCACTCGCTTCCCGGCGATCCGCTGCGCACCTTCATCGACACGACAGCCGAAGTACAGCGCGCCATGGGCTTCCAGAACGAGAAGGACCATCCGGAAGTTGCGCCCTCGCAGTTTGAAATTAACTATGGCTACGGCGAAGTCGTGGCCGCCGCAGACCAGATCCAGCTTTACAAGCTGATTTGCCGCCAGGTCGCGACCAACATGGGTTTGAGCGCCTCGTTCCTGCCGAAGCCGGTCATTGGCGTGAATGGCAGCGGCATGCACACCAACGTTTCGATCAGTGAAAACGGCAAGAACCTGTTCTGGGACGCAAAGGGCGAAGAGAAGCTTAGCAAGATGGGATGGGCCTTCGTCGATCGCATCCTGACCCACGGCAACGACATTTGCCTGCTGCTGAATCCCAGCGTGAATGCTTATCGCCGCCTCGATCCTCACTTCGAAGCGCCGAACCAGATCAAGGCGTCCGCGGTCGATCGCGGGTCGATGATCCGCATTCCGATCGGCAACGAAAAAAGTATGCGCGTTGAAGTGCGCTCCGTCGCCCCCGACGCCAACCCGTACATGGTGATGCTCGCGATCTTCAAAACGGGCCTCGACGGTCAGACTTCGAAGATCAAGAACTTGCGTCAGGCCGAGCGCTACCTGCCGGATAACATCTACGACGCGTTAGCCAATTTCAAAAAGGCTGAGTGGACGAGCACGCTGCTCGGCGAAGACGTCAAAGGCCGCTACGCCGACCTGAAGCAAGCCTCCGCCGACCGCTGCCCGCGCGCCCTAGGGACTTTTATCAAAGCGCAGGAAGTCCAGTTTCACCACGAGGTCTACAACCAGTTTTTGTGGAACTTGTTCTAGAGGGCAATAGGCTGCTAGCCGCCCCATTAAAAAGCCGGGGCGTTTTTTGTAGCGCCGGCGTCTCGCCCGCGCATCCGGGCTCAACACAAAGAGTCGATTGATCTACTCAACCCTGTCATCCTGAGGCGCCGCCGTTTGGCGCCGAAGGACCCATGTAATTCCCGCGGACACCTCCGATCCCGAAAACTCATGCCCCGCATTGACTCCGGTGTTATCTATCCCTAAGATGACACCCGGTATCATTGCTTCATCCTGCGATGCCTACGTCTCTTCCAACCAAACCTGCTGCTCCTCTAAATTTGTTTCGCGCCATCGCCACGGATGTTCACTTCTGGATTCCGCTGTGCGTTCTGGCTGGCGGCCTGCTGCTCTTGGACAAGCTCCGTTGAACTCCTCGCCAGCGAGCGTGCAGTCTGCGGCGCGAACTCCCGTGCATGCGATTCGCCTCCGCAGCCTGCAGGCGCTCGGAATTTTTTGCGGATTCGCAGCAGGCGCCTGGCTCGGCGGTGCCGAAGCTCCCATCAAGCTCGTCAACCCGAACATTTCTCCCATCACTGTCTCCTTCATCATGGTGTTTGGCGTGTTCCTCGCGCGCTGGAGCGTCCCTGCGCTCATTCGCGGCACATCGCACGTTCGCCATGACGTAGGGCAAGCCCCGCATCTGATCGTGTGGGCGGTGCTTGCCGGAGGCATGTGGGCCGTCGCCAATACGCTTACCATCTACGCCATTCGCGACGTCGGCCTCAGCATCGCCTTTCCCTTGTGGAATACCAACAGCCTGCTTGGAATTTTCTGGGGATTCCTGCTCTTCAACGAACTGCACTATGCGGGCTGGAAACGCTGGCTCGGCGTCTTGGGCGGCGCCATTTGCATGTTCGCGGGAGCCACGCTGCTGGCTATCGCCTCTTCGCATCAGGCCTCGCCGGGAAAGGCCACGCTCGGAATCGCCGCCGCCCTGGGCGCAGGAATTCTCTGGGGAACGATGTACATCCCTTACCGTAAAGCCTATCTGACCGGCATGAATCCGCTTTCTTTCATCACGTTCTTTACGGTCGGCGAACTCGCCACAATGACCGTGCTGGCAGTGGCCTACCGCGGCGCGACGCCGCTTTGGCACGAACTCGTCAGCGTGCGCCCCGTGCTTTTCTGGCTGATGCTCGGCGGCTTCGTCTGGGTTATCGGAGACTTGTTTCAGCAATACGCCACCAAGTATGTCGGCATCAGTCGCGGCATCCCGCTCTCCAACACCAATCAGCTGTGGGGATTGCTCTGGGGCATTCTCGTGTTTCACGAGCTGCGCGGCGGCAGTCACAGGTTGTACGCGCAAGTCGCGGGAGGATCGCTTCTGATGGCATTAGGCGCGGTCGCCATTGCCTTATCGTCGGCAACTGAGCGCGAGCACGGAGCGTGGCAGGAAGCCGCGCAGCGCGAAGGCGACCGCTACGGCGTCGAAGGCGAATATGTTCGCGCCGGCATGGAAGGCCGAGAAATGGCGAGCACAAGGAAATTCGGCGCTGAACGCGCAGAGGAATCTCGCCCCCGGCTTGGCGGCAGAACCGTTCTGGATTGGCTGCTCATCCTCGCCGCCACCGGAATATTCGCCGTGCTCGCGGTCATGGCCAAATTTCCCCAACTGGATATCGCGTGGAGTTGGGCCGGTGCGCTCACGTTGGCGATGATAGTTCTGCTGGCTACTGGCGGCTTCGCACTCTGGCGCACCACTCGCTTCCGCTGAGAAAGTGGATCCGGCACGTTGGGCGCACGAGTGTGCTAGATTCGAGAAATTGATGGATCTCGCTCCCACCATCTCCACCCAGGGCCTCACCCGTCGCTTCGGAGAACTGCTTGCCGTCGACAACGTTGACTTGCGGGTTGCGCCCGGCCAATTCTTCGGATTCCTCGGGCCCAACGGCGCTGGAAAGTCCACCACCATCAAGATCCTCACCGGGCTGCTCGCTCCCACTTCCGGGCGAATTGAAATTCTTGGCCTCGACCTCAACGCCCATCCCGTGGAAGTCAAACGGCAAATCGGGGTCGTGCCCGAAGGCATGGCGCTGTTCGGACGCCTCACCGGCGCGGAGTTCCTGAGCTTTGCTGGAAGAATGTACGGTCTCGACCGCATGACCGCGGCCAAGAGAGCCGCGGAGTTGCTTGAATTCATGCAACTCGCCGACCAGGCAAAGAAACTCGTGACCGACTATTCCCACGGCATGCAGAAAAAGCTGGCTCTCGCCGCCGCCGTGATTCATGGGCCGAAAGTTTTATTTCTCGACGAACCTTTCGAAGGCGTAGACGCAATCGCCGCCGGCACGCTGAAATCGATGCTGCAAGGCATGATTGCGCGCGGGGCAACGATTTTCCTCACTTCGCATGTGCTCGAAATCGTGGAGCGGCTGTGCAGCCACGTTGCCATCATTCATCAGGGGAAGTTGGTGGCGCAGGGCTCGCTCGAAGAACTTCGCGCCGGAGTAGAAGCTCAAAATCCGCAGCACGGGTCCGGCGCCGGCCTCGGGCCCTCCCCAGAAAAGCTGACGCTGGAACAACTCTTCCTGCGCATTGTGGGTGGAACGGACCGCACCGAGCCGGAACTTTCCTGGCTTGGATAGGTCTTGGTGCGACCCGACTAAGACTGGGCAGCTTTTCTTCGGCTGTAGAGTCGGCGGGCGCGCAGTCGTCGCAGGGCTGGAAACATCTTGCGGCGAGGCCGGATCGACATGGTCTGGAGCGAATATTCGAAGTGCGCGCCGCAACCACAGCAGACCTTGTAACTATGGCCGTCGATGGTGAAGACGCGGCTTAGCTTCGTGTGGTGGCAACCGAAAGCAAATTCCAAAGCGCTCGCCAAAGGATGCGTCACCGAATCCCATAGCAGAATTCGTTCGGATGCCCTCATGTTTGTCCTCCTCCAGAACCAACTCTCCACTGTCTAACGGCAGATTGCAACTCCACCGTGAGCGATCCCACCATGCTTCGTGACCTCAGTCACGGACTGCGATGCGCTGAATTTGCGATGGGACCATCGGCAGCGCGAATCTCTACTCGGAAACAGTTTTGTTTCTAAGGGTTAAAGTCCTCGGGAGGGACGAACGCGCTTATGCGAAAATTGATCCACACGAAATGACGCGTCCAGAAGTTTCCAACCAACTCACCGCCATCGCCAACCTACGCTGGCGCATGTTCCTCAACGGCCTGCGCAGCAAGCGTGGCAAAATGGAACTGGCCTCGCGGTTGGTGATCACGCTGGTGTTCGTTGTCGGAGGAATTGGCGGCTTCTTCGTGGCTGCCGGATCCGCCTTTTACGTTGTTTCGCAAAATAACGCCGAGTACCTCGCAATTTTGTTGTGGCCAATCTTTTTCTTCTGGCAACTGTTTCCAGTAATGTCGACTGCCTTTGCCAGCAATCCTGACTCGACTGACTTGTTGCGCTTTCCGCTCTCTTACCGGGCCTATTTTCTCCTGCGCCTCGTGTATGGATACTTCGATCCTGCGAGCGCGCTGGGCACCGTCGGCCTGCTAGGTATTCTGCTCGGCGTTGGCGCTGCGCGGCCTTTTTTGTTGCCTTGGACATTCTTGGTCCTGTTGACGTTCGCGCTCTTCAACCTGATCCTGATGCAGACGGTTTTCGCGTGGCTGGAGCGCTGGCTGTCGCAGCGCCGCACGCGCGAAATCATGGGCGTTCTTTTTATCCTGTTCATTCTCAGCTTTCAGCTGATCGGTCCGGTCGTGGGACGCCTTGGCCGCGCGCCGCACCCGGCAATCAATCGAGCCTTCGAAGTGGGGACACGAGTTCAGGCACTATTCCCTCCCGGCCTCGCCGCGAACGCCATCGCGCAAGTTTCGCACGGACAGACTCTGCCAGGCTTTGCATCTTTCGTTTCACTGGGAGTGGTGACTCTGGCGCTGGGAGCGCTGCTTCATCTTCGCCTGCGCGCGCAATTTCGCGGCGAAAATCTCAGCGAGGCGGCTTCAGGCCCGGCCATCGCGCCAGCACGTAGCTTGCAAGTTGGATGGGATCTGCCCGGATTTTCGGAGTCGGTTGCAGCGGTGTTCGAAAAAGAAATGCGTTATCTGGCTCGCAGCGGTCCTATGCTTCTCACCCTGATCATGCCGATCTTCATGCTCCTCGTGTTTCGCATGGGACCGCTGAACTCGCTGCGTCACTCCAGTTCCTTCAGCCGCACGCCCGACATGGCATTCCCCGGCGCGGCGGCCTACGCTATCCTCGTCCTGACCAACCTAGTCTTCAATAGTTTCGGCGGCGATTCAGGCGGAGTCCAGTTTTTCTACGCCTCGCCGGTAAGTTTCCGCGAGATCTTCCTGGCAAAAAACTTGACTCACGCCGGCATCCTCGTTGCAAACACCGCCTTCGCCTGGATCGCCGTCTCCTACCTCTACGGTCCACCTCATCTCGCAGTTACGATTGCGACTCTGGCTGGTCTTTTGTTCGCCGCGCCTTTGAACTTCGCCGCTGGCAACCTGCTGTCGATTTACGCACCCAAGAAGCGGGACTTTTCAACATTTGGGAGGCAGAATGTTTCCCAAACGACCGTCTTGGCCAGTTTCGGCGTCCAGCTTGTGATCGTTGGCCTGGGTGTCGCCGCTTTCGCTGTTGCGCGGCTGTATAACAATCCATGGATCGCGACGCTGCTGTTTCTCGTCTTCGCGGCGATGTCTATCCCACTCTACGTGGTCGTTCTGGGCCGCTTGGACAGAATTGCATTACAGCGCCGGGAAACGCTGGTGGCTGAGTTGTGCAGGGCATGAGCCCCACGCCAGATGTGGCTCATGCCTTTTCAGGCCGAGCTAGAAATCGGTAACCCACGCCGCGCACGGTCAGCAAATGCCTCGGATTCCCAGGATCATCCTCGATGTAGCGCCGCAGCCGTACCACAAAATTATCGATGGCCCGCGTGTCGGTATCTTCGTGCAGCCCCCAAACCTCTTCGAGAATCTGCTTGCGCGAGACGATTCGTCCGTCGTTGCGCACCAAATGCCGCAGCAGTTCCGACTCCATAACCGTCAGATGAATGGTCGCGTGTGCGGACCGCAGTTCTAAAGCGCCGAAGTCAATCGTCTTGCCGTCGAATGAAAATATCCCGAAGTCCTCCGGGGTACCGGCATCGGCGGCAATCTCTTCTCTCGCATGGCCTCCGCGCAGCCATTGGCTTCGCCGCAGCAGCCCTTGCAACCGCGCCAGCAAAATCGAAAGATCAAATGGTTTCGCCAGGTAATCATCCGCGCCAGAAGCAAAGCCCTTAAGCACATCTTCCGGACGCCCGCGCGCCGTCAGCATGAGTACCGGCACATAATTTCGCGCGGCGCGCAATTCCGACACAACGCTAAACCCATCTTTCCCCGGCAGCATGATGTCGAGCACCACCGCGTCGAAATTCTCTTTCTTCTCGAGCAGACGATCGGTGGCCGCTTCCCCGTCGCCGACCACTTCCGCCGCATATCCTTCAGCCTCGAGATTGAAGCGCAGTCCCTGCGCCAAATGCGCTTCGTCTTCCACTACCAGAACGCGGCTCATTCTTCCCACCTCGGCAGTTCGAGCACGATCGTTGTCCCCTGTCCTTCTCCCTGACTCTCGGCGAACACTTTGCCGCCGTGCTTTTTCGCGATCGCCTTCACAATAAATAGTCCCAGCCCAGTTCCCTTCACGTGCGCCAGGGAGCGGTGGGTAACGCGATAGAAGCGCCGGAAGATCCGCTTCATGTCGTCGGGACCAATCCCCACTCCCTGATCCTGCACACGCAGCACGATGCGCTTTTCGTCCGGCGTTTCCAGTTGAACCCGCACATCGACTGTTTCCCCGGAGTACTTCACCGCATTGTCCAGCACGTTGGAAACGGCGGTTCGCAGGTCTTCGGCGCTGCCTCGCACGCGCAGTCCATTACCGTTATTCAAAGCCTCCTGGTAACGGAGGGCCTCGGGGTCGAGATGATGCCGCGACCGTGTAGATTCCATGCAGTCGCGGACCAGTTGGCTGAAATCCACTTCTTCTTTTTCTCGTCCGGTCTTTTTGTCGCCCGCCCTCCCCGCCCGCAGCACCTGCTCCACCGTTTCGGTCAGCCGGTCAGTGTCGCTCAACATGAGCTGGTAAAACTCCCGCTTCTGCGGCTCCGACACATCCCGGCGCAGCAAAGTTTCCAGGTGCAATCGAATCGACGCCACCGGTGTTTTTAATTCATGCGTAACCGCGTTGATAAAGCTGTCGTGCTGCTCGCTGCGGCGCAACTCCCGCACCAGAAAAATTGTATTCACCACCATGCCCGCAATAATTAATGCGAAAAAGACGATGCCGAAAAACAACAGCACTCCTTCCCGCCAGTTAAGGATGATCCAGCCAACGTTGAGAGCAATTGCCAGCGCCACCAGGAGGATGCCCAGGATTAAGAAGAAGGCGATGGTTCCGCGGCGGCTCGAAATGCGCATGGTGGCTCAGCCAGATTTTACCGCGTTCATCGCACCCTCTAGCAACGCCTTCCGCCCGGCCACATTCAGCAAGGCGCTGAACGCCGTCAGCGGTCACCGGCGGCATGTCGCGTTGTTGACCGTACCGGGTCTTGAATGTAGGATTCCTCTCCGATGCGCCAGAAAGTCCAATCCGATTCCGATTTCGAGCCGATGCTCAAACTGCGGGACGCCGCACTCCAGCTGGCGATCAGTTTTCCCACCATCAAGCAATGGATTTACAAGAAGAAAATTCGCAGCGTGCGCACCGCCGGCGGGCATCACCGGATTCCGCAAAGTGAAGTCGACAAACTCCTGTTTAGAACTCGGGGTAGAACCGAAGACGAACGAAGACAGGTAATCCGCCGGGTTAGCGGCCGCAATCAACTGGTAGGAAGGATCGATTCGGTGCGCGTCAGCGGGCTGATGGCAGAGGTGAAGATTTCGATCGGCGGCCAGCAAATCACTTCGATTATCACCGCCAGCTCGGCGCGGGAGATGCAACTCAAGAAGGGTCAAACCGCGGCGGCTTTGATCAAGTCCACCGAAGTGATGATCATCCGCGTGTAACCACCACCCGACTACCCAAAAACAAAAGCCCAGGCCAGATGTGGCCGGGGCTTTATGGATACTACGCGGGCCGACTAGTCTCCTGCGGCCACCGAAACTTCGGGCATCGCTGCCGTGATCAAGCGGCCATTCGGCGTGGGAACCAGCCCTCGCTCAACTTCGTCCAACTTCACCCGCTTGATATCCCAAGCCAAGCCCAGCGTCTTCAGAGCCCAGATGCCATACCAGTTCATGTCGACCTCGTACCACTTGAAGCCGTGTTGCGCCGCGGTGGGATGCGCGTGGTGATTGTTGTGCCAGCCTTCGCCGAAGGTCAGTAGCGCGACCCACCAGCTGTTGGTCGAAAGGTCCCGAGTCGCGAAGCGCCGTGTTCCCCACGAGTGGGTTGCAGAGTTGACCAGCCACGTAGCATGCAGACCGACTACGGTGCGCATGAAAATACCCCACATCAGGAACGGCAGTCCGCCGAGAGCGAACAAAATCACTCCCAATCCGATCATGGGGACGTAATGATATTTAGTGATCCACACGTGGAACTTATCCTTGGCGAGGTCCGGAACATAACGCGCCAGGGTTGTGGTGTCATGGTGCATCGACTTGCCCATGAGAATCCATCCCATGTGCGCCCACCACTTGCCGTCGATGGGGGAATGGGGATCGCCTTCATGATCGGAATACTGGTGGTGAATTCGGTGTGTCGCCACCCAGAAAATCGGTCCGCCTTCCAGCGCCAGCGTGGCGCAGACGGTCAGAAAATATTCCACCCACTTCGGGGTCTTATAGCCGCGGTGCGTGAGCAGGCGGTGGTAACTCATACCAATGCCCAGGCTGCCCGAAACCCACCACAAAAACATGGCCACAAATAAAGCCTTCCAGGTGAAAAAGAAGAGCGCCGCAATGGCGCCAACATGAAATGCTGCCATGAATGTGGCCGTGATCCAGTTGACTTCATTTCTCGCGGCCTGTGGTTTTTCTAAATCTTGCAGTTCCATATCCAAGCAGATCCCCATTTCGCGGTCGTTTAAGGTCGATCAACCCGTACCTCTACCGTACCAAGGGGAACCGCAGGTGACTGTAATACTTGTGTAATAGCGAATTACGGGCGTAATGGATTAGTACCCAAAGAGGATTTCTGCGTTCAAGGTAACGACTTAGCGTTTAGTCTTTTGATTTCTGGCTTCGGAATTGTTTTACTATGCGGCTTTGCCCTTCACCTGCACGCCCGCCCACTTCTCCAGCAGCATTAAAGTCGCGGCATAATCGAGATCCCGGTTTCCCTCTTCCGAAGCCATCTCGTAGATCTCTTCCACAGTTTCGAGCGCCGGCAACTTCACCCGCGCCTCCTTCGCCGCCTCCAGCGTGAGCCGAATGTCCTTATGCATGAGCCGCAGCGGAAAGTTTGGCGTGAAGTCGCGCTGCAGAATAAAAGGCCCTTTATAATCCACGACCCCCGAGCGCACCATCGTCGCCTCGATCAATGACAGCAGCTGCGCGGCGTCTACTCCAAGCTTGGTAGCCAGCGTCAGTGCCTCGGCGAATCCCTCGAATATCAATGCAATCTGCAGGTTCATCGCCAGCTTCGTAGCCTGTCCCTTGCCCGTGTCTCCCATGCGGAAAATCTTCTTCCCCATGGCGGCGAACAGCGGTTTCAGCCGCTCCACTGTAGCCTCTTCTCCTCCGACAATGAATACCAAGGTTCCGTCCCGCGCTCCAATCTTTGATCCCGTCATCGGCGCATCCACCCACGCCGCGCCTTTCTGCGCAACACGGGCTGCGAACTTCAGCGTCGCCGACGGAGAAATCGTGCTCGAGTCCGCTATGATCATGCCTTCAGTGAGCGACGCCTCAATCCCATCTGCTCCGAAAATCACGCTTTCCACCGCCTCCGTATCGGAGACGCACATCCACACCACTTCCGCGCCCTGAGCGGCCGCTGCCGGAGTAGGAGCGACTCCCGCGCCTTCCACGAGTTTTCCCGGCGTTCGGTTCCACACTGTTACTTCGTGGCCCGCCTTGGCTAAATTCGTTGCCATCGCGTTTCCCATGATTCCCAACCCTAAAAATGCAACTCGCATGCGGACTTCTCCTTCGTCTTGAGAGCAATCCAAAAAGAACGCTTTCGGATTAGATATGACGAACTCCATGAAGGTCAAGCAAGGATGTGGCGATCCGGGATGAATAGAACTCGGTCGCTGAGCCCTGCGTGTGACCGCGGTAATCGCCGGCTTAACTAAAGCAGCCCGCCACCTGCAGCCCTCATCTAACATTAAAGTTGGATTAATAAAATCGGTCGCATCGCTCTTATTACTCGGCTCCGGAGAGCGATCGGGACTATGATCAACCGTACAGGCTGCTTCCGATCCAGCCCCCAGGCTCTCTAGCAGGATGATTAAGCAAACGCTTCGTAACCCGGCCCTTCGCAAGCGCGCCACCCAGTTCGGACGTCTGGTGCGTCGTTCCGCAGTCACTCCGCGCTCCGGTGAAACTCACAAGCCGCGACTTGCTACGAACGGAGAACTCGGGGTCACGTTTATTGGCCACGCCAGCTTCTTCGTACAAATTGGCGGCAAGAGCGTCGTCATCGATCCCAACTTCGCCCGTTGGCTCTTCGTGTTGAAGCGTCTGCGGAGGCCGGGGCTGCGCGTCGCCGACCTACCGGCCATCGATGCAGTGCTGGTTTCCCACGCCCACTTCGATCATCTGCATCGTCCATCGCTGCGCGCGCTGGTGCAAAACAATTTGCGCAGCCGCGGGGTCGCACCCGTAATCGTGATTCCGGCCCACGTCTCCGATCTGGTCGCAGACCTTGGCTTCTCGGAGATCATTGAGCTCGATTGGTGGAAGAGTTCGCGCCTCGGCAATCTGTCGATCACGCACGTGCCTTCGCGGCATTGGGGCGCCCGGATTCTTAAAGATTCGCATAGGGGCTACGGCGGTTTCGTTCTGAAAGCCGGCAAGCACTCCGTCTATCACGCCGGCGATACCGCCTACTTTTCCGGCTTCAGCGAGATCGGGCGTCGCCTGGCTCCCGAACTCGCACTGCTTCCTATCGGCGCTTATAACCCTCCGCAATTCCGCAACGTTCACACCAACCCGGCTGATGCCATGCGCGCCTTCCTCGACCTAAAATCCCGCTGGATGGTTCCCATGCACTACGGCACCTTCCGCCTTTCGCATGAACCGGTCGACGAACCGTTGCAACTCCTCGATCAGGAAGCCCGCGCCGCGGGCACGAAAGACCGCATAGTCGTGCTCGAAGAAGGCGTCACGCGATTTTTCTAGCCTTGCGGTCAGCGGTTCCCCCTAGTTCCCTTGCTCCGCTCAGCCTTACCGGTCCGACCAGTCGATTTGCCGGCCGGGAAGCCGCCGCCAACGGGACTATGGTGGCCAAACGCGCACTTTTCTTTAAAGTCCATCCCAGTTCCTGAGGTTTGCGCTTTTGCTGGCATTTCGCCGACTTTAGAGGCATACTATCCGCAAGATTTTCGAGGTTCACCCCAGTCCCATCATGCTGGAACTGAAAAACAAAAGTATCGTTCCGAGGCCCAGTCACCTGTCGTCCGCTGCGCCTCCGTCCCGCAACGCCGAGGAGCGGAAACAGCGGCGCATGATGGTCACTGCGCTCGTCCTGCTCTTGGTGGCCCTGGGATTTGTGCTCTATCGCGACCGCGATTTCTGGTTCCCCGAAACTCAAGAAGCGGAGGATCAGCCACTACCAACTCTTCCCGCTGCCGCCGCGAATTCGGCGCAGACAACGACAGTTGCTCCACCTTTTTCGACCACGCCGCAAAAAAAATCGCGGCCCAAGCCTAATAGGACTAATGCAAAACCTTCCAGTTCCGTTCAGCCTGCGTCGATTCAACCCACGCCGGTCGAGCCCGCGCCAGCCCAAAGCGCCTCAGTTCAGCCCGGCACCATCGATCCTGCTGCTCCCCCTATCAACGCAGTCACTACCAGAACTGTGCTGCCTCCGCTGGAAGTGGAAGTGGTCGCGGGGGACACTCACCGAACCCTTCATCCCGGCACGAATTCGGTGCGAGTCGATCTGCAACCTGGCGCGCCGCCACAACCAGTCCCCGTGCCTCCCGCCGCTCCGACCACTGCCAGCGTAACCAGCAACGCCGCCGAGCGCGTGCAAATGTCTGCCGACACCGCCGAAGTCGTCAGCCGTCCCGTCAAGCCGGACTATCCCCTGTTGGCGCGCCAGATGAAAGTGCAAGGCTCGGTGATCTTGCAGGCGTTGATCGGCCGCGATGGCTTGATCCAGGACCTCCATGTGCTCAGCGGCCCGCCAATCCTTGCCGGCGCCGCGAGGGAAGCCGTGAAACAGTGGCATTTCAAGCCGCACTATCTGGGCGAGGAAGCCGTCGAAACTCAGGCCAAAATCACCGTTAACTTTACTATTTCCACCAACTGATTCCTGCGCGCCCTTCCACTCGCTGAATCGCGGCAGTCCGATCCGAATCTGCCTCCCTCTGAAGTTGCCCCCCGTTTTGCCGATGAGCGTAATAGCCAGGGGACTTCTCTGACCACGCATGACCGAATTTAACGACCCCGACCTCTGTCGCAACATCCTGGAAAGCCTGCCGAGCGGCCTGTGCGTTCTGGACATGGAAAAAAAAATCGTGTACTGGAGCAACGGTGCGGAGCGCATAACCGGTTATCTGCGTCACGAAGTTATTGGCCATTGCTGCGTTGCCGAAAGCTTGCTGCGCCGTGATCAATCGGTCGGCGGGTTCTGCAAAGAGGATTGCCCTACTGCCCGCACCATCAAGACCGCTCAACCGGCCGAAGCCGTTGGCCTCCTGCACCACAAGGCCGGACACGAATTTCCGGTTCGCATCCGGGCTGTCCCGGTACACAACGCGCACGGCTCGATTATTGGCGCGGTGGAAACATTCGAGGAGTTGCAATGGGCTGCGAGTTTCGACGTCGACGACCGCAGACTTAAAATCCCCGGCTGTATCGATAACGTAACCGGCCTGGCCAGTGTGGCTTTGACGCTGTTTCATTTGCGCCAGGCCCTGGCCACTTTCGTCGAGGTCCAGCTTCCTTTCTGCGTGCTGTGCCTGCGACTCGAAGGATTGCAGCACTTCCGCGCCAGCCTGGGGCCCGACGCGGCATCTTCGTTATTGCGAGTCGTAGCGCGTTCTCTCGAAAGCACTTTCTGGAAAACCGATCACATCGGGCGTTGGAGCGACGATCAATTCTTCGCCATCTTGAACGGCTGTCGCCAGGAGTCTCTCCATTCGGTGAGTGATCGCGTGACCCGCATGCTGGCCCGCGATGGAATCGAGTGGTGGGGGGAGCGGCACTCTCTGCCGGTTTTGGTTGGCGAAGCTGCGGCCCAGTCCGGCGACACGGTCGAATCGCTGATCGCACGCGCAGAGAAACAACTGAATGCGGCTGGGGAGGCCAGCCGCGTTCGTACCGCCTCCGCTTCGAGCGCCGCCTCCGGGAGTTAGGAATGTTCGCCATTATCGGCATCGGCGTTGTTTTCGGTTGCGTGGTCGCCGGCTATCTCATGGAGCACGGCAATCTCAGGGTCTTGATTCAGCCGGCTGAGCTGATCATCATTGGTGGCGCCGCCATCGGTACACTTCTTGTCGCCAACCCTATGCACATTCTCAAGAAGATTGGGAGCGGAATCGGGGGTGTATTTGGCGCCTCCAAATTCGGCAAGCAGACTTATATCAATACCTTGAAGATGTTGTATGACTTGCTCAACAAGGCTCGCAAAGACGGCCTGATGGCGCTGGAAACCGATATCGAAGAGCCCGAGAAGAGCGCCGTTTTCTCCAAGAATCCCGCCTTCCTCAAGAACCACCATGTTCGCGATTTTGTCTGCGATTCCATGCGCACGGCTATCACCGGCATCGACGCCTTCGACCTCGACCAGATGCTGGACCTCGACTTGGAGGTCCATCACCAGGATTCGGCCGGGCCCACCGCCGCTCTCAGCACCATGGCCGACTCCCTGCCTGGCCTCGGCATTGTGGCTGCCGTGCTCGGAGTAGTAATCACCATGGGCGCCCTGGGCGGCCCTCCGGAGGAAATCGGAAATAAGGTTGCTGCCGCGCTGGTTGGAACGTTTCTGGGTATTCTGCTGTGCTACGGACTGGTTGGACCGATCGCAGCCAACATGACAAAGGCCGCCGAGGAAGAGCATGCTTTCCTCTACGTTCTGAGAGTTCTGATGGTTTCTTTCCTAAAAGGCACCGCCCCCATCATGGCGGTAGAAATGGCGCGGCGCGCCGTCCCCGGTCACGTGCGGCCTTCATTCCAGGAATTGGAAGCGGCTTGCCGCAACAAAGGAACGGAAGCCGCAGCGCCCGAAGGTGCGCCGGAAGCGAAGGCGGATGGGGCAACCGCCTCGTCTTGAAATCCTTTGCTGGGCAATATCATGGACAAAACACGTCCCATCATCATTCTTAAGAAAAAAGCCGGCCACGGCGGCCATCATGGCGGCGCCTGGAAGGTCGCCTATGCCGACTTTGTCACCGCCATGATGGCCCTGTTCATCGTCCTCTGGTTGCTCAACAGCAGTAAGCAGGTACAGGTCGCCGTTGGCGGCTATTTCAAGGACCCTACCGGAACCGCGAAAAAGGTCGGCTCCAACATGAACGGTTCTGGAGAAAATTTCACTCTCACCCGCGACGACATGCCCAAACTGAAAGAGCTTCTGCAAACCGCTATTCGGCAGATGGTGGATTTCGAGAAGTTGAAAAACCACATCGAGATGACGGTCACCGCCGAAGGCTTGCGTATCGAACTTTCCGAGTCGGCCACCGGCACTTTTTTCGACAGCGGCCGCGCCAAGTTGAACGCCGACGGCAGCCAGATGCTCATCACTCTGGCACAGGAGTTGGGGAAACTGCCTAATAAGCTCTCCATCGAGGGTCACACCGATTCCACCCCTTACGCTCCCTCCGCCGCCTACGGCAATTGGGAACTCTCCTCCGACCGCGCCAATGCGGCCCGTCGTGTTATGCAGGAGAATGGGATCAGGGCCGACCAGGTCACGCAAGTCCGCGGATTTGCCGACCAAAGACTGCGGAAGCCCGAGGCCCCACTCGATCCTTCGAACCGGCGCATTTCTCTGATCGTTCAATACATCGAAAAAAACACCGACGAAGAAGATTCCAAGCCGGCTTCTTCCGGTGACGCGAAATCCGAAAAGGACAAAAACGCTCCCACTGTGGAGAAACCTACCGAAAAACACTAAGACGCGGCTTCCGTTTGACCAGCGGAAACTACACCTGCTCGGTTCTTGAAATAACTTTACATTCCGTTCTCCAACTTTGCCTCAATCTCGCCTTATAATCCCCGGTTGATTTCCGCTCAGGAGCGCTCCCTATGCCCAGGTCTGCACGACTTTTCTGTTCGATAATCTCGCTCGTTTTTTTTGTTCCCGCACTCTGGTCCCAGGAAAAAGTTGATCTCGAAACCATCACCCGCATTCGCTACGAAGGCTTCCGCAATTCCAAAGTCATGGAACTGGCCTCGGGCCTGATGGATTCCATTGGCGAGCGTCTCACCGGCTCGCCGAACATGAAACGCGCCAACGAATGGACGCGCGATCAGTTGACCGCCATGGGCCTCAGCAATTCTCATCTCGAACCCTGGGGCCCCTTCGGCCGTGGCTGGGCCAATCAGTATGTGAACGTCCGCATGACGTCGCCCGATATTGCTCCCCTAATTGTCTATGCGAAGGCGTGGACTCCTGGCACAAACGGCGCCGTCAGCGGAAAATGCATTCGCGTCAACATCGACGACAAAAAAGACTTCGACAAATATCGCGGCAAGCTCGCCGGAATGATTGTGATCCTCGGGCCCGACGCCGAAGTCAAAACCATCAGCGAAGCTCCCTTCAAGCGTTACAGCGACGACGAACTGGCGAAGCTCTCCGACTATGAAATCCCCGGGGAGCGGACACCGAATCGTACGGCCGAATTCGCCAGGCGGCGGCAGCTCTTCAAAGACATGAACCAATTTTTCGCCGACGAAAAAGTTCTCGCCGTGATCGATCACAGTCGCGGAACTGCCGGGGGGGGCACCGTCTTCGTTCAATCCGGCGGCTCTTACAAGCCGGGAGAAACCACGACGGTTCCGCAGCTTACGATGGCCTCCGAGCACTGGTCGCGCATTGCGCGGCTTCTGCAGCAGAAAAAAGATGTCACCCTCGAATTAAACGTCACCAATACGTTTTACGATGACGATCCCATGCAGTACGACACCATCGCCGAAATTCCCGGCACGGATAAAGATAAAAAGGATGAAATCGTAATGCTCGGCGCTCATCTCGACTCCTGGCACGCCGGCACCGGCGCCACCGACAACGGCGCCGGCAGCATCGTCATGATGGAAGCCGTCCGCATCTTGAAGGCGCTCGACATCAAGCCTCGCCGCACCATCCGCATCGGCCTGTGGAGCGGCGAAGAAGAGGGCCTGCTCGGCTCCCAGGGTTATGTCGAACAGCATTTCGGCTCCCGGCCGCCCATCACCGACGATCCGAATATGAAAGGCATGCCGACCCTGTTGCGACGCGACGCAGGTCCGGTCACGGTGAAACCCGAACAGGCAAAGGTATCAGCCTATTTCAACGTCGACAACGGGAGCGGCAAAATCCGCGGCGTCTACCTGCAGGAAAACGAGGCCGTCGCGCCAATCTTCGACGCGTGGATGCACCCCTTCAAAGACCTCGGCATGACCACTCTTAGCATGAGCAACACCGGCGGCACCGACCATTTATCTTTTGACGCAGTCGGCATTCCGGGGTTCCAATTCATTCAGGACCCGATCGAATACGAAACTCGCACCCACCATTCCAACATGGACGTCTACGACCGGTTGCAGCCGGAAGATCTCAAGCAAATCTCCGTGATCGTCGCCAGTTTTGTTTACGAAGCGGCCATGCGCGATCAAATGCTGCCTCGCAAGCCGATCGAGAAGCCCTTGCCGCCGAGGGAGCCACAAAAGAAAGAAGATTAATCACGAAGTCGATGAAGCTTTGAAAGGGCGTGGCTTTAGCCGCGCCGCAAGTTAAGTAAAGTCAACGGCGCCTTTAGGCGCAGGGTTTGCCGATTATGTTTTCACCACAACCCATCGGACATATAAGAAGTCCGTTCAAAAACACTAAAGACATCCCCAAGGGATTCGGCGCCAAACACGATGCGGAAGGCATTCTCGAAATCCTTCCGCAATTCGAGGCCGGCCTCACCGACATCGAGGGTTTCTCTCATCTATTTGTTGTCTGGGTCTTCGACCGCTCCGAAGGATTCGAG
Organism: uncultured Acidobacteriaceae bacterium; assembly: GCA_963765825.1. Lineage (GTDB taxonomy): Bacteria > Acidobacteriota > Terriglobia > Terriglobales > Acidobacteriaceae > Sulfotelmatobacter. Next base: position 642,571 of record CAVXXU010000004.1, read on the forward strand.
TTGCTCGGCACTCCCCCAATCGACGACCGTCCGCACGGCGTCTTCGCAACCCGCTCTCCGCGGCGTCCAAATCCAATTGGACTCACAGTCGTCGAGCTTCTCCGTCGTGAGAAGAACGCTCTCCATGTGCGCGGCCTCGACATGCTCGACGGAACGCCCATTCTCGATCTCAAGCCTTACCTCTCCAGCATTTCGGCGGACCAATTAAGGCGCGGCTGGGTGCAAGAGGCCGAGTCCCGCCGCGGAAAATAATCGATCTCGCCTCACTTCCCTTCTTCCGGCTGCGTCACCAGGATCGCGGGAACCTCCTGCTGCTTCACCAGATTGTTGTATGCCGCGACGTCGGTCGAGACAATCGTTTTCCACTTCGCTAATTGTTCATCGACCTTCTTGCTGACTTCCTCGAACACTTCATACGACTGCTTGGTCGGAGCCGTATCGGCGCTTCCGACCACGCCGCCCAACGCCACCAGGTCATTGTTCAGCCGAACTGGAAAATTGAGCACGTCCTGCCCGCTCTTCGCTTTCGTCTGGATCAGTTGCTCCTCCACTTCGGTCATTTTCTTGTCGAGAGCCTTGCCCGCCTCGGCAACGGCTTTCTCCCGAGGATCGTTCTTCAGCCGCTTGTTCTCCGCGTCCACTTGTTCGCGCACATCGCGAATCTGAATGATGGCGTCGTCCGTCTCCGTCACCTTGTCTCGGATTTTGAGTAGCAGATCAAATTGTTTGGCAAGGTCATCGGCTCCGATCTTCAGCCGCGGATCGGCCGTGATCTCCAACGGCTCCGTGTAGCTCTTGCCCAGAACCGTCAACCGCACCTGATATTTGCCTGGCAACGCAGTCGGCCCGTCCGTGTTGCCGCCCCACAGCGGCGCCTTCGGCACCTTGGTCGCTCCTTCATAGCGCAAATCCCACACGAAGCGATTCAGACCGGCATCCGCAGGCAGGTCTTCGCCGCCACGACCACCTCCGAAGAAACTTTCTTCGTCGCTCGCCGGTTCCTCCTTCTTGGGGAATTTGCGAATCACTTTTCCTGAGGAATCCAAAATTTCCAGCGTGATCTTGGGCGCTTCTTCCTTTTTCTCGCCTTCCTTCTTTTCACCCTCTTTCTTTTCGCCTTCGCCTTTGCCCGCTTCGTCCGTCTTTGGCTTCGCTTCCGCGCTGCTGGAACCCGCTCCGTCTTTCTTATCCTTATCCGTTTTCTTCAGCGATGTTTTCAGCCAGTAATCGATCACCGCTCCCGCCGGAGGATTCTTGCCGACGTTCCCCTGCGCTCGAAAGAACGATCCGCGAAATACCGTATGGCTCGCGGCTGCCGGAGGAAACAAGTGCGCTTCCTCCTGGGGCACCGCCTCCTTGTATTGCTCCAGCGACGTGATGTCGTCCAGCACCCAGAAACTGCGTCCGTGGGTCGCGACAATCAAGTCGTTGCCATGGTCGTTCTTCTTTACGACCAAGTCGTTCACCGGCACCATCGGCAGGTTGATCTGCATCGGCTGCCAGTGCGCGCCCTCGTCCCACGAAATGTACATGCCTTGCTCCGTGCCGGCCAAAAGCAGCCCGGCCCGACTGGGATCAACTCGCACCGCATGCACGTAATCGTTCGCGGGAAGCCCCGTCACCAGCTTCGTCCAACTCTTTCCGAAGTCAGTTGTCTTAAACACGTACGGCGCGAAATCATCCATCTTGTGCCGCTCGACCGCCAGGTACGCGGTCCCAGCATCGCTGGGCGACGCCTCGATCATGCTCACCGTGCCCCATTCCGGCATCGCCTTCGGTGTCACGTTCTCCCACTTCTGGCCGCCGTCGCGGGTCACGTGAACCAGTCCGTCATCGGTCCCAGCCCAGATCAAATCTTTCTGCACCGGCGATTCGACCACGGAAAAAATCGTGTCGTAGACTTCCACTCCCGTGTTGTCCTTGGTAATTGGGCCGCCCGACGCCGCCTGCTTCGCCTTGTCGTTGCGCGTCAGGTCGGGGCTAATGATCGTCCAACTCATCCCTGCGTCTGTCGTCTTGAACAAAACTTCTCCGGCAAAATAAAGCGTCTTCGGATCGTGCGGCGAAAAAACAATTGGTTCGGTCCATTGAAAACGATGCTTTACATCCGCCGCAGCCCAGCCGATTGGATTCACCGGCCACGGATTAATCGACTGCTCCTCGTGCGTATGCTGATCGTGCCGCGTAATCTCGCCGCCATACGAGCCGGCATACACGATCAGGGGATCCGTCGGATCGGGCGCAATGTAACCGCTCTCACCGCCCCCCACGTCGTACCAATCGGGACGATCGATGGAACCCTCGGCGCTGGCATCGGCAATCGCCACGGTCGAGTTGTCCTGCTGCGCGCCATACATGTAATAGGGAAAACGGTTGTCGGTAGTGACGTGATAGAACTGCCCGGTCGGTTGGTTGTACTGGCTGGTCCAGCTTTCGCCCCCATTCGTTGAAATCGTCGCGCCTCCATCATTGCCATTAATCAGCCGTTTGGGATTCGTGGGATCGATCCACAGCCCGTGATTGTCCCCATGCGGCGCGCGCAACTGATTGAACGTCTTGCCTCCATCATTCGACCGGTACACTCCCGTATTCAGGATGTACACCGTCTCCGCCGATTTCGGATCGGCAAAAATGTGCGAGTAATACCACGCGCGCTGGCGGAAGCGATGGTCGTCGGTCATCAGATGCCAAGAGTCGCCACCATCGTCGGAGCGATAAATTCCGCCCTTCTCGGCCTCAATCACCGCCCACACCCGGTTCGGATTCCCACCGGAAACCGTCACTCCGATCCTTCCCAGCACTCCCTCCGGCAATCCGTGCGCCTTCAGTTCCTTCCACGTCGTACCGCCGTCGATCGATCGATACAGCCCGCTGCCCGGCCCGCCGCTATCCATGCTCCACGGTGTCCGCTTCGCCTGCCACAACGCCGCGAACAGAATATTCGGATTGCTCGGGTCAAACACCACGTCGATGCCGCCGCTCTTCGCGTCTTTATAAAGAACCTTTTCCCACGTTTTGCCTCCGTCGCGCGTCCGGAAAATTCCACGCTCCTCGTTGTCGGCAAATGGATGCCCCAGCGCCGCCACAAAAGCCACATCCGGATTTTTGGGACTCACTGCCAACCGCCCGATCGCGTGCGTATCGGCCAAGCCAACGAACTTCCAAGTCTTGCCCGCATCCAACGATTTCCACACGCCATTGCCGCCGACGATATTGCCGCGAATGCACGCTTCTCCGGTTCCGACGTAAATCACGTTCGGGTCCGACTCGGAAACCGCAATCGCTCCGATCGACGGAGACGCGTCCTTCGTCTTATCGAACATCGGCTTCCAGTTGAGGCCGCCGTCAGTCGTCTTCCAAACTCCGCCCGCGACCGCCCCAAAATAGTAGACGTCGTCCTGTCCCACCACGCCCGAAACGGCGACCACGCGTCCGCCGCGAAACGGTCCGACCAGGCGGTATTGCATCCCCCTCCACGGCCCCTCGGCGGCGTGCTCATCCTGATCGGCATCGGCCGCCGGGGTGCCTGCCGCACCTTCCGCCTTCGGCGCTTCCGCCTGCTTTTGCCCAGGCTCTGACCCGGGTTTCGCTTGTGGTTTTTGTTTCTGGGCAAAAGCTGAGGTAAGGCAAAGTGCAAATAGGATTACGAAAGCAGTCGTTCGCAAGGTTAGTTCCTCCGGAGACGTACACAATAATCCCGTCGACCCCAAAATCACAACATCTTCATTCAGAAAAATTCGCCGCTCGCTTATAATGCCGACTCGCGCCATTCATAACTGGCAACCAATCGCTTCCCAGGAGGCCGCGTGAAGCCCATCCGCTCACTCATTTCTTGCTGCATTGTTTTCTTGATCGCTCAAGTGAATGGCGCGCAGAGCACCCCTGCCGCAGCCGGTGCCCAACTTCTGGGCTACACAGCCCAGTCCTCCAACTCGGAGCGCGATTGGGAGAAGAAATTTCAAAACGGCATTGTCCCCGAAAACCTGCGCGAGAATATGCGCCGCATGAGCGCTCGCCCGCACCATGTCGGCTCGCCCTACGACAAAGACAATGCCGAATGGATTCTCTCCAAATTTAAAGAATGGGGTTTCGACGCTCACATCGAAACCTTTCAGGTCCTGTTTCCCACGCCCAAAGAACGCATCGTGGAACTCTTGGAGCCCACGCATTTCCGCGCCAAATTGCAGGAACCCGCCGTTCCCGGCGATCCCACTTCCGGCCAAACCGCGGAACAGCTACCGACCTACAATGCCTACTCCATCGACGGTGATGTAACGGCGCCTCTGGTCTATGTCAATTACGGCAGCCGCGACGATTACGAGCAACTCGATCGTCTCGGAGTTTCCGTCAAAGGCGCCATCGTCATCGCCCGCTACGGAGAAAACTGGCGCGGCACCAAGCCGAAAGTTGCCGCCGAGCACGGCGCAATTGGCTGCATCATTTACTCCGACCCAAAAGATGACGGCTACTTTCAAGGCGACGATTATCCCAAGGGCGGCTGGCGCCCCAAAGACGGTGTGCAGCGCGGTAGCGTGATGGACACCGATTACCCCGGCGACCCGCTAACTCCCGGAGTCGGCGCGACGGCCGATGCCAAGCGCCTGTCCATTAGTGAAGCGAAGACCATTACAAGAATTCCCGTGCTTCCCATTTCGTGGGGAGATGCCCTGCCTCTTCTCTCCGCGCTGACAGGCCCGGTCGCACCGGAAAAATGGCGCGGCGCTCTCGGCATCACCTATCACATCGGCCCCGGTCCCGCGAAAGTCCATCTGAAAGTCACGTCGAACTGGGATATGAAGCCCGTCAATGACGTCATCGCGACCCTGCGCGGGTCCGAAGATCCCGACCAGTGGGTGATTCGCGGCAATCACTTCGACGCCTGGGTGAACGGCGCCGACGATCCCCTTTCCGGCATGTCGCCCGTGCTCGACGAGGCGCGCATGCTCGGTGAACTTCATAAGCAGGGATGGAACCCAAAGCGCACTATCATCTACTGCGCATGGGACGGCGAGGAACCCGGCCTGCTCGGCTCCACCGAGTGGGTCGAAACTCATAACGACGACCTGCAGAAGCACGCCGTCGCCTACATCAACTCCGACAGCAACGGCCGCGGATTCTTTCACGCTTCCGGATCGCATGACCTGGAGAAATTAATCAATGATGTGGTTCGCGACCTAAACGATCCGGAAAAAAATATCCCAGTCTGGCAGAGGGCGCGGCTTTCCCGCATCGCCAACGCCAAGAATCAGGAAGAACGCACCGAGATTCGCAAACGCGCCGAATTGGCCATCGGAGCGTTAGGCGACGGTTCCGACTACGCGTCCTTCCTCGACCATGCCGGCATCTCTGCGCTGAATATCGGTTATGGCGGTGAGAACGACGCCAATGCCTACCATTCCATTTACGACGATTTCTCCTGGTACACGCGCTTTATCGATACCGACTTTTCCTACGGACGCGCTCTCGCGCAAACCGGAGGCACCACCGTGATGCGCCTTGCCGATGCTGACGTGATTCCTTTCGAATACACAGGAATGGCCGAAACTATCGGCAAATACGTAACCGAGCTTGAGAAGCAACTCAAAGACAAGCAGGAAGAAATCAACGAGCGCAATCTGGAGTTGAAAGAAGGAGTCTTCTCCGCGGTCGCCGACCCTCACAAAACCTCGGTCCCGCCACCGCGCGAAGCCACGCCGCCCTACATGAATTTCGCACCGCTGAAAAATGGAGTGGAAGCCATTAAGCATAGCGCGGAGCGCTATCAGGCTGCATTAACGAAAGCGCAAGCCGACGGCGCAGCACTTTCTCCCCAAGCTCTCGCCTCGCTGAACACGGATCTCCTGAAAATTCAGCGCACTTTCCTGACCGAGCGAGGACTTCCCGAGCGCCCCTGGTTCAAGCACCAACTTTACGCTCCCGGCGCCTACACAGGATATGGCGCCAAACCCATCGCCGCAGTCCGCGAATACATGGACGAGAAAAAATGGGCGGAAGCCGAAGCTGAAGTCCCAGGAGTCGCGAAAGTTCTCAATGATGTGGCCGCAGCTATCGCCAAAGCTGCCGACGATCTCAATATGCATTAAGACGATCCAAACATGCACTAATCGTAGAGACGTTGCTCGCAACGTCTTCCTCACCACGCCCGCGGAAGAAGTAGCGTGACGGCCGTTTATGCGTCTTACCCAGTCGGTCCTCCACCGTACTAACTGTTAACCATTTAGTAAATAAATAAAAATCTGTATGGCTTCTATAGTCGCATCACCGTGACAATCAACCACTTCGCAATAGCGATCCCACGACGGACCGTCCACAATTGGCGACCATTCTCTGTATCGACGATGACCGGGAAACACTCGAAGTGCGCAAAAACGTCCTGCGCAGCTCGGGCTATGACGTCCTCACGGCATCGGGCGGTATCGACGCCCTGGAGATTCTGTCTTCCGGCAAGCCCATAGATCTGGTGATCCTCGACTACCTCATGCCGGGCATGAATGGCGATCGCGTCGCGGAGACGGTAAAGGCAAACTTCCCTCACTTGCCGATCATCGCCGTCTCTGCCGTCCAACTCCCTCCTAGCATGCTCGACACCGTAAACATTTACGTGCAAAAAGGACAGGACGTAGAGGTCCTCTTGTCGGCCATTGCCAAGGTCCTCGATCCCAATTCGACGCCCAAAGACAAAGTCCCCGAGGCCAGAACCGTGCTCTGCGCCGACGACGAAATCAACGAACTCACGGCCAGAAAAATGGTGCTCGAATCCGCCGGGTTCAAGGTCCTTTCCGCTCGCAATGGCAAGGATGCCCTCGAGGTTTTCCGTTCCACCCCGGTCGACGCCGTCGTCCTCGATTACTTCATGCCCGGGATGACTGGTCTCTCCGTGGCACGTGAGATGAAAGATTTGCGCCCTGAAGTTCCTCTCATCGTCTTGTCGGGATTTGCTTCACTTCCGGGTGAAACCATCGGAGTCGTCGACTCCTGGATGCAGAAGCGGGATGTGGAAGTGCTTCTTCGAGAACTTGAAAGGTTGATCCAGTTGAAGACCGCCGGGCAGCCCGGCAGATAGCGGCAACAGGATTACGCAGTTCAGCGCAAGGGCCACTTCACACATGAACACGTCATCCCGATCCGTATATTTCAGGCTCTCTCTCCTGCTGTTTTCGCTCGCCCTGTATGGCACTCTCGCCTTCGCACTCACCGATACTCCGGCCGATGACCAGGCCAATTCCCTGAAGGAACTTAGCTTGGCCGAGTTAGGAAATCTCCAGGTCACCACCGCAACCAAAACTCCTGAAGCGATCTGGAAAACTCCCGCAGCCATTTATGTAATCACTCACGAAGCCATTCTGCGCTCCGGGGCCACCAGCATCCCAGAAGCCTTGCGGCTGGCGCCGGGCGTTGAAGTCGCGCGCATCGATAGCGACAAATGGTCCATCGGCATTCGAGGATTCGGCAGCCGCCTCTGCCGCTCTGTCCTCGTCCTCATCGACGGCCGTACCGTCTACACTACTTTGCTCGCGGGAACTTATTGGGAAGTGCAAGACACGGTCATGCAGGACATTGACCGCATCGAAGTCATTCGCGGTCCCGGCGCCACTATCTGGGGTCCGAACGCCGTCAACGGAGTTATCAACGTAATTACTAAGTCCGCTTCGGAGACGCAGGGAACCCTCGCTTCCGCCCTAGCCGGTAATGTGGAGCAGGGCTCCGTGGCTCTTCGTCAGGGCGGAAGCCATGGCACAATCGATTACCGGGCCTACGCCAAGGGTTTCAATCGCGCTGCCCAATTCCATTCCGACAACCGCGAATTCGACCACTGGCGCGCCATGCAAGGCGGCTTTCGCCTCGACTGGGCCGAGAGCTCACAGGATGATTTCACTCTCCAGGGCGATATTTACGACGAACGCGCTGGCGAGAGCGTTGTCGCCACCACCTACGCTCCACCCTATTCCCAAGTCCTCGATCGCAATGCCCTGCTCTCCGGCGGCAACATTCTCGGCCGCTGGAAAAGAAACATGGGTGAAGGCAAAGACATTCAACTGCAAGCCTTCTACGATCGAACCAATCGCTACGAACCGAACTTCACCGATCTTCGCGACACCTTCGACGTCGACTTCCTACAGCGCTTTCCGCTTCCCGGCCGGCAGGAGATTACTTGGGGCTTAGGAGCCCGCTCCAGCCGAGGTCAGAATCCGGTCGTCGTCTCCGGCCTAACTTTCACCCCCAGCCCAAGAACCGACACTTTGTTTTCCGCGTTTCTTCAGGATGACATCGCGCTTGTCGACCACCGCTTGTCGCTCTCCCTGGGATCCAAATTTATCAAGACCAATTTCACTGACTGGGAGCCTGAACCCAGCGTTCGCCTTTTATATACGCCGACCGACACTCAGACTCTCTGGGCCGACGTCACTCATGCTCTGCGTACGCCTTCGGACGCCGAAGAAAATTTCTCGCTCGCCGGGTTCATCGAAATTGCCCCCAACGGCCTTCCCTACTTCGCCCGCTTTAATCCCAACAAAAGGTTTCGCCCCGAACAATTAAACGGTTATGAACTCGGCTATCGCCGCCTGGTTGGCCCCAATCTTTATCTCGACTTGTCTGCTTTTTACAATCATTACAGCAGCCTGTTCAGCGAAGACATCACCGGGCCTCCCTTCCTCGAAACGAATCCCGGTCCCACGCATCTTCTTCTTCCGGCACAATTCGGAAACGGCTTGCTGGGAGAAACTTCGGGCGGCGAGATCGCTCCGGAATGGCAAGTCACCGACTTCTGGCGCCTGCGCGGCTCTTACTCATTTCTTGAGATGCACATCAAGAGAGCTCCCAACTCTCTCGACATCGGCTCCGCTCCCGGCATCGAAGGTTCCAGCCCTCGGCATCAAGTCCTGGTCCAGTCTGGCTTCGACCTGCCTAAAGCTGTTTCCCTCGATCTGCTTTACCGCTATGTAAGCGCCTTACCCGGCCAGAGCGTTCGCGCATACTCCAGTGCGGACGTTTCACTAGGGTGGAGCATGAGTCAGCATTTTCGCTTTTCCGTAGTCGGGCAAAACCTGTTGCAGCCTCACCATGCTGAGTTCGGGACAGATCCCGGCCCGCTGGTGCAGATTAAACGCAGCGCCTATGCGCAAATCACCTGGCAGAGATGATGCGTCGCGATCGTCATACCGTGCATGAGAAGATTTGTCATATCTCTTAAGCAGCAGATGTTTCCAGACCGGGCCAGCGCTTCACGGCTGAGGCTGAAGACGCTCGCTTTGCTGCTCTGCTTCTCGTTGCATTCTCTCCACGGCTCCGCCCAGCAGGCTCATCCCACCGAATCCCAGGTAAAGGCCGCCTATCTTTACAACTTTGGCAAATTCGTGCGCTGGCAGGCTCCGCCGTCAGGTTCCGATTCATTCGACATTTGCGTGCTCGGCAAAAATCCCTTTGGCTCAGCGCTCGCTTCCACCGTCGCGGGAGAAAAACTTGACGGTAAGGAGATTCGCGTCAAGAACATTTCCAATTTTGCCGACGCCGCTCACTGCAGAATCCTGTTCATCGGTTCCTCAGAAGAAGGCCGGCTCAAGTCCATCCTCGCAATGGCTAAACAGTCGAACTTGCTAACCGTTAGTGATATGCCCGGCTTCGCCCAACGCGGCGGCATGATTGAGCTCGTCAACCAGGAAGACAAAATTCGATTTCAAGTCAACCTAACTGCCGTCAGCGATGCCGGACTCACCGTCAGTTCCGAACTGCTCAAAGTCGCCGTCAAGGTAATCGGAACAAATCAAGCCAGGGAGATTGGAAAATGAGAACCAAGTCAATCTCCAGAAAAATAACCTTGATGAATATGCTGGTCAGCGGTGTGGCTCTGCTGCTCGCCGGCGCGGCACTTTTCGCCTACGATCAAGTTACTTCCCGGCAAAGTTTGGTGCACGCTCTGCGCGCACAGGCGCAGATCGTAGGCTCCAACAGCGTTTCTGCCCTGCTCTTCAACGATCCTCAGTCCGCGGTCAACACACTTTCCGCGTTGAAGAGTTCGCCAAACATCGAAGCCGCCACCATCTTCACTCGTGATTACAATCTTTTCGCCACCTACTTGCGAGATGGCGTCACTCAGGCCTTGAGCGTTCCCAGGCTCTCCGGAATTCAGAAAGGATCCTACGGGTTTCGCGGTACCCATCTGCTCCTGGTAGAACCCATCATCTTCCAGGATCAGAACGTCGGGTTCGTCTACATTCAATCGGACCTGCGCGAAATCGACAGCCGATTAAAACGCTATGCCGCCATCGCCTTCGGAGTCTTGCTGCTGAGTCTGATCGCAGCTTTATTCGTCTCGTCGTTGTTCCGAAGATCCGTCGTAACTCCCATTGTGAGTCTGGCCGAAGTGGCCCGTTCCGTCTCTCAGGACAAGAATTATTCCGTTCGCGCTCTGCCCAGCGGCGAGCGCGACGAAGTCGCTTTGCTCGTGGATGCCTTTAATGAAATGCTGGCGCAAATCCAGCAGCGCGACGACGAGTTGCAACGCGGCCACGCCGAACTGGAGAGCCGTGTCGCCGAGCGCACCCGCGAATTACTCGTCGCCAACCGCGAACTAGAAGCCTTCTCGTATTCCGTCTCGCACGACCTGCGCGGCCCCGTCGATGCCCTCAACGGCTTCGCTTACGTTCTCTCCAAGGAATACAGCCGCCAACTCGATGCCAAGGCCAACGAGTTGGTCGACCGCATCCGCAGCTCCGGCCGGCGCATGATGCAGTTGATTGACGACCTGCTGAACCTGTCTCGTGTGACCAGCGGCGCCATGGCAAGGCAACCTGTCGACTTGACCGCTATCGCGAGCGCAGTGTGCGAGGAGTTGCGCAGTAGCGCACCCCAGCGCAACGTAGAATGCCTGATCGCCGATAACGCTATTGTCGAAGGTGATCCGCGCCTTCTGCAGTTGGTGATCGAAAATCTCTTCCGCAACGCCTGGAAGTACACCTCCAAGCAGCCCGTGGCGAAAATCAAATTCGGCGTCCAGTCCAAGGACGGGATTTCCGTCTATTTCGTACGCGATAACGGCGTCGGATTCGATCCTCGATCTGCCAATCGCCTCTTCCAGCCTTTTCAACGTCTGCACTCCCAGGAAGAATTTCCGGGCAACGGAATCGGGCTGGCCACTGTCCAGCGAATCGTGAGGCGGCATGGGGGCGAAATCTGGACAGAGAGCGCAGTCGGCAAAGGTGCCACGTTCTACTTCACTTTGGGGAAGCGAAAAGCTCCGCTCCCCGTTCCACCCTCGATTTGACGGAGTTAGACCTTATTTACCCCTCGCGATAAATTCTGCTCACACCTTGCTTTCCCTCCCAACCTTACGGCTCTCCATCGCACCCAATGCAGCAGGGTTCCTCCCCAATTGAGAGATGTGCATATGAAAAAGTCGATTCTTGCCCTGCTATTCCTATTCGTTTGCTCACTGATCTGGGCGCAAGAAAACTCCATCACCCCCATGTATCCCCAGAATCCTCATCCGGACCACGCGCCCGCTCCCGACCAGGACGCCGCTCCCCAGCAGATGAATCAGAATACCGGGCAGGACATTCCCGTCTTTCGGGTGAACGTATTCGCCCGCACCACCAAAGCCGTAAACTACCGCCATCGCGGCGGTTCCACGATGGTCGACTTTCGCGGCACCGACCTTATGCCCGCAGTTAGCGGCCACGCTAAGGTAGACGGCAAGGCCGGACGGCTTGCCATCAGCGCCGAACTCACTCACTTGCAACCCGCCAGGAGTCTCGGTGGCCAGTTCCTCACTTACGTTTTGTGGGCGATTACTCCTGAAGGACGCGCCGTCAACCTCGGCGAAATCCTGCCCAGCGACGGTGGTAAGGATAAGATTGACGTGACTACCGATCTGCAAGCCTTTGGACTCATCGTCACCGCTGAGCCCTACTACGCCGTCATCCGCCCCAGCAACGAAGTCGTCGCGGAGAATGTGATTCGCCAGGAGACCAAAGGATTCGAAGAGCCCATCGACGCCAAGTTCGATGTGCTGGAGGGCAAGCAATATACCATCGATGTTCCTCCCGACCAGCTTCCAGCGTCGATGGCCGGAGCCAACGCTCCTCTTGACTTGCTCGAAGCACGCAATGCCGTCGCCATTGCCAAGGCTGCCGGAGCACAGCAATACGCTCCTGACAGTCTCACCAAAGCGGAGGACATGCTGCAACGCGCCGAAGACTACCTGCAGCGCAAGCAAGGACGCACTCCCATCGGCACCGCCGCTCGCGGCGCAACTCAAATGGCCGAGGACGCTCGCGTGCTGAGCCTGCGCCGCCAGGAGCAGGAACGTCTCGACGCAGAACGCCGTGCCCGCGAGGCGGCTCAAGCCAAAGCCGAGGCCGATGCTCGAGACGCTCAGGCCCAATCCGCCGAAGATGCCCGCCGCCGCGCCCAAGCCGAGGCTGCTCAGGCCGCCGCTCAACAACAGCAAGCTGCCTCACTTGCGGCTCAACAGCAAGCCCAGGCCGCCGCCGACGCGGCTCACCAAGCCGCCCTGCAAGCCGCTCAACAGCAGGCTCTCGCCGAACAGCAGGCCTCCGCTTCCGAACAGGCCCGTCAAGACGCCGTACGGCAAAAAGAAGAATTGCGGGCGCGCTTGCTCGCCCAACTCAATCAAGTCCTTCAAACCAAGGACACTGCTCGCGGCTTAATTGTCAGCATGCCCGACGTTCTCTTTGACTTCAATAAATTCACTTTGAAGCCAGAAGCCCGCGAACGCCTGGCCCGGATCTCCGGAATCGTCCTCGCTTATCCCGATCTTCACCTGAATATCGAGGGCTACACCGACAGCATCGGCACCGATGAATACAATCAGACGCTTTCGGAAAAGCGCGCTGCGACTGTACGCGACTATCTGGTGAGTTCCGGCGTGTCCAACAATAATGTTGTCGCTGAAGGTTTCGGGAAGGCTGACCCGGTCGCCGACAACAGAACCGCTGCCGGACGCAAACTGAACCGCCGTGTGGATATGGTGGTCTCGGGCGACGTAATCGGCAATCAAAACTTAGGATCGCCCGCGTCTCCTTCGATCGATCCGCAACCCCCAAACCGTCCGCAGTAAGTCACGCACCTTTTCAACCTGCCGTGCTGCCCGCAAGGGCAGCCGGTCAGGCTGATATCGCCACGCTATCTGTCCGACGGTTCCCCGGCCCGTACATGCGGTTCTATCTCTCGATATTCGTCTTCCGAGAGAACGTGTTTTGTCAGCAACTCATGCGTGCTAGCGTACGGCCGGTGCTCGATCACGCGGTCACTTTGAGTCCGTGTCAGGCCCGCCCCTACCAGTTCCTCACGTTTCGCACTGTTCAGGTCGACTCGTTCTTTATCGCGGCTCCAGCCTTCCTTCACACCTTCCGCCATCGATCTCGCATCGCGCTTCACTTCCGCAGTGGTCTCGGCAGTTTTTTCCCGTAACTCATCAGAACTTTGCCGATGGTCCCCGGTAGTGCATCCACTAAAGCCCATGCTGCCGCCAAGAACAAGCATCCAGAAAATGCCGGATAGCAGCGGCGGTACAGAAGCAAACTTCGCGTCTCTCATACTCCTGGCCATCGAAATCTCCAATCAAGAAAAGCGCCCCCTGGGCCTGTTCCCCGAGGAGGCGCTCATTTTCGCAGCTCTTAAGCTATTGATTCGGGTCCGTCTTGTCTTTTACTTTCTGCGCGCCTTCCTGCGTTTTATCCGCAGTCTTGTTCGCAGCTTTCTTGGTCGTGTGCTTCACCGCGTGGCCGGTATTCTTTGCCGTCTTTTTCGTGGCCCTTCCGGTGTCCTTAGCGGCGTTCTTGGTTTCGTGCCCCGCATCTTTCATATCCTGCTTCGGACTTTGCTCGTCCTGCGGCGTGAAAGCCAAGGCGCTGCTCACCAATGCAACCGAAAGGAACAGGGCAGAAACATATTTCCGTGCGTCCATCGAATTTCCTCCGCGCTGGATTATCCGCGTCGATCGCCTTGCAGCTTCACGACGTTCGGTTTTTGCGAGAACTATCCCGCTACTCGGTCCCGGTTGCTCCATAGTTCTGGCTTGACACTCGATTTTTTACCTTGTCGCTGATGTCTTGCACTTTTTCCCCAATCGAATTGCGGAGATCCTCGCCGCTGCCGGGAGCGAGCAGCAACGCAGCCCCGGCTCCAACTCCAATTCCAGCCGCGAATAACAACACATTACGCAGAGTGTGATCTTCCTCTGGAAAGAATGTTGTCCGCGCGTCGTCCGCGAAATCCGACGCCCTGTCCGACACTCGCTCAACCTGATCGGAGGTTTGGTCCATCACGTAGACTGCAGTTTTAAGAAGCGATTTCAGGACATTGTTCCACTTCATTCTCATTTTGATTTCCTCTCGTTTTCGGCAGGGCCCCTTAGCCCCAAAATTAAAACCCAAAATTCTTGCCGCTTACTCTTCGCCTGTTAGGGAAAAACGCGCAGCCCGGAATAGCCCGTGCGTGTCCTAGGCGGCTCGCGTGCCCAGCACGAAGTGCAGGATCAGCGATATCACCGCGAACACCAGCAACAAGTGAATCAGTCCGCCCGTCACATGGAATACCGTGAACCCACCGATCCACGCGATAATTAAGACTACGAACAACACCGTCCAGATGCTCATTTGCCAGCCTCCTGTCTTGAATACGTTTCCGCTACAAAAGATCGAAAACCGTCTTGGCCCGGAAAGGTAGCAAACCGCACCGCTGACGCCGCGTTACGCGGGCAAAACAAGGCTAAATCCCCATCTACATCCTGTCATTACGGCGAACCTTGTACTTCCCCGAAAACATGGGGGTACGTCGGTATTAATGGGTGCCCCGCCCTTGTCGCGTTTTGTGCGACAGGGCGGGGATTTTGACCGAACTTCTGAGCAAAGCAGATGTGCCTCTGCCCTGAGCCTAAATGCCGGAACGCTACCGCTTCCAAATCCGCTGCGCCCCCCAGACGAAGAGTCCTTCATAGGCTCGACGACTGGTACTTCGCCTGATTTCGACCGGTTTCGTTAGATACGTTCACTCCCCACCATGAGACGGGCTCACTACCAGTTACGCCGATTTCGCGCCAACCTCCGGAATCCTTTTACTCTCTAACTATCGCAATTTAAAAAACGTAGTTACGAGAAACGTCCTGGGTTCGGCGAATCTCGACAATTTGATCGTGGCCGATCAGTCGGCGCTAGCCGTCACTCGATAAAAGCATGCTCTAAAGGAAAGACGCGATGACGAATCCTACTAGGCTGAATACCGGCATTGAGGGGTTGGACAACATCCTCGAGGGCGGTTTACCGGCAGGACATTTATATCTAGTCGAAGGCGATCCTGGGACCGGCAAGACTACGCTGGCATTGCAGTTCCTGCTCGCCGGCATCGATTCGGGCGAACCGGCCTTATATGTAACGCTCTCGGAATCCGCTAAGGAATTGCGGGACGTCGCAGCCTCTCATGGCTGGTCCCTCGACAAAGTGCAGATCTTTGAGATGTTGCCCGACGAGGCGGCTCTGCGGCCCGAGCGCCAATACACCGTATTTCATCCCTCGGAAGTCGAACTCGTCGACACCACCAAAGCCATCGTCGCCAAGGTCGAGGAAATTAACCCCAAACGCGTCGTGATCGACTCGCTTTCCGAACTGCGTATGTTGGCTCAAGATGCACTGCGCTACCGTCGTCAAATTCTCGCCTTTAAACAATATTTCTCTGGAAAACAGCGCACGGTCCTAATGCTCGACGATCGCACAAATACCGATCGCGACCTCCAATTGCAGAGTATCGCCCACGGCGTAATCGCTCTGGAAAACCTGCCTCGGGATTACGGAGTCAAGCGGCGCCGCCTCGAAGTACTTAAATTGCGGGGATCGTCCTTTCGCGAAGGCTTCCACGATTACAGCATCAAGACAGGAGGTCTATCGGTTTATCCCCGCCTCATCGCCTCCGAACACAAAACCAAATTCACGCGCGAACAAATTTCCAGCGGAATTAAAGAACTCGACTCCCTGGTAGGCGACGGAATCGATCGCGGCACCAGTACCCTCATCATGGGCCCCGCCGGTGCCGGCAAATCGACCATTGCGGCGAGATATGCTTTTGCCGCCATGCAACGTGGCGAATCCGCCGCCATCTATCTATTCGACGAAGGCATCCCGTCTTACTTGTCGCGTCTTAGGAATCTTGGCTTCGATACGGAACCCTTTGTGGATAATGGACAGCTTCTGCTCCGGCAAGTCGACGTCGCCGAACTGTCGCCCGGCGAGTTCTCCAATATGGCACGCCAAGCCGTCGAAGCCGACGGCGCCAAAGTCGTCATTATCGACAGCCTGAACGGCTTCATGAACGCCATGCCTGGAGAAAAATACCTTCCCATGCAATTGCATGAGCTGACGACCTTCCTGAATCAAAAAGGTGTCGCCAGTTTTATGGTTCTGGCCCAGCACGGCCTCATTGGCCGTGAGATGCAAACCCCGGTCGACGTCAGCTATCTGGCCGATTCCGTTCTCCTGATCCGCTTCTTCGAGGCCAAAGGAGAAGTCCGGCAGGCTATTTCCATGATCAAGAAGCGCAGCGGTCATCATGAACGCAGTATTCGCGAACTGCGTCTCCTCCGCGGCATCGTCGTCGGGGATCCTTTATTCAACTTCAAAGGCGTGCTCACCGGCATCCCCGATGTTTTGGTTCAAAAGCGGCGCAGAATCAATGGCAAGGACAAAGATAATGAACTTGACCCCGTCCAGTAGCCAGGACCTGCGTGTACTGATCCTCGCCCCCAGCGGCCGTGATGCCGATCTTATCTCCACCGCTCTGGATGATGTCGGCGTGTCTTCCTACATTTGCCGCGGTGCCGACGAGGTTGTCGGCGAATTGAAGTCGGGCGCTGCCGCCGCGGTCATCAGCGAAGAAGCCCTCGGCGAAAAGCAAATACAGGACATTGCCTCGTCGCTCTCCTATCAACCTCCATGGTCTGATCTCCCCATCATTGTTCTCACCGGAGGCGGTGAACCCAATCGCACTACGCGGCACCTGGCCAGCATGCGAATTCCTCTGGGCAATCTCACCCTACAGGAGCGCCCGCTGCGCGCCGTCACTCTGGTGAGCTCGGTGCAAGCCGCAGTCCGCGCCCGCGAAAAGCAATACGAAGTTCGCGATCACCTGCACGAACTCCAGTTCCGCCAAGAAGCTTTGCGCCGCGCCGAGGAACAGTTTCGTCTCCTCGCCAATGCCATGCCTCAGCTCGCCTGGATCGCGGACTCCGGGGGACGGACTATCTGGTACAACGACGGTTGGTTCGCCTACACCGGCAAGACATTTGAGCAGTTGGAGGGCTCAGGATGGCAGTCTCTTCACGATCCAGAAATTCTGCCCCAGGTTCTTCAGCGCTGGCACGAGTGCGTTCGAAAAGGCCTTCCCTTCGAAATGGAGTTCCCCCTGCGCGCCGCCGATGGCCGCTTTCGCTGGTTTCTTACTCGCGTCATCCCCATCCGCGACCAGCAGGGAAAAGTGACTCGCTGGTTGGGCACCAATACCGACATCCACGCCCAGCGCGAAGCCCGCGAGGTGCTCCGCTCCAATCAGGAAAGACTAGAATCCGAGGTCGCGAAGCGAACCGCTGCTCTGCGCCAGCTCTCTTCCAAACTCATTCGCGCTCAGGATGAAGAACGTCGCCGTCTCGCCCGCGAACTGCACGACAGCATGGGCCAATATCTCGCTGCCATGTCGATGAGCCTGGCCGCTCTCGTCACCGACACTCCCAGCATCGACAAGAAGCGTTCTAACGACCTGCAAAATATCATTCAGCTTTGTCTCAGCGAGACTCGCACTCTTTCCCATCTCCTCCATCCCCCGCTATTGGACGAGATCGGATTGAACTCCGCCATGAAATGGTTCGTCGAGGAGTTTGGCAACCGCAGCGGCATTCGGGTCACGCTCAACTGCGAATGCTCTTCTCGCCTTCCCACCCTCGTCGAAACCATGCTCTTCCGCGTCGTGCAGGAGGCTCTTACCAACATCCATAAACATTCCGGCAGCCCGACCGCGGAAGTGTCTCTCCGCGGCAACCGTGGCGACGTTGTGCTCGAAGTAAACGACCAAGGCAAGGGAATGCCGAAGGAACTTCTCGATCGTCTCGGAAACCGCGGCAGCGTCGCCGGAGTCGGCCTCGCCGGAATGCGCGAGCGCGTCTTCGAAATTGGCGGAGACTTCCGCCTGCGCTCCGGTCCACACGGCACCCGCATTCGCGTTTCGATTCCGGTCGCCATCGCAGCCTAGTCCGGCGATCAGCACATTATCCGCCGTCATTTCGCAACTTCTCCCGCACTTCTTCCCAACTTCTTCGGTCAGAATTCCCAGACTCTAAAGATCATTCGCGCATTTGACGATGAGTAGAATGACGACCCGACCGAAACGAGCTAATAAACTGCCGTGCGAGACATCGCAGGCGGGAGTTGCCATGCTGAAGCGGTACTGTCTCCGAATCTTGTTTTTGGCGCTCGTTGTGACCCAGATCCCAGGTCCTATCGGTACTCTTGCCCAACAAGCCCGATCCGAAGGAAAGCGCAAGATTATTGTCGAAATCCGGCCCGTTTACCCGCCGCTGGCCCGCAAGATGAGCCTTAGTGGCATCGTGCGGTTGCGGATTACGGTTTCGCCTGCAGGGTACCCACTCGATACCGTGCAACTCGGCGGCAGCCCCGTGTTAGTCAAAGCGGCCACCGAAGCAGTTTCCCAGGCTAAGTGGGAGGCATCGCCAGCGGAAACCAAAGAAATCGTCCAAATCAAATTTGATCCTGCCGACAAATAACGCCGTCACTCCGACGGGTGTGCCGCGGTAAAGTCGGAACAGCAGGGCTTCTGCACCGGCTTAAACTCCATCAACTCCACCCGCGTCAAATCCGGATCGTACAGGTTCAACTGCCACTTCCCATCCTTCCCCATCTGCGCTTTCTCATCGCCATGCGGCTTCCACCCGTGTGCTTCCAAAATTGCCTGTGCCTTTTTCATATCCACGACGCCCAGCGAAATATGGTTCATCACTCCTGTCAGCCGCAGGTCGGGATGCTCCGGCTGATTCAGCATGTATTCCAGCCAGTCCGTGCCATCCGGAACTTGCAGCGATACCCAGTCGGTCTGGTTGTCCTTCATTCCCCCGTGCCAGTAGGGACGAAAGCCAAGAATGTCGCGATAAAAGTGATCCTCCGCCTCGCGGTGATAAACCAGAAAGCCAGCGTGAATCATGCGGCGTGAAACCGCCGAAGCCGCCGCCGGTGCCGTCTCACCCGTGCCTCGCTGCACAAACTCCACCCGATGTCCCTCCGGATCCTCGACAACGAAAAACCGAGTATGGTCTGATCGCTCCTGAATCTCGGGCGCCTTGATCCCTTTCGCCAGCAGATATTCCCGCAGCGCCTTGACATCGTCGGTAGCAAAAGCCACATGATCCATGCGGTCCCCGGCTTTCGGGTCGGGCGCGGCACTGTAGCCGACCCACTGCGAACCGACTATGTAGCGCAGCGTTCCACCGCTTTCGACCGACCCGACGGAAGACAATCCTAAAACCTTGCCGTAGAGTTCTTTCACGCCGTCGGGTGCAGTGGTGTAGAACGACACGTGGTCAATGCTCCGGATGTGTGGCCGCTGAGGAGAAGTTTGTCCGTGGGCGCCCATCTGCAAAACAAATGCAAGCGCAATGGCGAGTTTTTTCATGGCGTCGATTCTAGACCAAGCAGCGCGCAGCTCCTATCTTTGAAAAGGCCCGCTGCTTTAGCGGATTTGAAAGGGCGCGGCTTCAGCCGCGCCGTATAGTGCAAAACGACTCCCGGCTTTAGCCGCTGAGGGTCGCCTTTCTCGCAGCCGTTGGAAGCCACGCCCGTTCTTCCTGCAAAACGAAGGTTAGAGCCCATCCAGAAACTGCCGCAGCATTCTTGCCGCTTCGTCAGGCTGCTCCCACGCCGAATAGTGCCCCGCCTTTGAAATTACCCGAAGTTCACTTCCGGAAATATGCCGCCGCATCAACTCCGCCTCGTTCAGTCCCGTCATTGCATCTTCATCGCCGGTTACGAGCAAAGTGGGAACATTGATGGTCTTCAATGTTTCAATCGAATCCGCCCGCGACGCCATGCCGCGCTGCACTTGCGCCACATCTTCTGGCGCCATCTTCCGCATCATCCGCAGAGCACCCTCGATCAAGTCCGGGCGCATCTCGCGCGTCGTCTTCGCCATCACCTTCTGAATCATCGACTCGAAAAATGGTTCCGTTCCGCGTTCCAGAACGTCATTGGCCGCCTGCAACCGCCCCCCACGCGCTTCTGCACCATCCGCCTGCGCTTTCGTGTTGCACAATCCCAGCGCGGCCACGCGCCCGCGATGCTTCCTCCAGAATTCGAACAGAGCGTATCCGCCAATCGAAACACCCACCAGCGGAGCCCGCCCGACCTCAGCATCGTCCATCACGCCTGCAATATCCGCCGCATGTTTTTCCATGGTCGCCGGACCTTCGCCCACTCCGGATTCGCCATGCCCGCGCAGATCGGGCATGATCACGCGATACCGCGTAGCCAGCACCACGGCTACCGGCAGCCAGAATTCATGATTCACAGGGAAAGGGTGCAGCAGAATAACAGGAGGCCCGTCGCCGAGCGTCCAGTAAACAATCTTGGCATCGCCGCTCTTAATGCGCTGAAAAGGAATTGGCTCCATGCCAGCGATTAAATCACAAGTGAGGAGTTAGCTCTTTGCTGAAGCCGGGAACCGAAGTCCGAGTCAAGCATTCGTCACATGTGGAGCTGTCACCGGCGCCGGCAGCAGCAGCGGTTCTTCCGGCATCACGACCCACCCAATGACATAGGCCAGGAAACCAAAGCCGGTCATAAAAGCAGTGATCAGCCACGCCACTCGAACCAGGGTGACATCAACGTCGAAGTATTCGGAGAACCCCAGGCAGACTCCAGCGACCTTCCGCCCCAGCCGCGGACGCACTAACTTCGTCCGCGCCAGCGACGCAGCCACCCGCACTCCGCAATAAGCGCAAACCGCAGCATCGTCCTGAATCACCCTCCCGCAATAGTTGCAATACATGGCTCTGCCCCCGCTAGATAATACGTAATTCTTCTCACAAAGTTCCCTCAGTAGTTTCCCAACTCGAGCGTAATCAGTTCCAACAGCTCTCCAGAGTTAACGATTTTCGGCCTGGGCCCCTGGATCGGCGGAAAGTGTCGTTTGTTGCCAGTCACTAGGAACTCTGCCTCCCCCGCAAGAGCACAGGCGATGAACTTATCGTCGTCAGGATCGGGCGACAGATTGGCTACCGGAACCGCGTCAAATAGAGCACCTTGACGCTGAAACAAAGCGAGCACAGCCTCCACTTCTTGGGCTGGAAAACCAAACCTTTCCCGTCGAAGAACGCCGGAATATTCTCCCAATATCTCAGCGGAAACGTAGGGCAGGACCAGACCTTGGCTTATTGCTAGGACAATTAGCGCCTCGTTCCCATTTGGCGAGATCATTGCCGACACAAGAACATTCGTGTCGATGACCGCTCGAATCACCTGCGTTTCTCGCGCCTGTAGGAGGAAATTTCAGCTTCGATCTGAGCCGCGGAAAGTTTGTCCAAACCTCTCTTCTTCGCCCCTTTCCAGGCTTTCTCGAGCCAGTCCGGAGCCGGGGCCGTTGTGCGAATAAAGTCCTGAACGCTCATAATCACCACCGCCGGCTCCCCCCGCCGTTCGACGACGAAACGTTCATTGTTCTCCACGGCCCGATCCATGATCTGGCCAAATTGAGTCCGGGCGAGGTGCGCGTCCACACGGCGATTCATCAGATCGTCTCCATCAATTGATTGATTGATTGATGCATCCATCATATCAAACGCTCATCCCAAAACTCATGTGAGGACCGCTCTCGGCTGTCCGGTCCAGCAAACCTGGACTATACAGCTCGACTATTCCCGGTACGCCTCCTTGATGTACCTCCGCGCCTCGTCCGCCGGCCCCGTATTTGCATTCCCCGCCAGCACATTCTCATACTTCTTCATCGCCAGATCGCGTTTTTGCAGCAAGTCGTACATCTCTCCCGCCGCCAGGTTAGCCTTCTGCAACACGTCCGGATCCGGGTTCGGAGCCTGATTCACCAAGTCATAGGCTTCGGCCGCAACAGCCAGATTTTTCTCCGACCGCAACAACTCTCCCAATCCCCATGCCGCCAACTCATAATGCAGGTTCCCATACTTCCCTTCCCGCCCGTTCTGCCAGACTTTGCGATATACCGCTTCCGCCTCCGACAGCCGCCCAGCCGCGCGGTCCAGGTTCGCCACTTCAGTAAGAAACAAATGATTCCGCGGATACTTCACCGACAATGCGTTCATATACCCCAGCGCCTCGTCATACTGGTGCTCGCGCCGCAAGAACAGCGTCAGCACGACTTGAGCGTCGACCGCATTCTCCCCGTTACTTCGAGCCACGTCGCGCAAGTATGCCAGGCCCTTTTCGCTCGATCCGCTCAGTCCAGCCAAAGCCGCTGCAACTTTCACGCTCCACGGCAGATGGCTGATCACGTAGTTATGAGTTCCCACCACCATCTTCGCATCCACATAGTTGGGATCGAGTTCCAGCACGCGCTCGTGGTCGTGCCGCGCCCCGACTGCATTGCGCAGCGCCGAAAACCATGCCCGCTCCACCAGGCCGGTATACACCGAAAACTGCGCTCGCGTGACCCCGCGGCAATAAAGCGCGTCCACGTTCTTGGGATTCGCCTTCAATTGCTGCTCTTCCAGGTCCTCAGCCCGACGAACCAGCTGCTGGATCCTTTCTTTCACCGCCGCAGGCGTTGGACGCGGCTGCCGCCCGATGAAGCTGTCATTGCTGTAATCCCCGGTATTCATTGCGCCCGTATCGTAGAGGTCGTGCATCAGCACCGAGGTCAGCAGGCGGTTCACCGCAAATGGATCGTCGGGATGCTTCTCCACGATCTTTTCGAACTCCTGTGTGGCCCGGTCGTAGTCCATGTTGTAGAAATGATCGGTCGCGGATTCAGTCTGCGCATCGCGCCCTTCGCCGTGGTCCACGTACACCGAAGAGCGCGTCTGACCCGCGCCAGCAAGCCCCCAAGGCAGCAATAAGCAGAGCGCCACTAGCATCAAGCCACTCCGCCACTTCATCGTCGACAATTTTTTGGTTTCCCCAGTCACGGTTCGATTCTTCCAGTTTAGTCGAACCAAATCTGGACTGCTCCGGATTCTGCGAACTCTTAGCAGGCTGCAGAGCAACTCCGTCCGCGGTCAGTTTTGAAAGGCGCGGCTTCAAGTTTGAAAGGGCGTCGGGCCTCAGTTTTGAAAGGGCGCGGCTTCAAGCCGCGCCTTAAGCCATTACAAATCACAGCCGGCTTTAAGCCGCTGAGGGCCGCCAGGCGTCGCAAAGGAGTTTTTCGGCAACCTGCCAGATCCGTTCTCGAACCAAGAACGTCATCTACGTGCCCGCGATGCTATCTCGCCGGACCGCCGGCGCAACTTATAATCCGCTTCAGCATCCCGGAATCGCGCCTGGATTTCGCGCCCTTCCAAAGCTGCTGGGCTTTCGTAACCGGTGCATCTTTACTCACCGGCACGCGTAATTATTGCCTGCGGAACTGCTGCAATATCTTGCGAGAAGTTTGCAAGTATTTGGGATTGCAGCTATTAGCACCAGAAGACTTTTGGCTGTTGGAATGCCACTGCCCTTAAGGACATCGCTGTAGGAAACTTCATGGCAGACGTAATCCAAGAAACGCAGAACGAGTTCTGGCGGCCACCCTCCCCCGTTCTTCCCGAGGAACTCGCCATTCCGGAATCCATCCCCTCGATGGCGGAAGCCTGCTCCCGCTGCAGCACCGAATTTCTGCTGGGCTCCCGTTTTTGCCACTCCTGCGGCCAGCGCCGCCCTGAGGGAACGACCGTTTCTTCCCATCAACACGAGGCTTCTTTGGCTGGAGTCTGGCGGCGCTTCTCGGACCGGTGTCATTTGCTTTTCTCCGACGCCAGGTTCTTCTGGTCCCATGTGGAGTTCCCTGCCTGGCTCCGCTACTTACACTTTCACGAAATCCAGAGCCGGATCGGCCTTTCCACCGCTTCGCTCGTCGCCTTCATCCTCGGAATAGCCTGCGTCGCCGGAGCGCTGTCCGTGGGACTGCTCACGGTTCGGACATTTGTGGATTGGCAGGCGATCCAGTTCTATCGCGCAGAGTGGCTGCTCGCGGCAACCGCTTCGTTCGTAGCGGGAATTCTCCTCAAAAAACCCTCCTCCGGCGATTAGCGCGCCAGAGCCGCCCAAGCTTCTCCTAGACTTCGTTCCCCGATCCAGCCGCTCGTCTTTGCTGCCCCATCCGATAAAGATGGTGCACCGGCCCCGTTCCGCGGCCCAGCGGATGTCCATAAGAGATAGCCGCTGTCACATAGGTCTTCGCCAGCAGCGCAGCTTCCGCCAGTCCTCGATCCATTGCCAGGTGGCAAGCCATCGCTGTCGAGAACGCACACCCCGTGCCGTGAGTTGAGTTAGAGCGCTGCCGCTCCGCTTTGAAAATTTCCTGCTCGATTCCGCGCTTCGTCTTGAAACTCAGCAGATCGATTGCCTTCTCCAAATGCCCGCCGGTAATCACCACGGCGGCCGCGCCCATCTCATGCAGTTTGGCGGCAGCGGCCTTCATTCCTTCCAGGTCCTTCACCTGAATTCCAGTAAGAACGGCCGCTTCGTCGATATTGGGGGTCACCACGTCGGCCAGCGGAATCAGCTTTTCGATCAATATCTTCGCTCCAGAAGCGTCGAGCAGGTCCGCCCCGGACGACGACTTTAGAATCGGGTCGAGCACGATATTGGACAACCTGCCCTTCTCGGCTCGGCCAGCCGACGGCCCGCCTATCGACTGCCCACCTAGGAAGTCCGCCACCACCTTAACCACCCTCCCCGAACCGAGCATCCCGATGTGCACCGCCGCAATGTCCAAGTCCTCCGCCAGCTCTTCCAGGCTCTCAGCCAGAATCCCAGGGTCGACCACTTCCACCCGCTTCACGCCCCGTGTGGACTGCACTGTCATAGCCGTGATGCAAGCCACCCCATAGCAGCCGTGGGCGGCAATTGTCTTTATATCGGCCGTAACGCCAGCCCCGGAAGACGGATCGAACCCCGCGATGGTGAGGATGATGGGTGGTTTTTCGACCATGGCCTTCCAGTTCCGCTGAGTCCGATAGTAACCCGATTCAGCCTCAGCGTCTCACCTCGTTTACCCAGCTAAGTTACTTTGGGGACTTACCTCGGGAAAAGAATTTTTCGGTCCCGCGACCTCGTCCTCCCCTGCAAATACATGATTCCACGTAGTTTGCCGTCTCACATCCGGTAAGCCATTGATTCCAGTGAGCTTGTAATTTCTACCTTCCTTTCCCCGCCGTGCTATTTACCTTTTGATAAATAGACAAGCTACCGGAAACAAAGGGCCTTCCCCGCATCCCCCTAAATTAACAATAGGTTACGTAAGACATCCATAACTACCCGGTCATCCATCTACCCCCTAATCCGCATTGACATGAGTTTGGCACCCCGCTAGCATCACTGAACTGCAGGTACGAAAGCCTTAAGGCCAAAAGCACTTTTGAGTATGCGAGGAGAACTGAATGCAACGATTTTTAGCTCATGGACTGACGATTGCCTTTCTGATCGCCTGCCTGGGAGCGGCTCAGGGACCGAACATCTCGGAGGCGTCAGCGGCGCCAGCTAGTTCAATTCCGAAACCCGAAGTCCGTAAACAGGTTAAGACGAAGCCCTATCAGGTTGGCACGGCCTCCTGGTATGGCCAGATTTTCGACGGCAAGCCAACCGCCAGCGGCGAGCCTTACGATATGTATGACATGACGGCAGCTCACCTTAAGCTTCCCATGGGGAGCTATGTGCGAGTGACCAACCTGCGTAATGGCAGGGCTGTCATCGTCCGGGTCAACGACCGTGGACCGATCATCCCCGGCCGGATCATCGACCTGTCTTACGGCGCCGCCCAAGCCTTGGAATTCAAGCAGCGCGGGCTACAACGCGTCCGTCTGGATCTGGTCAACCCCCGCGACGTAAAGCCGGCTTACCAAACCGTCGCCATGAACCATCCCCCTCTGGCAAAACTCCCGTAAAATCATTAAACTGGCTGGGATGCCCACTACATCTCTCAGCACTCCAAAGAGTGGCGTAAGCCATCCGGGCCATAGTTTTCGCCACCATGATTTTCGTCACGATGATCCGCGTCGGCGGCTCATCGTGGCGCTTGATGTCTCCACCGCTGCCGCCGCGCAAAAAATCGCGGACGCCGTCGGCGACTCCGCCCTCACCTTCAAGGTCGGCATGCAGCTCTACACGGCGGTAGGTCCGCAAGTGGTGCGCGACTTGGTCGACTCCGGTCGCCGCGTCTTTCTCGACCTCAAGTATCACGACATTCCCAACACCGTAGGCGCCGCCGTCACCGAAGCTGCCAAGCTCGGAGTCAGCATGCTGACCGTGCACGCCTCAGGCAGCGCCAAAATGCTGCGTGCTGCGGCGGAAGCGGCAAAGCCTTATCCGGAATTGACGGTGCTCGCTGTGACAGTCCTCACCAGCATGGACGCAGCCGACCTCGACCAGATCGGCGTTCGCGATTCGATGCAGGACAGCGTCGTTCGCTTGGCCAAACTCGCACTGTCCAGCGGTTGCCAAGGCATCGTCGCCTCCGCGCACGAAGCCCCCTCCCTGCGCACCCAACTGGGTGACGAGTTCGCCATCGTGACTCCCGGAATCCGTCCTGCCGGCAGCACCAAGGGCGATCAAGCCCGCATCGTCACTCCGGCACAAGCGATTGCCGCCGGCGCCACTCACATCGTAGTCGGCCGCCCCATCACCGAAGCCGCCGATCCCGCAGCAGAGGCCCGGGCGATTCTCCAACAGATCAGCTAATAGGATCCTGCGTTGGACGAGATCTGTGGTAGCGGTGCAGTTTGAACTGCGCTACTGCTGGATCTGTCGTAAGGTGGTAGTCTGGGTGGTATAATAGTAGTATGAAAGAGAAGACTTCCATCACGCTCTCGAAAGAGGTCTTGACGGGAATCGATCGCGTCGCAGGATCGAGGCAATCCCGTTCCGCTTTCATCGAAGCCATACTGCAGCAATACCTCCGCCAACGGGCGCGTGCCCAACGCGACGCGCGCGACATCGAACTCATCAATCGGCATGCGGAGAAGCTAAACCGGGATGCTGAAGACGGCTTGGAAGATCAGGCTCCAGAAGAGTGGTAAGTCAGATTCCCACGACAATGAAGCGCGGAGATATTTATCGAACTCACAAGCCGGAGGGCGACCCCAAACGCCACCGGATTTGTATTGTCATAAGCCGGCAAGCTTTGATTGATTCCGGCTTTTCTACTGTAATCTGCGCTCCGGTGTTCAGTAATGGTGAGGGAATCTCGACCCAAGTTGCGGTGGGTCCGGATGAGGGGCTCAAGCACGATAGTTGGATCCTATGCGACAACCTTAGAAGCCTTCCGAAAGCTCATTTCACGCAGTTCCTGGGTTCGCTCTCCCCCACGAAACTTGCAGAACTCGACGAAGCTTTAAGAATCGCCCTCGCCCTTGACTAGCATCCAGGACGCTTCATTACGTTCGTTATCTATCCCGGATTACCACTCCCGTTAAAGTGGAGTCATGACCCTTTCCTCGATGGTGGTCTCCCGCGATTGGCAGGAAGTCAGTGTTCTGGAGTGCATCCTCGGTAGTCTCCAAATGGATGTTGCCGTCGAAAACGAGCCCCAGCGCGCCTTGGCGCGCCTGGCCAAGTCGAAGATCGACGCCCTCATCGTGGATTGCGATCTGAACGGCAGCTCCCAATTTCTGCGCGAACTGCAAAGTATCGACGGTCAGCCGAACTCCATTCCCCTGGTGATCATGGGTGCCAGGAACAACCAATCCAGCCTGGACCAGAGCGGAGCGCTCTTTGCGTTCCAGAAACCAATCTCCGTAGAACAGGCAGTCCGAACCCTTTCCGCCGCGCGCAATCTCATCCTCGACGGACGCCTTCGCTACCACCGCACTGGCGTGGACCTTCCTGTCTCGGTTCGATGCGACGGTCGCAGGGCCATGGACGCCTCCCTGGTCAACCTCAGCCAGGGCGGGATGCAGATTCGCACTGAAGACCTCGTCGACGGCGTGAAGTCGTTGCAAGTCTCATTCGACCTGCCGGGCGCACGGACAGCATTGAAGGCGAAGGCTGAAATCGCATGGCAGGACAAGCGCGGCAATCTCGGCATCCGTTTCGTGAAGCTGGCCAAGCAACAGCAGCGTACGTTGCAACTCTGGCTGGCACAGCAGTATTTTGCTAACTAACGGACGCGTCTCGAATCGCGCCAACTTCAACGAAAGCGAGTATCTCTCGCTTCTTCCTCTTCAACATCCCATCCCGCCAAGCGCGCCAATCTCACGCCGGGACTGGTTCCCCCGAACACCCGGAAAAATCCCCAGTACAACGCTCCCACAAAAACTGCGGACGCCAATGCCATAGTCACCGGCCACTTCGGCGGCTCCCTGGTAATCGAGAGAAACACGACTCCAAAGAGCAGAAGGGCGGCCACGATCACAAGTGAATTGATGGTCCAGATCAGGCCGCGTCCTGTCAGCGGCTGCGAGAGCCACTCAAACCCAGTCGAGGGCGGAGCATTCTCAACCACAGCGCCGCCCGCATGAGCCGGCTGCAAGGGATCGACCCACTTCGGCAGCTCAATGACGTGCACTGGCGTCGCCGAAGTCATCAAGCCATCGTCTTCCTCATCCGCCACCTGAAGGAGAGACGCGGTTCGCGGAAACAGAAAACCCGCCCGCTCGGTATGCTGGCAGGCTCCTTCCAGCATATTCCCGAAAATCCATTCGTCAATCTGGCGAGCCGTTTTTGGAGAAAGATCGACGAAGCGGATGCCGCATTGCCCCGAGCGCGTTGACCACGAGACCTCGCCCTGCGTCTCCACCCGCAGCCGCGGATGGTTCAACTCGAAACGCACGCATATTTGCTGCTGCGGCCGCATCGCCGCCACCACCTGCAGCCCCATTCCGCTGTGACTGATGTTGCGAACGATTCCGCCGTTCGCCTGCTCCACCGAGGCATAACTCAGCGTCCGCAGTTCGTGCCTGTGCTGGCCCCGCGTTTGCCGCGCGAGCGCTACTCCAACATCCATACCTCACCGCCCAATGAATTCCCCTCGGCCAGCCCCGTATCGTTTATCTTATCGCCCGCAGGAAGTGCCTTTTTAGTAACCAAGCTGGTTCACAGCGCAAGTCCCATTCGTAGAGACGTTGCTCGCAACGTCTCGGCGAGCGCAATCCTCTGTTTGGGAAGGGCACGAGTTTACTCGTGCCGCAGTGCTTGAAAATAAATGCGGGCTTTAGCCCCTGAGGGATGCTTTTCAATTCGCCAGCATCTAACGGTTGCTTGGAACATCTGTGCCGAAAACGCCCCGAATCCGGGTGAGCAAGAAATTGCAATCACAGCCGCTAGCCAACCCATGAGAAGATGCCTTACGAAAGTACATGGCCAAAGGGTCATGCCTAGGTAATTGAAACTCGCTGCAAAGCCCGATAACTTACAAGTGAACTATCCTTAATGGCATCCACCACTACTAAGCCGGACTTGGACGCAACCACTCCGTTTAGCGGGGCCGGTATGCCTGCGTGGCCGCGCAATGAGAATGAGAACGAGAGCGCATCCGCTCTCGCCGATTATCGCGCGCAAGATTCGGCCATTCCTTCGCAACGCGACGCCCTGCAAGCGCTGCTGGCGTTCTCGGCGTTGCACGAGCAACTTCGTCGCAGGAAAGCTCTCGCCCTTCACCAGCAGACTTTCGACGCGGGCGCTCCGGTTGCCGAGTTTACCAGTGACGAACAATTCGTTCTCGCAGAAGTTCTGCAACTGGTCGCCGAACGCGCCATCGCCATCACCGGCGCGGATGGTCTAGCCATTGCGCTCGCGGAAAATAACGAGATCGTTTTGCGCGCTGCGGCCGGCACCGTTCGCCCCGACATCGGCGCGCGCATCGACCGCGATTCCGCTTTCTCCGGCGCCTGCTTTCGCACCGCGCAAACCGTCAACTGCGACGATACCGAAACCGATCCTCGCGTTAACCTCGAAGCCTGCCGCAAACTAGGAGCGCGATCCATGGTCGCGGTGCCGCTGTGCGGACGCCGCCGCGTCATCGGCTTGCTGGAAGCATTCTCCGCGTGGCCCTTCGGATTCAACGATACCGACGTTCGCAACCTGACGCTGCTCGCCGAACTGGTATTGGGCGCGCTCAAGCCCGAGGACGAAGATCGCTTCGCCGAGTCGGCGCAAGCCGCCGTGACCAAGCTGGAAACGGCGTCTCCTGAGAAGACATCAGTCGAACCGTTGCAACCAGTTCGTCCCGTACCGGCTTCCGCTGCTCCCACGATCGCTGCTCCAACTCCATCAACTCCAGTTTCCGCCGCATCAACCGCTCCTGTTTGCTCGACGCCCCCAGCTCTCGTTGTTCCCTTCGTTGAGAAAACCGAGAAGAAGCCGATCGAAGCGAAGCCCGTCTCCGTTCCCGCGAAAACCATTCAGGAAAAACCAGCAACCGAGCCGGCACCAAAGTTAGAGAAAGTTGTCACACCAGCACTCTTTGCAGAACTGAAAGTCGCCCCGAAGCCCGAAGCCGAACCTCGCAAGCCAGTTGCTCTGATATTTCTTATCGCCATCGTGATCGCCGCTGCATTTGCCGGCGGAGTCTGGTGGAAGCTAAAGACCGAACAACTCGGCAGCGCGATCGTCCACAACGACGAAATCCCCCTCAAGCCCGTAGGATCTCAGCCTGCGAACAACGTGGCCGTTGCCGCCCCAGCCGTGCTCGCGCCTTCGAATCCCATCACCGCCGGGAACGCGTCTTCCGACTCGACTATCGAGCCCGACGACTCGTCCAACCCCGCTGCAACTTCGCAGGAGCTCTCGAAATTTCCCAGAGTCACCGGCGTGCGCCACTGGACCTCAGCTGACGCGAGCACGGTCGTGCTCGATCTCGAAGACCAGGTGCAATACGAAGCGCATCGCCTGGCCGGTCCTGACCGCATTTATTTCGATTTGCGCGATACCCAACTCGCCTCCGACCTCATCGCCAAGTCGATCGACGTGGGCGACACCTTCGTCAACCGCATTCGCATGGCGCAGCCCGTTGCTGGCATGACGCGTATCGTTCTTGAGACCAAGGCCAACTCAACTTTCTCCGTGAGCCTGGAGCCGAATCCTTACCGCCTGGTCGTCGAAGTGCGCAAGATCGGCGCGACTCCCAAAGCCGCCGTCAATCTGTTTCCGAACGCGACGGATGCGGAAAAAAACAAGCTGACCATCGTCATTCCTCCGCCCACCAAAGAGGACATGCAACTGCGCGCCCGCGTCCCCAAACTCCGCATTGTGGTCGATGCCGGTCACGGCGGCTGGGACCTTGGAACCGTGGGCCGTCGCGGCTTGCTCGAAAAAGATCTGGTACTCGAAATCTCGCAACGCCTCGGCAAGCTCCTCGAAAGCCGCCTCGGTATGGAAGTCATCTACACGCGCCAGGACGACAACTATATTCCTCTCGACGAGCGCGCCAGCATCGCCAACCAGTCGCAAGCCGACTTGTTCGTCTCGGTGCACGCCAACTATAGCGACCTGCCTTCGGCACGCGGCGTCGAAACGTACTACACCAATTTCTTCACGACTCCCGGCTCTAAAGAGGCCGGTTCCAAAGATGCGGACACGCGGCTGGGAGCGAGCAGCGCGAAGCCTGCCGTGACGGCAACGCTTTCTCCCGCGGACTTGCACGACCGCATCGAGCAATCGCGGCGACTGGCGGCCAGTGTGCAGCGCTCGCTCTACGGCACACTCTCGGTGCAGAATCCAGGGCTGCGCGATCGCGGCGTGAAAGAAGCCGGATTCGTGGTGCTCACCGAGAGCGCCATGCCCGGAATCCTCGCCGAAGTTTCCTTCGTCAGCAGTCCCACCGACGAGCAGAAACTTCGCAGCGACGGCTATCGCGAACAAATCGCTGAAGCCCTCTATCGCGGCATCGCCCGCTACGCCGCCGCTCCGCACGCGGTGAAGATGGCGAGCGCGGGTAAGTAAGTACCGAGTCGCCAATTTTTAAAAAATACGTGCCCGCTATTTCTGCGGCGTGGCGCTTTCTTTCTGGTACGAGGCGCTTAGGGTGCCTTTCGTTTGGGCTATCGGCAGCAGCGTGGGATAGAACTGCACGAAGGTAGTGTCGACAGCGGCGTGTTGGGCGTGGCAGGTGTAGCAGTCCATGTTGGTGGGAACCATGTTGGCGGTTTTGGCTCCGTCGAAGATGAAGAATGCCCACTTGCCGGGGAAGCGCGCTTCGTCTTTTACGTGGGCTTCGATGCCCATGATCTCCGTGCCCTGGTAACTGCCCTTCTGGTTGATGGAGCCTTTGTCCTGGCCTATTCGGCCTTCGAGGACCAACACGGTTTTGTCGGGCCAGGTTCCGGTCGCGACAAACGATTTGTACGACTCAGGGTTGACGAAGACGTTGTCGAACATGTGGTGGCCCATCGACATGGACGGGTTATAGCTCATGTCGAAGCCGGTCGTGAGGTAGACCCACTGACGGTAATTCTCGGGCAGCCGGAGCTGGGCATCGGCGGTGTAATCCGGGCCGTAGGGCGGCGCAGTGGCGGACGCGAGGAATGCGGCGGAACAGAGAACGATCACAGATAGCAGCAGAGACGATGTCTTGTTGGCCTTGATCATGCGCGGCACCTCGAGTGGGCTATGGCAGTATACGTTGGCGCTGCGGATTTAGTTCACCGCCGCCTTGTGTGGTTCTTGCCGGTGCTCGTTCTGGTTGCGCATCACCTATCTCCAGCACCGAAGCGGGTGCGCAACACTTACAACATAATAGAGAGCGCCGACAACATCGTCGCGCGTGTATTCATTGCCACCCGCCGGATTCGATCGCGATTTCCGAATGATCTTCTCTGCGAACTCGGGGCCCAAATGGGGATAGAAAAGCCTGCGCGATGCCAGCAGCATAAGTTCCCACCCTCTGAAAACCGCAGGGGTGGGGCAGCCTCATTCGGAATTAAGTAGATAGATCAAAAGCCAGGCTGGGGTCAACCCCCCGATATGTGCGCTTGACGGAGTGTCGCTACCCACGTAAGGACGGACGCATTCGTCCGTCCTTCGAAGCGAGGGCACGCCTACTGAACGTTGGTGGTGATGGTGACCACATTGTTGGACCGACTCGGATCGTGAGTTGCCGCCCAAGCCCCAGCCGTTTCCGTGTTCACCGTCCCGGGAGGAGCCCACGCCCACACCGTCAGCTCCACGCTCCAAGTGGTGCCCACGGCCTGCGTGCCCTGATAGCGGCAGGTCACATCGCCGCGCGTGCCTACCACCGGAGTCACACAATACCCCGTGCCGCCGGTTCCGGACGGTAAGAACTTGTAGCTGTGGAAGGTCGCACCGTATGGGACATGGGCCACCAGACGCGGCCACGCCGAAGCATCCGGGCCATTGTTGGTAATGTTGAAGGTGTAGGTGTAGAGGCTGTGGGTTGGGACCGGGCTTGGCGAGGCGCTCACCTGCAGTTGCAAGTCTGCGCCCGTCGGTAGGCCGAAGGCGTACACGATGCCGTTCCCCTGGCCGCCTACGTCGGAGCTGAAATAAACCACTCCATCCACCACGACGGGGGACCATACCACGCCCCCGGCGGTGTAGCTCCACAGCTTGGCGCCGGTGTTGGCATTCAGCGCGTACACGTTGCCGTTCGTGCCGTCCGAATTACCGACGTAAACCACCCCGTTCGCCACCGCGGGAGAGGACAAATATCCGCTGGTGGCATAGCTCCACAGCTTGGCGCCGGTGTTGGCATTTAGCGCGTACACGATGCGGTCCGTGCCAACATATACCACCCCACTCGCCACCGCAGGCGAGGTCTCCACAACCTGGCCACCAGTTTCGTAGCTCCACAGCTTGGCGCCAGTACTTGCGTTCAGCGCGTAAACGTTGCCGTCCGCGGAGCCGACATATACCACCCCATTCGCCACCGCAGGCGATTGCACACGTCCGCCGGCGGTATAGCTCCACAGCTGGGCCCCGGTGCTCGCGTCGAGGGCATACAGGTTACCGTCGCCCGACCCCGACGCATATACCACCCCATTCGCCACCGCCAGATCCGGCATCGGCCAGGTCGGCGATTCGCCGACCGCGAACGTCCACAACATCGCCCCGGTGCTCCCGTCCAGAGCATACACATGGCCGGGCCACCCCGAGTCGGGAGTCTCCCAGGATGCTACGTACACAATCCCATTCACTACTGCGGGCGAGGAGTATCCACCGCCAGAGGTGTTGACAGCCGCGAAGCTCCACAACTTCGCCCCCGTGCTCGCGTTCAGCGCATACAGGTTGCCGTCGACGGACCCCGCATACACGGCTCCGTTCGCCACGGCGGGCGCCCCGCAGCACACCCAGAAACCGGTGGCGAAGCTCCACAACTTGGCGCCGGTGCTGGCGTTGAGCGCGTAGACATTGTCGTCCCACGAACTGGCATAAACCACCCCATTCGCCACCGCAGGCGCGGAACCCCCAGACTTCGCGCTCATGGTGAAGCTCCACTTCAGTTGAAGGCTCCCAACATTGTTGACGTTCAGCACAGTCTCGTACGGGTTCCAGCGTGCCATGTTGTCGCGGTGGAACTCCGTCCAGTCTGAAGGCGAGGAGGTGGTGGCAGTTTGACTCAAGCAGAGTCCGGCCAGCATGAGAATCGCGATACCGGCTAGACAAACCTGCTTCGCGATCCAGGTCCAAGCTTGCACGTGCTTCGTCATACATAGTCTCCGGCGCTCTTCTTGCCGCGAACATTTTCAAGCGTCACAAATTGATGGCTTGCCAGCTTCGAGGAGGGGGTCTTTACAGCCGCCCAAGACTACAGCAAGAAGATGGGAAAAGCGATGAGTAACCGTGCTGGGATAAGGCGGGGACGGGACGTACCCCATTTTTCCGGCCAGCGCAAAGTCTTTTTCCACAGCGCTGCACAACAAAAATCCCAACTTCTGTGACGAACAACCTTTACTGAGAAAACTAGAAGGCGCAAGCTCGACCCATGCGCGAAAGCTATCCCAGCCCGTTATCAACTTCCGCGGTAGTGGCCCGTTCCAAGTCCGAAGCTAAGTCCTTATTCCGCAAGATTTTAGCTGCAAGTCCTTTCATTCCAAGATTTTGCGAGGATCCTACGAGATACCCCGTAGCTAAGTTATTTAAACTCAAGACCTTAGAGGAAGGCACCAAAAAAATATTCAACCCACTGGCCGGCTTCGCCCGGCGGACAGCCGGGGGCGGCTGTCCCCACATAAATCCGAGTCAGTTGGAAGTGGGTACGCCGCCGTATTTTTGCAGCCAGTTTAATTCTTCTCTTACTTTTATCTTTCCGTGCCAGGGATTCTTGCCAAGGCCGTGGCCTTCGCCGGGGAACACTAAGAGCCTGTTGGGCACGCCTAGCGAATACAGCGCGTGCTCTAACAGATAATCTTCCATCACGGCGACGCGGATGTCGTTGGCTCCGGCAACCAGGTGCGTGGGCGTTTTGACTTTGTCGATTTGGAAGATGGCGGCTTCGTCGTGATAGCGCTGCGGGGCTTCCCAGGGGCGTCCGCCGAGGAAGTAGGCGTCGTCGTAGGTGGTGTCGTCATTGCCCCAGTTGCCGATGTGCTCGACCGCGCCGGCGCCGGTGACCGCGGCCTTGAAGCGCGTAGTCTGGGTGATGAGCCAGTTGGTCATGTATCCGCCGTAGCTGTAGCCGCCGACGGTGAGGTGATCGGGATCGGCGATGCCGTCTTTGACCAGCGCGTCGACGCCTTCGAGAATGTCTTTGCCCGGGCGCGAGACGATGGTGGGAACGATCTGCTGCAGGAACTTGTCGCCGTATCCGGTGGAGCCGCGGTAGTTGGGCTCGAAGACCAGCCATCCGTTGGTGGCGGCGAGCGCGGCCCATTGGTACCAGTCGGCTTCGAAGTGATTGCCGTCGGCGTCGGCGGGGCCGCCGTGAATGAACGTGAACATGGGCAGATGCTTCGCCTCGAATTTTCCGGGAGGATAAATCAGCATGCCCTCGACCGTGGTGCCGTCGTCGGCTTTCCACTGGTAGGGCTTGCCTTGCGGCAGTTCGCGTTCGGTGAGGAGCTGGTTGAATTGCGTGATTGGGCGGGCGCTGGCGAGGAGGTTCGGGCCTTCAGCGAGGTAGACCTCGGCGGGCTGCGCTAAGGAAGAGTATGTGAAGGCGACTCGAAGCGTGTTAGCGGCTGTCGCGAGGTATTCGTATGTACCTTTTTGTCCGGCGAATATGTGCAGCGAATCATCCGGATTGGCGGCGGTGTACATCTGGACTTCGGTCCCCAGGCGAGCGGTGACGACCACTCCATTGCCGTAGGGACCGTAGCTCACGATTTGGCCGGTGAAGTTCTTGCTCCACTGCTCGATCTTTCCGGAGTCGGCGTCGACCCAGTAGAGATGCGGCTGCAGGTCGCGGTAGGGGCCGGTGACATCGCCGATTTCGACGGTGAAGAAGATGTGGCGGCTGTCGCTCGCCCAGTGCGGGCGCACTTCTTCTGCCTGGTTGTTGGTGACGCGGTGAGGCTGCTGCAAGGTTGTGACGGCGTTTTCGTTGCTGCCGGTCGTCGCTCGCGAGGGCGCCCGCGCCACATTCACATCACTCAGATCGACGGTATAGATTTCTACGTCTTCGTATTTTTCCTGGCGCTGGTTGATGGCGTTGCTTACGAAGGCGAGCTTGCGGCCGTCGGGCGAGGTGATCAGGCTGTCGATGCGCAGAGGAATGGTTGCGATGGCGCGCGCGCCGGGCGTGAGATCGGGTTGCTTGTCTGTATCTTTGTCTTTCTTCTTCATGCTGGCAGGTCCGGCGGAGTGGCGCGCAAGAGCGTCAGACAAGTCGAGCGCGAAGAGAGTGTCGCCGCGTTCGGCGGTGCGATACTGCACCACATCCTTCCACTCTTTTTTGTAGTCGTCTTTTTGCTGCTTGCTCCAAGGTTGGCGAGTGGTGAAATAAATCGTCTGCGAATCCGCCGACCACGAAAACGTGTGAACCTCTTCTTCGCCTTGGGTGACGGCGAAGGCTTCGCCGCCGCTGGGCGAGATCAGATAGACCTGAGCGGCCTCGCCTTTCGAGTCGGCGTCGGAGTCAGCATCAGAATCGTTATCGTCGTCGCTCTTCGCGAGTTTGCGTTCGGAAAGGAAGGCGATCCAGCGGCCGTCGGGCGACCACTTGGGCTCAGAGTCGTGGCCGGATTGCGTTAGTTGAATCAGAGAGCCGGCCTTGGCGTCGTCGCGATAGAGCCATAGGTCTTTGCGGAAGATTTGCTGGTCCCAGTCGGCGCGTTCGGTAACGATGACAACGGAGTGGCCGTCGGGCGAAATCTCCAGCGCGGGGAAGCTGACGGAGTTGAAGAATTCGTCGAGCGTGAGTTTCGGTTTGCTTTGCGCGGGGAGGGCGAGGGTGCAACTCAGGAGGATTGCAAGAAGAACTACGATTCTTTGGATTCGCATAGTTTTTTCAGCGCACTCTACGTTCAAAAACTTTTGACCGCAAAGTGCGCGGAGAATGCGCAGAGAGCGCGGAGAACAGCGTCGGGTGTGTATTCGCTACAAACCGCTGGATTCGCTCGCGACTTCCGAAATGATCCTCTCTGCTAACTCCGGGCCCAGATGGGAAGAAGGGTTATACAACGGCGGGTTGGTTCGAGGCAAATTTGTGAGGCGGAATTTTGGATTCGCGCCATAAGATCCAAAACAGCGCAGCGAAGGCGAGGACGGAGAGTTGGACGTGGGTCCATCGGGAAAGCGGGCCCAACAGCGGCAAGATATAGGAGAGATACAAAACTACATCAAGCGCCGGCGCGGAGGCGGGCTGAGCGCGCAACATCCAATCGACCAGCAATAGAAACGCGGGCGCAAGGATCAGCAGGTCGTAGATGAAAAGATGAGGATTGACGAGTACAGAGGCGAGGACGAGCGCGGAAAAGCGGACGGCAAGCGTGGCGGAAGATTTCCAGACGGCTGCCGCGATTGCGACTGTGACGATTGAAGTGACAACGTAGAGCGCGAGCGAAATATCGGGCCACGGAATGAGCAGCGTAAAGAAAGAGCGCAGGGAGTGCATCTGGATGTGAGCCGGACCAATTTCAGAAATGCCAAGCCAGCGCGACATGTGCAGCATCGTGTCGAAGTACGCGCGCATGACTGCCGTACCGAAGTAGATTGTGGTGAAGGCCAATTGTGCGGCGGCCGCAAGCGCGAGTCCGGCGAAAGCCTTCCACGCCTGCGCCAGCAACAGGACCAACGGGATCGCGACTAGAAATTGGGGCTTGAAGACGAGACAGCCGAGAGCGATTCCGGCGAGCCAATCGCGATCGGCGCGGAACGCCAGAAATGCGGCGGAGAAGCAGATCAGCAGCAGCGCGGTGATTTGCCCGCGCACAAAGAAATGGAAGAGTGGAGGAAAGGCGACGGCGCAGATGGCGACGGTTCGCGCATGGGATCGTAATGCGGTGCACGATCTCCATAGGAGATAGAAGCACGCTGCGACGACGAGCAGGCTGAGTGCGGTCCAAATGCGCGCGGCCGCGGGGAAGGACAGCCTCGCCAACGGCGTGAATAGCAGGCCGACCTGCGGGCCGTAGACGGTGGGAAGTTGCACGCGCGTGGGCTCGCCGACGAGTGCCCGCATTTCCTGATCGGCGATGCGCTGATCGAAGAGTTGGCTGCTGCGGCCCTCGTTAATCAAGCGAGCCGAGATATAAAACTGCAGGAAGTCCTGAAATTTAATATTGCCGGCGCGGTCGAACAAACCGGGCGTGGCAAAATCAACGGCGCACACTCCCCACAAACAAAGCCCGAGAACGATTGCCTGCGCGCGAATGCGATTCGGGGTAAGCCAGCGCGCGGCGGAGTTGATCCCGGAGTGAACTACAAGGTTGGTCACGGGATAGGCTCGGCGTTTTTGAGGGCGTCGTCGAGCGACTGCCCGCTGCGGGACGCGGCCCGAGTGGCGACAATGCGCCAGCCGTCATCGTAGTTGCGAAACGCGACGGTGGAACTGTAGTGCAGATCGCCGGAGTAGAGCGCGGCGCCCACTTCGTTCAAGGGAACCCATTTCCAGGTGAAGTCGACGTCGGCCAGATTGCCCTGCTTGCTGATGCCAGTCACGGCCAGGAGTTGACGTTTGGCGACGGGCATGAAGAGCAGGGATTTGTCGACTTCATCGGCTGGAATCAGAGACCGAACCGTGTCGACGCCCGCGGGAGTCAGCAGTACGTCCCAGCATGGCGGCGCTGTGCCCACAGGACACTTCACATTGTTGGCGGAAATCCAGCCGTGCTGTTGCAGGACGATGTATTCCGGCGAGACGTAATCTTTGTTGGCGACTACGCCTGTCTGCAGGGAGAACTGCTGCGGAGCTTTGAAGGCGTCGGAGGCCGCGATCAGGTCGGTGGCGAGACGGCGGGTCATGAAATCGCGCGGAGAACAGGAGGTGAGGAGAAGAGTGCCGATCACGGAGAGAATGAATTTCGTTCGCATGCGCCAGGACTAAGCCGAAAACCAGCCGGGCTGCGCCCGGCGGACAGCCGAGGGCGGCTGTCCCCACACGATCAAAAT
Organism: uncultured Acidobacteriaceae bacterium; assembly: GCA_963765825.1. Classification (GTDB taxonomy): domain Bacteria; phylum Acidobacteriota; class Terriglobia; order Terriglobales; family Acidobacteriaceae; genus Sulfotelmatobacter. The sequence continues at coordinate 682,245 of CAVXXU010000004.1, forward strand.
CAAATTCGAAATCAAAAGCAAATTCGAAAACGAAATCAACGACTTGTGATTGTAAATAAACGGGAGCGGTTGTGTGGAGAGAAAGGGCGGGAGGCGATCTGGCCTTCGAAGTGAGCGGCCCAGCGGCCGGGGATCTGGGTCGAACATCTCGGACAGCGGCCTTCGGGGGTGAGGCGATAATCCTGGATGAAATATCCGTAGCGGCGGATCAAAGTTTCGCTGCAACTCGGGCAACGCGTGTTTTCCCAATCGCCGACCATACCGGGAAGATTGCCTAGATAGATGTAGCGCAGGCCGGCATCTCGGCCGATTTCGGCGGCTCGCAATAAATCTTCCGGAGTGGTGTCACGCTGGCCATCGCCCTGCATTTTGTAGTCGGCGTGAAAAGCGGTTACGTGCCACGGAATATCGCGCGAAATGCCGGCGACGAATTCGGCGAGGCTGCGCAATTCGCCGGCAGAATCGTTGAAGCCGGGAATGAGCAGGGTGACAATCTCGAGCCACAATCCCATCTGGTGAATGCGGCGAACGCTGTCGAGAATGGGGCCAATGCGTCCGCCAAGTTCGTGGTAGTGGCGGTCGTCGAAACTCTTCAGGTCGACTTTATAGAGGTCGAGCCAGGGGCGGAGGAACTCGAGCACTTGCGGAGTGCCGTTACCGTTGGAGACGAATCCGGTGAGCAGGCCGTTGGCGCGAGCTTCCTTAAAAACCGCGACGGCCCATTCGCTGGTGATGAGCGGTTCGTTGTAGGTGCTGACGAGAACGCGCGCGCCTTGATCGAGAGCGTCGCGCACCAAAGCTTTGGGAGTGGCTTCGAGCGGCGGCGAGACGGCGTTAGGATCGCGGAGAGCTTGCGAGGTGACCCAGTTCTGGCAGTATCCGCAGTGGAGGTCGCAACCGAGCATGCCAAAGCTGTAGGCGAGAGCGCCGGGATGAGCGTGGAAGAAGGGTTTTTTCTCGATGGGATCGCACTGCATTCCGGCGGTGTATCCCCATGGCACATAGAGCGTGCCGCCGCGGTTGAAGCGGACTTTGCACACACCTGGCTGGCCTTCGGGGATGGGGCAACAGTGGCCGCAGGAAAAGCAGCGGACGCGACGGTTCTCGATTTTTTCGTAGAGCGAGGCGTCGGCTTCACGGACGTGCTGATCCAGGACTTCTCTGAGGGTAGGCACGGAATCCTCTAGGGCTATTTTATCGCGGGAGGAACAACCGACGTGCGCAGTTGCCCGCTGGGACGGCCAGCGGCGGGCTTCTTGCGCATGTGCTGCTGAATCCAGAGATCGGCTTGCTGTTCGATCGCGCTGGTCTGGCTGCGAGTCATGCCCGAGGCGAGAACCGCCAAGAGATCTTTATTCTCCTGGTCGCCGCGAGCGCGGGCCAGCACCGTCCAGAAGTAGGCCTCATTGAGATCTTTGGGAACACCACGTCCGCCCCAGTAGACAAATCCCAACTTCGCCTGGGCGGCAAGGCTACCATGTTCGGCGGCACGGCTGAACCAGCGGAAGGCTTGCTTCTCGTCGCGCGCGAGTCCGTTGTTCTCATCCCCCTGAAAATAACGAAGACCCAAAGCATACTCGGCAACGGGATCGCCATCCTGTGCCAGTTGGCGCATGAGTTCGAATGAGGCGGCCTCCATGGCCGGGGTGGGAGGCTGCGGAGCATCGGGCTTAGGAGGTTGAGAAGAAGCCAGCACAGTCTGCATGGGGATGCGGCTGGTGCGATGGTCGAGCTTGGTCTGAATCAGGGGAGCGAGGTTATAGCCGAGGACCATCGCAATAGCGGCGGCGGCACAGACAAGAAGAATGAGGTGCGAGCGTGGCAAGCTGATGCCGCTGGAGGATTTCTCCTCGGCAATTTCGACTGTTTCTACCGGTTCGGGGGCGGAGGCAAAGAGTACGCTGCCTGGGTTGGGTACAAAGCGGGTTTCAGCAGGGGTAGGCTGCAGGGGTGGAAGATCCTCGGCGCGGACGGTCCGGTTGACGGCGGCGAGCACAACCTGTGCGAGGCGCTGCAGCACACGCTCATCGGCATCGGAAAATCGATTCGGCTGGCCGGAGAAAACTTCGAGAATTCCGATTGATTTCTCGCCGACGCGCAGCGGGACGGCGAGCATGGAGCGAATGCCGAGTGCGCGGCAACTTTCGCGATCCACGCGGGAATCGATTTCAGCGTCGTCGCAGCGAAGCAAAGTTCCAGCCTTCACACACTCCCCGGAAAAGCCGGAACCGATTTGCAGGCGGGCGCCAACGGGCGGAGCGTCAGGGCCAGAACTGGCGCGACAGAGCAGGAACCCCGGATCGTTTTCAGCCAGCGCAATAGCAGCGCCCGACGCGCGTACCAACATCTGCGCCCGTTCCGCCACTAAACGCAGAGCCGCGGCGAGATCAGAACCCAGTGCCTCAACCTGTCGCTGCACCGCGGTGACGGCCGCGAGCGTGTCGCTGTAGTTGGGACGCGGAGGAGCGTCGGCGACGAGAACGCCAAACTGAGTTTCCCCGTAGGCGACTCCCGACATCACGTTGAGGAAAAGCCACTGCCGCAATCGCGACAAAGACTTGGGGGGGAGTTCAGAAAAATGCAGGCCGGCGCGGCCCGAGGAGTTCGACCAGATGACCTGCCCGGTGGTGTAAATGTGTTCCGCGCAATCGGCCAGGTCAAGGCACAAATTCACTCGAGACTGAATTTCAAGAGGCGCATGGCATTGGAGGGCAATGCCATCTTCGCTGATGTCGACGATCTCGTGCAGATCAAGGTTTGAGTCTTGAGACGGCTCGGTGAAAGTGGCGTAGGCAGGGGTTTGAATCTTGTGTCGCACACGCCGGCGACGGTTGGGTAAAACCGGATGCAATGACGAGTTCATCACAGCCATGGGAAGGCCCGGATTCTGGTGGCACCATATTAACCCGGAATATGGGAAAGTAAGCAACGAAGAAAAATTCGCAGGAACCACCAAATACTGGCGGGGACGATTCACGCGCCGGGTTGGCGGGCAGGGAAACCTAGCCGGAGCGGCGCAGGAGTTGGGCCTGACGCAGGCTGGAGATGCGGGAAATCGCGGCGACCATCATGCTGGAAAGCAGCTGCATGGTGGCCACGTCACGCTCGTCGAAGGCGCCCGGCGATGAGGAAAGCACTTCGAAAACGCCCAGCGTGCGGCGGTAGTGACGCAGCGGCGAGACGAGTATGGAGCGGACACCGAGGCGGCGGCAACTGGCGAGATCGACGCGCGGATTGAGTTCGGCATCATGACAGAGCATGATTTCGCCGGAGCGGACGGCTTCGGCGGAGATGCCGATATCGGTTTGAAGACGAATGCCCAGGTCGGGAGCGGTGCGTCCGGCACGGGCGCGGCAGACAATTTCGTCTCCTGCGCGAAGCGCCATAGCGGCACCGGTGGCTCCGGTCAGGTGCTGCGCGCGTTCGGTGATGGCGCTGATGGCGGGCTCAAGATCCAGTTCGGCCGGAAAAATCTCGGCTTCTTCGAGCGGGGACACGGCTCGGAAACCAGAGATAGGATGCGCTGCGTTGGCGACGCGAAGCTGGCTGCGCATCGCCAGGGACGGCATGCGGGAATGATCCGCGATGTTGACGACGTCGGGATCTGGGACGGTGCGGAGCAGATCTCGCACCAGGTTGTTCAGCTCTGAATCGGTGATGAGATGGGCGGTCTGCTGGTTCCGCAGCGAGCCGCCGAGCACGCGGGACAGGCCGAGCAAGGCGTTACTTCCGCACGCCAGGCAATACGGTTTGCTGTTGTTGCTGATCAGCTCACATTGCACGCAAAAGGTAGCAGACTGAAGAGGGACGAAATTGACATCCTGAAAAGCCGCACCGTACAAGGTCTTGCGAAACATAATTGCCGCATCCTCGCTCTTAACATGGTGCTCTACACGGTAAATAGATCGCGGAAGATCAGGGAGTGACGGGAGAGGTTCGGGGTGTGGAAAACCGGGGAGCGTACTGCAGCTTGTTCGGCGTGTGAAGTGGTGAGGCGCGCTGCGTTTATGGCAAGAACGTTTTCATGCAGAAACAACTGCCGCCGGCTTTTTCGAATTCGGAAGTTTCTACGATTAGCGGATTGAGTCCTTCCTGTTTAAGGATCGCTTCCAGTTGAGGAGAGATGCGGGGAGCGATATAGGAGTCGCCAATGACGATTCCGTTAGCCATGAAGTGGTGAGCTTCTTCGGCGGTGAGCGGGTGAACTCTCTTCCAGAGTTTATGCAGAGAAGCGAGGGCGTCGGTGGAGAAAGCGCCGGGAAAAACCAGGGCTGCATCGCTGTTCAGCGGGCAGAGGCAGGTGTCGAGGTGGTAGCAGTAGGGATCGACGAGTTGCAGGGGCACCACGGGGATTCCTATTTCGAACATTGCTGCGGAGAATTTCTCTACGCCGCCGCGGGTGCTGCGAAAACCGTAACCGCCGTAGATGCGGCTGCCGTCGGGATGCCAGAGCAGATCGCCATGGCCTTCGAGATAGTCGTCGCCGTAGTCGAGCTCGATCACTCGAAAGTTTTGCTCGCGAAACCAATTCACGTAAAAAGGCACTTCGCGTTGTCGCGAAGGGTGCAGCATGCGGCTGGGGACGACGAATTTTCCGTGCCCGATGGTTTCGCCCACGAAAACTTGATTGGCGGCGAAGACCATATCTTCAAGGCCTTCCACGGGATCGATGGCGACGATCTCGCATCCGCGCTGTTGTAGAACACAACACAGAGCGTCCCATTGTTTGCGCGCTTTCACTCGGTCCACTGCGGATTCTTTCGACATGTAGGAATTTTTCAGCTCGACGACATCGAAATAATCCGGCGGACAGAGTAACGCCCTACGCATATGATCGATGGTAGTGCGCTGAAGCGAAGGCGTGCAAGAAGATGACGACGGGAGGTCGGCAGGGAATGCCGATTAGCTGGCAGAACGAGACTGAAATCGCGGGGTGAAGGAGAATGGCTCTGCCGCAGCGCTGAAAATCGAGCGTGAAACGCCTTGGCAGGCCAAATGCAATCGCATTTCCCGTGGCTCGCCAAATAGTTCCGCAGCGAGCAGGAAGAAGTAAGAAGATGCTTAGCCGGTGTGCCAATTCCCAATGTGGCAAGCCCTTCCTCAAGCTCCGAGAGGGCAAGCTGTTTCTGGTGGAGACCGAGCGTGTGACCAAGCCGGGAGAAGCGGCCGCGCCGCCGTTCGTCCGAGCCCGGCAACCGCAACGGTGCGTGGAGCATTACTGGTTGTGCGATGACTGCGCCGCGCAGTGGACGCTGGTTTATGACCGGGAAGCCGGAGTGAAGCTGGCTCCATTGCGACGACCGGCGGCGAACGTGACGGCAGGGGCGGCCGGAGCGCGCCTGGCTTAGCTGAGCGCCCTACGCGTACCCATCTTCTCTCCACGTTTTCCAGTCCGCGCGTACGGCTTTGACCATCTCTTCCGCGGCGCCGTGCAGCCACTTTGCCTTCTGCTTTTGCAGATGTTTGAGGATGGGCTTGCGGGCAGCGCTCGTTCCCAAGTGAATGTTTGCAGTTTCCCACCCCATGGCGTGAAGCAGGCGAAGTTCTTCGCCCGGCGCCCGCAAGGTGGTGAGTTCGATGCGGGAGCAGTGGGGGCTCAGGCGGCGAACGATCCAGCGTCCGCGCAGCTGAACAAAAGGATCGGGACATCGCACAGCGCGGCTGATGATCGTCTGGTACAGAATTTCCGGAGGGCCGTCGTGATCCTTGGCCCAATAACAGGCGGATGAAACCAGAGCTTTAGCCTCGCGGGCGATTCTGCCGCCGTGCCAGTCGGCGATGGCGACATAGCGCGCGTGCCCCAGGCTTCCAAGGCCGGCAACGCGTTGCGCGAGGCGATACGCTAAACCATGGGCGGGCATGAGGTGCTCGAGGGCGTCAGTAGCGCTGATGGGGACGTTTCCTTTTACGGTGGGCAGCGCATCCATTTTCGCCCAGAAGTGAATGGGATCGCGGAGTTCGCTCTCGGCGATCTGCCGCAACCAATCGTGGCTCTCGCCTAGAACGAAGGGCAATCCTCCGGCACGCATGCCTTGGCTGTAGCCTTCGAGAATGGAATCGCAAATATCTTTGTGCTTGAGGGGCAAGTTCCCGGCTTCGGAAGCGAGGTGAGCACTGACAGCCAGGCGAACCAGGTCGTTGGCATAAGCCATGGGATGAGCTTCGTCGAAGTCGTTGACTCCCCAGATGAGGCGTCCTTCCACGTCGCGCCAGGTGCCGAAATTTTCTATGTGAAGATCGCCGACCGCCAGCACGTGGGGCGCCTTGGCGAGATCGGGACATATCTGAGGCCAGAGCTGCGCCCAGCGGTAGAACGTGGCTCGCAGAAAGGGAAAGATTGCGGCCTTCATGTTTTCGTGTTTGAGGCGCAGATCTTTCTTAACAATATCGGTGCGATGGCCAAGCCAGTCCTCGAAATTGCGCGTGGCTTTGACAACGTTCATAGAGTCGCAACGATAGCGGGGGGAACGGAATGAAGTCAACGGAGAGGCGGAAAGACTGGATGAGCTTTACGGAGTCCTACAACATGCGGAAGTCAAAATCCCCACCCTGTCGCGAAAAGTGCGACAAGGGTGGGGCACCCGTGAGTGGATTAGTTCTTGTAGAAGTCGGCGTTCTTGGCTACGAAGTCTTTCTTGTCCTCGGGCACATCGTCGAGGGCGTGAATTGAGTCGGAGGTGCAGGCGGGGATGCAGGCTCCGCAGTCGATACAACCCTCGGGATCGACATACATCTGTGTGGCGGCTTCGAAGGCGGGCTCGTCCTGCTTGGGATGGATGCAGTCGGTGGGGCAAACCTCGACGCAGAGAGAATCTTTGATGCAGTTATCGGTAATCACATAAGCCATGATGAATCAGTCTCCTGAAGGAAGTGAGAGCTTTGGGCTCGGTCAGGAATGAGTGTAAGAAGATCGAAGATGTGGGTCCGTGATTTCGATCACAGGCAGGTGTGCGCTGACGAATGAATGCCCACGTGAGAGTGAGTCCTCGGTCGGAATGCAATTCTGGGATGACAGCAATCACGCGCAACTGTGACGACCATCACAGAAATACGACGGCGATAGGGCTTAAATAGCCACAATTGATGTAGGCCTTCTAAAGGTAAAGATCGCCCGGCCCTACCCACAGAACCCCACAAGCCGTTTCCCCAGACGGCAAGGGCCGGGCGCTTGAAGGCTCAGGAATTTGGCCCTCCCCACCCCGTTGCTTGATCTCCCTCGTCCTTGAGTACCATCCTGTGTCTTGGGATCCACAGCGTGTTTGCAACAACACGCGCCACTCCTCTTCGCTCGCCTCCAACTCATTGTCCTTCAATAAGTTACAGTTTGGCCGCCATCCTGCGCTTGTACACCGCGGGGCGAATCAGACTGATGCGGCAGAGTAGCAGCCGAGATGAGGGCTGGCCTAACGCAAAGTCAACTTCCCCACCCCTTCGACTGCGCTCAGGGCAGGCTCTGTAGCATAGAACGCGACAAGGGTGGGGCAGCCTCGAATTCGGGAGGACATTTTGCAAATGGCAATCACATTCATGGCGGTGCTGGGAGGAATGATCTTCTCGCTCATGATCGCGTTGCTGGCGGAGGAGTTGATCTTTGGGCAAGTGTTCCGTCTGTTTTCCGCGGCAGACAAACTGGCGCGGCAGACGGCTGCAGTGAAACCAGGGCAGAAGCGTTGAGTCAGAGACTCGCAAAGGAGAACGACAATGCTGGCGTTGAAGTATTTTCTGATTGCCGGTGGCCTCGGGATGATTCTCGTGGCTGTAAGCATTTTAGGCTTTGACCTGTATCGCGAATTGCTGTACCGGCGGGCGGTGGCCGCTCCCGGGGCGGACCCGATTCCGCCACAGCCGCAATGGCGCTGGCGCACCTCGCTGGCGCTGGGCCTGCTGGCGTGGGGGCCGATGCTGTTGGCATTCGCGATTGTCGTGGTGCCGAGCGGCATGGCGGGAATCCGCGTCAGCCAGATGAGTGGGACGGTGCCGGGCACGCTTTATCCCGGTGCGCACGTGGTGGCGCCGCTGGTCGAAGAGGTTGCGCTGTTCGATACGCGCGATCAGGTTTATACAACCGGCATGCCGGAGGATGGAAAGAACGCCGCGGCGAATGTGTCGAGCAAATCGCAGTTGCTCGAGGTGCAGGCCAAAGAGGGACTGACGCTGGGGTTGGCGATTACGGTGCGGTATCGCCTCGATCCCAAGCGGTTGGACTACATTGAAAGCAACCTGCCGCGTCCGGTGGAGAAAGAGATTGTCCCGCCGGTAGTGGCGAGCGTTTGGCGGGAACTGGTTCCGAACTATACGGTGCGCGATGTTTTTTCGGCAAAGCGCGAAGAAATACGACAGAAGGCCGCGGGCATGATCACGCAGAAGCTGGCGGCGGATGGAATCGTGGTGAAGGAAGTGATGCTGCGCGACATTCAGTTACCAGAGGAGTATGCGAAAGGGCTGGAGACGCTTCTGCTGAAAGAGCAGGAAAACGACCGCATGGGTGTAGAGACGGAGCTGAAGCAAAAGCAAGTCCGGATTTCGGAGTTGGAAGCCGAGGCGACGAAAGTGCAGCAGATCAAGCAGGCGGAGGGTGAGGCACAGGTGCATGTTTTGCAGGCGAAAGGCGAATCCGATGCGATGAAGTACACGCTGCCGCTGAAAGAAAAGCAGATTCAACAAAGCAAACTGGAAGCCGAAGCGCGCAAGGAAGCGACCATCCAGAATGCGGAAGCGGCGGCGCAGGCCAAGGTGATCGATAGCAAAGCGGAAAACGAACGCAGGAAATTGCTGGCGGCGGCGGAAGCGGACCGGATTCGGGTGACGGCCGCGGCGGATGCGGAGCGGTTATCGAGCGAGGCGGCGATTTTGAAACAGAATCCGCTGCTGATCAACAAGATCGTGGCGGAGCGACTCTCGGACAAGCTGCAGATCATGATGGTGCCGGCAGATGGAAAATTCTTCTTTGCGAACGATGTGTTGAGGGGCATGAGCGTGGCGAATCAGAGTGGGGTGGCGGAGGAGCAACAGAGGTAGGCGGCTTGAAGGAAATCAAAACCCCCACCCCTTCGGCTACGCTCAGGGCAGGCTCTGTCGCAAAGAACGCGACAAGGGTGGGGCACCCGGGACAGCCGAGGCGGCTGTCGCTACGCGGTCTGAGCGGTGTCAAAACAGTAGAGGGTCGAGCATGAGTGGGCCGGTTTATAATTCGGGCATCCCAAGCGCTGGTTTGAACTCGGTGTGCCGCTTCTTCCCTCGCCGCGTCTTCCCTTTTGCGCACATCTTTATTGTTGCGGGTCGACTGTCGTTCATCCTGATCGCGCTCGCGATTACCGCGGTCGCGGCCGACTGGAGCCAAGCGGAGCAGCAATTGGCGAGAAAAGTAGTTGCGGTCATGGGGCCGGGCGCCGTCACGCTAAGCGTGGAGAACCGTTCGTCGCTCGGGAAGCGGGAGCAGGAAATCATTCAAAACGGGTTGCGCGGCGCGCTGGAAGAAGCCGGACTTCGCTTCGTGAATGCGGGCCAGGCCGCAGCTACGATCACAATTTCTTTGTCGGAGAATGCGACGGACTACGTGTGGGTAGCGCAGATTCGGCAAGGCACGAGTGAGACGGGGGTGGTGATGGTATCGATGCCGCGACCCGCGGGTCCGGTGGCGGTGCGGGAATCGGTGCCGCTCAGCCTGCGCAAGATTTTGTTGTGGACACAGGATGAGGCTATTCTCGATGTCGCAGTGCTGGAAGATAATGGCACACCCACGCACATTGCGGTGCTGAACGCGGAGAGAGTGGAGCTCTACCGCTGGCAGTCGGGGAAGTGGCAGCCGGAGCAAGCGCTGAGTATCGTCCACTCACGGCCATGGCCGCGGGATTTGCGCGGAAGGCTGGTTCCCGCTCGCGATCATCTGCTCGATGTTTATTTGCCGGGCGTGATTTGCCGGAGCACCACAGGCGCGTCATTATCCCTGAATTGCCGGGAGACGGACGATCCCTGGCCGCTCGTGCCTGCGGCTATGAGCGGCGCGACCGTCCCTGGATTCTCGGGCGGGGCGGCTTCGACAACAATTCCAGCAATGGGGGCGTTCTATGCTCCGACTCGCAACTTTTTTACGGGCGTTTTAACTTCGGGAATCGGCAAGTTCGCGAGCGTACCGAAATTTTATTCGGCGGCATTTTTGCCCCGCGAGAAATATTTATTGTGGCTCTTCGCCGCGACCGACGGCCACGTGCACCTGATCGATGGAGTAAGCGACCAGGTTGCGCGCTTGGCGTGGGGCAGCGACGTAACCACGGTGAAGACCGCGTGCGGCTCGGGCTGGCAAGTGCTGGCTACAAGTTCTGACGGAGATGCAGACAGCGTGCGCGCGTATGAGTTTCCGGACCGCGATCCTGTCGCCGTTACAACCGCGGCTGAATTCTCGGGCGCGATTACAGCTTTATGGACGGAAGCGAAGGGCGATACGGCAATCGCGGTCGCCAGAAATCGAGAGACAGGAAGTTATGAAGCCTATCGGCTGGCGCTGGTTTGCAGTCAGTAGCTTGATTTTGGCCGCAGTGACGGCGATGGCGGAGACGCGCCCGCAGTACGGAGGCGTGCTGCACGTTGCCATGCGGGCTGCGCCCACGTCGCTTGACCCGGCAGATAACATGCAACCGGATTCGTTCGGCCGCCGTAGCTTGACGCGGCTAATGTTCGACACGCTGGATACGACTGACGGGAACGGGCGAATTCAGCCTGCGCTGGCAACGGAGTGGCAATCGACGTCCGGTGGACAGCGCTGGCAGTTTCGCATTCGGCGCGGGGTAAGGTTTCACGATGGGACGCCGCTTACCGCTGAGATTGCGGCGGCTTCTTTGCGCGACGCGAATCCTGCATGGAATGTGGTGGCGGATGGAGAGTCGGTTTCAATCGGTCTGGAAAAATCTGACTACGATTTAACGGGCAAGTTGGCGCTGCCCCGAAACGCAATCATGTTGAGAAGTTCCACCAACTTGCCCAGCGGGACGGGGCCGTTTCACGTTGTCGATTGGCAGCCCGGGAAGAAGCTGTCGCTGGCGGCGGAAGAAGATTGTTGGCGTGGGCGTCCGTTTCTTGATGCGATCGAGATTGAAATGGGGAAGAGTGTTCGCGACCAGCTGACGGCTTTGGAATTGGGCAAGGCGGACTTGGTGGAGGTGGCGCCCGAGCAAGTCCATCGCTTTTCGCAGGAGAGGCGCCGCATGGTGAGTTCCAATTCGATTGAGTTGTTGGCGCTTGTATTCCCGCGCGACGCGTCGTCGCCGGAAGAAAAACTCTTGCGCCAGGCACTGGCCCTAAGCGTGGAGCGCGCCTCGATGCGCAGCGTGCTGCTGCAGGGAGCGGGACAATCGGCGGGCGGAATCCTTCCCAACTGGATGAGCGGATACGGATTCGTTTTTTCCACCGATCCCGATTTACCGCAGGCGCGGCAAGCGAGTCAGCAAGCCGGCCGGGCGCCGACCTGGACGCTTGGATACGATGGCAACGATCCTTTGGCTCGTCTGCTGGCGGAGCGCATCGCGCTAAACGCGAAAGACGCTGGCATATTGTTGCAGCCGGGAGCTACCACGTCGGGGGATTGGCGGCTGGTGCGAATTCCTCTGGCGGCGCCCGATCCGTGGATCGCATTGGCGGGAGTGGCCACGCTGGCCGGACTGCCCGCGGTGGAGCACCGGGGCAGCGAAGAGGATCTGTACGGGGCAGAGATGGCACTGCTGGCGACACAGCGCGTGATTCCCCTTTCTCACCTACCGGCGTCGTATGCCGGTGCGCCGGGTCTGGAGAATTGGGCTCTGCAACTTGATGGAAGCTGGACAGTGGCCGATGCCTGGTGGGGAGTGGCGAACAAATAAATGACGCGTCAATCATGACTTTTCGCCGCAAACTTCTGGCGGTGTTCGCGCTGACGGTTGTTTTGTCGGTGGGGGCGGTAGCGTGGCTGGTGCTGGCGTTGACGCGCAGCGCGTTTGAGAACACTGAGGATCGACGCACAGCGGCGCTGGTCACGCAGTTTCAGGGCGAGTTCAGCCGGCGTGGGGAGGAGGTGGCTCGAAGGGCGGAGGCCATCGCAGCATCTGATGCGGTAAGCCGGATGGCGATCGCTGTGAACGGGACACCGACAGACTCAGCCGAATATTTCGAACTTGCCAAATCGATGGCGGAGAGTCACCAGCTCGATTTTCTTGAATTTCTGGACGAGCACGGCACCATCATTTCGTCCGCACAGTGGCCGGCGAAATTCGGCTATGCCGACGCCGCGTTCGAGAGTTTAGCGGCATCGAGTGGCCAAAGCGCATTTCTGAAGCGGGAGGAATTGCAGGACTCCACCGCGCTAGGACTTTTTGCGGTGCGAACGACACGCGTGGGGGAGCATCCGGTTTATGTGGTGAGCGGGGAGCGGCTCGACAAGAATTTTCTATCGGGACTCGATTTGCCGGCGGACATGCGCGTTCTGCTGTATCAGAATCGCAGTGATTCGTTCTTGCCCGGTTCCCTCCTTGATCCGTCTGCCGGAGTTTCGGGCGCTGCGCGGCCTGCAGAAAAACTAGCGCCACTAATCGAGTCTGTCCGGCGCTCTAACCAGGAAATGACGGGAGTGGTGGATTGGTCATCCGATGCGGCGGATGAGGAATTGTTTCATGCGATTCCGCTGCGCGGCGCCGGCGGCGGACGAACTGCGCCAATGCTAGCCATCCTGCTGGTGGGAAATTCGCGGCGATCCTATGTGGAGTTGAAGCGCCGCATTCGGGCGTCGGCGCTGCTGGCGAGCGGAGGCGGAATCGTGCTGGCGATCTTGCTGAGCAGTTGGGCGGCCGCCCGCGTGACCCGGCCCATGGAACAACTGGCGAGGGCGTCGCAGGAAGTTGCTGCCGGGCACTGGGACGTTCAGGTAGAGGTGCATGGCCACGACGAAATTGCACAACTCGCCGAGTCCTTCAACCGGATGACATCCGAATTGGTTTCGCAAAAAGAAAGGCTGGTACAGACCGAACGGGTAGCGGCGTGGAGAGAACTGGCGCGGCGTTTGGCGCATGAGTTGAAGAATCCGCTGTTCCCTCTTCAGCTTACCGTTGAAAATCTCTTACGCGCCCGGACGCAAAGTCCGGAACAGTTCGACGATGTGTTCCGCGAGAGTTCGAGCACGCTGCTGGCGGAGATCGCAAACCTCAAGACCATCATTGGCCGGTTCAGCGAGTTTTCGAAGATGCCGCGTCCGCAGTTGCAAGCCGTGCAAGTGAATGAAATTCTGCGAGGTGTCGTCAAACTTTTTCAGGCGCAACTGCAGGCCCCGGGCCGAGCCCCGATTGAGAGCAAACTGGAATTGGATGAACGCGTCGCGACAATCGCCGCCGATCCGGATATGCTGCACCGCGCGCTTTCGAACCTGGTGCTCAATGCGATGGATGCGATGCCGAACGGGGGTACGCTAACACTGCGCAGTCGGCGCGAAGATGGGAAGATAATGATCGAAGTCGCCGATACTGGCAGTGGCTTGACGCGTGAGGAGTGCGAGCGAATTTTCACTCCCTACTACACCAGCAAGCAGCATGGTACGGGGCTTGGATTGGCGATTGTGCAGTCGGTGATCAGCGATCATGGCGGAAGAATCAGCGTGCGAAGCGAGCCGGGGAGTGGAACGTCGTTCATGATCGAGTTGCCGGATAATCTTGGCGCACTTGGAACGTCGCAGAGCGAGAAGGTAGATCGATCTGGCGGCTGAAACAGCAAACGTTGCCGCAGTCCGGCAGACGTTTACAAGCAACTTCTTTACGATGGCGAGGAGGAAGTTTGCCACTTAAAGCGCATCTTTTAATTGTCGACGACGAAGCCAATACGCTGGCTTCGTTATCGCGCGCCTTCCGCCTGGCGGGGCACGAGGCGACGGTCTGCGACAATGCGGCGAAAGCTTTGGAACTGGCCAAGGCGCAGGATTTCGATTTGATTCTTTCTGACGTGGTGATGCCGGGAAAAGATGGACTTTCGCTGCTCGAGGATTTGAAGCGCCAGGGCATAACGGCGCCAGTAGTAATGATGTCGGGGCAAGCGCATATTGAAATGGCGGTGCGAGCGACCAAGCTCGGCGCAATCGATTTTCTGGAGAAGCCGATCTCGAGCGACAAGCTCATGCTCACGGTGGAGAACGCGCTCAAACTGCAGCGACTGGAGAGCGAGAATCGACAACTTCGCCAGCGACTCGGCAAGCATGAGATTGTATGGAAAGGCGAGGCCATGCGTCGGGTGATGGCGCAACTGGAGCGCGTGGCCGCCAGCGAGTCTCGGGTCTGCATCTTCGGCGAGACAGGTACGGGCAAAGAACTCGTCGCGCGAACCATTCATGAGCGCAGTCCGCGCGCGGGCGGCCCTTTTGTCACCTTGAATTGCGCCGCGGTTCCAGCAGAGCTGATTGAGTCTGAACTTTTCGGGCATGAGAAAGGTTCGTTCACCGGGGCGTCGGGGCGACACATCGGCAAGTTCGAGCAAGCGGACCAGGGAACAATCTTTCTCGACGAGATCGGGGACATGCCGCTGAACATGCAGGCAAAGTTATTGCGCGTGCTCGAGGAAGGCGAAGTGGAGCGAATTGGCGGCGACAAGACAGTCCGCGTAAACGTACGCGCTTTGGTTGCGACCCACCGCGACCTAGAAGCGCGCGTGCGCGAGGAAAAGTTTCGGCAGGATTTATTTCACCGCATCCACGTTTTTCCACTGACGCTGCCGCCGTTGCGCGAGCGGCGAGACGACATCCCTGCGCTGATAGAACACTTCGGCGCGCAAGTGTGCGCGCAGAACGGCTGGAAGCCAGTCCCATTTACGCCGGAAGCGATGGAGGCATTGCAAGCTCATTCGTGGCCGGGGAATGTTCGCGAGCTGCGCAATATGATCGAGCGGCTGATGCTGCTAGCCACCGACGGGCAGGTTGGTCTGGCGACGGTGCAACTCGCCTTGCCGAAAACTTCTTCTGGCTTGGTTTTCGCGCCTGCCGCGCCCGGGACGGGCCCTCTGACCGATCGTGTGCAGACGTTTGAGCGGGACGTCATTCTGGCGGAACTGAAACGCAGTCATCAAAACATGAGTATGGCTGCGAAGGCGCTCGGGCTGGAGCGAAGCCATCTTTATAAAAAGGCGGAGCAGTTGGGGATCGATCTACGTGCCATGCGGCGGGAGCAGGATCAGCAGGAGTGACCGAAACTTTTAGACACTTACGGCGCGGCTCCAAAGCCGCGCCCTTTCAAAACTTGATCGCGATCTGAGTTTTTCAGCCGCCTGTTGGAGACTGGGGCGAGGAAAGGCAGACGTAGCAAGCTACGGCGCTACGATCTACGTCTTTACGATTCCGGAAGATTCAATCTGCGGCCGCCTCAATTGCGGCGACGCGCTTGAGATCGGCGGACAGTAGGCGGTGGAACAAGTGCTCTCCTGCTTCGCGGCGAACGGAGAGGCGGCCGGCCCGGTAAGCGCGCGACTTCAAGCCGCGCTGCACGTCTTCGCAAATGCCGAGATCTTCATCCTGCACTCGATTGCCAACGCTGACCGATTCGTTGTTGTATTTGCGGCGGGCCTCGCTCACATCACTGAAGTAGAAATCGAAAATCACCACGCAATGATCGGCGTCGACCGGGACCACATAGTTTGTGTCCATGTATCCCTCGTAGCAATTGATCATAAGGTTCGGATATTGCCAGAAATACCGGGCGCGATCGCCCTTACGCGTAGCGCCGGTGGCGGCGTCTTCACCGGAGACAACCATGGGGCTGGATTGCAGACAGTAACGGTCCTCGTTCTCAATCATGTACTGCTTGTAATCGAGCACAGAACTCAGCCCCTTGTGCAGATGGGGCACGTGATATCCGCCGTCGAGATAATTGTCGACGTAGACCTTCCAATTGCATTGGAGGTCGTAAGTCCTGCGGTCAAAATAATGAAGCTTGCTAATGCCCAGCGGAGCAATGCGTTCCACTAAGCGGCTAAGAAATTCTTGCAGCGGCGGAGCTTGCGGATCGAGATTTACGAACACGAAACATTCCCAGGTTTCCACGCGGATGGGAAGCAAACCGTTTTGAGCGCGATCGAAGTTCTCGACTCCGTCGAATTCGGCCATGCCTTTGAGTGAGCCGTCGAGGCCGTATTTCCAGCCGTGGTAAGGGCATTGCAATATGTCCGCATGCCCGCAAGGCTGGGTGACGACGGCGGCGGCGTGATGCCGGCACACGTTGTAAAAAGCGCGCAGCAAGCCGTCGCTTCCGCGCACTATGACGATGGGCTCTCCCGCGAGCCGCAGAGTGACGAATGAACCCGGTTGCCGCAGTTGATCAGCGCGCGCGGCGAGTTGCCAGGTTTTGCCGAAGATTTCGAGTCGCTCCATCTCGGCGATCCGCGAGTCGGTATACCACGGTGCGGGGATGGTCGATGCTTGCGAAAGGGCCGTGCCGTCGTTATAGCTGGCGAGAATTTGCTGAATGGAAGATTGCATATTTATGCGAAGTCAGGACAGCTTACTGCGCGGCACCCGCCAGATCAAAGCGTTTTTGCTTTGTGTGGCGCGGGCGCCTTCGCCCGCGTCGGTGTCTCGCATGCGGCACGGGCGTGGGCGCCCGCACCACACTAGCCCGCTTTTCGCGCGGAGGGTTCGACGGCTTGTACTAGAGGAGCATCGACCAGGTGCTCGCTCAAGAACCATACCTGCAGTTCATTGGCGCGCAACACGTCGCTGACGACCAAATCATTGGTGCCGTCGTCGCCCAGTTCCGAAGCACGGCGGGCCAACTGGCGGCAGTGGCCAATAATGATCTGATGAGCATCCAGAAGCCGCGAAATCTGCACTGGGACTTCTTCGCGGCCGCGAGGCGGGCGCTCGATACGCGTGGTCTCAGCGACGTCGGCGGCCATGGCCAGCGAAACTCCGCCCAGCAACTGGATCCTCTCGGCGATCGTGTCCACGATCTCCACCTGCTCTCCGAAGTGTTTATCGAACAAAAGATGCAGCTGATAAAACGTTGGGCCTGCAACTTGCCAATGAGACTTCTTGTAGAGGTCGCGCAAGGTCATGGTGTCGGCGAGCAAGAGATTCAGTTGCTCGGTCATTTCCAGGCGCAACGGCTCTTCCAGTTCGAGCGGCAGCGCATGCGAGACGGTGCCATAAGCCTGAATCTCAGCGGCCTTCTGATGAATCCGCGGTTGTGCGTTGATGGTGGTGTGACGAGGAGCGGAAACTTCCTTCTTTGCCATTATGGACCTCTCTTATTTAATTGTGAGCTTGGCTTTAATTGTGAGCTTGGCTAAGGTCGCGCAAAAATCAAAAAGAACGTGCTCGGCACAATCCAAGCGATACGGCTTGGATGCTCGGGATCTACGATATGGTTCCATCATTTTCTTCGCGTCAGGATGTCTGCAGGTCTTAGCATCAGGACCGGCAGAGGGCGGCGAAGGGCGGCGGCCAGCGTTTCAAACCCCAGCAATGACGCGACCACGAATTGGCGCGACTCGCGATTCGTATGTTTGACGGCACCCTGTGCGGTTGCTATCATCGAACTGCGGGGTGGAGCAGTCTGGTAGCTCGTTGGGCTCATAACCCAAAGGTCGGTGGTTCAAATCCACCCCCCGCAACCAACTCTCCATTTGGTTTCAATGGGTTGAGCCAATCCAACAGCTTCCCCACCGATTCTAATCCCCGAAATCCTTCCCAATTTACACAGATTCTTTGCGCAAGTTTTCGCTTAGGCTCAGCCCAAGTCGGGTGTGTCTTCGACAACGCGCTGATTCCTTTCTTCTTGAATCGGTTCAGATGGTATAGGAGCGACTCGCGCACCGTTGCTGAATTCTCACGTTTGAATGTGGACTCGTAGTTTCGCGTCGCGAGAGCGATAGGGCAATACCGGACCAAGCCCCCGGAATGGTCGGGGAAGGCATAGAGACTGGATGGCGAGCATTCCTCAAGTATCCGTCAGTCGTCTGCGTGATCGCGAGAGGCTCCCGTTAATGACTCCATCCTGCAATCGCCAAGCTGTGCGCATACTGCGTGATGTGCACGTTCGCATCTACCCCCGACGCCAGCGGCGCGACGGAAGGAGCACGAGAAAAGAACGTGCGCTCATGATTTTCCTCCAATTTGAGTTGACGCGCCGCAAGAGGAAAGCATTAAAGGTAAGACCGCCAATGGGCAAACTGGCGAAGAGCCAATCTCTCGGAACTGAACCGCCTGTATCAGCCTCAGAGCCGGATTTCCGGGATCATTCCGTGTCGGTGACCAGCCCCGGACCTTGGTATAACCAATACCTTCGTCCAATGGACTCAATCCCTCGTTTCTGGCTTAATCGTCAAAGAGCAATTTCCACCAAGCCTATTTTGCAGAGAGCTGAAACAAATACTCCGTGTTAATGGTTGCGAGCCAACGTGGCGGGACAGTTGATCGAGGTAGCACCGAGGTTTTCAGCGCTTCTCCGCCTGATATACAGACGCCAGATCTCGTTTCAAGGCGTCGACTCTATTCATCAACACAGGGGTCTGGACCTTAACTAATGCGGATCAAATCGTCTGGCACAGATAAATTTTGAAGTTAGAACTGAGAGTTAGGAGACGAACAATGAATAACACACCAAGACAGGACCAAAACTCGGTAGTTGCAATTTACGGCCAACACTCTGCAGCAGAAGATGCCATCAAGCAATTAAAAGCTGGTGGGTTTGACATAAAGAAGCTGGCCGTCGTCGGCCGCGACTATCAGACAGAGGAGGATGTCGTCGGTTTCTATAACACAGGCGACCGGATGAAATACTGGGGCAAATGGGGCGCATTTTGGGGCGGGCTGTGGGGTATGCTCGTCGGTGCGGCGTTCTTAATCGTCCCAGGCATCGGACCCGTTGTTGCCGCCGGATCCGTTGTCGACTGGATCATCGCGGCCCTGGAGGGAGCAATCGTCGTGGGAGGGGTCAGTGCCCTCGGTGCGGGGCTCTTTAGCCTCGGCATTCCCAAGAACAGCGCCGTAAAATACGAGACGTCGATCAAAGCCGGCAAGTTCGTTCTTGTCGCACATGGAACTGCCGAGGAAGTAGGAAAAGCCCGCGACCTGTTGAAGACTTCAGGCGCCGAGCAAATCGACAGTTACCAGCCCTCGACCGAAGCAACACTCGCGGCGTGAGCCGGCTGGGGTCATTCAGGGAGTCGGTGCAATTTACTCCTCACACCTGCCACAGTGGCCTTATCACGGAGGCCACTGTGGTTTATTGCCCGCAGCTTGGGAAAGCAGATGGCGCTCGTACGGACTCTCACTGATCGCGGCCAGGATCACTTCGGGCCGGCACTTCCGCCGGGTTTGAGAGAGCTCTACGATGGGGATTTGCATTTCCGTAAATCACCCGCCGCGAGGCCCTTGGTCGTTGCGAATTTCGTTTCCACTCTTGACGGGGTCGTGAGCTACGAGATTAAGGGCCAGGCTGGTGGCTCGACCGTAAGCGGTTCTGACAGCGCGGATGGTTTCATCATGGGCCTGTTGCGAGCTTCTGCCGATGCAGTTATCGTCGGCGCTCGTACCGTCCAGGACGCGAGCCCCGAGGCTCTTTGGACTCCTGAATACACCTACCCCGATGCGAAACTTTTGTTCAGGGAATACCGGGTAAACGTGTTGCATACACCCGAATACCCCCTCCTTGTCGTCGTTAGCGGCAGTGGCAGATTGGAGCTGGAGAGAGCCATTTTCCGAACGCCCGGAGTGCGCACAGCAGTGCTCACAACCTCCGCCGGGAGCGACGCACTCGTGAAGGCAGGCGCAACGAAATTGCCCTCTGTTCAGATTCATGCTCTGGATGCGAAATGTGGAACAATGGCTCCGATGGCGATGCTGCGATTGCTGTATGGGGAGCTTGGGGTACGAAGGCTCCTTCACGAAGGCGGGCCTACGCTCTTCGGACAATTCCTGGCGGCGAAAGCTGTAGACGAACTCTTTCTGACGCTGTCGCCGCAAATCGCCGGCCGCAAGGGGGACGCAATTCGGCCCGGTCTTGTGCAAGGGATGGAGTTCATGCCGGACCGTGCTCCTGGGTTTCAACTGCTCAGCGTCAAGCAAAGGGCTGAGCATCTGTACCTACGCTACGGGCGTACCGGAGGCGATTCGTCCGAGGGCGTGGAGCAAGACTCTCGCTTTAGGAAGAGCCCGTGAGAGAACGCTTCCGCGTTCGCGGTTTGTTCCTGAGATAGCAAGTTGCAGCCCAGACTTTAGCCGTGAACGGGGGACCGAGTGCGTTTTCCTGGAATAAAAAGCAATCCGATGCTGCCCGCAATCGCGAAAATCGCACCGTAATAAAACACAGCAGCGTGACTGATGTGGTCCCACAACAAGCCAGCGACAACGCTTGCGACCAATCCCAGAAGTCCGACGACGGCACTGTACCAGCCGACGGCACTCGCGCGCAGGGACTCTGGCACGAAATCGGAAGCAAGTGCTTTTCCCGACCGACCGAAATATTCCCTGAAACAATCCGTAGAACACGAACAAAACAGCAATAGCTGCCACGCTTCTAGCCCTAGCGAAGCCAAGATACGCGACGAAAAAGATCACGAACGACGCCAGCAGAATGTTTCTCCTACCCCAGCGATCGGAAAGAGAACCGGCTGGATATGAAATCAGTGCGGCCATCAAATTGAAACCCGCATAGATCAGGATGGTGACCACAAACGAGGCGCCGATGTTCTTTGTCTGGAGAATCAAGAATGAATTACTTGAGTTGCCGATCTCAAAAATCGCAATCACCGACAGGTATTTCCAATATCCGGCGGGGAATTCTCGGAAACTGACATCGATTTTGGACTTTGCTGCTACGGCGGCTGGCCGTTCGTGAACCAATAGGACCATTAAGAACGCAAGCAGGCCGGGAACGATGGCGACGAAAAAGATCCATCGGATCTCGAAATGGAACGAAAGGAAAAGCAGAACGGCCAATAATGGCCCTAAGAAAGCTCCTAGGTTGTCGCCAATTCCCTCGAGGCCGAAGGCTCGCCCTCTGTACTCATCGGAGACGGAAGACGCGATGAGGGCATCGCGCGGAGCGGAACGAAAGCCAGCGCCGAGGCGATCCAGAAAACGACCGCCTAATGCGCCTGGCCATGCCGCGGCAATTCCCATCAGAGGCTTACCCAAAGCGGACACAAGGTAGCCGATGAGCGCCAGTACCTTCCTTTTCTGAAGCTTATCCGAGAGCCAACCGGAGAAACCCTGAACGACATTCTGTGTTGCTTCTGCAATGCCTTCCACTATGCCGACGACACTGCCGCTTGCATGGAGTACTTGTGTGAGGAAGATTGGCAGGATGGGGTAGAGCATCTCCGAGGAGATATCGGCGAATAGACTTGCGAACGCCAGGAGAACTGTATTCCTCGAAATGCCAGCGGGATATCGCGTTCGCATCGCAGCCATGATCAACGACCGGAGATTTTCCCAGGCCCACACGTTAGCCGAACCGTGTCATGAATCAAAAATCCGATGGCTCGGAACGATAGCCGTGATAACCACTCTTGCTCTCTAGCTTTCGCCACAGGCCATGTGGGGACTGCCGCCCTCGGGTGTCCGGCGGAGCGAAGCTCCGCAGCCGCGCCGACGCACCTTCAGCAAACGACTCCGCCACTCGTAGCCCAGTCTTTCCTCTTATGCAGCGGCCCGCCGAATTGGCCCCGCATTGGCGACCTCAGCGCAGGTAGCCGCACATTGACGGCACGCTGCAGCACACTTCCTCATCGTTTCCCCTTCGTGTTTCCCGCACTCTGCCGCGCAGGCCGCGCATAGCTCGGAACAGATACCGCACACTCGATCAGCGAATCCAGAGCTACCCGCAAGCAGGGTTACGCAGGTTCGGCACAATTCAAGGCATTCGTTACAAAACCGGATACAGTCCCTCATCATGATTGGATCTTGGTCCAGGGACTCAGCGCGGCACTGAGCGCACCAGCGTAAGCACTGCAAACACTCCTCTATACATCGGTCAACGGTTTGATTTGAAGTCGTCATCTGATCCTCCACTTTTTTATCGATCTCTTGTCTATTCTTGGCGTCTCGACCACTGATCTTGTCGAGTACAACTCCGCACATTACCGGTAAATCCGTTCTGCATTGTTCCGCGGGGTATTCGGAGAGGGGGTAACCAAACCCGACGCTACCAGCGACGAGTACACAGCTCGTTCCGCAGCGAACCAGTCAACCTCAGGCGAGCCGAACGGGCGACCCCTTTGTTCCCAAAGCTGGTACGCCAGTTTTGCCACGAACTCATGCCGATCCTCTCCTAGAAAATCGGTGGTGAGTTCGATCGGTTGTTGCTTGTCGGGTGACTTACGTTTATTGGGCATGGGATTGCTTCCTCCAATTCAATTTCATCGCCAGGCCGGTGCTTCGTGCCACAGAATGAACGGAGCCTCCAGTGGCACAAACGCTCCTGCATGCTGCGGAACAAGGCGCGGCGTGTAGTCAGCAACCGGGCGAGTCGCCGCAATGGAGGCGCTGTAGGTGAAGGCGCTTGGGGCACCAACCAGGTGTTCGCCACGATGCATGGTTTGCGTAATTGGGTCAGCGCCTTTCTCCCCCTCTGCGTAGAGTTCGACTCTTACAGCTTCCGCGTTCATATCACCAAGGAAGACCTGAACCTGAAAGAGATATTGCTCCCTCTGTTTTTGAACGCTCGCGGAGCCGAATCGCAGAGCGTACCAATGTTTCGCCAGTTCGGCCTGCCAGGCGGCGAGTTCGGCTCCCACTGAACCTCGACCCTCGGCACGCTGTCGAAAAGCTGCTGCCGACGAGAGATAGTGTTCTTCGGTGTATTGCCGCACTGCTCGATTGCTTGAGAAGGTCGGAGTTAAGCGGGCCATACTTTCGCGCATGCGGGTGACCCAGGCGCGTGGAATTCCATGCTCGTCGCGGGCATAGAACTCTGGGATGACCTCTCTTTCGAGCACCGCGTAGAGACTTTCCGCATCAGCCGCATCCCAAACAGGGTCGTCCCCATGTTCGCGCCCATCTCCGATCGCCCAGCCTACTTCCGGGGAATACGCCTCCGCCCACCAGCCATCGAGTTCCGAAAGATTTAACCCGCCGTTCACCAGCACCTTCATGCCGCTGGTGCCGCTCGCTTCCCAAGGTCGTCGCGGAGTGTTCACCCAGACGTCCACACCCTGAACCAGATGCTCCGCCATGAGAACGTCGTAATCCGAAAGGAAGACGACCCGGGATCGAACTTCAGGGCGGCTCGCAAACTCAAACCACTGCCGGATCATTTCTTGCCCCTCGGCATCCTGGGGATGAGCCTTGCCCGCAAGCACGAGTTGAACGGGGCGCTCTCGATTTGCGAGGATGGCAAGAAGCCGCGCCGGATCGTGCAGGAGAAGGTTCGGACGTTTGTAAGCGGCAAAGCGACGGGCAAATCCCAAAGTCAAAATGTCGTCATCGAGTATCAGTGCAGCCTGCGCGAGGTCTTCCGGCGACGCTCCCCGACTTGCTAATTGACGGCCGTAAATTCTTCGGACGTACTGAACGAGAGCCTTTCGGCTATCCGCGCGCAGTTGCCAGAGGCTGGAATCGTTGGTGGCGCGAATATCTTTTTCAGTGTCTGCCAGTGTTCCGTACCAGTATTGTTTTCCACAGGACAGTTCCCACAATCGGTCTGCTTCAGCTGAGTCCCAAGTCGGGGTGTGCACCCCGTTGGTCACGTGCGTTACCGGCACTTCGGTTTCAGGCCACCGGGGAAAGAGCGGCTGGAAGAGCCGGCGGCTGACTTGACCGTGCAGTTTGCTGACGGCGTTGATGGCGCCGCTGCCGCGGATCGCCAAATAGGCCATATTGAACGGTTCAGACGAGTCCTGACGATCTCGTCGACCAAGTGCGAGAAGCTCGTCGAAGGAAATCGACAGTTGCTCCTCAGCATAATTCCTGAGGTAACGCTCGACCAGGCTGGGAGCAAAGCGATCAAAGCCCGCCTCCACGGGAGTATGGGTCGTAAAAAGATTGCCGGCGCGGGTGACGCTGAGCGCGACGTCGAATGGCTTGCCATTGTCTTCCATGTAGGAACGCGCCCGTTCCAGCACCGCAAATGCGGCGTGGCCTTCATTGAGATGGCAAACCTCGGGCTGCAGTCCGAGGGCTCGCAGGAGCCGCCAGCCTCCCACACCGAGGACTAATTCTTGCTTCAAACGCAACTCCGGACCGCCTCCGTAGAGTTCAGTTGTAATGCCGCGGAAGGACGGAAGGTTTGCGGGATCGTTGCTATCGAGCAAATACAATTTGGTCCGGCCTACCCGAACTTGCCAGACTCTGATCCACAATTTAAATCCAGGCAAAGCAATGGCGAGGCGCAGCCATTCGCCGTTTGGTTCGCGCACCGGTCGAATGGGAAGCTGGCCGGGATCATTGAATGGGTACAAAGCTTGTTGGTGACCTTGGGCATCAATTTCCTGGCGAAAATAGCCTTGCTGGTAGAGCAGACTTATGCCAATCACCGGGACGCCCAGATTACTTGCGGCTTTCAATTGATCGCCAGCAACGTTGCCGAGTCCGCCAGAATAGATCGGCAGCGCTTCGCTCAACATAAACTCCATGGAGAAATACGCAATTGTCGACACGCGCGAACGCGGATGCGCCTTTTGAAACCACGCGTCCGACTCTTCGGCAAGCATTTTCTCGCGGTGGAGATCAGACAGGAGTTTTTGAAATGTTGGGTCGGAGGTAACACCTTGCAGTTTTTCCCGGGAGACGGTCTGCAGCATAACCCAAGGATTGTGGGTCAGTTCCCAGAGTTCGGGGTCGAGTTGCTCCCAAAGTTGGTCCGCAGAGTGATTGAACGACCATCTAAGGTCCAACGCCAAGTCAGTAAGAGCATCTGAAATGGCGGTATCGAGGGGACGATCGGTGACTGTTCGATCAACGATTGTCGAGCTAGCGATTGTCGAGCTACTCATAAACAAACTCCTTCCTGTTTATCGGCTCAAGCTGCCTGGGCACTGCGCGCCAGCGTCTGCGAAACAATGGTCTGGGCTTCTTCCTCGATACGCCGTAGATGGTTCTGACCGAGGAAACTCTCGGCATAAATCTTGTAGATTTCCTCCGTGCCCGAAGGACGTGCAGCAAACCAGCCATCCGCGGCAATCACTTTGATTCCTCCAATTGGATTGCCGTCTCCCGGAGCCGTGTTCAGAATCTTTTGGATCGGCTGACCAGCAACTTCGGTAGTGTGAATGTCGGACGGGGACAATCTTGCGAGAGCGGCTTTTTGTTCGGGCGTAGCGGGAGCATCGATGCGTTCATAGGCGGGATCCCCCAGGTCGCGGGTAAGCTCACGATAAATCTCACCCGGATCTTTGCCCACTCGCGCTGTAATCTCTGCCGACAGTAAACAAGGAACGATTCCGTCTTTATCGGTGGTCCATACGCTGCCGTCGCGCCGGAGAAAAGAGGAACCGGCGCTCTCCTCGCCGCCAAAGCCCAAGCGGCCGGAGAGCAATCCTTCGACAAACCACTTAAAGCCCACCGGAACTTCATAAAGCCGTCGACCCAGGCGAGCGCTGACACGATCGATCATGCTGCTGCTCACTACGGTCTTGCCGACGGCGACATCCTTACCCCAGCTGGGCCGGTTCGCGAACAAATAGCTAACGCACACGGAAAGGTAGTGATTCGGAGGCAGCAACCCGCTTCCTTTGGTCACGATGCCGTGGCGGTCGTGATCGGTATCGCTGGCAAACGCAATGTCGAACTTGTCTTTCAATGCGATGAGTCTCTGCATTGCATAAGGCGAGGAAGGATCCATGCGAATCTTTCCGTCCCAATCCACGGTCATGAAACGAAATGTGGGATCTACAGATTGGTTCACGATGGTCAGGTCGAGACCATACTGCTCTGCAATTCGCGGCCAATAATCGATGCCCGCTCCGCCGAGGGGGTCCACGCCAAGCTTGATCTTCGCGTCGCGCACCGCATTCATGTCGACAACGCTGTTGAGATCGCTTACATAGGCGGTCAGAAAATCGTGTTTGTGGGTCGTGGGTGCACGCAGAGCTTTGGCAAAATGCGTGCGTTTAACACCTTCGAGGTTGCGCTCGAGAAAATCATTGGCTTTCGATTCAATCCACGCAGTCACGCTCGAATCTGCCGGTCCGCCATGCGGAGGATCGTATTTAAAACCTCCGTCATCAGGAGGATTGTGAGACGGCGTGATTACGATACCGTCGGCAAGTCCTGACTTTCGTGTGCGGTTGTAAAGCAGAATCGCTTGGGAGACGGCTGGCGTCGGAGTATATGGGGTGCCCTCGGAGAGCATCACGTCGATGTTATTTGCGGCGAGCACCTCTAGTGCGCTCGCAAACGCAGGTTCCGACAGAGCATGAGTGTCCATCCCAAGGAACAGCGGTCCGTCAATGTTCTGGAGCTTGCGGTAATCACAAATCGCCTGCGTGATGGCCAAGATATGCCATTCGTTGAACGCCACGTCCATCGCAGATCCGCGATGGCCGGACGTACCGAACACCACCCGCTGTCTGGGGTCACTGGGATCGGGCCGCAACTCGAAATACGCAGTGACCAGCTTCGGCACGTTAACAAGAATGGATGGGTCAGCCGGCTTCCCGGCAGCAGGGTTAATTGTCACGCAGCACCTCGCCGGCATCCGTCAGGAGAATTGCACTTGATCGAGGTTCCAGCCGAAAACCGATTTGGTCCTGCATGGAAGGCTCTTTCCCAGGGTCGAACAGATCGTCCGGGGCGGTTCGGGAGGTATCGACCGCCAAACGCCAAATCCTCCCGGCGGACAAGGCAGGAATGGAAAAATCAACTGATCTGGTGTCGGCATTAAACAGGAGGAACAAGCCGGGCTCTGTCTGTCCCAGGATCAGACACGCAAAGGATTTCTGTCCCTGGTCCGTCCAGACGGGAGTGGCACCGTTTGGCGCGAGCCACTTTATGTCGGCGTCAGTGTAGAAGACTTCTCTTCGTAAAACAGGATGAGCCCGGCGAAAAGCGATCATTCCCCGAGTGAAGCGCTGGATCTCTTTGTGCTTTTCCAGCAGGCGCCAGTCAAACCAGCTCACCTCGTTATCCTGGCAGTAGGCATTGTTATTGCCACGCTGGGTTCGGCGAAACTCATCGCCGCCGAGCAACATGGGAACGCCGCGAGAAATAAACAGGGTTAACAGGAAATTCTTGATCAACCTGTTCCGCATCCGTTCGACGGGGGGATCGTCGCCCGGCCCTTCCACACCGCAATTGTCGCTGTAGTTGGCATCGGTCCCATCGCGGTTATATTCGCCATTCTCGTCATTGTGCTTTTGCTTGTAGCTGACCAAATCATTGAGTGTGAACCCGTCGTGAGAGGTTAAGAAGTTGACGCTGCATGCGGGGCCCTTGCCTGAGTTCTGGTACAAATCCGAGCTTCCACCAATGCGGCTGGCAAACGACCCCATCATGCCCGCGTCCCCGATCCAAAAGCGGCGCACATCGTCACGGAAACGGCCATTCCATTCCGTCCAACGCCGCGTGGAAAAACTCCCCACTTGATAGGCACCGCCGGCGTCCCAAGCCTCCGCGATAATTTTTATGTCCCTCAGAATGGGATCCTCCGCAATGTCCTCAAGAAGCGGAGCGTTGCGGAGAATTTTCCCATCCTCATCTCGGCCCAGAACCGAAGCAAGGTCAAAGCGAAAACCATCCACATGCATGTGCATGACCCAGTAACGGAGCACATTCCTGACGAACTCCCGCACGACGGGATGATTTGCGTTCAGAGTATTACCAACACCGGAGAAGTTCTTGTAGTAGCGGCGCCCGTTCTCTTGCAACATATAGAAGACCGAGTTCTCGATGCCGCGCAGAGAAATCGTGGGTCCCAGTTCATCTCCCTCAGCCGAGTGGTTCAACACGATATCCAGGATCACTTCAATACCTGCGCGGTGAAAGGCCTTAACCATCTCCCGGAACTCCCGGGTCTGCTGACCGGGCGGTCCTCCAATGCAGTAGGACTGCTTCGGAGCGAGAAACGCGACGGGATCGTAGCCCCAGTAGTTCTTGAGCCTCTGACCTGTAACTGGATTCAGCCGGGTGGGTTCGTTTTCGTTGAATTCAAGAATCGGCATCAACTCAATGGCGGTCACTCCCAGGTCTTTGAGATACGGTATCTTTTCGGTCACGCCAGCAAAGGTTCCAGGATTCGCCACACCCGAACTCGGGTGGATCGTGAAACCGCGAACGTGTGTCTCGTAGATGACTGTGTCAGAGGCGGAATGCTTTGGAGGCGAATCCAGACCCCAGTCGAAATGGTCGTCGGTAAAGATGCATTTCGGTGTGGTGCCTCCATCATCGACAGTCGAAACGCTCAGGTCAGTCAAGCTGCTGGATGAATCGTAGCCGCGGGCGGCTTGAAAATCCCAATACTTGACCCCGGCAATCGCTCTCGCATAAGGATCCAGAAGTAGCTTAAGTGGGTTGAACCGATGGCCCTCGTCCGGTAGATACGGCCCCTCGACGCGATAACCGTAGAGTTGACCTGCGGGAATGCCCCGCACCCACACATGCCAGACGTCGCCGGTCCGATGACGCACGGGATCGAAGTCAATGATTCTGCTCGGAGAAGAATCGTCAGAATTTTGGTAGAACTCGAGACGAACCGCGGTTGCATGACGGCTGAACAAAACAAAATTGACTCCCCCTCCTTGTCGGTGCGCGCCTCCAATCGGGAGGGGATTGCCGGCCTGAACGTCGCCTGCCTCAGGCGGCTCTGCGAAAGCATTCGCCGGATTCTGTTCTGTCGCTGCTTCAGTCATTGACATAGCTTTCCATCTCACGACGGCGAAACCCGCGCCGCCCACAGTAATGCTGCGACACATTCATATTCGTCTCCGGCTGTGATGCGATCCAGTCTCTGCGGCGGCGTTGTGGACATTTCTGATTAGGCCAGAAGGGGGGAGATGAGTCTATTAGACGATGGTATTGATCGATACCCTTGGTATCGCTGCTATTTCTTCCGCACCGTCGAGGGCGCTTCCGCACCACCCCTTTGTTGAAGCCGTGGAAACGCGAGAGGTCACCCGCGTTCCTCGCTTCGCGGCGTCCACCCCACCTGTCGAAGTCCAGCCTCTGGTTAGAGTCCTCTTTAATTTTTTTACCAACGACGAGCCGGAGCGGCACCATCCACGTGGAGAATCTCTCCGCTCACATTCTCGGCCTGTGCCAGGTAAAGCACCGCATCGACGATATCCTTGACCGTCGCCTTTTTTATAGCCGCTTGCGGCGTCGAGTCTTTGGGATCATTCTGGTGCATCGGTGTATCCACTTCGCCGGGAGCGACGGCATTAAAGCGAATGCCATCTTTTGCATACTCGATTGCCAGATTCTGGGTTGCTGCATTCAAGCCACCCTTCGTAATCATGGAAATCGAGCCATTTACGCCCGCAATTGGCCGATCGGCAAGCGCCGCAGTGATGCTCACAACGCATCCCGATTTCTGTTTCAGCATCTCTTTCACAGTATGCTGAGTGATATAGAAGAATCCAAGCAGATTGGTGGAGACAAGGGCATCGAAGTCCTCGGTGGTGAAGTCAGTGAAAGGCTTTTTTAGGAAGATGCCAGCGTTATTTACCAGAACGTCGACGGTTTCGAAGTTGTTGATGGCTGCCTCGACAGCATAGGCAGCCGTTTGCTGGTTGCCAATATCGCCATCGACGAGAATCAGGCTGTCTGAGCTAGTCAGCTTTCGAGTGGCTTCGCGAGACGTTGCGACGACGTTATAACCTTCTCTCAGAAAGCCTTCGACTAGACCCGAACCAATGCCCCCCGATGCTCCGGTTATGATCGCTGTTTTTTTGTCCGACATGAACAACCTTTCGGTTCAAAGGTTTGGGTCCGATACACGCTGCGGCCCTCTCAAAGGCGGATTCACCCCACTCGCCGCACCGGCGAGCCCCGGCGTGAACTGCCGACGAATCCTTGGACCAGTGCGGCGATTTCGTCTGCGGCGGTGTCCAAGGCGAAGTGGCCGCCATCGACGATGTGGACTTCGGCTTTGGGCACATCGCGGCGATAGGACTCTGGCTCGGAGGGGTCGAACGAAGACTCATACTTACCCCAGATCACCAGCAGGTGCGGCTGCTTCTCGCGCATCCATGCTTGCCATTTCGGGTAGGAATCGACGTTGGTGCGGTAGTCATAAAAGAGGTCGCTTTGAATGTCAGCCTGGCCGGGCTGATTTATAAAATAAAATTCGTCGATCCAGAGATCCGGGTTGTGGCGCTCCCCGTTGGGATCGTTCCCCGCGTGGCGGGACTTCGTGGGTGCAAGCGACAGGAGATTTGTACGCAGCGCGCTTTCGTTCGGAGCGCGATCAGCCCAAAAGGCGCGCCGCGTTTTCCAGTTCTCGCCGAGACCGGTGTTGTGGGCTACCGCGTCCTGGACGATGAGAGCTTCGACTCGGTCCGGGTGAGCCAAGATCATGCGAAAGCCGACCGGGCCACCGTAATCCTGCATGTAGAGGGTGAAGCGGGAGAGACCGAGCGCCTCGGTGAAGTGATTCATGATTTCCGCGATGTGATCGAAGGTGTACGCGAATTTTTTCGGCTCCGGCCAGTCGCTGTGACCGAAGCCTGGATAATCAGGCGCGACAAGGCGATAGCGATCGGAAAGACGGGTGAATAACGGCTCGAACATTCGCGACGAAGTGGGCAGTCCGTGGAGCAAGAGAATCGTTGGCGCGTCTGCGGGGCCGGCCTCTCGATAGAAGATCGAGAGGCCGTCAATCTGGATTGTGCGATAAAAAGTCGGATACTTCATGGGATGTTCCTTTCCGTTGTCCCGGCGACCAATTGAAATGATGCGAGCACGATGGAGACCATCAGTTTCACGCAGATCGACCGACGCGAGTCATCAGAACAGAAGCTTGGGAGATGAACAATTGGACGATGGTATTGTCGATACTTTGGTATCGGCTCTACGCCACGCTTCTAGACCACAGCGGAGATCGGAAGGCATCTCACCCGGTTCCGTTGGCGACGAGGCTGTGTCGAATGTCGACCCTTAATGGCCCCAGTCCCCCTTTCGGTTTAAAATGCCTTGGTCGTGTAAAGCTCACAAAACATGACCGCTGAAAGACAACCTGCACAGACCGACCGCGAACGCGAGGAGTCCGCGCTCCGCTACAGTGAAGAAAACTATCGCCTCGTGGTCGAAACGGCCCCTGATGCCGTTATCAGCATTGACGAGCGCGGTGCAATTCTGTTCGCCAATCCCGCCACTGTGAGAATCTTTGGTTATGACCCGACGGAGTTGATCGGGAAGCCGTTGACCGTACTGATGCCGGAATTCCTGCGGAAATTGCACGAGAAAGGGTTCAGCCGCTATTTGGCTACTGGCCAGCGGCACATCAACTGGCAAGGCACTGAACTGACCGCACTGCGCAAGAATGGCCAGGAATTCCCCGTGGAAATCTCGTTTGGAGAACTATCTAGAGATGGGCATAAGGTATTTACCGGCTTCATCCGCGATATCGGCGAAAGAAAACAGGCAGAGGAAATGCGAGCAGCGCACGCCCGCCAGATCGCTGTCCGCGCTGACGTGAGCATGGCTTTCGGTAAGGAAGAAAGTTTGAAAACGATCTTGCGTGAATGCAGCGAAGCCATTGTGCGGCATCTGGATGCGGCATTTGCGAGGATTTGGACCCTGAGTGACGATGGACAAATGTTGGAACTGCAGGCCAGTGCAGGCATGTACACCCATCTTGACGGACCTCACAGCCACATTCCGATGGGGCAATTCAAAATTGGAATGATTGCACAAGAACGAAAACCGCATCTGACCAATGATGTCCTCAATGATCCTCGAATCAGTAACAGAGCATGGGCAGAAAAAGAAGGGATGGCTAGCTTCGCTGGCTACCCACTGAGCGTCGGAGACCGCAGGATAGGCGTGCTGGCCATGTTCTCTCGGAAACCGGTCACGCCAGAAACAACAGAGGCACTGGCGTCTGGTGCGGACTTGATCGCTCAGGGAATTGAACGAAAACATGCGGAGGACAAGCTCCGCAATAGTGAGCGCAGCCTGCGCCAGTTAACTGAGACCATTCCGCAGATGCTCTGGAGCGCCAGTGCAGACGGTGCGATTGATTACTGTAACCAGCGCGTGCTTGACTATACAGGATTATCCGCAGAGCAGGTCCATGGGACAGGCTGGATGAAGTCCGTTCATCAGGATGAGATAGAGAAGATGGAGCAAGCGTGGAAGGCCGCGGTTTCAGCCGGAGAGCCCTTTCAGTATGAATTCCGCGGCCGGCGGGCTGCAGACCAAGCATATCGTTGGTGCATTTCCAGCGCTCTGCCTTTGCGGGACCGGGAGGGTCGAGTCATAAAATGGTTTGGGAGTGTCGTGGACTTGCATGATTGGAAAGAAGCACAAGACGCTTTGCAGATGGCGCAAGCGGACCTTGCCCGGGTCTCCCGACTGACAACCATGGGCGAACTGGCCGCCTCAATCGCCCATGAAGTCAACCAACCTCTAACCGCCGTAACCAATAACAGCAGTGCGTGCCTCAGACTGCTCGCCGCTGATAATCTCAAACCTGAGGTTCTACGCCGGGCTCTCGAGGAAATCGTTGCGGACGGCAATCGAGCCAGCGCCGTGGTTGCTCGAATCCGCGCATTCATCAAGAAGGAACCTGTCGAAAAGAACAGGCTGAACATGAACGACGTGATTCAAGAGGTGTTGGTGCTGGCTGACCGTCAGCTTTATGAGAATCGAGTTCGGCTCGAACGCCAATTGACGAAGGCCCTCCCGCTGGTGGTGGCGGATCGAGTTCAGATGCAACAAGTCCTGCTGAACTTGATCATGAATGGCATCGAAGCCATGCTCCCTGTTACAGATCAACCGCGCTCACTCTGGGTGGAATCCCGGGTTGACCAATCTGGCGACATACTGGTTGCGGTACGCGACTCAGGCACTGGCCTTGGATCAGCAGCAGATCAAGTCTTCACGCCCTTCTTTACAACCAAAGCGAACGGCATGGGAATGGGTTTGTCGATCAGCCGGTCATTGGTTGAAAACCATGGAGGGCGCCTCTGGGCTATGCCGAATTCTCCCATTGGTGCTGTGTTTTCCTTCACCCTGCCAGTCAGTGCTGGGAGTCCATCGTGAGTACGGCTTCCATCGTCTTTGTAGTCGATGACGACGCATCGGTACGTTCTTCGCTCAAATTCCTCTTAAGCACTGTGGGGCTGCAGATTGAAAGCTTTGACTCGGCCGATACCTTCTTGCATAAGAAACTACCAGATGCACCGAGTTGCCTTGTGCTGGACGTCAGACTGCCAGGATTGAGTGGCATCGATATTCAGCGTGAGCTGGCAGCGAGAAATATTCGTATCCCCACAATCTTTCTCACCGGTCACGGCGATATTCCGATGAGTGTTCGCGCCATGAAGGCGGGCGCAGTCGAATTCCTCACCAAGCCGGTCCGCGACCAGGATCTGCTGGACGCGGTTCGAGTAGCACTGGAGCAAGATCGTGCGCGGCGTGAAAAGGAGAAAGAAGTTACGGACCTCCAACGGCGCTTCGATTCGCTGACCGCTCGCGAGCAGCAGGTGATCTCGATGCTTGTCTCGGGCATGCTCAATAAACAAATTGCTAGTGAACTTGGAACTGCGGAAAGCACCGTCAAGGTCCAGCGCAGCCGGGCCATGGAGAAGATGCACGCGGAATCCCTTGTCGACCTGGTACGAATGATCGAGAAGCTCAAGGGCCCCTCGGAAAAAGCCTCGTAAGCGAAAGCTTACTCGCATCATCCTTTTTACGACCTAAATCTACCAACGCCCAATAGATTCTCTCTCCCACTGCGAATACCTTGAGACGGTGAGGAATTTTGAGTGACAGAGAATCTGATCTCGATAGTTGACGACGATGAGTCCGTTCGCAGGACCACCACACTACTCATCGAGTCCTTCGGCTTTCGGGCGGCAGCTTTTGAATCTGCCGAAACTTTCCTGAGATCCGGGCATTTGCACGATACCTCGTGTCTCATCGTAGATGTGCAGATGCCGGGCATGAACGGATTACAGCTTCAAAGCCACCTCGCTGCCTCGGGCTGCGGCATTCCTATCATCTTCATCACCGCTTACGAGAGCAAAGATTCCCGTCAGCGAGCGATGCAAGCCGGCGCTGCCGCTTTCCTGGGCAAGCCTTTTAGCGACGAACAGCTTCTACAAATCATTCGTTCAGCCTTAAGGTTCTTTCAGCGGACCGATTGCTGAGGTCCAATTGAGGGGTGAAGCATGAGTTTAACGCACGCACTTTGCCATGAATCAGGGGCACCACCCAGGTTGGGTATGGGACCAATCGTCTTCGTGATCGACGATGACATTTCCGTGCGCGAATCGCTGGAATTATTGATCCGCTGCGAAGGCTGGCAGCCGGAGACCTTCTCTTCCGGCCAAGAATTCCTTGCCCGTCCACGAGTTCGCGTTCCGAGCTGTTTGGTGCTGGATTTTTCTCTTCCAGGACTCAACGGTCTCGAGCTGCAGAAGCGCATCGCCGTCGAACGGACGGACATGCCGATCATCTTCATCACAGGCTACCGGGACGTGCCCATGACGGTCCAAGCCATGAAAGCTGGCGCTGTCGAATTCTTGACGAAGCCATTCGGTGAAGATGCGCTGTTGAGCGCCATCCGGGCCGCCCTCGAACAGAGCCGCGTTGCTTTGAGTTGGGAGGCGGAGATGCGAGTGCTCCGGGACCGTTACGCGTCTCTTTCTTGTCGCGAACGGCAGGTTATGGCACTGGTGGTCTCCGGCTTGTTGAATAAACAGATTGGTGGAGAACTCGGTATCAGCGAAATCACAGTGAAGGCACACCGCGGCAAGGTAATGCAGAAGATGAAGGCCGATTCTCTTGCCGACCTGGTGAGAATGGCCGCGAAGTTCCGGCCCGCACCAGCGATGATGGCTGCCTAATAGCTGTTTTTACGGTCGTAATGATTAGTGAAGAGGGCCGGATTTCGCAGACGCCCTCCGGCCCAAAGCTGAAGAGAATGTGATGGCTGCTGTTAACGCTCGAGCTTTCGAACCTCGTAACCGCACAGATGGAGGTGGGAACATGATCGACTTTGCCAAACCGCATGATGTTCCAGTGGACAGTTCAGCTCCAACCGCCTCTTTGGAATCGATCCTCTGCACGGAAGAGTTGCAGCGCCGCCCGTCGCGTCCGCCAGATTATGAAAAGGAGAACCAGGGCCTCGTGAAGCTGGTGAGTGCATTAGCTGATTCGCCGACTACCATCTTTCGGACACTTGCCGAGACGATCCAGGATCTTACGCAGTGTGACTCCGCCGGCCTGAGCCTGCTGACGAGGGATGGCAAAACGCCGGACATCCGCGGCGAAAGATTCTATTGGCCAGCCATTGCCGGCATGTGGAATCCGCACTTCGGAGGTGGGACCCCGCGTAATTTCGGCCCCTGCGGGGACGTGCTCGATCAGAATCGTACGCTGCTGTTTACCCACTTCGAACGGCGTTATCCCTATTTGATGCCAGTCAATCCGGCAGCCGAAGAGTGCTTGCTGGTTCCGTTTTACGTCGACGGCGAGGCGGTGGGGACCATATGGGGAATCATGCATAGCGATCGCCGCAAGTTCGATGCAGAGGATGACCGGATCATGGCCTCTCTCGGGAAATTTGCGTCTTCCGCGTATCAAACGTTAGCACACATCGAAGAGCTCAAAATTCAGGCGGCCGAGCGCGAAAAGGCGGAAGCAGAAGTCCGTCAGCTGGCGAGTGGTTTGGAAGCCAAGATTCGGCGTCTGGTCGAGGCCAATGTTGTGGGGATTGTCATGTGGAATCTCGACGGTGCAATCACCGGGGCCAACGAAGCCTTTCTCCGCATGGTGCAATACGACCGTGAAGATCTAGCCTCCGGTCGCGTACGCTGGGAGGACCTAACACCGGCCGCATGGCGTGGTCATGCCGAACAGGCGGTAGCTGATTTGAAGGCGACCGGCATGTTTCAACCCTTCGAGAAGGAATACTTCCGGAAGGATGGCAGCCGAGTGCCTGCACTTCTCGGCGGCGCACTCTTCGAAGAAAGTGGGAACGAGGGTGTCGCCTTCGTGCTCGATTTGAGCGAACAAAAGCGAGCCGAGAACGCTTTGCGGCGCAGCGAGGCCTTCCTCGCGGAAGGTCAACATCTCGGTCAAATCGGGAGTTTTTCCTGGCACGTCGCGACTGACGAAATCACGTGGTCAGCGGAGCTCTATCGCATCTACGAGCTTAAGATCGGCACGCCCATGACGCTCGAAGTGATCCGAAGCCGAGTCCATCCCGAAGACGTCAGTTTGATCGAGAAAATGAAGATGGTGGATCAGGAACGAGAGGGCGGCCACGACTTTCAATGGCAGTACCGCTTGCTGATGCCGGACCACTCGATCAAGTACATGCATGCCGTCGCTCATGCCACCCGGGACCAGGATGGTCAACTGGAGTACATCGCCTCGGTACAGGACGTCACGGCGCGCAGGCTGGCCGAAGAGGCACGCGACAAGGCTCGTTGGGAACTCGAACATGTGGCCAGGGTGATGACCCTCGGAACGCTGACGGCGTCGATCGCCCACGAACTCAACCAGCCGTTGTCCGGCATTGTCACCAACGCCAGCACTTGTATGCGAATGCTAGGCAACGATCCTCCAGACGTCGAAGGGGCGCGCGAGACCGCCCGGCGCACGATTCGCGATGGCAATCGTGCCTCTGAGTTGATCACTCGGTTGCGTGCACTTTTTTGCAAGAAGGACGCCACGACCGAATCGGTAAACTTGAATGACGCTACGCTGGAGGTGATTGCCCTGTCGTTAGCGGACCTGCAGAAGAACGGGGTAGTCCTACGTCCTGAACTTGCCGATGACCTTCCGCTGGTCACAGGAGATCGTGTACAGCTTCAGCAGGTCATCCTGA
The DNA here is from genome assembly GCA_963765825.1 of uncultured Acidobacteriaceae bacterium. Taxonomy (GTDB): domain Bacteria; phylum Acidobacteriota; class Terriglobia; order Terriglobales; family Acidobacteriaceae; genus Sulfotelmatobacter. Next base: position 719,174 of record CAVXXU010000004.1, read on the forward strand.
ACCTCGTTCTAAACGCCTCAGACGCGATGAGCGGTGTGGACGATCGTCCGCGGCAACTGGTGATTAAAACCGAACGAGAAGACGATCGCGCGCGACTGACCGTGCAAGATGTGGGCGTGGGCATCGAACCCGGCGGTGTAGACAAGGTGTTCGAACCGTTCTACACAACTAAGAGCGGCGGCATGGGAATCGGACTTTCCGTCAGTCGCTCGATTATCGAGAGGCATCATGGACGTCTGTGGGCAACCCTGAATGATGGTCCGGGAGCCGCGTTTTCGTTCTCCATTCCTCGAGCGCCCGAGGGCTTTGTGCACTCCGATGGTCTGCGTAACACTTAGGCCCTCGCCGGAACTGAAGGGTGTGGAGAGTCCGTACCCAATCGGTGGGGAGTCATTGCCAGACGGGTGGGATCAGGGACAGTCCACGTTGGAGCGGAGCATCCTAGAAAATAAATGCCCCGTCAAACCGACACCAAAGTGTAATTGACTCGCTCGATCAGGACGAGCATGCTCCCGTCATGGGGCGTGAACAACTTGTGATGATCAGGCGTCCGCTCGTATCCGTGGTCGATGACGATGAATCCCTGCGAGAGTCGCTGCCCGACCTGGTGAGGGAGTTCGGGTATTCGGCTCAGGCGTTCTCCTCGGCGGAGGCCTTCCTTGCATCCGATTACGTTGACCAGACCAGATGTCTTATCCTCGATGTCTCCATGCCCCCAGGCATGTCGGGACCTGATCTCCAACGGGAATTGTCCCGCCGCAGGCGAGAGATTCCGATTATCTTCATCACCGCTAGCATCGATAAGACTGTTCGCACCCGACTACTCGAACAAGGCGCGGTCGAGTGCCTGTTCAAGCCATTCAGCGACACAGCTCTGCACCAGGCGGTTAATTCGGCACTTCACCCGAAGTGAGCGTTCCGCGCTCTGTTGATCGTGGGGAATAAAACGAATGCACCGTGCTTTGCGGGTCACTTGGTGACCGGCGGTTTTTGATCGCATTGCCCCCTGTCACAGGCACTAGCGGAGACACCCAAGCGTGAGGGTGTACCAACCGCGACCGTCTTTCCATGCTCCTCTGATCTCAAAACCAACCTCTTCGAGCAGGCTACGAACGCCCTCGTCTGTGAACTTATAACTATTTTCGGTGTGAATGGTTTCGTTTCTCATGAAGTGAACATCAAGGTCCGCGTGCTCGATGCTTACATGCTGCTCTTGCGTGCTCTCGAGGTGCATCTCGATCCGAGACTCAATAGAATTCCAAAACGCGCGATGACGGAAGCGATCGCCGTCAAAGTTAGCTCCTAGTTCTCTATTAAGGCGATGCAGGATGTTTAAGTTGAACGCTGCAGTGATTCCTTCGTTGTCGTCATAAGCGGCCAGGAGCGTGCGTTCGTCTTTCACCATATCTGTACCGAGCAATAACGCATCTCCGGCCTGCAACTGACTGCACAAATTTCGCAGAATGAGTTGCGCTTCCTCAGGCGAAAAGTTGCCGATACTTGTGCCGATGTAGAGTGCGAGCGTAGTGCCGTCGAAGCGGTCGAGTTGGAGCGGGTGAGTCACATAATTCCGGACGATGGGCTGCATGCGCACTTCCGGCAATGTGCATGCAACGTTTTGGCATGCCAGCTCAAGAGCGTCGGGGCAGACATCAACTGGCACGTAGGCGACATCGTCTGAAACGCGCAAAGCAGCTTCTAGCAGGATGCAGGTTTTGGATGCCGTGCCCGCGCCCAACTCAACGAGGCGCAATGGCAACGATCTGTCGCCGTGGGCTGCAGCAATGATCGCATCTGCGTGCCCCGCCAGGATGGCCCTTTCTGTGCGGGTGGGGTAGTACTCGGGAAGCGTCGTAATGCGCTCGAAAAGGCGCGACCCCTCCGCATCGTAGAACATCCATGGTGAGAGCGAGCGTGGCCGCGCGATTAAGCCGCGCTGAACTTCGCGAGTGAGAGCTTCGCGAGTGAGTGCTCTGCGCACATCCGCCGTCGCGAAATGCCCGACGTCAACTGTCTGAACGTAGGTTGCCATTTTAACGAATCCTTTCGGGCTGCCATGCGAATCGCGGCATATGTGTTGAATGCATAAAAACAGAGGCGTCAAAAGGAGGCAATTAGACGATGGTGTGGGGGATACGTTGGTATCGGCTCTTCAAGTGCCGGGCCATGGTCGGCGGCGGTACCAAGTAAAATTGACTGATTGCGGCACGGCCAACGCTGCCATCGTCAGCAACCGGCACGGTCCCTGATCGACGTCATAAATCCCCGGCAGAGTGGTGCGTGCTTTATTCCAGGGGGTCCCAATACCAAGGTATCGCCAATACCATCGTCCAATTGATTCGCCGGAGCAGCTCGGGTGTAATTGCTCCATGCAGCTGAATCGGTCGAACCAGCGACACTGGAGGGATCGCCAGGAGGAAGGCGATGAGTAGTATCGATAATGCGCTAGAAAAGGATGGTAAGCACATGCCGGAAGCAACCTGGAAACCTCACGAGAAACATGGACGGCTGACGGCGCAGAGCGACTTGCCCGACAGCGTCTACGCATTTCCGAAGCAGCGTAAGGAACCACTCACCGACGCACAACATGTCCGTAATGCGGTCGCGCGTTTCGATCAAGTCATCGACGTTTCCGATGCAGATCGCGCTTTGGCGTTCGCCAACATCGAGAAAGCTGCAAGCTACTACGACGTGAACCTCGCGGAAACGTCGTGGCACCAGCTGGGTATTCATCCTCAAAAGAAAGCGGTGACCCGTTGAACGCATCGTGAGGTGAGGCTTAACTTGTTTGTGGAACCTCGCCTCACGCCAGTTCGGGTGGAAGGATGATTGTGAGAGTCGTGCCGAGAGATAAGTCCATTCGATCCGGTTGGCGATGCGATAGTTGCGGCCAACTTGTGCCGGATCTGCAGGCAGGCTGGGTGGAGTGGCTTGCGGCGGAGGACACCAGCGGAAAACCAAAAGTAAGAGGTCTACGATTAGTGCACCGTGGCAACACCTGCGCAAGATCGCTAGAGCCATGCGGGTGTCGGTACGATCCGCGCGACGAATTCAGAAAACACCGGGGCATCGTGGAGGGGTTAGCTCTTGACCGGTTCGCGGGTCCCGACGGGCTCATGTTGCTGCTTTCGATGATTGCTGAACGGGAACTTCCGCTGCAGGAGCTGATCGAACTCGCCAAGCGAGTGCAGATCCCGGGTTACGAAGCGGCGTACGAGCTGGTTCATGATGCCGTTAGCGAAGGAGTGATAGCGCCTTGCATCTCGTCGGGCTTTTACTTGCAGTGCGAAATCTGGGATGTGCTGAAGTGGGCGAAATGCCGAACTTCAGCGGAGGCGAGTCACCGTTAAGCGCCGGCATCGGTGCGCGTGGTTTCTCGCTAAATCATTTAGCCATGCTCATCCCGGCCTCCAGTTTTAAATTCTTTGAAGTCCATGGCGCCGGTGACCAATTCCAGGCTTCGCTCTACTAAAATCTGTTGTAACTGTTTGCGGCCCCTACAAGGAGATGAATATGAAAGCAGTTGTTGTCCACCAATACGGCGGTCCAGAAGTGCTGAAATTTGAAGACTATCCTGATCCAATACCCGGCCCGGGCGAAGTGCTGGTGCGGGTCGCCGCGGCGAGCGTGAATCCGATTGACTATAAGCGGCGTGCCGGATTAACGAAGGATTTTTACCCCATGAAGTTCCCAGGGCTGATAGGTGTCGATATGGCGGGGACTGTCGTCAAGATTGGGCCGGGAGTGGAGGGCTTTTCCGTCGGCGACCAGGTGTTCGCGATGGCGGACAATACTTACGCTGAACTTTGTGTCGTGAAGGCGGCGGTCTTGGCGAAGGTCCCGAAGGGTCTCGACTTGATTCAGGCGGCGGCGTTGCCGCTGGTGACGACGACCGGCAACCAGCTCCTTTCCGCTACGGAAATCAAAGCCGGCCAGACGGTTTTGGTCGTAGGTGCCATAGGAAATGTCGGGCGTTCGGCGGTATTCACCGCGAAGCAACGGGGAGCGACCGTGATTGCCGGGGTGTTAAAGACCCAGGTGGATCTAGCGAAGACCATCGGCGCAGATCGGGCGGTCCCAACCGACGACGACTCCGCGATTGCAAATCTTGCGCCGCTCGATGCGGTGGCGGATACGGTCGGCGGAAGAACCGCGGACAAGCTGATCGCCAAAGTTAAGCCGGGAGGAGTCTACGCATCGGTTGTAGAGGTGCCGCAAAACGCCGCGAAATACCCGACTGTAAAAGTGGTGCACGTATTCTCGAAATTCGACAGGAAAACGCTCGATTTCATGGCCGAAGCCGTGCGCGATGGCAAGCTGGTTATCCCGATTAGCGAGACACTTCCCCTCAGGGAAGCTGCCGAGGCGCAAGCAACGGCAGAAAAGGGCGGTGTCGGGAAGATCTTGCTGGTGGCTTGACATTGTTGTGCGAACAGACGACGCGAACGGACAATCGGAAATGAAAAGCCCGGCAACCGCCGCTCGGCACTGGCTGGGCTCCGGGCCTTTGCGCGTTACGCGTGCTGAAGGTGCAGCATCCAAAGGGCGATTTATAAGATGACTTCGCCTAAGGTTGGTATCCGTCCGCCATCCACTTTGCGAATAGCTCAATGCGAGCCTGAGGCCAAGGACCTTCCCCTCTCGGGGGCGGGGGCGGCATTACCGCGCCGCCGATTCCGCGAATGCGGTCGTAAATGGCGGACGCGTGCGTCTTGACATCATCATAACTTCCCAGGTTGAACGCTTTGCTCATGCCTCGAATGTCTCGCTCCGTAAAAAGCGGGCGAATGTCCGCTTCAAAGCTCGTCGGTTTCGTCATGGTTCCTCGCAGCCGTTGAATTGTTGCGTATGCGGCGCTCGCGCCTCGTGCCTCTAAACCGGAATGTCAGTTGTCACCACTTCATTCAGCCGTCCGGCTATTGCTTCATCGCTCGATCAGCTCAGCAACTTTCCGGCGAGCCAGTAATCGACGCTGAACTTTCCCGGGCCTGAACAGATCAGCCAGAGAAAGAAGAGCACGTACAGGACTTCCGGAAGGTAGAGGAAATCGTCGAGCCAGTTAAGTGGCGAAAGTCCTTTAGGTAAGGTGGAAACCGCGCTGGTCAGGGTGGCGACTGTCATATCGATTAATAAAGCCACGCAGGCTGCGCTCGACAGAAACCCCACGGCCAGCAAGGATCCGCAAACGAACTCGACGCCCGCCACGAAGTAAGCCGTCTGCCGGGGAAACGGAACTTTGGCTTTAACGAGCGTTTCGTAAACAGGTTTCGTGCCGCCGGCGACAAACAATTTGTTTGCCCCGGAGATGGCGAAGAACAGCCCGATCGAAACGCGTACCAGCAGGATGGCATATTGTTCCAAATCACTGCTACCCAGCAATGCAAACTGGACCAACCGTTTCCAATCCATCTCTCGTCCCCCATCCAAGAGAAGCGCTGTAACGATACTCGATCTCAACCGACTTGCCCCGGCAACCGCGCCACCCGCAACCTTCTGTGCCTTCCCTATGCCGCTGACGCCACTTTTTTCCTCTCATTGAGTGCCGGTAGAAGAAGGTTCAGAAGCGCTTGATCAGAGAACGGGTTCTGACCTGAGATCAGCTCGCGATCCTGAACGACATAGCTCGTCCATGGAGCGAGCACACTTACGTTACCGCCCGCCGTACTCAAGGCGAAGTCCGGGTAGAACAGCACCTTGCCACCGATCTCCTGCGGCTCCCGCTGCTGCTCTTCCGCTGTCGAAAAGATAGTCATCTTATATCCGGAGTAAATCCAGCCTTGAGCCTTTGCGTGTGCTTCGGCGACATCGCCCGCGCTCAGCGCAGCGACCACCTCCTTCGAATTCGGAAGAGCCGAGAGAAGCGAAATCGGGCCATGGCAAAGCACAGCCGTAGGCTTGGATGTTTCGTGAAAGTGTCTCATCACTATGCCGGCATTGGGATCATCGAGAAGATCGATCATCGGGCCATGGCCGCCGGGGACGAAAACGGCGTCATATTGATCCAGGCCCGATGCGATGACATCCGCGATGCGGGTTGGATCTCTGAGCCCAGTCAGGCCGTCGCGGAATAACATATAGTCCTCAAGCTTGGCCGCGTCTCCGCCGAAGAAATCGGCGACCTCTGAATGCACATCCACTTGCGGCGTGTTGCCTTTGGGGTTGGCGAAAGTGATTTCGTAGCCCTCCTTCATCAGGGCGCGAACCGGAACCGTCAGCTCGTTGAGGTAGTAGCCAGCGTCCTTATAAACTTTGCCATCTTTCAAGGGCAAACCGCGACCGCTCGAGACCAGCACTAAGACTTTTCCTTTTGTTGTCATTTTTGTTCTCCTTTTTGAAATCGAATCTGTTCTGCCGCCGTTGAATGTGAGTTATGCTCCCGGAAATCCGAACATCAACCATGACTGGTTGGCCACCCAATGCGGGTATAGCTCCGTCATCTGATCGAACAGCTGCTGGTCAGACGTTGCAGTTTTCTGCAGCCGATCGAAGTCCTCGAGGTAACGCTTGGTGTCCTGGATGGTCGAGGGAGAATCGGGCGCGCCAGTTTTCTTGTGACCGGCGACAACCATCGTCGGGTTCAGCGCTGCTAACCGGTCCAGGTCCGAGATCCAATTCTTGCGGCTCTCGGGGGTCGTGTCGCCGACGTACATGCGGCATTGGTTGTAGACAACGTCGCCAGCGACGATCAGGCCGATCGATGGGACGTAGAGAGACGTCGAATCGGGACTATCGGTGCGGCCCTGCTGGATGATGCGCAATTCGTGGCCCTCGAGAGTGAATGTGTCGGGCTCATAGGGCTCAGGTGGAACCAACTTCGTGGGCACTTGCCCAGGAAACATACGGCGCGCCAGGCGCTCCACTGCGGGAGTGAACGACATCTGCATGGCCTTCACCGTCTTCGGCGTTGCGATCGCCCGAGCGCCCGGAAAACGGTCGAGCAGAATGCTCAGGCCGTAGAAGTGGTCGAAATGGGCGTGCGTAATATAGATGGTCTCCAGGTTGCGGTTGTGCAGAGCGACCCAATCCGCCAGAGCCTCGGCCTCAGCCACTGTCCCCATTGCGTCCACTAGCACCGCGTCGTACTCGCCGAAGATTAAAGTCGACGTGATCGGGTCAAAGCCGAGCGCTTCGCCGAAGGGCTTGGGCCGCTCGCCGACCATCGTCTTTCCCGGGGCCGTAAAAACATTCACGCTCAGTGTGTTCGACTCAGATGTGTTCGACGCGACAGGCGCGGTCACGCGCGTGGCCTCTTTTCCATTCGTGCGGTCCATTTGGTATCCCTTTCAATGTCGGTGCTGGTGACAGTTCAAGGATGGATTAGGCCAGAACAAAATGAGCGACGCAATTGGACGTTAGTATTGGGCGGTACGGCGGACCTTCAGCGGCGGCTCTTGTGCACGTCTTTCCCACTGAGGCTGACCTGCAGCACGATCTTGCCGGGCTTGTGTGGTGCGCCCGCAAGCATGCATTGCGCCTGGCGTGCCTCCGAAAGCGGCAGGATTGAGCCCACGCGCGCCGTGATTCTGCCTGCGTCAAATAATGTTGTGAGTTTCTGGAGGCGCGCTGTGGTCACCTCAGCATAGAAGAAAATGGCCCCTGCTGGGAGCGGCTGCGTCGAGACCGAGGTGACGAGTTTGCCTCCGGGCTTCAACGCAGTGACGCAGCGTTGAAGCGTGCTCCCCCCGACCGTGTCGAGGACAGCATCCACCTGTGGGAGGTCCCGCTCAAATGCGGGCTTGCTCGAGTCGATGATGGATTTCACGCCCACGCCCAATGATCGCAGCAGGTCCTCGTCGTCGCGGTGGGCGATGGCAACGACATGGATTCCGGCGTCCACGGCCATTTGTACGGCGTAGGCTCCGACGTTCCCCGCGGCTCCGACGATCATTACGGTTTGTCCGCGCATCGCCTGTGCATACTGGAACAGCATTTGCCAGGCGGTTACCGCAATGACGGGAGCCGATGCTGCTTCTACGTGATTCAGGGATTGCGGTTTGCGGGCGATCATCCCGGACGTGGCCACGGCGAACTCGGCCTGGGCGCCACAGAACTGTGGATTGGTGACGCCATAGACTTCGTCGGCCGGCGCGAAACCCGTTACACCGGGGCCGACCTTCTCGACGACACCGGAGAAGTCCGACCCTAGGGTTAGGGGAGGCCGCGGGCTAACTTTACTCTTGCCCTCACGAATGATCGCGTCCCAGGGAGCGACGCCCGCGGCCATCACGTGCACCAGAACCTCGTTTGGGCCCGGCGACGGCATCGGAATATCCTCGACCACTACGACGTCGGGCGGCCCAAAGCTATGAATCCTGGCTGCTTTCACGTCCAACTCCTCCACGGCCCGAGGGTTAACCGTAGGTGAGGGTAGTGCTCTGTCCGACCTCGATAATGTAGCCGTCAGGATCGCGGATGTAGCAGCGAATCTCGCCGTACTTGGGGATCGGCGGCGTGATGAACTCGGCTCCTCGGCTTTTCCATAATTCGTAGCAGGCTTGAATATCCGCAACGCGGAAATTCATGAAGCTGTTGATGTGATTCGGGTCGGGAACGCTAAGCGTTACCGTCGGCTTATCCGGGGTCGGGCCGCCCCCAACGTTGAGAATCATCCAGATATTCGCAAGCTGAAGGTACGGAGGCGCGTTACCATCACCCATGCTCAGAATACGAGCGCCGAAGACCTTTTCGTAGTAGCGAGCCGATCGCTCGACGTCGGCCACGGTGAGAAAATGCGCGACGCTGATCCCCTCGCGCGGGGGCATCTCATAGCTCTTCTGCTCGATTTGTACCGCGTTCATGGATGGCTCCTTTTGTACGCCGCTCATGGATGGCTCCCTTCGATCCGATGCTCACTGGAAATACATTGTCCCGAGCCCCGCTCCCATTCGCAAAAAGTCGTTCGACGCCAGCTAGTGCAGCAGCGATTCCCAATTGGCTGGCACTTTCCCTGCCGGTCCAGGTGATGGTTGATCCTCCGGATGCGAATGTGGCGGAAGCAACTCCGCACCCTTGATCATCCCCCGCTTCTCGTAATCGTAGAACCAATCCTCACCCGGCTCAAAGCTGGCAATGATTGGATGCCCCGTTGCCGCCGCATGCTTGGATGCATGCTGGCTCGGAGAACTGTCGCAGCAACCGATGTGCCCACACTTCGCACACCGACGGAGATGAAGCCACCAGCCTTTCGGTGACGCCAGGCATTCGACGCACCCATCGCCACTCGGCTTTGAAGCGGGGTTGATTCCGCGCTGGTCTTTTTTCATTTCCAATTTTCCTTCCATTCCTGCAAGCAAACTTGGCTTCGGCGCGTCCCGTCCGCAACGTCCGGAGTTCGGAACCCAGTCGGGCGCGTCGGCCTGCGTCCATCTGTGTGAGTGTGGTCGGTGCGTTCATGTCGCAGTGGGATTTTCCTCCGTGACCATTCAGCCAGAACAAAACGGGCCGCGCAATTGGACGATAGTATTGCCCATACTTTCCTATCGACCGCCGTGTGTTCCTGCCTGAGGCACACGGCTGTTCTGCATCCAGCTAGCCTCAAAGTCGATCGAGGCGGACGAACCCCCCCAGCACGCTCGATACGAAGGTGTCCCCAATACCATAGTCCAATTGTCTTACTCCCCTCACCTCTGGCCTAATTGCAATCGTTCAAGATGCAGGTTGAGCGGGCTTAGCGAACTTTGCTTGTGAGGAGAATACCCCATGGCTGAACTTGTGACGAAATCTGTGCCGCAAGAACAACAAGAACAGAGGATAGAAACTCGCACCGCCGTGAAACGTATCGGCGGCTTTACCATCGTTGCGACAGCCGTGGCAGTGCTCGCCGTCCTCGGCGCGGTGGTCCTTTACGCGCAAAGCCAAGACAACGACAAGTACTTGCTGAAATCGCCGAGCGGAATCGCCTTCTCCGATTTCAGGGGATACGAGGACTGGGCTGACGTCTCCTCCGCCCGAACCACCGAAATACTCAAGGTGATCGTCGCGAATCCCACGATGATCAACGCCTATAAAACCGGCGTCCCCGGTAACGGCCAGCCTTTCCCGGAGGGGTCCAGGATCGTCAAGCTCCAGTGGAAGTTGAAGAAGAGCACGGAGGCCCCTTTCGCCGTGGAAGTGCCAGACGTCTTCTCCCAGGCTTTCGTCATGGAGAAGGACAGCAAGAGATTTGCGAAAACCGGCGGGTGGGGATACGCGGTGTTCAACTACGACGCCGCCTCGGACAAGTTCACGCCCGATCCCAAAAGCCTCTCCGACTGCGGATACGCGTGCCACGCGCCGGTGAAGGCGAAGGACTACATCTTTCACCCGTACCAGAAGCGTTGAAGCGCTGCGTCCGTCGAAATCAAGTATGAAGTGTGCCTTAACTGCGGAAAAAAGTTCGCTTACGATCGCGCTGAGATTGGGTGCGTCGTCGCACGACAGAAAAGTCATGGTCGCAACGAGGTCGACTTCGCTGATAAACTCTTGTCCGCGATGCGTTATCAGTTTGGCTGGCACTTGGAGAAATCCGACGGCAATTCCGAAGCAGCCTGACCAAACGAGAGTCGACTCCCGATGAAGCCCGATCCGACGAACACACCCGGAGTAGCAGGCAGATCGCCTGCCCTCGCACAGGCAGTAGCGGCGCCGCTCACTCGCGCCGCGATCTTCCTGGTCGCGACGCTTAATCCGGGCTCTGAAAATCGCGCCACCCTGCGCTCGTTGTGCGGAGATCTGGCCGCGCTGGTGCGCGCCGTGGAATTTCGTGACCTGGAGGGAGGACTTTCCTGCGTCATCGGGTTTGGATCCGACGCGTGGGACTGCCTCTTCGGGCAGCCGCGGCCGGCAGAACTGCATCTCTTCCGCGAGATTCGTGCCGGGGCGCGCCATGCCGTCTCCACACCAGGCGACCTGCTGTTCCACATCCGCGCCAAGCGCATGGATCTGTCTTTCGAACTGGCCACGCAGATTATGGCGCGTATCGGGAATGCCGTTTCCCCGGTGGACGAAGTGGAGGGCTTCCGTTACTTCGACGACCGGGATCTCTTGGGTTTCGTCGACGGGACGGAGAATCCCCGAGGCGAGGCGGCGGCAGACGCCGTAGTAGTCGGTGACGAGGACGCCGGCTTCGCCGGCGGCAGTTATGTCATCGTGCAAAAATATCTCCACGATCTTGGCGCCTGGAATGCGCTCACCACCGAAGCGCAGGAACGCATCATCGGCCGCACCAAGCTTTCCGATATCGAGTTGGACGATTCGGTCAAGCCAACCTCGGCACACAACGCGCTCACCACAATCGTTGAGGACGGGAAAGAGGTCAAGATTCTGCGCGACAACATGCCTTTCGGCCGACCTGGGCATGGTGAGTTTGGCACCTATTTCATCGGCTACAGCCGTTCGCCCCGCACTATCGAGCAGATGATCGAGAACATGTTCGTCGGCAGGCCGCCCGGCAACTACGATCGGCTACTGGACTTCAGCCGCGCCGCGACCGGAAACTTGTTCTTTGTGCCGTCGGCGACATTTCTGGAGAACGTGACCGAAGACGAAACCCAGTCGGCGGTTGCGGAATCCCCTGCGGCGCCTGCGGCTGTCGAACCTTCTCCATCCATCCCATCGGTGCGCGACGGTTCGCTCCGCATCGGATCTCTCAAAGGAGACGTACCACATGAATAATCTCCATCGTGAACTTGCCCCCATCTCCGATTCGGCATGGGCTCAAATCGAAGAGGAAACATCACGGACGCTCAAGCGCTATCTCGCCGGACGGCGCGTCGTCGACGTAAAGGGGCCGGCTGGCACCGGTCTATCTGCGGTCGGTACCGGCCACCTGCGGACAATCACCGCCCCGGCGAAAGGCATCGTCGCGAGCCAGCGAGAGGTGAAGGCGTTAGTCGAGCTACGTGTTCCGTTCGAACTGGATCGCAAAAGTATCGACGATGTTGATCGCGGTGCGAATGATTCGGACTGGCAACCTGCGAAGGATGCCGCGCGACAGATCGCCTTTGCCGAGGACGCCGCCATATTCGACGGATATGCCGCCGCCGGCATTGCAGGCATCCGCCAGGGCACCAGCAATCCCATCAAGACGCTTCCCGCCGACGTTCGCGAGTATCCCGATGCCATCGCTCAAAGCTTGAGCCAGTTGCGTCTCGTCGGGGTCAATGGCCCCTACTCGGTGCTCCTCGGCGCCGACGCCTACACCGCACTCGCAGAAACTAGCGACCACGGATACCCTGTGCTGGAGCACGTCAAGCGTCTGGTCAAAGATCAAATCATCTGGGCGCCCGCCATCGCCGGCGCTTTCGTGGTAACCACTCGTGGTGGTGATTTCGAACTACACATCGGGCAGGACGTCTCTATCGGCTACCTCAACCACAACGATGCCGCGGTCCGTTTGTACCTACAGGAGACATTCACTTTCCTTCTGCTTACGACCGAGGCTGCTGTCGCTCTGGTGCCTCCGGTGAAGGCGAAGAAGATTTGATGCTTTACGTTTTTTCTTCTGGCTTGATCGCAATCGTTCGAGATGCACTTTGATCGAGCTTGGAAAACTTTTTTTGTGAGGGAGAGCACACTATGAGCAAGCACCTCGAATCGCTGTACCAGAATCTTCTCAACGGCAAGCTGCCCCATAACCTAAGTTGGAGCGAGGCGGTCGAACTGGTCGAGCACCTGGGCGAGGTCCAAGCGCATGGAGGCGATGAATTCGTGTTCCGCGTCGGCAGCCAACGGGAGTTTTTCAAGCGGCCGAGCACCCATGATCTGGGCGAGGAGGAAGTTTCCCGCCTGCGTAAGTTTTTGAAGCAAGCGGGGCGGGGTAGGCCTGCGGCAGAACCGGCGCAGCCCGGCCGCATGATTGTCGTCATCGACCACCACGCCGCCCATATTTACCAAGATCTAGGTGGAAGTCGTCCGGCAGACGAACATACGGAGCGACCTTACGATCCGTACAATTTCCATCATCATCTGATTCATCGAAAGGAAGCGCACTACCGGGGCGAGCGCGTACCCGAAGAGGATTCGTTTTATGAGGAGATCGCGAAAGATATCACCCCAGCAAATGAGATCATCCTGATCGGTCATGCCACTGGAAAGAGCAACGCCGCCGACTTCTTGAAAGAATATTTAAAGACCCATCATCCCGACATTTCTCGACGGATCGTCGCTACCGAAAGCGCAGACCTCTCAGCCGTGACCGAGCCGCAGATCGAGGCCCTGGCAAAGCGACATATGATCGCAGTCGTCTAACGGTGTGGTTCGTAGCCGCAATTAATTATCGGTTCCTGCGCTGCTATAGTTTAGGGCCGCGAGGACGGCATTCGCGTTTTCCAGACCAAGAGTTAAGGGACATCGACAGTTTCACCTGCTCGGATGGCACGCGTTGCGACGAATATCGGCGCAGGAACATACGAACATACTCCTCGATGGCAGTCGTAGATTTACCCGCGATGCATCGGCTCACTAGCCGTTGGCGACCTAAACCTGGGGCTGAGAGACAGAAAAGAGAAGATAGAGCAGGAAATTTCCCTGCTCTCTCAATCGCGGGTTATTTGACGTCTTGGCCTATTGGATGTTGGCGATTGCTATCTTTCGCAACCGGTCATTGTGCCTCCGCAAGCTGAATTCGAATCGGCTAGAAGCGCAGTCGCTGCTGAATCCACTTGCGGTCACTCTCCGGCGGCACAACTCTCAGGCCTTCAGCGGACGTCTTGGTTTCGACGGAGGCCTCGTCTGTATCTTTGTCGCAGTCCGAGTCAGTCTGATTGAGGCCACATGGAGTTGCCAGGAATGCGTGAATGTCCGTGCAGGCGAACTGATTGACCTCCCACGCCGGCGGACTCTGCACCGGGCAGGAACTCTTTACGATGGCCTGGCCGGCGATTTGTCCAGAATCATTGATCGACCCACCATCCGTGAGATACAAGGGCGAATCTTTGGAAATGAGGGTGTTGAGATCTGTTTTTGTTTGGTCTCGCCATATCCATGCGCGCAAGTTAAAGTTACTGTCCGCTGTCAGCCCCACTGCTTCACCTCTGTTGTTCAGGGTGTTGCAGCAGGGGATTCCGGTCACCACAGCACCAGGGAATGCGCCGAGGTCTTGCATACCCGTTTCCTTGGTCCACAGGAAAGGATGAACAGTGCCATCTGTCGACAACGACGCTCCGGCTACTTCACCTTGGTTATTGATACCGGCGGGAACGTTAAATCCGCCTCCCAGCGAGCCGAGGTTGGTAGGCGTTCCGTCCTTGTCCCAGAGCACAGCGTGCGGAGCGTCACTACCGGGGATTATCGGCGGCACATGGGTGTTCTCGCACAAACCCGATACCCCCACGGCTTGACCGCGGTTGTTGATGACAAAGGCGTATCCGACCGTGTCCCCCTCCAGCGGACGAAGTTTCCGAGCCTTGCCGTCTCGTTCCCATATAACAGCTTCGAAACGGAGCACTTGAGAAGGCGTTGCCGTCGCGCAAGTCGAATCGGCAGTCCCATTCTCCGCGAACCCCACCACCTGTCCTGCGTCGTTCTCCCAATAGGCCTGCCCGTTGTTGCCACCCTTCAAAGGGGCAAGGGCTGTCATCTCACCGTTTTTCCAGATGGCTGCGAGGCATTGGCGGTGCGTACCGAAACCGCAGAAGTCCTCGCCCATATAAGCTGGACTGGCGGTTTCGGAGATGATCGGGGATTCGCCCCACGCATTCGGGCCGCCCGCTTCGCTGCTGCAGTCGGGGCACGCGTCTCCTCCCAAGGTGCCGATGTTGACCATGTGGAGGTCCTGGTCCCAGAGGAAGGCGGTTTGGGACACGAAGTTAGTCTGGCTAGGGGTCGCCGCTCCTCCAGACACTACGCCTGCGTTGTTAATGCCATATCCAAAGCTATACGCCCCCCCAAGCGTGCCAAGGTCTTTCACTGTGTAATGCATTTTGTGTGGGGTTGACAGTTCCTGCTCTTGCGCGATAACCCGAAGCGGGATCGCCAGCGGAGTGAATAGGCTCATTACTGCTATCCACGAAAATATTTTGGATTTCATATTGTCTCCTCCTTAAAGTTTGTGCCGCAAAATGTTCTGCTGCTCGACTTTTGTCGCTTTCATCTAGATAGGCGGCAACGGCCGGGCAGAACTATCATGCGAGGATTACTTTTCTCAGAGAGACGCGCGTTATGAGTTAAGATTCCCGAGGTGTAGGGCGATGGAGAAACCAACACTATCGGGCGACAACGAGAGTCAGAAGACACCTTGTGGGGAAGTTAGTGGGTTGCTCCGAGCCTGGGGTGACGGCGATCGAGGGGCGCTTGACCGGCTGACGCCAATCGTCTACGACGAACTGCACCGCCTCGCAAGCAGCTACATGAGACGCGAGCGCCCCGGTCACAGCCTGCAAACCACGGCCTTGGTCAATGAAGCCTATATACGCCTTGTGGATTACCGCCGCATGCGGTGGCAGGATCGCGCTCATTTTTTCGCTGTTTCGGCCCAATTGATGCGGCGCATTCTGGTGGACCAGGCGCGGCGTCATAACTTGAAACGTGGGGGCGGCGTGCAGCACGTTTCTCTGGAGGACACGGCCGAAGTTGGCAGTGATCGGACCGCGGACTTGCTGGCTCTCAATGACGCCCTGGACGCGCTGGCGCGGGTCGATCCCCGCAAAGCGCGGGTGGTCGAAATGCGCTACTTTGGCGGACTCAGCGTGGAAGAGACGGCAGATGTGCTCAAGATATCGCCCATCACGGTGATGCGGGACTGGAGCACCGCCAAGGCCTGGCTCTACCTCGAACTCGGGGGCCGAACGAGCGATGGACTCTGATCGGTGGAAACAAATCGATCGCCTGCTGCAGTCGGTACTCGGGCTTCCGGCTGAGGAGCGCGATGCGTTCCTGCGGAATGCATGCGCGGCCGACCAGTCGCTGGAGCGCGAAGTCCGCGCTTTGCTGAGAGCAGAGCAAAAGGTAGGAAGTTTCTTGGAGAGTCCGGCAATAGAGGATGCCGCGCGGGCGATAGCCCGCCACCAGAGCAGAGACACGCAAGAAAGCAGCGATTTCCCGACCGGCCGGACCATATCCCATTACCGCATCGTCGGAAAGGTGGGCGGTGGGGGTATGGGCGTCGTTTACAAGGCCGAGGATAGTGAACTTGGACGCTTCGTTGCCCTGAAATTCCTGCCTGATGGACTGTCGCAGGATCCGCAAGCTCTGGAACGCTTCCGTCGAGAGGCGCGGGCGGCTTCCGCTCTCAATCATCCCAATATTTGCACGATCTACGAAATCGGCAAACAAGATGGTCAGTCCTTCATCGCTATGGAGTTTCTTGACGGAGTGACGCTGAAGCACTGTATTGCGGGGCGTCCTCTAGAGATGGACATCCTGCTCCCGGTCGCTGCCGACATCGCCGACGGACTCGACGCTGCTCACGCTGCTGGCATTGTCCATCGCGACATCAAACCCGCCAACATCTTCATCACGAAGCGCGGGCACGCGAAGATTCTCGACTTCGGTCTGGCTAAAGTGACGCCTGTAGCTGGCAATATCGGAGCAGGTGCGGCGACCCAGCAATCGACTCTCACCCTGGAAGAGCCCCTGACCAGCCCCGGAGCAGCCGTCGGCACAATTGCATACATGTCCCCGGAACAAGTCCGCGGCAAGGAATTGGACGGCCGAACCGACCTGTTCTCCTTCGGTGCAGTTCTGTACGAGATGTGTACTGGGACCTTGCCGTTTCGGGGCGAGACCAGCGGCGTAATCTTCGAATCGATTCTGAATCGGTCGCCCGCTCCCGCGACCCGGTTGAACCCCGACCTACCGCCCAAGGTAGAGGACATCATCAACAAGGCACTGGAGAAGGACCGCAATCTTCGCTACCAACACGCAGCCGATATACGAACGGATTTGCAACGGCTGAAGCGGGATACAGAAACGGGGGGAGTTGCGGTCGCGAATTCTGGGATGGTGCCCGGGCCAGCGACTTCAGTTGCGAAGCTCTGGAAGACTGCGGTGCTCGCCTTGCTCTTCACTGGGCTTATCGCAGGCGGTCTTTACTATCGTTCGCATCAGCAAAGCAATCGCCTGACAGAGAAAGACACGATCGTTCTCGCTGATCTCGCCAACGGCACCGGCGATGCGGTGTTCGATGACACGCTGAAGACGGCCCTCAATGTTTCCCTGCGGCAATCACCCTTCCTTAATGTGCTCTCAGATCAACAGGTCGCAGAGACTTTGCGACTAATGACACGTCCCGCGAGCGCGAAACTGACTCCGGAGGTAACCCGCGAACTCTGCGTGCGGGCGATGAGCAAGGCCTATATTGCTGTGGCGATTGGCACTCTGGGCAACGAGTATGTACTGGGAGTGAAGGCTGTCAATTGCCAGAACGGAGAGACGCTTGCGCAGGAGCAGGTCACGGCCGCGACCAAGGAAAAGGTGCTGGACGCGCTGGGCGAGGCGGCATCCAAGCTGCGTACAGAGATGGGCGAATCGCTGGCTTCGGTGCAGAAATTTGACGTTCCGCTAGCGCAGGCTACGACGTCATCGCTCGAAGCGCTGAAAGCATTTAGCCTCGGACAAAAGATCTACCAAGAAAAGGGCTTTGCTGCAGCTCTGCTTTATGATCAGCGTGCCCTTGAGCTTGATCCTAATTTTGCCATGGGCTACAGGGCGATGGGCTTGGATTACTCCAGTCTAGGCGAAGTAGAGCGAGCCAACGAATATTTCAGCAAAGCATTTCAGTTGAGGGAACATACCAGCGAGCGGGAGAAGCTGGAGATCATGGCAGCTTACTACCGGCATGTAACCGGAGAACTGGATAAAGCGGCCCAGACATTTCAAGAGGAGATCGAGAGCTATCCACGCGAAGTTGTAGGGTATATCGGTTTGAGCATCATTTGCGCCGAGCAAGGACAATATGAGAAAGCCCTGGAGCTCATCCGCCAACAGCTGCGCGTTGTACCCGGTCGCAACACTTGGTACGAAAGCCTCGCTGACGACGCTCTTGCTTTACAACGCTTTGACGAGGCCCAACAGATCATTCACGAAGCGCAGGCGCGAAACCTGGATGGTCACAGACTCCACAACACTCTCTATGCTCTTGCTTTTCTCAGGAGGGACACCGGGGCGATGGCTGACCAGCAGCTCTGGTTTGCGGGCAATGCGGACAATGAGAACTATGGACTCGCTCTCTCCTCTGAGACAGAAGCGTATGTCGGTCACCTGGGCAAGGCCGGTCATTTGACCAACCAAGCCGTGGACTCCGCCGCGCGAGCGCAAAGCAAAGAAAATGGAGCGGGCTATCTGGCGATTGCGGCCCAGCAACAAGCGGCTTACGGCTATCCTGCGGAAGGTCGCCAGTCAGCGGCAGAGGCTTTGAAACTCGCTCCCGCGAGTAAGAGGGTGGAGAGTGAAGCCGCCCTCGCGATTGCTCTCGCCGGCGATACGGCGCGAGCGAAGTTCCTAGCCCAAGATTTGGGCAGACGCTTTCCGCTGGATACGCAGATGCAGTTGCTTTGGCTCCCCGCGATTCAACAGCAATTGGCGCTGAATGAGAAGAACCCAGTCGCTGCGTTGAACATCCAGCAAGCTGCCCACCCTATGGAGTTAGGGCAAACGTCCTTTAATAATATTTCCTGCCTCTATCCGGCGTATGTGCGCGGGAACGCATATTTGGCGGCTGGACAGGGTGATATGGCCGCCGCCGAGTTTCAGAAAATTCTCGATCACAGCGGCATGGTGTGGAACTGTTGGACTGGAGCATTGGCGCATCTGGGAGTGGCTCGCGCGAACGCTCTGCAGGCGCACACCTCTCAGGGCGCGGACGCCGACGCAGCCCGCCTCCGAGCCCTCGCTTCTTACAAAGATTTTCTCAGCCTCTGGAAGGACGCCGATCCAGACATCCCCATTCTGAAACAAGCTAAGGCGGAGTACGCGAAGCTGCAGTGAAGCCCTGGGTTCTTTTTTTGGTTTATCGATGAAGAATTGAATCAGCGGTTTTGTTAGAGGCGCTAAGCAGCCAAATCGCTTATCTGTGTCGCGCCATTCGCGGATGGCGGCAGAACGTTTTCGCGGTGACCACCAGCGATGAACACTTCTGGGGGACTGCCAAATTACAAGAATGCCGCCTCGACCGTTTCTGCTTGGGTGGCAGTAGCGCTGCCTGATGGTTATTGTAACTTCGCATATCCCGCCTTGGCCTCTTTCAGGATGGGAATATTGGGGTCGGCGTCTTTCCAAAGGGAGAGGAAATCTCTGTAGGCGGCGAGTGCACGCACGCGGGCAGCATCGGCGTCCGCTCCCTGCGAGGTTTTTGCTTCTTGGGCATTGGCCCGAGCCACGCCCAGATGTGCCAGTGCTCCAGTCCATGCGTTCCATACGTCGTGGTCAAGAATCTTCTGGAACTCTGGAACTCAGCAGCACTTCCCTGTCCGGCTGACAAGTAAGCCTCTGCGCGGATATAGGTTTGTAGAAGGCCGTAGTGCTGCGCTGGCCAACTCAATAGGTAAGGCGGCTTGCAGTGCTTTGAGCGCGGAAGCAGGCTTCTTTCTGTGCAAAGTACTTGCGCTTGAATCGCAGGCAGACAGCACCTAGCGTAGGCGTTCTCAGCAGGGGCGGTGTGCCGTTTCTGAGCAACTACGGCACGGGTAACGCGTTCGTTGGGGCGTCATCCGGGAACATGAACTCCAGCAACCAGTTCGCCATACTCAAGGGCCAGCGCGTCCCACAGACGGCGCACCTCGGGGGCCCTGCCACTCACGCCGAAACAGATTCCGGATCGACTACCACTGCTCCAACTGGCGGAAACGCGGCCTTCAACTTTTCCGAGACATCATCATTTTGATGCGCGATACCGGCATGCGGAATGAAAGAGAGCTTTACCGGATGCGCATCGAGAACCTAGATTGGGAAGGCCGAATGATCTTCGTCCCCGACAGCAAAACAGAAGAGGGACGTAGACGCGTACCAATGGGCAATCGCGCTTTCGACATTCTGAAAGCAAGATGTGGCACGAGGCGCGAAGGATGGGTTTTCCCTTCCAAACGCGCTGAGCCCGCTCACCTCGACGATGGCGAAGAGATTTCGAGAAGCCAGGAGAAAAGCTGAGCTTCCCGAAGATCTTGTCCTGTATTGTGGGCGACATGATTACGGCACACCGATTCTGAAGTCACGATCTCTAGCTCAGGATGCCGCGCCGCGCTCGATCAAGAACACAGCAAGTAGGGAAACGGGCGTAGCCGGATCGAGTTACGGCACACTCAAAACATCGACTCCGCCAAGTGCTTGAAAAGATGGTGAGCGCGGTAGGAATCGAACCTACAACCTACTGATTAAGAGTCAGTTGCTCTGCCAATTGAGCTACGCGCCCGATATGATTTTTTAGCGGGTATTCGCTGCCCGGAAAGAACGGCGGCGACATTCTTGTACCAATTTTACATTAAATTTCTTCCCGATTAGAACCTTGGCGGGTTCCGAACTCTGCAGGCTTCCCTCTCGTTTCACCGCGGTAGTCGCCGTACCAGCCGAACAATCTGTCAAGAATTAACCTTATTGCCGATCAATTTCCAAAGCTGCTTTCTCCGGTACTCCCTGCATTTATGGAATTTCGAATCGCAGTACGCCCGCAGAATCACTGACGATTAAATCATTATACCGATACAGCGCGTTTTTGGCAGCACGCCACCCTCTGCCTTCATCTCACAAGCGCTCGCCCTCATCATCCTCCCGACTCCAAGTCCGCAAGCGGCACACCCGTTTCCATTCGGACAGGCAGTTCGGTTCCGTCAAAACTGTTCCCGCTCTTGGTTCCACTCCACGCAACTCGCTTCACCCGACTCATCGGACCGAACTCAACCTTAACTGCTCCGCTTGAACAGAGAACTGGGTTCTTCGATCCCTCCACAATGTTTTGTGAATCTGTCGTCATCTCGGCGATCCTCCGCCATTGTTGCGGGCGCAGATTCGACCCACGCCTTTGACGTCGAAGGTGCGCAATGAGCATCGCCTGCCTGATCAAATAGATGACTCATGCAATCGGCGTGTGCGTTCCGGGTTGTATCGTTCTGAGGGCCGTGTGACGAATATCAAACTCGCACAGCATCTGAATGGAAGCTTCGTATCGCCCACTGGAGTCGACACTGCGAAGGCTTCAATCCAAGGCAAGACGTACAAAAGCTCGTTCCAGGCGACCTTCAACACCTGAATCCTTTGGGGACGGCGGATTCTAACTTCAAACGGACGTCGAAGTCTGCCCTTACAAGCAAGCGACTAAAAGTCCCGGCAAACTTCGCATCGCGGAGCCGGTCCACTTCGAAAAGGTTTGCTGCGGCCTCACGCCTGCCCATAAGAAAAGGTCGATGGCGGATTTTCGCGCCGATTTTGCAATTCAGCACGACCCCAGCGTGAGCCAAGTGTATCCGCGACAGCAAAGCCGATCGCCGTCTTGGGGGCTGGACACGTTGCGCAAGCGCTCGAACGCTTACGAACGCTGTCGAACTTCCGCCGCCAGACTCGTCGAATCGCTGGTTACCGAACGCCGCTGCGACAATTGGTCCGCGCCGACCGGTGGACGGCGCTCGACGGTGCCGATCACCGGGGCCTCATCCATGCCATCGGCATAGGCCATCGACGCAAACCGCTGCTCGCCGCACATGCGATCGATCATGCGTTGCTGGCGCTTGTTAAGAACAGCGTGCGGAAGAATGGGGAAGTTGCGGAACATCCACACCAAATACACCCGTTGTAGAAATGAAGGCATTACGTATCGCGGCCCAATCGGGGTCTGCACCTGCACCACCCCGGCCGCCAGTTTTTCAATCAACATACCTGGGCCCACCTCGGAACCTTAAATTGGCCAGAGCAATTATTGGGCCGCCATTATGGCAGGAGCGCAGGGCAATAGGAAGCCTTTTTTCGCAGATTTATCAGTATTTTAATCGAAGCCTTGCACTGCTTCGATACGACAGTGCACGACTGGGAAAATTTAACGGGAAAGATGTCCTGAAATGGGGCTGGATTCACCCCTCGGCGGTCTACCCAGATCAGATTGCGACCTCCGGCAGGATGTCCATGCGGCGGATCTGGGCCGCCACCCCAAACTCGGCCCCCTCCTGCTCGACTCGAACCACCGTCGCCTGGCAGCACACCCAGCATTTCTCGCCCGCCGTCAGCTCAGGCGGAAGGATGAGTACCAGTTCGACGTCCGTGCCCTTCTCCATGCGGGACTGGGCGTACATGAAGACTCCGCTGGCGCTAACGTCGCGCGTCTGTGCGGTTTGATCGGAGCCCTCGGCGGTGCGCACACGCGTAGGCACGCTCGTGGCGATTCGCGTTCCGGAGCGGCGCTCGGTGATCGACTTTCATGCCGGACGAATTGCCCACTTAATGTACACCAATGCCGCGAAATTGCACGAGAGTGTGAAGGCGGAAATTGCTCACGCAGGGACAGCCGCCTCGCCTGGACGACTCACGTGGGGACAGCCGCCTCGGCTATCCAGCCAAGCGGAGCGAGGCTGATGTCTAATATGATGTCTAAGCTGATGCCTAATATGACCAGATTTAGATTACTGGTCTCTTAGCGCGGGCTGCGGGCACCACCAGCGCCTGTTCTATAGTCGGCATATTGCTGCCACGCAGCTTGGCTTCCATTTCGTGGAGCTTGTCGGTTTCGCCGGTCTGATAGTAAGCCTGCACCAACAATTCCATGGTGAAGGGATCGTCCTGATCCTCTTCCAGGTGCGCGACAGCATCCTGATATTTCTTCTGATCCATCAGGAGCGTTCCAGCCGCACCCTGCCACGAACTTTGGATGACGCGGTTGCGGCTGCCATTGGCCAGCGTCTCCAGATCCTGCAGCGACTTTTCGGCCAGCGCCTGATCGCCCGCGCGCGAGGCACGCACGGCGCGGTTGCGCAGGATGCGCGAAAGTTCTTCGTCGCGATCCGACGGAGAAATGGCCACACTGTGGCGCAGCGCTTCTTCCGCCATCCTCAAGTTGTTGAGGGCAATTTTGTCGTCTGACTGGTACTCAGCCATTTCGCGCATGGCCTGCGCTTCCTGCAGGTCTTGCCCCTTGGCGTGCGCGGTTCCGGCAATCTCCAGCAGATCCTTGTCAGCCTGGGCATAGTTGCCATCGCGCACAAAAGTCGTCGCCCTTTGCATCCCGTAAGTCAGGCGGTCGGCTTCGTTGTGAGCGAAGCGGATTGCCTTGTCGTAATCCAGACGAGCCTGCTCCTGATTGCCCATAAGCGCGTAGGTATCAGCGAGGCCGAGTTGCGAGCTGACAAAGTCAGGATCTATTTTGAGCGCGGCGCGATAATGCGTGAGCGAACCCTCAAAGTTCCCTGCCATGCGCAGCAGCTCTCCATAAGAATCCTGCGGGTTGGGTTCTTTGGGCAGCATCGCAACGTAGCGATCCATGGCCGCAAAGGCCTTGGCAAATTCTCGTTTGTTGGCATCGACATATGCCAGATCGTTCAGTGCCGCGGGAAAATTCTTGTCGATGGCGAGCGCCTTTTCGAACAAGCGCTGCGCCTGGTCTCTGCCATTCTCTCCCGTCAGCCAGTTGCCCGCCAGATACAGCAAATGCTTGTCGCGGGGATACATCTCCAGCATGTCGTTCATGGCGGTGATGCCGCCGATGAAGTCGTTTTCCTGCACCTTGGCGATCCAGGCCACCATCAACTGCTCGCCCGCGGACGCCTTCGGCGCAAACTCTTTGGCCTTGGCTCGCGCCGCGCTGACTTCCTGCGGATTGCTACTGTTAAACGCGATCCACGCCCAGGCCACAGCCAAGCTGGGATCTTCTTTCACGGCCGCGCGCCAATCGTCGTTGCAGCGCTCCAGATAAAGATTCTCGTAGTCCTCCATTCCCTTCTTGTAAAGTTCACGAGCCTTGGCGGACGACGTGGTTAAAGGCAGCGCGATGGTGTCGCCTTTTTTCAGGTGATGGGCAAAGAGCGGCGCGGCCAGACCGAGAGCTAGAGCAAAAACGGCGCTCATATAAATGCAGGCTTTCATCGACATTAACGAAGTGCGGCGCATCCGGTTCTCCGGTACAGAGCGTAGTAGGGAAGCCGATTCCGAAAAGAGGGTAACATCGGCGTAACCGGCGAACGAGGTGACGAAAGGCGTAGAGCGAATGGTGCGATTGCTGATTTTTGATTTCTGATTTTTGATTGGAAAGCCGCGAATGATACAGCCGATTTTCAATCAGCAATCAGAAATCAACAATCAACAATCTCTCTACGTCCGGCTCAAGGGAAAACCTCCAGCTAGCCCTGCCCTCTGGTTACTTGCCCCGGCTTCCAATTCACGGTGCAATGGGCGTTGAGGTGCCTATGAGAGGCCTATTCGGATTTCTCAGCCTGGTGATTGTAGTCGGGATTGGTATGTACATTTATTCGCAGCAGGCGCAGAGCAGTTCGGCGGCTGCGGGCGCGAATAACCCGAAGGCCGCGATTAACATTACCGGGGTGAGGAGCGACCTGATCAGCATCGCTTCGGCGGAGCGGCGCTACTACGCGACCGAGGGCAAATACGCCTCGCTCGACGAACTGGTTTCGAGCAATTACATCACGGTGGCGCGGCAGCGTCCGCCTTATACCTACGAAGTGCAGGCCGGCTCAACCGGATTTCGCGCAGTCGCAACGCGCTCTGGCGACACCGCGTCAGGAACTCCAGCCGAGCTTTCAGTCGACGAGAATATGGAATTTTCGCAGTCGCAGTAGGGGAAGAAAGTTCTCAGGTCTCAGGTCTCAAAAGCTATCTCGTGAATCGTTTTGGGAGGGGCACGGCCTCAGCCGTGCCGTCCAGAGCCAATAAAGACGCGGGCTCTAGCCCCTGGGCCCCGACGTTTGCATTGCTTGATTCAATGTGAGATCGTCTCGCCAAGACAGCGCCCTCGACTCCTTCTGCTTCAATTCCCTGATACTCCGATTCTGCCTTCATCCCGCTCGGCTTCGCTTTCGCCCGACAGCCGAGGCGGCTGTCGCTACGTGATTCGTTACTGCAGCGCGACCTTCATATCCAGATTGTGAGCCAGGAACGACAGGTTATCCGTCGTCTCGTCAATTAGCTTTGTGATCGACTTGCCGGCGCCGTGCCCGGCTTTAGTCTCAATTCGAATCAGAATCGGCGCGGGCCCGGCCTGATCCGCTTGCATGGTGGCCGCGAACTTGAAGCTGTGTCCGGGCACCACGCGGTCGTCGTGGTCCGAAGTCGCGATCAGTGTCGGCGGATACTTCGTTCCGGGCTTCAGGTTATGCAGCGGCGAGTAGGCGTAGAGCGCCTTGAATTCCTCGGGATTGTCGGAGGACCCGTAGTCGGATGTCCACGCCCAGCCAATGGTGAACTTGTGAAAGCGGAGCATGTCCATGACGCCGACCGCGGGCAGCGCCGCGCCAAACAAGTCGGGACGCTGGGTTTCGCAGGCGCCGATCAGCAATCCACCATTGCTGCCGCCGCGAATGGCGAGCTTGGGCGTAGAAGTATATTTGTTGGCAATGAGCCATTCGGCCGCAGCGATGAAGTCGTCGAAAACATTTTGCTTTTTCAATTTCATCCCGGCCTGATGCCAGTCTTCGCCGTATTCCCCGCCTCCGCGCAGGTTGGGCTGCGCGTAAACGCCTCCCATTTCCAGCCACACAATGTTGGGAACCGAGAAAGATGGCGTCAGCGAAATGTCGAATCCGCCGTAGGCATAGAGCAGCACCGGATTCTGGCCGTCGAGCTGAATTCCCTTCTTGTAAGTCAGAAACATCGGTACGCGCGTGCCATCTTTGCTGTTGTAGAAAACCTGCTTGGTCTCGTAACGCGAGGGATCGAAGTCAACTTTGGGCTGGCGGAAGACGCTGCTCTTGCCCGACGCAGGATCGTAACGGTAGATGGTGGTGGGCGAGATGAAGCTGGTGAAAGCGTAGAAAGTTTCCTTGTCCTTGCGCTTGCCGCCGAAGCCGACGGCGGTGCCAATGCCCGGCAAGTCAACATTGCGCAGGTGCGCGCCCTTGAGATCGTAGACGCGAACTTCGGCGCGAGCGTCTTTGAGATAGCCAAGCAGAAACACATTGTCGACAAGCGAAGCGGACTCGAGCTTGTCGGCGCTTTGCGGGACCAGAGTCTTCCAGTTGCCGCGCTCGGCATGGCGCGTGTCGATGGCGATGACGCGGCCGCGCGGAGCGTCGAGGTCGGTGTGCAGCCAGAACACGGGGCCGTCGTTGTCGATGAAGCGGTATTCGGCGTCGAAATCGTCGAGCAGCTGCACGACTTGTGAATCCGGCTGCGTGAGATCTTTGTAGTACAGCCGCGTCTTGGGCGAGGTGCCCTGCGAGACTTCGATCACCAGATAGTGGCCGTCATCGGTGACGTTGCCGCCGAACAATAATTCTTTATTGTCGGGGCGCTCGTAGATGAGTTTGTCTTCACTCTGCGCGGTGCCCACGCGGTGGTAGTAGAGCTTCTGAAAATAATTCGTGTCGCGCATGGCCGCGCCCGTGGGCTCGTCGTAGCGGCTGTAAAAAAATCCCTTGTTGTCTTTGGTCCACGACGCTCCGGAAAACTTGACCCACTTCAGGTCATCGGAAAGATCTTTGCCAGTATCGATGTCGCGCACATGCCACTCGTTCCAGTCGGAACCGGAAGTGGCGATGCCATAGGCCATGAGTTTGCCGTCGTCGGAAATGGCGGTTGCAGCCAGCGCGACTGTGCCGTCAGACGAAAGCGTGTTGGGATCGAGCAGCACGCGAGGCTCGGCATTCAGCGAATCGGCGACGAGCAGCACGTTCTGATTCTGCAAGCCGTTGTTGTGCTCGAAGAAATAGCGCCCGCCTTCCTGCTCCGGGGTGGTGAAGCGTTCGTAGTTCCAAAGCTTGGTGAGGCGATCGTGAATGGCCTGCCGGTGCGGAAGTTGGTCAAGGTAGCCGAAGGTGAGTTTGTTCTCAGCTTCAACCCAGGCGTGAGTCTCGGCGGAGTCGGTGTCTTCGAGCCACCGGTAAGGATCGGCGACCTTGGTGCCATGATAGTCGTCGACCTGATCGCTGCGGCGAGCTTGGGGATAAATCAGCGGCGAGGAGGACGATTGGGCAGCGCAGAGCAGTGTCATGGCGGACAGCAGGAACACGATCGAACCGTAGCGAGCAAGATGCATGGAAGCCTCTTAAAAGTAGTTCAAAAGGAGCGATTCATTTTGCCTGAGAGCGAACCGGCAAGTACAGCATTTTAAGTTCGCAAAAAAAAACCGCCGGGCGGCGGCAAGAGTGTATCGTTTTTTCTATGACTCCGCCTAAAACTTAAATACAAAAACTGGCCCTCCCAGCGAAGACACCGTTGTTAGGTTGTTGGGCCGTTAGAAGGTAAACGAAACTCCGCCCCGGACGGAGCGGGCGGATTGGACGAGATACACCGTTTGACCATCCTGGCCGAGGACTGGAACGTAGCCTTGCGCAAGAAGATTCCGCACATCAATGATCGCTTCAACGTGCTTGCCCAGACTAGGAATGGGCTGGCGGATGAAGATGTTCAGGAAGGGATCGCTTTGCCCAGGCGAAGCGTTGAACATATCGACCGGAGTAATGCCGGAACCATTCACCCACCGATAAGAAGCGATCCAGCGCGTTTTGGTGTGGGTCGTGGTTCCGCTCAATTTCACGGCAACGGCATGTCGTCGCTCCGTGCTGAGAAACTGCTGTGCCTGCTGCAGTGGTACGTCGGGACTCGTCAGGTTGACCACGCCGCCGAAGGCATAATCAAGAGTCGCGGTGAGGTCGTCAGAGACCTTGCGCTGCAGCACCACGCGGAGGCCGTTGGTATTGAGCGTATTGCCGGCATAGCTGAACGTGCCAGAGGAAACGTCGGGAAGAATAAATCCGCCCACCGCCGTGACGTCGCCGGTGCCGAGAAGAGCCGGATCGCCCACGCGATCCGCGTAAACCGCAACCTGAACGTTAGTTTTGCCGGTTCGGTGCGACAGGCTCACTTCCTGATGGTGAGCGCTCTCCACCTTGGGAGCGAAATTGAGCAGGCTCACGCGAGGATTCGATTCGCTCAGATCCGCGGGCGCGGAGTCGAAACCTTTCTCCAGGCGTAAGTCGGGCCGCGACGTCGCGTAACCATATTCCAGAACCGTGTTGGGCGAGATATGAAGATCGGCCGAGCCGTACGGACGAAACACAGTGGCATGGCCCAGGAACTGGACGCTTTGAACCGCACTGCCGAATCTTAATTCCAACGCATCGGCGACCGTGAGACTATCGCTCGCAGAAAGCTCCAAGGCTTGCAGAGCTGCGTTATGCAGGTTGGGATCGGAAGGAGCGAACCTGCGCACAGTTAATCCCAACGTGGGCGAAGACCCGTCAGGCAAGCGATGCGAGTAGACGCTGCGCAACACGCCTGCGGGAATATTACTCGTTCCATAGCCAATGTCGCCGCTGAAGGCCAGACGTCCTTCGCTGAAGATGGAGCGCTCGACCGTAAAACCCGCACTCATGTCCGATCCCGTGCCATATCCGCCGGCGGCAGAGCCGGCCAGGAAAGAGACGGTGCCGCTTAGTTCGTGACTCTGCTTCTCGGCAGGATCTTGAATTCCGTTGGGAAGAGGATCAAAGACGCGCAGAATGGGACGATTGGCGACCGAACGCAGAGTCCACTTCCAGTCATCCTCGTCGGGCAGAGGGCGCGCCGCACCCAACTGCATCACACCCAGCAGCGTGCTCAGGGTGACGTTAACATTGAGGCGAGAGCCGGGGTGAAGAACCTTCTCGCGCAGCGCGGGCAGAAACGAGGGTGCGCTGAATTTAAGCGTATAGGCGCCGGGCAACAAACCAGTCGCCGTGAAATATCCCGCACCGTCGGTGAAGACGGTCAGCGAGCGATTGGCCTCGCCGAGAATCTCGACCACTGCTCCCATCTGAGGAATGCCGGAATTATCGCGAACGTATCCCGAGATCGCTCCCGGCCGATCTGTCGCCCAGACGGGAAGCGACAATCCCAACACGATTGCCCACGTTCCCAGATTCCGCAGTCTCAGATTACTCAGTCTCACTCTGCCCACCCCCGTGGGGACTTCGGGAGCCAGCCGTTATTCGACGGCGAAAAGCGCCGACGGATTAACGGTCTGCTTCGAGATGTTGTCGTTCACCTTAATTTCAATTTTGTAGGTGCCGGGCTGCAGGTTCGCAGCCACAATCGATTTTTGCAGCGTGACCTGTTCGCCGATGTTGCCCATCGTGTCAGTGCTCTCGGTCTTCTGCACTACCTGTTTATTGGTCGCAAGATTGGTGATGTCGTATTCAAACGTGGCCGAAGGCTTGTGGGTCTTCTCGTCCACGCCGAGATTATAGACCTGCATCCAGAAATTCAGTTTAGGATCCTTATCCCGCTTGAACACCGCAGGCTTGCCGTCGGAGGGCGCCACGCGGGGCCGGACCTTCGTGGTCCCGATAACGAAATTTCCGGTTCCAATGTCTTTGGTGGGCACAGGTTCCATCACGTCGGCGACAACCAGGCTGGATGTGGAGAGCTTGTCGTCCGAGAATTCGGGAACCTTGATGCTGCGGCTCCAAATCCCCTTGCGGTCTCCATTCACATCTTTCACCGCGACGTAAAGCTTGTATAGGCCGGGACGCAACGGTAACGCTTTGGTATAGAGCTCGGAGTTCTGCGCCGTGCGCGGCAAAAGTTCAGCAGGCACGTCAACCTGCACCGTGTCTTCGAACGTCTGGACAACTTTGCCGGTCAGCGTAGTCAAGCGCGCGAAGATGTTCACCGTGCCGCGTTGAATGCCGTCTTTATTGACGAAAGTGATGTCGCGGTTCTTCATCTGAATCGCGATCGGCACCAAAACCGTGTCGCTGGTAACTTTCACGAAGTCCGCGCGCACGTCGAACGGCATGGGGTTCAGGATGACCTTGGAGTTGACTTCTTCTTCCAGGTCCGTGAACTTTACTTTTGGCGCGGCCTGCAACTTCGCGAACTGCTCGAGGCGATCGAATTCCTTGGTTTGCAACATCGAACTTTCCGGACCCAATCCCAGGCGCTCCACGCCATTGCCGGTAAAGCGCTGCGACTTGTTGGCCATCCCCATCTGCTCGTAAAGCGTAAGCCCGGCGTTGGGCGTCATGAGCAGCGCGTCCTTCTCGGAACGGTCCATCGTCATGTGGTACTCGCCGCACATGCACGGGTCGACAAACTCCATGATCACTTCTTGCCCAATACCCTCTATATAACGGTACCGCCAGTCTTCAAAAGGAAAAGTGGAAGTCTCGCCTCCGCCTTCGTCCATGGGGCGCTCGTAGGTTCCGCCGGAGGGATGAGAGTCGATCTCATCCGGCTTGCCGAAAACGATGTACATGCGGCCGCGATCGGTTTTCCATCCCGGCACGCCCGCCGCAAAGTGTTCATTGGCGTAGGCAATCCGCTGGTAGTGCTCTTCCTTGTATTCGTTTTCTTCGGTGTCGGGAGTGGGATCGCGCCGCTGCCAGAAAGCCTCGATGAAATTGTCGCGCTCCTCATCGTTGGAAAGTTGTTTGAATGCGGCGCGTTCTTCGTCGGTGATGATCCAGATCACATCCTCTTCCAGCCATTTTTTGTAAGGCTTGCTCAACTCTTGCTTCAGGGCGCGCTGATTCTTCTTTTTCTGCTTCTCGTTGGTGGGACGGGTAAGAGGGTCAACGGCATCGGGCGCGGGTTTGGCCTGTGCCGGATCCGTTTGCGCAGCAGCGGGCTGAGCCGGCGCTGCAGTCGCAGCGTCGTTGGCAGGCTTGTCCGCGGGCGCCTGAGCCGGTTGATCCTGGGCCACTGCCCCGGCAACCATCAGACCTGCAGAAGCCAAAAGAATTTGAAAAGCAGCACGAAGCGAAACTACCCGGAACATGAGAGGGACTCCTGCCAAGACAACTTGTCTGCCTATTTTAGGCCTGTTTGTCGTGTGAAAGCAAGGTTAAGTCGTGCCCGGAGAATCGATTAAAACACTTTGCCACCGTCTATC
Organism: uncultured Acidobacteriaceae bacterium; assembly: GCA_963765825.1. Taxonomy (GTDB): domain Bacteria; phylum Acidobacteriota; class Terriglobia; order Terriglobales; family Acidobacteriaceae; genus Sulfotelmatobacter. The sequence continues at coordinate 750,108 of CAVXXU010000004.1, forward strand.
TATGAAGCGGCGGATGCCAGCCGAGTTGCCCCGCACTGAATCAAATTCTATAGCTGCAAAAGGCAGGGGCGAACAGGCTATAATACTGCGTTCCGGGGGCAGTCACTAACACTTCCCATGCGGTAACAGGTCTCGAGCACGTCCACACACTCCTGAACGGGAACTTTTTCGGCGGCAGCATCGTAACAGAAGGTGTGTGTCCGTCACTCGAACCACGGCAAGCGGCGCCAGTCACGTTAGAAAAAACGTTTTGGCCGCTGAACTTTGGGAATAAATCTCCCGGAGGGTGGCAGGATTCATGAAAGTTTGGAAAAAAGTTGCTATCGGCGCAGGCATTGCGGTTTTACTCGCAATCATTGTCGCCTTCACCGTTCATCAGAGCAGCAAGAATGTCGCAACCGTTCAGACCGGGAAGGTGCAGCGGCAGGATCTGGCCACGGTAGTAAGCGCTTCGGGAGAAATAAAGCCGAAGAATTACGTGAACGTCGGGGCCAACGCGTTTGGGAAGATCACCCACCTGTATGTGAAAGAGGGAGATCGGGTAAAGAGGGGTCAATTGCTGGCGCAACTGGAAAATGTACAATCCTCGGCCGATGTAAGCGCAAACGAAGCCTCGCTGCAGGCGGCGGAAACCGACGCGCTGGCCGCGGATGCCGCGCTGAAGACCTCGCAAGCCGACTTGCTGCGCGCCCAGGCCGACTATGACCGCAACAAGCAGGACTGGGAGCGCGCGCAAAGCCTGTTCAAAGACGGTCTGATTTCAAGATCGGACTTCGATAGCCGCAGGAATGCATGGGCCACCGCCGATGCAGGATTGGTACAGGCCCAGGCGCGGGTGTCGCAAGCCAAGGCGCAGGAAGATTCCGCCGATAAGCACATCACGCAGGGCCGTGCGAATTTGACGCGCGTCACCGACGTGTTGCAGAAGACCAGCTACAACGCGCCTTACGACGGCGTGGTCACGAATCTTCCCGTGCGCGAGGGCGAGACCGTCGTGATGGGCATTCAGAATGCCCCAGGGAGCACGCTGATGACGATTGCCGATATGTCGATCATCACCGCGGAAGTCATGGTCGACGAAACCGACATCGTGAATGTGCATCTCGGACAGCCCGCAGAGGTGACTATCGACGCCATTCCGCGAAAAATTTTCCACGGAACGGTTTCCGAGATTGGCGATAACGCGATCGTTCGTTCCAGCGGCGTGTCCACCTCGCAGCAGGCTACCGCCAGCGAGGAGGCCAAAGACTTCAAAGTCGTGGTGAATGTGCAGGACGCGCCTCTGGATTTGCGCCCCGGACTCTCCACCACAGCAAAGATTACGACGGCCACTCGCAGCAGCGCGCTCTCGGTGCCCATCCAGGCGCTCACCCTGCGCACCAAGACTCAACTCGAACAACAGAAGAATGCGCCGGGCTCGGTGCATGCCGCGGCACCGGTAGCCAAAGAAGTCGCTTCCAAGGGCAAGAAAGAAGACGACATTCAGGGCGTGTTCGTCATTCGCAATAAGAAAGCGGTTTTCGTTCCGGTCGCGACTGGAATTACCGGGACGACCGACATTGAAGTGCTCGACGGCCTGAAAGAGGGCGACGAGGTGATCACGGGAAGTTACAAGGTATTGCGGACGCTGCGCCCCGGCAGCAGCGTCAAAATCGACAACAGTGTACCCAAGAAAGAAGACGAAGAGTCATAACCTTACGGGGTTTGACGCGTCCAAAGGGAAAGCCGGTAATGGTCTCGAACCAGGGAATGAACAGCTGGGAATGTACGAACTAGGGATGAACCAGGATTCTGGGAAAATGGCGCCCGCAATCAGAACGTACTGAATCCAACGATCGGGAGAGGTCAGTGGCACCGGACCAGGAGAAAAACATGGCAACCGCAGAAGTCATCCATTTGCCCAACACCGCGAACCTAGCACCGCCAGAATCGTGCATGATTGCCGCCGAAGATCTTTGGAAAACCTACGACATGGGCTCGGAACAGCAGGTCCATGCGCTGCGCGGGGTGAACCTGCGCATCCAGCGTAACGAATACGTAGCCATCATGGGACCATCCGGGTCGGGCAAGTCAACTCTGATGAATCTGATCGGCTGCCTGGATACGCCTTCGCAGGGAAAATACTGGCTCAACAGCCAACTGGTCAGCGAACTGGATGACGACGAACTGGCGCGCATTCGCAACAAAGAAATCGGATTCGTATTCCAGACCTTCAACCTGCTGGCCCGGGCAACCGCGCTGCATAACGTCGAGTTACCACTGATCTACGCGGGCGTACCCACGGATGAGCGCATGGAACGAGCCAAGGCCTCGCTGGCGGCGGTGGGCATGGAAGCCCGCATGCATCACAAACCCAACGAACTTTCCGGCGGTCAAAGGCAACGCGTCGCCATCGCGCGCGCACTGGTGAATAAACCCTCCATCATTCTGGCGGACGAACCTACCGGCAACCTGGATTCGCAGACCGGCGTCGAAATCATGGCCCTGTTCGATCGCTTGCACGCCGAAGGCAACACGATCATCCTGGTTACGCATGAAGGCGACATCGCTGAATATGCCCACCGCGTCATTCACATCAAAGACGGCGTCATCGCCAGCGACGAGAGCAAAGGTCCCGGGCAGCGAAGCTAAGTAGCGCCACCGTCTCAACTAGCGCCGCCGTCTCGGCGGCTGTCCTGGGGGCGTCTCGCCCACAGGGTTCGAGAGCAAGATGGCTTGGCGATACCAGCAGGATGCCGGCCCTACGGTTTAGCTTTAACTTCCACTTCCGTAGCCCGCGGCAACACAGCCACCGCTACCCGGTCCCTGCCTTCCCTTTTCGCCTGGTAGAGTGCGGCGTCGGCAGCTTCGAGCAGTTCTTTGGCAGTGGCGCCATGTTGAGGAAGTTCGGCCACGCCCACAGAAACCGTGATCATCCCAACCGATTGCCCTTGATGGACCACCGACAGTTGGCGCAGATGTGAGCGGATCCGCTCGGCGCGTGCCTGCGTGACTTTCAATTCGGCCAGCGGCAGGATCACGACAAATTCCTCGCCCCCGAAGCGGCACACAATGTCTTCCGCGCGAACGCTTCTTAGCAGGAACGATGCGGTTTCCCGCAATACCAGGTCGCCCGCGTCGTGACCGTAAGTGTCGTTGAACTTTTTGAAATGATCGAGATCGAGCATGAGAACGCCAAGGCCTTGGCTGGCCCGCACCGCGCGGCGGGTTTCGCGTTCCATCGTCTCTTCCAGGTAGCGCCGGTTGTACAAGCCGGTCAAAGGATCGCGGATCGATTGGTTTCTCAGGGCGTCGCGCAGCCGAATATTGGCCACCGACAGCCCGACCTGCTCCCCAAACATACTCGCAACCAGCAACATCCCCTGCGGCAATTCGCCGGGATCTATCATCTGGAAATGCAAAACCCCGATTGCTTCGCCATGCGCCAGCAGCGGCAAACACATGTAAGCGCGCTGGCTCGACGCCGTGTGACCGCACTCCACCGTATGTTCACCAGCGGCGACCAGGTGCGGGCGCCCGGTGCGCAGAGCCCAGCAATCTTCGGGCTTGAACTCGTTTCCGGCCAGCACGCACTCCGCCCAATTCGCGGTGGGCTCGAGAATTTTCCGCGAAGACTCCAATAGCAGCAGAGCGCCGCGAAACTCGGGAAAAATCTTTGGCGCCATGCCCTTCACGACCGCGCAAGCGTCTTTCACGGCCGCGCAACTGTGCAGCAGTTCGGCCATTTTCGCCAGGTTGGTCGCGCGCGTGGAACGCACCGTCAGGTCTTGAACCATGCGCTCACTTTGTAGATTCAGTTCCTGCTGGGCGAGAGCCCGTTCCCGCATTTCCGTTTGCAAACGGGTATTGGAATCCATGAGCGCATCGGTGTGTTCTTTGATTTGACCTTCCAGTATTTCCTGGTGGCGCATCTGGTCATCGATATCGGTTGCGGCGCCGTACCATTTGACCACCGCGCCCGCCGAATCGTGCATGGGAGTGGCGCGGACCAGGTGCCAGCGATATTCTCCCGCCGCCGTTCGCAAGCGATATTCCACGTCATAGGACGTGCCGGTTCGACGCGAGTTCTCCCAATTCTGTAACGCCAGCGGCCGATCGTCGGGGTGGAGCGCTTTTTGCCAGGACAACCCCAGAGCTTCGTCTTTGCCGAATCCGGTGAGTTCGTAGAAGCGCTGGTTGCAATAATCGATGCCGCCCCCAGGGATCGCGGTCCACACGATCTGCGGGATCGCCTCGGCCAGGAGTTGAAAACGTTGCTCCCCCTCCCGCGCGACGTCGATGGCATTGCTTTGAACCGCCAGTATGCGGTCGAAAAATGCGCTGACGATCGTTAAAAGCAGTGCGGCAAAACTCGTCACCCCGATAACCAGCGTTCCCAGCCAGGAAATGCGTATGGTGTGCAGGGTGCTGAAAGGCATGTCACTCGCATAAAAGCGCACCGCCCACATTCCGGTGTAGTGCACCAGCGGGATCGCACTGCCCATCACGAAGGCGCTCACAAGTTTGCGGCGGCTCCCGGTTTTCTCCTGGCTCGCCCGAAAAGCCAGGAGCAGCGCCACCCACGAGGTGACGAAGGCCACGGCCAGCGAGAGCGCGAACACAGGGCGCCGGTACTCCATCATGGCAGGCAGCCGCATGGCAGCCATGCCGATGTAGTGCATGGCTGCGATTCCTCCGCCCATGATCGCGCCACCCACGACCAACGAAAACCCACTTACACGCTCTCGGCTGACGGTGAACAATGCCACCGCCGACGCCGCAATAGCCGCCAACAACGACACGATCACCGTCGGGTAGTGATACTCCACTGGCACTGGAAGACTGAAGGCCAGCATTCCAACATAATGCATGGCCCAGATGCCCATCCCCATGGAGAGGGCTCCGCCCCAGAGCCAAAACCATTTCGCTCGATGCTGAGTCGCCGTCACCCGGCCAGCGAGGTCGAGTGCCGTGAAGGCGGTCACCATCGCCAGCGCGATGGAGAGCCCTACCAGCCAATAGTTGTAGGTTCCTTGGAGAATCATTGCAGCCGACGCCTTGCCTCCAGCGCTCAGGCAGAGCTATTCCTTTTCTAGAACTTGCTGAAGTACACATCGGCAAGGCAGGAGCCGCAGCGTATTAAAAATCGCTGAGATCCAGGATCGGATTCTTCGCCGTGGTCGAGGAAATAACCAGGAAATAAAAAGAGACGTAGCCGAGCTACGTCTCTGCGAGGAGGCTAGGAACGGTTACGGGTTGGTGTTGACGGTTTTCACCGCTGCCGAATCGGACGGCAAGCCGTGAGTGGCAACAAAAAAGTTGTGGTCGTACATGTTGCGATACATGCGGCCAGTGATTTCCGCGGCCTTGGGACCGAAGGTGGGACGCCCGCCCTCCAGGAAAACCACCACTACGACGCGCCCTACACTGGTGTTGGCGTAGGAGGCGAACCAGCCGAAGCGGGTTCCGTCGTGGGAGCAGGTTCCGGTCTTGCCCAGAATTTCTTCTTCGTTGAAGTTCAAGCGCAGGCTGCGGGCGGTCCCGTACTGCACCGCACCGGCCATGCCGTCGGAAAGTTCGGGAATCAGTGGAGCGATATCGAGCTGGCGCTTGATGCGCGGCTGAAAGCTCGCCACTTCTTCAGGAGTGGTGGGATGCTGCAGATAGTAAAGCGTGCCGCCGTTGGCGATAGCCGAAACCATGGCGCCGAGTTGCAGCGGGGTCATCGAAACACCTTCGCCGAAGGAGCACATCTTGCCCACGCCGCCCAGCTTTTCTGGAATGGCTTCGTCAGGATAGCTGCCCAACTGCTCCCCGGGAATGTCGTAGCCCGCGAGTTCACCGAGTCCGTATTCGTGCGCGTAGTACGCAACTTTTTCAAACCCCAGCTTGCGGCCGAGCGCTTCGAAATAAGCGTTGTTGGAATGCGCGATCGCGGTGGTGAGATTCATGCGGCTGCGGCCGCCCAGCGCCACTTGCGTCTCTTTCGAAACCAGGCCTTCGCTGAGCGCGGCCAGCGCCACGGAAAGTTTAATCGTAGAGCAGGGTTGCGCGCCGCTCGACAGAGCCAGTTTCTGGTTGACCATGGCCAGCACGCGTCCGCTGGTGGGTTCGATCGCTACGACCGTGCCATTCATGTTGCCCAGCGCGTCAATCGCGGCCTGGCGCACCACTGGATCTTCTCCACCAGTAATGTCGCCCGAGGCAATGCCCTCGGCGAACGAACTCATATGAAAGCGCTCGTAATAATGATGGCGGCGAGTGCCCACCGAAGCCCGTGTAAGATTAGCGCTGCGGCTGCGCGCCAGGTGATGCATGCGCCTGCGCGTACGCGCGGTCTCGCTCACTTTGCGCGCTGTGTGCGATTTGGGCTGCGGGTGCGTGCCGCTGGTATTGATGTGCGCCGCCCAACTCACCCCGGCAAGCGGTAGACACGCAAAAAAAGCGACGAATAGACGAAGAAGGCTCTTCCCTTTTGACATCTGCTTGGGTCCGCTCCCCGGACTCTTCCCTACCTTGGATGTTGCACGAATCTGGCCAACGGGAGGTAACCCCGCTGTATCTCTCGACTGCGTTGATAGTACGGGACTTATCATGTCATGGCAACGAAAAAATTTACCAATGTCGAAACATTAAATTCATCTTAACCCATTACGGAACAGCTACTTACGCGCAGATTACCTCCGGTCACTCCCCTTCAGTAATGCATTACCTGATTACCCCTCGAATACTTCCCCTGTGAAAAACTTTTCGCGGCTGCCTGCCTTTTTTCGAGCCGGAGACGATTCAGAATGTTGGCTCTCGTCTCCGGCCTCGGTTCCTATGCGCCTACATCACCTCGTTGCGCTTACGTAGAAATGCCGGCACATCGAGGTCATCCTGCTCGAAGTTCGCCACCATCGGTCCGCGCATGCTGTCGAGCGAAATCACCTCTCCCCCCAGCCGATCGGAGGGCTGCGCCATCGGCATGGGAGCAACGTCATCGTAAGCGCGGTCATTTGTGCGCTCATTCCTGGCATCCTCGGCCGACTCCATAATGTGCTTGGGCATGGAGTCCGTCTGGGGATCGCGAGATCCCCGCTCCTCGGGAAATTCCATCGCTTCTTCATGAGCCGCCGCGAACGAAGTTCGGGTTTCGTAGGGTCGCGGCCGCGAGCACGGTGCCTCGCGGAATCCAGTAGCAATGACGGTGATCTTCACCGCATCCTTCATTTTCTCGTCGAGCACCGCGCCGAAAATAATATTCGCGTCTTCGTGCGCAGCGCTCTGAATGATGGAGCACGCCTGCTGCACTTCCGCCAGCTTGAGCGACGCGGAACCGGTGATGTTGATGAGGATTCCACGAGCTCCGTCAATGGCGCCGGCCTCCAGCAGCGGAGAGGCAATCGCTTTCTGCGCGGCTTCAATCGTGCGCTTGGCGCCGCTCGCCGAAGCCGTGCCCATCACCGCGTATCCCATGCGCGCCATGATGGTCTTCACGTCGGCGAAGTCGCGGTTGATGATGCCAGGGATGGTGATGATGTCCGAAATCCCCTGCACGCCCTGGCGCAGAATGTCGTCGGCGATGCGGAACGATTCGAAGAAGCCCGCATCTTCGGCGACAGCCAGCAGCTTTTCGTTGGGGATGACAATCGTGGTATCGACCGACTCCATCAGTTCCGCAATGCCGCGTTCGGCCTGCTGCATGCGCCGTTTGCCTTCGAATGAAAACGGCTTGGTGACCACCGCAACCGTGAGCGCGCCCATTTCGCAGGCCAGCGACGCAATGATCGGAGCCGCTCCGGTGCCGGTGCCGCCGCCCAGGCCGGTGGTGACGAACACCATGTCGGCGCCTTCCAGGGCTTCAATGATCTTGTCGGAATCTTCCAGCGCGGCTTTGCGGCCGACCTCAGGATTGGCGCCCGCGCCCAGTCCATTCGTCAGCTTCACCCCGAGTTGCAGTTTGACCGGTGCGTGCGACATGCGCAGCGCCTGCAGGTCGGTGTTGGCGACAATGAACTCGATGCCCTCCACCCCGGCATCGATCATGCGGTTCACTGCGTTGCCACCGCCGCCACCTACGCCAATGACTTTGATCTTGGCGTCGTTACGGGCCTCTTCGTTAAAGCTGATGCGAATTCCAGACTCATTTTTCATTTTGTTCCCCTAAATTGAAATTCCAAATCTTTCACCACGAAGGACACAAAGGTTCACGAAGGAAATCTTTAAAGGGGTTCCTTCGCGAACCTTCGTGCCCTTTGTGGTTCATGCCTTACGCTCCAGTACGTCGACGTCATTTTGAAGCGATTCCTCTGCGAACTCCGCGGCCTTTCTCAGCGTCCTCGGCGGTTAAAAGCTCTTTTCTTGTTGTTGCTTTCCTTCGTGAACCTTCGTGCCCTTTGTGGTTCATGCCTTACGCTCCCTTACCGACAAGCAGAGCCTTCAGTCTCGATCCCCAGCGATCTTCCTGCAGGCCGCGCGCGATGCGCGCCCGCTGGCCGTAGTTCACCATGCCCAGCACGGTAGCGAACTCGGGCTCGGACAATGTCGATGGCATTTTCGCCAGCGGGGCCGGCCACGAAAGCCGCACCTCGCGCCGCAGGACCGACTCTGCCACGTCGAAAATTCCGGGCAGCCGCGACGCTCCTCCGGTCAGCACGATGCCGGCGAGGCAGACCTCGAACATGCCGCTCTGGCGCAAGGTTTCGCGCATCATCTCGAAGAGTTCGCGAGCCCGCGGTTCCAGAATTTCGGCGACCAGGCGCTGCGGCAATAGCCGCGACGGACGGTCTCCTACGGATGGCACTTCAACTTCATTGCCCTCGGGAATGAGCGTGACGATCGCGTTGCCATAAATCTTCTTGATCTTTTCCGCCTCCGCCAGCGGCGTGCACAATCCCACCGACAGATCGCTGGTGAAATGATCTCCGCCCACAGGAATCACGCCCGTGTGAATCACGGCGCCCTGCTGAAAGACGATGATTTCCGTCGAACCCGCGCCCATGTCGGCGAGGCAAACGCCCATTTCGCGCTCATCGTTGCGCAGCACCGAATCGGCAGCCGCAAGCGGCTCGAAGACGGTGTCGTCGACGTGAACTCCAGCTTTGTTGACCGCGGTAATCACGTTCTGCGTGGCGCTGGTGGCCGCCGTAACCATATGCACGCGGACTTCAAGCCGCGCCGCCATCATGCCCAGCGGGTCATGCACTCCGGCTTGGTCGTCGAGAATAAATTCCTGCGGCAGCAGGTGCAGAATCTCGCGATCGCTGGGCAGAGGAATCGCGCGCGCGCGGTCAACCGCCTGCTTGATCTCGTCGCGGCCAATCTCCCGCGGACGCGCACCCAGACTGATGCCGCCGTGACTATTGATGCCGCGCACATGCGCTCCGCCAATCCCGACGATGGCTTCTTCGATTGCCGCGCCCGCAATGTCTTCGGCGGCCTCGACCGCTTTCTGAATGGCCGCGACCGCCTTGTCCAACTCAACGATGACGCCCTTCCGCGAGCCCCGCGAGTCGGCGACGCCGTGCCCGCGATAGCGCAGGCCGCTGTCGGTGAACTCCGCCATCAGCGCACACGTCTTGGCGCTCCCCACGTCAATCGCCGTCAGAAAACTACCCTGCTGGTTCCCCATCGCTTATGAATTCCTCGACATTAATCTGAACTCGCATTCGCCGGCTGCTTCGCAATCGCCGCACTCGGTTTTGGAATCGCTGGTTTTGCCGTCGCCGATTTTGGAATCGATGGATGCGCGCCCGCCGCGGCCGCCGACTGCGCAGGCTTCTTCGCCTCCGGCTTGTGAGCAGCAGCATGCGCTGGCGCGGCTTTCGCTCCAGACGATTTCGGCGGTGCTTTCTTCCATGCTGTCGCTTTCGCAGCTTTCGTTCTCTTGACCTTCGCTTTCGGCGGCGATTTCTTTGCCGTCGTCGATTCCAATTTCTTATCCGTCAACTCAAAAGCGGGCTTGGGAAGCGCGCGATCGTGCGGACCCATGCGCGTGATCAGCGCCGCCGGCTTCACGCCCGCTGCCGCCGCCGCCCGAGCCGACGAGGCCGCCAGCGCAGGCTGCCGAGGCTTGCCTTCCATCTCAGGATTGACGATCACCTGATTGTCGTAGCGCAGATTCACCGACTCCAGCTTTTGAAATTGTCGCCGCCACTCCTGCACGTGGCTCACATAAGTCTTGTAGCGTTTCAGAAACTCCGAAGAACCGAGTTCAACCAACACATCGCCCGCCGGATCGTTCACCCGCACTTTCAAATTTTCCAGGTCGGAGAGGTCCACCTCGCTCAGGTCCTGCGAGTAGCGCGCGCCTCCGGAATCGAGATCCTGCACCAGTTCGTTGTAGGCCTTCATGCGCGGCGCGCGCGTGGAAAGCGGCTCACCCGGATTCATCCCAAGAATGACGGGGAAGGAATATTTATGTTTCTGCGGAAGCTCCATCAGCGTTCCGCCCGCATCGATCAGGAAAATCCGCGGACCTACCCGGGCAAAGGCGATGGGCGTGCGCTCGTGAATTTCGACCGTGATCCGGTTGGGCACGAAGCGCATCACGCTCGCCGATTCGACCCACGGAATCTGCTCCAACTGCGCTTTCTGCTGCGCCAGCGGGATGAAGAAAATGTTGCGCCCGATATCGGCGCCCATCACTTCCATGATTTGCGCCTTGGTCACGTTCTGCATGCCCGTGACTTCAATGTTGTCGCTCGATTCGACGCGAAACCGCCACGACCGCTCGCCATATTCGTAAAGAGCCGCGGCGCCGATCGCGCCCACGCACAATATTGCGACCGCAATGCATGCCCACAACAGGCGGCTTGCCGTTTTTTTAGGGATTGAGCTGCGCCGGGCCGAGACCCGCTTTTGCCCGCGCAGGAAGGGAGATTCCTGGTCTGCGTCCAGGTCGACGAGACGCGCATCGTCGAGTTCCTCGCGCGCCGGGGCTGCGCTGGACGGATACAACTCCTCCTGCAAGATGGTGCCGCTGGACTTCCGCGCCATCAGTTCAGGTAGTTGTCGCCAAGGAATCGCTGAGCTTTTTCAATATAGCTTTATTTCTCGAATCGAGATAGACAAAAAAATAAATCTTTTGCACAACCAGGAACCGCATTGGATACGGCTCGTACAGCGAGCAACGCCTCGTGTAGCGGCAGCGACTCGTGCAGCGACAGCCGCCTCGGCTGTCGGACGTTGAGCGAACTGGCCCATCGTGGGAGTCGCCCAACCTTTATATGTTTTTCCCTTCCCTGTTCCCGAACTGTGTCACTCGCGCCAGAGAGTTCAAAGCCCTCGGCCTGCCTGCCACGAGGTCCTTTTCCCAATAAAAAATGGGCGCGGTTGGTTTTCCGCGCCCATCTCCATCCAGGAGGAAAATTTATTCTGTCTGTGGGCTTAGACCGGGCCGGTGCTCGACAGGTCGACATGAACCTCAGGTATGGCCGGCATTTCACCCATCGGCAGTTCAGGAATATTCACGCGTACGCGTGGACAGGCCACTGGAAGAATCATCGCCTTCGAGGCGGCTGGAGAAAAAGCTGCCGTTGCTACGCGAAGTCGGGCGGCGCGGGCGGTGATCTGGGCTTCCATCCTCTCGCGATTCGCCTCAAGCCTGTCGAGTTGCACCTGTTCACGCGCAGACATCGCCTCAAACCGGTCAAACCGCGATTGCGAACGGGCGATCCGGCTCTGCACCCGCGCTGCGGCCCTCGACCATGGGCAAGACGCTGACTCGTCGCGCGCTGCGATCATCCGCGCTTCGGCGAGAAACAGGCCGGCGCGTCCAGAGGCCATGGCGAGTGCCGCCTCTGACTGATAACTCACCCGGTCAGCAATGCGGTGCGCCCACTGCAGGCCGCCGTCGTAATAATTTGCGTTCAATCCCGCTGCCAGCACCCCGGCCGCCAGCCATCCCCATGCTTGATTTGTTTTCATGGCTTTAACCCCTTATGGATGAATAGACGAAGGGCGTTTCAATCCGTTAGCAAGGAAGGATACGAATCGATGGGTCCGACAGGTTCCCTAAAAAACAGTCCGGGCCGCGGGTGATCGGACTTACGACCGAACTGGTCGCCGTTCATTGCCGTAGAAAGTTTTCCACAAGCTTCTTGCCCGCGTCAGTCAGCACGCTTTCAGGATGGAACTGAACGCCTTCAATGGGATAGCGGCGGTGGCGCAGGCCCATGATGGTGCGGGTGCCGTCTTTCTCGGTGGTCCAGGCGCTGACTTCCAGTTCGTCGGGCAAATCTTTCTGTTCGACGATGAGCGAATGGTAGCGCGTAGCCGTCATGGGCATGGGCAGTCCCTGAAAGACGGTTTTATTGTCGTGCATGACCGCGCTGGTCTTGCCGTGCATGAGGTTAGCGGCGCGGACGACGTGGCCGCCAAAGGCTTCGCCGATCGCCTGATGGCCGAGACATACTCCGAGCACCGGAACTTTGCCGGCGAAGTGGCGGATCAGATCGATACTGATGCCCGCCTCATGCGGCGTGCACGGGCCGGGCGAGACCACGATCTTCTCCGGCCGCATGCTCTCGACCTGGCTCACCGTGACCTGATCATTCCGGCGAACTTCGACCTTGCCTCCCAGTTCGCCGATGTACTGCACCAGGTTGTAGGTGAACGAATCGTAGTTGTCGAGGACGAAAATCAAGCGCGCCTCCTGCTATCAGCTTACACCGGAGTCGAGATTGAAGGATGGCGTCGCAGGTTGACGCAGCCTATGACGATAAGTTTCACCCTGACCTCTGACTTCGGAAGGTCGAACTGGCCACTCCGCGAACTCGGCGCAATCTCAGCGAACTCGGCGGTTAAAAGCTTTCCCATAACCCACATACGCCGCAAAAGCTTTTCACCGCAGAGAACGTAGAGAATTCAAGCTGGCTACACTGCCCCTTCCGGCTGCCAGCAAAACTGAGGCAAGTGCAATTGCCGGCGCCAGTTAGAACTAAATGACTTACATCTTTGTACATACAAATCCGAAGAGTATAGAAAAGCAAAGGCGGCAAAACGGTCCCGCTCCTCGCCTACGATGCCCTTTGCGGGGCCGGAAATGCCCCTGGCATCGACGATCGATGCTCGACCCATGGCAGAAGCCATCCCGGCCAAAATTCTCAGCCAGCGAGGCGGCAAATGCCTTCCGCGACTTTTCCGGCGGCAATCAGGAATCCCGTTTCCTCCCCGAAAGGGCTACCCCGCCACCCAAGGGTGGTATTGACGGTGCCCCAGTTACGGAGCATTCTTCATTCATCTTATCCATGCATATCTGGCCCATGATGATCTCATTACCATCTTGTCCATGATGCCGAGAGCCAACTGGAGGATGAATGGCTGAGTCCCAGCAGGAGAAGCGGGCGGCGCGACGCTTTCCGCTCCGCGTTCCAGTCACCGTCGATCACGAAAATGCAACCCGTCCCGCGCAGATTCGGGATGTCAGCGCCCGCGGCATTTCTTTTTATTTGGAGTCTACGGTCACGCAGGGTTCGCCCATCGGCTTCACATTGACACTTCCGCCGGAGATTACGCTGACGGAAAGTATTCGCGTGCAGTGCAAAGGCCGCGTGGTGCGCGTCGAGAACGGTAGAGAGGACGGCAAAATGGCAGTCGCCGCCGTAATCGAAGAATACGAATTCCTGCCCGAAGCCTGAAAGCCGACTGCAGCCTCACACTGCAGATCTTGGAAATCGTCCGAGCAATCGATCGAGGGTTGGAAAAGGAAGTCAGCCGTCCCGGCAACCGGGCGGCGGGAAAGTTGCCTAAGCCTTTTCCAGAGTCTCCACTTAGCGTGCGGGCTTGGTTCTGAGTGTAATCAGAGATTTTTCGCCAGCTATCGGTGGCTTCGACTTAGAATGCATGTATCTTTACAGACTCTGAGGCCCCGGCGTAAGGAACAAGGTTCACTGTGAATGGTACAGCACTCCGTGGCCTTCTTCCGCTGGTCGTTTTGATTCTGGCCACGGCTGCCTCGGCCCAAAACCGGCCATGGTGCGACAGCGGTCTGAAACAGCCCGCCGCACAGACATCAACGGCCGCCGAACTTAAAGAAAAATTGCGCGAAGCCACCAATACACCAGATCCCATGGGCAACCGACTTCTGCCCATCTCCCGCTCCATCACACTCTCCGGAACCGTTCAGCTCAACTCTGTCCACGAGGAGCACGACGAAGACATAACCTTCTGCCTGAAACTCGACCAGCAGTCGCAGCAGAACCTCCAGCATGAGCTCGGCGTCAGCGCGCGCGACCTTCCCACAGAAATTCACACGGAAATCGTGGCGTACGCGCTCGACCGCAGCGGAAATGCGATATTTCCTGGGTGGAAAGCGGGAAAACAGGACAGAGTGCTTTTTGACGGCCAGCCCATTCAGATAAATACCACGGGATGGTCGCCGCTATTCGAGAATCTATCGGAAAAAGACAAACGCCTCGATGGCAAGCATATCCAGGTCACAGGCAGCCTGGTTGTAGACCCCCACGAAAGCCAGCGCTCGAGTCGAACGGGTTCCCGTTGCGGCCCGCAAGGCTGTCTCGAACTACACCCGGTGGCCGCTATCACTCTACTCAACGACCCGGGACAGCAATGATGCAGATGCGGCCGCAAGGCTACCCCACCTCTTCAGCAATCGGTCAATGAGCGCTATCGAGATTCTGCAACAGTTACGGACGGGTTGGACCATTGCGAGCTAGAACCGATCTCATAAACCATCGGGGGGCGCTATTGTCGCTGTTCGCTTCCGGACAGAGATATCCTCTGGCGGACAGAATGATCCACTTTGTGCACGCAGTGGAATTCGATTGTGCTTTAACAATCAATGAGTTACCTCTGAATTTGATTTGGTCGGTGGTTTGCTTCTACAGGCTCGCCTGATCTCTTGTCACGGTTGCGTTGCTGTCGAGCGTCGCCAGCCGTCATTGCAACTTATATTTCGCGCTGCCGCGCCGGCAACTCGATCCCAATGATGGCATTGCGCTCCGAGTGAGACCTGGAGGCTAATTATGGAGACTCTGTTTCAGGATCTGCACTATGGCTTGCGCATGCTAGTGAAGAGTCCCAGCTTCACGGCGGTAGCAGTCGCGACTCTGGCGCTGGGCATTGGTGCGAACACCGCACTGTTCTCCGTGATCAATGGCGTGTTGTTAAGCCCGCTGGCTTTTCCTCGCCCAGATCAGTTGGTGACGCTCCATGAGAACAAGCCAAACTTCGAAGGTGGTTCAGTCTCCTATCCCAACTTTCGTGATTGGCAGAGAGATAACCACACATTCTCTTCTCTAGCGCTGGCTCGAACATCCGCCTTCAGCCTGACCGGCATCGGCGACGCTGAACAGGTGAGTGGAGAGTTTGTCTCCTCGGATTTCTTCTCGGTGCTGGGTGTGAAGCCAATCATCGGGCGTACTTTCGCGAAGGACGAAGAGCCGATCGGCGCCGGGCCGGTCGCGCTCATCAGCGCGGGGCTGTGGCAACGCAAGTTCAGCATGGCGCCCGATATTTTGGGAAAGAACATCACTCTCGACGGAAGAGACTTCACCATCGTCGGAGTGATTCCCGCCGACTTTCACCTGCTGGTTCCGGGCTTCCAGGACAGTCAGATCTATGCTCCGATCGGTCAGTGGAACAATCCGTTGCTGCTGAAACGCGGCGCTGGCTTGGGATTCCATGGAATCGGCCGGCTCAAGCCGGGCGTGACCATAGAACAAGCGCGGGCCGACATGGAAGGGGTCACACGCAGTCTCGCGGAGGCATTTCCGGACGCGGATAAAGGTATCACCGCCAAACTGACGCCACTCAAGCAGCAGATGATCGGAAATGTCCGGCCTCTGCTGCTCGTGCTTCTGGCTGCGGTCGGCTTTGTGCTTCTGATTGCCTGCGTAAACGTCGCAAATCTGTTGCTAGCTCGCGCCAGCAGGAGAACCCGCGAATTCGCCGTTCGCGCCGCTCTGGGCGCGACCCAGGCGCGAGTCATTCGCCAGTTGCTTACGGAGAGCATTCTGCTTGCTTTGGCCGGCGGCGGTTTGGGTTTGCTCCTGGCGGCTTGGGGAACACGGGCAACGCTGGGAGTGCTGCCCGCGGCTCTGCCTCGCGCCGAGCAAGTCGGACTTGACGCCCACGTGCTGATCTTTACCGCCGGCATCTCGTTGCTTGCGGGAATTCTTTTCGGCCTTACGCCCGCGCTCAAAACCTCGCAGGCTGATCTGCACGAAACCCTCAAGCAAGGTGGCCGGGGAGCGAGCGGAACCCGCCAGCGCACGCAAAGTGTATTCGTGGTTGCCGAAATGGCGCTTGCTCTGGTGCTGTTGGTCGGCGCGGGATTGACCATGCGCAGCCTAGCCAAACTGTGGGGTGTTGATCCGGGTTTCAACCCGCACAACGTGCTAACGTTCGGTCTTTCGCTTCCGCCCTCGATGGTGCATGCAAAAGCGGATTCGATCCGCGCAGCGTTTCGTGAATTCGATGACAAGCTCGCCGCTGACCCTGGCATCGAGGCGGTTTCCCAGACCTGGGGCGCAGTTCCCTTCAGCGGCGATGACGAGCAACTCTTCTGGCTCGAGGGCCAGGCCAAGCCCGCGAACGAGAACGACATGAACTGGGCCCTCGACTACATCGTCGAACCTGGCTACATGAAGGCCATGGCCATTCCGCTGCTGCGCGGCCGCTTCTTTACTGTGCAGGACAATGAGCACGCGCCGCCGGTTGTGGTGGTCGATGAGGTGTTCGCGCGGAAATATTTTCCCGGCCAGAACGCTGTGGGCAAGCGCATCAACCTCGACCGGTTCGACCGGCCGGCGGAGATCGTGGGGGAGGTGGGCCACGTCAAGCAATGGGGCCTGGACACGGATGATCAGCAAGCGCTGCGATCCGGCCTTTATATCCCGTGCATGCAGATGCCGGACGATTTTATTGCGATGTCTCCAATGAGTTCGGTGGTGGTGGTGCGAACGGAAGGAAACTCGGCCGGGCTGCTAGATTCCATTCGGCAGATAAACGCGCGGATAAGCAACCAGCAGGTCATTTTCGGGGCGCAGACGATGGAGTCGCTGATCTCCGATTCCCTGGCCTCGCGGCGGTTTTCAATGATCCTGCTCGTCGTATTTGCGGTGCTGGCACTGGTGCTCGCGAGCGTGGGCATTTATGGCGTCATTTCTTATGTGGTCGGCCAACGCACGAATGAGATCGGCCTGCGCATGGCGCTGGGAGCACACCAACGGGACATTCTGCTTCTGATTTTGAGCCGTGGCGGAAAACTTGCCGGGCTCGGAGTCGCCATCGGCCTGGCCGCAGCCCTGGCCCTCACCCGGCTCATGGCGAGTCTGTTGTACGGAGTCGGCGCTACCGATCCAGCTACTTTTGGGGGAGTCGCCCTGCTGCTAACGATGGTCGCGCTCGCCGCGTGTTATATCCCCGCCCGCCGCGCCGCCAGGGTCGATCCCATGGTGGCGTTGCGTTACGAGTAGGCCACCTCATGATTGCCTGAGCAAGATTTGTATGCACATTTATATGCACAAAGGTTGTGTTTGGTCTGATCTCTTGGAAGACAAGGTCAGGCGAAAGCACTAAGTGATCGTTGTGCAGATTCAATTGATGTTGCCAGCGTTATCACTCAAAACACCTTGGTTAGTTCTTATTTTTCAATCTTGGGTTTCGCTTCCAACAACCTCAAACCTTGATGCGAAGTAGCGGCGACGTCCTGCCGGACTATCGAGGGCGTTTTGCTGGCGGCGCGGCGGGCGGGCCGCCCGCCGGACAGCCGCCGGGACGGCGGCGTTACTTTCTGCGGCTCCAACGCTTAGCCACTTCTCCCCTTGCACCGCAAGTGATATGTTTCCTGCAAGCTTCCCGCGAGGAAATCGGTGCCGCGTATTGGGCTCAAATTTGTGCTGTGGATGATAGCGGCGCTGATTGCCACGGGCATGGCTGCGCAGACCTTCGGTCCTCCGCGCCTGGTAAAAAGTGTTCGCATCATTCATGAGCACGGCGTACCGGTGGTTGAAATTCTTTCCAGCGGCTCGCTTATTCCTGAAATTCAAACGCTCGATTCGCCGGCGCGGCTGGTCATCGACCTGCCGAACTCCCGCCTGGGGGCGATGCAGAAGCGGGTCGCAATTCAAAAAGAAAACATTCTCGCGATTCGGGTGAATCAGTATCAGGAGACGCCGCCGGTGACGCGCGTCGTGCTGGACTTACAGGCGCCCTATGGATATTCGTGGGACGCCTCGGGCACTCGCCTGCTGGTGCGATTGAAGCCGGCCGAGGATGTGAATGCGGGCAAGAATTCGCCTGAGCCAGCCACTGCGTCGGGGATGTCGCTGGGCACCACAGCTGCCGTGACTCCAGTCACCGGCGGCGAAGGCGCGCTGGTGCTGGCGGGAAGCCGCATCGGTTCCGGGTCGACGGTGACGGCCGGTTCGGACACGGCGATCCTGCGACTCGCGCGCGGAGGCGAACTTCGCGTTTGTCCGGGGACCACGGTTTCGGTGACGCCGTCGAAGACCAAGCGCGACCTGATGCTCGGGCTGGGTACGGGCGCGCTCGAGGCTCACTATTCGCTGCAGGCTTCGGCCGATACAGTGCTGACGCCGGATTTCCGCATCATGTTTGCCGGGCCGGGAGAATTCCACTTTGCGGTGAGCGCCGACGCGCACGGCAATACTTGTGTGCGCTCGCTCAAGGGCAATACTTCGTCGGCGATTGTTACGGAGTTGATCGGGGATCGCATTTATCAGGTCAGGCCGACCGAGCAGGCGATGTTTCATTCCGGGCAGATCGACAAGGTTGATACCGACGTGCCGCTGGAGTGCGGATGTCCGCCGCCGTCGCCGCTGATGCGGGCGCAAGCGCCTTACGCGCCGAACGTGCCCGACGCGGAATTGCCGGGGCAGGCGCGGATTGGCGGAAGTGAAACTCCGGTGGCCTCGGCGCGGAATGCCTCGTTAGGAGGGCCGCCGTCGCAGACGACGTTATCAAGCGGGCCCGAGACGGCGCCGCTACCTGCATCGAATCCGAACGAGACGCATGTGCAGGTGGATGTGCCGTTCGTGTTTACGCCGAAAAACCGGGCAGCTGCGGCCTTGCCGCCGCCAGTGCAGGCGGCGAAAGAGTTGCCGGTGGAAGACACGCCCGTGCGCCAGGTGCATCTCGATACAGTGGTGGCTTCGCCGGCGCAGGAGAAGCCGAATACACCCGAACACAAAGGCTTCTTCCACCGTGTCAAGGGAATGTTCTCTTCTATTTTTGGATAGAGTAGCGCCGGCATCTTGCCGGCTGTCGCGAGGGCGTCTCGCCCTCGCAGGCGGCGCGGGCGGGGTCGCCCCCGCTACAGCCGCCGAGACGGCGGCGCTACTTCTGGTTTCGACGCCGGTTCTAATTAGCTGCGGTTGATGGCGCGGCGCAACGGTTCGACGCGCTCGCGCAGGTCGTCGGCTAAGTCCGAGCCGCGAGCGGCCGCATCGCGGACGCGATCGCTGGCCACCTTCACGCGGTCTTTGGCTTCGTCGGCCCAATCTTCGAGAGTCTCTCGCGCGTCTTTGTAGCCGCGCTGCAGATCGCGGCGCATTTGCTTGCCGGTCTTGGGCGCGAGCATAAGCGCGGCCAACGCTCCGGCTCCCAACCCGATGAACAGGAATGTGATGGCCGTGCCGACGTGGCTGCCTTCGGAAGATTCGTAATTTCCACTTCGCGTCATCATCATGAAGTCCTCAATTTTCCGCCCGCAAATGATTCGGGCATATTGACGAAGGGTACGCCGAAATTCCGGCGACAACTGATTCTAGTCCTATGGTGAGGACTGCGGCGAATGCAATCCGGAACAATACATGGCGCGCCTCTACGATGAGATCGGCGCGGGGAAGGTTTCTTTTCGGGTGCAGATGAGTGTAAAATAACGCTTTAGCCTTCGTCGCAGAGTAGGCTGGCGGCGGAACTCGTGCCCTGCCCGCCTTCCGCCGGCTTCACTAACCGCAAGCTAACAAGGAGAGTTCTTCAAGCGATGTCGATCCCTGCCACCCAGCTTCGTCCTGGCATGATCATCAAGCACAACAATGATCTGCACTCCGTTTTCAGCGTGGAACACCGCACGCCCGGCAACCTGCGCGCCTTCATCCAAGCCAAGTTGCGCAACCTGCGCACGGGCGCCATGTTCGAACATCGCTTCCGCTCGCCCGATCCCATCGAAAAGGTCAACGTGGACGAAGTCGAAATGCAGTTCCTCTACGCGGACGGCGATAGTTATTACTTCATGGATACGGCGAACTACGAGCAGACTCACCTGAGCAAGGAAATTCTGGGCGATGCGGTGGATTATCTGATTGCCAATCTGGAAATCAAAGTTGAGTTCTTCGATGGCAAAGCGGTGGGCATCGAATTGCCGCAGACCGTGATCTTGACCGTGGTTGAGACCGAACCCGGACTGAAGAGCGCCACGGCTTCCAGCGTGACCAAGGCTGCGAAAACCGAGACTGGGCTGGTGGTGCAGGTGCCGCCGTTCATCAACGAAGGCGAGAAGATCAAGGTCGATACTTCGGAAGGCGCGTACCTGTCGAGAGCATAAGGCATTGTTGATTGATGATTTCTGATTGTTGATTGAAAACCTGAGAAAAAACCTTTAGAAATAGGCTCTTCAATCAGAAATCAACAATCATCAATCAACAATCACGTCAGAGCATGGATCTCACGAAAAATACCACTCTCGCGCGCCGTTTCGTCGTGCGCGGGCGTGTACAGGGGGTTGGCTTTCGCTGGTTTGTGGAGCGCGAGGCCCACATTCTGGGCATTGCGGGATGGGTGCGTAACAATCACGACGGCAGCGTGGAAGTTATGGCCCAGGGAACGCGCGACCAGCTATCTGGATTGCATTCCCGGTTGCGCGAAGGCCCACGCGCCGCTCGCGTGGACGCTGTGGAAGTGTCCGAGGCCAGTGCGGCCGCCGGACTGAATTCATTTCGCATTGAAGGAGCGTGGTAGAACGAAAACAAGTTTCAAGGTTTCAAGGTTTTGAAGTTTCAAGGAAAATACGCCGTCAGCCTGACCCGAGACTTTGAGACCCTGAAACTTTGAAACCTTGAAACTTTGAGACTTTGAAACCTTCCTTATGACTTCCGACCAGCTGAAGAAACTCATTCGCGAGATTCCCGACTTCCCTAAGAAAGGGATCCTGTTTTACGACATCACGACTTTGCTGAAAGATAAGACGGGCTTCGCCACGCTTATCGATAACCTTTCCGAACATTACATTTCGCAGGATATCGACCTGGTTCTGGGGATGGAAGCGCGTGGCTTTATCTTTGCGCCGGCGCTGGCGTACAGGCTGAATGCCGGATTCGTGCCGGTACGCAAGCCGGGAAAGCTTCCCG
Organism: uncultured Acidobacteriaceae bacterium; assembly: GCA_963765825.1. Lineage (GTDB taxonomy): Bacteria > Acidobacteriota > Terriglobia > Terriglobales > Acidobacteriaceae > Sulfotelmatobacter. The sequence goes on from CAVXXU010000004.1 coordinate 771,404, forward strand.
CAGAGTGCGTGAAGTACGATTACGCGCTAGAGTACGGGACGAATTCCCTAGAGATTCACCGCGATGCCATCAAGAAAGGTCAGCGCGTATTGATCGTCGACGACCTGCTGGCCACCGGCGGCACTGCCGAAGCAACGGCAAAGTTGGCGGAGATGCTGGGCGCAGAGATCGCCGGCCTGGGATTTGTGGTGGAGTTGGAATTTCTCAAGGGGCGGGAAAAGCTCAAAGGGTACGACGTCATGTCGCTGCTACGCTACGACAAATAGCTTCGGACAAAGAAACGAGGCCGGCGCTGGTTGGCGTCCGGCCTGGTCCTTACCTAAAATTGATTATTTCCAGATACGTCCTACAACCACCGCAAGTCCCGCCCAGAAACTCGCGCTAACGCTGATGGCGAGCGCAAGGCCTGAAATTGTGCCCCAGGTGACGCGGCGATTGCCTTCGGCATCGAGGCCATCGTCGTCATCGAGCCAGCTGGGCCCAAGTGAAATATTTGGCGAAGCTGGGAGTGATGCGCCCCAGATATTTGGGGACGCTGCCTTCATTCGTATACCGTCGGTGCTTGCGGGGGAAAGCTGCAAGGCGTTGTAGCTCATAAAGCACCTCTCCGTTACCGATTTGCAATTGGATGGCCACCGGGAACCGCTGCCTAATCCGCTCAACCTAAGGATCGATCTCGTCCGGCCTTCTTCCAGGAATCGTGATTTGCGTCGAAGTGCCCACCCTGCCTGGCCTAGCTTGCGAGATTTAGCCCAGTGAGTTTTTACCTCAGCGAGATTCACCTCAACATGCGGACCCTATACGCGAATCGATTTTCCCGCGCCAGAGGAAAAGCGCCTATACAGCGAAACCCTCATCAGGAAATTGTTTCTTTCCCTATCGGGCCCTCTGTCAGCAGCAGGTGCGAATCCTTAGGCAGGTAGCCCTTCCGCCGGAACCAGTCCTCCAGGGCCTCTCGGAGCTGGTCGATGGGGACTTTCGACCCTATTTCCATCAGGCCGTCCGCGATGGGAAGGGTGTCGTCGAAGACGCTGGCGTTGGTGAAGTTGCGCATGGAAAAGCTGTCGAGCCATTTGAGCGGGCAGGGGAGGCGGCGGCCGTTGGACTCATATTCCACGCGAATCTTACGGGCGAACATTAGGTTGATTAAAACACAGGCGGTGGGCAGGGAAAAAAGCCGTGCTGCGCACGGCAGACAGCCGAGGGCGGCTGTCTCCACATAAATCCGGAAATTGTTGATTGATGATTTTTGATTGATGATTGGAAACCCTGCAAGCGCAAGGTTTTGATCGACAATCAACAATCAGAAATCAACAATCTGCAATTGAACTATCGCTGCGCCTTGGGGCCGGCGGCTTTTACTTCTGGCGGGGCGTCGAAGTTTTCGAAGTTTTTGGCGAAGCGGTTGCGGAGGTCTTCGGCGGCCTTGTCGTAGGCGGCTTTATCGGGCCAGGCGTTTCGCGGATTGAGAACGTTGGTCGGGGACTCCGTGGCAGGCTTTGGGAATGCTGAAGCCAAAAGTTGGCTCAATTTCAAATTGCTCGCGAATGAGTTCACCTTCGACTGCTGCGTCGACCATGGCGCGGGTGTAGGGAATGTCCATGCGCTTGCCCACGCCGTAGGGGCCACCTTGCCAACCGGTATTCACCAGCCAGCATTGAGCGTTGTGCTCGCGGAGGCGGCGACCTAACATTTCGGCGTAAGTTTTCGGAGGCAGCGGGAGGAACGGCGAGCCGAAGCAGGTCGAGAATGTCGCCGTTGGTTCTTTCACGCCCGCTTCGGTTCCCGCCACTTTCGCGGTATAGCCCGACAGAAAGTGATACATGGCCTGCTCGGGCGTGAGCTTGGAGATCGGGGGCAGGACGCCGAAGGCATCCGCGGTCAGAAAAACGACGTTCTTCGGATGCCCGCCAATGCCGGGGATGACGGCGTTATCGATAAAATCCACGGGATAGGCCGCGCGGGTGTTCTCGGTTTTGCTGTCGTCGTTGTAATCGGGGATGCGGGTGTGCGCATCCAGAGTCACATTTTCGAGCACGCAGCCGAAGCGCAACGCATTCCAGATTTGCGGCTCGTTCTTTTTGGAGAGCTTGATGCACTTGGCGTAGCATCCGCCCTCGAAGTTGAAGATGCCGTCGGCGCTCCATCCGTGCTCGTCGTCGCCAATCAGGTCGCGCGAGGGATCGGCCGAGAGTGTGGTCTTGCCTGTGCCTGAGAGCCCGAAGAAGAGTGCGCTCACGCCATTGCGCCCGACATTGGCGGAACAGTGCATAGGGAACACATTGCGCGGCGGAAGCAGGAAGTTCATCACGCTGAAGATACACTTCTTCATCTCGCCCGCGTACGACGTTCCCCCGATCAGCACGGTGCGGCGCGTGAAGTTCAGAAGAATGAAAACTTCCGAGGCGACGCCGTCGCGCTTGGGATCGCCCTTGAACTCCGGGGCCGCAATCACAGTGAATTCGGGTTGGTGATGCTTGAGTTCTTCCGCTGAGGGACGCAAAAACAATTGCCGTACAAACAGGTTGTGCCATGCATATTCGTTCACGACGCGGACGGGCAACCGGTACGCGGGGTCGGCGCCGCAGAACAGATCCTGCACGAAAAGTTCGCGGCCACGCAGATGCTCCATGACGCGAGCGTAAAGGGCGTCGAACTTTTCCGGCTCGAAAGGCGCGTTGACGCTTCCCCAGGCCACGGTGTGGGCCGTGGTTTCATCTTTTACGATGAACTTGTCTTTGGGAGAGCGGCCGGTGCGATTGGTGTAGCCGACGAGGGATCCGTTGGATGCCAGTTTGGCTTCGTTGCGCCGGATGGAGTGCTCCACCAGCAAAGCCGGAGAAAGATTGAAGTGGGTCCGGCCTTCACTCAGCAACTCGGCTACGTCGCTGACGTGCATAGTGGTCGCCATCGGGTCTCCTGGGGCAAAAGCGCCTGCAAAACGACAAACATAACATTTTCGCTCAAAAGGCGGCGGACTGCCAAGTAATTGCTAGTACGCAAGATTCTTCACACCTCTGAAAAGCAGGGACAGGTGTGCGACTTCAGGAAAGTTCATTCCAGTAAGTGCGATGGATTAGTCGGAAGTCTTGTAGTCGCAGGCCTTGCGGCAGTCTTCGCAGTACATCAGGCCGTCGGCGCAGATGCGGATGTCGATTACCGCCTGGCAGAGGCAGCAGAATTTGTCGCAGTCACACGAACCTTCGGGCATATCGCATTGCGAACAACGATATTTGGCGGGGCTGGTTCCAGTGCTCATGAGACCAATGTAGCGCGCCTCGGGAGAGAGGAAAAAATGACCTTGGTAACGGCCCCGCCATGGAAAAGCGCACCCACTACGGCAACGGCAGACTTTTGTGTGGCCTATAATCCCCAGCAATGACCTTCCAACAGGTTCTGGATGGCGCGGAAGTCCTTGCGCAGAGCGGGGATCCCAGCGTCAGTGGTGTGGAATACGACTCGCGGCGGGTTAAGGCGGGGACCGTATTCGTGGCCATGCGCGGAGAAACGTCGGATGGCAACCAGTTCATCGATCAGGCGATTGAGGCTGGCGCGGGGGCCGTGGTCACGGACTCGCCCGCCGAAAAACCGCGCGAAGGTGTGGCCTGGGCCCTTGTACCGCACGGCCGGCGGGCTTTGGCGCGGTTGAGCGCGAATTTTTATAAGCGTCCGGCGGAGCGAATTGCGGTCACTGGAATTACCGGCACCAACGGGAAGAGCACGACTGCATTTCTTATCGAATCAATCTTGAAGGCGGCGGGGCGCAAGAGCGCGCTGATCGGAACCATCGAATATCACGTAGCCGGAAATGTGTATCCCGCGCCGCATACTACTCCGGAGGCGCTCGAACTGGCGCGATTGTTGAACGAAGCTCTTGGCCTGGGCGCGACCGACGCAGTCATGGAGGTTTCATCGCACGCGCTCGCGCAGCAGCGAGTGTTCGGCGTGCCTTTCGATGTTGCGGTATTCACGAACCTCACGCGCGACCATCTCGACTATCACAAGACGATGGACGAATATTTTGCCGCCAAGCGCGTGCTGTTCGAGGGTTGCGGCACCGACGCGCCGCGGGCCGCCGTGACTAATCTCGACGACGAATATGGCGCGAAGCTGGCCGACTTCAGCCGCAAGCGCAGTTCGGTGATGCTGACGTATGGCTGGGAGCGCGGCGATTTCCATGCGGAGAAGGTGGACATCACCCCGCGCGGCACCCGTTTCGACATGGCCGCTCCTCAGGAGAAGATTGCGATTTTCTCTCCGCTGATCGGGCGGGTGAATGTTTACAACATTCTGGCTGCGGCAGCGGCGTGCTTCGCGCGTGGATGTTCGTCGCAGGAGATTGCTCGCGGTGTCGGCGCACTTACCCATGTGCCGGGACGATTTGAGCGCGTCGATTGCGGCCAGCCGTTCACGGTGGTGGTGGACTACGCGCATACTGACGATGCGTTGCGCAATCTGACAGCGCTGGCCCGCGAATTCGTCACGCGCGGCGGAGGAACGGCGAGAGTCGTGACCGTGTTCGGCTGCGGCGGCGACCGGGATCGCGCCAAACGGCCGCTGATGGGCGAAGCGGCGGGGCGCGGCAGCGATTTCGTGGTGCTCACCTCGGACAATCCGCGCAGCGAGGACCCGCGCGCGATCATCAACGACGCGTTAGTGGGTCTACAGAAGACTGGAGTGAAATACAGCGTCGAAGTTGACCGTCGCAAAGCGATCGCGCTGGCGATCGTGCAAGCCCGTCCCGGCGACATTGTGCTGCTCGCCGGGAAAGGCCACGAGAAGATGCAGGTCACGCGTGAAGGATCGCATCCCTTCGACGACGTGGAAGTGGCGCGCGAAGCGTTGCGCGCGTCCGGGTTTGAATGCGCCCAGGCGGCGGGCGGGAACCGGGCATGAAGCTAACGCTCGCGAAAATAGCGGAATTCATTTCGGCGACCACTCACGTAGGGACAGCCGCCCTTCGGCAGGCTCAGGGCAGGCTCTCGGCTGTGGGGGGCGACGAAGTAGCGCTGGGATACTCCATCGACTCGCGCACGGTCGGTCCCGACCAACTTTTCTTCGCGGTCAAAGGCGAACGCCTCGACGGCCACGACTATGTAGTGGCCGCGCTGGAAAAGGGCGCCACTGCAGCCGTCGTCCGCAAGGATCAGCTGCACCGTTATCCCGACAAGAGCCGGCTGCTCGCCGTCGACGACACGCTGGTGGCGCTGCAAATTCTGGCTACTGCAGTGCGCAAGGTCTGGGGCAAAACGCTGGTTGGCGTGACCGGATCGGCAGGCAAGACGACCACGAAAGAAGCCATCGCCCATGTGCTGGCCGCGCGCTTCCGCGTTCTGAAATCCGAAGGCAACTTCAACAATCATTTCGGATTGCCGCTCATGCTTTTGAAGCTGGAGCCCGAGCATGAGGTTGCTGTCATCGAAATGGGGATGTCGCATGCCGGCGAAATTCGCGCGCTGGCGAAGATCGCGCAGCCGAACATTGGTGTTGTCACCAACGTCGCTCCGGTGCACCTGGAATTTTTTGATTCGATCGCCGGAATTGCGCGTGCGAAATACGAATTGATCGCGTCGCTCCCTGCCGGTGGAACCGCCGTGCTCAATGCGGATGACGAATATGTTTCGCAGTTTGGGCGCGACTTCAAAGGCAAGGTTGTGACCTACGGACTTCGTGACACTGCCGATGTGCGCGCGGAAAATATGCAGAGCCGTGGCGCCGAAGGGTCAGAGTTTGATGTGGTCTTGAATGGAGTGCGCGAGCACGCTCGCTGGCCCCTGGTGGGGGAGCACAACATTTTGAATGCGCTGGCGGCGGTTGCCGTGGGCGTAGCGCGCGGACTAAGCCCGTCCGAAGCTGTGGGCGCGCTGGCGACTCTAACGCCGCCCGACAAACGCGGGCAGGTTCTCCAGTTGGGCAACATCACGGTCATCAACGATTGCTACAATTCGAATCCGAAGGCGCTGCATGCCATGGTCGACGCGCTGGCAGGGATGAAAGCCGGGCGGCGCATCGTGGTTGCGGGAGAGATGCTGGAACTCGGTCCGGCAGGCGAACAAATGCACCGTGCCGCGGGACAGCATATCGCCGAGAAGAAGATCGATGTTCTCATCGGCGTGCGGGGACTCGCCCAGGCAATGGTTGACGGAGCACGACAGGCGGGAACGGAAGCGATATTCGTGGATACGCCCGAGGAGGCCGGCGAATGGCTGGCCGGCGAGACCCGCGACGGCGATATCGTACTGCTGAAGGCTTCGCGCGGTGTGAAGCTGGAGAAAACGCTCGAGGCGTGGCGGGACACAATTATTGATTGATGATTTTTGATTGCCGATTGAAAATCAAGGGACCGTTCGGCGCCGGGTCGGCTTCAATCAAAAATCAACAATCAAAAATCAGCAAACAACAATGTTTTCTAAACGCAACGGAGGGTGATTGCTCTACTGGCTCCTGTTCGTCAAGCTGCAACACTATGTTGCGCCCTTCCGCATCTTTCGCTATGTCACGTTCCGCACGGCATTTGCCAGCCTCACCGCCCTGTTTACCGCGCTGATCGTAGGTCCGCTGGTCATCGGGCGGCTGCGCGAATTTCAGATCGGGCAATACATTCGCGAAGAGGGCCCCAAGGCTCACCAGAAAAAAGCGGGCACACCCACCATGGGCGGGCTGCTGATCGTGATCGCCATTATCGTTCCCACGCTTTTGTGGGCCGACCTCAGCAATCGCTTCGTTTGGATTGCCGTGTTTTCCACTTGCGCCTTCGCCGCCATCGGATTCACCGACGATTACACCAAGGTGACGCGGCGGCGCAATCTGGGCCTGACCGCTCGGGCCAAACTAGGATTGCAGATCGCCACCAGCGTCGTAATTGCCTCCATGCTGATCGCGATGCAGGCCTACGGCATGTATTCCACCAAGCTGATCGTGCCATTTTTCAAGCAGTTTCATCCGGATCTGGTGGTGAGCGTGCTGGAACGTTATCCGCACATCTGGCCGCTAGCGTTTTTTCCGTTTATCGTTTTCGTGGCTTTCGTGATCGTGGGTTCCAGCAACGCGGTAAACCTAACGGATGGGTTGGATGGGCTGGCTATTGGTTGCACCGTAATTGCCGCGGGAGCGCTGACCGTGCTGACTTATGTGAGCGGCCACGCCACGTTCGCAACATATCTGGAATTGCAACGCATGCCGCAAATCGCGGAATTAACCATTTTTTGCGGCGCCATGGTGGGATCGTCCATCGGATTTCTCTGGTACAACGCACATCCCGCGGAAGTCTTCATGGGCGACGTGGGATCGCTGGCGCTGGGCGGCGCGATCGGCACTGTTGCCGTCATCATCAAGCAAGAACTGCTGCTGCCGTTCATTGGCGGCGTGTTCGTGATCGAAGCTATTTCGGTCATCCTGCAGGTGGGTTCCTACAAGCTGCGCAAGAAGCGTATCTTCAAGATGGCGCCGCTGCATCATCACTTTGAATTGCTAGGGTGGTCGGAGTCGAAAATCATCGTGCGCTTCTGGATTGCGTCGCTGATTTTTGCGCTGTTCGCGCTGACCACGCTGAAACTGAGATAAAACAATTGTTGATTTCTGATTTTTGATTGTTGATTGAAAAGCATGGGCCGCCTGCGACTTAGTTCTGAATAATCAACAATCAAAAATCATCAATTTTTTCTATGGACCTCAAGGGAAAACGCGTGCTGGTGGTGGGCCTGGGCAAGTCAGGCGTGGCGTCGGCATTGTTTTTAAAAGGACACGGCGCGCAGGTTACGGTCTCTGACACCAAGAGCGGCGACGAACTGCGCAACGAGATTCCGGTGCTGCTCGATCACGGCATCACGGTGGAGAGCGGAGGCCACGGCGACCGGACGTTCCGCGGCCAGGATTTAATCGTGGTCAGTCCTGGCGTGCCCGTGGATGCGCCGCCTCTGGTGCAGGCGCGCGCTTTGGGCGAAGCCGTGATTGGCGAAGTCGAACTCGCCGCGCAGTTTCTTCCGGGGCCCATCGTCGCCATCACAGGATCGAACGGCAAGACCACAACCACGACTCTGGTGGGCGAAATCATGACTGCGGCGGGTTTCCCGGCCCTGGTCGGCGGTAACATTGGGACGCCCGCTATTTCACTGGCCGAGCGCGCCCAGGCCGAAACCGTCATCGTGCTTGAGATTTCGAGCTTCCAACTGGAAACGATTCGCACTTTCCGTCCGAAGGTTGCCGTCGTGTTGAACGTGACGCCCGACCATCTTGACCGCCATCGGACGTTTGAAATCTATGTCGACGCCAAGGCCCGCATCTTCGAAAACCAGCAGGCGAGCGACTTCGCTGTGCTCAATGCCGACGATCCTACCTGCGTGGCTATGGCTTCGCGAACGCGGGCGCAAATCTTTTGGTTCAGCCGGCAGAAAGAAGTGCAGCAGGGCGCGTGGGTGCGCGACGGGAACATCGTCTTCCGCGAGGCGCACGGCGATAAGGAGACGCCGCGGCAGCGCGAGATCATGCAAGTCTCCGAGATCCCGCTGAAGGGCGCTCACAATCTGGAGAACGTGCTGGCCGCAGTGTGCGCGGGCATGCTGATGGGATGTGATGCCGAGAAGATTCGCCAGGCGGTCTGCAACTTCAAAGCCGTCGAGCACCGCCTGGAATTCGTGGCGACGATCCGCGGCGTGGACTACTACAACGATTCGAAGGCCACCAACGTGGATGCGACCATCAAGGCGCTGGAGTCGTTCCCCGCGAACATCCACCTGATTCTTGGCGGCAAGGACAAAGGCAGCGACTACTCGGTGCTGAACGACCTGCTGCGCCAGCGTGTGAAGCGTGTCTACACCATCGGCGCGGCAGCGGCCAAGATTGAATCGCAAATTAAAGGTCCGGAAGTGGTGCCCGCCGAAACGCTGGAAAACGCGATCCGCAAGGCAAACGGCGTCGCACAACCGGGGGACGTGGTCCTGCTCGCGCCGGCCTGCGCCAGTTTTGACCAGTTCAAGAACTATGAGCAGCGCGGGAAGATATTTAAAGAGATTGTGCGGGGATTGATACAGACTTCGGCCGATGGCGCAGGATAGAGCGGCGAGACGGTCATTATCGAAGGTGATCGAGGAGGGCAAGGTTCGCGCCAGGAGCGGTTGACATCCTTTTCTGCCTCTCCTACTCTTGACCCATGGAAGTCCATTTAACTCCCGATCAGGAAACATTTGTCCGCCAGGGCATTGCTTCCGGAAGATTTCAAAGCGAGGAGGATGCGGTGGCGGAAGCGCTGTCGCTCTGGGAAGAGCGCGAACGCAATCGCTCCGAGATCCTAATGGCGGTGGATGCGGCGGAATCCTCTCTGGCGCGCGGAGAAGGGCGCGTAATTACCGAGCAATCCATGCGCGAGCTTGCCGAAGAAGTGAAGCTGCGCGGACGTGCACGACTCAAAGCTGAACGTTCCAGCCGCTGATGGCATTCCGCCTGAGTCCTCAAGTCGAAGCGGAACTGGATGATATTTGGCTCTACATTGCGACGGAGAGTGCGAGCGTTAGCGTCGCCGATCGCGTTGTAGATGCGATTACGCAGCAATTCTTTCTGCTATCCAAACATCCTTACGCGGGGCGTAGGCGCGACGACTTGCGCGCTGGACTGCGGAGTGTGACAGTCGGGAGCTACGTTGTGATTTATCGCATTGAAGAAAACGACGTTGTGATTCTCCATGTCGTTCATCGTCGGCGTGACATCAAGGAGATAGTTCGGCATTAAGCATCTGGTCCTGTCTCGCGGATCAACCTATCCCGCCTGAACCAAGACAAGCAACAATCAAAAATCAACAATCGACAATTTAAACACCTTTTCCTCGCCGCCTCCGTGGTGAAATGAATGTCCCATGGCAAAGCGCGTGAGTGTCGACCGCTGGCTGTTTACCGTCACGATGCTGCTGGTTTTCGTTGGGCTGGTGATGGTCTTCTCGGCTTCGGCGGTCATGGCCCGGGAGCGCTTCGGCTCGCCCTATGCGTTTCTTTCGAAGCAGTTGGTCTGGGCCGTGGCAGGATTGCTCGGCATGGTGGTGGCCATGCGCGTCGACTACCGGCGGTACAAGAATCCAGCGCTGGTGTTTTCGCTGATGGGGTTCACCACGCTTCTTCTGATCTCCGTCTTCTTTCTCGACCGCTCGCATAATACCCATCGCTGGATTCATGCCGGCGGATTTTCTTTTCAGCCCTCGGAACTAGCCAAGCCGGTACTGATTTTATTTCTCGCCTATTTTCTGGAGAGCCGCGCGAAGACCATCGACGACGTGCGCAACACGCTGCTGCCGGCCGCGGCGCCAGTCGTGGTGTTTCTGGGGCTGATTGTGCTGCAGCCTGATTTGGGCACTGCTATTGCCTGCGCAGCCATCGCCGCTTGCATCCTTTATGTAGCCGGAATGCGGATGCGTTATTTCGCGTATGCGATTGCGGCGTCGCTGGTGCCGCTGTATTTCCTGATCTTTCACGTCGCCTTTCGGCGGGCGCGGATTCTGGCGTTCCTCAATCCCTACGCCGACAGCCAGAAGACCGGCTTCCACATCATTCAGTCTCTGATTGCGGTGGGCACTGGCGGCGTGACCGGCACCGGCTTGATGGAAGGCAAGCAGAAACTCTTCTATCTTCCCGAGCCGCACACCGACTTTATTTTCGCCGTCACTGCCGAGGAACTGGGCCTGGTCGGCGCCATGTTTGTGGTTGCCCTATTCGCCATTTTTCTGTGGCGCGGCATGCGCGCTTCCTGGCGCACCGAAGATGTTTTCGGGCGCTATCTCGCCGTAGGCATCACCAGCATGGTCGTGCTGCAAGCCTTCATCAACATCAGCGTGGTGCTGGGCATGATGCCCACCAAGGGGATTCCGCTGCCACTGGTCTCGTATGGCGGGTCGTCATTATTCGTGACGCTGTTGTGCGTCGGCGTGCTGCTGAATATTACCAAGCAGGCAGAGTGAAAAAGAAATTGTTGATTGCTGATTTTTGATTGTTGATTGAAAAAACCGGAAAGTTAGCAGACTGCCGGGGATATTGAGCTCTTAGCAATCAGCAATCAGCAATCAAAAATCCGCAATCGTTTATATTCTCTGCATGCGCGCAATCCTCGCGGGCGGCGGGACCGGCGGACATGTAATTCCGGCGCTGGCCATCGCCAATCAACTCAAGAAAAGTTATAACGCGGAAGTGCTGTTCATCGGCACTGCGCGCGGCATCGAAAACCGACTGGTGCCCGCCGCCGGATTCCCTTTGCAATTGGTGCGTGTGGGCGCGCTGAAAAACGTCAGCCTGACCACGCGGCTGAAGACGGCTTTCGATTTACCGCGCGCAGTTTGGGATGCGGGCCGCATGCTCAACCAATTTGCTCCCGACGTGGTGATTGGAGTCGGCGGATATGCGTCTGGTCCGGCGATGCTGGCGGCGGTGGTCAAGCATATTCCCACGCTCGCGTTCGAGCCCAATGTGGTGCCAGGATTTGCCAACCGCATGGTGGCGCGATTTGTTTCAGGCGCGGCGGTGCACTTCGAGGAGACGGCCAAATATTTTCGGCACGCAGAAGTCACGGGCGTACCGGTGAGGCAGGCGTTTTTTGAGATCCCGCCAAAGCACGAGGGCACGCCGACGTTGCTGGTGTTCGGTGGAAGTCAGGGAGCGCACGCGATCAATGATGCGATGATCCGCTGCCTGCCGGTCTTGCAACGCGAGGCTCCGGGCATTCACGTCATTCACCAGACCGGCGAGCGTGATTATAATGACGCGCTGGCGGCTTATCGGGGTCTGGGTGAGTCGGCGGAAGTTTTCAAGTTTATCGAGGACATGCCGGCGGCTTTTGCGCGCGCGGACTCTGGTGGTATGCCGCTCGGGCGCGAGCACGGTCGCGGAGATTGCGGCGGCAGGAAAGCCGGCGGTTTTCGTTCCGTTCCCGCGCGCGGCGGACGATCATCAGCGCATCAACGCCGAAGCCCTGGCGCGGCATGGAGCCGCGGTGGTGGTGGAGGAATCGAAGCTGGAAGGAGTCTGGCTGGCCGAGACGATTGCGGCGTTGCTGCAGGATCCGCATCGCCTGCGGCAGATGAGCCAGGCCGCGCGGGAGTTGGCGCACCCGAATGCCGCGCGCGATATTGCGGCGATGGCCGCGCGAGTCTCAGGAATTGAGAGCGTGTCAGCATGATTCGGAGGGCACTCATAGCCATCTTGGGACTAGCGCTGACTATTGCCGGCCTAGCGTGTTTCACTTACATTTTCACCGCCGAGCCAAGCTTCTGGGGCCACCGTCTACCGATAAGATAATGGCTTACATAGTATTGGGAGTTGCTTTGGGCGCCGCGGGAATGTGGCTAATACGACTCTCGCTGAAGCGTGGAGATCCGCGTTAATCCGTGTGAATCCGCGGCTAAGAAGTTGACCTTATGTTCGCCAAAATTCAGCGCATTCATTTCGTGGGCATCGGGGGCATCGGCATGAGCGGGATTGCCGAGGTGCTGCTCAACCTCGGCTACAGAGTTTCCGGTTCGGACCTGAAGAGTTCTTCCGTGACGCAGCGGCTGGCCGGTCTGGGCGCGACCACCTTTGAAGGACACCGCGCGGAAAACATTGCGGGCGCCGAGGTCGTGGTCACCAGTTCCGCCATCGCGACCGAGAATCCCGAAGTCACCGAGGCGCATAAGCTGCATATTCCCGTGATTCAGCGTGCGGAGATGCTTGCCGAGCTGATGCGCCTGAAATACGGCATCGCCATTGCGGGCATGCACGGCAAGACCACTACGACCTCGATGGTGGCGGCGGTGCTGGCCGCGGGCGGGCTTGATCCTACGGTTGTCGTTGGCGGACGCGTCGACGCCATGGGATCGAATGCTCGACTCGGCAAATCGCATTACCTGGTGGCCGAGGCGGACGAGAGCGACCGCAGCTTTCTTAAATTGTCCCCGATCCTTTCGGTCGTGACCAACATTGACCGCGAGCATATGGATTGTTACCGCAACATGCGCGACGTGAAGAAAACGTTTCTCGAGTTCATGGACCGCGTACCGTTCTATGGGATGATTGTTGCCTGCAACGACGATCCGCTGCTGCGGCGGTTGTTGCCGGAGGTGCAGCGACGCACTGTGACTTATGGAACGCGGCGCGGGTCTGATTTTCTGATCAGAATCGCGGGATCACCGGATCAGAGTCAAGACCCCCACCCTGTCTCGCCAAAGAACGGCGAGACAAGGGTGGGGCACCCGCTGAGCCGGTTTCGCGTCACCTATCGAAAAAACGATCTCGGCGAGTTTACCCTGCATGTGCCGGGCTTGCACAACGTGTTGAACGCAACGGCGGCGATTGCCGTGGGCGTGGGGCTTGACGTTGGCGTGGAGGCGATTCGCGGGGCGCTCGACCAGTTCCGCGGCGTCGACCGGCGATTCCAATTGCGCGGGCGCGCGGCGGGCGTGAGCGTGATCGACGATTACGGGCACCATCCCACGGAGATTAGGGCGACGCTGGCCGCGGCGCGGCAGTGCGGGTTCGGCAAGATTCACGTCATCTTCCAGCCGCACCGCTATACTCGCACCCGCGACCTGATCGAAGAGTTCACCACGGCGTTCGGCGACGCAGACTCGCTGTTTGTTCTCGACATCTACGCCGCGAACGAGAAGCCCATCGAAGGTATTAGCGGCGAAATTTTGGCGCAGCGCATCCGGGAAACAAATTTAAAGAACGGCTGCTATGTGAGTTCTCCTGCCGAAGCGGTCGAGGCAGCGGCCGCGGTCGCGCAGGATGGCGACATGATCCTGACATTAGGTGCGGGCAGCGTCTCACAATTCGGGCCAATGATTTTGGAGAAGCTCAGGGATAGCCATCGGGCATGAGAACTTGCAACCGATAGAGTCCCCAAGAGCGTCTACCACGAAGGACACGAAGGTACACGAAGGACTTCTAGGTATGCTTCCGAAGATAAATATTGTGATGAACCGTTATTTCTTCTCGATTATCGTCTTCATGGGCGCGTCGATATTTCTTTCGATGATGTGCGTCGCGCAGCAGTCCTCCGCAGCACCCGCGGCGAAGCTGACGCCCACGGAAGGCGATTATGTGAGTCGCGACTTCCATTTCAAAACCGGCGAGACTCTCCCCGAACTGCGCCTGCACTACATGACTCTGGGCAAGCCGGAGCGCGATGCCAGCGGGAAAGTGACTAACGCCGTTCTGCTGCTGCACGGCACTGGAGGTACCGGACGCCAGTTCCTCTCGCCGCAGTTTGCCGACGTGTTGTTTGGGCCGGGCGAACTGCTCGACACGAGCCGCTACTTCATTATTCTTCCGGACAACATCGGTCACGGAAAATCGAGCAAGCCGAGCGACGGGATGCACGCCCATTTTCCGCAGTACGACTATGACGACATGGTTGCGGCACAGCACGAACTGCTGGAGAAAGGTTTGGGCGTCAACCATCTGCGCCTGATTCTGGGCACGTCGATGGGCTGCATGCATTCGTGGGTCTGGGGCGAGACCTATCCCGACTTCATGGATGCGCTGATGCCGCTGGCCTGCCTGCCCGTGCAAATCGCCGGACGCAACCGCCTGTGGCGCAAGATGGTCATTGACGGCATTCGGCAGGATCCGGATTGGAAGAACGGCGACTACACCACGGAACCCCGCGCGGCGCTACGGATCGACGCCGATTTCCTGCTGATCGCCGGAAGCGTGCCGCTGCTGATGCAGAAAAATCTTCCCACGCGCGATGCGGCGGATAAGTACCTCGACGACTCCATGAAGCGCATTACATCGACTCTCGATGCCAATGATTTCCTATATGCCGTGAGTGCTTCACGAAATTACGACCCATCAGCGAAACTCGAAACCGTCAAGGTTCCGGTCATGTTTGTGAACTCCGCGGACGATTTCATTAATCCGCCGGAGTTAGGGATTGCCGAGCGCGAGATCAGGCGCGTGCCCAAGGGCCGCTTCGTGCTGATTCCAGTCTCCGACCAGACTCACGGGCACGGCACTCACACCTGGGCCGCAGTCTGGCAACAGTATCTGAAAGAACTGCTGCAGGGTTCGCAATAGTTTGGGCTGAGCACTGATTTCTGATTTCTGATTTCTGATCACTGCCCGCCGTTCCTCGCCTTTTCTACTGCACGTAGCAGCGCCTGCGCTTTGTTCATCGACTCCTGAAACTCGCTGGCCGGATCGGAGTCGGCAACAATTCCCGCGCCCGCCTGCAGGTATGCTTTTTTGCCTTGCATGAGCAGCGTACGAATGCCGATGCACGAATCCAAGTTCCCGGCAAAATCCGCGTACAGCACCGAGCCTCCGTAAATTCCGCGGCGCGTGGGTTCAAGTTCTTCGATGATCTGCATGGCCCGCACCTTGGGCGCCCCGCTCAGCGTTCCTGCGGGAAAGCAGGCGGCGAAAGCGTCGAGCGCGTCCAGATCCTTGCGCAGCGTGCCTTCGAGAGCCGACACCAGATGCATGACGTGCGAATATCGTTCCACGTACATCAGGTCTTTTACCTTCACCGAACCGTATTCGCTGACGCGTCCCAGATCGTTGCGGCCGAGGTCGACGAGCATGACGTGCTCGGCGCGTTCTTTTTCGTCGGTGCGCATCCGCTGCTCGAGGCGCAAGTCTTCAGCCTCGTCGCGGCCGCGCGGATGCGTGCCCGCGATCGGCCGGTATTCGAGCTTGCGGCCCGTGACTCGCACCAGCATTTCGGGCGACGAGCCGAGAATATGAGTGTCGCCAGTCCGCAGAAAATAAAGATAGGGCGAGGGATTTACCTGGCGCAGCGAGCGATACAGATCAAAGGGCGCAACCTCAGGCGTGAAGTCGAGCCGCTGCGAGAGCACGACTTGAAAAATGTCGCCTGCGGCAATGTACTCTTTGCAGCGTTTTACGCTGCGTAGAAAGTTTTCACGCTTGGTGCCGGCGTACACCTTGAGCTTGCCGGCTTTGCTCTTCGCCGATTTCCGCCAGAGTGCAGGGGAAAGTCCCGCAGCAAGTTTCCGTTCCAGCGCGGCGATCTCGCGGAGGGCGCGGTCATAGGCGCGGCGCGGAGTTTCATGCGCAACGTCGGCGGCCGCGACAATGTGAATCTGATGCCGCAGGTGATCGAACGCCAGCAACCGGTCGAAGAACATCAGTTCGGCGTCGGGCAATTGCAGATCATCCTTCGCATGCTCGCCGATCTTTTCTAACTGCCGAACCACATCGTAAGCGAAATATCCAACCGCACCCGCCGTGAATGGAGGCAATCCGGGAACACTCGCAAGACGATGCTCGCGCAGCAGACGCTTCACCACCTGGAAAATGTTTTCCTGCACAACTTCGCGGCGCCGGCCGCGCTCAATCTCCACCGTTCCCTGCCGCGATTTGACGCGCATGTAAGGCCGAACGCCCAGAAACGTATAGCGTCCGATCTGCTCGCCCCGCTCCACCGATTCCAGCAGAAAAGCATGGGGCTCGTTGGCCGCAATGGCGAGAAATGCGGAAACTGGCGTGAGCAAATCGGCGCTCACCGATTTCACCACCGGCACCAGCGTGGCCTGGCGGGCCAGCCGCGAAAACTGTTTGAAGTCTGGTTGCAGCATCGTTAAAAATCCGCCGCGATGGCGCGATAAGGTTTTGCTTCGTGAACCTTAGTGTCCTGCGTGGTAAACGTTCTTACGTTCCCCTCAGTGACTCCACGCATCCGGCAGCGGGTTTTTCATTATAGGCGAGGCGCAACTGGCGTGACGGCGGCAAACAGAATGTTTGCTCTGCGCTTTTTCCCTGACGAGGCCGTAAGTGATGGCTTTTCTCGGCGTCCCCTGCGGCATTCTCGGTGTGCTCTGCGATTAAAAGCTTTTGATCGCAGAGTTCGCTGAGGAAAAGGGAGATCGCAGAGAAAATCGTTCGGAAGAAGATGACGAGGCGACACGCGGGGGCAGAATACTCGCGATCTGCGCTCTTTCCCCGACGAGGCCGTAAGGACTGCTTTTCTCAGCGTCCTCCGCGGCATTCTCGGTGTGCTCTGCGATTAAAAGCTTTTGATCGCAGAGTTCGCGGAGGAAAAGCAAGATCGCAGAGAAAATCGTTCGGAAGAAGATGACGACTGCACGTCGCGCCAATCGGGCAGTATTGGCTTCTCCCCTGCGTCGCAACCCGCCAAACTTTGGTCACTTGTTGAGTCTGAAATCATGGCTAAAATCTTTAATATCCCGATTCCTATGAACATTTTGGCCCAGATGGGCCCGGGAGATTACTGGCTGGGCAGCGCCGAAGTCTATGCGAATTAAGTTTTGGGGCGTTCGTGGCTCCACGCCCACTCCTCAGGCCGAGAACCTGCGCTATGGAGGCAATACCTCCTGCGTCGAAGTGCGCCTGGGAGAGCAAATTTATATTTTCGACTGCGGCACCGGCCTCCGCGTGCTCGGCCACGAACTCGAGCGCGAGTTCGGCGACACGCCTTTCTCCGCCCACATTTTTCTTTCGCACTTTCATTGGGACCACATTCAGGGCATGCCGTTTTTTCGGCCGCTCTACAACAGTCCCAAGAGCCAATTTATTTTTCACTCGTCCCGCCAAACCAGCAGCCTGGAGCAGGTGTTTGCCGAGCAGATGGCATCTCCGTATTTTCCCGTCAATCTCGATCAGATGAAGGCGAAGCGCGATTTTTACGACATCGAAAATGGATGCCTGCCCATGGGCGATGGCGTTCAGATCAAGACTGCGTGGCTGAATCACCCGCAAGGCTGCATGGGATTTCGCGTAGAGACTAAAGAAGGCGTGCTGGTCTATGCCACCGACAACGAACCCGGCGACGCGAATTTCGACAAGGCTGTGCGCAAACTCGCGGAAGGCGCCGACATCCTGATCTACGACGCGCAGTATCTTCCCGAAGAATACGAAGCGCGCCGGCGCGGCTGGGGACACAGCCACTGGCGCGAAGCCGTCAATATCGTCATGGAAAGCGGCGCCAAGGAATTAATCCTGTACCACCACGATCCCGATCACACTGACACGATCGTGGATAAAGTTGTGGCTGACGCGCGCGGCTACTATCCCAAGGTACGCGCCGCGTCTGAAGGCATGGAGATTCGGTTGTAAGGCCGCGCTTTTTTCCGTAATAAGCTCAAACCGCATTACCCTCGTAATCCGCAGCTGTTCTTTTCCGGTTATTCCGGAATGTCCTCCTGCTAGCATGCGCTCATGACCAGCGAGTATAAGAAGGTATCGGCGCTCAGGATTTCTTCGTTTCTTGCGGTTTTGACGCTTGCCGGAGTCGCTGTAATTGCTTTTTCCGTAAAACGCGCACGCGGATCGGCAATGGCTCTGCCGAAGGTCACTTCGATCGCGCAGATTACGCATGATGGTTTCGCCAAGACGAATTTATTGTCGGACGATTCCAACCTTTATGTGACCGAGTGGACCGCCGGGCGTCATGTGATCGCGAAAGTGTCGTTGAAGCATTCCGATCGATCAATCGTTTCCAGTCCTTTCTCAAATCTCCAGGCATTCGACCTTTCGGCCGATCACGCCAGGTTATTGGTGGCGCCGGTCCAAGGCGGGGCTGGCGATAACGAATTCTGGACCGCACCGGTCGAGAGCGGATCTCCGCATCGAGTTGGCAGTCTCACCGGGCGCGACGCCACCTGGTCTGCGGACGGCCGACAGCTCGCTTTCGGAAAGGGCTCAGTGCTCTACCTGGCCAGTGCGGCTGGCACACAAGCACGCGAGCTGTTCACCGCAGATGGGTCCGTATTCGCTCCTCGGTTTTCTCCAGATGGTCGACGAATTCGCTTTACCGTGGGCGATGCTGCACAGAACAAGAGTTCGCTGTGGGAGATTGGGCAAGACGGATCGAACCCGCATGCGCTGCTGACAAATTGGCAGTACGGTTCGACTGCATGCTGTGGAAATTGGACGGCTGACGGCCGATATTACATTTTTCAGGCCACGCAAAGTTCTCCAATCACCATTTCGACTCTATGGGCTTCACCCGACTTCGCAGGCGCCGCTGACGCCAGGCATGGCGACAGTGGCTCCCTTGACCACTGGCCCGATCTCATTCGGCAATGTTTCTCCGGCCGGAGATAACAAGAACATCTGGGCCATCGGGGTGCAACCCGCGGGTGAAGCGGTGAAGTACGATGCCGACAAGAAAACTTTTGTCCCGCTGCTGGCTGGAGTGTCGGCGACGGACCTGGATTTTTCGCCCGACGGTAAATGGGTCGCGTACGTAGCCATTCCCGAGGGCACGCTATGGCGGTGCCGAGCGAACGGTACAGACCGTCTTGAGCTCAGATCGGCTCCAGAACGCGCGGCCTTGCCCCATTGGTCGCCCGACGGAAAGAAGATCGCCTATGTCAGCGTGCAACCTGGACAACCGTGGAAGATCTCGATCATTCCTGCAGATGGCGGAACCGCTCAAAATATTTTGCCGGAGAATCGCAGCCAGATCGACGCCAACTGGTCGCGTGACGGCAACCGCATTATGCTTGGATATGTGTACGGTGTTGAGGGACAGAATATCCGAATCGTAGACGTGAATACTCACAAGGCTGAGACCGTTCCCGACTCAGAGGGCCTGTTTAGCCCACGCTGGTCCCCCGATGGACGATATATCGCCGCGCTTTCCCTCGACTTCACAACGGTGAAGCTTTTCGACTTTGAAAGTCACAAATGGTCAAGTTGGTTAACCGAGCCTGCCGGTGCGGTCAGCTATCCGGTTTGGTCCGCCGACAGCAAGTACCTTTACTTTGACGACCTGGTCACCGACGAAGAATCGATTCGGCGCGTTAAGGTGGGCGAGAGCCAGGCGGAGCCGGTTTTTGTCCTGCAGGGCATTGAACGATACCCCGGACCGTTCGGTTTGTGGGCCGGACAGGCCGCCGACGGTTCCTGGATGTTTGTACGTGATCGCAGCACGCAAGAGGTTTACCGATTGACAGTAGATTTGCCGTAACCGGATTGCGAGGACTGAAACCTTGAAAAGCGAGATTGGAAGCTGTCGGGTAAACCGTGGGCGCAGATTTCTCCTCAGGCTGACCCAGTGCATGATGATTGTGCTTTTCAGCGCCTTACCGTTCCTCGCACAAACTCAGGAGCAACCCGCGCGGGAGCGAAAGGTGATTACCCGGGTCGAGCCGGAATACCCTGACACGCTCAAGCGCTTGTACATCGGTGGAGTGGTGCGAGTGGAAGTTGAGGTTGAACCCAGCGGGGTTGTAAAGAGCACGAAACTTCTCGGCGGAAGTCCGATTCTTGGCCAGTCAACCATGAAGGCAGTCAGGCAATGGAAGTACGCGCCGGCGGCATCCCCGGAAACCCTGACCGTCAAGTATGAATTTGATCCCCACCGTTAGAATCCATTCTTTATCACCACAAATGATACGAAGTTTCACGAAGTCCTTAGTGTACCTTCGTGTCCTTCGTGGTTTAGTTTTGTGTCTGCATGAAAAGTGAAATCAGAAGTCTGCATCCAAAGTCCGAAGCCGGCTTCTAGTGTCCTGCGCTGATCCGCCCTTTCATCCCTACAGCCTTCTTCAACCCGAACACAATGGGCACGCATGCAAAGCAGACTAACGCCATGTAGCGGAAGTCGTCCACGTAAGACCACAGCCGCGCCTGGCTGTCGAGAGTCAGATTGATGAGGCCATAGGCCTGCTGCAGCGCCGTGGTCGGCGACGCCCCTTGCGCGCTTAGATATTGCTGGATTCCTCCCAGCGCTCCCCGCACCTCGATGCGCCCCGAAGAGAGTGACGCCGCCAGTTCGTTGCGATGCACTTGCTCGTGGCGGGCGACAATCGTATTGACCACCGAAATGCCTACGCTGCCTCCAATGTTGCGCAGCAGGTTGTAGAGTCCGCTGGCATTGCCGATTTCTTCGTTCTTCAAGAACGCCATTGTCGTGGTGGAGAGCGGAACGAAGATGCATCCCGAGCCGAAGCCGCTAATCAGAATGGCCCACAAAAAAGTCCATTGGCCGATGGACAGATTGAGTTGTCCAAACCACAAGCTGGCCACGCCGAACATCGTGAATCCGAACGCAATCAGATAGCGGTTGTCGATCTTCGCCGTGAGGTAGCCAATCACCGGCATGGCGATGATTGCACCAATGCCGCGCGGACTTACCGCCCATCCGGCCTCGAGCGCGGTGTAGCCCATTAATTCCTGGTAGAAGAGGGGCAGCAACGTCACCAGCCCGTAGATTGAAGCTCCAAACAAACCGATGAGCACGCATCCAATGGCGAAGTTGCGATGCCGGAAGACTCGCAGATTGACCAGCGGCTGCTTGTGGCGAAACTCGCGAATCAGAAACGACACGAAGCTGGTGAGCAGAATGGCCATGGCCCAGCGAATCCAGGTCGCCCCAAACCAGTCATCTTCCTGCCCCTTGTCGAGAATGATCTGCAGCGCACCCAGCCAGATGGCGAGCAGTCCCAGACCGATCGCGTCAAACTTGCCGGGATGCGCGTCTTTCACATACGGCGGGTCGACCACGTAGCGCGAGATCATGAACACGGCGAAAATGCCGACGGGAATGTTGATGTAAAACGCCCATCGCCACGTGTAGGTGTCGGTAAGCCATCCGCCGAGGGTCGGCCCCAGGACCGGCGCGACCACCACGCCCAGGCCGAACGCCGCCATGGCCAGCCCGCGCCTTTGCGGAGGAAAAGTTTCCAGCAGGATCGATTGCGACAGCGGCTGCAGCGCGCCTCCGCCCGCGCCCTGCACCGCGCGCGCAATCAGAATCCAGGCCAGGCTGGTCGCCGCGCCGCAGGCGAACGACGCAACCGTGAAGATGACAATGCAGGTGATGAGAAATCTTTTTCGCCCAAACCGCAGCGAAAGCCATGAACTGGCCGGAAGAATAATCGCGTTGGCCACCAGGTAGCTGGTGAGCACCCAGGTAGCTTCGTCGTTGGTCGCCGACAAGCTGCCGGCAATGTAAGGCAGGGCGACGGCGGCGATGGAAGTGTCCAGCACCTCCATAAACGTCGCCAGCGTGACCGCGATCGCGACCAGCCACGGATTGCCGCCCGCGGCGGGCGCGCCAGGTGCCGGTTGCGCTGTCATCTCTTTCTGCCCAAGCGTTTGTCCCCGAAAGCATGTAAAGATGCGCGGGTGGGGTCGGAGGTTTCAATGTTGTTTGGACGACGGCGTCAGCCTGACAAAAGGCGTTGTCGAGTCACGCCACTGATCTAGCATTCGCGATGTCGAACCCGGCGTCAATGCCAACGGTAAAGTGCCACCGCTGACGCCGAGTAGTGGCTCAGTTTGAAATTGGGGATCGGACGGTGGATCGCTTTCGGGTAGATCACCTTGATTCATGGCTTCCATCAATCTGCCAACGGCTTTTTCAACTTCCTCGTTCGAAACATCGTACTTGATCGCCCTTAAAGAATACGATTGAGAGATACATCGTGCGGATCTTTTCAGCTTCCTCCGCCTCCAGAAAGATACCAACCACCCTGAAAGAATTAATTGGAGGGCGACGAAGATCAGTACTGCCGAAATAATATTTCCAAAACTCAATTCCGATCTTCCTTTTTGGAGGTCTGCCCGCATGGCATGTGTTGGGATTATCGTAGTCTTTCTCGATCTGAGGGATGATTTCGTTGAGATCATCCTCGATGTGCGGATATTTCTTCTTGAGTTTCTTAAGCAGACTGGCAAGCGTCGGGGATGTTGTTCGATCCACCTTGCATGTTGCCAAACAAAATCCTTAGGCGGGAATATGAAGTGCTGAGGCCGACTTCTTAATCAACTCCCCAAAGGAATCATCGAGCGAAAGCAGTATGCCTTCAATCTGACTTCGCAAACGTTCCTGATTTTCTTTCAAATCGAACAATAACTTAGGAAACGGAGCACGACCTTCCAAGCCAATGGTCGTCGCTCCCTTCAAAAGCTGGCTGATCCCGTCGTTCGTCTCTTGCAGGGTCGTAAGCGTCGATTTCAATTCGTCATCGCTCAATCCGTCCAAGTAGCCCGATACCAAAAGCCTCAACACGGGTCCAAACAATTCCAGTACCTTCTCAAAGTCCTTTTGAAGTCCTGCCAAAGGACCAGGGGTGATCTCCCCAATGACCATTCGCTTAGCGTTCTGGATGCGGCGGATGTGATGGCGTGCGTCGCGAGTCTTGCGCCTAAACGCAGTCACTGGTCTTGATTGCAATGCTGTTGAGGCAGTCTGACAAGCCATTTTAATCACCCTCCCTTACTCCGTCGGCAAGTTTACTGGTTTTCTTGACCAACTAGCGCGACTTGCGTTCTTGGCGATCTCTCTCGTGGCCTCTTTTCGCGACAGACATACTTACTATACTCTCAGTCCAAAACTAGCCGCACAAATAACTTTGGTACCGCTTACCGTGTTCTGATGCGGCTCGCAGGTTTAGGGTTCACGGCAGACAAAAACCTCAATATTTCAGGGGGTTGCCTTCTTCGCTTTGATCTGCGCCCACTTTGCACGGGCTTTTGCATAGCGCAAGTATGCCATGTCTGCCAGCCGTCTCAAATGCGAGTAGCCAAACTCTCCAACACCGCCGCTCCTTGCTTCCCAACCGCTGCCCCTCATATACTCTGAACGTTTGCCTGCCTTTGACTGGGAGCCTTCTGGCGACGGCTGGCGACTTGCCGCGATCCCGACCTGCAATCATTCCGGAGACGACTTTTATGACGACGATAGCTACGCCCCCGCACGTGGACAAAGAAAGCAATCCATGGGAATCGCAGCGGGCGCGGTTTGACCTGGCTGCGCAAAAACTCAACCTCGACGAGGGCTTGTGGCGCGTGCTGCGCTATCCCAACCGCGAGCTCACGGTCTACATCCCGGTGCAGATGGATGACGGGCACCTCGAGGTGTTCACCGGATTCCGGGTGCAGCATTCGATTGCGCGCGGACCGGCCAAGGGCGGCATCCGCTACGCGCCCGACGTTACGCTCGACGAGGTCCGCGCCCTCGCCAGCTGGATGACTTGGAAGTGTGCCGTCGTCAACATTCCATTCGGCGGAGCCAAGGGCGGAGTGATTTGCGATCCGCACAAAATGTCGATGGGCGAAGTCGAGCGCATGACGCGGCGCTACACCTCGGAACTCATCGAATTCATCGGCCCGGAAAAAGATGTTCCCGCACCCGACGTCAACACCAACGAGCAAATCATGGCATGGATGATGGACACCTATTCCATGCACATGCGGCAAACGGTGACGGCATGCGTAACCGGCAAGCCGATTAACATTGGCGGATCGCGCGGACGCCGCGAGGCTACCGGGCGCGGCGTAATGATCGTGTGCGATGAAGCCTGCGCGAAGCTGGGCCTGGCCCGCGAGAGCACACGCGTGATCGTGCAGGGCTTTGGCAACGTAGGCTCGAACGCCGCGCTGCTCATGCATCAGGCAGGCTACAAAGTAATTGGTATCGCCGAAGTTGGCGGCGGGCTGCATAACAAGAACGGTATCGACCTGAAAGCTCTGGTGGATTTCCGCCAGAAAAATGGAACTGTGCACGGTTTCCCTGGCGCGGAAAAGGCCGAGACCGCCGACCTGCTGGTTGAAGATTGCGAAATTCTGATTCCCGCGGCGACCGAGAACGTCATCACCAGCCGCAACGCTGACCGCGTGAAGTGCCGCATCCTGGCCGAAGGCGCGAACGGGCCGACTACTTCTGCCGCCGACGACATCCTCACCGACAAAGGCGTTTTCGTGATCCCCGACATTCTGGCCAATGCGGGCGGTGTGACCACTTCTTATTTCGAGTGGGTGCAGGACCGCCAGGGATATTTCTGGAAAGAGTCGGTGGTGAACGAGCAACTCGACGCCATCATGAAGTCTTCGTTCGAAGATGTGGTGCGCTACGCGGAGACGCACAAAGTCAACAACCGCATCGCCGCATACATGCTGGCCATCGACCGCGTGGCCTACACGATCCGCCAGCGCGGCATTTACGCGTAAGAATGGGCGACCTACTTCCCGCGCAAACCACGCGCGAGAAATGGGGCATTCCACCGATTGGACGAGCTTTGGACGACGTGGTTTTTTGAAAGGGCACGACTTTAGTCGTGCCGTAAAGAGCCAAAAAAGAGTGGGGCTTTAGCCCCTGAGATCATAGGAGAAACATGAAACCGATCGAAAAGAAATTAATGGCGCAAATTGCCGTCCTGGTCTTCGCGCTTTCCCTGGTCAGCGGCTTGGCGGCCGCGAAAGGCTCCGGCTCAACATCCGCCGCGCAGACGGCCGCGTCCGCCACCGACAAGCTCGACATCAACACCGCGACCAAAGATCAATTGAAGGCCCTGCCCGGAATCGGCGACGCCTATTCACAGAAAATCATCGACGGCCGACCGTACCGCATGAAAACCGATCTGGTGCACAAGAAGATCGTTCCCCAAGCCACGTACGACAAAATCAAGGACGTCATCATCGCCAAGCAGTCCAAGGCGGCCGCCGCAAAATAAATGCATTCGTAAAGACGATGCGTGTCTCTGTGTTCTCTGCGGCATTCTCTGCGCGCTCTGCGGTTAGAAGCTTTTGACCGCGGAGGTCGCTGAGGAAAAGAAGATCGCAAAGACCATCCTTGGGAGGACGTGATCGAATCCATTCCCTAAAATCCATTCCTTAACGATGTCGTAGGTGAGGCGAGCTACGTCTCTACGGAAGTTCATCGTCCATTGCGTTCCCTGTGGCGCTGGAGGATAATCGAAACTGGATTCCGGCTGGCCCCCGGCGACCCCTCAAAGTTGTGAATCTGCCCAACTCCATCACGCTGATCCGTATCGCCAGCATCCCTCTGCTGATGTGGATTCTTTCCAGCGGCCGCTTCAGCAGCGCGAACGGCGAGAAGGAATTGCTCGCGTCGGCGCTCTTCATCGCGGCTTCCATGACCGATGGAATTGACGGCTATCTCGCCCGCAAGCGCGGGCAGGTCACCACGATGGGCATTCTGCTCGATCCGCTGGCCGACAAACTTCTCATCGCGGCAGCGTTCGTCACGCTGGTGCAATTGAATCCCAGCCTGGTTCCCGCGTGGATCGCCGTGATCGTGATTGGACGCGAATTCCTGGTGAGCGGCCTGCGCTCCATTGCCGCGTCCGAGGGATTCACCATCGAGGCCAGCGAACTCGGCAAGTTTAAAATGGTGGTGCAGATCGTCTCGGTAGTCGCGGTCATTCTTGACCATCGCTGGAAAGAAGTGCCGGTCTATGGCCATTACATCTTTCCCATTCACTGGATCGCGTCGGTAGCGATCTGGTTTATGGTGTGTGTCTCGCTGGTATCGGCGATCGACTATTTTGTCGCCTTCTGGTCGAAGATTGACCGGCGCGTGGTCAAGCGCCGTCGCCGCGCCTTCATCCTGAGCCGGCGCCGCAAGCCGGTGCCGCCACCCCCGGCTGATCGCGATGTCGCTACCTCAACCTAATTCGATTGCCGTGGAACCTCGCGACAACGCCCCAGGAGAGTTCTCGCCCCACGAACGCACTGTGCTGCTGCGTTTGGCCCACGAATCCATTCTCTCGTCGCTGGAAGGGCGCGACATTCCGCTCGACCCGCCAACCGATCATCTCGCCGAACCGCGAGGCGCATTTACAACTTTGCACTCAGGCGGACAACTGCGAGGATGCGTGGGCTATGTTCTGCCGGTGAGTCCGGTCTATCGGGCGGTGGCAGACACCGCGCGCGCCGCGGCTTTCGAAGACGCGCGCTTCCATTCTGTAACTCTCCCCGAAGCCTCCCACCTGGAAATTGAACTGAGCATCCTATCGCCTCCGCAACCGATTTCCGCCGACGCGGTTGAGATTGGGCGTCACGGACTGGTGATCAGCATGGCGGGACGGCGCGGCCTGCTGTTGCCCCAAGTGCCCACTGAGCACAACTGGGATCGAATCACCTTCCTCGAACAAACCTGCCGCAAGGCCGGGCTGCCGCTGGATGCATGGAAGAATGGCGCGACGATTGAAGCGTTTACCGCGGAAGTTTTCGGGGACAAAGTTCAGCCCTGAATTTTCGGCCGAGGTCAGCAGCGTTTTCGGCGGCGCTCAGCCCTGTAGTCGTACTCCGGATCGAAGTCCACTGTGCCGAAATCGCTCAGGATCGCCAGGTGGTCGCGCCAGCGTACATATTCCTCAAGTGCGGCCTTGATGGCCTCTTCCCGGGTTTCATGCCGGCCAAGGCGTCGCGCCCCTTCTATTAACTTGTCATCGATTTTGAAAGGATTTTTCCCCTGCTGAATGGTCTCACGCGGGAGGCTATACCACAAAAATAAAACCGGGAACGGTTTCCCGTCCCCGGCTTCCTCACTGAGCGGAAGTCTCGTAAGCGATTACTGCAGCTGATCCAATTCCACGCCGTCCCCTGCATGCACATCTTCAAGAGAGAAGATGATCATGCCGGTAGCAGTCGTGTTGGTGACCCCGATAATTACGATCTCGCCTACGGCTCTACGCGGCAAGTCTCGCACGTGGATGACAGGACCGTTGCCCTTCTCGAACATAGCGGGATCGAAGGAAGGAACTTTTTTCTGAGTGTCCTCGGCCATAGCAGCCTTGAACGAAAGCGAGTCCACAGGATCTTTCAGGTCCTCCTCATATCTGCGGACGGCGCGGAAATAATCGCCGATTTTCACTCCCTGGTTCGCTCCCAGGTTGAGGTAAACCTTTTGCCCGGTGCCAAGTTCGGTGTCAAAATCTTTTCCCATCACGATGCGCCCGGAGAGCCGGTTGCTGGCGGGAAGGAAGCGGTCGAAACGGGCTGGACCGGGCACAGTCACAGTTTGCTTTTCGGCAAATGGAATGGCGGTGTCGCCGGGATTGGCCGCGTCACAGGAATATTCGATTTCTCCAATCGCGACCTTGTTGCGCACATCGATAATCTTGACGCGTCCAACCTCGGCATAGGGCTGCCCGATCGATTTCAACAGCTTGCCTTGGCCAGGGTAGGTCTCGTATTCGTTGATGTCGCGCAGTGCGCGCACAATCTCGTACTCCGCCCCTGCGCTATAGCCCGTGCCGTGAAGATAGATCACATCGCCACGGGTGAACTTCGTCGTGGTCGGCGTCTGCAGGCCGCCCGCCACATAGTTGGCGTCGGGTAGGGTCTGTTTGCTGATGAATCCGGCGCAATACAAGTCCGCATAGGTCGGCGTCTGAAACCGCATAGTGGGAAAGCTCATCTTTGTCGGCGCGGTTCCCTGCGGACCTTCGAAAGCATTCACATCTGGGCCGGCCTGCGCCCAGGCCGCCGTCGCCAATAACAACACAAACAGTCCTGTTTTCTTCATGTTACCTCCGGGTGAGAGCGCCGTGCGCTCTCCCCTAGTTAAATGCCGGAAAAGAAAAGGCTTCAGCCGGAAGGTAACAAGCACTGCGGGGAGGGT
Source organism: uncultured Acidobacteriaceae bacterium (assembly GCA_963765825.1). Taxonomy (GTDB): domain Bacteria; phylum Acidobacteriota; class Terriglobia; order Terriglobales; family Acidobacteriaceae; genus Sulfotelmatobacter. The sequence continues at coordinate 799,718 of CAVXXU010000004.1, forward strand.
CAAGGTTACGAGGGTGTTGGGAACCCTGGAGCAGAAGTTTTTCGCGCAAACCACTAATCCGTTGTTGCATAACTAATTAGCACCCTGTAATAATTCGCCGTCATTCGGGCGCCCGGAAACCGGGTGACTCAACTTTCGAAAGATGAATTCAGCTCCCCCTTATTCGCCTCGGCCTCTACCCTTGCGATTGCCACGCGTTTGTGTGGCGGTGATTGGCTCCGATCCTAACGAAATGGTCGAAAAGGCTGAACTGCTGCTGCGGGATAACTCTTTTCTGGAGTTAAGGTTGGACTACCTTTCGAAGCCTGCCATGGCGCTTCCTCGAATCAAACGCCTGATGGAATCGCATCACGGAACATTTGTGATCGCTACTTGCCGCCGGGTCGCGAGCGGAGGAAAATTCCGAGGCTCGATCGCGTCACAACTAGATATCCTGGGCAAAGCGGCGGCCGCAGGCTGCCAATTGGTCGACGTCGAGTTGCAGACCGCGGCCAAGTGCAAACCGGAGCAATTGCAGAAGCTTCGCAGCCGGGCCGCGTTAATCCTTTCGTTTCATGATTTTCGGGCGACCAAGAAGCTCCCCGAAACTCTGGAAAAAATGCGTGCCTACCCAGCCGACTTTTATAAAGTCGTCAGCACCGCGACCACGCTGACCGACAACGTGACCATGATCAAATTCCTCACGCAGGAAGGCGACCGGGATTCCGTGGTGGGCATGTGCATGGGGGAGCAAGGAATTATCAGCCGGGTTCTCGGGGTACGCGCGGGCAGCGTATTCACTTTCGCGTCTGCCGTTGCCGGAGAGGAAACCGCACCCGGCCAGGTGACCGCGCAGGAATTGCGCAATGTCTATCGCATTGAACAAGTTGACGTAGCCACGCGAGTGTATGGCGTGGTCGGCGATCCTATCGCGCACTCTTTGTCTCCAGCCATTATGAATGCGGCTTTTCGTCGAGAGAACGTAAATGCGGTTTATGTCGCGCTGCATGCGAAGACGCTAAAGGATCTGCTGACCTGCGTGCGCGAGATTCCGATTCATGGCATCAGCGTCACCATGCCATACAAAGAAGCGATTCTCCCGCATCTCGACAATACGGACGCCCACACGACGAAGATTGGTGCGTGTAACACGGTCGTGCGAGCGCAGGATGGGAAGCTTTACGGCTTCAACACCGACGCGGCCGGGATCGTTCGCCCGCTGGAGCGGCGTCTGAATACGTTGGAAGGCGCGCGGATTCTGGTGATTGGAGCGGGAGGCGCGGCCCGCGCGGCCGTCTTTGGCCTGAAAGAACGAGGGTCAGAGGTCTACATCCTGAATCGAACCGCGGCGCCCGCCAGGAAACTGGCGCATCAGGCGCATGCTCGAATCGTGAAGCGCCCCGATCTGAAAAAGCTAGCCTTCGACGTGATCATCAACGCGACTCCGGTGGGCATGGGCAACACCCGCGAATCGCCGCTGCAGGAGCAAGAGATCAATGCGCGCTATGTCTTTGACATGATTTACGATCCTGCCGAGACGCGCTTCCTGAAACTGGCCAAGGAACGCGGGGCGCAAGTCATTCCCGGCATTGAGATGTTCGTCCACCAGGCGGCCCGGCAGTTCGAAATCTGGACGGGAAAACCGGCGCCTTGGGATGAGATGCTGCGCGTGGTCCTGCTCGCCCTGCAGGAGCGAACCAAGCGCTCCGCCGCCGGGAAATGAGGCTGTGCGGCCAAGGTTCCTTGACTAACCGATGAACGCTCAGCCGTCCCGGCGTTATCCCGCATTCTTATTGAGCCGTCGTTTCGTGTTTGAACGCTACCATAATGTCTGAACTGCGTAGGGAGCAAACTTCGAGTCGCACGTAACGATAACCAGGTTCTCCACTATCGCTTGAGCAATGAGTAGGCGATCAAAGGGATCGTTATGATGCAACGTCATCGCCTCAACTTGGTAGGTGTGGTCGTAGTTGATTGGCAGCGGCATGAATTGATATTGCGCTACCTGTGACCCCACAAAAACAGGGACCGTCGCGCTGAGTGCCAGTTTACCAATAGCAACTTTTATAGCCATTTCCCAAGTTGATACGGAACTTAGGAATATCTCATTTGCTCTGTCACCCACCGCGATTCGGGCTGGCGTTGACAACAGAGGATCGTTGTTGGCCCACCAAATGAACGCATGAGTATCGAGCAGAAGCCGCACACATTCTTATTGACCAAGATCGAGGGTATCGTCAAAATCGGGGGCCACTTCTACGACGTATTCCTTGCCCGCTCCAGGGACCATAGGTTGCGTGAATATATCTGGACTTTGTGTGGGCAGATACACCAAGTCAATTTTGCTTGCCGCATTGCAGTTCTGGCTCGTACTTGTGAGCGGGCCATACGCTACCGAATTGTTGGCGAGCAGGTTCATTTTTTCATCTCCTCCAGTGATTTCGTCTTATTTGCATTTGATTGGGCGGAAGTATAACCATTTCACGTTCCCATACATCGCTGCGCTCCAAACTCTCGATCATCACCATTTTTACGGTCTTATTTGTCGGGCGCATCGGTTGACCCGGTTGAATCGTTACCCCTTCCATCGGGTCGAATGGAGTCCCCAGTTCCATTTCAGTAGCAAAGTCCTGATATAGATTCCAGATCAGTTCCTCCAACTCCAGATTCTCATCGGCAATATTTAAGCCGACTTCATCGTGCGCCTCTACCCTTCCGATCATGTAGTCATGTGACCCGAGGTCAATCGCGAGCGACTGAACTATCTTGGCGATTTTCTCGTCGTCCATCTTCTCAGCGTGAAGCTTCATCAAGTTGGTCGCTAGACGAATAATTTGCTCTCTGCTGCGCTGCAAGTCGCCCAACAGTAACGGATGAACCTTATCCGCAAGCAACCTGAACGCCTCAGTCGTTCCGTCCGCGTCCAGTTTCCACTGCTCCTCGACCAATTTCCTGAATCCAGCCACACTCTCAACGGCAACGGGTACCGGAAATTTCTGTCCGGGAACCCCTACCATACCCGGCAGCATTAAATCAGTTGTTGGATTCAGGAGACCATTGATACTTGGATCAATCGCACCCAGTGTCGCTAGTCGGGTCATTACTATTTGATCGGCGACAAGCGAAAAGAGCGTTCCTCCGCTAAAGCAGAGATGCGGTACAAGGACACTGACCTTCTTTGCAAATTGACGCACCAGCCGACCAAGTGCGTATGCTGCCAAGGTGTCCCCGCCAAGCGTAAACATCAAGACATCCAATTTCTCCAGATTTGGCGTCGTCCGAAGATGCTGGAAGAATCGAAACAGAAAATCCTTTGCAATCTGCCCTTGGGCGTTGTCACGGTCAGACGTGAGACAACAGATCAGACGCGAGTTCCCCCGCTTCTCCTGAATCTGCTGAATGATCGCTTTTCGTTGTTCGGCTCCGATATTCAGTTCCGCGGGCTAACGCTGGGTGTCGCCACTACAAGGGGCCGCACTGAGGGAGGCATTCATTCCGCACAAAGCTAATCGCTGAAGGCGAAAGAGTACACGCCGGAGTGAGCCGGGGTCAACCATCCCCCGTAAAAGATTGGTTAAAAGTTTTACCACAGGCTCCCCTTCTTTCCTAGTGTGAACTCTTGCATAGGATAATGCCGCGAGACACGTCACCGTTGCACTACGGCGGCCACTGTACCTGAGTGTCTCTTCATTAGAATATACTGCCGGAGCCCAAGGTTCACAGTTGGTTACCAGCCAACCAGCGGTCCATGACCTCAATTTGGGCGTTTCTTCACATTCTCACTTTCCCCCGTGAATGTCTGTGACGGGTGAACATCCACCTGGGGAAACCCCTGGTTAGCCTTCGCAATCGATACTTAGACAGCACGCCGAAATTGAGACAAAGAAAGTGGTGGACAGTTCTAACAATGGGGGGACAGGACGGGACGTTCACCGATTTCTGATATTATGCGACGCCCTTCAGCCCGAGGCGTCGTGAATCTGGCTTGAGCTGCTTCGGACATCCTCCTTTTCTCGCGGCCAGCGCACTCCACGGGACGTTCCGTATTTCTGAGCCGCCGCGTAAACGCCCCACCCGTTCTTTTCCACAGCTCGCCTGTGACGCACAACCTTGACTGAGAATTTTATTCGCGCCATTATGGCACAGGTCACCACAGTCCGATCGCAACCGTCGGTCTCTAAGTCCTTTGTTTCACGGATTTTGATATCTAACTCTTTTGTTTTCCGGATTTTGCGGGGAATTTCCTGCTAACTCCATGTATTCCCAAGATTCGAGGGGGGAGGGGGAGGGGTACCCGATTCCTAACCCCGGCGCGCAACGGGGACTGGGACAAAACTTGGGACTGGGACAAAACTGGACGGCGGGGACGCTCACTAATTTCCAGTCGTCAGGAATTACTGAACCTTCGATCTGTCACCGCTTTACGCCCTGCAGGAGCGAACCAAGCTCTCCGCCGCCGGGAAATGAGACCTTTCGATGCGGCTTGCTAAGAAAAAGTTGCATTTTACTAGGTGCCCAAAGTAATATGCAGTTAGGGAGTGCGAGTTTTCCGCATTCCCGAATAGTTAACACCCAGGTACCGCCCGTTCCAACCACTGCTTTTTAACTTTGTTGAAAACTCGACGAGAGGTGGATCTGTTCGCCTCTAACCCGGTTCGGAGAGTTCACTATGGCGTGGTACGCGTATTGTCTTACCGAGCACCAAACCCTTCCCAATGGAACCCGCACTCGCCGCCCTTTTGTGTTGGAGGGCGTTCAAGGAGTGAACGGCGCAGCGGTTCTGAGCTATCCGAGTGGTGAATTCGCGGTAATTGTAAGCGAGTATGACCACGCAGCAGGTGAACTTGACCATAAATCCGCGATTGAGCACGCGCGGGTGGTCAGCAACTGCTTCCGCAATTCCACCGTTCTGCCTTTCAAGTTCGGCACGATTTTTGACAGCGACGACGCCCTGCGTCAAGCCGTCCGGGTCAACCGGCGGGCCTTTGGGGTGAGCGTGGCGAAACTGCGGGGAAAGTCCGAAATGCACATCAAGTTGGTGGTGCGCGACGGATCCCTGCGCGAGGCCATGATCGACATTGAGTTGCCCGACACGGTCGGTGGCGACTATTTGTCGAAGCTGAAGGTGAAGGCTTCGCGCGAGCGCGAACGCCAAACCAAGGCTCGGGCTCTGTCCGTCCAGGTGCATAAGCTATTCAATCCGCTGGAGGAAGAGGTCAGCTGCAAGAAAGTCGCGCCGGAGGGCATGTTGATCGACATTGCCCACCTGATCGACGCCAAGAGCGTGGAAAAATACCAGAACCGGTACAGCACCGCCGCTAAGCAGTTGAAAAACTGCGAAGTGACGATCAGCGGGCCGTGGCCTCCCTATCACTTTCTACCCGGGAAGCTGCGCACGGTTGCGGGCAACAGTTAGATATTCAAGAACTTCAGTCGAGGTTACAAGCCCATGGCAAACCGCCATGGGCTTTGGTATTTATGAAGTCCGGTAGAGGCGTGCAATGAATGTGCATTGTTCTGCACTTCCCCTTTTGCACAATTTCCGATTGCCGTTCACGCTTAACCATTTCGTTTGAACTAACTCGTTAGTCGTCATGGATTTATCGGCCAGCGTGAGCGCAATCACGCTGGCATGTGACTTTGGCGCGGCAAATGCTTCTTTGTCAGGTAACAAAGAGGCCGCAAACTCAAGCACCATGACTTCCACTCTTACTCCGCGTCACTTTCCGTACCGTTCCGGCTGGCGGAACGGCGTCTCGCATCGCCTTTCCTGACTTTACCCACCAAATTCGTAGCCTCTTGAAATGTGGCCCCAGCAATGGGGCCATTTTTTTGTTGCAAATTCCCTCAGTTGAAAACGGAAACCCATAATCGTTGTTTCGTTCTTTTGCCTCTATCAGATACACTGACCAGCGCCATGACCCGACCCCATTCTGCCGCCACTCTATTTTTTTCTAAACACTGCGTGACTCTTCTGCTGATCGCATTTTTCTCCATTTCAGTCGGAGCCCAGAGTCCGAAGACCGCGCCGACAACTTCGCCGTTCGCTGCGCAGCCCCAGGCATCCCCGGACGAGCAGGCGAATTTTTCTCCGCAATTGCTGGAGGAACTTTCCGCGATCAAGACGGCTGCGCTCTCCGACGACTACGCCTATCATCAACTCGCCCACCTCACGGAGAACATCGGTCCCCGCCAGACTGGATCGCCGCAGGCCGAGGCAGCGGTCGAGTACGTGGCCGCGGAGTTGCGCCAGCTTGGACTGGACGTGCATCTGGAAGAAGTCAAAGTGCCGCACTGGGTGCGTGGAGCTGAAACCGCGGAACTCGTCGAATACGCGGGGCAGGCGCAGGGCACCAAGCAGAAGGTCGTCCTTACCGCCTTGGGCGGAAGCGGGTCGACTCCTGCCGAGGGACTTACCGCAGACGTGGTTGTGGTCAACAATTTCGACGAACTGAAAGGCCTGGGCCACGACAAAGTTGCGGGCAAAATCGTGCTCTTCAATGAATTATTCGACAAGAAGAAAGCCGCGGGTGGGATGTCGTTCATGGCGTACGGTGAAGCGGTACGCTATCGCGGCGCCGGCCCCAAAGCTGCGGCCGAGTTGGGCGCGGTGGCGGCATTAGTACGGACGGTGGGCAGCGCCGACTTTCGCTTGCCGCATACTGGATTCAGCACTCCGGCTGGTATTCCCGCCGGCGCTGTTACCGCGGAAGATGCCATCCTGATTGCTGACCTCGCCGCGCAAGGCAAGGTGCGAATGCATCTGACTCTGACTCCGCAGAAGTTACCCGACGCCACCAGCCACAATGTGATCGCTGACTTGAAGGGCAGCGAACATCCAGAGCAAGTCGTGATCGTCTCGGGGCATCTGGATTCCTGGGATCTGGGCACGGGGGCGATCGACGATGGCGCCGGGGTTGTCGTCGCCATGGAAGCGGCTGAAATCCTGCAGAAGTTGCATTTGCATCCGAAGCGCACGCTGCGGGTGATTGCGTGGATGGACGAAGAGAGCGGCGGCGCCGGCAGCCAGCAATATACGAAAGATTACTCCACGGAATTTCCGCATTACGCAGCCGCCATTGAAAGCGATTCAGGTGCAGCGCACCCGCTGGGCTTCGACGTCAAGATGTCGCCGCACGCTGGGGAACTCCTGCGGCCCGCATTGGGGATTTTGCAAAGCTTCGGCGGGAATGTCTTAATGCCCAGCAGCTATCCGCCGGGAGCCGACATTGCCGCGATGTCAGAGGCTGGCGTGCCCGCTCTCGGCATCCTGCAAGACGGACGCCACTACTTCGACTACCATCACAGCGCGGCCGACACGCTGGATAAAGTTGTTCCCGCGGAATTGCGCGAAAATGCCGCCGCCATGGCCGTGATGGGATATGCCTTGGCCAGCATGAAGGACCCGCTGCCGCGCTAGGCAGAATTGCGGCGAGAGCGAATCCTTCGTGTGGCGCGACGTTTTCGTTCAACGTCAAAACTCATGCAATTTGATGATGCCGGAGCCCTCAGCGGGGTGAGCTCAGGGTCCGGTTAGAAGCCGGCTGTTGAAAAAAGGTTGGCTTCGCCGCGAAACGGAGTCCACTGCAGCCTTCGACGCGGTTGACGCATCTTAATTTTGGCGCTTATCATCTTCGTTTGGCCTTAAGACCAGGACGCCTCCGGGATGGGGCGTCCTCGGAGTTTGATAGAGCGATTTTGCGTATTGAGCTATGAGGATTGAATTGTTGAAGTGACCTATGGATAAGAAGAAGCTGGAAGCGTTCAAAAAACGTTTAGAAACGCGGCAGCAGGAATTGCGGCGGACTGTGAATCGGACCCAGGCTGACGGGCGTTCCGCCGACGAGGATACTGCCCAGGACATTGCCGACCGGGCCGCTAGTTCCTATACCAAGGAATTCCTGTTCAGCCAGAGCAACAACGATCGCCAGACTTTGCAGATGGTGGATAAAGCGCTGGCCCGCATTCGCGAGGGCAGCTTCGGCGAATGCATTCACTGCGGCAAGGAAATCAACGCCAAGCGCCTGGAAGCTGTGCCCTGGACGCGACATTGCATTGAATGCCAGGAAAAACTGGAGCAGGGATTGTTGGAGGAAGCTCCGCGATAGGAGTTGGACGGAAGAAATTTGAGATCGCGCCGCCGGAGTATGGCGGCGTTTTTCTTTTGGTCTAAGTGGGAGGTAGAGGTGGGGGCTAAAGAATGTCGGGCAGCCTGGATTATGTGGGGACAGCCGCCCTCGGCTGTCCGCCGGCGCAGCCCGGCTTTTGGTTTTGAAGCTGACTGCTGAATGATTTTCTCTGCGTGCTCCTTTCCTCCGCGAACTCTGCAGTCAAAAGCCTTGGCAATAATTGACTTGACTCATCCATTGTAGTACGGTTTGAGCATGGAATCAATTATTCCGGGAGAGGTTATGAGTGGAATGGTGCTTGCCTTGTCCCGAAATTTGGGAAGGTAGATGGATGGCTGCGGTTCAATTTCACTGTGACGAAAGCGGGAAGGTTGGCAATTCTCCGTATATCGCGTTTTGTGGATTTCTCGGCAACGGCGATCAATGGTCGAAGTTGCTTGCCGCTTGGAGGGCCGCTCGGATAAGGCTCCACGTTCCCCCAATTCACGTTAGTGCGATGCTTCATCCGACTAGCAAGAATGGATGGCTTCCAACGAGCCAGAAGTATGGCGACAAATGGCTGGGGAAGTGTCAGGAGATATTGGACGAATTCGCTGCAATCGTTGAGCAAGAGAAAATTGTTTGCTTCGGAGCTGTAGTTGACGCGATTGCGTTTCAATCGTTGAGTCTGCCTATCTTGCAGGAACGGACGATGGGCGACCCGCACTATCTCGCATTTGAATCGACTGTAGTGGGAGCACTCACAAAGGTCTTGTGGGGAGACACGAACGCGACGATGGGCCTAATCATGGACGACGACGAGGAGAAGGCAAAGCACTGCTACGATCTATACAGGCTGCTTAGGAAGCACAATCCCCAAGCTAAGGAACGGCTTTCGGGTATATGTTTTGCCAGCGATGATTTATATCCTGGAATACAGGCGGCAGACATGCTCGCTCATGAATCGCGCCGACTTATGGTAGATAGTGAGCCTGCCGCATCGGAGAGGTTTAAAAAATTGACATGTAATTGTGAACATCAACCCATCCTGCTAACCGCGCAACGCTTGCGAGAATGGGAAGCGGAACTTCAGGAGGAACATGACTCTGGAAGCTGAGAAATTTGACAAGGTAGTAAGGACGCTTCTCTCTGTATCACACGAGGAAATCCAGAAGCGCGACAAGGAGTGGAGACGCAAGCGGGCGCAGAAAAAGCGGGCTAAGACTTCGCCCGCCTCCCGCGCTTCCGGCTCCAAGACTTAGTGAACCGTGGCGGCTCCTGTCTTGCCAGTTAGCTCGGCAAATGTGAGACGGCGTTTTCCGACGAGTTGCGAAACGACCATTTCGAAGCGGCCAGCATCGTCAATGTCTTTGCGATTGTTGAAACGGAACATCTGCTCATCGAGGTAACGAAACAAGTGAAACGGTTCCACAGCCACGTAGGTGCCATGCAAGCCGCGCTTGAGAAGCGACCAGAAATTTTCAAGCCCATTGGTATGCACGCGACCATCTACGTACTTCTCAGCATGGTCGATGATCTGGTGAGCGTAGTGCTCATTCAGTCCCCAGTAACCATGCAATTCGTCAGTGTAAACAGCCGCGCCAGTTTCAACGTGAGTCTTGACCAAGCCGTGCAAGGTTTCTTTGTTGCGGTCGCTCACTACCTTGGTGCGAATCTTTCCGCCACGCTCAAGGATTCCGACCACGGCAGTCTTGTCATGGATGCTGCTACCACGGCCAGTAATACGCCGAGCCTTGACACCCTTGTGCATGTTCCGCGCTTTGCCGCCGATGAAGGTCTCATCGACTTCTACTTCCCCGCCCATCTTGGAACCGAAGAAATCGTCCTGCATAGCAAGGCGAATGCGATGCAGCATGAACCATGCCGACTTTTGAGTGACCTTTACATCACGCGCAATCTCATAGCTGCTGATTCCGTTCTTGCAGTTGGTGATGAGCCAAGTTGCGGTGAGCCACTTATCCAAAGGAATTGCAGAATCTTCCATCACAGTTCCGACTTTAATAGAGAACTGCCGCTTGGAATGATGAGTGCTGCACTGCCACACGCGCCGATCTGCGTTGAACTTCACTTTATCCGAGCCGCAAGTCGGACACACAACCTTGCCATCGGGCCAGCGCCGGATCGCGAGATAGTCAATGCAGTTGTCAGGATTCGAGAAGTAGACGATTGCTTCTTGCAAACTCTTCGGTTCGTGCATGGCTGCTTTCTCCATGCATGAACTTTAGCAAATTAACGTGGATGAGTCAAGTAAATTATTGCCAAAGCTTTTAACCGCTGAACACGCAGAGAAATTCCGCAGAGAATGCAGAGAAGATCAGCCCTCATACCGCCTTCATCTGAAAGGGCATTTTCCGCAGGCGTTGGCCGGATGCGGCAAAAATCGCATTCGCGACCGCGGGCGCCAGCGGCGGCAGCGCCGGCTCGCCCATCCCGCCTGGATCTTCTTTGCTCGTGGTTAAATGCACCTCGATCGGCGGAGCTTCGGAGATGCGGATGGGATCGTAGCCATCGAAATTCGTTTGCTCGACCGCGCCGTCTTTGATCGTGATTTCGTTCTTCAGCGCGGCGCTCAGTCCGTAAATGATTGCGCCCTCGGTCTGCGAGCGCACCGACTCCGGATTCACGATCTGCCCGCAATCCACCGCGGCCACGATGCGATCGATCTTGAATTCATTACCCTTCACCGTGACTTCGGCCACTTCCGCAAAATAACTCCCGAAGGAATGAAATGCGGCAACGCCTCGTCCGCGGCCCTTAGGCAAGGGCTTCGACCACCGCGATTTTTCCGCGGCCAGGTTCAAGACACCCAAAAGACGGGCGGGATCGGGATCGTCCTCGGACTTCGGCTTCCAGTTCGGCGGTTTCACCAACAGGCTTCTGCGAAACTCCACGGGATCTTTACTGGCAGCGGCTGCCAACTCGTCAATAAAACTTTCGACCACAAAACCGTTGAACGAATTTTCCACCGAGCGCCACCACGCGCGCGGCACCGGGCTGGAAACGTCGTTATATTCGAGCCGCACATTCGGAATTGCGTAGGGCACCTGCGCCGCCCCGCCGGATTCATCACCTGAGGGATCGACCTTCGGGTCCCAATAGCCCTTGATGGATGTCGAGGCAAGCGTGTGATACCAGGCCACCGGACGGCCATTTGCGTCGACCACACCTTGCATGCGATGGCAGGTCGCGGGACGGTAGAAGTCGTGAGTCATGTCGTCCTCGCGAGTCCACACCAGTTGCACGGGCTTGCCGACTACCTTCGCGATCTGCGCGACCTCCGCGGGAAAATCGGCCATGTAGCGCCGCCCGAATCCGCCGCCCATCAGAGTCGTATGCACGATTACTTTCTCGGGTTTGAGACCGAGCACATTCGCCACGGTCCCCTGCACCCAATCGGGCGATTGCGTGGGCGCCCACACCTCTGCCTCGCTGCCGCGCGCGTGGGCGGTGATGTTCATCGGTTCCATGGTGGCGTGCGCCAGGAGCGGCATCTCGTACAGGGCCATGATTTTTTTCCCTCCGTTCGAGAACGCCGCATCCACGTCGCCATCGTTGCGTACGCGCTTGCCTGGTTTTGTCGCCGCGCTGCGCAGGGCTTGCCGCATGTGTTCGCTCGATTCCGAAACTGCGGCGCCGCGGTCCCATGCGATCTGCAGGGCGTCGCGGCCTTTCATCGCGGCCCAGGTAGAATCGGCCACCACCACGACTCCACCGGCGGTGAACTTGTCCGCGCCGAAGGCGGGAATTTCGAAAACATCGAGCACTCCGGGAACTGCCTTGGCCTTGCCCGCATCGAAGCGCGCCGGCTTGCCGCCAAATGTGGGACAGCGCGCTACCACCGCAAACACCATCCCGGGTACGCGCACATCAATTCCAAACTGCGCCGTGCCATTTACCTTCGACGGAATATCGACACGCGGCGTCGCGTGGCCGATCAATTTGAAATCCGCATCGTCCTTGAGTTTCACTTTGTCGGGTTCCGGGAGAGGCAATTTCCGTGCAGCCTCAACCAGTTCGCCATAACTGGCCTTGCGATCGGATTTCTTGTGCAGCACGGTCCCGTTTTTCGCTTCACATTCAGACAAGGGCACGTTCCATTTCGCTGCGGCCGCTGTGATCATCAACACGCGCACGGTTGCTCCCGCGCGCCGCAGCGGCATAAATCCTTCCATCGTGCTGCCGCTTCCACCCGTTCCCATGTGGGCATAAATATCCGGGCGGGTCTCGGCTTGCTCCACGCTCACCGAGTTGAAATCAACGTCCGCCTCTTCCGCCAGAAGCATTGCGAGCCCGGTTTTGATTCCCTGCCCCATCTCCGACTTGGCGACGATCAGCGTGATATGCCCGTCAGGATTTACGTGCACATAGGCGTCAAAGGGATTGGGTGCGGGCTTTTTCGCGCCAGCATTGGATTCCTGCGCATGCAGCAACGATTCCGGGAAGCGCACGCCAATGACCAGGGCGCCCGCTCCGGCGACGGCCCCTCCTATGACGAATTGCCGGCGGCTGATATTCATGGTCATGCTCCCTTCTCGGCGCTCGCACGATGAATCGCACGGCGGATTCGCTGATACATGCCGCAGCGGCACAGATTTCCGCCCATGGCCGCGTCGATCTGCGCGTCGCTCGGCTTGGGAGTCTTGGCCAGCAGCGCCGACGCCGACATAATCTGCCCCGTTTGGCAATATCCACACTGCGGCACTTGCTCGGCGATCCAAGCACGTTGCACGGGACGAGTATTGTCGGCCGACAATCCCTCGATGGTCGTCACTTTCTTCGCGCCCACCGACGAGATTGGAGTCTGGCAGGCGCGCACTGCTTCGCCGTCGAGATGAACGGTGCAGGCTCCGCACAGGCCCATGCCGCAGCCGTACTTCGTGCCCGTCATGTTGAGTTTGTCACGCAGGACCCACAACAGAGGCGTATCGGAAGCGACCTCCACCTCGTGGAGACTGTTGTTAATCACCAAATGAATCGCAGCCATGGGAGACTCCAGGAGGTTATCGGGTTAGACGAGGCTACTCCAACAAGGTTGGCGAGTGCAAGGATCGTCACAAGGACGTTCTGTGGCTCGATTTGGCCATTTCGAACATCGTGTGGCCGAACTTCTCATGTGGAAATTCGCGCTGAACTGCCCAGCCGCGATTCTGATAGAACTCGACGGCCCGAGTATTTGACTTAACCACTCGAAGGCGAAGTGTGCGATGCCCACGGCTGCTAATTTCACGTTCGGCATGCGCCAGTAACTCCCCACCGATCCCAATTTTACGGCTGTCGCAGCGAACCCACAAATCGCTGACCCATTCCTCGCTCGTCAGCGTCACACCCACAATCTCTTCCCCCCAGAGCGCCACCCAAGCCGACAGCCAATTGGCCTCTCCAATCGGTACTTGAGAAGACGCGAACAGGTACGCAAAAGTCTCATCGGCGATGGCCTGCACCAGCGCGTGCACCGAGTCGTTCTCACCAGGCTTGGCGCGGCGTATGACTGTCCCGGCCGGCATGCTGGTCACTATACAGCACCTCGGAGCCCGCGGCCGTGGTGACGAACGCTATGCGACGGGCTATCTAATTTTCGACCTTCTTCATCTCCTCTGCGGCTGCTTCCGCGCCGGGCATAACGTTCTTTAGTGGAGCTTTGCGCTGCTCCTCGAGTTCGGGACGCGGCAGCGGCTTTCGCGGAAGCATCTGATCGCGCATGGCGGTGTTGTAGACGAAGATCGCCTCCACCACCGCTGCCTGCGCCAGATCATCGGGCTGCAGCCGCTCGTAGGTATCCATATTGGAGTGGTGGGTGCGCGAGCTGTAATCGAGCATGTCCTGAATGAATTGAAATCCTGGCACCCCGACTGAGTCGAAGGCCTCGTGATCGGTGCCGCCCGTATTTCTCATGGTTATCGTGCTCACGCCGAGATCCTGCAAAGGCGCAATCCATTGCTGGAAGATGGGCGCGACCGCGGCGTTTTCCTGCAAATAAATGCCGCGAATTTTTCCCGAGCCGTTGTCGACGTTGAAGTATCCGGAAATTTTCTGCTGGTCGGGTTTCAGCTGCACCGAACCGGAAGGCTTGCGCAGGAAATCAGGGAGTTTCATCTGATCCGGCTCGGTCGAAAGCGGCACGTATCCAAAATGCTGCTTCACGTATCCATAGGAACCGAACTCTCCCTGCTCTTCGCCGGTCCACAAGCCGACGCGAATGGTGCGCAGCGGCTGCACATGCAGGGCGTTCAAAATGCGCATCACTTCCATCGCCACCACGGTGCCGGCTCCGTTGTCGGTGGCGCCGGTCGCAGAGGCCCATGAGTCGAGATGGCCGCCGACCATCACCACTTCATCTTTCAGCTTGGAGTCGGTGCCGGGAATTTCCGCGATGGTGTCATAGCCGTGCTCGTGGTCGCCGGTGAATTCCGTTTCCACGTCCATCTCGACTGTGACTGGAACGTTGGCTTTGAGCAACCGGTAGACGCGCCCATAATTTTCGATGGCCATCACTACGACTGGCAGTTGCTCGGCATGCTCGCGTTTATAGGTGAACCACCCCATGCCGCTGCCGCCATCGTCGAAAATTGTTCCGCCCGCTCCGCCATTGTTGCGGCCATCGCGGCTCGGCACGACGATTCCGACGGCATGTTCAGCGGCAAGAAACTGCCCCGCCTTCTCGCGGAATTCCAGCCGCTTGATAAAATCCTGGAACCCTCGCTCGGGTTCTCCCACGTTCACGGGAAACTCAGCGGTCTGCTTGAGGTTGGCGTCGTCCCTGCGCTCGAATAAAGGCTTGTCGACGGGCTTCACGTCGCGCATGTCGCCGAAGAAAGCAATTTTCCCTTCTAGTTTGCCCTTGTACTTTTCCAGATCCTTCTCGTCCTTGGCACTCACCCAAACGGCGCGCCCGCTGATGGGCCCCTTGCTCGCCAGCGACCAGGGCAGCGCCTGGGCGATAAACACCGCGGTATCGGGCGCCGACATGCGCACCCAGGTGTTGAGCTGCCGCCAGCCCATGCCAAACTCACCCCAATCTTCCAGATGCGCGTTGCTGCAACCCATGGCCGCGAACTGATCGCGGGTCCACTCATTGGCGCGTTTCAAATTCGGAGATCCCGTCAACCGTGGCCCAATCCCATCCGCCAGCGCGGAGGCAAACTCCATGACATGCGAGTGACCGAGTCCCTCATCCCGAATGCGCTGGTACATGGTGTAGTCAAGATTCTCGGTTGCAGGCTGGGGCAGTTCGTAGGAGGGCTTACTCGCCTCCTCAGCTTTTGAGTCTTTGGACTTCTTATCGGCCGCAGACGCGGTCAGACTGAGGCACAGCAATACCGCGAAAGCGGTCGACGAAAATTTATGCGATGACATTTCTTTTCTCTCCATGAATTAGCGACAAACTGCCTCTACGTGTAGAGCGACCGCAGTCGCCGGACTTGTTTCGCGACATTCGGAAATCAAAAACTCAACTGCGCGCGTATCTTATACCATTCGAATCTTCCACTGCGTATGTCCCCACTCGGTATTAATCGCACCCTATCTCCAGCCAATAAAAGGACTAAGGCGGACGTGAATTTCGGGTTCACCTCGTTTATCGATCCTGTTATGATGGTGGACACTTGCGTTGCTTTGCTTTTTTGCAGTCTGCCCTTTTCGCGATCTAGATTTTTTTGCTGCCCGATTTTAGGGTGAACTCATGGGGACTAACTCTTTTTCGTTGTCAGCGCGAATCCATGAAAGCACTTCTCTGCGCTACGTCCTCGCGACCGCCTTGGCTCTGATTGCCCTTCTCCTTGGCACCGCACTGCGTGGCTTAGCCGGGGAGTCAGCAGTTTTCGTCGTGCTTTTGCCGGCGATCGCTTTCTCCGCCTGGTACTGCGGCATCGGGCCGTCCATTCTTGCGATTTTGATAGCTCTAGCTGGCGCGTTGTACGGACCGCTGACAACGCTACACCCTTTCAGAGTGCCCTCTGTTGCCCAGGCAGTTCTCTTACTGACTTTCCTATGCTGCTCGGTCGTCGTCCTGGCCCTCGCGGAAAGCCGTCGCCACCAGAATGAAACGCTGCTGCGGGCCCAGGGAGAACTTGAAAGTTGCGTGCGGGAGCGAACGGCAGACCTGGACGCAGCCAATCAGAATCTCCGCAACCTGTCGGCCCGTCTGCTGCAACTGCAGGATGATGAAAGACGCCGTATTGCGCGCGAACTGCACGACAGTGTAGGCCAGTTGCTGGCGGCTTTGAGTATGAACCTGTCGACCGTGCGCGGCGACATCGAACGGCTCACCAAAACCGCTAACGCCCTAGCCGACAGCGAAAACCTGGTTCATGAAATGACCTCCGAGGTGCGCACGATTTCTCACTTGCTGCACCCGCCGCTGCTCGACGAAGCGGGACTGTCCTCCGCCCTGCGCTGGTATGTGGACGGATTCGCGCTGCGCAGCAAAATCAGAGTCGACCTCGATCTCCCGGAGGATTTCGGGCGCCTGCCACGAGAATCGGAGACTGCGATTTTCCGCGTGGTGCAGGAATGCCTCACCAACATCCACCGCCATTCTGCAAGCCCCGTTGCCAAGATTCGCCTGCGTCAGCGCGATCAGAATGTAATGGTCGAGGTCGCGGACAAGGGCAAAGGCATACCGCTCGATAAGCAGGAAGAAATGGCGGCTTCGGGCACGCCCGGAGTTGGAATTCGAGGCATGCGGGAAAGGATTCGCCAGCTCGGTGGATCGCTGGACATCAACTCCAACGGCACGGGCACGCTGGTGATCGTGCACCTGCCGGTCGGCGACGGTTCGTCGACTGCGTCTCCTGTGGAGGTCAGCGACGCTTCACCGGCAGCTGCCTGAGGCGGAAGTTCCATGGCCATTCCGCTTTTGACGGCCCGTTTTACGCCTGTTAAACTGCTAGTTTATCCAGCCTACCGTATATAACCAGAAGGGAAGTCCGTGCGCGCAGAAACCCGTCATCAACTGAAACAGGATGCCTTCAGCCGTGTCACCTTTGACGCTGCCGAGAAAACCGCCGATTGGACCGTCGCCCACCGCTCAACTCTAATCGTCTCCGTTGTCGCCCTCGCCATCGTCGTCGCCGCCGTGGTTGGCGGGTGGTACTACCTGAGCGCGCAGGACGAAAAGGCCAGCTTCGACCTGTCGCAGGCGGTTCGCACCATGGACACGCAATTGCGCCCCGAGGGAACGCCTGCTCAGCCTGACGTTCCGAGCTTTACGTCGGCCAAAGAACGCGCGCAGACCGCGCAGAAACAGTTTCAGGCGATCGTCGACAAATATCCCCACACCCGCACCGCCGACATGGCTCATTACTTTCTCGGCGTGACCGCGGCCAGTTTGTCCGACAATGCCGCCGCTGAACGCAACTTCAAGCAGGTCGTCTCCGCCGGAAACCGTGAGGTCGCGGCCGTCGCCAAGTCTGCCCTCGCTTCGCTCTACGGACAAACCAACCGCACCAAAGAAGCCGCGGCGCTCTATCAGGAACTGATCAACAAACCGACCGCCTCGGTCAGCAAAGTGACGGCGCAATTGCAGTTGGCCGATCTCTACCAGACTTCTAACCAGCCGCTCGACGCCAAGCGCATCTACGAACAGATCAAGAAAGAAAATCCCGGCGCCGAGGCGGGACAACTCGCCACCCAGAAGTTGGCCGAACTGAAGTAGATTTTCGAGCCAGAGTTTTTTGAGCTGAAGAGCCAATCAGATACTGCTGCATCTCTCCCACTTTCAGTTTCGTTCGTTACCTTCGTAAGGCTGCGGCCTAGTTTTGCCGTGAGTCTGACCGCACACTCGGGGAAAATTTAAAGGCGCGCATTCCTTTTTCCTGGGTGAGGCAATGATCAGTTTCCGCGGTTGCCGTTATTTCTCAGTGATCTTCTTTTTTCTTGGGTTACTCCCCACCCTCACCCTTTCCCAAGACAATTCGGGGCAAAGCCTGGCTGACGTGGCCCGCAAGCTGCGTAAGGAGACTTCGGACGAGGTCCGCATGACCGACGCGGATGCGAAAAAGCTCTTCGAGTCTGTAGACCGAATCTTCGCCTTCGCCTCGCAAGACAGCGGCATGCCCAGGCACGCGACGGTAAAGCGTCGTTTAGTGAGCAAGGCCGAGGTTGAGAAGTACATGAGCGGCGCGCTCGCCAAGGAAGAGTTCACGCAACGGTTTGCCCAGGAAGAGCTGAGCATGAAGAAACTCGGCTTCCTGCCCCGCGATTTCAACCTGCGGGAATTCCTGGTGAAGTCGACCGGCCAACAGATCGCCGGCTACTACGACGATGAAACCAAGACGATCTCGTTACTGAACTGGGTCCCTCCCGACCATCAGGAGCCGATCCTTGCGCACGAATTGACTCACGCGCTGCAGGATCAAAACTATGATCTGCGGAAATGGATGAAGGCCGCTCTTAAACCTGCGGGAAATGCTTCCAAGCCCGGCGACAGCGGCAACGACGATGGCGCCACGGCCCGCAAGGCCGTGGTCGAGGGCCAAGCCATGGTGGTGTATGTGGACTATCTGCTAGCCCCCTCGGGACGCAACCTCGTCGACTCTCCGGACCTGATCTATTCGATGGAGGAGCCCGCAGTGAAAGCGACCGCCGACTCGCAAATGTTGCACGATGCCCCGATGATTCTGCGCGAGGCGGGATCGTTTGCCTACAACGAAGGCTTGATCTTTGAAGGGGAGTTGCTCCACAAGGGGGGACGGCAAATGGCATTCGCGGGCGCCTTCGCGCGGCCGCCCAACAATTCTCATGAAGTCCTGCAGCCCGAGGCCTACATCAAACGGGAACAACTGCCCCCGCTCGGAATGCCCGATTTAAAGATGCTACTGGGTGAACAGTACGACGTGTACGACTCGGGCGGCATTGGGCAACTCGACGTCCGCGCACTTTTAAAGCAATACGGAGCACGCAAGATTGCCGACGATGTTTCTACGTCGTGGCAAGGCGGTGAATACGTAACCTTCCAACGCAAGGACAAAGCGGGCCAAGCGCCCGCGACCACGGCCGACTTGGCGCTTGTCTATGTCTCGCGCTGGACCACTCCGCAAGCCGCCGAACGTTTCGCGCGCTTCTACGCCTCGGAGGTCGCGCAGCGTTATCAGACCGCGACCTTGCAGCCCGCTTCCGCCTGCAGCGGGATAACCTGCCCTGTTTCGCGCGCGCAAATCACCACCGAAGAAGGACCGGTGCTGGTGGAGCATTGGGGAGACAACCGGGTGATCGTCTCTGAGGGTTTTGACTCGAGTACCGCAGCCAGGATATTCAGCGCGGTGCGGGAGGAAGCGGCCAACGCGCACGCCAGCACTTCTCCGCGAGACGAAATTGGTCTGCGGCTTTATGAAATTCCCGCCTTCCGCGCTTTCGCAGAGGAGATCGGAATGCAGATCGCGCGACAACTAACGCTGCTCCCCGGCCGATAAGAACCAGGGATTTCCCAAAACTTTCCTGCCCAACGATCGGCCTCTGTTCTTCTCCATTTCCCCTTTTTTCCCAGGTTGGATACCATGTTGTGCAGTTCCCTGAATCTCCAACTGAACTTACATGGCAGACATCACACTCCGCGTCAACGGCAGTGACAAGAAAGTCAGCGTTTCTCCAGAAACTCCACTCCTTTGGGTTCTCCGCGATACGCTGGAACTCACCGGAACCAAATTCGGCTGCGGCGCGGGGCTATGCGGCGCCTGCACCGTCCACGTCGATAACAACCCGATTCGTTCCTGCTCCACTCCGGTGTCGCAGGCTGCGGGCAAAAGCGTAACCACCATTGAAGGCCTGGGAGCCAACGGTCTGCATGTGTTGCAGCAGGCCTGGATCGCCGAAGAAGTTCCGCAATGCGGCTACTGCCAGACCGGGCAAATCATGTCGGCTGCGGCACTGCTCGCAAAAACGCCGAATCCCACGGACGAACAAATTACGCAAGCCATGAACGGCAACTTGTGCCGCTGCGGAACTTATGAACGAATTCGCAAGGCTGTGCATCGCGCAGCCGGCAATGGGGGCGCGCGATGAGCCCACTTTCGCGTCGTGAATTCGTAGCCGCCGGAGTGGCTGCCGGCGCTGGCCTGGTCATCGGTTTCTACCTTCCGCACAAATCGGCTTCGCAGGCGGAATCCTTTTCGCCGAACGCCTATCTGCGTATTACGCCCGACAACAAAATTACGATTGTCGTGGCACGCTCCGAAATGGGACAGGGCGTGCGCACCGCGCTGCCCATGATTCTCGCTGAGGAACTGGAAGCCGACTGGAAGCAGATCGCCATCGAGCAGGCAGGCGCCAGCACGCTGTTCGGCGATCAGACAACCGGAGGAAGCGCGAGCATTCGTACCACGTGGGATCCCATGCGCAAAGCTGGAGCGGCCGCGCGCGAGATGCTGATCTCCGCCGCCGCTTTGACGTGGAACGTTCCGCGATCCGCATGCGCTGCCGAGAACAGCCAAATTAAGCACGCGGCCACCAACCGAATTCTGAGTTATGGCGAACTAGCCAGCAAGGCTGCGACGCTGCCGATTCCGACCGACGTTCCCCTGAAGCAGAGCAAGGATTACAAGATCGTCGGGCAACGCCTGCCGCGCGTGGATACACCTGACAAGGTAAAGGGCGAAGCGATCTTCGGCCTCGACTACCGCATGCCCGGGATGAAGTTCGCGGTGCTATCACGGTGTCCCACGATTGCGGGAAAAGTTTCGGCTTTCGACGACAAGGAATCGAAAAAGATTTCCGGCGTGAGTTACGTCGGCAAAGTTGGAGACTCGGCCGTCGCCGTAGTTGCCGACAGCGTTTGGGGAGCGATGGAAGGCCGCCGTGTACTCAACGTCACCTGGGACGATGGCCCGAACAAAGATTTGAATAGCGCGGCGGTTACTGCGTCTTTGAAACAAGCCGCGTCGAAAAAAGGCGTGAACCTTTACGCCGCCGGAGAGGCTGCCAAAGTCAACGGACGGCACATTTCCGCCGAATATGAATTGCCGTTCATGGCGCATGCGCCCATGGAGCCGGGAAATTGCACAGCGCACTATCAGGGCGCCACCTGCGAATTGTGGGCGCCCACACAGGTTCCACAGGACTGCCGCGATTCCGTGGCGACCGCAATTGGCCTCGACCCGGATCAAGTGAAAGTTCATGTCACGCTGATGGGCGGTGGCTTTGGCCGGCGACTGGAACACGATTATGCCGTAGAAGCCGCGCTCGTCTCGAAGGCGATTAATGCTCCGGTCAAAGTCGTCTGGACGCGCGAAGACGACATGCGCTTTTCCACCTACCGTCCGGCGAGCTTGCATCAGCTTGCCGCGACGCTCGATGGCTCAGGATTTCCGATTGCGCTAACGCATCGCATCATCGCTCCATCGATCAGCGGGCAAAAGGGGCAGCCAACGCCGGGCGGCGTGGATCCCGATCTGCCCGATGAAGCCGGCCCCGTCTATGGCATCTCCAACTACACGATCGAATATGTGCTGACCGAAACCCCGGTGCCGCTGGGCTGGATGCGTTCGGTCTACGCGCTGCAGGCGGCCTTTGCGCTGGAGAGTTTCATCGACGAACTCGCGGTCGCCGCTGCCAAAGACCCGCTGCAGTATCGTCTGCACCTGCTGGCGAAAGATCAGGACCTGCCTTACTTCACGACGACCTGGCACACCGCTCGCATGCGCGGCGTGCTACAACTTGCTGCGGAGAAAGCCGGATGGAACCAGCCTCTTCCCGCCGGCCACTTCCGCGGAGTCGCCTGCTTCGGCTGCTTTTCTTCCTACATGGCCGAGGTGGTCGAGATCACCATGGAGAACAACCAACCCCGCGTGCATCGCGTGGTCGCGGCGGTCGACTGCGGGCAGGTTGTGAACCCTAGCATCCTCGAACAGCAGATTCAAGGCGGCATTGTCTACGGGCTGGGCAACGCGCTACGCGCCAAAATCACGATAGACAAAGGCCGCGTGGTGCAGGGAAATTTTGACGATTATGCTCCGTTGCGCATGGACGAAACGCCAGCCGTCGAGGTCTACTATGTTCCGAGCGCCGAGGTTCCGACGGGAATCGGCGAACCCTCGGTGCCGCCGCTCGCGCCCGCGCTCTGCAACGCGATCTACTCGGCTACAAAGAAGAGGATTCGGAAACTGCCGATTCTCAGCTAAGTTCCGCCAAGCCCAGCTTCAAAACGCGGGGCGACGACTATTACCCCGGAACTCGTGGCGCGCGGCCGGTGTCTAAGCTACCATCCTAGGTCTGTTCCCTGCCGCCCGAACTCTTCGTCGCGAGGTAGTCCATGCTCGAAGCCGTTCACCTGACGAAGCGTTACGCATCGTTGCCCGCGGTACAGGATCTCTCATTCACCTTGCGACCTGGAGAGGTGCTCGGATGCCTGGGCCCCAACGGTTCGGGCAAGAGTACGACCGTGAAGATGCTCACCGGCCTGCTTCAACCGACGCGCGGTGTGGTGCAGTTCGACGGCCATAACATTCAGGATGACTTGGCGAGCTATCGCAAACTCCTGGGCTATGTCCCAGAAGAGCCCCACCTTTATCCGTACCTGACCGGCTGGGAATATCTGGAGTTGATCGCGACCCTGCGCGGGATGAACCGCTTCGATCTCGAATCCAAGATTGATTCCCTGCTCGAACTCTTCTCGCTGCATCCCAGCCGGCACGCCGGCATTGGCTCTTATTCCAAGGGCATGCGGCAGCGCATTCTTCTTATCGCCGCAATCATGGATGACCCAGAGATCTTCATCTTTGACGAGCCGCTCTCGGGACTGGACGTCACCTCGGCGCTGATCTTCAAGAACCTGGTGCAAACGCTCGGGCAGCAGGGCAAACTCGTCTTTTATTGCTCACACGTCCTGGAGGTCGTCGAAAAAGTTTGCACCGATGTCCTGATCCTGCGCAAGGGAATCGTGATCGCGCAGGACTCCGTGGCCAACATCGGGCAGATTCTCGGACAGTCGCTGGAGAATACATTTCTGCATCTGGTGGACGATGTGGACACGATGCGTGTGGCGCGGGATATCGTCGCGGTCATGAAGAAGAAGGCGGCATGATCCGCGATTCGATGGAAGCGGCTCTTCGCGGGTATCAGGAGCGACGGGAGAGGCCTTTTTGGCGGATGGTTCAACTCTTCGTCGCTCGCATCTTCCGCGGCGGCGGAGACACGGACGCCGAGGGCCTCGATCTTGGCGTCGGGCTGGTGCTCACGCTGCTGGCAATGCCGGGGGGATTCGTTTCCTTGCTCTTGCTCAATAAGTATGGAACTCTCCTGCAATGGCTGCGCGGCATTCCAAACGTTGATCCCTTACTGATCACGCTTCCGGACGAATATTTTTTCATCGTGCTTTCTATGACCGTGACTGGCGCGGTCGCGGTTTGGCGATGGGATGCGATCTTTCCCGACCGGCGCGACTATATGAATCTGGTTCCGCTCCCCATCTCCACGCGCAACATCTTTCTCGCAAATCTCGTGGCGGTTGTGTTCCTCGCCGGATTGATTGCAGTGGATGTGAATGCAGCCTCCTGCATTCTTTTCCCGGCCGTTGTAGAAGCGACACAAAAATCGCTTCTGTTTTTTGTTAAGTTCGCACTGGTCCACACCCTCGTCGTCATGCTGGCGAGTGTGTTTGCGTTTTCTTCGGTGTTCGCGCTTCTGGGTCTTCTCATGGCAGTCTTGCCTGCCAGCGCCTTCAGACGCGTCTCCACCTACGTTCGCGGCGTTGTGGTGGTTTACCTGGTAGCACTGCTGTGCACCAGTTTCGCGGTTCCAGATCTCCTGCGTAGTCTGAAAGGGCCGCCGCCGGCGTGGGCGACGCTGACGCCTGCCTGCTGGTTTCTGGGCCTATGCCA
Organism: uncultured Acidobacteriaceae bacterium; assembly: GCA_963765825.1. GTDB lineage: Bacteria > Acidobacteriota > Terriglobia > Terriglobales > Acidobacteriaceae > Sulfotelmatobacter. Next base: position 823,635 of record CAVXXU010000004.1, read on the forward strand.
ATTGTTGAACGGTCGCGCTGGCCCAGCGCTCAACCAATTATCAAGACTGGCCTTTCCCGGGATCGCGCTGGTGGCGGCGCTTGCACTCTGCGCCTATGCACTCAGCTATCACCGCTACTTCGTGCGCATTGCCGAGACTACCGAAGTTACCGGCACGGACCACACTTCGCAGGTATCTCTCTGGGGAGTACTGCTCGATCGCCTGGCACTGCGAACGCAATTTCAACGGGGCTGCTTCCGGTTTGTGTGCAAGACTCTTGTGCGCAGCGAACCGCATCGCCTGGTCCTGACGGCGGTTGCGGGCCTCGGCCTGGTCCTGGCTTCTCAGGCTCTTATGGGCGCCTATGAAGGTTCGAGCGGTGTGCGCGCGGCTGCGCTATCGCCCGGCGCGCTCTCCATTCCGTTTGTCCTGAGCTTTCTGGCAATTGTCGGTCTTCGCATGGTGTTCGACATGCCGGTGGAGTTGCGCGCCAACTGGATCTTTCAGCTGATGCTCGATGAAGACGGTCAAGAGTGTGAACGTCTGGCGAGAAGAGTCATCCTGATTCTAGTGCTGCCTCCGCTGCTGCTCATCGCCTTCCCGCCGTATGTTTACCTCGAAGGCTGGATGATCGCCGGCCTTCATACTATGCCGGTGGTGATCTGGGCCGTGCTGTTAACCAATATCGCGCTCGTCCGTTTCCGCAAGCTTCCGTTCACCTGCACGCTCCCGCTTTTCAAACAACATTCCATCGTCACGTTTCTATCGTGCTGTTTCGGTTTTCTTATCTACGCGGTCTCAACGCCCGAGTTCGAGTCATCGGCCCTGTTGGAACCATGGCGGATGCTGAGCCTGGTGCCCGTTGCAGCAGTGGCGTGGTATGTCCCTCACCATCTGGCAAAGAATGCGATGGATATCGAGAGAAAACTGATTTTCGAGGAAGCACCCACGCAAACTATTGAGGCGCTGCGCCTGAGCGATTAGCAAAGGAGGGCTCACCGAAAAAGCTTCTCACAACTGCAGATGCACCGTGGGTGTGGTGGCAGAAATTGCTTCCGCTCTCTCAATATGCCCCCAGCCATTTGACTGGCAAGTGCGCTGCGAGAGCATCCGCGAGACGCTCGTCCGCCGTAATTAGTTCCCGTGCCGACTGAACCGCCAGAGCAACGTAGAGGCAGTCATAGAGTGAGCGGCCGAATTGAAATACGATAGGCAGCGCTTCCGATAGGAGGCTTGCGGAAGAAATGGTCGGGATGGAGCGACGCAGCATTGAGTCTATGGCGAGTTCACCTTCAACCCTGGAGAACCTTTGCTGTCGAACTGCCTTCCAAACGATGTTGCCGCACTCCGCCCAAAAAATGTCAGGGACCAGCAGATTTATTTCCCCGGCTGCGTAAGAATCCAGCAACCCGTAAGCCTCCTGCCTCAGAAGTTCTCCCTTCGCGGGTAGCATCCACTTCGCGGCGACGCTGGCATCCAAGACGAATGACTTCACCGTTCCCGATCCTCACGGATCATTTCCTCAGCGGAAGGAAACGGGCCCGGCGAGAGCGGTTCCTGCGACGAAATCTGTTTCAACTTTCGTGCGAATTGCCGCCGCCGTCGCAGTTCCTCAGCAGTTGGAATGTTCTGTACCAGCAAAGAAATCACTTCGGCTGCGATCGATTTAGAATTCTTGCGAGCCCGCTCGCGCAGCGCCTTATAGATATCTTCAGGAACATTCTCGACATAAAGCGTCGCCATAGGGATCTCCTAGGAATAGTCTAGCACTTACCAAGGGATTTACGGCCTCGTTTTCTTGACACTTTTGGCCCATAAGCTTTATCCTAAGTCTTGCTCCTTGCGGTACTTACGCCCCTTGGCGTGTTTCCGCGGGCTGGTATCGGCAGATTGCCGCGGAGATTCTCCCGATGTTTCTCGACATTCATGAATTGGAACGCCAGCCTCTGGATTTTGAGGAAACGTTCCAGCCCGGAGTGATCGACTTAGGCGGCGAGGCCAAGCAACTTACTCCGCTGGAGGCTGCGGGACACGCGGAAATCGTGGAAGAGCACCACGGCAAGCATCAGATCATTCAGGACATTCGTCTGCGCGGACGACTGACGGCGAGACTGGAAATGGAATGTGCTCGCTGCGTTGAGCCGGTCGCACAAGATATAACGCGGGAGTTCGAGTTGCTCTACCGGCCGCTCGGCGCCGATGCCGGCCGCGACGAGCTTTCGGTGACCGACGCCGAGGCCGAAATCGGCTATTATCAAGGGGACGGAATTCTGCTGGAAGATGTTTTGCGCGAGCAGGTGCTGCTGGCCTTGCCTCTGAAAGTCACCTGCCGTGAAGATTGCAAAGGTTTGTGCGCTCACTGCGGCAAGAATTTGAACGAAGGACCGTGCGGCTGTTCCATAGCGATTGAAGACCCGCGCTGGACGGCGTTGCGAGAGATTCGCAGCAAGCTGGAACACTAGAAAGCTGTCAGCTATCGGCCGTCAGCTTTCAGCAAAAGGCTCTCGCGGCCGCGGGTATCGCAAATTTGAAAAGCTGATGCGGAGAGCTGACAGCTTCTTACGCGAAAGGAATTTTAACCATGCCTAATCCGAAACGGCGACACTCCCAGAAGCGCACCTCCACCCGGCGCGCTCACGACGCACTCAAAGCTCACAGCCTGGCCGAGTGCCCTAACTGTCACGAGAAGAAAATGCCGCATCGCGCCTGCCCCAAGTGCGGTTACTATAAGGGACGCGAAGTCCTCGACGTTAAAGAAGCCAGCTAGCTCAAAAACACCATGCCGAGCGTGATCGCGCTGGATGCGATGGGTTCGGACCGCGCTCCCAAGCCTGAGATTGAAGGCGCCATACAAGCGGCGCGCCAATACGGGTTGCGGGTGCTGCTGGTCGGCCCGGAAACCGTGATCAAGGCGGAACTGGATCGCCACCCCGCGGCCGCGCGCCTGCCGATCGAAGTCATCCACGCCAGCGAATTCATTACCATGGAAGATAAAGTGGAGGCGATTCGCGCCAAGCGCGATTCCTCCATGCGGGTGGGCTTGCGCATGGTGCGCGAGGGACAGGCTGCCGGCTTCGTCACCGCGGGCAATACGGGCGCTGCCATGGCCACGGCAAAAGTCGTATTGGGCGCGGTTCCGGGCGTCGATCGTCCCGCGCTGGCCGCCGTATTCCCGACCGCTCCGGGAAATCCCGCGATGCTGCTCGACGTGGGCGCAAACGTCGATTGCACGCCGCAGAATCTCGAGCAGTTTGCCGTGATGGGCGACATTTATTTTCGCGCCATGTTCGGAAAGAAAGCCGGAAGCGCCGGGCCGCGCGTCGGACTGCTTTCCATTGGCGAAGAGGAAACCAAGGGCAACGAACTCACGCGGCAAAGCTTCCAGTTGCTTAAGCAGCTTCCATTGAACTTTGTGGGCAACGTGGAAGGCCGCGACCTTTACAACGGCCAGGTCGACGTGATCGTGGCCGACGGATTTGTGGGCAACGTTGCGTTGAAGATTTCCGAGGGCGTAGCCAACCTGGTGCGCACCGCATTGAAAGAATCGCTGAAGGCCACCATCACGCGGCAAGTGGGCGCCTTGCTCTCGCGCAGCGCCTTCACCGATTTCAAGAAGCGGCTTGACCACACCGAATACGGTGGCGCGCCGTTGCTGGGCGTAAAGGGCGCGTGCATCATTACGCATGGTTCGTCAAACGCTAATGCGATCAAGAATGCGCTGCGCGTGGCGGCAGAATTCTCCGAGCGCGGGATCAATGGATCGATTGAACGCGGCTTGGCCGCTGTGCGCCCCGCAACCGTGGGAACGGCATGACTTCACGGACGCTTCCAAGGCCGCGAGCATCCCGTTTTTCGTGTTGTCCGCTCGCGTTGTCATCCTGAGCAAAGCGAAGGACCTGTGAAGTTTAGCCGCGAGTTGCAGAGATCCTTCGCGCAAACACGCGCTCAGGATGACAGGTACTTTCATCGACTTCATGACCGAAAACACAATCGCATTGTTGTTCCCCGGCCAGGGCTCGCAGTCAGTCGGTATGGGCAAAGAACTGGCTGAAAAGTATCCTCTCGCCCGCCAGACTTTCGAAGAGGCAGACGACGCTCTCGGCTACAAGCTCTCCACCATCTGTTTCGAGGGACCGGAGGATCAGCTTCGATTAACCGAGATCACGCAGCCGGCAATTCTGACCGCGTCCATTGCGGCGCTGCGGGTTTTGGAGACGCGCGTGCCCAAGCCGGGCTTCGTCGCGGGACACAGCCTCGGCGAATATTCCGCGCACGTCGCGGCGGGCACCTTCAATTTTGCAGACGCGGTGCGCACGGTGCGCAATCGCGGCAAGTATATGCAGGAAGCGGTTCCAGTCGGCGTCGGCGCAATGGCCGCCATCCTCGGCATGAGCCCGGAAAACGTATCGGCCGTTTGCCACGACGCCGCGCAGGGAGAGGTCTGCCAACCGGCCAACATCAATTCGCCGGAGCAGATCGTCATCTCCGGCAACACGGCTGCCGTCGAGCGCGCCGCGAAACTTGCCGACGAACGCGGCGCCAAGCGCGCCAAACTGCTTCCCGTCAGCGCTCCCTTCCATTGTTCCCTGATGAAGCCGGCGCAGAATCGACTGGAACAAGACCTCAATGTCTTGAAGATGCAGAAGCCAGTCTATCCCGTCGCTTGCAACGTGGAGGCCGAACTCGTGACTGACGATCTGCGCGCCCGCGATACGCTGCTGCGGCAGGTCACAGGATCGGTGAAATGGGATCCGTGCATACGCCTGCTGATCGCGCAAGGAGTACATACATTTGTCGAAGTTGGACCGGGAAGAGTGTTGTGCGGCCTGATGCGGCAGATCGATCGCTCGAAGACTTGCCTGAATGTCAACGACGATGCCAGCTTGACGAAAACCTTGGACGCACTCGCCCAAGCACCCGCATAACATCAGCGGAAAAGCAGTTCACACGGCGGATAGCTTAGCGTGTGGTCCGATTTCTCCACCCACACCTGCGCGTGTTCGGCGCGGTCGTTCACGATCACATCCACAACCACACCCGTTCCGCCGCCGGGGCAGTTGCTCGCGCCGTAGACTTTCTGGGTTTTGATAAGTCCCCACTCGCCGCCTGGTCCCCAGTCTGTATAAAACTCATTGAACGGATACTTCGGATACTGAGCGGGATGCTGCTGCCACTGCGGATCGTGCATCCAGATGCCGTAGGCGGTCTTGTAATCCTGCTTCTGCAGCGCGTCGAAGAACTTGCCCGCGATATGCTCATAAGGCCAAAATCGGAACCACCAGCCGAGAGCTAGAACTACCAGCAGTATCGCGATCGCCGAGATGATTCGCATGCGGCGTTTGCGCGGCTTTTCGGGATCGTATTCCTCAGCGTCCAGTAACGTCATACCTCTCTAGCATAACGGACACGGCGGACATGTGAAAAGTTCCCTGAGAATTGAGTTCCCGGAGATTGAGCAATTGGGCGATCGAGTGATTGCGCGATTTGAAAACGGTTCCGCGGTTTTTCAATCACCAAATCGCAAAATCGACCAATCGCTCAATCCTCTACAGCGTTCGCTTGAAAAGCGGGATCGCAATGCCCAGCGTGACCGCGGCGAAGATGGAGAGAAAAAGCATGTCGGGCCAAACCGCCGAGAGCGTGGTTTCTTTCAGTAGCAGGCATTTGAAGCCGTCCACTGCGTAGGTGAATGGATCGATTTTCGCGATAAAGCGCAGCCATGGTGGAAATGCCTGGATGGGATAAACCGAGCCGCTGGGAAAAAACAGCAGCGTGTTGAGAATGCCGAACATCGCCCGCGGCACCAGCGGATCTTCAATCCGCACCATGAGCAGGAACATCATGGTGTTGAAGGCCAGCGAGGTCAGCACGATCATGATCAGCAATCCGATGTCCGTCACCGGATTGAAAATCGTGCCAACCCCCGCCAACATCGAACCGATCACCACGATGATCACGCCCGTCATCACAGCCTTAATCGCGCCCGCAAGATTCAAGCCCAACACGAGTTCCAGCTTCGTGATGGGCGTGACCAGGTAGCCCTCGTGCACGCCACGAGCCTTGTCGTCGATGTAGAGCATGCCCCCGCCAATCATCACCGACACAAACATGGCAAGCGCCAAGGAACCAGGCAGCAGAAACTTCATGTATTCGATGTAGGGATAAAGCTCGACGATGTCGAGCGCGGTTTGCTGCAGAATGCGCGGCGAGACAGTTGGCTGGTTGAGCGCGTTGGTCAAGTCGGTAAGTTCCGACTCGACCGCCGAACTCATGAAATTGTCACTGTTATCGACGACCAGTGCGATGCGCGGATGATTTTCCTCATACACGCGCCGCGAAAACTGCGGCGGAATAATCACCGCGCCTTCCAGTTTCCCGTTGCGCACATCCTCCATCGCCTGCTTGTCGCTGTCGTAAGAGATGGGAACGAAGGTGCGAATGTTCGCGCGCACCGAGTCGAATGCCTCGCGGATGCGCAATGCCTGCGGACCGCCGTCCTGATCGACGATAGCTACCCGCGCATCGTGAATCTTCCCGCCGAAAGCGTTGCCCAGAATAATGAGCTGCACCAGCGGAAAGATCATCGAGGCGAGCATGAGCGCAGGTGAGCGGAAGAACTTCCGCATTTCGCGCTCGACAATCGCCATCATGCGATTCATAAACTCTCCGTAGCGGCGACGACTCGCGGCCACTGCGTGGGCGAGACGCCCACACTACAGCCGGCAGGATGCCAGCGCTACAAACTTCTTCATGGCTGCAAGCCCGGCCGCTGCGGCATCACAAAGGCGTAGGCCTTTTGCAGTTCGTCGCGCAGTTGCCTTCCCGTGTAATGCACGAACACGTCGTCCAGAGTCGTGTTCTGCACCGATAGTGATTTGACGGGCACTTTGTTGTGCACCGCCATCTCAACTAATTCGGTCGTGGTGCGCGAACCATTGCCGGTAAGCACGCGGTACATACCGGCGCCTTCATGCTGCACGGAAGTTACATCGCTAAGCGCGTGCAGGCGCTGTTCCCAATCGGCAGGAGGATTCTCGAACTGCGCTTCGATCACGTTCGATCCCGGCACGCTCGCCTTCAGAGCCATGGGCGCGTCGAGCGCCACCAGTTTCCCGTGATCGACAATGGCGATGCGATCGCACAGCCGGTCGGCCTCATCCATGTAGTGGGTCGTGATGAGAATCGTCAACTGCCGGTGCTCTTTGATGTTTCCCAGCATCTCCCAAACTGCGACACGGGACACGGGATCGAGTCCAGTCGTCGGTTCGTCCAGAAAAAAGATTCGTGGATGGTGCACCAGACCGCGTGCAATTTCCAGCCGCCTCCGCATGCCGCCAGAGAGCGTTTTGGTTTGCGCATCGCGCCATTTCGTCAGGTCCACCAACTCCAGGAGTTCCTCGATCGACTTCTTGCGCTCCTTCGCCGGCACGTCGTAGAGCTTCGCATAAATATTCATATTCTCTTCGACAGTCAGGTCGAGGTCGCTGGTCAACGCCTGCGGAATCACGCCAATCATGCGCCGCGCTGCGTTCGGCTCTTTGGAGACGTCGTGTCCGGCAATCAGGGCGAACCCGGAAGTAATCGGAATCAGCGTGGTCATCATGCGAATGAGCGTCGACTTCCCTGCCCCGTTGGGCCCGAGTAAGCCGAAGATTTCGCCCTCAGTCACGCTGAAGGAAACGTCGTCCACCGCGGTGAAGTCGCCGTACTTCTTGACGATGTGCTGAACTTCAATGGCTGACGGTGCGGAAGGATCGTAGACTGGCTTCTCCAGTCCGTGGCCGTTTGCAGGCTTGGCGGCCGCGTCCTGCGCCTTCGGAGTTAATTCCGCCATCATCGCTGCTCCGCCGCGGCGGCATTCTGTGTACTGCCGCTTTTCAGTTGCTCTGGCGAGACCAGCACTTCCGCCGTCATGCCCGGCACATAAGCGCCTTTAGGGTTGTCCATGCGAACTTTCAGCACAATCGTTTTGATGTCGCGTTTGCGCCGGCTCACATCGCGCTGCGTCGCGAAGTCTCCTTCCACGCCCTTGAAAAACACTTTGCCGCTGGTCACCGTTCCGCCCGGCAAACGCACGCGCAGCACATCGCCGTAGCCAATGTGGTCGGCATAAGTTTCAGGAATCGCGACTCGCGCCCAGGTATCGTTGAGATCGACGATAGTGACGATCGGGGCGCCAATGTTTACCACTTCTCCCTGGCGCGCCGCGCGCACCGAAACCGTTCCAGTAACCGGCGCATAAACGTTCGTATAACCCAACCGGACCGCGGCCTGGTTCTTCATCGCCATCGCATTTTTCAAGTCGGCTTGCGTAGAGGCCACGGTGCTCTTCGCGGCATTCGCCTGATGCGTCCGCGCGACCGCCGCATTCAAGTCGGCCTGCGCTGCCCGAACTAATTCCTGCTGCGCCTGAACCGTCGCCTGCGCCGCCTGCAGATTCGTCTCAGCTTGCACGCGCTCCTGATCGGAGGTGATTCCCGCCTTGGCCAGTTCAATGGCGCGACGGCTGTCACTTTCCGTGCGATCCAACGCAGCCTTCGCCTGCATCAACTGCGCCTGCGCAGACAACAGCTTGGCCTCCGCGTTCGCCACATCGCTCGAAGTGGAACCCGAAGTCGATTGTTCGGTGTCCCGCATTTCTGAGACTTTATGCTGCAGACTGTCGATGTTCGCCGTCGCCGCCGCGTCCTGCGCCTGCAATTCAGATGGATCGAGCACGGCGATCAGATCTCCCGCTTTCACCGGCGTGCCTTCATCCACCAGCAACTTCTGAATCCGGCCCTCGACCTGCGCGCTCACGATCACCTGGTTGGCGTCGACCGTGCCGATCAGCACCAGGTCGCGCGAGTGGTCGGTGGAAAGAAAATAGTAGGTCGCGGCAATCACGAAAATAATTCCGAGAAGAATGAAAAAACGGTTCCGCGCGCTCATGAGCGTGCTCCTTGCGTGGCGTTACCTTCTGGCCGGAATAATGCGGCGGAGATGAAGTCCAGTACGGCAGCGCGCCGCTCTGCAATCCGCTCCGCCGTCAGCGGATTGAATCCCACGACCTTCTGCATCACGGGCGCGCTGCTGAAGTAAAAAATAATCATGGCGACCATCGAGGGCACAAAATGCGCGGGGTTGACGGGGCGGAACTCGCCGTCCGCAATTCCCTTGCGCATCAATTCACCCACGCGGCCGAAGATCGGCTGAATATAGTTCTTGATCACCTTGTCGATGTGCGGCGAATGGCCATCGCGGGCCCGCATCATCTCGCGTTGCATCAGTCTGGGATAGATCTGGTTCGACGCGATGAAATCGAAATACGCTCCGGCGTAAGCCAGCATCTTTTCGCGCGTCGGCAAGTCGCCGTCGAGAACGAGGAAAACCGTTTTCTTCAGGCCCGAAAAGGCTTCATCCAGCACGGCGCCGTAAAGAGTTTCTTTGTCTTTGAAGTAGTAGTACAGCAGCGCCTTGTTGACCCGGGCCTCGCGGGCGATAGCGTCAGTGCGGGCGCCGGCAATGCCGTTCTCGGCAAACTCTTTGGCTGCAGCCTTGAGGATGGCGGCACGGCTTTCCTGGGGCTGGCCGCGCGAACCCATGCGCGGCGCCGCTACAGTTCGGGGATGGAACAGTCTCGCCATTAATTAACCAGTTAGTTAGATTATACACCCGCTGGCAAGTTTCAGAGTTATTTTGGAGAGGGAGGGGACGCGGGATTTGACGCGTCTGCCTTCAACGCGGACTGAACCGGGCTTTCACCACTTGCAGTTCCTCGCGCGCAGCTCCCCCAAAAGGACCAGCGGGCTCTTCTTGCAAGTACAACTCCAACTCGGCGACCGCTTCCGCTCCCCGATTTTTCTTTTCCAGTGCGCGCGCGGCCACCCAGTGAACAAAGGCATGAGGGTTTCCCAGTCGATGCGCCTTGCGGCTGGTTACGATCGCTGCGTCGAGGTGTTCCTGCTGGAACTGCGCCCAAGTGAGCAAGATCAGCGTCATCGAATCCGTCGCGTCGAACGTCGCGGCTTTGTCCAATAATGACTCCGCCGCGGGAAAATCACCGGTGGCAATGTTCAGTCTGCCCAGATTGAGATAGGCCAGCGCGAAGTGATCGTTCAGACGGATCGCTTTCTCCAGCGACTCGCGCTCTCGCGCCTGATCTCCCCGCCATGCATAAAGCACGCCCAGATTGTTGTAGGCGCCTGCGTATCCGGGATAAATCACGACGGCTTTATTCAGCTTCTGAATCGCCTGATCGAACTCTTGCTTGCCAATTAATTCATAGGCCTTGTCAAATTCTCTGCGCGCGCGGCTGGGGATACCGAGATCGGAAGTCGACACAAAAGCGTTGCCGTAGCCGTCCAAGTTGCGACCAGCATCGTTTGGCCGCTCGTCCGAATTAACTTGCGCCGCGGCAACCGAAGCCACACACATAAACACAACCGCAACAAACCGGCAACTCCTCATGGCACACTCCAGAGTCGCTGTCAGGAACGCTCTTCTTGCCAGTCACCAAAACACGAAGAGTCGTGTGACAACGTGCGGAGTGAGACGAGCACGCATCAAGTTCGGTAGCACACGACTGCGCAAGGACGCGCGAATTTCTAAATTATTTTCTCGCGTCGCGCATCACATGGCTCACAGCGCGTCATTACGCGAATGTTGGGATGTTTGTTGAGCTTGCCGAAAGATTGTTCGGCGCGAGTTCCTCATGCTACGAAAGAACAGGACACAAATAACAAAGCCGCTGAGACAGCGGCTTAGACAAAGTTTTGAAACTATGATTCGTGAGAAACGATCGGGCTTTACGCGATTTACATCGTCCCGCCAGCGATCGACGGGACCAGCAAAACTTCGTCACCTTCCTGGAACGCATACGTCTGTCCGCCCAGAAAGCGAATGTCTTCTTCGTTCACGTAAATATTGAGAAAGCGCCGCACCTGCCCCTTGTCGTCGCGCAAGTGGGGCTTCAGCTCAGGAAATTTCTCGTCGAGAACCGAAAACAGTTCTCCGAGGTTTGTCGCTGCGCAAGAGATCGAACCGACGCCAGCAGTGTGGCGCCGCAGTGCAGTCGGAATTTGTACAGTAATCGCCATATCTACGCTCCCACCGCCTCTGCGTTTGCCGGCACTCCCGGAATCTCCGCAGGCGTCAGCGTCTGCTGCAGATAATGTTCGAACTCCGCCAACTTCGGCGCGATCGGCCGTTCGGTCTGGTAGACGCCGGCCAGCACATCCGTGGTCTTCAGGCCGTTGCCCGTGATGCATAGCACCGTCGTCTCTTCCGGCAGGATGCGGTCCTGCCGATATAATTTGCCGGCGCATCCGACCGTCACGCCGCCAGCGGTTTCCGTGAACACACCTTCGGTTTCCGCCAGCAACTTGATCGAGTCGATCACCTGCGGATCGCTCACATCTTCGCTCCATCCGCCGCTGCCCTTGATCACTTTGATCGCATAGTGTCCGTCGGCAGGATTGCCGATGGCAAGCGAGCGCGCGATCGTGGCCGGCTTCTGCGGCTCAATCTCCGAACTGCCGGTCTTCACCGCGGTCGAAATCGGAGAGCATCCCGTAGCTTGCGCTCCGAAGAATTTCACTTCCTTGCCTTCGACCAGCCCGAGCTTCACCAGTTCATCGAACGCTTTTTTGATCTTCACAATCAGCGAGCCGCCAGCCATGGGGCAGACCACGTTATCCGGCAGGCGCCAGCCCAATTGCTCGGCGATTTCGAATCCCACGGTCTTCGATCCCTCGCTGTAGTATGGCCGCAAATTCACGTTGACGAAGCCCCAGCGATGCTCGTCGGCAATCTGCGAGCACAACCGGTTCACCTGATCGTAGTTGCCGGCGATGCGCACCACCTTCGCTCCGAACACGTTCGTGCCCAGAATTTTCGCGGGCTCCAGATCGGAAGGAATAAATATCCACGCCTTCAATCCTTCGCGCGCCGCCTGCGCGGCCACGGCATTCGCGAGGTTTCCGGTGGACGAGCACGATACCGTGTCGAAGCCGAAAGCTTTCGCCTGCGACAGAGCCACCGCCACCACGCGGTCTTTAAAACTCAAAGTCGGAAAGCAGACCGCATCGTTTTTGATGAAAAGATTTTTCGCGGCGCCGGCCGTTCCACTCAACTGTTCCGCAAGACGTGGAGCCTGAAACAGTGGAGTGAAACCGACCGGCAACCGCGCTTCATAGCCCTGGGGGAGGGGCAAAAGTTCGGAGTAGCGCCACATGTTCGGCGGCCGCTGGGAAATGCTCTCGCGGCTAATCGACCCGCGCAGCGTGTCGTAGTCGTAGGCAACTTCCAGAGGAGAGAAACAATCGTCGCAGATCGACCGAGGCTGGTTTCCCCAGGTCCGTCCGCATTCCCGGCACCGCAGTTCGTAGTGAGCCATTGCGCTACTCGCTTTCTTATTCCGCAAACTCCGGAATCAGTTGTCATCCTGAGCGAGACGCTTTTTGTCTCGCGAAGGACCTGGGCGATCCGCGCGAAGCGTCGCGATCTCTGCGACGCCAATGAAACCGCGCGTTTGGATCGCTTCCTTACTGGCGAATAGCTGAGGACGAGCCTGAAAAAGCGGCCTAAAAAGCAAAGGCCTCTTTTTCCAGGAAAAGGAAAAGAGGCTATCGGAAAGCGAATACCAAATACAGCGCGCTTGCCGAATCCCATGTTCCCTGTTTCCAGGAGAGAGTTGGCACCAAGCACCCGGGATATATGATCCCGGATCGGTTGCCGTGGCGTCACAGGGCTCGTCCCTCAGCCACTCTGCATGAAATTCAGGTCCGCTCCACAACCAAGTTGAAGAGCGAACTTGTTCTGATGATGCTACAAAAACGGGGCTGCGGCGTCAAGCGGAAACTCGGCGATAATTAACTTAGCTAACCCAACTCAGTTATCATCCCTAGAGAAAAAGGTCGAACGCTTCGACTTGGATGGACATTTTCGTCCATATCCGGGGATGGAAATCAGGTGGTTATTCGTGATTGAGGGCTACTTTGACGAAACCTTCGACGACGGGAGCAGATGCACTTGGGTCGCAGGATACCTTGGCGATAAGGAGGCTTGGGCCAAATATGCTTTAGAGTGGCGATCTGCGCTCGGGAAACGCGAGCAACTCCATATGAGTTCCCTGCGCTGGAAGAAACCCTACATTCCAAAACTACTGTCGCGATTGGGACCGATCCCACAGCGGTCAGGCTTGAAGGGACTTTTCACTGGAGTTCGTACTCGCGACTTCTCCGATCTGATCGCAGGCACCCTTTTGGAACACTATACCAACGGGTATCTTCTCGCCCTAATTGACGTGACTATTAAGGCGATTCTCAAAGTGCCGGAGGGAGAACGGCTTGAAATATTCTTTGAGAGGCGTGACCAAACTGAAGAACAGGCTGAAGCTGCTTTATTCGCGATGCGTATTCTCGGACACTTAGCGGATGCCGATCCTCGACTATTGAATAGCGATGGTATGCGAAAATTAGCTAAAGGGGGCTTTGATCTTGGTGCCTATACCGTCTTGTTTGATCCAGCAGATTACCTATGTTATGCCCTGTTACAGCGTCATCGCGATCCAGATTCAGAGCGAGCCAAACTGTGCGCTCCAATTCTAGAGGGGCTTAATGTAGAGAAGGATTGCGGATTGATGCCAAGAACACTAGCGAGGAGTACATTTACTAACGTACTGAGGAGTATATGAACTTAGATTATGGAGGGTAGGTATATATGTCCCGCCCACAGACGCCACCCCCAGCCTACCATATGAGAGTGAGTGTAATCAGCATTCTCGTTGGTTCGTGTTGCCTTGCCTCATTCGTCGGATGCGATCAGCTTTCTCGGAACGATGTTAAACAGCCAGAACCATCGACCGCACAGGCAACACAAGCGCAGGCTGGACAAATTAGCTATCAGCGGTTTTTGCCAATTGCCCCACCAACCGGAGGGGGAGTTCCCACGATTGTTCCTTGGCATGGGTTCTTTGCGCTCGATACGAAAACTGGGATGCTTTGTAAGACAGCAAGCCATGACTTCCCCAGTCAGGCCGAGTGGGCGAATCAATTGCCGCTCTGCGTTGGACTGATTGCTGCGGCTGACAGGCCGAATGATAGTCGCGTCAAATCAGAACTAGAAAAGGAATTGGATAAGGAGTTAGATAAAGACTTTGGGCCTCCCAAGACTGCGGAAGAATATCTTAAGAGGCATGAAAAGGAAGCGAAAACCAAACTCAACGATTCAAATAAGTAAAGCCACGGTGCCAGCCGTGGCCGCTTGCTCCTATCAAAGCGCATATTAGCGCAGGAGCCGTCTTGTGTCTACTACCCGATCTCTCCGTTCTCTAGCTGCCGAAGCAATTGCAGTATCTGATCGATTGATTCTTGCATCGCAGCAATGGCGGGAATTCCTAACTCTTGTTCTTTTTGGCGAACTGCCTTTGCTACAGCGTTCTGGCGCTCAGCAAGAACTTCCACAAAAGTCGGATCAAGCCCCTTTACGGTCTCGCGCAAAGCTCGTAGCTCCTGCACCGTCGAAAATGCCATCTCACCGATCTGCTTCTGATATTGGAACAAAGCGATCAAAGCCTTGCAAAAAATCTGATCGGTAGGACTAAGCGGCATCGTTGTTCTCCCCACTTTTGCAGCGTGGGGGCTGGCCCTATCTTCGCACAACCGGGAATGTGGCTGCCCCACCTTTCGTGGTCTTCGAAAGGTGGGTACCAGGGACGATAGTATCAGACGACTTCCCTGACGCGGAGCTCAGGTTTGCGGGCGCTGGCCCATCTTCGCACAACCGGGAAAGTGAGGCGGCGTCAAGCGCGAAGTTCACCGCACAGAGTCATTCGCTTCCGGAACCGCTTTAGGTGCATTGCGCAAGAACCTCATAAGTCCGCGTCCAGTCGCCTTTCCGGCACGCTTCTTGAAGAACTCTGCGGCCGTTTCCACCACCCCGATTTTTTCCGCCACAGCGACTGCAATCCATTGATTCAGCGAAACTCCGTCTTCCTTTGCCAGTCGCTGAGCAGCCTTCTTGATGGAGAGAGGCAGCTTGAGTGGATACGTAGCTTTGCTCATCGTTTCGCCTTTCTCAGTAAGTCTGCCGGTCGAATAACCGCAATCTTAAACCGTTGCGCTCCCGGGGCGAGACAGCCGAGACGCTTCTACGCCGCCTCCAATCATCTTTTTCCACAGCCCTCCGCAATTAAAAAACCCAATTCTTGTGACGCACAACCTTTACTGAGGATTCCAAAACGCGCAAACTCGATACATGCGTGAGGGCCATCCCAATCAGTTCTCCACGACCGACACTCTCAAGGGCCTTTCAGATTCGAAGCTAACTCATTATTTTGGAAGATTTTAGCTACAAGTCCTTACGGCTCAAGATTTTACCCGGGTTCAACTCGATCCCCCAATCATAAACCTTTAAGAATGAATATTTTACAGACGAGGCCCAAAAAAAATAATGCCACTGGTACGACCCCTCTACCAATCAGGAGTTACCTCTCACTTCGTAGCCTTCCGCCCATTCCTGTTCGCCGCGATGAATCACCGCATCCCGATCTTCCGGCAAGATCCAGCGTACCTTCACCAGCCCGTCAACCACATTTTTGATAGCGCGTCATGTAGTCATCGTGATCCGTATAGCGTTCCGCAATCGATTTGCGCGGGTCGCCCGTCTTCTGTCGGTCCGCGGCAGTCTTGGGAAATGGCAGATACGACGCCTCGAACGAAACCCGCTGATCGGGCGCTCCAATCGACGGATCGCGAAGATTCCAACTCGTATAAGTCGCCAGGGGAACGGTGATCTCAGGCAGGCGAACCCCGTCGCGCTCATTGCCATCGGCATCGACCTGCGGCACCAGCACGGGGAACGCCTCGCCCACCTTCGGCGGCTGGACGCTGAGAATTCCTTGCCGCCAGTTCGGACCGAAATCCAGATGCCACGCCTGATTCGCTTCATGCGGCCGGTTGACGCCGGGAATCGCGGGCAACGCATAGTCGCGCAGCGGCACCAGCGTTCCGTCCGCAATCTTCGGATAGCTGCTGGCCGGCGGAAGCGTGTTGCCGCGTACCCACGCGTCCATGTTGGCAATCATCGCGCGCCAGAAATATTTCACCGGCAGCGGCGATTGCGGCTCCTGCCCGAGCAGATCGCCTTTGCCTTTTTCCGGCGGAAACGGTCCGGAGAAATGCTGCAGCCCAGTGAAGTGATAAATGCGCACGTTGTCGGAGATGGACGCATCCTGTTTTCCGTCGACGGTGGTGTGAATGAGCGCGGCGGCCCGGCCCCAATATTCATAAGAAGTGTTCGAGAAAAATATCTTGGGCACAACTTTTTCGGCGACGGCGCGGTCGAGCAAGCCGCCGGTCTCTCCAGTGACCGGATCTTTTTCGGGCCGATCGGTGAAGGGAAAAATATCGGTTGGAAAGAATACCGAGGACGTGGGCTGCGCATCACGCGAGGGCTGGGCGAATCGATAATTAAAACTGCCGCGGCCCCCTCCGGCAACGTGCGCCAAAACGCCGTCGAGCGCGATTCGCCCGTCTTCATCGGCATTAAAGCCTTGATAGAGGAAGTCGCGCAGGAAGCGTCCATTCTGAGAAATGCCTTCGCCGTAGACGCGCGCCGCGGGAGTGACTGCCTCGGGCGCATGCTTGGCGTACGACGCAAAATCTCGGATCGCCGCGAAGCCGCCGCCGGCAACGACAGGATCGGCAACCACATAAATATATTCGTAGATTTTTCCCGGCTGAAAGCCGCCGTTCAAACGGATGTGCCGGTCGCTTGGAGCGAGCTTGCCGTCGATCGTCTCCGCAAACTGCCATTCCGCGCGGGGAATTATGGTGCGTTGTCCATCGCGCGAATCGCGCACCGTCAACACGTTTCGCCGATCTTCTGGCGCGGCCACTGGATATTCGGAGCCGCCGATGTTGCCCAGAATGAGATGTCCCAGCGGAATTTCCAGCATCACTTTCGAGGGCATGAGATCGCCCCGAAGCAATCCCGTAATCGTCCTTCCGTGGTCCTTTGCAACGGGCGCGAAGAAGCGCAGAGCGTCCGCGCCGGCCGCGTCCCACTGCCAGCCCAGGCTCACGATCGTGAATCCATTGCGCAACAACCACGCATCCCCGGCATCTGCGGCGAGATCCCAATCGCCGCCATCGACCAGTCCGATGATTCGTCCCCGTCCGCGGTTCGGCACTTCCAGCAGCAGCGAGCCGTTGCCCTTGTGCGCATCCTTGGGCCGCACTGCGATAAAGTCCGCCGAGAACTCGACCTCGCCATTCTTCAGGTTCACCGCTTTGTCGAGATCAACAATGCGCCGGTTGTGCGGATTCGCCACCGGAAGCGAAAAATAAACGCGACCCGTGATGCGCTCGTAAGCGCCCGCATCGCCGAACAGCTTCCCCCCGAGAACGTCGATGCGCGTGGCAGTCTCCACGCGAACCACGCGCGCATGGAGAGGGAAAATGCTCACTGTCAGAGAAAGAATTAGCGAGGCTATACACGGTCGCAGTCGCATGCGCGGAAGAATATCATTCTTTGCGGCGTGCGTTTCTGTTCGCGGTTCGGTGTACAATTCGTGCCACTCGCCCTGTCCAGGAAATCTGGTCGCTAACGACCATCATAGGATGGAACAATGAATCGATTTTCCCGGATGTTCGCCGCTGCTTCGATCTTTTGTTTCGCAGTTGTATTCTCCGCCTCGACCGCAGAAAAGTCGCTCGCACAAACAACCGCGGCACAAACCACAGAGCCTACTAAACCCGCTGCATCCAGAAGGCAGGCGGCCACGCCATCGCCGGAAAAGCCTGCCGAAAGCGCCATTAAGCCTGAGCCTGCCAGTGAGCAAAGACCCGCGTCCCGTGAGGTTGCCCCCGACAACAAAGACAATAAAGACAAAGAAGAGCACTACGACGTAAGCGAAGTTCCAGCGGTCATCACCCATCACCAGGTCACGGTCGATGGAAAATTGCTGAAGTACACCGCCACGGCCGGCCGCCTGCCCATCAAGCGCGGCGACGGCAAAATTGAAGCGGAAATGTTCTACGTCGCCTACTCGCTCGACGGCCAGGACGCTACCAAGCGCCCCCTGACTTTTGCCTACAACGGCGGCCCGGGATCGGCCTCCATCTGGTTGCACATGGGCGCGCTTGGCCCGCGCCGCGTCGTGCTGCAACAAGACGGCTTCATGCCTCCGGCGCCCTATCGCATCGAAGACAATCCTCACACCCTGCTCGACAAAAGCGACCTGGTGCTGGTTGACGCGATCAACACCGGCTTCAGCCGTGCGGCCGACAACGAAATGCTGAAGAAATTCTGGGGCGTAAAAGGCGACATTGAAGCCTTCAGCGAATTTATTCGGCTCTACATCAGCCGCAACGAGCGCTGGGCTTCGCCGCTCTATCTCTTCGGCGAAAGCTACGGAACGACGCGCTCCGCCGGCATTGCCGGATATCTCGCCGATCGCGGCATTTCGTTCAATGGCATCACGCTGCTGTCGACTGTACTCAACTTTGAAACGCTGGAAGACAACTTCACCAACGATCAGCCCTACATTTTTCTGATTCCGTCGTACACCATGATCGCCGGTTATCATCACAAGCTGGCCCCCGATCTCGCACAGGACATGAATCACGCGCGCCAGCAATCGGAACAGTGGGCGTCCACTGAATATACGCAGGCCCTGGCCAAGGGAGACGCGCTCACGCCCGAGGAGCGCCAGAAAGTCGTCGACCAGATGTCGCGCTTCACTGGCCTGTCGAAGGAAGTGATCGACGAAGCCAATCTGCGCATCAACGTGCAGAAGTTCACGCATTACCTGCTGATCGATCAGAAACTGCGCGTCGGCCGCCTGGATGCGCGCTACACCGGCCCCGACCCTAACGGCTTGCTCGACACGCCATTCTACGATCCGACCGGCGCGGCTACCGGGCCGCCGTTCACGTCGGTGTTCAACAACTATCTGCGCACCGAACTCAACTACAAGGTCGACATGCCCTACAACGTGCGCGCTCCGCGCGGTGGCCCTGGGGGCGACACATGGGATTGGGGATCGGCCGGCAGTGGATTTCCCGACACCGCCTCCGCACTGCGGCAGGCAATCGTGAAAAATCCGTACCTGAAGGTTCTCGTGATGGAGGGCTACTACGATCTCGCGACGCCCTACTACGCTGCCAACTACACGGTCGATCATTTGAACTTGCCGCAGAAATATCGCGAAAACGTTTCGTTCGCGACTTACGATTCCGGGCACATGGTCTACCTGCCCATGGACGGCCTAAAGAAGATGAAAGCCGACCAGGCGGCGTTCATGGGAAAGGCCGGGCCGCAGTAAGATTCCACGTTGATATGAGCGGGCAAACTGCGAAAGGAGAGAGCCGAATTTTCAATCAATAATCATAAATCGACGATCATCAATTTTCCTCATCGGCTGTACTGATTCTGCTTCTTGTCCTCATGGCGCTCCATGCCGAGTTGGATCAAGCGGTCGATGAGGTCCGCATATTCAAGCCCGGACGCTGCCCACAGCTTGGGATACATGCTGATGGCGGTGAAGCCGGGCATGGTGTTGATCTCGTTCAGGAAAATTTTCCGAGTCTTCGGATCCATCAGGAAATCCACGCGCGCCAAGCCGGAACAATCCACCGCCTTGAACGCAGCCACGGCCAGGTCCTGCACTCTTTTCGTTTCCGCCTTGCTAAGCTTCGCCGGAATGATCAGCTGCGAGCCTTCGTCCACGTACTTCGCGGTGTAATCGTAGAACTCTTTTCCGGGAACGATTTCTCCCGGCACCGACGCCGCCGGCTCGTCATTGCCCAGCACCGAGCACTCGATCTCGCGGGCTTTTTCTTTTTTGCCGCCGACGCCCTGCTCAATCACGATCTTGCGATCGAACTTCGCCGCCTCCTCGATCGCAGGCCCGAGCTCTTTGCGGTTGTGCGCTTTGCTGATGCCCACCGACGACCCGAGATTCGCAGGCTTCACGAACACAGGATAAGTCAGCTTGCTCTCCATTAGCTTTTGAACTTTCTTCGGATCTTTTTCCCACGCGCTGCGCAGAATTGTCACATGCTTCACGATCGGGATTCCCGCGGCAATGAACAATGACTTCATGATGTCTTTGTCCATGCCCGCAGCCGAGCCCAACACGCCCGCGCCCACGTAAGGAATGTCGGCAAGTTCGAGCAGGCCCTGGATGGTTCCATCCTCGCCGAACGTGCCATGCAGCACGGGGAAGATCACGTCAACATTGATGGCGCGATCGCTGGCGCGCCGCATCATCGCCGCATCGGTTTGAAACGGGACGAGCCCGCTCTGCCGGTGCACCGGCTCCGGCGGCACCACCACCGCCTCGCCCCGGGCCAGCACCGCCGCCGAAGCTGTGGTGTCGGGATCACCGGCGCGCAAGTGTCGAGGCTCGAGCACCAGTTTGCCCTGCAGGAGATTTTCGGCATGCTCCGCCGTTAGCCAGCGACCATCTTTGGTAATGCCGATGGGTACGACCTCGTACTTTTCTTTATCAATCGCGTTAAGAACTGACGCGGCCGAGAGCAGCGAAACCTCATGCTCCCCGCTGCGCCCCCCGAATAAGATGCCGACCCGAAGTTTTTCCATGACCTTCTAGTGTGGACGTGCGTGAAGTCTTCCGTCAATCGCCGCGATGGTACGGGAGACAAATCAGCCACGGATTTGTACGGATTCAGTGGACTACTCTTTCTCTTCTTGAACCGCGTGAATCTGGATCCGTGTGAATCCGTACAGATCCGTGGCTAAAGAATTTTCTTTCCAAACGCCGACAGAGCCAGTTCCACTGCCAGATCGGCGGTGCGGTTGTGCTCGTCGATCACGGGATTCACCTCGACGATTTCGAAGCTCAGCATGCGGCCGTGGTCGGCAATGATTTCCATGGCAAGATGCGCCTCGCGGTAAGTCGCGCCGCCGCGCACCGGAGTGCCCACGCCCGGCGCGTCCTCCGGATCGACCCAGTCCATGTCCAGCGAAATGTGATAGCCCGCAGTCCCACGCGCCGCCATGCGCAGCGCCTCTTCCATCACCGTGCGCATGCCGCGCTCGTCAATGTCGCGCATCGTAAAAACGCCGATGCCGGCGCGCACTACGTTTTCTTTTTCTACTGCATCAATATCGCGCACTCCCACCAACACGCAATTCTGCGGCTTAACTTTCGGAGAAAAACCGAATATGTTTCCCAACTCCGAAGGCCACAGCCCCATCAGCGCCGCCAGCGGCATCCCGTGCACGTTCCCGCTGGGAGAAGATTCTGGAGTGTTGATGTCGGTGTGCGCGTCGATCCAGATCAATCCCACACTCTGGTTCTGCCGCCGGTAAAATTCAGCGACCCCCGATACCGTGCCCACGGCCATGGAGTGATCGCCGCCCAACGCCAACGGAACCTTCCCGGCCTCCAGCGTCTTGATGACCAACTCCGCGTGCTTGGTGCAGGTCGCGGTAATCTCCTTCAAATATTTGGCGTGCGTGTCGCCTTCTTTTTTCTGTTCCGGAATCGCAACCGGGACGTTCCCGCCATCTTCGACTTCGTGTCCCAGGGCCTCCAACCGCGCCTCAAGGCCCGCGACGCGCACCGCCGACGGACCCATATCAACCCCGCGCCGGGACTGCCCCAGATCAAGCGGCACGCCGATGACGCGGATTTTTCGAGGAGTGATGCTGGAGGAAGGTGTGGCTGTAGTCATCATAATTAGGATCAATCGGCTGGGATTGAGTTCATTGAGTCATCGGGCCATTGAGTCATTAAGTCATTGGACCATGCCAGACGCACTTGATTTCAATCACTCAATGGCTCGATGACTCAATGACCAAATCCTACGGATACAGCCGGTACAACATCCGGGGAAACGGAATCGTCTCGCGCACATGCTCCAGGCCGCAGATCCAGGCTACGGCGCGCTCAATGCCCATGCCAAAGCCGCCGTGCGGCACGCTGCCAAACTTCCGCAGATCGAGATACCACTTGAAGGCTTCTTCCGGTAAGCCATGCTCGTGAATGCGCTGCAGCAGCAATTCGTATGAGGCCATGCGTTGCGACCCGCCAATAATTTCTCCGTAGCCTTCGGGCGCGAGCACATCCACGCACAACGCGAGCTCCGGCCGCTCCGGATCCGGCTCCATGTAAAACGCCTTTATCTTCGCCGGATAACGATGCACCATGACCGGCTTATCGAACTGCGCCGACAAATACGTCTCATCCGGAGAGCCCAGGTCTCCGCCCCATTCGAATTTCGTTTCCAGCTTGCCCGCCGCATGGCCTTCCTGCAGGTTCTTCACCGCATCGTCATAACTGATTCGCGGAAACGGCGCCTCGATTTTCTCCAGCTTGGAAATGTCGCGGCCAATGGTCTGCAGATCGCCGCGTCGCCGCTCCAGGCAACGCTTCACAATGAACGTGATCAGTCCCTCGGCCAGTTCCATCACATCGTCGAGTTCGGCGTAGGCCACTTCGGGCTCGACCATCCAGAACTCGGTGAGATGCCGCCGCGTCTTCGACTTCTCCGCACGAAACGTCGGGCCGAACGAATACACTTTGCCCAGCGCCATCGCGGTCGCTTCCACGTAGAGTTGACCCGACTGCGTCAGGAACGCCTGCTCGTCGAAATACTCCACGGGAAAAAGTGTGGTCGTGCCCTCACAGGCCGCGGGAGTAATGATGGGCGGATCGGTGAGCGTGAAGCCGCGTTCGTCGAAGAAATCGCGCGCCGCCTTAATGATCTCCGCACGCACGCGCAAAATTGCCGCCTGCCGCTGCGACCGCACCCACAGGTGCCGGTGCTCCATCAGGAAATCGGTGCCGTGCTCCTTGGGAGTGATTGGGTACGGAGACGACTCTGGCACACGCTGCACCACCTGCACGTTGGCCACATCGAGTTCGTAGCCGCCGTGGGCGCGCTTGTCGGCGCGAACCTTTCCCTCCACAATCACGCTCGACTCCTGCGTCAGCGTCTTGATCGCATCGAAAACTTCCGGCGGGACCGCATTCTTCGGCACCACACCCTGAATAATTCCCGAGCCGTCGCGAAATTGCGGAAACAAAAGTTTCCCGCTTTCGCGCAGGTTGTAGAGCCACCCGCGGATGGTGACCGCCTGGCCTTCGTGCTTGCCGATCTCCGCAATGGTAGTAACAGGTGAGGACATGAAATTTAGTAATTGGGTAATTTAGTAATCGGGTAATTTGGTAATCCAGAAGCCCGCTCGATGCTCCGGGTCCTTCAATTACTCCATTACAAAATTACCCAATTTCCAAATCCTCTACGCCGTTTCCAGCTTCTCGAAAGTTTCCGGCAATTTCTCCAGCGCATTGACTTTCTCGTCCTCCCCCAGTTCCAACAGCAGAGGTGGGGTTTGCGGCGCCGAACGCAGCAGTTCCATGGCTTCTTTCCAGTCAATGGTTCCCTGCCCCGGCCACAGATGCGAATCTTTATCTTTCGCGTTGTCGTGAACGTGCGTGGAGCGAATGTAATTTCGCAGGATCTCAAAACCCGTGCTCACCGAGCCTTCCAGATGCGCGTGGCCGAAATCAAAGCAGACACCCACGTCGTCGAAGTGAGCCCCCTTGATCATTTCCACCAGCCGGTCCGGCGTCGACAGTTCGTTGGGAATATTTTCCAGCAAAATCCGCACCCCGAGCGGCTTGGCGAATGCCCGCAGATGTTCAATCGAAGTCATCGCCGCCTCAAACTTCTTATCGCTGAAACTCTCCCCTGGCGTTCCCAAGTGCTGCACCAGAAAACGGAAGGGAATCTGCTCGGCAATTTCCAGCGCCCGCTTGATCTCGTCCATTGCCTCAATGCGCGCCGCGCGGTCGGGCGATGCCACGTTGACTGGCGGAGCCCCGGCGCGTCCCCACTCGTAGTCGGAATACAGAGGCGAGTGCACGGAATGGAGCGGCACCCCGCTGCCGCGAAACCAGTCGGCAATCTCTTTGACGTGCGCCTTGCGGTTGGCATAATCCAAATGCTGGCGCGCCGCAAAAATCTCGACCGCCTGCACACCGCTGCGCGCCAGTCCGTCCAAAATGCCGGGATGCAACCGCTCTTTCACGAAAAGATAAGTAGAGACTGCTTTCTGCATTGTCCGTCCCTTAAGGAAATTGTTGATTGATGATTGTTTGATTGCTGATTGACGGCACACTACACGCCTCCAGCTTCAAGGTTTTCAATCAACAATCAAACAATCATCAATCAACAATTCTTCTCAGTATCCCACTGTCTTTCCTCCGCCTCGCACGTCGCTGGCCCCCAGCCTCTCGCCAGTTTTAGCGTCGACGGCAATGCACTCTGCGTCGCTCCAATAGGGCGCAAAAAAACTGCCATAGTGCAGCCCCACTTCGACCTTATATCCCATATGCTCCAGCAGGTTCACCGTATCGGGCGGAAACCATTGTTCCACGTCTACCACATCGGGGAGCCACTGATGGTGAAAGCGCGGCGCATTCACCGACTCTTGAATATTCATCCCGTAGTCGACTACTCCCATCAAAACATTCGCCACGGTCGTAATAATTTTCGAACTTCCCGGAGAACCCAATACCATCGCCGTCTTTCCGTCGCGCACCACAATAGTTGGCGTCATTGACGACAGCGGCCGCTTGCCCGGCCCGATCGCATTGGCGTTGCTCTGAATTAAGCCGTCGGAGTTCGGCACTCCCGGCTTCGACGAAAAATCGTCCATCTCATCGTTAAGCAAAAATCCCAGGCCATCGGCGGTCACGCGCGAGCCGAACCACGAGTTAATCGTAGTGGTTACAGCCACAGCATTTCCGCCCGCATCCATCACTGAATAGTGCGTCGTGTGATTCGACTCCTGCGGCATCGTCGCCGGCGGATGCCCCGCCGCATATTGCTCCAGTTCATTGAATACCGCAGGCCGCTTCAGATCCTTGCTGGCCGTGGCGTGCGCCGGGTCGATGGTCTCGTCCCATGCCGCCGCATATCGTTTATCGATCAACTGCGCCACCGGAATCTTCGCGAAGTCCGGATCGCCCATAAACTCGGCACGGTCAAAAAATGCCCGCCGGAAGGCTTCCAGCGTGTAGTGCATCGACTGGGCCGAGCGCTCGCCCATCTTGCCCAGATCGTAGCGCTCCAGAATGTTCAGAATTTCGATCAGCACCGCACCACCCGACGACGGCGGCGGCGCGCTGATCACTTCATATCCGCGATAGGTGCCG
Organism: uncultured Acidobacteriaceae bacterium; assembly: GCA_963765825.1. Lineage (GTDB taxonomy): Bacteria > Acidobacteriota > Terriglobia > Terriglobales > Acidobacteriaceae > Sulfotelmatobacter. The sequence goes on from CAVXXU010000004.1 coordinate 848,792, forward strand.
CGCACCGGTTCGCGCTCTTTCACCTCGTAGCGGGCCAAGTCCTCGGCGGTAATCAACCCGCCGCCCTTCTGCATCGCGGCTGCCAGTTCCCGCGCCAGAGCGCCATGATAAAAATCATCCGGCTTCTCCGCGATCCGCTCCAGCGTTCGCGCCAGATCCGGCTGCCGGAAAATCTCCCCCGGCTTGTAGTAATCGCCATTGCGCTGAAATATTCGATGCGATTCGGGAAACTCCGCCAGATGACGGTCATGCAGCTCGGCCGCCTCTTCCCAGGTCAGCGCATATCCCTCGCTCGCCAGCCGGATGGCGGGAGCCATCACCTGTTTCAGCGTCAGCTTGCCATATTTCTGCTCGGCAAAAACCATGCCGGCCACCGACCCCGGCACTCCAATCGCCTTATAGCCAATCTGGCTGGCATTGGGAATGACGTTGCCCTGCGCGTCCAGATACATGTCGCGCGTCGCCGCTGCCGGAGCCATTTCGCGGTAGTCGAGAAAGTGCGCCTTGCCGTCGGCCATGCGAATGAGCATGAAGCCGCCGCCACCAATATTTCCCGCCGCCGGATGCACCACTGCCAGCGCGAAACCGGTAGCCACCGCCGCGTCCACGGCATTGCCGCCTGCCTGCAGGATGTCCACGCCCACATGCGACGCCAGTTCGTGTACGCTCACCACCATGCCATGCGCGGCATGCACCGGATGAACCGACGCCGTGGCGGGCACGGCGGCGAACGCCGCCAGCAGCGACGCAACCGCACAGCTCAATAATCGATGTGGAGATCGCATTCGGTCGCAGACTCGAGGTTTGAAGCGCGAACTCTGAGGCTAGCCGACGGCGGCAAGTGGAGTCAAATCAATCAGGCGGCGCCACGAGCCGGCAGGAGCAAACCCGAAGGAATGTTGCGTGGGCTAACGTTTCTTTTTACGAACCTTGGACCCACCAGACCTTTTCTTCCCTTTTTGCTTCTTGCCCGCTTTCTTCCTGCTCGTTTTCTTTGGCACTTTCGCCAAAACCATCTCGTACGAATTCCGAATCGCGCCCCGTAACTCCTTCGAGCGCAGCGCATCCAGGCGATCCAGCATCACCCAGTTGTGATGCCCGAGATACGGCGCGGGACCAATGCCCTCCAGTTCAATCATTTCGGCAAATGTCTCAGCTGCGCATTTGAGCGTCAGTCGCACCCGATCCAGTCCCATCACCGCAAACATCTTGCCTCTCACCTTGAAGCACAAGGCGTCGCCCCACTGAAGTTTTTCCGTTGTCTCAGGGAACGACAGGCAATACGCGCGAACGGAATCCACATCCATCGGGCTCTCCGGAATTGCAATTGCCGATTACTCGGACGTATTCAGACTGCTCAAAAGATTGGGGATGAAGCATACAACCCTTGCTACTACGCTTTCCTTCGTGATACTTCGTGCCCTTCGTGCTGCAAGCTTTAAGCTAAGAGCTGATAGCTGTCTTCCTCACACCTGCTGGCGCGCCTCTCCCAGCGAGACTTTCACATCCATCTTTTTCTTATTGCGGTAGATGGTGATCTTCACCGAATCTCCCGCGCGATGATTGTTCATCATCTGCGAAAGATCCTCCTCGTCCTGCACCTTCTGGTCGTCGATGGCCACGATCAGGTCGCCGCCAAGCATGATGGCGGTGTTGCCGAGATAGGCGCGCTCCGTGCCCGCACGCAGCCCAGCTTGGTCGGCAGAACTCCCCGGCGTCACCTGGATAACCAGCAATCCGTAATCGACCGGCAATCCAATTTCATCCGCCAGTTCCGGGCTGATCGGAATCGTGACCACGCCGAGCGCGGGACGCCGCACCCGCCCCAACGTCATCAGATCGTTCAGCACTGCCTTTGCCGTGTTGATCGGAATGGCGAAGCCAATGCCCGCGTTTTGCCCAACACTGGAAAGAATCATCGTGTTGATGCCGATAACTTCGCCGTGCCAGTTCATCAGCGGGCCGCCCGAGTTGCCGGGATTAATGGCTGCGTCGGTCTGAATCGCTTCGTCAATCATCGCCCCATTCGGCTCGCGCACGGGACGGATGGAACTCACGATTCCGCGCGTCATGGTGCCCGCCAGGCCAAACGGATTGCCAATGGCATACACTTTCTGCCCAACTTGCAGGCCGCGCGAATCGCCCAGCACCGCCGGAGTCAAATCCGGCGCCTTGATCTGAATTACCGCCAGATCGTGCGGCGGATCGGTACCGACCACCGTCGCCTTATATTTTTTGCGGTTGTGCATGGTCACTTCCACCTGTCGCGCGTCGGCGATCACGTGATAGTTCGTCAGGATGTGCCCTTCTTTATCGATCACAAATCCCGACCCCTGCCCTTCCTGCGGCACCAGCCCGTAGAAAAAGTCAAACGCCATGGCCCGAGAAGTCACGTTCACCACCGACGGAATATTCCGCTTGTAGACGGAAATATTGTTCTGTTCTTCCCCGTCCAGCGGCTCGTTCGGCGCCGCCTCCGTGATCTCCACCTCCGCCGGATGGCTCAGCCAGTTGGGAGGATGCAATCCGCCCTGCGAATTCGACCGCCAAGTCGTAAAGTAGAAAAACGCGCCCGCCAAAGCCAGCGCGAAAATCAGTGGCCGCATAAGTCTCATATATTCAAACCATCCAAGGCTATATACGATATCGGGAAGCGAAAAGGTCCCTAGAGTGATTCTAAACAACGCCTCGCGCTCGGGCACCAGCCGCGAAACGGCGCTGCTATCCCGCTTCCGCCCGCAGCTTCTCCCAAACCTGCCGCACTTGCTCGCGCGTCTGCTCCAGCGAACTGGAGTTGTCGATCACAAAATCGGCGGCTTTGATCTTTTCTTCGTCGGGCAGTTGCGCCGCCATGCGGCGCGTAACCTCTTTCCGCGCCGCCTCGAATTCGATCTTCTGCCGCGCCGCAAACCGCGCCACCCGCTGATCCTCGCTGCAGGTTACGACCACCAGCCGGTCGAAACGCTTCCCGGCCCCGGCCTCCAGAAGAAGCGCCGCCTCCACGATGGCCACCGCATGCGGATCCTGCCGCCCCATTTCCTCCATCCACGCTTCCTGGCTGCGGATGACCGCGGGATGCACAATCCGGTTCAGCTCTGCGATTCTCGGCACGACGCTCGACGCCTGCACGCTCGCGGAGTCCGAAAGCTTGCCAAACGCCGCCTCCGCCAGCTTCTCGCGATTCACGCTGCCATCGCGATTCAGAATCTCCCGGCCAAAATGCCGCACCACCTCGTTATAGACCGCCTCGCCCGGCTGCATGAGCGAGTGCGCAATCCGGTCCGCCTGCACCAGGCGCGCACCCAGCGCCACGAACATCTCTCCCACCACCGACTTGCCGGCCGCAATGCCGCCCGTGAGCCCAACTTTCAGCATGCCACTCCAAAGGTCATTTTCACCACGGAGACACTAAGGCACGGAGAAAAACCCAGGAAAAGGTTTCTCCGTGTTTCTGTGTCTCTGTGGTGAATTCGCATGGAATGCTCAGGCCCGCGACAGCTCCGGCACACGCTGCCCCCGCCGCATCTTCGCCGCTTTCACCGTGTTGAACATCAGCATCGCGATGGTCAGCGGGCCAACACCTCCCGGAACCGGAGTCATCGCTCCCGCAATCTCCGCGACCTCCGGATGCACGTCGCCCATCAATGTCGATCCCTTCTTGCGGAAGCTTTCTTCCCGTTTCGCGTTGCCCGCAAAAAACCGCTGAAATTCTGCCGCGTCGGTCACGGTATTCATGCCAACGTCAATCACCGTTGCTCCCGGCTTCACGAAATCGCGCGTGATCATTCCCGGGCGCCCGATCGCCGCTATCAGGATGTCGGCCCGCCGGCACACCCCCGGTAAGTCATGGGTCTTCGAGTGGCATACCGTCACCGTCGCATTGGCATTCAGCAGCAGCATGGCGGCAGGCTTGCCCACAATGTCGCTGCGCCCCACCACCGCTGCCTCCCGCCCCGCAATCGCAATGTTGCTGCGCTTCAGAATCTCGATAACCCCGGCGGGCGTGCACGGCACCAGCCCCGGCCGCTGCGTCGAGAGGAATCCGACGTTCACCGGATGAAACCCATCCACATCCTTCGCCGGGTCAACCGCCATCAGCACTCGCTTGGCATCAACCTGCGGGGGCAGCGGCAGTTGTACCAGGATGCCGTCAATATCGTCGCGCCCGTTCAACTCGCCAACCAACTCCAGCAACTCCTCGGTCGTCGCGGATTCCGGCGGAGCCAGCTTCTCGCTATACACTCCCACCTCTTCGCAAGCCTTGACCTTGCCCCGCACATAGATTTCCGATGCCGGGTTGTGCCCCACCAGCACCACCGCCAATCCCGGGCGCACTCCCGCGGCAGTCATGGCTTTCACCTCCGCGGCGACCTCGCGGCGGATCTCCTGTGCGATCTTGGTTCCGTCAAGAATCGTAGCTGGCATGGGATTGGGCTTCCGGCGCTCCGCTTCGGGCTCCACTTAAAATCTTACACCGCGCTGAAAAGATGTGCGCCCTGTCACTGCGCTTCTCAGCCCATGTCGTAGAATGTCCCGGTTATGCTTTCCCGAGAATTACTGGAGCTTCTGGTCTGTCCGGCGTGCAAACAGCCGCTAGAGTATCGCGAAAACCCGGAGAGCTTGAAGTGCGAGCAGTGCCACCGGGTCTACGCGGTCAAAGACAACATCCCCATCATGCTGATCGATGAGGCCACGGTCGAGCCCTAACTGGCGACCGCCGGACGGCGCAGTTGCTTCCGGAAAGAAGGTCCGTCATGGCTGCACATTACTTCTACTGCATTCAATGTCATAAGGAATATCCCACTCACAAGCTCTTTGACACGCTCTACGACTTTTCAAAAATGACTCCAGAGGAATGTCCCGCCTGCGGAGGAACTCGCGAGTTGCGCGTCAATCTCGACTTTCAACTCGGCGGTGGCGAAGGAGATTTCAAAGTCGTCTCTGCCCACCTGCCTGAAAAACTGGAGTCCTGGTTGGGAGAAGAGGAAGAAGAAGTAACGTTCTATCCTTTTCTGGTCGTGCTCGAAGCCCCGGGCGAGCGCAAGCAGTTCTGCTGGATGCCCTACTGGCACGTCGTGGGAAAGGAAGCCCATTACGGCCGGCACGCCCTTTGCCTCGATCTTGCGCAGTTCGACAGCCTGGTAGCGCAAGTCCGAGAGAAAGCTCTCGAGCCCGTTTAAGCCGGTCCTGACCGGAACTCCAACCGCCATGCGGTCGCCCGTGGATTTCGGCAGTTCGCGACGCGGCAAATACTCTCGCAATTTTGCGTTTTTCTTCCCCCCCTGAGAAACGTCAGCGATCCTCCCAACACAATCAGTTCGGGGCCGAGAATTTCCGGCTCGTATTCATCCGCGAACACGCCGACGTTCCTTGTCGGTCTTCGCTCGAAACCGACACATTGTGTCAGCTTTGACATTACCTTTGGGTACAAAAGAAACTTCGCCAGCAAAAAGTGGCTCCTAACCGGGACCGCAACTTTGATCATTCAGAGGGGTTACACCTCATAACGGGAATTTTGGGGACCGTACAGGAAAAACAGCACAATAACGGCAAAAGAATTGCATGCAACTTCCACAAGTGCCGATGAGTCTAATTAGCAACGATGTTAAGAGGTCGGAGTCGGAGGTGATGACGGCCATGGAAAAAGCGATGAACGATAAAGACAGGTTCACGATGACCGAACTCGCGGCACTCAGGAACGATCTGCTCCAGGGGGGCATGATCGATTCCTACGAGGCAGCGGAACTGCTTCAGGTGTTTCTGATGGGCCGGGGCTATGGGGTTTCGCCCAAGGCCGCTCTCGATGCGGCTGGCCGCGTCGAAATGGCCGGGTGCGCGATGCCCGTCCTTGTGCACGAACTCGAAAACCTGGCAATGGTGATGTAAAAGGGTAAGGGCGTCGCGGGACGGTGACCCCGTGACGCAACTTGAGACTGAGACGCGGCCGCGTGAGAAAACCCGCAGCCGTGAGCCAGAAGACACTGGGGTAAGGCAAGTCTCCTGAAATCGACATACTGATTCGGCCAATCGAAACAAGACCGGCCAAACCAGTTCCAAATCGGAAAGCCGGGCCAACCAGCCCGGCTTTGTTGCGTTTGGAAAACCTATCCCCGTGGACCCGAGGTTTTTGCTCCGTGGGCATCGCCGATCCGACGCAAAGAATCACTGAGAATTTGATTTCCTTGGTGAACCTTCGTGTCCTTCGTGGTGAGTGGTTTTGCTTCTGTTTTCCCAAGCCGAACATTTATTCGTAGCGCAGGCTTTCAACTGGATCGAGTTGCGACGCGCGGGTGGCTGGGACGGTACCGAAGATGATCCCGACAATCGACGACACCACGATGGCGATGATCGCCGGCCAGCCGGAGATGGGTATACGGTAGTCGGTGAGAAAACGCGCCGACCAGGGAAGGGCCAGGCCAAACACAATGCCAACAATGCCACCGGTCAGCGAGATCAAGATGGCTTCCGCCAGAAACTGAAAGCGGATGGTCCGGTTGGTCGCGCCAATCGCCTTGCGAATTCCTATCTCACGAATGCGCGAGGTGACCGTCGCCAGCATGATGTTCATAATGCCGATGCCGCTTACCAGCAGAGTGACGAAAGAAACCAGCATCAGGATCAGGGTCATCGCGTCCGCGATTTTTCCCGCGACCGTGAGCAGTTGGGTCAAGTTCTGCACGCTGTACACCGACTCGGCGCGATGCCGCGAGTGCAGTACGCGCTTGATCGCCTCGGTCGCCGAGGTCACATCCTGAGGCGTGGCAACCGAAAAATAAATCTGATACACCGCCGATGTCGGCGTGAAGAAACGGCTCACCGTGTACGGGATCAGCATGGTTTCTTCCTGAATGTCGGACTGGCCGAACGTGTCCACGCTTTCCTTGAACACGCCCACGATCGTGAATGGAAGCCCGCCGCTTAGTTTAATCACCTGCCCGATCGCCGCCTGATCCGAGCCAAAAAGTTTCTGCGCCAGTTTTTCGGTGATCACGCCAACCTTGTTGCGGCCGGAAGAATCTTCGGCATCGAAGAACCGTCCGGCGAGAACTTTCAGGTTACGCACCCGCATGTAATCGGGATCGATCCCCAGCACAAGAATGTCACTCTGCTTCCCCGCTCCCACGCTGATGCGATCTCCGAGCGCGACGGTGGGCGACGCGGCCACCACGCTGGGAACTTGCGCCCGAATCGCCTGCACATCGTCGACGGTCATTGGATCGGGCGTGGAATCGATGCGCTGCGCACCGCCCTGGTAGTCGGCGTAAATCATGTTGGTGCCGATAGATTGCAGCTGCCGCAGGATGTACTGCTTGCCCGTAAGGCCGATCGTGGCCACAAGAATTACCGAAGCCGTGCCCACAGCCATGGCCAGCGCGGTCAGCGTGAATTGAAGTTTATTGCTGCAGAAGGAGTCGTAGGCGAAGTTCAGGATCTCGCTGGCGCCGATGGTGAAGCGGCGCTGAGTTGTGAAAGGAATAGAAGGTACGTTCGCCATTGCCGGTTAGATGTTAAACCCCACTCGAAAGCCGCTGCAATTCATGCGGTTCCTGCGGTTGCACAGATGCAGACTTTCCCGCGACACCGATTGCCGCCAGCACCACCATAATCGGATCGACCGGACGAAAGTAGTAAGTTTCCGGATGCGAGAAGTAATAAGTGAGCGGAAAGAACAGCAGAACAATAGCAAAACGCACGCCCAGCGCGCGATCGCGCCGCCAAGTGCGCCACAGTCCCCAGAACGCCAGGATCGTCAAGGTTGTGTCGACGAAGATGTTGGGAGGATCGAGCGGTTCCTCTTTCAGATAAGAGTGATCAAAACTCCAGTATCCCGTCCACATGTAGACGATGCGGCGAAAGGTCATCCAAGCGAACCACGCTTTGTGGCTGCGGATGAAATCTTTGGACTGCTGAAGTTTGTGATCCATGTAAGCAATTTCGCCCACGCGCTCGTATTCCGAAAGCTCGGCGTCGTTGTGATTCGGATGCAGCGCGCGGTTCACCCAGTGCTCGGTGTACCCGTTATTGCCGATGTAAAGTTCAAGGCCGTATCCGCTGCGCACCGGGATGAAGCGATGAAAGAGCATGTAGTTCCGCACCAGCCACGGAGAGAGCGTAGCCGCACCAGCCAATGCGACGACGATCATCTGAGATTTCCACGGGCGAGTGAGACGGTAACGGCGATAGAGAGTCCAGACGCCAAGTAGAGGAAGAACAGACATCACCACCGGTTCGGTGAGCGCGGACACGCCGCAGAGAAAGCCGAAGAGCAGCCAGTCGCGCTTGCGGGAAGAATTCTCCAGCCGCCAGGCAAACAGGAACAACCAGCAGAGTTCAAACGCAACCAGGCACGTCGACCACGCCCAGTCCGCGCCATAGTAAATGCCGTAGGGAGAAAAAGCCCATCCCCAACCCGCCCACTTGGCTACGCGCCCGCCGAAGGCCCGTCGCGCCAGAAGGAAAACCGGAATGCAGGTGATTGCGGAAATCAAACTGTTCAGCGACAGAGCCGCAATCACCGCGGCCTTGGTTTCAATTCCGAAAATCTTGAAGATGCCCGCAAGCAGGTAGGAGTAGACGGGCGGCAAGAGAGCGGACAATCCAGTATCGGCGAAGGGGCTGCCGAAGCCGTGGCCGGACACAATGGAGCGCGCGATTCTCCCGAACGCCCAATGCTCGAGAACGAAGGGATCCATCCAATCCGTGTAGAGGAAAGGAATGACGGCGAGGCGGACGGCGAGCGCCACCAGCACCATAAGGGCGTAAAGCGGAACGTTTCTTACAGACGGAGATTCTTTGGACATGAATGGTGACACGCCCTGCGTGGGCGAGACGCCCCCGCGACAGCCGGCGGGACGCCGGCGCTACTGCTTCGCGGGCGCTACTTTCTTAGTATAAACGGCAGACTCGCAGTTGCTGGTTTTGATAAGGGCACGTCATCGAACGTGCTGCATCTTGATTCGGATCCGAACTTTGGCGCGAGAGAATCACCCAGCTGACACCGAATTGATTCTTGAGCCGCTGGAAATCTGCGGCTTGAAATTTTTCCCAACCGCTTTGCACCTGCACTTCGCTGAGCCAACGTGGCGCCAACGGTGGGACGCGTGCCGCCATGCCTCCATCTTTTTCGTAGTCGGCGAGAGCGCTGCGTTCGGCGAGCGCGCGGAAACCGTGGTAATCCTCGCCAGATAATGTCGTGTAATGCCGATCGAGCGCGAACAGACTGTCCACCGGAGTGTTAGCCCTTATCCACGCGAAGGCCTGCAGCCATGCATTGTCGGTTGCGATTCCGGGCAGTTCCAGATGCGGAGATGCTGGATACATCTGGCGCTGCGCATAGAACATGCCCGCGCTGAGCGGAAGAAATAGCACCAGCCAGCGGTAGGCGCGCCGATCAAGAAGGTAACGTCCGAGCATGCCGCCCGCGATCAAGAAGAAAAGCAGGTAGAGCAGATGCAGGTAGCGCATGGGCTCGAACGGTCGCAAGCGTTCAAGGCTCGGCGGAAGCATAATCAGAAGACCAATGGTCGTTTGGAAAATGCCGTAGTAAAGCAGGCTGGAAACCAGCGTGGGCAGGGCCGTCTCGGCTTTTTTGGCTTCCTCATTACGCCGCAGAAATAGCTTCAAGACATACAACAACGCTAATGGAGCGGCCACGCCCAGCCATTCATACCAGTGCCAGCGCGCGGGATAGTAAAAGCCGCGAGTGGCGGCGGCCTGGCGCCAGGCATCGGAGGTGGGCTGCCAAAGCCATCCCAGTGGAAGTAGGACAGCTCCCACGACCGGAGCGGCAGAAGTACGGCTCAGCGCGCGGACGCGCTGATTCCAGAATAGGAAGATGCAAAAAGAAATGCCAAAGCTGGCCATGATCGCGTGGATGCTGATGGCGACCACCAGCAACAGACCGGCTAGCCAGTAGCGCCGGTCAAGCACGGCGACGATAGCGGCAAGAATCGCTGCCGTCGCCAATGTGCGCGGATGAAGGTATTGATCGGCGAGATTGAGCGCGATTCCGGGCATGGGAAGGGTGAGCAGAAGCGCGACTGTCGTCACCGCGGACCATTGCGCGGCCGGCTGGTTAAAACAGCGGCGACTGATGCGCCACACCCCGTGCAGCAGCAGAAAAATGGCAGCAACCTGCCACAGCAAAACCGTCCACGCCAACGGCAGGTGCGTGAGGCGGACCGAAAACGCGATTAGCTTATCGAAGATGGTGGCTTGAAACTGCAATCGGAAGAATTCCGAATCGTGCGGGAAAAGAGCAGGGTTCAGATTTCGCTTGATGGCCGCAAGGTAAAAGGCATCGTCTTCGAGACCGGGATGGTAACCCATCACGAGGAAGGCAACCGCCGTGAGAGCGGTGAGCAGCGCCAGATTCTTGGCGGAAGAATCGCTAATGCTTAATTTGGCGATTGGCGGGTTGGGGGATTTGGACATTTAAAAGTTTGGCAATGATGTAGGGATAGCCGCCCCGATTGTCCGGGCCGAGTGCACTCGGCTGGCATTGCCCCACAAGCGATGCATCGGACACCAGATGCGCCGGCGAGCGCTGCTCGCCCGGACAGCCGAGGCGGCTGTCGCTACATGGTTCTTAAACTGGGCCGACGGTTTCGGAGCGGGCGGCGTAATAGGGATCCCGGCCCGCCTCTAACTTTCGCCCTTGGTTGCTGAAGCGCGGCAAATGCGCCAGTCCAAATCTTTGCAAAGCGAACTGCAAGGTGGTGGCCAGCACGCCGAATCCGTACTTCACGCTGCGGCGAAAGTTGATGGACGAAGCGCCCTCGAAATATTTGGTCGGGCAGGAAACTTCGCCAATGCGAAAACCGAAGTGCACGCACTGCGCAAGCATCTGGTTATCGAAGACGAAGTCGTCGGAGTTTTCCAGCAGCGGCAACTCGGTGAGCACTTTACGGCTGAAGGCGCGGTATCCAGTGTGATATTCGGAGAGCTTGACGCCCAGAAAAAGATTCTCAAAGGCAGTAAGAAAACGGTTAGAGATGTATTTGTAAAGCGGCATGCCGCCGAGTAATGCACGGCCGCCAATGATGCGCGATCCCAGCACGACATCGTACACGTCGTAGGCCACCATACTGGCCATGGCGGTGATCAGCAGCGGAGTGTACTGGTAGTCGGGATGAACCATGATGACGACGTCGGCGCCGGCAGCCAGAGCCTCGCGATAACAGGTCTGCTGGTTGCGTCCGTAGCCGTAATTACGGTCGTGCTGGAAGACGTATAAACCGAGGCGATGGGCGAGATCGACCGTCTGGTCGGAGCTGCTGTCGTCCACCAAAATACGGATGTCAACGAGGTCGGGAAATTCTCCGACCGTCGCTTCCAGAGTCTTCTGCGCGTTGTAAGCGGGCATGACGACCGCGATGCGCTTGCCATTCATCATAGAGTGGGTGGGAATAGTTTACCTGAGACGAACAGGCAACCGCAGCCAAGGCGAGCTTCGGTAGTGGGTCAGTTCAAACTGACCCACTACCCGAGCTTCGCTCGCCGGACAGCCCCTTCGACTTCGCTCAGGGCAGGCTAGGGGCGGCTGTCCCCACATACAACAACTCGCGGACAACCGCCGAACGGCTATATGCCATCTGAGGTTCGTGCAGTCTTGGGTGTGAGCGTATTATTTTTCGGTTTGAGACTAGGCAAAGAGTTGCAACAGCGGCCGAAATCGACGCGGTCGTGAGCGCGGCTTCACCTTTATTCTTATCAGTTTACTGTACAATGTGGCGGCATTGCGCTTGCAGCGGAATAAGTTTGATTCCTTCTACGATGCGCCGAATCTACATACGCAATTCAAAATCAAAGAACCTTGGAGGCTCACGCAATTGTCTGCTTCGACCAGTCATTTGATCGCGCCGCACGGCGGCGAACTGATTAACCTTCTGGCAACGCCAGAAAAAGCCAGCGAACTGAAAGCCCAGTCGCGGGAATGGCCGTCGTGGGATCTGACGGCGCGGCAGATTTGCGATCTCGAATTGCTGATGAGCGGAGGGTTCTCACCGTTGCGCGGCTTTATGAACAAAGCCGACTACGAAGGCGTGCGCGACAAGATGCGGCTGGCCAGCGGAGTGCTGTGGCCCATGCCGATCACTCTCGATGTGACCGAAGAGTTTGCCAAGAAGCTGACACCGGGCAGCAAAGTAGCGCTGCGCGACGCCGAGGGAGTCATGCTGGCCGTGTTGCACGTGGAGGATGTATGGCAACCCGACCGCACGGCCGAAGCCAAAGCGGTCTTTGACAGCACCAGCAAAGCGCATCCTGGCGCCGATTACATCATCAATAAATCGAATGCCTGGTACGTAGGCGGGCGGGTCGAGGGACTGCAGGCACCGTCCCATTATGACTTCCGGACGCTGCGCTTGACTCCGGCGGAGTTGCGAGCCGAGTTTGCTCGCCTGGGATGGCGTCGCGTGGTTGCTTTTCAAACGCGGAATCCCATGCACCGGGCACACGTGGAACTGACATTCCGCGCGGCCAAGCAGGTTGAAGCGAATTTGCTCATTCATCCCAGCGTTGGCATGACCAAGCCCGGGGACGTGGATTATTTCACGCGTGTGCGTTGCTACCAACTGCTGACTTCGAAATATCCGCAAGGCACGCAGAAGCTCTCGCTACTGCCGCTGGCTATGCGGATGGGCGGGCCGCGCGAGGCGATCTGGCATGCGCTGATTCGCAAGAATTATGGCTGTACTCATTTCATTGTGGGCCGCGATCACGCCGGGCCGGGCAAAGATACCGATGGCAAGCCGTTTTACGGCCCGTACGAAGCGCAGGAGGTTTTCAAGAAGCACGAGGCCGACATCGGCGTGACCATGGTTCCCTTCAGCATGATGGTCTATCTCGAGGAAGAAGACCGCTACGTTCCGGACGACGAAGTGAAAAAGGGCGACAAGGTTCTGAACATCTCAGGCACGGAGTTGCGCGACCGGTTGAATGAAGGCCGCGATATTCCCGCGTGGTTCACTTATCCGGAAGTGGTGCAGGAACTGCGGCGCAGCTTTCCGCCGCGGGCGAAGCAAGGGGTCACGATCTTTTTCACCGGGCTTTCGGGTTCGGGGAAGTCGACGATTGCCAACGTGCTGATGACAAAGTTCCTGGAAGTCGGAGGGCGGCCGGTAACGTTGCTGGATGGCGACCTGGTTCGTAAACATCTTTCGTCGGAGCTGGGATTTTCGAAAGAACATCGCGACATTAATATCCGGCGCATCGGATATGTCGCTTCGGAAATTACGAAGAATGGCGGCATCGCGATATGCGCGCCGATTGCCCCCTATGACGCGACGCGCAAACACGTCCGCCAATTGATCGAACCGCACGGCGGATTCATCCTGGTGCATATTGCAACGTCGGTGGAAGTGTGCGAGCAACGCGACCGCAAGGGGCTTTACGCGAAGGCGCGGGCGGGCATTCTGAAGGAATTCACAGGAATCTCCGACCCGTACGAAGCTCCTGAGGACGCCGAAGTCACCATCAACACCGGAGAGTTGTCGCCGGGCGAGGCGGCGCAAGAGATTATTCTTCATCTCGAACGAGAAGGATTTATCGGAGTGAACGGCACCGGCGAATAGTGCGGAGCAATTATGCCAATCATCGCGGTCAAAATTCTGGTTGGCTTTGTCGTGGGCGTGCTCATCGGCATGACAGGCGTGGGCGGCGGTGTGCTGTTGCTGCCGATCTTGATTTTTGGTTTGCGAGTGCCACCGATTGTGGCCGTTGGCTCCGACGCGCTATTTAACTTCTTCACGAAAATTCCGGCTGGCATCTGGCATCTGAAAACGGGCACGGTGCGCCGCAAGGTGGTAATCGCGCTGGCGGCGGGGAGCATTCCCGGCTCCATCGCGGGAGTAAAGCTGCTGATGCACATCCGCCTGCTTTACGGGGACGGAGTGAACAGCTTTATTAAGACGGCTGTGGGCGTGCTACTGATCGTAATTCCCACGCTGCTGCTGTTGCAGAGAAGGATTGAAGAGCGCGTCGCCAACCGGCCGCCGACGGCCAAGGGTTTCATTGGTATGGCCGGAATCGGGCTGGTGGCGGGCTTTCTGGTGGGAATGACCTCAGTGGGTTCGGGCAGCATCATCATGATGTTGCTGCTGCTTTTTTACAGTTTCCCACCCAAGGTAAATGTCGGCACCGACATTATCCATGCAGTTATTCTCACAGGCGTGACAGGATTGATGCACTTCAGGTTGGGCAACGTCGACCCGGGGCTGGTGGCATCGCTGCTGATAGGGTCGATCCCCGGCGGGTTGCTGGGCTCGCACTTAGCGACGCGCGTCCCGATGCTGTGGTTACGCCGGTTGCTGTGCGCGTTGCTGCTGATTACCGGCGCTCGCATGTTGTGGGCCTGATGGTGAGGGAGTTCGTCGGCGTTCTCGTCATATGATCCAGGAGAAAATGGGCGCCTCTGCTTACGGCGAAATTCTGCAACGCATTGACGCGGCCTTGGACGCGGCCCGCAAGGTCTTCGCACGCTTCACTCGCGGCGCAATCGAGACCGAATACAAAGTTGGGCACGATCCTGTGACGGAGGCGGATCGCGCCGTGGACGCGGTGTTGCGCGAGAGCCTGTTACGCGAAGGCGAAGGTTGGCTCTCGGAGGAAACAGCGGACAATCCTTCCCGGCTGGACAAGGAACGTGTGTGGATTGTCGATCCCTTGGACGGCACCCGCGAGTTTGTGATGGGGCTGCCGGAGTTTGCGGTCTCGATCGGCTATGTGGAAAAGGGCGTTCCGGTGGCTGGAGGAATCTATAATCCGGCGACCCAGGAAACTTTTCTCGGCGCGCTTGACGCCGGGGTGCTTTACAACGGACAGCCCGCGCGCGCCAGCCAGCGCACCTCGCTCGACGGGGCGCTGATTCTCGCCAGCCGGAGTGAAGTCAAACGGGGCGAGTGGAAGCCGTTTGAGAATGGCTGCTTTCGGATTCAGGCGATGGGATCGGTGGCTTACAAACTGGCGCTGGTCGCGGCGGGCCGGGCGGACGCGACTTTCACTCTGACTCCCAAGAATGAATGGGACGTCGTTGCTGGCGTGGCGCTTGTAAAAAGTGCGGGCGGATTTGTCGCCACGCTGGAGAAAACGGATCTCACCGCCAACCGGCGCAATCCCTTGCTGTCAGGCGTGATGGCGAGCGGACCGCTGTTAAAAGATCAATTGCTTGCCCTGGTGGAACCCACATCAGGGTGGCTGAATCGGCGCGCTAGCAAACTACTTCCCCCTGAGGCAAGGTGAACCACTCACTAAATATCCGCGACGCTGCGTTCCAGCTCGAAACGCCGATCGTGCTTCCCGCCGATGAAGTCCACGTCTGGCGGGTCGAACTTGCGCAGGTTGCCCCGGCAGAACAGAGATGGGAGGCGATTTTGTCGGCGGATGAGCGGACGCGGGCGGCGCGCTTTCATTTCTCCAGAGATCGTCAACGCTACACCGCGACCCGGGCGCTGTTGCGGACCATCCTGGCGGGCTATTTGGATTCCGATCCCAAAAAATTAGTGTTCCGATATTCGAAGACTGGCAAGCCATCGTTGTATTCCGCCCAAGACGAAGTCGAGTTTAACGTTTCCCACTCGGGGGAAGCCGCCCTGCTGGCGTTTACGCGGGACCGGGCGCTGGGCGTGGATGTGGAGCAGATTCGCGAGAACTTCGACCATGAAGCGATCGCCGGCCGATTCTTCTCAAGCCAGGAACAACTGCAACTCGCGGCGCTGCCGCCAGCGGAACGATATTGGGGATTCTTCCGCTGTTGGACCCGGAAGGAAGCGTACATCAAGGCGGAAGGAACTGGTTTGTCACTTCCTCTGCAGCAATTTGACGTTTCCCTGGGAGGGGGAGTCGCGAACTTGTTGCTTGCGACCCGCCCCGATAGCGGGGAGGCGGCGCGCTGGACGTTGCGCGAGGTGCCGGCGGAAAATGGCTACGCGGCGGCACTGTGCGTGCGGGGAGATGGGTGGCGGCTGAGAATGTAGGGCTTGCCACAAAGCGGTCTGAAAGCCAAGTTTTGTGAGAGAATGAGCATCAAATTTGGGGTTTGAAAGTTCTCGGGAAGCAAGCTCACCCAAACCCTTTTCGAGGAATCCACTCGATGAGTCGTAGCGCATTTCCCGCTTCGTTTGGCCAAGAAAGACTCTGGTTTCTGGATCAATTTGAGCCCGGTACGGCGGCTTACAACATCCCTCGCGTATTTCGAATCAGCGGCCCGCTGCAGGTCGATATCCTGACGCGGGCGTTTCAGGCCGTGGTACAGCGGCACGCAGCCCTGCGAACCATCTTTGACTCGATCGAGGGCGAGGCCCGGCAGGTAGTGTTATCGAGCCGGGAGGTCGAGATCCCAATTATCGATCTCGGCGACGTGCCCGCAGCAGAACGCGAATCCACGGCACTGCGCATTGCGACCGAAGAGGGCATGAAACCGTTTGACTTGTCGGAAGGCCCGCTACTCCGGCTGACGTTGATGCGGCTTGATGCAGAGGCCTGCATGTTGGTGCTGGTGATGCACCACATCATCGCCGACGGCTGGTCGATCTCGCGGATCTTTCGGGATGTGACCAGGAGCTACGCGGCGTTTCTGGCGAATACGGAAGCGGAACTTCCCGAGCTCCCAATTCAATACAGCGAGTACGCGCAGTGGCAGCGGGAGTCCATGAGCGGCGAAGCGCTGCAGAAAGAAATTGAGCACTGGAAGAACACGCTCGCCGGAGCGCAGACGCTGCTCGACTTGCCGACGGACCACACTCGCCCAGCGATGCAGACCTGGCACGGCGCGAGGAAAGAAATCACTTTCAGTACCGACACTCTTTCCAAGCTCAAAGCGCTGGCGCAGAAGGAGAACGCCACGCTGTTCATGGTGACTATGGCGGCGTTTCAGGCTCTGCTCTGGCGCTATACCCAGCAAGAAAGCATTCTGGTCGGTACACCGATTGCCGCGCGCAACCACGTTGAAATTGAAGAACTAGTCGGGCTGTTCGTGAATACTCTGATTTTCCGAACCGACTTCACCAGCGACCTGAGCTTTCGCGAGCTGATCCGGCAAGTGCGCGCTTATTCGCTGGAAGCCTACACGCATCAGGATGTGCCTTTCGAGAAACTGGTCGAGGAACTGGTGCCGCAGCGCGCGCTCGACCGGCCGCCGCTGTTTCAGGTGATGTTCATCTTCCAAAACATTCCCAAGCAGATCTTCGAGATTTCCGGACTCACCATCGAGGAACTGAACTTCGAGACAGGGATTTCCAAATTCGATCTGACTGCCGAAGTGTGGGAGGATCACGAGTTCCACTGCCAGTTCGATTACAACACCGATCTTTTCGAGCACTCCACAATCGAGCGTATGCTCGGCCAGTTCGAACGCCTGGTCATGGGCGCGATCGAGAACCCCGACCTTCTTTGCGCCGAACTGCCGATGATGAGCACGGAGGAGCGGGAGCAGGTTCTGGTGGAGTGGAATCGGACGGCGACGGAGGTCTCGCTAGATCAGCAGCTGTGCATTCACGAGTTATTCGAGATGCAGGTCGAGCGTTCGCCCGATGCCATCGCGGTGGTCGCGGACAGCACGAAACTCACCTACCGCGAACTGGACCAGCGCGCCAATCAACTCGCCCGGCATTTTAGGAAGCGGGGCGTAGGACCAGAAGTCCTGGTGGGCTTGTCACTTGATCGCGGCGTCGAAATGGTGGTGGCGCTGCTTGGCATCCTGAAGTCTGGAGGAGCCTATGTGCCGTTGGATCCTCGAGTGCCCGACGACCGGATCAGCTTCATGATGGCGGACGCGCAGCCTCGGGTTGTGGTCACCGAACAGAATTTGCAGCGCGCGGTTTTTGGGACCGACCAGATTCTCCTGGACTCGGATTGGGGCGTCATCGCGCAAGAGAGTGACGAACGGCTTGAGAACAAAAGCGGTCCACGGACATTGGCCTATGTGATGTACACGTCGGGCTCGACCGGAAAACCGAAGGGAGTGCCGATTGAGCATGGGAGCGTCGCGAATCTGTTGCGCTCCATGCAACGTGAACCGGGATTAACGTCGGATGCCGTGCTGCTGGCGGTGACCACGCTGTCCTTCGATATCGCCGGCCTGGAGATGTATCTTCCCCTGATTTCGGGAGCGCGGCTGGTGATCGCGAGTTCAGAAGATGTGGTCGATGGGAACCGGCTCAGGGATTTATTGAGCGAGAAGCGGATTACTTTTATGCAGGCCACCCCGGCCACCTGGCGGCTGCTGCTGAGTGCTGGATGGCAAGGCACTCCCGACCTGAAGATCCTTTGCGGTGGGGAGGCGCTGCCGCCGGAACTCGCCACGGAACTCACCGCCCGCGCCGGTTCCGTTTGGAATGTGTATGGCCCGACTGAGACAACGATTTGGTCTACGGTTTATCGCGTGACTGGCCGGCAGGAGGGCGCGATTCCTATCGGCCGGCCCATCGACAACACTTCAATCTACATTCTGGATTCGAAGCAGAACCCCGTGCCTGTGAATATCACGGGAGAGGTCTACATTGGCGGCGACGGCCTGGCGCGAGGATATTGGAACCGTCCGGAGCTGACGGCGGAGCGTTTTGTCGCACATCCTTTGCTCGGGGACAAGAATGCAAGGCTATATCGCACGGGCGATCTGGGCCGCTTCCGGGCTAACGGCGATATCGACTATTTAGGACGGGTAGACAATCAGGTCAAGCTGCGCGGTTTGCGCATCGAGTTGGGAGAAATCGAGTCGGTGCTGGCTTCGCATGCCAACATCCAGGAAGCAGTCGTAATCGTAGCCGGGGAAGGCGAACAGCAGAGATTGTCAGCTTATGTGGTGGTGACAGATGCAAAGGCGACGCCGTCGGCTGGGGAACTTCGCCGCTATTTGCGAACCAAGTTGCCCGAGCACATGGTTCCCGCAGGATATTTGAGGGTTGACCGCTTGCCGCTTCTCACCAGCGGCAAGGTAAACCGCGGGGCTCTGGCGTCTTCGCTGGCCATCGGGTTGAGGGAAGAAGCCGAACTCGTCGAGCCGCGGAATGAAACGGAAACCAAGCTGGCAGAGATTTGGAAAGAGCTGCTGCAGGTTGAAGAGGAGGGAATCGAGCAGAACTTCTTCGAATTGGGAGGGCATTCTCTGCTGGCGCTGCAGGTGACGGCCCGTATCCGCCGCACCTTTGACGTGGAATTACCGGTGAAGAATGTCTTTGAAGCGCCGACCATCGCGGGATTGGCCGTGGAGTTGGAGAAGGCGCGAGCGACCGGACGAAAGGGGCGGACCCGGATCCTGGAACAGAGCCATCCAGCCCGCACGGCGCAGGCGACGCGGGAGGCGCTTCTGTTCGAACTGAGCAAACTTTCGGTGGAAGAGGCCAAAAAGTTCATCGAAAAGGCGGTTGGACGTAAGAGTTAACTATAAACCTAGCATTTCCAACGCTTTAAGATCGTTTCCCAAGGTCGCCGCAAACCGTCTTCGCCCATTTCTACGCCCTAAGTCTGTGCCCTGGCGGACACACGGCGTTCCACGTACTTGTGTGCAGGAAACCATGTACTTCTGTGACTTTCCTTTTTTTCATTCCTGCGTAGACTCTAGAAATTCAAACACAAACCTCTGGCTAGTTCGTAACGCGGCATCCTAGACATCTTTTGCCGAGTAGTTCGTTTTTCGTTTTGCCAGCAGCCCAAAAATTTTAAGATTCAGGAGGTACCGGTGGTTTCATTTCCCCTTTCTACTAATAAATTGCAACGAGCGATGGTTCTCGGGCTGATCGCTGTTGTCCCAATGATCTTTACCGCATGCGGCACGCCCGGCTCTACGCTGGGTACTCCGGCCAAAATCGGACCAGTGCCGTTGCCAACTTCGACGGCGGACTCTCCAACGACCTCGGGTTCGACCACAACTGGGGCGACAACGAGCAGCTCGGGAACTACATCGACGACCACCACTTCTGCAACTACAACAAGCGGATCAACAACGGCTGGTTCCACAACGAGTGGGACGACAACCAGCACCTCGACCAGCGGATCAACCGACACGACCGCTACCGACACGACATCTAGCGGGGCGACCCCGGTTGCGAACACAACGACAGCCGTGCCGGTTCTGCTGTTTAACGGGACCGGTACGATCGCGAACGACGTAGCAGCGGTGGAAACCATTCTCTCTTCGAAAGGTCTGAGATACTCAACCGTGAACTCGGCGCAGCTCGATTCCATGAGCGAGGCCACGTTGCTGACATTCAAGCTTTTTCTTGTACCGGGCGGCAACTCGGTCACGATCGGCGATAACCTGAGCAGAACAGCTACCACTAACGTTCACAACGCGATCGTCAACGGCGGCCTGCACTACCTGGGGATTTGCGCGGGAGGATTCTTCGGCGGCTATTCCATCTATAACGGGCTGAATCTTACCAACGGCGTGTGGTTCAACGTCTACGCCGACGCGGGTAAGGGGACAGGCACAGAAGCGGTGATGATCTATACGCCGAGTTCCGGCGCGATGGATCAGTACTGGCAGGATGGTCCGCAGTTCAGCCACTGGGGCAGCATCGTGGCTAAATATCCGGACGGCACTCCGGCGATCGTTGAGGGCAAGTCCGGAAACGGATGGGTGATTCTGTCCGGCGTGCATCCCGAAGCTCCGGCAAGCTGGAGATATGGGATGACGTTCAGCACCTCGGCAACCGTGGATAATAACTACGCTGGAACCTTGGTGGAAGCGGCATTGAACGGCACGTGGTTGCCGCACTACTGAGATCGTTAGAGACTGGTTGCAATAAGGCAAGAGCCGGAAGGTAAATTCCGGCTCTTTTTTCGTTGCTGGTCTTTTTTTTTAGAACGCGTTTCTATAACGCGTCACTAGAACGCGGCCCGGCCCGCGGTTCATCGGGCGCCTGAATCTATTAACTTCCAGGAATTTTCGATGTAAAAATCCCCCGATGCCGGCTTTCCGGGACTGACGTTCAGGGTTGCACAGCGCTGGCGCAGATCGATTTCCTGTCCGTTGGACTCGATCGAAAGATCCACGCGATAAAGGCCAGGCACAACCGGAAGCAGAGGACATTGGAACTCAATAACGCCCTCGCCGGGGACGAGAGCAACGCCACCCTGCGACGAATCTGTGGTGAGCTGCGCGCACAAATAACCGCTGGGCCAGTAGAGGGAAATCCGAAACACCACTCCCGAAAGAGGCTGTCGAATGCGGAAGCCGAGGCGGGCCATCATGGGGTGTCCTGTGCGAACGCCAGCCGCAGAATCCGGGGACAAGAAGGAAATTCCGGTACATTGGGCAGCTGATGAATGTTCGGGTAGATCTGGAAAATCCGGATCGGCGGCGAAAGTCATTTGCTGGTACTGGTCAATCACCTGCCGGGGAGGTCCTTCGGCCGCGACACGGCCATGATGCATCAGGAGCGCGCGGTCGCAGAGACGATACACAGCCGCCAGGTCGTGCGAGATGAAGATGATAGTGCGCCCGGCGCGCCGTAATTCGGCAATGCGATCCAGGCATTTGGTTTGGAAGGCGAAGTCGCCGACAGCGAGAACTTCGTCGAGCAGGAGAATGTCGGGATCCAGGTGAGCGGCGATGGAGAATCCCAGGCGCACATACATTCCGGAGGAGTATCGCTTGACCGGCACATCAATGTATTGATCGACGCCCGCAAAGTCGATAATGCTGTCGAGTTTGCGGCGAATCTCAGAGCTGCGCATGCCGAGCATAGCGCCGTGCAGGTCGATGTTCTCGCGTCCGGTGAGTTCAGGATGAAATCCCGAGCCTACTTCGACCAGCGCAGCCAACCTTCCGCGAACCGTAGTCTCACCCTGGGTGGGAGTGGTGATGCTGGAAAGGATTCTGAGGATGGTGGTCTTGCCGGCGCCGTTGTGTCCGACGATGCCGAGCGCCTCGCCTTGTTCCACTTGAAAACTGACGTCGCGCAGCGCCCACATGGGAGTCGAGCGCCTGCGGGTAAAAGCCGAGTGCCAGCTTTTCGGCGCATTACCTGCGCTGCGGAGTTTGTACTCCTTCGAGACTCGATCTAGCTTGATGTCGATCATGCGTTTTGTCGATGCCCAATTCAAATAACGTCGGCCATAGTAGCCTCGGAAGATTTGAAGTACGCATAGGCTATGGCCAAACAGGCAAATGCGATTGCGGCGGAGAGGGCGAGACTGGCGATGTCGGGCCGTTGGCCACGCAGTAGTACGATGCGAAAATTTTCGATCAAGCCAGAGATCGGATCGAGCAGATAAAGTTTCCGGTAGCGCACCGGCACGGCTTGAATCGAGTAGACGACGGGAATGGTAAACATCCAGACCTGCAGCAAGAGAGGCAGGGCCAGGCCGATATCGCGAAAGCGAACGTGAATGGCAGAGAACAAAAGAGCCACGGCGGCGGCGAAGCCCGCGATCACGATCACGATCGGAATCGCAAACAGGGCATTCCACGTTGGCGAAATCCGGTAATAAACCATGAAGACGGCGAGAATTAAACAGCCCATGAGAAAGTCAGCGCAGCCTGCGGCGAGATACGACAGGGGAATGATCTCGCGCGGGAAATACATTTTGGTGAGCAGATTGGGGTACAAGACCAGGCCATGGACAGCGTTTGAAATCGAACTGGAAAAGAATATCCACGGCAGCAGAGCGCACAAAACAAATAGCGGGTAAGGGATGCCTCCCGTCGTCACCGTGGTTACACGGGTAAAGACGATGGTGTAAATGATCATTAAGGCGAGAGGTTGAAAGATAGCCCAAAGCCATCCCAGCATGGATTGCTTGTAGCGCACCTTGAGGCGGAAGCGGCTCAGAACCCAGAGCAGGTCGGAATAGCGGGCGAGATTCCGCAGGCCAGTGAAGATTGTGCCGAGGGAAAATGCGGGCGGCCGA
Organism: uncultured Acidobacteriaceae bacterium; assembly: GCA_963765825.1. Taxonomy (GTDB): domain Bacteria; phylum Acidobacteriota; class Terriglobia; order Terriglobales; family Acidobacteriaceae; genus Sulfotelmatobacter. The sequence goes on from CAVXXU010000004.1 coordinate 871,643, forward strand.
ATGACTCGAATGGAACGGTCGTGATCGCGAAGCGTCGCCGCCGGTGGCCGCGCCACGACGGAGCGCGCCAGGGATGCGTCCAAAGCCCCCTCGCCGCGCTCGGTAATCCCTGTTTCCCCTTTATTCAATGTGCTTCCAAGGTCTTGGGCATGGATTGCATCGAATAGATGTGCTGCGCGGGCTGCGGCTGCGTTTGTTGGGAATCAAGATCTCGCAGCTCCTGCAGTCTGTTGGCCAGCAACTGGCCGACGATGCCGACCTGCGGTTGCCGCAAGAACTCTTCATGGCCGCAGTTCAGTTCGCAGATTTCGACGCCTCCGCTGGAACGGTTTCCCCAGCCCATTTTGCGGTCGCGCACATAGTAATAGGGCTGCCGCGCGCGCTTGAACAGCAGGACTGGAGCCTGAAAGCGGGGCTCTAGAAAGTCTCCGCCGGGCCAATAGGCTCGCCCCCACTGCGTGTTCAGAGAGTCCCCCTGGTTGCCGGAACTAAGCAACAGGCGCTGGCCAAATCTTTTCATCACCGCAATCTTTTCCGGCCATAAAAGCCCGCGGAAGAATCGTAAACGGTGGCGATAATAGTCGATTGCCCACAGGGAGCGGATTTGCGAGTTTTCCAGCACCCAGGTATCGAAGATGGCGAAGCAGCCGACTTGCTCGCCCTGCGATTCAAGTTCGAGAATCATTTCCTGCGCGATAAGAGCCCCTTCGCACATTCCTCCAAGACAGTAAGGCCCATGCGGTTGCACCGATCGCACCGCGGCGATGCATTCCTGAGTGAGGGCCTGCAGCTCTCGCTTGGTAAATGGGCGATCCAGTACCACCGGTCCCGGGGCCTGCACTTTATAGACCGACTGATCCCTGCCCAGTTGCCCAGCCAGCAACGCCCAGCCAAAGGTATCGACACCCGGCGCCGAGATGGCGAAGAAAGGAATATGGTCGTCGCCCTCCTGCAATTTCATGAGAAGCGGGTCCGGTTGAGGGATGGCAGAATCCTCGCGCAACAGTGGAGCGAAAGCTTCGATTGTAGGGGCGCGAAAGATCGCCGATACGGGAATTTGTTTGCCTGTGATCTCGTGAATATGGACAACCAGGCGCGCGGCCATCAGCGAGTGCCCGCCCACATCGAAGAAGCTGTCGCGAATTCCAACTTCCGGAATGCCCAACACATGCTTCCAGATTTCAACCAGCAGTTTTTGTTCGCGGTCGGTGGGCTCGAGCCGGCGGGCAGACGGCTTTGGACGCGCAGCCGCAGTTGCGCTTTTTTCTTTCGGGCGACCGTCTGCGGAAGCGAGATTCAGAAGATCCGCAGAAGGCACGCTGGGCACGGGCAATGCGAGGATGTGCGCTTCCGGAGCTGCGACAATGCCTTCGAGCAAGGACGTGTAATCGCCCAGCATGCGCCCGACGCGTTCCTGACTGAAGAGGTTTGTGTTGTATTCGATCTGCGCCCACCATTGCTGGTCGATATCTTCGATGAGCGTCAAGCTGAGGTCGAAGATCGACGATTCCGCGCTTACAACATAGGGATAGGCCGTCAGGTCGGCGAAGGCGTGCGATCGAACTGCGGCCTTGAGCGTGGCGAACATGACCTGAAAGATGGGGTTGAAACCGAGATTGCGCTCGGGCTGCAGAACCTCAACTATTTTTTCAAACGGAACATCGGCATTGGAGAATGCACCCAGAATGGTTTCCTTGACCTGGGCAACCACATCCGCAAAGCTGGGGTTGCCGGAAAGGTCATCGCGCAAGACCAGGGTGTTGACGAAGAATCCCATCAGTCCTTCGGTTTCGACCTGGTTGCGGCCTGCCACCGGAATTCCAACGACTACATCGCCTTGCTTAACGTAGCGGTGAATCAAGACTTTGAATGCCGCCAGCTCCACCATAAAAAGCGTAGCCTCGAAACGGATCGCGGCGGTCTTGAGTCCCTTGATGATGTCGCCCGAGATGGGTGCCGATAGCACGGCTCCTGCGAAAGTTTGTTCCTCTGGACGGGGAGCATCGGTGGGCAAATCGAGCAGAGCGGGTGCGCCCTCGAGCTTGCTTCTCCAGTAGGCGAGCTGCTGCTGGACGCGCTCGGTATGGAACCATTCCAATTGCCACTCGGCGAAGTCTCCGTAGCGAATGGGCAGAGCAGGCAACGAGGACGATTGGCCACGGGAAAAAGAAGTGAAGAGCGACTCCAACTCGCGCGCGAAAATTTCCACTGACCAGGCATCGGTAATGATGTGATGCATGGTGCAAAGAAAAACATGATCGAGGGGCGTGACCCGGAAAAGCCGTACACGAAACAGAGGGGCCTTGCTCAAATCGAAGGGCTGCTCAACTTCACGGCGGGCAAGCTGGTAGGCCTCCGCTGTGGGATCTGCGGCACCGGTCATATCGGTGAGCGTGATTTGTCCGCTGCCGATGCTCTCGCTTTCCACCACCTGCTGAAGCGTGTCACGCTCCAGGCGGAATCTGGTGCGCAGGCTGTCGTGGCGCTTAACTAACTCGCGGACGCTGGCTTCCAGCGCGCTGAGATTGAGCGAGCCTCTCAGCCACAGTCCCAGGTGAACGTTGTAGGCGCCACTTCCGTCCTGCAATTGCTGCAGAAACCACAAACGTTGTTGCGCCAGAGATGCGGGGTAAATCGTAGGACTTGCCTGGGCTAGCAAATCAGCAAGACGGCTTTTATCCTGCGCGTGGTCGGTCCCGGGAGGTTGGCCTTCAGAAAACATGCGGTCTATTCCCATTCGCGCCCACAGGCCGCTTCAATGGAGAGAAAGCTGCCTCGAGCAGTTGAGCAAATGCAAAATCTTGACCGTGGGCAAGTTACGGAGAACCGAGCGCGAGAGAAAGCAAGCCGGGTAAGAAATGCGCGAACCCTTGGGACTGCTGACGATAGTGACATCTGAAATCCTAAAACCACGCCCACATATCGAGGGGGAGAAACAGCCTGGCCCGAAGCCAGAACTCAGGAGTCTCGGCCAGAGTAGCCACCTGAGGCGAAATTTCGCCAATTATATACTTGAACCCAACCGGCGAATAGGACAATATATGCGTGTCCTGGCGCCCGATCCAACTCCCTCATCGGACGGATATAAGATGGCAAAAGCGTGGGAAAGCGGAATACAGTGAAATACCTATATTCCTGTTCCCCGGTTTGAAGCATAGTTTTGACGCTACTGATCTCTGCCTTCCCCAGGTTGAGCGGTTGCTGAATGACCTATGAAATACTGGGGAACAGTGTGCTACCAGAATCTGGAACCAAGATCAGAAGGGCAATAGACTAAGCAATGTGCTGAGAGGTGAGTCGGTGGCGCATTGAATCGGCTGTTTGCCACAAGTTCCAGGTGCCCCTGGTCTAATCGAGCAGCCCAGCCAATGTTGTCCTCTTCCGAAATGCCAGCCTCTAAGGAACGAACAAGATGAGCCAATCCGTATTCCCAGCCTCGTTCGCACAGCAGAGACTGTGGTTTCTCGATCAACTCGATCCGGGGACGGCCGCGTATAACCTTCCTCGCGCATTTCGCATTCTGGGTCCGCTCAATGTTGATCACCTGGCTCGGGCGTTTCAGATAGTGATCGAGCGCCATGCCGCCTTGCGAACGGTGTTTGATTCGGTTGAGGGGGAAGGTCGGCAGATCGTCTTGTCGGAAGCAGAGGTCGAGACCCCGGTTGTCGATTTGAGTGAGTTTCCCCAGAGTGAGCGCGAGGATGAAGCTCTGCGCATCGCAGCCGAGGAAGGCCGCAAGCCGTTTGACCTGAAGGAAGGACCATTGATCCGGCCTGTTCTGGTTCGACTGGAACCGGAAAGACATTTCCTGGTCCTGACCATGCATCACATTATTGCGGATGGCTGGTCGATCGCTTTGCTATTCCGCGAAGTAACGAGCACATACGCGGCTATCACAAAAGGGGAGGCGCCGGAGCTTCCGGAACTTCCGTTGCAATACACGGAATACGCGCAGTGGCAACGCGAGTACATGAGTGGCGAAGTACTCGCCGGAGAGATTGATTTTTGGAAGGGGAAACTGGCCGGGGCGCAGCCACTGCTGGAGTTGCCACTCGACCACCCGCGCCCGGCCACCACCAGTTGGAAAGGCGCAACCGAACAATTAGATGTGCCCGCCGCGACCCTGGCGAAACTGAAGGCGCTCGCTCAGACCGAGAGGTCCACGCTGTTCATGGTGGCGATGGCGGCATTTCAGTCCTTGCTTTGGCGCTACACCAACCAGGAAAGCATCCTGATCGGAACCCCGATCGCCGGACGGAACGATGTCGATCTGGAAAACATGATCGGCCTGTTCGTAAACACTTTAATTTTCCGCGGAGATTTTTCGGCGAACCTGACTTTTCGGGATGTGATTCGGCAGGTGCGTTCGTTCGCATTGGAGGCGTATGCGCACCAGGATGTTCCCTTCGAAAAACTTGTGGAGGAATTGGTCCCACAGCGTTCGTTGGACACCCATCCGCTGTTCCAGGTGTTGTTTACCTTTCAGAATATTCCCCAACAGGTTTTTGACATTCCGGGACTGACCGTCCATGAAATGGGGTTCGAGGCGGGGATCGCGAAATTCGATATTTCGGTTGTCATGTGGGAAAGGGAGGATCTCCATTGCCAGTTCGAATACAACACGGACCTGTTTGAGTCCTCGACGATCAAGCGGATGTTGGAGCACTTTGAGAGGCTGTTGAACGGCGTCGTGGAGAATCCCGATCTGGCTGTGGCGAAGATTCCGCTGATGAGTCCCGAGGAGCGGGAGCAAGTTGTCGTAAAGTGGAATCGCACCGCCGCGGATTATCCGAAAGATTTAACCATCCCCAGCGCCTTCGAACGCCAGGTTGAGCGCACTCCCGATGCGACCGCGCTGTCGTTCGCCGGCACAAAGTGGACTTACCGGCGGCTCAACGACGAAGCCAATCGACTTGCGCAGCGGCTTATCGAGAACGGGACCGGGGCATCTTCGCTGGTCGGAGTGTTTCTGGAACGTTCGGTGGAAATGGTGATGACGCTTTTGGGTGTGCTCAAGACGGGTGCAGCCTACGTGCCGCTCGACCCCGCCTATCCGGTCGAGCGCTTGAAATTTCTGGTGGAAGACGCTTCCCCCTCGAGTATTGTGACGCGCTCTTCCCTGCAGAATCTCTTACCGGACAATGTTCAGAACGTCGTGGTTTGCGATGGTGGCAATTATGAAAGCAGCAATCGCCGGCTGACGAAGTCCACGGCCAATCCAACGAGATCGGGGGCCAGCGATCAACGTGCTTACGTGATCTATACCTCTGGCTCGACGGGAACACCGAAGGGCGTGGAAGGGACGCATCGCGCCTCGATGAATCGCTTCTCCTGGATGTGGAGAACTTATCCCTTCAGGGCGGGAGAAGTCTGCTGTCAGAAAACGAATCTGGGTTTTGTCGATTCCATCTGGGAAATCTTTGGCCCTTTGCTGGCCGGGGTTCCGAACGTGATCATTCCCCACGAGACGGCGCGCGACCCGGAAGAGATGTTGCAGTTACTGGCGCGCGAACGCGTGACCCGAATCGTGCTGGTTCCGTCTCTGTTGCGCACACTGCTCGATCGGGCTCCGCAACTGCAGCGCCGGGTACCTGATCTTAGACTCTGGACGTGCAGCGGTGAGGTTTTGCCGGTCGATCTGGCTAACCGGTTTCGCGAGGGATTCCCGGACGCGACGCTATTGAATGTTTATGGTTCCTCTGAAGTGGCCGCCGACGTTACCTGCCACGAGGTTGCTAAGGGGGAACTGGCTTCGTCGGTCGCGATTGGAAAGCCCATCAGCAATACGCAAATCTATCTGGTGGATGAATATAGAAATCCGGTGCCGATCGGAATGCGCGGCCAGATTTTTGTGGGCGGCGACAACCTGGCGCGGGGATATTTAAACCGCCCGGAATTGACGGCAGAACGTTTCGTCAGCAATTGGCTGGCTCCGCAATCGTCGCCGCGGTTGTATCGCACCGGAGACTTGGGCCGTTTCCGCTGGAATGGCGAGATCGAGTACCTGGGTAGAGTCGACAGCCAAGTGAAGCTGCGTGGGCTGCGCATCGAGTTAGGCGAAATCGAATCGGTGCTGAGTTCGCATGCAGGCGTAAGGGAAGCGGTGGTGATGGTCAGTGGAGAAGAAGAACAGCAGAAGCTTGCAGCCTATCTGGTGCATGACGCTGGTAAGGCAGCGCCTTCGGCCGGAGATTTGCGGCGCTATCTGCGGACGAAACTTCCCGAGCACATGGTGCCGGCGAGCTACTGGCAGGTGGAAGCTCTGCCCTTGTTGCCCAGCGGAAAAGTCAATCGCCCGGCGTTGGCTGGTTTCGGCGGGAAGCCGTTGCTGGACGAGGAAGAGTTGGCGGCTCCGCGGAATGAAGTGGAAGAGAAGCTGGCTGAGGTTTGGCAAGAGTTGCTCGAAGTTGAGAAAGTCGGGATTGAGCAAAACTTTTTCGAACTGGGAGGACATTCGTTGCTGGTGTTGCAGGTCACGGCACGAATCCGGCGAATCTTCGACGTGGAATTACCGGTAAGAAGTGTTTTTGAAGCGCCGACGATTGCGCAATTGGCCGTGGAAGTGCAGAAAGCGGAGGCGATGGGCCTGAAGGCCCGCACCCCGATTCTGCAGCGGCGCCCGCAGACACCGAGTGTGAGCCGCGAAACTTTACTGGCTCAACTGGACGGCCTGTCTTCAACAGAGTTACAGAATTTACTGCAGCGAGTGATCGACGGAAAGCAGCCCGCTTAGCTTGTCCGACAGAACGACTGATGAAAGTTAGTCAGAAAAGTTGTTCGTGGTTGCAGAGAGTTTCCTTTTCGAGTTGCCCATGTTGATTCATGAATTGGTAGCCGAGCAGGCCGGCGCAGCGCCCGACGCGGTTGCTGTCGCTGGCGACAAGCTATTGACGTACGGCGAACTGAATAGGCGCGCAGGTCGACTCGCCCGCCGCCTAGTTTCGCTTGGCGTTCGGGCTGAAGTTCCCGTCGCTCTTTTTCTGGAGCGATCTCCTGAGTTGGCCATCGCCGCACTCGCGGTGCTGAAAGCCGGGGGAGCGTATGTGCCGCTGGACCCTAGTTATCCGCCAGCGCGCGTTGCGATGCTGCTAGACGATTGCAGGGCGCCAGTAGTCCTGACTCATTCTTCGGTGGCCGAGAAACTTCCCGCCGGGAAATATCAGACAGTTGTGTTGGATGGTGAGGAAGAGATCGCCGAAGCGGGCGTTGAAGTTCCAGATGACGCGGCCGCGCAGCAGATCACTCCGGAAAATACGGCGTATGTGATTTTCACGTCCGGTTCAACGGGGCGTCCCAAAGGCGTGCAAATCACGCATGCGAATTTGCTGAACTTAGTGCAATGGCATCAGCGTGCGTTTCACATTACCGCGGCTGACCGGGCAACGCTGCAGGCGAGTCCTGGCTTTGATGCGGCGGTTTGGGAAATGTGGCCGTATCTGGCGGCCGGCGCCAGCGTACATGTTGTGGATGAATCCCTTCGCCCGGCGCCCGAGCGGCTTCGAGACTGGATTATCGAAAAAGGCATCACGATTACGTTTCTTCCCACTGCGGTGGCCGAGGCCATGGTGGCGCTTTCCTGGCCCCCTAAGAGCGCGCTGCGCATACTGCTGACAGGCGCCGATACACTTAGGCGGTATCCGCCATCCAATCTGCCTTTTGTGCTGGTCAACAACTACGGGCCAACCGAATGCACCATAGTGGCCACGTCCGGGGAAATCCGTTCCAATGGCGAGTCCGATGGTGCTCCATCCATCGGGCGTGCAATCGACAACATTGAGATTCATATCGTTGACGACCAGTTAAATCCGGTCGCGAAGGGCGCTGCCGGAGAGCTGTTGATTGGCGGCGCCGGAGTTGGGCGAGGCTATCTGAACCGTCCCGAACTGACGGCGCAGAAATTCATTTCCGATCCATTCAGCCAGAGTCCGGGCGCGCGTCTTTATCGAACCGGAGACTTGGCGCGCGTGCGTTCCGATGGGCAAATCGAATTTCTGGGTCGCACGGACGAGCAAATCAAGATCCGCGGCTATCGCATTGAGCCTGGGGAAATCATGGCAGTGCTGAACCGGCATCCGGCGATACGAACCAGCTACGTTATTGCCTATGCCAATGGGGCTGGGGAGAGCAATCTTGCGGCGTATGTGGTGGCAGCGCAAGGCCGTCCCAATGGGACTGAGTTACGAGCTTTTCTCGGCGAGAATCTTCCCGAGTACATGGTGCCCTCGACGTTTGTGGCGCTGCCGGAGTTGGCGATGACCGCGCATGGAAAAGTCGACCGTGCCGCGCTTCCGAAACCCACGGCGGAAAACCAACTCGACGACGAGCATTTCGAAGCGGCGCAATCGGAAGTCGAGCAATGGCTGGCTGGCTTCTTGACGGGGCTGCTGAAAGTATCTCGCGTGGGAAGAGACGATAACTTCTTCAACTTGGGCGGGCACTCATTGATGGGCGCGCAGCTGATCGCAAAAGTGCAGCAGAGATTCGGAGTGGAACTTTCGCTGCGAGGTCTTTTCGATCATCCCACGATTGCGGAAATCTCCAGCGAGATCGAGCGATTGATTTACGCAAAGTTGCAGATGATGAGCGACGAGGAAGCCCAGCGCCTTCTCGAATCTTCACCCGGAATTTCCGCATGACCGCGGCCAGCGTGCCACCGTCGGTGCAGCCTGCCGAAAATCGAGCGCTGAGTCTTTACCAGTTGCTCGATCCGGACGTGCTGGCCAATCCTTATCCGCTGTATCACAAACTGCGCAGTCACGATCCAGTGCATTGGGATCCCTTTTTGCATGCGTGGGTGGTGACCCGCTATTCCGACGTCGTGCACGTGCTACACCATTTTTCCGCCAGCCGCACGCCCACTCCCGAGCAACTGAGCGCGTTGAATCTTTCGGCGCTCAACCCGATCGCCGAAGTCATGGTGCGGCAGATGTTATTCCTGGATCCTCCGGATCACACACGATTGCGTGCGCTAGCCTCTGCCGCGTTCACGCCGCGCCGCGTGGAGCAACTGCGCTCGCACATCCAGGAAGTGATGGACGCGCTGCTGGATGCTGTCGTCGCTAAAGGATCGATGGATGTGATCGCCGACTTCGCCGGCCCGGCACCTGCGATCGTGACCTGTGAACTACTCGGCGTGCCCGCTAAAGATCACGCAAAACTGAAGGAATGGTCGCAGGATTTTGCGGAGATGCTGGGCAACTTCCAGCACAATCCCGATCGCTTTCCTCGAGTTTTGCGCAGCCTTGAGAACCTCTGCGATTATTTCCGCTCGGCAATGCAGGAACAACGCGTGCACAAGGGCGAGGGACTGGTGCAGGCGATGATGGCGGCCGAAATCGACGGGGCCCGGCTGACGGAAGATGAAATCATCGCCAACCTGATTGTCACCATGGTCGGTGGCCTGGAAACGACCACGAACCTGATCGGCAATGGCGTGCTGACTCTGCTGCGGCATCCGGCAGCGCTCGATCGGCTGCGCGCGGACTTTTCACTCATTCCTTCCGCGGTGGAGGAGTTGCTTCGCTACGAGAGTCCAAGCCAGCATACCGCGAGACTCGCGCCCGCGGACGTGGAATTGGGAGGGAAATTCATTCGCAAGCGCCAGGCCGTAATTGCGGTGATGGGGGCCGGCAACCGCGATCCCGAGCGATTTGCCGAACCCGATGTGCTGGACCTCTCGCGAAAAAATAATCAGCATCTCGCTTTCGGGTGGGCGGCTCATTTTTGTTTCGGGGCGGCGCTGGCGCGGTTGGAAGGTCAAATCGCGTTCGATACGATTCTGCGGCGGTTGCCGCAATTGAGCCTGAATTTACAAGGTCCACTGGTGTGGCGACATAATCTCGGCTTGCGGGGATTGACTTCGCTGCCCGTTGCGTTTACTCCCAGCGATCCGATGCGAAACCCCGGTTTCGCGAATTAAGGACGAAGCAAAATGGGCGCAGAATACTCGGACGCGAAACGGAAGCTGCTGGAGAAATATCTCCGCGGCGAACTCGGCGCGCGTGCGGAAACTCGGCGAATTGGTCCTCGACCACCGGGCGAGCGAATTCCTCTTTCTCATGCGCAGGAGCAGGTTTGGGTTCACGCGCAAATGGCACCCGAAATTCCGCTCTACAACGAGCCGGTAACCATTCATTACTCCGGGCCATTGGACGTCGCCGCCCTCGAGCGCAGCTTCAACGAAATTCTCCGCCGACACGAAGCCTGGCGAACCTGTTTCGTGGTGGTGGATGGCCAGCCGTTTCAGGAGGTCGCCGAGCAACTTTCTATTTCTCTTCCGGTCATCGATTTGCGAGACATTCCGCAAGAGCGGCGCGACGCCACCGCCGTCGCGCAGGCAACTGCGGATGCTCAGATTCCGATTGACCTGGGAAAAACTCCGCTTTTCCGCACGCGCCTGGTTCGCATGGCGGACGAAGAACATCGTTTGTATCTCACTCTCAGCCACATCATTTTCGATGGCGTCGCCATCTACCGAGTCTTTCTGCCGGAGCTGGCCGCGCTCTACAAGGCATATTCCGCCGGAGAGCCCTCTCCCCTGCCCGAGCTGGCAATTCAGTATCCCGATTACGCGGCGTGGGAGCGGCGGACATTTACGCGCGATGCTCTGGCGAAAGACATGGAGTACTGGCGCGAAAGACTGAGCGGGCCTCTGCCGGAAATTTATTTAGCTACCGATCGCCCCCACACCCGGAACCAGACGTTTCGCGGGTCGATGTATCCGTTCCGGTTGAACGCCAGCCTTTCGACTGCCGTGCGGAATTTCTGTCGCAGCCAAGGCGTGTCCGTGTTCCATGTGTTGTTGGCGGGATTCGCGGCCCTGCTCAACCGATACTCGGGCGAGGAGCAAATTCCGATCGGAAGCGTTACTGCAGGCCGCAATCGCCCAGAGACCGAGCCCCTGCTGGGATACTTCCTCAACACAGTGGTTATTCCGGCGGATCTCTCCCGTAATCCGAGCTTTCGCAGCCTGGTTCAGCGCGCTCGTAATTGGACCATCGACGCCCTCGATCACGACCGCGTGCCGTTCGATTATCTGGTCCGCGAATTGAGAGTGCAACGCGATCTCAACCGTTGTCCATTGTTTCAGGCGATGTTCTCGCTTGAGCCTCCGATGCCGGAGGTGGACCCGGCTTGGCGTCTTACCCAGATGGATGTAGACACGGGTGCGACGAAGTACGACCTCTATCTGGAATTGGATGAGCGGGCGAATGAAATACTGGCGCGCTTCCACTACAGCACGGACCTGTTCGACCGCGACACCATGGTTCGGATGGCGGCAAATTGGCAAAGGCTGCTGGAATCTGCGGTGGCCAATGCAACTCAGTGCATCTCTGAATGGTCACTGCTCAGTTCGGAAGAGCGGCGCCGGATACTGGTCGAGTGGAATGAGACGGCCGCCGAATACCCTCGAGACTTGACGATCCACCGAGCCTTCGAAGAGCAGGTAGAGCGAACTCCCCAGGCGACGGCGTTGCGTTGTGAGGGGAGAGAATGGACGTACCGGGAAATCAACGAGGGGGCGAACCGCCTGGCCCACCTACTAGTCAAGCAAGGAATCGGTCCGGGTTCACTCGTCGGGATATTTTTGCAGCGATCGGCAGAGGTCGTTGTCTCACTTCTGGGTGTGCTGAAAACGAGCGCAGCCTATGTTCCGCTTGATCCCGCACATCCATCGGAGCGCCTGCGTTTCATGATCGAGGACCCTGGCCTGTCTGCTATTGTTACGCATTCTTCGATTCAAGAGCAATTGCCTCCGAATACCAAGGGCGTGGTTGTGCTCGACGGTGATGAACGGCTCCGTGGAGAAGTCACGACTAACATCGCCAGCGCAGCCTCCGGTGATCGCGGTGATCTTCGCGCCTATGTGATCTACACATCCGGATCGACCGGCGCTCCCAAGGGAGTGGAGGGGTTGCATCGAGCGTCTATGAATCGCTTCTCCTGGATGTGGCGAACCTACCCGTTCCAACCGGGAGAAGTGTGCTGCCAAAAGACCAATATTGGCTTCGTGGATTCCATTTGGGAAATTTTCGGCCCCCTGTTGGCTGGGGTTTGCAGCGTGATTATTCCTCAGGAGGTGTCGCGCGATCCCGAGGAACTGCTGCAGGTGTTGGCGCAGGAGCACGTGAGTCGAATCGTTCTGGTGCCCTCGTTGCTGGGAAATCTGCTCAATCACGCTCCAGACCTGCGGCAGCGAGTTCCTGAGTTGAAGCTATGGTCGTGCAGTGGCGAAGTCCTGCCGGCTGCCTTGGCGAAGCGATTCCGGGAAGCGTTTCCGGAAGCGACTCTGCTGAATATTTACGGCTCCTCTGAAGTTGCGGCGGACGTCACTTGCCACGAGATTAAGGATCCGGATCTGATTTCTACCGCTGCCATCGGAAAACCGATCAGCAACACGCAAATTTATCTGCTCGACGAATATTTGAACCCGGTTCCGGTGGGAATGCGTGGGCAGATCTTTGTGGGTGGGGACGGGCTGGCCCGCGGATATTTGAATCATCCGGAAATGACGGAGGAGAGCTTCGTTACGAATTGGCTGGCTCCGGAACGATCGCCGCGCCTATATCGCACCGGAGACTTAGGCCGCTTTCGCAAGAACGGCGAAATCGAATATCTAGGCAGAGTCGATAGCCAGGTGAAGCTGCGCGGGCTGCGCATCGAGTTAAGAGAAATCGAGGCGGTGCTGGCCAATCATACGGGAGTACGGGATGCCGTGGTGATGGTCGCCGGGGAAGCTGAGCAACAGAAGTTGGTGGCCTACCTGGTGCTGAACGGGGACGCGAAGTCTGCACCGTCGGCGGGAGAGTTGCGACGATATCTTCGGACGAAACTGCCGGAACACATGATACCGGCGAGTTACTGGCAATTGGAAGCACTGCCATTGTTGCCGAGCGGGAAGGTGAACCGCTCAGCACTGGTGGGTAGTGGTGGAAGAGCGCTGGCGGATCACGAAGAACTGGCGGCTCCGCGCAATGAAATGGAAACGAAGCTGGCGGAGATCTGGCGCGAGTTGCTGGAAGTGAAACAAGTCGGAATCGAGCAAAATTTTTTTGAGTTGGGCGGGCACTCGCTGCTTGCGCTGCAGGTCACGGCGCGAATCCGGCGGGCGTTTGAGGTGGAGTTGCCGGTACGCAGCGTCTTTGAGGCGCCGACCATTGCAGCACTGGCGCTGCAAGTCCAGAAAGCGCAGGCCCTGGGGCTGAAAACACGAACTAAGTTTCCCCAACGCCCCAACCATGCCTCGCCCGCAGTCAGTCTGCAGGAAGAGTTAGCGACGCAGGTGGATAAGATGCCAGCTCAAGATGTACGGGATTTGCTGAAAGACCTGCTGGAAGGAAAACAGAACTATGAATTTCGCCGCTGACGCACAACTTCGCGGCGAAAACGGGGTTTTCTGCAAGCAGGATTTTCTAGCCTGGAGCGCAAATACTTGCAACTTTGTGCTTCAGAAGATGAAGATAAAGGCCCCTCGTCGCGGCCTCGGCAAGCGCCGCAATCTCCTTATTTTTCTTCGAGATAAACGAACCCGAAGAGCTGGAGCCGGGATGGCGTTTGCAATGCTCAAACAAACCAGGAATCCCGTCGAGGGAAAGAGGATAGCTGTGTCCGTACCCGGTCAAACCGGATTTCCGTCAGTTCGCTTGATCTTACTGCTTGCTTTGTGCGTAGGGTTGTTGGGTTTTATCGGGTGCGGGAGCAGCCCAACGACATCGACCCACACAGGGGGCGGGGACTTCAACATTGCCGTTTCGCCGGTGACGGTAACGGCCATGGCGGGCAGTTCCAGCGCAGGGTTCACGGTATCGGCTACTGGTCAAAATGGATTCAGCGGTGCAGCCATGGTTGCGGTTTCCGGTTTGCCCGGAGGCACCACGACATCTCCGGCATCTCCGTTCAGTTTGACCGCAGGAGGCAGCCAGAAGGTAACCCTGACGCTGCCGGTGACGGCCTCGAACGGGAATTACACCGTTACCGCGACGGGTAGCTCGGGATCTCTGTCCCATTCAAGCGCGCTGACACTGACGATCAATGCGGCACCCGACTTCAGCATCGCGCTGTCACCGACCGCGATCACCGCTGCCGCGGGAACATCGAACACAACCTTCACTACCTCGATCACAACTCAGAATGGTTTCAACGGCTCAACGCTGGTCACACTTTCCGGCTTGCCGACAGGCGCGACCACGTCTCCCGCGTCCCCTTTCAACTTAGCCGCAGGAAGCAGTCAGATACTGACGCTATCCCTACCGATGACGGTGGCAGCTGGAAACTACACTATTATTGCGACTGGGACGTCCGGATCTCTAACGCATTCGACTGCGCTCACGTTGACCGTCGGTACCGCGCCCGCATTCAGCATCGCGCTGTCGCCCGCAGCTCTTGCGGTAAATGCGGGAATGTCCAAAGACCTTACTGCCGCGATCAGCGGTGAGAATGGATTTGCTGGTTCGGTAGCGGTGACGCTATCCGGCTTGCCGGCCGGGACAACGACTTCCCCCGCCTCGCCATTCAATATTTCCGTGGGGAGTGCGCAGACGGTGATCCTGTCTGAGCCTTCGACAACGACCAGCGGCGACTACACTATTACCGCGACTGGAAGCGCAGGAGCTCTAACCCAAACAGCAACTCTGGATTTCAGCGTTGCGTCCCCGTTTCAGTCGACGGTGACAACCTGGCACTATGACGTCGCTCGAACGAGTGCAAATACAGCCGAAACAACACTCACTCCCGCGAATGTGAACACCGGCGCTTTCGGAAAAATAGCTACTTTTCCCGTGGATGGTTTCTTGACGGCAGAACCCCTATACCTGGGCGGCGTGAACATCGCCGGGCAAGGTGTGCACAACGTGGTCTATGCGGCGACGATGCATGACAGTGTCTATGCCTTTGACGCCGACAGTACCGACACCACGCCGCTATGGATGACCAGCATTTTGAATTACAGCCCGGCGGGAGCCACTTCCGTTCCATCGTCAGTGCAGAAAAATGCGAACACTACCGGTTGGTCGGAGATAGGAATTCTCTCCACGCCGGTCATCGATCCGGCAACCGGAATCATGTATCTCGTCGCAGAGACTTACGAGAATGGCAGCATAATTCACCGGCTTCACGCACTCGACGTAAGTAGTGGAGAGGAAACCCTCGGCGGTCCCGTCACGATTGCCGCGAGTTACACGCTCAATGGGGGCACTACCACTTTCAAGGGCTTTTATCAGCTCAACCGCCCCGCATTGCTGCTGGCCAATGGCCATATTTACATCGGATTCGGATCGAACTGCTGCAATGACACTCCGAGCCAGGGATGGATGCTCTCGTACAACGAGGCCACGTTGCAGCAGGAAGGCGCGTTCACGACCGAACCGGCCCAAAACCTGGCATCGATATGGATGAAGGGCGCTGGCCCTGCCGCCGACAGCAGCGGCAACATTTATGCAGAAACAGGCGAAGGTCCGTTCGCGGCGGGTACGAATTTCGGAATCAGCGTCTTGAAATTTACCCAAAGCGGAACTTCGCTCGGACTTACCGATTGGTTTACTCCTTACAATTACGGGTTCTTGGCGCAGAACGACAAGGACCTGTCCAATGGAGTTTTGATTTTGCCGGACCAGCCCGGCACCTATCCCCATGAACTCATCGCGATAGGCAAGGAAGGCAGCATCTACTTATTGAATCGCGACAGCATGGGCCAGTTGTGCGCAAGCTGCACAACAACGGACACGCAGATCGTGCAGGAGGTTCCGCAAGGCGCCGGAAAACTCAGCGGCACTCCGGTCTATTGGAACAACACGGTTTACGTCACAGGGCAATCCATCCCCGTTTATGGGTATAGCCTGCAGAACGGGACGCTGGTAACCCCGCCTGCACTCCAATCCGCGCAAGCGATGGGTGGGGGAGGAAATTCCATTCTTACGGCGAACGGAACCACCAACGGGATCCTGTGGTTCACCAGCGCCGGGGCGAACTTGTACGCTCTCAATGCCACCAATCTGCAATTGCTTTGGGTCAGCACGCAGGCAGCAAATGGCCGAGACACGGTGGGTCCGCTGCCGCATTTTGCGACTCCAATTGCCGTCGACGGGAAAGTTTTTCTGGGCACGGAGAACAGTCTCCTCGTATACGGATTGCTGTCGGGCCAGACTGCGGCCAAAAATCGCGGGGCTTCCTGGATTTCTGAACACGGACTTCAAGCCCTCCAGGTTCTTCCTTTCTAACCGTTCACCCTCCCAGATAGCTACGAAGACGCCGTACTCATTCCATATCCACAAGACCCTCTTAAATACAGGCAAATCCTTTTCCAGGCAAAGGCATCAGATAGGAGTCCAAGACAAGGGCTGATCTGGCCAACTCGCGAGATGCAGCGGGGTATAATGTTTGCCTGGCGGGACAGGGAGCTAAGTCGTGAAAGAGGACCGCTTCAAAGTCTCGGTGGCGATGTGTACCCTCAACGGAGCGGCGTTCGTCGAAGAACAGCTCCGCAGCATACTCGCCCAATCGCGGTTGCCTGATGAGATCATCGTTTGCGATGACGGCTCGACCGACCGAACTGTAGAGCTCGTAACCCAGTTCGCTCAGAAATATCCCAACAAGATTCGAATCATTCAAAATGAGCAGCGGCTGGGATACTGCCGCAATTTTGAATCGGCCGTCCAGCGCACGTCGGGGGACATTATCTTTTTATGCGATCAGGATGATGCCTGGTTCCCGGATAAAGTCGCTTCGATGCTGAGCGTTTTCGCAGAAAATCCGCAAGTGGTCGTGGTTTATTCGGATGCCGTTCTTACAAACGAGGAGTTGCAGCCGACCGGGACTGTATTCGAGCGAAGAAAAGATGCGGAACTTCGAAAGCCGGCCAGCCTACGGCAACTCAGTCATGGACTGGCATTTAACGGCCCCATGATGGCATTTCACTCACGCCTGAAGCCGTTTGTCATTCCATTCTCCCCTCTCTCGCTGCAGTGGGGCCATGATCATTGGATCGCCTTCATTGCGTACGCGGTTGGCGAGACCGGAGTAATTGACCGCCCGCTTGTCTATTACCGCCGTCACGGGACAAACAGCGGAAAGGATGCGGAGCTGGATGGAGGACTGTTGTACCAGTGGCGCGTTGTAAAGAAGAAATATGTGGGCTCGAAAGAATATGGCGAGCGCCGGCGGGGATGGGAGGACATGGTCGCCCGCCTGCGAGAGATTAAGAATGCAGGACTGCCACTGGACAACCCTGCAAAGCTGGACACATTACTGCGGTTGTCAGAGATGTGCCTGCAATTTGCCACGGACCGGCAAACATATAAGACTCGGGCCCGGCTGGCGCGCGCCCCGGGGGCCTTGCGGCTTTTACTCACAGGAGGGTACCACCGGTACGCGCGCGGGGTTAAAAGCTTCGTGCAGGATGTAGTGCTCCCCTGATGTAGACAGACGTGCAAGTTGACATCCTTTCCGGGCGGAAGATAGTCCAAATATCCTTTCTGCTTCCCACTGCATGGAGCGTCTTGTCAGAAAAATCACAATAGAGAGTCGGCCTTGTGGTTGTGAGGCGTACTGGTCAAATGGCATGCACTGGGATATTCTCGGGGCAAGGGAGAACATGATTCGAAACACGCCCCAAGAAGTTACAAACGGTCCGCAACAACTGTATTCAAGGCGCGAAACGCTGCGACCGTGGAGAGCGCGGGGGCGAGACGGCAATAAATCAGTGGGAAGGCCAATCCCACGATGAGCCTCCTGTACCTGCTCGGAGGACGCCAACGGAAATTGCTCTTCAAGAACGAAGAGGAGCAGCGCCTCTACGAGGCCGCCATCATCTTGCTGGTCGATACTTCGATCGGCGCTGTCAAAGTTGAACTCGAATACAAGACACCTCCAGAGGCCCGGGCCAGCGACGAATCCTCCCATTCCTTCAAATCAGCCACCCTGGTTGGAAATAAACTGTATACGTGTACTTCGACTGAAGTGCTGATTTTTGAGGTTCCCAGCTTCAAGCGCACCGGCTACGTCTCATTGCCTTGCTTTAATGACGTTCACCATGTCACTCCCACGCCTGAGGGCAACCTTCTGGTGGCGAGCACCGGACTCGATATGGTGGTGCTGTTCACGCCCGAGGGCCGAGTGCTGGCGGAGTGGGATGTGCTTGGAGGCGAGCCGTGGACGCGGTTCTCGCGGGATATCGATTACCGCAAAGTAGAGAGTACGAAACCGCACCAGTCGCATCCCAACTGCGTTTTCCAGTTGGACAACGAAGTATGGGTCACGCGGCTGTCGCAGAAAGATGCGGTGTGCCTGACGATGCCGGGCAAGCGAATAAATATCGACGTGCAGCGGCCCCATGACGGCCTGGTTGTGGGCGGCCGCATTTACTTCACAACGGTCGACGGCAGGATTGTAATTGCGAATCGCCAGACCCTCAAAGTGGACGAGATCATCGACCTCAACGAGATTCATCTCGTGCAAGAACATCAGGACGTCCTACTGGGTTGGTGCCGCGGATTGTTGCCCATGGATGAGCGCAGAGTTTGGATCGGATTCACGAGGGTTCGCAAGACCAAGTTCACCGAAAATGTCATGTGGATCAAGCACGCTTTCCGGGACAAAGAAAAGCCTACCCACATCGCCCTCTATGACATCGTAGAGAAGAAATGCCTCCAGGAATTCAACCTGGAGGAGTACGGGATGAATGTAATTTTCGGCATTCACCCCGCGCACTTGCAAGATGCAGATCAAAGCCGCGAGGCAGCGGCCCAGGCGAAGGAATAACACTCGAGGGTTGTGAAGAGTTCGTTTCGCGCCGGCCAAGTTTGATGCTTGTAGTCCCGACGCCAGCGATTAACCGTCAGGCGAAATCCAGTTCCCCGGCGGCGGCGGGCTCGAATCGGAAGAGCAGAACTGTCCATGGCGAAGGTAGACAAGGTCGGGCTCTTCAAGAATGTCAGCTCCAGTTGGTTCGCACTGGGCGTGAATGTTCTGGCGGGGATCTTTCTTTCCCCCTACATCCTTCACCATTTAGGGGACGAAGCTTTTGGCCTGTGGGTTCTGATCTTCTCCGTCACCGGTTACTACGGACTTTTCGATCTGGGCATTCGGTCATCCATCATTCGCTACGTCGCAAAATACTCAAGCGTCGCTCAGAACGATGAACTCAACCGGTTAATCAATACCGCTCTTTTCTCCTACACCGCCATTGGGACAGTTGCACTCCTGATTACCGGGGTTCTCAGCTTCTACGTGGGATCGATCTTCCGAATTTCAGGAGATTCAATTCAGACTGCGCGCTGGCTCTTCCTAATGGTGGGGGCGTCCGTCGCCCTAAGTTTTCCCTTGGGCGTGTTCGGCGGCATTCTGGAGGGGCTGCAACGATTTTATGTCTTGAACATAACCAGCGTCGGATCAACCATCGCGCGGGCAGTGCTGATTGTAATCGCGCTGCAGTATGGCTACGGGTTGTTGACCGTAACCCTTATTACAGTAGCGCTTCCGTTAATCACCAGCCTGATCAATGCAACCTTAGTACTCCGCATTCTATCGCTGCGGTTCGGGCCGCAGCATCTATCGCGCGAGAGCCTGAAGCGGATTGCCAGCTACAGTGGCACAACCTTCATCATCATTGTGGCCACGAGGCTGAGATTTAAGACCGATGCCCTGGTCATTGGAACATTTCTTTCTTCGGCTGCAATTACGTATTTCACCATCGGATCGCGGCTGGTGGATTATGCCGGCGAAGTGGTGAGTGGCTTGGCGCAGCTTTTTGTGCCCATGTCGAGCAAGTCCGATGCAACTGGCGACCTGGCGGGATTGAGAAAAATCTTTGTCGCCGGGAATCGAGCATGTGCCTTAATCATCTTCCCGATCGCGGCAATCCTCATCATTTTAGGCAAGTCGGTGATTGAAGCATGGGTAGGAGCCCGCTACATAGCCACTAGTTATCCTGTCTTGCTGATCCTGGTTGTTCCTTACACGCTGATGCTCGCGCAATCGGCTTCGACGCGTGTGCTGTTTGGCATGGCAAAGCACAGAACTCTGGCGATCGTGATTTTGCTGGAAGGCGCCGCCAACCTGATTCTCAGTATTACTTTGGTAAGACCATTTGGAATTCTTGGCGACGCAGTCGGCACAGCGATCCCGCTGGCCTGCACTACTCTGGTCTTTCTGCCGCGCCATCTTTGCCGGGTTCTGAATCTGCGAATGAGCCTCTATCTTCGCGAGGCATTCTTGATGCCTCTTATGCTCTGCGCACCGCTGGTCGCGGTTTTGTTGCTTATGCGTCACTGGTTCGTGGCCCATAGCGTTGTGCAGTTGGCGATTCATCTCGCGGCGGGATCAGCAGTCTATGGCGTTGGCCTTGTGTGGGCCATTTGGACGCGCAAGGCCTGGCAAGTGGAAGGAATCCACGATCTCGATGAAGCTAACCAGGTGGCGATTGGCCTGATCGACACTTATCAACGGGATGAGGCTTAGACATCTCGCGTTCGCACGTCGAGAATAATTCTGGCGTCATAAAATCTCTGCTTTCGCAAGTGCGATCTCTGCTGAGAAGTTTCAAATCCCAAGTTTCAAACCCGGAAGTGAATACCCGTTAGTCATGTACTTCCGTGGCCTATTGGACTCTGTACTGGCGTAATCTGCTCTACCCACCCTCCCTTCTCTAGAGTCATGGCTAAGGACTCAAACGATTAGTCCCCCAAATCCGTTCTGAGGATACCTACATGTGCGAAGTACAGCACCTGGAAACAGCAGAACGTTTCAGCCGTCATAGAAATCAAATTCCGAATCTTATCGTTCTATCGCTGTTACTCGGCCTCGCTTGCCTCAGCGCAGTTACGACAGCCTGCAGCGCGGCCTTACAGGGATCCTCGGCAAATTCTGCGGCCGTTCCTACAACCGCAATGTCCCTGTCGCCGAACACGGCGACCGTGGCGTCGATGCACCAGATTCAGTTCACGGCCCATCTGATCGGAAATTCGAAGGCGGCCTTGACCTGGTCGGCCAGTGAAGGAACGATTTCGAGTACCGGCGTATTCACCGCGCCGCAAGTGACCAGTCCTACCCGAGTGACGGTAACAGCGACGACTTCCGCGAACCGAACCGGGCCGGAGATCGGCGTTGAATCTTCGACCAAAGCGGTGGCGGCGATTACGGTTACGCCTCCGGCGCCGACCCCTTCTAGTTTGACAATCACGAACTCCGCGCTCCCGGGCGCCAGTGTCAGCGTGCCTTATATGGAATCGCTCTCGGCAGTCGGCGGCGTAACACCCTACCAGTGGAGTCTTGTCAGCGGATCTCTGCCGCCGGGATTTCAGTTGCGAAGTTCGGTGGGCGCCATCGTCGGCACAGCTTCGACACAGGGATCTTATCCTGTCTCGGTGCAGGTAACGGACGCGGCCGGACACAGCGCCACCGCCGGCCTCAGCCTGACGGTTACAGGAACTTCTATGGCCTTGGCAATTACTAATACTTTCTTGCCCGGAGCCGATGTGAGCGCGCCTTACAGCACCGCCCTTGCCGCGACCGGTGGCGTAGCGCCCTACCATTGGAGTCTCGTCAGTGGCTCTCTGCCATCCGGGATTCAATTGCAGAGCTCGAGCGGGATCCTCAACGGAACGGCCGTTCTGGCCGGGTCTTATCCTCTTTCCATACAAGTGACTGATGTTTCCGGAAACCACGCATCAGTCTGCTCTCAACTTGACGGTTTCGTCGATTCCGACGACTGGGTTTGACGGGCCGGCAGAGTTACCCCGCACCTATATTCAGTCCGCGATGGCGAACACTCCCGCACCGGGCCACACGGTTACGGTCAATGCGGGTGGAAATCTGCAGTCTGCGCTGAATAATGCCAGCTGTGGCGACACCATTCAACTCCAAGCTGGCGGAACTTTTGTGGGAACATTCACCTTCCCGGCGAAGAGTTGCGATGACAACGGTTGGATTATCGTGCGCACCAGTTCTGATGATTCCCAGTTGCCGGCGGAAGGCAGCCGGCTCACGCCCTGCTACGCGGGAGTATCGTCTCTGCCCGGACGGCCAGCCCTTCAGTGCGCTTCGACGAAGAATGTTCTGGCCAAACTGGTCATGCCCGTATCTGCCAGTGGCCCCATCGTCTTCGCTCCCGGCGCGAACTATTACAGGCTGATTGGCTTGGAAGTGACGCGTGGCACGTTTGCGGGACCGGTATACAATCTCGTCCTGTTTAGAGGCGCCGCCGATCACCTTGTATTCGATCGCATGTGGCTCCACGGCTTGGCGCAGGATGAGACCGCTCGCGGCATCGGACTCGAGGGCACGAACGTCGCAATCGTGGATTCGTTCTTTAGCGATTTTCACTGCATCTCGCTCACAGGCGCGTGCAGCGATGCCCAGGCGATCGCCGGCGGTGGTGGCAACCTGTCCATGGGTCCTTACAAGATCACGAATAATTTTCTTGAGGGATCCACGGAAAATATTATCTTCGGCGGCGGAGCTGCAACCATGACGCCCGCCGATATCGAGATTCGCCAGAATCATTTCTTCAAGCCTTTGACGTGGCTGAAAGGCCAAACCAACTACGTAGGAGGATTCAATGGCAATCCCTTTACGGTCAAGAATCTTCTCGAACTGAAAAATGCGCAGCGGGTGTTGGTCGAGGGCAATATTCTCGACTACTCCTGGGGAGGATTCTCGCAATCGGGCTTTGCCATGCTGCTGACGCCAAAGAATCAGGCCGGCAATAACGGGACCAATCTCTGTCCCGTCTGCCAAGTGACGGATGTCACGATCCGCTACAACCTGATCCGCCATGTCGGCGCTGGATTCCAGATCGCTAACGCGTTGTCGGACAACGGTGGCGCTCAACTCGACGGCGAGCGCTATAGCATTCACGACGACGTCATCGACGACATAGATGGCAAGAAGTACCACGGCGCCAGCATGTTTGCCCAGTTGTCGGTGAGCGCGGGCGCGCCTCTTTTGCAGAATGTAACGATTGATCACGTAACCGCTTTTCCATCATCCATGCTCCTCAATATTGGAAGCATGGTGGCAACCAGCGGGCCTATGAAAAACTTCGTCTTTACCAACAACATTCTGAGCGTGGGCACTTACCCGGTATGGTCGACTGGCGGTGGACCGGAGAACTGCGCGTATACCGACAAGCCGCTAATGACTTTTAATACCTGCTTCAGCCCGTATACCTTCGCCGGTAATTTGCTGATCGGAAATACGGCCGCATATCCTGCTACTGCCTGGCCCCGCCACAACTTCCTCTCCTCGACAGCTGCGGCAGTGCAATTCGTTAATTACAGCAGCGGAAGTGGCGGCGACTATCGCCTGCAAAACTCAAGCCCGTTCAAAGGACGCGGCACCGATGGCCGGGACGTGGGAGCCGATTTGAATGGTGTGGCTTCGGCAACAGTGGGCGTTGAGTAGGTCGTCAGTTTAAACGGGATGATGTAGAAGAGCCATCGGCTCCGCGAGTCGATGGCTCTTTCCGCGTCGCAACCTGCCTTGCAATTATTTTCCTCAGTCTGTATATCGGTAGGAGCGAGCTTTTGTCTGCGATGAGATGTCTTTAACTCAACCGCATTTTTCTTTGTTGGGACCGTGCTTCGTCGATGTTCCCTTTATGTTTTCTTGCCGACTCCCAAACCGTGCAGCAGCCACTCCCATAGAGTTTCGCAGTTGCGTGCTTTCGGCTGTGTTTGCATTGGTGATGCTAAATCTGAGTGCGGTTGCGACACAGTCCCCCGCACCCCCTAAGAGCGCCAGTTTCGATGGCCCAGCGGAACTCCCCAGACAACGCGTAAAGAGTTCGCTGAACGACACGCCTGCGGGCGGCAAGACTTGGTTGGTCCACGCTGGAGAAAGTTTCCAACAAGCTCTGGCGAGTGCCTCGTGCGGAGACGTTATCCAGTTGGAGGCGGGGGCGACGTTTAACGGCAACTTTGCGCTGGCACAGAAAAGCTGTGACGACTCGCATTGGATCATCATCCGCACGAGTGCTCCAGATTCCAGTCTGCCTCCGGAGGGGACTCGACTGACTCCTTGTTACGCGGGCGTTTCTTCCCTGCCGGGGCGACCTGGCTTTCCGTGCGCTTCCGCGAAAAATGTCGTCGCTAAAATCGAATTTGACGGCAAGGGCGGCTCCGGGCCAATCACCTTTGCTCCGGGAGCGAACCACTACCGGCTGATGGGATTGGAAGTGACACGAGGGGCGTTTACCAACCCCGTCTACAATCTTGTCTCGTTCAAGGGTGCTGCTGATCATGTGGTCTTCGATCGCCTCTGGTTGCACGGGTCGGCTCAGGACGAGACCGCTCGCGGCATAGGACTGGCAGGCACGAACGTCGCCATCGTGGACTCATTCTTCACCGACTTTCACTGCATCTCAGGCGCGGGATCGTGCAGCGATGCGCAGGCAATCGCCGGCGGCGGTGGTGACTTGCCCATAGGACCGTACAAGATTGTCAATAATTTTCTGGAGGCTTCGGGCGAGAACATCATCTTCGGTGGGGGCGCCGCTACCACGACGCCAACCGACATTGAGATTCGACACAATCATTTCTTTAAGCCTTTGATCTGGTTGAAAGGGCAAGCCGGCTACGTGGGGGCAGTCAATGGAAATCCCTTTGCCGTCAAGAATCTTCTCGAGCTGAAAAATGCCCAGCGGGTTTTAGTCGAGGGCAATATTCTCGATTACTCCTGGGGTGGATTCTCGCAATCAGGTTTCGCCATCCTGCTGACGCCAAAAAATCAGGCGGGCAATGGCGGGAATCTCTGTCCCATTTGTCAGGTGACCGATGTGACCGTCCGCTACAACCTTGTTCGTCACGTGGGCGCCGGACTGCAGATCGCCAACGCCTTGTCCGACAACGGCGGCGCTCAACTCGACGGCGAGCGCTACAGCATTCACGACCTGGTCATCGATGATATGGACGGAAAAAAGTATAACGGTGCGGGGATGTTTCTGCAGTTTTCGGTGACCGCAGGCGCTCCGCTTCTGCAGAATGTGAGCATCGACCACGTTACCGCTTTTCCATCAGCGATGATGCTCAACATTGGTCACATGGCGGCAGCAAGAGGGCCGATGAAGAATTTCGTGTTCACTAACAATATCCTGAGCGTCGGCACCTACCCGGTGTGGTCAACCGGCGGCGGATCTGGCAATTGCGCGTTCTTCGACAAGCCGCTAACGACGTTCAATGCCTGCTTCAGCGCCTACACATTCGCGAGCAATGCGCTGATTGGAAATGCCCCAGCCTTTCCACCCAGCCTGTGGCCTGCGAAAAATTTCTTTCCATCTACGCCAAAAGATGTGCGCTTCGTCAACTACAACGGCGGCAATGGCGGGGATTATCACCTGCAACCCTCCAGCCCGTACAAGCACAAAGGGACGGACGGTAAGGACCTCGGCGCGGACTTGGATGCGATTAATGCCGCAATCGCAAGCGTCGAGTGAGTGTTCCCTTTAACGAACAGCCACTGGACTGGACGAGCTGAGCTGCGCGCCGGCAGTTTCCGCTGCCTCCCCATCGATCAAGACGCGATGCCAGATCTCCAGATTGATGAGTCGCCATATCCGGTTTCCGTGGTCGCGGGTCCGCGCGCGATGCTCGGCGAAGATTCGCTTCACCGCTTCCGGCCGGAAAAGCCCTCGCTCCACACTCCGCGGTTCGAGGAGCATGTGCTCCAGATCGTCCAACTGCGGGCCTGCCAGCCAATATTCCCAGGGAGTAGGAAAGCCCATTTTCTTGCGATACACGATCGATTTCGGCAGCAGATCTTCGACCGCCTGCTTCAAGATGAACTTGCCCGCCATCCCAGTTATGGAATACTGCGCGGGAATTCTGGCTGTAAACTCTACGAGCAGGTGGTCGAGAAACGGCACCCGGCTCTCCAGAGACGCGGCCATGCTCATCTGATCCTGCTTCATCAACAATTCGATGAGATAGCTGTTGATGTCTGTATAGAGGAGCCGGTGAAGCAGATCACCGTGCGACCTCTCCCATGCATGCATAGAGCCCGCATAAGCGTCACCTGCCGCGGCCTGCACTTGCGGAGTGAGCAACTCGGATTGCTCCGAAGCGGCAAACGCAGAAAAGAAATTGTCGAAATAAAAAGATGGCCAGGAGTTCCCGTCGCGCACCAGGAATGTATGCTGCAGCTTGCGATGGAGCGAAGCCCGCAGCGGGCCGGACTGGATGCCGTTCCGCACAAGCCGCCGCAGAGCCTCGGGCGTAACTGAACGGTAGGCGCTGTCCATGCGCGAGTTGAGCAAAGTCCAGGCGTAACGCGTGTAGCCGGCCAGAGTCTCGTCGCTGCCCTCGCCGGTCAGGACGACCGTGACTTTTTCGCGAGCCAGCCGTGCCACGAAGTAGAGCGACACACTCGAGGGCCAGACGATCGGCTCGTCCTCATGCCAAATGAGGCGAGGCAGGTTGGCGAAAAACTCTTCCCTGCTTAAACTCACTTCGTGATGTTCCGATCCAATATGTTCGGCCACTTCCCGAGCGTAACCCAGTTCGCTGAAGGCCTCTTCGCCATAGCCGACTGAAAATGTCTGAATGCGGTCTCCGCAGGCTTTTTTCGTGAGCGCCGCAACCGCGCTGGAATCCAGGCCTCCGCTGAGGAAGACGCCGAGGGGAACGTCGCTCATCAAGTGCGAGCGGACCGCGTCTTCCAGCAGTTCGCGGTAAGTCTTAACGTAGTACTCCCGCGGACGTGGTTCGCGATCCACTTCGGCAGTGAGGTCCCAATACCGCTCAATGCGAGGCTCACCCTGCTCCGTCAGTTCCAGGGTGTGTCCTGGCATTAGCTTGCGGATCCCCGCGAACATGGTCTCAGCGCCGGTGATGTAACCGAAGGCCAGATATTCCGACAACGTAGAACGGTTGAACTCAGCCGTGATTCCGAGATAGGCGAGGATAGCCTTGATCTCCGAGCCGAACAGAAAGGCGCGCCCGTCCCAGCGGTAGTAAAAAGGCTTGATGCCCAGCCGATCGCGAGCGGCGAAAAGAACGCGCTTGCGGCGATCCCAGATTGCAAAAGCAAACATGCCGCGCAAATGCTTTACGCAGTCGCGGCCATATTCTTCGTAGAGGTGAACAATGGTTTCGGTGTCGCTGTGGGTGCGGTAGCGGTGTCCACGGGCCTCAAGCTTGGCGCGCAGTTCCGCGTGGTTGTAAATTTCGCCGTTGAAGACAATCCAGATATCCTGATTTTCGTTGGCCAGCGGCTGGTGGCCGGACTTCACGTCAATGATGCTCAGCCGCCGCATCGCCAGGCCGACATTTTCCTCGACGAAAAAACCGTCATCGTCGGGACCGCGGTGCACGATGCGCCCATTCATGCCTGCCAGCAGTTCGGGCTGCACGCGCCAGTCTCGGTTTGAGAAGAAAATGCCGCAAATTCCGCACATAGAGGTTTGAGTCAGTTCTACATCTTAAGGATGCCGTGAAGTCTCAGAAGCGACAGCTTCTTTCTGCACCGCTTCAGGGTCAGACGAGAATACCGTTTGGCCGGTCGATTCCTGAAGAACTTCGCCCCACGAAACAGGCCGCCTGAAGCGTAACTCCGCGCCGCCGTCGATTGCCGCATAACTGCCATTACAGACAATTAGTCGGTCGACCGGGCTTTCACTCCAGCAAACAAATCCGGCGTCGCTTGTGACCGGACCCTGCCGCCAAGGTTTGCCTGGCTGAGCGAAAAAGAATGAGTACTTCGCATTCTCGGACGAATAGTGGTATGCGCTGACTAAATCTTCAGCTTTCTGCCCGGCGATTCGTACGAACGATCCCGGGATCTGGTGAGCTTCTTCCAATGTTACAAGGAGCACGGAGAATTCCTGCGGCATGACCGCCACTGTACTGAAATTGAGCACGGTCATTGGAACTCTCTGCCCGTACGCCTGCGAGCAATCTTCCTTGCGGACTTCCTCGGCCCATCCATGTCCTTGCGCCGGAAGAAGCGCCAGCCCGTGCGATGCCCCTTTCACCCGGAACAAGTTCTCTCTTACCAGTTGCAGGTCCTGGCCCAAATGCCAGGAAATATCCAATTGATGTTTTCCTTGACCTTCAACCACGTCGCGGATCAGGTACACGCCGTTTCGTAATGAGATCACCCACCGGCGGTGTATGACCGGGGAAGTTAGTCGCTGATAGCCGTCATGGCTTGCGACCACCAGATCGAAACTTTCGCCCTGCACCCACTGATCGGCCTTTGCCTGGGTCAGTTGTTTCCAGGAAAAAGCCGTAGCAGTTTCCGACTGGTTCGCTCCGTCCACCCTGAGCGTATTGTGCATTTCCGTGCCGCGAAACCGGTTGCGATCGTTGCCATTACCGACATACTCCAACGTTCCGGGATCGAGCAGCAGTGAACTCCCCTGACTCTGCATGCATACGCTCAACGCGTCGGAGTGGCTGTGTCCGCCGCTCTGCGTTCCCTGCGGACCGGCACGCAGCACGAGTTGCGCCGCAGGTTGCGGCGACGCAAGCAGATAGAACCCAGCGGAAGCCAGGGCCGCAGAGTCCATGCGGGGTCGTGTCGATTCAAGCTTGTCCCACCGCTGCGCTCCTTCCAGTCCCAGCAGCCAGATGGTTTCCTCCCGCAGGTCAGACGCTGTGAACTTGTAGTCGCCGCGATCGAAAAGAACGGCTCCCGTCGCCAGAGGATCCAGAAGATGCTCGCTGCGATTTCGGCTGGGATCGAAGAGCCTGCCGCCATCGTCATCCCCAAAGCGCGGAGGAGGGCCACCAGCGCGGCCGAGCAAACATAGTGCGGTCAGCATCTTTTCCATTGCCTTTTCCAAGGCAGGGGGAATGGAAATATTATTGAGCGTCGCCAGAATGGCCGAGTGCAGAAACAAATCGAGAGCGTAGACGTGGTAGTAGGTTGACTGCTCGAAGTGAAATCCATCCGGCTGGACCTGGCCTTCCGCTGCCCGAAGCACAATCTCCCACCCTAGTTTCTTCCAGCGCTCAGACGCTGCCAACTCTGGGCACATCACTCCCAGAAAAAATAGCCCCACGCCCTCGCCCAGCAAATGCGTGTTGGGAGAAAAATAGGTGGAGAGATACCGTTCAAGGTGGCGGCCATGTAGCGCGAGACTGCGTAGCCACTCCTCACGGAAATCCCGGATGCCCGGCGCGCCCTGCAGCAGTTGATAAGTCCACAGCCACGAAATGCTGCGGAAAGAGACCTCCAGGCTGCTGGCCCAGTTGATGCCGACGGGATACGGATTGTCAGACTGCCAGTGCCGCCATTGCCGAAAAATTTCATCCACATAGCGATGATTTCCAGTCAATCGGAAGGCTTTCGCCAGCGTCATCAGATGCTGATGACGATTCAGTTCCCAGGTGACTTTGCTGTCGCCCACTTCGGCAAAAGAGAGATATTGCACCTTGTGAAAAATCTTGTTCGGAGCGCGCTTTCCATGAACCGCGTCCAAGTGCCAGTCAATCGGATTTCCATAATCGAGGACTTCGTAACCCAGCAGGTCGAATCGATGAGCGCAGATTTTGTCCGCGCGTCGGACGATTTCCTTCATCTGCGCGGGAAACCGCTGCCACAATAATGCGAGGACGCCATCGAGTGACTGTGCGTTAAAGAAAAAGTTGCCGGCCTGGCTGCGGCCTGAACGGCGTGAGCTTCCCCCAAAACCGTATCCGAGGCGCGAGAGCAGCGCGTCCTGGCGCTTGGCAAATTCCTGTCGAAGACGGTCGCGCAATTCCGCCCGTTCCATCCCCGCCAACCGATCCCGGATCTCTCGCCAGTTTCTAGGTTTCATGCCATTCCAGCATCGGAACTGCGCAACGATCGCATTGGGGAGCAGCCCAAAATATGCGCTTTCTGTACAGAAATCGAGTCACCGCGCAGCGTACTGAGCATTACCATCTTAATGCACAGAACCCAAGCCCAGTAGGGCATCTAGGATAGTATTAATCGTTGCTTTTTTCTCCAGGCAGTAGCTGTACGGCGGTGAACTGCCGAAGGATTTGCCGGTAAGCATTTGCGAATTCTCTGGGTCAAAGCGGGCAAGTTGCTCCCGGTGGACACCGGGGGCAAGATCCGTTCCTATAACATTCTCCGCCATCTTGCCCGCAAACACGAAGTAATCCTGCTCTCGTACTACGGCGGGCAGCGCGATTCCAACTACGAATCTGAAATCCAGCGCGAATTGCCCGGAGCGCAAACCATCTATACCGCATCCCCGGATGGAAACGCCGTTGCGCAATCGTTGCAGTACGTAGGACGCCTGTTCCAAGCGGCGCCCTTTGCGGTAAGTAAATTCACTCACCCCGCCGTGCAGCGGGCTGTGGCCGCTTGGCTCAATGAAAAACAGCTCGACGTTGCGGTTTGCGATTTTCTCTCCGCGTCGCGGAACTTCCCCGAGACCCTCGCCACACCCACCGTACTTTTCCAGCACAATGTAGAGTCCGCCTTGTGGCAGCGTATGGCATCGGCGGAAGTTAATCCGGTGAAGCGTCTTGCGTATCGCCTGGAAGCCAGGAAAATGCTGCGTTTCGAGCGCCACGCGTTGCGCAAGTTCAATCACGTCATCGCGGTCTCTGAACACGATCGTCAGCAGATGCTGGCGATGGACCCGAAATGCACCATCACCGTTGTTCCCACCGGGGTAGACACGCAAAAGTACCAAGTGGCGTCCCCATCGTCCGCCAATCCTCCCCGCCTCGTGTTCACCGGTTCCATGGATTGGGAACCGAACATCGACGCAGTCGCTTATTTTTGCCAGCAAATTTTCCCTGGAATTCTCGCTGAGTTCCCCTCGGCGGTCTTCCAGATTGTGGGACGGAACCCGCACGCCAGTGTTCGTAAGCTCGCTTCCCGCTCCGTCGAGGTCACGGGGACAGTGCCATCCGTAGCTGACTACCTTCGCGACGCCAGCGTGGTTGTCGTGCCCCTGAGAATCGGGGGCGGAACGCGGTTGAAAATTTTTGAAGCCATGGCCATTGGAAAGGCTCTGGTTTCGACATCAATCGGCGCGGAAGGTTTAGACGTCGAGAACGGGCGCGATCTTATCCTGGCCGACGACGCCGCCAGCCAGATTCAGGCCATCACACTTCTTCTGCGAGATTCCACTCTGCGGCGCCGATACGAAGAAGCTGCCGCCCGGCTTGCCGCGCAATACGATTGGTCAAACATCGAGCGGCGTTTCGCTGAAGTCTTGCAGCAGGTCAGTTCCGGATCCGTGCACAGCGGCCACGAGTCCCGCATCGCCAGACAACCATGAATATCCTGGTGCTGGATGGAAATCAGAATCAGGCCGTGGCCAGTGTCAGGTCGCTGGCGCGTGCCGGGCACACGGTCTTCGTCGGCGAAGCGGCACCTTGGTCCAAGGCAAGCTGGTCCCGCGCATCTTCCGGTTCGTTTCAGTATCCTTCTCCGCAGAAATCCGTAGATGCCTTTGTCAACGCACTCGTCGCATTCGTACGCGAGAAGCCCGCGACGTTGCTGCTTCCCATGACCGAACTCACCACGCTGCCATTGTCTGCCCAGCGTGAGCAACTGATCTCCGCGGGAGTTCGCTTGATTTTGCCGGATCACAGCGATCTGTTGCGCGCGTTTGATAAGGGTGAGACGACGCGTCTTGCAGCATCGCTGGGTGTGGCGATTCCGAAAACGGTCGTGGTTACAGATCCAGACCAGGCTGCCCAGGCCGCGCGGGACATGCACTTCCCGGTTGTTTTGAAACCGCAAGCCTCGGAGGAACTGTCTGCCGACGGCAAGTTGCGCACCGCAGGTCGCCCTCGCTATGCTAGGGACTCGGCTGAGTGTGAGGCAGCATTCCAAGAAATTCGCAGCCGGGCGTCGGCGGTATTGCTGCAGGAATTCGCTGAAGGCGAGGGCACCGGATATTTCGCACTCATGCATCACGGCGAGTTGCGCGCGGAATTTGCGCATCGCAGGATTCGCGACGTCTACCCCACCGGCTCGGGCAGTGCCGTGCGGGCGAGCACACCGGTCGACCCTGAGATTCGCCGCTGTTCACTGGCGATTTTATCGGCCCTGCGCTGGCACGGCGTGGCCATGGTCGAATACCGGAAGAAAATCGGCTCTCCGCCAGTATTCATGGAGGTGAATGGACGCTTCTGGCATTCGCTTCCGCTGGCTTGTTACGCAGGCGTTGATTTTCCGCGCCTGCTGGTAGAGATGGCGGAGCGTGGCGATGTTCAGCCGAATCGCGATTATCGTCCCGGCGTTCGCTGCCGGTGGTTGCTGGGCGATGCCCGCCATCTGGCTGAGGTTTGGAAAGGCCCACCGCCCGGCTATCCGCTGCCGTATCCGAGCCGGCTGGGCACTTTGCTGCAGGTTCTTACACCCGTTCCCGGGACGTATCACGATCTGTTCCAGTGGCGTGACCCGCTGCCCGAGTTTGCGGATTGGATCAATTTTTTTAAGACTCTGAGAAAAAGATATTCGGCACTGTAAACCTCATGCTCAAAGGCGCATTGCACGCTCATAGCACTTACTCAGACGGCGAGTTCACCTTGGCCGAACTGCGCGAAACTTTCATGGCAGAGGGATGCTCGTTTTTGTGCATGACGGATCATGCCGAATATTTCGATCAGCAATCGATTGCGCGCTATATGGCGGAGTGCGAGTCACTCTCGGACAAAGAGTTTTGCTTAGTCGCCGGCCTGGAATATCGATGCGAGCGCGACATGCACATTCTTGGGTACTGCGCTACTGAACCGACCCAGTCGACGAAGCCCGAGGAGGTAATACAGCACATCCGCTCGCAGGCCGCGGTTTCGGTAATTGCCCATCCTAAAGATGATTCCTTCTCCTGGATTGAGAGTTTCGACACATTGCCTCTGGGAATTGAAACCTGGAATTCAAAGTACGACGGGCGCTACGCTCCCCGTCCCGGTACTTTCGCGCTTCTGCAGCGGCTGCAGCAGCGCGCGCCGCACATGCATGCCTTCTACGGCATGGATTTGCACTGGAAGAGACAATACCGCGGATTGCACGTTGTGCTCGATTGCGATTCTCTGGAACCTGCCGCGATTCGCACGGCGCTGGTCGGCGGCAAATATTCCGGCCAGAAAGACGGGCTTCTACTGCCATCATCAGGCGTGTTGCCCGAAGCTCTTCTGCAGGAATTCGGTCAAGCGCAGGCACGCTCGCGCCGCGTATGGAGCTTTCTGAAAAACAGCAAGAAGAGGCTCGAGCGCCTCGGCATACGGGTTCCAGACTCGCTGAAAGCGCAGCTGCGCAGGATTTTCTAATGGCTGAACCCGGCATCGTGTTTTTGATGTATCACGAGTTGGAACTGCCGGGCCGCCCGTTGTGCCAATCTGAGCCCGGATATGTGCGTTACATCCTTCCCCTGGAGTCTTTCCGTTCTCAAATCGACTGGCTGGCTCAGAATCCCTGGCGAGGCTTGAGTGTCGGCGAAGCGCTGGGCTATCCGGCGGGGAAGTCGGTCGCCATTACTTTCGATGATGGAACGGAGACCGACTTGATCGCCGCCGCGCCTATTCTGAAGGAAGCCAAGTTCAACGCCACTTTCTACGTGACTGCCGGACACGTCGGCAAGGCCGGATATATGTCGTCCGCGCACATACGCGAGTTGCACGCGCTTAGCTTTGAAATAGGATGCCACTCAATGACTCATGCTTATCTTGACGATCTCGACACTCCGTCTTTGCGCCGCGAGATTCTCGATTCGAAGAAAATGCTGGAAGACGTGGTCGGCGGGAAAATTGAGCACTTCTCGTGCCCGGGCGGCCGGTATAACGATCAGGCTCGCGATCTTATACAGGAGGCCGGCTATGTCTCAATGGCCACCAGCCGGGTGCGTGCCAATTCCGCGGCTACTGATCCTTACTCCCTGGGCCGCGTGGCCATTTTGCGCGACACCAGCGCCGCTGCATTTGAGCGCATTTGCACGGCGGAGGCATTGTGGCAAATGCGCCTCAGCGAAACTCTGCGAGGCGCTGCGAAGCGAGCCCTGGGCAACACCCTCTATGACCGCTGCCGCAATCTCCTGCTGCGTAAACCCTGATCCACGACTTACGGCTCACCGCCAGGTTATGCGTTGTATAACCGATGAAATGGAAATGTGGCAGAATCTCTCGCCGGGAGGTTTTTCGCAGAATCGGCCCCAAGTTTGCGCGGTGGCCGCGAAACACGACGATTCGACTCGCCACGCCGCGAAGTTTCAAACATTCGCTCGATACTGACACGCAGTCTGGTCAGGAAACAGAGAAGGCACGAATGAAGGCAGCATTGCGTGAGTTCCTCCGAAGCAGGCTTTCGGAACGATCCTATCAGTGGATTTGTTTGTCGTGGCGCTGTCGACTCTACTGGCCTAGCTTCGCAGCTTCGTGCATTCTCAAGGGTAGGCCGGTCGTTCGCGGGTTTCCCGGCGGCCGGGCCTCGGATCTCGCGGAGGAACTTCGAGACGTCAACGTACTGGCGCCCACCGAGATGTGCCGGTTGATGAATCGGCATGGAAGCGACAAGGGGGTTGGCGGGCCGCATAATTACACGCCGATTTACTCTGCACTCTTTGGAAAGCTTCGCGACCATCAATTCCGAATTTTCGAACTTGGGCTGGGCACCAATCATGCGGGCTTCGCCGCAAACATGGGCAGGGATGGGATACCCGGAGCATCCTTACGCGCATGGAAAGAGTTCTTTCCCCATGCGCTCGTTTATGGCGCCGACATTGATCGCAGCATATTGTTCGAAGAGGATCGCATCATGACCTTCTATTGCGATCAACTCGACTCAAAAGCCATTCAGCAGCTTTGGTCACAACCCGCGTTCCAGGGCGGCATGGACGTGATCATAGAGGACGGCATGCATACCTTCGAAGGCAGCGTCTCGTTCCTCAAGGGCTCAATCGATCAGCTTCGTCCCGGTGGAATCTACGTAATCGAAGACATTGCGAGAGAAGCGCTTGGGAGATGGATCGATGAGCTGGAAACGACCTATGCGAGCCAATTTCCGAATCACGAGGTTGCCTTGGTCGAATTGCCGCACTCGTTCAAGCGCAACAACAACAACCTACTAATCATTCGCAAAGCTAGATGACACGTTTCAGCACCGATCACTGCGCCTGCTAACCGACCTGGCTGTGTGAGAAGCTTACCGATGTTTGTCGCGCTCGCCCAGTGGAGCCAAAGTTAGATTCGCAGAATTACTGGACGGGGCACCGCCGCCGATAGTGCTACGAATCCGGCCTGCGAGCCGAGTGGTAAAGATTTCGGATCCCTGAGCATTCAGGTGAAATCCGTCTGAAAATAAGTTTGGCTGAAACTCCCCTGGAGCCGTAAGCACCCACACCGGAACACCCGCTTGCACGCCAAACTCCTGCACTTCCTGGGAATGATCCTGCCGAAGCGTAGGCGGAACCAGCAGCACGATTTTGACGCCGTAGGTTTGTGCGAGATCGTGCAACTCGGGGAGCCGCTCCTTCGCCATTTCCAGCAACACCGCCGGATCGCCGACGTGTGGGCCATGATCTGCGATTCTGGCGGCAAGAAGCCGGAAGTTTGGAACCAGCAGAATCATCACGTCCTGGCGAATGAATCCCTTGTCGGCCAACCAGTTGCTCCAGTGGGCAAACCAGTAAGTGCTGGCGGTCGTTTTGTCGAGCTTAGCTTGACGAACCGTCAAAGGAAAGTCGACCGCACTCATCTGACGACGCGCAAAAGATTCGCCTAAAGTGAACCGGGACGCAAGCTGATCGGTCGCGAGCGTAAGCACGATCGCACTCGGCCGCGCTCCTTCTTCGAGAAGCCGCCGCAGGCCAAAGTACCAGTCCAGGTAATGCGTTTGTTCGATGGCGAGCCGGCTGACCTCATACTGAGGCGCCAGAGTGCGCTGCAGTTCATCGAGTTGAACGCCTTCGAGAAGGAGAGAATTCCCGACTAGAAGAACCGTTGGACGCCCGTCGGCAGTAAGGGGACGGAGGCTGTGAGCGGCCTGGCTCTCGGTCTCAACCCGACGCTCGATGCGGCTGAGGCGAGTTAGGATCAACGGAGAACTCGTCTCCAATCCCAACAGAATCAGGGCCAACCCGATCAGCAGCGCGATAATGCCAGTACGCGCGCTCATCGGGCGCCTTGCATTCGCCAGGGGTAGTGCGCTCGCCGTTTCAGAATTGGAAGTAGATAAAGGCATTAGCTTCATTCGCTCCAAATAAAGCGATCACGAGCGCGCATGCGAGTCCGAAGGCGACGCGAGGCTGCACGGTTGCGGACGCAAAGCAATATTCATCTCCAGTCGATTCCAAATAAAAATCGACCAGCAAAAGTGGAACGGAGAACAGCGCTAGAAACATGAACGCCGCGGGAAATTCCGGTCTCCACGTCCACTTCGTAAGCCCCTTCAGCATTTGCCATGCGGCTCCCAACGACGCGGCGCGGAAAAATATCCAGGCCAAACACACAAAATGAAAAATCAGAATTCGCTTCGCCCATCTCGGAAATTTCCATCGCGCTGCAGTCACGCCGCGGGTAAGCTTCCGCTCGACCGCCAGCCCTCCGCCGTGCAGCGCGCCCCACACGACGAACGTCCAGTTTGCTCCGTGCCACAAGCCGCCGAGCAGCATGGTCAGCAGCAAATTGCGGTAAGTTTTTCGCTCGCCGTAGCGATTACCTCCGAGTGGAATGTACAAATAATCCCGGAGCCAGGTGCTCAGGCTGATGTGCCAGCGCCGCCAAAAGTCCTGAATACTGTCGGCCAGATAAGGCTGCCGGAAATTCACCATGAAATGAAAACCCATCAGCTGGGCGCATCCGCGCGCAATGTTGCTGTACCCGCTGAAGTCTCCATAAATTTGCCAGGCGAAGGCATAGGTTCCGAGGAGCAAAACCGGCAGGCTCGGCTGGCGGAACGAGCCGCCAAAGGCCGCATTCGCAATCAACGCGCAATTGTCCGCGATCACACACTTGCGAAAAAGTCCTTCCAAAATCAGCATCATGCCGTCAAAGGCCTTCCCTGAATCCCAGTGCCGGGGATTTTGGACCTGCGGCAACAGGTGGGAGGGACGCTGGATTGGCCCGGCAATCAAGTGCGGAAAGAACGTGATGAATAGCCCGTAATCGACAAACGATCTGGAAGGTGGCAGCCGCTCATAATAGACGTCCACGATGTAAGCGACTTCCTGGAAAGTGTAAAACGAGATGCCGGGAGGCAGGATGATTCGCAGAAGCCTTAGCGACGCATGAATTCCCACTGTCGACAGCACGGTGACCGCCGAATCTGCAAAGAAGTTGAAATACTTGAAGAATCCAAGAATCGAAAAGTTAATGACCAGCGACAAGATCAGCAGCGAACGGCGAACTCGTGGATCTTTGGTGTCAGCAACTTTGATGGCAATGAAATAATCGATGGTGGTCGAGGCGATCATCAGGCAGAGAAAACGCCAATCCCACCATCCATAGAAGAAATAACTCGCAATCAAAAGAAACCGGTTCTGGTTGCGAAATCCGAGACACCAGTAACACAGGACGACGAGGCATAGAAAAACGAAAAAAATTGGCGTGTCGAAAAGCATAGAAAGTAGGAAAACAGCCGTTCGTTATCGACGAATTTCGCGACTACGCCAAAGGCGAACGCAGCACTGCATCTCAGCCCTCTGGCTGCGGTTCAACCTCCAGGGGATCGAGGCTCACCAACCGGCCTAGCGGAGTGGCTTTCAGCCTGTGCTTCGCCTCGAATGTTGCCAGATAAGTCGTTCGCAATCTTGACGCACGTGAACTCATTTTTCGCTGCCCCTCCGAGACCAGGGGATATCCCAACTCCTGTAAAAACTCGCCAACTAGCGCTTCGAATTCAGTAGCTTGCTCGGAAGACATTTTCGTTCTCCACCGAGCGACGGGGTCGAAATTTTCGTTGGATGCGGCAGCAAAAGAAGTGTTCGGTTGGCGCACCGATCCGATTGCCTCGCGCTGAATTCGGTCATAGTCCAGGTCGTGATCGATGAACTCGCCCAGCCGCGACAAGGTCGGCCGTGGGTTGGCCACCAGATCCTCGAACCTTACTTCCTGATAGTCCGCTCCCAAATCTCGCCCTTGCTCTCGTCCTTTGCGCACTGCCCACTCCCAATACAGTCCGGCGACTCCAAGCCGTTCACCGCGATCCCACGGCAGCGGGTAGGACCAACCCTGCTGCGCGTAGGAGAGAGCGACATCGCGGCCGTCGCGAATAATGTGAATGAAGAGCGCGTCCGGTATTTGCCGCTTGATCTCCTCCATGTACAGAAGATGGTCGGGGGTGCACTCCGCCCAACGAGTCATTCCCTGCTTGTGCGCGACTTCGTCCATCACGATTCGCAGGAAATCTCCGCCACCACAGCACTCGTCCATGATCTTCTCGCTGATTTCGCCAGCATCCAGTCCCGACACTCGGAACAGTTTGCTTTTCAGCCATGTATTCAGAAGGCTCCGCCGATCGGCGGCAGAACGCATCCCGCCAAACCGCGGCACCAGCAGATTGAAGACGTTGGACTCTGCCCGATACACCGCAAAATTCCCCGCGGAGAGGAGCATGTGGTAAAGAACGGTCGTCCCCGATCTGGGGCAGCCCAACACAAACACGGGCGTCTCGTTCCGCTTCGCCGAGACTGGTTCGGTTCCACTCGCAGTGGTCATGTCGGCCAGTGATTTCACGACGCGCTCAGCACCCTTCCTCTCTGGCTGCAATTCCAGTTTCACTCTGCCCCAGCATGAGCGTGCGATAAGCAGCTAACCAGTTCTCGCGAACCGACGCCCATCGGTAGCGACGGGATTCTTCATACGCATTGGCAGCCAGTCGCGAGCCTAGTTCTTCATCTCTCAGCATTCGCAGGATGTTCTCCGCAAGCGGCGCCGCGGCGCCCGGCTGCGACAACAAGCCGGTGCGTTCATGATCGATCAAATAGCGCATTCCTTCTGGAGCCGTGCTGACAACTGGCGTGCCTGACGCGAAAGCTTCGAGAACCGAAACCGGCATATTGTCTACGCTCGATGCGTTCACAAAAATATCTGCCTCGTCATAGGCTCGGCCGATTTCCGTCCTCGGGATGGCTCCCAGGAATCTCACTCCAGAAAGCTTTAGCTGATGAACCAGATCGCGAATTTCTTTTTCCACCGGCCCGACTCCGGCCAAGTCCAGGCACGCATCCGGAAAAACTTTCTGAACCTGCGCAAACGCTCGCACCACTAGATCCACACGGTAATAGGGATGAAACCCGCGCGTACAAACCAAATGAGGACGAAGCGGAGCGCGCGAGCGGAAGCGAAACTGCGACAGGTCCACGATGTTGGGTATAGCTTTCGCCTTCAGCCCGAACTCTTCAAACACGTCCACCAGGTAGCCAGAGGGAACGATCAGCATGCCCATTCTGGCCAGCATGGAACGAGCCGTCCGGAACCGCTGCAAGTGATCGCGAGCTTCGCCGCTGTGATAGTGCAGCAGCACTTTCTTTTTTCGCATTCTGGCCATCCACCATGCGGGCACTGGCGCCAGCAAAAACGACCAGTATGATGCGGAAAAGATGTGGGCGATGTCGGCATTTTTTAAACCGCGCCAGAGCGCCAGCAAATACAGAGGTTCCCGCACCACTGTTCGCACACCGGGAATTTTTTCCACCCACCCAAGGCCACGCGGAAAGGAAGGATCGATAGGAATGAACTCCGCATGCACATCGGGATCGCTTTGCCAGTTTCTCCGCAGCAGATCGGCCTGAACAGACTGTCCTCCGACGTAGCGCAACGATGCCGCCACAATCGTCACTCGCAATGGCTTTTGAGCCGGCACCCTCCGATTGCGAGTGAGGGGCACCTTCCAGAGTTTTCGCTCCAGCAGTTCGGCGTAGAGTTCCTCATGCTTCCTGCGCATCTGGTCAATAGTGAAATTTTCCTCGGCGAATCGTCGGGCAAGCCGGCTCAAATTTTCCCGCATGGGAGCATCGGCAGCCATCTGCTGCACGGCCGCTGCAAGCGCCTCAACATCATTCGGTGGAACCAGAATTCCGCGGCCGCCAGAGAGAAGTTCCGGGTTGCCTCCAACTTCATTGGCAATCACGGGGACACCCGCGGCCATCGACTCAAGGATGGCGTTGGAAAGGCTTTCCGAAGCGGACGGCAGCACAGTTACATCCAAAGACGCCAGAATCGCAGGGATATCGCGCCGTTCCCCGAGAAATTGCACTCGGTCGCGAATTCCTAATTCCTCCGCCAGGCGCTCCAGTTCGGGCCGCAGCGGGCCATCTCCCACCAAAACAATTTCCAGGTTCGGCAGGCCATGCCGCAAGCGCGCCGCTACCTCCAACAAAATTCGGTGATTTTTGGAGCGCGCGTTCATGCGGGCGATCATCCCCACGCGACAAATGTCCGGACGGCGCGGTGCGATCGGAACCGCGTCGGCGAATGCGGCCGGTGACAGCCCATTGCCGATGACCACAGCCTGCTCCGGGCTCAATCCTTGCTGAATCAGCCGGTCCACAGCCGCTCGCGAATTACAAACGACGCAATCGGCCCAGTGAAACATTGCCAATTGAGCGCGGCGCTGACCGGAGGAAAGCAGGTCGCCCAGTTGGCGCTGGCTTCCAATCACAACCGGAGTGCGAGCCATCTTCGCGGCAGGAATCAATGCCAGATTGGTATAGAAATCAAAGGCGTGAGCCACCGCAACTTTATTGCGTCGCAGATAGGCCGCCAGCCGGTAGCGTGCGCGCATCGACCGCGGCCGATAGAGGCTTCCGCCAAGATCGAAACGCTGAACTTGTCCGAGATTGATTCGCAGCGGACCTTTCTCCTGCAGGCAACCCAGGCTGACGCGGTAATTCGTGGGTTGCAAAGCGCGAACAAGATCGACAAACTGGCGCTCGCTTCCGCCGGTCTCAAAGCTATTGGTCATTAGAAAGACGCCGGGTAAACTGTCTCGATCCTGGCTCGCTTTCGAAAAAGGAGAATGCCCAGATACTTCGGAATCAAGCGCGGAGACTGGCGTGGCCGGCAGGTTCATACCGCGTCCCCAGTCACCGGGATTGCGCTCTCTGGCGCGCTGACTGAATTTGTTTCGTGCAACTTCTCAAGATAATTCCGGTGCCACAGTTCAAACATGAGCAGCCGCCAGATTCGGCCCGCATGGTTTCTCCGTCCGCGGAAGTGCTCGTCCAGCAACTGGCGCACCGCGCCTGCATTCACGTAGCCGCGTTGCAGGCTCCGCGGCTCGAGCAGCACAGCCAGGATCAAATCCTTCAACTCATGGCGAGTCCAATGGACCAGGGGCAAGGCAAATCCCTGCTTCGGCCGGTACAAGGTTTCGCGCGGCACTCCCAGCCGTTCCGCCAATTTCCTGAAAATATATTTTTGATCGCCACCTCGCATTTTCCATTCCGCAGTCAAACCCGTGGCCCATTCGAGAAAGACGTGATCCACCATGGGCGCTCGCGCTTCGAGCGAGGTCAGCATACTCATCCGGTCAACCTTGGTGAGAATGTCTGCCGGTAAATAAGTTTTGGAATCGAGGTAAAGCAGTCGGCTCAGCGGATCCTTAGCGGGAGCGCGTTCGAGGTATCCGCGGAACACGTCGAAGGGATCGTCTTCGCCCGCTGCCGGCGCCATAAAGTCATCGGAAAATATTGCCATCTGGCGCTGCAGCGGCTGGAAAGAAATATCCTCCAGATAGCGCTCTTGCCAGGGTAAAGCGATGCTGTAACTCAGGCTCCGCCCGGGCGTACGCCGAGGAACCAAAGGATGAAGATGGTCGCGATAGACGCGGCGCACTCCCTCCGGTATCCAGGGAAAAGCACGATCCTGCAGGCAAACGCGGTAGCGGTCATAGCCCGCAAAGATTTCGTCACCTGCATCGCCGGACAACGCAACCGTCACGTGTTGCCGCGCCAGGCACGACACGTAATACGTCGGAAGCGCCGACGCATCCCCAAACGGCTCTTCCAGAGAATGACTCAAAAAATCGACCGAGCTAACCACGTCCGGTTCGAGGATCAATTCATGATGCTCGGTGCCAAATTTCTGTGCGACCAGTCGCGCATAGGGCGTTTCGTCGAAATCCTTCTGGCGGAATCCTATCGAGAAAGTTTTTACCGGTCCCGAGCTGAACCGGGCCATCAGCGCGACAATCGTCGAGGAGTCTGCGCCCCCGCTCAAAAAAGCGCCGAGCGGAACGTCGGCGATCAGCCGCATCTTTACGGCTTCTCCAAGCCGCTGTTCCAGTTGCTCCAGGCATTCCTCTTCACTCGCCGGAGAATGCGTGCCATATGCCGGAAGATCCCAATATTGATTTACAGAAAGTTTGCCGTCCTCGAGTTCAAGCAGGTGACCGGGCGGAAGCTTCTTGATGTCCCGAAATGCAGTCAACGGGTCGGGGATGTATCCGAATTGCGCGTACTGTCGGAGAGCCGGGCGATCGACCTGCGCCAGTTCTGGCGCAACGGCCAGGATGGATTTGATTTCGGAACCAAAAAGCAACCGCTCGCCGTCGAACGCATAATGGAGCGGCTTCTCTCCCAAACGGTCGCGCGCAATCAGGACCTTGCGCCGGCGTTCGTCGTAGAGAGCGAACGCGAACATCCCCCGCAACCGGTGGACGCAATCCCGTCCCATCTCCTCGTAGAGATGGACAATCACTTCCGTATCGGTGTGAGTCGAGAGATGGTGGCCTCGCGCCAGAAGCTCGGAACGAAGCTGCGGAAAGTTATAAATTTCGCCGTTGAAAACCACCCATGCCGAGCGGTCCTCGTTAAATACCGGCTGGTGCCCTCCCGCCAAATCGATGATGCTCAGACGGCGCATTCCAAAGCCGGTCCCGTCTTTGACAAAAATGCCTTCGTCATCGGGGCCGCGGTGGACGATCGCCTGGCACATGCGGTGAATCGTCGCCGCTTCAATGCGCTGGCCTGCAGCCGTGTTGACGATGCCTGCGATTCCACACATTCTTTATGGTCTCCCGCTCGATTGGGCAGTCGCGCTCTTGCTGACTCGAACCGGCGACTCGCTGACAAGTTTCAGCCGGTAATTCCTGTATTCACCGGGATTGCCCTCGCGACCGTCGCAGGCCGCCCAGATGATGTTCGTCATTTCGCGCGCGGTAGCGAAGTGAATGATCTCGCGCCTGTCTGGCGCTCCATCCACAAGACCGGCCAGGAATCGTCGCATCGCTCCTCCCATCACAGCGTCTTCCTGGGTCGCATCTATGCTGTGACAATGCAGCTTGATAAAAATCCAGTCAGGCCTCCCCTGAACCGAAATTGCCGCCTGCTTCCAGCGCTGAAGCCGGCGCAAGCTCGGAGGATTGGCGCCCGTCAATGCCGCGTTCTCGAACCGTCCAACCCGGTTGCGCGCGTGCTTGTCGAAATCCAGCATCAACGGCCCTTGCACGATTATGGGGAACTTCTTCAAGGGGCGATTAAGATGCAGATCCCGGCCTTTTCGATGCGGGGCTCGTGCATTCAGCGGGAGTGCGCACTCATACAACGAATTCACCTTCCCGATCTGCGCTGGATGAAATGCAGCGGTGGGCATAGTGAAGTCCGCGTAGCAGCCGGTGTCGGCGAGAATTTCCATCTCATCATCGACCCCGCAAGCGAACCCTCCGGCCGAATTCGCAAGCGCAAAATTGCCATGAACGAACGCGTAGCGCGGCTGGTCCGAGCCATCCAGAAAACAAAGAGAGCCGTGATTGAAGACCAGGGCGTCGCGAAAGTCCACCAACTGCCGGCGCGTATTCTCCGCAGTGTCGGGGGCGTCCATTCCGTGATGCAGATGAATTTCAAGTTCGCCCCAACCATCGTGGCAATGCGCCGCAAGACGGTCGACCAATCCCCGGTCATACTGTTCGGCGGGAAAGAAGTAAGTGTGAACGAAGGGGCGCCCTTCCTGATCGCGCCACGCTTCAACCGCGCGGGGATACTCCGAACACCAACGGTTCACACGGCGCTCTTGCTCCGCAAACGGGGCGCGAGCCCGCCCGTCTTCGGGCACAATTGAAGGTTCAAAATGATCGGCAAGAACGAAGATCAGATGCACGACTCCACGGGGAGCCGAGCGCGTCAACCTTTGCCAAACGTAGCTGGGGAGCCAGCGGGTGTACGCAAGTTTGCGCAAGCGACTGATCCGGCGCGCCTG
The DNA here is from genome assembly GCA_963765825.1 of uncultured Acidobacteriaceae bacterium. GTDB lineage: Bacteria > Acidobacteriota > Terriglobia > Terriglobales > Acidobacteriaceae > Sulfotelmatobacter. Next base: position 915,715 of record CAVXXU010000004.1, read on the forward strand.
CAGCTCTACAGGGGCTCCCTTGGCTCCGCTCTCCATCGTCCCATTTCTCGGTCTGCTCATCGCACTTTGCAAAATGCACCCAATCGGCCCAGCGGCATCGAGAGCCCTCAACGAACAAGGGTGAAGTCTTCCGATTTCTTTTTGCGCGCGCGCACCGCCCAGTAGCGGCTGCGCCAGTCGTCCGCCGCCGCTTCGACCGAAGGTAATTCTTTCCTCTCTCTGACAATTGCCAGCAGAACCGACGAATAGGCCACGTAGAAATACGGGAAAAACTGATAAGCCACGGGCGCAAATAGCGCGCCAATCACGAAGCCGATCATCGAGCCGTGCAGCCCTCCTACAAACAACTTCATCTGCTCATCCAAGTCACGGCTCCGGCGAACCTTCCTGAGATTGCGGAACGCACTGGCTAGAAACAGCAAGTAGAGGATCAACGACGGAATGCCCCCCTCGACCGCAATTTGCAGGTAGGTCATGTGCACGTCTTTCCAGACACCCGAATACATCCGAAAATTACGAATGCCGATCCCCAGAATGGGATAGTGCTCAATGCCCTGGATCGCCCGGTTGATCAGATACTTACGCTCCTCATACGATCCGTAGGCTCGGTTCTGTTCCTGGGTATCCACCCGGCCGCTCATGGCTACCAAACGATCCGCCAAGGGCCGTCCCGCAAACGTCAGCAAAGTGACGAGGCCGAAAACGCTGGCCACAATGAGGTAGAGCCGTCGTCCTTTCACCCCGAAATGCCACAGGCACATGATCCCTGAAATCACCAGGCAAATGAATCCAGAGCGGGACGCGGTCATGAATAGCGCGAGTCCCATGATCAGAATCGCCGCAGTCCAGCACAATCTGACGAGCACGCCTTTGCCGGTTAGAAGAAAAGCCACGCAGAACGGCAGGGTTAAGGCAATCGCAAACGCGAGATCGTTCGAGTTGGAATAGATACCTCCAAGCACGCCTTCGAGCCGCTCCTGGCCGCGGCCCAGAATGATCGACACTACGCTGATAATCGCGACCGAAGCAGACTGGATGTAGATGAGGCGCCGGAGCTTCGCGAAGTCGGTAACCAGTAAGAAAGTAAGTATCCAGAGGACGGCAACCTTGGCAAAATCAAGGGTGTGGGTGATGGCTCCGCCCCGCCACACCGGCGTTAGAAGCGCCGATAGAGACAGAATACCGATCATCCCCAGCAAAAATCGCCCCTCCCAGGGAATGTCTCCAATTTTGCGCTTCGTCCTACCCAGGCAGGTCAGCAATGCCAAAAGAGCAAGGACTCCTGAAATCTTGGCGAGGGGGACATATGTGAGACCAGGAATCCAATCTTCTGGCCGCGCGCAGTAGACGACGTAGAACGCTGTAAGCCAGAAGAAGCCTGCAGTCGGGGCGGCGGTTTTTTTCCAGTTAATGAAACGCGCTCCGGGCAATCGCTCGGCTGGTTTGGCCCGCAAAGTCTTCACCGGATCCATACCTCCTTGCGCCCGGTCACAAAATTCGCAAAGGCAACCACCGCCGCCGTATTTAAAACAACCAGTGCGAGCACAGCGTTGGCAACCCGGGTAAACGCCCCATGCGGCCGGTCGGACAGTGCGAACAGAGCAAGGCCGTAGAAACCAACTTGCAGCACAAATGCACCGCGGTACAAGCGCGCAGGGATGGCGACCGACGCTACCAGCAAGGCTGCCAGCGCAAACGGAACGGCAAGCCGCAGAAGTTTATGACTGACGAACCGGAACCAAAGCGGATTCTCGGCAGTCAGCACCCACGGAGCAATCTGCAACAACTGGTAATTACCGGTCAGCGTACGCACCTTGCGGCGAAACTCCTTCTCGGCGCCTAGATCAGGGTCGTCCCAAGCGCGCGCCCGGCCGTCAAAAATGACGCGCGAACCCTGCCGCGCAACTTGCAACGGCAAAAGCACATCATCGAGTAGAGTCTCGGGCGGGATCGGAACCAACAACGAACGCCGCGCCGCATATAAAGCTCCCGTCGCACCCACCACCGAATCCGACGCACTCTCCAAGGCCCGAATCTTTTTTTCTATCCGCCAGTAAAGGCCCATACGTTTCTCGGCTTCTCCGGTGGCGGCATCCCCCAGCATCAATTCGCCGCTCACACACCCAACCGTGGGATCCGTAAAGTTCTCCAGCAGCAGTCGCACGGCGTCAGGTTCGATCTCCTGCCGCGCATCCATAAAAACCACAATCTCTCCCTGGGCAATCGCCACCGCTTCGTTCACTCGGCAGGCTTTCCCCTTCGCATCCGGCGCTATCACAATATGAAAGCGCTCATCCTTTGCCGCTTCGGAGAGGATTTCAGCCGTTTTGTCCATTGAGCCGTCCGACACAATCACAAATTCCAGCCGGTCCGGCGGATAGTTTAGAGATGTAAGGTTGCGCAGTTTGCGGGGTAGCGTGTGCTCTTCGTTACGCACCACCATCACCACCGAGACGAGGGCCAGATTCCGTCCTCGCAAGACCGGCCTGGGACTCACGCGGCTCCAGAACCACAGCCACGCGGCATATCCAGCGTAGGCGTAAAAAACAAAGGCCGCAGCGCCCCAGAAAATCAGCTTCATCGCGCACCCCGGCCCAGCAGCACGATCTTGATCGTCTGGAAAAGAATAAGAAGATCCAATCCCACCGACGCGTTCTTGATGTAGAACAAGTCGTACTGCAGTTTTTCGCGCGCGTCGTCGAGCGTGTTGCCGTATTTGTATTGCACCTGTGCCCATCCCGTAATTCCAGGCCGCACCACGTGGCGCACGCCGTAGTACGGAATCTCTTTGCTGAGCCACTCCACAAATTCCGGTCGCTCCGGACGCGGCCCCACAAAATGCATGTCGCCCTTCAATACACAAAATAGTTGAGGAATCTCGTCCAGCCGCGAGGATCGCAGAAACTTTCCTACCCGCGTGATGCGCGGATCATCGTCGGTGGCCCAAGTCGCGCCGGTGTCCGCCTCGGCATCCTGCCGCATGGTGCGGAATTTGTAGCAATAAAAAGTCGAGCCCCGCCGTCCCACGCGTTTCTGGCGGTACAGCGCCGGACCGGGAGAATCCAGTTTCACCGCCAACACAATAAAAGGCAGCAGTGGAAGCGAAAGTATCAGCCCCAGCAGCGCCACCGAAAAGTTCAACGCTCTCCGCACCAGCCGAAACCAATTGCTAAAGCGGAAACCGTCGGCGAAGATCAACCAACTGGCATACAACTGCTCGACTTCAATTCGTCCTGAAATTTTCTCCAGCCACGAAGTCGCTTCCTCCACCTTCACGCCGCTCAACCTAAGTTCCAGTAACGCTTCCACCGGAAGCGTCCCTCGTCGGTCCGGCATAGCAACGATGACCCGGTGCACGCCGTTCTCCTTGGCCAAGCCGACCAGGTGGGAAGCCACGGACTCACGGTTCAGCTCGCCCTCGATATTTCCCGTCCATCCCACAACCTCGATGCCCAGCTCCGTCCGTTGCCGCAACCCGTTCAACAGTCGCAGCGCCCGATCGCCCGTCCCCAACACGTATACCCGCTCGCGGAAATACGGTTTTTTCACGATCCAGGCGTACGCCCCGCGCCAACTGAAAAGCATGATGGTCAAAACCACCAGGCTCCACTTGGCTCCCGGAAGAAAGATGCGGCCAGGCAGAAAAAAGCGGTAGACGAGATCGACTGCGGCCAGCGTAAAGGCGACCAGACCCAGCACCGTAAACAAGCGAAACATTTGGTCCCACTTCGCACCCACGCTGGAGGAGTCATATAGATCCAGCCCGTGAGAAATCATCAGCACGATCGCGGTAAGGCAGACGATCTTCACGTACCCGCCCTGCACGTTGAGCAGAATCCAACTCGTCTCCTGGTTTTGCCACCACACCGTGAGCAGAAAGGAACAGCCCACCACTACGGCTTCAACCACCAGAAGCACCAGGGTTCGGACGGGATAGTAAACACTGAAAAGCCGGATCACGCCTGCCCTCTCCTAGATCTTGGTCGCCGTGGCTTTTTTCTGGTACGACTCGTAGTAGTAACGGGCGTAGGGCATCGCATCTTCGCTCGTCCCGTTCAGCACCACACCAATCAGCGACTCCTCCGGAAATTCCTGGCGCGCTTTGCGGGCTAAATCGACTGGAGTCGAGTTCGAACGGACCACCATCAACACTCCATCGCAGACCTTCGCCAGAACACTGGCATCGGAGACCGCCACTGCCGGGGGCGAATCGATAATGATCCAGTCAAACAGCGGCTCCACGCGTTGCAGTAACAGTTTCAGGCGTCCATTGCCGATCAATTCCGCGGGATCGGTCGCGCCTGTACCGCTCGGAATGAAAAATAAATTCTCCAGCGGTCCCCGCTGCATAATCGAGAACTCGTCGTTCTTTCCCATCAAGTAGTCGGCGAGTCCGGGGTCCGAAGTTGTTCCCAGCATCAGGTGCAAGCGCGGGGCACGCAGATCGGCATCGATGAGGAGGGCCCGCCGCCCACGCTGCCGCACCATCACCTGTGCCAGGTTCGACGACATGAACGACTTGCCTTCCTTGGGCAACGCGCTGGTGACCAGAATTTTCTTTAGCGGCATCTTCTCGCGCAGGTGATACAGCCGGGAACGCAGCGTGCGAAATTCTTCGGTGCCGCGCGCACTGTCATCGCCGTTCAGGAAGAGCATGGTTGTGGAGTCCGGCTTCCATTCCTGCTGCGCACAGCGCGCCAGCAGCGTATCGGTGCTGAAGGGGCTACCAAGAGAGGGCATGGCTGAGTGCACCGGAGCAGGAGGAGTCGCCATCGCAGGTGCTTCCGCCGATAAAGACGTCTCGGAAACAGCACTCGCGGTAAAGCCCGATTGTCCCGGACTCACCTGATTCGCGGTTCGTTCCTCTTCAGCTTTTTTTAACGCTTCATGAATTCGGCTCATAGTTTCCTCTCTTCGGGAACGTCCTTCTCTTCCTCGCGCAGGCGGTCCGCGAGCGTGGCCAGCGATCGCAACGCATTTGCCAAGTCGAATTTCTCCCCATTCGGATTGGGATTGGCACTTGGCACCGGCAAGACGCCGGACGTTGTGTTGTCGCCCAGATCGAAATCTCTCGCCACTCCATCGACCACGGCCGGACCGATCACCTTCTGCTGATCGACGAACGAACTCACCAGGCAGTGCTCGCAGAGCAGGTTGATCACTCGCGGGATGCCGAAAGCATAGCGGTGAATCGCTTCCAACGCTTCGGGCTCGAAAATCTGCTGCCCGTTTGAACCCGCGATGCGCAAACGCTGCTGCACATACGCCTTGGTCTCGTCGAGGGTCAGCGCATGAGTTTTTGCCCGCAAAGTCAGGCGTTGCCGCAGCTGCCGCAACTGTGGCTGCTTCAGTTTCTGCTCCAGCTCCGGCTGCCCCACCAGAACGATCTGCAACAGCTTTTCCGTGAAGGTTTCGAGATTCGTCAGCATCCGAATCTCTTCCAAAACTTCGTCGCTGAGATTCTGCGCTTCATCGACGATGAGCACCGCGGTCTCTCCTGCGCGGTAGCGATCGAGCAGCCAGTTATAAAGCCGCAGCAACACCTGGCTCTTGGCTTTCGAATCGCAGGAAATGCCGAAGTCCGCCAGCGTGTAATCCAGGAACTGCGGCACGTTCAGCCGCGAGTTGAAGATGAACGCCGTGGCCACCTGCTGCAGACGCAGCCACTCCAGCAGTTTGTTGATAAGCGTGGTCTTGCCTGTGCCTACTTCTCCGGTGAGCAGCACAAACCCCTTGCGGCTCTGGATTCCATAGGTCAGACACGCCAGCGCTTCCTCCGTATGCCGCGTCAGAAAAAGATAACGCGGGTCCGGATTGACATTGAAAGGGTTCGCCCGTAGTCCGAAAAACTCTTTGTACATGGTCTTTCCTGCGGCCAGTTGCGCCTAAACTGCAATGACTTCTTTCTTCCCGTTCTTCTCGTCCGGATGCTTGTGGTTTTTCCAAAACTTGAGCCGGTTATTTCCGTTGTCGGTCGCGACTGGACCCACCCATGGAACCGCCGCCAGCATGGGCAACTCCAGTACCGCCTCGGCGTCCGCTTCGGTGCGAATGGATTGATCGCGCAACTCCAGCCACATCGCCAATCCAATTCCCAGCGCCAACCCTACCCCCAGGCCGCCGCCGGCAAACAGCAGGCGGTTCGGGAAACTTGGCGCGTCCGGAAGGTTCGCCGGATTCAGGTTCACCATGCGCTCGCCTTCCGACTGGTTGGTCATGTTCACGGTCAAATCAGCCTTGCTCTTGTTAGCGAGTAGGTCTTGGTAATTTTTCTGGGTGTTATCGTAGTCGCGCATTAGCGCCTTGTATTGTTCTTCAACCGCCGGACTCAGCGACACTCGTCCCTGGTACGTCGCGATCTCCTGCTGATACCTTTTCTGGTCGCGCGTAGCCGACGCAATCAAATCCGAATATTGGTGGACCTGCATTCTTAACTGCCGAATCTCAGCTGGCTCCATGGCCGAAGCCTTTTCGTTGCCGCCGTCGCTGGCGCTCGCGGGCGCGTTGTTGATCTCCGCCAGTTTCTTTTTCACTTCCGCAATATCCGCCTTGGTTTTGATCACGTCCGGATGGTCGTCGGTGTAGCGCGCCTGCAAACTCACCAGTTCCGACTGCAAGTCAGACAACTGTTTTTGCAGGGTGTCGGGATTCGTTGTCGTTTGCGACATCTTCCACGTGGATAACTGCTGCGCCAGCACCGACTCCGTATAGGCTTTGTCCTGCTGGGCGCGATTCAGGGTCTGGGTATTGGCTTCCAGTTGCGAATTCAGCCCCATTAAAATCTTCAGGTTGTCTTCTTCGTCCCCGGGCAACTGGCCCACATACTGTTTCTTGAAAGCCGCCAGCTTGGAATCCAGTTCGTCCAGATTGTGCTTGGCGTCGTCAATTCCCTTGCTCAGCACGTTGGTCGTTCCGGTGGCACGGTCCTGCATGTAAGTGAGGTTTTTCTCCAGCAACAGAGAAGTCAACCCGCTGCAGATCTCTTGCGCCTCGCGCGGGGTCTTGTCCGTATAGTTGAGCCGGAAGGCCGGTTCCTGGCTGCCCTGAGACCGCCCTCTTCCCGGCCCCGTGCCGATGTCGGTCGAAACCGACTCCAGGCTGAACGTCTGCCCCGTGGTGATGCCATCGATCACTTCGTCGATGCTCTGTTCGCTTTTCGACGTGCCGTAGATCCCCTGCAACATCGGCTTCAACGCCGCCTGGCTGCTCACCTGCGCCACCAGGGTGTTGATGCGCGCAGCCAAGTCCTCCGTCGCCACCGGTTGCACCATCGTGTCCGGCACCTTCTGCCCTTCCACCAGGATGGTCGACTGCGACGTATACTTCGGGGTGAAGCCGTAGGAGACGAGGAAGCCCACCAGCGGCGCCAGCAGCGCGGGAATCAGGATCACCTTCGCTCTCCGCCGCAACATCGACAGATAATCGTCCATCGTTAATTCGCGATTCTGAATCATGCTCGTATTCCTCCTGGCCGTTCCCCTTGCTCGCGTTCGACAGCCATCAAATCAGTCAATCCGGATCGGGCGGGGAGTCCAATCCACTCCAAACGTCAGCACACTGCGGTTCGAAATGCGATTACAGGCTGCGGCTGCCGTGCAGTACGAATGATCAAATTCCAGCTCATTAAACTGGTAACTCGCGAAGCCGCGGAAATTTCGTCCAAACGCGCGTTGCAACCCGCCTCCCACAAAAGCGTAGTTATAGGCGTTGGCGTCATTTGCCGGACACACGGATTGCGGGGTTTGCGCGCTGCCGCAGGCCATCAGTTGCTGCAATGACAACGGCTGCAACGTGCTGTTTGACGAGTACCCGGCATCGATGAATCCATTGAGGGTCCGGCTAAGCGGGTGTTCCAGGCTAAGGCTCAAGATGTTGCTCTGCGCTCCGGCGAACAATCCCGACCCGCTGGTTTCAAAACGCTGAAATTCCAGGTCCACCGTAGCTTTTTGAAATCGGTAGCGGAAGCGCGCTCGCGCCGCCACCCCCGGTTTTGTGCTCTTGACCGCCGTAGGAACCAACGTATAACCGAAAACCTGGCAATAATACGGTTGCACCACGGGATTGCTACACGTGGCAGTCTGCGTATCGATGACGGAGAATTGCGGACCGGCGCCAATCAGCAAATCCATCCTTCCAGAGATCCGGTGACCATACATGGCCTGAAAGACATGAGTATGAAAAGACGTTCCCTCAGTTGAGAAGTCGAAGCCCTGGTAGCCATAAACCAGCGCCAGTTGGCTTTGCGCCGAAAGCGACCGGTTGTATCCCAGCTGAACCGAAATCTGCGAACTGCCGATGAAGGAGCTCCCAAGCTGATCGCTCCCGTAGAAATGCATCAGGGCATATCCCCCTGCTGCGGTGACCGTCGTCTTGGGCGACAGGTTTTCCGAAACATCCACCAAACTCACGTTGAGAAGGCGCGGCACGAATCCCAAATTTCCCAGGCTGCTGCCGCCCCAAAATCCGCCGAGGCTAGTATTCCCCAGCGACGCGATTCCCTGCGAACCCACCGAACCGTAGGACCCACCGAAGTTGCCTTCGGGCAGATAGCTGAAGCTATCGCGCACCGACAATTCCCCCCGCTTCCAGGTAATCTTCTGATCGACATCGAACTGCTGCAGCGCCTGGAAGCCTAGGCCCGGCAATGAGTAGTACTCCACGCCACCCATGTAATTGAGAGCCAAATCGTAGTGACTCCAGAGCCGTTTCAAAGTCAGGCTTCCGACTCCGAGCGTGATGGACGTTGCTCCCCCGCCGGCAAGAGTTTCGCCCGCATTGGTCAGCGCCGACTCGCTGAAAGTGGCTCCCGGCTGCACATAACTGAGCGGCGCCGCGTTCGGCTCCAGCGATGGCAAGTCGAGTCCAGAGAGCGGAGGATTCTCGCTGATCGGGGCCGGGAGCGTGTCCTGGCCGTAAGCTGGGACGGGCTGTTGCGGAGCGCCCGGCGGAACCTCACTCGTCGAAGGCGGCGTGGAATTATCCTGCGCCCACACTCCGCTCAAAGCCACAGCCAGCATGCCCACAGTCAAGCTAATGTGAAATTTGCGCATCGCCGTCCCTACGGGACCACCACCGTGTCACCCGGCTTCAGCACGATGTTGCGCTCCGGATGATCGCCTCTGACTACTTCCTTGTAATTGAACGGAATCTTCACCTGTTTGCCGTTTTCCGTTCGCAGCAGGTAAATCGCTTTCAGATTGGCGAACTGCGTGAACCCCGCCTGCGACAGCGCTTGCAACATGGTCATGTGCGGCAGCAACGGCGTCTGCCCGGTGTGCACCACTTCTCCCGATACAAAAATGCGCTGGCTGTTCATCTGCGTGACCACGACGGTCACGCGCGGGTCGGCGATAAACTTCTTCAGCTTCTCCGTAATCGAATCCTTCAATTGCACCGGACTCAGCCCTGCCGCGGTAACGTCGTTCAATAGCGGCATCGAGATCTTGCCGTCGGGACGAACCGGCAAAACTTCCGACAGATCCGGTTCCTTCCACACCGAAATGCGCAAAACGTCGTCCGCACCGATCACATAGTCGGAATCCGTCGTGGCTTCCGGGGCCGGCATCGCGGACGGTGCCTTACTGTTGCTGTCGCTCTTCACCACGCCGCTGGTCTGCGCCAACAGCACCGACGCCAGCAGCGCCAATCCCATCCACACGGTGAGCTTTATCACTTTCGTCATACGTCTCCGCGGACCTACGAGGCTCCGTATCCTTCAAATCCAATTTGTTTCAATTTGTAGAGCAACGCCTTGTAGCTGATCTGCAATTGTTCCGCGGCCCGCCGGCGATTCCAGCGTGTGCGCGTCAGCGTGTTCAGAATCAGTTCCTTTTCCGCTTCCCGCGATGCTGCCTTGGAAGCTGCCTTCAGCGAGACATTCGCTCCGTTGCTTCCCGCCTCCGGCTTGCGCATTACGGCGCGCAGCCCGCCTAACGCAACGTCCTCATCTCCCAGCGCCACCAGTACCCGCGCCGCGTCTTCAAGTTCGCGCAGGTTTCCCGGCCACGAATAATCCAAGAACAAGCGCAGGGTTTGCGCGCTCAAGTCGGGAACCTCCCGGCAAAAATCGCGCGCGTATTTCCGCAAGAAGTAGCCCATCAGAAATGGAATGTCTTCTTTCCTCTGGCGCAACGGGGGCACCCGCAAACATACGCCGCTGATGCGATAGTAGAGATCCTCGCGCAAGTGTCCCCGCTTTACTTCCACTTCCAAATCCCGTGCGCTGCCGCAAATCAGCCGCGCGCGCTCACCGCACACCGCACCGCTCCCTGAAGACTGCGGTAGCAATTCCAGCAGGCGAGCCTGGCACTCCGCATTCAAATCGGCTAATTCTTCCAGATAAATTGTCCCTTGTTTCGTCCCTTCGCCCGATTGCAAAACGGCCAGATCCCCCGGTTCCAAGCCCAAACATTGGAACCAGCGAAAAGACTCCTCACTTCGTTGCGACATTTGATGAATTCGTTGTGCGGTCGCGTGCTTTCCAGCTCCGGGCTCCGCCAACACGAGGACGGGCACATCCCGCTGCGCCAGTTCCCGGATCACAGCCTCCACTGGGCGCATGCTCTGGCTTACGCCTTCCACAAACGCCAGTCCAGCGGGTCCGTCGGGTGGGCGTTTGCGCTCGTTCTTCGCACTATTGGGCAATAAATTACTCACTTTTACCTCTCTGCCTGCTAACTGACTCTGTCAGATCCGTCGCTAGGTAAACCCTGTTCAAATGCACGGGAGTTGCCACTTTCTCGCCACCGCGCTCTGAAACAGGAAAACCATTCTACTCTATCCTTTCAATAACTTAGACCCGATCCGCAAGTGCCAGAGCAATCCTTGCCGAACTACGTGGGCGACGTTCAACCTTTTCCGGGGGACTTGTAGGAAAACTTTTTCACACCTGATCCCCTACCACCGATATAGCGTCTATCAAAATCCTCGAGATTCGGGCTAGCGACGCCCGTGCGAAACTCGGTTGAATCACGGAATGCCGCACGAAGTTCCGCGAGAAGTACTCCCAAGCCAGAGTTTGCGTTGCGCCGCCGCGTCATTTCGCTTATTCTCGAACTTCCCCCAAACGCTTCGGTGAGCCATCAGTTGCAGACCGAGCCCTCGACCGAAAATTCGATGGTGCGCCCGTCTTCCGCAATTTGGGGCGAAGTTCCGCTCTGGCAGGTAGGCGTTCTCGCCGGCCTTGGTCTCTGGCTGTATTGGTCCACGCTCCAACACCTTGTCGGCCAGTGGTGGAGCGATCCCAATTTCTCTCACGGTTTTTTCGTTCCTCTATTCTCAGCCTTCGTGATTTGGCAGGAGCGCGATCGCCTCGCGCGCATTCGCCCAAACCCGTCGTGGACAGGCGCGATCGTTTTGGTCGCAGCCTTGGGCTTGCTGGTCGTCGGCCGTTTAGGAGCCGAGCTTTTCCTCGACCGCTCTTCACTGCTTCTGGTCCTGGCCGGTGTCGTTATTCTTCTTCTGGGATGGAATCTGTTTCGCGCCCTGCTATTCCCTTGGGCCTTTCTGCTGCTGATGATCCCTATCCCCACCATTCTCTTCAACCAGATCACCTTTCCATTGCAGTTGCTGGCTTCGAAGGTCGCGGCCACGATGCTGCCTGTGTTCGGAGTTCCCATCCTGCGCGAAGGCAACGTGATCAACCTGCCATCCATGGCTCTGGAAGTCGCCGAAGCCTGCAGCGGCATTCGCTCGCTCATGTCGCTGGTCACCCTCGCCATTATGTACGGATATCTGCTGGAAAAGCGCCTCTGGGTGCGCTGGGTGCTGGCTTTGGCCTCGGTGCCAATCGCCGTGGCCGCCAACAGCATCCGTATCATTGGCACAGGACTGCTGGTGCAATATTGGGACGCAGAGAAAGCCGAAGGCTACTTCCATGCGTCCTGGGGATGGATCATCTTTGTCGTTTCGCTCCTTATGCTTTACGCGCTGCATGGACTGATAAACTTATTATTCCCCGCGAAAGAGGGTGAATCGTGAGAATCTCATCCACTCCGCGCTTTATTGTAGCGGCGCTGCTCATAGCCGGCGCCGGCGTCCTGCTGCAGGCGCGCGCGCGCAGCGAAGTCTTCCCGCCTCGACTTCCCTTGAAACAATTTCCCCAACAGCTCGATAGCTGGACGGGCACCGACGTTCCTATCGACCAGGATGTTCTGAATATCCTGGGGCCGGGCGATTTCCTTCTGCGCATCTATCAGAATCCGCAAAAAGCGCAGTATGTCGATCTGTTCATCGCGTACTTCCGCAGTCAGCGCGCCGGGGATACCATCCATTCGCCGCAGCACTGCCTGCCCGGATCAGGCTGGGCGCCCGTCGAGAACAAGCGCATCATCCTGAACCTTCCCGGCCACGGGCCCTTTCCGGCGAATCGATATTTGATTGCCAAAGGAGATGCCCGCCAGCTCGTTCTCTACTGGTTTTGGGCGCACGATCGCGGAGTTGCCAGCGAGTACTGGGCAAAATTCTACCTGGTCGCCGATTCCATTAAGATGAATCGCAGCGACGGTTCCCTGGTGCGGATTACCACTCCTATGTATCCGGGCGAAACTGGCGACGCCGCGCAACAGCGCATTCTGCCCTTCGCCCAGGAAGTTTCGCCCTTGCTCGATAGCTACATTCCGCGCTGAGGGAGGTTTCCCGGCTTTCAGCCTGCAACTCTATGACTCCAGTAACCGTTTGCACCTGTGACCGTGCAGTATCATGCAATATTCGGGCGGAGCAACGCCTTCGCACGCTTCCGCGATCTGCGGTTGGAGAATGCAATATGAGTCGTTCTGTTTCCGTACGTTTGCTGTTGGCGTGCTGCGTACTTACGAGTCTGTTTACAGCCTGTTCGCGCGATCCCAATGTGCGCAAGCAAAAGTACCTGGATAGCGGCGAAAAGTATTTTGCCGAGGCTAAGTACCGCGAGGCCTCCATCCAGTATCTGAATGCGATTCAGATCGATCCCCGCTTTGCCCAGGCCCATTACGACCTCAGCCAGGCCTATCTCAAGCAGGGGGACACCCAGCGAGCCTTTCAGGAACTCCTTCGTACCGTGGACCTCGCCCCCGACAATTACCGCGCCCAAACCGATCTCGCCAACCTTCTCGACACAGTTAGAAATCCTGACGGTACTGCCCCAGAGGACACGCTGAAGCAAGCCAGGACTCACCTCGACATTATTCGCGCGAAACAGCCCAATGCGCCCGAGACGCACGAGGCTTGGGCCAACTACGACGCGGCGCAGAACCAGTTCCCTTCCGCCATCCAGGAAATGGAGCAAGCCGTAGCTGCTGACCCGAACCGTTCACAGTCCTATTTGCTGCTGGCGCTTTTTGAACTACGTGTCAACCGCCCCGACCTGGCTGAACTAAATTTTAAGAAAGCCGTTGAAGTCGATCCTAAGGCGATGAACGCTCAACTGGCCTTGGGCGGTTTTTACCAGACGCGCAACCGCTTTCCCGAGGCCGAACAGCAATACAAGAATGCCATCAACATAGCTCCTAAGAATCCAGCTCCCCGCGCCGCTTATGTTCGGCTGCTGATGCAAGAAGGAAAAAGAGATGAAATCGAATCCTTTTTGCGTCAGACCAAGAAAGACCTTTCCAATAATCAGGAAGGCTATCGCATGCTCGGAGACTACTATTTCGCCTCCGGCGACCTCGATAAAGCCACTGCGGAATACACTGCTCTGTATAGCGAGCATCCACGAGACGCCCAGGTCAAGAAAAACTACATCCAGCTGCTCATTTTGAAAAACCGGCTCGACGAAGCCACAAAACTGGACAACGAGATTCTCAAGGCAAATCCCAAAGACGCGGATGCTCTGATCTTTGAGGGCCAGCTGCAACTCCGCCACAACGATGCCGGCGGCGCCATTAACTCGCTGCAAAGTGCCCTGCGCAACGACGCCGACAACGCCGTCGCTCACTACCAACTGGGGAACGCTTTCGCTATGCAGAACAACGACGCCCGGGCCGAATCGGAATGGCACGAGGCCGTGCGTATCCGTCCGGACCTGACCGACGCGCAACGCTCCCTGGCTGGACTGGCATTGCGGCGCGGCGATATTGAGGGACTGCTCCGCACCGCGCAGCTGATCATCAATGCGCAACCAAATTCGCCCGAGGGATACCTGCTGAAGGGGTTGGGAGACCTTTCCCGCCAGAAATACGCCGACGCCCAGCAGGATGCCGAACAGGCCGCGCAAAGGGCGCCTCAAAGTCCCGTTCCCTTGGTTCAGTTGGGAACGATTCAATTGGCGCAAAAGCACTATCCCGAGGCTGAAAAGTTTTATCAGCAGGCGCTTTCTGTCGATCCCTCGTCCACCGACGGCCTGAGCGGCGTAATGAATACCTATTTCGTCCAGAAACAGCCGGATAAAGCCATCGCCGCCGCCAATGCGCAGATCGCCAAGTCGCCCAACAACAGCAATTTTTACGACCTCTTAGGCACCGCTTTATTCAATGGCAAGAAGGACTTGCCGGGCGCGGAAGCCGCCCTGCGAAAAGCTATTCAAATCGAAAAAACCAACGTCGACGCCCTTGAAAAGCTAGGCAAGGTGCAGGTGCAGGAGGGCTCCGCGGACCAGGCGCTGGCACTTTATCAGCAGTCGATTAAAGACAATCCGCGCGAGGTGACGTTCTACATTCTATCGGGCGAACTCTACGAGGCGAAAAAAGACTGGGATCAGGCTAAGTCCATGTACCAGCAGGCGCTTGCGATCGCTCCCGATCACCCGCTGGCTTCCAACAATCTGGCGTACGTGATGCTCGAGCAGGGCGGGAACGTGGACGTGGCCATGAGCATGGCGCAAACCGCGCGCCGCGGCATGCCGGAGTCTCCCAATGCGGCCGACACACTCGGCTGGGCCTATTATCAGAAAGGAATTTATCAATCCGCTATCGGTCAATTTCAAGAGGCGCTTAAGCTCGGCGAAAAGCGCGGCGAACCCGATGACGCCGCAGTACATTACCACCTCGGCATGGCCTATCAGAAACTTAACCAGAATGGCCTGGCTCGCCAACAGTTGGAGAAGGCCATTAAGCTGAGCCCCAACAACGAGGACGCACGCAAAGCCCTGTCCGATCTTCGCGGCTAGCTCCACGGCAAGTCGTTCGAGCAAATAGAAACCCCGCCTTGCGGCGGGGTTCTGTTCTTAAGCTAAGGGCTATGTAGGCTTAGGACTTCAGCTTGCGACGAACAATGCCAGCCAGACCGATCAGTCCAGTTCCCAGCAGGCCCAACGAGGCCGGTTCGGGAACGACCAAGGCGCTATCACCACTGCTGACCGTTGCATCGCCATCGAAGTAACCTTTGCCGGTATTGACAATCAGCTGCGAAGTTGTATTCGCTCCACCCAAATTTCCGGCCAAAATATAGGTATGGGTGCCGTCCGCGCCACCCGAAAAGAGCAACTGAACAGGTCCTTGGAACGCTCCGTTGAACAAGGTTCCGTTCGGAATTCCATTCATGCCATTTCCGGTGACCTTGAACCATGAACCGGAGTTGGAGAATGTCGCAATCACACACGGTGGCATGCCACTCGAACAGCTGGTGGCGGTCAAGGAACCGGACAGGAGAGCTCCCGTTCCAAAGCTAACACTGCCCAAGTTCGTTCCCGTGATCAGCCCGAGGCCGTTGAGCCCATTAACTACGGACAAGGTAGATCCGGTCAGCGTTAGTCCGCTGTTCGAACCCACCAAATTACCGCCATAGTTTGTGTAATCCACTTGGTTGCCGGCAAAAACTGCCGTTGGCAGGGCCAGTGCCAGTGCAGCCAACAGGGGGAGTATCTTCATTTTAAATCTCCTAGGAGTTAACACGCCCGGGTCTTAACAACGACGCGTGGCATTTCACCTGGATCGTAGCGGGCGAGCCAAGGTGCGACCTCTAAGGTGCACCTCGAGTACCAAAACGACCATTGGCTTAAGTAATAGCAATATAAGTATTTATCAGAAACTTCCTATTTTGCCAAGACTCAGAAGTGCAAATATCTGCGCAAGAACGCCAAACGGAAGCAGACTTTGAGTCGCGTAGCGGGTTGGAAATTCCGAGTAAGAACAGCCGGAGTTGACCTAATCTGCGGCAATATCTTTGGGGCTGTTCGCTCCGTTTTGTTTGACGGTGCGGTTCGAGGGCAGGCCGGCATCGCGAATTTTATAGAGCAATGCACGGTAGCTGATGCTCAAAGCCCGCGCCGCTTGTTTGCGGTTCCAATGACAGTTTTGCAGCACTTTCAGAATTACTTTTCGTTCCAGTTCGCGCACCGCCTGGCGAGTCAGTTTCTTGAGCGAAATCTGGCCGTCCAGCGGAATTTCAGCGTTGAAGAAATTGGGTTCACGCGGCGCCAGGTCGCTCGAAATCACGTCTTCGTTGCCCAGGATCACGTAGCGCTTAATCAAGTTCTCAAGTTCCCGGATGTTGCCCGGCCAGTGATACTTACGCAGATCCGCCATCAGTTCGTTCGACAGCGCCCGCGCCCGGCAATTGTACTTTCGATTGTGATATTCGAGGAAATAGGCCACCAGATCTGGAATGTCGCCGGCGCGCTCGCGCAGCGGGGGCAGATGCAGATTCACCACATTGATGCGGTAAAATAAGTCCGAGCGGAATGTTCCGTTCTCGATTTCCTGCTCGAGCTTGCGATTGGTCGCGCAAACGACGCGCACTTCGACCTTCTTGTCGGCTTGGGCTCCGATCCGGCAAAACTGTCCATCTTGCAGCAACTGCAGCAACTTAGACTGCAGCGACATGTCCAGTTCCGAAATCTCGTCGAGAAACAGCGTTCCGCGGTGCGCCATCTCGACGCGGCCGGGCTTCGTGCCATACGCACCGGTGAAGGCGCCCTTTTCGTAGCCGAACAGTTCGCTTTCAAGCAGAGTGCCGGGGATCGCCGGACAATTCACTTTCACCCAGGGGCCGGTTCGCCACGGCGAGGCCGCATGAATCATGCGCGCAATAATATCTTTCCCGGTCCCACTCTCGCCTTGAATGAGCACCGGAACGTTAGCGCTGGCCAGTTTGGACAAACGGTCGCGCACCGCTTGCATTCCATCGGTGCGCCCAAAAACGATGGCCTCCGGCGGCATTTCTCCCAAAGGCTGGACCAGCGTATTCAGACTGCTAGTTGTCATGGCGGATTTCTACCAACCGGGGAGAACCTGTTACCAGCATCCAGAGAACCAAAAGAGACAGGTTCAGTTTACCCATCTTCAAACCTACTCTATGTAATTGGAGGTCAGCAACTTACGAAAGAATTGGAGGATGAAACGCTGGTAATCAAAGTATGGGAACAAGCGTAACACGCGAGGAACGACGCTGCGCAAACATTTTCACACCACAGAAGCGACTTTCCGCTTTCGCCCGTTGGAGCTTTCCGCAAGAAGCAGCGGTCTCGCAAACTTCAAACCGAGCAGGTAGTAGCCGTCCGCCGGGGTGGTGCGGAGAGCCTTGGCGCGGAGAGCACGCGCAGCTTTAGGCAGCACGAAAGCGGCAACCGGGGCGCTGGGAATTTCAAGTTGAATCTGGGCGATGGCGGGCAAAACGCGGCGGATTGCCACCAACATGCCGCCCGCGCTAACGTTTAGCGCGGTAGCGAATTCCAGGAACTCCTTGCCTTTTTCGTCGCGGCTGCGCACAAAAACGGGAATCGCCAGCGGCAATCGGGTCCATTTTCGCCGCTCGGTTCCCGCTCGCGTTCCATTCATCCAGAGATTCTCCAAACTGTTGCTAATTTCTGTCTACGGAGCATCTCATGGGCCAAATCTCAGGCAAACTCCCAGACAAACGGGTATAGCGGTCTGTACGGTCGGGAAATCCAACCGCGAAACCCGTAAAGGAGCGGGAGATCACCGTAGATTTCGGTCGTTTTCTGGGAGTGCTGTTGAGAATCGCTCTGTTCCCCTTCAAACTCGCAAAAGTGCAACCTTTTGCTACACTTGGGTAATTCCGTTGCATTTTCCGTTGACAACAAAATGCCCCTGACATACGATTTTGTTACTGCGGTTCCTCTCCCCATGTGAGTCCTGTGGTTCGTTCTCATGGCTTCTGTGCAAAAGAGCGCGTGTGTTACTGACGCGGGAGAGACCTTGGACCCAATGCCAGCCGCTGCTACTCGTTCGGCGGGTGATTTGCCCAGCCCGGAAAATCTGCTGCAGGAATATAAAGAATTGCGGGAGCGCTTTCAGCGCACTACCAACGCGCTGGCTTCCGCCGCCCACGATCTCAAGACTCCTCTATCGATCCTGAATGGCTACGTGGAAGTGCTGCACAGCGAGAAACTGGGTCCGCTGAACGATCGCCAGCGTGAAGTGCTGCATGACATGCAGTCCAGCGGGAAAAGACTGCAACAGTTTATTCAAGACTTTCTCACCTACAGCGCGCTCGAAACCGGCGGACTTCGCATGCACTTCGAGACCGGCAATATTAACGAATGTTTGTCGGAAGTTTCGCGCCTGTGGTCGAATCGATTTCAGCAAAAAGGGCTGGCGCTTTATTTTCTGGCGAACGATAAGCTGCCTGACTTTCCTTTCGATTCGCCTAAACTGGAACGTGTGATCTCAAACCTGCTGGAGAATTCTTTTAAGTTCACACCCACCGGAGGAACGGTATGGTTGCATGCCGAGCCGCATATGTGGGAACGGCGCGCAGCCGCGCAGCCTTCGACTGCGGAGCGCCGGCGTCAGAATGTAAGTCAGCCCAACTCCGTGAAGGTCAGCGTTTCCGATACTGGCCCGGGAATTCCCGCGGAATTTCACCTGGAAGTGTTTGACGATTTTTTTCGCCTTCCCGGAAATGAAAATCAAGAGGGCATGGGACTGGGTCTCGCCATTGCGCGTCGTCTGGTGCAAGGTATGGGCGGCAAGATCTGGGTGGAGAGTGATGCCGGCGCCGGCTGCAAGTTTTCTTTCCTCATCCCTTACAAACCGGCCACAACGGCCGCCAGCAAAGGGAAGAATAACCGATGAAGCAAACCGCCAAAATCCTGCTGGTGGACGATGAACCCGGCATGCTGCGTTACATCAAGACTTTGTTGGAAGTGGACGACTACAAAGTTGAAACAGCCACCACGGGCGAGGAAGCACTGCAGCGCGTAGAACAGGGTCTGCAGCCCGATCTGGTGCTGCTCGACGTTCTCATGCCCGGCATAGACGGCCTGCAAACTCTGGAGCAGCTGCGCCAGCTTCAGCCCGGCGTGAAGGTCGTGATGTTGTCGTGTGTCGCCGACACGCGCAAAGTGGTACACGCGATGAAATTGGGCGCGCAAGACTATCTCACCAAGCCGTTTCAAAAAGCCGAACTGGATGCGGTCATCGATCTCAGCCTGGGTCAGGGGAAACAGACTTATAGCGGCGAAGTGGAAGAACTTTCAGACGACGTTTTCTTCATCGCGGCCAGCCCTGCCATGCGAAAGATCCGCTCCCAGGCCGCGCTGGTCGCGAATGTAGACATTCCGGTGCTGCTGCTGGGCGAGAGTGGAACCGGCAAGGAAGTTCTGGGACGCCTGATCCACAAACTGTCCAAGCGCGCGCATCGCACGTTCCTCAAGGTCAACTGCGCCGCAGTACCCGCGGATCTACTGGAGAGCGAATTGTTCGGCTACGAGCAGGGCGCTTTCACCGGTGCGAACCACTCGAAACCGGGCAAATTTGAACTCTGTAACCGGGGAACGATTCTGCTGGACGAGATTGGCGAAATGCCTCCGCTATTGCAGGCGAAGCTGCTGCATGTGCTGCAGGATCAGCAGTTCTCCCGGCTGGGCAGCCGTTCTGTGATCAAGGTTGACGTGCGCATTCTTGCTGCAACCAACATCAACATACCGGAAGCACTGGCCAACAAGCGCCTGCGCGAGGATCTTTACTATCGCTTGAACGCGTTCACCATGCAGATTCCGCCGTTGCGCGAGCGCAAAGAGGAAATTCCGATCCTGCTTAAGCACTCGATGTCTCGCATGGCCGAGCGCTATGCCAGGGCGCCACTTCCGCTTTCGCCAGCGCTGCTACAAGCCTGCCAGAATCATTCGTGGCCGGGAAATTTGCGCGAGTTGAATAATTTTCTCAAGCGCTACCTGATTCTCGGGGATGAGAAACTGGCGGTGACGGAACTGCTGCCGAAAAATGACGGCACGGGCGGCATCTCTGCCGATCATTCGGCGCGGGGAAACGAGTCGAGAGGCGGCTTAAAGTCGCTAGCTCGCGATGCCAAAGATGAAGCCGAGGCACAGGCCATTACCAAGGCTCTGGAACAGACCAACTGGAATCGCAAGCAGGCTGCCGTGATTCTACAGATCAGCTACAAGGCTCTGCTCTATAAGATCCGGCAATATGGAATTGCCGAGGCGAAGGGACATCACAAGCTGTCGGCAGGAGCGTAATCCACAACTCGATTCGTGTAGAGACGTAGCTTGCTACGTCTCTTTTCTGCAAAGTCCACTCTTAGCTTCCTACAGCTTCCACCGTCGCTGGCGGGAAGAGACGTTGCGAGCAACGTCTCTACGCTCGAATTCGCAGTGATGCAATTTTGCGGTTAGGGCACCGTCAGCGTTACGGTCTGGCTTTTGGTGTCGCTGCCTTGGGTTGCGGTCACCGTGATGGTGTAATTCCCCGGCGGTGTTCCACTCACCGGCGCTTGCACGGGCTGGCTGCTGCATGCCGGCAACAGCAGGATCAACGGGAAGAGAATACACAGCGATAGAATTCCTGTGATGCGGCGGCGGCGGTTGCCTCCGAATCCCACTCCCAGCAATGTCAATCCAGGCAGCACCAACCAGATCGCGTAAAAGCGCCGCGTCAGAAAAATCGCCGTGCCTGTAATGATCGGCCGAATGGTGGTGGTGATGTTGAGCGTGGAGGCGCCCGGCCCTTGCAGCGAGACGGGGTTGCTGGTGAAGTTGCACGAGGATGCCGGAGGCAATCCCGAACACGCGAGAGAAATGTTTCCGACGTACACGGGATGAGGCGTGAGCTGCACTTGATACTGCGCCGTGTCTCCGGCCACGGGGACGCTGTTATTGCTGGGCGTGACCTGCAAGCTGAAGTCGGACATCTGGGCAGGCACGGAAGTTTGCGCGAGCACGATGTTACCCGGTCCGGTGACCTGCACCGAGCCGCCATTGAACGAGCCGGGCTGACCGTTGCTGCTCGCAGTCGGGGTGACCACGACGGTGACTGTGGCCGTGGACCCGGCTTGCAGCGAGGGCAAGCTACAGCTCACCACGGCATTGGTCGAACCGCCGCCGCAGGTTCCGGCGCTGGTGCTCGCCGATTGAAAAGTCAGCGGTACACCGGTGATCGACGGATTCAGATTGTCCAAGAGCGTGATGTTATTGGCCAAGTCGGGGCCGCTGTTGGTCACGGTATAAGTAAACGTAGCCGGGATCCCGGCGCTGATGTAGGACTGGTTCGTGCCCAGAGTCAGCGCACCATCGACCGACAGGGTCACGGCGGTTCCCAGTTGAGTCACGAATGCGTCATAGCCGCCGCCGTTCGTCGGTTGCAGCGGTTTCGAAACGGGGAAGTCGGTCGAGTTGGTGTCGCCGGCGAAGTAGGCGTTCTGGTTCACATCCAGCGCGATTGAAGTGCCCTGGTCGGTGCCGCTCCCACCGAAGTACGTGACCCAAGAGCCGGTGGTCTGTCCAACCACGGTTGCAGTGTTCAGGCGGGCCGCAAATGCATCCTGACACGGGGTGGCAGCACCGCTCGGACAGTCCAGGGCGCTCTGAATGGAATTATTCAGCACGAGAAGATCTGGGGATTGAGTCCAGCCCGTAATAAGTGCGCCGGAGGCGGAGTCCACCGTGATCGCCTGTCCGGCGTCGTTGGCGGTTCCCCCGAGGAAAGAAAAATAATTGAGCGCGACGTCATTCAAAGTGCTGGTTGTGCCGGTCGGGGTCGGATTGGTCAGGCGCGCCACGAAGGCATCGCTTGGATACGGAGTGGTTGCGGGCGTTGGGCATGGCGTGGTCGACGGTTGCGGATTCACCGGAGTATCGAGACAGCGTTGATACGCGGAGGAGGTGCTCACGGTAGTCACGCTCGTCCCGATGTCGGTGGAATTCGTAGTACCGGTGACGTATACGTTGGCCGCGCCGGGATCGAGGCCAATGCCCGTCCCCGAGTCAGTCCCGGTTCCGCCTACGTAGGTCGACCAGACCAATTGCAGTCCCTGGCCGACGTTGGGATTGAGCTTGGCTACAAATGCATCCGATTCCGTGGGCGCTGATGCCCCTGTCGGATAGGTGCACTGGGGAGCGGTGACAATAATGGTCGGAGGGACCTGATCCAGACAGGGCTGATAGGGATTGAGGATGGGGAAGTCAGTATTGCTGCAGCCTGCGCATCCGTTGTAAAGGAAGTTGGTGGTGCCGGTGAAGTAAATGTTGCGCCCGGGATTATCGACCGCGATGCTGCCGCCCACGGCAATCGGCGTTGTGGTGTCGAAGTTTGCTCCGCCGAAATAAGTGGAGTAGGCGATGCTGCTTGGGCCTCCTGCAGCCGTGTTCACCTTGGTTACGAAGAACTGAATCGCGGCACGAGGCGAGATTTGGTAGGGCAACGCCTGGGGAAGAGTGCTTGCCGGGAATTGATCGCTGAAGCTGGCGACATCGTTCGACGTGGTCGTCCCGGTAACATAAATGAAGCCGGCCGTGTCGATCGTCATGCCGCTGGCCACGTCAGTGCCCTTGCCCGAAAGGTACGACGAGTAGATCAACGATGTGGCGTCGTACTTCAACTCAGTCACAAAAACGTGCGAGGTGCCTGTACTGCCGGCCGCGGGAACTTTTTGGTAGGCGAGCGACGTCGCGGGAAAATCGGTGGAAGAGGTTGTGCCCGCAAGATATGCATTGCCGCTGCCGTCGACGCTGATGCCCGCCGGACTGTCGGTGCCGTTACCTCCGAGATATGTGATGTAAGCGAGTGTGGCGGGAATGGAACCCAGCGGCGGCGTAATCTTGGCAACGTAGACGTTCTGTGTGCCCTTGAGAGTTGGCTGAAAGATGGTGGAGACAGTAGGAAGATTGGGCGATTGAGTCGAACCCGTCAGGTAGATGTTGAAGCTACCGTCGATGGCAATGTAGCTGGAGTGCTCGTCACTGGTGCCGCCAAAATAACTTGAGAAGGTCAGGATGGGATCGATAACCAGTTCGCGCGAGTGATCATAGGATCCGATAGCGAATCCCGCGCGCTTGCCGCCGCGAAGGACGAAGCTGCCATCCACTGGTTGCTGCTTGCCGGCGATTTCCTGATAGACGCGCGGGGCCTCGAGCCGTATGTTGCCACTCTGCCCTTGGATGATCAGGGCGCCGTCTTTCAGCTGCAGCTGTTTTGCACCATTGAATTCGAGTTCTGCCTGCCGCGGATCGGCGCCGGGTTCGACCTGGAAGTCATATTCCAGCCGTCCCTGGTTTCCGTAGAAGAGCAGATTGATTCCGGGATAGACATTTTCGTAGCGCACGCGGGCGAATTGCGGCACGCCCTGCCGCCACTTGGCAGCGTCGCTGCCGAGGAAATAGTTGCTCTTGCCCGGTAAACGATCGGCGCCGGTCAGACTCAGGTTTCGATTTGCTCCGGCCAGCTTCATCTGGAGGAACTCCACGCGATCCCGAGATACAGGCTGCCCGGCGGAGGCGCGCCGCAAGGGCTTGGACGGCTGATGGGACGCGAGGCTGAGGATTGCTCCTTCAGAGCCCAGAAACAGGCTGTAACCGGGGCCGCGACTTACGAACTTCGCACGCGGGTCTGAGGGATCAAGATTTCCCTGGCCTTGGTTTGGCTCGAATATCAGCGGCAGTCCGGCGAGAAGGGCACGCCCGCGTTGCTGCGCCTGAGCATTGACGCTAATGGGGGAAGACTGCGAAGTCTGCAACAATCCGGGTGCGGCCGGTTGATCTTCGGGGGCTGGATGCGAGATTGCAGCCGGTTGAATCGCCAGGCGTTGGACTGCGACGTTCGCGGTAATTTGATGCGAGCGCGTCCCCAAGCCAAAAACTACGCATCCTGCCGCCAGCAGCGCCAGCCCGGCAGCCAAAATACGAACTCGCCCCACGGATGCTCTCAACCAACGGCGATCAACGTTCACTCGTTCCTCCGATGCGTTCAAATCAGTATTTCGATCTTTGCTCAGGTCCTTATCGCTCAGATTAGTGGAGAGATTAGGGACGGCACACAGGTCAACCGAGCCTCGCGCCGACGAATCTGGCGGCGGCTTGCTTGTCACTGGAACTGGCTGAAAAAATTAAATAACTACTTAAACATCTGACGGATAGACAAGTCAAGCCAGCCTCAGCCCTGATCGTGGTGCAATTCCTGTTCAACGAACTGAGCGGCTCGTGAAGGGGAGGAAATCTGACATGAGCACGCCCAGAGGGATGAATGAACCGTTGTGCACCCGTCCACCAGTGCTCTGATGCGTTCGAGTAGGCTGAAAGATGCCGGAACCTGGCACAAAAGTGGCTGAAAGAAGTTGCATGCATTCCTCGATCTGGCGGTGAAAGTGGAAAAAATGATCCCTTCCTTGCGAATCGCTTGCAGCAGCCGTCAATAACGCCGCGCGCAGCACTCGGCAATCGCGGATTTCCGCCCGAAACTGTTGCTTTGCGCATTAGCCGCGTTGGCAGAAGGATTGCTTCAAAATACGCCAAACCTGCGCGCAAGTAGCGTCCTCCCACGGTTCGTCAGGCGGATTCTGTTCGGAATTCCGGACAGATTTGCCGATTTCGTTTAAAACGGCATTTTGCTGTTGCAAACTGGGAATGTTTCGATACAGTGAGGGCGCAGGTCCGAAGCCACTTGGTATCCGGAAGTTTGTGCCGTCTGCTGTCCTCGCATTTCTTTGCATTCCGCGCTCCTGGCGGGGGCGCTTTAGCATGGAACCAAATTCACAGGAACGGCGGATGATGCGGCGCTTCGACATGCGCCTGCCTGCGATCATACGCGTCGAGGGCGCCAGCGAAGTTCATACCGAAACCCAGAACGTGAGCGCGCGCGGAGTTTTCTTCTACCTTGACCGCGCGCTTTCTGCGGGCAGCAAACTCGACGTCACTCTGACCTTCCCTCCGCACATTACATTGACCGATGCGGTGCGCGTGCGTTTTACAGCGCGGGTAATTCGCGTGGAAAATCCTTCGCCCTCCGCCCGCGTGGGCACGGCCGCGATGATTGAGGATTACGAATTCCTGCGCTCTAATGGCGCTCCGGATTTTCTTGCGGCGCTGCAGAAGGAATGGAAGATTACGAACTGAAGAGCGGCATCTGGCTCTCGTTCAGTCGACATGCCATGCCACGAGAAACGTCCATCCGCGTGCATTTTAGTTCTTGGGCCGAGACTCGGGAGGCGAGCGCCGGAAACTGGAAGCTTTCACTTCCTTCAACTGCTGCCGCAGCCGGCTGAATCTCCGAACGAGGGTGCCTAGATAGACCCCGTGGATGACCCACGTGGCGATGTATGCGGCGAAGAGAAATTTGATCGCGTTCATTGCGAACTCCGGCTGAGGGGAAGACTGGCCTTGGCCGCGACGCCAGGGCCGGCCAAAGATTCCATGGCGTGGGCTTCTTCGATTTCGCGATGCAGCAGTTCCAGCCGGACGCGCGACCAGCATACGAGAAATGCGAAACACAGAAATGCCATCCAACTGATCAGCAGCACGTGCAACATGCGCGGATCCATTGATCCGCCGCCGCCGATCACCGGCTGCGGATGCTGCGTGCGGAAAAACCAGATCGAAAAATAAACCAATGGGACATCGAGCGCTCCGAAAACTGCCAGCGCCGCGGCGAGCATCTGGGTCTGCGCGCTGTTGGAAAAGCGCCGCAACACCAGATAACTCACGTAAATCAGCCACAACACCAGAGTGGAAGTCAGCCGGATATCTCCCGGCGCCCACCAGATGCCCCAGACTGGCCGTGCCCAAATCGGTCCCGTAACCAGCACGATGGTGCAAAAAACCACGCCCACTTCAGCGGTCGTGAGCGCGAGCATGTCAACGCGTTCACCGGGGAAAAATTTTCCAACGAGAAAATAAAAGATTGGAATCAAAAGCACGGTCGTCGCCACGGCGCTTGGACGCATGCCTGTCGGCAGCAAACGCTGCACCTGCGGAAGAAAACAGGCAATCACTCCAACCACGCCGATTGCGATCACAATCCATTTCACGGCAGTTTTCGCCGAGGGATTCGTATTGGCCAGATATTGAATCGACGCGATGAAATTGATGAAGAACAAAAGAAACGCGGTCCATGCCGAGGGAACGTGGTAATAAATGATCCGGTAGACATCGCCCTGCTGCGCATCGGTGGGCGCAACTACCAACGCTTCATACAGAGCATAGGCCAGCAGAATCGCCGTGATCACCGACAGGATGGGAAAAAGTCGCTTCATTCCGCGTGCAGAACCATTCCAAATAACGCCAGACAAGCTGTAGTAAACACCACATCGTAGGTGAGAAGCAACACGATGTAGAAGTGCGCAGACTCTTCGCCGGTGAGGATCGAAGTCGTGCCCGCCACCATGCTGACCACCGCAGGAATAGAAATAGGAAACAGCAGCAGCGGCAGCATGATTTCGCGGCTGCGGGTGCGCAGCGACATCGCCGCAAAGAATGTTCCATTCACCACTAGCGCCCAAGTCCCAAGGATCGCGATTGGCAGCAACTGCCACGCAGGTCCGAGAACCCGCACGTTGTAAAAAATCACGAAGAGCGGCGTCATCAGAGCTTCCAGGATGCCGACGAAAATGAAATTCCCCAATACCTTCGCAAGAAATAAGGCATTCGCCGGCGCCGGGGAAACGCGGTAGGCATCGAGCACCTGATTGCGCAACTCTCGCGCCCAAGTCTGGTTGAGCGCCGTCACCGAGGCAAACAAAAAGCCGACCCACACCAATCCGCCGACAATGTGCCGCGACTCTTCCGCCAGGGGGTCGAAAGAGAACATGAAAATCACCACCACCAGCAAGGAAAAAAACAGCATGGAATTGAGGGCGTCTTTCGAGCGCCACTCGAGGCGGATGTCCTTGACCATCGTCGCCAGGATCACCGACCAGAGCGAATTCATTGGACATCCCCGGCAGAACCCGCCGTACGAGCCAGGCTGGCGGTGCGATCGACAATCTGGCCGGCGTGCATCCAGACGAACTCGTCGGCCGCGCCTTCAAGAAGCGATGCCTGGTGCGTGATGACGAAAACCGTCTTGCCCGTGTCGCGCATGCCCTTTAGCAGCGCAACCATCGCTCGCGCCGAATGCACGTCCACATTGGAAAAGGGCTCATCCAGCAGCAGCAACTTCGGATCGTGCAGAATCGCGCGCGCTAGCGACATGCGCTGTCGCATGCCCTGCGAATACTGCCCCACAGCCCGGGTCAATGCGGGATCAAGGCCCACCGCCCGGATCACTTCTTCGCACCGGCCGTCGCCGCTTATTCCGTAGAGCCGCGCGAAGTAGCGCAGGTTTTCCAGGCCGCTCAACTCGTCGTAGAGCAGCGAAGGATGAGCCATGTACCCCATGTCGCGGCAGGCGTCACGCGGAGTCTTTCCAAAAATCGAAATGTCGCCTCGCGTAGGCTGCGCCAATCCCGCCAGAGCTCGCAATAACGTCGTCTTCCCTGCTCCGTTCTCGCCGAGGATCGCATGAAATCGTCCCGCATCGAATTCGGCGGTCACGCCACGCAGAGCTGCAAAACGTCCAAACTGCTTGATGACGTTGTTGACGGTAATGATGGAAATTGAGGGGTCGTTCACGGGCGTCGCAAACCTATCATCTCAGTGTAGGCACGAGTTTACTGGAGGGGCGGAATCCCTGCACGGCGCACACCGCAATCCTTAGCCCCGCGAGAGATGAAAAGCTTCAGTAGTGCAGTAAGGATTTCAGTTAGACATGCCGCTCGCCGCCGGCTGCACCTGCGTCAAACTCTTGGTCGGCTCGACGGCTGGCTTGGCGCCCGGAGTGCCCGGCTGCGGTGCGTACTTGGACGCGCATTTTGCCTGCAATTGCTTGGCATGGAAGACGCCATCATGGTCGAATCGCCCATCCGCCAAGGCCTGGGAATCGTCCTTGAATGTGTCGGGCGGCGCTTCGGTCCCGGTATAGTCGACGCGAAGAGTCTGATCTTCTTCCACCAGCACGAACTGCACGTGCGTGCCGGTGCGCTTGATGGAGCCCGGTTGCACGTTCCCGGCAACGCGCAAGCGCTTCGAGTAAGCGCCGTCGCCCATCTTGTGCAGCTCTTTAATTGTGACGTAGTAGCTCTTGCTATCCTGAACGCCGGTATAGGCGAGGTAGCCGAGCAGCAGCAGAATGACCGCCGTTGCTCCGCCGAATTTGAGATAGGTCTTAGCCTGGCTGGACATGATTCCCCACTGTCGGTGACCCACTGTTCAAACTGTACGCGTCCCCGACCTGAGAATCAAGATTGGCGCCGACCTGGGTCCTGTC
The DNA here is from genome assembly GCA_963765825.1 of uncultured Acidobacteriaceae bacterium. Taxonomy (GTDB): domain Bacteria; phylum Acidobacteriota; class Terriglobia; order Terriglobales; family Acidobacteriaceae; genus Sulfotelmatobacter. Next base: position 944,124 of record CAVXXU010000004.1, read on the forward strand.
TATTTAAAAAATTGATTGGGTGTAGCGGGCAAACCCAGCCTGCGCCGTCTGCTCATCTTGTTTTCAGGTATTTATGGAAACTCCGCCGGATCGATGGGGCCGATCAATTGTTTGAATTTCCCTTTTCGCGATTCCTCCACTATCTGTAAGCAGAGTAAATTGCATGAGACAGTCGAACAAAAAGGAATGGTCCCACCCGCGCAGTCCGGCTCTTTGTCGGCCCAATGCCAACGAGATGCTGGATGTTCTTCTGGCTTTGGATAGCATGCTGGTTGAAGTTTCCATGCAGTTGTACAACGTTCCACGCCGCGACCGGTCCACGGTGCGAAAGCAAAGCCGTCGCCTGCACGCCGCGGTGAGACAACACCTGCCTCGGCTTTTGAAACCGTCGGTTAGCCAGCGTTAAATTTCCCGCCCGGCATTCCGTGCTCCGCCCGAATCTCGCCCGCCTCCGCTAGAATGAAAAGTCTGTTACGGAAATTCCCATGATCCATCCCTGGCACGACGTGACTCCCGGCGACAAGCTTCCCCATGAATTCGACTGCGTGGTGGAAATTCCCTTCGGCTCAAGCGTGAAGTACGAACTGGATAAATCGAGCGGATTGATCCGCCTGGACCGCATTCTCTATTCGGCCGTCTATTATCCCGCCAACTACGGATTCATTCCGCAGACGCTCGCGGAAGATGACGACCCGCTCGACGTGTTGGTTCTGTGCCAAGAGCCGGTTGTGCCGCTGACCATCATTCATGGGCGTGCGATCGGGCTAATGACAATGATCGATGCCGGCAAACAGGATCATAAGATCATTGCCGTGGCGACCGAGGATCCGGAGTTCAACTCCTATCGCGACGCGGCGGAGATGCCGCCGCATCGCCTGCTTATGCTGCGCCGTTTTTTTCAGGACTATAAGCAACTCGAAGGAAAAGCAGTGGAGGTCGATGAGATACGCCCGCCAGGTGAAGCCTACCCCATCATCCTCGACGCGCTGCACCGCTACAGCGAGCAACGCCGCAAAGGCTTCAAGATGGCAAAGTGAGGGCGCATCACAAGCCCTTGAACACGAAGCTGATCTCTTTGGTTTCGTTCGCGCTGATGGTCACGGTCTGCGTCGACGTTCCCAGCTTTTCGTGCCACGCCTTGATTGTGTAAGTCCCCGGCGGCAGACTGGCGAGATCGAAGCTGCCGTCCTTGCCGGTCACCGCGAAATAGGGATGCTTGAAGACCGCGATATAGCCGCGCATCCAGGGATGCACATTGCACTTCACCGGAATCGCGACTTCCTCCCGCGCAAAGGCTTCTTCGATCTTCGATCCTGGCGGTTCTGCTTTATTCCACTCCCGATTATTGGCGGGCACCGGATGAATGTTGTGCGAAGTGGGATCGTCATTCACCAGTTGCAGCGGCTGGTTTGCGCGCACCGCCAGCACATGCGGCAGGTACATGCATCCTTTCTGTTCGATCACTACCGGCTGGCTGGGCGGGTCAAAGGTTTGGTCGCCGAGTCCTTCCGACACGAACACAATCACATTCTGGAGATCGCCTTTCGCGTCCGCCATCACTTCTTGCGCCATGACGGCTGCGGGATGCTGCTGGGCGCAACTTGGATCGGCGGCCATGCTGATGGCCTTAGCCGGGGGAATCTTGCCCTCGAACCTTACACTGCCACGAACCGTCGCGCCTGCTGTGTTGGGGGAAGGGTCGCCCGCTCTCAGCGCGTGGGGAGCGGAAAGCCAAAGCGCCAAAGTGAAAACAACACTCAAGAACAACTGCCTGCGATTCATCACATCACCTCACTGCGAAAATTCGGACTAGTTAGCGCTCGCCAGAACAGCGGTGTAGCCGCGGCGGTATCCGTCGACGAACGAAGCGCGATCGTGCTGGTTAGACCAGCGTCCGATGGGCGGATTCTGCGGCTGCCCAGCTTTTGCGGCCAGTTTTCCAAGGTAGAGGCCGTCGCGAAAGGCCCCGTCAGTGGCCGCCGTCTTCGTGATGGCAGATTGAGGCTGCAACGTTGTGTAACCCCGGTTGGCAAGCATCGCCGTCGTTCCCAGGCTCACAGTCAGTGCCAACGCAAGAATGAAAATCTTCTCCATATCGTTCTCCTTGTCTTCTGAGCCAGCGCCCGCGCGCAGCGCTGCCTCGGCTTGGCCGCTATTGATGGCGGCCGGAAAACTAATTCGGTTCGCAGGGATGTTTACTCGATCGGCGCGTTTCGAGATGAATCGAGAATAGGCTCGCGGCGAAGAGCGATTGTCACGGCTCCGTCATTCGTGAGTCATTTCATCGTCATCGAAATGTGCGCCCTCCGCGCGGTCAACTAGAATAGGGTCAGAGGATCGAGGTCGCAGGACGTAATTGAACCGTTTTGAAAAATAATTCTTGACTTAGTGTACTAGCCATGTAGTACACTGACACACATGAGCAGGAACACCCCTTCCGCACCGGCCCAGTTCAGTATCGACCTGCACAGCGGCGTCCCGGTGTACCGGCAACTGATCGACCAGGTACGGAGCGGGATTGCTTCGGGCTCGCTGACCGCTGGCGACCAACTTCCGACCGTGCGCCAGCTCGCCGTCGATCTCGCCATCAATCCCAATACCGTGATGCGCGCCTACCGCGAACTGGAACTGGGCGGCTTGCTCGAAACCCATCAGGGGACGGGGACGTTTATCGCGAAGAAGAAGCTGGAAAAAAATTCCCCGGAACGGGAACGTCAACTCGGCCAGATGGCCGGAGAATTTGCGGCTCGAGCAGGCGCCGCCGGATTCACGCTGGAAGATCTGATCGAACGCCTGCGCGATTTGCTGCCTGATTCTGCAAAGGCCCGTCCCATACAAAGGAGATAGACGTCATGGCGAAAATCCGAATGAACGAAGTCAGTGGCATTGCTCTTTTGCTGTTCGTCATCAGCATCGTCATTGGACTCGCAGTTTCCGAAGCAGTCCACAACCAGGCGCCAGCGGTCCTGGGAGCACTAGTCGGAGTTTATTTCCTGTTCGCGATCAAAGTCGTGCGCCAATGGGAAAAGGTGGCCGTCCTCCGCCTCGGCCGCTACGTCGGACTGCGCGGCCCCGGCTTATGCCACATTATCCCCGTCGTGGAAACGCTAAGTCCATACGTCGACCAGCGCGTGCGCGTGGCCAGCGTCTCTGCCGAATCTACGCTGACGCGGGACACGGTGCCGGTGAATGTCGATGCCATCGTGTTCTGGATGGTGTGGAACGCCGAAAAATCGATTCTCGAAGTCGAGAATTTCATCGAGGCGATCACGCTCAGCGCGCAAACGGCGCTGCGTGAATCGATCGGCCGTCACGAACTGGCGCAGATGATCACCGAACGCGAAACCTTGGGGCGCGAATTGCAACGCATACTCGATGAAAAGACCAATCCGTGGGGAATCACCGTGCAGTCGGTCGAGATTCGCGACGTGAAAATTCCGCAAGGGCTGGAAGACGCCATGTCGCGGCAGGCACAGGCGGAGCGCGAGCGACAGGCGAGAATTATTCTGGGCCAGGCAGAAAAAGAAATTGCTGACAGTTTTGTGCAGGCCTCAAAGTCCTATACCGAGAATCCCGTGGCCCTGCACCTGCGCGCCATGAACATGTTGTATGAAGCGATCAAAGAGAAGGGTTCCATGGTGATCGTGCCGTCGTCCGCCGTGGAGACGATGGGCCTGAGCGGGACCCTCGCAACCGCGTCACTCGGCGGAGCTAAACCGTAAGACATTCCAACTGAATAGCTCGAAAGGAGCACAACTTATGAATCGCATACTCGAAGTGTGTCTAGTCGCATTCACTTTAGCGATGAACGTACCGTCGGCGCCGGCGCAGTCTCCGGCACTGCAGAAGGGGGCCAGCGTGCAAATAGCTGCGACCAGCAACGCAACACCGATGCCCGCGGCCGACAACGAAGATGCTTGGATTGTCACGATCGCTGCAGACGGCAAACTATACTTCGGCGCTGATCCTGTCGATGCCGAAGACCTGACGAATGATGTGAAAATCCATCCTCACAAACGGAATGCGAAACTCTACATTAAGGCGGACGCGCGGGCACCGTTCAACAGTGTTGAAAAGGTGTTGGAGATCGGTCACAACGCCTATTTCGAATCGGTAGTCTTTCTGACAAACCAGAACGAAACGCCGGCTCTAGGAAAAATGGTTGCGCCCCAAGGCTTGGAGGTGTTTCTCACTTCGGCGCCTTCCGCAGGTGTGGTTGTGGAATTTCACAGCTCAGGCCAGCCGCAGCCTTCGCTGAAGATTAACAATCGAGAAATCGCACCGTCCAGCTTGCAGAGTGCGCTCAATCAGTCTCTACAGAACCGAAACGACAGAACTGTCGAGATGAAGGCGGACGGCGTGTTGCCATTCGCGCAAGTGGCGCAAGTAATTGACGCTTGCGCTTCGGTCAAAGCCAAAGTCGTGTTGCCCGCGGAAGAATAGATTGGGATGCCCTGCCCTTGTCTCTTCGATTTCTGAAGAGACAGGGCGGGGGATTTCGAATTTAGATTTTACTTCTCACTTTTTACTTTCGATTTCTGCCTTCAGGCATCACCACACATGGCAAGCGTTCTCGGCCACCATCGGCTGCCCAGCCTTGCAGCCCCATGCCTTCTGGAATTCCGGCATGTTCTCAACCACACCGTCCACACGATATTTGCCGGGCGAATGCGGATCGGTCAGCACTCGCACACGCGCCACCTCCGGCCGCCGCTTCTCGCACCACACACGCCCGAATCCCAGGAAGAAGCGCTGCTCGGGCGTGTAGCCGTCAATCTTCTGCCCTTCTTTTCCGGTCTTATCGTCGGCGATCATGTGTTCAAGCGCCGCCAGCGCAATCCGCGCGCCGCCATTGTCCGCCGTATTTTCACCGAGCGTTAGCCGACCGTTAAGTTTGATGTCATCCACCGCAACGAAGTTCGAATACTCGTCTGCCACGCAACTCACGCGCTTCTCAAATTCTTCGCCATCCTGCTTCGTCCACCAATCGTGAAAATTCCCTTGCGGATCGAACTTGCGGCCCTGGTCGTCGAACCCGTGCGTCAGCTCGTGACCGATTACCAAGCCGATCCCGCCGAAGTTCACGCCATCGTCCATCGTCGGATCGAAAAACGGCGGCTGCAGAATCCCGGCCGGAAACACGATCTCGTTATACGACGAACTGTAGTAGGCGTTCACCGTTGGCGGCGTCATGCCCCATTCTTTGCGGTCCAGCGGCTTATCGATTTTCGCGATCTCACGTTTCGATTCGAATTCGTTGGCCCGCCGCACATTACCCAGCAGGTCACCCGGTTTGATCGCGACCGAACTGTAATCCCGCCACACCGACGGATAGCCGATCTTGTTGCGAATTGCCTCCAACTTAACTTTGGCTTGCTTCTTGGTATCCGCGCTCATCCAGGACAGGTCGTGAATGTCTTCGTCCAAAGATTTTTCCAGCGCGTCTACCATCTTCAACATGCGCGCCTTAGCTTCGGGACCAAACGTGGCCTCGACATATCGCTGCCCCAGCGCCTCGCCCAATTCCCTGTCCGTGAGACTCACGCAGCGCTTCCATCGGGCCTGAATTTCCTTCTGGCCCGTGAGGGCCTGCTGATACTTGAAATTTGCCTCGACAAATGGCTGAGAAAGCCACGGAGCAGCGGCGTTCAGCACATGCCAACTGACATAGGTCTTCAGAGAATCCAGTGACTCGGAGTCGAGCGTGCCATTAACTTTCTTGAAGAAATCGGGATTGGTTACGTTGAGCTGAGTAAAAGCAGGCGCTCCGACCGCCGTGAAATACCGGTTGAGATAAAAATTGGGTCCCAGCGCAGCCGCCTGATCGCGGCTCATCTTGTGATCGCGATTCTCCGGCTTCCGGCGCTCTGTGCGGTCCATCGATCCCTGCGCCAATGCGGTTTCAATGCGCAAGACAGTTTGCGCCGATTCGCCTGCCTGCTGCGGTGTTTCGCCCGCGAGCGTGAAAAGTTGTGTGGCGTAGTCCACCAGGTGCTGCCGCATTTCTTTCATCTTGGCATTGTCTTCCTTCAGGTAATAGTCGCGGTCGGGCAGCGTCAGGCCGCCCTGATCGATGTACGCAATCACTTGATCGGCGTTGTGCATATCAGACGACGAATAAAAATTAAATAGCGGGTTCGGGCCGACCAGGTGCACGTGCGCGATTTCTGTCATCAGCGCTTCTTTATCTTTCACCTCGGCTACCCGCTCCAGTTCCGGTTTCAGGGGCGCAATCCCTTCAGTGTTCACGGTTTTTTCGTCCATGCAGGAGCCATATAGGTCGCCAATTTTCTGATCGATGGGATTGCTCGCCCCGCCCGCCGCGGCTCTCTCCAGAATGCCGCGCGCAATTTCCAGATTGCGATCGTGCAACTCGGTAAAGCTGCCCCACTGCGACTGGTCGGCGGGAATCTCGGAATTTTTGATCCAATTGCCGCAAGCGTACTGATAAAAATCGACGCAGGGGTCGATGGTCTTGTCGATGTTGTCGATGCTGAATCCCGGGCCGGGCTTTGTGGAAGCGTTCGATTGCGAAAAACCAAGAGCAGTCACCACCAGTAAAAATCCCAGCACGATCCCGAACCTGCGCATAAGAAATTCTCCTTGGGACAACGCGTGCGATTCTATGCCGGACCAATCGCGAAGAGCAACCGCGCAGCCTGCCTTGCCGGGCCTACTGGGCGAAAAGATTTTGATTCGGGGAGCACCCCTGCCGTCTCTTGCTACCCAAGACACGGTTATAATCAGGACTCACCGACTTTTTGAAGCTGGGGTTCCCTATGACTTCCACGAATGGCAACGGCAACAACGGATACACCGTCCCCCAACCGCGAGCCGAATGGCTCGGCCGCCGCAAGAAAGAAAACAGCAGCGGCAATTTCTCGCAGATGCACTATGCGCGTCAGGGCGTGATCACCGAAGAAATGTCCTTCATCGCCCACAAAGAGAAGTTGGCGCCGGAGTTGGTGCGCGACGAAGTCGCCCGCGGACGCATGATTATTCCCGCGAACATTAATCATCCAGAACTCGAGCCAATGGCGATCGGCGTCGCCTCGCTGTGCAAGATCAATGCCAACATCGGCAATTCGGCGGTGACCTCGGAAATTCAAGAAGAATTAAAGAAGCTGCATACGGCCGTCCACTACGGCGCCGACACCGTCATGGATCTTTCCACCGGCGGCAACATTCACGAGATTCGCGAAGCCATTCTTCGCCACTCGCCGGTCCCTATCGGCACTGTGCCCATTTACGAAGCCATCGCGCGCGTGAAGCGCGTGGAAGACCTGAACGCGGAAGTGATGCTCGAAGTGATCGAAGAGCAAGCCGCCCAGGGCGTGGACTACATGACGATTCATGCCGGCGTGCTGATCCAATATCTGCCGCTGATTTCCAAGCGCATCACTGGCATTGTCAGCCGTGGCGGCGCCATTCTTGCCCAGTGGATGGCCTACAACCACAAACAGAATTTTCTCTACGAGCGCTTCGACGACATCGTCAAGATTTTCAAGAAGTACGATGTCAGCTTCTCGCTGGGCGACGGCCTGCGTCCCGGCTGCGTCGCCGACGCCAGCGACGCAGCCCAGTTCTCCGAATTAAAAACTTTAGGTGAACTCACCAAGAAAGCATGGGAGCACGACGTGCAGGTGATGATCGAAGGCCCCGGCCACGTCTCCATGGACAAGATTAAGGAGCAGGTCGAAAAAGAAGTGGAGCTGTGCTACGAGGCGCCTTTCTACACGCTGGGGCCGCTGGTCACCGATATTGCTCCCGGCTACGACCACATTACCTCCGCGATCGGTGCAGCCATGATTGGATGGTACGGCGCAGCCATACTCTGCTACGTCACGCCAAAAGAGCATTTGGGATTGCCCAACGAGAAAGACGTGAAAGACGGCATCATCGCCTACAAGATTTCCGCGCACGCCGCGGACATCGCCCGCGGACGCCCCGGCGCACGCGACCGCGACGACGCCCTCAGCTATGCGCGCTACAAATTTGATTGGGAGAAGCAGTTCGCTCTCTCGCTCGACCCTGAAACCGCGCGTTCCATGCACGACGAAACGTTGCCGGACGATTACTACAAAGAAGCGGCGTTCTGCTCCATGTGTGGCCCTAAGTTCTGCTCGATGAACTACTCGTCGAAGGTGGACGAGTATAACAAGCAGGTTCACGGCATCGAGAAGAAAGATTATTCGGAGTTGGTTGAAAAGCTCGTCTCCCTTAAGTAACGCTCGCGTGGGGACGGCCGTCGGCTGTCCCTCGCGCGAACAACATTAGCAGTCGCAGTTCTACTTGAGCTCTCCCTTCCATTCCTGCCCGGGACCGCTGCACCGCTTGAGTGTCACTTTGATCTTTTCTCCGACAAACCAAAGTAACGGGCGATGTGAGCAAAATCACATCTGCGGAGACGCCGGTAATCTGAAATAGCGACGGAGAATCCGCTCATGCGCACCTCGATCGTCGTTCTCGGTTTCGCTGCGTTCGCAGCACTCTTAAGCGTGTCCAGTCTCGGGGCATCCACGGCTCAGTTCGGCGTTTTTCCCAAGGCGAACGAACTGGTGTCGCCGGACGGCCGGTTCGCGGTGCGGAATATCGACCCGCAAGGCTCGGCATCCGATTTCCTCGGAACTTTTCATTCGCTGTGGCTCTTCGAGCGTGCTACAGGACGTTCGCGAAAATTGTGTGACTATGTCGGGGTGGCGGCGGCTGGCTGGTCAAGCAATAACGACTGGCTGGTTGTTACGCAATATGTTGGCAAACGGACTTCGCGCGCTTTGGTTTTTTCGGCGGCTATGCTCGAAGATCCGCTCATGATCGACAAGGCCACTTTGACGCGCCTGGTTCCCGCGGAACTGCGTCCCGCACTGCGGGAGAACGATCACATCTTTATCGAAGGTTCGCGCGTCGAGGAAGAAACGCTTTATTTAGCCGTCTGGGGATATGGCCAACACGATCAAAACGGATTCCGCTGGCGCTGCGAATATGCTTTGCGAGCGGGTACCGTCTCGTGTGCGGATGAGCGTGCCCCACACTAGCAGAGTCGATATACCCAACTAGAGAGGTTGGTGCGACGGATATCTTGTATTTTTTCGTTCCGTCTTCAGCATTTTGCGCTCTGCTTTGCGTTGCGCCTTGGCATACTTCTTTTGCGCTTTCTGCTGTTTTTTATTCGCTTTTTGAGAAGCGCGCGACGGCGCCATCGGGTTGCTCTGCGGCTGAGCAAACACAGTCACAGAGGCGCAAACCCACAACGCTCCCAATATAAAGGCAAAAAGAAATCGTCTCATAAGATTCCTGATTCGATTCTACAACAGCAAGTTCCGGGTGCCCCGCCCTTCTCGCGTCTTTGCGAGAGGGTGGGGAATTTGACTTTGTTGCGAAGCCAACAGACAGAAACTAGTCTTTAACCGCCTTGTCAGTGATCTCCAGTCCCTTGTCGATAATCGCAAATGCTTCCCGCAACTGCTGTTCATTGATGCAGAGCGGAGGATTGGTATAGAACGAATTCCAGCGCACCAGCGTATAAAGTCCTTGTTCACGGAAGAAGCGTCCCAGCGCCGCCATTTCGTCTGAAGTTCCGTTAAACGGGGCCATCGGCTGCAGAGTCTTCCGGCTGCGCACCAACTCGAAGATTCCGAACAATCCGATCGACCGCACGGCGCCGACCGATGGATGCTTGGCCTGCAATTCGCGGCCAAGATCTTTCATGATCGCGCCCATCTTCCTCGTGTTTTCGATGAGATGATCTTCCTCGTAAACGCGAATTGTGGCCAACGCCGCTGCGCATCCCATGGGATGGGAGTTGTAAGTCAGTCCGCCATAAAAAACTTTGTCCTGGAAATGCTGCGCAATGTGATGCCGCATTCCCACGGCTCCGAGCGGTAGATAGCTTGAAGTCAGCCCCTTCGCCATGCAGATCAGGTCGGGAACAACCTTCCAGTGATCGACAGCAAACCATTCGCCGGTGCGGCCAAAGCCAGCCATGACTTCGTCGGCAATCATCAGAATCCCAAACTTGTCGCAGAGCTTGCGCACGCCTTCGAGATATCCGTCGGGCGGAATGAGAATGCCGTTGGTGCCCACGACCGTTTCCAGAATGAAAGCAGCGATCGTGTGCGAGCCTTCGAGTTGCATGGTCTCTTCGATCATGGCCAGCGAAGTTTCGGCGGACTCCCAGCCGCGTTCGATGCCGTGATAAGGATCGAGCACGCGCACCACGCCCGGAATTCCAGGCTCTGCGGGCCAACGCCGCGGATCGCCAGTCAGGGATATGCTCCCCCCGGTCGCCCCGTGATACGAACGGTAACGCGCCATGATCTTCTGCCGCCCGGTAAAAAAGCGGGCGATCTTGATGGCGTTTTCGTTGGCTTCGGCGCCGCCGTTGGTGAAAAAGAAGGTGTCGATATCGCCGGGCGTAATCTCGGCCAGCTTGGCCCCAAGGCGCGCACGCGGTTCGGTCGCCATAAACGGATTCGCGTAAGCCAGCGTCGCAGCCTGCTCGCTGATAGCGCGAATCACGCGCTCGTCCCCGTGCCCGATGTTCACCGACATCAACTGGCTATTGAAGTCGATGAAGCGCTTGCCCTCGGGCGTCCAGAAATAAATCCCCTTGGCCTTGGCGACAGGAATCGGATCGACCTTCGATTGCGCCGACCACTCAAAGAGCGTGTGTTTCCGGGTGAGGTCAACGATTTCTTTCCCGGTCATTGCGGGATTAACAACGGTAGTAGTCATGAATTTCCTCTTAGAAGTCATTTCACCACGGAGTCGCGGAAACACGGAGAAAACAATTCTCCATTACTAAACAATCGAAAAAGTCACGGAACTTAAGACGGCTGCCAACAATTGTCTGCAGGGCATCGGCCAGCGTCGGATGGGTAGAAGAGTCTGTCATTGCTCAGCTTCGTCACTCTCCGTGCCTCTGTGTCTCCGTGGTAAAACGTTAGAATTTCCGGCTGTGCTCTTTGGCCCAGCGCTCGACAACAACTTTCTTGTCAGTGTAGAACTCAATGGCATCACGCCCTTGTCCGTGCAGATCACCGAAGAAACTGTTCTTCCATCCGCTGAACGGGAAATAAGCCATGGGCGCGGCTACTCCAATGTTGATGCCAATGTTGCCGGCAGGCGCTTCATACCGAAAGCGGCGCGCTGCCGATCCGCTTGAAGTAAATAGTGACGCCTGGTTGCCGTAGGCGCTGCGCTCGAGAAAAGCTAAGGCTTCGTCGAGGTTGTCGGCGTGAACCAGGCTCAGGACCGGCCCAAAGATTTCGGTGTCGGCCAAGTCGCTGGTCGCGGGAACGTCGTCAAGAATTGTGGGCTTCACGAAATTGCCCGATTCGTATTTCGGAATTTTCGAGTTCCGGCCGTCCAGCAAAACCTTCGCGCCTTGTTTTTCGCCAAGGCCGATCAGCGACTCGACGCGCTCTTTGCTCTGCGGCGTAATTACGGGCCCCATCTGCACGCCGTCTTCCAGGCCATTACCGACGCGAAGTTTCGAAGCGGCATCGGCGATCGAGTCGCGAAACGTTTTCTGCGCTTCTCCGATCGTAACTGCGACCGAAACGGCCAAACAGCGTTGCCCGGCGCAGCCGAAAGCGCTGTCGCTGATGATCTGAGTCGTCATGGGCATGTCGGCGTCGGGAAGAACGATAACGTGGTTTTTCGCGCCGCCCTGGCACTGGCAGCGCTTGCCCCGCTCGCCCGACCGCGCGTAAATGTAGCGCGCCACCGGAGTCGATCCCACAAAACTAATGGCGCGCACTTTGGGATGGTCAATTAGCGCATCGACCACCGCCTTGCCGCCATTTACCAGATTGACAACACCTTTCGGCAGTCCAGTTTTCTCCAGGAGCTCGTACACATAACGCATGGTCAGTGGAACGCGCTCGCTGGGCTTCAAAATAAAAGTATTTCCGGTTGCGATTGCGTAAGGCAAATACCAGAACGCGATCATGCCGGGAAAATTGAAAGGCACGATAGCCGCAGTAACGCCAATCGGCTGGCGAATCATCATCTCGTCAATACCCCGGGCCACGTCTTCCAGGTTGTAGCCCTGCATCATCATCGGAATTCCGCAGGCCACTTCTACGTTCTCGATGGCGCGGCGCATCTCGGCCTTCGCTTCGGTAAACGTCTTTCCGTTTTCCGTGGTGATGATGCGGGCAATGTCATCAAGGTGTTCTTCGAGCAACGTCTTGAGCTTGAACAATGGCTGAATGCGGTCTTCGGGCGGAGTGCGTCGCCATTCCGGGAACGCCGCAGCTGCCGCTTCGACGACACTATTCACTTCGGCGGCGTCGGCAAGCGGAACCTGCGCCAGCGTTTCACCGGTGGCGGGATTGATGACGTCGCGCCATTCGGAGGCACGGGAGTCAGTCCACTGGCCGTTGATAAAGTTCGTGAGTTTCGCGATGGGCGGTGCTGCTACCGTCATGATGAAAATACCTTTCGCTGCCGCGAAGAATGTAGGAGCTTGGAATCGCAGAGGGCGAACCCTCACCCAGCTTCTAAATGATACCGCTTACAGAGGTCCTTCGACTGCGGCTGGGCTTCGCGCTTGGCGCGCGAAAGCCAATCCTCGCTCAGGATGACAATTCTGAATCCTGATTTCGTCGAACCCTATTCGGTGCAGCTTCAGACCAGTTGCGCGACCGCGCCTTTCTTGTCGCACACGGCAGCCAGGGCGGACTCCAACACCGCGAGACCTTCGTCTATCTGCGCATCGGTCGCGACCAGCGGCACGAGGACGCGGATCACGTTGGAATACGACCCGGCGGTGATGGTGATCAGTCCATGTTCGTAACAATACTGCGTGATTTTCTTCGTCTCGTCGGTGGCCGGAGTTTTAGTTTCTTGCGACTGCACAAGTTCGATAGCCTGCATGCCACCCAGTCCGCGTACGTCGCCGACAATCGGCCAGCGACGCTGCCACTCGCGTGCCCGGCTCTGGAAGCGGTCGCCAAGTTTATTGGCGCACTCCAGCAAATTCTCGCGCTCGAACAAGATCGAGCACTGCCAGTGCGGCCGCGCAGGAGAGAGGATTGCCGGCAAACGTTCCACCAAGTCCGCCAGGACCGGGAGCGTCCATGATTTCGGCGCGACCCGTCACGGCTGCGAGCGGCAAGCCGCCGCCGAGTGATTTCGCAGTGACGATGAGATCGGGCTCAATGCCGTATCGTTCGCTTGCAAAAAATGTGCCAGTGCGTCCAAAGCCCGACTGCACTTCGTCGGCAATGAAGAGGATGCCGTGCTTGTGGCAGAGATCGATCAGCACCCGGAAATAATCCGGAGGAGGAGCGATGAAACCGCCCTCCCCAAGCACCGGCTCCGCGATTACGGCCGCCACTTCTTCATTCGCGACGACTCGCTTGAACGTGTCCTCAAGATGACGCGCACAGTAAAGATCGCACGACGGATATTTCAGGTTATAAGAGCAGCGGTAGCAGTAGGCGAACGGGACGCGATAAACCTCGGCAGGAAACGGCGCAAATCCCGCTTTGTAAGGATGAGTTTTGCTGGTCAGCGCGAGCGTCATCATGGTGCGCCCGTGGAAGGCGTCTTCGAAGGCAATGATGCCCGGTCGCTTCGTGTAAGCGCGAGCAATTTTAACCGCGTTCTCAACCGCCTCAGCGCCGCTGTTGACGAAGATAGTTTTCTTCGCAAAATTTCCCGGTGTGACTTCGTTCATCCGCTCGGCGAGGCGCACATAACTCTCGTAAGGCGTGACTTGGACGCACGTATGCAGAAACCGATCGAGCTGGTCTTTCACCGCTTCAACCACCGACCCCTGGCGATGACCGACGTTCAGGCAGCCGATGCCTCCGGCGAAATCGAGGTAGCGGTTGCCGTCGACGTCTTCGAGCCATGCATCTTGCGCGCGGGCAACATAAATGGGTGTTCCGTGAGAAAGGCCGCGGGGCACAGCTCTGGCGCGACGCTCGGACAAGGCCTTAGAAATCGGGCCGGGAATGGAAGTGCGAAGTTGAATGGTGGACATCGTAATTCTCGTCCTTAGTCGTTCGTCGTTTAGTCGTCAAGATGTACTTCTCACAAGATTTTGTCGCCGGTTTCGACTCGCCACTCGGTAGCCACGACTTGGTACTCCGCTCAGTACCAGCCGATTGGGGCTTCGTTCAGGTTGATGTGCACTTGCTTGGTCTCGAGATATTCTTCGATGCCCCAGGGCCCGAGTTCGCGGCCAAAACCGGATTGCTTGTAGCCTCCCCATGGCGCTTCGACGTATGTAGGCTGCATGTGATTGACCCATACGATTCCCGCGCGCAGAGCTTTCACCGCGCGCAGGGCCTTGAAGATGTCTCGGGTCCAGACTGCGGCAGCAAGGCCGTAGGGAGAGTCATTGGCAATCTTGAGCGCGTCCTTTTCATCTTCAAACGGAATCACTGCCGCCACAGGTCCGAAAATCTCCTCGCGCGCGATGCGGTGGCTGTTGTTCACGTCATAGAAAATGGTCGGTTGAACGTAGTAGCCTTTGGCAAATTTTTCGGGGCGGCCGCCGCCCGACGCCAGCTTGGCTTCCTTCTTGCCGACTTCGAGATAGGAATTTACGCGGTCGTATTGCTCCTTGCTGACCAGCGGGCCCATCTTAGTTTCGCGCTCGAGCGGAGGACCGAGCTTGATTTTCTTTGCTTTCTCGACCATCGCGTCGACGAAGTCCTTATAGATTGATTTCTGTACCAGGATGCGACTGCCGGCCGAGCAGACTTCGCCCTGATTGATAAACACGCCGAAAAGAGCTCCGTCGATGGCGGCTTCGAAGTCGGCATCGGCGAAAAAAATGTTCGGAGACTTTCCGCCAAGTTCAAGGGTGACGCGTTTTACCGTGTCTGCAGCTTGTTTGACGATGATCTTGCCGACGGCTGCGCTGCCGGTAAACGCGATCTTGTTGACGTCGGGATGCTGCACGAGCGGAGCGCCACACGACTCGCCGAAGCCGGTGACAATGTTGACCACGCCCGCAGGCAAGCCGCAATCGCCGAAATGTTTCGCGAGTTCGAGCGCTGTGAGCGGCGTCTGCTCCGCGGGCTTCAGGACGCACGTGCAGCCCGCGGCCAGCGCCGGCGCCAGTTTCCACGCCGCCATCAGCAACGGATAGTTCCAGGGAATAATTTGCCCCGCGACTCCGACGGGTTCTTTGAGCGTGAGGCTCATCGCATTGTCGGGGACGGGATTCACGTAGCCAACAACTTTCGTTGCGAGGCCTCCGTAATACTCGAAGCAGGTAGCCACGTCGTTGATGTCGTACTCGGCTTCGACGATGGGCTTGCCGGTGTTGCGGCATTCAAGCTCGGCAAGCGCGGGGAGATTGGCGCGAACCTTTTCGGCAAGGCGAAACAGGACGCGGCCTCGTTCCTGAGCGGTTGTTGTCGCCCATGGCCCCTCCTCGAACGCAGCCTTGGCAGCGGCGACGGCCCGGTTCACATCGTCGGCAGAAGCGTCGGGGACCTGGGCGATAACTTCTTCCGTCGAGGGATCGTAGACCGGGAAAGTCTTCGCGGACTTGCTTGCGACCCACTCGCCGTTGATGAACATCTGATAAGTTCTTACTTCGGTTTTAATTCCGCCGGGCATGTTAAAAACCTCCCTCATGACCTAAAGCAAAAAATCTCAATCTTCATTCCGCGCCGCTTCTTAACATCAAGCCGCGAAGTATGCTGGCGGGACCGCCGAGGGCGGCTGTCCCCACATAAAGAAACTACTTCAACGACGCAATTCGGTGGTTGCGATGGGCGTTTCCACACGACTCATCGCGGCCGGAGCCGGTTGCAAAGCTTTACGGCGACCGTAAACGAAAAAGAAAAACGCCGCTAGTCCGATGAAGAATGCGGTTCCGCCGAACATCCACAATTCATAGGACCAGAGCGACGTGATCTGCTGTGCTGGGAAAAACACCAGGGCGATGCCGAGGATTGTGGTCAGGAATCCGCTCGTCCCAGCAAGCAGCAGCGTGGTCCGTCCGTATTGCCCTTGTGGTTTCGACTCCTTCACCGCGAATTTCACCAGCGCGCCAAACATGTAGATGAAAGGAACAAGTTGCAGCACTACAGCCAACGAAAGCAGTTTCTGAAAAGTTTCCTGCACTCCCGCTCCGGCAAAATTCAACACGACCAAGACGGCGGAGACTATTCCCTGCACGATCAGGGCTGCATAAGGAGTGGCATAGCGAGGATGGACCTTGCCCAGCCAGGAAGGCATGTAGGAATCGAGGCCAGCGACGAAGGGGATGCGGGAGCACCCGCCGATCCAGGCGGAGCCTATGCCGGCGATCGCGAGACTGAGCATGAGGGCAAAGGGAACACTGATCCAGTTCGCACCCACACGCGCAGCCATTCCAGTCACCGCTTGCACCACGCCCTGCAGGATGTTCACATTCTTGCCGACCGCGATGAGCAGCGTCAGAGTCGACGCAACGTAAAGAGTGCCTGACAATAATCCTCCCCAAGCGACGGCGCCGGGGAGACTGCGGCGGGGGTCCTTGATCTCATCGCCCATGACGGAGGCGAGTTCGAGGCCGACTAGGCCGAAGCAGATAACCCCGAAAGAATTCAAAACGAAGCGCGGGTTGGCGGGAACTTTGAAATCGGCCGCCGTAATGCCAGAACCAAAGCGCGACCAAACCACAATGCCGAGGCCGACGAGAACCGCGGCCGCGATGAAGGTTCCAATCGCACCCGCGTTGTTGATCCACTTGCCCACGCCGAGCCCAAGAATGTTGAAGAGAGTGAGCAGCGCAAGCAGGGCAAGGGAAACGGACGCCGCGAAAATCTTATTGTCGGGAAGCCCTTGATGTCCCGGACCTAGTACGTAGACCGACACGCCGACGAAATAAAGCATGACCGTCGGCACATAGAGCATGTTGTTAGTCCAGTAGCACCAGCCGGAGAGAAATCCATGAAAGTCTCCAAAGACTTCCTTTGCCCAAAGATAAACGCCGCCTTCCCCGGGTAGCGGTGGGCGAGTTCGATGACGGCAATGCCCTGCGGCCAGAAAAAAAGAGCGAGAGAAATGATCCAGAGCCACACCGTCACACCGCCGTTGGCGGCGATGGACGGAACAACATTCAGATTAAAAACGGCGACGACGAACAGCAGCACCAGATCGCGGCGCCCGAGTGCGCGGATCAAGTGGGGCTGTGCTGCGGGTTGAGTACTGGTGGACAAAATTCTCGGATCGCCTTATTTCGCTTGGCAGACAGCCGAGGCGGCTGTCGCTACATAGATCGATGCTGCAGGCAGGGACGGACGAATGCGTCCGTCCCTGCGTGATTAGTGAGCGACCGCGACCGGGGCGGCGCGTTCCTGCTGAGCTTTCGCCAGCGAAGCCGCGATGTCGCTGAACGCCGCCAAATGTTTGTCGATGTCGGCCTCGGTGTGCTGCACCGAGATCGTCCACTGCTCGTCCCACCAATACGGCTGGGCCATCACGCCGCGGTTGACCATGCCGAACCAGTAATGGCGCCACAAGTCGACATCGATCGCCTCCCAGTCGCGATAGTTGCGAATTTCCTTGGGATAGAACATTAAAGCGCCGTTGGCGCCGGCTTGCGCGATGTAGGCTTGCAGTCCGACTTTCGCGATGGTTGCGCGATAGCCGTCCGCCAACTTCTTACCGAGTTTGTCGACTTTCGCGTAGTTGTCGCGCGTAAGCACTTCGCGGAAAGTTGCCAAGCCTGCGGCCATCGAAACGGGATTCGTGTTGTAGGTTCCGCCGTGGAAGACCTTGTGCTGGCTGATCAGGTCCATCACCGAAGGGTGCGCGCCGAACGCGGCCAGCGGCAGGCCGCCACCGATCGACTTCGCCAGACAGATCATGTCGGGCATTACTCCGAAATATTCGCTGGCTCCGCCCCAACCAAGCTTTGCGCCGGTTTTCACCTCATCGAAAATCAGGAGTGCGCCGTTCTTGTCGCAGATTTCGCGCAGACCTTTCAGGAAGCCGGGTTGCGGCATGCACAGGCCAACGTTCATCAGAATCGGTTCGAGAATGATGGCGGCAATCTCGCTGGGATTTTCTTTGAAGCGGCGCTCGACCGTAGCGAGATCGTTGAACGTGGCGATAACCACGTTCGCAATCGCAGACTTTGGCACGCCAAGACCTCCGGGGACAGACGTCGGCGCGTGGATGTCGCCATAGTCCGGCGCGTGCGGCTTCACGCTGACCAGAGCACTGTCGTGCAGGCCGTGATAAGCGCCTTCGAATTTCACAATCTTGTCGCGTCCTGTCGCAGCGCGCGCCAGGCGGATCGCATGCATGGTCGCTTCCGTGCCGCTGTTACCGAAGCGGCACATCTCGACCGGGAACCGGTTGCAAATTTCTTCCGCCAGTTCCCATTCCATGTCGTGCGGCATGCCGAACATCGTGCCCGTCGTGAGCCGCTTCTCCACGGCCTTCATGACTGCGGGATGACAGTGTCCCGCCATCAGCGCGCCGAAAGTCAGGTTGTGATCGATATATTCGTTGCCGTCAAGGTCGCGGAACTTGCTGCCGCTGGCTTCCTTCACAAAAATAGGCCAAGGATCGTAAGCGCGATAGTTGCTGGCTACGCCGAGGGGAATGCGTTTGAGATTTTTCTTGTGGGCTTCGGCGGATTTAGGGGTGCGCCGCTCGAAAGTGGCGAGTTCTTTCTGCAGGTCGGGATACATCGGGGTCTCCGGTAAAAACTCAAGCCCGCGGCTTCTGGGCGAAGCGGGCCATTAGATTGCCGGGCGGTTGGAGCCGCCCGGGTCCTGCCTCAATCGTACACAAACTAAAAGTAGAACTTAAGGGCAAACTGTACTTCACGCGGATCGCGCGCTTGAAGAATCTGGCCGAAAGTCGTGTTGCTGAAATTTCCGTCCGGATTCACGAACTGCGTCTTGTTGAATAAGTTGAAAATGTCGGCGCGGAATTGAAAGTACTTAGCTTCCGATAAAGAAACTCTCTTCGAGAATGTAACGTCCCACTGATTCTCTCCGGGGCCGCAGCAGATCGAGCGCGGCGTCGTGGCGAACGTTCCCAGCGTGGGATCGGAAAACTGAGTTGGATCCAGATAGAAACTGTTGTTCTTTTTCGGATTCAGGATATGCAGCTGGCCCGTGAGTTGCGGCGCGCCCGCACCCAAGAAGAACAAACTGCTGATCAATTCGTTATCGTCCTGAGTCTGAATACGAATCGGGAAGCCACTCTGGAATTGAATGATGCCCGACATCGACCAGTCATCCAGAACTTTTCCTTTAAATCCGCTGTACTTCCGCACGGGAAGATCCCAGTAGTAATTGACTACAAACCGCTGCGCCGAATTGAACAGCGACAAAGCGCGGCTGGCTTTGTAGTTGAACGGGTTGACAGTTTCTTCGAAACTGGAAGCCCAGTCCAGAGACTTGCTGAAGGTGTAAGCGGCCTGCATCTGCAATCCGTGCGAGAACCGTTTTTCGAGGCTGGCCTGAAGCGAGTTGTAGGCCGAGGCCGCAATCGTGTCTTCCGCGAAAATGTTAGTGAAAACTGGAACGCCGTCGGACGGACATCCAGTGCCCGTCGTCGGATTGCAGTTCGGCGACGAGTAAGGCCGTAGTCCTACAAAATTCAGAGTCTGTCCTGCTGCCGCGACCGTGCCTCCAGTCGGCATGTGGAAGCCATTGGGGAGAAGCGAGCCATTCGAAGCCGGCAGTGTGACAGTGTATTGATTGTCTTCCAGAAATGGGCCGCAGCTCGCGCCCGTACTACCGTAGGAAGACACACTGTTTCCGGTTGGGTCGTTGGCCGCAATCGCCATGATGTCCAGGCAAGTTTGCGGATTCGCAGGCATTGATGTCATGCGAAGCCAGCAAGCGATGTCCCTGCGATCCAACATAGCCCAGTTGCAAGACCACATCTCGTGCCAGTTCCCGTTGAATATTGAAGTTGTACTGCGCCGAATATTGCGTCCGCATGTGCGGCTGGAAATCCCCGTACAGCAGCATGGGACGGAACGAAGCCCAATCCTGCGGAGTTCCGGGCTTCGGGCTCAAAATTCCGGTGAAAGGGTTGGGGCTGACGCTGCCGGTCTGCGAAATAAACGGAGTATTGAGGAACGTTGACGGCAGATATGTGCTGCCCCCGAAGGGTGGTTCAGCACCAAACTGCTCGAGAACCAACTGCTCCATGGGGTTGTAGAACATGCCCCATCCGCCGCGGAACGTAGTCTTGGAATTCAGAGCATAAGAAATTCCGATGCGCGGAGCGAACGCCTTGTAATAAGTCTGCGTAAGGCCGGCGGGAATACCTTTGTCTCCCGGGACCACTAGCCCTGTAGGCTGCACTCCGGCCGAGACGCAGTCGGCAGCGCCAAGCGCAGATTGCTCGGCAGGCGTTAGCACGCAGGGGTAGACGGTTGAGTTCTGTCCGGGGCGGAAGGTCTGCACGTGATGGAGCGCATCGGCCAAGGGCGTATCCAGTTCCCAGCGCAGTCCGTAGTTCAAAGTGAGGGAAGGCCTGATTTTCCAACTGTCCTGCGCGAACAGATAAAGCCCGGTATTGCGCACATTTTCTCGCTGCGCGGAACCCTGCAAGTAACTGTCGTCTAGTCCCAGCAAGTAGCCCGGATAATTGTCGCTGGAGAGAACGGAATTTTCGGTTGTGCTGTTGAATGTGAACTGGCCGCTGACGTTGTAGTAGAGAGTCTGGTCGAAGCGGGAGCGGCGCACATCTGCGCCAAACTTCATAGTGTGATTCGATTTCACCCACGTCAAGCTGTCGGTCCACATGAAGGAATTTCCCACCTGCGGCAGTTCCCCTTCCCAGCCATTGCCGACCGCAAATCCGCCAGACACGCTGACAAACGGAACTCCCGTGCGATTGGCCGGCAACCCGCTGGTTATGCCGTACTGAGGATTGGTGCCAAGTTGACCCTGGATGGACAACGGTCCAGCACTGGAATCGGAGACACCGTTGAAGCAAACCGCCTGCGCTGCGGCAGACGAACATGAGTCCTGAACAATGTTGGTACGCTGCGGATGCTGGAAGGTCAACTGACCTTCGCGCATATAGGTGAAGCGGGCCTCATTGATGAGCGAATTAGAAATCGTCCAGGTGTGGCTCGGGTTGTACTGCTGGTAGCGAGAGCCGACGTTGGCCCCGAAACCGGGAATATTCGCTCCAGAGGCCTGAAAGTTATAGAACGGCTCAAAATCTGTGTCGTTGGTGAAGTAATAGTAGAAGCTGAAATTTTGCCGCGAGTTGATATGGTGGTCGAAACGCAGAGTGAACTGATTCTGGGTATCGGCTTTCGCTGGCACGGCCTGATAGTTGATGCCGTCCGGGCGATTCGCAGCGGGAACGAAGCGCAGCATATCGACCGCGACCGGATCTTGACACCCTGTTGGGATCTGGTTTGTCTTGAAGACATTTGCCCAAGGTAGCGGATTGGTGACGCTGAATCCTCCCTGAACGTACTCGTTGTAGATGCCGCCCGCCCCCAACCCAAGGGCCGAGTCGCAATTGGGACGACCGTCCAAAGCCTGCGCGGCAAAAGCATCAGAGATTCCACCGGTAAAAGCCGATTGCGCGGAGAAATCCCCGGTTCTTTCTTGGGGCGTAGGCACGGTCACGGTTTGTCCGGAAATGCCCTGCCGCACGCGTCGTCCTTCATAGGACACAAAGAAAAAAGTTCGATCTTTGAGGATCGGGCCTCCGAACGTTCCGCCGAACTGATTTTGATTTTCCTGCGGCTTCACGGTATTGAAGTATCCCTGCGCATTCAGAACCGTATTGCGGAAGTACTCGTAGATGTCGCCATGGAACTTATTGGTCCCAGACTTGGTCACGACGTTGACCACGGCCCCCGAGTTGCGCCCGTACTCGGCGTCGAAGGTGTTGCTGATTACGCGGAATTCATCGATCGCATCGGGCGTAGGCTGAATCGTCGGCAGGTTCACGAACTGATCGTTCGCATCGCCTCCATTGACACTGAAGTTGTTCGCGCGACCACGACCGCCGTTCACGGAAACCGCGCCTGCGTCGGAACTACCGTAGAACGTTCCTCCGCTGGATCCCAGTTGCGACTGCACGCCCGGCTGCAATTGCAGGAACTGGTACGTATCGCGCGCATTGAGCGGCAGTTCGTTCACCGAGCGGTTATTGACCACGCTCCCGAGTTGCGTGCTGGTCGTGTCGACGAGCGGCGCTTCGGACGTAACATCGACCACCTCCTGCGCCTGACCGACCTGCATCGATATATTCAGAGTGACGACTTGATTGACGTCGAGCGTGATGCTGTGGCGAACAATGTTCTTGAACCCCTTCAGATCGAAGCTCAACGAGTACGTCCCCACCGCGAGATTCGGGAAAACGTAATCGCCGCTCTCATTGCTGACCGCATCTTGCGCAACCCCGGTAGCGTCGTTGCTGGCCGTCACCTTCACTCCGGACAGAACCGCTCCTGTGGAATCGGAGAGCCGGCCCAGTATCCGCCCACCGGTACCTTGAGCAAGGAGCACCGTTGCGAACAAGAGGCCGAGGGCGAGTACCGCACATACCGTTTTCAACGGGGCGCTGGGGGGACGCTTCGACGAGCGGGGCCGCGATGAGATCATGGGGTCTCCAGAGATCTTCGAGAGAGTTGTTTGTTTGAAAACGACCACTTGTATCCAGACACAACCTTGCTATAATCCCGCAAGGTTAGAGAAGAGAAGCAGGAACTGTCAAGGATAAAAAAACGCGTTACTCCCATTGAAATTTCTAATGTAGCGCTTGATGAATTCCCGCTCACTATCTAAATCAGCATGGCTGGACCTTACTTGAAAATCGGAGACGTTGCACGCAAAGTTGGAGTCTCTCCCTCGGTGATACGCTCCTGGGAAAGCTTGGGGCTGGCGCGGCCGCGGCGCTCGCAGAGCAAGTATCGTCTTTACAGCGCCGAAGATGTGAAATTGCTGAAGCGCGCCCGCTTCTTGCGTAAGGTGCGCGGGCTGAATGCGCCCGCCATCGTGGAATTATTGAAGCGCGAGGGCCGGGTACGTCCGGCCGCGGATGGAAATGCTAGCGCCATTGGCGGGCATTTGCGGCAATTGCGCGGCCGGCGCGGACTTTCGCTGGCGCAAGTGGCGCGCTCCGTCGGCATCTCCGTAGGATTTCTCAGCGCGCTGGAACGCTCGCAAATGAGCGGTTCGGTGGGAACGCTGCGCAAGCTCGCGCGCTTTTATAAAACCAACATCCTGGATTTCTTCGATGCCAACGGGACCAGCAGCCGCCGCGTGCGGCCGGCTGAACGCAAAGTGCTTGAAGCCGGCGAAGGCGTGCGCATGGAGTTGCTTGCGTGGGGCAATACCGTGATGGAACCGCATTTGTTTCGCATCGCACCCGAAGCGGGCAGCGGCGATCCCTACACCCACGAAGGCGAGGAATTTATTTACGTGTTGCGCGGAGATTTGGAGATCGTCGTCGAAGGCGAAGAGTACCGCCTGAAGCCGGGTGACAGTTTCTATTTCGAAAGCGCCACGCCGCATCGCTGGAAGAATCCAAGCAGCAAGGAAACCTGGGTCCTGTGGATCAACACTCCGCCGACGTTTTAGCGGAACAACGAGGAAGGATGAAAAAAAACAAGAAGGCCCAATGGCGACGCAGCCTGCGCGCGCTTCCGTTACTGGCAGCATTGTCATTCGTCGTGTCCTGTTCCAACAGGACGCCCACGCTCAATCTTCTAGTGTGGGAAGGCTATGCGGACCCATCATTTATAAAAGCTTTCGAAGAGCAGAATCATTGCAAGATCTCCGCGTCCTATATGGGATCGAGCGATGAGTTGATGGCGAAGTTGCGAGGCGGCAGCGCAGGAAATTATGACGTTATCTCTCCGTCGAGTGACGTGGCGACGCAGATCGCGACCTCGAACCTGGCAGCCCCACTCGACCTCTCGAAGATTCCGAGCTACAGCCAGCTCTCTATGCAACTCACTTCCTTGCCGCTCGTACGGACCGATGGCCAGACGTATGGTGTGCCATTCATGTGGGGACCCGATCCGATCATCTACGATACGACGGTCTTCGCTCTGCCTCCCGACTCCTGGAGCGTGTTCTGGGATCCAAAATATAAAGGCAAAGTTTCTGTGTGGGACGATCTCTCGACGGTCTACATGGCCGCTCAGGTTCTCGGTTACGACAAGCCCGATCCTTCGCAACTCTACAACTTGAACGATCAGCAACTGGAGGCAGTCAAGAAGAAACTCCTGGAGCTGAAACCGAACGTTCGCAAAATGTGGGCGACCGGCGGAGAGTTGACGAATCTATTTGAGAGCCACGAAGTTGTTATTGCGATGGGCTGGCCGCTGAATACTGCCGATCTGAAGAAGGCGAATTTCCCCGTAGGCGAAATTATTCCCAAGGAAAATACCACCGGCTGGATCGATCACTTAATGATCACCGCAGGCAGCGAGAACAAAGAACTGGCTCACAAATTTCTGGAATATATGATCGAGGCCAAAACTCAGAAACTGGTCACCGACAAGACCCACTATGTACCTGCTAATCCGCAGGCGTCGCAATTCATGACGCCCGACGAGGTGAAAACGTTGCATCTGGACGACGTGGATAATTATCAGAAGCGCCTGTATTTCTGGCAAAACGTGCCGCGGCGCGCGAAGTATACCGAGATTTGGAACGACGTGAAGGCTGCGCAGTAACATTGATTCCGGCACTTCTGCTGGAGCCCAGGCATGGCATCCCCGATCACTCCCGCCCCCGCAACAGCGGCGACAGCACTCCCCGCCACGAAGCCCGCCTTGCTCAGCATTCGAAGTGTGGCCAAGAGTTTCGGCAGCCACGTTGTGCTGAAAAATGTTTCGCTGGAAATTGCGGAAGGAGAATTTCTAACTATTCTCGGCGAAAGCGGCTCGGGAAAGACCACGCTTCTGCGAATCATCGCGGGCTTCGAAACCGCGACTTCCGGTGAACTGTGGATGGGGCCGGAGAGGCTGGATCACCAGCCTCCGTACCGGCGCCGCGTGAACACAGTGTTTCAGTCCTATGCTTTGTTTCCGCATCTCACCGTGGAAGAAAACGTCGCGTATGGCCTGCGCGTAGCGAAGCGTCCGGCAGCCGAGATTGAACAGCGCGTCGCCGAGGCGCTGAACAAAGTAAAGATGACCGCATACGCCAAATCGAAGCCCTCGAAGATCAGCGGAGGCCAGCAGCAACGTGTGGCTCTGGCCCGTGCGCTGGTAAACCGCCCGCGCCTTCTTCTGCTCGACGAACCGCTTTCGGCTCTGGATGCGAATCTGCGGCGCCAGATGCAAGTGGAGCTGAAATCGCTTCAACGCGAAGTCGGCATTGCGTTTGTATTCGTGACTCACGATCAGGAGGAGGCGATGGTCATGTCCGACCGCATCGCACTGCTGCGCTCGGGCGAACTCGAGCAGGTGGCGACACCGCGCGAAATTTACAGCCGCCCGGCAACAGCTTACGTCGCACAATTCATCGGACACACGAATTTGCTGAAAGGCGACGTACGAAGCGGAGTTGTGCGGTCCGGTCCGCTGACCTGGCGGACTTCCATTCTCGATGGCCCGGCGTTGTTTTCTCTGCGACCGGAGCAGATTCGCTTGCCGGGAAATTCGGCTCCTGATAACGCGGTTCGCGTTCGGGGCCTGGTCGTGCATCAGGCCTTTCACGGCGCGACGGAATTAATTCGCGTTGCCTGCGCCGGCGAATTCGTCCTGGTTGCGCGAACAGCTGGCGGACAGGAACCAGGCAGCGAGATTGAACTGGAATTCTCTCCCAGCGATGCGATCCCGGTGCGCGAATCCGCCGAAAGAATCTGATGTTCTCCAGAACGTACAAGACGGTCGTCACCCTGCCTCCGCTGGTATGGGTTTCCGTGTTCCTGCTGGTTCCGTACCTCCTTATGTTCTGTTACAGCTTCTGGCTGGTTTCGCCAACACAAACCATCGTGCATTCGTGGAACCTGGACAACTATAAAGAGTTGCTTCAGAAGACGGTCTACTGGCAAACGCTGTTGCGCTCCTTGTGGATTGCGGCGCGCGTCATGCTTTTCTCTTTGCTACTTGGCTATCCGCTGGCTTATTTCCTCTCGTTCTATGCTGGCAAGCGAAAAGATCTCCTCTACCAACTGGTCATCATTCCGTTGTGGGTGAGTTATCTTGTGCGCGCCTATGCATGGAAGACGATCCTCGGATCGGATGGGATTCTCAACACCCTTCTGCAATATGTTCACCTGACCCGGCACCCGCTCGAATTTTTGCTCTACAGTCCCTTTGCAGTGGTTTTAACTCTCACGCACATCTACACGCCGTTCACGATCCTGCCTATCTATGCGGCTTTGGAGCATATTCCTCGCAATCTCGTAGAGGCCTCTCATGATTTGGGAGCGACGCCCGCGCAAACTTTCTGGAAAGTTATTTTCCCGTTGTCGATTCCCGGCGTGGTTGCGGGAGCTACATTTGCATTTGTTTTGAGCCTGGGCGATTTCCTTGCCCCGCTGTTGCTGGGCGGTCCCAGCGGAATCATGATCTCCAACGTCGTGGTCAGCCTGTTCGGGGCGGCTTACAACTGGCCGCTGGGCGCAGCGATTTCTCTGGTCATGCTGGTAATCGTGGTGAGCTTGCTGTTTTTCTCCGAGCGCCTGGAGAAGAAATGGAGTTTCTCGTGAGCGGCGGCGCAGTCACTTTTACAGAAAGATCGACCCGCTCGCGCTGGTTGCTTTTTCACGCGGCGGCGGTGTTCGCGTTTCTGTACCTGCCCATCGCCGTGCTCATTCTTTATTCCTTTAACGGACAAGGCGTCGGTGGATTTCCTCCGCATCACTTAACGCTGGACTGGTACCGAATTCTATTCGCAGATCGAGCGATCTGGGATTCGGTGCTCAATAGCCTACAGGTGGCTGGTGCGGCAATGGCGATTTCATTGACGTTCGGCGTGCCGGCCGCTCTGGCGCTGGATCGGGCGCAGTTTCCGGGAAAGGCGCTGTTCCGGCGATTGGTCCTGCTGCCGCTGATTCTGCCCGGCATCATCACCGGGCTTTCCCTGCTCATGCTTTTTAACGTGATGAGCGTGAAACTCAGTTTGATGACGATCGTTCTCGGTCACGGCACAGCGCTGATCTCGGTGGCAACCACCGAAGTTTTCGCCGGCCTGCAAAAGCTGGATCGCGCGCAGGAAGAAGCTTCTCTCGACCTGGGAGCAAACTACTGGCAGACATTCTGGCGCGTGACCGTGCCGAACTTGAAGCTGCCAATCATCGGCGCCGCGCTGCTGATCTTCACGCTTTCGATGGACGAAATCGCAGTCAGCTTCTTCCTGATCGGCCGTGACAACACGCTCCCACTCGAAATCTGGGGACGCCTCCGCCGCGGCATCACGCCAGAGATTAACGCAGTGTCAACCATCATCTTTCTATTTTCGCTGGCCACAATTGTCGTTTGGTATCGATTGCGGGTACGAGCCGAGGGCGGCGCGGACGTTGGATCGGATCTGATCGAAACTGCGACTCCCGGGAAGATCTAGACTCCTCGAAGTCGTCGAATTTCGCTCGACCGGACAGCCGGGGGCGGCTGTCCCCACACAGGCAAATTCACAGAGCAACGCATTCGTCAGTATTCATGGTCCTTTCATCCCCCGCATAGTAAAGTAGTAACAGCCCATCATTTGGAAGGATCCTTTTTGAGTTCAGGCATTCGCAATATCGCCATCATCGCGCACGTTGACCACGGCAAAACCACGCTGGTCGACGCCATGCTCCAGCAGAGCGGCACCTTTCGTTCCAACGAACACCATGTCGAACGGGTGATGGACTCGAACGAACTGGAGCGCGAGCGCGGCATCACCATCCTCGCCAAAAATACCGCGATTTTTTATCACGACGTGAAGATCAACATCGTCGACACGCCCGGCCACAGCGATTTTGGCGGCGAGGTCGAACGCGCGCTGAAAATGGTCGACGGCGTCATGCTCCTGGTCGACGCCAGCGAAGGTCCCCTGCCGCAGACCCGCTACGTTTTAAGCAAGGCGCTGGAGGCCCATCTTCCGCCCATCGTCGTCATCAACAAGATCGATCGCTCCGACGCGCGTCCTCAGGAAGTGCTGAACGAAATCTACGACCTGTTTATCGATCTGGACGCAAAAGAAGAGCAGATCGATTTTCCGGTGCTCTACACCAACGCGAAGATTGGAACTGCTAGCACCGACATCAAGGGAGGCGGCACCGACCTGCGCCCGCTCTTCGACGCGATCATCAAAACAATTCCTCTGCCCAAAGGCGATCCTTCCGGTCCATTACAGATTCTGGTCGCGAACCTCGACTACAGCGATTACCTGGGCCGCCTGGCCATCGCACGCGTTTTCAACGGCAAGATGCACACCGGCGAGGAAGTCGCCATCGCCAAGCTCGATGGCACGCTGCATAAAACCAAGATCACAAAGCTATTTTCATTCTCCGGCCTGAAGCGGACCGACATCACGGAAACGGAATTGGGAGACATTATCGCCGTCGCCGGAGTAGAGGGGATCACCATCGGCGAGACCATTACCGAAGCTGAGAACCCGGCGCCACTTCCTCACATCGCGATCGACGAGCCCACCATCGCGATGCTCTTTACCGTCAACACTTCCCCGTTCGCGGGCAAGGATGGCACCTACGTCACCTCGCGCAACCTGCGCGAGCGCCTGGAAAAAGAACTTCTCACCAACGTTTCTCTTCGCGTCGAAGACACCGGCACCACCGATTCCTTCAAGGTGCTGGGCCGAGGCGAGCTGCAACTTTCCATCCTGATCGAGATGATGCGCCGTGAAGGTTACGAACTCATGGTCGGCAAGCCCGAGATCGTCACCAAACGCATTGACGGCAAGCTGATGGAACCAGTTGAGCATCTGACAGTCGACGTTCCGGAAAACTTTGTCGGCGTCGTGATGGAGCAACTCGGATCGCGCAAGGGCGAAGTCACCAACATGCACAATCACGGCTACGGCCGGGTGCGCGTCGAGTTCCGCGTGCCCAGCCGCGGTCTGATCGGATTACGCAGCCAGTTGCTCACCGACACCCGCGGTACCATCGTCATGAACGCTCTGTTTGACGGCTATACCGAGTGGCAGGGCGAGATTCCTCATCGTCTCACCGGCGCGCTCATCGCCGATCGCGGCGGAGTTTCCACGGCTTATGCGCTCTGGGGACTGCAGGAGCGCGGGGAACTTTTCGTCGGTCCCGGCGTCGAACTCTACGAAGGCATGATCATCGGAGAGAACGCCAAAGACACCGATCTCGACGTGAACGCCGTACGCGAAAAGAAACTGACCAACATGCGTGCATCGACCGCCGATGAAGCCATTCGCCTTGTGCCCTTTCGCCCGTTGAATCTGGAGCAGGCCATCGAGTTCATCGCCGACGATGAGTTCGTGGAGATCACGCCCAAGTCGCTGCGGCTGCGCAAGAAAACGCTGCAGTCGAATCGTCGAAAAAAGAGTTCATTCGCCACCGTCGAAGAATCGTGAAGCGTCATCCAAAGTCCGCCAAGACGGTGAAAGAAAAGAGCGCGAAAGAAAAACCGCCGCTGCGCATGTTTCTCGTCCCTTGCAGTTGCGGAACAACATTCGCCGTCGCCGAAAATTACGACCACCAGGGAACGGCATGGAGCCGTTACCTGATCTGCCCGGGCTGCGGAAAGCGCCACGATCCCAAGAACCGCCTTCTCCAGATGGGATTTCACGCTGAGGGCTACTGGAAGGTCGACGAGTGCTAGTGTAGTGCGTCAAGCAGGTCGACATTTATAGTTCAAGTTGCACAGCCCTTCTCCGCGATCTCTGCGGATGTTCTCTGCGAACTCTGCGGTCAAAGTCTTTGCTTTCCGTCGCCATCGCGCACGATATGTAGGAGAGGTTATTTCCGACGTACTATGCTAGCGCCTTCCCGATTCCGCCAAGCTATTCATTTCATACTGATTTAATCAGCCGCTTTTAGAAAACCTGCTATACTGCTGGCCGCATTCGAACTGTTGCCAGCTGCGGTTCCGATTTTCAGGAAGGCCCTCCCGACCTGCCAAGTCCGCCGATCTGCTTGCACTTCCGACAGCTCAATGCAGAGGCAGAAGCGTGAAGAATATTTTCGTTGGGAATCTGAGCTTCAATACGAACGAAGACGAACTTCGGACACTATTTGAGCCTTTCGGACAAGTGGACCGCGTAAGCATCATGACGGACCGCGATACGGGACGCTCCCGAGGTTTCGGTTTCGTGGAGATGTCCAGCAACGAAGACGGCGAGAAGGCGATCACGGCCTTGAACGGCTCCTCGGTTGGCGGACGCACCATTAATGTCAACGAAGCACGGCCCAAGACCGAACGGGCCGGTGGTGGCGGAGGCGGTGGTGGTCGCGATCGCGGAGATCGTGGCGGCCGCGGCGGTGGCGGTGGTGGCGGGCGTCGAGACCGCTATTAGCCAGCACTCTTCCCTGCACAATTCAGTGGACCGCACGCCTCACGCCGCGCGCCTGGGGTGACGCTCGTCTTTTGTCTTTTAAACGACTCCGTCATCCTGAGCCCAGCCGTTTTTCAGGTGTAGCGAAGGATCTCCCGCTTGACCGGCCCATCGCGTAAGCTAAACTGCACCACTCCCGATTCGAGAGCTGACGTTGAAGTCGTTTCCCCTCCCCATGTAAACTGTAACCATCCGTGCGCGCCCGTAGCTCAGCTGGATAGAGCGGTTGCCTCCGGAGCAACAGGTCGGGAGTTCGAATCTCTCCGGGCGCACCAGTTTTCTTCTCCCCGCAATCAGGGAAGCAGGTCTCACGACGATCCCCGAAACCATCCGGCACAAAGAGAAATCCAGGACAGGCAAACATCCACACGAACACCGTCGAATCCGCATTCTTGCTGCTAAGGCGGGTTCTAGGTTGTGATCGCGCGTTTTGAGCGCAAGGTGGCGTAGAGAATCGGACTGACGAGGATGGCGAGATAGATGAGGTAAATCCACGGGAACTGGCCGATGTAGAAGTCGTGGGCGCTTAAAGAAAACGGATTTTTCATGAGGACGAAGCCGACGTAGTCCACAAGAATTGCGAAAAGGAGCCAAAAGGCGCCCAAGGTGAGAGCTTCCCTGGTAAGAACCGGAGCGCTGCGGCGAAGCTTGAAGTAAACCCAGCTGAAAGCAGTCCAAACCAATAGATTGATGATCGGGAAGAACTTTTCCGCAAAGACATAGGAAGGACTGTGGACCATGTCGCGTGTAGGAGGATTGTGCATGGCGGCTTCGGCAGCCATGGACAGAGCGACGGCGAGGAGGGTGACAATTATGTAGGCCGCGAAGAAGGTAATGATTGCACGCGTATAGCGGAACTCTGTTGGTGGCACCGCGGACATTGGATTGCGCTCCTATGGTTCTGACGAATACTGCTCCATTGCGTGCAAAAAGGTACGCAGGACGCCGGACAAAAGTTCCACAGACCCGACGAACGGGTTATTTATTCTTGTCGGGCCGAACAAAATCACTCGACGCGCAAACCGTGGGGAAATATGGGGAGGGAAAACATGGGGTGCGCAAAGCGATTCACAGCCTCGTGTGACATCTGACCTTGACCGTCCCGACGAATGAGCAGAAGATAGTCGAAGCGTACGCGGTATACGACGGACATCCAGAAAACGCTCTAACTCTTTTGTTTTGCGGATTTTGGCCGCTAACCGCTTTGCCATCAAGATTTTGCGAACACCTCTTGCAAAACCCGTGCCAGTCAAGCCTTGCGCAGGTAGGGGGGGGAGGGGGGGTACCCTCCCAACTCCGAATTTCCCAAAACGGACCTCCCTTAAACAGCCTCTCCTAAGCCCCTCATCGCACTTTATTTTCGCGAGAGATTCACAGGCCATCTTTAGCCTTCACGCATGAACTACGACGCCCTTCTTATAGTCTCTTTCGGCGGTCCCGAGTCGCGTGAAGACGTCATCCCATTCCTCGAAAATGTGCTGCGTGGAAAAAACGTTCCGCGCGAGCGCCTGCTCGCGGTCGCGGAGCACTACTACCACTTCGACGGCAAGAGTCCGATCAATCAGCAAACCCGCGAACTGATTGCCGCTCTCAAGAACGAACTCGCGCAGAATGGTCCGAAACTGCCCGTCTATTGGGGAAATCGCAACTGGCATCCGATGCTGGCCGACACATTGCGCCAGATGAAGCAGGATGGGATTCAGCGCGCGCTCGCCTTCGTTACCTCCGCGTACAGTTCCTATTCTGGATGCCGCCAATATCGCGAAGACATCGCTCGGG
Source organism: uncultured Acidobacteriaceae bacterium (assembly GCA_963765825.1). Lineage (GTDB taxonomy): Bacteria > Acidobacteriota > Terriglobia > Terriglobales > Acidobacteriaceae > Sulfotelmatobacter. The sequence goes on from CAVXXU010000004.1 coordinate 976,349, forward strand.
CGCAAAGTGAGGTTGGCCCCGGAGCGCCCGAGATCGACAAACTCCGAGCGTTCTTCAACCATCCCGGATTCATTGAGGCAACCGAAGATCGATTGCGCGACGCGCTCGCTCAAATTCCGGCCAACGCGCGGCAGAATGTTCAGGTCGTCTACATCGCCCACAGTATTCCACTCTCCATGGCGAACACGTCTGACTACGTCCGCCAACTGGAAGAAGTAAAAAGGTTGGTTTCAGCAAGGCTAGGAATCAGCAACGACGTCCTTGTATATCAGAGCCGCAGTGGCGCGCCCGGACAGCCTTGGCTCGAGCCCGACATTCTGGACTACCTGCGCGAGGTGAAGGCACGCAATCTGGCCAGCGCCGTTGTGCTCGCGCCGATCAGCTTTATTTCCGATCATATGGAAGTTTTGTATGACCTGGACATCGAGGCGCGCCAGCTTTGCGATTCCCTCTCTTTGCCAATGGCACGGGCGAAGACAGTAGGCGTCCATCCCAAGTTCATCGCCATGATTCGGGAGTTACTGCTTGAACGCACCAGTGGTGCAGAACGTCGAGCCTTAGGTTCGCTGGGCCCGCGGGCAGATCTTTGCCAAGAAAACTGCTGCCCCGCGCCGCAACGACCAGGGCGACCGCAGCCTGCGCAGTCTGGGCCCGGAACCGCTTAAGCCATGTTCCAATTATTTTCGAGCGAAGATTCCAGGGCTAAATCTGAGAAGCGGGCACTTTGTTCTCGTCGTAGTTTGTGGCTCTGGGACGACCCTCGACAAGTCGCATCGTGTCGAGAATTGTCTGCACCACCGCCTTGTCGCCCACGGCCGTGTTGAGCATGACGTGATAGAGCGAACGCGTTGGCCAATCGGCGTTGAAGTAATGTTTTACGTATGCAATTCGCTCGCGGTCGATGGACTCGACTTGCTCGATTGCATCGTGCTCGCTGCAACCACTGGCGATGATGCGGCGGATCTTCTCCGAGCGCGGCGCATAAAGAAAAACGTGGAAGGCGCAAGGGTTTTCACGCAAAAAATAAGGAGCGCCTCGACCCACAATGACAGAGTCACCTTCGCCGGCGATCTTGTTCATCGTTTCCTGCATCATGGCCATCATGCGGTCCGTGTCGAACATCTGGCCGCCCAGAGTAGCGCTTCGTTCGTAGCTGCCGCGCCAGAAAGTTTTCGCCAGGCGGTGAAAGCGGCTGTCCATGCGTTCATCGCAGCGTTTCACGGCGGAAGGATCGACCTGCGCACGGTGAGCAATTTCCTGCGTAAGCAACTTATCCCACAGCTTCCAGCCCAGGCGCTCGGCGAGTTGCGCAGCAATGGCGGCGCCGCCGCAGCCATACTCGCGCTCGATGGTGATGAGGCGAAACATAGCGATGGTTAGTGTACCGCCATTCCTCCTCCGGGTTTCGATTTTTTCATCAGGAAAACCATGGGAATCATCGCCAGGATGGCCACTCCCAGAAACCAGAAACAGTCGAGATAAGCCAGCATCGTCGCTTGGCGTTCTACCGTGCCTTGAATGAGTGCATAGGCCTGGCGAGTTGCTCCCGCCGCGCTTGCGCCGTGGGTCTGCATGGCGCGCGATGCTCCCCGGATCATCGACTGCAACGCCGGATTCGATGGGCTCAGATGCGACGACAAATCGGTCAAATGCACCTGGCTGCGCCGGTCCAGCATGGTGGTCACCACGGAAATTCCGACACTTCCCCCCATATTGCGCGCAAGATTCATCAGTCCAGAGGCCGCGTTGTTCTTATCGCGCGGCAAGAATGCGTAAGCAGCAGTGTTGATGGGAACGAATAGAAACGCCATGCCGACAGCCTGAAAAACGCGGGCAATCACAGCGGTCCGAAAGTCGATTTGCAGGTCAAAGTTGGTCATGTGAAACAGCGAAAACGAGAGCATAACCAGGCCGAAAACCAGCAGCCAGCGCGGAGTGTAGCGCGACAGCAGAAATCCCACCAGGGGCAACAGCAGCATGATGGCGAATCCACCGGGCATCAGAGCCATTCCAGATTGCTGCGCGGTGTATCCAAGCATGGTCTGCATGAATAGCGGCAAGAGCAGAGTGCTGCCCAGCAGCGCGAAGCCCAGCATGAACATCAGTAGATTCGAAATGCCAAAAGTTCTGTCGCGGAACAAATGCAAGTCGATGATCGGGTCCTTGTGCTTCCACTCCCAGAAGATGCCGAACAGCAGCGAAGCCACCGCGATCAAGGTAAGAATCAGGATGAAGTGTGATTCGAACCAGTCGTCGCGCTGGCCTTTGTCGAGCACCACCTGCAGCGTGCCCAGACCCAGCGCCACAAAACCCAGACCAATATAGTCAATCCTGGTTTCGTTCAGCTTGCGGCGCTTGAAGTAAGGCGGATCCTGGATCAATCTCGAAGTCAGCAGAATCGAAATAATCCCGACCGGAATGTTGATAAAGAAAATCCAGCGCCAGGTGAAATTGTCAGTGATCCATCCTCCAAGCGTGGGCCCGATAGCCGGCGCTGTAACCACGGCGATGCCATACACGGCAAAAGCCATTCCGCGCTTGGCGGGAGGGAAAGTGTCCGCGAGTATGGCCTGCTCACTGGGCTGCAATCCACCGCCGCCCGCACCTTGCAGAACGCGACAAATAATTAGCGTGGTTAGATTCGGCGCGAGCCCGCAAAGAAACGAACTGATGGTGAACAGAGCGACGCATCCCATGTAGAAATTCTTGCGGCCGACAATAGACGAGAGCCAGCCGCTAAGAGGAAGTACGATCGCGTTCGAAACCAAGTAAGACGTGAGCACCCATGTGCTCTCATCCTGCCCGGCCGAAAGGCCCCCGGCAATATGGGGAAGAGCGACGTTGGCGATCGAGGTATCGAGGACCTCCATGAAAGTCGCCAGCGTGACCGCCATGGCGATGATCCATGGGTTGACTGCCGGACGCCAGGCATCGGCATGAACGTCACCCTGTCCAACGGTTGCGCCGGCCGCACCCATTACCGAATCCAGACCTTAGGCGTAACCGACTCACCCGGGCGCAGTTGGTGATCATTATTCGAACCGGGATCCAGGATGATTTTTACTGGAATGCGCTGCACCACTTTCACGTAATTTCCGGTGGCGTTTTCGGGAGGCAGCAGGCTGAAACGAGCGCCGCTGGCTCCCGCGACGCTGTCGACTTTTCCGTTATAGCTTCTCCCGTTGGCATCGACTTCGACGGTGACTTTCTGACCGATTTTCATTTGCCGAAGTTGCGTTTCCTTGAAGTTCGCCGTGATCCAAATGTCATCCAGGTTAATAATCTTCATCAATTCCTGGCCGGGAGCCACGTTCTGGCCGACCTCCACAGTTCGGTCGCTGACAATGCCGTTCACCGGCGCAACAATCTTTGTGTACTGCAAATTCAGTTGGGCCTGGTCGAGATCCGCCTTTTTGCGCTGCGCTTCTGCCAGCGCCGATGTGGCCTTGGCACGCGTAATCTGCATCTGCTTAGGCGCTGTGTTGGCATAGCGCGAATTGACCTCGGCTTGCACCAGTTTGCCTTGAGCCTGCGTAACCTCCTGCTGCGCCGCATCAGCACTGGCGCGAGCTGCTTCTACAGTTGCTTCGCTTGCCTTCGCAGCGGCGATGGCCTGGTCATACTGCTGTTGGGAAATTTCCTGCTTGTCGACTAGCTGCTTGTAACGTCCGAGGTCGTTCTGCGCCTTAACATTATTCGCTTGCGCTTCCTGCAGTTGGGCTTTGGCAGCTTCGTATTGCTGTTTTGCAACCTGAATGCCGGCGCGGGCGCTGCTCACGTCAGCTTCGGAAGCCGAGACCTGGCCGCTGGTATTAATGGAGGTAATCGGAACCGTCACCCCAGCCGCAACGGCTGCGGCCTGGGCATCTTCAAAGTCCGCCTTGGCGCGTTCGTAGGCCACTTGATAATCCGCGGGATCAATTTCGACCAGCACCGTTCCCGCCTGCACGTATTGATTATCCAGAACGTTGAGTTTGACCACGTGGCCAGAGACCCGAGCGCTAACTGAGTTAACGTGCCCATCGACCTGGGCATCGTCGGTCGATTCATAGCTGGTGAAATAGCGGTAAGCGAAGAAACCGGCGATCAACAGAACAATGATGGCAATCACGACCGCGATGCGGAATCCGGAACTTTGCGTACGGGAAGGCCGGGTGTGAAAGTCTTCTTCCGTCGCGGGCAACGGCTTAGTGTTGTTAGCCGGTGGTTCGGCGCCAGCTTGCTCGACGTTCTTGGGCGGACTCTGAGTGGTTTGCTCCATAGCAGTTATTGATTGCCTTTCAAATATTGTTTGACGCCGTGCTCCGCATCGCCAATCGCGTACGCCAGTTCAACTTTCGAAAGATTGTGGGCATACAGACTCTGAATATAACTCTCGTGAGCGCTGGCGACCGACTCCTGGGCCTGCACTACCTCCAGGTTATCGGCGACGCCAGCGGTGAAGCGGTCTTGCGATTGGGTGAGCGCTTGTTCGGCCAGGTCAACCGAACTCCGGGCAACTTCGACTTGTTCGGCGGCCGCGTTCAAATCGAGTAGCGCCGTACGAACCTCGTAGTCGATGCGGCCGCGGAGATCGCCGAGCTGAGAACGCGCTTGCTTCAACTGCGCGTCTGCCTCCAATACATCGCTATGAGTGCGACCGCCCGCAAAGATGGGAATGTTTATACCGCCGGTGACCTGCCAGGTCCCATTCGACTGCGATGGATTCACGCCAATGTCGCCCAAGTTCGCATCGACGTCCACGGTTGGATAGTGTCCAGCTGTAGCGGCCCTGCGGGAGAGTTCCGCCGACCGGACTCGCGACAGCGCAGCCTGGTAGTCAGGACGCGAGGAATAGGCGCGTTGTAAATAAGTGTCGAGCGGCAGAGCGGTAAGGGCCTGGTAAGGAGCTTTTTCAGTGAGCACAAACTCCTGGCCCGGCGGCAATCCAATCACTCGCGCCACATCTAACCGCAGCTTGGCGAGATCGTTGCGGGCAACAATCAGTTGCTGCTGGCGGGCTTGCAGTTCGACCTGCGAGCGCAGCGCGTCAATAGCCGGAGTCAATCCTGCTTTCAGCTGGTCGGAGGCCTTTCCGTAAAGAGCTTGTGCGCTCGTCACCTGGGCCTCGGTCGTCTCCACCCGAGCGCTGGCGGCAATCGCTTCCAAATAGGCGTTGCCAACGGCGAGAACCACCATCTCTCTTGCGTCTTTGTAGCTGAATTGCGCGGCTTTCAAACTTTCAGACGCCGAGCGTTCTCTTTCTAAACTCCTGAAATTGAACAGCGATTGGCTGAGAGAAGCCCGGGCGTCGAAGTAGTTGAACGCTGGGATAACGCGCGGAAATGCGGCTGGCTTACCACCTGGAGGAGCAAAAAACGGCGCCAGTTTGTTGAATCCCAGTGCCGCCAGACTCTCGGTTTGCGCATTCTCTATGACATGGGCGCCAAGGTTGGGAAGCAGTTCGGCCAGTTCTTTCCATTTCTCTCCCCGCGCCGTTTCGGCTTGGTCCGAAGCCAGCAACAAACCGAGGTTGTTCCGCAAACCCCGATCAATCGCATCCTTGAAGTCAATCTGCAGGATATCCGCGGTGGCTTTGCCTTCGGGAGCGCTGCCCAAAAACGGGTTCTGCGTTCCAGGGAGGGTCACATTCGGAACCGAAGGGCTTTGCCCACTGGCTTGCGCTCGCAGGCTCGGGCGGAGGAGGAACAGGCACAGGACGAAAATTGTGGCGCGGGAAATTATGGATGAGCAAGGCATTCTTGATCGTGCGAAGGTTCGGCACTACGGTCAGTGGCCGATGCTTCCTTTCTCGCCTCTAGCATAACTCGTCCAATTTGATTCGTTTGCAAGCTTTAGAGATGCAAACGATTCTGCAGAATCGAGACGGAAAACCACCTGGACAGCTGGCGCTTGACCTCAATAATGGTCGGATCAGCGAAGTCCGTAAGAGCCGATGACTGATCCTGACCCCCGTCTTCGCACCCAGGAAACCTCAATTCAGTGACTTAGGTCATCTTGAACGAAGGTACTTGGGGGTTCAATCTTGTAGGGAGCCTAACTACAAGTACGAAAGAGTGTAATGGATGAGCGCAGCAACAGGAACTGACTGGACCCGGATACTGTCCGATCCGGACCTCGTCCGGCACGTAGGAACCCTGCTACAAACCTACCGCGAAGCCCCGGCGGGAAAGCGGGAAGAGGCTCTGCTGATGGCGATGCGCCAGATAAAGGCGGGCGCCGCCGCAACTACCTCCTCTAAACCGAATTTAGCCCCTGAGCCGCCGCCGGTTCCGACTCCGACCTCCGACACGCCTCCATTTTCCCCCGACTTGTTCACCCCAAGCCTGGGGAGCGATCGGCGTCGCAACCCGCGAATCAAATGTTTCGTGGCGGTCGAACTTCGGGTCGACGAGACCCCGACTTCAATTTGGGGCAATCTTTCCAACACCAGCGTTGGCGGATGCCTGGTTGAGACGGCGAACCCAGTTCCACCCGGCGCCAAAGTCGCGATCGGCTTGTGGGTTCCAAACGGTAAGATCTGGGTGAAAGGGTTTGCCCTGAGTGGCGTGGTCGCACGCAACGCTCCGGCCAGCGGAGTTCGAGTGCGCTTCGACGGTATGGCGCCGCCTGAGCGCGACAGCCTGCGTCAGTTCGTAAAATTCGTGCAAGAAACCACCCGGGCGTTTCGAGACGAAGGCGCTTACCTGCGACTTCTCAAGTAAAAAGCAATTCCGCGATTTCTCCGAATTTTCCCCGATCCCACGTTCTCCGGGAAATTGATACACTTTCCTTACGTATGAACCCTTTCCGCAATCGAGAACTCTAACTATTGTGGGTGGGTCTCGCCAGTGAAATCTCCACGTGGAGGAACGGAAGCGCATGGTAGCCAGTGAGCAGGTTTTAGCAACGGGACAACAACTGGACACGCTTTGTATTAACACCATTCGAACTCTGGCAATCGACGCGGTGCAGCAGGCCAACTCTGGCCATCCGGGCGCGCCTATGGGACTCGCGCCGGTTACCTATTGCCTGTGGCAAGAGTTTTTGCGTTACGATCCCGCCGACCCGACGTGGCTGAACCGCGACCGCTTCGTCCTCTCCAATGGTCACGCCTCCATGCTGTTGTATGCCATGCTCTATCTCGCTGAGGTTCGGCGGGTGGACAAGCAGGGCAAAGTTTTGAAAGAACTCGCCGTGCCGCTGGAGGAGATCAAACGCTTTCGCCAATTAGGCAGCGTGACCCCCGGCCATCCTGAATCGCACATCACCTCTGGAGTCGAGACCACGACTGGGCCTTTGGGACAGGGCGTGGGTAACAGTGTTGGAATGGCGATTGCCAGCAAGTGGCAGGCGGCGAACTTCAACCGCCCCGGCTTCGAAATCTTCGACTTCAACGTTTATGCAATGTGCTCTGATGGCGATTTGATGGAGGGGATAGGCGGGGAGGCCGCTTCCCTGGCCGGGCATTTGAAGCTCTCTAACCTGTGCTGGATCTACGACCACAATCACATCACGTTGGATGGTCCGGCGGACTGGTCGTTCAGTGAAGATGTTGCGACGCGCTTTATCGGATATGAATGGAACGTGACCCGCGTCGCCGATGCCAACGATCTCACAATGCTGGCGCGGGCATTTGAGACTTTCCAGAAAACGAAGGATCGTCCCACGCTGATCATCGTCGATAGCCATATCGGCTACGGTTCCCCGCACAAGCAAGACACCAACGCCGCTCACGGCGAACCTTTGGGCGAAGAAGAAGTGCGGCTCGTAAAAAAATTCTACGGTTGGCCGGAAGATGCCAAGTTCCTGGTGCCCGACGGCGTGCGCGAGCATTTCCAGGATGGTATTGGCAGGCGCGGGCATGACTTGCGGGCTCGATGGTCGGACGTGTTTGCGTCATACTCACAGAAATATCCCGACCTCGCTGAACGGCTTAGCCAGATGCAGCACCGTGAACTGCCTGCGGGTTGGGATAAGAACCTGCCCACGTTTCCCGCCGATGCCAAGGGCATTGCAACTCGCGAGAGTTCGGGCAAAGTGCTGAACACCGTGGCGCAAAATATTCCCTGGATGGTTGGTGGCTCGGCCGATCTTGCTACTTCGAACAAGACCACGTTGAAATTCGAGGGTGCGGGAGATTTCACGCCAGACAATCCGGCTGGCCGTAACCTGCACTTCGGAGTGCGCGAACACGTCATGGGCGCAAGCGTCAACGGAATGACTGTATCTGGGCTTCGCGCTTTCGGGGCCACGTTTTTCAACTTCAGCGACTACATGCGGGCGAGCATTCGCCTCGCGGCGCTCATGGAGTGCCCATCGATTTTCATCTTCACGCATGACTCGATTGGCGTGGGCGAGGATGGTCCGACCCATCAACCGATCGAGCAATTGGCGTCGCTGCGGGCCATGCCGAATTTGGTGGTGATTCGTCCCGGCGATGCCAACGAGGTGACGGAGGCCTGGAAGATTATTGCGCATCTGCAGAGTTCTCCGGTGGCACTTGTGCTAACCCGGCAGAATCTGCCAACTCTAGATCGTTCGAAATATGCTGCCGCTTCCGGCGTGGCCAAGGGCGCGTACGTACTAGCCGACGGAGGTGGAAAGCCCGACGTGATTTTGCTGGCCACCGGCAGCGAAGTCTCGCTCTGCGTGGATGCGTACGAAAAATTGAAGGCTGAGGGTGTCAAGGCGCGCGTGGTGAGCATGCCTTCATGGGACATTTTTGAGCAACAGGATGCGGTGTACAAGGAGAGCGTACTGCCCTCTGACGTGACCGCACGTGTTTCGGTGGAGATGGCGTCCACTTTCGGGTGGGCACGATACACCGGGCTCAAGGGGCGCAACATAGGCATGCATCGATTCGGTGCCTCAGCGCCGTTGAAGGATTTACTGAAATATTTTGGCTTCACCGTGGATGCGGTGCTGAAGGAAGCTCACGCCGTGATGTCAGAAAAGTAAAGACGTTGTTACGTCTCGCTTAGAGAAAGAGACGTAGCAAGCTACGTCTCTACGAATGAAGATTGTAGGAGAAAATTTATGCAGCCAACTGGAGTTATAGAAAATTCGAAGGCGACAAAAAATCCGCTAAAACAATTGCTCGACTACGGCCAGTCGATGTGGCTCGATTACATCCGGCGCGACCTCTTCACCAGTGGGAAGCTGGAGCATTTGATCACCGAAGATGGACTTCGGGGAATGACTTCGAATCCGTCCATCTTCGAGAAGGCAATCGGCGACAGTTCCCTGTACGACGATATTCTGCATTCACTTGATTCAAAGAAAGGTCTCACTACCACAGACATTTACGAGCAAATTGCCATTCGTGATATTCAGGACGCCGCGGATGCGCTGCGCGGCGTGTACGACGAATCCAAGTTCCGCGATGGCTATGTCAGTCTGGAAGTCTCTCCGTACTTGGCACTGAAAACGCAGGAGACCATCGACGAGGCGCGCCGCCTTTGGAAGGCGGTGAAGCGCGACAACGTCATGATCAAGGTTCCGGGCACGGCGCAGGGACTTCCGGCGATCCGGCAACTGATCGGCGAAGGAATCAACATCAACGTGACGTTGCTCTTCGCTCAGGAAGTATATGAGAAGGTCGCCGAAGCTTACATCGCGGGGCTGGAAGATCTCGCGGCCCGCGGCGGCAATCTGAAAAAGATGGCGAGCGTGGCCAGCTTCTTTATCAGCCGCATCGACACACTGGTCGACTCGAAGATTGAAGAAAAGCTTAAGGCAACGACCGACGCGAAACAGCAGGCTTTTTTGAAGAGTGTGCTTGGCAAAGTGGCGATCGCCAACGGCAAGCTCACCTATCAGCGCTACCGGAAGATTTTCAGCGGTCCGCGCTGGCAGGCTTTAGCGGCCAAGGGAGCGCAGACCCAGCGCGTGCTGTGGGCGAGCACGAGCACGAAGAATCCCAATTATCGTGACGTGATTTACGTGGAAGAATTAATCGGCCCCGACACTGTCAACACCATGCCGCCGGCGACAATAGACGCATTCCGCGATCACGGAAAGCTGAGGAACAGCCTTACAGAAGATGTCCCGGCTGCCGCCAAGGTGATGGACAACCTGGCACAAGCCGGCATTTCGATCAAGGAAGTGACTGACAAGCTGACCGCGGATGGCGTCAAGCTGTTTGCCGATGCCTTCGACAAGCTTCTGGAAGCGGTGAAGAAAAACACGCAGCAAAAAGGATAGCCGTGAGCCGACTGAAGACTTCCCTGCCGGAATCGCTTGCCTCAACGGTGAAAGCGACGATCGCCGAGTGGCAGTCGCGTGGAAACATGAAGCGCTTGTGGCAGCGCGATGCCACACTGTGGACCGGAAGTGACGAAGACAAGTGGCTGGGCTGGCTCGACATTGTCGAGGAGCAAGTCGCGCAGCAGGATCAGCTGCAGAAAATCGCAAAAGAAGTGCAGCAGCGCGAGTTCCAGCACGTCCTGCTGCTCGGCATGGGCGGATCGAGTTTGTGTCCGGAAGTTCTGCGCATGACGTTCGGCAGAATCGCACACTTCCCCACCCTCCACGTGCTCGATTCCACCGATCCCGGACAGGTCAAAGCCTTCGAGCACCAGATCGACGTTCCTAAAACGCTGTTCATTGTCTCCAGTAAGTCGGGCAGCACGCTGGAACCAAACATTTTCAAACAATATTTTTTCGAGCGCACCAAGCAAGCGGTTGGCGTCGCAAAGGTCGGCAGCCACTTCATGGCCATCACCGATCCGGGATCGAAGATGCAGCAAGTAGCCGAAGGGGATCACTTTCTCCATGTTTTCTTCGGACTTCCCTCGATCGGCGGACGCTATTCTGCTCTATCGAATTTCGGGATGGTGCCCGCGGCGGTCATGGGACTAGACACCAAGAAATTTCTCTCTCGTGCTGCGGAGATGGTGCGAGGATGCGGTGCAGGGATTGCCGTAGAAGAAAATCCCGGAGCCGTACTGGGCGTCATCCTCGGATCGGCGGCCAATGCCGGTCGCGACAAAATTACGATCATCACTTCCCCCGGCATCTTCGACCTCGGCGCGTGGCTGGAGCAGCTTCTCGCCGAATCGACGGGAAAAGTCGGCAAGGGAATTATCCCCGTCGATCGCGAACATCTAACCTCGCCGGAAGTTTACGGCAACGATCGCGTGTTCGTTTATGTGCGTCTGGAATCCGGTGTGGACGTCGATCAGGATGCGAAAGTGGCGGCGATCGAGAAGGCCGGGCATCCCGTCGTGCGCATCTCGATTGCAGATATTTACGATCTCGGCGCGGAATTCTTTCGCTGGGAGATTGCTACTGCTGTCGCGGGCGCCATTATCGGCATCAACGCCTTTAACCAGCCTGACGTCGAAGCCAGCAAAATCGTCACCCGGGAGTTAACTTCTGCGTACGAGAAAACTGGTGCCTTGCCCCCGGAAAAGCCTGTCGTTGAGGATTCTGGGATCAAGTTATTCACCGACGACAAAAATGCGGCGGACCTGGCAAAAGCGGCGGGCAGCGACAAGTCGGTTGCGGGATATCTTAAGGCTCATCTGTCGCGCATCAAGACTGGCGACTATTTCGCCGTGCTCGGCTATGTCCAAATGAATACGGAGAACGAGCAAAGCCTGCAGGTGTTGCGACATCTCGTGCGCGACAAAAAGCGCGTGGCGACGTGTTTGGGCTTCGGTCCGCGATTTCTGCACTCGACCGGGCAAGCTTACAAAGGTGGGCCAAACTCGGGCGTGTTTCTGCAAATCACTTGCGACGATTCTGTGGAGTTGCCGGTGCCGGGGCAGAAATATACCTTTGGAATAGTGAAGGCGGCGCAGGCGCGGGGAGATTTCCAGGTGTTGGCAGACCGCGGAAGACGCGCCCTGCGAGTTCATTTGGGCAGCAATCTCAAAGCGGGGCTGGCTAGCTTGCAGGCAGCGGTTCAGAAAGCCCTATAGTTTCTTAACGGCCAACGTATGCGGGGCGCGGGTGCGCTTTGTTACGGCCGGCCAACGCCACTCAGGAAGCGGCGACTAGGAGCAAGAGACATGCAATTGGGAATGGTAGGGTTGGGCAAGATGGGCGCGAATATGACGCGGCGGTTGATGCGCGGCGGACATCAGCTCGTGGTTTCTGATTTGAGTCCGGACTCGGTGAAGAAGTTGGCGAGCGAGGGCGCTGCTGGATCCACGTCGCTCGAAGATTTGATTGGCAAGCTGACGCCGCCGCGCGCGATCTGGATCATGGTTCCCGCAGGCAGCGCGACCGAAGCAACGGTGCAGAAACTGGCCGCGCATCTGCAAGCGGGCGATGCCATCATCGACGGCGGCAATTCGTATTTTAAAGACGATGTGCGCCGCTCCAATGAATTGAAGGGTAAGGGGATTCACTACATCGACGTGGGAACCAGCGGCGGCGTCTGGGGACTCGAACGCGGCTATTGCATGATGATCGGCGGCCCCAAAGAAGCGGTGCAGCGGCTCGATCCGATTTTCAAAACTCTGGCTCCGGGCAAGGGCGACATTCCGCGAACTCCAGGACGAGAAAAACTCGGAGGAACCGCGGAGAATGGCTACATTCATTGCGGCCCCTCAGGCTCTGGACACTTCGTCAAGATGGTGCACAACGGAATCGAGTACGGAATCATGCAGGCCTACGCGGAAGGCTTCGACATTTTTAAGAACGCGACCAGCAAGGATTTGCCGGAAGACATTCGCTACGACCTGAACCTTCCCGACATCGCGGAAGTGTGGCGGCGCGGCAGCGTCATCAGTTCGTGGCTGCTTGACCTGACGGCGATGGCCCTGACAGAGAATCCCACATTGTCCGAGTACGAAGGCTACGTGCAGGATTCCGGCGAGGGCCGCTGGACGATTCAGGCCGCGATTGATGAGGCGGTGCCCGCAGAAGTACTGACCGCGGCGTTGTACGTACGTTTTCGCTCGCGTCAGGAACATACGTTTGCGGAAAAAATGCTTTCCGCGATGCGGCAAAAGTTTGGCGGACACGTGGAGCAGGGCGCGCCTGAAACGAAAAAGACTGCGTAGGCGCTGAAACCTTTAACCGCAAATTTCAGGGGAATGATTTATGGCTGAACTAGCGGAACAACCAACAGCGGCGGCGCCGCCGCGCATTGGCAAGCAGGGCGATCCATGCGTCATGGTGATTTTTGGAGCGGCCGGCGACCTGACGGGCCGCATGCTGATTCCCGCTCTGTACAATCTGGCGCGTGCGAGTTTGCTTTCGCGCGAGTTTGCGGTGGTTGGAGTTGCCCGCACGCAAATGTCGAATGACGAATTTCGCAAGCGGGTTCATGACGATGTCAAGGCTTACTGCGGAGAATGTGTCGACGATGACCTGTGGGAGTGGTTCGCGCGCCGCTTCTATTATTTTGCCGGAGATTTCAATGACAATAATCTCTATCCCCAGCTGAAGGATTTTCTCACCAAGATCGATCAGGAGCACTCGAGCCATCAGAATTTCTTTTATTACCTGGCCACCGCGCCGAAGTATTTCGGCCCGATCGTGGAACAACTTTCCGCTGCAGGACTAATGGAACAGAATAACAGTCACTGGCGGCGGGTGGTGATCGAGAAGCCCTTCGGGCACGATCTGGAATCGGCGAAAGCGCTGAACCAGCAACTGGCCAAGGTGGTCGACGAAAAACAGATCTACCGCATCGACCACTATCTCGGCAAAGAGACGGTGCAAAACATCATGGCGTTCCGTTTCGCCAACGGAATTTTCGAGCCGGTGTGGAACCGCCGCTACATCGATCACGTGCAGATTTCCGTCGCGGAAACGGTCGGAGTGGAAGGCCGTGGAAGTTATTTCGACCAAGCCGGTTCTTTGCGCGACATGGTGCCCAACCACATCATGCAACTCATCTCCCTGACCGCAATGGAACCGCCGATTTCCTTCGACGCCAATGCGGTGCGCGATGAGCAGGCCAAGATCTTGCACGCCATCCAACCCATGAGCGATGAAGACGTGCTCAGCCGAACCGTGCGCGGACAGTACGGCGACGGAACCGAAGATGGCAAGAGAGTGACGTCCTATCGCGCGGAGCCGGATGTTCCCCCCGATTCGCGCACCGAAACTTTTGTCGCGATGAAATTGCTGATCGATAACTGGCGGTGGGCTGACGTTCCCTTCTACCTGCGTACCGGAAAGCGAATGCCCGTGCGCAACACGCACATCGTGATACAGTTTCGACGGGCGCCATTCGTGCTGTTCCGCGACACTCCCGTCGAACACCTGATGCCCAACCAACTCGTGTTGCATATCCAACCCGAAGAAGGAATCTCATTGCAATTCGCAGCCAAGGTTCCCGGTCCGGTCATGCGACTGGGCACGGTCGACATGAATTTCGAATATCAGGAATACTTTGGCAAGCAGCCCAGCACTGGCTACGAACGCCTGCTGCACGATTGCATGATCGGCGACCAGACGCTGTTTCAGCGTGCCGACATGGTGGAGGCGGGCTGGTCCGTAGTGAATCCGGTACTCGATTTATGGAAGGCGCTCCCGCCGCGGAATTTTCCCAATTACGCTTCGGGCACGTGGGGTCCGAAGGATGCCGACGAATTGTTGGAGCGCGATGGCCGCCGCTGGAGGAATTTCGAGAAATGATTCTGGCCGGCGATATTGGTGGCACCAATGCGCGGCTGGCCTATTTTCAACCCCAGAACGGGCATTTGCGCCTGGTATCGGAACGCGTCTTTCCCAGCCGCGAGCACAGCGAACTCGGCGAGATTGTCACGCGATTTATTGACGATTCCGAAGGGCACCCAGACGCCGCTTGCTTTGGAATCGCTGGCCCTGTGCGTAATGGCCGCGTGGAAACTTCCAACCTGCCCTGGGTGATCGAGCAGTCGCGGCTCGCAAAACAAATTCATCTGCCTGCAACTTTGCTGATCAATGATCTCGAAGCCAGCGCCTGGGGAATTGGAGCGCTGGCTGACGGTGATCTGGTTCCTTTAAATCGTGTCACTGAACCCGCGATTGGAAACCAGGCAGTCATCGCGCCGGGAACGGGATTGGGAGAAGCCGGGTTGTTTTGGGACGGAAGCAAGCATCACGTTTTTGCCTGTGAAGGGGGGCACACCGACTTTGGTCCGCAGGGAGATTTGCAAATCGAATTGGTGCGCTTCTTGAAGGCCCGCTTTGGGCACGTCAGCTACGAGCGTATTCTTTCCGGGCCCGGCTTGGTGAATGTGTACGAATTCTTGCGCGACTACGGATCTGAGAAGGAATCCGGGGAATTTGCCGCTGCACTCAAGCAGGGTGATCCGGCCGCAGTTATTTCGCGAGCGGCATTGGACGGAACTGAAGCGCTTGCGGAAAAGGCGCTGGACCTGTGGATCTCGGTGTATGGCGCCGAAGCCGCCAACTTCGCATTGAAAGTGATGGCTACAGGAGGCCTGTTCCTAGCCGGCGGCATCTCCCCAAAAATTCTTGTGAAGTTAAAAGGCCCGACGTTCATGAAGGCCTTCGTGGAAAAAGGCCGACTGCGGCCGCTGGTAGAATCGATTCCGGTGCAGGTGATTACTAACGATAAAGCTGGACTGCTCGGAGCTGCGCGCTGCGCGGCAACGCGCGCCAATCAATCCTAGCCGGGTATGAAAATGTCGTGAGCGCCTCCCCGCAAATTCGGATCTTGACGACCCCGCAAGAACTATTCTCAGCGGCGGCGGAGGAGGTTGTGCGCGCGGCGAATGAAGCGGTGAAACAGCGAGGACGCTTCACCATTGCGCTGGCGGGCGGATCAACTCCAAAAGGTCTCTACAATTTGCTGGCGACGAATGCCCGCACAGCTTTGCCTTGGGATCGCATGTTCTTTTTCTTTGGCGACGAGCGCCACGTCCCTCCCAACGATCCCGACAGCAACTACCGCATGGCAGACGAGAGCATGCTGTCCAAGATTCCAGTGGCCGCGGCGAATGTGTTCCGCGTTCCCGCCGAGAATCCGGACGCCGAGGCCGTCGCGGAATCGTATGAGGAGACTCTGAACAAATTCTTCGCACTTCAGCCCGGACAGTTTCCCCAGTTCGATCTGATCCTTCTCGGCATGGGCCCAGACGGCCACACCGCTTCTTTGTTCCCCGGCACCGCGGCACTGCAGGAAAAGAAGCGACTTGTCGTCGCCAACTGGGTTGAGAAAATGAAGACCCACCGGATCACCTTGACTTTGCCGGTCCTGAATGCGGCGCGCAGCGTGGCTTTTCTGGTCAGCGGCACCGACAAGGCGACCGTGCTCCGAGCAGTGCTGGAAGAAGATGGGCCACCCGAGCAGTATCCTTCAAAATTGGTGCGGCCGAGCAACGGCAAACTGATCTGGCTGCTTGATCGAGCCGCAGCCAGCCAACTCAAAAACGCAAATTAAGTACCAAGTCTCCGCGTCAAAACGCGCCACATACGCTGCTACGGCTGAGTTCCGGCTTGAGCCTTTTCGTGTTGGTCCTGCCGCTTAAGGTAGGGAAAGAACGGCGACACTTCGAAGGGCATTTTCTCCGATGCCGACTGCAGGCGCACTGGCGAACTCTTGAGCATCGCAATTCGGTCCGACCACGGATCAAGCGTAATGCGCGAGCCCAGGGGTAAAGCAGAAATCTGATCCAGCCGATCCGCCTGCAAATGTTTGGGGAGGTCGGCGACAGTCTGCATTCGCGTCAGGTGCGTGCTGCCGAAGTCGTTCCCGAGGCGACTGTGAAGCAGGTTCGGCAGTTGCGCGGATCTAGCCCGCAAAGCTTCTAGAAAAAGTCCGGTATTCGCAAGTTGAGCTTGATAGGGCGAGTTGGATAAAAGCTCCAGACCCTTCGCGTCCGCGTCGGATTCTTGTGCGGCATCGAAATGGAAACTCAAGCGGGTGAAGACTTCCAGGTCGGAGAATGGTTCGGCCAGTCCCGACAAAGAGTCGGCGCCCACAGAATGTTTCAGGACGACATGCGCGAGTTCGTGCGCCAGCACTGCGGCCAGTGTCGCCTCATCGGGCAGGACATCAAGCAGTCCCCGGCTCACCACGATGGTCCTGCCCATCACGAACGACTCCAGCGGCGTCGTCAGCAATACTCGGCAGCGAATCCCAGCAAGGTCGAGATTGTTGGTGACCAATAAATTGTTAACCACAGTTTCCAGAATCTGGTCCACTTGGCCATCGGGCGCCATGAGTCCGGCAACTTGCAAGCGCTCGACGATATTGTCTTCCGGAGAGTACGTGGTTTTCCCGATGGTATTCGCCGGACTCACGTCCTGCGATGCCTCGTGCCGGTTAGGATCTATCCACACTGGTGTGTCGGTCAGCTGCTTGGCATACTCGCGGTGGTCGCCCGCATTTTGCAGGTCGTAGCCCCAGATACGAGTTTGAGCCTTGAACCAGAGAGTATGGTTCGCGGGATCGTGAGAAGCCGATTCCTGAGTGTAAATATAGGCCGGCATCCACATGATACCCAGCGTGTTCAACCGCCAACTGTCGAAGTGAAAAGCGCGCCCGGCGCGCTGTTTTGAGGTAAACGTGCCGGTAAACCGCACGATATTAAAGTCTTGGTCCTCCACCCAGATCCGGCCGACGAAGCCGCGGTTCTTCGACTTTTCCCGAGGCCTAACATCCACCAGGCCGCAATGAATGTCTCCAAGAACTTCCCAGCGGGCAAATTTGAAAATGTAGTTATGACGATCGAAATGATCCAGGTCAGGAAAGATCGCCTGCGCGAAGCCTGCCGCCGAGAAAGGGCGCGGATTCTTCAGCAATTTCTTTTCCCAGACCTCCTTCCAGCCCTCGGACTCTTCAAAGGATCGAGTGACCATGCCATTGCCCTTCAGATCCAGGCGGCTCAAGAAGTAGTCGTCGCTCCGGGGGGACGTTCCTAGATCGGGATCTGTCTTCTCTTCCTGAATATAGGTCTCGACAATCGGCGTGAAGTTGCGCATCAAGACGATCAAGCGGTGTTCCTGTCGGATGGCGGAGTCGACCAGCACGTCAAATCTGGCGAGGCTCTGCGCAGGAACCGTCGCAGGTGCTTCGCGGGAGGGAGTTGTGGAATTGACGCTTTGAGCGGCGGCCATTCCTACAACCAACACTTCGAACAGCGTTCGACTAATCCAGGGAAATGTTCTCCGCGCAAACATGCAGAGAATATTCTAAATCCAGCGGGTCCACGTGGGGCGCCTGTTTGGTGACGTTGACATCTTCTTACAATTCCATAAGAATCCCTTCGACTGAAGAGGAGATTGAGATGCGTCGGTTCCCGCTGTGCTTTGTGGTGGTCCTTCTAGCTGCCGTAGCGTTCTCGCAAGATCGCACTAACGCGCGATCGATGGTCATCTCGCCCTACGGCATTGTCGCCAGCAGTCAGGTACAAGCTTCGCAGGCCGGATCGGAGATCCTGTCGCACGGGGGTTCTGCCGTGGATGCGGCCATCGCCACGAACGCTCTGCTCGGCGTGATGGAACCGGACATGAATGGCATTGGCGGAGACTTGTTCGCCATTTACTGGGAGGCCAAGGCCGGAAAACTTTACGGCCTGAATGCCAGCGGATGGGCTCCCAAGGCGCTGACCATCGACTACCTGAAATCCAAGGGAGTGACGCAGATGCCCGACAGCGGCATCGACACTGTAACCGTACCCGGCGCGGTAGAAGGTTGGAACAAATTGCATGAGCGTTTTGGGCGATTAGGCTGGAAGGATATTTTTGCACCCGCCACTTTTTATGCTGAGAACGGCTTCGTGGTCCAAGAGATGATCGGCATGGACTGGCAGGGCGCCGCTCGCGCCAAGCTGAAAAGTGACGACGAAACCCGGCGCGTTTTCCTAGTCCACGACGAAGCCCCTCGCATGGGTGAAGTATTTAGAAACCCTGACCTGGCAAAAGCCTTCCGTTTGCTTGCGGCCGATGGCCCGCGTGCTTTCTATTTCGGTGAAATTTCCAAAGCCATTCTTGCGACTTCGCGCCAGCTCGGAGGCACCATGAAGGCGGACGACCTGCAGGATTTTTCGGCGGAATGGGTCGAGCCGCTCTCAATTACTTACAGAGGCTGGAAAGTCTACGAATTGCCGCCCAACGGGCAGGGCATGGCGGCACTAGAGATGTTGAACATTCTGGAGCAGTTCTCGCCGGCGAAAGCCGGGCCGATCAGCACGGAGGAATTGCACAAGAGAATCGAAGCCATGAAGCTGGCATACGCCGACTTGGCGCGCTACAACGCCGATCCTCGGTTCGCCAAGGTGCCGGTGGCCGGCTTGCTCTCGAAGGAATATGCGAAGCAGCGCGCCCAACTGATCGATCCAGCTAGGGCCAATTGCGAAGTGGACGCCGGGCATCCCCCTGCCGGCGACACTACATATCTCACAGTCGTCGACCGAGAGGGCAATATCGTCTCGCTCATTCAGAGCAACTTCTCGAGTTTCGGCTCCGGGATTACGGTGCGCGGGATGGGGTTTCCCCTGCAGAACCGTGGCGCTCTGTTCATGCTCGATCCTGCCAAACCGGACGCTCTCGCCCCGCACAAGCGCCCGTTTCACACCATCATCCCGGCGTTCATGGAGCACGGCGACGATCACATCGGATTCGGCATCATGGGAGGCGCCAACCAGCCGTTGGCCCATGCTCAATTCGTTTCTAACGTAGTCGATTACGGAATGAACCTTCAGGCCGCAATGGAGACGGCGCGTTTCACTGTGCGCTCGAATTTCGGGATCGGCTGCAATATTCTCATCGAAGACCGCGTGCCCGCCGAAGTTCGCCAGCAGCTCACGAATATGGGACACCAGCTCGATGTACGCGGGGATTTCTCGCTTTACATGGGACGCGGCCAGGCGATCGACCACAACACAAAATCCAGCCTGAACTTCGCCGCTTCGGATGCCAGAACCGATGGATCCGCTGAACCGGAGTTCCCGCCATCACTGCATCTGACGGGTGACTTAAAACCGGAAAAGCACTAGCTGCTCCGAGGCAATGTCGCGAAAGAGGTCAGGAAGTTTGTGGTGGACTTCTTGAAAGCTGCGTAGATCGGTTTTAGCGGCAACTGCCCTTTGATCTATCCTCGCCAGTCGCCGATTTCCTTCAGGCCTTTGCCGCGGGCGTGTTCGAAAAGTCGCACGCGGTGGCGGGAATGTTCGAATTCGTGAATGTCTGCCCAGACTTCCGCCTCCCAGCTCTTGTTGTGTGCGGAGGATTCCCCGCAGGTGGCGCAACGGGTATGAAGCGTAATCTGGACGGGCTCGACTCCGACCGGAATCGCTCCCGGCAATTCAACGAAGATGCATCGCACTTCCTGAACCTCTTCATGGTCGCCAAGGATATGCTCGTAGCGCAGAAGATATCCAAAACCGAGTTTCTGGGCTTCTGTTTCCGCTTCGGCGCGGGTGTGAAAAGGACCATACTCCGCCCGTAACTGTTCGGTGGAGTCGCACGTCATCCAGAAAATCTCTTTGTAAGCCATTGCAGGGTTCCGGGGTCGCGAAGCCGGCTCGCCTGCATTCTGAGCCCGCACTCGACAGATCGGTTTAACCGCTGCAATTGCCGTGCCGCCCCAATTCTTCCCACAACCTATTGCTTAATATACAGTTAGTCGTAGCGGACCCTGAAATGGCCTGGTTGCCCTCGTGAAAGGTTTTGCAGAGTTTGGACGAGAGCGAATGGTTTTTGGGCAAAGGGCAGAGGCTGGCTGCCGCCTCTGCCTGAAGAAACATTAATGAATGAAGGCTGCATAGCTGGTGCGAGGTCTTCGATATCAGGGGACCCGGCGATTCTTTAGTCGGCGCCGACGGCCTGGCTGAATGCCATGCCTAGATGCTCGGACTCGGGAGGCCAATTCTTTCCGCCGTGACTGGCGACGTACATGGCCAATTCCAGTCGGCTCCAGACCCCAATCTTGTCGAAGGCGCTGCGCAAATGATTCTTGATCACCTGTTCGCTCGTGCCCACGATCTTGCCGATTTCGCGGTTGGTCAACCCTTCCCAGACCAGAATTGAAATCTGAATTTCCTTTGCCGTAAGACGCTCACAGGGAGTCATGACTGGGCTTCCTCCCTGCTGAAGATGGCAATAGCCAGCTTTACGCGCTTGCGGCCCTCGCGAATTCCGGCACGCAGAAACAGCGTCCGCAAATGCTGCTTTACCGTGCGTGGACTGATGTTGAGCTGCCCTGCGATCTCTTTGTTGCTGCACCCCTGCACCAGCAAGTTCAAAACTTGCTGATCGCGGGGCGTGACTTTGACCTGGTCCAGATCGATCATGGTTGGTTCCTCCGGCTAGCCGATCACTTTCGCCTTCTCACCTTGCACGGCCTTCGCCAATTGTTCGCACATCCACACTCCGCCTTGCTAAGTGCCTTGGAGGACTAGCGCTTGGGGTCAGGACCCTGGGTTTTCATGTGGCTTTCAGGAATCCCGTGGTAGGCTAGCCGAGTTCTAAATTGGTCCTAATAATCGTCTCATGCTCATCGTCCGCGACACTTCCACGCTTCCGTTAGGCTCCGAAGCGCCAAATTTTCGCGGCAATGCCGGTTCCTGGCAATTTTCGTCTTGGTCTTCGCTTTCATGGTTTTGCATCTCCCGCCTTGGTTTCGAGGTGACCCTATGAAAAGACATCAGAATTCATCTCTTGCCGCGAACCAATTCCATTCCCACATTGAACCGCGCTCCAACCTGTTGATTTTCATTTTGGTTCTGGTAGCGGTCGTACCCGCGAGTTTTGCACAGGTGACCCTCGATACCCAGATCCCAAGCTCGAATTCGTCCAGTTCTGCTCCACTAACCATTACTTTGCAGGACGCACTGCAGCGAGCTCGCCAGAATGATCCGCAATACCGCTCGGCGGTCACCGATCTGGGTCTCGCGCGCGAGGAACGCGTGCAAGCCCGGGCCGGCTTGCTCCCCGACGTGAACTACAACAATTCTTTTATCTATACTGAAGGCGCCGGTCGCTTTCCTGCCAGCTGCGCGACGAGCACTGCGGGGTGTCCTACTTCCAGGTTCATCGCCAACAATGGCGTGCACGAATACATTAGCCAGGCCGATGTGCATGAGGCACTGTCGCTCACGAATGTTGCGGATTTTCGCCGCTCAGCTGCCGCTCTGGCGCAGGTGCGGGCCAAGGCGGAGATCGCGAAGCGGGGGCTCGTCGTCACAGTTACTCAGGGCTATTACGGGTTAGTCGTTGCTGAACGTAAATATTCGACAGCGCAGAAGGCTGCCGCCGAGGCCGCGCGATTTCTCGACGTCAGCCAGAAACTGGAGCATGGCGGCGAAGTCGCCCATGCCGACGTAGTGAAGGCGCAAATCCAGGCCCAGCAACAGCAGCGCGATCTGCGGGAAGCGCGGCTCGACATGGAGAAGAGTCGCCTCGATCTCGCCGTCTTACTGTTTCCCGATTTCAACCAGAACTTCGCCGTAGTGGATGACTTGCAAACTCTCGAACCCCTGCCCAACTTCGCCGAGATCGAGGCCGCGGGCAAGAAGAACAATCCCGATCTGCGAGCAGCGCTGGCGGCGCTGCAAGTCGCCAACCACGAGGTGACGGCGGCTTGGGGCGGTTTATTGCCGTCTCTGAGCGTCGACTATTTTTACGGCATCGATTCGAACGTGTTTGCCGTCCGAAGCAATGGCGTGCGAAACCTGGGATATTCCGGCGTAGCCAGTTTGCAGATTCCCATCTTCAGTTGGGGCGCGGATCGCAGCAAGCTCAAGCAAGCGGAACTTCGCCGAGACCAGGCGCACGTCGAATTGACCTTCGCGCAAAGGGAACTCTTGAGCCACTTGCGTCAGTTTTACAGTGAAGCGGAAGCCTCTCGCTCGGAGATGGAATCGCTGGCCAGTTCCGCCGAATTAGCCGCCGACAGCATGCGGCTCACCACCCTGCGCTACCAAGCCGGGGAATCCACTGTATTGGAGGTGGTCGACGCGCAAAATACTCTGACCCAGGCGCGCAATGCGTACGACGACGGCCAGGCGCGATTCCGCATAGCTGTGGCCAACCTCCAAACTCTGACAGGAAATTTCTAGCCGAATGAACCGCAAGCAGACCACACCAGCAGACTGCAGCCGAAGTCGCGAAGTCTTATACCGGCGGGTGTTCGCACTGGCCGTCATGACGGCGATGGGCAGCCTGCTCATGGCCGGTTGCTCGTCGGAAAAGGGTGACAAAGAGCCGACGGTGACGGTGCAAGTCGCCGCCGTGGAAAAAACCGAAATTCAGCGCACCATAACGACGCAAGCGATTCTATTTCCGCGGCAGCAGGCCGCGATCGTGCCCAAGATCAGTGCTCCGGTGCAGAAATTCCTGGTGAAACGCGGCAGCCCGGTTCGTGAAGGACAACTGCTGGCGGTGCTCGAAAATCGCGACCTGAGCGCCGCGGAACAGGAAAATAAAGGCAGCTACGAGCAGGCGCAGGCGACTTACGAAACCACCACGGCTGCGGGTCTGCCGGAAGAAATTCAGAAGGCGGAGGCCGATGCCCAGCAAGCCCAGGCCGCACTTAGTGCACAGCAAAAAGTTTACGAGAGCCGCCAGCAACTCTTCGAGCAGGGGGCGCTGCCTAGAAAAGAACTCGATCAGTCGCGCGTCGATTTCACCCAAGCCAACAATCAATACGCCATCGCGAAAAAACATCTGGACGCGCTGATGGCCATTGGCAAACCACAGGAACTTCGCTCCGCCGCTGGGCAACTGCAGTCGGCCAAGGGCAAATACCTGGGAGCAGAAGCCCAACTGAGCTACTCCGAAATTCGAAGTCCAATGAACGGCGTGATCACCGACCGCCCACTCTACCCCGGCGAAATGGCAGCGACGGGCACGCCCTTACTCACGGTGATGGATATTTCTTCTGTTATAGCCAAGGCTCATATCCCGCAAAGTGATGCCGCTGCTTTGAAAATCGGCGATAAAGGGACGATGGCCGTGCCGGGAATTGACGACCCTGTCGAGGGCAAAGTCACGGTCATTAGTCCAGCTCTTGATCCCAACAGCACGACGGTCGAAGTCTGGCTTGAGGCCAAGAATCCCAAACATTCTTTGAAGCCCGGGACCAGCGTCCAACTCTCGCTTACGGCGAAAACGGTGAAAGACGCGCTCGTGGTTCCATTGACCGCGGTCATCAGCACTCAAGACGGCAACTCTGCCGTAATGCTTGCCGGCACGGATGGCCGGGCTCATCAGAAGGTGGTCAAACTCGGAATCCGTAATGGGGACGATGTGCAGATCGTCGACGGCGTCTCTTCCAGCGACAAGGTAGTGGCCTCCGGCGCCTACGGACTGCCCGATAACACGAAGATCAAAGTGGAAGCGGCCGAAGCGCCTGAAGGATCCAAGGAGGGCTCAAAAGAAGGTGCCAAAGCTCCCGGTGAGGGACCCAGTGAAAAATAACCGCGGCGGAGCAAGTGCGTGAAATTATCGAACGCCGGTCGCTCGGTTGATGGACAATCGACAGCGAAGAGATCTTCTTCACGATACTGGATCGCGCAGCATTCCAGGCCAGTCATCTTCGTCATCCTGACCATGGGCTTGCTGGGCGCGTATCTCGCCTTCACGATTCCCGTCTCGGTGTTTCCCAACACCGATTTCCCCCGCGTGCTGATTGCCGTTGACAACGGCGTCATGCCCATCGATCAAATGACGGTCACCGTGACTCGCCCCATCGAAGAGGCGGTCAACAGCGTGCCCGGACTGCTGACCGTACGTTCGATTACCAGCCGCGGATCCGCCGAGGTGGATCTGTATTTTCGCTGGAACGTCGACATGTTCCAGACGCTGCAATATGTCAATGCCGCGATTTCCAGGGTGCAGCCCGAACTCCCCTCTACGGCGAAGATCGAGGCGCATCGCCTGACCTTCGCCGCGTTTCCCATCATCGGCTATAGCCTGACCTCCGACACCATGCCACAAACCAAGCTGTGGGAGATGGCGACGTATGAAATGAAGCCGCGTCTCAACCGGCTGGAGGGCGTTTCGACGGTGATCGTGCAAGGCGGCCAGGAGCCCGAATTTCAAGTGACGCCCGATCCGGCGAAGTTGCTGACGACCGGGGTTACCGTCTCAGACATTCTGGAGGCTATCCGGCGCACCAATCTTATCGATTCGCCCGGCCTGCTCGAACGCAATCACCAGCTTGATCTTGCCCTCGTCAACGGGCAGGTACGAACGCCGGAAGAAATTGCCAATGCCGTGGTGAAAAGCACGGCCACGGGAATTCCAGTGCGGATCGGCGATGTGGCCCAGGTAGCTCCAAACGTGAAGCCGGTTTATACGGTTGTCACCGCCAATGGGAAGCCTGCAGTTCTTTTGAACATCAATCGGCAGCCCGACGGAAATACGGTGCAGGTAGCGACGGAAGTTCACAATGAAATCGAGAACCTGCGCAAAACCCTACCGCCCGGAATCCGCATCGAGCCTTTCTACGATCAATCGATCATCGTCGACGAATCCATCAAAAGCGTGCGCGACGCCATCCTGCTCGGCCTCATTCTGGCCTCGATCATTCTCGTAGTCTTTCTGCGAGACTGGGGAACATCGCTGGTGGCGGGCCTGGTGATCCCCGTGACCATCATGGTTACGTTCATCGCTCTCAAGGTGCTGGGCCAAACTTTCAATCTGATGACACTGGGCGGACTCGCTGCAGCGGTCGGACTGGTGATTGACGACGCGATCGTAGTGGTCGAAAACATTGTCCTGCATCGCGACATGGGACAAAACCGGCTGGAGGCCATTCGCAGCGCGCTTAAAGAAATCACGGTGCCGCTGATCGGATCGACGATTACTCCCGTTGTCGTTTTCATTCCGCTGATCGTGATCACAGGCGTGACCGGAGTTTTTTTTCGCGCGTTGGCCGTGACCATGACTGTGTCGCTGCTCACTTCTCTGGTGCTGGCATTGTCCTGGACTCCGACGCTGAGCCAATACCTCATCAAGGGCCGAGGTGGAAACGACGGCGCCGACGAGGCCGAGTCCGCGCCTGCTCCTTCCGCTGCCCATTCGAAAACTGGCGCTCTCACGAAAAATAAAGAAGCGCAAAAAATGCTTGCGGCGGAAGAAAAGCACCTGAGCGGTTTCTTCCTCCGTATCGTAAATTTCCACGAACGCTGGCTGCGCCGTGCGCTGGAAAAACCCCTCGCCCTCCTCATCTTCAGCGTTGCATTGATCGTTGCTGCGTACGTCTGCTACACCTTCTCCGGCTCCGACTTGCTGCCGGAGATGGACGAAGGTGGATTCGTCATCGACTACATCATGCCGGCTGGCAGCTCCCTGGCAGAGACGAATCGCGTCGTCGGTCATGTCGAGCAAATGCTGCGGGAGGTTCCCGAAGTGGAGAGCACTTCCAGGCGTACCGGACTGCAACTCGGCTTGGCATCCGTTACCGAGGCAAATACGGGCGACATCCTGGTGAAATTGAAGGCGAAGCGCAGCCGCGATATTGAAGACATCATCGCCGACGTCCGCGCCGACATCAAGGAAAGTGAGCCGGCGCTCGACATCGAATTCACTCAGGTTCTGCAGGACATGATTGGCGACCTCACGTCCGCTCCCGAGCCAATCCAGATCAAACTGTTTTCGCAGGATCCCAGGCAATTGGAAGAATGGGCGCCGAAAGTCGCCGAGGCCATCGGAAAAATCAAAGGTGTGGTCGACATCCTGAACGGAATTGAGAACACCATCAGCGGACCGGCAGTGACTTTTCAAGTCGATCCCAGCGTGGCAGCCAGAGCGGGATTCACGGCCGAGGAAGTTGCGCTCGACGCCTCGGCAATTCTGGAAGGCGAGCCTGCGCCAACGCCGGTCATAGCCAACGACCGCGCCTACACGCTGCGCGTGCGTTTTCCCGCTTCCTATCGCGTGTCGCTCGAAGCCATGCGCGATACCTTACTGGTCAGCAGCACTGGGCACACAGCGACTCTAGGCGCGCTGTCGACGATAGTGGAGAATCCGGGTCAGACCGAGGTGCGTCGCGAAAACCTGCAGCGCGACGTAGCAGTCACCGCCCGACTTGAAGGCCGTAGCCTGGGCAGCGGCATGGCCGACGTGCAAAAAACGGTGGCGGGATTGCACATCCCGGCCAGCATTCGCGTGGAGTACGGTGGAACCTACCAGGAACAGCAGCAATCTTTCCACGACTTGGTGATCGTGCTGATCCTTGCCGTCCTGCTGCTGTTCATCGTATTGCTGTTTGAGTTTGGAACTTTCGCGGCGCCCATCGCTATTCTGTCGTCCGCGCTGCTCTCGACCTCCGGCGTTTTTATTGCACTGCTCATCACGCGCACTACGTTTAATATCTCGTCGTTCATGGGCATGATCATGGTCATCGGAATCGTCGCCAAGAATGGCATTCTGTTGCTCGACGCCGACCACAAAATGCGGGTGCTCGGCTTCGATCCCGAGAAAGCGATGCTGCAAGCCGCGCGACGGCGGTTGCGCCCCATCGTGATGACCGCACTGGCCACCGTCGCGGGAATGCTGCCGCTGGCCTTCGCTCTTGGCGCCGGTTCGCAGATGTTGCAACCGCTCGCCATTGCGGTCATTGGCGGCGTTCTTATTTCCATGGTGCTCTCGCTGATTATCACCCCTGCGGTCCACTTCTATCTTGGCGGCAAGGACGAACCCGATGTTGCGATGTCCTCTGAAGTCGCTGAGTAGAAAAGATACCGGCTCATCGTGCAGATTCCTGCGAAGTTACTTCTGGTTACCCCGCCGCGGCGCCCCTATTGTTCGTCTTCGGTGAGACGACTCGCTTCTCCACCCATCCGGCTGTAAACTGTTGGCATAGTTGAAGATCTCAGCCTGAAAAAGGAGAGAGGGTATTTAAACTTCCTATTGCCCGTCCCGCCAGTATGAACCATTTTCAGGCGCGGGCTTGGACCGGAACGTGCACTAAAATGGGATACCGCCTGCCGGTTTGCGCCCCGGAGGGCTCGCACTGTTGGAACAGTAGATCGTGTCCGAGAAAAAAGACAAACCGATTCACGACGAGGAGACCCTCGCAAAGATTCTGGAAGCGGCCTTTGTGCTGCAAGAGCACAATCTCGAACTGGAGGAAAAAAAGAAGTTCCAGAAAAAAGAGGAACCTCTCGCCGCGAAAAACCCGGCAACTGTGATTCCATCGCAAGCCCCGCCAAAGCCTCAACCGCAGAAATCGACACAAAAGGATGATCAGGGTTTCACGCTGGCGCAAATCGTCGAAACCCAGCAGCAAATTCGAACCCAGCATCTGCCGTTCGAGGAGGCGCTCTCTGTGATTGTCGAGCGTCTGACCAACATCTCCCGGGCGAGCGGCGCCGCCACGGCTATCCTCGATGGCGAGAACGCCCAGTACAGGGCGAGTGCTGGCTTGCTGACGCTTCCTGCTGGAACCGAAGTTCCCATGGAGAAAGCTCTGTGCGCGGCTTGCCTTCGCTCCGGGAAGGTTTTCCGCTGCGACGATGTAAATCCTGAGTTGCTGCTCGATACGGAAGCGTGCCGTCAGCGCGGAATTGGCTCGCTGATCGCAGTTCCGATCTTTCACAATGGCGGAGTTGCGGGAGCTTTGGAACTCTACTATCCGAGCGCGCATGCATTCGCCGACCAGGACGTTCACACTGGTCAACTGATGGCCGGGTTAGTAACCGAAGCGCTGGCGAGGAACGAAGAAGTTTCCTGGAAAAAATCGCTCGCGACAGAACGCGCCGTAATGCTGAACGCTCTGGAGAAGCTGAAGCCAAATCTCGCGGCGCTTGTCGACAAGGCCGCCACGCCGCCAGCCAAAGAGTCCGTGGCCAACATCGCAGTTCCGGCTCTGGACGTTTCGTCGTCAACTTTTCTTTGCCGGAAATGTGGTCATCAACTCGTCGGGCAGGAGCAGTTCTGCGGTAATTGCGGATCGCCACGCAGCGGCGATCACGAAACGGCGAGCCTGCAGAGCAAAGTTGCGGCCTTGTGGCAAATGCAGCAGGCGAAGACACATTCAGCACCTGCGCATACCGTCAACGGCGCGGAGAGACTCGGGGCGCCGCCGATCAACTTCGAAAAACTCGACGATGACGAGTCAGCCTCCGCTTCCGTAGCAGACCCACAGCCACCATCCGATCTTTTTACTGCCGCCGCGCCTCTGCCGCGCGATGCATTCCAACCAATCGAACTCGACGAAGCACCAGCCAACAACGAACTTGAAATCGCAGATTTTGAGAACCCGCAGCAGGGGGACTTGGAGACTTTCCCGCACGCGATCGCAGAACCTAGCGTCGAGACACAAACCAGCGCGGAAACGCAAGCGTCGACAGCACTGGTAAAGCGGGGAGGCGGCACCGCATGGAGTTCCGCGTCCAACGCTCTCGACTTTCTGCAGCAAGCAGGGGCGGCGAAAAACCACGGGGTTTGGGCGCAGTTCTGGAACACTCGCCGCGGGGACATTTATCTGGCAATCGCGGTGGTCTTTGTTCTGGGGGTAGTTCGGTGGGCAATCTGGTCGAACCATTCCGTCAACGCAACCGCTAGCCCGGCTGCGGCGGCTCATCGCAAAGCCGCTCCCGAAGCCGACCTTTCGCTTTTTGATCGAACCCTGATCAAGCTGGGTTTAGCTGAAGCTCCGGAAGCACCAGAATATAAAGGTAATCCCCGCACCCAAGTATGGGTTGATCTCCACACAGCCTTGTACTATTGTCCTGGCGCCGACCTCTACGGTAAAACCCCGAAGGGCAGATTTAGCACCCAACGGGACGCGCAACTTGACTCTTTTGAGCCTGCGTACCGCAAAGCTTGCGACTAATGCCGACGGCCGCCCCGCCCCACCGCTCTACGGTGTTTAATTTGACAACCCCTTGCCGCCGGAGTGCAATCATACACACAGGTTTCACTTGCCCACTTCGGAACAGTCTTCGCTAAAAGGGAGTTCCCATTGTCACTGTCTACCGAAAAATCCGGGGGGGCCAGTACTTTGACGCCGCCTGAATTAAACCCGCTGCTGAATCCGCTTCTAGCACAAAATATGGGCCGGTGGGCTCAGGTTTATTTTACGAGTCCGCCCGAAAAGCGCGATCAGGCGGTCCACGAACTGGTACGGGAGTTGGAAGCGGAAAATTCAAAGGACGGCCCAAGAGTAGTCACTTCGCCGTCCCCTGCACGCGACGAAGAAAAGTCGGACCGTGGCGTTCGATCCGCTGCCCTTGCGCCGGAGGTTCAGCCCACGCTGACTCGATGCCATGCCTGCGGTCGAAAGAACCTGACAACTCAGAAGTTTTGCGGAATGTGCGGCACGCGTCTGGGAGAGGAAGCGGCCGCAGCAGCCGTATTCGATGATCACTCCGAAATAGCGCATCCAGCTGCCGACCTGCGCGGGGATTACGCTGGTTTTGCTTCGCGGAACGATCCCTCTGCGCGGACCGATGAACAGCTCTTCGATCGACGAGACCTTGCGAAACCCAACCAGATTTTACATGACAGCGAGCTGCATGCCCGGAGACTGGACAGAAACGAATTGTCCTTATTCCAGGCAGGCAACGATCGCGAATACGAAGACCGTGAATATTTTGATGACGATGAAGACCCGATTTTTTCCACGCCACCTTCGTCCGGGTCCTCTGGCATCGTGGTTGGCCTTCTGCTGGTAGTTGCGATCGGCGTGGCCGTCTACCTGGGTTGGCCAAAAGTGAGGGCCACACTGGAGAGCCTGCGCTCGCAGCCCACTGCTTCATCAACACCCGTGACGGAGAATTCGGCCAGTCAACCCGCTCCGTCCAATGATTCAAACGGCACGCCCACAGCGGATACTCTACCAACAGACACTGCCCACGCCCCCGCAAGTCCGGTTGTCAACGCAGCCAGGAAAGAAGCCGACAATTCTGCTGCTTCCCTGCCTCATGGTGTTTCAAGGCCGCCTAGGGCTGTTGCTTCGGGAGCATCAGCCGGGACCGGCGCAGAAGAGTTGGCTGTCGCCCAAGGCTACTTGAACGGATCTAACGGCCGAACCCGCAACAGCTCTGAAGGCGCGAAGTGGTTGTGGAAAGCGATCGCGAAACACAACCCCGACGCGACCCTTCTTTTGTCGGATCTCTATCTGAAGGGCGATGGAGTTTCTAAGAATTGCGATCAGGCGCGGGTATTGCTCGACAGCGCAGCCATGCAGGGTGTGAAAAGTGCCGGCGAACGACTGCGGCACTTGCAAGCCTTTGGCTGTCGGTAGTTTAGGATTCCAGCAGGCGAACTTTTGCATTTGATCTGAGGACGCCTCCTGGGGTGGCGTCCTCAGAGGTTGAGAGAATTATTGCAAAACCAGCGACGGAGTTCGCCGCGACTCATACCACAGGGCGAGTTCGACCCGATTCCAGAGTCCGAGTTTGTCGTAAATCACTCGCAAATAATTCTTAACTACATGTTCGGTGGTCCCGATGGCATCCGCAACTTCTTTGTTTTTAAGGCCTTCGGCAACTAATTGGATGACTCGGTGTTCACGTTCATTGGGGATACGGGTCCCATAACGTCCATTTGCAGACATGCTTGCCTCCGATATAAAAGGGTCGCGAGTTTCACTCGCTTGATACCACCGGTAATTCCAAAACGCAGAAAAAGGCGGTTGAAATGAGCTTTAACGGTTCGCCGGGCCATCTTCAGCTGGCTTGCAATTTCAGCGTTATCACAACCTTGCAAAAGCAGCTCGACAATTTGCTGTTCGCGTGGGCCCAGCCGAACAGATTGTTCCTTCATTCGATTCCCCCCTCTTCCTCTTCTTTTTCGATCACTTCGCCCGGATTCGGCACGAGGCCGAACCTTTCCAAATGTCACAGCATCCACAATGCCATTTTCAGGGTCTGAATGTCTGTGACCTCCAAACACCATTTTCCACAGGCACTTGCAGACAATCAGATCGTCGGAAAGTCTCTCACCGGCACGTCCATAAGTAATAGATTGGAGTTAGAGTGCGATTCTAGCCGCCATTGGCGCGGCTAAACACGCATTCGTGCGGGGCCCATCTCTTTGGCGCTGCGTTTCGGCGGGCGGCGATTCCGGGAAGAGGGAACGGATTTGAAAACTAATAAATCGAAATGAACGCCGATGAGGGCGCTTCGGATGGATTTACGATCGGCAATCAGGTAAACACCTTAGACGAAACTTCCCGACATACGCCAGCTCGACGGCACAAATTACACGATTTGCCCTAGGGGCATTGGGTAAGAGGAGATGGTTTTTGAGCACCCTAAGAAAAATGCGCCATCTTCACCGTTATTCTTTGCACAAAGTCTAAAATTTGGAGCGTCTCTTCGAGGCAGAGCTCTGCTGGGACCGAACTCATCGCCAATTCAGATCCGGGGTCGCCAACGGCATTTGGGGGACTTTCATTTCATGTTATCGAGGATAGATCCAACGATTCCGCCGACTACGCCGCCTTGCACGGTCTCGCGCCGAGTTTCGTGCGGCAGGTATCGCTCGAGAGCGTGAGCCAGTCGGGCAATGGGAAGTGTCTGCAACCAGATCCGGCCGGGCCCAGTTAGCGCCGCCAGAAAAATTCCATCGCCGCCGAAGATCATGTTCTTGATGCCGGGCACGGTCGTAATCTGAAAACCCACGCTCGCTTGAAACGCTCCGACATGGCCGGGATGCACTCGCAGGGTTTCGCCGGGCTGAAGATCGCGTACGACCAGCTCCCCGGAGAGTTCCAGCCATGCGGTGCCCTGTCCGGTAAGTTTCTGCAACAGGAAGCCATCGCCGCCAAAAATTCCCGCACCCAGGGATTGCTGGAATCCGACGCCAATCTGAATCTGTGGGGTGGCACAGAGAAATCCATGCCGATGAATCATGTACTCGTGTCCCGGCGAGACTTCCACAGGCACTATATGGCCCGGCAACTTGGTGGCGAAGGCGAGTTCTCCGGCTGCACCCAGGGCTCGGTATTCAGTCATAAAAATGGAGCCGCCGCCGGCAACGCGCTTGAGCACTCCGAACAAACCTCCGCCGCCGGCGAACTGGGTATGCGTCATCATCTGGATGGAACTGCTCATCCACGACAGTTCTCCCGCCTCGGAAATGATGGCGTCGTTGGGTTCCAGAGCAAATTCAAGGACGGGCATGGTCGTGCCGGTGATGCGGCTCTGCATGAAATCTCCTCGCTAAATCGACTAGCGCTGGCTCGGGTTTCGGAACAGCGCAAGAAGCTTTCGAGTATAGCAAGAGGCTGATGCGACCACCACATCAAGGGCGTCGACGTAACGAAGTGGAATTGCATATTGATTAAGCAAACTGTCCCGGTCCGGTCGCTCCGATCGCGCTCGTGATCTGCATTCGCTCTTCCGGTGTTAACCCAACAAATTCGAATCCGGAGCGGACGCATGACGTGTGCCGCACGATGGCCACTGCGGTCAGCACCTGCTCGCTCAGTTGCAGATCGATGGCGACGGTATCCCCGACCTGGACGTCGCCTTGAACGATCGCCCCCATACCACCTGCGCCCAGGTCGAGGGACACACCTCTCGTCGCCCGCACCCCGCCCCGGCATAAGTGGCGCAGGATGATGGGTACGCTGAACAAGGTGCGGGGATGACGCCGAGCAGAGATTCCCGGATCGTTAGATTCAATTACGGTAGGAAAGTGGAATGGCATGTCAATCATCTCCTGGCGCGCACGCACCAGCGGGCTGAGCCGGCAGCACTATCGTCGGCTTTTGAGCAGAGCCTTGCCCGACTAGTCGCGAATCAAAAGTTATCGCGACTTTCTGTCGAAGCTTTAGACGCCTCCTCCTCGCCGCTCACTCACGAAGGCAGCGCCGCTCCCTTGGCACCGCCAGGCAAGGTCGCGCGGATCACATCCAGTAATTCCGCATTGTCGGCGGGCTTTTGAAAGAAGGCAGCCGCGCCCGACTGCAGGGCTCTTCGTTCACTGCTCTGCGGATCGCGCGCGGTCAACACGATCACCGGAATGGTCGACAGCTTATCGTCTTTTTGCAGCCGCTCGAGCACCACAAACCCGTCGCCCGCGGGCAAGCCGAGATCGAGAATGATAAGGTCGGGCTGCTCTTTGTAGGCCTGCGCAATGGCGGAGTAGCCGTCCACTGCATTCACCGTATCGTAGTGGTTGGCCCGTAACCGCAACCGCAGCGCCTGCCGCAGGTCGGGATCGTCGTCTACAATCATGATTTTTTGATTTGCCATTTGTGTATTCTCCAGTCCGAAGTTCACGCAGAATTTTCCCGCGTGGTTTTCCTTCCCTTGTCTAATCGGCCGATTTCTCGCCCAGCATCATCCCAACCATTTCGCTTATTTCCCGCGCGACCTCCTGCACTTGCTCTTCGAGCGGCTGGCCAGAGTTGCGATCGCGCAGCACCACCGCTGATGCCGAAACCTGCACTTCGCCGTTGCCGTTGAGGTCCTGCACTTTACCAAGTTGCTCGCGAATCCGCGTCATCATGATGTTGGCGCGCTCCAGGTCGGTGGAGGCCACCACCAGATAAGTTTCCTCCGGCCCGACAGAGGTCATGGGAGGCAATACCAGGTCCTTGTCGAGATAGACACAGCGTTGCAGAACTTCCAGGCAGTTCTGGCAAATCTCCTTCCAGTTTCCCCTCGCCGGCTTGGCGAGCGGCCGCAATGCCACTTTCACCAACACCATGGCATCACGCAGCCCCTGCTGATAGGTGATAACTGGAAACAACAGCTTGGCCAGCGAGTAGAGCGGCAAAGTGAAGGAGAAAGTGGCGCCATTTCCGGCTTCGCTCGCCACCCACATGCGGCCGCCATGAAGGGTGACCAGTTCTTTGGCAATGAATAAACCCAGGCCTAGCCCTTTGCGATTGTTGTCGACTGCATTCGGGTCTTGATACAGCCGCTCAAACACCAGTGCTCGCGCCTCGGAACTAATGCCACAACCAGTGTCTGCCACCGAGATATAGACGAAATCCGGATCGGTCGGAACCAGGGAAGCTTGCACCGTCACGGCCCCGCCTTGAGGCGTAAACTTGATGCCGTTCTCGACGAGATTGATGAGTACTTCGAGAATGCGTCCGGGATCGCCATGCACCAGGGGAATCCGGGTGTCGATGCCTACCTCCAACCCCACTCCCTTTTCTTGCGCAGCGGGCTGCATCATAGCGACTGCCTGCCGAATCAGATCGCCGAGGGCTACGCAGCGCGCTTCAATGCGAATTTTTCCCGACTCCGCCCGGCTGGCCTCCAGCAGGTCGCGAACCATGGCCCCAAGCTGGTTCACGCTCTTCAGAATGGTCTTGAGATGATCGCGCTGCTCAGGGTTGACTTCGCCCGCCAGGCCATCGGCGAGAATGGTGACGTACTGATGAATGCACGTCAGGGGAGTGCGCAGTTCGTGCGATACATGCGACAGGAACTGATTCTTAAACTCCAGTTGCTGTTTCCGGCTCATCTCCAGCGAACGTAACAAGGCTTGCCGTTCGACGGCATAGCGCATCGCACGGTCCAAGCTCGCGCTGGAGATGGCTCCTTTCACCAGATAATCCTGCACCCCCTGGTGTAGCGCCTTGATCGCCAGCGCCTCGTCGTCGTGTCCCGACAGAATCACCACGGGCACGTCCGGGGCTTGTTCCAGGATCTTGCGAAAGGTCTCCGCCCCCTGACTGTCAGGAAGATTGAGGTCCAGCAAGATCAAACTGGGCGATCTCTGTTTCAGTTTGGCGAGTCCCTCCGACAAACGATTAACACAGGTCACATCGACCGCCGACTTGCCTTCAACCAGCCGCAAGCGAAGCAAGTCGGCATCGCCCGGATTGTCTTCGATGACTAAGACATGGGTTGTAGGATCATTCATCGTTTCTCCCTCTGCGGCAGGCTGGCAAAACCCAGCCAAAAGTCCGCCATGGATTGGACCATCGCGACAAACTCGGGAAGGTTGCCGGGCTTTCGCAAATAGCAGTTCGCCCCCAGTTGGTAGCTGCGAGAAATGTCGGAACTGGCTTGCGAGGTGGTGAAAATCAGGACTGGAATTCTGGCCAAGGCGGGGTCGGCCTTAATGTCGGACAGCACCTCGCATCCGTTCTTGTGCGGAAGATTTAAGTCGAGGACCACCAGATCGGGCACCGGAGCCTGGGCATATTTGCCGCGGTGGCGTAGAAAAGAAATCGCCTCCGCGCCGTCATTCACGGAATTCACATGGAAATGTTGTTTGCCCTGGGCCAGCACCTCGCTGGTCAAGTCGATGTCCGCGGGATTGTCGTCGACCATCAAGATTTCAGGCGTATTCATTTTTCGCTCCGTATTCATCCTTTGCGATCGTCATAACGGGGACTGTGAACTTGAAAGTTGATCCCCGGCCCAACTCGGATTCGACCCAGATCCGTCCGCCATGCTGCTCAACCACCTTCTTGCAGATCGCCAGGCCGATTCCGTTCCCGGGATATTCCGTGCGCGTGTGCAGGCGCCGGAAAATCTCGAAAACATTTTCCGCGTCTTCGGGGGCGATGCCGATCCCGTTATCGGCCACGGAGAACACCCATTCTTTTCCCTTCATTTCCGCATCCACTCGAATCACGGGTGGCTCGGAGCCGCCGAACTTGATGGCGTTTCCTATGAGGTTTTGAAATACCTGGATCAGTTGAGAACTATCGGCCATTACCGCCGGAAGATGAGTATGCCGCGCGACTGCGCCGCTCTGCTGCATCGCCGCTTCCAGGTTTTTCAGAGCAGCTTGGAAAACCTCATCGCAATCGGTGCTCCGCAGGGCCCGGCCATGTCGTCCAACCCGCGAGAAAGCCAGCAGGTCCTGCACCAGCTTCTGCATCCGCAAGGCGCCGTCGACCGAGTAGTGAATGTATTTGTCCGCGTCGGCATCCAGTTTGCCCGCATACCGTTCCGCCAGCAGCTGGGTATAGATAGCCACCATACGCAGGGGCTCCTGCAGGTCGTGCGAAGCCACATAGGCAAATTGCTCCAGGTCGCGATTGGAGCGGGCCAGATCTTCGAGCGATTGCCGGTGCTCCTCGCGCAGCTTCTTTTCTCGCATGGCGCGTTGCACTGACTGGGGCAGGCGGGCCAAATGATCCTTCAACACATAGTCGGCAGCTCCCTGTTTGATACATTCAACCGCCGTCAACTCGCCCAAAGAACCGGAGACCAGAATGACGGGAACGTCCAACTTTTCACGGCGCAGCACTCCGACCGATTCCAGGCCGTTCCAGTTGGGCAGCTTGTAGTCCGCTAAAACCACGTCGTAAGAGTTCCCGCGTACCAATGCCGTGAACTCCTCGGCGTTTTGCGCTACGTCCGCGATTGCCGCAAAGCCGGCTCCTTTCAGCGCGCGCAGCGCGAGTTCCACGTCGGCAGGCTCGTCCTCGACAAGGAGCACACGCAGGTCTGCGCAAACGGGATCGACGCACTGCGGGGCGGCCAGATCTTCGGTGGCCTTTTCATCGATAGAAACTATTGGCGTAGTCGACCTTCTTTCGTTTCTTTTCTCTCGTGCGTCGGCGGAACTGCCGACACTAGGACGACCCTGCGATTTTCGAGTCGCCTACACCCGCCATCGGCTCTCGTAGTGATCGACTTGAGGGAAAAATTCCGCAGTCACGCTCGAAGGGCCAACGGATCGGCCGGCAAAATCTGACGCCAGTTCAGTTTTGGGCCCTAACCTTTAGTGTGAATCGCTGAAGGGGTCGCAGGCAGTGGTGTTCTTGGTGAGATTTTTCTTAGACGGCGCCGCCCGCGGTTAGGTCCGAAGCGCACTGCAGCCTCGCACCAGATTGCACAAGGAAAGGATACGAGGAAGGTTAAGTCCGGGACAGGATTCGCTTGGTGCCGGGAGGGGGAATCGAACCCCCAAGGGCCGAAGCCCGGCGGATTTTGAGTCCGCTGCGTCTGCCAGTTCCGCCATCCCGGCACTTCGTGGGAATGCCTGAATCTAAAGTTTATTTCATACTCTATTCGTTTGTCATTTAAACCGAACACATGTGCAACTGTCCAAGTCTTCGCGGATTTGCACACGTCATCGTCATTTTTCCCCGTAAACGCTTTACGAACGGTTCTTTGACTGAAAGGCCGCTGGCCTAGCATCCCGAACCGAGATTTTACCACTCATCGCCCAAGAGGGTGGTGATCCTTTGACGGCTGCGCGAGTCGTGAGCCGTTCACATCGCAATCTCATGGCTGATGCTGTGAGCTTGATCGTTTTCCTGTGCTTGGGCTGACTGCTGAACGGCCACTGGCTCGACCTTCTGCGCGGTTGGTGCTTGCTGTTGGCCAGGTATTGCCGTGCGCTGCGTCAAGTCGCGACTCATTGCGTGCGAGTTCGCTTCTATCATTTGTGGAGATCTGCACGTCGTATTCACCGCGCGAGACGGTTGTTAACTAGTAGTTCGCTTTTATCTGTGTCCACGTGAATCAAGACTCAGTCCGCAGTCTGTCCCTGGCTGCTGTGGCTGACAGCGTATCCGTGATCGAGATGCGGATGCTCAGGATATTGAATTGAACTTCGCGACCGCAGTCCATTCGGATTTCGAGATTGCCGGCGGCTTACTCCTTCAATAGTGCTGAGTTCTCGGTTAGGAACCTGTCGTTACTTCGACGGGGCCGTGAACTGAACGCGTTCGCCCTGCCACCTCTGTCCGCGGCAGCAGCGCAGGCACTTTCAGCGCTGCTGCCCCCTCTTCTGCGCTCCGCCCCGGAAACGTCTCTCTCCGAGCTTCCTCCAGTCCGAACGCGCCGTTTAGAAGCGAACCCGAAGGCCGACTTCAATCTGCCGGTTGCCTCCTGGTTCTTCTTGAGCTGACCCTCCGGAGAGGGTTCCGAAGCTGCCTGGCTGTGAACTGTCAATTGGACCCAGATAGCTTGCGTAATAGCCGTCCGGATCCAGGAACTGATTATGGTTGAAAACGTTAGCAAAGACGCCTTGAATTTCCATGCTAACGCCTTCCGTCACTCGGAAATTCTTCCGGATGCTGAGATCCATATTCCAATAGGGCAGTCCAGGGAAACAGCCGAAGCCGCAGTCCTTGTTGTCCAAGCCCAGAATCGGGTTGCGGAAGTCGTTAATCGCCGCCGGCCCGGCCTTGAAAAGATTGGGGAAATTCCCGGGTTGAGAATAGACGTGACCGCTCTTGGCGGGTGCAACGGGCACGGCATTTTCGTTCCCAAAGTAGTTAGCGTTGTCCCCGGCGCCATACTCCTGACCATCTCCGGTCGAGGTAAAGAGTTCGACCGGCGCGCCGCTGCCGGCGGAGAATACAGTCGAGAACGTCCAGCCGCCCAGTGCGCGTCCCAGGAGTCCTGACTGCCCCTTAAAGAAAGGCGGCTGGTAGACAAAGAAGAAGTTGTACACGAACTTTCGGTTAAAGGTCTGAAGCCCGTACATGGTCCCCAGATTGAAGGGATCGTCTGGAGTGTATCCGCCGGTTGCTTGGACTAGCGCTCCAGTTCCCAGCGCCTTGGAATATGTGAAGTTCGACTGCAAGGTCAATCCCTTCCAGTCGGCCATCTTGAGAGATGCGAAACCGGCATTGTAATTTCCGTAGCCACTGCTCGCGATAGACGCAGGCCCCGACGACATCTGGGGCGACGTGGCGCCGATCGCTGGGTTGGTGTTGTTCATCATGGTGGTTCCAGGGACTCCGTTGAAGACGAAGCCCTGGCCGTTGCACGAGGTGCAACCGGCACCGCCGTCGAGATCACTCCACAGGGTCCAGACCTGCGCTTTCGTCAGGTTTGCGAGTTCATTCGTCACCATGGCGGCGGTGCAGGTGCTCGCAACCCCGCCGATCTGGCAATAGGCCGGATTCATCGCATGCTCGAAGAATGCTTGCGGCGTGATGCTGGTGGCTGTAAGAGGCCCGCCCGCGCCATTGCCGTTGCAACCTCCTCCGGCCAAACCTTGAACGCCGCCGCACAATTGCAACACGACATTCTTATAGGCTTGAGCGAATTGCTGGCCGCCCTGCGTCATCATGTAAGGTACGGCGTTAAGGTTGACGGGCTGGTACTCGTGGGTGATTCTGCGCCCAATGTAGCCAACTTCCAAGATCACTTTGCGCGACAGCTGACGCTGGATCGTCAGGTTGACCGAATCAACCTGATTGGGCCGGAAATTTGGATCCAGGGCCGAGGCGGTGGCGGCAGAAATACCGTTGACTCCGGGAAAATACGGTTGAGGCAACGTCGCCGAAGGTTGCTGGAGCGGCGCGGTCAAGCCATCCACGCCGATGCGGAAGGCGGTGGTCGCAGTATTGCTGGCAGCGCCGCCGCAGGTACCGTTGCTGAGGCCAGTGACACACTGCGTGGGCTGCAGGAGGCCCGGTCCCAGTAAAGGCACCAACACCAAATTTACACCGTTCAAGCGGCCAAAGATGCGGCCATAGCCAACACGAACGACCGTATCTTCATGGCCGAACAATTTGCCAGCAACGGAGTCACTGTCGAAGTGCGGGCTCCAGGCCGCCGCTACTCGCGGGCTGAACGAACCGTAGAAAGGATTGTAAGGATATTTCGGCCCGTTCGCGGTATTGCCCAACAAGGCAAAACCGACTTCGGGATTGTAGTTTTGGCCCAGCAGCGCCGCGCGCTTGCGAGCGCTCAAGTAGGCCTCACCCGAAATTGGCTGGTCTGACGAGTCCACCAGTTCCACCTGCTTGCCATTGGCTTCCACCGGCGGCATCTCCAGCGTCCAGCCCAGTCCGTAAGTCAGTGTGAAAGTCGGCTTCATGTGCCAGGTGTCGCTGAAGTAGACGTTGTAGTAAGGGATGGTGCTTTTGTCGAATGCCGGAGACCCGATAGGATTCAAGGTCAGATTCGCGCCCGAGCGGGTATACGCAACCTGCGCGATGGAAACTATGCCAAGCGCGGCCGCGCTAAGAGAGCTGCAACCTGCGATGGTAACGCCGGCCTGCGTGCAAAGCGGAATGTCTTGCGCCAGACCCGATCCCGAGGTCCCGTTGCCGAGCTCGTAGACGACCTGGTTGTTGATACCACCGCCATTGTCGGTGCGCTGGTGGTAATCCCAATTGTGTTCGTAGATGCCGCCAAACGTGAAGAGGTGGTTACCCTTGAGCATGGAGATATCGTCGCGCAGCATCTGATCGTGCCCATCCCAGAAACGGTTGCGCGTGTTCTGCGTGTCCACATTGTAGGGCCCGAGATCATTCACTTGCCCGAATCCGGCTGATTGGCCGCTATCGATTTCAAGCGCACCGCCCAGCGTGGGCGTTTGCGCCGGATCTCCAGTCCGCTTCCATTGCCAATAGTTGCGCAGAAGGCTGTAGTGCAGATCGTTCGTGGTATTGGTGCTGATATTCGTAGTCAACCCCGCTGTCCACAAAAAAGCCTGCTGCGGAAGACTGGACACAGAAGCCGGGGTGCCAAGCTTGTCTCCGGGGAAGAAGCCGCCGATATCCACCTGAGAGTCTGCGGCGGCTTTCAGCGCGTACCAGCGATAGCTGGACATGAGATGCCACTTCGACGAAAAATCATGGTCCAGCCGCCCGACGGCAAACTTGCTGGTCGTTGGTTGGGAAAGATTGGCTGAGAATCCTAGAATGTTAGCGCCGTCGCATAGCGACAGACTGCACTTAGCATTCGACGCCGGTTCGTATTTGTTCCATATCGTCCGCACCAGGGGATTGATTCCAATTCCACGAGGGTCGTTGGCAGTTCCCGGGTAAGTGATGCCGTTGTAGGTCACGGGTGTCGGATTCAGGTTGTAAAGGGTGCCGGTCACGTCATCCGTCAACAGCCCCATTTGCAAGGCTGGCGAAGGGACGTTTCTAGCAATGGTTTCGGAGTTGGGGAAATTGAAAGCTTCGTAGTTGAAAAAGAAGTAGGTCTTACCACCCAGAACTTCCTTGGGGATAAGCGGACCGCCAATCGCCCCGCCGTAACGGCTGTAATGAAAGCTGGGAATCGCAATGCCGCTGAAGTTGTTCTGCCAGCTATTCGACGACCAGTGGTTGTCTTTGTAATATTCGTAGCCCGTGCCGTGCCAGCCATCGGTTCCGCGCTTGGTGACCACTTTCACTTCGGAGCCGGAAGAACTATTAAAGTCGGCAGTCTGGCCGGCGGTATTCACTTTGAACTCTTCGACACTATCCTGGGGAGTGGGCAAGACGCCCGTGGCGCCGCCCACGCCCTTGCCGCCCACGGATGGCCCAATGCTATTTTGATTCGCCACACCTCCGCTTGGGTCGCCGGCGAAGCTCTTGGTGTAAACGCTGGTGCTGCCGTCCATGTCGTTGGTGTTGTCGCCGCCGTCGAGCGAGAAAGCGCTTTCATCCACAACCGCCCCCGCAACCGAACCATCGGGGCTCACGCCCGGCTGCAAAGCGATGAAGGTGCTGACGTCGCGACCGAGCGCGGGCAGATTGTCGATGGTGAGGTTGTTGATGGTGTTGCCGACGGTTGCGTTCATGGTCTGCAGCTCGTTGCCAACGGCCGTAACCTCGACCACCGTGCTGGCACCACCTACTTTCAGTGCCATGTTCAGGGTGAGTGCTCGTCCGACTTCCACGGTGATACGAGTTTTCGTAGTGGAGAAACCCTGCTTGCCGAAGGTGAGCTCGTAGTTGCCGGGAGGCACGTCGACAAAGATGTACCTTCCGGCAGAGTTGGAGGTCGCAGAACGGGAAGAGTGAACGGAAGGATCCGTTAAGCTGACGTCGGCTCCATCCACGACGGCACCAGTGGGATCGGCGACAGTCCCGACCACGGTGCCGGTGTTGGTTGATTGGCCCAGCGCGGGCAAGACCGTACCGATGCAAAGGAGAAACATCATGAATAGGGCCAGGCTGACGCTGGCAATGCTGGTTAGGCAGACCTGTCTTCTCATTGAACCGCCCTCTAGGTTGCGCGGTGCGGCTACCAAACCTGAAGTGTCTTTGACGACGCGAGCGACGGTTCTTGTCTCGGCTCGCCCGAAGACGAGAGAGGCCGTCCTCATCAGCAATGTGCGCAACGTTGGTCTGAAGACGGAAGAGGCAGGTTTCGAGACGAATACGTTCACAAGTTTCCTCCTGGC
This sequence comes from uncultured Acidobacteriaceae bacterium, assembly GCA_963765825.1. Classification (GTDB taxonomy): domain Bacteria; phylum Acidobacteriota; class Terriglobia; order Terriglobales; family Acidobacteriaceae; genus Sulfotelmatobacter. The sequence goes on from CAVXXU010000004.1 coordinate 1,019,210, forward strand.
ATCACTGGGAGTTAATTCCTTCCAATCACGAAGATCGCCCGCTGCTTGAACGAATGACGCGGGTGCACCCGTGCAGTGTGCTGCTGTGCGACGAGGCAAGCCGGGGGCCGTCTTTGGAGGGAAATACGCCAGGTCCCACAGCTTAGGTATGTGTTTGCGGTATCAGAAAGTGACGAATCGAGCAATTACAGAAACCAAATAAAACAAACTCAGTGATCAATTCATACGAATATCCGTAGAAGTCGCCGCCAATGCTCCGAGATTCCGGAGGCCGGAGGTGGAAAGTTGGTACCGTGATTCGGAAAGCTGGAACAAAACATTGGCCTTCGACAATTGCAGTCTTAACATGCATGCCGGCACCTTGAGCAGTGGAGATTCCGGTGATGAGCTCACAAAAAACAAAAGAAATGGAACGCAGCGGGAACTTTTGGCTTTCTTGTGACATTAAAGAACAATGAACGGCGGGTGAAACTCCGCAGAAGGACTGCGCGGATTGAGCTGGCGCACCGACTATGACTAGCGACGAAGCCTTGATGCTGGAATTCCAGGGCGGATCACGCGCAGCCTTCGAGGAGCTGTTTGCCCGCTATCGCAAACCACTGTATGGCTTCTTCGGCCGCCGGCTTAACAACCCCGAGCGCGCCGAGGATCTCGTTCAGGAAACTTTTCTCGCGGTGATCCGCGCAGCCTTCCGTTATGAGCCGCGAGCCTTGGTTCGGACATATCTGTATGGCATTGCGTTGAAGCTCCTGGCTGCGGAACGGCGCAAGTTCTTGACGAGTAGCACGTCAGGGCAAGCCGCTTCGGAGCCTAAAACTGACGGAACTCCCGACTGCGTGCTCTGGGTGCGGCAAGCCCTGGAAAAGCTGGATGCGCCGGAGCGCGAAATCTTGATGCTGCGCGAATACGAACAGCTGAGTTACTCCGACATTGCGGAGCTGTTGCGAATTCCGGTAAATACGGTCCGTTCCAAGCTTTTTCGATCGCGTCTCGCATTGAAACGTTACCTGGAGTCGGAGGCTAAAACCAATCCTGCCCTGAGAGCGAGCGCCGCGCAGCAGCAGCAACGAAGACGAGGCATGCAATGAGCACAAACAGACATCCGATCGAACAGGAAGAACTCATGGCTTATCTCGACGGAGAATTACCTGCGGACCAAGCCACCGAGGCCTTGTCGCACCTGGAACTGTGTCCGGAGTGCCAGACCCTTGTCGCCGATTTTCGTGGTGTCTCCCAGGAACTGATGGCCTGGGAAGTTGAGTCACCAGAAGCAGGCATCCCCGGGGAGATCAGCACCGCGCTTGGGGAGTGTCTCCAGAAGCGGGAAGCGGCAAAGATCAGCTCGCCGAGATTGGGAATCAGAGTGATGACGAACCGGTGGGTCTGGGCCGGAGCCTTGGCCATCGTCTGCGTGGCTCTGGGACTGATGTTAACGCTTACCAGCCGCAATCGGAATGAGGATCGTTCGACAGCCTATCCGAGCATGGCTTCGATCGAACAATACCTGACGCCGGATCGCAACGCCGAGATCGCCCTGGCGCGAAGCGCTGCCCCGCAATCTATTTCCAGCGACGCAAAGGTCCTGGTGCTCGGTTGGCGAGGCTATGAACCCGCCATCGAAGGAAGGAACGGTTTTGTTTGTATGGTGGAACGATCATGGACGTCCCCATTCAACTCCGCTCAATTCTGGAACCCCAAGGTGCGTGTGCCGGTCTGCTTCAATCCGGCAGCCGCGCGATCCATTCTGCCTCTCACGATCGAGCGGACGGAGATGGTATTAGGCGGGCTGTCGAAAACTCAGATGATCGACCGCATCAAGGCCGGATTCGACAATAAAGAGCTGCCGGCACCGGAGGCGGGCGCAATGTGTTACATGATGTCGCGGGCAGGCTACCTTAGTGATGCCGTTGGGCACTTCGTACCTCATTTGATGTTCTACTTTCCGCTCACAGATAAATCCTCCTGGGGCGCGGATCTGCCCGACTCGCCGGTCACGCTGAATCCGCAGTTTCAGGGCGGTCCGGAGCCCATCACCGAGTTCGTAATTCCGGTTGGCAAATGGTCGGATGGAACGGCTGCACCAGTTATGTAGGAATGTCTCAATGAGAAAGAGCGCGACAGCGTATTGAAATCCGTATCGAAGGAGACAATCAATGAACTGGAAGATGGTCAGGACAGTCACATTCAGAACTTTCGCGTTAGTTGCAGTGCTGTGCGCGCCGCGGTCAGGACGCGCAGCGGACGCCAAAACTCCGTATCCCAGCATGGCTCCGCTGGACAAGTACCTGATGGCGGACCAAAACGCTGAGATTGCTCTGGCACGGTCCGCGGCTCCTCCGTCGATCTCCGACGCCGCCACAGTTATGGTTCTGGCGAGGCATGGTTACGAAACTGCGGTACAAGGCAAGAACGGCTTTGTCTGCGTGGTAGAACGTGCATGGATGGGCCCATTCGACAGTTCCGAGTTTTGGAATCCTAAGAATCGGGGGCCGCTCTGCTTTAATCCACCAGCCGCACGATCGATTCTGCCACTCACTTTGAAGAGGACAGACTTGGTGTTGGCTGGGCTGTCCAAAGCTCAGATCATCGACGGTCTCAAAGCATTTCAGAACAACGGGCTGCCGCCCGTTGAGGCTGGCGGGATGAGCTATATGATGTCGAAGCAAGGGCGACTGAACGACTCCGCTGGGCACTGGGTTCCCCATCTCATGTTTTACCTTCCCCTGACAGACGCCATGACTTGGGGCGCAGGTGTCGCTGGCTCCCCCGTTCTGCTGAACCCGCAGTTTAGTGGTGCTCCCGAGCCAGTGACCGAGTTCATGATTCCGGTGTCCCACTGGTCGGACGGAACGCCGGCGCAAACGGACATGGATGGTCACTGACATCCGAGCTGAACGCAAATTCAGGTCATAACCATGCGCAAAGAAGATTGGTGAGATTCTTAGGGCTGGTCGTTTTGATTGCGAGAAAGGAACGAACATGAAGCTTACGGGATGGATGAAAACGACTTTTGCGGGCGTCCTGGCGATCGGCGTCCTATCGAGCAATACTGCCGCTCAAGACACGCCTCAAGAACCCCAAAAGGAAATGCACTTGGTAACCGCTTCCACACCGTGCGAGCAGCAGATCGAACTCGCCTTGAGAGCGGCCCCAACTGAGGTATCGAGTAAGGCCACAGTTTATATTTTGGGGGTCAAACGCTACGAGAAAGCTCGCGAAGGTACTAACGGGTTTAGTTGTTTGATTGAGCTCAATTGCACTCGGACAAGCGCAAGCACCGGCAAAGCCGGAGCCTGCCACAATACGTCCGTTCAAGCATGTCCCCGATCAGGTTCTCGTTGACCTTTTGGCACCGTCTACGTCCGACGGAACAGAGATGAATGGTGAGTGGAAACTATGCGAGTGCTGCTCGTGGATGATGAGCGCCTGGCCCACCGGGCTTTGGCGAATGTCCTGTCGGCAAGGAGCGACGTGGAGCACTTCGATTCGGTCAACGATGCGATCGAAGCGCTCGATAAATTGGCCACGGACTTTTACGATGTTTTGCTTCTCGACATCGAGCTCGACCTGTCGAGCTCTCAACTTGTAGACCAGATTCGGGAGCGAAACCTTCCGTTGCCGTCTATCGTGTTTGCAACGGCACACGTTGAACACGCGGTCGCAGCCTTCGAGAGGCACACCGTAGACTACGTGCTAAAGCCTTTCTCGAACGAAAGCATCAACAAAGCGTTGGACCGGGCCGCTCGCAGAGCACAGGGTGAACGAGCCACAAAATTGATAGAAGCTTTGCCGCAATTGCAGAAGCTGTCTTGTACGGATCGCCCGATGATCGCAATCAAGGCTAAAGGAAGGATTCTGTTCATCAATCCCGGAGATGTAGTCGCAGTTCAAGCCGAGGGCAATTATGTGTCGCTGCATCGGGAATCGGATTCCTTTCTCCTGCGCGAGTCGATCTCGAGGGTGGCAGAAAAGCTGAAGCCGTACGGATTCATTCGGATCCATCGATCTGCGCTCGTGAATACCACGTTTGTGGTAGAGATCAAGCCGTACTCGACGGGAAAGTGTGGCCTCCGGGTTAAAGGTGGGAAGGAATACGCAGTCACTAACGGCTACAAGAAGAATCTCAAACCCCTCACGGAATTCCGGATCGGTAGCGGCGCTTTCCTCGCAGAATAGCCACCGCCGACTATCCGCCCATAATTTGAATTTATCTTTGAATAGACAGGGATTCCCATTCCATTCGCCTACAGCAGAAGCAGTGCTAAACCAGTTTGCTCATTTCCAGACCTCGGTAGATAGCATCGGCATTCACTCCATTCACGACGCGGCAAAAGAGAACCTGGCCCTGCGCGAAGAGATCGATGTCAACCGCATGTTCGAAGAGATCATGATCAGGCGTACCTGTTGTGCTGCATCAATCGGATTCCATCTGATCCGGGCGCCGATTTGTTGGGCTGAACTGTGAACTTGATTGGCAACTGCGGCCATAACTCGGGACAGGGATGTCGAATCGGCTTTCGACTCTTAATACAGTCTTTTCGACCGTGTCAAACAGTACAGAGTTAATTCCCAAGCGAGCTGCCGCCTCGACGTTTTCGGCGCGATCATCCATGTACAAGATGTCTTGCGGGGCCGCTTTGAGTAGTTCGAGACAATTTCGAAAGATCGCCAGCTCCGGCTTTATGCACCCGTAGTCGCACGAATAAATCAGGTATTCAAATGTTGAGAGGCTCGGAAACGACTTGGTCACATGGCGACTGAGTTCGAGCGGCATGTTTGAGAGAAGGGTTAAGGGGAAGCCTTCATGGTGCAACAGATTTGCCCATTGCACAGCGCCTTGATTTGGTCGCGTGATACTTTCGCTATCGAGCTTGATTAGCGTTTCTATCTGATCTCTGCTCAAACCCAGTTCTTCCTGGCCAACCACCGCTGTCCAATAGGCAGGTCCGTCGATATCACCCCGGTCGTAGGGCGGCCGTAGCTTCCAGTAAAGTTCCGAGAATCGCTCATGGGGAATGCCGCACACGAGCGCCATACCTCTCATATCCTCCAGCGTTTGCTCGCGGCAAAGAACGTTTCCGTAATCGAAGACGACTGCCCGAACCGAACGCTTTTGCGAAAGACCTTGTTTGGCGTTAGGATTGGCAGTATCATGCATAAAGCTGATAATACACGTATATTCGGGCATAACCAATTGCATTCGTGCACGCCAAAATGAAACCAGAAGCGGACGCAGGCCAAATCGCCCTAAAGGAAGAGCGCCACCGGTACATCTTGGAGTTGCTTGGCAGTGAGGGCCGAGTCCTCGCCGCGGACCTTAGTAGTCGATACAGGGTCTCTGAAGACACGATTCGTCGAGATCTGCGCGAATTGGCGAGTTCGGGAAAGATCCAACGAGTACACGGCGGCGCCCTGCCTCGCCGGGCCGAGGCCGTTCCTTTCGTGTCTCGCCAACAAATCGACACGGAGAGCAAGATCGGAATTGCTCGAGCGGCGGCTGACATGATCCGCGACGGCCAGCTGGTGCTGATTGATGGAGGTACAACTAATCTAAAAATCGCTTCCTACCTTTCAAGAGAGCGTTCGGCGACGATTGTTACCAACAGCCCACCGCTTGCGCTGGCGTTGGCGGATCATCCGAAGGTGAGCGTGCTGATTCTCGGAGGAAATTTTCTTAAAGAGTCACGAGTCACGACCGGCATCGAGACCATTCGTCGAGTCGAATCCATTCGCGCTGATCTCTGTTTTCTCGGAATGTGCAGTTTGCACCCGGAGGTCGGAATAACCGTCGGCGACCGAGAAGAAGCCTACGTGAAGCAAGCGATGATAGGGGCTTCAACGGAAGTGGTTGGCCTGATTTCACTTGGGAAAATGGGGACATCTCTGCCTTATCTGGTCGGTCCTGCTTCCCGACTGACACGTTTGATCACCGATGCATCCGACGAAGACGTCCTGAATCCCTACCGCGCCCAAGGCATAGAAGTCACAAGTACGTAAACCGAAGCGGTTCGACACTTCTATAAGTACGCCGTGTCGATATATGACGGATCGGGACAAGGATCTATGCTTCGCGATCAAAGGCTTCGTGCACTCGCTTGCACGCCGACTTCACTCGAGGAAATTTTTCATGTATGAATTCCGCTACGCAAAGGAACACGCAATAACTCGAACCTTTCGTAAGGCCTTCCGACTGGTACAGAGGTGTTTGCTGCTGGGACTGATGGTCGCCGTCTCGCTTGAAGCACAAGAGAGTTCTCCGTCTGCGCCGACCTGGAGTGGTGTCGTTCGCACGGCTGCCGGTGAACCTGTGGCCAAAGCGAAGGTAACCGTATACACGGCGGCCTCCAAAGAGAAAGTGACAGCCGTGACGGGAAGCGACGGAAGGTTCGCGATTACGGGCATTCGACCCGGGCCACATAAGGTGAGCGTGCAACTGCCCGGGCGAGGTCGGACAGCGCCAACTGGAGTGGATATTACCGGCACAACAGTTGTGCTGACGGTATCCGATCAAAACGTGCTGTCGATTGCAGCCAATCCGCAAACCCATGCAGCAGGACTCTCGAATGGGAACCCGAGCACAACTTCGAACGCAGCCAGCGAATCAAGCGGGGAGAAACTCTCCAGCCAAAAGGTAAATGAGTTGCCCTTGAATGGGCGGGACTTCAGCGCGTTGTTGTTGCTAGCGGCGGGCACTATGACCGACGTGAACGGGCAGACGAATTTCACCCAGCAGTTCGCCATCAACGGACAGCGCGGCGTCGAGGCTGTGTTCGCGATGGACGATGCGGATGTCAGCGATCCAGAGATGGGCGGGAGCACGTTCACGAATTTCAACGTGGACGCGATTCAGGAATTACAGTCAAGCTCGGGCTGGATGCCGGCGGACATCGGGCGCGGCGCGGCGGGCTTTACAAATATCGTGACACGATCCGGGAAAAACGGTTTTCACGGGTCATTCTTCGAGTTCTTGAGGAACTCTGCCCTCGATGCACGGAATTATTTCGATCACCCATCGATTGCGGAACCGGGCAGAATTCCCCCATTCCGTAGAAATGAGTTTGGATTTACGAATGGCGGCCCGGTGGTGTTGCCGCATTTGTATGATGGCCGCGACCGCACGTTCTATTTTGTGCAGTATCAGGGATTCAGGCAGGTGCTGGGAACAACCCAGGTTTTGGCTGTCCCAACCGCAGCGGAGCGAGCCGGTCAGGACATCGTGAAGTACCCCGACGGCAGCACGGACACGCTGCAGCTGCCGGTGAATCCGGCAATTGCTGCGGTGCTGGCCCGCTATCCACTCCCCAACAATCCAAGCGGCGCGTATGGTGCGCGAACCTATGCTGCGCCTTCCAACGTAAACACCGACACGGATCAGTTTTCTATCCGCATCGATCAGAAAGTTGGCGCAAAAGGACAATTGTTTGGACGATTCAATTACGACAATCTGACGGGACCGACAACAAATCCCGATCAAACGCTGCTCGATCCGAGCTTTGGCGTGCAGTACGTGGATCGGCAGCGGAACGCGGTCATCACTTACACGCGCACTGCGTCACCCCGCTTTCTCTGGTCGACGTCGTTGAGTTTTACGCGAACGACGCCTTCGTTTGTGACCCCGAACCACACCGATCCGGCCCTCAAGTTCAACGATGGTTTGTATGAGGCGTACAACAGCGCGGCGGGCTCGGTGATGTCAGGGTTCGGAAATTTGTTCCAGGGACAACTGGATTTTGCCTGGACGACTGCGCGGCACGCGGTGAAGTGGGGTGTTGAAGCACGCCTCAATCGCGACACGACATACTTCGGTATAAGTCCCAACGGCGAATACGATTTTGGCGGTGGAACAGTTTATTCGCCCGTGTTCATTCCTTCTGCGAGTGGACAGCACGATGTTCAGCCTGGCCAGGCTCTGCCAGACACCTTGAGCAGTCTGTTACTCGGGTATCCGTATGGATATACGGTCGCAGTGGCTCCGCCCTACGCATCGAATGGCGCGCACATTGGGCCCGCGGCAATCAACCGGAATGATGTGAACGCCTACGTCGAGGACACGTGGAAAATCAATCCACAATGGACGCTCGAATATGGGCTGCGATATGAGCTCTACACGCCGATTTCGGAGCGGGCGCACCGGACGTCGAGCTTTCTGAATTCGTTCCCACCCGCGGGCGTTGGGCAGGAATATTTGATCAATCCGCAGCCTACTTATCAGACCGATTGGAACGGTTGGGGACCGCGTGTTCAGGTGGACTGGAACGCGCCCCACGCGGTGCATGTGCACATGGGCGGAGCGATCACGGTGATTCCGCCGAACATTTGGCAGGACAACCTTCTGACGGGGTCAACGCCCTACGTTATTTATCCACGCGTCAACGCGGCACAGAACGGGGAGATTGCCTATGGATTCCAAATTACACCGAGCGAGTTGCCACCCGTCTATAACACTGCTGGCGTCAACGTGTTGGCCAGCGGCGATCCGAACAAAGTCCCGGCGAATACAGTGATGGACGTAAATCGGTACCAGCAAGATTTGGCAGCGCTAGCGCCGAGCGGTCAGCTCTCGCTCCTGAGTCTGGCCGGGATCGACCGGCGCTTCGGCAACGGCTATCTGCAAACTTGGACGCTGGGGCTGGAACGGGCTTTCGGCGGCCTCACGGCCGATTTCGCGTATGTGGGAACATCGGCGTTCCGACTTCCCAGAATGTCGTATCCAAACGCGTATCCCGGAGCGGGTCCGGAATTTGCTCGATTTACAAACTTCGGCAGTAGCGGAGCGGTGACGGGTGGTTTCGGATTCGAGTCTGTGCTGACAGGAACGTCGCACTCGTCGTACAACGCCTTGCAGACCTCCTTGTCGGGAAATGTCGGACACGGCGGCCCGTCAGTGCAAGCGGGCTACACCTGGGGCAAATCGCTGGATGATGTTAGCGGCATCCTGGGAGGAACGGGGTCCAGCGGCGCTGTGACGCTGTTTAGTCCGCAGGACCCGTTCGATACACGGGCCGAAAGAGGGCCGTCAAGCTTTGACGTGACGCACGCCTTCACGTTGAGCGCAGCCCAGGATTTGCATTTCGAGCATTTCGGATTTCAGTCGGATCGAACCAAGCTGTTGACGAAGGGCTGGGAGTTGCTGAGCATCTCGACGATCACGAGTGGTTCGCCGTTTACGGTGTATTCGGGAATCCAGCAAACGGGTGCGGGAACGATTGGCGCGGACCGGCCGGACCAGGCCGGAACACCGGACCTTTCGAGCGCCGGCAGTTCCACGCGACCGCGCGACGATTATTTTGGGCGCGGCGCGAACAACGGTAGCTTCTTTTCGATTCCCATCGGGATCGCGGGCGGGACTGGTCCGAACTCCGGGCGCTTTGGAACACTTGGCCGTAATACTCTTCGAGGCCCGGCATATTATGACTTCGATTTTGCGCTCATCAAGACAACTCCGATTGGCCACCGGGAAAGCGGTTTGGAGCGGGCGGACCTGCAATTCCGAGCAGAGTTATTTAACCTGTTCAACGTCGTCAACATGGGGCTACCCGCGAACACCATCGAGGGTACAGGGTTTGGCATGATCAGCAAGACCGCGGGAACCTCACGGCAAATTCAGTTTTCGCTAAAGCTCATCTATTGAGGCGCGTCCTGCAGCGGCACAACTCCGAGATCAAGGGTAACCCGGAAGTCATCGCGGGCCAGAAGTCTTAGTGCTGTATCTGAAGCGCCCCCTGAGCGAAGAGCTGGGGGTTGAGACGCTGTGGAGGGGCGCTTCAGATACAGCGACTTGAAGGAAGCCGCCCCGCGGGACTATGGGATTTGTATCCCGATGAGCCGGCCGTTGTCGTTTGCGAGATGGCGCTTGCTGTCGGTGTGCTTCCGTTTCAGTTGCTGGTGGCAGAGAGAATGGTCGTGGGGCGGCACGTCAGAGAGTCTGGAGCGCACCACCATACTGCGTTCTGACGAGTACGAGACACAGAACCAGTGTGCGCGCCGAAGCACGAGCGAGATTCGAGGCTGGAGATGTGGATTCATGCGGCGCATGGGCTGAGATGAGGCGGGGATCGGAGGAGGAGTTGTGCGGCGGAGAGGCGCTCGACAACCTGCATGGTCCCGCCGCAGAGCGGACATTGCCACAGCGAGTGGATGGATATCGAGGTCGGCGAGGTGACGCCTGCTGTCGGCTGATCGAATGGCTGGAGCAATCGGAAACAGAGCGGAAGGAGTTCTGCTCGCTGTCGGTTGGCGAGGAAGCCGAAGTTGCGGATGCGCATAAAGCCGCGCGGCAACAAGTGAAGTAGGAAGCGGCGCAAGAACTCATCGACGGGCAGATTCATGAGCCGTTTCTTGTTGCCGTGAGCGGAGTCGCGCCAGCGAAAGGTTACGTTGCCCGCGGAGAGAGCCACCAACCTGCTGTTGGAGATGGCGACGCGATGGGTGTAGGCACCGAGATAGCGCAGCACATGTTCCGGTCCTCCGAAAGGTCGTTTGGCGTAGACAACCCAGTCGTGACGGAACAGTAGCCGCAGCCACGAGGCGAAGGCCCGTGGTTCCGCGAGCGGTAAGAGATGTCCGTGGAACTGGAGTGCGCCGGACTGAAAGGCGTTCTTGAGCCCGGCGATAAACTTGCCGCGGAAGACACGGCTGAGCCCTTTGACGGGAAGGAAGAAAGATCGGCGCGAGCAGATCCAGCGGGAGCGGTCAGGAGCGAGACCGCCGGCGGCCACCACGCAGTGGACATGGGGATGATGTTGCAGTCTCTGGTCCCAAGTATGGAGCACGCTGAAGAAACCGATCTCGGCTCCCAGGTGGCGTGGATCGCGGGCGATCTCCAGCAAGGTCTGAGCACTGGCGTGAAAGAGTAGGTTGTAGATCAGCCGTTTGTTCTGCAGCGCGAGCGGAGCGAGTTCCCGCGGCAGCGTGAAGACGACGTGCACGTAGCTGACGGGCAGCAACTCCCGTTCCCGCGCTTGGAGCCAGTGCAGGCGGGCATTGCCCTGACACTTGGGACAGTGCCGATTGCGACACGAGTTGTAAGAGATGGCGGAATATCCGCAGTCCGAGCAGTGATCGCGATGTCCACCCAGCGCTGCGGTACGGCAGCGTGTGATGGCCAGTAACACCTTTTCGTGTTGGCCGTTAATCCACTTGCGACTGCGCTCAACAAAGGACCGTCCTGCATAGCGAACGATGTCGGCCACCTCCAGAGGGGGCCGGTTCATGCGCTTGGTGTCGGCTCTCCTTGTTCTCGAATCGTGAGTGCATCCAGCGGACTGCCGGTGGCGCTGAGATGTCTCCGGGAGAGATGCAGATAGATCGTCGTCTCCTCCAGGTCGCGATGCCCGAGCAGCATCTGAATGGTGCGCAGGTCGGCACCGGCTTCAAGCAGATGCGTGGCAAAGCAGTGGCGCCTATGTCTCTGGGTACATAGGCGCCACTATCTACCCTTCCTGACTATGTCTTGTAAATCTGCGAGGGCCCGATTTCCAGGGTGCCTACTTGCGGCGGTATAGACATATTCTGAGCTCCTTCTACTAGCTCGCAGAGTCGGGAAGGAGTCCACCATGAAGTGCATCGTCAACAACCAAGTGGTTCTATCGCGAGCGCCGGAAGGGCCACTCGCGGCACAAGTTGGCTCGTTTGCAGAATCGGTGAGTAAGCAGGGATACAGTTTGTGGTCGATTCATCGACAGGTTTTGCTCGCTGCATGTTTTAGCCGATGGCTTCAGCAGAACGGGGTCGGACTGCGCAGCATCTGCTCCGATCATGCGGCACGGTATCTACGATATCGCGCTCTACGCGTGCGACCTGGTCGGGGGGATGCCGCTGCCCTCAAGCATCTCATCGGCTTTTTGCGCGAGGAGGGCGTGATTCCCCGCGAAAAGAAATTGGCATGCCAACCGACTCCGGCAGAGCATTGTGCCCAGGTGTACGGTCGGTATTTGCTGGAAGTGCGCGCGCTGGCCCGTCCGACAATCATCAACTACGTTCCGTTCATCCGCAGTTTTCTCGAAGACCGTTTCGGTTCCGGACGAGTCACGCTCTCGCGTCTGTGTGCAAGCGATGTTGTGAGATTCGTACAGCGCCAAGCGCCACGACTGCACACAAAGACGTCGAAGCTCATGACCACCGCATTGCGCTCATTCCTGCAGTATGCGCGATATCTGGGGGAAGTGACGCTGGATCTGGCCGCCGCCGTTCCCATCGTCGCCAACTGGTCGATGACGTCGATCCCGCGCGGGATTTCCACGGAGCACGTACGCCAACTTCTGGCTAGTATCGATCGTCGCACCGCAGTTGGGCGGCGAGACTATGCCATCTTGCTCATGCTAGCGCGATTGGGATTGCGTGCAGGGGAAGTGGTATCTCTCGAACTCGGTGACATTGACTGGAACCTGGGACAACTAAATGTGCGCGGCAAGAGTGGTCAGCGCAACCGACTGCCCTTAACCACAGAGGTCGGGAAAGCCATCGCTGCCTACCTGCAGCGAGGACGACCCCATAGCACCAGCCGCCGCGTATTCTTACGAGCCAGAGCCCCGATTTGCGCTTTTCGCGGGGCGTCTGGCATTGACTCTATCATTCGGCACGCGCTCCAGCGTGCCGGCATCCTGGCTACAACCTCAGGAGCTCACCAGTTTCGACATGGATTAGCCACCGAGATGTTGTGCCAAGGCGCTTCGCTGAGCGAGATTGGCGAGTTGCTCGGCCATCGGCATCCACAGACCACCAAGATCTATACCAAGGTTGACATCAAGGCATTGCGCGCGCTGGCTTTGCCGTGGCCGGGAGGTGTGCGATGAACACGCTTCGACAGGCCGTTCAAGAGTACCTGAGTCTGCGCCGCAGACTGGGGTTCAAGCTGCAGGACGCAGGCAAGGGATTGATTGATTTCGTCACCTTCATGGAGCGTCACCGGACTTCTCACATCACCGAGGCATTGGCGCTCGCTTGGGCTCAACAGCCGGTAAACGTCCAACCCGCCCAGTGGGCGAAACGACTGAGCTTCGTACGCGGATTCGCGCACCATCGTAGTGCCACCGATCCACGAACCCAGATTCCTTCCCCGGGCTTGTTGCCCTTTCGACCGAAACGGGCTCGGCCGTACCTGTACTCAGGCGATGAAATTCGAAGCTTACTGCGCGCTGCTCTCGACATTCCCTGTCGCAGTGAGCTCAGCAAACTGCGATCTTGGACTTACCATTGCCTATTCGGACTACTGAGTGTCTCCGGCCTACGTCTCGGCGAAGCACGCAGTCTCGAGCTTCAGGACCTGGATCTTAAGGCGGCAGTGTTGACGATCCGGGGCGCCAAGTTTGGCAAGTCTCGACTCGTGCCTTTGCACGCATCGACTTGCAAAGTACTTGCTGACTACCTCGCACGACGCAAACGTCATTGGGCGGGACGAGAAGTCTCCTCCTATCTGTTCGTTTCCAGCTGGGGCAATCGTTTGGATGGCGGAGAGATTCATCGAACTTTCTATGACTTGTCCCGGCAGATCGGTCTGCGTGGCATATCCGACCATCACGGGCCACGTCTGCATGACATGAGACACCGATTCGCAACCAACACGCTGGTAGCGTGGTATCGGTCCAACCAAGATCCAGAATGCCTGCTGCCGATCTTGTCCGCCTACCTCGGTCATGTCCACGTCGCGGACACGCAGTGGTATTTAAACAGCTCTCCGGAGCTGATGCGAGAAGCCATGCGCCGGCTCGAGCAGCACTGGGAGGATCGGCCATGATCACTCTCATCAGCTTGGCTCCCCTATTGCAGCGTTTCTTTACCCAGCGCTTGATGCAGCAGCGTCAGGCGAGCCCACACACCATCAGTTCCTATCGGGACTGCTTCCGACAGTTCCTGAAGTTCGTTCAGCAGCGGCTTCACAAGCCGCCGTCACGCCTGAGCTTCGAGGAAATCGATGCCCCCTTGATTGTCGCTTTCTTGGATCAACTGGAGAAGCGCCAAGGCCTGAGTGTTCGCAGTCGTAATCTGCGCCTCACGGCGATTCACTCTTTCTTTCAATACGCGGCGTATGAAGCACCAGCACATTCTGCACAGATCCAGCGTGTGCTCGCCATCCCCAGCAAGCGCTTCACCCGCACCTTGGTCCAGTTCCTCACTCGTCCCGAAGTCGATGCCATGCTGGCCGCTCCGGATCAGTTCACTTGGTCTGGTCGGCGCGATCACGCCTTTCTGCTCGTGGCGGTGCAGACGGGCCTGCGCTTATCGGAAATGACCGGGCTCAAACGCGCGGACCTCATCGTTGGGGCCGGCGCTCACCTGCGCGTGATCGGCAAGGGCCGCAAAGAACGCTGCACACCTCTTGCCCAATCCACACTCGCCGTGTTGAAAGCCTGGCTTCGAGAACCGCAACGTGGTGAGGGCGACGTGCTCTTTCCCAGCGCTCAGGGTGAACGTCTCAGTGTCCACGGTGTGCAGTACCTGCTGACCAAGCATCGCACGACGGCATCCAAAGTCTGTCCCTCGTTGAAAGAAAAACGCGTCACCGTTCATCGCCTAAGGCACACGATGGCGATGGACCTTCTACAATCGGGCGTGGATCGCTCCGTTATTGCATTGTGGCTCGGACATGAGTCGGTGGAGACCACGCAGATTTATCTCGAAGCCACACTCGCTATGAAGGAGCGGGCCCTTGCCAAAACGTCACCATCGCACGGCAGACCGGGGCGCTACCAACCGGGAGACCAACTGCTTGGCTTCCTCAATAGTCTGTAAGGCAGAGAAAACGGAGAAAACTATGTCGGGTGATTAATCGACTCGATTTGCGTTGGGGCCTGTAATTATTGAACGATCGCCAGACCACTCGATATCACTCGACATAGTCAGGAAGGGTCTATCTACCCTTCCTGACTATGTCTTGTAAATCTGCGAGGGCCCGATTTCCAGGGTGCCTACTTGCGGCGGTATAGACATATTCTGAGCTCCTTCTACTAGCTCGCAGAGTCGGGAAGGAGTCCACCATGAAGTGCATCGTCAACAACCAAGTGGTTCTATCGCGAGCGCCGGAAGGGCCACTCGCGGCACAAGTTGGCTCGTTTGCAGAATCGGTGAGTAAGCAGGGATACAGTTTGTGGTCGATTCATCGACAGGTTTTGCTCGCTGCATGTTTTAGCCGATGGCTTCAGCAGAACGGGGTCGGACTGCGCAGCATCTGCTCCGATCATGCGGCACGGTATCTACGATATCGCGCTCTACGCGTGCGACCTGGTCGGGGGGATGCCGCTGCCCTCAAGCATCTCATCGGCTTTTTGCGCGAGGAGGGCGTGATTCCCCGCGAAAAGAAATTGGCATGCCAACCGACTCCGGCAGAGCATTGTGCCCAGGTGTACGGTCGGTATTTGCTGGAAGTGCGCGCGCTGGCCCGTCCGACAATCATCAACTACGTTCCGTTCATCCGCAGTTTTCTCGAAGACCGTTTCGGTTCCGGACGAGTCACGCTCTCGCGTCTGTGTGCAAGCGATGTTGTGAGATTCGTACAGCGCCAAGCGCCACGACTGCACACAAAGACGTCGAAGCTCATGACCACCGCATTGCGCTCATTCCTGCAGTATGCGCGATATCTGGGGGAAGTGACGCTGGATCTGGCCGCCGCCGTTCCCATCGTCGCCAACTGGTCGATGACGTCGATCCCGCGCGGGATTTCCACGGAGCACGTACGCCAACTTCTGGCTAGTATCGATCGTCGCACCGCAGTTGGGCGGCGAGACTATGCCATCTTGCTCATGCTAGCGCGATTGGGATTGCGTGCAGGGGAAGTGGTATCTCTCGAACTCGGTGACATTGACTGGAACCTGGGACAACTAAATGTGCGCGGCAAGAGTGGTCAGCGCAACCGACTGCCCTTAACCACAGAGGTCGGGAAAGCCATCGCTGCCTACCTGCAGCGAGGACGACCCCATAGCACCAGCCGCCGCGTATTCTTACGAGCCAGAGCCCCGATTTGCGCTTTTCGCGGGGCGTCTGGCATTGACTCTATCATTCGGCACGCGCTCCAGCGTGCCGGCATCCTGGCTACAACCTCAGGAGCTCACCAGTTTCGACATGGATTAGCCACCGAGATGTTGTGCCAAGGCGCTTCGCTGAGCGAGATTGGCGAGTTGCTCGGCCATCGGCATCCACAGACCACCAAGATCTATACCAAGGTTGACATCAAGGCATTGCGCGCGCTGGCTTTGC
The DNA here is from genome assembly GCA_963765825.1 of uncultured Acidobacteriaceae bacterium. Taxonomy (GTDB): domain Bacteria; phylum Acidobacteriota; class Terriglobia; order Terriglobales; family Acidobacteriaceae; genus Sulfotelmatobacter. The sequence goes on from CAVXXU010000004.1 coordinate 1,035,401, forward strand.
CGTGGCCGGGAGGTGTGCGATGAACACGCTTCGACAGGCCGTTCAAGAGTACCTGAGTCTGCGCCGCAGACTGGGGTTCAAGCTGCAGGACGCAGGCAAGGGATTGATTGATTTCGTCACCTTCATGGAGCGTCACCGGACTTCTCACATCACCGAGGCATTGGCGCTCGCTTGGGCTCAACAGCCGGTAAACGTCCAACCCGCCCAGTGGGCGAAACGACTGAGCTTCGTACGCGGATTCGCGCACCATCGTAGTGCCACCGATCCACGAACCCAGATTCCTTCCCCGGGCTTGTTGCCCTTTCGACCGAAACGGGCTCGGCCGTACCTGTACTCAGGCGATGAAATTCGAAGCTTACTGCGCGCTGCTCTCGACATTCCCTGTCGCAGTGAGCTCAGCAAACTGCGATCTTGGACTTACCATTGCCTATTCGGACTACTGAGTGTCTCCGGCCTACGTCTCGGCGAAGCACGCAGTCTCGAGCTTCAGGACCTGGATCTTAAGGCGGCAGTGTTGACGATCCGGGGCGCCAAGTTTGGCAAGTCTCGACTCGTGCCTTTGCACGCATCGACTTGCAAAGTACTTGCTGACTACCTCGCACGACGCAAACGTCATTGGGCGGGACGAGAAGTCTCCTCCTATCTGTTCGTTTCCAGCTGGGGCAATCGTTTGGATGGCGGAGAGATTCATCGAACTTTCTATGACTTGTCCCGGCAGATCGGTCTGCGTGGCATATCCGACCATCACGGGCCACGTCTGCATGACATGAGACACCGATTCGCAACCAACACGCTGGTAGCGTGGTATCGGTCCAACCAAGATCCAGAATGCCTGCTGCCGATCTTGTCCGCCTACCTCGGTCATGTCCACGTCGCGGACACGCAGTGGTATTTAAACAGCTCTCCGGAGCTGATGCGAGAAGCCATGCGCCGGCTCGAGCAGCACTGGGAGGATCGGCCATGATCACTCTCATCAGCTTGGCTCCCCTATTGCAGCGTTTCTTTACCCAGCGCTTGATGCAGCAGCGTCAGGCGAGCCCACACACCATCAGTTCCTATCGGGACTGCTTCCGACAGTTCCTGAAGTTCGTTCAGCAGCGGCTTCACAAGCCGCCGTCACGCCTGAGCTTCGAGGAAATCGATGCCCCCTTGATTGTCGCTTTCTTGGATCAACTGGAGAAGCGCCAAGGCCTGAGTGTTCGCAGTCGTAATCTGCGCCTCACGGCGATTCACTCTTTCTTTCAATACGCGGCGTATGAAGCACCAGCACATTCTGCACAGATCCAGCGTGTGCTCGCCATCCCCAGCAAGCGCTTCACCCGCACCTTGGTCCAGTTCCTCACTCGTCCCGAAGTCGATGCCATGCTGGCCGCTCCGGATCAGTTCACTTGGTCTGGTCGGCGCGATCACGCCTTTCTGCTCGTGGCGGTGCAGACGGGCCTGCGCTTATCGGAAATGACCGGGCTCAAACGCGCGGACCTCATCGTTGGGGCCGGCGCTCACCTGCGCGTGATCGGCAAGGGCCGCAAAGAACGCTGCACACCTCTTGCCCAATCCACACTCGCCGTGTTGAAAGCCTGGCTTCGAGAACCGCAACGTGGTGAGGGCGACGTGCTCTTTCCCAGCGCTCAGGGTGAACGTCTCAGTGTCCACGGTGTGCAGTACCTGCTGACCAAGCATCGCACGACGGCATCCAAAGTCTGTCCCTCGTTGAAAGAAAAACGCGTCACCGTTCATCGCCTAAGGCACACGATGGCGATGGACCTTCTACAATCGGGCGTGGATCGCTCCGTTATTGCATTGTGGCTCGGACATGAGTCGGTGGAGACCACGCAGATTTATCTCGAAGCCACACTCGCTATGAAGGAGCGGGCCCTTGCCAAAACGTCACCATCGCACGGCAGACCGGGGCGCTACCAACCGGGAGACCAACTGCTTGGCTTCCTCAATAGTCTGTAAGGCAGAGAAAACGGAGAAAACTATGTCGGGTGATTAATCGACTCGATTTGCGTTGGGGCCTGTAATTATTGAACGATCGCCAGACCACTCGATATCACTCGACATAGTCAGGAAGGGTAGATAGTGGCGCAGCGTGTGCGGATGAACCCGGTTCTGAAGACCAGCTCGCTGGGCGGCACGTTGGCAGGCATACCACACTGCCCTGGGAGTGATCGGATGATTGGAGGTATGCCGGGATCCGCCCGGGAAATAACCATTGCGTGGGTTTGCGCTTCAGCCCACGCCAGTAGTCGCGTAAGGCTTTCAGCAGCCTGGGACTGAGCATGACATCGCGGTCCTGACGCCCCTTCCCTCCGCGGATGTGGATGACCATGCGCCGACTGTCGATATCGGGGATTTGCAAGCGAGTCAACTCTGACCGCCGTACCCCGGTGCCATAGACCGTCATCAATACCATGCGATGAAACTGAGTCTGGGACGAATCGATGAGGTGGGCAACTTCTTCCGGGCTCAAGATGCTGGGCAGGTGTCGCGTTTTCTTCGGATAAGGTGTATCGGCCACACTCCAGGCTTTCTTGATCGTTTGCGTGTAGAAGAACCGCAGAGCCGCCAACCGTTGTGTCACGGTGGACGCGGCTAGCTTTCTCTCACGGAACAGATACGCTTGGTACTTGCGGATGTGCTCCGGGGTGAGCTGATCAGGAGGGCGACGGAAATAACGCGCGAAATCCTCGATCGTCTGGATGTAGCAGTCTATGGTGGTCTGAGCGTAATTACGACGCTCGAGTTCCTCGAGCATCATTTTGCGAAGGTGGGTCATAGGTTAGCTCCTTATGACCCAACCTTATCCTTTACACCTACACCCCTGCTGCCGACACCACACACGCGAAAGCGTCTGCCGCAACGCGGCTTCGTTCAAACGGGCTTCTGGGAAGCGAGAAAAAGAGGCTCTGTTGGGTTTGTCAGCAATCCGGAATTCATCCACTTCACGACTATCCGACATCGCGGCTGCTAGCCACTTGGCTCCTCACGCAGCTTGCTGGCGGCGACTCTGACGTTGATGTCTGGCGGCTTCCAACTTGCGGTCGCGCTCAGTGTGAATCTCGACCTGTCGGCCTGCAAGCATGTCCTTCGGTGTCACGTAGCCGATCGCACTGTGTAACCGGACGCTGTTATAGCGATCCACATACTGTTGAATCAGGCATTTTGCATCTTCCAGTGACAGCGGCGTGCCCGGCCGAATGCATTCGCTTTTCAGCGACTTGTGCCAACGTTCCAGCTTTCCGTTCGACTGCGGGTAGCTAGGCGAGGTTCGGACGTGCGTCATGCCTGAGATGCGAATGAACTCCTTGAAATCGCGGGCGATGAACTGCGGCCCATTGTCGGAAATGATTCGCGGCTTCGCTTCGACATACTTCTCCTTGGCTCGCTGCAGAATGACTTCGATGTCGGCTTCCCGCATGGACTCCCGCAGATCCCAATGCACGAGGAAACGGCTGAACCCGTCCAGCACGCTGCACAAGTAATAGAATGTGCCGCACAGGTTGATGTAGGAAATGTCGATATGCCAGTGCTGATGCGGCTGAAGCGGCTGCTCGAAGCCGGTTCCCTTGCGCGATGGTTTACTTTTCCACCGGGATAACAATCCAGCTTGCTTCAACACTCGCCAAACGCTCGCCGGACTGACCGCCACAACGTCAGCGTCGAGCATCATGAACGTCAGCCGCCGATAGCCTTCCAGTGGGTTCTTCAGATGGAACTCGATGATCGCTTCTTTCTCCCACAGCTCCAACCAGAAATCACGGGGAACCCAGCCGTTGTGCTCGTTGACACATCCATACCGCTGCCTCCAGTCATAGAACTTGCTGGCGGTCACTCCCAACCACTGAACGAATCGTCCGACGCCGATCTCGGTTTTCTCCGACCAGCGCCGGACGAAGTCCACGACTTGGTCCCGCACGTCATGCGGCACCCAGGTACCTGTTAGAGTTCCCCAAGACTTTTTTTTAGCGCGATGTGCTCCGCCATTAACTCAGCCAGGACCTCGTCCTTGGTCTGCACCTTCTTCTCCAAGAACTCGATCCGTTTCTGTTTTTCCTCCACTTGGCGGTGGGGACGCTCCTGAGACTGAAAAGCAGCGGCTCCGTTCTCGAACAGTTCCTTCTGCCAGCGGTAGAACACCGTTGGCCGCAGGCCCAGCTCTTCACACAGCTCCGAGACGGGTACTTTGTCCACAAGATGCCGCCTCAGGATGGCTACTTTTTCTTCTGGAGTGAAATGCTTCCGTTCCTTCCTCATACGTTCGCTCCGCTATCTTAACGGACGAACGGTTTCTCCATTTCCAGCTGAGGCGGGACAATCAGGAGAACGAAGAAGCCAAATACGACTGCCAGAAACTTCACAAAGGGACGAGTTTTCCTCTTCCGCACCATCACGAGAGGGGTCGCGGCGTTGCTTCCACATCGATTGCAGAATCGTCCGTTTCCTTCAATCTGAGCGCCACAATTTGAGCAATACATTGAGCTTCTCCTTGGGCGGCAAGAAACATGACAAGGTAACACCACTGTTCGGGTTTTGAAATGGGAAGTTTGTGCCGCCATTGTGTATTTTTCAGGTTCGCAATTGTGGTCACGTTTGAAGTATCATCTTTCGTTTCCTTCCCCTAATTGCATTGGAGACGAGCCATCGACTCGTCTCTCTGACGGAGAGGTGTGCCAATGGGTTGGAGGTTCCGGCACTCGTTCAAAGTAATACCCAGCGTTAGACTAAACCTGTCGAAGAGCGGTCTCAGCGCGAGCATCGGTGCCGCGCCGTTCACAGTGAATGTTGGTCCGCGTGGTGTCTACGGGACTGCATCGTTGCCCGGAAGTGGTATTTCCTACAGGCACAGACTGGGAGGAACAGCTCCAGATCAGCCGGAAATTCCGTCACCCCTACTGTCTGCGCCGTCCTCCTTCCCATCCATCGTGCAACCTCCGGCGCTGCCTGCTGTCCCCGGCCCAATTTTTATTCCGACAATGCCGATTCAGGAGGTTCACAGTGCCAGCACGGAACTTCTGACCAGCGAGAGCTTGAAGGAGATTAAGAAAGTTCTTCAGATAACATACGAGGAGCATGAAGATATTTCTCGACAGTTAGCCTCAGCTCGACAGGAAAAAGAGACCGCAAATCGCCGTTTTCAGTCTTGGGAAAGTGGCTTCCTGCTCAAGAAAATCTTCAAGCAGAAATTTGCGAAGCGCAAAGAAGAATCCGAAACAGCAGATGCGAAGGTTGCCGAACTGGAAGAACAACTCCGGCTCACCACGATAGCAACGCACGTCGATATTGCCAAGGAGCAGGCGGAGCCGTACTTCGAGCTGCGAGATGACTTTGCTGCCCTCTGCGAATGCGAGGCTATGTGGGACATCAAATCGTACCAAGCGACTGACAAATTTCACGAACGTACAACAGCAGAGACGAGAATTGAGCGTCAGAGGGTCGCATTCTCGCTTGGAACCTGTGATCTGCTTCAGTGGGACCAAAAGATTCCGCACATGCAAAATGCGAAGGGCGGCGATATGTTCCTCTATCCGGGCTTCATTCTTTATCGGGCCGCTCGGCAAGCCTTCTCGGTTATCGATTTTCACGATGTCAATGGCAACTGCAACCTCGTTAAATTCCAAGAGGAACAGGGCGTTCCAAAGGATTCAAAGGTGATCGGACAGACGTGGGCCAAGGCGAACAAAGACGGAAGCCGGGATAAAAGATTTGTCAACAACTACCAAATTCCAATAGTCGCGTATGCATCCCTCTCCCTGAAGAGCAACAGCGGTTTGTGGGAAGAATTCCAGTTCTCAAACGTTGAGCGGGTTGCTCATTTCCTGCAATCGTGGAATAAGTTCATTGGGTCCTTCAACGGCAGTTCACCGAAACCCAGTTGACAACTTTCGTCAAAGGTTGCGCGTAAAGCAATGGCTACGACAATCAAACCACAGCGCCCTGAAGATGCCGAGCTTTCAAGAAAGCAAAGCGAACTCGGAGAATTGCAGTCCCGACTTGCAGACCTTGAGCTTCAACTTCTAACCCTGCGCTTGGAGTTGGGCGAATTCGAGAATCTCTATCACAAAAAAGTGGGTCCACTTTATGCCAAGCTAGACGAAGTAGAGGCCCAGATCGCAGAGCGACAGGCCAAACGAGAGCCACTCAACAGCAAGGCAGCAGCAGAAGCCAGCACTGCCCGTAGCAAAGCAGAAGAATCGCGTCGTATTGTTGACGCCGTTCTGACGCTACCTCCTCCGATTACGCGCTCACAAACCCTCAAAGACCTATATCGCACAGTTGCCAAGAGACTCCACCCTGATCTAGCGCGGGACGAAACAGATAGAGTGATCCGTGAACACCTAATGACTGAAGCGAACCTAGCGTACGAGAAGGGTGACGAAGCGAGGCTGCGGGAGATACTGGAAGAGTATGACAGCAACCCAGATTTAGTTGTGGGTAGCGATGTCGGAGCCGAACTCGTCAGAACCGTTCGCCGGATCAGTCTCGTGTCCTCAAAGATTAAGAAGATCGAACGAGAAATCAATGACCTTAATAATTCAGAACTCGCTAAGCTCCGAGCGACAATCAACGAAGGCAATCGCACTGGCAAGGATGTTTTGGGACAATTAGCAGAAACACTCAAGAGGAGAATTCAAGAGAGGCAGCAATATCTCAACTCTCTTTGACACGTCACAATGTCGAATTCTGACTCAAAAGATGACATGACGGCGCTAGTGGTTAGGTCAGCCCACGACCTTGCAACACGATCTTCATTGGTTTTACGTGGCTTGCGAGATATTTCTACTGGTTTCCAAGAAGATTCCTTCAAATCAGTAGACGACCATGCACTGGAATTCTTCCATCAAGACAAATTTGAGGAAGCTATTGGAGTCTGTACTGCCGGGTTGGATGCGAACCCGAAGGACGAATGTCTCTGGTTGATAAAGGGTATGTGTTTTTCGAAGCAAGAAAAATATGATGAGCTTCTGAAATGTGCGGTACCTCTTCTTGAGATTGATGGCAAGAACCCAACGTACTGGTATCTCGCTGCCCGAGTTCTACATCGTCTCAGCAAATTTGAAGATGAACTGAAGTACTGGCGGAAACTTATGCAGATCGATCCGCAGTACGGCGGAGCATGGAAAGGAATCGGCGACTGCCTTTTCACCCTTAGAAAATATCAGGAGGCGGTTGAGGCATTTGACTCCGCTCTAAAAGTTAACCCTTCAGATGAATACTGTCAGTCACGAAGAGACGATGCAATCTCTGCGCTGTTAGAAGGGGGCGAGTGGACTCCGACATCTATCCTTAGTCTGCTCGGTTGGTATTCGGAGTCGTTCGATGGAAGGCAACTTGCACCGTACACTGAAACGCGGCATCTCAGCCTAATATGTCAGATTCGCAATATCTCGGATCACGAACGTCTCATTGGGAAACAAATGTCGATGTATCGACGTTCCAAAGGCACAAGAGAGATGAAACTCTTTGCAGAAGCTTTGATCTTGGAAGATGCAACGTTTAGGCTGCCGCTCAGGATTGCTCCACATTCTGAAGTTGATCCTATCAGCGTGGAATTAACTTGGGCGTGCCCATTAGACAAAACTGATCCAGATTGTGTCGAAGAATTGTTTGATATGACTTGGGAAACCGTAGCCCGAGATGATGAGTACGGAACAGTCATAAAATTTGTGGGGTGAGCAGTGCTGGGAAGCAGAGTAAGCCACGCCAAACTCTTTCGTCAGAAATCAGCGCCATTTCCACAGTCTGCTTCCAAACCTGCACAAGGGTCTGCATCTGCTTTGGACCGGGAAGGCGGTCGTAGATCAGGCGGCAATCTTGATATGCCTTCTCGTAGAAATCTCGCACGGCTGGCAAGCTGAGATGAGCGAGATTGTGCCGAAGTTCCGCAAGGTTTTCCTTGCTCAACATCTCCTCTTCTCGCTTATCGGGACGCCGAGCCATCGCCGTGGGAATTCTACAGCTTTCGCCTTGCATTCGCTTATAAGTGCAACGGCAGGTTCGCATAAGCGCAAGAAAACAAAGCAACTATAAACGGGATTAGGCATTTGATGCGGGATATAATTACCTTCGTGTTGAGGTCTGATCTCCAGTTTATTGAGTCGCGCAGACGAGAAGAGCCGACGCGGAGGTGCCAATGGAGGAAAACGGCAACAAGCAAATGGGGCTATGGGAGCGGCATTTTCACTGGAGGGTACTACTTCAGTGGGATGTATTTGGCTATCTCTTGGCCACGGCTCTTTCCGTTGCTGCGTTATTGTTAGTTTTCGATCAGTACGTAGGCGCTAATATTTGCTTTGTGATATCGGCTGCTTTGATAGTCGCCAAGATTATTCACGTCGCTGCCACGAGCGACGATCCAGCGTGGCAGCGATGGATATTCACGTTTGTTCTTTGCGGATTAGTAGGCGTGGCTATAGTGGAGACGATTCGCGGCGTTAACAAATGGGCTGTACGACATAGAGAAGTAGCATTGGCACAGCCGAAACAACCAGAGAAAGAGATCGTGGAACAGCACCAAACTGATGCTCAGCCTTCAATCGAAACGCAACCGAAGCATCAGAAACAGCTAAAGAAAGATTCGGGAGACAAGAGCCATCAGCAATCGAATCGCGTGCTACATCCAATTACAGAAATGTCCGAGGGGGAACGGTTTGCACTTGCGCGGAAACTTTCAGCGCTGTCTGGGAACAGTATTAGTCTCGTCCGAATTGGCCAAAAACCAGAACTGAACGTAGCATTTGAGCAACTGCTGGAAGCATTCAAGCGCTGGACTATTTCCACTACCAGTATCGGCGTGGTAGGACTGTCGGGAGTTAATTTTCCAGATGGGCCTTACCTAACTGGCCCAGATGTAAACGATCCGATTGTGACACAAGTGTATTCGGCATTCCACGATGTCGGAATTGATCTTCCGTTAGTGCCCGCTGCATTTATGGGACCGAGACAGAATGTGAGTGTCGTGATCATACTCCATTAAACGGCATTGCGAGTTAGCTCTTTGTATTCAAGGTTCGCGTCTTCCGCGTGAAAGAAACGCAGAACACCGTCGCGTTCGCGGATAGCCTGCTATCATCTTCAGCCGAGGGGGAACGCCAATGGGAAGCCTGTCCGTGGTTGTGCAGCAGTTGAGAAAAGAACGTGAGCGAGCGCAAAGGGAAGTCCATCGCATTGACGCAGCACTAGCGGCCTTGGGAAACCCTAGCGTTAACGGGGCGAGCCCCAGTAGGCGCAGTATGAGCGCGGCTGCCCGTCGCAAGATCAGCCTCGCTCAGAAAGCACGCTGGGCGAAGCAGAAGACGAAACCGAAGCGAACGATCTCGGCTGCTGGGCGCAAACGGATTGCGGCAGCACAGCGAGCACGGTGGGCAAAGGCAAAGAGCGCGGCCTAAAGGAAAAAACCGCCCCAGATCGAAACTACGGTGTTCTCGTCAGTCAGGAAATGGACAAGCTAAAAGAAGTCCGGGCAGCCAGCTATGCGGACAAATGGGATGTTCCCATCTACACATACGTCGAAGCTGCGTATTATCTCGGTATCCACAGAGGAACACTTCGGACGTGGGTGATCGGCAGAACCATTCCTTATAAGGGTGAACTGCGACGACTTGATCCTCTAATTAAGGCTGCTGACGTGCGAAGTGGCCTTATGTCTTTTTACAATCTCGCTGAAGCGCACATTCTCGCCGCAAGTAGATATAAGCACCATGTTCCCTCCGCAGTGTCCGCAACGCAATTATTCACCTGCAAAATAGGTATCCTTCGTCACATCCCTTGCTGTCCAAAGAGTTTTACACGGACGGCCTCGATCTGTTCATAAAGGGAATGACGGACACTGAGAACCTGAGCAGGCAAGGTCAACTGGGATTCAAACCTATCCTAGATTTGTTTCTGCATCGCATCGAGTTTGACGAAGAGTTTCGCCCGAAAAAAGTCTGGCCTTTGGTAAAGGGACAGTCAGAGAGTGAAAAAATTGTGTCAATGGTTTTCGGTGTCTCAGCGGGACGACCTACCGTAGATGGTACTGGCGTCCCCGTGATGATGCTTTGGCAGCGTAATCAAGCGGGGGAAGACATAGAGGAAATCGCAGACGATTACGACATTGAAGTATCGAGAGTAAAGAAGGCACTTGAGTACATCAAACACATCAAAGCAGCCTGAGGAGCCGATCTTCTTTGTTGATCGGACGCACGGGCGCAAGAAACTTCCCAATCTTCTGAGAAAGGTTGGCATGAGAGTCGAAGCGCATTACAAGCACTTCGATCCAGAAGCGCCCGATGATGAGTGGATACCCAAGTGCGTAGCAAACGGCTGGATTATCATTACAGGCGACAAGGCGATTGAAACCGACCCGATCAATCTCAAGGCCGTGGAAGAATCAGGGGCGAAGGTCTTTATAACTGCCGACACAAACAGCAAAGCCGAAGAGTGGGCTGCCCGATCATCGTTGGTAGGCGCAACTGGCGCGGATCGTGGAGTACAACAACGGAGCATTCTGCGTAGACGTTGACAAGCACGCTACGAATCACGTCTCGCCCGAGCGATACAAAGGCGGTGGCGGACCAAAACCAAAAGAACAAAGTCCAATTCCACAACTTCCAGAGGAGATTAGCAGCGCAGCCGTAACAGAACCGGAGCCGCCTCCCGACCAGCAGCAAGTCATCCAATTCCCCAAAGATCAGCCGTCTGTTGATGGAGACTACGATGACATCATGAGCGACATCGAGGCGCGCGTAGAAAGGGGAGGGCGTATGAAAAAAACGATTACTGCGGCATTTGATGGGATACCTTTCAGAGTGCAAGTTAAAGCGGGGCGTCAGGTTGCTTGCGATCCGATCTGTCCGAATTGCGGCCATGACCTTGAGCAATCAGCCATAGCGGGACAGGACGCGATGTTGTTGTGCCCCAGCAAAAATAAGGGTTGTACGATCCCGGTAAAAAGCTTTAGGACGGCAGAAGAGATCGCGAATTCCTGACTAGAGCGTCCGAAGAGATCGAGGAGCACAGTCAGTAGAAACCGCGAGGGCGACCCTTTGCGGATCGCCCTCTTCCGCCGCTATGAGAGCAGCGGATTCGTATCGGTTGGTCTAGCGGATTAAAGTCTATATTTCGATGGGACAGTTGTCCAACAACGGCGCGAGTGGCTGGCTAGCTTTTGTACCCGCGCCGTCCAAAAAAGTGGCGGCCCCAGAGAGGATCGAACTCCCGACCAACAGATACAAATCTGCCGCTCTATCCAACTGAGCTATGGGGCCTACCGTACTGACCCAGTTGGACGTTCGATCATACGCACCAGTGAGAATTGTACTCCTCCTACACAACGGAGAACATCCAAGCGCACAAACGCACCCTGTTTTGTTTGACCACAATCAGCCCATCCAGCCAATACAAGGTAATGTCGGAACCGAGCTGCAGCCCTGTACGACATAGCACGGCGGTGCTCGTCCCCCACCTAGTGTTACAGGTTAAAATCCTGCCAGCAATGGGTGATCTAATTCGATGAGTGGCGCTATTGGATATGTACCACAAGTACGGTAGAACAGGCCAACACCAACAATTCCATCCCTGTCCAAACCAGCAAGTTCCAAACTTTCTGCGTCAATAGTTCATTGCAGCAATTGGAGACGTTTGTGGACAAGCAATCGGCTCGCACTGCCGATGAACGTCCGCAATTTCAGAAGATGTTGGCGTACTGTAGAAAAAACCACAAGAACATCTCCTGTGTAGTTGTCTCTGACCTGTCGAGATTTGCACGGAACGTAGCGGACCAAGGTGCATCCATCGCGGAGTTGAAGAGACTGGGTATAAAAACCATAAGCGTTGACGAGCCCATGGTCGATAGCACTTCTGCTGGAAAACTGGCAGCAAACATGTTGGGTGCGTCAATCATAATTCACGATTCACTGTCTGAGAAAACTAAATTCAGAATGCAGGCAGCGGTGAAAGCAGGCCGCTTCGTTGGCGTGCTCCCATCGGATATATAAATTCCAAAAATGGATCAGGCCCCACAATCAAACTGGATGCAGAGCGTGCTCCACTCATTCGCAAAGGATTCGAATTGA
>CAVXXU010000005.1:0-148084 GCA_963765825.1 uncultured Acidobacteriaceae bacterium
CAAGGTGTGGGGATGAATGTGCTTGTGTTCAAGCCCGGCGCGTTGTGCGGCGTTCTGACAGGCAGTCCAGAGGACCTTGGTGGTGACCGGATAACTTGCGGTATGCCATCGGTTGCCGGGAAACAACCAGTTCGTTGGCTTGTGCCTGAGCCCGCGCCAATAGACGCGCAGCGCATCGAGCAACTTCGGGCTGAGCATGACATCGCGGTCCTTGCGTCCCTTGCCTCCCCGGATATGGATGACCATTCGCCCGCTGTCGATATCGCGGATCTTCAGGTGCGCCACTTCTGCGCGACGTGCGCCCGTGGCATAAAGCGTCATCAGCAGGATGCGATGAAAGGGAAACTCTGCCGCGTCGATCAGCCGTGCGACTTCTTCCTGGCTGAGTATCTCGGGTAGGTGCAACACCTTCTTCGGATACGGCGTTTCGGCAACGCTCCAGCCGCGCTTCAACACTTGGACATAGAAGAAGCGCAAAGCGGCCAAGCGTTGGATTACGGTGTTCGGGGCCAGCTTCCAGCGCGTGAATAGCGCGGCCTGATACTGGCGAATATGCTCGGGGCCGAGCTGATCGGGTGAACGATGGAAGTGCCGGCTGAAATGCTCGACCGTATGGATGTAAATGTCGATGGTGGACTCGGCGTAGTTGCGGCGCCGTAGTTCTTCAAACATGATCTGGCGTAGATGGGTCACAGAGTGTTCCTCCTCTGCGCCACAAACTACCTCAAATCACCTCGACCGTCGGCTCAGCCGACACGCGAATGCGTCCGCCGCAAAGCGGCTTCGTTCAAGTCGGCTTGTAGGAAGTTTCACCACATCGGTAAACGATAAACGATAGATCCCTCTCGGGACTGCCCCGAAGCGGAAATGTGGGATGCCCAGGTTCGTGTGATCGGAGCCATCCCGGCTCGCGAAAGGCCTTCTCATTGTGCGGCAGGCATGACGGCAGCCATGGCTAATTTTGCAGGCGATCACACCGCCAGAGGATTTTTCACAGGCGCGGGAATCATCGGCAACTCGACTCGAAAGCTGGCGCCTTCCCCAGCGCGGCTTTCCACTTCAATGAATCCGCGATGCTGTGACACGATCCACTTCGCAATCGCCAGACCGAGGCCCGATCCCCCCTGGGCGCGGCTGCGGGCCTTATCGACTCGATAGAAGCGCTCAAAGATCCTGCTCTGCTCTTCTTGGGCGATGCCAACACCGGAGTCGCGCACGGTGATCACGGCGCTCTCCTCCTTCACTCCAAGGGACAACTGCACCGAGCCCGGCGAGGACGTGTATTTGAATGCATTGTCGAGCAAAATGTCGGCCAACCTTCGCAGCAAGGTTGCGTCGCCCAGCACAAAAAGATCGGCACTGTCGAGATCGGCCGAAAATTGCTGGTTACGGATGGTAGCCACCTGCTGCCAACCTTCGACCACGCTGTGCAACGTTTGGCGTAACTCCACCGGTTGCAAGTGGAGCGTTTCCCGTCCCGAGTCGGCACGAGCCAGAGCGAGCAGTTGCTCAATCAAAGCAGTTGTGCGTTCTGCTTCCAAAAGGATGTGGCGGAGCGATTCCTTATATTCGGCTTCTCCCCGCGATCGGCGTAGAGCGAGCTCGGCCTCGGTGCGAATTAGCGAGACCGGCGTTCTCAGTTCGTGGGACGCGTCCGCCGTGAATTCCGTGATTCGCAAGAAAGCGGATTCGATCCGGTCGAGCATTTCATTCAAAGTGTCGGACAGACGCTGCAGTTCGTCGCCAGTATTCAGTTTCTGCAGCCGGCTGTTGAGATTGGCGCCACTCACCTCGCGCGCGGTTCGCACCAAGCCGTCTACTGGAGACAGAGCTCGGCGACTCAGCCAGTATCCGCCTGCGGCAGCCGTCAACAATACCAGCGGCGCAAACATCAGGAGGTAAGTGCGGAACAAATGTAAGGTGTCAACCGCATCGCTGGCCGGCACGCCCATTTCCACGGTATACACGTGGCCGTTCGCCTCTAACTTCTGAAAGATAAACCGAAAGTGCTGGCCGTCGATCTTGCGCCCGTGCGAGACCGGCTCCTTGACTTGATCCGGAGGCAGCAGCACCGAGGGATGCGCCTGCAGGGACGCGGAACGATAAATCGGCTCCCCATTTTCGGCATAGATCACAAGATAATTGCCGGAGTGCTCGATCGCGTAAGTCTCGTTCACTTCCTCCTGAATCTTGCCGAGCGGCCGCTCTTTGGGCTGACTCTGCAGAAAGTTTTTCAGGTCGTCGACCTGTTCTTCGAGTCTGTCGTCCACCAGGTCATACAGATTGGTGCGCAGGATCAACCACATGCCAGCGCCGAAGGCGAGTTGCGCAATAGCAAAAAACGCCAGGTACCAGAGCGTGAGGCGGACGCCGATAGAGAGTCTTCTCATGCCTCGTCTCACAGATGACCGTCTGGGCGAATCATGTAGCCCACGCCGCGCACCGTATGAATCAGCTTCGGGCGCCCCGGCGGATCGACCTTGTTGCGCAGCAGGCGCATGAACGCGTCTAGCGTGTTTTCTTCGATATCGCGGTCAAAACCCCACACAGACTCAATCAGGGAGCGGCGGGAGACCACCTTTCCCGCTCGATACATCAGGCGTTCCAGCAGATTGTATTCGGTGCGCGTCAGCGAGACGCGGTCTTGCCCCCTCACAACTTCGCGGCTCGCAGGATCGAGAACCAGGTCGGCAACCCGGATATTTGTATCCTGCGCGGCCAGCGCGCGCCTCTTTACCGCGCGCAAACGGGCCACTAGTTCCTCGAAGGAAAAGGGCTTGGTCATGTAGTCGTCGGCGCCAAGGTCGAGTCCGCGAACCACGTCGGGAACGGAATCACGGGCAGTAAGCATCAGGATTGGCGTCCGAATTTTTTCCGCGCGCAGACGCTTGGCTAGTTCGTAGCCGCTGAGCTTGGGCATCATCACGTCGAGAATAATCACGTCAAACTCGTAGGACTTCGCCAGCGCCAGGCCCTCAGCGCCATCCGAGGCGCACGTCGCCATATGGCCTTCTTCGGTCAAGCCCTTGCGCAGAAGGTCGGCCATGCGCGCTTCGTCTTCCACGATGAGTAGCTTCATAGGAGTTGCGGAGAAAAGTCCTCCCTAGTTTAGAACCGGACGCCGGAGTCCGCCCAATAACCTGAAAAAATATTAACTTTCCGTTCATCCCTGCTTCACACCTCAACTCTAGGATTGCGGGTCATCAGAATTCCTGGACCTCGATTCTCAATGCACATGGAAAGCCGTAGCGAGCGGCCTGCTCTTGAGCTACCGCGAAAACCTGTCCTCAACCGGATTCTTCCGCCGCTCCGAGGAGTGACTCATGCATCGTAGTCATTGCCGTTCGCCGTTCTCTCCTTTCCTCAGTTTCGCCCTTGTGCTGTTATTCAGTGCAGTGTTTGTATTGGCGGCGCCGTCGGCGTATGCCCAAGTGGATCGCGCCGAATTAGAAGGCACGGTCACCGATCCTTCTGGTGGTGTGATCGTGAGCGCCACGGTAAAGCTGCTTGCCCTCGACACCGGTTTGAGCGAACGACAGCAGACTAACTCCAAAGGGTACTACCGGTTCCCGGGTCTAGCGGTCGGGAGATACACGGTGACGACGACTGGGACCGGCTTTAAGACCAATGTGGTCGAAGATGTCGTGCTTCGCGTCGGTCAGATCCGGACACTCGACGTTGAACTGGCGGTCGGAGGGACGAGTGAACAAATTGACGTTGAGGCAACCTTGTCCCCGGCAGACCGGGTTTCAGCTTCAGCCTCTACCGTCATTGACACGACGCAGATCGCCGACCTTCCCAACAACGGCCGCGACTGGTCCAGCTTCACGTTGCTCGCGCCGTTTGCCCAGGATGACGGCGGCGGCGACCAGCGGACTATCCGCTTCGCGGGCCGCGCCCGTGACGACAACAATTTTTCGATTGACGGCGTGGACGCGGGCGGCATTCAGGAGCAGGCGCAGAAATCCCAAACGCGACTGCAGATTTCCCAGGATGCAATCGAGGAGTATCGGGTCAACAGCGCACTCTACGACGCGGAGTATGGCACGCAATCCGGAGGGCAGATCGACGTTGAAACCAAGAGCGGCACTAACGATTACCACGGTACGGTTTTCGGCTACTTCAGAAATTCCGTCTTTGACGCCCGTAACTTTAACGACTACAACCTGGCCGGCAATCCTCAAGTTCCACCGTTTCGGCTGGGGCAGTACGGATTGACTTTTGGCGGTCCGATCAAGAAGAACAACACCTTCTTTTTCATCAGCTATGAAGGCATCCGCCAGTTGCAGTCGACCACCAACGCAGTCACTGTTCCCGCCGGGGCATGTTGCGCTTCCTTTCCCGCGCCCGAGCCGCAAAATGTCAACGTACCTTACCAACAGTACGTATTGGATACCGCGACCAGCCTGGGTTACGGGCCACAGATGTGCCAAATCATGCAGGCATATGCCTGGCGATCCTCGGTGGGCTCCATTGACGGCTGCACACCCCGATTTGTTTTCCCCGATAGTGCCTTCCAGTATCTGGGCGGCAACCAGGATCAGATTACGTTCGCTGCCCCAACCATCGTGCATGAAGACACATGGCTAGTGCGGATTGATCACAAGATCAGCGAGAACACGCTACTCTACGGTCGTGCGCAACGCGACATCAGCCTCGTGGACGCTCCGAATGGTACCGACGCCAGCCTTCAGTCGGACAAACTGCAGACCATTAATCATCCGGCTAACTATATGTTGGCGCTGCAGCACACCTTCCGTCCTACTCTCTTCAACGAAGTGAAGTTCTACATCAATCGCGCGCCCTTCCATAATCCGCAGGCCAGCGCCCTGCCCTACCAGGTCAGCACGAACGATTTCATTACCCTCAACAATGACAGTGCCGACATCGAGGTCGGCACCACCTATGGCTTGATCGACAACCTTATCTGGTCGCGTGGCCGTCACACTTTCAAGGCTGGAATGGAATACCGGCGTGTGCGGCTGAACCAGGGACAAACTTCCAATAACGCTCTGACGTTTGGAGATGACTACTCGTTGGCCACCGCAACCCTTGCCAATATCAATTACATCGCGCCCTGGTGCTGCCACCGGTTACGGCGTAACTTCTTCATGCCTTACTTCCAGGACGAATGGAAGGCAACTCCCACACTGACCCTGACCGCAGGACTGCGCTGGGATTATTACGGAGTGGCCCACGAGGCGACCAATCGTACGACCGTATTCGATGTAAATACGTTTCACGGCGTGTGCCTTGGGACGGGATCGTTCAACCTAGCGCCAAGTCCCGGCCCCATCAATACCGCGCCTTGCCCTGCGAATCCGGACTTGTACAACACCAGTTACGTGAATTTCGATCCACGGTTGGCTTTAACCTGGGCTCCGGGCACGCTCCATGGAAAGACGGTTTTCCGCAGCGGTTTTGGCATTTATCACGGAGCCGCGCAGAATGACGACTTGAACGCCGGACTCGAGAGCGATACGTTCCGCCTTCTGGTTAACAGCTTCGGTACGACTGGCCCTAACTTGCAATCTGAATTTCAGCAGCAGGATCCGACCTTTTCCGGGCTGAGTACCCTCAGCAAGCAAGCCAGCCATCCACGGGCCCTGCAGCGCGAAGGCCGGCGGGATCTCTATGTGGAGACCTGGACTCTGGGTGTGGAACAGCAGCTCCCCAACAATTTTCTAGCCTCGGCTCAGTATCTGGGCAGCCGCGGTGTGCGCTTATTCTCGCGCGGTGCTGTGAATCTCTGCACCGAGCCCGTGACTTTCAATGCCGCCGATACCGATTGCGTGCGCACGCTCGACCAGTACTATCCGGGGGGCAATCCCTTTGGCTCCGTCGACTACAAGAGTGATATTGGATCGAGCACGTACAACGGTCTGGGACTC
Organism: uncultured Acidobacteriaceae bacterium; assembly: GCA_963765825.1. GTDB lineage: Bacteria > Acidobacteriota > Terriglobia > Terriglobales > Acidobacteriaceae > Sulfotelmatobacter. The sequence goes on from CAVXXU010000005.1 coordinate 5,892, forward strand.
GCTCTGGAACGCCGGTTCAGCGCCGGGCTGGAATTTCAAGCGCGTTACACCTGGTCGCATTCGATTAATGACGGATCAGTAGGCGGTGGAGAATCGAACGGACCGGAAAATGTGAACTGCCTGCAGTGCGACAAAGGTCCAAGTGTTTTCGACATTCGTAACAACGTTGCCGTGAACGCCGTGTACGAACTGCCGCTCGGACCGGGAAAGCCATTCATGAACGCTCCTGGGGTCATGGGAAAGATTTTCGGAGGCTGGGAACTGAGCAGCATTGGCCTTTGGCATACGGGCCATCCGTTAACGGTCAATATGGACCTCAGCAATAGCATCAATACGAATGTACCGCTGTACGCGAATTCTCCATTCGGCACAGCAGGACTTCCCTACACATACCTTCTTCCCAATGGCGACGATCAAGACAGCCAGCGCCCCGATATCATCCCGGGAGTGCCCCTGACGTTGCCTCACCAGCAACCGGCCGGGGGACCCTATACAGGCTCGCCCTACATCAACGCCGCGGCCTTTCAGGCGCCTCCCGTTGACGCCAACGGGAACTTCACCCGCTTTGGCGACGAACCGAACGGTGCGATTCGAGCATTGCCTTACTGGCAGATCGATCTCGCCCTCACCAAGGAAACGAAGCTCACTGAGCGGGTGTCGCTACTTCTTGCCGTGCAGGCGTTTAACATCTTCAACCATGTGCAATTCGCCGATCCCAATGCGCTAAATCTCGTTTACGACCCCACCGCATCGGGCACGGGGTTCCTTACACCTCAATCCGCCTTCGGTACCATCGACACCACCGTGAACTTCAATATCAATAACGATAACGCTGCGTCGCCCAACACCGGGACAGGCCTTCCCCGGCAGCTTCAGTTCATGGCTCGTGTCCGGTTCTAGGTTGCGTACGCGGTTACAAATTGCGGTTACAAATTAAAGATCAAGCCGTTTAAAGATCAACCCGTCAGGAAAATTTCAGGTGCCCGGCTAAAGTTGATTGAGGAGCAAGTCATGCGAAAGTCGGTTGTCTGTCGGGTGACACACCTGTTTTCCGCAAAAAGCATCAGCCTCAAGTTGGGGACCGCAGCCGTGCTGTTCGCGGCGGCGACGCTGCTCGCACTGACCTGCTGTACTAAGAAGTCAGTCGCGCAGGAGTCCTCCGTCGATTTGCGACTCGATATCAAGACTCCGTTTCACTTCGTGGCTTACGGAGACACCCGCTTCCATGACCCCGCCGATCAGGAACCCGCGAATCCTGTCGTCCGCGTCGCCTTGGTGAAGGCCATCGCCGAGGTCAACCCGGCCTTTATCTGCTTCACCGGCGACATCGTTTACAACGGCTTCGACGTCAACGATTGGAAGGTTTGGGACAACGAGACCAGCCTCTGGCGCGAAAAAAATATTCCAGTTTATCCGTCGCTGGGCAACCATGACCTTCACGGAGACCAGAATGTTGCGCTGGGCAATTACTTTCACCGCTTCCCTGACTTGAAGAACAGCCGCTACTACTCGGTGCGAGCGGCAAATACTTTGATTCTCGTGCTCGACAGTTCATTGGAAGAATCAAGCGGTCCCGAGGGCCAGTGGCTCGCGGAAAAACTCGATCACGTCCCCGCCGACGTGGACTTTGTGTTCCTGATGTTCCACCATCCGCCCTACACCAGTTCCTCCGACGCGAAAGCGTTTGGTGGCGGGCACTCGGCTCGCCCCACGGAGCAGGCTCTCGCGAAGATACTCGAACAACGCCAGGCCCATGCCCGCTTCCGAATGGTGGTCTTCTCTGGGCACGTTCATAACTACGAGCGCCACGAACACGGAGGAGTCACTTATTTCGTTTCCGGGGGAGGCGGAGCGCACGCTTATCCCATTGAGCGCGCCGCAGACGACCCATTTCAGAGCAAGCTGGTGAATTACCACTATCTGTTGATTGACGTCGACCGGCAGGAATTGAAGATCACGATGAACCGCCTCGATTTGGCTAGCGGCAAGGCGGTCTGGACGCAGCCCGACTCGGTCAAGATCACAGTCCCGGCCGCCGCCGCACAGGCTGCCGGGCGTTAGCTTTTAAAAACTCTGGCACTCGCCCTGGCAAGGGTTTTTCGCCCATGCGACGCCCAGCGCGTGCAAAATCAGGCGATCACGGAGTGTCAACTTCTCCGCATCAACCATCGCTCCATAGGCATACTGAACAATCGCATCGCAAGTAATGCACCAGCGCTCACGGCGCCCGATGCCCCCACAATGCTCGCACGCTGATTGGGCGGTTGTATTGATTGCTGTGGTACCAACTGGCTGTTGGATTTTCGAGCATACCGTTCCCTCCAGTCGCGATCTACAAATTCCCCAGAGCTTTGGCCGGACATCTCGGTGGAACTTGGTATGACTGGAGATTCTTTCGAGTGGACTGCAGACCCTATTTTGCCCGTCACATTTTAGGTGTGATTAGAATGACATACATGCGATTTCGAGAAAGCGTGATTATCACGAAATAAACTCTGCCCAGCCGTTCCCACGTCCTGTGGTTGCAGTCGAACCATCCCCGCCATCCATGAATCAGCGGCAGCAGTCCTCCCTATCCGGTATTATTCCCGTGCAGGCCCCAAAGGCCGACCAGTCCCGCAAATCTCCGTTATCGCCAATGCTCAATCGACAAACGACCCCATGGATAGCTTTGCTGTTTTGGGCCCTCGGCCTTCCCTGCCTGTCCGCGCAAACGGTCCGCATTGAGGGCACGGTTCGCGACGCCAGTGGCGCGGTAATCGTCAAAGCCGCGGTGGTTCTCAAGTCCGGCTCGTATCAGGCTGCAACCGAAACCGATGCGGATGGACACTTTTTGTTCGTAGCCGTTCCGGCGAACTCAGGGACAATTGCGATCAGTCGCGATGGATTTGGAGCGGCCACCCAATCCTGGAACGTCGGTGCGGCGGGCAACGCAAATCTCCAGATCGTTCTGCAAACCGCTTCGGCCAGCGAACAAGTGACAGTTTCGGCTGCGCGAACCGAGGTCCGGCTTTCGGAAACCCCCGGCAGCACGATTCTTCTGACCAGCACTGACGTGACTTCGACTCCCGCCCTGCGCGTGGACGACGTGCTTCGACAAGTTCCCGGGTTCTCCCTCTATCGCCGTTCGGACAGCCGCACTGCCAACGCTTCCAATCAAGGTGTATCGCTACGGGGACTGGGCGGAACCGCCGCCAGCCGTGCACTGATCCTCGAAGACGGCCTCCCGCTGGTTGACGCATTCGGCGGCTGGGTCTACTGGGATCGAGTTCCGCGTGCATCGATTGCCCATGTCGAAGTATTCCGGGGCGGCGCTTCGAACCTCTACGGCAGCGACGCGCTCGGCGGAGTCGTCCAATTTCTTACGCGTCAGCCCCAGCGGCCTGCGTTCGCGCTGGAAACTTCCTACGGCAATGAACGCACGCCCGATCTGTCTTTCTGGACTGGCACTCGCGCCGGACCATGGGACATTTCGCTCGCATCGGAGATGTTTTTCACCGACGGCTACATCATTGTCCCGACCTGGCAGCGTGGAACTGTCGACTTGCCGGCCAACTCCAGGGACGCGGCGGTCGAACTCAACATCGGCCATCAACTCGGGGACAAGAGTCGAGTCTTCGGCCGCGGAACGCTTTACTCTGAATTTCGCCACAATGGCACTCCCACCCAGACGAATGACACAACCATGGGCGAAGGCGCGATCGGGCTCGATCAGCAGTTCGGCGGCAGCGATTCCCTCACTCTTCGCGCATACGGCCTGGTGCAGGGCTACGATCAGCGATTTTCTTCCATAGCTGCAAACCGTGACAGCGAATCGCTCACCGACCTTCAGTACGTTCCCGAGCAGGTAGTCGGTGGCGCGGGCCAGTGGACCCATCCCCTGGGTCGGCATCAGACGCTCATTGCCGGCATGGACGCGATGGAAGTGATGGGCGCCAGCGACGAACAACTTTTCACCGCGGGCAAGCACACCCGCAACAACGCTTCTGGCGGCAGGCAACGCATTCTGGGATGGTTCGGCGAGGATCTCGTCCGCTTCAATAACTGGACAATTATTCTCGCCGGGCGTTTCGACGACTGGAACAATTTCAACGCCAGTTCGATCTGCACTCCGTTTTCAAGCACCTGCGCCGCTTCTCCAAGCGTCCTTTATGCTTCGCGGAGCGACTTTGCCTTTAGCCCGCGCCTCTCCGTGCTGCGCTCTCTCGGCCGTAACGTCTCGGTCACCGCGTCGATGTACCGCGCCTTTCGCGCGCCGACTCTCAACGAACTGTACCGCAGTTTCCGGCTCGCCAACGTTCTCACCCTGAACAATCCCTACCTCAACGCCGAACGCCTGACCGGCGCGGAGGCAGGCATCAACGTCACTGCGCTGGAACGCAAGCTCGACCTCCGCGGAACATTTTTCTGGAGCGATATTGTCGACCCGGTGCAGAACGTCACCATCAACCCCACGTCGAATCCCGTCCTCCGGCAAAAGCAGAATCTGGGAAGAATCCGGTCACGCGGCGTGGAACTCGACGGTGTCGTACACGTCAGCCGCGATATTCAGATCTCTGCCGGCTACGAGTTCACGGCCGCTACCGTCGTTAACTACACCGTCCCGCCGAGTGAAATTTCTCTGCTCGGCAACCAGGTCGCGCAGGTGCCGCGGAATGTCTTTACCTGGGAAGCCCGCTACTGGAATCCTTCGCGCATCATGCTCAGCCTGCAAGGACGCTTCGTTGGCAAGCAGTTCGACGACGATCAGAATGCTTATCCGCTCGCCCGCTTCTACACCATGGACCTACAAATCGCGCGCAACATAACTCGCACCGTTGAAGTCTTTGCCGCAGCCGAAAATATTACGGACGAACGCTACCAGGTGGCGAACACTCCAACCGCGACCGGATCGTTGTTCAACATCGGACCGCCGATTTTATATCGCATCGGATTGCGCCTGAATTTCCCGCGAGAAAAGCCATAAAGCAGTGCGCGGGTTTGGGCAATCCGCGCACCTTCGTTTATCCTAAGAGGTTGTGAGCCGTTCGCTGAGCGCACTGTTCATCCTGTCCTCAATTCAGTGGACTGTCGGCTAAAAGCTAGGAGCTAACAGCTAAAAGCTATTCTTATGAAAACCGGCATTATTGGCCTGCCCCAGGTAGGCAAAACATCTTTATTCCGAATCCTGACTAAGGCGAATCTCTCGCCAGCGCACGCCAACCCGCGCGAAGCCCACATCGGCGTTGCGAAAGTTCCCGACGACCGCCTCGACCGCCTGGCCGCGCTCTACACCCCAAAAAAGCTCACCCACACCTCCGTCGAATATGTCGACGTCGGCGCCATCGGCCAGGATGCGCTGAAGGACTCCGGCTACATCGGACATTTGCGGCAAGTGGACGCGCTCGCCCATGTGGTTCGCGTATTTGAAGACCCGGCGGTGCCGCTGGTAGCAGAGATCGATCCTCTGCGCGACATAAAAAATGTCGAGTTCGACCTGATGGTCGGCGATCTCGGGCAGATCGAAAAACGTCTTGAGCGCCTGGAAAAGGATCTCAAGAAGATGAAGACGCCGGAACTGGAAAAAGAATTCGAACTGCTCAAACGTGCCAACGCCCATCTCGGCTCCGAAAAGCCGCTGCGCGAAATGCAGATGACTCCCGAAGACAAGAAGCGCCTTCGCGGCTTCATGTTCCTGAGCGAGAAACCGATTTTGTATGTGCTCAACATTGGCGAGTCAACCGAGTTGGGCAAAGAACTCGAAGAGGCCGTCAGCAAGTACAAACTAACGGAGATTGCCGCCCGCCCGAATGCGGCCGCCACAGCGATCTGCGGCAAAGTCGAAGCCGAACTGGCCGAAATGAGCGACGCCGATGCTGCCGAGTTTCTCTCCAGTTATGGCCTGAAGGAAAGCGGTCTGGTACGCCTCATCCGTACCACCTACAAGTTGCTCGGCTTGATCTCATTTTTCACGGCGGGCGAAGATGAATGCCGCGCCTGGCAGATTCCCGCCGACACACGGGCGCAGGAGGGCGCAGGCGCCATCCACTCCGACCTGGAAAAACATTTCATCCGCGCAGAAACCATCCGCTGGGATCAACTTTTAGAAGCCGGCTCCGAAGCTAACGCCCGCGCCAAAGGCACGCTGCGCCTGGAGGGCAAAGACTACATCGTGCAAGACGGCGATGTGATGCATATAAGGCATAGTGGGTAACAATTCTGAGTGATTCAATTCGAATCGCAGCGGCTTGTTCTGATGATTATTCGGCTTGTGCCCAGATGATGGCTGGAAGCGAGCCTTGGCTGACTTTTCGACGTGACCTTCAGGCATCTCGCGCGGTGCTGGAGCGCCCCGGGACAGAGCTCTTTATAGCCTGGGAACAAAAGCGGATGGCCGGCTTTATTTTGTTGGCGCCGTTCGGCCTGGCGGGCTCGCCGTACGTGGCTTCCATCGCGGTGGCGGCAGAGGCGCGGGGTAAGGGTATCGGATCGCAGCTGTTGCGCTTTGCGGAAAAACGCTTCGCGGATCGCGGACACATCTTTCTTTTAGTTTCGTCCTTCAACCAGCGCGCCCAGGAACTGTATCGCCGTCACGGATACGAATTCGTCGGCGAACTCAAGAATTACATCGTTGCGGGCCACTCGGAACTGATCATGCATAAAAGGCTTTCATGAGCGTAGGGGCTGCCACGGCGAGCGCGCCCCTGCGGATCAGTAAACGCCTGGTCCTCCTGCTTATGGGCGCGACTTCGGCGGGATACGTGTGCCGGGTTGCCGTGACCGTTGTGGCTCCGAATATGATGCGGGAGTTCGGGCTGACGCAAGCTCAGATGGGGACGGTGTTCAGCGCATTTCTGGTGGGCTATACATTTTTTCAAGTTCCCTCCGGGGGACTGGCCGACCGGATGAGCGCGCGCCGCATTTTCATGGTTCTTTGTGCAGGATGGAGTCTTCTGACTGGTTTGACCGCGTTGGTGGGATGGCGCGGGTGGGGACTAGCGATGGTGATTCCGCAACTGTGGATCATCCGCGCGCTGTTTGGAGTGATCGCCGCTCCTACTTATCCAACGTCCGGAAGAACGATCGCCATCACGGTGCCGCTGCGGCTGCAGGCTCGCGTGAACAGCCTGGTGCTCGCGAGCGTTGGCATAGGATCGGCGGTGACGCCTCTGCTGCTGGCGCCGATTACGAATCACTACGGATGGCGGATGGCGTTGTGGATGGCGGCCGCACTCAGCGCGGCAGCCGGAATATTTTGGTGGTGGTTGGGACCGCGCGCACTTCCCGTCGGAGATGGTGAAAGTGCACACGTCGCTACATCAGCGGATGGCGAATCTCGCGTCGCCGTTGCCCGACCGTTACACTCTCGGAGCTTTTGGTTTCTCTCCGCCAGTTATTTGCTGCAAGGCTACCTGGGATACATTTTCATTTTCTGGTTCTACCTTTATCTGGTGCAGGTTCGCCACTTTGAAGTTTTGAAAGCGGCCAGCTTCACGGCGCTGCCGTGGATTGCGACCATGTTCGCCATTCCGCTGGGCGGTGTGTTCTCGGACTGGGCAGTGACCCGCTGGGGCGCAACCTGGGGCCGGCGGAGCGTTCCGCTTGCGGCGCTGTGTGCGGCGGCCATTTTTCTCGTGATTGGAGCACGCACCGCGCGGCCGTTGCTGGCAGTGGCCGCGCTCACCACCTGCACCGTGCTTGTGCTCTGTACCGAGGGGCCGTTCTGGGCAACGATGACTCAACTCTCCGGCGAACGCAGCGGGATTGCGGGGGGCACGATGAACTTTGGCAGCAATCTCGGCGGCATGGTTTCGCCTGCCCTGACGCCATGGCTGGCGGAGCGGATCGGATGGGAAACAGCTTTGACGCTGACGGCGGGTTTAGCCATCGTCGCCGGATTGTTGTGGTTTGGAGTGCGAATTGAAGCGACCGAACTGTGACCGAATCTTCCTGCTGCCGCCATGGGATTTGATCTTAGCCTTTCACTGCCGAGCGGATTTTTGGAGTGCCGGAAACGCTGGCTTTCACGGCCGGGTCGGTTTCGATGAGCTGCAGAACTTTTCTGGTCATCTCCTCGTCGGTGTCGGGAGCGTGTCGGATCTCCACGGGATAGCGCACTAACAGTTCGAGCCCCGTGTCGGAAAATTGCAGGCGGGCTTCTGGCCGTGGAGTGTCGACTTGGATATCGACATGTTGCTCGATCGAGGCGTGCTGGCGTTCGATCTGCTCGCTATATTTGGAATAGACAGCGTTCGCGGTGGTCAGGAGTTTCTGCTGCGTCATCTGATGATCGCCATCGGGAGCGATTCTGACCACCACTTCGTGCCAGGCGTATTCCGTTCCAGGAATCTGCTTGAATAGAGGCGAGCCAGTCTGGAAGAGGACGGCATTGGAAAAGACGACGATGCGTCCCGTGGGATAGAAATCGAGTCCGGTGCCCGCGAGCTCCATCAGGTAAAAGCGGACCAGGCCGATATCGACGACGTCGCCGGTAATGCCGGCGACGCTGATCCGGTCCCCGACGCGAATGCCGTAACGGCCGATGATGAAGAAATAGGCGGCGACAGAGAGCAGGACAGCTTGCAAGCCCACGGCAATGCCGGCGGTGATAAATCCCGCGAAGGTGGCGAGTGAACTGAACTCGCTGACAAATCCCAAAATTAAAACGATGGCGATAAAAAAGCCGATGACCACGCGGCGCATGATCAGGAATTGCCGCCGGCGGCGAGGATCGCGTACGTAGCGGAACGTAATGCGGCGCCAGATCTGCGAGAGAACCAGTATGACCGCGAGCGCCATGAGGATGGCAATGACTCGAACGAGGACGGAACGAAGAATGTGGCGGGATTCCAGGCTGATCGATTCGCGCCACTCGTGCAGATTCGTCTTACTGTCATTGAGGACAATAATTTCCTGGCTGAGGGGAAGAACTGCCGCGGAAAGCTCTTTGAAGCGTTCGGTAAGTTTTTGGAATTCCTGTTGCTCGGTTTGAAGCTGCTGGGAATCGGTGGAGGGCGTCTGGCTTGTGAGAGTGCGACTCTGCCCCATGGTGGCGCGGAGAGCGTCGCGAAGCGGCGTGCGCAGATGGTCGGCGACGTCGCGCGTGTAATCGGTCTCTTTGATTAAGTCATCGATCTGGCGAACCGCGCTCACGTAACCGTACAAGGTGATGGCGTCGCTGATTAGGCCGCCGGAGTTGGCCAGAGAGGGCTTGGCTGGAGCCGGTGAGGGCGAAGTCGTCGCCGTCTTTTGTGAAGCCGCCTTTGAGACAAGAACGTCGGGAATGGAGCGGGCGAGCTGGTTGATGCTGCCCTCGAGGCCACCGGAGATCTCGCCATTGGTTTCTACGAAAGCGGCCATCTTTTGAACGGCGTCGAGGAGGGCCTTCTGAAGTTCGAGTTGGCTCTGAACGGCGTCGCGCTGAGAGATAAGACTCACCTTGCGGCGGGCCGGGGTTTTTGCAATTTGGGAGTTTAGGTCCTCGATCTGGGATTGCAATTGATCGATCTGGGTAGAAGTCTTGGCCTGAAGCTGCGCGAGATTCTGTTGCTGTGCGGCCTCTGCGGAAGGCTGACTGCCTGCGCCGTTTTTTTGCTGGGCCGCGATGAGGGCGGCCTCGGCTTTCGCGGATTGAAATGCCAGTGCGATGGCCTGAGAGCCGAGAGTCTTCGTGTTGTCCTGATAAATCGCGTCGCTCGGCAAACCCACCGACTGGATGCCGGTCGTGGAGTGGCGATACCAACTGATGAGTTGGTTCAGATGAGCGAGCACGGCAGAGCCGTCCAGTTCGATGGGCGGCAGCGTGTGTGCAGAGGTTTGGGAATTCGGCGGCGCCGCGATTTTGAGCGGCTGGGATGAAGCCGTGTTCTGTGCGCACAGGACGACTGCGCTGATGACAGCTACGAAGATGAGTCCTACGATCCGGGCGCCGCCGCGCAAGGTCGCGACAGATTGCTCAGTCTTATTTTGCATATGAATAGTCATGCTGGTTTCAATTTCTTTTATTGTATTCAACGGCAACGCCAGGATCCCCGTCCGGCAGATGGCTTTTTAGTGCAAGTTGTAAGGACTGCGGACCGAGATTGACGAAATGCCGACGAAACCCGCCGGGCTGGATTGCCGCCTATGCAGGCACCGGCGGCAATCCCCCTGGCGAGCGCCTAGGCCGCTGCTTCAGTCGCCCATGGGTCAAGGACGACTTTGGTGCAGTTCGCTTTTTTATCTCGGAAGGTCCTGTACATACCTAATTTTGTGCCGAACATGATTCTGTTCTTCCTTATTAATAAAGCTGGCACCGCAGGAGAAGCAAAAGCATTATTTTTAGAAATAGGCTTTGCGATAGTGCGGAACCATCGAGGAACCTCGGTATCGGCGCTGGGAAGATCCCGTAAGCGCGTCTCTGGCGCAAATCGCCAACATTCGAAAGCATCTCGGCATCATAAGCGGTGCGCAATCCGCGGATAGGCGAACCTGCCTCCGCCTTGCGCACGATATTTTGTTTTGCCTGGAGAGAACATGAAGCTGACCCGTTTCTTAGCAATCGTCCTGGTCGCATTGGCGACTGTGGCTGTCGCGCAGGACGTCAAGACGGACTATGACCACCACGCGAATTTTTCCCAATACCACACTTACTGTTGGGAAAAGATAAAAACTTCCGATCCGCTCTGGGAGAGCCGGATTCAGGAGGCAGTCGATCACGAGTTGCAGGCCTAGGGCTGGCAGCGGGTGGACAATGGCGGCGACGTCGCCGTGCCTGCAGTCGGCAGCGCGCGCAACCGGCAGGAATACCAGACGTTCTACGATGGCATGGGAGGCTGGCGGTGGGGCGGCTTCGGCGAAACCACCACGCAGGTTGAAAACTACAAGGTGGGCGCGTTGGTTCTGGATTTTTACGATGGCCACAACAAGCAACTCATCTGGCGCGGAGTGGCACAGGAAACGCTTTCCGACAAGCCGGATAAGAATGAGAAAAAACTGGAAAAGTCAGTCAATAAGATGCTGGACCACTTTCCCCCGCAAGGCAGGGAGTAGCACAAAACGGATGCAGGGCGAGAGTCCTGCATCCGCTAAGAATAAGTCCATTCGTTGAGGAATCCGGCCGGGCAAGATTTCCCACACTCTACCGAAGTTTTCGTTCTCTCGTGGAACCTTAGCATTAAAGCTGGAGTGCGGCAAGGCTGCTCTTCTTGGAATCCGAAGCTTCGTTCATTCGGACTGCATAATTTTCTCCGCGCGCTGATATGCCAGTTCGGAACTGCGCTCGCAACACCGCAACAGCATGCTGCCGCGGCTCATATCGCCCAAGCCCAGGAAGTCGCGGGGGAACAACAGGCGATTTCCGAAGATGTCCTTCAGGGGCGTAATGTATTTCGAGGTCGCGACGCTGCCCAACAAAATTATGCTTGTGTCGCGTCCCGCAGCTTCGCGCAAGCGTACAAGGTCGGCATCCAAAGGCAATCGATAGTCAGCATTCTTCACGTCGATGGAAGTGGACGAGATCCGGCGCAGGTCGGCCAAAGTCACTACCGTTTCCGGCAGCATCAATCCCGCGCCAGTGATGATATGCACGCCGGCAACTCCGCGCGGAGGATTCTGAAATCTTTCCGCGTACGCGAGCTTGCCTCGAAAGTAAAGGCTGCTGATGAAGCCGTAGATCTCCCCTAAAGACGCGCCGGAATTTCTCAGGCGCAGGGCAAGATCGCATCGACTGGTGGAATTCAGGAGCCGCTGGCCTTTGATGCCTCCGGCGTTCGCGGGCGACAAGAGAAAAATGCGGGCGCGAGGAGGAATAGAGTCGTCTGCCGTGGACGGCGTCGGCCGAGTTGTAACGTCTGTATTCGTACTCATTCTCACGATTCCAGCGGGCAACTCGACCGCGGCGATCTCAATTTTAATAATATCCCGATCGAATGGAGCGCGAATCTTTACGAAGCCGCCGAATCGAGAGTGAGATGCGATCATGCGGTCCAGGAATGCGATCAACAAGTCACCGCGTACACGCCTGAGTTGCGTCCGCTGCCGGGCAGCGGTGGCACTAACCGCAGCCGCATTCTGAATTTTATGAGCCGGCAGGAACTGATCGATTGGGCTGCGGCCGTTCGCGAAACTCAGCATAAGTTCCAGGCGGGCGGAGCCGTCACCAGTCCAGACGGAACCACCCTAACGAAGCGCGGCCTCCGCCTGCTCCCGAGGAGAAGAAGAAACCAAAGGAGCCGAAGCAGCCTCAGGGCAAGTAGTCTGGCGCCTCCGAATACGGCAGGAATCCTCGGGCGTCCTAAGCTGGGCCCTTTTTCTTGTCCTCCCCGTACAGGAGGTTAACGGATAGCGGAAACGCCTCTATTGGCAGGGATGTACAGCGATTGCTGTATGTTTGCTCCGGAGACGGATCGCTAATCTACCAGCGTGCGATCCGCATCAAAGGGTGAGCGGGCGGCATTCTTTGTCCCAGATTTCAGCCGGTAGTTAAGGTTAAGGAGATCAAATTGACTGGCGTGCGCATCCTTATAGCGGACGATCACGAGGCGGTGCGCAGAGGCGTGCGATCGCTGATCGCTACGCATTCTGACTGGGAGATCTGCGGCGAGGCGGTCGATGGACTCGATGCCGTCGAAAAGGCTAAGGCATCGAGGCCCGACGTGGTCATCCTCGACATCAGCATGCCGAAGCTCAGTGGGCTGCAAGCCGCGCCGCTCATCAAGAACGAGTTACCGGAATCCAAAATCCTGATCCTTAGCCAACATGATCCAATGCAGGCGCGACGACTCGCATTAGAAGCGGGGGCGCGAGACTTTGTTTCTAAGACAAATATGGCTCGCGACCTTACGGCGGCTATCAGCGACCTGGTTGGTCGCGACGGACGGGGGCCTTCGGCTCTGGGTTCGGTATTAACGGTGCCGAACTACACGAGGGCGTTGCCGGCAGGCTTCGAATTCCTGGCTGGCGCAGGGGAAATGGGCCAGCTGATCGGGCAACATAACTGGGCCGATACCCCATTAGGACCGATCGAGAAATGGCCGCAGATTCTGAAAACCTCGGTCAGCCTGATTCTCAACTCGCAACATCCCATGTGGGTCGGATGGGGACCGTCACAAACATTTCTCTACAACGACGCATACATTTCCGTACTCAGTCTGGCCAAACATCCTTGGGCGCTGGGCCGTCCAGCTGCCGAAGTTTGGGCGGAAATATGGGACTTCTGTGGACCTCTAGCGGACAAAGTGTTCACCAAAGGGGAAGCCACTTTTGTGGACGATGTCCAGCTTTTCATGAACCGAGGAGACTTCATCGAGGAGACTTATTATTCGTTTTCTTATAGTCCGATCCGCGATGAGTTGGGAAATGTTTGCGGCTTGTTGTGCCCGTCCAATGAAGTTACGCCCAAAGTGATTAATGCGCGGCGCTTGCGAACGCTGGCCGAGCTGACGGCGAAGGCTCTCGTCGAAAAGACTGTCCAGGGGGCGTGTGCGTCGGCCTTCGCAACATTGGCCAAAAACGCAGACGATATTCCCTTTGCCATGTTGTATCTCGTCAACCGCGAGGGAACGCACACTTTTCTGGAGCAAGCCTCTGGAATCGCCAGCGGCACCGAATCGTTGAGTCCGGAACGGATTGCACTTTCAGCAGACGCCCCCGGGGCTTTTTCACAAGCCATCTTCGAAGTTGCCACGACCAGTCGATCGCGAACCGTAGCCGTCAAGCATCTTCAGGGACTGCCGTTGGGCCCTTCCAAGCAGCGGGTTTCCGAGGCATTAGTCTTGCCCGTCACTTCGCATGGGCAAAGGCCGGTAGGAGTGTTGATTGCCGGCGTCAACCCCTCGCGAACCGTCGACTCCGAATACCGCACCTTTTATGAATTGATTTCCAGCCAGATCGCGACCGGCATCGCCAACGCACGTTCCTACGAAGAAGAGCGAAAACGCTCGGAATCGCTGACTGAACTGGATCGCGCCAAGACCGCATTTTTCAGCAACGTCAGCCACGAGTTCCGTACTCCGCTGACCTTAATGTTAGGGCCGTTGGAAGATTTGCTGGCGTCGGCAGTCGTGCGTATGACGGCGGAGGACCGGGAACGGTTGGCGGTGGTTCACCGCAATAGTTTGCGCTTGCTCAAGCTGGTCAATTCCTTGCTGGATTTTTCGCGCATTGAGGCAGGGCGGGTCGAGGTAGTTTTCCAGCCTACGGACATCGCGGGGATGACCAGCGAATTAGCGAGCGCGTTTCGCTCGGCGATGGACCGCGCTGGACTCCAATTTGAGGTGCAGTGTAGTCCCATATCTGAACCGATCTATTTGGATCGCGATATGTGGGAGAAGATCGTGCTCAATCTTCTTTCCAACGCGTTCAAGTTTACGTTTGAGGGGAAAGTCTCGGTCTCGTTGGAGGCGCTGGACGACTGCGTGCAATTGCAGATCAGCGATAGCGGGATTGGAGTTCCGGAAGGAGAGGTTCCTCGCTTGTTCCAGCGCTTTCATCGCGTGGAAGGGGCACGCGGGCGAACTCAGGAGGGAACGGGGATTGGGCTGGCACTGGTGCATGAACTGGTGAAGATCCATCACGGCAACATTAGTGTGACCAGCATAGAGGGCAAAGGCAGCACCTTTACTGTGACCCTGCCGAAAGGGAAAGGCCATCTGCCGGAAGATCGCATTTGGGCGGCGCGGACCATGGTTTCCAGTGCAATTCGCGCGGATAGCTACGTGGAAGAAGCGGTGCGGTGGTTGCCGGAAGAATCGTTGGAGAATCTTGTTCCTCATGGCGACCGTGCGGGCTCGCTGAGTTTCGACAGTATGGTTCCGGAAGCGTGGGAACGCATCAGCGCGGGCGAATTGATCGTGATTGCCGATGACAATGCGGACATGCGCGATTATCTGCGCCGTCTGTTGCGCGAGCGGTATCGTGTGCATGCAGTTTCGAATGGCGAGGATGCAGTAAAGGCGGCCCGTGAACTGAACGCCGACCTGATCCTGACTGATGTGATGATGCCGGGATTGGACGGCTTCGGAGTTCTGCGGGCTCTGCGTAGTGATCCGGAGACGCAAGCGAAGCCGGTTATTCTGCTCTCTGCGCGGGCGGGGGAAGAGTCGCGCGTCGAAGGACTGCAGGCGGGCGCGGACGACTATCTGGTGAAACCGTTCGCGTCGCGCGAACTGCTGGCGCGGGTAAGCTCTCATTTGAAGATGGCTCGGGTTCGCGCCGAGGCCGCCGAAGTTGAGCGCAGCTTGCGCGCCGAGGCCGAACTGGAACGCGGCCGGCTGCGAGAATCATTTACTTTGGCGCCAGCAGCCATGGCCCTGCTCAGCGGCCCGGAGCACCGCTACACGTTCGTGAACGAGGCCTATGTCAAGATGGCAGGGCGTGATCGCATGGATCAACTGCTCGGCAAGACGGTACGCGAAGTGTTCCCCGAGTTGCAGGGGCAAGGCGTCGACGAACTTCTGGATCAGGTGTATCAAACCGGAAATCCCTTTGTAGCCTCCGAGCGCGAGACCAGGCTGAACCGGCACGGCGCGGAGGAATTGACGTACCTTAGTTTCAGCTACCATCCCATGCGCAACGTCGCGAGCGAGGTAGAAGGAATTCTGGTGCATGCGGTCGAAGTAACCGAGCAGGTGGTAGCGCGCACCCAGCTGGAGGCGCGCGTGAAAGAACGCACCGCGGAGCTGTCGGACGCGGAGCAAAGGCTACGAACTTTGAACAACAGGCTTTTGCGCGCTCAGGATGAAGAACGACGCCGTCTCGCACGCGAGTTGCACGACAGCGCCGGGCAGATGCTGGTGGCATTATCAATGAACCTGGTTCCGCTCGAACAGTCTCTGGCGAAGCAGAATCCAGAGTTGAAAAAGCTGGCGACAAGCAGCATGGAACTCGTCGACGAGTTGTCGAAGGAACTCCGCACCATGTCCCATCTGCTGCATCCCCCGCTGCTGGATGAGGCCGGGCTGAAGTCAGCGCTGCGCTGGTATGTGGAAGGATTTGCGGAGAGAAGCGGGATCAATGTGGATCTGCAGTTGGATTCGAATTTTCCAAGACTCCCGCAGGAAGTGGAAACGACGATCTTCCGAATCGTGCAGGAATCGTTGACTAATATTCATCGGCACTCCGGAAGCAAGACCGCAGCTTTACGTATCCAGCATGGTCCGCAAAATACGCGAGTCGAAATTCGGGATGAGGGAAAAGGTATTTCTCAGTTCGACGCTGCAAAGAACATGCCGATGAGAGCTGGGGTCGGGGTTCAAGGCATGCAAGAACGAGTTCGCCAGTTACAGGGGAAGTTTGAAATGACGTCGGGAGAACAAGGGACCACGATCACAGTGGTTCTGCCCAGTCGCACTAACGGAAGCGGCAAGAGCCGCAGAGCGTAAGTTTCGCTACGCGTGAAAAAAACGATCGAGCAGGAGGAAAAATCCTGCGCCCACAAAGACGAGCAGGGCCATCTTCATTGCCGGTTCCTTGTTAACCTCCGGAATCAAGTCAGAAGCCGCAACGTAAATCGTAACTCCCGCAGCCAGCGGCAGTCCCGCGCCGACGTGATGGCGGAACAGCGCCATGATTAGAACGCCGGCTAGCGTTGAACCGCCAAGAACCACAGATGCGCCCCACGCTGTGCCCCGGCTACGGCCGCTGGCGAGCATCACGGAACTCACCGTGAAGCCTTCGGGGATCTTGTGCAGAAAAATGGCTAGAAAAATAAGCCAACCCAGCCAGTTCGACACCAGAAATCCCGACGCGATTGCGATGCCATCAAAAAAAGTGTGAATGATCAGGCCGAGCAGAACGGAGTATCCCTTGTGGGAGTGCATGAACTCGTCGCGATGTGTTTCCTCACCAAAATGGAAGTGCGGGGTGACCGTGTGCTCGAAGAAGTGAATGATGAGATAACCCAGCAGCACCAGAAATGCGGCAGAACGTCCGCGCAGTTCGATACTCTCCGGAACCATCTCGACCAAAGCGGTAGCCAGCATGAATCCCGCACCGAGCGCGACGAAGTAGCGAAGATAGCGCCGCTCCCAATGGCGTTGCACGATGATCGCGCCGCCGAAGACGTTGGCCGCCGCGGCAGTCAGGCCCAGGAGGACGCTGGTTGCGATGGGATGCATTCGTTCGGGATGATAGCAGTTCTCAGTTTTCAGTTCTCAGTTCCACGGCATGAACTCCGACCGATCGGCTCAGGAGAGCTGCGGTTTCAGCTCCAATTAACATTGCATTGCGGAGAGACACAATGCCGTCTCAAAGCTGAAGACCACAAAAGATCCCGAGGAAAGGAAGGCTCTTCTCCGGGCGATGAGACATTTACTGGTCGAAGCTGATCGCCTCAGCGTCGACCGGCATTCCTAAGACGCGTCCCGCGATTCGGCTCCCGCGATGAACGTTCTGAGCATCAACCTACCTTTTATGTTCGGGGAGAGCCAGCAAATGGAGACGCTCAAACTTCTTGAAATCCTTTACATCCGAGGTCACGAGAACGCCACCGGTCCCTGTCGTTGCCGCGGCAAAGCAGTCCGCATAGGGCAATCCGTGCCCGGCCTTCAATCGCGCCGCCTGCGCTGTTAGCGCCTCGTCTGCATCAAGAATCGCGAGTGGAAGTAATCTTACCCGGTCCATGATCTTGCTGGTTTCTTCAAAACCCCGCGCCCGCGCGATGGTGTAGTACACCTCGCCCCAGTTGACTACCGACATTCGCAATTGTTGCTCCGCATCCCTGCCCTCGCGAAACAACCGGCTCACTATATCGGCGCCGGGGCCTCCCGTGAGAAAGCGGTAAAGCGCGCTCGCGTCGAGAACATATGTCTTCATCGCAGCCTGCGGTCAGGTTCCCGCTCAATTCTCGCTGGCAGCCCCCTCCCTGCGAGAATTCCCTTCATTCCTTCGATGAATTCATCGGTCACTGGTTGAATGAACAAGCGGCCCTTTTCCTCAAGGAAAGCCACACGGGTACCCTGATCAATCTTGAACTTCCGTCGGATCTCTATGGGAATTACCACTTGCCCTTTGGCTTTTACGGTTGCAAATTCAAGTTCCATGTGTGAATTGTATCACTCGGACAACTTTCCGATGTAAGTAATACTTTTGCAGTAGAGTATCACAAAGGTTAGGGAACTTGAACCTTAGCTCTCGGTCTGACGGACCAGAAGACAAGCGCAGAGAGTGACGAGGAGCCAATCGTGGAGAAATCCGCTAGCCTATCTCGCGCAACTTTCTGGCTTACCTCGGCGCGTTTCCTGCGACTGACGGCTGCACCAAGCTGAGTCCTACAGATGGGCACACATCCTGAAATTCCGCGTACTCAAACGCCTTCCCATCTTTCGGCTCAAAATTCTTCAGCCAATTGACGACCGGAACGATCGCCGCTGGAAACGGATTCTCTCCATCCGCATTCAACCATCGCAACCGTTGGGTATGGTCGGTGAGCGCGTGGTCCGCGCCACCGGATTCCACCGCCCCTGGAAGCTCAACAGCAAAGATCTCTGCCCCTTGCAGAATTAGTCCGCCGTAACTCTGCGGCAGCTTTCGAAATCCTCTGGAGTCCAGCGACTTCTTTAATTGCTGAAACTGCTCCGCCGGAAGTTTCCCCTGCGCCCGCACGTTCTCCCCGTGGTCGACCGTGCGCACGATACGGTACCACCCGTCCGCCGAGACCGCGACGCACACGTGCCGCACGCCTTCACCCTGCGACATTGCTGAACTGTCATACGAGAGTCGCGCGAGCACCTTGGGCTGATACAGTTGCTGCCCCCACAACCCCACCGAGAGCAGCACCACACTCGCTGAAAGAAGCGGTTTTCCTGAAATGCGCATGTGAGACCTCCGCAGAAAGCAGATCTTAATTCTTACTCCCTCAGGGCGCCCCTACCTTCACGCTAACAGACTATTTGCTAGTCCACACTGTGTTTCGCCGTATATCCATCGCGCGCGACCACGTCGATTTTTACATCTTTACCCTTCTGATCTTTCACCTTCAAGGGCCCGCCGTTGGGCGCCACGACTTGCACTTTCACTTTCCGATACGTTCCATCCAGCTTCGAGTTCGTCGGCGAATACGAAATCGTGTATTGGTTGCGAATGTCGCCGGAAATATCTCCAAACAGGTCGGGCAACTCTCCTTCAAAGCGCGGGAAGTAGGCGCGTCCACCAGTCATCGCGGCAAAGGTTCTCATCTCATTGTCACCCTGCAGGTAGTCCATGTAGGAGACTGGGATCCCCATGCCGTGCGCTCCCTGGCAGCCCCCCGGGTGCGTCTCGCAATACTCGCGCACAATAAATCCTACGCTGATCGGGAAGATGGTCACGTCCTTCGTGTCCTTGACCTTTTTCATGATCTTGTCGAGCGTGAGTTTACTGAATGTATCGATCCCCGTTGTCACCAGGATCACGTATTTCTTTCCTTCCACCCGGTCCAGGCGGTCCAGCGTGTCATACAAGGCGTCGAATAAATTGGTCTCCGCAAATCCCGGAATGCGCAACTGGTTCAGCGCTCCGTAAACCGCCCCCTTATCCTGGGTAAAATCCACGAGAATGTGCGGCTGCATGTCGTAATACGCCACCGCCACCCAGTCGTCCTTCTTCAGCGTGTTGGCGAAGGCGTACGACGCCTGCAACGCCTGAATCATGAACACGTAATTCGTCGACGCAAACTCCACCAGCAACACCGCCGTGATTGGCGCCTTCGAAACGGCGAAGTGACTCACGTTCTGCGCCACGCCATCTTCCAGAATGCGGAAGTTCTCCTGCTTCAGTCCGGGAACGAACTGTCCATCCTTAGTCGTTACCAGCACATCCACGTTGACCAGTGGCACGTTCACTTTCAGCGAATAGTCAGGAATGTCCTCGACTTTTTTCGGGGCCACCGGCGGAGGCGGAGGCGCGTCTTCCGTCTTCTTCTTCGGAATCGCATACGGCCCCACATTATCGGTCGGTCCGCCCGCTTCGGCAGGCGCATCCTGCCGCCTGCCATTGTCCGGAGTCTGACTTGTTGAGTCGGACGAAGTCTGGGTCGTCTGGGTCGACGAAGTCTGGGTCGACGGAGTCTGGGCGGATGAGACTTGGTTCGTTTGTTCCTGCGCCGCCAACGGCAAAGTGGCACAAAGCACTGCCGGGAGAGCCACTAAAGTCAGCCAAATCGAATGATTGAATCGTAACCTCTTATTTTTGTAATGACTAAACATGGTGAACCCTGAAAACCCCTGTGCTAGTATAGACGCACGGATTCGCAATTGGGATGTTTTGCCAGTTCCCAGATCGCTCCCTCCAGGCAACGCTGTTACAGTTCGACTGATTCTAAATCTGTCATGGGACCTGTTGGCGGGTCCCGCGTCGGGGATTTAAATGAGAAAAGTTCTTTCGCTTCTCGTCCTTGGTCTATCCCTATCCACAATACCTCTGGCCGCCCAAATTTCGCAGCCCACCATTCCAGTGAATCAGATCCATGCTGGCATGCGCGGCTACGCCCTCACCGTATTTGAGGGTGTTAAGCCCGAGCGTATGGACGTGGAAGTCCTCGGCGTCATGCACAACACCAACGGCCCCAAAGGCGACGTTATCCTGGTGCGCCTGCACGGCGAGAAGGTGGAATACACAGGCGTGGTCGCCGGCATGAGCGGCAGTCCCGTTTATCTCAACGGAAAATTGGCGGGCGCACTCGCCTTCCGCATTGGTGAATTTTCCAAGGAACCCATCGGCGGTGTGACTCCAATCGCCGACATGCTCGAGATCAACGCGCTCGACAAGTCGCCCGCCGAAGAAGCGGCCGCGACCAAACCCGGCATCGTCCTCGCCGCCGGAAAGACCTCTTCCGCGGGTGAAGCTCCCGACTCAACGCAGTCTGCCTCCGCCAACGATTTCTCCAATTACCTCAAGCCCATCGCCGCCCCGCTGATCTTCAACGGATTCTCCGAAGACACGATGCGCCGCTTCGCTTCTCAGTTCGCCTCCGCCGGAGTCGTCCCCGTCATGGGTGCAGGTTCGGTCAGCGAAGATAAGCAGCCGGAACCGCTCGAAGCCGGCTCGGCCGTAAGCGCCATCCTGGTTCGCGGCGACATGGATATCGCCGCCACCTGCACCGTCACCTACATCGATCCGCAGCGCCTGCTGGCCTGCGGTCATCCTCTTCTGCAGTTCGGCGCCGTCGACCTGCCCATGAACAAGGCCCGCGTGCTGGCCACTCTGCCCTCGCCCATGAACGCCTTCAAGATCGTCGACACCACCGAGCAAGCCGGAGTCTTCGTGCAGGATCGCCACACTGGAATCATGGGCGTCTTCGACAAGCAAGCCGACATGATTCCCGTAACCCTCACTATCCACGGGGGCAGTGGCGCAAAAGAATTTCATTACGAGGTGCTCAATAATCCTCGCCTCAGCCCGGTCGCAATCATGGCCACGGTTTTCAACGCCCTGCACGGCGTGAATGAATACGGCGAAGAAATCACCTACCGCCTCAACGGCAGCATTGACGTGAAGGGCTTTCCCGAAGTTGGCCTGAGGAACATGTTCGTTCCCGCCGAAAACGGCCAGCCCGCCGCCATGGCCGCCGCGCTTTCTCTGGGCGAACGTTTCGGACGAATCTACGACAATCCCTACAACGCCCCGGCAGTCAACGGCGTAAAGCTCGATTTTGACCTGGTCCGCGAACGCCGCTGGGCCCGCCTGGAAAGTGCACGCACCGATGTCACTGAAGCCCGCCCCGGCGACGAAATCATCGTGGAAACCGTTCTCGCTCCCTATCGCGGCGAACGCGTCGTCCACCAGATTTCAGTAAAAATTCCTACTTCCGCCAGCAAAGGCTCGCTGCGCATCCTGGTGAGCGATGGCGACACGCTTGACCACGTCAGCCGCTCCAACGCCGCCTTCGGTCGCAAACTCGACCTCGCCTCCACCATCGCGCTGCTCAACAAAGAGCACGCCAACAATCGCCTTTATGTCTCGCTTCTCGAAGCCGATCCCGAGGCGCGCGTCGCCGACAAAGTCATGCCCACCTTGCCCATTTCCGTAATGAATGTGATGGATGGCATGCGCGGCAACCAGGAGATGATCGTCAGCGGTGAATCCAGCGTAGACGAAACCGCCACCGCGCCCCTGGATTACGTAGTAAGCGGCGCCCAGTTGCTAACCGTCACCGTAAAGTAGTTTTCGTTCGGCTAAACGTTGCTCTAGATGAGCAACTGCTCATGTGGCGACAGCCGCCTCGGCTGTCCAGCGAAGGCCCAGCCGAGCTACCTTGGAGATGGTCTGCCCTTCGGAGATGGTCTGCTCTTCGCAGATGGCCTACTCTTCCTCATCTTCCCCCATCTGCATCGTCAAATACCGCTCGTAGCCGAGCTCTTTGATCAGGTGCATCTGGGCTTCGAGAAAGTCCGCGTGGTCTTCTTCGTCCTTCAGCAGGGTGACCAGTAGGTCGCGCGATCCGTTGTCGCTTTCTTTCGTGGCGATGGCTACGGCATCGTTGTATTGCTTCACCGCCCCAATCTCCAGCGCCAGATCGCTCTCAAGCATCGCCTTGACTGTGCCGCCGACCGTCAGCTCCAGCGGCTGCATCGACGGGCTGCCATCCAGAAACAGAATCCTCTCAATCAGGACTTCGGCGTGCTTCATTTCGCCGATGGATTGTTTCTTGATGGATTCGGAGAGCTTGTGGTATCCCCAGTTCTCGCACATTTCCGCATGCAGAAAATACTGGTTGATCGCGGTCAACTCTTCGCGCAGTGCTTTATTCAGCTCAGCTAAAACTCTTGGATTGCCTTTCATGGCGCCCCGAGTATCGCAGAAGAAAGATTAAGAGGCAAATGGCAGAACAGGAAACCCACAGAGCGCTTTACAATCACCACGCCCTGCAAAAACTCAGCCTAGCGCCGCATCCAACGTCTTCAGCAACTCAGCCCTGGTAAACGGCTTTTCCAGCAACCGTATCCCGCCGTCAACTCCCTGGTTCGCCACCAACTCCCCCGTATATCCCGACATATAAACAACCTTCATCGCCGGATGCGACTCGATCAGGCGCAGAACCAGTTCCGGGCCATTCATTCCCTTCATCACCACATCGGTGAGCACCATATCAATCGTGGCGTGGTTCATCCCAATCATGTCCAGCGCCGACTTGCCATCCTGCGCCTCCAGCACACGATAGCCATGCCCTTCCAGCATCCTCCGCGTCATCTGCCGCATGATGGCGTCGTCCTCCACCAGCAGAACTTCCACGTTCTCTCGCCGCGGCGGCAGTGCTTCTGTGCGATTCTCGGGATCCGTTTTCAGCTTGTGTGCCGCGCTGGGCAGATAAATTTTGAATGTCGTCCCATGCCCGAGTTCGCTATACACCAGGATGTGTCCCGCGCTCCGCTTGACGATGCCATAAACCGTCGCCAGCCCCAGCCCCGTTCCCTTACCGGTTTCTTTCGTCGTAAAGAAAGGTTCGAACACGCGGGAACGCGTTGGCTCGTCCATGCCCACGCCGTTGTCGCTCACCGCCAGCATCACGTACTGGCCCGGTGCCATCGTGGGATGTTCTCGCGAAAAAGACTCGTCGCAATCAAATTCACCCGTCTCCAGAATCAGCTTTCCGCCTCGCGGCATGGCGTCGCGTGCGTTCACTGCCAGGTTCATCACAATCTGGTCCAGTTGGCTCGGATCCGCCTCGACGATCGCCGTTTCCGATCGCGGCAAAAGAGCGATCTCGACATCGTCGCCCATCAGCGGGCGCAACAGCTTGCTCACTTCCCGCAGCCGATCATTCAGATCGAGCATCTGAGTCTGCACCGGCTGCCTCCGGCTGAAAGCCAGCAGTTGCCGAGTCAGGGACGAGCCTCGCTTGGCCGCCTCTCGAATATTGTCGAGGTACTCAATGTTTGCGTCGTCTACTCGATGTCGCAGCAGTTCCGAACACGCCGTCACAATGCCCAGCAGATTGTTGAAGTCGTGCGCCACTCCGCCCGCCAGCCTCCCCACCGCCTCCATTTTTTGCGACTGCCGCAGCTGATCTTCAATCTTTTTCTGTGCGGTGATGTTCCGCGCAATGGTCGACGCTCCCACCACTTTCCCTTCGCTGTCATGAATCGGCGAAACCGAAATTGAAACATTAAGAATCCGTTTGTCCTTCGTGACCCGCACCGACTCGAAGTATTCAACCCGCTCTCCGCGGCGAATCTTTTCCAGAATCGCCGGAATTTCATCTTGCCGCTCTGCCGGAGCCAGCACAGAGATCGGACGCCCAATCATCTCCGCCGCCGTATACCCGTAAATATGCTCAGCGCCCTTGTTCCAATGGGTAACAATGCCGTCAAGCGTTTTGCCGATAATCGCATCCTGCGAGGAATCGACAATCAGCGCCAGCCGGTTCTCCGAGTCCCGCAACTCGCGGCTCTTTCTGCGGTCCAACTCTTCATTCGCACGGCGCAGTTCGTCTGCAATTCGCATGCGATCGCTGATGTCGCGGATCACGCTCAGCACTACGATTCCGTCCGCCGTCGCCACCGGGCTCAGGCTGATCTCCACCGGGACCTCGGACCCATCCCGCCGCCGGCCGGACAAGTCTAGTCCCGAGCCCATACGCCGAATCTTCGGCTGCCGATGAAACTGATCGCGATGTTGATCGTGCTGCGGACGCTGCCGCTCCGGCACCAGCATCTCGATCCTTTGCCCGATCAACTCGCTGCGCGTGTAGCCAAATAATTTTTCTGTCTGGGAATTGACTTGAACGATGACGCCCTGCTGGTTCACCGCCGCCACCGCGTCCGGAATAGCTTCCACTACGCTGGCAGACAACAGCGTCTCCGCCACCGTTCGAGGCGGCCCAGACTCCCGATTCTGGTTTGGCACTTCCGGCTGACTCATACTTCTACCCACTGGGACGGTCAGGATAATATACGGCAAAACCAGCGCCCTCGCTGCAGATGCGGACGAAATTACAAAATCAGAAAATGGTCGTTGGGCATCAGCGCAGGCAAAACTCGAAAGCCTTTGGCATGTGTTTGAAGCCGTGCGTCATCACCACCGCGATCAGCATCTGCGTCCCATTAAATCCCGCATGCACCAGGAAACTCGCTCCCACCGAGCGCGTCACCGCCCGCACTACGCCGCACACCACCCCCACCAGAAAGATGACCAGCGCCGCGCCCCAAGCCCATCCGTATTGCGGAAGATGAATTAAACCGAACGGCAGCGCGGTCAACGCAATGCCCCACACCGCGCCCATCCGCCGCGCCAGCACCGGATACAGAAACCCGCGAAAGAACAACTCTTCCATCAGCGGCCCCAGAGTAATCGCAACCAATGAAAGCAAATAAGCGTCGCGCGGCCTGTCGAACAGGTGTTCGAACGGCGTGTCCGGCGGCATGGGCAACAGGTTTTGCAGCACGCTGAGCACGAAGAACATAGCCGCTCCCAGTGCCATCAGCCTCCACTCCGCCCGTGGCCAGTTCCACTGGATCGCACCCCAGAAGCCCACGTGATACTTTCCTTCGACCAGCATCACCATGCACAACGCCACCGGAATGTAGATCAGGACTTGCGAAACAATCAGCAGGATCGGCTTCTTCGAGACGTCGGCCAGGCTCTCCTGCGGATACCAGATAAAATGTGCGGCCAGCAGCACCGCCAACTGAAACACCACCATGGTGACGACGGTCAGCCCCGCAATCAGCAGCACGTCCCAGCCATTCCACACCGGATTTTCGATGGGCGGGGGCGGCACAGGAAGCGGCGGAAGACTCGCAGCCCCAAACGGATCCACTGCGCTCAAAGTGGGCGTCGGCGCCTCAGCGGTAACCGGCGGCTCAAATTGCGGATTGTCGGGAGAAGACAGCGTATCCCTCACTGGAAAACGATGTGGCTGATCTCGGCGGCAAAAATAGACTCAGGACAATTCTCATGCGTTGCTCCCGGAATCTGCGGCGCGAGTTCAACCCAAGCGAGCAGCATTGATTTGCCCTTCAACATTCTGGCGAACAACTCGGTGAAGAATTGCGTAAAAGCAGCACCCTTCCGTTTTAGGGTCAAAACAAGATTTGCCTGGCCATAACCGGTGGTCTTGCCCGCGGCAGCGTAGCTATTCCCATCATTTTCCGATGCCACTATTACGATTGCGGCACCGGATTGCCGGATGATGTCGCGCAAGCCGTCGCCGTATCCAGCAATGCGGCCATCCCTTTCCACACGCGCGTATATCAACAGTACATCACAAACCGGCGGGCTGACATTGCTCTCCTCCATCGCCCCAAAAAGCGGCCGAAAAGCCTCTTTGTCTTCCTTCAAGATTAACTCGGCGGACGAATCAAGAAGGTTGAAGAAACCAATCCGTGGAGACTGAATGACAAGGGGATTATCAACGGTTATCCGGCGACCCGAGCGCGAAGGGGGCCGCGCCCCCGCACTCGAACCAAGAATTCGCTTGAGCCATTCCAAATCTTCCCCCCCGTCGAGTAGGGCCCTTATGACTGACCTGTGACGGCTAGCCCACTGGCCATTTTCTTCCCGTTCCCAAAATATCCCGCCAGTGCCTGCCCCGTATACGACTTCTTCACCCGCGCCACCGCTTCGGGCGTGCCCTGCGCCACCACGCGTCCGCCTTCTTCTCCGCCCTCCGGCCCAAGGTCAATAATCCAATCCGCGTTCCGAATTACATCCAAATTGTGTTCGATGATGATGATCGAGTTCCCCAGGTCGGTCAACCTGTGCAGCACGTCGAGCAACTTCTTCACATCGTCGAAGTGCAGCCCCGTCGTCGGCTCGTCCAGCAGATACAGCGTCTTCCCCGTCTGCCGCTTGCTCAACTCCCGCGCCAGCTTAATGCGCTGGGCCTCGCCGCCCGACAACGTAACCGCCGACTGCCCCAGATGAATGTATCCCAGCCCCACATCCACCAGCGTCTGCAACTTCTGCTTCACCTGCGGAATGTTTTCCAGAATCGGCAGCGCATCCGACACCGGCATCTCTAGCAAATCCGCAATCGAATATCCGTTGTATTTCACCGCCAGCGTTTCGTGGTTGTAGCGCCGCCCGCCACACACCTCGCACAGCACATACACATCGGGCAGAAAATTCATCTCAATGCGCCGCTGCCCTTCGCCTTGGCAAGCCTCGCATCGCCCGCCCGACACGTTGAACGAAAACCTTCCCGCCTTGTAGCCCCGCTCGCGCGATTCCGGCAGCATCGCATAGAAGTCGCGAATCTGCGTGAACATTCCCGTATACGTCGCCGGATTCGACCGCGGCGTCCGCCCAATCGGCGACTGGTCGATGCGAATCACCTTATCAATATTTTCCGCGCCCGAAATCGCCTTGTGCTCGCCCGCCTTCTCCCGCGACCGGTAAAGTTGCCGCGCCAGCGCCCGATATAGAATGTCATTCACCAGCGTCGACTTGCCCGACCCCGACACGCCCGTCACCACCGTCATCACTCCCAGCGGAAACGTTACATCCAGATTCTTCAGATTATTTTCCTTCGCGCCCAGAATAGTCAGCGCCGCACCGTTCGTATGCCGGCGCTCGGCCCGCATCGCAATCGACGCGCGCCCCGAGATATACGCCCCGGTCAGCGAGTGCGGATCGCGCATGATCTCTTCCGGCGTCCCATGCGCCACCAGGCTTCCACCGTGCCGCCCCGCGCCCGGCCCCAGGTCCACCACATAATCCGCGCGCCGGATCGTCTCTTCATCGTGTTCCACCACCAGCACCGTGTTGCCCAGATCGCGCAAATTTTCCAGCGCCGTCAACAACCGGCCGTTGTCGCGATGATGCAATCCGATCGACGGTTCATCCAGCACATACAACACGCCGCGCAGCTTCGATCCAATCTGCGTTGCCAGCCGAATGCGCTGTCCCTCCCCGCCCGACAACGTAGCCGCCGACCGTTCCAGTGAGATATATCCCAGGCCCACCGCATTCAAAAACTGCAGCCGCTCCACAATCTCGTGCATAACGCGTCCGGCAATCGTTGCCTCGCGCCCTGCCAGCTTGATTCCTTGCGCCACCGCCAGCGACCGTTCCACCGGCATGGCGGTGAAATCGCCGATCGACATTCCATTTACTTTTACCGCCAGGCTCTCCGGTCGCAGCCGCTTACCCTGACACGCCGGACACTCCGTCGCCGACATGTGATCCATCAGCCAGTCGCGATATCCCTCCGAAGTCGACTCTTCCAAATTCTGTTTCAAATATCCAAAAATTCCGTGAAACCCCGTCTTCCCGCCGCGCCCCGGCTCGCCATTCAACAGAAAATCCTGCGTCTTCTCCGGCAGCTTTTCAAACGGCGTGCTCAAATTAATTCCGTACGCCGCCGCTGAAATCTGCAGCATATGAATCAAGTTCTGCGATGCCGATCCCGGCCCCAGCCCGCCTTCCAGCAACGGCTTTGACCAGTCGGTGATCACCTTCGCCGGATCGAAATCGTACTTGCTGCCCAGCCCGTGACACTCCTGGCACGCTCCATACAGGCTGTTGAACGAAAACGATCGCGGCTCGAGTTGCGGCACGCTGATCCCACAATCCGGACACGCCAGCTTCTCCGAATAAAGCTGTTCCTCGCCGCCTACCACCGCGACCTGCACCAATCCGCCCGCCAGCTTCATCGCCAGCCCAACCGACATTTCCAGCCGATGCTCGATCCCCGGCTTCACCAGCAAACGATCAATCACCACTTCGATCGTGTGATTTTTCCGCTTGTCGAGATTAATCGCGACATCGTCATCCAGGCCGACCAGTTCGCCGTCGATCCGCGCCCGCGTGTAGCCGTGCTTGACCAGCGTTTCCATCTCTTTCTTGAATTCGCCCTTGCGCCCGCGCACGATCGGCGCCATCACCATCACCCGGTCTTCCGGACTCAGCGCCATCACCCGTTGCACAATCTGGTCTGCGGTCTGCCGGCTGATCGCGCGTCCGCATTTGGGGCAATGCGGCGCTCCAATCGAAGCGAACAACAGGCGAAGATAATCGTAGATTTCGGTGATCGTGCCCACAGTCGAGCGCGGGCTGCGGCTCGTAGTCTTCTGCTCGATCGAGATGGACGGGCTAAGTCCATCAATCGCATCCACATCGGGCCGTTCCATCTGGTCCAGAAACTGCCGCGCATAGGCCGACAGGGTTTCCACATAGCGCCGTTGCCCCTCGGCATAAATCGTGTCGAAGGCCAGCGATGACTTCCCCGACCCGCTCAGCCCGGTAACCACCGTCAGCGTGTTGCGAGGAATTTCAACGTCAATGTTTTTAAGATTATGCTGCCGGGCGCCCCGGACAGAAATCTTGGTAATCGCCGTCATGGCCGGGGGGTTATGTCCCTTCCGTAATGTCGACAGGTGCCCAGAATTGTTCCAAAGTAGGTGTACACAGCTCTACTCCGTATCTTAGTCGTCAACAGCGCGGAGCGTCAACGCGGTTAGATTGGTGATTCGCGCTGCTGGAAGGGAAAAAACTAGGTATACGGATTCTCGGGCCGTGCATCTGATAACTGCCTTCGTCAAAGGTTGGTCGCCGTGATTTCGATGATTATGCCGCTGATTCTCTTCGCTACCGTCGTCGCCTCAGTTTCGCTCGGCGTTTTCGCCGCTTATGCTGCGGTTCTCGGCATCCTTTACAGCTTCCGTACAGCTTCGCAGCCTCAGCCGCAACCTGCTCGCCCGCGCCTGGTCTTAGTTCCCACGCAAAACCACGCCAGCGGCGACTAATAAAGACCAAGTAGGGACAGCCGCCTCGGCTGTCCAGGAGCGTAGCTCCGTTGTTTCTCCCCCCCGAACGCCAGCAACCCGTTGCTGGACAAACAAATGTTCGCTGCCGTACATTAACTGCGGTAACTTACTTCCCCGAAATAGCGTTAGGCTTTGCGGCGCCCCCCACGCAGCCACGCGTTTTGCACCCGCTATGAGCAACGAATCGCCAGAAGCCGAGATGCTCCGTCTTCGCCAGGAACAGGCCCAAACGCGTCGCAACGAGATCTTCGGCGGTCTGACGTGCGAAGAACGCGCCGCCTATGAAAGCAAGCAGAAGCGCCTGCGCGAATTAGAACACCAGCTTTTTAACCTGAATCGACTGCTCGACGCGTAAATAATTCCCGCCTGGTCCTCATTCTGCTGGTCCCACTACTTTCATTCGGCTCTCCACGTGGGTGTGCTCGAAGCGCGAGTTTTCCAATGCAATTGTGACCTGCCGGTTGATGAAGAATACTACGTGAATCTTGAATTCCGTCCCGAAGGTCGCCGGAAACCACACTCCATCCTCTTGTCGTTTGTACACCACGTTAAATCCGATTCCAGGTAAGTCGGTGCCCAGAAAGATCCGCACTCCCAGCGGAATGCGCCGCGACAACTTGGTAAACACCCGCACTGGCTCAAACTCCGCAGCGTCGATGTACGCCTCACCCGCCCATGTGATCTCATCCCGATCCTTCGGACGAAATGCGATGTGATACACGCTGCGCCCATCCTCCATTCCGCTTCCCAGCAGCTTGAACTCATAGGCCTTCTGCTCTTCGCTGGTCAGGGGAAACAGATCTTTCGCCAGCCCGTCCTTGGTCTTCTCGTTCAACAAATCGTCGCGGAAACCTTCAATCAGCCCTCCATCGAGACTGCCTGTTTCGGGGACCGGCTGCCCTTGAAAGGTCTCGTACTCGCCCTTACTCCAGTAGCGCCCGGTGATCGTCTTAAGTTCTTTTTTCGTTCCATCGGCCGCCGGGACCACATCGTAGTCAGCTGACTCTTCGCGCAACACTTTTCCATTCGATCGATGACTGACGATGTGTATGTGCTGGCAATACACGTATTGCTTGCGTAAAGCATCGCTGCGGTCCTGGTTCGCAGCTACGCGGGCCATGATGGCGTCCGCCGTTAGCGGCACTTCTGCGGTTTGCGTCGCGGAATCCTGCGCGGCGGAGTACGTGGCCACCAGCACAATCGCCAGAACATTCACTCTTCGCATGGCCGAGTTCTCCTGACAACTCCACACCTAATTTCACCTGTTGGACGTGCTACTCGTCGCCCTGTCACCCAGCTCCCAGCCGACTCCTCAGGCATGTCCGGTCTGCACTTACAGCATGCACTGGATACGGACGCCCCGCACATCAGTTTAGGGTCTTTTTACGCCCACTCCGTCAAGACTTTACGGGAGCGATCTATCTATGACCCTTCGTACTTTGTTCTCCGCCAGAACTACGCTTGCCTTGTGCAGCGTCCTTCTCCTCGCCGGCGCCGGCTGGAGCGCCGACAAAGACGCCGACAAAAACAACAAAGATCAATCGGATATCGAAAAACGTATCGACAACTCCGCCAAAGTGCTCGACGAAATCATGTCCACGCCCGACAAGGGCATTCCCGACAAGATCATGAGCGATGCCAAGTGCATTGCCGTCGTTCCCTCAATGGTGAAAATTGCCGTCGGTTTAGGTGGCAATCACGGTAAAGGCGTGGCCACATGCCGCACTGAAAACGGCCGCTGGAGCGCCATCGCGCCTATCACTATTACCGGCGGAAGCTGGGGCCTGCAGCTCGGCGGACAAGCCGTCGACCTGGTCATGATTGTCATGAACGACGAAGGCATGAAGCACATGCTGGCTAGCAAATTCAAAATAGGCGCTGACGCTTCTGCCGCCGCCGGTCCCGTAGGCCGCCATGCTGGAGCCGATACCGACTGGAAGATGAAATCCGAAGTCCTCACCTATTCCCGCAGCCGCGGCCTGTTTGCCGGGATCGACCTTAACGGCGCTGCCGTGACTCAGGACAAGGACGAAACTCGCATCCTCTACGGCAAGTTCGTGCCCTTCGACGACATCCTGGAAGGCAAGGTTCATAGCACCCGCCTGAGCCGGCCCTTCTTGACCACGCTCGCCAACTACACGGGCACAAACACATCAATGAATAAGCCTTCCGCCGCTCGATAACAGTAAAAAGGCCGCCGAATCTGTAGCCGGCTAACTGAACGCTGATTTTATAGGCAGAATACTTAGGAGTTTTCCATGGCAATGCTCAATAAGTTGACCAAGATTGTCGCCAAACCGATTCCACGCATGGTCACGCCCAAAGCCCATGCTTTGATCGACTACGCGACCGTTGGACTCTTCTTGGGTTCGACCGCCTGGTTCTGGCGTCGCAACCGGCGCGCGGCCATGGCCTCTCTGGTCTGCGGTGGCGCGGAACTCGCCATCGTTCTGCTCACCGACTATCCCGGCGGCGCGAAAAAGTTCATCAGCTTCCGCACTCATCGTGAACTGGATTACGGCCTGGCAGCGATGGTCGCCGCCCTGCCCGAGTCGCTGGCCTTTGACGACGACGACGGGAAAAAGTTCTTTCGCATGCAAGGCGCCTTGATTACATTGCTCGGCGAACTTACCCAAACTTCTCCCACCCGTTCTGCGCGGCGCGTGCGAGCCCGGGCGGCCTGAATTACGCATGCCGTGCCGGCGGCGAACTGAACGCGGTCATCGAGGCCGAAGGCCGTCATCAAGCGCTTCGGGAATCAGCGCTGCAAAGAGTAGAACAACGAATGAAGACCACTTAAAGATCGAGCATGCTGCTGAACAACCCTGATCCCGATCAGTTTTGAAAGCTCCGATCCCGATCAGTTTTGAAAGGGCGCGGCTTTCAGCCGCGCCGCAAGTCCAGCAAAATCCGTGGCGCCTTTAGGCGCTGGGGCGGGAATGAGTTTTCAGCCGCCTGCCAGGCCAACCCGCGCATCGACAGAGCCTTCGCCCGGCTGCCCTTGAAGATGTTCCGCCTCGGATTCCCTTGCTGATGACGCTCTTTCAAATGTTGAACTCACCACATCAAACGTCTTAACGTACGGACGCCCATCCAACAGTCTTTCCAGAATCTCGACTGCTTTCGGATAACCGCTGGTGTGGTAGGCATCCGCATCCGCTCTCCGATCCCAAAAACTGATGGTTGTGAGTTCTCCCGCACCAGGGGCGGCCAGAACGATGAGATCCAGAAAACCGCCCTGCGTTCTCAACCACGGCAAAATCTCGTGCTCCATAAGATTGGTAAATTCCGAGAGTGAGTTTGGCTTCAGGCGAGCTGTAACCTTGCGGGCAAACATAGCAACCTCAACTGTGATGGCATTAGCCGGCACGACGCCGTCTAATCAGTAGTGCGCTTCGCGCCCAATCCGTTTCATCTTCACCCCTCTCGCCGCTCAATACAGCAACTTCAGCGAAAACTGAATCTGCCGCGAAGTTCCGGTCGTTTTGCTGATGATCCCAAATCCGCTGCCGCGCACAATGTTCGAGGGCAACCCGAAATTCACGATGTGGAATCCCACCGTGGTAGCATTCCCCTGAAGAGCATCTCCTTTCGCCGCATGCCTCGCTCCCGCTCCAGCCCGCTGTTTCTCGCGCTGTTGGCTTCGGCCTTCTGTTTCCCCGTTTCCGCGGCCGAACCCTCGCCCTGGATCGAGGTCCACTCCGTCCATTACACCGTCATTACCGATGCCGGCGAGAAAAACGGCCGAGAGGTCGCCCTCCGCTTCGAGCAGATGCGCGCCGTCTTCGCCTCCCTCCTGGGTAAAGATCGCCTCAACCAGTCCGTTCCGCTCACCATCCTTGCGTTCAACAATGACAAGTCCTACTATCAGGCCGCGCCCTTGTACCATGGCCAGCCCATCACCGCCGCCGGATTCTTTCTCTCCGGCGACGATCAGGACTTCATCGCGCTCAATCTCTCCGCCGACCAACCCTGGCGCGACGTCGCCCACGAATTCGGCACCATGCTCTTGAGCTACAACTATCCCCCCGCCCAGGGATGGTTCGACGAAGGCCTCGCCGAATATTTCAGCTCCATTCACCTCGACGACAAACAGGTCGAACTCGGCGCCGACCCCGAGCTTCGCGACTCGCCGCAGAATGTCTCCGGCAATTCGCATCCCAAATTTCTCTCCGACTTGCTTGACGCCAAGGTCTGGCTCGCGCTCCCCGACCTGTTCACCGTCAAGCACGACGCCTCAGCCGCGAACGAGGGCTCGCACCACACGCTTTACTACGCCGAGTCCTGGATCGTCATCCACTATCTGCTTCACGAGCAGAAGCTGCCCGAAACTGGAACCTATTTTGGCCTCGTCCTGAACCAACACGTTCCCGTCGAAGAAGCCATCCAGCAAGCGTTCGGCATGAACGCCGATCAACTCGAAAAAGCGGTGAAAGATTATTTTCACGGTCAGGTCGCACAACTCACCGCAATCGAGCCCGGCCGCCAGACCACCGCCAACCCGCAGCCGGGCCAGGCTTACCGCTTCCCCGCTCCCGTCGGCCCCGACGATTCCGCGATCACCTCCAAGCCTCTAATCGAGGCCGACGCGCGCGCTTTGTATGCCGAACTTCAAACCCGCATCCCCGATCGCCGCGAAGCCGGACTGAAAACTTTGCACGAGCTGGCCGAGGCTCCCACCGCCGCCGACAAAAAGGCCGAAGCCAAGCAGGAAGCCAGGAGCGCCAAGGACGATGCCGACTCCGATCAACTTCCCAGCAACGCCGTCGGCAGCGCCCTCGCTCACCGCGCCCTTGCCTGGGACCACATCCAGCATGGCGAATTCCCCGATGCCGCCAACGAAATCCGTGACGCCTCCGCCCTCAACCCGCGTGACATGTGGCTGCGCTACTACGTTGCCATCCTCCGCTATCGCAGCGCCGAGGCCGCACACACCGACATGCAGGGCCTGGCCAACATGATGCTCGACCTGCGCGCCGTGCTCGAGTGGTATCCCGAATTCGCCTCCGCCTACGATCTGCTCGCAGTCGCCCGCAACGCCGGTGGAGGGCCGTCCGCCGCGCTGCAAGCCGAGCGCGCCGCCATCGGCCTCAGCCCGCGCAACGAACTCTACAGCTTCCATCTGGCGCAAATTTATGTAGCCAGCAAGAAATGGGAGGCGGCCAACGCCATGCTCGACCGCCTCAAAGCCAGCAGCAACCCCCAGATTGCGGCCCGCGCCCGCGACTTGATCGAGCAAGCCGGAACCGAGCGCAAATACGGCATTCCCGTCAAAGCCGGAGCGATAACCCAGCCCCAACTCGCTCCCCAGAAATCACCTTTCGATGTGCTGGACGAAGACGCGGCCAAGCGCGAAGCCGCCGGGAATCCAGCCGCCGGGAATCCAGCCGCCGAGAATCCAGCTCAACCCGGCTCACCCGAAGACAAACGTCCCACGAAATTTTTAAGTGGACGCCTGGTCGCAGTCGACTGCTCGCAAGCCCCCGCCGCCATCCTGACCGTGGCCGACGAGACTGCAACTCTGAAACTTCGCACCGCCAATTACAAATCCATGGTTTTGATCGGCGCCGACGATTTTTCCTGCGACTGGCGCGACCGCCGCGTCTCCGTAAACTACAAACCCTCCGGCCCGAAAAACGGCGATCTGGTCTCGCTGGAAGTGCGATGAAAAGCTTGTCGCCCCACGACTTGTTGTCGTTGGAGTGCCAGCCTTTGATTTCGTTAACATCAACAACACAGTGGGTGCCCCGTCCTTCGCGCCGTTTTGTCTAGTCCCAACACATCCCGACATTTCGTCCCGGGACCATGCTTGATGTTGACATCGTATTTCTCCTTTCCCCTCGAATGGGCTGCCAAAGTTTGAACGCAACCGTGTCACATCGGCTCGATTGGATACGTCATCACGATGACGAAACGGGATAGGAGGATGTGACAATGAACGATCGGAATTGGCTGGCGCGGAGATTCGAAGAGAACAGGCCCCACTTGCGGGCCGTGGCCTACCGGATGCTCGGTTCGCTCGGCGAGGCTGATGACGCGGTCCGAGAATCCTGGCTACGGCTATCCCGCTCTGATGCCGAAGAAATCCAGAATCTCGGCGGGTGGCTGACTACGGTGGTTGGCCGCGTCTGCCTCGATATGTTGCGTTCCCGCAAATCACGAGGGGAGGATTGCTTGACCTTCCCCGCTCGTCGAAGACCCCGGACGAATGCGTCCGGGGCTACGTAAGTCAACCCGCTATCACTTCGCGCTGATGTCTACCGTGGCGCGGGTCGTTTCCCAATCGATCCTCATGGTGCAGCCATTTCCTGACTTATCGTAGGCGATGGTGAAGTTCTCGACCGGCGAGGGAAGCTTCGAGACTTTCATATCGACGCGCGCCAGTTCGTCGCTCTCATATTTATAGGGAATGCCCCATTCTCCAGTTTTCTTGTTGATGATGAGGGTCCACTTGTCGGCATTGGGGACGGTGAAGATGGTGTAGCTGCCGGCAGGGACATTTTTTCCGCCAACCACCACGTCGGCGCTGGCGACGAACGTCGTCGCTTCATTGGCTCCGGTGCGCCAGACTTCGCCGAAGGGAACGAGGCCGCCATAAATTTTGCGGCCCTTAGCGCGCGGGCTGGAATAGTCCGTCTTGATCGTCTTGCCGCCGAGATCGCAGGTGGCGGACGCAGCCGGACTGGGTTTGCTCTTCTGAGCGGCGGCGAAGAGGGTGAGGGTGAAAATCATGCCGATGACAAGGGCAATTCGTTTCTGCATGGCTTCTCCTTTTGAGTCGCGAGTCATACTAACGATATTCGACGTGTGAGTTGGAATTATGTCAGCGCGCCCATTATGCCGGATGAACGGGCGCGGGTACAATCTTGGCATGCCGGTATTCGATGAAAAGCAGGAAGAACTGGAACACTACGAGACCATGATGGGCGTGCCGCGGGGGCGGCTGGCGGTGACCATGGACGCGATCACCGATGCGATGGCGCTGGTTGGCCAGCATGGCGTCTATTGCCAGAGCCAGCGCTGGCCGGGCAAGCCGGTGATGGATATTCAGATCATCATGAAGAGCCTGACTGACGCGAAAGAACTGATCCAGAGTGTGATGGAAGAGCTAAAAAAGGCTAATCAGCGCTGATCAAAACTTTTGGAACCTCGGATTCTGGCTCGGCATCTGTACCTGAAATCTCTTAGGAGGATCCTGCATGCATGTAAGGAAGACCACGCTGATTTCGGTCGTCGCGATGTTTTGCCTGGCTCTGACGTCGGCAATTGCCCAGACGGCTCCGGTTGCGGCTTCAACCCCGATGACTGCGGAAGAGCGAGCGTTCGCTCTGCAACAGCTGCAAATGACGCGAGAGAATTTCCTAAAGTCAATCGCCGGACTCTCGGAGAAGCAGTGGACGTTTAAGCCTGGGCCCGACCGCTGGTCGGTGGCTGAGGTAGCGGAGCACATCACCGTCGCCGAATCGATGATCTTCGGTCTGGTACAGAAAATGATGCAGTCTCCCGCGGCTCCGGAGAAGCGCGAGCAGGTGAAGGGGAAGGATCAAATTATTCTTCAGAAGATGGTCGACCGCAGCCACAAAGCGCAGGCTCCTGAAACGATGCGCCCCACCGGCCGATGGGCGACGGAGGTCGAGCTGACAAAAGCGTTCGAAGCCACCCGTAAAGTCACGATGGACTACGTGAAAACCACCAACGATGATCTGCGCGATCACTTCTTCGACCATCCGGTATTCGGGACTCTGGACGGCTACCAGTGGCTGCTGCTGCTCTCGGCGCACAGCGCCCGCCACACCGAACAGATCGAAGAAGTAAAAGCCGACCCTAACTTTCCAAAGGAATAAATCTAAAACCGCTTCACCACGAAGGACACGAAGGTTCACGAAGGAACCCAGGAACATTGGGCCTCGGATGATGCTCGTCTTTTGTTGTGCGGCCTTACGGTTTCACTGTGACCATCACTACGCCGTGCGCGGGTACTGAGGCCGAGAACTTCCCGGTTATCTTTCCCAGATCTTTGTGCTGCCATAAGTCGCGGACCGAGGCGCTGAATGATGCGGGGTAACCGAGATCTTCCCATCTGACCGCGATTTGTTGCTCGGCGCTGCCGCGGTTTAGCAAAATTACGGCGCGGCTTCCATCCTTGAGTTGCTTTGCCCAAACTTCCTGGTCGCCGTTTTTGGCGACGCGTTCGCCCTGGCGGCCGAGAGCATCCTGATCGACGGCAATCACTTCCTTGTTGGTGAGGATGTCGCGAATTTCCGGACGCATGTCGCGCAGGTCATTGCCGGCGATGAGCGGGGCGGCGAGGAGCGCCCACAAACTGAAGTGCGAGCGATACTCGACGTCGGTCATGCCGCCGTTGCCGACTTCGAGCATGTCGGGATCGTTCCAGTGGCCCGGTCCGGCGTAAGAGTAGAGCGGCGCTTCCTGATCGATAATCGCCATCACGCCATTGGAGCAGCAACTGCCGTCCGGCCATTTTTCCTGTGCGCCCCAGCGGTCCTGGATGTCGCCGGTCGCTCGCCACAGGTTGCCGCCAACTTCTTTGCCCCAGAGCCAGGGCTTGGCGGTGCCCCATTCGCAGATGCTCAAGACAATAGGGCGGCCTGAAGCGTCGAGGGCGGCGCGCATATTGGCGTAGGACGCCTTCGCGTCTTGCGTGGTGGTGTTGCACCAATCGTATTTGAGGTAGTCGACGCCCCAGGCGGCGTATTGGATGGCGTCCTGATATTCGTGACCGAGGCCGGCGGGGCGCCCGGCGCAGGTTTTCGAGCCGGCGTCGGAGTAGACGCCGAATTTCAGGCCGAGCGAATGAATGTAGTCGCCGACGGCTTTCATGCCGTGCGGAAAGTGCTGCGGGTCGGCAACGATGTTGCCCGCGGCGTCGCGGCTGACTTGCCAGCAGTCGTCAATGTTGACGTAGACGTATCCGGCATCTTTCATGCCCGACTTCACGACGGCGTCGGCCATGCCCTTGATGAGATCCTCGCTCACGTTGCAGGCGAACTTGTTCCAGGAATTCCATCCCATGGGCGGAGTGAGGGCGAGATTGGCCGAGGGAGAGTTTTTTTCTTGTGCCAGCAGGCAAGAGGCGAAAAGCAGGACGCATGCGAAAAGGGCGGATAGGAAGGGTCTCATTTTCATGCAGACGTTTTACCAGAAGCGTTTGCGGATTGGTACTGAAAGATGAGCATAAACGCTCGGCGGGATTTTCTCCGCGGTCTCGGCGGCTTTGCTTCGCGATCTCTGCGGTTTAAGCTTTTGGGTGCTCGCGGCAAAAGCTTGGACCGCAGAGGTCGCTGAGGACGGTCGCAGAGTTCGCTGAGAAGAGCCGCAGATTGGTACTGAAAGATCAGGGTGCGGCGCAGGAGGTTTCTCCGCGGTCTCGGCGGCCTTGCTTCGCGATCTCTGCGGTTTAAGCTTTTGGGTGCTCGCGGCAAAACCTTGGACCGCAGAGGTCGCTGAGAAGGGCCTGTTTCTGGACTACAATGCCGAGTTGTCTTTTTACTTCTCGTAATCGATGGAGAGATTTTTATGCGCGGTCTTGGCAAGTTGACGCTGCTGGTGGTTGCTTGTCTGCTTTTCGCAATGGCTGCTTATTCACCCGGGCAATCAGAGTCCGTCGGCATTTTTGAGGGGCACGGCGATGTGGGCGGTGTGTTGCACGCGGGTCTGGTCGACTACGATGCGGCCAGGAAGACGTACACCATCAGCGGCAGCGGCGAAAACATGTGGTTCGCGGCCGATGCTTTCCAGTTTGTGTGGAAAAAAGTTTCGGGAGATGTAACGCTGATGGCCGACATTTCGTTCCTGACCGCGACTGGAAACGAGCACAAGAAAGCGGCGCTCATGCTGCGGCAGAGCCTGGACGCGGATTCGGTTTATGTCGACGTGGCGTTGCACGCGAGCGGGCTGACGTCGCTGCAATTTCGCGACGAGAAAGGTGCGATCACGCGGGAGATTCAGTCGAGCCTCTCTGCGCCGAAGCGGCTTCGCATTGCCAAGCGCGGCGATTACGTTTACATGTCGCTGGCTGCGGACGGAGGCGAACCGAAAGTTGCGGGTGGATGGTTGCGCATCCCGCTGCAGGGAACGTTTTACGTGGGGCTGGGCGTGTGTTCGCACGATAAAGATGTGGTGGAAAAAGCGGAGTTCGCAAATGTGGAATTAACGCAGCCTGCGGCGGAGGTGGGCAAGCCGACGCTCTACAGCACGCTCGAAAATGTGACGATCGATTCGGCCGACCGGCGAGTGGTTTATCTTGAGGCGGGACGATTTGAGGCTCCGAACTGGATGCGCGACGGCAGCGCATTTCTGTTTAATCGCGATGGGCATATTGAGCGCCTTGCGGTTGGCAGTGACAAGCCGGTAACGGTCGATACCGGCTTCGCGAACCGTTGCAACAACGATCACGGGATGTCGCCTGACGCTACACAGATTGCGCTCAGCGACAATTCGCAGGGCGGGCATGAGTCGCTGGTTTACGTCGTACCTATTTCTGGAGGGACACCGAGGCGCATCACGGAGAAATCTCCGTCGTACTGGCATGGTTGGTCGCCGGACGGGAAGACGCTCGCGTTTGTGGGACAGCGCAATGGCGACTTTGATATTTACGCGATCCCGGCGGCCGGTGGCGAAGAGACTCGACTGACTACGGCTAAGGGACTGGACGACGGGCCGGAATATTCGCCGGATGGAAAGTATATTTACTTCAATTCGGAGCGGACGGGGCACATGCAGATCTGGCGGATGAAGCCGGATGGCGGTGAGCAGGAGCAAGTTTTCTCCGACGAACTAAATAATTGGTTCCCGCATATTTCGCCCGATGGGAAGTGGATGGTGTTTCTTACGTACGGCGCGGAGGTGACGGGCCACCCAGAAAATAAAGACGTGATGCTGCGGCTGATGTTGCTGGCCGATAAGAAGATCACCGTGTTGGCGAAGTTGTTCGGTGGGCAGGGAACGATCAATGTGCCCTCATGGTCGCCCGACAGCAAGCAGGTTGCGTTTGTGAGTTACATGCTGGTGCCGGAAGAGGCCGCGAGTCCCAGTAACTAGTTTGTGCGGTGAGGGAGTTTCAATGGATGTCACGACCGCGGCGGACGCTGCACTGGCAACGCTGCGGGGCGATGTAATCAACGTCGTTTTGGGAACAGTGTTTCTGACGATCGGAGCGACAGCTTGCGCGCTCGCTGCGATCCGGTGGCGCAGGGGCGCAAGCATCCTCGTCTGGTGGGGAATCTGGAGCGCGATGTACGGCCTGCAGACGTTGCTCCCGACGTCGATTCTTTTGAGGGTTCTGCCCGCATCATTTAAACCCGCGGCGCTTTTTCTGGGCACGGCGGTCTCTTACCTTTTGCTGGTGGCAGCCTTGTTCGCATGGCGGGAACTGAGCCTGGGCAAGCTTCGCCTCGTCATTGAAACGGAGATCGTGGGCGGACTGGCGATTGCGGTTCTCGGAATTGGCACGTTTGTGTTGGGAGGACCTCCCAATAAATGGATGTACTACAACAATCTGATTGCACTGTTCGCGTTGTTCATTCTAATGATTATCGCGGTAGTGCCAAAGATTGCTGCCAGGTTTTTCGTAATCCCGAATCACCGCCTTCTTGCCGCGGGCACGATCATTTTTGCGGCGGAGGCGGTCTATACGAACTTGATGGGGGTGTTGCGCCACAGCACGCTGCCTTTGGTGAACTCCATTGGCTTCGCCGCCGTTTTGTTCTCGTTGGGATATGTGGCGTTGGAAATCGTGTTTACCAACGAGCGCCGCTTGCTTGCCATTGAAACGGAATTGGAGACGGCGCGGGAGATTCAGGCTTCCATTCTTCCCGCGCGTGTGCCGGAAATGGAGAGTCTGCGGATTGCTGCTGCGTATCATCCCATGACTGCGGTTGCGGGCGATTTTTATCAGTTCATGCGCCGCGACGACGAGCATCTGGGAATTCTTGTGGCAGATGTTTCGGGGCATGGCATTCCGGCCGCGCTGATTTCTTCGATGATTAAAGTCGCGATGCAGTCTGTCGTGAGTGTGGCGCAGGATCCTGCGCAGGTGCTGGGCGGGTTGAATCGTATTCTGTCGAATGAACTGCGCGGGCAACTTACCTCCGCGGCTTATTTGTGGATCGACGTTGAGGCGCACAGCGCGCGGTATTCGGCTGCGGGACATCCGCCGCTGTTGTGCTGGAGAGGCGTGTCTGGCGAACTGCAGCGCGTTGAGAGCAACGGTTTGCTGTTTGGAGTTGCGGCGGATTGCGAATATCCCGTGCGCACTCTTCTTGCGGAGCACGGCGACCGGTTCCTGATTTATACCGACGGGCTGACCGAACCGGAGAATGTTCGGGGTGAAGCGTTCGGAGATCGACGACTGGAACAAGTGATCGCCGAAAACCGATCGCAGACGGCTTCGGAGTTGACGGCGCAATTGCTATCCGAACTGCGGAAGTGGCAACCGGCGTCGAGCAGCCAGCAGGACGACATCACGGTGATTGTGGTGGACGTAGCGTAGGGAATTCTAGCGGCCGACTTTCTCGTCGAAGAATTTTGCCATCAACTCCAACGCTTCTTTGGTTTCGGGCAACTGGAAGTGATACCAGAAGGCGTGGGGAAGCGCTTCGAAGACGACGAGGCTCGCATCGGCGCCGGCCTGAAGGAGCGCGCGCTGAAACGTGGTGGTATCGCTCAGCAGAATGTCGCGCGTGCTGCTGACGAGCAGAGTGGGCGGCATGCCGTGGAGATCGGCGAAGAGCGGCGAGAGCACGGGATCTTTGCGGTCGGTCTTGCCAACGTATTGATCGTCGGGGAGATGATTGAGCTCGATGGGATGCATCTCGCCGGGAAGACCGTTGAGGGTGAATAGTTGGCGGGAGTCGCCGACGCGGCTGAAGTCGCCGAGACCGGAGAAAATTCCGAGCGCGGCAGGAAGCGGCAGTCCCGATTGCTTGAGGCGAACCGCGACCTCGGCAGTGAGGATGGCGCCGGCTGAAGTTCCGAAGATGCCGATGCTGCCGGGCTTGTAGGTTTTAAGAAGTTCTTTGTAGACGGCGACGACGTCGTCGACCGCGGCGGGGAAAGGATTTTCGGGCGCGAGGCGGTAATAGACGGACACAACTTTTATCTTCGCGAGGTTGGCGATGGGAATGCCTTCGATCAGGGAGCCGGAGTCGGAATTGAATCCGCCGCCGTGCAGGTTGATGAGCACGCGGTCGCGATTAGCGGCTGGCGTGGTGAGCGGCGTGATGATGTCGGTGCGAACGCCTGCGGTGGTGGTCTCCTCGACGTTGGCGGGATAATATTTGCGGGCTTCGCCGGAGCCGAATTTGCGCCATTCGTCGGTGCGCGCGCGGCGCTCGGCAAGAGTTTGCTCTCCACCTTTTTGCTGAGTCAGCGAGGCGAGCCATTGCTGCGCTTCGGGACTGATGGTCGTGGGCATGGGCACTACGCGGGTGATGTGGGCAGTGCCATTCGCGTCGAACGTCGCGGAATCTTGGGGCGCGGGCGAAGTCTGGGCGGTTGCGGCTAACGCGATGGCCGCGAATAGAGGCAGGGCTGCGAGTTTCATGGTGAATGTTGTATCAGAGGAATGATGAGCCCGGAAGCACGGGCTGAAGAGCATTAGAGGAAGCGAGAACTAAAGCGTGTCGACAAACTCTTCGACCGTCACGCCAGCCTGCTTCAGGATGCTACGCAGCGTTCCGGTTGCAAATTCAACGTGCACGGGTGCAACGCATCCAGTAACTTTCTCTGGTCCAACGCGCTTCAAAAACGACGTGGCTTCCCCGCTGGCGAACCTGAATGAACCCAAGTCGCTCAAGTGCGCGGATTGCTTCTGCCCCTGAGACGCGGGGCAGTTTAGGCATAGTGCGCCTCGAAAGCGGTTACAAGCGGAGGACCGGAATTTTCGGGCGGGAACTCTTCGAGATAGAGTTCTGTCGGTTCCTTGAGATTGGCCACGGCCTCTTCGATGCTCTTGCCCTGGCTGACCGTACCCACTTCTGGGCAGTCTGCCACGTAGAGGTTCCGTTCCTTATGCAAAACTGCGGTGAAGGTGGCGACCGGCATCTAAGTTCTCCCGAAAATTTACGCGTTGAAGATCGTCGAAACTCTATTTTATTTCTATGCCAGCGTGTACTTTCCGCGTTCGATCGTTCTCTGGGCGATCTGCTGGCGGAGTTCGATGGTGTTGA
Source organism: uncultured Acidobacteriaceae bacterium (assembly GCA_963765825.1). Taxonomy (GTDB): domain Bacteria; phylum Acidobacteriota; class Terriglobia; order Terriglobales; family Acidobacteriaceae; genus Sulfotelmatobacter. The sequence continues at coordinate 49,723 of CAVXXU010000005.1, forward strand.
ACGGTTCGTATTTCGCCAGGCGGCGCAGGATCGCGAGTTGGGTGCGCATCATGTCGCCATCGGCGACCGCGGCAATTACTTTTTTCGCCGCGGATTCGACTTTCTCCATGGCCTGCGATAAATAGACGCGGGTCATCGCGACCGGCAATGCTGCACCAGCCTCGCCCTTGGCCTGCACGATTTTCTGGGCACGCAGAACCGCCGACTCCATGGCGTAGGTTTCAATTGTCATGTCGGCTATTGCGCCCATGATCTCCTGCTGATCCTGGATCGCCTGCATGTATTTCTGCGTGGCTGCGCCTGCCGCGAACAGGCCAAGCTTTTTGGCTTGCGCGACCAGTTTGCGTTCTTCGGGAAGCGGGCCTTCGAGTTCTTCGCCTGCCGACGGACCGGAGAGAACTTCGTCCATCAGCTTCTTGATAGCGGGCATGAGCGGCAACTGGCCGGTCATGGCGCGTTTGAGCAGGAATCCGGTGATGATGAGGCGGTTGATTTCGTTGGTGCCTTCGAAGATGCGATTGATGCGGGCATCGCGATAGGCGCGCTCGGCGGGATATTCTTCGACGAATCCGTAGCCTGCGTAAATCTGCAGGGTTTCGTCTACGACATAATCGATCATCTCCGAGCCCCAGACTTTGATGATGGAACACTCGACGGCATATTCCTCGATGGCCTTGAGCATTTGCTTGGGGGCATCGGCGGCGGATTTGTCGACCTCGCCGAGAGCCGCATCCATCATGCCGACGGTGCGATAGACGAGCGATTCGCCCACGTAGAGCAAGGTTGCCATGTTGGCGATTTTTTCGCGCACCAGGCCGAAGTCGGCGATGACTTTGTTGAACGCCTTGCGCTGCTTGGCATAGCCAATGGCGTTCTCCAGCGAAACGCGGCCGCCGCCAACGCACATGGCGCCGAGTTTGAAGCGGCCGACGTTCAGGATGTTGAAAGCGATGGTGGCACCTTTGCCGATTTCGCCCAGCAGATTTTCCACCGGAACTTTGCAGTCGTTGAGAATGATGGGGCAGGTGGAGGAGCCGCGGATGCCCATCTTGTGCTCTTCGGCGCCGACGGAGAAGCCGGGGAAAGTCCGCTCGACGAGGAAGGCGCTGAACTTTTCGCCGTTAATTTTGGCAAAGACGGTGAACAGGTCGGCGAATCCCGCGTTGGTGATCCACATTTTTTCGCCGTTGAGGATGTAGTGCTTGCCGTCGGAGGAAAGCTCGGCGCGGGCTCGGCAGTTGAGCGCGTCGGATCCGGAGGAGGCTTCAGACAAGGCGTAAGCGCCAACGATTTCGCCGGAGGCCAGGCGCGGCAGGTATTTATTTTTCTGCCCTTCGGTGCCGAAGTAAACGATGGGCAGCATGCCGATGCCGCTGTGCGCGCCCCAAGTGGTGGCGAAGCCAGCGTACTTGGCAATGTGATCGGCGATGACGGCGGCCGTGACTTTATCCATTTCGAGGCCGCCGTAGGCTTCGGGAATTTCGACGCCGCTCAGCCCGAGTTCGCCGGCCTTTTTCAGAAGGTCGCGGGAGACCGAGAAATCCTTGTGCTCGATCTTTTCGACGTTGGGTAGGATCTCGTTGACGGCAAACTCTTCGGTAGTTTGCCCGATCAGTTGGTGTTGTTCGCTGAAGTCTTCGGGCGTGAAAACTTCTTCAGGCGCTCGCGATTCGAGCAGAAAACTGCCGCCGGAAATTTTGTTCTTTGGAACCGCAGTAATCGTTGCCATGACACCCCCCTAGATCAGAAGCGTGGCCCACACGGGCCGCAGCACGTCTTTCATTTTAACGACGAACGGGCTCGGAATGATATACCCAGGATCACAGGCTTTTTGGGGGGTTTTGTGCGGGAAATGCAGGCTAAAAAAACCAAGAGCTCGAACCACGAAGGGCACGAAGAAGATCCAATTCATTGCTTCCACGCCCTGTCCCTTATGTTTCCGCTTTAGGGTTTCCTTCGTGGACCTTCGTGTCCTCGGTAGTGAATGGGTTAAAGGTTTTCGAAAATGCCGGCTGCGCCCATGCCTCCGCCTACGCACATGGTGACCATGCCGTAGCGGGCTTTGCGGCGCTTCAGTTCACGGATCACTGTTGCCGTCAGTTTGGCGCCGGTACATCCCAGAGGATGCCCCAGCGCAATCGCTCCACCGTTGGGATTGACTCTCTCCGGGTCCAAGCCGGCCTCTTTGATTACCGCCAGAGACTGCGCGGCGAAGGCCTCGTTCAATTCGAACACGTCGATGTCGGAGAGCTTCAGTCCCGCCATCTTCAGTGCTTTCGGAATCGCGAACACCGGGCCGAGGCCCATTTCTTCTGGCTTGTATCCGGCAGTGGCGAATGAGACATAGCGCGCCAGGGGAGTGATGCCCAGCGCTTTTGCGCGTTCGGCTGACATAACAACAGCGGCGGCTGCGCCGTCGGACATTTGCGAAGAGTTTCCTGCGGTTACCGTGCCCTTCATGTGAAATGCGGGCTTGAGTGCTAACAAAGCATCGAGCGAGGTGTCGTCGCGCGGACCTTCGTCGGTTTTGAAAACAATTTCCTGACGCTTCGGTTTCGATCCGTTCGGGGTAGTGAAACTCACCGGCACGGGGACAACTTCGTCGTCGAACTTTCCGGCTTGAATTGCGGCCAATGCTTTCTGATGGCTGCGCAGCGAGAATTCGTCTGCAGCTTGCCGTGTAATCCCGAAGCGCTGACCGACGCGCTCGGCGGTGAGTCCCATGGAAAGATATGCGTCGGGATAATGATCGACGAGCCAGGGGTTGGGCGAGATTTTATGACCGCCCATGGGAATCATCGACATGGATTCGGTGCCGCCGGCGACGATCACTTCCGCGCCGCCGCTCATGATGCGTTCGGCAGCCATGGCAATCGATTGCAGTCCCGAAGAACAGAAACGGTTGATGGTGAGCGCGGAGACCTCGACGGGCAGACCGGCGCGCAGAGAGGCGATGCGGGCGACGTTCATGCCCTGCTCGGCTTCGGGCATGGCGCAGCCCAGGATGATGTCTTCGATTTCCTTGGGATCGAGTTGCGGGACGCGGTCGAGAGCGCCTTTGATGGCGATGGCCGCGAGTTCGTCGGGACGAGTAGCGCGGAGCGAGCCTTTGTAGGCGCGTCCCACGGGCGTGCGGACTGAGGAAGCAATGATGACTTCACGCATAGGATTTATACCGTGATGTATTCCGTAATGGCGCTGGGCGCCGGAATGGCGTCGCCGTGCTGGCGCATGCCATCAAGATGGAACTCCATCGCTTCACGAATGAGTTCTTTCACCTCGTCGAGCGTGGAAGCAGCGACACCGAGTCCAGGAAGATCGGGAGCGTATGCGCCCCAACCTTCGGGGGACTTCTCATAGATGACGAGATATTTCATTTGAGCGCTGCCTGCTTAAGGATATTGTTCAACGTTCCGGGCGGAATGTCCACCTACGGATGACCGGCTACCGTAACCGTACCGGGCTTGCTCGCATGATGATATTGACGATGGCTGCCTTTAGTGCGGACTAACTGCCAGCCGTCGGCTTCCAGACGCTTGATCACATCGTGCACTTTCATCAGGGATCACTTCGCGGGCGCGAAAAAGTAATAGTCGGCCGTGTAATCGCTTTTGGTTTCGGCGCCTTTGTGAGAGTCGTCGCAGGCGTCGTTGCCGGGTTTGCCGCCGTGAGTGTGGACGCGCTGAATGGTGGTCACGTTGGTGAGGAGCCCGGGCTTACCGGCATGACTCTCGACGTTCACCAGAAGCCATGGAATCGAGTCGGGATCGAGTGAATCAACATGGGCGACGGCCTTGCCTGTGACTTCGCTGCCGTCTTTCAGTTTCCAGGTAGGTCCGGCGGAGTGCTGGCCAATGACTTTATCTTTGCGATCCTTCAGTTCGGCCTCGGGACCTTTCAGCGTCCAAGTAAATTTGCCGTCGGCGCCGGCTTGGCAGGTGTAAATCTGCGATCCCTTGGCGCGGACGAAGAGAACAGGCTCGAGGCCTGAGGGAACGGCGATGGCATCCGGGACGTCGGGAGCAGATTCTTTCGAGGGAGCTTCTTTTTCTTGAGTCGATTGGGCATTGGAGGATGGCGTCCAGGAAATGAGCACGGTCAAAGCAATGACCGCGGCAGCAGCCAGCAGAAGTCTGCGCATGAGGTGATTGTAGCGCGGGGAGGGATGTTCGGTTTAAACGAGGGATTTGGTCGGAGGATGAGTGCATTAACTGCGGCAGTTACCAGTTGTTTTCGGGGTTGAAGTCTACGAAGGCAAATCTAAATAATGGGTAGACGGGAGCTGGTGAACTGGATCACCTTCGGATCGCTAACTGGAGCAGGATTGCGGCCTCGACAGCAGCGACATCGGGGCGAGACAAGATTCCCAGTTTATTTTTCAGGCGTTGTTTTGAGGCCGTGATGATCTGGTCGGCCATTGCTTTGCGCTGTTCGCCGTTGAGAGTTATCAGGGCTTCGCCAGGATAGACCTTTGTCACCTGACTCGAGATCGGAACCACAATTACACGGTTGAGCGCTGAATTGGCGGAATCGTTGCTGATGACTACCGCCGGGCGCGTTTTCTGTATCTCGCCACCGACCGAGGGGTCGAACGCGACCCACCACACCTCACCTCTGCGCGGATGCATCGCCGATCAATCCCTCGCTCCACTCTTCGGCTTCGCGTTCGCGCTCCGAATCGTTGGCCATCTCGCGATACTTTGCAACTAGACTATTCGGGGACCTCTCGGCAGCCTCACGCGCCGCCTGTTCGACGCTGGCGGCCGCGTAACCATCCACCACGAACCAAGTGGCGTGCCCGCGCGACACCGGATTGCCCAACGGTTGTTCGTCGCTGCCATTCCAGCGTGTTGCGATTCTTTCCTCTTCTTCCCAAAGGATGCGAGCGACGCTCATGCGGTTCTCACCAGGATCATGAATAACTTCCAAGATGCCGCCTACCGAACTTTTGGGCGATAGCACTTCTTCAGGACGAACGTAAGGCACGGGCTACTCTCCTATAATCATATTGTAGCTATAGATGTAGCTATTGTCTATAGCTAATTGTATGTGCCGACGGTGGGCTATTTTGGCTTTAAGCTAATTAAAATCAGTTTCTTAGCGTCTTCCCTGTTTTCAGCGTGAACTGAATTCTTTCTTGCGTTTTCTTTTCGCTGCAGAGGGATTTGAAGCCTTCGCGTTCGAGGTCGAGGATGTACTGTTCGCTCACCGGCGTGCCGGGAGTGACGTTGCCGCCGCAGAGGACTTCGGCGATTTTGCCGCCCAGCTTCACTTCGTAGTCGGTGATGAAGTCGCCTTGGCGCATGAGGTGGACGCCCATCTTCAGCGCGGCCAGCAGGCTTTCGCCAGGGGCGGGAATGTCGGTGCGGGGGACGGGCGGTTCGTACCCGGCGCGGGAGAGTTCGAGGGCGCGGGCCTTGGCGTCGGAGAGAACGCGCTCCCGGTTCATGGTGATTCGATCGGAATCGGAGAGGAAGCCGAGGGCACGGGCTTCATGGGCCGAGGTCGCGACTTTCGCAGTGGCGATGGCTTCGAAGGCCTTTTTCATGGCCTCCATCATTTCGACGGAGCCGGCGAGGGCTTCGCCCGAAACTCTTCCGCGCGAGGCGGCCGCACTGTCGACGGCACGCAGCAGCATTTCTTTGCAACCTCCGCCGCCGGGCAGCAGGCCGACTCCGACTTCGACCAGCCCGGTGTAAAGCTCGGCATGGGGTTGGCGAGCGGCGGCGTGCAGGGAAATTTCCGTGCCTCCACCGAGGCAAAGGCCGAACGGCGCGGATACCACCGGCTTGGGCGAGAACTTGATGGCCTGCGTCATCCCCTGAAACTGGCGGATGGCGAGGTCGACGTCGTCCCACTCTTCCTCCTGGACGCTCATGAGCAGCAGCATGAGGTTGGCGCCGACGGAAAAATTCGCGGCGTCGTTGGCGATGACGAAGGCGTCGAACGCGTCGCCCGAACCGCCGGGTTTCAGCGTTTGAATAATGAGACCGATGATGTCGGCGCCCAGAGAGTTCATCTTGCTGTGGAACTCGATGCAGGCCACGCCATCGCCCAGGTCAACGAGAGAGGCGCCGGAATTTTTCTTGACCACTCCGTTGGATTTTTTTGCGACGGTGACCGACCAAACTCCTGCGGGGACTTGCAGCGATTCCCAGCTTTCGGTTCCCAGTTCCCAATACTTTTTTCCTGCCGGAGATTGTGGATCGTCGATGTACCAGGATTTTTGGCCGGAGGCGAGCAAGCGCTCTGCGTTGGCGGGGATAGGCTTGCCTTCTTTTTTCATGCGTGCGACGGTGGCTTCTACTCCGGCTGCGTCCCACAGTTCGAAGGGACCGAGTTCCCAGTTGAACCCGAGTCGCATAGCGCGGTCGATTTCGACGATGGAGTCGGAAATTTCGGGAACGCGGTTGGCGGAGTAGGTCCAAAGATCGGAGAGGGCGGCCCAGAGAAACGCTCCAGCCTTATCAGCTTTCTGCGGGGCGCCATCGAAGCCGAGAAGCGTGCGCAGGCGGGCTCCGGTGTCTTCGATATTTTTCGCCATGTCGAGGGCGGGGAATTTCGGTTTCTGGCGGGGATGGTATTCGAGCGTTTTCCAGTCTAGGGCTAAGCGTTCGTCCTGCTGAACGGAACTGGCGGGCGAGGGCGCCCGCCCCACACTCTTCTTATAGAAGCCGCCTTTGGTTTTATCTCCCAGCCATTTGTGCTCCAGCATCTTGCCGAAGAAGTCGGGGAGGCGAAGATCGCTGCGCTCGTCGTGAACATTTTTTGTCATGTTGCCGACGACGTGGCCGAGAATGTCGAGCCCGACCAGATCGATGGTGCGGAAAGTCGCCGACTTGGGCCATCCCACGGCCTGTCCGGTAAGGGCGTCGACTTCTTCAATGGTGAGGCCCATTTCCTGCATCAGGCGCATGACATTCAAAACCGAGAAGGTGCCGATGCGATTGCCGATGAAGTTGGGGGTGTCTTTGGCGATGACCACGCCCTTGCCCAGGCGCACGTCGCAGAAGTGGGCAATGGCGTCGATGGCGGCGCGATCGGACTCGGGCGTGGGGATGATTTCGAGCAAGCGCATGTAGCGCGGCGGATTGAAGAAATGCGTGCCAAACCAGGCCCAGCGGAATTCGTCGGAGAACCCTTCGGCGATCTTGCCCACGGGCAGGCCGCTGGTGTTGGTGGTGACGATGGTGCCCGGCTTGCGCACGGCTTCGACCTTCCTCAGCAACGTGCGCTTGATGTCGAGATTCTCGACGACGGCTTCGATGATCCAGTCGACGTCGGCGAGTTTCTTGATGTCGTCTTCGAAGTTGCCGACGGTGACGAAGCGAGCGAGCGAAGGCTCCATGAAAGCGGCAGGCCTGGACTTTTTTGCGGCATCGAGTCCGGCGGCGGCGATTTTGTTGCGCGCCGGGCCATCGGCGTCGGGCGGAACAATGTCGAATAAGTAGCTGGGAACGCCGGCATTGGCGAAATGCGCGGCGATGCGGGCGCCCATGGTTCCGGCGCCGAGGATCGCGACTTTATTGATGCGCTTCATAATCAGGCCTCGAAGATAAAACCCTGAACCACCCTTCGACTGCGCTCAGGGCAGGCGCAGCACACGGGGGGCACAGAGAATTGAATGAATTTGTGAACTGGCAATGGTAATCGCATGGAGGAGAAATTATCTAGGGGCGGAATCACAGGTCGGCATGGGCTTCGACATACTCCAGAGCCTGGCGTGCCATTTGTTTCTCGCCCCCGTAGGCTAATTGTTTGGCAGCATCTTTCAGGGGAACCCACTGGGCGCGGCGCACTTCGATGCGCATTTCGGCGGTGATGTTGTCGATCTCTCCCGACTCGTAGCGCAGCAAATAGAAGCTGACGATTTTAAAGACGCGCTCGCCGTCGCTCCAGGAGCGGACGTAAACGTATTTGCTGTCGCCAAGTTTGGTGATGGGAACGGCGGTGATTCCGGTTTCTTCGCGCACTTCGCGAAGGGCGGCATCCAGCGGCTTTTCGCCGGGATCGATCAGGCCTTTGGGCAGGCACAAAACGGCCTTGGGTTTAGAGCGGGAGGCGGTTTTTCCCGGCTCCGCGGCGGAGGCCTGGGCCAGGGGCAGTTCGATGACGGCCGCCCACCAGGCATTCTCGAGCTTGCGCAAGACGATGCCGCCGGCTGAAAACTCACGCATCATACTGTCCGCAACTTAGCAGGAATACAGGGAATCCGTCACCTACTAGGGATTTTAAGGTAACCGGTTACTGTGTCGTTTTGACTCCCTATCGTAATCCTGAGTAGCACCCTCGTGCTCTTACGGGCATCTAAGGATTGTGTAATGTTACTAGCTGTGGGATTGGGGAATAGGTAGATCGCGCCGGAAACGTGGGGTTTACGGTGAATAGTCTGGAGAAGATTATTCGGTCGGTGCAAGCCTTTGGGCGGGAGCTCTCCCGTCAAAACGGGCCCATTCTGCCGTCCCGAAACCCGACAATCGGAATTGCGCTGGGCGGAGGATTTGCACGAGGCATTGCGCACGTTGGCGTTCTGAAGGTTCTCGAACAAGAAGGTATACCGGTAAGAGTGGTTTGTGGCACCAGTGTGGGCGCGCTGATTGGCGCGGCCTACTGCAGCGGCGTCACGCTGCAAGAGCTTGAAGACATGGCGGCCAGCGTACGCTTCACCAGCTTTGCGCGCTGGACGCTGTCGCGCTGCGGCTTCGCTTCCAACGACCGCATGATTTCTTTTCTGACACGCATTTTGAAAGTGAAGACTTTCGAAGAGCTGCGCATTCCGCTGGGCGTGACCGCGACCGACTTTAATACTGGCGAAGCGGTGGTGTTTCATTCGGGATCGATCATTGACCCGGTGCGCGCCAGTTGCGCTTACCCGGGGATGTTTCTGCCGGTGGAGATTCGCGGACGTTATTTAGTGGACGGGATGCTGTCGCATCCGGTGCCGACGCGCCCGGTGCGCGAGATGGGCGCAGACCGCGTGATAGCGGTGCACCTGAAAGGCACTTGGGGACATGGCGGGCCACCGCGACATTTGTTTGACGTGATCGGGCAATCGTTCGCCATCGCACAGGATGCGATGTCGAGCCTATGGCGGGGAGCGGCGGACCTGGTGATTGAGCCGGACGTTGCCGGATTTGCCTACGACGATTTCAAGCGGGCGAAGGATTTGATTCGAGTGGGCGAACTGGCCATGCAGCAGGCACTGCCGGAAGTGCGCAAGTGGCTGGCGACGCCGGAAGAAAATGCGGTGAACGTGCGGACGACAACTGTGGCGGGGCCTGCGCCCATGCCGGCGGACTGAACGCGGCCAGCCTTCAAGAGCCTTTTTCACAACAAAGTTAACGAAATCCAATCGTGGGCTGAGGAATTCGGCTTGACGCGCGAATATCGCGCGCCTAAAATATGACTAGTCAGACTAGTCATATACGAGCATCTGCTATGAAAAAATCGAAAAAGAAAGATACCAGCCGCGTCCGTAGCTCGGAAACGTCGTTTGCTGCCAACTCCTGGCAAGTACAGACCGCGAAGGCCCGATTTAGCGAAGTCTTCCGGCGAGCACGAACCGAAGGACCGCAGCGTATCACACGCCAAGGCAAGGAAGGAGTGGTGATGATTGCTGAGGAGCAGTATCAAAGCCTTGTGGGCAAATCCCACCAACCTAAGAGTCTCGTACAGTTTTTTCGCGAATCTCCATTGGTGGGGGTGGATCTGGATCTGGAACGAGATCGCGATCCCGGACGCGAGATTGAACTATGAGCGGGTACCTGCTGGACACAAATTGTATTTCAGAGTTGGTGCGCAGCAGACCTGAACCGCGCGTTTTGGAATGGATGGCAGCTGCAGATGAAAGCCTACTATTTCTCAGCGTCTTAACCCTGGGAGAGATTCGAAAAGGGGTGGCAGGACTGCCCCAAGGAAGACGCCAGACGCAACTGGAAGCCTGGTTAGAGCTTGACCTTCAAGTTCGGTTTTCAGGAAGGATTCTGGCTGTCGACGGACCTATTGCAGACCGGTGGGGTTGGATGGCGGCAGAAGCAAAGCGCAAAGGTTTGGCTTTGTCAGCAATTGACGGCTTACTAGCCGCGACCGCACTCCACCATAATCTGACGATCGTCTCGCGCAACATCCGCGACTTCACAAACACTCCTGTAGCGAGTCTGAATCCCTGGGAAGTCTGAATTTATCCCGCCGTCACTTTTCCCGCTTCTTCCTGAATTCTCTTCCAAGCATTTTCTACGTGGCGGACCTGCGTGTGGGTTTGCCCTACGCTGAGGCGGAGCGTGAGCTTGCCGTGCAGCTTGGTGTGGGTGAGGAACAGGTCGCCGCTGCGGTTCAAGCGATCGAGGATGGCTTGATTCGCGGCGTCTCCGGCTTTGTGGCGGAAACAAACCAGATTCAACGGAGCGGGCGCGGCCAGTTCGAAACGGTCGTCGTTGCGCACCCATTCGGCGAATTGCTGCGCCAGTTGCACATGCTGGCGAAGGTGATGCTGCAGGCCTTCGACGCCGTAATGGCGAATCACGAACCACAACTTCAGTGAGCGGAAGCGGCGTCCGAGTTGGATGTGCCAGTCGCGGTAGTCGATGACCGCGCCCGACTCGGTCGCCTGATTGCGGAGATATTCGGGCAGAATGCTCAAGGTCTGGATCAGCGCCTTGCGGTCGGCGACCCAGAAGCAGCTGCAGTCGAAGTTAGTGAACATCCATTTATGGGGATTGAAGTTGTAGCTGTCGGCGAGTTCGATTCCGTTTTGTAAGTGGCGAAACTCGGGGCAGAGCATGGCGGTGCCCGACATAGCGGCGTCCACGTGCAGCCAGAGATTGTGCTGGCGGCAGATTTCGCCGATGGCCCCGACGGGATCCATTGCGTTAGAAGAAGTTGTGCCGATAGTGGCGCACACAAAAAATGGAGTGAGGCCGGCGCGCTTGTCGGCGTCGATTTGGCGGGCCAGCGCTTCGGGACGCATGGCGAGATTTTCGTCGACTTCGATGAGGCGCAGATTTTCCACGCCGATGCCGGCAATCATCGCCGCTTTTTCGAGCGAAGAATGAGTTTGGGTGGAAGCGTAGGCGACCAGGCGGCCATCGCATCCTTTTTTGTTGCTGACGTAATTGGTGGCTCGCTCGCGCGCGGCCAGCAGGGCGCAGAGGGCGGCGCTGGAGGCCGTGTCCTGAATGACGCCTCCGCCGGTCTTCGAGGAGAGAAATTTTTCCGGCAGGCCGAGCATGGCGACCAGCCAGTCCATTACGTGAGCTTCGAGTTCGGTGCAAGCCGGGCTGGTGGACCAGAGCATGCCCTGAACTCCGAGGCCGGAGGAGAGAAGATCGCCAAGGACTCCGGGCCCGGACGCGTTGCAGGGAAAGTAGGCGAAGAAATTCGGCGACTGCCAGTGAGTGACGCCGGGCAGGATGATGCGCTCGACATCTTTCAGCAGCGCGTCAAACGGCTCGCCGCGCGCCGGAGGATTGGCGGGAAGGGCGGCGCGAATCTCTCCCGGCTTAACCTGCGAGAGCACAGGGAAAGATTCGACGCGAGCTTGGTAGTCGGCGATCCAGTCGACCATGGCATGGCCGTGACGGCGGAATTCTTCGGGCGTCATGTGGAAAGATTTTTCGTCGGGCATTTCTGTCAGGTCCTTCTGAGAACAGAAAGCTGCGGCTAAAGATTGCCGGAAAACTGTCGATCTCTTAACTTGGCCGATCTAATGTTTTTAGCACAGATGCGGCTGCATTCGGCTCGCACGCGCCAAGAGTAGATTTATGTCGACTCCAGGCCAACAACGCATCGCCTACACGGTTCACGGAAGAATTTTGTGGCAGTTCCGTGACTACGTGGAAAGCCGGTTTGGGCGCGGGCATTGGGACTCTGTATTGAAGGCCGCAGGACTGGCGGACCGCGTATATCTTTCTAAGGCTTATCCGGCGGCGGAAGCCCAGGCGCTGATTGCAGCGGCCGAACGATTGAGTGGGAAGTCCGCGCGGGCGATCCTGCAAGATTTCGGAGAGTTCACGGTGCCCGCGCTTCTGGGGATGTACTCGCATCTCATCCAGCCAGAGTGGCGCAGTTTGGATGTTATCGAGCATGCCGAAAAAATAATGCATGCGAAGGCGCGGCAGGGAGAACGCGGAGCCGCGCCGCCGTATCTGGTTGTGCGGCGCATCAACGCTCACAAGGTTATTCTGACCTACAATTCGCAGCGCAGAATGTGCGCTGTTGCCGTGGGAGTGGGACTGGGCCTGGGAAAATATTTTCGGGAAAGCGTCAGCGTGCAACATAACCGGTGTATGAATGACGGCGCCGATCACTGCGAAATTGTCTACTCTGTTGTGTGAGAGCGCTGCCTGCCTGGTGTCGTCTGCTTATCGCAAGGGCGCAAAATAAAGCCGAGTGTAGTAATCAAACTTTACGCGATTGTTTACGGCGTGCCGATCAAAGATGCGGCGTAGCTCGCTCAACATTGGATCGTGCTTCGGGTGCTCCGGCCCTGGCGCGTAGGAGGACGAGAGCAGTCGGCCCTCGAGTCCGGCATAGTCGAATTCCTGGCGCATGGGGAATACGCGCTCCTGAAATGGCTGCGGATCGAAGAATTCATTTACCGCGTCGGTGGTGCGTTCGTGGCGGACGTCTTCGTAGTCGGTGCCGAAGGTCAGCAGCAACTGTTCATAATCGCGCAGGAACGGCGTGGAATCGGTGAGGCGCTCGTTCCAGAGAAGCACCAGCCATCCGCCGGGCTTGAGAATACGCCTAAACTCGCGCCGCGCATTCTCGCGATGAAACCAATGCGCGGCTTGCGCGGCCGTAACGAAGTCGATGCTTGCGTCAGGAAGCGTAGTCGCTTCCGCAGTGCCTGCAACGCTGGCGAAGTTGGAGAAGTCCGCCAACAAGCGTTTGCCGGCCTGGCGCATCTCTGGGTTGGGCTCAACTCCGAAAACCTTGTTCCCGTTCTCCAGCACCGCGCGACTCCAGATCCCCGTGCCCGAGGCGATGTCGGCAATCGCGTGGTTGGGCGCGAGGCCGCAGGCGTCTTTTAAGACTTGTAAAGCTTCTGGCGGGTAGCTCGGCCGGTAGCGAACATAATTTTCTACGCGATCGGAAAAGCGGCTGGTGGCGTTAGGAGCAGGCATTTGAAATGGAGGCTGGGGCGGCTATCGCCTTGCCAGAAAGCCATTCTAACGGCAGGATAGAGATGTTGTCCCTTCCCGCTGAGTCGAGGGATTGTCCTAGTCGCAGTGTCGCGGGCAGCGAAGAAATTTCGCAATAGGCATTGTCCAATGCGAGTAGTCATCAAAGTCGGCACCAGTCTTATCGCTCCCGGCGGGACGATTGATATCAATCTGCTGCGCGGGATGATCGACCAGTTCGATTTATCGAAGAACGAGTATCTGATTGTGACTTCGGGGGCGATCGCGGCGGGCATGTCGGGGCTGTCGCTGCAGAAGCGCCCCGGTAACGTGCCGCGCATGCAGGCGTGCGCGGCGGTGGGGCAGAGCAAGCTGATGCACACCTACGAGCGCCTGTTTTTCGGGAAGAAGGTGGTGGCGCAGTTGCTGTTGTCCAGTGACGATTTCACTTCGCCGGTGCGCTATCGCAATTTGCAGAACGCGGTGGCCGAGTTGCTTGCCCTGGGGGTGGTGCCGATCGTGAACGAGAATGACAGCGTTTCAGTGCGCGAGTTGGAAGGCGCGTTTGGCGATAACGACGAGTTGAGTTCTCTGCTTGCGAGGGCGGTGAAGGCCGACTGGCTTTTGCTGCTGACTAACGTGGACGGATTTCTAATTCCCGACGGCCGCGAGAAGCCGCGGTTGCGGCGGGTGATTCGCAAACTGACTCCCGAACTCGAAGCGCAATGCAATGGAAAAAGTTCGCTGGGGCGGGGCGGAATGATTTCAAAATTGCGCGCCGCGAAACTGGCGAGCGAAGGCGGAGTGCACGTGGCGATCGTGAACGGACGCCATCCCAAGGCGATCACGCTGGGCATGGAGCGAAAGATCGGAACATACTTCCCACCCAAAGAGAGTTCGACGAAGAAGGGCAAGTAAGCGCATGTCAACCGCAGCTCGCACGTCCGCTTCGACGCAGGAAAAGTTGCTGCGAGCTCGCCGCGCATCTGCGAGATTGGCGTTGCTGTCTACCGGAGAAAAGAATTCGCTGCTGCTGGCGATTGCCGCGGCGATCGAAGCGAACGAAAAAAACATTCTGGATGCGAACCGCGAGGACGTGGACAAGTCCGGGCTGGACGATGCAATGCGGGACCGCCTGTTATTGACTGCGTCGCGCGTCGCGGACATGGCTCGCGGGGTGCGCGACGTGGCGGGGCTGCCGGATCCGATCGGCGAGACGCTGGCCGAATGGACGAAATCGAACGGGCTGCGCATCCGCAAGGTGCGCGTGCCGCTGGGCGTGGTGGGAATTATCTACGAGTCGCGGCCGAACGTGACGGTCGATACCGCAGTGCTGGCGCTCAAGAGCGGCAATGCCATCGTCCTGCGTGGAGGAAAGGAAGCGGCACGGAGCAGCCAGCGACTGGTCGAGATCATGACGGCAGTGCCTGGGATGCCCGAGGGCGCAATCGAGTTGCTCGATTCCGGCACGCGAGATTCGGTAACGGAGTTGATCAAGGCGCGAGGACTGGTGGATGTCATCATTCCTCGGGGCGGCGCCGGGCTCATCACATTTGTGACAGAGAATTCAACGGTGCCAGTCATCGAGACAGGCGCGGGAAATTGCCATATTTTTGTGGACGAGTCGGGCGATTTCGAGATGGCGGACCGCATTGTGATCAACGCTAAGACGCAGCGGCCAACGGTGTGCAACGCGGCTGAAAAATTGCTGGTGCACGAAAGTATTGCCGCCGAATTTGTGCCGCGGATTGTGAATAAGCTGATCGATGCCGGCGTGGAAGTGCGCGGCGACGACAAAGTTCGCGCTCTGGCTGCGGCTTTGCCGGTCGGGCAGGCGCAGGAAAAGGACTGGTACCAGGAGTATCTGCGGCTTTGCATGGCAGTGGCCGTGGTAGCCAGCGTCGATGACGCGATTGCTCACATCAACCGTTATTCGACAAAGCACAGCGATGCGATCGTGACGCGCGACCAGGAGAATGCGCGAAAATTTCTGCGCGGCGTAGATTCGGCTGCGGTCTACTGGAACGCATCAACCCGGTTCACCGACGGCGGCGAATTCGGCTTCGGCGCCGAGATGGGTATCAGCACGCAGAAACTGCACTGCCGCGGGCCGTTCGCGCTGGCGGAACTAACTTCGTCGAAATATGAAATTATCGGGAGTGGACACGTGCGGTGACTTTATTGCCATACGAAACGCTCATTGCCGGTGTTGCTGAGTCGTTGCCTCGACTTACGCACTGGGCGGTGCCAGTTTCTGCACGTCCGGCGTATCCCCACCCAGCCAGTCAGGATGCTTGGCCGTCGAGTCGAAGTGCGACGAAGTCTTGAAAAGTTCGTACTTTCCTGCCATCGCTACTTCTTTCGTCTTCGACAGCAGTTGCGCGATCCGCTCCCGGTTCATGGGTTCAAAGTTTTTCGTCGCTACAAATGCCTGGTCGAGGATTTCCGGTTTATCGATTCCGGTAATCACCACGGATGTGGGCAGGCTCAGCGCGTAGTGCAGGCATTCGATCGGCGTCACGGCCTTGCTCTTCAAGATCACGCTATCGCCCATCGACTTCATCCCCAGCACGCCGATCTCCTGTTTTACCAGTTCCGGTAAAACCATCTGCCCGAAGCTGCGAAAGTGCGCATCCATCACGTTCAGCGGCATCTGCACCGTGTCGAAGTGAAACCCGTGCTCGGCGGCCACTTTCAGCATGTACAAATGAATGTGCGGATCCTTGTGGCCGGTGAATCCGATGTAGCGAATCTTCCCCGCTTTCTGCGCCGCTACCATTGCCTCCTGCGCGCCACCTTCCGCAAAAATCCGGTCGGGATCGTCGAAGCGAATCACTTCATGATGCTGCACCAGGTCGATATGATCGGTCTGCAGCCGCTCCAGGCAGGTTTTGATTTGCCGCTCGGCGACTTCTTTCGTGCGGCCGTCGATCTTCGTCATCAAAAATACCTTCTGCCGATATCCGTCCTTCAACGCCTTGCCCATCCGCACTTCGCTCTGGCCCTCGTTGTAATCCCAGCTGTTGTCCATGAACGTAATGCCGCGATCGACGCCGCTGCGAATCAGCCGGATGCTGTCCTCTTCGCTCAGCCCGTGTTGTCCAAGATGAAATCCACCCATTCCAATGGCCGAAACCTTTTCCCCGGTGCGGCCCAG
This sequence comes from uncultured Acidobacteriaceae bacterium, assembly GCA_963765825.1. Classification (GTDB taxonomy): domain Bacteria; phylum Acidobacteriota; class Terriglobia; order Terriglobales; family Acidobacteriaceae; genus Sulfotelmatobacter. The sequence goes on from CAVXXU010000005.1 coordinate 66,001, forward strand.
CGTGCGGTACAGCATGTCTCCCTTGCGAGTGCCTGCGGAGGATGTCAGAGGAATCTGATTCATGGAACCACTCTCCTGTTTCGTGCTGGCTTTTTCCTGGCCCACGGCTGCGGGCAGCGTGCTGGCCGCGCCGCACACTGCAGCTGCTTTAAGAAAGTCCCGGCGTTTTATTCGCATCCTTAATTTAACGTGGAAGTCGTATCACGCATGAGATGAATCGAATGACCGAGCCGTTGCCGTCAATTTGAAGCGGGTGCCCCACCCTTGTCGCGCTGCTTGCGACAGAGCCCGCCCTGAGCGAAGTCGAAGGGGTGGGGATTTTGACTTGCCGTCAAATTCCGCTCTTCGCGGGCAGCCCAGTTAAAACTGTCATGCTGAGCACAGTCGAAGCATCCCTCCTGGGTCCCGGAGCAAGCGTCAAACAAGCGTCCACAAAACAAGCATCCGCACTTGTCATCCGCCCTAGCAGCGTGCTAACGTGCGCCCTTCTGTTATTTTGAAATCATTTCCAGCAAGTGTTTTTATCCCAGTCCTTGAAGGATTCCGTCTATGAGCACTCCCGTCCCCGACGTGCCCGGCAAGAAAAAGCACGTTCCCTACGTGCCCGAAACCATGGAGATGAAGGAATTCACTCTGCGGGCGATCCTGCTCGGACTGTTCATGACGGTCATCCTCGGTGCGGCCAACGCTTATCTGGGCCTGCGCGCCGGCATTACTATCGCAGCCACTTATCCGGCCGCTGTCATCGCCATGGCTGCCATGCGCGCCTGGAAAGGATCGCTGCTCGAAGAAAATATTGCCCGCACCGCCGGATCCATTGGCGAATCCGTCGCCGCCGGCGCAATCTTCACGCTGCCCGCGTTCCTGCTGTCGAAAGCTTGGCCGTCCTTCCGCTTCGCCGATGCCTACTGGAAATCCACCGCACTAATCATGGTCGGCAGCATTCTCGGCGTCCTCTTCATCTCGCTGGTTCGCCGCGGCATGGTGGAGGATCCCGAGTTGCCTTTCCCCGAATCGCTGGCCGCGTCTGAAATTCACAAGGCCGGACAACGTGGCGCTCAAGCTGCGAAATATCTTTTCTGGAACATCGGCCTCGGCGGACTGGTTTACATCCTCGGAAAATTCGGCTTGTTCGCCGCCGACACCGACCTGCACGTCGGCGTCGGAAGCCTCGGCCATAGCCAGGTTCGCCTCGGCACCGCTGGCAGCACGCACGTTGTGCCCACTGGCGGCACTACAGTTTTCGCCGCGCCCAGCGTTAGCCCCGCCTATCTCGGCGTCGGCTACATCATCGGCATCCGCCTGGCGTCGATTCAGTTCGCCGGAAGCGTGATCGCCTGGGGCCTCATGGTTCCGCTTCTCATTTTTCTTCTCGGCCCGCAACTCAAGGCCTACATGCCAGCCGACACTCCCGACAATTGGGCCAACATGGCGGACGCCGTCTGGCGCTATATCGTGCGTCCCATCGCGGTCGGCGGCATGCTCGTCGGTGCCGCCTACACGCTCTTCAAAATGCGCGCTAGCCTCACCGCCGGCCTGGGCAAGGCCTTTTCCGACTTGCGCCAGACCTCCGCCGAGCAAGCCAAACTGGCTCGCACCGAACGCTACATGAGTTCGAAGGTGGTCTTCAGCCTGATCGCCGGAATGTTTATTTTGATGTGCCTGCTCTACATCAAGATTTCCGGCTTGTTCTGGCCCGCGATTCTAGCTGCCGTCGTCATGATCCTCGTCGGATTTTTCTTCGCCACCGTCTCCGGCAACCTCGTCGGATTCATCGGCTCCTCCAACAATCCAATCTCCGGCTTAACCCTGTCGACCCTGCTGATCGCGGCTTTGCTGATGGTCGCCTTGGGGGTCTCCGGCACCTCCGGAGTCGCAGCGGTCCTGGGCGTGGCAGCGGTAGTCTGCGTTTCCTCCGCAGTTGCCGGAGAACTTTTGCAGGACTTCAAGGTCGGCTACATTCTCGGCGGCACGCCGCAAAAAATTCAAGCCGCAGAATTAATTGCGGTCGTAGTCGCCAGCCTCGTCATGTATTTCCCCTTGATGTTGCTGCACGAGGGCAGCATCAAAGCCGGAGGCGTGGGATTCGGCGGCCCCGAACTTCCCGCCCCGCAAGCCGGGCTTATGGCCACCTTAGCCCTGGGTATCGTGGGCCATGACATGCCGTGGTCTCTCGTGGTCGTAGGAATTCTCTTCGGCCTCGCGATGATCATGATGCAGGTGAAGAGCCCCATGCTGGTCGCGGTCGGCATGTACCTGCCGTTCGGCACGACGTTCGCGATTTTTGTCGGCGGCGTCATCCGTTCCCTCGCCGACTGGATTGCCGAGCGCCGCGGCTTCAACAGCGCCCAAAAAGCTCGCGTCGAAAATGCCGGAGTTCTGGTTGCCTCGGGCCTGATTGCCGGAGAAGCCTTGCTGGGCCTGGTTTGGGCCGGATTGCAATTCGTTCCGCAGTGGGGCGCGCCCAATCATCCGCCGCAAATCTTCACCGACCCGTCTTACCTGGTCGGCGGAATGATCGTCCTCGTAGGGCTGGCGGCGTTAATGATGTTCGCGCCCGTCTCCGCCGCCGGAGATCCCAGCGAGCCCGCACCGCCCACAGCGATCATGTAAATTTGAGCAGCAGAATTCCTCTGTGATCTCTGTGTCCTCTGTGGTTTAGTTTCTTCCTATGTCAGTCTCCGAAAATGTAGCAAAGGTCCGCGAACAACTCGCTGAAGCAGCCAAGCGAGCAAGACGTGACCCACAGGAAGTCGCGCTGATGGCCGTAACCAAGACGCACTCTCCCGAACCCATTCGAGCAGCCCACGCCGCCGGACTCCGCCTCTTCGGCGAAAATCGCGTGCAGGAGTTCGCCGGGAAAGCCGCAGCCCTAGCCGATCTCGCAGGCGCCGAATGGCACATGATCGGACACTTGCAGACCAACAAGGCCGCGAAAGCCGCCGAGTTATTCGCAGCCGTGGATTCAGTCGACTCCGTAAAACTAGCCGAGAGACTGAATGCAGCCGCGGGAGAGCAAGGCAAAAAGTTGACCGTGCTAATCGAAGTCAACGTCGGCGGCGAAGCCGCCAAGAGCGGAGTCGCGCCTGACTCCCGCGAACTGGAAGAATTATTACTGGCAGCCCCGCGCTTGGAAGCTTTGGATTTCCGCGGACTGATGACCGTGCCTCCCTACTCGGACGATCCTGAGCAAGCCCGCCCGTACTTCCGCAAGCTGCGCGAATTGCGCGACGCCATTGCCGCCCGCAAACTCCCCGCAGTCGACATGCTCACGCTCTCCATGGGCATGTCGCACGATTTCCCCATCGCCATCGAAGAAGGCTCGACCTGCGTCCGCGTCGGCACCGCCATCTTCGGAGAAAGAACCGTCTTGTCATCCGAGCGAAGCGAAGGACCTATGCACTCCGCACCCAGAAAAAATGCATAGGTTCTTCGCTCAGAATGACAAGGCATTTTTGTAGCCTTCGCGACTCACTAAGTTCCATGCTCGCAATCTCCCAATCCGGCCAAGCCGTCACCTTCGCCGTAAAAATCCATCCCCGCGCCAAAAAGAACGCCATCACCGGAGAACTCGGCGACGTCCTCAAAGTCTCCCTGACCACGCCTCCCATCGAAGGCCGCGCCAACGAAGCTTGCATCGAATTCTTCGCGAAACTTTTGAAGGTGCCGCGATCTTCCGTTACCATTGCCTCCGGCCACAGCAGCAGAAACAAAATCATTCGCGTCGAAGGATTGTCAGCCCAAGAAGTGCGCCGACGTATTGCAACGTAGCGCCGGCGTCTCGCCGGCTGTCGCGAGAGCCTGCCCTGAGCTTGCCGAAGGGGCATCTTGCCCTCGCTCTCAGGCCAGGCGCAGAGTTGTCAAAACTCAGGAGCCACTTTGCCCTTCTCTCAACGCCTCGAAGAAATCCGCACCGGGTTCGAACGTCCTTTCTGGGTTGCCAACATCAGCGAGCTTTTCGAGCGGCTTTCCTATTATGCTGTGTTTGCCGTTCTGGCTCGATACCTGCACGAGGGTCTGCATTTTGACGTCGAACGCGCCAGCAGCCTGACCGGAATGTTCGGCGGTTGGGTATGGTTCCTCGCCGTAATTGGCGGCGCGCTTGCCGACCGCCTCGGCTTCCGGCGCGCACTTTCGCTGGCCTACCTGCTTCTCACCTTCGCCTATTTCATGCTGGGGTCGATCAGTTCCGCATGGCTGGCTCCGCTGCGCGACCACGTGCCGCTGGTGGGGTTGGTGGCGTTCATCCTGATCCTGCCTGCCCTTGGCGTCGCGCTGGTGAAACCTTCCGTGGTCGGCACTACGGCGCGCGCATCCAAAGAAAATGTTCGCTCCGTCGGCTATTCCATCTACTACACGCTGGTCAATATCGGCAGCACCGCGGGGCCGTTGCTCGCCTCGTGGGCACAGAAGCATGGCATCGTCGAAAATGTTTTCCGCATCGCAGCCTTGAGCGTGTTCCTCATGTTCTTTGTGGTGCTACTGCTATTCAAGGAACCGCGCCGCGCCGACGAAGGTGAGAAAGCCAGCCTCGGCCAGGTCGGCAAAAATTTTCTCACCGTGCTTTCCAATCCACGTTTCATGCTGTTTCTGCTGATCTTCACGGGATACTGGATCGTTTTCTGGCAGGAATTCATCGCCCTGCCGCTCTACATTTCTGCCTACATCGATCCCAATGCCGACACCGCGAAAATCCTCGCCACCGATCCGATCGTCGTCATCGCCTTCACGATGCTGATCGGATTTCTCACCAAGCGCATGCAGGCGTTTCACGCCGTGGTGCTGGGCACGCTGATCACCAGCTTGGCTTGGATTCTTCTGATTGTGCATCCCTCGGTGTGGATGGCCGTGGCCACGCTGGTCGTGGTCGCGATCGGCGAGATCGTGCAAGCACCGCGCTACTACGACTACATCTCGCGCCTCGCGCCCGCCGGACAACAGGGCACCTATATGGGCTTCGCATTTCTTCCGCTCGGCGTCGGATCGTTCATCGCCGGCCCCTTCAGCGGCTGGCTCATGCACCACTTCGGAGAAGAACTGCACCGCCCGCAACTCGTCTGGTGGTCGGTGATCGCGGTCGGTGTCGTCACCACCCTGCTGCTCTGGATCTACGACCGGCTCGTCCGCCGCGAAGCAACTGCAGCTTGACGCGCCGGGGTGCCCCATCCTTCTTTCGCGTTCTTTGCGAAAGAGGGTGGGGATTTTGATCCGTGAGCTCAGGCGCAACTCGATCGACCGCCCTTGTTTTGATACCTTTTGACATGCGAAAAACTCGATCGACGAAAGTCGCAGCGCAGATTCGACGCGCGCTGAAAGGCGGCGGGTCGCCCGCACACGCCGCCGGAGTGCAATGGTTCTTCAAAGATGCAGTCAAGTCGCACGGTTGGTACACGGCCGATCTGCGGCGGGCCATGCGGCAACGCCGCCGCGATATTCTCCGCGAGCACGACTTCGATTTTCTGGTGAAAGTCGCCGACAACCTCTTCAGCGGGCGAGTGCTCGAAGAAAAAATCGCGGCGGTTTTTTTGCTGGAGAAAATGGACGCGCGCTTCAGCGATCGCGAGTTCCGCCTCTTCGAATCCTGGCTCGACCGCATCAGCAGCTGGGCCGACCACGACGCACTGATGCACGACCTGATTTCGCCCACGTTGGCGGCCGATCCGAAGCGTGCCAAGGAGGTATTTCGCTGGGCAAAGTCGCGAAACCGCTGGCATCGCCGCGCCGCTTGCGTCGCCTTGATTCGTGGGACCCGGGCAAAAATGTTCTTCCCCGAAATTGTTAAACTCTCCGACCTGCTCCTCGCCGACGAAGACGACATGGTGCAGAAGGGCCTGGGCTGGCTGCTGCGGGAAACGGCAAAGCACGACGCCAAACGCACGGTCCCATATCTTATGAAGATCCGCAAACAGGCACCGCGCCTGGTCTTGTGCACCGCTTGCGAGACGCTCCCCGCATCAGCGCGCAACCGCGTCCTGTCCCGCGAGATCTAAACGCTCTCGCTCAGAAATAACTGAGCCACAGGTCGCGGCGCCGCTGCTTCAATCTCCCAAACCATCGGCACAGCGGATACAAACTCAGCACCACAACAAACCAGACGAAGTAAACGACAGGCAAGGAATATCCCCAGCCCGGCGGCGGCGTAATAGGAAACTTGTCCACGCTTGGCGACTCAAACATCCAATGCACCTGCCCGTAGCGCGCGTAGCAAACCGCAATCGCGATCAGATGGAGAAGCGGAATATGCAGCACATAATAAAACAGCGGCACTTTGCCCACTGTAACCGCAGGCCGCAGCCAGTGCGGCGTTCCGCGGTCCGCGACCCACAGGAACAACAACTCCGGCCCCAGCGTCATCAGCAGGAATAACAACGACGGCGGATATTTCGTAGTATTCAAAAATGACAGCGCAGTGAACGCCGCCGATCTCTGCCGGCCCCAGGGCAGCGGATCGCCATAGATGTTAATCGCGCGCAAAACGATGAAGCCCAAAGCGATGCCAATGCCCGCGCAAAGCAAGAATGTCCTTCGCCGCTCTTCCGGCCAGTTGTAGATTTGTCCCAGCGCGAAGCCCGCCGCTGTGACTCCCACCCAAGGAACCAGCGCATAAGCCACAAATACTGTGTGTCGCGGAGTGTTCACCAAAAAGTTTGGCGAATGCAGAATCGTCCAAAGCCAGTTGGATGATTGCACGGAATCGAACAAATTGTGCGTCGCGATCGTCGCCACACCGAATGCCGCGACCGCCCACGTAGGTAGATAAACCAGTCCTGCCAGCACGATCATCGCCCAGCCCAGCGCCCACAGCACATTCAACAGAACCAGGCGATAGTCGAAATTAAACGTCCAGCCGAAACAGCGGACCACCACCAGTTCCAGAAAAATCAGCCACAACCCGCGCGTAAACAGGAAACGCGACAACTCGCGCTTCGATTTCCTGCCCAGCGACAAATACGCTCCCGTGCCCGTGAGCAGAAAAAATCCGGGAGCACAAAAATGTGTAACCCAGCGCGTGAAAAACAGTGGAATCGTCGTGGTTGTTGGGTCGGTAGGATTTCCGCCAGTCCCGAAGAAGTCCCGCGTGTGGTCGAGGGCCATCAAAATCATGATGACCCCGCGCAGCAGGTCGATCGATTCGATGCGCGCGCGTTTTTCCGGAGCGGGCTCGGCTCTGGCGGACATCAACCGGATATTAGCAAACGTTTCCGGCCAGTTGCTTGGCCGAAGCCCCGCGCCCGCCGCAATCGACGCGGCCCAGGCCCCCGGACGAGCCTTCCTCGTTTACAATAGATTTTCCCTATGGATCTGGCTGCCATTCAAGCTGCGCTGCGCGAACGCAATATTGACGCGTGGCTTTTTTACGACCATCACCATCGCGATCCCATCGCTTATCGCGTGCTCGGCCTGCCCACCAGCCAGATGGTCACGCGGCGCTGGTTTTACCTGATTCCCGCCGAAGGCGAGCCGCAGAAACTCGTTCACAAAATTGAAGCCGGACACCTCGATTCCTTGCCCGGCAAAAAGCATCAATACTCCGGCTGGCAGGAGTTGTTCGACAAGCTCAAGGCGATGCTGGCGAATTATCGCGACCTCGCCATGCAGTATTCGCCAAACAATATTGTCTTCTACGTTTCGCTGGTGGATGCGGGCACGGTCGACCTGATTCGCGGCCTCGGCAAAAATGTCGTCAGCTCCGCCGATCTGGTCGCGCAGTTCGAGTCCACCTGGACCGAAGAACAGATCGGCTCGCACTTTGCCGCGCGCGACAGCGTCGATTCCATTGTGGCCGAATCGTTCAAGGAAATCGGCCGCCGCGTTCGCAACGGCGGCACCACGGAACACGAAATTCAGCACTGGTTCATGGAAGCCTTCGCCCGCGAAAACTTACTGACCGACGATCCGCCCATCGTCGCCGTCAACGCCAACGCCGGCAACCCGCACTACGAGCCTCACGCCAGCCATCCCGTGCCCATTCGCCAAGGCGATCTGATCCTGCTCGACGTTTGGGGTAAGAAAAACACCTCCAACGCCGTCTACTACGACATTACGTGGATGGGTTTCGTGGGCGGCCCGCCCTCGGGACGCATGCAGGAAATTTTTCAGATCGTGCGCGACGCGCGCGACGCCGGCGTGAAGACGGTCCTCGACGCAATCAATTCCGGACGCCGCATCGCCGGCTGGGAGGTCGATCGCGCCACCCGCGGCCACATCCAAAAGGCCGGATACGGCGATTATTTTATTCATCGCACCGGACATTCCATCGGCACCGACGTTCATTCCAACGGCGCCAACATGGACGACCTGGAAATTCACGACGAGCGCCAGATTCTTCCCAACTCCTGCTTTTCCATCGAGCCCGGCATCTACCTGCCGGAGTTTGGCGTGCGCAGCGAAGTGAACGTGCTGGTGCGCCCCAAGTCCGCCGAAGTTACCGGCAAAATTCAAACCGAGATTGTGAATATCTGAATGGCTAATTCCCCCTCAGAAAAAATGACCGACAAAACGAGAATCGCGCCGGCTCAATCCGCGAGCGTCATGGCCGTAGTCGCGCCCGCGGTAGGCTGGCTCATTCCCGGCGCAGGGCACATGATCCAGAAGCGCTGGATCCGCGGCCTGCTGCTCTTCATCTCCATCGCAACCTTGTTCCTGCTGGGCCTTGCCATGCAGGGCCGCATCTACAAAGCGAACGGCGGCGACATTCTCGACATCCTCGGCTTCGTCGGCGACGTGGGCGCGGGCGGCCTTTACATTTTGACCCTGGCCAACGACTGGGGGCAGGGCGCAATCGCCTTCGCCACTGCCGATTACGGCACGAAATTCATGATCGTTGCCGGCTTGCTGAACTTCATCGCCGTTGCCGACGCCTATCACATAGCCATCGGGAAGAAACGATGAGGCCGCTCTCAGCTGTCAGCTCTCAGCTATTGGATCAAAATTCTTCGCGGAGATTCGCGCAGTGAATATCACTCTCAATCATTTCAGCGCGGCGGCCGTCTTCGCCCTGTTCGCCTCTATCGTCTTCGGCATCACCCACCGCGATACCACGCGCGAAATGATCCGCTACGGTCTCTACTGCTTCGCCATGTTCCTCGGCGGCGTGTTCGTAGCAGGCTGGGCCATGTGGCTGTTGCGAAGATAATTCAACTCGTAGAGACGTAGCTTGCTACGTCTCTGCCGGCGGCGCCACGAATGATGGCGAGAAAGACGTTGCCAGTTAACGTCTCTACGACCAAGCTTTCTTCACCCTTCCCACACGAACGCATCAAAAATTTTCTTCTCCTCAAACTTCAGTCGGCGATAAAGCGCCACCGCCCGCGTGTTCGCCTCAGTCACGGTGAGCGACAGCAGTGAGAAATTTCGTTTCCGCAAATTTCCTTCGGTAGCCGCCATCAGCGATTCGCCAATCCGCCGCGAGCGATACTCCGGCAGCACGCACACTTGCGTCACGTGGCCCACGTCGTGGCGGACGCGCGAGCACAAAATCAACCCGATCAAACTTTTCGCCCGGCGATCCAGCGCCACGAACGACGCCTCGGCATCGAACACGCCGCATCCCGGGAAGCGCACAATGTTATTCAGGAAACGCAGCGACCCGCTCAGCGTGTGGTACTGATCGTTGATCTGCGCGTCCACGTGGCTGCGGTACGCCGCAGTAATCACCGCCGCCGAGGGCTGATAATCGGCGTCAGTCCAGCGCCGGATTTCAACTTCCGGATGCACCACATTTTTCTCCGGCGCGGTTTTTCCCAGCGCCAGCGTCATGAACAGCCGCGGATGCCGCTGAAATCCCGTCTCCAGAAACGGCCGCGAAACCGAATTCACTTCGTGCGCCAGCAGTTGTGCCTCCACCCGATGAATTCCCGGAGACTGCTGCAAGGTTTCAATCACATGCGTCAGCAGCTTCAATTCAACCTCGCGCGAGTTCGGCAGGCGATTGCCGTTGATCACGTAGAGATCGCCGATCACTCCCTTGCTGCCTTCATACACAAAAAACGAATAGCCGAAGACGCGCCCGCGATCGACCGCCGCGTATCCCGGCAGAATTTTTGCGTCGACATAACGCAGAATCATCTCCGCCGAGCCCGAATAATCCCACGAGAGTTGCCGCGACCACAGCTGCGTTTCGTCCTCCAGCAGCGGACGCAGGTCGACAGAAGAAAAATGCCTGAGGTCGAGAATCTCCAAGGGGCTCCGGCAGCGGGCCGCCGCAAAACGCAGCAGTGGCATCGCGGCAAAATTCCGAGTGTAGTGGGTTCCGCAGGCCCTAGGCAAACTCGGCGAACACCCGCGAGCAACATTCGAAAGGCATCCAAAATGCGTATTTCGACGCACGCATCTTCGTGACGGGCATCACCGAAATTGCAGCCCAGCCCAGTATTCCCCCGCACGCTCGACCGCTGCATCGCGTCTAACTCCAACGGCTGCCAATGCTTACGTCCATTTGCCCGTGAAAACGCCGGGTGCTTGGCCTCACCCTAATATGTGACGCCGGTCACACCGCGCCGCCCTACTTCCACGCATAATCGCATCCTGCTTGATTGAATTCCCGGAGTGATCGTCACTCTTTGGTTGGGGGACATCGTGGCAAAAGGACGCGTTTCGATCGTCGTTGAGCGTTGCAAAGCTTGTGGCTTTTGCGTGGAGTTTTGTCCCACGCATGTGCTCGCGCTCTCTTCCGCATTTAATTCCAAGGGCTACCATCCGCCGCACGTGGTGCATCCGGAAAAATGCAGCGGCTGCGATCTCTGCGGCATGTACTGCCCGGATTTCGCCATCGCCGGAACCAAAGTCGCGCCGCCCGCGGGTGGAGGTGAGAAATGAAAGCTGATCCTCATGGAGTTTTAACCGGCACGCACTTTCTCGACGGCGACCACGCCTGCTGCGAAGGCGCGCTGGCCGCTGGCGCACGCTTCGCCGCCGGATATCCCATCACGCCCTCGACCGAAGTTGTCGAGCGCTTTGCCGCACGCGTTCCCACTGTCGGTGGAACGTTCATTCAGATGGAAGACGAACTCGCAGCCTCGATCGCGCTGCAAGGCGGAGTGTGGGGCGGAGCCAAGGCCTTCACCGTGACCTCCGGCCCGGGCTTTTCGCTGATGATGGAACACATTGGCTACGCGGCCATGACCGAGACGCCCTGCGTCTTCGTCGACGTGCAGCGCGGCGGCCCCTCCACCGGGCTGCCCACGCTTCCCGCGCAGGCCGATATGATGCAGGCGCGCTGGGGATCGCACGGCGACTACGAGATCATCGCGCTCTGTCCCAACTCGCCGCAGGAATGTTTCGACCTCACCATCAAGGCCTTCAACTTCGCCGAAGAGTTTCGCGTGCCCGTCATGTTCATGATGGACGAAGTCGTGGGGCATATGACGGAAAAAGTTGTGATCCCGCCCGCCGACCAGATCGAAGTCACTCCCCGCAAGCACACAAAAAAATCTGTAGAAGACTACCTGCCTTACGGCACAAATGGCGACCTGGTTCCGGAGATGGCGCATGCCGGCGAGGGCTACAAGTTTCACGTCACCGGCCTCACCCACGACGAACGCGGCTATCCCAACATGACGCCGCCGGTGCAGGACAAACTGGTGCGCCGCCTGCAAAATAAAATTCGCAACGCCGCCGATCGCATCTGCCTGTTCGAGGAAGAGCGCCTGGATGACGCCGACGTCGTTGTGGTCTCTTACGGCATCACGTCGCGTGTGGCGCAGCGGGCCATCGATGCCGCCCGCGATCGCGGATTGCGAGTTGGAAAGCTGCGGCTCATCACTGCGTGGCCCTTCCCCGAGAAAAAGATCGCCGACCTGGCCTCGCGGGTGAAAGCCTTCGTGGTGCCCGAACTCAATCTCGGCCAGATGGTGCGCGAAGTGCAACGCGCCGCCAACGGTCAGGCTAAAACATTCGCCGTGTCGCACGCTGGCGGCGGAGTTCACAATCCCGACGAAATTCTGAACGCCATCGTGGAGGCAAGCCGATGCTGAACATTCTGGACAACAATCACGACAATAGTCACGACGAAATATTCGACGACACCGTGAATCCCGTCGAACGCTTTCTGCGCAGTGACCGCATGCCCCACATCTGGTGCCCTGGATGCGGCATCGGCACCACGGTCAATTCGTTTGCCCGCGCTCTGATCGAATCGAAGATCGATCTCGAATCGCTCGCTCTGGTCTCTGGAATCGGCTGCACCGGGCGCGTGGCGGGCTATGTGAAGCTCGATTCGTTTCACACCACGCACGGCCGCGCCATCCCCTTTGCCACCGGGCTCAAGCTGGCGAATCCCAAGCTCAACGTCGTGGTCTACTCCGGCGACGGCGACCTGTCGGCCATCGGCGGAAATCATCTCATCCACGCCGCGCGCCGCAACATCGACCTGAAAGTCATCTGCGTTAACAACCTGATTTACGCCATGACCGGAGGCCAGACCGCGCCCACCACGCCCGGTCACGCCACCACTTCAACGAATCCTTACGGAACGTTTGAGCCGGCATTCAACCTGCCCCACCTGGTGGAAGCCGCCGGCGCCGTCTATGTGGCGCGCTGGACCACCTTCCACGTGCGGCAACTGGCGCGTTCCATCAGCGAAGCATTTCAGAAAAAAGGATTTTCGTTCATCGAAGTCATCTCGCCCTGCCCCACCCTTTACCAGCGCCGCAACAAGATGGGCGACGGCCTCGACACCATGAAGTACTACAAAGAAAAAAGCAAAGTGAAGCACGGCGCGCCCACCAGCGAAGTCGGCCTCACGCTCAACGGCGAAATCACGGTTGGCAAATTCGTGGACCGCGACCGCCCCGACTATCAAACCATGATGCGCGCGCAATACGTCGACACGCTGGGCGAGCGCTACATCGAAGAACCAGAAACGGAGTGCGTATGCGGCTAACTGAGATTCGTGTTGCAGGTTTCGGCGGCCAGGGAGTCATCCTTTCGGCGATCGTGCTGGGCAAAGCGGCGTCGATCTACCAAGACGGATTCGCCACCATGACCCAAAACTTCGGCCCAGAAGCGCGCGGCGGCGCCTGTAGCGCGCAGCTGATTCTTTCCAACGCGCCTGTGCTCTATCCCTACGTCACGCGGCCCGACATCATGGTCGTCATGTCGCAGGAGGCCTACAACCGCTTCGCGCCCGAACTCAAGCCCCAGGGCCTGTTGATCATCGAAGAGGATCTGGTGCGCGTCTCCGATCTGAAAGGCGATCCCAAGGTCTACAGCATTCCCGCCACGCGCATCGCCGAAGAGCTCGGCAAACGCATGGTGCTCAATTCGGTGATGGTAGGATTCTTCACCGCCGTCACCAAGCTGCTCGCGCCGGACGCGGTGCGCAAAGCGGTCGCCGACTCCGTGCCCGCAAGTTTCCGCGAACTGAATCTGAAAGCCTTCGAACGAGGATTCGTCTACGGAAACGCCGAACTAGCCGACAGCCCAGCCCGCGCCGGATTGCAAGAGCTGACCTATTCAAGCGAATAAAAGTTTCTGGCTTCTAGCTAGTGTGGTATCCGAGAAATTCGTCAGATAAGTTTGTCATCCCGACCGGAGCGAAGCGGAGTGGAGGGACCCTGTGTCTTCAACGCTCTTCATTCTCGGCCAGTCCGGCGCAGCTAGAAGCTAGTAGCCGCCTCCTGCTACACTCATCCGTTTGTCGTAGAGACGTTGCTGGTAACGTCTTGCCGGCGGCGCACGTGCTGCCTGTGCCGCACCCGTGCCGCCGCCCGAGACGTGGCCAGCTACGTCCCTACGGATGTTTCGTGACAATGTTTCGTGACGGATGATTTCGTGAATGATGACTCGCGGAGGTCGCTTATGCGCCGGCTTCTTCTTTCTCTTCTTCGTTCTCTTCTCTTTTCTCTTCTAGTTCTCGCTTTAGCCGTGCCCGCTCTCGCCCAGGCCAAACATCCGTTCACCTTCGAAGACATGATGAAGCTGAAACGCGTAGGCGATCCGCAAGTCTCGCCCGACGGCAAGTGGGTAATCTTCAGCGTAGTCGACGTTGACCTCGAAGCTAACACGAAGAAGCCCCACATCTGGATCGTGCCGCTGGGTGTCGAGAAGAACCATGTGGGGACGGCCGCCCCCGGCCGTCCAGCCGAGCAAAGCTCGGCAAGTTCTTTCTCGCCAGAGCACGAGCTCATCACCGACCAAGATGCCGACCGCCCCCGTTGGTCCCCCGACGGCAAACGTTTCGCATTCCTGTCAACAAAAGAAGGCGGCTCGCAAGTTTGGATCGCCGACTTCGATGACGCGGCTGGAACTGTAACGAGCGTGCACAAGCTGACTTCGATTGCGACCGAAGCCGGCGGCGAACTTTGGTCGCCGGACGGCAAGAACATTCTCTTTACGACGGATGTTTATCCCGAATGCAATCTACACGATGAAGGGGAGACGGATTGCAACAACGCGAAGCTGGCCGAGGCGAATAAGTCCAAGGTCAAGGCGCAAATCTTCGAGCACCTGCTTTATCGACATTGGAACGCCTACAAGGAAGGGAAACGCAGCCATTTGTTCATCGTGGATGCCAACTCGCAGGCGTCTTTTCGCAAGGGAGTGGGTAATGTCCCGCTTTACGTCCGTTATATCGACCTCACGCCCGGCGACTACGATGCTCCCGTCTTCTCGCTCGGCGGGCAGGACGACTATGCCTTCTCGCCCGACGGGCAGGAGATTTGCTACGCCTCGAATCACGACAAGAATCCAGCGGCCTCTACCAACAATGATCTGTGGATCGTCCCCGTCACCGGAGGCACGGCGAAGAACATCACCGCCGACAATCCCGCCAGCGACACGTCGCCGCTCTACTCGCCCGACGGCCGCTACATCGCCTACCGCGCCCAGCAGCGTCCGGGATACGAGAGCGACCGCTTTCGCTTGATGCTCTATGACCGCAAAACGGGCGAGAAGAAGAATCTGACGGAGAATTTTGATCATTGGGTTGGATCGTTCGGGTGGGCTGGGCGACACGAGATTATCCTCACTGCCGAAGATGAGGGACAGTCCCCGATCTACTCGGTTATGCCCGAGGCATGCCCTAACGGCTGCCACCCGATCAAGGTCCTCGACGGTTTTAATGACGATATTTTTGCCGGCGAGAACACCGTCGCTGCGAAGGAAGCCACCAACCTTTCGGAGCTTATTGCCTTTAGCCGGATGTCCCTTCAAGCGCCGTCGGAACTTTTCACGACCGAGCATGGTAATTACGCAGTTGGCCTCGACAAGATCAGGGCGATGCTTTCGGGTGAATCCAAGGAATCGTTGCCTAAGGATGCGATGGCGCGGCCACGCCAACTCACGCATCTTAACGATGCCGTTCTTTCCCAAGTCGCCATGTCTCCCATCGAACCCTTCTGGTTCACTGGTGCTCACGGCGACAAAGTCGAAGGCTTCTTGGTCAAGCCGCCGAATTTCGATGCCTCGAAAAAATATCCTGTGAAGTTTCTTATTCATGGCGGGCCGCAGGGGGCCTGGGGAGACGACTGGTCGTATCGCTGGAATCCCGAACTGTTCGCGGCGCCAACTTCTGGGTCATCAAATTCATCGACGCCCAGCGGATACGTCGTCATCATGATCAACTTCCACGGCTCGACCGGATACGGGCAGAAGTTTATCGATGCCATCAACGGCGACTGGGGCGGAGCGCCGTTTGAAGATCTGATGAAGGGACTCGACTATGCCGAGGAGCATTATCCATTCATCGATAAGACGCGAGAGTGCGCGCTGGGCGCGAGCTATGGCGGATACGCCATCAACTGGATCCTCGGGCACACCGACCGCTTCAGGTGCCTGGTATCGCACGACGGCATGTTCAACGCGGAGTCGGCGTGGGGCACGACCGAAGAACTCTGGTTCAACGATTGGGAATTCAAAGGCACGCCCTACGACAATCGCGAGAGCTACGTGAAATGGTCTCCGCACCAGTACGCGAAGAATTTCAAGACGCCGACGCTGGTCATCCACGGCCAGCGCGACTACCGCCTCGACGTGAGCGAGGGCCTCCAGCTCTTCACCACGCTGCAGATGGAAGGCGTGCCCTCGAAGATGCTCTACTTCCCCGACGAAGGCCACTGGGTGCTGAAGCCGCAAAATTCGCAGCTCTGGTACAAGACGGTAAATGACTGGGTGGATCAGTGGACGAAGTAGAGCTGGCCTCCAAAGTTTTCGGCTTCCGGGAAACAGGAATCGGTCGTACCTCAGCGCCTGAAGGCGCACCTGATTTTGCTTGACTTGCGGCGCGGCTGAAGCCGCGCCCTTTCAAAACTTCATCGGGATCTGAGTTTTTCAGCAGCCTGGTAGGAGTTGGAACGCAAGACTTAGCATGCTCATGAGGGGACAGCCGCCCTCGGCTGTCCGCCGAGCGCAGCTCGGCAGGGTTGTGTGGGGGACACTTGTGTGGGGCGGACACTCTTGTCCGCCTCTGCCAGCAGCTCGTTGACTGCAAGTTGTTGACTTCCCGTGCAAGTGATTGAGTCTTCGTGCAAGTGATTGAAATGTCGTAGGAGCGCACAGGAAGCTCCAGGACGCACAAATAGCTTTGGCATGAGGTTTCCCTCCCGGTCGCGATCGAATCGTCGATGCCAGGGCCGTTTGCGACCCCGCAAAAGGCATCGTAGGCGACGAGCAAAAGCGATTCTTGCCCCGGTGAACCGAGCTCTAAAAAGGTTGTTTATACAAAAGTGTACGTACAATCATCATCAACTTATTATGGGTCATCCACTTGCGGACGTTCGATACCCCTTTCTCCCACGATTCGGATGGGGCCCCGAAGGCGCAGCGGGGGAAAGTCGACGGGAGTCTGGCCCGACGGTCCCGTACTCAAGGGCGGGATTAGCTGCAGCGGATAATTCAGCGTGGCACTGGTTCCGGCGGCCACTCCAACGTCTACTTCCAGCGGAGCGCTGAATCCGCCGGCTGAAGGCACAATGTTGGCCAGGCCGTTACTGTCGGTCAGAGCCGTGCTCGAACTCACCTGCAAAATCGTGGGCATGGCACCATTTCCCGGATTGGTTGTTCCGTTGCCCCCTCCCGAAGACGTGCCCCGCATTACGGTGCTGAGAAAAAGCACGCTCGCGGCGCTAACCGGATCCGGCGGCGATGCAGAATCCGTAACCCGCACGACCACCGGCTGAAATGCCTGGCCGGTGGAGATTTGTCCGCTGCCTGACACCGGCAACAACATGAGGCTGGCAAATGGCACCGGATTAACGTAAATGGTTTGGCAAGGAGCATTGCCGGGCGCGACGCAGGCGGTCAGTTGCACGGTCGCCGTAAGCTGCGTCACGGTCAGGGTCACGGTGGCGTATCCGCTGGAGTTGCTTTGTGCGCTGGACGCGCTGAGGTTCCCAGAGCCGCCGACTACCGTGAAGTCAACACCGACATTGTTGCGCGCCGTGCCATTGCTGAGCACGCGCGCGGTAAGCGGAAGGCTGGCGGAAGAGCCCTGCGCCACCCACAGGCGCGGGGTCAACACGCCAATGTCCGACGCCGACTCGATGGCATAGAGCGTCGTACTCACCGATTTCGCAGAGCCATAGGCGGCGGGCGCGAGCGTCGCGCTGATGGTTGCCACGCCGGTGGCGGCCGGGCTCAGGAAAGTGGCGGCATCCCCACTCTGATCGCTGGTCACCGAGCAGGACGACGCGCCGCCGCACGCCGAAAGTTGCACGCTGTTGGTAGCGCTCCACACGATGGTCGCGCCGCTGACGGCGGTGACTCCATCGGCGGCGAGCACGCGCACCGTCACGGGGTTGAAGGCTTGCGTGCCGACCGAAGTGGAAGAGTTCAGGCCGTTGCCCAGCAGGCTGATGGTGTCGGTGGCGGCCGCTCCATAGATGATTGCGCCGGTCATGGCGGAAGCGGCGCCGCTCACGGGATCGATGATGGTAATGTCCTGCGGTCCGTCAGCTTGAGCGGGTGCGCCCAGCAACATCTGGGCGGGGCTCACGGCGAATTGTGTTGCGGCCGTGCTGCCCATGGCTGCGGTGAGTCCGGGTGCGAACCCGGTGCCGCGCACTGTGACCACGCCGCCATTTACGCTAACTCGCGCGGGAGAAATGGAATCGGCGTAGAGAACATGAGCGTGATAGTGGTAATCGGGGCGACCGTCGCCGCGAATGTCGGAAATGCCGATCAGGAAGCTGGCAGGAGTTCCGACTTGCGCGTCCAGGCGCGTCATGGCGAAAACAGTCTGGTTGAAAGCGGAACTGGTGAAAGCCGGAGGCGGCGTGCCTTCAGGATCGGAGGCGGCCCACATCCCAATGACGGGCTGAACTTTAGCCTCGCTGGCATTTCCGGTTTCATCCAGCGCGGTCACGGCGATCGACAAGGTGCGATTGGCTTGTGCGGAGAGGATTCTGTAATTCATGTCTCCGTATCCGCTAAGCGATCCCAGCCAATCGCCGCCAGGGGGTATGGCTGCGGGAACGGTCCAACTCGACGCCGCTTGCGGGACGGGTTGCGCAGAGCCGGTCATCACAATGTCCTGCGCGAAATCGTTACCTGCTGCGACCGTCACCATGACCGGAGTAAAAACTCCCGAAGGTGTGACCGGACCCGGCGAGTACGGGCCCACGCCCGAAGACCACGTGGGATTGAGAGCCTCCACGCTCAACTGGTATTGCGCGCTCGATCCATTCGGCGGCTGAAGTCCCGCGAGATCGAAAAAACTCTCCAGGCTTTGGCTGGCCGATCCCCAATCTGTGAGGGGATTGCCCAAAGCATCGTCGAATCCCGTGACATAGTTTCCGGCGTCGCCGGTGAACAGAAATCCGGAGACCGACGTGGCGGCATAGCGACGCGAGGGCAGACCCGTTGTGGGATCGATCCAGCGCGCCACCACGTTCACGCCTTGCATGCCCTGGGTCTGATTGCCATGCGTGTCGGTGAACCATACCGCGCCGTGAATGCGGGCGGTTACAGTGGAAAAAACCTGCTTGCCGGGAAAGCTCGATAGATTTTGCGCGGTGACAGGATAGAGCCGCGACAGGGCTGCAACATCATCCATCGAGAGCTGGTAGGGATTGGGATAACACAGGGTGATGGGCTTGCAATTCGGGGGATCGGCGAAGTGCATCACGGGGAATCCGGCGTAATCGTCAGCCGTGGCATGGGGCGAGCCGGTGATCACGTTGGGATTAAGCTGCGACCAGCCGAGGCCGAGCACGCTGCCGATGACGCGCACTAAACGATATTCGACGTCGATGCGTTGCGACGATTGCAGCGCGCACTGCCCGTTAATCACGATCAGGGCATGCTGGTAGACGGCGGCCGCTCCGTAATTGTCGTCGCCACCGAAAACGGCGTTGGAGAAGCATTCACTGGTATCACCGGCGCCGCTCCCGAGCAATGCATCGGTGACCGAGCCGTCGTAGTCATAGACGATGCCGACTGGCTTGCTCGTCGCTGTGGGTTGAACGTCGGGGGGCAGGGAAATGCTGCCATCGGCATTCACGATTACATTGGCACCGCTTACGTCTTCGGCGAGTTGACCGCCCCAAGTTGTGGCGAGGGCCGCGGTGGGAACGGAAGTCCATTGGCTGAAGGCGTCGGCGACAAAGGCGTTGGCGGAGGCGTTGGGCAGGTATGCGCTGAGATCGCCTTGATCGGTGTAGTAGGTGACCTGTCCCAGCGGCCAGACCAGCGGCTGTCCGGTAGTGGTCGGGTCGAAGAAGGTTGTGCCGGCGACATTCCGCGGGCCCCCGGCGCTGGCCGTCGAGAAGACGATCACGACGAGGCAAGAGATCATCGCCGCCGGCCAGGCCAGCCTGAGGAGAAGCGAGCGCGCGGTGAATGGCATGCGAGTTTTCATGGTCACCTTATGCGAAGGCACTTACTCCTCCTCACTGGCCCGTCGTACCGCCAAGGCGAAATCGCTGAAACGGAGGCGCGACTTCCCACCCAGGACGGGATCCGCTCGAAAGGCTGCGAGATGTTGTGCCGAGAGCAAGACGCGGCCCCAGGCATCGATGGGCAAACGACCCATTCCTCCAGCGACACAACTGGTCAGGCCGACCTTGCTGGGCGGATATAAGAAAAGTAGAACGTGTTCGCCGAGGCGGTAGCGCTGGCCGCCGGACCACAGGCCAATCCATTGCGAAATGGTCAGATACTCGCCGGGAGTGGCGCCGCGAATGGCGTTTTCCACGTGAAAAGTGATCGCGACAGTTTCTACGGTCTGGCCGCTGGCCGCGGGATGGCGGGCGATGGCAGTAACTGTGCCGGAAAAAATGGTTCCGGCGGCGCGAGTGAGCGCAGGCAGGTCGATTGTCCCGGGCAGCGGCGCGTAATTGACGGGCCGGCGAACCGGAGGGTCAACGATGGGCAGCGGTACCACGCGCGGCGAATGGGGCAAAGTGAAATCGGGCATGGTGATGGACCGATCAGACTGGCCGCGCAGCCACGCCGGAGCCAGAATCAGAATCGAAATGGTGAGCAGACACGTGCCACTTCTCCCAAACATGGGGGAGACCTCAGGATGAAACGTCTGCTCGGAGGGAACCGGACCGGAACAACCGGACGACAACCCGACAACCGGGAAACACAATAACCGGGAAACAGGTCAGCGTAGTCCGATGCGAAGCAGGAAAGCTGTGACAGATGTCACAAGTGCCTGTGGATTTCAAAAAAAAGACCTCGGAGCTACCCGCACCGAACATGAAGCTTTTTCAAGATGCGGACAGACCACAAAAAACATTTGACATGAAAACTACATCTGTAGTAGTAATGCATACATTGGTAGGAGACAAGATGGCTGGACCGAAACTAGCGAAGCTCGAACTTCAGATCATGGAAACCTTGTGGACGCGCGGGCACGCTTCCATCCGCGAGATTCAGGAAGCGTTCCCGGAAAAAGGCCGACCGGCGTACACGACGATTCAGACCACGGTGTATCGGCTGGAGGCGAAGAAGGCGGTGCGCCGGGTGAAGAAGGTGGGCAACTTTCATATTTTCGAAGCGGCGGTTTCGCGCGACTCCGCGCAGCGCAGGCTGATCGACGACCTGCTGGCCATGTTCGGCGGGCGCACGCAGCCGGTGATGGCGCACCTGATCGAATCCGGGCAACTGACGCTGGAAGACGTGAAGGAAGCCGAGAAGACTCTGCGCAAGCTGGAGAGAAAGGATAAAGCACAATGATGCCGGCAAATCTGTATGCCCTGTGGAACGAAATCGGACCGGCGTTGGGCAATCACTTATGGCAGTCGACGCTGTTTGCCGCCGCCGCCGGAGTGCTGGCGCTGACTCTGCGGAAGAATCAGGCGCGGGCGCGCTATTGGGTTTGGCTGGCGGCGTCGGTGAAATTTCTGATTCCGTTTTCGTTGCTGGTCGAAGTTGGCAAACGTGTCGCTTGGACTCACGCCTCGGCGGGAACGAACACGGAAGCGTTCTTGGTGATGGCGCAGGTGACTCAGCCATTCACGCAAGCGGCAAAGGTAATTCCGGCGGCTGCTGCACCGGACATGTTGCAGAGCTTGGGGCATCTGCTTCCGGTGGTGCTGATGTGCGCGTGGGCGGCGGGATTCGCCGTGGTGCTGGCGATGTGGTGCGTGCGCTGGCTGAGAGTTGCGGCGGCCAGGCAGAAGGCAACGCCGGTGCGAGAGGGTCGCGAGATCGAAGCGCTGCAGCGGTTGAATTGCATTGCTGAACTGCGTGCGCCGGTTGAGATTCTTTTGTCGCGGGAATCGCTCGAGCCCGGCATCTTCGGCATTGCGCGGCCGGTGCTGATCTGGCCGGAGGGAATTTCCGAACACCTCGATGATCGACACCTGGAGGCAGTGATGGCGCACGAATTGTGGCACGTGCGCCGTCGCGACAATCTGGCGGCTGCGGTCCACATGGTGGTGGAGGCGTTGTTCTGGTTCCACCCTCTGGTGTGGTGGGTGGGAGCGCGGCTGGTGGACGAGCGCGAACAGGCGTGTGACGAAGCGGTTTTGCAACTGGGGAGCGAGCGGCACGTCTATGCCGAAAGCATTTTGAAGGTGTGTGAATTTTGTGTGGGGTCGCCCCTGGCTTGCGTGTCTGGGGTTACGGGTGCCGATTTGAAGAAAAGGATGGTGTACATCATGAACCAGCGAATTGCACGAAAACTGGATGCCGGAAAAAAATTGTTGCTGAGCGCGGCGGTGTTATTGGCATTGGCCATCCCGATCGGGGTTGGGGTGATGAACGCGACGCAGGGACACGCGCAGGCACAGGAAGAAAACACGAACGCAACCAAGTTCACGGTCTCGGTGAAACCCAGCGAACTTTCGACTCCGACGTATGCGGGGAGTGGAGTCCACATGATCCGAATGATGTATGGGCCGATCGGGTTCGAGGCGAGGAACGCGAGTTTGCTGACGATTATTCAAGAGGCTTATGGCGTTCAGGCCGATCAGATTCCGGGAGCGCCGGAGTTAGTGAAGACTGCGGCTTACGATATTGAGATCAAGGCGGAAGGGAGTGCGAATAATGCTGAGTCGATGGATCCGCGCTTGAGGCAACCCGAGATCCGCAGCCAACTGCAATCGCTCTTGGCGGAGCGCTTCAAACTGGCGCTGCACCATGAGACCAAGGTGCTGCCGCAGTATGGGTTGGAGGTCGGCGACAACGGCTCGAAGCTGCAACCGACAAAGTATGCGGACACTCCCGACACTGCTGCAGGGCCCGGACGGGAAGGCAATCCACCGGATGATGATGCGGCAAGGCGGCAACGGGCAGGTGATGGGAATTGGAGCGCAGAAATCGTCAATGGCGGAGTTGGCCCGGCAGCTTTCCATGCAATTGGGTGAGAACGTGGTGGATAAGACCGGGCTGACTGGGCAATATGATTTCAATCTGCAGTGGTCGCAGTCGGCGGGAAACGATTCGCTCTTGACTGCGGTGCAGGAGCAGCTTGGATTGAAACTGGTGCCGCAACAGGCGCCGACCGATGTGCTGGTGATCGATCACGTGGAACTGCCGGAGGCGGATGGTTCGAGGTAATTTTGCCGGCGATGAGGCGGGAAGGGCGAACCTTCCCGCTTAGAGTTAGCGGTGTCTACCCTCAACAACTCGATGCTGATTCCGGGGTTGAGTGCTATCGCGATTTATCACCAGCTATGCGGGGGAGCGTTCAATAAGTTCCGTTCTCGCTCTTGTAGAACTTGAACGCGATTATCGCCCCTACGCCGATGTCAAAGGGAATGGCGGCCAACGAAAGTCGTGGCCGCACCGTATGCCATCGAAACGTGACTAAGATCGTCACAACTGACCAGAGGATACACGTCACGGAGGCTACGATGGCGGATGCGAGATGGAAGCGGGTGAATCGGCTCATATGAAGGTAGCTCGTGCCAAGGATAACCCCGACAGTTATGACTGTCGATGAGCGTAACGGGGATGTTTCGCCAATTGACGGACTAGATTCCCTTTGTTATACCTCCCAATTCCGGCTCGGTGATTCGCTGGAGGTTCCTATGTCGTCTTCGACTTGCGTTCTTCCTGTTCTGTTCCTTTCGCGTAAGTTGCGAATCCGTTCTCTGCTGCTGGCTGTCACGTTGGCAGCCTGCGTTCCTTATGCGGCTGGCGCGAGCCATTCCCACGCCGTGACTCCGGACGGAGCTTCCTCGGTCGACCAAGCCGTCCGCGCGTTCATGCAAACGGTCTCCCATTCCGTCACTCAGGATGGCCCCATGGCTTGGATCAAGTATTTCGATACGGGTCCCGCATTCTTTATGGCAGTCAACGGCCAGATGGCCTTCCCAAATAGTGCTGCGGCACAGGAAGGTACTCGCAAGTTTGCCCAAACCATCCGTCACATTGAATTGAAGTGGGGAGACGATTTGCGCGTCGGTCCGCTCACCAACGAGTTCGCCGTGGTCGCAGTCTCATGGAGCGAGATTCAAGTCGACACCACCGGACACAGCGTTACCGAAACGGGATACTTTACCGGTCTTGCAGAGTACCGCGAGGGACGATGGCAGTTCCGCGACGCTCACTGGTCTTCACCAGTTTCCTGCCACTAGTCCCCAGATCAACGACTTGGATTTGTAAGGGAGGATAACTGTTTTAATCAGCATCTAAGCTCAAAATCTCCTCCGGCAGGGTCAATGAGTGTAATGGCGATGTTTCGCCAGTTGAGGGTTTCGAGATTGTCAGAATATTTTACTGCGGCTTCACTTCCACAAAGAGGAATCCTTGCACTTTGCTCACGTCATCGGTGAAGGGACTGAAAACGACTTCGCGCTGCGAATCAGAGAACCGTGTGTCCCAAAGCAGAAGCCTGCGCATCACCGCTATCGTGCCCCCACCAGCGTCCGGGGTAGAGTATCCTTCCCACACATAACCCACGCCATGCACCACGTACAACCGGGAATTCCACTCCATGAGGGCTGCATGCTGATTCAGGATCATCGTGATCAGGTGACCGGAGCTGGCTTGCGCGGCTGGCAAATATTCCGTCGTCACGACGATCGGTCGGCCATCACTCAGCAAGTGCCTTCCTTCGAGCTTACTGGCAACATCCTTCAATGATTTCGGATCGGCCGCGAGGGCACTATCTTCGAGTGCGGAGTTCTTTCCGCAGCAAACTGTCCGGTCATGGATTACGGTGTCGAGAGATGTCAGCAGCACGTCGAGCGCGTCTTGAGATCGGGCCATCAAAGTTGGGAGATGGTGAACCTCAAGTTCCTGATCCTGACGGAGGTTCTGTCCGTAGGCAAAGTTGCAGACAAGCAAGCCAAACAGAACTGACTCAACGCACGCCATAAATACAGCGTGGCACTCGTGAAGCTTGGTCATATACCAGTCTCGCGCTCCATTTTGAATTGTACGTCGGCCCGAAAACTACGAGAAGGGAGTCGCAGGTGGTCGCGTCGTAACTGTCGTAACCAGATGGGATGAGAAGGCCGGTCTCCGGACGGGATGCTGTACGCTCCCAAGTTATCGACGTGCTCAAGGCACAGATAAAAAGGAGACCGGCAATGAAAAAGGTTAGCACCGCAGCAGCGAAGCAGAGCAAGAATTTGTCGCAACCGAAACTGACCATTGGATTGGATCTAGGGGATCGCAACAGTTGGTACTGCGTGGTGGATGAAGCCGGCCAGATCCAGTTGGAGCAGCGGGTGCGGACGACAGCGAAAGCATTGCAGGAAGTCTTCGGCGTGATGCCGCGCAGTCGCATCGCGTTGGAAATCGGGACGCATTCGCCCTGGATCAGTCGTATGCTGAGCGACTTGGGACACGAAGTGATCGTGGCGAACTCGCGCAAGGTACGGCTGATCGGGGAGAGCCGCAAGAAAGACGATCGGCTGGATGCGCAGACGCTGGCCCGGTTGGCCCGGATCGATCCGAAGTTGCTGTATCCGGTGAAGCACCGCAGCGTGCAGGCGCAAGCCGATCTGACGTTGATTCGGGCGCGAGCTGGACTAGTGCGTGCGCGCACGGGGCTGGTCAACATGGCGCGCGGGCTGGCCAAAAGTTACGGGGAGCGATTGCGCGGGTGCAACGTGCGCAATATGAATCCGGAGAAAGCCGAAGGCTTGAGTCCAGAGCTGCAAGCCGCACTGGAACCCCTGTTGAACGCGATTGAGTCGCTGAGCGAGCGCATCGTGGAATACAACGAGCGCATCGAGAATCTGGCACAGCAGAGTTATCCGCAGGTGGCGCTGCTGAAGCAGATCAAAGGCGTAGGCACGCTGATCGCGCTGACGTTCTTGCTGACGTTGGAAGATCCGCATCGCTTCGGCAAGAGCCGCGACGTGGGCTGCTATCTGGGACTGCAGCCGGGACGCAGAAACTCAGGCCGAAGCGAGCCGCAGCTGCATATCAGCAAAGAGGGCGATCCCTATCTGCGGACGTTGTTGGTGCAAGGAGCGCAGCACGTTCTGGGTCCGTTCGGGGTGGACTGCGATCTCCGGCGCTGGGGCCTGAAGCTGGCCGAGCGTGGCGGAAGAAGCGGGAAGAAGCGCGCCATCGTGGCGACCGCGAGAAAGCTGGCGGTGTTGTTGCATCACCTGTGGGTGAGCGGAGAAGTGTACGAACCGCTGCACAACAGCAACCAGAAAGCGATGCCGGCGGCAGCCTAAAGTCAAAATCTTCTTGGGAAGGGAAAAAACAAAAAAGCTCAACGCCGAGTTCCGGTGACTGCGTTAATCGCCTGGCCTAGGTTCGACTCTCTAAGAGCAGAATCAACAGGGCGCCAATCAGATGGCAGCACCGGCTGATACGAGAACGCCCAACATGCACCGAGCGAAACGAATCGCTCCTCGAGAGTGCGGATGGAAGCATGGCGACAGCGGCCACTCGGCGGGAGAAAAAAACCTTGTTCAATGAAGCCAATGAAGAATCAACTTGACTCCGACCGGCCTTCTCATGGAAGGCCATAGCGCTCAAAATCCCGGCTCCAAGGGTCGATGAGTGAAATGGGGATGTTTCGCCAACTATTAAGGTTTTAGATTAGCAGGCTGCTGAAAAAGTCGTTCAAAGCCGAACTTTTCTCTTATGGATTTCGTACTGTCATCATGACGGGTCTTCGCCCTAATTTGGCTTGCGAGGTCAGTTACATGAGCACACCCATCTCAGAAATTCAGACTGTAAGAGATTCGCGGAGTCATCTGCTCTGCTGGACCGAAGCATTGATCTTAGGTTTGGGGGTTCCCGCTGCGATTTGGGTTGTTTCAAGGGTCATTTCACTCTCCGTTCCTGCGGCTGTTCACGGCTCACCGGCGTCACGTTTCCTCCTTTGGATTCTTGGGGGCGTGATTGTCGAGTGGTCGTTCGTGATCGCGCTTTGGTTTGTCGTGCGGAGCCGCGGCTCTTCTTTTAGAGACCTCGGTGTTTGGGGCTTGGGAACGTGGCACGCCTGGGTGATGGCGCTGCTGTTCGCTGCTCTTTCGATTGGCAGCAATCTCCGATTCCTTCCCCGAATGCACATCCCGATTTCAAACGCGTTTTTTCCACATGGATTTCACCTAGTCGCTGCGCTCCTTATGGGAATCACTGCCGGATTTTGCGAAGAGGTTCTGTTTCGCGCCTTCCTGATGACCGAGTTCGCTAAGGCTGGATACAGCAAAGCCATGCAGGTCTTGATGCCCGGCTTTGCGTTTGGGCTAGCGCACGCGGGCTACCTGAATCAGGGTCTTCTTGTTTGGCTCGGCATCATGCTACCCACCGCTTTTCTTGGGATGATGTGGGGCACAGCCTACCTATTGGGCCGCCGGAGCTTGGGTCCGGTGACTGTCGCTCATTTCTTGAATGACGCGACAGCGCTCCCTTGGATCACGTTCTTTATGATAACTGCCCACTAGCGTGCCTCACCATGAAGTGCTGACTGTTGCAAGCAGGCCTTAGCGCTCAGAAACCCTCGAAGAGCGCTGACGTTACGCGAATCATCGGTCCCGATTGAGATTTAATTGAGCCGACCGATAGGCGAACATTTTCCTGACCAACTTCCAAACCAGACGTTCGATGGCGATCACTGCGGTCAGGATGAGCAACCCCGCAAGCACGAACCACCACTTCAGATGGGCAAACATTCGGATGTAGGCCCCGGTTTCACTGAAGCTGGACCACTCCTCCACGATCCGTCCGTCCACGATCCGCCAAATGGTGATGCCACGCACCTCGATCCTTGTTCCGGTCGGAGGAAGACCCTCATAACCGGAGCCGGTATGGGTTCCTTGAAGTGTCCACAGCACAGCCACCTTGTCCCCTTCGGCGAGCATTTGCTGAACGCTTATCCGGAGATCGGGAAATGCCTTTTTTTCCGCGCGCACCGCGTCCTGGTCGGTCTTCAGGTCCACCGACCGGTGAAGTCCGTGGTTTTGGAAATCGGGCGCGTAGATTTCGTCCGCGACCTGGAACTTTCCCTGATTGAAAATCTCATCAAATACGCGCATCGCCACGGCCTTGTTTTTGGCCTGGATCGACTCATCAGGAGTTGGCTGGCCCTGGGCCATTAACAAAGCGCCGGTCAGGAAACAGGGGGCGAAGACGGCCAGTAGGCGCATGGCAACCTCTCGGCTGATAATTTGCGTGGGTGGAATACGGCTCGCGGACTAACTATGTTTCGAACTGATGATAATAAAGCAAAGGTGAAGGCCAAATCGGAAGCTTTAATCAGATGGCGAAATCGGCGACATCGCTCACCACCGGGAGTGGCTTAGTGCGGATTTCGGTTGGATGAACGGACGCGATGCTGCCTGTGCTGTTTGATTTGTGATCGAGCGGCGTGATCAACCCTTTGCGCGGGCATTCCGAACTCCCACCCTCCGCAAAATACGCGGAGGATGGGGCACCCACTGTGTTCTTAATGCCTGCGAGATCAAAACCCCGTGCCACCCGCCACGTCGCCGAGTAAGCCAAATCAAAACCCCCACCCTGTCGCAAAAGGCGTGACAAGGATGGGGCACCCGCTTTTGATCGGCGCGCTGGGAATCAGGGGGTTTTACTTTCGTGTTGCGGCAATGGGACAATGCTGAGATATGAAAAAAAGCATTTGTTTTATGTGCCAACTTTTGGCGGCGGGAATGTTGTTGCTGGGGATGTCCCTGGCGCAGCAGACACCGGCGTCCTCTGCTCAACCGTCGTCCGCAAAACCTTCCTCTGCTCAACCTTCTTCTGCGCAAACCAGTCAACCCGCTTCGGGACAATCTGCTTCGCAGACTGCTCCTGCTAAGAAGACGACGACCCCGGCCCACAAAGTTCCGCCGCGAGCGACTGCTCCCCTCGCGCTGAAGACGCAGAAGGATAAGGCCAGCTACGCGCTGGGCATGAAGATTGGCGGGGACTTGCGCCGGCAGGGTGCCAATGAGGCGCTGGATCCGGCGATCGCGGCGCGGGGATTCAAGGATGCTCTCTCCGGCAGCAAAATGGCGATGACCGAGGATGAGCAGCGGGCCGCGCTGATGCAACTGCAGAATGAAGTTCGCGAGAAGCAGCAACTGAAGGCGCGCGAGGAAGGCGGGGCGGCCCGGAAAACGGGCGAGGCGTTCCTGGCGGCGAATAAAAGCAAAGACGGAGTGGTCACGCTGCCCAGCGGGCTGCAGTACAAAATCCTGACTGCGGGGGCGGGACCGAAACCTACGGCAACCGACACCGTGAGCTGCAATTATCGGGGCACGCTGCTCAATGGCAAAGAGTTTGACAGTTCGTACAAGCGCGGGCATCCCGAGTCGTTTCCGGTGGGTGGAGTAATTAAGGGCTGGACCGAAGCGCTGCAGTTGATGCCGGTGGGATCGAAGTGGCAGTTATGGATTCCTGCGAATTTGGGATATGGAGATCAAGGAGCGGGAAGCGACATTGGGCCGGGGGAGACGTTGGTGTTTGAAGTGGAGTTGCTTTCGATTGGGGAAGAGAAGAAGTAGAGCAGCTTTTAGCTGTCAGCTGTCAGCTGTCAGCTATTAGCTCTTAGCTAAAACCAACACAAACTTAAAACCAACATCGCCACAAGACCTGACTACTTCGCTAACGTCTGGTAATTCCCTTGTAACTCGCGCCGTCGTCTCGGGGGCTGTCCGGCGGGCTGTCTTGGCTCGCCGCGCCGAGGGCGAGACGCCCTCGGGACAGCCGGCAGGATGCCGGCGCTACTTATCGGTGCTACTTGTTGGCGACTTGTCGGTCGCGTGCTAGAGGGCGTGGTGCAGGTGTTCTTCGGCGGAGAGGTTGGCGCCGGCTAGCAGCAACAGGCCGGAGAGGAATGCCCAGAACATCATGCTGACGGAGAGCGCGAAGGGGCCGTAGACTTCCTGAAAATTCAACCAGGGCAGGGCGATGATGTAGGCGTACTTCAGCGCTTCCGAAAGTAATCCCATAATGATGGCGGCGGGAAGAACCGCGCGCGGGGGAACTTTGCCGTTGGGCAACAGCCAGTAGATGAGAAAGAAAATGGCGATGCTGGCGGCGATGGCGAAGACTTTCATCATTAAGAATCCCACCAGACGCACGAAGCCGGTGCCGTAGCCGCGCAACAAAAATTCCATAAAAGAAACGGGGCCGGCGGTCAGCGCGATGGAGAGCAGCGCGAGCACGCCGCAGGCGAAGGCGAGGCCTAGCGAAATCAGTTGATTTCCCAGGTAGGAACGATTGTTTTCGAAGCGCCAGATGCGATTGAGCGCGACTTCGAGCGGCAGGAATACGCCGGAAGAGGTGACTAGCAGGATGATCAGGGAGACGACTTGGACGCGCTGGCGGGAATCGACCATGGCGTTGAGGTTGCGAATGACGAAATCCTGTCCGGCGGGCAAGTAGTCGCGCAGCAGTTGGACGACGACGTCGTACATAATGCGGGAATGGAAGACGCGGCGAATGAGCGTCATCAGCAGGACGACGAAGGGAAAGAAGGAAAGGATTGCATTCGCGGCGACCGAGAAGGCGAAGGTGTGGACCTCGGTGCGAAGGAGATATTTCAGGGTAGAGACGAGCAAAGATGGGGAAGGACGGCGGGGCGAAGGGGACGGAGTGCGCTGCCGTACGGAACTGGCCTGGGAAGGCGCCGGAATGGGCGGGTGGGCCATGGGAAAGTTCATGGTAGCAGAGGAGGGTGGGAGGGGAAGAGACCCAAGTTTTCGAGAAGTGGATCGAGTTATTTCTTTATCTTTGTTAAAGTTATGGGGAATTCCAGGGGAGAGATCAAAATTCCGGCAGAATCCCTTTAATTTTTGTTGCGAATCGATTTAATAGCCCGTATTATCGACTGCTCATAACCGGGAATTGGTCCGGTGGTGAGACCAGTAAGCGGTTGACGTTTTGTGGCTGTGGTGGAAACGCGCCAAATTGCCGGGCTCCTGAAGTTGACGCAGCGGAAAATGTACCGCAGCGGAAACTGAAGGAGTCTTTTCGTTTTGGAGTACTTCTTCCGCAAATCGTAAACGCAACCGAAAGTTCTACCGGATTCCCTGAGGGGGGCTTCGGGTGACCGAAGCGACGATCGAGGGTCCGGGGAACTATTCTTCGCGATTGTGAAAGGAGTTTCTGCCGTGAGAGAGAAAGGTACAGTGAAGTGGTTTAACGGGGCGAAGGGATATGGATTTATCCAACGTTCCACGGGAGAAGATGTATTCGTGCACTTCTCCGCCATCCAGGAGAACGGCTACCGCACGCTCAACGAAGGTGAGACCGTGGAGTTTGATTTGCTGAAGGGCCCCAAAGGATTTCAAGCGGCGAACGTCGTCCGCGCCTAGAACGCGAACGGTTTCTGTGACCCTCCCGTCCCCCAGCGGGAGGGCTTTTTGTTGGGCGAAATGCCAGTAGGGCGCGGCAAAAAGGCCGTCCAAAGCTGGAATCCGCGGCATTGATGCAGTAATTCCTCAAAACTCCTGGTGCCGAAGGTGCATCTCAGAGCAGGACATTTTCTGGGACCCTCCTGCCACCCCGGTGACCTGTCCTGCCTCATCGAGGCGCGTTATAAGGAGGAGTATGGAATTTCCTGCAAAAACAGCGGCGCTCGCGTTACTTGCCTGCGCGGCCATGTTACCCGGGGCATCAGGGCAAGAGCCGGGAACGGTCGACAGGGCTGGACGCGGGCTTCGCCGGGATGCTGCGTTGCACCGGAAAGTAAGCCGAGCGCGCCCGCTGACGCGATCCGAGGGTCAGGAGATTGTGCGGGTAGCGCTGAATTCCCGGCGGGTGCCGCGATCGCGTTACGACTGTTCGCACTTCGTTCATGGAACCTATGAAAGGGCGGGTTTCCCTTATACCTATGCCAGCTCGACTGAGCTTTATGAGGGGGACGCGGAGTTTCGGCGGGTGACGCATCCACAGCCGGGCGACCTGGCGGTGTGGCCGGGACATGCCGGGATTGTGGTTGATCCCGCACGACATTTTTTTCTGAGCGTTTTGCACAACGGGCCGGGAGTGAACCGCTACGATTCCAAGTACTGGAGAGGCCGGGGCCAGCCTCGTTTCTTGCGTTACGTGGAAGCGAGGGAATTTTTATCGAGCTCGGTGAGGAATGCGAGCGGCCGATAGCCGGCAGTCTCTCCCGGGCGCTAGCCGGGAGCGGCAGAGATGCTTCGACTGCGCGGTGAGGATCGCTTGGCTCTCCTCACCGCTTCGCTCAGCATGACAATTTGAAACCTGAGCTGCAAGCGGGTTTCTTGCGAACAGAGTCTGGTTACGATATCTTAGGAAGACGTTCTGATTCGACGTTCCTAGCTGTGAACTCCACTCGTATCGATGCTGAGCGCGCGACCGGCGCCCCTGTTCTGGGGGACATTCCAATTCTCACAGCGCTGCAGGCTGCCGTGATCGTCACCGATGTTATGGGCACGGTCACCTATTGGAACCCGTCTGCGGAAAAGCTCTATGGCTGGGCCCCCGAAGAGGTGGTTGGGCAAAACATTATGGGGATCACCGTGGCCAGCGAGACTGCCGAAGAAGCGGCTCGGCACATGGCGTCGTTGATGGCTGGCAATAGCTGGGCGGGAGAGTTTGCGGTGCGGTGCAAGAGCGGAGAATTCATACCGGCGCTGGTCACGCTTTCTCCGCTGTTCGATGCTGCGGGAGCGACGGTCGGCATTGTGGGCTTGAGTCAAGACCTGACTGCGCGCAAGCAAATTGAGCAGCAGCTGCAAAGCGCGCGGGAGGAGTTGGAGAAGCGGGTGGAAGAGAGAACGGAAGAGTTGAGGCGAGCCAATGAGAGCTTGCGCGATCTTTCGGCGCGTCTGCAACAGATAAGAGATCAGGAAGCGAGACGATTAGCGCGAGAGTTGCACGACAGCGTGGGACAAATGCTGGTTGCTATTGGAATGAACATTGCGACCGTGCAAGCGCAAGTGGAAAAACTGGACGAAGCCGGGGCGAGCGCGGTGGCGGAGAATGGGGTTTTGGTGCAGCAAATCAGCGACGAGATTCGGACCATCTCTTATTTACTGCATCCGCCGCTGCTGGACGAAATGGGGCTGGCTTCGGCACTGCGCTGGTATGTAGAAGGATTCAGCGCGCGCAGCAAGATTAAAGTCGAGTTGCAAGTGCCTGCCGATTTGCGCCGCTTGCCCGCGGAGATCGAAACCACGATTTTCCGGGTAGTGCAGGAGTGCCTGACCAATATTCATCGCCATTCGGGCAGCCGGACTGCGGCGATAAGAGTGCGCGAGCAAGGCTCAAAAATTGTGGTTGCAGCGGAGGATGCAGGTGCAGGTTTCCCGGCGGACAAGTTGGATCGGGTCTCCAATGCGCGCAGCGGAATCGGCTTCCGCGGGATGTCGGAGCGCCTCAAGCATCTGGGCGGCAAGCTGGAAATTCGTTCCACCTCAGCTGGCACTACGGTGACGGCGACCCTGCCGGTTGAGCCGGATAAAGCTGCGGAACTGGGTCAGCAGATCGCGTGAGCTCAGGCGGCGCGATGCTTTTTACCTGCCATGTGTACGACCGGCAGCGGCAGGGAAACCCGCCTCGACTGCCCTGATTTCTTGTCGGTCGCATCCACCAGAACCGTGTCATCGGCCATCACGATGGGCTCGCTAACCACTTCCAGAACCTCGCCGTAAAGTTTGATCTGGTTGCCTGTGGTATATCCCAATCGCTTTAAACTTGCGGTAAGAGTGACTTGCGTCGGTGTCATAAGAG
This sequence comes from uncultured Acidobacteriaceae bacterium, assembly GCA_963765825.1. Classification (GTDB taxonomy): domain Bacteria; phylum Acidobacteriota; class Terriglobia; order Terriglobales; family Acidobacteriaceae; genus Sulfotelmatobacter. The sequence goes on from CAVXXU010000005.1 coordinate 99,511, forward strand.
TACCTGTGCGTTGCCGCGGCTAATGGGTAAGAATGTTTTCTACGCTGGCGTTTAACGATTCGGCCATGGTGGACGTCAAAAACGGCTATCGAACGTCTCTTGCCTGGCGGAGCCGGACGGAGTGGCCTCGCGCTGTTTAAATCTCTCAAACTGTCTATCGGCGTCTATATTATACAGCGCGGAATCTGGGGGATTAAATGCCTGCGCCCACGAAAGACCGATTGTTCCGGGTTTCTCTCTGCTTGTTTTGTGCCCTGATTGGATTCACATTTGCGATACGAGCCAACGCCCAACTTCTGGCGAGCAGCGATCTTTCTCGACTGCGCTCGGTGGGCGGGGTTGCGCTTTCGCCCGACAACCGCTACGTCGCGTATACGGTCGCGATGCGCGACCGGCCGGGGCGGCCTTATGGACAGCTTTGGGTGATGGATTTGAGCACGGAGAAGAGCGTGCGGCTGGGCGGCGACAAGCCGGCGGGCGAGCCGTTGTGGTCGAACGACAGCCGGTGGATTGCATTCCGCGGGGCGGACGGCGACAAGCATGGGCTGGTGATTGCGCATCCCGATGGCAGCGATACGACGTTCCTGGCGGAACTTGCCGGAACGAATTCGCCGCTGCCGGGAACGGGGAAGGATTTCACGTGGTCGCCCGATGGAAAACAGATTGCGTTTGTTTCGTCGACGCCGGGCGAAGGGGCGGCCGAGGCTGGCGGCGATCCCATGGTGATCACGCGATATTTGTACAAGCCCGATGCGGGCGAAGGGATGACGCGGTTTAACGACAATCAGAGGCTGCACATTTTCGTGGTCGACATCGCGTCGAAGCAGGTGCGGCAGCTGACGCAGGGAAATTTTGACGAGCATTCCGTTGACTGGTCGCCAGATGGAAAGCAGTTGCTGTTCGCTTCCAACCGGGAGCCGAATCAGGATGAGTTTTTCAACTACGATCTGTTCACGCTGCAACTTTCGGATAACAGCATTCGCCGGCTGACGGCGACGGAGTTCAATGAGTACGATCCGCTGTGGTCGCCCGATGGAAAATTTATCGTGTATCGCGGCACGCGGCGCGGCCTGACCGACCGCGAAACTACGATGGAAGATACGCACGTGTGGATGATGAATGCCGACGGCAGCAACCGGCGCGAGATTGGCGGCGTGATCGACAATCGGCAGGGTTCGCCGCAGTGGGCGCCGGATGGCAGCAGCGTTTATTTCACAGTGCAGGAACGGGGAAGTTATCATCTGGTGCGTTTGCCGATTTCTGGTGGGCAGCCTGAATATGTGGTGAATGGTGTGGGCGGCGTAGGAGCATTTTCGGTCGGCAAGAAGGGCGTGCTGGCTTACAGTTTCAGCACACCGCGGGATGCGACTGAGCTCTACTACAAGACCAGCGGGGCTGCCGCGCGCAGACTTACGGACGTGAACCACGACTTGCTTGCGGGAAAATCGATTGCCGACGTGGAATCATTTACTTTTGTCAGCAATGACAATCGATTCGAGGTGGAAGCGTTTCTCACCAAACCGGTGGGGATGACCGAAACGTCGAAGCATCCGCTGATTGTGGTGATTCATGGCGGTCCGCATGGGCAGAATGGGCCGGCGTTTAATTTCAAGAATCAGGTATATGCGGCGCACGGGTATGCGGTGCTGAATGTGAATTACCGCGGGTCGACTGGGTACGGGCAGAAATTCGCGGACGCCGTTTTCGGCGATCAGGACGGCAACGAAGGTCAGGATGTTCTTTATGGCGTGAGCGCGGCGGTGCGGCGCTATTTGTGGATCGATCGCGAGCGGATGGGAATTGAGGGAGTGAGTTATGGCGGCCAGCTTACCGACTGGCTGATCACGCAGACCAACGAGTTCAAGGCGGCGATTCCTACGGCGGGGATCGCGAACCTAGTCAGCTACAACTACATGACGTATTACAACCAGTACGAAGAGATGGAGTTCGGGCAATTCCTGCACCAGGGGAATCTGATGGATGTGGCGTGGGAGCGTTCGGCGCTGAAACACATTGCGGCCGCACATACGCCGACGCTGATCATTCATGGCGAGAATGACAACGATGTACCCATCGCCGAGGCGGAGCAGTTTTTTATCGCGCTCAAAGATGTGGGAGTGGAGACGGTGTTCTGCCGTTATCCACGCGAAGGGCACGGGCTTTCCGAAACCAAACATCAGATTGACGCGACGGATCGGTCGATCGCCTGGTATGAGAAACATTTTCCGAAGGCGGGAGCGGAAGGCGTGACGAACGTGCAGCCGTAGATTCTGTCATCCTCCAACCGGAAACATGGGGACAGAAACATGGGGCGAGACATGGGGACAATGGGTGGGGTGCACCCCAAAACCGAGACAAGGAAAATGGTGACAGTTCTCGAGAGGAGAACGAATGTCACAGAAGGTTCGAAGCCGATTGAGTATCCGATGGAGTTGAGTGGCGGACATCAAAATTCATCAATCAACAATGCGCCCTACGCCGGCTTCCACCGCAACACAGGCTTGCGCGCCGCCGCAGTCTCGTCCAGCCGCGACACCCGCGTCGAATGCGGCGCAGCCAGCACCGTCTGCGGATCCTCTTCCACTTCTTCCGCAATCGACTTCATCGCCTCGATAAACAAATCCATCTCTTCCTTCGACTCGCTCTCCGTCGGCTCGATCATCAGCGCGCCCGGCACAATCAGCGGAAACGCCGTCGTATAGGGATGGAATCCGTAATCGATCAGCCGCTTGGCAATGTCCATCGTGCGCACGCCTTTTTTCAGCTGCAGCTTGTCGCTGAACACCACTTCATGCATCGTCGGCGTTGAATATGGCAGATCGTAAACGCCTTCCAATCCTTTGCGAATGTAGTTGGCGTTCAGCACGGCATCTTCGGTGGTCTGCCGCAATCCGTCCGGCCCATTCGCTTGAATGTAAGCCAGCGCGCGGACAAACATTCCAAAGTTTCCGTAGAACGCACGCACCCGCCCCACAGACTGCGGCCGGTTATAGTCGAAGCCCAGCGTTCCATCCGCATGAGTCGTCAACACTGGTGTCGGCAAAAACGGCTCCAGTGCCTTCTTGATCGCGACCGGCCCCGATCCCGGACCGCCTCCGCCATGCGGCGTCGAAAAAGTCTTGTGTAGGTTCAGGTGCATCACGTCGACGCCAAAGTCGCCCGGCCGCACTTTCCCCACCAGCGCATTCATGTTCGCGCCGTCCATGTAGAGCAGACCGCCCTTGGCGTGCAGAATGTCGGCAATCTTGTGAATCTGCTGTTCGAACACACCCAGCGTGTTCGGGTTGGTCAGCATCAACGCCGCCACATCTTCGTTCATCTGCGCTTCGAGCGCCGCAATGTCGACCATGCCCCGCGAATCCGACTTCAAATTCTCCACCGCATAATTCACCATCGCGGCGGTCGCCGGATTCGTTCCATGCGCCGAATCCGGAATCAGAATTTTCTTGCGCGCATTCCCTTTCGACTGGTGATATGCCCGCACCATCAGCAACCCGGTCATCTCGCCATGCGCGCCCGCCGCGGGTTGCAGCGTGATCGCATCCATCCCCGTAATTTCGATCAACTGCTCGCTCAGCGTCTTGATGATGTACAGCGCGCCCTGCGAAATTTTCTCCGGCTGGTAAGGATGCCCGTTCGCAATCCCCTCCACCCGCGCCACCGCCTCGTTAACCCGCGGGTTGTACTTCATGGTGCACGAGCCCAGCGGATACATCCCCAGATCGATCGCGTAATTCCACGTCGACATGCGCGTGAAGTGGCGAATGATCTCAATCTCGCTCACCTCCGGCATGTTGCCCAGATCTTTTCTTTCGGAAGCCCCAAGAAGTTTCGCCGCGTCTACTTCGGGCACATCGAGCGGCGGTAACTTCCACGCAGCCTTCCCGGCCGACGATTTCTCGAAGATCAATCCTTCATTCTGGTTGACGTGGCGCGTTGCCTTGCGAGTCATATGTTTCATGTTCAGTTGGATTCCAAATCAGTCAATCCCGCGTCGCCGCACCCATTCCAAACTGCTGCCGGTTCCCCGACATTCGGGACACACTCCGGTACCGGAGCAGTTTCGACATTTCGGCTCACTATCGTTTAGATGCGTATTCGTGCCGGTTCCAAAACACTCGGCACACTTTCCTTCACCGTCGCAAGCGGGACACCTATACTCCATTACCGAGCGATCTCTTCTTCCGCAGTTTCTTCGCTGCTGACTCTTAACGAGCGCTCGCTCTCCGCCACCAGCCCGACCGCCGTATCGATCGCGGTCCGCGTGGTCAATTCGGTGCAGCACCACAACGCCGCATTCCCCAGTTCGGGATAAAACTTCTTCAGCGGGAACCCGCCAACGATCTTGTGCCCGAGCAAGCGCCCATTGATCGCGTACGGATCTTCACTGGTCTGCACTACAAACTCGTTGAACCGCGGCGTGCCGCTGAACAGAACTTTGCCGTGCTTCGCGAATTGCGCCGCGGCATAAGCCGTCTTCGCCAGATTCTGTTTGGCCAACTCCTTCAGCCCAACCTTGCCGTACACCGTCATAAAAATATTGACCATCAGCGCGACCAGCGCCTGGTTGGTGCAGATGTTCGAGGTCGCCTTCTCCCGCCGGATATGCTGCTCGCGCGTCGCCAGCGTCAGCACAAATCCGCGCTTGCCTTGCTTGTCGACTGTCTGGCCCACCAACCGCCCGGGCATCTGCCGCACATATTTCTCGCGCGTCGCAATCACCCCGCAGTACGGCCCGCCGAATCCCAGCGGCACGCCAAACGACTGCGCCTCCATCGCGATCACGTCCGCCTGCCGCGGCGGTTCCACAATTCCCAGCGATACCGCTTCCGCGATCGACACCACCAGCATCGCTCCATGCTTGTGCGCGATCTCCGCAATCGCCTCCACATCTTCAATCGTGCCAAAGAAATTCGGCGACTGCACCAGCACGCACGCGGTCTCGGGAGTGATCGACTTCTCCAGTTCTTTCAAATTCACCCGACCGTCGTCATTGAAACCAGCAGTCGACAGCGGCATCCCCTGATGCGTCGCATACGTCGCCAGCACCTCGCGATACTCCGGATGCAGGCTGCGCGCCACCACCACCGACCGCCGACCCGTCAGCCGCACCGCCATCATCACCGCTTCCGCCGCGGCCGTCGAACCGTCATACATCGACGCGTTCGCCACTTCCATCCCGGTCAACTCGCAGATCATCGTCTGAAATTCAAAAATGGATTGCAGCGTTCCCTGCGAAATCTCCGCCTGATAAGGCGTATACGCGGTCAGAAACTCGCCTCGCGAAATCAGCGAATCGATAATCACGGGCCGGTAATGAAAGTAAGCACCAGCCCCCAAAAAGCTGGTGTATCCATCGCCGTTATCGCGGGACCGCTGCCGGAAAAAGTCGACAATTTCCGATTCCGCCATTTGCCGCGGAATCTTCAGGTCGCGGTTCAGCCGGTATTCGGCGGGAATCGGCGCAAACAAATCGTCGACCGAGCGCAGTCCAATCGCCTTCAGCATGGCTTCCCGGTCGGCAGGAGATTTAGGTAAATAGCGCATAGAAATTCTTTAGATGAGCCTCGAGGTCACTTGGATTGAGGCGTCCGAGCCCTCGTTTGATTCGAGTGCAAAATTCATCGAGAAGAGTGGCGAAGCGCGCAAAAAGGTGTCAGACATGAGACTACAGGCCTTACACGCCCAAGACCGAGGTGAAGTCCGAAAGCCGGGCCGTTCCTCAGTGTCCCGCCTCTTCCGCCACATACTTATCATAATCAGCGGACGAGAGCAGCCCATCCAGTTCGCCCGGATTTTTCAACGTGACCTTCACCATCCACGCCCCGTGCGCATCTTTATTCACCTGCTCCGGCGACGTAGCCAGATCCGCATTCACCTCGGTCACGCTGCCCGACACCGGAGCGTACAAATCCGACACGGCCTTGACCGACTCAACCGTGCCAAAAGTTTTTCCCGCGGTCAGTTCCGCGCCCACCTTGGGAGTCTCCACAAAAACAATGTCCCCCAGCGACTGCTGCGCGTAGTCGGTGATCCCAATGGTGCCCGAGTTTCCGTTCACCTGGACCCACTCGTGCTCTTTCGTATATTTGCGATCTGTCGGGTAAGCCATGAAAGCTTCTAGCTCCTAGCTGCTAGCTTCTAGCAAAGTTCTCTCTGATCCTCTGCGTCCTCTGTGGTTAATTAGTTTTCTTCGGTCGCTTATAAAATGGCGTCGGCACCACCACCGCACCCACGCCCTGCCCGCGAATCTCCACCTTCACCGCCGAGCCCACCGCGCCCAGCTCCACCGGCACATACGCCAGCGCAATATTCTTTTTCAAGAACGGCGCCGGAGATCCGCTCGTAACGTATCCCACTTCCCGGCCGCCAGAATCGAGCACCTTATATCCATCCCGTGCAATGCCGCGATCCGTCATCTCCAAGCCCACCAGCGTTCGCTTGATGCCGGCCGCCTTTGCCTTCTCCAAAGCCTCGCGCCCAATAAACTCCGCCTTCTCCATCTTGCAGAAGCGATCCAGCCCAGCTTCCCAAACATTAATGGTATCGGAAATTTCGTGTCCGTAGAGCGGAAGCTTGCCCTCCAGCCGCAGCGTGTTGCGCGCTCCCAGCCCGCATGGCACCACGCCAAATTCCTTGCCTGCCGCCAGAATCTCGTACCACACTCGCGCGCTGGTCCCTTCATCCGCCGGAATGTAAATCTCAAATCCATCTTCCGCGGTATATCCCGTGCGCCCCATCAGAATATTGTTCAAGCCGCACAGCTCGCCGCGCGTCACCCAGTAAAACTTCACCGCGCTCAAGTCCGCGTCGGTCAGCTTCTGCAGCAGATTCACGGCCTTCGGTCCCTGGATCGCAATCTGCGTGAAGTCGTCCGAAAGATTCTCCACCGCGCACTCGAACTGGCGCGTGTTGTCGCGCACCCACCCAAAATCTTTCTCCCGCGTCCCTGCATTGATCACCAGCAGATATTCGTCCTCGCCCAGCCGGTGCACGATCACATCGTCGACAAACGTGCCCTGCGGATAAAGCAACGCCGAATACTGCGCCTGCCCCACCGCCAGCCGCGACGCGTCATTCATGGAAATATGCTGCACCGCCGCCAGCGCCTGCGGCCCCGCCAGCCGGATGTCGCCCATGTGGCTGACGTCAAAAATCCCCACGCCCGTGCGCACCGCCATGTGTTCGTTGATAATCCCGCAGCCGATCGACGCGGGATATTCCACCGGCATGTCCCAGCCGTTGAACTCCACCATCTTCGCGCCCATCTGGCGATGGACCGCGTTCAAAGCAGTTTTGCGGATATTACTCGTGACGCCGGCGGGCGTCGCCTCCACCGAAGACAAATTAGGCCTCAATCAGCAGTCCGTGGCCGGCCCTGCCGCAATAGGTGTGTGACTGACTACCGTATCACGCGCTTTTTCCACGGGTCAAACCGGGTTGGCTTTTACCACAAAGGGCGCAGAGACGCTGAGAACTTTTTCTGCCACCTAGTCCATTGGCGGTGAAGATTTTGATTGGATTTTCCTTCGTGTACCTTCGTGCCCTTCGTGGTGAAGATTTTTGATTTACCGCCCGAACTGCACCGTCACCCGCGCCCCCGCGGCCACGTGAGTTCCCGCAGCAGGAGTCTGCTGCCGCGCTACGCCGCTGCCCACCGCATCCAGTTCCAGTCCAATGTCCTGCGCCGCTTCCACCGCGCCTCGCACCGTCTTGCCCACAAACGACGGCACTTCGATTCCGCCCTGCTCCACGTCGAGCACCACAGTTCCGCTCGTTGGCAATTTCACCGGCGCCGCCGAGTCTGAAGTCTTCGCGGGAGCTTCTTCAATCGATCCCGCCGCGATCGTCGATACCGGCTCGCGTACCGCCGCCTGCACAACATTGCCGCTGGCTTCCGCATTCGCGGGCGAGAGCCTGCCCTGAGCCTGCCGAAGGGGCGCCCGCGCCACACCTGGCTGCCGACTGGGATTCATCGGCCGGCATTACCTCCGCCGTCTCCAGCGTCTCGCCCGGATGATCCGGCGTGCCTTCTTCCAAATCCTTTTCCTTCATCTTCGCCTGCGCCATCAGCAACTGATGTTGCGGCGCCAGCGGCAAATCGTGCGGCACGTGCAGATATTCCAGCACCTGCTGTGAAATGCGCTTGAACACCGGCGCCGAAATCTGCCCGCCCTGGTGCAGCCCCACCGCCGAATCCAGAATCACCGCTACGACAATCTGCGGATTATTCACTGGCGCGAATCCCGCAAACGATCCAATATATTTCGTCTTCGAATAAACTCCCGTCGCCGGATCCACCTTCTGCGCCGTGCCCGTCTTTCCCGCCGACGAGTACCCTTCCAGAATCGCCTTCCGCCCCGTGCCCTCGAGCACCACCTTCTGCATCATCGACCGCATCTCCGCCGCCGTATAAGGAGAGATCACGCGATGCGACGGCCCGGGATGAAACGCCACCGTCTGCGGCGTCCCCTTCGGCTGCACCTCGCCCGTCAGGATGCGCGGCGCAACCCACACGCCATCATTCGCAAACGTCGAAATCAGCCCCGCCAGCTGAATCGGCGAAATCCCAATCTCCTGCCCCATCGAAATCGCCGCAATCGAAACCTTCGACCACCGGCTCACCGGCTTCGTCAAACCTCGCGTCTCGCCCGGCAACTCAATCCCAGTCTGCTGCCCAAATCCGTATGCGCGAATGTATTTGTAAAACCGTTCTTCGCCCAGCCGCAGCGCAATCTTGATCGCGCCCACGTCGCTCGACTCCGCCAGCACGCCCCACACCGGCAGAATTCCGTGCGGCTTCGAGTCGCGAATGCGCATGCCGTTATAAACGATCGCCCCCATCTGGCAGTCGAACAACTCGTTAGGATTCGTAACTTTTTCTTCCAGCGCCGCCGAAATCGTCACCAGTTTGAACGTCGACCCCGGCTCATACACATAACTCACCGCGCGATTGGTCAGCGCGCCCGGCGTGATCTGCTTCCGCAAGTTCGGATTAAACGTCGGCCGGTTCGCCAGCGCCAGAATCTCCCCGGTGTGCGGATTCTCCACGATCACCGTGCCCGCAATCGCCTGCGTATCGTGAATCGCCTGGTCGAGCTCTTTTTCCGCGATGTACTGAATATTCTTGTCGATGGTCAGGACGAGGTTCTCGCCCGGGTCCGGTTGCGTCTCGACATCGGCGAACCATTGCCGCCGCGCGTCCACCGAGATAAACATTTTTCCCGCGCGTCCGCGCAACTCGTCGTCAAACTCGTGCTCAATGCCGCTCTGCCCCGAATCCTCCATGCCCACCGAGCCCAGCACCTGCGCCGCCAGATCCCGCGCCGGATAAAACCGCTTCGGCTCTTTCTGGAAATGAATACCCTGCAGCTTCAGCGAATTAATGCGTTGGATAGTTTCGTCGCTCGCTTTGCGCGCCACCCAGCAAAACGTCTTGTGCGCGCGGCAATCCGCCAGCACCACGTTGAAGTCATCTCCGGTAATGCGCGTAATTAGGTTAACCGCGGTAGGAAGATCTTTCACTTCAGAAGGCACGGCGAACGCGGAATCGACCAGCACCGACATGGCCAACTCGTGTCCCGCGCGGTCATAAATAACTCCGCGCTTCGCAGCCAGCGGAATCGCCCGCTGCTGCTGGTGTCCCGCCTGCTTCACGAACCGGCCATAACTGAAAATCTGCAGGTAAACCAGACGCCCGCAGATGGCCACGCACCAAAACACGAGCACCGCACTCAGCAGGTGAAGCCGTGAATTCTTGCCGGAGATGGAATGAGCCGTCGTCACAGGCTAGTCGTCAGCGTTGAATCGTCAGTCGTTGATCGTATCGTCGTTGGTTTGGTGTAGCCGCAGGTCGTTACAGTTAGTCCACAGTGGTAATCAATTGTCGTCCAGAAGTTATTCCACGACTTTCATCCGAGCGAAGCATGTCGATGAGCGAGGCCCCGTGGTCCGAATTGGCATGCGCATCGTCGAAGGACCCCGTGCCGGTCGATGCGGTCGGGGCCTCCAGGTCCTCATGACCGATGCATTCCAACCATCTGCCCTATGAGCGGAATCTGGCGGCCCACCGTCGGGCGGAAGCTGCCAATAAAATTCAGTGGGCAACCGCTGACCCTGTCCCGAGCGAAGTCGAAGGGGCCGTCCATCCGCACCGATCGCGAGTCGGCCTGCGGAGCGAGATAGCGCCGCGACCGCATACGCAACCGAACTCTACTGCCCCGGAATCACCGTCACCGGCATCGCGCTCGCCATCACCGGCCCTTGCGCATCCCCAGCAGCCGCATCCATGCGAATCACCTGTCCCGGCTCCGGCGGCACCAGCCCAATCCGCCGCGCCAGCACATCAATTCGCTCGGGATCGCGCAACGACGCATCTTCCAGCCGCAGCGCGTGATTCATCTCGGTCTTCTCGCTTAACTCCCGCTTCGCCGACTCGATCTGGTAGCCATACTCGATCGCCTTAAAATGCTGCCAGGCATAAGTAAACACCAGCAGGAACAGGCAGGCCAGCGCGGTGCCAAACTGCTTCATTTCGCGATTGCGCCGCGGATCCTCCACCTTGACCAGCCGTGAATTGTCGATCGCCTTAGAGAAGTAGATCTCCGGCGTACCTGTCCAAATCGAACGACGCTCTTGCACCGGGTACGATCCGCGAAATGTTGCCGCTGCTGCTGCCATTAGGCTGCCCCCATGAAAATGTGGTCACCCTCGACGACCGGAATCTGCATCGCGAAGATCTCGTGCAGTTCCCGTTGCTCGTTCAATTGCTGTTGCGTCGACGCCCCACCCGCTCCACCGTTGCCATCAAGTCGCTGATCAATGTTCCCGTGTGCATCAATGTTCCCGTGTGCATCGCCTGTTCCCTCAATTTTGGATTCCTACCACGGAACCCGTCACAGCAGCTTTCAGCTATCAGCCGTCGGCTTTCAGCTTCTCGGCGAATCTTTGTCCGCCTTCTACCTGAACTTTTGCCCCGGCACGCCATTACAGCTGTGCCGGGAACTCCGGCAGGTTTTCCGGAGCCAAACTTTTCAAGGACCATGTGGGGACAGCCGCCTCGGCTGTCCGGCCAGAGCGAAGCTCGGCCGCCTTTCTAAACTCTCTCCGCGGCTCTCAGCTTCGCGCTGCGCGCCCGCGGATTTCGATCGCTTTCTAATTCCGTTGCCGTTACCGGCTTCTTGGTCAGCACCCGAAAGTGCTTGTCCTTCGTCGCACCCTCGCGGAACGCATCCTTCACCAGCCGATCCTCCAGCGAGTGAAAACTGATCACCACCACGCGTCCTCCTGGCTTCAGAATCCGCGGCGCCGCTTCCAGCAGCGCCTTCAGATCTTCCAGTTCGCGGTTTACGAAGATTCGAAGAGCCTGAAAAGTCTTAGTCGCGGGATGAATTCTTCTCTCTGCCTGATTCATTGGCCGGGCCGCGGCTGATATGACATCCGCAAGATGTGCGGTAGATCGTATCGGCCGCGACCGGCAAATGGCTCTGGCGATTCTCCGCGACCTCCTTTCCTCTCCGAATTCGTAAATCACATCGGCAAGCTGTCGCTCGTCGAGGTGGTTTACCACTTGTTCGGCGGTTCGCTCGCCACGCGGGTCCATCCGCATGTCCAGCGGTCCATCCGCCTGAAAACTAAATCCGCGCGCCGCGTCGTCCAACTGCAGGCTGCTCACTCCCACATCAGCCAGAATTCCGTCGATGGTCGCTGGTCGTTGGCCCTTGGCAATTTCCGCAAAGGACCGCTGCAACAACGTGATCTCCGGCCAATCCGCCAACTCTTTGTCATCCCGAGCGGAGCGTTCTGGTTCGCTTTGCGAATCGGAACGCGGAGTCGAGGGACCTTGGGCCAGCCTTTCGCCCGCAATCTTCAGCGCTGCAGGATCCTTATCGAGCCCAATCAAATGTCCCGGTGCGCCCAGGCGTTTTGCGATTTCGTAACTGTGCCCGCCCAAACCCACCGTGGCGTCGATATAAATCCCACCCCGCCGCACGGCTAAAAAGTCGATCGCTTCTTTTAAAAGAACCGGAACATGGCTCAATACCCTTCCACCACCATGCCCAACCCCCTGAGGGGTGTCTGTTGAACCCTCGCCCACTAGATGCCCAATTCGTCGAGCGTCTTCTCATCGTCAGGCGTGAACTTTTCTTCTTCGATCTCCCGCTTGAACAGCTCCAGGTTCCTGACCACGAGATACGTCAAATTCCCCAGAACCGCTACCTCGCCCTTGATCTGCCCCGTCTCGCGCAGCAACTGCGGCAGCAACAACCGTCCCTGCCCGTCCATCTCCACCTGCTGCCCGTAATAGTTCGTCCGGTCCAGAAACTTTTTCTTCGTGGGATTGAAATTGGAGAGCCCTGCCAGCTTCTGCTCGATCCGCTCCCACTCCTCGAAGGGATACACTTGAGCAACCCTGCCATCCAAACTTGTGATGTAGAATTGCTGACCGTATTTCTCGTCGATCACCCGCTTGAACTCGGCCGGGATCTTGAGGCGTCCTTTTTCGTCGACCCGGGTTGGATGATTGCCGCGAAACATGCTTAAGGCCCTTGCCCCTTACCGGGGTCCTTCTGTATGCCGCTACCACTGCAACCAGGGAGGTCAAAGTCGTGCAAAGTTCAGTAAAGTTCGGGCCATTCGGGCTGTCCGTCGTGCTTTTGGGTCGGTTTCCCACCGGCTCCTCGTTTTCAGCTCGGGTTTCCCATTTCCTGACTGCTCTTACCACTTCGTACCACTTTGTACCACATCTTAGCTGTAAGTCATTGATTGTCAAGCACAAAGTTGATGGTGCCTAACCCACTTAGACTCCGATTTTGGAAAGTACGAAGGCTTGTGGTCCTCGGATTGGTTAACCACTAGGGGTTGCGTTTAGAGCTTTGGTTCCTTCGCTATTCGTTCGCTACGATTTCGCTTGACCCCCGCAACCAGCACGGATTTTCTTGTGGAAATTCGGGAATGGGACAGCCGCCAGCAGAAAATGGGGCGTCCCGCTAGCACCGAAATGTGGTGATAGTCGTAGTGTGGAGAGAGAGCCGCATGTGGAGGCAACCGCAATGTGGGGACAGCCGCCCCCGGCTGTCCGTTGAGCGCAGCTCGACCGAGCATGTGCGTTAGCCAAAGTCAGAATTCAGAAACCAAAGGTCTGAAGTCCGAGGTCCAAAGTCTTCACAACTGTCCCATCATCTCCAATTCGAGCACTTCTGCAACAACTAAAGTAGCGATACCACGGAACACGTAGCGACAGCCGCCTCGGACCATGTGGGGACAGCCGCCTCGCTGTCAGCCGAAGGCGAAGCCAAGGCCCCCGTGCCCGCGCTCACGCAAGCCGAACTCCCCCCGCATTCACCTCGTCATCTCGCCCGCAATTATTTTGGTGTACACTGCGCGCATCTCGTCCCAGGGCCCGCAAGGCAAATCCACTTTGCAGGAGGCGCTACGTGTCACTCAATCGAGGCAGAATGTGGTTAGGCGGTATCGCAGGCGGCGTGGTGTGGAACGCGTGGAGTTTCTTCGTCTACCATTTCATCACCGAACGCCGCTACATGGCGGCACAAAGCGCGGGCCTATATCTGAAAGCGCCGCGCTATCCCTACTTCACTGCGCAGTGGATCATCCTCCTGTTCATTATGTCGATCGCGGTGGCGCATCTTTACGCGCTGGGCGCGTCAGGGTCTTGGCGCAGGTCCGAGCACTGCGCTGCGGGTTGGATTTCTCGCTGGCTTCTTTGCCGGCTTTCCCAGCAACTTCGCCGAAGCCACGTGGTTCCCTGCCGGACGCGGCCTGCCCTTTGGACAGATGGTCGAAATGTGGCTGGGCGCCATCCTCGCCGCGCTGGTCGCGGGCTGGCTCTACAAAGAATGAAGCTTCGCCAAAAATGAAGCTTCGCTAGTGGGAGAAACGAAACTCATGCCGTGGCTGTTGAGGATGTTGAGAACGACCGCGACCGCCTGCCTTCTGGGCATGATTTTGCTCAACGGCTCGGCGTCGGCGCACCTGCCAGCGGATTCCTCCGCGCACTTCCCCTTCGCCTACGCGCAATTCGGCTGCGCTCCGACCGACGGCCCTGCTCTCGATTTCTATTTCACGGCTACTAAGAGCGAGTGCGGCAAGATCGTCGAGCCCTACCTGAAGATTATGATCTGGGAAAACCTTCCCCAGTCCGCGCCGTATACAGTGGAAATGCGCGGGGGAGCGGCGGCCGCGATTCGTTGCCAGAAGCCAGGCGTGTGCGAGGCCGCGGCTTCCGGCAGCCTGCATCTCGACAAATTCGTCAACGAAAAGATTTCCGCCGGAGACTACGAAATTCATTTCCGGGACGGCATCGTAGAAAAGGGCAGCTTCGACGCCACGTGGTGCCACATCAATGTTGTTTGCGGATAGCGTCGAATTTGTTTGCAGAATAGTTCGTTCAGTGCAACATCACTTCGTCGGTTCCACGAACACAGCCGTGCCATAGGCAAGCACTTCGGTCACGCCTTGCATGACCTCGGTCGCGTCGTAGCGCGCGCCCACCACGGCATTCCCGCCGAGTTCGGCGGCATGCATCAGCATCAGGTCGAAGGCTTCGGCACGCGTCTTCTCGCACAAGTTTGTGAGCAGCGTGATGTTGCCCCCAATCAAAGTCTGCAAGCCCGCCCCGATGGTTCCAAAGATGGATCGTGAACGCACCACAATCCCGCGCACCACGCCCAGAGTGCGCGTCACCCGAAAGCCATCGAGCTCAAATTGCGTAGTCACCATGTTGTGCGCGACCATGTTGTGCGCCACCATCCTGCCCGCGTTGTGGCCAGTCGCCATGGACGTTGTTCCCCTCTGTGATGCCAGTAACTATAGCGCGCCCCGCGGTCAGAAGTCAGAAAGGTTCATGTAGGGACAGCCGCCCCGGCCGTCCGGTCGAGCAAGGCTCGACAGAGCTGAGGCAAACGCAAGTTAGAAGTCAGAAGTTAAAATTCAGAAGTCAGAAGTTAGCGCCCCAGGTGCCCTCTCACTCCAACTCCGCCGCAATCAAGAATTCCTGCGACGAAGCATCATACTCAACCCGCAGCACATTCGGCTTGCAGCAGACCTGACAGTCCTCGACATAACTCTGCCGCCGCCCGGCAGACTCGTCCACCGAAGTCACATTCCACTCCCCGCAACTCGCGCACTGAAACCCAGACTCCAAAGTGCACAAAGCATACCGCAACGAGTGTAATGTCGATTTTCAATAACTATCGAGAACGTACCTGTGCTCTTTACACGTGGTCACGGGATTCAGTGCCATAGAAGTTCCGTCGCAACAGCCAGACAAATCCATAGACAGCAAAGAACAGCACAAAGCCGAGCAAGATCGCTAGTTTTCCCGGCCCGCGGCTGAGATTTCCGACCCGCTGTATCCAAGCATGGACAACGAAAAGGTGGATGGCAGACGACAGGATCAACGACAACCAGAAGCCGATCTTTCGCGACCAAGACCTGCCAACGACTGCGATAAAAACGGACGCGAACATCATATGCACGGCCGCTTCCTGCCAATCGGGCTTCATATGGTAGCGGCTAGGTAGCGCGAGGTATGTGTACGAAATCAGGGCCATCGCTAGTATGGCCCAGAGCAGGTCAAACCATGCACCTCGGTCTCCCCGGGTGCCGAATATTTTCCGGCGACGCTTCTTTGCTTCACGCTGCTCATTCCGCTTGACGAATTGCTGATGCTTAACTTGCTCGGGCTCGGTCAGATTGCGCCGACGCAATTCAGCGTCTAAAGCGGCCGCAGCTTCTGTTGTCAAGAAGTGCCGTTGAGTTGCCAGGTGCAGAAGCTCATCATCGCTCCGGCCGGAATACTCGGTAAAGAAGTCGGTAAGCATCCTTGCTTTCCTGATGTTGCGCGGGATCACATCGTACCCCGGGGGTCATAACTTTGTGAACCCCTTCCTATGGTTTCACCGAACTCTCTTGCTTAAGTTGTTGAGTCTCCGTGGAAGTCGTTGAAAAGTCGTTGAAGGCCCTTTGCAGGCCCACTGGCGAAGAGTTTCGTCGCGGGGGACTTCTACCATGGGTCGAGCATCGATCGTCGATGCCAGGGCCGTTTCCGGCCCCGCAAAGGGCATCGTGGGCGAGGAACGGCAGCGGTTTTGTCAGACCTCCGTCGACCGTAAGGTTCCCTCATTGTACGTACAACCATGTACGTAAACGAGCCCTAACTGGTTAGATGAATTGCAGTTGGCGGCTTTTTTGGTCGGTGGTCGTTAGTCGTTAGTCGTTAAGGGCAGTCGTCTAGATTTCCCGTCCCAAGTCTTGCTTCTCGAATCCGAAGTCCAAGTCCAATCGCCAAATCGCCCAATCGCCAAATCGCCCAATCACTCAATCGCCCAATCAGCAATCAGCAATCAGCAATCAAAAATCCCCCCAGCCCCTATAATGTCCAAACTCTACTTCACCCAGGAGGGGAATGCATGATCTCGCGGCGACGGTTTTTGGAAGTGGGCGGTGTGACGGCTGGAATGGCGGCATCGCGTTCGCTGGTAACTGCGGCCGCCGCGCAGGAAGCGGACGCTTCGCTTCCGCCATCGCTGGCCAAGCTGCAATCGCGCAAGAGCGAGGCTACGCCCATTTCGCGCGACGAACGCCACGAACGCCAGGAGCGCGCGCGGCAACTGATGAGCGAGAACGGGCTCGACGCCATCCTGCTGATGGAAGGCACGTCGCTGCGCTACTTCAGCGGCATCCGCTGGTGGGGCGGCGAGCGCATGTTCGCGCTGGTGCTGCCCGCCAGGGGCGCGGCGTTTTATGTTTGCCCGGCGTTTGAAGAAGGGCGCGCGCGCGAGCAGATCCAGAACGCGCCCGATGGCGCGCAGCCCGACGTGCGCGTGTGGCAAGAAAACGAAAGCCCCTACGAGCGCGTGGCGCAGGGATTGAAAGATCGCGGCATGGCGAGCGGCAAGCTGGGGATCGAGGAGACGGTGCGCTTCGTGTTTGCCGACGGCATCCGCAAGGCAGCGGCGCAGGCCAGCCTGGCCAGCGCGACTCCGGTGACTGCGGGATGCCGCATGATCAAGACCGCGCACGAAATCGCGCTGATGCGACTAGCGGCGCAGGTCACGCTCGCAGCTTACCACGCGGCATACCTGGCGGTGAAAGATGGCATGACGCAGCCGCAACTGGAAGACCTGGTGAAGAAAGCGCACGAGCGGTTGGGATTCACCGGAGGCGCCGACGTGCAGGTGGGAGAGTTCTCGGCGTTTCCTCACGGCTCGGTCACGCCGCAGGTGGTGCACGAGGGCACCATCGTTCTGATGGACGGTGGTTGCGCGGTGGAAGGCTACCAGTCGGATATCACGCGGACTTATGTGCTGGGCAAGGCTTCCGAAAAAATGAATCGCGTGTTCGATATCGTGTTGCACGCGCAGTCGGCGGCGCTGGCTGCGGCGCGGCCCGGAGTCGAGTGTGGAGCGATCGATGCGGCCGCGCGAAAAGTTGTGACCGACGGCGGCTTCGGGCCCGATTACAAATATTTCACGCACCGCCTGGGGCACGGCATGGGCATGGATGGACATGAGTGGCCCTATCTTGTGCGCGGCAATCCGACGAAGCTGCAGGCCAACATGACGACTAGCAACGAGCCCGGAATTTATATTCGCGGCGAGTTTGGCGTGCGCATTGAGGACGACATGCACATCATGGAAAGCGGCGCGGAACTGTTCACGCCCAAGCCGGTGTCGCTGGAAGAGCCGTTCGCCAAGGGATAGGCACTCGTGTGGAGCGGGCGCTCTTGCCCGCTGATTTTGTGGCACTTCCGGCAAAGCGGGCAGGAGTGCCCGCTCCACACACTACTTCACACACAATCTATAAACCTGGCACGGGCGGGCAGCCGGGGAAGTCTTTCAGGAAGGTGTTGCCGATGTAGCCGAGATATTCGATTCCGATCTCGCTGGTGAAGAAGCCGTCGGCGGTGAGCTTGCGCAAGAATGCGAAGAAGTCGATGCCCTGGCCGAGGCTGGGATTCTGCTCAGCGTTCTTGCGGTAGGCGATGAGGTCGAGAATTTCTTTTTGCTGCGCGGGCGCGCAATCGAGATACACCTTGCCATAACGATCGATGCAGGTGTTGTCGAGCCACATCAGGCCACCGCCGAGAGCGATCTGGTATTCCTGGTTCTCGCTGGTGATGAGGTCGATGAACTCGGGCGCACCGGCTTCGATCGCGCCGCCCTTGGCGTCTTCGTCGGAGGGAATGATGGTCTGGCAGAGAGTTTGCAGCGTCTTGTAGGCGTGCGCGGAAAAAAACTTGGGCGCGTAGGGTTGACCGGGCACTGCGGCTTTTTCCGCCTGCACCATGCGATGCGCGTACTCGGCGGCTTCGAGAGGAATCACGCGCAGCACCGAGCCGGTCAGAGCGGTCATGGTCAGCGATTTCAGAATGTCGCGTCGAGAAATAGTCATGGGCGCGGCTACAGATTTCCTTTCTTGGCCTGGTCGAGCAAGTAGTCGGAGGCGCGCCATGTGAGCGCCATAATCGTGAGCGTGGGATTCTTGTCGGCGTTGGTGACAAAACTGGCGCCGTCGGTGACAAATAAATTCTTCACGTCGTGGGCCTGGCAGTACTGGTTGAGCGCCGAGGTCGCGGGATGCGCGCCCATGCGCACTGTGCCCACTTCGTGGATGATGACGCCGCCATCGGCGATGCCGTAGGGATTCGGGCCCTCGGGAATGGCTTTCGACAGGAAGACTCCGCCCGCCGCTTCCACGATTTGGCGGTAAGTTTCCTGCATGTCACGAGCCATGCGGATTTCGTTGTCGCCCCACTTCCAGTGAAAGCGCAGCACGGGGATGCCCCACTGGTCGACGGCCGCGGGATCGATTTCGCAATAACAGTTTTCGTTGGGAATCATTTCGCCGCGCCCGG
Organism: uncultured Acidobacteriaceae bacterium; assembly: GCA_963765825.1. Lineage (GTDB taxonomy): Bacteria > Acidobacteriota > Terriglobia > Terriglobales > Acidobacteriaceae > Sulfotelmatobacter. The sequence continues at coordinate 118,388 of CAVXXU010000005.1, forward strand.
CGAATCCGATGTAGGTGCCGTATTTTTTCTTGCACTCGCGCTTCAGGGCGGAGCCGTAACCCTCGAAATCGTCGCACACATCGCCGAATTCGCCGACGCCGGGCATGCCGCGTCCGCCGCCGAACTCGGTGTGGTACCCGCGCAGGAATTCGTTTTTGCGATCGAACTTCCACCAGGGCAAGTACATGTGCATGCCGCCCACGCCGTCGTGATTATGCGCGGGAATTTTTTCGAGCACGGGGAAATATCCGCCGGCGTGGGTGCCGACGCTGTCCATCAGGTTGCGGCCAACCACGCCGGAAGAATTGGCGAGGCCGTCGGGAAACAGCGTGGACTTGGAATTCAGCAGCAGGCGCGCGGATTCGCAGGAACTGGCGGCGACGATGAAGGCGCGCGCGTAAATGCGTTTCTCCTCGTGAGTGGCCTTGTCGATGTAGGAAACGGCTTCGACCTTGCCGCTTTTGTTGATGACGAGCTCGCGCGCCATGGCGCCGGTCACGAGAGTAAGCCGTCCAGTCTTCTCGGCGGGCGGAATCATGACCTGGCTGGAACTGAAGTTCGATGCGGTGATGCATCCGCGGCCGCACTGGGCGCAGTAGTGGCAGGCGGGACGGCCGTTGAGAGGTTGCGTGAGAATCGCCATCCGCGAGGGCACGCAGAGGATGTGCAGATGGTCGCAGGCTTTTTTTATGATCGTTTCGCTGCAGCGGGGCCTGGGAGGCGGCTGGAAAATTCCGTCGGGCGCGCTGGGAATATTTTCCTTCGTGCCGAAGACGCCGATGTAGGACTCGACTTTGTCGTAGTAGGGCGCAACGTCTTCGTAGGTGAGAGGCCAGTCGTCGCCCTGGCCGTCGTGAGAGCGCGCCTTGAAATCCACCGGGGCCATGCGAAGGGCGATGCGTCCCCAGTGGTTGGTGCGTCCGCCAACGATGCGCGAGCGGAACCATTGGAACCGGGAGCCGGGAGCGGAAATGTAGGGCTCGCCCTCGATTTGCCAGGCGCCATTGGGAGCGAGAAATTCGTCTTCGAGGCCTTTGCGTGCGTGGCCGCCGACTCCAGCGCCGCGATGCGGCAGGTCGTAGGGCCACATGTGTTCCTTATAGTCACGCTCGGGAACGACCGGAGGTCCGGCCTCGAGCAGCGCGACACTCAATCCGCCCTCGGTGAGCACTTTGGCGGCGGTGCCACCGGAGGCGCCGGAGCCGATAATGCAAACGTCAAAAGTTTTGGGCGTGCGCCGAACTTGCATGGAACTCCTGGAAAACAGCTGTCAGCCGTCAGCTATCAGCTTAAACCGTCAGCCCTCGGTGTTTGCCTGAGAGCTGACGGCTGATAGCTGAGAGCTATTTACAAGGAACGCGAGTTGCCAGAGCGAGACAACGCTACCAGCGCAGCTTGCTCAAGTAATCGTAGCTTTTGGCGATGCTGTCGAATGGATCTTTCGGTCTGTCGTGCTCGACGATGTAGTGCTTGATTCCCGCTTTGTCGGACTGGGCGAAAATTTTCTTCCAGTCGATGATGCCGCTGCCGACCGCGGTCAGGTCGACGGTGTCGCCGAAACTTTGCGAACCGCCCTGGGTCACTTTGGGAATCTTCTCGAGATCTTTGACGTGGACCAGCGGGAAGCGCCCGGGATAGCGATTGAAATATTTGAGGGGATCGGCTCCGGCGGCGGTGATCCAGCAGAGATCCATTTCCATCTTGACGTTCTTGGCGTCGCAGAGACGGAGCAGTTCGTCGTAGGGAAGCTTGCCGTTGACGGGAAGAAATTCGAACCAGTGATTGTGATAGGCGAACTGCATGCCAGCTTTTTTGGTTTGCTCGCCGCAGTGGTTGAATTTTTCGGCGGCCTGCTTCCAGATGTCGGGATTTTTGCGCAGCTCTTCGGGAATCCATGGCATGACAATGTATTTCAGGCCAATGGTTTTGGAGTCTTCGATGACGGCAGGGAATTTGTCGTCGAGTTCGTCATACTGGACGTGAGTGGAGACGGGATCAAGGCCGTTCTTTTCGCAGGCGGCGCGGACTTGCTGCGGGGTGTGGCCGAAGTATCCGGCGAATTCCACTTCCTTGTAGCCGATCTGGGCGACCTTGGCGATGGTGCCGTCGAAGTCGGACTTCATCTGGTCGCGCACGGTGTAGAGCTGCACGCCGACCTTTTCGATTTTGTGTTCGGCGGCGGCCCAGCTCAGGCGACTGGTCAACATAGTTGCAGCGGCGGCAGTGGTTGCGGTTTCAAGAAAAGTTCGGCGATTCATGGCATTGAAACTCATGAGTGCGTTCCTCCGATGGTTCCGCATCGAGGCGGAAGTGGAATCCGGAAGCATTATACGCGCGAAGAGGATGGGCGCTTGGCGGGAGTAGTGCATGGAGCATGTGCAGGCTGTCGAGCTTCGCTCGACTGGACGCCCCTTCGACTTCGCTCAGGGCAGGCTAGGGGGGCTGTCCCCCACATGAGGCTTTCAGACGCGAGAGGACGCTTGCGAGACGTCCTCTCTTAAGTGCGATTATTTCGAGACTTGCAGGTTGTTGGTCACGCCGAAGATGCCGGGGACGGTGTTGGCGCGAAGGTTGGCGAGATTTTTGTCGGCATCGCTGTCGACCACGCCTTCCAGGGTGACGCGGCCGTTCTTGACGATAATGCGAATCGGCTTTTGCACGCCAAGTTCGTATTTCTGCAGCGCGGGATATTGATAGATGGCGCGGAAGAGTGCCATGCGGAGTTGGTCGTCCATGGAGGACGGCGGAAGAATTTCGATCTGGTTGTTGACTTTTTCGACGCCTTCAATGTGCTTGACGGCATTCTCGGAGTCGGACTTCAAAGTGGGCCAGACCACCTGGCCGAGCAGGGTGACGGTACCGCCGTCCACTTTAAAGGCGATGTAGTCGAAGACGCCGAAATAGGGCAGCATCAGCAACTCATGGCGAACTTCTTTGGCAATTCGCTGTTGCGATTTGGCTGAATCCTGGGTCGGGGCCAGGGTGGTAAGGGCAAGTAAGCCCGCGAACAAAATCACAAGCGTATGTTTCATGGTTGTTCTCTCTTTCGAACTGTTTACTGCGACGGCAAAGTGTAGGGCAGCGGCAGGCCGCTGTCGATACGGGGGATTCGGTATTTTAACGGTACCTGAAAACCTTTAACCACGGAGGACGCGGAGGTCACAGAGAAAGACACGGCTAGCCTAGCTCCAGATGCAGGTTGGGGCTGGTGCTGAGAAGGTGGATCTCGGAACAGTTGTTCAGGATCCAGTCGGCGCCCGACTCGCGCAGTGTGGGCGCATCCACTGTAGTTTTAAAGGCGATGACTTTGGCGTGGGCGGCTTTGCCGGCGCGGACTCCAGCGGGAACGTCTTCGACGACCACGCATTCCGTCGGGGGAAATCCTAGAACTGATGCGCCTTTGAGATAGGGGTCGGGATGCGGTTTGCCGTGGACGATGTCGTTGGAGGTGATCAGCTTTTTTGGCAAGGGCAGGCCGGCGGCACGGATGCGGACTTCAGCGAGGGCACGCGTAGATGAGGTAACGATGGTCCATCGATCGCGGGGGAGGCTAGCCAGCAAGGCGAGTGCACCGGGAAGCGGGATGACGCCTTCGAGGTCTGCGATTTCGCGGCGTTCGACTTCGCGGTTCTCGGCTTCGTGATCGGAGTGGGGAAGATATTCGCGAACCGTGGCGAGGCTGGGACGTCCGTGGGCGTGGGCGACGACCTCTTCGGGATCGAAGCCGTGCTCGATGGCCCATTGGCGCCAGACGCGAGCGACGGCGGGAGTGGAGTTCACCAGCACTCCATCCATGTCGAAGAGGAGAGCGGCGCAATGGATTTGAGTCATCGGGGCCCGGCCGGAAATATTTTTTCGTGCGGTGCAATGGCGAGGAAACTCGGCGCCGATATTTTCGCGCGACGCGTAATTTTTCTGTTCATCTGGCAGCGATTGTAAATCACGGAGCAGCGCGAACCTGCGGAGCAATCGGGATTTAACAGGGGTGATGAAGGTCACCCGATTTAGTATCTGCAGTCACCTCTTTCCGGTGCGGGTGAGCCTAGGATTTTAAGCGTACGGCTGGCAGGAGTGAGCCATGCTGTCAAAGTGCGCCAATCCCGAATGCTCTGCGATCTTTCGCTACCTGCACCAGGGAAAAATCTTTTATCTCGCGCCGACTCCCGATGTACAAATCGCGATGGGAATGCAATGTCCGGTATTGCACGAGCGCTTCTGGCTGTGCGATCGATGTTCCAAAGAACTGACCGTGGTTTGGGTTGGAACCGAAGCGGAAGTGGCGCGACTGCCGACGAAACCGCCGAACCCCGTGCCGTCGCTCGCGCGAAAGCGCGCTTTGCAGAAGATACAGACGCGCTCGCGTGCGGTATCGGCGAGGCAAGATCGATCGGGCTAGTGAGGCAAGGAGGTATGTATGACCGTTGCAGAACTGAACACGCCGTTGAAATCGACAACAGCCGAGGTGGCGTTTCGAAACATTTTAGTGGCCACCGATTTTTCCGAGCCTTCCCGGCGGGCGCTGTGCGAGGCTTTGGCTCTGGCGGGGCAACACCACGCCCATTTATCGGTGATACATGTGTTGCATCCGCATCGCAGGCGCGGGGATTTTGAGAATCCAGCGGAAGTAGATGGAGAGCGCACCGCCGCCGAAAAACAAATCAAGACGTTGATGGACGAGCTGCGGCCGCAGGAGAAGATTGGGATCCTGATTAAACAAGGAGACGCGGCTCTGCAGGCGCTGGCGGTGATCGAAGAGCAAAAAGTGGACCTGCTGGTGATGGGCACGCGAGGGCGCGGCGGTTTGCGCAAGCTGGCGTTGGGTTCGGTGGCAGACGAACTGTTGCGCGTGGCTCCGTGCGCAGTGCTGACAATCGGTCCACAGGCAGCGGTTGCGGGGATCAGTCACGGGGCGAAATTTCATCACATCCTGTTTGCGACCGACTTCGGCAAAGGGTCCACAAAGGCACTGCCGCTGGCGTTGGCGCTGGCGAGAGCGGAACAGGCGCAATTGATTCTGCTGCACATGATTCCGCCGATTCCGTCGTCGTCTGCGAGCCTGTCGGCCTATGCCCCCGCCACGGCGGCGGCCGACGAGGTCGTGGAATGGGAGGGAGCCTACCACAAACGCGCGCTGCAGCAATTGAAAGAGTGCCTGCCTGCAGACACCGGGCTGACTCAGGAAGTGAAGTATGTGGTGGGGACAGACTTTTTAACCGAAGGAATACTGAATGCGAGCGCGAAATTCAAAGTTGATTTAATTGTGATGGGAGCTAACCGCGCAGCATCGGCGAAAATGGCGGCGCACATTCCCTGGGCGGCGGTGCATGAAATGTTGCGGGACGCGCCCTGCCCGGTGTTGACGGTCGCGGGTTGAAAAGGCTGGGGCGTCGCTGAGAGTCGGGTTCTCGGCGACGTTTCGGGTACGCCTCAGCCTCACTGCGTTCGGCGGACAGCCGAGGCGGCTGTCGCTACATGAGCGGTCACCTACGGCCGAGGCGGATGTCGCTACGTGTGCATTTACGACTGCACGATTTTTTCCAGCGCCACGCGGTTGCGGATTATCAGCGTGGAGCCCTTGAGCTGCAGCAGTTGTTTCTTTTTGAATTCAGAAAACAGGCGGCTGACAGTTTCGCGGGTAGTGCCGATGATTTCCGCAATTTCCTCGTGGGTAAGCGTGAGCTTCACCTGCGCGGATCCGTCATTCTGCGACGTTTTGGTCGACCAGGATAGAAGGAGCTTGGCAAACTTTTCCGAGGGCGAACTGCTGAGACCCAGAGTGCGAATCTCTTCGTACGCGACGTAGTAGTTGCGGCTCAACTGTTCGGCGACGCGCAAGGCCACTTCCCCGTTGTCCTTGAGAAACTGAATTAAAGACTCGCGGGGAATAAAGTTGGCCTGGCCGGGCTCCATCATCTCGGCGGTGACTTCGTAGGGACGGTTGGAAACGACCGAATTGAGACCGAGAACATCTCCCGACTCGGAAAGTTTCGTGATGATGGTTTTGCCTTCGCGGGATGAGGTGGAAAGTTTTGCCTTGCCCGCGCAGAGCACAAAAACGCCACGGGGTTGCTGCCCTTCAATGAAGAGCATCGCGCCCTTGGGATAAACAGCGGTGGATTTAATTTCGTTAAGGCGTTGCCCGGCTTGGACTGAAAGGTTGCAGAAAAGATGTTCTTCCCGTACCGGACACGTGAGGCAATTATCAAGAATATTTAGACCGTAAGGGGCGCGCACTGGGCACCTCCTGTGTGGATTGTAGCACCGTAAATACGCGTGTGATCGCCATCACGAGGCCTTGTGATCGGGAGCATTTGCGGTCACAGACACGCGCCAGAAACTGTGACATGATGGGTGAGGTATATTCGGAAATTGGTGCGTTGCAGCCCGCTGAAGATGTGAAAAAATGTCTGTGTCCGCGCTAGCGGGAGGAAATCAGTGAGCGAAGCACCCAGCGCCTCGGCGCCATCGCGCGTCGGCAAGATTTTTACCGCGGCGCCTCCGGCGCGTGCGGGATTGGAAGCCTTGTTCATGCCGCGATCGGTGGCGGTGATCGGAGCCACCGATCGGCCGGGCACAGTCGGCCGCAGCGTGGTTTCGAACCTTCTGCAGAGTAAACATCCCATCCGGGTTTACGCCGTGAATCCCAGCCATGGCGAAGTGCTCGGACTCAAGACTCACAAACACATTGGCGATATCGCCGGCGGAGTTGACCTGGCGCTGGTAGTAACGCCGGCGCAGACCGTGCCGCAAATTATTGGAGAGTGCGTGGACGCGGGGGTGAAGTCGGCGGTGGTGATCTCGGCGGGATTCCGCGAGCAGGGAGACGAAGGCGCGCGGCTGGAAGAAGAAATTAAAAAACATTTGTCGCGGGGATCGTTACGGTTAATTGGACCCAACTGCATGGGATTCATGAATCCAACGATCGGATTGAATGCGACGTTCGCCAAGACCATGCCGCATAAAGGCAGCGTTGCATTCTTAAGCCAGAGCGGCGCCATGCAGACGGCGATTCTCGATTGGAGTTTGCGCGAGCACGTAGGATTCAGCACCATCGTTTCGACGGGATCGATGCTCGACGTGGGCTGGGGCGATCTGATTTATCACTTTGGCGACGATCCGCACACCAAGAGCATTCTGCTTTATATGGAGTCGGTGGGAGACGCGCGCGCGTTTCTTTCGGCCGCGCGCGAGACCGCGCTGAGCAAGCCAATCATCGTCATCAAAGCGGGGCGTTCGGAAGCAGCTTCGCGCGCGGCGGCGTCGCACACCGGGGCGCTGACCGGAAGCGACGATGTGCTGGAAGCGGCATTCCGCCGCTGCGGCGTGCTGCGGGTGCAGAGTATTGCGGATCTTTTTTACATGGCGGAGGTGTTGAGCAAGCAGCCGCGGCCGCGCGGCCCGCGGCTAACGATCGTCACCAACGCCGGAGGCCCGGGAGTTCTGGCGACGGACTCTTTGATTGCGACTGGCGGAGAAATGACCGCGCTCTCGGCCTCGTCGCTGGAACAGTTGAGCAGTTTTCTTTCGCCTCACTGGAGCCACAGCAATCCGGTGGATGTGCTGGCGGACGCGGATGCGGAGCGCTACGTGAAGGCAGTCGACATTGCGTCGAAAGATCCGGGCAGCGATGGACTGCTGGCAATCATCGCGCCGCAGGGGCTTGCCGACCCGACGCAGGTGGCGGAACGAATGAAAGCGCTGGCGCACTCGACGGGCAAGCCGCTGCTGGCGAGTTGGATGGGCGGCGACGGCGTTGCAGACGGGACAGCGATTCTCAACACCGCGGGCATTCCCACATTTTCTTATCCCGACACGGCGGCGCGCGCCTTCACCTACATGTGGCGCTACACCTATAACCTGCGCGGGCTGTATGAAACTCCGGCGCTGGTCGAGGGATCGGAAGCGGCCGGGGGAGCGCGCGTGAAGGTGCATGAAATGGTGCAGAGGGTGCGGGAGAGCGGCCGCACCATGCTGAACGAATTCGAAGCGAAACAGCTTCTGGCGCACTACGGCATTCCAGTAGTGGAGACACGCGCGGCCGAAACGGAAGAGCAGGCGGTCGCGCACGCGGAGCAGATTGGTTATCCGGTGGTGGTGAAACTTCTGTCGAACACGATTGCGCACAAGACCGACGTGGATGGAGTTCGCCTGCGCTTGCAGAATGCGGAGCAGGTGCGCGGCGCGTACCGGGCGATCCGAAACGCGGTCACTGAAAAGGCAGGGGCGGAACATTTTGCGGGCGTCACGGTGCAGCCCATGGCGAAGCGCGATGGCTACGAACTGATTCTGGGCAGTGCGATCGATCCGCAGTTTGGGCCGGTAATTTTATTCGGTTCGGGGGGCGTGATGGTCGAGGTGTATCGTGACCGCGCGCTGGCGCTGCCTCCGCTGAATACCACGCTGGCGCAGCGCTTGATGGAGCAGACGAAAATCTATTCGGCGCTGCTGGGAGTGCGCGGACGCAAGCCGGTAAACCTGGCCGCGCTGGAGCAGTTGCTGGTGCGCTTCAGCCAGCTGGTGATGGAGCAGCCGTGGATCAAGGAGATCGACATCAATCCTCTGCTGGCGACTCCCGAGCAGTTGCTGGCGCTGGACGCGCGAGTGGTGGTGCACGATTCCGCCATGCAGGCGGCGGACCTGCCGCGTCCCACGATCCGGCCATATCCGTTGCAGTATGTGTGGCCGTGGAAATTGAAAGATGGCACGCCGGTGACGATCCGTCCCATTCGCCCCGAGGATGAGCCGCTGATGGTGCAGTTTCATAAAACGCTTTCCGAGCGCAGCGTTTACCTGCGGTATTTTTGCTCGCTGAGTTTGAGCATGCGGGTGGAGCATGAGCGCCTGGTGCGCATCTGTTTCGGCAGCTACGATCGCGGATTTGCGCTGGTCGCGGACCACGTGAATGCCGAGACTGGCGAGCACGAAGTGGTGGGCGTAGGGCGGTTCAGCGCAATCAATCGAGTGGAGGCTGAGGCGGCGGTGCTGGTTTCCGATCGCTGGCATCGTCTGGGATTGGGGACGGAACTGCTCGCGAGCGTGGCGCGGGTGGCGCGCGAAGAGAAGTTTAAGAGATTGTCGGGAGAAATTCTGCGCGACAATCTGCCCACGCAGGCCATCTTCAAAAAAGTGGGGTTCATCCTGAGTGCGATGGAAGATCCTTCGTCGATTTCGGCGGTGCTGAATCTGTAACAAACGCTAAAGCTTTGCACCGCAGAGATCGCGGAGGAAAACGAGAACGCTGAGACAAACGTTAAACCTCCCCGGACGAATGCGTCCGGGGTTACGCGAGCAGAATCTTTCAACGACACCAGTTGCGATTTAGACCGTGGCCGCAGGCTTGACGATTTCCAGTTGTGGCTCGAACTTCAGATTCGTTCCCAGCGCGCGCGAAACCAGGCAAAGCTTCTCGGCGCGTTTGAGCAGGTCGAGGGCACGATCATGTTCCTCGGCGGAAGCGATCTTGAGATTGGGACGGACCACGATCTGCGAGAAGCTGTAGCCGGACTCGGCCTTGCGCACGGTGCCGCTGGCTTCGACCTGCAAATCGGTGAAATCGAATTGCGCATTGCCCGCAATCGCCCGCAAGGTAGTGGTATAGCAACTGGCGACGGCGGCCAGCAGAAGCTCTTCCGGCGTCCAGCGGCCCTCGAGGCCGCCAAATTCGGTGGGAGCGGTGAAGTGGATGGCGTTGGGGGCGGAATCCGATTTGGCCAAACCGGTACGGCCGGAGGTCCACCACGCGGCCACTCGATATGCGTGATCTTCATTCATATTCGTTACCTCTTCCTTGGGAGACATTTCTGAATTCGGTCTTGCCGACGCCGATGGCGGAGCACTTGGTTTGAGTTGACGCTCGCGGAACCGCGAGCTACGCCACACCTTCTTTGGGCGATAGACCACGTTCCTTCTCGATCTTTTTGATCTGTTCGCTCAGCCACGCGGCCAAGGCCTGTTCCATATCGGCCTGGGTACCGGTGCGATAAAAATCGTCGACCGATTGGCCATGTTCGGTAAGTTCGATGAAGCGGCAGGGGATGGCCTCCGCGCGCCGGTCTGCGGGCACAAACTGCTCGAGCAGGCAACTCTCGCAGGGATGCGGCCGCGCCGGATCGCAGAAGTTGGGGCAAATGGGGGAGTCCTCAAAAATGGCAGGCGCCCGCCAGGGCGCGTGAGGAGAGCGTCCGTAGCCTCCGTCTTGCAGGAAGCTCAGTTCGAACCGGAGGACGTCGAGAATGTCGCGATTGTCTTGAGCCATAAGGCACCTCAATAGGAAGAAGAATGCCAGAGAGGGCGGGAAAACTCCGTGCATCGCGTCACGAGCGTGAGTGATCGCAGTCACATTGGGAGAGGAGAGTTTCACGGACGACCCGGTCATTTGCCCCAATTTTGGATGATTCCCGAAATCGCGCGTGTGATTGGGATCACAGTGGTGCGTGATTGGAGGACGGGGGCGCGGCACTAACGATCTTCGCCTCTTCGCTACCTGCAACAACTTACATAGGTCCTTCGCTTCGCTCAGGAGGACAAAGGAGCGTGGTTGATTCGTACGATTGGTATTGCAGGTTAATTACTGGCAAAGACCGGGCCGGCGTTGCGGGAGGGCGGGTCTGAGACCGTACGAATGTAGGAGATTAGGGCCTGGATGTCGGACTTGCTGAGCGTATTTCCCCATGCGGGCATGAGCGCCGATTTATTGAGGGCTGGGCCGCCGTGGCTAATGATGGCGGTGAGATCGGCATCGCTCATTTTGTTGAGAGTGTCGCCGTCGGTGAACGGGTGCGGCTTGACTTCCAGGTTGTCGTAGTTGGAGACGCGCTCTACGGTCGACTCGGGATTGTGGCAGCGTTCGCAGTATTGGTCGTTGAGATGGCGTCCGAGAGTTTGCTGGTAGCCGAGGGCGGTCTCTTCCAGCTTGAGTTCTACTGTCTTGTGAGATTTGTCGATGGTGGAGGCGACGATCTGGTAGCGGCCGGCCATGCCGCCGAGGGCGACGTTGGTGGTGAGCTGTCCGCTCGAGTCGGTGAGCCCGTTGGGAGGATCGAAGCTGACGCCGGGGGCAGCCGTAAATTCCACCAGGGCTCCGGGGACTGCGGTTCCCTTTTCGTCGTTGACTTGTACTACTACTGGTTGGGGCAAGAGGCCGCCGGTCTGCGCGGTTTGCTTTCCGCCGCTGGATTCGACCAGGGCAGCGCCGAATGCTGTGGGCTTGGGCTTGGAGGAAGTCGTGGGCTGATGGGAGCAGGATGTGGTCAGGAGGATGGCCAGGATTAGAGCGACAGCAGCAAATCCCGAAGAACAAAAACCTGCCGAGCTTTGCTCGGCTGGACAGCCGGGGGCGGCTGTCCCCACATGAGTATTCTTAGTGACGTGGGTCATTTCTTGGCCACCTCTTGTTTGCCGCCTTTTTGCGAGGTTAGGAATGCGGTCAGGGCGCGGGCTTCTTCGTCGCTCATGGCGCGATTGGGTTCGGCGGTGCCGGGGCGCAGAGCCTGCGGATTCTTCATCCACCCATAAATCCACGCCGCGGTTAATCGCGATCCCACGCTGGTCAGGGTGGGGCCGATGTAGCCCTTGTCGGTCTTGGTGTCGACGATGTGGCATCCCTGGCAGGAATACTTGCCGTAGTAAAGCTGGCGGCCCAGTTCGACCTCGCCTTGCGAATATCCGCCGAGCGGCATGGAGTCGCGATCGACGGCGGGATTCTGATAGACGGTCATGATGTAGTCGGTGAGTTCGTTGATGTCGCCGTCACTCAGGTTGAAGCGCGGCATGCGACGGATGAGCGCGGGGCGCAAGGTTCCGGGATTCTTCAGGAAGTCGACCAGCCACTGCCGCTGCACCGAACTGCCCTCCCACGTGAGGTCGGGCGCCATATCGCCCCCATGGCCGTTGATGCGATGGCAACTCAGGCACGCGAGATCGGTCATGAGCTTTCCGGCTTTTCCGGCAGGCTGGTAATCCGACTCGGGCGCGGCGGCCACGGCAAGCGACGGCGGCAGCGTGTTGGAGCGGTCGTTGAGCGAAAGCAGCGCGGTGGTGAGCGAATCGATCTGGGCCGGGGTAAAAGTGTATTGCGGCATCTTCAATGCCTGGCCGAAGGAACGCGGTTGCTTGATTTTGGTGGCAATGTAGTCGGGAAGCGTGTGCTGCATGCCGGGCAGGAAGACGAGTTGCGTGACTGGCTTGCTGCCGATGCGGCTGAGTTCGGGAGCGAAGTTTTCCGGCTTCTTGATGCCGGAAATTTCGTGGCACGACGCGCAACCGTAATCGGCGACCAGGCGCTTGCCGTGCGTGATCTGTTCGGGCGTTGCGGCGTCGAGGTGAACGTTCGCGAGCAGGTCGGAATCGGCCTTGGCTACAAGGAATCCGGCGAGCGTGGCCACTTGCGAATCGTTGAAGCGATAATGCGGCATGGCCGTCGCAGGATCGTAGGCGCGCGGATTTCGCAGCCAGGCCTGCAACCATTCGGGCTTGACCTTGCTTCCTACGCGGGTTAGTTCGGGGCCAACGTCGCCGCCGACAATATTTCCGGCAGCGTTTTGCACGGCATGGCACGACGCGCAGAAGGATTCTCCGTAGAGGCTGGTTCCGGCGGCGGGATCGGCGGACGGCTTGGCGGCGAGCGTTGCCGTGTCTCCCGCAACCGGCGTGCTGTTGGCGATGAGGAAGGCGGAGATGTCGCGCGCGTCGTCGTCGCTCAGCTTGAAGTTGGGCATGGTCGACGTGGTGGCGTAAGCCTGCGGATCTTTCAGCCAGGCAACGATCCATTCACGCGAAGTCTTGTCGGCGACATGCGAAAGCGACGGCGGATCGTCGGTGGCCTTCATCGTAGCGCCATCGGACAATTTCACCGTGTGGCAACGCACGCAGCCCTCGCGGGAGAGCAGGTTGCGTCCCTGATTTAGTTGCGGCGTTCCGGGCAGCGGGCCGCGGTGGCACTCGCCGCACGACGACTCGATATATTTCGCCGGAAGAATCGGTTGCTCCCACGCCAGCGTGCTGTTATGGGCCTCGGAAACCGTGGTGGCCGCACCCTGTCCGCGATGGCACACTGTGCAGCCGAACTGCTCGAGCTTGTGCGGGATCGCCGGATGCGTGCGATAGGGCTGGTTGGGAACGTCGGTGAGGCTGGCCTCTTTCAGTCCGACGTGGCAACTGGTGCAGCGGTCGACTACGCCGAGTTCGGGCAGCCAGATTTGCTGAATGCCGCCGTGGAAGTGGCGCTGCAGCGTGTTGGCGTCGCTGCGGTTGCGGACCATCTTGAGATAGCCGTTCTGGTAGTGCCGCCACTCGCTGAAAAAATTCTTGGCGGGAGCGATCGCCAGCGAGCCGAGGAAGACCAGGCTCACCACGCCAAACGCGCGCACGCTATCGCCGAAGAGTCGTTGCCAGAGCGCCGTAAGTTTTTCTTTCATGAACGCCGCACCTGAATGAATGTTGAAATCAGCATCGTTATGAACCCTGCCACGGCCAGACGAACGCCCAGCCTGGCCCGCGGAAAAATGTACCGATGGCGGTCAGCACCACCAGTTCGAATAAGAACCACGTCATGACCCAATACGAAAGCGGCCGCGCGGCCAGATATCGACGGAGAGGCGACGGCGACTGCGGAGAGCTCTGCGCTGCCAGCAGCATGATGCCCGCCATGATGAGCGTGGGCACCAGCGCCGCATAGACTTTGAAGAACAGCAGGAACAGCGAGAGCGCGCTCGCAATCACGTAAAAAATCCGCAAGCGGCGCTGGCGGTCTTTCAGGAAGAGTCCGTCGGCTTCGATGTTGACGCGGAAATATGGAATCACGATCAGCGCCATGACTACGAGTCCAGGCACCAGCACGCCTGCGACTACGGGAGGAAAGTAATGCAGCATCTCCTGCAGTCCGAGGAAATACCATGGCGCCTTCGCGGGATTGGGCGTGTGCGAAGGATCGGCGAGGCCTTCGAGCGGGGCGTTGAAGATCAACGCGATCCATACCAGCACGACGGCCAGCGACATGACGGCGACCGCCGAGCGGAACAAAACTTCTGGAAAAGTCTGGACCTGATCTTCGGAGTCAGACTTGACCTGGGCCGAAGTGCGGCGGGTGATGAAGACGATGCGGCGCGGAGATTTTTTGGCGTTGGAGTCCACACCGGCGACGAAGTCTTTGGAATCGGCCATGACTATTGGCCCTCCTTCTTGAGAGGAGCGCCGGTATCGGTGCGGCCTCGCAGAGTCGTGGGTTCACTGGCATGCGAGTAGAGGCCGCCATCTTTGCGAATGCGCCAGAAGTGGATGGCCACGAAAAACATCGCCGCCAGCGGGAGAATCATGCAGTGCAGCACATAAAAACGAAGCAGCGCGTTGGCGTTGACTGCGTTGCCGCCCAGGAGTAGGAAGTGAATTTTTTCTCCCATCAGCGGAACCGCCGACGCGATGTTCGATCCTACTGTGATGGCCCAGTAGGCTAGCTGATCCCAGGGCAGAAGGTAGCCGGTGTAGCTGAGCAGCAACGTCATCAAAAGCAGGATGACGCCGATGACCCAGTTAAATTCGCGAGGTGTGCGGTAGGCTCCGCGATAAAAAACTTTGAACATGTGGGCGAACACAAGGAAGACCATGGCGTGCGCCGACCATCGGTGCAGGTTGCGCAGAAATAATCCGGAGGAGACTACGAACTGTAAATCCTTGGTGTCGGCATAGGCCTGCGGCGCCGACGGGTGATAGTAAAACATCAGGGGAATGCCGGTCCCGACCAGGATTAAAAATGTGCCTAGCGTCAGCGTGCCCAGGTACCAGGTGGCGCTGAAAGTCAGCATGCGGGTGCGCACCTTGGTGGAGAAAAGATGCAGGAAAACGTTCTGCTGGATGGCGAGCGCGCGCTTCAGAGGGCTCGCCCCGGTGCCGCTGCGGAAAATGGAGCGCCACACGCGCGTTCCGCGCAGATTGTCGAATTGTTGGTCTATCGTCTTTGCCATTCTCGTTTACCTGTTTCAGACCCTCACAAAAGAATCGCGCGCCAGCGGCGCCACATCCGTGGAACGATCGACCAGAAGATCGCCGTCATCGTTGAGCCAGATGCGCTTCCAGGGAAGCGGCCTGGGCGCGGGCCCTTCAATCTTCTTGCCGTCCTCGTTGAATTTGCTGCCGTGACACGGGCAGGCAATCAGGTTCAATTCCGGCTTCCACGCGGTCATGCAGCCCAAATGGGTGCACACGGCGCTGAGCGAAAAATATCCTTCATCGGAATGAATGATGTAGATCCCGGAATTCACGTCGAGGGTGACGCTGCCCACCGGATAGCGGTCGGGCTTGCCGGCATTAACCACCGGCGAGGGCTCGAACAGCACATTCGGTTCGAGATATTGATAGGCGAAAGCCGCGGTGCCCGCGGCCGCGATGCTCAAAGACCCGAGCCCCAGCCTCATAAAAAATTGCCGGCGGTTCACGTCGTCGTGTTTCTTGATCTCATCTGCCATTGTTGCCTCGTGCTATTTCTGCAATCCCGCGCCGATGGAAGCGATCGAAATCAGTCCGGTCGGCTCGGCGGGAATCAGGTTGTACGACTCCATGGTGATCATGCCCACCGGGCAACGCATAGCGCAGAGCCCGCAGCGGATGCAGCGTGTCTCGTCCTTTAACATGGCGGCGCCGCTGACCACTCCCAACTCGTCGGCGGCGACTTCGTCGAACTCCACGCCAAACAACTCCTGGTTGTCGCGGATGTGCTGCACCGTTTCCGGCTCGAAGCCGATGCGGTCGAGCGAAACCAGTTCCAGGCATTTCTCGGGACAAATATCGACGCAACCGCCGCACAGGATGCACATGCTGCCATCTTCGGGGATGCCTTCGAAAACCGTGTTGGTCCAGCAATGCAGGCAGCGCTTCGCCTCGGTGATGGCCGCGGGTGCATCGTAGCCAATTTCCACTTCCGTGACGCCCGTGCGGCGTTCGAGAGGAAGCATCGGAACCGGTTGCCGGTTGAGATCGAGATAATCGAGTGGCATGGAGTGCCGTTTGAGTATTTCGACTTCGATGATCGGCTCCGGATGCTTACCACCGCGCAGAAATTCGTCGATCCCAACGGCGGCACGCTTGCCGTCGGCCACGCTGTCGATAATCAGGCGCGGCCCGAAGACGCAATCGCCGCCGGCAAAGATGCCGGGAGCGGAGGTCATCAGGGTCTGCGGATTGACCGCGATCAGCCCGCGCGGCGAAAGCTCGACCTTATCTTCTGGCGTGAAGAAGTCGAGTCGCGGCGCCTGCCCGATCGCCATGATGATGGTGTCGCATTCGATCTGAGTTTCGCTGTTCTCATAGAACGCGGGATTGAAGCGCTTGTTCTGATCGAAGACCCACTTGGTCTTCAGAGTCTCGAGCGCGGTGACTTTGCCGTCCTTGCCCAGAATGCGCTTGGGCCCGAGGCCGGGATGCATGATGATGCCCTCTTCCTCGGCCTCGACAATTTCTTCGAGGGCGGCGGGCATTTCTTCGCGGCGCTCCAGGCAAACCAGGTTGACTTCGCTCGCACCCATGCGCAGCGCGGAAAGCGAGATGTCAACCATTTCCTTGGTGGCGACGGCGGAGACATTTTCATCGGAGGGTTCGAGATCCTCGACTCCGGCGGCATGCTGCTTGACCACTTCTCGGGCGGCCGAGCGAGCTACGTCCATGGCGACGTTGCCGCCGCCGATAACGATCACTTTCTTGCCGATGGTGAATTTGTAGCCGAGGTTCACGTTGAGCAAGAAGTCGATGCCTTTGTAAACGCCGTCAAGATCGACGCCGGGAATGCTGAGATCGCGGCTGCGATGCGCGCCGACGGCGACCAGCACGGCATCGAAGCCCTGGCGGCGGAGATCGGAGATGGCGAAGTCGCGTCCGGCGGCCTGATTCAATTTCAGGGTGATGTCGCCGGTCTCGAGAATTTCGCGCACCTGCGCCTCTACGACTCCGCGCGGCAGGCGATATTCGGGAATGCCCAGATACAGCATTCCGCCGGCGACAGGGGCGGCTTCGAAAATCGTAACCGCGTAGCCCATGAGCGCGAGATCGTGCGCAGCCGAGAGTCCGACGGGACCTCCGCCCACGATCGCGACTTTGTAAGGAAGTTTGTTCTGGCCGCGTCCTTCGTTCACGTTGATGGGACGCTTCGACTCCGGGCCGTACTGCTCGGTCAAGAAACGCTTGAGGGCGCGAATGGAAATGGGATGATCGATTTCGCCGCGGCGGCAGGCGGTCTCGCAAGGATGGGCGCAAACTCGTCCGCAGATGCTCGCCAGGGGATTGGGATCGCGGGCCAGGCGATAGGCTTCTTCGAAGCGTCCCTCGGCAATCAGGCCTACGTAGCGTCCGGCGTTAGTGTGCGCCGGGCAGGCCATCATGCAGGGAAAGTTCGTATGCAGCCAATCCGCATCGACTTTTTTATTTTTGAATCGCTTCAGCATCGCGGGACTTTGTGATCCTAGGGTCACAACATCAACCCGATTTCTTCGTGCGTTTGCGGCAAGAAAAAACGAAAGAGCTGGAGAGCGAGCGCCCCAAGCCGGCTCGCTCTCCACCCGGCGGCACTGCAGCACTCCTTACTTACTCAGGGTGAAATCCGTTTTCGCGCCACCCGCCACCGTCACCGGCTTGGACTGGTTCTTGGCGCCTTCGTGCCAGGCAACCAGCGTGTAGCTGCCATCGGGAACATCTTTGATTTTGTAGTTGCCGCTGTCGTCGGTCTCGGCAAAATATGGAGTAGGGCTGACGATCAGGTATCCCGACATGTCGGGATGCACGTTGCAGAGCAGCGGCACGACTCCAGCTTTATCGAACGTGAACGGCCGCTTTTCGCCCTTGGGCCAGGTGCCAAGATTGTGGCCAGCTTTTTTGTCGCCGCTGATGGAAGTCCAGAAAACGTTGTGTTGCACATTGTCGCTGTTCTGAAAGTCGACGGTTGTTCCCTGCTGCACGACCACGATGTGCGGAGCGAAGACCAATCCCTTCTGGTCGATCACCGGATGATCTTTGGGCGCGGGAAAGGTTTTGCCCGCGATGGCGTCGACATACACCACGGAGTGACCTTTCATTCCAGTCACCTTGCCTTCGATATCGCCGGCCCATGCCGCGCTGCACAGCCCAGTCAGTACGATTAACATCAGTACCTTGCTCTTCATTGCGTTCTCTCCTTTGAATTTGCGTTAGAAATCATGTGTCGTTTTAGAAAATGAATTTCGCGTCCAGGTAGACGGTATTGTTCGCGCTGGCGTTGCGGCCGGAGCCATCGTAGTTGGTCGATCCGCCGTTGAAGCGCGTGTATCCGGTGTATTGCGCCGCCAGTTGCACGTTCTGCCAGGGCCAATACGAGAAGTTCAGCATGTAGCCCGTTCCGCGCGGATCGCCATTGGCGCTGCCGCTCACCGAACCCGGCGCGTAGAGCACGTTATCGATGGTGCCGCTGGTGTCGAATAGGCCGAATGTTGCGGTGTAGCGGTTGCCGAAGTGATATTCGGCATTGGCCAGGAAGGTGTTCAGGTGATGCGAGCCAAAGCCTGCGATGCCGGAATTCACGCTGGCCTGCAGGTCAGAACTTTCGTGGGTGTAGCTGCCTCGAAACGAAAGCACATCGGTGCGGAATAAGGTCTGATCGATCTGGGTATCAATGGCAAAGTCGGTATAGCAATCCTGGGGACCGGGCCCGGTGAAAGCGGTATTGCATAAGTGGATGCCATAGGTGCCCACCTCATACTGAGTCGTGCCACCCTTCGAAACGCCCTGCCAGGCCGCGCGCCAGTAAGGCGCAAGTCCACGGATGTTGTTGGTGGAACCATCCCCGGGATTCGGCTGGGGACCGCCCACATGCTCCGAGCGGTACAGAGCTGCGTCGAGATAAAGATGGTTGTTCCACATGGCATAGCCGCCGAACCCGGCAACGTCCTGCGCCAGTCCGCCGTTAATGATGGGGGATGCCGATGGCGTCGGCGCGAAGTCGCTGGCGATCCACGGAAAGCCCCATGCCGGCGTGCTGTTCCACAGATCTTCAACCGTGGGATTGTTGTTGAGGTCCAAGCCCCAAACCAGTTCCTTGCCGCCTAGAGTAGTCTTTTTGGAGAAGCGAATATCGGTGTTGTCGCTGGTGAAGTGATCGTCCTGGGTATCGTATGTCACCTGCAGGAAGCTGCCGATATTGCTGGTCCACGCACCAGAGAGGAACAGTGAAACATCCTGCGGAAACTCAACGCTGCCATTCTGCGTTCCAGGTATGGGAGATTTGGTCGAGGTGAACGATGTGTCCATCATCACCGAAAGGGGCAGTGACGCCAGCAGGTCGAGCGCGGCATGTTTCTTGCCGGGATCGGACTTTACGACTTTGGTCTCGTCTGCCTTATCCACATAACCAGTCAGCTTGAACCGGCGCCCGGCGGGGTTAAGTTCCGGCGGAGCGTAGTGGCAACCACTGCAGGCCAAACCTGTTTGCCGGGCATAGCTTGGAACGGCGTGCAGGCGCGTTGGGTTGAACGCCGTCAAGAATGCAAAAAACAGGATTGCGACTGCAGTGGGGGATAAGAGCGGATGTTTCTGCATCGGAATTCTCCTTGTGTCGCCTGCGTTCATGAGCAGCAAAAGACTTGGCGCATAGATCGAGCCGGGGAGCGCATCGCAGCCGCCTCCTCGTGATCAGTTCGAGAGTTTGTTCGCCTCTGCTGGTCCCCAAGATTCGGCCTGATCCTACCGAGATTTGTACGGTGCGCGCCGGGTGACGGATCACAGTTGAACGTGATTTCAATCACACATCGGGGAATCCGGCGAAAGGACTCGCACACGCACAGATCATGTGTTGTCTTCCTGTGGCTCCACGGGAACGGTCTGGTCCGGTCTGGCCCAGAAGCGCTTGCGTAAAAAAGGTAAGAAAGAGCTCTTTATCCTGTCTGTTCAAAAGTGCACACTTTTTGGGAGGGAGGAAAATTCAGGCAAGCTCGTTCGCGCGGGCGGTTCCGCGTGGAACGGATCGGCGTGGGCAACGGTTCGGCATGGAACGGATCGGCATGGGACGGACAATGCCGCTCGCTTCGCCTCGCGGAGCGGACGAATGCGTCCGCCGCTACACGAGCGTTTGTGTTACGGCTGGTAGGCGCAGGCTGGATCCGCAGCGAACAAGTCGCCGGTCATGGCATAGGCGCGAGCACGCGATCCTCCGCAAAGGTTGCGCACCGAGCAGCGTCCGCACTTGCCCTTCAGCCGCGAGCTATCCCGCAGCGAAACGAACAGCGGCGAGTCGCCATAGACCTCAGCCAGCGGCACGTCCATGACGTTTCCGGCGGAGAGCGGCAGGAAACGACTAGGATAGACTTCGCCCTGGTGGTTGATAAAGACGAAGCCTTTGCCCTCGTTCACCCTGTAAGGCACGCCGGTCAAGACCTCGGCGTCGGTAATGCGGCCGCGCGATTCGCGGGCGCGCTGCTGCAGCAGATAGCGCTGGTAGTGCGGGCCCTCGGTGGTCTTGATCTGAAAATGGACCACGCCAGACGCGGCATAGAGCTTGGCGAAAACCTGTTCGTGCTCTTCGGCGGTGAGCAGTTCCCCGGTGTTTTCTTTGCTCGCCGGAACCACGAAGAAAACATTCCACAACGACACGTCGAGTCGCGTGAGCAACTCGATCATCGGATCGACATCATGAAAATTCCGGCGCGCGATGATGGTGTTGACCTGCACCGGAAGTTGCGCCTCGTGGCAGGCGCCGATCACTTCGAGCGTGCGCTTGTGCGTTCCGGGAATGGCGCGATAAGAGTCGTCCAAGATCGCGGTGGAACCATGCAGCCAGAATCCAGCGCGCATCAAGCCGCTGTCCTTGAGCGCGGCGACGGCTTCGGCGTCCAGCAACGGCGTCGGAAGCAAGGTAAGCGAGGTGCGCACGGAACGGCGCGAGGCAAATTCAATCACGGGAAATAAATCGGGACGCGTCAGGGGATCTCCGCCAGTCAAGGCCAGCAGCGGCACATGCATGGCGGCCACTTGCTCGATCAGGTGAAAGGCCTCGGCAGTGGAGAATCGATCCCGCTCACGGGACGAACGCGCGCCGGCGCGCGCCGACGAACTCTTCCAGTCGCAGGCTTGCGTCATCTCCCAGGTAACCTGCAGCGGTCGCAGAGGAAACTTGGAGGGATTCGAAAACGGGACTAACTCCTCCTCGATCGATGCGGAATTCCAATCGACTAAGGCAGTCGTGCCGCAGTTGCGAGCTGGCGGATTTGACTTTGGCATGGCGGAATCCTAGGCGGGATGAGACCGGACTCACAGTGCCGGGTCGCACGGCCGCACGTGACCGGCATCACAATGTCGGCAGAAAAGGGCAGGTGATCCCTGTCACAAGCCCGCGTGACTTCCGCCATAGGTCGGCTTTGGGCGGCATGTGATCCTACGCCTGCGAGTGAGTTCTCAGTACAGGACACGACACGATTAGCGCGGTCTCAGAATGAACGTGCTTTCGCAACGGTGGCAACTCGGATCACCAGCCACCTTTGCTCCGTGATATCGTGCCGGAAACATCTTCTCTCAGGAGGAAGCAAACACATGAAACGTCTCTCATTTCGAATGGGCCTGGTAGGTCTACTGGCTTGTGGAGTATTCGCAGTTTGTGCTTCGTCGGCAGTCGCTCAGGACGCAGCCGCAACCTATAAAGCAAAGTGCGCCATGTGCCACGGCCCCGACGGCAAGGGCGGCAAGATGGGAACCCGGGACTTCGCTTCTCCGGAAGTGAAAGCCGAGTCGGATGCCCAGCTGACCGGAATCATTACCAAAGGCAAAGGCAAGATGCCGAGCTACGACGGCAAACTCAAAGACACTGACATCCAGGGTCTGGTTGCCTACATTCGCAGTTTGGCCAAGTAATTCAACCAAGGCGGTGCGAACCGCCTGGAGACAATTCAATTCTGAAGGATTGGCGGGTGAGAGCATGTCCACGCGAACGATACGGAATATTTTTGCGCCCGGAGTTGCCCTCACCCTCTTTTTAACTGCCTCTACCGCCCTCGCCGCCACCAAATCGCAAGCCAGCAAGCAGGCCCCAAAACCGACCGCGGACGAATGCCTGGCCTGCCACAGCGACGCTTCTCTTACCCATGACGTAAACGGGAAGCCGGTCAGCCTGCACGTTGACCCGCAACACTTCAAAGATTCCATTCACGGCAGCATGTTTACCTGCGTGGATTGCCACACCGACGTAAAGAGCGCCGCGCACGAAACGACTCCCCTGAAAATCTCATGCGCGACCTGCCACGCTGACGAGCAGGCGGCTTACGACCGCAGCTTTCACGGCAAAGCGGTAAAGGCCGGCAACAGCCAGGCGGCGACCTGCGTCGACTGCCACGGCAGCCCGCACGAACTGCTGCCGGCGAGCGATCCGAAATCGCGCGTGCACCACGCCAACATTCCCGCCACCTGCGGAGCCTGCCACAGCCAGAAGTTTGTAATGAAGGACACAGGGCAGAGCGCGCAGATGGTCGCGTCTTACGAGCAGAGCGTACACGGGCACGCGGTTTCCGCGGGATCGGAAAAAGCCGCCGTCTGCACCGACTGCCACGGCACTCACGAAATTCTCGACGCCAAAGACGCGAAGTCGCCCATCTTCAAATTCAACGTGCCGACGACCTGCGGGCAATGCCACGACGCGATCTCGAAGGAATTTCAGCAGAGCATTCACGGACAAGCCATCGCCAAGGGAAACTGGCAGGCCCCGGTGTGCACCGATTGTCACGGAATCCATTCCATCACGGCACACACCGATCCCAACTCTCCGGTCTCGGCGCAGAATGTGGGCCTGGTAACTTGCGCGCGCTGCCACGAAGGCATGCGCTTGTCGCAGGAATTTGGAGTCCAGGGCCGCCGTGAGACGACATACCTAGCCAGCTATCACGGGCTGGCGTCGCGCGGAGGATCGCAGATCGTCGCCAACTGCGCCAGTTGCCACGGCACGCACAGCATCTTCCCCTCCAGCGATCCGCGGTCGACCATCAACCATGCCAATCTGGCCAAGACTTGCGGGCAGTGCCATCCGGGCGTGACCGAAAAATTCACCGCCGCGAAAGTTCACGTGGACGCGCCGCTCTCCGCCGACGTCGGGAGCAAGGCCGTGCGCTGGATTCGCCGCTTCTATCTCAGCATGATCTTTGCGGTGATCGGCGGCATGCTGGTGCACAACCTGGTGATCTGGCGAGCCAAGCTGATTGCGCGGCGCAAATTGCAACACCAGTTCGTTATGCGCATGCCGCTGCGCTTCCGCTTGCAGCATGCCACGCTGCTGACCAGTTTCATTGTGCTGGTGCTGACCGGCTTTGCGTTGAAGTTCCCCGACTCCTGGTTCGCGTCGATGCTTTCTCTCGGCGAACACAAACGGCACCTGTTGCATCGCATCGCCGCCGTATTCCTGATCGGAGTAAGCCTTTACCACATCTTCGACGTCGCCTTCAGCCGCGAGGGACGGAAGTTGGTGCGCGACTTGTTCCCCACGCTGGACGATGCCCGGAGCGCGTGGCAGAATATCTGCTACTATCTCGGCTTAACTTCGCGGAAACCTGAATTTACCCGCTTTAACTACGCGGAGAAGGCGGAGTACTGGGCCCTGGTCTGGGGCATGGTGGTCATGGCCGTCACCGGAATCATGCTATGGGCCAAGGTTCTGGTGGGCAATCATCTGCCGCGCTGGTGGCTGGATATCGCCACTGCTATTCACTTTTATGAAGCGGTGCTCGCGACTTTGGCGATCATCGTCTGGCATTTCTATCAGGTATTCTTCGACCCAGATGTTTACCCCATGAACTGGGCGTGGTGGGACGGAAAAATGACGCTGCACCACTATCAGGACGAGCACGGCCTCGACAGCGCGACAATCGCGGAAGCTCTTGGCGATTCCAGCGAGGACTCCGTCTCGCACGACACTGCGTCGCCCGAAGAAGAACCCGCGGTCACCGGAACAAAACATGGACAGTGAGCAAACTCCCCCGCCCCAGCAAGAGGCAAGGCATGGATTGCGCATGCTGCTGCGCAATCCCGTAAGCCTGGCCGGAATGGCGCTGGCAATCGTCAGCGTGGCTAACATTTTCCTTTTCACCACCATCGATCAGATCGCCACTAAGCCGAGCCCTTACATCGGGATCCTGGCATACATGGTGGCGCCGGCGTTCCTGGTAATGGGACTGCTGTTGATGCTGACCGGAGTGCTGATCGAGCGGCGCAAAAAAGTTGCGCCCACCGCCTTCTACCCGCGCATCGATCTCAACGATCCCACGCAGCGCAGCGCCGTCATTTCTTTCATGACGTTCCTCGTCGTGTTCGTCATGGTCAGCGTGGCGGGCAGTTACAAGGCTTACGAATTCACCGAGTCGGTGGGATTTTGCGGCCAGTTGTGCCACACCGTGATGAGCCCGGAATATACGGCGTATCAACTCTCGCCGCATGCCCGCGTAGCCTGCGCGGACTGCCACGTGGGAGCGGGAGCGACCTGGTTTGTGAAGTCGAAACTCTCGGGCACCCGCCAGGTTTATGCCACTTTATTCAACACTTATCCGAGGCCGATTCCTACGCCGGTACACAATTTGCGCCCGGCGCAGGAAACCTGCGAGCAGTGCCATTGGCCAAAAAAGTTTTATGGCGGGCAACTCAAAGTCTTCACGCATTATGCCAATGACGAAAAGAACACGCTGCGCCAGATTCGCATGATCATTAAGACCGGCGGCGGCGATCCGGCCACGGGCGCGCCCGAAGGCATTCACTGGCACATGAACATCGGGAACAAGATCGACTACGTCGCCTCCGACGAAAAGCGCCAGATCATTTCCTACATTCACGTCGAAGACTTGCAGGGACGCGTGACCGAGTACTACGCCAGAGATTCCACGCTCAGCAAAGATCAGATCGCCAAAGCTGACAGGCATCATATGGATTGCGTGGACTGCCACAACCGGCCGACGCATATCTACGTGCCGCCGGACCAGTCTGTGGATCAATCGTTGCTGGCGCGTCGACTCGACATTTCCCTGCCCTTCATTAAGCAGCAGGCGGTTACGGTGCTGACCGGCACTTACGCTACCACCGACGACGCCATGCGGGGCATTGCGAGCGGCTTGCACGATTTTTACGAGAAGAAATATCCCGATGTCGCCAACAGCAAGCAACTGGAAATTCGCAACGCGGTAACCGAGGTGCAGGAAATTTTCCGCCGTACCACTTTCCCCGAGATGAAGTTGAACTGGCAGACTCATCCCAACAATCTGGGCCACTACTTCTACAACGGATGCTTCCGCTGCCACGACGGCCAGCACGTCAGCGCCGACGGGAAAGTCATCAGCAAAGATTGCAACCAGTGCCACTCGCTGATGTCGCAAACCGAAGGCACAGTCAGCAGCGTGGCCCCGGCGGCACCGCAAACCTTCAAGCATCCCGTCGACATTGGAGATTTGACCCAGGTCACTTGCGCCGACTGCCATACCGGGGGAGTCGGACCGTAAGCGCTAGCTTAAGCAGAACCCGCTTGAAACCGACCTTCGCACCCGTTTATTGGCAGTAACTTCCGAATAGCCGGCGATACGGAAGTTCGCCCGATCACTCAACACAAGCGCGTTTCCCGTTACTTATCCGCCTGGGATGACCCAATCTGAAGCTGGATGAGCGCTTTGCCCTGTTGGCGTCAGCCGAGTGTTCTGCGCGAGCCGATCAGCGGTGTAGTACCAGCATCCGTGCCAAGCCTTGCCGACTCCCAGTACAAATCCTAAAAGGAACATCATGCGGAACCACCATAGCGTTCGAGCAAGGTCTCAGCCGCGGTCCTTGGCCCGTCCCAGTGCGCGATGGTTCTGGCGAAGGCAGTTGCCTTTACCCTTGCAGTTTCATCATGCATGAGCTTCTGAATGGCGCTTTGAACCTTCGCGGAGGGGTCGCGCGATTTTCCGACGCGTATTGCAAATCCAAGCCTCTCGAGACATGCCAGGTTTGCGACCTGCTCCATCTGCATTCCTACGCCGACCACGGGCTTGCACGCCAACGCGGCGACCATAACAGTGCCGATCCCTCCATGGATCACAGCGAGATCGGCCAGCTTATTGACTTGCAACGCCGGGACCCAGTCGGTGACGAGAACATTCGCCGGGATGCGGACTCCGGAAACTTGCTCAAGCAGAAACTTCACCGGAGCGATCACGAAATAGGGCCTGCCTTCGAAGCTCTCGACGATTTTAGCGACGATCCCGGGTGTGCCGGAGCTTCCCATGGCAAAGTAGATCAGCGGTTTGTCTCTCGGAATGGCGGCGATCTCTTTGGGCAGGGCGAATTCATCCTGCGGAATGAGCGGCCCGATGAAAGTGTGTTTGGGTGGCAGCTTCGCACCGGAAAACTCGGGGGGCTCCGCAACGAGGGTGATGTCGCCGCGCCAAAACTCAAAGATCGAGTCATAGCCCGGAACCCCAAAGTGCTTAGCTGTACGATTGATCGGGTTGAGAAACCCGTATCTGATCCAAAAGTTGATGAACTGCAGCACGGACCAGTCTGTGACCGCTTTCAAAGGAGCGGGCCGGAGGTGATCCGTCATGCCTGCGCCGTGGCAAAAGAAGTCGGGCAGCCATGTCGATTGCACGATCCAGACGAGGGGTGTCCCGAGGATGCGGCACGTGACCGGGATGGTCACGTAAGAGCCTGTGACCACAGCGGCAGGCTTAAGCTGCTTGAGACAGGCCGACTCGTTCCCGACGCGCTGGATCAGTTCGGCGTCAGTGAAGGCGGGCGCAAACTTTTCGCCACGGTCCACTTTGGCGATGAACTCGATCTTTTCGTTCGTGAGGCGGGGCTCCATCCGCGTCAAGGCAAAACCGTGCTTTTCGATCATGCGCTCGAAGTCGCCGCCGTCGGAGATGAAATGAATATCGAAGCCCTTGCTGGCTGCTGGATGGCGCTCGATGCCTTTGGCGATCTCGACCATCCGGCTCGTCTCCGCCAGATTGTAGGCGCAGGGCGCAAAGAGGAGGAGTTTTTTCGGCATTGTCCTGCTCCCAAACCAAAACGGCTGACGCGTGATTCTCAACTGAAAAAGCACGACCGTGACGATACGGCCGTTGACCTCAGAGCGCGAGCCATCGGAACGCCCGCTCCACGAATGCCTTTGCGTCCTTTTCGATGCAGGGGCCGTGAGCTATGATCAACCTATCGAAATCCCAGGAAAGGAGCTTTTTGAGCGATTGCCGCGCGAGGTTTCGCTGGATGAAGGTTAGCTTGATGTCCAACGGCACGCCTCCATGCGGGTACGCAACACCTCCCAGCCTGATCAAGGAATTCCGAAACGGCCTGTCCTCTATCATCGGGTGGACCTGTATTAAATCATCCAGAATGACTGTGTGCGATGGTTTATGGAAGAAGAGAATTTCTTCGATGAGCGGGTTGCCCTTGAAGGCGAGCTGGTCGAAGTCATTCTTCCAGGCTTCAAGCGCCTCGTCGCCCAGAATTCCGGCGAAGGGCAAGGAACCTTTTTTCAAGGTAAATGGGGTGGGACGTGGCGCCCATAGCTGCGCCTCAGGAAACAGCCTGTGCCACACTGACAGCCGCCAGACATGCCTGGGTGTCGCCGCAATCAGATACTTCACGGGTCCCAAGTCGGTGATGCGTTTGAGCGTTTCAGAGGGTACAGAAACAGGGGAATCCACCCAAAGTGAGCCATCGCAGAGCCTGACAACCGTCATGCGGGTGGTGAACATAACACCCATGTCGCGGACACTCGGACCTTCGACGATCCAAACGCTTTCGGCAAATGCTGAAAGATCGGACATAAGCGTTCGGTTCGCAGAATATCACTCCGGCCAACAACGGATGATTCGCAGGCAGTAGTCCCGGCGAGCGTCGCTAATCTCCAGCCGGCAGCATGACTCCGAGTTGTCGCGACGATTCGTCTTCGAAAACGCCCTCGGTCCCAGAGCATTTCAGGAATGATGCTTTATCGCCAAAGCACTCATCGACCGCAGATAAGGAACGAGAAGTCTTAGTGCTGTATCTGAAGCGCCCACGAGCGAAGAGCTGGGAGTTGAGCGGCTGTGTAGGGGCGCTTCAGATACAGCGACTTGAAGGAAGCCGCCCCGGGGGACTATGGGATTTGAATCTGGATGAGCCGGCCTTGATCGTTTGCGAGTTTGCCGTTGCGGTGAGAGCGCTTGGGTTTCAGTAGCGGGTCGCGGAGGGAATGGTCATGGGGCGGCGCATCGGAGAGTCTGAATCGCACCACCATACTGCATTTTGACGAGTACGAGACACAGAACCAGTGTGCGCGCCGAAGCACGAGCGAGATTCGAGGCTGGAGATGTGGATTCATGCGGCGCACCGGCTGAGATGAGGCGGGGATCGCAGGAGGAGTTGCGCGGCGGAGAGGCGCTCGACAACCTGCATAGTTCCGCCGCAAAGCGGACATCGCCACAGCGAGTGAATGGGTAGCGCGGACGGGATGGCGCTTGCTACTGGCTGATTGGATGGCTGGAGCAACCGCAAACAAAGCGGAAGAAGTTCTGCTCGCCGCCGGTTAGCGAGGAATCCGAAGTTGCGGATGCGCACGAAGCCGCGCGGCAGCAGGTGCAGGAGGAAGCGGCGCAGGAACTCTTCGATCGGAAGGGTCATGAGCCGTTTCTTGTTGCCGTGGGCGGAGTCGCGCCAGCGAAAAGTTACGTGGCCCTCGGAGAGAGCAACCAGCCTGCTGTTGGAAATGGCAACGCGATGAGTGTAAGCGCCGAGATAACGGAGCACATGTTCTGGCCCGCCGAAGGGCCGTTTGCAGTAGACAACCCAGTCGTGACGGAACAGTACCCGCAGCCAAGAGGCGAAGGTGCGCGGTTCCGCCAGCGATAAGAGATGTCCGTGGAACTGGAGTACGCCGGCATGAAAGGCGGTCTTGAGTCCGGCGACAAACTTGCCGCGGAAGACACGACCGAGCACTTTGACGGGAAGAAAGAAGGAGCGGCGCGAGGACATCCAGCGGGAGTGATCAGGAGCGAGACCGCCGGCGGCCACCACGCAGTGGACATGGGGATGATGTTGCAGTCGCTGGTCCCAGGTATGGAGCACGCTGAAGAAGCCGATCTCGGCTCCAAGGTGGCGTGGATCGCGGGCGATCTCCAGCAGGGTTTCGGCGCTGGCGCGAAAT
Organism: uncultured Acidobacteriaceae bacterium; assembly: GCA_963765825.1. Taxonomy (GTDB): domain Bacteria; phylum Acidobacteriota; class Terriglobia; order Terriglobales; family Acidobacteriaceae; genus Sulfotelmatobacter. The sequence goes on from CAVXXU010000005.1 coordinate 147,516, forward strand.
AGCAGGTTGTAGATCAGCCGTTTATTCTGCAATGCCAGCGGAGCCAGCTCCCGCGGCAGAGTGAAGACGACGTGCACGTAGCTGGTAGACAGCAACTCTCCTTCCCGCGCCTGGAGCCAGCGCAAGCGTGCGTTGCCCTGACACTTGGGGCAGTGCCGGTTTCTGCACGAGTTGTACGAGATGGCGGAATGTCCGCAATCTGAGCACTGATCGCGATGTCCACCCAGCGCTGCGGTACGGCAGCGTGTGATGGCCAGTAACACCTTTTCGTGTTGGCCGTTAATCCACTTGCGACTGCGCTCAACAAAGGACCGTCCTGCATAGCGAACGATGTCGGCCACCTCCAGAGGAGGCCGGTTCATGCGCTCTGCGTCTGCTCTCCTCCTCGGATGGTGAGTGCATCCAGCGGACTGCCGGTGGCGCTGAGATGCCGCCGCGAGAGGTGCAGATAGATCGTGGTTTCCTCCAAGTCGCGATGCCCGAGCAGCATCTGGATGGTTCGCAGGTCGGTACCGGCTTCGAGCAGATGTGTGGCAAAGCAGTGGCGCCTATGTACCCAGAGACATAGG
>CAVXXU010000006.1:0-1296838 GCA_963765825.1 uncultured Acidobacteriaceae bacterium
GGTCGAATCGACTCAAGGCCTGAGGACATGGAACGGCCTGGCAGTGCTGCTTAGAATTGGACTCGTTGCCGCGGCCGCCTTCTTCTTCGTCCTGTTAACCCTCGGCACGTCACCACCACTGATTCTCGACCAGTGGTCGCTGGACGCGCCATGATTGCACTACTGGCTCGGCTCACTCTGCTTTTCTGGGGCTTTTATGTCTCGCTCGGAAGCCAGCCGGTCTTCGGGAGCGCTATAAAAGAGGAATACGGGTCAGACCAGAGATGAGGCAAACGCAACTAGACTCCGCCCCTGAAAGAAACTACGTCTTCAATTGCTCCCGAGTGGCGGGCTAACCGGCAGTAATCCGCCCTGAGCGAAGAGACCAAGGATTGGCCGCCTGAGAATTTGCTGATCAAGTGGCGAGGTCCCGCGGGTGGCGGATTCAATTCGTCAACCATGTGCTTGCTCTGACACTTACGGTCGAGGTCACATCGGAAGATAAAGATTCGTGCGCCCGCTTCCAATCGCCTGTGCTATCCCACCAAAGTCCGGCGAGCGCAAGGCTCTGTCTGGCTGGCGGGTTGGTCGCTGTCAGGGATTGACGGAAATCGTCCAAGGTCATGTCAGTTCTATTACCAAATCTTCCCGATTCGTCGCAAGAAAACGCTAGGCTGCGGCCTGACTGAATGGGTACAAGGGGTCGCTGCGATCAATCTTGATCTCTGGTGATACGATCGCCGCACTCCGAGTGGTATGGGAAGTGACTCGGCGTTTTCACGAGCGAGGTTGTAAGCGCGAAAAGCCTGTTTACGTGTGGAGCGCATGGTTTGCCCACGATAGCGCGATGCTGGCGACGTAGCAGGCCAAAGAAATGCTGATGCCTGTGAGAGGCGCACTGAAAAAATAAACCTTGCAGAGCACAACCAAACCACCAAGCATTGCCAGCCCGACAACGAGCAGGAACCGTGACTGAAAGAGGAGTGGGGCGTGAGCCAATGCGACATAGCCGAAAACCAATCCGAATAAAATAAGTCCCATGCTGTGGCTGGCATTGAAGCCCACCCAACACCGCCACATGGTTGTTTCCTTCGTCATAATAAGTGAACTCTGGCTCATGCTGATTTGCAGCGCGGGGTCACGGGGCGTGAGGCTTGGGCCCCAGAACGTATAGACGAGGTGAGCGACTCCGAGCGTAAAGACAATGCTCGCACTGAGAACCATGAGAATTCTTGCGGCCAAGATACTCTCCCCTTCGGCAATTCAAAGTTTGGGTGGGGTTCGGCGACCCTTCGCCCGCACCTATGCTGAGACTGGCTCAGCCGAAACTTGTTTAAGAGTCTTTGGAACGAACGGTTCGAGCAACGATTTGAGGCGAGTATTCAGATACAGTTCTTGACTCTCCTGCTCGAACAGCTTTCTTGGTTCAGGTGACGCCTTGAGAGAGTATCGCAGATACGACAGGCGCATGAGCCAGAGAGGCATGGCCGAGGTCTTCCTCGCTGCGGATGCGAAAGGTAATCCAACCGGAATTGGGAACCCAGTGGTGCTCTTCAGCCAGATCTTCCGTTAACAGCGCATCCCGTATCGAGCGGGGAAATGGGATATCAACAACCCCGCCGATGTGGACATGCCCAACTTCTGCGCTGCCGTGGAGGAATTCCCGAACTCCAAAACGATGTGGATGAACCTACACATCCGTCCATCCGGAGACTTCAGCTTCGAACTTCTTCAGAAAGTTCATACCCGGCGCTCCACTACCTCCTGTTTTCGATGCTGAAAACGATTGCTCGATTCAGCGACCGACCTTCCGCACAACTCATCCAACGGGGCAATGTAAGCAAAAAGCGCCGACCCAGCAAAAACCGGAATCTGTATGCTTGGGAGGCTTCTGGCTCGGGAGGTTCATCATGCCATCATCCACAACTAGCGAAAAGCGCACGTCAGTGCGCGGCCTTGGGGAAGTCGCACTTCGCGTTAACAATCTGGACGCCATGCAGAAGTTTTACGAGGAGGTCATCGGCTTGCCTCTGATGAACAGAGATTCAGACACCGCGTTTTTCAAGATTGCGCAGGGCTACGGCGGTCACACCCAAGTGCTCGCCTTATTCGACCGATCAGGCACTCCCGATTACTCCGCACCGGATGCCAAAACTTCCACCATTGACCACATCGCGTTTGAGATTCCTCTTGCTGATTTCGAGCGCGAAAAGAAAAGGCTGGAAGCTTTGGGCCTTGAAGTCGAAACCGCCGAGCACGCATGGGCACATTGGCGCTCTCTTTATGTAAATGATCCGGAGGGCAATCAGGTGGAGTTAGTCTGCTACGACGAGACCTGTGAATAGGGACTGTAGTGAATGGGCAAACCGACCATTACGTTTCCAAAGCTGGTCGATAGACTCCAGCAGCACTACGGTCCTCCCGTGCCGCCGCCTTCAACTGAACCACTGGAACTAATCATCTGGGAGAACATTGCGTATCTGGCGAGCGACAAGCGTCGTGCTGAAGCATTCGCCATTCTCAAACGAACCATCGGTACACGCCCCGAACAGATTCTTGCTGCTCAGCACTCCGCTCTAGCTGCCATCGGCAAAGCTGGCATACTTCCCGACGTGAGTGCGGAGAAGCTTCTCGCGATTGCCAAGATTGCGTATGAGGAGTTTGACAGCGACCTGCGTTCGGTGCTCAAGAGGCCATTGCACCAAGCGAAGATAGCTTTGAAAAGATTTCCCAGCATTGGCGATCCGGGCGCGGAAAAGATACTCTTGTTCACAGGTTCCTATCCGGTAATGGCACTCGACTCGAATGGGTTGCGCGTGCTATGCCGAGTGGGGTTTGCCGAAGAGCAGAAGAATTATTCAGCGACGTACCGCTTGGTTCAGGATGCTGTACGTGGGCAACTGCCGCAAGATTGCGACTCGCTGATCCGAGCATATCAGTTGCTCCGGCAGCACGGTCAAGAACTGTGCAAGCGGTCAAAGCCGCGTTGCAGCGAATGTCCGGTCAGAGATGGCTGCAAGTACCGTCAGAAGGAAGTCTTAGGCAGAGGTTAGGCTGTCAAACGTATCAACGGCAGCAAACCCCATACCGCTGCCAAAGCGAAACCGCTATGCGCTCGATTTCGGCAACCGTCTGCTCGGCATCCATTCCGTCTCAATATCCAACATGAGCGTGGCAACCGTCAAACGGCCGGGCATCTGGATGCGTGACTTTAGTGTGACCTTGACCGGAATCCACCATAGGTCAAGTAGACGCCGAGGACTAGTGAAATAGCCGCGTACACGTAGAAGAGTTGTCGGTAGTGAAGCTGCCCAAGGAAAAGTCCCGCTTCCATCTCATGCGGCAGAAACAAGAAGACCAGGCTCTTGATGAGCGCCATCCAACCGAGAAGGGTGACCACGACGACGAACGTACCTCCCGACCAGATATTGTGCGCCAGAACCATCGCCAGCCCAGCCGCCAGCGTGATTACTCCAAGGATCAGCGTCATCGTTGGATTTTGAAGAAGGACGGTCACCGTCTCCACGGTAGCTTGCCTGCGAGTCATCATCGAGAGCGCGATGACAATGCAGTACAGCCCGATCAGCCTGCTTAGAAAGATTGTGCGCGACGACATGGCGTCCTCCCTTTCTGGATGTGCCAAGGCGATTCGTCCTCGGCCAGTTGATCGCGACAGCGCCCAACTAACACCCGCTGCTCTTGCCAACGGGCACAGAGTACCATGTGGACATGAGGAGAATACGCCCACAATGCCTCGACGCAGACTGTTCGGATCGCTCGGTGCGAAGCAATGTCATTCTTCGCGAAGAATCAGACGAGGAAGAGGACGAAGAGGAAGACGACCGCAAAGACGAAGATGACGACAATGACGACGGTTACTCCGAGTGAGGGCACGCTTGTTTAGTAAAGTGCGTGAAGGATGAAGCGCGAAGACTTCATCAACGTTGCTGAAGAGACTTTGGATTCGCTGCCGGAAGAGTTCCGCAGCCGCATCCAGAACGTCGCGATTCTGGTAGAGGATTTTCCTTCGAACCAATCATCCCAGCGTCCCGGACAGCAAAGGCGGCTGCTTCTGGGCATCTTTCACGGCGTCCCTGCGACGAAGAGGAGCGTTTTCAACCTGTCCACAGGGCCGGATCACATCGTACTTTATCAGCAGAATATTGAGGCGGTCTGCTCCAATGAGGCTGAAGTCCGACATCAAATCCGCCAGACTCTCATACATGAACTGGGGCACTATTTTGGGATGACCGAGGAGCAACTTAGGGACGTTTAGGGGTAATGGTCGTTCGAGGTTTTGTTGCTGGCTAAGTGATAAGAGTTCGGCATTAGTGAGAGACTCTTGGGTCACTGTTTGGATTCGGCTTTCCTATGCTCGTTCTCATCGTATTGCTAACAGCGTGGCTGCTCTTTCGAGCGATAGGAGCGGCTGGTGTGCCTGTTCTCGCCTCGTGGCAGCATTCCGCTCTGTACGCCTTGGCTGTGATGTTCGTCTTCACCGCAACGGCTCATTTCAACAAGATGAAACATGATCTAGCACAGATGATCCCGTCATCTTTTCCGCGCCCGCTGCTGATCGTGTACATCACTGGTGTTTTCGAACTTCTCGGAGCGGCGGGATTGGTGCTCCCGCAATTTCGCAGGTTCGCGGGCTTTTGCCTCATCGCCCTCTTGATCGGGATGTTCATCGCCAATGTAAATGCAGCACAGCGCGGCGTCACACTGCGAGGCAAACCGCCAACCCCGCTTTGGTTGCGGGGCCCGATGCAGATTGTGTTTATTGCTCTACTCTGGTGGTCAACTCGCGTCTAAACAGCACTACCAATCGTCACGCCGACTCGAAGAGCAGCTTGATCTGGAGCCAATATTTTCTGACGATGTAGTCTGTGCTGATATGCCCGCCGCTCTTGAGCGTCTTGAGCTTGGCTCCTATGATCTCGGCAAATTCCTTGGTTCGCTCATAAGGCACATTCGGATCATCCTCGGCGTGGAACATCATCACCTTGGAGCCGTCAATCTCGTTTCTGTGGTGCCACGGATTGTAGAACGTACCGCCTCGGAGCTTGCCCCAGTTCGCATCCGAGAGCCGATATGCATTCCCGAAGGCTTGGCGAATGTAGTCTGCGTAGTTCGATTTCGAAGTCTCGGTTTTCTCAGCCTTGTCGAGAATACTCCAGTCCACGACTGGGCAGTTCGCGAGTACACGCTTAACTCGCGGATCAAGGGACAACAGGATCGCAGCCGCACCGCCGAAGCTGCCACCGATCACGAAGATTTGATCTGGTGTCAGTCGGAACCGCCGACCGAATGCGATTTCCTCGATTTGCTTGAGCAAATCATCGATGATGTCGAGGATGTCCTCATGAGGAGACCGCTCCAAGAACTCACCGTCGCTCTCCCATGCTCCCCGATAGCGCGGATAGATGACCCAAAAAACCTTGGCAGCGAGAAATTCCGATAGCGACTGCTTGCGGGGAATCGAGGGCATGCCGTCGCACAATATGATCAACTTCCGGGCCTTTCGCTCTCGGGTTGGTGGAAGGAACTCTGCTACGATTTGTCGCCTGAATCTCGTCCTGAACATATTTCGACCAGTATCTCCTAAGCTTCGAGGTCGCCGCGTCACTTCGATGCCTCAAAGCGACTGCTCGATTCAGCGACGGTACTCGATCCAATCCAAGATAAAATGATACTTCGATTATCAACGAGGTGGAATTCCTTATGCAGCAGGTTTTCGGACTAGATATTCCACAAACGCTGGAAGAAATATGTGATCCGAAACGATTGGCTCTGATCGTGTATGACATGCAGGTTGGTATCGTGAAGCAGATCGAGAACGGCCCACAAATCACGGAGAAGGTGCTTCAGGTTCTCGATGCGGCGCGTGAAGCGGGAATTCGGGTCTTCTTCACGCGCCATATGTCCCTACCGAAGGAACTAATGGGGGTATCTCAGTTCCGCATGGCGATGGCTTGGCAACGGGTGAAGTCGCCCGAAGAGGTCAAGCCTTGGTTCTTGCGGGACGCTCCGGGATTTCACCTGATTCCGGAGATGAATCCACTGCCGAGCGAAGCCGTCTTCGACAAGATCAGCATGTCGGCGTTTGAAGGCACGCCGCTGGATATGGCGTTGCGCGATTGTGGCATTCGCGCCTTTGCCATTGTCGGTATCGCCATGGAGATCGGCATTGAACCTTCGGTGCGACACGGCGCTGATCTTGGTTACCTCCCCGTGGTTGTCAAAGATGGTTGTGGTTTCGGTCATTGCGAGGCCGCCGACCGTTCGATTGCCAGCCTCGAATTCGCGGGCGATGCGTTGCTTACAAACGTAGAAACAATCTGCGCTCAGTTTGGGCGCAAAACGATAAACGGACGATAGTCAGGTCTTGATCCCGAGGCAGCGTCGGCTGCCACGCTGATAGGGGCCTAGTCGTGCCGATCTCAGCCCATCGGAGCCATTCCCGCAGAAGGGATCAGAACGTAGGCTGGTGTTGAGCAGACTTCGGGGGAGGGCTGTTCAAGGGATGCGCCCCGTGACTCGAAAGAGTTTTGGGGCGCTTCGCTTTGCTTGGGCTCAATTCCACATTCAAAACAATCGCTATTTTTCAATATCGAAGTAGATTTTCGCAGTGGTGCGGTATTTAACGATCTTCTTGCCGCCCAATTCCATTTCCAATTCCGCCACTCGTGCCCACTTCATGCCCCGAACGGTCTTTGCGGCTTCTGCGACCGCGTTTTCCGCAGCCTTGGCGAAACTCTCTTTGGAAATTCCGACTAATCGTGACGCTATCCGATCTGACATAATCTACCATGTGCGGCCGATATCGACTATCCCGGCGAAAGCAGATCATCGAGGAACACTTTGATAGCGTCTCGGGCGAAGAAGACTGGAGCCCACGGTACAACATTGCCCCCACCCAGCCCATTCCCGTCATCCGGCAAAACCTGAAGGAACCCGTCCGGGAATTGTCGCTGATGCGCTGGGGATTGATTCCTTCATGGGCCAAGGACTCGTCCACCGCCGCTAGCATGATCAATGCGCGGGCGGAAACAGCGAGCACGAAGCCTGCCCACTCTGCGGGTGGTCTCCCCGAAAGGAAGACAAATGGTTCTGCACCTGCGGACACGAGTGGAACACGTTCGATACGGGAGGTGTCTGCCCCGCCTGCCTGCACCAATGGACTGAGACACAGTGCCTCTCGTGCAGCCGATGGTCGCTGCATTCGGGCTGGTATGCGCATTCTTGAGAAATAGGAGACGGTCAAGTGAAAGTGGTTCTCTTTGGAGCGACAGGCATGGTCGGGCAGGGCGTCCTGCGCGAATGTCTACTCGATGCCGATGTTGAAGGTGTCCTCGCGATTGTGCGCACCTCCAGCCTGCCGAATCATGAGAAGCTGCGCGAGATCGTACACCAAGATGTTTCTGATCTCGCGGCGATTGAGGACAGGCTCTCAGGCTACGACGCATGTTTCTTCTGCCTCGGCGTCTCGTCGGTAGGGATGAAGGAGGAGACGTATCGGCGCGAGCGAATCTTGCTAGAGGTCCGGCGGAAGTGGGCCAAGATAGACCTTTCACAATCCGTTTTGGGGATGGTAGACCGGAACTTACCATCGATATAAGCTTGCGCCCCAGGTCCAGCCTGCGCCGATGGACACGAGCAAGAGAAGATCGCCTTCGTGAATGAGACCGCGTCGGTTTACTTGGTCTAGGAGCAGCGGAACTGTGGCTCCAGCGGTGTTCGCGTAGGACTCCAAGTTCGTCTGTATCCGGGAAAAAGGGATGTTGAGTACCTCGGCGATGCGCTTGAGGACGCCAGCGGTGGCCTGGTGCGGAACAATCATCGAGACGTCTTCGAGTCCCAGCCCGTTTATGCGGAGAATCTCCTGAATACACTCGGGCACTGCGGTTGTAGCCTTCTGGTAAACCGATCTTCCGTTCATTGTGAAGTAGGCGTCCCCGGGGTAGACAGTGAACTGATCTTTTCCTTCGCCCTCGGCGAGGAGAATGCTTGAAAAGAGCCCGTTCTCCCGATCCTTCCTCTCAAGTACCACGGCACCAGCACCGTCTCCAAAAACAACGCAGTCGCGGTGGTTCCAGTCCGTGACCTTGGAGAAGGTATCGGCGCCGATCACCAGCACACGCTCGTACATACCATTCTGGATGAATTGGCCGGCGATCGTGATGCCGTAAACAAACCCGGCACACACCGCCGCCACATCGAACGCGGCGCAGCGGTTGCAAATGCCCATCTTGGTCTGCGCAATGCATGCCGAGGAGGGCATCTTGCGGTCAGGTGTCGCCGTGGAAACGATGATCAAGTCAATGTCGTTTGGTTCAAGCCCCGCCGAAGCGATTGCATCCAGCCCGGCACGGGCAGCAAGATCCGACGTGTATTCGTCTGGTTCAGCGATGTGCCGCTCGCGAATCCCCAACTTCTCGACGACCCACTCCGGAGAGGTTGGCAAGTTTGCCATTACTTCTTCGTTGGTCAGAATCTTGGACGGAACATAAGAACCTGTGGATTTGATGCAGACACTATCAAAGTGGCTATTTCCACTTCTCATTCCCCCCTCCAGTCCCGCGAACAGAAAGATGCGCGGAGGTGGATTCACAACAAGGATTCAAGGCACATAATGGAAGCAAAATTTTCCATTTGGAATTCCAACCCAGTTGACTTGCGTCATTTTCGAGAAGCATAAAGTGTTCAACACGTAGAGTCGCGGGATACACTCATTCCCGAACTACGCGATTTATCAGTAGGAATCCAAAATGGTCCGCACTGAGTTTCTTACCTTTGATACTCCAGAAACTCCGTAGCCCAGTCCACCTCGTCAGAATCTAAGACAACAGCCACACCACTCGCCTGCGACATGCCTCGGTTGTATTCCACTTTGATGACCGCGTTTGCTCCCAGTTGCGAAGCCTTCTCCTGTAACTTGAAGTTGATGTCTTCGAGAGTCGGTGTCTTGGGGAAAAGAGTGGCAGCTTCGACCTTTGCAGAGATTTCCGACACAGTTCGGTAAGGCTGGTCAACATCTCCAGCATGTATTTCTATTTCGTTGACTTTCATATTGAACCTTCCTTTTTTCCCAGCTTCGCCTTCGCATTCGCCACGATCACATCAAGCGACCTTGGGTCCTTGCTGCAAAGCGGGTTCGTCGCTAGTTGTTCCTGGGCGCGACGGAACGTAAGTGAGAAGTATCCAACTCGCCCGCACACCACAAAGAAGGAGTGCGCCCAGCGTAACCGCAAGCAAAGCGAACAAGCTGCCGTCGTAGGCCGCCAATAGGAAGGTGACAACCGGGATAACCGACGACACAATTATGAGCAGTCGCCCAACTCCGTCGACACCAACAAATCCGCTGCCCGACGCCGTTGCGAGCGTCATGAACAGTCCACCAGTGAGCCATACACCGAGCAGCATCGCAGGACCGACCCATCTGAAATCCTGCTTCATCCCAAGCCTTCGGGCGATCACATAAGCAAACAAGAATGTTGCTGGCATAAGGATCGTACATACCCATACATGCCGAGAATCAAAATTCGGTCCTGTATAAATATGGACCGCCACATCGGGCAACCAGAAACTGAGCGCCCCGGCGACTGCGAACGAAAGAGCCAATCGCCGTTTTGTCCCAGAGGGCAAGGGCAATGACCCGACTTGTGTTGTGCCCCGGCTCAAACCACGTAGTTGTGCCATGGGAGACCTCCTTGTCTTCGAGCTAGCTAGATTCAGCTCACTGGACGAACGGCGTTTATTTGCTTCTCCTGAGCGATGCTTTCCTCCAGTTCATAATTCTCAGCCATCTTCTCTCCCAGGATCACGAGTAATTGTCGGCAGAGGTCGGGACGGTTGTGCAACAACGAGTCCAATGCCTCGGGACTCCAAAAACCGAGTTCGGCGTCCTCGGTCACTGTCGCGGTCATACAATAGTTGTGCCGGGTGATCGTAGACGGCAGGCCCACTAACGCACCTGGACCATAGGAACGGTCGAAAGCCGAATTGTCCCCAAAACCTAAACTCACTTTTCCGCTGAGAACGACAACCATGCCCGACGCCTTGTCTCCGCGCCGGAACAGCACGGTGAACTTTGGCTTGCGCACTTTTTCACCACGCTGTTCCAGAGAGGCCTGCAGATAAGCGGAAGGGGGGTCGCCAGCCATAAGCTACTTCCTTGGCGAGCAGTTGGCGTAGATTAGGCTCGAATATCCTGTTCGTGGTATGACCCACGTCACGACTCAAGGTGACCTGCCGCACAAAGCACCTTTCGAGTGGTCGCCATCTCAAGGGGGACGGACCAGGTAACCCTGGTTTCGTCAACAACGGGCGAGTCTTGTTGCAAAGCGCATCACAACATCAAAAAGAGGTCAAAACCGCGGGGGGTTTGACTTGACTTCTGCGGGGATTGCCGTAGGTTCAAATTAAACCACATCGTCATATACAAACGATAGGCAAGCGCTTGCCTCACGTTCCTCTTTCTTGGAGTTTAGTTGTGAATACGACATTTCCCGCTTGGTTAGATGCCGTGTTGACTATCGAACAACACATAAAGCTCGCGGACGGTTTGGCGCAAGCTGTTTTGAACGCTTGGGGGCTCAACTCCCTCACGGGACACACTGCTGATTTCACCGCCGACTTCAAGGCATTAGCTAACAAAGCCTCCGCATACAAAACCGCGGAGCACGTCGCGGACGGCGCCCGCAAAGCTAAAGCCCTTGCTGGGAAGATGAGTTCGCAACAGAACGCGGACTACAGTCAACTCGATCTTCTAATCGAGCAAGCCGTCGCTGACGAAAACTCCGCTCGGGAATCGTTTGCGCGAGCATGTAAAAAATATTCGAAAAAGAACGGCTCCGCCTTCGTGAGGACCCGGGCCGCGTAAGTCGGGAAATTAGCAGGACATCCGAGTCCCCCGATTGCGAGGTGTGTGGTCCGCTTCACAGCTCAAGCTCCCTGTCACCACCACTAGTGCGCTGGGTCACTGAATTCCGTGCGTGTTTGTCCTAAGACAATAGGCAAGCTGGAATTGAATTTCCTCACACCACCTCATAGGAGGTGCCCCCATGATTTCCGGAACCTCTCCCAAAAACTATTTCTCAATCGACGTGGATGACATCATTGAGGTTGCACTCCACCATGAAATCAAGATCCGCGCTTACGAACTCTACGAGCGGCGTCACGACACTTCCGATGGCGACGATTTAAAGGACGAGCTGCGGGCCGAACTACCCCGTGTGGCCTACGCGGCAGCCCAGCTTCAGAAGCACTCCAAGGGCGAGGACACCAGAGCCGTCAGAGCGGCTCGGATTTACCTGCGTGCTCTGAGCTTCTTTATCGGTGAGCGTGAAATGGATTGAGCAGGCAATCCAGCGAGGCCGACAAGCTCCAGCACTTCCAGCCGGCGTGAGCCATGCGCCAAGCCGCATAATGCTGCGCGTTGAGCTCGCTCAGTCGGGTAGCCTTAATCACTCCAGTCCGTGATGGCAATCACACTTCCAAACGCTTAAAATACAGCTACCAAAGGGGGGGCTTCATGCGCACCTCTTATGGACTAAATATTCTTGATAACTGCCTGACGTGCCCGGTCAGGGAGGAACGCCTCTTCTGTGATCTTTCCGTTCACGCCGTAGAACGACTCAACGAAATCAAAGCAACCGCCGTTTATCCCAGGGGAGCCATGCTCTTCATTGAAGGGCAGGAACCGCGGGGCTTGTTTGTGCTGTGTGCCGGGAAGGCAAAACTTTCGATCTCTTCCCGCGGAGGGAAAACTATCATCACGAAAATCTCCGAGGCAGGAGCCGTTCTTGGCCTGAATGCGGTCATTTCCAACCGCCCATACGAGGTCACGGTAGAAATGATAGAGCCTGGTCAGGCTAACTTCATTCCTCGTGATTCCTTGCTGCAATTCCTAAAAGAACACGGGGAAGTAGCCTTGCGCGTCGCCGAACAGTTAAGTCGCAACTACTACACAGCCTACGAGGAGATCCGCACTCTCGGCCTCGCGACTTCGCCGTCGGAGAGGCTTGCCAAGCTCCTGCTCTCCTGGGCGCCCAAGACCACGCAAGACGACGGTTCTACGACAGTCAAGGTCAGGCTGACCCAAGAGGAGCTTGCCGAGATGATCGGGACCACCCGCGAAACTGTTACCCGAGTGTTTTCCGAATTCAGGAAGAAACGGTTGCTGCAGCTGAAAGGGTCGAACCTCGTTATCTACAATCGCCCAGCACTGGAAAAGATAGCCAAGTTGTGATTGCGCCGAGGGTCCACACTATCTAGTTCGGCCTTGGTCGACCGACCACGTCACTGTGTCACGACAAGGCGACCTGTCTGCTTGTGAGTGGGCATGGGAAGGCTTCTGCAGCATTTATCCCGTAGTGATGTAAACCTGAACTCAAGTTTATGCGGCTTCTTCGTCTTCCTGCTCGGTCCATCCGAGAGTTGCAAAAAGGCCGAGCGCCTCCAACCTAGCGTGAGCATCTGCCAGAATTAGGAAGTCACGGAACCGCGGACCCATGGCGTTGCAGTCGCTTGTAAGGTCTTCCAAGCCGATGCTGGCAAGCAATACCACGTCGTCAGCGGCAAGTTCGTTGGGATACAGGCATGGCGCCACAAAGACATCCACGGGATGGTCAAGTTGGCGCATGACCGCGTCGTTTAGGGGTATCAGCGGCGGATCGCCAGTTTCCGTGTGTAGTTGCCACTTGGATTTCGCGAAATTATCAATCACTGTCACGAAGAACGGCGTTTTCACGCCCCTGTTTCGCGCGGTTTGGAGAACGGTGAGAAAGTCTTGCTCCCGGCCCATGGGGTTCTCCTCCATCATCCGCGTTACTTGTGCGCCGCTGTTCCGATTTAGCGGCGCGAGATACTGAGAGTCAAGATGAAAACGCGCGGAACCAGCATATTCATTGCTCAGGTGTTGAAAAAGTTCTCATAACATACCGGCACGTTATCCCACAGCCACGCGCTGAGTCGGCGGTCCAAAAGTTCTTAACTAACATTGCGCACATTATCAGGCGTCACGCGTTCTGTAATTCGCATGTGGGGTCTGCAATCTGGTGTGACCTTGCAATCTTCAATGTGTACGAACAAAAGGCAGGTGATGCCGCACGGTGGATCCAGAAACAAAAAGCCCAACTGTCCGATAAATCCCCATAGCACTCACTGATTCTACCGCTCCTGCCCGCGTTCCGACCGCAGCACAAATTCCAAACCGCGCGGCGCGTTGCGCGCCACGGTGGCTTGCAGGTCGAGCGCTTCCAGCGGAATGTGGCTTCGCGACCCATCCCTGCTGACGTATTCAAGGTATCCATCAGCCTCCCAATAATCGGTCACGGGGCGAGAAGTACCATCTTTCAGCACTAATACGTAAACTCCCTTGCCTAGATCCCAGTCCTGCGCCGCTGCGGCAGATTCAGCCTTCGCGTCGGTCGAATTTACCAGCGTGTTGTCGTCCGGCGGATTCCCGGCTGCTGACATCGCCGAAATGTCCACCGGAGTCGATCCGGATTCATCGTTTAGATCCGCCGTCCCTCCAAATCCGAAATTGGAATAGTACAAACCGAAGCCGCCCCCGAAGCACAGCGGCCAAAATGGTTCGAAGAAACACACCTGAGTCACACCGTTGAAGAAGCACCCCGAGGAAGGGAACCGCTCAAAGCGCGGCAGGAAGAATCCAGAATGGTGCCGTATAGGCCTGAGACCGAAAAATCGGTTGTCCGCGCCGGGCCGCACCGGCGGTGGAGACCAGATCATCGTCGCGGGCAGCCGCCGCGCCGACGCACTCCGCAGCGTGTTGAAGTTCCACGGCCGCGACGACAAATCCGTCGAACTCTCCAACACCGTTCTCAATTCCCCCCCGAATGTCTTCGGAAAACGTGCAGCCAACCGAAGTGACCGCCGGTGTGACCCGCCCGTGAGTGGGCGCTCGACCCATGCCCGCCAGACGAATGTCCGGAGTGTCCGCCTCCGGAGTGACTCCCTCCTCCATGACCGCCGCCTCCACCACCGCCGTGTTGCGCTTCAGCAGCTGAGACCAAGCAGATTGCACAGAAAAGGATTGAAAGTTTCCGCAGCGGCCGGACGAAGAAGAAAGTACGGGTGGTCATGGCTCCCACCCCGGGGAATGTAACCCCATTCTACTCCCAGTTCGCGTGCCGATGTTGTAGTTGAACGGGCTGTTGAAACGAAGTCAATTGGTGAAAATCGCCTCTCTGACAATGTCGGCGGTGTCAAGCAACTTTTGAGCATACCTATCCGTGCACTCGGAGAAGAGCGCCATTTCGCTCTTGTTGAAATGGCCGTACCAACCACAGGCTCGCTCGTAATCGTTTTTCAGGTGCGGACTCTCGGTCCGACCCATGCATCTCTTCGGTCACGTACTGCGATCATGATTACTACTTCGAACTCCTCTTCTCAGCAAGAGGAGCGGGACGCCCAATCAATTGCTCGATGTTCTACTGCACACCATGGCGATTTCCGGGCTGTCCCGCGTGCGAACCGAACTTTTTCAGCTGCTCGTAATCCCACTGCTTGCGCATCATCCAGAACAACTGCACGGCTAGGCGTCGGGCCATGGCGACTTTAGCAATCTTCCGTCCGCGCCGCAGCACCAGATGAAAATATTTGCTGCGCCACTCCGGCAAGCTGCGTACCGTCACCTGCGCCGCCTCCACCAGCAGGAAACGCACGATCGAACTGCCTTGCTTGGTGATGTGTCCCAGGCGCCGGCGATTCCCGCTGGAGTCTTCCAGCGGCACCAGTCCCAAATAACTCGCCACCTGTTTGCCGCAGTGAAAGCGTTCCGCGTCGCCGAGTATGAGCACAAACGCTAGCGCTGTTAGCACGCCCACTCCAGGATGCGTTCTCAGCCGCTGCGCCGCCGGATAGTTCTCGACTTCGCGTTCGATCGCCTGAGTCAGGTCCGCAATCGCCGGATTCAGGCGATCCAGCAACTCCAGCAGATCATGCCGTCGCCGGCTCGCCCACGGAGCCAGCGCGAACGCTTCCAATTGCTGCCGTCCACGCTCGCGCCACAACTTCTTCTTGCAGTGCAGACCTTCGTTCAATGCGACCGCTTGCAGTTGATTCATGACGCGCGTGCGCGCCTGCACCATGCGATGCCGATGCCACAACAGTTGCCGCAGATCCCGGTTCTCCCAACTCGGCACCCAAATCTTCGGAAAGTCATCTTTCAGCATCAGTTTCAAAATGTGCTGCGCATCCTGGCGATCCGTCTTCTGCTTCCGCCCCCGCCTGGCGCGAATCTCGGCCGCGTCGCCGATCCGCAAATCAAACTGCAACTCAGCTACCAGGCGCTCGAACCAGCGTCCGTGCCCACTGGCCTCCATGCCGATGCGCACTGTTTCGCCCGCAGTCGCGAGAGCACGGTAATACTTCTCCGCCTCGTCGGGATGTGCGAGCCGTTTCTCCTCGACCTCGCCGGTCGTTGTGTTGAGCAAAGCGATTTGTTGAAACTCGGGATGGAAATCTACTCCTATAATGATCATCGTTCGGCTCCTTTCTCCCGAGCCGGTTGGTTGGTTTTGCCACCTCCAACTCTAACCCGGGTGCGGGAGCCGAGATTGTCATGGAATCAATTGCACTCATCGTCCCGCCAGAAGGCGGATAGGAGACACAGTCTGTGCTAACGCCTTGGTCACAGCAATTGCAGTACAATCAATGCAGCCTGGCGGGTCTGTGTACCCTTTCAAAAGAAGTGCTGAATACTCTTCTTGCCGATCTACGCTATGCCGTTCGGCTGCTCAGCCAGTCTCCGGCGTTCACAACGATTGCAGCGTTGACGCTCGCGCTCGGGATAGGCGCAACGACCGCGCTCTTCTCCGTTGTGAATGGAGTGCTGCTGAACCCGCTTGCGTATCCGCATTCTGACCGACTGATGGTGATCTATGGGAGGATTGCCGGTCTCGACAGCGCTCCCATCGAATACCCAAACTTCCTCGATTGGCAGCGCGACAGCCGCTCGTTTGCCTCACTGGCCGCGTACCGCAACGAAGACTACAACTTTATCGGCAATAGTGAAGGCGAGCGCCTGAGCGGATACATGATTTCGGCCAGTTTCTTCGATACTCTCGGAATAGTGCCCGTTCTGGGGCGCACGTTTCGCGTCGATGACGATCAAATCGGGGCAGCACCCGTCGTTGTAGTGAGTGGTGGTTTCTGGAAGCGCAAATTCGGCTCCTCGCCGGAGATCATTGGCATGCCGATCACCCTGAACGGAACCCTGTATACCATCGTGGGTGTCATACCCGACACATTCACCTTCTACGGCAACATGCGGGACGTGTACACACCCATTGGGCAGTGGAACGATCCGTCATTTCGCGATCGACGCATCTCGGTAGGGGCTCACGCTTTCGGCAGGCTGAATCCGGGAGTCACAGTCGCGCAAGCGCAAGCCGAGATGGATGAAGTTGCTCGTAACCTCGCGGTCGCTTATCCCGAAGCCGATGCCGGCCACAACATTAAGCTGGCTTCGATGAAGGAGGAGCTGGTCGGGAACGTTCAACCATTGCTGTTGGTGCTGTTGGCGGCTGTGGGGTTTCTGATGTTGATTGCGTGCGCCAATGTGGCGAACCTACTGTTGGCACGTTCGGTCATGCGGTCGCGCGAGTTCGCAATTCGCTCGGCGCTGGGTGCAAGCCACGCACGGATGGTTCGACAGCTTCTGACTGAGAGTATCTTGCTTTCCGCAGTCGGTGCCGCACTAGGACTGCTGGCTGCCTATTGCGGCATGAAGATGCTACTGAAGGCGATACCGGCGGCGATACCCAGGCTCGGTGAGGTCTCTTTCGATTCCAAGGTGCTGCTCTTTACCCTTGCATTGTCACTCATCACCGGCGTGATCTTCGGGCTGGCGCCTGCAGTGAAGGCGACGCGAACCAACCTGCAGGAGGTCATGAAGCAAAGCGGACGTGGTTCGAGCGGCTTCCGCCATCGACTGCAGGGAACCTTCGTCGCGGCCGAAGTCGCGTTGGCGCTGGTTCTGCTAATCGGGGCCGGCCTCATGGTTCGCACACTTGGCGCATTGTGGCGAGTCGATCCAGGATTCAATCCCAGTCACGCAATCACATTCTCTTTGGCAATGCCGTCGACATCGGATACGACTTCGGGTGAAACCCGAGCCCGACTGCGTAACTTCGGTGACAGGGTGCGATCAATCCCCGGCGTGCAAGCGGTATCTGTCACCCTGGGCTCGCGCCCAATGATTCATGACTCCGCGCTGCCGTTCTGGATACAAGGCGAACCCAAGCCCGCTCACGACAGCGACATGCACGCAGCAACATTCTTTCTTGTCGAGTCCGGCTTTCGCGAGGCGATGGGAATCACCTTGCTTCGCGGTCGATTCGTAACCGACCAGGACAACGAAAACGCGCCCATCGTGATCGACATCGACGACAATTTCGCGTCGACGTATTTCCAGGGCCAGGATCCGATCGGGAAGCACATCAACTTCACCGAGTTCAACGTGCAAGCCGGGGTCGTTGGCATCGTCGGACACGTGAAGCAGTACGCGCTGGATGCGGACCCCCCGGGTGCCCTCCAGACCCAGTTTTTTTATCCGTTCATGCAGACTCCCGAGAAGGTCATGTCTCTAGTCGCAAAGTCTGTTGCCGTTGTGCTGCGCACGCATGGCGATCCGACGTCGATTATGGGACAAGTTCGCGAAACGGTAAGAGAGATTGATCCGCACGAGGTGATCTACAACGTGCAGACCATGGACGACGTGGTTGCCACCTCGTACGCAGCGCGGCGGCTCACGATGTTTCTGCTGACCGGGTTCGCCGCGCTAGCAATGATGTTGGCTTGTGTCGGGATATACGGCGTGGTTTCCTACCTGGTCGGACAGCGTACTCAGGAAATCGGCATTCGTATGGCATTGGGTGCGCAACGTCGCAACATTCTGGTTCTCGTCCTAGGGGAGGGAACAAAGATGGCGATGATCGGTGCAGTCGTCGGCACGGCTGCCTCCTTGGTGTTAACGCGCCTTATGGCGAAGCAACTGTTCGGGGTCAGTGCACACGATCCGTTGACCTATGCGAGTGTCGCTTTTGCTCTAATGCTCGTAGCGATCGCCGCGTGTTTTATCCCCGCGCGACGGGCAGTGCGAACGGATCCCATGAAATCGTTACGCAGGGAGTAATCTGCAGTTGATTGCCTGCCAGCAACCCATTCGACCTTCCGCAAGAGAAAATCCCACGATGGGCGAGAACCACGCACTGTTGTAACATCCCCGTTACACTCAGAACCCTATACCCTCCCGCCGCCCCTGCTTTATGAGACCATAACTCCAGCCGTATGATTCAGCTTTCCGGCGCCGGAAAACGTTTCGGCCACAAACCTCCTCTTCGAAAATGCAGACTGGCTCATCACTGCCCGCGACCGCATCGGCCTGGTCGGCGGCAACGGCACCGGCAAGTCCACGCTCATGAAAGTCCTCGCCGGCATGGAATCCAGCTCGCGCCCGAATCAACGTCAGATCGGCTTGTGCCTGCACGCTGCGGTGCTTCACCGGATACAACAACTTCGGATCGATCCGGGCCAACCGTGCCAAGGTCTGAGCATCGAGGCGATCGTCTTTCTTGCGGCTCTCCCCGATCAGCCGTACCTTGCGCGCGTTCGCCACGATCACTTCGTGTCCCCAGTCGCTCAGCAGGCGACTGATCCAGGGCGAATGCGTCCCGATTTCCAGCGCGATGCGACTGCGCGGCATCGCGCCGAAGACTTCTTGCAATGCTTTCGCTGTCGTCCGCACTCGCTGCTCCAACTGGATCTGGCCGGCTTCATCCACCACGCAATACCAACTGTTGCGGTCTCCTAGATCCAATCCGATGGTCAGTTTCTGCTGCGAAAAATTCTTGCTCTGCTTCGCTGCTGCGGTGCTAACCTTTTTCATTGCCGGTCTCCTTTTTATCTGTGCCTTGAGCACGTCGATAACTTGGGAGCGTACAGCATCCCGTCCGGAGACCGGCCTTCTCATCCCATCTGATTTTGCCAACGATGTGTCGAGGGCCATATGAAGAAGATTTATACGTCTGAGTCGTATAGCGCGTATGATCTCGACTGCTTCGCCACTTGGGGGTGCTGAATGAGCGACGAGTGGATTAAAACGCTCGCAGATCGTAGAAGAGTAAAATTCACCAACCAAGAACTGGACGAGAAGGCGTTTCTCACCGCTCAGGTCGAGGGCAACAAAGTGGTCTATTCCATCGTATTGAACGACGCGAAAAACCCGCTTACTCGTGAAGAAGTTGAAACTCATTTCGAGGGTGAGCTTTCAAAGCTGCCGCCGAGACCGAATTGAGCCTACTCCGAGCCAGCCGTCAGCGCCTTCGCCGCGATTGGGCATTCCCACCTGTGCAAAACTCGCTTCTCGACACTGAGTGGGTAGAGGAATAGATTCATCGCTTTCCCCTTGAGGGTTGTTCAGTCATTCTGAGCAGTTCTTCTTTGATGGCTAGGAGACGAAACCTTCTCAACTCGTTCGTATTATCTTCTGACGCAGTGTGACGCTTTTGACTTCGGAAGGACTCATTGTCGCGCTGAAGGGCTGAGATCTCCTGTCTCAGGACCAAGACCCGCGAACTCGGATTTGCAAATGAGCGAACGATCCGCTTGGAGGAAGTCTCTTGCGGGACCTTGATTAGGGTGGACGCCTATACTGTCGGTGAGCCTGCACGCGAGATTCCGGGTGGGAGCTTGGGTTAAGCCGAGCCTCGGGGACAATCAGAAACGATATTGGTGGTTGAGGATGATAAGACTCTGCGCGAACTTACGGTGAAGCTGCTGCGCGATGGTGGTTATCGAGTGATCGAAGCGAAAGACGGGGAAGACGCACTGACAATAATGGCGACTTCTGAAACAGGAATCGATTTACTCTTGACCGATGTCATCATGCCCGAAAAAAGCGGCCCGGAGTTGGTAAAACAGGTTGAGCGAGGACATCCCAAGACTCGTTTCGTGTTCATGTCGGGATACAGCGACGACATGGTTAAGCGACACGGGATGTTGATGCAGGAAGAATCATTCTTGGAGAAACCCTTCACCAAACGGTCGTTGCTCAGGAAGGTATACTCGGCCCTGCACCGCGAGTCCCCAAAGGCAATATGATCTGCCGGAAGTGAACAGAACTGGCCAGTGACAGCTGTTCTTGCCGGAACTTTGGGTACCTCGTCATTTACTCTTTATGTCAAACAACATAACTATCGCATTACAATACAGACGCGAATGACCTGAATAGATGGCAGGCATAAGTTAATAGGACATCATAACTCCATGAAAACCACTCGCGTAAAGAAAGCAGTGGTCCGCATCGCAGTGATCGACAGCGATCCCCTTCGATTTGTCGGATTTCGGGCATTGCTGGGTGCAGAGTCGGATTTCGAGCTTCTGTCCGTCGCGTTTTCCCGAACTATCCTGACATACGCGGGATGAAGGCCGCTTAATAATCCGCTAGCAGTCGGCGGCTTGCGTCAGTGAAAGTGTGACCCGACAATCCATCATTGACAAACTGCCTACCCTCAAGAACGCCTCGAGAGCAGGTAGTAGGTCGATTGCAGCCGTTGTTTTCACAACGTAGCCCCGCGCCCCAAGTCGAGTGCTTCTTGCACAATGTCAGATGAAGGTTCTTGGCTGACGAAGATTATTTTGGATTCCGGGGCAAGTTCGAGAATCTGTTGAGCGGCCGCAAGTCCGTTCGGCGTTGGAAGTCCGATGTCGAGGAGAATCAAGTCTGGTTTCAGTTCTCCTGCCGCCTCAACCGCCTCTAAAGGCATGCGTTATTGCCCTGTCGCACTGTCTCCCAACGGTCGAGTCAAGCCTGATTTCGTCCTGGTCAATGGCAAGCAAGAGCGGCAGCCAGAGGGCGCTTATTACTTGGAATGCGGGAGAACGGCAAGCGGGGTGCGGCTCTCTGTCGGCAAGGATGCCCAGGATGCCGCCTCACGTCGCCAGCGGAAAGAGGCCCGAGCTTAACGCGCTCAACAACGGCGTATCTGTGCTGCCCGAAAACGGAAACGGGTATTCTCTTTCCCGGACCAAGTCAAGTCCTCGTGAAAACCGAGGCCCGCGGAGTGTGCCACACCGATCTTCATGCGTTGCGGTCCTTGGCGCTCACGGCTCATCAGATGTGACGCACGTCACTGACGTGGTGTCGATACGGTGTGTCGCGAGCGGTGCGGCACTTTGCTTATTCCGCGATTCCTAGTTGGGGTCCTACGAAGATTGTTCTACCACTGGCGTTTTACAGCTGTTCTTGCGAACGTCGACTAGCAGGCTGCTGAAAAACTCCTAATCCACAGCCGACTGTGATACCAGAAGGCATGCGTGGAGACGATCAGCAGCAGAATCACATCTTCAGTTACTTGTCGCCGGAAGCGCGGGTGCGGAAGGATCATCCGCTGCGCGCCATTCGGAACATGGTGGACGAAGTGCTCAGCCAGTTGTCGCGGCGGTTCGACGGCATGTACGCCAGCGTGGGGCGTCCGTCGATTGCGCCGGAGAAGCTGTTGCGGGCACAACTGCTGCAGATGCTGTATTCGATCCGCAGCGAGCGTTTGCTGATGGAAGAGATGGACTACAACCTGCTGTTCCGCTGGTTTGTGGGGCTGAATGCGGACGATGCTGTCTGGGACGCGACCGTGTTCACCAAGAATCGCGATCGCCTGCTGGAGGCGGATGTGGCCCAGGAGTTTCTGGTGCGGGTGGTCGAGCAAGCGCGGGCGAAGGGTCTGACCTCGGACGAGCATTTCACCGTGGACGGCACGCTGCTGGAAGCCTGGGCGGGCGCGAAGAGTTTTCAACCGAAAGACAAGCAGCCTACGCCTCCGCCGGACGATCCCGGTAATCCCACCGTGAACTTTCGCGGGGAGCAGAGGTCGAATGAGACGCATGCATCGAAAACCGATCCTGACGCGCGGCTGGCGCGCAAAGGCGAGGGCAAAGAGTCGAAGTTGAGTTACTGCGGGAACCTGCTGGTGGAGAACCGCAACGGACTGATCGTGGACGCCGAAGTGTTTCAGGCCAATGGCACGGCGGAACGCGACGCGGCGCTGGTGATGTTGGAGAAGCTTCCCGGCATACGACCGGTGACGGTGGGCGGCGACAAAGGGTTTGACACGCGGGATTTCGTGCAAGAGTGCCGGAATCTGCGGGTGACGCCGCATGTGGCGCAGAACCTGGGACGGCGCGGCGGCAGCGCGATTGATGGTCGCACCACGCGGCCTCCCGGCTATGCCGTCAGCCAGAGAAAGAGGAAGCGGATCGAAGAATGCTTCGGCTGGCTGAAGACGATCGCGCTCATGCGGAAGGTTCGGCATCGTGGAGTTGGCAAAGTGGACTGGATCTTTACTCTCGCCTGCGCCGCCTACAATCTGGTGCGCATGCGGAATCTGGCTCTCGCGGTTGCGGTGGTGTAAGCCGGGGCCGACGTGTGTCTGTAACCGGATCCAGTTAGAACCAAAGGCCACACCAGCACCGTAAATCAACCCGTTCGACATCATCCACGATGAACAACAGAAAGAAAAACACGCTGCGGATCAATTTTTCAGCAGCCTGCTAGAGCACAAGACAGAAGTGAGCGTATGATGCTACGTTTCTTCACTCCCACTAACTGTCTCGCCGCGCATTTTCGATCTATTTTCTTGTCTTGTGAAAATATCTTCGAAGCTGAGGCCGCCGTACGCAAAACGAGCAGGTGCGAAAACGAGCTGAAATTTCTGGTGATGGACATGGCCCCGAATCGACTCTCGCGCGCGCTCGGCATCAGGACTCATATATGTCACAATCGATTCGCAAGGTCAATGGCCCTTCGGATTTTTTGGCATGCTCTCGGGAAAGGCTACATTCCTCGTGAACCGTATGTCCGTCTTGATCGGCCTTGCGGCTTTCAACGTTGACCCGGTTTCCGCAGATTGAGCAAATGTTGACGAAAAAAGGGGCAGGGACGGCCATAAAACTCCTTCAATGGTTCCGGCGTGGACTGAATGTCGTTTTCCGGAGTTTACCTTCAACGCGAGTATAAGCATAGGGTCGGCAAGAGGTGAATGGCCCATCCGAAGGGTGTCAATGGCCTATTCGTGGAAGCCTAGTATTGAACTCATTGCAGCGGGAATGTTGTTGCGGGCGGACCCCAAGCCCAGTTCAAGATCAACCTCGTGCTGCTCACGGAAATTGCGGGGGTGTCCATCCCGAAGTGATGGGTCATGGCGAAGTTGTTAGAACCGTGGAACTCGCGCAACTCATTATGGGCCCAGCCCTGTCGTTGAGGATCTTGAGGACCACCTTCTACGCGACGAACTACTACCAGCGAATAGCGCAGAGGACTTCGGCCCCCCCAAGGACGAATCTGCAGTCCGGCATCGATAGCTTTACGAGAAATTCTTCACGCACATGACAGATGAGAAGCATATACTTCCCCGGCGTGAAGTCCGCACCAAGGAGAACTCCCCCATGAATAAGACTGCCCAGATCGTGCTAATCGCATTGGCGTTGGCCGGAATGTATAGTGCAATTCCGAAGAATTCGTCCCCGATTACAAAATCAGGTATAGCAGAGCAGATGGTAGTGGTCGCTGATGGTAGCGACCCTATGCCGTTGTGCCGCGGAAGAAGCTGCAAATAAGAAGTACGAATCGATAAGAGCAAACCAGGCCGGCCTCGACAAAATGCTTGCAGCGCCGCCGTGGGAGAAGTATGCTTCTGACCTCCGGGGGCAGAGCAATGAACAGCGGAATGTACGTGAGTTGGCTGGTGGGTCCGGCGCTGCAAATCACTCTTCTCATCTTCATGATGCAGCGCAAGTTGCATGTTGTTTTTCCACGATTCTTCTCCTATATCGCTTTTCAGATTGTTAAGTCCGGTATCCTGTTTGTGATATATCGCGCCTCTCGCGAAAACTACTTCGACGCCTACTGGACCGGTAACGCCATCAGCGTGCTGCTGGCCGTCGCGGTCATGGATGAGATATTGCGCAATCTTCTTCAAGAATATGGTGGCATTCAGACCCTTACGTCGCTGGTATTCAGGTGGTCGTGTGGGTTAATGCTCGTGCTTGCGATCGTGAGTGCCTTCTCGATCCAACAGACCGGCGCCGACCGGGTGGTATCGGCGGTACTGGCTTTCGACCGCACGGTACGCGTTACGCAGTGTGGGCTCTTCTTTCTTTTGATGATTCTCTGCAGA
Organism: uncultured Acidobacteriaceae bacterium; assembly: GCA_963765825.1. Classification (GTDB taxonomy): domain Bacteria; phylum Acidobacteriota; class Terriglobia; order Terriglobales; family Acidobacteriaceae; genus Sulfotelmatobacter. The sequence continues at coordinate 24,180 of CAVXXU010000006.1, forward strand.
TTCCTCAGAAATTGCTGGAGACAAAACGTATTCGGAATCGCACTGGGGTTCGGAATCTTTGCGAGCATCGAGTTAGTGTTGGTGAGTATCGTGATCCACTTCGGCGACGGTCCGGTTGCGATCGTCAGTTTGGTGAAAAGTGCCGCATACAATGGCGTTACTCTGCTTTGGATTCTCTACCTCAGGCGCCAAAACGAATCGATCCTGGGGATGGACGCAGATCCGCAACTCAACGCGCTGAATGAGTCTTTGGTAGGCTCAACTGAAGTGGGAGATGATGGTTTTCTTTCGATGGTGGAGCAAGCCGTGGATCGCGTCTTGTCGCGTAGTTCGTGGCCAAGACCGTCTGTTAACGGACCGCAAATCATCGGCCGCAAGCCCGAACGAGAAGAACGCAATTAAACTGAATTGCGCCGGGTGTTAACAGATGCAACCCACGGAAAAGCAAGTCAGCACCGGTGCAAACTGGCCCCCGGAAGAAGGCCAACTCATCACCTTTCGGTCCATCAACGGTTTGACCAAGGGTATTGTTAGAGACGTCAGATGGGGGTTGGTATGGCGCGATTTCATTCTTGACGACGGACGGGTTATACCGGAACACAAGGTCGTGGGTCATCCCCAGCCCCCAGTTTGGCGCAAGCCCGAGGAGGTCGCTCAGGATGAGAGAGAGGCTTGGGAACGGCGGCTTGTTTCTATGGCCGAACAAGGGTTGGATCCTCGAGACCTGGAGCAGTCTTTCTGGGCTGAGCTAAACCAGTACCTTGCATATACGTATCTTAGGTTCAAGCAAGCGGGACTCAGGCCACCCTCTCCTGAGTGACGAGGGAGGAAATGTTGCAGACTCGACCCCTTTCAACAACGGAGTATAGAGCCGTGACCCGAACAGATGAGGAATCCGAGAATAAACAAATTTGGAGGGTGCTCTCAGAAGCTGGTTTAATCGACATCCCGCCCGCCGAGTTTGCACAACGGATCAAAGAAGCCAAACACGTTGTTATGGGACGGCTGAGCGAATTGCTTGAGCACACGACTGACATCCGGGAGCGCGAAGCCGCTGCATACTCATTGGCCACATTGAAGAAACTTGAGCGCACCGTGTCGCGAACCGGACGGCGCTCTTCCGATTGAGGAGTGACTGAAGCCGCATTTGGACTGTTGAGCTGACTGCTGCGCTGCGTCTTTCTTGTCGCTGGCCCACTGCGTGACACCCCCTTGGGTGGTTTCCCTCACGGCTGGTGCGAGCCTCACCGGCAGCCATCTGGGTCATTGTTCCCCAATCACGTAGAAACCGGAAATTGAATCCTCAACTGTCGTAAGCAGCCATTGCGCTCAGAATCCCTGCTCCGGCATTTTGAGCGTAATTGATTCCATGACAATCTCGGCTCCCGCACCCGGGTTAGAGTTGGAGGTGGCAAAACCAACCAACCGGCTCGGGAGAAAGGAGCCGAACGATGATCATTATAGGAGTAGATTTCCATCCCGAGTTTCAACAAATCGCTTTGCTCAACACAACGACCGGCGAGGTCGAGGAGAAACGGCTCGCACATCCCGACGAGGCGGAGAAGTATTACCGTGCTCTCGCGACTGCGGGCGAAACAGTGCGCATCGGCATGGAGGCCAGTGGGCACGGACGCTGGTTCGAGCGCCTGGTAGCTGAGTTGCAGTTTGATTTGCGGATCGGCGACGCGGCCGAGATTCGCGCCAGGCGGGGGCGGAAGCAGAAGACGGATCGCCAGGATGCGCAGCACATTTTGAAACTGATGCTGAAAGATGACTTTCCGAAGATTTGGGTGCCGAGTTGGGAGAACCGGGATCTGCGGCAACTGTTGTGGCATCGGCATCGCATGGTGCAGGCGCGCACGCGCGTCATGAATCAACTGCAAGCGGTCGCATTGAACGAAGGTCTGCACTGCAAGAAGAAGTTGTGGCGCGAGCGTGGACGGCAGCAATTGGAAGCGTTCGCGCTGGCTCCGTGGGCGAGCCGGCGACGGCATGATCTGCTGGAGTTGCTGGATCGCCTGAATCCGGCGATTGCGGACCTGACTCAGGCGATCGAACGCGAAGTCGAGAACTATCCGGCGGCGCAGCGGCTGAGAACGCATCCTGGAGTGGGCGTGCTAACAGCGCTAGCGTTTGTGCTCATACTCGGCGACGCGGAACGCTTTCACTGCGGCAAGCAGGTGGCGAGTTATCTTGGGACTGGTGCCGCTGGAAGACTCCAGCGGGAATCGCCGGCGCCTGGGACACATCACCAAGCAAGGCAGTTCGATCGTGCGCTTCCTGCTGGTGGAGACGGCGCAGGTTACGGTACGCAGCTTGCCGGAGTGGCGCAGCAAATATTTTCATCTGGTGCTGCGGCGCGGACGGAAGATTGCTAAAGTCGCCATGGCCCGACGCCTAGCCGTGCAGTTGTTCTGGATGATGCGCAAGCAGTGGGATTACGAGCAGCTGAAAAAGTTCGGTTCGCACGCGGGACAGCCCGGAAATCGCCATGGTGTGCAGTAGAACATCGAGAAATTGATTGGGCGTCCCGCTCCTCTTGATGAGAAGAGGAGTTCGAAGTAGTAATCATGATCGCAGTACGTGACCGAAGAGATGCATGGGTCGGACCGACAATCCGAGCCTGAAAAAAGATTACGAGCGAGCCTGTGGTTGGTACGGCCATTTCAACAAGAGCGAAATGGCGCTCTTCTCCGAGTGCACGGATAGGTATGCTCAAAAGTTGCTTGACACCGCCGACATTGTCAGAGAGGCGATTTATCGCCAGCCATAGCGCTGAGACGCCGCCAACTTGCTGCCCTTCATTGACTTGCCCCACCCCCAGTCCTAAGATTTCAGGCAAATGATCGGGCAAACCATCTCGCACTACCGCATCGTCGAGATGTTGGGCGGCGGCGGCATGGGTGTGGTCTACAAGGCGGAGGACACGGAACTCGGCCGGTTCGTCGCCCTTAAGTTTCTTCCCGCTGGCGTTGCCCAAGACTCGAGTGCCCTGGAACGGTTCCGCCGCGAAGCGCGGGCCGCATCCGCCCTGAACCATCCAAATATCTGCACTATTCACGAGATTGGACAGCACCAAGGGCAGCCGTTCATCGTGATGGAGTTCCTCGATGGCCAGACCCTCAAGCACCGTATCACGGGCCGTCCGCTGGACCTGGAAACGCTGCTGGACCTCAGCATTGAGATCGCCGATGCGCTCGATGCCGCCCACGCCGCGGGCATCGTCCACCGCGACATCAAGCCCGCCAACATCTTCGTCACCAAGCGCGGGCACGCCAAGGTACTCGACTTCGGGTTGGCGAAGGTCATGCCGGTTAACCGCAAGGTAATGGAAGCGGCGGGAGGCGTGCCGGAAGCGACCGCAGGATCGAGCGCCGAGCACCTGACCAGTCCGGGCGCGGCCTTGGGAACGGTCGCCTACATGTCACCCGAGCAGGTGCGCGGCAAAGATGTCGACCTTCGCACAGACCTGTTTTCTTTCGGCGTGGTGCTTTACGAGATGGCAACCGGAGCGTTGCCTTTTCGCGGCGACACTTCAGGAGTGATCTTCGACGGCATCCTGAATCGCGCACCAGTGCCGCCCGTGCGGCTCAATCCCGATATACCGGCCCGGCTGGAACAACTCATCAACAAAGCGCTCGAAAAACAGCCAAAGGTGCGCTGCCAGAGCGCTCCGGAAATGCGCGCCGACCTCGAGCGGCTTAAGCGCGACACAGATTCGTCGCGGCATGCGGGCGTGGTGGCGACAGAAGATGAAGTGGACGCGTTGCCGGCCAGCGCCGCACGTAGAGCTTCCAGCGCGACGGCGGATCGTCTTTCCGCTGCCAGCGTGCAAGATAGTCATTCGCGTTGGAAGATCGCCGCACTCGTCTGCCTGCTGTTGGCGGCAATCATTGCCGGCGGATTCTACTGGCGCTCGCGCCGCCCGCGAAAGCTCACCGAGCAGGACACGCTGGTACTGGCCTACTTCAACAATACAACCGGTGACCCGGTCTTTGACGACACCTTAAGGCAGGCCATTGCGGTGCAACTGGCTCAATCCCCTTTTCTGAATGTCCTATCGGACGCAAGGATGCGCCGCACGCTGAAGCTGATGGCCAAGCCCTCCGATACCAAGTTGACGCCGGAGGTGGCGCGCGAGTTGTGCCAGCGAGCAGGAGGCACGGGCTATATTGCGGGCACGATTGCGACTCTGGGCAGTCAGTATGTAATTGGTGTTGATGTCATCAACTGCAAGACGGGCGACCCCCTGGCGCAGGAACAGGTGACGGCGGCGAACAAAGAGCAGGTTTTGAAGGCCCTGGACGAAACGACGGGCAAGCTGAGAAGGCGACTCGGCGAATCGCTGAGCACCGTGGAAAAATTCGATACTCCGCTAGACCAGGCCACCACCCCCTCTCTCGAAGCCTTAAAGGCTCTCTCAGTGGGGCGGAAGACAGTGCAGGAGAAGGGGAATTCGGCGGCGATTCCGTTCTTCCAGCGCGCGATTGAACTCGATCCTAATTTTGCTGCCGCTTACGTCGCCTTGGGCGTGTCGTACTCCAATATCAGAGAACCCGGCCTCGCAAGTGAGAATTTGCGGAAGGCCTTTGACTTGCGTGACAGGGTGAGCGAACAGGAAAGGTTCCGCATCACGGCTACGTATTACCTCCTCGTCACCGGTCAATTAGAAGAAGCAATCCAGAATTATGAGATATGGGCCCAGACCTATCCTCGCAACAATGAACCTTTTGGCAACCTGGGCGTGGATTACACCTTCCTGGGAGAATATGACAAAGCAGTTGCCGCAAGCCTCCAGGATCTCCGCCTGAACGCCGGTAGCGCGGCTGCCTACACCAACCTAGTAGGTCAATATGCCGCTCTGAACCGTCTCAGCGATGCCCAGGCCGGGTACCAGGAAGCCCTGAAGCAAAAGATTGACAATCCCATCCTGCACGGCAATCGTTATGGGGTCGCCTTTCTTGCGAATGACGCTGCTGAAATGCAGAAGCAAGTCGATGCGGCCACGGGCAAGGCTGGTGAAGACATACTTTTCTCGTTCGCATCGGATACCGATGCCTTCCACGGCCGTCTGGCCAAGGCGAGGAAGCTCTCCCAGCGAGCGATTGACTCCGCGCGGCGCAGCGATTCAGCAGAAACCGCGGCCGCATGGCTGATGAACGCGGCCCTGCGCGAAGCTGAGTTCGGCAATATCGAGCGTTCTCGGCGGGAAGTCGCCCCGGCGCTGGTCATGGCCGCCACCCGGGATGTCCGTATTCTGGCAGCTCTGGCCTTGGCACGCATCGGAGATACGGATCACGCCAAGCGAATGGCGGACGATTTGGCCAAGCAATACCCGCTCAATACCACGATAAATCGCTATTGGCTGCCCGCGATCTATGCCTCGATCGCGATCCGGCGTGGTAACCCCGCGACGGCGCTCGATCTTCTTCAAACTGCGGCGCCATACGAACTGGGCACGCCCTTGCCACAGTTTGAGGTAGGAGGGTCGCTCTATCCCCCGTATGTGCGAGGCGAAGCTTATTTGTCCCTGGGACGCGGGGAGGAAGCGGCGGCGGAATTCCAAAAATTCCTGGACCATCCCGGTGTCACCGTAAATTGCGCTTTGGGTGCACTGGCTCGCCTCCAGCTCGCGCATGCCTATGCGCTGGCAGGGCGCTCGGCTACAGCACGCAGCACCTACCAGGATTTTTTCGTCCTCTGGAAGGACGCCGACCCCGACATTCCCATCCTGAAGGAAGCCAAAGCTGAGTACGCCAAGCTGCAGTAGCTGGGAAGCGGCATAGGCCGTATCTAGCTGCCTGGCGTTTAGGGTCAACTTCCGCTATCAGATGGGATGAGAAGGCCGGTCTCCGGACGGGATGCTGTACGCTCCCAAGTTATCGACGTGCTCAAGGCACAGATAAAAAGGAGACCGGCAATGAAAAAGGTTAGCACCGCAGCAGCGAAGCAGAGCAAGAATTTTTCGCAGCAGAAACTGACCATCGGATTGGATCTAGGAGACCGCAACAGTTGGTATTGCGTGGTGGATGAAGCCGGCCAGATCCAGTTGGAGCAGCGAGTGCGGACGACAGCGAAAGCATTGCAAGAAGTCTTCGGCGCGATGCCGCGCAGTCGCATCGCGCTGGAAATCGGGACGCATTCGCCCTGGATCAGTCGCCTGCTGAGCGACTGGGGACACGAAGTGATCGTGGCGAACGCGCGCAAGGTACGGCTGATCGGGGAGAGCCGCAAGAAAGACGATCGCCTCGATGCTCAGACCTTGGCACGGTTGGCCCGGATCGATCCGAAGTTGTTGTATCCGGTGAAGCACCGCAGCGTGCAGGCGCAAGCCGATCTGACGTTGATTCGGGCGCGAGCTGGATTGGTGCGTGCGCGCACGGGGCTGGTCAACATGGCGCGCGGGCTGGCCAAAAGTTACGGGGAGCGATTGCGCGGGTGCAATGTGCGCAATATGAATCCGGAGAAAGCGGAAAGCTTGAGTCCAGAGCTGCAAGCCGCACTGGAACCCCTGTTGAACGCGATCGAGTCGCTGAGCGAGCGCATCGTGGAATACAACGAGCGCATCGAGAATCTGGCACAGCAGAGTTATCCGCAAGTGGCGCTGCTGAAGCAGATCAAAGGCGTAGGCACGCTGATCGCATTGACGTTCTTGCTGACGTTGGAAGATCCGCATCGCTTCGGCAAGAGTCGGGACGTGGGCTGCTATCTGGGGCTGCAGCCGGGACGCAGAAACTCAGGCCGGAGCGAGCCGCAGCTGCATATCAGCAAAGAAGGCGATCCCTATCTGCGAACGCTTCTGGTGCAAGGAGCGCAGCACATTCTGGGTCCGTTCGGGGTGGACTGTGATCTGCGGCGCTGGGGCCTGAAGCTGGCCGAGCGGGGCGGAAGAAGCGGGAAGAAGCGAGCCATCGTGGCGACCGCGCGAAAGCTGGCGGTGTTGTTGCATCACCTGTGGGTGAGCGGAGAAGTATACGAACCGCTGCACAACAGCAACCAGAAAGCGATGCCGGCGGCAGCATAAAGTCAAAATCTTCTTAGGAAGGGAAAAAACAAAAAAGCCCAAAGCCGAGTTCCGGTGACTGCGACTATGGCCTGGCCCAGGTTCGACTCTCCAAGAGCAGAATCACAGGGCGCCAATCAGATGGCAGCACCGGCTGATACGAGAACGCCCAACATGCACCGAGCGAAACGAATCGCTCCTCGAGAGTGCGGATGGAAGCATGGCGACAGCGGCCACTCGGCGGGAGAAAAAAACCTTGTTCAGTGAAGCCAGTAAAGAATCGACTTGACTCCGACCGGCCTTCTCATGGAAGGCCATAGCGCTCAAAACCCTTCCACCCCGTACCTGTGACCATGCTTGCATTACCCAGACGGTCTGTGCCGTAGTTTCATCCTGCGGCATGGGAGGCCGTCGCCATGGGCAAGCACAAAGTCAAGCCGAATTACCGTCGCCGATTGCTTCGTCTGCCGGATCTGGATCATTGTAAGAGAGCCGTGCTCAACAGTCTCGGCTCACCAGCCTCGCGCCGCGTTTACGAGTATGCCATCGACCAATTCATCGCCTGGTACTGCTCCGAACCCAGACTGGCCTTCAACCGCATCGTCGTCGCTCGTTATCGGATGCACTTGGAATCACGCGGTCTGGCTGCAAACACCATCAACCAACAACTCGCAGCCGTGCGCCGTCTCGCACACGAGGCCGCCGACTCAGGCTTGCTGAGTCCCGAACTGGCCGCAGGTATCAGCCGAGTGAAAGGGGTCAAGCAGCTTGGGTTTCGCTCCGGCAACTGGTTGAGTGCAGAGGAAAGTTCAGAAGTACTCAAGTGTGCTCGTGGAAACAGCATCCGAGCCAAGCGCGGCTACGCGATGCTGGCCTTGCTACTTGGTTGTGGTTTTCGCAGATCGGAACTCGTCGGATTGGAGTTAGGCGAAATCCAGATGCGGCAGGGGCACTGGGCGGTAACAGACCTGATCGGTAAGGGCGGCCACATCCGCACCGTGCCGATTCCACAATGGGTCAAGGCGGCACTTGATCAGTGGATAGTGGCAGCTAGGGTCACAGAGGGAAGGATCTTTCGGCGGGTTGCCAGAGCGGGAAAGGTGTGGGGGAAAGGCATCTCGCAAAATGTCGTATGGTACGTAGTCAAGGGTTGTTGCGAGAGAGCAGGATTGGAACATATTGCACCGCACGATTTGCGGAGAACCTGCGCGAAACTGTGCCACACGAGCGGTGGCGAGCTGGAGCAGATTCAATTCTTGCTCGGACATGCATCCGTCCAGACGACGGAACGCTATCTCGGTTGCAAACAGAATCTCGGACATCCACTGAACGATCTCTTCGCCCTCAGAGCGGAGGGATGGTCGCAACAGAACGATGATGCGTCCGCTCCGGTGAAAGCGTGCGACCCTCTAGAAAAGGCATCTGGGCAGGGATTAGAATGCCGCCACGGAGGATCGGAACATGACCAACCCGTCTGCGACACCCGAACGCCATCCTTACCAGAACGAACCGATATGGTCGAGGTCAGAAAAGGCCATCGCCCGCAAAGCCTTCGACGCTGCTCTGAAGCGGGAGCTTCACGAGTTGATGGCGGAAACAAAAAAGATGGCCAGCAAGATCAACGAACCGGATGATCTGTGGGACTTGGAACAGTACCTGACCGAACGCCGTAAAGACATCAACCGCAAATACGACCCTCGTGGTTCGCGACTTAAAGACGTGTTGGGGAGACTCTTGTACGAAAATCGGCTCGGCGAGGATGATCTGCGCGGATTGCGGGAAGAGAAGATGCAATCAATCCGTTCTTTCGCCCAGTTTCTCAGACACGACGCAGCCTGATCTGCATTCTGAGCGCTATGGCCTTCCATGAGAAGGCCGGTCGGAGTCAAGTTGATTCTTCATTGGCTTCATTGAACAAGGTTTTTTTGTTCTCCCGCCGAGTGGCCGCTGTCGCCATGCTTCCATCCGCACTCTCGAGGAGCAATTCGTTTCGCTCGGTGCATGTTGGGCGTTCTCGTATCAGCCGGTGCTGCCATCTGTTTGGCGCCCTGTGGTTCTGCTCGTGCAGAGTCGAACCTGGGCCAGGCCATTAACGCAGTCACCGGAACTCGGCTTTGAGCTTTTTTGTTTTTTCTCTTCCCAAGAAGATTTTGACTTTAGGCTGCCGCCGGCATCGCTTTCTGGTTGCTGTTGTGCAGCGGTTCGTACACTTCTCCGCTCACCCACAGGTGATGCAACAACACCGCCAGCTTTCTCGCGGTCGCCACGATGGCTCGCTTCTTCCCGCTTCTTCCGCCACGCTCGGCCAGCTTCAGGCCCCAGCGCCGGAGATCGCAGTCCACCCCGAACGGACCCAGAATGTGCTGCGCTCCTTGCACCAACAACGTCCGCAGATAGGGATCGCCTTCTTTGCTGATATGCAGCTGCGGCTCGCTTCGGCCTGAGTTTCTGCGTCCCGGCTGCAGTCCCAGATAGCAGCCCACGTCCCGACTCTTGCCGAAGCGATGCGGATCTTCCAACGTCAGCAAGAACGTCAGCGCGATCAGCGTGCCTACGCCTTTGATCTGCTTCAGCAGCGCTACCTGCGGATAACTCTGCTGTGCCAGATTCTCGATGCGCTCGTTGTATTCCACGATGCGCTCGCTCAGCGACTCAATCGCGTTCAACAGGGGTTCCAGTGCGGCTTGCAGCTCTGGACTCAAGCCTTCGGCTTTCTCCGGATTCATATTGCGCACGTTGCACCCGCGCAATCGCTCCCCGTAACTTTTGGCCAGCCCGCGCGCCATGTTGACCAGCCCCGTGCGCGCACGCACCAGTCCAGCTCGCGCCCGAATCAACGTCAGATCGGCTTGCGCCTGCACGCTGCGGTGCTTCACCGGATACAGCAACTTCGGATCGATCCGGGCCAACCGGGCCAGCGTCTGCGCATCCAGACGATCGTCTTTCTTGCGGCTCTCCCCGATCAGCCGTACCTTGCGCGAGTTCGCCACGATCACTTCGTGTCCCAAGTCGCTCAGCATACGACTGATCCAGGGCGAATGCGTCCCGATTTCCAGCGCGATGCGACTGCGCGGCATCGCGCCGAAGACTTCTTGCAATGCTTTCGCTGTCGTCCGCACTCGCTGCTCCAACTGGATCTGGCCGGCTTCATCCACCACGCAATACCAACTGTTGCGGTCTCCTAGATCCAATCCAATGGTCAGTTTCTGCTGCGACAAATTCTTGCTCTGCTTCGCTGCTGCGGTGCTAATCTTCTTCATTGCCGGTCTCCTTTTTATCTGTGCCTTGAGCACGTCGATAACTTGGGAGCGTACAGCATCCCGTCCGGAGACCGGCCTTCTCATCCCATCTGTTCTCGACAGTTGACGACGTGCAAATCAAGATGCAACACACAACGCCGCCTTAGTAATTGGTTCGGTTGGGTCGATGGCATATGTGTCTCGCTCATTGCTTTGTCCAATTACGGCCGGTATTGTCCACAAACGAACGCCTGCCTCCAATCTGCATTGCTTAAGTTCTTGCTTTTCAGCGCTCGAAAGCCGCAAGGCGAGGAATCACTCTTGCTCTGAACTCATCCTCGTAGAGGTGCCTTTTGCTTACCTTCTGGCAGGACTTCAGGTTTGCCGCGCGGATGCTGGGAAAAAATCCGGGGTTCACGCTCGTCGCAGTCCTCACCCTGGCGCTCGGCATTGGTGCCAATACTGCGATCTTCTCGGTCGTCAATTCGGTTTTGATGCGGAACCTCCCTGTCAAAGAACCTCACCAGCTCGTCTTTGTCACCAATCCGGACAACCAGGGCATGGAACAAGGCTTTGCTGACGGAAACCGCGACTTTCTCACCTACACCGAGTTTCAGGGGCTGTCCAAAAATAACGACGTTCTGTCCGGTTTGGCTGCTTCGGCGAGTGAGGGACCGAAGCTCAGCGTTGGAATTGAGAACCAAGGGCAGATCTCCGAGGGCAACCCTGTCCAGATCGGCCTTGTGAGCGGCTCGTATTTTTCCGTCTTGGGCGTAGATCCCGTTCTTGGTCGCCCGTTCAGTACCGAAGTTGATGCGGTGCGCGACGCCAGTCCTGTCGCGGTGGTCAGCTACCGTTTCTGGAGGGACCAACTCGACGGAAATCGCTTGGCGCTTGGACGCAAAATACGGATACGCGGCACATGGTTTGACGTAATTGGCGTGACGCCTTCTGCATTTAGCGGAGAGACAGTTGGATTTTCAACCGACGTGTGGGTTCCGCTGAGCATGCAATCTGAGATTTATCCGGGCCGCGATTATCTCTCATTGGAGACAAAGCCATTTCACAAAACCGAGTGGCTGCAAGCAATCGGACGCCTGAAGCAAGGGGTGGGAATCGACCGCGCAAACGCCAATCTCAATGCGGTCTTCCAGCAGATGCTGCAGTCGCAAACCGATCAGATGTCTGCGGAGGAGCGGCGCACGTTTCTGAATCAGCACTTGGCCGTCGTCGAAGGCAGCCGTGGGGCCTCGACTCTGCGTGGAGATTTCACCAAACCGCTGCAGATTCTGATGGCAATCGTCAGCCTGATTCTCCTGATCGCGTGCGCCAATGTGGCGAACATTTTATTGGTCCGTTCCGTCGCGAGACAAAGAGAACTAGCCGTCCGAGTCACCATGGGAGCCGGAGCCTGGAGGTTGATCCGTCAGTTGCTGACGGAGAGCATTCTTCTCGCCACCATCGGTGCCGCTTTTGGCCTTCTTCTTGCGCGCTGGGCAGATGCCGCCCTGGTTCGGTTGGTCTCCGGCGGAGCCGATCTGATCCCCCTCGACGTGCATCTGGATTCCAGGGTACTGATGTTCACGCTGTCCGTTGCCGTCTTGACCGGAATCCTGTTCGGTCTTGTGCCTGCGTTGCGTGCCGCTCGCTTGGACCTCAACCCAATTCTCAAAGGAACATCGAGCGGCATCACCGGTGGAGGCTCACACGCAGGGCGCGTGCCGGTTGCAAAGGTTCTCGTTGTGGTGCAGGTCGCCTTGTCGTTAATGCTATTGGTCATGGCCGGTCAGTTTCTCCGCAGCTTTAAGAATCTGGCGAGAGTGCAGATCGGATACGACAATGATCACCTGTTGTATTTCGGCGTCAGCCCGCTCTCCTATGGTTACAAGAGGCCGGAGATCAATCAACTTTTCCAAGAGATGATTGGCCGCTTGGACGCGCTTCCGGCCATACGCGGAACGACCTTGATGAACAACGGTTTATTCGGGGGAGGAGACTCCAACTCTGATATATCTGTCGAAGGAGTCAAACCCACCACCGCCGGACCGCAAGACTCGCACTGGGACATGGTTGGGCCAAATTACTTCTCAACGGCGGGGATTCCGATACTCTACGGACGCGAAATTGGACCGCAAGACAGTGGACATGGCCAGCGCGTTGGGTTGGTCAATCAGACTGCGGCTCGTTATTTCTTCGGCGATGCGAATCCAATTGGAAAGCGCATGGTGGTAAAGACGACGCTGGGTCCATCAGACTTTGTGGTCATCGGCGTCGTGGCGGATTCCAAACACGGCAGCGTCCGGGAGAAGCCACAGCGGCGGTTCTACGTTCCGTTTTTCAATCCCATTGGTGAAGCGAACTCCGCTAATTTCCTGGTCCGCACATCCGCGGATCCAACCTTCGCAGCATCGACGATTCGCTCCGCCGTGAAACAGATGGCCGGGAATTTGCCGCCGATAGACATTCAACCCATGAATCAGCGCATCTCTCAATCACTGACCAGCGATCGCACAATAACCGAACTCTCCGGAGTTTTCGGTCCTCTTGCGATGATTTTGGTTTGCATCGGGCTCTACGGCGTCATGTCCTATGCGGTCACTGGCCGCACCGGCGAGATAGGAATTCGCATGGCGCTGGGGGCGCAGCGCAAGAGCGTTCTTTGGCTCATTCTGCGCGAATCCCTGTTGCTGATTGTGATAGGCGTGGGCGTTGGAGTGCCCGCGATCTTTGGCGCAAGCCAGTGGATCGCGAGTTTGCTGTTCGGCGTGAAACCAGCAGATATCGCAGCCCTCAGCCTGGCAGCGGCGATCTTGTTCGCGGCTGGCACTCTCGCCTGTTACTTTCCGGCGCGTCGGGCCATGCGCGTCGAGCCTACAGTAGCGCTCAGAGATGAATAGATGGCAAGACCAAGTGCAGAGCTTGGCAGGGTCTGCGAAGATTGATTGGTGAAAAATCTCTATAACGCTCATCGACGTGGGCTGGCGAGTGTGGACCGCCTGATAGAGCGAACCTCAAAGTAGACAACGAGGATTCCGGCTGCAAGCCCAAGCCACTCCCTTTCCGCTATTGTCCAGCCACACACTATCAGGGCGATGATTACCGCGACGGCTTGCCAGAAGATTGCCGCATCCGGTCTCCTGTTCGATAACGACTGCCTTCCTGCGGCGAACCAGATCAGTGACGCCGCAATACCTCCTAGAACCCAGTGCTGGTGCGCGAAGGCGGAGAGAGTACCCATGGAGGACTGAAATTATAGCCGTGACTGTCTGATTGACGTAACATCGCCATTTCACTCATCGTCCTCATGGGCAGAGACTTGAGTTTAACGGCCCGTGAGCGTCGACTACTTGAAGTCTTTCATTTGAAAGACGTAGCGCATGACCACATAGCGGGTGCTGCAGATCCGGCTGTGCCAGCAACCAACAGGCTGTTGGTTCATTGCGTTGCCGGGCGAGATCCTCAAAGGAATTCATCTGACGCGAGAAGGGGTTTCTCTAGCCGGTAATGCCGCGACCGAGGCTCACATAGGAGTCTGCTTGTCTGAGAGATACCACATTTGCTGTAGCGCAGATTTACCCGGTCCCCGTCCGAAACTCCCTGTACCTCGACTGACCAGCCGCTTACCCCGAACAAAATGCAGGTTGTGAATCGATGGCACGGCTCGTGCTCTAACAACGCTCGGAGAAAAGTATGCTGAGGGTACATGTTGAAAACATCGGCGAGATGGCGGTCATTGAGTGCGAAGGCAGAATTGTCCGGAGCGAAGCCGCGTTCAAATTACGCGAAGCGGTCAAGTCGCAAAAACATGCTCGAATCGTTGTGCTTGATCTGTCGGAAGTGCCCGCCATCGAAGGCGGAGGTCTAGGCATGCTCATGTTTCTGCAGCGATGGGCTCGCGACCACGACATTCGACTTAAGCTGTACAGTCCGCGCCTATCCGTGCGGGAAAGGCTGGAGGAGGTCAGTTCGATGCGAGAGTTCGATATTGCTACGTTCGACGAAATGATGGCTCTCCTCGCGCGCGCCAACAGCCGATACGCACAAGCCGCCTGATTCCATGGAATCGCAATCGTCGCTCCGACGGCATCAGGGCTCGAAGAATGCACCACCGGTGGCGGAACGCGCTAGATCGCTCCCTTCGCCACGCTCCAAGTGCGGAGGCAATCCACGCCGAAACCTCGGACCTGGTTCCGGCTGGCGACGCAAAGGAAATTGTCTTTCGCCTGCGACAATCGGCAAATGATCTGATGGACATCGACAGTAAGTGTCAGAGTAAACACACGGTTGACAGATTGAATCCCCAGCCAGCGTGACTTCGCCACTTGATCATCAGATTCTCAGGGGCCAGCTTTCGTCGTTCCGTTTGGGCGGATTACTACCGGTTGGCCCGCCGTCCGAGCAGAAATTCTCGTGCTTCGCGGACGGCAGGGTTTTCCGCGTCGGCTTGCGGGCAATTGGCGATGAGTCGGGAGAAGTAATTTTCCGCCTTCCTGAAATCTCCTGCGTGCTCGGCAGCGCGACCGGCCCCGTACAGGCCGTTCAATCGTCCGGGAGCAACGCGTAGGTCAGCTTCGAATGCCTCGAGTGCCAATGCTGGCTGCTGCGAGTCGAGCAACATCTCACCGAGAAGTTCGCGCACTGGCACGATGGGGCCCGGTGCAACCGGCGGCCGATCGATCGCATCCTCTTGATCGGCAGCACTTCGCATCTCAATCAGACCTTGATCCTTGTGCCCCTGCGCGAAAGAGATCCACGCCCAGGTTGTTTTTCGTTGAATATCGACCAGGCTTGCCGACAACTCGTCTCCACTGTGGATCAGGTCGTCGTGAATCGAGGTCAGCTGTTGCAAAGAGGTTCTGGCGCTCGCAACATCTCTACTTCGCGCCCCGCCGAGTGCTCGCGCAAAGTAAAAGTCCGCTTCGGTCCAGCGATAGCGACCGCCCGGGAAAGTATTGGGAGGTAACGTTAGCGTCGCCGCCTCCGTCCAGCGATGTTCTTCAATCACAACCCGCGCGGGGATGCTAGCTGTTGCGTACAGACCGGCAAAGTAAGCTGCGTCATTGGAACGCACCGTGGACATCGACGCGACTAACTTTCTTGCGTTACGGTCCTGACCGGTTTGCAAGTATGCATAAACCAGGTAGTCCGTGGCGTGCAGTTCATCCCCAGCAAGGCCCTGCTTTCGAGCGGCTGCGGCCGATGCCAGATTCGAATTGATCGACTCCTGCCAGAGTCCCAATCTTGTAAAGATGTGCGAAGGCATGTGCAGAGCGTGAGGAGCATCCGGTGCAATCTGTGCGTAATGGCGTGCCGCGTTGAGAGCCTGAGGGGCCAAGGGAGGATAGTCGTCGCAGTGAATGATGTAGTGCGCCAGACCTGGATGATCCGGTTGTTCAGCGAATATCGCTTCGAGAATCGTGGTCGCCCGCTTCTGATCCGCGTAGGTCTTGTCGCTGGGCAGTGCATTCGCCCGCAGCGCCAGCGCATAAAAAATGGCCGCTTCGCGGTCCTCTGGGTACAGCGCGTGCAGTCGTTCCATGGCGTGTTCGTAGGCGAGGGCGCGAGTGTGATGATCGATCTTGTCGCTATCTCTATAGAAGACCTCCATCGCCGCAATGTACGCTTGCTCGCGCTGTGAACGGGGCGGAATGGACCTCGCCTTTTGTACCGCAGCCCATCCGGCCTCAAGATCCGTCGGCGTTGGCGGATCCCAGAGTTGCCGATAGTGAGTCATGGCTACGCCCCATTCCGCCAGGGCACAGCCCGGATCTACCCTAGCAATCTGCGCAAAGGTCTCGCCGGATTTCTGGTACCAGAACGAGTGCAGCATCGCAACCGCACGATTAAAGTCCCCTTGCACTGCCGGATTGCAAGAAGTGGCGAACTGGACAGTGCCTAGCTTTTCGGGTTCGGCGCTGGCGTGTTCATGCTGCGCAGCGGACGGCGTGCCAAGTGCGAGCCACGGGAGGAGCATCAATGACACTCCGTAATACTTCAACGCTTTCTTACCATTAGTGATCATGTTCACGTCTCCACAGGAGTCTGATTGTGCCCGAGGTTCTCATGCGCGGGGATCGCCCCGCAAGCGGACCCTCGCGACGCTTCTGTCGTTCCAAGGCCGCGGGCGCGCCCCCACCGTCCCACCCAGCGTTGAGGAACGGTGGGATTGCCCAAGTCGCGAACGCATGCTGATTCTTGTTGTCTCTGCTGACTCAAGAAAACCACTCACCGAAAACGAACTCCGGTCGCGGTCGCGCAGCCAGTCACCAGCAACGTCCCATTCGGGTCGAAGAATTGCACCGTTGCTTTTACGGTGGTGAGTCGATTTGAGTCGTTGCCCATCTCGATGGTCTGCCTGATTGTTTGCGTCTTGGTCAGAGCGCCATTGAGGGTGACGAAGGCAGTGGTAGCCGCGGTGTATCGTCTCCCACCCTTAAAGCGCCACACGCCGTGGCCCGGACCGCGCTCGGCCGGAAAGAAAATGGGATTGTCTGTAGTCTCCGTCATGGTGCCTCCTCTGTGGAAGGTCAGCAGAGATTGGAACGGAATACCGAGGGGATCGCCCGTGCTGCAATCCGTTTGAGTAACCTCAACATTCCAAGTTCCCTCCAGTTCCTTACCGGTAGGAACGGAAGACTGTGCCCGTGCGCTAGCGACGGACAGAAGGAGTCCGGCCAAAACGGCGAGCGAATAAAACGGCTTGGCAAAATGCAATGTCATGGTGCTTCTCCTTAGAATTTGACAAAATCGCTGCGGTCAGCGGCGAGGACACCAAGAAACCGTTCCAAATCGAGTTCCTCACCGGCGCAACGTGGGGCCATCCTGCCCGGCTCGCGGGTTTCTGACAATGGAGAGAACCTGAATCGTCCTGTAGCGATATGAAGACGTAAGCTGTTTTCTAATCAGGGGCTTATGGGTGGACAAGATTTCGACGCGATGTAAAATGAACGAGCTTGGGGGCGTATGGCGGAGTTGGTCCGATTCGAGGAATTTGAACTGGACGTGCGGCGCTATGCTCTACGCCGTTCGGGTCGTCCTCTTAAGCTCGAAAGAATTCCGATGGAGCTCCTCCTGCTGCTGGTGAATCGGCGCGGGGAACTCGTGACTCGAGAGGAAATCGTCGAAAAGCTATGGGGCAAGGACGTTTTCCTGGATACCGACAACAGCATCAATACCGCAATTCGCAAAATTCGCCAAACCCTGCGGGACGACCCCGAGCAACCACGCTTCGTGCAAACTGTTCCGGCCAAGGGATATCGCTTTATCGCCCCGATCATCGAAGTCGAACCACCGGCAATCGCCGTAGAGGCGGCTGTGTCGCCCGCTCTCCCAACTTCTGCGCTGCCATCGGGACAGGTCGTTGCCCATTACCGCATTCTGCAAAAAATCGGTAGCGGGGGAATGGGTGTGGTGTATGAGGCCGAGGACATCCGTCTGGGCCGTCACGTCGCCTTGAAATTCCTCTCCGAGAAGGTCGTGCAAGCAAAAGAAGCTCTGGCTCGATTTATGCGCGAGGCGCGAGCTTTGTCCGCCCTGCACCATCCCAATATCTGCACCATTTATGAGATCGAGGAACACGACGGGCGGCCGGTCATCGTGATGGAACTCCTCGATGGCAGGAGTCTGAAGGAAGTCCTCCGAAATGGACCGTTACCCACTGATACCCTCCGAGGGTTGGGGAGCCAACTCGCGGACGCGTTGGACGCCGCACATAGTAAAGGAATCATCCATCGCGACATCAAGCCGGGGAATGTCGTTGTGAATGACCGCGGCCAGGCTAAGATCCTCGATTTCGGATTGGCAAAATTCACTTTACCCCATTCCTTGCTGGCCGAAGACGGCGATGAAACTCTGACGCGTATGGGAGTTCACCCGGGCACCGCGGCCTATATGTCCCCGGAGCAGGTGCGAGGGGAAGAACTCGATGCTCGGAGCGATCTGTTTTCGCTTGGAGTAGTCCTCTACGAGGCCGCGACCGGCAAAAAACCTTTCACCGGGAAAAATACAGTACTGGTAATGAACGCCGTTCTCAAGGATGCTCCAGCATCGCCGAACGAGTTGAACCCATCGTTACCTCAGGATATAGGGAAGGCGATCAGCCAAGCACTCGAGAAAGATCCAAGTATGCGGTTTCAAAGCGCCGCGGACTTGGGGAATGTTTTCCGGAGGGGGCAGGAGACCCCTATGGAGGGCGGATCTCGCATGCCCGCCGGAAAGTCAAGAATTAGTTGGCTGACTATAGTGGTCGCGCTCAGCGTCCCTTCGCTGCTTTCGCTTGTCTGGATCGGCTATCACTCAGGTCACACAACGGTTCATAGCACGGCAGAATGGGTTCAGCTCACCCACTTCTCCGACGCCGCCCAGGAACCGGAAATATCGCCTGACGGCCGAATGCTCGCCTTTGTCAGGGAAAAATCGCTGGAAAGCGGTCTGCCGTTTCTCGCTAAAGGCGAAGTCTACGCAATGCTCCTTCCCGATGGTCAGCCCCAACAACTTACGCACGACGATATCTCGAAGGGGATGATTGCTTTTTCCCCAGACGGCTCTCGCATCGCCTACACGATCGCTTCTTCATGGGACACCTGGGTTATTCCATCGCTAGGCGGTCAATCGTCGCTGCTGCTCCCCAACGCGTCCGGTCTGCATTGGATCGACTCGAAGCGCGTCCTGTTCTCCGAGATTAAGAATGGAATTCATATGGGGGTAGTTACAGCGGGCGAGGGCAGAACGGATGCCCACGATGTTTATCTTCCAAAGACAAGCAGTGGGATGGCCCATTCTTCGCGCATTTCTCCCGATCAAAAATGGGTACTGATATCCGGTGAAATGGATGATTCCGGCTTTCTGCCTTGCCGGTTAGTTCCCTTTGATGGGCGTTCGAGCGGGCGTTTGGTCGGTCCGCAGGGTGCGCAATGCTTTTATGCAGTCTGGTCACCGGACGGCAAGTGGATGTATTTCGCGGCTAATGCGGGCCGGGGCATGCACATTTTCAAGGAGCGCTTTCCCGAGGGTTCGGTCGCGCAAATAACCTCCGGCCCCACCGAGGAAAAGGGTCTTACGATCTCACCAGATGGCCGTTCTCTCATAACCGCCGTTACCACTGAAGAGAGGAATGTCTGGGTGCATCGACCGGCAGGCGATCAACCGGTTTCTTCGGATGGATTCACCGATCAACCATCATTTTCGGAAGACGGCCGGAAGGTTTTCTACTTATGGCGATCCGACCCGCCGACCGGGGCTTTCTTTTCCGGTGAGCTGCGCGTTACGGAACTCGACACCAACAATATCGAACCCATCCTGCCCGGAATCGAAATCGAAGATTACTCAGTCTCTTCCGATGGGAAGCTCGTGATATTCACCGCCCTCGACAATGGCCGCAAGCCGCATCTGTGGATCGCACCGATCGATCGACGCGTTCCTCCCCGTCAACTCAGCCCGCCGAACGCTCCCGAAGAATCTCAAGGCCAATTTGGACCCGACGGAGAGATTTTCTTTGTGTCGCTAGAGCAAGGCGTGGCCGCTTTGTTTCGCACTCGAAGAGAGGGTGGGGACCGGGAGAAAATCCCGTCCCCGCCGGTGATCGCACTCAGCGCTGTTTCACCCGATGGGCATTGGCTGGTTGCAAATGTGGCCAACTCCAGTGCGAGGGCTACTGATGTCACCGCTGCGTACCCACTGGGCAAGGGCTCGCCGGTGCAGCTGTGCGACTCCAGATGTTATGTCGCGTGGTCGCCAGATTCGAAGTTTCTCTATGTAACTCCGGCTGGCATTGGTGGAGCGAAGGCGCAAAGCACGTACGCGATTCCACTGACCCACGGAAAAATGTTTCCTCAGGAACTGCTAGTGCCAGGTCAGAGCCTAGAGACGAAGTTGAACTCGTTAAAAGGTGCCAAGAAGATACCGAAGGCGATTGCGCCGGGACCAAATCCATCAATCTATTCCTTCTTGAATGTGTTCCACCGAAGCAATCTGTATCGGATTCCTATCGATTAGCGTAGCGACGATGCTTTCCTGGAGCCTCCACCATATCAAATGATCTCCGCTTCATCGTGGAAGCTCGCTTGAGCAACGGTACCGGAATTATGGCACTGCCGCCCATAAACCGGAAGCTGCATATTGACATGAGATTTGGTTCTGGGCAAACAGCATGCCGCCCGCGTCAGTGGTTCACAACAAAATATGTAACTGTTGCAACATCGCCATGTCGCATTAACCCGCTCGTGAGTGAAGCGGGGACTCCCAGTGGACTTCGCCGCGAGCGCTGCCTACGATGGCGCTGTGAATGTGGTTGGGACCCAAAGTCCCCCCATTTCAAGCTTTTCCTGAGCCCTTGCCTCGCCGGTGGTCCAAAAGAGGTGAAATTCCAAGCGCAGTTTATGCGGCCTTTCGCCCCCCGTTTCGGCAAGTTGGTCGCTGGTGCACAGGTATACCTTCTCACCACTCGAAACTGATTCTCACTAGGGCAGCCCAATGTGGCGCACGAGTTCTTCAAATCGCGGATCGGATCGGATATTGTCCCACGTCGGGTCTACTCGGATAGTGGTCACAAAACCCGAACGCTCATTGATCGCCTTGCTGAGCCACGCAAGAGCCTGATTCTTGTCACCAAGAAACGAGTAACCTGCGGCAACTCTAAAAGGATCGTAATTTCCAGCGGAAGAGTCTTGTCCAATCTGAATCATCATTCGCAGCGCCGCTTGGAAACCCCCACGTTTGTAGCTCTCCCCTATTGTGCTCGCTTGTTGCGCCCTGCCTTCCAATTTAAATTGTTGCTGTAATTCTGCAACCGCTTCGCCATACATCGATTTTGCGACGTACACGTGAAAGAGGTTAAAGTGGGCAATTGGGGAGTTCGGGCTGATCTCTAACGACTTTTGCCACTGTTCTAAGGACTTGTCGTAGTCTCGCTGAAAATAATAAGTCACACCCAGTAGATTGATAGGGCCTATCGAGAGGGGGTCTAGTTCGTGGGCAAGTGCCAATTCTCGAACCGAATCATTAAATCTGCCGATTTGAGCTAAATAAGCTCCATAAGACATATGGGCTTCAGAGAGGTTGGGATTCAGTTCAATAGCACGCAGCCACTCTGGCTCAGCGGCTGCAAAGTTCCACGTGCTAGATAATGCGTCCCCGAAAGCCACATGGGCTTCGGCCAAAGTGTCATCCAGATCAATTGCTCGCTTTGCTGCCGCGATGGCCTTTGGGTTTGCCTCCTCGGCGGGTAAGTAATGAAATGCTCCCAGCAGCGAATATGTCCCCGCCAGTTCGGCATATGCCGCAGCATAGGTCGAGTCTTTATCAATGGCCTGTTGGAAAAGGCTAATGGC
Source organism: uncultured Acidobacteriaceae bacterium (assembly GCA_963765825.1). Taxonomy (GTDB): domain Bacteria; phylum Acidobacteriota; class Terriglobia; order Terriglobales; family Acidobacteriaceae; genus Sulfotelmatobacter. Next base: position 45,749 of record CAVXXU010000006.1, read on the forward strand.
ATCCTTGAGGCTGTCTATCGTCAATTTATCCGCGGAGTGGCGGCCTCTGACGTACAGGGCGTAGGCTTCTGGATTCTGTGTTCCCTGCTTGAGCAATCTCTGCTGCTGCTCGCTGGACAGCCTGAGCCGGAGCTTTTCCGTGATTGTTCGCGCCAGTTCTGCCTGAAGCGGCAGGATGTCGGAGACTTTCCGGCGGTATTCCTCTCCCCAGACGTGGCTGTTGTCGCTCGCCCTGACCAGTTCCGCGCTCAAGAAGAGATTGTCGCCGTGCTCTACTAGCCTTCCCGTGAGCACACCTTTGACTCTGAGTTCTCGTCCGACGACTTGGGGATCAATTTCACGACCCTCGTAGTGGAAAACAGAACTCCGCGACATCACCTTGAGATTGGGAATCTGCGAAAGACTATCGATGAGGCTATCGGTAATGCCATCGCCGAGGAACTGTGCAATCTGATCGCTGCTGTTGGCGACGACTGGCAAGACTGCCACCGAATCAATGGCGCTGTCTTTGCCTGCGTGCTGCTTAGAATAAAAAACAACCGCGCCGATCACCAACGCAACAAGTACACAAGAAACGGCACCGCTGATGACAACCTTGCCACGCCACCACGGTGTTTTCGTCGCTTCGAAGTCGGTAGCACGGATCGTCGCAGTTTTCCCCGTTTCAGTATCCCGCTTCAGCCGCGTTAGATCGCTCCTCATCTCGGAGGCGTGCTGATAGCGCAGGTTTCTGTCCTTTTCCAAAGACTTTTTGATGATGTCTTCCAGCTTGGGAGGAGTGTCGGGATTTAGGCGAATGGCAGGCGTCGGCGTCCCATCTAGAATGGCTTTGAAAATCACCCCCGACGTGTCACCCCGGAATGGCAACGTTCCAGTTGTCGTCTCGTACAACACCGCACCGAACGAGAACAGGTCGGTGCGGGCATCGAGTTCCTTCCCTCGCACTTGCTCAGGCGACATATACGCAATGGTGCCCAGCGTCGAACCGGGACTAGTAAGGTTCTCCGATGATCCGATGGTCGAGTCGCTCAACGCAACGCTCTCCGGTTTCAGCGATACTTTCGCGAGTCCGAAATCGAGAATCTTCGCTTGACCCCGATTTGTGACGAAGATGTTCGCGGGCTTGATGTCCCGATGGACGATGCCCTTCGAGTGGGCGGCGTCGAGAGCGTCGGCGATCTGGATTCCGAGATCGAGAACCGTTTCGATCTCCAGCGGCTTGCCAGCGATCCGGTGCCGGAGCGTCTGCCCCTCCAGCAGTTCCATGGCGATGAAGGTGCGCCCATCGGACTCGTCGATCTCGTGGATCGTGCAGATGTTCGGATGGTTCAGGGAGGACGCGGCCTTGGCCTCCCGCTGGAAGCGGCTGAGTGCCTGTGCGTCGTGGGCGAGTTCGTCGGGAAGGAACTTCAGTGCGACGTGGCGGCCGAGCTTCAGGTCTTCCGCCTCGTACACCACGCCCATGCCACCGCCGCCGATCCTGCTGAGGATGCGGTAATGGGACACTGTCTGCCCCACGGGTTGGGAGGGTGTGGACACTCGTTACGACATGTTAGGTGTGGATGAAGGGGAAGGTCAACGTTCGGGTCACCCACGTCGGGTCACCCACGTACTGAGTCACGTTGACGCCAGCGCGTGCATTGCCTCACCAGATGCGCACGCGGTCAGCCAGGGCAAGGTAGAGCTTGTCTCCGGGCTTCACATCGAATGCCGCGTACCAGGCGTCGAGGTTGCGCACCGTATTTATCCGGAACTCATTGGGGGAGTGCACGGCGGTCATCACTTGATGCCGAAGGTCAGCTTCACTCGACTTCGACTTTGATGCCCAGCTCTGTGCAAAGCCAAGGAAGAACTGCTGGTCGCCTGAGAAACCGTTTTGGACGGGAGCGGCCTTGCCCGCGAAAGAGGCCTGGTAGGCATCGTATGCGGCGGCGAGACCGGCGAGGTCGGCGAGGTTTTCCTCCAGAGTCTGCTTGCCGTTCAGAGCAAGATCAGGGAAAGGTTTGTAGGTGTCGTACGGCGCGGCGAGTCTGGCCGTGGCTGCGTTGAAATGCGCCAGGTCGGCAGGTTTCCACCAGTTGCGCGCACGCCCTGTGGAATCGAATGCGCTGCCATCGGGGTCAAAAGTATGGCTGATTTCGTGTCCGATGATGGATCCGATTGCGCGTCATTCGGCAAGCGACGCGTAACGACGGAAGAACGAGGTGGGATTCCATTGCGGGCGTACCGCATCGTTCGCCGCACGGACGACTAACTGGCGGGTGAACCGCTCGTATAGAGCGGCAGCGTCCAGGTTAACCGGCTGCTTTACGTCATCGGATGGTGCGTGATAACGGTTTGCGAGCCAGTCTTTGAAAACGACCTGCTCAGGAGAGCCGAGGTCGAAACCTACATCGATCTTGACAGCCGGGATTCCCTTGAGAATAAAGCTATATTGATCGCTCCGAATGAACTCGTTCCGAAGAGGTTGCGGGTCGGCAATTGGTTTAATTCCGAATTCCTTTGCGATGGTAGCCGCAGTTTGCCCCAAATCGGATTCTTCCAGACCACAGATCTTTAGAACTTTCAGAGGGACAATAGGAAGAAACATATCCACATTAATATCCGCGACGATTTGGCGGGCGGGCACCGTTGGGTGAGCAGCGAAATACTGCGAACCGAGATGCCCTTTTTCTTCACCCGTAGTCAACAAAAATACGATAGAACGGCGCACCGCCTCTGGGTGTCTCTTGAAGCTCGCAGCTATTTCCATGACCGCCGCGGCTCCGGCGGCGTTGTCCATTGCACCGTTGTAAATTTTGTCGCCGTCGATAGGCTCGCCTATTCCAAGATGATCGATATGCGCAGAGAGAACGACGAACTCGTTTTTGAGAGCTGTATCTGTGCCAGGGAGTAGTCCGATCACGTTGGCAGATTCTAGCTGCCTGTGGCGAATGACGACTTTCGCTTCCAGTTGTACCGCCAGTGGAAATGAAGGAAGAGTCTTGCGTTCATTCGCGAGAGCAGCAAGCTCGCTGTAGGTGTGGCCAGAACCTGCAAACAATCGTTCCGCAGAAGCTGGATTGAATGTGACGAAGAGTCGCAACCCCTGACGAAACCTGAATTCTGGCCCGCTGAGTTCCATAGCCGGATCGTTCCTGTTAAGAGAGAATCGCGACCAAGGTATATCGAGTGCCGTGGCGGTTTGGACGGAAATGACGCCGATGACGCCCGCAGCCTGAAGCGCTTTCCAGCGCTGGCGAAACGACTGATAGTGCGCTGAAATCGACCCAGGAACATCGGCTGGCGAACCCCGCAAGTAGACCACTATCTTGCCGCGAAGATCTTGGGTTGACAGGTCGTCCACGTTGTATTCCGGAATTTTCAGCCCATATCCGACGAATACCAACGGGGCTGTCAGGCTGGTCGAACCTGTTGTGCCAAGGCTGCTAATAAAGGCATCCTCGCTGAAGGAAAGAGGAAATCGCGGGCCTCCGGAAAGAATAGCGAGCTCCGAATGATTCTCGTCCACCTGGCGCTGTTGCATGCGGATTTTCTGGTAGAAGCCGTGAATACCGGCCGGTGATAGACCAGCATTCTTGAATTGCGCAACAGCGTAGGCTTCAGCCTTCTTGAGACCTTTACTTCCGGTGGCGCGCCCCTCGAAAGCATCGTCCGCTAAGACCTTTACAGAGGTCCACCACTGTTGACCGTCGAAAGCGGGCCCCTTATCGCTCCTAGGCTCGACTGCTCCCAATTGATGTGCCTCGGGAGGATTTTCGCGCTTATGAGCGTCGATGTATGCGCTCAAGACCCTCAGGACGATCGGGCGCTGCGGTAATTCCGTGGACAATACGCCCCGCCAAAAGATAAGCCGGGTGGCGACCTGAAAGTCGAATGCCTTCTCCTTCGAAACGATCGGCTCAATTTCCGAAGCGACGCGCTCGTTCACGTAATCCGTGCTCAGCTTTTCGAATCTGGCCTGCACTTTACGGATGCGCTCAGCAACAACCTCCCAAGGCAGTAACTTGGTCTGTGCCTCCAGGAGCGTTTGATACTCGTTTTGAAATTCCGGGCCGCCTGATTTTCCTGTAGCCATCCGCGCCCGAATGAATGCCGAATCGTTGTACATCCCCATTGCTTTCAATTCGGGTTTTTCAAACAACGCCTGCATCTGCTTGCAGGTCTTAAGGGCCGCTCCGTCATCCTCGAAAAGCATCTCCAAATCGAGCCGATGCGATAGAAGGTGTAGAAGCACCCCATTGTCTGTAATCTCGTAATCTCGGAAGATTGTTTCAAGATCGGTCCGCACCCGACTCGCGAAATTCTTGAAAGTCGCATCATCAGCTATCAACAGCGTCGACGCGGAGGTAGGTGCGGAATACGTAAAGCGCGGCAGGTCAGCGTCGCTCGCGATTTTGTTTTTTTGTTCTGCTTGTGCGCCCAGTCGTGAACAATCTATCAGCTCAAGGCCAAGCAGAATGAAGATGCAGACCATTCGCAATGCTCTGGGAAATAGCACTCTATATTCTCCTTAGTCACGGACGCACTTGATTTCCACCCGAAGCAGAGGCGGTTCGTCCTTGTTACCGGCGGAACTCTTCCCATCATCCAGCACTCTCATCAACCACTTTCCAACGCTTGTCCATGCTCTGCTGGTGCCAAGCGCGAGGCTCAAAAAGAATGTCCTCGCTGGCGACTATTAGGTCTTCCTGTTGTGTTATAACACTCACCCATGAAAATCCTTGTCGCAGCCATCGGCCTTGCTCTTCTGTCCTTAGCTGGATCGACCGCTCATGCCCAGGATGGAACGGAACACGGCCCAATTGCGCTTGTGGGCGGCACCTTGATCGATGTCTCTAACTCCGGTCACAGTACGCACGATATCCCCAATGCGGTTGTGATCCTTCGAGCTGGGAAGATTGAAGCGGCGGGGCCCGCAGCTCTAGTGAAGATCCCCAGCAACGTAAGGAAACTTGATTATAGGGGCACTTACATTTTGCCTGGGCTGATAGACGGGTTTGCCGGTTTGAACAGTCAGGCACAGGCGAACGCTTGGCTCTACATGGGAGTGACAACAATCGTCGGCAGTGGAGATGATCGTCGCGGCGTTCTGAAACTGGATGCGCATCCCACTCCGCACGTCTATCCTCTCGATAGCGCAGGGTCAACCGACGACTACAGCCTGTTGATTGGTCTTCCGCAGTGGAGTAGCAAGCTCAAAGACCGCGACGAGCCTGCAGAGTTAACTCAACAGGACACCAAAGCTCAAATTGCGGAGACTGCCAAACGCGGTACGCGAGTGATCTGGCTCGGACATAATCTTACTGCCTCCAACACGAAATTCATCATTTCCGAGTGCCATCGACTTGGGCTCATCACCTACGGTGAGTTCATTTCCACTCCCTACGCTGACGGCCTCAAGGCTGGCGTTGACGTTCTCCTTCATATGACGCGGTATGAGCTGGGGCTGGTTCCAGCTCGATTGCAGCAGCCGTTGGTGCAACATCCAGAGAATGCTCCCCAGGGACCAGCATACGCGTATATCATGCAGCTGGACCCTGCCGATCCCAGTGTTACGGCGTACGGAAATCAGATTAAGGCCTTCCGCGCTGCCCTTATGCCGACATTTAGCCTCGCCTATCTTCTGTTGCTCAACCACGAGAATCTCTGGAAAGAAAAGGTCGCCTCGATTCTCGACCCAAAGGGTCTTCATCAGCCTCCCGATGCCGCGACGGGGGAAGCGAAGTTTCCATCCGAAGAGGAACATGACCTAAGAGTCGCGCGCATGGCGCATTTCTGGGCCATCAATCGCACTCTCCAAGCCGTACACCCGCCTTATCTGGCGGCGAGTGGTGCGAGCGCACTAGGTACCATGCCGGGTATCTCGATGCACACGGAGCTGGAATTGCTCGTTCGCCTGGGTCTTACTCCACGGGAAGCACTCGCGGCGGCTACGAGCAACTACTCCGAACATTTCGGATGGCATGAACTCGGTTTGTTGGAAGCGGGAAGACGGGCAGACTTGTTGATTCTGGCTGCCGACCCAACCGCAGACATTTCCAATACGCGAAAGATTCACTCTGTAATCTTGGACGGAGCCGTTCTGGACCGTGACAGCTTGCTCCATCCAACCCACTGAGGCAAATCGCTCGATGCGGAGTTCCTGAATAGTAGTTGCAAGTTGGCTGCCGCCGGAGCGGATCTTGCCGGGCAGCTCGCAAAATGGGAATGATGAGTAAAGCAAGTCTCGTGCCGAGCGGTTTGTCCCTAGGCTTGATCGGAAACGCCTCGGGCAGGACACTCTGGCATCGAAGTGAAACTTGATCCGAGGCGTTTTCGATAAGCAGACTAGGAGGAAGCCGCTGGTGTTTGCGGCGGACGCGGTGCACTATGGGATTTGAACGGCGGTTTGGCGCGCAACAGCTCTATGGGTGGGCAGCGGAGAAGCCGATCAAGAGGGTGTGCGGCGCTGCAGAGAGCTGCAGAAGTGTTGGCGGAGGGTGGTGAGAGACGTCGTGAAGCTGGGGTGAGCACACGAATGCATTGGCGTGCCGAAGCACCTCCTTGGGTCGCGGCTGAGGGACGGGTTAGGAAGAATCGAAGTATGTGCATGCTGATAGTTCCGCAGCGGTGAATCTCTGAATCACGATCATCGATGTGCCGCAGCGCGGGCAGTGCCAGAGAGAAGAACTGTCGGGCACGTCGTGTGCTTTAACGTGCTGCTCTGTTGAGCTGCCGGAGGCGAGCAGCTGTCGGCCCAATGCCAGGCGGGAAGCCCGCCAACGATTGGCGAGAAAGCCGAAGTGACGGATGCGGACGAAGCCTTTGGGCAGCACGTGCAGAAAGAAGCGACGTAAAAACTCGGTCGCGCCCAGAGTCATCTTGCCCTGCTTGCCACCGTGGGCGTAATCCTTCCAGCGGAAAGTCACGCGCTCTTGGTCGAAGGCCAACAAGCGGTGATTGGAAATGGCCACGCGATGGGTATAGCGACCGAGATAGCGCAACACCTGCATAGGGCCGCCGAAGGCGGGCTTGGCATAAACCGCCCAGTCGTGGCGATGCAGACGCCGGAGGAGTTTTGAGAACTGCTGGCGGTCGGCGAGAGCAGCAGCGGGACCGACGCAGCAAAGTCGGTTGCGGCTGTGGAGGCGGCACTATCAGCGCAAGGAACATTGCTTGTTTTCCTGCCTTGAGAGGCATGGAATTGTAAGTGTCAGAGGAAGCACACGGTTGGCATGTTGAGTCTGCAGCCAGCGTGACTTCGCCACTTCACCAACAAGTTCTCAGCGGTGGGACCCTGAATTCGCCAATCTCCCCATCCAGCCGTTTGTAAAACGATTTTTCGTCCCAGGAGGATTATCTCTTGTTTGCTCGTTTATTCGGGCACATCCCGAGAAGCCCGGGTAGCAGGTTGCAAAGGGCAAAAACGAAGCATCTGATCTCCGCTGCCTTCTTGCTGCTTCCGTTTGAGGTGTTGTCAACCGGTAAGGCGATCTTTGTGCGCATACAAATCAGAAACCGAAAACTAGTGCACGTCGAATTGCGGATATCCAAGCATCCACAGCAATAGCAGCCCTCCCAGAATTCCACTGATTACAACCAGAATCCCGAGTCCGTGCCAGTTCGTGAATCTCTCTACGGCCTTTCTCCTGCTCTTATAGGAATATTTGCCCAGAGATCCTCTGAGCCTCAAGAACAGAGTTACGAAGGCGAGCGGAATGCTTCCGCGCCTTTGATGCTTGGCTCCAAGTCATCGATTAGGATGCCATCTGCTTCTGCGATAGTCGGTAGCTACAGCCTCGACACTCGGTGAGTGTTCCGGTTTTACGATGATCTTCGTCAGACCTGCAGTACATCACCCTCGCGGGCAACCATCTCGTACAGGACCGGATTGACGAAGAATCCGATGAAGAGGCGAGAGATGAGGCCCGCCACGATGACGATGGCGAAAGGCCTCTGAGTATCTGAGCCAATGCCGGTGGAAAGTGCGGCTGGCAGCAATCCCAAGCAGGCAACCAGTGCGGTCATCATAATCGGGCGAAGCCGCAGGAGCGAAGCTTCCCTGGTGGCCGGGCGGATTGCCATACCTTCCTGGCGCAGCTTGTTGATGTAGGAGACAAGAATGACCGCAGTCTCCACTGAAACTCCGAGCAACGCCAGGAGACCCAAGACGGAGGAAACGCTGAAGGGAGTGTGGGTGAGCTTCAGCGCAACCAGCGCGCCCACCGGTTCCGTCATGATTACACCAAGAGCGATGGTGACGGGAAACTTGAAGTTGCCATACAGGGCAAACAGGATCATGAAAATCAGCACTACGGCAAGCGGGCCGATGATGTACATCTGCGATTTGGCTTCGAGAAACTGGCTGTATTCCCCGCCCCACTCCACGCGGTAGCCCTGCGGCAACGTGACGGCCTTCCTGACCGCCGTCTGGCCATCTCGCACCGCCCGCTCCAAATCGCGACCCTCGATGCTGTACTGCACGCCAATGTAGCGCGAGTTATTTTCACGATAAATAAAAGACGCACCATTTCCCTGCGTAATATTGGCGAGCTGGCTGAGCGGGATCTGCTGTCCATCGGGCGTACCCACCAGTAGATTTCCAATTTCATGCGCGCTGCTGCGGAATTGGGGTTGCATGCGGACCACGAGATCAAACAGCTTCTCTCCCTGGATAACCTGGGTGACCGCCTGTCCACCGACTGCAGCTGAGATCACGGCCTCAACGTCCGCAACATTAATCCCGTAACGTGCAATCTTGTTTCGATCTACTTCGACAAGCAGGCTGGGCTGGCCAAGTTCTCGAACCACCGTAAGCTCGGTGAAGCCAGGCACATTCGAGAGCGTATTCTTGATCTGAATCGCCTTGTCCTGCAGGACGTTCAAGTCTTCACCATAGATTTTGACCGCCAACGAACTCTTGAGGCCGGTCAAGGCTTCGTCGACGGCGTCCTCCGCCGGCTGGGTGTAGTTGAAAATGATTCCGGGAAAGGCGGTGAGTTTCTTGTTGATGGCTTCGATGAGTTGTTTTTTTTCGCTAATCTCCCCGCTCCAGGACTTGTCTTTGTATGGCTTCAGGCCGACATAGAACTCGCAGTTGAAAAAGCCGGTGGGGTCGGTGCCGTCGTCGGGGCGGCCTAACTCTGAGCCAACGACCGTGACTTGCGGATACGACATCAGAATGTCGCGGATCTGAGGAGCGATGCTGCTGGCCTCCTCAAAAGAAATGGTGTAAGGCATGGTAGCCCGCACCCAAAGCGCGCCTTCATCCAGGTGTGGCATGAACTCACCGCCAATGAAGGGCACCAGCAGCAAAGTCGCTCCGAAAATCAGAGCCGCGATCGCCATGGTGGTCTTAGGCCGGTCGAGGACCCAGTCCAATTGAGCCGCATATTTCCGCTTCATCCATTCGAAGGCGCGATTCGGTTTCTCCCGCACGCCCTTTTTGAACCAATAGGAGGCGAGCACGGGAATCAAGGTCAGCGTCAGGATGAGCGCACCGACCAGGGCAAACGACATCGTCTCAGCCATGGGATGGAACAACTTTCCCGAGGGCCCGCTGAGCGCGTAAATCGGCAGATAGCCGGCAAGAATAACGGCAACCGAATAGAAAATCGGCCGGTCCACATCTCTTGCTGCCGCGAGAATGACTTCGTTCAGGTTGTATGGCCGTCCCTCGCGGAGCGCCAATTCGCGGTAAATGTTTTCAATCATCACGACCGTGCCGTCGATGACGATTCCGAAATCGATGGCGCCGATGGAAAGCAAATTTGCAGCAACGTCGTGCGCATGGAGCACGATGAAGGCAAACAAAAGCGAAAGCGGAATGGTCAGAGCAACAATGAGGGCGGCGCGGAAGCTGACCAGGAAGAAGATCAGCACAATCAAAACCAGGACCATGCCGCGAAGCAGATTTGCTTCGACCGTGTCGGTGGTCAGGTCCACTAATTCGCTGCGGTCATAATAAGGACGAATCTTCACGTCGGGGGGCAAGATCTGATGGTTCAACTCTTCTGTCTTTGCTTCCACTCCCTTGAGCACGTTCTGCGTCTGTTCCCCACGCAGCATAAGGATGACGCCTTCGACCGCATCGTCGTTCTTTTGGAAGCCGAACTCGCCGAGCCTGGGCGCATGCCCAATGGTTACATCTCCGACGTCCTTCACCCGGATGGGCACGCCTTTGTTGGCCCCTACCACGATGTTTCCGATGTCGTCGGTATTGCGTACCAGCCCGATCCCACGAACGTAGTAGAACTGACCTCCTTGCGAATAAAACCCCCCGCCAGCATTCGCATTGTTGGCCGCGAGAGCGGCCGTGATTTGCGGAATCGTCAGGTGATACCCATAGAGGCGCGCCGGATCCAGCAGCACCTGGTATTGCATTACAGTTCCACCGAAACCCGAGTCATCCGCTACGCCGTGGACCGATCGATACGATCGCTCAATTACCCAGTCTTCAATCGTCTTTAGTTCCTGAGGAGTGCGGTCGGGACTTTCCAGCACGTAGCGATACACCAGGCCGCTCGGGCTGAATAGGGGAGCGAGGTTCGGGGTCACGCCAGTCGGAAGTGTGGCCTGTGCGAGTCGCTCAAAGACAATGTTTCGTGCAAAGTAATCGTCGGTGTTCTCTTCGAACGTTAGTATGAGATCGGACAGCCCATAGAGCGAGATGGAACGCATCACCACCATGTGGGGAACGCCATTCATCTGCAGTTCAAGAGGAAGTGTGACCAACCGTTCAACCTCTTCGGCGGCATGGTCGGGCCACTGGGTGATGATTTCGACCTGCGGAGGCGAAAGGTCGGGATAGGCATCCACGGGCATCCGCTGAAATGACAGGACCCCACCGACCGTGATGAAGGCGGTCAGCATCAGTACCAGGAATCTCTGCCGCAGCGCCGCTTGGACTATTCGATGGATCATTCAGATATCGTCGATACCAATCTTGCCAGAGTTTCCTGTGATGCCGGCCAATGCTTGCCGCATATCTCTAGCGCTGCAGAGAATTTGCAAACTGCAGGAACAGGCTGCCATTCCCGATTACTTGGTCGCCCGCTTTCAGCCCGCCGGTAATCTGCGTCTGCCCATTCATACTCTCCCCCAGCGTCACCGAACGTCTGCCGAACTGATTCGACGATGCAGCGGCGTAAACAAAAGGCTGATTCTCGGTGTCGCGCAGAACTGCGGCATCGGGAAGCGCAATGGTATGGGGAATCTTGCCGGCATCTACACTCGCCACAACGTACATGTCTTTCTTAAGTTTTTCGCCAGGATTGTTCGTCTCGATGCGAGCCTGCAGTGTCCGCGTGCTCGGATCCAGCGAAGCCGCCACGTACGCAATGCGTCCATGGAATACTTCCGGATAAGTATCAGTTTGAATCGTGACCGGATCTCCCACCCGTATGTATGGCAAATCCTTTTGGTAGATATTGACCAGCACCCAGACGGTCCTGACGTCGGAGATCATGAAACATTGCGTAGTACCCGGCTGAATTAACTGTCCTGCAGAGACGTCCTGCTCGACGACCAAGCCGTCAATCGGCGCCTTGACGGGAACCTCAAAAGAAGGCGGAGCCTTAACCAGAGCATCCGGGTCGGTAATTCCCATAACCTTCAAAGCGGACTGTGCGGCGACCACGTCGCCGCCTGCCTGCACCTCGGCCGCGTCCGCCTGTTCCACATTCTGTTCCGCAATCGCTTTATGTTCGTATAAATCCCGGGCACGAGCGTCGGCCTTTTGTGCCAGCACGTAGGCTTCCTTGGCCTTTAAATAGTTAGTGCGAAGCTGCGAGTAATCCGGGCTTGCCACATACATCATCGGCTCGCCCTGACTTACTTTTTGCCCAGGAACGACAACAATCCTGCTGACCGGCCCACTCACCTGCGTGATGACCGGGGTCGTGCGAAAGCTGTTGTAGGCCACGGCTCCGGTCAGCCGGAGAGTCCGGGTCAGGGTTGTCGGCTGAACCCTCAATACCTGCACATGCGACATCTGCTCCGGCGGGATCGTAAAGAGCTCGGCACTGTTTGAGTCCTTGGCCGAGTTCGCGGAGGCGTTCGGTCGAGCGCTATCGCAAGCGGAGAGCGCGGCTATGACGACCGATACTGCGACCAACTCGGCCAAGCGTTGATGAAGGCTCTTGCGCAGCTTCATGGAAGATTCCTCGTCCCCACCGCTTCCTTCAACTGCTCTAATGCGGTCATATAAGAAGCCAGGGCCTGGCGATAGGCCAGTTGGACGGACCGGTAACTGCGCTGTGCATCGAGAAAATCCAGCAGGCTGGCGGCGCCGCGTTTGTATGCATATTCGCTGATGTCGCGCGAATCCTGCGCCTGCTTGAGATATCCGGACGTGTAAAGTTGTACCACTTCTTCGTTGCTCTTAACCGTCTCGTGGGCATTGGCAACATCGGAGAGAACGGTATCGCTGGCCGCTTGCTGCTGCTCCTGTGCCTGTACGAGTGCATAACGGGTGCGTGCGATTTCTCCCTGATTGCGGTTGAAGATCGGCAACTCAAAGTTCGCGAAGATCGAAGCCGTGTTCTCACCGGAGACGTGCGTAAAGTCGTATGTGCCATTGACGTCTACCTTGGCATTTGCTTTGGCCAGGAGGATCTGGCTCTGGGCGGCCGTTATGCCCAATTCCGCGGCTCGATAGTCAGGCCGCTCGCGCATGGCCTTCATCTGCAGGTCTTCCAGATTCCCTTTGAGCGGTTCGTAGGACAGATCGCCAATCACGTCATAATCGGCCGGTACCGCGTTGTAGCCAAGAAACTCACGCAGGCCAACGAGTGCTTGCACCTTGGCAAGACGGGCCGAGGACACGTCGGTCTGAAACTGCAGAAGCTGCAACTTGATTTTGAGATAATCGCCTTCCCCAATGTAGCCTGCCTTGAGTTGTGTCTCGCTGATATCGACCGTCTGCTGGAAGCCCTGAAGATCTTGTAGCGCGAACTGAAGAGTGGATTCCGCCAGTAAAACGCTGACGAATTGCTGGCCCACGTTGAAAGCCAGAGTTCGTTCGGCGTCTGTAACCTGGGCGCGCGTGACGGCGGTTTGATCGCGAGCCGCCTGCAATCGATGTTGCCGCTTTTTGCCGCGCTCGAACAGATACCCAATTCCGATGTCGAACTGCTGCGTCTCGTTTAGATTTGTCCCGGAGAAATCTTGCGGACTGAAAAACGGAACGAACTGGCTATCCGCCCCAAGTGTCGGATTGGGACGCAGATTCGCGGTGATTTCCTGAGCTTGATTCTGAAGAATCTGAGTTCGCGTGGCTTGGAGGGAATGGTTGTGCGCCAGTGCCAGATCAATGGCCTGGTCAAGACTGATAAGCGTCGTATTTTGCCCACTGCCTGCCCCAACTAGCAGCAGGAACATCGCAGCGGGAGCAAGCATCCGAAAGTACCTGGAGCGCATAAGGGTTGAGATCGAAGTGCACTGGCTGCGGCGCAACAGATCTCGAACGGACACTCGAACCTAACGAGCCCTTCGCCAAGCTCTGTCGTCCGCATCATCCTCCTAGGTAAGACTGCGACTCCAGGCTCAATGAATGTATTCTAACTCACCGCATTCACGATGCTGGCCAAAGGGCGGCGAAAATCACCTTCGCGCTAACACTCCGGTCGCTTGAGTCTATGAATGCTGGGCGACCCACGCTGCGGGAGTAAGGTCTAGGAGGCGCTGGATCGGGCGATCAGCAAGTCCGGGGAGAGCCGCAGCCAAATAGTCACGTACTGGGAGTCTTAACCTGCGGCAGGTTTCCACGACCGAGAAAATCGCCGCAACCTTGGGTCCCGCCTGTGGACTGCCGATGTGCATCCAGTTCCTCCGGCCTAGGGCCACCGGACGCATTGAGTTCTCCGCGAGGTTATTGCTCAATTCAAGTTCTGGATATTCCAGGAATCGCGTAAGTTTCCTCCGCAGGGTGATAGCGTATTGGCAGGCCTTGCTGAGTGCACTGGAGGGTAGTGCAACGGACTGCGCTGCCTCGATCTTGCTACGGATATCATCCACGTAATTGGAGCGTAACCCAAGCGTAACAAGAAACAAAGAAACAACAAAATTGGCGTGGCAAGGCGGAGCACAAAACGGAGCACAATAACTGCCGATCTACTGTCCCATTAGCGTCCGATTGAATCTCTCCCGCCCCCCGGTTGCAGTCAATCCAGCGTGGTCAGCGCCTTGAAGCTCTCGTCCGGTCGTCTGGTTGATGTAATACGTCGCCATGGCGTTCCCGTTCGAATGTCTCAGGATTCGCCGAATACAGATTCAGGCACTTGCGACTGCCGAGAATCTTTGGGGCCACCGAGGCCAAGCTATAATCGCTCGCCAGGAGGCACAGCTTGATTCGACAGAGGATACTCGCGATGTTTGTAGGAAGCTACGTGCTCGCGACCGCGACGGTGAGTCTGGCGCAGTCGAAACACTTTTCTTTAAACGCCGAGCAAGCGCAAGCCGAGGCCGTGCGCTTTCTTGCGGACCTTGTACGAATTGACACCCAAGATCCTCCCGGCAATGAATCGAAGGTCGCGCACTATCTCGAAGGGGTGCTGAAGAGCGAAGGCATCGAATCGGAGATCCTTGAACCCGTGGCTGGCCGCGCCAGTATTGTTGCGCGGCTCAAGGGTAGCGGAAAGAAGCGTCCGTTACTGATCATGGGACACGAAGATGTTGTTCCGGTCGATCGGGCACACTGGACAATTGATCCATTTGCCGGCAGCGAGCGTGACGGCGTGATCTACGGTCGCGGTGCGTCTGACGACAAGGCGATGGTAGCCACAAATTTGGAGGTCTTGCTTCAATTGAAACGCATGAAGGTGCCGCTCGATCGAGACGTCATTTTCCTCGCCGAAGCCAGCGAAGAAATGTCCTCACCCGCCGGCATGGCCACCATTGTAGATCGATACTGGGCCAAGATTGACTGTGAGTTCGCGCTCAACGAGGGAGGCGGATCGCTGGTCGAGAATGGAACGGTGAAGTATTTCGGCGTCGCGACCGCAGAGAAGCTCCCAAGAGGCTTGCGACTGGAAGCCACCGGCAGCAGCGGACACGGCTCGGTACCTCGCGTTGACAATGCAGTCGTACATCTCGCGGCTGCCGTCGCGAAGGCTGGTACCTGGGATAGTCCAGCGCGTCTCAATGAAACCACGCGCGCATTTTTCGAACGCCTGGCCACGATTTCACCGCCCGAAGAGTCGGCGTGGTACCGAGACGTGCTGAATCCGAAAGTACAGGAGGAACTTAAGCACAGGAAGCCTCAATACTATTCGATGGTGCGAACGTCCGTCGTTCCCACCATGCTGAAAGCAGGATACAAGTCAAACGTCATCCCACCCTCCGCTGAAGCGACTCTCGACGTCCGCGCCTTGCCCGACGAGGACCTGGCAAAGTTTCGCGAGACCTTGGCGCAGATCATCAGCGATCCGCAAGTGAGAGTCGTGCCCGAAGATGTTTCGCTTTCCATGCCGCCCGCTCCTCCCAGCAAATTAGGGACGGAAATGTTTGACGCATTGGAGCGGGCGCAAAACGAAGTGAGTCCCCAAGCCATTACTTTGCCCGCGATGACAACGGGCGCCACGGATTCCTCATTCCTGCGGGCCAAAGGCGTTCAGGCTTACGGGATCGGCGTGCCCAAGACTGAAGAAGAGAATCGGGGCGTTCACGGCAATGACGAGCGCATCGAGACCAAGCAGTTAGGGTTATTTGTGCGCTATGTTTTTGCGGCAGTTATTGGGGTCGCGACACCGTAGGCTCCGAGACTAGTGGAGGCCCTGCCCCAGAATCGCACAGCTGCACCACGACGCATCGGGATTATCTTTCGAGCATGTTCAGACGCTACAGCCAAGCACGAATAAACGAGGCGGAACGGAAGTATTGGACCGACGCTAAAGTGCGAGGGAAAACACGGTTCATCTGTCGCCGAACAGCAAACTCGCGATCCACTGGCGACCGCTGCGGCTGGTGGCGTGCTGCAATGTAGTGGTCCGGCTTGACTGCGCGGAAAACTGATTTCCGGCGGAAGTCAAATCCTGATTGGATTGCTCGCACTGAGACAAGCAAGGTAGTACGTAACGCTCAAAACCCGTGTCGGGCATTTTGAGTTCTATTGATTCCATGACAATGTCGGCTCCCGCACCCGGGGTAGAGTTAGTGGTGGCAAAACCAACCAACCGGCTCGGGAGAAAGGAGCCGAACGATGATCATTATAGGAGTAGATTTCCATCCCGAGTTTCAACAAATCGCTTTGCTCAACACAACGACCGGCGAGGTCGAGGAGAAACGGCTCGCACATCCCGACGAGGCGGAGAAGTATTACCGTGCTCTCGCGACTGCGGGCGAAACAGTGCGCATCGGCATGGAGGCCAGTGGGCACGGACGCTGGTTCGAGCGCCTGGTAGCTGAGTTGCAGTTTGATTTGCGGATCGGCGACGCGGCCGAGATTCGCGCCAGGCGGGGGCGGAAGCAGAAGACGGATCGCCAGGATGCGCAGCACATTTTGAAACTGATGCTGAAAGATGACTTTCCGAAGATTTGGGTGCCGAGTTGGGAGAACCGGGATCTGCGGCAACTGTTGTGGCATCGGCATCGCATGGTGCAGGCGCGCACGCGCGTCATGAATCAACTGCAAGCGGTCGCATTGAACGAAGGTCTGCACTGCAAGAAGAAGTTGTGGCGCGAGCGTGGACGGCAGCAATTGGAAGCGTTCGCGCTGGCTCCGTGGGCGAGCCGGCGACGGCATGATCTGCTGGAGTTGCTGGATCGCCTGAATCCGGCGATTGCGGACCTGACTCAGGCGATCGAACGCGAAGTCGAGAACTATCCGGCGGCGCAGCGGCTGAGAACGCATCCTGGAGTGGGCGTGCTAACAGCGCTAGCGTTTGTGCTCATACTCGGCGACGCGGAACGCTTTCACTGCGGCAAACAGGTGGCGAGTTATTTGGGACTGGTGCCGCTGGAAGACTCCAGCGGGAATCGCCGGCGCCTGGGACACATCACCAAGCAAGGCAGTTCGATCGTGCGTTTCCTGCTGGTGGAGGCGGCGCAGGTGACGGTACGCAGCTTGCCGGAGTGGCGCAGCAAATATTTTCATCTGGTGCTGCGGCGCGGACGGAAGATTGCTAAAGTCGCCATGGCCCGACGCCTAGCCGTGCAGTTGTTCTGGATGATGCGCAAGCAGTGGGATTACGAGCAGCTGAAAAAGTTCGGTTCGCACGCGGGACAGCCCGGAAATCGCCATGGTGTGCAGTAGAACATCGAGCTATTGTTTGGGCGTCCCGCTCCTCTTGCTGAGAAGAGGAGTTCGAAGTAGTAATCATGATCGCAGTACGTGACCGAAGAGATGCATGGGTCGGACCGAGAGTCCGCACCTGAAAAACGATTACGAGCGAGCCTGTGGTTGGTACGGCCATTTCAACAAGAGCGAAATGGCGCTCTTCTCCGAGTGCACGGATAGGTATGCTCAAAAGTTGCTTGACACCGCCGACATTGTCAGAGAGGCGATTTTACGCCAACAATTCGTTATCCTAAGGTCGTGACCTAAATCGTTCGGAGAGGCATGACCCAAGAGAAAGTGGTTGGCTGCGAAGAACGAGACAGACTGGCGCAGGCACGGCAGAGTGCACAGCGCGATCAGTTTGAACTTGAAGAAAAGCTAGGCCACCTCGCTTTGTGGCATAGAGCTTCTCCATTACGTTACCGACGCTCCAACTTTCGGGCCGCTGCCTTGGCGGGAACTCGATCATGGTTCTGATTTCATCACTTGACTCGCACTGATACCCCCCTTGGCTGTTCTGGCTTTCCACTACCTGGCGCAAAACCGCGATTCCAACTGTGAACGTGATGAACGAGCTCAGCGCACCTCGCGTCGTTTCGTGATCGTCGTCACTGTCAGCTGTGAAACAACTCACATCCTGTTCCTGGCACCGAGCCTAGAGTGTGTGCGTTGGGCGTACGGCACCTGCTTTAGCTGGAATGCAACCGTCCGCTCCGAACCTTCCAAAGAGGCCAGAGCCCAACCGCCCCTATGTTCCCCGCGTGGCCTCGCTCCTGTCGCTGAAGCGCAAGAAAATCTGTGGAGGTGTTCCCATGAAGTCCTCGCTCTCTCACTCCCCGAGAAGGCACGCTACCTATCTAACAACTGTTGGCGCGATCCTGACTATCGCCGGACTCCCGCTGATTCTTGCGGCGCTCAACACGCCCGCGCACGCTCAAACTTACACCGTGCTCTACAACTTCGGGAGCCACACCGGAGACCCAGCGGATCCTCGGTATTCCGGCATCATCGCCCAAGGCCGAGATGGCAACCTGTACAGCACCGCCGACGACCATTCGAGCGATGGACTAGGCAGCGTGTTCAAGATCACACCTGCTGGTGTGCTAACTGTGTTGCATCATTTCAGCGGCTCGGATGGGCAAGGGTCTGTTAGCGGCCTTACGCTTGGCGCAGATGGGAATTTTTATGGCACGACTGATGCTGGCGGCGTCTACTCTCGCGGCACCATATTCAGAATAACTGCCGAAGGGGCCCTGACGACTTTGCACAGTTTTAAAGGCGGAGCCGAAGGCTCAAATCCCGAAGCACCGCCCATTGAGGGCATCGATGCCAACTTCTACGGCACCACGGCCGGAGGAAGCACGACCTCAGATTATGGCTCCGTCTATAAGATCACGCCGTCGGGTACGTTTACGACGCTGCACACCTTTGCCAACATCGACGGAGCTAGTCCATATGCTCCTCTCCTGCAAGGGACAGACGGTTACTTCTACGGAACAACCTTCTCTGGCGGCACCGCCGGTGTGGGCACCATTTTCAGGATTAGCTCTGCGGGTGCCTTCAAAACCCTATTGAACTTTGACGGCGGTTCCTTCAGCAACGGCGGCCATCCGTACGGCCCGTTGATCCAGGGCAGCGACGGCAACTTCTATGGCTCTGCGGCCACTGGTGGATTTGAAGACGCCGGAGTCGCCTTCCAGGTCACGCCTAGTGGCGTGCTCTCCGTTCTGCGTTCTTTTGTTGGCGCTGGGGATGGAGCCAACCCCGTCGGGGGTGTAGTACAGGCAACGGACGGAAACATCTATGGGACGAACACCTCCTACGGGGATGATGGCGAGGGAGTCATTTTCCTCACGAGTCCTAGCGGAGCATTTGCTGTACTCTACGCTTTTGATTGCTACAGCGGTGCTCGTCCGCAGGTCACGTTGTTGCAGCATACCAATGGCAAGCTGTACGGGGATGCCGGCGGCGTCTGCTTCGGAGGAGTCTTTTCTCAGGGTGTGTTCTACAGCCTCGATATGGCCTTGGGGCCTTTCGTAACTTTCTTGCCTGCCGCCCGGCAAGTTGGGCACACCGT
Organism: uncultured Acidobacteriaceae bacterium; assembly: GCA_963765825.1. GTDB lineage: Bacteria > Acidobacteriota > Terriglobia > Terriglobales > Acidobacteriaceae > Sulfotelmatobacter. The sequence goes on from CAVXXU010000006.1 coordinate 65,083, forward strand.
CGAGTTCCTGGGACAGGGCTTCATCGGAACCAGCGCCGTCTCATTCAACGGAACTCCCGCGCCATTCACGGTAGTCTCCGACACGTACCTGACGGCGACCGTCCCCGAGGGAGCGACCAGCGGCTTCGTCACGGTCACCACTCCCGGCGGCACGCTCAAGAGCAACAAGAAATTCCTGGTCAAGCCGCAGATCATCAGCTTCAGTCCGGCTAGCGGTCCGGTAGGAACGTCAGTCGTGATCACCGGCGTCAGCCTCAAGCAGACGTGGAAGGTGGTGTTCAATGGATATGAGGCTGCCCCGTTCACGGTGAATTCCGACACGCAGATCACGGTAACTGTTCCGGCCGGCGCGACATCGGGAAATATTGGAATCAAAACCACAGGAGCGCCCGCTTACAGCGCCACACCGTTCACGGTCACGCCCTGACGGTGCCAAGCTCTCGGAGGAAAGCGGCCTTTGAAAGAGATGAACGCAGCCGGTGGATACCACTTGGACGGTGACGCTCACAGTGTGGGGGTCTCCGCCGGGAACGATCATCACCGAGACGGCTGGGGCTTGGGCGGCAACTCACGATCCGAATACGTCGAACAATGTGGTGACCATTACCACCGACGTTCAGTAGGCGCCTACGATTCGCGGCAGGGGTGCGCTGTTTCAGAACTGCACCACTACCGCGAAAGGTATTGCCTTCAGTTCGAGTCTTGACCTTTCGTAGAGTACGCCCAACAAGTCAAGGCTTGGAAAGTGGGTCACTCTCGGGTGGCCCACTCTACTTTTGAGGCGCAATCCTCTCGCGGACGCACCCCACCGAGTGAAATTGGGCCTCGAACAACTGGAAAGAGCGCCTGAATCTTGTCGATTGGCGCAAAATCGCGATAACGCTCAAAATCCCCCAGCCAAGGCGAACAGGCATTAGCATTGCAGGATGAAACAGCGGGAACAATGGCGGCCCGTCCTGGAAGCCGAGATGAAACGGTGGTCTGCAATGTCGTGTGCCCAACTCGCCTCCCAGTTAGCCGACGTGCGAACTTTATGAGGTCGAGTTCGAGTCCGAGAAGTATCAGGTTGAGGTACAAATCTTGGAGAATACCGATAGCTACACCGTCGATGATGGCCACTTCTGGCGAGCTATGCGCCCCTTTTCGTCTAGCTTTATTTGCAGGAAAGATGGCTCGGAGTGATGGTTGTTGAAACATCGCCATATCACTCATCATGGCCTTGCGCTGGGCACTTGAGTAAAATCGCGTAAGTGTCAGAGCAAACACATGGTTGACAGATTGAATCCGGAGCCAGTGGGATAAGACGCAGAATGGGGGACTCAGAGAAAGCAGGAAGGATCGACAGAAGACTGATTTCGATTTCCCCGTGCGACGGGATCCTCAGTCGATATGTTCTCCCTCCGCAAACTCTCCATCAGCCGCAGGCAGCACATCGTGGTCGCCAGCAATCCATACATAAAGCGTCGGTAGCAGGAAGATACTCATCACCAATGCGGCGATCAGACCACCGACAATCACAATTGCAAAAGGACGCTGAGAATCCGATCCGATTGCGTGCGAAAGAGCCGCCGGCAACAGTCCCAGAGTCGCAACGAGCATGGTCATCATAATCGGGCGCAGCCTCAAGACGGCTCCCTCGACTGCGGCGTCTTCGATGGAATAGCGCCGCACTCGCAACTGGTTGATATATTCGAGCATGATGACACCCGTCTGTACTGAGACTCCAAAGAGGGCCAGGAATCCGACTCCCGAGGAAACGCTGAAGTTTGTCCTAGTCATCAAAAGGGCAAGCACTCCGCCGATGGGCGCAATGGCAACGTTGGCCATGATCAGCATCGACCATTTGAACGATTTGAACATCGTATAAAGAATGACGAAGATGATGAAGATGGTAATCGGCAACACGATGAGCAACCGCGCATTGGCTCGCTTCTGGCTGGCGTATTCTCCCTCCCATTTGAGGTGATAGCCGGTGGGCAGTTTCACCTGGCGAGTCACCTTGTCGATCGCCTCTTCTACCGCACTCCCAAGATCGCGGCCGCGCACGCTGTATTTGATCGCGATATAGCGCTGGTTGCCCTCTCGATAGATCTCCGAACCACCATCAGCCACTTGAACCTTACAGAGCTGCGCGAGAGAGACACGTTCTCCGGTGGTAGATAAGAGTCGAATCTTTTCGATTGCCTCCTTAGTGTCCCGGTATTGGGGGAGATAACGCAGGACGAGGTCATATCGCGCTTCGCCCTGGAGAACTTGCGTGAGCGCGTTGCCGCCCACTGCGGTTTGAATTGCGTCTTGCACATCGGCGACGTTAATCTGGTACCGTGCAGCCGCGTCCCGGTCCACCATAACGTTCAAGTTAGGCTGACCGAGGACGCGAAAAACACCGAGGTCCTCAATCCCAGAAATTTGACGCATAACAGCGACGATCTCATCCGCCTTGGCCTCAAGAGTCTTCAAATCATCGCCATAGATTTTGGTGGCGAGTTCGCCTTTAACTCCGCTGACGGCCTCTTCCATGTTGTCTTCAATGGGCTGAGAGAATCCCCAAACAGCACCGGGGATTTTGTCGAGTTCCCGCTGCATGGCTGCGATAAGTTGATCTTTGTCTTCGTGAAAAATCGGCCGCCACTCCTCTTTCGGTTTCAGGTCGACAAAATATTCGGTATTGAAAAAGCCAGTGGTATCCGTGCCGTCATCAGGACGGCCGACCTGACTCGTACATTGCGGAACTTCGGGGAACGAGCACAGAACGATGCGCGCTTGGTTGGCGACTCGGATCCCCTCGTCGGGGCCTGTGCTGGGAGCCAGGGTGCCGCGGACCCAAAGGGCGCCTTCGTCGAGATGGGGTAGAAATTCGGAACCAATAATGCCGCTGAAAGCAACAAAATTCCCGAGCAGAATAGCGAGCCCGGCTACGCTAACGGTAACGATGCGATGTCGAATCGCCCAGCGAACGGCGTTTCGGTAGCGTTCAGTCAGAAACGACATTACCGGGTTATGCCATTCCTTCGCACCCCTGGCGAAGGCGAAGCTCGCGAGTACAGGAGCAATTAAGATCGAAAAGATCAGCGCTCCGAGAAGTGCGAAGGCGACCGTCCAAGCCATGGGCTGAAATAGACGGCCCTCGACACGTTGCAGAGTAAAGATGGGCAAATAAGCAGTAACGATGATACCGATGGCGTAGAAGACAGGGCGCTGTACTTCGTGTGCGGCCTCGCCGATGCGTTCAATCGGGGTCTCGGTGTCTTGCTTAAGAGTCATATGCCGGACGATGTTTTCGATCATGACCACTGCACCGTCAACGACCATGCCAAAATCCAGGGCTCCAAGAGAGAGCAGATTGGCAGGAACCTGCTTCAGGTCTAGACAGATCGAGGCAAACAGCAACGAAAATGGAATCGTTGCCGCGACGATAATGGCTCCGCGGACATTGCCAAGGAAGAAAAACAGAATGATCGAGACAAGGATCATTCCTTCGCCCAGGTTGTGCAGCACAGTGTGGCTGGTGAAATGAACGAGATCGCTGCGGTCGATAAAGGGGATGATTTTCACTCCTGGGGGAAGGATGTGGTCATTCATCTCCTGGATTTTTTCGTGAAGGGCTCTAAGGGCAGGATCAGCCGCGGCTCCTTTGCGCAATAGAACGATGCCTGAGACCACATCATCGTTGTCGACGATCTTGCCGTTTTCGCGGTGAATTGCGCGGGCGAACTGGCCAAGCCGGATCCTGGGTCCCTGAGAAACAAAGGCAATGTCCTTCACGCGGAGAGGCGTGCCGCTTTTGGTGAAGATGACGGTCTGTTCGATGTCATGAACGCGGTCGACGAGACCCACCTCGCGCACATTGATTTGCTGTAAGCCCGCCTGGATAAAGCTTCCGCCCGCGTTGGCATTGTTATTGGTAAGTTGCTGCTCGATCAGAGCAAGACTCAGACCATAGGCGACGAGTCTGTTGGGATCAACGCGAACCTGGTATTCGCGTGTAGGGCCGCCAAAAGTCGCGACGTCCACAATGTCGGGAACCGACTTGAGATTTTTCTCGACCACCCAGTCTTCAATGGACTTCAACTCCATTGGGTCATACTTCGGATTCGTGCTGTGCAAGGTGAAGAAATAGATCTGGCCGACCGGGCTCCAGTCGGTGCCCATCTGCGGCGAAACGCCTTGCGGAAGGGTTACCTGGTTCAGGCGTTCGAGAACGCGTTCGCGGTTCCAAGCATTTTCGGTGCCATCCTTAAAGATCAGCTTTAAGTCGGAAAGACCGAACAATGAAAACGACCTGAGATGCACGACTCCGGGAATGCCGTTCATGGCGGTTTCGAGCGGGATCGTGATCTGTTGCTCGATCTGCTCCGCCGAAATTCCGGGCCACTGTGTGATGATCTCCACGTAGTTGTCTGCGACGTCAGGGTAAGCCTCGATCGGCAGATTGTGGAACGAAATGATCCCCCATACAAACAACACAAATGCCAGCCCGAGGACCAGCAGGCGGTTAGCGAGGGCGAAATCGACGACGCGCCGAATCACCTATTGCTCCACCGTGGTCTGCAAATCTAGGGCATTGGAGACGACGTGGTCACCGGGCTTGATCCCAGACACGATTTCTTGTTGGTTGTTGGGCAGCATATTTCCGGTCACTATTTCCGTGCGCTTGAAATGGCCGTCCCCAAGAGGCGCGTAAACCCACTCGCGGTCATGCAGGTGCAGGATCGCACTGGCTGGCAGGGCCGAGTGCATTTCAGGTCGTTTCCCGTAAAACGTAGCGCTGGCAAACATGCCGATCCGGAGCATTCCAGGATTCTTAACCTCTAGTCGGACCTTGGCTGTGCGGATGTTGGGGTCAAGGACAGGCAGGATGTTATCGACGCGTCCTTTGAGGGGCTGATTCGGATATGCGTTGAGGTGGATCTCTGCGTATTCCCCAACGTGGACCGCATCGAGATCGTTTTCGTAGACGTCGCAGACGATCCAGACATAAGAAAGGTCCGCGATCGTGAATGGATTCGGGCCTGATAGACCCTGAACACCGGACGAATTTGTAACCTGCTGATCGGTGATGACACCGGAGATCGGTGCAACGATGTCAACGACCCCGGAGGGATGCTGCTTATCGATCCCGAGAAGGCGCAGCTGTTCGGTCGCCGCGCTGAGATCGGCCTTGATATCGGCCTCTGCTGCTTCGGCCTGCTCAAGAGCGCTTTTGGCAATGGCACCTTTTTCGTAAAGAATCTGATCCCGCTCCAGCTGGGTACGTGCTAGACGCTCATCGTTTTCGGCCTTCAAATAGGTCTGGTAGGCGACGGAAACATCATTGCTTTGAACGCGCAGCAAGAGTTGGCCCTTTTTCACTGGGTCGCCGAGCCTTGCCTTGATCTCAACGACACGTCCTGACGCGAGAGACACAACCGGAACAGCACGCACGATGTCGGGCTGAACTACTCCAGTCACGTTGAGCGCGGGAGGTGCGTTGTGCTCGACGGCGATTGTCAGGGGGAATCGTTCAGGATGGTCGACCTTGAAGTTGTTAGCATCGAGGTCGGGCTCGACAACAGCTTTTGGCGGCTCTTCAGCGCGCGGGTCTGCCTTGCTGCTACTGCAAGCGCCGGTTAGGAGGCTTGCAAATAAGCATAGAACCGCAGGAATAATCCTCCATGAAGAAAGGGTGTTCATTGAATGACCTCACGACCGACCGACAAGTTCATCTGTGCAGCTGCAGTCAGAAACGAACCGACAAGGTTCACGTAACTCAGTTGCACCGTTCGGTACTCACTCTCTGCGTTCAGGAAATCTAGAAGAGATGCAGCGCCATGCTGGTAGGAGAATAAAATCGTGTCCCGCACACGCAAGGCCTGTTCGAGGTACTCGCGTTTGTAAGGTTTCAGTAGCTTGATGTCACTGATGAGAACGGCATAGGCCGAGTCCACATCGCTGTAGACCTGCGTCTCAACACCTTGGCGCAGCTTCTTGCTTCGCTTGATGTCAATTGTCGTGCGTAGCTTCTCACCCTGGTTCTTGTCGAAAATACGGAGCGGGATGCTGACGCTGACTCCGAGAGTGTTGAGGGCGTCGGGGTTATTGAACGAACCGTTGTGCGTAAACCAAAGGCTGACTGTGGGGTCCGTTGAGCCGTCGGCTTCGGCCAACTTGTAGTTCGTTTCCGCCTGTTGAGCCGAAAGGACTGCCGCGCGTAGGTCCGGACGGGCATCCAGAGCATCTTTGCGGTATTCGTCGAGGGAGAGAAGGTCTTCCTGAAAATCGAATGGACCCTCGACATCAAAGCTGTTCACTGGCCTGCGATCGTCGAGTAGAGCCAGCAGGGTGATCTTTGTCGTGCGCAAATTTACCAGGGCAGTTTGCAGATCGGATTCGTACTGCAACCGCTGCAGTTGAAGCCGGTCGAAATCGATCTTGGCGATATCTCCTGTCTGAAACCGGTCCTGGCTGATCCTCAAAATCTTGTCGTAGTAGTCGAGGTTGTCCTGTGCCAGGCGCAACACTGCTTTCGCCTGGAGGATGCCCACAAAGACGCTGCGCAGATTGAAGAGCAGAACGCGTTCGGAATCCGATTGCTGGGCGACGCCGATCGCAGTGCCTTCCTTGGCAACTTCAAAGCGCAGCCCGCGCTTAATGCGTCGCTCAAAAAGATAGCTGACTCCGGGTGACACGAACGTTCCGGCAAACGGTTGCCAGACGCCCTTACTAGAAGCGATCTGGGTGCCGTCGGCTGAGAGGGTGAAATCGGGATTAGGGCGGAGGTGGGCTGTGATCTCCTGGGCTCTGAGTTCGTCGATGTTCAGCCTCCCAGCTAGCAGCGTGGGGTTTGTGGCTTCGAACTTGTCTCGAACTTGCTGCCACGTATAACTGCTCTGCTGTCCCTGCGCTCTCACTGGCAGAAATCCAAAAATGAATAGCCACGAGAAAAGAAGACATGGCCATTGCCGGACAAGCACTGAGCAGAGGGGCCGGGCAGAGTTTTCCACAGGGGATGTTGGATCAAAAAGGAGCATTCCTTTTGTTTCGCAGACTTTAGGGTTTGAGATCAGGTCGATTTCTTTGCACCTCGCAACCGCCCGGCGACTGCCCTGGAGCGCTTGCGCTGACCTTTGGCCTTGGGCATTCGAGAGATCAACTCCGAAAACCCTGCGACTACCATTACGAGGTATAAGAGGACTGCCAACAAACCGATGATGACGAACACATAACGATTCAGCGCCTCTAGGTTCACCGTCGGCTCCCAACAGTTGATGGCATACCGTCACCACCTGTTTTCACGGTAGACACACGTCGCCGAACCCCTGCGGCAGAATGTCATCTTCTTCGTGTATCGCGACCGCGGTTTTCGTGGAAGACACTCAAACAGTGGCGAGAGGAGGTATTTCGATTTGTGAGAGCGAACCGACAGCCAATCGTTCGATCGGCGAAGAAGGAACAAGGACAAGCCGCTAGCCCATGCGCCAATCGCTTGATTCCTTTGCAGTTAATCTTGAAGACAAATCGTTTGATTGGGTTCATCGAATGCGCCGACCCGTGGGATAATCGAACGTTGACACCAAATTCATGCCTCACTTGGATTGGATCTGGGACCGGCAGAACCGAGTCCCTGTTCTGCTGGCCAGTAGTGTCATCGTCCTTGCAATCGCCGTAGTAGATTGGTGGACGAAGCCGTATTTCTCTCTGGGCTTTCTTTATCTGTTCCCCATTATGCTCGCCGCGGGCTTTCTACCCCGCTGGATGATCGTTCTATTGGGGTTGGTGTGCGCATTGCTAAGCGAGCGTTTCAGCAATCTAGATCCATCCGACGCCAATATTCGTTTGGGATTTGAAGCGCTGGCACTGTGCGGATGCGGGCTATTGACCTCCGAGGTTCTCCGCAACAAGCGCCTCAGCTTAGAAGCCCAGGAACGGATACGTGTCTTGGTTGAAACCAGCCCGGCAGCCATTGTTACGGTCGATGAGCAAGGCTTCATCGAATTAGCCAACCAGGCAGCTAACGAGCTCATGGCGCCGCACGATGGCAATCTGATCGGCCAGCCTATCGCTGCGTTTCTGCCGGAACTGCATCACGCGTTGCGACCAGAGGAAGGACCCCAGTTCCGAACGTCGATGCAGTGCCGCGGACGCCGGGGCAATGGAGAGTCTTTTCTAGCTGAAGTATGGTTTTCCACCTACAAGGAAGGCACAACGCCCAAATTGGCCGCCATTATTGCTGACGTCAGTGAGGAGCAGACCGTCGCTGTCGGCTCGTCATTCGAACAGAAGGAAAGACCCTCGCTTAGTACCCGAGAGTTGGACGTGCTCCGGCTCGTTGTCCAGGGTCTAGCAAACAAAGAGATAGCATCACGAATGGACATTTCAGAAAGCGGAGTCAAAAACACTCTCCAGCAGCTTTTCGGCAAGACCGAAGTGCGGACTCGGAGCCAACTAGTCCGGGTTGCGTTAGAACGCTACAGAGACCTACTCTAGCGCTTGTGTCCACGAATAGAGTAGTTCCCGGTTGGTCGGCAACAGGAAACTATGCGGTTTTCGTAGCAAGATCAACCTTCACACTGCACTCCTGTCGCTTGGTTCATCGATGCCGGGCGACCCGCACAGCGGGAGTAAGGTCTGGAAGGCACCTGATCGGGAGATCGGCAAGCCCGGGGAGAATCGTGGAAAAGTAATCGCGCACCGGGACTTGCAGCCGACGGCAGCTTTCCACGACCGAGAGAATGGCCGCAACCTTCGGTCCCGCTTGTGGGCTGCCGATGTGCAACCAATTCTTTCGACCAAGAGCTACCGGACGCATTGAGTTCTCCGCCAGGTTAGTACTTAGCTCTAATTCGGGATACTCCAAGAAGCGGGTGAGCTTCTTCCACAGTGCGAGCGCGTACTGGCAGGCCTTGCTAAGTGCGCTGGAAGGCAAAGCAGCAAACTGCGCTGCCTCGATCTTGCTGCGGATATCATCGAGAAGAGGTCTCGCTGTTTCCTGACGCCGGATATGGCGCGCCGCAGTAGTCAGCGTTTTGCGGCGAGCTTCTGCATCGACGGCAAACAGCTCGTCCATCCGTGCGACAATCGGAGTTGCAACCGGGTCTCGGGGATTTAGCTGTACTGCCTCGAAAAACTGCCTTCTTGCATGAGCCCAACAAGCGGCATGTACCATTCTCGGCCCACCGATTTGGTCATACCCTGCATAGCCGTCGGTTTGGAGAATGCCTTCGAACTGTCCCAGAAACCGCCTCGGCCCATCGCGTCCGCGACCCAGGCGGAAGTCGAACACTGCGCTTCCTCCGGGGCGACTGTATTGCCAAAGATAGGCTTGGTGATTTTGTCCTCGGCCCTCGCGTGTCTGCACATCGACTGGCGTTTCATCCGCCTGAATGTAAGTTCCACTAATGAACTCCCGCCTCATGGCGGCGACCATAGGGATCAGCAACTCACCGACTTTGAGGACCCATCCGTCCAGCGTTGCGCGGCTGATTTCCAAGCCGAGGTCCCTCTCCAGAATCATGCTCTGCCGATGCAGGGGCGTGTGATTGCAATATTTGCCGACAACCGTGTCGATGACGATCCGGTCACTCGCCAGGCACTTCTCGATGATCCGTGGCGGCAGGGTCGCCGAGACGACGCCGAGATCCTCACACGACCGGCAAGCTCGCTTTTCTCGTTTCGTGACCAGTACGAAGTACTTCGCCGGTTCCACGTCCAGTTGGGAACTCTCCTCGTAGCCGATCACCACTGTTTCTTTTCCGCAGCGTTTGCATACGCGCTGATCTAATGCGCAGGGCAGAATCCGCTCAACGCGAGGAAGCTTCGCCGGCAACTCTTGGCGACCCGGATGCTTGACGGATTTCTTGGTCGACCGATGCACTGGCGCGTGCTCGCTCTCCGCCTGCTCGATCATTTCACTGACGACAGGCTCAAGCTCGAACAATTGCATTTGCGCCTGCGAAAGTTTTTCTCCGCCCGCACCATACTTCTCGATCCGCATCAGCCGCAGTCGCTCTTCCAGCGCACGAATCCGCAGCTCAGCGTACTGTAGCTTGCTCTTCAGTTGCGCGATGAGGTCCAGATCGGCTCGTGCGGAAGGAATGGAAGCTAAACTCACGATGAGTTAATGATTTACCAGAGTCGATTGAAACGATCAAACAACCACGCAACTTATGCGGCAGCGTGTTCCTCAGGGGAGGCCCTCCGGTACCACCGCTTGTGCTTGGTTTTGGTCAGATCGATCCCACCCAACAACAGCGAAAGCTCTTCGTGACTCAGGATGACCTTGCCCTGCGCATCACCGGATTGCGGCCAGGTGAAGCGCCCTTTCTCCAACCTCTTGGCGCAGATCCACAGTCCGCTTCCATCCCAGACGAGGACCTTCAACCGATTGCGCTGACCGTTGCAAAACAAGAACAGGTGCCCGCTAAGAGGCTCACACGACAATTGATCCCGGACCAGACCGAACAGCCCCTCGAAACCCTTGCGCATGTCGGTGACTCCGGCGGCGAGATAGATCCGTGTGGCTGGACCCAGTCCAAACACGGCTTAGGCCCGCTCCAGCAAACTCACCAGGCGCTCGAACATACTCGTATCGAAATCAGGATGTACCTCGATCCGGCGCCCGCCCGGCAGCACCACGGCTAGCCCGCAACTCGATTCGTGCTGCATCGGCGAGTTCCTGGCGGCCAACTCCACCGGCACCAACCGGCCGGCCGAAGAAACTGGCTTACGCCGTCTCTTCCAACGCCGTTTCTTCAGATGGCGATCCAGCGTGCTGAAGCTTACACCCCGACTCCGACAAAACTCGCTGCGACGCATACCGCTGCTCATGAATTCCCCCACCAACTCCTGAACTTCTGCGCGTGTACGTCGTTTGTGTGCTGAAACCCTTTGTTCTCCGCTCATCCGGAAACTTCAACACAAAACTGCGCCCCTCGAACAGGTGGGTTGGTCAGACGCTTACTTGAAGACTTGCAATCCTTGGGCTCTTTTGGTGATTCTCGTTTGCGCTGGCCAGTCCGTTCCCGCTCAGCCTCCGCGAACGGAAAGCCCCGTAGTGATCGACCTGTGCAGTTATGGGTGGGAACCACCGGACGGACTGGATCATAGCGGACCCCTGATTGTAGTCGATCATAAGGGCCGCACTGTAGTTGGTTTCACAGTTCGACAGCGCACCGGCCTTGTGACGCGAGGCCAACCCAGCCTCGATTTCCACATACTGCGCTTCTCGCCCTCCGGCAAAAAGGACCTCTCATTGTCGTTGCCGACGAATGCGAAGGGAATAACCGGCATCTATCTCTCCGACACCGACCAGATCATCGCAAGGGCAAATGAGACCCTCCAGTTGCTGCAAGCCGATGAGGGAAGTGCAAATGGGGGATCTTGGAAAATCATTGCCCCAGTCTTTCACACGCCGGACACTCTTCGTTTATGCCCGTGACGCAGACTCTCCTTCGACGCTTGTCCGTCTTTCTCACGAACCGCTGGTAAAGCAATGCGGCAAAGTTCCGGGCTCGATCACTGACGACTTTGCCTATCGCTCCTTGGACGGGGGCACCTATCGCTGGCCGCTGTGCGATTACGAACATCGAGTGGAGATGCTTCTGCGTATACCCGGTGGCTTTATGCCCCTGAGCGATAAGTTGTTCGTCTTGAATACATTTTCCGGCCGCCAAGGGGGTGAGTGGTTCGAAGTGATTTCATCCGATGGCCAGGTGAAGTTCCGCCCGGAGTTGGCGGACCACGAATGGGCCATTAGCTACCCTGCAATGCGGAGCAGCGAGCGAGGGAACCGAATCGCAGTGGATGTGGTAACTATGCGTGGCGGCATCCGAGCCCTAGATGTCGGGAACCATCCCACTGCACGCCGGATCGCGGTATACGACGTGGAGGCGGGTAAGGAATCAGCGTCGATTGCTGCACGTGTTAAGTACGCTCACGGCTTTGAGTTTGACCTGGGCCCTGATGGATGCCGCCTTGCGATACTAGCGGGCTGCTGAAAAACTACTCCTAATCCACAGCCGACTGTGATACCAGAAGGCATGCGCGGAGACGATCAGCAGCAGAATCACATCTTCAGTTATCTGTCGCCGGAAGCGCGGGTGCGGAAGGATCATCCGTTGCGTGCTATCCGGGCCATGGTGGACGAAGTGCTGAGCCAGTTGTCGCGGCGGTTCGACGGCATGTACGCCAGCGTGGGGCGTCCGTCGATTGCGCCGGAGAAGCTGTTGCGGGCCCAGTTGCTGCAGATGCTGTACTCGATCCGCAGCGAACGCTTGCTGATGGAAGAGATGGATTACAACCTGCTGTTCCGCTGGTTTGTGGGGCTGAACGCGGACGATGCGGTGTGGGATGCGACCGTGTTCACCAAGAACCGCGACCGGCTGCTGGAGGCGGATGTGGCCCAGGAGTTTCTGGCGCGCGTGGTAGCGCAGGCGCGGGGAAAGGGGCTGACCTCCGACGAACATTTCACCGTGGACGGCACGCTGCTGGAAGCCTGGGCGGGCGCGAAGAGTTTTCAACCGAAAGACAAGCAGCCTACGCCTCCGCCGGACGATCCCGGTAATCCCACCGTGAACTTTCGCGGGGAGCAGAGGTCGAATGAGACGCATGCATCGAAAACCGATCCTGACGCGCGGCTGGCGCGCAAAGGCGAGGGCAAAGAGTCGAAGTTGAGTTACTGCGGGAACCTGCTGGTGGAGAACCGCAACGGACTGATCGTGGACGCCGAAGTGTTTCAGGCCAATGGCACGGCGGAACGCGACGCGGCGCTGGTGATGTTGGAGAGGCTTCCCGGCATACGACCGGTGACGGTGGGCGGCGACAAAGGGTTTGACACGCGGGATTTCGTGCAAGAGTGCCGGAATCTGCGGGTGACGCCGCATGTGGCGCAGAACCTGGGACGGCGCGGCGGCAGCGCGATTGATGGTCGCACCACGCGGCCTCCCGGCTATGCCGTCAGCCAGAGAAAGAGGAAGCGGATCGAAGAATGCTTCGGCTGGCTGAAGACGATCGCGCTCATGCGGAAGGTTCGGCATCGTGGGGTTGGCAAAGTGGACTGGATCTTTACTCTCGCCTGCGCCGCCTACAATCTGGTGCGCATGCGGAATCTGGCTCTCGCGGTTGCGGTGGTGTAAGCCGGGGCCGACGTGTGTCTGTAACCGGATCCAGTTAGAACCAAAGGCCACACCAGCACCGTAAATCAACCCGTTCGACATCATCCACGATGAACAACAGAAAGAAAAACACGCTGCGGATCAATTTTTCAGCAGCCTGCTAGAGGATGACACCGTGAGGCTATTTGACTTGGACTGCGCGGCGAAGCCCTAAGTATTCAAATCGTTAGCTGTCGTTAACAGGCCATTGCACGCAATATAAAAAGGCGCCCACTTTTGCGGTAGGTTGAGAATGTTCGCACCACCAACCTAGCGAAAAGGAGCGCCTTTATGAGTCAAGAAAAGTATATCGGCATGGATGTTCATCAGGCCACCATTTCGGTCGCCGTGATGGATGCTAGTGGCAAGCTGATTATGGAATGCCTGCTGGAGACCAAAGCGGCCACGATTGTGGAGTTCATCCAAGGACTGCATGGAACTCTGGCGCTGACCTTCGAGGAAGGAACATCGGCTGCCTGGCTGCACGATCTTCTGAATCCGCACGTGAGCCGGCTAATAGTCTGCGATCCGCGAAAAGCGGCTCTGTTGAAAGAGGGGAACAAGAGCGACCGGATCGATGCGCGAAAGTTGGCAGAGATGTTACGCACCAACCAACTCAAGTCGGTGTACCACGGAGAGCATGGATTACGCACCCTTAAGGAGTTGGGGCGTAGCTATCTGACGATCACCCAAGATGTCACCCGCTCCATGAATCGGATCAAAGCGCTGTACCGAAGCTGGGCCATTCCCTGCAGCGGCAGCACCGTATATGCTCCCCGTCATCGCGCCGAGTGGCTGGCCAAGATCGAGCAACCCGGAGTTCGGATTCGAGCCGAGCGTTTGTACGAGCAGCTCGATAGTTTGCAACCGCTGCGCCTGCAAGCCCGATGCGAACTCCTGCGGGAGAGCCACAAGCATGCGGCGGTGCAGTTACTTCGCCAGATTCCTTCCATCGGTCCGATTCGCTCGGCTTTGCTCGTAGCTCTGCTGCAGACACCGCATCGTTTTCGTACCAAGCGGCAACTCTGGGCCTACAGCGGTTTCGCCGTGGAGACTCACGATAGCGGCGAGTACCGCTCGGTGCGCGGCAAATTGCAACGCAACCGTGAACGCATCACCGTGCGTGGTCTGAATGACAACCACAATAAGGATCTGAAGAATCTTTTCAAAAGTGCTGCCATCTCGGCCAGCACACGTCCGGGTCCTCTGCAGGACTTCTATGTCGCTCTGGTTGGTAAGGGGATACGGCCGACGATGGCCCGTCTTACCCTGGCACGGAAGATTGCCGCCATCACTTTAACCATGTGGAAGAAAGGAGTGAGTTTCGACCCCAAACAATTGCATCGGCAAGCAGCTTGAGCCTCTCCGGGGAAGAAGGCTTTCCATCTCGGGATTCTCTCCGGCGGTGGGCAGTCGGGTTCTGGAGATGCTCGGTTCGAGAGGAGTATCAGTCAAAACGGTCCGGCCCTGCGTGCTTCGGCACCGAGTCACCCATTTACACCCTATGCCCTCTCGGATAACCAGAAATAGCCATAGGCCACGAGCCTCGGATAGAACCATGGTTGCCTCGGAAGCAACAGCTCGCTTGCTGCTCTCTTAAACTCGACGGCAGCGTCACCATCAGCAGAGAAACTCACGAGAATGGACAACAAGCCGAACTTCTCCAGAGAAGTGAAACTTCAGTGGGCTGGATCTCGAGAAAGAAATCTCGCCTCCGGTCGAGGCGGAGCTTTTTTTCTTGACATCCCTTTTTATAGAACGTTTTGACCGCTGGTCAACAAGCGCTGTGGAGATGTAAACAAGAATCCGGGCGGGCCACGCTATCCTTTCTGCTCGCCCTCAGCGTTGTAGCGCATATCGCGATATTGGTCCCAAAGAGCTACGATCGGGCGAAACGCTTGCAGCCCAATCTGGAAGCCAACCCGAGCAAACCCAACCCGAGCAATATCAGTGTGCTCGGCTCGGGCACAGTCGAGGTACTTCGTTCTGTAATAGTCCCCTCTAGTCCCGTGCTGAGAAAGCAATACGAACAACCGCTGGAACCTGTTCCTACGAAGAAGGTGATCGTGCTGCCCGCGATGAGAGCTTCCGACAAATTGAAGGAGTCTTTGCCGCGGAAGTTTGAAAGCGTGCTGCTCCAAATGACGGAGCCGTTGTCCAGAATCTCGAGAGGATGCGAATTCTCGTCGACATCAATGCCAATGAAGGCGCCATTAATCGTATAGGCGCCAGTCGACGGTGCCGTGAACACGACAGAAACGCTGCCGCTCTCCGGGTCCAGCCATAAGGTGTTCGTGGGGTCCTGAATCGTGAGGTAGTTCACCGTACTGCCGGAGACGTTCTGAAGAATAACGAGCGAATTTGGAATGGGTTGGCCGGTCCACCAGCCCGGAAGACCTAAGCCTGTGAGGTTATTCACCGCCTGTAAACTCGTAAATGCCGTTCCGTTGTAGTCATAGGTCCACACGCCATTCGGGTTGCTCGCATTGGAAAAGCCGGTGACGATGTTGTAAGAAGTCGCGTACAGACTCGGAGCGCAATTCGGCACAAGAAGAATGATGGACAACTGGGCTAGGCGGACAAAGGATGCTTTCACGGGAAACCTCCTGTGCGACGGGCGACAGCTAAGGGAGCGAGAGACTAGCCTCGCGCGGGCAATTTCTTTGCCACGTTATCCGATTGATAAGAAGTGGTCTCCGCTTATGCTTCGGTGAACGTGCATTAATATTTTGCAGTTTATATGCAGGATTTTGGCAAACATCATTTCGCCAGGCGCCAATGAGTGAAATGGGGATATAACGCCAGCCATCCAGCGATTAACAGACAACAAAGGCCGTGATGGAAACAGAAAAGCGATCCCCCACAAGGAGAGAGGGATCGCCTTACTTTCGGGGCGTCGCGTCGAGTGTAGGATTCCACGGACCCAACAACCGACCAACGTGCCTAAGGTCACATTCTGATGGTTACCCCCGCGACTGGACGAAATCACCTTCAACCCAATTTTAAAGCTCTGCGAATCGTCAGCCATAGCGCCCAAGATCCGGTTTTGCACAGTAGCCCGTACGAGCCATTCACATCTGCTGCAGAAGCCGATAGGCTATTTGTGAGCAGACTTCGGGGGAGGGCTGTTCAGCGAACGTCCCACGACTCGGAAGAGTTTGGGGCGTTTTGTTTTGACTGCGAAAAGCTGATCACAGGCGATGGTTACTCAGACCTGTCAATGAGCGCTATTGATTCCATGACAATGTCGGCTCCCGCACCCGGGGTAAAGTTAGTGGTGGCAAAACCAACCAACCGGCTCGGGAGAAAGGAGCCGAACGATGATCATTATAGGAGTAGATTTCCATCCCGAGTTTCAACAAATCGCTTTGCTCAACACAACGACCGGCGAGGTCGAGGAGAAACGGCTCGCACATCCCGACGAGGCGGAGAAGTATTACCGTGCTCTCGCGACTGCGGGCGAAACAGTGCGCATCGGCATGGAGGCCAGTGGGCACGGACGCTGGTTCGAGCGCCTGGTAGCTGAGTTGCAGTTTGATTTGCGGATCGGCGACGCGGCCGAGATTCGCGCCAGGCGGGGGCGGAAGCAGAAGACGGATCGCCAGGATGCGCAGCACATTTTGAAACTGATGCTGAAAGATGACTTTCCGAAGATTTGGGTGCCGAGTTGGGAGAACCGGGATCTGCGGCAACTGTTGTGGCATCGGCATCGCATGGTGCAGGCGCGCACGCGCGTCATGAATCAACTGCAAGCGGTCGCATTGAACGAAGGTCTGCACTGCAAGAAGAAGTTGTGGCGCGAGCGTGGACGGCAGCAATTGGAAGCGTTCGCGCTGGCTCCGTGGGCGAGCCGGCGACGGCATGATCTGCTGGAGTTGCTGGATCGCCTGAATCCGGCGATTGCGGACCTGACTCAGGCGATCGAACGCGAAGTCGAGAACTATCCGGCGGCGCAGCGGCTGAGAACGCATCCTGGAGTGGGCGTGCTAACAGCGCTAGCGTTTGTGCTCATACTCGGCGACGCGGAACGCTTTCACTGCGGCAAACAGGTGGCGAGTTATTTGGGACTGGTGCCGCTGGAAGACTCCAGCGGGAATCGCCGGCGCCTGGGACACATCACCAAGCAAGGCAGTTCGATCGTGCGTTTCCTGCTGGTGGAGGCGGCGCAGGTGACGGTACGCAGCTTGCCGGAGTGGCGCAGCAAATATTTTCATCTGGTGCTGCGGCGCGGACGGAAGATTGCTAAAGTCGCCATGGCCCGACGCCTAGCCGTGCAGTTGTTCTGGATGATGCGCAAGCAGTGGGATTACGAGCAGCTGAAAAAGTTCGGTTCGCACGCGGGACAGCCCGGAAATCGCCATGGTGTGCAGTAGAACATCGAGCTATTGTTTGGGCGTCCCGCTCCTCTTGCTGAGAAGAGGAGTTCGAAGTAGTAATCATGATCGCAGTACGTGACCGAAGAGATGCATGGGTCGGACCGAGAGTCCGCACCTGAAAAACGATTACGAGCGAGCCTGTGGTTGGTACGGCCATTTCAACAAGAGCGAAATGGCGCTCTTCTCCGAGTGCACGGATAGGTATGCTCAAAAGTTGCTTGACACCGCCGACATTGTCAGAGAGGCGATTTTTCCCCAGTCACACTCTCCTTCGCCTGAACAGTCTCGACAGAATCCCACGGCTACGCGGTAAACGGCTTTCAGTTTCCTTCAGCCGGCACCATACTTGGTCGAAAGGCCCCGTCGTGTCCACGTCAAGGCCATGCACATCGGAATAACAAGCAAGACCGATGAACACGGGCGGGCCGTCCACGAAAACTGCTACGTCTGGCGGCTTCTATCAAAGAAACCAACACTGCAAAGACAGTCATCCTCCAGAATGTCAGCCGCCAGTCCAGTTGTGACTCGTCGGTACCTGAGTGAGTCGTTGCTCGGCTAACTGTTGAAAAATCGCGATAGCACTCACTGACCGGAGATCAGGGCTCGTGAGCGCAGCGAAACAGTCTGGCTTGTGGGGCCGACCGGCTACGGCTTAATGCTTCTCAGCAGCCTCTTCGACGATCCGCACAGCGGCTTGGTTGAAACCAAACTGGCGGCTTAGCCCAACTAAGTCTTCAATGCTGACGCGGCGTCCTGGATTGTGATTCTCATTGCCTTGGATGGCGATTTCTAATTCAGCGGGGGATCGTTTCCTGGACCAGACTTGTTTTGCGCTGCCCCCGGTAGAGTATTTCCGCCACGTGCCTCCTCCTGATTTCCATTCGTTTCAGTCAGCAACTCGCGGACCTTTTGCGTCAGTTCCTTAGGACGGAATGGCTTTTCTAGGAACTCCGCGAACTTAGCAACCTGTTCAGGACTGACGACAACATCCTTGACGTACCCAGAAATGAGAAGAAACTTCATGTTCGGGCGCATGACTGCGACTTTTTCTCTGAGTTCAAGACCAGTCATTTGTGGCATCGCAAGATCACTCACGATTAAACCCACGGCTGGATTCTCCTCGCAGATCGATAAGGCTTCTGCGCCGTCTTTGGCTTCCACAATGGTATAGCCCTCTCTCTCCAATGCCCCCCGCATCAACTTCCGAAGAGCGGGCTCGTCCTCGACGAGCAAGATCATCCCACTTGTGGGAAGTGCTGGGTCGTGGATAGGCTCACACTCATGAACCGCTGGTTCGGAGAGCACAACGGCGCGGCTGGAATCCTCGACTGCAAGCTTAGGAAGGTAAACCCGAAACGTTGTGCCTCTGCTTCGCACGCTCGCCACAGCGATATGTCCGCCGCTCTGCTTGACGATGCCGTATGTGGTGGACAGTCCGAGCCCCGTTCCTTTGCCCTCTTTCTTTGTCGTGAAGAAGGGCTCGAAGATGTGAGACAGCGTTTCGGCGTCCATGCCCTCCCCAGTATCCGTGACCGAGAGCATGACGTAATCACCCGGCGGAATATCGGGATATCGACTGGCAAACTCCTCATCGAGAACCACCTCCGCAGTTTCGATGGATATTTTGCCTCCCTGAGGCATGGCATCACGAGCGTTCACTGCCAGATTGATCAGGATTTGCTGGATCTGTACCGGGTCAGCTCGCACGCGTCCCAAGTCGGGCTGCAATACTGGAACAATGTCAATGTTCGCCGGGATGAGGCGGCGTAGAAGCTTGTGTGTCTCGTGGATGGACTTGTTCAGGTCCAGGACAGTGGGTTCGAGCAGTTGCTTGCGGCTGAAGGCCAGCAGTTGTCGAGTTAGCGAGGCCGCCCTCTGGGTAGCGGTATTGATTTCGGCCACGGTCTGGCGCACAGATTCGTTCTGGCTCTCGTCCTGGGCCAGCAGATCGCTGTATCCCATAATGACGCCCAGATAATTGTTGAACTCGTGGGCGATTCCACCCGCCAAGTGGCCGACAGCTTCCATCTTCTGAGCTTGACGCAGCTCATCTTCGGTGCGCTTGCGGGCGCTTATGTCACGAAGAATCACAGTAAAAAGAGTTTCCGACGCGGTTTTTACTTGCGAGATGGTAGCTTCGACCGGGAATTCCTCGCCGTTAGCCTTGAGACCCATCAGCATGCCGGGAGAGTACATCGATCTGCTGGAGACACCTGTGTCCCCGAACGTGCGGATGTGCTGCTGATGGACTTCCCGGAACCTGAGCGGGATGAATTTATCCAGCGGCTGACCGAGGGCCTGCTCCGCTGGGCAGCGAAAAATCTCCTCTGCCGCCCTGTTAAAGACGACAATCCGTTGGTTGTCGTCCACCGTAATGATCGCGTCCATCGCGGAACTGATGATGCCGAGCAACCGGTCTTGGCTCTGTCGAAGGGCATCCTCGGTTCGCTTATGTTCCGAAGCCGTAGAGATCTGTGCGGCACTGCGGCGCATTTCCAACTGCGCTCCGAGTAACCGAGCTAATGTGAGCAGAGACTCTTTGTCCCCGGCTGGCAGTTCCCGAGGCAGGCAATCCATCACGCAAAGCGTCCCGACAGCATATCCTTCCTTCGTTAACAGGGGAGCACCTGCGTAGAACCGGATCCCGACATGCGTCACGATGGGACCATTGCGGAATCGAGGATCGGTAGCGGCATCTGAGATCACCAGTAAGTCGGATTGACGGATGGTATGTTCGCAGATTGAGTCCTGACGCGGGATTTCTGGATACTCCCAACCGACCCTTGACTTAAACCAAACGCGGGCAGCGTCGATAAATCCAATCAGCGCGATGGGGGTACCGCAAAGATAGCCTGCATAGCGCGCAGTCTGGTCAAATAACTCCTCTGGCGGCGTATCGAGGACGTGGCAATCGAATAGCGCCTCCAAACGTGCCAACTCGGCATCGGCCAGATGCGACTGCATGTCTAACCCCACACGACTTTAAAGAAGGGTGTGTCACCATATTCATGTCAGGACAAACGAAGTGTCCAGTGTCTCTCCAAGTACCTCCGCATGCTGACGAATAATGCACCCGTGGGTCACAGGGATATTGATTAACCGTGGAGGAATCATGGTTCACGGTTTCAGGATGTGGCTGGAGCGTTCCGGAACAGCCCGGGAGGTCAGACGGTGGGCACACCCTCGGTCACTTTAATTCGGGCGCGAATTTGTCCGCGCCACCGGAAGTTATCAAAAATGGAACTGGGGAAGGTTCGGTCGGAAGCGGTATTGATCCGCCGCGACAACTCTTGATTGTTAACAGGGCGGCCCGGCCGGCACCGCCCATGGTTAGAACGACTGCGAAAACCGGGCTTCCAAGAACTCGCCCAGTTTCGCCGTCGCCTTAAATTGGGGGATCGGTTCGAGTTCCTTGAAAGCGGACGTGAATGCATTCGACAGGCTCCAGATGGTTCGCGACCGGAAATCCTCGTACTTCGGTTCGAAGTAGAGGTCGTGTACGGTCCGTGCCAAGTGCTTCGGAGCCTCCAATTTGCGCTCCACGAACGTCTCATAGATAACGACCTTGGCAGTGACGTCTGTCAGTTCGAACCTCTGCCACGCCTCCACCTGCTTCCGCATGGGGTCGAAGTTGAGCCGCATCCGGTCTACGCCGACCGCGATGCAATCGATCAGTGAGAACGACTTCGAATGTTTGGCAAGCACCGGGGTAAATACGCCTGGAACGGTGTTGCCTTAATTTGACCGATTTGCAAGACTTCAAGCTCATTTCGTCAACAGATTTGACAAGAAACGCACATTAATATCACAATGTGTACCTAATCATGCTTGGAGAATTTGAATATCTGCTGATCACGGCTGCCGCCGGTCTTGGTGAAAATGCGTATGGGGCCGCGATTCGGGAAGAGATTGAGACGAGCACCGGACGACGTTGCTCCATCGGGGCTCTCTATACCACCATCGATCGCTTGGAATCCAAGGGCTTGCTCACCACCTGGATGGGTGAAGCCACAGCGCAGCGAGGTGGTCGTGCCAAGCGGATGGTTCGTGTCACAACCGATGGTGTGCGGGCAGCGAAAGAGTTTTACAAAGCAGTCACCCGGATCAGCCGCAGCGCTTCTTGGGCGTCAAACAAAATCGGAAGGAGTGCGTCATGAGTAGCGGCTGGCGGTTTGTCGAGCTTGCTTCCCGATTGTTAGAGTGCAACGAGCGAGAGGTCGTTCTTGGAGACCTGAGAGAGACTGCGGAACGTTTGTGCCCGGCTGTGATTGGCGTGCTCGGTCTGGCTTTGAGGCGCCAAGCTCACCTTTGGAAGAGCTGGCGTCCGTGGCTCACAGGGTTTGGCGTGGCCCTTCCAAGCAGCTATCTATTGATGGGAGCTTCCCTTTCCGTGGCGTGGAGTTACATGCGTCTGCTGTGCCCGCTGTCAATTGGTAGTAACGCGCTCGGCGGTTCCCAGCGGTTGTGCCCCAATGGGCCCTCACCCAACCTTTGATCAGCATTCGCTGTAGCGCGGGGTATAGAGATCCCTCCTCCACTTGAAGAACATCTTCGGAAGTTTGCTGGATCGCGCTGGCGATTTCATATCCGTGCATCTCGCCAGAACGAGTCAACGTTTTCAGAATCAGAAGATAAAGAGTTCCGGGAGGAATCTCGTCTCGACGCAATGGGGTGCTCCCAGTCCGAAGCTTTCTGCCATAGTTAGACTATGCCAGCCTGAAACGGTTAGCAGAATGGAGTTTACAAAAAGCATTCGCCGTCTCAAGCCCTCTTGGTGGTTGGACGGAAATCCGGAGACTACCGGAACGAGGTTATGGTAAATCGGCGGGTCCGGAAGGGCGCTAGAAGTCTTCCAACGCCTGCTAGGTAAAGTCGGAGTATTAAAGGATCGGCGCCTCGGCCGGCACCGCCGTTTAAGTTAGAACGATTGGGAGAATCGACTCTCCAGAAACTCCCCCAATTTCGCAGTCGCCTTAAACTGCGGGATCGGCTCCAGTTCCTTGAAAGCGGACGTGAAGGCGTTCGAGAGGCTCCAGATCGTCCGCGACCGGAATTCTTCGTACTTCGGTTCGAAGTACAGATCGTGCACGGTCCGGGCGAGTTGTTTAGGCGCTTCGAGTTTGCCCTCCACAAACGCCTCGTAGATGACGACCTTGGCGGTAACATCCATTAGTTCACTCTCTTGCCACGCCTCCACCTGTTTCCGCATGGGTTCAAAGTTGCGCTGCATCCGGTCAACCCCGACGGAAATGCAGTCGATTAACGAGAACGACTTCGAGTGTTTCGCGAGGACCGGTGTGAACACGCCGGGGACAATGTGGTACGGAACAGCCAGGGAAGAAGCCAAATTTTGTCATTGGCTTTTTGCTCGGGCAGGAGGCAATCTGGCTGTCAGAGTCGCTGCGCATTTTGCGCGAGGAGGCGCCAGATCTTGAGATTACACTCATGACGAAGTCCTCGCCTGAGCTGGCAGTTGGGCTGATGCAAGGCAAGATCGACGTTGCCCTGCTGCGACGCGAAGTGCGCACCGTAGGCCTGGCCTTTAGATTTCTGAGTAAAGAGCCTCTGATTGCGATACTGCCAAGTCGCCACCGCCTGGCCCGGCGCAGGACAGTGCCGCCGCAGGATCTCGCACGCGAGAGTTTCATCAGCACAGCACGAGCCGCGCCCGTTCTCAGGTCTGTGACCGATGACTATGCGGCGAAGACCGGGATCACACTGAAACAGAACTACGATGCCGAAACCTTATCTGGCGGAATGTCGTTGGTGGCATCCACTGGCGGTTTCACACTCCTTCCACTCTATGCGCGAAATGCCCTGATCCCATCGGTCGTCGCTCGCCCCTTGCGTGGCGAGGTTCCGACCATCGGCCTGATGATGGGCTATAACAAGTCGAACACTTCTCCGTTGCTCAAGAGGTTTCTGCTTCGTGCTGATGAGCTAGTCCACCGTGTTTTTCAGGGAGAGGCTTATTCCCGCACTTTGAAACGTGGTGATCGGAAGCCACCAGTCTAGAGCCCGATGAGGCTACAAATCATCTGGTCATGCAACGACGCAAGGCGAGATTGGGCCCTCCGATAAGTCCTCATAAACGCGTTGTCGTCAGTTGTGCGGTTGATGACGAGAAGCCGACTTGAACGAAGCCGCTTTGCGGCGGACGCATTCGCGTGTCGGCTGAGCCGACGGTCGAGGTGATTTGAGGTAGTTTGTGGCGCAGAGGAGGAACACTCTGTGACCCATCTACGCCAGATCATGTTTGAAGAACTACGGCGCCGCAACTACGCCGAGTCCACCATCGACATTTACATCCATACGGTCGAGCATTTCAGCCGGCACTTCCATCGTTCACCCGATCAGCTCGGCCCCGAGCATATTCGCCAGTATCAGGCCGCGCTATTCACGCGCTGGAAGCTGGCCCCGAACACCGTAATCCAACGCTTGGCCGCTTTGCGCTTCTTCTATGTCCAAGTGTTGAAGCGCGGCTGGAGCGTTGCCGAAACGCCGTATCCGAAGAAGGTGTTGCACCTACCCGAGATACTCAGCCAGGAAGAAGTCGCACGGCTGATCGACGCGGCAGAGTTTCCCTTTCATCGCATCCTGCTGATGACGCTTTATGCCACGGGCGCACGTCGCGCAGAAGTGGCGCACCTGAAGATCCGCGATATCGACAGCGGGCGAATGGTCATCCATATCCGGGGAGGCAAGGGACGCAAGGACCGCGATGTCATGCTCAGCCCGAAGTTGCTCGATGCGCTGCGCGTCTATTGGCGCGGGCTCAGGCACAAGCCAACGAACTGGTTGTTTCCCGGCAACCGATGGCATACCGCAAGTTATCCGGTCACCACCAAGGTCCTCTGGACTGCCTGTCAGAACGCCGCACAACGCGCCGGGCTTGAACACAAGCACATTCATCCCCACACCTTGCGCCACTGCTTTGCCACGCATCTGCTTGAAGCCGGTGCCGACCTGCGCACCATTCAGATGCTGCTCGGGCATCGCGACCTGGAGGAGACGACGATCTATCTGCATCTCTCCCGGAGACATCTCAGCGCCACCGGCAGTCCGCTGGATGCACTCACGATTCGAGAACAAGGAGAGCCGACACCAAGCGCATGAACCGGCCCCCTCTGGAGGTGGCCGACATCGTTCGCTATGCAGGACGGTCCTTTGTTGAGCGCAGTCGCAAGTGGATTAACGGCCAACACGAAAAGGTGTTACTGGCCATCACACGCTGCCGTACCGCAGCGCTGGGTGGACATCGCGATCACTGCTCGGACTGCGGATATTCCGCCATCTCTTACAACTCGTGTCGCAATCGGCACTGTCCCAAGTGTCAGGGCAATGCCCGCCTGCACTGGCTCCAAGCGCGGGAACGGGAGTTGCTGCCCGTCAGCTACGTGCACGTCGTCTTCACGCTGCCGCGGGAACTCGCTCCGCTCGCGCTGCAGAACAAACGGCTGATCTACAACCTACTCTTTCACGCCAGTGCTCAGACCTTGCTGGAGATCGCCCGCGATCCACGCCACCTGGGAGCCGAGATCGGTTTCTTCAGCGTGCTCCATACTTGGGACCAGCGACTGCAACATCATCCCCATGTCCACTGCGTGGTGGCCGCCGGCGGTCTCGCTCCTGACCGCTCCCGCTGGATCTCCTCGCGCCGATCTTTCTTCCTTCCCGTCAAAGGGCTCAGCCGTGTCTTCCGCGGCAAGTTTATCGCCGGGCTCAAGAACGCCTTTCAGTCCGGCGCACTCCAGTTCCACGGACATCTCTTACCGCTCGCGGAACCACGGGCCTTCGCCTCGTGGCTGCGGCTACTGTTCCGTCACGACTGGGTTGTCTACGCCAAACGACCTTTCGGAGGACCGGAACATGTGCTGCGCTATCTCGGTGCCTACACCCATCGCGTCGCCATCTCCAACAGCAGGTTGGTGGCTCTCTCCGCGGGCAACGTAACCTTTCGCTGGCGCGACTCCGCTCACGGCAACAAGAAACGGCTCATGAATCTGCCCGTCGATGAGTTCTTGCGCCGCTTCCTACTTCACTTGTTGCCGCGCGGCTTTATGCGCATCCGCAACTTCGGCTTCCTCGCCAACCGACAGCGAGCAGAACTCCTTCCGCTCTGTTTCCGATTGCTCCAGCCATTCGATCAGCCGACAGCAGGCGTCACCTCGCCGACCTCGATATCCATCCACTCGCTGTGGCAATGTCCGCTCTGCGGCGGGACCATGCAGGTTGTCGAGCGCCTCTCCGCCGCACAACTCCTCCTCCGATCCCCGCCTCATCTCAGCCCATGCGCCGCATGAATCCACATCTCCAGCCTCGAATCTCGCTCGTGCTTCGGCGCGCACACTGGTTCTGTGTCTCGTACTCGTCAGAACGCAGTATGGTGGTGCGCTCCAGACTCTCTGACGTGCCGCCCCACGACCATTCTCTCTGCCACCAGCAACTGAAACGGAAGCACACCGACAGCAAGCGCCATCCCGCAAACGACAACGGCCGGCTCATCGGGATACAAATCCCATAGTCCCGCGGGGCGGCTTCCTTCAAGTCGCTGTATCTGAAGCGCCCCTCCACAGCGTCTCAACTCCCAGCTCTTCGCTCAGGGGGCGCTTCAGATACAGCACTAAGACTTCCCGTTACCAATCTGGCCAACTTCCTCGAAGCCGGGCGCTTTTAGCACTTGGTCACTTCGATTCCGTAATGATCGCGTTCGCAGCGTTGCCGGCCACGACCCAGCTTGCCGACCCGGCCACAACGGCTTCATCCTCAAACCACAGGAACCCGAAGTCGTCGATGCACTCCGGGAAATCCGGCTTGATGATGATATATCCCGGAATCACGGCACCCGGGATGTAAGCATTGTCGGCGCGATTGTTGCTGTACGTCTTCGTCTTCGAGACTGTGCCGACTCCAGCTACATACGAAGTGCTAGATACCGGGTGCGTACCGAGAATGTAGTTGACCGCGCGAAGTGTGTATTCGGGGCCCACGAGATCCGGAAATGTCCTGTGGAGGAAATACATTCGGACCGCCATGTCCACCACGGCGCCCGAGCCGCCCCAGGTGCCGAGGCTCGGGGGCACGCCAAACGGAGTCTCGTCCAGCCGCCTGTCCAAACCAGCCATGTATGTTTTTACCGCTTCGCGCATTTGATCTCTCGCGCCGGCAGCCAGATAAGACAACGCCCGGACTGCTTTCCAACCGTTGAAGTCCATCTGTTCCGGAGTAATCATCTGAGGAAACAATTCCTTGAGCCGGGACTTGTATGGCTCGGCACCATTGGTGGCAATGGTCAATTCCAGAGCCGCGGCCCAGTCCATGCCGACAAAAGATCGGCCGCGGCCGAAGCCGGTCGGTGGAACTGCCGGTGCTGCGGAGTTTGTCGCAGCACCCGAGATGCTCTTTGGTTTACGAGCGCCCTGTTCGCCAGAGACAACACCCTGAGAGGCCGCTAGCACACCGTTTTCAGGAGTCTCTCGGTCTGGCCCGCTGGATGTCGGATACCGTGTTGGATTCGCCGACGTGTCCTTCCATGCTTTGATTGCGGTCTCAAGGCAGTCTTTCGCTAATGCGTCGTCCCAGCCTTTCAGCGTATCCGCTGCGGCAGCCAGCGCCGCAATGGCATTCCACTGGAAAAACGGGTTGTTCGTAGTGAAGATCCAGCGATCGTCCGGCTTGCCGGAATAATCGCCCTTCGTTTCGTTCGGGCCGAGTTTCGGATCGTAAATGCGGCCGTCAGTTTTCGAAGCTCCATCGCCCACCTGTGTGTACTGACGCAGATCTGGCTCGTGAGTGCCGCGGATGGCGTGGCCGATATTGTGAAACTGCGCCAGGATGAGCAGTGCGCCGTGCTTGACTTGCTGCACTGTGTCCGGCACGCCATCGGGACGATGCATCTCGACCTCACGAGCGGATTCATCGACCGTAAGCTCGTCGTACTTGAGATGGAATTCGCGATACGCCAGAGCGAGGCTCTGAATCACGCTCAGCTGCGCAGGCTCCTCGAGGTCGAAGTCACCGGCATCGTACCAACCGCCCACGTTCATCCCAGGGATGTGATCGCCACCTTTATATTTCCCGTCCGTTACTGTCGCTTGGTTCCAGCCGTCGAATTGCTCACCAACGACGGGCGCCATACGGCCATCGTCCAGGTGCGAGGCGCCGTGCCACATGCGGTAGCCTTCGCGAACGGAAACGTGATCCATCTGCTCGGCAAGGTGATGGTCCAGGCTGTCCTGCCAGATGTTCGCGTAAGCGTCCTTAGAGATGGGGAAGGGTGCCGTACGCTGGTCTGCATACTCGATAACATAGAGCCCGGGGTCCTTCACCGGAGTGAAGTCGAATTTCGAGTAGACGTAGCGCAGCCACGGTGTTGAAGGCGTGATCGGGCCCTCGAACACCTGCTTGTACGACCCGTCTTCCATCAGGCGCAACACTCTGGCCATCTTCGGAGCGCTGTACTTCGGGTCGAGTTCGAGCACCGCCACCTTTAAGAAGCCTGGTGCATAGCCAACCTGGCTGTGCGCGATCATCGGCGGCCGGGTCCAGTTCGGAATTACATCCGGTCTGATGTGCCAGACGACAGCGCCGGTGGTCATACCTGAAGGGATCAGCGAACGCAATACGAACCAGCCGTTCGGCGCGCGGTCGCGTCCATCGAACAGCATGAGGTCAGCCGTATCCGAAACAACGTTCACGCGGGCCCGTGCGTCGTCAACCCCGAGAGTAATGCTCTTGCCTTCGGCGAATGGCAGGGGCTGCGTGTATCCCTTGGCCTTATCCCAGTCCTCCAGGTAGTACGCCTTTTTCGGTTCATCCGGCAGGGGCAAAACCTTCGTCATCGGATCGTTCGGCGTACGCGGGAAGATTCCGGCTTTAGTTCCGTCCACCAAGTACGCCTTACCCATGTAGATCGAGGGCAGGAACTCCAAGTTAAAGCCCGCCCGCCCCGCCAGTTTCTGCGGTAGCGGCTTGTCGAGATTGATGCTGACCTTCACGCCGCCTGGCTCCGCCGCCACCTCCAGGGTGTAACTGAAATCGAAATTCGGAAAAGCGAGGTCGGCGGTGAGCCGGCTGTTCGCCTTGTCGGCATGGCGACCTTTGAGGGTTGCCACTAGGTCCCACTGCTCCGGCGTTGGCATCAGGCGTACGTCGCCGTTAGTGGCGATGCGCTGGCCGTGGAGAATCATCTCCATGGCCGTGTTCTTTTGGTCGACAAAAACGGGATGGTACGTGCTGTCGTAGAGAAAGACGCTGAAACCTCGAGTATCGAGGTAATTCTTGTCGGTCACCTTCATGGCAAAGTCGGAGCCGGACAGGCCTGGGGCCGAGATCAGGACCAAGAGGAGACAAACTGTGATTCGCGTCGCCATAGATCGGAATATTACTGCTCCTTTGCTCCAACATGATATGACATCCACACTTCTGGTGAGTTCGCCCAGGCGCCGGCAGTTCTGAGTGGGGTAGCAAAAGGATCAGCATCTGAGCAATCGAAGCCGGTAAGAGGGGAGTTTGCGACGCTTCTCCTGCTGGGTTAATTGAAGCTAAGATCCAGGTTGATGTGATGAGGGGTCGAACATTATTCTGAGGGCGTATGCATATTTGCCCGGAGCCTGGTCCGGAAGCCGCACTCGGAGACCATCGGCCCGCTGCTCAAAGTTCAGCTTCGCGTCACTGCCTACCAAAATCACGGACCGAACGTGTTCGTTGCCAACTGCCGATGCGAGCGAGTGAATCACGGCCTCGCCATTAGTCGGCCAGCCAAGCCCAATCGCGTAGAGTACATCCCCTTTGGTCGTGAAACGAAAGTCTTCGGCTGTATAACGCGTTGTGTCGGTATCGTGAAAAGATCCGGCCGCTACCTTTGTTGGACCCTCACCATAGATCCTCCACGGTCGAGTGCCGTAGATCGACTCCCCATTCACATTCAGCCATGCACCAACGTCGAGAAGAACTTGCTGCACCTCCTCCGGGATCGTGCCGTCAGAGCGTGGACCGATGTTCAACAACAGATTGCCGTTCTTGCTGACGATATCGATTAGCTGATGAACCACGAATTCCGGCGACTTGAAGGTGTCGTCTTTGATGTAGCCCCAGGATTTATTACTTACGGAGGTGTCGGTCTGCCAGTAGAGGGGACGAATGTCGCCCAGTTGTCCGCGTTCCAGATCGAGCACGGCGGAGTGCTCCTGCATGGCGTAGTCTTTATAATTGATTACTCCTACGTGGTCGCCGTATTTCATAGAACTGTTGTAATAAAAAGCGGCAAACTTCGTAAGATTTGGCCGGATCGAAGCCTGTCCGATCCACCAATCGAAGTAGACGATGTCGGGATGGTATTTCTCCACTAGTTCTGCACTTCGCGCGAGCCAGTCGTCGGCCCACGCTGAAGACACGTAAGTGAAATCATCGTTAAGAGGGACGCCCCACGGGGCCGACAACCAGTTATGAGCTGGTCCGTAGAATGCTGCATATTGCGGATCGTTTACATCCGAGGGAATAGTACGGCCCACGCCGAGAAAAAAATTGTGTTCCACTCGGTGCGATGACACTCCAAAGTGCAGCCCTGCAGCCCGGACGGCTTTGCCCAGTTCTCCCGTGGTGTCGCGATGCGGCCCCATTTTGGCCGCGGTCCAGTCGCTCAATCCGCTGTCATACATGGCAAAGCCATCGTGATGCTCAGCCACAGGTACAACGTACTTCGCCCCAGATTTCTTGAATAGCTCAGCCCACGCCGCCGGATCGAAGCCCTCCGCTTTGAACATAGGGACAAAATCCTTGTAGCCGAACTTATCTTGCGGACCATACGTTGCCAAATGGTGCTTATATTCGGGCGATCCCGGCACGTACATATTCCGCGGATACCATTCGTTGCCGAACGCGGGGACGGAGTAGACACCCCAATGAATGAAAATGCCGAACTTCGCATCTTTGTACCATTCGGGCACCTCGTACTTCTGAAGCGATTCCCAGTCAGCCCGGAACGGGCCCTGGTGGTCCGCGCTCTCGACTTGTTTCAGCAATGCGGCGCGCTCTGAATCGTATTTACTGGTCGCTTTCCGCCAGATTTGATCGATGCTAGCCGGCTCCTGAGTAGCGGTTGGAGCCGTGGCACTCTGCGCGTGCGCCGTAGAAACCGCAGACGACAGTAACAAGATTGTGGCAACTCTAAGAATTAAGAATAGACGAGGTGAAAGCCAAATCACGGCTCTATCGTTGTCTGGAATTTTCATCTCGAGTTCGTTACAGTTAGCGTTACTGTTGTAGGTACTTTTGACCGAATGAGATTATACTTGCTTCCATCCAGGAGCTTCTGGACTTCTCTTTTTCTCGGCCTGTGCGGGCTCACCGGGACCGCGACACAGGCAACCGCCCAGCTGTGGGATGTGCCCCCACTACCCCCAGTCAAGTACGCGCAAGCTCGGGACGGTATGACGGCCACAATCGGAAACGAGAGCGTCCACATTTCCGTTTGCCGCTCCTTCGTCATTCATTTCGTCGCTGCGCCCGAGCCACCCGATACGATTCGCCAAAGCCAGCCATGGATGCTCGATTCAAAGCAGTCGTGTCCAGGCGCGAAGTTCCGGATTTCACAAACATCCGATGCGGCGATCCTCACTACTGATGCATTGAAGATCGAACTCTCGCTCAAATGGGGCAGCGTCCTCAGCACGGCTACAGGCGAGGGTCTCTTACGCGAACGCAACTCGATTCCCCGGACCTACGAACCGGCTGAACTGAATGGAGAGAAGACATTTCACGTCGAAGACAGATTTGCTCCGGATTTCTCCGAAGGCTTCTACGGTTTGGGGCAACACCAGAACGGAATGTTCAACTACCGGGGCGCCACCGTCGAACTCGGGCAGAACAACACGGATGTAGCGATCCCTTTGCTGTTGTCAAGCAAAGGGTATGCTTTGATGTGGAACACCGCCTCGCTGACGCACGTCGACAATCGTTTCCCACTGGAACTGAATCTGGATTCACTTGCCGGCCATGCCGTCGACTACTACTTCATTTATGGCCCGGAGATGGATCAACTCATCCATGAATATCGGAACCTTACCGGACACACCCCGCTGCTACCGAAATGGTCTTACGGATTCTTCCAGTCGAAGGACCGTTACATTTCGCAAGAAGAAGTGCTCGGAATCGCACATCGGTATCGTAAAGTGCACATACCGCTTGACGCAATTGTTCAGGATTGGTTTTGGTGGAAAGCAGAAGGCGATCCGATCTTCAATTCGAACTTCCCTGATGTCCCCGGTGAACTCAAACAACTCCATGATGAACACGTCCATGCCATGCTTTCGGTTTGGGGGCTGTTTGATTCGTCATTCCGGTGCGCTGGTCCGAGTCAAGCCGAACTTTGACGATTGGAGATCGAGAAGGGAATTACCCCGGAATGCCGGCAAGTATTGAGATGAAGATTGTGTTCGTAACCGCCGGGCACGGATCGGGCCTCAAATCAACCGCCAATCCCGACAAGCTGGTTGATTACGCGGGGGAAGCAACATCGGTTCACGCGCCGTAACATCGACGCTTGAAACCGTAGCAATTTGTTTGGGTACTCACAGGAGTCGAATGAACCATCCCAGAATCGTATTGCTGGCTGCACTCCTCGTTATCATCGCCTTCGTCGCTCCCACTTCCTTCGCGCAAGACACCTCCAACTTCCCTTACATGAATCCCAAGCACTCTCCTGAAGAGCGCGCGTCCGATCTCGTTCATCGCATGACGCTCGAAGAGAAGGCCTCACAGCTCGTGAATCAGGCACGCGCCGTCCCTCGCCTGAACATTCCTTCGTACGATTGGTGGAGCGAAGCCCTGCATGGCGTCATTTCCGATGGCGTGACGGAATTTCCCGAGCCCATCGGGCTTGCCGCCAGCTTCGATGTGCCCCGCATTCACGAGATGGCGATCGCCATCGGCGTTGAGGGCCGAATCAAGCACGCGCAGCATGAGCGCGCAGGTCACTCCAATATTTTCGAAGGCTTGGATTTCTGGGCACCCAACGTCAACATCTTTCGCGATCCGCGCTGGGGACGCGGCCAGGAAACCTATGGTGAAGATCCCTTCCTGAGCGCTCGGTTAGCCGTCGCGTTTGTCACAGGCATGCAAGGCGATGATCCCCACTATTACCGTGCCATCTCCACACCCAAACATTATGCCGTTCACAGTGGTCCCGAGCCCACTCGCCATTTCACCGACGTGGACGTCAGCAAGCACGACGAAGAAGACACCTACTTACCTGCATTTCGCGCGGCCGTCGTCGAGGGCAAGGCGGGTTCGGTCATGTGTGCTTATAACGCGATCAATGGTGAGCCTGCGTGCGCGAGCCAATTCCTGCTGCAGCATACTCTTCGCGGCGCATGGGACTTCCAGGGCTATGTAGTCTCTGACTGTGACGCTGTGCGCAACATCTTCAACGGCCATCATTACCGTCCGACGCAGCCGCAGGCATCGGCGATCTCAGTCATTCGGGGCATGGATAACGAATGCATCGACTTTGCGAAAGTGAACGACGACCACGATTACAAACCGTACATCGAGGCTGTGCAGCAGGGCTATCTTCCGGAAAGCTCGGTTGATACTGCGCTCATTCGTCTCTTCACGGCTCGCATCCGTCTCGGCATGTTCGATCCGCCGTCGACCGTGCCATACATGAACATCGACGAGAAACAACTGGACAGTCCCGCTCACCGCGAGCTTGCCCGTCGTATCGCCAATGAATCGATGGTTCTGCTCAAGAATGACGGCGTCCTGCCTCTGAAATCTGCCAAACGAGTCGCCTTGGTCGGCCCGCTCGCCGATCAAACTGCCGTTCTGCTCGGCAACTACAACGGCAGTACCTCGCACACCGTCAGCGTGCTGGAAGGAATGAAGACCGAGTTCCCAGAGGCAAAGATCACCTACGTGCCCGGCACTCAATTTCTTTCAAACAAGGCAGACCCCGTGCCCACATCTGTCCTGACCACTCCGGATGGCAAGCCCGGCCTCAAAGCCGAATACAGTTCGCGGCCCAGCTTCGACGCCAAGCCGACTTCTCTTACCTCACGGGTCGAGTCCTCTGTGAACCTGAATGCGACCAATGTCCCTGAACAGGCGAAAGGAATTTCGGGCCTGTCGGTGCAATGGACTGGCTGGCTCAACCCAACTGCAACCGGCGACTATTTACTGGGACTCAGCGTCGACGGCTTCGGCCGCCTGTCAGTGGATGGAAGAGAGGTTACGACGCTCTGGGGCAAGAACATAAATCTAAGCCCGGTTCACCTCGAAAAAGGTCACCCTGTAAAAATCGAGGTCCTCTACGGACGCAACGGGAGAGGGTAAGCCGGAAGCGCAGCTCCTGTGGACTCCCGTGAATAACGCGCCCGATCCGGCGGCCGTGGCGGCTGCGAAGAATGCCGATGTCGTCGTCGCCGTAGTCGGCATCACCAGCCGTCTCGAAGGGGAAGAGATGCCTGTG
Source organism: uncultured Acidobacteriaceae bacterium (assembly GCA_963765825.1). Lineage (GTDB taxonomy): Bacteria > Acidobacteriota > Terriglobia > Terriglobales > Acidobacteriaceae > Sulfotelmatobacter. Next base: position 99,057 of record CAVXXU010000006.1, read on the forward strand.
AGCCAGCCCGGCTTTTCCGGCGGCGACCGCACCAGCCTTGATTTACCCAAACCCGAAGAAGATCTGATCGAGGCTCTTGCAGGGAATGGCAAGCCTCTCGTCATCGTGCTGATGAACGGGAGTGCGCTCGGCGTGAGCTGGGCGAAGGAGCACGCCAACGCCATCCTCGAATCCTGGTACTCCGGCGAAGAAGGAGGAGCCGCGATCGCGGAAACACTCAGCGGAAAGAACAACCCATCCGGACGTCTTCCTGTCACTTTCTACAAAGATGTTCACCAGCTTCCGAATTTCGAAGATTATTCAATGAAGGGGCGCACCTACCGCTACTTCGAGGGCGAACCACTCTGGCCCTTCGGATACGGCCTCAGCTACACAGCGTTCACTTACAGCAATCTCAAGCTGCCCGATACACCAGTCCACGCTGGTGATCCGCTGCACGCCTCCGTACAGGTCGCGAATACTGGAAAGGTTGCCGGAGATGAAGTCGTCGAGCTGTACCTACAGTTCCCCGATGTCGTCGGCGCGCCTCGCCGCGCGCTTCGCGGATTTCAACGCGTCCATCTGGAGCCCGGGGCCAGCCAAAATGTTGATTTCCAGTTGAACCCGCGCGACCTTAGCATGGTCACCGATCTCGGGGACATCATCGTGGCGCAAGGCAAATACACACTCTCAATCGGTAGCGGTCAACCCGGAACAGGAGTTCCCTCTGTGAGCGCAAACTTTGAGATCAAAGGACAAATCATGCTGCCAGAATAGTCGTTGCGCTCCTTCTAATCGCGAAGGGATGCTAATTGTCAATGGATGGAAATGCGTCCCATACGGGATGCCATTTTTGGTGGCTCCGTGATTCCAATGCACGCGCGGCTTGATGATCGGCTAAGAGATGGAGGTGATATGCATTCGAGATTCTTACGCAAGATGCTTTTGACACTGCTTTCGACCACTTGTGCTTGGGGGCAGCAATCAGGCTCCTGCGCGAACCTGGCAAACTTCAAAGCCGAGAATGTTGAAATCACCAAAGCGGCCGTCATCGCTGCCGGAACAACCGAGGCTATTCCCTGGAACCAGACTCGCACCGCACCTCTACCTGCGTATTGCCGAGTCGAAGGTGTGATGAACCGCCGCACCGGAGTCGACGGAGAAGAGTTCAGAATCACTTTCGCATTAGCCATGCCCGACAAATGGAATGGCGATTTTCTTATGCAAGGTGGAGGCGGCAGCAACGGCGTTGTAATTCCGCCTCTTGGATTGAATGCTGCCGGAGACACGCCTGCTCTCATACGCGGATTTGCTGTTGTAAGCACAGATACAGGTCATAAGAGCCGCCACCCGGATTTGATTTCGGTTTCATGCGCGATCAGCAGGCATATCTGGATTTTGCTTACCTCGCGAATGCTGAAGTCGCTGCCTTAGCGAAACAACTCATCGCCCAACACTACGGAAAACCGGCTGCTTTTTCTTACTTTCTCTGGATGCTCCACCGGCGGCCGCGAAGGCATGATTCTTTCGCAGCGTTATCCAACGGTTTTCAATGGCATCATCTCTGGCGATCCCGCGATGCGTACCGGGCTTTCCAATCTCGCGATCGGGCGATGGATACCCATCGCGTTCAATCAAATCGCTCCAAAAGATGCCAATGGCAAACCAATCGTCGAGCAAGCCATTACTGATGACGACCGCAAACTCATCAAAGATGCGCTCATGAAAAGGTGCGATGACAAAGACGGCCAGGCCGATGGCTTGATCTCCGATCCTCTCGCGTGCGACTTCGATCCGGAGATGTTGGCGTGCAAGGGCGAAAAGAACGCTTCCTGCCTGGCTCCAGAAAAAGCGGCTGCCATCAAGAAAGCCCTCGCGGGTCCGAAGACATCGAGTGGAACGCAGGTCTATGCCGGCTTCCTTTACGATACCGGCATTACGAATGGTCCGCCGTTCCGAGGATTGCTCTCACCCGGACCCGGTATTTTCGGGCCTGCGACGACGGACATGACAATGGACGTCGATAAGGAAGCTCTGTCGGCCAGCCAACCGCTTGTGGATTCGATGTCCACGAATTTGACCACATTCTCCGCGCACGGAGGGAAGCTCATCTTCTATCACGGCGACAGCGATCCGTGGTTCTCGCCTCTCGACACGTTCGATTACTACAAGAACATGGCGGCTGCAAACGGGGGCCTCGACGCCGTGTCGAAGTGGAGTCAGTTCTATTTCGTTCCAGGGATGAGCCATTGTGGCGGAGGCCAAGCGCTGGATCAGTTTGATTTGTTGGGCGCGATCGTCAACTGGGTCGAGAAGGGTACGGCGCCTACGTCAGTGACTGCAACTGGCAGCGCTTTTCCTGGCCGCAGCCGGCCGCTGTGTCCTTATCCGAAGCACGCACAATACAAGGGGCAAGGAGACACGGAAGACGCAGCCAGCTTCGAATGCCGTTGAATTTTGTTACTTCCGCTAAAAGGACATCGCTTCTTATGCGTTCACTTCTCGTAGGCTTCACGCTGGCCGTTATGTGCATCACTGCGCCGATGCTGGCTGCCCAGAAAGTCGAATTGTCGATTGACGCATCCAAAACCGGTGCGAAGATCGACCGTAACATTTTCGGGCAATTCGCAGAGCATCTTGGGCACGGCATTTACGAAGGCATCTGGGTCGGGCCCGATTCCAAGATCCCGAATACTCGGGGGATACGCAACGATGTTGTGGGCGCTCTGAGAGCGATCAAGGTCCCGAACGTTCGTTGGCCCGGTGGCTGCTTCGCCGATGAGTATCACTGGCGTAAGGGCATCGGCCCTCAACGATCAGTAACTCTCAACCCCAACTGGGGCGGAGTGACTGAGGCAAACACGTTTGGAACGCATGAGTTCATGGACTTCATCGATCAGATCGGGGCGGAAGCGTATGTCTCCGTCAATGTCGGTTCCGGGACTCCACAGGAAGCGGCCGAGTGGCTGGAATACATGACCGCAGCAGCACCGACGACACTGGCAAAAGAACGTGCCGCCAACGGGCATCCAGTTCCATACAAAGTCGCATTGCTCGGCATCGGTAATGAAAGCTGGGATTGTGGGGGCAACATGACTGCTGACTACTACGTCAGCCAGATGAAGATCTACAGCCGCTTCGTAAGGAATTTCAATCCCGCGCAGCAGGAGAAGCAGCAGATGCTCAAGATCGCCGTCGGTCCGGGCGGTGATGGCCCGCGATGGACCGACTGGACGGAAACCGTCATGAAGGCTTATCAGCAACACACGTGGAGCTGGGACATCAACGGACTTTCACTGCACAACTACACGGTCGGGCACTGGCCGCCTTCCTATGCGTCGGTGGGATTTGGTGAAACTGAGTACAGCGAAATTCTCAAATCCACTTTGGAGATGGAAGGTCTCATCAGCAAGCACTCGGCGATCATGGACAAGTATGACCCCGACAAGAAGGTTGCGCTCGTGGTTGACGAATGGGGAGGCTGGTACGCGCCGTTGCAGGGCAGCAATCCGGGATTCCTGGTCCAGCAGAACAGCCTGCGCGACGCCATTCTCGCGGCTCTGAACCTCAATATCTTCGCTCGTCATGCCGACCGCGTACGCGGCGCTAATATCGCACAGATGATCAATGTGCTGCAGGCAATGATCATCACGGACAAAGAGAAGATGGTCCTGACTCCGACCTATTACGTCTTCAAAATGTACGTACCGTTCCAGAACGCCACATTTGTGCCGGTGACTTTTGATGCTGGTTGGTACACACATGGGGCCGTGGCGGTGCCCCGAGTGGACGCGATCGCAGCGAAAGACGCGACCGGCAAGTTGTGGCTGGAGATTACCAATCTCGATCCCAATGAACCGGTCGAAATCGAGGCAGGCCTGGCGGGCATTACGGCAAAAGCAGCGAGCGGCGAAACTCTGACCGCGCCGAAGGTGGACAGTGTCAACACCTTCGACGCACCTAACACAGTCATGCCGAGGCCGATCTCAGCGAAGGTTCAGGGTCGCAAGCTAACTTTGAAACTGGAGCCTAAGTCTGTAACCGTCGTTTCAGTTGAGCAGTGATCCAAACCGGATCCTGCGACCGCAACGCCGAAGCTAACGAAAAGCCAGCGCTCGACGGCGCCATGGTTCACATTCGATGGCAACGAAGGAGAACAACATGCGGCGATTCGCAATACTGGTCCTCTTGTCTTTGAGTTCTTGTTGGGCACAGGAATCAGGCAGTTTCCAGCCCTCTGCGACGAATGTCTGGGCAGCGGAGTATCCAAGGGTTGACAGCGCCGGCAGAGTACAGATTCGCGTGAAAGCTCCGGATGCTACGAAAGTCCGACTGAACTTCTGGAGCGGTCCGAAACTGGACATGGAGAAACAGCAGGATGGATTCTGGACCATCACCACTCCGCCGCTTGTTCCCGGTTTCCACTATTACACGCTGGTCATCGACGGTGCCGAGGTCAGTGACCCCAACACTCACGCTTTCTTCGGAGGAGGCAAGCCGGCGAGTGGCGTGGAAGTTCCGGAGCCAGGCTCTACCTATTATTCGGTGCAAGATGTGCCGCACGGCGCAGTTCGCGAGGTCTGGTACAACTCGAAGGTGACGGGGACGTGGCGGCACGCATTGGTCTATCTGCCTCCGAACTACGACGCGCAGACCAAGACACGCTATCCGGTCCTCTACCTGCAACATGGCGCCGGTGAAGACGAGACCGGCTGGATCCGCCAGGGCAACGCGAATTTCATCCTAGACAACTTGATCGCAGCGAAGAATTGCAAGCCGATGATCGTGGTGATGGCCTATGGCTATGCGCACCGCGCCGGCGAGGCGCCTGTGGATTTGTTCGCAAAGGGGTTTGGGTCACCTGAAATGTTGAAGGCAATGCAGGATATGGCCGCGGCATTCGAAGATGATGTAACACAGGCTCTGATCCCATTCATTGATTCCACCTTCCGCACGTTATCCGACCGTGACCACCGCGCGATGGCAGGCCTATCGATGGGTGGCATGCAAACGTTCCAGATTACGCTGGATCATCTTAGTCTCTTTTCTTACATTGGCGGTTTCAGTGGAGCGGGCGGGATGCTCGTGCTCGGAAATCGGAGACTAGATCCCAAGACCGACTACAACGGAGTGTTCGCTGATCCGGCAGCATTCGCCACGAAAGTGCACCTGCTCTGGCTTGGCGTAGGAACGAATGAGCCAGAAAGAATGCGCGCAGGACTCCAGAGACTGCACACGTCGCTTCAGGAAGCGAACATACAACATGTTTTCTACGAATCACCCGGCACCGACCACGAGTGGCAAACTTGGCGCCGCGATCTGAAGGATTTCGCGCCGAGACTCTTCTGAACCAGGCTCCCACCCATACTGATCACGAGGCGAGCAGTCGAGGCTGCTCGGATTATGGGTCCGATAAGCTCTTTAGAGCCCCTGATTGTACGAAACAACCTTTCCCCTTACTGACTGATTACGAGCGGCTTGCTCTGAGAGTGCAAAAATAGGTCCTCGTAAACGCGCTTCACGACGCCCATTCTTGGGCAAATCACTCGCAACGGGGTTCGGGTTGCCTAGCCGACTTCCCGTTACTCATCCCATCTGGAAGGATGGCGAGTGTAAAAGTCCCAACATGCCTTAGGAAGCGTAGAGCCGAAGCTGGCCGTCACCGTGTCGCTTTCATCAGCGTTGGAGAGGATGTGCACTGCGAAGGTCTCTCCGCCGGGTTCTACGCGGATAACGATGTGTCCGGCGCGCGACTTGAGGTCGTCGGTCTTCTTATTGGCGATGCGATTCTCCTGCTTGACCGTGGTTGCGAAAACGTCGCGGTTCCCGGAATAGATGGCTTTGGAGTAGAGCGCGTTCAGCACATTGACGGTCGAGTGCGCGGAGTCCCATGTCGGGATGACAAAGACCTGCGGCTGCAATGCGCGAACATACCGGTCGCCATTGGCATTGAAGTAGCCATGGTGGTTAGCGACGGCGGCACTGACCGGGCCGCACACTTCGGCGGCGGGAGACTCGGAATCGCGCCAAGGATCGCGGCCGTAGTTGGTGTCGTTAGTGAGATCGCCGCCGGTGTAGTTAGCCGAACTTTCTATAGCGGAGACGAATGGCGCAGGAGCAGGGATTCACAGGCAGCAATTGCTTTTTCCTGCGTGATCACCTTCAAGCACTTCAGGATTTTCCGACCGGCAGACCTTGCATCAAGCTCTTAATCAATTTAGTTTCCTTCGCATCGTAGGGCGTCCCATCTTTGTGAAAGATGTCATGAAACCACAGCGGCGGTTCCTGGTTGTAGGATTTCTCCCAGGAGTCCCAGGGGTAGATGGTTTGGGTTTTGCCGCTCACGAATCCCCAGTTGTAGGCGCCGACATGCTCCTGCTTCAAAAGCGGAAGAATCGCGGCAAATGTGCTGCCGAGTGGCCGGGCCATATATTCCGTGCAGATAACTGGCCGATTGAACCGCCGCAGAGAATCGATGCGCTTCTTCATTACAGCAGGAGGGTCATAACAATGAAACGTGATGACGTCAGAGTTCTCCAATTGAAAGCGCGCCATCTCACTTAGCTTCGCCTGGGACCAGTCTCCCTTCCACACGCCACTGGTGAGCGGCTGCAAAGGTCTGGTGCTTCGAGCCCATCCCCACTCCAACTTCAGCAAGCGCAACGCGGCTTCCGCTCGATCGCTGGACTCTTCAGCTTTATATTGTGAGCTATCATTGTCCGGTTCGTTCATCAAGTCCCACATCAAGACTCGCGGGTCCTCGCGAAAGTGTGAAATTACCCCAATGATGTAGGGCTTCAGTGCTTTGTCCCAGCTCGACGGGTTGTGCAACATTTTGTCGCCCGGTGCTTGCACCCATCCCGAGTTGTGCACATGCGGCCTTGGTTCGTGCTGCCTGCCCAACTGCGGGTTCGGATCCCATACGGAATCCAGCAGAACAAACATGATGCGAATGTGATGCTTGTCGGCAACCGCGAGAAATTCGTCGATGCGCTTCAGAAACCCGGCTGAGTCCTGCTGCCATAGCAAATTGTGCAGGAACACGCGCATCGTGTTCATACCCAAATCCTGGGCCCATCCCAATTCGCGATCAATGGTTGGCAAGTCGAACGTATCGGATTGCCACATTTCGAGTTGATTGATGGCTGTGCTCGGGATGAAGTTGCTTCCCACCAGCCACGGTTGCTTGGTATACCAAGCGTTCGCTCTCTCTGTTGTCCAGGCTTCGCCAGAGGAAGCAAGAAGCGCCGGCACGATCATTGCAAATCCCAGAATCGCCAACGTGGCGGCTGATTTTCTTGGCATGAGTCCTTCTCCACTAAGAACGGCAGTTTGATACTGACTCCCGCGCGACCATCAAGCTCCCCACTGAAGAACAGTGTAGGAACGCGCGGGGACCTCAAACTTGGTGCGTCCCCCTGTGGTAGCAGGTTTGTCGAAGGCCTGCGGAGCCACCCGTTGCGGTGAGTCGAAGGTGTTGAAAGCTTTTAGATCGGTGCCCGTCAGGACTGTCGAATTCAGCAGCTTGCCCGGTGCCAAGTCCTGCCATTGAATTTCAATCGCGTGGCTTCTCGCCAAATCCCGATTGAGAATGAACAACGAAGTCTTATGTTCCGGGCTCAAGGTTGCTGCTACATCCAGATACGGAACCTGGCCCAGGCCCGAAACCTCGTAGGTGGGAGAGTCGACCAGCATGCTCAGGACCGTCCCGCTAGCCCATTGCAAAGCCCAACTATACGGATAATAAATCGTCTGCCGTAGTAGACCCTTTTCGTTGGTAGCAATCGGTGCGATGACGTTAACCAGTTGCGCGAGACACGCAATCTTGATGCGATCGGCATTACGCATCAGGCTGTTCACAATTCCGCCGACCACCAGCGCATCTTCCAGGTTGTAAACTTCCTCGAGCAGGTGCGGCGCTTCATGCTCATGTCCGTTCATGGCATCGGCGTCGCGGGCGCGATACCAAACGTTCCACTCGTCGAACGAGAGCCACAGCTTTTTCGGCGAGCGCTTGTGCCCGCGGACCATATTGCACACCGCCAAAGTCTCCGCGATCTGTCGCTCCATGCTCAGGTTCATGGCGACAAATTTCGAGCTGTCTTTGCCAGTCTCTTCTTGGGTATTGCCAATATAGCGATGCAGGGAGAGTGCATCCACATATTCATAGCACTGCTCCAATACCTCGCGGTCCCATTCCAGGTAGGTGGGCATCCCGGGACCGCTCGATCCGCAGGCGATAAGCTTAAGAGATGGATCGACCGCACGCATCTGGCGCGCGGCATCTTGTGCTTTCAAGCCGTACTCGGTGGCCGTCATGTGCCCGATTTGCCACGGACCATCCATCTCGTTGCCCAGGCACCAATGCTCCACCTTGTATGGCTGATCAATGCCATGGCTGCGCCGCAACTCACTCCATTTGGTTCCCTTCTCAATGTTGCAGTATTCCACTAGAGCGGCGGCTCGCTCGGCGGTGCCGGTGCCCAGATTGAGTCCCATTAGAGGACGAGCCCCAACCATTTTGCTCCAGGCCATGAATTCGTCGGTGCCGAACTGATTGGTATCGATTGTGTTCCAAGCCTTGTCGAGAATGCGGGGACGATCTTTCTTGGGTCCGACGCCGTCGAGCCAGTTATATCCAGAAACAAAATTTCCGCCTGGATACCGGATGATTGGAACGCCGAGCTTGCGCACTTCTTCCATCACATCCTTGCGAAATCCGTTTATATCCGACAGCGGGGAACCTGGGTCGTAGATGCCTTCATAGATCGCGCGCCCCAAGTGCTCGACAAAAGATCCAAACAGATTTCGGTCCAGAGCGCCGATTGTTCGCCGCGAATCGATAAAGATGCGCGCCACCGATGTAGAGTCGGAAGATACGGCGGGCGAGGATTGACCGAAAGCGAAACGCCCTCCAAAAAGATTGGCAGAGCACGCAACTCCAACACTGGCGGCCTGTTGGAGGAACTTTCTTCGGGTACCTGACATGGCTGCATTCTCCTCAATCGACGATCAGATGTTCACTGAGCGATACATGGGTTCATCGTCATCGCCGCGAATGCTTGGCGGTTTTGGCAATCTGAATCAAAGCGGGCAGCACCTCTCCGAACTCGCTTTTCCCGGGCTCGCCGAACAGGAAATAGAGCTTGCGGTAATGTTGATAGAGAGTTTCGTAGACTTCCTGGGCTGCCTTCTCGGGCGCGTAGACCGTGAAAGACGCGCACACTCTGTTTTGCGCCTCATCGATCGTTTTGAATGTGCCCGCGGCAAGAAATGCGAAAATCGCCGACCCCATGCCTGTGACCTTGCTGCTAGGCACCAGCACCGGGCGGCCCAGCACATTCGCATAAACCTGATTCAGCACTATATTATTTTGCGGAACCCCTCCCCCGTTGATGACGCGCAAGGTAGGCGCACCGTATTCGCTCATCCGATCGAGGATCACCCGCGTGTGAAAGGCAGTGCCTTCGATAGCCGCGAACAGTTCGTCCTGAGCCGTGTGTTGAAGATTCCATCCTAGCGTGATGCCACCAAGATTCGGATTCACTAACACTGTTCGGTCGCCGTTATCCCAGGTCAGGCGCAGCAATCCAGTCTGACCGGCGTGGTAAGTCTCCAGACCTTTGCTCAATTCGGCAACCGCAGTGTTCGCCCGCCGCGCGATGGCGCTGAAAATGTCGCCGGTGGCCGAGAGTCCGGCCTCGACGCCGGTGAATTCAGGGTGCACGCTTCCCTGCACCACGCCGCAGACGCCGGGAATCAATTCCGACTGCTTCGTATATGCAATGATGCAAGTCGAGGTGCCGACCACATTGACAACATCTCCAGCCTTAGCCCCTGCGCCGATAGCGTCCCAGTGCGCGTCAAATGCTCCCACAGGGATCGGAATGCCGGCGCGAAGCCCAAGCTTCTCCGCCCATTCAGGCGACAGAGTTCCGGCGATTTTGTCGGATGTGGCGTATTGTCCACCTAACTTCGCCCGAACTCCAGCCAGCAGTGGATCCACTTTCACCAGAAAGCGCTCAGGAGGCAGGCCACCCAGACCCGCGTTCCACATCCACTTATGCCCCATGGCGCAGATACTTCGCTTTACATCCGACGGACTCGTGATCCCGCACAGCGTTGCCGCAACCATGTCGCAATGTTCAAAAGCGCTCGCAAACTTCTCTCGTTTGGCCGGATTATGCCGCAGCCAATGAAGTAATTTCGCAAATCCCCATTCCGACGAGTACACACCTCCGCACCACTGGATGGCTTCCAAGTTCTCGCGCTGCGCAAGCCCGGTAATCTCAGCAGCCTCTTGTTTTGCGCGGTGATCGCACCAAAGGTAGTAGTCATCTAAAGGAGTCAGATCGCCGGCCACCGGAATCACGCTGGAGCCGGTCGTATCGAGCGCGATAGCCTCGACTTGGTCTCCGCGAATTCCCGCGTCCTTGATCGCGAGCCTGGTAGCGGAAGCCAGCGAGCGCATGTGATCGGCGTGCGACTGGGTCGCAAATTCCGGGTCGTCCCGCTTCCGGTGCAGCGGGTATTCGGAGCTAGCAGAGCCAATCATGCCCCGCTCACTATCGACTAAAGAAACCCGGACACTCAGTGTTCCGAAATCGACTCCTGCAACAATCGCCATCAGTTCATCGCCTCATCTCGAGACAAAAACCATGACGTCTGCATGGGAAAACCATGTGCGGATATTTGAAGAACCATTGCCGTCGAAAAGTCATCGCGTTTTAAGATGCTCGGCACGAGTCTTCCAGGCTTACGTAACAGTAGGGAAAGTACATTGCCACGCATCTACTGAGCTGGCGAAGTCATCATAACTGAGAATGTCAAACAGGAAATCGGTCGCTTTACGGTGTGCGAATGCGGTCTTGTTCCGTTTTCGATGACGACCGCCATCTGGCACATGTTGAGGCCCGTCGTAGCCGGGGGAAAATCGCGCTGGTTGCGTGAGCCCCCATATCCCTCTGTAACCCGGACGCAGTGCTCGAGAAGTCGAATTGCTTCTTCCTTTTTCCCGCTCGTCAGCTTGGCGATCCCAACTCTCAGCAAGAGGTCTCCATCGTTGGGCGCGAGTTTTAGCGCCTGTTCATAAGCGCCCGCCGCCTCCGCGGTGTGTCCAGAATCCTCCAGCAACATGCCTTTCAACTTGAGTCCGGGCGCAAACTCCGGATGCTGCTGAAACAAGAGTTCGACAGTGTTCATCGCCGCCTGCCTGTCGCCCTGCTGCGCGAGGCTAAGAGCCTGGTGAAGTTGACGAGACAGGGCCGAACTGGCGGGGAGAGCCTCGTTTTGAGCTCGAGCAGCAGCACTTCGCTGACAAATAACGTCGCCAAAAGGAAGACTGCGGGCAGACGGTTGATAGGCATATTAGGGAAGTTTGGTACGGCCCTCGGGTGGCTTGCTGGACATAATTCCCTGCCCTTCACGCACTACGTAAAACCGATCGGCGGCAAGATCGGTGAGGGTTTCCTTTTTCCCATCCGGCCACAGGATCTCCGCCTGATCGACGCGCTCATGCTTGCCCAGCCCGAAGTGCAGACGAAGATCATGCTGCGATAGGTAGCTTCCGCCGCTGAGCACTTCACCGGTTTGCACAAGATCTCCTGCAGTTGCTCGCAGACGGGCATTCAACGCCAAACGATTGCACTTTACACCCTCCAGTTGAAAACTGATCCAATGATTCGGTGGACCACCTTCAGGACGCAGAATCATCGGCTCTCCGACCAGGTTTTCTACCACAGCCTCGAGCCTGCCATCATTGAAGAGATCGCCGACGGCGAGCCCCCGGCTCACCTGCTCTGTTTGCACATCCCCTCCAACACGTCTGCTGATGTTGGCAAATGTTCCGTCGCGCTGATTCAAGAACAGAAGCTTGGGTTCGAGATATCTGGTGGCTCTGGCCAGACTATCGATCTGCGGATAGACGTGTCCATCGACCACAAAGAAATCCTGCCAGCCATTATTGGCCAAATCAACAAAGGCATCTCCCCAACCCACATATCCCTGCGTGCCCCGTGCAATCCCAGAGAGGATTGACGTGTCGACGAAGTTCATCCCTCCGTCATTGCGATAAAGGACCGCGTACTCAATATCAAAATGCGAAATCGCCAAAGACATGCGGCCGGTGTGAAGATAGTCTCCAAGGGCGACTCCCATGTTGGCCTGGTCGAATCCATCTTCGTTGGCAGCCACACCGGATAGTAGAGCGACGTCCTCGAATTTTCCTTTGCCGTCGCCCTGATAAAGATAGTTAGCCTGCCCGTCATTGGTGACAAAGAGGTCCAGTTTGCCGTCATTATTAAAATCGGACCACAGGGCAGTCAGTCCGTAGCGGTGCTCGGGATCGTCCACTCCCGATGTCTTCGATACGTCGGTAAACGTGCCGTCGCCATTATTGTGGTACAGACTATCGGGAGATCCTTTTAATCCTCGCGGACCGCACTGGACATCGATTCCCATGTACTTGCAGGACTTGGTCGAACCGAAGACCGGCAAATCACTGAGATGGAATTCCACATAATGCGAGACGAAAAGATCGGCCCATCCGTCGCCGTCGTAGTCCCCAAAGGCCGCGCCAGTTGCCCATCCGGAGTCTTGGCTAAGGCCGCTTGCTTTCGTTACATCAGTGAAAGACCCGTCACCGTTGTTCCGATAGAGCACGACCCCGTCTAAACACGTGACCAGCAGATCAGGCCAGCCATCGTTGTTGTAGTCGCCCACGGCTGCGCCCATCGCCCAGCATGGATATCCGACTCCTGCTTTCTCGGTTACGTCCGTAAAGGTCCCATCATGGTTGTTGTGGTAGAGGGCACCGCGGGCCTTGACGCCATGCAACGCCATATCGACGTTCTGTGCATTGGTGAAATAGATGTCAGGCCAGCCATCGCGATCGTAGTCGATGAGTGCCACCCCACCGCTCATCGACTCTGCAATGAATTTTGCCCCAGGACTCGATAGGTGTTCGAAATGAATGCCGGTTGACGCAGTGATGTCCACTAACATTGGGTAATTGGGAACAGGCCCCGTCGCTTTCTTTTCCGCTTCCGCCTTTTCGCGTTCTTTTGGCGATAGCGGCGTGGGAGTTCCCATCTGTGCCATGCCGGCCTGCACCCACAAGAGCACGAGAAGAACTGTTAGGAATTCGCCTCTCCACGAAATCGCACAGCCTATTTTCATTATGCACTTACCGCCAGTAGGAAGAGAGCCCGGCCATCTTGACCGCCAAACAGCAACAGCGACGGCCTTTCCGGGACCTCGATCATATCAATCAACTCGCCCGAGGGGGTATATACAAACACCTGCCCCGCGGGCGATGTATACATTCCCCGTTTCGTCAGCTGCAATACTTCCTCCACCTTGAAAATAGAGATTGCCCGCACCGTCGGTGGCCCCTCCAGAGATGTTGAAAAAGCCTCGCGCGAGTTGTTCCAGATGTGAGCCCTTTGCGCACAATCGGGGACGAATGTGGTGGGTGTTCTCGCGGTACGGCACCCGAAGCCGTCAGCCACCCTTCACTGGAAAATCGGCCGATGTGAAATACACAGCTCTTGCATCTTCCGGTCGAGATGGATAGTACGAAGATGCGAACATCGGCATCGCGATGAGCGCGGTGCCTATGCTTAAAGTATGCTGACGCTTCGATCCGCGAGACTCAGTGAAAAGAGAATAGCTAATAGCTTCTTGGCGTGGGTAGGCCGCCTTGCTCAACGTGCTCACATACTACTGTCATCGTCATTTCTGGTTTGGCTCCGATGAAGGTCGCGAAACAGTTCGCGTAGTTCCTCCTTCATCTTGTTGTATTTTTGATATTCCTCGATCTCCTGTTTGGCCTCATCGAACCGCCCACTCTCACGATAAATCGTGCTTAGACGGAAATGAGCGACGGCATTGGTTGGATCCGCTTGGATCGCGTGTTGCAGCAGGCCTTCGGCTTTTTGACGTTGATTAAGCGCCATCATTATCTTAGCCAGTCCGATGTTGGCCTCTGAATCGTTCGGCTGCAGCTGCACGGCTTTCGTATAATCTTCCGACGCGGCTTTCAAGTCATTTGCACGTAATGCCAGATCGCCGAGCCGGCATTCCGACTGTTCGTCGAACGGATTCGCTTGAATCGCCGCTTTGTATTCCGTTTCCGCTTCTTGCTTGCTTTCGGGAGTGTCCACAACATTCAGCATTTCGGCGAGTTCAAAGTGAATTCCCGGAATTTTCGGATCCAACTTGATCGCAGCTCGATAATTCTCAACCGCCCCGGCCGTATTGCCACGCTCGGCTAACTCGTGCGCAAGTGCCTGGTGCATTCGTGCGGATTTCGGGGCAACGACCGACAAGCTGAGCAGGGACTCGTCCGCCAGGTCCGAATACAGTCGGTAAGCGGAATAAAGAATGTTTGGGTCTGTAGGGTTCAGTTTTTTGAGAATCGCAATGATACCGGCCGCTTTGTCCAGGTCTCCACTTCGAGAATATATCTCGATCAACTCCATCCCCGTCTCGGTCCGAACTTTCTCTTCGGTGAGATTTGCGAATGCTTCGTCTAAATCGTGTTTCGCTCGATCCGTATCGCCCGTTCTCTTCTCGGCCGAGCCGAGAAGAGCCTCAGTCCTCCACAATGTGGGGCGTAATTTCAGCGCAGCTCGAAGCTGTGGAATTGCATTCGTATAATCCCCCTGAAAGAACAGCATCGTGCCCAGATTGCCGTGAGCATCGACGTTCTTGGGATCGAGATCGAGAATGGCTTTGAATTCCGGCACGGCCAGGTCAGGCCGGTTCTGCCTCAAGTATTCACCGGCCTTGCGATTGTGTAATTCGATCTGTTGCTCGCGGCTAGGACTCGATTGAGAGAAGCACGAAAGCACACCAAGACAAAAAACTGCCCAAAACAGGACTGCAACGTCTCTTATTTTCATCGGACAATTGTACGGCGGAGGTGTTGCGTCTGTCGTTCTTGCACGGTAGAGCTGAGGACGGCGGCATGCCGCCGTCCTTGTTTGTTACGCGAGCGCTGTTAGTTAGAAGGTTAGCCGCGCGCCCAGTTGGATCGTACGTGGCCCGTTCGCGAGCGACGAGATAGTGCCCACGTTCGAACCATTCATGTCATTGTTCGGTAATGCGAAGCTCGGATGGTTCATAACGTTAACGAAGTCTCCGCGAAGTGTGAGCCCAGCTCGTTCCTTGTAATGCCAGGTCTTCGCCAGAGACAGGTTAATATCAGACAGTTTTGGCCCGAACAGCGTGTTTCTGCGTCCAAGCCCGAACGCCCCGTTGCCCTGCTCGGCTGGGGTCTCGAAGGCTGCGGGGTTGAACCAGCAGGTCACGGTGTGGGCCGCCGCGCCATCGGCGCAGGTGCCTGAGTTGGGGGAGCTACCTGTGGGGTTGGCATACACATTGCCGGCCTGCGAATAGTCGTTAACGCCGCCGTCCAGCACTGTGTACGGAGTGCCGCTCTGGTAGATAAAGGTCCCCGATACGCGCCATCCGCCAAGCACAGCGTCAGTGATAACATTCTGGTTCATAAAGGACTTGCCTCTGCCAAACGGCAGTTCGTATACCGCGGTCCCTTTGAGCGCTTGCGGGATGTCGAAGTTCGAATTGCCGTAGTTGGAACGGGGATCGTTTCCGATTTGCCAAACCTGTTGCCCGGCGGTGCTGCCCCATCCGGCTGAGTCCTGATCATCCAGGAAATGCGACCAGGCATAGTTGACATCGAAGGTCAGCCCGTAGGAAGAACGCTTCTTCAGGTCGAGTTGCAACGAATTGTAGTTGGAGATGCCGTCGAAGTTTGAGCCACCAAGGCCCCCAAACGCCGGATATGGACGCGCGCAAGTGCCGGGGCTCGCAGCGATTGATGCGGGTGTTGCCCCGTTACAGGCCGATACATCGTTCGAGTTCAGCAGGGCCGGGTTGAGGATTTGGTTCAGGTCTGTTTGGTACTGCAGATTCGCCCCGTGACTGCCCACATAAGAGGCCGACGCCGCAAAGTCCTTCGCGAACTGGTGCTCGACGGTGAAGTTCCACTCCCAGATCTCTCCCGGCTTGATGTCATAGGGTTCGTAAGGTGGACTAAAGACGGGATTGCTGGTGTAGGACGCCGGGTTTTTCGAGCCCTGAATGTAAGGCAGGGCGTTGGCCATCATCGCAGCGCTCGAGCTTAAGTAGAGCGGGGTCGTGTTGTGGGTGCCGGAAATCCAGCCCGTGTCCCCGGCGGCACTGAGAGGGTCGCTGATGTTGCCCTGAGAGGTAGCGCCGAAGCCCATTTGCGCACCGCCCTCACCGCCATAAAGATCCATGCTGTAGTTATAGGCGAAGAACCCCGCACCGCCTCGGATAACGGTATCATTCTTGAGCGACCAGGCAAAGCCCACCCGAGGGAGGAAGATGTTCCAAACCGGCTTCTGCAAGGTTGTTCGGTTATCCTGAGGGGCAATCCATATCGAACCCAGGGTGCCCGCGAAGGGGCCGGTGGTATTGACGAGGTTCTGGTCGAAATCGCCAAGTTTATTCTGTACCTCGCTCATGCCCGTGTTCCCCGTCCAGCGCAATCCGAGATTGAGGGTGAAATTGGGCTTGATTTTCCAGTCGTCTTGAACGAAGGCCTGCGGGCTCTTCAGCCGCATGCCCGTCAGGCCCTGGTTGTTCGCGGCCCAGCCCTGGACGTTGCCGAGCAGATAATCCGCGAAGCCCGAGCCCGCGGTTCCAGTATTCAGCGTACAGGTTGCGGGCGTTGTTGACGTTGCTGGCGTGCAGGTTGTGCCTGCGGTGTATTGTCCGGTAAAACTATAGTTGCCAGCGCTGTTGGAGCCCCAAGCCGTGGTGTTGCCCTCGGCCATCAATACCTCAATCCCGAAATGCAGAACGTGCTTGCCCCTGACCAGCGTCACCATATCGGACGGGTCATACGAGTTCTCGATGTAAATGGCGTCCGTGCCCGGCGACAAGGTGCTTACCGCGCTCGGGCCGCCGAGATTACCAGCATAAAAGCTTGTCGAGCCGATGAAGGGCATTTGGTTAAAATGGGTACCTTGCAGCCCAAATGCCCCTGCGGGGTCCAACCCGATGGACTGGGATTGGAACCAGTTGCCTTGCTTGGTATAGCCCATCCGGATTTCGTTGACGACCGTCGGACTGATCGTCCACGTTTCCGTGACCTGCGTGTTGTAACCGTCCACGTCCCCGCTACCGCAATCCAGCGGGCAGTTGAACAGGCCGTTAGCGACCCCGGGGTTATCCTTCTGGCTAATTGAGAACATGATGCGGTGCTTCTCGCTCAGGTTGTAGTCCAACCGCCCAAAATATCGGTGAACCGGGGCGGGATTGATATGCGCGAGGTAGAGGTTATTTGTACACTCGTTCTGGAACGGAGCGGCCGCGCATGTTCCTACCCCTTGCGGTGCGGTGGGCCAGCCATACTTAGAAGCCATAATCTTCGCCGCCACGGAGTCCATCCGGCTGGGCGCGCCGCCGCAGTTGGTGCCGTTCGGAATCATGTTGAGGCCGCCGCATTCGCTGGCGAAAGAGGCGCGATTAAGGGTTGCACCCGACCCGGTTGTGGTGAGCGGGTCATAGATGGGGTACATGCCGGTGAAATCACCCGCCTCCATGGCTGCCGTAGGAACGGTAACGAAGCCGTTCGACGCGCTGTTATTAATGATCCTGTCTATGCCGAAGAAGAAAAAGAGCTTGTTCTTCAAAATAGGCCCGCCGACGGTGGCGCCAAACTGGTGGTACCGCAAATACGGCACTTGTGCTGCTGTGTTAGGGATTTCCGGACCCGTGGGGTTCAGGGGGTTTGTTACGAACTTAGGCTGCTGATTATTGAAATAGCTGTTGGCGTTTAGAAAGTTCTGCGAGAAAAACTCATAACCGGACCCATGCCAAGAGTTGCTTCCACTCTTGCTGATCTGGTTGAACATGACGCCGCCCATGCCGTATTGCGCCGAGAAGGAATTGGTGTTGACCTGAACCTCCTGAATGGTCTCGAAGACCTCGTCGTCGTTGTTGTAGCTCGCCGGCAGTGTGGTGCTGGCCCCATCCTGAAGGAAGTTGCCGAAGTTCGGCAGGTTGCCGTCGATGGAAGCCGCGTCGCCGGCATTCCAAGCACCCCCGGCCTGCGAGGTCCGCCCGTTTGTAGTGCCCCCAGCGCCCGGCAGATAGATGTTGAAAGAAGCCCAGTCTTCGCCAGTGATCCCGCCCCCCGACTGGGGCAGCTCTGAAATGGTTTTGAAATCCATAATGGAGCCCTTCTGTCCGGTTTCAGTCTCCACGAGCGGCGCGCCCCCTGCTTCTACCGTTACTGTCTCTGTGACCGCACCAACTTCCATGGCGGCATTTTCAGTGATCACGTCGACCTGCATCGTGATAGGACCGCGCACCAGTTTTTTAAAGCCCTGGGCCGTGAAGCTGATGTTGTAGTTCCCAGCGGGCGTCGAAACGGTGTCATAGATGCCGTCGCGGTTAGTGACAAAATCCTTCTTCTCTCCGGTAGCGAGATTCGCGACCGTAACAGTAGCTCCGGCGATTGCAGCGCCTTGCGAATCGGTTACCGTTCCGCGAATCTCGCCTGTATTCCGGCTCTGCGCCAAGGTTAGGACGGAAATTAGAAACACACAGGAAAATACAGAGATGTAGCGACTGAAGTTTGTCATGATGTCTCTCCCACAGCGCTGCTCCGAAACGGGCCCTTTCTCCGGTCATTGGGCTCTTATGAAGCCTTGCCGAAGACTCACAATTGCTCGTTGTCTGATGAGTAAGAATACCGTTATTCTTCAGGTCAGATAATGAGTTTGTATTACCGCCGCAAATTAGGCTCCATATTCATATTCGTTGTCAAGTAAAAAATAACGTTATTCTTGTAAAATCGCGCGGTTCCAAATCGGTCTCGCAGGCTTCATTGCATATCTGCTTTGCTTTCTAGAATATCGATGTTTTACTTCCCGTCCCGTGATGAGCGTCAGTTTTCAATTCATCGGCTCTAAAGCCCGCGGATTGTCGCTCTGCTAGCAATCGAAGAATAAATTCTGATGTACAATCGCCGTCGGTCGAGCAGCGTAATCGTTTACGATCAAGAAAAATCGTTTACGGCGAGAAAAACAGAAGGTTGGAGGGAATCTGCCTGAAGCAGGTCAAGCAAAAGCCGGTCTCTCACCATAAGCGCGTGGTGACGCTGAAGGCAGTCGGAGAACTCGTTGGTGTTACTGCGAGCACAGTTTCGGCCGTTTTGAACAACTCCTCCGCGGCACGGTCTGTCCCCGAACGCACAAAGAAGCGGATCCTCGAGGCAGCTCGGGCTTTGGACTACCGCCCGAACTTCTTTGCGCGTTCACTGCGAGCCACTCGAACTTACATGGTGGGAGTGATTCTCCAGGAGATCGGAGATGCGTATGGTTCCATGGTCGTGAGCGGAATTGAGCGCTATCTTCGGGAAAAGAATGTTTTCTTTCTCACCGTAGCTCACCGGCACGACCAGAAATTACTCGAATCGTATTCGACGGTACTGCGCGAGCGGGGAGCAGAAGGCTTCATCATGGTGGATACGATTCTCACTGAAAATCCCCGCCTACCTACCGTGGTTGTGGCTGGCCACCATAAAATTACAGGGGTCACGAATGTCGTCCTGGATCACCATCATGCAGCGACGCTCGCCTTGACTCATCTTCTGGAACAAGGACACACGAACATCGCCTTCATGAAAGGGTCTCCACTGAGTGCGGATAGTCACGATCGTTGGACCGCAATTTGCGAGGTCGCTGCCAAACTCGGTATTCGGATGTGGCCCGAGTTAGTTATTGAACTTGAGGGAGACGACCCGTCGCCAAATCTGGGGTATCCATTCGCGAAGCAGCTGTTGAAACGCAAGCGCCCGTTCACGGCGCTGTTTGCCTATAACGATATTTCTGCGATTGGATCAATCTGCGCTTTCCAGGAAGCGGGGTTGCGTGTTCCCGAGGACGTATCCGTAATCGGCTTTGATGACATCCAAACTGCCGCTTACATGGTCCCTCCTCTTACAACTGTGAGACAGCCTCTGTTGCAAATGGGTCAGACGGCGGCTCGCACAGTTTTGGAAGAGATCGAAGGGCGCACAAGGTATGTTCCAGAAATCGTTATTAAGCCCGAATTGGTAGTGCGGAAATCTACGGCCCGTCTCCTTGGTTCGCAAAACGGATAGTGGTCTGAATTGAGACGTGACCGAGCAGAAACTGAATCCGCTCAAGTTCGCCTCCCGCGGCGTGACCCAGTTACCGATGTCGGCGACGCGTTCGGCTTCTTCAAGTCTGGTCTTGCTTCTTTGCAAGTCGCGTGACGTGAAAATAACCCTGGTGAGGCAGCGTCGCAAGCCGCTGACCAACTTCGTCGCGGCGTTTGCCCGTTCCAACTTCGACGCCTCTCATTAGTTCCCTCCCAAGATCGCTCACGAAACGCTCCGAGTACGAGGGTGGTGCTTATCAATACGAAAAACTGTTTCGTTGTCCAGTCGCAGCAGATGCCTCCTCAAGTAAAATGCCATAAGATCTTCGTAATTGACTCAAAATGGCGAGCGACGAAACGCGCCGAGACCAAGATTAGCCTCACCAAAAAACGCGGGCGCTCTGGGCCAGACTAGAGAAAAGAATCGAGAGATCCGATGCTCACACGACGGAAATTCCTTGCCAGTGCAGCCTGCACCGTGGCTGCAGCACGTCTTCACGTGGACGGCCAAAGCAAGGTTCGGGTTGTCCTCAGCATCCCCACGGAGGCAACTGGTCCTCGGATGCCGATCGACTTTGTCGGTCTGTCTTATGAGGTACAACAACTCGCGGATCCGAGCTTCTTTTCGGCACAGAACAGCGGTTTGATTCGCGAATTTAAAGCACTGTGGTCAACCGGCGTTCTGCGCCTTGGGGGCAACACCAGCGAATTTGCTTACTGGAGATCTAGGCCTGACTCTCCCGAACCCGAGCATCCTCAGGTGCGTGAGGTCACGGGCGAACCGAAGGCTCAGTACTACGCAGTGACTGTCGAGGCGGTCAAAAACCTGGCGGCGTTCCTTGACGCGACGGGTTGGAGCTGCGTGTATGGCATCGGGATGGGAACAAATACGCCGGCACGCGCAGTCGAAGAGGCGGCGATTGTAGCCGAGACGCTGGGCAAGCGTCTGCAGTATTTTCAGATCGGAAACGAAGCCGATCTATTTTCACACCATCTGCGCGATCCCAAGACGTGGTCAGCCAAAGCGTACCTGGAAGAATGGCTCACGCTGGCGCGTGCGATCGGAGCTCGCGTTCCCGGTGCAAAGTTCGGCATGCCTGATGTTGCGAGCAACGTGTCATGGCTGACTGAGATTGCCGATCAATGGCCTTCCATCCAGGCCCCGCCCCACGTAACCACCCTGACTCATCACTATTACTTTGGCGGGCCGGCGACGAACCCCGAGGTCAACATTCCGAACTTGCTGAAACCGGCGACAATGCAAAAAGTGCAGAACACGGCGAATATCGCCACGGCCGCAGCCAGCAAGATGGGTGCGCGCGTACGCATGACCGAAGGCAACACGTGTTATCGCGGAGGCAAGCCGGGTGTCTCCGACGTGTTCGCTGCTGCGCTTTGGGCGGCCGACTATTCGCTGCTGTTGGCCAGCAATGACTATTCCGGCGTGAATCTCCACGGCGGTACAGGCAAATCCGTCGCGAATTCTGTTGGGGGATCTTTGCCCGGCGACGCGCTTCTCGAAGCAAAAGGCGAGACTCCCGAACAGATTGCCGCGCATCCGCATCCTTTCTATACACCGATTGGGACATTTGGCTCGGACTATGTGTTGGAGCCCGTCGCGTACGGGCTCAAGTTTGCGGGCTCGTTCAGCGGTGGAACATTGTTGAAGACCGACTTCTCCACGAAGCTGCAGGCTGCGGGAATAAATGCAACCGCCTACGCCGCGAAACTACCGGACGGGCACACATCCGTGATCATCCTGAACAAGGACGCGGCAGCAGACCTTGAAGTGGAACTCGACTTTGGTCGCGACGCGAGTGGAATAGCGCAAACCGAGACATTACACGCACCGGCACTAGACAGCCGCGAAGCGCACATCACAACGTCAACGAAGACCGACTCGCTCAAGCAGGGCAAGTGCTCCGTTACTGTTCCCCGTGCGACGGGATTACGCGTGACACTGAGTTGAATCGCCTGCCGGCTACACTTTTATCTACGGACGGGTTTGAAGTCGAAATACGCCAGATTCATGTTTCCGTTCGTCAATATGCGTACGGTGAGAACATTCTTCCCCTTGCTCAGACCGACTTTGAAAAGTTGCGAAGCCAGATTCCAATGGTGCCACTGACGCCAGGCAAGAGGATCTGCAGGATCGTTTGTTGTCGTGATCTGCAGAGGTCCGGTCGCGTCCTTTCCGTTCACATCGACTGATATTGTGCCGCCGCGGTTCGATGCGTAAAGGAAATCGGCCGCGTAGGTTCCCGACTGTTCCACATCTACCGTAACGTTAAACCACTCACCGGGTTCGGTCCAGCCAACATAGAGCAGGTCAGATGGAGGAACAACCTTGTCGAAGGGATTGTCGTCAATCGGATCCGGTTTCCGGTTGAACTTCGTGTAGGAAGTATCCACGCCCTCATGGATGCGAAATTCATTCAAGTACGTCCCGTCAGCCGGATTCAACTCTCCGCTGCCGTGATTCTGTGGATCAGTGTCGTGATACGCGACTCCCTCGCCGCCCAAGTCATAGTAAGCGCACAACACCTTTCCCGGTATTTTTTGCGGACCGCCACTAAAGCGGCTGTCGTGATAAGGCAAGCCTTTATACTGGCTTAGGAATGACTGGGAAAACGCAGTCGTCGGTAATATCGATGCCACTATGAAACATACAGAAAACGCTCTCGGGTTCATTCTCCAACTCCGTCAGCATCGATCGTGCCATGCATCAGAATCAATTGACTGGCCGCTCGGCGAGCCCAACGAACGACCCTTGCTGCAATTTCGCTATCCTGCGACTGTTCAAGTGTGTCCTCTTGTTTCAGCTGACCAGGAAAAGGTCGATCCCTTGCGCTTTTCCGAGATTGCGCGAGTACTTCTTGTCCGTCCCATTATTCCAATGCTCATGCACACCGAGGCTGCGGCATCGGACGCCGTCGCGTTCAGGATCATAGAATGTCTTCGAAGGTGGGTCGTTGGCCAAAGCAGATTCGCGCAAGTAGTTATCGGCATTCGCAATATCGGCGAGATCGGGCCATTCCGAAGTCAGAAAATCGAAGCCCACTGAGTCGATCGCTACGCTGTCAAGCGACATGAAGATACTATTTGGCCACGCATCATTGAACGGCGCCATTTTCCATTTGCGGTGAGGCGGACCATCCACATTGTCGTTTCCATACAGTCCATCAATAAGAAAAAGCATGGTTTTCTCGCCAAGATCCTTATGACCCAGAAAATCGGTGAATGCGGAGTAAGTCGCCGAACCATCTTTGTTGTGATGGAAACCATCGTGCGCGTTCTTGTGCCAGTCGGGATTGATACTCGTAGCACCGAACAGATTCTTCGCGCAAAGTGTCACGCCCGAACTCACATGCGCTCTCAGTACTGCAGCATCAATTAAGTAAGTGGCTTCGACGACTATGGTGTCGAGTCCTTTAGCGTTGTTGCTTTCAATTGAGAAAGGGATGGCGTTGGGCTTGAACTCGGCCTTTAGTCGTCCGTCGCCTCCGATATGGTCCACAAACACGACTCCGGGAAATTCATGGTGAATCTTGTCGTAGAGATTGCCTGGGATAAACCGGCTGGAGTCGAAGACGGTGATCGATGATTGCGGCACTCGTCCCGGCCCAGTCAACTGTCGGACGATCGAAAGGATCATATGGGGCGAAGAGTTCAGACGATCGATTGTGCCATGATCAGTGGTGTTGTTCAGGTTGGCCTTAACTGCCACTTTCTCGCCGGCTCTGTACCCTAGGTCGCCGCGACCATGACTGCGATTGAAATATTTGAAGATGGTGCTCCATGCCTGGGCATCGTTTTTTTGAACTGTAAGACTCCGAACAGAGCGCGAAACCATCCGGTCAATGACGGCCTGGTTGTTGTTGGCGTCTTTCCACCAGGAACCCGTTCCATCCCAGGTCACAGCCGCCGGATCATGCGCCCATGTGACCCTGCCGGGAACCACGCCGCGGGGAACACCCACCGGAGAAAGGGTGGGTTCAAAAATAGAAGAACGAAGAGTAGTGGCAGCTGCAATAGACAGGGCGAATTGTCGGCGAGTCATTTCCATTTTTGATCTCCTCGTGCACGAGGCTCATGATAGCCCTTGATCGTGTTACCTGAAAGTCTTCTGGGTTGCGGCGAAACTATTCAACGGCGATCTCCGCAAAGCCGACTTGAACGAAGCCGCTTTGCGGCGGACGCATTCGCGTGTCGGCTGAGCCGACGGTCGAGGTGATTTGAGGTAGTTTGTGGCGCAGAGGAGGAACACTCTGTGACCCATCTACGCCAGATCATGTTTGAAGAACTACGGCGCCGCAACTACGCCGAGTCCACCATCGACATTTACATCCATACGGTCGAGCATTTCAGCCGGCACTTCCATCGTTCACCCGATCAGCTCGGCCCCGAGCATATTCGCCAGTATCAGGCCGCGCTATTCACGCGCTGGAAGCTGGCCCCGAACACCGTAATCCAACGCTTGGCCGCTTTGCGCTTCTTCTATGTCCAAGTGTTGAAGCGCGGCTGGAGCGTTGCCGAAACGCCGTATCCGAAGAAGGTGTTGCACCTACCCGAGATACTCAGCCAGGAAGAAGTCGCACGGCTGATCGACGCGGCAGAGTTTCCCTTTCATCGCATCCTGCTGATGACGCTTTATGCCACGGGCGCACGTCGCGCAGAAGTGGCGCACCTGAAGATCCGCGATATCGACAGCGGGCGAATGGTCATCCATATCCGGGGCGGCAAGGGACGCAAGGACCGCGATGTCATGCTCAGCCCGAAGTTGCTCGATGCGCTGCGCGTCTACTGGCGCGGGCTGAAACGCAAGCCCACCGACTGGTTGTTCCCCGGCAATCGATGGCATACAGCGAGTCATCCGGTCTCCACCAAGGTTCTCTGGCACGCCTGTCAGCAGGCCGCCGAACGCGCCGGTCTTGAGCACAAGCGCATCCATCCCCACACGCTGCGCCACTATCTACCCTTCCTGACTATGTCTTGTAAATCTGCGAGGGCCCGATTTCCAGGGTGCCTACTTGCGGCGGTATAGACATATTCTGAGCTCCTTCTACTAGCTCGCAGAGTCGGGAAGGAGTCCACCATGAAGTGCATCGTCAACAACCAAGTGGTTCTATCGCGAGCGCCGGAAGGGCCACTCGCGGCACAAGTTGGCTCGTTTGCAGAATCGGTGAGTAAGCAGGGATACAGTTTGTGGTCGATTCATCGACAGGTTTTGCTCGCTGCATGTTTTAGCCGATGGCTTCAGCAGAACGGGGTCGGACTGCGCAGCATCTGCTCCGATCATGCGGCACGGTATCTACGATATCGCGCTCTACGCGTGCGACCTGGTCGGGGGGATGCCGCTGCCCTCAAGCATCTCATCGGCTTTTTGCGCGAGGAGGGCGTGATTCCCCGCGAAAAGAAATTGGCATGCCAACCGACTCCGGCAGAGCATTGTGCCCAGGTGTACGGTCGGTATTTGCTGGAAGTGCGCGCGCTGGCCCGTCCGACAATCATCAACTACGTTCCGTTCATCCGCAGTTTTCTCGAAGACCGTTTCGGTTCCGGACGAGTCACGCTCTCGCGTCTGTGTGCAAGCGATGTTGTGAGATTCGTACAGCGCCAAGCGCCACGACTGCACACAAAGACGTCGAAGCTCATGACCACCGCATTGCGCTCATTCCTGCAGTATGCGCGATATCTGGGGGAAGTGACGCTGGATCTGGCCGCCGCCGTTCCCATCGTCGCCAACTGGTCGATGACGTCGATCCCGCGCGGGATTTCCACGGAGCACGTACGCCAACTTCTGGCTAGTATCGATCGTCGCACCGCAGTTGGGCGGCGAGACTATGCCATCTTGCTCATGCTAGCGCGATTGGGATTGCGTGCAGGGGAAGTGGTATCTCTCGAACTCGGTGACATTGACTGGAACCTGGGACAACTAAATGTGCGCGGCAAGAGTGGTCAGCGCAACCGACTGCCCTTAACCACAGAGGTCGGGAAAGCCATCGCTGCCTACCTGCAGCGAGGACGACCCCATAGCACCAGCCGCCGCGTATTCTTACGAGCCAGAGCCCCGATTTGCGCTTTTCGCGGGGCGTCTGGCATTGACTCTATCATTCGGCACGCGCTCCAGCGTGCCGGCATCCTGGCTACAACCTCAGGAGCTCACCAGTTTCGACATGGATTAGCCACCGAGATGTTGTGCCAAGGCGCTTCGCTGAGCGAGATTGGCGAGTTGCTCGGCCATCGGCATCCACAGACCACCAAGATCTATACCAAGGTTGACATCAAGGCATTGCGCGCGCTGGCTTTGCCGTGGCCGGGAGGTGTGCGATGAACACGCTTCGACAGGCCGTTCAAGAGTACCTGAGTCTGCGCCGCAGACTGGGGTTCAAGCTGCAGGACGCAGGCAAGGGATTGATTGATTTCGTCACCTTCATGGAGCGTCACCGGACTTCTCACATCACCGAGGCATTGGCGCTCGCTTGGGCTCAACAGCCGGTAAACGTCCAACCCGCCCAGTGGGCGAAACGACTGAGCTTCGTACGCGGATTCGCGCACCATCGTAGTGCCACCGATCCACGAACCCAGATTCCTTCCCCGGGCTTGTTGCCCTTTCGACCGAAACGGGCTCGGCCGTACCTGTACTCAGGCGATGAAATTCGAAGCTTACTGCGCGCTGCTCTCGACATTCCCTGTCGCAGTGAGCTCAGCAAACTGCGATCTTGGACTTACCATTGCCTATTCGGACTACTGAGTGTCTCCGGCCTACGTCTCGGCGAAGCACGCAGTCTCGAGCTTCAGGACCTGGATCTTAAGGCGGCAGTGTTGACGATCCGGGGCGCCAAGTTTGGCAAGTCTCGACTCGTGCCTTTGCACGCATCGACTTGCAAAGTACTTGCTGACTACCTCGCACGACGCAAACGTCATTGGGCGGGACGAGAAGTCTCCTCCTATCTGTTCGTTTCCAGCTGGGGCAATCGTTTGGATGGCGGAGAGATTCATCGAACTTTCTATGACTTGTCCCGGCAGATCGGTCTGCGTGGCATATCCGACCATCACGGGCCACGTCTGCATGACATGAGACACCGATTCGCAACCAACACGCTGGTAGCGTGGTATCGGTCCAACCAAGATCCAGAATGCCTGCTGCCGATCTTGTCCGCCTACCTC
Source organism: uncultured Acidobacteriaceae bacterium (assembly GCA_963765825.1). GTDB lineage: Bacteria > Acidobacteriota > Terriglobia > Terriglobales > Acidobacteriaceae > Sulfotelmatobacter. Next base: position 126,387 of record CAVXXU010000006.1, read on the forward strand.
GGTCATGTCCACGTCGCGGACACGCAGTGGTATTTAAACAGCTCTCCGGAGCTGATGCGAGAAGCCATGCGCCGGCTCGAGCAGCACTGGGAGGATCGGCCATGATCACTCTCATCAGCTTGGCTCCCCTATTGCAGCGTTTCTTTACCCAGCGCTTGATGCAGCAGCGTCAGGCGAGCCCACACACCATCAGTTCCTATCGGGACTGCTTCCGACAGTTCCTGAAGTTCGTTCAGCAGCGGCTTCACAAGCCGCCGTCACGCCTGAGCTTCGAGGAAATCGATGCCCCCTTGATTGTCGCTTTCTTGGATCAACTGGAGAAGCGCCAAGGCCTGAGTGTTCGCAGTCGTAATCTGCGCCTCACGGCGATTCACTCTTTCTTTCAATACGCGGCGTATGAAGCACCAGCACATTCTGCACAGATCCAGCGTGTGCTCGCCATCCCCAGCAAGCGCTTCACCCGCACCTTGGTCCAGTTCCTCACTCGTCCCGAAGTCGATGCCATGCTGGCCGCTCCGGATCAGTTCACTTGGTCTGGTCGGCGCGATCACGCCTTTCTGCTCGTGGCGGTGCAGACGGGCCTGCGCTTATCGGAAATGACCGGGCTCAAACGCGCGGACCTCATCGTTGGGGCCGGCGCTCACCTGCGCGTGATCGGCAAGGGCCGCAAAGAACGCTGCACACCTCTTGCCCAATCCACACTCGCCGTGTTGAAAGCCTGGCTTCGAGAACCGCAACGTGGTGAGGGCGACGTGCTCTTTCCCAGCGCTCAGGGTGAACGTCTCAGTGTCCACGGTGTGCAGTACCTGCTGACCAAGCATCGCACGACGGCATCCAAAGTCTGTCCCTCGTTGAAAGAAAAACGCGTCACCGTTCATCGCCTAAGGCACACGATGGCGATGGACCTTCTACAATCGGGCGTGGATCGCTCCGTTATTGCATTGTGGCTCGGACATGAGTCGGTGGAGACCACGCAGATTTATCTCGAAGCCACACTCGCTATGAAGGAGCGGGCCCTTGCCAAAACGTCACCATCGCACGGCAGACCGGGGCGCTACCAACCGGGAGACCAACTGCTTGGCTTCCTCAATAGTCTGTAAGGCAGAGAAAACGGAGAAAACTATGTCGGGTGATTAATCGACTCGATTTGCGTTGGGGCCTGTAATTATTGAACGATCGCCAGACCACTCGATATCACTCGACATAGTCAGGAAGGGTAGATAGTGGCGCCTATGTCTCTGGGTACATAGGCGCCACTGCTTTGCCACACATCTGCTCGAAGCCGGTACCGACCTGCGAACCATCCAGATGCTGCTCGGGCATCGCGACTTGGAGGAAACCACGATCTATCTGCACCTCTCGCGGCGGCATCTCAGCGCCACCGGCAGTCCGCTGGATGCACTCACCATCCGAGGAGGAGAGCAGACGCAGAGCGCATGAACCGGCCTCCTCTGGAGGTGGCCGACATCGTTCGCTATGCAGGACGGTCCTTTGTTGAGCGCAGTCGCAAGTGGATTAACGGCCAACACGAAAAGGTGTTACTGGCCATCACACGCTGCCGTACCGCAGCGCTGGGTGGACATCGCGATCAGTGCTCAGATTGCGGACATTCCGCCATCTCGTACAACTCGTGCAGAAACCGGCACTGCCCCAAGTGTCAGGGCAACGCACGCTTGCGCTGGCTCCAGGCGCGGGAAGGAGAGTTGCTGTCTACCAGCTACGTGCACGTCGTCTTCACTCTGCCGCGGGAGCTGGCTCCGCTGGCATTGCAGAATAAACGGCTGATCTACAACCTGCTATTTCGCGCCAGCGCCGAAACCCTGCTGGAGATCGCCCGCGATCCACGCCACCTTGGAGCCGAGATCGGCTTCTTCAGCGTGCTCCATACCTGGGACCAGCGACTGCAACATCATCCCCATGTCCACTGCGTGGTGGCCGCCGGCGGTCTCGCTCCTGATCACTCCCGCTGGATGTCCTCGCGCCGCTCCTTCTTTCTTCCCGTCAAAGTGCTCGGTCGTGTCTTCCGCGGCAAGTTTGTCGCCGGACTCAAGACCGCCTTTCATGCCGGCGTACTCCAGTTCCACGGACATCTCTTATCGCTGGCGGAACCGCGCACCTTCGCCTCTTGGCTGCGGGTACTGTTCCGTCACGACTGGGTTGTCTACTGCAAACGGCCCTTCGGCGGGCCAGAACATGTGCTCCGTTATCTCGGCGCTTACACTCATCGCGTTGCCATTTCCAACAGCAGGCTGGTTGCTCTCTCCGAGGGCCACGTAACTTTTCGCTGGCGCGACTCCGCCCACGGCAACAAGAAACGGCTCATGACCCTTCCGATCGAAGAGTTCCTGCGCCGCTTCCTCCTGCACCTGCTGCCGCGCGGCTTCGTGCGCATCCGCAACTTCGGATTCCTCGCTAACCGGCGGCGAGCAGAACTTCTTCCGCTTTGTTTGCGGTTGCTCCAGCCATCCAATCAGCCAGTAGCAAGCGCCATCCCGTCCGCGCTACCCATTCACTCGCTGTGGCGATGTCCGCTTTGCGGCGGAACTATGCAGGTTGTCGAGCGCCTCTCCGCCGCGCAACTCCTCCTGCGATCCCCGCCTCATCTCAGCCGGTGCGCCGCATGAATCCACATCTCCAGCCTCGAATCTCGCTCGTGCTTCGGCGCGCACACTGGTTCTGTGTCTCGTACTCGTCAAAATGCAGTATGGTGGTGCGATTCAGACTCTCCGATGCGCCGCCCCATGACCATTCCCTCCGCGACCCGCTACTGAAACCCAAGCGCTCTCACCGCAACGGCAAACTCGCAAACGATCAAGGCCGGCTCATCCAGATTCAAATCCCATAGTCCCCCGGGGCGGCTTCCTTCAAGTCGCTGTATCTGAAGCGCCCCTACACAGCCGCTCAACTCCCAGCTCTTCGCTCGTGGGCGCTTCAGATACAGCACTAAGACTTCTGGCCCCGAATAACAGGACAACCACGGCGGTTAGCCCGTGACAAGGGATATTGTGCCTGCGCGCCCGACCGGCCGGAAGGCGATGTACAAAGAATAGAAATTTTGCGCCCGCATGAGGCCGCAAGCCGCTCCCGGGATTTTGTGGGTGGTGCGATTTTCTTCTGCTACAACGACTATCGCACGCAGGTGGGCGATCGCGGCCTCGGGTCACTGCAGCAACGGGTACACGGCGTCGTGGCTGTCTATGGTGCGCCGAAGCCCTCTTACGAACTTCTCCGCCGCGAGTGCAGCCCGATCGAATCGCTAACAGTCGAACACGAATTAGACCGGTTCGAGGTGCTGATAGGAGTGCGGCGCGACTTTCCGAATGTATTGCCTCAAAAGCTACAAGCTACGAGGGTTATTCTTCGGCCAGGGCAACATCCCGGTGGAACGAAAAGAGAGCGACTTGCCTGCCGCTGCGCCGGGCAGCGAGACGAAACTGGAGTTGACTTTCAACCTGTCCGAAACGCCCTCCCATGTGCAGTTCGACGTTTTGCGCCCCATCTCATTCGCGGCATATTCCCTCGATTGGAAACCCTAGAGTTCAGTACTCTTTCGCGGTTTCGGCGCGAGGATTAATCAAAGTCTCCAAGCAGGGCAAGATGCTTCGAACTCTCCACAACGCCCGCGTCGATGCCGAGCGATTGATAAAGGCCGCGAGCCTCGTGCCAGAATGCTCTGGCGCCGTCAATATCTCCCATCTTCTCTTTCAGGATCGCAAATGGACGCAGGGTATTTGCAACATCCAGCGGATTAGCGCTGGGCTCGCTCCGATAAATATCCAGCGCCTCCTCATAGCAGGCTTGAGCCTCCCGTTCCAGTCCGAGATGGCGTCGAACATCACCCAAATGCCGAATTGTGTGCGCCAAAAGAAGCTGGTCCCTGTGTTTCTGGCAGAGCGCTACCGCTTCTTCATAGCGCAATAATGCCTCGGAATTCCGGCCCAGGTCGCGCTCTATCTGGGCAGCCCCATTCAGCGCCCGAACGAGCGTGGGTATGTCATCCGCCCGCCGGGAAAGTTCAACCACTTCAGCCCATTCTTGTGCCGCATGGTCAAAATTACTTTCCCGACGATGTTGCGCTGCCCGGGCGATTAGTTCCTCGGTTGCATTGTTCATGGCTTGGTATCGACGAAAGGAATTTTAGCTCACGCGGCCGCGATGCGAGTTCCCATCCGTTTGCAAAACCATTGTTGACTTCTTGGCAAAATGACGGAAAAAGAGCCTCCCGTCGGAACTTGCAAGCCAGCGTCCGAGCCGATATAACGAAGGACCTTAGTAGGAAGAATGGCGTTTAGCCACAAGATGCTCTCCGTACGAGCAGCATCTAAGGAGAAGAACAACATGTCAGCGCTTGCATTGCTTGGAGGAAAAAAAGCAAAGAACAAGCCGTTTCCCGACTGGCCCTACTATGACACGAAGGAAGAGCAGGCCTTGAAAGAGGTATTAGAGAGCAGGGTATGGTGGCGCACGCCCGGAACTCAGACGCTGAAGTTCGAACAAAGCTTCGCCGAGTTTCACGGGGCTCGTCACGGCATCGCCGTAACCAATGGAACCGCGGCACTGGAAGTGACCATGGCCGGCCTCGGCATCACCGCTGGGGATGAGGTCATCGTGCCGGACTTCACTTTCGTAGCTACAGCTAGTGCGGTCTTGTTCGCCAATGCGCTCCCGGTCCTGGTGGATGTTGATCCCGAGACATACTGCATAAATCCCGATTTAGTGGAGGCTGCCATCACTGAGCGGACAAAAGCGATTGTTGCCGTGCACATGGGCGGACACCCTGCCGATCTCGACCGCCTAAAGGAAATCGCCAACCGCAAAGGACTGGCATTAATCGAAGATTGCGCGCACGCACATGCAAGCGAATGGCGCGGACAGCGCATCGGAACTTTTGGAGTGGCCGGCACTTTCAGTTTCCAAGCGAGCAAACTAATGACTGCCGGTGAAGGCGGAATGATCTTATCTAACGACGACAAGTTTGAGGTGCAGGCGCGCTCCGTGCATGACTGCGGGCGGATGCCCGGCAAGTGGTTTTACAGTCACTTCATTTATGGTTCGAACTACCGGCTCAGCGAATGGCAGGGCGCGGTGTTAAATGTGCAGTTGGGCCGCCTCGATGAGCAAACCAAGAAGCGTCATCAGAACGCGCGCCAACTGGACAAGCTTTTGCGCGATATTCCCGGGATTACGCCGCAAAAGTTCGACGAACGCTGCACACGCAACGGGCAGTACGCTTATATCTTCCACCTGAACAAAAAGAAATTCGCGAAAATCCCAACTGAGCGATTTATCGCGGCCATGAATGCGGAAGGCATTCCCAACCAGGCCAGTTATCCCCCGCTCCACGAACTGGACATGTTTCGCAATGGCGAGTACCGGAAACGCCTCAGCGGAAAGCAGGCGAAACAGAAACATTCCTTCCTGAAGAAAAAGTTTCCAGCGACGCAAAAGGCCGCTTGGGAAACAGTCTGGATCCCGCAGCCGGCGTTGCTGGGCGATGAAGAAGACATGCACGAGATTGCAGCGGGGCTAGCCAAGATTCAGAAGAACGCAAAAGAACTGGCTTAAGTGCGTTATCGAGCTTTCAACTTCCTGACCGCAATGAGCGACATTTGCTCCAGTGCCGGGAACTCGTCGTTCTTCTCGGCTTTGCGCTCGGTAGGGGCAAGTTGCTGGACCGTGGTGCGCGCTGGCAGGGGCGAGCCGAAATACTGCGCATAGACCGCATCGAAAGCTGGCTGGTCCGACAAGTCATCCAAATAGACGGTTGTGTCGACCACTTCGTCGAAGTTCATGCCGGCTTCTTCAAGGTTGTCGAGTTGGTTGCGCATGGTCTGACGCAGTTGATGTCCTGTCGTGCTTGCATAGATTCCGGCGTGCGGTCCGGGAATAAAGCCGTCCTTGGCGGAACAATACAATGTGTCACCGGCAAAAACGCAAGGACTCGCCGTCGGACTGGGCGGCATATTCTTAGGGCGAACCGCTTTGCGCAGAGCGAGATCTCGCACCGCTACGCCGGTGTATTCAATATGCGCACCGCCGGGCAGACTCGACACCTCGATTGTGGCCCGGGCTGGCGTGTTGCCAAATTCGAAGCGGCGCGCGTAGCGCTCATTCATGACTCGCGAAGGGATGGCCGTGGTGAGGTATGGGTTTACGAAAACCATGTTGCGCAAATCGAGTCCTGCGGCCTGCAGGACCGCCTGCATTCGATCGAGCGCAAGATCGACCTGAGCAGCGGGCTCTGGTGGAACCTTGCCATTCTCCGGCGCGCTTCCTGGCATGCTCGAAATGAAAAGCCGGTCATGAGTGAGAATCCCGGGCGCAGCTGAATCTCTGATTTTGACGTTGGCCGGATAGATGGCTCGCCGGTCGGTCAAATCGCGAACTGCGACCGCATTGATCTGAATGGGTGGGGCCGGAACACGCGCCACTCCTAGCACGGCCCGAGCGGGTGGAGTCTTGCCAAAGAACTCTCCGAAGGCTCGATCCATTTCGTCAAAGTGGTTCATGTCTTCGAGATAGACCTGCGTATAAACCACATGATCGATGGTCACACCGGAGGACTGCAGGATCGCTCTGAGGTTAGCGAGCGCCTGAAGCACTTGTTCATGGTAGGTCGGCGGCAGGCTGCCATCTGCGCGACGCGGACCCTGCGCAGAAATATATATGTACGAACCCGCATCTACGCTCGGCGACAAAATCTTCTGGTTCGGAGCAATGGCGGGCTGCTCTGATTGAGCAACAACCCTCGGCGCCAGACTCAGCGCCAGTAGCAGCCCTACATGCACGAACTTCGCCGGGATATTTTTCAAGGTCCCCATTCAAGCGGCCTAGGCGGCCGACTTCTTTCGCGCAGCCCCAAGAACTGCTCTCAGACGTTGCCCTGCGATCATTTCCTCTCCCGGCTTGATAGTCATGGAAATCAGTTCAATATAGCTGGGACTTTTGTGCTCTTTTCGATTCGGATTGCCTTCGCGCACCGCTTTCACCAGGCTGGGATTGTCAGGACCCAGCACCTCGATTCTCGGATTTCCTGCCCGCAATTCTTTCACGCAATCCATTGTCGAATATCCCCAAGCCTGCTCATCCCACGAAACGCGCAACGTAGGATAGCGATTGCCATCATCCGGAATGTAAATGTTGGTCTTCACGCCGGGAACTGTCTCGACAAGCTTTCGAATACGGTCGACGCGAGCGTTCCATTCGGCATAAAGTTTTTTTTCATCCAGATTGAGCCATTTTTCCAGGGCCGTAAGGCAGCCGATGATCTCTTCTTTACCGACTTTCATGGGACGGCACACGGCGCCTTCGCGAGGATTGCAATTCATCAAGGCCGCTTCCACGAGATCTTTCCGCCCCAAAAGCAATCCACTGCATTGCGGCCCGCAGAGCCCCTTCCCGCCCGAGAAGCAGTAAAGATCGATGCCCATCTTGGCGTAGAGCTTGGCGTTGCTAACGGGAGGGATGCCAGCCGCGTCATCGAGCAACATTGGGACTTTATGGTCTTTCGCAATCGATAATTGGCGCTCGAGTTTCTCGCCGAGATCCGTCGTGTAGATCATCGCCGTGTTCTGGTTGATCGCATTGGTTAATTCCTCGGGCGAGAAGGCGAGAATGAGTTTGGCGCCCGTGAGCCGGATGGCGCTGTCAAAGGCGCTCCTGCCGCCGACCATCACGACTTCATTCTTCAAGCCCGTCGTGTCAGGCAGTTGCCAAATATATTTATCGTCGGTGCCGGCCATACAACCCGCTGTCGCCGCAGCCATCGCTCCTGCGGAGCCGGAGGTGACGATGCCTGACTCGGCGCCAGTCAACTCCGACAATCGCCGGCCAACCGCACGCTGCAGATCGATCACATCGACGAAATAATCCGCCGCCGCCAATTGGGCTTGCCGTACTTCGGGAAATTCGATTGACCCGCTCAGGTAGGTCCACGTTCCACGGCAATTGATGACCGTTTGAACCCCAAGCCGCGTGTAAATGTTTTGCCGCGGATCCTTGCCGACGGCACTGGCCGCCTGCGCGTAGAGTTCGCGTGCCGCGAGTTGGCTCAAAAGCGGCGCTGCCGCCGCAAGTTTCATAAAAGATCGCCGACTTGAACTGCTCACCGTCATAATACTTTCCTCAACTTTCTCGTGCCGCCCATCCAACAACGCGTTTTGACTGGACCGCGAATCTGATTAACTTGGATATCTAATCGTCTCCTTGGGCCAGTGGAATCCGCGATCGCACCGCCAGAATGTGAGCCTTTGCGCCTGGTTTGTTCTGGTTGTAGAAACCCACCGTGCAGTTCGACCGGAAGTAATAAGCATCCCCAGCTTTCGCGGGATGACGGCCTTCGATTCCATCCGTTCCGCCGCCGGCGACCATCTCACCCTCTCCGTCGATGACTAGATAAATCTCCTCCGCAGTCTCGTGGTGATGCGGGAAGTTCGTTCCTCCGGGAGCAAAGTCCATCCAGAAAAGGCTGGTTACAACATAGGCATCGTCGATGGCGTCGCGCTTGCCCCTGCGGGGGCCTGCGAGCAGTTTGTATAAAACCGATGTGGGATGGCCGTCGACTGTTTCCTCTTTCAAATCGTCCATGTTGACGATCTTGACTGGCGCTGGCTCGCTGAGAGAAATCTTCGACGGAATCTTGAAGCCCATCACGATAAACTGCACAGGCTGCTCAGACCGGTTTGCAAGGAAATGGCCGACGCCCGGTGGCAGGTAGGTGAAGTCGTTCGCCCGCATGCCGAAAGTCCGATCGCCGACACGCAGGGTGGCGTCGCCGCGGATGACAAAGTAGAGTTCCTCTTCGCGATCGTATGACGTGCTCTGGCAGCTTCCGTTGGGATCGATCGTGACTTCGCCAAAACGAGAAATGCTGCGCAGAATCCCGCGCTCGGCGTCACCCTCCCCAAAAATTGCTTGATAACGGCAACTCTCTGAAGAGAGCCCAACGTTAGCGGTATTCAATTGCGGAAGATAGCGATGCAGCCAGGTAGGGTCAACCTTGCGATCTTGCGCCCACAAATCGCAGGAGATCAGCAGAACGAGCCACAGAATTTTTAGATTAATCCCAGCGCAGGTGGGCTGCGTCATTTGTCAGACTGGTATACCACAAAAGTTTCTTGACGGAAATCGAAAACTTTCGTTTGATTGTTTTTTGTTCCGTTTTCTCCAGGTGAGATAACAAAACCACGTTTCGTTTTCGTGTTAACCTCACCACACCTTCAGGAAGGGCGGCACGTGATTCCAAATTTACAACTCAAGAGAGCTCGTGCTCTGGCGAATATCGTTTTGCTGAGTTGCATTGCTACAACATTTCTCAGCGCTGTTACATTCAGTCAGATAACTCCCAGCGCACACGCCGACTGCCGTGTAGAATCGGTTGATTATCGCGGTTGGCCGGCGCAACAAATCTCAAATCGCTGGCTGCAACTCGTCATCGTTCCCCAAAATGGCGGACGTTTGATACAAGTAACCTTCGCGGGTCATCCATTTCTCTTTGTGAACCCGAAGCTGGCCGGGAAGTATATGCCTCCCACCTCGGGGCAGTGGTTCAATTACGGCGGCGACAAACTTTGGCTGCTGCCTGAGGGCAACAATGACGAGGAGCATTGGGTCGGAGACTCGGACGTGCTCGATGACGGTCCGTTCACATTTCAAAAGGTTTCGGAAGGAAGGCAGTGCACGGTTGCGCTCTCCGGTCCGTCTGACCCGCAAACGGGCATTCAATTCACCCGTACGATTTCAATCGATGCCGACTCGCCGGCCATCCATTTCCACGCCTCGATGAAGAATGTGACCGGCCACACCCTCGATTGGTCCATGCAATCCGTATCGCAATACGATACTTCCAATGCTGGCGCCATGGATAAGAGCAGTCCCCCCATAAATCATGATTTCTGGACATTCACGTCAGCGAACTCTTCCAGCAGTTACCTCAATCGCTACCATGTGCGCTTTGGTCCCGCGGAGAATCCGGCAGCTTCCGTGAGGGATGACGGTCTTTTCGCACTGCACTACGTTCACATGGCCGCTGAATTATGGCTGGATTCGACTGACGGTTGGCTGGCCGTAGTCGACGGGGGCAGCAGTTATGCCATGGTCGAGCGCTTTCAATATGAGGAGGCAAAGCCCTATCCGGGCAAGGCTTCCGTCATCTTTTGGACGAATGGACCGGAGGTTCGGCTGAATAAAGAGGGCGAAATATCTCTCAGCAAGGACCCGGATGCAAGCCCCTACTATCTGGAAGCCGAACTCAACAGCCCGATGTGCCATTTGCGGGCGCGCGAAAGTTGTAGCTTCGACACAGATTGGTTTCCTACGCGCGCCGGAACCGAATTCCACGGCGTGAGCGACGCAGGAATTCTGATACGACCGTTGCGAGCGACTCCGATACCGGACGGCAAGGTAACTCTCACCGGATCCTTTGGCGTCTTCTTTTCGGGCCACCTGGTCGCGCACTTTTACGACGAACATGGGACAGGCCTCGGCATCACGCCGCTCATGGACGTAAATCCCAACGAAACTGTGTCGCTGCAAAAAGAGCTCAGTCCGGGCGGAAAAGCCTCGAGGGTTTCGGTTCATCTGGTCGATGAAACTGGCGTCGATCGAGGTGCATTACAGGAGGTGCGCGTGCAGCCCGAGGAGAATCGCTGAAATGAAATTTCAGGGACTCATCCTGCTATCTCTCGCTCTTGTCGCAATGTCCAGCCGCGCGCAGCGGGCAGAGTCGCCGGTTACAGCCGTCGCCGATGTGAGTAACGAAGATCTATTGGGCAAGCCGGTCGGGGCGAACTGGACCTCGTATAACGGCGATTACACCGGCCAAAGATATAGCAGTCTGCAAGAGATCAATGTTGCCAATGTCGCTCGATTAAAAGCGGAATGGGTCTTTCATCCGGGAAACAGCCAAACGCTGGAAGTAACTCCGCTTGTAGTTCGGGGAATCATGTACGTTACGTCCGCGAATGACGTGTTTGCATTGGACGCGCGAACCGGCCGCGCCTTGTGGCACTACCGGCGACCGGTGAGTTCGGGATTGCTCGACGACGCTGCCGCACACAAGAATCGCGGCGTCGCGCTATGGCAGAATTCGGCCTACGTCGAGACCGATGACGCTCACCTGTTACGTCTGGATGCGCGCTCCGGAGGCTTAATCTGGGACGTCGAATATGCCGACAAGACGAAGCATTATGGTGCGACCAGTGCTCCCCTGGCGGTGAAGGGTGAGATCGTCGTGGGCACCTCCGGCGGAGATTCCGGGGTACGAGGATTCGTTGCCGCCTATGATGCAGTTACCGGAAAACTGAAGTGGCGCTTTTGGACAATTCCGGGACCGGGCGAGTTCGGTTCCTCCAGTTGGCCCGGCGACTCCTACCTGCACGGCGGGGCCACAACGTGGATGCCGGGAACGTATGATCCGGAACTGAACACGCTGTACTGGACCACCAGCAATGCGGCGCCCGATTTCGCAGGCGAGTCGCGTCCAGGAGATGATCTGTATACCGCCTGTGTCCTCGCGCTGGACGCAGATACCGGAAAATTGAAATGGTATTTCCAGTTCACTCCGCACGATCTCTACGATTACGACGCCAACGAAACTCCAGTGCTTATCGACAAGCAGGAGGACGGCGCTCTTCGTAAACTGCTGGTGCAGGCCGATCGAAACGGCTTTTTCTATATTCTCGACCGAACCAACGGCAAGTTCCTGCGTGCTACTCCATTCTTGGAAAAGCTAAATTGGGCCAAGGGCATTGCGCCGTCCGGGCGCCCGAATCTCTCGGATCGGCTTCCCACCGCCGAGGGAGTGTACATTTGCCCGGGCATTGAAGGCGGCACAAATTGGTTTTCGCCTTCGTACAATCCTAAGACCGGCTTGTTCTACGTAATGGCGCTCGAGACCTGCCAAACATTTTTTGCGCAGCCGCAATCCTTCGCGCCCGGGCAAACTTTCTACAATACTGGCACGAAGACTCCAAGCGGCGAGCAATCCCAAAAAGTTCTATTGGCGCTTTCCCTGACCGACGGAAAACCTGCCTGGCGCTATCCTCAAATCGGAAGCGGAAATTCCTGGGCCGGCACTCTGACTACAGCGGGGGGATTGTTGTTCTTCGGAGACGACGCGGGATCGTTGGAGGCTGCCGACACTGTCACGGGCCGCCCTCTCTGGCACTTCAGTACGGGCCAGCGAATCGTCGCTTCGCCCATGAGCTACGCTGTGGATGGCGTTCAGTACGTCTCTATCGCGGCCGGCAGCGATATCTTCAGCTTCGCTCTGCCGCACTGATGACGCAGTTTCCCGTCGTGAGCAGGTCTTGCCGGTTCATCATAGGTACGGCACGAATCCTTCAGCCTTTATTCGAAGCCGGTACACGGAGGTTGTCGCGGTGATGTACAAGGTTTTGTGGTCCTTGTCTCCCCACGCTAAATTGGCAGGTTGCTCGGGCATAACAATCGTTCCAATATGTTTCCCCTGTGCACTCCAAACCCATATACCTTTCGGCCCCGTGACGTATAAATTCCCCTGCTTGTCGACCTTCATTCCATCTGGAACTCCGTCACCTTTACCGCCCGGTTCCTCGCCGAAGATGCGGCCGTTTGTAATTCCGCCGTCAGCGGTAACGTCGTAGATGCGAATGTTTCGTTGTTCGCTGTCGTCGACGTAAAAGTGTCGCCCGTCAGGCGAGAAAGCAAGGCCGTTCGGTTGAATCAATTCTTTGGTGAGAAGTCGCAGACTGCCGTCGGAGCCAAAACGATAAACTCCTTGAAAAGGAATCTCCTGTTTCTCTCCCGCGACCAGATCCATATTTGGGTCGGTGAAATAGAGAGCCCCATCCGGCCCGGTTACCACGTCGTTCGGACTATTCAACTTCTTGCCCTCGTAGTGATCCACGAGAACTTGATACTTCCCCGCTGGAGTTACGGCGATGATCGCACGCAGCACGCTTGCGCAATCGATGAGTCGGTGTTGGCGGTCAAAGGTGTTTCCGTCGGGGTCGCCGAGCCCGATAACTTCCTGCTTCTTGCCGTCAGGATGCAACCGGTAGATCTTATTGATAGTTTCATCGCTGACATACAAGAATCCTGCTTCATCCCATACTGGCCCTTCGGTGAATCCAAAACCAGCGCCAACAACGTTAAGTTTGGCATCGCGATCGACTAAATTCCAAAATTGTGAAGACTCAGGCTGCAGGGCAAAGTTGCGCGGCGCGGATGCGGCCAGAATCTCGGACGGCGTCGGGAAAAGGATCAGCGCGGTGATTGCGAGAGCTTGAATAATTCTTATCGTCAGTTTCATTGGACACGCTCTCGACTTCGAGATTTGACTTTGGCAGCGGCTGCAGAAAGCGGCCTCTCAGTCCTCATCGACGTGATTCTCAGCGGAGGGGGAGTTGTCGCCGGACACACTCATGAGGTAACTGATGAGATCGTTAAGTTCCTCTGAAGTCAGAGCGGAGCCATAATCAGCCGGCATCAGCAGTTTTTGATCGTATTCAATCTTATCGATAGCAGATTTTGAAACGAAGTGGAAAGTACCATCGAGCGCCTGAATCTGGATCGAGAAATTGTCTTCGTTGCGCACTCTTCCTGTAAATTTCCTACCGTCACGCAGCGTAAGCGTCGCCAATCGCATGCGAATCGTAGGCGAATCTTTGGGACTTACGATGGCACTCCGAATTTGTTGCGGCGAATGCATTCGCCCATATTGCGACAGATCAGAGGCGATGAACCCACCTTTGCCGTCCGCCATATGACAGCGCGAGCAGGTCGCATTCCCGTAGAAAAGCTTCTTCCCCGCGAGGGGATCACCGGGAACCTTGCCCTCTTCGTTGGTTCCTGCCTGACAGCGCAGGTACTGCACGATGGCTTCGATGTCGGCGTCCGATAAAGAGTGGAACGCAGGCATTCCGCCTGCGGGGATGCCGTCCCGAATAACACTGGAAATCCGCGAATTCGAAAGCCGGCGAGAAGTTGCCCCGTCGACCACATTGGGCGCACGTTCCGAGCCTCTACCGTCGAGTCCATGGCACGCGGCACAATTGGAAGCAAAAACTTCTTGCCCGCGTGCGCATTCGGACTTGCCAACTTTAGGGGATGGAACGTCGGAAGGTTGCTGCGCTGGCGAGGCCAACGCCAGGAGCAACAACAACGCAAGGCTGGCCGCGGCAAAAGATCTGCGATTCGACTGCCCGAGCGATCGCACTTGAAACATCGGCCTCACTAAAATCGCACCTGCAAAGCAACCTGAAACATAGCGAATCTCCCCGGACCCCAAAAATGTCGCAGTTGATGCGACGACAACATCCGATCACTCTTTCACAGGGTGAAAACTTCTATTGCCTCATGAAATCACAGATATGGAACGAAAGTTCACCTCAGCAGCCGTGCCGATGTCAACCATAGTCTTTTTTGCGCACCCAATTACGAAACCATGCGCGGACTGCAATCCGCAAACGGCGTGCAGGCGGATAATTCTAGTCCTGTTTTCCTTTTACAGCTATGGCCGAGATCTCGATTCGCGCATTGTTGACCAGAGCAGCAGCCTGAATGGTCGCGCGTGCCGGTTTCGGATCGGGCATAACGTTTTTGTACACTTTGTTCATGTCGGGAAACTCGCGAATATCGGCGAGATAAACTGTAACGCTTACGACATCTTTCAACTCGAAACCAGCGGCCTTCAGTACTCTCTGGATATTTTGGAGCGCGGCGGTGGTTTCAGCGCCAACGCCGCCTGGGACCAACTTGTCCGACTCGTCAGTACCCTCCTGACCTGCAATGTAGAGCGTGTTTCCCGCGATAATGCCATCGCTAAACGGAAGTCCTCGTGCGGTCGAAAGGTTCACCGCTTTGTGCTCTTGGGCTTGTGAAAGTGGAAGAACTGTGACAACAAGGACCGCCGCGGCAAGGGCGTGGAAAATATTCTTAGCGGAGAGAAACGGAATGGTTTTCATTTTGTATCCTTCCTGAAGATCGGCTCTTTCCCGCAACTCGAATCGGTGTTAGAGTCCGCGGTCATATATACATGGAGGAGGTCCCAGTGAACAAGCTTCGCGAAACGCTGACCTGCCGCGCAACAGTGGCTTCTGTCGTCTTCATCGCGGCTCTCGGCATGATCTTTTTTTTCCGTCCTTTCGTCGTCGGTGCCCAAACAAAAACGCAGACCGATGAGGGAATGATCTCAGACTTTCGACGAGTGGAAGTCGCGTCCGTTTCCGACGCGCTTGAGCAGTTAACTGGTAAGCGCATGTATATGTCTCATCGCATGCATTCCATCTTCACCACGAAATTTGCCGGATTTGCCCGCACAGTGCTTTTGAAAAAAGACGAAGGCAATCAGGATCCGGACGCCTTGAATGGCATGCTCACGGCTATCGACGAGGGCTCCACCGACGCTGTCTACGTCATGGTCGTCGAGGACGGGGAAAACATTGCGGGAATGGGCGGGCTGATGGGCACCGCTATGGCCGCCCGCGGTTATGCCGGAGCTGTCATTGATGGTGGAGTACGGGATGTGGCTTATCTGCGCAAAATCGCGTTTCCCGTTTATTCCACGGGCAGCGTGCCGTCTACCTCCGTCCATCACTATCGCTTTGCGGGATCGCAGATTCCGGTCACCTGCGACGGAGTCCTAGTTAACGCCGGGGATGTTATTGCCGCAGACAGCGATGGCGTGGTCGTCGTCCCGAGGGCCCGGGCTCAGGAGGTGCTCGCTTTAGCCCAGCAAATGGATTTCAAAGAGCACTCGATGTATGCGGTCATTGAGCAAACAAAATCTATTGTCGAAGCCGTGAAGAAGTTCGGGCGGCTGTAGCTGCCGAACGAGTCTCCTATTGCATTAAATCTGCTTTCATCAGATAATTCGCACTTTCATTTTTCGACTTCTGCAACGTTAGGTCTTGAGGATGGCGACGGCACCGACGCGAAGTTACAACATTACCAGCCTGCAGCGCGGACTCTCCCTGCTGCAACTGTTCAGCGCCTCTCCTTGCGGCCTTACCGCGAAGCAGGTAGCCCAGCATTCGCGGTTGCCCGTAAGCACGGTCCATCGCTTTTTAGTGAATCTGCAACGTTCCGGCTTTTTGAATTGCGGCGCTGACGGCGCATATCACCTGGGCATCGCCTGTTTCGCGATAGGCCAAGCCGCAGTGGGACAACTGGATATTCGCCGAGTGAGTCTTCCCTACCTGCAGGAGTTGAACCGGCAAACTCGTGAAACCGTGCATCTGACGGTGCGCCACGGTCAGTCCGCAGTTTACGTCGAGAAACTCGACTCAATGGAGCAACTGCGCATTCACTCGCGGATTGGGGCGACTGTGCCCCTGTATTGCTCTGCTGTCGGCAAAGTCATGTTGGCGCATCTGACGGCGGAAGAGCGGAAAATCCTTTTGCCCGAACTGGTCTTCAAACGCTTTACACCGAACACGGTCGGCAACCTCCAGGAATTGGAAGCACAGCTGTACCGCATCCGAAAACAAGGCTACGGCTGCGACCTTGAAGAGCATGAAATGCATATTCGCTGCATTGCCGCGCCCATTTGGGACAACGCCGGACTTGTAAATGCGAGCCTGAGCATTACCGCGCCAACAGTTCGAATGACGATCGCCCGCTTGCGGCAAATTGCGCCTCTCATTCAGAGGGTCGGACTTGAAATTTCGCGTCAGTTCGGATATTCGCCAACGTCCAATCGCATCGATTCAGCCATTCGATTTTCGCAGCAGGACGTTGTCTGAAGGAAACTCGCTCCTAGGTAGAAAGCATCTTATGAAAACAAACTTCACTCGCAGATCATTCACCGCAAGGTTTGCCGGCTTCTTTTCCGCTTTAGGAATTACGACCGTCGCATCCCGCACGCTCTCCGCCCAGACGCCTGCTGCGCAAGGCCCAAGCGGTCTTCGCAAACTCAATGAAGAAGGCAAACCCGGCACCGAAAAAGAAGCCATCATGCCGGTAGTCGTCTACAACGGATTGATCTACGTTTCCGGACAGGGGGCTCACGATAGCCGCGACCAGAAGGAATGGACCATCGAATCTCACACCACCACAGTCATGAACAAGGTCAAGAAGATGGTGGAAATCGGCGGCGGATCGATGGACAGCGTCCTTCAAATGAACGTCTATCTGGTGAAGATTGAACATTGGGATGGCATGCACAAAGTTTTCTCGACTTATTTTCCTCATGGCGGCCCTGCGCGCACGACCGTCGCCGTCGCGGCGCTGCCAGGGAATTCTCTGGTGGAGATTAACTGCATTGCCGCGGTCACGCGCGCTTGAACGACTGAAAGGTTAGGATGCGAATCAAATCGAACTGGAACCGGCGCGGCTTTCTGAGTACCCTCGGGATCATCGCAGCTGCCGCGTTTTCGCCCTTCACGTTAGCCGCTAAGAAATCCGCTGCCCGCGCAGTGGGACGGGTTAGCGGCTTTGGACAAACCGGCAATCCCTATGAAGAACTCGGAGTGCCTACTGTTATTAACTGCGAGGGCACCATGACCATGCTGGGCGGTTCCCTGCCCCACCCGGAACTAGAAGCGGTGATGACCATGGCTGGGCGTCACTTCGTGAGCATTCCCGATCTTGAGGTTGCCGCCGGAAATCGCATCGCAAAAATGCTCAAACTTCCCGAGCAATATACGGCATTGGTCACGTCCGGCGCAGCCGCCGCAATGCAGTCAGGGCTGGCCGGAATTTTAACGGGCGGAAACGAGGCCTTAATTCGTCAACTGCCCGATCTGATTGGCATGAAGTCGGAAGTGATTATTCAGAAATCGCATCGCAATCCTTTCGATCATCAACTCCGCTCAACCGGCATCAAGCTCATCGAAGTCGAGACCGCGGACGAATTGCGAGCCGCGGTGAATGAGCGCACTGCAATGATGCACTTCAGCAACTTCGCAAATGCCGCCGGTCAGATAAAAGTCGACGAATGGCTACGTCTCGGAAAACAGTTCAATATTCCTTGCATGAACGACGCGGCCGCTGATACTCCTCCCGTTTCTCACCTCTGGGACTACGCGGCGATGGGATACGATCTGGTCACCTTCAGCGGCGGAAAAGCGATTCGCGGACCGCAATGCGCCGGCTTGCTGATTGGTCGTAAAGAGATGGTGGCCAATGCTCTGCTCAACAACAGTCCCCACGAAGACACCCTGGGCCGCAGCCAAAAAGTAGGCAAGGAAGAAATCATAGGGATGATAAAAGCCTTGGAGCTCTTCCTGGCAGAGGACCATGATGCTCTCGCAAAAGAATGGCAGGATCGGTTGCAAAAGATTTCGCGGGAAGTCTCCGGTGTGCCCGGGGTCACGACGACGTTCTTCGTGCCCGAAATTGCGAATCACGTCCCTCACATGCAAATCTCTTGGGATCAATCCCGCATCTCTCTTACGCCTGCGGATGCGTCGAAGATGCTGCGCAACGCGAAACCATCAATCGTCATCGGAACAGGCGAGGGCCGGCCCGGGCTGGTGATGAACTCCTTTATGCTGCAACCGGGAGAAGAGAGCGTGGTGGCCACGGCTCTATCTCGGCTTCTGCGCGCACACGCCGCTTAGCAACTCGCGCCAGAATATTCGTTGAAGGAAATTTCCTCACTCCCGAGTAACAGCTATGGCGCGGTCGTTCATGAAAGATACTATTTCCCAGTGCAGCCCCCGCCTGTCATGACACCTCGCCGGATCACGCGCGTGCGATGGTTACTGATCTTCTGGCTCTTCATCCTCAGCGCTGTCTCCTATCTCGACCGCGTAAATATCTCGATTGCAGGGGGCGCGATCGCCCTCGCCTATCGGTTGACGGATGTGCAACTGGGAAAAGTGTTCAGCGCAATGCTGGTCGGCTATGCCCTCTTTCAGCCGATAGCAGGCCGACTCGCCGATCGGTTCGGGCCGCGCCGCGTGCTGACGGGCGGTGTGATCTGGTGGGGCATCTTCACTGCTTTGACCGCGCTGGTGCCTACGACTATTGCGGGGGCGATCCTCGTCTTCATGGCAATTCGCTTTCTGCTGGGTGCGGGAGAAGCGGTAATTTATCCCTCGACAAATCAGCTTATCTCGCGCTGGATTCCCGTCGGTGAACGCGGTATCGCCAATGGGTGGATCTTTGCTGGTGTGGGCGCAGGCGCGGGCCTTACGCCTCCTCTCGTCACCTTCATCATGGTTCGCGAGGGTTGGAGGGCTTCGTTCCTGGTTTGTGCGGTGATTGGTTTTTTTGCGGCGGCAGTGTGGTTCTTCGTGGCCAGAGACACACCCGCCGAACATAGCGGCGTTTCCCCCGAAGAACGAACGATTATCCAATCAGGTTTGACGCTCACCCCGAGGCGAGGAGGCTCAGCCGGAAAAGTTTTACTCTCTTGGGGACGAGTGCTTCGCAGCAAGGAAGTCTGGGCGGTGACGATCAGTTATTTTTGTTATGGCTACGTGGCATGGATGTTTTTCAGCTGGTTTTTTCAATACCTCGCGAAGGTCCGCGGTTTGGATCTCAAGACCAGCGCGCGATACTCGATGCTGCCGTTCACTGCAATGTTGATCGCCTGCCTGCTCGGCGGAGTTTTGAACGACCGCCTCACGAAGTGGAAGGGACCCCGTGTGGGACGCTGCCTGCTTGCAGCATTCGCCATTGCGCTGGCCGGAGTCTTTCTCGCTTTCGGCTCGCAGGTGAGCAGCGCGAGGCTTGCCAGCGTGGTGCTCGCGGGTGGCGCCGGAGCGTTGTACCTCTCGCAAAGTTCTTTCTGGTCGCTGACTGCCGACATTGCTGGGCCCTCGTCGGGAAGCGTCTCCGGCTTGATGAACATGGGCAACCAGATCGGCGCAGCCATCACCGCTTCCCTCACCCCTTGGATCGCAGAGCGATACGGCTGGACGATGTCATTCCTGGTCGCAGCAGCGCTCTGCGCGATAGGTGCCAGCGCCTGGCTTGTCATTGATCCTCGGAAATCTCTGGTTGACCCGCAATCCGAGTCTGATGGCAGTGCTTTGCTAACCCGTTCTACGGGCTAGCACTTTCGCGCTGGTTCGATTTCAGCCCCGCCTTTACTTTAGCTGGCCGCCTGCATGTTGGTGATACCTATGCTGATTCCAGGCTAGTCTCCACCGGCGCAGATCGCAGTCGACACGAGTTTCCCGGCAAACTGGGCGAACCAACCTCCGGTTGTACTGTTCTTCGGTTTAGATTCTGAACCACAACCGAACACCAGCCGCAGCTTTTCGGTGTCACTTTCTTACCCTGTGGAAATGAACTGGCCTTATTAAATTCCTTGCTTGATTCCTCCCGACTCTTTGTGGCATTGTACCGATCAACTTTGGGGGAGCCTGTGGACAAAAACGAAAATCAACGACCGTTTAGGCTGTCGTGTTTAATCGTTTTAATACTCACCTTTGCTTCGATCGCGGCGCGGGCGGATGTGACTGGTTCGATCACGGGCGTGGTCCACGATCGTGCACAAGCGGTCGTAGTTGGCGCGAAGGTCAGTATCATCAACGTGCAGACCAATTTCAGCCAGCAGGTTACTTCTGCTGCCGATGGCTCCTTCCACTTCCTGGCCTTGCCTGCCGGGAGCTACAAGGTCACGGCAAATGCTGCGGGTTTCCGAGCCTACACGGGGACGAACATCACGGTGCAGGTGAACGATCAACTCCATCTTGACATTACGCTGGATGTGGGCGCGGTATCGGAGCATGTCGACGTTGCTGCGGACGTAGCACGCGTCGAAACCGAGAGCACGCAGTTGGGCGACGTCATCGATTCGAAGAAGATGCTGGCCCTGCCACTCAATGGCCGCAGTTACCTTGACCTGCTGGGCTTGCAGGCGGGGGTGGCGCCGGGCGGATCCGTGACTATCGGTGGCAGCTCCGGAACCGGCGCACGGAACGTATCAGGTTACATTGAAAACGCCGGCAACGTCTCAGTGAATGGCCAGCGCGAGACCGCCAACGCCTTTCTGGTGAACGGGGGCGATGTGAGCGAGGGACGAAACATGGGTGCCGGCCTGGTCCCGAATCTCGACTCCGTCGAGGAGTTCCGGCTTATCACCAACAGCTTCGACGCGGAATACGGAAAATTCAGTGGCGCGGTGATGAATGCCATTACCAAATCGGGCACCAACGGCTTCCATGGCGACGTCTTCGAGTTCCTGCGCAACGACAAGTTGGATGCCGCGAATTTCTTCACACCCGTAAAGTCCGAACTGCGGCGCAATCAATTCGGAGGCGTGGCGGGGGGACCCTTCTGGAAGGACAAACTGTTCTGGTTCACCGATTACCAGGGAACTAGACAGGTGCAAGGGGCAGAAACTGGCGTTGTTACTCTCCCGACCGTCAACGAACTTCAGGGGAACTTTGGACCGTCGACTACGTGCCTTCTTAATGGGCAACTTTCACCTTGTACCTTGAGCGGCAACGTCGATGGCACTGCGGGCGGCGCTTGCCCCGCGTGTGGCTGGCCGACGGAGCTCTCGCAACGGCTGGGTTATACGGTGGTCAGCGGAGAGCCATACTGGGTCGCCGGCTGCAATACGCTAGCGGACGCTCAGGCCGGCACGTGTGTGTTTCCCGGCGGTGTAATTCCCAAGAGTGCGTGGTCGCCAGCCGCGGTTGGAACTCTCCCATATATTCCGCAGCCCAACATTAATCCCGCGACGGGTCAGTACTCTAACAACAGCCAAAGAAATACGGTTACGGATAACAAGATCGGAGAGCGTGTCGATTTCAACAACCGAAAGACTGGCAACTGGTCGTTCTATTACCACTTCGACGATTCAACGGTTCTCAGCGCCCTGCCGAGCGGCGGCGCAACTGTGCCAGGGTTCCCTGCACAGACACCCACTCGCGCCCAGGAGTTCGTGATCAGTAATACGAAAGTTCTCGGACCTACCGCTGTGAACGAGGCGCGAGCGACCTTCTTCCGAACGGCTACCCATCTGGATAACCCGACGGGTGGAAAAGCGTCGCTTTCCTCTTTGGGTTTCGTGACCGGCGCCGGTACCCTCGGCATTATTCCTGATGCCACTCCCGGATATCCGGAGTATGTACCCCAAGTCTATTTCCAGAACTTCACAATTGGCGCACCCTCTCTGATCACGTTCCAACCCAATAACACCTACACCGTATCGGACGGGTTCTCTAAGGTTGTGGGCAGGCATACGCTTAAGTTCGGGGGAGAATTCCGCTATCTGCAAATCAACGAACGTAACCTGGCCAGCCAGGATGGGGCTTTTGTCTTCGACGGCTCCGTAACAGGAATCGACTTTGCCGACTACCTCCTTGGGGCTCCGAGGGGTCAAGGTGGCTATAGCCAAGCTGCGTTGCAACTCCTGGATTCCCGCACTCGCTACGGCGGCGCCTACGCCCAAGACACCTGGAAAGCGACACCCAACCTCACCTTGAACCTGGGCTTGCGCTGGGAAGTGAGCATGCCCTGGTATGACACTCAGGGCAAGATCCAGACTTGGGTTCCCGGAGAGCAGTCAGTGGTCTTCCCGGGTTCCCCCAAGGGTCTGGTATTTCCGGGCGATCCAGGCGTTCCCAAGACCCTCGCCCCCACCCGATACAACAATCTCGGGCCGCGCCTCGGCCTTGCCTACTCCCCCGATTTCAGCGACGGCGTGTTGGGCAAGGTCTTTGGCGGGCCGGGAAAGACCAGTATTCGCGCAGCCTACGGGATCTACTACACGTCGGTGGAAGATCTGAACCTGTTTTACGAGGTAGCCGACGCTCCCTTTGGCTTGTACTGGAGCAGTCCGACACCCGTTCCGTTTGCGGAACCGTTCCGGAATCGGCTGGACGGCGGGGGCAAAAGCAGCGGGGAGGGACAGCGCTTCCCGTTCACCGTCCCGATTCCAGGGAGCCCAGCCAATAAGACGCTCGATTTCTCGGTTTACGAGCCGATGTCCTATTTCCCCGGGTACGACACTCATAACAAGCTTGCCTATGCCGAGCACTTCAATTTCTCGATCCAGCGCGAGCTGAGTAGGTCAACTGTGCTGACGCTGGCATACGTCGGGACCGAAGGCCACAGGCTCATATCGCAGTCTGAGGCCAACCCGGGCAACGCAGCTTTCTGCGAACAACTCACCGCACAAGGCTATTCCGATATATCGAGCGGTGCTACCGGGTGCCTGCCCAATGCCGAGCAGGATACGTTCCAGCTAGGCAGCGGTCCATTGGTTTACAGTACGCGGAATAAGCTTCTGAACCCGAACTACTGTCCTGGCGCGCAGACGCTCTGCTTCGGCTATGGCAACACCTATACCAAGCTGGTGGCGAATTCGATCTACAACGCCGGGCAAGTGACGTTGGAACGCAAAGCCGGCGACGTAACCTTGCTGGCCGCCTACACGCTAGCCAAAGGTCTGGATAATTCGTCGGGGTTTAACGATCTGGTCAATTTTGCCAACCCAAAGCTGAGCCGTGGCCTGTCGTCAACTGACGTTCACCACAATTTCGTGGCCAGTTACGTGTGGGCGATACCCTTTGATCGGGCCTTCCACGGTTTGCCGAAAAGGCTGACGAAAGGCTGGCAAATCCAAGGCATTACGCGATTTGCCTCGGGCTTCCCGATCCAGATGAACCAAAGCGTGGGAGATTCATCTCTGGCTGGCAGCCCGTCCACAGACATGCCGAACCTGGTGGGACCGATTCACATCATGAATCCCCGCGCTACCGCCAGCACACAGGCGTACACCTACTTCGACCAGAACGCGTTTGCCGCGACGAGTTGCACTTTCAATCCTGGACCAAGCCCTGACTGTGGTACTTTCGGCACCGCTAATCGGCGATTCTTTCATGGCCCCGGCTTCAACAACACCGATTTCGGGTTTCAGAAGACGATCCCGGTCACCGAAGCCAAGTTGTTCGAGATTCGTGGTGAATTCTTTAACATTTTCAACCATGCGCAATTCACGAATCCGAGTGGGGATATCAGCGGCGGAAGCTTCGGAAATGTCACCAATGCCCGTGACCCGCGCATCGGGCAGGTCAGTGCGAAGTTTATCTGGTGATGCGCTCATGCAAACATGCGGGCGGGGCTCGACGCCTCGTCCGCAATTTTTTTGGGCTTTTGCGATCCCTTTAAGAGGAAGAACTCCCGCGGGATAAGCCGTGCTAGGCTGTGGTCATGAAGGGTTCCCTGTTTTTAGCGCTCATGATGGCAGCGTCCTGTCTTGCGCAAACGGCGGAAACCTACCGCCGCGACGCGACCGAGTTTGCCCGCCAAAAATCATGGGATCAGGCAATCGCTAGCTATCGCAAGGCGCTGGAGGTCGAGCCCAACGACGCCCTCACTCACTACGACTTAGCCCTTGCTCTCAAATACAAAGGTGAAGCGAAGCAGGCAGCTGACGAATTCGAAGCTGCACTGCGCCTTAAACCGAAATGGGCCGAAGCTCAATACGGGCTGGGCGCCGCCCACTACGATCTACACGACCTGCCGGCCGCCGCAAAAGAACTACAGACTGCCGTAAAGCTCGCCCCCGCAAACGCCGCGGCACATCGGCTGCTGGCGCGCATTTACATGGAGCAGAGCAATCCTTCGCCCGCCAAAACTGAACTTCAGCAAGCGATCGCATCGAAGCCATCAGCGGAACTTTATACGGAGTTGGGGCTCGCCGAAGGACAGCTTGCCAATCTTCCAGCCGCAGCAGCCGCGTTTCGCCGCGCTCTCCAGTTGAATCCTCGGCTGACGACGGCGTACATGCTTCTAGGCGTGACTCTGCGCCGCCAAGGCGACCACACAGCCGCCTTAGCGGAATTCCGCAAAGCGGTGGCCGTCGATCCTGGCGATCCACGAGCACAATTCAATCTTGGAAAGGAACTGAAGGCTGGCGGCGACCTGCCCGGCGCCATCGCCGCCTTCCAGCGCGCCATCGAGCTGAAACCTGACTACGAAGACGCGCATTACAACCTCGGCATCGCCTTGCGCGACCAGGGCCAGAGGGAGGCGGGGCAAAAGGAACTGAACGAGATCAACGGGCTACGGAGATTCCGTGCGCGCCTGGCCGAGGCGAAATTGCTGACCCTTCAGGGTGCAAACGCATTACAGGACGCTAAACTCGACGACGCTCTTGGCTTCTTTCAAAAGGCAATTGAGAAGGGCCCCGAGTTGCCGACCGGCTACTACTATCTGGGCCTCACGTGGGAGCGTAAGGGCGACGCCGAGCAGGCTTTGTCAGCGTTCGAGAAAGCACTGGAGGTGAAGCCGGACTACGCACAGGCCCACTCGAGCCTTGGCCTGCTGTACTGGCGCCAAAATGACCACCCTCACGCGCTCGCCGAGTTCCGGCAAGCACTCATGTCCGACCCCGATCTGGCGGAAGCGCACTATAACCTCGGTTTGGCCTTGGCCCAATCGGGCGAATTAGACGAAGGCATCGGCGAACTGAAAGAAGCTATCGCCCTTAATTCGGACTACACCGACGCGCGAGTTCAGCTGGGATTGGCGCTCAGCCAGAAAAATGACACCAGCAGCGCTGCCAATGTATTCCGTGAGCTGGTGCGGCGCGATCCGAACTTCGCGGAGGGTCACAACAATCTCGGATTAGTGCTGTTGCAGGCGGGCAACGTTCGGGCGGCACAGAAGGAGTTTGTTGATGCGCTGCGTCTTAAGCCGAAGTATGCGGAAGCACACTACAATCTGGCCTTGGCGCTACAACAGGAGGGAAACGAAGCAGACTCGCGTGCAGAATTCAACAAGGCCTACGAGATTGCGCCGGAGTTGAAGGACGTGCCGCACCCATAGCGGTTGCCCGTTTTCCTTTGGCCAGCGAGTGGGGATTCGATGGAGAATACAAACGACCGACGCATTCGACCTCGAAAACGCAATGGCCGGAGTATATTCCTAACTCAACGGGCATCACCATTCGTGATGCCTGAAGTTTGCCGCACCTTCGAAAAGGTTTCAGATACAAATTATTACTCTGGTCTCGATTATGAGTAGCGCGCCTAAAAACTGAGTCGAGGTTCACACCCGATGATCATCCGCGTATTTGACAACAAGCTCAAGCTGGGACAGGCTGCCGCAGACCAGGCCGCCGCAGCCATTCGCAAAGCGATTTCCACGCAGGGACATGCGCGAATTGTGGCTGCCACAGCTGCATCCCAACTCGAATTCCTGAACTCACTCACCAAGATGCCGCATATCGACTGGCAGAAAGTCGAGGTATTTCATCTTGATGAATACATCGGTCTCCCCGTGTCGCATCCCGGCAGCTTTCGCAAGATGCTGCTCGAACAACTGGTACAGAAAGTTGGAATTACAAAATACTACCTGCTCGCCGGGGACGATCCCAACCCCGCCGATGTTGTTCGACAGGTTGGAAGAGAAATTTCCTCAGCGCCGATTGATATTGCCTTTCTGGGTATCGGGGAAAATGGCCATATTGCTTTCAATGATCCACCTGCCGACTTCGCAACCGAGGATCCTTACATCATCGTCAACCTTGATGAGGCGTGTCGACGCCAACAGGTCGGAGAAGCGTGGTTCGCCGATATCTCTCAAGTTCCATCGCGGGCCATTTCAATGTCCGCACGCCAGATCCTCAAGTCGAAAGAAATCCTCGCGGTGGTGCCGGACGCCCGGAAAGCCCAGGCGGTGCGGGACTGCTTTGAAGGCGAGATTTCGCCAATGCATCCCGCGTCCATTTTGCGCACACACCCAAATGCGACCGTTTACGTCGACACCGGCTCTGCCTCGTTGTTGGGTACAGAATTGCAGAAAATCATTCGGGATCAGGCACAGGTGACGATCAGCTGTTGAATTCGAGAGCAGGCTTCAACACTTGCGTCGCCACACCCTCTGAAAAGTCTCTATGCGATCGTGGCGAGCAAACCCGCGACCGACGCTGGGAATCGTTTAGGGCGGACTCGCGGTTCGAGACCTAGAGTCAGAGCAGTTTGTGGCGTAACATAACGGAGTGCATACGCGCCCCACTGGAGAAGCGCTTCCTGCGATCTCATCGCTTTTACGTCTCTCCGTTCTCGTCGCAATCTCTTTACTGATTTGGTGGCGTCCGCTCATCTCCACTGTCGCTCTGGCTCTGCACGACGGCCAATATACGCATATCCTGCTGATTCTCCCGGTTAGCCTCACGTTGATTTGCCTGGAATGGAAATCTTCTGACACGTCGGCGGACTCGGGTCCGAGACTTGGTTACCTTTTGCTGGGTGCAGCCATTGCGATGGCCGCGCTCACGAGACTTCAACTTCTCCGGCTGCGGCCCGACGAGCAACTCGCAACAAATATGCTTGCGCTCGTGACGTGGTGGATTGCCTCGTTTCTAGTTTCGTTTGGTTCGCACGCCTTTAAGCGCTCGCTCTTTCCTCTTTGCTTTCTGCTTTGGATGATCCCCCTGCCTGAGGTCTTGCTGAATCCGATTGTGCGATGGCTTCAGGAAGGTTCGGTAGAATCCGCACGCCTTCTTTTTGCAATCGGTGGAGTTCCCGTAGTTCAAGATGGCCTGCTGCTCACTATCCCCGGTTTAACAATTGAGGTTGCCCGCGAGTGCAGCAGCATTCGTTCCAGCCTGATGCTGGTGGTTACAACCATGGTCCTCGCGCAGATGAGTTTGCGCTCAGTATGGCGCAAGGCCTTGGTACTCGCAGTAGCGATTCCACTGTCCGTCGCAAAGAACGGACTGCGCATTTTCGTCCTCGCGATGCTGACCACGCGCGTCGATCGCAGCTTCATCACCGGCAGGCTGCATCATCAAGGCGGAATCATTTACTTTCTGATTGCTCTTGCAACCATCGTTTTGCTGATCTGGGTCGCTCGTCGCAGCGAGCAGAAATCGAGATTATTCCCCCAAACCGCCGATCCCTTGTTCCAGGAGAATTCATGAAGCTGAGATTGATTTTCTTTTCATTTTGCAGTTTCTTATGTTCCTTGCCCCTAATCGCGCAAGACCGGGAGGCGCGACTTTGGCTGACAACGCCCGACCGCTCTGCCGTCGTTACACAGCAAGCGAACCCATTGCGCTTCTCCTCCGATGCAGGCAAGTTGCCGTTTCTCACCGTCGACGATACGCAGCACTTCCAAACCATGGACGGCTTCGGTTTTGCTCTGACAGGAGGCAGCGCGCAACTGCTGACGCGCATGAGTACCACGCAACGCTCAGCCTTGCTTAAGAATCTATTTACAACCGGCGCCGACGGAATCGGGGTGAGCTATTTGCGGGTGAGTATCGGAGCCTCCGATATGAACGATCACGTGTTTTCCTACGATGATTTGCCGGCGGGCTCGATCGACCCGGAGATGACAAAGTTCAGCCTGGACCCGGATCGCGCCGATGTAATTCCGGTATTGAAAGAGATTCTGGCGCTTCAGCCGAGAATCAAGATTCTGGGATCGCCGTGGTCCGCGCCCGCATGGATGAAAACGAATAACGATGTGAAGGGCGGCGAACTCAAGCCTGAGTATTATCCCGCGTTCGCAAAGTATTTCGTGAAATACGTCGAAGGTATGCGCGCGGAAGGCATCACGATTGACGCGATCACGATCGAGAATGAGCCGCTGAACCCGAAGAACACGCCCAGCATGGTTATGTTCGCTCAAGAACAAGACACGTTCATTGCCAAGTACCTGGGCCCTGCGTTTGAAAAGGCTCGTCTTCAAACGAAGATTCTGCTCTACGATCACAACCCGGATGTGATTTCATACTCGTTGTCGATTCTCGCCGATCCCGCGGCGAGCAAGTATGTTGATGGAACGGCTTTCCATTTATATGGCGGCGAACCAGGTGTCCTGACGCAAGTGCATGATGCGTATCCGAAGAAGAATCTTTACATGACGGAACAGTCGGTAACCGGCTGGCGCGGTGATCGATCGCTAGCAATTGCCGAACCCGTAAGGCGCGTCATGATTGGCGCGACCCGGAACTGGTGCCGCAACGTGTTGCTGTGGAATTTGGCCGCCGATCCGCAAAACGGCCCGCATACCAACAACGGCGGGTGCACCGGTTGTTCGGGCGCGATTACGCTGGACGGCGATTCTGTCACCAAGAATGTTGCTTACTATCTGGTCCAGCACTTCTCGCAGTTCGTGCCGCCAGGCTCGGTTCGCGTGGCATCGAGCGAAATGGAACAACTCGCCAGCGTCGCGTTCCTGACTCCCGAGCATAAGGTTGTTTTGGTGGTTTCGAACACGGCGAATTTCCCCAAGCCCTTCGCGGTGAAGTATCACGAAAAACTATTTCAAACAGAGCTGCCCGCAGAATCGGTGGGAACCTATGTCTGGTAGGCGAACGTCGTTGCTGGCACAGTTTCTCTTGATGGCGCTGCTCGCAGCGGCTCAACCCGCTCTCGTGGCCAAGGTTGCCAAGCCGGAGTTCGGACCGAACGTGTTGCTCTTCGATCCTTCAATGCCATCGCAGGCAATCCAGAAACAGATCGACGCGGTCTATGCCATACAGGAGCACAATGAGTTCGGTCCGCAGCGGAATGCGTTCCTGTTCCTTCCCGGCAACTACTCCGTGAACGTGCCCGTGGGCTTTTACACAGAGGTGATAGGACTTGGTGCATCGCCCGATGCGACTCGCATTGCAGGCAACATGCATGCGGATGCGAACCATGAGCACAATAATGCGACCACAACTTTCTGGAGAGCGGCTGAAGGTCTCTCCATAGAACCAGCGGGCGGAACCATGCAATGGGCCGTCTCGCAGGCGGTGTCGCTGCGGCGCATGCACGTACGCGGCGACCTGGTGCTGCACCAGCATCGGGGCTGGGCGAGCGGCGGTTGGATGTCGGATTCGCTGGTCGACGGAAATGTCGATTCCGGAAGCCAGCAGCAGTGGATCTCGCGCAACTGCGACTGGAAGAGTTGGACGGGCTCGAATTGGAACATGGTCTTTGTCGGTGTAGTACATCCGCCGGAGGGTGCGTGGCCCTCCCCGCCTTACACCAAAGTTGCTCAAACTCCTGTGGTGCGGGAGAAACCGTTTTTGCAGGTGAATTCCGCAGGCGAGTTCAGCGTTCGCGTTCCTGCTTTGCGCCGCGACAGCACCGGAATTACCTGGCGCGGCGGAGAGACTCCCGGCGAGACAATTCCAATTGCGCGGTTCTATATCGCGCGCCCCGATGTCGATACCGCCGAAACAATCAACGCACAACTTGCCCAAGGCAAAAACCTGATTCTGACGCCGGGAATTTATGAACTGGCTGCGCCAATTCGCGTGATGCGCCAGAATACGGTCGTGCTCGGACTGGGATACGCGACGCTGCGCCCAGTAAAGGGCACCTCCGCCATGACGACCGCCGATGCGGACGGCATCGAGATTGCCGGACTGCTTTTCGATGCAGGCCCCACTGAGTCTCCCGCGCTTCTGGAAGTAGGACCGGAGGGAAGTTCGGCGCACCACGCGAAGAACCCGATCACCCTGCACGATGTCTTCTTTCGCGTAGGCGGCGCCGGAGTCGGCCGCGCCAAAGTGAACTTGAGCATCAACAGCAACGACACATTGGTCGACCACACCTGGATCTGGCGAGCCGATCACGGCGCGGGGGTGGGTTGGGATCTGAATACCAGCGCGAACGGACTGATAGTGAACGGAAATGACGTCACGATCTATGGATTGTTTGTGGAGCATCACCAGCAATTCCAGGTGCTCTGGAAGGGCAGTGGCGGACGAACGTACTTTTACCAGTCCGAGATTCCCTACGATCCTCCGAATCAGGGCAGTTATACAAGCGCGCCCGGCGTCAATGGCTGGGCCTCATACAAGGTGGCTGATGGAGTGAGAAGTCATGAGGCGTGGGGCCTGGGGATTTACAGCGTCTTCATTTATCCGGATGTGGTTCTAACCCGGGCGATCGAGACTCCGAAGAATCCCAATATTCGCTTCCACGACATGATTACGGTGGCGCTGGGCGATCACGGCGGGATCAGCCACGTAATTGACGACACCGGCGAAGCGACCGCGATTCGTCCTCGCGTAACTCCGAAGGTGACCGACTTTCCGTGATTCCGATTTATGTAGTCCAGCGTAATCGCCGACTACACCGTGTTATCGATCTCACGGACGCAGTAAATTTAGTAGTGATGGCTTCAGCGGGTGAAAAACGTGAACGCAAAGATAATTCATTTTTGGATCTTGATCGCAAGCATGCTCGGCCCTGTTGCGAGCGCCCAGCAACCTCGCATCACGGCGCGAGCCATTGTCGGAGAGATACAGAAGCAAGTCGGCGTGGTATGGCAGAAAGATACGGTGGATACTTTCAAAGCCGGAAATCCCGACACTGCTGTGACAGGCATTGCCGTCACCATGATGGCGACCATGGATGTTTTGCAACGAGCGTCGGCCAAGGGATTGAATTTTGTGATCACGCACGAGCCAACTTTTTACGCACATCTCGACACGCCGGATGGGCTGCCAGAAAGCGATCCGGTGTGGGCGGAGAAGCGGGCATTCATTGAAAAGCACGGGATGGTGATATGGCGCTTTCACGATCACTGGCACATGCGAAAGCCGGATGGGATTGAAGCTGGAATGGTGCATGCCCTCGGATGGGAGAAATTTCAGAACCCAGAGAACCAGTATCTGTTTGCAATGCCCGAGACCACTGTCCAGAAATTGGCGGAGGAAGTGGCGACCAAACTGGACTCGCCGGTCGTGCGGGTGGTGGGAAAACCTGAGATGAAGGTGACCAAGGTCGCGCTTAGTCCGGGGGCGGCGGGATTCGAGCGGGAAACGCATGCTCTGGAGAGCGATGACGTGCAAGTGTTGCTGGTTGGAGAAACGCGCGAGTGGGAGACGGTGGAATATGCCGCCGATGCCGCGACACAGGGCAGAAACAAAGCGCTCATCGTAATCGGGCATATTCCGAGCGAGCAGGCCGGAATGGAGGAATGCGCGCGCTGGTTGAAAGGATTCGTGAACTCCGTGCCAATTGAATTCGTGCCAGCTAGGCAACCCTTCTGGTCCGTCAGCAAGAAAAGATGAGACGGCTGCCGGTTCGGTCAAACGGTGTTAAGATTCCGGCCAGCGTTGCGCGGAATCGAATCGCCGAATCTTCAACAAGCCTCTCTCCTCCGGCGCCAGATCATCACCGGTTCCTGACAACACGAAGCAGTAGCAGATCATGAGAGGCAAATGCAGGCGCGACATTTCATTTTCATTCTGGCCGTGTGCGCACTGGTATCGATGGTCGCCTACGGAATTTGGCTGGCCACCAACACCGGCCCAGCGAGTGCTCACGCGACGATGGCTACTCGCAGTGCATCGAAAGCCGAAGAACTCCGCCTGCAGGCGGCCAAACCGGTCTTGGTGGATTGTCCTAAGTCTAAGGGAGCCATACTGCCGGCCTCTCCGCAGACCAGCCACCACAAGGTGATTCTCACTTGGAATGCCAATCCCCCCTCAAACGATCCGTCAATCGCGGCGGCCGGTTACTGCCTGTATCGAATCCCTAAACAAAACCTAAAGAAGCGCGACAAGGATTGCACCCTCTGCGAACAGGTCAACCAGAAATCCATCAGCGGCACCGCCTGCGTAGACGACGTCGTGCAAGATGGTACAACGTATGTCTATGTGGCAACCGCGGTTAATAAATACGGCCAACCGAGCGGCCTCTCTAACGAGACTCTCGCTCCCATCCCACCGACTGCGGCAGTCAAGGGCCCGGTCTTCCCGAACTCCTATCCTCTCTGCCGAAAAGATAACCAGCCGCAATGAAACCCAGCTCGGCAATCGGCTCCCTACCCGTATCGCGGATGCACGCAAAATTAAAATCAAAAGAGTTCAATGGTCACTGCATGAGGCGAGGTAGAGGCGAGACGAGCGTCTCTCGTAATTAGCGTCGCTCCGATCTTCTCGGCGAGCACAACATAAGCAGCATCATAGGCGGACAAGTTGTGCCGCAGTTGCCAAATGCGAGGCAGCAGCACGATGTGAGGATATCGAGTGAGTCGGAGATCTAGAAGATCGCGAACCGCCGCGTCCGCACGAGAAGCAGAAATGACTCGCTGGAATGCCAGACGCCGCAGTACCTGCACGACCTCAAGATCTAGGAGGTAAGGCGCGTGTAACGTTTCGTTTCGCGAGTAAATTCGTTTTTCAATGTCCTGTCCGGCGGAGGTCTGAAGCAGCCAGTCGATTGCAGCCGAAGCATCGAGAACGATCATTTTCTCTCGCGCTCTTCACGGATTAAGCGAGCAGTGTCGATCTGCGCCGAAACCGGCTTGCGCGTGTGCAGGCGTTCGCGCAATTCCGCAAGAGTCGGACGTTCTGCGATTTCCTTGATCTCAGCTAACAAATAGTCCGAGAGCGACATGCCTGCCATGGCAGCACGCGCTTTCAGGCCGCGGTGCAAATCATCCGGCACGTTACGAAGCTGAATCATTTTAGGCATGCTACAAGCATACTTTCATGTTTGCCACATGTCAACGTCCCGACAAACCGCGTTTAATCAAAGAAGCACGCTTAATCTTTCTGTAGGCGAGCCCGCTCTGCCGCGCCACTTTCAGCGCTTCCAGCGCTGCGCCTCGCGCCCCAGCTGTGTCGCCATTGGGCATCACATGGATTGGAATGTCGGCCTGCTCCTCGCGTTGGTTGGGCATCCCGGCGCGGATTTCCGCCAAAAACCAGCGCTGAAATTCCGGACCCGTTTCCAGCACACCGCCGCCCACGATTAGCGCATCGGGATCGAACGTGTTGATCATCTCATCGAAGAAAAGCCCCAGCGCATGGGCCTGAACCCTGAAGATCTCCTTGCACATTGCATCGCCCTGGTCCGCCAGGCCGCGCACCGCTTTGGCCGCCTGGTGCCGGTCCTGCTTGGCCAGCGGGTGGTCCGGATAACCCTGCAAAAAATACGGCAGAAGAGTTTTCTCGATTGCCGTGAGCGAGCACAGCGATTCCAAATCGCCAATTCGCCCGCAATTGCACTGCGGCTTCATGCCCGCGATCCCAGCGATGCTCTGATACGGAATCAGCACGTGACCGAGTTCTCCGCCGAATCCGTTTTTTCCCTTGACGACGTTGCCGTCGAGGATGATGCCTCCTCCGTTGCCCGTGCCCACGACGTCGGAAACGGAGGTCTCCCGGCTGTTCGCTCCGAAGATTGCGTAGTGGCCCCAAAGCGCGGCCGCATTGGCATCGTTCAAATAGGAAACAGGCTTGCCCAATTTGTGTGCAAGACCTTCGCGAATGTCGAAGCCTGCCCACTGGGGATGCACAAAATTGGTGGATCCGCGCGCGCTTAACCGGCCAGTCGCGCTCGACGGCCCCGGAGTATCGAGGCCGATCGAAACGATGTCGTCAAGCGCAATGCCAGCCAAACCCGCGGCGATCTTGAGACCGTCTGCGATCTGCTGCAGGCACACGTCTGGCCCCTGCTTTGACAGTGCCGGATGTTCGCACAGTCCCTCGATGAGGAACTTCTCTTCCCTGTTCACTAAGGTGTAGTTGATTGCAGTCCCACCCAAATCCACGCCCGCCACTACTTCCACGGTTGTATCCTCGCATCTCGAAGTTTATGCCGCACCGCTACCAGATTGTAGCAACCTGCCGATTCGCGAGTTCGCGGCGGGGAAATCGGTTACAGGAAGGAAGAATTAGAAAAAAAGACAAGAGTGTCATTCGCAACCTTGATTTTCGGCAGCATCAGCGTAATCGCAGGTCCGGCCCGCAGGGTTCAACGGTCGCCCAGAAAACAGCTAACTCAAAATATTTTCCCCGCGACTTAAACGTATTCCCGTTCCGCCCGTCGAATTTCTCTGTACCTTTCAAACACTTTCTTCTCGCTCTCCAGTCCCA
The DNA here is from genome assembly GCA_963765825.1 of uncultured Acidobacteriaceae bacterium. Taxonomy (GTDB): domain Bacteria; phylum Acidobacteriota; class Terriglobia; order Terriglobales; family Acidobacteriaceae; genus Sulfotelmatobacter. The sequence goes on from CAVXXU010000006.1 coordinate 161,116, forward strand.
ACGCGGAGCGGATTGAGCTTCCTCGGAAAGTATGGAACAGCATCTTACAGCCGCGAAACAGGACGAACCCCGGATCATGCCGCAATGCCGCCGGAATGTGATGAACCTTCATCCAGCGCTCGGCCTTCCACCGCAGAAACTCGACTTCCTCGGCAGGCAAGTGCTCAGTCCGCACCACGGCCGTGGTGCCATCGTATTCCTCCAACCGCTCATTCATAATCAGTCCCTGATCGCGAAACTCTTTGGTCATGGGAGTGCGCGGATACGGCGTGGGGTGCTGAATATAAGGCCAGTCCACGTAACGGCGGGCAAATTCGAGATTGGTTTCGATGGACTCGCGAGTGTCGCCCGGACTACCGACGATCAGTCCACCGACCACATACATCTGGTTGCGATGCAGGTAATCAATGGCTTTCAGAGTGGCGTTGCCAGTATTTTGGCCGTTCGTTCGCTCTGTATTCTTGGCCGAGGCTTTTAGAAATTCCAGATCGCCATCCAGGATGTTCTCGATGCCAAGAAAAACATACCGAAACCCCGCCCGCCGCATGAGAGGAGCCAGGGTTTCGCCATGGTTGGCGATGGCCGAGGTCATGGCCTGCACAAAGTAATCCAGCTTGTGCAAACCGGCGCCAATGATGGCCTCGCACAACGCCTCGAAGCGTCGCACGTTGAGCGTGATGTTGTCGTCGACCAGAAAAATAGTTCGCGCCCCATGGTCGCGGGCGTCGCGAATGTCGGCTAACACGCGATCAAACGAATAAGTATGAAAGTTGCGTCCGCGCATTTCGATAATCGAACAGAAACTGCAGTCGTACGTACACCCGCGCGAGGTCTCGACCACATCCACTTGGCGGCCCAGCAATGTGTATCCTTTCAGCACCCGCGCATCCCGATTCGGAAGACGAATTTCGCTGTCTTCCAACCGATGCGGAGGCCGTGCCGCATTGTGCGTCCAGCCTTCGCCGTTGCGGTAAGAAAGCCCGCCAATATGTTCGAAGCCTCCGCCTGCCTCGATCGCGCGCAACAGTTCGCGGAAAGTGACTTCCCCCTCGCTCCGCACCAGGTAATCGACTCCCATCTGTTCGTAAGCCTCCGGCGCAAGGCTGGGGTCGTATCCGCCCACCACGATCTTCACGCCGGGCCGGAGTCCGCGCACCAACTCGATGATGCGGGCCGCCGTCCGCCGTTGAAACGTCATAATGGAAAGCCCAACCACTGCCGGATCCAGTTCGCGCACCAGGCGCGTCACAGTTTCCTTGACCTGGCGATGAACCAGGATCAGATCAGCCACCGCCACGCGATGATGCGGATCGACATTCCCTGCTAGTGAGGTTAGCGCTCCGTTGGGCATGCGAATCCCCACCGGCGGCATGTGTTCGAAGGCGTCGGGCATGGAAAGCAACAGGACGTTCATCGGGACCAGTCCTTTTGAAGCAGTGTTGGAAGCCCGCGGGCGCGAGTCAACCCCCCACCGAAAACAACGGCAGCCATTGTACCGCAGGTTTACTTCCAAAATTCTCGACCATTCAGGATCGCGGTCCCCGGAGGATCTGAAAACACATTGAGCGAATCCATCGCAGACTGTAAACTCTTTAGCTGGTTTGACAGGCTTGGGCGGCTGCACCAACGCCTCGCTCGCGTTCGTACGTCGTGAGCGCACAACCATCGTGGTTCGGAGGAAGTCCGATGCCATTCCGCTCGATTGCCATTCTTGTTCTCAGTTCTTTAAGCGTGGCCACTTCACCATTCGCCCAGAGTTTGCCTGAGGGCCGTTTGCTTCGGTTCCCGGATGTCTCAAGAGATAAGATTGCCTTCAGCTATGGAGGGGACTTGTGGCTGGTTTCCAGGGAAGGCGGCACCGCACAACGAATTACCAGCCATCCCGGCCAGGAATTATTCGCGAAATTCTCTCCCGACGGAAAGTGGATCGCCTTCACCGGCCAATACGACGGCAACTACAACGTATACCTCATGCCCTCCGAGGGCGGCGACCCGAAACAACTCACCTTTCATCCCGGCGGCGATCACATGAACGAACGCATGGGCATCCATAACGAGATCATCACCTGGACGCCCGACAGCAAGCGTATCGTGTTTCTAACGCGTCGCGATACGTTCAACGATTGGTTCGGCCGACTCTACAGCGTGAGCATCGACGGTGGCCAGGCCGAAGCTCTTCCGCTGGATCAGGGCGGGCTAACTTCCTACTCTGCTGACGGAAATAGCATCGCCTACAACCGCATCTTCCGAAACTTTCGCACCTGGAAGCGCTACACCGGCGGCATGGCGCAGGATATTTGGATCTATGACCTCAAAGCCAACCACATCGAGCAGATGCCGCACACCGAGTGGACCGACACGTTTCCCATGTGGCACGGCGACACCATTTATTTCGATTCCGATCGCGGCCCCGAACATCGCCTGAATCTCTACAGCTACAGCTTGACCTCGCACGAAATAAAGCAGCTTACCCACTTTAAGGATTTCGACGTGAACTGGCCCAGCCTCGGCCCCGATGCGATCGTGTTCGAGAATGCCGGCTATCTATACCTGTTCGATTTGAAAACCGAGAAGGAACATAAACTCACGATTTATCTTCCCGGAGATCGCGATCTCGCTCGAAAACATTGGGCCAACGTCAGCAAGCTCATCACTGATTTCGACATTTCGCCGGACGGCAAGCGCGCCGTATTTTCCGCGCGCGGCGACATTTTCACCGTGCCTGCAAAAGAAGGCAGCATCCGAAATCTCACGCGAACGGCCGGCGTCCGCGAAAAATACGCAGCCTGGTCGCCCGATGGACGCTGGGTCGCCTACATGTCCGATCGCACCGGTGACGACGAACTCTATATTACTTCTCAGGACGGTCTGGGACAGGAGCAGAGAATAACCTCCGACGGCAAAATGTTTCGCCTGCCCGCGCAGTGGGCTCCCGATAGCAAGAAATTGTTGTTTGCCGATAAAGAAGCCCATCTGTTCTACGTCGACATCTCCGACAAAAAGCCCATTCAAATTGATCAAGGAAAATATGGTGACTTGACCGATTACAACTGGTCGCCCGACAGCAACTGGGTCGCGTACTCCAAGGCTGCCGACAATCGCAACGGCGTCATCTATCTTTACGGGCTTGCTGACCGCAAAATCACTCCAGTGACCACCAGCGCCAGTGATAGTTCGGCGCCCTATTTCGATCCCGAGGGCAAGTATCTTTACTTTCTATCCAATCGTGACTTCAATGAAGTACTCGGTGTATTCGATTTGGAATTCTCGAATCCGAAGGCTGGCCGCGTCTATATCGCCACCCTGCGCGCGGACGAACCTTCTCCCTTCCCCGTTTTGAGCGATGAAGTAACGGCAAGCCCGGCGCCGGACGTTCTTTTGTCGACGCCTCCCGGAACGCAACCGCCAGGCCAGACGCCGCCGGAGACTCCGACAAAGAAACCGAAAACTCCGCCGGCAAAAAACAAGCCCGAAGCGGCAGAGCAAAAACCTGCTACCGAAACCGAGAGGGAAAAAGAGGAGAAGGCGGGAACGCGGCCAGCCTTGCAAAATTTCCGCATCGACCTCGACGGAATTCAGACACGCATCGTCGCGTTGCCAATTCCGCCGGGCAATCTGCGAACTCTCACCGCCGCCAAGGGCGTGATCTTTTATTTGTCCGCTGCCGTCGAGGGATTGTCTGGCCCGCTCCCCGGCGAATCTCCCGCCATCCACGCCTATGATTTGAAGGACCGCAAGGATCACATCTTCCTCGAAGGGGCCGACCAGTACGCGCTCTCGTTCGACGGCAAGAAGATTCTGTATGGAACTCCAAAGGGTGAGGCAGGCGTCGAAGGCGGCGAGCACAGCTATGGAATCGTCGACGCAAAGGTGCCCGAAGGAGAAAAAGAAAGCGAACCCAAGCCCCTGGTTCATGCCGGAGACGGCGCTTTGAAGCTGGACGCAATGCGGATGGAAGTCGATCCTCCCGCGGAATGGAAACAAATTTTCAACGAAGTCTGGCGACAGGAGCGCGATTATTTCTTCGAAGCTTCCATGAACGGCGTGAACTGGCAGCAGCAACACGATAAATATGAGCAACTCCTGCCTTCGGTGGCCGACCGGTTGAGCCTTACTTACGTTTTGGGCGAAATGATTGGGGAACTCTCCAACTCCCACACCTACGTCGGCGGAGGCGATTATCCGGAGATCGATACAGTGAACGTCGGCCTTCTCGGCGCCGATCTTGAGGCCGACGCAAGGATTGGGATATACCGCTTGGCAAAGATTTATTCCGGCGAAAACTGGGATCGCAACTTGCGCTCTCCCCTCACCGAACCCGGTGTCGTGGTCAAGGAGGGCGATTACCTGCTGGCCGTGAATGGCCGCCCGTTGCGGGTTCCGCAGAATCCCGACGAATTCTTCATCAACACCGTTAACCAGACCACCACGCTCTCAATCAATAGCAAGCCTACGGAGAAGGGAGCCCACAACGTTGTGGTCCGCCCAATACCCAGCGAGTTCAGCCTGCACGAATTGAACTGGATCGAAACCAACCGCCGCAAAGTGGAGCAGGCCAGCGGCGGAAAAATCGGATACGTTTACCTGCCCGACATGGGAGCGAGCGGGCTCAACGAGTTCGTCAAACAATATTTCCCGCAGATTCGCAAAGAAGGGATGATCTTCGACGTTCGCTACAACGGCGGCGGCTTCGTCGATCAGATCATCTTTGAGCGTCTTAGGCGGGTGCTGGCCGGAATGGAATCGGCACGCAACTCGGAACCCGACACCGAACCCAGCAATGTCTTTTACGGGCACATGGCGTGCATTACCAACCACTATGCTGCGTCCGACGGCGATTTTTTCAGCTATTACTTCAAGGCTTACAAACTCGGTCCACTCATCGGCGAGCGCACCTGGGGCGGTGTTCGCGGCATTCGTGGAGAAATTCCTCTCATGGATGGCGGCTACATCACTCGCCCGGAATTTTCTCTCTACGGTTTAGACCGCAAGTGGCTAATCGAAAATCGCGGCGTTGCCCCGGACATCGAAGTCGACAATCGCCCCGACCTGGTGCGGCAAGGGAAAGATCCGCAACTGGAAAAAGCCATTGAAATGGTGATGAAAGAAATCCAGGAGCATCCTATGAAGCTGCCGTCGGTTCCGCCGGACCTGCCAGCGTACCCGGAGGGTCCGGGGTTTTAACAGAAACCAAGCGCGCAGACGAACCTATTTCGCGACGACAGCATAGCCGAAGATCGTTTTCAACTCGAGGAATTCTTCCAGGCCGCTTTCGCCCCATTCCCGGCCGTTCCCCGACTGCTTGTATCCTCCGAAGGAACCGGCGAAGTCGACTCTCGCTCCGTTGATGTGCACATTCCCAGTCCGTATGCGCTTCGCAACCCGATGCGCTCGCTCCAGATTTCCCGACGTGACAAATCCCGACAATCCATAGGGCGAATCGTTCGCGATTCGCACCGCCTCATTTTCATCTTCGTAGGGAATCATGCAGAGCACCGGGCCGAAGATTTCTTCGCGTGCGATCGTCATATCGTTACGCACATCTTCAAATACCGTAGGTTTCACGAAGTAGCCCTTGGCGAAGCCGTCGGGACGTCCAGGGCCGCCCGCCACGACTTTCGCGCCCTCTTCAATTCCCTTCTGAATCAGCCGCTGCACCTTATCGAATTGCGTCTTGTTCGCTAACGGTCCAACCTGGGTGTCGTCGGCAGATGGATCCCCGACTTTCGTAGCCTCCGCGGCCTTTTTTGCCGACGCAACAGCTGTCTCCATCTTTGATCGCGGAATCAGCATGCGCGTGGGCGCGTTGCACGATTGTCCAGTATTGCGAAAACACTCCTGCACACCTTGCGCGACTGCCTTCTCGAAGTCCGCGTCATCCAGAATGATATTGGCCGACTTGCCGCCCAGTTCCTGGGTAACCCGCTTTACCGTGGGTGCGGCCGCCTGTGCAACCGCCACACCCGCTCGCGTCGATCCTGTGAACGACACCATCGCTATATCAGGATGCGCAGCAATAGCCGCCCCAACCGTGGGGCCGTCGCCGCTCACTAGATTGAAGACACCCGCCGGCACTTCAGCATCGTGCAAAATCTGCGCGAACAGATAGGACGACAACGGAGCGAATTCACTGGGCTTCAACACCATCGTGCACCCCGCAGCCAGCGCAGGCGCCACCTTCGCCACCACCTGGTTCATGGGCCAGTTCCATGGAGTGATTAGCCCACACACTCCAACCGGCTCTTTTCGCATCAACGTCGAACCCTTCAGTTCCTCAAACTTAAAATGCTCCAGCACCTTCGCAGTCTCCAACAAATGCCCAAGGCCAGCGGGCGCCTGCGCTTTTCGTGCGAGTGAAATGGGGGCACCCATTTCTCGGGAAATGGTTGCCGCCATCTCTTCCAGCTTCGATTTATAAACATCAATCACACGGCGCAATAGCACCAGCCGTTGCTCCGCGGTTGTTTCCGAATACGATTCAAAGGCGCGCTTGGCCGCAGCCACGGCCCGGTCCACATCGGCGGCGCTGCCCAATGAAATCGTCGCAATCGGTTCTTCGTTCGCCGGATTTATAACCGTGAAATCGTGAGCGCGCGCCGGATCGACCCACTGCCCGTCGACGTAAAACTTGCGATATTCCTTCATGGTTTCCTGTTTACTTGCGGGAAATATTGCCGGCTCGTCGCTCGCACAATTCCTTCCTCTGCTCTCGAACGATGACGCAACAAGGGATCGCCGGCAAGGAGGGTTCGGGAGAAAGCGGACAGCATCGGAGTTCTTCCGCCATTATAGCGCTGCTGCCGGATGGTGGCTTTCTGCATGCCACGAGCAGAGTGCTCGCATAATTCGACGGGAAGGACGAAGTCTATACTTTGAAAGTTGGGATTAGTGCCGCAGATCAAACATCACGGCTCCGGCCGACGATCCGATGTTCACAAGCGAGACCGCCCGTTCCAGTTTGTGATGTCCGGTCTTGTGAAACAGGTAACTGACGGCGACGACGCCGGCAGCCTCGCCGGCAAAATTCACTGCCAGGCCGGCGGTGCTTCCGGCAAACACGCGTGTCACCGGGTTTAATTCCTGACCACCATTGCGCAGGTTGTTTCGCGTTATGACAAAGTCCGCGGTGCTGAAGGCTGCGCTGGTGGCAAACAGAACGCTGTTTTCCTTGTCCCAAAATCGATGGCTGGGCGCCTCCGGCAAGGTCATCGGTTCCACCGACTTCACCATAGAGCTCGCCTCAATCGACTCGGGCTGCAGCAGCGCCAAGGAAACTTGCTGCGCCATCGCTGGTCCGCAAAGGCCTAAAAACACAAGCAAAACTACCGCTTTCGGTTTAGCAATCGTGCCCAGCCAGTTTGTCAGCATGACGTTAGTGGGGGCCCTACTTGGCCACTGGTACTAGTACTAACGCATTGCTGGAACAACGAGAATGGCCCCTCCGTGCCACGCAATGGCGAGGAAGGTCAGGCAGGAGATTACTGAAGTCACTTCGGACGCGGCAAACTCAACAAATATTCCTTGGCTTCGAAGACTGCGAATTTGTGGCCGCTAGGGAATCGCGGCTGTCACCGGCGGGGTCGAACGCGCGCTTTCCTGGCCGCCGGAATCCACCGCTGTAGCTTCGTAATAATACGTGTGCCCCGACGCAACGCTAGTATCGGTGTACGCCGTGTTGGCGTCTATCGAGGAATTGATTTTTACATATGAACCGCTCGCGCTAGTGCTGCGGTAAACGTTGTAGCCCGCCGCGTCCGCGCTGGCATTCCACGACAGGCTCACGCTGTATTGTGGAGTCGTGCCGGTTCCGGTGACAGATTCAACCACTCGGGCGGTCGCAGCATTGCTGTTGAATGATAGCGATCCAGAAACCGTTCCTGCAGCGGTTGGCGCGAAGCCTACATTAAACGACTTGCTCTGGCCCGCCGGAATTGTGAAAGGCAAGGAAACGCCGCTAAGAACAAAGTGCGAACTGCTGCTTGTATCAGACGATACGGTTACCGACGCTCCGGTTGCGCTCATCGTGATCGAGTGCGTTTCGGTCGAACCCACGTTCACGTTGCCAAAATTCACACTGGACGGGCTGATGCTTAACTGGCCGGCGGTGGTTGTAGTTCCGTTGCCGTTGAAAAATACATTTACGTTTGAGTCCAATGCATTGCTCTTCAATTGCATCGATCCGGTAACGGTTCCGCTGCCGGTCGGTTTGAAGGCTACTGCAAACGTCATACTCTGGCCTGCGGGGATCGTGAACGGCACCGATACGGGGCCGCTGACAACGAACTCGCTGTGGCTGCCGAAATCAGAGGCCACAGTCACGCTTGCGCCAGTCGCAGACATCGTAATCGACTTCGTAGCCGTTGACCCTACTTGGACCCTGCCGAAACTCAGCGTCCAGGGCGATACGCTCAAATGCCCCCTCGTATTCGTTCTAGTGCCCGTGCCACTAAGCGGTATGTTCAAACCCTCGTTCGAAACAAAAATGTCACCGGTGCTGCTTCCGGTTGACGAAGGAGTGAACTTCGCTTCGACTGTGACGCTCTGCCCAGAATTCAACGTGAATGGCAGTGCCGGACCAGAAACCGAGAACCCTCCACCCGTCGTGCGCCATCCATAGATCTGAACATTGTAGTGACGGTCATTCGTCAACACGACCGTGCGCGTGGAACTCGCGCCTACCGCCACTTGGCCAAACGAAACTACAGAAGGACTGGCGGTGAGAGTACCGCTCGTCTGCCCCTCCCCTTGCAGTTGCACTCCAAGGCTGGAGTTAGAAGCGTTACTTATGAAATCAGCCCATCCCCCGCTCCAGCCCGATACGGTCGGAGAAAAAGTTACGTTCAACGAAACGCTCTGCCCCGCCGCCACCGTGAAAGGAACGCTTATATTCGACGCACTGAATTCGTTCCCCAGAACCTTCATCGTGGTCACGGTCACTTTAGTGGATCCAATATTCTTGAGCACGATGGGTTGCGTCTCGTTTTGCCCCAGTTGAACGTTGCCAAAGTTCAAAGCAGACTGCGAAGCCATCAACTGTTGCGTTGCGGCCGCTCCCTGACCCAATGACAGCGGCACGACGAACCCGCTTAAAACTACAATGGGAAAAACACGGGCACAAAAGCGGCGAGTGAAAGACGGGGGGAGTCTCATGACCACAGTTTGCCGCCATCGCGGTCTTCACGGTAGGTCTCGATAGGGCATGTTCAGCCGCCAGAAGGCCAGTAATCACTGGGATTAAGCCTTCTCATTTTTTATGCGTAGCGGTGCGATGTTGGCTCAAGAATGTGGCGTTCAAAAAAACGGCAGCGCGGATCTTACGGGTGATTTCTTGCTGACTGCGTGGCCATCCCCTGAAATATTCTCACCTATAATTGTGGGCGTAAGCGCCCCCGGTGTTCGATTGTCTACGATCGCCCCACAACCCAAACTATCCCGTCGAGACTAGAGCTTCATTCTCTTTCTGGCGGCTTCGGTGGTGGCATTCCGGAGACCGCTGAAGACCCTCTTCAGTTTCTCTCTCAATCAGGATTACGCTTCTCACATAATTCTGATTATCCCAATTAGCGTTTTTTTCGTTTACCGCAAGCACGGAGAGATTTTTTCAGTCGTAAGAACCGCACCTGTCGGCGGAACCCTCGGCATCGCTCCTTCGCGGTGACGGACTTTCTCTCATCGCTCTTGCGATAGTGATCCTCTGGATCTCCGCATTTATTTTCTTTTACAGCACACTCTCCTTTGCCCCGGCACTCTTCCCTCTCCTATTTCTCTTGCTGCTTGTGCCGATACTGAGGTCACAATAGACAAGGTCATTTTTTTCTGCCGCCGGCTCGGCGGCGGTCGCCTGTGTTTTGCTCCGGCTGTTATCGATATCGATGCTCAGGCACGGCTTCATCCTCAGATTGCCGAACCTATCCATCGAAATGCGAAGGAGTGTAGCGGCATCCGGTCGGGAGGAAATACTGGGCCCGGCAGCGACCTATTCGCTGGGCACGCCGCTAACCTCAATGGCGCAACCGGCTACGAAGGCAAACTCCTACTCCCATGCCCGAACCTTCGATGATTGCGATGTTGTTCTCCGGCTTCATTGCGGCTGGTAGTTTCGGCCGCCGGTTGCTTAGGAGCTGGAAGGCCAAAACTGAAGGCCTGGCCGAACCCGGCCAGGCCTTTTCTTCCTTCCATTTTCTCCAACGCTCGCGTGATTGTCCCGGGGTGGCTTGCTTGAACTTATGGCGCAGGGATCTGAACATTGGACACGATGTTTGAATAGCTGCTTTCCGCGTTGCTCGAATCCACGGCGGTTGTGGCGTAGCAATAGTTCGTCCCGTCGCTCACCACTAAATCCGTGTAGGCCGTGCCCGCGACCAGAGTGGAACCATTGATCTTGGAGAATCCCCCGCAGGAACTGCCGTAAACCGCGCGGTAAACGTTGTAGCCGGAGATGTTGGACGAAGAACTCGCGTTCCATGATAGAGCGACGCTATGTACCGGAGGCGTCACCCCTGTTCCTGTCGCCGTATCCAGAGTCGTCGTTACCTGCGCATTGCTGGTGAACGTCAAGTTCGTGCTGGCCGCGCCGGCCACCGACGGAGTGTAGGTCACGGTAAACGTTTTACTCTGCCCTGCCGGAACGATCGCCGGAACGCCGTTCAGCACAAAGCGTGAGTTGCTCGACGTGGCCCCCGTAATGGTGACATTCGTTCCCGCTGCAGTCAGGGTTCCGGTCGCTGTTCCGGTCGTGCCCAAAAACACGCTGCCCACTGCAATCGGCGACGGCGACACACTCAGCGTGCCGGCGGTCGTCGATCCTGTCCCTGACAGGGCAATCGAAAGAGTGGGGTCCGATCCGTTCGATGTAACCGTCACGCTACCGCTGGCAGCAGCCGTAGATGTTGGGGCGTAAGTTACCGTGAAATTCGCGCTCTGTCCCGCCGCCAGCGTCGTGGGCGTCGTAATTCCGCTCAGGGTAAAACCGGTCCCGCTGATTGCAACCTGCGAAATGCTCACGGACGAGCCGCCGTTATTGGTCAAAGTTTCCGACAGGGGCTGGCTCGTACCAGTTTGCACGGTTCCAAAGTCCAAACTCGACGGATTTGGCAACAAGCCTCCGCCCGTCACTCCGGTGCCGGTAAGCGGTACTGTAACCGAACCGTCGGAAGCGTTGCTGGTTATGGAGAGAGTGCCAGTGAACGCCCCAGCCGTTCTTGGAGAAAAGACCAGACTGACCGGCGTGGTTTGGCCGGCTAGTATCGCCATGGGCACACTTGGAGTGGCTAACGCGAAAGATTGGCTGGAGAACGAGGCGCTGCTCACAGTAACCGAAGCCGATCCAGTATTCGTGGCGTTTACGGTCAGAGTCTTGCTGCTGCCTGTCGTGACCGAGCCAAAATCCACGCTGGATGCACCCAGGGACAATATGCCGGCGCCAGTCTGCGAATTTGACTTGCTTGTGCTCACTCCGGCGCAACCCAGCATTATTCCAAGGCAAGCCAGAACCATCGCTAACTGGCTTATTCGCTTCACCTTCAATGAACCCACTGTATGAAAGAATTTCATAGGTCTTTCCGGGAACAGCGGTGGCTCAACACGATCCCCGCCATCGTGATACAAAGCGAGTCTGGGCTTAAAACCCTTCCTAGAATAGATTGCAAAGGTACATAGTCGCGACGCCAGAAGGCCACTGTCGGATGACCTTGGTCACGTAGCCGCGTGGACCTCAAAAGAAGCTAATCAGGAGAATGTTACCGTGCCCATTGCCAACGACGGTTGAGGCCGTAAGTCGGGACATGCACTTTCGGACGCCAAATGGGACCTTTCCTGGCGCCAAGCCCCCTCTAAGCAACATAATTTTCGAGGAGGCCAATCCCCTCGATTTGAATCAGAATCACGTCGCCCTTAGCCAAAGTAAAGTCATTTGCTGGAACGATACCCGTCCCGGTCATCAGAAATACGCCTTGGGGAAAGCTGTTATCGCGAAACAGGAAGCGGGCCAACTCTTTGGGATCTCGCTTCAGTTCTGCCAAGGTCGTGTTTCCTGTGAACACGCGATTACCCTGCCGCATGATTTCTATCTGAATCACAGTCGATTTGGGCAGCAGTTCGCTCGATAAAAGCACGCAAGGACCAAGCGCGCAGCTGCCGTCATAAACTTTCGCCTGCGGAAGATAAAGCGGATTCTCGCCCTCTATATCGCGGGAACTCATATCGTTTCCAACGGTGTAGCCCACAATTGTTCCCGTCGGATCAATCAGCAGCGTCAATTCCGGCTCGGGCACCGACCATTTCGCATCCGATCGAATACGCACGGCATTTCCCGGCCCGACCACCCGCCGCCCTGTCGCCTTGAAAAAAAGCTCCGGCCTCTCAGCGGCGTAAACTCGATCATAGAAACTCCCACCCCCCGCGTCCTTACTCTCGTCTATCCGCGCGTTGCGGCTTCGAAAGTACGTCACCCCCGCCGCCCACACTTCCTGTCCAACGACCGGTTTTAAAATTGTGGCAGGATCGAACGTCGCCAGGCTGTGTTTTCTAATTACCTCGCGAACCCGCGTGAACAGATCGGAACTACTGATCAGTTCATCCCAATCTAGCGCAGGTACAGGATAGAAACTTCCCTGCTCTTCAACGAAGATCCCGCTGGCTGTGCGATAAAGTTTCATGACCTCGTACTGAGCTTCCTACTCTTCGCGCAGAGCCCGCGACGGATCCAATGCCGCCGCCCGTCGAGCCGGGAACCACGACGCCATGGCAGCGACCAACATGAATAGGATCGCAACCACCGCAAACGTCGCGGGATCGGTTGACTTCACCCCCACAAGCATGGCTCGCATCAGCCGCGTGAGCACTAATGCGCCCGCCAGGCCTGCGACAATTCCGATCGCACTCAGGCGGAGTCCTTGTCCTACCACTAATCGAAAAATTTCGGACGGTCCCGCCCCCAGAGCCATCCGCACACCAATCTCCGCGGTCCGTTGTCGCACTGCGGTCGAGAGCACTCCATACAGCCCCACTCCCGCCAGCACGCCAGCAATAATCGCAAACACGCTGATAAGGACTAACGCGAACCGAGTCCCAGCTTGCGCATGTGATACCAAAGAATCCGCCGTTTGCACCTCCGAAACCAGAAGATGCGGATCGACTTCTTTCATGGCGCCACGAACTGCATTTCCGTAATTCGTCGGATCGTTCCCAGTCTTAAGCACCCAGCGATCAACCGCGCCCGAGCCCACGAATGCATCGGTAAAGAAGACCTGCTCGCGTCCCGGCTCTGTCAGTGAGACCTCATGCTGATGCGCAACTACACCAATTACTTCCACCCACTCCGGTTCGGGCGTACGCGCGCGAACCAGGATGCGACCGCCGACTGCGGGCTGTCCGTGGAAAGCTTTGTACGCCAGCACGTCGTCAATCACTACTACATTGCGCCCCGGCAGGTTGTCATCCCATGTAAAGAAGCGCCCAGCCAGCAAGCGCATGCGCATGGTTTCGAAGTAGCCTGGAAGAACGATTTCGATATCAGTAGCCTGGAACTTGCTGGCATCCGCCAGCGCTTCTCCAGTGCCCCATCGGATTGGACTGAAGCCCCCCGCCAGCGGAAATGGACTCGACGCCGTTACTGCCTCCACACCCGGAATGCTGCGTAACCGGTCCTGAATTTGGCGAACGACAACAGCGCGTTTTTCCGGCGCATCCTGTCCTTGATTGGGGCCAAGCAGTTGAAACGTTAGCAGCCGTTGTGGATCGAAACCCGGATCGGTGTGTTGCAGTTCAAGAAAACTGCGGAACATCAGTCCGGCTCCCGCTAGCAGAACAAAGGAAAGCGCGACCTCGACCATCACGACTGCATTGCGCAACGTACTTCCGCCCAGAAGCCCGGCGTTTCGGCTGCTTCCGCGCAGCAATTTCGCGACTCCCGGCTTCGAAGCCCGCCAAGCCGGCAGCATCCCAAAAATCGCCGTCGCCGCCAGGCAAGTGAGCGCGGTGATTCCCAGCACGAATGAATTGAGCCGGATGGTATCGAGGCGCGGTAGATTCTCGGGCGCCAAGCCGTGCAGTTCGCGAATTCCAATCCATGCCAGCCCGAGCGCGATTACCGTGCCCATGGCAGTAATCAGGCCGGCTTCGGTCAGCAGCGAAACAATCAAACGCCACCGGTTGGCGCCCAACGCCGCGCGCACCGCGAGTTCCCGCTCGCGTAAGGAAGCCCGTACCAGCAGAAGATTGGCAACATTGGCGCAGGCAATCAGGAGTAGGAAAACGGAAGATCCCATCAACGCCAAAATCGCGGGACGCACCTCCGAAACCAAATGTTTCCGCATGGGCTCGATGCGAATGTAATAGCCAGCGGTTCTCGCAATCAGGAAATTCTTGCGCGCTTCCGTGGCTACGTTATCGGCCGCCGCCTGCGCCTGTTCGACAGTCACGCCCGGCTTCAACCTGCCCACAGGGAGAATCGAGAACTGGTTTCGTTCGGCGGCATCGTAGCCCAGGCGATTGGCGACCCAGATGTCCGGCGCGGACTCCTGATCCGCTTCCGGAGGAAAGTACAACCGAAAACGCGGCGCCAGTACACCTACGATAATCGGGCTGGGTCGGCCGCCCTGTCCTGGCATTGGATGTCCAAGAATGGCTGCGTTGCCACCGAAGCGCCGCTGAAAATATTCGTGGCTGATGACTGCCGCTACCGGCAGACGCGTCGGTGCCGGCTGGCCAGCCTGCGGCGGAGGTGGTTGTGGAAGGCCGTCATCATCGTTCAAGTCGCGACCCAGCACAATCCGCCCACCCAGCACGCGGAAGAAATTCGTGGTGACGATGGCGAAACGCGTTTGTTCCGGCGTGCCATCGTCCATGGGAGTGACGTCCCGAAAAGTAAAAACTCCGGCCATATCCTCGAAAACACTTTTCGTGCCGTCCCGCAAATCAATAAAATCGGCATTGGAAAATGGCAGGTTCCGAACCTGCCGCTGGCGTAGGTCCGATCCTGCAACTACCAAGCGGTCAGGATCCTTATATGGCAGCGACTCCAACAACACGCCATTAGTCACGCTGAATATGGCCGTGGTCGCACCCAATCCCAGTGCGATCGTGACCACTGCCGTCAATGTAAACAAAGGATTCTTGCGCAACACCCGCATTGCGATGACTAGAGTCCGCAGCGACATGCTCATATCTCCTGAAAATGGGTGGCGTTCAATGCCCACATTTATATATTAAAAGGGTGTTCCTCCGGCGAAGCATTCGAAGCATTCGCTTCATGCGTCCGATCATTCATTGACGGACTTCCAAAACGCAGCCTACCATGGGGCCATGAAGGAACAATTGTGATCGGTCAAGTTCTCGGCCATTGCCGGGTGGTCGCGAAGATCGGGGAAGGAGGAATGGGGGTCGTTTACCGCGCTTACGATGAAGTACTTCACCGCGATGTCGCCCTGAAAGTCGTTAAGAAAGATACTCGCCTGGACGCTACTTCGAGCCAGCGCCTACTCCACGAAGCCCGCGCTTCTTCTGCTCTCGCCCATCCCAACATCTGCACCATTTATGAAGTCGCTGAAAACGAGGGTGATCTCTACATTGTGATGGAACTGGTCGAGGGCAAGTCCCTGGCCGAAATGTCCGCGGCTGGGGGACTTCCCCCGGAATCGGTTCTCCGCTATGGCGTGCAGATCGCCAGCGCACTTGCCCGAGCCCATGACCGCGGCATTGTTCATCGCGATCTCAAAACCGCCAATATCGTAATCACAGCGGAAGGTCTGGCCAAAGTTCTCGACTTCGGCCTGGCCAAACAGGTTGGCGGCGGCATATTAGAAGGCCCCACCCGATCTTTCGCCACAATAGACAATAGTTCCAGCGTCAGCGGAACTCTGCCCTACATGGCGCCCGAAATCCTGCGGGGCGAGGTCGCCGACCATCGCAGCGATCTGTGGGCCCTTGGCATTGTCCTTTATGAAGCCGCCTCTGGACGCCTTCCCTTTGCCGGGCGGACTGGCTTCGAGATCAGTTCCGCGATCATGCGCGAAATCCCCAGCCCTCTCGGCCCACCCGTTCCTCCCGGCCTCTGGGCCATCATTCAACGCTGCCTGATCAAGGAACCCCTGCAACGGTATCAGCGCGCCGGTGAAGTTCAAGCGGCGCTGGAGGCGATTCAGTCGGCCGCCATGACTTCACCCGAACCTGGCCCGGAACCGGGTTCGGCTCGGCCGACGGTCTTTCACAGCGTGCAACACGTTCACGTCAAAAAAGGCGCGTTCCTGCTACTGGTCGGCACCACGAAAGGAGCCTTCATTCTGCGCTCCAATGCGCAACGCAGCCGTTGGGAAGTTGGTGGTCCTTATTTCCATGGGCAGACTGTTTACGCCATGGCCTTTGATGACCGCGGCGATCAGCGCCGTATTTGGGCTTCGACCTCCAGCTATTGGGGCACTCTGCTGCGCTCCAGCGACGACTTTGGCAAGAGTTGGACCAATCCGCAACAAGCCCCCATTCGCTTTCCTTCCGACACCGGACTGTCCCTGAAAAATATCTGGCAAATCACGCTCGGCCGCGCCGACGAACCAAACGTACTTTACTGCGGCGTAGAACCGGCTGCGTTGTTTGAAACGCGCGATGGCGGCCAAACCTGGTCATTGGTGCGAGGATTGTTCGATCATCCGCATCGCCCGCGCTGGATGCCTGGAAACGGCGGGCTGGCTTTACACACCGTCGTGCTCGATCCGGCCGATAGGCAGAGAATGTATGTCGCCATCTCTGCCGGCGGCGTTTACCGCACCATCGATGGCGGAGCTACCTGGACCGCTCAGAACCGCGGCATTCGCGCCATGTTCAGGCCCGACAAATTTCCCGAGTTCGGGCAATGCGTTCACAAAATTGCCATGCATCCAGCGCGTCCCGATCGACTCTTCCTGCAAAACCATTGGGGATTGTATCGGTCCGATGACGGCGCCGAAAGCTGGACCGACATTGCCAATGGCGTACCCTCCGATTTCGGCTTTCCCGTACTCCTGCATCCTAGAAATCCCGACTGCGTATATGTCGCTCCCGTTGAGTCCGATGAGTTTCGCTGCGCTTGCGACGGGCGCCTCCGAATTTATCGCTCCCGCAACGCTGGCGCTTCTTGGGAGCCGTTAATGCGCGGTTTGCCGCAAAAACGCGCTTACGAAACCATTTTGCGGGACTCCATGGCCGCCGATTCATTCGACCCCACCGGCATCTACTTCGGAACCCGCAGCGGCCAACTCTTTGGCTCGCGCGATGAAGGCAAAACTTGGCAAAAAATATTGGACGGGCTGCCGTCCGTGGTCTGCGTGAGGGCCGCTGTCTTGGAAGACGCGTCGGGTTCCTCGAACGCGCTTCCGACCAAGGGCGTGGCTGCGGCTTCGCGTAGCGCGACTTCTACAAAATCCAAGACGCGTCGGTCGAAGAGGTAACCGATGCCGATCACGTTTCATATTCCCGGATCGTTGCGAGAATTTACCGCCGGCCACGGTCAAGTGACCATCGAATCTTCGCCCGCAACTGTGGGCGAAGCCTTGTCTCAACTCTGGGCGCTCTACCCCGGCGTTCGTGACCGCATCACCACGGAGCAAGGACAGGTACGTGAGCACATCAATATTTTCCTCGGTGATGAAAACATTCGCTACACCGGTGGGCTCGCCAGCGCCGTTCCCGCGGGATCTGAGATTTCGATTGTGCCCGCCGT
The DNA here is from genome assembly GCA_963765825.1 of uncultured Acidobacteriaceae bacterium. GTDB lineage: Bacteria > Acidobacteriota > Terriglobia > Terriglobales > Acidobacteriaceae > Sulfotelmatobacter. Next base: position 178,808 of record CAVXXU010000006.1, read on the forward strand.
GAGCGGTGGGCGATAAGGTAAAAAAGGCCAGCTCGAAATCGAACCGGCCTTTGAAATTAAACTGTGGAACCGCAGCCCTGTTCCTGCGTCTACTCCTCTTTCCCAAACTGCTTGATGTCCTCGGCGACTTCAGTGACCACGACCGGCTCTTTGCCCTGTACAAGTTCTCGGACCTTCTCCACTACGTCGGGATTCGCCAGCGTCGTTATGTCTCCCGTGTTCATCCGGTTGGAAATGGAAGCCAGTACGCGACGCATCAATTTGCCGGAACGCGTCTTCGGCATATCCGGCACGATGTGAATGTGCTTCGGTCGAGCAATCTTGCCAATCATGGTTTCGATCGCCTTGTTGACCTTGTCGATGATTTCCTGGCTCGGTGCCAGTCCCGGCTGCAGCGCGATGTAAACTTCCGGCACGCGGCCCTTGATCTCGTCCACGACCGGCACAACCGCCGCTTCCGCGACCTCCGAAACCGTCAGGCACGCAGACTCGATTTCCTTGGTGCCCAGCCGGTGCCCGGCCACGTTGATCACATCGTCCACGCGTCCGAGAATTCGGAAGTAGCCGTCCACTGCTTCGACAGCGCCATCAGCCGCGAAATACGGCCAGTCGCGCCAGTTCTTGCTCTTCGTATCTTTGCAATATTTCCGGTAGTACTGGGTGACGAAGCGCTCGCGATCCCCCCAGATGGTCTGCATGATTCCCGGCCACGGATTACGAATACAAATGTTTCCCGCCTTCCCCGATCCCGCGGCGACAATCTCGCCCATTTCATCGCGGATTTCCGGAAAAATTCCCGGCATTCCCGGCCCAGCGCTTCCCGGCTTCATCGGGTCAATCGCCGGTTTCGTGCTGCACAGGAAGCCGCCGTTCTCGGTCTGCCACCACGTATCGACTATGACGGCTTCGCGTTTACCCACGGTCTCGTAATACCACCGCCAGACCTCGGGCTCGATCGGCTCGCCCACCGTAGTCATGTGTTTGAAGTGGTAGTTGTACTTGGTAGGTTCGTCATGGCCGGCTTTGCGCAGCATGCGAATCGCGGTGGGCGACGTGTGGAAGATATTCACTCCCAGCCGTTCCGCAATCCGCCACACTCGTCCGGCGTCCGGAAACGTCGGCACTCCTTCATAGATAACGCTGGTCGCCGCCAAAGCCAGCGGGCCATAAACAATATAAGAATGTCCCGTGATCCAACCGATGTCGGCCATGCACCAATAAACATCTTCGGGATGAATGTCCTGAATGTACTTCGAAGTCCCCGCAACGTACGCCAAATACCCGCCAGTCCGATGCTGGCATCCCTTGGGTTTCCCGGTGCTGCCGCTCGTGTACATCAGGAACAGCGGGGCTTCCGCGTCCATCGGCAGAGGAGCCACAATCTCACCCGAATAGTTGGGCAGGATCTCGTCCACAAAAAAGTCGCGCCCTTTCACAAATGGCGAGGCCGAAGCGTTTTGGCCGGGATGACGCCGCCACACTAAGACCTTCTCCACCTTGTGGCCTTCTTTGCCCGCGATGTCGAGCGCAATGTCCGCGCCCGCTTTGTGATCGAGCAGTTTTCCGTTCCGGTAATATCCGTCCATCGTAATCAGGACATGGCTGCTGGAGTCGGCCACGCGCAATCCACAAGCTTCTCCACTAAATCCGCCAAACACTACCGAATGAATCACCCCAAGCCGGGCGCACGCCAGCATCGTAACCGGCAACTCCGGAACCATCGGCATATGAATGGTCACGCGATCCCCGGCCTTCAGTCCGCAAAAATCGCGCAGCAGCGCCGCAAACTCATTCACGCGCACATAGAGTTCGCGATAAGTCACCGACACTGGCTTGTCACTTTCCGGCTCCGGAACAAATATCAGCGCGGCCTTATTTCCATATTTCGCAAGATGTCGGTCCACGCAGTTGTAGGACGCGTTGAGTTTGCCGCCGACAAACCACTTCCAGAACGGAGGATCATTGGTGTCCAGCGTCGTGTGCCAATATTGGTCCCAGCTCAACAAATCGGCATACTCGCGGAAACATTCCGGGAATTTATCTTCGCTGAACCGGTTGAGGATGTCCGGGTCCGTCAGGTTCGCCTGGCCAATGAACTTCGAAGACGGATAGTAATATTCTTCTTCTCTCCAATGCACCGCGATCTGCGCTTCGCTGGTCTCAATCACCGCTTGTGGCTTCGTGCGTATTTCCGCCATATCATTTGCCCCTTGTATCGCTGAATTTTATTGCCATCGCGTTGCCCTATCCAGATCCACGGTGTGCGAATAACGAGCGTTCGCTACTGGAACACCGGTCCATCCTCCCCGCGAAACGCTAAGCCGCTGCCGACGATCGAACGCCGCCCACAGCTCCCGCCGGAACTGCCGGGCGCTTCGCTGCCAGCTCGCAGATCAGAGCGACAGCCGCCAATGCTGCCGCAGAGTAGAACGCCATCTGGTAGTTGTGGTACTTGTCGTAGAGCATTCCGCCGATCCGGCCGCCGAGCAGGCCAGCCACTCCCCACGCCGTGAATAGCATCCCGTAATTGATGCCCACGTTCTTGGTACCCCAGAAATCGGCCGCCGTTGCCGCGTTGACCGAAAGCTGGGTACCGTAGCACCAGTAAACGATGAACAGCATTACGAACAGCGCCACCACGTTGCCGCCCACATAATACAGAATCGGCATGGCCACCATGGAGATGCCGATCATCAGGCGCAGCACGTTGATCCGTCCGAGGTGGTCTGACATCCAGCCCGAAAGGATGCGGCCTGAAGCGTTGCCCACCGCTCCTACCACCAAGCCAAACGAAGCCAGAGTCGTGCTGGGGATGCCCACGCTCTTAGCAAACGGCAGCAGTTGGCTGATGACCATCAGCCCGGCCGCGCAGCCCAGCGCGTATCCCACCCACAGCAAATAGAACGAAGGCGTGCGCAGCACTTCACCCGGACTGAAATCATAGGCGCTCGCTGCAGATTTGGAAGCCGGAGCCGGCGTCCAGCTGGCCGGCTTGTAACCTGCCGGCGGATTCTTCATCAGAAACGCGCCGATCGTCGTCATCACAAAAAAGATCGCGCCCAGCACTTGGAAGGTGGTGCGCCAGCCAAAGTGCGGGATAAGGTAGCTGGCCGCCAGCGGCCCAAAGATGGCCGATCCCGCTCCGTATCCCCCCACCGCCAGCCCCACTGCCAACCCGCGCTTGTCGGGAAACCACTTCGACATCACAGGAATCGGAGTCGCGTATCCGAAGCCGTTACCCAATCCTCCCAGCACGCCGAAGAAGATGAAGAACTTGGTCACGCTATCGGCGTAGGACGACAGAAAAAATCCCAGACTCACCAGTATGGCGCCCGCCAGCGAAATTCGGAACGGTCCCAGACGATCCTGCAGCCGGCCCGCCACAATGAACGACAACGCAAACACCACCACCGCAATGATGAATACGTTCGAGGTTTCAGCCCGCTTCCAGTGAAATTCTTTTTCCAGCGGAGCCACGAAAACGCTCCAGCCATACAGCGAACCCAGTGCCAGGTTCATCGAGACTCCACCCACCACTCTCCACCAGCGACTGATTCCAGCATTTGATGAATCCTCTGCAGTAGCCACAGTTTTTCTCCTTTATAAGAACAAGTCGACCATCCGGAACCGCTTTTCCCCTAGTCCCGGATACTTCCTCGCGCCGATCCCCGCTACTTCTCTTTCTCTAAAATTGCGTTCACCGTGAGCTCCGATTCCGCCGCCACTGTCAGATCCCGCTTCCACTGCGCAAATCCTGGCAGCGTGACCAGCACGACATGGGCGCCGGCGCTAACGCCGACCACCGACGGCGTGCTTCCCACGAATCGTCCGTCGATTGTGATTTCGGCTCCCGGCGGCGTCGACTGAAAACTGCATTTCACGGTGTCTTGGCTCGCCGGTACTCCTGCCCCAACTGGAGCTTCCTTGGAGTTTTCAGCTGGCGTTGAGTCAGCCTGTTTCGCGACTGGTGCCGTTTTAGCGGTGGGAGCGGCCGCCCCATCGGGTGTGACCAAGGCATACAGCTGCTTTCGCGCCTTGCCGTTGTCATCCTCGTAGTACACGGTTAAGCCGCGTTTTTCTCGCCGGGCATCGAAGCTCCGCCCCTTCTCCAGCGGCACACACCTCGACCACTTCGTGTCGACGTTGCAACTCACCCAAAACGGCGGTCCGTCGCCTTCCCGCACCAGCAGCAGATTGGTGATCTCCACAGTTTTGCTGTTGTGGCAATACGCGTCGTAGTTAACCCCGTCGCAATTCTTCTCGACCCCGCTGTTGTCGATGGTGGCCGACCGGGTCTGCGAATCCACCACCGTGATCCGGATGTCGCCGTTCTTCACCGCGGCTTCGACGCACAGCGAAAGGCACAACCAGATCGCCAGCCAGGCGGCGTTTCTACGGTGATTCATGACGCTCCTCTGAATCCTGCGATTCCGCTTCACGCCGCTCGGCAAGTCTATCTTCCAACCGGCCCAGATTTGCGGCTAACATTGTCCTCCCGGCATGCCCCTTCCGCAACCGGTTTAATCCGTTTCAGGATTTTGTGAGGGCGAACGCCCCGCGGCGTCCGCCCTCGCATTCCTGGCAATTCAGCCCCACTCTAGAACGTAAAAATGGGCCCGAATTCCGTGCGGTGATCCTGCCACTCGTTCGACGCTTGCCCGGCAATCTCGTACAGCGTGAGGTGATCCGCAAGGCGAGTCGCGTAGATCGACTGCTCAAAGCCAAACGTCACGTTGGGATTGAGTTTGTAATAGAGGGTCGCCGCCGCCAGCTTTCCCATCAACAGCGGCAACGGAGCCAAGATGTTGGCGTTCCCGCTGTAGCCGGCATAGTTGAGATCCCGGTTGGGCACCTGGTCCTTGCCCATGTGCAGATAGAGTTGCCAGCCTGCGTTGTGGCCTTTCGGATTCGCGTTGAACCACCGCGAGAGCGGTAATCCGAGATTGACGAATCCGCCAAACGTCCGGATCGCTCTCTGCGGCGCCACCACCACATTGCCCTGCGGGCAAAGCGCGGCGCTCGCAACGTTCACGTTGCACCCCAGCACCGCACCACCTGCAGCCGCCAGTGGCCCGCCATCGAGAGTCGCAAAGCCGGCTGCAAAGCCTGTGGAAGTTGAGTTTGCCCCGCCAACGATGTTGCTTAGTCCGCTGGTATCCGTCGCAAAAGAGTTGACTTGGCCGGCAAAAAAGAAACGCAGATCTCCGCCACGATACGCGCTCACCACCAGCGTGAACCATCGCGTCGGCAGTTGTAGCGCCCCTTGCAAGCCATAAATATTGCTGGACGCCGTAAAGCCGTGAGGGAATGCAGCTACATAGTTGGCCGGAGTAAGACCTGCGCCACACGAGAGCACGTTGGTGCAATAGGAGGAGTTGGGAACGACGGAGGTTCGCCGGCCGTCAACTCCAGAAAGAATGATTTGCGCTGGGGCTACGGCTGGCGCCTTGTCCAGTTGGAACTGCAACGCCAGTCTGCCCTCCAACTCAGGGCGACCCGAGTCCGCGCCCTCGCGTTCGGCCTGTCCAATCTGGCCCGCCAGACCCAGGCTCCCCAGCTTTTCAATCTGGCTGCTGGTCGGCATCATGATGGCAAAGGTGGGTGAAAGTTTTACATTGCGCGAACCGCCCAGCTTCTGCACCAAACCTAACTGGAACTGCGGCGATCGCTCGTAGACATCGCCGTACCAGTAGCCCAGCGCTGTCGTTTCCAGCAGATTCGGCAGAGCGCTCGAGCCGAACAGCGTCCAGTCCTGCCCGCCTTCGAAATAGATATCCGTGTTATCGCTGGCGGCATAATCCAAACGTACCCAGGCTTGGCGGAACGAGAACATGCTGCTGCGAATCGACGATACATCGCGGTTGTCCACTTCACTGAAGTTGCCCTCAAAATCGCCTTCAATCCGCCCGGTCAGCGTGACCTTGGGCGAAATGTCGCCGAATTCAAAGTTGGCTCCAATGCGGCTGGAGCGCGCCTTCAAATGAAATTCGGGATCCTTGGTGGGGCCCGTGCTGAAAACTTGCGGCGTCGCCAGGAACACACCCGGAAACGGCATGTCATCGCCGTTGGGATTGCTGGTGTCGTACACCGCCGTGGCTTTCAGGAACCCGTACGGCGTCATCTTCACCGGCCCCATCGCAAAGGCCGCCTTGAGACCGTCTTTCACCGGAGGGTCGACCGGCAACACGCGCAACGGAGCAATCGCCGAGACAACCGCAGGAGCCGGCGGCTTCGTTTCTTTCGGAGCCGGCGCCGGGGCTGCCTGCGCTGTCGAAGTTGAGACTGTCACTGTAGCCGGCACAGGCGCAACCGCCGCCGGTGCAAGCCCGACCGCAGCCGCAGCCGGTTGACCCGCTGGCTTCGCCGCCTTCAGATCTGCTGCGCTCACTACTCCCTTTCGAGCCAGTGCCTCGACCAGCAGTTGAAACTCCACCTCGGGAGCCGCGTTGCGGATCGCATTGGCTTCGCTCGGCGCCAGCACTCCCTTCATCACCAGCACGCCCAGCAGCGCGGTAATGTTGGTATTCCCTCCTGCGGAATTTATGCTGGGGCTGGCAGCAGTTGCGGGCTGCGCAGCTGGCACGCCTGTGGTTTCTGCGGGAGCCTTCGAGTCAGTGGCGTCCTTTTTCCCCGCCAGGGCGGGCGCGACCGATACGACTATGAGTAATGCGCTACAAATCCATTGCTTCGCCTTCGGCATGATTGATTTCTCCTCCTTCGTGGGAGCAGTTCCTTTACGAGTGCCATCACGGGCCTAGGATATGTCGTCAAGTTGCGTCGCCGCGAAGCTTTTTGCTGAGGCTCGCGACTGCGGTTCCACTTTGGGACTGAGCGATCTCGCCCAACTTTTTTTCGGACGCAACGGGATGCGACAGTAGGATGGAAACTCTCGCTACGCTGTGCGGACGCGCACGGACTGATGTGATTTACATCACCTGGAGGCCGTTTCCTATCAGTGAGCGAGGTCGACAAGCCTTGCATTCGAAAATTCCGAACCTCGCAGAATCGCCGCTTCCAGCGCGCCTTTGGTGCGCCGTCGTACCCTTGGCGTTTTCTGCTTCCTCGCGCAGAAACACATCTGCCTGTGATCGCAATCACTGCTGCTCGACTGCAGCGGCGGCAGAATCCCCATCGTCCCCGGGGTCGTCATCCTTCGCTCTCAGGAGGTTTTCGCATGAGCGCACTTCCCCTCACCAAACCAGAAAACATTTCCAACCTGCTCACCCTCGATCAGGAATATGCCGCCCCTGCCATCGTCGCCGACAATGTGCTGCAAAAAAATTGGCGCGCAGAATGTGAACGCTCGCTGAACGATCCCGAAGCCTTTTGGGCAGACTACGCGCACCGCTTCGAGTGGTCGCAGCCTTGGACCAAAGTTCTCGAGTGGGACGGCGTCCATCACCAATGGTTCACCGGAGCAAAAACCAATATCACCATCAACGCGCTCGACCGCCACGCCCACTCCGACCGCTGCAATCGCGCCGCTTTCATCTGGCTCGGGGAGGACGGCTCCGAACGCATCGTCACCTACGGCCAGCTCTACCGCCAGGTTTGTCGCTTCGCCAACGGCCTGAAGTCGCTGGGAGTCGTCAAGGGCGACCGCGTCGTCATCTACATGCCGCTCACCATCGAAGGCACAGTAGCCATGCTGGCCTGCGCCCGCATTGGAGCAATCCATTCTGTCGTCTACGCCGGCCTGGGACACACCGCGCTCCGCGACCGCATCACCGACGCGCAAGCTAAGATTGTCATTGCCGGCGATGTCGGCTTCCGCCGCGGCAAAACAATCGCTCTCAAGGCCATCGTCGACGACGCTCTGGAATCACTCGACTTCGTCCAGAAAGTCGTCGTCTATTCCCGCGCCAAAACTGAAATCAACGGCCCGCGCGAAATCGATTTCAACGATCTGCTCAACTTCCCGCCAGACTGTCCCGCGGAAGAGATGGATGCCGAAGACCCACTGTTCCTGCTCTACACTTCAGGTTCCACCGGAAAACCGAAAGGTGTGTTGCACGTTCACGGCGGATACATGGTTGGTACTACCTACCATCTGGAAAGCTTCTTTGACGTCGGCGATCGCGACATTTTCTGGTGCACTTCCGACATCGGATGGGTCGTCGGCCATTCTTATATCGTCTACGCGCCGCTTTGTGCGGGCGTCACCACTCTCTTCCGCGAGGGCGCAATCGACTTTCCCAATCCCGGCACCGCCTGGGAAATCGTCGAGCGTTACGGCGTCACCAAAATGTTTACCGCGCCCACCGCGTTGCGCATGTTCATGCGTTACGGAGAAAGTTATCCCGCCGCGCATGATCTGACTACGCTGCGCGTGATCGCCTGTGCCGGAGAACCGCTGAATCCAGAAGCCTGGCGCTGGGCGCAAACCCATCTCGCCGGCGACGGCAAATGGGGCTACGTGATCGACAACTGGTGGCAAACCGAGTTGGGCGGACCCGCGCTGGGAACCCCGCCCTCCATGGCCATGCGTCCCGGCAAAGTTGGAGTCGCCGTCCCCGGCGCCGAAGCCGAAGTTCTCGACGAGGACGGCCACTCCGTTCCTCCCGGAGTTGGCGGACGGCTCGTGCTGAAGCGCCCCTTCCCCTGCATGCTGCGCACCGTATGGCGCGACCCCGCCAGATACGAGCGCGACTGGCAATTCTTTCCCGGCTACTACGTGACTGGCGATGTCGCCATGAAAGACGCTGACGGATACATCGCCGTCCTCGGCCGCTCCGACGATGTACTCAACGTCGCCGGACACCGCATCGGCACCGCCGAAGTCGAAAGCGCCCTGGTCTCGCATCCCGCCGTCGCCGAAGCCGCCGCCATCGGCGTTCCCGATCCGATGAAAGGCGAATGCATCAAAGCCTTCGTCCAAGTCCGTTCCGATTACGTCCCCTCAGACGCGCTGGCGGCAACGTTGATCGAACACGTTAGACGAGAACTAGGCCCGATCGCGACCCCGAGCTCTCTGGAATTCGTTGCCTCACTCCCCAAAACCCGTTCGGGTAAAATCCTCCGCCGCTTCCTCAAAGCCAAAGAAGCCGGAGTGGACGCCGGAGACGTCTCGACGATGGAAGGCTGAAAATTGAAAACAACTTGAATGCTTCATGGGTTCCGATCCTTGGAATCTTGGAGACTGTGTTTTCCTGAACTACTTCGCACTACATGAGGCACTGAGAACAGCCTTGCAATGGGCATGAACGATGTGGCGCCCGATCAAGCGCCCAAGTGTGCCTACAACCATGTCTGAGAGGAAGTGTTGCAGACTGGTGACTCACTGTCCTGCGAATCAACGGTTTCAACGGTCGTCATACCCTTCGGCCCGGTGAGCGATGCTCAGGAGCTGCTTGCGCTGCATGATGAAATGCGCCAAGCGGCCAACTCGCAAAGCGAGCCACTCCGGCATGCCGTAGGGACGATAGCCAGGTGCCACTCGACCACGCACAATCAGCCGCGTTTGGTCGGGTCGAAGTTGTTCGAGCACAAACGCCCAGGTGGTCTGATATTGACCGCTGGGCAACCGCCAGGAAAGAACCAAGCTGCGTTCGGGCTCACACTCGGCAACCACGAACACGTCTTTCGCTCCAGGCAAGGCCGGAAATACACTCCCCACATGGATATTTTGATAGTCCGCCAGGATGCGTTCGGCGCTGCGGTGGCCACCGTTATCGATGAAATCGTAGGCGTACCATCCGGCCCTGTTGGATCCCATCTGCGCAAGCCATGGCCAGACGTCATGAGCAGGGCGACGAATCGTGATAGCGTGATTGACCGACCCGATCGGCTGGGGAATCAAGTCATCCCCGGCAAGGGTCCGGGCACACTCGTCAGGAGTAGCGCGGACTTGCATGCTGGCAGAAATCGCAAGCACCGCGAATACTATCGATATACCGAGAAGAACGAGCAGCAATTTCTTCTTCATGGGGCAGCCGACCTAAGAGTAGCCCAGAGCGACGTCGCGCTCAGTGATTTAAGTCACCTGGGGTTTTGCGCCGAGACTCGGCGCGACCTTGAGTTTTTCAGGTAGGAACACCAAGTTTTGGCAGTAGCCATTGCGTCAAGGCCACATAGGCTGCCAGAAATGCAACTCCCCAAAGCCAATCAGGCATGTCCATCTTCTCCTATTTGACTCCCGATTTACGCAGGAACATCATCATCGGGCACCAAGCGGTGAATCCCAGCTTCTAGCCGCCGACTTTTGCAGGTGACTGCGGTTCATCGACTTCTTCAGCTTCTGGCTATTCCTTCAAGGTGAATTCCCAGCCGCAGTAGCGGCCTTCGGGCGAATCGGGCGGGCAGTGCAGGCAGGCGGTGGAGATGCGCGGATCAATCGTACGGGCAAAGGTTGAAAACTCAACCACCCCTACCTGCTTGCAGGGAAAATCCGGCAGGTCCTTGCGACGTCGGGCCTCCTGCACTCGACAGATGTCCATATAGAAGCGCAATCGCCCATCCCGCCATTCGCTGTGCTGGCTGTTCACCAGGCTGTACATGCGCAGTTCGAGCGCTTTCTCAAGGGCCTCCAAACCTCCGCTGGCGGGAAGTCCGAATGTGCTCATGATGCGGCGCGCTTCCATGGCCGCGAATTGTGCCCAGGCCTCCGTATCCAAGTGGATCGCCGCCTCCAGGCCATGCTCCCGCTCGGCTGCGAGGAACCAGCAGCCGTCGTGCGCTAACCAGTTCTTGGCGAACATCTCCAGCGCTTTCAGCAAGTCCTCTCGGCTCATCTGTTGGAATTGATTCATCGTGTCACCCACTTCCACGGTTGCGACGCACTCGCTTTTAGGGTCCTTCGCCAACCAGTAAAAGAACCAGGGGCACCGGAAAGCGCTCCTGCCTCAGTTCTGCCGCATACGCACGCGACCCGGGGCCTCGTGTGCGGCGTGTCGCTGAACGACGCCTACTTCGAACCCACCCCGAATTTGCGCAGGAAGGTCATCATCGGGCACCAGTTTGTGAATCCCGACTGAAACAGATTCAGCCCGACAAAAGCCGTGAAAAAATACCAGTACGGGCTCACGTAGTGTCCAAGTGCCAGAGAAAACAGAATAAAGATGCCAGAGATCAAACGGAGTGTTCGTTCTACAGTCATAACATTTCTCCTTCAGACTACAGGCTGTTCTGCACAAATTCGCATTGCGGTGCTTCGCATTCAGCGACATTCTCCGGCGAATGTGGATGCACTGGTGGAAGCGAGTCTCCCCTCTGAGAGAGGTAGTAAAGAACCGGCACTGCCATTCGCGACAGAACGGTGGACGCGACTTCTCCCGCCATCAATGACAATGCCAAGCCCTGAAAAATCGGATCGAACAGGATCACGCTCGCCCCTACTACGACCGCGGCTGCGGTCAGCAGCATGGGACGGAAGCGCACGGCACCCGCATCGACTACCGCGTCCTCCAGCGACATTCCCTGGGAGCGGCGCAGTTCGATGAAGTCGACGAGAATGATGGAATTGCGAACAATAATGCCGGCTCCAGCGATGAAGCCGATCATCGAGGTGGCGGTGAAAAATGCTCCCATCAGCGCGTGCGCGGGAAGAATGCCGACCAGCGTGAGCGGAATCGGCGCCATGATGACGAGCGGAGTGACGAACGACCGGAACCAGCCCACTACCAGCACATAGATCAGGACGAGCACCGCCGCAAAAGCAAGTCCCAGGTCGCGGAACACTTCCACGGTTATGTGCCACTCACCATCCCACTTCATGGAGAAGCGGTCGGTGCGCTCGGGCATGGTGGTGCCCTTGTATTGCTTTACTCCGTAGCCATCGGGCAATTTGATCTTGTCGATGGCGTCGCTCATCTTCATGATGGCGTACACAGGGCTTTCTTCTCCGCCCGCCACATCTCCCGTCACATAGACGACCGGCTGCAGATTCTTGCGATACACGCTGGTATCGATCGTCGTCTGTTGAAGATTCGTCACTTCTTGCAGGGCGATTTGCCCACCGGAAGGCGTGGGCAGCTTCAGGTTGCCAAGGTCTTCGATTCCCGACCGATCCGGGCGCGCCAGCCGCACTTCGATAGGGATGTCTTCCCGTGAACGGGAATCGTGGAGCAATCCCGCGTTGGCTCCGCCGAGCCCGACTTGTAGAGTGCGCGTCACATCGGCGGGTGAGATACCGTGGAGTGCTGCCTTGTCGAGATCCACTTTCATGTCGTACTTGATTTGTGGGTCTTCGACGTACCAGTCCACGTCCACGACGCCTGGCGTTTGCTGAAAGACTCTCTTGATCTGCGCCGCAAGTTCAATCTGTCCTTTGTAGTCAGGTCCGTAAACTTCTGCGACCAGTGTTTGCAACACGGGCGGACCAGGCGGGACTTCCGCTACCTTGATGCGCGCTCCGAAAGGCGCGGCAATCTTGTCCAACTCTGGCCGCAATCGTCGTGCAATCTCGTGGCTCTGCGTCTTGCGGTCATGCCGCGAGAGCAGATTCACCTGGATGTCAGCCTGATTGGGTTGATTGCGCAAGAAGTAATGACGCACCAGCCCGTTGAAGTTGTAAGGGCCGGATGTCCCGGCATAGATCTGATAATTGATTACCTCGGGCTGTTGTCCGAGATACTGTCCCAAGGCCTGCGCCACGCGAGTCGTCTGTTCCAGCGGCGTGCCATCGGGCATGTCAAGGATGACCTGGAACTCGCTCTTGTTGTCGAAGGGGAGCATCTTAACGCGAACCCACTTCAACGGGACAAAAGTCACCGCCGCAAGCAGCAACAACACGACACCACCAAGAAACATCCAGCGCCGACGCGCGTCGCGGATGAGCGGGTTCATCATCCGGCGGTACAGTCGGGTGGTCCAACCTTCGGTCTCGTGCCCGGAGTCATGGCCACCGCCCGCATATTTTCTCAGCAGCCTCAATGCAGCCCACGGAGAGACCACGAATGCCACCATCAACGAAAACAGCATGGCCGCCGACGCTCCCACTGGGATCGGCCGCATGTACGGACCCATCAGGCCGCGCACGAAGGCCATTGGCAGGATTGCGCCGATAACGGCGAAGGTAGCCAGGATCGTGGGGTTGCCAACTTCGTCCACCGCCTCGACCGCGACGTCCGATAAAGATCGCCCTCGGCTTTCCGGCAACCGAAAATGGCGCACGATATTCTCGACCACAACGATAGCGTCGTCGACCAGGATGCCGATGGAAAAGATCAACGCGAACAATGTGACCCGGTTCAGGGTATAGCCATACAAGTAGAAGACGGCAAGTGTCAGCGCGAGTGTGACCGGCACTGCCAGCAGTACGACGCCTGACTCCCGCCACCCCAGCGCCAGTGCAATCAGCAATGTGACCGACAACGTTGCGATCAAGAGATGTTTGAGAAGTTCGTCGGATTTGTCCTTCGCGGTCTCGCCATAGTTGCGCGTGACCGTGATGTTCAGATCATGGGGAAGCACATACCCGCGCAAAGCATTAACTTTGTCCAGCACGCGTTCGGAAATGTCGGTGGCGTTAGTGCCTTTGCGCTTGGAAAGCGTGATGGTTACCGCGGGATACTCCGCGCCGGCGGTCTGTCCTGGACCACCGCGAGCGTTCGCAAACAAAACGTAGGTGTCCGGCTCGGCAGGGCCGTCTTCCAGTTTTTCTGCTACGTCACGCAAGTAGACCGGGCGCCCGGCATGAACTCCCACTACGACCTGACGCAGGTCGTCGACACTCGTGAAAAACGTTCCGGCTTCGACTTGAAATTCGCGATTGTCACGCGCAAAGCTGCCGGCTTGGCCGCGGCTGTTCGCGTTCTGGAGTTGCCCCACGATTGCGCCCGGTGTAAGGCCATAGGCCGCAAGCCGTTGAGTGTCGAGCACTACTCGTATTTGCCTGGGCTGCCCGCCGATGATCTTGGTCTCAGAAACGTCATTGAGCGGCTTGAGTGAATTTTCCAGCTCACCCGCAATTCGCCGCAGGCGATATGAGTCATAGTCTTTCCCCCACAACGTCAGGGCCATGATCGGCACGTCGTCAATCGAGCGGACCTTGATAATCGGTTGTGAGACGCCCGGCGGAATACGATCGAAGTTGGAGAAGAGCTTGTTGTAGGTCTGTACGATCGCGTCTTCTTCTCTGGCGCCAACGTAGAAACGCACGACCAGCATGCTCACACCCGGATGGCTGATCGAGTAGATGTACTCAACGCCCGGCACTTCGCGCAGTAACTTCTCCATGGGAAGGCTGGCGCGCTGTGCCACCTCGTCCGCCGATGCGCCCGGCATCTGCACAAAAACGTCGAGCATGGGCACCACGATCTGGGGCTCTTCTTCCCGTGGAGTCTTGAGAATGCTGAAGGCGCCCAGAAGCAGCGCGGCGACGATCACCAGTGGTGTCAGTTTGGAATCAATGAAACTGTGGGCAATGCGACCGGCCAGGCGCAAGCTCTTCGGAGACGGCATCGCCGATTTGGATTTGCTATCAGCCATTACTGGACCTCAATGCGCTTGCCATTCAGGTCGACTGCGCCTGGTTTGGTCACGAGTCGCTCGCCGTCCTGCAGGCCCGCCAGCACTTCGACTTCGGCCCCGGATGGTTTCCCCAAAGTGATGTAGCGCAAGCTCGCAACCTTGTTTTGGTCGAGCACATAAATGCCCTGCAGTTGGCCCCGTTCGACTACCGCCGAACGCGGAATCAACATCGTCTGCCGCTCGCCGCGAGAAAACTGGGCTCGCCCGAACAACCCCGAACGCAGATGTGTGTCGGTGGGCAACTCGATCTTCACCAGGAAAGTGCGACTCGCGGCATCCGCGACTGGAACGATTTGCACAACCTTGCCTTTCAGCCCCGCGCTGTCGACGGCATCGATGACGACCGAAACCTGCTCTCCTATTCGTACGTACTGCAGATCGTTCTCGTTGACGGTGGCCTCCAGTCGATAGCGGCGCACATCCTCGACAGTGAAGATCGGCATGCCGGGCGAGGCCAGCGTGCCCGAATCGGCTTTCTTCTCTGTCACGACGCCGTCAAAGGGCGCCCGAATCCGCGTGTAGTCCAGAGACGTGCGTGCCTGGCTCAATGCTGCCTGCGCCTGGGCTTGGCCAGCCTTTGCCATATCGCGGTGCGCCAAAGCCGATTGTTGACGGGCTCTCACTTCGTCGAACTCCTGCGGGCTCACCGATTTCTTCTCGTAGAGGTTTTGATAACGCTTCAACGTTGATTCCGCCAAGGCCAGGTCGGAATCTGCTCCGACCGCTTGCTGTTCGGCGGCAACATCGGCAGCGGTCGCATGATCGACAGCGGCTCGCGGCTGGGAGTCGTCGATGACGGCGAGCACTTGACCGCGCTGAACCTGATCTCCTTCGTGAGCCCGGATCTCGACGATGTTACCCATCATCTGGCTCGCGACCTCGCTGCTCTGAGCGGCACGCACCGTCCCTACCGCTTCCAGCAAATCCGGCACGTTGGCCTGCTGCACGGCGAGCACAGGAATGTTCCGCACGGTTTCCGGCGAAGGAGCCGTGCGGGTTTTCTCGCTAGAACAGCCGGCGAGGCTAAGAAACGCGAGCAGCACCAAGAACGAAAGTCTGCGTTTGGTATTCATACGATTCATGGCATCACCACGGGAGACTGCGGATTCAAGTTTCCGCACGCCAACTCCAGGTTGGCATAGCTGGTCTGGAAGTGATAAACCGCCTCCCAGTAATCGGTCTGGCTGCGGCGCGCCGCATCTTCAGCGCCCAACAAATCGGTAATCGTGGTCAGTCCGCTGTCGTAGCGGTCCTGGTTGATGCGCAGACTCTCCTGTGCCTGGGCGATTGCCGCTCGGGCCACTTCGATCTGCTGCCGGGTGGCATCCGTTTCATAGTAGGCGCGCCTCACTTCAAGGCGGACTGCGTCGCTAGCTGCCTGCTTCATCGCCATAACCTTTTCTTCGAGCGCCCGCTGCCGGGAAAGTTCCGCCCGCTTGGCACCGCCTTGAAAGATGTCGAATTGCACTTCGATCCCGCCTAGCCAGTTGTTGCCCCCGCCGCCGGCGACGAACGTAGGGTTATCCATTTCCCAGTCTGCAAAGGCGTTCACCCGCGGACCGAATGACGACTTGGCCACCGACACGCTCTGCCGCTGAGCTGCCTCCTCGGAAGCAATGCGTTTCAAGTCGGGGCGATTTCCGAGTGCCTGCTTCTCGACTTCCACAAGCGCAGGGGCGGGAAGCGTGCGCTCAGCCAACGCTTCGGTAGTCTGGACTGGAGAGTCAAGCGGCACACCCATCGCCGTGTTCAGCTGCGCCCGCGCCACTTCCAGAGTGTTCGTGGCCCGGATCACTTCCTGCTGTCGCGCCGCCATGCGAACCTTTGCTGTCAGCAGATCTGACTCTACCGTCAGGCCACTGTCGAATCTCGTCTGGCTACGCTCCATGATCGAGTTGGCAGTTTTGGCCGACTGCTCGGCAACTTCCAGTTCCTTGGCTGCCAGTAGAACGTCGTAGTACGAACTGACCACGCGGAAGACAATCTCCTGATCCGTCCGGTCTAATTGGTGTCCGGCGGCTTCGTTCATCTGTTTTGCCTGATTGATTCCGTGCCAGCTGGCGAATGAATCGAAAAGATTCCAGCTTCCGCCAAACCGTGTTGTGAAGTTTCCGAAGGGCGGCGGTGAGTTCAGTTGGTTCAGTGCGAAATCCGCAGTGGTGAAACGCTGCTGCCGAAGCTTGCTGCCGAACACGTAAACCGGATCATCCCCACGAGTCGCTACCTCAGAAAAACTCAAGTGAGGCATGAGGGAAGAACGTGCCTGTCGAATTCCGGCCGAGGCAACTTTCGTGTCCGCGATCGCCACCTTGCGCAGTGGATTTTTCTCCAGCGCGATGGTCACTGCCTGCTGCAGGGTAAGAGACGAAGGCTCGGCCTCCTGCTGAGCCGAAGCCGAAACACAAGCTAGCCACAGCGTTGCGATGCTCAGAACCAGTTTGAACAAGCCCTTCAACCTTGCACTCCCGCGGCCTGAGCTGGCTTCATCCACTCAGTCTTGTCTTCAACGATTTCGTAAGTTGTATGAAAACTTGCGGTCTTCTTCACCATCGCCCCCACCGAGCAATATTTTTCTTCGGAAAGACGAATCGCCTCCTCCAGCGCCGCCACGTCAAGATCGAAGCCGGTGACTATATGGTGAATTCGTACTGCGGTGAACACCTGGGGCGGCCGCTCCGCTTGATCGGCTTCGACCCGCACCTCATAACCGGTGACTTTTTGGTGATACTTCTGGCGGAGGATGGTGACGACGTCGAACGCCGTGCATCCGGCCAATCCGGCGGCGACCAGTTCAATTGGCTTTGGGCCGGTGCCTCCTGCGGCATCGTCTAACACCAGATGGTGGCCGCTTCCGGTCTGGGCCACAAACTGTCGTTGCTGTTTAAGTGGTTGAGTCAGTTCGGCTTTGGCGGTGATCATAATCGCCTCCTGCTTGGTTCTATCGGCTAAGCACGCGAATAAATGCAGGAAGTTGGATTTTGTTACAGAGAAAATGGTAAGGAACGTTTGGAGCTGTGAGGAGTGTTACAACTTCGCTCTGACCACCGCGAGGGCTTGCTCGTAATTCTTCAGCAGTTGCTTGCGGAGCCGGACCGCCTTTTTACTCGCAGGGCTCGCCGCCGGAGACGTTCGGCACTGCTCAATGGTCGCTTCAAGACTGGAGAGGAAAACCTTGCACGGTTCGCAACCGCCCAGGTGGCGCTCCAGTTCCTCACAAAGCGAATCATCCAACTGCTCGTCGAGATAGTTCGATAGTTCAGCAAACATCGCCTTGCAGCGGGCAGGTCTGGGCTGTTCGTTGCCTAGCGGTTCTGGGGAAGACGCCCGCGAAGCGACGCCTGCTCGCCGGGCGCGGGGTTTCAACCCTTTCACCAATTCCTTGCGGACAAACAACCTCGCGCGGTGTAGCCGAACGCGTACAGTTCCAGAACGTAGCCCTGTGATCTCGGCCACTTCTTCGTCGGTTAACCCTTCCATATCGCGCAGCACCAAAACAATCCGGTAGGGTGGCGGCAGCCGCTGAATGGCGTCTCGCAACCGTCCCGCTTCCTCACTCCGAATGGCGAACGCTTCGGGATTGATGCTGCTATTCGTCCCCGGTTGTTCTAGTTCCTTCCGATCCGGCATGAGTTCTTCCAGAGAGAGATCTGGATTAGGAGCGAACTTGCTCCTGCGCCGACTCATCAGGCAGCGATTCTTTGCCACCTTATAGAGCCACACCACGAGCGCTTTGGGACTGTCGAATTTGGGCAGGTGCGGAACCGATTTCAGCAGCACTTCTTGCATCGTATCTTCCGCGTCCTGGCGCTGGCCGCACACGCGCATGCTGAAGGAAAAGACAGTATTTTGAAGCAGAGCCAGAGCCTGCTCCAGCGCGGCATCGTCGCCCCGCTGCAGGAGCTCCACGGCTTGTTCGATCTCAGAACGCATTGGCCTAAATGTAGCATGACAAACTTTTCGGCTGCCTTGATCCTGGCCTTCGACGCCGGTTGCGCTCTTCTGAAAACCCAACGGTCGATAATGCGACTCGAACGCCTAGCCCGATGGCGGACAGATGATGGCGATTCAAATCGGTCCACCAAGCCTAGCTAGACAATTTGATCGAAAGCCATCCAACTGAATGGACCCGGATCTACCTTCGTCTATGTACGTTCTATTAGAATGCTGTAGTAATGTGATTCCCTCAGGAGAGGAGATACAAGAAGATGGTTGATTCCCGAGTGCGGAAACTTGTTGTGTGGATGGCGATAACAGCGGGGAGTGTAACCGGGGTCACCGTACACGCCCAGGAGCATGACCCGGCACCGACCGGGCCGGCGCCGGTCCTGATGACTGTACACGAAATGCTGCAGCCGGGCGCGGAGGCCGCCCATGCCAAACTGGAGGCCGAGTATGCGGCAGCGCTGGACGCCGGTAAGGGCAGCCAATACTACCTTGGCATGGGAGCGATCACCGGTACGCCGCAGACCGTATTCATCTCCGGCTATTCCTCTCTCGAGGAGATTTCTGAGGTGCATGACCACGACGAGGCGACCATCGGCGAGAAGCTGGCAAGTCTCGATGAGGACCACAGCGGGACGCTGGCGGGAATGGATACGGCGATCTGGCGGCTGCGTCCGGAACTGAGCAACCCAGGTACCGTGAACCTGGCCAAGATGCGCTTCATGGAGCTAATCCATATTCACGTGAAGCTCGGCCACGGCGCCGAGTTTGCGGATTTGATTAAGCAAATCAGGGAAGGTTGGATCAAAGCCGACCCCGATTTCTACTATTCGATTTACCAACAAACCTTCGGGAACTCGACCGACGACTCGTACCTGGTAACCATCGCCATAAAATCGTTGGCAGACCTCGACAAGCACCACTCGATGGTGGCGGAGTACAGAAAGAATTTGGGCGAGGATGCACAGAAACATTTGCTGGAGTTCGAAAGCGCGGACTACAACAGCACACAATCGAACCTCTTCGCTTTTACACCAAGTGCGAGCCGGCTCCCGCCTAGCTGGACGAAAGATGATTCGGAATTCTGGAAGCCGAAACCGACAGTCGCTGTTCCGGCGAAGAAGGCTGTAAAAACAAATTAGACGTACGTATCAAGAAACCCGACGGCCCCGGATGATCACCGGGGCCGTCGTGCTTTGCCTAACTCAGCGGGCCTGATCCCTGCAAACCTGAGACTCAGCGATGTCCGCCGCCGCCGTGCCCGCCGCCGCCGTGCCCGCCGCCGCCGTGTCCACCGCCACCACCGTGGTACCCGCCACCGCCACCGTGAAAGCCACCACCACCACCGTGGTACCCACCACCGCCGCCGTGGAAGCCACCCCCTACGTAGCCACGACCTCCTCCCCAACCGTTGTGTTCGCGACCCCAAGCCGTCCACGGTCGCGACCCCAGCCGTCACGATAGCCCCAACCGTGGTTGTACCAGGGGCCCGCGCCGATGAAGATGCCGCCGTCGAACCACTGCGGGCCATAGTAGCCATACGGCGCACAGTCATAGGGCGGGTATGAGTAGTAGCCGTACTGACATACGGGCGCCGGAGGAGGCTCAGGGTAACCTCCGCCGAGCTGGACTCCGAATGAAATCTGCGCGTGCGCAGCAGGCGCCGGCGCTAGGATACATCCAACAATCGCAAGCAATGCGAGAAACTTGAGACGCAAGGTGGTCCTCCTTATTGGCGATGCCCAAACGCCAAACCCATTTCCACGCGGGCCATAGGATCCGGAAAATTAAGTTGCGTCCGTTTCCTACTGTTTGGAACACTAGAATATCGGAAGTATTTGGCGTCAGTCGACCCCCGTCCTTCTAACGTGACATTTTTAATGTTTGATAATCTCCTTACCACGCGTGAAATCAGCACCAAAAAAGTTGATCGCCGGTGATGCGGGCCGAGACCAGACGCAATCCTCCTAGCCTTACGATAATCAACTACCACTGAACTCCAGGATACAAGCTGGGCAAACGCGTCGCCCGGAACTGGGATGCACCCGGCGTAATAGTCTGCCAGACAATCTGCGGTGTACCCGTCGACGAACTCAGTTCCAGGATAGTTGCACCGCTCTTCACGGCACAGAAGTCTGCTGCAATATCTCCATTAGCCAACTGTTCGACGTTTCCCCCGAAATAGCTATAGAGGTTCGCTGATGGCATATAGCTCGAGAGCAAGGTTGCCGTCATGGCATTCTCATCAACTTCCAGGACCACCGCCCTCGAATAGTGGCAGGGAGGTTGGCCGGCCTGATCGCACACCACTCCTGCGGGAAACTGCCGGTCATCGCCGTTGTCCATCATCCCCAATTGAAAAACCCCGGTCGTGTTCTCGCTGAAGAAGCTCGGCCCATGTTGCGCGTAGAACCAATCGGTCGGATCGACTCCTCCGAGCAACTTGAAATCTCCTCCAGGGCCCAGTCGCCACAAAACGCCTCCTGAGCCCCGACCGTCCGCATAATCTATTTTCACAATCCAGTTTTGATGTCGCATCGAAAACAGCAGATTGTGGTCGTCCGCCGAGTACAGCATTGCGTTCCCATGCGTCCAGTCCGGAAAATTCATGGGATGGCGATTCACCTCCAAATGATCAAACGCATTCCAAACCCATGTTGGATTGAAATTCTGATCCACATCGACCAGCAGATCTCCCAGGACGGACGTAGTGCCCGGATAACCCGGCAGATTGTTGTAAGGCACTCTCATGTCCGCCAGCAACACAATGTGGCCGTTCGCAAGGGGTAATAAATCATGATGAAATCCCTGCAATACGAATTTGAATCCCCTTGCCGCTAGCGATTGCCCTAGTTGATTAAGCGCGAGTTCTCGAATGGTGTTCCCCGCCAGGTCCACCTCGCGAATCACATCAATTGTACCGCTCGGGAGTTTGGACAATTCGGTTGTCGACAGTGATGACGTAAACGAAATCAAAACCAGGAAGTGTCCATTGGGCAGCATCTTCGCGCCCTGAATCGCGTCTATCGTCGATCCCTGATACCTGTAGGTCCAGACGACGTTCCCCTGGAGATCGGTAGCGAATAGCTGCGCCTCGGTATGCGGAACGATCGTGTCGTAAAGCTCCACTCCCGGTTCCGGCGCAGCCCCGGAGGGAGTGTTGGTCTGGACCACCGAGGTCGCCGGCGCAGTGCCAGTGGTGAATACACGATCGGAATCGGCAAACGAGGCGCCGTTGTTTAAGGTGACCGCAGCATGCATGTGGTAGAGGGTCTGGGCCAGCATTCCCGCCACATAAACATGCACCATTCCGCCGTTTGGGGAAGGAGTACCCTGCTCCGAGGTAATAAGATTTCCGGTTCCGAACTGCACGCTGACTTTGCCTGGTGCCGGCAAATAAATGGAGTACGCTACTACTTGCGGATTGGGAGTAGGCGTGAGTTGTCCGGGAAGGATCATAGCTACGACCGCTGTGGCGAAATTCGCGGCCGGAGAAGCCGCCAACACCGCGCTGATCACCGCGTTAGTGCTCGAAGGCGCCTTAGGCGCTTCGTAGTTCCCGTTCGCATCGATTGACCCCACGGATGGGTTCCCGCCTGGAATGCCATTGACCGTCCATTCCAGCATTCCGCCCCCATTGGCCTGTGCGGAAAACTTCGCATTCCCTCCCGGCGTCAGTGCCGCGTACTGCGGCGTGATGATCACCGAACCTCTCTGCTGTGCGACCGGCGGAGCTTGCGCGGGAGGCGGTTTCTCCGGAAGTTGATAGTTCGGCCCCGACCCGCAGGCGCCCAGCAACAACAGCAGAATTCCCGCTGACGCTGGTTTCACTGAGGGCCGTATCTTTTCTCCGACTATATTCATGAACTCGCGCTCGGTTTTGCTCATTGGCTATCGGTGGCTAAGGGCAACCGCGATCCCGCTATGAAGCAAGCCCTAATCCACTTGAGAGCGGACGCCCTCAGGAATGATAGGAAGTCGGATGGTGCTACTCCGCCTTTTTCTCCATCGCATAGTTCATCTGGGTGCCCCTTATCTTCACTACATTTTGGACTCTACGCGGCTGAGAACCGGGACCGGTCAATGCGCCGGTTCTGCGCCTGCTTCCGCTCCGACTCCTCGTGGCACTCAATACAGAGTTTTGACCACGGGACTACTTCCAGCCGTCGCAGATCAATCTCGTCTCCACACCTAACGCAGTTGCCGTAGGTGCCTTCCCGCATTCGCGCGAGGGCTGACGCAATCTCGTCGTGACTTTGTAAAAGAACCTCTTTCAAAACGATTGCTGAAGAACCCCATTTTGCTCTCCATGTCGAATCTGGATCCGAATCGCATTCATCTGCGCTTTTCAGCACTTTCAGAATCGCCGCCAGATGGAACGTCAAATATCTTTCAAGCCGTAGAACCTCCGAACATTTCACTTCGTGTACCTCCGGACTACGCTGCACTTTCAACCCTGGAAAGACGGGCGAATTTGCTGCGCGCCTCTCTGCAACAAATTTCATTTCTAAATCTTTTCGAAAAAGTGAGCGACGCTCTCGCCCGCATCTTCGGTGGAATAAATTGCAACCTTGGTGCCTTTTTCGGCGCCCGCCGCCACATCTTTGCCGGCGTCCGTAGCCGCGTGCCCCGTAAGCTTGAATGCATGCTCGGTGCCGTCGGCAGACTTGATGACCAGCTTCTTCCCGCTCCGATCAATTTCCGTGATCGTTCCCTCCGTTTTTTTGAGGCCTGTGTCTCCAACCTTATCCACCTCAACGACGGTATCTTTCGTTCCACGTTCTGTGGAGTGCGCTACCACTTCCGAACCCTCAGTCAACCCGTGCCACGAATCTTTCGCGGCCACATCGGCAGCTTTTACGCCATGAACGCTCGTGCTCTTGGCCCAGTAGAAAGTGCGCTCCGAACCATCCGCGGTTTTGACAGCGATCGTCTTTGCCGTCTTATCGATCTTGGTGATCGTGCCGTGAGTCGCCGTAACGACGTCTTCAATGGCAAGAGCGGATAAAGCGAGTGAACAAACGAGAACAGTGGTTGCGATGACTCTCATAGTCGTCTCCTTTTTCGTAAGCATCGGCAAAATGTAGGCGCGACGTCTTGTCCGTTCTGCATACTACGTGCGCAAGAGCAATCGACTCCTTCCCGCAAGTTAGCCCGAGTTGTTATGCATCATGATCTCCTGCCCTAAGAGGCGACAGTGGGTTCGACTTTCTGAAAGTCCGCTTGATAAGTTGCGTGATGCGCATAGGCCACGCGAGCCACGGCTGAGACTCCTTCAGCAGTCGTTAGAACTTCGGGAGTAATTGTTTTTTCCGCTGTGCGACGCCAGACTACTTCGGTCCAGACTACGAGTACCAGGCACGCGAGGGAGGATAACAAGTAGATTCGGTACCTCTCCCAATCCAATTCAACAAGTGAGACGATCAGACACACTAGCAGCAGCACTCGTTTCATATGGTTTGCTTTCATTGTCCCTATCGATCCTTTTTCCATTCCCCACAACTCCCATCGACTGCCCGTTAGGCTGCCGCCTCCTCTTCAACCTCGTGGCGCGTACGTAAGACTAAGTTCGGCAGATTGTAAAGACCGCATGCATCGGAGGAGAATACAACCCTCCAACGGGTAGAAGCAGGACCGTTCTCGAAGCAATCGATTTACTCCGCGAACGATCCTGTCTCCCGCAAAGCACGATAACTTTCGCTCTCGTGCTATCACCTCCGATGTCCCAGGAATCCGCTATCCCGCACGCCTCGCCGTAGCAGTCGCTAGTTTCGGAGTCCTCGTCGACAAACTAGCGCCGATCTTCTCTTCGAGTTGGCTTTGACATCGAAGGCAGAATTGCGTCCACGGCAATGCTTGCAGCCTCTGATCCTGAATTTCGTCACCGCACCCCACGCATTTCCCGAAGGAGCCATCAGCGATTCTCCCCAGAGCCGCTTCAATCAAACGCAAAACCGTCCTTCTTTGGCTGCTCCGCTCGAACAAAGACTCCTTTGACAGGCTGAGGACGCATCGGTCCGCGCTGTCTTGTGTTGACTCCGCACCCAGAGACTGTACTTCCTGCTCCAAACGGCGCAAGAACTGGCGAGTCTCATGGCGCTGGAATTCGAGCTTTTGTCTCAGCCGTTCAACCTCTCCCTGCTCCATATTCTTTTCCCTCACTTTATGAACTTTTCTCAGCGCTTCCTCCCCGACGATGTTCAAGCGCCGGGAGAATCCTGCCTGTGGATGATTGGCCAACGTCGGCACCCGACGGATTGCATCGATTCAGCAAGGGCACTACGCATCTAGATCTTGAAAGACCCAATCCGGCCTTTCCGAATTGCGGAGGTAGGAGTCGAAGAAACGAAGCAGAAATGGAGTCTGGCTCCCAACCCCCGCAAAAAGCAGGACAGGGATTTCCGGCTTGATGCGCTTCATCTCCGCCCGAACTGCGCTGCCCGTGGCATCCGGCAAGTCGTATTCCAGAAGAACTCCCTGGATCGGTTGTTTCATCAGCATCGACAGACCCTGGCTCCCTGTGCCGGCTGACACCACTTCATAACCAGCCGCCTCCAGCAGGAATGTCAGGGCATCCAGATACTCTTTGTGACTCTCTACGCAAAGAACTTTCACGTTATTCATTGGTACTCTCCTCGCGTGTATAGGTTGATCGGCTCGCCTGTTTCGACTTGGCGTACCTCTGTCGATCCACCTCCTTCTCTGAAATCGGCTTGTTTCGCAGCAATACTTCTCGAAGTGTCCACTCGATCCGATCGACACTCGCGAAAATCACTCGAACGCATTCCTGGTTTTGGATCGAGTCAGTTGTTAGCGATATCGCGCCTAGGGCGTTCCGGATGTGGTGATTCATTTCAGAAATCACTTGCATCCTCAGCAGCGCAGCTTCCTGTCGCTGGTTGGCCGCGTCCATAAATCCGGCGGTCAATCCTGCAACGACGACCGCTGAAACCCCCTCGGCCAATAGTCGTTCCCAGCGACGGCCGAGATCTGCAACCAGGAAACGATGCATGAGTTCGGTCACAAGAAATGACACGAGCCCAACCACCACGGAAACCACGATTACCCGAGGGGTCATTCCCCACGCAACGATAGTGCGGGTTTGAGGTCGGTCCAAACGCGCCACCTGAACCTCCAGTTTCCGGCACAACCCGTATTGCTCGGTAATCTCAACACATGACAGCATTAAGGAATTCTGAAGTGTTTCTGAACTTTTCATTTCGGCGGCCTGCTCTGCCGGCGACCTGCGGTAAAGTGTGAGTCATGTTTAGCGCAGACAATCTGCACGCAAGAGAAGCGCTCGACATTCTGGTTGTCGAAGACGAGCACAAACTGGCGAACGCGATTGCCGAGGGCCTGCTTCGCAACGGCTATCAGGTCAGAGTCGCTTATTCTGGCGAGTCAGCGCTCGAGCAATTACGTGATCACAACTTCGATCTGATTCTCCTGGACATCATGCTGCCGCGGATGGGTGGTCTTGAGACCCTGCGTGAACTGCGTCGTGACGGATTCAAAATGCCGGTATTAGCCCTGACATCTAAGGGCTCGGTTGACGACCGTGTACGGGGCCTGGATGCTGGCGCCGACGATTATCTCGTCAAGCCTTTTGCCTTCCCCGAACTGCTGGCCCGCGTGCGCGCACTTCATCGCCGAGCCACTCCCGCGGCTGCCTCGGTGTTGCAGTTGGCGGATCTAAGGATGGATATCAGCGGCCGAATAGCGACGCGGGGCAACCAGGTAATCGAGCTCACGGAACGGGAATTTGATTTGCTCGAATATCTTTTGCTTAATAGCGGATCGGTGGTTTCTCGGGAGATGGTCGCCCGTGACGTGTGGAAGACAAACCTGCGCTACACTTCGATCGACAACGTGATTGACGTGCACATTGCCCGCATCCGCCGAAAGGTTGATGATCCGTGGCCGGTCAAGCTCCTGCACACGGTTCGCGGTGTGGGCTTTGTTATGCGGATGGAGGACACCAAGAAGTGACCTTCCGGATTAGTCATATCAGAAGCCGCCTCACTCTCTGGTATGTGGCTATTTTCGGTCTCTTGTTTGCCGCCTTCATTGGCTGTGCCTGTTTTCTTCAGTTTTGGCAGTTGAAGCAGCAGCTTTACCATGCCGAAGTGCAGGATATGGAGACCGTCCAAGGCCTCCTATACTTCACCGCAGACGGACAAGTCTCGTTGCACGAGGAGTACTTCAATCGGCCCGAATCAAGACTCTTGCTCGATCGCCTGTTGGAGGTTCTTGATCCAAATGGGCGCGTACTTTTCCGCAATCGCAAGCTCGATGGAAACACGCTGGGCACCCGTCTGCTACCCGATGAAGGCGTGGATGACTTTACTCCGCGGAGTTTCCGCCTCGCCGACGGAACGCCGGTTTTAGTTATCAGTCATGTTCATGTTCTGCAGGAAACTCCAGTTCTGATCCGCCTGGCGTACAGCACCGAGCCGCTCAGGCTCCAATCGCTTCAGTTGCTGGGCCTGCTTACTCTTGTTCTGCCAATCGCGCTGATCGCCGCCGGTTTTGCAGGCTACCGTTTCGTCATCAGGGTTCTGGACCCACTCGAACAGATGGCCAGCCTCGCCGAGCGCATTACTGCGCGCCGCCTCAATGAACGCCTCCCCATCAAGAATCCCGAGGACGAACTCGGTCACATGGCGATTGTCCTCAACGGACTCCTTGAGCGCCTGCAGGAGTCCTTTGAGAAACTGCAGCGTTTCACCTCTGACGTCTCGCACGAACTCAGGACACCGCTGGCAGCCGTGCGCAGCGTTGGCGAGGTCGGCCTGCAGGAGGAGCACGACCCCGAGAAATATCGCGACATCATCGGAAGCATGCTGGAGGAAGTCGCCAAGCTCACCGCCATGGTCGACACGCTACTCACCATCGCACACGCTGATTCGGGTGCGATCCAGCTGCAACAAACCGATTTCGCTCTCATGGATCTCGTGCAAGAGGCGGTCGCGGTCGTTGGTGTCCTGGCGGAGGATAAGGAACAAACTATTTCAGTGACGGGCGATCAAGCAGCGCTCGTATGCGCCGATCGCGCGTTTCTCCGCATGGCCCTTGTCAATCTCCTCGACAATGCGGTGAAGTATTCTCCATCCGGCAGTAGCATTCATGTCTCTTTGCAAATTGTTGGAGCGGACACCGGGCCTGCGCAGTTTGCGGAACTCACCATCCAGGATGAAGGACCCGGGATTCCCGAGGGCGCCCAGCAGCGCGTGTTTGACCGCTTCTACCGGCTGGACGAAGCCCGCTCACGCGACTCAGGCGGCTTCGGGCTCGGATTGCCCATAGCCAAATGGGCAGTTGAAGCCCATGGAGGCACCATTACTGTGAAGACCGCTTTGCCCACTGGAGCGATCTTTTGCATCAAGCTACCAGTTGCCTCAGCAACCGCAAGAAACCTAACCACCATAGCTGCAATCTAGCCTCGCTTAGGATGTGCTTTACAGGTCGAACACAGTCGATGTGTGTGTTTCCAGCAGTCCATTCCTCACGAAGCAAGACCATAGGGTCAATCGACAGCGTCGCCATGAGAAGTTCCGGCACTACTCAGGACATTACGTCAGTTGAGTACGGACTTCGTGCCCCGGCGTACTACGTCTGCATACCGGGCATCGCCGGGGTGATCGAGACAGCGCGCCGCATTGGGACCTTAGTTATTCTGATGACCACTGCAGGAACAACATCCCTTTTGCTTTGTTGAGATCCGCGCCCTCGCGATCGAGTACGACGTCCCGCCGCGAATCGGAATATCGCGTGTCCACGAGCAAAAACTTGCGAATCACGGTCACCGGCGTGTAGCCTTGGTCGCCACCGCCGTAGGCCGCCCAGAAGAAAATTACGCCACGTACCACGTAAATGTGAGAGTTCCATTCCATCAGCGGCGCATGCTGGTTGGCTATGGTCGTGATTATATCGCCGGAATTCATTGCGTCGGTGTTGACATACTTGGCGTTCACCTTGATAGGACGGCCATCACCGAGCAAGTGCCGGCCATCGAGCTTGCTCGCAACGTCCTTCAGAGAATGGGGATCGGCGGACTCCGCACTGTCGACCAGTGCAGAGTCCCTCCCGCAGCAAATGTCATGGTCGTGAAAGATAGTGTCGAGAGAAGTCAGTAAGATGTCGGAGGCGTGGGAGGTGCGCGCCATCAAGGATGGCAAGTCGTGTACCTGAATCTCATTGTCCTGGTTCAAAATCTGCCCCGACGCCAGTCCACCCAGAGCGAGGCAGAGCACGAGCAACTTGGGCGTCGCCCGGAACGCGACCCAGCAGCGGCGGAGTGTGGTCATTCACTACCTCCTGCACCACTTCTATTGTAGGTTGTCTGCTGAGACTTGCCACGATTTCCAGTTCTCGTACACGTTTGTTCCTAGGAGCGTTGTCGTCAAGCAATACACTGCCTTGCTTTCCTGGCGCTCTTTCAACATGTTGTGCCAATCACCACGACCCTCTCATCTCACCATGGAATTGGCTGGGGGAATCCTGAAGTTTCTCTGAAGTTTCTCTGAACTTTCGAGCTTTTGCGAAGAGAGTATTCTCGCCGGCTCATCTAACCAACTAAGAAGGCTTGTGGAGGCGACAATATGAAAGCGCCAAGGTTCAACTTACGAGCGCCGAAAAAATGGCTACTCGGCTTCTTCCTGGCCGCGATTCTGACTGCGCCAGTGTGGGGTAGTGAAGCCAGTACAAAGTCAGCCGTACCGGGAACTCTGAATTATGTTGAAGGCCAAGCCGCGATCGACGACCAGGCCCTCAACTCGCAGTCAATCGGCACGGCGGAGTTGCAGGCGGGCCAATCGTTGGTTACGGAGAAAGGCAAGGCCGAGGTTTTATTAACTCCGGGCGTTTTCTTGCGAATCGGTAACAACAGTTCTGTAAAGATGATTTCGCCCAGCCTCACGGACACGGAAGTCGAGGTTGACCGCGGGCATGCGATGGTCGAAGTCGCCGAAATCCATCCGGAAAACAGTATTCGCATCGACGATGCTGGCACTACCACGCAACTGTTGAAGACCGGCTTATATGACTTTAATCAGAATCAGAGAGAGATGCGCGTGTTCGACGGCAAAGCATTCGTCGAGAGCGGCCACCAACATTTCGACGTGAAGGGTGGGCGCGAGATCACGTTGGCCAGCAATGATCTGTCTAAGCCCCGCAAGTTCGATAAGAAGTCTTATGAGGAAGGCGATCTGTTCCGCTGGAGCAGTCTGCGGTCGGGTTACCTGGCAGAGGCTAACGCCGATGCGGCTGGCATGTACGCCCAGAACGGTTGGGGCGGCCCGGGATGGTGGGGAGCCGATTGGTATTGGGACCCTTACTTCGACGCCTTCACTTTCATTCCCGGCGACGGGATTTTCTATAGCCCGTTCGGCTGGGGTTTCTATTCTCCGTGGTGGGTCTATCAGTCTCCATTCTTCGGCTACGGATATGGGTACGGTGGATACGGATACGGACGCGGATACGGCCACTATTACCATCACTTCAGCACCGACGCGCGTAACTGGGGACCTGGCTCTCACTATGTCGGAGGACGCAGTTATGCCCATGGCATCTATCGCGGAGCCGGATCGACGGGAAGCGGTTTCCATTCCGGATCCATGATGGGTAGCACCGGGCGCGGCTTCGGAAGATTCGGTGGCGGCGGATTTCACGGTGGAGGATTTCACGGGGGCGGCGGTGGATTCCACGGTGGCGGGGGCGGCGGATTCCATGGCGGAGGAGGCGGTGGGGCTCACGGTCGGTAAAGCAACGACCATGAACCGTCTGTCAGGCGAGTTGCAAGAGGCGCGGGTGGGGAGATTCACACGGATTCGTTTAGGCCCCTCATTGCGGGCGAACGACAATACGGAGTGAACTCTCCCTCCGCAGCGCCGAGGCTTTATAGGGTGAAACACTCGTTCGAGTTGGCGTCATACGTCCTTGTTCTGCCGGGCCAAAGCATGGTGCATTATCGATTCTTTAAAGGTGGCCGGGACACCGGTCGCCCACTTTCTCAAGATCAATTAACCTTGCTTGGTCAGCGATATTTCCGTTTGTTCCTGCGGAGGCCGACCGTGAGCGCGGCACTGCCATTCTTCTGAGCAAGAGTGCTCACCTTCGCCCACCCCATCAGATGTAGTCTTCGAAGGGAGCTGTATAGATGGATCCCTCCAAGCCCGCAAACCCCAAACCCACTGACATTGCCTCCGCGTCGGTTCCCGACACGCTCGTGATGCTCCACGTCAACCCCGACACCGGACTTACGAATGCGGAAGTGGATGTCAGGAGGAAGGAGAACGGCTTCAACGAAGTCGCCGAAACAAAAGGCCACCCTGTCATCAAATTCCTCCGAAAATTCTGGGGCATCTCGGCCTGGATGCTCGAACTGATCATGGTGCTGTCAGCGGTGCTCAGGAGATACTCCGATCTGGCCGTGGTGGGCGCGCTGCTGGTTGTGAATGCCGTGTTGAGCTTTATGCAGGAGCATCGGGCCGCCGGCGTCGTTGAAGCATTGCGGAAACGCCTGCAGGTCAGCGCGCGCGTCCGGCGCGAGTCAAGCTGGCAGATCATTCCGGCACGGGAACTCGTTCCGGGTGACATTATCCGCGTGCGTCCCGGCGACATCGTCCCGGCGGACGTGAAACTTCTTACGGGCGCGCTCAGCATCGATGAGTCCGCGCTTACAGGTGAGTCGAAGGATGCCGACAAAGCGCCGGGTGGCGTGCTCTCGTCGGGGTCCGTCGTCCGGCGGGGCGAAGGCAACGCCGTGGTGATGCTGACTGGCGCCAAGACCTACTTTGGGCGCACCACGGAACTGGTGCAAGAGGCGCGTCCCAAACTTCACATCGAAGCGGTCGTCGCCAAGGTCGTCCGCTGGCTCTTCGTCATCGTTGGCCTGCTGATAAGCGTGGTGGTCGTGCTGTCTCTGTTCCGCGGCGCGCCGCTCATCGAGATGGTTCCGCTCATGCTCGTCCTGCTCATGAGCGCGGTACCGGTCGCCCTCCCAGTCATGTTCACGGTCACCATGGCTCTCGGGTCAAAGGAACTGGCCAAGCGCGGTGTGCTGGTCACTCGCCTTAGCGCCTCGGAGGATGCGGCGACGATGAATGTGCTCTGCGTGGACAAGACGGGCACAATCACGATGAACCAGCTCGCCATCACCGGCGTCATCCCTCTGGAGCGCGCGACAGAAGCCGACGTACTAGTCGCCGGCGCTCTCGCATCGCAGGCAGCCAACCAGGATCCGATTGACCTCGCGTTCCTGGCAGCGGCCAAGGAACGGTACATCTTCGACAACCTCCCCAAGTCCACACCCATCTCTTTCGCGCCGTTCGATGCGAAGAACCGACGGACCGAGGCCGTGGTCGAGCAGAACGGACAGCGGCTGCACGTGATGAAGGGTGCGGTTCGCACTGTCGCCGAAGCCTGCGGACTCCAACCTCCGGCGATCGAGGAGTTGGAGGCGCACGTCAACGAATCGGCCGCGAAGGGCTATCGGACGCTGGCGGTAGCACGCGGCCCCGAGACAGGGCCCCTCGCGTTGCTTGGGTTAGTGTCGCTGTATGACCCGCACCGTCCAGACGCAAAGGAACTGATCGCCGAACTCGAAGGCTTGGGTGTTCCGGTAAAGATGCTTACCGGCGACGCACTTCCGGTGGCGATTGAGATCGGCAAAGGAGTCGGCTTGCCGAACATCCGCCGCGTTGCGGACCTGAAGGCTGCGGGCGCTCAGGCCGACAACAAGGCGGTGGACTTATTAGCGGGCGCCGATGGTTTCGCCGAAGTGTATCCGGAGGACAAGTACCTCGTTGTACAGCACCTGCAGGCCTCGGGGCATGTGACCGGCATGACGGGCGATGGCGTCAACGATGCGCCCGCCCTCCGTCAGGCCGAAGTGGGAATCGCCGTTAGCACTGCAACCGATGTGGCCAAGGGCGCCGCGAGCGTCGTCCTGACCGAACCGGGTTTAACCAACATTGTGGCGCTGGTCGAACAGGGACGAACAATTTACCAACGCATTCTGACCTGGATTATCAACAAGATCAGCCGGACGATTCTGAAGGCTGCGTTCGTGGCCATTGCGTTCGTGGTGACCGGTAAGTTTGTTGTGTCCGCGTTTGCAATGTTGCTGCTGGTCTTCATGACGGACTTCGCAAAGATATCCCTTGCCACCGACAATGTTCGCCCATCCAAAAAGCCAGAAACATGGAACATCGGAGGCTTCATCACCGTCTCCGTGGTGCTTGGTATCGCGATGGTTTCTGAGACCCTTCTCTTATTGTGGGTCGGTTGGTCATATTTTGATTTAGCCACCGACAACAATGCCCTCTACACTTTCAGCTTTCTGCTGCTGCTTTACTTAGCGGTGTTCTCCGTTGTGTCCGCGCGGGAACGTGGCTGGTTCTGGGCGTCCCTGCCCAGCAAGACCTTCCTGCTGGCCCTTGCGGCCGATGCGCTTACGGGTACCGTGCTTACATTCGTGGGTCTCCCCGGACTCAAGCCTTTGCCTTGGTGGCAGACGATCGCGATCTTTGTCTATGCCATGGTCGCGTGTCTAGGCGTGAACGATGCCGTGAAGGTCGCGATGATCAAATGGCGCGTTCCTGACGCGGTCGCCAAAAGGCCGGTGGATGTGACCCCGCAGATTGCCAAGCGCGCCTATGAACTATATGAAAAGCGAGGCCGCCAGGACGGTCGAGCAGGTCAGGACTGGGAACAGGCCGAGCACGAGATTCGGAACGATTAAGCTATCGAGCTGAAGATTGGAACGGCTCGGCCGAAGGCCTCCAGGATAGGCGCGAGGGGCGACTGGCGCACATGATCGGTTTGGCCGGTTCTGAGCGATCACGGCAATGGATGGTGCAACTGCGCTGGCTTTTCGCGCATCCCTTGTTATAGTAGATCGAGTCGTGCAGAGGGTTACCATGCGTCACCTCGGCTACCTTGTTTCCTCACTTCTTCTGCTTCTGTTCAGCCTTTTCCTGAGCGGCTGCGGATCGCACAATCAGAACAACTGCGTCGGTCCGAATCAAAAGCAGGCCGAGTGTATTACTACAAGCGGCGGCGTCAGCGGCGGTTCGGGCGGAACTTCCGGCGGAACGTCGGGCGGAACTTCCGGCGGAACTTCGGGTGGGACGTCAGGCGGTACTTCGGGCGGAACTTCCGGCGGTGGCTCCGGGGGATCCGGTGGAGGTTCCGGAGGATCCGGAAATTCCGTCATCGGCGTTGGCCACGAAGTTTCTGTTAACTCCAACCCCGACGGTTATTACCCTGCCACGTTCGCTCCTGGCCCATACCAAGGCGTCGTGAACGGAGGTCAATCCCGCGCTGTGGTTGAGGCCAGAATCTATCTGCTTCAAGTCAACTCCGGCACGAATGGCAACTCAGCCGTCTCGCTGCTTACCTCCGCCGCAGGCAACCCAGCCGATTCCATCGGCCACTACGTGCGCAGCGGTCAGTATGGCGGCTTCTCTATTGCTGGCGACTATACCTGCACCGCTGGTCACCAGGTTTACGTTTATGCCCGTGGTGGAAACAGCGGTGATGACGGTCCTAACTCCGCCATCGGCCTGATGGCCTCGCTCGGCACTTGCCCGGGATCGGGAAATTTCGACGCTGCTGTTCCTTTCATTTTCGTGAACGAAGTAACCACGGTAGCGGCGGCTTATGCGATGGCCGGGGCCGCCACTGACGCAACCCATGTCATTGCTTCCGCCAAGTCTGGCGGTGTGACTGGCATTGCCAATGCCGCCGACCTTGCCAGCACCGTCACGGGATTCGCCAACTCCACTCTGGCTTCCAACAACGTCCCGCGGACCAAGATTCATACGCTTGCCAACATCCTGTCGGCCTGCATCAACTCAAACTCGTCCACCTCCGCCAGTTGTACAACGCTATTCAGCAACGCGCGGAGCGATGGCGATTCCGGAGCTATACCGGAAGAAACGGCGACTGCTGCAATCAACATCGCGCGCAATCCTCATGCCAACATTGCTGCGCTCTATGGTCTCCAACCCAGGCTCGCTGCTCCTTTCATGCCAGCCCTTGAATCTACTCCGTCGGATTTCGACATCTCCTTCGCCGCTGAGAGTTCGAGCAACTCCGTCGCATCCTTGTCCTTGCGCCCTAACCGCTAGCCCGAAGAAGCCTGAACAAAACCGATGTGTGCTGGCCCTGCGGGACCAGTCCCTCCGCATGGCGCGAGGTCAGGTTCCATCTGAGATCAGAAATTATGATGGAGAAATAGAACCGCGCCTCAGAATGGATTAGCCATCGGATGGGACCTCCGACGCACGCAAGAGAACTCGTAGCGAGCATGCTTGAACTCAGGCCCTACACACTCGCGGCTATCGGGTTGAACCACTCTTGACCGCGTATCCAGAGGGGACGGAGAACCAGGATGATTCGGGTTCTCCCCGCACAAGATTCGTGACTTGGAGGGTTACTTCCCCTAACTGCGGATTGCTGCGCACTACGTTGATGTCCATGTGCAGATCGGGGGAATACCACACATCCGTTTGACTAACGGCTATGCGATTGGTGCCGGCATTCGACGCAGTCTCGCGCGTTCCCACCACAGGCAAATCGTCCATCGTCTGCTGCCCAAGGTTCTCACGCGTGACGTTGCCGGAACTGCCGGAAAGCGTGCCGTCAGAGCTTCCCAGCGGTATCCGCGGGTAGAAGGCCGCAGTGGCGCAATTCATGGAAGCCTTGGTGCAAACGGTGCGCGTGTCGGAGACCGGGTCCAGGATTGTGAAGGTGCGCAGAGGGGGTTCGTCATTCGAATCGGCGGGAACGAATTCGCGAATTTCGCGGCGAACACGTCCCTGAGAGTCGCGGGCCACTAACGTGTAGTACTTGCGCGACGCCGTGCCACCGCCCACGAGCGGCTCGTTCCAAGTGACGACAACTCTTGCTGTAAATGGGGCATTACCGATCGCGGGTATTTCAATACCTTCGATATGCGCGCGAACTGCACCTACCGACGCCGAAGACTGACAGATAGCCGGGGTGACGGTGAACGCAACAACAAGGAAGAGACGGAGCAGAATTGAGGAACGCATAGGTACGCTCCAGGCGGACGTTTCTAGTATCCCACATCTAAAATAGATGCGGCAACCGCCCCGATTGCCGCCTGTTCCTTAGTAACTTTTATGGCATAAACGGCTGATTACCGCTATTCCCCGCTACAAGCGACGATTGCCTCTGGCCGCGGCTCCTGGTTTTGTGGCACACTTTTCGTTGTACACGCGACCCAGTGCTTTTGAGGGGAGTTCAAACACTCATGTGGCCTCGCCGGGTTGAAACTCTGTTGGTCTTTGGCACCATCCTTTTCGGTTGTGCGTCCCTGGGTGTACAGGCGCAGAGCACCGATACCGTCAGAGGCGCTCAGCGCTTCATGGAATATTGCGCAGGCTGCCATGGCGCCGACGGTATGGGCACCGGCAAGGCACCACCCCTTGTTTCTGCGTCGAACTCCTCCCAACTCTCCGGCTCGGAACTTTTTCGAATTGTCCATGATGGGACAAAGAGTGGGATGCCTCCCTTCGCCCAGATCGGCGATGCGAACATTCGGGCCGTGATGGAGTTTCTGTCGAGACTCAGAAACAACGCTTCGATCAGCACATCGCCGGAAGCTGCGGTGACGGGTGACGTGGACACCGGCCGCACTCTTTATTTTGGTAAGGCAGCATGCTCCGCGTGCCATTTGATGCAAGGCAAGGGCGGATTCATCGCGAGAAACTTGACAGCCTACGGCCGGACACGTCCGGCGGATGAGATCCTGCACGCCATTACCAACCCCGACACACCGCTCGTGCCCACATCACAAGTCGTGACGGTGACGACCAGGACGGGGCAGAAGCTGACCGGTCCCTTGCGAAACGAGGACAGCTTCACTCTTGCACTGCAGACCGAAGACGGCCGCTATCACTTGTTGGCGAGGAGCGACGTCACGGATGTGCACTACACCGGGCACTCTCTGATGCCGCGCGACTATCGCACGCGCCTCTCGCCGAAAGAATTGAATGACATTGTGAGTTTTCTGATTGTCGAGAGCAGGAATCCGCGCCCAGACAAGGTGGAGGGTCGATGACTGGCCGGGCACGAAGGCGGCGCGCACGATGACAAAACTGCAATCGATGTCTTTGCTACTCGCCAGTCGTGCGCTTAGAACCCTGGTGACGATTTGCCTGCTGATGGCGATGCGTCCAGCCTGTGGCTACGCACAAGCCGGAAAACCTGAAATGCCTTCTGCCGGCAAGCACGCAACCACGTCGGACGACGGTAATGGACTAATTGACGTTCAGCCGGGCGATTTACTCAAGACTCCTGTTACAAACAACTGGGTTTCCTACAATGGCGATTACAGTGGCGCTCGCCACAGCGGCCTGACGCAGATCACACCGGCCAACGTGGATCGACTGGCAGCGCAGTGGGTTTTTCACCCACGAACCGTCAGCCCTCTCGAAGTCACTCCCGTGGTAGTTGCGGGCGTCATGTTCGTGACCAGCGCCAATGACGCATACGCGCTGGACGCCAAGACCGGCAAGGTGCTGTGGCATCACATCCGCGCCGGTTCCCAAGGTCTGGTGGACGACCCCGCCCAGCATCACAATCGTGGCCTGGCCATACTCGGCACCCGCGTCTACATGGAAACCGACAACGCACATTTGCTGTGTCTCGATGCGCGCTCGGGCCACTTGATTTGGGAGGTGGCGTACGCCACCGGAAACAAGAACTACGGCGCTACCAGCGCTCCCCTCATCGTGAAAGACAAAGTGGTCGTCGGCATTTCAGGTGGCGACGACGGCGTGCGCGGCTTCCTGGCCGCCTTCGACGCGGAAACCGGCGAGGAGAAGTGGCGGTTCTGGACCATCCCCGGACCCGGCGAGAAGGGCAATGAGAGCTGGCCCGGAGACAGCTATCTGCATGGCGGAGGCACGACGTGGATGCCCGGCACTTACGATCCCGATCTCAACACGCTCTACTGGGGTACCGGCAACCCTGCTCCGGACTATGACGGCACGCTTCGCCCCGGTGACGACCTCTACACCAGTTGCCTCCTGGCGTTGGATCCCGACACCGGCGCCTTGAAATGGTATTTCCAATTCAGCCCTC
The DNA here is from genome assembly GCA_963765825.1 of uncultured Acidobacteriaceae bacterium. GTDB lineage: Bacteria > Acidobacteriota > Terriglobia > Terriglobales > Acidobacteriaceae > Sulfotelmatobacter. The sequence continues at coordinate 216,335 of CAVXXU010000006.1, forward strand.
ATGATTTGTATGACTACGACGCCGTGCAAACACCCGTGATCGTGAATGCACGATTCAAAGGCCAGCCGCGCAAGCTGATTGTGACCGCAAACCGTAACGGATTCCTCTACATCCTGGACCGGACTGACGGAAAATTCCTCTTTGCCAAGCCGTTCATGAACACCCAAAATTGGGCCAAGAGCATTGACGAGAACGGTCGCCCCATCCTCTCCGGACTCACTCCCGACGAAAATGGCGTTCGCGTTTGTCCCGGCAACGGCGGAGCTACGAACTGGTACTCGCCTAGCTATGATCCGTCCAGCACCATGTTCTACTTCCGCTCCTTTGAGGCATGCGCCATCGTCCAGTCGAATACAAAACTCTTCGAAACCGGAAGAGCATACTACGCGAGTGGTACGCGGAGCGTGAATGAGCCCGGTAAGGCGTACATCAATGCCTTTGATCTGAATACGCTCGACTTCGCCTGGCGCGATCTCCAAATCGGCAGGAACAAGGGCTGGGGCGGCGTGATGTCAACGGCCACCGGCTTGGTCGCTTATGGAGACGACGCTAACAATTTCGTAATTCTCGATGGGCGGACGGGCAAGCCATTGTGGCACTTCCACGTTGGACAATTGATCCATGCCTCTCCCACGAGTTATGCGATCGCTGGAAAGCAGTACTTCGCGATTGCCGCCGGAAGCGATGTATTTTCGTTTGCGCTTCCCTGAGCGTGCAGTTGGTTACGACTCTTGATTCTGTACCTTTGCGTTCACTGGAGGACCTGTGGAATTGGGAAATCCTGCGAGATGCGATGAATGATCGACTTAGAGCAACTTTTTTGCTAGTCGGACTGCCGAGGTTTTTTCTTCTCTCCCTCTTGTTGGTCTGCGTCCCGCTTCCATTCCTGCTTGCGTTGCAGTATTTGGGCGGAGGAATTCGTAGCTGCGCGGTCATGCTCGTTAGCTGGCTGGCCCTTGCTGTGGTCTATTGGTGGCCCGTGGGAACCTTGCTCTTCCGGTGGAAGCGCGGCTGGGTCAGCCGCCTGTTCATTGCTTATCTAATTTCGCTTCCTCTCTATTTTCTTTCGCTTTTTCTTGTCTATCCGGCCTTCGGCGGCCACTTTCATCCCAGCTCCCCGGCGGTATGGGGCATCTATTTTTCGCAAAGTCCCGTCTATTTTCTCCTCGTTACAACCTTGTTCCTGCTGACTCGAGGTGGGACCACCGTCCGCCAAATCACCACGTGGCTGGTCGCGATCGCATTCGTTGCCGGCATGGCCGCACCTGTTGTTTATGCCAGCCGAGTCGATCACTGCACCTGGCCAAAAACGCGCTCGTCGCGCGTGAACATCGTGAATGCTCGCTTGGTGGACCCGGTCGCAAATCGCATCACGAACGATGTCAACGTGCACGTCGAAGACGGGCGGATCATTGAACTGGTCGACGCGAGCGCAGACTCCGCGCACTGGCCGGCCATCGATGCCGGCGGAAAATTTCTGCTGCCTGGATTGATCGATGTCCACACCCATCTGCAAGCCCCGGTGCAGAGCGTTCTAGGTCCATTCAATTTCCAGTTCCTGTTGGAATCCTTTTTCGCTAATTACGGCCCGCAGAGGCGTGTCTATTTGGAAAACGGAGTGACGACGGTGCGCGACGTTGGCGGACCCGCAGCCCACGCCTATCAAATGCGGGCGGCTTTGCAATCTCGGCAACTGCTGGGCCCTGAACTTTTTGTCGTAGGACGGCTGGTCACTTCTCCTCATGGCCATCCCGTGAGCACGATTTGGAATGCGGAAACTTCGAGACAAGGCGCGATCTTGGCATCTGATTCCTCAACTCTGATCTCCGGACTCGAAAAGAATTACGAAGCGGGCCCTCCCGATGCCGTGAAGTTTATCTATGGCACAATCGGCCAAGCCAAAGAGAAGCTGGCGCCGAGCCTGCTCGAAGAAGGCATCGCGTGGGCGTCTTCCAGGCGGCTGATCTCAATTGTTCACGCTGAGACAACAGACGAGGTTGCCAAAGCGGCCCGCTCCGGCGCTACCGGAATTGAACATGTCGCATCTATCGAGAATCTGCCGGATGACTTGGTCTCGCTCTTGGTCCAGAAAAAGACCTTCGTCGATCCCACGTTTGGAGAATTAAACGCCGCCTTGACCTTGCGCCATGTGGACGACGCAAGGCGGAATGAAATCCTGCAACAAAAATGTCAATTCATCCGAAGGCTGCAGCAGGCCGGAGTGAAGCTCGCAATTGGCACCGATGCGCCGCTGGTTCCCTACGGAACTGGGTTGCATGATGAATTCGATCATTTCATCAAGTGTGGCTTTGCGCCTGCGCAGATACTGGTCTTCGACACGCTTAACAACGCTGCCTATCTCGGCCAAGGCGCTACATTGGGACAGATCGCACCGGGGTTTCGAGCGGACCTGGTCTTGGTTCCGGATAATCCCCTGCAAAACATCGAGACCCTGCGCCAGCCAATATGGGTGATGCTCGGAGGACAGATCGTGGTACCGCCTCCGCGGGAACAATGACCGTTTGTGGCGAAGGAGCAAAAGACCGGAACGAGTGTGCGGAACACCGCCTTTACCCTTGACGCTGTCCGCTTCTGGACACGATCATTCAAAAGCGAACATTCTCTACAGTCCCTATTGCGGTGGATTCAACCGCAGCGCGTTCGTCCACTATAGTTTGCAGTTTCATGCCGATGGTAGGAAAATTGCCCTCTAACGGGGCAACACGCTTCTGGGGTCTTCTTCTTGCGGAGGAGGTTGTGTGATGAGTGGCCTGGTTCAAGATCTCCGTTATGCAGTGCGGCAGTTGCGCAAGTCTCGAACCTTTACGATCTGCGCCGTTTTAACGCTGGCGATGGCCATCGGCGCCAATGCGGCCGTGTTCGGTGTGTTAAATGGGTTGATCCTGCGCCCGCTCAATGTCCCTCAACCGGAAAGCCTCTACTCGCTTCAACACACAAGCCAGAAAGACACTAACGACTCATATCCCGATTATCTGGACTTACGTAACCGAAACCACAGCTTTGACGATCTTGTAGCTTACAACATCTCTCAGGTGGCACTCGACACGGGTGAGGCTCCAACCCCTACCTGGGGCTTGGAGGCGAGCGGAAACTATTTCGACGCCCTTCGGATTCAGCCCTATCTCGGCCGTTTATTTCACGCCTCTGACGAAAATGGTCCCAACAGCGCCCCCTACATGGTGCTCAGCTACGCCTATTGGCACTCCCATTTTCATGATGATCGTGGGGTCTTGGGACGTGTCATCCAGGTGAACAAGCATCCCTTCACCATCATCGGAGTCACGCCGCCTAAGTTTCGCGGGACACTAGTTTTCTTGTCTCCTAATTTCTTTGTGCCGATAGTGAACTGTGAGCAAGTGGAAGGTACCAATTACCTCAACGATCGAAGTAATCGCTCTGTCATGCAGGTAATGGGGCATTTGAGAGCCGGAGTCACTCCGGCCCAGGCATCTGCCGACCTGAACTCAATTGCTGCGTATCTGACAAAGACTTATAGCAAAGTCGAAGCCCAAATGAGCTTCTCTTTGGCGCGGCCCAGGCTCTTTGGCGATCAGTTTAACGGACCGTTTGCCGCATTCCTGAGCGGATTGATGCTGCTGGCCGTATTAATCCTGCTGGCCGCCTGCGCAAATCTCGGCAGCCTGTTCGCCGCGCGTGCAGCCGACCGTTCCCGCGAAGTCGCTCTGCGGCTCGCGCTCGGGTCAAGTCGCGAACGCATTGTGCGCAGTTTTTTTTGCGAAGCAGTGCTGGTTTCGCTCATCGGCGGCGCCATCGGACTGTGGGTCGGCTCGGCACTGTTACGTTGGCTGAGCCAATGGCAGCCATTCGGGAACTTCCCCATGCACTCCCCGGTGAACCCAGATGCAACCGTTTACGCCGTCGCTCTCCTCTTAAGCCTCGTCAGCGGATTTCTTTTTGGCGCGGTTCCCGTAATGCAGGTCCTTCGCACCAATCCGTACCAGGTCGTCAAAGCGGGATCAACTGCAAGAACTGGGCGGCGCGTTAGCGCTCGGGACGTATTGCTGGCTTTACAGATTGCCATCTGTGCTGTGTTGGTCACATCCTCGATAGTTGCTCTGCGTGGCATGTCTCGCTCCTTGCACGCCCATTTCGGGTTTGAACCGCAGAACGCCCTGCTGGTGAACACCGACTTGCACATGGCCGGCTACACTGGCGACCAAGTGCCACCCATGCAGAAGCGCATGCTCGATGCCGTGGCTGGCATTCCGGGCGTTGACTCTGTCGGATTAAGCGATCCACTCCTTTTAAACGACACCCAGTCGGCCGATGTCTTCCGCGACCAAACGACCGATCTGCGGCCTGCAAATGCAGCCGCCGCTGTCTTCATGTTCCACGTCTCTCCTGATTACCTTCGAGCCGAAGGTACAACGTTGCTTCGGGGCCGTGATTTCACCTGGCATGACGATAAGAATTCGCCGCGCGTCGCGATCGTGAATCTAGAGTTTGCACGCAAAATCTTCGGCTCCCCCGAAAAAGCAATCGGTAGCTATTTCAAAATGCCAGATGGAACTCGGGTGCAAGTCTTGGGCATCGCCGAAAACGGGAAATACAGCAGCCTGACGGAAGATCCCCATGGCGCGGTCTTTCTTCCCATTCTGCAATCTCCGGCCAGCAATGCGTTCCTCGTCGTGCGATCTAAAGCGGATGCCCGACTCTTGGGCCCGGCGATACGGAACACGCTGCACCACCTCGATGCAGCGCTGCCGGTTGACATGGAAACTCGCTACGACGAAATGGTCACCGTCCTATTTCCCGCTCAGATGGCAACGATCACGCTGGGCGTGATGGGTGGAATCGGGGCCCTGCTGGCGATCACTGGCATCTTTGGAATGGCAGCATATTCCGTCAGTAAGCGGTTGCGGGAGCTGGGCATTCGTGTTGCCTTGGGAGCGCAGCGCAAGGAAGTGTTAAAGGCGGCCCTGGGACGCGCCTTCAGATTGCTGGCTTTTGGTTCAGTCGCCGGGCTGATGCTGGGAATTCTCGCGAGTCGGGTGCTCGCTTTCATTGTCTTTGAGGCAACTCCTCGCGACCCGCTGGTATTAGCTGGCGTTGTGGTCGCCATGGCGATGCTGGGCTTAATCGCTACATGGATTCCAGCACGGCGCGCACTGTCAATCGATCCGGTGGTTTTGCTTCGTGAAGAGTGAGCAGGGTCAGCTCCCGTTGAACTACCTCTCTTTGCGCCGGTGAGGCGTCCAGGCAGGAAATGCATCTAGGCGAGGGCCGATGCGTCGGCGCCGACAGGCACCGGCATGGCTCGCTGCTTGCGCATCGCTTCGTGAAACTGATCGGCCGTCAGTACCTCGCCATTGAATAGTTGCAGCAGTGGGTCGTCCATATCCGCAGATCGCAGTTCGCCGCGATCCTGCGATGGTTCCAGGCCTTCTGGTTCGACCAGCAGTTCCGGCAACAGGGTGCGGTTTTCGGTCAGCACGCCCAGCAATCTTTCCACCGCCGCGCGCTCTTCGGGCGTTGCCTGAATGAACTCAATCCCCATTCCCTTGTCGGGATGCATAATCCGCACCACGCCTTGCGCCCGCACTTCCACGCCGGCGGCGCGCATCGACAGCGCCACCCGGGTCGACGCCGGAAACGGCGACGCAATCTCTAAATAGCAACCGCCCAAACTCAGATCCGTCAGCTGGCAACGAATCGGCGGATCGTCTGGTTCCGCTTCCGGAGAGTTCTGTTTTAGCCAGTCGCGCAACTGCCGCTGCGCTTCCCCCGACACTTGCTGGAATCTCAGTCCTGCCTGATTGGCCGCTCCCTCCCAGGCAAATTCCGCTGCCAGTTCCAGAGCAATTTCGGTTCCGGGCAAAGCAAAAGCAATCTGCCATCGCCCCGTGGGACGCCGGCCACGCTGAGTCTTGACCGCCATGCCACCTTCGCTCAGGTCGACGGTGTACACCTTCACATTGTTGCCCGCTCCTGGGCTACGCATCACAACGGGAATTTGCACCGCCACCCGCGTGTTGCGCCGTCGTTCGCTCTTCATCAAGGCACGCGCAGCCCGGAAACTCGACTTCGCGCGCTCGCTCGACACCGGACGGTACAGGACAAAATGCGCCCCCACATCGAACACTGCTTTCAGGCCAACAATGGGCTCCACAATCGCCACCGCCACGGCCTGCTTATTGCACGGAGCATTGCGCACGCTGCGCAGCACTTCATTGGCGCCATCGTCGGCGCAGTCCACAATCACCGCTTCAAATCGCTGCCGGGTTAGCTTGCGCAAGGCGCTGTCGGCGTTCAGGCACAACTCCACGCCGATGTCCAGATCGCCCAGCACCCGGCGCAACAATCTTTCGATCTTCGCGTCCGAGCACAACAACAACGCTTTCAGACTCATCGCAGACCTGATGTAGGAAATGAGGGACCTGGCCGCAGGTAGTTTCGCCCCGGAGCATGAGAAGCCTCGTCCTGCTTTGCAAGACTCCCCTCTAAACTCTATGTCCATCGGCCTGAGCGATCAATGGCTCTCCCGTGGAGCAGGTTACGACCGTAACCTGGAAGTTGCTGCTTCCGCAAGCAACCCGACAGACATAAATGGTTTGATTTCAAATGTTTGGCTATGACTTGAAAGAGCCTGCCACGAATTTTCGTTGACTTTCGCATCAAGTGACTGTACTCTTCCTTGTCTCCGATTAGCTTTGTGTTCGGATGGTCGTGGGTCCAATTCCGTCCACGCGAAGCCCGCGTTCTAAGTGTGAATCCTGTAGGCAACGCGGAGAATCAAACAGTTACAAGGAATTTGCGGTCTTTATCTCCAATAGTGGAAAGGCATTTTTCATGGCCAAGCGACGCGGAAATCCGAACTGGGGCAAGCCCGAGCCGATCGGGCCCATCACCCCCACCATTACCGAATTCGAGCAGGTAGTGCGCGAGTACAAGCTCTCTCCTGACCAGTATCTCCGTTCCACACGGCTGCGCGAGTGGGCTCGCCGCAACAAGAATTCCAAGTACATTCCCGAGCCTCTGCTCGAGGCCTGGGGCTTTGAAATCGAGTCCACGCTGTAACCGCAACACCACCATAACGACAAGGGTCGCTCCGTAGCCTCACGAGCGGCCCTTTCTGTTTCAGCCCACGTAGTGTAGCGACAGCCGCCTCGGCTGTCCGGTTTTGATCTTGAATCGCATTCAGCCACCCGCCATACTGCTCTAACCACTGCTGCCCTGACCCATGTTAAACGTCCTGCAAATCCCGCCCGCAGAACTCTTCTCTCTCCTGGCCGCGATCGGCTTCGCCGCCGGACTCAATCTCTACGCCACGGTCGCCGTCCTCGGCTTGCTCGCCCGCTTCGGCCACATGCCGCTCCCTCCGGGCCTGCTTCTGCTCGCCGGATGGCCCGTTATCATCGCCAGCCTCGCGCTCTTCACGCTCGAATTCTTCGCCGACAAAATCCCCACCTTCGACCTGCTCTGGAACGCTCTGCACACTTTCATCCGCGTCCCGGTTGCCGGACTGCTGGCCTACCAGGCCACCGCCCAACTTCCGCCCGCCCATCAACTGATGGCCACGCTGCTCGGCGCCGGCATCGCTCTCATCGCCCACAGCGGCAAAACCGCCGCCCGCGCCGCCGTAACTCCCTCGCCCGAACCTTTCTCCAACATCACGCTCAGCCTTGGGGAAGACATCCTCGCCATCGCCCTGACCTGGCTGGCCACGCGCCATCCCTACGTCGCCGGCACGCTCGCCACCATCTTCGTCGTGATCATCGTCCTACTCGCCCGCTGGGTCATCCGCGCCATGCGCGCCCTGTTCCGCGGCGCCGAGAACGAACTCGCCGGCTAATGCCAACGCACACGTGCACGCGACCCGGGATAAACGCCCGGGGGCTGGCACACTCTTGCATTCTTTGTCGTCGAATCGCCACACTGAGGCCGCCTGCCCTTCGCGGTTTTCGAAGGGTGTGTATCATCGCCGACCCAGCCTTCATCGGGTCGGTGCAAGGGTGGCAGGCCCCCAACCCCTTACTGCACTCTAATCCTCACTTCGAGAGCCATCCGAAGTGGGAGTTTTAACACGCCGTTCACATTGCCGTAATACACTCTGCCGATGCCGCAGGATGCTTTGCAGATCGAAGACGTCTCTGGACCACCGGATGGCCAACGTTTGTTGCGGCTGATAGGGCCGGTAACGATTTCCAACTTCTTTGAGTTTCAGGCCTTGATCCGCGGAAACACCTCGCGGCGGCTTATTCTCGATTTGAGCGGCGTTCCTTACATCGATTCCGCCGGAATTGGAGCGCTGGTCGGTGCGTATGTGAACCATCAGAAGGGCGGGCGCAGCCTCGCGCTCGTCGGCGTGACCTCACGAGTTCGAGATGCGCTGATCGTTACGCGGGTTGAGCAGTTCTTCCAATTTTACGAAACCCAGGAGGCGGCAGAACAAGCGCTCCCCTAGCACTCTCCACGGTTGGAAGATCTCCCGGACTCGGGGGCTATCACACTTTCGCATTCTTTGTCGATTGAGTCGACACAACCAAGGCTCTCAACCTCTCGAGATTTTGACTTCGTCCTTGGGCCGTCCGACGTAAAGCAATCAGATAGAGAACCCGTACGATGCTGGCTGGGTGGGGGAAAAAATCAAAGGCGAGCGTTGGCCAGCCGGACCTCACCTCTCGATTGCCTTGAGACGCCTCATAACTCCCGCTGCCTTCTTCGCGCGCAAGTGCTTCCAATCCGACCCCGCCGTTCCCCGCGCCCGATCTGCCAAAAAAGCCCATTCCGGGTGCGCTTCGCCGTCTTTCCCCGCCGCATCAAGCCAGGCGGCCGCATATTGCCTGAAGGTTGGCGCCTCGCCTCTGCTCCAGAACTCGCGAGCAACGATTCTCGCGACCGCCCCGTCCCGGAATTTTCCCTCAGTCAATCTCTTGAGCAGACTCAACGCCGCGCGATTCTCCCGATCATACTGCCCGTAAAACAGCCTATCGTCGGGACTCAGTTGTTTCGCAAACCGGTCAAAGCATACGACTGTGGCCGCAAAGCATGTTGGTGGCAGGACCTCGCCCGTTTTCAGAAAGTGGCGAATCCGGTTCAAGATCACGCCCTTGCGATCCATCTCGCTCCTTCTCTTCCCGTGCGTGCTCTCAACATGGATCGCGAACGGAATCGAATGCGCCCGGCAAAACGATTTGATCTCAGCCATGTTCAGGTAGTTGAGGTCGTCCAGAAAATCTTTCTGCTCCGCTTCTGTGAAGCTCGTCAGAAACGGCTTGCGCACCTGCATTGTCGCGCCGTTTTTCATTGATCAATCCCAAAACCACTAAAAACGCCTCATCCATTTTTCCGAGCCGGAGGATAACATCTCAGCACGACGTGGCGTTAAACCTGGCTCCGGTTTCCAATCCCAGAAAACTCCGCATGCGATCCAACTCGGTCTCCAGTTCGCTTCGGAAAAGGCGGCCTCGCGGCGGACGCGAATCAACATAGCCGAATTCCGCGTCGAGTTCGCCATTCTTAACCGACAGATTTGCCCAACCAATTACGCGATCGCGCCAAAGCAACGGGAGAGCATAATACCCGCGCTTCCGTTTCGGCAGCGGCGTATACGCCTCGAAGCGATACGTCCATCCCCACAAAAGTTCGAAGCGCGCCCGATCCCAAACTACAGGGTCGAACGGCGCCAGTAAGCGCACCTGATCTTGAGACGCACTACGCGCGGGATCCTCCGCGCCCGGCCAGTACCACTCCACGCCATCGACGCGAGTATGCAACAGACGCTGTTGAGCTCGCCGCAAGGCTTCGGTGATTTCCTGCTGCCACTGCGGCGCGGCCCAGCGCAGCCGACGCACCAGGAATCTTAGACTCGGCGCCGTCAGCGGCGCGTATACATGCACCGCCGCATCAACCAGCGCGTCGATTCGCGCCAGCCGTTCACCGTCGCTGCCCGGTCCCGCTCCGTGTTGGTGCACGGCATACAGTCGTATCCCCGCCGCCCGACGCACCACCCGTAAGAGCCCCTGGTAATGCATCGCATCCAGCAGATGCGTCGTCGCGTTCGACTTCCCTCCCCAATAATTCCGCACCGTGCCGTGCGCAAAGTGGTCATCAACTTCTTGCGGATGGACGACGCCGCGTTCGCGCACGAATTGCAGCACCAGCTGAGCCCGCTTTCTGCGCGCCCCAGGCCAAGGCAGCCGGCCTTCCGCCGGGACGCAGCTATCCGCTCGCGGATGCATGAGCGCCTGAATCTCCGTCGTCACGAAACCGTAGTTAATAAAAAAATCTTCGTGGACGCCAATCTCGGCGTAACGCCGTTCGAGATCACCCGCCCGGTAGCTCTTCACGCGATGCCGCAGAATCAAGTCCTGCGCCCGAGCCGGCGCCCGGATCGGATCGGCCTGCACAAATCCCATACGATGCAAGGCGCGCTTTAAAGTGGTTGCGGGAAACAAACTTCGGGCGACCGCGAACCGCCTCATGGAATCGAGAGTGATCCCCATGAACCAGATATTATCCAAGTGGCAAGACGGTGGGCCTCTCACTTCAGAGGAAGGCTAAGTTTTTCTGGGGCGCTGGCGCACCCTTGCATTCTTGTCGCTCCGTCGCGCCCCGCGAGGGAGCAACTCCCATCACGGTTGTGCGATACTGAGCTGTTCGCCGAAGCAAAGGCCAGCGCCACCCCCGTCAGCAGATTAGTGCCCAAGAAGCTCTTGCAGCAGATCGCTTGCATGGCCTTTATCTGCTCGATTCGAGAGCGCAACACTTCACCGCCGCTGCGCCCTTATCATGCCCGTGTCCGACTGTCCACTTCAGTGCTAGTCAATGTCACCCCATTCAGGATCCTTGGGAAGCCGAACCACCCCGTGGATTGGCTGCGGTCCGAAATGATTTGTTGCTTGGGATGGGCCGGTCGAGAGATTCGTAAACACCAGCGTGATGTTCGAAATCTCGAGGTCCGGGCCGCCCCCGAGGCAGACCTGTAGCGGGACTGGTCCAGTAAAGGGAGATCCTCCATTTGCCGTTACATCCGCCATTCCGTTCAACTCCAGAACCCAAGTGTAGGTGGGGAAGGGAGTGATGCCCGTCGGGCAATCGGTTTGAGGCGGGTTCCAAACTAACGTCGCGCCCTTCATCGTTATGTGGTGGGTGTGCTGGTGCCGGGCGTCGGTGCTGGACCCAGTACCGGATCCTAAATCGGAAAACTCCATCGTCAGAGATGCCGAAAAATCTGCCCTTCCAAGCGGGTGCAGGCTCAGGGACCACGGGCCGCGAAGCTCCCACGGACCGGCTGTCGGGTTGGCTGACAGGGGATAGTCATTGATCACGCCACTATAGTGCCTGCGCGGCCAATCTTGCGCCGCTGCACTCGCCCCTAGCGCGAGCACGAGAACCCACGCCCCTACCAACCAAAAGAAAGTTTTGCTGTGCATAGTCGCCTCCAGATTTTTTTTGGAACGCTGCTCTTGTTGAGCGAATCGACGCCGTGCGCAGACCCCACCGGAGATTAAAGGCGGGCTGGCCGGCGCACTTGCATTCCGGCGTGTCGTAGTCCGACGCGCCACGCACACACTGAGTGACTCCAGCCCATTGAGCAAGCAGCAATGAACGGAACGGGCCGTTTGCGGCCAAATACTGTGTTTTGCCGTTGCCGTCCGGAGCGTTAAAATCGGTGCGCTCGCCTCCTGACTGCTCCCGGGAGAGCCCAAATGGCCGAACCGACCCTCGACAAATCGGCGTCCGAGATCCCCTCCGAGAGTCGCCTTGATTCCTGGAAGGAGATTGCCCTCTACCTGCACCGGGACGTGACGACCGTCCAGCGCTGGGAGAAGCAGGAGGGGATGCCTGTCCACCGGCACCTGCACCACAAGCGAGGCTCCGTCTACGCTCTGAGTTCCGAGCTCGATGCTTGGCGACGAAGCCGCAAACTCCGTTTGGACGAAGCACAGGAGCCAGCCCTGGAAGCACCGGCGGAGCCGGATGGCCAGCAAACGGCTGTTCCGCATGGACGTCGCTGGTTTGTTCTTAGCGCGGCGGCAGTAGTATTCGCCGCACTCCTTGCGCTTTTCTACGTCGCAACCCGGAGCCGCACAGGAGATGCGGGCCGACCCAAAATTAGATCATTGGCAGTGCTTCCCTTGCAGAATTTGAGTGGAGATCCGTCGCAGGATTTCATCGCCGACGGTATGACCGAGGAACTCATCGGGCGACTTTCCAGAATTCACGGACTACGGGTTATATCCCGCACTTCGAGTATGCACTTCAAGAACACGCAGCTTGCATTGCCAGAAATTGCCAGGATGCTCGCGGTCGATGCGATCGTTGAAGGGTCGCTGGTACGAGAAGGAGACCGTATCCGTGTGCACGCGCAACTGATTCGTGCCGCGACGGATGAGCACATTTGGGCGGGAGAATACCAACGCAACTACGAAAGTATTCTCGAAGTGCAGGAGGAAGTCGCTCGGAGTATTGCCGAGCAGGTCGAACTGAATCTCACACCTGAGGAGCGAGCGCGTCTGGCATCCGGGCGTCCGGTCGATCCTCAAGCTTATGAGAATTACCTGAAGGGGCGTTACTACTTCAGCCAGCGAACCGAGGACGCCCTCCACAAAAGTATCGCGTCGTTCCAGCAGGCGATCACCATCGACCCCGCTTACGCTCCGGCCTATAGCGGGCTGGCGGAGGCCTACGCCATGCTTGGATTCCGCGGCGGTTTGCCATCGAAAGATGCTCTGTCGAGTGCCAGGAAGGCGGCTCTGAAATCGATCGAACTGGACAACTCCCTGGCGGAACCGCATGCCTCTCTGGCGTTCATCGCGGAGACATACGATTGGGACTGGCCCGGTGCCGAGAGAGAATACAAGCAGGCTTTGGAATTGAATCCAAGTTACGCCCAAGCTCACAACTGGTATGCCGGCTACCTCACCTACACCGGACGATTCAGTGAGGGGATCAGTGAGGCCATGCGTGCCCGGGAACTCGATCCCTTGTCCCTGCCTCTGAACAACGCGCTGGCGGGAAGATTGCTCGCGGGAGGACGTTATGATGAGGCTCTGCGGCAAGTGCAGCGAACCTTAGAACTGGATGATCACTTTGCACCGGCTCACCAGACCCTGGGCTGGATTTACCTGCACACCGGAAAACAGAAGGAAGCGATTCGAGAGTTTCAACACGCGCTGGAACTCTCCGGTGCGGAGGATATAGATATTCAGTTGGACCTGGGTTTTGCCTGTGCCGTTTCAGGGCAGCCGGAGGAAGCAAGAAGAATATTGGTGAAACTGGAGCAGATGCACCAACAGGGCCTCGCTCCGTCCGCTTCAGTCGCAATTCTGTATGGAGCGTTGGGTGAACTGAGTGAAGCCTTCGCTTGGCTGGAAAAGGCTTACGAGGAAAAAGATCCTCAACTTACTTACCTCAAAGCGGGGCGAAGATTCGAGCCGCTGCGTAAGGATCCGCGATTCGGACAACTATTACGCCGCATCGGGTTACCCGATTAAGGCATCCACAAAGAGCGCGGCGGAAAGTTGACGCTTCCCACCGCCCACAATTTCCGACAGATAGTCGGAAAATACGAAGTAATCCGAGCCGCCACCGCCAGGCAATCGTCTCAACTGGTGATAAATTCCCATAGCACGATCATCCCGCCGCTAAAACTTTTCTGAGCCGCCGGAGCCGTCCCCTGATCTAATTCCACGAGGTGCGACGTGCAGCTCAAACCCTTCCTCCTCGACATCTGGCTCGCCAAATACGAGCACGACACCGAATTCAACTTGGCCTCCAGCGAAGGGCCGCGCTGGACTCTGAACGAAATCCTCAGCCTCGGCACCGACGACGACGACCGCCAGCGCTTCCTGCATCACACCTTGGCCTACAGCCAGCCGTCCGGAGCCGACGGCCTGCGCGCCGCCATCGCCGAAATGCAGTGTGTGAATGTCGACGCCGTCCAGGTCGTCACCGGCGCCTCTGAGGCTCTTCTTATTCTCTTTTGGCTGGCCAAAGAACCGGGCGCGAACGTCATTCTGCCGCAACCCGGGTATCCTCCTTTTTCTGCTATTCCCCAATCGCTCGGGATCGAAACTCGCTTCTACTCGATTCGCAAGGAGAACGGCTTCCGCATCGATCTCGACGAGATCAAGCAACTCGCCGATCGAGATACCAAGTTGATTCTGATCAACAGTCCCCACAATCCCACCGGCGCCACCATCACCGACGCCGAACTCGACGACCTGCACGCCTTCACGACGTCTCGCAAAATTCAACTCATCAGCGACGAGGTCTACCACCCCATCTATCACGGAGAGGCGACAAAATCGGCTTCCCGCCTGCCCCACGCGACCGTCATCCATGATTTCTCGAAAGCGTTCCCTCTAGCCGGAGTGCGCACCGGCTGGATGATCGAGCACGATCCTAAACGCCGCGAACTCTACTGGAATGCGCGCACCTACTTTTCTATTTCCAACAACACTGCCGGAGAAATGCTGGCCGAGATTGCCATGCGCCATCGCAACGTCGTCCTCGGCAAGACGCAGCAAACCGCAACTCAAAATCTTCGGCGGCTTTCTTCATTCATGTCCGAACACCGCGAGACGCTTGGCTGGATTCAGCCTCGTGGCGGCGTCACCGCTTTCCCTTGGCTGCTCAGCAGAGAAAACAGTCGCGCCTTCTGCCAGGCCGCTACAGAACACGGAATTCTGCTTGCCCCCGGCGATTGCTAGGATGCGCCCGCGCATTTCCGCCTGGGCTTCGCAGCCAGCGCCGACAAATTTCCACAAGCCCTCGACCGGCTTGCAGAATTCGTGAAAACCTGGTCCCCAGCCAACCTAACCAGAGCCTAGCATCGCCACGTTGGGTTTTGAAAGGGCATGGCTTCAGCCGTGCCGCCCAACTGAATCGCAGCTAACGGGCTTAAGCTCGTGCGGAACTCTGACGGTCACCTTGCCGATTCTTTTTCTTAACTTTTCCACAACTTTAAATGCCGACATGTGACGAACAACCTTTACCTCGATCCAAAAAGCGCCCACGATGGTCTCGTGCGTACAAGGCGCTCCGAACTAAATGCGAAGCGGCTACCCGTACCATCCCTGGGTTCTTCAAGACGAGCCCCTAACTCCTTATTCCGCAAGATTTTACCTCTAACCCCTTTGATTCCAAGATTTTGCGGCGAATGCTCCATACCGACGCGGCTAACCAAAACAAAACAAGGATTTTATCGTCCCACCCTAAAAAAAAATCAAACTAGGGCGGCGGTCCGTCATCGCTCATCAACGAACCGCCCCGTTATTTCATATCTGCCCCACGCCGCCGTCCACGTTGATTTCCACTCCCGTTATATAGGACGCATCTTGCGATGCCAGGAATGCCACGGCTCCCGCCACTTCTTCGGGCTGTCCAAAGCGCTTCATGGGAACCTTCGCAATAATCTGCTTGGCGAATTCGTCCACCGCTTCCTGTGGCATCCCAGTGCGCCCAAAAATCGGCGTTGCGATCGGCCCCGGTGCCACGGTGTTAACGCGAATGCCGCGTCCCACCAACTCGGCAGCCGCCGTCCGCGCCAAGGAGCGCAGTGCCGCTTTGGTCGCGGAATAGGCGCTGGCCCCGACCACACCGGTTTGCCCGGCAACGCTGGTATTCAGAATGATCGACGCGCCGTCATTCAACAGCGGCAGCGCCTTCTGAATGGTGAAGAACGCCCCCTTGATGTTGGTGTCGAAATTCTCGTCGTAAGTGCTCTCCGAAGTTTCGGCCAGCGGCGCAAACTTCGCCACACCCGCGTTCACAAACAAGACGTCAATCTTGCCCAGCTTCTGCGAAACCTCCGCGTACAGCTTGTCGAGGTCACCAAGTTTAGCCACGTCGCCCTGCACCGCCACCACTCCGTTTCCGATGCTCTTCACGGCCTCGTCCAGGGTTTTTCGACTGCGCCCCAGGATCGCCACCTTCGCGCCTTCTTCCTGCAGGCGCTTGGCCGTCGCCAGTCCGATGCCGCTGTTCCCGCCCGTTATGACCGCCACTTTCCCTTCAAGCCTCTTCATGACAAACTCCTTCCAATTGCGGAAATGTCTGGCTTGAGTCTCGGCGGCTGCCATCCCGGCTCCGCTCGCGCCTCAGTCAGATTTAGACATTTAGATGATTATCGAAGTGTCCGGATGCAGGTTTTCTCCCGTAGCGGCTTTGCTGTATGGCAGCCGGTCAACCGGCCGCGATACACTCTATGTCGATCTGGACTATTCCAACATGGACCATTCCGAAGTCGAGAAGATATCGAAAGCCCTGGCCGATGAGACGCGCCTCCGGATCTTCGAAGCGATCTCGGCTTCCGACCGCATTAGCTGCGGCGACATCGTCTCCATGCGAGGCGTCACCCCCGCGACCGTCTCGCACCACCTCAAAGTCCTCAACGAGGCCGGCCTCATCACCTGCCGGCGCGAAGGCCAATTCGTCTATAACCAGTCCGTTCCCGCCACCATCGAGGCCTACACACGCGCTCTCTCGAAAATCGCAAAAGGCGCGAAGGCCCGCCGATGACTGTCCTGGTTTCGATAGTCCCCCCGTGCCGTTTTTGATTTTCAATCTTCAATCAGAAGTCACCAATCAACAATGCCTGCCCGGCCTTGCCTCGGGTGCTAAAATCGCAACGATATGAGTCCCCAAACTCTCTTCACGACCGTCCCTGAGGCGATCGAGGAACTCCGTGCCGGGCGCATGATTGTGGTGGTCGACGATGAAGACCGCGAGAACGAAGGTGATCTCACTCTCGCCGCCGAAAAGGTTACGCCCGAAGCCATCAACTTCATGGCCAAGTACGGGCGCGGCCTGGTCTGCCTGGCGATGACCGAAGAGCGCCTCGAGCATCTCAACATCGGTCCCATGACGTCGGAGAACACGTCGCAGTTCGGCACCGCGTTCTGCGAGGCCATCGACGCGCGCACCGGAGTCACGACTGGCATTTCAGCTTACGACCGCGCCCGCACCATTCAAGTTGCTATCGATCCCGCCACCCGGCCCGCTGACCTGGCGCGTCCCGGCCACGTCTTCCCTCTTCGCGCCCGCAAAGGCGGCGTGCTGGTGCGCGCTGGACAGACCGAGGCTTCGGTCGATATGGCCCGGCTTGCAGGCATGGTTCCCGCGGGAATCATCTGCGAAATCATGAAGGACGATGGCAGCATGGCGCGCGTGCCCGACCTGATCGAGTTCTGCCGCCTGCACCACATGAAGATGATCACCGTCGCCGAACTGATCCGCTATCGCATGGAGCACGAGCGCTATGTGCACCGCGTGGGCGAGGCCCTGATCGACACCCAGTTTGGCGAGTTCCGCATGATTGCCTACGAGAGCGAGATCGACGGCGGCGAGTCGCACGTAGCATTGGTTCGCGGAGACATTGAGCACAGCGAAACGCCCGTGCTGGTTCGCATGCACGCCCATTGCCTGATGGGCGACGTCTTCGGTGCCACCGGCTGCGAATGCCATGCCACGCTGCAAGGCGCGCTGCGCCGCATTTCGCAGGACGGCTGCGGTGCGCTCATCTACCTACACCAAACCTCGCAAGGATTTTCCGTGGAGAAAGTCGGCGACCGCACCGCACTCGGGTTTCACCGCGGGCAGCGCCTTCCCGCTCTGTATGACAACGAGAACCAGATTCAGCGCGAGATCGGCATCGGCGCCCAGATCCTGTCAGACCTCAATCTGAGGCGCATCCGTTTGCTCACCAACCGTCCGAAGAAGGTCGCCGCGCTCGAAGGCTTCGGCATCGAAATCGTAGAGCAGGTTCCGGTGGCGCTAAAGGAACTCTCACGCCCGTAGAGACGTTGCTAGCAACGTCTCTGCAGGTGGCGACGCGGACGATGGGTTGGGTGCGAAAAAGATCGAAGCTTGAGATTTCGTGGCGGGCAAGACGTAGCAAGCTACGTCTCTACGAACGGGTTGGTGGCGTCGGCGGTTAGAACGGTTTGCGGACCACAACCTCGCTGTCGCGGATGAAGAACTGGGCAGAGCAACTCTCAGACCCGCAAATCACGGGCAGCAGGCCGTTGATCTGCTTGCGCGTGATCAGGCCCAGCATGCCGCACGACGGGCACGACAACACCGCCCAATACGGATCTTCCTTCTCGCCGATCTCTCCGGCATTTTCCAGCACGAAGACGGTACCCGGCTGCATCTGTTCCGGAATCCACTCACTGAGAAGGTCGAGTTCGGCGACCATGTGTTCCTCCATGTGTAACTAGATGCGCGTTCGTACCAACAGAATTGCCTTGCCTACGAAGCTTTTTTAGCACGCCGGCGGTAATCCGGCGAAGTTACCGAAGTATTCGCCTTTCCGGAGACGACCCCAGCCCGCACCTGTCGCACCGCGTCGCTCAGGCAGACGGCCAGAATCGGCTGATCCGAATTCTTCAAAATGTCAACGATCTGACGCGCGGAGGTTTCCAGATAGAGCCGCGTCCCGTCGGTCAGCAGGTGATAGTCGGAGCTGCGGCTGACAATCTCGGCCAAGCCCTTGCCAATCTCGCGGTCGAGAAAGCGCATGACCTTGCGGACACCCTGAAGCGAGAAACCCTTGCGGCGCAGCTCACAGATCACGGCTACCTCGGTCAGGTGATTCATCGAATACAGGCGGCGATGCCCTTCCCGCTCGGGTTTCACCACACCGCGCTCATCCCACCACTGGAGCTGGCGCGGCGTGATCCCGGTGAGGGCGATCACCTGCTGCGAGGTAAAACGATCCTGCATAAGTTCAACGTTTCAGTTTCCCAATGTTTGAAACAATATCCCCGTAAAATGTTTCAGACATTCTAGGCGGGAGCGCGCACGAGTCAAGCAAAGAATCGGTGGAAAAAGGTTGACTAGGAGAGTTCCTGCTCGCGAGGCGGCGCGCAGCCGCCGCCCACGAAGTGGACGACCTCGAGGTGGTCGCCGTCGTTGAGCTGGGTCTCAAGCCAACGATCACGCGGAACGATCTCGCGATTGAGCTCGACAGCAACACGGTCGGCTTTCATGCCGAGAAGTTCGACGAGCGCGGCCAGGGTTAAGGAGGAGGCGGGAAAGTCGCGCTCTTCCCCATTAATGTGAAGTTTCATAACACTGCTTATTCCGCTTTGCGCAGGGCGAACTTGCGGGTCGCGGTGCGGCCCTGGTAGTTAGCTTGCACCAGCAGCGAAGAATCGGGGAGGGCGATTTCCTCGACCTCGATTTTGATCTCGGCGGCGCCGCCCGCATCGGTCACGGCCTGCGTATAGAAAGGCGGCTCGCCGGGACGGGCAAAGCGGAAGGTCAGGCGCGCGCCGGGCGCGGAGGCGCCGGCTTCGGTCACGCGCAACTGCATCGTCAAGTTGCGATTGGCATGCACCGAATCCGCGTTGAGCCACTGCACGTCCAGTTCTTTCACGGCTGCCAGATTTTCGGCTTCGGGATGGTCGAGGACGTTGTCGAGTTTACCTTCGCGGATGGCGTCGAGCACCAGGCGATGCTGCTCGCGAAGCTGCTGCTCCTTTTGTGCGTCGCCAAACTGGGCTTCGGCGGCCTTGGCCGCGTACGACGTTGCCTTCTTGCCAATGCAGCGCCCGCGCACAAAGACCTGTGACTGCAGCAGCAACTCACCCTCGCGAGCCTCGCTCTGCACGTGGTAAATGGTGTCGCCGTGTTTTACGTCGGTATTGAAGCCGAAAATCATAAGGATTGAGTCATTGAGTCATTGAGTCATTGAGTGATTGAGAGATTGAGAGATTGAGCGATTGAAGAGTCTGACCTTCCTGCGTTTCCAGATTAGCGTTCAATCGCGCAATCACCGAATCACCCAATCGCAAAATCTCCTCTGGTTCGCTTGACACTGTTGAGTGTAAGCCAATAACCTAGAATGTTTAATTCAAGCTTGGCGCGAATTATATATAGCTCGTCCTATGCCCGACAATTACTTCGCTCGCTACCTCCCGTTTTTGATCCACATTTTGATGGCTGGCGGGATTGCGACTGCGATTGTCTCCCTTTCCTGGCTGATCGGACAACGGAAACCGACCCGCGCAAAAATGTCGCCCTATGAATGTGGCATGGTCCCGGTTGGCGACTCCCGCCAGCGCTTCTCGGTAAAGTTCTATCTGGTCGCCATGTTGTTCATTTTGTTCGACGTAGAGGCGGTTTTCATTTACCCCTGGGCCATCATCTTGCGGGATCTGAAGCACTTTGGGCTGTGGGAAATGCTGGTGTACCTCGGAATTTTCCTCGTGGGATTCTTCTATGTCTGGAAGAAAGGCGTTTTGGACTGGGGCGAGACCGGCGCAAAACGGGGGAACTTCTGAATGCCGCTCGAACCGGCCATCACCGATCTGGAGCAACTGAAAAACCATCCTGCGGTCGCGCGCCTGGCCGGCTGGAAGGCTGAAGCGGTCACGGGCGTGAAGTTCGATCGCGACGAGATGACGATCTATGTGCATCGCGACCACATCCGCGAAGCCTGCATCGTGCTGAAAGAAGATGCGGGCTGCCCGTTCAATTATCTTTCTGACGTAACGTGCGTGGATTGGTATCCGGCGGAACCGCGGTTTGAAGTCATCTACCATCTACTGTCGATTCCGAACAAAGAGCGGGTGCGTCTCAAAGTTCGCTTGAACAGCGCGAGCCCCGTGGTCGAGTCGCTCACCTCGGTGTGGCCGGGGGCGAATTACTTCGAACGCGAAGTCTTCGACATGTTCGGAGTGCGCTTCACCGGGCATCCTTATTTACGGCGCATCCTGATGCCCGAGGATTGGGAAGGCCATCCCCTGCGCAAGGATTATCCCGTGGAGGGCTACCGCTGAGGTTGAGACAAAGATGGCCCACTTGAACCCCACGCCAGTACTGGAACCCGGGCAGGATCGCACCATGATCCTGAACATGGGCCCGCAACATCCGTCGACGCACGGCGTGCTGCGCGTGATCCTCGAAATTGACGGCGAAACCGTCGTGCGCATGATGCCCGACATCGGGTTTCTGCACACCGGAATCGAAAAGACTTGCGAAGCCAAGTTCTACCAGCAAGTGGTGCCGCTCACCGACCGCATCGACTACCTGTGCCCGATGACCAACAATCTCTGCTACGTGCTGGCGGTGGAGAAGTTGCTGGGACTGGAGATTCCGCCAAAGGCACAATGGATGCGGGTGCTCATGAACGAACTGACGCGCATCAATTCGCACCTCGTATGGCTGGGAACGCATGCCATGGATATTGGGGCGCTCACGGTCTTCTTATATTGCTTCCGCGAGCGCGAAGAAGTGCTGAAGATGTTCGAGATGATCAGCGGGCAGCGCATGATGACCTCGTACTTCCGCGTGGGCGGGCTTGCGCTGGAGCCGCCGCTGGGATTCTTCGACCGGGTACGCACCTTCGCCGGATATTTTCCATCGAAGGTGGATGAGTACGAGAATCTGCTGACTGGCAATCCGATTTGGGGGATGCGAACCAAGGGCGTGGCGCGGATGACGGCGGAAGATGCGATCGCACTGGGCGCGAGTGGGCCGACGCTGCGCGGGAGCGGAGTCGACTTCGATTTGCGGCGGGATATGCCGTACTCCAGCTACGAAAAGTTTCAGTTCAAAGTGCCGGTGTCGCAGGAAGGCGATGTGTTCGCGCGCTACATGTGCCGCGTGCAGGAATTGCGCGAATCGATTGGGATCGTGCGCCAGGCGCTCGACGGCATGCCGGACGGTCCGGTCAAGGCGGACGCGCCGGGAGTGGTGCTGCCCGATCGCGAAAAGATGAAGACGCAGATGGAAGCGCTCATCTATCACTTCAAAATTATTACGGAAGGTTTTGCGGTGCCGGCAGGCGAGGTCTACCAGGCAGTGGAATCGCCGCGGGGAGAGATGGGGTATTACGTCGTCAGCGATGGGACCGCGAAGCCGTACCGCGTACACATGCGTGCGGCGTGCCTGGCGAATTTGCAGACGCTTCCGAAGATGTGTGAAGGCAGACTGCTGGCGGACGTGGTGGCGGCAATCGGGAGCATCGATATTGTGTTGGGAGAAATCGACCGGTAAAGGAATTGAGTGATTGGGAAATCTGGTAATTGTGCAATTGAAACACTGGTTCACAGCCCGGTTTTGATTCTTAATTTCTCAATTACTAAATTCCCTAATTACCAAATTGATTTATGCGTTTTTCTGAAGAATTCGAGACGCGGTTTGCCGAGATGGTGCCGCATTATCCGACGAAGCGGTCGGCGCTGGTGCCCACGCTGCTTTACGCGCAGGACGAGGTCGGTTTTTTGTCGGACGAAGTGATTGCGGAGATTGCTGCGCGGCTCGACTTGACGGAACTCGAAGTGCGAAACGTGATCAGCTACTACTCGATGCTGACCACGAAACCGCGAGGTAAGTTTAACGTGCAGGTCTGCACCAACATCAGCTGCATGGTGCGCGGCGGGGAGGAAATCCTGCGGCACTGCGCGAAGAAGTTGGGCATCGGCCACAAGCAGACCACGCCCGACGGCATCTTTACGCTGGAAGAAGTAGAGTGCATCGGGGCGTGCAGCTGGGCTCCGGCGGCGCAGGTGAATTACGACTTCCATGAGAACCTGACCGCGGAAAAGATGGACAGGATTCTGGACGAGTATAAGAAGAAGGGAACGCAGTAGAAACAATTTTTGATTTTTGATTGATGATTGTCGATTGAAAAACTCTCAGGCGAACTGCTTTCAATCTGCAATCAACAATCCACAATCAACAATGATTTTCCATGGCTGACTTGGTTTCTCATCCCGACGAGGTCAAGGTCGTCTCCCGGCGCTTTGGGCAGGGTGCGACCAATATTGACCGCTATCTCGAACTGGACGGCTACAAGGCCGTGCAGAAGGCGGTGGCGATGGAGCCCGACGCCATTATTAACGAGGTCAAGAATTCCGGGCTGCGCGGGCGCGGCGGTGCGGGATTTTCTACGGGCATGAAGTGGTCGTTCGTGCCCAAGCAGTCGGCGAAGCCGAAATATGTTTTGTGCAACGGCGACGAGAGCGAGCCGGGCACCTGCAAAGACCGGCTGATCTTCGAGCACGATCCGCATTCGGTGATCGAGGGAGTGATGATCGGCGCGCTGGCCGTGGGCGCCAAGAGCGGCTACATCTATATTCGCGGCGAGTACCGCTATCTTTCGAACATCATGCAGAAGGCGATTCGCGACGCGTACGCCAAAGGATTTATCGGGAAGAACATTTTCGGTAGCGGGCGCGATCTGGATATTTACTGGCACGGCGGCGCGGGCGCATACGAAGTGGGTGAAGAGTCGGCGCTGATGGAATCGCTCGAAGGCAAACGCGGCATTCCGCGCATCCGGCCGCCCTTCCCTGCCGTAGTTGGACTGTGGGGCGGGCCGACGGTCATTAATAATGCGGAGACGCTGGCCAATGTGCCGCACATTATTCTTGGCGGCGCGGACTGGTATGCGAAGTTGGGGACCCCGAAGAACGGCGGCACGCGTCTGTTTTGCCTGAGCGGAAACATCGCCAAGCCTGGCGTTTACGAACTGCCCATGGGCTACAACTTGAAGAAGATGATTTACGAAGTTGGCGGCGGCATTCCGAACGGGCGCGAGTTGAAGGCGGTGGTTCCGGGCGGGTCGTCGTGCCCATGCCTTACGGCGGATGAAATCGATGTCGCGATGGATTTCGATTCGGTGCAGAAGGCTGGATCCATGCTGGGTTCGGGCGGAGTGGTGGTGGTCGACGATGCGCAGTGCATCGTGAAATTCGCGCTGCGGACCATGAAGTTCTACCAGCATGAAAGCTGCGGATGGTGCATCCCGTGCCGTGAGGGAACGGACTGGCTGAAGAAGACGCTGATTCGCTTTCATGCGGGCGGCGGGATGAAGAAGGACATCGACAACATGCAGTACCTGGCTGAGAACATGCTCGGGCGAACATTTTGTCCGCTGGGCGACGCGGCAGCGATGCCGACAATCGCGTTCGTGAAGAAATTCAGAAAAGAATTCGAAGATCACCTGGACGGAAAGTCATGCGCGTTTGAGAGAGAGGGCGCGCCGGAACAACTGCCAGCGATGGCACATTAGATAAATTGAGTCATTTAGCGACTGGGTGATTGAGCGATTGAAAACCTCACAGGTTTAGATTTTTCAATCGCTCAATGACTCAATCGCCCAATCACAAAATTCATGGCTGACGTAAATCTCACTGTCGACGGCAAGAAGATCGCGGCGCCCGCGGGGACGCTGTTGATCGAGGCCTGCAAGAGCGCGGGCATCGAGGTGCCGTCTTTTTGCTATTACCCCAATCTTTCGCTGCAGGGCGCTTGCCGCATGTGCCTTGTCAAAATCGAGAAGATGCCGAAGCTGCAGACCGCGTGCACGACGGTTATCAGCGAGGGCATGATCGTGACCAGCGACAGCCCTGAGGTGCGGCAGGCGCGCAAGTCGATGATCGAGATGCTGC
Organism: uncultured Acidobacteriaceae bacterium; assembly: GCA_963765825.1. Taxonomy (GTDB): domain Bacteria; phylum Acidobacteriota; class Terriglobia; order Terriglobales; family Acidobacteriaceae; genus Sulfotelmatobacter. Next base: position 240,727 of record CAVXXU010000006.1, read on the forward strand.
TGGGCAACCATCCGCTGGATTGCCCGGTGTGCGACGCGGGCGGCGAGTGCGAACTGCAGGACATGACGTTCTCGTACGGGGCCGCGGAATCGAAATTCATGGAGGCGAAGAACCACAAGGACGAGCAGCAGTGGTCTCCGGTGGTTTTCTTCGACCGGCCGCGCTGCATTCTGTGTTATCGCTGCGTGCGGGTATGCGGCGAAGGCATGGATGTGTGGGCCCTGGGCGTGCAGAACCGCGGCGTGAGTTCTCTGATCGCGCCCAATAAAGAAGATCATCTGGAATGCGAAGAGTGCGGCATGTGCATCGACATCTGCCCGGTGGGCGCGCTGACTTCGGGCGCGTATCGCTACAAGACTCGGCCATGGGAGATGAAGCACGTGGGCACGGTTTGCACGCATTGCGGCGACGGTTGCAAGACGACGCTGGGCGTGCGGCGCTCGGACACCGGCATGGAAATTGTGCGCGGCGACAATCGCGACAAGAGCGGCACCAACGGCGACTTCCTTTGCATCAAGGGACGCTACGCGTTTGATTTCGCGAATCACGAAGAGCGGCTGACGCAGCCGTTGATTCGAAAGAATGGCAAGCTGACGCCGTCTACATGGGAAGAGGCGTTCGAACTCGTGGGAAAGAAGTTTGCGGAAGTTCGCGACAGGGACGGCGGAGCGGCAATCGGCGTGGTCGGTTCGACGCGAACCACGAATGAAGAATCGTACCTGCTGTCGAAGTTCGCGCGTGTGGTATTGAAGACGAACAATGTGGATCATCACCGGACCGCCGACTTCCCTGCCCTGGCCGCCGCGCTGCGCGGCAAGCCGGATTTGACTGCCGGCATGGCGGACGTTTTCAAGGCGCCGGCAATTCTCTTGATTGGGAACGATCCCACAGAGCAGCATCCGCTGCTGGCGTGGCAGATTCGGAATAATGTGCGGCTGCACCGGGCGCGGTTGTATGTGGTGAATTCGGAGTCGATCAAGCTGCGGCGGCAGGCGACAAGCGCCATGCAGATCCCAGCGGGAGCCGAGGGGAAGTTCGTGAGTTTCCTGGCGGGCGACGATTCTGTTGCAGATGGCTTTGTGACCGGGACAACCAATAGAGACGCTTTGACTGAACTGCGCGAGAAACTGCGCGTCGAAGAGAATCTCGTCATCATTTTTGGCTCGGAAGTTCGTGGCAACGACGTCGCTTCGCTGGTGAAATGGGGATCGGGCATTTCCGGGGCGAAGTTTATTTGTCTCGCCGATTATGCGAACTCGCGCGGCGCGGCCGATATGGGCCTGTATCCCGATCTTCTGCCGGGCTACCATCCGCTCGACGGCGGCAGTGAGTTCGGTCGCGAGTGGGCGACGCCGCAGACTGCCGGACTCGACCTCAAGGGCATGGTGGACGCAGGCAAAAGCGGCAAGTTAAAAGCGCTCTACGTAGTGGGCTCAAATCCAGTGGGACGGCTGAACATTGATCCGTTCGCGTTCTCGAACACTTTTGTCGTGGTGCAGGACATGTTCCTGACAGAGACCGCGGTCATGGCCGACGTGGTGCTGCCCACGGCCAACGCCTACGAGAAGGCAGGCACAGTGACCAACACCTGCGGCGACGTGCAACTGGTAAAAAAGGCGGGCGAAATTTCGGGCACGAAGTCCGATTTTGAAATGATAGTGCGTATCGCCGACGCCATGGGCTTCGAAGTCCGCAAACTGGTTCCCTTCGGCGGCGGAACTCACGCGGATATGGGGCAGTCGCGGGGCGCGCAGTCGGGTGAGGCTGACCGCCACGCGGTGTGGCTTGAGATGCAAGGGCTGGAGCCGAAGTTGAGTCCGCTCGATCCTATGGCGATTCTCGACGAAATTCAGCGGCTGGTTCCCGGCTATGACATTTCGCGCGCGAACCTGCTGGCAGGCAACAGCGAGCACACATCGCTGACCAAGAGCGGAGCGGGCGCGGCACACAAGGCGGATTCGATCGCGCCGGCCCACGACACGTTGTTTACGTCGGGCACGTTGGGCCGTTACTCACGCACGTTGAAGTCGGTCATGGAGAGTCACGAAGTGAAACCCGCGGAAGTCGCGGCGGACTAATTCTTAGCAAGGTTTTCCTGAGCAAGAGAGGAAGTAAGGCGTGGCGTTGCCAATCTGGCTATTCATACTGGCCTCGGTGATCAAGTCGGCGATCGTTCTGGGCGCGCTGCTCACCGCCGTCGCGTACACCGTCTGGCTGGAGCGCAAAGTAGTTGGCCACATGCAGAATCGCTGGGGACCCACGCGGGTCGGCCCGTTTGGGCTCTTGCAACCGGCGGCCGACGGATTGAAGTTCCTCTTCAAGGAAGACCTGACTCCGCCGCACGTTTATAAACCACTGTTCATTGCGGCGCCGCTGATCGCGGTCATCTTCGCGCTGACTTCGATTTCGGTGATCCCGTTCGGGAACGCGGTGATGATCGGCGGCTACAGCATCCCGCTGCAGATCACGACCGACGTAAATACCGGGCTGCTGCTGATCCTGGGCGTGACCTCGATTGGCGTGTACGGCGTGGCGTTGGCCGGGTGGTCGTCGAACAACAAGTATTCCCTGCTGGGCGGACTGCGCGCCAGCGCGCAGATGGTGAGCTACGAGATTTCACTGGGACTCTCACTGGTGGGCGTGCTGATTATGGCGGGTAGCTTCAGCCTTCGAACGATTGTGGAATCGCAAGCCGGATTTTTCTTGGGATTCATTCCGCGCTGGAATATTTTCGGCGGACAGATCATCGGATTTTTCTGCTATCTGATGGCGGCCTATGCCGAGACCAACCGCATCCCGTTTGATTTACCCGAAGCTGAAACCGAACTCGTCGCCGGCTATCACACCGAATACAGCGCCATGAAGTTTGCCATGTTCTTCATGGCGGAATACGCGAACATGATCACGGTGGCGTGCCTGGCGACGCTGATGTTTTTTGGCGGATGGCTGGGCCCGATGTTTGGCCCGCCGATTCTGCAGGCGATTCTGCCGGTGGTCTGGTTTGGGGCGAAGGTTTTCATGTTTCTCTTTCTGTACATCTGGGTGCGTGGCACGCTGCCCCGCTTCCGATACGACCAGTTGATGGCGTTTGGCTGGAAGTTTCTGCTGCCGCTGGCGCTGGTGAATCTGATTGCCACGGCGATTGCGGTAGCGTGGTGAAAAAGAGCAGTCAATAGTGGCCAGTTTCCAGTGGTCAGTTGGTTGGGCTCGACTGAGCGCTGACCACTAATCACCGGCCACTAGCGGTTCGAGAACTGATTTCATGAGTGTGCATTTAGTTCTATTTCTGGCTTTCGGAGCGGTCTGTGTGGCGGGAGCGGTGAACCTGCTGGCGCAGCGCCATCCGATTAATGGCGCGCTCTCACTGATTGCGGTGATGGCGGCGCTGGCTGGCGAATATCTGTTACTGGGAGCGGAGTTCGTCGCGGCCGTGCAGGTCATCGTTTACGCGGGCGCGATCATGGTGCTGTTCGTGTTCACGATCATGCTGTTGAACGCCGGAGTGGAGGAGCGCACCAAGGGCAGCCGAGTGGCGATTTTATTCGGCATTCCGGGATTGCTGCTGGGCGGCATCCTGTTGGGATGGGTGGTGCTGCGGCATTCGGGAACCGAAGCGGTGGCGGCGGGCGCGCTGCCCGGCGATCCTAAAATCATTGGGCAATTGCTGTTTCACGAATTTCTGCTGCCGTTTGAGATTACGTCCGTATTGATTTTGATTGCGATCATGGGCGCGGTGGTGCTGGCCGGCAAGCCGCCGACGGCGCCGCCGAGGAAGTTGGAGGACTAGATGGTTCCACTTTCGTACTACCTGTTGCTCAGCGGATTTCTGTTCGCCTGCGGCGTGGCGGGATTTCTGATCAAGCGCAACATCATCACGATCTTCATGTCGATCGAGTTGATGCTCAACGGAGTGAATCTTTCCTTCGTGGCGTTTGCGGCGCACTGGCATGTTCTGTCAGGGCAGGTGTTCGTCTTCTTCGTCATGGTAGTGGCGGCGGCGGAAGCGGCGGTCGGACTAGCGATCATCATCGCGGTCTACCGGACGCGTGAAACGTTGAACGTGGATCAGGTGAACCTGCTCAAACTATGATGTCCTCTCTCAATCTCTGGCTGATCCCCGTGCTGCCGCTGGCGGGGGCCGCGATTAATGGCTTCCTCGGCAAGAAATCTTCGCGGACTGCGGTGACTACGGTAGGACTTGTGTTCCCGGGCGCTGCGTTCGCGTGGGCGCTGTCGGTCGCGTTTCGTTTTTCGTCAGTCAATCTTCCCTACCAGGAATACATTGCACATTGGATTCGCTCGGGAAGCTTCAGCGCCGATTTCGCTTTATATCTCGATCAACTTTCGCTGGTCATGCTGCTGGTGGTTACCGGAGTCGGATTCCTGATTCACATCTACTCCGTCGGCTACATGTGGGACGACCCCAGCTACTACCGCTTCTTCACCTACCTGAACCTGTTCATGTTTTTCATGCTGACGCTGGTTCTGGCGAACAACTACCTGTTGATGTTCATCGGGTGGGAGGGCGTGGGCCTGGCGTCATACCTGCTGATCGGGTTTTGGTTCACGAAAGATTCGGCGGCCTCCGCGGGAAAGAAAGCGTTCATTGTTAACCGCATTGGCGACTTCGGATTTCTGATTGGGCTGTTCCTGATCATCCAGCACTTCGGATCGTTGAACTTCACTCAGGTATTTGCACAGGTGCAACCGCTCGCTCCAGAGAACGCCAGTGCTGGCCTGCTCACAGCGATTGGCATTTTGTTGATGGTGGGAGCGTGCGGCAAGTCGGCGCAGATTCCGCTTTATGTATGGCTGCCGGATGCGATGGAAGGCCCGACCCCGGTGTCCGCGCTAATCCACGCGGCGACGATGGTGACAGCGGGCGTTTACATGGTGTCGCGGTCGCACGTGATTTTTGAGCGCGCCCCGATGGCGTTGACTGTGGTCGCCGTAATCGGAACGCTGACTGCGCTGTTCGCGGCAACGATTGGAATTACTCAGACCGATATCAAAAAGGTGCTTGCATACTCGACCGTGTCGCAGCTTGGCTACATGTTTATGGCGTGCGGCGTGGGAGCGTTCTCGGCGGGAATTTTTCATCTGATGACGCATGCGTTTTTCAAAGGCCTGCTGTTTCTGGGTGCGGGGTCGGTGATCCACGCAGTGGGCGGCGAGCAGGACATGCGCAAGATGGGCGGGCTGAAGACCTACATCCCAATTACGTTCACAACGATGCTGATCGCGACGCTGGCGATCGCTGGAATCCCGCCGCTGGCAGGCTTTTGGAGCAAAGACGAAATTCTTTGGAAGGCATATCAGGCGAGTTGGGCATACTGGCTGATCGGCGCGATCACGGCGTTGATAACCTCCTTCTACATGTTCCGCCTGCTATTCATGACTTTTTGGGGGGACTACAAGGGAATTCAGGTTGACGATCATGGACACGCGCATGCGACTCACGGCCAGGGAGATCACGGCCATGGCGCACCGCATGAGAGCACAATGGTCATGCTCGTTCCGCTGATGATCCTTGCAGCGCTCTCTTTGGTGGGCGGCTTCGTGGGATACCACAACGGCTTCGAGCACTTCCTGGCGCCCGTGTTTGGCTCGGAATTCCCTAAGACAATGACTGAAGGTTCCGGGAATACGGAATGGCTGCTGATGGGGATATCGGTTCTTTTCTCATTCACAGGCCTGATCCTGGCGTACATCCTCTACGTCAGCAAACCCGAACTGCCCCAAAGAATCGCCGATTCACTGAACGGCTTCTACACGATGGTTCTGAATAAATATTACGTCGATGAACTGTACGCGAAGCTGTTCGTCAAGCCACTGGTGGAAGGGTCGACCAACATCCTGTGGCAGGGCATCGACCGCAAGGTGATTGACGACAGCGTGAATAATGCCGCCGACGGCGCGCGGCATGTTTCCGACGAAGTGCGGCACATGCAGTCTGGAAATCTGCGATCGTACGCGGGCTGGATTGCGGTGGGATCTGCCGTGGTAATTGCCTACATGATCTGGATGGGAGTGCGATGAGCAGCGATAGCTGGAGCGCCTACATCCTGACTTTCGTGACCTTTGCCCCGCTGGTGGGCGCGTTGCTGCTAGTGGTGTTTCCGCGCCGCGATCGCGACATTCGCATTTTTGCTCTCGTCTTTTCCCTCCTGACTTTTCTTCTTTCGCTGCATTTGCCGGTGCACTTCCACCGATCGCTGGCGGGGTTCCAATACGAGATCGACCGCGCGTGGATCTCAACACCGAACATTCACTACCACATGGGCATCGACGGAATTTCCCTGTGGCTGGTCGTCTTGACTACTTTTCTTACGCCGCTGTGCGTGCTGATTTCCTGGCACTCGGTGCACGACCGGGTAAAGGAATTTTTCATTCTCCTGTTGATCATGGAGACGGCGCTGATCGGAGTGTTCACGTCGCTCGATCTCTTCCTGTTTTATTTCTTCTGGGAAGCGACGCTGATTCCGATGGCGCTGCTGATCGGCGTGTTCGGGCACGAGCGCAAAGTGTATGCGGCAGTGAAGTTTTTCATGTACACCATGATCGCTTCGGTATTTATGCTGGCGGCGATTCTGTGGCTGTATGCGCACACGGGTACGTTTGATTTCGTCGTCATTCGGGATCAAATCGCGCGCGGCGTGGTGCCAGCTTTTCCCCCCGCGGCGCAGTGGCTCTTTCTCGGCTTCTTCCTGGCCTTCGCGGTGAAAGTTCCTCTGTTTCCCTTCCATACGTGGCTCCCCGACGCGCACGTGGAAGCCCCCACGGCGGGCTCAGTGCTGCTGGCGGGCGTGCTGCTGAAGATGGGCACGTACGGAATGCTGCGCTTCAACCTCGGACTATTCCCGGATCAAGCCCGCCGCAATGCGCCGTGGATCATGGTTCTCGCGCTGATTGGAATTATCTACGGCGCTCTGGTGGCGATGGTGCAGCCCAATATGAAGAAGCTGATCGCCTACTCGTCGGTCAGCCATTTGGGATTTGTGGTGCTGGGAATTTTCAGCTTCACGCAGGCGGGACTGAACGGCGCGATGTTTGTGATGCTGGCGCACGGAGTTTCCACGGGCGGACTCTTCATGCTGGCAGGAATTCTGCACGAACGGCGACACACGTATGAGATTGCGGAATTTGGCGGGCTCGCTTCGGTCATGCCGGTTTATGCGGCTTCCTTTCTCTTCATCGTGCTCGCCTCGGTTGGACTTCCACTGATGAACGGATTCGTGGGCGAATTTCTGGTGCTCAGCGGCGCGTTCCAGGCGAAGGCCGTGTATGGAATCCTTGCCGCGACCGGCGTGATCTGGAGTGCCGTCTACCTGCTCTGGATGTATCAGAGAGTGTTTTATGGCAAGGTGACAAAGCCGGTGAACAACTCGCTGCGCGATCTGCTGGGATTTGAAAAAGCCGCGGTATGGCCGTGCATCGTCGCAGCGTTGGTGATGGGAGTGGCGCCGATTTTGTGGCTGGGCGCGATTGATCCTGCGGTGCAGGCCGCGCTCATGCCGTTTGCGCAGGTTGTTGGCAAGGTGGTGAGCCAATGACGAACTTGCTGTCGGCGTTGTTGCAGACGATTCCACAGGGCGTGGACTACGTCCGCATTCTTCCGGAACTGATTCTGTCTTTATTTGGAATTGTAGTGATGGTGCTCGATCCTCTGGTGGATGAAGAGAAGAGCCAGAAATTGCTGGGTTATATCGCGCTCGGCGGCGCCGTGGCTGGGCTTCTCGCCACGTGGTACATGGCGCAGTCGCCCGGGACGGCATTTTCGAACATGGTGAAGGTGGACAGCTTCAGCGTGTTCTTTCACGTCGTGATCATCGCCATTGCAGCGGCCGTAATCCTGAGTTCGTTCGAATACATGGCGGTACAGCGGATACGCGCGGGCGAATACTACGCCTTGATTCTTTTTGGCGTGGTGGGCATGGCGCTGATGTCGTCGGCAGTCGAACTGGTTCTGATCTTTATCGCGCTGGAAATTTCGTCGATCTCCACTTACATACTGACGGGATTCCGGCGCAATGAGGCGTCGAGCAGCGAATCGTCGCTTAAATATTTTCTGCTGGGCTCGTTTGCCACGGCATTTTTTCTTTACGGAGTGGCGCTGATGTTCGGCGCAACCGGGTCCACCAACATCGATGTGATCAGCCAGAAGCTGCAGTCCGGGCCCGTAGAGTTGCTGGTTTATATGGCCATGTCGCTCATGCTGGTCGGCCTGGGATTCAAAGTCGCTGCCGCGCCCTTCCACGTTTGGACGCCTGACGTGTATGAAGGGGCTCCCGCTCCTATCGTAGGTTTGATGTCGACGGCGCCCAAAGCCGCGGCATTCGCGGTTTTGCTGCGAGTGGTCTTCACCATCAACGCACCGGGACGGTTCGGGCTGCTTTGGGCGACTGCGGCGCTCTCCATGACCTTGGGCAACTTGGGTGCGCTGGTGCAGACCAATGTAAAGCGGTTGCTAGCCTATTCTTCGATCGCGCACGCCGGATACCTGCTGATGGCATTTGCCGTGATGGGGTCGGAGAATGCTGTCGGTGGAATTTCCGCCGCGATGTTCTACACGGCTTCCTATGCGGCGATGAACGTTGGCGCATTCGCCGTGGTCAGCCATTTCGCTAACGCGGGCGAGCGTTACGTGACTCTGGAAGATTACGAAGGGTTGGGGCGCAGTTCTCCGCTGCTGGCGGCGACGCTCACCATTTTCCTGCTCTCGCTCATTGGCATTCCCATGACCGGCGGTTTTTTCGCCAAATTCTACGTATTCAGCGCGGCGGTGAAGGCGCATCTGATCTGGCTGACTCTGATCGGTGTGATCAATAGCGCGATTGGAGCCTACTATTACCTGCGCATCATCGTCGTAATGTACATGCGTGAATCGCGCAAGGAAGTTCCGGTGACGCCGATTCCGTTCGGATTGGGACTGGCGCTCGCCACCTGCATGGTGGCGACACTTTATTTCGGCATTCTTCCGAATCGGGTTCTGCAATACGCACAACAGTCGGCCCAGGATTTGCTGCCGCATCCACTCGCTCCCGTTTCCGCAAATAGCGCGCAAAACCCGCTTGCAGCGGGCGTTCCACAGCCTTGATTTTGCTGCGGAAAATCGCGAAACTCAGATTGACAAGGAGCTTCGGAGGAGTGCATTATGTCTGCACCAAGTTTAGCTCAGTCTATGTCTCTTCAAGACTGATTTACCCCGAAGGAGCACAAATGTCCAACCTGATTCATCGGCTTTGGTCGGAAGACGCCGGTCAAGACATCGCCGAATACGCGGTAATGTTAGCGGTAATTCTGGTATTGGTCGTAGGGACGGTTCGTTTGATCGGATCGAATGCCAATACTGCATTCTCGAACGTGGCCAGTTCGATCCAGTAACCGGGCCATCTAATCAGTTCCGGCTTACTTCGTCTAATTCGAAATCGAATCGAGATCCATGACGCGATTTAGTCCAGGCACCGCATTTACCGCTTGCTTCTGGTTTACCGGGACAGCGGCTGCGGAGCAGCTTGGAGTTGGGTTGAGCCTGATGGCCGACTAAACAAAACAAGCTTCAGCCGCAAGCCGCGATCCAGGGATCGCGGCTTTTGTTTTCTGAGAAAAGATTCTAGGAGGAGCATCGCGATGATTGTGAACATGTCAGAAAAGGCGACAGAGCAGGAAATCAACCACATTATTGAACGCATTCGCGAAGCGGGCTATCAACCCCATGTGACGCGTGGCACGGAGCGCACCATCGTGGCTGCCGTGGGTAGCGGACGCCGCCACGAGATCGAAGCTCTTCAGGTCGCTTCTGGCGTGGACAATGTGGTCGCGATCGCCCAGCCTTTCAAACTGGTAAGTCGGCAGGTGAGGCCGGAACGGTCGGTGGTGAAGATTGGCGATGTAGCCATCGGCGGCCCTGACGTGGTGGTGATCGCGGGGCCATGTTCGGTGGAGTCGCGCACACAACTGCTCGACACTGCGCATGCAGTCAAGCGTGCGGGCGCCGCCATGTTGCGCGGCGGAGCTTACAAGCCGCGCACTTCACCCTACGACTTTCAGGGGCTAGGTTTGGAGGCATTGAAGATTTTGCGCGAAGCGCGGGAAGAAACCGGTTTGCCCGTGGTCACTGAGGTGATGAGCACCGAGGATGTGGACGTCATCTGTGAGCATGTCGATATGCTGCAAGTCGGCGCGCGAAACATGCAGAACTTCGCGCTGCTGCGCCGGTTGGCGACAGTCAAGAAACCGATCCTGCTGAAGCGCGGGCCATCGGCCACGGTGAAGGAGTGGCTGCTCGCAGCCGAGTACCTGCTTTCAGGAGGAAATGAGGAAGTAGTATTGTGCGAACGCGGCATTAAAACCTTCGAGACTGAAATGCGGAACACCATCGACTTGGCGGCGGTGGCGCTGGCCCGCGATTTGTCACACTTACCTGTCATTGCCGATCCTTCTCACGGAACCGGCAAACAGAGTTTAATTGCCGCAGTCTCGCGCGCGGCAGTGGCGGTGGGCGCCGACGGGCTGATCATCGAAGTGCATCCCTGCCCGGAACGCGCGCTTTCAGACGGTCCACAGTCGTTGGACTTTGCGGGCTTCGGCAAGGTCATGCGGGCGCTGGCGGAGCCGCTGCGACAAACTGCCAGCCTGCCCGCGGCAGTGACAACTGCATCTTAAACGATTAGGCGCAATCGTTGCGTCTTGAATTGTCAGGGAACATCAAAAGCGTATGCTTGCATCAGTCACACGCCTGCGAGTTCGCTCCTTCAGGTTTCTTCCAAGTTTCCTGTGGCGAACGTTTGTCAGTCAACGCCAGGTGCGGCGAGCGCTGGGTTTTGTGGGAGGCAAGCTGCTCATCGACTCTCGGTGGACGTTCTGGACGCTGACGGTATGGGAGAGCGAACAAGCTATGAAGCGGTTTCGCGGGTCTGGGGCGCATGCCCAAGCAATGCCGCGACTCGCGAAGTGGTGCGATGAAGCGGCGTACGCACATTGGATTGAAAAGGCAGACTCCATCCCCACGTGGGATGAGGCACATCAGCATTTGGTGGCCGAAGGCCGATTGTCGCGCGTGGAAATTCCCTCGAAGAGTCATTCCGACAGACAATTTCCAAGGCCTCGCTTGATGCCTCTGATCGGCAACGACATCAAGCCCCGAGGCTCGAGTAGAATCGAATCGACATAATTCGAAACAGTTGAAATGGAAGTGGCTTTTCTAGCGCGAGTCCGATGCCACGCTTCGATGTCACCATCGCCGGAGAACTGAATCTCGACCTGATCCTGTACGGATTGCCCGAACAACTCTCGCCGGAGCGCGAACTGCTTGCGGACCGGATGATGCTTACGCTGGGCTCGTCGTCGGCAATTGTGGCTCACAATCTGGCAGCTCTGGGCAGCCGCATAGGATTTCAGTCGCGCATCGGCGACGATCCACTGGGGCAGATCGCGCTGGATCGCATGCGGCAAAGCGGCGTGGATGTATCGGGCGTGGTTTGCGCACCCGGTGCGACTACAACCGGGCTGACGGTAGTTCTTCATCACGAAGCATGGCGCAACATCCTCACCTACGCGGGAACGATCGCAGAGACAAGGTGGCAAGATCTTGATCTGGATGCGCTTGCCGACTCCCGGCACTTTCATTTGTCGTCGTATTACCTGCAGCGGGGCTTGCGTCCACGGGTTGGAGAATTATTTCAGTTTCTCAAGTCGAAGGGCCTCACCATTTCGCTCGACACCAACGACGACCCCGACGATCGATGGGAAGGCGGCTTGAGCGACGTGCTGCGTTATGTCGACGTCTTTCTGCCGAACGAACGCGAAGCCTGCAAAGCGGCGGGCATCGAGGATTTGGAGGCCGCCGTCCATAAACTTTCGCAGCTGGTACCGCTCGTCGTAGTAAAACTTGGGCGCAAGGGATCTTTAGCACAACGTGGAGCAGAGCGTCTCACCAGCCCCACGCGTGAGATCGAACCACAAGACACCGTAGGCGCCGGCGATAGCTTCGACGCTGGATTCCTGCATTCTTACGTGCGCGGAGCGGATTTGCCAACATGTCTGGCCAGCGGGAACATGGCCGGCGCGCTGTCGACGACGCGGCCGGGCGGCACCGAAGCGTTCCGCGACACCCAGTACCGGGAAAACTTCTTCCGGGAATGGCGTAGATCGTAGAAGGCGCTCCAAGCCACGCGATCGTTCAGGTTCGGACTAGCGAATTTCCGCCAGGGAATGCTCGAGCGCGCCACGTTTGGGCGCAGGCATGGCGCCGACTTCGCTCGCCACCCAAGCTCCAACCAGATTGGCGACCTCGTTCATCAGACCCAAAGATGCGCCCTGCAGATACTCATGCACCAACCCGGCGGTGAAGGCATCCCCCGAACCCACGGTGTCGGCCACGCGGACGCGAAAGCCAGGATGCTCGCTGGAATCGCGGTCGCGCACCAGGAGACTTCCGCGTCCACCGCGCGTGATGCAGACTAACTTCAGATCGTGAGCGCGGATCAGCCACTGGGCTGAGGACAATTCATCTTTGTGCGGGGCTTTATTCAAGCTCATGATCTTGGGAAGTTCTTCATCGTTGAGCTTGACGATATCGGCCAGCGTCATCGATTGCGCCAGCACTTCATAAGAATAATAGGACTGCCTGAGATTGACGTCGAAGACTTTGACCGCGCGCGGCGAAGTGGCGCCCACAAAATGGCGAATGGTGGCGCAGCTTTTCTCGGAGCGTTGCGCCAGTGATCCGAAACAAACCGCATCGGCCTGCTGGGCCAGTTGCTGCCAGTCTGGCGTCCACTCCAGGGCGTCCCAGGCTACGGGATGAGCAATCTCGAATCGCGGCAGGCCATTGCGGTCGAGTTCCACTTTCACGATGCCGGTGGGATGCAGCCTGTCGGTTTGGACGTGTTCGATGTTGAGCCCGAGTTCCTCCATGCGGCGCAGGGCCTCAAGACCGGGAGAATCTTCGCCAACGCGGCTGGCGACAATTCCCTGATCTCCCATGAGAGTCGTGATGTAGGCGAAATTCGCAGGCGCGCCGCCTAGACAGGTCCGATCCGGCAATTGGTCCCAGAGCACTTCGCCGAGCCCTACCACTCTCTTTTTCATGGTCGATTCACTGGGATCGGCACAGGCTCCTTGAGTTCAGCAATTCGCAGTCTCTCGTTTTCGACTTGTTCTCGAGCACATCGTTAGTTGCCGCAGCTTGCCGGGGAATGAGTCAAAAACTGCAGCAACTTTCTCGCCGAAGGCAGATCTGGATTAAACTCGAGCACCCGAAGCGTGGATGTACGGGCCTCGCTGAACTTTCCCGCAGCGCAATAGGCATGCGCAATGTTCAAGCCAATGCTGCTTCTGGCCGGCGTGCGTTCGAATGCATTCTGCCAGAGCTGCATTGCGCCCTGCAGATCTCCGGCTTGGGCTTCGATCACTCCCAGATTCGTGGCCGCATCGACCAGAGTCGAATCCTTGGCCAGCGCCTTCTGGTAAAGCTCGCGGGCATGCTCGGTCGATCCTCTCCGCTGTTCGACATAGGCCAGCGCAGAAAGCAGCGCGGGATCGTCGGGCGATTGCTTTACTGCTTTGGAAAGCAGATCCCTGGCTTCTGGCTCAGCCACTGACATTCCGTTTTGCACGATTGAGTTCCAGGCGAGCGCAAGGTCCCGCGGTTCGGGCTCAGTTTTGATATCGGGAAACGGAACCAGGCGCGGCAAGGCCGAAGCGAGTGCCCTGTCGGAGTTCTGCAGCAGTTGAGGTGAGACTTGCGGCCGCCGCGTTATACGGTGATCGGTGACCTCTGTATGCGCCACATCGGTGCTCGGCGATGACGGCATATGGCAAGCAGTGCAGTCCGGATGATCGGGATGATGTTTGGCGCCGAAAGGCGAGCCATGGCAAGCGAGGCACTTGCCGCGATAGAACGCGACCCGCTCTTCCGCCGAAGGCGATCGATGCGGATCGTGGCAACTTGTACACGACATGGCGTCGCCCGATTTCTTCTTGCACTGGCTCTGCGCCAAGGCCTGCACCTGGCTGACGGCGCCCAATCCCGATCCGTTAGCGTCGACGAGGAGGAAAAATCGAACGTAGTCAGAGAGCGCGTCACCGGCCTGGAATTCGTAGGCATGACGTCCGGGGCGCTCAACGGAGGCGTTGCCTTCCAAGTGGCACTGCATACAGATGTCATCGCGCCGCGCCGCCGTGAGCTTGGCAGGATTGACGATCGCCCCGCCATTGACGTGCGCGGCACCAGAGCCATGGCAGCGCTCACATGCCACGCCGTTGTGCGCGAATGGAGGTTCAGGATAGCGGTTGTCCGTGCCCTTCACCGGTGCCTGCATTCCACTGACGTGGCAACGCAGGCAGCTCGTGTAAGCGGGAAGGTTTAACGGAATCTCTCGCGCGGATTGGTAGGCGGGAGCCGTGTCCCACATTTGCTTGTTCGCGTACCAGTTCACCGGAGACTCGAAGAGAAAGCCGTCGGTCTCAAACAAATAAGTGAGGCCGCGGCGTCCTGAACCAATGTAGTAGAGCAACTCGCGCGTGCCGTGAAGTTCAGGATCGCCGGGCCTGTCGAAGCTTAGCCACGCACGTCCATTTTCGGTGTAGATGCGGTAGTGCACGCCGGAATTCTTATGGGTGAACTCGGCAGGCCTGAAGCCGTCGATCGCAGGGCCGCTGGCGTGCGCCATCGAAGTACGCTGGTAAGACTCGTAGATCGCGGAATGGCACCGGGCGCAGGCTTGGTCGCCAACGTAAGAATCGCGGATGGAGTCTTGGGTGGGCATAGTGTGATTTGCGGTTGGATTCTGCGCCGCTGAGGCGGCGGCTGACCATACAACTGACCACACTACAATGGAAAGAAATCCCGCCACCGCACGCCATCCCCGCCATCCAGAGCGCGTCGTGTTTCGCATAACTGCAGTAGGGGCCCATTCTATGCGAGACAAGAAGAAGAGGGAGCCGTAGCAGGCTCCCTCCCGAAGGCAGAACAACTGCACCTTTGTGCTAGAAGGTTAAGCGCAGTCCAAATTGAAGCTGACGCATTCCGTTGGGCGAACCTGGGGAGGCGTCCGCTTCGATATCCGTGACCTTACCGTTACCCGCGCAATCGATACATGTACCGCTACCACCCTGGTTTTGGTTGAAGCCAAGGACGGGATGGTTGAATACGTTATAGGCGTCCATGCGGAACTGGAGCTTCACCTGTTCGGTTATCGCGAAGTTTTTGGCAAGGGCCGCATCAGCCCCGAAGAATCGCGGTCCACGGAAACTGTCGTAGCCGCGGTTCCCGATAGCGTTGACTCCGGGATCCGCAAATCCGTTGCCGCTGGGCAGACTAGTGATCCCCGTGACAGGATCGGTGACGTCCGTGACTGGCGTGAAGAACGTGACCTGGTGCGTCGCACCGTCGAAACTGCCCGCTCCGGTGTGGAACGATCCGGGGCCCTTATTCGGTCGGCACACTCCTGTGTCTTGCTCCAGGTTGCACACCCCGCCGGACAGTCCCGGCGTCCAAGGCAGGCCGCCCGCCCAAGTTACGGTCCCAGTGACTTGCCAGCCGCCAATCACCTCATCCGCAGCCCGGCCTACCCCACCAGCGAACGACTTACCTTTGCCGAAGGGCAACTCATAAATCACATTCGAAACCCACTGGTGATTACGCAGGTTGTCGTCTGGCCCGTAGGCGATTGACTTCTGATTAACGTAGAAGTTGCTATCGTAGTGATAAGCGTGAGAAAAGTTGTAAAAGCTCATGAACTGCAAGCCCTTCGAAAAGCGCTTATCCACCTTAATGGTTAACGCGTTGTAGGTGCTGCTGGCATCGTTTCCGAGGTAATTGCCCTGGTCGGTGAAGCAGCACTGCAGAACTCCTGGAGTGCTTCCCGCGGTGTTGGACAGGTCAGCATACCCAGGATAAGTAAACGCGTTCCAGAACGGACGACGCTGCACCTGGGGGACATTGGCAATAAACGAGCATGAGGGGGTCGTCGCAGGCGGGTAAATCCCACACGGCTTCAAGACACCGCCCACAAGAGTACCATCGGCACCCGCTCCAAACCCTGGCTGATTGACGTTATAGGTCGGACCATCTCCGACGAAGCCGTGGGTGCCTTTGTTTCCGAGGTACGTAACCTCCAACGTCATGGTATTCGTCAGCTGATGCTGGACTGTCGCGTTCCAAGTGTCAACATACGGCAAGCGTTGGGTAGTCGGCCGAATGTGGGGCTGAATGCAAAGAGGAGCGACAGTTGCTCCGGTAGAGTCAACGGTGTTCCCGAATGTACATCCAGGTCCAGCCAGAGGTAACAGACCGTTCGAAGGAACCGCCGGGAATGTGAAAATCGGCGGCCCCGCTGCCAGCGCGAATGCCGGCAGGTACTGATTCGTATTCTGCTGGAACTGAGCGGCGAGCACCGGGAGATTTTGAGTTACTGCGTGTCCGAAGTTTGAGCCGAAGACACCCATATCGTAGCTGCGGCCATATCCCATACGAACTACGGTTTTCGGCCGCAACTGATAAGCAACACCGAGACGGGGAGCGAAGGCGTGCCAATCGTTGCCGATATTGCCGTTGAGGCCGATCCCACCCACACCAGCAACGCGATCCTCACCTTGGACGATGTTGGTGAATCCGCCGTGTTGTGCCCCGTTTACATGTTCTGGAAAGTAAACTTCCCATCGCAGACCATAGTTAACAGTTAATTTCGGGGTAACGCGCCAGCTATCTTCTCCGTAGTAGAACATGCGAGGTTGCCGCTCGGCAGCGTTGGTGCTGGTGCTTACATACCGGCTGACGCTCCTGACGTCTCCCAAGAGGAAGCTAGCCAAGGCCAATCCGCCGGAACCGCCGTTCGAAGTATTGCCATCGGTAAAGTTGTAGACGCCGGTTCGATTGGCGTCGCTGGGAACGCGCAGGTTCTCGGCGTAGCGGACATCCGCACCGAATTTGAAGGTATGGTTTCCGCGTGTCTTGGTCCAGTTGGTCACAAACTGGAATTGTTGTTCGTTCTCAATCAGAGGACAATTGCAGCGGGCAATTCCAAGTCCATCACCAAACGCATCTGAAGTTTGGTTATTGTTGCCGTTGAAGTCGAACTCGCCCCACCCTGAGGTGAAAGTGTCGCCGAAATTTGCGTTCGGAATTCCGACGGTGGTCATGGGCGTTGCGCCCTCATCGGGCTTGTGCGTCTTCGGGTTGTATTTGAAGTAGCCAAAACGGAAATCAGCCAAAAGAGACGTACTGAACGTTTTGGTCACGCCAGAAGCCAGGCTGTAGTTGTGCACAATCGAACTCCCAGCCAGTCCGCCGGGACCAAAGCCTATTCCACCCAACGCACCGAGAGCCCCTTTGCCCGAAAGGCTGAAGTAGTCAAGGCTGAAACGGCCGAAAACCGAGACGCTCTGGCTTGCGGCGAAGTCAATGCGCGTGTCGAACGCATTCTGGTTGTACGGACCCGACCCATTGGCCAGGAAGTTAAGACTGGTGCCCCCATTGGATCCCGGGTTATTCGGTTGAGGGAAGAGGGCTAGAATAGCGGCGGCTTGCGGCGAAATTCGACCTATCGGTATCAAGTTGTTGGCAAATTGCGACCTGCCAGTCCCGTCCCCTGGTCCCGTAGCTGGGTCGTAGACTAGTCCGCCACTGCCACTAACGGTGTTTCCGATATATTGACTCAAATCGCAGAACCCGGGAGTGCTGCTTGCCGCATTCGTCGCCGGATTGCACGATGACTGTACCGTCGCCGTAGGTACGCTGATCTGGTTGGTTACGCCACTGGATTGCCGTGTACCTTGGAAATCGGCAAAGTAGAATAGCTTGTTCTTAATAACGGGCCCACCGACACTCCCACCGAACTGCTGCCACCTGCTGTTCGGAATAGGACTGCCTGTGACGCCTGGCCGCGCAGCCCACTGCGTGAAAGGATCCCTGGCTTCGGTAGCATCGGTGCGGCGAAACCAGAACCCGCTGCCGTGAATGTCGTTGCTGCCCGACTTGGTCTGAACTGTGACCAATCCGGCGATTGCTTTCCCAAACTCCGCGTCGAAATCCGCAGCGGTAACTTTCGCTTCGGTGACTGAGTCCAGGTTCGGATTGATTACGATAATTCCAAGAATAGGATCCTGGTTGTCGGTCCCATCCAGTTCGAACCCGGTTCCACTAAAATGCTGGCCGTTGACAAAGATCTGGCCGCCGCCTTGCGGGTTCTCGGTTGCGGCATGGGACCATCCAAGCTTTTGCGTGCCTGGGGTCAAGAGCTCGAAGTTCGTGAAATTGCGATTGAGAACGGGTAAGTCCTCGACGTACTTTGAATTGAACTCGATGGCTACGTCGGCGCGGTCAGTCTTCAACTGCGGGGCCTCGGCGGTCACCTCTACTTGCTCGCTGGCTGAGCCAACCTGGAATTGGCCATTCACGTTCGCAGCGGTATCCGCAGCTACTTGGATATCTTTAAACTCCAAGGTCTTAAATCCAGTGCCAGAGATTTGGACGGAATAGACGTCTGAAATCAGGTGGGTCACCGAGTAGTTGCCGCTGTCATTCGTGGTCGACTCGGTAGAAACGTTCCTCGTCTGGCTGGTGACGGTGACTTTCGCCCCGGTCACGGCCGCTCCGGACGGATCGGTAACCGTGCCCAAGATGCTGCCGTAGACGGCCTGAGCGAGTGCGCTGGGCACCCACAGACTGCACAGTAGACTGAACACAGCCACTGAGATCCACACTGACCTTTTCATGAACTTCCTCCTAAAACTGTATGCAGAAAACGAAGTGCCCCGGAAATGCAGAGGTGATGGTAATCACAGACTGTGCAGTCGTAGTACAAAAGAATTAGCTGGAATAAGTTTCACTAAGTTTGATACCGTTACACGTGTAAAGTCCCAAGGATGCAGTAAGATACGTCCATCGTTACTTCTCTGTAATATGGCTGTCACTCACAGTTTCGTGCTGGGCCGGGAACAATGCTTCCAACAAATAGATAAACTTATTAAAAGCCATAGACTGCACACCTCAGAATCTCTGTGCAAACTGCTGCGCTACCTCGCCGAACATTCACTCGATCATCCCGGAATTGGCCTCAAGGAATATCAGATCGCAACCGAAGTTTTGGGACGACCGGCGGGCTTCGATCCGCAAAGCGACTCCACTGTGCGCGTGCAGGCGGGAAGGCTAAGAGTAAAGCTCGCCGAGTATTACGCAAACGAGGGCCGCGGCGATCCTATTCTGGTGGAGGTTCCGAAGGGATCGTATGTGCTCGTCTTTCACCTGCGTGCTGCTAACGCGAAGGCACAGCCGGCGCCAACTCCGGCAGTTCTAGAGCCTGAATCAAAGAAGGAGGATTCGCAATCCTTTACTCGCGGGTGGGTAATTACGGTGGCAGTCTTTTCGGTTTTGCTGGCGGCTTCTTTGTCGACGACTGCGATTCTGCTTTCGCAGCGGCTGCATCCACTGGCTGCCAGCAGTCCGACAGCCCCCCCTGCATATCAGATTTTCTGGAACCGTTTTCTCACCGGCCCACAGCAACCGTGGGTAATTTTCAGCAATGGCAGCTTTGTGGGAAGGCCTGAAACGGGGATGAGGTACTTTAATCCCTCATCCGACCAGCGGAGTTTTATTCTCGACCACTACACTGGCGTGGGCGAGGTTCTGGCTATTCACGAACTCGACCATGTTTTCGATCTTCTCAATCGGCCGATTCGAGTGAAGCGAGGGGCGCTCTTCTCTCTCGATGACGCCAAGAACAACGATCTGATTTTCGTGGGCTCGCCTTCCGAGAATCTCACTCTCCTCGACATTCCTGGAACCCAGGAGTTCGTCTTCCGGCGCCTGGACTCCGGCCCGCGGAAGGGAGACTTGGCTGTAATAAATGTTCATCCGCAACCGGGGGAACCAACGACCTTTTTGGGGACGCCCGCCAACCAGCCCACCACAGAGGACTATGCCGTTGTCAGCCTTCTGCCCGGGTTGGATCCCTCTCGATCAATCCTTATCCTGGCGGGTGACACCACTTTTGGAACTCAAGCAGCAGTCGAGTACGTTTGCCGGCAGAATTCGGTGCGGGAATTACTGCAGCGATTAAAAGTCTCGAAGCCGGGCGATCTGAAACCCTTTGAAGCGCTGCTCCACGTACGAATCGTGCATGGAGTTCCCGTCATGACCGACCTGGTGTCGGTTCGAAATCGCGGTAACTAAAAAATCCCACGAAAATATCAGGGGAACTTTCGCAATCAGGGGCGTTACTGCGGGAGAGTCAGGTGCGGGTCCAACTCAGCGGCCTTCTTGAATTCCTGATCGGCTTCCTCTTTCTGTCCCTGCTGGCGTAATGCCAGTGCCAGTTGATAATGCGCCGCCGCGTAATCAGGATCGGAGCGGATGGCAGAACGAAACTGGCCAATGGCGGAGCCGACGTCGCCCGCCCCAAGAAGTCTTTTTCCTGAGTTCGTCGAAAACGTGGCCGCTTGCAGATTGTTGGTGTAGGCGGCGATTTTCGCCCCTTGTTTGGCTTCCTCGGCGGCGCCTTGCGTGTCACCCATCTGCCGCAGCACAGCGGCCAGAGTGGTATGCGCTCCGGCGAAATCGGGCTGCAGTCGAATCGCCTCCCGCAGGGCCGCAGCGGCTTCAGGAAGTTTCCCCTGCTGCTTGAAGACAGTGCCTAGCGTGTAATGCGCCTCAGCATAGTTGGGTTGATTTTGAATCGCGGCTTGCAGTTCGGTGGTCGCGTTGTCAAACTCGCCGCGCTGCCAGTACAAGACTCCGAGCGTGTAGTGCGCATCGGCGAGATCTGGCTGCAATCGAATTGCAGTCTGAAATTCTGGAAACTGCCTTATCCAACTGGTCCTTGAGTTTAAATGCGAGACCCAGATTGTAGTGCAGCAGAAGCATTGTCTGGCGCGAGTTTCAGGGCAGCTTGCAGTTCGGTAATGGCGGCATCGAAGTCGGCTCGCTGCAAATAGGCAATGGCCAGGTTTCCGCGAAACGAGCCGTCATCGGGGCGCAGTTGGGCCGCCGACTTGAAGTTTGGAATCGCCCCGACTGCGTCGCCCTTCTGCAATTGGGCCAAACCAAGATCGTTGTAGGCCTCGGCATCTTGGGGACGGAGTTTCACTGCCTGGCTAAAAGCAGCGACCGCGCAATCACTCACTCCAGCATGCTGGCAGGCGAGACCCAATTCGATTTGCAATTCGGGCCACTCGGGCTTGAGCGCAGCCGCCTGGCGCAATTCCAGTAAGGCGTCTTCATTCTTGGATTGCGCGGCAAGGGACTTCGCCAAGTAATAGTGGGCGGTGGCATCCTGCGGAGCGAGCTCAATCGCTTTACGGAGCTCCCGCGTCGCCTCATCCGAATGCCCTTCCTGCAAATACACCGCGCCCAAGTGAAAGTGGGCTTGCTCCAGGTCCGGTTGCAAACGCAACGCGTCAAGAAAGGCGGCTTGCGCATCGGGGAACCGATTGTGTTGCGCGAGAATCGTCCCCAATTCATCGCGCAGATCCGGGCGCTGCGGGGCCAGTTGCACGGCCCGCTGCATCTCCGACAAAGCTTGGTCTCCGGGCTGCTGACTCAGAATCCTCGCCAGGGTGCGATGGGCCTCGGCATTTTCTGGGGCAATTTTGATGGCAGCCCTTGCCTCTTGCTCGCCCTCTGCGGCCTTGCCTTGCTGGGAGAGTACGCCAGCAAGAGTTAACCGTGGTTCAACAAATGCGGGCTTCGCCTTGATCGCGGCGCGAAGATGCGTCACCGCCTCATCAGCCTCCCCTTGCTGGGCCAGCACCCATCCCAATGCCGACTGCGCTTCTCCGTCATGCGGAGCAAGCCGCACCGCCTTTTCGAATTGGATGCGCGCGCCCGCAATATCACCGGTCTGGAGCGCCTTCTGGCCGCGCCGCAGAGCCAGGCGCTCAGGGGAGTTCGCGGGGGCGCCCGCCGTCTGTGCCGTGGCTGCGACGCTGATCGCGAGCACTGCGCCGGCAATGAAATAGACGAGCCTGAAGCGGTTTTCGAACACGATGAATGCGATGCAGTCTTTTTCGCATTATATCCAAGGCGCGGACAAGCCTCGGGTGTGTGTGTTATGACATAAAGCGCCACGCGATGGCGAAAGCTCGACTATGCCAGTTTCCAGACGAAGACTTCTGCAATTTCTGGGCGCGGCCGCGCTGACCCCGGCGTGGAAGCATCCTTGGTCGCTGTCCACAGGTGGCGACGCCGCCGCTCTACGCCGCAAGCTGGCGTCTGATCCGCTCCGCCCCCAATGTCATTTGGTTCCTGCGCACAATTGGATGAACGATCCCAACGGTCCAATATTTTTTCGCGGCCGGTACCACATGTTCCACCAATACAATCCGCAGGCTGCGATTTGGGGCAACATGAACTGGGCGCATGCCGCCAGCACCGACATGATCCACTGGCAACATGAACCGATCGCTTTGTCGCCGACACCCGGCGGACCCGACCGCGACGGCGTTTTCAGCGGCACCGCCGTTCTCGACAATGGCAAGCCTACGGTCATCTATACCGGAGTTGCGCCGCCTACTTCGGAGTATGAGGCTACGTTGCGCGACGGGGTGCACACGTGGCGGGAATCGCAATGCCTTGCCGTTGCGGAAGACGACGACCTGCGCATCTGGAAGAAGCGCTCCGAACCTGTAATCGCGGCGCCCCCAGCGGGTCTTAGGGTAACCGGATTTCGCGACCCTTGTCTCTGGCGCGAAGGTGATCTCTGGATGCTGATTCTTGGGTCGGGCTTCGACAAACGGAGTGGGGCGATCCTTTTGTACAGCTCGTCCGATCTGCGTCAGTGGACGTATCTGCATCCGCTGATCGAAGGTTCACCTACCGTTCATACGGACGTAAATCCAGTTGATTCTGGAAAGATGTGGGAGTGCCCCGACTTCTTCCAGCTCGGAGGGAAGCACGTGCTGATAATTTCGACTATGGGAAAGGTTCGATGGAAGGTCGGCACTTATACCGGGCAGCGCTTCATTGCCGAGAAAGAGGGAGTAGTCGATTGGGGCTCGTACTACGCTGCCAAAACAATGCTCGATGCCGGGGGCAATCGCATTCTCTGGGGATGGATTACCGAGACGAGACCGGACGCCGATTTAATCTCAGCCGGATGGGCGGGAGCGATGTCGCTGCCTCGAGTGCTCTCGCTGAATTCGGACAATGAATTGGAAATGAAAGTCGCAACGGCCGCGCAACAATTGCGGGGAGCGCATCGCAGTCTCGCCGCCGGCGCAAGATTGCCTGAGCGGCAACAGTTTCTCGAAAGGCTTCGAATTCGCGACCTTGCGGCGGAACTAAAATTGGAATTTCGCCCCAAGTCGGAGGAATTTGCCATTCACCTGCAATCGGAAGCAGGGGAGAACTTTGCCAGTATTTCCTTTACGAACAAATCTGGCGGCCGCGAACTTCGCATCGACAACATAACCGCGCCACTCAGCGCGGGTGTAAGAACACCCTGGCATTTGCATGCATTTCTCGACGGATCGGTGCTCGAGATTTTTGCCAATGGAACTACGGCACTCACCAAACGCGCTTATAGAATTCCTTCGGGACCTTTGACGCTGAAGCTAGAGGGCGATGCCGAGGTCAATTCGTTGGACGTGTGGCAGATGATGCCAATTTCTAAAGATCGGCTCACCGGTTCGATGTGTTCTTGAAAGTTGATCAGGACCGCGGTCGGCTGCTGACCCTAATAGATTTCGTTTTTCGCCTGCGTGCTTTGAATCCTGCCTCCTTCTACCGAAAGGGAGTATGCGATTCCTCCCTCGCCCGCCCATGCGGTCAAATCAAAATGGCCGCCGGTTGGAAGCAGATAAACGGCTACATTCCGAAATGTCAGCGGCACTCCCTTCTCACAAATTTCGGGCGGCTGCGTGGGACGCATAAAATATGCGCCCTTCCCTGTGCCGACGATGGTTGCCTTGCCATCGGCTTCTACCAGCACCGCCGATTTTTCGTCGACGGCGACTTCCCGCGGAGATTGACTCCACCCATCTTTCATGATGCGCGCGAGGAATCCGAGAGAGCGCCCCATGCGGTCGCGCCCGGCAAAGTGGGAATCTGTCAGCAAGTTTTCCAGATGGGGCACATTTAAAAACTCGCGGACTACCGTGACTCGACCAAAATAAGGATTCGCCAGTACATCCAGCGAGGACAAGTTTTTGTCATCTGGCTTGTCGCCTGTAGCGCTGTAGACGAATTGTCCCTCGACCGCCAGCCCCGCACTGGTACCGCCTAACGGCTTTCCTGCCTTGAGGTTTTCATTGATGGCAGTCTGCACAGGAGTTCCCTGCCATCCTCGAATGTAATTTGCCTGATCTCCGCCGGCGATGAAAATCACCTCTGCTTTCCGAATGATCTCAGCGGCGGCAGAGTCTTCAGCCGCAGCACGATCGGGAATAATCAGCGTCGCCACAGAATTTGCCTTGCACAATTTATTCACATACGGGTTGTACGCATCATCGCCGGTGGCTCGGAGAATTAGAAAATCTCCGCCGTTTCCTTTATTGCAAAGCCAGGAAAACGCCTCGTCAAGATCGCGACCTCCACCCATCATCGCGATGCCAGGGGTGGGATTCGTTACCACATCTTCTTTATTGCCAATACGAAAATATTTGTACGAAGCGCCATGGGCCAGATTGCTCACGCAGAACAGAAAGGAACAGAACATGATCCGGCGCAGTTGAGTCTTCACGCTGAGAATATATCGCAAGTGAGGCGAGACAAAATCCCTTGAAAAAGATTATGGTTGCAGACGGCAGCCAACTTCACCTAGGGAGACATCGATGCTGAATCGTAGAAGTTTTCTGAAAGTGGCGGGCACCGCGACGGCTGAAACTCTTCTGGGCGCAAAGGTAATTGCGCTGACCGCGGCTCAGTCGGCACCTGCGGCTCCGATTGCGGCCAACGACCACATTCAGATCGCGCTGATTGGAGCCGGAGGCCAGGGCCAGGGTGACACCAAGACTGCGGTGCAGGTGCCCGGCGTGAAGCTGGTCGCGGTGGCCGATTGCTACGATGGCCGCCTCGCACACAGCAAGGAACTCTGGGGCGACGACGTCTTTACCACTCGTGACTATCGAGAAGTTCTGGCGCGCAAGGATATTGACGCAATCATCGTCGGTACGCCGGACCACTGGCACAAGCAGGTCTCAGTCGATGCCATGAAGGCCGGCAAGGATGTTTATTGCGAGAAGCCCATGATCCATCTGTATTCCGACGGGCCGGAAATGATCGAGGCCGCGCGCGCCACGAATAGGATCCTCCAGATTGGAAGCCAGCGTGTCAGCTCGATGATCTACGTCAAAGCAAAAGAGCTGCTCGCCTCCGGTGCCATTGGTCAGCTCAACATGGTGACCGCGCATTGGGATCGCAATTCATCGATTGGCGCGTGGAACTATACGGTGCCCCCAGACGCATCGACCGAAACCTGCGACTGGCCACGCTTCCTGGGAACCGCACCGAAGATTCCCTTTAACGCCGAGCACTTTTTTCAATGGCGCAAATGGAAAGCCTATGGAACCGGAGTGGCGGGCGACCTTTTTGTGCATCTGTTCAGCGGAACCCATTTCATTACCGGAACGAATGGGCCCACTCGAGGGATGGCGACTGGCGGACTGCGCTTCTGGAAAGACGGGCGTGACGTTCCGGATGTGATGCTGGGCCTGTTCGACTATCGCGAAGGATTCAATCTTAGCCTGCGCGTGAATTTCGTGGACGGAGGCGAGGAGAGCGAAGGGCTGATTTTTACCGGCTCCGAAGGCACGATGGAAATTGCTTTCAATACGGTCAGCGTAAGCCGAACTCCGCTCCAAAAAGAGCCCGGGCTTATGATCGGTACATTCACGGAAGCGATGCAGAAGAGTATTCGCGAGAGCTACCGGCAGAAGTATCCGCCTTCGCACCCGTCAGGACCGCCGTCCGCGGGATACGAGAAATATGCCGCGCCTGAGGGCTATCGCGATAGTTATGATCATTTCAAGAATTTCTTTGCTGCGATTCGTTCGCGGCAGCCCGTCGTGGAAGATGCGGCGTTCGGCTACCGCGCCGCAGGAGCTGCACTGCTTGCCAATCTGAGTCTGGATCGCGGAGCGGTCGTGAAGTGGGATCCCGACTCCATGAAACTGGAATGAAATAAAATACGGCTCGAACTTGTTCCAGATTATTGGATCAAATGAGCAATCGAGACAGAAGCCATCGGAGGACAGCTTGCGCTACGCTACTAAACTCGCAGTTCTTATTGTCGTTGGCGTGTGGACTGCATGTATTGGCGTCGCCGCGGGACAAAGTGAACGCAAGACCACTCCTGGCAACGCGCCCGGGGGCATGCCACAAGTGACATTCTTCGTTCACCGTCTGGGCACGGATCACGCCGAGGGCATTACCACTCTCGACATGAACGGCGACGGCCGGCCCGATCTCGTGAGCGGGGCTTACTGGTACGAGAATCCCGGTCCAACCGGCGGAGAATGGAAGCGGCACCAATTTCGAACGGTTGGCATTCACGATGAATTCGTCTCCGACTGCGGAGAATGGACCTTCGACGTGAATCACGACGGCGCTCCGGATGTGGTGACCGCAGGATGGATCTCAAACGGGCTGTGGTGGTACGAGAATCCAAAGACGCCGGGAGTGATGTGGAAGCGCCATCTCATCACCGATAGTTTCGACACCGAGGGCGGAGCGACGGGCGACCTCAACGGTGATGGCAAACCTGATCTGGCGCTCGCGCACTACAACCACTCGGGAATCCTTTGGGTTGATTTTTCGGGACCCGAACCCAAGGTGCACCATGTCGGCGGCAAAGAGCAGGATGGGCACGGCATTGGGATCGCCGACGTAGACGGCGACGGCAAGGCGGACATTCTCACGCCGAACGGTTGGTTCAAGAATATCGATGCCAACAACGATAAGTGGGAATGGCACGGAGACTGGAGTATGGACGATGCCGGCTTCCCCATCATCGGGTACGACGTAAACAACGACGGCAAGACCGACATTATTTACGGCCAGGGGCACAGCTACGGACTTTACTGGCTCGAACAAAAAGGAGACGGCGCGAACCGCACGTGGGAGAAGCACGTGATCGATGAATCGTACTCCCAGGTGCATGCACTCAAGCTGATCGACATCGATGGCGATGGCGTTCCCGAATTGCTGGCGGGCAAACGTTATCGCGGACATTCCGGACACGACCCCGGCTCCTACGATCCGCTGGTGGTTTATTACTACAAGATTGATCGCAAGACGGGCGAGTTCACGCGCTTTCCGATTTCAGTGAATGGGACGGCTGCAGCCGGAACGCAATTCGTAGTGGAAGACCTGGACGGAGACGGCGATCTGGATATTGCAACTGCGGGAAAAACAGGAGTGCACTTCTTCGAGAATTTGAAGATAAATCTCGTCCCGAAAGAAACTCGTGAGAAGGAACTGCTGCTCGACAAGAATTGGCCATTCGATGGCGAAGGTGAAACGGTGAAGCAGGAGGACGGTCCGCCGCCGCAGCGGTGAGCATGGCGAACTGAAACGACATTCCTGAAGTTCCACCCGCAACCGCAAGT
This sequence comes from uncultured Acidobacteriaceae bacterium, assembly GCA_963765825.1. Lineage (GTDB taxonomy): Bacteria > Acidobacteriota > Terriglobia > Terriglobales > Acidobacteriaceae > Sulfotelmatobacter. Next base: position 268,273 of record CAVXXU010000006.1, read on the forward strand.
TGTAACCGACTGCGCAAAGCAATACCATTTAACCATGCCTGTGGAAACGGAAATTCAGACTGGGAGCGGGATTCGAGCGCCGCGCGGCAACTCCATCACCTGCAAAGGCTGGCAGCAGGAAGCCGCCATGCGCATGCTCATGAATAACCTCGACGAGGAGGTCGGCGAGCGTCCAAAGGATCTCGTGGTTTACGGCGGAACAGGGCGCGCCGCGCGCAGTTGGGAGGCGTATCGCGCCATCGTCGCGACGCTGACGAATCTCGCGAATGATGAAACCTTGCTGGTTCAGTCGGGCAAGCCTGTCGGCGTATTCAAAACTCACGATCATGCTCCGCGCGTGCTCATCGCCAATTCGAATTTGGTCGGCCACTGGTCCAACTGGGAAAAGTTCAACGAACTGGAACGCGCCGGTCTGATGATGTACGGGCAAATGACAGCGGGGTCGTGGATCTACATCGGCTCGCAAGGGATCGTGCAAGGCACATTCGAAACATTTTCCGCCGCAGGCGAAAAACATTTTGGTGGAGATCTCGCCGGCAAACTGATTGTGAGTGGCGGAATGGGAGGGATGGGCGGAGCTCAGCCTTTGGCCGCGACTATGACCGGCGCGGCATTCCTGGGAATTGACGTCGATGCCGAGCGTATCAAGAAGCGGCTGAAGACGGGCTATTGCGATTTCATGGTCACGACGCTCGACGAAGCTTTGCGCATCCTGAAAAATGCGGTGCGCAAGAAGGAAAATGTTTCCGTCGGGCTGGTCGGAAATTGCGCTGATATTATTCCCGAACTGGCCGAACGCGGTGTCGTCCCTGATATCCTCACCGATCAAACTTCGGCGCATGATCCGCTGAACGGATATGTGCCCAACGGAATGACGCTTGAGGAAGCGCTGGCCTTGCGCCAACGCGACCCGCGGGCTTATCAAGAAAAATCACTCGACTCCATCGCGCGTCACGTGGAAGGCATGCTGCGCTTGCGGAAGATGGGCGCAATCACCTTCGACTACGGAAATAATATTCGCACCTTCGCATTCGAGCGCGGCGTGAAGAACGCCTACGACTTTCCAGGATTCGTACCCGCCTATATTCGTCCTCTGTTTTGCGAAGGCCGTGGACCGTTCCGTTGGGTTGCGCTGTCGGGGGAACCCTCTGACATTTACGCCACGGACGATCTGGTCCTGGAGTTGTTCCCCGACAACCGCATTCTGCGGCGCTGGATCGATCTGGCGCGCAAGCGCATTAAGTTCCAGGGGCTGCCTGCCCGCATCTGCTGGCTGGGTTATGGTGAACGCGCGAAGTTCGGCCTCGCCATGAACGATTTGGTGAAGAAGGGCAAGATTAAAGCGCCCATTGTGATTGGCCGCGACCATCTGGATTGCGGATCGGTAGCTTCTCCATTTCGCGAAACCGAAAGCATGAAAGACGGTTCCGACGCCGTTGCCGACTGGCCGCTGCTCAATGCCTTGCTGAATACCGCGGCGGGCGCGTCGTGGGTGTCGATCCACAACGGCGGCGGCGTCGGCATCGGCTACTCGCTGCACGCCGGTCAGGTTACGGTCGCCGATGGAACCGATGAGATGGCGAAGCGCATCGAGCGCGTGCTCACCACCGATCCGGGGATGGGCATCATCCGCCACGCGGACGCCGGATACGACGACGCGAAGGAATTCGCGAAGAAGGCCGGCATAAGTATTCCGATGAAATCGTAGGCTGGTTACCCTCGAATCGACCGAACAAGTGAAGACTGGAAACCTAAAATCCCTAAGATCTGATGGCGTGCTGTTAATCAATGTCGGCCAACTTCTCACGTTGAGCGACTCGTCAATCAAAACAGGCCCGCGACGCGGAGCGGCCCTAAAGGCTCTTGGCATTCTCACAGACGGAGCCGTGCTGTGCATGGGCGGCAAGATCGTTTCCGTGGGCACGACTAAGGACGCGCTGCGCGATCCTTGGCTCAAAAAGAATCGGCGCAAGGTTCGCGAGATCGACTGCGGCGGCAAAGTAGTTCTTCCGGGCTTTGTCGATTCCCACACACATCCCGTGTTTGTTGGCCCGCGTCTGATCGATTTTGAGAAGCGTATCGAAGGCGCGTCGTACGAGCAAATTGCGGCGGCGGGCGGTGGCATTCGATCGAGTTTGGAAGCCGTTCGCAAGGCCTCGAAAACCGCGCTGGCCGAAAGAGTCGAAATCGCTCTGCAGGAAATGGCGTCTCACGGCACGACGACCGTCGAAGCCAAGTCGGGGTATGGTCTCACTGTCGAGTCGGAACTAAAGTCTCTGGAAGCGATTGCCGAAGTGGCTTCGCGCTGGCCCGGTACCGTGGTGGCGACGCTACTCGGCGCTCATGTCGTCCCAAAAGAATTTCAGGGACGCTCACAAGAGTATGTGGAGATCGTCTGTACGAAAATGATCCCGCACGCGGCGAAGCGGAAGCTCGCCCAATTCGTGGACGTTTTTTGTGACAACGGGGCATTCACCTCAAACGAAGCGGAGCAAGTTTTTGAAGCCGCGAAAGAATATGGGTTGAGTGTACGCGCACACATGGGCCAACTATCAGAGACGACGCTGTCGCCATTCTTGCGATTCAATCCCGCTTCGTTTGACCATATGGACCATGTGAACGAAGATGACATCCCGCAACTGGCCAAGAGCGATACTGTGGCTACGCTGGTTCCTGGAGCAAATTATTTTCTGGGGTTGAGAGACTATCCAAACGCGCGCCGGTTGATCGATGCGGGCGTAGCTGTCGCTCTGGCGACGGATTACAATCCCGGCACATCGCCGACGCTCAGCGTGCCAATGGCAATGTCACTGGCCTGCACCCAGATGAAGATGTCGCCGGCAGAGGCAATCGCGGCGGCCACTATCAACGGTGCGTGGGCTCTCCGTGTGGCCGCACGAAAAGGCAGCATCGAAGCGGGGAAAGACGCCGACTTTGCAATATTTTCGGTGGACGACTACCGCGAAATTCCATACTGGTTCGGCGATAATCGTTGCGCAGCAACCGTTTTAAATGGAGTGGTCGCTGCACGCGACCAAACTTTCGCGAGATAATATTCGTATTAGTGAAGCGGAGCGCTGAATCTACGCTTTTGGGCCTTCCTGCCAGGTTTACATATGGAACCGATCTAACTCCCGAGGTAAATATGAAGCGCATTTTTGCAGTGTTGTCATTTTTTGTGTTCACAATCTCGCTGGCCGCCGCGCAACGATTGCCGGAGGGCGCAAGACCTGAGAATTACAAACTCACTTTCATGCCCAATCTGGAGACCGCCAGGTTTGAAGGCGACGAGACCATTGCGATCCGACTGTCGACGCCATCTGCAGAAATTGCATTGAACGCGGTCGACATTGCTTTTCACGAGGTGACAGTCACCAGCGGCGGCGCTACCCAAAAAGCGACAGTCACACCAGAAAAAGAAAAAGAGATGGTCGTACTGAGGGTCGAGAAGCCGCTTCCAGCCGGACCGGCCACGGTGCATATCACCTACACCGGCATCCTCAATGACGAGATGCGCGGGTTGTATCTCGGCAAGGACGACCACGGACGCAAGTACGCCGCCTCCCAGTTCGAAGCGACCGACGCCCGACGCGCTTTCCCGTCGTTCGACGAACCCGATTTCAAAGCGACATTCGACATTACGGCCGTTGCCGACAAAGGCCAGGTTGCTATTTCGAACCAGAAAATCGTCTCGGATACGGAAGGCCCGGGCAATAAGCATACCGTGCGCTTCGCCAGGACGGCCAAGATGTCGTCCTACCTGGCCGCGCTGGTGGTAGGAAACTTCGAATACGTGGAAGGCGAGGCCGACGGCATTCCGATTCGCGTCTACGCCACTCCTGGCAAGAAAGAAATGGGCACGTTCGCGCTGGATGTTGCCAGCCATGTTCTCAAATATTACGACCACTACTTTGGCATCAAGTATCCATACGGAAAGCTGGACTTGATCGGGCTTCCCGACTTTTCCGCTGGCGCAATGGAAAACACGGGCTGCATTACGTTCCGTGAAGTCATTCTTCTGATCGACGCGAAGCAAGGTTCCGTGCGCATGAAGAAAGAGATTGCCAGCGTAATCGCGCACGAGATGGCGCACCAGTGGTTTGGCGATCTGGTCACCATGAAGTGGTGGGATGACATCTGGCTCAACGAAGGCTTTGCGACATGGATGGAGAGCAAGCCAATCGAGGCCTGGAAGCCGGAATGGAATTTCAATCTGGACGAAGTGAGTGATGCCGCCACCACCCTGAATGAGGATTCGTTGGAGAATACTCGCCCTATTCATCAAGCCGCGGATACGCCGGCGCAGATTCAGGAGTTGTTCGACGGAATCGCCTACGGCAAGGCCGCGGCGGTGCTGCGCATGCTGGAATCTTATCTTGGAGAAGAAACATTTCGGGCGGGAGTAAACGCCTACTTGCAACAACATCAGTACGCCAATGCGACCGCAAATGATTTCTGGGACGCGCAAGCAAAGACGTCGAAAAATCCCGTCGACAACATCATGCCCACTTGGATTAACCAGCCCGGTGCTCCCATTATCAGTGTGAAGGCACAGTGCTCGGGCCAATCCACGAACGTTGCGCTGGAGCAGCGTCGATATTACTTCGATCGAACCAAATTCGACGCACCCAACGATCAGATCTGGCAAATTCCCTTGTGCTTGCGTGGGTCAGCAAGCGGTAAAGCTGTGAAGTGTGAAGTCATGACCAAGAAAGAGGAGACCTTCACGCTACCGGGTTGCTCAACTTGGGTGTTGGCTAACGCCGGCGCCAGCGGCTACTACCGAACTGCCTTCTCCGACGACGCAGTACGAGCCCTGGCCTCTGGTGTGGAAACTCATCTGAGTCCCGCGGAGCGGATTGCGGTAGAGAACGATATCTGGGCCGCAGTCCGGGTTGGTCGCGAACCGGTGGGCGACTACCTGGCATTTGCACAGGGCCTGCAGCCTGATCGCAATCATGTAGTAGTAGGAGATTTGCTGGGCGGCCTCGGTTATATCGGCCAATATCTGGTCAGCGACAGCGATCGAGATACCTACCGCGCGTGGTTACAACAATATCTGGCTCCAGCCATGAAGGAAGTGGGATACGAATCCAAACCCCTGGAGAGCGACGAGCAGCGGGCTTTGCGGCCGGAATTGTTCCGCGCGCTCGGGTACGACGCTCGCGATCCAGAAACTCTGGAGCAGGCACGCAAGGTCGCCGATCAGGTTCTGGCGGACTCCTCATCTGTCGATGGGGATATGGCAGGGGTCGCCCTTGCGCTCGCTGCGGTGCACGGCGATTCTGCATTCTACGACCGTGTCATGGCGGCGACGAAGAATCCAAACTCGCCAGAACTTTACAACTCGTATTTGTTCACACTGCCCCGGTTCAGCGATCCCAAGTTGCTGCAGCGGACTTTGGAGTTCGCGATCTCACCGGACGTTCGATCGCAGGACGCATTGCGAGTGATTACGAGCGTGATGAGAAACCCGGCTGGCCGGCAATTGGCGTGGAATTTCATTCAGTCGCGCTGGGACGCAGTCGCGAAAGCTGGCGGTCCGTTTGCCAGTGCCGAGGTCGTTGGAGCAACCGGCGTTTTCTGTAATGCGGAACTTCGCGATCAGGTGACGCAATTCTTTTCCATGCACCAAATTGCGGCAGCAGAGCGCACCTACAAGCAGTCGATCGAGAAAATCAACGACTGTATCGACCTGAAATCGCATCAGCAGCCGCAACTGGCGTCATGGCTCGGGAAACACGGGAATGCCGAGGGAGGAAATTGAACCGAAGCATGCTCTGATTCGGGCCCGGGAATTTCCCGGGCCTTTCTTTGACTCACGGCATAACCGGCAGCAGCAGATACGAAGGGAAGTCCGAGGAACAATAAACCCTCTGAGTAGCGGGAACGAAATCAGACGCAGCCGCCCCGTAGATGCTCGGGACAAACTTCTGCGGATTTCGATCAATCACGGGAAACCATGTCGATTGCACCTGCACCATGATGCGGTGGCCTTTCAAAAATACGTGATCGTGATCTCGCAGGGGAATATTCCATTCTGTCGGTTTATTGGGAGTGAGCGGAGAGGGCTTTTCGTAGCTGGCGAGGTAGCGGCCGCGCCGCACTTCCATCGCCACTGGCAATTCGTAACCATTCAGTGACTGAGCGTACTGCCCCGGCTTCGGTCCATCGTCCGGAGACCATGCATTTCTCTGAGCGTTGTCGGGATATACGTCGATCAACTTCACGACAAAGTCGCTGTCCGTACCGGAGGTTGAGGCAAAAAGCTTCGCCGCCAACGGACCGGTGACGACGAGATCGTGGTCAAGCGGTTCACTGACGAAGGAGAGCACATCAGGCCGGTGATCGACGAAGCGCTGGTCAGCAACCTCCCACGTTCGCCAGTCGCCCGCCGGATACGTGGGTGAGATGGGACGTTGTCGATAAGGCACGGGATTCGCGGGATCGGAAATGTATTCGCGATAGGGGCTCCCAGTTTTGGCGTCGGGCGCTCTGAGCGAAAGAGTCCCATCTGAGCGTAGATAAAGTTTTGTTGGCTTGGCATTCTCGGGAGGCCATACCGGATAGGTATGCCATGAATTCGATCCGCTCTGAAACGTGCTGGCCTGCCACGCTGGCTTCTCGCCTTGTCCATGCAGGTAGTAGCGAAAGAACGGGGCTTCGATATTTTCGCGAAACTCACGAGCGGTCTCATGTCCTCCAAACGGGATGATGCCGATGCTGTCGCCTTTCGCCCCCTGCCACTCGCCGTGAAACCAGGGGCCCGCGACAATGAAATTCGAGTGCTGGGGATCGCTCTCTGCTGCGTGACGAAAAATCTGCCACGGCCCCCATGGATCCTCCTGATCCCAAAATCCCCCAACGTTCAAATTAGGCACGGTGGATGCGTGAAGCTGGTTGACCCATGCCTCTTTTTTCCAGAACTCATCGTAATCAGGATGCTCGACGCTTGAGTTCCAGTACGGAATCGACCCGTGAAGATATTTCGCGTTGATATTTGAAAGCGGGCCCAAGTCGAGATACCACTGGTAAGTGTCGTAGGTTTCAAAGTCGAAGTGCGTATTCTTGTTCTTGTCGGCCTGCTCCATGACCGCATATTCAAAATCATAACTTTCTCGCAGCGCGCCGTAGCGATGATCGTCATCATTCATCCACTGATCCACTGGCGACGCTTGCTCGCTAATCGCCTTCAGCGCGGGATGTGGATGAAGCAGGGCAAGCGCGGTGGTCAATCCATCGTAAGAGACGCCGAACATGCCGACTTTGCCGTTATTGTTCGGCACATTCTTCAGCAGCCACTCGATGGAATCGTAGGCATCGGTCGTTTCGTTGGTCGCCTTGGGATCATTCAAATCGACCCAGGAAGAAAGATTGAACACGCCCTCCGATTTGAAACGTCCGCGCAGATTCTGAAAAACGAAAATGTAGCCATCCTGCGCGAGTTCTTTGAACGAGGAGGGCATCTGCTCAGGAGGTTTCTCGGGAACTCCGTACGGGGTACGGCGAAACAGGATGGGCAACGGTCCCGTCTGATCGATGGGGGTAAGGATCGCGGTCTGCAGATGAACTCCGTCGCGCACCGGGATCATGACTTGCTGAAGTTTGAAGATGGGCTTCGCAGCCGGCTGCGGCGAGTTTTGTTGTGCGGCCGCGGATATCACAACCAGCCATGGCAGCACCGAACGCAGAAAAGAGCGCACCCCGTTTTCCTCCGTGGAGTTTTGATTGATTTACTAAGAGGCAAAGTATATCAATCCCTAGCAGACTGAGCGAAAAAGCGTCCGCGAGGAGATCTCCGTTACCGCCAGACCCGGAAAATAGCGGATGGTCTAGGAAAAAGTTGGCAGCTTTACCAGATCGTCTTTCGGTACGGACTCAAGATGTCCGCCGGCCTTGCGCCATGCCGTCAAACCGCCGACAATCACAAACGTGTTGAAACCTTTCTCCTGCAGCAGATGCGCCACCCGGGCGCTGGTCGCTTCGCGCGCTCAAGTACAGTAAAGGTAAATGTCCTTGTCCTTGGACAGATTCTTGATCTCCTCCTCGAGATTGTTCGGCTCGATGCGGATTGAACCCGCAATGCGCTCGGCTCCGACGTCGTAGTATCCATGGCTGCGAACGTCGACGATCTGCACTCGGTTAGCCTGATCCGAAGCCAGGCGTGCGGCCAGTTCCTGGACCTGAATTCGCGGCATGATGCGGTATTTTTTATACTTGCGGAATTGGATGGTGCGATAGATCGCGTACACCATGAGAGCCGAGATAAGAATGATCTCCATGACCCGTCCCGCGGCGTGGAATCCGCGCAAAGTGGCCGCCAGAAAATCGCGCGAAACATATCCCACCAGCAGATAGGTCGTGGTGTAGAGCAACGCTCCGAGGAAGTCCAACCGCAGGAACTGCCCGAAGCGCATCCTCATGCTGCCTGCCAGCGGCGCAGCCATCGTGTTAATTCCGGGGATGAACTTGGCGACCACCAGCGTCAGTTTGCCGCGTTTGTAGAAGGATTCTGCCGAGCGGAGAATGCAGGTTTCCGGATTCATCGAGAGGCGGCAAAGAAATCCCAGCAAGGCCCAGCCGGAGTAGCGGCCCAGCCAGAACTGCGCCGAGTCGCCGATGAGCAGGGCGAGCATTGCGGCGAGAAGAACTGCCGGTCCAGAGAGAGTATGTGACGCGACTCCAGCCCCTGCGGCCACCAGTGCGATCGCTGCAGGGAAGGGCAGTCCTAGCGCTTCGGCAAATAACAGGGCAAACGTCAAGGCATAACCCTGACGCGCCATGATAGCGATCCAATCATGCATAGGGAGTGATTGACCGACCGTCAGCCGAGAACATGGTACCAGCCATCCTTCGATTCATCAGAAACAGGAAAGGGTTCACTATAAAGGATGTCGAGCGTTTTCATCCCCCAATGATTATTGAGGTCTGGCGCCTTCCTGGGGAGAGGCTTGATTTCACTGGGTGCAAGAAGGTCAGCCCAATTCCCCACGAATGTCGGTACCAGCGGACAGCAGAGCGCCTCGAACCTTGCTCTGCTACGATCATCTGTCTCTTCCACGCGCAAGGATGGAGCAATCAAAATGATTCGAAAAATTGCACTACGATCGGCGGCCGCTGCGCTACTCGTGCTCATGGCATTGAATGCGTATCTTGCGATTAACCGCTTGAGCCAGATGCAAAAGTCTGCAGCGCTCACTCTGTTAAGCTCCACGATTCAGGCCAACATCTCCGTTATTTTGGGAGATTTGATGGATATGGAAACGGGGCAGCGCGGCTACCTGCTAACTGGGGACCCTGATTACTTACTTCCCTATACGGACGGGAAGAACCGGATCGGGACCGATTTTGCCAGCCTTCGCGCTTCACTCGCTAATCGGACCGAGCAGGAACGATCTCTCGAGTTGAAGCTTGAGTCTCTGGCTGCTTCCAAGCAAGCTGAGATGGAGCGGACTATTACTTTGCGCCAGCAGGGCTATCGGCGCCGCGCATTTAATCTTGTGGATACGAATGAAGGTCGGGACTACATGGTTGAGGCTCGCGGGCTTGTTTCTTCACTATCCTCGGCCGAGAGCAGCAGCTTCGCGCAGTTAGACAAGGAGAGGATTTCAAATCAAAGCAAAGCTTTATCGGAAACCATTATCGCCAATTTATGTTTGCTCTTGTTGACGGTAGGCCTGTTTGTACTCGCCCGCTACCATGGGTCCGTACTCGAACGGGAAGCCGTCGAGAGCAGGCGGGCGCTGGCTGTGCGAGATTCTGAGCTGGAAAAACTGACCTCTGCCCTTTCCAATCAAGCCGGTTCGAAGATGGCTTCCATTCAAGAGAATGCCCGCCTTCTGCTGGAGGAATACGGGGGATTTTTGCCAAGCCACGGCCACGAATGTGCCGAGCAGATAAGGGAAACCGCGGCACAGATGGAGCGACTGAGGCTAGATATGCTGGGGCGTCCCGGCTTCAATCCAACCGATCAAAAAGCGGCTTGAGAATCTTGACCAGGCGCCTTGCTTCAGCCTATGCGCAAGAGAACTACGGGATGTGGGTGCCCCGGAGAACAACCAGATATTTGAGGTAGGTTCTTGCTTTCGATCCTACTCGCGACCAGCAGGTATCTCAGTATTAACAAAGCCGGGCGGGTCCGATGGATCGACGCCCGGCTTCATTGGACGAGGAGCGAGTCTCTCAGGAGGACATTTCCTCGTCCAGGGTGAGCAAGACAGCGGCTTGCACTCGAAGTCTTTCCGGCCCTGTCCGGGCCGGCGCGTCGAAAAACCAAGGCGCCTTTCGTCTAAAGCTTCGACTGAAGCCGCCGTCTCTCGTTGATGGTTCGTCCACAGCGGACAGGACCCTCAGCGACCTGCCTTTCCCAGGTGCCGGGGGGAGAGGATGGAGGTCGCGGTTTGCGCGCCTCATCGCATGCCAGTGCGTCTCGTTAACCTTCCGCTCTGGCGGACATTCCCAGCAACTGGCCGCATTTTCAAGGTAGAGAGAAAACAAATCTGTAACGCCGGTCACGGATGTAAGTGACGGACGTCAATCCCGCCGCGGAGCCGTCTCTGTGAGCGCGGGCACACGTTCGGATTCCCAGTTATTAGAGACGGTTCTGACCGGGCTGCGTTTCAGGCGAACGGAAGGTTCTTGCGTAGACAATTGATTCAGGGCCGCGGAATTATTTCTCTCTCGCCACCACGAACTCCGGCGCCCAGAGCAGGGCGCGTTTGATCTCAGTATCGGGGAACGTACAAATCGACTTCTGCGCCGATTCGGCGTAGCGCGCTGCCCGGGCCGTTGCGGCCTCAAGCGATCCGTAGCGCTCCAGAATTTCCAGAATCTCAACGTGACTCACGCCATTAAACGCACCGTGCTGCAGCACGGTCTCGATCTTAGTCCGCTCTTCTGAAGTGCAGCGCTCAACCGCATGAATCACGGCCATGGTTGCCTTGCCCTCGCGAAGGTCGCTGGCGACTGGCTTGCCAAGCGCTTCTTCCGATGCGGTCAAATCGAGAACGTCGTCAACAATCTGAAACGCCATGCCGAGGTCGTGTCCGTAGCGTCCCAAAGCTGCCTCTTGCTCGGCGGAAGCGCCGGCAAGAATTGCACCCAGCCGCATGCAAACAGAAAACAGGCAGGCGGTCTTGCGACAAATGAGATCGAAATGCTCGTCGAGAGTAATCAGCGTGCCCAGCTTTTCCATCTGCAGCAGTTCACCCTCGACCATCTGCTGGGTAAGTTCGATGAGCGTGTCGAGGATACGGAAGTTGCGCTCCTGCACTGCGATCTTGAAGGCCTGCATATACAGCCAGTCGCCAGCGAGAACGCACTTGGAATTTCCCCACTGCGTGTTGGCCGCCGGACGCCCCCGCCGCGTCTTGGCCTCATCAATAATGTCGTCGTGCACCAGCGTCGCGGTATGAATGATTTCAACGACAGCGCCCAGGCGGACGGCGCCATCCCCTTGATAATCGAGTAATTTCGCCGAGAGCAGCAACAGCGCCGGCCGGATTCGTTTACCTCCGCCTGCACGCAAGTATTCGCCAATCTCAGTGATGGCGCGAACGCCTGAGACCGTGTCGCGGCCAAACTCGCCCTCTAGCGCGACGAGATCATCCCGCAGCAGGTCGAATACTTCCTTTCCGTTAATGGCGGCTGGCGCGCTCAATGAGTCAAGCCTCGGACGTGCAACGTTGGAAAGCCGGCTTCAGGTGGTCGAACGATCGCGTCGACCAGTTGTTTGATCGCGACCGCCGTGTTGTGAGGTCTAAGGCCCAAGGTCTGACGTCCGTTCTTAGTTCGTTCGGTAATTCGTAAATTGCAAATCAATTCCGAAATCTTGTCCCTTCAGCAAGGCAATGGTTTCCTGCAGCGTGTCGCGATCTTTGCTGCTGATCCGAACCAGATCGCCCTGAATCGAGGCTTGTGCCTTCTTCTTCGAGTCTTTGACCAGTTTCACTATCTCGCGCGCTTTTTCGATAGCGATGCCCTGCTGCATGGTGACTTTCCGCTTGGCCGTTCCACCTGCTGCCGGCTCGACGGGCCCGTAAGTCAGCCCTTTCAGCGAGACTCCGCGCTTCACTAACTTTTGTTGAAGAATGTCATTCACCGCCTTTAACTTGTATTCATCCGCGGAATGCAAGACGATGGCATCTTTTTCCAGCTCGATATTGGATTTCGAGTCTTTCAGATCGAATCGCGTGTGAATCTCCTTAAGCGCCTGCTGGATGGCGTTCGAAACCTCGTTCAGATCGATTTTGCTGACGACATCAAAAGTGTTTTCGGGCATACATTTCTAATCTTTCTGAAATAAGGAAATCTAACTTTTGAGAGTATCAGAAATGGGAGGTTCAACGAGCGGGAACTTTGCTTTCAATTATTTCAGTCAATTTGAAAAAATCGTAGAAATTGCGCGAAGTCTGCTCCCCAATCTCTTCGAGTGATATCCCGCGCACTTCGCCGAGTTTGCGGGCGGTTTCCTTTACGAAAGCCGGTTCGTTACGTTTCCCGCGATGCGGTACTGGGGCCAGATAGGGCGAGTCAGTTTCAATCAGCACACGATCGAGCGGAACTTCAACGGCGGCGTCGCGAATCTGCTGCGCTTTTGGAAAAGTTAAGTTGCCAGCGAACGAGATCATGAAGCCCATGTCAATCGCGCGCTTGGCTTGAGGCCAGTTTCCCGTAAAGCAGTGCAGAATTCCGCCTAAACCGTTCGGCGCCCACTGCGTTTCGATCAGGCCCAGGCAATCTTCCCAGGCATTATCGCTGCCGTCCGAGGGCCGGCAGTGAATCACGATCGGCAACTTCGCCGCCGCCGCCAGTTCCATCTGCCGGGAAAATACCTGCTTCTGCGTGTCGCGCGGGGAGTGATCGTAATGGTAATCCAATCCGATCTCGCCCCAGGCGATCACCTTGGGATTCCGCGCCAGTCGCTCCATTTCAGCGTAGGCGTGATCGGAGGCCAATCGCGCCTCGTGCGGATGGATCCCGATCGTCGCATACATGAAGGGATGTCGCTCGGCAAGGCGAATTCCGGCATCCAGGACAGGAGGACCATCGCCGTTGCCAATCGCAACCATCGTCCGCACCCCCGCCTCGCGCGCGCGGGCCATGACTTGCTCGCGGTCGGAATCGAATTGCTTGCCGTCGAGATGTGCGTGCGAATCTACAAACATCGTCGTTAGTCGCTGGTCGTTAGTCGTTAGCAAGAGCGACGGTCGCCGGTTTGTGTGGGGAGGGGCGCCCTCGCCCGTCCGTCGAGCGAAGCTCGGCCCGGTTTTGACTTTTCCTACTTCAGCCGTGCCCCGATCGGCACATCCTCCAAGAAGCTTGCCAATACTGGCTTCCCACCTTCCAGCGACGCCGCGACGATCATGCCGTTCGATTCCAGGCCGCGCAGTTTTCGCGGAGCCAGGTTAGCGACGATCACCACCTTGCGGCCCACCAAAGTTTCGGGCGCATAGGCTTCTGCGATCCCGGCCAGAACCTGCCGCACTTCCGTACCAATATCGATTTCCAAGCGCAGCAATTTGTCCGCTTTGGGCACGCGCTCAGCAACCTTCACCACACCTACGCGCAGTTCAATTTTGGCGAAGTCGTCGATAGTAATCTTTCCGCTGTCGGTCGCCACGGGCGGGGTCGATGGGGCGGCCGGCTGCGCCTTTGAACTCTGCTCCGGGGTAAACTGCGCTGCTGGCTGCTTCGATTCCTCGACTGCGGAGCCTCTCTGCTGTTCTTCCATCTGTTGCATCCTTTCGATCGCGCTCTTGTCGGCCCGGGGAAAAACCGGACGCACCTCGCCGAGCTTTGTTCCCAGCCGCAACTGTCCCCAGGTCAGATCGGATAGCGCGAGCTTCTGAATGTCGCCGAGTCCCATTTGCTCCCAGATTTTGGCCGTCGCCTCGGGCATGACCGGATGGGCCAGAGCAGTGACGATCCGCAGCGCCTCCGCCGAGGTGTAAAGAACAGTTGCAAGGCGGGCTCGGCTTTCGTCGTCCTGCTTTTCTCCTAAAGTCCAGGGCTCGTTTTCGACGATGTATTTGTCAACGGCCGCCACTAGTCCCCACGCGGCCTCGAGAGCACGGGAAAACTGAAATTGATCGAACAGCGTGCCGAAGTCGCGAATAGTTTTGCGTGCGGTCTCGGCGATCGCATCGTCGGCGGGCGATCTCCCAACTGAGTGCGAGGGATAAGGTACTTCGCCCTTGAAATATCGGTTAATCATCGTCAAAGTGCGGCTGGCCAAGTTTCCTAATCCGTTCGCAAGGTCCGAGTTGTAGCGCTGAACCAGCGCGTCGAATGAGAACGATCCGTCTTGCCCGAAAACCACCTCGCGCAACAGGAAATAACGAAGAGCATCGGCACCCAGCACATCTAGAATTGTTTCGGTGCGCACTATGTTGCCGCGCGACTTCGACATCTTGTTCTCTTCAAATAGCAACCATCCGTGCGCCACAATCGCCTTGGGTAACGGCAGGCCCGCGGCCAGTAGAAATGCTGGCCAATAGACGCAGTGGAAGCGAACGATTTCCTTGCCGATCATGTGCACATCGGCCGGCCAATATTTCTTGAATGCCTCTTGCGCCCCTGCATGCGACGACCCGTATCCGATGGCGGTAATGTAGTTGGCCAGCGCGTCAAGCCAGACATAAATCACATGCTTGGGATCATCAGGCACGGGAACACCCCAGGAAAATGTCGACCGGCTGATGGAGAGGTCGCGCAGTCCTGAGCGGACGAACGAGATCACTTCATTGCGACGCGCCTCGGGACGGATGAATTCCGGATTCTCATAGAGCTCCAGCAGTTTGTCCTGAAACGCCGACAGCTTGAAGAAGTAATTCTCTTCGTGCACGGTCTCGGTAATTCGGTCGCAGAGCGGGCAAGGGTCGCCGGGTTGCGCGCCATCAACATACAGTTCGTCCGAGACACAGTACTGTCCCGTGTAAGTTCCCTTGTAAATGTAGCCGTTATCGCGAATACGGCGAAACAGTGCCTGCAGGCGTTTCTTGTGGCGTTCTTCAGTTGTACGAATGAAGTCGTCGTTGGAGATACCCATCCGCTTCCATAGTTTTCGGAATTCGGCGGAAATCTCATCCGCATATTGTTGGGGCGTTTTGCCGGCGGCTTCGGCCGCGCGCTCGATTTTCTGGCCGTGCTCATCTGTGCCAGTCAGGAAAAACGTATCCGCGCCCAGCAAACGTTGCCGCCGTGCAATCGTGTCGCACGCGATCGTCGTATAAGCGTGGCCGATGTGGGGCCGCGCGTTCACGTAGTAAATCGGAGTCGTGATGTAGAACTTTCTGGTCATGCGGATGCGGTCGTCTCTCTCGGTTTTCGCGCGAAAATGTAGGCTCGCCGGCTTTGATACTCAACCTCGGGCGCGTAGGGTTCACGCTCAATAATTTCTTCGATCTCGAACCCCGCTTTGCGAAGGTAACTTGCCACGGTTTCCACGCGGAAGAAATAAAATTCGAGCGCGGCCCCAGAGTCCCAAAGGTCTTCGACCCGGGCGGTATCTTCCCCAATATGGAAACTCAGCAAGACTCGGCCACCAGGCACGAGCACCCGTAGCATCTCGCGCAGCGCCTGGAGTACATCGCTGGGAGGAAGGTTTACGATCGCATAAAATGCTGCAATCCCCGCCCAACTGTTATTTTTTACAGGGAGGTCGCGCATGTCTCCCTGCTTGAATTCAATGCCGGGATTCAGTTGCCTGGCTTGCGCAACCATGCCTGCAGACAAGTCCATCCCACGGACCTGAACTCCGCATTCGTGGAGGTAACGGGCAATCTGTCCTGGGCCGCAGCCGAGGTCGCAAGCAATGCCGGCGTGGCGCACGCTTTCGGCAAAGCGGTCGAGCAGTTGGCAATCCAGCGGCTTGTTTCGCAATTCGTCGTACAGACGCCGCGCATACTCGTCTGCAACCAAGTCGTAGCCGGACTGAACGTCGCTGATTTTCTCGCGGATCATCTGCTTGTCGATCGAGACTATTTTTGGCCGCTGCCGGCGTAGGCGCGGGTTGCTTCCTGGATCACCGTTTTCAGTGGCACATGATGCTCGGCGGCGATGCGCCGGCAGTCTTCATATTCTGGCGCGCAGTTGGTGTCAGTTCCATTCATGCTGGCAATCTTGATTCGAACCTCGCCCCAGGGCGTGCTTACGTTTTCCCAGCGACGCGCTAGGGTCTCGCGCCTCTCATCCCGGCGTCGTACGCCCAGAGTGGTGGTCTCTGCGAAAATCAACCGCGTCAAATTGCTGGCGTCTTCCGGCTTGCAGAGCACCGTGAGCAGAGCGCCTGGGCGATTCTTCTTCATCTGGACCGGCATCCCGAATACGTCCAAGGCTCCGTCTTCGAACAGTCGATCCATCACGTAACCGAAGACCTGCGGATTCAAGTCGTCGAGATTCGCCTCCAGTACAGTGATGGTTTCAGAGGACGTCTTTGCCGCCAGCGTTGACTTAGCCTCTCCTAGCGTCAACCGCACGACGTTCGGCGTTCCGGTAAGGTCCCGCGATCCGGCGCCATAGCCCGACCTTTCAATTTTCATTTCCGGGAACGCTGCGAAACGCGTGGCCAGGGTTTTCACAATCGCGGCTCCCGTGGGCGTCACGAGTTCCGCCTGGATTCCTGTCGAGTACACGGGCGCATCTTTCAAAAGTTCGACCGTGGCCGGGGCCGGTACGGGGAACGTTCCGTGAGCGCACTTCACCGAACCGCCGCCGACATTCAACGGAGAGCAGATAATCTCATCCACGCCAAGGGCTTCCGCGCCGACCGCCGCGCAAACGATGTCGACCATCGCATCCACCGCGCCCACTTCGTGAAAATGCACCTTCTCGATGGACGTGCCGTGAATCTTCGCTTCTGCCGTTCCCAAAGCTTCAAAAATTGAGATCGCCGTCTTCCGCGCAGTATCGCTGATGCTGGCCTTTCCGATGATCTTTCGAATCTCGCTCAATCCACGGCCATGTTCGTGCGTGTGTGGCGCGGGCGCCCCCGCCCGCGAATGCTTGTGTTCGTGGTCATGATCGTAAACATGTTCATGTTCATGATCATGTTCATGATGACTGTGGCTTTGCTCCTGTTCAGGTTTCGCGGGCGAGGGCGCCCGCGCCACATCGTGCTCGACCCAAACGTCCACTTTGCTCGCCGAGATTCCGCTGCGCACGACCCGCGAAATTTCCAACCGCGCGCCCACATCCAGGGCGGCAACCGCTTCCTCCAGCAGTCGAGGCGGAACTCCGGCGTCAATGAGCGCGCCCAGAAACATGTCGCCGCTCATGCCGGAAAAACATTCGAGGTAAGCAATGCGCATAGGAAAATAGTCGTTCGACGTTCGTCTTTGGTCGTTGGGACAAGCAATGAAAACTACGCCCAACGTCGAAACTGTCATCATAGGGAACGGTTCTATCTCCGTCAAACCCGCGACTGCCGCCCGCTCTGGTAAAATCACTGTTCTTCAATGGCTTAGAGGGACTTCTTGTATCGTCATCTGGAACAACGTCTTGCCCGGCGAGTGCTGGAGTGTCTGCAGAGTCGCTATCCCGGCACGATACTGCCAGGCGTGGTCGTCGAGCAGCCTCCCAAAGTTGAACTCGGGGACTTCGCTATTCCGATTTTTCCTTTCGCGAAGCCTCTGCGTTCCGCTCCGCTGAAAATCGCCGAAGCCATTCGCGCCGAGGCGGGCGCCATCGAGGGCATCGCAGAGATGCAGGTTGTTCCTCCTGGCTATCTCAACGTCAGGATCGACCGTGCGTGGATGGCCGGTGCCCTCGCCACCGAGACCAAGCCGCCGGCAGAGATTTCCGGCGGGAAGATTCTGGTCGAGCACTCCAGCATCAATCCCAATAAAGCCGCGCACATTGGACACCTGCGCAACGCGATCCTGGGCGACACATTCGTCCGGTTGCTGCGTCACGCGGGTCGAGCGGTCGACGTTCAGAACTACATCGACAATACGGGCGTGCAAGTGGCCGATGTAGTGGTTGGGTTCACTCAAATCGAAAAGAAATCCCAGGTCGAGATCGAGGCTCTTACGCGCCAGCCGCGCTTCGACTACTACTGCTGGAATCTGTATGCGCGTGTCTCGCAGTGGTATGCGGAAGACAAGCAGCGTTTGCAGATTCGGTTACAGACATTGCATGCCATTGAAGATGCTACGACGGAGACTGCGGCGATCGCGGACTTGATATCGGTTGCGGTGTTGCGCCGACACCTTGAGACCATGGACCGGCTCGACATCGAGTACGATTTCCTTCCGCGCGAGAGTGAAATTTTGCACTTGCACTTTTGGGACGCGGCTTTCACAAAACTGAAAGAAAGCGGCGTGCTTACTTTCGAGACCGAAGGCAAGAATAAAGGCTGCTGGGTAATGCGGCGGGCGGGGACTAGCTCAAGATCAACTTCTACCGCAGAGAGCACAGGGAACACAGAGGAAGACAAGATCACCGAGGAAGACCAGAAAGTGATCGTGCGCTCGAATGGAACTGTCGGTTATGTCGGCAAAGACATCGCCTACCACATGTGGAAGTTTGGCCTGCTGGGGCGCGATTTCGGCTACCGGAAGTTCTATCGCTATCCCGACGGAGACGATTGCTGGATATCCACCACGAATGGCGAAAAAGACCATCCACACTTCGGCGATGTTGCCGAAATCTACAACGTGATCGATGCCCGCCAGTCCGAAGCGCAAAACACGGTGATCGAAGCTTTGCGCGGACTCGGTCACAACGACGCCGCCGATCACTACACGCATTTCTCCTACGAAATGGTCGCGCTCACTCCACGTTGCGCCGCAGAACTCGGTTATACCCTCAGCGACGAAGACAAGACGCGTTCCTATATCGAAGTCAGCGGCCGCAAAGGATTCGGCGTGAAGGCCGATGACCTGCTCGATACGCTGATCGCCTCGGCAAAGAAGGAAGTCGATTCCCGCCACCCGCAACTCGGTGACTCTGAACGGCAACAGATCGCCACGCAGATTGCTATCGGCGCACTGCGCTATTTAATGCTGAAATTCACCAAGCAGTCCATAATCGCTTTCGATTTCAAAGAGGCGCTCAGTTTCGAAGGCGAGACCGGACCCTACGCGCAATATGCCGTCGTGCGAGCCACCAGCATCTTTCGCAAAGCCGGGGTCGATCCAGAAACTTTCGTTTCCGATAATGTCTTGACCAGCGTCCTGGCGACGTTTCTTAACGCCGAGGCCGGGGACGAATTCTGGGAGTTGTGGCTCGCGTCTTCGAAGACTTCTTACGTGATCGATAAATGCATTACCACGACCGAGCCCTCATACCTGGCGAAACATGTTTTTCAATTGGCGCAGTATTTCAATACGTTCTACCATCGCCATCCCATCCTCACCGAACCGGATGAACAACGGAAACAATTCCTGCTGGTCACCGTCGCAGTAGTGCGCCGCGAGTTGATTCGCTGCCTGGCCGTGCTGGGCATCACAGTCCCGCCGGTCATGTAGAATCCGTGCCAGTAACGGCCGCCTCCAATCGCTGCGCTCCATGTCGACTTCTTCGCCCGCACCGTCTTACCACTGGCCCCGCCGAATCATTCTCGGATTGCTGGCATTCGGATTACTTATTGCTATCGCGGGCGCGATTTACGAAAACATCTCCGAGGCTCGCGACCGGCGCGCCAATGCGATGCCCGGAAAACTCTTCGACGTGGGCGGACACAAGATGCACATCGTCTGCGTGGGAGACGGAAAGCCCGCCACGATTTTGGAGTCCGGCTTGGGCGACAGCTATCTTTCGTGGCGCAAGGTGCAGGCCCAGATTGCGCAGTTCTCGCGTGTGTGCTCTTACGATCGCGCCGGCCTCGGCTACAGCGAGACTTCTTCGCGGCCGCGCACGAGCAAAGTAATGGTTGAAGAATTGCACGCGTTGCTGCAGGCCGAAGGAGTTGCGCCGCCCTACGTCCTGGTTGGGCATTCCCTGGGTGGATTCAACGTACGAGTGTATGCCAGTCTTTATCGCGATGAAGTCGCAGGAATGGTGCTAGTCGACGCTTCGCATCCTGACCAGGAGAAACGTTTCTCCCCGGAACTCAAGAATATGGAAGGGACGTGGTTGCGCGAAGCCGAGTTTCTGGAATTCTCAACGCCTTTCGGTATCCCGCGTCTGATGGGTTTGTACGACGAAGATGCAGCGCAACGCGCCGCTGAATGCAACTTTCACAGTGCGCGCGAAGACGTGGCCGAACTGAAAGCCTTCCCCGAAAGCGCGGCCGAGACTGCCGCCACCGGGTCGCTGGGCGACCTGCCTCTGGCGGTGCTCTCGCATGATCCGGATAAGCCCTCCAGTGAACTTCCTCCCGATCTCGCTGCGCCTACGAATGAAGCATGGGAAAAGATGCAGGAAGAGTTGGCGCATCTGTCCACCCGCGGAACCCAGACGATTGCCAAAAATAGCGCGCACTACATTCAAATCGATCGTCCCGACATAGTTGTCGAAGCCGTTCGCAAGGTGGTGGAACAAGCGCGCGCGGCTGAGACTGCATCATCGAAGCCGAACTGAAGCGCCAACCCTGAACTATGATCGTACCCGCCTAAACCTGCTAACCTTTTTCACTCACCTTGAAGTTCGCGCTTAGATAGTCGTCTTGTTTCCTAGTTCAGGAGCATGTTATGGAACCCTTGGCCCGGCCTGCTTTCCTACCGCTCGCTCTCATCTTGTGTTTTGGCATCACTCCAGTCGTTATGCACGCGCAGGAAAATTCCCCGGCGGTGCAAACTGCGGTTGCAACTCATCGCCCACGAATTGGTTTAGCGCTAAGCGGCGGCGGTGCGTACGGTCTGGCCGAAATCGGCGTCATCCGGTGGATGGAAGAGAATCACATCCCGGTCGATCGAATTGCTGGAACCAGCATGGGCAGCATTATTGGGGCGATGTACGCCACGGGCATGTCACCCGCCCAGATTCAAACCTTTGCCGAGAAAATTGATTGGGAAAAGGCCTTTCTGCCCGGCCCGGTCTACACCCAGATCTCCTATCGCCGTAAGCAGGATCGCCGCGACTTTCTGATCAATACTCCGCTTGGCTTCAAGCATGGATTGCGCGGGCCTAATGGCTACAACTCAGGTCAGGGCGTGGGATTGTTGCTCGATCGCATTGCCTTCCCCGAATCGAGTATCGCCAGTTTTGACGATCTGCCGATTCCCTTCCGCTGCGTCGCCACTGACATGATGAGCGGCGAAGGCGTGGTGTTGCGTGATGGTCCGTTAGCTCAGGCCTTGCGAGCCTCTATGGCGTTGCCTGGCGTATTCACTCCGGTGGAGATCAATGGCCGCCTGCTGGCCGATGGCGGCATGGTGCAAAACATTCCGGTGGAAACCGTTCTCGCAATGGATGCCGACGCGGTGATCGCGGTCGAACTCCAGTTGCCGCCCGGCGACCGCAAAGAGCTTGAAACTCTGACGGGAGTTCTGTCGCGCGCGGTCGACGTAATGATCACGCGGAACGAGCACGACTCCTTAGCACTCGCTAAGGCGAAAGTGAGTATCGCGATGAAGGGTTTCGCAGAGACGGATTACGACCGCGTCTCAGAACTCGTCGCACTCGGATACCGCAGCACGGCCGCCCAATCTGCCGCTCTTCTGCCTTATGCCATTCACGATCCGGCAGAATGGCAGCAATATCTGCAGGCGCGCCAGGCTCGCCGGCGCCGCCAGCCAGAAAAGATCGAGGCCATCGAAGTTACGGGCGCCGATTCCGATACTGACCGCAGAATTCAGCACCAACTCAGCCAGTCATTGCAAGGCCCAGTTGATTTGTCCAGGCTCGATACGCGGCTCACACGCATTGCCGGCGAAGGCCAATTCGACTGGCTCGGATATGAAGGCTTCACGCAGAATGGAGTTCCGGGGTTACGCGTCACCACCCACGATAAAACATATGGGCCGCCGTTCGTGGACCTCGCCGTGAATGTGAACGGCTCCGGCGTGGCTGCCTTCGATTTTTCCGCGGGCGCGCGCGTCACCTTCATGGACATTGCGCACCGCGGCGGCGAATGGCGTAATGATCTTCTTTTCGGTTCCAGCAATGTCGCGGCGAGCGAGTTCTACCAACCGCTCTGGGGATCGCGAGTTTTTGTTGCGCCCTACGCTTTCGCTTCGAAATACGCCCGCAATTCGTTCAGCGGGTTAACACGCGTTGCCGTCTTCGGCGACGAGCGCGCCGGGGGCGGCTTCGACTTGGGCTACGACTCCGGACGCCGCAGCGAGTTCCGCGTGGGGTATGAGATCTTCGACGGCAAGCTAAGTCCACTGATCGGCGATGCTGGACTCCCCATCGTCAAGGGCAGCACCGGTGAATTTCGAGCACG
Organism: uncultured Acidobacteriaceae bacterium; assembly: GCA_963765825.1. Lineage (GTDB taxonomy): Bacteria > Acidobacteriota > Terriglobia > Terriglobales > Acidobacteriaceae > Sulfotelmatobacter. The sequence continues at coordinate 290,603 of CAVXXU010000006.1, forward strand.
CTACGTTTGGGACGGCCAGGATAGTCCGTCGGTGCCGCACTCAGGAACCCGTGTAGTAGTGACCGCGTCACGCTTTTTGCAAAGCCCAGACTTAATGCACCCAATCGGGCAACTCGAGGTACAGACGTCCAGCTTCGTTCCCGTGGGGCCCCAGACTTCACTCTTCTTCAACGTTTCCGGCGGTACTACTTTCCGCGGTTCTGCCGGCCCATTTCAAGTGTTTTCGCTCGGCGGACCATTTCGCTTAGGCGCATATCTTCCTTTTGAGTTTGTAGGGAACCATTACGCTTACGCATCGCTCGGATTCCACCGCGACCTTTATCGTCTACCGGAGTTAGTGGGCGGAAAAGTCTATTGGGGAGGATGGTACGAAGCCGGTTCAGCCTTCGGCGCGGCGACCAACGATCCCGGACCCATTGTCATCCGCGGCACTTTTAACCTCGGTTTGATTGCGGACACGATCGTCGGCCCGATCGTGCTGGCGGGTAGCGTGAGTCCCACCGGCCAAAGCCGCGTTAATTTCTCTGTGGGCCGACTATTTTGAGAGGGCGGACGAAGATCGGTGAAATCGGATCTCGTCTTCGAATAGGCACATAAATCTCGGATGCGGTTGTGCGAATGGTATAGCATGATTCGGCTTTCGCCACTATGCCTACCACCACAACCCAGCAAGCGCCTCCTGGCACCGAGATGAATGGTGTCCTGTTTCTGCTGAGTTTGTCGGTTCTGATCAATTACATCGATCGCAGCAACCTATCGATTGCGGCTCCGCTGATCAAGGATGAACTGGGCCTCTCCGCCTGGCAGTTGGGCAAACTGCTCTCCGCATTTTTCTGGACTTATGCCTTGATGCAGATTCCCGCCGGATGGCTGGTCGATCGTCTCGACGTGAAATGGGTCTTCGCCGCAGGATTGTTCATTTGGTCGGCGGCGACGGCCGTTACGGGAGCGCTGCATGGCTTCGCCGCGTTATTGATCGTCAGGGTAATCCTGGGCTTGGGTGAATCTGTCGCATTTCCCTCATACAGCAAAATTCTTTGCAGCCACTTCAGGGAAAGCCGCCGCGGCTTCGCCAATGCAATGATAATGACCGGACTGGCGCTCGGCCCCGCGCTAGGCATACTGGTAGGAGGAATTGCAGTTGCTCGTTTCGGATGGCGGTCCTTTTTCGTCGTCCTTGGACTGGCAGGTTTGCTGTGGCTGGCACCGTGGCTGTTGTGGATGCCACCCAGGGCTAGGTCGTTCGAGCCTCGCTCTTCCCGTGGTGCGGGATACCTTTCCATCTTGCGGCAGAGATCAGCATGGGGCACGTGTATCGGACAATCCTCCATCAATTATTTCTTGTACTTTCTCGTTACCTGGCTGCCGTTCTACCTGGTACGGGAACGTCATCTCAGCATGAACGCAATGGCGAGGGAAGGCGCCCTGGTCTTCCTAATGTCGGCGATCTCATCGGTGGTGACGGGAAGACTGGGCGATCGATGGATTCAAGCCGGAGCATCTCCAACCGCGGTCCGCAAGGGATGGATGGCCTTTGGCCACGGAGGCATTGGCGTTACGTTCATTTTCATTACCATGACGGAGGGCGCACTCTTCATTGGAATGCTAGCCCTCATGGGAGTCTTCCTCGGAATCAGCATTTGCAACAGTTGGGCGTTCCCGCAAACCCTGGCCGGACCTCACATGGTGGGTCGATGGGTCGGAGTGCAGAACTTTGCGGGAAATCTTGCGGGAGCCGTGGCCCCAGCACTCACTGGATTTCTTCTCGATCGCACGGGTTCCTTCTACTGGCCGTTCTTTATTACCGCAATCGTGGCCTGGATCGGAGCTCTCGCCTGGTATTTCGTGGTCGGACCTCTCGAAGAGGTTGACTGGGAAAAGTACTCTCGAATCGTGCCTGCCATCTCGACCCACGCACATCCTTCAGGGACCTAATACACTCATCTCATGCCACGGGAAATCGAAATCAAATTCAGGGTGGGGAATCGGCGCGATCTCAGTCGCAAGCTGCGCGCTGCAGGCTTTCGCCTCAAAACGAAACGCACTTACGAGATGAATACGCTCTACGACCTGCCTGGCGAGCTGTTGCGGGCTCGGAAGGAACTGCTTCGGTTGCGGAAGTACGGCTCGGAGTGGAAACTAACTCACAAGAGTGCCGGGAAAAAAGGCCGGCACAGCAGCCGGCTAGAACTGGAAACCGGAGTCAGTGACGGAAAGAAAATGGATGCCATCTTGCGCGGGCTTGGGTACTCGCCATCATTCCGCTACGAGAAATTCCGCGCGGAGTGGGCCGGAGGCAAGGGCCAGGTGGTGGTAGACGAAACGCCAATCGGCAACTTTTGTGAGATTGAAGGGCCATCGCGTTGGATCGATGCAACCGCGAAAAAACTCGGAGTAAGCTCAGAAGATTACATCACCAAAAACTACGCGACCCTCTTTGCCGACTGGAAGCAGGAAACGCACAGTTCCGCGAATGAGATGACATTCAAGGCCGTAGAGAAATAGGGTGCCCCATCCTTGTCCCTCCCCTTTTTGGAGGACAGGGTGGGGTTTTTGACTTTCGATTTCGATTTCGATTTCCGATTAGACCTCGATTTCGACTCTCTGACTTTCTTCCCCGAAAAATCAAAATCCAGATTTTTACGTGCCGTGGCACTTCTTATATTTCTTGCCCGACCCGCAGGGGCAGGGATCATTTCTTCCAACTTTCTCCTGCCCGCGAACAACTTGCTGCACCGGCTGTGAGTCGCCTGCACCTGCCATTCGTGCCTGTTCCAACTCGCGGCGCTTGCGCCGCATGAAGGCTTCTTCCAGTTCGTCAGCCGAGGTCGACACCATGCGCGATGGACGCCTCCCGTTGCCATCCACATCGTGCTGGCCGGGATCGCCCGCTCCCTGTCCGACTGGCGCGCTCGGCGACGGGCCGGTTGCTACCTGCTCTGGCGGCCGCTCCAAAATCTGCATCAGGTAAAGATAACGAACCGTGTCTTCCTGGAAGCGCTGCATCATCGCTTCGAACATGTCGAAGGATTCTCGCTTGTATTCGACTAGTGGATCGTGCTGACCATAGCCGCGCAGCCCAATGCCTTCCTTCAGGTGATCCATGCTGAGTAAGTGATCTTTCCATTGTTGATCGATCACGCTCAACATGATCATGCGCTCGTGATGGCGCATCGCCTCGGGGCCGATGAGCTTTTCTTTCGCGTCGTAGCGCTCCTTAAGCTTTTGAAAAATCGCGTCGCCAAGTTCTTGGCGGTTCAGGGTGTCGGCCTTCACGCCCTCGGAAATGAAATCGACGCCGAAGCGCGTAAATACAGCGTCTTTCAAGCCTTTAATATCCCAATCTGCGGCGTGCGCTTTCACCGGACAATATTGCTCCAGCAATTCGGCAAGAATGGCCGAAACGTAATCTTCCAGGATCAGATCTTTCTGATCGGTCCCTTCGAGCAGGCGTCGTCGCAAGCCATAGACGGCTTCGCGCTGCTTATTCATCACGTCGTCGTACTCGATCAAATGTTTACGGGACTCGAAATGCTGCGCCTCCACCGTCTTCTGCGCCGTCTCGATGCGGCGGCTGATCATCTTCGACTCGATCGGCACGCCCTCTTCCATGCCCAACCTTTGCAGCAGAGTCGAGACCCACTCCTTGGCAAAGATGCGCATCAGATCATCTTCGAGTGCAAGGTAGAAGCGCGAAGAACCCGGATCGCCTTGCCGGCCGGCGCGCCCGCGCAACTGATTATCAATGCGCCGCGACTCGTGCCGTTCCGTGCCCAGGATGTGCAAGCCGCCCACGGCGGTGACTTCATCGTGTTCTTTGTCCGTCTGCTCTTTGTAGCGATTGAGAGCTTCGCTCCACTTATCGGTCGGGACGGTGTACTCGTTTCCGTTGTAATAGAAAATCGAAGTCTCCCCATCTTCCTGGGGACCTTCGATCTTGCCCTGCGCCACGCGCAACTGCTGAGCAATTCCCTTCTTCACCATTTCCTGCTTGGCCATGAACTCCGGATTGCCGCCGAGCAGGATGTCTGTTCCACGGCCGGCCATGTTGGTAGCGATCGTGACTCTCCCCTTCCGCCCGGCCTGGGCCACGATCTCGGCTTCGCGCTCGTGGAACTTGGCGTTCAGCACGACGTGCTCCTTCAGGCCTTTTTTCTTCAGTAGTTCTGAAAGGCGTTCGGATTTCTCAATCGACGTCGTGCCCACGAGCACAGGCTGCCCCTTGGCATGGAGCTTTTCGATTTCGTCCGCTGCCGCGAAATATTTCTCTTTTTCGGTGCGAAAGACGACGTCGGGATGCTCCAGTCGCAGCATCTGCTTGTTCGTGGGAATCACCACCACTTCCAGTTTGTAAATATTGTCGAACTCGGCCGCTTCCGTTTCAGCAGTGCCTGTCATGCCAGCCAGTTTCTTGAACATGCGAAAGTAGTTCTGGAAGGTAATCGTCGCCAGCGTCTGATTCTCTCTTTCGATCTTTACGCCTTCCTTGGCCTCAATCGCCTGGTGCAAACCGTCGGACCAGCGCCGCCCCGGCATCATGCGTCCGGTAAATTCGTCGACGATGATCACTTCCCCGTCTTTGATCACGTATTCGACGTCCCGGCGATACAGCGCGTGCGCCTTGATCGCCGTTTCCACGTGATGTTTGAGTGGCCAGTTTTCCGGGTCGGCGATGTTTCCAATCCCCAACAGACCTTCCACCTTCACCCAGCCTTCATCGGTTACGGTGATGTTGCGGTGCTTCTCGTCGACAACGAAGTCGCCCGTGAGTTGCGCGGGTTCGCCGGGCGGGCCTTCGATCTCCTCGCCTTTTTCCAGCTTCGGAATGATGCGGTTGACCTTGTAGTACTTGTCGGTCGACTCTTCGCTCGCGCCGGAAATGATCAGCGGCGTTCGAGCTTCGTCGATCAGGATGGAATCGACCTCGTCGACAATCGCGTAATTGTGTCCACGCTGCACACAATCCTTGATGTCGAACTTCATATTGTCGCGCAGGTAGTCGAAGCCGAACTCGTTGTTGGTGCCATAGGTGACGTCGGCCGCATAAGCAGCGCGCCGCTCTTCGTCGTCCAGATCGTGCACGATCACTCCGACCGTCAAGCCGAGAAAGCGGTAGAGCTTGCCCATCCATTCCGAGTCGCGTTTCGCCAGGTAGTCATTGACCGTAACCACGTGCACGCCGCGCCCGCTCAGCGCGTTGAGATATACCGGAAGCGTTGCGACCAGCGTCTTGCCCTCGCCGGTCTTCATTTCCGAAATTGTGCCCTTGTGCAGAACCATGCCGCCGATCAACTGCACGTCGAAATGGCGCATGTTGAGTACGCGCCGTCCGGCCTCGCGAACTACGGCAAAGGCTTCTTCCAGAATCTCGTCGAGAACTTCCTGCAGGGCTTCGTACTGCTCTTTTTCAAACCGCTTCTGCTGATCGACATCAGCACCATCCTCCGCTTCCGGTTCGGCAGGGTCAGCCGGAGAACTTCTGGTAACGCGGCTCAGTCGTTCCTGAATGCGCTGGCGGAACGCGTCCGTTTTCGCGCACAGTTCGGCGTCGCTGAGCTTCTGGATCTGCGGCTCGAGCGCGTTGATCGCCTGCACCCTGGGCATCAACGATTTAATGACACGTTCGTTCTTGGTCCCAAAAACCTTACCTAGTAGTTGATTAATCAACCGGAATTCCTTCGGAGGGCAGCACGCCCGGAAATACCTTTAAAGCCTAGCACATTAGATGCGAGCGCCGTCCCCGGCGAAGCATGCTTGCGTACCTCCAGTATAATGACGGCGTTGTTCGCTAGTCACGGAGGTTCCCATGACGGCGCGCCTCTCCTCGGCAGTACTTTTAGCCGCAATTCTGGCCTTTGCCGCCAACGCGAAAGAAAAAAAGAAATCTTCCCTGCCAGAGTATGTCCTGAAGGCGACCACCGTCCTGGTTGTGGTGAGCCCTGATGCGGGCGAGCCCCTCGATCAGCCAATGTCGAATGCAACTGCGCGCGAGAATGTGGAGAAGGCCCTCATGCAGTGGGGTCGCCTGCGCCTGGTAATGGAAGGTGAAGAATCCGACCTGGTCATCGCGGTGCGGACCGCCAACGGTAACGCGGTACGGCCATCCATCAAGGGCGGACCGATTGACCAACGCCCTGGGACAGCCGAGAGCACCGACAGCAGCATCCGCATCGGCGGCCATCAAGGGCAACCACCTCCGCTGAGTGACCCCAGCGTGGATCAGCCGACTGGTCCGCATATCGGCAATGAAGTCGGCGCGGCCGAAGACACCTTCGAAGTGTATCGCGGAGGTGTGCAATATCCGCTGGATGCACCGGCGGCGTGGCGCTACATAGCCAAGGACTGTCTCCGCGAACCCGGCGTGACCGCCGTCGACGAATTTCGCAAAGCAATCGCGAAGGCCGAGCAGGCCCAAACTTCCAAGAAGAAGCCTTAGTGGCGCGCTAAACTTCTTCGAATCGACGATCCTTTCCGCTTTTGAAGTGTTCTTCCTGCAGAGTGGCGAAAATCGAAAAATACGAACGTTCAGCATTCGAACACTGCGGCGCGAAGGCCTTTTCGTGTATATTCGCCACGACCAATGCCCACGTTCTACGATCGCTTTGTCGAATGCGCCGAGCGCTGGCCGAATAATGTTGCGCTTGAACTCCAGCGCCACGATCACCTGGAGAGTTGCACTTACTCCGAACTGCGCCGCATGGCCGAATCGGTGGGCCGATGGATCACGGAACAGAAATTTTCCCGCGGAGCGCGGCTCGCCATTCTGGCCGACAACCACCCGCGCTGGGTCGCCGCTTATTTGGGAATCATCGCCTCAGGCTGCGCCGCCGTTCCACTCGACACCGCCCTGCACGACGATCAAGTCACAAAACTTCTGAAGGACAGCGGCACCTCGGCAGTGTTCTGCGATGCGAAGCATGTTCCGCTCATTCGCCCGACTTCGGCAGACTCGAAACTCGGCCTGATTCTAATGGATCCGGACCGCATGACGGGCCAACCGAATCAAGAACTGTGGATAGGCGATCTGTCCAAGATTTTCGATGCCGGGCCTGGCAACTTCAAGCCCGCTCTAGCTAAGGATGACGATCTCGCTTCCCTCCTCTACACCTCCGGCACCACCGCCGACCCGAAAGGCGTGATGCTGACGCACGCTAATTTTCTGGGCGAGGTCAATGCGGTATTTAACTGGGTCGACCTTGGGCCGAACGACGCGCTGCTCGGCGTGCTGCCTCTTTTTCACGTCCTCGCCCAGATGGCGAATCTGCTGCTCCCGCTGGTCAAAGGATCGCGGGTGGTCTATCTGGAGACCGTCAATACCACTGAACTGTTGCGGGCCCTAAGTGAGCGCAACATCACAGCCTTCGCGGTCGTGCCGCAATTTTTTTATCTGATCCATGAGCGTGTGCTGCAGGAGGTCGCGAAACGAGGCGCGTTCGCGCAAAAACTTTTTGGCGCCATGCTGGCGCTCAATCGTACTCTCCGGAAAATCGGAATCAACGCAGGTCCATTCCTGTTCCGCAAAGTGCACAATACGCTTGGACCCAAAATGCGCTACCTGGTCACCGGCGGATCGCGCTTCGATCCCACCATCGCGCGCGCATTCCACGACTTGGGCATCGATGTCCTACAGGCCTACGGTCTCACGGAAACGACTGCGGCCGTCTTCGCTAATTCTCCCCACGATAACGAAATTGGATCTGTGGGCAAGGCCATGAAAGGCGTCGAGGCCAAGATCGTCGACCCCCAGCCCCAAGAAGACGGTCCCGCTGCAGGCGAGGTCGCGATCCGTGGCGCGGTCGTCATGAAAGGCTATTGGAATCGCCCCGATGCCACCACGGCGGTTCTTCGCGATGGCTGGTTCCTGACCGGAGACCTCGGATATTTCGATTCGCGCGGCCACCTTTTTCTAACCGGGCGCAAAAAAGAAGTAATCGTTCTGAGTAACGGCAAAAATGTGTATCCCGATGAAATTGAGGCTCACTACCTTAAGTCACCGTTCATCAAAGAAATGGCTGTGTTGGGCCTGGAAGGCAATCCGGGCCAAGGCGGCGACCGCCTGCATGCGGTGATTGTCCCGAACTTCGACGTTCTGCGGCAGCGCAAAATCGTGAACGCAAAAGAAGTGATTCGTTTCGACATTGAAGGCTTGTCGCCCGGCATCGCATCTACCAAGCGCCTCGGCAGCTACGAAGTCTGGCAAGACGACCTGCCCCGCACTACCACTCGCAAAATCAAACGTTACGAAGTCGAAAAGCGCGTCAAGGCCAACCAGTCGAGAAAGGTTGACGACGATTCGGAACTACCTTTGGAAAAACCCTTAAACGCGGAGGAGTCAGCATGGCTCGATCAACCCGACGTGCAGCGCGGTCTGAAGATCGTTCGCGAAGCCGCCCACGATGCGCCGACAACGATGCGGCCAGCTCTCAGTCTCGACCTCGATCTCGGATTCGACTCGATGCAGCGCGTCGACTTGCTTAGCCATCTTGAAGAAGAGTTCGGAGGCAACGTTGAAGAGTCGCAACTAACCGAAATCTACACCGTCCGCGATCTGATCGATGCCGTTCTGAAAAGCGCCGCAGATCACCCAGGCAGTTCTGGAACGCACGCCACCTTCGCGGGATGGAAATCCATCCTGGCCGAAGATCCCGTTGACCCAGAGGTTCTCGCGCTCGCCCATCCGAACAAAATCAACGACACATTCTGGTATCTGGTCTCCAGAATTTTGCAGCTCATTGCGCTCGACCGCTTTCATCTGAAGGTAAGCGGTCTCGACAAACTCCCCAAGACCGGCGCCTACATTATTTCGTCGAATCACCAGAGCTATCTCGATCCGTTGGTTTTGGCCGGAGTTCTGCCGTCGGAAGTATTTTTCCGCGCCCTCGCCGTGGGCACCAGCGACCACTTTGGCAAGGGAATGATGCGCCGCCTGGCGCGTTCCATCAAGGTGATGGTGCTCGATCCGGACGCCAATTTAGTCCCGGCCATGCGTGCCGGAGCCTTTGGATTGCGCCACGGTATGGCGCTGGTTCTGTATCCCGAAGGCGAGCGCTCGATTGACGGCATCCCGAAAACATTCAAGAAGGGCGCCGCCATTCTTTCCATTCATCTGCAGGTGCCAATCGTGCCGGTGGCGATTGATGGGTTTTACGAGGCTTGGCCACGAAATCATCCATTTCGCGGTTTCACGCCGCTCAAGATGGCATTTGGAGATCCGATTTTTCCACCGCCGGAATCCGAAGCATCCGAATCGGCCTATCAGAAACTGACGGCTGACGTGAAAGCCCGAGTGGTCGAAATGTGGGAAAAAATTCGCCGGCCGGCGGATGCGGCCTCAGGCCCCAGCGCCCATGGCCCGTCCGCCGAAAGCAGTCGTGAAACCATTGAGCACGAGTGAGTCGTAGCGGCTTCCCGCTCGTTTAATCACTTCCTGCCCGGCCTGCGCTGGCGACATCTTCGGGCCTCGCTCCCCGCTGGTGAGCGCTTCGTATTCTTCCGCGAGCACGAGAATTTGCACTTCCAACGACGCGTCCTCCGGCTTCCCGCCATTTTGTCGCAACTGCCGCTCCGACAAGAACTTTGGGATGGCTTGCCGCAATGATCCGCCCGCCGCCCCGGCTTTCGACTGCGCCTTGCCTCGATTCTGCATGGCGTAGCTCAGGTCTTCTTGCGATACCTGGGCCGCCTTGAAGAGAACTTCGTTCGTGATTCCCAGTTCCTTCATGTTGAATAACAGCGCCGCCATGCGGATATCTTCGACACTGCCCTTATCCAGGCCCACCGCTTCCGCAATCTTGGAGGCGCACATTGAAGTTCGGTAGGCGTGCGTTTCGCTGTGTTTTTGGTTTGCCAGAAAATTCTGCAGGATCACCAGCATCCCGTCATAGCCGTCTTCCATGTCGCGCAGGGTCTTCTGATTGCGCTCATACAGCGTGCCAGTCGCATAGCCCGCAACCATCAGCACTCCGCCCCACAGCGTGAAGTCGAACCAGCGCGCGTCGAAAGGAAGATCCACGCACCGGTTAAACATCGCCGGATTAAGGAACGTCAGCAACACTACCAATACCACGCTCGCAACAGCCGTAAGGGTGGCATGACGTCGTCCAAAATGATAAGCAGAAAAAAGAGTAGGAAGGAAATAAAAAACCAGGGCCATCCTCTGCGACGCGACCAGGAAATTCAAGATCGCGGCGATTACCACTAAGAATAATAAAAGCCAGAGTTCCGGATTAATCTTGCGCACAGCGCCCTCCGGGGGGTTAGAGGTGCCCAGCCCGAGCGCAGCAATCTCAGGCCGCCAGTTTCCCGTTATCTAGTATTTTCTGGCGTCAGGCGGGAACAACCAAATTACTCCGGTAACAGGCAGCTAAACTATTTTGCGCGAGGATGCGTTTTATCGTAGACCTGCAAAACGTGCTTCATCGAAAGCTGCGTGTAGCGTTGGGTCGTGGCCAGGCGCTCGTGGCCGAGCAATTCCTGGATGGCGCGCAGATCGGCACCCTCTTCCAACATATGCGTGCCAAACGCATGTCGTAAGGTGTGCGGATGAACGTCGGGCGACAGTCCCTTCGCGACCGCGATTTTCTTGATGATGCGGCCCACACTGCGGGTGGTCAACCGCCCGCCGCGATGGTTAATCAGCAGAGATGGCGTGTTCTTTCGCACCGCGGCGAGCATCGCCTGCCGCGCCAGGAGATAGGCTGCCAGCGCACTCTTCGCCGACCCGCCAAAGGGCACATACCGCTCTTTTTTGCCCTTTCCACGAATTAGAATCGCTTCCGCACTCTGGCGAATGTCGTCGAGGTTGATTCCGGTCAGTTCCGAATTACGGATACCACATCCGTACAGCAGTTCGAGCATAAGACGTTCGCGTTCGGGAAAAGCCGCCACTTGCGGCATTTGACGATCCAGCACAGAATTCATTTCTTCGATAGTTGGAACGCGCGGAAGTCTTTTGGGCAACTTTGGCGTCGCTACGAGTTTCGCCGGATTTTGTTCGACCACGCCTTCCCGCGCCAGCCAGCGATATAGAGACCGAACCGCCGCCAACGTCCGCGCGACTGAGGTCTTCCCCAAACCTCTCTCGTAGAGCTGGGAGAGGAACCCGCGAATTGCGATGTGGTCGATCGATTTCCATCCTCGCGTTCCAGCATATGCGGCGAAGCATGCGAGATCGCCGCTGTACGCTTTGATCGTGTGGGGCGAGGCATTCCGCTCGCGCAAATGGCGAAGGAAATCGTACACGGCTTGGCTAATGACTGTATTCGGCTCCGTCATTTAATTGTGTGATTTTTGATTGATGATTGTTGATTGGAAACTCAACTGTGCGTCACTGGCTTTAATCGGCAATCAGAAATCAACAATCAAAAATTGCTTCATCGAGCTTTCGCCCTCGGATGATGTTTCTGGTAAACGGTTCTCAAGCGATCCAGCGCCAGGTGTGTATAAACCTGCGTCGTCGAAATATCGGAGTGCCCCAAAATTGTCTGCACTGTCCGCAAGTCGGCTCCGTTCTCTACCATGTGCGTGGCGCACGAATGCCGCAGCATGTGCGGCGACGCGTGTCGTCCAGATGCGATGGAGGCCGTCCCGACCATCTGCCAAACCCGCTGCCGCGTCAGCTTCCGCCCGCCTCTCGCAATAAACAGGACCGTTGAACTTCCCTCTACTGCCGAGTGCCCCACCCTTCTCGCGCTTTTTGCGAGAGAGCGGGGATTTTTTGACTTTCGTTCGGCGAGCGCAGCGCGTCCGTTCGCCAGGTATTCCGAAAGCGCATCCTGTGCGGGCCTGCCCAGCGGCACGATGCGCTCCTTGTCTCCTTTGCCGCGCACCAGCATGTATCCAGCCTCCAGCTTTAAATCTTCCAGAGAGGCATTCGCCAGTTCCGAAACCCGCAGCGCCCCCGCGTACAACAGTTCCAACATGGCCCGATCGCGAACCGCCAAGGCCGCGGCGTCTTTGGAGTTGCGACGTCCATTCGCCAATTGCGCAGCGGGAGACCCCAGCGTCGACTCGACCTCATCGTGCGCCAGTGACTTGGGCAAAACTTTCCACTGGCGTGGCGATTCAATATTCAAAGTCGGATCGTGCTCGATTCGCTTGTCGAGCAACAGATAGCGATAAAGATGACGCAGCGCCGAAAGTTTGCGTCCCACGCTGCGCCCGTCCACCTGATGCGAAAAAAGCTGCTGCAGAAATTCGCGCACATCATTGCGCTGCGCGGTGAAAAGAAGCCGGCTCCGCTTCTCCAGGAATTCAGAAAACTGAAGGATATCGGTGCGATAAGCGCTGATGGAAAGCCGGGCAAGCCCCTTCTCGATTCGCAGATAATCGAGAAAGCCGGAGAGCAAGTGCGAGTTCGCCTCAGAGGCCATAGAAGGAAGAGCTCAGTATCAGCTTTATACGACGGTAAAAAAAGTGATGAACCAGGTGCAAATAAGGACTATTCGTAGAGACGTAGCTTGCTACGTCTTCTGCATGCGCCGCAGCAAATCCACCGCAAACAGCGCTCCCTCCGGCGTTTCCTCATGCTTGAAATAAGCAAACACATCGCGACCCGAACCGATATGTTGCCCAATCCGTTCGATCATGGAACTTCGTCCCTCCGGCGTATAGTTCGGCTTGCGAAAGCGATAATAGACAAACGCTCCAGTCGCGACCTCAGGCGTCGTTAAAGTCTCGGTCTCGGCCACACATAGCGCGGCATTGCTGGACCTCAGCAAGTCCCACGTCGAGTCGCTAAACCACGAGTCGTGCCGAAATTCAAACGCGGACGGCACGGTACGTGGCAGAATCGCAAGAAAGTCCTTCAGCAATGCTGCATCCTCCTTGAGATTTGGCGGCAGTTGAAACAACACCGGACCAAGCTTCCCAGCGGCGGCCAGCGGTTCAATTGTCGCCAAAAATCGCGGAACAAAGTCCTCCGTCCCTTTAAGCCGCTTGATGTGCGTGATCACTTGATGCGCCTTGATGCCGAAGCGAAAATGTGGAGGCGTATCCTGCAGCCAGTTCTGAATAGTCGACTCCTTCACCAGTTGCCGGAAAGTAAAATTTACTTCCACAGTATTCAGTTGCGCGGAGTAATGGCTCAGGAATTTCTTCTGCGCCAGTTTGACGGGATAAAAATCGGGCTTCCAAGTGGGGTACGCCCAGCCCGACGTTCCAACGAACAGTTGTGCCATAGCCTATCTCGCAACAAGTCGATGGTGCTACATCGCGTACAAGAGTGCGCGCACCGCCAACGCCGTCCCGGAAACCGGGATTATACCTTTCGAGATTTCTTCCGAACTGGTTTCTTCGGCGCAGCCTTCTTTCGCGCGGGCTGTCGCGGAGGCGCCGAATCCGCCTGCGCTGCGATCTCGATGCGCTCCGGCGCTTTCGCGACCACCGCGGCCACGCCTTTCAAATCCGGCAGTCGCTGTTTCAATGAAATTACCGGTGCAAACAGATCGCCCAGCTTCTCGAAGCGTGAAACCACCTGTGGTGCTTCGAACACCAGCAGGTTCGCGTCCTTTTTCTTGAAGGTCCGTTCCACATCGTCCCAGCTTACCGGAGTCGAAACCGTGGGATGCTCGCGCGCCCGGAGCGAATAGACCGCAATCGTCGTCTTGTGCTCATCATTCTGGCTCCAGTCCACCAGCACTTTCCCGGTGCGAAGCGTTTTCTTCATATCGCTGACCACCATCTCGGGATGATCCTGTTGCAACAATTGCGCGAGCGCGTGGGCGAAAGTTTTCGTCGCGTCGTAACTGGTGGGCGTGTTCAGCGGAACGTAAACCTGCAGTCCCTTCGATCCAGAAGTCTTAGGAAAACTCTGCAACCCAAAGTGTTCGAAGACGTCGCGCAACCACAGCCCAACCTGGCAGCATTGAACAATGTTCGCCGGCGGCCCTGGATCCAAATCAAAAACCATCTCTGTCGGGCAGGTAATATCCTTCGCCAATGCCAACGATGGATGGAGTTCAAGCGCCGCCAGATTCGCCAGCCATATGAGCGTAGGCAGATCGTTGGCCAGCACATAATAGACTGTGCGCCGGTTTCCCTCGCTCCAGATCGGCGCCGTCTTCACCCAGTCGGGCCTGTACTTGGGCGCATTCTTCTCAAAAAATGGTTCGCCCTCTACGCCATCGGGATAGCGCTTGCGCGTCAGCGCCCGCTCCGCCAAGTGCGGAATGATCGCAGGCGCGATGCGCGCGTAGTAGTCAATCACCTGCTGCTTGGTGAATCCGGTCGCGGGATAAAGCACCTTTTCCAGGTTTGACAGCTTCAAGTGCTTGCCCTGAATCTCGACGGTCGAATCGCTCACGGGATCTCCGGCAGCTATTGTGCCCGAAAACGCGCTGCCCGCAAAATACAGAGTTGTTCTTAACTTGTCGCTCTAAATAACGTTAGACTGGAGGGACAGAGCAGGTTTGACAATTTCCCTCGCATCCACGTACTTTCAAACTTCTGCCCTGCTGCTCCGTCCAACACATGTCTATTGCCGATATCGTCGTCCAACTGTCGGAGGTTCGATGAAATTCATTAGCTTGAAAATGGCTGCTGCATTTTTGCTTCTATGCACTTTTGCTGTCGCGCAGGATGTCGCCTCCTTCGAAAAGCGCATCACGGTCAAGAAGCTTCCCAACGGCCTCACGCTGCTCGTCTGCGAGCGCCCGGAAGCCCCTGTTTTCTCCTTCTTCACGCTGGTAGATGCGGGTTCTGCTCAGGATCCCATGCAGCAGACCGGGCTGGCCCATATGTTCGAGCACATGGCCTTCAAGGGCACCGACAAAATCGGCACCACGGACTACGCAGCCGAGAAGACCGCACTGGAAAAAGTTGAAGTCGCCTATACCGCGTATATTGCCGAGCGCGACAAATCCGTGGGCCGTGATGAAGCGAAACTGAAAGACCTTGAAAAAGCCTGGAAAGACGCCATCACCGAAGCCGACAAGTTCGTCGTGCCTAACGCTTTTGGCAAACTGGTCGAGCAGAACGGAGGCGAAGACATGAACGCCTTCACCAGCTACGACGAGACCGGATACCACTATTCACTGCCGGAAAATCGCCTCGAATTGTGGGCTTATCTCGAGTCTGAGCGCTTTCTCCATCCCGTGATGCGCGAGTTCTACAAAGAACGCAACGTGGTCATTGAAGAACGCCGCATGCGCACCGATAGCAATCCCATCGGCCGCCTGCTCGAGCAGTTCACGGCCACCGCCTTCGAAGCACATCCCTACCACCGGCCAACAGTCGGCTGGATGTCGGATCTGAACTCCTTCTCCGCCACCGACGCGCAGAAATTCTTTGACCGATACTACGTGCCCTCAAACATGGTAGTCGCCGTTGCGGGGGACATAAAGGCCTCCCAAGCCATGCCGATCCTCGAAAAATATTTTGGACGCCTGACCGATCACCCGCAGCCTGACGAAACCACCACTACCGAGCCGCCACAAAACTCTGAGCGCAGAGTCGTGCTGAAAGATCCCTCGCAACCGCTATACCTCGAGGGCTACCATCGGCCCGACTACCGAAGCAAAGATGACGCTGTTTTCGACGCCATCACTGACCTGATGTCCGAGGGCCGCACCTCGCGTCTCTATCGTGCCTTGGTGCGCGACAAAAAGATCGCGTCGTACTCCGCTGGGTTTACCGGCATGCCTGGCACCAAGTATCCGCACTTGTTCGCCTTCTACGCCGTCCCGCTGCCCGGTCACACAACGCGCGAAATGGCAGATGCCATCCATGTGGAAGTCGAAAAAATAAAGAAGGAAGACATTTCCGACGACGAGTTGAAGATGATTAAGACTCGCGCTAAAGCCAACCTGATTCGCGGCCTCGCCGACAACGAAGGGCTCGCCACGCAGCTCGCTACCTACCAGACGCGCTACGGCGATTGGCGCGAGTTGTTCCGCTCGGTCGACCGCATCGACCAGGTCACCAAGGCTGACATTCGCCGCGTGGCCAATCAAACTTTCGTCGATACCAACCGCACTATAGGCGTGATCGAAACTTCCGGTGCCGCAGGCGGAGGCGGGCAATCTGCAAGTGACTCCGGCAATCAGGGAGGTGCGCAATGAAGACGGCCAAGTCCCTTCTCGCATTGCTGTTCGTCGTCACTGCGACCTTAGCTGTTCCGCAAGCTTCGGCTCAAGCCTCGACTTGGCAGCAGATCACGATTCCTCCTCTGCCCGCTTTCAAGCCGCAACAACCCAAACGCATCGAGCTTAAGAACGGCATGGTGATTTTTCTGCAGGAGGATCACGAACTGCCTCTCGTGAGCGGGACTGCTCGAGTCCGCGGAGGCTCAGTCAACGAACCGGCAGCCAAAGTCGGCCTCGCCGATATGTATGGCGAAGTCTGGCGCACTGGCGGCACAAAGACTCAAACCGGCGATCAACTCGACGACTTCCTCGAAGTTCGCGCTGCTAAGGTCGAAACCGGCAGCGGCCCCGACTCTACTACCATCAGTTTCTCGTGCCTGAAGGGCGACCTCGACGACGTTTTCAAGGCATTCAACGATGTGCTGCGGAATCCCGAGTTCCGTGCCGACAAACTCGATATCGTCCAGAAAGAAGAAGAGGACGCGATCTCCCGGCGCAATGATGACGTCGGCGAAATTGCCCATCGCGAGACGGTAAAATTGGCTTATGGCGTCGACAATCCCTACGCGCGCGAAGCCGAATACGCTACCGTCGCCGCCGTGACTCGCCAGGATTTAATCGACTGGCACGGAAAGTACGTCTATCCCAACAACATTATTCTCGGCATCAGCGGAGACTTCGATTCCGCGGCGATGGAAGCTCGTCTGCGCGGCGCATTCGACTCATGGCCCAAAGGTCCAGCCACGCCCCGGAAAAACGAAATCAAATATTCCCCGGCCCCTGCGGGGAATTACTTCGTCTCCAAAGAAGATGTAAATCAGAGCACTATCCACATGATCGGGCTGGGCATCACCCGCGACAATCCTGACTACTACGCTCTCAGCGTCTTCAATGAGGCCTTCGGCGGCGGCTTCTCGTCGCGTTTGTTCAACGACATTCGCACCAAGCGCGGGCTCGCCTACAGCGTTGGCGGTGGCGTTGGCAGTAATTTCGGCCATCCGGGAATTCTGCAGGTCGCGATCGGGACCAAGAGCGCAAGCACCATCGAAGCCATTCAGGCTGCCACCGAGGATATTGCGGATCTTTCCAGGAAGCCCATCACCGATGACGAAATCCAGCGTGCGAAAGACGCCATTCTCAACGCGTTTATCTTCCGCCTGGATTCGCCCGACAAAATTCTCGGTGAGCGCATGACCTACGAGTATTACGGATATCCCGCCGACTGGCTTGACAAGTACGAGGCCGAGATCAAGAAAGTCACTGCCGCGGACGTCAATCGCGTCGCCACGAAATACATGCACCGCGACCAAATGGCCGTGCTGGTTGTCGGCAATGACAAGGAGTTCGACAAGCCGTTCTCCTCGCTCGGTGCCGTCAAGAAGATCGACATCACCATCCCGCCCCCGCCCGCAGAAAAAGGACAACCGGAAGAGAGCGGCAAAGCGGCCTCCAATCCCGAGGGCAAAGCGCTGGCCGCGAAAGTCGCAACTGCCATGGGCGGCCTTGCCAAGCTCAAATCCATCAAGGCCGTGCACGTCAGCCTGGCGGAAAGCGATTCTGGCAGTCCGGCGGCTCCGGTGGAAGTTTACGTGGCATTTCCCGACAGCCTGCGTGTCGAGTTGCAAACGCCGCAGGGCGCTCTGACCATCGTGGTTTCACCCGACGACGCTTTTATGAGCATGGCGGGCATGGGATCGCGCAGCATGCCTCCCGCGCAAAAAACCGAGATGCTCTCGCAAGTGCAACACGATCTCGTCTATATCGCGCAGCACGCCGACGATCCATCCTTCACCTTCACCGCGGCGGGCTCCGAAAAAATTGGCGACGTCGATGCCGCCATTCTCGATGTCGGCGGAGCCATCCCTTGGGTCCGCTGGTACATCGACCCCAAGACCGGTTACATTCTGCGAGAAAAATATAAGGCGATGGGACGATCGGGCCCCTTCGACGGCGAATCCGATCTATCGGATTGGCGCGCCATAGAAGGCGTTACCACTCCCTTCAATCATCTTAATAAGCAGGATGGGAAAGAAACCAGTTCTGCGAAAGTCAAAAAGCTTGAGTTCAATCCGCAACTCGATCCCAAACTTTTCACCAAGCCAGCGGAACAAACGTCAGCGCCGGACGAGCAGAAGCAATAGCGGCGTTGCGAAACATCCCGCATCCAGCTCTCGAACTTGACCATGATGTCGATGTCAATTAATTGTTCGTCCCGGCGCAGATCAGGAAACCAGATACTACTGCCCTGCCCGGCACAGCCCGATTGTGCCCCATGCAGGGTCAAGCTCCAGACATATTCCCGTCGTTACAGGCAAAGAACCGCGGTGACCCGTTCTTGGTATAAGGCACATCGCCCGATCCCGGCGGCGTAACTCCACCGTGTCCCGACCAGTAAGGTACGCTGGCGTGCCGGTAGTCGTCTCTAGCCCACGATTCATAAGCCACATTCACACTTGTTGATGCAACGAAGCTGTGGCAGAATCGGTCCGCCATTGCGCCGGACCTTCCCCGAGCCGTCCGGACGCGCCCAAGGATTGCGTATGTCCTGTTTTCGCCGCTTGATCTTTCCACTACTCCTGCTCTGTGTTGCCGGTTCAGCCCAGTCGACTGCGAATCAACCCCCTGGTCCGTCATCATCGGCAGTTCCTATAAACCCCGTTCTTCCCGCCGCATCGGGTGCGTCCCGGGAAAGCGCAAACGCGGTCACGTCGAATGCACCGAACCCAAACGCTCCGCTGACACCGCCGCCGGTGGCCAATCCCTTGGGAGAGGCGAAACTCCTTTATCGCGAGGGCAACTTTGGTGGCGCTCTTGCAAAGTTTAAGGACATCCTTAAGGAAAATCCAAAGTCGCCCGACGCTTTTGCCGGAGTGGTTCGCGTGTATCTCAAGCAAAAAAATGTCGAGCAAGCGGCGTACGCCGCCGAACACGGCCTTGCGCAATCGAATTCGGCGCGCATGAAAGTCGCTCAGGCGGAAGTCTGGTTTCGCGAGGGCAAGATCAACGAGGCCGAGAAGCAATGGGTCGAAGTCATCAACTCTGGATATCCCGAGGCCCGTGCTTTTCTTGGCTTGGCACGCGTGCGCGACGCCATTGCTATGTACAAGAGCGCCAAGAAACTCATCGACAAGGCCCACGAACTCGATCCCTACGACCCCGATATTCAGGCGGAGTGGATCGGAACGCTTTCGCGCTCCGAACGTATCAAGTACCTGGAGGCCTCGCTCGCTGGTGGCAATAGCTGGGACGCCGAGCAGCGCTCCGACGAGGCGAACTATCTGCAATATTTGCAAGAACGCGTCAAACGGACAAAGAATTCGTGCCATCTGGTAAGCAACGTCACCCACACCGAGACCCCGCTCACACGTCTCCTGATCGACCCCCAGCATATCCGCGGCTACGGCTTGGCCGTAGCTTTGAATGGCCACAGGAATTCGCTCATGCTCGATACTGGAGCCACCGGAATTCTAGTCAAACGATCGATTGCGGAGCACGCCGGAATCTCTAAAATCTCCGAAACCAAGGTCTGGGGCATCGGCAACAAAGGACGACGAGACGCGTATATCGGGATCGCCGACTCCATCAAAATAGGCGAACTCGAATTTCAGAATTGCCCGGTCGAGGTTATCGAGGGCCGCTCGGTCGCTGAGGAAGACGGACTGATCGGCGCAGATGTATTCGAAAACTTTTTGGTCGACATCGACTTTCCCAATGAGAAGCTAAAGCTCAGCGAACTTCCCAAACGCCCCGGCGAGCCAGATGCGAAACTCGCGCTTAAGAGTGAAGAGGACGACCCCGACGAGGAAACTTCTGGAGACACTACGAAGTCTGCCGATACGAAAGCCAACCCGCCGGTCTCGTTCTCCGGTCCGCAGGATCGCTACATTGCTCCCGAGATGCAGTCCTACAGTCGCGTTTTTCGATTTGGCCATGATTTGCTTATCCCCACCAGCATCGGCAATGTGCCGAACAAGCTTTTCGTCATGGATACCGGATCGATGTTCAATTCCATCTCTCCCGCTGCCGCGCGGGAAGTCACCAAGGTCCACACCGATGGCGATACGGTCGTGAAAGGGATAAGCGGCAGGGTAGATAACGTTTATAGCGCCAACAAGGCCGTTCTCCAGTTTGGCCATCTCCGCCAGGAGAATCAAGACATGACCGCATTCGACACCAAGCAGATAAGCGACGGCGTGGGCACCGAAGTGTCCGGATTTCTGGGCTTCGTTATGCTGCGCTTCCTCGACATCAAAATCGACTATCGTGACGCGCTCATCGACTTTCAATACGATGCCAAGCGCTTCAACCGTTAGGTCTACTCGGCGCTCGTCCGACAGTCACCGGCGAACAGCGAGTACTGGTGCGTGCCGTTGAGTTTACGCAGGAATCCGCTTTCGTTAAGGACGTGCTCCAGTAGCGGATTATGGTACAGGACGTAAACTGGCCGCGGATGGGCGCGTAGAGATAGTTCCAGATTCGCGAATACTTTGCGCATCCCCGACTCCGGGAATGGATTGAAAAGAAACAGTACCATTGACTCATCGGGGAAGCGGAACGCGGTGGCATCGTTGCAGATCGATTCAACGGTAAAACACTGCTGCGATTCACTTTTGTACTGACGCAGGTTCTGCTCAGCGATCTCGTGCAGAGATTGCAGGAGCTCCACCCCCACAATCCTGCGAAACGGATAATCCGACGCCATCAGCAGCGTGCGCCCTTTGCCGGAACCCAGATCGATGAACGTAAAGTCGCGGAAGTGAAGAGCGCGGTGCTGCGGATCCGGAGATTGCTGCAGCATGTTGAGCATCTCATGAAACGCAGCCGGTTCAGTCGGTTGATACGCCGAATGAAACTGGCCCATCAGCCGGTCGCGCCATCCCACCGCACCACTTGTCGTATTGACGCGGTAATCCCAATCGTAATCGGCATCGCCGTAGCGTTGCCGTAGACGCTCGGGAGTGGAATCGCGCACAAACTCCCACAGTACGCCCCCAAGGCGGCGAATCGCTAACCAGGAACCTTCATACGAGGCAGAAATTTTCCACCACTGACGAATAGTTTGAAACAGACCAGGTTGCGGCCGCGAGGGTGATTGCATAAACGCGAGCGATTGGCCGGATAAATCCGCGAGTTAGTTGGCGACGAAATGCTTTCCCACCGCACTATACCCCGGCGGCAAACCTTTTGTCGCCAGCGGGAAATCGTCAGGCTGCTGAACCAGAACCCGGCCCTTCTCGTCTATCTTATAGGGTTTGCCCGTGGGATCGAGGGGAACACCCGGCAATCCTTCGGCCCTGGCAAGTTCACGAAGATTGGAGGGCAGACGTCCGGTCCTTTCGCCGAAGCGGGTCACCGCCGTTTGTAAGTTGGTTACGTCTTCATCCACTTTCAGATCGCGAAGGTGCTCGGCTGCATTTTGCTGAATTGACTTGTCGCGCGCCGTTTTGTAGGTCGCCGTCCACAACATGCGAGCCGTCTGGTATTCGCCGCCGTGTTGCGCCATTTGCGCGGCGAGGACCTTTAAAAACGGATGTGAGTTGGGAACTTGGGAGCCGCGTTCGAAAGCATCCGAAGCGTGAGCGTAATCCTTGAGATCCATGTAGTACACAAATCCAAGATTGTAGTAAAGGCGCCACTCGTCAGGATTGTTACGAATCCCATATTCGATCAACTTAATAGCTCGCTCGGGCTGCCCGGCCCCGTTTGGCGGCGGAGGCGCTAAAAAAAACCCGCCGTACTCATACGCCGGAATCAGGTGCGGATCCAGGTACGTAGTAATTTCAAGCAAAGGTGCGAGAAGACTTACGTTGGACCCCTCACTGAAACGCCGGCTGCCGAAGTACTGCACTGCGCGTGTCCAGTAGACGTCGGCAAGAAGACCGTCATAGCCGAGGCTGGCGCGCTTCAATATTTTCGGAGAACTGATGTAGAGGACATCGTCCAAGCTGGCTTGTGGCCGCAACCGGTCAATGCTTCGCAGCAAGAGCACACTAGCAGCAAAACTAACAGTCAGGCATACGCTGGCTAAGATGGTCGTTCTTTGCCGCGCCTTCATTTCAAATTCCTGCGCTCAAAAATCAAGACTGCTCCACTCAAGGCCGTGGCCGCGTAGAAGAGAGCATACAGGGTGTTGTGAAGCACCAGCTGGCCGGCAACCGGATATTGGTGAGCGACGCTACTAATCACGTTGAAGGCGGAGAAGTTTGGCACCAGGTAAGCGACCGCCGTAGCGAGCCATTTCGTAATGCCATGCGCCATGCCGGCGAATCCGCGCAGGTCTTCGCTGAAGCTGCCAATCACGAACAGCGAAAAAGAGAAAATCGCCGAGAGCAGCGGCGAAGAGAAAGACGAAAACAGTAAAGTCAGCGAGCAGATAATCAAGAACTGAAGCACGATGAAGTAAAGTGCGACCAGGATGAAGGCATCTGACCCCGTAAACTTGTGCGACACATAGAGCAACGCGGCGAAAACCCCGATCGCCATGCAAACAGTGTTCACAACCAGAGTGCCCGATAGCCCAAAGAATTTTCCGACGATGAATTCCCAGCGCCGCACCGGTCTAGATAGCACAGTGTAGAGCGTGCGCTTGTCGATTTCCTTAGAAACCAGGCCGATCCCGATAAATATGGCGATTACAACGCCAAACAAGGAAACGGCCGTGAGACCAAGATTAATGACGACGAGCTTCTCGATCTCGATTGAAATCTCGCCCACAAAAATCGCTGCTCCCGAAAGCAGGAGCGCAAAAACAATCAGGTTGTACAGCACGCGATCGCGCACCGCCTCGCGAAATGTGTTGGAGGCGATATATCCGATTCGTGCATTCATCACGCACCTCCCGCAGCGGACTCCGCTCGACGCATCTTCTCGACAAAATATTGCTCCAGCGAAGTGCGTACTGGCGTCAGCGAAATCAATCGCAAGTGTTCGCGGCGCAGCGCGTCAATGGCCGCATCCTGCTGGGTCTCGGCGATGACCGCGCGCACCGTATCTCCGGTCACATGGCACTCTGCACCCAATGCCTTGATTGACGCAGGAATCTGGTCGCTTTGCCACACAAACTCGACTTTTCCCTGCACCGTAGAAGTCAGATCTTTGATTGTGCCTACGCCGCGAAGTTCTCCCTTGTAGATGACAGCAACACGATCGCATAGGGCCTCGGCGTCGGAAAGGATATGAGTGGAAAAGAAGACAGTCTTGCCTTCGTGCTTGAGCTGTTCTATAAGATCCCGAACCTCACGCCGGCCCATGGGATCGAGCCCCGACATAGGCTCGTCAAGAAAGATCACCTTAGGATCGTGCAGAATGGCTTGCGC
Organism: uncultured Acidobacteriaceae bacterium; assembly: GCA_963765825.1. Taxonomy (GTDB): domain Bacteria; phylum Acidobacteriota; class Terriglobia; order Terriglobales; family Acidobacteriaceae; genus Sulfotelmatobacter. The sequence goes on from CAVXXU010000006.1 coordinate 314,001, forward strand.
GATACCCGCCCGCTGCAGCATGCCCTTTGAAAATTTCCGCAGCTGTACCCCTTTCACGTCTCGAAGTCCCACGCGTTGCAAAACTTCTTCAATGCGCTGCTTGCGATGTTTCGCGGGAACTCCGGAAAGCTGCCCGTAGTAATTGAGCAATTCGTGAGCCGTGAGGTAGTCGTAAAAATAAGGCTGTTCAGGTAGAAAGCCGATTTGCGCCTTGATGTCAGGATCGGTCCACTCGCGCCCCAGAATGCGAGCCGACCCCGATGTGGGGAAAACCAATCCCATCAGGAGCTTTAATGTTGTAGTCTTGCCGGCTCCGTTGGGTCCGAGAAAGCCAAAGATCTCGCCCTGCTCAACGTCCAGGTGAAGTGGATGCAGGGCTTGTTTCGGACGCTTGCGCAAGAAGCCTGCCATGTACGTCTTTTCAAGTCCAAGGATTTCGATTGCGGCCATGATCAAGGGTGTATGAGCGAGCACTCGGAAGTGCACCTCGCAAAAATATTATATGCAACCGTGTGTGTTTTTAAGCCTCAGGTGCCATTACGGAAGTCACTACGCTTCAGCCATCGAACACGTTTCCGTAGGTGCAGCTAGTTCGACAGAAACCAGTCAGCCTGTTTTTGCGCTTGTGTCCAGTCCGAGGAAACACTCTGCGCTTGCGCATACGCAGCGCTTGCCTCGGCTTGGCGACCGCATTTCTGCAGTGCCGCGGCCAGCAGCAAATAATCAAAGTCACTCGCATCGGCTGCCACGGCACGTGAAAAATATTCCGCTGCGCTCGGGAAATCGGTATCGCGATAGGCCAGCAGCCCCAGGCCCATCAGAGCGAAAGGATCATGCGGGTCGAGTTGCAACGCCTGGTTATAGTTTTCTTTTGCCTCCAGCGCTTTTCGGAGCATCGTATTCGCAATTCCCAGATCTCGAAATGCCATTTCCCGGGCGCCACGGTTGCTGGTGCCTTGCAGGACACGCCGTGCATCTTCCATGGCGCTGGAGACGTGCTGATGCCGCAGTTCGTAATCGGCGAGGAAACTTATCTGCTCCAGGGGGTAACGATGGAACTGCTTCGCTTGCGTGTATTCCTCGATCGCTTCTTCGTGCCGATCCTCCTTGGTTAGCTCTTCCGCCAAATAGGCATGCGCCATAAAGTTGCGATCGGTCACGCCCAGCGTATATCTCCACAAGGTCTCGCTATTGTGCCAGTAACCGACCTGCCGAGTGGTTAGAAGCGCGGAGCACCCGACCACTACGCACGCGGGGACGGCGAGCGCACGCCAAGAAAGATGCCACTCGCGGCCGGCTTCGGCGATGCTCCAGGTGACCATCCAAAACAGGCCGATGAACGAGATATAGGCATAGCGGTCCGCCATCGCTTGATTACCGACCTGCACAACTCCGATCATGGGGACTAGAGTGCCCAGAAACCACAACCAGCCAACCAAAAGGTAGCGCTTCCGCGATGCAATCGCGAAGCCCGTTACCAACAACAAAAATGCGCACGACATCAGAATCTGCCCGAGGGGAATGGCATCGTCAAGCAATGGATACGCAGGCGCAAGCCGGATGGGCCAGAACGCATGAGCGACGTAGCGGGCATAAGCAATCGTGGCATTCGCCAGCCGCGTGTGTAGTGCATACTCAGCCATTCCGGTATGCACTGCGGCATGTTGCGCGTGGATGGTAACGATGGCGTCGGCGACCGAAAGAAACAGCAGGGGCACCTTCTCGAGCGCCAGCCATCGAATCGATGCCGGTGCATAGCGCGACGGAACTTCGTGGTTCCCAGCCATGCCAAACCGTTGCAGCGGCCAATAATCCCAAAGCAGCAGAACAAACGGAAGGGTGATGACCTGAGGTTTTGCCATCAACCCGAGCGCGAAAAGCAGCGCAACCGCAATATAGCGTCGAACCGAAGGGCGTTGAGCGTACCAACCATAGGCCAACAAGGCGAGCAGGAAAAACATCATGCTGAGAACGGTTTTGCGTTCCGCCACCCAGGCCACCGACTCTACGTTGACTGGATGCAGTGCAAACAGCGTTGCCACCATGAGACTTCGCCAAGTGAAGCCAGTCGCGCTCTGCAGCAAGAGGAACAGCAACACCGCATTCACGGCGTGGAAGAGAAGACTCGTGTAGTGGTGTCCGGCGGCATTCTGTCCGAACAACTGCCAGTCTAGGGCGTGGGAATACCAGGTCAGCGGGTGCCAGTTGTCAACTTCGAAGGAGGTTAACGCCCATCTTACTGTGGCGGAGGTCAGCCCCGCATGAACGTGCTGGTTATTGGTTACGTAGTTGTTGTCGTCGAGGTTGATAAACGCATTATGAATTACTGGATTGTAGACAGTGAGCGTGCCCAGAGCCAGCAGCAGAGAGAGGATTACGTTACGTTTTCCGGGAGACGAAAATAGGCCCTGTTTTCCAGCGTTAGACTCAATCGCCGATTCAATCGCCGCTGCCTCTGATGCTTCTGAAGTCGTACTCATGCAAAGAAAATTATACGGAGGCGACGGCTTGAATTGACACGGAGTAAGCGCTCCCGAAGTACCTTCGTAACCTAGCGTTCGGATTCACTCGCCAGCGTTGAACCGTTGGCTGCATGGAGATCGAGGCTGAGAATCGTTGACCCTACTGGTCCCTATCAGATCGGATTGTAGGTTCCGCCATCACAGACAGCGCGGGTAGCCGGTACGGTAGCGGGAGTGATGAACATCACCACGTGGTCTTCGATTTCGCAAAAAGCTTTCACGCCCGTCACATTCGTGATTTGTGGGATCGAGGTAGTAAGATACTGGTCCATCACGCCCGCACCCGAAGTCGAGGTCGTCGCGACAAACGTATATCCGCTCTTATTGCCACCGGTCAGCACTTCATCGATTATGCAGGCCGTCGTGGACGACGGAGAGCAGCCCGCCGCCCCACCTAAGACCGCCAGATTGGCATAACCGACCGCCGGGTAGGACAAATCGTAAGTTAGTTCCGCCGTAGCAATCGTCCTCATCGAGGCGCCCGCGGACGCTTCATTGGCAGAGATCCTCGCCCGCAGCAGATTGGGCACCGCGATTGCGGCAATGACCAGGATGACCGCAACCACAATCAGTAGCTCGATCAAAGAAAATCCATGTTGTCGTCGCTGCATAGATGTCTCCGTCCCTATGTCAATACACTGCATCTTGAGGACCATTCGCGATTGAAAAAATCCTCGAGAGTAACTGCCGCCGCGCTGGAAAAAACAAAAGAGCCTCGGATGTCGCCATCCGAGGCTCCCGGCTTGTACCCTCCCCCAGGTATTTCGCCAGACTGTTAACTACTGCCCAATCGCGGTCGCCGCTTGGCAGGTAGCATAGGTGGCTAGGCCGCCGGTCGCCGGCGAAAGGAACCGCACGACGTTGTCTTCCACTGCGCAGAATTCCTTCACGCCCGTGGTGTTCACTGCCTGCGGCGTTCCGTCAACCGTGTACGTAACGGCCGGAGGACCACCCGCGCCAACCGCGGTGAACAGGTAACCACTCTTGGCCGTGGTACCCGACTGGGCCAGAACGAAGTCGATGATGCAACCGTTGGTCGAACTCGCTCCGGTGCAGCCCGCAGCGGACGGCCCGAGAGCGGCTAAGGTCGCGGCATACCCCACGGCCGGATACGCCGTCGAGTAGGTTAATTCAGCAGTGGAGATCGTGCGGGTGGAAGCGGCGGCAGAGGACTCGTTAGCCGCAATGCGCGCCCGCAGCAAGTTTGGAATGGCGATGGCTGCAATGATCAGGATGATTGCCACCACGATCAGCAGTTCGATCAGTGAGAAACCCTTTTGCTTACGCATCTCTATTTTTCCCCTTTGTCTCGTATTCTTGAAGTTATTGTGCCCAGCTCTTAAAGCATGCCCCACGCTTTTTATGCAAGCCAATGCCCACAATCGGGCGCTACGCCCCGTTTGCCGGCAGACGCGAAGTGTATGTTTTTGCGGGGGTAACGTGAATTGAAGGTTCCTGGAGAGGAGCCGGAACGACAAAATGGGTTGACACTTTTTGTCGGCTCTGTCACGAATTGGCAACAGGCGAGCGGAAGTCAGTTGGCCTCGCGAAAACCGCCTGGAAATAAAGAAAGAGCAGCGACTCGCGTCGCTGCTCTTGGGCTTGCAACCAGGTTATTTGGTCAACTATTGCCCGATCGCGGTCGCAGTTTGGCAGGTAGCATAGGTGGCTAGGCCGCCGGTCGCCGGCGAAAGGAACCGCACAACGTTGTCTTCCACGGCGCAGAATTCCTTCACGCCCGTGGTGTTCAGAGCCTGCGGTGTTCCGTCAACTGTGTACGTCACGGCCGGAGGACCACCCGCGCCAACCGCGGTGAACTTGTAACCACTCTTGGCTGTCGTACCCGATTGTGAAAGAACGAAGTCAATGATGCAACCGTTGGTCGAACTCGCTCCGGTGCAGCCCGCCGCGGACGGCCCGAGAGCAGCCAAGCTGGCCGCATACCCAACCGCCGGATACGCTGTCGAGTAGGTTAATTCCGCAGTGGCAATCGTACGCGTGGAAGCAGCGGCAGAGGACTCGTTAGCCGCAATGCGCGCGCGCAGTAAGTTTGGAATGGCGATAGCTGCAATGATCAGGATGATTGCCACCACGATCAGCAGCTCGATCAGTGAGAAACCCTTTTGTTTACGCATCTCGATTGTTCCCCTCGTTATATTTTTCGAGTTTTCAATTCTGCTCGGCTTGACGCAGTCAGCACGATATTTGCACGTGCCTTACCACTTCGTTGATTACCTTTAGTCAGAGTTGGGCTTCGGGAAGGGCTTTCCTTTCAGGGGGGGACCAAACTTCGGTCATTCTTCGCACCGGGCTCGACTCATACGAAATGGCAGAACCTGTCGAAAATCTGTCAATTTTTGTCAAGCGGTGCCGGCTACATTCCCTTTGGTTTCAGACAAAAATAAAAGAGCCTCGGATGTCGCCATCCGAGGCTCCTGGCTTGTACCCTCCCCCAGGTATTTCGCCAGACCGTTAACTACTGCCCAATCGCGGTCGCAGCTTGGCAGGTAGCATAGGTGGCTAGGCCGCCGGTCGCCGGCGAAAGGAACCGCACGACGTTGTCTTCCACGGCGCAGAATTCCTTCACGCCCGTGGTGTTCAGGGCCTGCGGTGTTCCGTCAACTGTGTACGTCACGGCCGGAGGACCACCCGCGCCAACCGCGGTGAACTTGTAACCGCTCTTGGCTGTCGTACCCGACGAAGCCAGAACGAAGTCAATGATGCAGGCGTTGGTTGAACTCGCTCCGGTGCAGCCCGCAGCGGACGGTCCGAGAGCAGCCAAGGTCGCGGCATACCCAACGGCTGGGTATGACGTAGAATAACTCAACTCAGCAGTCGCAATCGTACGCGTGGAAGCGGCGGCAGAAGACTCGTTAGCTGCAATGCGTGCGCGCAGCAAGTTTGGAATGGCGATGGCTGCAATGATCAGGATGATTGCCACCACGATCAGCAGTTCGATCAGTGAGAAACCCTTTTGTTTACGCATCTCGATTGTCCCTCGGTGTATTTTTCCGGATTTTCAATTCTGCTCACGAATGACGCAGTCGTCACGATATTTGCACTTGCCTAGCCAAAGCTACTAGTTACGTCGGTGCCCGGCGTCCTTCGAAAACCGCTTTCTTTTCAGTAGGGCGTGCACTTCCGTTATCTTCCCCCCTTCCTGCACTCTACCGAAATGCCGGAAGATGGCGGTAGGCTGACAATTTTTGTCAGGTCCATTTTGGCAACATTCGTGAAAGTAAGCCGGTGGAACGTAATCCGAAGGTTGCGTCCCCAAGGCGTCAAGCCAGTGAGTTATTGGGAGCACCTTGAAGGCTGGCGCTGCAGGCGGCCGCGCGCGACTGCTTACGTTGCAATTCCGAGTCGCGTCTAAGGCCAGCACCCCAGCATACAGTCATAGGGCGCCGACAAACTTGCCATGTGGGGATAGCAATATAGGAAGAAGACGGCAGCAGACGCCCAAAGGGGCACCTCTAGACGGACGCCGAAGAGTCGTCGCGTTTGCGTCCGGGCGAGGGCAATCGCGATCGCCACTCCCAGGAACATCGCCGGACCATAATAGTAGTAATAGACCGTCCGATGTTGGGGAATGATCACCCATTGCAAAAGATTCGTTGCATAAAACAGAGTCACCAGACCTTCCGGCAGCGCTCGTGATCGGCAAAATCTCCAGACACAGATCAGCAGCGCCAGGAATCCTCCCCAGACCACCACGAAGTTTCCCATCAGATACGATAAGCCACGCTCAGGAGTCGTTCGGAAGAGCCAGTTATACCAACGCGAATCGAGGGTCGGATTGCCGGGATCGGTTACGTGGAAGCGCCAGATCGAGACATTCAGCGATACCAATTCGGTGAATGTGAAAGGCCGATGGAAACGCCAGCACACCGGCCAAAAAGCGAGACAGTAGCCGATAACAGGCGCGATCATCAGGGAAAGCACTAATGTCAGAGCGCCTGCGGCCCGCACCTTGACGTTTCCTCGAACGTACAAGACGCCGGCCGCCAGTACGACCGCGGCCAACGTCACCACTGTGTTCCACTTGCAGGCGCAGCCCAGCCCAAAAAGCACACCGGCTACATACAGCAGAGCCCGTCTCTTTGCGAGACTCACGTCCAGCAGGATGGACGCCGTGAAGGCAAACACTCCCCACATCACGAAAGCGAAATAAAACACGTCGAGCATCGCGATTCGCGACATTACAAACAAAAAATTATTTAGAAAAGACAGAGCGACCGCGGTAAGCGCGAGTCCGTAATCGTTGAGCAGCAGGTAGGTCCACAGGAAGATGGCCACCAGAGTGAGGGCTCCGAATGCCGCGCTTGCGAGACGCCAGCCCAGCGGGTTGTCGCCCGCGATTTTCATTGAGGCCGCCATTAGAATCTTTCCCAGCGGCGGATATGGCGGATCCTGCGGGTTCATATCCTGAACTCCAGTCAGAAAGGACCTGGCGCCGACAACATAGTAGGGCTCGTCAAAAAAGGGACTGGATGGCGTGCCGATTCCGAAGAGAAAGAACAAGAACGACAGAACGCCGATCAGCAGGCCGGTAGATGTGACTCGATTCGGCATCTGCATTATTTTATTTTGGAATCGAGGCACAACGGAGAATGCGGCTACGCGTCGGATAACTTTGGTCACGTCCCAGAGCTGGCGACGATCATTGCCCTTAGACTAATCCAGCTTGCCGCAAGAAACATTAGAGGACGATCCCAATGTTTCTTCGTTTCTCGTTTTTGATCAGGTTTTGGTTTTGCCTCTCTCGCGTTCCGCAATTTGAGGTTACTTCCGTCACACATCTCTCGCCTTGGCTGCATCACCCGAAGTGGAAGCTCCCTATAATCAAAAAACAGCGGAGAGTATCTATGCCGAGTGCAGGCGTTCAGGCCCGAGAATGTGAACCGTTGGTTTCGCCCTCCGCGCCACCTTTTACTGCTCTCGACACGCGAGGTTTTATCCTCTCGTTGCTGCTGATCGCATTCACGTTGGGCCTTTACAACCCTGTAACTCATTTCTCATTTATTAACTACGACGACAACCGCTATGTTTCTGATAATCCCCACGTACAGGCTGGGCTCACGTGGAGCACGGTGAAATGGGCTTTCACCACTTTCGATTACGCCAACTGGCACCCTCTGACGTGGATGTCGCATGCGTTGGACTGTCAGCTATTCCACCTGAATCCGGCCGGGCACCATTTCACCAGCATTCTGCTGCATGGGGTGAACGTTGTTCTGTTGTTCCTGCTTCTGCTCTGGAGCACTCGAAGAATAGGTCCCAGCTTCATCGTAGCCGCGCTGTTCGCGCTGCATCCGATTAATGTCGAATCCGTGGCTTGGATCGCGGAACGTAAGAACGTCCTCAGCACGACTTTCTTCCTCCTGAGCTTGGGAGCCTACGGATGGTATGCGCTCAAGCCGGAATGGAAGCGTTATAGCGTGGTCACAGTTCTGCTGGCCTGTGGACTGGCGTCGAAACCAATGCTGGTCACGGCACCTTTCGTACTGCTTCTGTTGGACTACTGGCCGCTACAACGAATCCAAGGCTGGACCGCGCCACCGAGTGTGCTACCGGTGCAGCAGGCGCCGGCGGGCAGACTCTTCCTCGAAAAGCTGCCGTTGCTGGTGTTAGCTGGCGCGAGTTCCGTGATTACTGTTCTCGCTCAAAAAGCTTCAGGCGCGGTCGGCACGTCGCCTTTCCCGTTCAGTTCGCGTCTGCAGAATGCGATTTATTCCTACGCAATGTACTTGCGGAAGGCTGTCTGGCCCTCTGATCTGACGGTGTTCTATCCATTCGCCGGTCAGTCGCTCTCAATTTGGAGGATTGCCCTGGCGTCCGCGTTTCTGGTCGCTGCGACGGCGATTGTCATTAAATTCCGTTCCCGCGGTTATCTATTGGCCGGTTGGCTCTGGTTTCTCGGCACGCTCGTCCCTGTGATCGGAGTGATTCAGGTTGGCAGTCAGGCGATGGCCGACCGCTACGCTTACATTCCTCTCATCGGCATCTTTGTAATGATTGTCTGGACTGCCGCGGACTGGGCGAAAGAAAAAGAGTTGGCGATTGCAACGCAGTTGATACCCGCGATCTGTCTGCTAGTCGCGCTGTCGTTGGCCACCTATCGGCAAGTCGGCTATTGGCGAAGCAATTTGGATCTATGGACGCACGCGCTCGCAGTCACGCAACACAATTTCATCGCCGAGGTAAATCTGGGCCAGGCGTTGACACAACTCAACCGTGCTGACGAGGCATACCCTCTGTTCGTGCGCGCGGCCCAGGATGCACCGAACGATCCTGGCGCCCGGATGAACATCGGCACTTATCTCTATCAGCATGGGCGTCAGGCTGAAGCCCTCCAGCAATATGAAATGGCAGCGCAACTGGGCTCAGAACCGGGATTGCTGGCGACGATTTATACAAACCTCGGATCCGTATACAGCGACAGCGGGGACTTTGCGAAGTCGAAAGAGAGTTTCGAGCAAGCTCTGCGGCTTAATCCCGATGAGGCCTCGGCATGGGCGGGAATCGCTTTCCTGCTGCAGAAGCAAGGAAAACTCGAAGAGGCGATCCCTGCCTTCGCACGATTCGCCGAATTGCAGCCCAGCGGGCAAAACTTTATGCAGTTGGCCCGAGTCCTCGCACAGACGAACCATCGCGCCGAGGCGATTGCGGCCTACCGACGAGCGGTCAGTCTAGACCCAAGCCTGGCGATGGGGCAGCAACACTAAGCGACAATACGGCTGAAAGCTCAACCGGTCAGCGTTCAGTCACCCGACGCGCTGGCTGCTCGTGCACGCTGCCCGGAGGGCATTCGTTTGCTGGCGCGGGCCGCTACCAGAAGAGTGCCTCCCTTGCCTGTGACTGATCCTAACCAGACGAGCGGGAGCATCGCAAAAGACAAGAACGGAACCGACAGGCCGCTAATGATCTTCTCCATCAATGTCCCCCGAAGTTTTTTTCTCGCCAGAAAATCGAACAGCACATTGGGGGTCCGCAACATTACGTTGAGTGCGCTCTGCCACCAGCCGATCAGGTCATATTCAAATTCCTGGTGCCAGTGAGCAACCGGAACGAACTCGGTTTGATGAAGCAGGCCATCGATGGACGTCGCGGTAAAGTGATAGAGGTGGCGTGGAAGATCCAAATGCAGCCAACTCGATCCGAAGGCCTTGGACTGCAGCCCTTCGAAATCGGGTACAGCAATCAAGACCAATCCGTCCTCCGCAACCAGGCGCCGAATCCTGCCAATGACTGCCCAGGGATCCTGCATATGTTCGAGACTGTGCCAAAGGGTAATGCAGTCAAATGGGCCTCGCCCCGCACACTCGTCCAAACTGCTGAAGACTTCCAGTCCGCGCTGGCGTCCGGGAGTTGAATTCAACTCTGTTCCAATCGCTTCCCAGCCACGTTCCTTGGCAGCCTGAAGAAAGGTTCCTTCTCCGCAACCAATATCGAGCAAGCGCCTGCCACGCCCTGACCCAGCCATTTTCGTGACGAGTGCGATCCGGCGGTTGTCACAAAACCGTGCCGTAATCCCGTGGCGCGCACCGTAGTATTCGGCGTAGTGAGGCTGCAGTTGATCGGGGGCTGGATCAGTAATTCCGATTCCACATACCACACACTTCAGTACATCAAACTGCAATCCCGTGACCGGGTCGGACACGTCGCGCAGATAGGGCTCAAGCCGATTGAAGCACATCGGGCATGCATCGGTTCGAATTGCACGTGGGCCCATCCATTGGATTATTTCGGAAGAAAGTACAAAGCCCGGCGCACGAAGGTCATAGAGTGAATGACGAAGGTACCGTTACCCGCAGAAGTCTGACGCGCGGTGCAAGCGCGTTTCGCGATTGACTGCAACATTCCGACGCTACAGAGAGGACGCCTTCAACAACAGGCAGGTGACGTCATCATGCTGGGGCGTGTTGCCCACGAAGAGATCGAGTTCGGCCATCAGACGCTTGAGCATCTCGGCAGGCTCGCCAGATTTTCCGGCTTCGATCGCGCTCAGGAGTCGAGCTTCGCCATACTCATCTTGATTTGCGTTTTCCGCTTCGACTAGTCCGTCGGTGAAGATAATGAGCCAGTCGCCGGCCGCCAACGTCACCATCGCCGATTCGTATTTCGCCTCGGGCTGAATGCCGAATGGAAGGCCGCCGACATCGAGCCGTTCAATCTCTCCGCTGGCGCGCCGCAGGATGGGATTGTTATGACCGGCATTGATGTAGCACACGGCGCGACGTACCGGGTCATACTCCGCCAGGAACGCGGTCGTGAACCGCAAACCGCCCTGGCTGTTGCTGCAGGCATACCGATTCATGTTCGAAGCCAGTTCGGGCAGCGCGACCTGCGCGGTGGAAAGCGTTTTGAGGCTTGCCTGAAAAGTGGCCATTAGCATGGCGGCCGGAATGCTTTTTCCGGCAACGTCGGCCACGGCCAGCACCACGCGGTTTTCTTCGTTGGTTCGACCGGGGCGCGGAAAAACGTCGTAGTAATCGCCGGCGACCGTGTTCGCGGGCCGGGTGGCATAGGCGATGGACAGGCCCGGAATTTGCGGAGGCGCGCCCGGCAGAAGCCAGGTCTGGATTTCGCGCGCGATTTGGAGATCCCGCTTCATGACCACGCGATCCGCGATCTCCAGCATGAGCAACATGAGCAGGATAAGCCCGGCCCAGAAGTGCGGATCGAACTCAACCGCGTAGACATTGCCCTGGCGGCTATATTCGAATCCGCCATGCGGGATGACAAGAAGAATCAGGGAAAACAACAACAGCACGCGGCGCGCGGGCGAGAGTTTCTCGAACACCGCCCAGAAAAATTCCTTGATGACATGCAGCCGTCGACCGCGCCGGGTAAGGCCTTCAGGAGTCTTCGCCTCGACGTCGCGCGAGTAGAGGCGGTAACTGGTGCGGGCCTCAGACTCGAACTGGGACCACAACTGGCTGATCTCAAGACCTTCGGTGACGCGTCGCCAGAAGTTGTGCAGGCGCACGCCGAAAGTGGCGGGTTGGCCGGACTGCGGGGCGGGTGGCGAAGCGGTGACCATGGTGACCAGGGAAATTATAGAGGATCGAGAATGCGGGATTTTGTAATTGGATAATTTGGTAATTGAGTAATTTTAAGAACCTTGCACTGAATCACCAAATTTCCAAATTACTCCATCTTTTGGAACAGATTCAACTGCTCGTCGAAGGCTTGAACCGGCCACTGTGTGGCATAGGCGGGACGGCGGAGCCGCGTGATTTTGTATTTCTCGCGCAAATGCGCGATGAGATGTGAGAGGCGCTTGCCATAGGCGGGTGGAAGGAACGCTCGGCCCTGATAGCGCTGGCGATAATTCTCGGCAAGATGGGAAAAGTTTTGTTCGAGAAATGGGAGAAACACAGCCGCCGAGCAAGGCTTTAAGAAAAGCGGATTGGCGAAGACGTAATCGGCGCCCGCATCGGCGGCGGCGCAGACCAGGCTTTCCAGATCTTTAGGCGAATCCGTAATTCCCGGCACCACTGGAGAACAACTGAGGCCCACGCGCAAACCGGCCTGCGCCAGAGACCGAACGGCGTCGAGCCGAAGATCAGGGCGAGGCGCACGGGGCTCGAGTATGCGCGCCAGGTTCACGTCGAGAGTAGTGATTGTGATGTGAACGGAAAGACGATTCGCCTTCGCGACTTCTTGCAGCAGATCGAGATCGCGAACGATTAGATTCGATTTGGTCACAATGCCAAGCTCGAATCCGCGATGCCGGGCGAACTCCTGCAAAATTTCGCGCGTGACCTCGTAGCGGCGTTCGGCGGGCTGGTAAGGATCGGTAGCGGTGCCGAGCGCGATTGCCTCATGTGGTTTTACGCGGCGCAACTCGTGGCGCAGCAGACCGGCGGCATGCTGTTTAACGTAAATTTTCTGTTCGAACTCCATGCCATCGCGCATTTCCATGAATTCGTGGGTGTAGCGGGCGTAGCAGTAGCGGCATCCAAATTCGCAGCCGCGGTAGGGATTGATCGTCCACGTAAACGGCATCTGCCGGTTGCTCACGCAGCGATTCAACAGCGACTTGCTCGGCAGTGTGAAGTATTCAATATTATGGCCTTCTCGGAGGGAATCTCCTTCCGCGGCCAGCCGGGCGATGCCGACCAGCCGAGCCTTGCCGGAAAGCGGGAGCAAAGGAAGTGAGGCCATAACTTGTTCGCCTTTTCTTCGCTATCTTAACCAGCAAAACACTTCGCGTCAACCCAAGCCGATCGATCAGCCTACTCCTTATCGTAAACCGCGGTGAATTTGATTTTCTCGCCGTTCGCAGCCGTTCCGGCCCCGGTGACGGTGCGGCTCTTACCATCGGCTGAGACGACAATGCGCCCCCGGAGAGTGACCTTGCCATTTTTCTTGTTGGCGAACTCAGTGGTATGGTCATCGATCTTTTTGTAAGACCGTGTCGTCGCGACCGGATCGCCGGCGAGGGGGTAGTCCTTGCCGTCGAACTTTCCCGTCCACTCGTTATGCGTGGGCTGCCCCTGAGCGTCAGTGGCATCGACAGTGACTTTAACGTTCGTCCCCTCCACTCGATAAACGACCGTACGATCTTTCACCGCCGTGGCCGAGAACCTGGACTTGGCTTCGCTTAACTTCCAAGTACCCAGATTGGGGTCGTTGGCGAAGCTTGCCGTCGCTGCAAGGAAACACAAGACCAGACTCAGCACCATAGTTCTCGTTTTCATATTTTTGCAACCGCACCCGGACTAACTTCAACTACCGTTCCAGAGCTCCGCGATCCCAGTTTCCCGCATCAGCCGCGGACTCATAAGTGCTCAGCAGAAACTCCATGAGCACTGCTTTCGGATCGGCGGCGGTGCGAACGTCGTCATACATGAGCAGGAATTCTTTCATCTGCGGATGGTAATAAGCGGCTTGAGGACGAACCGGCCTCTGCGCAAAGCCCGGCGGCTCCGGTGCTGCGTAGGAATAGAAAGCCGGCGCGGTAATTTCGCCACCGCCGGGCCAGAATCCCGCGCTGCTCACCTCGTGGGAATAGGCCTCGCGAGTAATGGAATCGGCGCCGGGCCGTTCGGGCGCTCGCCGGCCCGAGAAGCGGGTGACCGCCAGGTCGAAACTTCCCCAGAAAAAATGTACGGGACTAGCCTTGCCCAGAAAACCGGCGCGAAATTCCTTCAGCACCTGGTCAACCCAGACCATGATGCGCCAGAATTGATGCACCGCAGCGGCGTCGTAGGCGCAATGAACCTCATCCTTCTCGAAAGAAATCGGCTCGGGAATTTCGCAGGGAGTCGTCCAGATCCTGACCGCGACACCAAGATCGTCCAATGCGGCCATGAACTTCCTGTAGAAGTCAGCCACGCTTTGCGGCTTGAGGGCGATGGCGACCACTCGGCCCGCGCTAGTTTCGAGCAAGAGCTGGTGCTCGATGAAATCGAAGCTCACCTCGATGGCTCCCTGCATAGCACGGCGCGGGTAGGGCATGGGTGAAGTCGTCATCCCGCGCGCCGTCAGGTAAAACGTGACGTTCCAGAAATGATTCACCAAGGGGCACAGTTTTAAGCGCACTTTCCCGACCACTTGGGTCCACATGTGCAGCGTAGCGAGCGTATCTTTCCAGCTAGCGAGAGGCAGCGCGGGCAACGGATATGCATCTTCCAAAGCGTTTGAAGACATGTTTTCTTCCCTTCAGGCCGCCGTCGATCTCGCGTCGCCTCTGGCGCCAAAGTATACGCTCCGCAACTGCTGCAGCAGGTAGAGGCAAGATCGGACTGCTACAATCTGGGCAGGAGTTCCCAGCATTAGCCTGCCACGGTGTCGCCCCTCCCGAGTATGTTGTTGAGCGTGCTGACATGGTTCCGCTAATGCCTATTTTGTAACGATCCAGATGCGAGTTCCTTTGCTTCGGTTTGTCATTGCGCTTGTGGCAGCGACCCTTATGTCGGCGGCTTGCCTCGCGGTTGACGTCAAAACTGTAGCAGCAGCGGTCGATGCCCATTACAACCACCTGCACTCGCTGGAAGCGGAATTCACCGAAGTCTACCGCGGTTCCGGGATGGACCGGACCGAGACGGGTACGTTGTGGCTGAAAAAACCTGGCAAGATGCGCTGGGAGTACCGTTCTCCCAAGGACAAGCTGTTTGTCAGCAACGGGAAAGATGCGTGGTTTTACGTTCCGGACGATCGTCAGGCACGCAAAACGGACGCGAAGAAACTGGAAGACATCCGCTCGCCTTTGGTGTTTCTTCTAGGCAAGGCCAAGCTGGAGAAGGAGTTGCAAGGATTATCTCTAGCTCCGGATGTGCCCCCGCTGCAGCCGGAGAATGTAGTCTTGCGCGGCGTGCCGCAGGCGTTGGCCGATCGAGTGAGCGAAATTCTGTTGGAGATTACGCCGGATCACAGGATTGCGCGAATTGTCATTCAGGAAGTGGACGGAGCAGTAACGGAATATCGTTTCGATGCGATCAAAGAAGATGTCGCGATTTCGGACGGGCGATTCCAGTTTAAGCCTCCGCCGGGAACGGAGACGGTAGAGGGCGGTCTGGGGCCGTAGAGATTCGACGTTACTTGCGTACCTCGATCTTCGGTTTTGAGCGTGCCGGCTGTCTTAGAATTATAAGTAGGAATGTTAGACTGAGGCTGGAAGGGTGTCCTCCGGAAACTACAGAAAAGTCAGCAAATGGCGGAATTCGTAATCAAGATCGCGGACGATCGCGGGCACGTCCAGCAACATGTTGAGCACGGCTATTCCGAAGCCGAGGTTCGCGACCGCTTCTCCCAGCAGGGCTACCTCGTCTACTGGGTTAAGCCCCAGGGCGTGTTCACCTCGGGCACTTCGTTGCGCCGCCGCCGCAAGCTCAAGCAGGACGGGTTTCTGGTTTTCAACCAGCAGTTTCTGACACTGATCCGGGCCGGACTCCCCATCCTGAATTCTCTCGAACTCCTGATCAAACGTCAGAAGGACGGGCAACTGCGGCAGGTTCTGGAGAACGTAAGGGAGCGCGTGAAAGGCGGACAGTTGCTCTCCGATGCCTTTGCGGCTCAGGGCATTGTTCCGAAAATTTACACCACCACGCTGATGGCGGGCGAGAAGAGCGGCAACATCGACGAGGTGCTGACTCGTTACGTTGGCTTCCAGCGGCTGGCCATGAGCTTCCGCAAAAAGCTGTTCGTGTCGCTCATCTATCCCACGCTGCTGATTACGGTTGTGCTGATCATGGTGACGTTCTTGTTCACCTTCGTGGTGCCCAAGTTCGCGGATCTGTTTAACAGCCTGGATGCAAAACTTCCCGCTATTACGGTGTTCATGCTGGCAGTGGGCCAGAACGCTCAGAAATATGCTCCGTTCGTATTCGTCGGATTGTTGGTCCTCGGGTTCGGGCTCTGGCGGTGGAAGGATACGGATCGCGGAGCGGACCGCATTGACCGCGCCATTTTAGGGCTGCCGTTGCTGGGCGATATTCGCTTGAAGCATCAGGTAGCCAGTTTTTCGCGAATGCTTTCCACGCTCTTGCAGGGCGGACTGCCTCTGGTCCCGGCCATGGAAACCGCGGGCGCTTCCATGAGTAGCCGGCGCATCTTAAAAGGAGTCATGCGAGCTGGGATTCGAGTACGCGAAGGCCAGGGCCTGGCTCCCAGCTTGGAAGAACAGAAAATTTTTCCAGAGCTTGCGGTGGAGATGATTGAGGTTGGCGAATCCACCGGAGCGTTGCCTGCCATGCTGAATTCGGTGGCGGAATTTTACGAAGAGGATGTGCAGACGGCGCTAGGAGCATCGCTAGCGCTCATTGAGCCGGTGATTCTGATCATCATGGCAATTTTTGTAGGCGGTGTGCTGATTTCGCTGTATTTGCCGATCTTCACTTTGGGAGTGCATTAAGGGCCATCGTTCGTCAATAGTCGTTCGTCGTTAGCAGAAACCAACGACCAACGACCGGAAAAGTTTCGGTGACTGCGGTAAGGAAAAAAATGGCAACAGCCGACAAGAAATCGTTGTTCGTGGGTGGCGGGAATGGCGGGCCGATCAGCCCGACTGGCAATCCCATCACCGACCTGGAACGCGCGCAAGACGTCGCGCGACGCTACCGCTGCGAATTCGTTGACCTGAGCGGCTTCGAGTTGCATCACGAACTGTTCAAGAAAATCCCGGTCGAATTGATGTTCCGCTACAAGTTTGTTCCGCTGGAAGAAACCGCGGACGGCAAGCTGGCGATCGCCATTGCCGATCCCAGCCAGTTGATGATGATCGACGAAATCAGCCTGCTGTTGAAGCAGCGCATCATCACCAAAGTCTCGACGCTGAAGCAGATCGACAACATTCTCACCAAGACCGAGCAGTCGCAGCGCGTGCTGGAAGAAGCCAGCGAAGGCTTCCAGATTATCCGCGAGGACGAGAATACCGGCACGGAAGAAACACTGTCGATCGACAAGCTGACCGCGACCGGCGATACCAGCCCGATTATCCGCCTGGTCGATACTACGATCTTCACTGCGCTGCAGCGGCGCGCTTCCGATATTCACATTGAGACTCGAGACGACTCGGTGGTCATCAAGTTCCGCATTGACGGTGTGCTCACGCAGGCCATGCCGCCCATTGGCAAAGAGCACCACTCCACCGTCATTTCACGTATTAAGGTCATGAGCGAGCTCGATATTTCCGAGCGGCGCGTTCCCCAGGACGGGCGCTTCCGCGTGAAATACAACGGGCGCGCCATCGACTTCCGCGTTTCGATTATGCCGTCGATTCACGGCGAAGACGCCGTTCTTCGCGTCCTCGACAAAGAGTCGATGAGCGAGAAGTTCCGCACGCTGACGCTCGACGTCGTCGGTTTCGACGAAGAGGATCTGCGCAAGTTTCGTCGCTACATCAAAGAGCCCTACGGCATGGTGCTGGTCACGGGCCCAACTGGTAGCGGCAAGACCACCACGCTTTACGCCGCGGTCAACGAGATCAAGACCGACGAAGACAAGATCATCACCATTGAAGACCCGGTCGAATACCAACTTCGTGGCATCACGCAGATTCCGGTGAACGAGAAAAAAGGGCTGACCTTCGCCCGCGGACTGCGTTCGATTCTGCGCCATGACCCGGACAAGATCATGGTCGGCGAAATCCGCGACACCGAGACGGCGCAGATCGCCATCCAGTCGGCGCTTACCGGGCATCTGGTCTTTACCACGGTGCACGCCAACAACGTAGTCGACGTGATTGGACGTTTCCTGAATATGGGCGTCGAGCCCTACAACTTTGTTTCAGCCTTGAACTGCATTCTGGCGCAGCGGCTGGTGCGGTTGATTTGCGAGTCGTGCCGAACCGAGGTGCACTATGCGCCGGACGTTCTGGAAGCCAGCGGCCTCGATCCCGCACAGTGGGGCAAGGTTCCACTGTATGAAGGCCCGGGATGCATTGAATGCGCGGGCACGGGATTCCGCGGACGAACCGCGATTCACGAGTTGCTGGATTTAAGCGACCGCGTGCGCGAAATGATTTTGGCCAAGAAACCGACGTCGGAAATCCGCCGCGCAGCCCGCGATGAAGGCATGCGCTTCCTGCGCGAGTCGGCCCTCGATAAAGTGCGGCTCGGCATGACAACGCTGAAAGAAATCAACAAAGTCACATTCATCGAGGCCATGCGGTAAGAGCTAGGTTTCACAGTGGCAAGGTTTCAAAGTCATAGAGTCTCAAGGTCTCAAAGTTTCGGTGTTTCTTACTCCGTCAACTGCTCCGAAACCTTGAAACTTTACAACCTTGAAACGCTCTCCAGTGCCCCTTCAGCTATTGAATTAGTGGGGAATTCGAGTTCTGATTGAAGAACGATTTTTCTAAAGGCGTGCTCGGGAATGAGTTCAACTTCAAACATACCCAAACCTAAACTGGCTTGCGAAATTGCCGCAGACCGCGTGCTGGCAGGCCGCTTTTCTGACCACGGCGGCGGCCTGGAAGCGTCGGCGGCGCGCGAACTGGCGCCGGGGAGCGTGGTTCCCGACCTAGTGGAGAATAATCTGCGCCAGCGGGAAGCGGTGCGCGCCGGAATTGAAGCCGCATTGGGCGGCGTGGCGGGGCATTCGAAAGACGTGATTGCGATTATTCCGGACGCTGCCGTGCGCGTCATGCTGGTGGAATTCGACACCCTCCCCTCCGATCAGGAAGAGGCTCTCGGCGTAGTGCGATTCCGGTTGAAGAAGTCGCTGCCCTTTGACGTGGACAAGGCTAGGGTTTCCTACCACGCGCAAAAGGTCAACGACGAAATCCGAGTCGTGGCAGCCGTCGCAATGGAGAGCGTGATCGACAATTACGAAAGCGTGTTCCGCGATGCGGGATTCAATCCCGGCGTCGTGCTCCCATCTACACTAGCTGCCCTCGGCGCTGCCGACGCCAAGCGCCCGACACTCGTGATCAAAGTGGACGCGCACACTACCAGCATTGCGATTTTGAACGAAGATCAGCTGCAATTATTTCGCACTCTGGAAAACACTCGCGGAGTCACGATTACCGGCGAGCAACTGGCGGAGGAAGTCTATCCCTCCGTAGTATTTTTTCAGGATACCTATCACCTGAACATAGAACGAATATTTGTTGCGGGACTGCCGGAGTCCGGCGGCGCGGCTCCAGCGCTGCGCGCGCAAACTGGCGCCGAAGTGCAGGAGCTTGTCGCTTCTTCGCAACTCGGCGCTTCCCCGGGCGGTTCGGTACCGCGCTGGAGAATGGCAGGAGTAGTCGGAGCACTGATCGCGTAGCGGCGGACGCATTCGTCCGTCTGGCGCAGTCGACGCAGCAACTCGGACGAATGCTTCTGGGATCATGTTCAGAAATTATGCGTTTGGATATCAATCTCGCCAGCCAGCCTTACGAGGATGCGCGCCAGTTCTGGATGCGCTGGGGCACGGCTGTGGGTGCGCTGGGTCTGCTAACTCTGATCCTTTTGGCGCTTGACATAACGGGCTGGATGAATGCCCGGCGCGATCGCGAAGCTATCGCCCAGAAACGGGCTATGATCGCCGAGCGCGACCAGTTGCGCGCCAATGCAGAGCGCATTCTCAACCTGCCGGAAAATCGCAGTACCCGCGACCAGTCACAATTTCTCAACGAACTGATCGAGCGCAAGGCATTTTCATGGACGCGAGTGCTGGAAAATCTGGAAAAGGTCATGCCGCCGCGGGTGCACCTGACTTCGATCAGTCCGCAACTGGATGAGGACAATCAACTCGGGCTCAAGATGACCGTGGCCGGCGATTCGCGCGATCGCGCCATTGAACTGGCGCGCCGCATGGAAGAATCGCGACGCTTCGCGCAGACCAACATTATTTCCGAGCGCTTCGAAAAGTCTACCGGCAGCGGCGACACGGAGCAGTTCGACATTGTCGCGATTTACATTCCGGAGCCGCTTGCGGCAGCCACCGCCGCGCCCAAGACACAGGCGGCACCGAAGACGCCAGCAAAACCAAGAACACCAAAAAGAGTGGTGCACTAATGCCAGACTTTCGGCAAACCCGCAAGAGTCTGAAGACCGCACTGGCTATTATGGCGGGCGTGGATCTGCTGGCGGCGATCGTGTACTTTTCCCCGCTGGTGGGCTCGGCGGAATCGCGCCGCTCGGAAATGAACCTGCTTCAAGCGGAGTTGACCGCCAAGACGCGCCAGGTCGCGCCACTTAAAGATCTTCCCCAAAAAGTTACGCTCGCAAGCCATCAGATTAATGATTTCTACAAGCAACGCTTCCCTTCCCAGAGTTCGCAGATTGTCACTGAGTTCGGCAAGTTGGCGGTCGCAAACGGAGTGACCATCGAGACGGTAAAATATAAGTTAAAGGAAGCGGAGACTGGCGGACTGCAACCCGACGAGATCGAAGCCAGTCTGGCAGGAAATTACACGGCGTTGGCGCAGTTTATCAACGCATTGGAACGCGACGAGATGTTTTTCATCATCGATAGCGTAACCCTCGGCGGCGAACCGCAGGGCGCAGTTAAATTGAGCATGAAGCTCGAGACCTATTTGAAAGCGGGAACGTAGTGCAACTGGGACTCGAAAACAAAAAGAAAACCACTTGGGCGGCTGTCCTCGCAGTCATCGCGCTGCTGGCCGTGGCGTATGAATTCATCCCGTTTTTTACGGGAGGCTCTTCGCCATCTTCCAACGCCCAGGCTGCGGCTCCGTTGCCTACCTATGCCGCGCCGCGTGCCAGCAAGAAGACCGGGAAGAAACCTCCGCGCGTGGAGAATCTCGATCCCACACTGCGGCTCGATCTGCTGGCCACCAGTGAGAAGACCCAGTACGAAGGCAACGGAAGAAATATTTTTGTGTCGCACGGAGAAGATGTCGTCATTCCCCAACCCGGCGGTCCTGGGCATACCGATGTGCCGACAGTCGATCCATATCACACTCCGGCCATTGCGCAGGCGCCGCCCATTCCGCTGAAGTTTTACGGTTTTGCCAGCCGCGCCGGAGAGCCCAAGAAAATATTTCTGAAGCTGGGCGAGGATGTGTTTGTCGCGGGAGAAGGCGAGATTGTCGACCGTCGCTACAAAGTCGTACGCATTTCCCCAAACTCGGTGGAGATTCAGGATGTGGTGAATAGCGGCCCTCCGCAAAGTATCCCGCTGACGCAGGGGTAGCCAGCTTTAGTTAATTGAGCAATTCCGTAATTGGGTAATTTAAGAGGCTTCGCGATTCCTTTACTCAGTTACCGAATTTCCCAACTCCAAGTTTTATGGCTTTGTATTCACAGCTCCGACGAAATTCGCCGCGACC
This sequence comes from uncultured Acidobacteriaceae bacterium, assembly GCA_963765825.1. Classification (GTDB taxonomy): domain Bacteria; phylum Acidobacteriota; class Terriglobia; order Terriglobales; family Acidobacteriaceae; genus Sulfotelmatobacter. The sequence goes on from CAVXXU010000006.1 coordinate 335,253, forward strand.
CGGCAAGGGGCGCCATCAGGACGGTTGGGTGATGCTCACTCTTCTTTTGGCCATGGCACTGCTGATCATCTTTGCGGCGGCAATCGTCCCTACGATTACCTTCGACATCAAGCGCGACCGCGAAGAGGAGATGATCCATCGCGGCGTCCAGTACTCGCGTGCAATCCGCGCCTACTACAGGAAGTTCGGCCGATATCCTACAAAAATCGAAGACCTTGAAAACTCCAACAACCTAAGATTTCTGCGAAAGCGCTACAAGGATCCACTGAACTGCAAGAATTCGGAGTGCGCGGATTTCAAACTGCTCCATTTTGGCGAGGTTCAACTCTCGCTGAGCGGACTCGCGGGCGGAGTGCCCGGGGCTAATCCCGCGGGGATGAATGCCGGGTTGAACGGATCGCCTGGCGGGCTTTCGCAGCCTTCCACATTTGGCGGTAACGGCGGCTTCGGAGCGAATTCCAATTCATCCTTCGGCCAGAATCAGCAGGCCGCAGGCTCGGGCCAGCCGCAGCAGCCATCCCCGGACGAGACGGTGCCCACACCATCTGGAGCCGGTGATGGCAATTCCGGGCAGGGCAGTTCCCCGAACGGTAGTTCCGGCAGTAATCAGCTCGGTTCGGGCCAAGTCATAGGAGCCCCGATTGTGGGTGTTGCCAGTCTCAGCAAAGACAAAACCATCCGCGAGTTCAATCACAAAAACAAATACAAGGATTGGGTGTTTGCTTACGATCCGGCGCAAGATCAGGGGCACTTGATCACCACACCGTACCAGCCGCAACTGCAGGGATTCGGCCAGCAACAGAACGTGAACGGGCAGAACGGCCCCAACAATGGGACGGGGAACGGCCTCGGCACATCTCCGACGGGAATGCAAAACAATCCGAACACGCCGATGAGTGGCGGATTCAGCACGCCAAACCCGCCGCCCAATAATCCGCCTCCGCAGCAGTGATTCGTGTCGCCACAAATACTGCATGCTGACTAATCTCTCGCGTGAATCGCAAATCAACAAAAGCGAGTATAGAACTGTCCCCAAAAATAAAAATGGCCTCATCGCGATGAGGCCATTTCGTCTTCAAAACTTCCTCTTATACGCTGAACGAGGAACCGCATCCACAAGTGCTTTTCACGTTCGGATTTTCGAACTTGAAGCCTGCGCCTTCCAGCGTCTCGACATAGTCCACGATGCAGCCGTTCAGATACATAACCGACGTCGCGTCGACGAACACCTTGAGTCCGTCCATATCGAAGGTCTTGTCCATCATTCCGGCACCATTCTCAAATTGCATCGAATATGAAAAACCAGAGCATCCTCCGCCCACCACGCCAATGCGCAAACCCGCAGGCGCCGGGGTCTGCTGGCCCATGATTTCTTTCACCTTGGCGACAGCATTGGGGGTGAGGGTAACGGGCGCGGCCTTCTTGGTAACTTCAGGGATGGTTGTGGTGGCCATTCGTATCTCCTTGGCTTTAAAGCTGCTCGATTATAGCAGATGCCGTTTCCACCAGAGACCTTGCCCCGTGGAAACTGCTTGCTAGTTTGATGCGGCCTGCGGTTCCGAAGTCGCATTCTTCCCACATCTGTAACAGCTTCCCAAAAATGGGATTTATTCGGCCCAACTCTTGCCAACGGGGCTATAATCTTTCCCGTTAGGGCTTCCCGGGAATGGATGCGGGGTTCTCCGCACCCCCGCTCACGTGGTGGAAAGCCGCTGCACCTGGTTTTGAACCTGCCGAGGTGGCTTATGACGCTGACTATCGTTGCGGTAGTGTTTGGAATTTTCGCCGTTGGTCTGATTGTCCTCCTGATTTACAAGAGCACTCTCACCATGCACGAGGACGATCAACTTTTTCTTGATGACCACAATTCGCACATGCAGGAAGAGCAAACCGAACTGCTGACCAAGGTCAACCGGCTTGTTCTTCCGGTTCGAGTGTTTAGCATCGGCTCCGGCATATTTCTGCTGGTGCTGGTGGCGATGCTCATTTACCAAAAACTGAACGAAGTTCAGTAGCTGGCGGCGTCACCGACGAGCGCTTTTCCCCCCGGTTCCTGCGCACGAGGCGGCCGAAAGGCTGCGTCGCGTTTGCGTAATTTCACGTCCCGCGACGATTGATCTGACGCTGAGCGCGTGCAAATTGAACCATGCCGGCCGTAACACCGCCTGCCTTCCCCCGTCGCCCACAAACGAAGTAAACTATTTCCGATTGCGAAAGTGGCGGAATTGGCAGACGCACCAGACTTAGGATCTGGCGGGTAAAACCGTGGGGGTTCGAGTCCCCCCTTTCGCACCACCCTTCTGCAAGATTCCAAGGCCTGCCGACCGCAGCCTGTTTTTTCACCTCGCCCTTGAGGTCCCTCTTATGAACGATCGAGAATTGCTGCATGCGGCCTTGGAGGAAGCGCTCAAAGGACAGAGCGAAGGCGGCTTGCCAATCGGTTCGGTCTTAGCCGACAAGCGCGGGCAAATCGTGGCTCGTGGTCACAACCTGCGAGTTCAGAGCGGAGATCCCACCGCACACGCCGAAACCGTCTGCTTGCGCAATGCCGGCAGGCGACGCGACTGGCCAGAGCTAACTTTGGTCAGCACTCTCAGTCCTTGCATCATGTGCACCGGCACAGCTTTGCTGTTTCGCATTCCCCGCGTCGTGATTGGAGAAAATCGCAACTTCAAAGGCGCCGAGGATCTCTTCCGCCAACACGGCGCGAACGTCGTTGTACTCGATGATGATGCTTGCGTTGCGATGATGCGCGACTTCATTCAAGCGCACGCCGACTTATGGAATGAAGATATAGGGAAATGAAGGCTCGCCCGCGATCAGCCGGCCGACGAAGCCCGCGCACTCGGCTTCGCTTGAGCCGCAGTCTCGCTGGCGGGAAGTGCGTTCTTCAAGTCCCATCGGCACAGCGGACAACGAGTCGCCACTGAATAAACGATGCGCCCAAACGCCACGCATTGCGAGTTGGGACAGGCTCTCATTGAGTCTCCTATGCTGTTACTCCGAGGGTTGTCGCAATCAGCGGACAAATGTCACGTTAGCATGGCGCAAGAAATCTCATGAACGCGTTTTCCGCTGGCACAAATTGATTTTTCTTATGACTCTAGATTCCACCCTTCGCCCTTAGATGATCGTCGACTGTTGTACAATCCCACCGCAATCGCACCGACAACGACTAGGACCAAGGAGAACTCGTGTCGATTCAGGTCGTCACGCCAGAATCATCGGCCACAAACTACGGCCTGCGACGCGGAATTCTTTCCCCGATGGAGACTTTGGCGCAGTCGGTTTCCACCATGGCGCCGACCACCACACCCGCCGCGACGATCCCTTTGGTATGCGCGCTCGCGGGCAATGGAACCTGGCTCGCTTACGTACTGGCCACAGTCGCAATTTTTCTGGTCGCGTTGTGTATCGCGCGTTTCGCCCGCCACTCCGCTTCTCCGGGGTCTCTTTACACGTATGCATCCATGACCCTTCCGCCGTGGCTGTCTGCAACGGTCGCATGGAGTTTGTTATTGGCCTACGTGGCCACGGGCTCGAGTGTGATTGGTGGCTTCTACCACTATGCGAATCTGCTGCTGCGCGATGCCACAGGTCACGTCTTCTCTGCTGTGTTGCTGTCATTGCTGGTCACCGGGGCCTCGATTTGGATTGCATGGCGCGACGTCAAGATTTCCGCCCGCCTCATGTTGTGGATCGAAGCCGCCTCGGTTTCCGTGATTGTGATCGTAGTTGCGTTGCTGCTTTTCAGGCACGGTTGGCGCGTCGACGCGGACCAACTGCACCTGCGCGGGATGAGCGGGAGTGGTCTGCGCCTGGGGCTCGTGCTGGCGCTCTTCAGCTTTGTGGGTTTTGAAAGCGCGACGACGCTGGGCGCTGAAGCTCGGAATCCTCTGAAGACAATTCCGCGAGCCGTGATTCAAAGCTCAGTCTTGGCTGGCGCATTCTTCACCGTCTGCGCCTATGCCGAAGTCTTGGGCTTCCACGCGGTGGGGCAGGATCTGGGCGCAAGCCAGGCACCAATGTATGTTCTGGCGCAGGTTGGCGGCGCACCGGTGTTGGGATTGCTCATCGACATTGGCGCGCTGGTGAGCCTGTTCGCCGGAACTCTGGCCTGCATTACCGCCGCGGCTCGCGTGCTGTTGCGCATGGCGCACGATGGCCTTGCGCATGAGTCCCTGCGCGCGACTCACGCTCGCAACCACACTCCGGGCCGTGCGGTAATCATCACCGGCGTTGCTGCGGTGCTTCCCGTCGCGGTCCTCGCTGCTCGCGGCGCTAGCGGGTTAGACGTTTACGGCTGGATGGGTTCACTCGCCACTTATGGCTTCATCGTGGCCTACGCCTTGGTGTGCGGCGCGCTGCCCCGCTACTTAAGGCTGCACGGCGCCTTTCAGGCGGGCGCTCAAATAGTTCCCGCCTTGGCTGCAACCGCCATGCTTCTCGCTCTGGCGGGTAATCTCTTTCCGGTCCCAGAAGGTCCCTACGGGAAGCTGCCCTACATCTATCTTGCCTATCTAATTGCCGGGCTGGGATGGTTCGCGGTTCGAGCCCGCAGCGGCAGAGACCGTTGACGCGTCCAAGCCATAAAAATTACTAATTCCAGTCAAAAGAATTTTCATTGCCGCGGTAGCTTCCGCTTTCCCCAGAAATCGCGTACATTTCTCGGCATAGTTTCCAGCCTGGTTGTGCGAAGCAAGCGCAGAGAACGCCGATTCTGCGATCACGTCGTAAAGTGTCATAAAAAGTGTGCCGCAGCAGTGCTCGGCTGCTTCGGAATCGTGTTTCTACCGACGAGGTTTCAACCATCATGGCAAAGAAGATGAAGCTTGGCATTTTCTTACTGGCTGTGTTTTCTCAATTCTGCCTGATCGCGCATGCGCAGCAGACTCTGGGCGGGATCACGGGAACCGTGGCCGACAAGAGCGGAAGTGTATTGCCTGACACCACGGTCACCCTGGTAGGCGATCAAACCACACTAACTCGAACCCAAAGGACAAATGCCAACGGCGCTTATGATTTTGTGAACTTGCCCATTGGCACCTACACCGTCACCATCGCCCACGAAGGATTTCAGACAGAAAAATTCCCCGCAATTCTGGTACAGGCCGATCGCACGGCGACGCTGAACGCTTCCTTGAAAGTCGGGCAGGTCGGCACAACAATTGAAGTGCAGGCCGCACCCACCATGAACGCGGTTGACACCACCAATGGCTACGTGCTGGAAGAGCAGCAAATTCAGGATGTCCCTCTACCCACGGGCAGTTTCACCGGACTGGCGATTCTTTCTCCCGGAGTGAGCGCGGAACTATCGGGTGGAACGGGCGCCAATAGCGGCTTGGGGAACCAGCCGATCTGGGCCAATGGCCAACGTGACACGAGCAATAGTTTTCTGCTGAACGGCGTGGACGCCAGCAATTTGTTTAACGGCAAGAGCACAAGCCAGGTCGCTTCGGCGCGCATCGTAAACAATACCGGCGTGGCCAATGCCGCCAGCACGAGCGCGGCGCCCATTCAAAGCACGGCATCGGTTTACCTTGCGATTGGACAGGCATTGCCCACTCCTGCTCCGGAAACGGTGCAGGAACTTCGCGTCAACACTTCCATGTACGACGCGCAGCAAGGTTCCACCAGCGGCGCTCACATCGACATGAGCACTGCTTCCGGAACCAACCTCATTCACGGTCAGGCGTACGTGCATCGCGGCACCGACTGGCTCAATGCGGCGCCTTTCTTCGACAAGCAAGATCCCAACATTCCGGCCAACGACAAAGTTCCACAACTGCATCGCTACACCGCGGGCGGTGCGCTGGGTGGTCCTCTCATCAAGGACAAACTGTTTGGATTCGTCAGCTACCAGCACACTCACGATTCCGACCAGGAGATCGGACTTTCCCGTTTGCTGGTGCCGTCAGGACTCACGGACTCGAATCGCACACCACAAGGTTTGGCCCAAATTTCGGACTCCATTTGGGGGACGAATCTAGTCACGAATCCCAATTTGATCAACCCCGTCGCCGTGGCGCTCTTTCAGTACAAACTGCCGAACGGTCAATACATGATTCCGTCGGCCGACGGCCAGATACCGACGCCAAGTTTTCCTGAGAACGCCATCAGCCCGGGCACCGCCTATTTCTTCGCGGATCACGCAGTGGCCAATCTGGACTGGAACAAAAGCACAAAAGACACTTTGTCGGCAAAATATTATTACCAGCACGATCCCACAATCGCCCCTTACGCGTATTCGAGCGTCGCCGGATTTGCCCAGCATCTGGACGCCGGCAGCCAAGTCGTTTCTCTCGGCAATGCCCAGGCGCTTACTCCGAACTTCAGCGTCACCGAGGTGATCGGAATTCTGCGCGAAAAAGCATACAGCACTATCGCGCAGCCCTTCACGCCGCAGCAGCTTGGTATCAACACCTTCGGTTCGACTTTCTTTCCCGGCATCACGATCGTCGATCCCCTCGGACTTGCGAATCCCATTGCCAATCCCGGAGGCGTCACCAATCTCCAATTCCTGACTATCGGTCAGGGCGCGGCATCGCAAGGTGCGTTCACCGGAGTATTCCAAAATCGCATCATGCCGTCCGCCAATGCTATCTGGGTACGCGGCAAGCATACATTCATTTTTGGCGGCAGCTATTCCTACACTCAGCTCAACACTCGCGATCGCCGGACGAACCAGGGAATCATCGCCACCGCGGATTTCTCGCAGTTCCTTCAAGGCCTGGTCACCACCAACGACGATTTCACCACAACGAAGTTTCTGCAGGGAGATGCCAACCGTTATTACCGCGCTGGCCAGTCCGGCGCTTATATGCAGGACAAATTTCAGGTCCGCTCCAATCTCAGCCTGACCGCTGGTCTACGTTTTGACTGGGATGGCGGACTGACGGAAAAGTACGGACGCATCTTTAACTTCGATCCGTCGCGCTATGCCTACGACGATGCCACTGACACCATCACGTCGAACGGCTTCATTATTGCGGGTAATAACAAACTTTTTCCCACAAGGGGCGTCAGCAATACGACTCTCACCGGCCGCCAGTGGGGACTTGCGCCGCGCGTCGGCGCTGCGTGGAGCCCGCGAAAGTTCGACGATAAAGTCGTAATCCGCGCTGGTATGGGTCTCTACTATGATCGCGGCGAGCTGTATTCCTATCTTTCTCCGGGCTTTGCCGAGGGTGTGATCAACGGCGGTCCATTCGGCGTCAATCAAACTCCGCCCTATGTCAATGCGCAGGCCTGCACTCCGAGTTCTTTTTATCTCGAATTACATTCCAACCTGCGACCCCTCAGTTGCTTCCCTTTCCAGCCCATGGGGCCCATCTCCCGGTCCTCTTCCCAGCGGCAATCCCGCCGACATCACGCAATATCTTCCGAATGAGGCAGCCATCGCGAACGGGGCGCAGATGTTCTCGTTTGCGACTTACAACCGCGCCAACAAGTTGCCTTACTCCATCAATCAGACTCTCGACGTTCAATGGCAACCCCGCAACGACTTGACATTTGAAGTCGGGTACGTTGGCAACCTGGGACGCCACGGAGTGATTCCGATTCCCTTCAACCAGCCCGGGATCGCGTCACCCACTCACGTGATTCATCCCAATTCGCAGTATCCGCAGTCTTACACCTACGGCTACACGGTGGTCGATTCCAATTTCAATTTTCAGAATCTTCCAAACGGGCAGTCCTACCTTGCGACATACGAAGGCGGCAACGTCGATCTCCGCGTGCCCTACATCGGCTACTCCGCGGAATCGGAAACTTACAAGGCCGCCGGAGTTTCCGCTTACAACGCCTTGCAGACCCACATCGAGAAGCGTATGAGCCATGGTCTCTATGTTGGGTTCTCTTACACCTACTCGCACTCACTCGACGAGCAAAGCGGTATGGGACTCTTTTTCAACGGCAACAATCCGCTGGACCTGAGATCGGCTTACGGATCCTCCGACTTCGATCGCAGCCATGTTTTCAATTTCAGCTATGTTTACCAATTGCCGAAGTTTTTCAGCGCGTCCTCACTCAAAGGCAAGTTCACCAATGGATGGGCGATCAACGGCAAAGCCGTTATTCAAAGCGGTCAACCCTATAGCATCATCGATTACACCGGCGCAGTTGGCAGCATTTTTTACAGCGTTTACGATGGCATTACCAACCCGATTGTTCCTCTCGCTCCTGGCTGTACGCCAAAGAATGCTGTGACTGGTGCATCTGGCGCGTTCAGCACTCCAGCCCTCAAGTCCTCTTGCTTCACTCTGCCTTTGCTCAGTCCCGGCGATCTCGGTGGGGCAATTCCTACGAACGACGCATTCGAAACAAACTTTACCAACGGACAGCGCAACATCTTCCGGCAAGCCTGGCAGCGGGCCGCCGACATTTCCTTCGTCAAGGACACGCAACTAACGGAACGCTATTTGCTGAGATATCGTTTCGACATTTTCAACGTGACCAATACCGCGAGCTTCGATATCCCCATCGACGACGTTTCGCAGAACCAGTTTTACAATCAATTTCCGGTCATCGGGACGCCGCCGCGGCCTACCTCCTGCGATAGCGGCAGCAATGCCGGCTTCTACAACTGTCCTTCCGGTCTGGGAGTGACAAACAAAACCATCGGCAGCCCGCGCCAAATTCAGATGTCGCTCAGCCTGACTTTCTAACGCGTTTGATTTGCTAGGCGAGACCAAGTCTCGCTGCAGCCATATCGACGATCGCTTTGCCGATCGACAGCGATGCCGTCGCGGCGGGCGACGGAACATTCAGTACGTGCAGCACTTTGCCGGATGTCACGAATTGAAAATCATCGACTAACGTGCCGTCCGGCTTGAGGGCCTGCGCCCGCACACCCGAGCCGCCCGGTACAAGATCTTTTTCATTTATCTCGGGAATTAGACGCTGCAGCGCGCGCACGAAGAGCGGTTTCGAGAGCGACCGTCGGAACTCGTCGAAACCGTTCCGCCAATTCTTCCGCGCCATCCGCCAGAAGCCGGGATAAGCCAGCGCCGAACCCAGGTCGCGCAAACTGATGTCTCGATGACGATAGCCCTCTCGCGCCAGCGCCAAGACGGCGTTCGGTCCGGCATCTACTTTGCCCGAGATGCGCCGGGTGAAGTGCACTCCAAGAAACGGAAAGCGCGGATCGGGGACCGGATAAATCAACGCCCGCACCAACGCAGCCCGCTCTGGAACCAGGTCGTAATACTCGCCACGAAATGGCACGATCATCACCCCCGGATCGTCGCCCGCCATCCGGCAAATGCGGTCACTGTAAAGACCAGCGCAATTGATGAGCGCGCTGGTCGAAAACGCTCCACGCGTAGTTTCAACGACGATCTCATCCGCCCTGCGGCGGATGCCGGTGGCCTCTGCCGAAGTCATCACCGTGCCTCCGCCGGCGGAAATCAGCTCCGCATATTTTTCGCTCACCTTGGCGTAGTCGGTAATTCCCGTCGAAGGCACGACCAGAGCTTGTATCCCCACCGCCCGCGGTTCAATTTCCCGCGACTCCTCGGACCCAACCATGCGCAGCCCGCTAAGACCATTAGCTTCCCCGCGCCGGCGCAATTCCTCCAACCGCGGCAGTTCCTCGGCGTCGGTTGCAACGATCACCTTCCCGCATACTTCGTGCGCAACTCCATGCTCGCGGCAAAACTCAACCATCGCGGCCGCTCCGGTCACGCAAAGGCGAGCCTTCATGGAACCCGGCTTGTAGTAAACACCAGAGTGAATGACGCCGCTGTTGTGTCCGCTCTGGTGGCGTGCGACCCGATCTTCCTTCTCCAGGAGCAGAAGACGGAGATGCGGAAACCGGCGAGTGATTTCGAGGGCCACTCCCAGGCCTACAATTCCGCCTCCGATAATGACGACGCCGTAGCGAGAATCCGCCATTGCCACCAGACTAAAGCATAGCTGGCGCGAGCAGAAGGCTTTTGAGTCAGGAGCGTCTTAGTTCACGACGAGCGTAACGGCAGCACTCTGCCCGGAATCCGCCGGCGTCCCTGCGGATGTGCCTGTGATCGTGATTTGATAGGTAGTGGGGACTCCGCCCCCTGATGAACCTCCGCCATTGCTGACGCCGCCGCAGGAGAGCAGCCCAAAGGTCAGCAGCATCATCATTAGGACTAAGCTGATGTCTTTGCGTGTTACGAAACTCGTCTCGACCGCGTTTCGGATGATCACGATTCCCGGCAAAAGCAAACACAATGCATAGAAGAGTGAGCGGCCAAAGCGCGATCGCACAGCCGCCTGACTCGTCGCAGTAGAGATGGTCATAACCACTGCCGCCGAACTGTTGCCAAGTGTCAGCGGCGCGGACGGAGCGAAAATGCACTGCGCTCCGGCCGGCAGTCCGTGAGTGCACGAGAGCGTCACCGCTCCGGCAAACGAGGACCCTGATGGATTCGGAGCCACGCTCAGTTGATAGGGCCCGCTGGTCGCCTGCCCAGAAGTTAGAGTCTGACTCGAAGTCGCCGAGATAACCGAAAAATCCGGAATCACCGTGAGCGGCAACTGCAAAACGTGGCTGGGCTGCCCGGATGTATCGGCGACGGTCAAATTGATGTTGTATGCAGCCGGCGCAATGGTATTCGGCACATTGAGCGTCAACGTCAACAGGGCCGGCGCATTTGCGTTAATCGCCACAGGATTAGCCGGGGTTATAACGCATTGGCCCGAGATCGCACTGGCATCACAACTAGCCGTGACCAATCCCGCGTAAGTCGAGGTCACGGATACTTTGGCCTGAGTTTGTCCGCCCGCAACAGTTCCGCCAGAAAAAGCCTGAGTGATCGCCAGCGTAAAATCGCCGCCGCCGGAAACGAGGTTCGCCACTATCAGCGATACCGACGCAGAGTGCAAGAGCGCGCCAGACGTCCCAGTAATCGTCACCGTGGAATTTCCGGCGCTGGTATTCGCGTTGGTAACAATCGTCATGGCCACGGCGACGGGCGTGCTTCCGGGCGTCACCGGCGTAGCCGGTTGAAAAACACATTGAGCCCCAACCGGCAAGCCGGAGCAAGACAGGGTTACGGCATTCGCGAAGGACGATCCGATCGCCTGAACCGTCAAGTTGTACGCCCCTGTAGTTGCGCCAGGATTCACCGTTTGGCTCGGCGTAGCAGAACTGATTCCGAAATCCTGAATCGTCAGCGGAAACGTAATGCTGTGGCTCGGAATCCCAGAACTATCTCGAACATTTACATTCACCGAGTACGACCCTGGTGCCGCATTGCCAGGCACCGCAACCGTCGCGACCAGCGGTACCGTCGATCCGGGGCTAATCGCGGTCGCGCTCGGGGCCACGCTGCAAGTCGAGCCCGAGATTGAAGCCGTGCAGGTTGAAGAAATGTTGCCCGAATAATAGGTCGAGGCTGTGGCCGTGAAGTCCGCAGCACCGTGCGTCCCCGGACCGGCCAACAGCAACGGCGGGACAGAAACCTGGAAATCCCCCACGTTGAAAGAAATCAATAGAGTGTGGGTGGATGCGCCAGAACTACCTTGCACCCGCATTTGATAACTGCCCACGCTCAGGCTCGCAGCATTCACAGTGACCGACGCTGTCGTAGGAATGGAACTGACCGACGCGGGACTCACGCTGCAACTTCCACTCCCTGAAACCAGCGAGCAACTCAGGCTGATGGTGCCGCTGAATCCGCCGGATGCGGTCACCCGGATCGGCCCACTGGTAGTGGCGCTACCCGCATTCACCGTAGGGAAAGAACCAATCTCCGACAAAGAGAAATCAGGAGCGGCACTCAGGATGTGCAGTTCCGCCGCGGCCAGATGGGCAGTGTGGTTCGAATCAGAACCCACGCCTTGCACATTGAAATAGTAGTCTCCGGCCGCTCCGCCTGCGGTGACGGTGAAAGCGGTATTAATGCCCGGTGTGAGCGGAGACTGCGGCGAACTGCAAGAACTCGGAGCCGGAGTTACGCCGGCGACACATGTTAAAGTTACAGTCCCCGAATATCCATTCAATGCCCCCGCCAATCCTGTGAAGGTCGCTGTCGCTCCTGCCGAAATTGTCTGCGGTGAGTTGGTAATGGAAAGCTGAAAGTCAGGTGCAGCCACAAGATTAAACTGCCAAATCCCACGCCCATAGGTGGAAGCCCTCAACAACTGCTGTCCGCCGGAAGCGAAGACTCCAATCGCAGTCACGGCTGCGTTGGGCAAGAATCCAGACTGGGTCGTTCCAGGAGTTGGTCCAACCTCGGTCCAACTTGGCGCAGAAGTGGAACTGCCAAATACGCCAACGTCGGTCGCGACGTACACCGTCGACAATCCAGGAAATACAACCACCGCGTTGACCGGAGAGTTCGGCAGGTTTGCGGTGAAATCGCTCCACGCGCCGCCCGCGTTTGTCGTCTTCCAAACGTGGCCGGCGCCACCGGTGAAGCCCATGACAGTTACATAGGCCGTATGGCCCGTTGCATCCGACGAATCGACCGCGACGCCGGAAACAGGAAACTGGTTCGGATTGATGTTGCCTTGCGGGCCGTTGTTCGTGACATCGGCGAATGTCGACGGCCCCGCCGTGGCGTTCGTAGTGACCCACACACGGCCCCCGCTTGGGGTATTCAATGGGCCATTCAGCGGACCAAGTCCGCTCGTAGTCGCATACAACACTTTCGAACCATTGCTATCGGTTGGCCCGCCCGCGGCCAGCGCACGCACTTGATTAGTCTCGCTGCCCGTGCAGGTTCCTGATCCTAATGTTTCAAAGTTCGGGCTGAGCGCGGTAAAACCGCCGCCGGTGCGAGGTCCACGCCACACGCGGCAAGAACCCACCAGCATCGCAGTCGAAGAATTCGGATCGAGAATATACGGAAAATAAAATGCTCCATCGTCGTCGCCAATCATGCCGCTGGTGACCACAAAGCTGAAACCGGCGTTATTGCAGTTCACCCCACTCGTGCAAAGTTGAATGCCGAGTCCGCCGGGCGGAACGTCAGCATTGGATGCATACCAGTTGGCTGGGGTAACGGGATCGATCGCGTTATAGCCGCCATCGCCGCCAAGAACATTTCCCCAACCCAAGCTCGTTGTCGCCGCCGCGGTTGCTGGAGAACCGTTGTCCTGAGTTCCACCGAGCAGCGTGTTAGGGTCAGTCGGGTGCTGGGAGAAACTGACGAACTGTGTCATCGACCCCAGACTTTCATTGAGATCGTCAAACTGATTCGTTCCAGAACACGATCCGGTGTTGAGCCCGGAAAATCCATCGAGCGCGCGATAAATGCCGCCATCATTCGCCAAATAGAGCAGCGCATTGCCGGAGTCGGCGCCTGAAGCGGGGATCATATAGGCGAGCGCATGTTGATCGGGATGCACGTGCGCCGGCGCCCCAATCGGATCGCACCCGTAGACGTGCGTCAGGTTCACGAACGGAACTGCCGAACAGGTGGGATTCTGCGTGGTGATGCCGCACTTGTATAGATTGATTGCTCCGGCGTACAGGTCCGTCGCCGCCATGTTCGGAACCGCCAGTAGTTCGAGATTGTAATAACCCTGTTCAACGCCGCAGCCATAAACGTCGCCGCAATTCGTAATGGCGCGTATCGCTGATCGACGTCCACGATGTCCCTCCGTTCAGGCTCTGCCAGATGCCGCCATCGACTGGATTGCCGCTGCCATCAAGGTGGATGTACCAGGCATACATCTCGTTTCGTGTCGGGACAACCGTGAGTTCCGCCCGGTAGAAAGGGCACCCGTAATTATTCGCGGTCGATTGCGGCGGGCAGGCGCTCGTGTTGAGCACGCTGCCGCCCGGCTGCACGGAAAGACGCGTCCAGTGAGTGCCATCCGCCGAAGAATAAAAACCGTGATAGCGCACCGCGGCAAAGAATTTTCCTGCCGCGGCGTTGTATATCACGGATGTCGCCGAGGTCGCGTCCGTTGCGCCCCCGGGATCGGTCACCGCGTTATACGTCCAGGTCTGGCCAGCGTCGAGTGAAGTGTAAAGACCGCGCGTAGTATTGGCGGTAACCGCGCCGTCAACAAGTCCTTCCGATGTCGTTGCCATCGCCGCGACCGCCGTATTCGCCTGCCCGCTGGCCGTGCTGAACGCCATGCGCGTTCCACCCAGGCCGCTGAACGACAGCCCACCGCTGTTCGCCGTCGAAATAAGACTCCAGGTCCCTCCAAAATCCGCAGAGCGCAGCATGCCCAGCCCAAAATACGAATCGCCCGCGTTGTTCGCTTCTCCTGTAGCCGCGAGAATTACGCCGGTGCTTCCGGGTTGAACGGCGATCGCGCCAATCGACAGCGTCGCCTGATCGTCCGTCACCGGTGTCCAGATGACATCGCTCGCGTTGCTGCTGGCTGCGTCGCTCGACTTCCAGATTCCGCTTTGCGCCCCGCCAATGTAGACCGTGTTGCCCGTACCATCGGAGGGATCGATGGCTACTGCAGTGGCGCGTCCTGAGACCTGGTGATAATCCTGCGTGCCATTGCCGCTCGCATCCGAGGCCAATGGTGCAGGGCCTAACGGGGTCCATACATTTGTCGACGAACTAGACGGCTGCTCGTCTTTTCCGGCTGATTCCGTTGTCGCGCCCAGCGCGGCGCGGCGCGATCTCATCTGTATCTTTGCCTGAAAAGCTCGGCGACGAAGTTCCGCGGAAGCTTTTCCCGGGACCAGGCGTCCACGGAAAAACCATTCATTCCGTTCCTTGACATGGTCACCGTCGGCATCCGGGATAGGATTTTGAGGAACACTCTGTTTCGCGCCTTGCGCGCGCACAACCAAGGCTGCAGAACAAAAACTCAAGGCGAACGGCAAGAGTCGCAACCAGCGCCAGAAACGGCAACCTGCTATGGGAAACTTCACGTTTCAGTATCGGAAGCGAAGATCAGGGAAGCAACGCAAAAACGTCGCAGCCAGCACACTTTGGCCCACTTCGGGAAAAACCGGCAGCCCGCGCGGGTACACTAACGTATGCGGGCGTACAATTTGCTTTCGTTGTTGAAGTAGAAGCGCGGATTCAAACAGCGCCGCAAAACACGTAGGGACGGACGCATTCGTCCGTCCATGGTTTGTAGCACGCTAATCCGCGGGACGGACGAATGCGTCCGTCGCCACGTGGATCGTGTTGACGCTGGCTCTGCGTAGAATTCATATGGCAATCGACTGGCAAGCATTCTGGCTGACGCTGCAACTGGCAATCACCGTCTCGGCGATATTGCTGGTGCTCGGTCTGCCCATCGCCTGGTGGATCGCTTTCTCTTCCTGGCGCTGGAAATTCTTGATCGAAGCAATCGTGGCGCTGCCGATCGTCCTGCCGCCGACCGTCCTTGGTTTCTATTTGCTGGTCGCTCTCGGGCCGCGCAGCCCGCTTGGGCGCTGGTGGATTGCCCTCACCGGCCATACTCTGGCGTTCACGTTCAGCGGTCTAGTGATTGGCTCGATCCTTTACAGTCTCCCCTTTGCGGTGCAGCCATTTGCCGCCTCGTTTGCCAGCGTAGATCGCAAACTAGTTGCGGCCTCCGCGACGCTGGGCGCTTCCCCGCTGCGCACTTTTTTCCGCGTAATCGCGCCACTCTCCGTTCCCGGATTAATTACCGGCATCGCCCTCACCTTCGCGCACACCATGGGAGAGTTCGGCGTGGTCCTCATGGTCGGCGGAAATATTCCGGGCGTCACGCGCACCGTCTCCATCGATATTTTCGACCGGGTGCAAGCCTCGGACTATGCCGCAGCCAATCAAACGGCCTTGCTTCTGCTCGCCTTCTGCTTCGCCGTCCTGGCCGTGGTGTATAGCATCAATCGTAAGCCGTGGGTCGTGGGGCCTATAAAATAGTCCGCGATGAGCGCATCCCGCTTGGATCAAGCCGAAGCCTTTACCGTGCCGGCGTCTTCTCACGCTCGAGAACATTCTCCTGCCGCTCGACTCGAAGCTCGTTTTCGTAAGGCATTCTCAGCGTCAACTCACGACTTTGTTCTGGAAGCCGACTTTCAAGCCGCACCCGGTTTTACGATCCTCTTCGGCCCGTCCGGCGCCGGCAAAACCACTGTGCTCGATTGTGTTGCTGGATTGACTAAACCCCACTCCGGCCGCATCGTCATTGGGGACCGCGTTCTATACGACGCCGCTCGGCACGTCAACCTCGCGGTCGAAAAGCGCCACGCTGGGTACGTGTTTCAAACCCTCGCCCTGTTCCCCCATTTGACGGTTGAAAAGAACGTCCAGTACGGACTCACGCATCTGCCCGCTCCTGAGCGAACGGCGCGGGCAACGGCAATTCTGCAAGCGTTTCGCATCGCGCATCTCGCTCCCCGTTACCCGCGCGAAATTTCTGGAGGAGAAAGCCAGCGCGCGGCGCTGGCCCGAACTCTAGTGACCGATCCCGCCGTGCTGCTTTTGGATGAACCGCTGGCCGCCCTGGATTTTGCGACGAAATCGAAAATCATCGACGACCTGCGCGAGTGGAACCAGACTCACGGCATTCCCATCCTCTACGTCACCCACAGCCGCGAGGAAGTCTTTGCCCTCGGCGAGCGCGTCCTGATCCTCGACGCCGGACGGATCGTCGCCCAAGGCACGCCCCACGAAGTGATCGCAGCGCCACTGCAGGAAACTGTCGCGCAATTGATTGGCTTCGAAAATATCTTCGACGCTATGGTCGAGTCGATCCATCCAGAACGCGGCACCATGACCTGCCGCATCGCGGGCGACGGAGTTCCAGTTGTCCTAGAAACCCCACTTGTGCGTGGAGGCGTCGGCTCGGCGCTGCGCGTGGGCATCCGCGCCGGCGACATTCTGTTGGCCACCACGCCCCCAGTCGGATTGAGCGCCCGCAATGTGATCCCGGGCCGCATCGCGTCGATCGAGCAGCGCGACGTGATCGTCTCCGCGCGAGTAAAGTGTCGCGTCGAGATGGAAGTCCACCTCACGCTAGCCGCCCGCGACGCGCTGCAACTTGCCCCCGGCCGCGAGGTCTGGCTGGTGATCAAAACCCACTCCTGCCACCTGATGCAGCCGGACTAACTCACCGGCAAACGATTCCCACCCGCGTGCTACCATTGCTCTACGCTCCCGGAGGTTCCCATGACCAGACGGGCTCTGTTCTTCTCGTTGGCATTCCTGCTTGTCTCCTTCTCGCTTGCCAAAGACAAACCAACTTTTCCAAGAATGATTGTCAATGCGAAGTTTGTGCTGGTCACAACCTACTTTGGCGACAACCTGGCCGATGGGCGCGTCCCTGCGGCGGACCGTCAGGCGGTGATCGACGTCCAGGACGCGCTCCGCGACTGGGGACGTTACACGCTGGTCTATGAACGCAAAGCTGCCGATCTGATCATTCTCGTGCGCAAGGGCCGCACCGCGGAAACGCGTGACGGCATTGGCGGTCACGCCGGCTCGAACAGTCCCAAGCCATCCTTCGGTCCCATCATTGACGCAGATGCCGGCGACCCCCAGGACATGCTCGCGATCTACAATGCCGCACTCGGCACCGACAACGCGCCCATGTGGCGCGATCGCATGAGCGACGGACTCAACGCCCCGCAAGTGAAATTGATTCGCGAACTCCGCACCAAGGTCGAATCGGCCGCAAAGACTCCGTAGACTCGAATTCCGAGCCGCGTGCAGTCAAAACATCAGCGCAAAGGCCGAGAGCTTTCGCGTTCACGATCTGGGCCGGTTCCATCTCGATCACCGCAACCCACTGCCCCTTGCGCTCTTCCGAGAACACGACTCGCCCGCCCAAAATCTGGGCCGCCGCTGCAGGCGGCAAGTCTCGATGAAAGCCAAAGAATCTTCGCTTCCACTCTTCCCATTTCTTCCAGCGCTCGAGCAGCGGATGTGCAGGCTCATACTTCGTCGAGAACACCAGCGCCACTTCGAAGTGCGACCGGAACTCAGCGGCCGACAACACTTCTTCCAGCGAAAAATCCTCGATGCGCACCACCTGCACCGCCCGCGTCACATATCCCAGCCACGGACGCGTCAACTCATCCGAAGCCGGCCACGCCGTGAGCGCGTGCGCCATGGGATAACGCGCCTCCAGAAAACGCTCTCCATCCTGATGTAGCATGATGTAATCGCGATAAGCGAGATTGTCCTCCGGCGAAAATTCGTACGGCGGATTCCAAAACCATGCGGCAATAAAAGCGATTGCAACCACTGCGACGGCCGGCAGCCAATAACGCAACCGCCGCCGCAGGGTCGAAACTCCGACAATGATCACCAGCGGAATCACCGGCAACATGTAACGCGCCAACACCGCCCCGCCGATTAGCGCCATCGCAACCACATAGACTTTCACCACCACCAGAAAATTCATCTGCACTGGGATTGCAATGCGCGCCCGCTCGATTCCAGAATCTTTCACCGCAGGCAATAGCATCGCCAGCAACATGCCAACCGTCAGCGGCCACAAATGCATATAGCCGAATGCCTGCCAAAGCCGCAATCCCAGCGCCAGCAGGAACCGCAGAGGATTGAGTGTGGCGGCCACGTTGTAGCGAAAAAACTCCGGATTGCCGAAAACGTATCCCGTACGCAGGTAGTGATACCCGAACCATAGAGTCAGAGGGAGTAAAGGCAGCAAGAGCGTAAAAACGCGGCGTGGAGCAGATGAGATCATGTGGGGACAGCCGCCCTCGGCTGTCCGGTCGAGCAAAGCTCGACAGTTCCGCCACGGCACAACCAGTAGCAACAGTTCCCAGGCTGCCAAACCCGCCGGCGCAAGAATCGCCGTCTCTTTGGCCAGCACCGCCAGCGAAAACCAAGCTGCAACCGCAACCGGCCGTTCCTCCAGATAAGCGGTCAGTCCCCAGAACGTAAGTCCCGCGGCAGCCAGATCCACCTGGGCCAGCGAACTCTGCATGAAGAAAACGGGATAGAGCGCCGTGCACAAAGTCGAGGCAATGGCCACTTCGGTATTCGCCGCGCGCTGCGCCAGGCGAAACACTCCCAGCAATGAAAATGCCGCCACCATCAACATGGCCGACCGCGTCACCAGCGGCGCGAAACCCGCGGCTTTCCACCAAAGGGCGATCCACGCCATTACCAGCGGTGGATGCGCATTCGACACGGTTGTATGCGGAATCAAAATTCCCTCGAGCAACAGATCGCGCGCGGCAGGAATGTAATATCCGGCCTCATCCCAGAAATAAGGAAGTTGCAGGAGCGGACTATGCAGCAGAAAAATCGCTATAAAGATGACCGCGAACACCAGGGCTGGCTGCGGACGCGAGAAGCGCATGGGAGCAATCATTCTATCCGTAGAGACGTTGCTCGCAACGTCTCTCTAACCATTGCCCGAAATGCAGCCGCTGAGACAAAGCAAACTACATCTCTGCGGCAAAGAACTCAGCTCTCGGCCAAGTTTTGAAGGGGCTGAAAAACTTAGTTCAAGATCAAGTTTTGGAAGGGCGCGGCTTTCAGCCGCGCCGCAAATCCAGCAGAATCAGTGACGCCTTTAGGCACTGGGGGATTCTCAGTTCACGAAGAGAGTCTTTCAGCGACCGGTTAGTGCACCGGCCCTTGCGGCCCCATGCGCGGATCAAGCTTAATCTCCCCGAAGGCGCTCTCGTACCCGCCCACGTTCTGCTGCAGAAGCCCCAACAACGCCTTAGCCTGCTGCGGGCTGAGATAAATTCCCTGAAAATTCTTGATCTCTACGTGGCTCTCGGTCTGCTGCTGCAGCGTGCCGAACACCAGGAAAAAGTCCCATATATTCACCCGCATCTGCACGCTGTTGGCGTAACCCTCACGGTAATCGGCGTCATTGGTTAACTTCACATTCGGCTGTGTCGGAATACTCATGACTGGAGTGTAACCGAGTTTGTTGCGGGGAAGAAACCTCAGGCTCGAAGCGGCTCCCGTGGCTTTGCCGCTGACAGAAACTGTCAACTCGTTGATCGTTTATGGCTGGTTGCTGGCTGGGTCATACCTCGTGGGACAGCGACTTTCGGCTGACCCTCTAATGAAAATACAGGACTTACAAGATCACCCAACATTACTTTCGGAAGTACCTTGTGGTGGACAAAATGCGATAGAGTCTAGGTTGCTTTCTCCCAAAGGAGACTGCGGACCACTATGACGCTGGACAATGATCACGGGCTAACTGAGGAAATCGTACTTCCTGAGCATCTTCTGCCGTTGGAATCGGTGTTAGGCGAGGGTGTATCGGCAGAGGATCTGTGCCAGGTTCTGGCGAGGATTTTTCGCGTGCAGCCTACCGAAGTAGCGTTGTTGCGGCTGCAGTCCGGTCTGCTGCACTTCATATTTCCCGAACACTTGCGCACTTCGGGTGCGATTCCCTTGACCGGCAAAGCCGTAGCCGCTCACACAGCTCTCAGCAAGAAGCCGGAGATTTTCAATAACTTTGCTCGCGTAAAACACGCCAGCATCTTCGAAACCATCAAGTCCGATAGCAATGAATCCGATGAGCCGGCCGCTCCCGCGCCCATTCAGAAACTCATGTCGGTGCCCATCATGGATCGCGATTCGGTCGTCGTGGGTGTAATTCAGATTTCGCGCAAAGGCCTGGATTCGAAGTTAGCGCAAGATTTCAGCCGCGAAGACTTGCATGACTTGGAATTGGTTGCGGGACTACTGGCTACAGCGCCAGCACTGTTGGCAAATTAACTCCATTCCACCAACTGGTTTCTTCGCGTCCTCGGCGATACCTCAGCGATCTCCGCGGTAACAGGCTTTTCTGTGGCCGTCGTTTCCCGCGAATTTACTCATCCCTTCACCGCAATCCGCAGATCCGACCCAGTCATTTCCTTCGGCTCATCGACGCCGAGCATCCCCAAGATTGTCGGCGAAATGTCGCGCAGCGATCCGTTCGGCTTCAGCCTGAACTTATCGGCATTTTCCGAAACCACAATAAACGGCACCGGATTGGTCGTGTGCGCCGTATGCGGCCCTCCCGTCGCCGGATCAATCATCATCTCGGCATTGCCATGATCGGCAGTAATCAGCATCGCCCCCCCCTTGGCCCGCACCGCACTCTCAATGCGGCCCAGGCACGCGTCCACGGTCTCCACCGCCTTGATCGTCGGCTCAATCTTCCCCGAATGCCCCACCATATCGGCATTCGCAAAATTCACGATCATCACGTCAAACGTCCCTTCCTCCGTAGCCTTCACCACTGCGTCGGCAATGCCTGCCGCACTCATCTCCGGCTTCAGATCGTAAGTCGCAACCTTGGGCGATTGCACCATCACACGCTCTTCGCCCGGAAACGGCTGCTCCACTCCGCCATTAAAAAAATAAGTGACGTGCGCATACTTCTCGGTCTCCGCCACCCGCAGATTGCGCATGTTCATCCCGCCCATCACGTTGGCCAGAATGTTCGCCATCGATTCCGCTGGAATCACCACGGGCAAGCGGAAATTCTTGTCATACTGCGTCATGCAGACATAGCGGAGATTCTTGGGCACGCGGTCCCGCGGAATGGCCACATCCAGATCGTCCGCGCCCGGAAGATCGCTGCCGCCCTTCTCGTTCAAGCCGCTGTTGCGCGCCAGTGCCCGCGTGATCTGCCGCACTCGGTCAGCGCGAAAATTGAAGCAGATGCACGCATCTTCGTCACGAATGGTCGACGTGGCGCGCGCGCCGCCCGCGTTCTTCGGATCTTCCACCACAAACGGAATCACGAATTCGTCGGTCACGCCGCGGTTGTACGAATCCTTCATCCCCTGCACCGGGTCGGCCTGCTTTCCTCCTTCCGCGTCGGCGAATACCATCGCGTTGTAGGCCTTCGCAATCCGCTCCCAGCGCCGGTCACGATCCATGGCGTAGTAGCGCCCGTTGACCGTCGCGATCTTGCCGCAGTTGTACTCACGCATTTTCTGCTGCAACTGCTCAAGATATCCCGCGCCGTTCGTGGGCAGAGTATCGCGCCCATCCATAAAGGCATGCACAAATACCCGCTCCAGCCCATTTTCCTTCGCCATCTTCAACAGCGCGTACAGATGCGCCTGCTGCGAGTGCACCCCACCATCGGAGACCAGCCCGAACAAATGCAGCCGCCGCTCTCCGACGCGTGCGTGCTTCATCGCCTCCAGCAGCACAGGATGCTGGAAGAGTTCCCCGTTCCGGATCATCAAATCGATGCGCGTGATGTCCATATGCACGATGCGTCCGGCGCCAATATTCAGGTGCCCGACTTCGCTGTTCCCCATCTGCCCCTCAGGCAAGCCCCACAAACGGTCCGCTGGTATGAATCAGCGTGTTGGGATACTCGCGCAACAATCGGTCGTAGACAGGTTTCCGCGCCAGCGCAATAGCGTTTGCCTTGGTTTCGGCTCGATAACCCCAGCCGTCAAGAATGAGTAAGAATGATTGGTTTAGGACGAGACAAGATTGGCTCCTGCTAAAAGTTATGAATGGTAAGAAACCATAGCTACCAGATCAGTTCGACCGGATAGCGTGCGAAAACTCGATCGGCAGTTACGACGGGAATGCGTTCCTCCAGACTCTGTGCGATCAGCATCCGGTCGAAGGGATCGCGATGATGATCTGGTAACGACTCGACCCGTAGAACATGATCCGCCGTTACATTTAGAATTCGCACTCCATTGAGCTGCAACTTCGACATCACGAACGGCCCGGTGGGTCGTGGCAAGGGCATTTTCCCGATTTGAGCCTTGATTAGGATTTCCCACAAGCTGGCTACACTGAACCAGGTGTCGGCTCGCGGCAGAAGTTTCCGCACGCGCTCTGACAGCTTTGATTCATCCGTCAGCGCCCAGAGCAGCGTGTGAGTATCGAGCAGAACTTTCATTCGTAAAACAGATCTTCGATCTCTTTCGGCAGCGGATCGTTAAAGTCACCCGGAACAACAAACTCACCCTTAGCTGAACCGAGTTTGAAGCGCGGCCGCTCGGAAGGGATCGCCACCAGCTTTGCCACGGGCTTTCCCGCCTTGGCGATAATGACCTCTTCACCTGACGCGACCCGTTCTAAAAGCTTGGAAAGATTGGTCTTAGCTTCGTGTATATTGACTTCCACAGTGCCAGAAATAGTAAACTAAGTCCTTAGCTAAGTCAACCATGCCCCTTCCGCGGACTAAAATCCCATCCGGTCATCCGCCGACGGTCCATAGGTCGCCGGCAGCGGCGTGTCGTTCAGCCGCAAATACACTCCCAGCTGCGCCCGATGATGCACCAGATGATTCAGAAACATCTGGCGGTACGCCAGAAAACGGGTCCCAGCGAAGACGGGCTTACCCTGAAAGCTCAGCTTCCAGCTCTCGGTCCAGGCGTCTTCCTTAGTGTTCTTAAGCGCCTCGCGAACTTTCGCTGCGCCTTCATCGAAAGCCTTCACCAGCTGCTCCGGAGATTCGAACGCCGGACGGACTCGGGGCGGCCCGCTGCCGAAGTCCAGTTCCGGCGTCGTCAAAATTGACACGCCGAATCCCGGCAATTCGGCCACGTGCGGCGCCAGCTTACCCAGCGGCATCGACCTGGCGTGCGGAGTGAAATCGGCCTTCATTGGAACGCGCTCCAACATCGCCCGCGTTTTCTTCGCTTCTTCGTCGAACTCAGAAAGCAATAGATCGTTGATCATCGATTTTTCCTTTGGTTATTCTTATCTATCGATAAGCTTTGCCGCCGCCTGGGATATCAACGTTTAGCATTGCCGCGCAAAACTCGGTTGCAAAGCCATGTGAGCAAGCCTCCGACCAAACGAGGACTGGGTATGCAACCATCCTCTCTCTGATCGGAAGGAGACGATTACCCCCAAATAGGTAAAGAGTCAGCGCCAAACCTGCGGCCAACAAGAGTCCGGAAGCGAAAAGCAGCAGATTGTCCAGGACCGGATGCCCAAAGTCATGCACCACACCTGCGCGGCGTTGCGCTCTGACTCTCAGGTACCCGCCGCCAAGATAGATGACGACCAGCAAAACTCCGATCCATGCTCGCAAGTCCATCCAGACCGCCTAATCGTCCTCCCAAAACAGTGCTTTAAGCTCGATTCTCCGGGAGCTGACACACGGAAGGCGACTAGCCTTTATAGTTCAGCGCCTTCAATCCCAAAAACCGCGCCGTCCCGCCCAACTCTTCCTCGATCCGAAGCAGTTGGTTGTACTTGGCGATGCGGTCCGTACGCGAGGCCGACCCCGTCTTGATCTGTCCTGCGCCCGTCGCCACCGCCAGGTCAGCAATGAACGTGTCTTCCGTCTCGCCCGACCGGTGTGAGATCACCGACGTGTATCCATTTCTCCGCGCCAGGTCGATCGCATCCAAGGTCTCGCTCACGGTTCCGATCTGGTTGACCTTCACCAGAATCGAATTGGCCACGCCCTTATCGATTCCTTCCTGCAGGAATTGAATATTCGTCACAAAAATATCGTCGCCCACCAGCTGGATTTTTCCGCCCAGTTCTTTCGTCAGATTCACCCAGCCGTCCCAATCGTTCTCCGCCAGCCCGTCTTCCAGCGACACGATCGGATAGTCATTCACCCACTTGGCATAAAACTTCACCATTTCGTCGGAACTCTTCGCCGACTTGTCCGACTTCTTGAAAACGTACTTGCCATCCTGAAAAAACTCGCTAGCCGCGGGATCGAGCGCAATCGCGATTTCCTCTCCCGGTTTATAGCCGGCCTTCGAAATCGCCTCCAGCACCACCTCGATCGCTTCCACGTTCGACTTCACCGAGGGCGCAAATCCGCCTTCGTCGCCCACCGCTGTGTTGTACCCGCGCTTCTTCAACACACCCTTGAGCGTATGAAAAACCTCCACGCCCCAGCGCAGCGCCTCCGAGAACGACGGCGCGCCCACCGGCATCACCATGAACTCCTGGAAGTCAACGTTGTTATCGGCATGCGCGCCGCCGTTCAAAATGTTCATCATCGGCGTCGGCAGCGTGTTGGCCCCGGCCCCGCCCAGATAGCGATACAGCGGCATGTCCAGGCTCAAAGCCGACGCCCGCGCCGCCGCCATCGACACCGCCAGGATCGCGTTCGCACCCAGCCTTCCCTTGTTCTCGGTCCCGTCCAGTTCGATCATCCGTCCATCCAGCCCGCGCTGATCGAACGCATCCCAGTTCGCCAGCGCTTCGGCGATTTCGCCATTCACGTTCTCAACCGCCTTGAGCACGCCTTTGCCCAGGAACCGGTTGGCATCGTCGTCGCGCAACTCGACCGCCTCGTGTTCCCCAGTCGACGCGCCGCTGGGCACGATCGCCCGCCCCATCGATCCGTCCGCCACAAAAACTTCCGCCTCAATCGTTGGATTCCCGCGGGAATCCAACACTTCTCGTGCATGTATGGCTGCAATATTTGACATGGATAAAGTCTCGTTTCTTTAGATTAAGTAATTCGAGGATTTATTAATTCGAGCGGGCCTCGCTGTCATTCGATCGCGTTGCGCCTCGACACATTTCGCTTCGACGTGTTGTGCTTTGAAAGGGCGCGGCTTCAAGCCGCGCCGTAACTCGTTCCAAATAAAATCCGGCTTTAGCCGCTGAGGCTACCGATAAAAGGAACCACCGATTATATCGAATCATCATGTCCCGACTGTGACTTCCGACACACTCAATGCGACCAATTTCCGGCTTCGGAACTGTCCATTCGGCCAGGCAGTCCCCGCCCTTATCGCCGCTGGTTCCCTGTCCGTTCTGCGGTTGTCCGCGCCTTGTCCCTCGACTACAGTCAAGGGATACAATATTGCTTGGGGAAGTTGAGGAGGCACCGTGAAAAAGTGGATGGTTCTACTCTGTATTCTGCTCTTGGCCGCCACTCTGGCAGCTCAAACCGATTCGGCAACTCAAACTGATTCGGCCGCAGAAGCGGCGCAGCCGCCCGCAGCCGCGGTCAATATCACGGAAGCCCCTTTGCCCGCGCCCTCGCCGGCACCCCCCATGGCCGGTTCGGTGCCCGCAGGCACAGCCTTGATGGTTCGGCTCGACACCACGCTGGCAACTTTCAGTAACCGTGTCGGCGATCCCTTCCGAGCAAAAGTCAGCCAGGCAGTCGTCGTGAATGGCGCCACGCTGATCCCCATGGGCTCAACCGTCGAAGGCCGCGTGACTAAAGTGAATGAACCGCGACGCATCTCCGGCCGCCCTACCATTGGAATTCTTCCCGAGGCAGTCGTCCTCCCCAGCGGCGAGCGCTTTTTCCTCGACGCGACCCTGACTGACACCAACATTCGCGGCACCGACGTCAACCAGGAAGGCCAGTTCAAAGGAACCACCCGCGATCGCCGCGATAACCTCGAAGCCGGAGGCGGGGCGGCCGGCGGCATGCTCATCGGCGGCCTGATCGGCGGCGGCCCCGGAGTCCTCATCGGTGGCGCCATCGGCGCCGGTTCGGCCACAGCCCATTGGCTGGCCACCCATCGTTCCGCCATCCTGCCCTTAGGCACCCAACTCACGCTGGAGTTGAATCGGCCCCTGACTGTGGGCGCCACGGCGCAAAGCGGTGGCAGCAAATAGATATAAGGATTCTCCAAATTGCTGCGGAAAGATACATCTTGATTTTCAGCCATAAATATGGCAGCATGGCTTAATGAGAACCACGGTCGATATTCCGGACACGCTTTATCGCCAACTTAAGGGCAAAGCAGCCAGCGAAGGGCGGTCGGTCAAGGAATTGATTCTTCGCGGTGTGGAGCAGGAACTGCGGGACCAGCCTCGCCGTCGAGGCCGAGTTGCTCTTCCGATCGTGCCTTCCAAACGCCCGGGATCTCTCAAACTAGACAATGCCAAGATTTTCGAGATCATTCCTTTTCCCTGACGTGAACGTTTGGATTGCCCTCACCTATGGAGGGCACGAGCATCACCTTGCAGCCCGACATTGGTTCGAAGCGGTGGAGATGGACGCGCGCGTTTGTTTCTGTCGCTTCACGCAAATCAGCTTGCTGCGCCTACTCACGACGTCTGCAGTTATGGGGACTGACGAAGTCATGACACAAGTCGAAGCCTGGAGTGCTTACGACCAATGGAAACAGGATGCCCGTGTTTTCTTCCTGGAGGAACCGCCGAACGTCGAAGTGGCGTTTCGCGGACTGACGCGCCAACTGCGCCCAAGCCCGAGGATCTGGTCCGACGCGTATCTTGCTGCATTCGCTTCCGCCGCCGGGATGCAACTCGTTACTTTTGATCGAGCTCTGCATGGCAAAGTTGAAAATATTCTCGTCCTCAAGCCGTAAGCCCGCCCCTCGCCTTCACGTCCCGAAAATCAAATCCCCCTCACTTACCACCAGCAACTCGATCCAACCCTCCAACGGCAACGAATCCACCGGCAGCCGGTTCTGCCACAAACTAAAGCGCAGCCGCAGCTTGCTGGTGGATGCCACCGCAACGATCGCTCCCTTGCGCTCCGCCGTGGCTTGCGCCGGACTTTCGCTGGGAGTCGCCAGCAGCCACGCCAGCGGCAGCTTGAACTCAAAGTTCCGCAACAGCGCGAGTTTCACACGTTCGTCCGGCTGAGCCGACGACGTCAACTCCCGCTCTTGGATTCCATTCTCGATTTTCCAACTCTTGAGCCGACGCTCATGCACCGAAGCTTCCAGCCGGAGAGCGCGCCGCGGACGTTGTTCCCCGCTCGCCCATGACTCCACATTCACCACCAGATCGAAATCCTCTTCCGGAACTTTGCCCGTAAAGTCCAGCCGCCCATAAACATTGGTCGAGTCGATGCCCGCATACACCGAGTCCAGTAGAAACTGCTTGCCGTGCATTGCCCCAGCGCGCTGGTCCGCCGTGTACACGGCCGCCCCCATCCACTCGAAGTAGCGCACTTTGTCGCCCGTCACCCGCGGGTGAATGTACGCCGTCTGCGGCACAAACGACGGCCGCACTTCCGCCCCGGTAATCGGCTGCGCAAGCGAATCGGGCGGCGCCGCTCCCAGCGCCTGGTACACATTCGCCAGATGCTTGCGGTAGAGCTCGTCGAAATCGCGATCGTTCGCCGAATGATGTTCCGGCCCGTACCACCAGTTCCAGTCGCTGCCTTCGGCGATCAGAATTTCTTCAAATGCCAGCTTGCGCTGCGCCTCGGGCACCCGCTCCGCGTTGTCCCTGTAAAACTCTCGCGCGTTATATAAATAATCCCAGGCGCGATTGTCCTCCGGCGCGCCGATCCACACATTAAAGTTCGCGCTGATCCACGACCCCGGCACCAGCGACGTCATCTTGCCGAAATCCTGGTGCCGCGCGATCGCCTCCGAAATCGTGACCGCCTCCACTCCCGGTTCGCGCTGCAGCCCGTCGTAGAAGCGCCGCAGAAATTCCCGCCCCGATTTTGGGTAATACTCCCACGCATTCTCCCCATCGAGAATGATCGACACCACGGCATCGCGCCCCTTCGCGAGCACCGGCTTGGCCGCTTCCTTGATGTTTCCAATCAGATGCCGCGCCGCATCCGCCGGAGGCATTCCCGAATACACGAATCCGATCAAGTCGGAAATCGTGTGGTCGCGAAACACCATGTGCATCGTGGTCGCGCCGTTCTCGTAGCGATAAATGTTGTAGAGCTTCTCCGCCAGGTTCGCCGGTAAACGCCCGTTGCCGTCACGAGCAAAAAATAGTCCCGAACTCCGCCCCAGCACACCTTCGTCGGTCGCCATCCACTTGACGCCCACGCTGTGCGCGATGGCGAGCGCCTCTTCCGAAACGCTGCCTTCCGACGGCCACACGCCCTTGGGCCGCAGGCCAAATACTTTCTCATGCAGGTCCAGGCCGCGGGTTAACTGCTCCCGCGCATCTCCGGGATGACGATACCGGTTCTGCGGCAGTGGCAATCCCGGCGACGACACTGCCCCCGCATTCGTATCGCACACCAGCGGCAAAATCGGATGGTAAAACGGCGTCGCCGAAAGCTCGATCAATCCCTTCTTCGCTGCCTCGGCGTGCGCCGGCAAAACGCGACCTATCAGTTCCCGCTGCCGCGCAATCACAAACTTCTGGTCGTCCAGCGAGTAACTGTGCCCCTTGGCGACCAGCACGGCCACGTCTTTTTCTTCCAGAAAGAATTCGTCGAACCAGGCAATCTGCGACAAGACCTGCAAGTCGGTAAAATCCTGCGCCTGAAAATATCGCTCGGCACGTTCCGGAACATTGCCATGCTCGCGAAACCGCTCCCACAATTCTTTGTATCGCGGATAGCGCCCGATCAGGTTCTGTGGGTTCGCCTGAAATAAATATTGCAGCGCAAACCGCCTCTCCACCGGCGTCAAATCCTTCGCCGCCTTGGCCGCAACTCTCAGAAACGGATCCTGCGCCGTGCCCGCCGCATAATCCTGAATCTGCACCATCAGCGACGGCACCAGATTGAAGTTCTGGTGAACGTTAGGAAATTCATCCAGCAACTTCACCATGCCGTAATAATCTTTCAGCGCGTGTAAACGCGTCCACGGCAGGCGATATTCTCCCGTCACCAGATCCTTATAGAACGGCTGGTGCTGGTGCCAAAGCAGGATGACGCGCAATGCAGGCATGGGAACTGGTCAGTCTAGCATGTGGATTTTTGTGCGCCCCGCACGAAAGTCAGTACAAAGCGGGTGCCTCACCCTTGTCGCGCCTTTCGCGACAGAGCCTGCCCTGAGCGTAGTCGAAGGGGTGGGGATTTTGACTTCGGATTCAACCTCAAGACTCTGCCGATCTCATCTCCTCCGGCCTATAATTTCCCTCATCATGCCCGCCCTTCTTCGCAATCTTCGCTTCGCCGCCCGCATGCTGGCCAAGCATCCAGGCTTCACCTTCGCCGCGGTCATCACTCTCGCTCTCGGCATCGGCGCGAACTCCGCCATCTTCACCGTAACCAGCGCGCTGCTTCTACGGCCATTTCCTTATCACGACCCCGACCAACTCGTGAGTGTGACTGCGAAGGATCAGACCAAAGGCCGCAGTGGCACCTTGCTTCGTTACGAATTGCTGCGCGACGCCAACCGCTCATTCCAGTCCGTAGCCGTGTGGACCAACGACACCCTCAACCTGACTGGTGCCGGCGAGCCTCTCCAGGTCCCCGTGGCGCGCATCTCCCCGAGTTTTTTTCGCATGCTGGGTGTCCAACCCCAACTGGGACGCATCTTCGCCGAAGATGAGGGCCGCCCCGAAGGTAAGCCCGTCGTCATGCTTAGCGACTCCATCTGGCGTACCCGCTTCCAGTCAAATCCAAACATCATCGGCCAGGCCATCACTCTTGATGAGACGCCATACACCATTGTCGGCGTTCTGCCCGCTAATATTCAGTTTCCTTTTGTCGGTCCCGCCGATCTCTGGACTCCGCGATATTTCGAGTTCTCGCTCATGACACCGCAGCGATTGCGCATGGGCGTTGGATATCTGGATATGGCGGCTCGCCTGCGCCCTGAAACAAACTTGGCGCAGGCCAATGCCGAACTCGCCCTGCTCAACCAGCGCTATCGCGAGCAGAATCCCACGGCCCCGGATGCAGATCCCTCCGTCTCGATGTCGGCTGAACCTTTGCGCGATCTCGTCGTAGGCGACGTGCGCGGCAAAGTCCTGGTACTCTCCGCCGCCGTCGCGGTCGTCCTGCTGATCGCCTGCGCCAATGTCGCCAGCCTCCTGCTCTCGCGCGCCCTCGCGAGGAAAAAAGAGATTGCGGTTCGCACGGCTCTGGGCGCCAGTCGCGGCATATTGATTCAACAACTCCTCACCGAGAGCCTGTTGCTGGCGCTCCTTGCCGGGGCGCTAG
Organism: uncultured Acidobacteriaceae bacterium; assembly: GCA_963765825.1. Classification (GTDB taxonomy): domain Bacteria; phylum Acidobacteriota; class Terriglobia; order Terriglobales; family Acidobacteriaceae; genus Sulfotelmatobacter. The sequence goes on from CAVXXU010000006.1 coordinate 365,880, forward strand.
GCGTGGGATTGAGCTGGGCCGCCACCCGCGCGTTGCTCGCTTGGGGAGCCGGCCAGATCCCGCCCGGAATTCCTATTACCATCGATCTGCGAGTACTGCTCTTCATTCTTGGGATTTCGATCTTCGCCGGAGTTCTTTTCGGAACCGTTCCTGCCCTGCAACTGGCGCGAGCCAATCCAAACATCAGTCTGCGCGACGAGGGCCGCGGGGTTTCCGCCGGTCATTCCCGCGCCCACATGAAGAACGCTCTGGTCACCGCTCAGATAGCGCTTTCCCTGCTGCTCTTCATCGGCGCTGGACTGCTCCTTCGCAGCTTCGTTCGCCTGCTCCAGGTCGATCCCGGTTTCGATGCCCAGAACGTGCTCACGATGAATCTATCGCTGCCCACGGTGAAGTACGCCAAGCCCGAACAGCAGATCGCGTTTTTTGACGAGGTCCTGCGCCGTGTCTCCGCGCTACCTGGCGTTCGCGCTGCCGCAACTTCCGCCGCGCTGCCGCTGGCCTGGATTCGCATTACCCCTGTTCTGCCGGAAGGTCAGCCCGACGCGCCCCTGCCCAAGCGCCCGTTTCTCGATATCGAAGCCGTCAGCCCGCAGTGGTTCCAGACCATGCGCGTTTCGTTGCGCTCCGGCAGTGAGTTCACCGCCGCCGATACCTCTGATCAACCCAAAGTCATCATCGTGAATGAAACTTTCGCGCGGCGCTTCTGGCCTGATCAGAATCCGCTAGGCAAGCACGTCGTCGTCGGCCGCGGCCCCGTTGCGTATGAAGTGATTGCTGTGGCCGCCGATATCCGCAACAAGGGCCTCGATCAGGACACGCAACCGCAACTCTATCTCCCGTTCGCCCAGTTGCCCTGGGGCAACATGAATCTTCTGGTTCGGACCGCCGTCGCTCCGAATAGCATAATCTCCGCCGTGCGGGCGCAGATCGCCGCCGTCGACCCCGATCAGCCCGTCACCAAGATTCAAACCGTCGATGAAATTATGGACAACTCGCGTTCCCAGCCACGCTTCACTCTGCTTCTGCTGGGCGCGTTTTCCGCCACAGCGCTTGCCCTCGCGCTGATCGGAATTTACGGAGTGCTCTCTTATTCGGTCGCCGAGCGGCAGCAGGAGTTTGGCATCCGCCTCGCTCTCGGCGCGGAACGGGCCGATATCCTACGCCTGGTGATTCGTCAGGGAGTCATCCTCGCGATCACCGGCATTGCGATTGGCTTGCTCGCCGCTCTTGTACTCACTCGGCTCATGTCGAGCATGCTCTACAAAGTTGGCGCGCTGGATTTGGCCACCTTTATCCTGGCGCCATCCTTGTTCCTGTTCATATCCCTGCTGGCCAGCTACCTACCCGCCCGTCGCGCCACCAAAGTAGATCCCATCGAAACCCTCCGCTAGGGCGCCCCAGCTTTGTCGCGCCTTTCGCAACAGAGCCTGCCCTGAGCGTAGCCGAAAGGGTCGGGGCTTTGACTTTCGGTTCAGAATCCTCATAAGTTCATCGAAACACATCTCGCAGGCAACATCCCGATAAGGAATACAATCTTTCCTATACACTGGACGCCTCTCATGCCCGACACCACCAGCACCGTCGTATCCGACTCCGTCCAACTCCTCACCGATCAGGATCTCTACCTCTTTAACGAGGGCAGCAATTACCGCATGTACGAAAAGATGGGAGCCCATCTCATCACGCATGATGGCGTAGCCGGCGCCGTGTTCAGTGTATGGGCGCCAAACGCGCGCTCCGTCTCCGTGGTGGGTAGTTTCAATGGCTGGGATTCCAAGTCGCATCGTCTCCGTCCTCGCGCCTCATCGGGCATTTGGGAAGGCTTCATCCCCGGCGTGGAGCGCGGCACACTCTACAAATTTCACATCGAATCGCAGCGCCACGGATTCCGCGTCGACAAAGCCGACCCGCTTGGCCTGCTGCACGAGAAACCTCCCCGCACCGCCTCCGTCGTCTGGGATCTCGATTACAAGTGGAACGATCACGACTGGATGCAGAATCGCGCGGGCCGCAATTCTCTGCGCGCCCCGCAATCGATTTACGAAGTTCATTTGGGCTCCTGGATGCGCGTCCCCGAAGATCACAACCGACCGCTCACCTATCGTGAGGCCGCCCCTCGTCTCGCCCAATACGTTGGCCAGTTGGGATTCACTCACGTTGAGTTCATGCCTGTGATGGAGCATCCCTTCTATGGTTCCTGGGGATACCAGACCACCGGATACTTCGCGCCCACCTCCCGCTACGGCACGCCGCAGGATTTCATGTACCTCGTCGACTACCTGCACCAGCACGGCATCGGCGTGATTCTCGACTGGGTTCCGTCGCACTTCCCTTCCGACGCGCACGGACTCGCCTACTTCGACGGCACGCACCTTTACGAGCACGCCGACTCGCGCCAGGGATTTCATCCCGACTGGAAAACCCACATCTTCAACTACGGCCGCCCCGAAGTGCGCAGTTTCCTGATGTCGAGCGCCATGTTCTGGCTCGACAAATATCACATCGACGGCCTGCGCGTGGACGCGGTCGCCTCCATGCTCTATCTCGACTATTCGCGCAAGGAAGGCGAGTGGATTCCCAACAAATTCGGCGGACGCGAGAACCTCGATGCCATCGACTTTCTCCGCCGCTTCAACCAGGAAGCCTACGGGCAGCATCCCGAGATTCAAACCACAGCCGAAGAATCCACTTCCTGGCCCATGGTTTCAAAGCCTGTCTACGTCGGCGGACTCGGCTTCGGCTTGAAGTGGGACATGGGATGGATGCACGACACCCTGAAGTATTTCCAGAACGATCCCATTCATCGCAAGTATCACCACAACGATCTCACCTTCCGCAGCCTTTATTCGTTTCATGAAAATTTCGTGCTGCCTCTCTCGCACGACGAAGTTGTCCACGGCAAAGGATCGCTGATCGGAAAAATGCCCGGCGACGAGTGGCAGCGCTTCGCCAACCTGCGCTTGCTATTCGCCTACATGTACGCCCAGCCCGGCAAGAAACTGCTTTTCATGGGCGATGAATTCGGCCAGGTCCGCGAGTGGGCGCATGACACTAGCCTCGAATGGCACGTGCTGCAATATCAGGTGCATCGCGGCGTGCAGGCCTGGATGGAACAACTCAACCGTTTCTATCGCAGCGAGCCCGCCATGCACGTCTTCGATAACAATCCCGCCGGCATCGAATGGATCGATTGCAATGACAACGCCAACAGCACGATCTCCCTGCTACGCAAAAGCGAGAACCCGCGCGACACCGTGCTGATAGTCTGCAACTTCACTCCCGTGCCGCGCCTGGAATTTCGCGTCGGCGTTCCCCACGGCGGCTATTGGCGCGAAATGCTCAACAGCGACGCCCGCGAATACGCCGGCAGCGGTATGGGCAATCTCGGCGGCGTCCACGCCGAAGAAATCCCCATGCACGCCCGCCCCTTTTCGCTAAAGCTCACTTTGCCACCCCTAGCCGCCCTATTCTTCAAAGCAGTCTAGCTCACGTAGCGGCGGACGCATTCGTCCGCTAAGGTTTTAAAAACTCACGAGGTGGGGATTTTGCAGCCCCACGGATCTCGCCTCCAGCACCGCCGATCAAAAACCAGTTCGAACTCGAAGTCCCTAGCCTCTCTGAGGGATCAACATCAAAAGCCCCACTTCTCGCAAAAAAACGCGAGAAATGGGGCACCCAAATCGTATCGTCCGCCTACCCAAACCTTTGATACTCCTTCCAAAACTCCGGCCACGTCATCCTCAACCCACCACACACAAAAATATCCGCATGATCGTCGCTCTCCTCATTCCGCACGCCCAAAGAATTCCCGTTGTGCCCCGCCACCCGGCACTCCGCAAACATCCGCTGCACATATTGCTGAGACAGCCCAACCACAATCAATGCCGACGGCGGCGACGCAGGATATCCTCGCAGCCACGCCGAATTTGTCCCACTGATCGGAACCGGCAAATGATAAGCCGCTCCCAGAATTTCTATCGCACCCTGCTCGCCATAATTTCCCACCACCACGCCCACGTTCTCCCGCTGCTCCCCCGGCAACGAATCCCGAATCCCCGCCACCGTCTTCACCAGTTCGTCCCAGCCAATTTCCTCCCGCAGGTCGCCGTTGTTTTCCAGCGCGAACCTCATCAACCGCCCACTCGACGCCAGCGGCAAAACAACCGCACTCATGTAGAGCCCACCCACCACCAATCCCGTAAAGAACACCGCCTCCACCGTCCACCGCCACGTCTTAGCCAAAGAAACAACCCAGCGCTCGGCCACAACCGCGCCCATCGCCATCAGCATGGGATACGCCCCGCCCAGGTAATACCCTCGCCCCTTTCCCACGAAGAACAGCGCCAGCGGGATCAAGTACATCCAGGCCAGCATCCGGTAGCGCCGCTCCCGCAGATAACCGACTAGCCCCGGAATCCACAACGCCACTGAAAACAGATTCGTGCAAATCCAAAATTGCTGGCTCAAAAATCCATCGGCCCGGCCCTGGCTCACATCGCGCGTGTGAATGTGCTGCAGAAAATGCAGCGAGATGAATCCATGCCTCATCTGCCATATCAGGTTCGGCAGGCAAATCACGAATCCCAGCGCCATTCCTGCCCAGAACCACGGGCTCACCAGATACCGTCGCGCCCGCGTCAGCAGCACTCCGCCGAAAATTCCCGCCAGATAAAATCCCATCGTGTACTTCGTCAGAAAACCCACACCGATGGTCGCCCCAATCGCCAGCCACCAACGCGGATTCTCCGTCTTCAGCAACCGAATCACGAAATACGCGATCAGCGTCCACCACAAATAATCGAAGGTCGTGTATTGAAATTCCGTTCCCTCAAACAGCGGCAACGGAGAAAGCGCAATCGCCAGCGTCGCCGTTACTTGAGCGAGCCGTCCGCCGCCCAGTTCCCGCGCCATCAGCCCAACCACGACCAGCACAATCGCCTGCGCGATCACAGAAAACATCCGCAGCCCCACCATCGACAGCCCAAAAATCCAAAGCCCAACCCGCTCCACAAACGGCGTCAGCGGTGGATATGGCACAAATCCCCAATCCAAATGCCGCGCATCGCTCAATACCTGCAACTCATCCCGATGAAATCCATAGCGCCCGTTGGTGAGCACATGCACCAGCGCCACCACCGCAGCCAAGCCCACCAGCAGCCAGGTGTCCGTGCCAGAGCGATCCTCGATCACTGGCTCATTCATTCCGATCTCCTAATGCGCTCTCTAACCGTAGAGACGTAGCTTGCTACGTCTCTACGCCAGCCAGGTTCTCCGACCTGCGTGTCTGCACCATTCGCTTCAACGTGCTATCCTCGCCTCAAGCGCGTCTCTCATGCGGATTCTGACCCGCTACATCCTACGCGAAGTGACTGCGCACGCGCTGATCGGCGCGGCCATCTTCACCTTCGTCCTTTTTACTCGCGACCTCGGACGCATTCTCGAACTCGTGGTCCGCGCCAGCGCTCCCTTGCCCAGCGTCGCCGAGATTTTCTTCTTCACCGTCCCGCTCGCTCTCACCTACACGCTCCCCATGAGCGTGCTGCTCGGAATTCTCATCGGGCTCAGCCGTCTCGCCGCCGACAGCGAAATCACCGCCATGCGCGCCAGCGGTATGGGTATATGGACTTTCCTTCGCGCCCTTTCCCTCTTCGTCATCGCCGCCTGGCTCATGGCTCTTTTCAACGGACTCTACATTGCTCCCCGCGCCCAGGCTGCCCTTACCCATTTGGAAGAGCGCCTCAAAGGTTCTCAGGTTTCCTTCGAGATCCAGCCGCGTGTTTTCTACGAAGGCTTCCCCAAGGTCGTCCTCTATGTGCAGGACGTCAAGAGCGCCCAGGGAGCGGCCGTGTGGAAAGGCGTCTTCATGGCCAATCTCAGCGACGCTTCCAACCCCGAGATCACGCTCGCCAAGGAAGGCATCGTCATCAGCGAAGGCCAGGACCGCCTGCACCTGCACTTGATCGACGGGTCCACCCACGAGACCGACCCCAAAGACGACAGTCACTATCAGATCTCCACCTTCAAAGAAACCGACATCCCCCTCGATTTGCCTTCTACCGAAAACAAGCCTGACGAATCGCTTCCCGCCGATCTGATGGACACCTCGGCGCTCTGGCAAAAGTCCCGCCGCGTCGATCCCATCTCCGCCCGCTGGTATCTCATCGCATTCCACAAACGCTTCGCCTTGCCCACCGCCTGCCTGGTGCTCGCGCTGGTCGGGATCCCGCTCGGCCTGTCGTCGAAAAAAAGCGGCAAGTCCGGCGGATTCGTGCTGACCATTCTGCTGGTCTTCACCTACTACGTAATTTCGTTGATTGGAGTTTCATTGGCCCGCCAGGGCCGCGTCTCCCCGTGGTTCGGGGCGTGGTTGGCCGACATCCTGTTTCTCGTGCTGGCGGCTTTCCTGCTGTCGCGGGCCGAGAAGCGCCCCTTTGAATTCGCCTCGTTCCGCGCCGCCTGGAAGCGCGACCCCGCCGGAACTCTTCTTCCCACTGTCCGCGGCCGCCGCGATAGTGCCTTCGAGCGCGCCTCCACTCGCCGCCGCGTCTTCAGCGCCAGCTTTCCCACGTTGCTCGACGACTATGTTCTCCGCGACTTCTTCGTCTACCTCGGACTTATCCTTTCCACTTTCCTCGTGCTGGTCACCGTCTTCACTCTGTTCGAATTGCTCGGCGACATTCTTCGCAACCAGGTCCCCGCCACAGTCGTCGCCGAATATCTGCTCAATGTCGCGCCCTACTTGCTCTACAACGTCGCTCCGCTGGTCATGCTCCTCACCGTGCTGGTGACCTTCGGCCTGATGCAGCGCTCCAACGAAATCACCGCGATCAAGGCCACCGGAACCAGCATCTACCGCATCGTCCTGCCGGTCGTCGTGGCCGCGGCATTCTTAGCCGTCGGATTATTTTGTGCAGACCAGTTTTATTTGCCCAGCACCAACCAGCGCCAAGAAGCGCTGCACAACCAGATCAAGGGCAAACCTCCGCAAACCTACCTGCGCCCCGATCGCAAATGGATTTTTGGCCAGAACAACGACATCTACTACTACCAGTTCTTCGATCCCGATCGCGACCAGTTCGGCAACATCACTGTCTTTCAACTCGATCCTGCCAGCTTTTCCATCACCCGCCGCATCCACGCCGACCGCGCCCACTGGGCCGAAAATCTGAAGCGCTGGGTCTACGAGCAGGGATGGGAACGTTCCTTACGCGTCTCGGCTATGGCCGACTATCGTCCCTTTGAGGTAGCTACGTTCCCCGCCTTACCGGAGACGCCTTCGTATTTCAAAAAGGAAGTGAAGCAATACACCGAGATGAACTACGAAGAGCTGCACCGCTACATACGCGATCTGCAGCAGAGCGGCTTCGACGTGGTGCGCTTGCGCGTTCAATTGCAAAAGAAGCTGTCATATCCCCTGATCACGCTGATCATGGCCGTACTCGCCATCCCCTTCTCGCTTTCAACGGGAAAAAAAGGCGCGATCACCGGAGTCGCGGTCGCCGTCGGCATCGCCGTCTTCTACACGGTAGTTTCGCGCCTGTTCGAAGCCATGGGCGACCTCAGCCAACTCCCCCCGGCCCTCGCCGCCTGGTCCCCCGACCTGATCTTCGTCCTGGTCGGCGGCTACCTAATTTTGAAAGTCCCAACCTAAGATTGCTTGCTTGGATTGCCTTGCTTGGATTGCTTGCCTTGAAAGGGCGCGGCTTCTAGCCGCGCCGTAAGCCGCAAATATAGAATTGAGGGAAGGGCACGACTTTAGTCGCGCTGTTTTAATCGTGGAAGGGCGCGGCTTTCTAGCCGCGCCGTAAGCCGCGAAATAACTAAGGGGCTTCAGCCCCTGAGATTACTTCACCGCCACGCCCCACGGATAATTGTCCGTCGGCACCGACGGCAACACCGACAACGCTCCCGTCGAGGGCGTAATCGAATACTGCGACATCGTATTCCCGCCCAACCCCACCGACCCGTAGTTGGTCACGAAAAGCCAATTATCGTCCGCCCGGATCGTCATCCCCGCAGGCCCCACGCCCGTCGCTACCGTCGCCGGAGTCATTGCCGCCACCACCCCAGACACCTGGCTGATCCTCAATTGCGAAATGGTATTGGAGAGCAAGCTCAACACATACACATTGTTACCATAAGGGTCCACCAAAATTGGTCCCGGGCTGTTCGAACTTCCCGACAGGCTAAACGGCGATCCCGCAACCGGCACCAGGCTGCCATCGGGCGGCAGCGGGCTCGTCGGACAATTCGTCGGGGACTGCGTGGGGAAGCCGTTGCAAATCGTGTACGCGCTCACTTTGTTCGACAGGCTGTCGCTCACGTAAACAAATCGGTCGCAAGGATCAACCGCTACACCCGCCGGAATCTGATCTGCGGGAAAGGATGGCGTAGTGATCGAGTTTGTAGGATTCGTCAAAACGCCGGTCGACGTATTCACCTGGAACTCAAACACCTGGTTCCCCAACCCATCCACCGCATAAAGATATTCCGTCGTTGGCGGAGTCGTGCCCACCGCCTGGCACACCGCGGTCTGCACTCCATTCACGCCTATCTTCGGAAACACCGTCGGCGTCGGCGCCACACTCACAATATCGATGCTCGCTTCCGGGAACAGCGGCGTCGGGACGAAGGGCGAACCTGGCACTTCCGTGATCGCGCCTCCGCTCCCGATGGCAAAGACCGAGATGGAACCGGGCACAGGGAGACCGGTTTTGCTTGTGGTCGCCCGCTCAGCGATGAAGAGAAACTTGCCGCTCGGATCCATCACCATCGAATACGGAACCGGAGACGCATTGCTGCCGGCCACGCTTTTGAACGCCACCGGACTTCCCACCGTCGGGGTGAACCCGTCCGAACCGATCTTGAATACCTGGATGCCCATCGTGCCCCCCTTCGGGCACAACGTATTATTTTTATTGAGAATCGTGTACGCGTAGTTTCCCGCTGGGTCCACCACCAGCGCTGATGGAATGCCGTTCAAAACGCAAATGTCGTTCGATGTGTCGATCGGAGTATTGCTGATCTCCGACAGGTGTCCGTTATACAGATTGAACGAAAATGTCTCGATTAATCCCGACCCTTGACTGGCCACCAGGACCAGTCCGTTCGACGACGGATCGTAATTGCTCCCGCACGCCACCAGCGCTCCAATCGCAACCAGAACCCCTACCCCGAACAGCCACGCAAATCGTTTCGACATTCTCTCGTTCATCTCCATGTCTATGTGAGCTTGAAGCGTGTACGCACCCGCGGCGTCCCGCCGGCCGGGTTTCTGCAGTCTGGAAAAGCGGGAAATCTCAACCCATCTATGTATCAGGAAAGCGCGGGAAGAGCAAACTCCCACACCGGCTATTGGAACCGCAGGAATGCCGCAGAGTTGCCCCGCTCTCCCAGCTCTTTTAAGTATACGAGATTTGCAGGTTCTACCTACTCGCGCCGCTCTGTTTTGAAAGGGCGCGAGTCCATTCGTGCCACCCTGTTTTGAAAGGGCGCGAGTTTACTCGTGCCACTCTGTTTTGAAAGGGCGCGAGTTTACTCGCGCCGCAAGAGCTTGAAAATAGGTGTAGGCTTTAGCCCCTGAGGGACGCTCTTAAGTCTGCCAGCAATCCCCGGCCGTCGTAGCCATTCGACGCTGAATCCGTCTCCGCTACGCTTCGCGCGCGGTCGGAACCACTTCCACCCGTTCCAAACTCCGCGCGCCCGTGCTCATCGGTAGCCGGATTTCCACCACCAGCCCGCCCTGCGGACGATTCGAAGCCGTAACCTTCCCGCCGTGGAAGCGCACCGCTCTCTCGGTGATCGCGAGTCCCAACCCAACGCCGCCAGTCAGTCGGCCGCGCGCATCGTCCAGCCGGTAAAAGGGCTCGAATAACTTCGCTAGCGAATCTTGCGGAACGCCCGGCCCTGAATCGCTCACCCGCAACACAGCCTCGGCGCCTCCGCTCCCTTTCTCGCTTCTCAATTCAATCTCGACCGACGAACCTTCCTGCGTGTACCGGATGGCATTGCGCACAACGTTCTCCACCGCGCTATGCAGCAGGGAATCGTCCCCCCGCACTCCCCAATTCCCTTCCGGAATAATTGTCCGCACGTGACAATGCCGCTCCTGCGCTTCGAACTCCGCATCCTCGGCAATGCTGGCTACCAGTTCGCCCAGCGCTACCGGCGTCTGCGGCACGCGCTGCTCTCCGTCCTCCAGCCGCGCCAGCGTCAGAATCCTGCCAATCAACTCGTTCAACCGGCTGGCCTCCAGTTCAATGCGGTCCAGCATGTCCGCGCTCTCGACCCCAGAGCGCTGACGCGCCAGTCCCAGTGCGACATTCAGCCGCGCCAGCGGCGACCGCAACTCGTGTGAAATGTCATTCAGCAGGCGAGATTGCGCCTTCACCAGCAACTCCAGCCGTTCCGCCATGGCGTCAAAGTCCCGCATCAGCCCCGCAATCTCGTCCCGCCCCTTGCTCACCGGAGCGCCGCTGCGTGCCGTCAAATCGCCCGCCGCCAGTTGTCGCGTCGCCGCCCGCAGCCGCACAATCGGCTTCGTCATATACCACGCCAGCAGATAACACACTAATCCCGACGAGATTACGCCGATGATCAATCCTGGAACCGGCAGGCCGCGTGGCCCAAAAAACACTCTCGGCCCCGGCGGCAATCCCAACACCAGCGTGTACCTGTGCTTCCCATCCGACGACGCCCGCGAATCGCGCTGCACCGGAGGCGCCGGGATCATAAACCCATCCCGCGGATTCCGCGCTCCGCCCGCCGCCACGCGCATTGCCCAGTCGGGCGCGCCCCGCCCCGAAACCTCGTTGCCATGCTCGTCAAACAAATACGCCCGCACATGCTGCGACGTTTCCAAACCTTGCATGTAGTTCTGAAGTTGTGCTACCCCGCCTTCCTCGTACGCATTCACCGCTTCGTTCAGTGCCGTCGCGCGCAGACCTTCCCACGTCGACGATCGCGGACGAAACGCCAGCGTCACCAGGATAGCCAGCACCAAAAACAACGCCTGCGCCACCCAGAACGACAGGAATATTCGCAGAAACAAACTTTTCATATTGGACTCGCCCCTACGCCTTCGCCTTCTCCCGCGGACGCGCAAAAATATAGCCTACACCACGTACCGTTTTGATGTGTTCATCGCTGTCGGTGTCGCCCAACTTTTTGCGTACCTTGCTGACGTGCATGTCAATGCTGCGATCGAACGGCGAAAACTTGCGGCTGAGTACCGCATTCACCAGCCGTTCGCGCGGCACCACCCGCCCCGCTTCCCGCAACAACACTTCGAGCAGATTGAATTCCACCGAAGTCAAATCCACCGGCTTGCCTTCCAGCCGCACCATCCGCGTCGCGGGGTCCAGTTCGACATCCCCCACGCTCACCACTTCCGGTGGCGCCGCCGATCCGCTGCCGTCCGCTCGCGTCCGCCGCAACACTGCCCGAATCCGCGCCACCAACTCGCGCGGATTAAACGGCTTCGGCAGATAATCGTCCGCCCCAATCTCCAGGCCGACAATCCGATCGACATCTTCCCCGCGCGCCGTCAACAGCAACACCGGCAACCGCGATGTCGCGCGAATCCTCCGCAGCACTTCAAATCCATTGATCCCCGGCAGCATCACGTCCAGCACCGCCAGCAGATACTCACCGGCCGTCGCCTTCTTCAGCCCCGACTCGCCGTCGTGCACGCACTCTACCGTAAAACCCTCGGCCCGCAAATATTCCCCTACCAGATGGCAGAGTTCCACATCATCGTCAATCACCAACACTCGTTCCATAGTGCAATCATTGTGCACCCGCAACGCCCCGCCCCGCAGTAAAGAATTGTCAAACCTAGCGCCGGCAAAGTTTAAACGAAAACCGGGTGCCCCATCCTTCTCGCGCATCGCGAGAGGGTGGGGATTTTGATCTCGGGTATAGATTCTGATCTCCGGTTTTGATTTTGATCCTTGATTTTAGATTTGAGATTTGAGCTTCAATTGGAGATCCTGATCGCCGAGTTCAAACGAACCCATCCCGACCCCTTTTACAAAACTTTACTCGGGTTGACCGATTCTTTACCGCCTTTTTTCCCGCCCCCGTGTTCCTATCTCTGTACACAAACTTCCGGGACATCCCGAAGGAAGATTAGGAGCACTCCATGAATTCGTTTCGTGTTCGTTTGCTGGTCGCCGCTCTCGCCATCGTATTCGGCAGCGTCATCGCCCGTTCGCAGACCACCAGCGACGCGCCGCCTCCTCCTCCCATGCACCGTCACCTCGGCATGGAAGGCCATGACATGGGCTTCTTCGCCAAACAGCTCAACCTCACCGACGATCAACAGGCCCAGATGAAGACCATCATGGAGAGCGCTCACACCAGCATGAAGCCGCTCCACCAGCAATCTCGCCAGATCGAGATGCAGCTTCATCAATATGCGATGGGAACTTACGAAGATGCCCCGGTGCAGAAGCTCGCGCAGCAGAAGGCGCTGATCGACGCGCAACTAACCGTAGCTGAAACCAAGGTTCACAACCAGATGTTCCAGCTCCTGACCGCGGACCAGCAAGCCAAGGCGAAGCAGATTTTCGCCAGCCACGAAGCCCGCATGCAGCAACACATGCAGCAGGCCCCCGCGCCTCCCGCGGAACAATAAACGAATCGCGCTCACTCTCGCGCTGCGATGCCGCGAGAGTTGTCGCCGGCGCGGGGCTTCTCTGGCCGCCCCGCGCCGCACACATCCCGCGCCAAGCCAGCATCAAGAGCAAGAAAGACCGCGCGAACAAATCAAGTAGAGACCACTCATAAGAAGAGACGCGGAGCCGGATCCCCCCATGGCCTTCAGCGAATCATTTCTCTCCAACGCCGGATGGCTTTTCTTCGCCGCCTGGAGCGCCATCATCGCCGCCCTCAGCATCGCCGCCTTCGGCCGCGACTTGCTCCCCTGGTCCACCCACCTCGACCCCGCTCCCAAATCCCAGCCTTCAAAGTCAACCCGCCCCACCACCCGCTGATCCCCATTCCATCAATTACGCCCCTGGCGGGTCCATGACCGCGCACGCCTTCATGAACAATTGACTGAAGCAGTTGCCGTCATGGGCTAAACTCATTCGCGTGAAAAAGTCACCTATTGCTTCCACGCGCCGCTACCACCACCTCGGAATTCCCACCACCGAGCGTCGAGAAGCGGAACGCCTGATCAAGGGCCATGCGACGTTCGTCTCCGGATATGAAACCAGCGCCTACGGAATCGAATGGATGCGGTTCGAACCCGAAGCGGCGGTCCCTGAACTTGTTCGTACCGTTCCGCATGTCGCCTTCGAAGTGGACGATCTCTCCGCTGAAATCGCCGGAAAAGAAATACTGATCGCGCCCAACTCACCCTCCCCGGGCGTGACCGTCGCTTTCATTGTCGAGAATGGCGCCCCAGTCGAGTTTCTCCAGTTTGATAAGAAGTTAAGAAGTGATACTTGAAAACCGTCAATGGGATTGACGCGGATCGTTGGCGAAAAATCCCTACAAAACCTCTCAATCAGCGAAATCGCCGTTTTCGTCGGTAATCCTCTTTTCGTGCTAAACTCCTTGCGCCGCGCGGCTTCGCGCGGGCTATCCAGAGGCACTCCCCCCGAATCGTTGCGAAGGAGAAATCCGATGAGAGAACTCTGCCTTGCCATGTTGGCAATCCTCCTATCTGGGCCGATGGCTCAGGCGCAAGCCTTCAAAGTGTTTTACAACTTCGGGAGCCACGTAGGGGACCCGCGAAATCCCGGTGGTGCGATCGCCCAGGGACGGGACGGAAGTGTGTACGGCACATCCGATGTTTCCGACCAGATGATAGACACGGATATCTTCAAGATCACCCCGTATCAGGGAAACCTGACGACGCTGGCTACGGTTGGCGAAGCAGGAGGGCAAGTTGTCCCGTTCGCAGGCGGCCTGACCCTGGGCACTGACGGGAACTTTTATGGCACGACTCCGGATGGCGGCAGCCACTCAGCCGGAACCATTTTCAAAGTAGCGCCCGGAGGCGGTGCGACAACCCTGTACGAGTTTCAGGGTGGAGCAGATGGCGCTTACCCCACCGCACAGCCGATCCAGGGCATCGATGGCAATTTCTACGGGACCACCTATTCCGGCGGCACCGGCACGAACTGTTACTTTCCGGGCTGCGGCACCTTTTATCGGATCACTCCATCCGGCGCGCATACCGTACTGCACAACTTCGATTATTGGGTCGACGGGCAGTCTCCCTATGCTCCGCTGATGCAGGCTGCGGACGGTAATTTTTATGGGAGCACGGAGGGCGGTCCCGACCAAAGGGGCACGATTTTCAAGATTAGCCCGTCAGGGAGGCTCCAGGTGGTGTTCAACAATGTATCGACGAACGAAGTTATTCCGGAGCAAGCAGCGCTTGTCCAGGGTAACGACGGCGTTATTTATGGGACATCGGTGTTTGGCGGGTTGGGTTCCGGCACGGTGTTCAAGTTTGTGAACGGTACTGTCACCGTTCTGCATAGTTTTACTGGGACGAGTGATGGGGCGAATCCGATCGGTCTGGTACAGGGTAGGGACGGAAACCTTTATGGCCTGACGACGTCAGGGAACGTCACAATTTTCCGCGTGAGTCCAAGCGGATCATCGTTTGCCACGCTCTACGTTATCCCCACATCGGTCGGAATGAACCCCGGTTCGCCGCTGTTGCAACACACAAATGGCGTGCTCTACGGGACAATGAGTTACGGGGGGAGCGGCTATGACGGGATATTGTTCACTTTCGATGCTGGCTTGCCGCCTTTCGTGACCTTCCTGCCTGCCGCGCGGCAGGTTGGCCACACCGTCGAAATCCTGGGACAAGGTTTCACCGGAACGACTGCCGTCTCATTCAACGGAACTCCAGCCGCGACATTCAGCGTGCTGAGCAACACGTACCTGACGGCGACCGTGCCCGATGGCGCCACCACTGGCTTAATCACAGTGACAACTCCGAGCGCCACGCTCACCAGCAACAAGCAATTCCAGGTGACGCCACAGATCACCAGCATCAGCCCAACGAGCGGCCCGGCGGGAACGTCGGTGGTCATCACGGGCGTGAGCCTGAGTCAAACGTCGAAGATCACTTTCAACAGCGAGCTGGCGACCGACTTCACGGTGAACTCCGACACGCAGGTCACGGTGACCGTGCCCGCCGGGGCGACCACGGCGAAGATCGGCGTCACCACGACTGGCGCACCCGTCTACAGCCCCAGCGCTTTCACGGTGACTCAGTAACTGCGGTTCTAGGGGGCGACCCAGCTTTGCATCCTTTGTGGTTTGAGCCATCACGACTGAGGCTGGGGGCGACCCAGCTTTGCATCCTTTGCGGTTTGAGCCATCACGACTGAGGCTGCCCCACCCTTCGGGCTTTTCGAAGGGTGGGCACCACGAACACGGTTGCAACCGTTCTTATTTCCCACACAAAGTCCCAAGCTTTCGACACTCCATGTTCATTCGTCACAGCCCAGAGCGCCATGCGCGTGGTAGAAGTCGATCATGCCCCGACGACTGCACCGTTACTACGGCGCGGGATATCTGCACTTCATCACGACTAGCTGTTATCAGAGGCGTCCGCTGCTGGGCAACCGTCAGAGTCGCGACTTGTTCCTCGAGGTGCTGGAGCGAGTTCGGAAGCGCTATCACTTTGTGGTCGTGGGTTATGTCGTGATGCCGGAGCATGTGCACCTGTTGTTCAGCGAGCCGGAGCGCGGCAACCCGTCCGTGGTCATGCAGGCTCTCAAGCAAGGCTTCGCTCGGCGAATTCTGCGCAAGGTCCGCTGCCGCAGCGATCTGCGACAAGGCAGCCTATGGAGCGAAAGCGTGCAAGAGGAACACATTTGGCAGCACCGCTTCTACGATTTCGTAGTCTTTACCGAGAAGAAAAAGATCGAGAAGCTGCGCTACATGCATCGCAATCCGGTGAAGCGAGGACTGGTGCTGGAACCCCAGCAATGGTCCTGGAGCTGCTTTCGTTGGTATGCGGAAGGAGAACGTGGGCCCGTGCTGGTGAACGAACCGCAAAAAGCCGAACTTCGCATCCGCAAAATCGCCTGATACCATCAGCACACGCGCCCAGCCTTCGAACATCGCGAAGCGTGGGGCAGCCAAATGTTTTGATGAAGCCGGCAAAGACAAAATCAAAGGTGAGCCAGCGCCCGTCTTAGCAGAGTGTTAGGACACTACCGGTTATCCTCCTCGCATGTTTTCCACACCCTTCCACAGAAATAATTCTCCCTCGTGTGACGGACAACCTTGACCGAGGCTATAGAAGGCTCACAATCGAGTCATGCGCCCTTTTTTCAATTCTTTCCCGCAACTCGATTCAACGGCTAAACGCTTCGCCATAACTATCAGGATTGGGGTCAGCTATGTCGCAACAATCGGCGATAACCCCTTATTCCGTAAGATTTTACGAATAACCCCTTTAGATCCAATATTTTGCCGGGAATCAGGCCAATACCCCTCAACTAACATCAACAGAATCAATATTTTACAGAAAAGCGCAAAAAAAAATTACCATACCTCCCCATACCCGCGCCCCCAAAACTTCGGCACAGCTCCCTGCTAAAATCTGACCTACGGACCCTGCATGCTGCCCAAGAGTCTGCGCCCGCTCCTGCCCTACCTGAAGCGCTATCGCTGGAGCTACGCGCTCGGCACGCTCTGCGTCCTGCTCACCAACGGCATCTGGATCCTGTTCCCGCTCGTCCTCGGCAAGGCCGCCGACGATCTCCACGAAGGCGTCACCCGCCACAAACTCCTGGTCTACGCCGGAGTTTTGCTGGCCATCGCCACGACCAAGGGAATCTTCCAGTTCCTCACGCGCTGGATCGTGATCGGCATCTCCCGCGACGTGGAGTTCGATCTCCGCAACGATCTTTTTCAGAGACTCGAAAGCCTAAGCTACTCCTACTACCAGCGCCATCGCACCGGCGACATTATGGCGCGCGCCACCAACGACCTCAACGCGGTTCGTATGCTGCTCGGCCCGGCGATCATGTATTCGGCGAACACCTTCGTTTACACCGCGGGCGCGCTGGCCTTCATGATCTCCATCAGCCCCTGGCTCACGCTCTACACTTTTCTGCCGCTGCCGGCGGTGAGTGTGGTGATCCAAACCTTTGGCCGCCGCATTCACGAGCGCTTCGAACGCATTCAAGCCATGTTCTCCGACATCTCCGCGCGCGCCCAGGAGAACTTTTCCGGCGCCCGCCTCATCCGCGCCTACGTGCAGGAAGAGGCCCAGATAGCTGCCTTCGAAACCGAAAACCAGGAATACATTCGCCGCAGTCTGAAACTGGTGCGCCTCATGGGCATGCTCTGGCCCACGCTCGAACTCATGCTGGGCTGCGCCGTCGTGCTCGTGTTGTGGCTCGGCGGGCGCGAAGTCATTCATGGACTCTCGCACGTAACGTTGGTTTCGAATCTCGGAAATTCACACCCCGCGGTCACGACCACACTCTCACTTTCTGGTTCCATGAGCGTGGGCCAGTTCGTCTCCTTCAGCACTTACATGATGCAACTCACCTGGCCGATCATCGCGCTGGGATGGGTCATCAACATCTTCCAGCGCGGCACCGCATCGCTCATCCGCATCAACGAAATCATGAGCGAGCAACCCGAGATTCAGGATGCTCCGGGCGTGCAAGGTCAGAAGAACAACCGCGAGATTGCGGGCGAGATCGAGTTCCGCAATCTCAACTTTTCCTACGACGGCAAGCAGGTTCTGCACAATCTAAACCTGCGCGTGCCCGCCGGAAGCAGCGTGGCCATCGTCGGTCCCACCGGCTCTGGCAAGACGACGCTGGTCAGCCTCATCCCGCGCATCTACGACGCCGAACCCGGCACGGTCCTGATCGATGGACTCCCCATTCGCGAATACCCGCTCGCCACGCTGCGCAAGAACATTGGATTCGTGCCGCAGGAGACTTTTCTGTTCAGCGACCGCATCCGCGAAAACATCGCCTTCGGTGTCGACTCGGCCACCGATCAGGACATTCACAACGCGGCCGAAGCGGCGAACATCGCCACCGACATCGAGAGCTTTCCCGAAGGTTACGACACCATGGTCGGCGAGCGCGGCATCACGCTCTCCGGGGGTCAGAAGCAGCGCACGGCGATCGCGCGCGCCCTCATTCGCAATCCCAAGATCCTGATCCTCGATGACGCACTCTCCAGCGTCGACACTCACACCGAAGACAAGATTCTCAACCATCTCCGTGACGTAATGCGCGGCCGCACCACCATCTTCATCTCGCACCGCGTCTCCACCGTGCGCAATGCCGACCGCATAGCCGTGCTCCACGGCGGACGCATCGTCGAACTCGGCACTCACGATGAACTTCTGGCCTTGAACGGTTACTACAGCGACCTGTATAACAAGCAGTTGCTGGAAGAGGAGCTGGCCGAAGTCTAAAGCTAGTTTTCTTCAACGGCATTTGATAGCGCCGGCAATTTGTAGCGCGGGGGTTTTGTAGCGCCGGGGTTTTGTAGCGCCGGCATCTTGCCGGCTGTCGCGAGCGCAACTTGCGCTCGCCGGTGTGAGAGCAAGACGCCGCAGTCCACGCACACACGACAGCCGCCGGGACGTCGGCGCTACATCGCGCAACACACTGGGGACAACGATGCTGCGGGTTAACTCAGAGGAAATTCTCGACTCCGACGCCTGCCCTCTGATCGAGGTCGAAGCTTCCCTGCGCGACTTGTGCCGCATTAACCGCTGGTTTGGCGGCGTCGCCACCACCCGAAACTTGATTGAGCGCGTTGCGGTCGCAACCGGAATCAACAGTTTTTCGGTGCTCGAAGTCGCAGCGGGATTCGGCGAAGTATCGAAGATCGCGGGCCGCCAACTCAAGGGCAAGGGAATTTCGCTGAACGTCACCGACCTCGACCGCATTCACACGCACTTGGTCCGCGGAAACCGCGCCGTGGTCGCCGACGCGCTCGCGCTTCCTTTCCGCGACAATAGTTTTGATCTGGTCAGTTGCAGCCTCTTCGCACATCATCTTCAGCCCGCCGAACTGGCGCAGTTTGCCGGCGAAGCGTTGCGCGTGAGCCGCTGCGCGGTCTTAATCAACGATCTGGTTCGCCATCCCATGCACGTAGCGCTCGTCTATGCGGGCTTCGCCGTGATGCGCAGTTATGTGTCGCGGGTAGACGGGTTGGCGTCCGTACGCAGAGCCTACGTTCCGCACGAGATGCGGCAGATTCTGTCGTCGGCCGCGCTGCCGCCCGCAAGCGTTGAACTCTCGCGCCACTTTCTGTTTCGCATGGGAGCAATTGCGTGGAAGAAGATCAATTGATGATTGCAGATTTTAGATTGATGATTGCAGATTGAAAACCCTTGGTTGTCTTAGTTTGTAGATCTGAAATCAAAAATCTGAAATCTGAAATTTAGTTTATCGCGTCACCGCACGACCAGCACTTCCCTGACATTGTCGCGCGCGAGGAAGAACTTGATGGAGGCGAAATCCCGGAACAGGGTTTCAATGTGGCGGTTGTTGAAGACGCGCTGCAGGCGGAAGCCGTCGCCAATCGCGGTATGCACCGCTCCCGTATTCCCGCGCCGAGTTTCGCGGCGCAGCACGATGGGCTGCATTTCCAGCGTGTCTTTGCCCACAATGTGAAAGCGGTAGCAGGGCGAATCCGGACCAGCATCCTTGGTATGGAAAAAGGCCAGCATCATCCCGCCCGGCTTCAGCACCGACCACAGGCGCCCCATAACGGGACGCACCAGGCTTTCGTCCAAATAGTCCGGCAGATTCCAGCACAGCACGATGTCGAAATGCGCCGCCGGATAAACCAGGTTGTCGGCCAGAAAGCGGCGACTGTCGAGGATGAGGTTTCCTTGTTCGTCCTTTGTCATGAGCGCCGGATCGGTCGAAGATACCAGAAGATCTTCGCTGTAAATTTTGTGGCTGCGCTCGGTGAAGAAACGGATGTTCGACGCCGACGTGGAACCCAGATCGAGCACGCACAGCGGCGTATCGGCTTCCCACACGCGGGCCAGCTCGCCAAGACTGCTCGAACGCCGAGTCAGTTTTTGGGCGGCCTGCGTTGTGGTCGCTTCTACCCCGCCCGAAGAGCCTCGAAAAAGCTTCATGAAATTATGAGTGACTGATGCCATTAGAACGGTGCGTCGCCTGGTGTCAGGCGGCGCTGCCCCATAATTCTAAATCGACCTCTGAAACCAACACTTTACCTGAATCCGCCAGGCAGGGGCAGTTACTTCCCCGCTGCCTTTTCCGCGCGCCCTTGAATGTCGATCTTACCTTTCAAATAGGCGCCTTCCTCGATGGAAATCCGCTGGGTTGAGATATCCCCGTGAAGCACAGCGGACTTGCGCAATTCCACGCGGTCGCTGGCCTGCACATTACCTTCGAGTTTGCCTTGTACCACCACGGTCTTGGCCTCTACCGAAGCCTTGATCTGGCCGTTAGGACCGACCGTCAAACTATTGCCCTTGAGCGAGATAGTTCCCTCGACCTGACCGTCGACGTAAAGGTCTTCGCTGCCGGACAATTCGCCTTTAATGACTACGGACTTGCCTATCTGCGCCAAATCTGCCGACAACGGAGCACTCATGAATGTTCTCCTTAGGGAGCGGGATGCAGCCTACCAACGCACGCTAATTGGAAGCAAAGTACTGGGACTCGCCGCTTCTCTCGACTATACCCAACAAGCCAAGTGTGCGGCAAGCGGTGGACTCCGGTTGCGCTAGAAAATACAGGCTTAAGTGTATGCGGAGATACTCGCTGCAACCCGCGCGGCCCATTGCTACACTAACCGTAGCATGAGTTGCGTGAAGCCAACGCGAATGACCATGCCTTCGATACCAGGCGCTTTCTTAGTCCTGATCTCGGTATTGTGCCTTGGTCCAACCGCGATCGGGGCCCAGCAGCCGAATGTCCCGGCAGGAGAACTGGTGAGGCTCACGGTTGCGAATGAGGTGGCAGCGGCGAATCATCCCGAGGTGCACCACATGTTCCGCTCGCACCGGCAAACCCCAAAAGGTTCTCAGACTCACATCTATGTCGAAACCAACCAGGCTCTGGCGGGCATGCTGGTCGCGGTCAACGACCAGCCCCTGAGCGCGCAACAACAGCAGGCGGAGAACGATCATCTTTCCGGGCTAACGAATAATCCAGACCAACTGCGCCGGAAAGCGGCTCGCGAAAAGGAAGATGAAGACCGCACTCTCCGCATCGTAAAAGCCTTGCCCGATGCGTTCACCTACGAATATGCGGGCACGGAAAATAGCGCGCCGGGATTGGGGGAGGCTGACGATCCCTTGGTGAAATTGGAGTTCAAGCCCAATCCAGATTACAACCCGCCCACTCACGTGGAGCAGGTTCTAAAAGGCATGCGGGGCGAACTGCTGATCGATTCGAAAACCAACCGCCTGGCTCGCATAAACGGCACGTTATTTCAGGAGGTCACTTTCGGCTGGGGGATTCTCGGACGTCTCAACCGGGGCGGTCACTTCGTAGTCCAGCAAGGCGACTTGGGCTTAGGCGATGGAGCGTGGGGCATCACTCGGATGAACTTGAATATGAGTGGCAAGATCCTCATGTTCAAAGGCCTCAGTATTGTGTCGGACGAAGTGTTGAGCGACTTTCATCGCTTGCCCGATCATCTGACGTTCGCGCAAGGCGTGCAGATTTTGAAGACGGAAGAACATAAACTGGCGCACGAAAGCCAAGGACCGGAAGCTACCTTGGCTACAAAGCATCCCACCAACTAATAAGAAATTGTTTTACCGGACGCCGCCCTGCCCCTGCTGGTAAAGCACGTCCTTCAAAGCTGCGGCCAGCATTTTCAGGTTCTCTCGCTTCACCCATGCGTCCGCCAATTCCTGTGCCTGGCGCAACGATCCTGGTTCTTCGGCGAGCAGGATGGTAGGCAGTTGCGGTCGAAACCGCTTGATCTCAGAGACGATCAGATCAACTTCCGCGCAGTCGCGGTTCTGATCGACGACCACGGCGTCTACCGTGTCAAGGCTCGCCAACTGGATCGCTTCAAATCCGTTGCTTGCATTTAAAACGTCGTATCCCATCCGAGTAAGATTTCGAGCGCGCAAAAGCAGGGCGGAACGATCAGTTCCGAAATGAAGAATGGTGGCGCCTTTTTTCTCGCGGACCGTCATGTAGACCTCTTGGAACGGCGAAGGAAGACGGCTTCAAATCCGATCGACTTGCTAGCGCAAAACATATATCCAAATACGTGCCGTGTCGGTCCCTTAGCGCACATAATGGACGAATAACATGGACGAATAACGAGGGAAGGGTTTCAGCCTTGGCGCGGCGCAGGGGGGTATCTAATGTTCATTTTCTGTTCATCTTCGGAGGGTCTCTTTCCTCACCGTAAGCTTCTCGATCAAATCTGGTTTGACCTGGTACCCGGTACCGGCGCGGTCGCTGATGGCGATGATGCCCTGAGCAGAAACTTGCACTTCGGGATCGACGATGTCTTCTTTCCAATAACGTTTGGAGGCGGAGACGTCGCCCGGCAGGCTGAAGTTTTCTTTGGTAGAGAGAGCAATGTTGTGGGCGCGCCCGATGCCGGTTTCGAGCATCCCCCCGCACCACACAGGAATTTTGTAAGCTGCGCAAACGTCGTGGATTTTGAGAGCCTCGGAGAAGCCTCCGACCCGGCCGACTTTAATGTTGATGATGCGGCAGGCTCCGGTTTCAACGGCGAACGCGGCACTGCGCGCATTGACGATGGATTCGTCCAGGCAGATTGAAGTGCGAAGTTCTTTCTGCAAGCGGGCGTGGTAGTAGATGTCGTCGTTCCAGAGCGGCTGCTCGATCATGAGAAGATTGAATTGATCGAAGTTTCTCAGGTGTTCAACCTGATCGAGCGTGTACGCGGAGTTGGCGTCGCAACTTAAAGTGATGTCGGACCAGCGCGAGCGAATGCGTTCCAGCACATTCACATCCCAGCCAGGCTTGACTTTGATTTTGATGCGGCGGTATCCGGCGGCAAGTTCGGTTTGAATTTTCTCCAGCAGTTGCTCGACCGAATCCTGAATGCCAATCGAAACCCCGCATGGAATCTGGCTGCGCGTGCCGCCCAGCAACTTCCACAAGGGCTGCTGCTTCTGCGCGGCTTCGGCGTCCCAGAGCGCGTTTTCTAGCGCGGCTTTGGCCATGCGGTGGGCGCGGACCTTGGCGTAAAGAGCGGGGCAATCGCGGGCGGAATCGATCTGTTTGCCGAGCAGCGCGGGGATCAGATACTTCGTCAGCGTCGGCCACGCGCTTTCGATCCATTCGCTGCTGTAAAAAGGATCTTCTCCGGCGACGCATTCTCCCCAGCCATCGACGCCCTCGCAATGGACGGTGACCAGCAGGATGCGGCGGCTGTAGGTTCGGCCAAAGCTCGTCTCGAAGAAGTGGACGAGCGGCATGTGGATCTCGCGGAGCGTGATGGCTTCAATTTTCATAGGTCTCAGTACCGCCGGCAACTTGCCGGCTATCGCGAGGGCATCCTGCCCTCGCATTCAGCGTGCGCGGGCGAGACACCACCGCCACAGCCGCCGGGACGGCGGCGCCACGTTATTCTTCTATTCTTCCGACGCGTACGACCAGTTTTCATCCCAGTGTCCGAGGAGGAACTTGCCGTTGCCTTCAGCGTCGCGCTCATAGCCCAGCACCG
This sequence comes from uncultured Acidobacteriaceae bacterium, assembly GCA_963765825.1. Classification (GTDB taxonomy): domain Bacteria; phylum Acidobacteriota; class Terriglobia; order Terriglobales; family Acidobacteriaceae; genus Sulfotelmatobacter. Next base: position 389,553 of record CAVXXU010000006.1, read on the forward strand.
CAAGGCCGTTTTCGAACGCCCGTAAGAACTGTTCCCGATTGCGCTCCTGCACCTGCTGGGCACGGCTGCGCGTTTCGGGCGCGGCTTTCCAGTCATAGATCTGCGCTGGCACTTCGATGCTCAACTCGGGCTTGGCGGGCGCCGTTTTCCCTGTTGCCAGCAGCGTTTCGACTCGCTTCGACTTCAGCCACCATTCGGCAATGAGGCGATCGCTCGGTAGCCCTCCCTGCAGCGGCGACGAGGTAATGCCGTATTGATTGATGTTATAGCGGCGGACGATGGCGCCGAGCTTTTCGATGTTGAGGTAAGCGTTCTTGATTTCCAGCGGATCGAACGTCCATTCGATGAGTTCGATGCCGCGGGCGAGCGCGTCCTCGCGCTGCATCAACTTGAGGCGGCGGCCCAGGCCGCTGTTGCGATGATCTTTTCTGACGGCGAGCATGTGCGAGTGCAGGTAGACGTGGCCGGTGCGGGTGCCGGGAACGGAGAGCGCGAAGCCCACCATGACGTCGCCGTCGAAGGCACCCATCACCTGGCCTCCAACTTTGTCGGCGACCACGAACATGCGCAGCGGAACCAGTTCGGCGTCGCTGAAATTCCAGACTTCTTTTTGCAAGGCGACAGCTGCGCGGAAGTCTTCGATGCCGTGGCAGCGGCGCAGAACGATGGAGTCTGCGGTCACGCTGGCTTTTCCTCGCGCTTGGCTTGCTGCCAGAGAGATTCCAGTTCCTCCATGGAAGCCTGGTCGGCGCTGCGGCCGGAGTCGTGGAGGCGGGCTTCCATCCACTGAAAGCGGCGCTTGAATTTTCGGTTAGTTTTGCGCAGCGCGGACTCGGGATCGACCGAAAGATAGCGTGCTACGTTGACCAGCACGAAGAACAGGTCACCCACTTCTTCTTCAAGCCGCGCTTGAAGTGTTTCGGGCACAGCAGTGCGGCCAGATCCGGCGACACCGCGGCCTTGGGGACGCGGTCCGGGCGGCGGAAAATCTTCAAGTTCCTCGTGAAGTTCGTCGGCCTCTTCGTTCAGTTTGTCGAACAGGCCTTCGACGTTGGGCCAGTCGAAACCGACGCGCGCGGCGCGCGAGCTCAGCTTCGACGCTTCGAGCAGAGACGGCATGGCAGAGGAGATTCCCGCCAGCACGGAATTCTGCTCGGGCGGACGCGGATGGTCATTTGCTTCCGCAGCAACTCGTTCCCCAGCAACTGCTTGCCGCCTCTTTCTCTCTTCTACCTTGATGGCTTCCCAGTTCCGCAAGACTTCGGAAGACGTCTCGGCCTTGGTGTCGCCGAAGACATGCGGATGACGATTGATGAGTTTGGTGGAAAGGCGGTCGAGCACATCGTCGATGGAAAACGAGGACTGTTCTTTCGCCATCTCGGCGTAAAAAAGGACTTGCAATAGCAGGTCGCCGAGCTCGCCGGCCAGTTCGGGCCAATCGCGATTGTCGATGGCCTCAAGGACTTCGTAGGTTTCTTCCAGCGTGTAGGGCTTGATGGAATCGAAAGTCTGTTCGCGGTCCCAGGGGCAGCCGCCCGGTGCGCGCAAGCGCTCCATGATAGCAACCGCGCGCTCGAAACGTTCTCCTGTGGTGGGCATTCCGGCAACCAATGTAAATGAGGCTGAAGGCGGGAAGCAATGGAGTGAACGAGTAGCGCCGGCAACTTGCCGGCTGTCGCGAGAGCAACTTGCTCTCGCATTCGTCGACCTCGTGCACGCGCGGGCGGGACGCCCCCGCTACTGCCGCCGGGTGACTTCCTCCTAAACCCCGGCTGAGCAGGTTACTTCCGGCACTATCCGCGGTGAGGTTACGCAAGGAATCAGGTCGACCAACCAATGTGGACTATCGTGACCTTCAAGTCCTTGACGTAGGGGCGCAGAATGGAAGCAGGTTAAGTGTGCCTGCGACCGATGCGGCACTCCCGAGAGCCTTCTTGACGTTCTCGCATCTGATCTACATGCATGAGTTTAGCGATTAAACCTCGACCTAGCGTGGATGGGCAGCATTTCCACGTGGTGGTGATTGGCGGCGGCATCAATGGCGTGGCCGTGGCGCGGGAGTGCGCCCGTGCCGGCAAGCGGACTCTGCTGGTCGAACAGAACGATTTTGCCTCCGGTGTGACCAGCCGGTCGACGCGGATTATTCACGGCGGCCTGCGCTACCTGGAGCATGGAGAGATCGGGCTGGTGCGGGAGTCGGTACGCGAGCGCGAGCGACTGCTGGGCGAGCGGCCGCACCTGGTCCATCCCGTACGCTTCCTGTTTCTGCTCAATGAGCAAAGCGAGCGCAGCGCCATGAAAGTGCGCGCCGGGTTATGGCTCTACCAGCGATTCTCGGGAAGAAAGTCGGGAGCGCTGAGCGAAATGGAATTGAAGCGCGTGGAGCGAGCGCTCGACGCCGGGCACCAGTGGTCGATCTTCAACTATGAAGATGCGCAGTGCGAGTTTCCCGAGCGCCTGGTTGCCGAATGGATGCTGGAAGCGGCCGAGGCAGGGGCGGTGGTTCGCAATCATTGCGAAGTGCTGGCTGTAGACGTGGCGCAGGGGCGCGCGCGCGGCGTACTGTTGCGCGACCGCATCACAGGAAAAGACGCGCGGGTGGATGCGGGCTGGATTGTGAACTGCAGCGGGCCGTGGGCCGACCGCATTTGTCAGAGGTCCGCGGTGCGCACCAGCAAGCCGATGCTGGGCGGAGTGCGGGGTTCGCACATCGTTCTGCCGCGGTTTTCAGGCGCGCCCAGCATGGCGCTTTACACCGAAGCAGCCGACGGCCGTCCGATTTTCGTTCTGCCCTGGAATGAGCAGGTGCTGGTGGGTACGACCGAAGTTCCCGACGCGGGCGATCCCGGCCGGACCGCACCGTCCAACGAAGAAATCGAATACCTGTTGCGGAGCGTGACGAAATTATTTCCGAAGGCGAAGATTGCGGCGCAGGACATTAAGTATGCGTTCGCCGGAATTCGCCCGCTGCCAAACTCGCCGCGGAACAAGGCGTCGGCGGTGACGCGGCGTCATTTCCTGCATGACCATACTGCCGACGGCGCGGCGCGGCTGATTTCCGTAATTGGCGGCAAATTGACCACCGCGGCCTCTCTGGCGCGGGAATGCGCGCGAAAGATTGGCATCGCCGTCCCTGAACCGACCATGATTTCGATGGGACCACAGGGTTCGATTGATCCGATGCTTGATCAGGAAGTTCTGGAGATTGCCCGGGCGGGGTCAGTAAGCGAGGAAACGGCTCGCGGCATTATGGAGTGGCATGGACGCCGCGCAATGGACATTGCCCGCATGGCGCTGGTGAGCGCTGAGTTGCGCGCCCCGGTATGTCCGCATAGTTCGCACATCGTCGCCGAAGTGGTGGAAGCTTATCGCAACGAGTACGCGGTCACGCTGGGCGACGTGCTGCTACGCCGCGTGCCGGTCGCGTTGGGAGCGTGCTGGTCGGAATCCTGCAGCCGCGAAGCGGCGCTGCGCATTGGCGCGGTGTTGGGGTGGAATGAGCAGGACCTGGGATCGAATTTAGAAGCGTTTGAAACCGAGCGCACCGCGTTCCTGAAGAAACCCGCGCGAGGAATTTCCGCATTGGAAGCTGCCGCCGACTAACTCACCGACTTTTTCTCGAACTGCCGCAATCCCACAATCAACAGCAGAACGTCGAAGAAGAGCAGCGCCAGAAGCACCGCTGTGATCGGCAAGTGAGCGAACTGCGGGACCAAGGTTGCGCGCAGGCCTTCGCTGGCGAAGACGAGCGGATTGATGAGCACAATTTTCTGCAGGATGGGGAAGGGCTTCAGCGCGCTCCACGGATAATAGGTGCAGCCGAAGAAGATCATGGGAGTCATCACCATGCTGAACATCAGTCCAATGTGCTGTTGATTGATGCTGCAACCCAAGGCCAGTCCGCCGCATGCGGAGAAGCCCGCAACCAGCAGAATCATCATTGCGAAAGTGAGCGGAGAGCCAACGCTGATTTGAACTCCGCGGCCGAGCACCAGCCATGCGAGCGGCAATACAACCAGGCCGGCGACCAGAGCCTGAAGCATTCCGGCAATGACCTTCTCGATTGCCAGCCAGCCCACGTCGATGGGCGCGAGCAGGCGGTCTTCGATTTCGCGGGTCCACTGAAATTCTGCAATCAGCGGCATGGCCACCGCCCAGACTCCGGTGAACACCATGCTGATGGCGATGATGCCGGGGAGCAGCAGGCTCTTGTAGGCCTCGGGCATATATCCGCTGCCGACCATCACCTTGCCAAAGATGAATACGAACAACAGCGGCTGCAGAAAAGTCTGCATCAGGAGTTGAATCGCGTTACGGCGCGCCACATGAGCATCGCGCGCCAGCATTGCGCCAAACGTTTTCCAGTTCAATCGCGCAGGCTCCTTCCGGTATGGTGCAGGAACAAATTCTCCAGGCTAGGTTCGAGAATGTGAACGTCCGACAGCTCAGCGCCGGAGCCCGCAGCCAGAGTCGCGATTTCGGGGATCAGCGACCCTCCGCGATCGGCGTAAACGTCGGCGCCCGTCGTATCGGCGGCGCGCACCTCGCGCACTCCCGCTAGAGATTGCAATCGCTGCAGCAACTCTGGAGTCTGTTTTCCGAAGCGCAGGCGGAGCACAAAGCCTCCCGGAATCGAAGCCTTCAAGTCGGTGGGCGTGCCCACCGAAATCACGTGGCCGTGATCGACGATGGCCAGCCGCTGGCACAGCGCGTCGGCCTCTTCCATGTTGTGCGTAGTGAGTAGAACGGTTTTTCCCGCCTGGTGATATTCGCGAATGATCTCCCACAGGAGAATGCGGGTTTGCGGATCGAGGCCGGCGCTGGGTTCGTCGAGAAACAGGACTTGCGGATCGTGCATCATGGCGCGGGCAATGGAGAGCCGCTGCATCATGCCGCCGGAAAAGCCGCGCACCATCTGGTTGGCGCGCTCGGTGAGCTTGAATTTTTCGAGTAAGGCATCGGCGCGCTCGTTGCGCAGTTTCGATCCGATTCCGAAATAAGCTGCGTGGAAAACGAGAATCTCGCGAGCCGTCAGGGAAAAGTCGAGGTTCGGTCGCTGGGGAACCACTCCGATCAGGTGTTTCACCAGAGCCTGTTCTTTCCAGACATCGTGATCGCCGATCCAGGCTTGGCCTGATGTAGGACGCACCCGGGTAGTAAGCACTCCGACCGTGGTGGATTTACCCGCGCCGTTGGGGCCGAGCAGGCCGAAAATTTCTCCGGGAAGAACTTCGAGCGAGAGCCCGTCTAGGGCGGGAATCTGATTCTTGGGCTGCTTGGCGCCCTTGGCATCGGCGCGCGCAATGAAGCCTCCGGCAGCGCCCAGCGGCGGGGCGGAGTTATACACCTTGCGCAGATCCTGGGTACGAATGCCGACAGCCATTGGCGGTCCTCGATCGAAGAAATGGTTTCGGCAGTATATCGCAGAGACGCTCTTGAAAACTTCGGACAAATGCTACGCTGCAGGCTGCGCGGGCGGGGCGCCCGCGCTACAGCCGGCAGGTTGCCGGCGCTACTTTGCGGCAGCTAGGGTGCGACAGAGCAGGCTGGTGTTGTCGGAGATGATGCCGTCTACTCCGGAATCCGCGAGACTTTGCATGTCGGCTGGCGCATTGACGGTCCAGACTAGGATTTTCTTTTGCGCGGATTTGATCTGGCGCAGGAGAGCGGCATCGACGCGCTTGTAAAGAGGAATCACAAATTCGATAGGGAGTTCACTCCAGCTTCGAAGTTGGGCTTTCGTTTCGGAAATGAGACCGAGGGGCACAGTCGGGTTCAGGGCGTGCAGATCTCGCAACACTTGCGGAAGGAATGACGAGACGACGAATCCGCGGCGGGGTGGATGCTTCTGCAGCAGGTCTAGCACGATCTTTTCCACTCCGGCGACTTTGAGTTCAATATCCAGAAAAGCACGGTTCTGGTAGCGCGCAAGAACATCCTGCAGTCGCGGTAACGCGGATAGCTTCGCGGCTGCGGCTCGCGCGATCTCGATGCTTCCGGTCCGCGGATCGTGACAGACGACCAGCTGCCCGTCGGCGGTGAGCCGCACGTCGAATTCGAAGCCATCGCAGCCATCGGTTAGAGCCCGATCAAAAGATGCCAATGTGTTTTCAGGAATTGACTTGAGGGCGCGCGCGCCTCGGTGACCAAGAAGCAGCGGACGCGAGCCGGGGCGTGTCATGCGCGGAGGAATCAGTCGAGGTCGAAATCGCGAATCGGCTTGCCGGTGTCGGGCGTCTCTTTGGCTTTGCGCACGGCTTCCTGAAACTTTTTCTCGAGTAAATCGGAAGCGTTTCTCTGGGCTTCGACTGACTGCTGGAAGATCGACTCGCGGCGGCTGTCCTGCTCGCGCATTGCTTTAGCGGCCGCTTCCATGTCATTGAACATTTTTGGCTTCACGGCGGCAGTGTGAGCGATGACGCCGCGGGTGGCGGTGTCAACCTTGAGCACCGCATTGCAGCACGGACACGTCACTTCGAAATTGGAGTCCTTCTTCGCCATTGCAGCGAATGATACCGCAAAAATGAGACGGGGGGACAGTTTCTCGGTTCTCAGTTCTCAGGGTCGAGTTCCCGGATTTGGATCTGAGGTGCGGGAAAGATTACGGTTCCGCATTGGCTCATTCGGTCTCACGGGTTTACCGGGAACTGGGAACTGCGTCAGTGCTTGAGTTTGATCGGGAAGATGTGAAACAGACTGAGCATTTCCCATCCCAGGAGTAAGACGGAGAGCAAGACAACCATCACGGCCATCAACTCGCCGAAGCTAAGACCACGGCGGGTAGGCTCAAGGCGGCGGGCGGCGAGGCTGAGAATGTTGAGCGTGGCAAAGCCGAAGACCACGGCCCACAAGATGTTGTAGACATCTTCCCGCGAGCCACGGTAGAGCGCTGCGACGGCAGTAGCTGCGAGCAAGGCGGCGTAAGCGCGCGCCGCCGTGTAGAGCGCGAGCGCCACGCGCGTGCTGCGAGCGAAGCCCGCAATCGTCGACACTGCCGCGGATAGTACCATGCGTGGAATTAGGCTCCGACAGCCGAGCTTCAGGGACTGAGCCGAAATGATACATCTTTTTTCGCTGGAGTTCAGGGCGAGCAAGAGGCGGTGATTCGGTGGTAGGGAAATTCCTGGTACCCTCCTCCGTTGGTTAATATGGATCATGGGAAAATGCCGTTTCGTTTTCTTCGATGTAGGCAATACCCTTCTGTTTCCGAATCGAGCCCGCATGCTGGCGCCGTTGCCCGAAGAACGCCATCCCACGCTCGAAGTCTGGCAGGCGCTGGAGCGCCGCACCAAGCACGAATTCGATGCGGAATACATGGGCGGCAAGGTCGATCATAGTTTCTGGTGGACCTTCCACACTTATCTGTTGCAGGGATTGAACGCGATGGACAATGGTGTGCGCGATAAACTGGTGGAGAATACACAGAACTCGGCGAACTGGGATCAAATTCTTCCAGGCACTCGCGATGCTCTGGTGCGAATTCGAAAAGAATACAAAATCGCGGTGATCTCCAATGCCGACGGAAAGATCGACACTGTGCTGCGGCGATGCGGAATTGTGGATTGCTTTCGGAGCATCACCGATTCGGGAAATGTGGGGCATGAAAAGCCGCATCCGGCAATCTTCGATGCGGCGCTGCGCGAGATGAATGCCGAGCCGGCGGATAGCCTGTACGTGGGCGATGTGTATTCTGTCGATTATGTGGGTGCGCGCAACGCGGGGATGCAGGCCGTTTTGTTTGACGTGGCAGGAGCGTACCGCGAGCGTGAATTTCCGCGGGTAGAGTCGCTTGCCGGTTTGGAAAAGTGGCTTAAGGCTTAGTTGAAACTGAGGAGGTGCAAAACATGTTCGATTCCACGCGACTCGTGTTATTCCTGACGGCGGCGGTGCTGCTGGCGATCGCACCGGGGCCGGGAATGCTTTACGTGCTGGCTCGAAGCCTTGCCGGCGGCAAGCGCGAGGGAGTGCTGTCGGCGCTGGGGACATTTCTCGGCGGGATGGTGCATGTGTTCGCAGCAGCGTTGGGAGTGTCGATCATCCTGGCGAAATCGGCGCTGGCATTCGCGACGGTGAAGTATGTGGGAGCGGCTTATCTGTGTTTTCTCGGCGTGCGCATGATTCTCGATGCGCGCACAGAGAAAGTGAATGCGCCGGAGGCGATTGCCGAAGATATTCCCCGAAGTGCCAAGGCGGCGCGAAATCCGCTGTGGCAGGGCGTGGCGACGGAGGTCCTTAATCCTAAAACTGCGCTGTTTTTTCTTTCCTTCATTCCGCAATTCGTACACCGAGGGAGCGGGCACGTCTTTCTGCAATTCGTGGCGCTGGGAACAACCTCGGTAGCAATGAACACAACGGCAGACCTGATGATGATCGCGCTGGCGGGGCCTTTGGGAGAACGGATCCGCTCGTCGGCAACTTTCCGGCGGCGGCAAAGAACCGTGACGGGCGCGATCATGATTGGGCTGGGAACTTATCTCGCGACCAGCGAGAGCAAATAGAATTCCGGCAGGTCAGCCGCGTGATGAACCTATGGGCACGTTTCAGAAACTCCAATTACTTTTCGCCTGCTTCCTGTCGCTGCTGACTTCGGCGGTGGCGCAAGACATCTCGCGGATGCCTGCGATCGAAGGGGAAAGCTTCGCGGGACAGCACATCGTCCTGCCCGACGCCGCGGCGGGCAAGGTTGCCGTGCTGGTCTTCGGATTTACCAAAGCTTCCAAAGGACCAACGAGCGCGTGGGCGAACAAGCTACTCGCGGAGTTCGGAACGCGGCCGGAATTTGTGTTGTATCAACTTCCAGTACTCGAGGATGTTCCGCGATTTGTGCGGGGCATAGTGATCAGCGGAATCAAGAAGGGCGTGCCTGAAGACAAGCGAGATCACTTCGTTCCCATTCTGCAGAAAGAGGCGGAACTGAAGAGGTTCGTGCGCTACAACGCAGCGGACGATGCATACGTTGTCGTACTCAGCCGCTCCGGCGAGACGCTCGCAGTGAGCCATGGCAGCGGTCCCGGCGATGCGAGTTACGCGCAGGTGCGAAGCACGACTGATGGGGCTCTCAAGCAGAAGTGAAACTGCCACCGCCGCTAAACTTCCAGAATCTGGTGGTCGAAGCAATCGGGCTGAATGGCTTCGTACAACTGATGCAGGAGCTCGGGCCCGTAGCGCGCCAGAAAGAAAATGCCGCCCACGCCGCGCTCCTGCAGATTTTTGTCGGGATAGAGCGTCTGACTCAAAACTTCAGCTTTGCGGGTTACGAGTTCGCTCTTCTGCGCCTCGGCGCGCGCCGCCTGCGAATGAAGCCGTTCCAATTGGTACTCGACTTTCGAGCGGGCGGTTTCCGCGGCGTCGACCAGCGTGCGATCCAGTTTTACCAATTTCTCTTTGATACTCGACAAGTGTGAATCGAGAGATTTTTTGGCAGTCTCGAAGGCGGCCTGCAAGTCCCCTGGAAGGGCGCGCTCGGCGAGTTGTCGGCGCAGGGCATCGGGGCCGGCGAAGACATGGGGCACGCTGATGTCGAACTTCTCTAGCAGGTGCTGGATTTTCGGCTCCACAATCGTGGCGGAAAAACGCGGGATGATTGGCGTAACGCGGCCAAACAACGCTTCATAGACCGCTCCGGCTTGCGCGAAATACGCGGCTTCGGCTGCGCCGCCGGTGTAAGCAAGCGTGGGCAAAAGATAATCCTGCACAATCGGACGCAACAGGACGTTGGGGCTAAATTGCTCGGGATGCGAATGGATTCGACCGATCAGATCTGACGCGGAAAGTTTCTCCGCAGCGGCGTCGGTGCCGATTACGAATTCCGCGTCAGCTCCGTTGTGGCGGAGTTGGATGGGAGTGCGAGCGCCGTCCCGCATGGTGAAAAGCAGCACGGAGGACGACGTGACCTTGACTTGCTGGTGGTAACCAGCGGCCTCAAGGGCCTTTCCGCGCTCCAGCAGCGCGGTGTCCAGTTCTTCCGCACGCTCGATGGCGGCACGAAATATGGGTTCGGCGACGCGGTCAAGTTCGCCGTCGGAAGCGTCGAGGATAATCACGCCCCACTCCGCGAAGATGCGTGCGTATAGGCGTGCGAAAGCTGTGCCCAACGATTCGCCGGGACGGTAGCACTCTCGCAGAAACTGCGCGGCGGCAGAATCACCGAGGAGGTTGGTTGCTTGCTCGACAAGGGGAACTATCTCGTCGCCGAAGCGTACGGCGCTGACCGGAGCGCCGGGGACATCGTGACTGGGCGTGGTGAGGACGTGGGCCGCGCCATCGGGCCCGGGGATGGAAACGTGGTTCACTTCAGCCAGGTCGTGGTCGTACGTCGCCAGCCAGAAGATGGGAACGGCCTCGACGCCCGCTGCGGTCGCTTCCGCAGCGAGTTTGACGGCGGTGAGAGCTTTGTAGATGGCGAACATCGGTCCGCCGAACAGTCCGACTTGCTGTCCGGTAACAATCGCAGCCGCGCCTCTACGCAGGCGGTCGAGATTGGCAAGGGTTTGCGGCGAGGCGTCCCAAGACTTGTTTTGGCGTTCAAGGATTGAAGTGACACGTTCGCGGCGCGCCGAGTCGTAGGAGATTTTTGCGGCTTCTTCTTTCAGCCATTCTCCCAGATGAGGAGAGCGGGGATAAAAGCGATTTACGTTTGGATGATAAGTAAGAAAGTCGGTGAAAAGGCTGGTGGTGTGCGGGATTTGGGAAAAAGGGAGACAGTGCGCCTTCACCGAGGGTTCTCCTGACAACAGTGCGGCGTTGCCTGTCGCATGGCCGGTAGTTGGACGTATGAGGTCATCGATGGTTAACCAATACAATTCAGCCTGCGATCAACATTCGTTATTGTGACAGAAAGCAGCGATGGAATCCCGGTGGCAGCTTTCAGAACCCGCGCCCTAGTGAGATGCCGGAAATAAGCGAGGGATGCAAGATAATGAGCGAGTAGTGAATGCCGTACAGCATCAGATTCTTCCCACCGGCTGAAAAATGGCTCCGGTCGGATGACGGATGGGGGTCCAACGGTGCACTGTGAAAGGAACTCATGAATGGAATTGTTGCGCCTCTGAATATTGTTCTGCCGGTAACGCTGGAAGGCTCTGTGGTACGACTGGAGCCGATCCGGCGGGAGCACGCGCGTCTTTTCTGGGAGGTTGCGAAGAGCGACGCCGAAGATATCTTTCGTTGGATTCCCACTACCATGAAGACGCCGGATGATTTCGAGAGGTTAATCGCAAAGGCATTTGAGGAGCAGGAGCGTGGAGAATCCGTGGTGTTCGCCACGGTAGAGCGCGAATATGGGCGCGCAATCGGCAGCACGCGCTTTATGAATATTGATCGTAACAATCGCCGGGTCGAGATCGGCTGGACCTGGATCGCACCCGCGTGGCAGCGCACCCCGGTTAATACCGAAGCCAAATACTTGATGCTGCGGCATGCATTTGAAATGTGGAAATGCATCAGGGTGGAGTTGAAAACGGATGCGCTGAACCAGAAGTCGCGCAATGCGATTTTGCGCATCGGGGCCAAAGAAGAAGGCACTCTGCGCCGTCATTTGATTACCTGGAGCGGACGGGTGCGCGATACGGTCTACTTCAGCATCCTGGACGACGAGTGGCCGCAGGCGAAGACGAAGCTGGAAACGATGTTGGCGCGGTCGTAGAAATGTGTGGAGCGGGCGCTCCTGCCCGCTTCCTTGCCGCAGCAAAAAGCAGCGGGTAAGAGTGGCCGCTCCACACGAACAAACTGCCTATGCTTTTTCGGGGGCACTACTCTCCGCGGACTCACCGGCCAGATCGGAAAGCACGAGCCGCAGGTTCCCAGGATTAGTGGCATAGGCGAGGCCTGTGCTGAGGTCCACGATACCGGCGCGGATTTGCTTTTCGATCTCGCCATCGAAATATTGCATACCATCAGTATCGCCATCCATCATGGCTTCCAGAAGCGTTTTGCCATCCTGTTCGCCTTTCTCAATGTATTCCCGGGTGCGGATACTGGCCTTGAGAATTTCCACGATCGCGACTCGCCCGTTGCCGTCTTTGCGGGGAATTAAACGTTGGGAAACGATCGCCCGGAAACTTTTTGCCAGACGGTTGCGAATGATTTGTTGCTCACCCATGGGAAAGGCGCCGATGATGCGCTCCACGGTCTTGGAGGCGTCAATGGTATGAAGCGTGGAGAGGACCAGGTGGCCGGTCTCGGCGGCCTCCAGCGCAATTTCGATCGTCTCTTTGTCGCGCATTTCTCCAACTAGGATCACCTTGGGAGCCTGTCGCAGAGCGGCGCGCAAGGCCAGTGCAAAGCTCGGCGTGTCGCTGTGCAGCTCTCTCTGGTGAACGAGCGATTGCTTGTGGCGGTGCATGAACTCGATGGGATCTTCGATGGTAAGAATGTGATAGGAGTGGGTCTCGTTGATGCGGTCGAGCACCGCTGCCAGGGTGGAAGACTTGCCCGATCCCGTGGGCCCAGTGACCAGCACGACTCCATTGCGCAGGTCGGCGATTTCCGCGAGCTGCGTAGGCAGGTTCAGGGCGGCAAGCGTAGGGATGATCTGGGGAATCACGCGCATCACAATGGCGTGACTGCCACGCTGATGAAAGATATTTACGCGAAACCGGCAGCGCCCGGGTACGCGGTAGGAGATGTCGCACGATCCCTGATGCTGCAAGGATTCGGTCGCCTGTTTATTGCCCTCGATTAGCTCGTAAGAAATGCGGCGAGTGTCCTCAGGAGTTAGCGGCGGCATTCCAGAGATTTTGACCGCAGTGAGCTTGCCGGAAAGCTCCACCATGGGATAGCTGCCCGGCGACAAAATCAAATCGCTTACCTTGCTGGAGACGCCCAGCATGGCGAGCAAGAGGCCGGGCGTCGGAATCGGCTTGGAGACGATCGCAACAGGTGCCGGGGCTGGCTTCGCAGCAGTTTCCACGATGAGAACCTCTCTACAATAAGATTTCGGTACCAGCCTCGAATTGGCTGAAGTGCAGATTGACGTGCGTGAGACTGAAGGCGGTTCAATTCATGTAGCAGCTCATTCTGACTTCGCTGCTGTCGATGATGTCTGAGAACTGCGCCCGCCGGCAAGATGACTAACGTGCCGCCAGCGGCTGGTATGTATTGTCCAACCGCGCCAGAAACGGTACCCTCCTCGGGCTTTTACTGGACCACTCACCGGGGGGCTTACTGAAATCCCTTACTTTTTCCAAGTATTTTGCGCAGTTTTGCACTGCAAATCGAGGTCCGAGCGCGCTTTGAGCCATCCAATGAGTCGTGGTTGGTCCGCAAACTTTCAGAGTCGAGGACAAAGCAATGAGTAACGCGAATTCCGCTTACCACAGCAAACCGACGAAAACCCAGTCCGCTTGCGCGCTCTGCGAAGGCGTTTTTGCGCATGAAGCATGGTGTGCATCGCGCGATCCGAGGGCGTCATATGCCTACCAGATCATCCTGGACGCTTCCAAGCTCACGCTGGCAGACTCGTTGATTCTGCATTCCCTCGGCGTGGCGTGGGCGAGTCCAGTGCCGACTGCCGTCTAAAACCGCGGCGTAGGTGATGGAACCAAAGGGCGATGCCGGGCATCGAATGGATTGACTTCCCTACTCGGGCAACCTAGTCTGGAAGTAGTTCTTTGCAGGCCAACCCACCAGTGGGGGCGTCACGGCTTCGACGGAGATGCTTGCGGCCAAGAGGCATGCCGGGGTGCACACACCCGTAATCGTGGGCAAAATGATAATTGCCAATCAACAGATGGCATACGCAGCCTAACTAGTTTAGGCAGCCGTTCGAGGAGGCTTCGCCCGTGGGCCTCCGAAGAACGTCACACAGCGGGCTGCTCTTCCCGTCTACGTCTGGGACGGGAGGCTAAGATCACAGGCTAGCGGAACGCGTTTCTTGTCGGTTCTGAGCGCGGGCCGCGAACGTCCTGGGGTAATGCCCAGGGCATGAACGCGACTAAGCATGTAGTTCTCTTGACCAGTAACATTTTCGGACGCGGGTTCGACTCCCGCCGCCTCCACCATGTCTCGTATTATTAACATGTTCCAAGGGCTGCATTGTCAATCCATGATTCTTTTCGGACGTGAGTTCCTTCTTGAAGGCTACCCTATGGCTTGAAAGTCTAAACCGTCGTCACCTCTTGGTATGTAATGACATATGGCAACACCTGATATCTACTGCGGCGCCTGAAGACCACGAAAATCGATATCACGCCCGCGCGCGGTAGTCTAAGTATCCAGATCCCGCAGCCCTCTTGTGCTCTCAAAACGCCGGCATGCCCATTTATCGCGAAGTCTGAGCGTCGATGCGCTGAGGCATTTCCAGGAAGCCGCGCATGACATGCCAAAACTGGTGCCGATTCACGCCAAGCGCAATCGAGTGTGACGCGCCCGGAAGAATTGCGAACTCTCTGTCGGGAACTGGGAGCTTGCGAAAAAAGTTCAGCAGGTCGTCTTCGGTGGCGATGCCGTCGTATTCGCCACGCGCGATGAGCACAGGAACCGGCAGCTTCGCGGGATCGACGATGGGCAACTTGGTGGTCATGTCCAAGTACGATCCAGTCGGCACTGTGTCGCCGAATTTTAACTCGGCATCCGCCATGGCTTCGGCCACGGCCGGGTCCGACGTACCGGGCTTGTCCCGGGTGAAAATGCTGCGGATCATCTCTCGATCGCGCGGCCGCCTATTGTGAGTGCGATAGAACTCGACCGCCTGTGACCGCTTCGAAAGTGTGGGCGAGCCTTCCCCCGTATAGGTAAACGAAACCAGAACCAACCTCTGTACTCTTTCGGGATGGGCCATAGCAAACGATCCGGCACGCAGGGCGCCGCTGGATTCTCCCATGAGGTGAAAGCGCGACTGGCCGGTTTCGTGCTGAATTACTTCGGCCGCGGCCCAGATATTTTCGGCTCCAGTCGCGATGTCTGAATTGCCGGGGCCCGCGCTCGATCTGCCGTAACCTTCGAAGTCCATCGTCCAGACATCGAAACCGAATTCAGCGAACTTCTCCATCAGGGAATAATCGCCGTGACCCGGAACCGTGAGGTCGAAGCTTGGCCTCGCCGAAACGGACGAACCGTGCGCCAGGAAAAGCACTGGCTTAGCCAATTCCCCGTGTTTCGGCGGTCCCAGCCTTTTTCGATAAATGTAAAGCGAGATCTCGCCTTTTTTGGCCCAATATTCGCTGCTCCATACTTTTTCGCGGGGGGAGCCGCCTTGAATGATTTCTTGGGCCTTATCCTGAGCGGATGCAAAGCGACCCGGAGAAACGGCGGCGATAGTGCCGACGAGCGCCGGGGCCGCGCGCGTCAAGAGCGCGCGACGGGAAAGTATCGTTTTTTCCGGATGGATCATGAGCACCTCAATTTATGTTCAACCACTTTGCGCGCATCGGAGGCGGGAATTCGCGACGCTTCACGCAAGATTCCGCCGCAGCGTCTCCCGATCCAGTTCATTCTCCCAGCGCGCTACAACCAGCGTAGCAACTCCGTTGCCGATCATATTGATCAGAGCCCGGAACATGCTCATGAAACGGTCGATGCCAAGAATCAATGCCATGCCGGCGACCGGGATGCCGGGAATCACCATGAGCGTTCCGACCAGCGCGATAAACGCCGCGCCCTGCACACCGCTGGCGCCCTTGGAAGTCAGAATGGCGACTCCCAATATTGTGACCTGCTGCAACAATCCCACGTGGCTGTTGGTGGCTTGCGCAACGAAGAGTGCCGCCAATGTCATATAGATGCTGGTGCCGTCGGTATTGAAGGTATAACCCGTGGGCACGACCAGTCCGACCAGCGACTTGGAACAGCCCAGCCTTTCCATTTTCTCCATCAGCGTAGGCAGCACCGTTTCCGAGCTGCTAGTCGCCAGCACCAGCAGGATTTCCTCCTTAATATAGAAGAGGAATTTAATGATGCTGAACCCAGCCAGGCGTGCCACACTTCCCATCACAACCAAGACAAAGAGAATGCAGGTCACATAGAACGTAAGAATAAGTTTCGCCAGCGGGCCCAGAGACCCGATTCCGTACTTGCCCACGGTAAAGGCCATGGCTCCAAAAGCGCCCAGCGGCGCGAACCTCATCAGGATGCCGACCACTTTGAATACGGCCTGGGTCAGGACATCCACGAGGTCCACCAGCGGTTTGCCGCGAGCACCTAAGGCAGACAATGCGAACCCGAACAACAGTGCTACGAACAACACTTCCAGGATGTCGCCCTTTGCGAACGCGTCGACAACGGTGTTGGGGATGATGTGCATCAGGAAGTCGGGAATACTCTGCGCCTTCGCCTGGCCGGCGTAGGCAGAGACTTCATGCGCGTCTAGAGTGGTGGGATTGGCATTGAAGCCGCGCCCCGTCTGCACGATATTTCCCACCAGCAGCCCGACCACAAGAGCCAGAGTCGAGATAATTTCGAAATATAAGAGAGCCTTGCCTCCAACGCGGCCAATCTTACGCATGTCCTGCATGCCGGCGATGCCGGAAACCACCGTACAGAAGATGATCAGCGTGATCACCATCGAGATCAGACGTATGAAAGCGTCTCCGAGTGGCTTCATTGCGACCGCCTTGGCGGGGCTCAGATAGCCGAGCAACAGTGCTATCGCCATGGCCACCAATACCTGAAACCACAGGTTGGCATAGAGCGGCGGTCTTCCGCTTGAGGTAGAAGACGCCTCGCCCGGGGGCAATAACGAGACTGCAGTCGGAGCTTCGGTGGTCAAAGCTATTTCCAGTTACATCAGAGTAGTGACGCTACTTGAAAAGATCGGGCCGATACGACGCGAGATCCGCGTATTCCACAAATTCCACGAAATTTCCTTCCGGATCTTTGGCGAAGATTGCGGTGATCCCTTTCCGAATGTTGACCGGGCCTTCGCTCATCACCGCGACCTGGCACCTTTCTAATCGCGCCGCCGCTTCATGGACGTCCGCCACGACAAAGGTGATGTATGCGATGCCTTGGCCCTCAAACACCCATTGCGGCACATGGCTCGCATGGGGAGGGACCTTCTTGGGCTGGACGAGTTTGATTCTTTCCCCATAAGGCGTCTGCAACCGAATGATCCGAAATCCGTTGGGCGATGTCCCGAACTTGGTGCTCAGTTCCGCCGTTGCTTCGGCATCGGACACAAATGTGAGGCCCAAAACTTCTGTATAGAAGGCCAACATCCGCTCGATGTCCACGCAAACGATTCCCGGCTCCAGCGGGGCTACCATTTTGATTGACCACGACTCCTTGGATTCAATGCTCATAAGCGACCTAGGCCGGAATTCTCGTCAAAGGTAAGGGGCGTGCGGGTCATGGTGAAGCAAATCAAGGCCGCCACGAACAGCAAGAGTCCTGCCAAATAAAATGCGAGATCGAAACTGCCAGTCCATTTCACGATGTATCCGGTGGCAACCGGCACAAGCGACCCAAAAATGTTGCCGCCCAAAATCAAGAACCCGATCGCCGTACCCACCATCGCGGGATTCCAAACGAGATCATTTGTCAGTGCGATGTTGAGCGACAGAGCGCTCGAAATACAGGCTAAGGAAATCGAAATCAAGACTAAGAGCAGGTATTCGTTCGCGACAGTATTGGTCAACAGAACTAAGCCAGACAACAAAATGAAAATCATCAGCAACGTGCGGCGCTTGCCTTGCCGGATGGCTTCGCGCGATAGGAGGCTGTCACTCAATCTCCCGACTAGCAGTCCCAACACTGCGGCCACGAGGTAAGGCAACGATGTAAACCAACTAGCCTTCACCAGCGACATGTGGCGTGATTGCACAAGGTAGGAAGGAAGCCAAAAAAGAAACAGGAGCATGGTGTAAGCGCAGCATCCCTGGGTCAGGAACAGTCCCCACATGGTGCGCCTTCCCATGAGTCGAAGCAGTGTGTCCCTGGGTGGGGTAGACAGCTTTGTCTGGGAGTCCGTCTGAGCCGCGATGTAATTGCGCTCTTCGTCCGACAGCCAGGAACACTCCGAAGGAGACCGAAAAAATACAAGCCACAAAAGCACCCACACAAAGCCGAGGGATCCGGTAATCATGAACGACACGCGCCAACCTTCTTTCAGCAACAGCCACGCCACCAACGGGGCTGAAAAGGCCGGTCCCGCGAAGGTTCCGGCATTGAAGATTGCGGTTGCGAGTCCGCGTTCACTCGCGGGAAACCATTGTCGGACGACCTTGCCCGACGTTGGAAACGAAGCTGCCTCTCCGGCGCCCAGAGCCAGGCGAGTCGCCACCATGCTTCCAAACGTTGCAGCAACGCCAGTCAGCATTCCCGCAATGGACCACAGCGTCACCGACAGGCCGTTAATCCAACGCGTCCCAATTCGATCCGACATCGGGCCCCACACCAATAGAAAGACGCAGTACGTCCACTGATACGAAGAGAACAGCAGGCCCATTTTTCCCGCATCCCATTTGAAGTCTCTTGCGATCGCGGGAGCCGCTACCGACAGGTTGATGCGGTGCATGAAGTTGATAAACAGATTCAAGAACAACAAAATGGCAATGTAAAAACGTTTGCCCGACCAGAGCGAGCCGACCTGAAGCCCAACGATTTTCTCTCCCGGTGCGATCGCAACTCCAACGCTGGGCCCAGTGGTCATGTTTTCCCGTTGCTCAGCATCGGTTTTCATACCCAGCGCAGTGCAGCCTGATCCTCGAACTTGGATAAAGATGGCAAGGACCGGAGCCACGCTCTTGCCGTGGCGATCACTCGTCTTCGCCCCACCCGAAATTCGGCATCGGATGCGGAATTGGAGGCAAATCCCAACTCCCGGTTGCCAGCGGCCGGATCTCGCGGTCGATGCGCACATCGAGCACCGTGGGACGGGCCGACGCAATCGCGGCTTCCAGTCGCGGCGCAAGATCGGAGGGTTTCTCAACCCTCTCTCCGATGGCTCCCATGGATCGCGCCATCATCGCGTAGTCGGCGGAATAAAGATTCCCGTTCACGTCGTTAAAACTAGTTGCTATCTCCCGGTTCTTGCCGAAGTAGCCGCTCTGTTGATCGCGGATGGCGCAATAGCCGAAGTTGTTCCACACCAGCCACACGACAGGGATCTGGTACTCGACGGCGGTAAGCACAGCGCTCGCATTCATCATGAATGCGCCGTCTCCGCAAAGAGATACCACTGGCCGGTCGGGCGCCGCCAGCTTGGCGCCGAGGGCGCCGGCCACCGCGAACCCCATCGACGCGAATCCCCAAGTCTGGAGGAAAGTTCGCGTCTTCCACGCTTCATACTCGGAGACCAGCCAGTTGTGGTGGATGCCGACATCCGCGAGCACAATGCCATCCTCCGGCACGACGCGACGCAACTCCGCTACAGCACGTTCCGGCCGAATTGGGATCGCGTCCGAAGAACGGGGGGGCACGGTCGCGGCCTCCCAACGTTTCCGCCAGCCTGCAATTCGCTCCAGCCACGCATCGCGATGAATGGCACTCTCTCCGCGGTTTGCGGCTAGAAGTTGTTGCAGGAAAAGCTTGGCATCGCTGATCACGCCGATTTCTGGACGGAAGTTCCGGCCAATTTCGGCAGCATCAATGTCGACATGAATCAGCTTGCTCGGCGGAATGCTGTAGGTGAACCCCGGAAGCCAAGCGCTCGTGGCCCGGTCATCAAAGCGCGTTCCAAGCGCCAGGATCACATCGGCGTTTCGGCACGCCGCGTTCGCCATGTACGATCCGTTACGCCCAGTCGGACCCAGGCTGAGAGGATGTCGAGGATCGAACACTCCCTTCCCAAACGGAGTAGTCGCGACGGGAATGCGCAAAGCCTCCGCCAGCATGAGGAGCTCCGGTTCGGCGCCGCTCAGTTCGACTCCGTGCCCAGCAACAATCACCGGACGTGCCGCACTCTGCAGCATGCGCAACGCGTCATCCGCGGCCGCCGGATCGGGTGCGGGGCGTGTCCACTCGGTTGCGGGCCAGTGATTATCGGGTTGTGCCGCGCTCTCATCGACGGGTTCGACGAACACGTTAAGCGGCACATCGAGATTCACCGGGCCCGGCCGACCGTTCGTCATCAGCGCAAACGCCTGGCGCAGAGCCAACGGCAGCATGTCGGGCCGCGTTGGCTGAAAGCTGCGCTTAACGTAAGGGCGCAGGACGTTGACGAAATCGCCCTGAAAATATTTCCCAGTTTCCTGGAACGGACCACGATTCCACTGCCCCGTGGGAACATTCCCGGTGATGTTGAGCATCGCGGAAGAATCGGCGAAGGCGGCGGCAATCGCGAGAATGAGATTGGCTGAGCCTGGGCCACAGGAGGTGTAGGTCGCCACGGGCTTTTGCGTGATCCGGAAATACGCCTCCGCCATGAACCCGGCCACAGCCTCGTGGTGTACCGAGATCGTCTTGATCTCTTTCTGCCGGTCGAATAATCCATCGAGCAGTCCAAGGATGCCGTGACCGCACACTCCGAACACGTACGGCACCTTCTGTTGGACGAGGAAATCCGCAATATACGCGGCTCCCTTTAACGCGGGCTTCACACGGGCTGGCTGTACGTCGCTGTTCGCCATATATTTTCGCCTCTATTTCGCGATGCTGAAGCCGCCATCGAAGGTGTCGGACATGCTCCAGAACATGGTCTTGACCTGCTGATAGGTTCTGATGCCTTGCAATCCCTTTTCACGGCCTAGTCCGCTGTCCTTGAATCCGCCGAACGGTGCAGCCGTAGAGAACTGCTTATAGGTGTTGATCCAAACCATCCCGGCTTCGAGCGCGCGGGCTACGCGCCAGGCGCGTTTGTAGTCGGCTGTCCAAATTCCGGAAGCCAGGCCGTAGGCGGTGTCGTTAGCCTGCTGCATCAGGTCGTCTTCGTTATCGAAGGGCATGGCGCAGAGAACGGGTCCGAAAATCTCCTGCTGTGCGATCGTCGACTCGTTCGTGATTCCTGTGACGATCGTGGGCAGGTAGAACGCACCCTTGGCCAGACGGGGGTCAGATGGCCGGGAGCCTCCTATTAGAATTTCGGCACCGTCCTGGCGTGCGCCTTCTACCATCTTCTCGACGAAATCGCGCTGCGCAAAACTGGCGCTCGGTCCGAGCTGCGCACCCGGGGCATCCGGCAAATCGACACGCAGGGCGCGAGCGCGCTCCATAATCATTGCAAGCACTTCGTCGTAGACCTTGCGCTCGACAAACAGACGCGATCCGGCCGTGCACGATTGACCAGTGCCTTCGAAGATTGCGACGGTTGCTGCCTCCGCCGCCGCCTGCAGGTTTGCGTCCGCAAAGATGATGTGCGGAGACTTGCCGCCCAGTTCCAGAACAGCAGGAATGATCTTCTTGCCCGCCAGTTCCGAGATCCGGCGTCCCACCTCGGTCCCTCCCGTAAACGAGACCATTCGTACAAGTGGGTGGGTGACGAGCGCATCGCCAATCTTGCTTCCTGCTCCGGGCACGACGTTCAGCACTCCCGCAGGCACGCCTGCCTCCAGCGCAATTCGCCCCAGTTCAATTCCAGACGTCGGCGTGTACGAGGCCGGTTTCAGGACAACGCCATTCCCGGCGGCCAGAGCCGCGGCAATCTTGTTACATGTCAAAGTGATGGGAGAATTCCACGGAGTAATAGCCGCAACGACGCCCCAGGGTTCGTATACCGTCATGCTCAGGTAGTTTCCGCGGGGTGGCGTGATCTCTGAGCCCAGCGTCTCGATGGCCGCAGCGCAAAAGCGGAAGGTCGCGGCTCCGTTGATGACCTGGTTCTTGCATTCCTTCCATACTTTGCCGTTTTCCAGCATCTGGCAGCGGGCGAGCAGGTCGGAACGCTCGATCATCAGGTCGGCAATCTTGTGGAGGATCTCGGCGCGCTTGTGCGGCAACATGCCACGCCATTCGGCCTTGCGGGCTGCGGTGTGAGCGGTCTTCACCGCTGCATCGATGTGCTCTTCCGTGCCCGCACAGACCTGGTAGTTGACCTCCCCAGTGGCGGGGTTCACGTGGGTGATGTAAGAAGGCGTGTCCTGAATCCATTTCCCCCCGATAAGGAAGGGCACCGGTTTCACTCCCGCGACTGTCGACATTTCCGAGACTCCTGTTGCTTGGCTACGAGAAGATGCGGCGGAGACACGTGCTGGTGGCCGCCAATACGCGCCATTGAGTTCCCTTGACGACGGCATTGGCGGCGGCGCAGTGCCTCAGGCCTCATCGCTCGATCAGAAAATGACTTTCAACGCGAACTGCACCTGCCTGCTGGTCGTTGCGGTAGAATCCAGCGGCGAACCGTTCGGGCTTCCGTCCTGGTTGAACACGACATTGTTGACCAGTGGAGGGTTGAAATTGGCGCGGTTAAAGATGTTGAACATTTCCGCGCGGAATTCCACCTTCACTCTTTCCCCGATCTGCGTATCCTTGACCGCGGAGAAGTCGAAATCAATCAGGCCTGGCCCATAGACATCGTTCTTGCTGCCATTTCCGAGCAGGTTCTGGCAATACACCTGGCCCGACGGGGCGGGGGTGGCTGCGTTCGCGAAGGAACCAGGATCACACAATCCCTGTTGGGCCACCGGCATCGTCGGCAGCGCAAAACAATTTGTCTTGATGTAATTGAGAGCGTTTTGTGGATTCACCGCGGCCCCGCAGCCCGATCCTTTGAGCCGATCGGGATAGGCGAAGGGAGCCGAGTCGGACAGGCCGAGCGGATCGCCTCCGATCAAAGCTGTGAATGGGAGGCCGCTTCTAATCTGTGCTATGCCGCCCAACTGCCATCCTTTCGCGAGCCATGCCCGCGGGCCCGACAACGAGCCTGTCGGAATGTTCCACAAATAGTTGATGGTGAGATTGTGGGTGATGTTGAAATCGGCCGCGGTGCGCCGGTACCTGGGAAGAAAATACAGCAGGGCAGGGATCGAATTCAGGAATGCATCGCTGGCGATGGAGCCATCTCCTCCATCAATGGCCCGGCTCCAGGTATAACTGCCTCCGACCTCAAGCCCGTGACTCATGTGCTTCTGGACCTGAGTTTCGAGACCGTCGAAATAGGAGTCGTTGTTCCACGCGAGAGCATCCATGCGGCCAATGCTGGGGCTGATCGGGCTCGCCGCGCCTGCCAGCGGCCACAGGTACGGCGGAGCTCGAACCGTTGATCGGTTGGGTCGAGTTGATGTCATCGGCTCGGAAAAGCTGGTGCACACCCCGAGACCCGACGTAGGCAGCCATCGCAGTCAAGTCGGGCAGAATTTCGTGCTGGATGTTGACGTTCCATTGCATCAAGTAATCGCGCTTGGGGTGGGGCTCAATATACGCAATACGCAGGCCGAGATTGTTTTGCGCTGCGGATGCGAGGATATTGAACGCCTGCGTCGGAAAGGAACCCGGAGGAAGATTCGTGGCCGAACCATTTTCGGTGAATGGCGCGGTATTGGTCGCAAATTGGCCCAACAGATAGGGCAGGGGAAGCACGTCGAAAATTCCGAAACCGCCTCGAATGGAAGTCTTGCCATTGCCGAACGGATCCCACGCAAAACCTACCCGAGGCTCGAAGTTGTGCAAGGTGGGATTGCTGAAGACCTTCGAACCAACGACCATAGTTTGGAAGGTCTGTCCAAATGGGCTTTGCAGAGACGATAAATGGCCATGGATTTCCGAAGGCACAGTGGACATCTCATAGCGGAGTCCAAGGTTCACCGTGAGATTGGGGCGCAAGCGGACGTCATCCTGGACATAGCCACCGAAAATGCTCGAACGAAAATTAAAGTGAATAAACGGCGCGCTCGGTAACGGGGCCGCGAGGTCGATCGGATTGTTCGTCAGGAATCCGTTGTTATTGGGATCGGCCAGCGTACCAAATTGAATTTCACCGGCTGGGGCTGGATCGAATGCATTCAGCTGCACTCGTTCGAAGGCGAAGCCCAGTTTCAGGCCGTGAATCCCTCGCGTCCAAAAAACATCATCATAGCCCTGGTATGAATTCTCAAAGAAATCCAGTTTCTCAATCTGGTTCAAACCCGGCTGCGCGGAGTTAAAGCCCGAGATGTCGATCTGTGGGTTATCGGCGCCGGGATTCTCGCCCAAAGCCAAGTTGGCCGCCAAAGGGTTAATCGCGCTGACGCCGATTGCGGTATGCAGGGACCGATTCAGGCCGAAACGAGCTGCATTGATGATCTGCGAGTTGATAATGTGGGTCTCTTCGAGTGCGACGTAGGCTCTTCCCGTCGTGTTTCCCACAAGTACGTCATTGTTTGGATCAGGCTGCGTAAGCGTGGCGGAGTCGTATTGATAACTTCCGAAGAAGCTATCCTTATCGGAAAAGCGATGATCCAAACGTCCAACTCCGAAATTTTCGCTGGTGGTGTGGCCGCCAACGAACGAGTACGTGCCCATGTCCCCGTTGTTGAAGTAAGGGAGATTCGGATTTTCCGGTCCCCACAATCCCAGGAACGGCAACACGCTTTGGTCGATTCCGGCCGCTGGGTCAGGGTTGGCTGCGCCGGTGACCTGGTGCGGCGTGCACGTCGACCCCGGGTCCGGTTTCGAACACAGAATCCCCTGCCGGGCCGCGACGGAAGGAACGTTAACCTGAGTCGTGATGTTATTGTGTTCTCGGAAACCTTCGTAGTCGACAAAGAAGAACGTCTTATCCTTCACAATCGGTCCGCCTACCGCCGCCCCGAATTGATTGCGGTGGAATAGCGGAATCGAACCTGACTGGTCGAAATAGTTCTTGGCATCTAACCCGCTATTGCGGAAAAACTCATAGACGTCGCCATGCAACGTGTTTGCCCCGGGCTTGGTAAGCGCGTTGACAATGCCGCCTGCTGTGCGTCCGTATTCCGCCGAATAATTGCTGGTCAGGACCGAGAATTCCTGCACCGCATCGACACCCAGCGTGGACCCTACTACGCTTCCCGGACCGCCATTGGTGTAGTCGTTCACGCTGATGCCGTCGATGCGGTAGTTGTTCTGCGTCGGGCGCGTGCCCGAGATGGTCATCTGCACCCCGTATCCACGGCGCGCTCGGTCCGGGCCGCCGGTATTGGCCTGTACCGACCCCACCGAATCGACACCGGGTTGCAAGGTCGCCAGCGACGTCCAATCACGCCCGTTCAGCGGGAGTTGTTGTACAGTTTCCTCGCTCACCACTCCGCTGATCGTAGAAGTAGCTAGCTCGACCGAGGGCGGTAAGTCGGTCACGACGATCTTTTCGTTGATCTGCCCGACCTTCATCTTGATGTTGAGCACTTGCTGGCCGCCTACCGTCAAAGTGACGTCCTTCTGGATCGCGGTGGCGAATCCGGGAGCGGAGACCGTGACGTCATACTTTCCAGGCAGCAGATTTGGGGCGGAATAATAGCCAGCAGAATCAACGTTCACGATTCTGACGTCGCTCGTATCCTGGTTCTTAATCGCAACCTGCACGTTGGCTACGACCGCTCCCGTGGCGTCGCTGATTGTGCCCGAGAGCGTTCCGCCGGTGACTTGTGCATGTCCGACGGGTAGGAGGATACAGAGGACGATTGCCACAAACATAACAATCGCGCTGCAGAGACTACAGCACCTACGATCGCGCACGATGATACCCCCTCAATTTCGGTCAACTGGGACACGAGATGAAAGGGTTCTCTGGCCCTGCGGCCAAGGAATCCCTGTAGTTCCCGGCAGAGCATCATTCCACCGAACGCGGAGACCGCCGTTCAGTGCCAAGGGATGACATTTTGTCCTCCCCTGCAGATTCTCCTCGGGTTTTCCGTCTGTTTCCGCTAACCCCAAGTGAGCTATAATCCCTTTCCCAGGGGACTTTCCGTCGCTCCAAGGCTTGCGATGAGGACGCTAGCGGTTCTGCGAGCGGAAAGTCTTGTGGAATCGCCAAAAGAAATCTTAAGAATTTCTTTTTCTGAAAGTAATGGGAACTCCTGTCAGGGTTTTGTACGAGTTCGGGCCTTTTCAACTAGACCCCCCAGAGCGACTACTCCTCTGCGACGGCCAGCCTGTCCCTATGCCGCCCCGGGCTTTCGACCTTCTGGTTTTTCTAGTCGAGCGGCGCGGGCATCTCGTCGAAAAGGACGAACTACTCAAAGCGGTCTGGCACGGCTCATTCGTGGAGGAAGGCAATCTCTCGGTGACCGTGTCTGTCCTCCGCAAGGCCCTGAACGACGACCGCGGCCAGCGCAAATACATCGAGACCGTTTCCAAGCGAGGCTACCGCTTTGTCGCGGAGGTCCGTCAGGGAGGGGAGCCGGAAACCGCACCGCCCGCTCCGCAACCCGAAGACTCTGGGAGTCCCGTCGCACAACGCCCCGCGGAAGATCTGACGCAGTCGTCCTTCGGGCCTCGAGTCTCCGTCTCCAAAGTAATTTTCTGGAGCTTGGCCCTGGTTGCATTGGTTTTGACGGCATGGTTCGTGGCCAAAACGATCCCCCGGCAGGCAACCCTGAAGAGCCCTGTCCAGGGGCCGGCAGAGATTCGCTCACTGGCAGTTCTTCCTTTCCAGACCCTCGGATCGAATCGAAGCGATGAGTACATGGGGCTGGGGATGGCGGACGCATTGATCACCCGGCTCGGAAACACAGGCAAGATCATCGTCCGGCCCACTAGTGCCATCCAGAAGTATGCTGGACAACAGTTGAGCCCGCAGGCTGCTGGCCAAGAACAAGGCGTAGACGCGGTTCTCGACGGCCGTATTCAGCGCGAGGCCGATCGCGTTCGTCTGACCGTTCAGTTGATCCGCGTGCGCGACGGGGAGCAACTCTGGGCTGAAACCTTCGACAAGGAATCCACCAACCTCTTTGCTCTTGAAGATGCTCTTTCGGAGCGCGTTGCCCAGTCGGTCCGCTTGAAACTAACCGGAGAAGAAACGCGCCGCTTGACAAAGCGGACGACCGAAAAACCGGACGCCTATGAGGCCTACGTCAAGGGCCGCTATTTCTGGAACAAACGAACCGACAAAGGAATGAAAAAGGGCCTGGATTACTTCCGCCAGGCGATTGCTTTGGACCCGACGTTTACGGAAGCCTATGTGGGCGTGGCGGATTCCTATGCCACGCTTGGGCTATATGCCATCATTCCGCCCAAAGAGGCGTTTCCAGCCGCCAAGGCAGCCACCAAGCGGGCATTGGAAATGGATGACGGGCTTGCCGAAGCCCACGCCAGCATGGGTTTTATCAATTTCTACTTTGACTGGAATCGTACCGACGCTGAAAACGAATTCCGTCGCGCCCTCGCCGCCAACCCTAACTATGCGATGGCGCATTCCTGGTACGGCGAGAGCCTTGCCGCGATGGGCCGTTACTCGGAAGCAGTGGCGGAAGCCCAGCGTGCCCTGGAGGACGATCCACTCTCGCTCATCATCAGCAGTAATGCAGGGTGGACGTTGTCCCTGGCAGGCAAAACAGATGAGGCCGTCGAAATCCTCAAGAAAGCAATCGAGATCGATCCCAGTTTTCCGCGTGCTCACTTCCGACTGGGACGAGCATACGAGCAGAAGAAGCTCTATGACCTGGCGATTTCGGAATTGCAGCAGGCGGTGAGTTTGTCCGGGGGCGATGCCTGTTACAAGGGCTCGCTTGGGCACGCCTATGCGGTTTCAGGAAAGCCCGAGCAGGCTCGTCAGGTGCTTCAGGATTTGGAACAGCAAACCGGGGAAGCTTACGTGCCGTCGTATGCAATTGCCCTGGTCTATGCCGGGCTTGGCGACAGTGACCACGCCATCACCTGGCTGCAAAAAGCTTTCGAGGATCGGTCGACCTCAATCGCCTTCCTCAAATTAGATCCGGAACTCATCAACCTCCATTCCGATCCGCGTTTCGGAGAGCTTAGCCAGCGCGTCAACTTCTGACGACCGGGTCAGTGCACGTTCTTATCGAGCCAACTCATAAAGTACTTGGCGATCTCGGCGCTGTTCTTTTCCGACATCATCTGGTGACCGTTGCCGGGTAGTCCGACGTCTTCAAGATTCACGTACTCGGTCTTCACCCCAGCCTGATTCAGCCACTTGGCGACGCAGTGTGCATACGGCCGATGGTAGCTCGCCTCCCCGGAAACATTCAGAACCGGAATTCCTTCCAGATTGATAAGTTTGTGCGCAGGTTCTTTCTGAATCCAGCAGGCATCGAGATCTGGACCATCGGGCTTCTCCTGTCGAACGGTCTGCAACTCAGACGCTTCCTTGATCGGCGGATCGTAATGAATCGGGAAATTGGTGAGTCCCCATACGTGGCCCGGACCGCGCGCATCCAATTCCATGTTCTCAATCGGCGGGCCCCATGGTTCAGCCGCGATGATGCCCTTAACCAGTTTCGGTCGCGCATCCGCCAGCAGCCAGCCCGACGTCGCTAGTCTCGAGTGCAACAGCAAGATGACGGGTTGCCCGATCAGGTCGACCAGTTGAACGAGATCATCTGCTGAGAGTTGCTCCATGTCATCGGCCATCGGGAATCCCAATTCAGTTTTTGCAAAATAATCAAAAACCGGGTCGCCAATTTTTCCCTTGTTTGGAGCTTCACTTGGCCACTGCGAATATTTCTTGGATTGCGGCCAATAGCGTTGCGGATTGGTCGGAGGATGGCCGCCAGTCCAAACTTCCTCCATCAAGGCACCAGTGCGGGGCGGATTCAAATCGCCATCGAGACCCGGAATGTACGCGGCGCGGCCTCGCCCTGGAAAATCCATCATGTAGACCGTGTATCCCTGATTCACGAAGTCGTATGCCCATCCCGGCCGGCCATCCGGAGTCTGCAGTAACGCAATACTCGATTGACCACCGCCCGCCTGGACAAACAGAATCGGATAGGGATGCTTAATTTTCTTTGGCACCCAAACTTCAACGTACATATGGCCGCGCATTCGTTCCTTGCCCGGCTCCCCCACCCACTTACCGCCAACATAAAAATGGCCCTGGCGTCCGATATTTTCCGTGGAAAATGTGGGAACCGATGTGAGGGGAATGGACACTTTAGAGTTGTTTGCGTTGACTGCAAGCCCACTGATGATCCCCACGAGAAAGAGTGTCAAAATGATTGCTACCGATATTTTCAATTTCATAGAGTGGATGGTCCCTGGAATTTCAGATTCCCTTTCGGCTGCGTTGAATTCGAACGCGGTGTGGCGGAGCACGTTGCCTTTTAACTACCGCATCGTTGGGATCGATGTCAACAAACAGCAAAAATCATCTCGTGCTCGGTCCCGTCAGCGCAGTTCGGCTAAACTGTTCGTCATGACCGAGCGACTCAAGGACAAAATCGGGATCGTCACCGGAGCGGGCAGCGGAATTGGACGCGCATGCGCAATTGCTTTGGCGAAAGAAGGAGCGCGAGTGGCGCTGGTCGGACGGCGAAAAGATCACATCGAAGAAGTTGCTCACGAGATTGGCGATCGCGCGTTCGCAATTTCAGCCGACATTTCTCAGGCAACGGAAATTACCCGCGCGCTCGACGAGACCGTGCGCCGGTTTGGCGGCCTGAATCTTCTGCTCAACAACGCCGGCGTGCTCCACGTTGGAACCGTGGAGCAGATCACCGAAGAGCAGTGGGACCACACCTTCAACCTGAATGTCCGTTCCGTATGGTTGCTCTCCCGTGCCGCGCTGCCTCACATGAGAGATGCCGGCGGCGGATCGATCATCAATCTGGCTTCCGTGCTCGGCATTGTCGGTGCTCGCAACCGCGCCGCCTACGCTCCATCGAAGGGCGCAATGATCCAATTGACTAAGTGCATGGCGATCGATCACGGACATGAACATATCCGGGTGAATGCGATTTGCCCGTCGTTCGTCGAGACCGAACTGACTGCCCAGATCGTTGGACAAGTCACGAACCCTGAGGCATTCCGGCGCGATCGAACCGCGGCGCACCCCATCGGCAGGCTTGGCCAGCCCGAAGACATAGCGCCCCTGGCGGTTTATCTGGCAAGCGATGAATCCTCTTGGGTCACGGGAGCCGTCCTGCCGGTCGATGGTGGGTACGTCGCTCAGTGAGATGCATTGGCGGTTCGCCTCCGGGGTCTTCACCTGGCAAGTTGCCCGGGGTGAATGCCTTCGCCTAGCACAAAGCTGGATCCCACCGTGCCGACAACAGCGGAAGCGCGAGGCAGCGCGAGTCGCTCCCGCAGCCGATACACGGCTTCGATGCCTGTGCAATGCGCGCCGACGAGGTGCGCCACTTTGAAATCTTTCATCTTGTCGGCGGTCCAGTTCAGCTGATCATCGGTCGCGGGAAACAGATGCAGTCCTCCAATCACCGCCTCCACCGGTTCGTTGGGAAATTCTTCCCGCGCAAACGTCAGGATGTTAATGATCCCTGCATGCCCGCAGCCAGTCACCACGACCAACCCTTGAGGCGTGTTGAGTACCAGAGACTGGTCCTCGGGGATGTTGTCTTCCACTAGGCCCGACGGGGTTTGCACCTTCCCCACGCTGCTCCAATTGTGTTCCGGATATTTGCGCGGCACCGGTCCGGTCAGCCACCACCCGGGAAATATCTCCGATGCTTGCTCGTGCTCGACAAACCTTCCGCCCGTCGCTTCGTACTCTTTTCGCAATGCAATCATCGGGTTTTCTTCACCGTGTTGACCGGGCCGGCTGTAAAAGATTCCGCGTGACACGTGCACCACGGACAACGCGGCCGGATTCTTTTTCATCATCTCCTTGCGAAGGGTCATCAGCCCGGTGACATGGTCCCAGTGGTTATGCGTAAGGATCACGTCTTTTACATCGGACAAATCAATGTTCAAGTCGCGCGCATTTTGCAGCACGGTGTCGGGATGAGCGCCGGTATCGAGCAAAACGCGGCGTCCGTCACCCTCAACGAGCGCGGAAAATCCCCACTCCCCGATTCCCTTCACATCGCCTACCAGCATGGTTGACAGCAGGGTCACCTTAAGTGCGTGAACTTGCGGACGGGAATTTTGAATGCTTCCCCCCGCCGCGGTTTGGCCCCCGGAGGCATATACGAAGGAACTTGAAGCGGATAGCGCAATCAGTATTGCGGCAGTACAGGTCCAGATGTTCGAGATTTTGCACATGGTGTTGGGTTACCTTTTCATCTAATTTTCATGAACTGCTGATTGAATCCCAAGAAACGCCATACTATCGCAACGACTGCAACCTCGCTGAATACTCTAAACCCTTTCAGAAATAGAGCATTCTGATATAAAGACGAAACTACCTTCGCGCCTTAGGTTTTGCAACGGCAAGAAGTGGCAGAGAATCCAAGCAGCTAGTTCAGAGGAAGGCCTTATGACAGAGGGCGCAAAGAAAGAACTGTATTCGAGACGCGGATTTCTGGGCATGAGTTCTGCTGCGCTCGCTGTTGCAGGAGTCCTGCCGGCGGTCGAAGCGGCAGCCCAGGAGCAGAAGCCTTATCCCAGCAAAGACGATCGCAGCGCCAGTGCTCCCGGCCCCGGAAACCCCGCGCTCGACGCGCAGAATCCCGACTCTTTTTTGCCGCCACCCACCGACGCTGGTGGTGTGCAAACTTTTAAATATCCCTTCGGCCTCTCGCACAAGCGAATGCAGGAGGGAGGCTGGTCGCGGGAAGTCACGGTTCGAGAACTCCCGGTTTCGAAGTCGATTGCGGGTGTCGAGATGAGGCTAACCGCCGGCGGTGTCCGTGAACTGCACTGGCACACCGCTGCCGAGTGGGCCCTCATGCTTTACGGAAATGCGCGCATCACTGCCATTGATCTCGACGGCAAGAGCTTCGTCGCCGATGTGACCGAAGGCGATCTCTGGTATTTCCCCACGGGAATTCCTCATTCCATTCAAGGACTCGATCCTGACGGTACCGAGTTCTTGCTCGTGTTCGACGATGGCAACTTCTCGGAATACGAAACCGTTTTGCTCACAGACTGGATGGCGCACACTCCTCACGACGTACTGTCGGCAAATTTCGGCGTGAATTCTGAGGCGATGGAGAAAATGCCTCGCAAAGAAAAGTTTATCTTTCAGTCCACCGTGCCCGGGCCGTTGACCCAAGACCAGAGGGCAGCCGCTGGTTCCCTTGGATCGTCTGCACAGAACTTTGCCTTTCGCCTTGCGCAGCAGCCGGTTTCCAAACGCACGAAAGGCGGAGAGGTGCGCATCATCGATTCCAGGACATTCAAAGCTTCCACCACGATTGCCGCCGCCGTAGTCACAGTTCATCCTGGCGGAATGCGCGAGTTGCACTGGCATCCCAATGCCGACGAGTGGCAGTACTTCATCGCTGGCAGCGGACGAATGACGGTATTTGCGACCGGCGGGCGCGCCCGCACTATGGATTTTCAGGCCGGAGACGTCGGCTACATCCAGAAGACCTTGCCTCACTACATTCAAAACACTGGCAGTACGGATCTGAAGTTTCTGGAAATGTTCAAGAGCAGCGTCTATCAGGACTTGTCGCTGTCGGAATGGCTTACACACACTCCACCCGAACTCGTCATCGCTCATCTGGGAATCGATAAGGCCACGCTCGACTCTTTCCCGAAAGAAGGCGCTGTCGTGATGCCCAAATAATCAATGTTTTGCGGGGGGGCTCGTCGGATCGCGCTTTTCCGCATTTTCGTAGATACTTCCCGATCTTGACGTTAATGAATTCTAAGATGCATACTGGTTGGTATGTTACGTGTTAAAAGATCGCGACGTAGTCGGATGACCTCGCGGGATCCAGAGCGCACACGCGAACTCCTTTTGCAGGCCGCCTTTCAAGAGATACACCGCTCTGGCTATCGGAGCGCTGACCTGGATGCCATCCTGGCGGCAGCGGGCGTCACTAAGGGCGCACTGTACTACCACTTTGACAACAAAGAGGCTCTCGGCTATGCGGTGGTGGATGAAATCATTGCCAGTAATCTTCACCAGAAGTGGGTGCGGCCTTTACGGAACACCAAGAACCCGATCGACGTTCTGGTCAGCATTATCCAGTCCGAATCGCTGAAAAGAGAAGACGTTCGGCGCGGCTGCCCCTTGCTTAACTTGTCTCAAGAGATGTCAGGTCTTGATGAGGGATTCCGCAGAAGAACGGCAAGAGTTTATAAGGACTGGCACGACGCCATGGCTGCGGCACTGCGCGACGGGCAGAAGCGCAAAGTGGTGCGGAGTGATATAAACGCGAATGAAACTGCTACATTTCTGATAGCGGCGTGGGAAGGGTATGTCGTTTTAGGAAAGAATTCGCAGGATCCTCGGGTGATGGAATCAGGCCAAAGAAGGGTGAGTGGCCACCTCGAGTCACTGCGCCCGGCACGAGGCCGGACGCGAGTCGCAAGCCACCGATCGCTGCCCTTTCGCTGAGTGCGAGAAGTCTTCGCGGCATACACGCCGGTTACCCTGGCTAGGCGAAACCAAATCGCGCGAAACCTTTCGATTTAGGCCGTTCGGGGAGCCAGTCACCGTCACGGCAACTGGCGGTTCTCAGTACCGATGAATGCTCTCAGCCCCAGCGTTGACATCTATTGCCATAACATACATACTCGTCGGTATGATGGTATGCAACAGGCAGTCTGGAATGGCCGCATTGTAAGTAGTCTGATCGTCACAGAATCCGCGTCGAAAGGGGGAATGAATGGGCCGAAGGATGTTCGAAACACTCGGATTATCGGGCGTCGCGCTGGTTGCCGCATTGGCTGCGAGCTCGCAAATGCAAGCGCAATCCAAAATACCGTATCCCAGCATGGCTCCGCTTGAGCAGTACTTGATTGCGGATCGAAACGCCGAGATTGCCATGGCTCGTAGCGCGGCTCCGGAGGGGATCTCCCGCGATGCCGATGTCCTCGTCCTTGGACGGCAGGGCTACGAAACTGCAATTAAAGGCAAGAACGGTTTCGTGTGTGTTGTAGAGCGAGGGTGGATGGGCCCATTCGATGGTGATAGCGCTGTTAATTTCTGGAACCCTCAAATTCGAGGTCCCATCTGCTTCAATCCACCGGCTGCCCGCTCCATCCTGCCCATGACCTATAAAAGGACGGAGATGGTATTGTCCGGTCAATCCAAAGCTCAGATGATCGATGGCATCAAGAAATTCATAAAGCAAGAGTTGCCGCCCTTGGAGCCTGGAGCTATGTCCTACATGATGTCGAAAGAACAGTATCTTACCGATGGCGATCACCACCACTGGATGGCCCATCTCATGTTTTACACGCCGCTCATGAATGGTGCGACTTGGGGTGCGGATCTTTCCATCTCTCCCGTCATGCTGAATCCGCAGTTTAGTGGGGCTCCGGAACCAATCGACGTGTTCATGGTTCCCGCGGGCTGGTGGTCGGATGGAACGCCGGACACAGTCAAGGTCAGGTAAGGGTAGACCGCAATGTGAGAGAAGGGCCGATACTGCGTGGGGCGCCAGACGACCGTTCAGGCCCGCGATGAGCTTCACGCATAGGAGTAGTGCCAAAACCGGCGATAGAGGTCACTTGGATAACGGCGATCCGCATATTCGTGAAGGCGCAGCCCAGACGCGGATGCTTGCGATAGGGCAGTCTGCGCGGATTGCGATCAGAGCCACGGGGAGAATTCTCTTCATCGATGTGGCGGACGTTATAGCGGTAGAAGCCAAAGGAAACTATGTCTTGTTACGGCATACTGCAAGTTCGCACATGCTGCGAGGGTCAATTTCGACCATGGAGGAAAAGCTCAGTCTGCACGGATTTGTGCGAATTCATCGATCTGTGCTGGTGAACGCGGCATTGGTTGAAGAAATACATCTAACGTCCACGGGCGAGTATGTGCTCCGCGTGCGGGGAGGAAGGGAGTTCACAGCCACTCGTACCTACAAGAAGAATTTGCGACTTCTGGCGGAGTTGTGGATCGGTATTGAGAGTTTTGCTCCTGAATAGGAGTTGTTATTCGTCCAACTGTCCGCGCGGGATCCCAGTCGCGCAACTTCCCCCAGACCGGCTTCGGGGAGATTCAAGAATTAATGATGACCTCGAAGCCGACTTTTGGCCCGGATCCGCCTCTAGCCAATCAGTATCAGCGAGCCCTCCATGTTCGCCTCGGACAGCGAACGCCGATCCTGTTTTCTACCTCTTCAAGACACTCGCATCCAGGAGTATAGTGGCGGCGAGACGCCAAGCTCAGCCCAAGCCTAACGAACTACAAGGAAGGAGATCGTTCCGATGCAGCGGAGAGATTTTCTAAAAAGTACTTTCGCTGTTGCCGCAGCCGCAGAATTTGGAATGGTTAAAGCGCAGGCCAAGGTCCCCTCCCACAACTGGGGAAAATACGACTTCGGTGCCGGTCCCGCAGTGACCGATCGCCTCAATCAGGGTCCGTTCCCACAGTATCCACCGGATGCCGTCATTCCCACTGACGACGTAGTGATGACCACGACTTCTTCGGAAGACGCCGTTCCGAACTATGGCAAGGGACTGGTCACCTATATCACGGCAGACAGCGGCACCGAGGAAATCAAGTCGGACAATATTTCGCAAGCGATTGAGGATTTGGTTCGCTTCCCTTTAGGCCAGCAGCTTTATATCCGCCCAACGTGGAGAGAAGTACAGCCGCGGCCTGGACGGCTAGAGCTGCCCGACTATGTGAAGCTGGTTCTTGAATTGGCGAAGAAAAACAGCAAGCGGGTCGGATTGCGAATTCAGATGTCCGCTCCAGACTACAAACACGAAGCAGCCCTGCCAGATTTTGTCCTGGAAAAAGTTCCGAAAGTGGATCTGGTGGCGCCCAGCGATCAGGAAAGCATCGCTGCAGGAAAGAGGTTTTTGGAGAATCCGCACTCTCGCTATCAGCCTCGGTTTGACCATCCGTTTTTTCAGCAGGCATTCAAAGAGCTGGTCGGCGAATTGGCGGCGGAATTCGACGGCAGCCCACTCATCGAGTTTATCGACACCTTCATGTACGGCTTCTGGGGTGAAGGGCACACTTGGCCATTCCCCAATAATCCTTTCCCTGATTACCTGACTGCCGAGCGCACCTGGGTCAATATGCTCGAAGTCCAGCTCGAACATTTCAAAAAGACTCCTCTGCTGACCAACACGCAACCGGACTTCAGCCAGGTGGGTAACTCGGAATTACTTGAGCGCACGGTGCGCAGCAACAATTGGATTCGCAGCGACACCATCTTTATTGAGAACGAGCAGATTGAAGCACTCAGCAATCGCCCGCCGTGGATCGCCGCATTGCTCGAGCAGGGGCTTCCGGGTAAACCTCCCGATCCAAGCATCGCACAGGAAGGGATATCTCCGGCTGAGAACATGATCGATCATGTGATCGACATCGGGGCGAATTACTGGTCGCTCTGGAACTTTCACCAGATCAGCGCAAGAAACCTGATGGCCTACTACCAGGCGTATCCCGCGGCGTTCGACCGGATCAATCGCCGGATTGGCTATCGGGTCAGGCCGTCTTTCATCTGGAGCTATAAGGACAGCAGTTCCTTGGGTCTGATCATTGGCTTCGCAAATGACGGCATCGCGGGAGTGCCCGGCGTATTGCGGGTGACCGTCGAGAGCCAGAACGGAAAGGCGCTCAAGAGCGGTTGTCTGGACGCTGGCTACCCGTTGCCGGGCAAGATTCGGCAGGCACAGTTCGTGCTTTCAAACGTTGCCGATTGGAGAGGATTAAAACTTAGAGCCGAGATTGAGGTTAAGGGAATGCGCTATCCCGTGCGGTGGGCTTGTCACCAGAAACTGAACGATGACGGCTCGCTTACCCTCCGTCCCAATCTCCGTCAGCAGATCTAGGCCGCGAGGAGACCTTGTCCTGTCGCCTGCGAGTACCGAGGAACAGCGAGACCAATTGCCCATTCGGCAAACGACGGTTAGCCAATCGGATTTTCCGCGTGAACCTTCTTCCGCTCTTCGGGTATAATCCGCGCCACTCGGTGCGGGCAGGTCGGATCTGCTTGATCCAGGACAAGCACAGGGAATCGAAAAGGCGCGAGCGGACGCTGAGAGAAGCGTAAGCGTGAGATTTCTTCTCCAGTGTTTTCGCCGGAGTCGCCCAGGGGGCTAATGTCGGTTATGCGAATCCATCAGCAAGTGAGTGGCACTCAGCATGAGCGGTGGCAGTTCAGCATTCGATGTCAGCAGGGAACAATGCGTGCGATCTGGCTATTCGCGCTGTTGGTGCTTCTGGCCCAGTTGTCGACCGCACAAGCCACTAGCCAACTGAATGGCAGCGTGACGGACCCATCGGGCGCGGCGGTTTCCGGAGCGCAGATCACTTTGACGGAAGCGGCAACCGGTGCTCAGCGGAACGTGACGAGCAACGCCTCGGGGCTCTACCAGTTTCTGGATGTGGCTCCGGGCAACTATCAACTCTTGGCCACGGCGAGCGGTTTTGCTACCTATACGGTGTCGAACGTTACGCTTGTGGTCAAATTGCCCTCCACCATCAACATCAAGTTCCAGGTTACGGGTGGGACGACCAAAGTGACGGTAGAAGCTGAGGCACCGCTCATCAACCGCACCGACGCGTCGCTGGGTAACGTTATCGAGAACGAGCAGATCGCGGAATTGCCCATCGCCGACCGCAACGTAACTTATTTGCTAAGCCTGCAGCCTGGGGTGGCGTATCCTGGGGACGCAAGTCAATCCAGACATGGACACACGCAGCGGCGCAGTCAACGGTGTGCGTAGTGACCAGTCCAACGTGACGTTGGACGGCATTGGGGTCAACGATCAGAACAACGGGTACGCGTTTACCAGCGTGCTGAATGCTCCGCCCGATTCGGTCGAGGAATTCCGGGTCACCACAGCAAACTCCAATGCCGATACCGGATACTCGAGCGGAGGACAGGTGGCGTTGGTCACTAAGAGCGGAACCAACAACTTTCACGGCTCGGCTTACGAATACAACCGCAACACCATCTTCAGCGCCAACGATCCGTTCCTGAAGAATTCCCAGTTAACCAGCCGGCCAATCGAACACGGCGCCGAAGCTCCTGCGCAATGTATTCGGCGCCACGATGGGCGGGCCGATCATGAAGAACCGCCTCTTCTTCTTCGCGAACTACGAAGGGCGGCGAGACGCGGAAGGCAGCAGTACATTGCGGAGCGTGCCCAGTGCAACTCTGAGCCGCAGGCGACCTCGTGTACTAATGCCAAACTTTATCCGGACGGCAGCCTGGACACGAATGATATGTCCTGGCGGCACTGTCAATGGAGTGAGCGGCGTTCAACGCCGGCTATTACGCGCTCGGCCCGACCCAAATCAAGCGGATGGATCCCAGTGGCAATCGGCGACAATCAGGCATGTCTTGACCCTTCTCAACCAGTATCAGTCGGCCAATGAAAATACGCCGGCGATGGTTCTAATACGTCTAGGGTATCCGCTTCTCCCCAAACGTGAAACGCAGCTTCAACATCTACCTTACCCGTCTCGATTACCACATCACGTCGAGCGGCTCGGAGACTCTGTTTGCGCGCGGAGAGATGCAAAACTTCAAGGAACCGGGAGTGGAACAATTTCCTGGGGAGCCGGCAACCACGAACTTACTGGACGACAGCAAGGGTATCACCATTGGACTCACCTCACTGCTCACTCCCAGGCTGATCAATGATTTTCACTGGGGCTTCGTTCGGCAAGGACAGCAGTATGGCGGTACGTCTGTGTATCCGGGTATTTTTCTGAGTGGGATTGACAGCCTGGTTCCATTCACTCGCCCTACGACTGCTTTTGTGCCCGTCAACCAGTTGAGCGACAACTTGAGTTGGACTCACGGAAATCACACGTTTCAGTTCGGTACCGACTTATTTCTGATTCGCAACAACCATCTCAGCTACTTGAATTCGTTCTCGGATGTTCAGACCAACGTGGTCTATCTCAACACGGGGGGAATCGCCAACACC
The DNA here is from genome assembly GCA_963765825.1 of uncultured Acidobacteriaceae bacterium. GTDB lineage: Bacteria > Acidobacteriota > Terriglobia > Terriglobales > Acidobacteriaceae > Sulfotelmatobacter. The sequence continues at coordinate 428,256 of CAVXXU010000006.1, forward strand.
AACAGCCCACTCGATCCGCACAACAACAAAATTCCGGGTACTAACAATTACTATCCGCAAGTGGATAGCAACTTCGGTCCGAATTACGATAACGCGATTGGCATTGCCATGGGTATTTTCTCCGAGGGGGATGGCATTTATAACTACGCGCGCAACGGCACCGCGCTACCCCAGGGCCAGGCGATCAACCGTCGTTACGCCATCAACGACTACGAGTTCTTTGGCTCGGATAGTTGGCGAGTCAACAGCCGGCTGACTCTCTCCTACGGTCTGCGCTGGGTGCTGGAAACTCCGCCTTACGAAACCAACGGCTATCAGGTCGCCCCCTGCGTAGAGGCGGCGAGCGGCGGCTGCACCAAGCAAAACGTTGCGGACTGGTTCAACAAAAGCGCACAGCTGGCGACCGCTGGCCAGCCCGCCAACAACGCCGGAGAAATTGGTTTCATCCTGGGGGGGCCCAAGAATAACGGTCCCGGCCTCTGGAACTGGGACCACAAGGATTTTTCGCCGCGCATCGCCGTGGCCTGGGCGCCCGATACCGGCGACGGCTGGGTCTCGAAGATTCTCGGCAAAAAAGACGAGTTCACGGTGCGCGGCGGTTATAGCATTATGTACGACCATTTTGGCGTTGCCGTCGTGAACAGTTTTGATCAGAACGGTTCGTTCGGGCTTTCCACTCGTCTCGGAAACTCTGCTGGTTCGGTGACGGCCGCAAACGCCCCACGCTTTACCTGTCTCATTCCGGGCTCTGGCGGCCAGTCCTGCCTGCCTGCGCCGTGCGCAAATCTAAACAACGCGGGCTGTTTGTTCGGCCCTCCTCCAGTTGGTGGTTTCCCCAACATTCCGAGCAACAGCGCGTTCGCGATCAACTGGGGGCTCGACCAGTCCGTGAAGACGCCATATACACACACCTTTAATTTTTCGCTTCAGCGGCAGATCACATCCCGTTCCTCACTGCAAATTGCGTATGTGGGCAGCATCGCTCGGCGGTTGCCGATGCAGGTAGATATGGGTATGCCCACGAATTTGAACGATCCGACGAGCAACACGAGATATTTTCAGGCCGCTACCATGCTGTCGAAGCTCGCTGCCGCGGGCACGGATGTCAACTCAGTCCAGTCCATCCCCTATTTCGAGAATCTCTTTCCCGCTTGGGCTGGAGCGGCGACGCAGAGCATACTCGTAAACGAAACTGACTCGTCGGGTAACCCGTACCCGCAGACTTGCGCTACGGGCAACTTACCCGCAAATCCGACTGCCACACAAAACGTCTATCAAATCTGGAACTGCTACCCGCACAACGAAACCCTGACTTTGAAATATCTGGATTTGCCGAACAGCGTCAACCAGTTCGGTACCGCGCTGCCGAACAGCAAGCTCGGCCCATACGCCTTCTACCACGACCAGTTCAGTTCGCTCTTTGCGTGGCGGAACATAGGCACCTCCGCCTACAACGCGTTGCAGGTGACCTACAACGCCCGGTGGGGAACCAACCTGCAAGGGCAGTTCAACTACACGTTTTCGAAATCGTTTGACGAAGCCTCGGCTGCGGCCAGAATCGGTCCGTATGAAGGAACCGGTGGAACCGGCAACGACTTGAACGGGGGCGGGATTGTCATCAATTCTTGGGATCCGCTGGCCTTGCGGGGGCTCTCGGATTTCAACGCCTTCCACCAGCTCAATGCCAACCTGGTCTATCAGCTTCCCTTCGGCAAAGGCCAGAGGCTGCTCGAAAATGCCAACCCATTACTCAATGCTGTGGTGGGCGGCTGGCACGTGTCCGGCATCTTCAGGTGGACCAGCGGTTTCCCCATTACCATTGACAACGGATTCACCTGGGCTACCAACTGGAACATCGAGGGCGACGCCGAACCGAACGGGCCCGCCCCAAAGGCATCCAACCCCAAGAACGTCGTCGTGAATGGTGTAAGCGGGCCAGACATCTTCGCTGATCCGGTAGCGGCTGAGGCGGCGTTCCGACCAGAATGGCCGGGCGAGTCCGGGCGTTCGCAATAATGTGATTGGCGACGGGATGTTCGATATCGATACCAGCGTGGGCAAGGTATTCTCGCTCGGTGAGCAGCGACGCCTGGAGTTCAAGTGGGAAGCGTTCAACGCCACCAACTCGGTGCGCTATGACGTACGCGGCGCTCAACCTTCGCTCTCCTACGACCCGTCACAGTTCGGCAGATACAACTCAACGCTGACCACGCCGCGCTTCATGCAGTTCTCCTTGCGCTTGTCATTCTGAGCGTCAGGTGCGCGGCGGGAGCGATAAAGAAACGCCGTCGGTGCGTCTTGATGCACTCTTGGCCTTGTAACGAAGACCTGTATAACGAAGGTCTGTCGGTGGCCGCGCTGGCGCGCTGGAGAATCGCAAGGAACGAGGCTGACTGCACCGTTCGTGGAATCCGCGATCAGCTAAGAGTCTTTGTCCAGGTATTCTTCGGGTACGTCGTCCTCGGGTACCTCGTGCGTATGGACTTCTTGCTCTTCATTGTCATCGGCACGCTCGACACCTGCTACGGCATCGGCTTCGAACGCATTCCCTTCCTCGAGCAATTCGTCAACGCTTTCCGAATCGGCGCCTTCGACGTCACGCAATCCCTGCAGGTCTCCGGACTGGCCGGCAGAACGCGAGCCCGTCGCCTGTTCAAACGCTGCCCTCTCTCGAGGGCTTCTGCTTCCAGACGTTTTTCGCCGCGCGGGCTTGGCGGCTTTACTTACTGCTACCCCGATCTTTTTCTTTGCCGTCGATTTCTTCGGAGTTTTTTTCTTTCGCGCGCTTCTTGTGGTTTTTGCTTTTTGACTGGAGGGTCGCTTCGAAGAGGGTCGTTTCGACTTCGTCGCTTTTTTGCCTTTTTTCTTGGTAGCCATTCTCGCAGTCTAGCACCGAGCAAATGAGGTCACCAACTCCCCGACCGGTTCACTAATGCCCGCCGCGCCGGCGGCCGCGGTGCGGGATTTTTATGATCAGGCCTATCGTCACTCCGTTGGTGTGGGATTGCGATTTTGTAGGCTCCTCAGGCGGCTCGGCCGGGCTTTTGTTTAGGCCATTGTCTTCACCCACTTGCACCGTTGGTTGTTGTGAAATTCGGATCGTTGGCGTTAGATTCAGGCGAGCTCTGGGAGGTTGGCGAGGTCGCCGATGCCGGAAATACTTCTCTGTTACACTGGCGCGCATGAGCTCGACCAATCGAAGACAATTTCTTGAGCAATGCGGCAAAACCGCGGCAGCGGCGTGGATGTTGCCCTTAGTTGCGAGAGCGGAAGCGGGTTCTACCCCGGCGGTGCAGTTCCCCACTGATCCGCGGGCACGCGTGTCGGTTGCTGCTTATCCCTTTCGTGAATTTATCGTGGGCTGGAAAGGGTGGGACGGAAAATCTCCCAGCACCGTGCCGGCTTCGCAGCAGATGGAATTGAAGGATTTTGCCGCGCACGTCGCCGAAAAGTTCAATGTTCACTGTATCGAACCATGGAGCCGTATCTTCCCGTCGACAGAGCCGAAATATCTGGAGCAGTTCCGCGCGGCCGTGGCGAAGGCTCACTCTTCTATCGTGGACATCGCGGTGGATGAACAACACAGCCAGTATTCTCCGGACGCGGCCGAGCGCGCGCGGTCTGTAACTTCGAGCAAGAAGTGGGTGGACGTGGCCGCGGCGCTGAGTTCTCCCAGTATTCGCGTCCATGTGCAAGGCGCCAAGGATGCGAAACCGAACGTCGAGCGCGCAGCCGACACTTTGGCACTCGTGGCCGCCTATGGCGCGAAAAAGAATGTGGTCGTTCATCTCGAAAATGACGACGCCGTGAGTGAAGACCCGTTTTTTATTGTGCAGGTGATTGAGAAGGTGAACAGTCCGTGGCTGCGCGCTCTCCCGGATTTTGGCAATACGCTGAACACGCACGACGATGATTACAACTATCGGGCCGTCGATGCGATGTTCGCGCACGCCTACGGAATCTGCCACGTGAAGGACGGCGAGGTCGACGAACAAGGAAAACCTACGCATGTAGACCTGGCGCGTACATTTGCCATTCTGAAAAAACGCGGCTACAAGGGATATTGTTCGATTGAGTACGACGCGCCGGGCGATCCCTACACGCCGACTGCGGAACTGGTGCAGAAGACGATTGAGTTCCTTTCGTAGCGGGGAAAGCAGATTCCTAGCTTCGCGAGGAATGACAATCTGACAGAAAGAAACCACCGGGCAGAATATATGGCAGGACAAGAAGTTCGACGACGGGAAGTGTTACGCATTCTGGGAACGGCCGCGGCGGCGGCGCAGTTTCCGGGATTCAGCAAGTGGGCATTCGCCTGCGGGCACGTGGGCAATCCGGCTTCGCAAATCAAGCCGGCGATTTATCATCCGCAATTCTTTGCGCCTGCCGAATACACCATGGTGGAACGCCTAGTGGAAGTCATCATTCCCAACGATGGCACTCCGGGCGCGAAGGACGCGGGCGTCGCGGAGTTTATAGATTTTATGGTCGCGAACGATCCGGAAGTTCAGTATGAGTTTCGCACGGGTCTGGCATGGCTGAACGCCAATGCGGAGCAGGTGGGTAGGAAGCGTTTCATCGAACTGACGCCGGAACAGCAAGCTTCCCTTCTGGAACCGTTGGGATTCAAAGAGAAGACGCGGGCGGGCAACGAGACTGGCCGGCACTTCTTTCGCATGATGCGCGAGTACACGGTCACCGGCTTCTACACCAGTGAGATCGGCTACAAGGCACTGGATAATCCAGCGCTGAAGTTTTATGCCGAGTCGCCAGAATGCCCGCATCACGACGATCCCGAGCACGCGCATGTTGCGCGTTCGTGAATTGGTCGTTGGCCGAGAATTTCCGTCGCGGCGAGCACAAGGGAGCCTAAACATCGCAGGACGATCTAATTCAACGAACTAAACAGCTGGGAGCGCAAGCGCCAACGAGATTACATTCCGATTTCCTTGGATGACGGCAATGGCATTCGTGACCAGATCAGGAAACCTTGCTAAAGGCGCAATCTTCATTCGCATCGCAGTGGGACTCATTTTCTTCACTCAGGGCATTCTCAAGTTCACCGATGCGAAGATGGGCGTGGAACGGTTCGCGCGAATCGGATTTCCGCATCCCGCGTTTACCGCACATTTCGTTGGAGTATTTGAAATCGTTTGCGGGCTGATGGTTCTGGCAGGATTGTGGACTCGCGTCGCGGCGATCCCTCTCCTCGTCATCATCTGCACGGCAATTGTGACCACCAAGATTCCAGAGTTGACCCGCACTGGGCAAGGATTCTGGTTCATGGTTAGCGATGCTCGCGCGGATTTTGCAATGCTGATGTGTTTGCTTTTCTTGGTCGCTGCGGGATGGCGAGCCGCACCTTTTAACTCGCGCAAATAGGAAAGGAATGAGGGGACGACGCGTGACGCCAGAGCCGTCAACACCGGACGCACCATTCCCTTCCTTTCCCGCGCGTCTCAGCGAACTTTCAGCCCTTTTCCTCAAACTCGGCGCGATCAGTTTCGGCGGCCCTGCGGCGCACATCGCGCTGATCGAAGAGGAAATCGTTCGCAAGCGGCAGTGGGTCACGCGACAACAATTTCTTGACATGTTGGGCGCGGCCAACCTGATCCCCGGCCCCACCTCGACGGAAATGGCGATCAATGTGGGATTCGTGCGGGCAGGCTGGGCGGGATTGTGCGTGGCGGGCGCGAGTTTCATATTGCCGGCAGCACTGATCACCGGAGCATTCGCATGGACGTACGTGCGGTTTGGAACTCGGACCCAAGCAATCTCGGTTTTGGGTGGGGTGAAGGCCGCAGTGATTGCCGTGATCGCGATTGCGATCTGGCGTCTAGGCAAAACGGCGGTGAAGGATGTCGGTCTCGCGGTATTGGGCGCTATCTCATTGGCCGCATTTTTTCTCGGCCTGAATCCGATTGCAATTCTGTTCGGCGGCGGACTGCTGGGTATGGTGGTGCGGCGGATTACGAAACTTCGCGGATCCGCCGCTTTAACTTTCGTGTCAACGATTCCGCGAAACGGTGTTCCGCGAATTAGGGACGGAATGTGGGCGCTGTGGATGACAGCGGCCCTGTCGACAACCGTAACCACGGCCGCCCGTCCGTCGATTGGCAAGATCGCTTGGTTTTTTTTGAAGGTTGGAGCCGTGCTTTATGGTGGCGGGTACGTGCTGTTGGCGTTCCTGGAACAGGGATTAGTAAGGCAGCACGCATGGCTCACGCAGCAACAATTGCTCGACGCGGTTGCGATTGGGCAGTTTACCCCTGGACCGGTACTTTCGACCGCGACATTCATCGGATACATTTTGGGCGGCATGCCGGGAGCGGCCGTTGCTACGGTCGGAATTTTTCTGCCTTCATTTTTCTATATCGCGCTGCTGGCGCCCGTGCTATTCCGGCTGCGGCAATCCCCGTGGATGGCCGCGTTTCTGGATTCCGTGAACGTGTGTGCGGTCGCTCTGATGGCGGGCGTCACGCTTCGATTGGCAGCGGATGCGTTGCGAGGCTGGCATGCCTGGGCCATCGCTCTCGTGTCCCTGGCTCTATTGTTGCGGTGGAAAGTGAGTCCCGCATGGGTCGTATTCGGTGGGGGAATTGCCGGGCTTCTGTTGGCCGCCTACCGTGGATGGTGATAGTCTTCCAGTCCAATCTTCATTTCAATCTTCGTTCGAAAACTAGGAGAAACCATGAAACTGCGAATTCTCGTGGGATTGATGTTGGTCGTCTGCCTTTCGGCGGCGGCACAGGATAGAAAGCACATCGTGAAACCGCGGCCCAGCGCGTTGACTGAGCTTCCTTTCAGCGATGCCGTGCTCGTTGGCAACACGCTTTACATCGCGGGTCACCTTGGACTCGACACTAAGACTGGCATGCCGCCTGCGACCGTAGAAGAAGAGGCCCGACTCGTAATGGAGGGCTTCAAACAGACCGTGGAATTAGCCGGGTTGACTATGGACGATGTGGTTTCGGTTCAGGTTTTCTGTACCGACCTGAAACAGTTCGAAACATTCAACGGTATCTACAAAACTTACTTCCATGGGAAGTATCCGGCTCGTTCCTTTATCGGCGCGGCGACTCTGCTGCGGGGCGGGAAGTTCGAAGTGCTGGGGATCGCGGTAAAAAAACAATGATGCTGTTATTCGTTTTTTGTTCGCCAACATTAGTTTCTGTGGTAAATGTATGGCATGCGAAAAGCGGTCAACCATCTGAAAAAAGCCGATCCCGTTCTGCGCGCAATTATTGAGCGGGTGGGGCCGTGCCGAATGGAATTTGGCCTGCCGGAGTTTTGCAGCCTGGCCGAGGCTATCGTCTACCAGCAATTGAATGGCAAGGCGGCGGTGACAATCTTCAATCGCTTCGCGGCGCTCGCGGGAGATCCACTGGCGCCAGAGGGCATTCTCAAACTCAGCAATGAGCAATTGCGCGGCGTTGGATTGTCGAAGCAGAAGTCAGCTTATCTGAAAGATCTTGCCGCGAAAACGGCGTCCGGGTTGCTCGACTTTACGCGACTGCACGAAATGACCGACGAAGAGGTCATTCAGCATTTGACCCAGGTAAAGGGCGTTGGAGTTTGGACCGCACACATGTTCCTGATGTTTTCCTTGCGGCGCCCAAATGTGCTGCCCACGGGCGACTATGGGGTACAGGTAGCAATTCGCAAGCATTACAAGAAACGCAAACTCCCCAAGCCGAAGGATATGGAGAAAATCGCGAAAGCGTGGGAACCCTATCGCAGCGTGGCTTGCTGGTACATGTGGCGGAGTTTGGACATCAAAACCGTTTAACCACAGAGGGCACAGAGAAACGCGGAGGAAAAGCCACGTTCTGGATTGCCTCTGTGTTCCTCTGTGCCCTCTGTGGTTAAATAGTGTGCGATGGCTGACGCGAAAATCCGTGTGTTGGTGGCGAAGCCCGGGCTCGACGGGCACGATCGCGGGGCGAAGGTGATTGCTCGTGCGCTGCGCGATGCAGGCATGGAAGTGATTTACACCGGGCTGCGACAGACGCCGGAGATGATCGTGACCGCGGCGCTGCAAGAAGACGTTCAGGTGATCGGGCTCTCGATACTTTCCGGGGCGCACAACGCGATCGTCCCGCGTGTGATGGATTTGCTCAAACAAAACAAAATGGATGATGTGATCGTAGTCGTGGGAGGCATCATCCCCAATCAGGATATCGATGGCTTGAAGAAGATTGGCGTAGCCACGATTTTCCAGCCCGGCACGGCGATGGACGAAATTGTTCAGTTCATCCGCACGCACGTAAAGGGACCCGGCGTGCCGGCGGCGGGCTGATGTCTCCAATCAGCGCTTCCCGCGCCCGCGAACTCCTCTCGAAAACGATAGGACCGGCGCCGTGGTACTGGAAGACATTTCCCGGTTTCGGCTCGCCCGCCGGTCAGCCTTTCGTCTGGTCTCACCATGGCGAGCAGGGACCGATCGCGCACCTCGTAACTCTCGGCTTGCAGCAAGAGCCGGACAAAGCGCGGCTTGCGCTCAATACATATTGCCGGCCGTTTCTTGTTCCTCCGCATTTCATCGGCATCTGGTGCCCGGAGGGACGCAACATTCGTCTCACCTGCTTCGATCCCGACCAACTGAAAGAATTTGATCTGGCCGAAGTCGCAGGCTGGTTCAAAGCATCATCGGATCGCATTTACTCGGCGACCGTGCCCACGGCTGACGTCGAGGTGCCGCTGACTCTTTCGCCGGGCACGCACAAAATCGCAGTGCCCGCGGATTTGGCCACCGTTGACGAACTGATCGTCCCGACCAGCTATAAAGGAATGTCGAGCGATGATCCCGCTTTCGCGCTCTTTGTTTTTTACCCGCAGGCAGGACTAGTGGAGGTTCTGCCGCAGAAGTGGTTTACTTCGGCGCAGTATCGCGTGGGTCAGCAGTGGATCACGCGCGCGGCTCGCGATCCCGAGTCGCACCGCATCGTCGGTGAATGCTTCGGCGTGGGAACGTTTCTGTTGGAGGAAGACGGCTGCTGCCTGTCGGAGTGGCTAGAGCCGAGAAAATAGCTGGGCTACCGGTGCGGCTTTCGCTTGTGGCGGAACAGGCCGAAGATTTCACACATGCCCTTATCCGGATTCCGCATTGAAGAGCAGCTAGGAGTGAGAATCTTGCGACTCCGGTCGGACGACGGAACAAACCGGCTGACGCGCGAGAGGGTGCAGTCGTTTACCGATGCGATTGGGGAGTTAGCATCGGATGCGCGGCCGCTGGTCGTTGCCGGAAATGATCGCTTCTTTTCGGCGGGTGCGGACTTGCAGGAGATTTCTCAGCTAGATGGACCTGACGCGTTCGAATTCGCCAAGATGGGCCAGAAATTGATGGAAGCGATCGATCACTTCCCTGCCCCGGTATATGTCGCCATCAACGGATACTGCATGGGAGGCGGGCTCGATTTAGCGCTGGCGTGCCATTATCGAATTGCCTCTCCGCAGGCCGTCTTTGGCCATCGCGGCGCCGCCCTCGGGCTAATCACAGGCTGGGGCGGAACGCAGCGTTTGCCGCGCCTGATTGGCAAGGGGCACGCATTGGAGATGTTTGTAGCGGCGGAAAAAGTCACCGCGGTACGCGCCTTGCGAATCGGACTTGTAGATCTGATTGCCGACGATCCAGTGGCGGAGGCAGTGCGACGCATTCGCCAGTAACATTGGACGCTTCTTTTATCCGATAGGGATTTGCCTGCATTGCGCGCCTAAGGCCGCGTGGTATACCGTAATCAGTCCGCGTCTCTTTTTGTCGACCCCATGGCGAACCGTAACGAATCTCCCACGACCAACTCGTCGGCACCAGAGAATGTGCTAACGACGAAAATCGATCCAACCTCGGCGCGCTACGAAGCCAACATGCGTTTTCTCGCGGACCTGATGTCGCAGGTGCGCAATGAAGGCGAAAAGATTTGCGAGGGTGGCGGCGCAAAGGCTATTGAAAACCAGCATGCCAAGGGCCGGCTGACGGCGCGCGAACGTATCGCGCTCCTCGCCGATCCGGATACATTCTTCGAGTTGGGTCTTTACACCGCGCATGGCATGTACGAGGAGTGGGGCGGTGCGCCCGCCGCGGGCGTGATTACCGGGCTGGCTCGAGTTGAGAGCCGCATGGTGATGATCATCGCCAATGACGCCACGGTGAAAGCCGGCGCTTTTTTTCCCATGACCTCGAAGAAAGTTATTCGCGCACAGAACATCGCCATCGAGAATCGTGTTCCTACGGTCTATCTGGTCGACTCCGCCGGAGTTTTTCTGCCGTTGCAGGAGGATGTGTTTCCTGACACGGACGATTTCGGGCGTGTCTTTCGCAACAACGCGGTCATGTCGGCGATGGGCATTCCTCAAATCGCCGCCATCATGGGCATGTGCGTCGCAGGCGGCGGATATTTGCCGGTCATGTGCGATCACGTGCTGATGACCGACGGCAGCGGATTATTTCTGGCGGGACCCGCGCTCGTACAGGCGGCGATCGGGCAGAAAGTATCGTCAGAGGAATTGGGTGGCGCGGCCATGCACTCGGCCATCAGCGGCACCGTCGACTTCCGCGAACCCAACGACCAGGCTTGCATTGCGCGAATCCGCTCCATCGTCGAGAAGTGGGGATACCGGCGGCTTTCACCGTGGGACCGGAAGAAGCCCGTGGGGCCGGAACTGGCGGCGGAGGAAATTTATGGAGTCTATGATTCGTCGCCGGCACGACCCTATGACATGAAAGAAGTGCTGGCCCGCGTGGTCGACGGCAGCCGCTTCGACGAGTACAAACCCGAGTATGGAAAGACGCTGATCTGCGGCTATGCGCGCATTGGCGGCTTTGCGGTGGGCATTGTCGCCAACCAGAAACTGCATGCGCAGCAGACCGATCACGAAGGCCACAAGCGAGTCGAATTTGGCGGCGTGATCTACACGGAGTCAGCCGAGAAGGCTGCGCGCTTCATCATGGACTGTAATCAGAACCTGATTCCGCTGATTTTTTTCCACGACGTAAACGGATTCATGGTGGGGCGCGACGCGGAGTGGAGCGGCATCATCAAGGCGGGCGCGAAAATGGTCAACGCGGTTTCGAATTCGGTAGTACCGAAGATTACGGTGATTGTGGGCGGATCGTTCGGTGCCGGACACTATGCGATGTGCGGGAAAGCGTATGACCCGCGCTTTGTGTTTGCCTGGCCGACGGCGCGCTACGCGGTAATGAGCGGCGATTCGGCCGCGGGCACTCTGGTAGAAATCAAAGTCAAACAGCTCGAGCGTGGAGGCAAGAAGCTGAGCGACGAAGAGAGAAAAGAATTATACGAATCGGTGAAACGCACTTACGACGAGCAAACCGATCCGCGTTACGGCGCGGCGCGACTGTGGATCGATAAAATTATCGATCCCATCGAAACGCGGGATGCGATCACGCAAGCGCTGGAAGCTGCGGCGCTGAACCCGGACGTGGCGGAGTTCAAGGTGGGAGTGCTGCAAACATGATTTACCACGGAGACACGGAGGCACGGAGCAAACTTTTTCATCAGGAACTCACGGAAAAGATCATTGGATCTGCCATTGAAGCGCATCGAGCTTTAGGTCCCGGCCTTCTCGAATCCGCATATGAGGAATGCCTCTGCCACGAGTTTCATCTCCGCCGAATCTGTTTCGAGCGCCAACGTCCCTTGCCGGTGGAGTATAAAGGCGTCAAGCTTGATTGCGGGTACCGGCTCGACCTGATCGTTAAGAATAAGGTGATTCTAGAGATTAAATGTGTCGAACATATTCTTCCAGTCCATGAAGCGCACCTGCTGACCTACGTGAAAATGACGTGCATGAAGGTTGGCTTGATCCTTAATTTCAACGTTGCAGCATTAGTCAGAGGAGGAGTTGTGCGGAAGGTTCTTTGAGCTTTTCTCTGTGACTCCGCGTCTCCGTGGTAAATAATGGCCGATCTCGTCAAACTGATTGAATGTCCGCGCGACGCCTGGCAGGGGTTGCCGCAAATGATTCCTGCGGAATTGAAGGTCGATTACCTCAAGGCCTTGATCAGCGTGGGCTTCAAGCACATTGACGCGGCGTCGTTCGTTTCGCCAAAAGCTGTGCCGCAGATGGCCGACTCGGAAGAAGTTTTGAAGGAACTCGATCCGCCCGATGACGTGGAGATTATCGGGATTGTGGTCAATGAACGCGGCGCTCAACGCGCCATTGCCACCAAGGCGGTTTCGACACTGGGGTTTCCTTATTCGATTTCGGAGACGTTCTTGTGCAAGAATCAGAACCAATCGCCGGAGAATGCTCTGGAGGAACTGGAGAAGATTCAGAACAAGGCCGATGAGGCCGGACTCAATGTCGTAGTTTATATCTCGATGGCCTTCGGGAATCCTTACGGCGACCTGTGGAATCCAGACGAGGTGATCGAGGCGATTTCGCTCATGGAGGTGGATAATTTGCGGATGATCTCGCTGGCCGACACAGTTGGCATGGCGACCCCGCAGCAGGTCAGCGATTTGGTCGGTGCGGTGATGGCAAAGTACGACTATCTCGAGATCGGCGTGCACTTGCACAGCCGGCCCGAGCAGGCTGCTGAAAAGATTCTCGCGGGGTATGACGCGGGCTGCCGCCGCTTTGATTCGGCTCTGGGCGGCCTGGGCGGGTGTCCGTTCGCACAGGACGCTTTGGTTGGCAACATTCCGACGGAAAACGTTATTGAGACGCTCACTACGCGAGGAGCGCAGTTGCCCACGCTGAAGCCATTGGATTCGCTGCTGAAAGCAACAGCGGGCATCGGAGCAAGATTTTCCAGTTCGCAGGCCGCCGATTGAATCAGCCACGAATTGCACGGATTATTCCCGGATAGTTCAGGAGAGTTATTTTGATCCGTGGAATCCGTGGCGAGGTTTCACGATATGAGTTACAAAACGATACAACTCGCTTACGAAGCCGGAGTGGCGACGATCACGCTGAATCGTCCCGAGAAGCGCAACGCCATCAGCTTCGAACTGATTGATGACCTGGTGCAGGCGCTGAGTGAGGTCGCGAAGTCGGAGGCGATTGTCCTGATCCTCACCGGCGCGGGCAAGGCTTTTTCCTCAGGTATGGACTTGGATAATCTGAAATCCCTGCTGGGCCGTACGCCGGAGCAGAACCTGCAGGATTCGCAGACTATGGTCCAGTTGTTTCGGTCGCTCTATGAATTCCCCAAAGTGACGATTGCTGCGGTGAACGGCGCGGCCATCGCGGGAGGAACCGGGTTGGCGCTGCTATGCGACTTCACGCTTGCGGTACCGGAAGCGAAGTTTGGATATACCGAAGTGCGCATCGGATTCGTGCCTGCAATCGTTTCCACTTTTCTTTTGCGGCAGGTAGGAGAGAAGCAGGCGCGCGACCTTTTGCTGACGGGGAGGATTTTTGAGGCGGAGGAAGCGGTGCGCATGGGACTGGTGAGCGAGATCGTGCCGGCAGAGAATCTGATGGCGCGCGCCCGTGAGTTGGCGGCGCTGCTGATGGAGAACAGTGCGGCATCCCTGCGCGCGACGAAACAGTTGCTTACCAATCACGCCCGGCCGGAACTCGACACCCAGATTGAAGCGGCGGTACGCGAGAATGCCGCAATTCGTTCCACTGCGGACTTCCGCGAAGGAATTTCTTCATTTCTCGAAAAACGCAAACCGGTGTGGACAGGTAAATGAGATCCAAGGAACCCCACACGTTCCATGAAACGCGGTTGCGCGTGCGTTACGCCGAAACCGATCAGATGGGCGTTGTCTACCATTCGAACCATCTCATCTGGTTCGAAGTCGGGCGGGTCGAACTCATGCGGGAAATGGGGTTCTCGTATCGCGAAATGGAACGCGAGGACGGATGTTTCATTGCGGTTGCAGAAGTGAAGTGCCGCTACCGCGCTCCGGTATATTACGACGAAGAAGTACTGGTGCGGACGCGCCTGAATGCGGTGCGCGAGTCGGTGGTCGTATTCAGTTACGAACTGGTGCGCGCTGAGGGCGGCGCGCTCCTGGCTGAGGGAGAGACCACCCACATCGTCACCGATTCTCAAATGAAGGTTACGGCACTGCCGGAGAAGTATTTGACGGCGTTTCGCGAAGCGATGGGAAGATAGCACGCCGTCTGACGAAGAACGAGAACCTAAATATTCTCTTGAACGCACTTCACATTAGCGGGAACGATCTGACGCTGGAAGCGGTTCGCGAGGTAGCGAGCGTCGAAAACCGGCGCGCCGTGCTGCTTTCGGCGGATGCGCGACACGCGGTCAATCAGGCGCGTGCGGTGGTCGATGAAATCGTTGCGAGCAACAAGGTCGCCTACGCGATCACGACGGGCGTAGGCAAACTCAGCGACGTACGCATTGCGGGCGATCAGATTCGGGAACTTCAAGTCAATCTGGTGCGCTCGCATGCGGTCGGCGTGGGCGAACCGCTATCCATTGCCGAAACCCGCGCCATGATGCTGCTGCGGGCGAATTCGCTGGCCAAGGGCCATTCTGGCGTTCGCGCCATCGTCATCGACACGCTCTGCGAACTGCTCAACCGCGGCGTCACACCGGTGGTGCCGTCGCAAGGCAGCGTGGGTGCGAGTGGTGACTTGGCCCCGCTGGCGCATCTTGCCCTGACGCTGATCGGCGAAGGCGAATGCGTCGACGAAAAAGGCATTCGCGTCCCCAGCGCCGAAGCCCTGAAGCGCGGTCAGGTCAAGCCACTGGTGCTCGAAGCCAAGGAAACGATTTCCCTGATCAATGGCACGCAGGCCATGCTCGCAGTCGGAACGCTAGCCTTGTTGGCCGCGGAAACGTTGGTAGACACTGCAGACGTGTTGGGCGGCCTGTGCTGCGACGCGCTGAAGGGAACCGACACAGCTTTCGACGAGCGTATTCACAAAGCGCGTCCGCACGCAGGACAAATAAAATCTGCAGCAAATTTACGGCGCATGCTGGAAGGCAGCCAGATTCGGGAGTCGCACCGTGAATGCGGCCGCGTGCAGGATGCTTATTCTCTGCGCTGCATCCCGCAGGTCCACGGCGCGGTACGCGACACGCTGGCGCATTGCCGCGAAGTGTTTGAAACCGAGGCGAATTCCGCCGTCGACAACCCTTTGGTCTTCCTCACCGATACCCAGAACACAGAGGGCGATGTGGTCTCCGGCGGAAATTTTCATGGCGAGCCGCTGGCATTTGCTTTGGACTTTCTGGCAATCGCTCTGAGTGCGCTTGCCGGAATCAGCGAGCGCCGGATCGAAAGACTGGTGAATCCTGCGCTCAGCGAGGGCCTGCCGCCATTTCTGGCTCCCGGCGCCGGATTGAACTCGGGCTTCATGATGGCGCAAGTCACGGCGGCGGCGCTGGTCAGCGAGAATAAAGTGCTGGCGCATCCCGCCTCGGTCGACTCGATCACGACTTCGGGCAACAAGGAAGACTACGTATCGATGGGCATGACGGCCGCTACGAAATTGCGACGCGTCGTCGACAACACGCGGAGCGTATTAGCGATCGAGGCGATGGCTGTCGCCCAGGCCCTGGACTTTTTGGCGCCTCTGAAAACTTCTAAGCGCGGGCAGGCCGCCCATGCGGCAATCCGCTCTGTGTGTCCGACCATGGAAAAAGACCGAGTCATGTACCCCGACTTCGAGCGCATTGCCTCGCTGATCGCGAGCGGGAAAGTGGCGGACGCGCTTCGCTAACCAAGACTCATTTCATACCAGGATTTCGAAATGAAAACCCTCACCGAGTATCTGAAGTTTCATACGAAAACACACCGGGCCTATGTCCACATCACACCGCAGGTGGAGCAGATTGTCATTAAGAGTGGTGTGCAGGAAGGAATGGTTTTGGTTTCGGCTATGCACATCACCGCGGGCGTGTACGTCAACGACGATGAAAGCGGCCTTATCGAGGACATCGACCAGTGGCTGGAGCATCTTGCGCCGTTTCGCAAGGGCTACAAGCATCACGAGACCGGAGAGGACAATGGCGATTCGCACCTGAAGGCGTTGCTCATTCATCACGAAGTGATTGTGCCGATCACGGCGGGAAAACTCGACTTGGGCACCTGGCAGCGAATTTTTTACGCCGAGTTCGACGGGCGGCGCGACAAGCGGGTCATCGTGAAGGTAATGGGAGAGTGAGAGATGGAGTCTGAAGAACTGGGCGAATTGCGGGAGCATGCGGAGCACGCCAAGCACGATCCAACTTTGGCGCCAATCTCGGTAACCATGGCCATTTTGGCCGTCCTCGTGGCCGTCGTGACTTTGCTCGGCCACCGCGCGCACACGGAAGAGGTTGTGTTGCAGGCGCAGTCGTCCGATCAATGGGCTTATTACCAGGCCAAGAACATTCGACGGCATGTCGACGAGTTTTTTGTCGACTTGACTTCGGTGGAAGGCACCACCGATGCCGCAGCGCTGGCGAAATTGCGCGAGAAATATTCAGGCGAGGCGACGCGCTACAAGGACGAGCAAAAGAAAATCGAGGACAAAGCCCGCGAGATGGAGGCCGAAGTCGGCCATGAGAGAAACCGCGCCGACAGGTTTGACTTGGCAGAAGTTTTCCTAGAAGTGGGCCTTGTCATCACTTCAATTACGCTGCTTTCGGGACGGAGGATCTTCTGGTACCTGGGGATTTTGTTGGGTGTCGTCGGAATCTTGACGGCAGGAACGGCTTTCCTCGTACACTGAGATCGTGCACTGAGCGGGCGGCCCACGTCAGTACCTGCTGCCACTCAGGCCGCTTTGCGTCTCTTTCCCAACAGCTTGTTTAGCACGCGTATTCCTCTGTCGATGTGCTTCTCTTCCATCAGGAACGGCGGAAGGAATCGCACGACAGTATCCTGCGTGCTGTTGAACAAAACGCCTTCGGCCAGAGCCTCATCGACAATGGGACGCGCCGGAATCTCCAACTGAATTCCCTGGATAAAGCCCCGGCCACGCACAGCCGTCGCTGCCGCGCGTTTTTCGACCAGCGCACTCAACTGCTGCTGTAGATAGGCTCCGACTTTGTTGACATTCTCCAGTAGTTTCTCGTCTTCGACAATCGCCAGGAACTCGAGTGCGACGCGGCAGGCCAGTGGACCTCCGCCGAAGGTGGTGCCGTGTTGCCCCGGCGAGATCGCCGTGGCAAATTCTTCTTTCACAATAAACGCGCCCAGCGGCAATCCCGCTGCAATCGGCTTTGCGATCGCGACCATGTCTGGGGTCACACCAAAAGTTTGGAAAGCAAAAATCGTGCCCGTGCGTCCCAGTCCGCACTGAATCTCGTCGAAAATCAGAGCCGCACGGTGACGGTCCGCGAGGGCGCGACATTCGCGAAGGAACTCGACCGAACATTCGTAGATTCCGCCTTCGCCAAAAATCGGCTCCAGCACAATGGCGCAGGTATTGTCGTTTATGGCAGCCCGCAGTCCGTCGAGATCATTCTGTTTCACAAATGTCACGTCTTCGAGCAAGGGCTCAAATCCCTTGCGGTGCTTGGCCTGCCCGGTAAGCGACAGTGCTCCGAAGGTGCGGCCGTGGTAGGAACCTTCCAGGGCCACTAAACGGCTCTTTGCCTCGCCTCCCGCTCGATGCCCAGCCAGACGCGCCAACTTGATCGACCCCTCGATGGCCTCGGTCCCGCTATTGGAAAAAAATGCCCGGTTCAATCCGGAAAGTGCGCATAACTTCTCGGCCAATGGACCTTGATATTCGTGGTAGTACAAGTTGGAGACATGCACCAACTTCGCGGCCTGCTCCCGAATTGCCTTCACGATTCGCGGATGAGCGTGACCGAGAGCATTTACACCCAGACCTGAAACAAAGTCCAAGTAGCGCTTGCCCTCGATGTCATAGAGAAACACGCCCTTTCCCCGCGCCAGCACAATTGGATAGCGGCTATAAGTCTGCAGCAAGAACTGCCGCTCACGTTCGGCGATCTGTTCGAAAGTATCCATAGGAAGACTTGATTTTACCGGAAAGGAAAGACTTGCAGGATGCTATTGCGGTGAGTTTCTATTTGTGAGGGAAAGCGGGTTGACGACACACGCGCTGGCTCAGTTTTATTTCGTGGAGCGGCGCCACTTGCCATGCAACCAGATTAAAATTCCGAGCGCGCACACTTCGATCGGACCTGCAGGAATCAGGTCCAGGCTCATTACGCCAGCGAAATGCACGGTCGCGTCATACGCGCCCCAGATCATTCCACCGGCAGCGATCAGGCTTCCCAACCGCTCTTCGGCGGCAATGCCCAAGAGTGAACCTTGGCCCTTGGATTTCGCGGGAGGCGTGGGAACCGGCACGTACACCGGCTTCGGCGGCAAATTTAGATAGCCTCCTTCTCGGCCTCGATCCCAGCCGGGATCGTTATTTTGACGATATTTTTCCACTCGACCTACATTGTCACGAAAACCCGCCGCGGCGCAGGTTACCGAAGTGAATATCGAGTTACCGAAGTGATTACATTGCCGCCGGATTTCCGCGCGGATCGACGCAATTCTGTCCTGACAGCTCAATAGAGCGGCGGTTGTCCTTCCGGACGCGTCTTCCAGCGGCGATGCACCCACAGCCACTGCTCGGGATAGTTCCGCACGTAGTCTTCAATCACGTTGGTGAACATCTGCGTATTGGCAACGATGTCGGCCTCAAGATGCCCGGTGCGGATCAATTCCAGCGCGGGATCGAACCGTAAACGATACTTCTGCAAAACAGGATCCCAGATGGTGAAGCCCGGAACCACAGCCGCTTCGGTGCGCAGCGCTATGCGGGCCAATCCACTTGCGGTGCACGCGGGAATGCCAAAGAAGTCCACGAAGACGCCCTGCGGCGGAGTCATATTCGTGTCCATCAGAATACCGACGGTCTCTCCCGCCCGCATTGCTGCCAGCAAACCGCGCACAAAATCATCCTTGTTCACGGTCTTGTTGCCGTGCATGGTGCGATAGCTTTGCAGCAGGCGATCGAGATATTCATTGTCCATGGGCCGCATCACCACATGCAGCCAGTGACCGTGCAAGGAATGAGTAAAAGCAGAAAGCTCCCATCCGCCAAAGTGGGCGGTTAGAAAAAGAACTCCCTTGCCCTGAGCATAAGCGCGTTCGTAATTCTCCAGTCCGTCATAGGTCACTATGTGATCGACATTTTCGGGCGTGTACCTGGGAAACTGGCAAAGCTCGGAGAGCTGCCGCCCCAGCGAAGTGAAGACTCCACGTAGAATGCGCCTGCGCTCGGACAGACTCTTGTCTGGAAAGACCATGGCAAGATTGCGCATGCCGACTTGCCGCAGACGGAAGTGCAATACATAAACAACCTGGGCGATGGCAATCGCAAAAGCGCGCGAAATGGGACGCGGCATCAGACCCAGGATCTTGATGAACGGCCACGCTGCCGCGTATTCGAGTTTCCTCCGCATCAGGGGAATCGTGACCGTATCACTTGGAAAAATTGCTTGTCAATGCTGGAAAGGCAAAGGGATCAGGCTGGGAGACGACCTCCTTGACCCGTCGCGAAAAAGCTGCGGAGCCGGGGCAGTTCGATGCGTTTTCGCACCGAGCATTCCTCGCGGATTTAAGCGCTGCCGCAAAATAGCGGCGCGCCGCCCTCGCCTTAATCGGTTATAGGGAATGTCGCCTATTGCGCCGCTTCTTGCGCCCATTTCGCCAGGGAGGCAAGGAAGGGATTCGCCGCCGGTGGCGGATCCACCTCGCCGGTCAAGCCAGCCTTGAATGTCACCATGTGGCCGTAGAACTCGCGCGTAGCGTCCTTGTCCTGCTTCACGACTGCTCCGGCTAGGCTAACGCCGGCAAATACGCCTCGCGCCCGCGAATAGGTGAGGACTTGAGCGCGCATCTTCCAATCTGTATTGCCTTCGGCGTCGCGTCCCACCGGACCCGCCGCTACGGAAGCGTCCGCGCCCAGGGCAAATTTGCTCGAAAGCAGATGCTGCATGCCATCGTCATTCATAATCAACATCACCAGGTCGACGGCTTGTCCTCCGATCTGAAAGCCCACGCTGCCTCCCTCGGTGAGGAAAAACGCAGGCGCGCTCCACCCTTTCGGAGTGCGGCAACTGGCCAGCCCGCGGCCATACTTTGCTCCTACAATAAAGCCGCCGTTCAACATTGACGGTACCACCGCTACGCACTCGGCTTTGCTCAAAATTCGTTGCGGGATACCGGAGTCGGGGGCCGACTGGATTTGATTCAATACGTCCGCAGCCGCCTGAACGCGATCCACGGCCTTGGATTCTTTATCCGCTGCAAGCGCTAACCCGCAAAAGCACACCAACAGGATCAGTACGATAATTTTCTTCATGATTCCTCACCACATGGATTCGCTGGATTTCAGTAATTGAATTGTAAATGAAGTCGGTTGGCGAAGGCCGGTCGGCGGGTCTCAGTGGCCAGGAGGGTGGGATTCGGAAAGCACGGGTGAGAAAACGCAAGAAAGGCAAAAAAATGCGGGGCTGAAAGTAGTGACCCTAATCGCCACTCTCAACCCCGTCTCCCAGGTTCTGTGGTAGGTGAAGTGAGTATGCGAGATATGGCAAAACCACACAAGATTACGAAGGTAAGTGCTCGGGAGTAACCGTCGTTTCGGACGCGCCTGCGCTCCGCAAAGCGCATTGGCAAGACGCCAACCAACTAGCTCATGTTACTTGGCGGCAACCAGCGAATGCGTGATGGCATGCACGGACAGAGCGATCCGGTTTTGCACGCCTACCTTGCGCATCAATTTCGCGACGTGCGCTTTCACGGTGCGCTCCTCGATTCCCAACTGCCCGCCAATCTCTTTGTTGGAGCGTCCGGCCACCAGCATTTCCAGTACTTCTTTTTCGCGGTCGGTGAAGGTGACCCTTCCGGCCGGGAAAATCCGGCCCGGTGCCGACGACACGCGCTCAATAAACATGGAGAGCACTTTGCGTGGAGCCCAAACCGATCCCTGGTTCACGATGCGAATTGCCTGCGCGAATTCCGCAGGCGTGGCGGCCTCGTCCACATAGCCCTTGGCCCCAGAAGCAATCGCCTTCAGAATAGTCTCCTCGTCAATTCCGGAGCCGGTTACGATAATTTTCAGGTCCGGCCGCGTGGCCTTCAGGCTGGCCATCACGTCAAACAGGTTTTGTCCATTCCGGTTGCCAAGCAGGATGAGATCAATCGCTTGCAAGGTGCTGATCTCGGGCAGTGACGCCGAAATAAGTTCGAATTCGGGCTCGGAGTCGAACAAGGCGCGGAATCCAACAAAGCGCAGTGGATCACTTTCCACCACCGCAATTCGGATAACTGGTTTTCTGGCGACTGCTGCTTTCATAGGTTTCCCTGTAGAACTAGATTCTTCATCCAGCATAGTAAGAATTCGACGGAATGCAAAGGAAAGGTGACTGAAGGGAAATTACGGGAGTAACATGGAAAGTTAAGCTGAGAATGGGCGTTTGGAGCCGAAGTTCACGCGGCGCGTGAACTGTGAGTGGGTGAGCCGTACAATGTGGAGTTCGCGAGGAGAATCCGTTCGCATGAAAAGATCGCTGCTACAGTGGATCGTTCTTACCGCAATTTTGCTGGTTGCAAGCTCGTTATTCGCTCAAGATGCGACTCCCTCCGCGGCGGAGCCGCCGCAAACCGCCGCGGCCCAGTCCCCGGCGTATCAACCTAAATTCCATGGCGATCCCGCGCGCTCCGACTCAGAGGCTGCCGCTTTGGCCTACATGCGCGTGGTGCTGCGAGCTCAGCGTCAATTCAACAAGCAGTACGATCACTTCGCGACATCGCTGGAGGAGCTAGTGCACTCGGGATCGTTCACCAAGCGCATGGTTAACCCCGACCGCGGAGACTACACGGCAAACTTCAAGGGAAAGAAAGACAGCTTCGTGTTTACCATGACTCCGAAAAATATGGACGCCCAGCACCGCTCTTTTTATGCGGAGGACGATGGCAAAATTCATGCCGACGAAGCGAAGCCCGCAGATTCCAACTCCCCGTTAGTCAAATGAAACATCAGGCGGGGCCGCATTCTGCGCCTTCCCTGCCGCAAATCGGTCCCACCTTCCCCTGTGAGAACGCATCATAAGAAGTGTCTATGAAGACCTTGAGCCGTCGAGAACTGCTTAAACTCGCGACTGCCGCGGCTGCTGCGGAGTTCGCATCTTTCGGATTGAATGGCTGCAATGCATCCAAGTTGATTCCTTCGGTCGGTTCCAGTTGCTCCACAATTAATGACATTGAGCACGTGGTGATCTTGACGCAGGAAAACCGGTCCTTCGATCATTATTTCGGAAGCTACCGCGGTGTTCGCGGATTTTCCGATCAGAGCCCTGCCTTCCAGCAGCCTGACTTCGCGAACACGACAATCTCTCCCGTGGGCTCTCTCTTGCCGTTCCATCTGAACACCTCCAACTCCAATGCCGCTTGCACGCACGACATTAATCACGACTGGGTGCCGCAGCACCAGAGCTGGGACAACGGCAAAATGGACGGTTTTGTGAGTTCGCGTCTGCCCATTGATTCGAATGACGCCATCTTGAGCATGGGCTATTACACCCGCGCTGACATTCCCTACGATTACGCTCTGGCCGACGCGTTTACGATTTGCGATAACTACTTTTGTTCTGTGATCGGCCCGACGGACCCGAATCGTCTCTATACAATGGCGGCGTCTCTCGACCCCGACGGAAAAAATGGTGGGCCGATTTTGCAGACCATCGTCAATAATCGCTCGGCGATGTACGGTCGTCTCACTTACACAACCATGCCCGAGCAGCTTCAGGCCAGGGGAATTTCGTGGAAGGTCTACTCGTCGCCGGATGTGAATCTTCTCGGCGGAATTCTCTCCGACGACGTTCTCTCCTACTTCAAGAATTTTCAGGACCCGTCTTCCGTGTTACATCAAAATGCCTTTGGGCCGCAGTTCCCCGTCGACTTCCTTGCTGACATCGCGTCGGGTAATCTGCCCCAGGTATCCTGGCTCGTCGGTTCGGTGCTTACTTCCGATCATCCTCCCGCCCCTTCCCTCTTTGGAGAAAATATCCTGTCTCTTGTGGTCGCGGCCCTGATGGCAAACCCGGCGCTCTGGGCGAAGACTGTTCTATTTGTGAACTATGACGAAAATGGTGGATTTTTTGATCACGTTCCTCCGGTGACCGCGCCTGCGGGCACACCCGGCGAATACATCACTGCGCCCGCGTTTCCCGATCCCACCGTGGTCGGTAGTCCTGCAGTCACAGGTCCGATTGGATTAGGTTTTCGCGTCCCGATGCTGATCATCTCGCCGTTCAGTCGCGGCGGATTCGTATCCTCAGACTTGTTCGATCACACTTCGGTATTGCGGTTTCTCGAGACTCGGTTTGGAGCGGAAGTTCCCAACCTAAGCGCCTGGCGCCGCGCTACTGTTGGCGATCTGACCAGCGCATTTAATTTCAAGAGTCCAGACCAGTCGATTCCTAGCTTACCGTCCACGATCCAAGCCGATGCGCAAGCCATCACCCAGTGTGAGGCGACCTTGGCGGGAACCATAGCCTATCCCATGCCCGCCTCGCAGAGCCTTCCCAGTCAGGAATCCGGAGCCCCCACTCGTCCCAGCGGAACGTGTTAGACGCACCCTCGTCGCAACGGTTAGAACGAATATCCAGGTTTAGGAGTGCAGCGGTAGACTCGTCCTCTATCCACAATGCTGCCGCCATCGCAGCTGGCCCAACTCAAGAAGAGAGAAGGACCGAGAGGAAAAATGATGGTCTGTCCATTGAGATCGGCCTCGATGCTCACACTCTCCGCGGTCGAAGGCAGAGTAAAAGAGAGACTTTCTCCGAAAATCACTGGATAGCTCCAGTGTTCCATCTGACTGACCATGGGACGAAAGACTTCGGCCTCTAGCAAAAACGTCGCCGTGTCGGACCAGTCGCGAGCAGAGAGTGTGAGCACTTGGCCGCCCTGCGAGGATTGATCGGAATCAATTCTGGTGAAGGGACAAGGTCCTGCGATACAGGAAGCTCGGGCATTGCGGAATTGATTGCCCCCGCCGGCATCCAAAGTAACGGAGCCAATGCCGGCTTTCCATCTTCCATCCGGGGAGCAGGGGTGCTGCCCCTGGCAGGGGACATCTCCTTTGTTCTCGATTTCAAAAGTCTTCACCGCACTCCCCACGTTCAACTCCGTCATCGCCTTGATGGTATAGCGAATTCGCACATTCGTTACTTTGACCTGCGGTTGAGTTGACGCCACAATTTTGGTGGACACGGGAACGAGATGCGCCAGGTAAAGCTTGTTGCCGACAAACTCTTTCATATCCAGCGGATGATATTGAGGATGACGGAAACTTAGAACCACGGCGTTGCCACGGCGAATCGGCTTGCGCACCTTCAACACGAAAAATCCGGAAGAGTCGGTCGTAACCGGGGAGACTCCGAGATCCCCCGCTGAAACGAAAACTCCTCCGATCGGCTGCTGTTTTCTGGGGTCCGTGTCCTGGATTAGGACGGCTCCTTGCAACGTAATAGTTTTCTGTTTCTGCCAGCGGACCACCAGCGGCACGCTCGCCGCCACGAGAGCGACGACCACCAGGACGATCCAAGCCTCGATTTTATGGGCACGGGTCATGCGAGTATTTGGATATTACCTATACCGCAACGAGTGGCCTTCCGGCGTTGCAACGGTGGAACCTTCACTTGTATCCTTCAAGAAATGCCGCAACAATATAAGAGTAGATGCCGCAAGAATGGAAATTGCTGTCCTTTCCTTTGTGCGCAGACGTGCCAGGCTGATTCTGTACTAGAAATCTAACACGATCCGGGGAAGCCCAAAAACATGAGCCATGCCGAAACCAATCTGCTTTCGCGCCGGGAAGTTCTGCGCCAGGTTCTGGGAACAGGAATTTGCCTGCCCTTTGCGCAAATCCTGACTGCGCTGAACACTCAGGAACAGCCCATCGTAACGTCGGATGGCGCTGGCACAACGACGGCCCTCTCTGCGGAAGATGATCAGTTTCTTGACGAGGTGGAGAAAGCAAATTTCCTTTTTTTCTGGGAGCAGGGCAGTCCCAACACAGGGATGGTCAAAGATCGCTGTAATGTTCACACCAACAGTCCGGAAGGAGGCGCAGCCAGCATCGCGGCCACAGGATTCGGCCTGACCGCACTGTGCATCGGAGAACAGCGTGGGTTCATTTCCAAAGCCGATGCCCTGCAGAGAGTTTTTGCTACGCTGCGTTTTCTGTGGAAGAAACTGCCCAACCACCGCGGATTTTTCTATCATTTCGCCAATCCCGAAACCGGCGAGCGGATGTTCGACTCCGAAGTATCTTCGGTGGATACTTCGATTCTGTTGTGCGGCCTGCTTACCTGCCGCGAGCACTTCCGCCATCCGGCGGTCGCACAACTCGTGGATTTGATCTTCAGCCGCGTGGACTGGAGCTGGCTTTCGGAGGACACTTCCCTGCTGACGCACGGGTGGACACCCGAGGTGGGATTCCTGCCTTCGCGCTGGGATTACTACAGCGAGTTGATGATGATCAATCTGCTCGGTATGGGATCGTCCGCTCACCCGCTGTCGCAGGAGACCTGGAACGCCTGGAAGCGAGTAACTTTTGAATATGACGGCATGCGCTATATTGGATCGTTTGCGCCCCTGTTCGTGCATCAGTACTCGCAGGCATGGTTTGATTTTCGCGGCAAGCGTGATAAATACGCGGACTATTTCCAAAACTCCGTAACCGCCACCGAGGTCCACCGGCGTTTTTGCATCGAACTGGGCAAACAATTCCCCGATTACGGCCCAGAGTTATGGGGAATCACGGCTTCCGACTCCCAGCACGGCTATGTGGCATGGGGCGGGCCTCCCGCCATGGGTCCGATCGACGGCAGCATCGTTCCCAGCGCCGCGGGTGGGTCCTTGCCGTTCCTTCCCGCCGACACCCTGCTGGTCTTAAAGACCATCCGTAACCGTTACCCTTCCGCCTGGACCAAGTACGGGTTCGTGAACGCCTTCAACCCCCTAAAAAACTGGTATGACCCGGATGTAATCGGTATTGATACCGGGATTATCCTGCTAATGGCGGAGAATCTGCGAACCAGGTTCGTTTGGGATACCTTTATGAAGACGCCGGAGGCGCAACGCGGAATGGAGCGAGCCGGATTCCACGCAGTCTGATTTTGACCTCGGGCGCAAACGCCAAAGCCTTTCTCAGGGACCAACCGTAGGGGCTGTTTCTTCATCAAACCGTCGTTCGAGAGCCTCGATCGGCTATTATTGTGCCCGAATGGTTTAGGGGTTCCGCCATGTCGGCTGGCACTTGGGTCTCGGCGGCTCAGGTGGCTTGGGGGAATCCTTCTCGCTGTCGCTGTCGAGTCTTGGGGATTGCGTTATGAGCGGGAAACCTGAGGTCTGGGGAAGTTGGCGAGAGCGCTTCTCGGCGCTGCGCAACGTTCCTGCCGTTCTACGTTTTGTCTGGGAATCTGGCCGCACGGTCGTTGTTTTCGGTCTGATTTGCCGCGTAATCTCCGCTCTTCTTCCACCCGCGCTGTTCTGGGTTTCAAAACTCATCATCGACAACATCGTGCAGCTCGTAAAAACGGGTCAGCATGCCGGACCGCGGCTGTGGTGGCTGGTAGCTGCCGAATTCGGCCTGGCCGTCGCCGCTGGCATACTCGGCCGCATAATCGACTACCTTGATGCCCTGCTGGCCGGCAAGTACACGCGCCACGTAAGTGTTCGCGTCATGGAGCACGCCGCCAGCTTAGATCTTTTGGCGTACGAAGATCCTGCCTTCTATGACCGTTTGGAGCGAGCCCGGGTTCAGGCGACCGACCGGCTCTACATGATCCAGGCGATTGGGCGCCTCATCCAGCAGGTGATAACTACCATCACGCTCTCGATTTCGATCATGGTGTTTTCGCCCTGGCTCTTGCTGCTGCTGATCATTGGGGTCATTCCCGCCTTCCTCGGTGAAACGCATTTTGCATTCCTGGGATATGCCAAGAACTTCCGCCAGACGCCGGTCCGGCGCCAGCTCGACTACCTTCGCATTCTGGGCGGAAGCAAGGAAGCGGCCAAGGAACTGAAGCTGTTCGGCTTGAAGGACTTCCTGACCGGCCGGTTCGAAGCGCTTTCGACCCAGGTTTATGAAGAAGATGTAGCCTTGGCGCGCAAGAAGGTGGTGTTGGGATCGGCCCTTTCCGCCATCGGCACCGCCGGTTATTACACGGCATACATTTTCGCGGTCTGGAAGACGGTTACTGGTGTGTTCAGCCTGGGCTCGTTGGTCTTCCTGGCAAACGCCATTCGCGACGCCAGTTCGAACCTACAGCAGACCTTCTCGACGCTTTCGACGATCGCCGACCAGGCTCTGTTCCTAACCGACCTGATTGCGTTTTTTGAGATGCAGCCGACGATCCGATCGAAGCCGAACGCGCTGCCTGCGCCGCGTCCTATCCGGCAAGGATTTGAGTTTCGTAATGTTTCTTTCCGATACCCAGGAAGCTCGCGGCTGATTTTAAATGGACTGAATTTCCATTTACGGCCGGGCGAGCGCGTGGCACTGATTGGTGAAAATGGCGAAGGCAAGACCACTATCGTGAAGCTACTGACGCGGTTGTACGACCCTGCGGAAGGACAAGTATTGCTCGATGGGGTAGACCTGCGAGAATATGATCTTGAGGATCTGTATCGCGAAATAGGGGTTATTTTTCAGGATTTTATGCGGTATGAGATGACCGCGCGCGAAAATATTGCGGTCGGCCGGATTGAGCAACTCGAGAACATGGAACTGCTGCAGATATCCGCTCACAAAAGCATGGCAGACGGCGTCGTGGCCAAGCTTCCTGCAGGATACGCGCAAATGCTGGGGCGACGTTTCGACGGCGGGGTCGATCTCTCGGGTGGCGAGTGGCAGAAAGTCGCCTTGGCCCGGGCGTATCTGCGAGACGCGCAGGTACTGATTCTTGATGAGCCCACTTCAGCTCTTGACGCGCGCAGCGAGTACGAAGTGTTTCAGCGTTTTGCCGAGCTGACCACCGGAAAGATGGCGTTATTTATCTCGCACCGATTTTCAACGGTGCGGATGGCCGATCGAATCGTCGTGCTGGAAAAGGGACGCATCGCAGAAGAAGGCGATCATGACGCGCTGACGCAACTAGGCGGGCGCTACGCGGAAATGTTTGAGCTGCAGGCCGCGAGTTACCGTTAGCCGCGAGTTATGTTAGCAAGATCGGCGCACGACAATCTAGTAAGAACGGACTTTCAATGGTTCCCAAAGCTTTAACCCGCAGCGTGATGACCGAAGAGGAGCAGTTGCATTCTCCCGCCACTGGCGAGAGAAAGCTGGGCACTCTGCGCATCGCAGGCCTGGAATTGGCAGCGCGAGTTGGTTGGCTTCCGGGAGCTTCTTCCGACACATTTTCAGATCGCTGCCGAAAGCTCGCCACCACCTTCAAAGAGATTTTCGCACGCGTGGATGCGGCCTTCGCCAAAGCCCCCAACTCCGAAGACTTGCTTTGGCTGCGGGACAATGCGCAGCAGATCTCCTCGGAGATGCGCGCAGTCTCCAATGACCTGGGTCCATTGACCCACATTCCGCACGTCTCCGCCAAAGATGAACTTCTGCCTCGCGTCCTGGTCATGGCTCAGGGGTTTCTCGACGAGACCGGCTTCACATTTACAGAATCGAAATTCACGGAATTTTGTCTGGGCTTTGAAGAGACTGTTCCTCTTGAATTTCATGAAGTTGGAGCCCTTGTACCGTCCCTAAAACTGGTTTTGCTCGAAAAGATTGCAGCCATCGGCGGGCGGCTGGTCGAAAGTCCGACCGCCGCATCGGGCGAACGCATCACTAAATGCATCCGGACCCTGGAGACCGTCAGCCAGACTTCCTGGAAAGATCTTCTCGAGCAGCTCATCGCTTTCGACACGATTTTGCGCCAGGACCCTCTCGGAGCCTACTCAGGGATGGACGTTGAAAGCCGCAATACCTATCGCGAAAAGGTTGCGGCCATTGCGCAGCGCTCCGATCGAACCGAACTGGAAGTCGCCGAGGAAGCGCTGGCGCTGGCGCGAAAAGCGCAGCAGCGACGATACGCAGATCCTAGAATCAAGTTGCGAGAATCGCATATTGGTTACTATCTCGTCGGTGAAGGGGACGTCCTTCTCAGTCAGAGAGTCGGCGCGCATCCCAAATTCGGCGAACGAGTGCGAATATTGCTCCGACAGCATCCGGCGGAATACTTGCTTTTGGGAATCGCAGTTCTGACGTTCGTGATAATCACTCTGGCGGTTTGGCTGTTAACAGCCGCCAGCACTCCACTTGTTCTAATAATGTTGTCGATGTTCTTTCTGTTGTTGCCGGGCTCGCAGGCAGCGGTGCAGGTGATGAATTACCTCACCACAAACCTGCTGCCCGCGGCCTCGCTATCCAAGCTCGATTTTTCCGATGGCATCCCCGACGACTGCGTGACTCTGGTTGCCATCCCGACGCTTCTGCTCAATGAGAAGCAAGTGCGCGGACTGGTAGAAAAGCTTGAAGTGCGGTTTCTCGGCAACCACGATCCTAACCTGCACTTTGCGCTAGTTTCGGATCTGCCCGATTCGCCCAAGCCCGCGCCCGAAGACGATGCCCTCGTAGACCTGTGCGCAAAGCTCATACGCGAATTGAACGAACGTTACGCCGCCAAAAATATCGGCTCTTTCTTCTTGCTGCACCGCCATCGCGTGTACAATCCGCGTGAGCGAGGCTGGATGGGGTGGGAGCGCAAGCGCGGAAAGTTGCTTGATCTGAATCGCCTGATGCGCGGGCAATTTGACAGCTTTCCCGTGAAGATTGGCGATCTTACACTGCTTTCCAAAATCCGTTACGTGATTACGCTCGACTCCGACACGGAACTGCCTCGCGGATCGGCCCATCGCATGGTGGGAGCCATTGCGCATCCCTTGAACCAGGCAATCATCGATCCCAACCATAATCTCGTGGTTGCCGGATACGGCATTTTGCAGCCCCGCGTCGACGTGAGTGTGCAGAGCACGGCTCGTTCGCGCCTTGCGGCTATCTTTGCCGGTGAAAGCGGCCTCGACCCCTATACTCGCGCCGTCTCCGACGTTTATCAGGACCTCTTCGGCGAAGGTACATTCACGGGGAAAGGGATTTATGAAGTGGATACGATGGACCGCGTTCTCAGCCACCGTTTTCCCCGCAATGCCCTGCTCAGCCACGACCTCATTGAGGGCGCATACGCCCGAGCCGGGCTCGCCACCGATATTGTGGTGATCGAGGACTATCCCTCGCACTACAGTGCGTATAGCCGGCGCAAACACCGCTGGCTGCGCGGCGATTGGCAGATTGTGGAGTGGCTCACGGACCGCGTTCCCGATGAATCGGGCGCGCACGTTCCTAATCCCATCTCGCTGGTCTCGCGCTGGAAAATTCTCGACAACCTGCGTCGCAGCCTGGTTGAGCCCGCGACATTCGCGTTGTTTCTTTTCGGCTGGTTTGTGATGGGTCACCCCTTCTGGTGGACCCTCGCCGCGATCTGCATCTTGTTCGTTCCGGCGTGGGTGGAGTTTGGATTCGGACTGACGCGCGCAGCCCTCGCAGGCCAGCCGAGAATCGCTCGTGACGCGCTGAGTAATCTCTTTGCCACCAACTTTACCGTCCTGCTGACTTTGACGCTTCTGGCGCACCAAATGCTGTTGTCACTTGACGCCGTAGGCCGCACATTAGTCCGACGCCTGGTCACGCGCGAGCGGTTGTTGGAGTGGGAGACCGCCGCCGAAGCGGAACTCGGCGAACGCCGCACCCAGATCGATCGTTATCTCGACTGGATGCCCTTGCTAGCGGTTGGTCTGGGCGGATTGATCTGGCTGGTTCGCCCGCATTCCTTGCTGGCCGCGGCTCCGATTCTGGCGCTCTGGGCTTGCAGCAAAGGCCTGGTACTGTGGCTCAATGCCTCTCCGCTCGACATGGTGCCCGAAACTACGCGAGGCGATACCTGGTTGCTGCGTAAGTCCGCCCTGCACATCTGGCGATACTTTTCCGAGTTCTCCACTGCAGAAAACAACTGGCTGATTCCGGACAATGTGGAAGACAAGCCTCGCAAGGTGGCTGACAGCATATCTCCCACTAACGTCGGCCTGCTTTTGAATGCCAGGCAGGTAGCGAACGAATTCGGCTATATCACCGTGCCGGAGTTGTTGGACCTGACGCAGAAAACTCTCGGCACAATGGCCCGACTGCAAAAATATCGCGGCCACTTGATGAACTGGTATGACACGCGCACGCTTAAACCGAAACCACCGTTCTTCATTTCCTCGGTCGACAGCGGAAATCTGGTGGCGTCGCTTTGGACTTTAGACCAAGGCTGCCTGGAGGTTTTGCGCCGGCCGCTGGCTGCCAAGAACCTGGCCGATGGTTTGCTGGATCATCTTGGGGCACTGGTAAACTTAGACGCGCTTTCAAAGCGGGCGTTATCAAAATTTGAAGCAAGCTTCCGTGATGAGGATTGGCTGACTCCGGTTTTGAACTTCAAAGAAGATTTGTTAAGTCCGAAAAAAACCAAGCCAGAGAACGAATACGCACCTGACATTGCCTGGTTCCGCGAGCAGGCACGGCTCCGAGTTCAAAAAGTTCGCGAAATGGTAGCTGCCTACATGCCATGGAAGCTTCCTGAATTCGCTGCGTTGCGAAACGAACTGGAAGCTGGAGGAGCCGCGATCGACGACGTGGCGCTGCAGCAATTGCCTGACTTGAATCTCGAGATTGAAAGGCGCATCGATCTCAGCCTCCAATCGGGAAGCAAAGAAAGTGAAGCGGCAAAGCGTCTAGCGCCAATGCTGACGGAGGCGCGGAAGAACGCACTCCGTCTGATCGAGGACCTACAGCAGTCCAGCAAACATGCGCGCAATCTAGCGAACGCCATGGAGTTTGGTTTCCTGCTCGATAAGCAGCGTTTACTGCTGTCGGTGGGCTTCGATGCCCAAACCGAGGTGTTGCAGCCTTACAACTACAACCTGCTTGCTACCGAACCGCGAACCGCCGTCTTCATCGCTATTGCGAAAGAAGACATCCCGCAGGAGTGCTGGTTCCGGCTTGACCGGCCTTACACGCGAGACCACGGCCGGACGGTCTTGCTCTCATGGACCGGAACCATGTTCGAGTACCTGATGCCGTCGATCTGGATGCGTGTTTATCCCAATACATTGCTGGACCGCGCCAGCGCGGCCGCGGTGCGATCGCAACAAGAATATGCTGCCAGTAAAGGCATCCTGTGGGGCATTTCTGAATCCGGCTGCGCCAAGCGAAATGATGCGGGAGATTATCACTACGAAGCGTTCGGGGTGCCAAGCCTCTCGCTGAGAAAAAACGGATCGGAACCCATGATCGTTTCGCCGTATTCCACCTTCCTGGCGTTGAATGTGGATCGCCAAGGCGCGCTGGCGAACCTGCGCCGCATGGATTCCATGGGATGGTTTGGCTCGTACGGATTCTATGAGGCGGCAGACTACAGTCGTCCTCACAAGCGTTTCGGACCACGCTACGAACTCGTCCTGTCCTGGATGGTTCACCATCAGGGAATGAGCCTGCTCTCGTTAGCGAACTTTCTTTATAACAGCGTGGTGCAAGGCTGGTTTCATTCTGACCGGCGCGTGCAGGCCACGGAACTTCTCTTGCAGGAGAAGCCGGTCGCCCAGATGCGCGCCGCGTAAGCGGCGTTGGGAGCAAAGCAGGTCCTGCTGTAGCTTTACATCTCAGTCGCGGGCCTTGGAACCAGGCTGGATCGAGCGACATTCGCAGTTCGGCTTGACTTCGGTCGAAGTCGAGCGCGTTCACCTCATATAAACTTTTCTTATCGGCTGTTCTGCCGCGAGTAGCGACAGTTCCCAGGAGCAAGCGGTTTGGCACTCAATACGGATACTCTCTGGTACAAAGACGCGATCATCTACCAAGTGCACGTTCGCACTTTCTACGACAGCAATGGCGATGGCATCGGCGATTTTCTGGGGCTTGAACAGAAACTGGATTATTTGCAAGAGCTCGGAGTCAACGCGATCTGGCTGATGCCGTTCTTCCCTTCCCCGCTACGCGACGACGGCTACGATATTGCTGACTATCACTCGGTTCACCCCAGCTACGGAACGCTGGAAGATTTTCGCAGAGTTCTTCACGCGGCCCACGAGCGGGGAATCCGCGTCATCATTGAAATGGTGTTGAACCATACTTCCGATCAACATCCGTGGTTTCAGGAGGCACGCACCTCGCGCGACAACTCACGTCGGGATTGGTATGTCTGGAGTGACACCGACAATCGCTACAAAGGCACTCGCATCATTTTTCTGGACACGGAAAAGTCCAACTGGGCGTGGGATCCGGTCTCGCAATCGTTCTACTGGCATCGTTTTTTCAGCCACCAGCCCGATCTTAATTATGACAACCCAGCCGTTCGTGAAGAGATGTGGAGCATCATGAAATTCTGGCTGGAAATGGGCGTGGATGCCTTCCGGTTGGATGCCATTCCGTATTTGGTGGAGCGCGAAGGTACAAACTGCGAGAATCTGCCCGAGACCCACAGCATTCTGAAGGATCTGCGGCGCAGGCTCGACGAACAGTTCAGCTGCAGAATGCTGCTCGCGGAAGCCAACCAGTGGCCCGCCGATCTTCGTCCCTATTTCGGCGACGGAGATGAGTTTCACATGGCATTTCATTTTCCGCTGATGCCCAGGATGTTCATGGGCCTGAAGCTGGAAGATCGAAAACCCATCACGGAAATTTTGCAGCAGACCCCAGAAATTCCACCCTCCTGCCAGTGGTCCCTGTTTCTGCGCAATCATGACGAACTGACTCTGGAAATGGTTACCGACATGGAGCGCGACTACATGTATGACATGTACGCCGCGAGCAAAACCATGCGCCTGAACCTCGGGATCCGCAGGCGCCTTGCTCCCCTGTTGAACAACGATCGCCGCCGCATCGAGTTGATGAACGGCATGCTGATGTCGTTGCCGGGCACGCCCATCATCTACTACGGCGATGAGATCGGAATGGGAGACAACATTCTGTTAGGGGACCGCAATGGGGTCAGAACTCCCATGCAGTGGACAGGCGGATGGAATGCTGGCTTTTCGGTGGCGGATACAGAGCGCCTATACGCGCCGTTGATTCAGGATCCGGTCTACGGTTATCCCGCCGTCAACGTGCTTTCTCAACGAGAAAGCGAACACTCGCTCCTGCGCTGGATGCAGCGCATCATAACCGTGCGTAAATCGGCCGTCGTATTCGGCAGAGGTTCGATTGAGTTTCTTTATCCCGCCAATCACCGAATCCTGGCCTACTTGCGGCGACTGGGCAGGGAGACCGTGCTCGTGGTCAACAATCTTTCGGGAACGGCGCAAGCCGTCGAACTGGATTTGCGGCGCCACAAGGGGAGCATCCTGATCGAGATGTTCGGCGACAATATTTTTCCGCGAATTGGCGAACTACCCTACCTGCTCACGCTGGGACCGTACCAGTTTTACTGGTTCAGGCTGCGCCGAGTGTAACCAACGTAGATAATGGGAAGTAATGTAGAGAGCGCCTCACCCAGAGCTGAAATTGGAAGACGAAACTTTTCTTACGGATGATTTTCTTCGCCAGTTGATCAACGTCGGCGAGGTGGATATCCTCGTTGGCCTGCCCACGCACAACAACGCAAAAACCGTCGGATCGGTAGTAGACGCGATTCGAACCGGCATCCTGCGGGGCTTTCCCCGCGAGCGCGCTGTCATCATTAATGCCGACGGAGGATCCCGCGACGGCACTCCCGAATTGATCACGGACATGTCCATCTATGACGTCCACCCGGCCTCCAACCTGCATGCACTTCGCACTCTCCATTCCATCAGCATGACCTATTCCAATGGGACAGGAGGCGGAGGCGCATTGCGAACCATTCTGGCGGCAGCCGAACTGCTTCGCGCGAAGGCCTGCATCGTGATCTCCCCGGAGTCGGCAAAAGTTCAACCAGAATGGATTTCCAACCTTGCCTCTCCCATTTATCGCGAAGGCTTCGATCTGGTCGCTCCCACCTATCGCAGGCATAAGTTTGACGGGCTCTTGATGACGAATTTGTTGTATCCGATGATTCGAGCACTTTACGGCAAGAGGATTCGTGAACCTTATATGCCCGAGTTTGGATTCTCCAGCCACATGGGAAGTCAATTCCTTGGACAGAACGGCTGGAGCGAAGGCAACGGCGTCGGCACCGAACTTCGCTTCACTCTGGCCGCACTCAGGGGAGGATGCCGCATCTGTCAGGTTTTTCTCGGCGAAAAGGATCACACCGAGCGCCGCGCCGCAGATCTCGTCCCCGCATTGCGGCAAACGGTGGGTGCATTGTTCTCCGCTCTGGAGGCGGACTTTGCCGTTTGGAGCACGGTGACCGGTTCGAACCCGGTTCCGACGACCGGGAATGACCATGAACTGCTGCTGGATCCGATCCGGGTCAACCGGAAGCGACTGCGCGAGATGTTCGCCACCGGCGTTGCCGACCTCGAATCCGTCTTTCAATCCATTCTTTCTTCCACCACTTTGGCAGAACTTCAGCAGCTTGCGCGGCTGGATGAAGAAGAATTTCACTACCCTGCTGAGTTGTGGGTAAAGACCGTTTACGAGTTTGCCGTCGCCTATC
This sequence comes from uncultured Acidobacteriaceae bacterium, assembly GCA_963765825.1. GTDB lineage: Bacteria > Acidobacteriota > Terriglobia > Terriglobales > Acidobacteriaceae > Sulfotelmatobacter. The sequence goes on from CAVXXU010000006.1 coordinate 463,840, forward strand.
AAAAATCCGTGATCAATCGCGACCACATTGTTCAGGCCATGGCTCCGCTATTTCGCGGCAGGGCGGTCACTTTTCTGATCGAGAATCGCAATGCTTCGGCAAATGAAGTTGAGGCCCATATTGAGGAACTCTGCCTTGAGTTCGAGCGATTGAAACCGTATCTGCTGCAGATGTGGAAATCGAGAGAGTGAGGCACCTATGCGGGAAATGATTGTAAGCGAACTAAGTCAGGCATTGCACGAGTTGGCTCGAGGGTTTGCGCATTACCTTCCTCGTTTGATCGTAATGCTGATTCTCGCCTTTGTGGGTTGGGTGATCGCGTACGCCGTAAAAGTGGTTGTGCGCACTATTCTGCAACTTGTCAAGTTCGATAAATTTTCTGAGAACACCGGCGCCTCTCAGTTGCTCTCCAAGGCCGCTTTACCCACTGCCGCAGAGGTACTGAGCCGATTCGTCTTCTGGGTCACCTGGCTCGGCTTCATTCTGCTGGGTGTGAGCGTGCTCGGCATCCTCGGCCTGCAAGAACAAGTGGGAAGATTTTTTCTCTTCTTGCCGCGTCTCTTTGCTGCGATGTTTATTTTGTTTTTCGGCCTGCTGGCCGCCAGCTTCTTTTCTCGCGCCGCTCTGTTGGCGGCCGTGAACGCGAATCTGCCTTCGGCCCGGATTGTCAGCATGGCGGTTCGCACCGTCATTGTGGTTTTTGTATTCTCCGTGGTTTTCGAAGAGCTGGGTATTGCCGAACAAACCATGCTGGTTGCCTTCGGAATTGCCTTCGGCGCCTTGATGCTTGGGCTGGCAATCGCATTCGGAATCGGCGGCCGAAATTTAGCGCAGCGTTTTCTGGAGCGGAGATTTGTTCGTGGACGGAAAGAAGAGAATGAGGATGAATTATCGCCACTTTAACCCCTGGAAAAACGTGGCGTTTGCACCATGCTTCGCAACCGGTTCACCTCGACCTTCGCGATCGAAGCTTTTTACCGCCGAGGTCGTATAGAGAAGTCAGCAGAGTTCGCAGGGGTCCGATTATCGGTCGTAGAGGACGGTGAACTCCCGCAAGCGAACGCTCATCTCCTTCGTTAAAGCATTCGCCATGAAACGCCATTTCCAGTTTCCACTTAGGGTTCCGGGTAAATTCATGCGCGCATCGCTGCCGAGCCCCAACACGTCTTGCAACGGAATGATCGCGACATTCGCCACCGAGGCCATGACCGCGCGAATGAATACCCAGTTGACCGGCTCGTCCTGAAAACCCAGGTAAGCGCACGTGAAATCGCGTTCCTTGCGAATGTCTTCCGCGGTTCGCGTACTTTCGCCCACGCCTGCGCTCGTCCACCAACCAACCGTGGTGTCGTTATCGTGCCCGCCCGTGTACGCCACGAGTTCACGAGAATAGTTGTGCGGGCGAAAGCTTGGCCCCTGGGGATCGCTTCCGAAGGCAAACTGTAGCAGGCTCATGCCGGGAAAGCCGAACTGCTTGCGCAACCCCTCCACCTCCGGAGTGATCACACCCAAGTTTTCGGCAACAAACGGTAATTCTTTCAACACGTGCTGCAAGGCCTGGAAAAGTTCCGCGCCGGGCCCCTTCACCCACTTACCTCCGGCTGCCGTCGTCGCTCCGGCCGGAACTTCCCAATACGCTTCGAACCCGCGGAAGTGATCGAGCCGTACCAGATCGAAAAGTTTGAGCGATTGGCGAACCCGGTCAATCCACCACTGGTGGCCAGTCGCCGCCGATACGTCCCAGCGGTAAAGAGGATTCCCCCAAAGCTGGCCCGTGGCACTGAAATAGTCCGGCGGAACGCCTGAAACGGCGCTGGGGTTCCCGCCCTGATCCAAACGAAACAACTCGGGATGGGCCCATACGTCGGCACTATCGTGCGCGACATAGATTGGAATATCGCCCATTATCTTTATGCCGCAGCGGCCGCAATGCGCCCTGAGTTGTTCCCACTGCCGAAAGAATTCAAACTGCGTAAATTTATGAATCTCGATCTCGGACGATAGTCGTTGCCGCCACTCCGCCAGCGCGGCGGGGTTCCGATGCCGAATGCCCGCTTCCCAATACACCCATGCCACATCCTTGTGGACACGCTTGCACGCCATGAAGAGCGCATAGTCATCCAGCCAATCACGGTTGCTTTGGCAAAAAGCCTCGAAAGCGCTGCGCTCCGCGTGCCCGCTATCCGCAAGAAAAGCGCGACCGGCTTCGCCCAGCAGACCCTGTTTGAAGGCGGTCACGCGGGCGTATTCGACCTGCTCCTCGGGAAAACTCGGCGCACTGGCCAATTCCAGCGCAGACAAAACACCTTGCTCGAGAAGTGTCTTCAAATCGATGAAAAGCGGGTTTCCGGCGAACGCGGAAAAACACTGGTAGGGCGAATCGCCATATCCCGTAGGACTCACCGGCAATACCTGCCAGACTTTCTGTCCCGACGCAGCCAGGAACTCTGCAAATTCGTGCGCTGAATCTCCCAGATCGCCAATACCGAGGCCACCGGGCAAAGACGATATGTGCAAAAGAATTCCACTACACCGAGGAAAGATCACTCGTTCAACGTATCCTTCCCAGCCCTACGCGTGCAATAGGGTGCGCCCCCAAATAGTTCTTGATAATTCTCGCCCGCCTGTCGATTTTGAACGCCGCTGTTCGACATACATTCAGGAGCAGCCTGCCATTCACAATGCGTGGATGTTTTGTCAGGAACGGCGCCGGAGGAGCGCAATTATCTCGAATCCTTCTGCGGACGACTGAATCCAATCCGGTCAAGGATTGTAAAGTGGAAACCGTAATTCTCACGGCGTATTCCACGTAAATAAAGTCGGCGCGTAACGAAAATCGCCTGCCGACAGTTAAACGCGATGTGGGGTCGCGTTAACAACTGGTAGTCATTGTCAATTCGAGCGCGGCGTGCCTGGTGCGACGCCGAGGACGCAAACTTGTTCACCCGCCGTCCACGGCGGTACGTAACGCTGGTCCTAGCCTAAAAGAGGTAGTCATGGCGAAAAGAATGATCTTGATGTTGGGTGTGATGATCGCAGTGATCAGTGCCCTCGGTTTCATGAAATTCAAACAGGTTGAGACGGCCATTCAGGTCGGCGCCTCCTACCAGCCTCCTCCGGAAGCGGTCACCAGTATAGTGGCGCAACGCGAGCAGTGGGCTGCCTCGATGGGCGTGATTGGCACCATGGAAGCCGTGCATGGCGTAACAGTCAGCGCGGACCTTCCTGGCGTGGTCGAAAAGATTTCTTTTGAATCAGGCCAATCGGTGCATGCCGGAGATGTACTGGTTGTTCTCGACACCAAGCAAGAACGGGCCCAATTGGCATCGCTCGAAGCGCAGAGCGAACTCGCGCGCGTGAACTTTGGCCGCGAACAGCAACTGGTCAACGCCGGCGTCATTTCGCGCTTGGAGTTCGATCAGGCGACCGCTCAGCAAAAAGCTACCGAAGCGAATGTGGCTGAGATCCGGGCCACGATTGAGCGCAAAATGATTCGAGCTCCGTTTTCGGGCACCCTCGGCATCCGCAAGGTGAACCTGGGGCAGTATCTTTCCGCGGGCAGTGCTATCGCTCCGCTGCAGTCGCTGAATCCGATTTATGTGGATTTCGGCGTACCCCAGCAGTCGGCCCGGCAAGTGCGAGTCGGCGGCAATTTGCACGTGACGTCGGAAGATATTGCGGGCAAGGTTTTTACCGGAAAGGTCACAGCTCTCGATTCCGTGGTTGACGAGACCACGCGGAACATTCAAGTGCAAGCCACTCTCGCTAATCCGGAGGGCAAGTTGCGCCCGGGCATGTTCGTCCAGGTCGATGTCGGCATTGGAGCCAACCGCTCTGTGATTACTCTGCCAGCGTCCGCTATCAACTATGCCCCCTACGGCAATTCGGTCTTCGTGATTACCGATCTCAAGGATCCGAAAGGCAAAACGTATCGCGGAGTGCGACAGCAGTTCGTTAAGGTCGAGGGTTCGCGAGGCGATCAGGTCGCGGTGATCTCGGGTGTGAATCCGGGAGATGAAGTCGTCACTTCGGGAGTGTTCAAGCTGCGCAATGGCGCTGCGGTCACGGTCAACAATAAAGTCCAGCCGGGAAACAATCCGGCTCCCAAACCTGAGGACAGCTAAATGAAATTCACTGACCTGTTTATCAAAAGGCCGGTCCTCGCGATCGTAGTTAACCTTGTGATCTTGATCGCAGGGCTGCAGGCGATCCGTTCGCTCAGCGTACGCCAGTATCCACGCAGTGATATCGCGGTGGTTCTGGTTTCCACGACGTACGTTGGCGCCAACGCCGACCTGGTTCGCGGATTTATCACTACGCCGCTCGAGCGCGTGATTGCCAGCGCGGACGGCATCGACTACATGGAATCGGCGAGCGCTCAGGGACTCAGCACGATTACCGTGCATCTGAAGCTGAACTACGATACCAACGCGGCGCTCACGCAGATTCAGGCCAAGGTGGCGCAGGTGCGTAATGATCTGCCCCCTGACGCGCAGGCTCCGGTTATTGATCTGGAAACGGCGGATAACGAGTTTGCCGCCATGTACCTCGGCTTTTCGTCCAACGATCTGGATCAAAATCAGATCACGGATTACCTGACACGTGTGGTTCAGCCGAAACTCAGCGCCATCAGCGGAGTGCAGCGTGCCGACATCCTCGGGGATCGCACTTTTGCCATGCGGATTTGGCTGAAGCCAGACAGGATGGCGGCCTTGGGCATTTCACCCGCGGCAGTTCACGATGCGTTGGCGAAGAACAATTATCTCTCGGCCGTCGGAAGCACCAAGGGGTCGATGGTCTCGGTTAATCTGGTCGCCAACACAAACCTGACAACGGCGGACGAGTTCCGCCAACTCGTGGTCAAGCAGAACAACGGCGTCGTCGTTCGCCTGGGAGAGATTGCCGACGTTCAACTCGGCGCTCAGGATTACGACTCGGAGGTCCGTTTCAACGGCGAAGGCGCGACCTTCATGGGAGTCTGGGTGCTCCCCACCGCCAATTCGCTGGACGTGATCAAGAACGTGCGCGCGGCCATTCCAGGCATTCAGGCCCAGCTACCCGCCGGGATGAAGGTCGGTATTCCGTATGACTCCACCGCATACATTCAAGACGCGATCAATGAGGTTCTGCGCACTCTTACCGAAACTCTTCTCATTGTCGTCGTCGTGATTTTCCTTTTCCTGGGATCGTTCCGCTCGGTGCTTATTCCGGTGGTTGCGATTCCGATTTCCCTGATTGGCGCGGTCTTCATCATGCTGATCGCGGGTTTCACCATCAACTTGCTGACCTTGCTCGCGATTGTGCTCTCGGTCGGACTGGTTGTTGATGACGCGATCGTTATGGTCGAAAACGTCGAACGCCATATCCACATGGGGAGCACTCCGTTTCAGGCGGCAATCGATGCTGCCCGCGAGTTGGTAGGCCCGATCATTTCCATGACCATCACGCTCGCAGCCGTCTATGCGCCTATCGGGATTCAAGGCGGCCTGACGGGCGCGTTGTTCCGCGAGTTCGCCTTCACACTCGCCGGAGCGGTAATCGTGTCGGGAATCGTTGCGCTGACTCTGTCTCCGATGATGGCATCGAAGTTGCTGCGAGCGGGAGCCTCCGAGCGCGGATTCTCCGGTATGGTGAATCGCCACTTCGAGGGCGTTCGCCGCTGGTACACGCGGCAACTCGCCGGCACTCTTCAATACCGGCCGGTGATTCTCACCTTGTGGGCGATTGTCGTCCTGCTAGTGGTTCCGTTTTACATGTTCTCGCAGCGGGAGCTTGCGCCCGCCGAAGACCAGGGCGTCGTGTTCGGCGTAATTCAGGCTTCTCCGAATTCAACCATCGATCAAACGAACCTTTACACCAAGCAGGTGTATGACGTTTATCACTCTTTTCCGGAGAGCCAGAGCATCTTTCAAATCACCTCGCCGACAGGCGGTTTCGGCGGAATGGTGACCAAGCCCTGGAGCGAGCGAAAAAAAACCACGCAACAGCTTCTGCTGGAATCCAGCGGGGCGCTGTCTCAAATCGCCGGCATCCGCGTGATCCCTTTGACTCCCCCGCCTCTGCCCGGCGGCGGAAATTTCCCGGTTGATTTCGTGATCGCGTCACCCGGCGAACCCCAGCAACTTGTGCAGTTTGCCAAGCAACTTGTGGGCAAGGCCATGACCAGCGGTCTGTTCATCTATGCCGACTCTGACCTGAAGTTCGATCAGCCACAGACCGAAGTAGTTTTCGATCGCGACAAATTGCGTTCGCAAGGAGTCGATCTCAGTCAGGCCGGACAGGATCTTTCCACGCTGCTCGGCGGGAATTACGTCAACCGCTTCAGCATCCAAGGACGCAGCTACAAAGTAATTCCGCAGGTGAAGCGCGCGGAGCGATTGACTGCAGACCAGCTTTCGCAAATCTACGTTACCGGGTCTCAGAATAAGCTTGTGCCGCTGTCGACCTTTGCCAGCCTGCGCACCACCACCGAACCGCGCGACTTGAAGAAGTTCCAGCAACTCAATGCCGTACGCATTCAGGGCGTCATTCCGCCTGGGGTGCCGTTGGATAAGGCGTTGACGATGCTGGAGGACGAGGCTAAGACCATCCTGCCGCAGGGCTTTACCGTTGATTACGCGGGCGAGTCGCGGCAACTTCGTGTCGAGGGCAGCAAGTTTCTCGGCACGTTCCTGCTGTCGGGAATCCTGATCTATCTCGTGCTGGCGGCGCAGTTCGAGAGCTTCCGCGATCCCTTTATTATTCTGGCGGGGTCGGTACCGCTGGCGATTTCGGGAGCGCTGCTGTTCTCCTTCCTCGGCCTCACAACGTTAAACATATATAGCCAGGTAGGCCTGATCACTCTGGTCGGTCTAATATCGAAAAACGGCATCCTGATCGTGGAGTTTGCCAACGAACTGCAGGAGCGAGGTACGGCTAAACTTGCCGCAATCATCGAGGCCGCGGGCACACGATTGCGTCCGATTCTGATGACGACAGCTGCCACCGTAATCGGTCACTTCCCTCTCGTTCTCGCCAAGGGCCCGGGAGCGGGAGCGCGAAACAGCATCGGCATCATGCTGGTGAGCGGCATGATCATTGGCACCGCCTTCACGCTGTTCGTCGTGCCGTCCATCTACATGCTGGTGGCTAAGACTCGAGTGCCGGTAAAAGCGTCGAGCACCGAGGCGGAGGGCGTTTTTACCGAACCCGAAGAGGCTATCGCCTAAGGTCGTTCTGAGGCGTTAGGACCTGCGCTTCGACCGCGGGCGGGGTACAATAAGTACCCATTATGCGCACGGTTTTCGATATCTTCGCGCAGATCTTCCGCAACCTGTGGGCCCACAAGCTACGCTCGTTCCTGACTATGTTCGGGATCGCATGGGGCGTGGGATCGTTGCTGCTCTTGGTGGGCATCGGGGAAGGCTTCCGCTCCGGCAACAAGCGCGAACTGGCCGAGTTCGGCAGGAATATCATGTTCATCTTTCCCGGACGCGCGCCCGCCGTCCAGGGAAGCATGAACTCCGCTCGCCCTTACCTGCTCACCTATCAGGACTACATCGACATCCGCACGCAGGCTCCCCACGTCGGCAACGCGTCTCCGATGCTCTCTCGAACCGACCTGCACCAGGTCAGCGAATTCGCGACTGCAGGGGTCGAGATTATCGGCGCAGAGCCTCAACTCAATGAGATCAGTTATCTTCCTCTCAAGGAAGGCCGATGGCTCAATGAAATGGACGAAACCCAGAGCCGCAATGTAATCGTCCTCGGAAACGAACTCCAGAAGACTTTGTTTCCCGGCCGTCCCGCGGTGGGAGCGTTCGTGCTGATCAACGGCATTCGGTTCGAAGTAATCGGCAGTACGCCGCACCTTGGCCGCGGCGACAACACCTGGCTGAATATGCGCGGCTATATCCCGTTTTCCGTGATGGCCACAAACTTTCCATTGAAGGGAGAAAATCACCAACGCTCCATTTCATTTATCGAATACCAGCCGCGCACAACTGCCGAACACAAGTTAGCCCAGGACGACGTACACAAAATCATTGCCCGCAATCATGGATTTGATGCGAACGATGAAAATGCCTTTGACGGCTGGGATTCCATCCAGGAATCGAAAATGGTCGGTACGATTTTCGATGTGATGAATATGTTCCTGGGAGCGGTTGGCATGGTGACGCTGGCACTGGGCGCGATCGGCGTGGTCAACATCATGCTGGTCGCCGTCAGCGAACGCACGCGCGAGATCGGATTGCGAAAAGCTCTGGGCGCCACGAATCGGAGCATTCTGTTTCACTTTTTTCTGGAAGGCCTCCTGCTTACCCTGACCAGTGGGTTGATCGGCATGGGTTTGGCCACCGGCTTGATGGCGATGATGGGAGGCGTGCAGGGGCCGGGTGGATTTGATCCACCAAAACTGGTGCCCATGTCCGCTGTGCTGGCAATCGGCAGCCTGACGCTGGCTGGTGTTTTCGCGGGACTATACCCCGCGCGTAAAGCGGCCTTGCTGCAACCGGTGGAAGCCCTGCGGCAGGAGTAATTCCGAAATGTTTCACGACCTCCTACAGGAAGCCTACGGGGCCATGCGACACAATCGCCGTCGCACTGCGCTCACCATGCTGGGTATGGCCTGGGGCATTGCGACGGTGGTCATGCTGCTCGCCTATGGCGACGGTTTTGGCCGGGCCTGCGCCAACATTTTCGCCAACTTTGGAAGCAAGCTCGTCATCGTCGTGCCGGGGCGAACTTCCATGCAGGCCGGAGGTCAGAAAGCCGGAGTGCTCGTCCGCTTTACGCAAGACGACGTCGACACTCTCACCACTAATCTTCCTCAAATCACGCGGATCACGCCCGAAGTCAGCAAGCAATGCAGTGTTCAATACGACACCCGGATTTTCACCTGGGCGGTTACCGGGAACTATCCCAACGTCTTCGATGTGCGCGCGCTCAAACTTGATCAGGGGCGTTTCTATAATCCGGAAGATGAAATCCAGCGCGCCCAGGTAGCCGTGATCGGTTCGGAAGCAAAGGAAAAACTTTTCTCGGGACGCAACGCGCTCGGTGAACACATTCGACTCGACGGTCTGAGCTTTGAAGTCATCGGCGTTCTCAGCGCCAAAATGCAAGAGGGCAACGACGATATCAATCGCGTGGTCTACGTTCCGTTCAGCACCATGAGCGAATTGAAGAACACGCATTATCTCGATAGCATCTGGTTCACCTACCAGACGCCGGAGTACGAGAGCCTAGAGCAAACTGTCCGCACCATCCTGGCGACGCAGCACAAATTCAGCCAAACCGATCGTCAGGCTGTGGAAGTCTTCAACCTGATGATGCAGGTACATCAGTTCGAAATCATCACGCTTGGATTAAAGGTGTTGATGGGTTTCATCGGCACACTCACGCTTGGCATCGGCGGCGTGGGTTTGATGAATATCATGCTGGTCTCGGTCACGCAGCGCACCCGCGAGATCGGCGTCCAGAAGGCCCTGGGCGCACCCCGCCGCTACATTCTACTCCAGTTCTTAGCCGAAGCTCTGACTATTACTTTCATCGGGGGAGTGCTTGGCGTGATCCTGGCTTACGCGGTCGCGCTCTCCGTCGGCAGGCTCACTCTGTACAGCGCCTTCGCGAAAAATGGAGAAGCCGGCGACATCCGCCTGATCATCGCTCCCGGAACCCTGATCGCATCGACCCTCATTCTCGGCGCCGTCGGTCTGATCAGCGGGATGATTCCCGCCTTCCGCGCCTCGCGCCTCGACCCCATCGAAGCTCTCCGGCACGAATAAACACCCGGTCGTCAATAGTGTTGCAAGCCAGGTTGCGAACAATGTTTCCGCTACAGCGCCTGCCCCAGCAGCGGCGAGTTCTAAAAGTCTTCGTCAGGCTCGGGCCTTGTCGATCATTTCCGCCCAGATCCCTTTGGATCGAAGGATGAGTTCAACGATTTCTCGAATTGCCCCGTGCCCGGCGAGCGCCTTGGTCGTGTAGTGCGCGACATCTTTTACCTCTGGCATAGCGTCGCCAACGGCGACGGCAAGCCCAGCGCGCCGCAGCAACGGAATGTCAGGCAGATCGTCTCCAACGAATGCTACTTCATAGTCTGAAGCTTTCGCCTTTCGAAGGATGTCTTCATAGGCTGGCATCTTCAAAGGCTGCTTCATGTAAACGAATTCCATCCTCATTTCAGAAGCCCGCCGAGCCAGCGCCGCACTCTCGCGCCCGGTGATGCATCCAGTGCGAAGCCCTGCCGTTTGAGCCAGAGTAAGTCCCTGACCATCATGCGCATCAAATGTTTTAATCTCAAGCGCACTCCCGTCAGTTTGAGAGAGCAAAGTAACACTCCCATCTGTCATCGTGCCGTCCACATCCATCAGCAGAATGCGGATACGGCTGGCTCGCTTCTTGAGCGCTGGGGATATCCTTGAGAATCTGGTCAATTGAACCTCCGGAAAGACAGAAAAAACACTCGTTCGCCCGCCTTTGCAAGCGTCTCTTCGGTTCGAAAATATAGAATGCTGGTCAACTCGGTGTCGCTGCTTTCAGCAGCGTCGAAGCAACTGCTGAGACCTCCACCGCGACGAAGACGCTCGCCTGTTTATCGCCAAAGTTAATCTCGGTCGTGCCGCTTCCGTAATCGCTAACGTGGTTAACGCGGTCGGGGTTGACGAACGTTTCCCTGCCGTTGATGTCTTCAAACCTAACTAGCTTCATTTGAACCTCCTGAGTTGCACGTGCACGTGTTCCAGTCTGCCGGGGGTTCTTCAAAAGCGGCTCGCGCTCCGCGATCGTTTTCTACCCGCCTGCTCAATGGTCACGAGCGTTGCTCACCGCCTCCAGGAACCTGCGCGCGAGTTCGGCAATTCGGTCTGGCTGCCGCCGCCGGATAGCCTCTCTCGGGATCAACTCTCCGCCAACTCCCAGCGCGACTGCGCCCGCGGCTATAAAGCTAAATGCGGTTCTTTGATTCACGCCTCCCGCGGCGATCATGGGAACTTTGGGAAACATCGCTTTAAGATCTTGGATGTAACTGTATCCTCCGATGTGCCCGCAAGGCACAACTTTGACGAAATCCGGGCCCAGTTTCCACGCTCCGATGACGCCGGTCGGCGTGAGCGTTCCGGGAATCACGACGACGTTTTGCTTCACAGCGAAGGTAACCGTCTCGGGATCAAGTCCGTCGCTGGAAAGGAACTTGGCTCCCGCATCCAGGCAGCGGCGCGCGGTTTCGACATCGTGGACGCTCCCGGCGCCGACAATCACTTCGGGCGTGTGCTCTACTACTTGTGCAATGACTTTGATCGCTTCGGGGACGGTCAACGTGACTTCGAGAATGGGAATCCCGCCGCGGGCAATCGCCTCAGCGGCGAAAAGCGCGTCCTCCGTCGTCGACACCCGAATGGAGGGAATAATCCCGAGTTCTTCGATCCGGCTTCGCACCTCTTGCTTGTTCAACGATCCGGCTCCTTGGGCGATCGATGCTATCTTCGCCGTATGGACGTTAAGTGAAAGCGGCCACAAAATTATCGAATCAGGGCAGAGCCCTCGTACCCACTGCCTGCCGCAACTGCTCAAGAGCGAGCAAGTATGAAGCCAGGGCCTGCCGGTAAGCAAGTTGAGTAGCCCGGTAGCTGCGCTCGACATCGAGAAAATTGAGCAGGCTGGTGCCTCCGTGCCGGTAAGCGTATTCACTGATGTCACGCGACCGTGTGGCCGCATCCAGATACTTCGAAATATACAGCGACACTACCTTGTCATTGGTTCGCAGGCCCTGATAGGCATCGAAGACATCGGTGAGGGCCTGTCCGTTAGTCGCCTTTTCCAATTCCTGTGCCTGCGTAATGGCGAACCGCGCCCGAGCGATTTCGCCCTGGTTGCGATTAAAGATGGGCAGCGGAATGCTCCCATAAATCGTGGCAGCGTTGATTGCGTTGACGTGCGAGTAGTTGCCTTGCACTGTCACGTCTTGTTTTCCAATCGCCTTTTGCAATGTCAACTGGCTGTTCGCAGCGGTCACGCCTTGCTGTGCTGCGCGCAGGTCTGGGCGATTCTGCAAGGCTTTCAGCTGCAAGTCCTCGAGGTTGCCCTTCACGGGTTGATATTCGAAAGGCCCAGCTACGTCGTAATTCTGAGCCACAGATTCGTATCCCAATAGCTGCCGCAGGTCCGACAGCGCCTGCACCCTGGCCAACTGCGCCGCTTCGACGTCGCTTTCGAATTGCAACAACTGCAGCTTGATCATCAGGTAGTCGTTCTCGCTGATGCCGCCTGCCTTGTATTGGTGCTCGCTGATATCGACAGTCTCCTGAAAGCTCTTTACGTCCTTCTGGGCCAGTTCGAGCGTCGATTCGGCGAGCTGCACGTTGTAAAACAAAGTAGCAACCTGAAACGTAAGACCACGCCCGTTATCCTCCACCAGCGAGCGCGTCTGGGCCGTGATATCTTTTTGCGCCTGCAGGCGGTCGTGCCGCTTCCCGCCACGCTCAAACAGGTAGCTGAGGCCGATGTCTCCTTCTGTGTTGTTCTTCAGATAATCGTTGGTTGACTGTCCGCCGTAGATGCCAGGATTCTGCTTGGCAGGCGAACCCAGAGGTAAATACTCCCAGTCCGCAAAGAGCGTGGGATTGGGGCGCAGGCCTTGGGTGATTTCTTCGGCCTGGCTCTGCTGAATCGCGGTTCGTGCCGCCAGCATGTTGTGGTTGTGCTGCAGCGCCATCTGGATGGCTTCGTCGAGCGTGACACTGTTGGGCCCAGAAGTTTGGCTGAATGCTGTACCGGCCAGCGCGAATACGAGCGCTACCCATGCAACCACGTTGGCACCTATCTTCCGGAAGAACACTGAATTACTCAAGGGCGGCCTCCGGTTCTGGAAGTTGATCCCCATCTCTCGCGATCCAGACATAAAACGTAGGTAGCAGCACGATGCTCAGAAGCAAATCGGAAATCAGGCCACCCACGATCACGATCGCGAAAGGTCTTTGCGAATCCGATCCGATGTCGTGCGACAGTGCCGCCGGCAGCAGCCCGAGAGTTGCTACCAGCATCGTCATCATGATGGGCCGGAGCCTCAAAACCGCACCCTCGACGGCGGCATCGGGAATCGAGTAACCGCGGGCGCGAAGCTGGTTGATGTATTCGAGCATGATCACACCGGTTTGCACGGAGACTCCGAAGAGCGCGAGCATGCCCACACCCGAAGACACGCTGAGATAGGTACCAGTAATCAGCAACGCCAGAAAGCCACCGACCCGCGCCAGGGCGACGTTCAGCAGAATGAGCAGCGCCCATTTGTACGAGCGAAACATGATGTAGAGAATGATGAAGATAACGAGTACAGTTAGCGGGACGATCAGAGCCAGGCGCGCCTCCGCCCGCTTCTCGCTCTCATACTCCCCCGACCAGCCGACGCGATAGCCCGGGGGCATCTTCACCTTTGCATTGATCTCCTTGACGGCCTCCCCGACCGTCGTCCCCAGATCCCGACCTCTCACGTTGAAAGTCACCGCTACGTAGCGGGTATTGCCTTCGCGGTAGATATCGTAGGCGCCGTCCTTGACCTCCACGCTGGTTAATTGCGCCAGAGACACGCGTTCTCCTGTGGGAGAGAGCAGCCTAACTTTCTCGATGGCCTGCTGGGTGTTGCGGTAGGGAGCCTGGTAGCGAACCACGACGTCATAGCGCTGCTCCCCGATTAAGACCTGGCTCACCGCGTTACCTCCCACTGCGGTCTGCACAGCGTCTTGAATATCCGCCACGTTGATTCCAAAGCGAGCGGCCTGGCGGCGGTCGATGGTCAAGTCGAGATTCGGCTGCCCAAAATCGCGCAGGAGCTTGACGTCATGCATACCCGGAATTGCGGACATGATGGCTGTGACTTCTTCGCCCTTCCCCTCGAGAGTCTTCAGGTCATCGCCAAAAATCTTGAGCGCCAGAGAACCTTTGGTGCCCGTCATGGTCTCGCCCACGTTATCTTCGATGGGCTGGGAAAAGTTCCAGATCGCTCCTGGATACCGTTGGACTGCACGATTCATGGCCTCGATGAGTTCCTCTTTGTTCTTGTGAAATACCGTGCGCCATTGGTCTTTCGGCTTCAGGTCGACGAAATATTCGGTGTTACCGAATCCGCCGGTGTCAGTTCCGTCATCTGGCCGGCCGACTTCCGACACTACGGTTTTTACCTCCGGAAAAGACGAAAACACATAACGCTCATTGGTGGTGAATTTCTCCCCCTCCGAAAGACTTGTGCTATTAGCTAAAGTGCCCCGCGCCCAGATGGCGCCCTCATCGAGGTGAGGCAGGAACTCCGCGCCGATGACGCCGCCAAATCCCAGGTAAATCGTTCCGGCCAGAGCCGCGATGCCCACGCCAGCCACCACCCAACGATGCTGCACCGCCCAGCGCAGGCGTTCGCGGTAGCGCTCCGTCACATAGTCCATCACCCGGTTACGCCGCTCATGAACGCCTTTGCGGAAAAATATCCCGGCCAGCACCGGCGCCACCAGAACGGAAAACGTCATGGCGCCCAGCAACGCCAGGGCGACGGTCCAGGCCATAGGCCGGAAAAGCCTGCCTTCCACGCGTTGCAGCGTGAAGATCGGCATATAGGCGGTGATGATGATGGCAATCGCATAGAAGACAGGACGCTGCACTTCATGCGCGGCCTCTCGAATCGCCTCCGCGGGAGTCTTTTTGTTCGCCGATCCGGTCCCATTTCCCAAGCGGCTGATATGACGAACGATATTTTCGACCATGACCACCGCCCCGTCGACCACCATGCCGAAATCCAGTGCACCCAGTGACAGAAGATTCGCTGGTATGTGGCTCAGGTCCAGCCAGATCGACGCGAAGAGCAGGGAGAACGGAATAGTCAGGGCGACAATCAGAGCGGCCCGAACGTTCAGCAGAAACAGGAAAAGGATGATGCTGACCAGAATCATGCCCTCGGCAAGGTTGTGCATGACAGTATGCAGCGTGAAATGGAGCAGGTCGCTGCGGTCGAGCATGGGAACGACCTTCACTCCGGGGGGCAGGAGACCGTTGTTGAGTTCGTCCACTTTTCTGTGGATGGCATCGAGAGTGGGTTGCTCCTCGGCGCCTTTGCGCATCAGCACCATACCCTGAATCACGTCGGGCTCGTCGATGATGCGCCCATCCTCCACCTGATTCGCTCTCGCCATGTGGCCCAACCGGATCTTGGGGCCCTGTGTAACTTCAGCGATGTCTTTCACCCGCAGAGCGGTGCCAGTTTGAGTCTTCAGAACGGTCTGCTCGATATCATGCACGTCGGTGAAGAGACCCAGGGTACGAACGTTCATCTGTTGCATCCCTACCTCGACGAAGCTGCCGCCGGCGTTGACGTTGTTATTAGCGAGCTGCTGCTCCACCTGGGCGATGCTCAAGCCATACGAAACGAGCTTGTTGGGATCGACGCGCACCTGGTACTCACGTTCCGTGCCCCCGAAGTCAGAGACGTCCACCACATTGGGAACGGACTTGAACTGCTTGAGCAGCGTGAAGTCTTCGATGGACCTCAGTTCCATCAGGTCATAGCGCGGATTTGTGCTCCTTAGCGTGTACCAATAGATCTGGCCGGTTAAGCTCCAGTCCGTTCCGATTTGAGGTTGCAGACCCGGCGGCAGTGTGACCTGCGTCAGCCGCTCCAGCACTTTCTGACGATTCCAGTCGTTCACCGAGCTGTCGTCGAAGATCATGATCACGAACGACAGGCCAAAGATCGATTCGGAACGCAGAAACGTCATGTGCGGCATTCCCGACATTTGGATCTCGACCGGGATCGTAACCTGTTGTTCCACCTCCTCCGCGGAGCGCCCCGGCCACTGCGTAATGACCGTCACGTAGTTGTCGGCGATATCGGGATAGGCTTCGACCGGCAGTTCGTGGAACGAGATCGCCCCCCAGCCCGCCAGCAGCACGGCAATGGCCAGCACCACGAATTTGTTATTCAGCGCAAAGTCTACGAGGGCGCGAATCATTTCCTGTCCTGTTCTCGCGAATCGATACGCCTGTTCAGCCGCTCCTTACGCGCTGCTCCAGAATTTTCCGTGAGCCGCGCTCGCGAGGCCGGATATGTTGCCGCCATCCGTTATTGTGCGAGCACGTGGTCCAACACCAGCGCGTTCGTGACGACCTGCTGCCCCGGCTTGAGCCCGGATTTGATTTCCTGCAAAGTCGTGTTCTCGGTCAGCACGTCTCCGCTGACCACCTCCACGCGGCGAAACTTATTGTTGGGCGCGGGAACGTAAACAAAATCACGATCGTGCATGCGCAGCACGGCCGATGCCGGGACAATCGTGTGCAGTTCCGTGGTTTGACCGCGGAAGGTCGCCTTCGCGAACATGCCGAGGCGCATCGTCCCCGGATTCTCCACTTCAATGCGAACCTTGGCAGTGCGAATGCTGGGGTCGAGGACGGCGCCAATATTACTGACCTTCCCTTTGAACAGCCGGTCAGGATAGGCATTCAGGGTGATCTCCGCAGTATCGCCGAGCCGGACATTCGGCAGGTCATTCTCGTAGACGTCGCAGACGATCCAAACCGACGAGACATCGGAAATCGTAAATGGGCTGGGCGAGGAGTAAGCCTGCACCGCCGCCGCGTTGGTTACTTCCTGATCGGTGATTACACCCGAGGTCGGGGCAACGATGTCCACCATGCCCATGGGCTTGTCGGGATCGTTGCCCAGGAGACGGAGATGCTCGGTCGCGGTCGCGAGCGTGACCTTGGCATCGTCCGCGGTGTCTTGCGCGACTTCGAGGTCTTGCTCGGCGATCGCGCCGTGAGCATACAGATCCGTGGCGCGATTCAGCTGCTTTCGTGCGAGAAGCTCATCGGCCACAGCTTTGCGATACGTATCGAAGCCGCCGGCCACGTCGTCGCTGCGTATGGTCAGCAATAACTGACCTTTTTTCACGGTATCGCCCAGCCGCGCGTGAATGGCCACGACCCGCCCTGAGGCCAGCGAGACCACGGGGACGTTGCGAGCGATATCTGGCGCGACGGTCCCGGTCACAGTGAGCTCGGACTTCGTGGGACGTTCCACTGCGGCTGCGAGCGGAAATTGTTCGGGATGATCTACGGTAAACAGCGCGGGGTCCGCGCCCGGCACGACGTTTGCCGGTGGGGGCGCCTCTGCTGCCGGGTCGGCGTGCACGGTGCAACCTGCCAATAGCAGCAGCGCCGCCGAAGAGAGAACAGAGAGAAAGCGGAGCAGTACTGCTGTTGGAACCAACTGCCGAACACTGCTCCGGTTCGCATCGCACATGTTGTCGCGTCCCCTCCATCATTGTCAGACTAGAACTTCACCATGATCGCGTACCTGAAGCTCGGTTCATCGTGCCGTAGGTCGGGACAGAAACCCGCGCTTCCAGCCACGCAGGTGAAGCCTGGTGTGGCAGACAAGAACGGACCCGGCACGAACGTAGTGGTTCCCACTACAGATCCGGCGGATGGGTTCGGAACCGTGCTGGGAGTGACGTTGTCTCCCGGAGTGATCCCTCCGCGCCCTGTCCAGTACGGCACATTTGCGTGGCGGTAACCATACTCTGCACGGAAGGTGATGTACTGTCTCGGCATCCAATCGAACGTGAGCGAAGCATCCCAAGCGTTGTACGGATCGCCCGGGTTTTGCGTGAAATAAGGCGAGCCAGTAATCGCATCAGCTCCGTTGATCGGGGGCAGCAAGGTCAAATAGCGCCCTGGATTGGCCATGGCTCCGCCGCCAAGGGTGATGCCATACAAATCTTTCTTGAACCACCAGCGGTTGTAGAGCATCCAACCGGCGAATGTCTGCTTGCTGCTGATGGCCGTGTTGTGGTGGCAATTTACGTTGTTGTTGATTGTCCGACCCTGTGCGCTGACGAACGATCCGTGGCCGCCATACTCGCAGCCGAGGTCTCCCGTAAGAGAGAACGCCATTTTGTCGAGGAACTTTTGTGGGTGGTCGTAATACTTGACCTCAACGCTGTCGTCGGTGTGGATGCGCGAGCGTCCGAACTGACCATCGCCGTTGCCCAGAGTATCTTCACCCATCCCGTAGTTGTTGAAGACCAGCGAAAGCCACGGCTTCGGGCGATACAGAATTTGTCCACCGAGACCGGGTTTGCTGCCCAGTCTGCCATAGGACTGCCACCCGTTGATGATCCAAGGCTCAATTTTCAATTTGTCCGTCGGGAACCACTGGATGCGGACTCCGTTGAAGAACCACGGCGTGTTGGAAGAGACATAGGAAGGCTGGTACGTCCAGTTATCGAAGTTGTAGTAACTGAAGAGACCGATGTAGGAGACGAAAATCCCCGCATCGAGGTTCAGCCCATGGTTTACATCCCAGTGGTAGCCGGCATTGGCCTCCGAAACATACTTGTATGCGCCGCGAAGATCCCACTGACCGCGGCCGGCGCTGGCGTCATTGCGCGGTGTGGTAATGCCAAACATTCCATTCATAGTCAAGATCCTGGCGTTCACGTTTTGCCAATGGAAGTTGCCGCCAAAGCTGATTTGTTCTACCTGAATTTCGTTAGAACGGAAGATTTCGGTCGACCCCCCCATGGTGTCGTCTTTCGGATGGTTGAGATCCTGTACGTAATGAATGTCCATCCGGATTTCCGGCGTAAAAAATTTCGAGTCCCACACCACATCTTTATTTCGCGGATTGCCGTTTAGCCAGGTCCAGTCGGCATAAGCGAATGGCACCGCCGGCTCCGGCTTTCCGGGCTTGGCCGCCGTGTCGGACGCCTGCTGCACCGCCGCTGTCGCCGGCTGCGCAGTCGGCGCTGACGATGCGGTTGGGGTTGCGGTCGTAGCCGGAGCTGTGGCAGGAGCTGCCGCAGGTTCGGCCACCGCACGACTCTTCAGCTCTGCTTCGAGTTCTTCAATGCGGGCCTTCATCGCCTCGAGCTCCTTGGCGACATCCGCTGTCATTTCAGCATCGGTCTTGGCCGCGGGTTTAACGGCCGCAGACGGCCTGCTCTTCGTACCGCTCGCGTCACTGGGCAACGGCTCGCTGAGAGCGGAAACTTTCGGCTGAGCATCTGGTTGAGTCGGCGTCTGGGCATAACAGCGAGCACCCTGACCAACTCCGAGGCTCAAAACAAACATCGGGAGGAAAGTTGAAACTGCTACACCTTTACGCAATACAGATTTCGTGGTTTTCAAGTTGCAATCCTTTCCGGTCCGAAGCCCGGCTCTCTTCGCTCAACTAACAGCTCTTGCTGATTACTTTTCTGATAGAGGCACTATCACACTCGAAAACCCATAAGGAGCGGCTAAGAAATTCATAAAGAACGAATAAAGCTCGGCAATCTGGAACAGCAAAATGGAAGAGGCCGCTCATGACGTAGAGGACCTCAGCGCAGATCAGATTATTGAACGCCAACCAATCGAGTGGCTGTTAATGCGGGAGTTTGCGGAGTTGCACGAATCGACCGATGGCCAGGATTCTCATCCGGGGATGCTTGAAAGCATAATTCGGCCTGTCTTGGACACTCTTTGTTGCACAAAAAGCCCTGCAAGGCCTACGAATAGATCCCAGGCGCCTCATGTCCAAGCTTCTGCACGTACTCAACGTATGACCCGGGATAAACAGTGGGATTGACGGTCCGTGCCGCTCTCACCGCCCAGTTCCAGCACACGTGAGCCGAGGCCGCGAAGGAACATGCGGTCATGCGATACGAAGATCATGGTGCCTTCAAAGTCTTTCAGGGCGTCCACCAGCATCTCCTTGGTCGCAAGATCCAGGTGATTCGTCGGTTCGTCGAGCACCAGGAAGTTCGGCGGGTTGTAGAGCATGCGTGCGATGGCCAGCCGCGATTTTTCTCCGCCGGAGAGTGCGCGGATCTTCTTATCCACGTCATCGCCGGAGAACTGGAATGCTCCCGCCAGATTCCGCAACGCCCCGAGACCGTCTTGGGGAAAATCCTGTTGCAACTGTTCGATGACGGTGAGATCGGAATTGAGCACGTCCAGGGATTGTTGCGCGAAGTAACCCATATACAGGCTGGCGCCGAGCCGAACACTTCCCGTATCTGGAGCACTGGCCCCGGCAATCATTTTAAGAAGCGTAGTCTTACCGGCGCCGTTTCTTCCCATGACGGCCCAGCGTTCTCCGCGGCGGATGGTGAGGTTGAATCCCTCATAAATCACACGCGGGCCGTAACTCTTGTGCAGATTCTCAAGGACGGCCACCTGTTCGCCGGATCGCGGCGGAACGCGAAAATTAAACTTCACGACCACGCGTTTCTTCGGCAGTTCGATCTTCTCGATCTTGTCCAAGGCTTTAATCCGGCTCTGCACCTGGGCCGCTTTGGCCGCGTGCGTCCTGAAACGATCAATGAAGCGCTGCTCTTTGGCAAGCATGGACTGCTGCCTGGCAAATGCTGCCTGCTGATTGGTCTCTCGCACCGCCCTTTCGCGTTCGTAGAAGTCGTAGTCACCCGAATAGGTGATGATTTCGCCGCCATCGATCTCTGCAATCTTTGAAACCAGACGATTCATGAACTCGCGGTCGTGCGAGGTCATGAGCAACGCGCCAGGAAATGACTTGAGAAACTGTTCGAGCCAGATGATGGATTCGATATCGAGATGGTTCGTCGGTTCGTCCATCAGCAATACATCCGGCATTCCGAGCAGGACCCGTGCCAGCGCAACCCGCATTTTCCATCCGCCGGAGAGAGCGCCCACGTCGCCGTCAATCTGATCGTCTTTGAACCCCAACCCATGCAGCACTTCACGGGCCTGCGATTCGAGCGCGTAACCGCCTAAATGCTCGTACTCCTCCTGAACGTGACCGAAGCGATCAAGAATGCGGTCCATCTCATCGGCCTTGTCAGGGTCGGACATTTCCCGCTGCAGGGCCTCGAGTTCGTGGTGCAGATCGCCGACGCGCCCGCTCCCTGCGATCGCTTCATCCAGGACCGAACGGCCCTGCATTTCCTCGACGTCCTGGCGAAAGTAGCCGATCGTCAACTTCTTGGGGACAGAGACCGAGCCCTCGTCGGGAGTCTCCTCGCCGACCACCATACGGAAGAGCGTCGTCTTGCCCGACCCGTTGGGACCAACCAGTCCGACTTTTTCGCCGGGATTCAACTGAAACGAAGCATCCACGAAGAGCAACTGCTTGCCATACTGCTTATTGATGTTGGAGAAAGAGATCATTTTGAAGGAGCAACTCGCGGCACGGTGCCTCTTCCAGTGTAGCCCGGACCAGAAAATTGCCGGCCAATGCTGGCGTTGGATTATCGAAGGTTGGGCGGGTGGCCCGGGCTTTTGATTGCCGGCAGACACAAGACCGAGGGTGCCCCGTCCTTTGCGCAGTTTGCAAAGGGCGGGTACCACGAACGCATACGCAACCGACTTTGTGCGGAAAAACAAGAGCTGCGCCGGCAGCATCGCAGCCCACCCCTTCGGCAGGCTCAGGGCAGGCTCTTGCAAAGAACGCGAGATGGGTCCTTCATGAAATGTTACAATGCTTACAACAGTTACACTCGGAGAACCGATGAAGCAATTGCGCACGATAGTATTGAGTATGCGCCTGCCACTGGAGAGCGGAAAACGTCTGAAGCGCATGGCGCATCGGCACGGCTGGACGCCGAGCGATGCCAGCGCGCGGCTGGTGGAAGAGGGCTTAAGGCGGTCGGAATTTGCCTTCCTGGATTTTCGCGATTCACCGGCTGGCAGGCAAGCCTATATCCAAGGCAGCTCCCTGGCGATATGGGAGGTCATCTTGCTTCTTCGAAGTTACAAGGGAAATGTCAAGGGCGTGGCCAAGCATCTGAAATGGCCTGAAGCGAGAGTTCGAGCTGCCCTTTACTATTCGGAGGCATTCCCCGGAGAGGTGAACGACGCGATAGCAGAGAATGATTCAACTGACTTCGACAGCCTAAAGCGCATGCTTCCCCAAACGGTCGACTTTGCCGCCAGACAGACCAAGCGGGGCTGATGCTCAAGCTACTTCTAGATGAGCACATCTCCCCAGACGTAATGAATGGCGTTCAACGCCGGAATCGATCGGTAGTAATCCACTCCATGGTGCAGTGGGAGAACGGGAACTTCCTTGGGAAGGAAGATTCCGTTTGCCTGTTGGAAGCAGCGAAGCAACGCTTGACCATGGTTACTTATGATCGAAGGACGATTCCTCCATTGTTAAAGCTCTGGGCAGAGGAAGAGCGATCCCATGGTGGTGTGATATTTGTCGATGAAAAGACAATCTCTCCGGCGGACATTGGCGGGCTAATCCGTGCTCTAATTTCTCTCGCCGACGAGGCCGGGGGAATGGACTGGACCAACCAAGTCTACTTCTTGCGAAGCGGACGCTGACGCATCCCACGATCCCCAAATCCAAACCTGTGAGCGATTTCTCGGATGCCGAGTTCCTGCGAGAGCGCCCCGGCCCGTTCGATGCCCACGCCAAACGTTCTGCGCCCTACACTTGGAAACATGGGCGCCGAATATGGGGAAACGACTGGGCGTTTCTCGATGTATTTTCTTTGGTTTAGCTGTCATGACGATATCGTCTGCCCCATTCCGTCATGACGTTGCGTTCCTGCAGGAACACTTTCCCCCGCCGTCCCGCAGAAATGTGGGGACATACGTCCAGGCTGTGTCCCGGGTTACCGGAGAACGTGACAAAATAAGTCAGGGCCGCAGCGGTTCTCCGCTTTTATTGGGTACACTCCACTGGATACTCCCTGGAAAGACCACGAGATGCGAAAAGGGTTTACGAGAAAACCAAGACCGGACGAGCCCGCGACGCATGTCAAGAACTACATTACGCCGAGCGGGCTGGAGCGCCTCAAAGATGAGCACCGGTTTCTGCTCACCAGGGAACGCCCGGCCGTGACGGAGGTGGTGGCGTGGGCTGCCAGCAACGGCGATCGCAGTGAAAACGCCGACTATCAGTACGGCAAGCGGCGGCTGCGGCAGATCGATGGGCGGATTCGCTTTCTCACCAAGCGAATCGAGGCCGCGGAAGTGGTGGACCCGGAAGCTCCGAGAGCGGGGCAGGCGGCGACCAGGGCATTCTTCGGAGCGACCGTGCGCTATGCCAATGCCGCGGGAGCATCGCGAGTGGTGAGCATCGTGGGCACCGACGAGATCGATCTCAATCGCAACCACATCAGTTGGGTGTCACCTCTGGGGCGCGCATTGATGAAGTCGGCAGCGGGTGACAGCGTAGTCCTTCAATTGCCAGGCGGTACAGAACGCTTGACCGTGCTGGAAGTGAGTTACGAGCGCATTTCTCTGGAACCGTTTCGTGAACCACCTGGATCCGAGGCCTCGGCAAAGAGACTCCCTCGCGGACGCTAAAACCACCTGACGAAGTTTAGCGAAGCGGCACCTGAACACTCCGACTGCTCCGAGCGGATCGTCGGCCGAAATCCAAAACTGAAGGCCACGCCCTCTGTGCCAAGCCCGGCTAGTCACGTCAGAGAAACGCTGGTGTAAAATTGCGACTTTCCTGCCAAATTCTCAATGGCGGAATCTTGCGAGGTCTGTGATGCGTCTCCTGTTTCTAATTGCTTCATTGCTCCTTGCCGCGAGTGCCGTTGCGCAAACACAGAAGGCGAGTGGCGTAGCGGACTTCATCAGCATCGACACTCCAGTCTTCGTTCTTGAGCATGTCCGAGTCATCGATGGTACGGGTACGCCGGCGAAGGAGGACCAGGCAGTCGTGATCGCGAACGGCAAAATACAATTCATCGGTCCCGCTGCCTCCGCGCAAATTCCCAAGGAGGCGCAACGGATGGGGCGCTCTGGCTACACAGTCATCCCTGGCCTGGTTGGAATGCACGACCATCTCTACTACACCGATTCGTACACTGTACAAGTTGTCGGCGGAAAGATTGGCGAGCCGGGATTATTCGTTGCGGAGATTCCTTACACGGCACCGCGGCTCTATCTGGCGGCTGGCGTGACCACAATGCGTACGACGGGGAGCCTAGAGCCTTACACGGACTTGAAAGTCAAGAGTCGAATTGACGCGAACCTGATGCCGGGGCCGAGCATTGACGTTACCGCACCATACCTGGAAGGTGCTCCGACCCGATTTGCACAGATGCATGAACTGACCGGACCGGACGACGCGAAACGCATGGTGGACTACTGGGCGTCGGAAGGCATGACGTCGTACAAAGCGTACATGAACATCACGCGCGAAGAACTGGGGGTGGCGATCCAGCAGGCACACGCGCACAAGCTGAAACTGACCGGTCATCTCTGCTCAGTGACGTGGCCGGAAGCGGTAGCTCTGGGAATCGATGATTTCGAGCACGGCCCGGTGTTTACGGACACCGAATTCGTCACAGACAAGAAGCCCGACGTTTGCCCCACAGGTGGTGGCAGCAGCAGTTGGGCCAAACAGGACGTGAACGGAGCGCAGGTGCAGGAGATGATTCGCAATCTCGTGTCACATCATGTGGCTGTGACGTCGACGCTGCCGGTGTTTGAAGCCGGTGCACCGGGGCGGCCGGCGTTGCAGCCACGCACGTTGGATGCTATGTCCGCAGAATCGGCGCAAAGCTACCTCACTGCTCGTGCAAGAGTGTCGTTGGATTCTCCGATGACAGCGTTGCTGCGCAAGGAGATGGATTTTGAGATTGCATTCGTCAAGGCGGGAGGCTTGCTGCTTGCCGGTCCTGATCCCACTGGAAACGGTGGCGTGCTGCCGGGTTTCGGCGATCAACGCGAAATAGAGCTTCTCGTGGAAGCGGGCTTCACTCCAGTGGAAGCCATTCAGATCGCCACGGAGAATGGTGCCGTATATCTCGGCCAGCAAGATCGAATTGGAACCCTAGCGGCTGGCAAACAGGCGGACCTCGCTTTGATCAAAGGGGATCCTTCAAAACGAATTGACGAGATCGAGAACGTCGAGACAGTGTTCAAGGCCGGGATCGGCTACGATTCCAGGAAGTTGATTGACAGCGTGCGAGGACAGGTCGGAATTCGATAGGTCGCACCCACTTGGGTATTGCCAGCTTGCCACCGGCACGATTCTGGGCTTTGCGGTGACTTATCGAGAGGTCGCCTTCGTCGACTCACGAACTTTGGCATACCCGGGCTTAATGGCTGAATAGATAAACTTCAGTCGCTCTTTGTAAGGAAGAAATGCGCTCTTCATCGCGTTAATCGTAATCTTTTCGAAGTCGTCAAGAGTCAGGCCAAAAGTATTTGCGGCTGCTTCAAACTCCTGGGTCATCGTGGTATTGCTCATCAGTCGATTGTCGGTGTTCAGCGTGACCCGAAATTTTTCCTGATACAGAATCTTGAACGGATGCTCGGCCAAGGTCGGTGTCGCGCCGGTGTGGACGTTGCTTAGAAGACAGATCTCCAAAGGGATGCGCTTGTCGAGAACGTACTGGGCCAGGTCTCCCAACTTCACGGCCTTGCCGTCCACAACTGCGATGTCATCAATGAGGCGCGTTCCATGCCCGATGCGGTGCGCCCCGCAGTACTGGATCGCCTGCCATATCGACTCTTTCCCGTAGCCTTCCCCGGCGTGAATCGTAATGTTGAAATTTTCGCGCTGAATATAGTGAAAAGCATCTACATGCTTCTTGGGGGGATAGCCGCCCTCCTCGCCGGCAAGATCGAAACCGACAACGCCGCGCGCCCGAAAATCAACTGCCAATTCGGCCATTTCGAGCGAAGTATTCATGTTGCGCATCGCACAAATAATCAGGCCGGAGGAGATTCCGAAATCTTTTCGTCCGCGTTCCAATCCCTTCAACACCGCGGAAACGATCTGCTGATGAGTCAAACCTTTATGGGTATGAAATACGGGCGCAAAGCGAGTTTCAAAATACACGATGCCATCTCGACTCAGATCCTCCGCCTGTTCGTAGGCGACGCGCTGGAGCGCCTCCTCCGTCTGCATCACTGCAATAGTGTGAGCGAAGCCCTCCAAATATTTCGCCAGGCTACCTTGGTTCGCTCCCCGAAAAAACCACCGCGCAAGCGCATCCGGATCATCCGTTGGAAGGTCGCTGTAATTTGCGTCTCTTGCCAATTCAATCACTGTCTGCGGCCTTAGAACTCCGTCCAAATGCTCGTGCAGAAGCACTTTAGGAAGGCTCTGTAACAGTTTCTTATCTGGATTCATAGGAATGATCTATTGCGGGCGTGTAGCGATGAATAAAACGATGCCAGATGATACACCACTTCGCCGATGGGAAAATGCTAGCGCCCCACGACGACATTATTCAAGATCGCTATTGGCAGGACAGCCAGAGGTAGCTTACTCTACCCGCCTATGCGATTTGCCAAGCTTCTCCCAGTATTCGCTCTTGGTCTGTTTTTCGTTTTCGTGCCGGTTCTTTCGGCGCAGACTTCCTTCACTTTGGAGCAAGTCATGAGTTCGCCTTTTCCGGGCGAACTTGTTGCGGCGGAACACGGGAGCCGAGTGGCATGGGTCTTCGTGGCGAAAGGAGTTCGCAACGTATGGGTGGCGGACGGGCCGGACTTCGCTCACTCCGGGCGCCAGGTCACTCACTACAGCGCCGATGACGGCCAACCCATTGCCAGCTTGCGACTCACGCCAGACGGCAAGACTGTGCTTTACGCGTTAGGCACCGAACTGAATGACGCGCAGGAAAGTGCCAACCCCGACAGTTCAACGAAGGGCGCCAAGCAGCAGGTCTTCGCGTTGGACATTGATGGCAAGAACGCAACGCCGCGGCTCTTGGGCGAAATGGGATGCGGGGACGAGGGCTGTGAAGACATCGAAATTTCTCCCGACGGCAAGAGTGCAGTATGGTCCGCGAAAAAGAAATTATGGCTCTGTGGTGTCGACGGCAAACAGCCAGCCAAGGAACTGGCTGCGGTCCACGGAGATTCTGTAGAGCCGAAATGGTCGCCGGATGGCAAGCATGTCGCATTCGTCAGCGGGCGCGGCGATCACAGCTTCATCTCGATATACGACGTCGACGGTGGCCCAATCCGCTATATGGCGCCGAGCGTGGACAAGGACTCGATGCCACGCTGGTCGCCTGACGGCAAGTCGATTGTCTTCGTACGGACGGCTGGCGCTGAGAACAAATTGCCGCTGATTCCTGTGCGACCCAAGCCGTGGTCGATCTGGATTGCCGATGCGGCCACGGGCACGGGACGCGCGCTGTGGCATAGCGGTTCGAAGCTGGAAGATTCCCTGCCGCAACTTAGCGGGGAAGGCTCGCTCAACTTTGCTGCCGGCGGACGAATTGTATTTGCCTCCGAACAGGATGGGCGAAACCACTTGTACTCGATTGCCGAAAGCGGCGGTACAGCCACATTGCTCACGGCGGGCGACTTTGACGTGGAAGATGTCAAACTCAGCGCGGACAAAACTTCGATAATTTATTCCTC
Organism: uncultured Acidobacteriaceae bacterium; assembly: GCA_963765825.1. Taxonomy (GTDB): domain Bacteria; phylum Acidobacteriota; class Terriglobia; order Terriglobales; family Acidobacteriaceae; genus Sulfotelmatobacter. Next base: position 491,170 of record CAVXXU010000006.1, read on the forward strand.
GAACGAGAACGATGTGGACCGTCGCCATTTGTGGCGCGTTGCCGCCGCCGGCGGCTCGCCGCAACAGGCGCTCACCAGGGGCGACACGATGGAGTGGTCTCCAGTTCAAACCGGAGACGGCAAGAACATTCTTTGTTTGGGATCGACGGCAACATCACCCGCCATGCCGTATGAAGTCACGGGAGAGGGGCGAGAGATGATCGCGCAGCAGGCGCTACCTCGTGACTTTCCGTCGGCTCTGCTCGTGACTCCAAAGCAAGTGATTTTCAAAAGCGACGACGGCCTCACACTACACGGCCAGCTTTTTCTGCCACACAACGCACAAGGTAAAGTCCCCGGGTTGGTCTTCATGCACGGCGGTCCAAGCCGGCAGATGATGCTCGGCTTTCACTACATGGACTACTACCACAACGCGTACGCGGAAAATCAGCATTTGGCCAGCCGCGGATATGTGGTGCTGTCGGTGAACTACCGCCTGGGAGTGATGTACGGGCAGGCCTTCCGTGAAGCACCGAATAGCGTCTGGCGCGGAGCAGCGGAGTACAAGGACGTAGTTGCCGCAGGGCGGTATCTGCAAACGCTTCCAGAAGTTGATGCGGAGAAAATTGGACTGTGGGGCGGTTCTTACGGCGGCTTTTTGACGGCGATGGGCCTGGCGCGAAATTCAGATCTGTTCAAGGCCGGCGTAGATTTTCATGGCGTCCATGACTGGAGCGTGTTTCTGACGGAGCGCCCGTACTTCGGCAATCTGGCACTGCGCCCGCCAGACGCGGATGCTGCCATCAAGCTGGCATGGGATTCCTCCCCCGATGCGAATGTCAGCACATGGAAGTCTCCGGTGCTGCTCATTCACGGCGATGACGACCGCAATGTACCGTTTAACCAGTCTGTCGATCTGGTGCAGCGGCTGCGGGCGCAACACGTGCCCTTCGAGCAACTGATCATTCCTGATGAGATCCATGGGTTTCTAAGGTGGAAAGATTGGGTGAGGGCCTATTCCGCCACAGCCGACTTCTTCGATCGGACGTTGAAGCGCGGGGAAAAAATTGGGGGCGGCGACTGAGGGCAGAAGCAAGCCCACCATTGTTACGTTCCCCTCCGCTCTTGGTGCCAATTTTGTAAAGTAATGTGTTGTTCTCGGAATCGCCCCGCGATTCTCATATACTGTTGAATCGACTCGGCTTCCAGTTTCATCAATTCCATGTCGGTGATTGCTGAGCGGTTTGCCTTTTACCCTACCTGGGTTGGAGAGCGGTTCGATTAAATGTGGATTGTAGCGTTAGCCCTAAGGCGTCCTTATACGTTCGTGGTCATGGCGATAGTTCTGCTGCTATTGACGCCTCTGGTCGTTCTTCGCATGCCGGTCGATGTTTTACCCGATATCAACATTCCAGTGATCAGCGTGGTCTGGAGCTATGCGGGCATGGCTCCGGATGAAATGGCCGACCGCATTGTCACGAATTCCGAGCGCGGCCTGACCATCACCGTCAATGACATTGAGCACATCGAGTCGCAGTCGCTGAACGGGATTGGGGTCATCAAGATTTTTTTCCAACCGACGGCGAATATCCAGACGGCTCTGGCACAGACCACGGCGATGGTGCAAACCATCCTCCGCGGCCTACCGCCCGGAACAACACCGCCCTTGGTCGTAACCTACTCCGCTTCCTCAACCCCGATTGTGCAACTTGGTTTGAGCAGTAAAACCCTGCCCGAGCAGCAACTCTTCGACTTGGGAAATAACTTTTTGCGCACCCAGTTGGCTACGGTCCCTGGGGCGGCGACGCCATATCCCTACGGTGGCAAAATACGCCAGATCCAAGTCGACCTCGACCTGCCTCGACTTCAGGCCAATGGTCTTTCGCCCAACGACATCGTGAATGCGCTCAATGCGCAAAGCCTGATTCTTCCTGCCGGAACAGCGAAGGTTGGTTCGCTGGAATATCAAGTTGAAATGAACGGCAACCCGCAAACCATCGCTGAACTGAACGACCTACCGGTGAAGACAGTGAATGGTTCGACCATCTATATGCGAGATGTGGCGCACATTCGCGACGGTTTCGCGCCGCAAACCAACATCGTGCACATGGATGGGGTGCGTGGCGCCCTGATGTCGATGCTGAAGGTGGGTAGCGCGTCCACGATCACCATCGTAGATGGCGTAAAGCGCATGGCTCAGCTTGCGTCTCAATCTCTTCCGCCGGAGATGAAGATCACCGCGCTCTTCGATCAATCGCTGTTCGTACGTGCGTCCATTCGGGGCGTAATTACGGAAGGGCTAACCGCTGCTCTTTTGACCGCCTGCATGATCCTGCTCTTTCTTGGGGACTGGCGTCCCACGATTGTCATCTCGATCTCGATCCCGCTTTCGATCTTCGTATCGATTCTGGTGCTCAGTGCGCTGGGGCAGACCATCAACATCATGACTTTGGGCGGTCTGGCGTTGGCGGTGGGAATTCTTGTCGACGACGCGACTGTGGAAATAGAGAATATCGAACGCAACCTGGCGCAGGGCAAGGAGATGAAGCAGGCGATTCTCGACGGCGCGGCGCAGATCGCCGTACCCGCCTTCGTCTCCACCATTTGTATCTGCATTGTGTTCGTGCCCATGTTTTTCCTGACGGGGGTGGCGAAGTTTCTGTTCGTGCCACTGGCCGAGGCCGTTGTCTTTGCCATGCTGGCTTCTTATTTTCTTTCACGAACGCTGATCCCTACGCTCGTGATGTACATCATGCGCGGACACGAGCACAAAGCGGGGGGACCGAAGACTTTCATGGGCCGCTTTCAACGCGGGTTTGAAAGGGGATTCGAGAAGTTCCGGGGCGGCTACTACCAACTTTTAGAAACTACGATCGAGCACCGAGTTCTGTTCGCCTCCCTTTTTCTGGCGTTCTGTGTGCTATCACTGGGCTGGGTATTCTTCTTAGGTGAGGACTTCTTTCCCTCAGTTGACGCAGGTCTCATACGGCTGCACGTGCGCGGCCGAGCGGGCCTTCGAGTGGAAGAAACGGCTCGTCTCTGCGCTCAGGTAGAGGAGTTCCTGCATCAAGACCTTCCCCCAGGCGAGATTGCGACGGTGCTGGATAATATTGGGTTGCCGAACTCGAGTATCAATTTGTCCTATAGCAATTCTGGTGTGATCGGCACCAGCGATGCGGAAATTTTGGTTGGCCTGAACGTCGAGCGTCGGCATCCCACCGAAGAGATTGTGCGGCAGTTGCGTCAGGAACTTCCGCGACGCTTTCCGGGCGTGGAGTTCTTTTTCCAGCCCGCGGACATCGTCACCCAGATCCTGAACTTTGGATTGCCCGCACCGATCGATATTCAAGTACTGGGCCCAGACCTGCAGAGTAATTATGATATTGCCCAGCGGATTGCTAACCGCTTGCGCCGAGTTCCCGGGGCCGCGGACGTGCACGTGCAACAGATGCTGGGACTTCCGACTTTACATCTCGACATGGATCGCGACCTCGTTACCCAGGTAGGGATGAATCCGCGGGATGTGGCGCAGAGTGTTCTGGTTTCTCTCAGCGGCAGCTTTCAGACTGCGCCTGCTTTCTGGCTGAATCCTCAGAATGGCGTTACTTATTCGGTCGCGGTACAGTCCCCGCAGTACCGCATCACATCGCTGCAGGATTTGATGAATATGCCAGTCAATGACCCCGCAGTCCCGAACTCACAGGTGCTGGGCAACCTCGTGCGTTTGGCTCCGACGTCGCGGCCGGCAGTCGTATCTCACTACAATGTGCAGCCGGTGATTGACGTATACGCCAGCACGCAAGGGCGCGATTTGGGGGCTGTGGCGAAGGATACGATGAAAGTCCTGCAACCGTTCATGAACCACCTGCCACGGGGGTCGCGGATTGTGGTGCGCGGGCAAGTCGAGACCATGCAAAGCTCCTTCCTGGGATTGGGAATCGGATTGCTAGGCGCGATTCTGCTGGTCTATTTCCTCATCGTAGTGAACTTCCAATCGTGGCTTGATCCGTTCGTGATTATCACCGCCCTACCCGGTGCGTTGGCCGGAATCGCGTGGATTCTTCTGTTGACTCACACCACGCTGAGCGTGCCTTCGCTGACCGGAGCCGTGATGTGCATGGGGGTTGCGACCGCCAACTCCATCCTGATGGTATCGTTTGCGCGCGATCGGATGCAGGTGGGGGTGGGTGCGGTGCAGGCCGCACTGGAGGCGGGTTACACTCGTGTGCGCCCCGTCCTGATGACCGCGCTGGCGATGGTGATTGGCATGTTTCCCATGTCGCTGGGTTTGGGTGAGGGCGGAGAACAGAATGCGCCCTTGGGCAGGGCCGTCATCGGAGGCTTGCTATTCGCGACGGTGGCAACATTATTTTTTGTGCCATGCGTCTTCGCCATCGTTCACAGCCGTCGCGAAGCGCGAGAGAGCGGATTGGGCAGTCTCGAATAAGGTGGATTTCATACAAAGGATATCGATCAAGCAATCATGCAGACGCACACAGAAACGAATCGAACAGTCGAGGAAGTACAGCATATTCCTCCACAAGTAAACCCGCCGCCGGAGTTGCCACCTGCGCCTCCGCGCAAGGCAGTTCTCATCGTCGTACTGGTCGTAGTGCTGCTGGCGCTGAGTGGCGCCCTCAGTGTGTTCAGCCGCATCCGCGCCGGACACGCATTGGCCAAGGAAACGGAAATCGATGCCGTTCCCAACGTCTCGGTCGTCCACCCGATCGCGGAAGCGCCCGACGAGGAATTAGTGCTGCCCGCGTCGTTACAAGCTTATGAGGAGTCGCCGATCTACGCCCGCACCAGTGGATACTTACTGCACTGGTATAAGGACATTGGCAGCCGCGTGAATAAGGGCGAACTGCTGGCGGACATTGATACTCCCGAAGTCGATCAGGAATTGTCGCAGTCGCGCGCGAACCGGCAGCAAATCGTGGCGCAACGGGACTTGGCCAAAATTTCTGCCGATCGCTGGGAGAATCTCCGCAAGACTGATTCCGTTTCTCAGCAAGAGGCCGACACGCAATCCAGCGCGTACCAGCAGGCGCAAGCGAACCTGGCAGCGGCCGATGCCAATGTGCGGCGTCTCGAGCAGTTGGAGTCGTTCAAGCGGGTGTACGCGCCATTTTCGGGTGTACTGGTGAAACGCAACGTCGATCCCGGAGCGCTGATTAATGCCGGCTCGGGCGGCGTGGAACTTTTCATTCTGGCGAAGGTTGATCCTCTCCGCGTATTCACCAACGTCCCCCAGGCTTACTCGCCTGCAATAAAGGATGGAATGCCGGCCTATATCACGCTGCAAGAGATTCCCGGCCAGAAGTTTAAGGGCACAGTGGCGCGCACCGCGGACGCGATTGATCCCGCAACGCGGACCTTGCTTACCGAAGTTGATGTTCCCAACAAAGACGGACGTTTGTTGCGCGGTTCCTTCGGCGAGGTCCATTTCGCGCCGAAAATTAACTCTCAAAAGGTTACGGTGCCGGTCAATGCCATGCTTTTTCGTCAAGAGGGCGCGCAGGTTGCGGTCGTGGGAGCGGATAACAAGGTGCAATTGCGGCCGATCACAATTGGCCGCGATTATGGCACGACGCTGGAAATTCTGGGCGGAGTAAATCTCGAGGATCGCATCATCATTAACCCCTCCGATTCTCTGGAAAATGGCCAGAAGGTGAATGTTGCCCCTGAAAGGCAGGAGGGCAAGCATTCATGAAATGGCTGCTGCTGGCGGCGCTCAGCGCGAGCGTGGGGCTCGCAGGATGCGCCGTGGGGCCTAAGTATCAGCGTGCGCAGATACAAGCTCCGCCCGCCTGGAAAACCGAAGGCCCTTGGCGCGAGGCCGCTCCTGGAGATGGAATCCCCAAGGGAGCTTGGTGGCAGATTTTCCACGACGACGAACTGAATAGTTATGAAAAGCAGCTGCTGGTGGCGAATCAGTCGCTACTTGCCGCACAGGATCGCCTGTACCAGGCGCGTTCTCTGGCGCGCGTGGCGTCGGCCCCGCTTTTTCCGACGCTCAGCGCCGACCCCAGTGCGACCCGCGTGCGATACTCGAGCAATCGCCCTCAAGTCATAAATGGAACACCCGCACTCACGCAGAGCGTGTACGAGATCCCGTTCGCTCTCAACTACGAGGTCGATCTCTTCGGGAGGAATCGAAAAAACCTGGAGGCGGCGAACGCTAATTTGCAAGGCACGGCGGCCGATTTACAAAACGTTCAGCTCGTCTTGACCGCGGAGCTGGCTGCTGATTATTTCAGTTTGCGCGAGCTCGATGCGGAGACTCAGGTAGTACAAGAGTCCGTAAAGATTCAGCAACAGGGCTTGGTCCTCGTGAATCATCGCCACGAAGGCGGGGTCGCATCAGGATTGGACGTCGCGCAACAGCAAACTCTGCTCGATTCCACCGTCACGCAACTTTATCTTCTGCAGCAGCAGCGCGCACAATTCGAACACGCCATTTCCGCGCTCACCGGGAATCCTGCGTCGGCATTTAACCTTCCGGTCGCACCGTTGCGCGCCGTCCCTCCGCCAGTACCGCTGGGAGTTCCCTCGGACCTGCTCGAAAGGCGTCCGGATATTGCCACTGCGGAGCGAGCGATGGCCAATGAAAATGCGCTTGTGGGAGTTGCCCGAACCGCGTTCTACCCGCAATTCACCATTTCTGGCAGCGGCGGTTTCCAGAGTATCAGCCTGAGTTCGCTGATTAGCGCGCCCAGCGCGTTCTGGTCACTGGGAGGAGATTTACTGCAACCGATTTTCAACGGCGGCCGCAATCGCGCCAATCTGGCCGCCACGCAAGCTGCCTATGACGAGTCGGTCGCCAATTATCGCCAGTCGGCGCTCATCGCGTTTCAGCAAGTGGAAGACAGTTTGTCGGGACTCGATTCTTTGGCACGCGCCGCCGAAACCCAGAATGCGGCGGTCGCGGACGCGCATCGCGCTCTGGATATTGCCAACGACCGCTATGTCGGCGGACTGACTACGTTCCTCGACGTCATCACCGCTCAGTCTGTTCTGTTATCGAACGAGCGACTCTCAACGCAATTGCTCGGCCAGCAAATGGTCACGTCAGTGCTGCTGGTCAAAGCACTGGGCGGAGGCTGGGACGCATCCGCAATCCGGAACGAACAAGTCCATCCCACTCCCGGCCAACTGATCCTGCCTTAGAGCTCTTCATAGCGGGAATCGCCAGCCACATCCGGGATCCGGAATACCGTCCGGATCAACGAGTCAAATTAAATGCGGTATTCACGAGGCCCACGTGCGAGAAAGCTTGCGGGAAATTACCGAGTTGGCGCTTTCCGAACGAGTCATATTCTTCGGCGAGTAGTCCAACATCATTGCGGATTGCTAACAGGCGTTCAAACAGCCGCACAGCATCATCGTGACGGCCCTGCAGTTCGTAATTGTCCGCCAACCAGAAGGAGCACGCCAGAAATGTTCCTTCTCCGTGGGGCATGCCGTCGACGGCGGGGTCTTGCGTATAGCGCCCGACAAAACCATTCTGCACGAGATGTTTCTCGATCGCCCGAACGGTGCCAACCACGCGCGGATCATTCGCGGGAAGGAAACCCACCAGCGGCATCATGAGAATGCTGGCATCGAAGTACTTCGAACCGTAGTACTGCACAAAGGAGTTCAACTCGGTGTCGAACCCCTGACGGCAGACTTGCTCGTGTATGGCATCACGAAGGTTTCTCCAGCGAGGAATATCGGCGGGAAAACGGCCCATTTCCGCCGACCGAATCAGGCGATCGACGGCCACCCACGCCATCATCTTCGAGTGAACAAACTGCCGGCGCGGCCCGCGCACCTCCCAAATGCCCTCGTCGGGCCGCTCCCAGCCGGTCTCCAGAAATTCCAACATTGCCAGGGCGATCTCGTTGCGACTATGGGGAGAGGGTTGCAGTCCCGCTTGTCGCGCCATGAAAAGTGTGTTGACCACTTCGCCGAAGATATCCAATTGGAATTGACTGTAAGCGGCATTGCCGGTACGAACCGGCGCCGATTTTTCGTAACCCTGCAGCCACGGCAGTTCCAGTTCAGTCAGCCTGCGTTCGCCCCGCAGCCCATAAAGGATGTTGAGCTCAGATGGACTTCCGGCGACCGCTCGCAACAGCCACTCGCGCCAGTCATGCGCCTCTTCGAGATATCCCGCGCTTAGAAGGGACTGCAAGGTAAGGGTCGCATCGCGCACCCAGCAAAACCGGTAATCCCAGTTGCGCACCCCGCCGATGAGTTCCGGCAAAGAAGTTGTTGGCGCAGCAACGATTCCGCCGGTAGGCAGATAGGTCAAACCCTTTAGCGTGATCAAAGAGCGCAGAACCGCTTCCCGCCACTTCCCCTGATACGAACAACGATCCGCCCATTCCCGCCACCACTTCTCTGTCTTCTGAATTGCCGCATCAACATTGACCGCTGGAGGTTCTTGCTCGTTTGAGGGATACCAAGTCAGATCGAATCTGACTCTCTGTCCTTCCGAAACGGTGAATTCCGATTCGGTTTTCATGTTTTCGCCGCGCATGGAGACGTCGGAACGTAGACGAATCATATCTGGACCGGCTATGGCCGAAATACCGCCGTTGATCTTCTGAACCCACGGCACCACCAAACCATAGTCGAAACGAATCACCAGTTCCATCTTCATGCGAATCTGGCCTCTGGTACCGACAACCTCGCGTACCAGCACCGGCGAGTGTTCACGAAGAACCATGCAGTCGATCAGCTTGGCCGACCCACTCTCGGTTTCAAATTCGGTTTCAAGAATAAGTGAACCGTCGCGGTAGCAGCGGCTACTGGCGCGGATTGCGTCCGCCGGCGCGATCGACCAGTGCCCGTTTTCCTCGGTTCCGACCAGGGCAGCGAAACACGCGGGAGAATCGAAGTAAGGAAGGCAGAGCCAGTCGATTGAACCTTGCTTTGAAACGAGGGCAGCCGTGTGGCAGTCGCCAATCATTGCGTAATCTTCAATGGGAATAGACAGGACTTACCCTCCGCACAATCGATGGAATTGCCAGCTTGCTTTGGATGCGGCCACACTCCTATTTGGACATCAAACGGCGATAATTTTTCAGCCGCTGGCGCCTTCGTACATAAATTCGAGTATTGCAAACAGAAGATCGATCGGTTCTCAGCGAGCCGCTTTCGTAACCTCATTCCGTATCAGCAGAGCCAGACGCGGAAAAAGAAAGTGGCCGCCGGCGTCGTCAATCACGTTGACCTGACATGTATAGAAGCCCGGCTTCAGCGAGGTGAGCGGCACATCTAGTTGAAAAACTGCCGCTTTTCGCGAACGGGCATTGAAGTCCGTGAGTTGGACCAGAGAACTCTCATAGCTTTTTGCTTTCCCCTGGAAGAATGCCACGTTCGACAACAACCGGATGCTAGCCTTGTTCGTTGCGACTCCTGTCTCAGATTCGCTCACGGCCGGGCGCGCCGGATCGTAGACCTCATAGTAAATAAGCAGATGCTGCGTCGCGGAGAAAACGTGGGTGATATTCGGAATAATTTCATTTCCATCGTGTGCCAGTGGATTCAGGTTGGAACTTTTCTTGATCGCTTGAGTCTGGCTGGCGAGCACGATGGAACTCATCTTCAGTGGTTGCGATTTTAAGTCCGGCACGTCGATGTCGGTTTCAAACGATCCCATCCGACCTGTTTGATTTTCGCGCACCACAAACTTCAGGTGATATTTGCCGCTGAGCAGGCTCATTCCCGTGTCATACTGCACATTCTTTTTTTGCACCTCAGTCGAAGAGTTCACGGCAAGTTTGACCGTGTCGCGAATTCTGTTCAGCGGATGGTGTTGGTTGTCGAGCACGATTCCGATCACATCGAGAGTTGCCTTATCACGATCGCTGCTGCGAACGAATGGAATCTGGGATCCCGGCACGACCAACGAGATTGGTACGAAGAATTTATTCCCATCCAAGCGGAAATATGCCACTCCCAGATATAGCGGTAAATCTGTGGCCGGCATTTCCGAAGCGAGTTCCTCTTCTAGTTGCCTCTCTTTATCGTCTTTCGTGGAATGCTGGTAATCCGCGGGCGCGTAGTATCCCCGCCGATAATCGACTTTCACGCCAGGAAGATTAGTCTTCACGACAATACGCCGGTAGCGGCCATCGCGTGCCGGGTTGGTGCTGTGATAGCCCAGCACGTAATAGGTTGAAGTATCTTGCTGCACGCCCTTGAAAATCTTGCTGAAATCGTTGGAGTCGAGAAATGCGCGGCCACCGGTATCGCTGGCCAGAGTAACCAGCGTTTCCTGCGTGGTGAAATTGGAATTTAGCGCATTGAGTGTAGACTGCCCAGAATACGCGGAAACGCCGCGCAGGCTTGCGTTCTGGGCTTCCCCGCCCGCTACCAGCGCCTGGAGTCCGCGCATGTCCATGGTGTAAATCGCAAGATTGGAGCGCACGGCTGCGTTTACAGCCGCACGCAGTTCTGATTGATTCTCAATGCCGGTGCGATCCATGCCGCTGGAAAAATAGATGAGCGACTTCTTCTGTTGCACGTGCGACAATTTTTCCGCCACGGACCGCAAAGCCTCCAGCCTGCGGTCCGTGTTGAAAATGTTGTATTCCGTATCGTCGGCGGTGAAAGGCTGGCCGCTGTCGGGCGTCCCTTCAGTCGTCCCTGTCGTTCCTTCCTCGAAACCTTGTCCGCTGCCCGTGCCGAATTGCGCCAGCTGTTTTTTCAACAGCTCACGATCGGTGGTGAAGTCCTGATTCACCAGCAGCGAACTTCCCAGCGAAACTATCGAGACCAGGTCCGCGGGTGCCATTTGTTTATCGACATAGTTCTGGGCGGAGGTAACCGCATGGTCGATTTCGTCCGGTTCCATGGCGGAAAGGTCGAAAAACAAAATAATCAGACGCCGGTCTTTAAATTGGGCATTGGGGTCGCCGTTCGAAGCGGGCGTAGCCGTCGGGCCAGCAGGCGTTTCAGGCAGCGGATGGGCCTGGGCTACATCCGAAGTTGGCACCGCGTCCACATTCTCCACATCGAATGAAACGACTTTCTGCGGCTTGTTGTCCTCAAGGATTGTGAAGTCTTCCGGCTTCAATCCCTGCACAAACTTTCCGCTCTTGTCCCGCACAGTTACGTTGACCAACACCAACTCTGATCCCGTGCGAAACGTATAGTCCGATTGCTGCGATGGCGATGCTGGACAGAGGAGAACGAGCATCAACAGCGTCGCTAATATCTGATCGACAGCTCGGGGACGAATGAAAATCATGGCGATCTCGTTAAAGTTTTCGTGCTGATCTCTAAAAACGGAACCGCGACGTAAGAGTGAACTGCCGCATTCCGCCCACGGCAGTAACCCGCCCAAACGTAGGCGAATTCAAGTTCGTATCAATCGAGGAATAATTCGGGATATTGAAAACATTAGTGGCTTGGGCGCGAAACTCCAGCCCACGCGACTCTTTTAACGAAATGATTTTCGTGAACGCCATATCAAATACTTTTGAGCCTGGACCGATGATGCTATTGCGGTGCGCGTTCCCATATTGCCCTGGGGGCGGCGCTACAAATGCAGCTTTGTTGAACCACTCCCCAATTGACGGATTCGCCACGCTCACCGACTGCCCGGGAACAACATCGGGGCGAAGAGTGCCGTTGCTTCCCCGATTTACGTCCGTAATGTTATTTAGCAGGCGCGGAGTAAAGGGCAGACCGGAAGCGATTGTCCAGTCGCCACTCCACTGCCAGTCTCCGAAGATTGCGCGCAGCGGCGCATGTCCAGTAAGCCAGCGCTTGTCTCCTCCGAAGGGAAGCTCCCACAAATAATCCGCTGTGAACTTATGAGTCTGGTTGAAACTGGAAAGGCCTCGCTCGGCGGACAGATTAAGAGGATTCTGTGCAATGTTGGTCGCGCCGCCGCCCGTCGTGCCGCCACCGCTGCTACCACCCGCGCCCGTACCGCCCGCGCCCAATCCTGGAGAGCTCGGCGCCGAGGTCGCGCCCGCGCCAATGGATGATGCGTCATCCAGCGATTTGGAGAACGTATAAATGCCGCCGATCGAGAATCCGGACGATAACCGCTTGCGCAATCGCACCGACCCTGCATTCGCCTCTGAATCCGCCACGGAACTTTCATAGGTGAAGGCATCCACCGTGGGAAGCAGGATTCCAGTCGCGGTGCGATTTGGCGCCTCCAGAATGTCGAGATCAGTGCCCTTAGTTCCGGTGTAATCGATGTTCAGCAGCAGTGTAGGGCGGATCTGTTGCTGAATATCCAAATTGCGAATTTGCACATAGCCTAGCCGATAGTTCGGATCCACCGCATAACTATTCGTGATTCCAGTGGGGGACGGGAATCCGTTTTGCAGCGTGAGATCTCCCGGGTTGATCTGGATGTTCGTCGCCGTGGTCGAGAACGGAGGTTGGAAAGCAAGTTGCTGCGCGATGCCCTGATACGCTCCCGTGTTGTAATTGATGCCGTATCCACCGCGCACTACCGTTTTGGAAAACGGCTTCCAGGCAAAACCGACGCGCGGCGCAAAGTTATTCCGATCCGGCCGCACCAGGGTCGCGGGCAACGTGCCGCCGTAGGGTGCCGCTTGTCCTGGTTGAACTGGGACCACGACCAGCGGCGGCGTCTGCGTCAGCACGCCCGGAGACAAATCAAGATTCGCGATGCGATTATTAATTTCTGTCAGCGGCGATACATACTCATAACGCACTCCTATGTTCAGCGTCAGATTCCCCCGCATCTTCCACTCGTCCTGCGCGTACAAATCCCAGAAGTTGCCGCGGAAGTGATTGTTCTGGCCGAATTGCTCGGAGGTCTGCTGCGGCAGTCCGAGCAGAAAATCCGCGAAATCAAAACCCGTCCCGGGAGCGGGTTTTCCGCTGCTGTCGAGTTGTGAAGTATTCAAGCCGGTGAACACAAACGATCCGCGCGGGTTGCTGCTCGTTTCTGGATTCACCTGCACGCGGCGGTAATCCCCACCCCAGCGCCAAGTATGTTTGCCGTGATTCCAGATCACGTTGTCGGAAAAAGTGTAGGTTTGATTTCGCGTGAGCGAAGGAGTCGTGTCCTGAAGGCTGGCAAAATCTGTGAAAGATAGATTGGGCAGTCCCCAGTCGAAGGGGTTCTGCGAAACTCCCGCAATCCCTAGAGTGCCGGTGAGGTTGGTGTTGAAAGCGTACAGATTCTGCGTTCGAGACCGGCTGCGGTTAAAGTCCGCTCGCACAATGTTCGTAAGCTTTCCAACGCTCCGTGTATACGAGATAGGAATGTCGAAGCTGCGCACATTGGTATTGCCGCCCACGCTGGGGAAAGGATTGGTTAAATTGGCGCTCGACCCATGGTAGTGAAAGCCAATCGATAGATTGTTACGCGGAGCCCGTCGACCTCCGCTCCGGCGTCCGCCCACCGGCGCTGGACCGAAAGTGTGGTTCAAACGCACATTCAGATCGTCGCCATCGCTATTCGCGGACCTCACATAGTGAAAGTTTTGGAAATCACCCGGCAAGTTCGGCAACGGAATGTAGTTCAACAATCCCTGAGCCACCGGATTGATGTGCGGGATCGTATTGTTCGCGTACGGGGCTCTGGTGACGGGATTGAAGATTGCCACGGGACTGCCGGAAGAGTTTGTGGTCTGGGAAAAGTTTCCCTGCCGTTCCAGTAGCGTAGGTACAGTCGAAAACTGGTCGAAAGGATTTTCCGAGCGCCTGCCGTTGTAGTTCACGAAGTAAAAAGTTTTACTTCCTCCGTGATAAATGTGAGGAATATTCAGCGGACCGCCGACCGATCCGCCGAAACTGTTTTGCACGTAGCCCGGGTTTTCCTTCGGCGCGCCCGTGAGCGAATAAGGCGATGCATTCAGCGCGGAGTCGCCGATGCCGTAATAGATCGATCCATGCGGCTGGTTACTATCGAAACCACGCCGGCCAAAGCCACCGCCGCCAAAGCCTCCTCCTCCGAACCCACCGCCGCCAAAGCCTCCGGCCCCTCCAAACCCTCCGCCCTGTTGGCGGGCAGCATCAAATCTCTGCTGCATATCGTCGGCGCTCATCGTATTAAACGAATTGGTAGTATTCCCCGAAACCGCAACCGATTCCGTCGCGCTGTCCGGCGAAATTCCTGGGACAGGAATTCCAGAAGGAGCCACATCACTCATGGAGCCATTGGCCGCATCCTGACCGGCGCTCTGAAATACAGAAAGACTTTGAAAGCCCCGCCCGGCCGCGCTGGCCTGCGACTGCTCGCTGCGAAGAGCCCGCGCCCGCGACTGTAGTATCAATTCAAAATTCGCCTGCACATCCTGATGTGCCGCGTCCACCACTACTTGCTGTACGCCCACGGCAAATGCCGTCATTTGCACGCGCACCGTGTAATGTCCATTCTCCGGAATACGCAGCGAATAGGTGCCGTCTACGTCCGTTGAGCTGCTGACTTGTCCTTTCGTATCCACGTTGGTAGCCGAAACCGTCGCTCCGGGAATCGGCATGTTCCCCGACTTCACTATGCCCCGGACAATCCGTGCCGCCTCGTTCGGTGTGGGCGCTGGCGCGCCCGCTTGCCCGCGCAACACATGCGGAAGAAGAATCACCACGCTCAACGCGACCGCACGCTGAATTGCCAAACGAGGTCGCAGTTTGCTCGGGATCGCTGCGATCTGAAACCTGGAAAACCTCATAGGTTCGTGGAATCGTTCCTACACCATGCTGGATAATACCGCCCCCTACGACGTTGGACTGTAAATGTTTGTTAGATTTTTGCGAAGGCCCGAACTAATGGCGGTTCCGTAAAGTTATGCAAAGACGATCTGAATTGCTTCCTCCGAGCGCAACTTTGGGTGGATAATTCTGTTCATACTCGTAGACCGAGTCGTTTGAAAAAAAAGGAGAGTTTCCATGCTTAAGCAATCCCTGCTCGTATTAGCTGCAGCCGGCGCCATCTCGATCGCGGCGCCTTTCGCGACTGCGCAAGATACTCCACCTGCGGACCAGCAATCCCAGCCCGCACAGGAACAAGGCGGCTGGCATCGCGGCCCGCAGGATCCCGCTCAGCGCACCAAGGAATTGACCAAGCGTCTGAACCTGACCGCTGATCAGCAGGCCAAAGTTCAGGATGCCCTACAGTCTCAGCACTCGCAGATGGAAAGCCTTCACTCGGACACCTCCCTTTCTCAGGATGATCGCCGGGCGAAAATGATGGATATTCACAAGGCAACCGATGCCCAGATCCGCGGGATTCTGGACTCCACCCAACAGAAGAAGTGGGACGAAATGCAGGCCAAGCGCGAACAGAGAATGCAAGGCCACCATCCGCCCGATGCCGGTTCCAACCAAGCGCCGCCCCCTCAGCAATAGCGCGGGGCAAGGTCAGCCAGTCGCTTCCCCGAGTGATCGCTTGAACGCGACTGGCTTCCGACCTATTTTCTTCTAAAAGCTTCTTTTCCGGCGTGTCGGTTTTCTCCCTGAAATCCCCTGCGAATTGTCGGCGGTAAGCACGGACATCACCGAACGAAAACAGATCGAAGAACGGGAGCGACAGATGGCGGCGGAGGCTGTCGCGGCGACGGCTGAATTTCGCCCAGTCTCATCGAGTCGAATCACAAGGGCACAAAAATCTCATTCAAGTTTCCATCTGGGAATGCTTCTGGTCATCGTCTGGGCATGGTTCAGCAAGATCAGATTGTGCAACCCGCTCAGTTCGCGGGATAATAGTCTTTCTTGTAGGGGCGCACCAGCCATCAATGCGAATTTTGCTTGCCGACGATAATGAATGGGTCCGCCGCGGTGTAAAGAGTATTCTGGCTCCCATGACCGACTGGGAAATCTGCGGCGAAGCCAAGAGCGGCGAGGAAGCGGTTCAGATCGCGGAGGAAGTCATCCCCGACCTCGTCCTTTTAGATGTAAGCATGCCGGGCCTGAATGGACTGGACGCAGCTCGTCTGCTTCGCGAAAAAGTGCCTTCCACCAAAATCCTGATCATGAGCCAGCACGATCCAGCCATCCTGCTATCGCGCGCCCTTGAAGCGGGCGCCCATGACTGCGTCGACAAAAGTCGTTTGAGCTCAAAGCTGTTGCCGACTATCGCCAGCGTGATGAGTACAGTCGAACATCAACCCGGTTCGCAATCGTAATTGCCTGTCCCCTTACGATGAATCGTCGGTCCCATCCCCTGCGCATCGATGCTCACCAGCATTTTTGGCTCTACGATCGCGCCGAATACCAATGGATCGACGACTCCATGAAGTCGCTCCGCCGCGATTTTCTCCCGGAACACTTCGAGCCCGAGATGGGGAGCAACGATTTTCAGGGATCGGTTGTGGTTCAGGTACGGCAGACCCTGCAAGAAACTCGCTGGCTTCTCGATTTGGCGGCCGTCTACCCATGGATTGTTGGTGTGGTTGGCTGGGTCGATCTCCGGTCGCCGGAAGTTCGCACCCATTTGCAGGACCTGGCTCGAAATTCAAAACTGGTGGGCATTCGCCACATCGTTCAGAGCGAAGCTGACGAGCGTTTTCTGTTGCAACCTGATTTCCTGCGCGGCATTACCACCCTCGAAGAATTCAATCTTGCTTACGAGATTCTGATTTACCCCCAGCATCTTCCGGTGGCCGCTGAATTTGTCGAGCGATTCCCACGCCAACGTTTTGTTCTCGATCATCTCGCGAAACCGCCAATCAAAACCGGGAACATCGATTCTTGGGCGCAAGGAATCGTGCGACTCGCCGAATTTTCCAACGTCTTCTGCAAACTGTCGGGATTGGTCACGGAATCCGACTGGAACTGCTGGACACCCCAGCAGATCATCCCGTACCTCGACGTCGCCTTCGAATCCTTCGGCCCCGACCGCTTGATGATTGGTTCTGACTGGCCCGTGTGCCTCGCGGCGGCGTCGTATGCCAAAACGGTCGACGTCGTGAAACAATATCTCCTGCAGAAGAGGCCGGAGTGCCTCGATCGTGTTCTCGGTGGCAATGCGCAAAGATTTTGGGGCTTGGAAAAACCCCCGCAACATTTGGGTTGATTTTTGTGGGGACAGCCGCCCTCGGCTGTCCGTCGAGCAAAGCTCGACACTTTTTCCAGCCTCAACCAATAAAGGCTCTCACGCCGATGTTTTACAATAGCCGGACGAAATGCGCCCCACTCCAACTGCGATGCAGCTTAATGCCCTCCAACTCGATCCCCGCGACAACGTTTTAGTTGCGCTTACGGACTTAAAAGCCGGCGCGCGTGTTGAGTACCACAACAAATCCTACACGTTGCTCCACAATATTCCTGCCAAGCACAAATTCGCGATGCAGGCGGTTGACGCGGGTGGCAAGGTCGTGATGTATGGCGTTCTGGTGGGTAGAGCCGTCAGGCCGATCGCGGCTGGGGAACTCCTGACGATCAGCAATATCCAACATCAGGCTGCTCCGTTCCGCGAACAGTCAGGCGAATTTCGCTGGTCGCCGCCCGATGTTTCGCGATGGAAGCAGCAGACTTTTCTGGGATATCGTCGGCCCGACGGACAAGTGGGCACACGGAACTACTGGCTCGTCATTCCTCTGGTTTTTTGCGAGAACAAAAATATACAAGTACTGAAACAAGCCTTCGAAGAGGAATTGGGCTTCGCTCCTCCCCAACTCTACCGAAGTCAGGTCGCCGAACTGGCAAAGCTCTATCGCGAAGGGAAGCTGGAAGCCGGTGATACTCGCAGCTTCTCCGAAGATGAGCCACCCGCACCGCGCGCACCGCTATTTGAGAACATCGATGGCGTGCGCTTTCTGCTTCACGACGGCGGATGTGGCGGCACTCGGGAAGATTCCAACAACTTGTGCGGACTCATTGCGGGCTACATTCATCATCCCAACGTCGCTGGAGCCACAGTCTTGAGCCTGGGCTGCCAGCACGCGCAGATCGCCATCCTTCGCGAAGCGATTCGCAAGCGTGATCCCAAGTTCGCCAAGCCATTATTCATTTTCGAGCAGCAGCGCAGCGGGTCGGAAGCGGCGATGATGAATGACGCAATTCGCCAGACTTTCCTGGGCTTGGTCGAAGCCAACAAATGTCAGCGCGCTCCCACTTCGCTCGCCAATTTGTGCGTCGGTCTGAAGTGCGGAGGCTCCGACGGCTTCTCAGGAATCTCCGCCAATCCCGCCATTGGAAACACATCCGATCTGCTGGTTGCTCTGGGCGCCCGAACGATCCTTTCGGAATTTCCTGAGTTGTGCGGAGTGGAACAGGGACTGATCGATCGCGGCAACAATCCGGCGGTCGGCAGTCGTTTCATTCAGTTGATGCGCGACTATGCTGCCCGGGCCGCTGCCGTGCGATCCGGCTTCGACATGAATCCTTCGCCGGGCAATATGCGGGACGGACTTTTGACCGACGCGATGAAATCCGCGGGAGCAGCCAAAAAGGGCGGCACCTCGCCCGTAACCGCCGTTCTCGACTACCCTGAATATTCGACCGAGCCTGGCCTCAATTTGCAGTGCACGCCGGGCAACGATGTGGAATGCGTGACTGCGCAAGTCGGCGCAGGAGCAAGCGTGGTGCTGTTTACAACCGGCCTCGGAACGCCCACCGGAAATCCCATTGCACCGGTTGTGAAGCTTTCAACTAACTCAAACTTGGCGCAACGCATGCACGACATCATCGACATCGACACTGGCGCAGTCATTACTGGCGAGAAGACAATCGAGCAGATGGGGGATACGATTCTGGACTTGGTTATTCAGGTCGCAAGCGGCGAAATCCGGACAAAAGCAGAGCAGAAGGCGCAGGAAGATTTCATTCCCTGGAAACGAGGCGTCTCGCTCTGAGCAACGAAGAAACCAAAGCTCGCGCTTTTCGACTGGACGGCAAAGTCGCGGCAATCACGGGCGGCGGCAGCGGCATTGGGCAAGCCATCGCTTTGAGATTCGCCGTCCAAGGCGCCATCGTTCGTATTCTCGATGTTAGTGAATCGGCTGCGTCGGCGACGTGCAGGCAAATCACTGCAGCAGGCGGCACTGCTTCAGCATACCTTTGCGATGTGACTAACCAATCCGAAGTGAAAACTCGATTCGAGGAACTATTTCGGCGCGAGCGCGTTCACATCCTGATTAATAATGCCGGCATTTCGCACATTGGCACGGTCGAAAGCACGTCTGAGGAAGATTTTGATCGTGTGGTTCGAGTGAACATCAAGGGCTTTTACAACTGCATGCACGCGGTCGCGCCCCACATGAAGAGTTCCGGCGGCGGGGTGATTCTGAACCTGGCGTCAATTGCCGGGTCGGCGGGGATTCCCGATCGCTTCGCCTACTCGATGAGCAAAGGCGCAGTGGTCGCGATGACTTATTCAGTTGCCCGCGACTATCTCGCGCACCACATCCGCTGCAACTGTATTTCTCCGGCCCGCGTGCACACGCCGTTTGTGGATGATTACTTGCGGAAGAACTATCCCGGACACGAGCAGGAGATGTTCACCAAACTGGCGAAATCACAGCCCATCGGGAGAATGGCCGATCCCGCGGAGATCGCATCTCTTGCCTTGTTCTTGTGTTCGGACGAGGCCACTTTCATCACGGGCACAGACTATCCCATCGACGGCGGTTTTTTCAACTTGCGAGGCTGAGGCATGGACCTGCAACTGAAAGATAAAGTCGTGATTGTCACCGGCGGCGCTAAGGGAATCGGCGCCGCGACTGTCCGAGCCTTGGCTGCCGAAGGCGCAATCCCAATAATTGTCGACCGCGACGCTGACGCCGGAGCCCAATTACAAAACGAACTGAAAACGAGAGATGCCCCTTGCGGACTCATCAACGTCGATCTCTGCACTTCGCAGAACTGTTCGAAGTCTGTCGAGCAAACAGTGGCGAGCTTTGGACGAATCGATGCCCTCGTGAACAATGCCGGACGCAATGACAAAATCGGACTGGAAGATGGCAACCCCGAACAATATGTGGCGTCGCTCAACCGCAATCTGATTCACTACTACAGCATGGCCCATTACGCGCTTCCGCACCTAGAACGTTCTCGAGGCGCGATCGTCAACATTGGCTCCAAGACCGCCGTCACCGGGCAGGGCAGCACCTCGGGCTACGCGTCTTCGAAAGGCGCGATCATGGCCTTGACTCGGGAGTGGGCCGCGGAATTGTTGCCTTACGGCATTCGCGTGAATACCGTAGTTCCCGCTGAGGTTATGACGCCGCTCTATCGCGATTGGCTCGACACATTTCCCAATCCCGAAGCCAAGTTGAAAACCATCCTTTCCAAGATTCCGTTCGAACAACGAATGACGACAGCGGAGGAAATTGCCGCCATGGTCGTATTCTTGGTCTCCTCTAAATCCAGCCACACCACGGGCCAGCACCTGTTTGTCGACGGTGGCTACGTTCACCTGGATCGCGCGCTGACATGAGGATCTTCCAGTGAGTAACTCCGTGCCCATCACCGAACGACGCTACGTGGTGCCGCTGGCTTTGGTCACAAGCCTCTTCTTTCTGTGGGCCATTGGCGTCAATCTGAATGACATCCTAATCCAACATCTCAAGAAGGCATTCGGCCTCACCGACTTTCAGTCATCGCTCATACAGTCGGCGTTTTTTGGCGGCTATTTCGTCGCTGCGCTGCCTGCGGGCTGGCTGATGCAGCGACTGGGCTACAAGCGAGGAATACTGATCGGGCTGCTGGTCTGCGCTACGGGAACAATTCTGTTTATCCCCGCGGCGTCGGTTCGAATCTACGGATTTTTTCTCTTCGCGCTCTTCGTAATGGCTTGTGGACAGTCAGTTCTGGAAGTCGCGGCCAATCCCTATGTGACGACTCTCGGCCCCGCGCAAAGCTCGGAGCGAAGGCTGAATCTTGCGCAATCTTTCAACTCCACTGGTGCTGTGCTCATCGCTCTTCTCGGATCCAGATTCATTCTCTCCGGAATCGAGCATACTCCATCGGAACTCGCCTCCATGAATCCGGCTCAGCTTCTGGCCTATCGCACATCCGAAGCGAACATGGTGAAGGCTCCCTATCTCATCATCACCTGTGTCTTCCTGTTTGTGGCGCTGCTCATTTTCCTGACCAAGCTGCCGGAAATTCCCGAGACAACTTCAGGTGGTTTGGAGAGCCCTGGCGTGAAGCTGCGGGGCACCTTCGCCTTTCCGCATTTGATCAAAGGCGTGATCGCACAATTCTTCTATGTCGGCGCCCAGGTCGGTGTTGCCAGTTTCATAATTCGCTTCGCCGAGTTCACGCTGCCGGGAACGCACGAAAAAGTCGCCGCTCACTACCTGCAAGCGCACTTGGCCGGTTTCATGATCGGGCGTTTCTCCGGCTCCGCTATCATGAGCAAAATCGCTGCGCCTCGCCTGCTCAGCGCCTTTGCGGGCGGCTCACTCCTCTGCTTACTTGTGGTCCTTTCCGTCTCGGGCGTCGCCCCCGTGTGGGCGATTGTCTTGCTCGGCTTATTTCATTCCATCATGTTTCCTACAATTTTCGCGCTGAGCTTAAAAGGCCTGGGGCCGTACACAAAACTAGGATCGTCTCTGCTGGTTATGGCGATAATCGGAGGCGCGGTTTGTCCCGCGATCATGGGTAGGATCTCCGATGCCTGGAATATCCGGCATGCCTTTGTAGTTCCCTTAGTGTGTCATGCCTACATATTTTATTTTGCCATGTGGGGATATCGGCCAGTCGCGGACGCAACCTTTAATTCCACCCTGCCAATGCCTGCTACGGAGATCGAATGAACCGGCGCTTCTGCCTCACCCTCGACTTGAAAGACGATCCCAAGCTGATCGCCGAGTACAAACGCCATCACGAGACAATCTGGCCCGAGATCACTCGAAGCATCAAAGACGACGGCATTGAGGACATGGAAATCTATCTCCTCGGGACGCGCATGTTCATGATCATGGAAGTGAACGAATCTTTCACGTTTGCGGATAAGAAGAGAGCCGACCAGATGAACACAAAGGTGCAGGAATGGGAGACGCTCATGAGCACGTTCCAGAAATCGTTGCCCGAAGCAAAACCTGGAGAGAAATGGGTGCTGATGGAGCGGGTTTTTAAGTTGGAAGATTGAAGCAACGTACCCGCATCCGATGGCGCGGCTTTACTTTTTCTCCGCGGTTTTTTAGCTTATCTATAAATGGCCGCTTACTTTAGTCCCGATCTCTTCCGCTTTCTTTCTCGTTTGAAACGCAACAACAGGCGTGACTGGTTCTTGAAACACCAGGACGAATTTGAGATTTCCGTTCGCCAGCCAGCCCTGCGATTTATCACCGAGTTTGCCGCGCCCTTATACGAAATTTCTCCGTATCTTGTCGCCGACCCGCGTCCCTCGCGCGGTTCCCTGTTCCGCATCTATCGCGATGTTCGCTTCTCCCACGATAAGAAGCCTTACAAGACGCACCTTGCCATGCGATTTTCTCATCGCGGCAAAGACGTTCACTCTCCCGGCTTTTATCTCCATCTGGAAACGGGCGGATGCTTTGCCGCGTCAGGCTTGTGGAGACCGGAAGCCCCAACTCTTCTCAAAGTCCGAAATGCGATGGTCGCACGTCCGAAGGGATGGCGGCCCGTCCGCAAACTTCTCAACTGGGACGATGCGGGAAAACTCCGCCGTCCGCCTCGCGGATTCCCTGCCGATCACGAATTCGTAGAAGATCTCAAACTGCGCGATCTCGGTGCCGCCGTCGAATTCACTGACAAACAGGTTTGCAGCCCAGGCTTTATGTCGACATTCGTCAAGGCCTGCCGCACTATGTCTCCAGTCGCAGCCTTCCTGAGCGATGCCGTCGGACTTAAGTTTTAAGAGGAAGTTCGAACTTAAGCCACCACGGACCTTTCCGCTTTATTGTAGAGATCATCGATCTGCTCGCGATAGCGTTCTTCGATGGCTCTGCGACGAAGTTTCAAGGTCGGGGTGAGGGTGCCGTCGTTGGCTGTAAACTCATCCGGCACCAGCAGGATTTTCTTTATCCTCTCGAAGCGAGCTAGACCGAGATTCACGTCGTCCAAGATGCCTTCGTAGAGCGTTTTGACCCGGGGGTCGGCAATCAATTGTTCACGCGATGAAAAAGAAATATGGTTAGCTCGCGCCCACTCCTCCAGCAGAGGAAACGCTGGTGAAATGATTACGGAAGGAAATTTTCTTCGATCTCCTAATACGACGGCGGTGCCGACAAGAGGGTTGAGTTTCAGGCACGCCTCCAAAGGCTGCGGGGCGATGAACTTCCCACCAGAAGTCTTAAGCAAATCCTTCTTGCGATCGGTAACCGACAAGAATCCCTCGTCATCCAGGCTGCCAATATCGCCGGTCTTGAACCAGCCATCCACAAAGGCATCTCGCGTTTCGTCCGGACGGTTCCAATACGCGCGGAATACCGAAGGTCCTCGTACCAGGATCTCCATGTCGTGCGCAATGCGGACTTCGAGATTCGGTAGAGGCCGCCCCACGGTTCCGAATTTGTGCGCCGACGGATTGTTGATCGCGATCACCGGGGAAGTCTCGGTCAGCCCATAACCTTCGTGAATCCGAATTCCCATGCTGGCGTACCACGCCGCCAGGTGCCGCCCAAGCGGCGCTCCGCCCGAAACGAATATTTCAACTCTGCCGCCCATCCCGGCACGCACTTTCGAATACACCATCCTGTGCGCCAACTTCCACGCCAGCGACCGGGGCACTTCCCCCGCCAGAATCTGCGAACTATGAACCCCTCCCACCTCGAGCGCCCAGCGGTAGATGGCACCTTTGGCGAGTCCCTTCGCTTTCTGCTCTACCTGGGCTTGAATCTTTTCGTAGACGCGCGGCACCGCGACGAAAATTCTAGGCCGCACTTCCAGAAGAAATTGAGGCAACTGTTCGAAGTTGGGACAGTAAGCCAGCGTAACGCCACGGTAGAGCAACGCGATGTCCGCATGTCGCGCCGTCACATGCGACAGCGGCAGAAAGGAAACGCTAACGTCGCCAGCATGAATGTCGAAACCGTGCAGCGAATTCAGCACGTTCGAAGTCAGGTTGCCGTGCGTCAACTGCACTCCTTTCGCGACGCCCGTAGTTCCTGACGTGTAAATGATGGATGCTAAATCATCAGGAGCGACTGCGCGGGCACGGCTTTCCAGTTGCAGATCGCGTCCCACGGGACCTTTCAACAGCAACCGCCGCATCTGCACTGCATCGGACGTATCCATGCCATCCATCACCACCAGTTTTTCGATGGCCGTTTCTTCCCTGACTGAAAGCAGTTTGTTCAACTGGTTCTCTGTTGACACTACTGCGACCCTTGCGCCGGAATCGCGCAAAATGTACGCGGTCTGCCCAGCCGTCAGCGTCGAATAAACGGGAACAACCACGATTCCCAACAGAAGGGACGCAAAATCCGCGACTGCCCACTCGTACCGATTTTCGCTGAGAATGGCAAGCCGGTCGCCCTTCACCAGATCCCATTCGCTCAAAGCCCACGCCACGCTGGCAACGTCACTGTAAAACCGTTGTGAACTAACCGGAACCCAGCCCGACGCTTCGCGAACCAGCATCACCGGATGTTGCTTGCGCTCAACAATGGCAAGGAATATCTCGTTAAGGTTTTGAGGTTTCATAAGGCATAGCGGTCGTGCCGCTACGCAACCACCAAATTTGGCGGGGAATTCTCCTGCGCAACCGTGGGCAAAGGCTCGGCTACTCGTTTCGGTTCAATGGGCCGCACGGCCACGGCAACTGGGATCGGCATGGATAAATTGGGTGATAGCGCGGAGATCGGATGCACACCCCGCGTTGTTTTCCAGCGCACCTTCTTCTGCTCTGCACTCCTAATACCAACCGCCGTCCGCAGTTCCTCGAAACTCTCCAACAGCAGCTTTTCGAGCTTGCGAAGATCTGGAGCCACATGCGCGTCACCGCTGAAACCAAAATAGACTGCGCCGTTGTAGCTCAGGATCGCGCAGTTGACGGCCATCTCACCTCCGACCGGAACATACGGATAGCAATGCAGCATTTTGTGTCCGAGCAGGTAAAGTGGAAATTGTGGCCCGGGCACGTTCGTGCAAACCATATTGAAAGGCGTGATCGGCAATTGACTGATGATCGGTCCAGCCATTCCCTGCACTGAAGTCGGGAACATCCCGATCAAGCCTCCCGCCAGGCTAACCACTTCGGCGGCGTGGATTCGCTTTAAGAATTCCGTGCGCTGATGAACCGCATCCAGCAATTTCCGCGGTTGTCGAATATTCAGCGGGATGGTGACGGGAACCAGTGAGATCCGGTTCCCCAAATCCGAAGCGTTGCCGTCTCCGCGCAAATTTACTGGAACCATGATCCGCAGGAGTTTTCCCTTTACTCGATCACCGTGCAGTTCGCAGTAATGGCGAATGGTTGAGGTCACAAGCGTGAGAATGACGTCGTTGATGCTGGTGCCCGATTTGTGGCGGATGGCTTTGACTTCCGGCAGGGGAATTTCAGCGCACGCAAATTTTTGCGGTCCTTTGTAAATCACATTGAACCGGAGACGCTCCGTAAAGGCCGTAATTTCTGGAATCAAGTTCGCGAACTCGTCGCTGGCCACGCTGCCGCCATTCGCAGCAGCCCGTTCCGTCATGGTAAGAAGATCGGCCATTCCGGAAAGAATTCGTTTCACGAAATCAGAATACGAATCCACGAACCCAGCCGTCAGCGAGGTCAATGTATCTCGCGGCGGCGGAACCCGGAACTTAATCTTTTTCTTCGGCAGGCGTGGCGCTTCCGGGCTCGCATCCAGGAAGGTATTCAAGATGCCAACTCCGGCGATGCCGTCGGTCAGGCAGTGATGCATGCGCAAAATGATCCCTGTGCGATTACCCTTCAACCCGCGAACCAGCGTCATGTCCCACAACGGGCGCTGCCGGTCCATCACGTTGCTGAAAAGCCTTCCGGCAAGCGCCTTCAGTTCAATTTCGGTGCCGTGCTTGAGTTGCACGTCGCGCACGTGTCGCCGAAGATCGAATCCCGGGTCGTATTCCCAGCTAGGAAGGCCCAAGCCAAACTGCGCTGGAACGACGCGCTTCAGAAAGCGGGGGAGAATCGGCAGCTTTGACTCGATGAACTGGACGCAGTCCTCAAATCCAATCTGACCCTCGAAGATGCAAACACTCGCCACATTAAGCGGCATTCCTTCTCGTTCGAGGTGCAGGAAGACCGTGTCTCCCCAGGAAAGTCGATCACTCTGTGGATGGTTCTGCATCACAACTTCTCCTAGTCGCTCGCCCTCAGCTGTTCTCAATTCACAAAAGAAAGCCACCGCGTCAGTTTCACCAGCTTGAGCACTTTATAGACATCAACATTTACGGCGCGTAGCGTGAGCTTGACGTTTTTCTTTTCGGCGATGCGGACAAGCTCTTCCATCGCTCGGAGCGCGTTCGAGTCAATTCGGGTCACGGACGACAAATCCAGCGCGACCTCGCTCTCCGTACCATCCAAATTCTCTCCCGTCTCCCGCAGAGTTGAAACCAGCCGCGTTTCATCGACGTTTAAAAAGACAGCCGTCATCGCCATAAGCCTTACCTTTCTCTACACCGATTGGGGCTGGGACACACCAGCACCCTTTGTCGCACCTCGTCCTTCATACGCTTTCCAGAACAGTTCGACCAGTTCCGACATCAGCGGCATGCGAGGGTTCGACCGCCAGGAGGGATCGTCAAAGGCGATGCTAGCGAGTTCGGGCACCGCGCGCTCAAAGTCCTCCCTCGAAATTCCCAGCTCCGCGATCGATTTTGGAAATCCCAATTGATCGAGCAGTTGTTCCGTCGCCTGAATCAGGTTCTTCACTTTGGCGTCCACCGTATCGCCACCCAGTCCGAGCAAGTCCGCGACCGTAGCGTACTTCCTGTGCGCCACATAACCTTGCGTGTAAGGCGACGGCATGAACTTGGTCGGAACCGCGGCGTTGTACGCCATCACGTGCGGCAGCATGAGCGCATTGGCGCGCCCGTGAGGGACCCCAAAGCGCGCGCCAAAAGCATGCGCCAGCGCGTGATTCACGCCTACCGACGCGTTGGAGAACGCAATCGCCGCGATGCAAGCTGCGTTATGCATCATGCAGCGCGCCTCTTCATCTTGTGGGTGCTCGTATGCGATTGGCAGATATTTGAATACCAACCGGATTGCCTGCATGGCATTGGAATCGGTATAGGGTGACGCGTAATTCGAAACACCCGCTTCTAATGCGTGCGTCAGGCAGTCAATCCCGGTATCCGCCGTCAGGCCCTTCGGCATCGACATCACAAATTGTGGATCGACGATGGCCACATCTGGAGTGAGCGAGTAGTCGGCAAGCGTTACCTTGCGGCCGCTGGCTTTGTCAGTGAGCACGGCAAAAGGAGTGACTTCGCTGCCCGTCCCGCTGGTCGTGGAGATAGCAATCAGCCGCGCCCGGTTAATCTTCTCGGTCGGATATTCCACGACTCGTTTGCGCAGATCCAGAAAAGGCGCAGCCAGATATTCCAAGTCGGCCTCTGGCGATTCATACTTGAGCTTCATGATCTTCGCCGCGTCAATTACCGAACCTCCACCGAGCGCGATGATCTGATCCGCTTTATAGAAATTGAGCGCCTCAACTCCTTGCGTAATGATCTTCACCTCAGGCTCCGCATCGGGAATGACCTGGACATGAACGCGAGTCTTCGGACAAATGTGCCGCCGGACAATATCGACGTGCCCCATCTGCTCCAGCAGCGGACTGGTCACAATGACGGTCGATTGGGAGGGAAATTGGCGCAAATTCTCTACCGCATTCATGTTGAAATAAATCTGGTTGGGAATTCGGAACCACATGTGAGTTTGCGTTCGGCGAGCCACGCGCTTGATGTTGAGGTAATGAAAAATGTTTACGTTGTCGGTGGTGCTGTTGCCGCCGCCGGTTCCACATCCGAAAGAAAACGTCGGGACCAGGTCGTTGTAGACCGCTCCCAGCGCTCCAATCGATCCCGGTGAATTCACGATGATCCGCCCGGCATTTATAACGTCCCCAAACTTCCGAATGATTTCCTCATTGTGCGAGAAAATAACGGCCGTATGGCCCAGCCCTCCGGCGTGGTTTACATCGACGCAGACGCGCAGCGCCTCGGCAACGGATTTCGCGCGATAAACGGCAAGAACCGGAAATAGTTTCTCGACTGACAGCGGATGCTCGCGGCCCACGCCCTGAATCGGCGCGATCAACAGCTTCGTGTTGGGCTTTACCGAAAGCCCCGCAAAACGGGCAATGTCGGTCGCTTTTTGGCCGACGGCCATCGGCTGCATGAAACCGGTCTCCGGATCAATCACCGTGCGCTCCAGTTTCTTGGTCTCTTTCTCATTGCAAATATGCGCCCCCAGTTCCGCGAACTTCTGCAGCGCCGCGTCATAAATTTCGTCGTCGATCACGACCGTCTGCTCCGATGCGCAAATGGTACCGTTGTCGAAGGTCTTCGAAACAATCATGTCGACGATGGCAGTATTCAAATCCGCAGTTTTCTCCAGGTAGACCGGCGTGTTGCCCGCCCCTACACCGAGGGCCGGTTTTCCGGA
This sequence comes from uncultured Acidobacteriaceae bacterium, assembly GCA_963765825.1. Lineage (GTDB taxonomy): Bacteria > Acidobacteriota > Terriglobia > Terriglobales > Acidobacteriaceae > Sulfotelmatobacter. The sequence continues at coordinate 519,632 of CAVXXU010000006.1, forward strand.
ACTGTAAGCCGCTTTCACCATGCCAGGACCGCCGGTGGCATCAATCAGTCCCACATCTTTGTGCTTCATCAGGAGAGCATTGTCTTGCAATGTCGGTGATTCGACGCAACTGAATACGCCGTCGGGCGCTCCGTGCTTCACTGCGACCTCGTACATGATCCTCACGGCTTCGGAGCAACAATGCCACGCCTTCGGATGTGGGCTGAAGATCACGGCGTTCCGCGTTTTGATGGCCATGATGCACTTGAACAATACGGTGGAGGTGGGGTTCGTAATCGGCGTGACCGAGAAGATGACGCCGATCGGTTCAGCCATCTCGATCAGATTGCGCTCGGGGAACTCGCGGATGACGCCAACCGTCCGCTTGTCCTTGATGTAGTTGTAGACAAACTCGGTGGCGACCATGTTCTTCAGAACCTTGTCTTCCATCACGCCGAGTTTGGTTTCCCCAACCGCCAATCGCGCGAGATGTTGCGCTTGTTCCAGCCCGGCGAGAACCATCGCCTTCACGATGCGATCGACGTCCGCTTGCGTGAATTGCGTGAACACTGCGGCTGCACTCTTCGCACGGTTGACCAGTTCTTCGAGGTAAGCGACTCGCTCCGCGCTCAGGATTTCCACGGCCAGCGGAATTTGAACCCGCTCCTGTACTTTTTCAGTCGCGATCATAACCTACCTCCAGTGGAACTGGGTGGGATCTGTCAGTCACCCGAGCGTGTCTGGCCTGAATGTCGAGTGTCCGGATCAAACTCTGCGTCGAAACCTATCGATTCTCCCAAATCGCACAATTCCCGGGAGTGATTCGTCAAGCGAACTACTGTAGGATTCGCGCAGGGTGGGAGCAGCACTTTCGAGGGATCAAGTTTCTGGGGTCCGCCGGGCACTGTGGATCAGCCTCGTTCCCAAAGTAGAACCCCAAGGAACAGGCTGGTCTACAACTGCTGTCACGCCTGCCTGTGACGAACATCACACACTTTTTCACAACCGAAGAAACACAACCAGCAGAATGCTTTACAAGCCTGTCACGCTACCGAACGAGTAGCCGTGGTAAGAGCATCGCCGCTCCACGTCATCTTTCCCACGGGGGGAATTAGACTCATCGCCCGCTCCGCCAACGCGGTGATGGTCAGGCTAGGGTTGACACCAAGATTTGCCGCCAGAACAGATCCGTCGCAGATGTACATATTGCGATAGCCAAAAACCCGATGCCGATCGTCCACCACGCCCTGCTCCGGTGAGCAGGCAATCACACAACCTCCGATGCAGTGCGCGGTGCCGGGAATATCGAACAGAATTTCGGGAAGCATGCTCATGGCAGTGCCCCCCGCGACCTGCGCGAATTGTTTGGCAAACTCGTTTGCCTTGGGAATGTAAGTCGGTACTTTATCCCCCCGACTGACCAGCATTTTCCCGAACGGCCAGAACCATGGTCGCTGCCATCGCATCTCGATGTGTCCCTCCAGAGCCTGCATGCAGAGCAGAACTGTGAACTCACGCGCCCAGCCCCAGGGTCGAAACAATCGCAGGGCCTTGATCGGGTGCAGCAGCAAATGGCCCAGAATATTTTTCAGCCAGAGTGCGATTCGCATAGGACCGGGGCGGCCATCGGTCAGCATGGTAGTGAGCAGACCCATCGTGTCGGAGCCTTTGGGATAGCGTACCGCTTCGATGTGCGTATGTTCGTCGATGTAAATGCCCGAGCCGATGGCAATGCCTTGCGACAAATCCTCGGCGCAGTCCGGCACCCGCGCTCCGATGATCGATTCCGAATTCGTGCGTACGTGTTTGCCCAAACGCCCGCTGATCCGGGGCAATGAGCCGTTCTCTTTGAGGCGGAAGAGAAGTTCCATGGTGCCCAGCGAGGATGCGGCGAAGACCACGGCGCGGGAGGTAAGGCGGCGCGGATTTTTTCGAATCCACGCCAGCGAGTTCACGGTGCGAATTTCGTATCCAGCGCCGCCGTCGCTGATGCCAGCCAGAGGTTTGACGTTTACCACTTTCGTCTCTGGAAAAACCACGGCTCCATGTTTCTCTGCCAGGTAGAGGTAGTTGAGATCCAGCGTATTCTTCGCACCATAGCGGCAGCCCATCATGCAACCGCCGCAGCCGGTACACGTGGCTCGCGGCGGGCCCTCGCCGCCGAAAAATGGATCCGGAAAAGTTTGGTTTGCCGGTTGCCCTTGGGCCCCCTCGAAGATTCCCACACGTGTGCGGTAGAAGGTATGGCCGGAGCCCGAAACTTCGCTGGTTCTTTTCAGGAGGTGGTCGGCGGGCCCGAGGATCTGATTCTGCGTTACTCCGAGCATGCGCGAGGCAGTCTCGTAGTGGCGCGGCATCTCCGACTTCCAGTCGGACAAGCCGGCCCATGATCCGCTCTGCCAGACCTTATCCGGGGGAGCGAGAAGAGTCCCCGCATAGGTGATCGATCCGCCGCCGACAGCGCAACCGTGAAATATGGTTGCGTGACGGAAAAAACGAATCTTGAAAAAGCCATGCAACCCAAGTTTCGGATGCCACAGCCAGCGCCGGATTGACCAACTTGTGCGCGGAAAAGATAGGGGCGCCCAGCGGCGCCCCATCTCGATCACGGCGACTCGATAGCCCTTCTCCACCAGTCGAAGCGCGGAAACGCTGCCTCCGAATCCGGACCCGATCACGATGAAGTCGAAATCGAATTGCGGGCTGTGAGTTGGCATACTGCACCGCAGTTACGACGTCTTAGGCTGCCGCGGCTGCCACTTTTACTTTCTTCGTTCGCCCGTGTCGCTCTGTCTTCACGGCCGCTTTCGCCCCAGTCGGCACTTTCACCATCACGTCCATCAGAGCCTTCTGGGCATCCACGTAGCTCTTCACCGCCTCCCGCGTCAGTTCGCTGACGGGGAGAAAGGGGAAAGGTTTCAGGATTTCCAGCGTCTTGGTTGCGGTCTTGACGCCGGCATTCATCTGGCGTCCGGCTACATCGACCAGCCGTTTTTGCGCTTCCATCAGTGAGTCCGTGGCCTTCCGCGCCAGTTCCGTCAACTCGGTCTGTTTGACTTTCTTTGCGGTACCGTTGTGTCGCCCGCCGGTGGCCTTCGCGGTCTCTTCGGCAATGACATCCATGAACTTCTTCTGCGCCTTAACGAAGCTCTCCATGCTCTCACGCGCCAACTCCACCGCATGCTCCGGCTGATACGGTTTGCCAGCCTTCGCCGACTCCAGCCATGTACGCGTTTGCCTGTTGGCGATCTTCAAATATTCCTCTTGCAGCTCGATAAAAGTTTCCACGCTGCGTCGCAGCAGATCGGTGAGTGCGTGCGCCGCGGGCCAGTCTCCTACCCGTTCCTTCACACCATCCATCAGAATTTCATTCTGCTGCTTGCCAAGTTCCAGAAGAACTTTCTGGCCCTCCATGAAGTTGCTTAGTCCCTCTTCGGCGATATCGCTGAGAATCGCGGTGGGAGAGTGTTTGGGATCGGACAGTTGCTGCCGTACGGCATGCATTACACTCGCATTTTGCCGCATGGCCAGATCGATCAGGATTCTTTGGGTTGCAAAAAGCGTCTGCACGCCTTGCTGCGCCCAACCCGAAAGCAGGGCGACCGTCGACGACTCTTTGGAATGAATGGATTCATGCTTTGTTGCCGCTGCCATATTAACCTCCACATTGCTGCATTGCAGCATCGAGTAAACTATACGACTCCCAAGTACTTGTGTCAAGATATTCCTGTTGACTGACGCAGAGCAGCATCAGGTCCTATGAAAACTTCCCCTATCGTGATCAAGAAGTACGGCAACCGCCGGTTGTACGACACTGCCAGCAGCCGCTATGTCAACCTCGAGGATCTGGCGGCTCACATTCGCGCCGGGCGCAATCTGCAGGTAGTCGATGCCAAGACTGGCCAAGACCTCACCCGCGTCATCCTCACTCAGATCATCACCGAAGACGCCAAAGACAAACCTACGGGCTTGCCGCTGGAACTGCTGCGGCAACTGATCATCGCCTCCGACGAAGTGCGTCAGGAGTTCCTCATGTGGTATCTGAAGTCCGCATTTGACACCTATCAGACGCTGCAGGACACCGTGCAGAACCGTTTGAGTGAGGTCCAGTCCGCCATACTTTCCCCGGTGGATTTAATGAAGCGGTTTCTGGGAACAACCGCGTCAGTTCCATCGGAAACTGAATCGGAAGTCGAGGCTTTGCGCCGGCGAGTCGCGGAACTCGAAGGTCAATCCCGCAAGCCGCTTCGCAAGAAACGCGCAGTTCGGAAGAAACGCTGAACCGATCGATCAGTTCTGGATCTTAACTGCGGGACGGAAATGTTTCTTGAACCCACACCGGTCCCGCGCTATACTTTGTGCAGTGCAGCATCCGGCTCGTTTTTTAGTAAGGATGGATCGAGCGGAGCCCAGGGACGAACTTGCGGCGTAAACTGAAAAAGGCAGCGGCGCGTCCTTCCGTTAAAAAGCGGGCCCAGTCGACCCCTCGGCCCTATCCCAAGGCCAACGTTTCCAGTTTTTGGACCGAAGCCCTCTGCGGTGCCGAGATTCTCTTGCTTCACGCGACGCCCGTCTACTACGGTCTGGGTGTTCCCCGCGGAGACGGTTCCGCCGTCATCATCATTCCCGGCTTCCTCGGCACCGATCTGTATCTCACCGAACTGCACGCCTGGCTGGCGCGCATCGGCTATCGGCCTTATTTTTCCGGCATTGGCATCAACGCCGAATGTCCCAACCTTCTCGTCCAGCGCCGACTGAACCAGACCATCGAAAAAGCATTGCAAGAGACCGGGCGAAAAGTCCATTTGATCGGGCACTCTCTTGGAGGTGTGATCGCGCGCTCGGTTGCAGGCGAGCGCCCGCGCGATGTAGCGTCCGTCATTACGCTAGCGGCACCCATCCGCGGCACGGTTGCGAATCGGGCCGTTCTCCGGGCCGCCGAAGCCGTTCGTCTACGCATTCTCGAGGAACACGGCACTGGAGTTCTGCCCGACTGCTACACCGGGCGTTGCACTTGCAATTTCATCGACTCGCTTCGCCGCAAAGTTTCCCAATCCATGATTGAGACCGCGATCTACACCCGCCAGGACGGTATTGTAGATTGGCGGTACTGCATGACCATGGATCCCGAAAAGGACGTTGAAGTTCCCGGCACTCACATCGGCATGGCATTCAATCCGGCCGCCTACTCCGTTGTGGCGGAGCGTTTGGCGCGAGCGCAAGACCACGAATAGTTAGCCCACAATCTCCAGAACCGCGCCCGTGGCCGTCTCCAACCGCTCGGCGCATCCACCAGCCTTCTCAATCAGAATTGACGCGGACGCCAAACTGTTGTTCGCCACTTCGAACACACCGCTGCAGTCAGTCTTTAAATAAGGAAGATGATGCATACTTGCGCCGCGTCCGTCGATTGCCACTTGCAATCGCATCCCATCCCGCGCTTCGCATCGAAACTTCCACTGCAAGTCCTCAGGGTCGCCTCGGGCGTGCTGCAATTTTCGGAACACATGCTCTTTTCCGTCATGCCACAACACTGCCTTGCGGAAGACCAGACCGAAAGGCATCTCATACACTAATGCTTCCAACGTCGTCGCGGCCCTCGCGGGTCGGGGAAAATAAGCGTGCGTCCACCGCCAGAAGTTGCGATGCCGGTATCCGCAGTTGTGTCCCTGCACTCCAAACCCGAGAGGTTCGCCGGAGAATCTTCGTCCATCCAATGTGATCTCTCCCGAAAGCACGGCATCTGAATGCGGTGTTCGCGAGAAACCGATCCATCCTTTACTACTCAGCGTCACGCTAAAGGTGGAGCTGTAGCGCAGATTCCAAGAGATTGAGTGCCCGTCCACCTCCAGTCGTCCCCTGCAAGAATCTTCGTCAATGCCGTTGTCTTCAATGTGAAACTGAAATGGACTTATACCCCGGCCGCTGATTTCCAACCCCTGCAGCGGAAATCCCTGAATGAAGCTTTGCGGATTTCCGCCGGCCGGGAACCACGTCGCCCACACTTGAACGGGCGTGCCGCGCGGATTCCCTGCGCAACCGCCGCGCCCAGGATTCATCAGCAAATATCGGAACCACCAAGCTCCGCTGCCATCCGCTAGCCCCATACGCAGAAACCAGACTTCATACCGGCGGCGCACCGACAACTTCGAAAAAGCTTCGTTCAGAGTGGCCAACGATTTTCTCCCACTTCGAGTTCACAACTTTTCACGATTATTTAGTTTGTGCCACTAACTATTGCATAAGGCTTCCACACTTCCGGTGATGCGGGTCACTGCATATTCTGTTGGGCAAGCCCATAGTGTGATCCGGCAGGCTCTCTCCATGGATGCATCCGCCATCGCCGCGGGCTTCGGTCCGCTCGCGCCCGGCCAGTTGCGCGCGGCCCTCGAGACTTTTCTGCCCCAAGGCGCGACACCGGCAGAAAAAATAAGGGCCATCGAAGCCGGCCTGCGCAGTCCCTCAGGCCAGTCCGTTCGCACCGCCATGGCAGGTTGGATCGTCGACGACATCATTCCTGTAAGCCAACTCGTTCCCGAAGCGTATGAACAGTGGCGTCCGCCGGTGCGCGACGCCATGATGTTTGTGGTGACGCACCTTTCGCCCGCGCGGCTCGCTCCGAAGCTTTTGGAGCAGATCGAACTTCCGCTCAAGACCACGGCGGAGGTGCGCTTGCTGCGGCTCATTGCGAAAGTACCTGGGTTGCAGAAACTCGGCCAGGTCATTGCTCGAAACCAGCATCTTCATCCGGCACTGCGGCGAGCGCTCGCCAAGCTTGAAAACGGAATTCGCGACGTGCAACCGGAAGATATCCGCGACATTATCCAAAAAGCGTTGGGGCCCCGCATGCAGACTTTGTCCGTAAGAGTCGCACCCCGAATACTCAAGGAAGCCAGTGTCAGCGCGGTCGTTCGCTTCACCTGGCGCAATCCTGAAACCGGGCGCCGCGAGCGCGGTGTCTTCAAAGTTCTAAAGCCGCACATCCCGGCATATTTCGCCGAAGACATGGACTATCTCCAGGGTCTGGCTCAATACTTCGGCGATCGGCATCACTCGTACGGATTTGCGCCGCGCCTGATTCCCGACACTTTCCGCAAAGTGCGGCGGCTGCTGCGCCACGAAGTCAACTTCGCGCGCGAACAAAAGACGCTCACTGAAGCCGCCTCGCTCTATCGCAATTTCCCCGGTGTTCGCATTCCTCGTGTAATTCAGCCCTTGTGCACGCCTAGCATGACTGCCCTTACCGAAGAAAGAGGCATCAAAGTCACCAGCGCCGCCGCTCGCCTACCGGCACCGCGCCGTAGGAAAGTGGCTGAGCAACTGGTGGAGGCGCTGGTTGCCGTTCCTCTTTTCTCTTCCACCGAAGATGCGATCTTTCACGGCGATCCTCACGCGGGCAACTTGCTCTACAACAATAAAACGGGCGAGCTCGTAATTCTCGATTGGGCTCTCCGCGAACGCCTAAGCCGCGAACAGCGCCGCCATCTCGCCCTTCTATTTCTGATGGTGACCTTGCGCGATCCGGTCGGCGCTTTCAACGAAGTCCTCGCTCTGAGTCAACATCCTGTTCGGCCGACTTCGCCACGAGGCCGCGCTGTTCGCGAAACTGTGACCAAATTTCTTGACGCGATCGCGGTTTCCCATTTGCCCAGCGGGGCAGATGCCATGCGGCTCTTGGAACGCGTGGCGGTTCAAGGAATAAAGTTCCCCAGCTCTCTCATTATGTTGTCGAAGGTGATGTTCACGCTGGAGGGGATACTGGGCGACATCGTTGGCACTGATACCGGGATGGGTTTCACGATCGCGCGTCACGTCGCCCAGCATTGGATTGCCAACCGTACTGCGTTCCGTTCCCCGCTCCAGACCCGGGACTGGCTCGCGCTTCAATTCAGCGCAATGCTTTACACCAGCCGAGTCTGGGTGCAATGGGAGCAAGCCGTAATGAACCGCTGCCTGGCCGCTATGCGTACGCCGGCAATCACGGCAACCGCTAGGCGATCATCGTAACCATTTTTTCCGAGCTCCGAGTCCGGTTTCGGCTAAACCGTCACGGCTTTCTTCCGACGCGCCGTGCTAGTGCGCCCGTGGTGTGCTCGTGCAGATGCCTTCTTTCCTGGCTTTATGAAAGATCCGATTAGCGATGACTCCCGGTTGAAAAAGTTTTTCACGCTTTCCCCTGTCCGGTTCGCGATCGGCAACAATTGAGACGGCGACACCAGACCAAGGGTGCGAGCCGCCGTGTCCAGGTTTACGTTCATCTGCTGACCCATTACATCGAGCAGCCGCTTCTGAGCTTCAATGAAAGCACTGCCAGCATTGCGCGCCAGTTGCGCGATTTCGGTTTTCTTCACGGCCGTGCCGTCGTGTTGCTTCTTGCCCCCTGTTGCCGCCGTGGTTTCTTCCGCCACTGCCTCCAGAAATTTCTTCTGTGCTCGGGTGAAGGTCTCCACACCCTCCCGCGCGAAATCCACCAGATGAGCCGCGCGACCACCCTTCCCCGCTTTCTCCGATTCCAGCCATTGCGACGTCTGCTTGCTGGTCGCCGTCAGCAACTCTTGCTGCATCTCGATTACTGTGTCGAGGCTGCGCTGTGCAAGGTCCGTCACTGCAACCGCGGGAATAAACGTGCTTATTCGTTCTTTGATTCCGTTAAAGAGGATGTTGTTCTCTTGTTGCGCCAGGGTGAGGAACGTTCGTTGTGCTTCCACCAGGCTCGACGTTCCCTCGACCGCCAGTTCGGTCAGAATCGCGAGCGGCGAGTTTTCCTCGCGGGACTTATTATGGACTGTCATAGCTTTTCTCCGCTGCTGCATTGCAGCAATGGAATCACTCTAGTATTCGCGGTGGCCGCAGTCAATACTTCGATCACAGATATTGCGTCGCGTCACTGCAAACTGTGACCCCCGTCACGGGAATAAATCAGGCGCAAAAGCAACCTGTTTTCTGACAACTTTCATCGAGAGACTACCATGGACAAACTGCCAGAAATCGAAACTGCGAAAACCTTGATGACCGAGGCGATGACGTGGTCCGTTATGCGCTGGCTCCGCGAGATGAAAGGCGTACGTAAAACCGCCGACCAGGCGAATGCTGCCCTTGATCGCTTGACTGAGAAGACTCAACAGCGCTGGCCCAATTCTTTAAGAGCAGCCTATAACAATTTGCGCCCGCGATCCGCCTCCCAAGGAAGCCAACCGGAATGTTCCCAGCCAGCGAGCGACTTTGGCTGCGCGCTAGTCGCGAGGAAGATCAAGGAGGGCGACGACGAAGCGTACTGCGCCAGAATGGATGCCGAAGAAACTTTCGACAAGGCAGAAAAGCAATTGAGCACGGCCTTGGCGCGCGAAGGTTGTCGCAAAGCGATCCATTCCTGGGAATTGCATGAGAAGGCGATTCGAAAAGCTGAAGACGTCATCCGCTCGAAGTAATGAATCCCGGTAGAATTCCCGTGTAGATGGCCATCCCCACAACTGCGTCGACGCCGATAGCATGCAACCTGTCGACTTCTTCTTGCGACCGGATTCCGCCCGCGGCGATGAGCTGTTTGTTCGTCGCTTCTCGCAGCGGACGAATCACATCCAACGGAAAGCCTTGCAACAAGCCTTCTGTCTCCACGTGCGTGTACAAGAACGCGCCGCACCACGGCTCGAGCGCCTCGATCATTAGTAGGGGACTGACGTTCGTCATTTCGCGCCATCCATGCATGGCGACTCTGCCGCCAATCGCATCGAGGGCGAAGACGAGTCGGCCGGCTCCGACCGCGCCCGCGATCTCTTCGGCGAAGTCGCCATCCAGTTCGCCCCCATTGAATAGCGCCGAGCCGATAATCACCCTGCGTGCCCCCGCCGCCAACGCAGCCTGCGCCGCCGTGATCGTTCGGATGCCGCCACCCACCTGGCATGGCAACTGGCGCGCGAATTCGCGAACCAAACCAGCGTTGTCGCCCGTTCCGACAGCCGCATCCAGATCGATCAGTTGCACCAGCGGATATTTCGAGAAGCGTTTTACCCAAGCATCAAAATCATCAAACTCCAAGGCCTTTTTCCTGCCCTGCACCAGCTGTACAATTTTGCCGCCCATCAGATCGATCGAGGGAATTAGCACGGCCACCTCACCGGAATTCCTTGCGCTCCGATTTCCTGCTTCAAGTCCGCAAGCCGGCTGAAGCCGTAGTGAAAAATGGACGCGGCCAGCGCGGCGTCGGCGTGCCCATCGCGAAATACCTCCACAAAATGCTGCGCGCCGCCCGCGCCGCCTGAGGCAATGACCGGGATTCGAACCGAGTCGGCAACCGCTTTCGTCAATTCGCAATCGAATCCCGCGCCTGTGCCGTCACGGTCCATCGACGTCAGCAGGATCTCGCCGGCACCGCGCGACTCCGCCTCCTGCGCCCACGCAACCGCATCGCGGGTGGTTCCCGAACGCCCACCGTGGCTAAACGCTTCCCACGAAGCTCCATCCTTCGACCGCTTCGCATCAATGGCGACCACCACCGCCTGCGACCCAAAGCGGGCGGCGATTCGAGTGATCACAGCGGGCTCCGCGAGCGCGGCAGAATTGATGCTGACCTTGTCCGCTCCCGCCGAAAACGCCGCAGCTGCATCCTCCAAGGTACGAATACCTCCTCCCACCGTGAACGGAATGAACAACTGCGTGGCGGCTCTCCTTACCGTGTCGAGCAGCGTCGCGCGTCTCTCGTGCGCGGCGGAGATGTCCAGCAAAACCACTTCGTCCGCTCCCGCCGCGCTGTGCGCCTTCGCCAGTTCGGCCGGATCGCCTGCATCCCGCAGGTTTACAAACTGAACCCCCTTCACCACGCGGCCACTGTCCACGTCCAGGCAAGCGATAATGCGTTTGGTCAACATGTCACAGTGCACAAAAATTGCTCAGTATTTTCAAACCAGTCTCACCAGATTTTTCCGGATGAAACTGCACGCCAAACAAATGTTCCCGTTCCACCGCCGCTGAAAAATTTCCTCCATATTCGCAGCACGCGACTGTGGTCTCTGTAAGCGGCGCGCGAAACGAATGCGTGAAATAGACAAACGAAGCTGACGGAACGCCGCGCAACAGCCGCGACGATGGCGCAATTTCAATCTGGTTCCAGCCCACGTGCGGCGATTTCACGCTCGCAGGAAAGCGCTCGCATTCCCCTTCCAAGACACCCAGCCCCGCAGACTTCGGCGATTCCTGACTCCGCTCAAACATCCATTGCATGCCCACACAAATGCCAAGAAAAGGAATTCCATGCTTGATGCCGTCCGCGATCGCATTCTTTAACCCTGAACCCTCGAGCGCAGAAGTCGCAGCGAAGTGGCCTACGCCTGGCAGCACGATTTTCCCCGCCGTGACGACCTGCGATGGATCCGAAGTAATCGCGCATGCCTGCCCCAAATAGTCCAGCGCCTTCTTCACCGAAACCAGGTTGCCCGCGCCGTAATCCACGATGGCGATCATCACAGCACGCCCTTCGTGCTGGGAAGGAGCCGTGCCATGCGTTGATCGCGCCAGCACGCTGCGCGCAGCGCCCGCGCAAATGCCTTGAACAGCGCCTCAATCTTGTGATGGCTCGATCGACCGTAAAGTACGCGCGCATGCACGTTCGCCCGCGCCCCCCGCGCAAACCCCTCAAAAAAATCAGGCACCAGCTCCGCCTGCAGATCGCCCACTAACCGCGTGCGCACCTTGGTGTCGATAACAGCGGCGGTGCGACCGCAAAAGTCCACGGCCGCCATTCCCATGGTCTCGTCCATCGGCATCAGGAAATATCCGGCTCGCAAAATGCCACGCTTGCTGCCCAAGGCCTTATCAAAGGCCTGCCCCAGCACGATGCCCACATCTTCAACCGTATGATGCTGATCTACGTCGAGATCACCCCGCGCCTTCAGTTTCAAGTCGAAGCCGCCATGATGCGCAAACAACTCCAGCATGTGGTCAAAAAAACGGATGCCGGTTGAGACCTGGTAGTGGCCGCGCCCTTCAATCGTGAGCGAGATTTGAATTTGCGTTTCCTTGCTGACGCGATTGACGCTTCCTTTTCTCATCGCCGTGACGCCCCCTGCGCAATGCCCAGCTCTTCGCATGTTGCCTGCAGCGCCGTGAGCAAGCGATCCGCATGCGCGCGCGGCCCGAGTGTGATCCGCACACACCCCTCGCACCCGTGATCGCTGGTGCGATCGCGAACCAGGATTCCCCGCCGCCTCATCTGCTCGACAAACGCTGCCGCCGCGCCCACACGCGCCAGCACGAAATTCGCATGGCTGGGCCAAAACTGAATTCCGAGAGTTTCGAGTGCACGCTCCAGGCGAGTTCGCGACTCGCGAACCTCGCGCACGTACTGGTGGATGTACGCTTGATCCGCAAGCGCTTCCGGCAGGCAAGCCAGCGCAGCCGCATTCACATTGTAGGGTGAGCAAACCCGCCGCACAGCCCGCATTTGCACAGCATCGCCAATCAGCATCCCAATCCGCAGGCCGGCCAGTCCGTAGGCCTTCGAACATGTGCGCGCCACAAACAGGTTAGAAAACTCTTTGTGAGACGCCAGCACGCTCTGCCCATAAAACTCGAAATACGCTTCGTCGACGAGCACTGCCGCATCCGGCGCGGAACGAGCGATTCGCAGCAGATCGGCCTCCGCTGCGACCGTTCCCGTGGGGTTGTTGGGATTCGCGATCGCAACCAGTCGTGTGCGGGCAGTAATTCGCCTGCACACATCGTCGACGGGAAAAGTAAAATCCCCGCCCGCCGCGACGTTGATCAACTTCGCCCCCGCCGTCATCATATAAATCCGGTACATCGAATACGTAGGAACAACGATCACCGCTTCGTCGTCCGGCTCAAGGTAGGTCTGACACAGCAGATGAATGGCCTCATCCGCGCCATTGGTCAATAGCAGTTCGCACGGGTCGGTGCCCAACATCTCCGCGACTTTTGCTTCTACCGGTTCGCGCTCCGGATATCTGGCAAGTTGCTCCGGCCCCAGCTGTTGCAAACGTTCAAGCACTCGCGGCGAGCATCCCACCGAGTTCTCGTTGAAATCCAGACGCAGCCCGTCGCGGCCCGCCAGCGGCGGGTGGTACGACGGGAGCGTGCGCACCGCCTCGCGGGGATTAAGCATGTTCGCACCTCACCCGGATCGATCGCCCATGCGCCGGCAAACTTTCCGCTGTTGCCAGGCACTTCATCGCCGGCGCAATCCGCTTCAACCCTGCGGCCGACAACTGCTGTACGGTGATCACTTTCATAAAATCCGCCACGCTCAGACCTCCGCGAAACCGCGCCTGCCCCGAAGTCGGCAGCACGTGGTTCGGTCCCGACGCATAATCCCCAGCCGCCTGTGCCGAATAATCTCCTACAAAAATCGAACCGGCGTTCTGGATGAACGGCAGGTCGTCCGCTTCAACAGTGATGTGCTCCGCCGCAAGTCGATTGGCCCACTCACGCCCCTGCTCTCGCGACGCCGCAACCAGAATTACTCCCCGTGCTCGGAGCGATTTTTTCGCAATCTCATTTCCTTTCGCCGCCTTCACCGCTAAATCGCTTACCGACCGCGCCAGTTCCCGCGATGTCGTGATGAGCACGGCCAGGGCCTCTGGATCATGCTCGGCCTGCGCGACCAGGTCGGCTGCAATAAATTCCGGCAGACCTGAGTCGCTCAGCACCACGGCCTCCGTCGGTCCCGCCAGAAAATCAATCGCGCAATCGAACGAAACCAACTTCTTCGCCACCGTCACGTACGCGTTCCCAGGCCCCACAATCTTGTCCACGCGCGCGATACTGCCGGCCCCATAGGCCAACGCTGCAATGGCTTGCGCACCGCCGACACGGTAAAACTCGGCCGCCCCAAGCATGGCCGCCGCTGCCAACACTTCCACCGAAGGCTTAGGTGACACCACGCGAATATTCTTCACGCCCGCAACCTGAGCGGGAATTACCGTCATCAGCAGCGTCGAAACCAGCGGATAACGCCCGCCTGGCACATAGCAACCCACCGCATCGAGCGGCCGCACAACCTGCCCAACCGAGATTCCACCTCGACTTCGCATCCAAGCCTTGGGCTTTTGCAACTCGCAAAACTGCCGAATGTTCCGCGCAGCCAAACGCAAAGAATTCCGCAACTCACCGGAAACTTGATGGAGCGCATCCTTCATCTCCTGCTCCGGCACCTGCAGAGATTGTTTCGCGCCAAGTCCATCCCACTTCTCGGCAAAACCACGTAGGGATCGCTCCCCACCGCGACGAACATTCTCCACGATCCGCCGCACGCGCGATTCCAAGCCGCTCAGCCGCGTCTCGCGTGACTCGAGGCGCTTTACCGCCGCATCTGCTGCGGGGCCCGAAACGATCCGCATCACAGCACCACCTTGTTCAGCGGATACTCCACAATGCCCTGCGCCTTCGCCTCTTTCAGCCGCGGAATCACGGTCCACGCCGCGCCCTCGTCGATCACGGTATTGACCGCGAGCCAATCTTCGTCACTGAGGTGAGAAATCGTAGGCTTCTGTAGAGCCGGCAGCACCGCCAGCACCGCCGCGAGATTTTCTTTGCGGACATTCAGCATCAATCCCACGCGGTCCTGCGCTTCCATTGCCCCTTGCAGCATTAGCGCAAGATTGTCGATCTTTCGTCGCTTTTCACGGTCGGCATACGATCCCTTGTTCGCAATCAGTTGCGTGTTCGATTCCAGCACCGTCTCCAGAACCCGCAACCGGTTCGCTTTAAGCGAACTGCCAGTCTCGGTGACTTCCACAATCGCGTCTGCCAGCATGGGAGGCTTCACCTCGGTCGCTCCCCACGAAAACTCGACTTTCACCTCGACATGCTTGCGGGCAAAGTAATCGCGCGTGACTTTCACCAGTTCCGTGGCAACGATCTTTCCCGATAAATCCTCGGCGCGTTGAACTGCAGATTCCTCTGGCGCCGCCAGCACCCATCGCACTTTGCCCCGACTGCGCTTGGCATAGATCAAGTCGCTCACCGTCGCAACTTCCAGCCCGCTCTCGATCACCCAGTCGAGCCCGGTCAGTCCCGCGTCAATTGCGCCATGCTCCACATAGCGCGCCATCTCCTGCGCCCGGATCAGCATGCAATCAATCTCCGGATCGGCGGTGCTGGCGAAGTACGATCGCCCGCTGGTGTAAGCTGGCAGCCCCGCCCGCGCGAATAATGCCAAGGTCGCCTCCTGCAAACTGCCCTTGGGAATTCCGATGCGCAGCTTCATCGCGTCTCCTTCGCAGGGAGCGTTTCTGCCGACCTTTGGGCGACGAACTCGGTGAAGCAGGAGCGCGTGCCACGATGGCACACCATCCCCGCTCCTTCTACCTCCACGCGCACCAGAAGAGTATCGCGGTCACAATCCGTATAGGCCGAGACCACTCGTAGCCGGTTCCCCGAGGTCTCGCCTTTTATCCACAACTTCTGGCGCGTGCGGCTGTAGAAGGTCACATACCCCGTTTCCAGCGTGCTCTTCAGCGCCTGACGATTCATAAATCCCACCATCAGCACCTGCCCGTCGCTGGAATCCTGAACCACCGCCGGAAGCAAGCCGCTCATCTTGTCGAAATCCAATTCCGCATTCATTGTCGTACTCCGTTGTTCAAAGAAACAAATGTTCAGAGAAACAAAAAGCCCGCTGAGCATTATCGCGTCAGCGGGCCGAAACTCCTGAAAAGTGCTATTAGATCAAAGATGCAATCTCAGGTGCACGTCGCCGGCGCCACGTTATGCGCGTGATGGTGATGGCGATGATGGAAATGAGATAACATCTGCCGACTAGCCTATGAGAACCTGCGCACCTGGTCAATACCTTTTACCTATTAACCAATCCATTTTTTGAATGGTTACAATTCGAATTTCGCATCGTCCCTAGGATGCCGTACTAAGTCCTGTTAGGATTCACGGCTGGCAAAACTTCACTACATTTAGGAAAGCACTTATGAAGAATTCCTCTCGTGCTCGACTTCTGATACAAGCTGGAATTGTTTTCATCTCACTAATCGCAACCGCGCATTCCCAAGCCCAAGCGACCAACGATCCCCCAGTCTACGGGCCGTTTAATGCAGATGTTCTTGCCGGATGGCGACGGCCTGAAGAAGCCGCTGGAAAAAAACGACTCGCTCCTGCGCGCGGATTCGCCTTGGTCGATCTACGCCTGGGTCAAGCCTGCCGTAGCCGAGAAAATGCCAGGCCTGGTCGCAGGTATCGGCGAACCGGAAGAAGAATTTCCCAGATTCCTCGCGCTCAGCAGTGATCATCTGATCCTCTATATGGGCAAGGACAATAGTCTATTTGCGACTGCCTCTCTCACCGCTGGAAAGTGGCATTTCATCGCAGCAACATTTGATGGCGAGCAGTTCCGGATGTACGCCGATGGCGCCCCGGTCGCCAGCGGAAAGCTGGCTCTCGGGAATGTAAGCCCGGTTCTCGAGATGGCTCCGCCTTCCTTGCCGTCTACCAACTGGCGCCACTTCGGAGGTTCCATCTCTTCTCTCACAGTACTCCGAAATGCGTTGAGCAACGATGAAGTCCAGCAGCTCTTTCAAAAACCGGCCGACTTCTCCGCCATTGAATTCGAGGAGGGCTCAAAACCCTGGCCCGTCCAGACTCGTGCGCAAGCCGGATATCGTGCGCCACAAGATCCCGCCACCACGCCTCGCAGCAAAGCTCCTTTCTCTGCTCCGGTATCCAAGCCACTGAAGCCTGAAGAAATTCTCTCCGTCACCGGAGATCGCCAGTGGACACTCGCCGCCGGGTGGACCATGATTCCCGCTCCAAAAATAGATGCAGAAGGTCCCTCGATTTCTCAGCCCGGCTTTAACGCTCACGACTGGATGTCGGCAACCGTCCCCGGAACAGTGCTCACCACCATGATCGATCGCGGCATCTATCCCGATCCCGATTATGGCTTAAACAATCTCGCGATTCCCGAGAGCCTGAACAAGCAGGATTACTGGTATCGTGTGGAGTTTCATGCGCCAACTGAGGCCCGCGGACGCCGCCTCACCCTCACCTTCGAAGGCATCAATTACCGGGCCCAAGTGTGGCTCAACGGCCAATCCCTCGGCTCCATCAAGGGCGCGTTCATCCGCGGCGTCTTTGACATAACCAAGGCTATTCAACTGGACAAGGCGAATGTCCTCGCCGTGCGGGTCTCGCCTCCGCCCCATCCTGGAATTCCCCAGGAACAATCGATCAAAGCCGGCCCGGGAGAGAACGGTGGCATTATGTGTCTGGATGGCCCGACTTTCGTCGCCACCGAGGGCTGGGATTGGATTCCCGCGGTTCGCGATCGCGACACCGGCATCTGGCAACCCGTGACGCTCACGGCTACTAGTTCCGTGAAAATCGGAGATCCGCAGGTGGTGACTTCGCTTCCCTTGCCCGACACCACTCGCGCCAATGTAGAAATCATGGTCCCGCTCAAGAACCTTTCAAGCTCCCCTGTAACCGGCACGCTGAAGGCTTCTTTCGGCGAAACCACCGTAACCAAACAGATAACATTGCCTCCCGGTGAAAGCGCCGTGACCTTAGAGCCCTCCGAGTTCTCGCAACTGACCGTGCAACATCCACGCCTGTGGTGGCCGAACGGCTACGGCAAGCCGGACCTTTATAAGTTGCACCTGACTTTTTCCGGCGGAAACGCCGAGTCTGACAGCAAAACGTTGCGCTTCGGAATTCGCGAAATCACCTACGAACTCAGTCTGCTCGACAGCACCGGCCATCTACGCCGCGTGGAGTATTCGCCGACCACCACGCGCCTGAAATCCGAACTCGTCGTGGATGTCCGCCACGAAGGAATGCGCCAGATCGCCGCCGCCGATCCCTATCCTCCGTCTTTCCCGCCAGAATGGAAAGAGGGTTGGAAGTCGTGGGTTGCATCGCTCATGCCCGGCGCTGAACAATCTCCGTCAGTGAAGACGCTCGACGATACGAGAGCTTCTCCCTATCTCGTGATCAAGGTAAACGGAGTGCGCATCGCCTGCCGCGGCGGCAACTGGGGCATGGACGATTCCCGCAAGCGCGTTTCTCGCGCACACCTTGAACCTTTTTTCCGCCTGCATCGCGATGCCAACCTCAACATCATTCGCAACTGGGTCGGCCAGAACACGGAACAAACTTTCTACGACCTTGCCGACGAATATGGCCTGCTAGTCTGGAATGATTTCTGGGAATCAACGCAGAACTACAACCTCGAAGTCGAGGACCCAGCGCTATTTCTGGACAATGTTCGCGACACCATCCTGCGCTTCCGCAATCATCCTTCGATCGTAGCCTGGTGCGGCCGCAATGAAGGCGTGCCCCAGCCAATCCTCAACGAGGGTCTCATCGCGCTGACTCGATCTCTCGACGGCACCCGCTATTACTTCCCCAGTTCCAATCAAATCAACCTGCAGAACAGCGGCCCCTACAAATACACCGATCCGACGCTCTACTACACCACTCTGAATCACGGATTCTCCGTGGAGACAGGAACTCCATCTTTTTCGACTCTGGAAGCTTTTCGCGCTTGGATCCCAAAGGAAGATCAGTGGCCGATCAGCGACGATTGGGCCTATCACGACTGGCACCAGAGCGGAAATGGCGACATGGCTCCGTTCATGGAACAAATGCAAATCGAGTTCGGCGCACCCGTGAGCCTGGAAGATTTCGAGCGCAAGGCGCAGATGCTTGACTATGTCGATCACCGCGCGATTTTCGAAGGCATGAACGCCCACCTCTGGTCCCCTAACAGCGGACGTCTTTTGTGGATGACCCAGCCCGCCTGGCCTAGCAACACCTGGCAAATCCTGACTGCCGACTACGACACACAGTCCTCGTACTACGCCGTGAAGAAAGCATGTGAACCGCTGCACGCGCAACTCGATCTCTCGAATTACAGCGTTGCCATCGTGAACACCACCACCGAAATGAGTCCGGGATTATCGCTAACCGCAAACGTCTATTCCCTCGACAACAAGTTGTTGTTCCATCACGAAGAGAAGCGGGACGGCGCAGCCAATGCGCTCACGGACGGCTTCAAGCTGGATCTGGCGCCGTTGTTTTTGTCGGAAGGAGTCGTGCTGGTGAATTTAGAGTTGCGCAACTCTGCGGGCGATGTAGTATCCAGAAATTTTTATTGGTTGGGAGCGGACAATGCGTCCTATCGCCGCTTGAATCGTCTTCCATTGGCTTCGCTGTCGGCGACCGCCAAGTCGACGCGCGCCGGCGACGAAGTGCGAGTGCAAATCGAACTGCGCAACACTGGAGCCTCTGCCGCACTCGCGAACAAACTAACTCTGCTGAACGCCGGTGACGGTTCGCGAATTCTTCCCGCCTACTTCACCGATAATTATGTATCGCTGCTGCCCGGAGAGACTCGCGAAATCGAAGTAACTTATCCCGCGAAATCGGCGATCGGCCCGGCGCAAATAGCATTGCGCGGCTGGAATTTAACGAAACAGGTCATCCCGATTCAGTAGGCCAGTCGTGCTCAGATAGGATTGGTCCCGTCTCCTTCGTCTTGCTATCTGTTCCGTTCGTCTTGTCGTCCTTCGCGAAGCGAAGGACCTCTGCACTTTCCCGCCCGCGTCAGTTTAATATCCTGGCTCTCCCGCCTTGATCTCCGCCGCCTTACCCGAGTGATACACAACCACCAGCGGTTTCCCTCCGTTGGGATAGTGCACCGTCTTTTCGGTGGAACTCGCACCCGCGTCGGGCATGCCCATGCCGACCGCAAAATCGGCCTGCATCTCGTTCATCCCAGCCTTCACTTCGTGCTGATCGACCGCCTGCCACACATCGGCCGGCCAGTGCTTGTACAGGTCGTGCGGGTCCTCCACAAACAACATCTCGTCGGAATAAATTTTGTATTGCCCCTCCGTCTGGTATCCAATTGGCACCGCGAAGGTCTTCCCATCCTTTTCAAAGACGGCCATCACCTGCACGCGTTCTCCCGCGCCGGGCGATTTCGCCGTCACCACGTCCTTAATCTCCAGTTTCTCGATCGGCAACAGCAACCCCGCGTCGTGGGCAAAGTCGACATGCTTGTTCGCAGCATCGTAACGATAATAGGTATAGCGATAGCCCTCTTTCACCCACACCGGTTGCTGCGTAAGCTGCTTCGCGCTCTTTAAGTCGTAGGGATAAAGTTTCTTGGGATTAATGTAGTAATCGGGATTGGAATAGCCGGCATTTGCGGCCTCTTTGACTTTCTGGGCGGCAACTTTATCTTCGTGGCGTTGGTAAAGCACCCAGCCCGAGCGCAAGCCCGCGACCACCATCGCCAGCAGCAACGCCAGTTGGATCTTGTGCCGAGCCTCTGGACTCATCATGCGAGAACCATATCAAGTTTTCGTGTTTGCTCGCGTTCCCTTAGGTCTTCTTCGCGTCCTCAGCGGAGTTTCTCCGCGATCTCTGTAGTCAAAAGCTTTTCCCTCTCCGACGCCAGCCGCTACCACCGGTCAACTGACAGCAATAAGGTAAACTATTCAGAGAGGAAGTTCGCAATGTCAGTGATCACCGAAGAAGACGTTATGAGCGCACTAAAGAGTTGCTATGACCCCGAGATCCCGGTGAATATCGTCGATCTCGGCCTCATCTACAAAGTAGATTTCGCTTCCGCGGCAGCCGACAATGCGGCCGATCCCAAGCAGGACGTCACGGTTGAAATGACTCTCACGGCGCAAGGCTGCCCCGAACATGTAAACATCAGTGCCCAAGTTAAATCGCGCGTCGAGCAATTGCCAGGCGTCAGCACCTGCACCGTCAACGTCGTCTGGACGCCGCCCTGGACCCCGGAGCGCCTAAGCCCCGATGCCAGAAAGCAACTCGGCATCGAATAAAGAAACGGCTTCGCATCCTCCTAATTCGACCTATGGACAGATGAATCTGAGCGTCGGAACCCTGCCTTCATCCAATCTCGTCCCAAGCACCCGCCGCTCCGCGGCCCGCGGCCTCAGTAATTCGCTTGCCCGCCTGGCCGGCCATTTCCATTACGCGCATTCCCCGTTCAAAATAATCCGGCAAGGATTGCCGGACTCTATCGAACGCCTCCGGATATTCCGCCGCCAGCACCGCCAGTCCAACCCCGCCAGCCAGCACACCAGCCGGATATCTCTTCTTCATAAACAACATTGCGGCGGCACCCAGTGCACTCAGCAAGATCGCTTTTTTCCAAGAGTCCATTGTTTTCTCCCTCAAAGAGTCCTTAAGGTGCTAAAAAAGCGCTCTTTGTTGCCAGAATTGTAGCGCAGCGTCTGCCGCCTGCTTTCCATGCGCTCCCTTGGCTTATACTGCCTCTTCAACTGGGAGAGCCCCAATGTTCTGCTCGCAGCTTCGCCGTACCGCATTCGTGCTCACGATTTTCTCCGCCATTCTATCCGCTCAAACCAAGCCTCGCGCCCGTGATCTTGGCGTCCCATTCGACGGCACTCCTGGGCCCTACAATGCCATCACCGACGTAAAGGGAGTCGAAGTGGGACACACGACTCTCATCTCCGGCGAAGGCAAGCTTGAAATCGGGAAAGGCCCGGTCCGTACCGGCGTCACTGCCATCCATCCCCGCGGCAAAGCTGGCAACGATGCCGTTTTCGCAGCCTGGTTCACTCTCAACGGAAACGGCGAGATGACCGGCACGACCTGGGTCGATGATTCGGGATTTCTCAACGGCCCGGTCATGATCACTAACACTCACAGCGTGGGAGTGGTTCGTGACGCCGTCATCGCCTGGAAGGTTAAGCACGGCACTCCTGACATGGAAGGCTACTGGTGGTCACTGCCCGTGGTCGCCGAAACCTGGGATGGCTATCTCAACGACATCAATGGATTTCACGTCAAGCCCGAAGATGCCTTCCACGCCCTCGATTCCGCGCATTCTGGGCCCGTCGAAGAAGGCAATGTCGGCGGCGGCACGGGCATGATCTGCAACGAATTTAAAGGAGGCATCGGCACCTCCTCGCGCGTGCTCGATCCAAAGGACGGGGGCTACACCGTCGGCGTGCTGGTGCAGTGCAACTACGGCTCACGGGATCAGCTGCGCATCGCCGGCATCAATGTAGGCAGAGAAATTCCCGAGCGCACCGTCTTTCAGGAGGATGTCGGCTCCATCATCGTCGTGCTCGCCACCGACGCCCCGTTGATTCCGACGCAACTCAAGCGCATTGCCCGGAAAATTTCCCTCGGACTTGGCCGCGACGGCTCTTATTCCGGCGACGGCTCAGGCGACATCTTCATCGCCTTTTCCACCGCCAATCCCGGCGCCGTTGGCTCCAAAGGGCTGCACCAGCTCACCATGCTTCCCAACGATTCACTCAATCCAATCTTTCTGGCCACAGTCCAGGCGACGGAAGAAGCCGTGGTCAACGCCATGGTCGCCGCCGAAACGATGACCGGCATCAACAATCACACGGTAATTGCATTGCCCCACGAACGCCTGCGCGAAGTCCTGAAGAAATACAACCGTCTGGTGAAATAAAACCGACGGAAGTGGCCGAAGAGAGTGCCCCGCGCTTCTCGCATTTTTCGCGAGAGGGTGGGGATTTTGACTTTCTTGCTGATTGTCTGCTCTGACCTAATGGAGGCCCTAGGCTCACGCACCCCCGAAAGTCCCATTTCCCCGCCGGAAATCCTGCAATTCAATTCCAAACCGCTTGAGCATGGATTGCAGCGTGGTCCGTTTGATCCCGAGACGGCTTGCCGCCCCGTCCACCCCGGACAATACCCCGTTTGTCTCCCGCAAAACTCGAACAATATGTTCGCGTTCCATCTCGGTCAAATTGTCATCGGTAATGTCCTGCGGTACTTCCAACTCCCCCGGCGGAGCCGCCAGCGTCCGGCCTTTGCTCAAGATCACCATGCGCTCAATCATGTTCTCGAGTTCGCGGATATTGCCCGGCCAGTTCCAGTTCTCCAGCACTTTCATCGTCTCTTCCGGAACGGCCTCGATGTGCTTCCCCATGCGCACCGAGTGCTTCTTCACAAAGTGATGCACAAGAATTGGAATGTCGCCTCGCCGCCGCCGCAGTGCCGGCAAGTCAATGGGAAAAACGTTGAGCCGGTAAAACAAATCCTCGCGAAACTTTTTGTCCGCAACATCCTGGTGCAGATCCCGGTTGGTAGCGGAAATGATTCGCACATCGACATGCATGGTGCGCACTCCCCCCAGCCGTTCGAACTCCCGGTCTTGCAACACCCGTAGCAGCTTGGGCTGCAGTTCAAGAGGCATTTCCCCGATTTCGTCGAGGAATAATGTCCCTTTGTCCGCCAGTTCGATTCGCCCAACTTTCTGGTTGACGGCGCCCGTGAACGCTCCTTTTTCATGTCCGAAGAGTTCGCTCTCCAACAATCCCTCAGGCACGGCGGCACAATTGAGCTTAATAAATGTCCGGTTGCGCCGCGCGCTGAGTGCATGCACAGAACGCGCCACGAGTTCCTTTCCCGTGCCAGTCTCGCCCAGCAACAAAACGGTGGAATCGGTCGGCGCCACCACGCGCACGTTCTTCAACACCTCCTTCAGCGCCGGACTCTGCCCAATGATTTCCTCGAAGCCAAGCTCCGCCTGAATCTGCTCCTCCAAGTAGGATTTTTCCTGCGCCAACTTATCCCGCGCGTCCTGCAGTCGATCGGTCATTTCCCTTAGTTGCGCAATGTCCATCGAAGCGCCGGTGATTCCAACGATGTTTCCGCTGCTGTCGAACAAAGGTTCGATCGTAATATCGAACGCCTCGCTCTTCCCGTTGTGCGGAATTGCCACCTCTTGACGCAACGCCTTCCCGGTTTTCAGAACCCGCCGTTTCAGATCCACCAGGTTCGCGGCCTTCTTCGCCCCAACGATCTCTGCATCGGTCTTCCCGATCACCTCCTGCCGCCAATACGTTTGCGGATTGTAAATCCACGTGTAGCGCAGCTCTCGGTCTTGGTTGAAAACCGTAATCGGAGAATCCTTCAGCGCGACTCGAAACCGTTCTTCGTTCTGCCGCATCGCTTTTTCCGCGGCCTTGCGTTCGCTGAGGTCACGCAGAATCCCTTGCAGTCGCCCATCCGGCAGCCGCTTTCCTAAAACCTCGCCGGGGAACGTCGACCCATCCTTTCTTCGGAATGTCCACTCGTTCCGGGTTGCTTGGCCTGTCAGAATTCGCTCCCGTTCTTTCGCGACGGCCGCGGTCTCTTCGGGAACCACCACATCGGTAATCGACAACTTCAAGATTTCTGCAGCTGTGTATCCCAGCATTTCCGCTCCCGCCGAATTCACGTCCAAATACTTCCCTTGTGGGTTGGCGATAAAAATGCCGTCCGCGGCCTGTTCCACCAGAAGCCGGAAATGATTTTCATTCTCCGTCAGCGCTTTCTGCGCCCGGCTCCGGTCTTCTTCGAGCCTCACCTGCTCCGTCACGTCGCGCTGGATACCCCACGTACGTACCAATTTCCCATCCTCCACGATTCCGGTCAGGCTGTTGCGAAATGTCTTGCGATAGCCGCGGGCATCCACCTCGTGCGATACCCGCTCCACCACCTTGAAGCCTGACCGGATGTATTCACGCGTCATCTCGACATTGCGTAGGTCATCGGCGACCAGCATTTCTGTTAGCCGCTTCCCCAGCAATTCATCTCCGGACGCAAAGCCGTACATCTTCGCCATGGCGTCGTTGCACTCGGCCAAATAAGAGTGACATAGAATGTGTTGGATCAGTTCATCCTCGGGCAGATCGATGGACACTGGTGTGTCCAACTCCTCGCGGAAGATGCCCTCCGAACTCTGCGCCACGAAACTGCGATAATCTTCTTCGCGCCGCCGCAGCGCCTCCTCCGCCTTCTTGCGCTCCGTTATGTCGATTGCCGTGGCCTGCACCACGGGCAAGCCATCGGGGCCGTCCATGATCACGGTGTTGAACAAAACCCAAACCGAAGCGTGATTCTTGCCCCGCATCTGCAACTCCCGGCTAAAGAACGCACCCTGCTGCCGCAAATCCCGCAGAAGCGGTTCCTGGTCCGCCGGATTGAAGTAAAAATCTGTCATTGCGCGGCCGCGGATTTCCTCCGCCCTATATCCGAGCAGTCGTGCCCAGGCCTCATTGCAATCCACTACTTTCCCCTCCATGCTGGCGATGACCACACCCGCGACATTTTTTTCGAATAGCAGGCGGTAGCGTTGTTCCGACCGGCGAAGAGCCGACTCTGCCCGCTTGCGATCCGTGATGTCCCACGCCATTCCGCGCACGATAGGTGCGGCCACACCTTCGGTCCTCAGGGTGTTGTTATATTCCCAAACCCTGCGTTCTCCGTTCTTTGCAACCACACACAGTAGCCCGTGGTCCGCACCTGCTTTCTCAATCCGCTCCAAATATCGCTCAAACTGGTCGCGAGACTCGGGCGCTATTAATTCTCGCATCGGCATCTTCAGCAGTTCGGCGACCTCATACCCCAAGTGGCGCGCGGACCCTGGATTTACCGATAACAGCCTTCCCGCTAAATCGTGTGTGCACACCAGTTCTTCGCTATGTTCCACGAGATCCCGATAGCGGTCCTCGCTTTCTCGCAGTGCTGCTTCTGTCCGCTGGCGCTCCGTAACATCGCGGGTGACGGCCACCACGTAGCTCCGGTCCAGTTCGACACGCCTCAGGCTCGTTTCTACAGGGAACGTCGATCCATTCTTTCGACGGTGGATGCCATCACGGATGACGGATCCCGAATCGCGCAATTGTTCGAGAACCCTGACGCGACAGCGTTCGTCGACGTCCGGATCGATATCAAAGACCGTCATCGACAACAACTCTTCGCGCGTGTATCCCAGGTCCTCGCAGGTTTTGTCGTTCACATCCAAGAATCGTAGCGTTTCCGGATCGACCACCTTTACCGCGTCATTCGAATGGTCAATCAGCTTGCGAAATAACTCCAGCGCCCGCTTCGCTTCCTTACGCTCGGTAATGTCTTGCAGCACGCTGGTTACCCGCTCTACTCCTTTCGGGCCTTCCATCGGAAAGTACGAAACGAAAAGATCCCGCATTCCCCGCGCTGGGTAGTTGTACCGCATCTCGTATTGCACGATCTTTCCCTGAAAGCATTCATCCAGCTTTTTCTTAATCGTCGACTCGAACGCCGCCGGATCCAGGACTTCCGAAATCTTCCGGCCCAGCAGATCCTCTCTCTTCATTCCCCGATAGTCCAGGAAGGCGCGGTTTACCAGCACATAGCGATAATCGCGATCCACCACCGTGATCATCTCTTCCAAATTCTCCACGGCCTTTTCGAACTCCTCCAACCGCTGTCCGCGCCTCTGAAACAGATCCCCCAAGGCGCTGAGGGCGATTCCGATGACTGTAAACAACAGCAACCCGACCATGTCGCGTGGTTTCTTTCCGCCAAAGGAGTGCAGCGGCTCCATCAGGAAAAAATCGGCCATGGTCGCCGAGAGAAGCGTCGCGGCCAAGCCGGGCCCGAAGCCGCCCAGCAGCGCAATCAGCATTATCGCGGGATAGAAGAAAATAAACGGCTGGGTGAACCCAAACTCAACGTCCACACCGTAGCGCAGCAGGGTTGCGGCTGAGACTGCTACCAGCGCGAATCCATACATTTGCAGCCGCGCTTGCAGCCAGTATGCGGACGTTGCGGTGGTTTCCCTTCGATCGGCAGGACTCATGGCCAACCTCTCGCTTCATAGGGTTCCCGGGGCAGTAGCCTACTCCTTCAAAAATTCTTGCAAAGGGAACGTTTGCGGCACTCCCTCTTCCGCATAGAGGTGTCCCGCTACTCGACAACATTCAGGCCCGGGGGAGGGCAGCAAACCTGTAGCTATAGTCCGCTATCATAAGCTGGCGGACTGGCTATCTATGTTATTGAAATCACAATTCGATTATTAAGTCCCAATATGGGACTAGTCTCGGCAGTTGCTTTTTGCCAAGTCTAGGAATAATCGAGCTTGTAATTATGAGTCTAGGTCGGAGAATTTACTATCAAATTCCTGCGATAGGTGCTTCGCGCGGCCAACCCAGTGGGCCCGGGCTCGACGTTAGAATGACTCCAGATAGAAGCGCGGGGGCCGGAACCCTGACCCATGGTTTCCCGGCGCAGGAGTAATACTCTGTTTGAGTAGGGCATTGATTTCCCTCTCCAGGATCTCCCGTTCCTCAGACCAAAGAGAGGTGAAGCGAAATGGCTGCAGATAGCCTCGCGCGGCTCGCATCGGAAACAGCATTTCGGCCTTGGGACGCAACGCGCCTCCGCCAATCGGAATCGTCAACCCGACTTTGGCTCGCTCGTCAACGTACATCGCCAGTTCTAGCAACCCTCCTGTTATCGAGATTTGGTGCAGTTTGCCGGGAATGCGACGCAGATTCTCCATTTGCACGATAACGGTAACGGTCCCGCGCAGGTTTGCGCGAGGCGCTCTGGTTGGCCGCGTTGGCGATAACTGATTCATCGATTACTCCGACGACCTAGAGCCGTACACCACGAACGTGCGAGCAACTATCGCCCTGCAATCCTCGTGAGATGACTGCGGTCAGAAGCCGGTCGGTTCGCCGCATCGCTTTCCAGTCATATTCATAGGCCCGGCCACAACCCAGGCAGATCTGATAGTAACGACCGTTCTCGTCCACGCGCGGCCAGGAAAAGCGGTGCGTGCATCCTCGTTTCAGCAAATTCATTAAGAAATTCAATCGGTCACCACCTGGTTGCGGCTCTTCCAGTGATCGAGCCAGCGCAAGAAAAACGGTTTGGAATGGCCCAACATGTCCCGCAGCGTCGCCAGGAGAATTGTTGGAGGTTGTGATTTCGACAAGAACGAATCCACTGAACTCAACTTGTGCTTGGGTAGCGGTCCATAGGCCGACAACAGCATGATCGGAACCTGCGAATTGATGCGCTTCATCTTTGCGGCCACTACGTCCCCGTTCATCCCCGGCATCTGATAATCGAGGACAACCGCATCCACGGGTCGCGTGCGGAACAACTTCAACCCTTCGTCTCCGCCGCTCGCCTCAATTACCTGATACCCGCTTTTTTCGAGCAGCATTTTCCGGCCAATCAGTCCGTTCCAGTGGTCGTCAATACAAAGAATGGTAGCCTTCCTGCGAGACATGACGGTTCAACTTCCGATCCGGCCAGTTTTAGTTTGGTCAGCGCCGTAGCTCCCAGACGGCTACAAACGCTGGGCGTCGAAGTGGTGGGCACGTTGATTCTGCCTACATCCTTTCGCACTTTCAAATTACGAATGTGCACTCCATTGACAGTTACCACGCTGTAGGCCCGAGCTCGAAGCAAAAAGAAAGGCGAATCATAATCGACTCGCCTGAATTCCGTAGAGACGTAACTTGTTATATCTATGCGTGCAGCTTTGCCGACGCCTTAGTGTTGAGCTGAACCTACCAATTCATTCTTCATCACATTTACCTCAACGCGACCGCCGCTGCTGTGTTTGGCCATGGTACCGTCTCCGCCAGCTGCGGGCGCGTTGCCCATACTCATCACATAGACCCGGTAAACCGGAATTTGATGATTGAGCACCAGATAGCGCTCCACCGAATCCGCCATCTTTCGCGAGCTGGCAATCGCCGCCGCGCCCCGGCCCGGCGAGAATCCGCGGACTTCGATGATATAGCTGCGCTGATCCTTCAGCGGCTGCGCCAGCTGGTCCAGAGCCTCCTTGGCCGACTTGCTCAGCACGGTCTGACCGGCCTGAAATCGAATTTCGGTCTGGCCTCCGTCTTTATATCGATCGAGGTTGCTCACCATCTGCTCTACCGACCCGACGCGAGTGGAAGCGTCGTTGGCGCTGGTTTGCGCTGCTTGGGCCTTGGTACTAGCGTCCGTGGCGTGCTGGTCCGCGAGGTTGACCTTCTCCGACGCCAGCTGGATGCCCCGGGTCGCGCGCGTATCCACGTCCTTGATCGACCCGCCATTTTCCGACGTCAACTGATCCAGTTCGTTGATCCGGTCGCGAATCGGGCCGACCTGCCGTTGTACATACTTCTTGTTGGCAAACGGATGCGTCACCAGATTCACCAGGTTCGGGTCGTCGCCGTCCCAGAAGTTCTTGGAAGTCGGCGCTGGAATCGGCTCCCTTGGGCTGGTTGTCATGCTCTGCGACCCTGAACTACTTTGGTCGGACAACGGTGGGTTGGTTTGCGCCAGCCCAGGAAGTGCCAGCACGACGGTCAACATTAGCGTTAAGAATATGCGAGGTTTCATCTTCCACCTTTTCCAAACTGGCGCATCGAAGGCTCTCTTGCGCCCGGACGGCCATCCTTTGCGACACAGAGATTGTGCACGTAGTGGGCCAAAGCTGCAAGTGCTACATCAGCGCGAAACGCCCCTCCCGCGCCCAACCACTGCACCATGTGTGCAGAACTCTTCATCCTCGCCTCGCCGCATTACGGAACAGCCGTCGATGCCCTAAGTGGGGACAGTGGCTGAGGCAATATGTGGGGACAGCCGCCCTCGGCTGTCCGCCCGAGCGCAGCTCGGCTGCGTCTATCCGCAGAATCGTCCCCTGCCGAAAACGTTTATCTCGCTCCTACAGCAAACACCGTAAGGCTTTCTTCCCTCATGCGTGGTAAAAACCACCATAAATTCGCTCCTCAGCTGGGTCATTGCCTCGTGATCGCGAACTCGGAAATTGCGAAGAAGGAGTTCCTGGCCAGAGACTCCGTGCTCGTCGACCACCGAACTGATGGCGCAAATCCAGCGCTGCGATGCCCCTGTAGAAGGACTGGAGATCAATGCGCGCCACAGAAAAAGTAAATGTGCTAATGGTAGACGATCAGCCTGCCAAGCTCCTTACTTACGAAGCCATTCTCGCGGACTTGGACGAAAATCTTATCTCTGCGCGGTCCGGCGCGGAAGCCCTCGACCTTCTCCTGAAAAAAGACGTCGCGGTTGTTCTCACCGACGTCAGTATGCCCGGCATGGACGGTTTCGAATTGGCCGACACCATTC
Source organism: uncultured Acidobacteriaceae bacterium (assembly GCA_963765825.1). Taxonomy (GTDB): domain Bacteria; phylum Acidobacteriota; class Terriglobia; order Terriglobales; family Acidobacteriaceae; genus Sulfotelmatobacter. The sequence continues at coordinate 549,518 of CAVXXU010000006.1, forward strand.
GTCAGCATCCCCGCTTTCAGCAGATGCCCATCATCTTCATCTCAGCGGTATGCGTCACCGACTACGACCGGCTCAAGGGCTACCAGACCGGCGCTGTCGATTACATTTCCGTTCCCATTGTTCCCGAACTACTGCGCGCCAAAGTTTCGGTTTTTGCCGAATTGCATCGCCGCGAGGTGCAGTTGGAAACACTGAATCGCGAACTCCGTCGCTTGTCTAATAGCCTCATCGCTGCGCAAGATGACGAGCGCCGCCGCATCGCTCGCGCCCTGCACGACGGCTTGGGCCAGGAACTCACGGCCGCAAAAATGGTTCTGGACGGAATTCTTCTTCACGACGAGCCTGCGGAATCTCCCAAAGCCTTGGCCGCTGCCGACGCCAGCTCCATGATCGATCGCGCCCTGCAGCAGGTCCGTAGCATTTCCCATCTCCTGCATCCGCCGTTGTTGGATGAGATCGGCCTCAGCTCAGCGATTGCATGGTTCCTCGATGGCTTCACCAAACGCAGCGGCATTGGCACCTCTCTCGACTTGCAGCCTTCTGAATTTCCCAGATTTCCCTCTGAGTTGGAAACCGCCGTTTTTCGCATCGTGCAGGAAGCCTTGAATAATGTGTTCCGCCACTCCGGAGCACACAACAGTTGGGTTGCATTGCACCATCGGGATGCGCACCTGGTCGGAAGCGTGCGCGATAACGGAAAAGGCATCGGTGCCGCTATATTGGAGTGCCGCCCCGACAGCATCGGCGTAGGAATTGGAGGGATGCGTCAGCGCTTAAAGGAATTGGGTGGAGAATTACGCTTGCGGAATTGCAATCCCGGCACTCTGGTCGAGTTCACGATTCCGGCCGGAAATTGCATTCATTGCGAACCCATCGTCTCTCCAGTTCGCAAAAGCGCCCCGCCGAAAGAGCAGGGGCCGATTCGTGACGAATTCGCAGAAGGAACCGCGCCGCTGGCATTAACGCCGGTGCCTCTTCCCTCCGCCAGCAGTTGAGGGTGCTTCCAGGGTGCTCGCGTTTTTCGCGAAAGGAGCCTGCCCTGAGCTTGCCGAAGGGTGGGAACTTTGACTTCGCATCGAATCGGAACGATTCCCAGCAAGTCCTAAACCTTACTCACTTCCCTTCGAGCTTAATGTCTCCAACTCCCACATGTGCCCGCAGTTCATACTTCCCTTCACCGTGATATTTCAAACTTTTCCCCAGCCATCCGCTGGTCGCGCCGTAACCATCGCCACTCACGTCCCCAATGCCCGTGCTCGCCTTTACCACGCGATACCCCGAGCGTTCATTGGCTACGCGGATATCGCCCACCCCCAGCGTTAAATCCTTGTCGCCCTCAACATCTTCTATGGTCACGTCTCCGACCTTGTCGTGCACATCGAGTTTGGTGTTCTCGGGCACTAAAAGCTCCACGTCGAATTGAGTATTGTTTCCGTAAGGGGCATGGAACTCGATAGTGGCGTCGCTGCCGCGGACCTCAAAATCCACGCGTGCATCTTTCACGTTTCGCTCGTGGCGCGCCTTGACGGTATAGCGCAGGCTGATCTTATTAGAATCTCCACGCCGGATGTGCATGTCGCCCACCTTTAACTGCACACGCACGAAACCGCCGGAAGCAAACTCCCGGGCATCGCTGTGCGTCTCCTCGTAATTCCAGTCGCTGGCCGCACAAAACGGCGCTGCCCAGAACGGCATCAGCAGTAGGCAAGTCAGAATTGTTTTGTGGCTGAAATTCAGACGCGCGACAGTTCTTCCGAGCATAATGCACCTCACAGGCGCAGGAACGCCTGGCTGATAGTACGCGTTTGCCCATGCGGAAGTTCCCGGAACCCTCGGAGCGAGTTAGTGTCCAAAGTCGGCGACCCCGTCCCACACCAGTTGGACGGCGATCGCCAGAATTAGAAAGCCAAAAATCTTATTGATTGCGCCCACCGCGCTTGGCCCAAGCCGCCGCACTAGCGGTCCACCCAGGCAGAAGAACAACGCCACGCTCAACGCTATTCCTGCGATCCCTATTACCATTCCCAGATACGCCGCCGCGTTGTCCACGCTGGCCGCCAGCGCCATCACCACCCCGATCGCGCCCGGCCCCGACATCAGAGGCATGGCCAGCGGCGCCAGCGAAATGTCCTCTTTATTCTCCGCTTCGTGACTTTCCGCTGCGGTGATGCGTGCCGTCGAAGTCACCATTCCCCACGCTGTGTTGGCCACAATCAGCCCGCCAGCAATCTTCAACACCGGCAGCGAGATCCCAAAGAAGTGCAGCACGAAGCGCCCAAAAAAAAGAAACGTCACCAGGATCACGAATACCCATAGCCCGGTCTTGAACGCCGTGCGAGAGCGCTCCCGCGCGCTCCAGTTCGAAGTCATGGTGAAGAAAATAGGAATGCCACCGAAGGGATCGACAATCGGAAACAACGCCAGAAACGTCGCCGCCGCCGAAGCCGGCAACGTCCGCAAAAACTGTCCGAGCGCGTGCGCTGATGTCATGCCATTAGCCGTGTTTGAACGGATTGATGATCTCTGCTCCCAGGTGCTTAAAATCTTTTTCATTCCGCGTCGCTACGGTCAGCCCATGCAACCGTGCCGTCGCCGCGATCATGGCGTCGTATAAAAGATCCGCTTGCCTGCCTGCCATCATGCGTGCCATCTCGCGGAAGCAGCGACCATCCATCGGCAGGACAGTCGTCGAAGTTCCTAGTTCGTCGACCCATGCTTCAATCGCAGTCGCCTTATCTGGATCCTGCTGCCGCGTCTGCTCAATCCCCTCCTGCAGTTCGCCCAGTGTAACCGCTGATAAAAATATCTGGTCCGCCCGCAGGCCATCCAACCAAGCGACCACCGCCCCGTGAGGCTTCCTCTTACGAGTCTCAGACACAATGTTGGTGTCGAGCAGGTATCGAGTCACTCGAACTCCACGACCGCACGCCGTTTCCACTTTCTGCGGGGCGGAACAACAATGTTGTCAAACCGCGGTCCCGACAGCAGCAGTTCTTTTATGCTGAGACGGGATGTGCTCTGAATCCGGCGCCACTCTTCAATCGGCACCAGGATTGCCTCCTCGACTCCCCTGCGCGTGACAATCTGCGGCCCTTCCTTCAGTGCCGCATTCAAGAACTCACTAAAACGCGATTTAGCCTCTTGTAACTGCCAGGAGCCCATGGATCCCCTCCGGGCTCCTATCATAATGACTAGTTATATGACTAGTCAATGACGCCTACCGGTACCCTTCCAGCGCCTTCGCCGCGCGCTCCAGCGCGCCGGCCAGCGCCGACAACTGCTGCCGCGCCCGCTCGCTGTCTCCCTTGTCGAGCGCCTCATTTACTCCCGGAATCACCACCGCCGCGTATCCCGTATATTCTCCGGGCGCATAAATCATATGGCGAAACCATGGACGATGCGGCAGCCCCTGCGGATCCAGCATGGCCCGCTCCGCCCCGCGCAATGCCTGGTTCAGCCGCGCCGCATCCGCCGGCGGATTCTTCTGCTTCGCCGATATCTTCACCCCGGCATTTTGAAAGCGGCGCGCCGCCACCTCAACCGCGCGGAAATCCAGCGCCTGCGCTCCAAACTTGTCCTCCGCTCGCTTGCGCGCCGCGTCCAGATACACCGCAATCTCTTTCCCATACTCTTCATAGTCATAGGGCAGAACGTCGGCATCCGCCATGCGCACCGCTTCCAGTCCAAACACCCGCGCCATCTGCTGCTCGTAGACGAAGTCCGGATCGCCAAATTTCTTGAACCACGCGAAGTTGTCGAACACCGAGTGATATACCCCATACGGCCCACTCGAACTCACATCGCTCGACGGGATTCCCAAATGCTGCAGAAACGCTGTGTAGTCGGACCCACTGCCCAGGTCTCCGACCGGAACGTCGCCCTTCACCTGCGCCGCCGGCGTCCGGCGCCCGTCACCAATCGCTTCGGCGGAAGATTGCGTCGACGGCGCATCTGCTTGCGATGCCTTCTGCCACGCCTCATACACGGTGCCGCCTTTCGGGCTAGGCACAACTTTCGTTACATCCCGCAGAAACTGTTTGAGGCTTGGCACCGCCGACGCCCCAAACTTCTGCCCCGAAACCGCAACGTCCATGTTGAAATATGCAGCCGCATTCGCAAGTTCCGACTCATGCTCCTCCACCCACTCCGTCGAGCCCATCAGTCCCTCTTCTTCGCCATCCCAACTGGCGAAGATCAATGTGCGTTTCGGCTTCCAGCCCGACTTCAGCAGATCGCCCACGCCGTGCACTGCCTCTAGCATCGCAGCCGTTCCGCTGTTAGGATCCACCGCGCCATACACCCACGCGTCGCGATGATTTCCCGCGACCACCCACTCGCCCGGCGATTCGCTTCCGTGCGCCCGCCCAATCACATCCCACAGCGTGCGGAATTGATAATCCTGCCGCAGATGCATCTTCAGCTTCGCCGGCCCCGGCCCCACGTGATATGTAAATGGCAGCGCCCCCTGCCACTCCCGCGGCGAGTCCGGTCCGCTCAGGTGCTGCAGCACTGGCCACACATCGTGATACGACAGCGGCGTCACGGGAATCTTCGGCATCTGCGCTGACTGCTCTGGCGAGATCCGCCGCGACTCCGGCAACTCCGCCACCGACGCTACGCCCGGAGTCGTCGGGTCTCCCGGAAACTCGAACATATATCCCACCGACCCGCGCTGCACTCCGGTATCCGGCCGCCACGGCCCATCGGGATATTTGTCGCCGCGCCGCCAGCCATCATCGGCCGGATCGGAATAAATGATCACTCCCGCCGCCCCATGCTCCTGCGCCACAAACACCTTGACTCCGCGAAAATTCTGCCCGTAACGTACCAGCACGATCTTCCCGCGCACGTCGATCTTCAACTTGTCGAGCTTCTCAAAATCTTCGGGAGTGCCGTAGTTCGCATAAACGACATCAGCCTCGACATCGCCCGACGGTGACATGCCATTGAACGGCATCACCACGCGCGGATCGTCTTGAAAAGCATCGCCATCCACGCGTTCCCGCGTGGGGCCGTGCATCTCCACGCCCGCCGGCGCAACTAAATCGACGCTGATTTCCGCGGGATAATTCATCCAGACTTTGTATTCCACGATCTGAGTATCGAGCCCCGCCTCGCGGAATTTCTGCGCGACATAATCCGCCGTTGCCTTGTCCTCGATCGTGCCTGCCATGTGCGGAGACTTCGTCAAGATGCGCAAATGCTCTTCTGCACGTTTCGCATCGGGCACAGCCAGAAAGCGCGACTCCGTGCTCTGCTCCGCCACGGCGTCGCGAAAACCGAAAATCGTCGGAGTGGAACTGGAAGCTGCTGCTTGGCCGCTGGCATGTGTGGAAGAACTGCCAAGCAGGATTGCAAAGGATAGACCCACGGCAGGAAGTAGTCTCATAGGCGTTGTGTGAAAGTTAGTACGGTAGCACAGCCATGGAAGTTTGTGGTGCGACCGGGAATCCCGTGCGTGGCAAATGTTCGCTCCATATTCGCCTCTGCTCTGACTTCACCACGTTTAGCATTGATGCGATAGCTGTGGCCCCGGGCCTACGAAGTTCTAGTGGCGACCTGCCTCGTCCAGACGAAAAGTCTAGGCCCAACAAGGGCTTGATTCCAAAAAAGTCGTGGAAGTTGGGGTCCCTGAGCCCGCACTGCGCTGGACCGCCTCGACCCGTCACCGTCCCGGTGCCGTGCTCGAAAAAAAACAGGTCGTCAAAAGATTTGCTCTGCTCCCTCCAATTCAGGGAGTCGATCCGGTAGCCCCACAAAGCTTAGCCGGTTCGTGAAACGGAATCGGAGTTTAATATCGATCGACAAAAGGCGGTTTGCGAGGTTTTGTCCCCCGCTGAGTTCGGTTCCAATCTGGTTTCCACCTGACGGGATGTCCAAAAGTAAGGCTTTAACAGGCATGGTAGGTGTAAAATGATCGTACTTGATGTTCCCTTCGGAGTCTTCTGTTCTTCAGAGGTGCAAGTATGAACGTTTCCCCCGACCGGTATTTGGCTCGCCCGTATTTTTGCCGCGATTGCGGTAGCGAGGTTGGATTCCGTTCGCGACGACGGAGTCTAACGGAACGGTATATCCTGCCCCTGTTTCTGTTGAAACCAGTGCGCTGCGCGGAATGTTTTCGCCGGGACTACCGGCTGATGTTCACGGCGGTGCATGAGCGAGTGGCGGACACGCCGAGGATGACGCCAGGAAAAGTCTCGACGGCTTCCAAGAGCAACGTTGCCTAGCCCGGGGTTCGTCGCTATACTGCTGGTGCAAGGCTACGATTGGCCGCGGCGGTTGAGCGCGTGATGATGAGGAGGCCGTCTTCAGCAGTAGTGAGGACAGAATCCGGGCTGGCCATGGCGGTATTGCAGTATTAGGGCATTCCATTGTTTCGCAGGCATCTCAAGCCTGGACGCGCCGGGTCGCCGAAGGCCTTTTCTGCGTTTTCTTCCCTTCCGATTGCCGCATCTGCGGCGAACCTCTTCTCAATATTTCGCGGCTACCCGCGTGCCAGCCTTGCTTGAACGGTATTTACCCGATCCGAGGTAAAGTCTGTGCGGTTTGCGGGGAACGGGTATTTTCATCGTATGCAGAGAAAGAAAGCGGGGGCCCGGGGCGATGTCCGGTTTGCCGGCGCATTCGGCGTCCTTTTGAGCGGGCGGTGGCTTATGGACATTATGAGGGTGGGCTGCGCGAATTGATTCACTTGCTGAAGTACAACGGCGTGCGACCGGCGGCGAAAGTTTTAGGAAGCTTGCTGGCTGAGGCTATGGCCGCACTGGAGACTCACGCTGAACAGTTGACGTTTGAACAACCGAGGATTCTGGTGATCCCCGTGCCGCTGTACAGGGCCAAGCGGCGGCAGCGCGGATTCAACCAGGCGGAAATGATTGCGCGGGCTGCGTTGACGTTTCGTCCCGCAAGCGAGGGCTGGCAACTTGCTCCCGACATTTTATTACGCACTCGCGACACCGAATCACAAATCGGATTGAGCAGTCACCAGCGTCGCGCGAACCTGCGCGGGGCTTTCGCCGTGTGCCGTGCCGCTGAGGTTACTGGCAAAAAGGTGCTTCTGGTGGATGATGTCTATACGACCGGTGCTACCGCTACCGAATGCGCCAAAGTTTTGCGACGCGCAGGGGCCTCGACGGTATGGGTGGGGACTGTGGCGCGTACACTGAAACTGGCATCTAATTATGAGTCGTTGGCTGGCCGGAATGAGGAAGCGGTAGCAACGGACAGCGAGGTGCTGGCGAGCGTAGCGAAGGGGTAGAGTTCAAAGCTTCAAAGTTATAAGGTTTCAAAGTTTCAACATTTCGACGGCGAGTTTTTGGAGAGCGGAATTATTTTATGTCCCTGAGGATGGAGAATGATTCAGGATCCCGGCACGCCGCCGGGTTGTTCTCGGCGGCGGCCACGCACCGGCCCGGGGACGGGCATGCCTTATTGGCGCCTGTGCTGGTGCTAAATGCGTCCTACGAACCCATCAACGTGTGCGCGGCGCGGCGTGCCTTGGTGCTGGTTCTCAAGGGCGTGGCCATGACCGAGGAAGAGAATGGACACTTTCTGCATTCGGCGCGCGTGGCCATGCGACTGCCTTCAGTGATTCGACTGCTCGAGTACCGGCGGATTCCGCACCAGAGCCGAGCACTTTCGCGCAAGAATATTTTGCTGCGCGACCGCAATACCTGCCAGTACTGCGCGACGGTGCTGCCTTCGAGTGAGTTGACGCTCGATCACGTGATTCCGCGCTCGCGCGGAGGCTCGTCGACCTGGGAAAATCTGGTGGCGTGCTGCCACGCCTGCAATCGTCGCAAGGGGAACCAGCATCCCGCCGAGGCTGGCATGAAGCTAATGCGCGAACCCCGCGCCTTCAACCTGCATACCAGCCGTCACATTATGCGGTTGATGGGACGGTCGGATGATAAGTGGAGGAAGTATTTGTTCTACTAAAGCTGTCAGCCATCAGCTTTCAGCTAAACATCGACCCGCCTACTCCGGAATGTTGAGCTGATGGCCGACAGCCGAGAGCTTTCTACTGCGGTTTCTGCTCCTCTGGCTTTTTCTGATCCTGCGGCTTATCTTTTGGCACTTCCCTGCCTTCGTAGAGAATTTTGGAATTGGCGCCGAAACGTTTGTAGTCTTCGTACTTCACGATTTCCTTGATGTGCACGTCTTCCAGTTTGAAATGCAGTTCGTCGTCGGCCTTGGTGAAGACCGGGAACCAGTACTGGCCGTCGATCTGTTGACGCCACGTCGTGAATTTGGGGAAAAGATTTTCCTGGTCGCCATGTTTCTGGCGAATGTCGGGCACAGTCTTGCCATAGGTCTTGACGATCTGGAAGTCGTGGTTGTCGACCCAGACGCGGCCCTGGAAGTAGCGCTTCTTGCCCTCGATTTTCTTGGGAGCGATGTCGAAGACGTAGCACTGCAGTTCGTCTTCTTTTTGCTCGCCGACATAGAGAATGTTGTATTCCGGAAGATCTTCTTCGGTTAGCACAAAAGGCAGGCGGTGGCGGATGTCCTGGAAGTCTTCCTGCGACATGAAAATTTTGGTGAGGTTCGACTGCGGCGCAAACACGACGTTCTCGATGCGGTGGCCCTTATCGTCGAACATGACGTCGAAAACTTCGTGATACTCGCCGTCGACCGTGCTCCCATCGAGGGTCTGAACTTTCACATCCTGGCGATAGGTGTACTGATCGCGTGCCTTGGCGAATTCGGTTTCCTTGGCGGCGAAGCGCTTGATAATCTCTTCGGGCGTACTACCAGCGGGAGGAGTGTTCTCAAGAGGACCTTCCTGGGCGCCCGCGGATAGCGCCAACCCGCAGGAAAGCAACGCCGCACTGAAAAGCAAGCGAGCGGATACGGATTTCATATTCCTAGTTTAACGAATTTCTGGGACGGTTGCTGGCAGGGCTAGGCGACCGAGGGAACCCCAAATAAGAAAAGGCAGGCACCGCGGCAACCCTCCCTCCAACCCCTCTCCGCTCAGTGAGGCCGGAGGGTAGGGTGCTGCAGTTCTGCCACTCAATTGGATGCTTTATCGAAAAAGAGGTTGGTGTGAAAAAAATCATTTCCGGCTAGTCGCAGGCGTTAAGCGAAAAAGGCTAGCGAGAGGGACGACTCGGGCACTTACCCGATTAACACAGGCAAAAAACTACGTTCCTCAGCGGCTCGCGCCGACGGCTGCAACCCAGTAAAAATCCACGCCCTGAGGGTCGTAGTGACCCAGAAACAAAACGCGACGGCCCGCGGTTTGACGGGCGACATTCACTTTCCACGTAGAAGGAGCGACCAGCAAGTGTTCTTCGGCGGGAAGGCTTCCTGCTTCGTAATGCAGCGCTGACTGGTTGCGATAGAAACCTAAGCCGTACTCCAGTTCGCGGGAAACGCCGAAGACCGCCAGGGGCAGTCGATGGGTTTCAACGGCAGCAATCTCAATCGCTAGCGGGCGAGCGGAAAGTTTCTGGTCGATCGAGTTGGTTCCCATTTTCAGCACGGCCGCGACCGAGAGTACGACGGGAATCAGCGTTACGAACCGCAGCATACGCAGGCGCAAGTGGCTGAAGAGCGTGAGCGCGATGCCGACGCTGAGCATGAGAGCAACGACTATCGCGACAAGCGTGAAGCGACTCGCGGGCAGCCGGTGTTGGATGACAATGTTGCCTAGGAGCAACGCAGGAACTATAGGCAGGGCGGCCACCAGCGCGTGCGTTATCGCCAAGCCCCTGGAAACACTTTCCTGCTCCGTGAGGCGGCAGCGCAAATAATCCGCCAGCAAGACCGTTCCAGCAGGAATTGCGGGAAGAATGTAGCCGGGAAGCTTCGACTGCGAGAATGAGAAGAACAGCAATGGCACTATCAGCCAGCAACAGGCGAACAGGCTGAACTGCCATTCGAGATCGGGTTCGGGAGAACCCGATTTGCGCTCTCCCCACCAGATTCTTGCTGACTCGGCGAATGCCGTAATCACGAATACGATCCATGGAATCAGGGCGATTGCGGTGACGGGAAGGTAATACCAAAAGGGCTGGCGATGGTGATAGAGGTCGCTGGAGAAGCGGGCGAGATTGTGCTGCAAAATAAATTCGCGAAAGAATTGTGGGTTGCGGAGCTGTACGGCAAAGTACCAGGGCAGCGCAATGAGGCAGAAGAGTAGGATTCCCGGCAGCCAGATGGTTCGCAAAACGAGGCGAGATTCGCGGGCGGCCAGTGAGAAAAACATGATCACAGCCGCAGCGAGAAAGGGCGCGACCGGGCCCTTGGCCAGCATTCCTAGCGCCATAAAAAAATAGAACGCTGCGAGATGCGTCCGCTTTCCGGTCTCGCGCCACGCCCACCACGAAAGCATCCCGATGCTGAAAGTGGTTGCCAGGGACATGTCCATGGAAGCAGCGCGCGAATAGCCGATGATTGCCGCGGACGAGGCCGTGATCAGGGCGGCGTCGACTTCCACCCCGCGGCGGAACTTGCGGAAGAAAAGATAGACGGCAATCACGAGCAGAGTGGCGTCGAAGGCGGCCGGAAAACGCGCCGCCACGTCGCTGACGCCGAACACAGAGTAGGCCAACATCGCCTGCCAGTAATAGAGAGGCGGTTTCTCCAGCCAGGCATGGCCGCCGAGCGTGGGCGTGATCCAATCGCGGCGATCGAGCATCTCGCGGGCGACCTGGGCATAACGCGGCTCGTCCGCGCCGATCAGGCCGAATTGTCCGAGGCCATAGAAAAATAGAAACGCACAAAAGCCAGCCAGCAGCAGGATGTCGGTTCGGGTGCGAGCGGTCATGGGGAAATTGCTAATTGATGATTGTTGATCGAAAAACGCAGAAACTTGCAGGCTCCTTAATCAACGATCAATAATCACCAAACAAAAATTGTTTTTCTATTGTACGGAAGGGCCGCCGCGAAGTTGGGCCAGAATCTGGCGCACGGCCTCGGCGAGTGGGCCATCGACGGAGCATCCGCTGGCGCACCCGTGACCTCCGCCGCCGAAGCTCTCGGCCACGTTGGCAACATCCATTTTGCCTTTGCTGCGCAGGCTCACGCGGTAGCGTCCATCGGGGAGCTCGCGAAAGAATGCCGCAACTTCGACGCCGCCGATGGAAAGAACATAGTTCACCAGGCCTTCGCAATCCTCTTCGATGGCGCCGCAGCGCTCCATCTGCTTCTGAGTCACCCAGGCGTAAGCGAGGTGGTCGTCCGCAGTCAGACTGCGAAGAGCTTCGCCCAGCAGCCGGATTTTAGCAACCGAGTGCGCGAAATAAATGCCGCGCGCGCAGTGTGCTGGATCGGCGCCGGCGAGCACGAGTTCACGAGCCAGGGCGAATGCGTTTTCGTTGGTGCCTTGAAACATGAACGATCCGGTGTCGGTCATCAGCGCGGTGTAGAGGCAGGTGGCAACCTCAGAGGAAAATTTGACGCCGGCTTCGCGCGCCAGGCGAAAAACCATTTCCGCGGTGGCCACGGCGTGGGGATCGATCCAGTTGACGTGGGCGAAAGGACGTCCGCTGACATGATGGTCGATGCTAATCAGGAAGCGGCTTTCGAGGCCTTCGAGGCGGGTGCGGTGAATGCTGTCGCATTCCAGGATAATCGCCGAATCGTAACTGCCGATCACGTGGTTGGACTGCACTACCTCGTTGGCAAAAGGGAGCGAGCGGTAGACGCGAGGAACGCCATCGTGCAGCACGACATCGGCTTGCTTGCCCATGGCGCGCAAAATCTGGCAGCAGGCCAGGGCCGATCCGACGGCATCGCCATCGGGGCGGGCATGCGAGGTCAGCACGAAACGCTCGTGCTCTCCGATCTGCCGGAGCACATCCTCGACGCCGCTAGTTCTTTTTTCCACTTTTGTCCTTGCGAGCCTTGGCTCTTTTTTTAGCCCGCGCCAATAATTCTTCGACGCGCGCTTTTTCCCGTTCGGCGCGATCCAGCCGGAAATACAGCTCGGGAGCGCGGCGCAGGCGCAAGCGCTCAACCAGTTCGTGGCGAATGTATTCGCGCGCGGCCTCCAGACCTTCCAGGCTCTGGTCGGCGTCGACCTCATCGCCTTCCACGTTGACCCAAACCTGCGCGGAACGGCCATCGTCGGCGATGTGGACCGCGGTCACGCTCACCAGACCGATACGGGGATCCGCGAGTTCGCCTTCCACGAGCGTTTCGATCTCCTCGCGCAGCGCCTCGCCGACGCGCCCGCGATGATATTTCAGGCCGCGCTTCTCCACGAACATCACCTCAGGTAAAACGCATGAGAATATCAGAAAATGGCACTTGCGTGTGTACGCCAGTGAGCTATTGTCGCCCGGTTTTGTAGGATGCGGGTAAGTACAGAAGTAACAACGCGATGGGGAAGTGTGGGAGCAGCTCCTGAATCCATTATCGTCTATCTTTGGTACGCTGGGCTTCCATCTTCGACGCGCTGGCCTCCATCTTTGACGCTCGCTTCGCCTTCGCTTGGACAGCCGAGGCGGCTGTCTCTACGCGAGCATCTTAGAAATATTCCACGAAGGAGTCGGCGATTTCGGCGCCGTGGTTGTTGGCGATGCGGGCGGCGGCGCGCTCCACGTTTTTCATGAGTCCGTCGAGATAGTCGCGGGAGTTGGAAATTGCGGCGACTCCGATGGTAGCGCGATTCCACAGTTCCGCGCCGTCGAGCTCGGCCACTGATACGTTGAAACTGGTGCGGAGGCGGTCTTTCAGGCTGCGAACAACCTGGCGGCGATCTTTGATAGACTGCGCGGCTTCGATGTGAAGTTCGAGGGTGAGGAAAGCGATCATGCAGGTGGCGGCCGCCGCAGGCCGTTCGTCGTTGGTCGCTTGTCGTCAGTCGTTGGCAACACGACGACCAGCGACTAACGACAGTTCTTACGCCATTACTTCGGCGGCGATGCGCTCGGTGGCGAAGGCCTCGATCACATCGCGGGCCTTGATATCGCCATAGTTCGCGATGGAGATTCCGCACTCCATGCCGTTGGTGACTTCGCGGGCGTCGTCCTTGAAGCGGCGCAGCGATCCAACTTTGCCTTTGAACACGACCACGTTGTCGCGCAGCAGGCGCACTTCGGAGTTGTTTTTGATCTGGCCGTCGGTGACGCGGCAACCGGCAACGGTTCCCACCTTCGGGATGCGGAAGACCTCGAGCACCTCGGCACGGCCCTGGTAGGTTTCCTTAATGGTCGGCTCAAGCAGGCCGGTCATGGCGCGCTTGATCTCGTCCTGCAGTTCGTAAATGATCGAGTGCAGGCGGATGTCGACTTTTTCCTGGTCGGCGAGTTCCTGCGCCTTGCGCTCCGGCCGCACGTTGAAGCCGATGATGATGGCGTTCGACGCCGAGGCCAGCAGCACGTCGGTCTCGGTGATGGCGCCCACGCCTGAGCGCAGCAGTTTCAGGCGAACTTTTTCGTTCGACAATTTGGTGAGCAGGTCGCTCAGCACTTCGACAGAGCCCTGCACATCGCCCTTCAGGATGATGTTCAGTTCCTTGGTGCCGGCAGTTTTGATCTGTTCCGCCAGGCCTTCGAGCGAAACGCGCGAACTCTTAGCCAGCGCGGCTTCGCGGGCTTTCTGCTCGCGGTACTCGGAGATACCGCGGGCCTTGTCGCGGTCGGCGACCACGACGAACTGATCTCCAGCCTGCGGCAGGCCTTCCATGCCCAGGATTTCAACCGGAGTGGAGGGCGGCGCGGACAGAAGCGCGGCACCGCGATCGTCGAACATGGCGCGGATTTTTCCGTAGACGTTGCCGACGACAAAGTTGTCTCCGGCGACCAGCGTACCGTTTTGCACGAGCACGGTGGCGACGGGGCCGCGGCCGCGATCGAGTTTCGCTTCCAGCACAACGCCGGTGGCAGCTCGCTCCGGCGTGGCTTTCAACTCGGCCAGGTCGGCGACCAGGCAGATCATTTCCATCAGCAGATTGAGATTGGTTTTCTTCTTTGCCGAAACGTCGACGAAAACGGTCTTTCCGCCCCACTCTTCGGGCACCAGCCCGCGATCAGCGAGTTGCTTCTTTACGCGATCGGGCATGGCGTCGGGCTTGTCGATTTTGTTGACGGCGACGATGATGGGAACTTCGGCGGCGTGCGCGTGATCGATGGCTTCGACCGTCTGCGGCATGACGCCATCATCGGCGGCCACAACGAGCACGACGATATCCGTGGCCTTCGCGCCGCGCGAACGCATGCGGGTAAAGGCTTCGTGACCCGGCGTATCGAGGAAGACGATCTCGCGGCCGTAAGCGGGGGACTCTTTGTCGGTGATGCGAACTTTGTAGGCGCCGATGTGCTGCGTGATGCCGCCGGCTTCGCCTTCGGCGACGCTCGTTTCGCGGATCGAATCGAGCAGCGTGGTCTTGCCGTGATCCACGTGACCCATGATAGTGACCACGGGCGGGCGCGGCGTGACTTCGATGGCGGACTCTTCTCCGCTCCCAGCAGCTGCGTCGATATCTTTGGAAGCTTGTTCTTCGAAAGTGATGACGTTGGTCTCGGCTCCGAAGAAGCGCGCCATTTCGCTGGCGAGTTCGGCGTCGAGCGTCTGGTTGATGGTGGCAAAAACGCCGCGGCCGAGCAGGCGCGAGATTAAATCTTTCGCGCGAATGTCGAGCTTCTCCGCCAGATCCTTGACGCTGATGCCTTCTGTGATCGTGATATTGCGCGTGATCGGCATGGGCTCGTTCGACACCACCATGCGCGGTGGCGGCGTGTAGCCCTTCATTGGACCTTCTTTTACGCCGCGCGGAACGTAGCGCTGGCCGGGCCGGCGCGAGGGCGCTCCCGGACGACTGCCGGGACGAGATGGTCCCGGAGGTGGAAGCCCCGGACCAACACCAAGAGGACGCGCACCCGCAGGCGCCTGGCGCGTGGGATGCATGGGACGGCGCTCGCCGGGACGCAGCGGACGCGGTGGGCCTCCGCCGGGAACCTGCGGACGAGGGCGCTGAAAGATTGGCTGACCGGGCACTGGACGTCCGGGCGCGGGACGCATGGTGCCTGCGGGTGCACCGGCTTGCGCTGTGGGCGCGACCGGGCGTGGCGGCGGAGCTTTGTATACCGGACGCGGCCCAGTCTGCGGAACAATCATGCGCGGAGCAGGCGGCTGCGGCGGACCTACCGCTGCAGGCGGCGCTGGCGGACGCGGCGTAACTGCCGGAGGCTGAGGCGTGACTGAAGCGGTTACTGCTGGCGCCTGCGGCGCTGGAGCCGGAGGCGGAGTCGCGGGACGCGGCGGCGCTGGAACAGTTTGCGCCGCTGCCGGAGGCGCGGGAGCAGCGGGCCTTTCGACTGGCGGGGTCGCAACTTGAGGCCGCGGCGCAGGCGGCGGTGTGGCGACTGTGGCTGCCGGCGGCGCGGCAGGGGGCGGCGTGGGCCTGGCTGCGGGAGGCGGAGGCACAATTGCGGGCTTGGCGGCGACCGGAGGCGATGGCGGCGCTTGCGGGCGTACTGGGGCCGCAGAGGCTTCCTTCTTTTGCGTGATCGCCTTCAGCACATCTCCGGGCCGGGAAATGTGCGACAAATCGATCTTGGTCCTGATTTCTTCTTCGCCGCGCAAGGGGCGAGCGGAGCGGGCGGACGAAGACTGCGCTTCCGCCGAGCCACGGATGTGCACCCGCACTTTTTCTGCTTCATGCTCCTCGAGCGAACTGGAATGGGTCTTCTTCTCCGTCACCCCGACGATCGGTAGAGCGTCGAGAATGGCTTTACTTTTAACTTCCAGCTCCCTGGCGAGATCGTTGATTCGAACCTTGCTCATCCGGCCTTTCTGGTGCCCCGCGTTGCGCTTAGGTCTTCATTGCATCCTCACGGAGTCAGCGTCCGGCACGCGCACGCCATTGAAAATGCGGCGAGTGCCATGGTTATTGGAGATCACTATTCAGTTTTTTCCGGAGCCGAGCCGTCTTCCGGCGCGCGCTCTGCGGTTTCGTCCGAGGCAGCTTCAGCAGTCGCCTCGGGTGCTGCCGCTATTTCTTCCGCGGCAACTTCGCCTTCTGTCGTTTCGGCGGCAGCTTCCTGCGATTCAGCTTCGCCTTCGGCGGCCACTTCGACTTCCGCCGCAACTTCGCCTTCGACGGCGCCTGCCTCGAGGCTTGCAAAGTAATTATTCACCGCCAGGCTGATTTTTTCCACCGTCTTCGGCCCGATGCCCTCAATGGCCTCGAGTTGCTCCGGCGTCATATCGGCCAGAGCTTCAACGGTAGTTACGCCGGCGGCGCTAAGTTTCTCGACCAGGCCCTCGCCCAGGCCAGTAACATTTTCGAGCGGGGTGGTCTGCTGCGGCGCCATTGCGGCCATCTGCAGCTCGACTTCCTGGCGCTTCTCTTCTTCGCTCTTGATGTCAATCTTCCATCCCAACAGCTTCGCGGCGAGGCGAACGTTCTGACCCTTCTTGCCGATGGCGAGCGAAAGCTGGCTGTCGTCGACGACAACCTCCAGATGCTTGTCACCACTGTCGACCACGGTGACGCGGCTGACCTTGGCGGGCTGCAACGCCTTTTCGGCGAAGGTGACGGCATCTTCGTGATACTCGATGATGTCAATCTTTTCTCCGCGCAGTTCGCGGATGATCGACTGCACGCGCATGCCTTTCATGCCGACGCAGGCGCCCACCGCGTCCACATCTTTGTCTTTCGACATGACCGCGATTTTGGTGCGCTCGCCGGCTTCGCGGGCAATGGCGCGGATCACGACTGTGCCGTCATAAATTTCCGGCACTTCCGTCTGGAACAAGTGCTGCACAAGATCGGGCGCGGCGCGAGAGACTACAACGCCCGGACCCTTCGAAGCGCGCTCGACGCGCGCAATCACGACGCGCACGCGCTCGCCGATGGCGAACGATTCCAGGCGCGACTGCTCCTTGCGTGGCATGCGGGCTTCCGCCTTGCCGATATCGAAAATCACGTCGGGGCCCTCGACGCGTTTCACCGTGGCGTTGACGATCTCGCCGACGCGGCCGATGTATTCGTTGTAAACCGTGTCGCGCTCGGCCTCGCGCACCTTCTGGAAAATTACCTGCTTTGCCAGTTGCGCTGCGATGCGGCCCAGAATTCCCTCGGTCACTTTCGGAATCAGGAGTTCGCCGCCGACTTCGAGCGCGGGATCGACCTTGCGCGCATCTTCCACCGTGACTTGCAGGTTGGGATCTTCCACCTGCTCCGGCGTCTCGACCACGGTCTTCACCGCAAAGGCGTTGATCTTGCCCGTGTCTTTGTCGAGCTTGGCGCGCAGATTTTCCTGGGACTTGTAGTACTTGCGCGTGGCCATAACAATGGCGTCTTCCACCGCGCTGACCACAATCTGCGGATCAATGCCTTTTTCCCGGCTGAGTGCGTCGATCGTGTTGTAAAGCTCGCTAGCCATAAGAAACCATTTGGTAATTTTGCAATTGAGTAATTTGGCAAGTTGAAAACCTTTAGAACGCCTGCCGGCGAGTTTTCAAATTACAAAATTACTCAATTACCAAATTACCCAATCTCTTCAGATTTCCGGCACCAGATTCGCTTTTTCCACGTTGGCGAAATCGATTTCTATTTTCTCGCCGGCGGCCGCGCCCATTTTCTTGCGCGACTTGTGGCTGGCCACGCTCAAATCCAGCATGAGCCGGCCATCCTGAAAACTCTCCAGCCGCCCTTCAAGATGACGGTTGCTGCCCACCGGTTGCCGCGTGGTCAACTTGACGCGACTGCCGATGAAGCGGTTGAAGTCGGCGGCCTTGATCAACTTGCGATCCAGCCCGGGCGACGAAACTTCCAGCGTATACGATCCCGGCATGACGTCTTCCACGTCGAGGATGGTGCCAAACTCGCGGCTGAAGTTCGCACAGTCTTCGTGCGTGACACCGGCCAGTGGATCGGTACCAGCGGCGGGCTTGTCTAAAAAAACTCGCAGCATGCGCGCCTTGCCGCCGCCGAGGAACTCGATTTCTACAATTTCGAGTCCGCTGGAGGCGGCCACCCGCTCCGCGATTTCCCGCACACGTTCAACGTCAAGTGCCATGAATCAAATAACTTACAGGCCGATGGCCGCACCACCCGAAGGGCCCAACTAAAAAGTGGGCTTGCGCCCACTGGTGTGCTTCGCCAATTGCCGGTACACAGCAGTTCTCAGTTCCCTAATATACGCCGGTGGGGATTAAAAGACAAACTGGGGATGCCCCAGAAATATAGGTTCGAGTGCTAACGCTACTTGTAACACGTCACTTCCCATTGTGAGCAGATGTGTGATAAACGTTCATCCATGACGCCGAAGCAGGCTAGTCGGATGCTCTTCGCACTGCCGACTGTTCTTCTGTGCGTTGCGGTCGGGCAGCAGCAAGCGAAGCCGAATCGGACGAGCTCATACTTCACTAAAAATGATGCGAAGTATGATGAGATAATTTCCGCATTCGCAAACGAACCTAAGTGCGTCACGGTCGACGTGAATCTGCACGACGACTCTGCGACGTGGTTACCCAGCGGCGGCCGCTTCACAAAGGTTGACCCGACACATGAGACGGGGTGGCTAACCGCCTCGTCGGAGAAATACAGCGGTTACAAAAAGTACCGCTACAACTACGTGCTAGAGCCTCCCGGCACGTTGACCCTGAAGGATATGGTCGTGGTTGTTTCAGACAAAACATCGCGTGGCTTGGCCGACCGCATCTGCACGCAAGTGACTGGAACGTCGCGCGGTGCGCGAATACACTATGGTGGGAAGAATGGCCAACAATGAAAGCGATGTAAAACTCAATGAGAACGGCTCGGTGCGAGTGGTGTTTTCCTGCAACGATCAGTTCGTCACGTTCCAGTTCTTCCTAGGGACGGAGAAAGCGGGCGATCCGCAGCGCCTCAGCCGCGCTGAGGCCGCGAAGATCGGGAAAGAGGTGGCGGAGACTGGCATCTATCATCACTTCCCGATTCCTGACGTCTCCTTAAACGACGTGAGAACCTTCGGGCTGTATCTCCGGCGATACGGCGAAGAAGGAAAATGATTGCGGGCCATCCAACTGTCGAAATAACCTGACAGCACTCATCCTGGTCCATTTGCTTCCACTACCCAGCCGTCTCTGGGATGAATGTTTACCTCCACGCTCGGTGGTCCCGAAAATCCATGATTCACTTCCCGTTCATGAGGCTCTTAACTCTTAATGACGTTCTCAGCACTTGTGCCAGCCTAGATTCACAGGTAAGATCGTCTTACTATGCAAACCAAAATTTCGACCAAAGGGCAGGTGGTGCTTCCCGGCCCTGTGCGCCGCCGACTGGGAATTCGGGCGGGCGATCCTCTTAAGGTCCAAGTCGAGGCGGGGCGCATCGTGCTGACGCCTCAAAGGCAACGCCCTCGTCCGGCAAAGATCGTTACCGATCCCGTTACCGGTCTTCCCGTCCTTAGCGCCGGCCCGGACGCTCCTGCGCTGAGCAGCAAGGAAGTCGAAGAGATACTGGCCAGCTTTCCGTGATCACAGCAGCCATGAATGAGTCGTCCCTGCCATGACTTATCTGCTTGATGTAAATGCGCTGGTGGCTTTGGGATTCGCCAACCACGAATTCCATGGGCGCGTGGCCGCGTGGGTGCGGGTGCTCTCCAATCCGAAATTAGCAACCTGCGCCATCACCGAACTGGGCTTCCTGCGTGTCCTCGCCCAGGCTCCGGCCTACGGATTGACTGTCGCTCAAGGCCGCACGTTGTTGCTGCGCTTGAAGCATGCGCAGGCTTTTCGGTCGAACTTCATTGCCGACAACCATGAGGTCAGTCATCTTCCAACGTGGGTGAAAACTCCAAGACAAATCACCGACGGCCATCTCGCGGAGCTGGCACGCGCGAAAGGTGGAGTGCTGGCAACATTGGACGAACGTATACCCGGCGCCTTTCTCATCCCTGAGTGAATCGCGCCGCGTCTCAGCACGCCATTTGCCTCAATCCCCTCCCGTCTCTAGAATGAATGTTTACCCACACGATGGGTGATCCCGAAAATTTATGATTCATTTTCCTGTTCCTGAGGCTCTTACTTTCGATGACGTTCTCCTGCTGCCTGCACGCTCGGATGTGATTCCGGCGCAGGCCAGCACCCAGACGCAGCTCACGCGCAACATCAGCCTGAACATTCCGGTGGTGAGCGCGGCCATGGACACGGTGACTGAATCGCACATGGCGATTGCGCTGGCGCAACAGGGCGGGCTGGGGATCATTCATCGCAACCTGACCATCGAGCAGCAGGCCAATGAGGTCGACAAGGTGAAGCGCTCGGAAAGCGGGATGATTGTCGATCCCGTCACCATGGCGGCGACCGACCGGGTGAGCGACGCGCTCGAAGTAATGCGCAAGTACAAAATTTCAGGCGTGCCCATTACCGATCACGGCAGGCTGGTCGGCATCCTCACCAACCGCGACCTGCGCTTCGAGACCCGCTTCGACATTCCCATCGACAAGGTGATGACCAAGAAAAATCTGATTACCGTGCCGGTGGGAACCACGCTGGAAGAGGCGGAAAAGATTCTGCACGAGCATCGCGTGGAAAAACTTCTGGTGGTCGACGACAAGTACAACCTGAAGGGCCTGATCACGGTTAAAGATATTCAGAAAAAGCTGAAGTATCCCAACGCTGCCAAGGACGCGCAAGGGCGGCTGCGCGTGGGTGCGGCTATCGGGGCTACGGGAGATTTTCTGGAGCGCGCTCAGGAACTTGCCGAAGCGAAAGTGGACGTGCTGGCCATCGACAGCGCGCACGGGCATTCCACAAAAGTTCTGGACGCGGTGAAGCTGGTGAAATCGAAGCTGCCGCACATTGAGTTGCTGGCGGGCAACGTGGCGACCTTCGACGGTGCCTGTGAATTGACGCGGGCCGGGGCTGACGGCATTAAGGTCGGCATTGGGCCGGGATCGATTTGCACCACGCGGGTCGTGACCGGCGCGGGCGTGCCGCAGATTACCGCCATTGCCGAAGCGTACCGGGCGACGAAAGATTCGGGAGTGCCGATCATTGCGGATGGCGGCATTAAATATTCCGGCGACGTGACCAAGGCGCTGGCCGCGGGCGCGAGCGCGGTGATGATTGGATCGCTCTTCGCCGGCACTGACGAAAGTCCCGGCGAATTGATTCTGTACCAGGGCCGATCGTTCAAGTCGTATCGTGGCATGGGCTCGATCGGCGCGATGGCGCAGGGATCGAGCGAGCGTTATTTCCAGAGCACGGAAGGCGATTCGTCGGCGTCGATCTCGGCCTCGGACGGAGACTCCAACCGGCTAGCCAAACTTGTACCGGAAGGAATTGAGGGGCGCGTTCCCTATCGCGGGTCGGTGGCGATGATCGTTCACCAGATGGTGGGGGGATTGAAATCGGGCATGGGCTACTGCGGGTGCGCCACGATTCCGGAACTGCTGCAGAAGACGCGCTTCGTGCGCATCAGCGGCGCCGGACTGCGCGAGAGCCACGTGCACGACGTCATGATCACTCGCGAGGCCCCGAACTATGCGATCGAATAGGGCCCAGTCTCGGACTGTGGGTGCCGCATCCGTTCGACAGGCGCAGGGCAGGCCCTTCGCGCTTTTTGCGCAGGGTGAGAATTCCGTGAGCCCTCCACTCGCTTGAGCACGCAACGCCACAATGTTCTGAAGGCATGGATCGCCGCTATTCTGTGGCTGATCGTCATTGCCATCGAGTCGACCACTTATCTTTCCTCGCACAACACCAGCCGGTTTCTTTATCCCTTGCTGCATTTTTTGTTTGGAGTGAACCATGCGCGCTTCGAGCATCTGCACTTTTACCTGCGCAAGGGCGGACACGTTTTTGGCTACGGCATGTTGAGTATTTTGCTATTTCGCGCGTGGCGCGAGACCCTGCCTGCGATGGATGGCGCGAAGTGGGCTCTCCGCTGGGCGGCGCTGGCTGTGTTCGGAACCGCGGTGGTGGCCAGCCTGGACGAATGGCACCAGAGCTACATTCCATCGCGCACCGGGACGCCGTGGGATGTGCTGCTCGATACTTGCGCGGGAATCGCGGCGCAGATTTTACTGCTGGCGTACTATGCGTGGGCGCGACGAAGATCCGCGTCGTAGAGACGTTGCTGGCAACGTCTTGCTGGCGGCGCACGGGACGTGGCGAGAGAGACGTAGCGAGCTACGTCACTACGATGCGTTTTTAGCGGGCTTCAAACAGCAGGACCGGTGGACCCTAACGCAGATTCACATCAAGAAGCATGGACCTGTCTCTGACCTAGTCAAATATCTCGAACTGACAGCTGACATCTGCACCTCAGTACATCGCGTCGTACTTGGTTACCACCCAGCCGCCGCCTTTATTTTCCGTGGTGACGGTGAAGAGGTCCTGATCGATTCCGGGATGGTCGGGTCCGGCGTTGGCGAGGCGCTTGCCGCGATAGTGAAGCAGGATCAGCGGGGGCGCCTCTTCCCACTCCACCAGTTCCCAGGAGATCAGCGGGTGCTGCGCTTCGGACGCGCAAATGTACTTCGCATATTTCTTGTGATAATCGTGCTCCCACTTGGCGAGCACCTCGTCGCAATGGCCGTCGCGCAGTTCGCGAATGAATTTATTAGCGGCCCGTTCGGTGGAGCGGTCGCGCAGCGGATTCATCTTGATGCTGACGGGCAGACCGGTCAGCGGATCGTGATCTTCGGAGCGCGCTAGCACTGGCCCTTGATTGCTGAGCCACCACAGGTAGCCGACAAACACCATCACCAACAACACTCCGGCGCCGACGGCGATTCCGATTTGTGTGCGGGTGACGGCCATTGCAATAAAGTGTAGGGAGATGGCGGAAGGTAGGGAAGATTACCACCGGGAAGCGCGGTAGGACATGTACGAGTGCGCGGATAGGGTCCAAAAGAAATGGCGCGGCCTGGGCCGCGCCTCGAACAAAAACATGAGTGTTACTCTTTCTTATCGTCTTCTTTTACCGGCTCGACTCCGCCATCGTGAGCGGCCTGGGCTTCGGCGTCTTCCATGGCCTTCTTGGCTTCGGCGGCTTTCTTGGCGCGAGCTTCGGCGCGTTTTTCCTTCTTCTCGTCGAGGATCTTCTCGCTGCCCAGCAGTTCGAGAAAAGCCTTGTCGGCACCGTCACCCTTGTTCCAGTGGGTTCGGATGATGCGGGTATAGCCGCCCTCGCGATCGCCGAAGCGCGGGCCGACGGTATCGAACAGCTTGGCTACGGCTTCGTCGGTCATGAGATAGGCGGTGGCCAGACGGCGCGCGGCCAGGTCGCCACGCTTGCCCAGCGTGATCATTTTTTCCACGATGGGCTTCGCGGCCTTGGCCTTGGGCACGGTGGTCTCAATGCGCTCTTCCACAATCACCGAGGTGACCAGGTTGCGCAGCAGCGAGCGCCGGTGCGCCGTGTTCCGTCCGAGTTTGTAGCCTGCAACTTTGTGACGCATGGGAACCTCAGGGGCTAAAGCCCCGATTCTTATTTAGCCTTGAACGGCGCGGCTAGAAGCCGCGCCCTTTCAAAAGCTTAAACCAGGCAATCTCTAAAACTTTGCAACATTGAAACCTTTGAAACCCTTCTTACAGCTGGTCGTCCGGTCCGTAGGCGGAGGCCGGAAGGACCTGATTCGACGTCGGCCCGGGCACGGCGTTGCCGTGCTCATCAATCTTCATGCCCAGGCTCAGACCCATGGAGGAAAGAATTTCCTTGATCTCGTTCAGCGACTTGCGGCCGAAATTTTTGGTCTTGAGCATTTCGGCTTCGGTCTTCTGCACAAGCTCTCCGATGGTCTGGATGTTGGCATTCTTCAGGCAGTTGTAGCTGCGCACCGAAAGCTCGAGCTCTTCCACGGAACGGTTGAGGTTCTCGTTGTGGATCTCGGGCTTGCGATCGTCCGACGACGACGTGCCGGTTTCGATTTCTTCCTCGAAGTTGATGAAGATGTTCATGTGGTCCTTCAGCAGCTTCGCCGCCAAACCGAGCGAATCGGCCGGGGTGATGGAGCCGTTGGTCCACACTTCGAGCGTGAGCTTATCGTAGTCGGTGATCTGGCCCAAGCGCGCAGCTTCGACCGTGTAATTACATTTTCGTACGGGCGAGTGAACCGAGTCGATGGGAATAAAGCCGATGCCGAGATCCTCGTCGAAATTCTTGTCGGCGGAGGTGTAGCCGCGGCCGCGCTTCAGGCGCATTTCCATGTCGAGCTTGCCACCTTCGCTGACGGTGGCGATGTAGACGTCTTTGTCGAGCACTTCGACATCGCCGTCGGCTTCGATCATGCCGCTGGTAACCACGCCGGGCTGATCCGCGCGCAGGTAGATCGCTTTCGGTGCATCGCCGGCGAGCTTGAACGGAATCTGTTTGAGGTTGAGGATGATGTCGGTCGCATCCTCGACCACGCCCGGGATCGACTGGAATTCGTGCAGCACGCCTTCCATTTTTACTGCAGTGACCGCCGCGCCTTCGATTGAACTCAGCAGCACGCGCCGCAGGGCGTTGCCCACGGTGGTGCCGAAGCCGCGTTCAAACGGCTGCGCCCAGAACATGCCGTACTTGTCGGTGAGGCTGGAGGTGTCGGTTGCGAGACGTTTCGGTTTTTGAAAACCCTTCCAAAGCATGTGTTTCTCCTTCGGCCGTTGGGCTCGGTGCCGGCTCCCTGAACCGGTCCATGCTCCGAAGAGCGGGATTCAGGTCAAGCGCCAGCAGAGGCTGATCTGGCTCGAAATTAAGGACCAAAAGACGGTCGTTTGTCGATGGTCGTTGGCCAGACGAGGCTAACGACTAACTACCGACGACTATCGACTTACTTGCTGTACAACTCAACGATCAGCTGCTCGTTGACCGGCAACTGAATATCTTCGCGCTTGGGCAGCGACAGTACTTTTGCCTTGTAATTGTCGCGATCCACTTCCAGCCAGCTCGGCATGGTGCCGTGGCTGGCAAATTCCTTTGCCAGTTCCAGTACGGTGAGCTTTTTGCTGTTTTCGCGGATCATGATTTCTTCGCCCGCGCTCACTTCATACGAAGGAATGTTGACCTTGCGATTATTCACGGCAACGTGACCGTGGCGCACCAACTGGCGCGCCTGACGCCGCGACTGGGCGAATCCCAGGCGGTAGACCACGTTGTCGAGACGGCGCTCCAACTGCTGCAGAAGCCGTTCGCCGGTTACGCCCTGTGACTTCGCGGCTTTCTCGAAGTAGTTGCGGAACTGGCCTTCCTGCGTGAAATAAATACGCTTGGCCTTCTGCTTTTCGCGCAACTGCAGACCGTAGCCTACGATTTTGGCCTTGCGGTCCTTCCCATGTTGTCCGGGAGCGAAGTTGCGCTTCTCGATGGGACACTTATCGCTAAAACACTTTGCGCCTTTGAGGAACAGCTTCAAACCCTCGCGGCGGCATAGACGGCAGACTGCATCAGTATAACGTGCCAAGTTTCTTCTCCTTTAGATGACCGGTTTACGGGTTTGGCTTCACCCTTCGTCCCGGACGAAACCTCTGTAGAGACGTTGCTTGCAACGTCTCTTTGGTGCGGGCAAAAGACGTAGCAAGCTACGTCTCTACGGTTTATACGCGGCGTCGTTTCGGCGGACGGCAGCCGTTGTGCGGAATCGGCGTGACGTCGCGGATCGAGCGCACTTCAATGCCTGCCGCAGCCAGCGCGCGGACGGCCGATTCGCGGCCCGATCCCGGCCCGCTGACGCGGACATCGACGCTGCGCACACCATGATCCCGCGCCATGTTCGCGGCGTTGGACGCGGCCTGCTGGGCGGCGAAGGGCGTGCCCTTGCGCGATCCGCGGAAGCCGAGCGAGCCGGAACTCTTCCACGACAAGACGTTGCCGTTCATGTCAGTGACGGTCACGATCGTGTTATTGAAGGATGCTTGCACATAGCACAGTCCATGCGGAACGTGCTTGCGCTCCTTCTTCTTGAAGGTTTTTTTCTTGCCTTTTTTATCCGGTGCGGCTGCTGCGCCGCCCGCTGCTGCTGCTGGTTTTGCCATAGAACCTCAAGAAACTCAAGTTTCAAAGTTTCAAGGTTTCAGAGTTTCAAGGTAATAACTTTGAACCCTTGAAACCTGCGAAACCCTGAAACGTTCTCTTACGTCTTTGCCGTCGCCTTCTTCTTCTGGGCCACGGTTCCCTTGCGCGGACCTTTGCGGGTACGGGCATTCGTATGGGTGCGCTGGCCGCGGACCGGCAGGTTACGGCGGTGGCGGAATCCGCGATAGGAACCGATTTCGATGAGACGCTTGATATTCATCGAAACTTCCTTGCGCAGATCGCCTTCGACCAGTCCCTCGCCCTCAATGACGGTACGGATGCGGTTGACCTCTTCTTCGCTCAGGTCCTGCACCTTCTTCATGGGCTCGACCTTGGCCTCGTCGAGGATGCGGCTGGCACGCGGATGACCGATGCCGTAGATATACGTCAGCGCGATGTTGATATGCTTCTGGCGCGGAAGATCGATGCCTGCAATACGTGCCATGTTTTCCTGTTCCTCTGCCGGCTTCTGTTGGCTACTAGCTTCCAGCTGCTAGCAAACCGCGATTTGGCTAGAAGCCAGGAGCTAGAAGGCAAAAGCTTCTTTAGCCCTGGCGCTGTTTATGTTTCGAGTTGACGCAGATCACCCGCACTACACCCTTGCGGTGGATGACCTTGCACTTGTCGCAAATTTTCTTTACCGATGCTCGTACTTTCATAAACCCAGCTTTCAGCCGTCAGCTCTTAGCTGACAGCTAAACCGAAATCATTTGTAGCGATACACAATTCGTCCGCGATTCAGGTCGTAGGGGGAAAGTTCCACCGCAACCTTGTCGCCAGGCAGGATGCGAATAAAATTCTTGCGCATCTTTCCCGAAACGTGCGCCAGCACCTGGTGTTTGTTTTCCAGTTCCACCCGGAACATGGCGTTGGGCAGCGGTTCCAGCACGACTGCCATCACTTCAATCGCGTCTTCTTTGCTCATGCACCCCTTAAGTAGCTCTCAGCCTTTAGCTCTTGGCTCGTAGCTAAAAGCTAGGAGCTAAAACCTAAAAGCTCTACTGCGTCAAAATTACCGGACCATCTCGCGTCACTGCCACGCAATGCTCGAAGTGCGCGCTGCAACTGCCGTCGGCGGTGACTGCGGTCCATTTATCGCCCAGCACTCGCGTCTCGGGCTTGCCGTAATTCACCATGGGCTCGATGGCAAGAACCATGCCTTCGCGCAACTTCGCGCCATGCCCGCGGGCGCCGTAGTTTGGAACCTGCGGCTCTTCGTGCAACCGCGTCCCGATGCCGTGTCCGACAAACTCACGCACCACGCTGAATCCCGCGGCTTCCACATGCTCCTGCACCGCCGCCCCCACGTCGCCAATCGAGTTCCCGATGCGCGCCTGCTCAATTCCGCGGTACAGCGAGGCCTCGGTGACTTCCAGCAATTTCTGCAACTCCGGCTTCAGCCCGTTGCCCACCGGCACCGTGATGGCCGCGTCGCCGTAATAGCCGTCAAGCACCACGCCGCAGTCGATGGAAACGATGTCGCCCTCTTTCAGCGACCGTTTTTCCGACGGGATACCGTGCACAATCTCTTCATTCACCGACGTGCACAACACGCAAGGATAATCGTAGTAACCCTTGAATGCCGGCTTGGCACCGAGTTCCTTGATCTTTTTTTCGGCGGCGCGCTCCAGGTCCATGGTCGTCACCCCGGGCGCGACCAGCGTCTTCACATAGTCAAGAACCTGCCGCACGATGCGTCCGCTATGCCGCATCTTCTCTATTTCCGCCGATGATTTACACACAATCGCCATTCTCTTACGCGTGATGATCTTCCAGTATCCGGCAAATCTGTTCGGTCACAGCATCCACCGGCAGATCTCCATTGACCGAGATCAATCTGCCCGTGCGCTCGTAATAGTCCGCAACCGGACGAGTCTGCTCCTGATATGCCTTGAGTCTGGGCTGAATTACTTCCAACCGGTCGTCATTGCGGGTCACCAGCTTTTCCCCGGTCACGTCGCAGAGTTCATCTACGCGGGGAGGCTGGAAGTGGACATTATAAATTCGCCCACAGGAGGGACAAGAACGGCGTCCAGTAATCCGGAGTAATAGTTGATTATAGTCGACGTCCAAGCGGATCACAATCGGCCATGCCCGAGTCGGACGCGAGTTGTCAAAGAGCTCATGGTCGAGCAGGGCGTCAAGCCACCCCGCCTGGGCGGCCGTCCGGGGAAAGCCGTCCAGAATATAGCCCCGCTTGCAATCCGGCAGCAGCAACCGTTCGCGGACCATGTTACAAACCAGGTCGTCGGAAACCAGTTCTCCCCGGGCCATTACTGCCTTGGCAGCCAGCCCAAGTTCGGTTCCCTGCACCACGTTCTCCCGCAGCAGATCCCCAGTCGACACTTGGGGAATTCCGTAATGCTCCATGATGCGCTTGGCCTGCGTGCCTTTTCCGGCACCTGGAGGCCCGAGCAGCACCACAGGTCCTACTTCGCGCAAGGTTTCCTGCACCATCGGCTTGACCAAAGCCTCCCGAGCTCAGTCTTCCCGGCGCCCCGCCGAGGTGCAGCAACTTCTTACTCTTCTGATCAAGCCCGCCGTGCGGCACGCTTACTTTCCGCCGCCCCTAGACGTAGCAAGGTACGTCTCTACGAATGCTTACCAGGTGCGGCGGCCACGAATGCGCCCGCTGCGCGGCGTAAATCCGTCATAGTGGCGCATGATCAACTGCGCCTCAATCTGCTGAACCGTATCCATCGCCACGCCCACTACGATCAGCAGCGATGTTCCACCAAAGTAAAAGGTCACACCCAAACCGTTCGTCACCCAGTTCGGCAAAAATTCAAACCATCTTCCAACTGGCCCATAAAGATGGTTGAGGTGAATACCGGTGATCATCCATTCCGGAATAAACGAAATGATGATCAGATAAAGCGCGCCCACCAGCGTGATCCGCGTCAGCACTTCGTTGATGAAGTCTGCGGTGCGCTTGCCGGGTCGAATGCCGGGAATAAATCCGCCATACTTCCGCATGTTGTCGGCGACTTCGCTGGGATTGAACACGATGGACACGTAGAAGTAGGCGAAGAAAATAATGCCGACCGCATAGAGCAGGGTGTAGAGCGGCTCGCCCCATCCCAGCCAGCGAAACAGATCTCCGAAGTAGCGGTTGTTGCGCAGGCCGTAACCGATGGTCTGCGGGAGCGTCAGAATCGAAGACGCGAAGATGACCGGCATCACACCGCCGGCGTTAACCCGAAGCGGCAGGTGCGTCGATTGCCCGCCCATCACTTTGCGGCCGACGACGCGCTTGGCGTACTGCACCGGAATTCGCCGTTCGCTTCGCTCCACGTAGACGATGAATCCCACGACCAGGATCATGAAGACTAGCAGGAACACCATCAGCGGGAACGTCGCCGCGCCCCACGCCGCGTTCTTGGCCTTCTCGATCAGGTCGACAACGCCGCGAGGCAAGCCCACGACAATGCCGGCAAAGATGAGCAGCGACATGCCGTTGCCCACTCCGCGATCGGTGATCTGCTCGCCCAGCCACATGATGAATGCGCTGCCCGTAGTCAGGGTCAGCATAGTCATAAAGCGGAACTTCCATCCCGGATCGAGCGCGAAGCCGCCCTTTTCGAGGCCCACTGCGATGCCGAACGATTGCACCGCGCTGAGAATGACCGTGATGTAGCGCGTCCACTGCGTAATTTTCTTGCGCCCGAGTTCGCCTTCTTTCTGCAGCTTGGCCAGCGGCTCGTAGACCACGGTCAGCAACTGCAGAATGATCGATGCCGTGATGTAGGGCATGATCCCCAGGGCAAAAATCGTCATGCGGCGCAACTGGCCGCCGGAGAACAGGTCAACAAATCCCAGCAGCGATCCGCTCGTACCGCTCTGCGTGAAGAAACTCTCCAGCTTGGCGGTATCGATTCCCGGGGTCGGAAGATGCCCGCCCAACCGGTACACGAACAGCATCGCCAGGGTAAACAGGATGCGTTTGCGCAGGTCCGGAATCCGGAAGATGTTTGCCAGTTTGTCGAACATTACTTCTCCGCCTTCACTGCCGCCTTTATTGCTAAGACCTCAACCTTGCCGCCAGCCTTGGCAATTTTTTCCTGAGCCGACTTGGAAAACTTGTGCGCATGCACGGTGATCGCGACGGTTAACTCGCCGTCGCCAAGGATCTTGACTGGATGTTTCGTCTTGATCACGCCAGCCTTGCGTAGAACTTCGGGCGTGATGGGCTCGCCGTAAAATTCCTCGCCCATCTCCACCAGGCGGCCGAGGCTGACGATGTTGAATTCCTTGCGGAAGATGTTGGTGAAGCCGCGCTTGGGCATGCGGCGATGCAGCGGCATCTGGCCGCCTTCAAAGCCGCGAATCATGCGCGAACCGGTGCGCGAACGCTGCCCTTTGTGTCCACGGGTCGAAGTCTTGCCCATGCCGGAGCCCATGCCGCGGCCCACGCGCTTGCGCTTTTCCGTCGCGTTCTTCGGTGCTCGAATATTGGATAAGTTCATAAGTAAGCTCTCAGCTCTCAGCCGTCAGCTTTCAGCCAGTAGCGGTTTACGCTGACGGCTGACAGCTGAAAGCTGATAGCGTTATTCCACAAACTCCACCAGATGCGGCACCTTGGCCACCATGCCGCGAATGGCATTGTTGTCGGGACGCTCAATCACCTGGTTCAACCGGGTGAATCCCAGGCCCTTGATAACGCGCTTCTGCTTTACCGGGGCACAAATGGCGGAGCGCACCCACTTCAGGTGAATCATCCCGCTGCCCGAATTTGTTTTCTTCGCCGTCATTTCGTAAACCTCAATGTCGCGAACCTCAATGTTTGTGGAAGGGCACGACTTCAGTCGCGCCGCCCCGAACCCATAAACTCACGGGGTTTCAGCCCCTGAGGGCCAGCCCCTACAATTCCTGCGCCGTCTTCCCGCGCATGAGGGCAACGCTCTCGCGGCTTTTCAACTGCTTCAGCGCGTCGAACGTCGCCTTGATCACGTTGTGCGGGTTGGTGGTGCCAATCGATTTCGTCAGCACGTTCTGCACGCCCGCCGACGTCATCACCGCGCGCACCGCGCCGCCCGCAATTACTCCCGTGCCTTCCGGCGCCGGCTTCAGCAGCACTTTGCCCGAGCCGTAACGCCCTAACACGAGATGGGCGATACTGGTGTGGGTGAGGTTCACCTTCACCAAATTCTTTTTGGCCGATTCAATTCCCTTGCGAATGGCTTGCGGCACTTCCTTGGCCTTGCCCGAGCCGTAGCCGACCACTCCGGCGGAAGGATCGCCCACCACGACCAGCGCAGCGAACGAAAGATTCTTGCCGCCCTTGACCACCTTGGTCACGCGGTTGATGGCCACCACCTGGTCCTTCAACTGGTAGGAGCCCGCATCGAGTTTCTTAATTATTGTTGGCATTATTAAACCTAGCCTTTAGCTATTAGCTCTTAGCGTTTAGCTGTCTGCTCTACGGGCCTTGGACTCTAGCTAAAAGCTAAGAGCTAAAGGCTAAGAGCTTTGTTAGAACTTCAACCCTGCTTCGCGGGCCGCGTCGGCGACCGCCTTCACGCGCCCGTGATAAATGTAGCCGCCCCGGTCGAATACGACCTGGGTTACGCCCTTGGCTTTGGCGCGCTCGGCAATGGCCTTGCCGATCGCCTTCGCCGAGGCCACGTTGCCGCCCGAGCGGCGATCTTCTTTTTTTCCCTCGGCGGTGCTCGCCGAAACCAGCGTCTTGCCATGCAGGTCGTCGATCACCTGAACGTAAATATGATTCAGCGAACGGTACACGTTGAGCCGCGGGCGTTCCGCAGTCCCCTGCATCTTCTTGCGAATGCGGTCGTGCACATGTCCGCGCTTCTCGTTTTTTGTGATTCGTGTCAGCATGAAACCTGTCCTTGGTCGTTCGTCGTTGGACGTTAGCCCGAGACTGCAACAATGCCATCATTTCTATCCGCCGGCCAACGACTGATGACCAGCGGCTAGAGACGGTTTATTTCGCTCCAGTCTTTCCAACCTTCTTCTTCAAGCGTTCGCCGGCA
Organism: uncultured Acidobacteriaceae bacterium; assembly: GCA_963765825.1. Taxonomy (GTDB): domain Bacteria; phylum Acidobacteriota; class Terriglobia; order Terriglobales; family Acidobacteriaceae; genus Sulfotelmatobacter. Next base: position 581,456 of record CAVXXU010000006.1, read on the forward strand.
TAACGGACGCCCTTGTTCTTGTACGGATCGGGCGGACGCAACGAGCGCATTTCCGCCGCGACCTGTCCGACTTTCTGGCGATCGATTCCGGTCAATGCGATCTTGGTCTGCTTGGGATCGACGGTGGCATCCACGCCCGTGGGCAGCGGATATTCGATCGGGTGCGAGTAGCCCAGATTGAACACAACCATCGACTTGCCCTTCATTTCGGCGCGGTAGCCGATGCCGACGATTTCCAGTTCGCGCGTCCAGCCTTTAGTAACGCCCTCGACCGCGTTGTTGATCAGCGCGCGGGCCAGTCCGTGCAGCGCCGCCTTCGAATCGTCCTGGCGCACCGCGACGATGATCCCGTCTTTCTGCTGGACGGTGATTCCCTCCGGCAGTGCCGTATCCAGTTTGCCCTTCGGCCCCTGCACCGCGACCGTGGTGCCTTCGACTTTGACCGTCACCCCTTTGGGGATCGGGATCGGCTTTTTTCCAATTCGTGACATAAGAGCTTCTAGCTTCTAGCTCCTAGCTCTAGCTAGGCCGCTTTGGATTTTTGAAGTCCGAGCTTTCCGCCCGGCTTGTATCAGTTCAAAACAAAAGTTCACATCGGCGCTTTAACTAAGAGCTAGAAGCTAATAGCTAGAAGCTTTAGTAAATCTGGCACAGCAACTCGCCGCCCACGCCTTCTTTGCGCGCCTGGCGCCCGGTCATCACGCCGCGCGGGGTGGTGAGGATGTTGATCCCCATGCCGCCCAGCACGCGGGGAATCTCGCTCCGGCGCACGTAAACTCTGCAACCAGGGCGCGACACACGTTCCACCTTCGAAATCGCTGCCTCGTTGTTGGCGCCGTACTTCAAGTAAATGCGGATGACCTTGTGGCCCTCTTCTTCCGTCGGCTTGAAGCTGGAGATGTAGCCCTCTTCCTTCAGAATGCGGGCAATCTCGAGCTTCAGGCGCGAAGCCGGGATGTCCACCTTCTGGTGCCGGGCCTGGAGTGCGTTCCGCACTCGCGTCAACATGTCTGCGACCGGATCGGTCAACCTCATCGTTTGCTTCTCCTCTGGCCACCCGTTCGCTCCGCGTTGTGCGGAGAACCTGCGGCAGCTTGAACTGCGGTCGTTAGTCCTGAGTCGTTAGTCGTTGCTTGTGGCCATTCGCTGCTTGCCGACGACTAATGACGACCGGCCAACGACTCACTTCCTACCACGACGACTTCGAAACCCCTGGAATCTCGCCGCGCAACGCCAGTTGCCGGAAACATAGCCGGCAAATGCCGAACTTGCGCAGGAAGGCGCGCGGCCGCCCGCAAAATTTGCAGCGGTTGTGCTTGCGCGTGGAAAACTTGGGCTTCTTTACATCTTCGGGCTTTTGATGTAGCCCAACGCCGTCTTTCACTCGTTTTGCTGTAGTTGCCAAATCTAACTCCTGAACTCTGATCGTAAAGACGTTGCTTGCAACGTCTGTTTCGCTACCGTTCGAAATGCTCTCAACCAAGACGTAGCAAGCCACGTCTCTACGAATCTTCTTAGGCCCGGAATGGCATTCCCATGTGCTTCAACAGTGTCCGCGCCTGGTTATCGTTGGCGGCGGTGGTCACGATGGTGACGTTCATGCCCTTCTGTTTGTCGACCTTCTCGTATGAAATCTCGGGAAAGATCAACTGGTCGTGCAAGCCGATGGTGTAATTCCCGCGCCCGTCGAAGGACTTAGTCGACACGCCTTTGAAGTCGCGCACGCGCGGCAGAACGATGTTAACCAGGCGGTCGAAAAATTCGTACATGCGGTCGCCGCGCAGCGTTACCATCGCGCCAATCGACTGCCCCTGGCGCACTTTAAAGGCCGCAATTGATTTCTTCGCCCGCGTCACCACCGGCTTCTGTCCGGTGATCTGGCCCAATTCGTTGACCGCTGGGTCGAGCACTTTCGCATTCTGCGTCGCTTCACCCACGCCCATGTTGACGACAATCTTGTGCAGCCGCGGAACCGCCATCACATTCTTCAGTTCCAGTTCCTTCAGCAGTGCGGGAGCAACTTCTTTCTCGAACCGCGAGCGCAGCCGCGGACGCTCTTTCGCGCTGTGCCGCGCCTGGTCCGGCGCCTTCTGCTCTTGCGACGATTCTTTCTGTTTCTTGTCTTTTGCCATGTCCTTCGATCCTTCTCACGGTTTCGGGTTGCAGGAGCAGCTTTTAGCCGTTAGCTCTTAGCCTTTAGCTTGCCGCTCACTGCGTCTACCGGTTCGTGAGACTCAAATTTCTCGTCCACTGCTCGCATCGCGGCCACCAGCTAAAAGCTAATGGCGAAGAGCCAGCAGCTATTTATCCAGCGTGGTTCCGCACTTCTTGCATACGCGCACCTTGCGGTCGCCGCGCACTTCGTGGCCGATGCGCACCGGCCCGCAAGTCGCGCACACCAGTTGCACGTTGGAAATCGCGATGCGGCTTTCCTGCTCCGCAATGCCGCCCTTGATGTTGCGCTGCGGGTTTGGGCGCACGTGCTTCTTCACCATCATGACGTGCTCGACCAGCAACTTGGCATCGTTCGGAAACACGCGCAGTACGCGCCCTTCCTTGCCCTTGTCGCGCCCGGTGATCACCATCACGGTGTCGTTCCGCCGCAGATCCACTCGCTTGTTTTCGGTGCTAACAGTTCTCATAATCAGAAACCCTATTTTGTAATTGGGTAATTGAGTAATTTGGAAATTTGAAAGTCAACCATGATTCTGATTTTCAATTACCAAATTACAAACATTCCCCATTACTAAATTCTTCTAGATCACTTCCGGCGCCAGCGAAACAATCTTCAAAAATTTCTTTTCGCGCAGTTCGCGCGCTACCGGGCCGAATACGCGCGTTCCGACCGGCTCGCCCGCATCGTTGATCAGCACCGCGGCATTCTGGTCGAAGCGGATATAAGTTCCATCGCGGCGCCGGTGCTCTTTACGCGTGCGCACGATGACCGCCTTCACGACTTTGCCCTTCTGTACCTGGCCCTCGGGCACCGACTCCTTCACGGCTGCGGTAATTATGTCGCCCAAGCCGGCATTCAATCCCGTCGAGCCCCCCAGCGGCAGAATCATCTGCAGCTTGCGGGCGCCGGAGTTGTCGGCGACTTCGAGCATCGATCTCATCATCACTGCCATGGCGTCAGTCTCCCTCTTCTATCCCGTATCCCGGCCTATCGCTCGGCCTGCGCGCCCGGAACCTCGATGGCCGCTTCCGGCACCAGCGCCGCCTTGCGCACAATATCTTTCAACTTCCAGCGCTTCAGCTTCGACAGCGGACGCGTCTCCTGAATGCGCACTACGTCGCCCACGTGCGCCTCGTTCTTTTCGTCGTGCGCGTAAAATTTCTTGTTGCGCGCCACCACCCGCCCGTAAAACGGATGCGCCTTCTTGCGCGTCACCTTCACCACAATCGTCTTCTGCATGCGGTTTGCGATGACTTCTCCCACCACTTCCTTGCGGCGGCCCTGAACTTTTTCCGTGGCTGCTGTTTCCGCCATTATCGTTTCTCCGTTGCGGTCGAGCGTTCGCGCTCGCCGGTTCGCTCAACCATAATCGTCTTGACGCGCGCAATATCTTTGCGCAGGCCCCGAATTTTTTTCAGGCTCTCGGTCTGCCCCATGTTCAGCTGAAATTTAAGCTTGAACAACTGGTCGGCCAGCTCGCGCTCCTGAGTATGGAGTTCGTCGTCAGTCAAGTTTCTGATTTTGTCTACCTTCATAAAATCGCTCTCAGCTTTCAGCTCTTAAGCTTTCAGCTACATCAACTGCGCCGTCGCTGACGGCTGCAGATGATCGCCTACCGCCTTTTCTCCTAGTGCCCGCTGCCTTCGCGCTTCACCAGCGTGGTGCGCAGCGCCAGCTTGTGCGACGCCAGCCGCATGGCCTCGGTCGCGTCCGTAATGGTCACGCCTTCCATCTCAAACAGAATCTTGCCCGGCTTCACCACCGCGACCCAGTGATCGGGAGCTCCCTTGCCTTTGCCCATACGGGTTTCGGCAGGCTTCTTGGTGACCGGCTTATCGGGAAACACCCGGATCCAGATCTTTCCGCCGCGCTTCACGAAACGGGTCATGGCTACGCGGCTGGCCTCAATCTGGCGGTCGGTAATCCAGCCGGGCTCCAGCACCTTCAGCCCGAAATCGCCGAAGGCCAGCGTGGAGCCGCGCCAGGCCTTGCCGGTCATGCGCCCGCGCTGCTGCTTGCGATACTTCACTTTCTTTGGCATCAACATAAGAATCGTCCGTAGAGACGTTACTGGTAACGTCTCGCTCTCACCACATTGCGCCAGTTGCGTCGGCAAAGACGTAGCAAGCTACGTCTCTACAAATCCCTAGAACCCGCCCGCCGCCGTTGCCGCTTCACGCTTCTTCTGCGGTAGGATCTCGCCCTTGTACACCCAGCACTTCACGCCGATCACGCCGTAAGTGGTTCGCGCTTCGGTGAAGCCGTAGTCGATGTCGGCGCGCAGCGTATGCAGCGGTAGGCGACCCTGCAGATACCACTCCGACCGCGCGATTTCGTTGCCATTCAGGCGTCCGCTCACGCGAACTTTAATTCCCTTGCATCCGAAGCGCAGCGCCGAGTCGACGGCCTTGCGCATCGCGCGGCGGAAGCCCACGCGTTTTTCGAGCTGCAGTGCGATCGATTCCGAAACCAGTTGCGCATCGAGTTCGGGCTTGTGTACTTCCTGGATGTCGACAAAAATATCCTTGCCCGCGGTGCGCTTCTGCAGTTCGGCCTTGAGCTTGTCGATTTCCGCGCCCTTGCGTCCGATGATGATGCCCGGCCGCGCCGTCTTGATGATGATGCGCAGCTTATTACCCGGCCGCTCGATTTCGATGGAGCTCACGCCCGCCGACTTGAGCTTGTCCTTCAATTCGGCCTTCAGCTTAACGTCTTCATGCAGCTGCTTGTCGTAATCTCGCTCGGCAAACCAACGCGACTTCCACGGCTTGGTGAAGCCGAGGCGAAAACCATAAGGATGGACTTTTTGTCCCATTGCATCTCCTAAATCGAACTCTGTGGCGCGGGCGCCCTCGCCCGCGAAAAACTCAACTAACTCCGCTTTCCCCTAAGCCGGCCGACGGCTGGGCGTCTCGCCCACCGACTCGACCGCTATTTCGCGGCCGCTTTCTTTTTCTTGCTGTGCCCTTTGCCCGCCGACTTCGCCGCCGGAGCGTGCCGCTTGGTTTTGGCCGCAGCCTTTACCGGCGAACCATGCTCGTGCGTCGAAACGGTCTCGGCATTCTTCCCGCGTTCCGCCAGGATTAACTCGATGTGCGAGATGCGCCGCTGGTAGCGGTAGGCGCGGCCTTGCGGCGCCGGACGGATGCGCTTCAGCCGCGGCCCGTCGTTCGCGATCGCACTTTTCACGTACAGGTTGTCAATCTCGACGTCGAGATTCTTCTCGGCGCTGAGAAAATTCGCATTGTCCAGCGCTGACTGCAGCAGCTTGCCCACGTGCGCCGCCACGCGCTTCTTGGTGAACGCCAGGGTGTTGCGCGCATCTTCCACGCGTCTTCCCTTGATCAGTTCCAGCACCAGCCGCGCCTTCTGGGGCGAGACTCGCAGGTACCGCATTTCCGCTCGAAATTCCATAGTTGTATCTCAGCTTTTCGCTCTTGGCTCTTAGCTCTTAGCTCTTAGCTAAAGGCTAAAAGCTCATGGCTAACAGCTATGCCTTTTACGCCTTCGGTGCCGCTGGCGCTGCCGCCGGAGTAATCGCTCCTGGCCCGCCCGGAATGCCGGCCGGCTTGGCCGCTGTTTCGGTCGCCGCCCGCATGGAGTGGCCCTTAAAGTTGCGCGTGAAACTGAACTCGCCCAGCTTGTGGCCCACCATGTTCTCGGTGACGTACACCGGGATAAACTTCTTGCCATTGTGCACCGCGATCGTGTGCCCCACCATCTCGGGCACGACTGTCGACCGCCGCGACCAGGTGCGCAGCACTTTCTTCTCGTTGCGCGCGTTCATGCCATCCACCCTCGCCTGAAGGTAAGCATCCACGAACGCGCCTTTCTTGGTTGAACGTGCCATAATTTCAGCCTCTAGCTGTTAGCTTCTAGCTCTTAGCTAACCCTTAAATTCTTGTCATTCCGAACCGGCGGTCTTTGCCGGTGAGGAATCTGCTTTCCGAACGACTAACGACTAATGACCAACGACTACTTGCTCCGCCGGCTCACAATAAACTTGTCCGTACGCTTATTGTTGCGCGTCTTGTATCCGCGCGTCGGCTGGCCCCATGGCGTCACCGGATGCCGTCCGCCAGAGGTTTTACCTTCTCCGCCTCCGTGCGGATGATCCACCGGGTTCATGGAAACACCGCGATTGTGCGGACGCTTTCCCAGCCACCGCGAGCGTCCCGCCTTGCCGATGGTGACATTCTCGTGATCGAGATTCCCCACCTGCCCGATCGTCGCCATGCAGTCCTGTGAAATCTTGCGGGTCTCGCCCGAAGGCAATTTCACCAGCGCGTATTCTGCTTCTTTCGCCACCAACTGCGCCGCGCCGCCCGCCGAACGCACCATCTGCCCACCTTTGCCCGGCTTCAATTCCAGGTTGTGAATCTGCGTGCCCGGCGGAATATTCCGCAGCGGCAACGCGTTTCCGACCAGGATGTCAGCCTCGGGGCCGCTCACTACCTTCTGCCCCACCTTCAGCCCTTCCGGCTGAATGATGTAACGCTTCTCGCCGTCGGCATAAGCCAGCAGGGCAATCCGCGAAGAGCGGTTAGGATCGTACTCGATGGTCGTTACCGTGGCCGGAATCCCGGTCTTGTCGCGCTTGAAATCGATAATCCGCAGCTTGCGCTTGTGCCCGCCGCCGATGAATCGCATGGTCGTGTCGCCGGAATTGCGGCGTCCACCGGTGCGCGGCTTGGGCTCGACCAAAGGCTTGTGCGGATGCCTGGTCGTAATGTCGTCATTGACGAGCGTCGTGCGATAGCGCAACGTCTGGGTTGTCGGTCGGTATGTTTTGATCGGCATAAAGTCAGCTCTCAGCTATTAGCTTCTCGCTTTTTCCTGCCGTCGCATCGGTTCGTGCCGGCTAGCCGCCAACGACGAACGACCAACGACCGTTCTACAAATTCTGCGCGTACTCCGGCATCTTTTCGCCGGACCGCAATCGCACATACGCCTTCTTCCAGTCCGGACGGTAGCCGGCAAACTTGCCGCGCCGCCGCTCTTTTCCCGGATACGTGGCCGTGCGCACCGAATGCACTTTCACTTTGAAAATCGACTGCACCGCTTCCTTGATTTCCGTCTTGGTCGCCTTGGGCGCCACCTGGAAGACCAGCGTGTTCTGGTTTTCCTTGATGGCCAGGCCCTTCTCGGTAATCACCGGACGGCGAATGATCTGGTATGCGGATTTCATCAGGCCACCTCCGCCGCTTTGTCATGCCGGGGACGACGGCGGCGTTCGGCGTGCGCCTTCTTTGTGCCTTCGTCTTCCTTCGGCTTGTGCTGCCGCTTCGACACTGACGACTTCAGCGAAACCTGCAGCTTCTCAATCGCTGGCTGCGAGAAAATCACGCGATCGAAGCGCAGTAGATGATAAGGATGCACTTCATTGCTGAGCACCAGTTCGAGGCCATGAATATTGCGCGCGCTCAAAGCAAGATTATGGTTCTCGTGCTTCGCCTCTTCCACGATCAGCACTGTGGCATCGACTTTCAGGGAATCCAGCGACTTGCGGAATTCCTTGGTCTTCGGTTCTTTCACGTCGAAGGCATTCACCACGATCAGCTTGCCGTCCGCCAGTTTTGCGGCCAGCGCCGAACGCAGCGCGCCCATCAGCTTCTTGCGCGGGAAGGTGTAGTCGTAAGAGCGCGGTTGCGGCCCATGCACCGTGTAGCCATGCCGCCACAGGGGCGACCGAATCGATCCGATGCGGGCCCGGCCCGTGCCCTTCTGCTTCCAGAGCTTCTTGCCGGAGCCGGAGACTTCCCATCGGCCCTTGGTTTTGTGCGTTCCGGCGCGCTGCCCGGCACGGTAATGCTTCACCGCTTCCCACAGCAGGTCTTCGTTGACCGCGCCGAAAATTTCGTCGGCCAGGTCGAGCGTTCCAACCTTCTCGCCGCTCAAATTGTGTATGTCAATCGTCGCCATATGTCTCACGTAGCGGCGGACGCCATCGTCCGCCTGCCCTTTAAGCCTAAGCTTTCTTGGCAGCCCTCTTGGCCGCCTTCAACGGATCCACCGTCGCCGATCCCGCGAATCCTCGCCGTTCTCGAGGCGGTTTCTTCGCCTTCGTTATCACAATGTATCCGCCCTCGGGGCCGGGCACACTGCCTTCAACCACCAGCAGATTCTCGTCCTTGTCCACGCCCAACACGCGCAGGTTGCGCTGGGTCACGCGCTGGTTGCCCATGTGCCCCGACATTCTCATGCCCTTGAACACGCGCGACGGGAAAGCCGAGGACCCGATCGAACCGGTGATTTGAAACATCGAGCCGTGCGACTTGGGACCGCCGCCAAAATGATGGCGCTTGACTACGCCCTGAAAGCCTTTGCCCTTGCTGATTCCGACGATGTCGACAAAACGCTCGCCGTCAAAAATCTCGACAAGCACGCGATCGCCAACCTTCAGCGAGCTTCCATCCGCGCCATTGGGCGTAACTTCGACCTCGAGCGGCACTTCGCGCATGAACTTCACTGGAGGCAGATTGTTCTTTGCCAGGTGACCCTGCGCCGGCTTGGTCAGCCGCGACTCCTTCACAAACTCGACCAGTCCAATCTGGGCGGCCTCGTAGCCGTCGCGCGTCGCCGACTTGTGCTGCGTCACCACGCATGGTCCAGCTTGCAGCACTGTGACCGGGCGAACGTCGCCCTTGGAGTCAAACAGTTGCGTCATGCCGACCTTCTTACCCAGAATTCCCGTTATCTTCGTTGCCATTTCCTTCTCCATCCAGCTTGGCCTGTAAGCAGCTATTGGCTGGCGAGCTGTTTGCTCATGAACTTCTCTGCTCGTGAGCTTCCCTGCTCATGAGCTTTTTTCTGCTCATGTGGGAACGGACGCATTCGTCCGTTCCGCGCGCTTTAGCGCGCGTTTACTTGTGTTCTTTCCCGAAAGCCTTAATCTCCACATCCACGCCCGCCGGCAGATCGAGCTTCATCAGCGCGTCCACCGTTTGCGCCGTGGGATCGAGAATATCGAGCAGCCGCTTATGCGTGCGGATCTCGAACTGTTCCCGCGACTTCTTGTCGACATGCGGCGAACGCAGCACGCAGTATTTGTTCTTCATCGTGGGCAGGGGAATCGGACCCGCCAGCCGCGCGCCGGTGCGCTTGGCCGTTTCCACGATCTCGCTGGTCGACTGATCCAGGATGCGATAGTCGTAGGCTTTCAGCCGTATCCGAATTTTCTCGTTTCCAATCACTGTGTCATCTCTCTAACCCCTTCCGCGATCTTCCTAAGAAGCCCGGAAGGAAAGAACTGGCGGCAGGAAGCAAGCCGCTTATTAGCATCTAGCCTTTGGCTATTCGCTTTGTCATCCTGAGGCGACGCTTTCCGTCGCCGAAGGATCCCTGCACTCCCTGCAAAGTCAGAAGGAAGAATTCAGAATGCAGAATTTAAGTTTTTTACTTCTGCATTCTTACTTCTGACTTCTGCCTTCCTGCTACTGAATAATCTCCGCAATCGTTCCGGCGCCTACCGTGTGCCCGCCTTCGCGAATCGCGAACCGCAAGCCCTTTTCCATGGCCACCGGCGTGATCAATTCAATTACCAGGCTGACGTTGTCTCCCGGCATCACCATCTCCGTGCCCGCCGGAAGTTCCGCCACGCCCGTCACGTCGGTCGTGCGCAAGTAAAACTGCGGACGATATCCCTTGAAGAACGGCGTATGCCGTCCACCTTCTTCTTTGGTCAGGATGTAGACTTCCGCCTTGAACTTCGTGTGCGGAGTAATGGATCCGGTCTTCGCCAGCACCATGCCACGCTCAACATCTTCTTTCGCAATGCCGCGCAGCAGCAGTCCGGCGTTGTCTCCGGCCATGCCTTCGTCCAATTGCTTCTTGAACATTTCCACGCCAGTCACAACGGTCTTGCGCGTGTCGCGGAAGCCAACGATTTCCACTTCCTCGCCGACTTTCACCTTGCCGCGCTCAATTCTTCCGGTCACGACCGTGCCGCGGCCTTGAATCGAGAAAATATCTTCGATCGGCATCAGAAACGGCTTGTCCAGTTCGCGCGCCGGCTGCGGAATATACTTGTCCACCGCCGCCATCAACTCGTCGACCTGCGCCTCCGCCTTGGCTTCTCCGTTCAGCGCGTTCAGCGCCGAAACCCGAACCACCGGCACGTCGTCGCCGGGGAACTTATAGCTCTTCAGCAGCTCGCGCACTTCCAGTTCGACCAGCTCAAGCAGTTCCGGATCATCGACCGCGTCAACTTTATTCAACGCGACCACCAGATAGGGCACGCCCACCTGCCGCGCCAGCAGCACGTGCTCGCGCGTCTGCGGCATGGGACCGTCCGTCGCCGCCACCACCAGAATGCCGCCATCCATTTGCGCCGCGCCCGTGATCATGTTCTTGATGTAGTCGGCGTGGCCCGGGCAATCCACGTGCGCGTAGTGCCGGTTCGCCGTCTCGTACTCGACGTGCGCCGTGGCGATGGTGATGCCGCGCGCTTTTTCTTCCGGAGCGTTATCAATGCTGTCGAAAGAACGGAACGTGTTCTTCGGATTGTGCTTCGACAAAACCTTGGTGATGGCCGCCGTCAACGTGGTCTTGCCATGGTCAATGTGACCAATCGTTCCCACGTTGCAGTGCGGCTTGGTGCGGTCAAATTTTTCTTTCGCCATAACTCAGCCCTTAGCTCCTAGCTCTTAGCTTAAAACCCGCTCAGCGGCGCTCTTGCCGCCCTGTTGTCATCCTGAGCGGCGTCTTTTGCCGCGAAGGACCTATGTAACATTTTCGCCAACGAGATCCTTCGCAAAGAACGCTCAGGATGATCGCAGCGTGCTCCCGCTTCGCTCACGCCCGCTAAGCGCGATCACTTCGCCGTGCCTTGCACCTTCGCGATGATTTCCTCCGCGACGGATCGCGGAGCCTCCTCATAGCGCGCGAAGTGCATCGAGTATTCCGCGCGGCCCTGCGTCGAGGAACGCATGTGAGTCGCGTAACCGAACATCTCCGCCAGCGGCACGATAGCCTTGATTACCTGCGAACCGGCGCGGTGCTCCATGCCTTCGATGCGTCCGCGGCGCGAACTCAAGTCGCCCATGATCACGCCCGCATAATCTTCCGGAGTGACCACTTCGACCGCCATCACCGGCTCAAGCAGCACCGGAGAAGCCTTGCGCGCAGCCTCTTTGAACGCCATCGATCCGGCAATCTTGAACGCCATTTCGTTGGAGTCGACATCGTGATAGCTGCCGTCGTATAAGGTAGCTTTCACGTCGACCATCGGATATCCCGCGAGAATGCCGCCTTCGAGCGCCTCGCGAATTCCCTGATCGATCGGCTTGATGAATTCTTTCGGCACCGAGCCGCCGGTGATGTCGTTGACAAACTCGTAACCCACGCCCGGCGGTTGCGGGTCGAGATAAATCTTGGCGTGCCCGTACTGGCCTTTGCCGCCAGTCTGGCGAATGTACTTGCCTTCGGCTTCGGCGTGCCTGCGGATGGTCTCGCGATACGCCACCTGCGGTTTGCCGACGTTGGCTTCAACTTTGTACTCGCGCATCATGCGGTCGACGATGATTTCCAGATGCAATTCGCCCATGCCGCTGATGATGGTCTGCCCGCTGTCGGGATCGGTGTGAACCTTAAACGTGGGGTCTTCCTGGGCAAGGCGGCTGAGCGCCATGCCCATTTTTTCCTGGTCGGCCTTGGTCTTCGGTTCGACCGCAACCGAGATGACGGGGACCGCAAACGTAATCGACTCCAGCGCGATGGGATGATCTTCGTCGCAAATCGTGTCGCCGGTGCCGACGTTCTTCAGACCAACCGCCGCGCAAATGTCGCCTGCAAGAATTTCGCTGATCTCTTCGCGCTTGTTGGCATGCATTTTGAGCAAACGCCCAATGCGCTCGGTCTTAGTGGTGCGCACGTTCAGCACGGAGTCGCCAGTCTTAAGCTGGCCGGAGTAGACGCGAATAAACGTCAACTGGCCGACAAACGGATCGGCCATGATCTTGAACGCCAGAGCGGAGAATGGCTGCTTGTCGTCGGCATGGCGGAAAATCTTTTCTCCGTTGTCGGGATTCAGGCCATGCGTCTCTGGCACGTCGAGCGGCGAAGGTAGATAATCCACGACTGCATCGAGCAACGGCTGCACGCCTTTGTTCTTGAACGCCGTTCCCACTACCACCGGAAATACTTTCAGTGCGATGGTCGACTTGCGCAGCGACGAACGCAGTTCGTCGGCCGTAATCTCTTCGCCTTCCAGAAACTTGTGCAGGATTTCGTCGTCGTTCTCGGCAATGGTCTCAACCAGCTGGGCGTGAAAGGCTTCGGCTTTCTTTTTCAGGTCGGCGGGAATTTCCTCGGTGAGGTATTCCGCGCCCATGGTGTCATCCTGCCAGACGATCGACTTCATGTTGATGAGGTCGATGACGCCGCGGAACTTATCTTCCTGGCCGATGGGAAACTGAATGGCGACGGGCTTGGCGCTCAGGCGCTTGCGGATGGTATCGACGGCATGCTCAAAATCGGCGCCCATCTTGTCAATCTTGTTAATGAAGCAAATTCGCGGGACGCCGTATTTGTCGGCCTGCCGCCAGACTTTTTCCGACTGCGGCTGCACCCCGTGCACCGCGTCAAATACAGCAACAGCGCCATCCAGGACTCGTAAAGACCGCTCGACTTCCGCTGTGAAATCGACGTGGCCCGGAGTATCGATAATGTTGATGCGAATGTCGCGCCAGGTGCAGGTGGTCGCCGCGGACGTAATGGTGATGCCGCGCTCCTGCTCCTGCTCCATCCAGTCCATGGTCGCAGTGCCTTCGTGCACCTCTCCGATGCGGTGCGTCCGGCCCGTATAAAACAGGATGCGCTCCGTCGTAGTGGTCTTCCCGGCATCGATGTGGGCCATGATGCCGATGTTTCTGCAGCGCTCTAATGGGACTGTTCTAGGCACGACTCTTAACTCTTTCTAGGCTCCAACTTCAATTTCATTTAGTGATTGCGCGATTGAGTGATTTGGCGATTGAAAACCTCAATGGCTCAATGACCCGATCGCTCACTCGCTCAATTTCTCTACCACCGGTAATGCGCGAAGGCCTTGTTGGCTTCCGCCATGCGGTGCACGTCGTCTTTTTTCTTGATGGCCGCGCCCTTACCGGCAGCGGCGTCCAGCAATTCATTGGTCAACTTGTCGACCATTCCCTTTTCGCCGCGCGCCCGCGCGTAGGTGATCAGCCAGCGAATCCCAAGCGACGTCCGGCGGTCAGCATTCACTTCAACCGGCACCTGATAGTTGGCGCCGCCGACGCGGCGGGTCTTCACTTCGAGCAGCGGCTTGGCATTTTCCACAGCCTTCTTGAAGAGCTTCAGCGCTTCGTCGCCGCCCTTTTCCTGCACCTTCGCCAACGCCTCATAGAAGATGCCTTCGGCGGTCGAGCGCTTGCCCTGCCACATCATCGAGTTAATAAACTTCGTCACCAGGTCCGACTGATACACCGCATCCGCCGGAACGGTACGCTTGGCGATATGTCCTTTACGAGGCATTCAGCTTCTAGCTCCTAGCTCATAGCTTCTAGCCTGAGCTTGATTGGCCAACGACTAACGACCAAGGCCAACGACAATCTTCAACCCTTTTTCGGCCGCTTGGCGCCGTACTTCGAGCGCCCCTGCATACGGCCGGCGACGCCGACAGCATCCAGCGTTCCGCGAATCACGTGATAACGCACGCCCGGCAGATCCTTTACGCGGCCGCCGCGAATGAGCACGATCGAGTGTTCCTGCAAGTTATGGCCGACGCCCGGAATGTATGTCGTTACTTCAATTCCGTTGGTCAAACGCACGCGCGCAACCTTGCGCAGAGCCGAGTTGGGCTTTTTGGGTGTCTGCGTATACACGCGGGTGCAAACGCCGCGCTTTTGCGGACATCCCTGCAACGCAGGGCTCGCCGTCTTGTAACGGGGCCGCTTCCGGCCCTGGGCCACCAACTGATTGAACGTAGGCACTCTTTGCCACTCCTTAGCCGCGCAGCAGCCCGCTTTCGCGCAGGCAGCGCCCAGCTCAATTCTGCTGTTTCAGACGCGCATCCGTGGGCATGGCCGGCGGTTTGCCAACCATTACTTCTCACCGCAAAAATGCCGGAGAGATTCTGGATTCCCTTAGACTTTCGCTGCCGACGGTGGCGCCCGGCCAAACTCCGGGGGCACTCCGTTTCGTCAGCCTTGCCCTGCATATCCTTCCACAAAAGGGCGGAAGGCACCGCAGGAACGTTTCAGCGAGGAAACTTTCCGAACCTGAACTTCATTCGGAAACGCATTTCTCTAAAGCTCAGCCGCGGTTGTTTGCACACTATCGCAAAAACTCGCAGCACACAACAAGCCTGAATGTACTCGCGGAACCAAACTACTATAGCAAGTGCGTCCGAACATCGTCAACCCGCATTTTTGCATCCCACTATGACGGAAACTGGAACGCAAGACGAAGCCATGCTTGTGTGAGTAGAGCAGGTGCATTCCCGCGAGAGGTTCTTCCCAAAGAACGCTCAGGATTTCAGCTGCGGACTCCCGCTTCGCTCATGCCCGCGAGGCGGCTCAACTTGCTGATTCCGCCTCCAGCCTCTACACTACAGGTTTTCCAATTCATTCGACGGTTCGTTCTGCGTTAGTGTGGAACGCGGCGCCAGAGCAATGTTTAACGAGGGGTGCATGGGCAAGTCGCATTCGACGGTTTTGCGGTTGGCGGTTGCAATCCTTTCTTTGTGGAGCATCGGCGGCTGTGGCAAGGGCACAAAAGCCGGCCAGCCGCTGTTTCCCGGTCAGGTCACACTAACCCCCAGCAGCAATCTCTCGATCGAACTCGGCGCCACCTTTGGGTTCACGGCAACAGCGCGTACTTCATCCGGAGTCAACCTCAATACTCCGATCACTTATACCTCCACTGATACCTCTATCGTGAACGTTGCGCCGAACGGCGTCGCTTGCGCCGGGACATGGAACGTTTCCTTCACTACCTGCACACCCGCAGGCACTGGCGTCGCTTTGGTGACCGCCTCCGCGCTCGGTCAATCCAGCGTTCCTACTTACGTGTTCGTGCATCCCCATGTCGACAACGTCACCGTCACGGGATTTTTCTTGAATGGAATTCCCTCGCAGGAGCCGTGCTTATCCCAAGGGCAATCGATGACGCTGGAAGCACACGCCTTCAGCCAAGGCTCGGACATTACCTCCGCGGTTGGTCCGTTCTCTTTCACGGCGCAAAATGCGCCGGTAGTGAACATGGTAGGAATACTTAACACCTACTACAACTTCCCAACCAACCAGGTGACGGCAGCCGCGGCCGTGCCCGGAATGACACAGATTTACGCCAGCGCCAGCGGCGTTACCAGTTCCGCGTTTGTCCAGCCGCAATTCAAAAACGCGCTCGGAGTTTCGTCTCCAGTGCTGGACTTTTTTGAGACTTGCCCCATTCAGACCATTAATCTCGAAGTAGGCGCCGCGGGCAATCAACAAACCAGCCAAACCACTTTCCTTACGTCAAGCTCGTCGAGCGCGACGCAGGCAGCCACCGCGCAACTCACCGACGTCATGGGAATCAGTTCCCTGTCCAACACCAGCAACGGGCTTCTGCTCGCCAAGGTCCCGCTCACATGGAGCGCATCGCAACCTGCAGTCGTACATCCAGCGAGCGCCTGCCTGCAATCCTGCACGCTCTCAACCCCACAGGCGGGGTCCGGGTCGGTGACTGCTGCCTGCTCTCCCCCGACCTGCAACATTGGATATCCGCTCGTGCCTGCGTCGCTATCCACTCCCGCGGCGATCTCTTCCTGCACAACATTTTTTCTATCGCAGCCCGGCATTCCGTCGACCTTCAGTTGTCAGCAGCTCATCCCCACTCCCGTCTACGCCTCTCCGCTGGAGCCCGGACCACCAGTTTTGGGAAATGGATCTATCTCTGGCCTGGTGACCGGAAACCCTACTGCACCGACCTTGCTGGCCAGCAGTACTGGATGCGCCCATCTGGCTCCGACGACGTGCACTACGGTCATGTACAGCTTCGTGTCAGGAAAAGGCTCAGCCGGCTCTGGTACACCCATGCCAACTTCTCCGAATTCGATCCTTTTCGATCCCGCCGGCGATAAGGCTTTTGTGGGAAGCGACTACGGAGCCCTGCTGGTAAATCCGACAAGTTTTGGTACTGGCAACAGCCCATTTGTCGGCCTGGGCACCGTGACGGGAACGGTTCTGGGTGTTTCCAACGACGGAAACACCGCGATCTTCTCCGATACCCTGCATACGCCGAATCAGGTTTATGTCGTTAATGCGAGCAACGCTAGCTCACTGTCGGCCAGCGCTCTCAATATTTCGCAGGCGGTGACGGCTGCCTTCTCGCCAGACAGCTTGAAGACATTTATCGCCGGAAATGGCGGCACCTCTCTCTACATCTATTCCCCGCTGCAAGCCTTGCAGGGACCGGGTTTGCAAGGGCCGGGGTTGAATACGCAGCTAAGTCTTTCCGGATCGGCGAAGTCCATTGCCTTCTCCCCCAGTGGCGCCTTCGCTTTCGTCGCCGAGGCTGCGGGCAGCGGCAACCCGGCCAACCTTACCGCCTTCAACAACTGCAATAATCAGATCGCAGCTCCCGCCGTGCCCTTGCCTCAGGATCCGCTGTTTATGAGAGTGTTGCCCGGCCTGCACCTGGAAGGGCGGGATTCCTACGGAAACACCATTCCGGACGGGATGCACGTTTTGGTGCTGGACGCGACCGGATTTGACATCGTCACGGCTGTCATCTTTCCGCCCGCCGCCGGGACATCGTGTCCGCAGACTCTCACATTTACAAGCAACGACCCCAACCCCGCCCGCCTGGCGCAGCGCGTGGAACTGGGACACGGGACCATCCAACCGCTCAACTTCTTCGTCTCTTCCGATGGCACACAACTCTACGTGCCCGCTGTCGGCAGCGCCAGCATCCTGGTATACGACTTCAGCGCAGGCACGGTGTCCAGCGGCATTGAACTCACCGGAAACGCAACACCCATCAGCGCAGATATCAGTGCGGACGCCTATACAATCGTTGTCGCAGGCAGTGACGGCCTGCTGCATGAAGTCAGCACCGGCCTCGGCGGCAGCGACCAACAACAGGTCTCCTTCCCCAACCTGCCCGATTACTTGAACGGCTTCTGCGGCATCAACACCCCGCAGAACCCTTGCACCCTGAATCTGATTGCCGCCAGACCGTAGGAGTGTGTAGTGGTCGGTGGCTAGTGCTCAGCCAATACCTGTAGCGCCGGCATCCTGCCGGCAGTCGCGAGAACATTTTGGCCTCGCATAGGCGCCCCAAAACAAGCAGAGATAAAAGTGTCGCGACGCCTAGAGATAAAAGTGGATTGAGATGAAACCAGAGAGGTGAAGCCAGAAATTCCCATGAGAGGGGATGAGAACTAAGAACTAAGAACCGCTACTGACAACTCCCGCCAATTCTTTCCCCACACTGTCCAGCACGCCATTCACGAAGTGCACTGACTCCGGACTGGAAAATTTCCGCGCAATCTCCAGCGCTTCATTAATCACCACCGCCCGAGGTGTGTCGGGATACGCCATCATCTCGGCCACGGCCGCCCGCAGCAGATTGCGATCCACCGCCGCCATGCGTTCCATCCGCCAATGCTCGGCATGCCGCTCGATCAACCCGTCAATCTCTCCCACGCGGTCGGTGGCTACGCGAAAAAGATCATCGGCAAATCCCCGAACCTCGGCACTGGTGGACGCATGCTCCGTCCAAAACGTCCGCCGCACCTGCTCCGCATCCTGCTTGCCCATGTCGGACTGGAACAACATTTGCAGCGCCATTTCCCGGGATTTGCGGCGAGTGCCCATAATGCAGTGAATAGTGATGAGTAGCTAGTGGTCAGTTTACTGTAAAGGAGGGATTATCTGCTCTTCGTGGACGATTTCTTCTGAGGTCGACTCTTTGCCTTGTCATTCCCATTTGCATTGTCATTCCGACTTGCCTTTTCATGCGGACTTGCCTTTTCATTCCGAGCGGAGCGAGGAATCCGCTTTTCGCTGATAGCTGACGGCTGAGAGCTGAGAGCTTGCTTCAACGAAGCCATCTCGACCGCCGCCAGCGCCGCCTCGAATCCCTTGTTCCCCATTTTCAGGCCTGCGCGATCGATCGCCTGCTCCAGCGTGTCGCAAGTCAAAACGCCGAACGCATGCGGCACTCCAGTTTCCTGCGCCGACTGCCCAATCCCGCGCGTGACTTCATTGACGATGACGTCGTAATGAGCCGTATCGCCACGCAACAAGCAGCCGAGGCAAATGATGGCGTCATACTTTTCCGTCAAAGCCAAAGTGCGCGCTGCGCATGGAATCTCGAATGCTCCCGGCACCCGCACAATCTCAATGTCTTTCTCGGATGCCCCTGTGCGTAGCAAGCCGTCACAAGCACTCTGCAGAAGTCTCTCCGTGATAAACGCATTGAACCGCGCCACCACAATCACGAAGTGCTTCCCGCGTGCGTCCAGTTTCCCTTCCACAGCGGGGAAATCCGGCTTAGGCACAGACTCACCCTTCAATGTGATTCTCCCCTCTGTGATCTCGATCTCTGTGCCCTCTGTGGTGAAATTCTTCTCGATCGCCAAATCCGCGGCGGAAGTTGCTCAATCTGCAATCTGACTTCTGCATTCTGACTTCTTACTTTCCTTTAAACGCTGGCGCCCGCTTCTCCAAGAACGCGGCAGTCCCTTCTTTCTTATCTTCGGTCGCGCAGGCGATGCCGAACAACACGGCTTCGAGGTAAAGTCCCTCGGCCAAAGTCATCTCCATACCTTTGTTGACGGCCTCCATGGCATACTGCACGGCGAGCGGAGCGTTGGCAATAATCTTTGCCGCAATCGCCTCTGCCCGAGGAATCAACTCTCCCGGCGAGGTCACTTCATTCACCAGCCCGATGCGATGCGCCTCCTGCGCCGTGATCATCTCGCCCGCCAGCACCATCTGCATGGCAACGCCTTTGCCCACCAGTCGCGGCAAACGCTGTGTCCCGCCGTATCCGGGAATGATTCCAAGCTTCACCTCCGGCTGCCCCAGCTTCGCGTTTTCGCTCGCGAGGCGCATGGTGCAAGCCATCGCAATCTCGCACCCGCCGCCCAGAGTGAATCCGTTGAGGCAGGCAATCACCGGCTTGCCCAGGTTTTCAATCAGGTTGAGAACGTTCTGCCCGCGATGCGTATATTCCTTGCCCGACACCGCATCGTTCTTGGCCAGTTCGCCGATGTCGGCCCCGGCAATAAACGCCTTCTCTCCCGAGCCGGTAAAAATGACGACGCGAATTCCCTTGTCGTTCTTGATGTCGTGAAACGCCGCCCGCAACTCCTCCATAGTGGCCATGTTGAGCGCGTTGAGTACCTTCGGCCGGTTGACGGTGACGTAAGCAATCGCGTTTTTCTTTTCGAGAAGAATGTTTTCGTAGTTCATAAATTCAAAACCTTAGCCACAGATCCACGCGGATTAGCACGGATCAACACGCTCATTTTTTTCATTTGCCGCAAGATCAGTGTGAATCCGTGCAATCCGTGGCGCCGTTACAGTTTCTGCGCCACCGGCTTCTCCGGGTTCGAGTAATCATAAAACCCGCGACCCGATTTCCGCCCGTACCATCCGGCCATCACCATGCGCTTCAGCAGCGGAGGCGACGCAAACCGCCGCTCCTTGAACTCGTCATACATCACATGCGTGATGTAGTAAGTCGTATCGAGCCCGACAAAATCCAGCAGGGTGAAGGGCCCCATCGGATAGCCGCAGCCCAGCTTCATCGCGTTATCGATATCCTCAATCGAACCTACGCCTTCTTCGTACGCGCGGATCGCATCGAGCAGATACGGCACGAGCAGCCGGTTCACGATGAATCCCGTTTTGTCTGACGTGCGCACCGGAACTTTGCCCAGCTTCTTGCCGAACTCGTACGCCGTGTCGTAAACCTCGTCCGCGGTTGCGATCGTCCGCACCACTTCCACCAGCTTCATTAGCGGCACGGGATTGAAAAAGTGCAGCCCGATAAACCGCTCTGGCCGCTTCACCGAAGTCAAAAGCTCGGTCACCGAAATCGACGAAGTGTTCGAAGCGAAAATCGCATCCTTCTTCACAATCCCGTCGATCAAGGAATACATCTTCTTTTTTTCTTCCACGTTCTCGATGATGGCCTCAATCACAATGTCGCAATCCGCCAGGTCTGCCTTGTTGGTGGTGCCTTTCAGGCGCTCCCGAATCCCCTCTCGCTGCGCCGCCGTGATCCCACCCTTCTCGACCGGCCGCTCGGAAAGCTTCGCCAAAGATTTTTCGATCCCGGCAAATCCCTTGTCGAGAAACTTGTGTTCCACTTCAAGCACAGTCACGTCGAATCCCGCCATGGCGCAAACCTGTGCAATGCCAGAACCCATCAAGCCACAACCAAGTACGCCAACTTTCTTAATTTCCATATGATTCCCTGTTTCAACCACGAAGGACACGAAGTATCACGAAGGTCTTTGTGCGCTCCGCGCCTCTGCGAGATCGATTTCGATCTGAAAATTGTTTCCCTCGTGCACCTTTGTGTCCTTCGTGGTAGATGCTCTAGAAATTCAGCAGCGTCTCTACGATCATCGCGATGCCCTGCCCGCCGCCGATGCAGGCTGTCGCCAGCCCATATTTTTTCTTGCGCCGCCGCAATTCATAGAGCAGTGTAATCACCAGCCTCGTTCCAGTCGCGCCCAGCGGATGCCCGAGCGCAATCGCTCCGCCATTCACGTTGACCTTCTCGCGATCCAGTCCTAACTCTTTTTCGACAGCCAAGTACTGCGCCGCAAATGCTTCGTTCACTTCGATCAGATCCATATACTCCAGCGACATTCCTGCTTTCTGCAGCGCCACTTTCGTTGCCGGCACCGGACCTCGTCCCATCAACTTGGGCTCCACGCCGGCGATTCCCCAACTCACAATCCTGCCCAGCGGCATCAGATTCCGTTTGCGCGCTTCCTCCAACGACATCACCACTACGGCTGCGGCGCCGTCCACAATTCCGCTCGCGTTGCCAGCCGTCACCGTTCCATTCTTGCCAAACGCCGGACGCAATTTTCCCAGCCCTTCCATCGTGGTCTGCGGACGGCGGTGATCATCCTCGGTCAGCGACTCGCCCGTCGGCTCACCTTTATGATTGCGCAGCGGCACCGGCACCAGCTCTTCCTGAAGTTTTCCGGCCTTGTACGCATCCTCGGCGCACTTCTGCGAGCGCAACGCGAACTCATCCTGCATCTGCCGCGTGATCCCCTGTTCCGACCCATACAGCTCTGCGGTGTTAGCCATGTAAGACCCGCAATAAGTATCGAGCAGCGCTACCATCAGCGAATCTTCCAGCTTCCCACCTGGAGCTAGCGTAAAGCCATCGCGCCCGCGGATCACAAACGGAGCCTGCGACATGGCCTCCATCCCGCCCGCCACGACAACTTTGGCTTCGTCCAATTGAACCAACTGAGCGGCGTTGATGATCGACTGCATGCCCGAGCCGCACAGCCGGTTCACGGTGAGCGCCGGCACTTCAATCGGCATCCCGGCTCTCAAGCCCACGTGCCGCGCTCCATACAGCGCGTCGCCGGAAGTCTGCTGTGCATTGCCAAACACCACGTGATCGACGTCCTTGGGATCGACGTGCGCCCGCTCCATGGCGCCCTTGGCCGCAATCGCACCCAACTCCTGCGCGGTAAAGTCCTTCAACTTGCCGCAATAGCGGCCAAAGGGCGTCCGCGCCCCACTCACAATGGCAATGTCACCTGGCTTTAGCATGATTGTTTCCGCAGATCCCGCGCAGAGAGAATCAAAATGAGAAGTTTGACTGGTTAGTGTAGCAGCGGCAAAGGAGATTTGACCATCGGGGGCGTCCGCTGCAGGTCGTCAGAAGACCAACGAAATCCAGAACAATTGCTCATCCCCGGTTAAATGCGCATGTCAAAGGGCGGAGGGTGGTTTCGTTGCCCAAACTAAGTAATCCTGGCACTAAGCCACGGCCGCCGCTGCTAGCGCCGGCCCCAGCGCCACAATTTTCCCCGGCCCCTGCGCCATTGCCTGTCCCAATGCATGCTCGACGCGATTGATCACTTCGGTGACTACGTCGACCGGATCGTATTCCGTGCGGATCACCGCCTCCGCCAGTCCGGCGGAGAACTGCGCCGCTGGCCCCTTCTCCGAAGAATCTTTCGCGGGGAACCGCACCTCGGCAATAATCTTGTGCAACTTCTCGACCGCGAGCAGCGCTTCTTTTTCCGCGGTCTCGCCCAGTAGAATCGCAATCGTGGTGGTGTCGTAGCGAAACGCTAAATCGTTCGAGCGGATGTTTGCGGCGAACAATTGCCCCGCGCGCTCCATCACACTCTGCACTCCCGCCTCGCCATATTCCTTGATCATCGATCCGCTCTTACCCAACTGCAGCAGAAGCACCGAAAGCGCGGACGCATTCTGAATGGCGCGCTTGCTCTCCGCCAGCAGCAAATCAATGTACGACGCACGCTTCAGCAATCCGGACTTCTCATCGGTCACCGACAAGTTTTTAACCAGCCGACGAAGCCCCGCATTATTCAGCGCAATGACCATCTGCTCGGCCAGGGTTTTCAATACAACCATGTCGGCCTGCTGCCAGGCGCGCGCTCGGTTATGCATCAGCACCAGCATGCCCACAATCTCTTCGCCATCGCTGAGCGGAATAGCCAGCACAGAAGCCGCGCCCATATCGGTCACAACTTTTCGCGCCGACTGCAAGGCTTCAGCTTTCGGCGCGTTCTCAATCGCCAGCGGGTCGTGCCCGTCTACCGCCTGATGCAGGCAGGCGACCAACTCCGCAATCGCCGACGCTCCGGCCTTCTTGAAGCCTTCGGCGCACCATTCTTCCAGCGCGGTCGGAAACGATCCCGCTTTGCCCATGGCCGCTATGCAGCGGCTCGCTTCCCAGTGCGTTCCAATTTCTCGAACCGCTGTGCTCAACACGGCCGGGGCGGTGCCCTGGTGATACAGCTTGCGCGAAATCTCTGCCACGCGAGTGAAGCTGCGCACGTCAGTCGCCGGATCGGGCGCTGGCGCCGCCACAGGCGGGGCTAGACTCGCGACCGCGGCAGCCGGAGGCAAGGGGGCCGATCCCGCATAACGCGGAGTTACGCCTGCGGACAGATACAGCCGCTGCAGATCTTCGTTCCGTTCTTCCTCACGCGGAAACAATTCCTGAATTCTCTGGAGCCGCTCGACCGCCTTGTTGCGCATGCCATACTGCACCAGAATCTCGGCCTGTAGCATCAGGTCCTGCAAGGTCGAAGCACCCAGGTTTGAGACTTCCGTCCGCACCGGCTCTTCAACCGCAGTACCAATGCTGGAGAATCGCCCGGCAATCGCCCGGAAGCGAGGTTCCTCAATCTTTCCCTTCAGCATCTCCAGCCGCTTCAGGTGACCGGGTTCGTAAGGATCGACGTCCGCAGCTCGGTCCAGACACTCCGCCGCTTTGTCGAACTCGCTCGTGCTGCAATAAAGATCGAACAGCTTCAGCAGCGTCTGGCAGTAATCGCTTTCCCGGTTGGCGGCGTTATACAGCTCGCTCAGAAACTCCAGAATCTGTGACGATGAGCGCCGCGTCGCCGTCAAGTCCTCCATGATGGCGATAAACTGCCGCCGCTCCCCGCGACGCCGCTGGAATTGTTCCAGCTTGCGCGCCAGCGCCACGGCAGCATCGTGCTGCTCCGCGTCCAGCAAACTTCCGATCAGCCCGATCACCTGCTGCACGCGCGCCGGATTGGCTTCAAACAGCTGCCATACCAGGGGCTCGGCATCGGCAAAGCGCCCGGCCGCAATCAGGGCATCGGTATAAGTCTCGCGCAAGGCCGGAGTCACCTCGCCCGATTTCACTTGCGGCTCGAGAATAAAAATAGCCGCCCCTACCTGGCCTTGCGCCAGCAAGCTCTTGCCATAGGCGAGCGAGATATCTTGATCCGATGCATCCTCCTGATAAGCGCGCTCATACCATTGCGCGGTTTCGCCACCTTCGAATTCAGCCAGGATGGCGATCTTTTGATAGGCAGCCGCAGCCGCTTTGCGATTGCCCAGTTCCGACGCGGTTTCTGCCGCTCGCAACAAGTTCGCCTGCGTCGGTTCGAGCGCGACGATGCGATCCAATATCTCGATTGCCTCTTTTTTCTTGCTGAGCTTGCCTAAATCGGAGAGCGCCGCTTCGTAGGTCGTCACCGCCAACTTCTTGTTGGAGCCCTCCAGCAATTGGCCGAAACGAAATTTCTGCTGCCAGGTCGGGCTGCCATGGCGGGCCAGTTTCTTGTAGGTCAGGCTGGCGCGGGTGGCGTCGCTTGCCGCCACCTGCCGCTCAAACAATTCGCCCAGAAGACGGACTGCATCGGCATTTCGGTTCAGCGACAGGCACAAGTCCGCCGACAATTGCCGTACCACATCGTTGTCCGGATCGTCCCGCAGCACCAGCAGATATTCTTCCAGAGCGTCCGCGGTTTTGCCTTTTTGCAAAAGCTTCTCCGCGCGCTCCACGCGCTTCCCTAGTTCGGCTCGGTCCAGTCGTCTTGTGATCTCAGGCATGCGGATTCAGGCGGAGTAAGTCCTGCTCCGATTCTAGGAGCCGCCCCCAGCAGCAGCAATGTGGTACCGTTCGCGGGCGATTACGAAGGTCACTGCGAATTCCTCGCTGAGCCCGCCATCGTTTATGGAGCGGATAAGAGACGGTAAGAGAAATTATGTCGGCAGGTGAGCGCGCTAAAGGCCGAGCGCCAAACTCACCGAGCGCAGCGCGCGGCATCGCCAGCAGGTGAGAGACGATAAGAGGACCGCGCGTTCATGACGACAATCCACGGGGAGGTTTACTCCGATCGTAACGCCTGCACTACATCCACGCGCGCAGCCCGCGCAGCCGGCAGTACCGACGCTACCACCGCCACCGTCATCAGCACCAACGCCGAGACCACCACCGGCAACACGCCGGGCATTTTCACATCCAGAAAATATTTTCCCGCCAAACGCGCCATCACGAACCCGAATGCCGCCCCCGCAAGAACGCCCGCCGCAGCCATCAGTGAGCCCTCCGCCACTACACCTTTCAGCAGTTGTCGCGGCTCCGATCCCAGGGCCAGCCGGATCCCGAACTCCCGTGTCCGCGCGGTCACCGAAAATGTCAGGACTCCGGCGACTCCAACTACCGCGATCGCCAGGGCCACTGCCGCGAATACGCCAAACACTGCTGAGTTCAGACGGTCCGGGGTGAGCACCTCGGCGCGAATGTCTTCCAGTGTGGCTGCGTGTTCCACCGGCTGGTCGGCCGACATCTCGCGAATGATGCGAGTCACCGGCGTGACCAGCGAATAAGGATTTGCGCTGGTGTGGATGAAAAGGTTACCGCCAAACATTGGGCCCTCGTTAAAGGGACTGTAAACGCTGAGCGTAGGCTCAGGAACGACGTGGCCATCGTCAACATCGGCCGTGACACCGATGATGCGGTGCGGCGCGACGAGTCGCGCCTTTTGGAGATCGGTCCCAGGGAAGAATTGCAGCACGGGGTCTGTCCAATAGACATGCCGGTTGATCGCATCCTGACCAGGGAACATGCGCCGTGCCAGAGTCTCGCTGACGATAACTACCGGCTCTTTATTATTCTGGTCATCATTATTCTGGCTATCGAGCGCATTGAAATCGCGGCCAGCCAGGATGGGCACCCCGAGCGACGCAAAAAAACCAGGGGAGATCACACGCCACTGCGCCCGCGGATCTTCGACGCCTTGAGCGTGCGGGTGACCGTCCCCGGAAAATTGCAGGCCGGGACCGAGATAGCCATCGCGCCACGGAACAGTGTTGCCGAATGCCGTCTCACTCACGCCCGGCAGGGCATCAATGCGACGTATCGCTTCCTTGTAGAAATCGACGACCTGCTGAGGTGTCTTGCCATACGACATAGCCGGAACATCGATAGCCAGGACATGTTGCGTGTCCAGACCTGTCTGCGCCCTTTGCAGCGCGATCAGCGTAGTGATCACCGCACTCGCACCCGCCAGCAGCACAAACGACGCCGCGATTTGAGTGACCGCGAAGATCCTCTGGCGCCGGCTCGCGCTGCCGATAATCCGCACGCTGCCGCTCGCCAGGCCCAATCCACTCGTGGCCTCGCTCGACGGCAGGCGCGGCACATACGCCAAAATCACCGCGGCCAGAATCGCCAGCCCCGCTCCTGCCCACAGCATTGTGGAATCCACCGTCAAGTCCAGCGCCCGCACTGAGAATCGCGAAGCGTAGCGCGCCAGCACCGCCACCATAGGTTGGGCGCTCGCTATGCCAAGCGCGGCGCCGGCCCCGCAGAGCAGGAGACTCTCGGCCAAAAGCATGCGGCGCAGCGCACCTCTGCTTGCACCCAGCGCCGTACGCACCGCCAATTCGCCTTCGCGCCGAACCGTGCGCGCCAGAATCAGATTAGCGACGTTGGAACAGGCAATAATAAAAACCAGCCCGGCCGCCCCCAGCAACACCAGAAGCACTGTCCGCGCACCCGACGTGATCTGGTCGCGCAACAGCTTGGTTCCGATCCGGAAATCCGCTTCCTTTGCGTATGCTTCTGGATGGTCCTTCTTCATCGTGACATAGGCAGCCTCCAACTCGGAGCGTGCTTGATCCAGCGTGACCCCGGGAGCGAGACGGCCGAACAACTCAGTCATGCGATGGATCCGCCCGGTGACCATGGTTGCCGAAAGATGATGGGGGCTGGTGACCACGTTCGCGATGATCTCGGTATCTTGCGGATAGGGAACGCATGGTTCGAGCACGCCAATGACGGTCGCAGACCGGTCACCAATGCTGCCGAGGCGCACGGCTTTGCCGATGACGGTAGGATCTTTGTGAAGCGTGTTCGCCCAGAAACGGTAGGTCAGCACTACAACGCCCGCGGCTTTAGGCCCGTCGTCCTGGGGTCCGATCAGCCGGCCGAGCACGGGATGAAGGCCCATCACGTCGAAATAAGTACCCCCGACCACGCCACCGCGAATCGAACGCGGCTCACCCAGACCGATCATCGTGAAACCCATCACAGAGAAGTCGCCGAAGGCGCTCACATTCTTGACGCTGGCCTGCAAATCTTGAACCTCGGGCACGGAAAACGTGGTGTTGTCGTCGCCCATCCCGGGCGCGCTCTGCCGGATATAGATCAGTCGGTTTTCGTCGCGGTTCACCAGGGGCTTTAGCAGCACGCCGCGCACCAGTGTGAATATGGCGGCGTTGGCCCCAATACCCAGCGCCAATGTGAGAACCACCGCAGTCGCCAGCCCCGGCGTACGCCTCAAGGAATGAGCCGCAACTCTCAGATCGCGAATGAATGCCATGTTCGCCCTCGCCCCTGTATTCCCAATGGGTATTAGCACAGTGCCTGCCAATACTCAATCGCCACATTGCAAATAACTTAGGCAGGAGTGGCGCGGCAGCCACTGTCCGTTTCAGGACACCGCCTAACGAAACTGGACACCAACCGAGATATGGAAATTCCCTCCCAGCCGGATTTGTTTCGCGTGCCCTTCTCACTCATTTACGCCCGTAATCCTGCCTACAGCGAACGATCCAGATGCAAAATAAATCCGCCGTAAGGTCTCTGGTGTAGGCAATACCTCGCAGCAACCTCAATCGGAATCGAAGAGTCCTACCTTGTGCCACTGGTCTCAGGAGGTTTTTTATGAAAAGAGTTCTTGTAACTTTGGGAGCCTTAGCTGCGCTCGCTCTTCCAGCAGCGGCCCAATCGCAATACCCGCAGCAAGATCCCCAGCAATATCCGCAGGGTTCTCAACAGGATCCGCAGCAATCGCCGCAATATCCCGATCGCGCCTACCCGCAACAAGCGGCGCCCACCATGTCGCCCGACGATCAACGCGAGTTCAACAAGGAATACGACAAATGGCAGCAGGCCAATTCGCGCACCGACCGCAGCGACATCGATAAGCATGCCCGCAAGATGGAAGACGTCATGGCGCGCTACAACATTCCGCCGAACACGCCGTTCAATGCCATCGCGACCAACGGATATCCGCAGCAGCATGCAGACGTTCGTGATTTCCAGGGACGCTTTTCGCCGGACGACCAGAAACACTTCGATAAGGCTTATGAGAAATGGCTGCACGACCGCCGCAAGCACGATCGCGACGACATCGCCCGCGACGAAGACCACATGCAGCAAATCATGGCCCGCTACAACATTCCTCGTGACGTTCCCTACGACGCGCTCTCCTCGGGCGGACGCGGCTACTAGACCAAGTGGGCCCGGCCAAAGTAGCGCCGGCATCTTGCCGGCCGCGGCGCGGACATCGTGCCCGCGTGTGCCACGGATCAAACGGCAATGAGAGGCTTCGCAGTTTCAGCGATGGATGCAGAATTGAAAACCACCATCCGTCGCTGAATTTTTGTTAGACCCCTGCGCGCAAGCTTGGGGAACCAACCCGCTCTCTGGTAAGGTGCTCCATGCCTACGGAGCCCGAGCCGACGCAAATTCACGAAGAAGGCCTCCGCCACCAACTTTCTGCCGGACAAATGGCCATGGTCGCCGTCGGCGGCTCCATTGGAACCGGCCTGCTTCTCGGCTCCGGCGCCGCTATGGAAGTCGCCGGCCCTGCGGCTATTCTGAGTTTTCTGGTCGCTGCATTCATCAACTTCACCGTCGCCATGGCTCTCGGCGAACTCGCGTGCGCTCATCCCGCCGCCGGGAGTTTCGGCGTCTACGGCGACCTCTACCTCAACTCCTTCGCCGGATTCATTGCCCGGGCCGGATACTGGATGGGCCTGGCCCTCGCCATCGGCGCCGAGATGGTCGCCGCCGCCACCTACATGTCTGCGTGGTTCCCCGGCGTGCGTCCCTATATTTGGATCGTTGTCTTCGCCGGCGTGCTGCTCGTCCTGAACCTGCGCAGCGTTGACTCCTTCGGACGCGCCGAGTTCTGGCTCTCCATGATCAAGCTCGCCACCATCATCGTCTTTATCGTAATCGGCGCGGCCCTGCTGCTCAGTGGACGCGTCGCTCCGCAATACAACGCGCAAGGCGGATTCTTTCCCAAAGGTCTCTGGTCTCCGTTCGTTGCCATGACCTTCGCTGTCTACAGCTTCGGCGGGGTCGAAATGGTCGCGGTCACCACCGGCGAATCGCGTTCGAGCAAAGAAACTCCACGCGCCGTCTGGCTGACTTTTCTGATTCTCACCTTCGTCTACGTCGGTGCCATCGTCATCCTGCTCGGAGTGATGCCCTGGAACCATGCAGGCGTCACCGAAAGCCCCTTCGTCACCACCTTTCGCACGGTGAATATTCCTCACGCGTCGGGTGTGATGAACTTCGTGGTCCTCACCGCTGCACTCTCTGGAGCCAACGCCACGCTCTACGTCGCCTCGCGCATGATTTTCTCGCTAGCTCGCACCGGATGGGCCCCCACGCGCCTCGGCCGCCTCAATCCCCAGGGCTCGCCGCAATACGCAGTCTTGGTGTCATCGTTCGGAATTCTGTTTGCCCTCGCGCTCGTTCTCTGGGCGCCCGAAAACGCCTTCCGCTACATCGTAGGCGCGGCCTTCACCGGGATGATTCTCTCCTGGCTCGTCTCTCTCGCCGCCCACATCAGCTTCCGCAGCCTCCGCACACAGGCTGAACTGGCCGCGCTCCCGTTGCGCTCGCCACTCGGAAAATGGGGATCGATCGTTGGCTTCACGCTGGTCACCATCGCGCTCATACAAACCTGGCTCTACCCGCTCATGAATCTTTGGAGCGCTCTGGCCTGCCTGGGGTTGTTAGTCGTGTCCTACGCCGTGGCAAAAAGACACCGCCAAACTAGGCAGACTCTGTGAGCCGGCGAATCTCGCCCCCTCGTTGCGGCGTCCGAATGTGATCTTCGTCCTATCGCGTTCGCCAGATCGCGACTATCATGTCGGCCCATGAAGGCAGCCATATACACCAAAACAAAATCTGGCAAGATTCTCGAAATAACGGACCTCGACCAGCCAATTCCTAAGCCGGACGAAGTCGTCCTACGGGTTCGCGCGGCTTCCGTCAATCCGCTGGACTGGCGCATGAAGAGCCATAGGCCCGGCGTCGACGTGGCTGGCGAGGTAGTAACGGTCGGGCAGAAAGTGACGCAGTTCAGGCCGGGCGAGGCCGTATTCGGCGTTTGCAGAGGCGCCTTTGCCGAATATGTGTCCGCCGCCGAATCCAAGTTAGTCGCGAAACCGGAGAGCGTCAGCTTCGAGCAGGCCGCCTCTATCCCAGTTGCCGGGCTTACGGCCTTGCAGGGGCTTCGTGATCACGGACACCTTCAGCCGGGCCAGAATGTCGTGATCAATGGCGCGTCTGGAGGAGTCGGTACTTTCGCCGTCCAGATCGCGAAATCCTTCGGTGCCAACGTGACCGGCGTGTGCAGCACGAAGAACATTGGGTTGGTGCGCTCCCTCGGCGCCGACCGGGTCATTGACTATACCCGCGACGATTTCACACAGGATATCCAGCGTTACGACCTCATCCTCGATAACGTTGGGAACCGCGCGTTGTCAGACATGCGGCGCGTTCTGAGTCCGAATGGAAAATGTGTCATGGCCGGAGCGCCGAAAACCCTGTGGCCAGTGCTCGTCAGACTGGTACAAGCCTTGGCATGTTCCCCGTTCATGAAGCAAAAGTTCAAGTTCTTCATTGCGAAGATTAAATGCGACGACCTGCGGACGCTCTGCGGACTTATTACAGCCGGAAAACTAACTCCGGTCATCGACCGGCGCTACCCGCTGGCTGAGGCCGCCACCGCCCTCGCGTACGTGGAAGAAGGCCACGTATCCGGAAAAGTCGTGATCGCACCCTAGCAGGCTGCTGAAAAACTCAGATCTCGATCAAGTTTTGAAAGGGCGCGGCTTTGAGCCGCGCCGTAAGTATGGCGAAATCAGCAGCGGCTTTTAGCACCCGTGGCGAAATCGGGCGAGGGGAAAGGGTTTTTCAGGAGCCTGCTAGGACCATGCGCCCCAAAAGCCCTGCTGGACAAGCATTAAGAGAGATTTTCATTCCCAGGAAATTCTCGAAGCCGTCCGTAAGCCATCGGTTGGTTTTTCCTCTCGGGTGACCGGACGCCGCCTCTTACCCAAACATTGTCCGCATCCTCATGTGTTCCCTGTAGCAACGGCCGCCGCGCTGGCGCAACTAACCCTTCATTATGACTACTGAAGCAAAACGCCGGTTCGAAGAGCTCTGCGATCGGATCGCCATCGAGCGCGACGTAGACAGCTTTTCTCTTTTCGTAGCAGAACTAAACCAACTCGATCCCACCCGCAACCAACCCGTCATTTGGAGGCAGTCGCCACCAAGTCAAACTCTACAGAATTAACAGCCGCGCGTTGACGCGACATCGCTGCTACACTCTTCGACTATCCCAGACTTACATCCGTCCCGAAGTCGCCGTATCCGAAGCCAACTCCACATCGAATCGCACTCGCGAAATTCTGAAGTAGGCGGAATTTCCAGTGCGGCCCACCTGCACGATGACTCGACTCAAATACCGGCTGTGCGCTCGCGCTACCTCCGCCGAACAGATGCGCGGAACTTCCCACGCCGCTCCGCCCAGCAACGCGATCCATAGAACTAGAGCCAGAGCCTTGGCCGGTTTGCTGAACTCCTCTTCGACCACGGCGGTGCCAGCGCAAAGATCTCCCAGCCGCTGCCGGCCAGGGGAGCAACCCGCGACCACAGCTCCCAGCAGATATACTCCGGCGCCATCCACGATCCGCATCGCGTTGCGAATGGCCGCAGCCCCGAGCGCGCTGCCCGACCCGGTGCGCACCACGCGAAGGCCGACCAGCGACTTGCCCAACGTCGCGCCAAAACTGGCCTCCAGCAGCCATCCGTAAGCAAACAGAATCGCGCTATTGCAAATTCCCGCCAGCAGGAGCGAAGCGGCGGTAAGACTCAACTCCGTTCCTTCCACTGTGCCCCATCGCATGAAGATCCACGCATCAGTCACAGCAAAGACGCCGAAAAGCACCATGGTGTCGAGCACGAATGCGCTGAACCGTTTCCCTAGCTTTGCCAGTCGCGGCGCAGCCACGTTGCGCGGAGCCGCCGTTTTCTTTGCGCCGACCGTCGCCTTAGCGAGCGAGGCCTCAATGATTCCGGCATCCTCCAGCAGATATTGCCCGGGCGGAATGTACCCGCCGCAGGCCGAACAATTCTTGGCGCTCGCCTTAACTTGCCGATGACAATGGGGGCATTGCATAAATTCTTGACGGAAACTGCGTGAAAATATCCTTAAACATTACGGCCGATCGGCCAGATTGCCGCATCACCGAAGGGCACTATCCGAACACTGCTTCGGCGCATCGCGCATGCGCAAGCGACCACCACCTTTCGCAGCCCTGAACCTTCGTAATCTCGGCGACGACGTTACTGTGCGTTACCTTGTTCCAAGCCGTTTTCGCGAATGTTTCCCCGACTCATCTTCAGGCCAGACCGCCGCCGTCGAAAGCGCCAACTGTTCAACACTTCCGTTCGCGTCTTCACCAGCAGAGGATGCATGGACGGACTCGGCATCAATGTGAGCGACGTTGGCATGTGCGTTTTTGCCATCGCCAATCTCAGTGTGGGCACCGAAATCGACGTGGAATTTCTTTCGCCGCACAGCACTTATCCAGAAAGATTGGCCGCGGTGGTGCGACATCGCGCCCTCTACCTATACGGGATCGAGTTTCAGAAGGCCAAGGTTCCGCACGCCGAGATTCGGTCAACGCTTACGGCGAACACTCCGGCGGGTTCTGTTGCAAATGAGCCAGTAGCTGTTTGCCCTTCAGATAATCGGGATTGAACTCCAGCACCCGGTTCACGAACTTCAGCGCGACATCCGTCTGCTTGGCTACACAAAACGCCGTTGCCAGATTCATACCCACCGCGCTGCGATACGGTACCCGGTTAAACGCTCCCTGCCACAGTTCCACCGCACGCCGCAAATTTCCCGAGCGGGCTTCGAGAATTCCCAAATCGGTGGCGGCTTCGTTGTCCAACGGATCCAGCTTGAGCGCCTTTTCATAAAAATCCCGCGCCTGCTTTTCATTGCCATGCTTCTGCTGAACAAAGCCCAAAGCCGACAGCAGCACCGGATCTTCCGGCCGTTCCTTCACCGCCTCCCACAAATATTCCTCCGCCTTTTGTCCTGCGTTTTCGACGTTGCGCAGAGCCAGCGTCTCCCATGCCAGTGCAAAGTCGCGCGAACTCAGCTGCGCCGCAGCGCTCTCCGGAAATGAAACCAGCGGTGCCCCCGGCGTGCCTCGAACCTGCAAACGCGGAAGCGGTTTGTTGTTGGGATACCGCCGAATTCGGTGGTCGGTTCCCTCCGTATGCGCCACGTCTTTGCTCGGCAATGCCGGCATGTGGCACTTCGTGCAATCCGGTTGGTCGGGATGATGCTTCGCTCCAAACGCTTCTCCGTGGCAGCTCAGGCATTTACCGCGATAGTAAGCCGCCTTCTCCGCCTCGGCCGGCTCCGCATGCGGATCGTGACAACTCCCGCACCACATCTTGTCTCCCGACTGCCGCTTGCACTCGCTCAACGACAAAGCTTCAAACTGGCTTAGCGCCACCGGCTTCTGCGGGTCATTTCCGCTCAACAGGAAATAATGAATGTAGTCCGAAAGCCGCTCCCCGGGCTGAAATTCATAGACTTTCTTCCCCGGCTGCTGCACCGCCACCGCGCCTTCAAAATGACACTCCATGCAAATCGCATCGCGCCGCTCCGGCGGGAGCTTCGCCGGATTCACGATCGAGCCGTCCCCTTTCGATGCATAAAGCTCCGAAGTGCCCGGAGAATCCGCTTTGGGAGAAGTCGCGGCCGCTTTTTCTCCGTGCCCTTCGCCTTCCCCATGACATCGCTGGCAGGTGATTCCTCCATGCAGAAACGGTGGTCCCGAGAATTTATTTTCTGTTCCCGCAACCGGAGTCTGCAGCCCGCTGGCGTGACAGTTCATGCAATCGGTCAACGCCGGCAGATTCATGGGAATCTCCCGAGCCTCCGCGTACGCCGGAGTCATTCCCCAGTGGTTCTCCTGCGAATACCAATTGATCGGAGTCTCAAACAGAAATCCCTGCACCGAAAACAGATAGCTCCGCCCTTTTCTTCCCGACCCAATGAAGTAAAGAAGCTGGCGCTGCCCTTGGAATTTTTCGCTGGCACGCTCGTAGCTCATCCAAACCGTAGACACTTGGCCCGTGTGGGATTGGCTGGCTTGGGCTGGAGTGGGCGCCGGACCTTGTTCATCCTGTGTGTACACCCGGTAGCGAACCCCAGAAGTCCTGTCGTGAAACTCTCCGGCAATCACCCCTTCGGCGGCGCGCCCGCTGGCGTTCGCCATTACCGTTTTGCTATACGACTTGTAGATATCCGAATGGCACACCGAGCAGGCCTCGCTTCCCGCCGCACTCTGCCTGCTCGAAGTTTGGGTCAGCGAAAAAGTCCCGGCGCCGATCACAACCACCAGCGCCAACGCCGTCACTATCTTCCCCGTGCCCATTCGATGAGATTCTATGACAACTGACGTAGAGACAGCCGCCTCGGCTGTCCCGCAGAAGCCTGCCCTGAGCGAAGCCGAAGGGGCGAAGCCGACCGGCTCCCGCAAACTATTTGCGTAGAGTTAGTGGTTTCTGTGACCATGCTCGCACCCGGCGCCGCCGCGTCAGTCAGTGTTCATCGTCTGGTCGAGCAGACCAGGTAACTCAAAGCTTCAACACGCGCGGCCGCCGGATCATTAAGCGGATCGTTAAAAGGAGGCGACATGGAGTTCGTGATGTTTGAAGATGTGGACGGCATGGAAGTCTTTGTGAACCCCGAACGGGTTATCTGGGTCCGGGAATACCCCAACCAGACGACAGTAATCAGCTGTGGGCACGACGACAAGTTCGCCGTCCGCCTCGCCCCCGCCCACGCAGTTGCCGCCCTGGGCAAGACAGTACGCTGAACCACAGGTTCGGATATCCGGCGGAAGCCGCAACGCTGGAGCTTTTCAAACCGAAGTCAGCTCGGTCACGAGCACTGCTCCACACCAGGAACAGGTCGTGCCTGCTGCGAGATTTCCAGGGCCGGACGAAAACGTGTTTAGCCAAAAAGTCGGCTATGGGTCCATATAGTGATATGGAGATTTTTCGTCAATTGACTTCCATTGCTACTATTAAGGGGTTGTTTGTGAGGTGAATTATGGCCGTTGCGACCGCCACGAGCGTGAACGTCAAGCAGGCTGTGCCGTTTTTCGGCGTCACCAACATGGAGTCTTCTCTAAGGTTCTATGTGGATGGACTTGGGTTCAAGCTGAAGAATTACTGGATTCCCGACGGCGCCGAAGGCCATGCTGAAGATCATCCTGACGGGAGAATTCGCTGGTGCTGGCTCGAACTTGACAACGCCGCGATCATGCTACAGGAGTTCCGACCCGGAGGTAGGCCAAAGGAAATGCTTGGAACTGGAGTGAATGTCTGTTTCCAGTGCGCAGACGCGCTGGCTCTTTATCGCGAGTTCAAATCGCGCGGAATTCAGACGCGGAAACGTCCCTCCGTGGGAAACCGTCTGTGGGTAGTACCGCTCAGCGATCCCGATGGGTACCGCATTGAGTTTTCGAGTCCCACCGATGCACCGGAAGACAGCGAACTAGAAGAGTAGACCTGATACCGCCGACAGCTGACGCTCATTGATCTTCCACGCGAACCTCAACCGGACACCCATGGAACTGGATCGCGAGTCGAACTTCCTGATTAACCGTCACCGTCCTTCTACCGCCGGGGTATAATTTTCCCGCAGATGCAGACTCCCCGTTACGCGCTGGTGGCATACTTAAATAATCCCGCTGGAGGATTCGTGGAACAGCTCCGCCGGGAGCTGCATCCCGACCTGCCGCATCTGTCGGCCCATCTGACGATTCTGCCCCCGCGTCCCCTCCACGGAACCGAGAGTTCGGCTTTGCAAATCCTTGAGCGCATTTGCGGCAACGAGGAGCCTTTCGAAGTAACTCTGGGCGATGTGGAGACCTTCGTCCCGGTAACTCCCACCATCTACATTCGCGTGCTGGGCGCGGCCGCACACATGATCGAACTGCACAGCAAGCTGAATACCGAAGCGCTGGCTTTCGCCGAAGAGTGGCCCTACATTCCTCATCTCACCATCGCAAAAATGAGCGGCCAACACCAGGCGGAGGCCGCACTCAAGATCGCCCGTGAACGCTGGGACGCTTACCCGGACAGCCGCCGCATCCTCTTGGAAAGGCTGACTTTTGTGCGCGAAGCCGAGGAGAATTGCTGGGTCGATCTGGCGCCCGTTCCCCTTGGTCGCCGCCTGGTTTCCCGATAATTTTTCGCGCCCGCCGTAATCAACTTCCCGGTTACCGACCTCGGTTACGCCCGACTCGCTTCCCTTGGCGTAAGTACATCTCCCTCCCGTGCGTTGAAAAGCCTGCGGCGCGGCTGTAGATAAAGAGTAGGCCAAGTCGCCGCTAATCCCGTCCACCACTGCCAGTTCCGACGCGGGTTTCCGGTAGAAAACGGGAGAGCGCATGCAGATCGGAGTCTACGGTTCAGGTTACCTGGGAACGGTGATTTCGGCTTGCCTGGCGGATTTTGGCACGCCCGTTTCCTGCTGTCATCCCGACCGGACGCGCATGGTCGAAATGGCCCAGGGCAACGTCCCCTTCTTCGAAAAAAATCTGAAAGAAATTATCCGGCGTAACGTGCGGGCCGGGCGGCTGGCTTACTCCACCGACATTGAAACTTTCGCCCGCCGAACCCAACTCATTTTTCTGGCCGAAGACAAGCCGGAAGGTTTGGCCGACGTCGCCCTGCGCATTGCGCGGCTCGCCACCAAGCCTCCCATTCTCACCATCGTCACTCCCGTTCCCGTCGGCACCGCCAACAAGCTGGAAAAAAGCATTCGCGACGCAGGCTTGCAAGCCAGCATCGTTTCGCAGCCCATGTTCTTTACCGATGGCTGCGCCGTCGAAGATTTCAACTGGCCCGATCGCATCATTCTCGGGTCCACGTCGCTCGAAGCTGTCCACATGCTGAAGCAGATTTTTCATCCGCTGGTGATGCGCGGCGTGCCCGTGATTGTCACCAACCAGGCAACCGCGGAACTGGTGCGCGAAGCGGCTACCGCCTTCGTCGCGACAAAAATTTCTTTCATCAACGAAGTTGCCGCACTGTGCGAGCGGGTCGACGCCGACGCCGTGAGCCTGGCTCTGGCACTCGGCCTCGACAAAAAAATCGCCCCGCGTTGCCTGCAGCCCGGAGCGGGCATGGGCGGTGTGTTCGCCGAGACAGACATGGACTCGCTAGTGGAACTGGCACAAACTCATGGCGTGCCCCTGAAAGTGCTCGGCGCCGCGCGCGACGTGAACCAGTACCTGGCCGAGCGCCTGGTCGATAAAATTTCGCTGGTCCTGAATTCGGTCGAGAACAAGGAAGTCGGCATTCTCGGCCTTGCCTTTAAGCCGAATACAAATTCCGTGGCGGGATCGTCTTCGGTCCGTCTGGCGGAAAATTTGATTTCGAAGGGAGCGCATGTCCGCGCCTACGATCCGGTTGCGATGACCGAAGCCAAAATACGGCTCAACGGATCGGTGCGCTATTGCGAAACCGCGTACGCCGCCGCCGAAGGTTCCGACGCGTTGGTAGTTGGCACCGGATGGCCGGAGTTCCGCGCCCTGGATTTTGAGAAGATCAAGCATCTGGTGAAAAAGCCCGTCATCGTCGACACCAAGAACCTGCTCGACTCCACCCGCCTCCGCGCACTGGGATTCGAATACGTAGGCGTGGGCCGCGTGTAGCTAGAGCTCCTCACAACTTTCGAGCCTCTTCACAACTCATGTAGAGACAGCCGCCTCGGCTGTCCAAGCCAGAGCCTGCCCTGAGCGAAGTCGAAGGGGCGAAGCCCGGCGCACCATCCCTGAACCATCCTCTGAAATCTTCATCTTCCCGAAATTCTCGATTCGTCCGGGCCAGCAGTCATCGGCCTCCAGATCACCTCTGACACTGCGTTCCCCAATTGCTATAATCAAAGTCGGTGGTGGGAATAGCTCAACTGGCAGAGCACCGGACTGTGGCTCCGACGGTTGCGGGTTCGATTCCCGTTTCCCACCCCAGATTTCCTGCGATTTTTTCCCTCGACACAAGATCGGCCCTGTAGCTCAATTGGATAGAGCATCAGTCTTCGGAACTGAGGGTTGGGGGTTCGAGCCCCTCCGGGGCCACCATCTCAAGCAGCGACAGCCGCCTCGGCTGTCCGGCTCTTTGCGTTATTTGGATATCTGCCCTCGGCTATCCGCAAGGTTCATGTGGAGACAGCCGCCCTCGGCTATCCGGGCCGCAGGCCCGTGCTTTTAGCAGATTGAGTCATCTCACTAAGACACTGCCCAAACCCAGTCGAGCTTCGCGCGACCTCACAGCCGAGCCGGCTGTCTCTACATGACCTTTCTTAAAAATTCACCCGCACTCCCAACTGCGCCGCAAACGGAATCCCCACCGTAGTTCCCGGACCGAAGAAATCTCCCAACCCACCCGCAGGAATTTCCAACTGTTTGTAGCTGGTAATGGACTCAAGCTGAGCGCACGTTGGGAAGTCGAGACAAATATGAGTCGCGTTGCCCGCCGCAATGTCGCTCGAGGGCAGCGGCAGTTGCCCGATACTCGCCACGTAGTTCGCCCCCGGATTGTTGCGGTTAAACACGTTGAAGAACTCGGCGAACGGGCGCACCTCCCAGCGCTCGCCAAACTTGAACGGACGCGTGACGCGCAAATCCATCTGGATATAAGCCGTGCCGCGAAACACGTCGAGCGGGGTGGGATTGCCATTCACCGAAATACGCTGACTATTGTCGGCCGTCGTAATCGTAAAAGGCCGCGCCGACTCGGCCTGCGTCAGGGTCGTCAGCTCAAAGCCACCGGGAATGTAGACCGTGCCCGCGAGCACGAACCGGTGCCGCACATCTTCACCCGAAGGCCCGTAGTCGCCAGAACCGAACGGGTTCAGCGGATCGCAAACTCCGTTTACATAATCGAACAACTCGCCCAGCACGCATCCCCAGGTTTGCGCTTTGGAAAAAGTGTAATTCGCCACCAGGTTGAAGCGTCGTGACACGTTGCCTTGCAGGTGCAGCATCAGCGCGTTGTAGCTCGACCGATTGTCCGAGCGGAAAACCTGCGCCGCGGTCGGAACCGCAAATGAATACGCGCGATAGCCATGATTGCCCTCTTCGTGCGTGTAGTCGGCACTCGCGGTCCAATTGGAATTAAACGCGTGCTGCACGCCGCCAGTCGCGTGCAGCGCATACGGAGTTTTGTAATTGGGATCGATCAGCGCGGCGGGAGGATTCGCCCCGCCATTCACCGCCTGCAACGCGGCTGCCCAGCCGTTCTGCGCGAGATCGTTATAGAAAAGTCCGAAGCCCGCGCGAACCACTGTGCGCCCACTGCTACCCGGCGAGTAGGCAAGCCCAAGGCGCGGCGCGAATTGCTTACGATCATCTACCGGCGCACGCTCCTGAAGCCCAAACGACGGCAGCAGCGAAAATGATGGATTCGCAGTCTGATCGCGCCCTTCCGCCGTGAACAGTCCAAACGTTGATTGCCAGCGCAATCCATAATTCAGCGTGAGACGGCGCGAAAGCCGCCACGAATCTTGCGCATAAAGTGCCAGCCGCTGCACGCTCTGCGAAAAACTTCCGTCGCTCGCGGGAGTCGTCGAAGCCCCGTTCGCGTAGTCGGCAGCGAATTGCGCTGGGTTCGCCGTGTAAAACGTCGGATCGTTCGGAAAGGAATACAGCGTTTCCTGGTTGCCCGGGAACGCCCCGCCCAGTACCGGCTCGTGAATAAAATTCACTCCGAACTTGAACGAATGATCTCCCGTCCCGTGGCCCACGTCATAGCGGAACTGATATTTCTGCTGATTGCGCAGCGACGGAAACAGCGTGATCGGCGTCGCAAACTGGTTGTCACCATACGTCTCGAAGCCAGATACGGTCAGCGTCGTGGAGCTGAACGGAAAAGCCAGCGCGAAGCCCAGCGCGGAATTGCGCGTCTGCGTCAGGTGCAGCAGACTCGCGTCGAATACAAATGTTCCCAGCCACGTGGGACTGAACGCGTAAGTATTACTGAGAACACCGTTCCAATAATTATTGTGCGTGGTCAGCCCGGTCGACGGCAGCGTTGCCTGCTGCACTAGAGCATTGTGCGTAAGATAACTGTCTTCCGAGCTACGCAGAAACCACTGCGACTTCGGCGACTGCGCCCAGTCGAAGCGCAGCGATCCGATGGCATCGCGAAACGGAATCGGCACGTTCTGCGGAACCGCAATCGAGGGCACCCCCGGAATCAGGCCGTCGGCGGCCAGTTGCGCCAGGGCACTGAACTGCGTAACGCTGCCCGGGCTGTAGGCAATGCTGGCATTTTCGTGAACGTACTCGTACGAGGAAAAGAACCAAAGTCGGTCGCGCACGATGGGACCGCCCAGCGTGGCTACATAATTCTGGCGCGAGAACGGCTGCTTGGGATTGGGCGCAGCATTCTCAATCGGAAAACGTGCATTCAGGCCCGCCGCCCGCTCGTAGAACGCTTCCGTCCCATGCCAATCGTTCGTGCCGCGCTTGGTCGTGATCACCACCGACCCGGCAGTCGTCCCTCCCGTGTCAGCGTCTTCGTTGGCGGTGCGCATAGCAAATTCCTGAATCGCATCCGGAGAAAAATTCTGCAAAAATCCGCCAATCCAGTCGTCGGAATTGTCGCCGCCATCCACCGAGAGATCGTTGTTCAGCCCCGAACTGCCTCCGGTCGAAACCGCCGTGATGCGCGCCTTAGTCGGATCGGAAGGCTCCACCGGCTCCGTTCCTGGTGCCAAATATGCAATGTTGGCAAAGCTGCGCGCGGCCAGCGGAAGCGTTTGCAAATCCTGGCTGCTGATTACACCCTGATGAACCACGCTGACCAGGTCAACCGGCTGAGTTGTGATCGACGAATTCCGGCCTTGTACCGAAATCGTTTCTTCCGGCGCGGAAAGTTTCAGAACGACTGTCACTTCGCGCACTGAACTTACGGCGACCCACACATCCGCCTGCGCCGGCGCGAATCCAGTCGCGCTCACCGCAACGTGATATACGCCCGGGGGAAGATCATCCACCCGGAACTCACCGCGGTCTTCGCTAATAGCCGTGCGCTGAACCGCAGAATCGACCGACGTCACCACGACGCTCGCCGCGGAAACGCGGGCGCCGGTCCCGTCCTGCACCGTCCCGCGCAACGACCCGCGCGGATTCTGCGCCTGCAGGAAGTTCGTGGCCATCGCAGTCGACAGCACTAAAGAAAAAAATACGAGCCATGCTTTTCGCGACACATTCAATCCTTTCATCAGACAGGCGTAACTCTAATCTGACCAACTCTGCGGGGTTCGGTCCCAGCGATGCTTCTTCAATTCCGCCAGCAAGGTTTTATCGAGCGGGCCTGCGTCGCTCACGCCCATATTTTGCCGCACGTGCTCCGCTTTTCGCATGCCTGCAATCGTCGTGCTGACCTCCGGGTGGGACAGGATAAACCGCAGCGCCAGCTCAGGCAACATCATTCCCACCGGAACAATTTTCTTGAGTTTATCTACCCGCTTGACCGTCTTGGCCAGATTTTCCGGACCAAAGTACCCGGCTCGCCAGTCGTCTTTCGGGAACCGTGTTTCGAGCGTCATCTTGCCGCCCAGGCTACCTTCGTCGAACGGCACCCGCGCAATCACGCCGACATTCAGTTCCTGGCATACTGGGAAAAGTTCGTCCTCCGGGGCCTGGTCGAAAATGTTGTAGATCACTTGCACCACGTCGACCAATCCGGTGCGCAACGCCTTAATGCCGTTCTCCGGCTGCCAGCGGTTGATGCTCAGCCCAAAAAAGCGAATCCACTTCTCGCGCTTCAACTTCTCCACGGTCGAGCGAAACTCAGGCTCGTTCGTCCAGTTGTCGTCCCAAACATGAAGCTGCAGTAGGTCGATCGTATCCACGCGCAGTTGCTTGCGGATGAGGTCCGCGTATTTGAAAACGTGCTGCGCCGAAAACACATCGCTGTACTTGTACTCGGGCAGCGCCGGCCAGCGCTCATTCGCCGGTGGAATCTTTGACGCCGCGTAGATTCGCTTCCCTGAGTTGCGCGCCATGATCTCGCCCAGCAACCCGTCGCTCTTGCCTTCGCCATAGGCCCACGCCGTATCGAAAAAATTGCAGCCCAAGTCAACCGCCAGTTGCATCGACGCCAGCGATTCCTGGTCGTTTGAGCCGCTCCACCCGCTCATCCCCCACAACCCGTGTGCAATCTCGCTAACGTCGAAACCAGTACGGCCAAGCTTTCGGTATTTCATAATTGCGTCCTTTAGGAAATATAAATTCCAGGTATCATTGCAGCAGGGGATTGATCAGCATATATCGAACTAGAGAATTCCGCACGGACAGCGGTCGGATCCGAGTAGCGCGGGCAACTTGCCGGCTGACGCGAGGGCGTCCCGCCCTCAGCTGCTATCCGCATCCGGAAAGCTCACCATACGGAAACCTCTGGATTTTCGATAGGACCTATCCAAATTTTGCCGTATCCCCCATGCGCTTCGAGGTGTTTAATGAACCTAGATCATAACTAAGCATGGAGGTCCCCCAATGAAATCTGAATACCCTAATCCGAACTCGGGGAAGAATGACGAGTTGATCGCCCCGCCGCCCTCCCGCTTCATCGACGAGAAAATTTCGGACGAATCGGGGACGGAAACGAAATCGGATAGCGCTTTGGCGCCAGCCGGTCTCAAAAATCCCTTCTGGAATTAGTGCAAATTAGCGCCGGATCGTTGCAGCGTGAATAACCGCAACGGACGGCGCTGTTTCTTTGCTCCCCATCCAAACTACCGCAAAATCGGCAAGCACAAGCACGGACGAATCGAGAACTCCAGCCCCGCCATCTCCTGCAGCGCCGGATGCAGCATCGAATCGCGGCACGGTTCCAGCGTAATCACAAAAGGCAGCGACGCCTTGTCAAACCCCGGCTTCTGCAGCAGCGAGTCGATGTTCAGGTGATGCGCCGCCATGATCTGCGCCAGCCGCGCCACAATCCCCGGCTGGTCGCGCACAAAGAACCGCAAATACCAAGGCGTCTCGAAATCACTGCTGATCTCCGCCGTAGAGACGTGGCTTGCCACGCCTCTCTTGCCACCACCTCCGGCCAGGTTCTGCGCCACAAATAGCAAATCCGAAACCACCGCCACGGCCGTAGGATCGCCGCCCGCCCCCGCGCCCAGGAACGCCATGTCGCCGCCATACTGACCAGAAGTCAGTACCAGGTTCAGATTTCGCTGCACCCGGCCGAAAGGCGAGTCGCGGGCCACCAGGCACGGGCCGACCTCCGCGAATAGAACATTGTCTTTCGACACCGCTCGCGAAATCTGCCGAATGGTGCACCCCAATTCCGCGGCATAGTCGAAATCCACCGCGTCGATCGCGCGGATCGTTCGCGCTCGCACCGATTCCGGAGCAACCTGGGTGTGCAGCCCGGCCAGCGCCAGAATGGCCAGCTTGGCACGCGCGTCGCCGCCATCCAAATCTTCGGACGCATCGGCCTCCGCGTATCCCCGGGCCTGCGCTTCCTCCAGCGCTTCGCTGAAAGGAATGCGCGCATTTTCAATTCGGCTCAGAATGTAGTTGCACGTGCCGTTCAGAATTCCGGCAATGCCGTGCAGCCGGTCCCCACTCAAACCGGTGCGCAGCGCCGGAAGAACCGGAACTCCTCCCGCGACCGACGCGCCAAATTCAAGCTGGCATCCGTGAGCGCTCGCCACTTGCAGAAGTTCCGAGCCGTGGCGCGCGATCAACTGCTTGTTCGCAGTCACCACTGACTTTCCCGACTCCAGCGCCCCGCGCACGATCTGCTCGGC
Organism: uncultured Acidobacteriaceae bacterium; assembly: GCA_963765825.1. Classification (GTDB taxonomy): domain Bacteria; phylum Acidobacteriota; class Terriglobia; order Terriglobales; family Acidobacteriaceae; genus Sulfotelmatobacter. The sequence goes on from CAVXXU010000006.1 coordinate 625,540, forward strand.
GGGGGTCAGCCCTCCAATCAACTCGATCACAATGTCGACATCGGACTTCAGCACCGACTCGACGTTATCGGTCCAGATCACATCGCCAGGAACCCACGGCTGTTTCTTTCTTTCCACGTTACGGTTGCAGATGTGGGTGAGGCGCACAGTACTGTTGCCGTTCTCGCACAAAATTTTGGCCACGGCTTGCCCCACAGTTCCAAAGCCAATCAGCGCCACGCGGGCCGCGGACCGCTCTTGCCGTGAAGCCGCCTTCGCAGCCGATTTTGCAATGCGCTTCGCCAAACGAATCACTCTCCCTCAAAAAAAGAATGCCCTATCATACGTGCGACTCCCACTTCCCGAAAACTGCAAACGGCAGCGGGCGGCTGTGCAGGCAGAATCGGCATCAAAGTTGATAATATGGTGCCTGCCTGCTGCGATGTGTCATCCCGGCGGGAGCATCGCGGATACGCTCTTTCGCAAGCGCCTCTCGTTACCGAGGTATGGTCCGCAGCATGGGCCGAGCGCGACGGTCCGCAAACACGCCCGGTAGCGGGAGGAGAATGAATGAGTCGAAAGTTCGCGAGGGTTTCCGGTTTCAGGACCGCTCTGGCTTTTATCGTGGCGACGATCCTGGCGGGAGCCACAACGGTCCACGCCCAACAAGCCCCGGCCGCACCGCCAACGCCCGATCAGCAGGCTCCCACCCAGCAGCAACCAGCAGCCCAGCAACCAGCTGATCAATCGAGCAGTCAGGAAGCGACGCCCGAAGAAATCGGTCCGCTACGCAAACCAAAAGCGCCGGAGTTTAACAAGTGGAGCTTCAACGTTGGCGGCGGCGCCAGCATGACCAACGGCACCACGCGTACCTATGTTCGCAGCGGAGGTCTCATCGCCGCCGCCGGCGTCGCCCGCAACTACAGCAAGTATTTAGGCCTGCGCTTCGATTTCCAATACGACAATCTGCCCTTGCGCACTTCCGCCCTCGAACTGGCGCAGACCACAGGCGCCACCAGTCATGTCTACTCCGTCATGTTAGATCCCATCATTAATTTCCAGGTCACTAAGCTTTGGAGCGGATACATCGTGGCCGGCGCCAGCTTCTTTCATCGCTCCGGAAAGCTGGACTATTCCACCGCCCTGCCCGGATCGGCCTGCAACGGATTTTTCAACTGGTGGGGTAACTGTTTCAATGCCAGCCTGCCGTTAAACGGAAATTTTTTTTCGGCTCATCAAAATGAAGGTGGGGAAAACTTCGGCGGCGGTATTGCACGCAAGGTTGGAGGCAGCGCCGAGATTTATGCCGAGTTCCGCTACCTGCACGGAACCCACAGCGGCATCACCACCGACCTGCGTCCTATCACCGTGGGCGTGCGCTGGTAGGTTTGCCGGAATTCGACAGCATCAATTTTTCGGGTGCCGGGTCCCTTATGACATTTAATTGACTTATCCCCGCCCGGCGGCGGCGGTACAGCGCAGCGGATCGAAATCCCATACGTGGACTCCGCTGGCCAGGGTTTCGATGCCAACCTCGCCTTCCATATCGCTGCCGTGCTTGCCCAGCCAAACCACCCGGAATTGTGTCTTGACCCCTTGGTATTGCAGGTCAAAGACGTCGCCCGCTTTGAGCTGAACGCAAACGCCTTGTAGCGTCCCGCCGCGGCTGCTGACCGTGCGAACCGTCGCTGGCTGCGTGAAGGGGCGGCCGTGAAGATCCATTCCCCAGATGACAACTGGAAGTTCGACGGAAACTCGCTGCTGGCGGCGCCGGTCCATGCCTGTTCGCTACCTCGTTGGGACTTCGGGGATAGTAGAGGGCAAACCTGGCGCAGCACAGGTAACCGCAGTCACGGGACCAAGGTACCGGAAGTTTGGGGTAGCGGAGATAGCTAGCCGAATGGCCAGTTTGATGATGCGGGTTTATTGCAGGATCTTCGCCGGTTCTCGCATCGCTTCCGCCAGATCGCCAAGAAACTGCGCCGCCCGTGCGCCATCAGCCACGCGATGATCGCACGAAAGTGTAACCGTCATCATGGGTCGCACCGCGGGTTGGCCGTGCACCGCGACCACGCGGTTGGCAATGGCCCCCACCGCCAAAATCGCCGCCTGCGGCCGCGTTATGATCGCGCTGAATTGATCGACCTGGTACATTCCGAGATTGCTGATCGTAAAAGTCGCGTCAGCGATATCGGCCGGACGCAGCTTCCCGGCCCGCGCTCGTTCGGCCAATTCCCGCCGCTGCGCCGAAATGTCCGCCAGGGTGGCAATGTGAGCATTGGAAATAACTGCCGCCACCACACCGTCGCTGACCGCAATCGCAACACCCATGTTCACGTGATCGTGCAGGCGAATCCCTTCTGCGCTCCAACTCGCGTTCAGCCGAGGATGCTTCAGGAGCACTCTCGCCACCAGCGCAACCAGTAGGTCGGTGTGCGAGATGCGAACCTCATCCGCGCTCGCCGCTGCCACGCGCTCGCGATATTGGTTCAGCCCGCTCGCTTCGATTTCGCGGCTCACAAAAAAGTGAGGAACCGTCGTCCAACTCTGCGTAGTCCGCTCGGCCATGATCCGGCCCAGCGAACTGGGTACTTCCAAATTCCCGGATTTTTCGCTCGAGGCGCTGGGCGCAGCGGCCGCAGCCTGCACATCGGAAGCAAGAATCTCTCCTCCCGGCCCCGATGCGCGCACACTGGCCAGGTCGACGCCTAATTCTTTGGCGAGACGCCGCGCCTTAGGAGAAATCTTCGCGCTCGAAGAAGTGGGTTGCGGCGACTCGATGGCGGGCGCGACGGCGTGAGGTGTTTTAATCTTCGCGTGCGACAAAGCCCGCGCCACCGGAGCCGCCGCACTTTCAGCCGGAGGCGCTTCCCCGGGCGCAACAATCCACGCAATCGTCTGCCCAACCGGAATATCCGCGCCCTCTACGGCCTTAACGCCCGCCAGAATGCCGTCAGCAGGCGCTTCCACTTCGACTACCGCTTTATCGGTTTCAATTTCGAGGAGCGGCTCGCCCTTCGTGACGCGGTCGCCTTCCTGCTTCCGCCACGCGAGGAGCTTGCCGGTTTCCTGCGCCATCTCGAGGGCGGGCATAACAACGCTGAAGGCCATAGTGTTTAACCGTGGGACTTCTTTCTCGCGACTATCGCCTTCAGTCCGACACTCCGACCCGCTCCGTTTTCGCACTGCTCTCGATCATTTCCAGCACACGCTCGCTCGGCGGAGCTTCACTTTCCCGCGTCGTCGGCAGCGGCCCGTTCACCGTGTAGTAGTGCGCCCCCGCCACCAGAAGCTGTTCCGCCGGGAAGCGCGTAATCACCTCATGGCCGGTCGGCGTCACCACGATTTCTTCTTCAATCCGGGCCGCGCTCCAGCCATCGGTCGACGGCCAGAAAGTTTCCAGCGCAAACACCATCCCTGGCTTGATCTCCACCGGATGCTCGAACGAAACCAGCCTGCTGATCACCGGCTTTTCCCAGATCGCGAGCCCGATCCCATGCCCGTATTGCAGCGCGAATGCGGCTTCTTCGTTAGGGAATCCAAAATCCTGCGCCTTCGGCCACACCGCTGCGATCTCCGCCGTCGTGCGCCCGGGCCGCACCAACTCAATCGCCGCATCGAGATAATCGCGGCAGCGCTTGTAGGCGTCCACCATGGCATGCGACGCGTAGCCGATCGTAAAGCAGCGGTAATAGCACGTGCGATACCCCATGTAAGAATGCAGAATGTCGTAGTACACCGGATCGCCCGGCCGCAGCACGCGATCGGAGAATACGTGCGGATGCGGATTGCAGCGCTCGCCAGAAATGGCGTTCACCGCCTCCACATATTCGGAACCTAGATCGTAGAGAACTTTGCTGACCAGGCCCACGGCTTCGTTCTCGCGCAGTCCCGGCTTCATTGCGCGATAAAGCTCGTCGTAGGCTGCGTCCACCATCATCGCGGAAGTGTTGAGCAGCGAAATCTCGTCCTGCGTCTTGATGACGCGGCACTCCGACATCAACTGCTGCCCGTCGACCACTTCAATCCCTTCGCGCTGCAGCGCAAATAACACCGGCAGTTCGATGATGTCGATGCCCACCGGCTCTTTGTGCAGGCCGCGCATTTCCAGCTCAATGCGGATTTTCTTGGCGACGTCTTCGGCGCGCCCCATCTCCGGCGTCATCGCGCCCCGCAGCATCGAGATTCCCGGACGCGAGCGCTCCGGCCCGAGCCAAGGGCAATTCAGCGCATGATGCTTCGCCGCCGATCCGAAATCCCACAGGATCGGCTCGTCATTTTGCGGCAGCAGCGTGAAGCGGTTGGCCTTGTCCTGCGCCCATGTCCCAATGTGCGTGGCCGTCAGGTAGCGCACGTTGTTCATGTCGAAGCACAGCAGCGACCCCATCGACGATTTCGCCAGCAGATCTTTCGCCTTTTGCAGACGCTCGCGGCGCAGCCGGTCAAAGTCGATCCGGTTCTCCCAGTCCACCGCCATCGTTCCATGAGTTCTTAATCCCATAAATACCTCCTTCGTAGAGACGTTGCTTGCAACGTCTTGCCGGCATCGCTTCGAAATTACAAGCTGCGTCTCTACGTTTTCCCGCACATCGTCCGCGCCACCTCGAAAACAGTTTCTTCCGTGGGCACGGTGACATCCTCCAGCGGCGGAGAAAACGGAATCGGCACATGCATCGCGCCCATACGCTTCACCGGCGCATCCAGATCGTAAAATGCGCCCTCGGCAATCACCGCCGCCAATTCCGCCGTCACTCCATAGCGCCCATAGCCTTCATCCAGCACAATCGCGCGCGAAGTTTTCTTCGCCGACTCGATAATAGTCTTTTCATCCAGCGGCCACGTCGTCCGCGGATCCACCACTTCCGCGCTGATGCCTTCTTTTTCCAGCATGTTCGCCGCGCCCAGCGCCACCTGCACCATGCTGCTGGTCGCTACCAGCGTGATGTCTTCCCCCACCCGCTTCACATCGGCCACGCCCAGCGGGATCGTGTAATCGTCCGCCGGAACCGGCCCTTTCAGCTTGTACATCATCTTGTCTTCGAAGAAGATCACCGGATTCTCGTCGCGGATCGCCGTCTTCAGCAATCCTTTCGCATCATACGGAGTCGACGGCAGCACAACTTTCAATCCCGGCACATGGCTGAACCACGCGTGCAGCGACTGCGAATGCTGCGCCGCCGAGCGCCGCGTCGCCCCCAGCGTAGTGCGCATCACCATGGGGACTTTCCAGTGCCCGCCCGACATGTAGTGCGCCTTCGCCGCCTGGTTCACCATCTGATCCATGGTGAGCGTCAAAAAATCGCCGAACATGATGTCGACCACCGGGCGTAGTCCGGTCATCGCCGCGCCCACACCGACGCCCGTAAATCCTGCTTCGGAAATCGGTGTATCCAGCACCCGCTCGGCCCCAAATTCCTCCACCAAGCCGGACAGCACTTTGAACGGCGTGCCAGCCTCGGCGACATCTTCGCCGAAGATGCACACTCGCGAGTCGCGGCGCATCTCCTCCGCCAGCGCCTCGCGCACCGCCTGCGCAAATGTGAGTTCACGCTCAGGCATAAAAAAGTTCAGGCATAGACGTCCTGCTCGACTTGCTCCACGCCGGGGTACGGCGACGCAATCGCGAATTTCACCGCTGCTTCCATCTCGCCTCGCGCCTCGGCCGCAATCTGATCGAGCGCCGCTGCATCCGCATAGCCCTGCGCCACCAGCCATGCCGCGTGCAGCTTGATCGGATCCCGCTCGGTCTTCCAGTGCTGTTCTTCCTTCTTGGTGCGATAGTATTCGCGATTAACGTCACCCACGTGATGGCCGCTGTAGCGATAAGTCTCGGCCTGCATAAAAGCAGGTCCCCCTCCGGCCCGGGCTCGCTTGATCAGGCGAGTCGCGACTTCATTCACCGCGCGCACATCCTGCCCGTCGACCAGCGCCGATTCCAGCCCAAACGCTCCCGCGCGCCCCAAAATCGTTCCCGCTGTCGTCTCCGAGAAATGCGTGTACTCGTTATAGAGATTGTTTTCGCAAACGTAGATCACCGGCAGCTTCCAAAGTTGCGACAGGTTCATCACTTCGTAAAGCGAACCTTGTCCCAGCGCGCCTTCGCCAAAAAAGCATATGGCCACGCGCCCGTTGCCCAACCTCTTCGCCGCAAACGCCGCGCCAGTCGCAATGCCTACGCTTCCACCCACAATCGCGTTCGCCCCCAAATTTCCCGTCGCCGGATCGGCAATATGCATAGACCCGCCCTTGCCCCGGCAATATCCCGCTTCTTTACCCAGCAACTCGGCAAACATGCGATCGGGGGACGCACCTTTCGCCAGGCAGTGTCCGTGCCCGCGATGCGTGCTGGTAATGTAATCGTCGACGGTCAACGCTTCGCAAATGCCCACCGCGATCGCCTCTTCCCCGCTGTAAAGATGCGCCAGCCCGGGCATGAGCGCCCGCGTATAAAGTTCGTTCACCTGCTCTTCGAACAGGCGAATCCTCACCATCTGGCGGTATGCGTGCAACCACCTGTCCTTCTCGGTTTTGATTTCCTTTGCAGCTTCGGGCTTGGACGTAGCGGTCGTCACTTCTTGCCTCCTGAAGTTAGCGGCGTTTTCACGCCCGACATCGTGGCCAGCACATCGAACATGCAGGCAAAATCGTATTTCGTCAGCCCCATGCCCCGCGCCGCCGTGAGAATTTCATTGCTCGCGGCCGTCGTCGGCAGCGGCACTTCAAGTTGCCGCCCCAGGTCCATCGCCAGCACCATATCTTTCTGCATCATGTTGACATCGAACCACGCTTCCTCCGGCTGTTGCAGCACGAACGGCCCGCGATATTGAATCATGGGCGACGCCACCGCGCTGTGCGTGAGCACATCCACCGCAACTTCGCGTGCAATGCCGCTCTTCTCCGCCAGCAGCACACCTTCGGAAAACGCCAGCATCTGCACCGCCAGGCTCAGGTTGATCGCAATTTTCATCGAGAGCGCCAGCCCGTTATCGCCTACATATGTAACCTTCGGGCCAATGTCGAGCAACAACGGCTTAACCGCTTCAAAAGTTTCTTTCCGCCCGCCCACCATCACCGACAACTTTCCTTGCTGCAAAGTGATCACGCTGCCCGACACCGGCGCATCCACCATATCGGCCCCAGAGGCCCGCACCTTAGCAGCCAGCGCGCGGCTCACTGTGGGGCTCACCGTGCTCATGTCGATAAAAAATTTCCCGGTACTCAAGCCCGCCAGCAATCCGGCGGGACCATCAGCGATAGCCTGAATCGCCGCGGCATTCGTCACCATCGCAAATGTATAGTCCGAGGCACTCGCCACCGCGCGCGGCGAGTCGGCCCACTGCATTCCTTTCTTCACCAGCCATTCCGCCTTGGCCCGCGTGCGGTTGTACCCGGTCACCGTGTGACCCTTGCCCAGCAAACGATCCACCATCTGGCTGCCCATTACGCCCAAACCGATGAATCCTACTTTAGCCATCCGCTGACGCCTCCCGATCTTCGCAACAAAATTTTCAGTGAGTGCTGTGCTTGCCTGGAGAGCGTTTCGGCGCCGCCGCTCCACTATCGTCCCGCACCTGCGACAGATGCGCTCGCATCGCCTCCCGCGCCTTTTCCGAGTCACGCCGCTCTACCGCATCCAGAATCCGCTTGTGATGCACTTGTCCGCGCTCCGGGCCGCCCGGTACTCGAAAGATGCGCAGCCGTTGTTCGCGCAGCAGCGCCACTATCGAATCGAGCAGAGAGAGAATGAGCGGGTTCGCCGCGCCCTCAGCCAGTGCCAGATGAAAATCCAGGTCCGCTTCAATGTAAAGTTCGGGATCCTTCGCCCCCGCCCGGTCCATCGCTGCCACCGCCTCGCGCATGGTCGCGAGTTCCGCCTCCTGGATGCGCGCCGCAGCCAGCGCCGCAATCTCCGGTTCCAGAATAGCTCGCACCTCGGCAAGATGCGTCGAACCTTCCGGCTGGCCGATCTTCACCATCAGGTCGAGCGACTGCCGCACCGCCTGCGTGGTGCCATCTGTAATGAATGTGCCGCGCCCCGAATATGCTTCGACGAGTCCCTTTTCGCGCAGCGCCTTTACAGCTTCACGCACCGCGGTGCGGCTCACGCCGAAACGTTGCGCCAACTCGCGTTCTGCTGGCAACTGATCGCCCGCCTTAAGATCACCCTTGACGATCGAAGCTTCAATTTGTTGGACGATTTGTTCGTACAGCCGCGACGTTCGAACCAGCTTGTACACAGCTCTGCCCTCCCGAGGTAATGAGGCAAGAGTCCCCGACCCTATGGTCTGGCTACTATACCGCACATCCACCGCCGCTACAGCCTTTGTTCGGTAGAGTGCATAGCTGGTATGCCGGTATGATGGTATAACCACAGCGCTTTACTCTACCCTAGCCTCCTACACCGTGGCAAGTCCCAGGAAATTCCCAAAACTCGGATTCTCCTGTAGCCATTCTATGGACTTCCCCCCGGCGGGTTCCGCGGATAAGCTTCTTCCCACACTATCCAAAAAATGAATTTCCTTGACACCGTTTCTCCGATAGTGGTATGGCTGTCGGACCAGAAATTCGGAGGGGTTCCTATGCTTTCCCGCACCGCCGCCACTTCCCCGTCTCGTCACCGAGATCCCAAGCCTGCATCCGTCCTGCTCGCCACCTGTCTGCTGCTTTGCGTTTCCGCTCTGGCGCAGACGACTGCGGGACGCATTCTCGGCACCATCACCGATCCCAGCGGCGCGGCCGTGTCCGGCGCCACGGTGACGGTCACCGACGTGCAGCGCGGCTCCTCGCGGTCTTTGACCACCGACGAATCCGGCGCCTACGCCGCCCCCGACCTGCAGCCCGGCACCTATAAAATCCACGTCGGGGCCCGCGGATTCAAAAGCGTCGAACGCACAACCGTCCAGATTGAAGTCGCCACCGACATTCGCGCCGACTTCTCCTTAACGCCCGGCCAAGTCAGCGAGACCGTCACCATCACCGAAGACGTTCCGCTGGTCAACACCACCTCCGCCACTCTCGGCGGCACACTCAGCAATAAAGAGATCAACGACCTTCCTCTCAACGGCCGCAACTACGAAAACCTGCTGCAGCTCCGCCCGGGCGTAATGCGTTATCCCGGCGGCGGTTTCTCCACTACCAGCACCGACGGCTTGCGCGCCGAAGACAACGCCTACTTCATCGAAGGTCTCTTTAACAGCGAACCCTTCTCCGGCCAGGGCATCATCAATGGCGCGGGCATCGCCGGAGATTCCGCCACCATTCTCCCCATCGACGCCATCCAGGAATTCAACGTCCAGGAAAATCCTCCCGCCGAATATGGATGGAAGCCCGGCGCGGTGATCAACGTGGGATTGAAATCTGGAACCAACTCGCTGCACGGCACCGCCTTCGCTTTCGGCCGCGACGGCGCCATGGACGCGCGAAACTATTTCAATGCCTCGCCCGCCGCGAAGACTTCCCGCACGCTCGAACAATTTGGCGGCAGCCTCGGCGGCGCCATCATTAAAGATAAGGCATTCTTCTTCGGTGCTTACGAAGGCCAGCGCTACAACGTAGGAAACTCTTACAGCGTCACTACTCCCTCCACGCAGTCGCTTCCCGCCGCCGGGAATTGCATCTCGCCGCTGGTAACCGGTGACTGCGGCAACAGCATTCCCAACGCGATTGCCGACTTGCTGGCCAACGGCGTCCCCATCAGCGCCGCCAGCCAACAGATTTCCGGCTGCAGTGTCTCCGGCGCCACCGTGACCTGCAATGGCACTGGCTTCCCCATCAACAACACGCAGAGCATCAACGTCGTCCAGGGATTTCCCAACAACGTTGGCGTCGACAACCTGCTGGCCAAGGTGGATTACAACTTCAACCAGCGCAACAGTATCAGCGGCATCTATTTTTATGGCAACAACAACGGCACGGTAGAAGACTTTCCCGAGCTGCAATCCAACTGGCGCTCCAAGATTCACACCCGCGCCGAGGTCGGCGGAGGAAATTGGATCTGGACTCCGGGCACGCGCTGGGTCAACGAAGCGCGCTTCGGTTACAACCGCCTCTACCAGCCCACGTTTCCCGGCGACATCAACACTCCCGCCTCCGGCTACGGACTCAACACCGGCGTGAGCGGCCCTTTTACTGGAGGTCTCCCGCGCATCGGATTCGCCGGAGCCTTCGTCCCCGGACTCGGCGCTTTCAAGTGGCCGAAGTTCCAGGGCCCTGACTACATCACTCAGTTCATCGATCACGTTTCTTACACTGCGGGCAAACACTCTTTCAAACTCGGCGGCGAACTCCACCGCAACGCCTTCAACGGCGGCGCATACGGCAACGCTCGCGGCAGCATCACCTTCCTGGGCGGCGTCGCCATAGGCTCCGGAGCCGGCTCAACTGCCCTCGAAGATTTCTTCGCGGGCGACCCCTTCAAAGCCTCTGTGCAGGTTGGCGATCCCACGTTGCACATTCACAACTGGTCCTACGGCCTCTTCGCTCAGGATGATTGGCGCACCACCAAGAACCTCACCCTGAACGTTGGCGTGCGTTATGAATACGCTTCTGTCATCAAGGAATCTCGCAACCGTCTGGGCAACTTCGATCCCAACTCGCCCACCGGATTGATCCAGGCTGGCATGGGCGGCGTGAGCGGTCCCTACAATCCCGATCACACCAACTTCGCTCCGCGCCTCGGCTTTGCCTGGGACGTCAACGGCAAAGGCAAAACCGTGCTACGCGGCGGCGCCAGCCTGGTCTACGAGACCATCAACTGGGAAGCCATGCTCGCCTTCAATAACGCCTTCGGCCTTGGCAACGTTCCCACCGGCGCCATCATCGACGCCGCCGGCGACACCGCCGGAGGCTCTATCACCGCCGGCAACCTCGCCATTCCTCCCGGCATGCCGCAGTGGGATAGCGGCCAGCCCATCTACGGCGCCAACGTCAGCACGTCAATCCTGAATTGCTTCAACAATCCTTGCCCCATCATGAGCGTAGACCGCAAGCTCACCACGCCTTACGTTTGGAACTGGAATCTCAACCTGCAGCACTCCTTCACTCCCAATCTGTCGATGGAACTCGCCTACGTCGGAAATCACGGCTCGAACCTCATCGGCATTCGCGACATCAACCAGCCCCCGGTCGGCACCGACTATTCCCTGGCCTGCAACACCGATCCCAACTGCGATCAGGATGCCCGCCCCTACAACGCCAAGCTTCCCTACCTGAGCAACATCTTTCAGATGGGAAACGTTTATCGCTCCAATTACGACGGGTTGCAGTTCACGTTGAACGCGCGCAACTATCACGGCCTGAGCATGGTCGCCGGCTACACCTACGCGCACGCCCTTGACGAAGTCGGCGCCAATTGGGACTTCGGTTACGGCGCCGGCTTGCCGCAGGATTCCTACCATGTCGGCCGCGAGTACGCGAGCAGCGACTTCGACATTCGCCACCGCGTCACCGTCTCCCTCACCTACGCCATTCCCGGCCGCTCCGGCGCGTGGCAGATGCGCGAAGGCTGGGAACTCAACTCAATCGTAACCCTGCAAAGTTCGCAGCCGTGGGGACCGATCGATCTCGGCACCGACGCCGCCGGAACCGGTCCGCTGCCCGTCAGTCCACCGGCCAGCGCTCCTATCCGCTGGAGTTTCTATGGCAAGCCCTCCGACTTCAAGTCGGGCCCGACGGCAATTCCCTTTTTTCCGGGCACGTCGAATTCTGCCTGCGCCGCGCAAGCTCTCGCCGTCGATGGCGGAACTCCCGGCGCCTCCACTGCATCTCTCTCTTCGTTCGGTTGCTACGCCAAGGGCAACTCCATCATGATTCCTCCGCCGCTCGGGCAATTCGGCAACATGGGGCGCAACCTGTTCCCCGACTCCGGTTTCAAGAACTTCGATTTCTCCATCGCCAAGAACTGGCACTTCGGCGAACGCCTGCGTGCGCAGTTCCGCGCCGAGTTCTTCAACATTCTCAACCATCCCAACTTCGCCAATCCGTATGGCGGACAAAATGGATTCGGATTGAACGATCCGTCCGTGCAGCCCTTCGGATGCGGTTGCGCCACGCCTGACGTGGCCGCCGCCAATCCAGTCATCGGCTCCGGCGGCAGCCGCGCCATTCAGTTAGGTTTGAAGTTCACGTTTTAAAACATCCGTAGAGACGTAGCTAGCTACGTCTCTTGCCGCCAGCGCAACGAATCCTGGTGATCAAGACGTCACCAGCAACGTCTCTACGGAAATTTTTCCTACAGGCCCAATCATGAAAAATAAAATTTCGGTCACTCTGTTCGTGCTCTCAGCCATCGCACTCTTACTGTCATCCCCGGCCTCCGCCCAGGAACGCCGCGAGCGCACCATCGACGAAGTCAAAACCGAAGCCATTCACCGCGCGGAAGTCGGCCAGTATCCTCTGATCGGCCTCGACCCCGCCGACATAAAAGAAGCCTTCGAAAACGTCCACACCGCCGACAAAGACGAATGGGCCGCCGCCTTCATGCACGTCGGCGATCGCTATTTCAACGAAGCGAAAGCGCTGGAGAAATCCGATCCCACCAAGGCCAACGCCGACTACACTCGCGCCTGGCGCATTTATTCCTTCGGACGCTGGCCCATCCCATCCTCGCCTGGCAAGCAGCGCTCCTACGAAAAAGCGCTCCAAGCTTTTCTCGCGCACGCCAGGTTTTACGATCCTCCGCTCGAAGTCGTGCGCATTCCCTTCGAAGGCAAAGAAATCATCGGATATCTCCGCCTCCCCAAAAACGCCAAAGGCCCGGTGCCGCTCGTAATCGCAGTCAACGGCCTCGATAGCCGCAAAGAAGATCTCACAGAAAGTTTTGGCGCCATTCTTCCCTTCGGCATCGGATACCTCGCCGTCGACGGCCCCGGCACTGGACAAGCTCCGATCAAGGTCAGCGAAACCTCCGACCGCATGCTCTCGAAAGTCATCGACTATGCCCAGTCGCGCCCCGAGATCGACAAGAACCGCATCTCCATGCACGGCGTGAGTTGGGGAGCCTACTGGGCCACAAAAATGGCAATCGTCGAGCGCGGCCGCCTGCGCGGTTGCAGCGCCCAATCCCCACCTGTCGACAAATTTTTCCAGAAAGATTTTCTGATGAATTCTCTTCTGGGCAATCGCGAATATCTTTTCGATCAGGTCCCCGCGCTCATGAACATTCTCGAAGGCGTTCACTCGCTCGACGAAATGGGCGAGTATCTGCCGAAAATCTCGCTGGTCCATCAAGGCTTGCTCGGCAAACCCATGGCACCCATGCTAGTTATTGCCGGCGTCCTCGACACGCAAGTCCCCATCGACGACGAATACCTGCTGCTGAGCAAAGGCGACGTCCCCAAAGAAGCCTGGATCAATCCCCGCGGCGGCCACTTGGGCCGCCAAGTAGGTGTATGGCCCGACCCCCTGATCTTCAAGCAAGTAATAATCCCCTGGCAGGTAAAAACCCTCCAACCCCCAAACTAGCTCCTGTGGGGACGCATGCGTAGGACGGACGCATTCGTCCGTCCTGCGATGGCGAAGCCGAGCGCCCCGGCAATGCTCACGTAGCGACAGTCGCCTCGGCGGTCCAAGCGACGGCGAAGCCGAACGCGTCAGTCACCTATTATGTTTCAACCTCCGACTCTGCCTCCGACCCGCACCTCAATTCGCAATCGTCCCAAAGGTTTTCCTTCGTGATCCTTCGTGTCCTTAGTGGTGAAAGCTCTTTATTTACTCCGCAGCGGTATAATCTTCCCTTGCATCGAAACGCCTCTTCCCGTCATCTCAAAAGCTTGGAGGATTAATCATGGCTCACGAACTACCAGCACTTCCCTATGGATACGACGCGCTCGAACCGACCATCGATAAGCAGACGATGACTCTGCATCACGACATGCACCACGGCGCGTACGTGAAAAATCTGAATGCCGCCATCGAGAAGCATCCCGACCTGGCCAGCAAATCCGCTGAAGATTTAATTCGCAATCTCAACGCCGTCCCCGAAGACATCCGCGCCGCCGTCCGCAACAACGCCGGAGGCCACGTCAATCACACCACGTTTTGGAAGATCATGAAGCCCAAGGGTGGAGGCGATCCCAACGGCGATATCGCCGAAGTGATCAAAAAAACGTTCGGCAACTTCAAAGATTTTCAGGCCAAATTCAACGATGCCGGCGTCAAGCAATTCGGCAGCGGATGGGTTTGGCTCGCTGGCAAATCCGGCGGCGAAGTGCAAATCACCACCACCCCGAATCAGGACAATCCCATCTCACAGGGCCTATATCCCATCTTCGGCAACGACGTCTGGGAGCACGCCTACTACCTGAAATACAACAACCGCCGCCCCGAATATCTCGCCGCCTGGTGGAACGTAGTCAACTGGGACGAGATCAACAAACGTTACGCAGCCTTCAAATCAGGCAAAGCCGTAAACGAACCCGAACTAGCCCACCGCTAAACGGTAAATGCAATCCGCAAACACGCAGCCCCGGACGCATTCGTCCGGGGCCGTTTTTTTTGGAATATGTTAACCCCGGGTGCCCCACCCTAACGTCGCGCCTTTTGCGACGTTAGGGTGGGGATTTTGACTTCAGTTTCAATCCGACAGGCTCGAACTCTGAAAGGTAAATTTCATCATCAATCGACAATCAACAATCAGCAATCAACAATTCTACCTAAGGCCGGGCGAACGAATACATCCGCCCCTACACTAATCTTTCACGGCCTCCGATACACCACCCCACCCTTCATCACAAACTCCACTTTCTCCATCACCGACACATCGCTCAACGGATCTCCCGGCACCGCCACCAAATCCGCCAACTTCCCCACCTCCACCGTCCCCAGCGAATCCTTCATCCCCAGCAACTCCGCCGCCGTCACGGTCGCTGCGCGAATCGCCTGCGCCGGAGTCATCCCAAACTTCACCATCGACGAGAATTCCTTCGCTGGATTCACTTTCCAATCGAACCCGCCCGCATCCGTACCGAACGCAATCTTGACGCCCGCCTTCATCGCCCGCCGAAACGTCTCTTCATGAATCTGAATCATCTTCACCCACACCGGAGCCCCTTCCGCCGCCCGCCCCTGCGCCACATATTCCCCCACAAAAATTGTCGGCACATAAAAAATCCCGCGCGCCGCCATCGTTTTCAAATCTTCCTCCGCGATATAGTTCCCATGCTCGATCGAATCCACGCCCGCCTCCACCGAGTTGTGCACGCCGTTCAGCGCCATCGCATGCGACGCAACTTTGTGACGCTCGCGATGCGCCTCGTCCACAATCGCCTTCAACTCGTCCAACGTAAACGTCGGAATGTCGTCGAGCACGCCATCCTCCCGCACCCGATACGAACGGTCGCTATAAACTTTGATCCAATCCGCGCCGTGGCTGATCTGCTCCCGCACCGCCGCCCGCGCATTGTCCGCGCCATCCACCAACTGCACCCCATGCGGCACCACCACATTCGGCGCATATCCCTGCAGCGGATACGCCCCGGTCACATCGAGCGCTCGCGTCGCCACCTGCATGCGCGGCCCCGGAATCACTCCCTGATTGATCGCCTTCTTCACATCTGCATCAGCATAGCCCGCGCCCTCGGTCTCCAAATCGCGTATCGAAGTGAACCCGTACTCCAGCGCCCGCCGCGCATTCACTGTCGCCAGGATCGTTCGATACTCCGGCGACTGCTTCAGCAATTGCTCGTCATAATCCGCCGCCGTAATGTCTCCCTGCAGCAAAATATGCGTGTGCGTATCGATCAGCCCCGGCAAACAGGTATCGCGGAATAGATCGATCACCTCCGCTCCAGCCGGCGCGCTGGCGACAACGTCTCTAATCTTCTCGCCCTCGACGACGATTACAACATTCTTCCGCAGCGAATCCCCGCGCCCGTCAAACAAACTCCCACACCGCAGAGCGATAACCTTATTCGCAGGTGCACTCTGTCCAAAACCAGAAGCCACCAAGCAGAAAAACAAAAACGCGCAAGCAACCTTCCCCATCACAACCTCCAAGAGCTGATAGCTGATAGCTGAAAACTCAGAACTGCCTTTCTGCATTTCCTGTGCACACCCTGTGGACATCACGGCTGCCCACTCTACCAGATTTTTTCCTCCACGCCGCCCGCACGCGAAAACCGCGCCATTCAATGGCACAACCGCACGCAATGTAGCCGTTGCCTCATCCGTGCGAGTCCGCTTAAATCCGTGGCCAGTCTTTTCCTCAATTGCACCAAAAATACTGAATTGACCCGCGCCCATTTCGCCCGTACATTCTCTTTCGCTCTCATAATTTTTTTTACATCCCCACCGGCCACAAAACCGGGTTCTACCGCAATAAAAATTTCAGGACGGCACCATGAAATCAGAAGAATGGAAGACTTATCGCACCCGTTTTCTAGTCAACGCCAAACAACTCAACTCCGCCCTTAGCTTCGTCGACCACCTCGGACGCCAGCATCGCGGCCGCAAAGGCGATTATCTAGTCGAATCCTCCGACGGCGTCATCAGCATTGCTCCGCGTCACATCTTCGAGGACATCTACGTCCACATGCCGTCCTCGCGTGCTTCCGCCGACAATGTGGCGCAGGGTGATACTCCCAAGTTCACTCCAGCCTCGCTCGATCGCCTCAACGCGGAAGCGCTCGAGATCGAGCAAGTCAAATTTCCCAAACCGCCCGTCGGCCGCCTCGGCCGAACGGTTCCAAACCGTGTCGATGGCACCCTCCGTCGGAAACTTCCACAACCCGAGCGTCGCAACTCGGTCGAACGCATGCGCCTGATGTAATCAGCAATCGATTTAACAGCCCTGATTTTAAGACTGGCGATTTAGCCAGCCACAGCTAATCTCTTGCGGCAACCCCAGCCACTGCCGCCAGAAAACAGTCCCAAAAAGGGAACTTTTATCGACACGCAGCTCAACCTCGGCAGCCTCAGTTTTCCACAATGTGGAAAACCAGGTCCCTCATCCCGCATCAGGCCCGTCATTGCTAGGGATACAACCTATAGTGTTTCTCTCTTGACAGCTACAACGGGCGGGAGTAACTTTGCAATCCCAAGCACACAAATTCCGCTTCACGGGAATGAAGCGGGAACGACGAGTAGTGGTTCAAACTAAGAGGACGGCGCCCAGCCAGAGGTGACTTGGCGCTTTCCCCAGCAACAGGCCAAGGCGTCCGGGCTTCCAGATCCGTTAGCCCGGCGCCCCAAACCTCTAGCAAAACGGCTGGCTTTCCGGAACGCCGGAAGCCGGATGTCAAAAAAACAGTGCGGTGATCGTCCCCGACCCCTCCCCCGGGTACGACTACTGGTTGGAAGTGTAGTACGTATCCCCCGCGGCTGGCAGATAAGGGAACTCCTTTCTCCAGCGCGGCAAAAACCCAGGAGCCCTCAATGGAAGGTTTGACTCGACTCGTTTCCGAATCGTTGGCGCGCCACGGCTTCGATCGTCCCCTCGACTATCGTCGTCTTCACTGGTCGCGCTGGTTCCGCTGCGAATCCCATCACAGCCTCCTGTTCGTCCCCAGCAAGCCCGGCGTCTTCGCCGTAGCCGAAGAAATCATGGACCTGGATCCTGCTCATGTAGCGACAGCCGCCTCGGCTGTCCCGCGAGCCGAAGCGAGCGGCCCCATTCCTTCAGCCGAACCCCGCCGCATGCTAGCCGTAACTCAGTTCTTCGAGGACGACGACATGGCCTTCGTCCTCGACCGGATGCTCTCCACCCAGAACCCCATGCGCGCCCGCCTGGTCTCGGGCCGCTACTTCGTCCGCTTCGTCGTCATCGACGACCAGTCCCAGCGCCGCACTATCTGCAGCGCCCTCAATCAATGGATGGTCACCGCCGCCGAAAAGGCCACCGGCATCGGCTCCCACTTCGCCACCTCCCTGGAGCTAACGTCCGCCACCGAATACGTCCCCCAGCCGGATGACCGCCAGCAACCGTTGTTCGCCGGTGACACCGGTACTGGTGTAGCGACGGCCGCCTCGGCCGTCCCGCAAACCCTGAGCGAAGCGAAGGGGTGCGGCCCCTGTCCCGAAACTGGTTTTTCTGCCTCGGCCCCGGCGACCCCGCACCTGCACTCAGGAGCCGCCACCAACATTCAACCCAACCCCTTCCCCTCCGGCTTCTAACCAAGAGGGAATTGTAGAAGGGGCACGGCCTCGGCCGTGCCGAAGCAGAGTCGAGTGGAAGAGCGGCCCTTTGGGGCCGCGTCAGACGAGAAGAAAATCGGGGCTTTAGCCCCAGCTCATAATCGATCTTTAAAATGCACCCGATTCCCCGCCCCCGCCCGGACGCCTGAATCGGCGCAACACGCATAGAATCTAATTAATGGAGAGCCCAATGCCCGAACTCAAGACCGAATTCACGACCCCCGCAGTCCAAACCGCTCCCAAGAAGAAGCCCTCCGGCCTTTCCGTCCGCCGCTTCTTCACCAAGCCCGGCGTCTCCCCCTACGCCGAGGTCGAATGGGACCTCCGCCTCGCCCAGATCACCGACGCTCAGGGCAACGTGATCTTCGAGCAGAAGGATGTCGAAGTCCCCAAAGACTGGTCCATGACCGCCACCAACATCGTGGCCTCGAAATACTTGCACGGCAAAATCGGCACGCCCGAGCGTGAAACCGGAGTCCGCCAGCTCGTCGCCCGCGTCGCCGAAACTATCCGCGACTGGGGAATGGCTCAAGGCTACTTCAAGACCGCCGACGACGGCGCCACCTTCCACGACGAGCTCGTCCACATCCTCGTCCGCCAGTACGCCGCCTTTAACTCGCCCGTCTGGTTCAACGTTGGATGCGACCGCATCGAGCCCAACTCCGACGGCCGCAACTGGCACTGGAACCCGCAGACCCAGCAAGTCGAATTCGGCGTCACCGGATACTCCAAGCCCCAGTGCTCCGCCTGCTTCATCAACTCGGTCAAAGATTCGCTCGACTCCATCCTCACTCTCGCCAAGACCGAAGGCATGCTCTTCAAGTGGGGCAGCGGCACCGGCACGAACTTGTCGCCCCTGCGCGGATCCACCGAAACCCTCTCCGGCGGCGGCACCGCCAGCGGCCCGCTCAGCTTCATGAAAGGATTCGACGCCTTCGCCGGCGTCATCAAGTCCGGCGGCAAGACTCGCCGCGCCGCCAAGATGGTCATCCTCAACGTCGACCATCCCGACATCATCGAATTCATCGAGTGCAAACAGAAAGAGGAAGCCAAGGCTCACGCCCTCGTCGCCATGGGATACGACGGCTCCCATCCCGACTCCGACGCTTACTCTTCCATCTTCTTCCAGAACGCCAACAACAGCGTTCGCGTCACCGATGACTTCATGTACGCCGTCGTCCGCGACGTCGACTTCTCTACCAAGACCGTTTCCGACGGCTCCGTAGTCAAGACTTACAAAGCCAAAGAACTCCTCCGCAAAATTTCCGAAGCCACCTGGCACTGCGGCGATCCCGGCATGCAATACGACACCACCGTCAACCGCTGGCACACTTCGAAACACACCGATCGCATCAACGCCAGCAATCCCTGCAGCGAATACATGTTCCTCGACGACTCCGCCTGCAACCTGGCCAGTCTCAACCTGCTGAAGTTCGCCCCCAATGGCACCTTCGACGTAGAAGCCTACCGTCACGCCGTCGACATCTTGATCACCGCGCAGGAAATCCTAGTCGACAACGCCGGATATCCCACCGAGCAAATCATGCGCAACTCGCATGACTACCGCCCGCTAGGTCTAGGCTACGCAAATCTAGGCGCCCTGCTAATGGCCGCTGGTCTCCCCTATGACAGCGACGCCGGCCGTGACTACGCCTCCTGCGTAACGGCAATAATGTGCGGCGAAGCCTATCTGCAGAGTTCCAGAATCGCCGAACAATGCTCCCCGCTGACTTCAGCGACCGAAGCCGTGAAAAAGAATCTGTCCGAAACAAATCTAGGATCCAACGTAGGGACAGCCGCCTCGGCTGTCCAGCGAAGCGAAGCGAGCCATGCCGGCACAACCCACGCAGGCACGAGCCACGTAGGGACGGACGCATTCGTCCGTCCAGATGCTCATGTGGGGTCGGCCGCCTCGGCCGTCCAGCGAAGCGAAGCGAGCGGCCCCGCTACCATGCCCGGCGGCGCCTGCCCCGGCTGGTACATCAACCGCGAACCCTTCCTCGACGTAATCCGCATGCACCGCGCCTCGGTAAATGGCATTAACAAAAACAACGTCCCCACCTCCATCTACGAGTCCAGCAAACAATGCTGGGACGAAGCCCTGGCCTACGGCGAAAAACACGGCTACAGAAATTCCCAGGTAACAGTCCTAGCCCCCACCGGAACCATAGGCTTCATGATGGACTGCGACACCACGGGAATCGAGCCTGACCTTGCCCTGATCAAATACAAAAAGCTGGTCGGCGGCGGCATGATTAAAATCGTCAACAACACCGTGCCCACCGCGCTCTTCAAGCTCGGCTACTCCCACGATCAAGCCGACGCCATTGTCAGCTATATCGACGCTACCGGCACCATCGAGGGCGCGCCCCATATTAAGGACGAGCATCTCGCCGTCTTCGATTGCTCCTTCAAGCCGGCCAAAGGCACGCGCTCCATCGCCTACATGGGTCACCTGCGCATGATGGCCGCCGCTCAGCCCTTCATCTCCGGCGCTATATCGAAGACGGTAAATCTTCCCGAGAACGCCACCGTCGAAGACATCATGGAAGCCTACCTCCAGGCTTGGAAGCTAGGCCTGAAGGCAGTAGCCGTCTATCGCGATGGCTGCAAGAAATCGCAGCCTCTATCAGCCGCCGGAACAAAGACGGCGAACTCCACCAAAGACGACGCCCGCATCGCCGCCGTGCAGCACGTCGACGAAGAAGACATGAACGCTCCTCCCCGCGCCGTGCGCCATCGCCTGCAGGAAGAGCGCGCCTCCATCACCCACAAATTCAAGATCGGAGATCACGAGGGCTACATCACCGTCGGCCTCTATCCCAACGGCGAGCCCGGCGAACTCTTCATCACCATGGCGAAAGAAGGATCGACCGTCAGCGGCCTCATGGACAGCTTCGCCCTCACCGCCTCCATCGCCCTGCAGCACGGAGTTCCGCTCCGCCTGCTCTGCGAAAAGTTTGCCCACACCCGCTTCGAACCCAGCGGCTGGAGCGGCAATCCCGACATCGGCTACGCCAAGAGCATCATGGACTACATCTTCCGCTGGCTCCAGCTCCGCTTCCTGACCGGCCAGCAGCAAATGCTGTTCGAGAGCTTTAGACCCAAGCTGTCAGCTGTCAGCTCTCAGCCGTCAGACGTAGAGGAAACGCCGTCCATGGTGCGCAATGCGGAAACCAGAAGTCGGAAGCCGGAGGCGGGCTCGGTCCACGCCGCCGACGCCCTCTCCAACCTGGTCGACCTAGGCGACGCCCCCACCTGCAGCTTCTGCGGCAGCATCATGACCAGAAACGGCAGCTGCTATAGATGCATGAGTTGCGGCAGCACCAGCGGATGTTCGTAACCCGTGTCGGACGGGCACTGTTGTGTGTGGGGCGGGCGCCCTCGCCCGCCGCTTTTGAGGTTAACTGACGTGAAACGCGAGGCCCAATTCGTCATTTGCATCGCGAATAAGGGCTACGCTGCGTCGCTGGAGTTGCGCAAGATTTATCAAGTCATCCCGGACAAGGTCGCAGCTCGACTTCATCAGATTCGAGTCATTGACGAGTCCGCCGAAGACTATTTGTACCCGGAAGATTATTTTCGTGCCACGCGGTTGTTGGCCCCGAATCGGTTCGGTTTAGGTTCGGGAATTGAATGACAGATCTTCGCGCACCAAAGGACCTTGTGTCATTTACGTATCGTTCCTGTTCGGTCACGCTAGGTCGAGGAAGGTAGGAGCCAAAAATGAGCACGTCCATCGGCAGCGTGTACGACATAAACGACTTCGCTTACAACGATAACGAGCCGGGAACAATTGAGAAATTGCAGGAACTGAATGATTTCTATCGTCGGCATCCATGGCCGAAAGAACATTCAGTGACCACCCACACCCTTCGTTGCGCGGATGCGCGTGACCTTTCAGGCTTGCAGAACGAAAGCGTTCATCTGATCGTCACCTCCCCTCCTTACTGGACGCTTAAGGAATATCCGCCCAATGAGCATCAGTTAGGAGCTGTCGAGGACTACGAGAAGTTTCTGAATCAACTGGACAGGGTCTGGGCGGACTGCATCAGGGTACTTGTACCCGGTGGCCGGATTTGTTGTGTGGTCGGTGACGTTTGCATTCCTAGAAAAAGAGGAGGTCGACATCACGTTATTCCTCTTCATGCCGACATCACCGTCCGGGTTCGCAAGCTTGGGCTGGATTCTTTGACGCCAATACTATGGTTCAAAATTGCGAATGGAGCCCTAGAAGCAGAGGGGAACGGAGCGGGATTCTACGGGAAGCCCTACCAGCCTGGGGCGATTGTCAAGAACGATTTCGAGTACATTTTGTTCTTTCGTAAGGGCGGCACCTATCGCTCACCTTCAACAATGCAGAAGGCTTTATCGATGCTCTCCAAAGACGAAATGAAGAACTGGCTGAAAACCGCGTGGACAGATATTAAGGGAGAATCGACCAGGCGCGGACACCCCGCCCCTTTTCCCGTTGAACTAGCCGAGCGCCTCATTCGTCTTTTCTCCTTCGCCGGTGATGTAGTTCTCGATCCTTTCGTTGGAACAGGGACCACGACTTTAGCCGCAATAAACGTTGGCCGTAACAGTGTTGGTACTGATTGCGATCCATCCTTCATAAAGTTGGCGAAGGAACGGCTACAACGAGCTATCCTCTCAAAGGCGGAGCCGCTCTTGTTTGAGACGAAGCTAGATATACAATCGCCATAAATGTTTGACGCGAATTATGCGGTCTTACGGATATTCCGTAGCCTTTTTGAAGGCCGTCCTTATTTCCACTGAGACTCCAGCCTCGGAGATCGCGTCGCTAGTTACCTCTTTGAAGATCTCTATAGCCTAAATAAGTCCGCAGAACTCCACGATCGCATCGACTCACGCAGCCGCGTACTCAATGCGCAAAATCTCACGGTTGGCATTTCACGAAGACGAGGAGACGGGACATTCGGGGAGCGAGTGCCCGTAGCGCAAGCGATCGCAGACGAGGGATTCGCGGTCGCGCGTGGGCCGGTCGCAAACATCGAGATCGGGGCCGAAACCAAAATATTGGCTAAGGCAATGATCAAGCAAATCGATCGCGTAATCGGCGATCTGGTCCGTCAAACCGAGGAATTCAAGAGACGGGGAGGCCGTCCGATTTGTGTTGGGATTGTGGGCGTGAATTTCGCAGCGCGGTACACATCTTATGAGGGAGACAGAAACTTTCCGACCGACGGGAAAAAGTATAAACATCCCGTCCAAGAAGCTACCGATGCCATCTCTCGGCTGCTTCAACGAGCTGCACCTAGCTTCGACGAGTTCCTGATTCTTAGGTTTGAGGCTTCCAACACCCCGCCGCATCCATTCTCCTGGATAGACGAGAAACAAACGTTACTGGAATACTCGGCTCTTTTGACGAGGCTTTCGCGCGAATACGACCGGCGTTTTGTCTCGGCGAGGCCGTCGCTGTAAGCCTCCTGCACGATCCCCAAAACTTTCTACAATCATTTACCGGGGGCCCGCGCCTATCCTCGGGCAGTCGCGATTCACCGTAGATCAGATTGAAGGTCAAAAGCGGCGGGCAGGGTCTCACCCCACATTTTTCGCTTTCTCCTCATGCTTTTCGCTTTCCACGGAATACGGAAGTTTTCCTCAGGGTGAGTCTGTGACGGACGACCTTTACTGAGAATCTCGGAACAGGAATAGTGGGAGTGGGGGCGGGGAAAAGCAGATTCCTCGCTTCGCTCGGAATAGAGGAAGCGGGACATGGCAAGAAGCGGAATGACATACAAACGGGGAAATAGGTTGGGGAATGAAGAAGAGGAAAAACAATTCGGAGACGAAAAACAATTCGGAGTGGATTCGGGACTGCAAGGAGCGTGGGGAGTGGGCGGAACTTTGTTTTATGGCGCGGGCGAAAGGGCTGGGCTTGGGGGTGTTGAAGCCGTATGGGGAATCGGGGCGGTATGACGTGGCGGTGGAGAATGGGGGTCCGATTTGGCGGGTGCAGGTGAAGTCGACGATTTATTGCCGGCGGGGGAACGAGTACAGCTTGAACGTTCACGGGCCAAAGAGGAAACGCTACAAGAAAGGGACGGTGGACTTTTTTGCGGTGTGGGTGATTCCGATCGGGGAGTGGTACATCATTCCATACGCGGCGATGGGGGAGAAGTTGACTTTGCATTTTACAGTGGGAAGCAAGCGGGCGAAGTGGGCGCGGTATCGGGAGGCGTGGGATCTGCTGCAGGTGGTGGAGATTCAGGCTTGCGTGGATCCGGAGTTTGTGGAGGTGGGGTTGATTGAGATAGATTTTCCCGGAGTTCCGGTGAGAACTGAATGCTGAGATGAAGTGGCAACTTCTGAAGTCAAAATCCCCACCCTCTCGCAAAAAGCGCGAGAAGGGTGGGGCACCCGCACGAGAAGGGTGGGGCACCCGCGCGAGATTACTTTTTCTTGGCGCGTTTTTTGGGAACTGGCTTTCTGTCGGCGTTTTTCTTCTGCCCAAAGACGCGGGCAAAAATCTTGTCTACGTTCTTCAGTTGGCGGGGCAGGTCGAAGGCGTGCTCGATTTGCTGGCGTGGAACTTTGTTGGTGATTTCTTTGTCCGCCATTACCAGCTGATGGAAGTCGAGGCCCTCTTTCCAGGCGCGCATGGCGTGGGATTGCACCAGGCGATAGGCATCTTCGCGGCTCACGCCGTGCTCGACCAGGTCGAGCAGCAACTGTCCGCTGAAGATGAGGCCGCGCGTCGATTCCAGGTTGGCGCGCATGCGTTCGGGATAGACGAACATGGTGTCGACAAGGTTGGTGGTCTTGCTGAGCAGGTAGTCGGCGAGCGTGGTCGAGTCGGGCAGGATGACGCGCTCCGCTGACGAGTGCGAGATGTCGCGCTCGTGCCAGAGGGCTACGTTTTCCAGGCCCGCTTGCGCGTTGCTGCGCACTACGCGCGCCAGGCCGCTGATCTGCTCGGCGGTCACGGGGTTGCGCTTGTGCGGCATGGCAGACGATCCCTTTTGCTTCTCGCTGAAATATTCTTCCGCCTCGCGCACTTCGGTGCGCTGCAGGTGGCGAATCTCTGTAGCGATCTTGTCCAGCGTGGACGCGATAACGGCGAGCGTGCTGAGGTACTGGGCGTGACGATCGCGCTGGATGACCTGCGAAGAAACCGACGCAGCTTTCAATCCCAAACGCGCGCAGATTTTTTCTTCGAGCTCGGGCGTGAGGTGCGCGAAGATGCCGACCGCGCCTGAGAACTTGCCTATGCGCATGTCCTCTGCAGCAGCCATGAAGCGCGCGATGTTGCGCTGGGTTTCGGAATACCAGTTGGCGATTTTGAAGCCGAAGGTGATTGGCTCGGCGTGGATGCCGTGGGTGCGGCCGACCATGGGCGTGTCTTTGAATTCCCACGCGCGACGCTCGAGGACTTCGGCGAAGCGTTCGAGATCCTGCGCGATGACTTGCGAGGCCTGGCGAATGAGCAGGGCCTGCGCGGTGTCGACGACGTCGTTGGAGGTGAGGCCGTAGTGGAACCAGCGGGCGTGCGGGCCGACGATTTCGGCGACAGCGGTGGTGAAGGCGATGACGTCGTGGCGCACTTCGGCTTCGATCTCGTGGATGCGCTCGACGCGAAAGTCGGCGCGTTCGCGGATAGCGCGGGCGGCGTCCTTGGGGACGAGGCCAGCCTCGGCGAGGGTTTCGGTGGCGGCGACTTCGACGGCGAGCCAGGTGCGGAAGCGGTTTTCGTCGCTCCAGATGCGGGCCATCTCGGGGCGGGTATAGCGCGGGATCACGGGTCTCCTGTGGGTCGCGGTGAAATTGTGGACTAAAGATTTTAAATGGGCGCGGGGAAAGAGGCTAGGGTGGGTGCTCCAACCCGAGCCTGAGTCAAAATCCCCACCCTGTCGCACAGAACGCGACAAGGGTGGGGCACCCTTGCGACTGAGAAAACCCAAGGTCCCTCCACTTCGCTTGCCTCCCTTCGGTCGGCGCGCTTCGGTCGGGATGACAATGAGCGGAGAGATATATCGTTTTACGATATAATGTGAGTGGACTATCGCGGCACGATACAATTCTGGCATGAGGAAGCTGGCGTTGTCGGATTACCAGGCTTTGGCCGAGTTTCGGCATCAGATTCGGAAGTTCTTGCGGTTTAGCGAGCAGGCGGTGCGGGCGGCGGGAGTGGAGACGGCGCAATACCAGCTGATGCTGGCGATCAAAGGGATGCCCGAGGGAGTGCGGCCGCGGATTCGGGAACTGGCGAACCGCATGCAGATTCAACATCATAGCGCGGTGGAACTGGTGAACCGGCTGGAGGGCGGGGGGTTCGTGCGGCGGGAGCGGGGGCAGGACGACCGGCGGGAAGTGTTGTTGGCGCTGACACCGAAGGGGGAGCGGGTGCTGGCGGAGCTGGCATTGCATCATCATGAGGAGTTGCGGAGCGCAGCGCCGGATCTGGTGGCGGCGTTGCGACGAGTCATGCCGCGGAAGATGGCGGGGTCGAAGGAATAGTTTCTTTCGCCCCTCCGGGGCTGGTGAAATTTGGGGCCAGCCTACCCACAGCTTGCGCTGTGGGCTGCATTCTTTCTCCGCTTCGCGGCTGTGCGTGGCAGAGTTGTTGTGGGCAGACGACTCTACGCCGCTTCGCGGCTCTCCGGGACAGAGATATTGCTTGCAACGTTTCTACTCAGCATTTGCGACGGCGCAGGCAGAGACGTTGCGAGCAACGTCTCTACAGAGTTTTTTATGAACAACGACTCGATCATCATCGGAGCACCGCCGGCGCAATTTCGGATTGTGCTGGTTTCGTTTCTGGCAGCGGGGATTGGATTGATCGCCGGGCTGGTGGCTTACGCGCTGTATAAGCTTATCGGGCTGTTTACGAATTTGTTTTTCTTCCACCGGTGGTCGACGACGTTTCAGAGCGTGGGAGGGCACCATCTGGGCGCGTGGGTGATTCTGGTTCCGGTGATTGGCGGGCTGGTCGTGGGAGTGATGGCGAAATACGGGTCGTCAAAGATCAAGGGGCACGGGATTCCGGAAGCGATGGAGGCGGTGTTGACCAACCGCAGCCGGATCGAGCCGAAGGTGGCGATCCTGAAACCGATATCTGCGGCGATTGCGATTGGCACGGGCGGGCCGTTTGGCGCGGAGGGACCGATCATCCAGACAGGTGGGGCGATTGGATCGCTGGTGGGGCAAGTGCTGCATACGACGGCGGTGGAGCGGAAGGTGCTGTTAGCGTGCGGCGCCGCGGCAGGAATGTCGGCGACATTTAATACTCCGATTGCGGGGGTAATCGTCGCGATTGAGTTGCTGCTGTTTGAATTCAAGTCGCGGTCGTTTATTCCCCTCGTTGTTGCCAGCACGCTAGCTACGGCGGTGCACATGCAACTGTTGGGACCGGGACCGATGTTTCAGGTGGGAAAGGTGGACTTCGGGATTCCGCACGCGCTGCCGTTTTACCTGGTGCTGGGGCCGCTTTGCGGATTGGCGGCGGTGGGATTGAGCAAGGCGCTGTACTGGGTGGAAGATCTGTTCGAAAAACTTCCGGTGGATGAATTGTGGTGGCCGGCGATTGGGGCTCTGGCCCTGGGCGTGATTGGATATTTTGTACCGCGAGTGTTCGGTGTGGGATACGACACGATCGGGGACATTCTGAACGGGCAACTGGTGTGGAAACTTTTGCTGGTGGTGATGGCGGCGAAGTTTGCGGTCCTGGTGATCTCGCTGGGATCGGGCACGTCGGGCGGATTGCTGGCTCCAACGTTTATGTGGAGCGCGGCGATGGGCGGGCTGTTTGCGATGGCGGGAAATTATGCGTTCCCGGGCGCGCATCTTTCGCCGGGAGCGTTTGCGCTGGTGGCGATGGGCGCGGTGTTCGGGGCGGCGTCGCGGGCGACGTTTTCGTTCATCATTTTTGCGTTTGAGATTACGCGCGATTACAACTCGGTGCTTCCGTTGATGCTGGTGGCGGTGATTGCGGACGGAGTGGCGATGCTGCTGATGCCCAAGAGTTCAATCATGACGGAGAAACTGGCGCGACGAGGCCTGAGAGTGCATCAGGATTACGAGGCAGATGCGCTTACACAGGCGACAGTGGGCGAGACGATGGAGAAAGAGGCACCGGTGATCGCCGCCGGCACCAAAGTTGGAGCGCTGGCGGAGCGGATTGCGCGGCATGATCCAGCGGTGGCGCGGCACGAGGCGTTGCTGATTCTTGACGAGGCGAGCAAGCTGGTGGGAATCGTGACACGAGGCGATATTTTGCGGGCGCTGGATAAAGACAGTTCAGGCGTGGCGACGGTGGAGGAAGCAGGCAGCACGAAGCTGGTAGTGACGTATCCGGATGAGTTGGTATCGGAGGCGGCGGCAAAGCTGTTGCGCTACGACGTTGGACGACTGCCCGTGGTGGAGCGCGGAGACGAGCGTAGTGTGGTGGGATATTTGGGACGGGCGTCGATTCTTGCGGCGCGTTCGCTGCGGTTCCGGGATGAACACGTGCGGGAGCCGGGGTGGTTGATGGGGACTCGGGGGCGGGTGCGGGTGTGAGGGGGTCGTTGGCCGTTCGTCGTTGGTCGTTCGTGTTTGGCCGTTTCGTCTTTCGTCTTTCGTCTTTCGTCATGCGGTTAGAGGTTGAGTACTTTTCTTTTAGCTTTTTGTGGATTGCAATTCAGGTCTGAGTTTCCGCATTATCAATCGATGGTTGAAAATTTAGACACGACGGGAGAGCACAACGGGCTGGGCTTGCGGCTTTATATCAAGCAGCAGCCGGTAATGCTGGCACTGGTGGCGGTTTTGGGCGTGCTGTTTTTTGTGGCGGTGGCAGGATTGTCGAAGGCTTATCACGCGCGGCGGGAGGCGCTGGGGGAAAGATGGTTCAGCCGCGGAGTAGCGGACCTGAGCGCCAAGCGCAATGACAGCGCCGTCACGGAATTCCGTTCGGCGCTGCTTTATTCGCGCGACAACTACGACTACCAGTTAAATCTGGCGGAAGCTTTGATTGGGCTGAAGCGGACGGGCGAAGCGAATTCCTACCTGGTGAACCTGTGGGAGGAGGAACCGGAAAATGGGGTGGTGAACCTGGAACTGGCGCGGATTGCAGTGCAACGCGGGCAAACGGAACAGGCGCAACGTTACTACCACAATGCGATCTATGCGGTCTGGCCGAGCGACCAGGAAGGAAAGCGGCGAGAGACACGGCTGGAGTTGATCGAATACCTGTTGAGCATCCACGCGCGGGCGGAGGCGCAGGCGGAGTTGATTGCGCTGCAGGAAAACTTGGGAGAGGATCCGGCGCAGCAGAAGCGGGTGGCCGATCTTTTTCTGCAGGCGCAAGACTACGAGCATGCGCTGGCAGCTTACCGGGTGAGTTTGAAAGCGGCGCGGCACAATCAAGCGGCGCTGGCCGGGGCTGGATGGTCGGCGTTTGAGTTAGGGCAGTATCCGCTGGCGGAGCGGTATCTGCAGGCGGCGGTGTCGGAAAATCCCAGCGACAATCAGAGTGGGGAACATCTGAAGACGACGCAACTGGTGTTGCGAATGGATCCGTTTCGTCACGGGATCACGATGGAGGAACGTGATCGGATCGTGATGGAGGCGTTTGGAATCGCGGGACAGCGGCTGAACTCGTGCGCGACGGTGAAAGGTCCGGCGACGGCGGGACAACCGAGCCTGGCGGACGACTGGGCGAAGATGAAGCCGCGAATAACCGAGCAAGAATTGAAACGAAATCCGGACTTGGCGGAAGAAGCGATGGATCTGGTGTTTGAGATTGAACGCCAGACCAGCGCGACTTGCGGAACTCCGAGCGGGGCGGATGAAGCGCTGCTTTTGATTTCACAATCGCACGAGGAGAACTAAGTGGAGCCGGACTTGAACGCGCCGATGGGTTTAGCGGAAACGGTAAACGATCCACCTATGGAAGTCAGGCCGGGGAACGGGCGATCTCCGAAGGCGCTATTGAAGTCGGTGTTCCGGGAAGACCGCTTCTTTCTGATTTTGTCGGTGTTCATTGGAGTCTTTTCCGGGCTGTCGGTGGTGTGCTTCCGGTTTGCGATCGATTGGAGCCGCCTTTATCTGTTGGGGACGGGAGCGGTGCTGTCGCCGACGCGGCTTTTGCTGGCGCCGACGCTGACTGGTCTGGCAATTGCGGTGCTGGTGATTCATGTTTTCCCGCTGGCGCGCGGGAGTGGGGTGAATCAGACGAAGGCGGCGCTGTATATCTACAACGGATACATTCCGTTTCGCACGGCAATCGGAAAATTCATAACTGCGGCGCTGGCGATCGGGTCGGGACAATCGCTAGGGCCGGAAGATCCGTCACTACAGATTGGCGCGTGCATAGCGTCGGTGCTGGGACGGAAGATGCGATTGTCTCGAGATCGCATGCGGCTGATTGCACCGGTGGGCGCGGCGGCCGGACTGGCCGCGGCATTCAACGCGCCGATCTCGGCGGTGCTGTTCGTGATTGAGGAAGTGATTGGGCGATGGACGGCGGGAATTTTGGGGTCGGTGGTGCTGTCCGCGGTTTCGAGCGTGGTGGTGATGCGGTTGTTTCTGGGATCGGAATCGTTGTTCAGGATTCCGGCAGTGCAACTGGAGCGGCCGTCGGAGTTGATCGCGTATGCCATTCTTGGAATTGTGGGCGGGTTGGCGTCAGTGGTGTTCTCGATGGGCATCTCGACGTTCCGTCCGAAGTTCAAGGCACTGCCGTTGTGGACGCAATATTTTCAGCCGGCGCTGGCGGGATTGCTGATCGGAATTATTGCGTGGCTGGGCGCGCCGCAGGTGATGGGCGCGGGCTACGAGGCGATGGATGAGGCCATGCACGGGCGGTTCACGTGGCAATTTTTGGCGATGCTGGCGGTGCTGAAGATTGTGGCCACGCTGTTTTCGTTTGTAAGCGGAACGCCGGGAGGAATGTTTGCGCCGACATTATTTATTGGGGCGATGCTGGGAGCGGCGGTGGGCGGAGTGGAGCACGTGGTGCTGCCGCATCTCACGGGATCGCCGGGGACGTACGCGCTGGTGGGGATGGGAGTGTTGTTTGCGGGATTTCTGCGGGCGCCAATGACGTCGGTCTTCATGGTGCTGGAGGTGAGCGGAAATTATTCGATCATTCTGCCAGTGATTGTGGCGAATACGATCGCGTATGTGATTTCGCGGGGGCTGCAGCCGATCGCGATTTTCGATGTGCTGACGCGACAGGATGGGCTGGAATTGCCGTCGATGGAAGAGCAGCGCGAAGAGGGCGTGCTGCACGTGGAAGATGCGATGCGGGCGGTGGAGGACCTGGTGTTGGACGCGCAAGAGACAGTGCAAGAGGCTTGGATGAAGGCGGAAACAGCGGCTGAGGAAGAGTTTCTCGTAAGGCTCAGTCCGAGCGGGTGGAACAGCGTTTCGAAGCAGCAACTGCGCGCGCTAGTGGATGAGGCCAAGGGCGGGACGAGTTTGGGGGCACAGTTGCCGATCCGGCAGATTCCATTTTTGCATCCGGATCTGGCGCTGGAGACGGCGCTGCGGTATGTGGACCGGTGGGCGCTGGTTCCGGTGGTGAGCCGGGCGGATGTGCGGCGCCTTGAGGGAGTGATTTCGCAGAGAGATGTGCTCGAGAGGTATCGGGAGTTTGGGGAGAGCTAGACACAGCGAAACACAACACTTCGCAACAGCGGTTCGAATCAACGTCAAAAACTTCAGGTCAAAATCTTCACCCTCTCGCAAACAGGGGGAGCGGCAGGAGGTGCGGTTTGCGGCGGACTTCTTCAATCTGTGGAACCACACAAATTTTGGAGATCCGTCGCTGACCGATATCGAGGCGTACCTGGCGAGTCCGACGAACAGCCCGTTTGGAAAAATTCTGCAGAGCACGGGAAATCCGCGGCTGATCCAGTTTTCGTTGCGGTGGGGGTTCTAGGAATTGTTGATTTTTGATTTCTGATTTTTGATTTCTGATTGAAGAGGAACCGCCGGGGAGCATCGCTTCCCGGCTTTTTTATTTTTTGCGCTCGACTAAGTTCGCCAGAGTGCACAGGGAAACTTTAGATGTGAATCCAGTTGAAGAGGATCAGGGCTAGCGAACCGGTGCCTACGATGATCCAGAGGGCCAGGCCCTGCAGGAGAGGACGGGCGCCGACGCTGCGGAGAGTTTGCTTATTCAGGCCGGTGCCGATGAGGAAGAGGGTTACGGTGAGGCCGATTTTGCCGACGTGGTTGAGGACGCCAAAGGTTGAATGGAAGGTGGGCGCAGCTGTGTTGAGCAGCGCGGCGAGGCAGAAGAACAGGATGAACCAGGGCCACTGAATGCGGGCTTTGCTCTTCAAGACGACCGCGGTGACGAGCGAGAGAGGGACGATCCACAGGGCGCGCGCGAGTTTGATGGTGGTGCCGACCGCGAGCGCGGTGGCGCCATATTTGGCGGTGGCGCCGACGACCGAACTGGTGTCGTGAATGGCGAGAGCCGCCCAGAGCCCGAATTGCGATTGGGTCATGTGCAAGGCGTATCCGACCAGAGGAAAGAGAAACAGAGCAATCGAATTGAGAATGAAGACAGTGCCCAGGGAGACAGCCATCTCTTCTTCGCTGGCGTCGGCGATCGGACCAACAGCGGCAATGGCGCTCCCTCCGCAAATGGCGGTGCCGGCGCTGATGAGGAAGGCGGACTTTTTTCCGACGTGCAGAAGATAGCCGAAGCCGAGGCCGAGCAGCATCGCCATGGTGATGCTGGCGGCGGTGTAGACGAAGCCGGAGCGTCCTGCGTGGAGAACCTGATGGAGGTTCATGCCGAAGCCGAGGGCAACGACGGAAGCCTGCAGCAGAAATTTTGCGAGGCGCTTGCTATGGGAGGGGAAGGGATGAGCGCAGGCGAATCCGAAGATGAGACCGCCTAACAGCGCGAAAGGCGGGGAGAGCAGGCCGGTAGCAGCCACGATCACGGCCAGGAGAAATATAACTTTACTCACATAACGAGTGTGCCCTGCACTGAGAGCGGCGTCCAAGCAGTAGTTCTGATGGGCGATTAGCGAAACTTATCGGGCAGGGATTTAGTGCGAGACGATTTTCGCGGAGCCTCGAGTAGAAGGCGTGCGCGTCCAAGAGCGAAGGCGCGGAAGGCGGCGGCGGGGCCCTGAGGTTCGGGTCCGGTGCGCGAGATGAGCGAAAACTGGCGAGCCATGGCGAGGCCTGGAACGCTGGCAACTTTCAGGGCTCCGAGTTCGAGTTCCTTGGAGATGGCCCAGCGGGAAACGAAGCCGACGCCGAGTCCGGCTTCCACGGCGGACTTGATGGCTTCGGTGGAATCGAGATTCATCACTTTCTTGAATGACTTGAGTTTCAGGCGATTTTTTTCCAGGGCGATCTCGACGACACGGCGAGATCCAGAGCCTTGTTCGCGCATGAGCAGGCTGGAGGCGAGAAGTTCCGCGCGAGACAGGGATTCGGATTCGTAGTCGGAAGGGACGATCAGGACGAGTTCGTCCTGGATGAAGAGCTCGGTGTGAATACCGCGATCGCGGGCGGGGCCTTCGATCAGGCCGATGGAGACTTGGCCGTCGAGGAGCAGGCGGACGATCTCTCCGGTGTTGCCGCTGTGGAGCGAGAACTGAACGCGGGGATGCTCGTCGAGGAAGGCTCCGAGCAGGCGCGGCAGAACGTACTGCGCGATTGTGGTGGAGACACCGAGAGATAGTTCGCCGGAAATTTTGCCGTCTTCCGCAGCGAGGTTTTGTTCAGCCTGGGAGACTAGG
Source organism: uncultured Acidobacteriaceae bacterium (assembly GCA_963765825.1). Taxonomy (GTDB): domain Bacteria; phylum Acidobacteriota; class Terriglobia; order Terriglobales; family Acidobacteriaceae; genus Sulfotelmatobacter. The sequence goes on from CAVXXU010000006.1 coordinate 659,361, forward strand.
GCTGCGATCTTGGTGGCGTAGGCGAGAAGCATTGTGCCTTGTGGGGTGAGGCAGACGCGGTTGCCGGCGCGATCGAAGAGGCGAATGCCGAGATCGTCTTCGAGGGCTTTGATTTGAAGAGTGACAGCGGGCTGGGTGAGGAAAAGATGTTCGGCGGCTTTGCGGAAGTTCAGGTGTTCGGCGACGGTGCGGAAGACTTTGAGGCGGAAGTTTTCGAGTTGGGGCACGGAATGATTATCTACGGAAAATGCGGGCTGTGAGATTCGTTTTGGAAACTTGCGGATTATGGGTGCGCGTCGAGTGCGCGGGCAGGGTGCCCGCGCTACGGCCGGCAAGTTGCCGGCGCCACATTGCTACGGTTGCGATTTCTGAGCTTCCAGCAGGAGCGGGCGAAGGGAGTCGACAGAGACGCCGATAGTGCCGCCGGTGAATCCGTCCATGTAAGCGGAGTTGACGCCGATGACTTCGCCGCGGGCGTTGAAGACCGGACCGCCGCTGCCGCCGTGGGCGGTGGGGGCGTCGTAGATAAGTTTTTCACCGACTACGTCGCCGAGATGGCCGCAGGTGGTGGAGGGGCGAATCAAAGATAACGCTGCGAGTTCGCTGGCGGCGCTGATGTCGTTATGGCGGTAGGCCAGGCGCTCGTAAATACCGGTGGGCGACTTGGCGACCATGCCGGCGATTCCCATGGGATATCCGATGACGGTGACGAGTTGTCCGGGAGCACCGGGGGACTTGGCTAGGGGAAGGATGGGAAGGCCGCGGACGGCGTCGAGGTATTCGATATGCAGGATCGCCAGATCGGAACTCTTGGAAACCGATCCCGAGGATAAGGTAACGGGCGTGGGCGAGTTGGGGAAAAAGATGACGAGGTTCTCGAGCATGGCGGTAGCGCCCTGATCGATGAGCTTCTGAGCTTCGGAGTCTCCGTACCAGGGCTCAGCGACGTGCCGGTTGGTCGCGATGAGTCCGGTGCCGACGAGAAATCCTGTGCCGGAAACGCGTGCGCGGACTATCGGGCGCTGGTTGGCGAATCCGACCTGGTAGACGCCGTAGATGTAGCCGATAGAATTGCGATAGCGGTTCAGGACGGTGGCCGGCATGGCCTGATCCTGTTGAAGGCGTTCCACCTCAGCCGTCAGCTCGTGAACCTGATTCTGAAGGTTGACATCATTGGGGCGCTGGGCGAGCTCCGCGCTCGGCGAGTAATAGTGCACCAGGGCCATTGCCCCCAGGAGGAGCACGACGCCCAAGACTGCCTGCACTGTTTGTTGCCAGCTATCGCAGACCGCAGTGGAAGCTTGCGGCTGCGGGGCGTCGGCAGCCGGGGGCTCGAAGATCTGGGATTCGGCCATGAGGTGAGAGCTTTCGAATACTCCAAGTCTTTCTTTATCAGCCCTTTAAGCGTCACGTTCCGGCTCACAAAGGATCTTGGAGTGCTTATCTTGTACCCTCGCGGTGGGATTGGCTACGGTACTGAAGATGATGGCCGTGCGGTATGCAGCCCTCGGAAGATCAAACGCTTGAACCACGGAGGCCACAAGGTAGACCTACATTTTTATGCCGAGGCGCTTGGACATGGCTTCGTAGAGAAAGCCTTGGCCGGGACGGTAGGGCTGGACCCATTCGCCGTCGATGACAAATTGGGGGATGGCGCGCTTGCCGGTATGCTTGAGAATCTCGTCGACGGCGCCGGGAGTGGTTTGGACGTCGATCTCTTTGAAGGGAATGTTGTACTTGGCAAGGAAGCGCTTGGCCTCGCGGCAATCGGGGCACCAGGCGGCCGAATAGACGGTCAGATCCATAAGCCTATTTTAGAGCATGCGGAGAGGGCGAGCGGTTGCCGTCCGCATGCTCCCTCAGACATGCTCCAGATGGGGTTGGGTGCGTTCGTTGACTACGTTGCCGGTGTTCAGGGTGGAGGCGGGCTCGAAAAGAAGGATCCAGCATTCTTCGCCGGCGACGGGGCGATGCTCGACGCCGTGGGGGACGACGATGAATTCGCCTTCTTCGATCCATTCGTGGCGGTCTTGCTTCCCTTCCTGCCGATATTCCATGCGGAAGCGGCCTTTGACTACGAGAAAGAGCTCGTCTTCATGCTCGTGGTGGTGGAAGACGAATTCGCCTTTGAGTTTGTCGAGCTTGACGTGCTGTCCGTTGAGTTCGGCGGCGATGTAGGGCTTCCAGTATTCGGAGATCTTGTCGAATTTTTCGGCGAGGTTTACTTTTTGCATCAGCGTCCTTCTTCGAAGTGCGCCTTTTAGGATGAGGACTCGGGGATGGAAGTCGCAAAAATCGGAAGGCATTCACCACGAAGGGCACGAAGGTTCATGAAGGAAAAACGGGAATTTCTTTTTTCTACGTTTTTCGGAAAGCGGCGGAAGGGGCATCGCGCATCTCAGGCGCTAAAGAGCAATCTTATTCCACGACCTAGCGGCGCGGCTGAAGCCACTCGCTTTCAAACCTCCGCGCCCTTCAATTCATCAGGCGCTTTCAACCGTCGATCAATTGGAGTTTTTGGCAACTTCACAATTTCCTCAAACTGGGCTAGCTAATTTTGGGGAAAAGTCGGTCAGCGCCAGAAAGGTAGAGTCGACTTTGTCGACTAGCTTGCCGTTGGCTTCGGATTTTTCCTGGACGCTCTTCCAGTCGGGATCGTCGCGAAAGGATTTCCAGTTGGCGGCTGCGGCTTCGCGGCTGGGATGATAGAGGATGTAGAAAAGTGTGTTGCTCTTATCGGGCTCGTCAACGGGCGTCCAGTAGGCAATGCTCTTCATTTCATGGCGGTCGAAGATTTTTATGGTGTGTTCGCGGAAGCGGGCCAACAGGTCGGGCAATTTTCCTGCGGCGGCGTGATAGACGCGGAGTTCGTAGACTCCGGTGGCTGCTGCCGGATCGGCGGTGTCATGCTTCGCAGCGGCCCAAAGTGCAGCCGGAAAAAAAGCAGCAGCGGGGATGGCCTGGAGCAGGGTTCGTCGTTTCACGGCAGGGATTTTAGCAGAGGCGGGCCGCGGTCGGGCAACAACTGGAATCAAGACTTATTGACAGTTGTGAGCTATTGAGTTTTATAGCTGCCCTCGCCCCAAGGAAATTGAACTGCGACGCTGCATTTCGGGGTTTTGATCGCTATGCCCGACTGCCCCGATTTTTGACCCTTGACCGCTGGGAAAATAACGGCGGTATAGGTCCCTTCAGCGGTGGCAGTGGCCTGCAGCTTGCTAATTTCAGGACCCGACGCGACGTTGATAGCAAGTGCTTCATCTGGCTGAAATCCTGAGGCGCGAACCGTGACGCCAACATAGTTCGGAACAGCCATCTCGACTGACAGCCGACATCCGTTCGCAATTTGCTCGATGGGAAAGGGTACCGTTTCAGCAAACGCCTGTAAGGTCCAATCATCCGATGTAAGTGCGAACCGTTTCGGTTCGCCTCGACCAGCTAAAACCCTTAGATCGATCGGATCTTCTTTTTGTTTGGCGTCGCCTAATCGATTTACGATCAATCCGTCGGGATTGATAAATGCATCGGCAGCGGCCTGAGGCTCGCTTCCCAAAATCCAGGCCCACAGGGTGAAGTGCTGGCCTTTAGGAAGTCCGGACGCAAACAATCGGTACGAAATAACAGTTCGTCCTCCGATAACGTTTCGACTCGTTTCTTTGGGGATGAGCGTGGCGCCGGGAGAGCTTGTTCCTTTTGTCCAGTCGTCTTTGAACTGCTTGTCTTGCGCCGAGAGAGCCGAAATGGTGACCGCAACAAAAAAGAATACAGAGCAAAGTCTACCCATTTAAGCCTCCGACCCGAACAAGCACGGTCGGAGACTAACATACATGGGCTCGGCCTGAACGCGCGACGTTCCACACGGCAAGAAAGAAGGCCGCCAGTGGTTGCTGGCGGCCTCGAAAATCCGAACTGCGCTCGGAGGACAGCCGAGGGCGGCTGTCCCCACATAATCACTTTCTCTACATCATCACTTTCCCAACGGTTCAGTTCCCCACATAATCAACTTCCCGACATCATCATTCACCACCGGCAAAGCTTAGAAGCCGGCGGTTCCTTGACCTGTGTGGGCAGCGTGCAGGGTTACGCGAACGCCGCGCTTTTCGTTGAGGCGCGTCGTGGTGCTCCAGTCGACGTCGTCGGTGCTGATGACGCCGCTGCCGCCCTCGACCAGGCTATAGCTGATACGGCTGTCCTGGTAGCCGTAGCCGCTGACTGCGAGCACGGTGCCGTTGTTCAGAACGAAGACGGGCATGCCGGGCGCCGCGTTCGGGAGCGTTGGAACGGTTCGCGTGATGACGCTGGCGTAGGAGGCCTGAACCTGGCCCGCAGCCATTTGGGTCGAGACCGATCCGTCCGCCGAAACATTGCGGTACATGAGCTGTGGCTTGTTGTTGTCGTAGGCCGAGGGCTGATAGTTCTGGCTCTGATCACGGTTAAAGAAGTGCCAGTTGGGGCCGAAGGTCTTGGCCACCTGCGGGATTTGAACGTCATCCATCAGGCGAAGGCTAAGCACAGTTTCACCCTTGAGTGTGGGGCGCGGACCGCGGGCGGGCAGCATGATTACCTTCCAGGGCCAGAGCGGAGGAATCATCCATTCGATGACGTCGCGCCGAGGATGTCCTTTGCCGTCGATCTTGCCCTGCTTGTCGACTTTGTAGCCACGGGTGGAGATCACCTTGGCCTCAAGCGGCAGGTCGCCAGTGGGCAGGCCGATGCGATCGAACTGAATCTTTAGATAGCCCTTGCCCCAGAAGTGGCCGGGATCCTTGGCGGAATCGAGGTGACCGACTAAGTAACTTCCGCGGGGAAAAGCCTGTTGGCCGAATTCGGTGACTCCGCGCAGGTGGCAGAGCACGGGGTCGCCGACGTCGACGCTAGCAGTGGAAAAATTGGGCTCGTTGAGGGTGCACTGCAGAAGAGTGCCGGCGGGCAGGACGATGTCCCGTGCGCTGGCGCTCAAGGGGAAGACCGAAAGGCCTAGTACAGACACAGCTAGGGCTGCGTGCAACAGGCGAGACTTCATAGAATTCACCTCAATCGCTTGCTGATTCGCAGGCCGCGGGACAGCCCACTACGTGATGGGTGGAATCTAATCACACAATTTGGGGTTGGGTCAATAAGGTTTTGGGCTGAGAAGGTGCTTCTGGGCGGGGAATGGCAGGATTTGGGAGGGGAAATCCGTAGCCCTCGACGCATTCGTCCGGGTGTTTTTGCATTAGAGCGCGTGCTTCATACCGGGAACACTCGCTTCGCTCGCGGGGCGGACGAATGCGTCCGCCCCAACGTGATTCCTGTCGCGGGAATCTGTGGGGACGAGATCTCAGTTTTTTTCAATTCTTCCGTCCTCCGCATGCCAGAATTCGATATGCAGTTCTATCGGCGAAATTTGCCTCATTTGCAGCGGGATTTCAAACCGCATTTCATCACATTCGTCACGAAGCTGCGCTGGGTGCTGCCGGATTGGGCTCGCGATATTGCGTTGTCTTCGTGCTGCCATGATCATCGCAAGCGATACGAGTTATACGTCGCAGTGGTGATGCCGGATCACGTTCACCTAGTTCTCACGCCTTTTATCGATGAAAGATGTAAGGCGATATTCTCGCTAATCGAGATCATGCGAGGCATTAAAGGTGCGGCTGGTCGCGAGATCAATCAGCGGATGGGACGAAACGGGGCGGTTTGGCAGGAAGAGTCGTTCGATCACGTGCTGCGCAGTTCGGAAGGCCTGGATGCAAAGGGGATTGGTGAACGACTGGCGGGAGTATCGGTGGGCTTGGCAGCGGGGTGAGCTGGAGGACGCACGAATGACGATTCGGGCGGTAAATACGTAGCCCCGGACGCATTCGTCCGGGTTTGGTTTGTGCATTTGCGCTGAAGTGATTTGTGCTCCTTGCGCTTGCTTCGCTCGCGGGGCGGACGAATGCGTCCGCCCCTACGTGTTTTACTTCTCGTACAACAGGACGCCTTCCGCCTTTTCTGCATCGACAGGGCGGTAGAACAGCTTGTTGTCTTCGAGGAAGACCTCGATGAAGGCAGGGCGGGTGGTGATGGTGCCCTGGATCAACGCCTCCGACAGCGGGTCTTCGATGTACTTCTGCAGGGCGCGGCGGAGCGGGCGCGCGCCATAGCTGCGATCGGTCAGGGTCTGGTTGAGAATCCACTTCTTGGCATCGTCGGCAACCGTGACGGTGATGGCCTTCTGCGCCAAGTTCTGGTTGAGTTGCGTGACCATGAGCTCGAGAATCTGAATCAGGTCGCTCTCGCCGAGAGCCAGGAACAGGATGACCTCGTCGAGGCGGTTGAGGAACTCAGGGTTGAAGGTGCGCTTGACTTCGCCCTTCACCAGTTCTTCAACCTTGTCGGAGATCACGTCTTCCTTCGTCGATTGGAAGCCGAACCCTTCGCGTTTCTGCAAATGACGAGCGCCGATGTTCGAGGTCATGATGATGATCGTGTTCTTGAAGTCGACGGTGTTGCCGAGACCATCGGTCAACTGGCCGTCTTCAAAAACCTGCAGCAGGATGTTGAATACGTCCGGATGCGCCTTCTCGATTTCGTCGAGCAGGACGACCGAGTAGGGAGCGCGCTTCACGCGTTCGGTGAGCTGGCCGCCCTCTTCGTAACCGACGTATCCCGGAGGCGAACCGATCAGCTTCGAGACCGAATGCTTCTCCATGAATTCGGACATATCGAAGCGGACGAGAGCTTTTTCGGTGCCGAACATGAATTGCGCCAGGGTGCGGGCAACTTCGGTCTTGCCAACGCCCGTGGGGCCGAGGAACAGGAACGAGCCAATGGGGCGATTTGGGTTCTTCAAGCCGGCGCGCGAGCGGCGAATGGCACGGGCCAGGGCGCTGATCGACTTGTCCTGCGAGATGATGCGCTTGTGCAGTTCTTCCTCGATGCGCAGGAGCTTTTGGGTTTCTTCTTCCTTAATCGAGGTGATGGGCACGCCGGTCCACCGCGAGACGACATCTTCGATGTCCTCGCGGTTGACCACGCCCGTCGAAGATTCGTCGAGATGATATTTCTCTCGCAGGGCGCGCAGGTTCTCGCGCTCCTTGCGTTCTTCGTCGGAGTAAAAACGTGCCTTCTCGAACTCGTGATTCGCGATGGCATTTTCCATGCGATGCACGATGAATTTGATGCGCTTCTGGACTTCGGTCAGTTCCTCAGGCAACGAGGTCTGACGCAGTTTTACGCGGGCTCCAGCTTCGTCGACCAGGTCGATGGCCTTGTCGGGCAGGAAGCGGTCTGGGAATGTAGCGGTTGGAATGTGAAACCGCGAAATTGATCGCCTCGTCGGTATAGGTGACGGCGTGGAATTTTTCGTAGCGATCCTTGATGCCGAACAGAATCTTGATCGCGTCAACCTCATTCGGCGGCGGAACTTTCACGGCCTGGAAACGGCGCTCCAGCGAGCGATCTTTTTCGATCGACTTGCGGTATTCACCGGGTGTAGTGGCGCCAATGCACTGAATTTCACCTCGCGATAAGGCGGGCTTCAGAATATTGGCGGCGTCGAGCGAGCCTTCCGCGGATCCGGCTCCGACCAAAGTGTGCAACTCGTCGATGAAGATGATGGAATTCTGCGACTCCATCAGCTCCTTCATGATGGTCTTGAGGCGCTCTTCGAATTGGCCGCGGTACTTGGTGCCGGCGACGATCAATGAGAGGTCCAAAGCAAGGATGCGCTTGTCGGCAAGGAAGGACGGGACTTCGCCGTCGGCGATGCGCTGGGCCAAACCTTCGACGATGGCGGTTTTGCCGACGCCGGGTTCGCCGATCAGCACAGGGTTGTTCTTGGTGCGACGGCAGAGAATCTGAATGACGCGATCGACTTCGCCTTCGCGGCCGACCAGCGGGTCGAGCTGGCTGTCCATGGCGGCCTGGGTCAAATCGCGCGAAAATTCCGCCAGCAGCGAACTTTCACGCTGCCGCTGGGGCTGAGCTTTTTCCTGGGTGCTGCGGGCCAGCTCTTCGCGGATAGTCGAGAGGCGCAGGCCTCGCTCGTGCAGGATTTCGGCGGCAAAACACTTCTCTTCTCTCAGCAAGCCCAGCAGGAGGTGTTCGGTTCCAATGTGGCGATGCGAAAGGCGCTCGGCTTCCTCCGCGGCATAGGCCAGAACCCGCTTGCATTCATTGCTAAGCGGGAGATCCACCGAGGTGGAAACTTTCTCCCGGATGGTGGTATGCCCCTCGATCTGCTTGCGTATGGACTCGACCGAGGCATGGGAGCGCAGGAAACGATTGGTCAGGGCCTTGTCTTCGCGCAGGAGTCCGAGAAGCAGGTGCTCAGTCTCGATATAGGGAGACCCGAACTGGCTGGCTTCGTAGCGTGCGAAAAAGATGACGCGCCTGGCTTTCTCCGTATAGCGTTCAAACATAATGCCCTTCCCCCTGACTTTCCTGGCCGGGAAAAACTTGTCCGCCCGACCTACCGAACTCGATCCCTGATCCTGCCAACCCTATTCTATCGCCATTATGCAATCAAAGGGCCTCAAAACAAAGTACTGAAACGATTTTACAAACCTTTGATCACGTTACCGAAGGAACGGTTGTCAATCGTTCGCTGTAGACTCCTTGCACCAAATTCCTGCACTTTCTCTAACTAATCTTTCGCTCGCTTACAAGCTGCGTACTACTGCTACTTATACCGGCAACGAGTCCGGCGAAATCTCCTCTACACGTCCTCGCTGCAATCGCAACACCCGATGGCAGCGGCGGGCAAACGACAAGTTATGCGTAGCAATGAGGGAGGTGAGCTGATGCTCGCGATGTAATCGCGCAATCAAAGCAAACACCGCTTCCGCGGTCTGTCCGTCCAGGTCGCCCGTAGGCTCATCCGCCAGCAACAGCCTGGGACCGGTGATGAGAGCGCGGGCCAGAGCCACCCGCTGCTGCTCTCCGCCCGAAAGCTCGCCCGAGCGATGATGCGCGCGTTGCTCCAGTCCGACCTCGCGCAGCCAGCGTGAAGCTTCTGGCTCGGCCTGCTGCCAGGTTCGCCCTCGCAACAGCAGCGGCATGGCAACATTTTCTGCCGCCGTGAATTCTGGCAGCAGATAGTGGAACTGCCATACAAAGCCGGTCTCCCGGTTGCGAAAGTTCGCGGCTTCGTCGTGCGATAACGAGTTCAATCGCAAGTGGGCGCAGTATACGTCACCTGCGGAAGCACGATCAAGGGCGCTGAGGATGTGCAACAAGGTACTTTTCCCCGCGCCGGATTCGCCCACGATGGCGAGCATTTCGCCTCGCTTCACCTCAAACGACAGATTCTCAAAGAGCACCAGATCCGATTCCCCGGACCGGAAAACCTTCTTCAGGCCTTCCACTCGAAGCATCGAGTCTTGTACGGTTAGATGCATAGTGTGTGGCTTTCGTTCCAGCGCCTAAAGTATGGCGGGCTTAGACCTAGGGTTAAGCCAGTATGCACCGGCTTGTTGTAGTGCGTAGCGCACGGAAATCGTTTCGAGTGTGCGGACTGCAAATGCGATTGAGAAGCAGGTGCCGTCCCTGCGGGACTTGGTAATTTCGTCGACGCTGACCCGGCACTTCCGTGCCCGGCTTTCGTATTCCGCCGCTTCGCGGCTGGAGTGCGCCAATTATTCATAGCGCAGGGCTTCCTTGCCCATCAGCCAATTCATAGCGGAAGGAATCGTCATTCATAGCGCAGGGCCTCGGCTGGGAGAATGCGTGACGCGGACCACGACGGGTAGAGCGTGGCCACAAACGAAATCAAAACTGCGAAGAGCGCAACCCACAGGCCATCGACCGCCCGTGGCGCGAAGGGGACGTAGTCGATGGAATAGACCTCTGGTGAAAGCGTGAGCACGTGGTAGTGTCCTCCAGCATAGGAGATGGCGTACCCAAGCACGAGGCCGATGACGGTGCCGACGGCGCCGATCAACACGCCCTGCGCGATAAACAGGTTGCGGACTTGCGCGCGGCGCGCGCCCATCGACATAAGCACGGCGATGTCCTTGGTTTTTTCCATGACCATCATGATGAGCGAGATGAGGATGTTGAGGGCGGCGACGAAGACGATGAGGCCAATGGTGATGAATGTGACCAGGCGCTCCAGGCGAAGGGCATGAAACAAGGCTTTGTTCTGGTCCTCCCAGTTGGTCGCCATGAAACCTTTTCCGGCAGCGTTTTCGAGTTGGCGGGAAATTTCGGGGGCGTGATAAATGTCGTCGACCTTGAACTCGAGAACGGAGATGAGGTCGCCAAGGCCAAATAATTTTTGCGCATCGGAGAGGCGGACGAAGGCCCAACTGGAGTCGTAATCGAAGAAGCCGGAATTAAAAATTCCCACCACGTGGAAACGATTGTATTTCGGCACGGTGCCGAAGGGGGTGAGTTCGCCCTGCGGGCTGACGACGAGCACGACGGAGCCGACGGTGGCGCCGAGGCTGTCGGCCATGTCTTTGCCGAGAACAATGGGAGGCATGGCAGAGATGCGCTGCTGCACCGCTGCGAGGGAGTCGGGAGAATCGTCTGGAGCGGTGCCGCTGGATTGCGCGGGCGAGTCGCCCGCGCTCACACCAGCATCTTCCAGGGCTTGCGCCGAGCCTTCCTTCACAGAATTGAGCAGATCGCCGACCTTGCGCTCGTAGCGCGGGATCATGCCTTTGAGCACTGCGCCGCGCGCCCGCGGGCCACGGGCGATGAGAACTTGCTCGAAGATTGCAGGAGCGGCAGCGACAACGTGGGGTTGCTGGGAGAGGTGGTCCATGAGCGCGGGCCAGTGCTGGATGCCGTCGTCGGCGACGCGCTGCAGGCTGATGTGAGACGTGGAACCGAGCAGGCGCTCCTGCAGATCCTGGCGAAAGCCGTTGGTGATGGCCATGGCGACCACGAGCGAAGCGACTCCGGCGGCGACTCCGGCGATGGAGATGCCGGTGATGATGCCGATGAAGGCCTGCCTTCTCTTTGCTCGCAAATACCGTGTCGCGATGAACAGCTCGAAGCGCATCAAGAGGTCCCTCGCTTCGCTTGGGATTTCGGCTGCGGGCTCCCGCTTCGCTCACGCCCGCAAAACGCCTCAACCTGGCGGCGCTTGGCGCGCAGGTAGCGGGTCGCGATGAAGAGTTCGAAGCGCATGAATTTCGTAGAGACGTTGCTTGCAACGCCTCTGCCGCCAGAGGCATATCGCGCCGGCGTTAGGGAGACGTAGCAAGCTACGTCTCTACGAGTGCGTCCGGCAAAGTTGGATTATATCGACCCAACGACTTTTGAGTTTCAAATGCGAGGAAGGACGGCCGGCACGCTGGATCGATACTTGCGAAAGTCCTCACCGAAGCGCTTTTCGAGTTCGGCGTCTTCCATGTGGATCATAACTGCGCCGGTTGCGATGGCGACGGCAGTCAGGAACGAGCAGACTGCGAGGCCGGTGCCAAGGCTCCAGGCGAGCATTTCGCAGAGATGTCCCAAGTAGACGGGATGGCGGACGCGGGAGCGGATTCCGGTCGTGACTAAGCGGTCGTCGTGATGGCCGGCGCGAACTTCGGGCAGGCCGCCGAGTTGCGCCCAACTGAAGTGCGCTCCCGCGTTGGAATAAAGCGAAATGCCTGCGGCAAAGAGAAGAGCGGCGGGGATCCATGCGACAGGCAAAGAGTAGAAAGCCAGGTCTCGCCACGGTGCTGTAATGACGGCAACGCCGATCCACATGACGATCCAGGCGGGAACCAGAACGCGAAAGGGCGAGCGGTCGCTTGCGCGCCAGCGATGAGCGCGGGGATGAACCATCAGCCAGAAAAGTGGGATGGTGGAATAGATGACGCAGGCCAGCCATCCAATGATTCGCAACCAGCGCATGAGTTGATTTTACGCGTGGGCAAGCCGTGGGCTAAAGCACCGGATTTAATGGAGCGTTAACGGCACGGCTGAAGCCATGCCCTTCCACGAAAGACTTTTCGCAAAAGACCTCAACAAACCCCTTCTGCAAAACCAGGCTCAAGCATTGGCTTTTTCCAAAACCTGGGCGGACGAATGCGTCCGCCGCTACGTGATTTATCTACGCGCTATGTGTGCATGCTCTTTCGTTTCGATGCTAAATGGGTACGGGCTCTATCCGATTCCACCATGGGGCGAGATAATGTAAGAATGGCGCGTATTTTCCTGGATGATCGCTGGCTTCCGAAGTCGGTGCTGTGCCTTCGTGACTACGACCGGCATAAATTTCTGCTCGATTTGATTGCGGGAATCACGGTGGGGCTGGTGGCGTTGCCGTTGGCCATGGCGTTTTCGATTGCGTCGGGGTTGACGCCGCAGGCGGGAATTTATTGTGCCATCGTCACAGGGTTTCTGATTTCGTTGTTGGGCGGCTCGAAGATGCAGATTGGCGGCCCGACCGGCGCGTTTGTGGTGGTGGTGGCGGGGATTGTCGCGGTGCATGGCGTGGACGGATTGTTCATGTGCACGGTGATGGCCGGGGTTTTGCTGGTGATCATGGGCGTGACCGGCCTGGGCACGGGCGTGAAATTCATTCCGCGTCCCGTGGTGATTGGATTCACGAATGGAATCGCGGTGCTGATTGCGAGCACGCAGATTAAAGATTTCTTCGGGCTGCATCTCGATAAAGTTCCGGGCGTGTTCTGGCTTAGGGTGGAAGCGCTGGCCCGGAATTTTCATACGCTCTCGTTCGAAGCGACCATGCTGGCTGCGGTTACGCTGCTGACGTTGATCATCTGCCGCGGGCTCTCGGCGCGGGTTCCGGGACCAATCGTGGCGCTGTTGCTATCGACGATTGCGGTTTATTTCTTCAAGCTGCCGGTGGAAACGATTGGGACGAGGTTCGGGGGGATTCCGAGCGGATTGCCGCACTGGCAGATTCCGCATTTCCGCAGCGACCTGATCCACGGACTACTGGGGCCGGCTTTTACGGTGGCGATGCTGGGCGCGATTGAATCGCTGATGTCGGCGGTGGTCTCGGACCGCATGAGCAACGACCGGCATAATCCCAACGTGGAACTCATTGGTCAGGGCGTGGCCAACATTTTTTCGCCGATGTTTGGCGGATTGCCGGCGACGGGTGCGATTGCGCGAACCGCAACCAATATTCGGTCGGGGGCGCAGACTCCTGTCGCAGGGATGATTCATGCGCTGACACTGCTATGCATCCTGCTGTTTGCGGCGCCGCTGGTGAGTTATGTACCGATGGCGGCGCTGGCGGGGATTCTGATGGTGGTCGCCTACAACATGGGCGAGTGGCGCGAGATTCCGCAACTGTTGAAGTTGACCAAGACTGACATCAGCATCTGGCTGGTGACATTTGCGTTGACTGTTTTTGCGGACCTGACCGTCGCGGTCGAAGCGGGGATGATCCTGGCCGCGCTGCTGTTTATCAGCCGGGTGGCGTCGACTACGACCGTGTCGCAGGTCACCGAAGACTATGTGGAAGACGGGCGGGTGCATATTCTGCAGGACAAGGATATTCCTTATTACGCGACGATCTTCCGCATCCACGGGCCATTTTTATTTGGCGCGACTGACAAGATCTGGGCTGTCACCGAGCATCTGCAAAGCCTGCCGCCGGTGGTGATTTTGCGGCTGCGGAACATGACCGCGCTGGATGCGACCGGACTGTTCGCGATCGAAGAGGTCGCCAAGCAATTGCAATCGAGCAAGCGCACGCTGATTTTGTGCGGCGCGCGAGAACAACCGGCGCAGTTAATTCACCAGGCGGAGTTCGCGGAAGTCATCGGCCAAGAAAATATTTGCGAGAACGTGCAGGAGGCGCTGCGGCGGGCCGAGGAAGTGTACGAAGGGCTGGAGCGGAAGTTTGTGGCGGCTAAGGTCTAGGGAAACTGCAAAAAACTTGACCGGTGAGAGCGCCGAGATACCCCTCGCGGAGCACGCGGAGAAGAACCATATCTCTTGAGAGTCCACCCCTTTTGAAAAACGGCTGCGGGCGGGACGACACCGCATGATATTGTCAAATCTTCACCTGCTTAGGCCTAAAACCGCTCAGATCCGATGATCGTCAACTTCGCCGAACGCGCTCACAACCACAACTGGGAACTGGATCCGGTGATCCGCTCTTTGCTGGACACGGATTTCTACAAGTTGCTGATGCTTCAATTTATCTGGAAGCATTTTCCGGACACGCGAGTGGAGTTCTCGCTGTTCAACCGGCATCCGTCGGTGCGAATGGTGGACATTATTCACATTGAAGAGCTGAAGGTGCAATTACAGCACGTGCGCGGAGAACGGTTTAGAAAATCGGAACTGGTATGGCTCGCAGGTAACACATTTTACGGACGACGCGGAATTTTCGAGCCGGCATTCTTGGAGTGGCTGGAGCGCGACTTTCGTCTGTCGGACTATCGCCTGCGAGTGCAGGACGGGCAGATCGACCTGACTTTTGAGGGCACGTGGACTGAAACCACGATGTGGGAACTATACGCGCTGGCGATTCTGGATGAGTTGAAGACCCGCGCGAACCTGAAGACGCTGAGCGAGTTCGGGCTCGACATTTTGTATGCGCGCGCCAAGACCAAGCTGTGGGGAAAAATTGAGCGGCTGCGCGGCGTGCCGGGGCTGAGTGTGGGTGATTTTGGAACCCGGCGGCGGCACAGTTTTTTGTGGCAGGAGTATGTGGTGGAAGCCATGGCCGCGAATCTGGGAAACAATTTCATCGGGACATCGAATGCGTTTCTGGCGCACAAGCACGATCTGGAAGCGATTGGCACCAATGCTCACGAAATTCCGATGGTGATGGCCGCGCTTGCGCCCGACGATGTAGCGCTGAAGGCTTCGCAATATCGTGTACTGGAACTCTGGCAACAGACATATGAAGGCGCGCTGCGCGTGCTGTTGCCGGACACGTTTGGAACCACGCAATTTTTGCGAGGAGCGCCCGACTGGGTAGCGGAATGGACCGGACAGCGTGTGGATAGCAAAGATCCCTACGTTGCGGGGGACGAATATATTGCGTGGCTGAAGGCGAAAGGAAGAGATCCTGCGGAGAAACTCTTGATCGCGTCGGACACTCTGGATGTGGATCAGATTCTAGGGCTGCACGCATATTTTGGCGGAAGTTTAGGGAGCGGTGTGGGGCCGAGTGATTTTTTCAGCGCGGCGGATTTTGACGATCACAGCAAGTGGACGCCGGGGAGGCGCATCCGGTTCAGCGCGGGCTGGGGCACGCTGTTGACAAACGATTTTCGCGGATGCAATCCGAATGCGGGTGGAGGCTTCGATCCAATCAGCTTGATCTGCAAGGTTTCGAGAGTGGAAGGGCGGCCCGCAGTGAAACTCTCCGACAATTATGCCAAGGCGCTGGGCCCGGCGGCGGAGATTGAGCGCTACCGGAAAGTATTCGGGACGACGGGAATCGCCAACGCGCCCGTGGTGGCGTAGGTGGGACTGCGGCACTTCCTCCGAACTCCGGGACATGTTCTTTGGTTTCTGATCGTAACTTGTGAATGCCTGGGGACGCTGCCACCATTTCAAATGGGGCGGGCATGAAAATTCTTCTGGTCGAAGATTCCTACGTCGAGAGGCGCAAGATCGGCGGTTATCTGACCGAGTGGGGACTCGACTATGTCATGCTGGGCAATGGCACCGAAGCAATCCAACTGGTGGACGCGCCCAATCCGCCCGACCTCGCGCTGCTCGACTGGCTATTGCCGGGGCAGGATGGCATCGATGTCCTTCGCCACATTCGCAGGCTCACGCAGGGAAACTATATTTACACGATTATGCTGACTGCCAAGAACCGGAAGAATGATCTTCTGACGGCGATGGCGGCGGGGGCGGACGATTATCTGTCGAAGCCGGTGGATCCGGCGGAGTTGCGCAGCCGCATTATGGTGGGCAAGCGAATTCTGGAACTGCAGCAATCGCTGCGCTTTGCGGCGACCCATGATTTTTTAACAAATCTGCTAAATCGCGCGGAAATTATTGCGGCGCTGGAGCGGGAATTTTCGCGCAGCGGGCGTGAAGAGAAACCGGCCACTGTGATTCTGGTGGATATCGACCACTTTAAACGCGTCAACGACACCATGGGGCATGCCGCGGGCGATGAGGTTCTGAAACAAGTCGCAATAAGACTGAAGGCGGACTTGAGGCCTTACGATCTGGTGGGGCGCTACGGAGGCGAGGAGTTCATTATTATCCTGCCGGCCTGCAGCTTAGAGGTTGGCGCGCGGCGTGCGAACGAGATTCGAGAGTTGGTAGCGAAGGAGCCCCTGAAGACGCCTTCGGGCACAACGTTTGCGACGGTCAGCATGGGTGTCACGGCCATGCCGGCGACCCACGGAGGCTCGGTGGCGGAACTGCTGCACGAAGCTGACATGAGCTTGTACGCTGCGAAGAGTAACGGCAGGAACCGCATTGAGATTTTCTCGTCGCTCGCGAAATCCAGCGGCGCATCGCAAGACTGATCAATACTTCCGGCAATTCCCCGCTGCGCTCTCCGCATTTCTGTGTCAAATTAGAAGTTCATGCCCGCTACTTCCGACGCCAGGGCCGGACGCGCCGCGTTCACTCATCCCGGATTCGTGCTGTTCCAGGTCGCCCGATTTCTGATCGTGGCGGCAGTCGAGATGCAGGCGGTAGCCGTGGGATGGCAGGTGTATGAGATCACCAAGCGGCCGCTCGATCTTGGGTATGTCGGCCTGGCACAGTTCTTGCCGGGAATTCTGCTGTTCCCTATCTCGGGCCACGTCTCGGACCGTTTCGAGCGGCGGCACGTGCTCTCGGCCTGCTACGCCGGGTACGCGATATGTTTTGCCTTGCTGCTGGCGATCGCCGAGCGCGGCGTGCCGGCGGTGCAGTCGATTTATGCGGTATTGATCCTGATCGGCGTGGTGCGATCGTTCAACGCGACGGCCAGTCGGTCGATTTTGCCGCAACTTGTTCCCGAGGAACATTTTCCCAATGCGGTTGCGTGGAATGCGAGTATTTTTCAGGCGGCGACGATTCTGGGGCCGTCGTTTGGCGGAATTCTCTACGCGGCATTTCGCGGGCCTTCGATTGTTTACGTGGTCGCATTGGTGACCGCGATCGGTGCGACGGTTTCGTCTTTCCAGATTAGCCCGGAGGTGAAGGTGCGATCGGCTGCGCGCGAGCCGATGACACTGAAGACTGTTTTTGCGGGGCTGCACTTCATCTGGAGGAAGAAGCTCATCCTGGGGGCGATTTCGCTGGATCTGTTTGCGGTGTTGCTGGGAGGGGCGGTCGCGCTGCTGCCGGTGTATGCGCGAGAAATTCTGCATACGGGACCGTGGGGGCTGGGTTTGCTGCGCAGCGCTCCGGGAGTGGGAGCAGCGCTGATGGCCGTACTTCTGGCGCATCGGCCATTGCGCGGGCGCTCGGGACCGACGTTGCTGTGGGCGGTGGCCGGGTTCGGAGTTTTCACGATCATTTTCGGTGTGTCGCGCAGCTTGATGGTCTCGCTGATTGCGCTGCTGCTTTTGGGGGCGAGCGACATGATCAGCGTGATCATCCGCGCGACGCTGACGCAACTTGCCACGCCGGATGAAATGCGCGGACGGGTGACCGCGGTGGACATGATTTTTATCGGCACGTCGAACGAGTTCGGGCAGTTCGAATCGGGCGTGACGGCGCAGTGGTTTGGCACCGTGCCGGCCGTGATTCTGGGTGGAGTAGGAACGCTGGTGGTGATCGCGGTGTGGGCGTGGCTGTTTCCGGAATTGCGGCATGCGGGGGAATTGAAGTCCATTCATAGCGACGAGTTGCAGGCGGCAGAGGAATCGGCGGAGCGACACTGAGAAGCGCCAAACCTCGGACGGACGAATGCGTCCGTCCCTACGTGTTTCGCTCTATGTGTGTATGATGTCGGTTTCATTTCACATCCTTCATTCAACTGGATTAAGGACAGGGCTTGATCGAACGCTACTTTCGTCTTGCGCAAAACCAGACTACGGTGCGCCGGGAATTTCTTGGCGGGGTGACCACGTTCATCACCATGGCTTACATCGTGGTGGTCAATCCGCAGATCCTGGGGCAGGCGGGCATGCCGGTAGATGGCGTCTTGTTCGCCACTTGCCTGGCTTCGGCAGCCGCCACGCTGGTGATGGGCCTCTATGCGAACTATCCCATTGCGCTGGCTCCGGGGATGTCGCTGAACGCTTACTTCACGTACGTGGTTTGTTTGGGGATGCACGTTCCGTGGCGCACCGCGCTCGGGGTGATCTTTTTTTCCGGCGTGTTTTTTTTGATCCTGACGGTTACGCGGGTGCGAGAACAGATTGTCAACGGAATTCCGGAGTGCCTGAAGTATTCGACCGCGGGCGGCATCGGATTGTTCATCGCATTTGTCGGACTGCGCAATGCGAAGTTGGTGGTGGCGAATGCGGCCACGTTTGTTGGGCTGGGCAGCTTTGCCAATCGCGAGGCACAACTGGCGTGCGTTGGACTGGCGGTCATGCTGGTTCTGATGGCACGCAAGATCAATGGAGCCATCCTGATCGGAATTGTTGCGACGACGGTGCTGGGAATTTTGCGCGGGATGGGAAGTTGGCCGACCGCGATTTTTTCCTGGCCGCATCCTGCGTCGACCTGGCTGCAACTGGATTTGCGGGGCGCGCTGCATCTGGGACTGCTGGAAATTGTCTTCGTATTTCTGTTCGTCGATCTGTTCGACAATGTGGGCACGCTGGTGGGCGTTTGCGAACAGGGCGGCTTCATAAAGAACGGAAAGATTCCGCGAGTGGGGCGGGCGCTGGTTTCAGACGCAATTGGAACCATCTTCGGAGCATTGACGGGAACGTCGACGGTGACTAGTTACATTGAGAGCGCGGCCGGAGTGGCGGCTGGCGCGCGGACTGGGCTGAGCAATGTTTTCGTGGCGGGACTTTTCCTGCTGGCGGCGTTTTGCTCGCCGCTGGCGGCGGCGATTCCGGGATATGCCACCGCGCCTGCGCTGATTCTGGTGGGGGCGCTGATGACGGAATCCATTGGCCGGGTTGAGTGGAAGGAATTCACGGAGGCAATTCCGGCGTTCGTTACGCTGGTGGCAACCCCATTGACTTTCAGCATCGCCACCGGGCTCAGTTTGGGGCTGATTTCTTATACGCTGGTGAAGGTGGCCGCGGGAAAGTTTCGCGAAGTGAGCGCGGTAATCTGGATTCTGACAGTGCTATTTATTTTGCGGTACGTTTACTTGGCTGCGGGGTAGGGCAGTATCTTTCTCGAGTTCTTTCGCCCCTATGGGGCTGGTTTCTAACTATGGCGGGGCACCCACGCCTTCCGCCGTGGGCTGCACTCTATCGCCGCTTCGCGGCTTTGTTCGAGGGCATTTCAAGGCTAACCCGTCGTTCGTCGACTTCCTCCGGTTCACTTTCCTTTCAATAGAATCTTAGCGGCGCCCATGTTTTCGTATTTGTCGTAGGCGCGGACCACGACCACGTGTTCGGAGCCGGCGTCCTTAGCGGTTTCCAGAGGGACGGTGAAGTCATAGTCTTCGACCTTGGAGTCGGAGAGTTGGCCAGTCGGCTCGACATATTTCCAATCTCCCGCGTCCACGGAGAATTCCGCGCGCTTGATGTTGGAGAATCCGTCTTCCGCGCGGAAGCGCAGGTGGATCTGACCTGCCTCGACCGACACAGTCAAGTTTTCGACGCGAGGCGGGGTAGTATCGACCTCGAAGCGGCGGCTCTCCTTGCTGGCGGTGAGGGCCTCGGTGGGCGAGTGGGAGGGCGCATCGGAGGCAACGACTTTGACGGTGTAGCCGCCGTCGGGCAGCAAGCTGGCGTCGAACGAATACGCTTTGTCGGTTAAATCATCTTTCAGAAGCAGCCAGCGATTTTCGCCATCGCCGCGGTAGTACACCGAATAGACAAGTTGATCGTCGTTGTCATCGTGCGCATTCCATTTGACGCCGATGGAGTCGCGGTCGTGAGTGCTCGGAACCGGGGACTCGAAATGGCCACTGGAAGAACCGCTGAGGTCTGTGCCCAGAGTAAGCCCGGTGGATTTCGCGAGCGGCTGATAACGAACTCCCATCTGCACCGAGACGTCCTCCACCTCGGGCGCTACGTTTTTGGGCAAGTAATTCAGAGTGACGGTGTCGACCGCAGGCCTGGTGTTTCCCGCGTGCAGCACGGCTTTCCACTGCGCATAGCGGGCGGGCGGAACGGCCATCTCCGAATCTTTGCCGAGATCGACTTGCTTCCACGGACTCCAGTTGCGGTCGGGATTGTCGACGTTGCCGCTGCGCGCGAGGACATCAACATTGCCGGCGCCGCGGAATTCTACGCGTCCCCAGCGGGAAAAAACCTTGGCATCGAAAACGTCGCTCTCGTAGGTACCCTCGCTCTCCGGACCCGGGCCCAACACAAAAATCTTTCCCAGGTTGCTGCTGACCGCGTAAAGACCGCCGCCGGGGGCTTTCGCAAAACCGGTGACCTGGGAAGCGGGAGCTTTGAGTAGATCTGAAAATTCGTCCTGACCGTTGATGGCAAAAACGTGACCGCGGTTTCCGGTCCCGGCAAGCAGAATGTCGTGGGAATCGAAGGCGAGGGCGTACACGATGTCTTCATGCGAGGTCCAGATGCGCAACGGAGAGCCGTCGGGGGCAATGCGATACACATCGGAACCGCCGTTGGAACTGGCCCCGGGAAAGGGGAAACTGCCGCCTACATGCGAAACGCTGGGCGTGGGGCTGAGGGACATTCCGGTCGGAGGAGGACCGGAAGATTCGGAAGAACTCGGGCCGATGGAGAGCATGGAGGAAGATCCAGCAGGCGAAGTTGAAGTCGCGCGCCTCTCGCCCACGCCGGCGGCGTAGATGTTGCCCTGACGATCAAGCGCGAGAGCTGTGATTTCTTTCTTGGGAGCGCTGTACAAGACGAATCCATCGCCGGCCGGAGAGATGCGATAGACCAGACCGCTGCCGTCGGTACCGGCAATCAGGTTGCCTTGAGCGTCGAGCGCGAGCACGCGGATGTGCGTGTCGTCGCTTTTGAAAAATAGCGAGTGTTCTCCCTTGGGCGTGACTTTATAGATTTCGCCGTGATCTCCGGTGGCGACGTAAAGATTGCCTGCCTTGTCTAGAATGAGGTCCCAAATATATTTCGTGCCTGGCGCGAAATATTCCGAGGAAGACCAGGAGGAATCGAGGGTGGGCTTAGCGGGATCTGGTTTCGCGGAATCTTTCGGGGCGGACTTGGCGGAATCCTTCTCAGAGTTCTTCGCGCTTTTGCCGGAGCCCTTTTCTTGCGGCTTGTGTTCGATCTTGTAAACCTTGCCGTCGGGGGCGGTTGCGGCATAGATGACGCCGCGCGGTCCGACTTCCAGCGTCTGGACCTGAAGTTCCTGGGGTTCGAAGATGATGGTGGCGGAGCCGTCAGGAGTAATGCGGTAGACGCGCGCAGGCGATCCCGTCGCGGCGTAGACATTTCCGGCTTCGTCGGCAACTACGGACCAAATGTAGGTCGAGGGGGTCGCGTAGAGCAGTTTGAAAGAGGGCGCCAGTTCGAGGCCGCCGGAACTGCGGATGGCGACACCCGTCGCCGAACCCTTGGTGAGGTCTTCGAATTTGAATTGCTCCCAAGTGCGCGTGCCATCAGCGAAAAGTGACGGGGCGACAACAGCGATGGCCAGGGACAAGAAGATGACGAGCACGAAACGGGAAGGTCTATGCGAACTCTGCAATGTCATACCTCGATTCAAAATCACGGCGCGCTGGCGAACGAATGTGGCTAAGCGGAAGTTTCAGGTTAACACGCAGAGAGGATCGATTGGGCGGTGCCGGGCGTTGGAGCGTGGAGCGGGCGAGCGTGTTATCGTAGATTTTTATGGCTTCCGGTGTGATGTCCCACGCGCGTCAGAAATTGTTGAGCACGCTGGCTCAGAAGTCGTTTCGGCTGGGAGAATTCAAACTTTCTTCCGGCGGTAAAAGCGATTACTACATTGACTGCCGCACGACCACGCTCGACGCAAAAGGGTCGCGCCTGACGGGAGAAGTTTTCTTCGCGGAGATTCAGCAGCGCGGATGGAGGCCGCAGGCGATCGGCGGGTTGACGATGGGCGCAGATCCGATCGTAGTGGCCGTTTCGGTGGTGAGCGGTGAATTGGACGGATTTCTGGTGCGCAAGGCCGAGAAGCAGCACGGGACAGGGCAGCGCATCGAGGGGTTCCGCGAGAAAGGCGCGCGGGTGGTGATTGTGGACGATGTCTGCACCACGGGGGCGTCGACGGTGCAGGCGATTGAAGCGGCGCGCGAGTTTGGATTCGAAATTGTCGGCGTGATGTGCCTGGTGGAGCGGGAAGAAGCGAAGGGGCGTCCGAACGTGGAGAAGGCGGCGGGCGCGGTTCCCTTTGTTTCCATCTTTACCGCGAACGATGTGCGCCAGGAGCATATTTTGCAGAATGATGACACGCAGCCTGGGGTTTTTGCGGTAGCGGCGACGTGTGAGGTCTGTGGGCGGCCGGCGGCGGCGAATAATCCGCGCAACCGTTGTGAGGCGCACAGGAATTGAGAGATTGAGCCATTGAGTGATTGAGCCATTTGGCGTTTTCAATCGCTCAATGACTTAATCACTCAATCACTAAAATCTATGATTCAAACCCTGGAATGGACTGACGACGGAGTGCGCTTCATTGACCAGACGAAGCTGCCGACGGAAGAGGTGTATGTCACCTGCAGGACGCACGAAGAGGTGGCCGACGTTATTCGCAACATGGTGGTGCGTGGGGCACCGGCGATTGGAGTGGCCGCGGCGATGGGCATCGCACTCGGAGTAAATAATTCTTCGGCACACTCTACGGGCGAACTGAAGCTCGATCTCGACCAGATCTGCGACATCATTGGCAAGACGCGGCCGACGGCGGTGAATCTTTTCTGGGCAATTCAGCGCATGCAGGAGAAATTTGAGCGGGTCCGCATTCGTCCCATTCCGCAAATCAAGCAGGAACTGGTTGAAGAAGCCAAGCGTATGCACGCGGAAGACATCGCG
The DNA here is from genome assembly GCA_963765825.1 of uncultured Acidobacteriaceae bacterium. Taxonomy (GTDB): domain Bacteria; phylum Acidobacteriota; class Terriglobia; order Terriglobales; family Acidobacteriaceae; genus Sulfotelmatobacter. The sequence goes on from CAVXXU010000006.1 coordinate 682,289, forward strand.
GCGAACCGAGCCATGGGACGGCACGGCGCCACGCTGATGCCGAGTGCAGGCGGAGTGCTGACGCATTGCAATGCCGGAGCGCTGGCCACCGCGGGATATGGCACTGCGCTGGGCGTGATCCGGGCGGCAATTGAGCAAGGGAAGAAAATTCACGTCTATGCGGACGAGACACGCCCGTTCCTGCAGGGCTCGCGGCTCACTGCGTGGGAACTGATGAAGGACGGCATCCCGACCACGGTCATCTCAGACAACATGGCGGGCGCAATGATGAAGCAAGGCAAGATTGGAGCGATCGTGGTGGGCGCGGACCGCATCGCGGCCAATGGCGACGTGGCCAACAAGATTGGAACGTACACGGTTGCGATTCTGGCGAAGGAGCACGGCATTCCGTTCTACGTGGCTGCACCGATTTCCACGGTCGACCTAGCGTGCGCCGATGGCAGCGGGATTCCGATCGAGGAGCGGAATGCGCGAGAGGTCACCCACATTGCCGGAAAACAGATGGTTCCAAACGGTGTGGGCGTGGCGAACCCGGCGTTCGATGTGACTCCGGCGAAATATGTGACCGCGATTATCACCGAAAAAGGAATCGCGCGCGCACCTTACGGAGACTCATTGCGCAAACTGGCGGGGCAAGAGGCGGGGGTGCATCCGTAGGGGCGGACGCTGGACCTTTGCAGCGGGCTTCCGTAAAGAGATGTAAAGTTGGGAAGATTTCTGCACTTTTCGCGCTACTTTTCCTTCGCCATGGGGTTGATTCTAGCGGTCACACCAAAGTGCCATTTGTGTTAACAAGATCCAATTCCGCACCAACACCTCAGGGGGATGTCATGCCGTCACGGAATTATTTTTTCTTGTCGATCTTTATTTGTGCAATTTGCGGATTAGCTGTTCTGGCGAGTTGCGGGGGGAACGGCGTGAGCATTGCGCCTCCAATCCCTCCGCCGAGCGGACAGTTCAGCAATAGCAACCTGAACGGCACGTATGTATTCTCGGTTTCGGGAACTGACGTCAATGGGGCGCCTTACTCGGCTCTGGGAACGTTCACGGCAAACGGAAGCGGGGGCAACGGGATCGGCGGTGTCACCGGCGGAACGATTGATCTGAACGACGCGGACCTAACCGCGCCGGTGCCCAATGCGTCGATCGCCGGCAGCAGCACGTACACGGTGGGAGTGGACGGGCGAGGGCGGGCCACGCTCAACACCGCTACCCCTTTGGGACAGATCGTGCTTGATTTCGTGCTGGCGGACAGCTCACACGGTCTCATCATCGAATTCGACGGCAATGCGACGGGCAGCGGAACCATTGACGCGCAGGCATCAGGAGTGACGCCCACGGGATCGTATGCGTTCATTTTTTCGGGCGCGGACCTGAGTACTGGCAACCTGTTTGCGACGGTTGGTAATTTCACGCTGGGAACGGGCGGAGCGATTTCCGCCGGCAGCGAAGACTTCAACGACGGGGGCTTTGCTTACGCCGATCAGACTCTGACGGGCAACGTAGTTCTCGGACCTTCGTCAACGCCGGCAAGCGCGCTGAGCACAACACAATTCGGCGCGCAGACTTATGACGTCTTTGCCATTGACGCGACCCACTTAAAATTTATTGAGATGGATGCGACCGCAACGCTAATGGGAGATGCTTACGCGCAAAGCAGCACGTCGGTGCCGTCTGGCGCAATGGCCTTCACCCTGGCGGGCTCTTTCCCGAGTGCGAACTCTTCGGCAGTGGCTGGCGGCTTTCTGGTGACGGACGGATCGGGGAACATCACTAACGCATCCAGCGTAGACGCCAATAATGGCGGCATAGCTTCGCCGTCGCCAATCACTTATACGGGCACCTATGTGGCCGAGGGTACCGGCCGATACACGTTGAGCTTGACGGGCTTCTCGAACGGCTCAGGGTACGCAGCTTATCCATCCAGCGGCGGGCTGCTGTTGCTGGAGATTGACAACTCTGGAATCATGGTCGGGTCGGCCTACCCGCAGACTTCGGGCGCTACATTTGCCGCATCGCAAGGCTATGCTTTAAATCTCTCGGGCACGAACCTGGGAGCAGCGACGGGGACGTTGGCAGAGGTGGACGACATCGCGGAGTTCACCGCCAACAGCAGCGGGACCACGGTCACGGGAGTGGTGGACGAAAATTCCAACAGCGGCGGAGGAACTGCATATGGCGTTGCGCTCAGCGGAACCTATGCGGCGCCGAGCTCCAACGGCCGCGGGCAGATCGCGGCCAATGCCGGTAACATTTCGAACTCGACTCTAAACGGTGGGTTCTCGCTGACCTTCTATCCGGTGGATGGCACGACCTTCCCCTTCATAGAAACCGACAGCGGTCAGGTCGCGGCTGGAGTGTTTGTGTTGCAGAATCCAACCGCAGGGGCTACGGGAGGGATTGCCAAGCCGCACATGGTCATAGTGCGGCCCGCAATCCAGGCTCACTCTGCTCATTGGCAGAAGAAGAACTAGCGGGAAGTTGGCGGAGGACAAAGGGCGCGGCTGGGATTCATTCCGAGCCGCGCCTTTTGCTTTTGCCAGATGTCGTTGGTCGTTTGTCGCTGGTCGTTTGCGCGAGCCCGGCTGAAGGGGGACTGAAACAAAGAAAAGAATTGGAGGCGGCGCGCCGACGCTATTCAGCTTTCTGAAGTGCGCACTTTCGCCGCTCGCGGGCTGCGGGATGCGAACCAAGTGAATACGCGATAGAGCAGGAGCGCCGCGAGCACGGAGGCGTATTCGAGCGGCTTTCTCAAATCGGCTTTCACTAGCCAGATGTAATGAATGACTCCGGCCGCGGCGCTGAAATAGATAAGGCGGTGCAGAGCTTGCCAGCGCTTCCCGCCGAGCTTTCGGATCGACCACTTCGTTGACGTGAGCGCGAGTGGAATCATCAGGGCGAAGGCCGTCATTCCGGCGGTGATGAAGCGGCGCTTGGCAATGTCGGCGACCATTTCGTGTACGTCGAAAAATTTGTCGAGCCACACGTATGTCATCAGGTGCAGCGTGCCGTAGAAGAAGGCGAAGAGACCGAACATGCGGCGCAAGCCGATCAGCCAATATTGCCGAGTCAGTTTGCGCAGGGGCGTAACCGACAACGTGATCAGCAGGAAGCTAAGAGTGCAATCGCCAGTCCGGTGGGTAATGGCCTCAATGGGATTGGCTCCAAGCTGCGCGTGGAAACCTCGCCAGACGAGGTCCGCCAGCGGCGCGAGGCACGCCAGGAAGATCACGGGTTTGAGCCAACGAGGCATGGAACCGGTGCGGTTGTCAGTGACAAGTATTTTAAGGTCAGCCCGGCGCGACCGGCCACTGATCGCTTATCAGAGCCACTGCTTCTAAAAATTCTTCTTAAGATCCATGCCCGTGTAAAGGCTGGCAACCTGATCGTAACCGTTGAACATTAAAGTCGGGCGTTTGAAGAACTCGCCGAGCCTGCGCTCTTTGGCCTGACTCCAGCGCGGATGGTCAACGTTTGGATTCACGTTGGAATAAAAACCATACTCGCTGGGAGCGGAAAGATTCCAGGTATTCTCCGGCTGCTTTTCGGTGAAGCGAATGCGCACAATTGCCTTGGCGCTTTTGAAACCATACTTCCAGGGCAAGACCATGCGGATGGGAGCGCCATCCTGATTGGGGAGGTCTTCCCCGTACATACCGAAACAAAGCAGGGCGAGCGGGTGCATGGCTTCGTCCATGCGCAGGCCTTCCACATAGGGCCATTGCAGGACTTGCCGGTCCTGGCCGGGCATTTGCTTAGGATCGTAGATGGTGGTGAATTCGACGAACTTCGCCTTACTGGTGGGATTGGCGCGCTTAATCAATTCGCTCAGCGAAAAGCCTACCCAGGGGACAACGATGGACCAGCCTTCCACGCAACGATGACGGTAAATTCGCTCCTCGGGAGCGGCCATCTTGCGAATGGTGTCGATATCGAGTTCTTGTTTCTTTTCAACCTGGCCATCGATCTTTACCGTCCAGGGGTGAGTGCGGAAATTTTGCGCGAGCTTCGCGGGACCGTCTTTGTCGGTGGAAAATTCGTAGTAATTGTTGTAGGTGGTGACGTCTTTGTAAGGAGTGATAGCCTCGTTCGTGCTGAACGCGCTCTTCTGAATGCCGTCGATTTTGTTTCCCGCGAGCGCGGTGGTCGAAGGCGACACAATTTCGCGCAGGCCAAAGCCCGTGGCCGCCGCGGCGCTCGCCATGGCCGCCCCAGCCAGGAACTTGCGGCGATTCAGATACAAACCTTTAGGAGTAATTTCCGACGAACGAATGACTGTTGCCTTTTTGATAAGCATGGAACCCCTTGTCCTCACTCCGAATCCGCCACAGACGGATCCGCCCTGTCTTTACTCTCTATCTTCCACCCGATAGGACGAGCGCGAGGAGAAAAAGTTTCAGAAAGAATTGTATTTGGAATTTGAGGCCTGAGGCTTAATTTGCCCTTAACTACTATCCCAACACTTCCCTGACCTTGCGCGCCAGGTTTTGCAGGGTGAAAGGTTTCTGCAGAAATGCCGCGCCACTCTCAATGGTGCCTTCGCTGACAATCGCGTCCTCGGTGTAACCGGAAAGATAGAGAACCTTGGTTTCGGGGCGGGTTTGGGCAAGTTGCTTGACCAATTCGCGCCCGCCCATCCCGGGCATAATCACGTCGGTGATGACGAGGTCGATTTTGCCGGTGTGCTGAGCGGCGGCGGCTGCACCTGATTCGCCGTTTGCCGCTTCCATGACCCGGTAGCCCTTTCCGGCAAGGGTTTCGCGAACAAGTTGGCGAACGGATTCTTCGTCTTCGACCAGCAACACTGTCTCGCTCCCTCCCAGGGCCGTGGGCGGGGTTGGAGCCGAGTGCTTCTCGGCCACGCCTTCAACCCGGGGCAAATAAATCTGGAAGGTAGTGCCGCGATTCACTTCGCTTTGCACCATCACGTATCCGCCACTCTGCTTCACGATGCCATACACAGTTGACAGGCCGAGCCCAGTTCCCTTGCCTTTTTCCTTGGTAGTAAAGAAGGGCTCAAAGATTCGCGACTGGGTTTCTTTGTCCATGCCCATGCCGGTGTCGCTGACGGAGAGCACGACGTAGTTGCCGGGACGGACAAAGGTGGGGCTGGGGCTATGACTCTCGTCGACAACAATCGTTGCTGTCCGGATAGTGAGTGTTCCGCCAATGGACATCGCATCTTTAGCATTGACCACGAGATTCATCAGCACCTGCTCCAACTGGCCGGCATCGGCGCGAGTGTGCGCGGCTTCGGGAGAAAGGTTGGTGACAAACTGCACGTTTTCGCCAATCAAGGGACGCAGCAGGCGCTCCATGTCCGCAACAATGGCATTGACGTCGACGACTTTCAGTTCCAGTAATTGCTTGCGGCTGAATGCCAGCAACTGCCGCGTCAAAGTGGTGGCGCGATCCGAGGCCTGCTGAATGGCTAGAGCCTTCTCACGCAACTGATGGTCGGATTCCAAGGCAGACAGCATGACCTCGGCGTAGCCGCTGATGACCATCAGAAGATTGTTAAAATCGTGGGCCACGCCCCCGGCGAGCCGACCCACGGCTTCCATTTTCTGCGCCTGGCGGAACTGGTCTTCGAGCACGCGGCGATCGGTCACATCTTCGGCTATCGCCTCCAGTACGTCGGCGGGTTCATCGGCGCTGCTTACTGCGCGGCCACTGATGCGTACCGTGATCGCCTTGCCGTCGTTGCGCTTCCACTTGACCTCGATTCCGTCGAGGCGTCCAGTGCGGCGAAATTCCTCGATAAGCCGCGTGTGCTCTTCGGTGTGCGCGAACACATCCTTGGTGGGATCAAGCAGCAGCACTTGTTCTGCCGAACCATAACCCAGCATCGTGATAAGCGCGGGATTGACGTCGAGGAACCTGCCTTCCAGGCTGGAGCGGTAAATTCCGTAGACCGAACTCTGAACCAAAGAGCGGTAGCGCGCTTCGGAGCGGCGCAGGGCTTGCTCGTTCTTCTTGATCTCGACGGCACTGGCAAGCTGGCGCGCCACGAAAGTCAAAATCTCTTTGTCGCGCTCTCCGTAGCGGATGTTCTTCGAGTAGGTCTGCACGACCAGGGCGCCGAACGTATGGTTATTTACTTTCAGCGGAACGCCCATCCAGTCGAGGGAGCGCGATCCGTTGCGCGCGACCTCACCACGTTCTTCCATTGCTTGGAGCACTTCTGGCGTGGCCAGAAGCGGTTGACCCGCGCGAATGAGATAGTCGGTGAGCCCGCGCGCCAATTTTTTCGGAGCGGGCGCAGTGTCCTGCTCGTCGACGAAATACGGAAAAGTAAGCAGGTCCGATGCCGGGTCATAGAGGGCGATATAGAAGTTCCGCGCATACATCAGCTCGTCCACAATGCCGTGCACGGCGGCAAAAAACTGCTGGAGATCGTGCGCGCTGCTGCTCTTTTCAGCGACGCGGTAGAGCGCGGAGCTTAGGGCCTCGACTCGCCGGCGGTCGGAAATATCGTGGTAGCCGGCGTAAAAACCTGCCATCTTTCCATCCAGAAAAAGCGGGGCGCACGACATGGAGACATCGAGCAGAGAGCCATCTTTTTTTCTACGTTGAGTTTCCAACGTGATGCGCTGGCCTTTGGCGAGCGCCTCGGTCACCCATTGCGATTCGGCCAGCCGGTCGGGAGGCACGACCAGATTTTCCAGGGGCTGCCCGACTACTTCGGCCGCTTCGTATTCAAACATGCGCACGAACGTTTCGTTCGCGAAAAGCACACGGTGGGTTACGTCGGCGATGCTCAACCCGTCCGGAGAGGCCTGGAACGTCTGCTCCAAAAATTGGAGGTGGGATTCGGCGTTCTGATGACTTTTATGAAGCTCGGGCAACGGTGGCAGGGGGCAAGATTTTTCGGTGCATGCGCCGTGAATGGCCGCCTCATTGTTTCCAGGCTTGCCATTGCCAGATCGCCCGTTTAGGGGTTGGACAAAAGCAGGTGGAGCTCCGCTGTCCAGCGCTTTTTTGAGCCGGTTGGCGTGGGCAATTTCTGCCCTTCTTGATTGGGTGACACGCTCACCCATCCGCGAATTCCCCCCTTGAATGCGCAGCCAAAAATGGATGGTAGAACGCGGGATACTGGCTCGAAAGGTTACGGGGGTAATCCCAAAAGTGGAGAGTTCAAAAAGGGCGTGATTTGGCGGTTTCTGGCTGACAGCTCGCCGAAAACGTGAGGTCCGCGAAGTTACTTTGGTGGAGTGCTCCGATCATTTGTGTTCACTTATCTTGGCGCAATGGCCACACTGATCTCACACAGAATCACAAGATCGATGGCAGATCAGTGCGGAAAAACAATTCAAAAGGGAGTTTGGGGATGAACCAGCGAGGGGCAGCGGCTCTAGGTTTGCCAGTTCGAGTTGCACTGTTTTTGTACTTCATACTCGTGCTTGTCATTTCTATGGCGGCGGCAGAAACGCCGGGCGTGACCGAAAACAGTGTGTTGATCGGATCGTGTTCGGCATTGGATGGCCCGGCGCGCTTCCTCGGCAATCAGACGGTGCTGGGCGCAACGACTTACTTGCATTCCATCAATGACGCAGGCGGAGTGTTTGGCCGCAAGGTGCAATTGCTGGCCTTCGATGACGGCTACGATCCCGACAAGGCGCCGGCGTGCTTCAAGCGCATGACGAAGGAAGGTGTGTTTGCCCTGGGCTTTTTTGTGGGAACGCCGACGGCCAAAGTGTACGTGCCGATGGCTCAGGACGAGAAGATTCCGGTGGTCGGCCTTTTCACCGGCGCGCAGATGCTCTACGAACCGCTGAAGCATTACGTCGTCAATGTGCGCGCTTCTTATTACGACGAGACCCGGGAACAGGTGGACAAACTCTGGGAAGCGAATATCCGAAAAATTGGCGTGATCTATCAGGACGACGCGTTCGGCAAGACCGTGCTCGACGGGATGAAGCTGGCGCTGCAGAAACACAATTCCGCTCCCGTGGCGACTGGCACGTTCCCGCGCAACACGCTTGATGTGGAGGAAGGACTGAAGAGCGTGATGGCGGCGCGTCCGCAGGCGGTGGTAGTGGTTGGCCCCTATGCTCCGGTGGCGGCGATCGTGAAGCAGGCGCACGCGGCGGGATGGCGGCCGCAGTTTCTGACCGTTTCTTTCGTGGGCACCGAGGAATTTATCAAAGAGGCCGGACCGGACGCGGAAGGCACGATTATTACGCAGGTTGTTCCCCCCTACGATCGCACCGATTACCCGACCGTCGCGCTTTATCGCAAGTACCTGACGAAATATTATCCCGATGTCAAACCCAGCTTCGTGAGCCTGGAAGGGTTTGTGGACGCGATGGTAGTCGTGGAAGGATTGAAGCGCGCAGGGAAAGATGTGACCCGCGAGAAATTCATCTCGGGCATCGAGTCGATTCACGAACTAAACGTCGGCTTGGGATCGAAGCTGCTACTGGCGTATGGCCCCAAGGATCATAAGGGCTTCGACGATGTTTATCCCACCGTCGTGAAAAACGGGCGTCCGGAACTGCTCACCGACTGGTCTGCGATCGGCAAATAAACGCGCTCCCGGCAAGGCGTCGCACGGCCATGCTGCTTTTTTAAACCCATCGCGAGAAAAGAAGTCGCGCGCCGCGAAATCGTCGTTGAAGCGGATTGCCTGAGTGCAGTGCGATGCATCTCTCCCTCCTACCTCCGCATCGAATGAATTAACCAGATGGTTAATTCGTAAGGATTTGTCAACGAGTCGGAGGTGACGTTTATGGCAGTAGCAGGTAAGACGGGTTTAATAAGAGTAGTGGGAACGACGCTCACTGTGGGGCTATTGGGCGCAACGCTCATGGCCGATACCGGCGCGGCTTCTCGATACGACAATCAAATTCAAACCGCGGTGACACAGAAACTCACAGCCAAGCGCGAGTTAAGCAACGTGAAGGCCAGCGTGGCAGAGGGGATTGTGACCCTCACCGGCACGGTCGACCTTTATCAGGACAAGCTGGATGCGTCAAGAGTGGCGCGCAAGGCTGGGCATGCGCAGGGCGTGCGCAACCTGGTAGACGTGGCCGGGCCGAATGTGACGGACGCGGAACTTGAGCAGAAACTGGCCAAGAAGCTGCGTTATGTGCGCATAGGTTATGACATCACCTTCGACTACTTCGCTTTAGGCGTGAAGGATGGAGTGGTCACGGTGGAAGGCCAGGATCGAACTGGCATTGGACGCGACGAAGCTTTGGCCGACATCGCGACTACGCCGGGCGTGAAAGACGTGATTGAGAACATTTCGCTCGAACCGGTCTCGCAGTCCGACGACGGGCTGCGCTTGCGGGCGTTGCATGTGATCTACGGTGACTCGGTGTTGAATAAGTATGCGATTGACCCGGCACGTCCGATTCGCATCATCGTGGACAATGGGCACCTCACGCTGTACGGTTCGGTCGACAGCAAGATGGACAAGGAAGTCGCCGGAATCAGAGCCAACCAACTCTTCGGCGCCTTTAGCGTGGACAACAAACTGCACGTCGAAGGAAAGTCTGGCCAGCAAGGGTTATAAGGTTGATGTAGCGGTGAAAGAGAGGGCTCGGCAGAAACTGCGCCCTTTTTATTTGTAGACGATATTCGGGCGGCGTCTGGTGCGAATCCCAGAATCAAGGCAAGCGGTTGATCAGCGAGGCAACGTAACCGGCGCCAAATCCGTTATCAATATTTACCACGCTGACGTTCGAAGCGCAGGAATTGAGCATTCCGAGCAACGCCGCCATTCCCTTGAAGGATGCGCCATAGCCAATGCTGGTGGGTACGGCGATGACTGGAACTCCGACCAAACCTCCGACGACGCTGGGCAACGCTCCTTCCATGCCGGCGCATACGATGACAACGCGGGCGCGGGTCAAGGCCTCGCGATTGGCCAGCAGGCGGTGAATGCCGGCGACGCCGACGTCGTAGAAATGCTGGACTTCGTTGCCCATGACCTCGGCAGTCACGACGGCCTCTTCAGCGACAGGAATGTCGCTGGTCCCGGCGGAGACGACGGCGACGATTCCCTTGCCATATTTTGTGGGATCGCGTTGCAGGATGATAGCGCGGGCGACTTCGCGATATTCCGCGGCGCGAACTTTTTTCTTGACCGCGGCAAATTGTTTTTCGCTGGAGCGCGTGGCCAGAACGTTTCCGCCGTGTTCGGCGAGGCGAGCAAAAATCCCTGCGACCTGCGCGGGCGTCTTCCCTTCTCCCAGGATGACTTCAGGCATGCCATTGCGCAGCGCGCGGTGATGGTCGACTTTAGCGAAGCCGAGATCTTCGAAGGGCAGATGGCGGAGGCGAGCGACGGCGTCGTCGGGCGTGAGTTTGCCTTTGCGGACTTGCTCGAAAAGTTTGCGGATGGATTCGGCGTTCAAACCAGCATTCGGCAGTCAGCATTCAGCCGAGGAATTCTAGATTAGCACCTCAAAGGAAGATCACGTGTGGGACGGTCGTGTGGGTGGGCGGGAAATGGCGCGCAGCTTCGCGATCACGGTGTAGCAGACTTTGCGCGCCAGGCCAGGCTCGTCGAGGTGGGCGAGAAACAGGCGGCGCAGGCCGCTGGGTGCGACCTTTCCAGCGAGATAGGCGTCATAGAGCTGGCTACCGATGCGGTAGCCCACGTCTTGCGCGGTCGCTTCGAACTTGTCTTTGTCAGCACGGACGTCAGAGCGAACCGCGCTTTGCGCTAATTTCTCACACGCGCTGCGCGAAATGAGAGACGAGTCTTCCGGCGCGGGACGCGAGGGATAGAGCACGCGCGATCCGAAGTAGGCGATGGCGTGCTCGATGACGTGCGTGTAAAAGACGTCGATCGGATTCTTGCGCTGCTTCGCATTTTCTTCCACTGATTGCCCGCCGAGACGTTGCGGCAAGCCTTGGCACGCCTGATGCAGGAAACGGGTGGCATCTTCGGCGGCATGGAGCATCTGGAATTCGCGAACGTAGAAAGCATTCACTTGCGGCAGGTAAGCGCTGCCGCGCTCTTCGACCCGCGCGAGCATGGCTTCGCGGTCGCATTCTTCCATGCCTTTGCGCGACAGCAGACGACGGAGCATTCCCTCAGACGACCCGCCATAGACCTCGGGCAGCATGTCGACCAGAAACTTCGGCTGCGTGCTGTTGTGCGACGAGTAGCGGTTGATCTCGAGGAAGCGGACCAGGCTGTCGATCAGGTTGTAGATGGTCGGAGCGAAGTCCGGACTTTCGTCGGAGCGGCTCCACTGATCGAGAAAAAGACGGTAGCTCTCATATTTCTCGAGAGGAGTGGCATTGAAGACGCACAGCACCTCGTCGTTCACGCGAACCGCTTCTACCTTGTGGGCGGGCTCTCCGGCGGCGCGCCAATAAAGCGCGTCGATGTTCTGCAAGACGGTAAGAATATTTGCGCCTGGCATGAAGCGATGCAGTTCGCGGGGCAAGTGATTGGGAGCGAGATGCGACTCGCCGAATAGAACGAAGATCACGGCATCGGGATGGCGCAGCCGGATTTCGGAAATTTTGGCGGCAGCATGGCGGTCGCGCGCCCCAATCTTGCGCAGATCTTCGCGAGGCATGCAATCGAGGCCGTAGAGCGCTTCGGCGTGATCCCGGGCCGTGACCAGGAGGTTATAAAACGGAGCCCAATCGTATCCCCAGTCGAGATCGAAGCGGATGCGCTGGCACAGTTCGGTTTCGTCGATCTCACGACGCCACCACTCGTCCAGAATGTGCTGGTCGCGGGCAAAAACCGTCTCAACTCCTAGCACAACTGGGCGATCGCCGGCCAGCGCGCGCTGCTCGAACAGCGATGCGGCATGGCGCTGCGCGGCGGGCAGCGCGTGGTAGTCGCCGATGAGAATTACGTCGGCGGTGTGCAGAGCGCTTTGAATCTGCGAAGAGTCGAGCAGAGAATCGTAGCTGCGGAAGGCCTGGTTGAATTCGCGAAGGTATTTGCGGCGGTGGTGCGAATCCTGGGCGCGGATTTCGCGCTCCACCCCGGCCAACGCATGCAACTGCGCTGCGCTGCGACGCGATCGGAGATTGGCGATGCTGGCCATGAAAATCACCTTCTGGCTGCTAGCTCCCAGCTTCTTCGTCTTGACTTCTAGTTCATCAACTCCCTATGCTCCGTCTCGCAGAACCGCGAGTATTCCGGAGGCGTCTTGCCTAACCATCCGCCGCAAAATCTGACCATCGCTACCACCGGGGCCAGCGGGGCCATCTTTCTGCGGCAGTTACTGCTTGCCGTGGAAGCCGACCGGCGCGTGGAGACGGTTAACTTCATCGCCTCCGACAGCGCGCTGCGAGTCATGGCCGAAGAGTTGGGCTTGAAAGGCCGGTCCAACGTAGTCGGCCAACTTCTGGGCCGCACTTCCCGCAAAATCAAAGTTCAATCGAACGCCGACATCGGGGCGAATGTGGCCAGCGGTTCTTATCCCGCCGACGCCATGATCGTGATCCCATGCAGCGTGGGCACTTTGGCCCGTATCGCCAACGGCGTTGCCTCGCATCTGATCGAGCGCGCGGCCGACGTCAGTCTCAAAGAAAAGCGTCCGCTGGTGCTGTGCGTGCGCGAAACGCCCCTCAATAAAATCCACATCCGCAACATGTACCGGGCCGCCGACGCCGGAGCCACGGTGTTCCCGCTGATCCCGGCGTTCTATTACGGTCCTGCTTCCTTAGATGAAATGGCTCGCGAATTCGCCTATCGCGTGCTGGCTCACCTAGGCCTTCCCCAACCCACAGCCTTTCGCTGGAAAGGCTGATAAATGAGCAACTTGGCGGCCTCAGAAAAATACCTCCCTTATCTCAGTAGATCGGCATCCGAAGGCTAGGATTTCAGTGTAGGGAGCCAAAAGTGTCGGGGGCAGATGCCCCCCGGTCATGTACGGGCGGAGACGCTTAAAACCCGACGAGTAATCGCGCTCAGAAAAACTCTCAACCCTGGCCCCCACTCTGCCATCTATAGGACTGAAGGACGGCGGGCTTGAATGAAAACATCCAGAGCGATTGCTGCATAGTCGGCGGAGGGCCCGCCGGAATGATGCTCGGCTATCTGCTGGCTCGCGCCGGCGTAAGCGTAGTCGTGCTGGAGAAACACGCTGATTTTTTGCGCGATTTTCGGGGTGACACAATTCATCCCTCGACCCTGGAGTTGATGTGGGAACTCGGCATTCTGGAGGAGTTCCTGAAACGTCCGCATCAGGAAGAGCGCGAACTGGCGGGCCAGGTCGGCAACCAGACAGTGACCATCGGCGACTTCACGCACCTGCCCACGCATTGCAAATTCCTCGCGTTTATGCCGCAGTGGGAGTTCCTGAACTTCATTCTCGAACACGCAAAAAAGTATCCCGGATTTCACGTGATGATGCAGGCAGAGGCGTCCGACCTGCTTCAGAATGACGGCCGCATTGCCGGCGTAAAGGCAAAGACTCCCAATGGAGATGTAGAGATCCGAGCGCACCTCACGGTTGGCGCCGATGGCCGGCGCTCCACGGTCCGTGAACGCGCCGGGCTTCAGGTAATCGATTTGGGTGCGCCGATGGATGTGTTGTGGATGAGACTGAGCCATCGCGAGTGCGATCCCGGTCAGACTCTCGGACGCGCCGAAACCGGCAAAGTGTTTGTGATGATCTACCGCAAGGATTACTGGCAGTGTGGCCTGGTGATTCCAAAAGGCGCAGCAGGCGCGCTTCGCGAGCGCGGGATTGAAAACTTTCGCGAAGAGATCGCGAATCTGCAACCGTTCTTGCGTGATCGCGTCGGCGAACTCCGGGATTGGAATGACGTGAGCCTGCTGACGGTGAAGGTCGACCGATTGAAGCAGTGGTCTCGGCCTGGTCTGCTGTGCATTGGCGACGCCGCGCACGCTATGTCACCGGTGGGCGGAGTCGGCATCAATCTTGCAATTCAGGATGCGGTGGCCACGGCGAATCTTTTGTACGGACAATTGGCTGTGGGCACTCTTAGCGACAGTGACCTTGATGCCGTCCAGAGCCGCCGAGAGTTCCCCACGCGCGCCACGCAGAAGTTGCAAGTGGTAGTGCAAGAGCGGGTGATTCGGCGGGTCCTATCCAGTTCGCGGCCGCTCACTCTTCCGTGGCCGTTCAAGTTGCTGCGCCGATGGCCCTATTTGCGCCGCATTCCTGCCCGCGTCATCGGGATCGGCTTCCGTCCGGAACACGTGCGCACGCCTGAGGTCACGCGCGGTTCATAAGCGAGTATTTTCTGAATAGCCTTCAGGCGCGATGCTACTATCTCAGGCTTGAACTTCCTTCTGTCAATCCACCGAGACTGCGAACACTCTATGTTTCAGAAACAGCCGATCCCCAGAACCCGTCGAAAGCAAGAACGAGCCTTCTTTTTTGCATGGCCGTTGCTGATGATGATCCTCCTCTGCGGCGTTCAAGGTCCCGCCGCCGATAACCGCAATCCCTTGTCCGGAAGCGCCAAGGCTGCGAAAGCTGGGGAGTACGAGTTCCGCATCAACTGCGCGCTGTGTCATGGACTGGGCGCGCGCGGCGGCGGGCGCGGACCCGACCTGACTCGAGCGGTCAAGAAGCACACCCACAACGACGCGGAGATGTTTCAGGTGATCAGCAACGGAATTCCTGGGACCGCGATGCCGGCGAATGGAACCAACGGGCAAGGCGTGGGCATGACCGATGAAGAAATTTGGCAGATTATCACCTACATTCGCAGCCAGGAAGTGAAGGCTCCGGCTCATCCCGCGGGCAATGCGACACACGGGAAAGAATTGTTTTATGGCGACGCGAATTGCTCGCTGTGCCACATGATCGAAGGCAAGGGCGGACGGCTGGGGCCCGATTTGACGGGAGTGGGCGGGTCGCGGACGCGGGCGGCGATCATCGATTCAGTGCGCAACCCTAGCCGGCGGCTGGCGTGGGGATTGACGGAGGCGACGAAGGAGTTTCCGCAGGAGTACGAGAGCGTCACGGCGGTTACATCCGACGGGAAGGAAATTAAGGGCGTCACGCTGAATGAAGACAGCTTCACCGTGCAGATCATGGATATGAGCGAGCAGATTCATCTGCTGGAGAAAGACAAGCTGAAGTCATTTCATAAGACGCGGCAGTCGGCGATGCCCGTCTACGGCGCAGATCTGTTGAGCGATAAAGATCTTGAAGACATCGTGACTTACTTGACCAGCGTGGGGGCGAAATGACGGGGCATGGTGTGATGGAACGGAGAGCGTCCAACCGCCGGGATCGCAGAGAAAAGCTGCAGAGGGCGCTGAGAAAGGCCTCGTTGATCTGGATGGCTTGCGGGCTTTTAGTGGCTTCGGCGCACGCGCAGGTTACGTTCGAGCGGCTGGTCAATTCTGCGAAAGAACCGCAGAACTGGATGACTTATTCGGGCGATTATTCCGGAAGGCGGTTCAGCGCGCTTGATCAAATCAATCTGACGAATGCGAATAAGATCGTGACGAAGTGGGTCTATCAAACCGGAGCGACCGGAAAGCTGGAGACTTCGCCGCTGGTGGTCGACGGAATTCTCTATGCCACCGCGCAGGATGATCGCGCATTTGCGCTCGATGCGCACACCGGGCGGCCCATCTGGATGTACCAGCGCCAATTGCCGACAGATATTCGTCCTTGCTGCGGGCATGTGAATCGCGGGCTGGCGATCCTGGGCGACAAAGTTTTTCTCGGAACTCTCGACGCGCACGTGATTGCTCTCGACGCAAAGACTGGCAACGTGGTGTGGGATGCGGCCGCGGCCGACTATCGCACCGGGCACAGTTTCACGGTTGCGCCGCTGGCGGTAAAGGATCTCATCGTGATTGGCGTGTCCGGAGGAGAGTACGGAGTGCGCGGATTCATCGACGCTTATGACGCCACGACCGGCGAGCGCAAGTGGCGCTTCTATACCGTCCCCGGGCCGGGCGAACCGGGGCATGAAAGCTGGCAGGGAGATTCGTGGAAAGTGGGCGGCGCGCCGGCGTGGAATACGGGAACCTACGACCCAGTCACGAATCAGATTTTCTGGCCGACGGGAAATCCTGCGCCCTCGAATCGCGGCGAAGGGCGCGCTGGCGATAATCTCTACAGCAATTCCCTGCTGGCGCTGAATGCCGACACCGGCAAAATGAATTGGTATTTCCAGTTCACCAAGCACGACGAGCATGACTGGGACGCGACGCAGGTTCCGGTGATGGTGGAGGCTGGCGGCAAACATCTGATCGCGCAGGCCGACCGCAACGGATTCTTTTACGTGATCGATCGCAGCAACGGCAAACTGATTTCCGCAACCGCCTACGGCAAAATTACATGGAGCGACACCAAGGATGCGGACGGGCGCCCGGTAGAGAAAAAGGAAGCATCGCCGACGCTGGAAGGAAACACGGTATGTCCCGGGGCGGCAGGGACAACGAACTTCATGGCTCCGACTTACGATCCGCAGACGGCGCTGTTTTATGTGTCAGCACGCGATCAGTGCGACACTTTCAGTACGGCGCCACAACCGTACGAGGCAGGCCACGCGTTTTATGGAAGCGCGTATTTTCCGTCGGAGGATGCCGAGCCGTATCGCGGATTCTTGAAGGCGATCGATCCGGCGACGGGGCAGGTGAAGTGGGCGTTCGAGCATACCTCGCCGACGTGGTCCGGAGTGCTTTCGACAGCCGGCGGACTCGTGCTCAGCGGCGACGCGGAGGGAAACTTCATCGCCTTCGACGCCGCATTGGGGAAACCGCTGTGGCACTTCCAGATGGGCGGAGCGGTTTATGCGGCGCCGATTGCCTTTGCGGTCGACGGAAAAGAATACGTGGCGATCGCCGCGGGCAGCGCGGTGTATGCTTTCGCACTGCCTTAGCAAGTTGACCAATTGAGTGGACTATGGTCTAATAAATGCGTCATGAAGGAAATAGCTATCTCCGAATTCAAAGCCAAGTGTTTGGCAATCCTCGATGAGGTGCAGAAAACCAAGCAGCCGATTCGAGTGACTCGTCGTGGCCGTCCGATCGCGGAAGTCGCTGCTCCCGCGCCGGCCAACAACCGGGACTGGATCGGTTCGATGAAGGAAATGAAGATTCTTGGGGACATCATTTCTCCCGCAAATGATGAAGATGATTGGGAGGTGCTGCGAGATTGAGACTTCTGCTGGACACTCACATTTGGTTGTGGAGCCTCCGCCAGACAGATCGGCTTGGCGCGAGAGTACGCAGGGAGTTGCGGGACTTACAAAACGAGCTTTGGCTATCCCCTATCAGTACGTGGGAGGCGCTCATCCTCCACCAGAAAGGTCGGGTGTTCTTGGCGCAAGACCTGGATCGGTGGGCAGCAGAAGCGACCGGACCATTCCGGCAGGCTCCTTTGACACACGAAGTGGTCGCAATAGCGCGAAGCCTTAGCTTGCCGCAGCGCGATCCCGCCGACCGTTTCCTCGCAGCGACTGCCAAGGTGCTCGATCTTACGCTAGTCACCGCAGACGCCAACCTGCTGGGGCTGGGAGAGATTTCCACGCTGGCCAACCGCTGAGACTTCGTTACCAGCCGGCATCTATCAACGCTCTCTATTGCCTTCTCCGATTACCCGGCTTTCCCCGATTGACGCCGTCGCGCCTTTCGTAATAATCTGCACCCAACACCGGAAAGGAGGTGGTCGAGTGAAAAGTTCAGAAGGCAGTAGTAGATGTACTCAAAGACCAGGTGAGGTGGCTGAGACTTAGAGCGGTTGCTCTGAGCGGGGCTTCGGGCGCAGCCAGAAAAGCGCGCCGGAAGCTACAGCCCGCACACTACCGGTGATTTAAGGATTGGATCCGCCTGACGCAGGTCGGTCAGGATCGTCGAAACGACGAACCCGGAGTTGCCGTAGAGGCCACGTTAGAGTGACCACCTCTTGGTCAATCCCAAACAGTCCACCGGACGGCTCGCAGGTTTCAACCTGCGGGCCGTTTGTTTTTCTTTTCGAGTTTTCTAATTAGAACAGCTCAAGCGGCTTGGGACGAAGTCGCCATTGAGCGACGGGATGCCGCCTCGAACAGACTCCAACACAAGTTGGCCGCGGGCGGGCAATCGAAGTAAGCTTAACGAGTGTCGTACCTGGACGAATCCGATCTCAACCGGCGGGAAGAGCGCCGGCGGCTGGCGGACAACTACGCTGGCATGACCGACGGGGAGTTGCAGCGGCTGGCTCAGAATGCGGAGTCGCTTACCGAACCGGCTTGGGAAACGCTTGAAGACGAGATGGAGCGCCGGCACTTGAAGTGTCCCGGCGATCGCGCGCCAGAGAAGCGTCAGGAATTGGAATTACAGGAACTGGTGACGATCCGCCAGTTTCGCGATCTGCCGGAAGCACTGCTGGCCAAGGGATGTCTGGAGTCGGTGGGAATTGAATGTTTTCTGGGAGACGACAACCTGGTCCGGCTGGACTGGTTTATTTCGAACTTCATTGGCGGCATAAAACTCAAGGTGCGAGTGCCTGACGCCGAGAACGCGCAGAAAATCCTCGATGAACCGATTCTGGAAGGTCTCTACGTGCAGGGCGTAGGGCTCTACGAGCAGCCGCGCTGTCCTAAGTGTCAATCGTTGGATGTGAACTTCCAGCCGCTGGATCGCCCCATCGCCTACATGAGCGCATTCCTGCGGGTGCCGTTGCCGGTGCAGCGTCCCGGCTGGCATTGCCGTGCGTGCGATGCGGAGTGGGAGGACGATGGAATTTCCGGCAGCACCGAATCATCGCCCTAGCTTTTGAAACCCCTTCGAGATTACATCGAGCGTGTCTTCGGCAAGCCGCAGCGCGGGCAGTTCCTCGCGCGTGAACCAGCGGACTTCAGCGGCGTCGCTGGCGGCGGATATATCTCCCGCAACCCGGCGGCACAAAAAATCAATCAAAACGTAGTGATATTGCACGCGCTGTTCGGGATTGCGCAGGATGCGATCGTAGACGCCCAGAAGTTCTCCGGGGGCGACGGTGAGGCCGGTTTCTTCGCGGGCCTCGCGGATGGCGGCTTCGCGGACGAGTTCGCCGACCTCGAGGACCCCGCCTGGAATGGACCATTCGGCCTGCAGCGGCGGGCGAGCGCGTTTCACCAGCAGGACGCGGGAGTCCTCGATAATGATGGCGCCGACACCAACCAGGGGGACTTCGGGGAATTCACGTTGCATGGTGCGAGGATTTTAAAGCATGACGTATTTCGACAAACGCGGAGTCATGCTGAGCGCAGCCGTTTTTTCGGGCGGAGCAAAACATCTGGCGCGGATCGGAACGCTCCACGCGAGATCCCTCACTCGGCTGAACTGCGCCGAGTTTCGGGATGACGCCTCTCAATTCGGGACTCTGTGGTTAAATAGGGTTCTCTATGGCACTTGAAGAATACAAACGAAAGCGGCGGTTTGAAGAGACGCCGGAGCCTCCGCCGAAAGTGGCGACGAAGGCCGGCAACCGGTTTGTGGTGCAGAAGCATGACGCCACGCGGCTGCACTACGATTTTCGTTTAGAAATGGAAGGCGTGCTGAAGTCGTGGGCGGTGCCGAAGGGACCGTCGCTCGATCCCGCCGACAAGCGGCTGGCGATGCAGGTCGAGGATCATCCCGTTTCGTATTTCGATTTTGAGGGCAACATTCCGGAAAACAATTACGGCGCAGGGACCGTGATTGTGTGGGATGTGGGCACGTGGCAGCCGCTCTCGCCGGTCCCGGTGAATGGAAGATATGTTCCGGGCACCGAAGCGGAAGCGGTAGCGATGCTGGCCAAGGGCGACTTGAAGTTTCGTTTGAACGGGAAGCGGCTGAAGGGAGATTTCGCGCTAATCAAGATGCGCGGGCGGCGTCCGGGAAGCAAGGGAACCGAATGGCTGATGATCAAGAAGCATGACGATCACGCGGTCGAGGGATACGACATCGAAGAGTTTGACCAGTCAGTGTTGAGCGGACGGAATCTCGACGAGGTAGCCGGCGATGCTGGCTCGCGCGAGTGGAAGAGCCGGCCGACGGGCCGCGGCAAATTGAAGGCGCCGTGGCTGGCCGATGCGGTGGCCCGGCTGGATCAGAAGAAAGCAGCAGCGGGCGCGCTAAAAAAAAAGCAACAGCTAACCGCCGAGCACGCAAAGAAACAAACGCAGAGAACGCTGAGAAGATCGAAGAAAAGCGTGTAGCATCTCCGGAAAAAATTTCTTTTCCCGTTGTCTCGAGACGTAAAACACAATCAAAACTCTTAAGCGCAGCCTCTAAGGTACTCTCTGCGCCCTCTGCGATTTCCTCTGTGTCCTCTGCGGTTCAAGCTTCTTCCGGAGTTCCGGTGAAGCGGCCCATGCCCATGACGATCCATCCCATGCTGGCGGAATCGATTGCCGAGCCTTTTGATGGGGCCGACTGGCTGTTTGAGATCAAGTGGGACGGCTATCGCGCGGTCGCGTTTATTGAGAACGGAAAGGTGCGGCTGGTTTCGCGCAATCAGAACGATCTGACGGGACGCTATCCGGATTTGAAGGACATGGCTGGGCTAATCAAGGCCAAGACCGCGATTCTGGACGGTGAAGTCGTCGCTCTCGACGATGAGGGAAAAGCGTCATTCAGCCTGATGCAGCAGCGCACGGGATTTCGCCCCGGTGGACACCGAGCGGCAGGGAATGCGGACGTGCCCGTCCTGTACTACGCCTTTGATCTGCTCTATCTCGACGGCTACGACTGGCGGCGGGTGCCGCTCGAAGAGCGTAAACGCAAGCTGGCGTCGCTGTTGGTGACAAGCGATGGAGTGCGCTATTCCGATCACTACGAGGAGCATGGCAAGGCATTGTTTGAAATTGCCCGCAACAAAGGGCTGGAAGGAATTGTTGCGAAGAGACGAGCCAGTTGCTACGAAGAGCGCCGCAGCGGCGATTGGCTCAAGATCAAAATTCGGCACCGCCTGGAGGCTGTGGTCGGCGGATATACCGAAACCAAAGGTAGCCGCACCCATTTCGGTTCGCTGGTGCTCGGGTTATACGACGACCAAGGACGGCTCATTCACGTTGGTCAGGCGGGGAGTGGCTTCAATCAGAAATCGCTGGGCGAAATTGCAGGCGTGTTGAAGAAATTGGAGACAACGAAAAATCCGTTCTTTGGAGACGTCGATGCTCTGCGCAAAGTAAGCTTCGTAAAACCGGAACTAGTGGCCGAGATCGAGTACGCGGAGTGGACGGGCGGAACAAATACAGGGACTGGCCCGAAGCTGCGAGCCCCGGTCTTCCTGGGATTGCGCGACGACAAGAGCCCAGCAGAGTGCACCTTCGAGCAGAATGGCTTAGGAATTCCAAGACAGTGACGACCGGCCGCTGGCAGCTGCTATTTGATGTCCTTCATCGCCAAGAGAGTGCCATAATCTCGACCGGTAGGATCCACAGCGCGGGCTACGATCGAGGCAAACGCGTCGCGCAGTTCCGGATATTTGGCAGCGACGGCCTTGATTACATTCACGTTGCTTTGGTAAGTCACATTAGTGTTCGAGATGTCCGCGGCCTGATATTTCACGACCAGATCGAGGTCATTGCCCACGATTTGCGGAAACATTGATATCAGCTTGTAGGTTGTGGTTCCGGCGGGAAGGTCCGCCGTTTTACCCACCGGAAGGTCAGCGGGTTGCACACTGTGAGCCTCGTCATAGAGCTTATCGGTGGCCAAAGTGCTCATAAAGGGCAACGGCGTGACCAAGCTGCGCCCCTCGAGGAAATAAAACCAGGCATTGTGGATCTGCCCCTTGGCTTTATACTCGCGGGCTTTATTCAGAAACCAGTCGCTGTCGTGTCCCCCAACCTGTCCCGGCAGGATGTAGAGGCCTGCCAATTTCCAATCGGTTCCAGCCTGCTGCAGAATCAAGGAAAACATAGTCTTTCCCTGTGGCGAATTCGCATCGAGCAGAACCACGCCATACTTGCCAGCAGGGAGATTATCCAGATAAAAGACGGCGCTATTGGCGGTTTGACCGCTCTTGCCAAAGACGCCACAATAAAACTCGGCGTGCGGGCTGGGTGTGCTGCCATCGAGCAGAAAAACTCCCTTTACAGTCGCTTGCGCGGCCGCGAGGTCCTTCTCATGATCTTTGATGGTGCCCTCAATCCCGCCAAAATCACCTGCAAGGCTGGGGATAGAGTTCTGGCGCAGCGACGCCGTGTCAGCCTTCGTGGACATGGCGAAAAAGCGCTGCCCGGCCGCGGTGATGGCCGTCCGGGTAGCATCATCGAGGTCGCTCGCCGTCTGACATTGCGCGCCGGCGGGGATCGGCGAGAAGCAGAGAGTCAGCAAGGTAATCCACAGGGTCGAGGTGAGGCCGCGGGCCAGATTCATATTGAACTCCGCCTTTACTTTCTTGAGGTTGAAAGGCTGGGTTCCAGTTTACGCTGCTTCAGCCTTACACAGTTAAGATTTAGCGCCTGGCGGAATGGTTGACAGCAATCGACTTACTCATGCTCTGCAATTTGGGGCTGGGCGTCGATGCTCTGCAAGAGCGCCACGTTAGGACGTTCCTTGTGATGGCAGCGTGGGAGTGAAACCATCTGCTGATTCTTCCACGGGCGGTGATAAAATTGCTACTAGTTGGTCTTGGGATGTCTCGGAAAAGGCCGACGCTGGGAGGGCTAGACATGAGCACGGGGCAGAAATTTGCGATGATCGCGGGATGCCTCGTCCTGTGCCTGGCAGGTTTGTGCCCTGGCTTCGCTACACCCGCAAACGCTTTGCCCCCTCAAACCGAGGCGGCTAGTCAGCTGAAGCCTACTCAGCCAAAACCTAAAAAGTCCAAGAAAACGGCCAAGGCTCAAAAGCCCCAGCTGCCACCACTTCCCTCCGGACCGACCGGGCCCGTGCAACAGGTTCCGCTGGATTCGATGGCGCCGGTGCCGCCGCAAGTAAGCTATCAGAACTCGCAATTGACAATCGTCGCCCCCAACTCAACCCTGGGCGATATTTTGCGCGCGGTCCGGAAACAAACCGGAGCGGAGATTGAGATTCCCCCGGCCACTGAGCGCGTGGTGACCCATCTGGGCCCTGGTCCGGCGCGCGAAGTGATGGCCGAGCTGTTGAATGGCTCGCGCTTTAACTACGTCCTTCTGGGATCCCCGGCGGACAACTCAGTGTTGACTCGCATTGTTCTCGTAGCTAAAGTCACAACCCCGGAAGCGAATCCGAACCCCGCGCAAATTGCGGAGCAACAGCAGCCCGGAATGGTTCAGCGCTCGGGCAATCAAGGAGTGGGACCAGAGGCAGAACCGAGCGGGATGCCCTCGCCTGACGACGCCGCGGAAGACGCCGCTGCAGATCAAGCGGCCGCCGAGGCGGAACAGCCTACACCTCCGTCCGACCAGAACGGCGTTAAGACGCCGCAGCAGATGCTGCAGGAGATGCAGCAACGACAACTGCAAATGCAGCAGCAGCAGATGGGGCAGCCGCCCGCGGGGCAAGGCGTGCCGCCGCAGTCGCAACCACCTCAGCCGCCACAATAATCCGTCCGGCTGGCAGCAATAGACGCCACATCACCCCAGCCGTGTGCAGATTACTTTTCAGTTGTCCAGGTAGCTACTGCCGGTTTCTAGTGACATTTTCGGAACGACGCGCGAAGTTGATTCCGGTTGGCGAACCGCCCTCGGCCATCGACTTCTGAAGCAGATCCCAGTCGCGTGCGAGTTCAGTTTCGGAAAGCCCCTTTTGCGAACCGTACCGCAGTTCCGACTGCAGGCGCGCTTCCAGGAATTCGCGCTCTATTTCAGGCGAAGCGCTGCCGCCCAAGACGTTTTCTGCGGTCGCGCCCATCTGCACGGCGCCGTCACCGACACGCATTTCGAGAACCGGGCGCCCCTGATCGTCAACGCCGTACTTGGCCTTGGATTGCAGCTTTGCCCAGACTTTATCCATTTTGCGTCCGGGCTTTTCTGGATACGCACCCGCCAGGAAATGTTTCAGCTGTAACTGGTAGGCACGGCGATCTTCAGCGCCCAGAGGCCGTTCAGGTGCGCCGCCGACTACGAATACCATGGCGTCGCGTCCCGGTTCGAAGTGTCCAGCGCCCGTTGTGACGTAAACCGCAGCCACGCATCCCGCAAAAATGGGACTCACCACAACGCTGGGGACGATGTACTTCTTGGCTTTGAAAAACGATTCGACCACGCCGTGCACATTGGTGCTGCGCGGCATGCTGCCGGGGACCTGCGAGATGATGAGTCGCGAAAATTTCAGTTCAGGATGGCGCGAGCTGAACTTGGTCAGGGTTTTCGCAAGCTGCTTCGGAGTGGTAATGGCGAGATCCGCGACCAGGCTACGATGCTCAGATCTCGGGTAATAAAAGTTCAGCACACCTTTGGCGAAATCGGCGCAGTTATTTGTAGCCAGATGGAAATGTGATCGGTTTGGCGAGGAATTATATTTGCGGATGAGCGCATCGTCCTGTTCGGGAGTGGTTTCGATTTCGAAGCCATAGATAGTTCGATCGTAAGAAGAGCCGACGAGTTGGTACCAGTTCCCCCCAGGGGCTTCGCCATTGTCCACATCGGGCACAATCGCTTCGAGATACTTGCGACGATAATGATCGCGCAGGAAGAGAGCCATCTTGGCGTTGGCAAACAGAGGGACATCCTCCGGCCGGTCAACCGCGTACAAATAAGGGATTAAAGGGATGGCGACCCAGTCGTATCCGCCGACGCCGTCGTAACGGCTGATAACAACGCCCGTTTCACCGTGAGAGCAACGACGCAGAACGAGGGGTGTCTCGGCGCATACCCCAGAGAGATAAACCGCAGCATGGCCGGTGGCAGTAAAAAAACCCATTCCACCGTAGGGTTCTTCTAAAAGCAGAGTCGCCGAAGCACTCGCGAAAGAGACACAAGCCAAAATCATCAACGCTAACTTGATGAAAACGCGCCGCATTGGCTGAATGTGGCGTGAAAACATACTCCCCCCTACGACCCAGTTTAAGTCCTTTGATAAGAACCCTCTCAGCAAAGATTAGTTGCTGGTAATCGGAAAAACCAGTTACCGAAGGGCAAAACCAGAAGGACCCATGCGGGGCGAAGGCGGGGCGAAGGCGCAGTTAAATCCGATGTTTGAAGGAATTCGCGTGAATATCAGGCGCTGACATCAATCGTCTCTTCGCCCACTGTGCACTTTCGGCGACCGATTCATCTTCATCGGCAGCCAGTGTTTCGAGCAGAGGTAGGAATTCCAAGTTCCGGCTATTACCCATGGCAATCGCAGCGTTGCGGCGCAGGCCGGAGCGCTTGGTGCGCCGGATGGGCGATCCGCGAAACACTTCTCGAAATTCTTCGTCAGTCATTTCTGCTAGCCAAGCCAGCGCAGGATTGACCAGGCCCGGCCGCGCTTCAAACTCCGAAGCAGTCGAGGCAGGGGCTTTGCGGTTCCACGGGCAAACATCTTGGCAAATATCGCAGCCGAAGACGTGGCGGCCGACGCCTGCGCGAAGATCCTCAGGAATCGACCCTCGTTTTTCGATGGTGAGATACGAAATGCACTTGTTGGAATCCAGTTGATAGGGCGCGACAATTGCTTTCGTCGGACAAGCCTCGATGCAGCGCGTGCAGGTGCCGCAGCGGTCGGGAGCGGGGAGGTCCGGTGCCAGTTCGAGCGATGTAAGGATCACGCCAAGAAAAAGCCAGGAGCCTTTTTTCTGATTGATGATGCAAGTATTTTTGCCGATCCAGCCTACTCCCGCATATTTCGCGAAGACGCGCTCCACCACGGGTCCAGTGTCGACGTAAGAGCGCGTGGTGAGATGCGGCGGAGTGGAGTGCCCGTCATAAACGGCCTGGTGGAAAGCGGCTTCCACTTGCTTGAGCCGGCGGAGAACGGCGTCGTGATAATCTTCGCGGCTCCAGGCGTAGCGCGAAATCCATCCACGCCTGCGATCGTGAACTTCTGTGGAGTACGGATTTTTCGTGTTGTAGTTGATGGCGCACACGATGACGCTGCGCGCCCATGGTGCCACGCGAGCCAGCGACGCGCGCTTAAGATCGCCGCGGTCGTCGCGCGCGGCCATGTATTTCATTTCGCCCGCGCGGCCAGCGGCAATCCATTCAGGAAAATACTGGAGTTCGGGAGCGTCGCTTGCAGGTGCAACTCCCGCGAGGTCAAAGCCCGCCCGCGAGGCCGCATTCTTGACGATGGCTTTCACGTCGCTGATGGGATTCGCCAATTCCGACCTCTGACGAAGCAACACGGGATAGAGCGGAAGCTCTAAACGCCGAGCTTCTTGACTTCCTCGTTGTAATACTTGCGATAGAGGATGTCCCACTCTTGCGAGCCTTCGAGGATGGTGCGTTTCTGGCTCTCGATTTTCTGGCGGGCCGCCACGTCGATTTTAGCTTCCTGATTCAGCAGTTCTTCGAGGATTTTGCGGGTTTCCTGGCGAATGGTGTTGGGGTCTTCGATGAACTCGACTTCGTCCATCTGCTTGAGCACATCGGAAACCGCGCGCGCCAGCACATTCACTTTGTCGCGGCTCAGTCTCACAGGACCGCCTTATACTTGCGCACCAGTTCAGTTTTCACCTTGCGGAACATTTCCTGATAGTTGGCGCCGCTTTTCTGCATTTCTTCCGAGTAGGCTTCGAGGATGACGCGCACCTCATCGTTGATGCGATCTTCGAGGGTCATTTCTTCGACCAGCGCAGCGTTCACGCGCTCAGTCACTGCAGGAACGGCCGAAGTCTCGATGAACTTGCCGGCAATCAGTTTCTTGGTGACTTCACGGGCTAGATAGCCCACATATTCTTTGGAAAGAAGCATCTGTGGATTGGTCGTCCTGGGTACAACGGTTTATTTGTATGAATCAAAAAGTGTAACACAGGAGAGATGCGCGACGGGGCGGTACGCTAGGGAATTTGCGCCGGAGGCTGGTCGCGAAGGATATACACAAATTGCCGGATCTCGTGGCGCTCGCGGTCTATTTCCTGCGCCGATTCTTTAGCGAGTTGATCGCAAGTCTTTAGCTCCGCTACCGCCTGAGCTGTGTCGCCAGCCTGCCGGTATACCTGTGCCAGGCGGTAGTGCGCTTCTTGCATCTTCGGATCGGCATGAATGGCCAGCTGATAATCGACAATAGCCCGCGGATAATCTTTCTCCTCGGAATGGAGAATTCCCAGTTGCAGATACGCAGCGGCGAAGTTTGGATCAAGATGAATCGCATGGTCTAACAGCGTTTCGATTTGTGCTGTCCGGTTCGCCTCCTGCACCCCCTGCCTTAATTTCCAGAGGCTGACGGCATAGTAGTAATTTGCCTCTGCACTATCGGGTTGTTGCGCGACGAAGCGCTGCAGCTTTTCGGCAATTTTCTCGGAGGCTACAGGGGCGGCACTTTGCATTTTCCCCAAAAATAAATACGGCAGAGGATCACTCGGATTCAGATCGGAGGCTGCGGAAATTTTCTCAACCGCCTGATCGTAAGATCCTCGAGCGAACTCGGCTGCGCCCAATCCGATCAGCATGCGGACGGAACGAGGGTACAACCGATTTCCCTTGCTGAATACCTCGAGGGCCGGCTCTGGGGCGTGATGCAGCAGAAGTTCCGATCCCCAATCGAACACGTAGGGCTCGCGCGGATCCCATGCAACGGCTTGCTGGTATTCGCGCACCGCCTCTAGCGGCTGGCCGAGTTTCTCCAGCACGTCGCCGAGCAGGTTATGCAGGTCGGCGGTGTCATGATGTGCGAGCAGAGTTTGAGCGCTTTCGCGCGCCTGCTGGTAGCTACCGGCGTGCGCTTCGGCTCGCGCCAGGTCGTAGGAGCTTTCGTAGTCGCCGGCTCTGAGTTGAGTGGCGCGTTCGAGATAGGGGATGGCGTCGCGCGACTTGCCGTCGTCATCGAGCACCTTGCCCAGAAGATGGTTCGCCTCAAAACTCTCAGGTTCGCGTTGCACGCGCTCACGCAGTGATGCCTCTCTTTCGGCTTCGGCCGCGGCAGCGGGCACCGTGTGCTCGCTCAAAGAAACCGTTTCCTTGGCCAGCGCTTCCCGAGTCCGGACGATCGTGTCAGAACCGTGACCTCCGAGACTGGTAGTATCGGTGACGCCCGCAACGGCGAACCGTGGCTCATCGAAAAATTGTGGCGCTTTCGACGAGGCCGGCGGTGATTGCGCCGCCTTGATCGGCAGCAGGATCAGGTCAACATTCTTTTCCTCCTTCGGACCGAAGAAAAGTGAGGAGATTTCCGTGCTGCTGTATTTAGCCATCTCGGCACGCAGCGTGTAGACTCCGCCGCGCAGGCCGGTAAACACATAGTTCCCCTGCGAATCCGAGAGGGTTGTTTGCTGTCCCGAAGAGTCGCCAGTCGTTAGGTGAATGTCGGCGCCCGCGATTAACTTGCCTTGCGAGTCGCGCACGGCGCCGCGCAACGATGCCGCCGTTTCCTTTTCCTGAGAATAAACATGCACTGAGAACAACGCGATGAGCATTAACAGAGCGCAACTCCGGTCTCGAATGCGAACTGCCCTGAATCGCGAGGAGACGACGCAGAGGCCCATGAGCTTGGCCGCAATGATACTTCTAAACACGAGAAACATCTGACCGCGCCTTGCCGTGAATTCTATCCGCAGGGATTGCGGCTCGCAACCGACTGCGCCGCTTCTAAAGCCAAGAGCCAAGAGCGCTGGCGGAACTCGTGCATCCCGAAATAGAATGCAGTGCTTTGTGACAAGCGCGGGAAGTTCGCGAGACTGCTGCGCATTTCGCATGTACATGGGGGGCGATGAGATGAAATGGCTGCGAGTGGGAGTAATCGGGATGGCAGTGTCAGCAACCTGCCTTTCAGGCTGGGGCCAGCAATCCTCGCCGAAACGGAAGGTCATCATTGATCAGGACGCTGCGGGGCCGGGCGGATCCGACCAACAGGCAATCCTGTCGCTGGTGCAATCGCCGCAGACTGAAGTTCTTGGCATCACCGTGGTGACCGGCGATGGCTGGCTCAAAGAAGAGGTGGCTCACACGTTGCGCACGCTCGAGATTATCGGGCGCACGGATATCCCCGTCGTCCCCGGCGCTGGGCAACCGCTGGTGAGGCGCAAAGAAGAGACGGAACTTTGGGAACAGCAATTCGGCTCCATCCCCTGGCTGGGCGCGTGGACTCCGCAGCACTACCATCCGGCGGATCAACTAGGCGACATGCCCGAGGGCAAGCCCACCACCAAGCCTGCGGACGAGGATGCCGCGCATTTTCTGCTGCGCATGGTCCACAAGTATCCGCATGAGGTCACGATTTACGAGGGGGGCCCAATGACCAATCTCGCGCTCGCAATCTCAATCGACCCTGAATTTGTCAGTTTGGCGAAAGAGTTGATATTCATGGGCGGCAGCCTGAATCCCAGAACTGACGATCCCGAATTCGTGAATACTCCGCGCCACGAATTCAATCTCTGGTTCGATCCGGAGGCGGCCCACATCGTTTTGCGCGCACCGTGGAGGAAGATGGTTTGCACGACGGTGGATATTTCCGTGAAGACTCGGCTCACTCAGGAACTGCTCAACCGGATAAAGGCGGGTAGCACTCCCGCAGCGCGGTATGTCAGCACGTACACGCACCTGTTCGGTCAATACAACTATTTATGGGACGAACTCGCGGCGATCGCGTGGCTCGAACCGAGCGTCATCACGGCAAGGGAAACGCGTTACCTGGACGTGGATCTCAGCCGCGGCGCAAGTTATGGAAACACGGTGAGCTGGGCAGTGAAGGACAAACCAGGAAACGTGGGCGCTCCGGTCGAAGTGCAGGACGATCTTGATACCGAAAAGTTTTACAAGCTGTTCGTCGATCTGATGACTGCTCCCACGCCGAAACCTTGATCCAATTGAAGCTTCGCTGCGTTCGGGGCAGTTGCGCTCGTGGTGGTTGCGCGAGACGTAGCAAGCTACGTCTCTACAATTGGTCGAGCATCTGTTTCGCCTGTTGATGCTCAGGATGCTGTTTGAGCAGATCGAGCAAGACCGCTCGCGCCTGGTCCCGTGCGCCTTCCAGCACGTATATCCGCGCCAGGTTCAAATAGGCTTGATCGAAACCTGGCGCCACGCGAATGCATTGCTCAAAACTTTCGACGGCCTGGTCGCGGCGCTGCGTCACCAGATAGAGCACCCCCAGGTTATTGAGCGCTTCGGGATACACGGGACGAGCCTTCAAAGCGCGCCGCAAGTATTCGTAGGCCTTAGCGGCGTCGTCGGTCTGCGTGAATACCATTCCCAAACTGTAGTTCGCCTCGGGATCTTGCGGTGCGAACTCCAACGCGCGTTCCAGAACCTTGCGCGCATCATCCCATCGCTTCTGCACTCGAAAAGCATTGCCTAAGTTGTCGAGCGCTAGGAGATGACGGGAATCCAGTTGAAGCGCCTGCTGAAAATATTGGACCGAGTCGTCGATCCGTCCTTCGCGCGTACCGATGACTCCCAGGTTGTTCCATGCGTCAGGCAGCGTGCCAGGATAATTTGCGGGGAGTTTCACCGCACGCTCAAAGGCCTCCCGCGCATCTGCGTTCTTGTTTTGATTCAGGTAGACGCTGCCGATGCCGTACAACGCCTCGGCGCTCGCGGAATCGTCGCGCAAGGCCTGCTGGAATGAGTTCCCAGCCTGCTCGAGATATCCGCGCTGAAAATATAGCGCACCCAACGACAGATAGTTGCGGCCAAATTCGAGAGTGTAGTGTGCGCTCGGAAATGGCAACGCCCGCGCCAGCCGTTCCGCATCCGTTCCAGGAATATGCTGAAAGTCATGCTCCACGTGGGCGGGGACGACAGGGCCTTGATATACCTTGACGATCTCGCCATCTCGATTGATCAGGAAAGATGCAGGAAGACTGAGGTCGCGATGACGATCAAACAACTGGCGATAGAGAATGTTATAGATGGCGGCGACATCCTCTGATCCGCGCAGAATTGGAAAGGAAAGACCGGTTGCGAAAGTGGCCACTTTGCTGTCGGCGGGATCGTCGACAGTGACAGAGATTAACTGCAGACCCTTCGCCGTCCATGCCCCGTAGAATTTTTGCAGCGTGCTCAACTCTGGTCGCGCGCCTGGCGATCTCGTCGTCCAAAAGTGAACCAGCGCAGGCTTGCCGCGCAGGGCAGCAAGCGTGTGAACTGAACCGGACATGTCGGGCAGTGAAAAATCTGGCGCCGCAACCGGGGCGAGCAGCCAGGTTTCGACGTTCGTTGGAAGTTGTTCGCTGGTCGGCGCGGCGTCGTCAACCAACCGCTTGGGCCGGACCGATGTTCTGAACGGCTCGAGGCGCGACGGCTCCGTACCTTCTTCCACCCAAATCCGGTGATTGATTGGCAGGTTCTCAAGTTCCTGGACCAGGCCGCTGGGCCAGTGAATCGACGCTCGCACCGATCCCGTTGCCTCCCCTAAGCCGAAGAAAATGTCTTTGCTGTGCTGCGAAAGAAATCCAGATCCCGCCTGTAGGCGGCGCGTCTGCTGGCCCGCCGTGCCGTCGATGGTGACGACTGCCCCGATGGCGTCACGGTTGCTTTTTGTGCCCTGAAGACGAAACGAAATCGACGGCGGCAGATCGTCCATCGCGTTCTTCAAAAGCCGCAACTGAGGCGCGTTGCGGTTCTTGACGAACACTTCGAGCCGGCCATCGTGATCGAAATCCGCCAGAGCGAAAGCTCGTCCGTCCTCGACAAAGTCCATACCCACCACACCAGAAACATCGGAGAACGTCCCGTCCCGGTTGTTGGCGTAGAAAACATTCCGCTCGTATCCGCTCCAGGTACCGTCCGAGCGGATGAGTTCGTTGATCGCATTCCATCCCTGCTCGTATGGTTGAGAGGCGCCCGCCTGGTCGGGAGAATTGGCCACGACCTGCCGCCAGAACAAACTATTCAGGTCGCGGCCCGAGGGCCCCGAGACCATGCCATTCACGATATACAGATCGGGAAAACCGTCGTGGTCGAAATCAAAGGCGTCGCTCGACCACGCCCAGCGGCCGTTTCCCACTCCTGCCGAATTCGTAACGTCGTCGAAAACCTCGCCGCGATTGTGCAGCAGCGAGTTGCCCATCGCATGCTTTTGATAGAGCGCACGAATTTCCTGCGACGATTCCTTCTTAAAGTTTGCTTGGGCCGAGATGCGTTCGCCAGCCGCGGTCCACATATTGCCAACGTATAAATCCTCGGCCCCATCCCGGTCGTAGTCGAGCCACGCGACGCTCATGCCTGCGCCAATGTCTTCCACCTTCGCTTGCGCGGCGATGTCGGTGAAGGTTCCATCGCCATTGTTGCGATACAAATTCTTTCGACCAAAGTCATTGACCACGTACAGATCTGGCCAGCTATCGCGGTTATAGTCGCCCCATCCACAGCAGAAACTGTAACGCGTGTTGTTCTGGCTAAGGCCGGAGGCCGCGGTCACGTCGCGAAATGTTCCGTCGCGCTGGTTGCGCATCAGGAAGTTAGGCGGGCCATTCTCCGCGTCGTGATAGGGAGAAGGATATTTATATTGCCCGGTGCCCTGATAGTAGGAATACACGCAAAAATAAACGTCGAGCCATCCGTCGCCGTCGTAATCGGCGGCAGCCGCTCCGGTGAAGGTTCCCTGCGGAGGATTCGCAAATCGAAATGCGTCGGGATTCAAGCGAAACTTGCCGCCGCCTTCATTTAGGAAGAACAGCGGACCGTTGGCGCGGACCACGATCACGTCCTGGCGGCCGTGATTGCCGAAGTCGGCAAATAGAGCGCCCGCGGTATTTTCCAGGACGCCCAGTCCGGAAGAATCGGTGATGTCCTCGAACGTTCCGTCGCCGCGATTGCGGTACAGACGATTCGGCAGGCCCGCGGGCTGACACACGTAAAGATCGTCGAAGCCATCGTTGTCAATGTCGGCGACGGAAACTCCATTGTGCCCGTAGATATCGATGCCCGATGCTCCGTCGATGACGGTGCGCCAGTAGTCCGTCCCGCGCAGAATCTGTTCGGAGTAGGACGGATTGTTTCCGAGCGCTGCAGCCGTGATGTCCACATAAATCGGCGAAGTGGCTCGGGCTTGAGTTTCTTCGAGCGCTCGCCAGCCGCTGATGCGAAACTCGCCCGATGGCGACGACGGCACCCATGTCAACTCCCAGTTGCCGACGCGCTGCTCTCGGTGAAAACCGTTCCCGGCGCCGACGATTTCGTAGCGAATACGAGTTTCAAGGGTTGCAGGGAACTGCGAACCATTTGCCTGACCCTGCGCCGCGTCAATTCGCGTAATCTGAAATTCGGCGGTCACGATCTGGGACAGGCCGCCGAGGCCGGACTGCCAGCCGCGAAGAAATTCGTCACGACTCAACGCCGTTTGCGTCGCGAATTTATTCCTGCGGACTTCGAGCCCGACATGGGATCGCACAACTCGCGACTCCACAGGCTTAAGCGACGCGCCGGAGAAGCTAGCCGCCAGGACCTTGCCGATTGCCGCCGTTTCTCGTGGGGAGCGCAGCAGACTGGCGGTCCATGCGGCGAGAATCGCCACAATCTGCTCGGCGTATTTCTCGGTGACGAAGTCGTCGAGGCCGGGTTGCACCTTCAACAGCGTTGCATCCAGCGGCCGTTCGCTGCGATAGTGAGGATGCAGCGGCCATCCGGCCTGGCCTGTAAGCGCGCTTCCAGATGATTGGGATTCAAGCACGGGAAACGAAAAATTCCACAAGCGAGATGGAATTAGAGTCGCTGCCGCACCCTGACAGAAACGGAAAAGGAATTTGCGCCGGCAAAGATCGGTTGATGAAAGATCGACGAGGCGCGGATCGACGGATTGAGGAGCCTTCCCTGCCCCGCTCAGAATGTTTTCCCTCTAAAAGCCACGTGTGGAACCGAAGCTAACATTCGGGTTTCGCCGGGTCAAGGCAAGACGGGCTTTCACCTTGAAGAAGGATTTTCTTCGCTCACGCCCTCACTTCGCTGCGCGATTCTGCTGTATGGAGCGCGAGCCGGATCGCGCCCATCAACTGCGCGTCCTGACCTAAGCTGCTGACGATCAACTTGGGCGGGGCCGGTTCTGTGTGACGATCCAGAAAACACTGCGTCGCTTCTCGCAACGGCTCGCTCATCCCGACTCCTCCGCCCAATACGAAGAGCGTGCTATTCAACACCAGCGAGATGTTGTAGACAGCGTAGCCCAACATTTGCGCTGAACGGTTCAGTGCGTTCGCTGCCTGTAAATCTCCCGCACGGGCTAGTTGGAAAATTTCTGTAGCGCTAATGTCGCGCGGCGCTGAAACTCCGGCCTCACTGCAGCAACTTCGCCACATTTGCCGGATGCCCTCGCCACCGATCGTGCTTTCCAGTGATCCGGGCGCGCCGCGCTGGGCAGGCTCCGCCGGCGTACCGGGGACGTGCATGTAGCCGACCTCGCCCGCGGCCCAGTTAGGGCCATGCAATAACTTACCGTCGACGAAAATTCCGGCGGCAATTCCAGTCCCGATCGCAAGAAACACGAAATTCCGAACACCGCGCGCTGATCCGACCCAGTTCTCTCCGATAGCCGCTATTCTTACGTCGTTCTCCACGGCCGCCGGGACGCCCAGTGCCGACTCCAGCAGGCTCTGAAGGGGAACGTCCCTCCACCCTCTCAGAAACGAAGTCGCGATCACTACTCCCGAATCAGCGTCGGTAATGCCGGGCGCACCAGCGGCGACAGCCATAAGCGAACCAGGAGACGCCGAGGCTTCCTGCAGTAGTTGCTCCGCTGCATCGCGGATCTTCGCGACAATCATCTCGGGAGAAGAAGCTTCCTTCGTCGAAGCGGACCGCTTCCCTAACACTTTTCCCTTTATGTCAGCCAAGGCGATGCGCAAGTTGCTTCCGCCAATGTCGACACCAATCACGTAGCCACGGTCTGCATTGGGACGGTTCGACAGCGGGTTGGTCATAGGTAGCAGGTTTCTCACATCCCCAGGGAGGGCGGCATTGCCCCTTCCCCCGAACCGAAGTCCGGGCTGGGCTGGCTGCCCATGGTGAACACGATGATCGCGCCATTCGCAATGTCCGCATGACGAAACCACAATTTCGAATACGGCTTGCCATTGAACTCCACCGACTGAATGTACTGGTCGGTCGCAGCTTTGCGTTTCGCTTCCACCACCAGAGTTTTGCCGTTGCCCAGTTCGACCTCCGCCCGATCGAACAACGGCGTTCCAAACACGTAGTTGCCGCTGACCGGATCGACTGCGTAGAAGCCCAGCGAACTGATCAAGTACCAGGCGGACATTTGCCCGCAGTCTTCGTTGCCAGCGAGGCCGTCGGGCTGATCGTCATATTCCAGGTCGAGCAGCATTCTTACTCGGTCTTGTGTCTTGTGCGCGGCGCCCGCATAGCAATAGAGATAGGCCATGTGATGACAGGGCTCGTTGCCGTGAGCATATTGGCCAATCATTCCGGCGATGTCTGGCGGTGCGTCCGGTGGAAGCTGCGAACTGGTCGTAAACAACGCGTCAAGCTTTTCAACGAACGCCGTCGGTCCGCCGCAGAGTTTGATCAATCCCGCGGGATCGTGTTGCACGGTGAACGTAGTCTCCCAGGGATCCGACTCGGTATAGTCTCTCCATTTCTTCGAGTAACCCATCTCGGTCGAGTGGAAAGGTTCGGCCCATTGCCCATTCTCCAGTCGCGAGCGCATGAAGCCGGTCGAGTCATCAAACAGATTCCTGTAATTGCGGGATCGTTTGACCAGCGCCTTGGAGTCTTCCGCTGCGCCGGCGGCCTCGGCAATGTGCGCGACCGCCCAGTCGTCATAGGCGTACTCCATGGTTTTGCTGACCGATTCTTCTTCTTTATCGCAAGGAATGTAACCGAGTTTCCGGTAATAGCCGAGTCCACGATAGTCCTCGACCATCGCGCGTTTTCGGAGCGCAGGGTAAGCCTTGCTGAAATCAATTCCTTTGAAGCCTTTCACCTGCGCTTCCGCGATCACCGAACTCGCATGGTATCCGGTCATGCAAAAAGTTTCCTTCGCCTGCAACGGCCAGATCGGAACGCCGGAGGGGCTCTCCTGCCCCATGCGAATCAGGCAATTCACGAAATCCGCAACGCGGTCGGACTGGAACAGCGTGTACATGGGATGCGCCGCGCGAAACGTATCCCACAAGGAAAACGTGCTGTAGTTATGCACGCCACTCGGCAGCGGATGGGCCTTGCCATCCATCCCCGGATATTGGCCGTCTACGTCGTCAAAAAGCGTGGGGGCCAGCATCATGTGGTAGAGAGCCGTATAGAAAATTCTTTTGTGCCGAGCGTCCGAAGTGGTGATTCTGATCCGCGACAGATTCTTGCTCCAAGCCGCGTGGGCCGCGCTCTTTACCTTGTCGAAATCCCAGTCAGGCATCTCGGCGTCCAGGTTTTTCTGCGCGCCTTCCACGCTCACTCCCGAAATGCCGGTCTTAACCAAGATCGTCTCGCCGTCGGTGGTTTGGAAATGGACCAGGCATTTCAGCGAATTCCCTTTCGCCTCACGGACGCTCGAGTCAAGTCGCTTTTCCCCGGAGACGATTTCGGAAGACACAAACGGTTTGGAGAATTTCATCGCGAAATAAATCTCGCGGCCCGGTGCCCACCCCTTCACGCTGCGTCCCCCGACGATCATGTCGTTGCCCACGATTTTCAAATCGGCCCACAAGATGGGCGCGTTCCCGTAGGTATGAACCAGGTCGAGAATGAAGTGGCTGCTGTCGCTCGCGGGAAAGCGGTAGCGGTGAATGCCGGCGCGCTCGGTGGCGCTCAACTCCGCCCGAATATTGAAATCGCGCAACGTGACCGCATAATACCCGGGCACGGCGATCTCCTCGTCATGACTGAAGCGGGAGCGGTAGCCCTCGCCAGGATTCTGGCGTAAGCCCGGCACGGTTTTCGCGGGCCCAACTCCTGGCATGAGCAGAAAATCCAACATGTCAGATGCGCCCGTGCCGCTCAGGTGGGTATGGCTGAACCCCATGATCGAACTGTCGGAATAGTGATACCCGGAGCACCAGTCCCATCCGTCGTTATAGGTGTCGGGGCTGAGTTGAACCATGCCAAACGGGACGGTCGCCCCCGGATACGTGTGCCCGTGGCCACCCGTACCAATGGAAATTTTCACGAATTGAGTTAGATCGTCCGGATCGGCAGCCACTGACTCACTGGCTGGATTCACTGGCGAAGGTGCTGCAAGCAGCGAACGCGAACCGAGTAGGCGGGAGACGGGCAAGGCGGACAGAGCAGCCATGAAGCTGCGGCGCGATAGCATGCAGTTCACCTCATAAGACTTTCGTTCATTGTTATGCGCAAGTCAATGAATGCCCGACGAGCTGCTTGCCCTAACTCTTTCTGGCCGTGTGATAGCGGTGTGGTAGCCTAATCGGCGGTAGGAGATGGCCGCAGTCCCGGATAGAGCGCCAGCGCCACTTCGTCTCTTTGCATGAAGTCCGACCCAGAATTCCCGAAACCTCCTCTATCTCCCTCAAGCGGCGGGACTTCCGCCCCCTCCCCTGATTCGAATAAGGCGAAACTTTCGGATCGAGACGGGGTTGAAACTAGTGTGAGCACTGCCGCACTTGATCGGGGCATGCTGATGGCGGCGAACGCACCGCAGGCGACATTCTCCGCCGGGGGTGTCGATTCCGACGCTGAGTTCATGCTGCGCGCCAAGGCAGGCGATCAACCGGCCTTCGATTATCTGGTGCAGAAATACCGGCGGCCGATGGTAAGTTTCATGTACCGGATGGCGCGGAACGCGGCCGCTGCCGAAGATCTGGCGCAGGAAGTTTTTTTACGCGTTTATCGCTCGCGTCAGACCTACGAGGCGAGTGCTAAATTTACGACCTGGCTTTATCGAATTGCGACCAACCTGGCCGTGAATCATGCTCGCGATACGCGGCACGAGCGACCTGAGGTCACGGTAAGCCTCGATGAACCTGACGAAGAGACCGGCACGACATTGGAACTGCCGGACGCATCGCTGACCGCCGAACAAAACATGGTACGGCGTGAACGCTTGATGGCAATTCGGCGTAAGGTGGAGGCTCTCCCCGAGCAACAGAGGTTGGCGGTAATCATGCACAAGTACCAGCAGATGGACTACAAGCAGATTGCCGAAGTTTTGAAAAAGAGCGAGTCGGCGACCAAGTCGCTGCTCTTCCGGGCTTATGAGACTTTGCGGGAACAGTTAAAAGAATTCGTTTAGCGGGATTTTATTTTTCTTTGAGTGACATGGCGAACAGTGACATTGGCGAAAACAGTGAAGGGGAAGTGGTTATGAAATGCGATCAAATTCGTGAAAGGATACCCGATGTGGCGGCTGGGTTCAGCTCGCCGACCGCGGACGAGGAAAAGCATCTGCAGAGCTGCAGTTCTTGTGCGCAAGAGTTGAGCGGGATGCGCGCCACTATGGCGCTGCTCGAAGAATGGAAGACCCCGGAGCCGTCGCCCTATTTCGACACGCGCCTGCAGGCACGGCTCCGCGAAGAAATGGCCAAACCGCAATCCGGATGGGCACATTGGTTCCGCCGGCCCGTGCTGGCAGCCGCGCTTACTGTCCTGATGGGCGTGGGTGCGGGAGTGCTCTATACCCGAAACAGCGCGCGGTACAAACATACTGAGCAAGCTTCGAGTGCAGCGCCGGTAGGTACCGCAGTCAGCGATCTGCAGACTTTAGACAACAATCACGAGATGTACGCGGATTTCGACTTGCTGGATGATCTGGAGTTGCAGCAGGATGTCGCAGCGAATCCGTAGAAATCTCGCGCCATGGTTTGGTGGCTGGGTCTGAACGCGGCGAAGTGCAAGGCGGGGGAAATGCGGCAGGGAATGAAAAGGACACGATGGCTGGCCAGCGCCGGTTTGGCGCTTGCTGTTGCCATTTCTGTCCCTTTCTTCGCGCACGCAGGAGCCGTGCTTGCTCCCCAGCAAAGACATGCGGCGCCACCTCCTCCTCAACACCAAATGACCGCCCGACCTCAGGGCCATGCCGGGGACTGGCTTCGACGCTACAAAGATTTGCCTCCCGCGGAACAGGAGCGCGAACTCCAGAATGATCCCGCGTTTCGCAGTCTTCCTCCGGAACGGCAGCAGCGCCTGCGGCAGCGCTTGCAGCATTTCTCCAGCCTGCCTCCGCAGCAGCAACTGCGCATGCTGAATCGCATGGAAACCTGGGAGCACCTCACTCCCGAGCAAAAGCAACAAGCCCGGCAAGTTTTTGGCCAGATGCGGCAACTGCCTCCCGATCGCCAGCGCATGGTGATGACCGCCGTTCGGGATTTGCGGGCCATGCCGCCGGACCAGCGCGAATCGGTCATCAACTCAGAACGATTTAAGGGCATGTTTTCGGACCAGGAGCGCGAAATGATGCGGGGTGCAACACGTCTGCCCCTGGCTCCGCCCGAGGGCGGGGAGAACGGGCCGCAGGAGTAGGGAACCCTGGGAATTTCGGGCTTCTAGCGGTAGACATCCTTCCGGTTTCCTACCTGCACCACCAAGACACGTAACGTCTCATCGTGAAGGTCACAGATGACGCGGTATTCTCCTACCCGATAGCGCCAAAACTCGCCCAACGGTCCTCTCAGCGCTTTGCCCAGGATGGGCGGATCCTCGAGAGGCGCGATACGCTGGTCCATGTAATTAGTAATGCGGCGGGCTGCTGCTTTGTCTAATTTGCGAAGCTGAGTTCGCGCTTGGTCGGCGTACTCAATCGTCCAGGCCAAGGTCCTGTCTCACTTCTTGAGCGGTAAAAGTGCGACCCCGTCCTTTGCGAAGGCGTTCGACAACGTCGGCCGCAAGGTAGTAATCCTCTATGTCGTCGATATGATTCAGGATCATCTCGCGGATGTAGAAGGCCTTGGTGCGTCCGGTCTTTTCCGCGATAGCGTCGAGGCGCCGCTCGATTTCTTCGGGAAGCCGGATAGAAGTTGGATGGAGTGTTAGGAAATACTTGTATCCTGTGTATTCAGTGTTCAGTGTATCACACCAATCTAAAGACCCTTATGCCCTCAGCATGTTCCGCGCGATGAAGAACACATTGGCCGGGCGTTCTCCTAACCGCCGCATAAAGTAGGGGTACCACTCGCTGCCGAACGGAACGTAAACGCGCATGCGCCAGCCATCGCGCACCAGACGCTGCTGCAGGTCGCGCCGAATCCCGTAGAGCATCTGGAACTCGAAACTGTCGCGCGCAATTTTTTCCCGCGTGGCAAATGCCTGGGCCTCGCGAATGATCGCCTCGTCATGCGTCGCTAAACCGTGATAGACGCCACTCTTCATCAAAATCTTCATTAGCTTGACGTAATTCGCATCCACGTCCGCCTTGCTTTCGAATGCGATGCTCGGCGGTTCCTTATACGCGCCCTTGCACAGGCGAATGCGAATCCCTTCCGCCAGCAGCTTCTCGATGTCGCTTTCGGAACGCTTCAAATAGGACTGAATGACCGTGCCCACGCGGTTCTGATTCCCCGGCATGCGGTGCAGTTCGTGAACGAAGTCCAGTGTCCGCTGGGTGTAGGGAGACCCTTCCATATCGACGCGCACAAATCCCCGCTCTATCGACGCGGCTTTCTTCATCAGTCCGGCAACCAGTTCGCACGCCATATTCTCGTCCACGTCGAGTCCCATGTGTGTCAGCTTCAAGCTGATGTTAGCGTCGAGCTTGTTGGCAACGATGGCGTCGAGAATCTGATGGTAGAGTTGCGCGCTGTGCCTGGCCTCTTCCGCATTGGTCGTGTTCTCTCCCAGATTGTCGATGCTGACGCTCATCCCCGCCTGGTTGACGGCCTGGGTAACACGCACTGCATCGGCAATTTCCGTGCCAGCCACGAACCGTCCAGAAACCCGGCGGCCAATCGCCGACCGCTCCGCAAAACTGCGAAGAGAACGATTTTCAGAGAGGTGAACGAAAAACGCCCTCAGCATGCGGTACCTGCCAGGTTAGAGATGAGAAGAGAAGAAGTGCGCCGCGGTCGTAGGAAGATCACAGAATTTTGTATCACAAACCGGCCGCACCGTAGAGGACGGCGATACGCTTAGCAGCATCCTGGGCCCGAGAATCTATGGGAACCGGACTAACATCTTTCGATTAGGATTCACGACGCTGCTTATTTGCCCTGCTCTTCCAGAAACTTTTCCACCTCAATAGCGGCCATGCATCCGGTGCCCGCGGCTGTAATGGCCTGCCTGTAGCGCCGATCCTGCACGTCGCCGCATGCGTAAACTCCGTGCACGCGCGTGAAAACGTAATTGTGGGTCTTGAGGTAGCCGTCGACGTCCATGTCGAGCTGGCCGGCGAACATCTTCGCATTGGGCTCGTGGCCGATCCCGAGAAACAGCGCGCTGGTGGGGAAATCCCAGACCTTGCCCGTCTTTACATCGCGCAACTTCAGTCCCGTAACTTCTTTGTGATGGACATCGTAAACATCTTCCACCACAGTGTTGAGCAGGAACTGAATCTTGTCGTGATGCTGCGCGCGATCCAGCATGATCTTCGAGGCACGAAAAGCATCTCGCCGGTGAATGACCGTCACCTTGGTCGCGAAGCGGGTCAGGAACAGCGCTTCCTCCATAGCCGAGTCTCCGCCGCCGACCACGACGATCTCCTTGCCGGAAAAAAAGAAACCATCGCAGGTCGCGCACGACGAAACCCCGTGGCCGATCAACTGCTGTTCGTGCGGCAAGCCCAGCCATCGTGCGGACGCTCCACTGGCAATGATAAGCGTTTGTGCGTGAACCTGATGCACTCCGAGATGCAACAGAAAGGGCCGCTTGCTGAGATCGGCGCTGGTCAGGTGCGTCATCCGGTATTCGGCGCCGAAGCGTTCGGCTTGCTTGCGCATGTTCTCGACCAACTGCGGTCCGAGAATGCCTTCGGGAAATCCAGGAAAGTTTTCGACCAATGTGGTCATAGACAACTGGCCGCCAGGCTCGTGCCCTTCGATGACCAGCGGCTTTAGGTTGGCGCGCGCCGCGTAAAGAGCGGCAGTGTGTCCGGAGCATCCGGACCCGACGATGACAACATCTCGAGTTTCGCTCATGAAGTGTGGTTGAACATTAGATGGCCCATCTCAGATTTTGATGCAAGCCCCTTCGCTGCCCGTCCTTAGCTACCCGGGAGGTCGCCAACTAGCGTTGTCATCCTGAGCGAAGCGAAGGACCTATGTATTTGCCTGCGAGTGCATCGATCTCAGTTTCGCTCAACATGACAATTGCTATTTAATCGGTGTTCCTTTCGCCGGCTTAGCCATGGTTCCTTTCACTTTTGGAGCCGATTTTGACTGGGGCTTCGATTCTCCGCTAATTTTCGCCAACTCATCGGGCACAATTTTTTTCACGCCCAGCAGTCCGCGATAATTTGCCAGCACATCCGATGCCCCGCGGAACAACGGTTCATACGCGCTCTGGTCGGGCGCCGGACCACCCTCGGGAGCCAGACATCGAGCCAGCGCGACCGACGGCTTGCCAAAGCGCTCCAACCGCACTCGGCTCGCCGGAGTATTCGAACCGAGCATCGCTTCCGAACTGGTAACTGACGACGCACTGTCTTCCAGCGACACTTGGATCAGATCCTTGGGATCGCGCACGTGCAGCACCAGCGTCTCCACCATATTCTGCCCGTCGTTACTGAAGGAATACTGCACGCTGGAAAAAAGTGCCTGCACCGAAAATTCGCGCCGAATTCTGACATAGGTCGCAATCGACGGCTCTCCAGCCACATGCCCGCCCTGCCCAGGCTTCAGGAAATTCGGCATATCCGCCAGAGTCGACCGCCCGCGCGAGACTTCGAAATCAGTCCCGAACAAGGGCTGCTTGGGAACACGCGCCAGCGCGGAAGCAATTTCTTTCTGCTCCTCGGCTGACGGCGAACACACATTCAACATGTTGACCTTGACCTGCGGTTCGTTCGACTGTGGGTTTGTCGCTGACTCTTGCGCCAAATCTACCGGCGCGAATGAGAGCACGACCGATGCGAGACCGATGCAGACCGTGGAAGCCAGAATTCTAAGCACTGCGGGATTCTAAACGAGAACCCCGGAATCCTAAACGCCAAAGCGTGGTTCGCGGGACCCGGCGGTAACGTCGTAAAATCAATCATGGCTAATCTGACGCTGGTTTATGGCATGAGGCTGTTGCCGTCGGAAGACGTGGTTGAAGTAGGCGAGGCTCCAGTGAAGCTGGCGAACGGCCGCGAGGCCCACGTAACCATGCACGTGCTCGAAGGCAGCAAGGAAGAGATCGAAAAGCAACTGCGCACGAGCCTGGAGGCATTCTTCGATCTTTATCCTGAGATCTAATCGCTGGAACGCCGGCAGCGGGCGTAAATCGGCATGCGGCTGGAGAGGCAACGCCTAGTTTCTGTCGCCGTATAATCCTGATTTCTGCGCACGGTCCGAAGAACAACATGCAATGGTCCTATCCAGAATTGCGGTTCCGGTTGATCAAGGCCGGACTGTGGCCCGAAGGCCGCATGGCGCGCCTGGCGTGCTATCTGGCGGCTATGGCCGTGGTGCTTCTGGCGTTGAAAGAGTTGCTCGGCTTGTTAGCTCCTTCGTGGGGCGACCACTTAGGCGGCTGGGTCGAGTTTCTGACTTTCCTCGCCATCATACTTTTTGGCGTCCTCGCCTTCCGCTTTTTGAAACGCCGAGTCCTGTGGCGCCTGCGCAACCGGCTTATCGTTACTTACGTATTCATAGGGGTGATCCCCGCCATACTCCTGGTCACGATGGCCCTCGTGACGCTCTACGGGCTGGCAGGACAGTTTGCGGTCTTCGTCGTGACTTCCGATATCAACTCGCGACTGAAAAGTCTGGAAGCAGCGAACGCCGCAGTCAGCAACGAACTCGCGGCTCGCCTGGAGCGGGGAGACAATCC
The DNA here is from genome assembly GCA_963765825.1 of uncultured Acidobacteriaceae bacterium. Taxonomy (GTDB): domain Bacteria; phylum Acidobacteriota; class Terriglobia; order Terriglobales; family Acidobacteriaceae; genus Sulfotelmatobacter. The sequence goes on from CAVXXU010000006.1 coordinate 726,035, forward strand.
TGCCGCAGAGTCGCTTGCGGGATTGCGTAAGCGCGACCGCGCCTGGACCCGCCGCCAGGTTTGCGCTTGGTATGCTCAGAAACCGCTCCCGCTGTGCGCCGAATTCCAGGGCACCTCCCTTACGTCCCCCACGTTCATCAACAGCCGGTTTAGCGACATCGTCCGCGATCACGGCCGATTGTATCTGCGCGCGGTCGCGTCGCTCCCCATCAAGTCGAACACACTTATTGTGGTCACCAGCGAGCCGTTCGACAAAGATTTAGTAGGCGCCATCGCCGCCGATCTCGGCGAAATCACAGTCTTCCCCTCAGGGGTAATGATCAACCCCGCTGCAGCAAAAAATGCCACCGGCCCAACGAGCGGCCGCAATAACACCAGCTCCGCCAAGGCAGCGTCCACCGCCGATCGCGAAGAATCGCAACCGACGTTTACCGTGGGCACGCTACCCAACCCTTCCAGCAACTTCGACCTCGAGATCCCGCTTGCCGGCACTTCCCTTTCTGCGGTCGATTGGGCCAATGGGAATCCTGAACGAAACGTGCTGGTCAGAGTCCGCACTCGCCCGTCGGTCTTGTATAGCCATCTATTCGCTGCGCTCGGAGAATTTGTTCAGGGCGTGGCTTACATTCTGCTGGGCGTTGGAATTTTCTTTGCCATCATCGAACTGATCGCCCTCATCATTGGCACTCGCATGACTCGCACCGTGACGGCGGCGGTTGCGCAGCTCCACGATGCCACCAAGCACGTGGATCGTGGCGATTTCAGCCATCGCATCCCGGTCACTTCCACCGATCAGCTCGCCGACCTGGCCCGATCGTTCAACTCCATGACCGCCTCCATCGAGAAACTAATTCTGGAGCAAAAAGAAAAGCAGCGCCTGGAGAACGAACTCGCCATCGCCCAGGAGGTGCAGGCGCAATTATTCCCGCGCCAGGTTTCAGAACTCGAATCGCTCGAGGTGCATGGATTCTGCCGTCCCGCCCGCACCGTCAGCGGAGACTATTACGACTTCCTGACCGCCAGTTCCCATAAGCTGATTCTCGCGGTCGGCGACATCAGCGGAAAAGGAATTTCCGCGGCGCTCTTGATGGCGACCATCCACTCCGCAGTCCGCGCCTACAGCATGGAGAACCTTCCCCAGATGCGGGAACCCGTGGGCGTGGGTGCCATCGCTGGCGAAGGCCGCATCATGGCAGCCTGGCCCGAGGGCATTGAGGTTTCGCCCGGAGCCCTGCTCGGCCTGCTCAACCATCAACTCTACGAAAGCACGCCGCCCGAAAAATACGCGACCCTCTTCCTCGGAATTTACGACGGACGATCCCACCATCTCACCTACAGCAATGGCGGACACTTGCCGCCGATTCTGATCAGCAAAGACGGCAGTGTGCGCAGGTTGGAAGCCGGGGGCACGGTTGTGGGCCTGTTCGACAACATGACTTACGAAGAGGGCGCGGTAGAAATGCATCCCGGCGAAATTTTCCTGGCCTACAGCGACGGAGTCACCGAGCCGGAAAATGACTTCGGTGAATTCGGCGAGCAGCGCCTGATCGACCTGGTCCGCGACAATCGCAATCTCCCTCTTCCCCAGATCAGCCAGATCGTCACCATGGCCGTCGATGACTGGATTGGCGACAACGAACAACCCGACGATGTGACGCTAGTGCTGGCCCGCGCACGTTAGCTCTTCCGTAGCGCCGGCGTCCCGCCGGCTGTAGTGTTGGCGTCCTCGCCGACACTTACGGGCAGCGGAATCGGGCGCGTCGATTTTTCGCCCTTCCCAATCGATGCCGTCAATCCTCATAGTGCCGCGGACACAATTGCTCACCAAGACTTGGCAAGCACGTCTACTTACGGGTAGAGTACTGTTCGTCAATTCCCCGGGGTTTAAGTCCCATACAACAGGAGTCCTTTCAATGCGTCACGCAGTGATTGTGTTGGCGGTAACTACATGCCTGAGTGTTTTCTCCCACGGGCAGAGCGCCGAAGAACTCGTCAACAAAAATATTGAGGCCAAGGGCGGCATCGACAAAATCAAGGCAATCAAATCGGTGCGCATGACCGGCAAATTGAATGTCGGCGGAGGGATGGTCGCTGCGTCGCTGCAGGAAAACGAGCGGCCGAACCTCATCCGCGAGACCTTCACTCTGCAGGGTATGACCGCGGTCACCGCCTACGATGGTTCCACCGGTTGGCAGATCCAGCCATTCGGTGGGCACAAAGACCCCGAGTTAATGGGCGAAGACGACCTGAAGGACCTGCTTCTCGATGCCGATTTCGACGGCCCTCTGGTGGATTACAAGGAAAAGGGCAACACCGTTGAATTTCTGGGCCACGACGTGGTCGACGGCGACGACGCTCTCCGCCTGAAAGTCACGCTGAAAGATGGCGACATCGTCTACTACTATCTCGATCCCGATACCTTCCTGGAAATTCGCAAGGAAGTGCAGGAGTTCATCCGCGGATCGGTGCGTGAATCTGTGACCGACCTGGGCTCTTACAAGCCGGTTGCGGGAGTAATGTACCCCTTCTCCATTTCCCAGGGGACGAAGGCGAATCCAGCCGCGCAGTCCACGACCATCGAAAAGATTGACGTCAACGTAACCATCGACAAGGCGGATTTTGCTGTGCCAGCTTCGCTGAAGCAAGCTCCGAAAGCCGATGCCGAAAAGAAGTAACCGGGAGTCGAAACCGGTAAACGGCGGGCAGCCAAAAACGCTGCCTCAACCTGAACAACTTTTGCTCCAAGAGGATTTCTCAATGAATGCTGCCGATCGCAAGTGCGGGTTGATGATGAAGCTGAGCTTAGGTTCCGGAATCGCATTGCTGAGTTGCGCGGTTCTCTCTTTCGGTCAGGGAAATTATAAATTCGACGCGGCCACAGTTTCCGGGCTTCCCGCGCGCAACATCGGTTCGGCGGCCATGAGCGGGCGCATTGCGGCCGTAGACGCCGTCGAGCAGGATGGACGCATCACCGTCTTCGTAGGCTCGGCCAGTGGAGGCGTGTGGAAGTCGGTGAATGGCGGGACCACCTACAAGTCGGTTTTCGACCGCGAGAGCGTGCAATCGATTGGCGCGGTCGCCATCGATCCTTCGAACACGAAAACAGTTTGGGTGGGGTCAGGCGAGGGCTGGGTTCGCAACAGCGTCTCGGTCGGCGACGGAGTCTATAAATCCACCGATGGCGGCGAGAACTGGACCAACGTTGGGCTGAAGAATAGCGAGCACATCGCGAAAATCCTGGTTGACCCTACCGATGGAAACAAAGTGCTGGTCTGCGCCATGGGCCATTTGTGGAATGACAGCGACGAGCGCGGCGTCTACAAGACCACTGACGGCGGCAAGACTTGGAATAAAGTTCTGGCCGGCGCCAATGGATCGTCGGGCTGTGCACTGCTGGCCATGAGCCGCCAGGAACCGAAAACGATCTACGCCTCTATGTGGGATTTCCGGCGCCAAGGCTGGACGTTCCGTTCTGGCGGCCCGGGCAGCGGACTATTCAAGTCAACCGACGGCGGCGACCACTGGAGCGAGATCACTGATAGCAGCGCTAAGGGATTGCCGCCCAAACCCTGGGGACGCGTTGCGGTTGCTGTCGCACCCGCCAAGCCGCAGGTCGTCTATGCCAACATCGAAGCCGAAAAAGGCCGAGGACTGTATCGCTCCGATGATGGCGGCGCGAACTGGACCAAACTCGACGCCAGCAATTTCATGGTCTGGCGCCCGTTTTATTTCGGCAATCTGATCGTCGATCCCAAAGACGAAAACAAAATTTTCAAGCCCGATCTCATCCTGCTCTACAGCACCGACGGCGGCCATTCGTTCAACGTGGTTTCCGGCTCGGATCACGGCGATTTCCACGATGTCTGGATCAATCCCAAAAATCCGAATATCGTCATCGCCGGAGACGACGGCGGCCTGTGGCGCAGCGAGGACGGCGGCAATCGCTGGAAACACCAGATGAACCTGCCGGTGTCGCAGTTCTACCACGTGAGCACCGACAATTCCGATCCGTACCACGTCTATGGCGGACTGCAGGACAACAGTTCTTGGGTGGCTGATTCCTCTTACCCGGGTGGGGTTTCGAATTCGCGCTGGGAAAACATGTATGGTGGCGACGGATTCTGGATGTTTGCAGATACCTCCGATCCAGACTACATCTATGCCGAAGCGCAGGGCGGCGAAATTGGCCGCGTGAATCGCTACACCCACGAGATTCGCGAGATCAAGCCTCTGCCCAACTACGGCGAGAAGAAACTGCGCTTCAACTGGAATACCCCCATTCACATGAGCCCCACTGAAAAAGGCACGATTTATATCGGGGCGCAATTCCTATTCCGTTCCCGCGATCACGGGCAGACCTGGGATCGCATTTCTCCCGACCTCACTACAAACGATCCGGAAAAACAGAAACAAGAAGAATCTGGCGGCGTGACTGTCGACAATTCTTCGGCGGAAATGCATACGACGATTTATTCGATTTCAGAATCGCCCAAGAACGGGCAAGTCATCTGGGTCGGAACCGACGACGGTAATTTGCAGGTCACTCGCGACGGCGGCAAAACCTGGACCAACGTCGTGGGCAATGTAAGTGGCTTGGGGAAAAATTCCTGGGTCTCGACCGTTGAGGCCAGCCGCTACGACGAAGCCACGGCTTACGTCACCTTTGACCGCCACATGTTTGGCGATATGGCTCCCTACGCCTACAAGACCACCGACTATGGCAAAACGTGGACGGCGCTTGCGGCGCAGCAAAGCGGCGCTCGCGGGTTCGCGCACGTGATCAAAGAAGACACAATCAATCCCAATCTGCTTTTCCTGGGCACGGAGTTCGGACTATGGATCTCCGTCGACGGCGGCCAACACTGGGCGCAATACAAAGGCAGCAACTTCCCCTCGGTGGCGGTCGACGATATTGCCGTGCATGCTCGCGAGAGCGATCTCGTACTGGCTACGCACGGGCGCGGCATCTGGATTATCGACGACATTTCTCCGCTTCGCGCACTAACTCCAGACCTTATGGCGAAGGAAGCGGTTTTGATCCCCGGAAAGGCGGTTCAGTACTTCGACGCCTTCGGTGGTTGGCCTGAAGGAGACGAAACCTTCACCGGCCGCAGCCGCCCCGAAGAGGCACAGATCACCTACTACCAGCGAGGGCGGCATATTTTCGGCGATCTGAAGATTGAGATTCTCGACTCCAACGGCAAAGTGGTCGATAGCGTTGCCGGCAGCAAGCACCGTGGCTTGAACCGCGCGAATTGGTCGATGCGGATCAAGGCTCCAGCTGTACCGCCCGCGGCCAGCGCTCTGTTTGAAGCGGCCCAGGGTCCACGCGTGCTGCCGGGAGCCTATACGGTAAAGATGACCAAGGGTGACAACGTTTATACCGAGCAGTTAAACGTCGTTCTCGATCCGCGGGCAAAGTTCTCGCTCGAAGATCGCAAGGCGCAGTTCGAGTTGACGATGAAGATTTATCGCACCATCGAGCACATGACTTTCGCTGTCGACGCCATTGAAGGCGTGCGCAATGCAGCCAACGCGCGTGCGGCCAAGCTGCCGGAGAAGGATCCTCTGCGCAAGCAACTGCAGGATCTGGCGGCGAAGTGCGACGAACTGCGGTCCAAGATCGTGGCCACCAAAGAAGGCGGCATGATCACAGGCGAAGAACGCATTCGCGAACTTCTCGGACAACTCTATGGCTCGGTCAATGGGTACGAGGGCCGTCCCGCCGAGTATCAGGCAGCGCGGGAAGAGTCGCTGGCACATGAATTAGAAGACGTGATCGGCGATTTCCAAAAGCTGACGCAGAAGGAACTTCCGGCAATCAATGCCGGACTCAAAAAGAAAAAGGCAGAAAGCATCACGGTGCTCACCGAAACTGACTGGCAGAAAAAGCGCGAGGCCGAGGGCAGTTCGGGCGCATCCTCCGGCTTGCTTATGTTCGGCGGACTGCGCAGAGAGATGGACTAGAGTTAATATCCCATCCTGTGCCGCCAGCAATTGCGGGACAAGGATGGAGCATTCCTGTTACTTCGGCAACTTCGGCGTCGCCCTCGGGCGGCGCCAAGTGCTTTTACCCCCTTCCGCACAAGTTCCTCTGAGAACTCCTCTCAAAAATCGGAATTTTAACTCCGCCCCATTTGATTCCCGCCCTGGGTGCGAGTATGTTGGTCTGTCCCAACGATAGCTCGCGGAGAAAAACTCAGGAGATTCTCAATGCTGAAACGATTTATTATTTCAATCTTTCTGCTGGCCGGATTGGCAACGCTCGGCTTCGCTGCCGATGAAAATCAGAATGCCTGCAAAGGCGATCCCGATAAGTGGCAACAACTTTTCAACGGCAAAGACCTGACCGGATGGAAACATGTTGGCCCGGGCGGCGATACCGTGGAAGACGGCCTGATCCACACTCATGGCGGCATGGGCTTGCTCTACTGGACCGGCGGCAAGATCGGCAACTGCACCATTCACGTGGTCTACAGAATGCGGGACGAGAACGACAATTCCGGAGTTTTCATCCGCATTCCCATCGAACCCCGCGAAGAGTGGATGCCCGTGCACTACGGGTTCGAAGTGCAAATTGATAACCATCCTGAAACCTCGAAGGAAGACGAATACCATTCGACGGGCATGCTCTACTCGCTCACCAAGCCTCTGGCCAAGGCCTGGAAACCCGGGCCGGAGTGGAACACAATGGACATCACCCTCGATGGCTCGCGGACCATTGTGACGCTCAATGGCGTGAAGATCACGGACTATAAAGATGGCGATCCCGTCCCGGAGCGCAAATTCGATTTCGAGCCGCAGCGCGGTCCGCGGCCCAACTTCGGTTATATCGGCCTGCAGAATCACAGCGACAACGACATCGTTTTTTTCAAGGAAGTAGCCATTAAACCGCTGAAGAAGTAGCCGTGGACCAGATAGCTGTGGGCAGTCAAATCATTCGGAGGGATTGGCATGAAACGCATTCTTTCGCGACGCGCATTCTTGCAGGGAAGTGCGGCGGCTGCCGCGGGCGGCCTGCTGGTTTCAAAGACGATCCGGCTGGAAGCTCAGCCATTTCCGCGAGCTGTAGCGCCTAGCGATCGTGTCCGCTTTGGCATGATCGGAATTGGCATGCAGGGTTCCGGCCTGCTCACTGGCGCGATCACGATTCCCGGTGTGGAGTGCGTCGGTGCGGCTGACTTGTATGACGGCCGCCACACTTTGGCCAAAGAAATTACGGCAAACACCAGTCTGCCAACCTCGCGCCATTATCGGGACCTGCTCGATCGCAAAGACATCGACTGCATCGTCGCCGCGGTACCCGATCATTGGCACCGTCGCGTCGTGGTCGACGCCTGCAATGCCGGAAAAGATATTTACTGCGAAAAACCCATGTCGCATAACGTGGCCGACGGGCTGGCCATGGTCGAGGCGGCGCAGAAAAATAATCGCATCGTGCAGATTGGCTCGCAGCGAGTCAGCTCCACGCTGTGCGCCAAGGCCCGCGAACTTTACTCCGGCGGTGCAATTGGCGACGTCGAGATGGTGGAACTCACGCTCGGCCGCAACGATCCCACCGGCGCCTGGGAATATCCGCCGCCCACCGATCTGTCTCCAGAAAATCTCGACTGGGATACTTGGCTTAACGACGCTCCAAAGATTCCCTTCAACAAGCTGCACTTCGCGCGCTGGCGCTGCTGGCGAGCCTACGGCACCGGCGTCGCCGGCGACCTGATGGTGCACCTTATCAGCGGCATGCTGGTCACGCTGGGATGGAACGAGATTCCTCGCTCCGCCACCGCGATGGGCGGCATCTTCCGCTTCAAGGACGGCCGCGATATGCCCGACTTTCACACCGTGCTCTTCGATTATCACGGCATTCCGGTTTACGTGCGCCTCGATCTCGGCTGCGAAACGCCCGAACTGGCGCGCTTCCTGGGTCCGAAAGGACTTCTCGATGCCGGCGAATTTGAATTGCGGCACTCTCCGCAGTCCGGCGTGGATACCGAGCCCAGCTATTACAGCTTCAGTTTCCCCGCGAAGATGCGCGAGGAGTATGTGAAGCAGTGGCACGAGGAACATGACCCGCCACTCAATAAAGAACCGGTGCACGAAGACACGGTCTATCGCGGCCACGACTGGGACGACATGCGTCCGCACCTGAACGTCTTCTTCCAGTCGGTGAAGTCGCGCAAGCCCGTCACCGAGGATGCCGTCTTCGGCAACCACGCCGCCGTCGCCTGCCACATGGCGAATGAATCATATTTCCGCCAGAAGCCCGTCACCTGGGATCAGGCTTCGAAAACCATCAAGTCATAGATGGAGGAAACATGCGTAAAATCTTTGCCGTGCGGAACCGGATAATCTTTCCGGTTCTGCTCGGCGTTCTTATTTTGAATTTCTGCGCACTCGCGCAGGAACTCCCTACAGGCAAGCCGGAGTCACTCGGGCTGTCATCCGAACGACTGGAGCGCATCGCCGCCGTCGTGCAACATGACATTGATGACAAGCGCATCGCGGGCGCGGTCACTCTGGTCGTCCGGCACGGTCACATTGCCTGGTTCAAATCGCAAGGCATGATGGACCGCGAGGCTGCCAAGCCCATGCAGCCGGACGCCATCTTCCGCATCTGCTCCATGTCCAAGCCCATTACCAGCGTGGCCGTCATGATGCTTTACGAAGAGGGCCGATTCCTGCTCGACGATCCGATTTCGAAGTACCTGCCCGAATTCAAAGATCCAAAAGTATTGGTCAAGCCAGCGATGGGCACCCCATATTCAATTCCGGCCACGAGAGAAATTACGATTCGCGATTTGCTTCGCCATACCTCCGGTCTCACTTACGACTGGAACGATGACCTCGGCCCCCTATATGAGAAAGCCGGAATTGCCAGCGGCCTGCTGCCGTATGACGGAACCATTGGCGACAACGTGAAAAAGCTCGCCGGCATTCCTCTGCTCTTCAATCCGGGTGACCGTTTCGAATACGGCCTGAGCGTTGACGTGCTGGGCCGTCTAGTGGAAGTTGTGTCGGGCAAACCGCTCGACGAGTTTTTCCGCACTCGCATCTTCGAACCGCTGGGGATGAAGGATACGTATTTCTACCCGCCCGACAATAAACTCGATCGCTTGGCGACCGCCTACGCGTACTATCCCGACAAAGGGCTGAACCGCTTTCCCGACACTCCGATCAAGGAAGAAAAATTTTCCTATTCTGCGGAGTATCCGTCGCGCGGCCCGAAGAAACTATTCTCTGGCGGCGCCGGACTTGTTTCCACTGCCATGGATTACGCTCGCTTCTGCCAGATGATGCTCGATGGCGGCAAATTGGGAAACACGCGCCTGTTGAGCCGTAAGACCGTCGAATTGATGACGCATGATCAACTCGGCAAGATCGGTCCAGACCGGGGCTTCGGCCTCGGCTTCGGAGTGTTGGGGGTAAAAAAACCGCTCGCCGAACTGGGATCACCCGGCGAGTTTACCTGGGGAGGTTTTTTCTACACCGGATTCACGGTAGATCCCACAGAACAGATGATCGTGATCTTCATGGCCCAACTGCATCCCGCAGGCGACTTAACCTTAGACAGCGAAGTGAACGTCCTGGCCTATCAGTCGATCAACGATTGAGAAATCGAGGGCGCCAGGCGAGGATGCGATGCCAACGGTTTTCTCGGCGAACTCTGAGCCTCCTCTGCGAAACTCTGCGTTCAAAAGCTTTTAACCGCTGAGGACGCGGAGGGCTCAAAGAACTTTTCTATCGTTCACCGTGACGGGCTTGTGCCGGCTTCAATTCAACTTATCCGCGGGTATATCATTCTGGAAAGAAGACCGCTCAACATTCATCGCGCCCTCGATCTGGAGCATGGAAAATGTCGACCATTCACCTCACGATTAACGGAAAACCCTATACAGCCGAGGCAAGCCAACAAACCAGCCTGCTCGCCGTGTTGCGCGAGCAACTTGATCTCACCGGAAGCAAGTACGGCTGTGGCGAAGGCCAATGCGGCGCCTGCACCGTCCTGATCGATGGAAAAGCACAGCGTTCCTGTATCACCAAAGCAAGTGCAGTTTCCCAAAAACAAATTACGACCATTGAAGGCCTGGCACGCGGCGAACAATTGAATCCCGTGCAGGAAGCCTTTCTCGACGCCGGCGCCATGCAGTGCGGTTACTGCACCTCAGGCATGATTATGTCGGCGGTCGCGCTGCTCCGGCAAAATCCTTCGCCGAAAGAAGATGAAATCGTCGCGTTCATGGACGGCAACATCTGCCGTTGCGGCACCTACCCGCGCATCGTGAGCGCAATTCAGAAAGCGGCGAAGGTCACCACAGCCGCCGGGAAAGGAGCCCCGCGATGAGCGCCAAAACTCACCTGGAATTTCCCCTGGAACCCGAGCGCTACGAACTGCGCGCCGCGGCTCCCTACCGCTTCGATCTCGATCGCCGCGAATTCTTCAAGTTTCTCGGCGCCGGCGTGCTCGTAGTTTCGATATTGAAACCGGCGGTTGCGGCGCAAGAGTCGGGCGGCGCGCGACAGCGCCGCGCCGACCTACCCAAAGATATCGACGCCTGGCTTCACCTCGGCGAGAACGGCAAAGTCACGGTTTACACCGGCAAAGTCGAGATGGGCCAGAACATTCGCACTTCGCTGAGCCAGGCGGTTTCAGAAGAACTTCGCGTGCCCATCGAAAATATTGAAATGATCATGGGCGACACCCAACTCACGCCCTTTGATATGGGGACGTTCGGCAGCCGCACTACGCCTACAATGAATCTGCAACTCCGCAAAGTTGCGGCTGCGGCGCGCGAAATGCTGATCGGTCTGGCCGCCGCGCAATGGCAGGCCGATCCCAAAAGCCTCACCGTCGCCGACGGAAAGATCACCGATCCTCGCACCAATCGCTCCATCGAATACGCTGCGTTAACGAATGGACAGCAACTGACCCAAACCGTTTCCGCCGATACTCCGCTCATTCCCTCGGCCGACTGGAAGGTGGCAGGCCAATCGACTCTCAAAGTGGACGGCCGCGACTTTGTGACCGGCCGCCACCGCTATCCATCTGATCAGAAATTGCCCGACATGCTTTATGGCAAAGTAGTGCGGCCAACCTCTTTCAATGCGACTCTGGTTTCAGTGGATACGCAAAAAGCCGAGCAGATGGGCGCGACGGTCGTGCACGACGGCAACTTTATAGGCGTCGCTGCAGCCAGCACTGAATTGGCGGCCTCTGCGGTCGCGGCAATCCAGGCCGAATGGAAATCGGATCCGCAGCCTTCAAACAAAGATCTATTCGACTATCTGCGCAAGAATACTTCCGAAGGCAAAGACCCGACTGGCGACGGTGATCGCTTCGATGTCGGTAACGTAGATCAGGCACTCGGCTCTGCCGATCATCGCCTGCAACAGGCATACACTGTGGCCTACATCGCCCACACTCCGCTCGAACCCCGCGCGGCGCTGGCCAAGTGGGACGGCGATAGCCTGACAGTGTGGACCGGAACGCAGCGCCCCTTCGGCGTACGTGGTCAACTCGCCGAGGCATTTCGAATTTCGGAAGATCATGTGCGCGTGCTCATGCCCGACACTGGCTCCGGCTACGGCGGCAAGCACACCGGAGAGACCGCCATTGAGGCGGCGCGGTTGGCGCGCGCAGCTAAGCGTCCCGTAAAAGTCGTCTGGACCCGCGAAGAAGAATTCACCTGGGCGTATTTTCGTCCCGCCGGTGTGATTGACGTGTCCGGCGCCGTGCGCAACGACGGAACCATCGTGGCCTGGGAATTTCACAACTACAACTCCGGCTCCGCCGGAATTCGCACCTACTACGAGATTCCGAACCAGCGCATCGTCTTTCACGCCACCAACTCCCCCTTGCGCCAGGGTTCCTACCGCGCGCTGGCCGCGACCGCCAATCATTTTGCGCGCGAGTCGCACATGGACGAGATGGCACATTCTCTCAGGATGGACCCGCTCGAATTCCGCATGAAAAATCTGAAAGACGAGAGGCTGCGCGCGGTGTTTGAAGCGGCGGCAAAGCAGTTCGGCTGGGGAAAGAGCAAGTCGCCCGGCCAGGGATTCGGAATGGGCGGCGGCTACGAGAAACTTGGCAACATCGCCACCTTCGCCGAGGTCAACGTCGATCGCCACTCTGGCGACGTCAAAATCGCTCGCGTGGTTTCCGCTTTCGAGTGCGGCGCGATCGTGAATCCCGATAACCTGCGCAATCAGATCGAAGGATCGAACGTCCAGGGATTGGGCGGCGCGCTTTTCGAAGCAATCGAATTCGACAATGGCAAAATCCTTAACGGCAGGATGTCGCAATACCGCGTACCTCGTTTCAGCGACGTTCCTGCTCTCGAAACTGTTTTGCTCGACCGCAAAGACCTTCCCTCCGCCGGCGCCGGAGAATGTCCCATGGTCGGCCTCGCACCCGCGATTGCCAACGCAATTTTCGACGCCAGTGCCGTGCGGCTGCGCTCGCTCCCTTTAGTACCAAACGGATTAAAGACAAGTTGAGATCGGAGAAATTCATGAGTGACTCGTCCCAGACTAACCGCCGCGCATTTTTGGGCAATTCTGCCGCAGTCCTCGCGGGTCGCGTCGTTCTGCCGCGCACTGCCTTGTCCTACGACAAGATCATTGGCGCGAACGATCGGATCTCGCTCGCTCACATTGGCATTGGAAATCGCGGACGCGATCTCGACCTGATCGCCTCCAAGTTGAAGGACAGTCACCACGTGGAAATGGTCGCGGTCTGCGATCTTTGGACCGTCAACCGCGACAAGGCGGCCGCCACCAACGCGGGATACTACGGCCGCGCCCCACGCGCGGTCCAGCACTTCGATGAAATCCTATCCATGAAGGACATCGACGGCGTTATGATCTCTACGCCGGAACATTCGCATTCTCCAATTTTGAAAATGGTGGCCGAGGCAGCCAAGGATGCGTACGTCGAAAAGCCCATGGGAAATGTACTGACCGAAGCCAAAGCCGCGCGCGATGCGGTTCTTCAGGCCAAGACCATCACACAGGTCGGGACTCAGCATCGCAGCGAACCTTACCAGATAGCCGCTCACCAGATCGCGCGCAGCGGGGCCCTCGGAGATGTCAGCAAAGTTGAAATCGTATGGAACTATCACGGCCCGCGGTGGCGCGGGCGTCCCGAGGTCAAACAAATTCGCGCACAGGATACCGATTGGAGCAAGTGGCTGCTCACCAAGCCGGCGCGGCCATTCGATCCGCAAATGTATTTCGAGTTTCGTCTCTATAAAGAATTTTCCAGCGGCATCCCCGACCAGTGGATGAGCCATGCCATCGACGTGGTGCACTGGTTCATGAACGACGATTTTCCCGCCTCAGCCGTGTCCCACGGTGGCGTCCTCGCGTGGCACGACGGCCGCGAAACTGCCGACACGTTTCAGACTTTGCTCGAATATCCGAAGAGTTTTCTGGTCAGCTATTCCACCAGCTTCGGCAACGACGCGCCCAGTTTCACGCGCTATATGGGAAAGAAGGCGAGCCTCATCAACGATGGCGGCGAGGGCAGCCCGCGTTATCGGCTAGTCGAGGAGAAAGGCACGCACGAAGACGACGCCGACATCGACGACAAGAGAAAATCGCAGGTCGTGTTGCTGCCGGGAGAAACCAAGCTGCCGCCGCTCGGTATCGACGACTTGAGCACCGAGCACATGGCGAACTGGTTCGAGTGCATGCGTTCGCGCCAGCAGCCGCACGCCACGGTTCGCAACGGATTCGCGCATTCGGTTGCGTGCATGATGGCCGCAGAATCCTATTGGACCGGCAAGAAAGTTTTCTGGGACGCAAAAACCGAGACCATCACCGACCGCAACCCGGTGCAGGGCTAGGTTGCGCGACTATCGAGCGGATTGCTGCTCAGTGTTCGCCCCAGGCGCGTGGCACTTCCACATACGAGCGATCGAGTGCCGCAACCGAAGGACAGCCAAGTAGTCGCAGCGTGCGCTCCACGTCGGAGCGCAAAATCTGCAGCGCCCGCGCCACGCCCTCGTGTCCGCCGGCAGCCAGCCCGTAGGCGTAAGCACGCCCGATGAGCACCGCGCGCGCACCCATGCAAATTGCCTTCACAATATCGCCGCCACGGCGAATCCCGCCATCCATGAGCACTTCGACTTGACCGTTCACGGCCGCAACCACCTCCGGAAGCGCACGCAGCGTCGGAAAAACCGAATCCAGTTGCCGCCCTCCGTGATTCGACACCACCACCGCCGATGCGCCCTCATCTGCGGCACGCCTGGCATCATCGCCCGTCAGCAGGCCCTTCACCACAATCGGGCCCGGCCACGTTTTGCGAATCCAGCGCAGATCCTCCCACGTCACCGTGGCTTGCGCCAGTGCCGCGCTCACATCAACCAAATCGAGCGGCCCTTTGCCGGGAATCACAATGTTCTCCAACTTCGGCGTACCCCCGTCCATCAGAAATGACGCCAGCCACCCCGGATGCGCGAGGATGTCGGGCAAGTAAGGAATTTTCGCGAACACAGAACTGCCCAGGAGCTCTTTCATTCCGTTGCGCGGATCGCGCTCGCGCATTCCGGCGACAGGCGTATCCACGGTAATTACTAGCGCCGAAAACCCTGCGCGGCGCGCTCGTTCCAGCGCTCCTTCAGCGGCTTCTCGTCCGCCCAGCAAATACAGTTGATAAAACGCCGGGCCAGTCGTTCCTGCCTTCACATCTTCCAATTTGTGGCCGGAAATCGTCGACAGAATGTACCCCGTGCCCGCATCTCCAGCCGCGCGCGCCGCCGCAACCTCCCCTTCTGGATGCATCAGCCGGCTGTACCCCACCGGAGCCAGCATCGCGGGAAAAGAGAGTTCGTGCCCCAGCACGCGAGTCTTCAAATCGCATTCGGCTACCGCGACCGCACCGCGCGGACGAAACAGGACATCGCGAAACGCCCGGCAATTTTCTCGCAGGGTCACTTCCCCTTCTGCCCCGCCGTCTAAATAATCGAACACTGACTTCGGGATGCGCCGTTGCGCCAGTGCGCGCAAGTCCTCGATATTGACGACGCCAGAAGCATTCACACCGCGACTCCCGCCCATCCTCACCCCCGTAGGCAGTCGAACTTACCAGAACCCGCAGGCGAATTGCCAGCGGCCCACTCTCTTTTCAGGATTTCGCCGGCTTTCGAGAATCGACCGCCTCGTTTCGAGCCTTCCCCCTTGCCTGGACCGCAGTCGTTTTGCCGTTTATCGCTACCGATAAACCTTTGCGGAAGATAGCCAATGTTGGAGCCATGTGAACATAGAATTCCCGTCGCTGATCCCCGATTTTCCTTTATTGACGCGTTCCAACAGGAAGTATAAAAAGTTTCTCCGAAAGGCGGACCTCCCTCCACCCGTCCTTCGAGTGGCGGCCTGCTTATCAAAACGGCATGGGAGGAGCCGCAACTGCGTTCGACATCCCGGTCCCAATGCCAGCCCTACGCCAGCAGTGAGGCGCAGCTACAAGTGTGGCGGGGAAAAGAAGTGTAGGAAATCCGTGCCCCTTGGGCGAAGAAAGAAAAGAATGGTAGGCACGAGGAGACTCGAACTCCTGACCTCTACCGTGTCAAGGTAGCGCTCTAACCAACTGAGCTACGCGCCTATCTTTCGCGATCGAACGGCTCGAAGGGACGTTGCCGGAACCGGTTCGTCGCGTTCAGTAAGAATTTTATCACGCGGCATCACCGCTGACGCGTGCCCCTCATCCGGATTTCGCTGCAGCCATGGTGCGCCGAAGCAACTCAGGCGCCTTCAGTCGCTCGCAGTATTCTGCAAACGACGGGCGCGGCCGCTTCCACCGGAGGTCGTCGACGGATTCAAAAACCGGCACATCCACGCGCAGCGTAGCCAGTACGCGAAACAGGAGCGCTTCCTCCCAGGCGTTGAACAGGGATTCAGCAAGCGAGCGGGCCTTGCGGATCGAACCGGCCCACTCGCGCCAGTCTTTCGGGATCAACTCAAAATGAGGATACTGCGATAGCACCGAGGCCGCCGCCTTCGCTCCCCATCCCGTCACGCCCGGAAAGCCGTCAGCGCTGTCTCCGACGAGTGCCAGGTAGTCCGGAATCGATTGCGGCGCCACTCCAAATTTCGCGACCACGCCCGCTTCATCGCGCACAATGTTTTGTCTGCGGTCCAGTTGTACGACTCGCGTGCCCGCTACACACTGCCCCAAATCTTTGTCGGGCGTACAAATGATTACTTGACTTACCTGCCCATCCAGCGCAGCTTTTGCGGCGGCGGAGGCGAGCGCATCGTCGGCCTCGAATTCGACCATCGGCCAAACGACCACTCCCATGGCGCCCAGCGCTTCTTCGAGAATCGGGAATTGCAACAGCAATTCCGCGGGCACGCCCTCGGCTGTCTTATATCCCGCATAGAGATCGTTGCGAAACGACTCGACCACGTGATCGGTCGCAACGCCAAGGTGGGTTGCGCCACGCTCGATCATGGACAGAACGGACGTCAGCACGCCGCGCACCGCGCCAATTTCCTGTCCGCTGCCATCTTTGGCAGACGGCACCGCAAAAAAGTGCCGGAACAGTTCATACGTTCCGTCCACCAAATGCACTTCCATGCAATCTCTCCCATCGACTGTCAGAACTAAGACGCTGCTAAGACCCGCTGTCCATCGCCATGAACAGATTGTTCAGAGATTCTGTCAGTGTAGGATGGGCAAAAGTTCCGTCGCGCAGTGCGGTGTAAGGCAACTTTCCCATCATCGCGATCTCCACCGCCGACATCACTTCGCCGCCCTCGATTCCGAGAATGGCCGCGCCTAGTATCTGATTGCTCTCCGCATCCACGACAGCCTTCATGAAGCCGCGAGTTTCGTCGATTTCGAGCGCGCGCGCCACATGCGACATCGGCAATTTCGCTACTCGAATCTTCCGGCCTTGCGCTCGCGCTTCAGCTTCAGTCAGTCCCACGCGCCCCAGTTGCGGATCGATAAAAAGTGTGTACGGCACCTGCCGGTCTTTCGTCGATGCATTCTTCTTCTCGATGAGATTGGCGCGGATGATCCGAAAATCGTCGTAGGAAATGTGCGTAAACGCCGGGCCGCCTTTAATATCGCCGAGCGCAAAGACCCCCTCCGCACTGGTCTCCAGCCGATCGTTCACTTGGATAAAGCCGTGTTTGCCGGTTTGAATTCCGGCGGCGGCGAGATTCAACGTATCCGAGTTCGGCACTCGCCCGGTAGCGACCAACAGGTGGGATCCGATCAGTCTGGTCTCGCCGCTTTTCGACTGCACATTCAGCTCAATATTCTGGCCCGTCAGCCCCACGCGAATCGCATTCGCATTCAGGAGGATTTCGATTCCATCCTCGCGCAGGATTTTCGTGATCTCCTCCGCAACATCTGCATCCTCGCGCGTGAGAAGCTGCCCTCCCGACTGAACGATTGTCACTCGGCTACCGAACCTGCGGAATAACTGGCCAAACTCGAGCGCAATGTAACCTCCACCCAGGATCAGCAAATGCTCTGGCACCGCATCCAGTTCCATGATCGAAATATTGTCAAGAAACGGCACGCTCTCCAAACCGGCAAGCTCCGGTCGCGACGCGCGCGTCCCCGCATTGATGAAAACGTATTTCGCCGAAATGGTGCGCTGGCCGCCGTTTTGCAATCGCACCGCAACTTCTCTAGGACCGCTGAAGCTGGCTTCACCGAAGATCAATTCAAGGTTGGCAGTTTTTTCCAATTTCCCCTGGGTGCTGTTGCGAAAGTTGTCGACGATGTCCCGCTTGCGTTGTCGAACCCTCGCCATATCGATCCGGATCGGACCAGTCTCCACGCCATAGTCAGCGCCTCGCCCCGCCAGGTAGGCAACGCGCCCGCTGGCCACCATAGTCTTCGTCGGCGTGCATCCTTCGTTGATACAAGTGCCGCCAATATGCTTGCGCTCGACCAGGGCCGTGCGCATTCCAGCGCCCGCCAGAGCCGAAGACAGCGGCGTCCCTCCTTGTCCCGAGCCGATTACAACCGCATCGTATTGTTGCGACTCATTCATGAAAATGGCTCAGGAGGTAGCGTCCACAAGTCGAGTCGTTCGTGGGCGCAATTCAGAATCGCGAAGCCAGAAAAAATGCCAGCCCGATTGCGATCAAGTCCTCGGGAATAGCGATCGCGACATCCGGCACGTGGAGCGCCCGCACCAGCCCGACTCGCGCTCGATACCCCGCGAATGCTCCGGCGATTCCTCCCGCCGCGCCGGCCAACGCTCCCAGCCAAAGGCTTGCGTCCCCTGCAGTCGCTAGGCATGCGCCCGAGAGCGCGCCTGTCACCACGCGCGCACCCAATCCGAGTGGTGCGGTCCGAGACGGCGTTTTCGGAAGCTTGTCCGCCACCAATTCGCCCACTGCCATCAAAGTCAAAATGCCCACCGCCCACGCTGAGCCCATAAACTCCAGCGGCGAACCGTGGAGATTGATCCACCCTAAATAAGCCGCCCAAGCCACGACTGCGGGCGCGGTCATAGAACGAAGTCCCGCCACCACGCCGATGCAAAACACTAGAAACAGCGCGAGCCCGGAATTCATAATTCCCTCACGTTACTCGGCGTTTTTCGGCGGCATTTTCTGCTAGCGGCAGCCATACCTGAAAATGTGTCTCCCCCGGCTGGGAACGAACCTGAATATTTCCGCGATGTTTCTTCACAATGCGCTGCACCGTGTCGAGCCCCAGCCCCGTTCCCTCGCCCACGCCCTTTGTCGTAAAGAACGGTTCAAAAATCCGTGACTGAATCTCTGGCGGAATTCCTGGTCCATCGTCGATGATCTCCACTACCACGCTCTCGTCGTCGCGGTAAGTACGCACTTGCAGTTTCCCTTTCCCGCCCATCGCGTCAATCGCATTATCGATGATGTTCGTCCAGACCTGGTTGAGCTGGCTGCCGAAAGAATTCACCAGCAACGGAATTTTCTGATAATCGCGCTGCACTTCGACTCCGCGTTTCAGCTTGTGATTCAGGATCGTCAGCGTAGTTTCCAGTGTCTTCACAATATCCACGTTCTGCACGGGCGACTGATCCATGAAGGTGTACTCCTTGATCGCGCTCACCAGTTCCGAAATTCGCGCGGTGCTATGTTCAATCTGGTTCAACAGGTCGGCAATCTCCATGGACGCCGAAATCCTCACCAGCGCCGCGCGCGCGGTGTCGGCGTCGAGCGAGCCGAACAATTGCTCCAATGCCGCGGGCTTGAAGTTCTTGTGCGCCAGATCGGAAGCAAGTTGCCACAAGTCATTCTGGCCATGGCTGCGCAGCAACGAATCCAGCTGGTCCTCGAGATCGCTGGTCGCCAGCGCGTTGGGCGGTGCCCCATCCTCCTGAGTCAAAGAAGTTTCCAGCTTTTCGATTTCTGATTTTTGGGTCGCGGTCAGGTCGCGCCGCCCCAGATCGTGGCTGGCATCGCGGATGCGTTTCAGCAAGTCGCGCAACTGACTGGTGGCGCGCTTCGCAGCCGATGCCGGATTGTTCAATTCATGCGCCAGGCCCGCGGAAAGCTTGCCCAAAGCTGCCAACCGGTCGCGCTGCTGCTCGAAACGAGTGGCTTCGCGGATCCGGTCCGACATCACGCCGACCAGCCGCGTGGCCAGTTCCGGCATCTTCTGCACCAGTTCCGGAAAAAGTTTGGCGGGAAATCGCAGCACGCGGGCTTCGGTGAGTGCTCTGCCGCTCAACGTGAACTGCTTCATTCTCGAAAACGGCAGCACGCCGGTGATTTCGCCCGCCTTCACCGCCAGAACAAAACTCTCCCCCCCAAGTTCACCGCGCCATTGGAAATCGCCTTCGAGCAGCACAAACATGGCATCGGCGGGTTCGCCATGACGCGCATACGTATCCCCGGCTTTGAGCTGCAGCTCTTGCGATTGGCTGAGAAACCAGGCGATCTGGTCATCCGGCAAACCGGCAAAAGCTGGGACGCGAGCGAGCAGTTCCAACGTGGCGATCATTTATACCTTGCTCAAGTACTGATGGATGAACTGCACCGCCACCGACCCCTCGCCCACTCCAGACGCGACCCGCTTGACCGAACCGTGGCGCACATCGCCCACTGCAAAAATTCCAGGAACGTTTGTCTCCAGCAAAAACGGATCGCGTTCGAGCGTCCATCCCTTCGGTCTCTCCGTCCCATGCATTAAATCGGGGCCGGTGCAAATAAATCCACGCTCATCGCGCTCGACTGTACCCGCAAGCCAATCGGTTCGCGGCAAGGCGCCAATAAAAATGAACATCGAACTCGCCGGGACGCGCTCCACCTTGTTCGTGTCGGAACACATTACAGAAATTTCTTCCAGCCGCGTTTCGCCATGTACCTCCGCAACGCTGGCGTGTGTCCAGAGTTGAATGTTTGGCGTCTGTTCAATCTGGTCAATCAGATATTGCGACATGGTGCTCGAGAGCGATTCTCCGCGAACCAGAATTACCACACGCTCCGCGTACTTCGAAAAATTCATCGCGGCCTGCCCCGCGGAGTTTGCGCCACCCACAATGTAGACCATCTCGCCCTTGCACGACAGCGCCTCGGTCGCGCCGCCGCCGTAGTAGACTCCCGCGCCCTGCAGCCGGTCAATGCCCGGAGCGTCCAGACGCCGCCATTGCACTCCTGTCGCAATCATCAGCGCGTGGCAGGAAATCTCGCTGTTGTCGGCCAATTTAATAATTCGGTAGGGCCCCTCGATCCGCGCGCCCAAGGCTTCCTGCGGCGCCAGGATTTCCACTCCAAAACGCTTGGCCTGCACCACCGCGCGACGGGCCAGATCGCCTCCGCTCAGCCCGGCGGGAAATCCCAAATAGTTTTCAATCCGCGAACTCATTCCCGCCTGCCCGCCCGGCGCTTCGCGTTCCACCATCACTGTGTGCAGGCCCTCGGACGCGCCATAGACCGCCGCGGCCAGCCCGGCCGGGCCTCCGCCCACGATTGCCAGATCGTAAAAAGTAGTTTCTGCGTGAGTTCGCAATCCCACCTTCTGCGCCACTTCCGTCGGCGCGCCGTTCAGAAGTTTCGTTCCGTCCGCAAACAGCACGATCGGAAGATCACTCGCATCCGGCCCAAGAGCCTCAAGCAGGCGTTTCGTTTCCGGATCGTTCGCCGAGAACTCCACGTCAATCCACTGGTAGGGCACGTGGCTGCGCGCCAGGAAATCGCGCAGTTCATACGACTTCGGCGACCACCGCGTTCCCAGCACGCGAATTCCCTGAAACGGCGGCCGGTATGAAGCCTGCCAGTCATCCAGCAAATCATCGAGTTGCGGATATAAATGCTCGCCGGGAGGATCCCACGGCTTCATGAAAAAATAATCGAGGTTTGCGTGATTGATGGCGCTGATCGCCGCGCTGGTGTCAGCGTACGCCGTGAGTAACGCTCGTTTCGCTCCGGGAAATATCTTGCGCGCTTCCTGGAGAAAGGCCACGCCATCCATTCGCGGCATCCGCTGATCGGCGAGCAGTAGCGCCACGCCGTCGTTTCGCACCTTCAAGCCCTTCAGCAGGTCCAGCGCACCTTCGGGCGAGTCGCTGCTGAGCACTCGATAAACGGCGCCGTACTGCGTTCGCAAATCGCGCTCGATCGCCCGGAGTACATCGGCATCATCATCAACCGTCAGCAGGATCGGCTTCGCCATAATCGCTTTTGAACGAAATTGCTCCTCGGAAAACACGAACCTGAATAAACAGATTAGATACTCAACGCACCATTTGGTCGGCCATTATCCTGCGGCTCATGATATCGCGTCTAGGCCGGCAGTTCGCCCGGCTCCATCTCGTCCACATAACACCACACCCAGGACTCCCCGGGCTCATTGGACCGGATCAGCGGGTGCTGCGTTTTATGGAAATGTTTGGTGGCGTGCTTGTTCTTCGACGAATCACAGCAGCCCACATGGCCACAAATCAAGCACAAGCGCAGGTGAACCCAGCGGTCGCCCATTTTTACGCATTCTTCACAGACATGTACGTCGCTCTCGGTGACTTTGATCTGCTTCAGGTGGGTGCACGCTTTCGCCATCGCTTCCTCCGGAAAGTATTGAATCTCGGGTCAAGTGACCTAGGTCATGTAACGAAAGGCCACAAACACTGTTAACTGCCGCGGCTGTCGCTCAAAATGGTCTTGGAGGGCCTTTCATCCGTGCTTCGTCTAGATTATCTGTCTTGTATCTTGACCATCGCCTCCACCATCCTTGTGGGACGGCGGTATTGGGAAGGTTGGGCTCTGGCCGGCGTCAACAGCATTCTGGTCTGCATTATCGGCTTTCAAACTGCGCAACTGGGCTTCATCCCTGCCAACATCTTCTGCATGGTGATGAGCGCGGTTAATCTGCGAAAGTGGCGCCAGACTCAGTGATTGCATAGACGGCTGTTCATCGATTCCAACGGACGCCACGGCCCGCGCTACGTGCTCACTCCGCAATCAGCAGGTTTTCCGAAAACGGCCACTTCTCATCGATCCACTGGCACTCGCAGCGGAACCCGGCTTCACGTGCCGTTTCCACAATCTCCCTCGCGGAATATTTATGACTGCTCTCCGTCCAGATGGTTTCCCCTTCTTCGAACTCGACTCTAATCTCAGCCGCTGGAATATTTACGAACTGCCGCCGCTTCGATTGCAAATGCATTTCCACGCTGCGTACTTCAGGATTGACCTTCGCGAGATGAGCAAACTCGCTCAGATCAAAGTCGGCGCCCAGTTCGCGATTGGTTCGCGCGAGTATGTTGAGGTTGAACGCCGCTGTCACTCCCAGTTCGTCGTCATACGCCCCCAGCAGTTGCGCCGTGGGTTTTTCCAGGTCCGCTCCCAGCAGCAGAGCATCCCCGGGCTGAAGAATGCTGCGCACCGACCCTAAAAACTGTACGCCTGCTGGACGATCGAAATTTCCAATCGTGCTACCGAGAAACAAAACGCACAGCCGTTGCCCGATCTTCCGATACGACGCCACTTCCAGCAGCCCATCCAGATATTCGCGTTCAAAGCCCACGATGCTAATGGCATCAATATCGCTCAATTCCCTCTCGCACATGAGCAACGCCGTGCGCGATATTTCTACGGGATAGTACGATGTTCTCTGGCGCCGGCAAAACGCCTCTAACAGCCAGCGGGTTTTCTTGCCGCTTCCGCTGCCCAGTTCCGCAACCGCAACCGGCCCGCCCATCCGGTCCACAATTTCGCTCGCATGCCGTCGCAGTAAACGCTCGTCGGCGCGCGTCAACCCGTACTGCGGCAGCCGGCTGATCACCTCAAATAACGCCGAGCCCACGTCGTCGTAAAGATACTTGGACGGCAGTTCTTTTTGTCCGATCCGCAACAGCCCGTCTCGAACATCGGCCGCGAAGTCATAGGTAACATCGCTGGGGATTGCATGAACAAGCATGACAAGCTCCTTTGCTCCAAAAATTCAACTACTCAGAGAACAGCATTCACGCAGCGGAAGCCCGCATACACATATTGGTAATGCGCCTGGAACCAGTTGCGAAACGTGGGACGCAGCATGCACGCGGCGGTGCGCGGCGACCCGCCCTTCATCACAAAATGTTTGCCATCGAAAAAATTCGCAGAGTAGCCGGGATAAAACGGAAATGCCTCGAAACCAGGAAACGGAGCGAACACGCTCGCAGTCCACTCCCATCCGTTGCCGATCAGATCCTGAACGCCGAACGCGCTGGCCCCCGCAGGAAACGCATCCACTGGCGTCGGATTCCAATGGCTTAAATCAAAATTTCCGAAGCTCGAATCCGGCTCGGCATTGCCCCACGGATAAAATCTCTCGCTTCCATCCGTCGACCCGTAAGCCGCGCGCTGCCACTGCTCTTCTGTCGGCAGCGCCTTCCCCGCCCAGCGGGCATACGCCATGGCTTCGGCATGACTCACATAAACCGGACAATCCAGCGCCAGCGGAACTTCCTCAAACATGCCGCGATAATTCCATCCGTCGCCCGACTTGATCCAGAACACCGGATGCGAAATCGCATGCACGGTCTTCCAGTTCCAATCATCAGCGCTCCAGAATGCGCGCGTCTCGTAGCCTCCAGCATTCATGAAGTCGAGATACAGCCGGTTCGTCACCTCGTGCCGATCGATCTCGAACGCGGGCACGTCCACCGTGTGAGTCTCAAACTCGTTGTCCCAGCCAAAACTTTCGCCCCGCGAAAGCCCCAGCGTCGCCGTGCCGGCAGGAATCCGCACCATCTGGTGTTTCACAGGCGCTGCAATAATTTGTTCGGGATCTTTTTGCGGAACTTTCTGGTCGAAGTGCAACTGGTGGAACATGTAGGCCAACGTTTCCACATGCATCAAGCGATGCTCAATCGCCACATTGAGCAATGTGTCGAGAGCAAACCGGTCGCGGCCCTGACTGTAAGATTCCAGGCTTCCGTCCGCCAATTTCTCATCAAGCGCCGCCCGAATCCTGCGAACATAATCGCGCACTTCTTCTACCGATGGCCAGTCCGACGGCTGATCGGTAGGTAGCCCGCCACCCACCGGGTCGATCCCAAACGCAAATAGGCGATCGAATTCGGGATGAAAACTCTTCAGCCCAACATTTTCATGAAGCAGGTTCCAGTCAAACGCTTCCAGATGTCCAACATAAAAAATGATGCGATGCCGTTCCGGAATAGGCCGTTCGTAAAGCGAACCGGGCCGGATGATGTCGAACAGGGCATCACTTTGGCGGCGAGCCGCAGAAACCCGCTCCAGCAGTTGGCGGCGGACTGCGATCTCTGGCTGGGACTGGGCAGCGAGCATGGCGCCTCCTGGATAATTCGGTGCTACATCATTCCGTGCTAGATGCGAGTTCTATATCTTTGAATCGGATGCACGACCCGTCGCCCAGGGTTCACGCGTCAAGCCGTTTCGCAAGTAAAATAAACTGAATGCAGATCCCCCTCTTTCACGTCAACGCCTTTACCAACCGGGCATTCCACGGCAATCCGGCCGCAGTCTGCCCTTTGCAAAACTGGTTAGATGACGGCCTTCTGCAGAAGGTCGCTGCAGAAAATAATCTTTCTGAGACCGCTTTTTTCGTGCCCCGAAGCGCCCTCACAGCTGGAATTTATGACCTCCGGTGGTTTACCCCACGCTGCGAAGTGAGCCTTTGCGGCCATGCCACCCTGGCCTCGGCTTATATCGTGCTCAACCTGCTGCAAGCGGGGCTCCAATCCGTACGGTTCGAAACCCGCAGCAGTGGCGCCCTGATCGTCACCCGAGATGGCAATATGTTCGTTATGGACATCCCTGCGATGTCTGCGAAGTCTAACCCCGGGCCTCCAGAACCCTTGCTGCGTGCGCTCGGGCCGGGGCCGCGTCCAACCAGCCTGCTGGAGGCCAATGACACTTACATTGCCGTATACGAAAACCAAGCCGCCATCCAGAACCTGCACCCTGATTTTGCGGCACTGGAAGAACTGCACCCTTTTGCAGTTTCAGTGACCGCACCCGGGGATGAAGCCGATTTCGTCTCGCGTTATTTCGCTCCCAGTTACGGCATCGCCGAAGACCCCGTCACCGGATCGGTCCACTGCATACTCACGCCTTACTGGGCCGATCGACTGGGCAAGAAGAATTTGTACGCGCAGCAAATCTCCGATCGCAGCGGCGAACTCTGGTGTGAGTTGGCAGGAAACCGCGTCCTCCTCAGAGGGAATGCGGTCCTAACACTGCAGGGAACGCTGCAAATCTGATTACCCCAGCGGGCGCCGTTCAAAGCAGGCCGTTCAAGGCACCAGTCCCTTGCTCTTAAGAAAGTCCCGGGCAACTTCAGCCGCATCGCGATGCTGTCCCTCCACCGCATAATTCAACTGCTGCATCTCGTCGTCAGAAATCTTTCCCGCCAATTCGCCCAGAGCCTGTCCCACCTCGGGATGCTCTTGCAGAGTCAACTCTCGTATTACAGGCACCGCCTCATAAGGAGGAAAATAGTGGCGGTCATCTTCCAACACGAACAATCCCTGCGCCCGTATCTGCCCGTCCGTAGTATTGCCGGCGGCCAGGTCGATCTGGTGATCTTTCAAGGCCCGCGCCAGCAACCCCAAATCCATGATGCGCGGCGGTTCCGCAAAGTGCAGCCCGTATACGGCCGCCAACCCGCGATATCCATCCGGCCGCTCCATGAATTCATACCCAAAGCCGGCTCTCCACTGCGGAGCGAACGCAGCCGCCTGGGACAGCGTCTTGATGTTCAACCGCCGCGCTTCGTCACCCCGGATCTCCATCGCAAACGTATCGTTGAACCCAAAACTCGGACCGACCTCCAACCCGAAACGGCGCTGGTACTCGTTTCTCACGCGCTCGTAAACCTCTTGTCTATCGCCCCGCAAATTCTCCTTCAGAATTGCCGTCAGAGCCGTTCCCGTATATTCCGGATACACATCGATGCGTCCCGCCAGAATCGCCTGCTGGCAAATATAAGTTCCAGCCAGATAAAACCGTCGATCCACCTTCAGATGAGTGCGCGCCTCAATCATCTGCGCCATCATCTCGCCCAGCAGAAATGATTCGGTGAAATTTTTCGATCCCACCACGATGCGGTCGGTGTGCGCCGGAGAACACGACGAAAGAAGCAGAGCCAGTGCAACCCCCACCGAAACAGAAAAGTTCCTCATCGCAGTTGTAGTCGCCTCTCCAGCCATCCCACGCCAAAATCGGCAACCAGCGCCAGAAGCGCGGCCGGAATAGCCCCGGCCAAAATCACTCGATTATCCACCATCGCCAATCCGCGAAAAATAAATTCTCCCAACCCTCCCGCTCCTATCGCCGCGGCAATCGTCGCCACTCCCACCGAAATGACGATTGCCACCCGCACTCCGGAAAGAATCACACTCGCCGCCAGCGGCAATTCCACCTGAAACAGTAGTTGAGATTCCGTAAGCCCCATGCCCCGCCCCGCCTCCACCACCGCAGAATCGACTCCGCGGATTCCCGTGAATGTGTTGCGAATGATGGGCAGCAGCGCATAAAGAGTCAGCGCGAGAATCGCCAGCCGGTCGGAACGCTCGCCCAGCCACGGCACCGGCAGCAAAAATCCAAACAGCGCCAGGCTCGGAATCGTCTGGACAATGTTCGCGCTTGCCAGCACCGGCTTGTTGTACCGCGGCCGGTGCGCGATCACAATGCCCAGCGGAATTCCGATCAGCATGGCGAACAGCGTCGAGAAGCCCACCAGCCGCAGATGTTCTAGCGTAAGTTCGAGCACCTGGTCGTGATTGTGCAAGATGTACCGAAAAACATTCATGTCGTCCCTCGATCCGCCGCCGATTCCAACCCCTCCCCGAAGGCTCTGACGTATGCCGCCGCCAGCGGGTCCGTCGAACGCAAAAATTCTCCCGGCGACAGAACTGTTACCAATCGCCCCGCCTCCATCAACGCAATCCGCGAACCCAGCCGCAGCGCCTCCCGCAGATCGTGCGTAACAAACACGACTGTCTTGTGCAGTCGCTGCTGCAGCAAAAGAAACTCCCGTTGCAGATCGTCGCGAGTCAAAGGATCGAGCGCCCCGAACGGCTCATCCATCAGCAGAATTTCAGGGTCTGCCGCCAGCGCCCGCGCCACTCCTACCCGTTGCCGCTGCCCGCCCGACAACTGATGCGGATAACGCGCCGCTATCTCTGGCGCCAATCCCACCATCTGCAGCAACTCCGCGACCCGCGCGCCAATTCGATCCCGCGGCCAGCCTTCGATCTTCGGCACCAGCCCGATATTTCGTTCGATCGTGAAATGCGGAAACAGCCCCACATCCTGGATCACGTACCCGATGCTTCGCCGCAAGCGAATCAGGTCGGCTTCGCGGTTGGACACGCCTTTCACGTAAATTTCCCCGGAAGTCGGCGTCAGCAGCCCGTTGACCAGCTTCAGCGATGTCGTCTTGCCCGACCCGCTGCGCCCCAGAAGCACCACCATCTCGCCGCGCTCGACTTGCAAATTAAATCCACAGAGCACTTGCGTGTCTGCAACGCGATACGACACGTCGCGGAATTTGATTACGGGATTCGCCGTTTCTGCCTGCATGTCCGCCCAGCATACCGGACTTCGCTCTTCCGCGTGCAGTTCGGCTCCACGGGATTTGCAATCGACCGTTTTCCCAGCGACAATCTAGGCGTGGAAAAGCAGCCCACCATCGCCACTTCGCTCAACATTCGCGCACCTTTTCCCCCCGGCGCCATCGTGATCGCTACCCTCTCCAACCCGCGCGAAAAATTCTGGGGAATGATTCTTGCCCTGGCCCCCGAGGGACTCAGCCTAAGCGGCGTCGAACTCGCCTCGTTCGAAGATCTCGCCGTAATGGTCCGAGACGGCGAGCCCTTCACGCCCGCCATAGTTTTCTTTCCCATGCACCGCCTGGAGCGCGTCGAACTAGACCTGCCCGACGGCAGCCTGCCTTCGCTTTCTCAACGCTTTCTCGCCAAGACCGGGCTGGAACCGTCTGCCGCTCTTGCCATGTCGAACGGGCCGGACTCCGCTGCGAGCGCCGCTTCTCGAACATCGAAGGAACCTGCGTGAAGCTCTCCCAAATTTTCACCGCTCCCAACCAGCTCACTTTGCTGCGGATGATTTTTGTTCCCTTCATCGTGATTCATCTGGTGGAGGGCCGCTATCTTTGGGCGCTCGTGGTCTTCGTGATCGCCGGATTCAGCGACGGGCTCGACGGCCTACTCGCCCGCACTCTTCATCAACAAACTCTGCTGGGGCAATATCTCGATCCCATCGCCGACAAGCTCCTGCTCAGCACGGTCTTCCTTGTGCTCTCCATCCTGCGCAAAATCCCCTGGAAGTTCACGGTAGTCGTGTTCAGCCGCGACATTTCAATCCTAGCCGCTAGCGCGGTTCTGTTCGCGATCGCCGGTCTGCGCAATTTCCGCCCCAGCATCTTTGGCAAAGCCAACACCGTTTCGCAAATTGCCGCCGTCTTTTTCGTGCTTCTCTATCAGATTCGGCCGCTACGCGGAATCTGGATCGCCCGCACCGAATTTCTTCGCGCCACTTTTTTCTTCACCATCATCTCCGCGCTGCATTACGTCATCCTCGTACAAAAGCGCTTGCGCGAGCCGATCCATGCCCTGCCTCCGGCCAGCACTCCTGCCCTCTGACCGCGATTTGACCCGCTTTCCGCTCGACCCTAGAATCTTAAGTTCGTTTATCGGTGCTCATTCTTCCTATGGCGCTTCGTCTTTTTAATACCATGTCGTCGCAGATCGAGGACTTTCGCCCGCTTCGCGACCGCGAAGTCCGCATGTACGCCTGCGGCCCCACCGTCTACGACTACGGCCACATCGGCAACTTCCGAACATTTGTCGCCGTCGATATCCTTCGCCGCTTTCTGCGCCAGAGCGGATACAGCGTGCGCCACGTCATGAACATCACCGACGTCGACGACAAGATCATCCGCAATGCCGCCCGCGACGGCGTCGGAGTGCAGCAATACACCGCCAAGTACGAGAAAGCCTTTCTCGAAGATGCCGCCATGATCGGCATCGAAGAACCGACGCTGGTCCGCGCCACCGAGCACATTCCGGAAATGGCGGCCTTCGTCGCCACGCTCGTAGAGAGAGGTTTCGCATACCGCACCGACGACGGCTCCTACTACTTCCGTATCGCCAAGTTTCCGCAGTATGGCAAACTTTCGAAGCGCGATTTCAGCGGCATGCTCGACGGCGCCCGCGTCGACGTCGACGAATACGACAAAGACAGCGCCCGCGACTTCGCCCTCTGGAAGGCCCCCAAGCCCGGAGAAGCCTCGTGGGACACGGCTATTGGGCCGGGGCGTCCCGGCTGGCATCTCGAGTGCTCCGTCATGTCGATGCATGAGCTCGGAGAAACTTTCGACCTGCATGCCGGCGGCGAAGACCTCGTCTTTCCCCATCACGAAAACGAAATCGCACAATCCGAATCTTTCACCGGCAAAGAATTCGCGCGCTTCTGGTTTCATGCGCGCTTCTTGCTCGTCGAAGGCGAGAAGATGTCGAAGAGCTTGGGGAATTTCTTCACCCTCCGCGACCTCGTCCTCATGGGACACAAGCCCTCGTCCATTCGCTACCTGCTCGCGTCGGTCCCCTACCGCAATCAGCTGAACTTCACTTTCGACGGGCTCAAGCAGGCCGCGGTATCGGTGGACCGCCTGCGGAATTTTCGCTTGCGCTTGAGCGCTGGGAATTTTCCTGGGGGCAGCAGCCCTGAGATGCAGTCTCTCGCCACCGACACCATCGCGCGCATTAAGGCCGCGCTGGACGACGACCTCAACACTGCCCAGGCGCAAGGCGCAATCTTCGAAATGGTGCGCGAGGCAAATGCCGCAGCCGACGCCGGCGGAATCAAGAAAGATGACCTCGCCCCGCTGCTAGCCGCCTTGACCAAGTTCGACGAAATCTTCGACGTGCTCAACGACGACGATGCCCCGAAGATGCAGCGCGTTCTCGACTGGGCCATTTCAGAGGGACGAGAAAAAGACATTAGCAACGAACTACGCGAAGCGATTCAGTCCGGCAAACTTTCCGACGCCGCCATCGAAGCAAGAATCGAAGCCATGAAGTCCGCCCGCACCGCCCGCGACTTCAAAACCTCCGACGCAACCCGCAACGAACTCGCCGACCAAGGCATCCTGGTAGAAATCACCAAAGACGGAATCCGCTGGCGAAGAAAATAAAAGTAAAGGTTGCCTTTCGTTGGAAGCACTGCCAGCCCGCTGAAAAACTCAAATCTCGATCAAGTCTTGAAAACTCAGATCTCGATAAAGTTTTGAAAGGGCGCGGCTTTCAGCCGCGCCGTAATTCCAGAAAATTAGAGGGCGCCTTTAGGCGCGGCAACCCGCCACTGGAGAGTGTTAAGCTGAAAGCTGACAGCTGATAGCTGAAAGCTTTCCCGTGAAATCCTTCGACGAATATCTTCGCGACGCCGAACAAGCCCACGGACACCTCTGTGCCGGCCAGGTCCTCGGCGTGCGCCTCGCCATGCTCGGCCTGCAGAAACTCGGCATCGACGATCCCCACGGAAAAGATCGCAAGCGCCTCGTCACCTTCGTCGAGATCGACCGCTGCGCCACCGACGCCGTCGCGGTCGTCACCGGATGCCGCCTGGGCAAGCGCGCGCTGAAGTTCCGCGACTGGGGAAAAGTTGCAGCCACATTCGTAGACGTCAACACCGGCAAAGCCATCCGCATCGCGGCGAAAGAATCGTCGAAAACGTTAGCGCGCCAAATGCATCCCGAAATCGCCGACAAAAACCAGCAGCAGATGCGCGCCTACCGCGAAATCTCCGACGACGATCTGTTCTCCACGCAATGGGTGAAAGTCGAATTACCGCCAGAAGAATTCCCCGGCTACAAAGCAGACCGCGTAGTGTGCGAGGCCTGTGGAGAAGGAATCAACTTCCGCCGAGAAGTGCTCCGCGACGGCAAAATCCTGTGCCGCTCGTGCGCCGGAGAAGCCTACTTCACGCCTTTCCCGTAATTCCAAGTCACCGACGCCTATTCGCTTTTTCATCCTGAGCAACGCGAAGGACCTATGCAACCTCAACGAGTTGCAAAGATTCTTCGCGAC
The DNA here is from genome assembly GCA_963765825.1 of uncultured Acidobacteriaceae bacterium. Taxonomy (GTDB): domain Bacteria; phylum Acidobacteriota; class Terriglobia; order Terriglobales; family Acidobacteriaceae; genus Sulfotelmatobacter. The sequence continues at coordinate 757,561 of CAVXXU010000006.1, forward strand.
GAGATGCGCCACCCAGTAAGACCGTAGTCTTCACGCCGCCTGTTCGTACGCGTGCGCCACGCGCAGAATAGTCGCCTCGTCAAAGTGCTTGCCCAAAATCTGCAGCCCAATCGGCAACTTTTCTTTCGTCTCCCCGCAAGGCACTGAAATCCCCGGAATCCCCGCTAGGTCCGCAGTCACCGTGTAGATGTCCGCCAAATACATGCTCAGCGGGTCATTCGACTTCTCGCCCAAGCGAAACGCCGCCGTCGGACTAGTCGGCGTCACAATCGCATCCACCTTGCGGAAGGCCTCGTCGAAATCTCGCGTCAGCAGCGTCCGCACTTTCTGCGCCTTCAAGTAATACGCATCGTAATAGCCGGCGCTCAGCGCATAAGTCCCAAGCATGATGCGCCGCTTCACCTCAGCGCCGAAGCCCTCGTCGCGGCTGCGACGATACATTTCCGACAGCGTCTTCACTCCGCGCGCCCGCTGGCTATAGCGCACCCCGTCGTAGCGCGCCAGGTTCGACGAGGCCTCCGCCGTCGCAATCAAATAATAAGTTGGAATCGCGTAAGGCGTGTGCGGCAAAGAAACCGGCACAATCTCGCAGCCCAATCCCTTCAGCTTGTCGATCGCCGCTTCCACCGCCTGCCTGACTCCATCGTCCAGGCCGTCGCCGAAATATTCTTTGGCCACGCCCAGTTTCATTCCGCGCACCGGCTTGTCGAGTTCGGCAACATAGTCCGGCACCGGCACATCGGCAGAAGTAGAATCCATGGGATCGCGCCCCGCAATCGTCCGCAGCACAATCGCCGCGTCCTTTACGGTCTTCGCCAACGGTCCAATGTGGTCGAGCGACGACGCGAATGCGATCAGCCCGTAGCGCGACACGCGTCCATAAGTCGGCATCAATCCCACCACGCCGCAGAATGCCGCCGGCTGCCGGATCGATCCGCCCGTGTCCGACCCCAATGTAACCACCGCCATGTCAGCCGCAACCGCCGCGGCCGATCCTCCCGAAGAACCGCCGGGCACGCGGCTCAAATCCCGTGGATTGCGCACCGGATGATACGCAGAATTTTCATTCGACGAGCCCATGGCAAACTCGTCGCAATTCATCTTGCCCAGCACAACCGCGCCCGCCGCCTCCATGCGCGCGACCGCAGTGCAGTCGTACGGAGGAATATATTTCTCCAGACTCTTCGATCCCGCCGTGGTGCGCACGCCGCGCGTGCTCATCACATCCTTGATCCCAACCGGCACGCCACCCAAGGCCGGCAAAGTCTTACCTTCCGCCGCCATCCGGTCAATGCGGTCCGCTTGCTCCAAAGCGCGCTCTTTCGAAAGCGTCAGGAACGCCCCAATCTGCCCGTCTTCCTGCTTGATCCGCGCGTAGTGCGCCTCGGCCAAGGCAAGCGCAGTAGTCTTGCGCTGCTGCACGGCGGCACGAGCCGCGTCGATGGTGAGTGATTTCAATTCCATTGATCTAATTTGGCAGGACTGTTGCGCCTATCGCTCTATCACTTTCGGCACGCGAAAGAACTCTTCGTCCGCATCGGGCGCGTTCGCCAGCGCCTCCGCATGCGGCAACGACTTGCGCAATCCTTCGAGAATATCTTCGCGGCACGCATACGCAAATCGCGCGCTTCCCTGCTTCGACTCGTCCACGCCGTAGCGGTCCGAAACCTGCGCCATCGGCGGCACATCGGAGGTATCGAGCTCATTGAGCCGGTCAATGTATTCGAGAATGGAATTAAGGTCGCGCAGCATGCCCGTGCGCTCTTCTTCGGTGAGCTCCAGGTTGGCCAGCTCCGCGACGTAAGCGACATCTTTGTCCGTGACTTTCATGAAATAGAAAACGCCAGGGAGTTCAGCGATTCTGCTTGTCCGCGCTCTCCCCGCGTGCGAGCACAAATTCGATTCTGCGAACCATCTCAGTCGTATACCGGTTGATCGTTGCCAAATATCTTGGCGCCAGAGTCTGCAATTCCGCTTTCCATCGCGCCCCGGCCACTTCCACGCGCAACACGCCGTCTTCAAAACTCAGCGCACGCGTGCGCTCCGCCACCGCCGACCCGCAGACCACAGGCCACGCCATCAGCGGCGCCTCCGCCGGAGGCGCTTGCCGCAACGACCGCGCCACGATTTTTTCCAGCCCCGAACCCGCCTGCTCCAAGTGCAACCCTCACTTGATCAACGCCAAGCAATCTGAGAGACACCGATTTTAGCATCGCGTAATCAAACCCAACTAGCCGAAGTGCAACATGAGCCGAAGAGCCTTTAGCTCTTTGTGTTTCTCAGCGCACTCAGCGAACTCGGCGGTTAAAGCCCTTTGCTCCTGTATTTCTTGGCGCGCTCGGCGAATCCTCAGCGAACTCAGCGGTTAAAGTCTTTTGCCGAGGATCTAAACTGGAAACTCCCGCGACACAAATTCCAACGCCGCCTCCCGCGAAGCCAGCCGTCCCTCCAGTTGCGAATCTTCCACCGCTCCCAAGATCTCGCGAAACTTCGGCCCCGGCACATGTCCCGCGCGAATCAGGTCGTCCCCCGTCACCAGCGGCGAAGGCCGCATCTTCTCCTCCGGAATCTCCGCACGTTTCTGCCGAATAAATTCATACGTACTCAAATTGCGATGGCTCGCCAGGCTATCCGCGCGATGCAATGCCAGATGCTCATCAAACCCCGGCATACGCAGAAATTTCTTTAGAGTCGATTCCTTCATGCGCGAAACATGCCCGAAGCGCATGTGATTGTCCACCAGCGCCAGAATCTGCTCCGTCTCGTCGTTCGAAAATCGCAGCCGCCGGCAGATTTCCTCCGCCATCTTCACTCCAACTTCCACATGATTATCGAACCGGATGCGATCCGGCGCCACGCGAAACGTCGCAGGCTTGCCCACATCGTGCAGCAGCGCTCCCCACGCCAGCGTCATCGGACAAGGATTTGGCAAATTCTCCAGCAGCAGCAGCGTGTGCACAAACACATCGCCCTCGGGATGAAATTCCGCCGGCTGCTCCACTCCCTTCATCGCCGAAATTTCCGGCAACACCGGCTTCAGCAAGCCGCTCTCGTCCAACAGCAGAAACGCACGCCGTGCATGTCCCTCAATCAGCATGCGCGTCAGTTCATCCCGCACCCGCTCCCGCGACACAACCGAAATCTGCCCAGCCAATGCCCGCATCGCCGCAAAAGTTTCTGGCTCAATCGTGTATTCGAAGCGCGCGGCAAAACGCACCGCCCGCAGCATTCGCAACTTGTCTTCCCCGAAGCGCTCCTCGGCTTTCCCAATAGTGCGAATGATTCCCGCTTCCAGATCCTTGCGCCCGCCGACAAAATCCAGCACCTCGCCGCTGACCGGATCAAGCAGCATTCCATTGATCGTGAAATCGCGCCGCGCCACATCTTCCCGCGGATCTCGACTGAAACGCACCTCATCGGGATGGCGCCCGTCCGAATATCCAATGTCGCTGCGGAAAGTAGCGACTTCAACCGCGCAAGACCTCGCGGAACGCTCCGCGGAAATTTCCGTAGAGACGTTGCTAGCAACGTCTCGCTCCGGCGCCGGCACCAGCACCACCCCGAACTGCACCCCCACTGCATACGTCTCGGGAAAGATGCTCATGACCTGCTCAGGCGTCGCGTCGGTCGCGACGTCATAATCCTTCGGCTCGCGCCCCAGCAAGAAGATCGCGCACGCATCCGCCCACCAGATAGGCCTGAAAGCCCCGCTGGCGCAGCGTTTGCACGACTGAGGTAGCGAAATCTTTTAACATGACCGTAAGCTGCGAATGTGATTCCATGATACCGCTCGCCGCGAAAACAAAATCGTCAGAGCGGCGCAGTCAAACAGAAGACGATAAACTGAAAAGCAACACAAATGCCTTCCGCCTACATCCTCGGCATCGAAAGTTCATGCGACGAGACCGCAGCCGCCGTGGTGCGCTCCGGCGAGCAACTGATCTCAAATGTCGTCGCCTCGCAAATCGCAACCCATCGGCCCTATGGCGGCGTCGTGCCGGAATTGGCTTCGCGCGAGCATCTACGCGCCATCGTCCCGGTCGTGCGCCAGGCGCTGGCCGAGGCCAACCACACTTACGATTCGGTCGACGCCATCGCCGTTACCCAAGGTCCCGGACTCGCTGGCGCATTGCTGGTCGGCATCAGCTACGCCAAGGCGCTAGCCTTCGCCCTCGACAAGCCGCTGATCGCCGTCAACCATCTCGAAGGCCACATTCACGCCGTGCTGCTCGATCTTGCGCAGAACGAGGAGCGTCAGAAAGGCCGTCACGAATTGCAATTCCCGGTGCTAGCCCTCGTCGTTTCCGGCGGGCACACGCATCTCTATCTCGCCTCCGAAAAAGATAATTCCTGGACCTACGAAAACATCGGCCACACTCGCGACGACGCCGCCGGAGAGGCCTTCGACAAAGTCGCCAAGCTTCTCGGCCTGGGATATCCCGGAGGCCCCGCCATCGATCGCCTCGCCCCGCACGGCGATCCCAGGGCGATAAAGTTTCCGCCAGCGCAGATCAAGCATCCCGATCGCCGAGGCAGAAACGACGGCAAGGCCCTCGCAGCCGATAACGCCCACCCGCGCTTTGATTTTTCTTACAGCGGGATCAAGACGGCCATCCTGCGTTATGTGGAAACGCACGCCATGCACGCCACCGTCGGCGCCCGAAGAAGCGCCTTAGCCGCTATCGCCAAACCGAAGCTCGAAGACTACCTCGCCCACGCCGACAAGCTCACCCTCGATCTCGTCGCATCCTTTCAGCGTGCCATCGTGGAAGATCTGGTGGGAAAAACTCTCGCCGCCGCCCGCGCCTACGACGTAGCCACGCTCTTCGTGACTGGAGGCGTCGCCGCCAACCAGGAGTTGCGGCAAACCTTTGAACGCGAGGGCGCGAAGCAAGGCTTGCCCGTCTACTTCCCCTCGCGGCCGTTATCCACCGACAACGCGGCCATGATCGCCGCTGCCGCGTATCCTAAATTTTTGCTGAAAGATTTTGCCGCTATGGATTTTTCCGCCGAAGCCAGCCTGCCCCTGCGATAAGAAAGTATCCGGCCAAGAAGCCGTCCCAGTCCTGACTAGCCCACCGCTAGTCCTTGCCCTGCACCGCATCCAGCGCTTTAGCTAGCTGCGCTTCAATATCGATATCTTTATAGATGGCAAAATTCGCCCGCGTTTCCGACTGCTCCAGGCCGCCAGCCTTGCTCGCAACAATAATGATTGGAACTTCCGCAGTCTCGGGCTTGCTCTTCAGCGCGCTGATCAACTCGCTGCCGCCCATCTTCGGCATCGCCATATCGGTAACGATTAAGGATGGCCGCACCCGGTTCACAATTTCCAGTGCCTCCACGCCGTTGCCGGCCGACTCCACTGTAAACCCGCGCTGCTCCAAAAAGCTGCACACGGTATAGCGAATCAACATCGAGTCGTCGACCACCAGTGCCACCTTGCACATAAAGAAGCGGGGGCACGCACACGCCCCCGGTCGGACACTAGCAAAGAGTCCGAGCCATTCCAAGCCTAAAGCGCGAGCCCCGCATTACCTTTGTCACGGGGGCGGGAGCGCTGTCACGGGCAGGACCGCCCGCGAATCAGATTTCGCTTTCCTGCGCGCCCTCTTCAATGTTCATGTCTTTGAATTCGCTGGACTCGAAAATCTCGCCGCATTCCTTGCATTCGACGAACTCGGAATCTTCGTCCCGGCTCACAATCTGCACACGCGGATGCTTGCAAGGCTGCTTCGCTTCACGACTTTGAGAGGTCGACTTTGGGGTCATAAATCCGGAAGGTCTCCCAACTACGTTGGCGGAGGGGATGGTTTCGACGGAATTTCACGGTATTCTAGACCCGCTTTTGGCTTTGTCAAGTGCCCAACCGCAGCGCTGTCCTAAATTCGTAACAGTAGAGAAGCTCGCTAACCGCCCTACTCAAAATATCTCGGATCCAAAATTCCGACGGTTTTCGTCGCATTAATCTAACCCGCTCAGTCAGTGATACTTACCGTTCACTATCGTTTTTTGACGGCTGCCTGCCAGCCCTTGCGCCTCGCCTCTGAGGTAACGTAAAATGAATTACGACAGAAAAGGTCGGAATTAGTCTGAGTCCTCGTTTTGAGGATTTTCACAAGGGATCCAGTGCTGAAACTTACCAAAAAAGCCGACTACGCGCTCATGGCGATGAAGCACCTTGCCGAGCACTCGGCTGAAGGGTCCCGCAGCGCCAAGGATGTTTCGGATGCCTATGGCATCCCGCCCGAGGCTCTGGCCAAGATTCTGCAGCGCCTGGCCAAGGCGGGCCTGTTGCAGTCGCAGCACGGCACCAACGGTGGATACACCCTGGCCCGGGCCGCGCACACGATTTCGGCTTTTGAGGTGATTCAGGCCATCGACGGCCCATTGTTCATCACCTCGTGCGTTACCGTTCGCGGCGAATGCGACCAGACCGACCGCTGCAATATCCGCGAGCCTCTGCGCAAAGTGAACGAGAGTATTGAAGCGGTTTTAAGGCGCATCAAGATTTCGCACATGCGCGAAGAACCCGAAGAAGCCGTCACGGAGGCGCCCAAAAAAGCGGCAGATTTGGTGACCATCACCTGAGCCGTTGCGCGGGCTGAATCATCAAAGAATGATCATCCGGAGAATTTAGAGAGAGCCAAGAATTTGGAACGAGCACGAATTTAGAAAAGTAGGAGAGGCAATCAAAATGAGCACTGAAGTCAAAATCCCCCAGGCCAGAACGCAGTCCCACCGCCCCGATGACAAGGCCGTGAAGCTGCCCATCTATATGGACAATCACGCCACCACTCCCATGGATCCGCGGGTGCTGGAAGAGATGCTGCCCTACTTCATGGAAAAGTTCGGCAACTCCGCCAGCCGCAACCACTCTTTCGGCTGGGCTGCCGAAGAAGGCGTAGAGACGGCTCGCGAGCGCATTGCCAAGCTGGTCGGCGCCACCACCAAGGAAATCATCTTCACCTCCGGCGCCACCGAGAGCGACAACCTCGCCATCAAGGGCGTCGCCGAAATGTACCGCGAAAAGGGCAACCACATCATCACCGCGGTCACCGAGCACAAGGCTGTGCTCGATACCTGCAAGCGCCTGGAAAAATATGGCTACCGTGTCACCTACATGCCGGTGCAGAAAGACGGCCTCATCGATCTCGACGACCTGAAGCGCGCCATGGATGACAAGACCATCCTTGTCTCAATCATGTACGCCAATAACGAAATCGGCGTATTGCAGCCCGTGGCCGAGATCGGCAAGTTGTGTCACGAGCGCGGCGTCATCTTCCATACCGACGCCACCCAGGCCGTCGGCAAGGTTCCGGTGGATGTGATCAAGCAAAACATCGACGTGATGTCGATCTCCGGCCACAAGATGTACGGACCGAAGGGTGTCGGCGCACTCTATGTGCGGCGCAAGAATCCTCGCGTGCAAATTTCCGCCAGCATTGATGGCGGCGGCCACGAGCGCGGCATGCGTTCCGGAACCCTAAACGTTCCCGGAATCGTCGGCCTCGGCAAGGCCTGCGCCATCGCGCAGGAAGAAATGGCGCAGGAATCCTGCCGCCTGGCGGGCCTGCGCAACCGTCTGCGCGACCGCATCATGAACCGTCTCGATGAGGCTTACATCAACGGCTCGACCGAACACCGTCTGCCCGGCAACTTGAACATCAGCTTTGCCTACGTCGAAGGCGAGTCGCTTTTGATGGGCATCAACGACATCGCCGTTTCCAGCGGTTCGGCATGCACCTCTGCGACCCTGGAACCATCTTATGTACTGAAGGCTCTGGGCACTGGCGACGACCTGGCGCACAGCTCGATTCGTTTCGGCATTGGCCGCTTCAATACCGAAGCCGAAGTCGACTACGTTGCCGATCGCGTCATCGAAACGGTGGAGCGCCTGCGCGAACTTTCTCCGCTCTACGAGATGGCAAAAGAAGGCATCAACCTGAAAGACGTGAAGTGGGCCGGAGAAGCGCATTAAGCTGCGAGCACCCAACGTTCAGCCGCGAAGCGGCGGCATACGTTAGCCCAGGACGTAAGTCCTGGGTAGGTAAAGAATCAGGACGAGTCCGGTAGGGACGGCACAGACTCTAAAGCGTTAGGAGAAATGAATGTCATATAGCGATAAGGTCATCGATCACTACAACAATCCGCGCAACGTCGGTTCCATGGACAAAGCCAGCACTGACGTAGGCACCGGCCTGGTAGGCGCGCCCGAATGCGGCGACGTCATGAAGCTGCAGATCAAGGTCAATCGTGAAACCAACGTCATTGAAGACGCCAAGTTCAAGACCTTCGGCTGCGGCTCCGCCATCGCCTCCTCCTCCCTCGCCACCGAGTGGGTCAAGGGCAAGACGGTGGACGAAGCCCTCGCCATCAAGAACATGGACATCGTGAAGGAGCTTTCGCTTCCTCCCGTGAAGATCCACTGTTCGGTGCTGGCGGAAGACGCGATCCGCGCCGCTATCGGCGACTGGAAAAAGAAGCAAGGCGTCCAAACCCCAGTAGCCGCCGAAGCGAAGTAATCGGCGGCCAACTCTTCCTGTCGCTGGGGCCGAAGCTCCAATGCGCCGCATAGGCCTTTTGGATGGCACGCACGCCAGCCGAGCCGCGAAGCGGCGCAAGAGTGCAGCCCACAGCCTGCCCTGAGCCTGTCGAAGGGGCGCAAGCCGTGGGGAGCCGCCACGGTACGCAACAAAGCCCCGAAGGGGCGAAAGAAACGAATGACAACGGCAACCGAAAAACCCGTGCAAGCTCCCGCCAAAGGCATCCTCGTCACCGAGAAAGCCCTGGCCAAGGTGCGCACCGCCATGGCCAAGGAAGGCATCTCGCCCGAGCAAGGCGGCTTGCGCCTCGGCGTGCAAGGCGGCGGCTGTTCGGGACTGAGCTACAACATCCGTTTCGACACGCAACCGCGCGAACGCGACCGCATCTTCCAGTTCAGCGACGTGCGCGTCTTCGTCGACCCGAAGTCGTTCATTTATCTGCACGGCATGACGCTGGACTATCAGGAAACCCTGATGCAGCAGGGCTTCGTATTCGTGAACCCCCAGGCCTCGAAGTCGTGCGGCTGTGGAACATCTTTCTCCGCCTGATGTCCGTGTGGCGCGGGCACTCCTGCCCGCGCAGCCTGTGCCACAGAATCCTGCGCGAGCCACTCCGCCCAGTGCATGATGAGAACGTGAGAAGAGGAATTAGAGCTTGACGACCAAATCGACCCTTACCGAGATCCGCTCCAAGCCGCTATCGCAGGACACTCACTCCTGCTGGTCCTGCGGATCCATGCGCGCCGCGCACTTCTGCGAGTCCTGCGGCAAAGTGCAGCCTCCGGTTCCGGTCGACTATTTTTCGTTCTTCGGCCTGCCGCCCAAGCTGAACGTCGACGTCCCCGGGCTGGAGAAAAGTTTCTACGAGCTGAGCCGCCGCCTTCATCCCGACTTGAATGCTCGGGCCGGAAGCCGTGAGCAGGAATGGAGCCTCGAACAAAGTTCCCTGCTCAACGACGCCTACCGCACCCTGCGCGATCCCATCAAGCGCACCGAATATCTGTTGCACCTCGAAGGCGTTGAACTCGAAGAGCAATCGAAGAACGCCACAGAGCACGCCCGCGCAACGGGCGAAGTGAAGAAACAAATCGTCCCACCAGATCTGCTGGAAGAAGTTTTCGAGTTGAACATGCAACTCGAAGAACTTCGCATGAACAAAAAGATAGGCGAAGACGACGCCGCACTGATATCCGAGATTGAAAAGCAGAAGCAATCGCTCGAAGACAAGCACGAAGCGCTACTGCAAGAACTGCAAACGCACTGGAACAGCTGGGACAGCCTAGTCGATAACAAGCCGGCCGCGTCCGAAGAGCGTTCGCGCGTAACGGCCAAAATGGTAGACGTACTGAACCGCCGCAACTACATCCGCAACCTGCTAAGAGATGTAAACACGGCGCTGGAAGACTGAGAAACTTGGAAATCGGACGATCGAGTAATTAAAAAGCGAGAGGGGTTTCAATCGCAAAATCACCCAATCGCAAAATCACCAATGGCCCTTGATCGCATCATCGGCATCGACCTCGGCACCACCAACTCCCTGGTGGCATTCATGCAAGGGGAGACCCCTGTCATAATCCCGGGCGAGGATGGCCTGAATCTTCTTCCCTCGGTGGTCGCGCTCGACGCCAACAACCAGCCCGTCATCGGCAACGCCGCGCGCAACTCCCTGATCGAGACGCCGGAGCGCGCCGTCTATTCCATCAAACGCCTCATGGGACGCGGCATGGAAGACATCCAGGAAGAATTGAAGCTCTTCCCCTTCCGCCTCGCCGAGGACCTGCAGCCCGGCGAAGTCCTGCGCATCAAGCTGGGCGACAAAACTTTCACCCCGCCGGAAATTTCCGCGCTCATTCTCCGCCAGCTCAAGCGCAGCGCCGAACGCTTTTTCGGCGGCCCGGTTTCGAAAGCCGTGATCACCGTTCCCGCCTACTTCAACGACGCGCAGCGCCAGGCCACAAAAGACGCGGGCCGCATCGCGGGCCTCGAAGTATTGCGCCTGGTAAACGAGCCGACCGCCGCGTCTCTCGCCTACGGCCTCGACAAAAAGCAGAACGGCATCATCGCGGTCTACGATCTCGGCGGCGGCACCTTCGATGTCTCCATCCTGAAGCTGCACGACGGAATCTTTGAAGTCGTTGCCACCAACGGCGACACGCATCTCGGCGGTGACGACATCGACAATCTGCTCATCACCATCGCGCTTGACGATATTCGCGGCGACCTCAATCTCGACCTTCGCCGCAACGCCGAAGCCGTCCAAGCCATCCGCAAAGCCGTCATCGACGCCAAGATCGCGCTCTCTTCCGAGCCTTCGATCAAGCTCGACATCGAACTCCCCGGCAGCCAGCACTATCGCCGCGAGATTGCGCGCGATCAATATGAACAACTCATCCAACCGATCATCGATCGCACCGTCGGCCCCTGCAAGCAGGCCATGAAAGATGCCGGCCTCAAGCCCGAGCAGATTGACGAAGTCGTGCTTGTCGGCGGTTCCACCCGCATCCCCAAAGTTCGCGCCCTGGTCAAAGAACTCTTCCGCCGCGAACCGCACACCGATTTGAATCCCGACGAAGTAGTCGCTCTCGGCGCCGCAGTGCAGGCCAACATTCTCGGCGGCGGCTCCGAAGCCACCGAGAACATGCTGCTGCTCGACGTCACGCCACTCTCGCTCGGCATCGAAGTCGCGGGCGGCGTGACCGACAAAATCATTTTGCGCAACTCGACTATTCCCGCATCCGCCACGCAGTTTTACACCACGCAGATCGACGGCCAGGCCAACGTCGCCATCCACGTGCTGCAAGGCGAGCGCGAACTGGCCAAGGATTGCCGCTCCCTGGCGCGCTTCGACTTGAAGGGCATTCCCGGCATGGCCGCCGGCATTCCGCGCGTCGAAGTTAAATTCCTCATCGACGCCAACGGCATTCTCCACGTCTCCGCGCGCGAGCAACGCAGCGGCAAAGAGGCTGAGATTCAGGTGCAGCCCAGCTACGGCCTGACCGACGAGCAGGTCGAGGGCATGATCCTCGATTCCTTCGACAACGCGGAAGAAGATTTCCGCCAGCGCCAGCTCATTGAAGCGCGCAGCGAAACTCAGACCATCCTCGCCGCCCTCGAAAAAGGCAAGAAGAGTCCGGCCTGGGGACAACTCACCACCGACGAAAAGAAACAGATCGCAAAAATGGAAAAAGCTCTGGTCGCGGTGAACGCGGAAGACGACTATCAGGCCATCCGCAAAGCCATCGACGCGCTCAACCAGGGCACCACCCGCCTGGCTGAGATGATGATGGACACCGCCGTCTCCAGCGCGCTGAAAGGCAAGAACATGGACGAGACGGATCTGGGCGAAGGCCCCACCGCCCCGCATCCCATGGCGAAAGCAGAATTCGAGTAACGTAGCGCCGGCGACTCGCCGGCAGTCGCGAGGGCGTCTCGCCCTCGCCCGGAGAATCGAGGAGGAAGTATGGCGATCAAACTGAGCTATGTGATCGAATTCGTGGCTGACATGGACCGTGCAGTCAAGTTTTATCGCGATACTCTGGGCTTGCCCTTGAAATTTCAGTCGCCCGGATGGAGCGAGTTTGCCACGGGAGAAACCACCCTCGGCTTGCATCCTGCTTCCGACAAGAACGCGGCCGGCAAGATTGAGATGGGTTTCAACGTGCCCGATTTGGGGAAGTTCTATGACGACATGAGGGCCGCCGGAGTGAAGTTCTCCATGCCGCCAAAGAAACAGGATTTCGGCGGCATGTTGGCGCAGTTCGAAGATTCCGAGAGTGCAAACGTCAGCGTCAGCGGCGACAATTAGAGGAGTATTCATGCCAGAAGAAAAACGACAAAGCGGGGGAGCCGCCACCGAAGACGCTCCCGGCGAAAACACGGTTCAGGTCTCCTTCTTTCCCGAAGGTAAGACCGTGCAGTTTGAAAATGGCAAGCTGCCCTATGAAGATCACGGCAAAGAGCAGTCCCTGCTCGACATAGCCCTGAACTTCGGCATCCCGCTCGACCACGCCTGCGGCGGCAATTGCGCCTGCACCACCTGCCACATCTGGGTGAAAGAAGGCGCCGAGAACCTGTCGCCCATGGACGACGACGAGGCCGACCGGTTAGACATGGCCGCCGATCTGCAGCTAAACTCGCGTCTCGGCTGCCAGGCCCAAATCACCAAGCCCGGCAAAGTCGTAGTCGAGATTCCAGCATGGAATCGCAATTACGTTTCGGAAGAGCATTAGAAGCAAGGTTTCAAGGTTGCAAAGTGTCAAGGCTCAAAGCGGCAACCCAATCGCGGCGGAGTCTTTGAAACCTTGAAACTCCGAGACCTTGAAACCTTGCCGCTAAAGGAGGACAGTGGATGGCAAAACAACTAACTTGGGACGACGCCGAAGACATCGGCATACTTCTTTCCGAAACTCACCCGACGCTCGACCCGCTCGCCGTGCGCTTCACCGACCTGCACCGCTACGTCACCGAACTCCCCGACTTCGCCGGCGATCCCAAAGCCTCGAACGAAGGAAAACTCGAAGCAATCCAGATGGCTTGGCACGAAGAAGTTCAGGATCGCACCCAGGGTTGATGTAAGCAGTCGTTAGTCGTTAGTCGTTAGGCGCTGGTCGTTTGTCGTTAGCCCTTGGCCGCCCAGGCCCATCTGACTGCTGCAAACTCATATCGCGCTCGAGTTTTGAAAGGGCACAGCTTCGGCCGCGCCGCAAGACCAGCAAAATCAATGGCGCCTTTAGGCGCAGTCGTTAGCCCCTTAGCTCATCCAACAGTAGTTGGCTTGCAACGACCAACGACGAACGACCAACGACGGAGGGAAGATGCGCGGCCGCTCCCAGAATTTACAACTTCGTGACAAGTTATCCTGCGAACCGGCTTATTGTTCCTGACACCGGGCTTGCGAGAAGTCGTGAGCCCGACTCTCTCTCTACCGGCCAATCGAAAAGGGCACGGGGCTAAACCGTGCCCTCATTTTTCTTTCCCTGAAATTTAACTTTATCTGGCCGCAACCGGCGCCGGCTCTTCCACATTCGCTTCGCGCAAAAACTTCGCCGCTTCTTCTGGCGGCGTGGGATTGATATAAAATCCCGTGCCCCACTCAAATCCCGCCGTCTTCGTCAGCTTGGGCATGAACTCGATGTGCCAGTGGTAATGGTCGTTGGTCGGATCTTGCGCCGGCGAGGTGTGAATCACTAGGTTGTACGGCGGATTATCCAGCACCCGGTCGGCCCGGCCCAGCAAGTCTTTCAACGCCCGCGCCAGGTTCTCGAACATGTGCGACGACGAGTTCTCGAACGCCGACTCATGCTGTTTGGGCAGAATCCAGGTCTCAAACGGAAAGCGCGGGGCATAAGGCGCCAGCGTAAGAAAGTTCTCGTTCTCCGCCACTACCCGCGAGGCCGCGTCCATCTCCTGCCGGATAATGTCGCAGAACACGCAGCGTTCCTTGTAAAGGAAGTACTGCTTCGCCCCTTCAAGTTCCTGCACCACGTTAATGGGAAGAATGGGCAACGCGATTAACTGCGAGTGCGCGTGCTCCAGCGAAGCTCCCGCCGCTTCCCCGTGATTTTTGAAAATCAGGATGTACTTGAAGCGGCGATCCTTCTTCAAATCCAGGATGCGATCGCGAAACGTCCACAGAACATCTTCGATTCGTTTCGGAGGCAGAGTCGCCAGGCTGGCAGTGTGGTCCGGGGTTTCAATGATCACCTCGTGCGCGCCAATCCCGTTCATGCGGTCGAACATGCCCTCAGCCTGCCGGTTCAAGGTGCCTTCAATCCCCAGCGCGGGAAATTTATTGGGAACCACGCGGACGGTCCATCCCGGCGTGTCGCGCGGCGGCGGCGGTCCGCCATTCGTGTTCGGACGGTAGGCTTGAATTTCGGGCGGAGTCTTGGTCTCGTTGCCGTAGCAGAAGGGACAGAATCCCCCCTTGATCTTCATATTTTCGCGGACAAAATCGGTTGGGCGCTTCGCCCGGTCCGTCGAAATAATCACCCAGCGGCCAACAATCGGATCTTTTCTAAGGTCAGGCAATCACTGAATCCTTTCAATACGCTTGCGCAAATTTTCTATTTTACGCCGACAAGGACGCGTTGCGAAACACCTCAATCTCTGGGCGGGAACTGGAACTCGAATAGTATACGCTCACGATATCGAATCTCCATTGGCACATTGGTGGTAGCCGCCGCAGGTAGTCCCGCGCCACTTGCGCAATCTCGCGCCGCTTATAGCGGTCCACGGCCGCCTCCGCGGTCTTTACGTCGCGCGTGGTCCGCGTCTTAACTTCAATAAAACAAACAACATCGTCCTCCCAGCCGATCAGGTCGATCTCCCCGCGGCTGCGTGGCGAGCGAAAATTGCGCTCCACCATCACATACCCCAGCTTTCGCAAGTAGAAATAGGCGTCCTCTTCACCCCTGGCTCCAATGCGATGCCGCACCGGCCGCGGGTCCGGAGGCAGAACCCGCACCGCCAGCCAATCCAATCCATGAATGATCGTGCGCGTGAAAACTGCAGGAAGCATGAGCTTTCCACTGTAGTCGCAAGATCGTCTCCAGAAATGTGACTTCCCTCACAGTTGAATGAAATTTTGAAGTCAACATTCCCAGACCGGGAAAAAATGAAACGGGCGAAGCCGATTAGCCCCGCCCGCATAAGCTTCCGGCTGTTATAGCGACCTTACGCGCCTTTGCCCACCGCCGCGATGCACTTTTCCAGCACATCCACAGCGACGTCCGCCTCTTCCTTGGTGACCACCAGCGCTGGACAGATTCGCACCGTGCTCGGCCCGCAACCCAGAAACAGCACACCTTGCTCGAACGCCATTTCGACGATGCGGTCGCGCTCGGCGCTGCCATACTCCTTGGTCGCTTTGTCTTTCACGATGTCCACGCCGATCATCAATCCGCGTCCGCGCACATCGCCTACCAGTTTGAGCTTCGACGGCCAATCCGCCATGCGCTTCATCATGTGATTGCCCACGCTGGCCGAATTCTCCAGCAGATGTTCTTTCTCAATCACGTCAAGCGTAGCCAGCGCAGCCGCGATCGCCACCGGATTGCCGCCAAACGTGGACGCATGCGATCCCGGAACCCAATCCATGATCTCCGCGCGCGTCATAGTGATGCCCAGCGGCATGCCCGAGGCAATGCCCTTCGCCATGCACACCATGTCAGGCTCGACGCCGGTGTGCTCGACCGCGAACCACTTCCCCGTACGACCGATACCGCTCTGCACTTCGTCGACCACTAGCAGGATGCCGTGGCGATCGCAGATGCGCCGCAGTTCCTGCATAAAAACTTTCGGCGCCACCACGTATCCGCCTTCGCCCTGCACCGGCTCGACAAAGATCGCCGCCACTTCTTCCGGCGCCAGCGTGGTCTTGAACAGCTTCTCTTCGATGAACCTCGCGCAGCCTAGCGCGAAGTCGTCCGCAGCCTGCGGTCCGCCCATGCAGCCGCGGTAGACATCGGGATAGCGCACATGCGTCACGCCCGGCACCAGCGGCGAGAACCGCCGGCGCTGCTGCGGCTTCGACGCGGTCAGCGACAGCGCTCCCATCGTCCGCCCATGAAATGCACCGAAGAACGCAATCACATTCTGCCGCTTGGTGTGATAGCGCGCCAGTTTCAGCGCGCATTCAATCGCTTCCGCGCCGGAGTTGCCGTAATAAACGCGGTGCGGTCCGGGCACGGGCGCGATCTTCGATAGCCGCGCCGCCAACTCCACCATGCTTTCATAATAAAAATCCGTGCCCGACATGTGAATAAGTTCGCCGGCCTGCTTTTGTATAGCGGCGACCACATGCGGGTGGCAGTGTCCCGTCGAAGTCACGGCAATGCCGGCGGAGAAATCAAAAAACTCGTTGCCGTCGACATCGGTCACAACGATGCCGCGCCCGCTCTTCGCCACCAGCGGGTAAGAACGCGTATACGACGGCGAAATATACTTCTCATCGCCCTCGAGCACGCGCTTGGCGTTCGGCCCCGGCAGGGCAGTCTTGATCTTGGGACCGTGTCCTTTTCCGATGATAGGCTTGGTCGCACTCTTGGTCATGGTTTCAACAATCATGGAATCCTCCGCAGCAGCTGCCAGTAAACAGCCGCCAGTTGTAAGGAAATGCAGCCTCGCAGCGGATGATCCTGGTTCGGACGCACGCAGGCCGAGGCGAATCAGAGGCGGAGGACAGAGTTAGTCGCTACCGAAGAGGTTGGGACGCAAGCGCGATGGCAGGTTCGCCCGGTATCGCCGCGGACACACCAGGCAATGCAGCCAACACTCGGCCCGGGAGGAGTTGGGCGAATAGGGCAGACGCGAATTGGAATCCTTGCGCAGCATCGCAAACCGTCGACATCACTGCCTGATTATAGCTGGAAGGGATAAGCGGCGTAACCCCCTTGGAGTGACGAATGGACACGCCCCGACTCGCCTCGTAGAGACGCAGCTCGCTGCGTCTGGCAGCGCCACTGCCGCCGCCCGAGACGTGGCCAGCAACGTCTCTACGGAAAGTCTCTCCTCGTAAGTTGTTGAGTCTTCGTGTAAGTCGTTGTGTTCCGGTGCAAGTTGTTGAAAGTTCGTAGAAATGCAATTGCGCTGCGTTAGAGCGCGAGTCGAGCGGCCGAGGATGCCTCCCCTATCCGCGACGACGATCGTCGATGCCAGGGCCGTTTCCGGCGCAAGAAAGGCCATCGTAGACGCAAGCCGACGAACAAATTCCGATCAACCGTTCTGGGATTGCGAATTACGTACCGATTTGTACGTACAGCAGAGAACGAGGTCGGGATTTTGGGTCTGACTGGCATCACCAGCACAGAGGTTGACTCATCCGTCACGCTTTTGGAAGTTGGGACAGGAGACGCGAGCACCAGCGATTTCAAAAAAATGCCTCTGCGCAACCTCACCGCGGGGGGACCAGTTGTAGAGATAAGCCAATTGCACAGCGATCGGGATAAGATAAGAAGTTTGGGAAGCGAGCGCTTGTGGGAGCACGCTCGCGCCCGGTGATAGCAATCGGTTAGCGCCGCGCTACGCCCAAGGAATTCGCATCGGTTACGCGATAGTCCTTGTACTCAATGGTCAAGGTGGCGCGTCCTCCCAGCCGAATGTAGCTGACCGACTCATTCCGGGCGGGTAACCAGAAGGCTCCGACCTTCTTGTATTCATGATGAATTTCACTCCGCTTGGTCCAGATTGACGGGTTCCGGGCAGGTTCGACTTCGATGCGGGTGACGGCGAAATCGACTCCATCCACCCAAATCTTGCCCGAATAGACGTATTTGCTGCTGTATTTCGGGCTGACGCGCAACACATATTGCCTACCCTCGCTCGAGGGCTCGGAACCCACCAACTCGAATTCGTAATTCTCGCGATTCAGCCCGGTCCGTGCAGCGATTGCAGGCTCGGCTGCTTCTTTCTCGCTTTCCAGAAGCTTCTTGAAAACGCGATTCAGAATCAGTTTCGACCCGCTTTCAGAAACTACCTGGAACTCTTTCCGGGAGGGCCGGTCGTAAGTAGCCTTTACGGTCATTTCCGCATCCCGGTCCCCAGGAAATCCGCGGTAGGCGAGGTGGTAAACCCGAGTCCCCTCGGAGTGCAGCAGGGCCTGCGCCCGCTCTTGATTTTTGCGAACGAGGTTGTCCACCACCTGGTCCACGGAGAGAGATGTGCTCACCGTCGGCGCTTCCGAACCCGCACCCACAAGGTTCGGAACCGCGATGAGGGCCACCCATCCGATCCCCAGGGTGACGATGCGGATTGTCCAAAGGAGGGTCATCCGGCTGAGCCAAAATGTCTTACCGTTTCGTTCGCTCTTCATCGGACGAGCCCATAGCAGACGAGCCAACGACGCGCAGGATTGCGTAGGCCTTTCAAGTCTAATTTTCCACAATTTAGACGGCCACTTTGTCAATGTCTGGTCAAAATTGCACAGATCGCAAGACGAATCCCTATTTGGTCAATTGACGAATCCCCTATCGCTTATTGACTTTGCGCGGAGGGTTGCAACGACAGTTTGACCCGTGCGAGTTCTGGCCACCCGACTCTGCGCCGGAACGGCCTTGAAGTCTACTGACATGAATGGGAAGGCGATACTTCCGTAATGAACTCTAGAAGTCTGTTACTGGCGCTTGTGACCAAAACTGCTCAGTTTTGCGGGCTGGAGTGTGGGACCATTCTGGTGGGACCATTCTGATGGAGTCTGCGGAGTTGAATTATGACCCTAACAATTGTGGCGGTGATATTCGGAGTCTTTGCTATCGGCCTGATCGTCCTCCTGATCTACAAGAGCACCCTCTCGATGCACCGGGATGACCAGTTGTTTCTGGATGATGCGAGTTCACACATGCACGAGGAGCAGACGGAATTGCTGGCCAAGGTCAACCGGCTTACCATTCCCATGCGCGTGTTCAGCATCGGGTCGGGAGTATTTCTGATGGTGCTCGCGGCGATGTGGTTCTACGAGAAGCTGAACGCGGTGCAGTAGCCTGGCTGCCACTCCTCGCTCAACTTAGAATCCACGCCCTGCGAAGGCGTCCGATATCTTTTAACTTCCCTGCTTCTCGCGATTATGCGTTCCTCGCGACGGCGGGCTTTGGCCTTGCTGTCAACGGTCATCGACCGCCGGTCAAACCCATTTTTGTTTTCTGCTCACTTGTGTAAGCGCTGTTCACGCCCCCTATCCCGTGGCCGCGCCGAAGACGTGAGTTGCAGGATGCGCGATATAGAACTAGAATGCGCGCGGTAAATCATCCACACAATTTGTTCGCATGGAGGCGCGGTATGAAAGCAAGAACTGCGTTATTGATTCTGGTCGTGTGTTTTCTGGCAGGGGCGGTATGCTCCGCCAGCGATACACAAATGGGCACCTGGAAGTTGAACGAGGCGAAATCGAAAATCGCTGCGGGGACAGGCATGAACAACACGGTCGTCTATGAAGCTGCCGGTGACAGCATAAAAGTCACGATTGACGGCAAGGCGGCGGACGGGACAGCTACGCACAGTGCGTGGACAGGCAAGTTCGACGGTAAAGATTATCCCTCTACCGGGAATCCGAACGAGGACATGCGCTCGGTTAAACAAATTGACGACCACACGCTTCACGTAGTGTCAAAAAAAGGCGGCAAGGTTATTCTCACGGCCCACGTTGTGGTAGCGGCCGATGGCAAGAGTCGCACGGTCACGGTCAACGGAACCGATGCACAGGGCAAGAAATACAAGAGCACCGCAATGTACGACAAGCAGTAAAGCGTCATCACCTCGAATGCTGACATTCTAGTGGTGCCCTTCCGCTCGCTACTGAACGGGAGGGCATTTTAATGTGCTGGCATTCTGGGTGTAACCGGCTGGTTTCAGCAACTAGGAGCGGGAGAGCCGAGAGTCCCTCGCAACACCTATCAAATGTGAAACTAAAACGAGCGTGCAAATCAGTTCAATAAAACAGGTTTTGCCCCAACGGGAATAGTGCTATTTGGAATGGCAGTTACGTTACCGAGCAAGTCGCGATACTGGACATATTTAGGACTCACGGCTAGCTCCACTGTGCTACAGACTCCGTTGCTGCACGACTGCGACGTGTCCCAGATAGCGAGCATTTGCGTGCCGTCAGGCTTAGCTATAGGACAGGTGTAGACGGTACCTGTCGCTGAGCAAGAGGAGAGCACGTTGCCGACCATCCAACTGTAGACTTGCTGGTACGCAATTCCGGGCGGATTCAGTGTGCAGTTCGCTTGTGGAGCACATAGAGTCCCGTAGAGGGGATTTTCAAACTCATACCAGGTCATACTGGACAGACCGGCGGACCAACCAAGCAGGTAGTAACGAGCTACGAATGCAGCCTGCAGGTCAGGATCTGAAAGCGCGGTATCGGCAAGCCATCCTCCTTCTCCACTCCACAGAGGAGCGGCGAGATCCGCGGAATTCAAGACGGACTTCATCAGGGCGACTTGAGTGACTACGTCTTCTGCAGGAAGACTGGAGACATAAAGATGAAAGTTCAGAACATCTACAGCATTGCGACCACGATCGCCGGTCGTACAGAGACTTCCTGCATAAGAAGAACTGTCACAGTGCAAGAAGTCTTCGAGTACGCCCGCGCCGTAGCTCGAACCTTCACTGCTCGGAGTAAGTATCCTGGCGGTCGCATCGATGGCAGCGTACGCGCAAGGACTGCCGTCAACCGTACCTGTCCCTGTAACGGCACAGCGTAGATCTTCGGTCATTCTTACCATTTGGGCGTAAGTGGCATGAATCGCGCATCGCCCGCTTCCTGATTCGCAGGCTGCATAAGTCGGCCCTAGTACTGGGTTTCGGGACCATTCATTCCATGGCTCGTAATATTTAATGTGAGCGTGCGTGAGCAGATACGTAGGATCGTTGACATGGGAAGCCAGGGCACGGATAAACGTAACATAGGTATTATCCGTTCCTGAACCATCGCTGGCAATGTCACCGGGGAGATCGCATCCCCCTGGCGCCAGAAAATCGCAGTTGCTATCGGTTGGTTTGCTGGAGGCCCAGGAGGGGACTGCAGCGATGGTGTAGACGACGCCGTCGGTGATGTTATGAGAGAAGAGATTTGCCAAGGCTGTGTCGAGAATCGACCAGTTGTAGCTGCCGTTGGTTGGATTCTGGCTGTTCCAGCCCATTCCCCTTTCCGGGTTGAAGAGACGATACGTTCCGAAGCTCAATGCAGAGGGATAGGTCGTACCGCCGTTCGACCCAGGCGGAAGGCTTTCAATGCCAAAAAATGATGACGGAATCGTGGCAGCATTGGTACTCGCGACCATGACCGTAATCGATGTAGACGCACTCATCGTCGAGTCTGCGACGCTGGTCGCTGTCACTGTAAAAGTTGTTCTTTGACTCACGATAGGAGGCGTGAACAGCCCAGTCGAGGAGATTGAGCCTCCCGAAGCCGACCAGGTTACGGCGCTATTACCAGTGTTACTGGCAGCCGTGTATTGCTGAGTGCTGCCGGATTGAATGGTGCTGTTGACCGGTGAAATGGTGATGGTGGCTGTGGAAGTTGAATGACCACCCACGGAAAAACCGCACGACGATAGGAAAAGCAATGGGAGCAAGCATATAAATACAACGAAACACGATTGTGTTCTAACGACAGAAAATAAAGGCCCTTTTTGAGAATAAGTGGTAATCGCAGGCGACAGTGGCATGCAGGAGCCTCGCACTGGGTGAATACCCAAGTTATGAGGCACGGTATCAGCCGCGCTGGGATGGCTGGCAGATCGCGAAAGGGTGGGGTCACTGCACTAAAGTCGTAGTTCGGATTCCAACTCGAGCGCGAAAGTACGAAGGGGATGTACCGATCTTTAGTAACCGGAAGCGGCGAACGGCACGGTGCCTGCTCTGCTGGCGGGCATGCACTCAATGCGACCGGCCTTCTCGTGGAAGGCCATAGCGCTCAGATGTAATGAAACGAAAAAAGGCGTGCCTCCAAGGGTAGAGTACGTGCTCGAAGGCGGGGTGGCCCGGGGTTTTGATCTCGCAGGCACTAAGAACACAGTGGGTGCCCCATCCTTCGCGTATTTTGCGAAGGGTGGGAGTGGGGAATGCCCGCGCAAGTGGGTTGATCACGCTGCTCGATTACAGATCAAATAGCACATGCAGCATCGCCGCCCACCCTTGCAAAGAACGCAAGGATGGGGCACCCTCTGTGGCAAGAGCGTAAACAGAAATCATTCAACCCCGGGCCACCCGGCCAAAATCTCTAGTACACTCACGGCACCTTTGCTTAACTTTAGAATCCATCGCGCGAACGCGGGCGTCTGATATCTTTTAACTTCCCCTGATTCTCACTACCATGCATTCCGCTCAGCGCCCACGACCGTGGATGGTGATTCTTGCCTTTGGACTGGTGTATCTGTTCTGGGGCTCGACTTATCTGGGCATCGACATTGCGGTGCAGACGATTCCTCCAGCGTTCATGTGCGGGCTGCGTTTTTCGATTGCGGGGACGGTCATGCTCGCGGTTTGCGCGGCGACCGGGCGCAGGATTTTTTATTCTCCGCGGCAGATCGCGCTGGCGGCGGTAGTTGGCCTGCTGCTATTGATGGGCGGAAACCTCACGCTGTCTTACGCGGAACTGGCGGTCTCGTCGGGGCTGGCGGCGCTGATCGTCGCCATCACGCCGCTGTGGTTTCTGGTGCTGGATTCGCTGCTGCTCGGCGACCATCACATTTCCGCGCGCGGCAAAGCGGGATTGTTTCTCGGAATCGTCGGCCTGTTCGTCCTGGTCTGGCCGCAGTTGCAGGCGGGAACCATGGGCCATCGCGAGCTGTGGGCATCGATCAGCCTGATCTTCGGCTCGTTCAGCTGGGCGCTGGGGTCGGTGCTCTCCAAGCGCTGGCAGTCGGGCATGGACGTCTTCAGCTCAACCGCCTGGCAGGTCATTGCGGCGGGCGCGGGAAATTTTCTGTTCGCGATTCTCAATGGCGATTTCGCCCACGTGCGCTGGACAGTGCGCGGCGTGAGCGCGGTGATGTATCTCGTGGTGTGCGGCTCGTGGATTGGTTACACCGCTTACATCTGGCTGCTGGAGCACGTGCCTACGCCGAAGGTCTCGACTTATGCGTATGTGAATCCCGTGGTCGCCGTGTTTCTGGGCTGGCTGATTCTGCACGAGCGCGTCGACCGGTTCATCCTGATGGGAAGCGCCATCGTGGTGCTTTCGGTCATCCTCGTAACCAGCGCGAAAGTGAAAGAGAAAACCGTTGCGGAAGAACTTCCGGCGGTGGAAGCGGCGGGGGACTGAGCCCGCCTCAGACAAAAGAGCCTACGAACGAACCGATCTGTGATCCGGGGCACCGCGAAGGGATCTAAACAGGTCTATGCTAAGGCTCGCCATGGTTAAGCGCGGTTTGGTTCTCGTTCTCAATCTTCTTCTCTGTTCTGCGCTGGCCGCAGTGGAAGATTACCCGGTTGGCGACAAGCCGTTTCGGCGGTACGTCGCAGAGGGCAGGGATGGCAAGCACATCACCTTTTATCTTTCAAACCAAGAAGCTCCCGCACATCCTGTCCCGCTGATTGTCTGGGTCCAAGGCACGGGCTGCTCATCCCAGTTTGTCAGTGTCGGTGGGCGAATGAGCCGTGGTCTGCAGGGCGTTCTCTATTCAGTGGCCCGCGGACGGGCGCGCATCCTGGCAGTCGAAAAGCCGGGTGTCGAGTTTCTGGACGATCCGGCCGATGACGGCGACGCTCGCGCCTGTCGTCCAGAATTTCTGGCCGAGTACACGCTCGATCGCTGGGCTGAAACCATTGCGGACGCGATCCAGGCGGCGCGGAAGCTGCCAGGTGTCGACCCTTCGAAGGCACTTGTAATCGGCATTTCGGAGGGCGGCATCGTGGCGATTCGAGTCTCGAATGTGTCGCCGGTAATAACGCACGCCGCCTCGTTGTCGGGAGGTGGACCGGTGTATCTATTCCACCTGGCGGAGTTTATGCGCAGCAAGAAATTGGATCCGGAAAAAGAAGTCTACGCGTGTTGGAGTGACATCCTGAAAGATCCGGACAGCGTTACCAAGTTCTGTTGGGGGCAGACCTACCGGCAGTGGTCCAGCTTCATGAAAACTTCGGTCATTGCGGAAGCCCTCAAATCGCGCGCACTCCTCTATTTCGCCCAAGGCACCGCCGACACGCAGCAGGCGATCGCCGGATTCGACGTCCTTCGCGCCGAACTGGCCGCAAAACAGCGAGATGCCGTATTTGAACGAATCGAAGGTGCCGACCATGCCTTGGACCTTCCCAATCAGAAGGTACCCGAAGGCCTGGAAGCGGTCTTTGGCCGGGTAGAGAATTGGTTTCTGGGGGATATCCCCAAGTAATCCTGCTGAGGGATCCAAAGTCCGCTATTTCGTCTCTTCGTCCTCCTCCGCGTCGTTCACCACATCGACTATATGCCCGCGGATGGCGAACGTTTGTTTCGGGCTGCCGGCGGGCTCGAAGCTGACGCGGACGGGGCTGCGCTGCCACGACGGGGCCGGGCAGGCCGAGTCGGGTGCGGCATCGTCGGCGACACCGTTTTCGGAGAGCGGCTTTTTCAGCACTGGCTTGCGGCGGCCGATCTGCGAGACCATGGCAAAAGTTTTCTTCCCATCGTCGGCCACGCCGCAGTAGGCAACGTAGTCGCGATACCAACTGGCCGCGGAATAAAGAACATCGAACTCTGGAAGATTGATGGGAGCAATATGGCCGGTGAGGCGATCGACCAGCAGCCAGCCTCCGCGTTGCCATTGCCAGCGCGGGCTGGGATCTTCGGGAAGGCTGTCATTCATGCGAAAGGCACGCCGCACCACAAACAGCCGTTCCGTGACTTCGTGCGGCGGCCCGACGGCATATTCCTTGACGCGTCCATCCACTGTGAGGGCGCGAATCTTGAGGGTTATGGGCTTGTCGTCTGCGTCCGGCCCCGCAAACCACTGTACTGCTGTCGATTTGCCGAAGGTGATGACGTGCACTTTTGCGGCCGCTCCCGCGGCGTTCGATAGCAGCGACGCGACCAGCGAACAAGCCGCGCAGAGTTTGGCAACGCGCATGTGCCGAGAGTAGGCACAGAAACCCTTTGAGAACAAGGACGTGCATCACATCGGCAAGATTCTGCGTCCCAATCTGGGAATGGATTCGTCCCAAAAAGGTTTGATGCCTATTCAAAAATTTGATTCGCCTCGGCGGAAATCAGAAAATAAGGTTAGAATCAGTGGCCGGTAAGCGATTTCATAGCGAATTCATTATGAGCCTGTCGCCTGTCTCTCCGTCCGGACCGTTTGCGCGGACAACTACAAAGGCACAAGTCGCTTCTTATCAACGTATGGGTAATCTTTTACTGCAGCGCCGCGCACCGCGAATTCTAGTGGTCGATGACCAGGCCAGCATTGCGGGCCTGATGAGCCAGTTGCTCACCATACGCGGCTATGACGTAACTACCGCCGCCAGTGCCGAGCAGGCCGAGGCGGAGGTACGCAAGCAACTGCCGGACCTGATTCTTTCCGACGTGATGATGCCGGGAAAATCGGGCTACGAATTTTGCCGCGGATTGAAAGAAAATCCGGCCACGCGGCTGATTCCGTTTGTCTTGATCACCGGGCTCAGCGACAGCACCGACAAAGTGCGCGGCATTGAGGCGGGCGCCGACGACTTCCTGAACAAGCCCGTGCTCGCCGAAGAACTCATAGCCCGCGTAAAGTCGTTGCTGCGCCTGAAGGAATTTACTGACGAACTGGAAACCGCCGATTCCGTTCTGTGCACGCTGGGGCTGATCGTGGAAGGCCGCGACCCTTATACCGAGGGGCACTGTGAGCGGCTTTCGGTGCGCGCCGCCGATCTCGGGCGTCATCTCGGCATGGATGAAGATTCCATTCTTGCGCTGAAGCGCGGCGGATATCTTCACGATCTGGGCAAGATTGCCGTGCCCGATGACATCCTGAAAAAAGGCAGCGACCTTACGCCCGAGGAATGGACGGTGATGAAACTGCATCCCGTGACCGGCGAAAATATTTGCCGGCCGTTGCATTCCCTGCGGCTGGTTCTGCCCATCATTCGCCACCATCACGAGCACTCCGACGGATCGGGCTATCCTGACGGACTGACCGGCGCGGAAATTCCGGTGTTGCCTCGAGTGCTGCAGGTGGTGGATGTGTATGACGCGCTGCGCACCGCGCGTTCCTACAAAGCTGCGCTGACTCACGAACTAGCCGCCGAGACCATGCGCGAAGAGGCTGCCCGCGGCCTTTGGGACGCCGAGTTGGTGGCGGAATACTTCTCCATGCTTGAGCAGCAGCGTCAGGTGGCGTAACCTACTCCTGGTTATCGAGGAGATGAGTATGCGCACCGTACCCGCCGCGTTGGCCGCACTCGTCTGTCTTACACTTCCAGCTTTCACGCAACCAGGATTTGCCCAGCAGAGCGCAGGCCCGGCGTCAGTGCCGCCGCCTTCCGCAGCCGCGACCAGTCCGGCACAGGTTGTGGATCGCCGCGTTTCGCTGGACGTTGTCGTAACTGACAAGTCCGGCAAGCCGGTTTCCGGCTTGCAGCAGCAGGACTTCACTCTTCTGGATGACAATCAGCCGCAGAAAATTTTGTCTTTTCGCGAGACCGATCTCGCGGCGAATGAAACCGGCGAAGCGGTGCAGGTCATTTTGTTGGTCGACGCAGTGAACACTCCGTTTCACAACGTGAGTTACGAACGCCAGCAAATCGAAAAATTCCTGCAGGAGAACGGCGGCCGCCTGCCTTTGCCGACGTCCCTGTTTATCATGACCGACGCCTACCAGGGCCAAACCGCGGTGACTCGCGATGGAAACGCCCTAGTCGATGCCCTGAATTCCAATCAATCCGGCCTGCGCACCATCGGCAGATCCCAGGGATTCTACGGCGCTCAGGATCGTATTCAAATATCGCTCAACACGCTGGAAAAATTCGCCGCTCAACTGTCAACCCAGCCGGGCAGGAAACTTCTGATCTGGATGAGTCCCGGATGGCCTTTGCTCTCCGGCCCGAATGTCGAACTGAGCGAGAAGGATGAGAAATGGCTCTTTCAAAACGTGGTGAACTTCTCGACGGAGCTGCGGGAAGCTGGCGTCACGTTGTACAGCGTGGATCCGGTGGGGGTGGCCGATGCGGGTTCGTTCCGAACATTTTTCTACGAGAGCTTCCTCAAAGGCGTGACTTCAGCCAACAAGGTGCAGAATGGCAATCTCGGGCTGCAGGTGCTCGCGGTTCAAAGCGGCGGTCGCGTTCTGAACTCCGGCAACGACATGATGAAGTTGCTTGCAACCTGCGAGGCCGACGCAAAAGTGTTCTACACTTTTTCGTTCGATTCACCGCCAGCGGATCATCCTGACGAGTATCACAGCCTGCAGGTCAAAATTGCCAAACCTGGACTCACGGCCCGTACGCGAACTGGATACTACGCTCAACGCGATCCGCGCTAGATATTTTTTTAGGGCTCTCCGAGACTTCTAATTTCCGAAAATCTGAAACGACCACGTACAATGACGGTACTGCAACCGGCATCTCGGCCTGCCGGCACCCTGTGCCTGAGGACTGGGAAGCGAGAACTGAGAACAGCTTTTGGAGCCCCGCTACAGCATCGTCATTCCGGCCTACAACGAGGGCGCGCGCCTGGGCGCGACACTCGAAAAGGTGCTGGCTTACGTGCGCTCGCAGGGATGGGACGCGGAAGTGATTGTCGTAAACGACGGATCCCGTGATAACACCGCCGACATTGTTCGCAGCTTCGCGGCCAAAGACGCGGCGCTGCGGCTGGTGGAAAATCCCGGCAACCGGGGCAAAGGATACAGCGTGCGCCATGGCATGCTCAACGCCCGCGGGCGTATTGTGCTGTTCAGCGACGCCGATCTTTCCTCGCCGATCGAGGAGGCTCCGAAACTTTTTGAGGCGCTGGAAGCGGGCGCCGATATCGCGATCGGGTCGCGCTGGCTGCGCGCCGAAACGCAAACGCAGCGCCAGCCCGTGCACCGCCAGGTTTTTGGCAGAATTTTCAACCTGATCCTGCGGCTCACGCTGGGGCTGAAATTCAAAGACACGCAATGCGGATTCAAGGCGTTCCGGCAAGCGACAGTGCAGACGATTTTTCCGCTGCAGAAAATCGAGCGCTGGGGGTTCGATCCGGAAATTCTTTTCCTTGCGCGCAAGTTTAATTTCAAAGTGAAGGAAGTTCCCGTGGCCTGGGGACACAGCGGCGGAACGCGGATCAATCCGCTGGTCGACGGATCGAGGATGATTATGGAAATGTTTCGAATCCGCTGGTATGACGTGACCGGGAAGTATGATGTCGGCCCGGCACAGCAACACGCCGCGAAGGCGGTGCCGCAACAGCGCGGGCCGCAGGGCTGACGGCACCCACCAAACTTACCAGCACTGTATGCGAATCAGGGCAGCGACGCGGCGCCGCCGAAATGCACAGGTCCTTCGCTTCGCTCAGGATGACAGCGCGGCTTTGACGGCTCGCACGACGCGGCTACCCATTTCTATGGTTGAAATGGCAGAATGAGATTTGCCCGCAAGGTCGGCGGTGCGTGCGCCTTGCGCGAGCACTGCCGCAACTGCATTCTCGATGCAGGCTGCCTCCTTCTCCAACTGACACGAATGCCGCAGCAGCATTGCGGCCGACAAGATCGCTCCTAAGGGATTCGCGATTCCCTTTCCGGCGATGTCGGGCGCTGAACCGTGCACTGGCTCGTAGAGGCCGACTGGGCCGCCGATGCTCGCGGAAGCCAGCAGGCCGAGCGATCCGACGACGCCGCCGGCTTGATCCGACAAAATGTCGCCAAACATATTTTCGGTGAGCAGGACGTCGATTTCCGTGGGCCGCTGGACGAGAAGCATGGCGGCCGAATCGACGTACTGGTGGCCGAGCTTCACTTCTGGATAATCCTTGCCGACGCGCGTGACCACTTCCCGCCACAGGCGCGAGCATTCGAGGACATTGGCTTTGTCGACTGACAGAACCTTGCGGCGACGCTTCATCGCCAGATCGAAGGCTACGCGCGCGATGCGCTCGATTTCGGCCTCGCCATAGCGCATTGTATTGACCGCGACGCGAGATCCCGGAGGGCCCTCGATGGAACGTGGCTGCCCGAAGTAGGCGCCGCCGAGCAGTTCGCGGACGATCATGATGTCGGTGCCGCGCACGACTTCCGGGCGCAGCGGAGACGTGTCTTCGAGCGCGGGAAAAAAAACTGCCGGTCGCAGATTGGCATACGCGCCCAACTCGCGCCGGATGCGGAGCAATCCAGCCTCAGGACGCAGATGTCCTGGATTGTGATCGAACGCAGGACTGCCCACCGCGCCCAGCAGCACGGCCGTCGAGGCCAGGCACGCCTGCACCGTATCCGCCGGCAGAGGGTCGTTCACCGCACTCAACGCGGCGCCGCCAATCAGTTTTTGTTGAAGCTCGAGTTGATGACCGAATCGCTCGGCCACGGCCCGCAGAACCAGCACGGCCTGTTGGGTGACTTCCGGACCAATGCCGTCGCCGGGGAGGATGGTGAGTTTCAGGAGCATGGGGGATCTGGTGATTTAGCGATTGGGTGATTTAGCGATTGTGCAATGTTAACTCAAATCCACCGAAAGAAAACGCGCGTAGCAGACGCTTTTGCTTTCAATCACTCAATCACCAATCTCCAATGACTCAATTCTCTTAGACTCCCCAGAGATAATCTTCCTGCTGGGTCTGCTCGTGGTGGGAATCGCTGTGAACCGGCACTGGGGCGCCGAATGCGTTGGTGTGCGGGCCGATGGGAAACGCTTTCATCGGCTCGGGCTCTGGCTCCGGTTCCGCTGTCGGAGGCGGAGCATTCACGACGGCAGCCTTCGGCGGAACGAGTTTTTCGATGAGCGGCGTCGCCGATCCTGACGGCTTGTGGGTGTCGCGAATCAATTCCAGCAAGTGATGATCTTCCACATGCTTGATTTTGTCCGCCAGGCGGACAAAGCGGCGGTAGATGTCGTCGAGCCCGCGGCGGTCGAACTGGTAGCCCAGTTGTTCGCAGCGGATGCTGAGAGCGTGACGGCCGGAGTGCTTGCCCAGCACGAGTTTCGAGTCGGGCACGCCGACCGACTGCGGCGTCATGATTTCATAGGTCAGCGGATTTTTCAGCATGCCGTCCTGATGAATGCCGGCCTCATGAGCAAAGGCATTGCGGCCGATGATTGCCTTGTTTGGTTGCACGGGTACGCCGGTAATCTCGCTCAACATCTGGCTAGCGGCGAAAATCTGGTCGCCGACTACGCCAGTTTCGTAGGGATATTTGTCGGGACGAACGCGCAGCGCCATCACAATTTCTTCCAGCGCGGAATTTCCGGCGCGCTCACCGATGCCGTTGATGGTGCACTCGACCTGCCGCGCTCCCGCGGAAACCGCCGCCAGAGCGTTCGCAACCGCCATGCCGAGATCGTTGTGGCAGTGTGCGGAGATGGTTACATTCTCGATTCCCTTCACCCTCTGACGGATGGTCGTGATCAGTTCGGCGAACTCCGTAGGCACGGTGAATCCGACTGTGTCAGGAATGTTCAGCGTGGTGGCGCCGGCTTCGACGACAGCTTCCAGCACGCGGCACAAAAATTCAGGATCGGTGCGGGTCGCATCTTCGGGCGAGAACTCGACGTCGTTGCACAACGATTTGGCAAAGCGGATCGCTTCCCGCGCCTGCTCGACACATTGATCGCGCGTGATCCGCAGCTTGTATTTCAAATGAATATCGGAAGTTGCCAGGAAGACGTGAATGCGCGGGCGCTCCGCAACCCGCAAGGCTTCCCACGCGCGCTCAATGTCGGGCCGGCAGGCGCGCGCCAAGCCGGCGATGATAGGTCGCCTTACCGCCGACGCAATCGCCTTAACCGACTCGAAGTCGCCATCGGAGGCAATGGGGAACCCGGCCTCGATCACGTCGACGCCGAGACGGTCGAGTTGGTGAGCCAGGCGCAGCTTTTCCTGCTGGTTCATGCTGCAGCCCGGCGACTGTTCACCGTCGCGAAGAGTCGTGTCAAATACCGTAATGCGTGCGCGATCCGCGGTCATAATCTCCTCATAAGAATGCAGATGTTCCATGGTACGAGGCGGGCGCCTAGAAGCAAAACTTATAATTCTTCAGCAATCATTAGATACTATTCTATAATAAGTTCTGCTAATATAGTTTCACAGATCGATTAACGGACAAAAGCATGGAGCTTTCCCAACTGGAAGTATTTCTTGCAGTAGCCCGCGAACGGCGGTTTTCTCGGGCGGCGGAGAAGCTGTTTCGCACCCAGTCGGCGGTCAGCCAGACCATCCGCAAACTGGAGGACGAACTGGGCGAAGCTCTGTTCGACCGATCATCGCGGGAAGGCGTGCTTACCGATGCCGGAAAAGTGCTGCTCGAGTATGCCGAAAAACTGGTGAACCTGCGCACTGAGGCAACCGAATCTCTGGCGGAACTGCGCGAACTGCAGAAAGGCAAGCTGGTGATCGCGGCCAACGAATTCACCGTGCTCTACTTGCTGCCGCTGCTGGCCGAGTTTCGGCGCTTGCATCCCATGATCAAGATTACGGTTGAGCGCGCGCTGGGCAGCCACATTCCCGACGACGTGCTCCGCTACAACGCGGAGTTCGGTGTGCTCTCCTACGAACCGCAGGAGACCAGTCTGCATTCGGTGGTCGTGTATTTGGACGAGCTGGTATTCGTTGTTCCTCCCACGCATCCGCTGGCTTCGGCCCCACAGGTAAGCATTCGCCAACTGGGCGCGGAATCGTTTGTGGCGCATATTGTGTCGTCGCCGTATCGGGAAAAAGTGATCCAGCTTTTTAAGACGCACAAAACTCCTCTGCACATGGATCTGGAGTTGCCGACGCTGCAAGCCATTAAACAATTTGTGGCGATGGGACACGGAGTGGCGCTGGTGCCTGAGATCAGTGTGGAGACTGAGTTGGCACGCGGGGAATTGGTTGCGATTCCGGTGCGGGAACTGCAGCTGAAACGAAAGTT
This sequence comes from uncultured Acidobacteriaceae bacterium, assembly GCA_963765825.1. Lineage (GTDB taxonomy): Bacteria > Acidobacteriota > Terriglobia > Terriglobales > Acidobacteriaceae > Sulfotelmatobacter. Next base: position 789,596 of record CAVXXU010000006.1, read on the forward strand.
GCGGCTGATTTACCGCCGAGATGCGAACCTGTCGCACGCGGCAACAGCTTTTCTGAAAGTGGCGGAAGCCGTCGCCGTCGAGCGCAAGGGGCGGTACCGATTCCAGCGAGAGAACTGAAAGTGAGTCGCTTTTCTCAGAGTCCTCTGCGAAGCTTCTGCGCACTCCGCGGTCAAGCGTTTTTCTAGTGTCCTAAAAGAAAAAGGAGCAAAGCGAACTTTGCTCCTTGGATAAGAAGTATGCTCCGCGTCAGCAGTCGGCGCAGACGCGCTCCTCGCGGAAGGACTCCAGCGCCGCATCCAGCGAGGGATGCACTTCTACGACAGAGTCCAGGTTGGTAAGGTCGAGCAGCGTCCGGACCATGGGATTAGGTCCGGCACACTTTAGACTCACGTTGCTGCCCTGGGCCCAGGTCTGCAGCAGGGCCAGTTCGCCAATGCCGGCGCTGTCCATGGCAGTCACGCCGCTCAGGTCGAGCACCAGCTTGCGCGCCTGCGGCAACACTTGTTCAACCAGCTGCGACAACGCGGCCGCTTCATCGCGGTACACGATGCGTCCCTGGCAGTGCACGATGATGACATCGCCACAATTACGGGTTTCAAGACTGAGTTTCAACTTCAACTCCTTGTGGTGTTCAAAGGCAGCCGGGATTGGCGGCTGCGCGCCTATTTGCCAATTCATGTCCATTGGTTGCATGCTAGTAGATAGACGCGGGTGGATAGGTTTTGGCACCATGAATATCCGGTAAATTTTTGATTGACTTGCGGTTCCCCAAAGCCGGCTGCGGCCGTACAAATTTTGTAAACTGGGACATCTTGGGCATCCGGTACACTGCATCTAACGGATTTCGTTGATTAAATTGCACTTTTTGCCGGCCTAGCCGCCGGGGAGGAATACTGCGTGTCGAAGACTGCTGCTTCGGTGCTGGCCGGTTTTTGTTTTGTGTTGTTCTCGATCCCCATGGCGGCACAATTTAACGGACTTCTTCCCAATGGCAACGTGTATGTCGGCGGTTCCTACGGCCAACTCAGCGACATTATCAACAGGCAGAGTTATAAGGGGTTCGACGCGTCCGTCGAAGCGCTGCCGTTCACGCGCTTTCCGCGCCTCGGAATCGTGATTGATGGCGGCGGGTACTATCGCAGGGGTACGGAGAAAGTGACGCAATACCTCATCCTGGCGGGCCCGCGGATTTCCCTGAACTACGGAAAATGGCGGCCTTTTATCCAGGCGTTTGGCGGCATCCGGCACGTAAACTCGGTGGGGTTCATTTATAACCCGATCGCGGTCGACGTAGGCGGCGGCGCCGACTACAAGCTTCGCTTCAAGAGCTTTTCGTGGCGGTTCCAGGGCGACTACATCTACAGCCACTACGGCAGCGCTTACCAGAACGACTACCGGGCTTCCACCGGGCCGGTTTGGCGCTTCTGAGGCCGAACTGCGGGGTATTTCTGCGCTCATATGGTGCGGGCACTCCTGCTCGCTTGCCGGCAGCGCCTTGAACCTTGCGAGCAAGAGTGCCCGCACCGCACGAACCCGCGACACGAACTTCTAATCAACCAATTTGGCGCGATCCGAATCTCTCTTTCAAACGTCCAAAACTTTGCCGATCGGTACGGGTTCATGGATGCCAGAAAAGGGAGATTTTTCATGCTGAAAGCTGCTTGTCTCGGAGTCGCACTCTTTTTGTTTATCGGATTCGCTAATGCTCAAGTTCCATCGGGAAATATTTTTCTCGGCTTTTCGTACGAGCGTACGAACTCCTCGGCCTTTGGCGCGGGCCTGGTCGCATCGACTGTGACGGGATCGAATCTTCATGGATGGGAAGTCTCGGCTGAAGGAGAGTTTCTGCCGTTGGTCGGGATCGTGGGCGACGTGAGCGGCCACTACGGCTCAGAGAGTTTTGTGGCGTTAACGCCCAACGGGCCGCAAAGCATTAACGTGACCGGCCATGAGCAGGAATATCTGGTGGGCCCGCGACTGTCTGTGCCCGCTGGAAAGTTCACCCCTTTCGCGGAATTGATGGTGGGGGCGGCGCACATCCACACCGGCGGAACGCTGCCCAGCCCATCTAATACTTCGTTCGCGTACGCTGTGGGTGGCGGCCTGGATTATCGGCTGATTGGACCGCTGGCCGCTCGGGTTGAGGGCGACTATCTGCACACGGGCTTCTTCAATTCGACGCAGAACAATTTTCGGTTGGCGTTAGGCGGAGTGTTTCGGTTTTGAATTGCTATTGTTGATTGATGATTGCTGATTGCTGATTGAAAAACCTCGCCGATCGGGCATTTCAATCAACAATCAGAAATCAAACAATCAACAATGGGTTTCTTATGCTCGCGGCACTCCGTCGGGTTCCGACGCCCAGTATTTGTGATCGCGCAGGAAATATTTTTCGTTCCAGTAATTCATGGCGGTCCACAGGAACAACCAGCCCACCCGCAGATGCCCCATCTTTTTGAAGCGCCGGTTTGTGGTATAGACGCCGCCGCGCACAATCGCGAATCGCTTGCGCTCGATTTGCTGGCTTAGGCGGTAGTCTTCTGCGAATAAAATCTGCTCGTGAAATCCGCCCAGTTCCCAGAATTTCTTCCGGTCGAACAGCATGAACATTCCGGTGGCAAACGGACGGTGCAGGTACGACAGGTATTGAAAAAAGTCGTTGCCCATGTAGAAGGCCTTGTCGAGCCAACTGCCTTCCGCGCACAAAATGTTGGTGGTGATGCAGTGCAGTTCCTTGCCCTGCGCCAGTTCTATGCAGCGCCGCACCAGCGAGCGATCGGCGAGTTCGATGTCGGCATCGAGGAAAAGCACGTAGGGAGTGCCGGCCTGCGCCGCGCCCAGGTTGCGCCCCACCGACGGCATACCGCCGCGAATCACGCTCACGTTGAGGCGATCACGAAAGCCGAGCACGACCTCCGGCGTTCCGTCGGTCGAGTTCGCGTCAGCGACTAAGACTCTCGTACTCGACATCTTCGAGTAATCCTGATTCGTCAGCGAGGTCAGCAAACGCGGGATCAGCTTCGCCTCGTTCTTCGCCGGAATCACGATGGTCAGTTCGTTCGCCGTGTTCTTGGCCGTCGCAGTCATGCTCATTAAGCTTGTGCTCGCCGGATTGAGGCTCGTGGTAGTCATTGTTGTCATAGACATGCTTGTGATAGTCATGGATCTCGACCCCCTGTTGGTCGATCGTCAGGTAAGTGAGCCGCGAATCGACCCACCCGCCGGAGTTGTAGTAATGAATTCCGTTCTGCTCCACCTGAGTTGCTTCGTGAGTATGGCCGCAGAAAATGCGATCCGCGCCATGCTGGGCCGCGTGGGAAAGCGCGCCCGTCGCCACTTTCGGCGACATCCGCAGCCAGCGTGTGTTGAGCCGGTCGATCAGCCGCGCGATCGGCTTGCCTTTTAAATCCATCTTCTGCAGCCGCAGATAGAGCGTGGTGCCCCACCGGCTGAGCCGCACCCGGTTTACCTGGAAGCCGTCGAACTGATGGCCGTGAATCGCAAGATGCTTCAGCCCGCGGTACTGCCACGCGTACTGCTGGTAAACGCGAACCCCGACGAGATGCGACATGATGTTGGCGAGGCCATGATCGTGATTTCCCTCCACCCATACGACTTCGATGTTGCGCTTGGGATTCGACAGCTTGCGAATGTAGCCGAGAAACTTCCAGTGATCTTTGGTGAGGCGGGCGAAGTTAAGGTCGGCAAAAATGTCGCCCAACAGAATCAGGCGCTGGAAGCGGTTCTGCTTGAGCACGCGCGTAGCTTCGCGCGCATGGCTGGTCTCTGCACCCAGGTGCAGGTCGGAAAGGATCAGCGTGTTGTACACGGGCAGATCCATACTCCGGTTGTAGCTGGTCAATGTTACGGGGTGATGAACGTTGCATCAATTTTGGTGCATAGGTAACTACGGAAGTAACCGTGGCTTTGCGCGAGGCTAAGCCACGGGATCCTCCCGATCTAGCGTTACTGCAACGGCAGCGCCGCCCCGTTGCCATTGCCCTGAATGTCGGGGTGTGGCTGCTGTTCGAGTTCGTCGAGCTTTTTGTTCTGCTCTTTAGTCAGCATGGGGCGCGCTTGCTTTTCGGCCTTGTCGTGGATGCTCTTCAGTTTGTCGTGGCGCGCCTGGTCCGACAAGTTAGTGTCGCGCATGACATTCTGCGACTCGTCTTGCATTCGCTGCAGGATCGGCCTGAATTTGGCCTGCTGCTCGGCGGTCAGGTCAAGCTTCTCGCTCAGCGCTTTCAGGTGTTGGTCGACCGTCGGCATGGCGGACGGCGCGCCGCTTTGGACTTGACCTTGCTCATCACCACGCGTTTGAGCGGCGACGGTCTGTTGGGTTAGTGACGTCAGCGAAACCACTAACGTGGCGCCAATCGCGAGGGAACGGAAGTGATTCATCGATCTTCTCCTTTGTAGCAGCGATTTGTCTTATGATTCGCAATGTAGCAATCACGGGACGTCAAGTCGAGATGAGTTTCGAGTTGTTGAACAAAGGGGCCGCCGATGTCCAGGAATGAGCGATCCAAAACGCGGGAGCGACTCGCGCGAGGGCGTCACGCAAAGCGAAAGCCGGATAAGCGCACCCGGCGTACACACGATCGGCTTGGCATGGCCCTGCTGGAATTGATGGTCGAGAAGTCTATGGATGAGGTCACGGTACAGGAAGTGCTGGATCGCGCGTCGGTGGGGCGTTCCACTTTTTATCTTCACTTCCGCGACAAGAATGACCTGCTGCTCAGCCAGTTAGAAGTGTTTCTAGCAACGATGAGCGACTGGCTCAGTCTTCGCAAGGAAACCTCGCACCGAGTTGTTCCAGTGGAAGAGATGTTTGCGCACATCGGCGGACAGAATAAGATCTGGCGCGCGCTCGTCGACTGCGGCCATCTCCAGGATTTTCTCGATCTTGCGCAAGGTTACTTCGCCAGAGGGATCGAGCGGCGACTGAGAGAATCCAATCGACTGTCAAAGCTGCCGCAACCGGAATTAGCTGCTCACGCCGTTGCCCTAGCTGGAAGTTTGCTGGCGCTGCTGCGATGGTGGATTGATCGCGGAGCCAAGGAGATGCCGCGTGACCTTGACAAGCTATTCCACCGAATGGTTTGGAACGGTCTGCAGACGTCCAATGACCCGCCAGCATCGGTAGCCGACCGAGCGCGTTGAGGTTCTTTTCCTAGCGGCCCCACTTTGCCTTCAGATCGTTCCATCTGCGAAACTGACCATTACTCCTCACTGCCGAGAACTGAGAACTGCCGCATGGGCCGCATTCACGTACTCTCCGAGACCGTTGCCAATCAGATCGCCGCCGGCGAAGTGGTGGAGCGGCCTGCGTCGGTGGTCAAGGAGATGCTGGAGAACTCGCTCGACGCGGGCGCCACGCGCATCAAGATCAGCGTGGAGGCGGGCGGCAAGAGACTGATCCAGATCATCGACAACGGGGGCGGCATGGTGCGCGATGACGCCATGCTCGCCTTCGAGCGCCACGCGACTTCGAAAATCAAGAATGCCGAAGACCTGCTGAGCGTGGCTACGCTGGGATTTCGCGGTGAAGCGCTGCCCTCGATTGCGTCGGTCTCGCGGTTGCGGCTGGAAACGCGGGCCGAGGAAGAGGCGACGGGGACCGTCATCGAAATCAACGGCGGAAAAATTGCCCGTGTGGAAGAGGCTGGGCTGCCGCTGGGAACTTCGATTACCGTGCGAGATCTTTTCTTCAACACTCCGGCGCGCAAGAAATTCCTGAAGGCGGAGTCGACGGAGCTGTCGCACATCGCGTCGCTGGTCACGCACTACGCATTGGCGCATCCCGAAAAACATTTCGAGTTGCACTCAGCCACCAATGCCATGCTGGTGGCGCCGCCCGTGGCCGGATACAGCGAGCGTGTGTATCAGGTCTTTGGCAAGGAGACTCTGGACCAGTTGATTCCCGTGGCTTCGCGACAGGCGCTGGAACACGTGGGATTGCCGCAGCCACCGCCGTGGCGGCGCAAGGAAGTAGAAGACGAGAGCGAGCCGCAAGATTGCAAAGACCCGGGCGAGATGCATCTGCACGGCTTCGTGTCGAAGCCCGAGATCCAGAAGCTGAACCGCAATTCGATTTTCGTCTTTGTCAACGGACGCCTGATTCGCGACCGCCTGGTGCAGCATGCGCTCACCGAAGCTTACCGCAACATTATTCCGCCCGCCGTTCATCCGGTGGTGCTGTTGTTCCTGGAAATGCCCGCAGGCGAGGTTGACGTGAACGTGCATCCTTCGAAGACGGAAGTCCGCTTCCGGCAGCAGAGCGTGATGCATGATTTCGTCCGCGACTCGGTGCGCGCGGCGCTGATGAAGGCGCGCCCAGTGCCGCAGTTCATGACCGAGATTCGTGCGCACGCGACTGCGAGCACATCGCTCACTCCGGGGGCACTGACTCCGGGTGCGGGTTGGGAACCATCGAGCGACGGCGGGCTTCCAGCTTCCGGCGCGAGCATTCCGGAAGCCGGATGGCAGAAGCCGGAAGTTTCCGGAGGATTCGCGTTGCAGGCGCCGGTGCCGCCGCCGGTTTCGGCGCGATTTCAGTTCGAAGGCGGAATCGCGGTGGAGGCGAACGCGGCCGTCTCGTTAGCGCGCGAAGTGGACGCGGTCCCAGACCATGGCTGCGCTCCCGCGCTTGATGTGAGCGAAGAGGAGCCCACGCTCTCCTCGCTGGGCACGCTGAAGCCGCTCGGGCAAATTCGGAATTCCTTCATCCTGGCGGTGAACGAAGATGGGTTGTGGATCGTCGATCAGCATGTGGCTCACGAGCGCGTGCTATTTGAGCGCGTGCTGAAACAGCGTGCCGCGCAGAAAGTGGAAAGCCAGCGATTGCTGATGCCGATCGTGCTGGAGCTGTCTCCTGCGCAGCAGGCGGTGTTTAGCGAAATCGCCGACGAGTTGCAGCACAACGGATTTGAGGCTGAGCCCTTTGGCGCGCGCAGCGTCGCGGTCAAAGTCGCGCCGGCGGGAATAGAGGCGTCCGCGGTCGAAGATATGCTGCAAGAATTGCTCGACCAGTTTTCCCGCGAAGAGCAGTCGCTGAATCTGGAAAAGATTCGCGCCCGCATCGCGGCGTCGATCGCATGCCACGCCGCCATCAAAGTGAACATGCCACTCGATCAAAATAAGATGGAATGGCTGCTAGCGGAACTGGCAAAAACCGACCATCCCATGTCGTGCCCGCACGGCAGGCCCGTGGTACTAAGGTATTCTGTGAAGGACATTCAGAAGGCGTTTAAGAGAATCTAGCGTTTCAGCTGTCAGCTCTCAGCTATCAGCTGTCAGTAAAATCGAATTGGGCTTTGCTGAAAGCTGACGGCTGAGAACTGACAGCTGTTTCTATGACTGATCTCGAACTACAACAATTGCGGCGCGAGAAGTGGCGACTGGAGGGCAAGGCCATCCGGACGATCGAACAGGCGCGCGCGTTTCTGGAGGAAGTCGGGTTTTGCCTGATGTATCCCAAGCGGCCTGCGCTGCTGGTGCCGACTTTCATTGGCGCGTTTGTGGGATCGGACGAGCGGCTGCCGGGATGGCAGCATGCGTTCCAGGATCCTCGGGCGGCGGAGGCGACGGAACTGATGGTGCGGTTGCTGCGGGAACGCGCCGCGTTCGAGGCCAATCTATTCGAGGAGAACAACGGATTCTTAGTGGCGGCTTCGGTGTTTCCTTATTTTTATGCGCTCATGGGCGAGCGTAATCCCAAGCAGGCGCCGAAAGCGGGCTCGCGGTCTCCTTATTCGGCACTGGCGTGCGACGCTTTCGAGTTGATCGCGCGCAGTGGTCCGATTTCGAAACAGAAAATGCAGGAAGTGCTGGGCGGAAGCGTGTCGTTTGCGGCGCTTGATGATGCGCTTGGCGAGTTGTGGTCGAAGCTGCGCATCACCCGCGTGGATTACAAATCCAGCGAGGGCTCGGTGTGGGATGTGCTCTATCGATGGGCGCCAGATGCGGTGAAAGCGGGCGTGGGCTTGTCGGTGCAGGAGGCGCTTACCGCGCTGATCTCGAAATATTTGGACTCGGTGATCGCCATCGAGCAGGCGGAGCTGGAAATTTTCTTTGGGAATTTTATTGCGCGGTCGAAGGTGAAAGATGCGGTTAACGCGCTGCTGGCCGCGCGCGAATTGAGTTTTGTGCACGTGAGTGGACGATCGATGCTGCAGATCACGCCGGAGAAAGTTGCGGTAGTACCGGGGGCGCAGCCCGTAGTCGTCGCCCCGGCAAGGGCGCGTCGGTTGGCAAACGAACGACGACCACGGGGGCTGAAGCCCGGGAGCGACTCTCGCTTTACGCGGCGCTGAAGCGCAAGCGGCGTTCGCGTTCGCGGTTTTCCGTCGAGCGCGCTTCCATTGTCGGGCGCTCTTGAGTAAGGTGAACAAAGTGAGTTGGGACAAGGCCATCGAAGAGAATGGATTCGCAATCCTGCCCGGACTCTTCTCGCAAGAATATCTGGATCGGCTCCTACATAAGATCAACGAATCGGCGCCGAGGCGGAGCCGTGCCGGTGTGCGGCATGCTCTCGGGCTTGCGCCGGTTGCCGAGTTGAGTCAGCAACCACAAGTGATTGAACTGGCGCGAGGCGTTCTGGGGCCAGATGCATTTCCATTTCGCGCGACCTTGTTCGACAAATCGACTAACGCGAATTGGCTGGTGGTATGGCATCAGGACACCGCCTTGCCGCTCCGGGAGCGGCTCGAACTGCCATACTGGGGACCATGGTCTGTTAAGGAGGGAATCCACTACGCACACGCTCCCACCGCTACGCTCTCCAAAGTACTGGCGTTGCGCGTTCACTTCGACGATTCGACTACCGGGAATGGGCCTCTTCGTGTCCTGGGAGGAACGCATACGCTGGGCGTGTTGAGCGATGACAGCGTTCACGAGGTCGCAAATCGCATTGCGCCAGTCGACTGCATCGTTCCCAAGGGCGGGGTCGTTGCGATGAGGCCTTTGCTGATCCATGCATCCTCGAAATCGCGCGCGGAAAGGCCGAGAAGAGTCCTTCATATCGAGTACGCCGCGTCGGGCTCCATTGCAGAACCTCTGCGATTGGCAATCGCGTAGAACATCGTGACGATCCTTTCCTCCAGTGACTCGCCCACACTCTATCGCGGGCGGCTTGCGCCCTCGCCTACTGGGTTGCTCCATCTTGGGCATGCGCGGACGTTTTGGACCGCGGCCCAACGCGCGACGGAGCGTGGCGGGCAGTTGATTTTGCGCAATGAAGACTTGGATGCGCAGCGTTGCCGCTCGGAGTTCGTGCAAGCTATGGTGGAAGACTTGCGCTGGCTTGGCATCGAGTGGGCCGAGGGGCCGGATTGCGGCGGGCCGGCTGGTCCTTACACGCAAAGCGAGCGGCACGGGTTTTATCTGGAGGCGTGGCGGAAGCTGCGCGACGCGGGGATGATTTATCAGTGCACTTGCTCGCGGAAGGATGTAGCGCAGGCTGCGGGGGCTCCGAATGATTTGGATGATGAGCCGGTGTATTCGGGGAGATGCCGGCCTGTTGCCTCCGGGGTCGCTCGCCTTCGGCCTCGCGAGACAGCCGAGGCGGCTGTCTCCACATGGGCTGTGCCGAACGCTGAGGCGGACGTCTCTACGTGGGCTGTGCCGAACTCCGGGCCAAGCGGCGTGAACTGGCGGTTTCGGGTTCCGGATCGCGAGGAGATCTGTTTTACGGATCTTCATCTCGGGCCGCAGAGCATGGTGGCGGGCCGTGATTTTGGAGACTTTATTGTGTGGCGGCGGGATGATGTGCCGGCCTATCAACTTGCCGTGGTCGTCGACGATGCGGCGATGGGGATCACGGAAGTGGTGCGGGGCGCGGATTTGCTGAAGTCAACGGCGCGGCAGATTCTTCTGTATCGGGCGCTGGGATTGCGGGCGCCGGATTTTTATCATTGCGACCTGGTGCGCGACGCGAACGGCGTGCGCCTGGCGAAGCGGCATGATTCGTTGAGTATTCGGAAACTGCGGGAACTCGGGTGGACGGCGGAGCAGGTGCGGTCTGGGGAAACTTCGGTGGTGCAAAGCTGAATTTTTTTCGCAGGCGAGAGTAGGTTAGCTTTGCTCTGCATGGCCGGGTCTGAGAACCGGCTCGCGGCTTGTTTGTAGTTCCGCTCGGCTCCGCCTTCGCGGGACGGCCGAGGCGGCCGTCGCCACATGAGTCCGCACGCTGCCCGCACGGACCAGCGTGTACAATCTTTAACTTCGCATGCCGGGCGCGGAACACACCTCACTGGGAACATGACTGACACGGGAAAAGATCAGCCTTCACGCAAATTAACAATTGCCATAGACGGGCCGGCGGGCGCCGGCAAGAGCACCATCGCGTCGCGGCTGGCGCGGAAGTTGGGCTATGTGAATCTGGAGAGCGGGGCGATGTATCGCGCGCTGGCGCTGAAAGCGATTGAGGGCGACGCCTCGTTCGAAGATGAAGCGGCGCTGCTCAAACTGGCGCAGGAGGCGCGCATTCAGCTGGAGCCGACGATTGGAGGAAACCGCACGCTGCTCGACGGGCGCGACGTTTCGGCGCGCATCCGCGAGCGCGACGTATCGGAGGCGGCTTCGCGCGTGTCGGTGCATCCTAAGGTGCGGCAATGGATGGTGGCGCGGCAGCGCGAGATGGGCGCGGGCGGCGGCGTGGTGATGGAAGGACGCGATATTGGGACGAAAGTTTTCCCGGATGCCGACCTGAAGATTTTTCTGGATGCCGATCCCGTGGTACGCGAGCAACGGCGCATGGCGCAGCAGAAAATCAAAGGGGACGTGGCCGCGAGCATGGCGGCAGATTTGCGCGAGCGCGACCGGAGGGATCGCACGCGGGCGGCGTCTCCACTCGTGGCTGCGCAGGACGCGGTGGTGATTAATTCATCCGCGTTGAGCGAGGACGAGGTGCTAGCACAGGTGGAGGGGTTGGTTAGCGAGAAGAGGGGGCACTAAACCTTTCAGGTGTTCCTTGCAGCAGGGTGATTGCCCCTCGGCTTCGTCGCTACGGCAGGCTTGCTCAGCGCCGCTCGGCTTCGCCTCGCGGGACAGCCGAGGCGGCTGTCTCTACATGAGCATCTTGGGACTCGAGGCTGCTGTCTCTACACGAGCATCTTCAGTTCTCGGTTGGTTCTACTTTTTCTTTTGGGGCTGGCAGGGCCTTGGCGGGCTTGGGCGGCTCCGGTGGTTTGGGAGGCTGAGAGCTTGCTTTGCGGATCTCGATGCCGTCGTGCTCGTTGTTGAGAACGATGTGCGACGTGGCGCTGCCGATGCTGCCACTGGCTCTGGCCTCGTGCTCGTCGTTGTTGACTTTCAGTTCCGGGAAGTCGGACTGAATTTCGCCGTCCCGCGTATGCGCGTCGAGGCGGAATGCTGCCTTGTCGGGCAAGCTGAGCTGAATGTCCCCGTTGCGGTTATCGATTTGAATGTTTCCCAAGGTGCGCATGCCGACTTCAATCGCGCCATTGTCGTTTTGTACCCGGAGATCTCCGGAAACCTGCTCCAGCCGGATGTTCTTCGATCGCGTCGTCAGGTGCAGAGGGCCAGTAATCTGCTCGGCGTGAAGTTCGTCGGAGTCGAGATCGAGGGTTCCCTCAATGCGGGAAAGCTCCATGTCGGTACGGGCCGACTTGAAAATCACGGTCTTGGTAATTCGCGCCAGCTTGATGCTCTCCTGGAAATCGCCGTCGAGTTGAACGGCGCCCTTTATGTCAGCGACCGAGACTTCATTGACCCGGCCCTCGACGTGAACGTCGCCGGCAATCTGCTCGACTTTGATCGAGCCCTTTTCCTGATTGACTTTGACGTTGCCGTTTACATCTTCGACGTTGGTGTCGGAGTGCTGGGCGGCGATGTCAACGTTGCCATCGCGGCCGGAGAGATTCACATCCCCGTGGCGGGAAACGATCGAGACCTGGGCCTTCCGCGGCAGCGAAATATCGAGATCGGTGACTACGGGATGGTCTCCTGCGGCGTCGGCCTTGGCGTCGAGCGTTACCAGGCCGCTAATCACGCTGATGGTGGGCTTGGTCTGGTTGTTGTATTTGTCAGCGTCATTCTGATTTTCGGCGCCAACCCGCTTGCGCACGACGACGGTAATCTTGTTGTCGTCAGAGGGGCGAACGGTGACGGCTCCATGCGTATCGATGACCTTCAGGCTGGCTCCGGCTGGATAGTCTTGCTGAAGATTGTCGTTATAGTTGAAGCTCTGGCCAAAGATGTCGCTGAAGTCGCCGTTATCCCAGTTGAACTGATCGTGCAGGCCAGACCAGTTGACGTGCTCGAGTTGGGTCGCCATCAGGCCGAAGACGACAATCATGACAACCAGGACAACGCCTCCGCCACCGATCCCGGAGGCGCGAGAGCCTTCGCGTTGTGCGCGCAGGTGCTCGATGAGTTTGATCACACCCCACAGGATGAGCAGAGCGGGCCAGTAATTGGCGAACAGGTGCGCGAGCGTGCCGATGGACAGCAGATGCATCGTCGCCATCAGGAAGACGGCACCCAGGATGATGAGAACGAATGGCCCGGCAATGGAGCGCCGACGATGTGGCGGCAAAGGAGCGACTGGCGGAACTCCTGGAGTGATGACTGGGTTAGACATTCTTCACCTCCCCAGAGGAGGCGGTCTGCTCAGGATTTGCCGGGGACGGCGGCTGCACTGCAGTCGGTGAAACACCGGGCGGTGGAACATAGGGCGGTGTGGACGGTGGCAGCTGCCCAACGTGTCCGTTGGACGAGGCGTTGCTCTGCATCAGCTTCACCACTCCAATGACCAGCAGAATGGCGGGCCAGGTTCGGCCGAAGCCAATCCGCGAGGTGCTGTCGAGCAGGAAGAGCACGCCGAGAGTGATCATGATAGCCGGGAACATCAGCTTGCGGGTGCGGCAGTGGTCGCACTGGCAGCCAATTGCGCGGCCGCCGATCAGGCCCCATTGTTTGGCGAAGGCCCAAACGCCGAGAAAGATCAGGATGAGCGGCCAGAAGCGATCCAAGCCGAACTCAAAGATGCCGGCAGTGTGCAAGAGGAAGAGCACACCCAACCCGATGAGAACGGCGGCGCCAGCGGGAACTTTGGTGCCCTCGAATTTCTCGCCGGCACCAAAGGTGGACGCGAGCCCGAAAGGATCGGGAGCGGGTTCGCCCATCTGGATTGCCTTGGCGCTGCGCACCGCATCGATGATCTGGTAAACGTAGAAAAATCCGATGAGAATTCCGAGAACCGTGGTCACATACCATGGAAGATCGGAGCTGACCCCGATGATCAGAAGCACCATGATGATCAGGTGCGACAATCCTTTGGCGTACTGGGCGGTGTAGACGGCGCCGACGCCGATGGGAAAAAAGCCAGCGAGAATTCCAGCGACCGCAGGGTTGGGGCCCGTGTTCAGTGCAGGCCGAGGTCCCCCCGGGGGAGCGGATCCCAGAGGTTGGTAGACCGCTTGCGCCGGCGGAACAAATCCCGCGGCCGGAGCCGTGGCTGCGCCTTCCATGCGTGCGGCCAGGCAGGCTTCGCAGTAAATCACTCCGCGAACGTCGCGGGTGCATTGGTTACAAAGTGGCTTGCCGCAAGTGCGGCAGAAGGCCACTGCAGCGGCATCGCTGTGTGTGGCGCAGTTCATACGAACCTCCTGTGTGTGGTCACCGACACTACAGGCAGATCGCGAAAGGATGGCGATGGACCCACAGGAGCGCTGGCCAGAATGAGATGGCTATCGGTCTGGCTGTAGTTGCGCTCCTGCTTCTGCTCGGGCTGTTGCGTTGTGTCGTTCTTGTCGTCCTTTGGTTTCGCCGGTCGAGACGTGGTCGGACCGGGCTCGGCGGGCGCGACGTTGCGCTTGATCTCGCGCACGCGCGACTCGACTTCGTAGACGATCCGCACATTCTCGTAGTAGTGCACTACGCGCGCTTGCGTGGCGTAATACGTGTGGCGGATCGCAGATGGCCGCAAGCTGACCTGGCGCAGGTCGGCGGGTTTTACCCCGGCGACGGTCAGCCCAACCGACAGCGCAAAGAAGGCCATGCCGAATGACATGGCAAAGCGCGGCTGGCGGACTGTGGCCCAGATCGGCTCGAGCAGCGAGGCCTGTACGTGCTCCCACCAGGAAACTCGGGGTTGAGGAGAGCGTACAGTGTCTCGCAGGCGTTGGGTGTCAACGCCCGTCGTGGATGCCAGAATGTTCGTGACCAGGCTGGCTGGAGGCTCCACCTCCATGAGACCTTTCAGCCAGTTGCGGCCCGCCTCAGCTTCGGCGAGCAGCGGACCGCACACCTTGCAACCCTTGGCGTGCGCCTGGAAGCGGTCGAGTCCCGACCCGCTCAGCACGCCGTCGAGGGCGTCCGAGAGCAGCAGGTCGAACTCGTTACACTGCATTCCGTTACTGGTTAGGTCTGGCATCACATCACCTGCCTATAGGTACGTTGAAGTAGGCGCGCAAGTTCCGCTCGCCCTCTATTTATTCGTGATTTCACGGTACCCTCCGGAACCTTCAAAACACTGGCAATTTCGCGGTAGTCCATATCCTGTAAATCCCTTAGAATCACTGCTTCCCGAAGTTCGGGTGAAAGTTTGCCCAGGGCCGCGTGGACGGTCTCGCTGACCTCCCGGCTGCGCACCTGGGCATCCGGCGGGGCCGATTGGTCAGGAATTTGCTCACTGAGGGGCTGAACGTCCTCATGATCGGACGCAGCCGTGTCCATGGAGTCGGTCATCCGGTCCTGCTTGGTCTTGCGAAAATGGTCGACGAGCAGGTTGCGGGTGATGGTCGTGACCCAGGTTACGAACGCGCCCTTGCTGTGGTCATAGCTCGACAGGGTGCGGTACATCTTGATGAAAACATCCTGCGTAAGGTCCTGGGCGTCGTCGGCCGATCCTGCGAAGCGGTAGCAGATGTTGTAGATGCGCCGGTGATAGATTTGCACGATTTCCTCCCAGGCGGCGGCGTCGCCGGCAATACAGCGCCGAACCAGCATCGCGACGACCTGGACGTCTTCCACTTGTACTCCCCGGAAACCTGCTTCAACCGCTGAGACTTCAGCCTGGATGATCCAATTGCTGGAGAGACTCTTCCAGGCTTCCACAAGACAGTACGTCATTGTGACGCTTGAAGTTCGCGGCTATGGAGTCACGATTGCGAAACAGGGAATTGTAGCAGCGCGCTCCATGCGTTGAGGCTTGGCGTTGCTGGTTAGGCGCCAGCGCGCCGAGTAGAACTCGCGTACCCGTTTCAGTCGATTCTGGCGTTGATCCAATTTCTCGCATCGCGAAGCCAGACGTGCCCGGCAAACTCTGTTCGGAATTCGTAACGTTTCCCCTAGCTGTTTCACGATTGAGTAGTTAGTATGCTGGCTGAAAACGTGAGGCCGGGAAATGGTTGGGGCGCGGCTTTCACATTATCGGATTGAAGAACAGATTGGCGCCGGTGGGATGGGTGTGGTCTATCGCGCGCACGATGAGCTACTCGACCGCGATGTCGCCATTAAAGTTCTCCCGCCCGGTCTTCTGGCGGACGAATCCGCTCGCAAACAATTCCGCAAAGAAGCTCTATCTCTCGCTCGCCTGAATCACCCTAATATCGCAACTGTGCATGAGTTTGGCAGCCAGGACGGAACTGACTTCCTGGTAACCGAATACATTGCCGGCATCACGCTCGATGTGAAACTCTCCGGGGGCGCGCTCCCGCCAGCGGAAGTGGTACGCCTTGGCGTGCAACTTGCCGAAGGACTCGCCGCCGCTCACCGGCAAGGAATTGTGCACCGCGATTTAAAGCCTGGAAATCTGCGGCTCTCCAGCGATGGACGGTTGAAGATTCTGGATTTCGGGCTGGCGCAGTTCATGCCGCGCGCCAGCGAACTAGGCGCAACTGCGACTATGACGAAATCCCAGGATACCAGCGGCACCTTGCCATATATGTCTCCGGAGCAACTCGGTGGAGAACCGGCCGACGCGCGCAGCGACATCTGGGCAGCGGGAGCGGTTCTGTACGAACTTTCCACGGGCCAGCGCCCGTTTCCGCAAAGTGTGTCGGCTCTTCTGATCAGTGCGATACTGAATGAAGCGCCAACCGCGCCCAGCACGGTTAATCCGGCGGTACCGAAGCAACTGGATCGCGTAATTCTGAAGGCCTTGGCGCGGGATCGCGCGCAACGGCAACAATCTGCCGGCGAGTTGGCGGCGGATCTTGCACAGTCAACGACTGCTGCCGCGCCGGTATCGCAGGGGCGGCGGTCCAATGCCTGGTGGTATGGGCTGGCGGCCGCGGCGGCGCTCGTCATCGCGTTTGCCGGATATTTCTTCTTTCGCAGTCATCGGATGACCTCCGGTTCGCCGGTGAACCGGCGACGCTCGGTCGCGGTACTGGGCTTCAAGAATCTGTCGGCAAGTCCGGACAAGTCCTGGCTCTCCACCGCCATTTCGGAAATGCTGACCACAGAACTGAGCCAGGGAGATCAATTGCGCGCCATTCCGGGCGAGAGTATTGCGCAGATGAAGATGAGCCTGGCTCTGCCCGACGCCGAGAGTTTCAGCCAGCAGACGCTCACGCGCATCCGGCAGAATCTTGGAAGTGACGACGTGGTGCTGGGCTCTTATCTCCCGCTGGGAAATGGACTGCTTCGCTTGGACGTGCGGCTGCAAGATGCGGTCGCCGGCGAAACACTGGCCTCAGTGTCGGAAAAGGGAAGCGAGTCGGAAATTGACAGCCTGGTCAGCAAGGCGGGCGCGGAATTGCGCGCCAAACTCGGGGTCGGCGCGCTGTCTGATGCGCAATCTGCGTTGGTGAAGGCATCCTTGCCCTCAACGCCAGAGGCCGCGCGTCTCTATTCCCAAGGCTTGCAGAAATTACGTTTGCTGGATGCGCTGGCGGCGCGTGAATCGTTGGAGAAGGCCGCCGCCCTCGATCCCGATCATGCGCCCACGCATTCCGCGTTGGCCGAGGCCTGGTCGGATTTAGGGTACGAATCCAAGGCAAAAGAGCAAGCGAAGCGAGCGCTGGAACTTTCCTCCCACTCTTCCAGGGAAGAACGATTAGTCATCGAGGGCCGCGCCCATGAACTTTTGGACGAGAATCCGCAGGCAATTGAGAGCTATCGCGCGTTGTGGGAGTTCTTTCCCGACAACATTGACTATGGACTCTTTCTCCTTCGCGCGCAGGTCGCGGGGGGACACGCGACCGACGCGGAAAAAACCTTGGGCGAATTGCGCAAGCTGACTCTCTCCGACGCCGACGCGGCCCGGATTGATCTCGCGGAAGGCACAATCGCTTACTCGGTGAGCGATTTCAAACGAACCCAGGTTCTGGCTGAACAGGCGGCGAGCGGTGGCCGGGCAGTGGGCGCGAACCTGCTCGTGGCCTCGGCGTTGCAGGTGGAAGCGGATGCCTGGGAACACATGGGCCAGGCGCAGAAAGCTTTGGATCTTTCGAAACAGGCGCGAGACTTGTATGTTTCTGCGGGCGATCGCCGGGGCGTCGCTCGCGCTTTGCTGACCGAGGGCGACGTGCTTTACGACCAGGGCGAATTCGAGGGGGCAAGGAAAAAGTTCGAAGACGCAATCCCTGTGTTTCGCGAGATTGGCGCACAGAAGAGTATTCGCTCGGCAGTGGAACGCATCGGCAATGTCTACTACAGCCAGGGCAACATGAGCGAGGCGCGGAAGTATTATGAGCGGGGGATGGCCTTCGATCGCGAGATTAACGATCCCTTTGCGCTGGGCAGCGATTACGGAAATTTGGCGAATGCTCTCGATGGGCTGGGCGACCTGAAGGGCGCGCTTAAGATGCAGCAAGAGTCGCTCGCCGAATTCACTCAAATTGGCGAGCGCCGCGGCATCTCCACTACCGAAAACAATCTGGGCAACCTGCTAGTAGAAATGGGCAATTTGGACGAAGCGAAAAAATATTTCGAACTGGCTCTGGCGATGACACGAGAGATCTCTTACCGCCGCGGCGAGCCCTACCCAATCGCCGGCATTGGCGACGCTCTTCTACCCCAGGGAGATCTGGAGGGGGCACGCCAAAAATTCAATGAGGCGCTCGCCCTGTGCAAGGAACTCAACGACGAAGACTTTGTGGCGCAACTCCATGTTTCCCTGGCCGCCGTCGATCTGTTTGAAAAACGATATTCCGAAGGCGAAGATCTGGCACGGCAAGCCATCGCGGGTTACGAAAAAGACAATTCAACCGGCAATGCCGCGTGGTCGGAGGCGGTGCTGTCGCGAAATCTGCTGGGCGACGGCAAGCTGGCCGAGGCCAGATCCGCCGCGGAAAGAGCGCTGGCGCTCTCTCAGAAAACTACGGACCAGACTCCCCGGTACGAAGCCGCCTTTGCCGATGCGCGGGTAAAAGCCAAATCCGGCAAGTTCGCGGAGGCACGCACAGAAGTCGAGGCAACGCTCGCTTCCGCAACCAAGATTGGCTATGGTCTCTACGAATATGAAGCACGTCTGACGATTGGCGAAATCGACCTCGCGTCGGGCGCAGCGTCTGCCCAGTCCTATTTGGCTGCGCTCGAAAAGGACGCGCGAGCGCACGGGGCTTTGCTTATCGCCAACGAAGCGCAAGCCCTGTTGAGTGAAGCAAAAAAGGCGCAGAAGGCCTGAACGATTTCGGTCGCGCTGGTCTTGGGCGATAAGCCTCGCGCTTCGCGGGGCGCCGTCACTCCGGCATCGCAACCGCCGAGAAGCGGGCGCATGCAGCGAGCAGCATTTGCTGGCGCTCAGGGTCGCGCGCGGTCGCCTTGGGAGAGCGGCGCTTCAGGTGATAGAAATATTCGCCCGTGGCTTTAGCGGCGGCATCGTCGCTCACCGCGAGCCAGACTTGGGTGCGGTGGCCTTCGTCCAGGTTATCGGTGGCTACGGCACCCCCCATTTTTGTGGCTACCCATCCAGGTTCCAAAGCATTCGAGAAAACTCCTGGCCAGCGTCGTGCTATCGCGAATGCCAGAAGCACATCATGCAGTTTGGTATCGGAGTAAGCCTGCTGTCCCTGCCATGGACGCTCCTTCCATGCAAGATCTCTCAGGCTGGGATCGCCGCTCTGGTGGAGTCCCGAACTTAAGTAGACGAGGCGCTTCGGCCGCTGGATCAGCGCGGTCAAAATGTAGGGTGCGAGCGTGTTCACGGCGAAGACGTGAGGCAAGCCATCTGCCGTGGCGATGCGGCGAGGCTCTCGGTAGCCGACGCCGGCGTTGTGGATGACAGCATCGAAGGCGCCACGTTTGTTGACTTGCTCGGCTACGCCGCGAGTTTCTGCGATGCTCGATAAGTCTCCGATGACGACGGTCTCCGCCTGCGGAACCGCCGCCATTGCATCTTTGCCGCGCTTTTCGTTGCGGGCATGCAGCACGACGCTGTGCCCCTGTTCGATTAAAAGTTCGGCCGCCATTCGTCCCAACCCGTCGGACGAACCCGTGATAAATACTCGTGCCATGAATGATTACCTCCCGCGCCGCCGCTTATTTAAACATGCCGAAAGGAGCCGCCGGGATGCGGAAATGCGGGGCGAAACGATTCTCGCTTATTCGCTGGTGAAGTAATCGACTGTCACCGGACTTTCAAACAGCGAATAATCGCGCGTAACCACGGTGATGCCGCTTTCGGTGACGAAATAGCGCTGGCGGTCGGCCTCGGCGTCGTAGCCGATGGTGGTGCCCTCGGGTACGTGAACGTCGCGGTCAAGAATCGCTTTGCGGATGCGGCAGCGGCGGCCCACGCTGACGTGCGAGAACAGGATGCTGTCATCCACTTCGGTGTAGGAGTTGACGCGCACGTCGGGCGACAGGATGGAATTTTTCACGATCCCGCCGGAGACGATGCATCCGTTGGAGACGATGGAATCAAGCGCGGTGCCGGTGCGGCCGGATTCCGCGAATACGAATTTCGCCGGTGGATACTGGCGCTGGTGCGTGCGAATCGGCCAGCGCTCGTCGTAGAGATTGAAGATCGGCGAGACCGAAACGATGTCCATGTTGGCTTCGTAGTAGGCTTCCAGAGTGCCCACGTCGCGCCAGTAGAGAGCTTCTTTTTTGTTTTCGTCGACGAAATCGTAAGCGTATACGCGGTAGTCGTCGACCATCTTGGGCAGGATATCTTTGCCGAAATCGTGGCTCGATTGCGGGTTTTCCGCGTCTTTGAGCAGAACTGGAATGAGTACGTCGGCATTGAACAGATAAATGCCCATGGAGCCGGCGACCTTCGCGGGATTGATGGGCGAGCGCAGCGCGGTGGTTTTCGGTTTCTCCTCGAAGCCCTTGATGCAGCCGTCTTTGTCCACGTCGACCACGCCGAAACGAAATGTTTCCGCGGGGTCGATCTGGATGGTCGCCAGCGTGATATCGGCGGCCGAGTCCAGATGCTGCTTCATCATCTTGCCGTAATCCATCTTGTAGATGTGATCGCCGGAAAGAATCAGCACGTGCTTAGGCTGCTCCGACCCGATGGAATAAATATTCTGATAAACCGCGTCGGCCGTGCCCTGGTACCACTGGTCGCTCACTCGCTTCATGGGCGGCAGCACTTCCACGAATTCGCCGACTTCCCTGCCCAGGATGTTCCAGCCCTCGCGGATGTGCCGATTGAGCGAGAGCGCTTTGTACTGGGTGAGGATGTAAACCCGACGCAGGTCGGAGTTCAGGCAATTGGAAAGGGTGACGTCGATGATCCGGTAGATGCCGCCGAAAGTGACTGCGGGCTTGGCGCGGTCCCGGGTGAGAGGATAGAGCCGCTCCCCAGCGCCGCCTGCCAAAAGAACCCCGAGAGTATCTTTCATTACTGCCCTCAGATTCCGTTCCGGCTGATTGTTACCGGAATCTCGCTTTCCGCACGGCAGATGCGAAAAGAAAACAGTAGATGGTAGCACAGGCGCGGAGGGTTGCTAACGCGTCGGTTCCGGCGCAGCCCAGGATGACAATTCACTCCACACTCGGAATCATTACCGCGAGGGACACGAAGTCCTACAAAGGAAAAGGCGCTCCTTCGTGAACCGCGAAACCGCTTTCATCCGGCTTACGGGGAAGCTTTTAAACGCGAGTTCGCCGAGATTGCGCCGAGAACGCCGAGAAAATCTCTTGGCGTGCTTCGTGGTTGACGATTCTTGACGGAACTGCTGGCTACTTCCCCTTGTCAGGGCCGTGGTCGTGCTTGTCTTCGTCGATTTTAATGCGGAGCGACTTCAGGAACTTGAGGTCCTGGTCGTTAATTTTGAATTCGGGATTGGTCGACAGGGTAGTGACCAGGGAGGTCTTGTCCGACGATTTTTCGCCCTGCTTGCTTACGCCAATGGTGGCTTCGAGCACCAGGAAGATGTCGTATCCGCCTTCCTTGATGCGGGAGACAACTTCAGAGATCTGCTCGGAGTCGGACAAAGATTCGTTAATTGCGTCGCCGAGCTCTTTCATGAGTTGCTTGAGTTGTGGATCCACTATGTCCCCCTGGACGAAATCGCCAGCCTACACCTTTAGATGCCATCGGCGCGGGAACGGTTCGCTGCGTCCCGGCGCTGCGTCATTGTAGCGCCGAAGGCTGTTAAAATCGAGGCCGTGATCAAAGTTTCCACGTTACGCAAGTTGGGGGCGGTGGCCCGCGTGGCCGGGCAGCAGGCGGGGCGCAACCGCACCTTCAGCGCCGTGATGAGCGGGGTCCGCACTACTGGCCGATCCTTCGGGCGCGCCGCGCACCAGTTGTGGCTCGAAGTAACTGGACTTATTTTCCTCATCTTAGCCCTCGGCTTTGGCAGCGCCGCCTTTAAGGAATATGAGAAGTACCATGCCGAAGGCGCGGGCAGCAGCCGCCTCGCGATTGCAATTTGCTGCACAGTAACCTTTGCATGGTTCGGGCTGAGTTCGTTTTGGAAGGCGCGAAGAAAAGGCCAGCGTGGGTGAGATGGAATGACGAATTTCAAAATAGCGGTTTTCAAGTGACGCAATGACTGAAAAGCTGAAGACCCGCCCAGAACCAACCGAATTTGAAACCTCCTCCCACATTCCGGTGACCCCGCTCTACACCCCGGCTGATCTCAAAGGGTCCGATTACGAAAGCGAAGTCGGCTATCCCGGGGAATATCCCTTCACTCGCGGCGTTCAGGCCACCATGTACCGCGGACGTCTGTGGACGATGCGGCAGTATGCGGGCATGGGCGACGCCGAGGAATCGAACAAGCGCTACAAATATTTGCTGGCGAATGGCACCACGGGCCTGTCGGTCGCCTTCGACTTGCCGACGCAGATTGGGCTGGATTCGGATCATCCTTTAGCCGCAGGCGAAGTGGGCAAGGTTGGAGTGGCAATCGACTCCATCGAAGACATGCAGCGGCTGTTTGACGGCATCGAGCTCACTAAAATCTCTACATCGATGACCATCAATGCAACGGCGTCGATTCTTCTGGCGTTATATGTCGCGGTGGCGCGGCGCCAGGGCGGCGACATTCGCAAGCTCTCGGGCACGGTGCAGAACGATGTGCTCAAGGAGTACATTGCGCGCGGAACTTATATTTATCCGCCGCAGCAGGCGATGCGCGTGATCACCGACATGTTTGCGTGGGCTAACGACAACGTGCCCGAGTGGAATACGATTTCGATATCCGGCTACCACATGCGCGAGGCTGGTTCGACCGCGGTGCAGGAGGTCGCATTCACGCTGGGCAATGGCATGGCCTACGTGGAGGCGGCCATCAAGGCTGGGCTGGATGTGGACGAGTTCGCACCGCGGCTTTCTTTCTTTTTTAATGCGCACAACAATTTTCTGGAAGAGGTGGCGAAGTTCCGCGCCGCGCGGCGCATGTGGGCGCGCATCATGCGCGAGCATTTCAAGGCAAGAAATCCGCGCTCCTGGATGTTGCGCTTCCACACCCAGACCGCAGGCTCGACACTCACCGCGCAACAACCGGAAAACAATATTGTGCGCACTGCGATTCAGGCCATGGCGGCTGTATTGGGAGGAACGCAGTCGCTGCATACTAATTCCTACGACGAAGCGCTCGCCCTGCCCACCGAGCAGGCCGCGCGCATCGCGCTACGCACCCAGCAGGTGATTGCCTACGAGTCAGGCGCTCCGCAGACCATCGATCCGCTGGCGGGATCGTATTATGTCGAGTCGCTGACGAATGAGATTGAGAAGCGCGCCGCAGAATATCTGGGAAAGATCGAAGTCCTCGGCGGAATGCTGAAGGCAGTCGAACGTGGATTCGTGCAACAGGAAATTCAAAATGCGGCGTATGAATATCAGCAGGCCGTCGATGAGCAGCGCGCGATCGTGGTAGGCGTCAATCGGTTCGAGGTCGAAGAAGAAAAGCCGATTCCGATTCAGCGCATCGATCCGGCGCTGGAACCGAAGCAGATCGAGCGCTTGCGGGCGTTGCGCGCCACGCGGGATGCCAGTCCGTGGAAGACAGCGCTGGCAGGCGTGGAAGATGCGGCTCGCTCGGGCGCGAATGTTATGCCGTGCATTCTGACCGCGGTCGAAGCGTCCGCTACGGTGGGAGAAATTTCGGATGCGATGCGGCGCGTGTTCGGGGAATACAAGGAAGCGGTTGTGATCTAAAAAACGGCAACCCGGGAGACCCGTGTGTGGAGCGGGTGCCCTCGCCCGCTGGTTTTGGCCCACACTCTATGCCGGTTGCGCCTGCATGTCTGTGACCGCCGACTCCAGATGGGCCAGCGTTTCCTGCACCGTCAGCGAATACATTTCTCGCCCCAGGCCTTCGCCGGCTTCTAGCGCGCTTTTTAAATAATGCCCGGCAATCTCCACGGCTAGCGAATCGGTGATGGCTTTGCCCGTGCGCTTCTTGTATTCCACCCACGCAGGATGGGGCAGCGCCACCCAAACCGTGCGTCCGTCGACCAGGAACTTAATGTCGACCGCGTCCGCGTGCCGCGTGGCAATGGCGACGATCATGGCCTGATAAACGCAATGCACCTGCTTCTTCGTCCAGCAGTCGGTGGCGGTGAAGTCGGCAAACATGCACAAAACTATAGCGGAGTGCCGGCAACTCCGGCAAACGCGCAACCGCGTGTGTGGAGCGGACACTCCTGCCCGCTGCTCATAACTTTGGTTTTCGGGGCAGACGGAATAGTCAAAGGCAAAATCAACCTCAAAAGCAGCAGGCAGGAGTGCCCGCTCCACACCTGTCCGCTCCACACTTTGAGATCAGGTAACATGGAAGCGTGCCAACCCGGGCCCCGATCAAAACCAAGCTTACGATTCTGCGCGCGCAGCATCTTAGCCAGCTTCCCTGGCTGGTGCACGGATTCTCCACGCGCGCGGGCGGATTTTCGCGGCCTTACGGTAAAGGCGCTCTCAATCTCGGATTCACCAAGGACGACGCCCGAGCCTCCGTCGAACGCAACCGCGCCGCTTTTCTCCGCGAACTTGGAGCGGTCACTCAATCGCGCCGTGGCTCGCGGAAGGCCAGAACGTCGCTTTGGCCGCTGGTTACGCTGCGCCAGATTCACTCCGACATCATTCGCCGCGTAGATGCGATTTCCGGTTCGCCATTAAAAGAACCTCTCAGCGGGGACGGGCTTATCACCGCGGCTCCCGGCCTGCTGCTCGGCATCCAGACTGCCGACTGCCTGCCTGTGATTCTGGTGGACACCAAGCGCCACGCGGTCGGCGTGTTTCATGCCGGATGGCGCGGCACGGTCAAGCGCATCGTCGAAAAAGGAGTCGGCGAGATGCACCGCTGCTTCGGGACGAATCCTCGCGACATCAAGGCCGCGATCGGGCCCGGCATTCAAGGTTGCTGCTATGAAGTGGGCGAAGAAGTGCGCATCAAATTCGAGTCGCAGTTCGCCTACGGGGCCAGCCTGTTTCGCGAGGTCAAGGAGTCCGATCCAGTGCGCGAAAAATATCCGCTGCTGTTTCTAAGTGCGCGCGCTCCCGGCCACAGCGACTTGCCGAAGAAAATATTCCTGGATCTAGTAGAGGCCAACCGCCAGCAACTGCTCGCGGCGGGCGTGGCGAAGAAAAATATCGAAGCCTCTCCACTGTGCACGAACTGTCATCCGGAACTGCTCTTCTCCTACCGCGCGGAGAAGGCCAAGACAGGCAGAATGATGGGGGCAGCCGGAATCCGCGAGTGAGGGCGAGTGTGGCGCGGGCGCCCCCGCCCGCGACCTGTGAGGAACCTTTGACGATAAGACCGGCAACATTGTTATTCGCGTTTCTCTTGTACTCCGTTGCGGCTCCCGCCCAAGTTCCCTCCGCCCCGATCGACGCCGTCTTCTCGTCGCTAAAATCCACCGACGCTCCCGGGGCGGCCGTCCTCGTAGTCCAAAACGGCCAGCCTGTCTTCCGCCACGGATACGGCGTGACCGATCTTCGCACGCACCATGCGATCGATGCGCAAACGAATTTTCGCCTGGCGTCCTTCACCAAGCAGTTCACCGCGACCTGCATCATGCTGCTCGCACACGATGGCAAACTACGCTACGACGATCACCTCACCGACATCTTCCCCGAATTCCCGGCCTACGGAAAAGCGATTACCATCCGCAACCTGCTGAACCACACTTCCGGCCTACCCGATTACGAAGACATTCTGGAGAAGCAGCATCCCAACACGCCGGACGAAAAAATTCCCCAGATTCTCGATGCCGGCGTGCTGAAGTTGCTGGAACAACAAGCCGGCGGCGAGTTTCCGCCGGGCTCGAAGTGGGAGTACAGCAACTCGGGCTACGCGGTGCTGGCCATGATCGTGGAAAAAGTTTCCGGCAAGAGTTTTGGCCAATTTCTGCAGGAACGAATCTTCACGCCTCTGAAGATGACCAACACTCTCGCCTACGAGAGAGGCAAGAACGAAGTGCTGCACCGCGCCTACGGCCACAGCGAGATTAACGGCGCGTGGCGCGAGACCGATCAGAGTTCGACTTCTGCGGTGCTGGGCGATGGCGGCATTTATTCTTCGCTCGACGACTTGGCCAAATGGGACCGCGCCCTCCGCGAGCACACGCTGCTCAGCGAAGCGGAAATGCGGCCCGCTCTCACTCCGGTGCGGCCCACCGGCGGGGCGGCGAAATTTCCCGAAGGCAAGACCGTCAGCTACGGCTTCGGCTGGTTCCTCGATCCCTATAAGGGCCACCGGCGCATGTCGCACGACGGCAACACCGTTGGATTTCGCACGACCATCCAACGTTTTCCCGACGATCAGTTGACTGTGATTGTGCTGGCGAACCGGGCTGATGTGGATCCGCAGGCGCTGGCCCTGAGAGTTGCCGATCTCTACTTGGGAAAGAATTAGAAGCAGGATCGAAACTTGCCGCGCTTTGCGCGGCGGACAGCCGAGGGCGGCTGTTCCCACAGAACGATTTATACGGCGGGAGGCACCGAAGTTGCTGGCGGCGCTGGACTTGCCGCTGCCGTCGCGGCGCTGTCATTGACCAGATCTTTCAACTCTTTACTGGGCTTGAAGAATGGAATTTTCTTGGCCGGAACGTCGACGCGCTCTCCGGTCTTGGGATTACGGCCGACGCGAGGTTTGCGCTGCCGCGTGCGGAAGCTGCCAAAGCCGCGGATCTCGATCTTGTCGCCAGCGCGCAGCGAACGCACTACGCTATCGAAAATCGTCTCCACGATCACTTCGCTGTCTTTGCGCGTAAGTTCTGCTAAACGCGAGACTTCGTCAATCAGATCGGCTTTGGTCATAACCCCTCGTTGTTCTTCCCGGCACGCGCGGTTCACAGCCACCACAAGGTTCCGGGAATCATTGACGCGCGCGCCGCCCTCAGATCGTCCCGGACTCGCAGCCGCATCCTGCATAACCTTCTCAAATTTCAGGGGTTTAATGCAAGTTCCGGTATAGATACGCCGTCACTTCGCACATACACGGTAGTTCTATTTCCAGAGATAGTAGAAACCGACTTGCTGTTCCAGCATCTTCTCGCGTCCGGGCAGGAACTGGGAAACATCGCCCAACAGCAGGTCCATCAATGTTTTGCGGTCTTTTTCGGGCCTCACGAGCGTGGGCTCGCCCTTGATGCCCACCGATTTCGCGGTGTCGGCGACGACGGTCTCGAAGTCGCCTACGCCATCGATCAGCTTCATGTTGAAGGCTTCCTGGCCGGTCCAGACCTTGCCATTCGCAATCGACTTCACATCGTCATATTTCAGGCCGCGCCCGTCGCTCACCGCTTTCACGAACTGCCCAAACATGTTATCGATCAGCGACTGCATGTAGGCCTGCTCGTTGGGCGTCAGGTCGCGGGCCGGGTTCCCGGTGTCCTTAAATTCCCCGGTCTTGATGACGACGTCTTTCAGTTTGGCCCACTTCAGCAAGTCGCCATAGTTCACCCACTGCGCGATCACACCAATGGAGCCGACAATGCTGCCTTCGTCGGCATAAATCTTGTCGGAGGCCGCGGAAACGTAATACGCTCCGCTCGCGCCCACGGTTTCAATGGAAACCACGATGCGCTTCTTCTTCTCGCTGCGAATGCGCTTGACCTCGCGATAAATCTCCTCCGAAGCGGCCACGCCGCCGCCGGGAGAATTCACGTGCAGAATAATGGCCTTGATCGAGGAATCGTCGCCGAACTTCTTGAGTTCGCCCACTACCGGCTGCGGCGAGAGGATGACGCCATCGAGATCGACCACGCCTATGCGGTCGCCGAATGATGTGAGGCCGGCGTCGGTTCCACCCGCGTGCAGTGTCAGATAGACGAGGGTAAACACGGCCAGCACGAAGAGGAAAAAAGCTCCTCCGCCAATCAGAACCCAGAGTAGTGTGCGCGAGCGTCCTTCAGCCATGAAGAAAGTTTAGCACTTGGCGGGATTTCACCGCGGCTGAGGCGGTTGGCTAGGGAGTCACAATCTTCAGCGCGGCGGGATGGACGCCCACTTCCACGGGCGTGCGGCAGACATATTCGCCGTCGGCGTAAACGTCGAGCGGACGATCGGTTTCGACCCGCACACGCGCGGCTTGGAAGTATTCGACTTCCTGGATATGTAGATGGCGGCCGGTGTATACAGTTGGAGCCAGGCGCAAAAGCCGCAGGGGCGCAACCGCTCCAACCACACAAACATCGAGCATTCCGTCGTCCATTTTGGCTTGCGGCGCGATCTTCATCCCGCCGCCGTAGTACGGAGTGTTGGCAAACGCGGCCAGCAGCGTAGCCCCGTCGCTGCGGGTGGACCAGCTCTCGCTATTATTTGCGCTTTCGGTCGACGTGCAAATCTTCATCGGAAGCGGTGCGAACGTGAAAATCGTTGGAGCGAGGCTCAGCAGATATCCGCCATGCCCGCGCAACCAGCGCGGCAAGCGGTTGGCGCGGCGGGCTACTTCGCCGTCGAGTCCAACGCCCGCGACACAGCAGAAGTAGCGCGACCCGTGCTGTCCCGGTATGACCTGAGTGATATTCGGAGCATCCGCGTTTTCCAGTTGGGAAATCGTGCCCACATCGATCGTGCGCACATTGCCTGCGCCGCCGCAGAATTTCTTCCAAGCCGCAAGCGAATCGCGCACTCGCCGCAATCCCAGGGAGCAGGCAAAATCGTTTCCACTGCCCGCAGGCACGACCAGCACCGGCAAGCCCAACCGCACCAACGAGCCAAGATGGCGATGAACGGTCCCATCGCCGCCGAAGAGCACAACCGCATCGGCGTCGTCGCGCGAGGCAGGCATGCCCATCCGCCATTCGACGCGCGTGTCCGATTGAAAGGGCTTGAGATTTTTTTCTGAACATCCCAACCCGAGAATAGCCACAGCCCGCATGCGCGGGAGAGAGAGTAGCAGAAAGGTTTAGGTAGGGACAGCCGTCCCCGGCAGTTCCCGGCGAAACTCTGTCCCTAACGCTTAAGCAGAGCCGCCCTTACCTTCTTACCGACCTTTAGCACCAGCCTTGTACTTGAATTCTGGAAGGTCACGAGAATGTGGGGCTTTGCTTCGATGTATTCCAGCCCGCTTACCGATTGGTCTACAACTTTTACCGATCCAGCTTTCAGCTTTCTTCCCGCATCTGCAACGGAGTCAGCCAATCCGCATCTCACAAGCAAACGATCCAGCCGCACCCCTAAGTGGACAGGTCCAATCCCAGCGGGCCGAAATCCTACGAAGCCGTCGGGCGAAACCGCAACATCCTCAGGATTGTTGACGTCAAAACGTACATCTTCGTAGTTCACGTCTATCTCCTCGATATCCTGAGGAAGATCATCTTTTTGAAACTTCGACTGCTTCGCCCAGGCATCCCAGGCCTTCTCAGCTGCTTCTGCCGAATGGAAGTCGGTCACAATCAACATTGCCAGTTCTTGCTTCAGAGCCTTGGGATGTTCCTCGCCGCTGACCACATTCGTCTTCATCGCCGCGATTCTCTCTGCGCTAACATCTGTCAGCAGCTCGTAATAGCGCCACATCATTTCGTCGGAGATGCTCATCACCTTGCCGTACATCTCCAGCGGCGGCTCGTGAATGCCGATGGCGTTGCCCAGCGACTTCGACATTTTCTGCACGCCGTCGAGGCCCTCCAAAATCGGCGTGGTGAGCACTACCTGCGACTCCTGGCCGTAAGCGCGTTGCAGTTCGCGGCCCACCAGCAGATTGAATTTCTGATCCGTGCCGCCGAGTTCCACGTCGGCATCGAGCGCGACCGAGTCGTATCCCTGCACCAGCGGGTACAGCAGTTCGTGCACCGAGATCGGCTTCTCTTCCTGAAAACGCTTGTGAAAGTCCTCGCGTTCGAGCAGTTGCGACACCGTATATTTCGCCATAAGGCGCACGAAATCGTCGGCGGTCAGAGCGCCCATCCAGCGGCGATTAAAGTCAATCACCGTCTTCTGCGGATCGAGAATCTTGAACACCTGCGCTTTGTACGTCTCGGCATTCTGCTCGATCTGTTCGCGGCTCAGCGGAGGCCGCGTCGCCGAGCGCCCCGTGGGATCGCCAATCATCCCCGTGAAATCGCCGATTAGAAAAATAGCCGTGTGTCCCAGGTCTTGAAAATGTTTCAGCTTGCGCAGCACCACCGTGTGGCCGAGATGCAGGTCTGGGGCCGTCGGGTCCATGCCGAGCTTCACGCGGAGCGGTTTTCCACTAACGCGTGACTTCTCCAGCTTGGCGCGGAGTTCCGCCTCGCGAATGATTTCCGCAGAGCCCTTCTTCAGGTAGGCGAACTGTTCGTCGACGGGAGCGAAGGTTGGCATGGGAGAAATCATTATAAAGAATGCAGAAGTCAGAAGTCAGAAGTCAGAATGCAGAAGTTTAGAAGCCAAAGTGCTAGAGCCCGGTTCAGATCAGTTTCAGAAGAACAATCTTTAAGCGCCAACGCCTTTGACAGTACAAATGGAAGCGACGAAAATTGCGGTAAGTTCGTGAGCTTCTCGAATCAGAGGAATCAGTCTCTGAGCATTCACGATATCCGATTCTTGTAGGAGTTCCAGCCAAACGACAGTCTCGTCCGCTTCTTCAAGAACGATGCCGAGCTTGGCCACAAATTCCGCCCTCGACCGGCCGCGACACGCCGCCCGGTAATTAGCTCCCACCGAAGTACCCGAGCGCAGGAGTTGTCTGCCAATGACCCGAGCTTCTTCGCGATGAGGAAGCGCTTTGTACAAACGCACTACGCGCAATGCAAATTCTTTCGTCCGAGTCTTCAGATCGTCGCGGCGGTCCACGCCGTCATCATCGACGCAACAACTCGCGAAAAGCTGTGAAGGATGTCACAGAATTTGACTTTTGCTTTGTGATTTCTGAAATTCGGCTTTTCGCCAGTTTTACTTCTGCATTCTGACTTCTGACTTCTGACTTACGACCAGCCGCCGCCCCACAGCCGAGAACATCCCGCCCAGCACGATATTGATCGCTTCCGTGTACGCCACATGTTCCTGTTCGAGGATGCGTGCCGCCAGAGTATGTTCGTCATCGGTATCGAGGACATTCACGGCCTTCTGCACGATGATCGGCCCGTGATCCAGTTCTTCGTCCACGAAATGAACCGTGCAGCCGGAAACCTTCACACCATAGGCGGAAGCCTGTTCCTGCGCTTCCAGGCCCGGAAAGGCAGGCAGCAGCGAAGGATGAATATTCAAAATCTGATGTGGGAACTGCCGCACGAACCACGGCGACAGCAACCGCATATACCCGGCCAAGCAGACTAGTTGCACTTCATGCCGTTGCAAGGCGCCGACGACCTCGCGGTCGTGCTCCTCGCGGCTTTTGCCCTTGGAAGGAATGACCAGCGCCGTCAGTCCGCGCTCGCGCGCAATCGTGAGTCCAGGCGCGTCCGGCTTATTGGAGATCACTACCGCGATTCGCGCATTCGCGATGCGGCCGGCGTCAATGCTGTCGGCGATGGCGACAAAGTTCGAGCCGCGTCCGGAGAGAAGAATGCCGAGAGAATTCATTGTTGATTGATGATTGGTGATTGGTGATTGTTGATTGATGATTGTTGATTTCTGATTAAAAACCACGTTCCTCGGATTCTCAATCATCAATCAAAAATCAACAATCAGCAATTGTCCTAGCTGTAGGTGACTTTGCGCTCGCCCTTCACGATGCGGCCGATGGTATACGCTTTTTCGCCGACGCGCTCCAGCACCGACTGCGCTTTTTTGAATTTCGCCGACGGCACTACCAGCAGCATGCCCAGGCCCATGTTGAAGGTGCGCAGCATCTCGTCCTGCGGCACGTTGCCCAGTTGTTGCAAGTGTTCGAAGATCGGAAGTACGGGCCATGTCCCCATTTCGATGACAGCGGCCGTGCCGCGCGGCAGCACCCGCGGCAGATTTTCCGTGATCCCGCCGCCGGTGATGTGCGCCAGCGCCGACACGCACTGCGCGTCAATCAACTTCCTCAGCGCCGGCCAGTAACTTTTGTGGGTGCGCATCAATTCGTTGCCGACTTTGTTCTTCACTTCGTTGACGTAAGTATCCGCGGAATAGTGCGCGACCTCGAACAGCAGCTTGCGAGCCAGCGAATATCCGTTGGTGTGCAGGCCGTTCGAAGGCAGGCCGAGAATAATATCGCCAATCTGCACATCCTTGCCGGTAATAATTTTCTCGCGATCGACCACGCCCACAATGAAGCCCGCCAGGTCATATTCCCCGTCCGGATAAAAGCCCGGCATTTCGGCGGTCTCGCCGCCAATCAGCGCACAGCCGTTGTGCTTGCAGGCGTCGGCGATGCCCTCGACAACTTTTTCCGCAATCGACGGATCGAGCGTCCCGGTCGCCAGGTAGTCCATAAAAAACAGCGGGGCCGCTCCCTGCACCGCAATGTCGTTGACGCAGTGGTTCACCAGGTCCGCGCCCACCGTCGAATGCAGGTCCATCTCGAAGGCGATTTTCAGCTTGGTGCCCACTCCGTCCACGCTCGAAACCAGCACCGGGTCGGTATATTTCGTCTTGTCAATCGCGAACAGCCCGCCAAAGCCGCCAATCTCGCTCAGCACACCCCGGGTAAAGGTTTTGTGCGCCAGGTACTTGATGCGTTGCTTGGTACGGTTGGCGCGGGTGATGTCCACTCCGGCGTCGGCGTAGGTGATCGGCGTCGGGCTGGTAGGAGTTTTGGCCACAGATTTCTCCGTGCGTTGTGCAATCCTTACGTGGGGTTAGTGCCGGGTGCCGAAACGACAACCGAAGGCCGCTCATTGTAGCACGTTCGAATGTGGAAGCTTCTCAAGCGGGCGCTGGCGACGCCGACCACATTCCGACCCTTGCCTCGCAGGAATACACTTCTCGCCTCTTCCGCGGACGCGCACGCCCGTTCGTCCTTGCGGGCCCGGACTAATGGGAGATGAAGTCCGAGAAGAAGTACGCGAGAACTCCAAACAGCGCCAGGCCCGAAATGCCGTAGGCGGTGAGAACCCACGCTCCGCGGCCTTCATGCTGGCGAATGGCTGAAGTGGAAGTAGAAGTAGAGGACTGGTCGATATTCGAAGCGGAAACGACTGGGGCCCGATCTTCCATGCAAGAACCTCCGACGGAAAGATCGTGGCGCAAAGACATTATGCGTCACGCCTGCCTCGCATCATGGCGAAGCAAGGTTATCTGAGGACGAATTTTACCCCGGATTCATGCGGGTGTACGAGAAAAATGTGACTGAAAGCACAGTATTAATAGTTAAATAACTTGTCCTAATACGACAACTCAAATGTTCGCTGGAAACCGTTCAAAAATCAGCCTGCTATTGTTCCGTGACTATGGTTCCCCTACGCTCTCGACCGCATTTCTCGCGGATGATCCGCGACGTGGGATAATGGCAAGGGTTCCCGAACAAACTATGCGTAATCTCTGCTTCGCTCTTTTCGTCGCCTGCCTGCTAGCCTCGGGCGCGCATTCCCAGCAGCCCAGCACGGCGCCCGGCTCCCAACGCCCCGCAGACAACTCTCCCCTGCCCAGGCAGTCGAAGGATTCGGACAAAGTGCCGACGGGCACGGCCGCCGACAAAGCTGCGAGTGCGGTGACCGGTCCGGATTATTCGGAAGAGTCGTTCGTCATCGAGCAGATGCACTCGACCTACCGGTTTGAGGCCGACGGCACAGGACGAAAAGAAACCAAGGCTCGCATTCGCGTGCAAAGCGAAGCCGGCGTGCAGCAGTGGGGGCAGCTTCTCGAGGGTTACAACTCGGCCAATGAACGCGTCGAGATTCCGTACGTGCGCGTGCTCAAAGCGGATGGCAGCGTGGTGAAGGCTAGCGACGACGCGGTGCAGGATCTGAGCGCGCCCATCGAGCACGAAGCTCCCGTCTACACCGACTACCGGCAGAAGCACATCACGGTTCCGGGGCTGCGTCCCGGCGAAGTTTTGGAATATGACATGGTGACGGTGATTCACACGCCGCTGGCCGCCGGGCAATTCTGGGCTGACTACGATTTCGACAAAAGCAACATTTCTCTCGATGAAACCGTCGACGTCGATGTTCCTAAAGAGCGTCCGCTGAAGCTGAAGTGCAAGCCGGGGATGGATCCGAAGATCACCGAAGCCAACGGCCGCCGCGTGTATCACTGGTCGAGTTCGCACCTGGAGCGCGAGGACGAAACCGCGAAAGCAAAAGACAAGAAGAAAAAGAAACACCGTCCCGACGAGGACCGCCCCGACATTCAGCTCACCACTTTCGAAAGCTGGGAGCAAGTCGGACGCTGGTACGCCAACCTGGAAAAAGACCGCCGCGCGCCCACGCCCGAAGTTCGCGCCAAGGCCCAGGAACTGACCAAAGGCATGGACGGCGATCTGCAGAAGACCGAGGCGCTCTACGATTTTGTAGCGAAAAACTTTCGCTACGTCAGCCTCTCGCTGGGAGTTGGCCGCTACCAGCCGCATCACGCCGCCGACGTGCTGCACGACCAGTACGGCGACTGCAAAGACAAACACACCCTCCTGGCGTCGCTGCTCGAAGCCGAGGGCCTGCACGCCGATTCCGTGCTGATCAACTCCACGCGCAAGCTCGACCCCGACGTTCCTTCGCCCTCGCAGTTCGACCATGTCATCACCATGCTTCCCATGACGAAGGGCAACGAAAAAGAAGAAGTCTGGATGGACACCACCAGCGAGGTCGCGCCCTTTCGCTTGCTAGCTTATTCGCTGCGCAAAAAGCAAGCGCTCGTGATTCCTCCCGCGGAGCCGCCGTCTTCCGTAGCTCCGCATCTCGAGGAAACGCCCGCCGATACTCCCATGCCCGACAGCGAGGTTTCCACCATCGATGGCAAGATTAACGAAATCGGTAAACTCGAAGCCCACGTGCACTACGAGTTTCGTGGCGACGAAGAATTGCTGCTGCGTTCCGTGTTCCGCCGCGTGCCGCAGGCCAACTGGCAACACGTCGTCGAAAATGTGAATGCCGGACTTGGCGGCGACGTCACCAATATCAAGATCAGCGATCCCGCGGCGACCCGCGAGCCGTTCACTATGTCCTACGACGTCTCGAAGGTGAATTTCCTCGACTGGTCGAGGAAGAAGACAGAAATTGTTTTGCCGCTGGTGCAATTCAATCTGCCCGATGTCGGTGACGACGACGACGCAGACACCACCGAGCCTCTGAAGCTCGGTCCAAAGGCAGAGTACGCTTACCAGATCAAACTGCAGTTGCCGGCCAAGTACAGCGCCCACCTGCCCCTGGCGTTCTCGCTGAAGCGCGACTACGCGGAATACGATGCCAGCTACAAAGTGGATGGCGATCTCTTCACGGCAGGACGCAAGCTGGTTCTGCGCCAGGATGAATTGCCGGTCGCGCGCTCCTCCGACTACGAATCGTTTCGCCGCGCCGTGGGCGCCGATCTCGCCCAACGACTTTCGGTAGAAAGCACGGTCGCCGGAGCCCCCGTTCCGCCCGCCGACATGAAGGCCGATGACCTGGTCGACAGCGCCAAAGCGGCCACCGACAGCGGCAACCTGCCTGTCGCGATTGCGCTGTTGAAGCGCGCCACGGAGGTCGATCCTAAAAATAAGTTTGCCTGGAATAATCTCGGGCTCATTTATTTCGCGATGCGCCAGGACGATCAGGCCATCGCGAATTTTCAGAAGCAGCTTGAAGTCAATCCTTACGACGAATTTGCCTACAATAATCTCGGTCGCGTCTATTGGAACGAGCGCAAGTACGACGAAGCCGTAAAGTCCTTCAACAAGCAGCTGGAAAATAATCCTCTCGACAAATTCGCCTACGCCAACCTCGGCGCCATGTACGAAGAATGGCACAAGTGGGACCTTGCCGCGGCCGCACTGGAGAAAGCGTCGTCGTTAACGCCGGAGAGTCCCGAGTTGCAGGTGAGCCTGGGCAACGCCTATCTGAACCTTGGGCAGGACGACAAAGCGCTGGCCGCATTCGATCATGCCGTCGAACTCTCCGCCACGCCCAACACCTGGAATAACATCGCGTACCAGCTTTCGCTGAAAGATTCCCATCTTGACCGCGCCCAGCAGTATGCCGAGTCCGCGGTATCGGCCACGGCGGCGGCGCTGCGCAATGTCTCGCTCGACCGCCTCTCGCAAAAAGACTTGCCGCTGGTCTCGTCGTTGGTCGCTTACTGGGACACGCTGGGCTGGGTACACTTCGCGGAAGGCGACCTGGGCAAGGCCGAAAAATACGTCGCGGCGGCGTGGGAACTCGGCCACCACGCCGAGGTCGGCGATCATCTGGGCCAGATTTACGAGAAGCGCGGCGAAAAGGATCGCGCCCTGCGCACCTACGCGCTGTCGATGAATGGACTGCGCCCCGATCCCGAAACGCGCGGCCGCCTGGCCACGCTCGCCGGTGGAGACGCTAAGGCCGACGCCGCCGTTGCCCGCTATAAAGACGAAATGCAGCACCTGAGCATCATCGACCTAGGCAAGGCCGCGCAAACCGGCAACGCGGATTTCTTCATTTTGCTGAGCGGCGGAGGAGGAACAACCGCGAAAGTCGATTCGGTGAAATTTGTCAGCGGAGACGAGAAGTTGAAATCGTTCAGCGAGGCCCTGCGCACCGCCGACTATCACATCACCTTCCCGGACGACACGCCGGTGAAAGTATTCCGCCGCGGCTCGCTCTCCTGCTCCATGACCACCCGCACCTGCACCTTCGCGCTGATGCTGCCAGACGATGTCAGGACGGTGGACTAGCAAAGTCCACGTAGAGAGACAGCCGCCTCGGCTGTCCCGCGGGGGCGAAGCCGAGCGGCGCTCGCGGCAGCGAGCGTTTTTGAATTGAAAGGAAACCTGTCCCCGGCAGAGACGGATCCCCGTCCCAATTAAGCGGCGCCAACCATAACTTTCCCCGAATCGGGCAACGAAACTGCATCCCGTAGAATCCCACTCAATCAGCAAGCCAAGGAGGAGCCATCATGAGGCTTGGGCCATGGACTTTGCTCTTCGCACTTTTCCTCCCGGCGGCTTTCCTGCGCGCCGACTGCGTCAACGATAACCGTTCCAACAAGAAGGCCGGGATCCTTGTTACCGACTTCACCATCACCGGCACGCAGGCAATCGGGGCAACCGACCTCGCGAAACTTACCAGCGATTTCAGCGGCTCCTGCTTCGACGATGACACCGAAGAACTGCAGGAGAGGCTTCGGGCCGCATTCCAGGATCGCGGATACTTTGCCGTGGAAGTGAAAAGCCTGACACTCAAACCCGGCGCCCGCTGGGCACTCCCAAACCCGTGTCAGTGGAAGCTGAAGTTTCTGAGGGCGTGCAGTACAGACTTGGAGACATAACGTTCGTTAACACCCACGCTTTCACTCCCAAAAAACTGCGAGAACAATTCCCGCTCAAGAAAGGGGAACTGTTCGAAAGATCCAAAGTTGCCAGCGGCATTGAGAGCCTTCGTAAACTTTACGGAACTGGGGGCTTCCTCGACTGGATAGCTATTCCCGAAACCCAGCTCGCCTCGGACGGAACAGCAAACCTAAATATCTCGGTCCAAGAAGGACCGCAGTACCACATGGGAAAGCTCGACATTGTGGCGGCTGAAGAAGTAAAACTCAGGTTGCGCGCTGAATGGAAGTTGGTGGAAGGCGATGTGTACGACAACACTTACATCGATCAATACCTTGAAGCGAATCGGGACTTGCTGCCCATCGGTTTCACTCGATCCAATGTCAACAGAACTCAGAACTGCCCCGATGCCGCCGTCGAAGTACGCTTGATCGTCGATCCCGCCGGGGAAACATCGCACGCGCAGCAGAAGAACGTCCCGTGCGAACGACACCACGACGTCGCCAAGTAGTGTTATTCCCTTCGCCGCTTGTGCCATGCCGTCGCCTGCTCATAAGCGTGCGCCAGTCGCAATACCAAATCTTCCCGCCAGTGCGGCCCCGCGATCTGCAGTCCGATCGGCAGACCGCTCTGCGTAAATCCGCAGGGGACAGAAATCGCAGGCAATCCCCACACGTTGAATGGCCGAGTGTTGCGCAATAGCTTCAGCTCCGCCGGGCGCAGCGCCTCGGGATCTGATCTCAGATCGGCAATCGCTGGCGCCGGCATCAGCATGGTCGGCATCACCAGCAAATCTACGTCGGCAAAAATCTGCCCGATCCCGCGCCTCGCCTCGTCCAACTCGCGACGCCGCTGAATATATTCGGCCGCGCTCACGCCCTCTCCGGTTCGAATGCGGCGCAGCGTCTCCGCCTGATACAGTTCCGGACTCTTCGCGACATTCTCCGCATGAAATGCATACGACTCGGCCGCTTGCAACCTCCGGTCCGCCGGCACTTGCAGGCGAACCTCTTTGACCTCCGCCGCCAGCGTCGCGATCCCACGCAGCGCGTGTTCCATCGCCGAAGCCACTTCCGCATCGAGGTCGTTAAAGAAATAATCGCGGAGCACGCCCACCCGGAGCGCCTTCGCATCCTCGCGCAGTGCGGACACATAATCCGCCACCGGCACGCCCGCGGCGGTGATGTCGGCCGCGTCGTATCCCGCAATCGCCTGCAGCACGATGGCCGCATCCGCCACCGTCGCAGCCAGCGGGCCAACGTGGTCGAGCGACGGCGAAAGCGGAATTACTCCCTGGCTCGACACCCGCCCATACGTCGGCTTCAACCCCACGCAACCGCACAGCGCCGCCGGCTCGCGAATCGATCCCGCCGTGTCGGTGCCAATCGCCGCATACGCCAGACCGGCAACTACTGCCGCCGCCGATCCTCCCGACGATCCGCCTGCAATCCGCCCAGCGTCCCACGGATTGTGAACGTCGCCAAAGTAACTGACCAGCGAACTGCCGCCGTATGCAAACTCATGCAGATTATTTTTCCCGACAATGACCGCGCCCGCCTGCCGCAACCGACGCACCGCGTCCGCATCCTGCGTCGGAACTCTATCCTTATATAGGGCGCTGGCCGCCGTGGTCCGCACGCCCGCCGTGTCGATGAGATCCTTCAGCGCCACCGGAACGCCATGCAGCGGCCCCCGCCATTCGCCGTGCGCAATCTCCGCATCCGCCCGCCGCGCATCCTCCAGCGCAGAATCGCCCGTCACCGTGATGAAGGCATTGAGCGCCGGGTTGAGCCGCTCAATCCGTGCAAGGCAATCCCGCGTAATCTCGAAGGCAGAGATCTCCCTCCGCCGCAAGCGCTGCGACAGTTCTGAAATCGTCCTACTAGAAGTAGTGCTCATCCGGCCGAGCCCATTGTACGGTCAGCGATGATTTCCTTCGTGAACCTTCGGGCCCTTTGTGCTTGAAGATTTTTTTCTAAACCCCCGCTGCCTCCCAATCATCCTATAATTGTCCCAGTCAGTTTCCGGGGGCCAGAAAAAATGTCAGATACGATCGCGCCCGTTGCGACCCACGGTTTTTTTGTAGATGGCCGGTGGCGAGAGGACGGCGACGTCGTAGAGATCCGCGCTCCCTACGATGGCAGCCTGATCGCCCGCGTCGTGCAAGGACGCCGCGAGCACGCTGAAGCAGCCATTGCCGCCTCCGTCAAGGCTTTTGGCACGACCCGCCGGTTGCCCGCCTTCGAGCGCCAGCGCGTGTTGCGCCGCATTTCCGCCTCCATTGTCGAGCGCAAGGAAGAATTCGCTCACACGCTCGCGCAGGAAGCGGGCAAGCCCATCAAAGGCGCTCGCATCGAAGTAGAGCGTGCCATCTTCACCTTCAACGTCGCGGCCGAAGAGACCACGCGCATCCACGGCGAATTTCTTCCGCTCGACTGGCAGGAATTCACCGCCGGACGATGGGGCATCGTGCGCCGTTTTCCGCTCGGGCCGATCGCCGGGATCACGCCTTTTAATTTCCCCATCAATCTGGTCGCCCACAAAGTCGCGCCGGCCATCGCCGCCGGATGCTCCATGATCCTGAAGCCAGCGCCCCAAACGCCGCTCTGCTCGCTGCTTCTCGCCGAATGCGTGCAGCAGGCGGGATGGCCCGATGGCGGCCTCAATGTACTCCCGCTATCGAATGAAGATGCCGGACTTCTGGTCAGCGACGATCGTATCAAGCTCATCAGTTTCACCGGAAGCGTGCCCGTCGGATGGGACATTAAGCGCCGCGCCGGAAAAAAGAAAGTCGTGCTCGAACTCGGAGGCAATGCCGCCGTCATCGTGCACAGCGACGCCGACCTCGCCTACGCAGCCGAACGCTGCGTCACCGGCGGCTTCGCCTACGCCGGTCAAACCTGCATCTCGGTGCAGCGCATTCTCGTCGAGCACTCCGTCTACGGCCGCTTCACCGACCTTCTAGTCGAGGGCGTGAAGAAACTCAAAATTGGCGATCCGCTCGATGAGACTACCGACGTGGGTCCGCTCATCCGCGAAAGCGACGCCATCCGCACCGTCAGTTGGATCGACGATGCGATTCGCTCCGGCGCCCGCCTGCTCCACGGCGGCGGCCGCAAGCAACTCATCGTCGAGCCCACCGTGCTCACCGGCACCAAGCCCGAAATGAAAGTGAATTGCCAGGAAGTATTCGGCCCCGTGGTGACGGTCGAGCCTTATAGAGATTTCGATCAGGCTC
The DNA here is from genome assembly GCA_963765825.1 of uncultured Acidobacteriaceae bacterium. Lineage (GTDB taxonomy): Bacteria > Acidobacteriota > Terriglobia > Terriglobales > Acidobacteriaceae > Sulfotelmatobacter. The sequence continues at coordinate 829,944 of CAVXXU010000006.1, forward strand.
TGCGCCAGGTCAACAACTCCGCCTATGGCATGCAGGCCGGCGTGTTTACCCGCGATGCGAAGTTGCTCTTCCAGGCTTTCGAAGAACTCGAAGTCGGTGGCGTTATCGCCGGAGACGTGCCATCTTTCCGAGTCGATCAAATGCCCTACGGCGGCGTCAAAGATTCCGGCCTTGGCCGCGAAGGCCTGCGCTATGCCATCGAAGAAATGACCGAACCGAAATTGATGGTGATGAATCTCCGCTAAATTCACGTAGTCCCGGACGCATTCGTCCGGGGCGTGGTAATCACCCGTCCCATGGCGTCATCCCGACCGAACGCTATCCGTTACTCTCCATGGCGTCATCCCGACTGGAGCCGTTCTTCAGGCGAAGGGAGGGATCTCGCGTGCGGTGAATCGACTCAGCTGCGCGCACACGTTGAAAAACTCAACATTTTTTGCCCGACGTTCCAATTGAAAATTTTTTCTTTCGCGAAGGCCAAAAAACGCGACAAACTTCCGCGAACTTATTTATAATTTCTGGTTTCGCAGACGACTTTCAGAAAGCCAGTGGGTGGTTTTCTTTCGCCGTACTTAATCAGTTCAACCGCATCGCGGGCGATCCGCCGGGTCTCTTAAGCTCGATCTCATAAGGGAATGTCGCAGATCTTTCATCGCAGTACGAACACATTGTCTCGCGCCACTATTTTTGGCGCGGTCTTTGTCGTGGCGGCCCTGGGATGGGTCGCGATGGAGATTCAGCGTTCGCCCTACATCACCTACGCGGGCGTCCGCAAGCCGCAGCCGGTTCCTTTCAGCCACCAGCATCACGTCACGGGGCTCGGCATCGATTGCCGCTACTGCCACACCTCGGTTGAAACTTCGAGTTTCGCCGGCATTCCCCCGACGAAAACTTGCATGAACTGCCACTCGCAGATCTGGACCAACGCGCAGCTGCTCGAGCCGGTGCGCGCCAGCTACAAGTCGGGCGAGTCGCTGCAGTGGACACGCGTCAACCAGTTGCCCGACTTCGTTTATTTCAATCACAGCATTCACATTAATAAAGGAGTCGGCTGCAACACCTGCCACGGCCCGGTTGACCAGATGCCGTACATGTACCAGCAGGAATCGCTGCAAATGGAGTGGTGCCTGAGCTGCCATCGTGCGCCGGAAAAAAATCTGCGCCCGCGCGATCAGGTATTCAACATGCGCTACCTGCCGCCGACCGGCGCGACGCCAGTAGTAGTCGACGGCCAAAGCTATACCGATCAGCAAGACCTGGGCACGGCCCTGGTCAAGAAATACAACGTCCGCAACGTGAAAGACATAACGAATTGCAGCACCTGTCACAGATAGGTCGATAAAAGATATGAGTCATAACCCTGTCATCCTGAGCGGAATGTTTGCTTCGCGAAGCGAAGCAAACATGGAGTCGAAGGACCCCAACGCTTCCGCCCTCTTCACCGCGGATGCAAGGCGTTCTCCCCGTGCTGTCGGGAGAGAATTCCCCGACGCGGCATTGCCAGGTTCGCAGCGCATGGGGTCCTTCGACTGTGCGAGATTTCGCTTCGCGAACTCTCGCTTCGCTCAGGATGACACTGATTTGCAGGATGACACTGGTTTGCTTTAGAAAATGACGAACGAAGAAAAAAACACGGGCAACCTGATCCAGATCAAAAAGCGTGAAGACGTTTGCCCGAGCAAACATCTGGATCTGAGCGCGGTCCGCGAAAAGATCGACCAGGCCACGGCCCACGACGCAGCCGAAAAAACGGGCCCCGAATACTGGCGCAGCCTCGAAGAACTCGCCGGAAGCCAAGACTTCCAAGACGCTCTCCACCGCGAATTCCCCAAAGGCGCGTCCGAATGGGTCGACTCCGTCTCGCGCCGCGGATTCCTCAAGGTGATGGGCGCCTCGCTCGGCCTGGCCGGCATGACGGGCTGCGTCAAACTTCCGCTCGAGCCCATCGTTCCCTACGTGCGCCAGCCGGAAAACGTAATCCCCGGCCGCCCCATGTATTACGCCACGGCCGTCACGCTCGGCGGATACGCCAGCCCGGTTCTGGTCGAAAGCCATCTCGGCCGTCCCACAAAAATCGAAGGCAACGATCTGCATCCCGCCTCAATGGGCGGAACCGACATCTTTACGCAGGCGTCGATCCTCGGCCTCTACGATCCCGACCGCTCGCAGAGCGTGATGTCGATGGGCGACCAGCGCTCGTGGCAGGCATTTCTCAGCGCGATCCGCGGCCCGCTCAGCGCGCAAAAAGCGCTGCAAGGCGCGGGCATTCGCATTCTCACGCCAACAATTTCTTCGCCCACGCTCGCCGACCAGCTACGCAATTTCCTGAAGGTTTATACCCAAGCCAAGTGGCACCTCTACGAGCCAGTCAATCGCGACAACGTCCTCGAAGGCGCGAAGATGGCGTTCGGGCAGCCAGTCGAGACGCGCTACGATTTCTCGAAAGCCGACGTAATCGTCTCGCTAGACGCCGACTTCCTCTACGCCGGATTCCCCGGCAACACGAAATACATCCGCGACTTCGCCAGCCGCCGCAATCCCGACAGCGGCAATATGAGTCGTCTGTACGTCATCGAGAGCACGCCAAGTTCAACTGGCGCGAAGGCGGACCACAGACTGCCAATGCAGGGAAGTCAGATTGAAAATTTTTCCCTAGTGATGGCTGGTTCAGTCCACAGATTCTCGGGCAACCCCAGTCCGCTAAGTGCCGAGGCGGAACGGTTTCTGAATGTGCTGGGTCGGGACTTGGGATCGGCCCTAATAGTTGCGGGAGATCATCTGGCGCCCTCAGTCCACGCCATCGCCCACGCGATCAACGCGAAGCTGGGCAATGTCGGCAAGACGGTTTTCTATACCGACCCGGTCGACGCGAACCCGGTTAACCAAACTAAATCGCTGAAAAATCTTGTCGCCGACATGAATGCCGGCCAAGTTGATCTACTGATCATCCTAGGCGGCAATCCGGTGTATGACGCCCCCGCCGATCTGAACTTCGCGGACGCCCTGAAGAGTGGCAAAGTTCCTCTGCGAGTGCATTACGGTCTCTATCAGAACGAAACCGCAGAACTTTGCCAGTGGCACGTGAATGCCGCGCATGAACTGGAAGCCTGGGGCGACGCTCGCGCTTACGACGGCACCGTCAGCATCATCCAACCGTTAATCGCTCCACTTTACAACGGCAAGAGCGCTCTCGAATTCATCGCGCTGCTTTCCGGGCAAGCAGACGCGACCGGATACGACCTGACCCGCGCCTACTGGCAGAAGCAGCACACCGGCGCCGACTTCGAACAGTTCTGGCGCAAGTCGTTGCACGATGGCTGGATTGAAGGCACGGCTTTCGCTCCGAAATCGGTCGCCGCAAAATCGCCAACTGCGAAGTCAGGAACCACAGGCCCCGCGACGAGCGCGTCCGACGACCAGCAGATCGAGCTCAACATCCGCCGCGACCCCACCATCTACGACGGACAATTCTCCAACAACGGCTGGCTCCAGGAACTCCCCAAGCCGATGAACAAGCTCACTTGGGACAACGCCGTCCAGATCGGTCCGAAGATGGCCGACCGCCTCGGCATCAAAGTCGAAGACGTCGTCGAACTCGAACTCAACGGCAAAAAAATCCAAGGTCCCATCTGGATTCAAGCCGGACATCCCGACAACTCCGTCACCATCACGCTCGGCTACGGACGCAAGCGCGCCGGACGTGTTGGGACTGCACAAGGCTTCGACGCCTACGCCCTGCGCACCACCGCCAACCCTTGGATCGCTTCAGGGGTCACAATAAAAAAGACGGGAGCCACCTACAAGCTCGCCTCCACGCAAGGCATGCAGTCGATGGACACGCCCGATGGCGCGCACCGCCCGCTGGTCCGCGAAACCACGCTCGAGGAATATCGCAAAGAGCCCACCTTCGCCAAAGAAGACGAGACGCCCTACGAGCTTCTCGCTCTACCAGCCCTATCCGTATAAAGAAGAAGATTACGCGTGGGGCATGACCATCGATCTGAACTCGTGCGTGGGCTGCAACAATTGCATGCTCGCTTGCCAGTCGGAGAACAACATCGCCGTCGTCGGCAAAGAGCAGACCGTTATTGGCCGCCACATGCACTGGATTCGCGTCGACGCCTACTACCAGGGTGACCGCGACAATCCCAAAGCATTTTTCCAGCCCGTGCCTTGCATGCAATGCGAGAACGCGCCCTGTGAAGTCGTCTGCCCGGTCGGCGCCACCAACCACACCACCGAAGGCCTGAACGACATGGTCTACAACCGCTGCGTGGGCACGCGCTATTGCTCGAACAACTGTCCTTATAAGGTGCGGCGCTTCAACTTCCTGCTCTTCCAGGATTGGGAGACGCCGCAATATAAGATGATGCGCAATCCCGACGTCAGCGTGCGCAGCCGCGGCGTCATGGAAAAATGTACGTACTGCGTGCAGCGCATCAGCGAGCGCCGCATCGATGCCGAGCGCGAAGACCGCAAAATTAACGACGCCGAACTCGCAGACCGCCTGCCAGCAATCCTGCCCCGCAGGCGCTATCGTCTTCGGCAACATCAACGACCCGAACAGCAAAGTTTCAAAGTTAAAAGCGCAGGCAAGAAACTACAGCCTCCTGGGCGAACTCAACACGCGCCCAAGAACCACGTATTTAGCAGAAGTAAGAAATCCGAACCCGGAGTTAGAAGCTAAGAGCTAGGAGCTAGGAGCTAGAAGCTAGCAGCTAGAAGCTATGCCTGAGCAATACAAATCGTCGACCGAACTCGAGCGCGCACCCGTCATCGAACCGGGCCATACCTTCGGCACGGTGACGGAAAAAATCAGCGCCATCGTGCTGACCCGTCCCGCTTCCAACGGATGGTTCATCGGCTTCGGCATCTGCTTCATGCTGACTATGATGATGCTGTTTGCCATCGGATATCTTTTCCTGAAGGGCATCGGCATCTGGGGCGTCACCATCCCCATCGGATGGGGCTTCGCCATCGTCAACTTCGTGTGGTGGATCGGCATCGGCCACGCCGGAACTTTAATCTCCGCCATCCTCTTATTACTGCGCCAGTCGTGGCGCAACTCCATTAATCGTTTCGCCGAAGCCATGACGCTCTTCGCCGTGGCCTCCGCCGGAATCTTCCCAGCCATCCACGTGGGCCGCCCGTGGCTCGCCTATTGGCTGTTCCCTTATCCCAGCACCATGGGCGTGTGGCCGCAATTCCGCAGCCCGCTCATGTGGGACGTTTTCGCCGTATCCACCTACGCCACAATTTCCGCGCTGTTCTGGTTCATGGGCCTGATCCCAGACTTCGCCACGCTCCGCGATCGCAGCGACAAGCCGGCGCTCAAAATAATTTATGGCATGCTTTCGTTCGGATGGCGCGGCTCCGCCCGCCACTGGCATCGTTACGAAACTGCTTACTTGCTACTCGCTGGCCTGGCCACGCCGCTCGTGCTCTCTGTTCACACGGTGGTAAGTTTCGATTTCGCCGTCGGAATCGTGCCCGGATGGCACACCACCATCTTCCCGCCCTACTTCGTCGCCGGTGCAATCTACTCAGGCTTCGCCATGGTGCTGATGCTCGCCATCCCCATCCGCAAAATTTACGGTCTGGAAGATTTCATTACCGAACGTCACCTGCAGAATTCCGCGAAGGTGATGCTGGCGACCGGGCTCATCGTCGCCTACGGCTACGGCATCGAGGCCTTCATGGGCTGGTACAGCGGCGATCGCTACGACGCTTTCACGCTCTGGAACCGCCTGCACGGCCCCTACGCCATTCCCTACTGGTCGCTGCTGACCTGCAACATTTTCATTCCCCAGTTACTGTGGATTCGCAAGCTTCGCACCAGCCCCATCGCGCTGTTCTTCGTCTCCGGCGTGATTCTTGTCGGCATGTGGCTCGAGCGTTTCATCATCGTCGTCGTCAGCCTGCACCGCGACTTCATGACGTCGTCCTGGGGCATGTACTATCCCACGCGTTGGGATTGGATGACCTACATCGGCACCATCGGCATGTTCCTGGCCGCCATGTTCCTGTTCCTGCGGATTCTGCCTGCGATTTCCATCTTTGAAATGCGCACCCTCCTGCCCGAGGCGGAGGTGAAGGAATGATGACGAGCGCGGTGTCGAGGTTCACGGTGTCGAGGTTCACAATATGAAGCGCGATCCCATCTACGGCATCATGGCCGAGTTCGACTCGGCCCAGGCGCTCATCGACGCGGCTCACGCCACACATCAGGCAGGCTACAAAAAGATCGACGCCTACAGTCCGTTTCCCGTCGAAGGCCTGGCGGAGGAAATCGGTTTCCATCGCGACGAAGTTCCTCTTGTCGTGTTGATCGGCGGCATCATCGGCGGCCTGACCGGATACCTTATGCAATATTGGATGGACGCCGTCGATTATCCCCTGAACATCGGCGGCAAGCCCCCGCATTCCTGGCCCGCATTCATCGTCATTACTTTCGAGATGACAATTCTGTTCGCCGGAATTTCCGCGGTCTTCGGCATGCTGGCTCTCAATGGCCTGCCCATGCCCTATCACCCGGTATTCAACGTCCCGCGCTTCTCGTCGGCCTCGAAAGATCGCTTCTTCCTGATCGTGTTCTCGACCGATAAGAAGTACGATCCCACGGAAACTCGCCGCTTCCTCGAAAGCTTTGCCCCGCGTTCCATTTCGGAGGTGCCCAGCTAAATGCCGCACCTGCGCAAATTCTCATGTGGGGACAGCCGCCCTCGGCTGTCCGGTCGAGCGCTCGACGGCCTGTCGGTGGCACTCGGGTGCCCCATCCTTGCGCGTTCTCTGCGCAAGGGTGGGATTCCACGAAAGCCTGCGCAGTGGTCTTTCCTTAGTGAACCTTCGTGCCCTTCGTGGTCGATGGTTTTTATAGCGATCGTCGCGATCACTCTCACCACTGCCTGCCGCATCGACATGCACGTGCAGCCGCGCCAGAATCCGCTCTCGCGCAGCGATTTCTTCTCCGACCAGCGCTCCGAGCGCCCGCCCGTCGAAGGCACCGTAGCCCGTGGCCAGTTGCATGAAGATACCTATTTCTATACCGGAAAAATCGGCAACAATCCCGGCGACGCCATGCCCTTCGCTGTAACCAAAGAAGTCCTCGAGCGTGGCCGCGAGCGTTTCAACATTTTCTGCGCTCCGTGCCATTCGCGCCTGGGAGACGGCAACGGCTTCGTCCCTTCGCGCGGCTTTGCCCGCAAGCCGCCGTCGTTCCACATCGCGCGCCTGCAGAAAGCGCCGCTGGGATATTTCTTCGACATCATCACCGAAGGTTTCGGGATTATGCCCGACTATGCCTCGCAGATTCCGCCGCGCGATCGCTGGGACATCGTGGCCTACGTCCGGGCGCTGCAGTTGAGCCAGAACGCGACCATGGCCGACGTCCCTGCGGGACAGAAAATTCCCTCCGAGCCGCTGAAGTTCCGAACGCCCGGCACCGGGGCGACCTTGCCCGCAGTTTTGCCGGAAAATAATTCTACGACCGAGGAAAAGCAATGAGCGCGGCGCCTGTGAGACATCTCGATCTGAGCCCTCCGCCGGTGGTGAAAACCATTGCGCAGCGCTCGCTGATCGTCGGCGTCGTCTTCGGCATCGTCGCCGTCGTCCTCGCCTTCGTGCGGCCGCAGGAGTTCTTTCGCGCCTATCTTCTCGGATTCATGTGCTGGCTGGGCGTGGCCCTCGGTTCCATGGCCATCCTCATGATCCGCCACCTCACCGGAGGCGGCTGGGGCATCGTCATCCGTCGCATTCTCGGCGCGGCCATGCGCACCGTGCCGCTGCTGGCGCTGCTGTTTGTCCCGATCTTTTTCGGAATTCACAAGCTCTACATCTGGGCGCAACCACTCGACCAGATCACCGACAAGCGTCTGCGCGAGCACCTCGAAGACATCACCAAAACGTATCTCACCACAAACGGATTCATCCTTCGCGCTGTCTTTTACTTCGCCATCTGGAATCTGCTGTCCTACTTGCTCTCGCATTGGTCGAAGCAAACCGACCGCCCCGGCGCCCGCGACAACACCGACCGCTTCAAAGCCGTCGCCGGTCCGGGCCTGATTCTCTACGGCTTCACCATTTCTTTCGCCGCGATCGACTGGGTCATGTCGCTCGATCCCAGCTGGATTTCAACCATCTTCGGCCTGGTCATTCTTATTGGCGAAGTGCTGACGGCCATGTGCTTCGCCGTGGTCGTCGAACGCATCCTCTTCAACTACAAGCCGATGTCGGAAATGTTGACGCCCGACTTCGTGCACGACCACGGCAAGTGGATGCTCGCCTTCACCATGGTCTGGGCCTACTTCAATTATTCGCAGTGGCTCATTATCTGGGCCGGCAACCTGCCTTCGGAAATTTCCTATTACATGCGGCGTTTGAACGGCGGTTGGGGATACGTTGGCCTGTTCATCGTGATCTTCCACTTCGCGATTCCGTTCGGAGCGCTGCTGTCGCGGCCTTTCAAGCGCAACATTCGCAAGCTGGTCTGGCTCGCGGTTTGGCTCATGCTCATGCGCTATGTGGATCTCTTCTGGATCATCGAGCCGAATTTTTCCAAGACATTCAACGTGACTGTTGCCGACATCGTCGTACCAATTGCCATCGGCGGTTTCTGGCTCGCCTACTTCTTCCGCAATCTGGGCGCGCTGCCCCTGCTGCCCGCCTATGATCCGTCCGCGGTTGAAGTTCTCGTGCCCCAGCATCATCATCCGGAGAACGCATGAGCAACGATCTCCATCCCGTGAAACCGCCCGCCAATGAGGGCTACGAGCACGAGGACATCGGCGTCTCCGGCGTTCTCTATTTCCTGCTGGGGCTCGCGGTGGCCGGGATATTCGTCTACTTCGTGGTCAACGGCATTTATTCCTATCTCGAAAAAACTTCAAATGCGAATCAGACTCCGGTCAGCCCGCTGGTCACAAACGCTCCAACCGACACTCGCAAACTCTCGTCGGATTATAAAGACTATCTGAAGCAGAACTTCCCCAACCCGCAACTGGAAATCGACGAGCGCGGTCAATTGGACAAAGTTCGCACCGGCGAGGCAGAAACGCTCAGTACTTACGATTGGGTCGACCAGAAAGCCGGCACCGTTCGCATTCCCATCGACCGTGCCATGGATCTGATCGCGCAGCGCGGACTGCCAGTGCGCGCGCAAACCGCATCTGAAGCAGGCCAGCCCTCAAAGTCCGCCCCGGAAAAGAATAAAGATAAGAAGGCAAAGAAGTGAGCAGCAAAAATCACAACCCGATGTCCGGAATTTCTTATGTGGGGACAGCCGCCCCCGGCTGTCCAGTCGAGCGAAGCTCGACAGCCCCTGCACACAGCCGCATCTTAGTGTTTCTGACGCTCCTGCTCCTGACCTGCTCCCAAGCCTGGACTCAGGCCATGACCAAAGGCATCATGTCGCCGCCAGCCAACGTTCGCCCACCGTATCTACAGAACGTCGGCATCGAGCAGCATCTCAACGGACAGGTCCCGCCCGATCTCGCTTTCGTCGACGACACCGGCCGCCCCGTGAAACTTGGCGACTACTTCGGCAAAAAGCCGCTCATCCTGAACCTCGTCTACTACAACTGCACCATGCTCTGCGGAGAAGCGCTCGCGGGACTGACGGGCGCCATGAAGATGGTCAAGTTCGATGTCGGCAACGAATTCGACGTCCTCACCATCAGCTTCAATCCGCAGGAAACGCCAGCCATCGCCGCCGCTAAAAAGCAGGACTATCTCAAGCGCTACGGTCGTCCGGGCGCAGCCAGCGGCTGGCATTTCCTGACCGGACCGGCGGAGTCGATCAACGCGCTCACCAAGGCCGTCGGCTTCCAGTATCAGTACGATCCCCGGATCAACCAGTACGCGCACGCCACGGCCATCATGGTGCTTACGCCCCAAGGCCGCATCTCGCGCTACTTTTACGGCGTGGATTATCCGCCCAAGGATTTGCGTATGGGCCTGGTCGAAGCTTCGCAGAACAAAATCGGAAATGCCGTCGACCAGGTTCTGCTCTACTGCTATCACTACGATCCAGCGACCGGAAAATACGGCGCCGTCGTGAACAATATTCTGCGCCTGGGCGGCGGCCTCACGATTTTGATGATGGCCTGCTTCCTGTTCGTCCTGTTTCGCTTGGAAAAAATCGCGCCGCCAAAAAGAGATTGGCGCGAAGTAAAACAAGGTCACGGCAATGTTCTTTAACCGTCATCCGGAGTTCACTATTGTCATCCCGAGCGAAGCAGGATGCCGAGCATCGCGAGCCATCTTGCGCAGTCGAGGGACCTTGGGTTTAGCTCTGCTTCACTGACTGACTTATGTTCGATAATTTTCCATTATGGCCCGCAAGGGCCTCCACGGCGGCGGGCAACGTCGACGCCCTCTTCATCTTCCTGCTCATCGTGTCAGGATTGATGACGCTGCTGATTTTTACCGCCGTGGTCTACTTCGCCGCGCGTTATCGTCACCGCCGCGGTGTAGCTGCCGAGCAGATCGAAGGCTCCACGCCGCTCGAACTGACCTGGTCGATCATCCCGCTTTTCGTCTTCATGGTGATCTTCGCCTGGGGCGCGGTCGTCTATTTCAAGAGTCGCACGCCTCCGCGCGACTCCACCGAAGTTTACGTCGTGGCCAAACAGTGGATGTGGAAACTGGAACACGCTGAAGGCCAGCGCGAAATCAACGAACTTCACGTCCCGGTCGGCCGCGACGTGAAACTCATCATGACTTCGCAGGACGTCATCCACAGCTTCTACGTTCCCGCTTTCCGCATGAAGCAGGACGTGCTTCCCGGTCGCTACACGGTCGCATGGTTCCGCGCCACTAAACCTGGCACCTATCACCTGTTCTGCGCCGAGTACTGCGGCACCATGCATTCCGGCATGATCGGTTCCATCGTCGTCATGGAACCCGCGCAGTTCGAGGCCTGGATGGGCGGCGGCACCTCCGGCCCGCTCTCTGCTACCGGAGAAAAAATCTTCGCCGAACTCGGCTGCGTTACCTGCCATCGCACCGACTCGCAAGGCCGCGGTCCGAACCTGCAAGGTGTGTTTGGCAAGCCCGTGCAACTTGCCGACGGACGCACCGTGACCGCCGACGAAAATTACATTCGCGAATCCATTCTCGATCCCGGCGCCAAGGTCGTCAACGGATTCAAGCCCGTCATGCCCACATTTCAAGGCCTGGTGAGCGAAGAACAATTGAACGCGCTGGTGGCGTATGTGAAATCTTTATCTCAGCCCGTGGCAACGCCGGTGAAGACCGCCGCGACTGCGGACCAGAACAATGACAAAGCCGCAGGAAGTCAGGTGCAATAAAGTATGGCTACCGCCCCCATTCAACCCGAACGCGAAAACTATCTGAATAAGCACTACGGTGTCGGCTCGTGGCTGTTCACCACCGACCACAAGCGCATCGCCCTGCTCTACCTGATTTCCATCACATTCTTCTTTTTCATCGGTGGCTTCTTTGCGTTGCTCATCCGCCTGGAACTCCTCACGCCCGCCGGCGACTTGGTTCAGGCTGACACTTACAACAAACTTTTCACCATGCACGGCATGGTGATGATCTTCTTCTTCCTTATCCCCTCGATTCCCGCCGTGCTCGGCAATTTCCTGGTGCCCATGATGATCGGCGCCAAAGATCTCGCCTTCCCGCGCATTAACCTGCTCAGCTGGTATCTCTACATCATCGGCGGTTTGATGATGCTGCACTGCATGCTGACCGGCGGCGTCGACACCGGATGGACTTTCTACACCCCATTCAGTACCGCCTTCACCAACACAAAGATTGTTGAAGCCGGACTCGCCATCTTCGTCGCCGGATTTTCCTCCATCCTCACCGGCCTGAATTTCGTCGTCACCATCCACCGCATGCGCGCTCCGGGCATGACATGGTCGCGGCTGCCTCTCTTTATCTGGGCCCACTACGCCACCAGCATCATTCAGATTCTCGGCACGCCCGTCATCGCCATCACCATCGTGCTGGTCGCGGCCGAGCGCGCGCTGCATCTCGGCATCTTCGATCCCAAGCTTGGCGGCGATCCTCTGCTGTTCCAGCATTTATTCTGGTTCTACTCCCATCCCGCCGTCTACATCATGATCCTGCCGTCGATGGGCGTGGTCACCGAGATCATTGCCTGCTTCTCGCGCAAGCGCATCTTCGGCTACAGCTTCGTCGCGTTCTCGTCGATCGCCATCGCCGTCTTCGGATTCCTGGTCTGGGCTCATCACATGTTCGTCGCCGGAATTTCCGTCTACGCCGCCCTCGTCTTCTCGCTGCTCAGCTACGCCGTCGCCGTTCCGTCGGCCGTGAAAGTCTTCAACTGGACTGCCACCTTATATAAAGGGTCCATCCACTACGACGCGCCCATGCTCTACGCCTTCGGCTTTCTCGGCCTGTTCACCATGGGCGGTCTCACCGGATTGTTCCTGGCGGCGCTTGGCATCGACGTTCACGTCACTGACACCTACTTCGTCGTCGCACACTTTCACTACATCATGGTCGGCGGCGCGCTCATGGGTTATCTGGGCGGCCTGCATTTCTGGTGGCCGAAGATTTCCGGACGCCTCTATCCCGAGAGTTGGGCTCGCCTCGCCGCTCTCATCGTTTTTCTCGGCTTCAACCTCACCTTCTTCCCGCAATTCATTCTCGGCTACCTCGGCATGCCGCGCCGTTATTTCCAGTACCCGCAGGAATTCCAGGTGCTCAACGTTCTTTCGACCGCTGGCGCCACCGTTCTCGGCGTCGGATATCTCCTGCCCATGATCTATTTCCTGTGGTCGATGCGCTACGGCAAGCCCGCGCCCGACAATCCGTGGAACGCCGCCGGACTGGAGTGGATGACTTCTTCCCCGCCCACCACTTTCAACTTTGAAACCGAGCCCGTCGTGACATGGGAAGCCTACAACTACGACGAGATCGACGCGGGACACAAGCAGGAGGTCAAAGTTGTCGGATAGCACCGTCATCGGCCTTCACCACGAAGAGGAGCACCATCCCGAACTGCTGCATCACTTTTCCGATGTGCAGCAGCAGCGCGATGCTTCCAGCTTCGGCATGTGGATTTTCCTGGCCACCGAAGTCATGTTCTTCGGCGGATTGTTCTGCGCTTATCTGATTTATCGCCGTTGGTATTTCGGCGATTTCGGCGCCGCCAGCAAATCCATCGACGCCACACTCGGCGCCACCAACACCGCCGTCCTCATCTGCAGCAGCTTGACTGTTGTGCTCGCCATCTGGGCCGCACAGACCGCGCGCCGCACTTTGATGATCGTCACCCTCATCCTGACTATGTTGTTCGGTCTCGCCTTCCTCGGCATCAAGGGCAAAGAATACAAAGATAAATTCGACGAGCATCACGTTCCCGGAGCATCGTTCAGCTTCGATCACGTTCCCGTGCCTGGCCATCCCGATCAATACGCCAATCCGCGCCATGCCGAAATTTTCTTTGCGCTCTACTTCATCATGACCGGATTGCACGCGCTCCACATGATCATCGGGCTGGGGATTTTTTCCTGGCTCTTATATATGGCATGGAAGGGCCGCTTCACTCCCGAATATCACACGCCTCTCGAAATCGGCGGCCTGTACTGGCACTTCGTCGACATCGTCTGGATTTATTTATTCCCGTTGCTCTATTTGATCGACCGGCACCCATGAGGCTCACAAGAGATTCAATTCGGCGTCATCCCGAGCGGAGCCGGTTTTCAGGCGGAGCGAGGGATCTCGCGTGGAGTATCGTCGACGCGAAGACCAAGACTGATCCGTCAGGAAAGAGTGCATCCGAGGCATCCCATGTCTGACCATTCAAAATCGTCGCCCCTGAAAATGTACTTCAGCGTGTGGGGCGCGCTGCTTGTCGGAACGTTCATCACCTATAAGGTCGCCTACATTGATCTCGGTCGCTTCAACGCCGCCGTCGCGCTCATCATCGCGACCATCAAGGCGCTCCTGGTCGCACTATTCTTCATGCACCTGAAAGGCGCTCACGAAAGACTGCTGAAACTGGTAGTGATCTCGACCGTGTTCTTCCTCTTCCTCCTCCTGGTCTTGTCCATGGCCGACTACGGCACCCGCACCTGGAGCTAGAAATGTTCAAGTAGCGACGGGCGCATTCGCCCGTCCGCGTTTGCCTTTGAATCCATGTGGGGAGAGAAAAGAATCATGTGATGACAATTCATGTGGGGACAGCCGCCCTCGGCTGTCCGCCGGGCACAGCCCGGCTTCTTGACAGTAGCGCCGGCATCCTGCCGGCAGTCGCGTGGCCGCCCCGGCCACGCACCGTAAATCGCCCCCGCCGCTGGAACCTTTCCTCCGCCCAATGCGTTATACTCGCGCCGTCGATTCTTCTCACGCTCCTACGAGGCGACCTATGGCATTCTGCAATACCTGCGGCGCGACTCTGAACCCCGGCACAAAATTCTGCAATAAATGCGGCGCCGCTGTCGCTCCGGGCGCATCCACTCCCGCCGGAACCACCGCCGTTCCTCCGGCCGTGCCTGCACCTGCCCCCACTCCAACCGGAGGCAGCAGCGCTCTCAAAGTCATCCTAATCGTCGTCGCCATCATCGTCGCCTTCGGCATCCTCGGTATCGCCACTGTCGGCATCATCGGATATCGCATCGCGCGAAGCTCTCATGTCAACCAGAACGGCGACCACGTGAAAGTCGACACGCCCTTCGGCTCCGTTGAAACGTCCAAGGATCCCGACCAGGCCGCCAAAGATCTTGGCATCGATCTCTATCCCGGAGCGCAGGTTCAGCGAAATGGCGCATCCTCCGCGGCTTTTGGCGGTATTCGCACCGTGTCCGCGATTTTTGAAACCCCCGACGCCCCAGACAAGGTTTGCAGCTTCTACAAACCAAAGTTTCCCGGCGCCATGGTCTCAACCTCCGATCAAAACCACTGCAGCATCGTTTCCAACACCCAGAAGAATATGGTCACCATCAATGTTCACCCCAGCGGCGACGTGACGAAAATTCAGATCACCAACGTAACCAAGAAATCCACCGATTAGGGCCCATGCCAGATAGAGACCCAGATGCCGGGCCAGCCTCGAAGTTCTCAATAACCGACATTGCGGGACTGAGTGAAGCTCTGCGCGAAAAGGTTCGCGGCGAAGTTCGCTTCGATAACGGCAGCCGCGCTCTCTACGCCACCGACGGATCCAACTATCGCCAAGTCCCGATCGGCGTCGTTCTTCCTCACGATGCCGATGACGTGCTCGCCGCAATCGCCGTATGCCGCGAATTCGGCGCACCCTTACTCTGTCGCGGCGCAGGCACCTCTCTCGCCGGACAGTGCTGCAACGTCGCCATCGTCCTCGATTTTTCCCGGCACATGGCAAAAATCCTCGAGATCGATCCCGCGCGCCGCCTCGCCCGCGTGCAGCCCGGAGTCGTGCTCGATCACCTGCGCAACGCTGCTGAAAAACATCACCTCACCTTCGCCCCCGATCCCGCCAGTCATGACCGCTGCACCATCGGCGGCATGATCGGAAACAATTCCTGCGGCGTCCACTCGGTAATGGCAGGCAAAACCGACGACAACATCGAAGAACTGGAAGTAGTCACCTATGACGGCACCCGCCTGATAGTCGGACAAGGTTTTATTCGTAGCGCCGGCGTCCCGCCGGCTGTAGCGAGGGTGTCCCGCCCGCGCACGTCGGAGACCGCATCGGATCATGTAGGGACGAACGCATTCGTCCGTCCAGGTGTTGCTCGTGTGGGGACAGCCGCCCTCGGCTGTCCAAGCGGCCCGGAAGTATCGGGCGGCAGAGATTCCGAACGAGCAAATCAGATCTACACCTCCCTAAAGCAAATCGCCGACCAATACTCCAATCTCATCCGCCAGAAGTTCCCCAACATCCCGCGCCGCGTCTCCGGCTACAACCTGAATTACCTGCTCCCCGAAAACGGATTCCACATCGCCCGTGCCCTGGTCGGCTCCGAAGGAACTTGCGCGACGGTTCTCGAAGCCACATGCCGCCTGGTCGAAAGTCCTCCGCAACGGGTGCTGCTCGTCGTCGCCTATCCCGACATTTACCAGTGCGCCGATCACGTCCCCGAAATCATCGAGCACAAGCCCATCGGCCTCGAAGGCTTCGACGATCTTCTCGTCTACTACGAGCGTGTGAAGGGAATGAATTCGGAAGGACTCGCACTGCTTCCCGAGGGCGGCGGCTGGCTCATGATCGAGTTTGGCGGCCAGACTCTATCCGATGCGGAAGCGCAAGCGCTCCGCCTGATCGACGCTCTCAACCGCAGCGCAACGCCGCCGAAGGTGCAGTTGTATTCCGGCGCCCGGGCCAAGCGCATCTGGGACATTCGCGAATCCAGCCTCGGCGCCACTTCGCACGTGCCCGGTGAGCCGCTGAACTGGGAAGGATGGGAAGACGCGGCGGTCGCGCCCGAAAAACTCGGCGGCTATCTCCGCGACCTGCGCAAGATGATGTCCGACTTCGGCTACAAAGGCTCGCTCTACGGCCACTTCGGCGACGGATGCGTGCACACGCGCCTCAACTTCGACCTGCAATCGAAAGAGGGCATCGCCAAATTCCGCAAGTTCGTCGAGCAAGCCGCCGATCTCGTCATCAGCTATGGCGGCTCGCTCTCCGGCGAACACGGCGACGGCCAGGCCCGCGCCGAACTGCTGCCGAAAATGTTCGGCCCGGAACTCATGCAGGCGTTTCGCACGTTCAAGTCCGCATGGGACCCCGACGGCAAAATGAATCCCGGCAAAGTCATCGGTTTGCCTGAGCAGACGCCCGACAAACTCGACGAGAACCTTCGTCTCGGCCCGAATTACGCTCCTTGGGAGCCCGAGACTCGCTTTCAGTTTCCCGCCGATCATGGCAGCCTGCCGTTCGCCGCCTTGCGCTGCGTGGGAGTGGGCAAGTGCCGCCGCGAAGAAGGCGGCGTGATGTGCCCCAGCTATCGCGTGACCCGCGAAGAGGAGCACTCCACTCGCGGCCGCGCTCACCTGCTCTGGGAAATGACGCAAGGAACAACTCGAGAAGATGGGATCATTCGCGACGGCTGGCGCAGCGAAGAAGTCAAACAGTCGCTCGACCTCTGCCTCGCCTGCAAAGGATGCAAGAGCGATTGCCCGGTCGGCGTTGACGTCGCCACCTACAAAGCCGAATTTCTGTCTCATTATTATGAGGGCCGCGTGCGCCCGCGCAGCGCCTACGCTTTCGGCAACATCGACCTGTGGGCACGCCTCGCATCGAACGCGCCCGGCTTAGTGAACCTCGCCACCCAGCTTCCGTTCCTGCGCGACATCGCGAAAGCAGTAGCCGGAATTCCCCATCAGCGCACCATCCCAGCATTCGCCGCCGAAACGTTCAAGGCATGGTTCCACCGCACCCGCGGAACCAACTCACGTAGCGGCGGACGCATTCGTCCGCCCCGCGAAGCGAAGCGAGCGGCCCCGGAGTGGTGCGATTCACGGGATCCCGGCGTGACGACGCCGACGACGCCGTGGAAGAGCGGCGCTTCAGCGCCGCGTCAATCGAACGAAAACATTCGGGCTTCAGCCCCTGAGGTCCTCCTCTGGCCCGACACCTTCAACAACTATTTCCTGCCCGCCACCGCCAAAGCCGCTGTCGAAGTTCTGGAAGCCGCCGGATACCGCGTCCTCCTCCCGCAAGCGAACCTCTGCTGCGGCCGCCCACTCTACGATTTCGGCATGCTCGACCGTGCTCAATCGCTGCTGCTCGAAATTCTCGACCAACTCGAGCCCGAAATAGAGGCCGGCATCCCCGTCGTCGGCCTTGAGCCCAGCTGCGTCGCCGTCTTCCGCGACGAACTGCTCAATCTCTTCCCGCACGACGAGCGCGCGCAAGCCCTCGCTCGCCAGACTTTCCTGCTGAGCGAGTTTCTCGAAGCCAACGCCGGCAATTCTCCGCTGCCACAAATCGATCGCAAGGCGCTGCTGCACGGGCACTGCCACCACAAGTCGATCATGAAGATGACCGCCGAAGAATCTCTGCTGCGCCGCATCGGCGTCGACTTCCAATCCCCCGCTCCGGGATGCTGCGGCATGGCCGGCTCGTTCGGATTCGAGCACGACAAGTACGAAGTTTCCGCCGCCATCGGCGAACTCGAACTTCTGCCGGCGGTCCGCAGCGCGCCTGCCGACTGGCTCATCATCGCCGACGGATTCAGTTGCCGCGAGCAAATCGCGCAAGGCACCCGCCGCCACGCCCTTCATGTGGCCGAAGTTCTGCACATGGCACTCAACCCGCCGCCCAGGCCCGATCCGTTCCCCGAATCCGCGATCGTCAACCAGCGCCACGCCGAAGTCCGCTCCTCCATGCAGCGCGCCGCACTCGGCATGGGCGCCGCAGCCGCGGGCGCATTCCTCCTCTGGCAAGTCAGCCGAAGCCGTTGATCCATCAACGACTTAAGGGTGCCCCATCCTTCTCGCGGTTTATGCGAGAGGGTGGGGATGTTGACCCGCCTATGGCCCAAGCGCATCATTCTCTGAAACAATGAACTAGCTTGACCGCCGTCTCGCAAGCCGAACCAGCTCTATGGAACGATCACCCTCAACCCTGGCCAATAGCCAGTCCGCTCCCGCCACGCTAACGCAGACACCCCTGCGCGGATCGGTCCTAGTCCTGATTCAGTTCGACGTCTGTGAAGAGATTCGCCTCGACGTCCTGCGCAACATTTTTGGCGCGCGGACCGCCGACACCAGCTTCAAACAGAAGGCTCCGGGATACGTTCGCTACCAGCGTCCTCCCGTGGAAGAAACGCTCGAGCCGCTGGTGCTCGAAAGCGGCGAGCAGATGTCGGGTGAGATCAAGTACTACGATTACGGCGTCGTCAGCCTGGTCTTCGAACTCGCCTTCTCCGGCGGCTGGGACACTCTAGTCCAACTCTCGTGCCGCTGGACCTCCGACACTAATTTTGAAAAGCTGGCCACGCGCATCGTCAAGCAGAAACTGGAGCGCGCCGCCCCCGCGCTGGTCAAGCCTTACGACATCAGGCAGGGCGAATGGCTGCAGGAAGACTACTTCATCTTCCACGTGCGCGAGATCGACGGCGCGCCCTCGGCCAACGACCTGCTCAACGACTATGCCGACCGGATTTCGCAGGTGGTGCGCGGCGAGATGACTCCACTCTCTGATGACGAGCGCCAGGAGATTCTGCTCTCCCGCATTTCCTATTATCCCAACGATCTCGCGGTGATTGGCTGGAACGCCGCCTTCATCTACGACACGCAGGCCGGCGCCGAGACCGCCATCCAACTGCTGCAGTACGCCAACTCGCAGCTCCTCGAATTCCGCCACTACGACGAACTGCTGACCAAGGAACTGGCCAACGTCTACGACTTCCTGGAGATCGGAACCGGGGGATGGTGGTCGCGCTGGCGCACTGCCAAGGCCGCTTCCAAGCTGCACACCGTGCTGCTCGACGTCAACGAACTCACCGAGCGCGCCGACAACGCCATCAAGTTTCTCAGCGACATGTTCTCGGCAAGACTCTACAAACTGTGCGCGCAAAAAGTCGGAGTGCCCGACTACAAAAACCTGGTCCAGGAAAAACTGCAGACCGCCGAAGATCTCTACCGCTTCATGGTCGAGCAATTCAACCAGAGCCGAGCCTTCGTCCTGGAACTGATGGTGGTCGTAATCCTGATCATCGAACTCGTCTACTTCTTCCGCGGCAAACCGATTTAACGAATTTGGTAATTTCGCAATCGGGTAATTTTAAAATCGTTTCGCATTCCCTCTGCGTTCCGAAATGTCATATCATCCGGAGCGATATTCTTGTCATCCCGAGCGAAGTCGAGGGACCTTGGGCTTGGGGTTGCCTTTGCTCGTGTGGGAACAGCCGCCTCGGCTGTTCAAGCCGAGCGAAACTCGGCAGGTTTTGGCCAGCACCAAGTTGGACTAATTGGGGGAGTTTACTTAGCGGAAAAATCGGGCTTTGCACAGCAACCTGCCATAAATCCTTTCCGCCACGACAACTGCGGCTGCGCCAAGCCCGCTTTACTTCTGCGCCGGCGGCACGTACTCCTTCGGCTTGGCTGAACCTTCGCCGAAGAAAAACTGTTCCATTTGCTTGACGATCACTTCCTGATCCTCGCGCCGCGCCGGGTTCAGGCGGTATTCGTTCAACAGCATCTTGCAGTGCTCTGTCCACGTTTTCCATGCTTCCTGGGACACGTTGTCGTAAACTTTTTGCCCCAGGTCGTTGTCAAACGGAGGCTCGTCCAGCCCCGGCATCTCTTTCTGAAACTTTACGCAATGAACCATGTGCGCCATAACTTCCCTCTCCCGGAATTGACCGCTTATAAATTTCGGATTTCCATGCTTTGAATCAAACCGCTTCGAATATCGTACACATGCTGCACCATGTGATCCACCAGCAACTTTCCACTCTTGTCGTGAACCACTTGATGGACGTCGACAGCGATTCTTCCATCGGATTCCGCCGTGAAATTCGTTGGCTCCACATGCGGATCCAGCACCTCGAACTGCCGCGTCCAGTAGTCCCGCACGGCGGCTGTGCCCAACACGCGGCCGCCTTCCATCCCGTTCGGCCAATCGACATCGGGATGCATCATGGTGAGCACGGTCTCGATTTCGCGCCGGTTAAAAGCGGCATACGTCCGGCGCAGTAACTCGATTTCCGCCGCCGTAGTCTCGACCTTCAACATGAATGCCTCAGGAATATCTTACACGGACTTCGAGTCGCCGCTCGACCGCAGCATCCGCCACCAAAGCAATGCCGCGAGTCCCCACATTGCCAGCAGCGGAATTAAACTGGCGAGTCCGCGCAGCCCCATCAACTGGCCAAGATTGAACGCTCCGTAGCGGCCGCTCGTTCCGGCTTCGGCAACCGTTAACATCGATTCGCGGTTGACTGCCATCTGTCCCGCCCAAAAAGCCGGCCACCCCGAGTGCACGATCGGGCAACTATCCTGCATCGACAACTGCGACGTCGTGGAGATCACCATGAGGGCGATCATCACGCTGCACAGAGCAAGCCCACTCAACACGCGGCGCCAAACCGGTGTTGCCCGCGCCCATGTCACAGCCAACCCGATGCACAAAAATGGAATGCTCGCTCCCGCGTATCGCGGCCCGAACGTGAGCCCCGCTTTCCACCAGTAGAACGACGCGTTGAACAGAAAGTAATACGACACGATGGCGACAGCCGTTATCGCGGCGGCACGGTGCGCAGTCTGCTTCCACAGCCACAACAACCCAACCGCAGCGGCCGCCAGAACAGGCGACGCAAAGAACAATCCGCGCGCGCATCCGAACATAATTTTCAGCAGGCGGTCAGGATGAGGATAAGTGAGCCCCATGTATCCCTGCTGCCGCATGAACGAAAAAGAATTCGGATCGTAGTAGGAATAGCTCGGGCGAAACGTTCCAAACGCGGCGTAAAGATAACCGAGCAACACGGCCAAGCACAGCGCCGCTCCCAATCCCACTCCCGCGATTACGCGCCAGCGAACGGCAGACCCGCGAGGCCATGCCTGCGCCAGTGCCAGCAGCGCAACCATCGCTGAGGCTGGAGCCGCGGGATATTCCGTGACCGTCGCCCATCCCGCGGCCAGCCCAACGGCCAGCGCCCAGCACCAATCTCCGCGCGCGCTTTGGCTCCGCTGCAAACGCAACGCCGAGGCAAATGCAAAAAGAAGGCACGCTCCCACCAGCGCATGAGCCCAGAACAAACTGGCATACGCCCATAGCGGTGTGCCCAGGCACATGACGAGTGCACCGAAAGCCGCGCCGCCTAGATCGCCAGCGAAACGCAATCCCAGAAAAAAGAGGCACACCGCCGCAAGCGCCGCAGGCAACGCAACCGCCCCCGCGCTTGCGATGTAGGAAACCGCAATCTCACCGCGCGCCGAATCCGGATCGATTCCCACGCTTTGAAGTGCGGGCCGCGCCAGAAGCGCGAATGGCACTGCAAGAAAAACTAATCCCGGTGCTTTGTCGGAATAATAGTGTCCTCCAAAGTGCGCCTTGTCTCCAGTATTCTGGTGGTAGGCGTCGATCTGCAGGGTGTGCCGCTCCACAATCGCGCGCAGCAGATCGAAGCGGGAGTTCTGGTTCCAGCCTCCGCCTTCATAAAAATATTGGAACGAGAGAAACGTAACCAGACCGAGTAGAATCGCGGCCTTGCGAGCGAGGGCAGGTTTCTCCGAGGGAGAGCTCATCGAATTCTACGGGATAGGATTTTCCGAGCGTTGAGCCAGACAACAATTGCCCTCAAGTCGCGGACCATCAAACTCGGCGCTAACTCGACGCTGACGATGCGGTCACCCGCTCAGGGCTTGCCTGCAGTGGCAAGATATTCGGCAACTACCTTCTTCATATCTTCATCCGTCAGCGGATCAGCCGTTCCGTTCGCGGCAATGGCCGATTTGCCTTTCACCCCGATGTAGATGCCTTCGTAAGCGGTGTCGCCCAAATTCTCCACCCGATGTTTGAACGGCGGATACCATCGCGCTTCGCCCGCCTTCGAGAAGACCTCGCGCACCCTGCCGTTCTCGTCGGTAAAACGCAGATGTGCTTCGGTCAGGCTCACCACGACTCCGCCGGGATGATCATGCAGCACCGACTTTTCGTGCGGCCCGTAATGCACCGAGACTACATCCACGCGATCATTTTCAAAGTCGCGCTTGTAGTGTTTAGGCTCAACCTTGGTCGGATCTTGTCCCAGGCAGCAAGTCGCGGCCAGACACACCATCAACCCCGCACCCAATATCCTCGACCGCATCTTGTCTCCCGTCCGAGTCTTTTGTGAGAACCTAGGTCACTCTAATTCCCACTCTTGAGGGTGTCAACGACTGCAACCCCCTGCGACCATCATTGGTAATCGCTAAGCGGTAATCGTTAAACGTCCGTGAAATCGACACCGGCAAGCATTCTTGCCAACCGCGATCCTGGGTTGAGCGTCCAATACCCATCAACTCGGGGCTTGCAAACTTCCTCGGCAGATCACACTCACACGTTGTAGGAGAGCGAGATTGCTTCACCGCGCCATGACGAAGCTGCTGCTAACGGCGATCATTTGCCTAAGCGCGCCGCTGGTTGCGCAAGACGCACAGCCCTCTGGGCGGGAGACGTCAACCCGCGCGGATTCCGTGCCCGACGCGCCCACAACGCCCCTGCTGACGTCGCGCGAACGGTGGAACTACGTTGTGCGTGAAACCGTCAGCCCCCTGACCCTGGGCGGCGGCACATTCAACGCCGTGTTCTCCCAACTGACCAGTACCGACCCTAAGTACGGAACCGGACGAGGCGCATTGGCCGAGCGTTTCGGCGCTTCCCTCGCCGATATTGCCAGCGAGAATTTCTTCGGAGACTTCGCGGTCGCTTGGGCCTTCCGCGAAGACCCCCGCTACTACCGCAAGGGCGAAGGACACTCGCTGTGGTATCGCGCCGGTTACGCTATCAGCCGGGCAGTCGTCATTCGCAGATCGAGCGGCGGCAACACTTTCAATTTCGACAACGTGCTCGGCAGCGCGATGAGCGCCGGCTTCTCGAATCTCTACTACCCGCCCGCGAGCCGCACCGGAAGCGCCATGTTCTCGCACTTCGCCATCGACGTGGCCGATAATGGCTTCGTGAACCTGGCCCCGGAATTCTGGCCCGACTTTCGAAGGAAAGTGCTGCGGCGTGGGAAGTGAAGAATCGTTGAGATTGGATTTGGTGGGCCCACCAGGATTTGAACCTGGAACCAACAGATTATGAGTCTGCTGCTCTAACCGTTGAGCTATAGGCCCAGCCTTTTACTTTGTACGAGATGCGGTGAGTCGTCGGACGCGGCCCGCTGGTTTTTTCACTAATCTTTCACTTATGGCGGCTCCGAGTTCGAGACGGCGCATCGCCTTCGTCACGTCTTCCGTGGACACGATGTGATAGCGGTCGAAGACCGCCCGAGTTTTGTGACCACTGATTTTCATGGCGACTCGTTCTGGAACGCCCGCGTTCACGAGGTTCCGCACGGCTGACCGCCGCAGGTCGTGAATCAGGAGTCCTTTGTATTTATACCACTGGAAGCCGTCCTCCTCCTCTGGCTCAACCAGCGTCCGCGTACCCAGCCCGCACGCGGCGCATGCTTTCTGCCATTCGACCCGTAGGTTTGTGTCCGAGAAAACCTTGCCCGTCTTCGGTTTGATTTCTGCCAGCATCATCACGAGTACGGATGGTAGAGGAACCGTCCGAGCCTCTTCGGTCTTGGTCTGGTCTTCTTCAAGCCGAATGAGACGCGCATCGAGGTCGACTTGCACCCACTCGATTTGCAGTGCCTCGCCGACGCGGACGCCGCAATAATAAAGGAAGGTGACGAGCGGCCTCAGATGCGACGGCAAGAGGTTCACCAGTTCGTCGAATTTCTCTAATTCAAGGAAGCCCTTTCGCGCTGGAGGCTCCTTCAGCATGCGAATCTTCGGGACGTTCTGGATTCGCCCATCTTCGTGAGCTATGCGGAGCATCCGCCGTAAGCAATGCAGCGACCTGTTAATCCATGCGGTGCCCACGCCTTGAGCTTGTCGTTTACGAGCGAACTCGCGTGAAGTGTTGGTGGTGATGTGCGAGACTGGCGGACCGGGATTCTTCTCATCAAAATCGAAGAACTCATCCAGTTGCTTCAGCCCCCCGATGGACTCTTCGCCATCGGCTGACGTTCTCAGCGAGCGGTTTCCGCGCTCCACGTAGTTGGCCAGCAGCCCGGCGCGTAAGTCGGCGTATTTGAGTTTCTGGGCATCCGGCAACGGAGCGAGCCCCCGGTCGCGATCACCCATCAGACGGCGGAGAACACCGAGCGCCTTCATCTTGCTCTCTTCACGCGTGCTGACACGAACCTGTTTGCCGTTATGGACATATTGGGCGTACCAGAATCGGCAGCCCTTTACCTTTAACAAGGAGCCCTCACCCTTTGGTCTTCGCACGGTCCCTCTCTTTCACCTGAACATCGTATGCTCTAAGTGAAAAATGTCGTAGGGAACTGAAGTAATTCGACTTAGTAACCTTGCCGCGCGCCGCAGCACGTCAAAGCACGAATGTTCGTGACTCGGCACGAGACTTGCTGGTATAATCGTTTAGTGACCTTTCTCCTAATAGCACTTTGGTTGACCGCCAGCGCCGCTATACGTACCGCGCGCCGCGCCATGACGGTCACGGTCACCCCGCGCGCCCGCCGCGTTCTTCTTCTCGCCGCACATACCCCGTTAACGTAACGCCCCCACTTGATCAGTTCTAAAAGTCAAGGGGGATACGTGTGTCTAAAAACTGACCTAAAAATGTCACAGTCGCCCGACGCCGTACGGCAGCGCCGCAGCCGCGCCCGCCGCATGTTCGAGAATTCAGGCGACGCCTTTCTTTACGTCGCATGCCGAGAATGCGACGCACCCATAAAGCCGTCATTTCGGCGTGGCTTTTGTCACGGTGGTCACTGCCGCAAACAATTCTTCAAAAAAGTGCAGGTCCAATCGGTCATTGCATTGACTTTTGCGGACCAGAGCCTGTCCGAGGCGGTGCTTATGGCGGGAGTGACCCAATGAGTATGGACACCGCAATCACACCGCGTCTTCTCAACATCCAGCAAGCGGCGAAGTACCTTGGCTGTCCCGTCTGGACCTTGCGTGACCTCGAATGGCGCGGGCAACTCAAGGGCGTCCGCAACCTAGGCCGTCGCTTACTCTTCGACAGGGCCGACCTTGACCGACTCGTCGAGCAAAGGAAACTACAATGAGCACCCAAGCAGTGTTACCCGAAGCAGTCGAGGCGTTTCGAGATGCAATGTTGTGTGGATTCCGCAACGACTACACCACGTCCACGGGACGCAAGTTGTTCTCGCAGGACGAGAGTCAACCCTGCGTGATGTGCGGAGCCCCGACTGGGGGTACAACCAGCAATGAGGGGGTCTTCTACTGCAGCCGCGAACACTGGCGGGAATTCGTGAACCTGTCTGAGTACAAAGCGTGGGGAAAAGCGGCGCAGGAAGCAGACGACGCCCGAACGTTAGCCCTCGCTCAATGGAAGGATGCAGGGGAGGCGCTCGGAAAACAGCACAAAGCCTTAACGCAAAAGCTGGACCATCTTCAGTTCGCAATCGGCGATTGGTTTGTGACAGGTGAAGAGCACGCGTTTCTCGGTAGTTATCATTCCACAGGCTGCAAGTATCCAGAAGCCGAGAAAATCACGGGCTACAGCCTTTCCAGTTTGCGAAACTTCGCTTATGTGGCGCGGCACGTACCCGCATCCATACGGAATGGATGCTTGCCTTGGGGCATCCACCAACTGCTCGCTCCCTTGAAAGACGTCGAGGACCAGAAACGGATTTTGCAGGAAGCAGCCGCCGAGAACCTCTCCGTTGCGAAGGTGCGCGACCGTATCAAAGACCTGCCTTCCTCCAACGTTCCGAAGACGGCGGATGAACACGACCTTGTTAGCGGCTTGTCCGTCTGGACAGGCGGTCACTGCTACTCAGATGTTCACGACAAATACGGAACCGACGTGGCGCTTGGGTGGAAGCGTATTAGCGAATGGTTTAAGGACGTAAGGCTGACTGGTTGGCACGAGCAAGCATGGGAGTCCATATTGCCCCACGTGGACCGCGTGGCAGCCGCCAAGAGGCTGCGGGAGATTGCTGCCGAGATAACGGCGAAAGCGGACTACATAGAAACGTTTCAGCCGCCCGCAGCGGTCGAGCCTGTTCAGGAAGCCGTCACAGCATGACGACAAGTAGAAGGGTTTGCGACCGACCAAACAGCAACAAAAAGCCATCAGATTTTTTATCAAGCTTCCGTCTTGGTCGGCGGAACCCTTCCGCTGGGGGAACGCTTCGTATCGTTCCTCCAGCGGTTCTTCTTCTCAGAAAAAAGGGTTAAACGACCATGACCACTAATTCACAAACTGAACTCCCTAACAGCGTCCGTCCGAAGGTCCCACTACGGCGAGAGCAGACGCTGACCATCAAACGACATTGCGACGGCGCGCTGAAACAGGTTGTCGGCTATTACGAGAACATGGCGGAGAAGGACCCGACAGGCAAGCGGTTCGTGTTCGCAGGACCAGATGCAGCACTGGCGGGCATCAACAAAAAGCACACGATGAGCCGACGCGCACTTTTCGATGCGCTGAAGACGGCCCGCGCGCTGCACATCATCAGCGAGCCGCTGACGCGCGTCCGTGGTGGCAAGCGATACGACGGGGTCATTGTGGCGCATCCTGCCGCGCTCTGCGCCCGTGAAGGGGCATGGAGCGTGTTCACTGGCAGGACACCCACACCGCCCATTGGGCGCTGGCGGGAAGAAGAAGGACTTGTGTTCTGGCAAGGACGTGGTACCCCTTTCGGGAAAACGGTGCACTCGGACTGCACCGCCGCTGCACCACCGCTGCACTCGGACTGCACTGACCACTGCACTGCCACTGCACTGGAAACGTCAAATTCCCGCACTCAGGATTGCACCATCGACTGCACTGCAAAAGCGATTACCGCTTCGATGGAATCGCCGAAGAATGATGGGCTTGTGGGCGAAGCAAGGTGCACTCCACTGCTCGCTTTGCAGACCGTTTTACAGACCACTTTGCTGCCCTTAGACCTTAGAGTCAGTCAGTCTGAGACCTTAAAGACCGTAGAGACTCCCAAGACTTTGGAGTCAGCGTGCGCCCAAGAGCAAAAACCGGAAGGCGCTTCTTCTTCTCTTTCTGGACTGACTGACCAAAAGCAAAAACCTGCGCCCATCAAATGCGAAACCATCGGCGACCATTTCGCCTTGGGAGCCACGGTTGAACTGATGACCGATGGTGAACTTGACCCCAGCGATACCGACTGGTCGAAGAGCGATTGGCAGACGCTCCTTGGCTGTTTGCAGGAAGTCGTGGACGCCAAGGCGTCGCTTCCGTTTTCTGGACGCTCGACGTGTGCGCAACTTATGGGTGACGGCATGAAGCGCCTGCGGGAGCGCCACGGCAAGGACGCACCGCGCCCGTGGGTTCGTGTCATAAAACACCTGCGCGAAACGTCAGGCCCGGCGATGGTCAACAGCGCAGCACAACAAATTGCCGACGATAGAGAGAACGAGAAAGCTGGGATGCTCAGAACTTTCGGCGTCGTGCCTGACGGAAACGGCGGATGGAAAAAGCCCGAATGACCGTTAACACTTTGACGGACATGGTGGTATGACCGAGCAGACCACAACCCGATGGCAGGAAATCGCCCAGAAGCGTTGGCCGCGCGCCGTAATCCACGGCTGTGGCCAGTTTGCCGTTGCTCCGATGGACGGCAACATTCACTTGTTTGACGACTTCTTCGAAACAGCGGACTTCATCGCGGGGCATCCAGCTTATCGGTTCTACGATTTGACCGAGGACCCTGTCCGCAAACCGAAGGTGGAGCACGTCATCAAGTTTCATCACAAAATGGATACGGAACTGGATTGAACAATGATTCGCAAAGCGAACACAGCACCTCGCATCCTTCCGCCTTGCCTGCCGATGGACGTATTGGCCGATGGTATTGACTTCTGGGACGAACCAACGAAGGCCGAGCAAACCGCCCGTCCTTGCCCACAGAGCGATAAGCATGGCAGGGATGGCAGAACGACCCCAGCGACCCGCCCTGACGGCAACTAAGCGATGAAAATCCGGGACAATGAGCGTAATGGGGATTTTTCACCAATCGGCTATCTTGAAGTCTCAGTCTTGCGGTTTTTGCAATCTGGAGCGATCTGCTCTTTCCACTTGTTCATACCCTTGAATGGCACGTCAAAGAAAAGCGGAGCGAAGAACTCTAAAGCCGCACTTGGCCGACGCGCAACACCGACCGTATACTCGGGATGCTCGGGTTTGCCGTTCGCACTTAGCTCAACGATCACGGAGTATCTCGGCCACTTCTTTGCGGGATAAAACTGCCCCACCGTCAGCTCCTTGAGAGGTTCGGTCTCGGCTGAGAGGTCATCCGTTGCGTAAGTTCCAAGACCGCCCATAACTGGGTCGCCAGCCGCCCGCCCTGTAAGCACGGCGGTACAAACAAGTTCTAACTCCCTCGTCGAGGGGTTCACGCGTTTCAGTGCGGGACGCTTGGCTGCGGCACGCATCATCTCGATCTTACTCGCTACTGCGTCTTCCGCCGCTCTCTTCGACTTCGCAGACCACGCACTCGCGCTCGGCTGAGTCGTCTGCGCGTACGCCGAGATCGTCAGTACCGCCAAAACAATCGACCTTAGGAAGAGCTCCATTGAACTGAACCTCTATTCCTCACCGCGATTTGGTGAGGCAGCCATTATGGGATTCTGGAAAGGATGTGGCAATCCACGACGGATAAACAGTAAGTCATTCGCCAAGTGGTTTACATATCAGTCGGTTGCATGAAGATGTCATCTTAATGAGAAGGCTAGGTGGCGAAATCAGGCGATTACACTCTTTGAGAATTGCCCGCCGATAGGCGAACCCCTGCAACTGCCCTGTTCTCATCATCGAATCGAGCGAGAGCGCCTCGACGTAACTCCATGATTCCTTGGGGGTAGGCGCCTCAGAAATGAGATTTCTGGCACGCCGTCGAACGCGCGCCGGGAACGCATGTACATTCCCGGTTTGACGCCAGCAATTGAAATAAGTTTCCCCATACATCTCCAGCGAGTGGGTCACCCGGCTTTGAGATGAGGCATCCTTCCCGCCTTTTTAAGTGGGGTCACCCGTCACACACCTTGCCCACCGTAGGAGGTGAAAAAGCATGACCAGCAAAAAGAAAGTGTGTTTTTACGCGGATGAGGACGTCGTGAACTGGCTGGCGAGGGAAGCCTCGCGAACTGGCGCGCCGCAGGGCGAGTTGTGTCGCCGGGCGGTTCGGCTGCTTGCGTGTGCCGAGTCCCAGACCATCGAAAACCTGCGCCGGACTTGGGCAGAAAAGTATGACACGCAATCCCTGCTCAAAATGGAGACCCGTTGAGCGTCAGAAAATCATTAGATGGCTCTCGACGAAATCTCACAACGTCAGAAGAGCGAATCCGCGCAGCGCAGGAAGCAAAGACTTTCGCGCTGGGTGAACCCCTGTGTCCTGAGCAGTACGCTTACAACGACAAGCCGCTCTGGAAAATCTGGAAGTTCTACACGCGGCGAATGCTCGAAGAACGCGTCCTGTCCTACGCCGATGGTCCCGCCCTACTTTCGCTTTGCAAAGCGAAGAAGAATGGGCAGCAAGAACTCATGCAAGAAATCTGGGACAAAACCTGGAAGGGTCGACCGCGCTTTCCTAAGCCCCTCGAACCAAGTGCGAAGCTGACTGACTTTCTGGAGAGCGTTGCGCGCGAGAGATTGACCTTCCGGGAGCGTCTCGTTCCTCAGCAGCAAACGATGTGCCTCGATTCTGCTGGACCATATGACTGGCCCGAGGCAGATGCGGCCACACTCGCTCGTCGCTACGCGCTGGACGTAATTGAAGGTGGAATCGTCGCCGGGGACCTCATCAAGCGAGCGGCCCAGCGATTCATCTCTGACCTCGAATCAGGACACGAGCGCGGGCTGTTCTTCGACCCGGTCGCGGCCCGACACATCGTTCAGTTCGCGGAGTTGTTTTGTGACCTGAAACTGCTTCCGTGGCAGGTGTTCGTCCTCGCCAACATCTACGGATTCAAAAAGCCCAGCGGTGCTCGGCGGTACGTAGAGGCGTGGGTCAGCACTGCGAAGAAATCCGGCAAGACGAGGCTCGCCTCGTGCGTCGCCCTCTGGGGGCTGGTTGCCGACCAAGAAAAATATCCCGACTGCTTCAGCGCCGCCACGAAGAAAGAGCAGAGCCGTCTGGTCTGGCGCGACGCGAAGCGATGCGTGCAGGACAACCCTGAGTTGTGCGCGCACGTTCAGCGGTGGGCGGGTGCGCTGGCGGTAAAGGATACGGACGGCTCCTTCACTCCGCTCTCCTCCGACGAGAAAAGCATGGACGGATTACGACCCAGCACCATCCTCGCGGACGAAGTTAGCTTTTGGGGTGACCGAGAGCAGTGGGACAAGTTGGCGAAAGGTGTTGTCAGCCGCATCCAGCCGCTTGTTTTTGCTGTGACCACTGCAGGCTCAACGAAGAACTGCTTCGCCTTCGGGAAGTTTGACCTCGGCGAGAAAATCCTGCGCGAAATTTTTCAGGATGACACCACGTTCGTGGCCATCTACTCCATCGACAAGGAAGACGACCCGTTGGATGAGAAGTGCTGGCCGAAGGCGAACCCGTCTCTCGGAGTCACTCTGCAAATCGAGCACCTGCGAAAAATCCGCGACGAGGTAGTGCAGGCACCATCGGGTTTGAACGCGTGGCTGCAATATCACACGAACATCTGGCCAGACGCTACGTTGAGCCGCGCTGGTTCCATACCTGCACGGAACTGGGACGTGTGCAGCGGGCTCGACTTGATTGGTGAGTCCGACTCGAAGAAGGCTTGCCTGAAGTTTCTGATGTTGAACAAGGAAGAGCGCTGCTTCGGCGGGCTTGACGTGGGTTTGACATCGGACATGAGTTGCTTTTCCATGCTGTGGCCCAAAGCGCGGTTCGCCGAGGGTGCGGACCCCATCAACAAGAAAGTGCTCGTGGCGCAGTTCTTCATGCCGGAAATGGGACTCCTCGAAAAGGAGCGGGCATGGGGCGTTCCGCTGTCCACGTGGTGCCGCGAGGGTTGGATTGAGTTGCTGCCCGGCGACATGACGGACCCGCGCCTGATTCGCAGATACATTTTGGAAGCGCGAGCACACTTCTACATTCAAGAGGTAGGGTTCGACAACTGGAATGCACAAGTTCTCTGCGCGGAAATCAATGAGAGCGGTGCGGTGCCGTGTGTCGTCGTCCCGCAAGTGCCCTCGCAACTTACGGCTCCCGCGCGCGAACTTCTGACGGCGATTCACAGCAAGGAACTCGTCCACTTTGGGAATCCGGTCATGGCGTGGCACGCCTCGAACGTGATTCTCGCTGAAGACGAGAAACACGGGGGCACGAAACCTGAAAAGTTGTCGTCGAACGAAAAGATAGACGGTGTTTCGGCGACGCTCAACGCTTGGCATCGACTTTTGGCTGCACCGCCCGAGAGCGTCTACATGACGCGCGGGCTTATAGCTCTGGACTGAGGAGAAACAAAAATGGCAAGTCTACTGGATGGCATACGCGAAGCACTCGTGGAAGTGCTCAAACCGGGAACGCAACAGGAAGCTGGAGAGCTGTCGGCGCTTCGGCAAATCTACGACCCCCTAAACGCTGGGGGCGGTCTACTACCAAACCGCTGGTACCGCCTTCACAACACGAACGGGAATTGCACTGGTTTTTCCTTCGTCTGCAACTGCGGTCAAGAATGGCGCTTGCTCAGTGCATTCGAATGGGCGCGGGAATACGCGTGTCCGCAATGCCACGCGAAGTTCGACCTCTACAAATTCGTCGGAGTGACCGACGCTGAGGGCAAGTTCAAGGTGGGTCCACGAGAAGTCGAGGCGCAGCTCACGAAGCTGCCTGTGCGCCCCGGCGTGACTGGCCGTCCGAACAAAAACGTGATGGATACGTGGGACGACGGCAGCGAGCCCACCGCTTGGGAAGGAAAGGCGCCTCTCGGAAGTGATGGTTCATGGATATGATGCGGGCTCCGACAATCTGCCGCGAACCAGGCTGCCAACAGACGAACGAAAGCGGCACTCACTATTGCAAAAAGCACCAGCAAGCGGACCAGCGTACATTCGCGCGCACGCGGGATGAGGTGGACCGAATGTATGGGCGGGTGCGCTGGTTCGTTTTCAGGAAATGGATTTTGGCAGGCCGTCCTATCTGCCAGCGCATCAACAAGGGTGTGCGTTGCACCAACGCCGCGACGTTGGTCCACCACATCTACAGTCCACGAACGCATCCGTGGTTCTTCACGTCTGAGCGGCACGTGCTCGCGCTGTGCTCGTGCTGCCACACGCCAGAGGAGGGCACTCCTCACTGGCGACCGGGAAACGAGTACGAAGACGAACCGCTCCACGGTTCTTGGGAGAACTACGGCGGGCACGCGGACGCCGCTCCGAAGCTCTCACCCGTAACACCACACGGTTAGTGTGCGCGGCAATCGCGCAATTTCTCGCAAGTGCAAGTATGGAGTTTACCAATGAGAATTAAAATCCTGAGCGGTCCTGCGGCTGGTCAAATCCGACACGCCGAAAAATCCCAATCAACTCAACTGTTAATCGACACTGGGCTTGCCGAGCTCGTAATCGAACCACCCCCAGCCTTGCCGACCGTCACTTGGTCCGTTCGAAAAGGCCAAGCCACCGAGCGAATTTATCTGGCAGGAACATGCTCAAGGCCGAACTGCGGAAACCTTCGCTATGAGGGTCTGGCTGCTGGCGCAGCGACGGTCAAGTTCCAGCACTGCTGCGGTTCGGATGGCTTCCCCGAGAGCGTCCCAGCCGATGTCATCGCGCAGTATGCGCGCGCCAAAGGCGAAGAAGTGCCTGTTGTGACCAAAGACGAAGCAGTGTATTGGGGAATTTTCCACAACAAAGCTGGGGATAACACTCACAGGGCAGCCATTCTACGTTGCCAAATGGGATGAACGCGGAATCGAGGCCAACTGGACAGACGGCAATCGAGAGGGTAACGGTCAAGAGGAGCAGAGGTTGTCTATAGGCTTTGCTGAGAGTGGTGTCGACAGTGTAATTTTCGACGATTCCCTAACCAAAGTTCCGAAGGAGCGGCCTTACAAGGAGCATTTGATTCGATTCCAACTCATCCATGACAACCAGTATCATCACTTTTGAGGGATGCCTCTTCTCCGCAATGGAGCTCAGGCACGAGCGGCATTCAAGCTGAAAACATCGATTGTATTTTGAACAGGCTCGGAATTGCGCGCGATGGGAAGTGAAATAACCGGAGAGCGGGGGGAACATCAATGAGCAAAGAGGCAACGCAGGAGACGTGCCCGAAATGCCCTAGGCCCGTGACTTCTATCTACCAATCCGGCAACAAGAAGTTCTACAACCACGGCGAAGGCGGTTCGATTGACTGGAAACCCGGCCAAACGTTTGATTTGAGATTCGCCGACTACTGCATGGTCGAAATTAAAAAGGAACCCAAGGCAAAAGCTGGGAAATAAGCGCGCAGGAGGAAAGTGACGTAGGAAATTTTTACACTTATCTTTCACTTATCCGCTGAGAAAGCCCAGCATCGTGCAGCACGACGGAGCACCTAAGTTGATGAAAACTATCAGAAGTGGCGGAGCACGGAGCCATTATGAGTCTGCTGCTCTAACCGTTGAGCTATAGGCCCGTGAAACCCAATCTAGCATACTCACGCGCCCATGGCGTGCCGCGTTCACCTGGCGTGGACGCTTTGCGCTGGCAAACAATTCTGCGCTTGAGCGTAGAGAAATAGCAAAGGCGTCCCCGCAGGGACGCCCTTTCGCGCTTCGCCAAACTTTCTAGGCTCCAGCAGACTTTTGCTTCCGGCCGCTCGCCGCTCTTGCCAAATCCTGCAGCGAGGGCACCGACTCCGGATCCGTCACTCTCCGCTCCGGCAGGGTCGCTCCGCTCTTCATTGCCTCGACCAACATTTCGATGGCGAGGTCCGTATTCGGGCGAATAAAGATGGTCGCCGCCAGCGTTCCATTCCGCACCCACGCTTGCCCGGTCTTCGGCATCCCGTCGCAGCCCGTGATCGGAATCTGCATCCAGCGCGCGCGCTCGTTCTCGTTAATTTCGCTGAACGCTTTTCGCGCTCCCATCGCCATGCTGTCGTCCTGCGCTCCCACCAGATCCACGTGGCTCTCTTGCGACGTCCGCAATCGCAGCCACGAACTTACCGTGCGATATGCGCTCTCTTCCGTCCAGTTCGCTCGCATGGTCTTGACTTGAATGTTTGCCGGCTTGGTTTTCATCATTCCCGCGGTACGCTCTTTCGCCGCGGGACTGTTTGCCGGGCCCTCGATATACAGAATCGATCCGCCACTCGGTAACAGCGCCGCGAATTGCTGCCCTTGAATTCTGCCCACCGCGTCGTGATCGGAACTGATGGCAAACACCGGAACTTTATAAGTGCGACGCAATTCCAGGATGTAGTCCGCTTCATGATTCAGCACGACCCAACCAATTCCCGCAGCCGCGGCCGCCCGCGCCACCTGGGGAAACGCCGTTCCCCCGGCAGGTTCGAACATGATCGCGTCGGGACGCGCCACCGCAGAGTCCTGCACGTAATGCAATAACTGCTGGCTTTGCGTGAGCGCGTCATTATCCGCGTGAATAATCTTCACATCCACGCCCAGCCGCCGCCCGGCTTTTTCCGCCGCCGCGGCCTGCTCCTGCTGGTAGTCGTTATCATTATTGGTGAGCGAAACTACAAAGCTGGGTCGTTTCATAAGGGGGCCTTAATCCGCATATTAGACCCTTGTTTGCAAGAACTAATGTGACGGGAGTAACTATAGAATCGCGGGCTTTATTGAGGTTGACGGCCGGTGGGTACTGCAGGCTCAGGGCTCAGGCGCCGGCCGCATTCTCTTTCGCCGCTTCGCCCAGATACGATTTCAAATTCGTGTCGAGAATCTGCCGGTTCGCTTCAGAGAGATCCAGAAAGCGGAAAGGCTGCATCCAACCTTGCGTCGCCCACATGGGAAACAGCATCTGGGCCTTGCCGCGAATGGTAGTTTCGCGCAAATGAAAAATCAATTCCACTTCCAACTTTTCGTCCAGCGGTTTTTCCAGATGAATGATTCCGCCCGACGTGGACAGCTGATGAAATGCTCCGCGCAGCGAGCGCCGGTTGGGCAAGCGCACCAGCGTCAGCACCGAACCGCGCAGCTTTACGCGAAACGGGCGCTCAACTTGACTTATCGGGGTAGAAGCCGCGCGTACCGACGAATTAACCTGTCCGGACATATGCCAAAGTATGGCAGCGCAATTCGACTTGGCGAAGTTACGAAAGAACAGCGACAACCTGATGGTCTCTAATCTTTGTCCTTGTTTCGCAGAGACCGCAACTGGTTGCGTCTTGCCGGCAGCGAAACGGGCGGTCGCGGTTTGCTGGTTCTACTTCCGCCCGGGGTGGGCCTCGACGCCCTCGGAGAAGAGATTGTAGGGCCAGACTTTCTTGTTCACAGTCAACTTGGGAGCGCCTGCAGCTTCGGTGTTCGCCGCGCCTGCAGCAGCCGATCTCGCGGCGACGTTCCAATCTTCCGGCGGGTTCGCAATTCCCCACACATTTCCTTGCGTGTAGAGCGAAACGCCAATCAGGAAGCCGTCGTGTCCAAGCGGCAAACAGTTCGCCACGTATCCCGTCACACTTCCACCGCCGGGCAGATCGTTGAGTATGATCGGCGTTTCCATCTGCAGCGCGCGCGAACTCCGAAAACCGCAACCCTGCGCGCTGGCTACCAGCACCATACACTTCTCGGCGAATGGACGCCTGCGATCCAGGCTGGTGACACTCACCGGAATCTCCACGCGAACTCGCGTGCTTCGCCGTGTCGCCTTCGGTGTGTGAATCTCCATCGCGAAAATATTGTGACAGAATCGCCGTGACTCGGATGGTGACCAAGGTAACAACGTAGCGACACCCGCCTCGGCTGGCGAGCGAATATACGGAAGCCGCTCAGCGCTTCGCATTCTGCTGCGCCCGCTTCACGCCCGCTCGAATCCCATTCGTCACGGCGCGCGCGTAGCCACTGTCGTCCATCGCCGCCATGGTCGCAGCGGCGATTCCTCCGGGCGTGGCCGCCTCGTGCAACAAGTCTTCCAAACTCTCTCCGCTCTCGCGCCAATATCCAATGCCCTCGCCCAGCGCGTGCGCCGCGGCCAGCAACGCCGCATTGCCTCGAAGCCCCGCATCCCGCGCCGCCTCGGCCAACGTCGCCAGCGCATGATAGCCGTGCGTGGGTGAAGCTGCGGCGGTGATGGCATCGAACTGACTTTCGGCAACATCGACGACCGCGCCCACGCGCGCAAACAATTGGCGTACTCGTGCCCGCTCGCTCTTGCGGACGCCGGACGCGAAACATACAGGCGTAAATCCGCGCCCCACGCGGCATACCGGACTCGGCATGGCCCGCGCCCAGCGCACCGCCAGGCCGCCGCTCAAATTCCGCAGCGGAATCCCCGCCGCCAGGCTCACGCACAGTTTTGGCGACGGCGCTCCACACGACGCAACTTCCTGTAGCATCTCCGCCACCGACGCTGGACGCACCGCCACAATCAGCATCGCCCCTCGCGCCACCGCTGACTGCAAGTCGCGCGCAATCTCCACACGCGACTCCCGCCGCAACGCCCGCAACTTCTCCGGATGACGGTCGTAGACCACAATCTCTCCGGCATATCCGCCCAGCCGCAGTCCCGCGGCCAGCGCGCTGGTGATCCGTCCGCCTCCAAGAAAGACAATCGCTTTCATTCGCCCTCAGCGCCTAAAGGCGCATGTCCATTCGCGCGCAAACGGTGCGGCTGAAGCCGCACCCTTTCAAAACCGGACGTTTTCAAAGCCGCACCTTCCGCCGCACCCAACGAATCGCGGCTGTTCAGCCGCTGCGGTTCGCGCCGCCGTCACCGGCTGGCCAGCCCGCCTGCGGTCTCGCCTCCATCCATCGTATACACCTGCCCGGTCGCGTACGCGCCATCGTCCGACGCCAGATACGCGAACAGCCCCGCAATCTCCTCCGGCGTGGCGTGCCGCCGCAGCGGAATCTTCTGATTCACCTCCTCCAGCATCGCCTCCGAATATTCCGCGCGCTGCATCGGCGTCAGCACATATCCCGGCGCCACCGCGCACACCCGCACCTTCGGGGCCAGCTCCAGCGCCATGGTTCGCGTCAGCTCGATCACTCCCGCCTTGGTCGCGTTGTAGTCGGCGTAATACGGCTGTCCCACCACGCCATTGGTCGACGCGGTCTGCAGAATCACGCCGCTGCCGCGCTCCCACATGTGCCGGGCCGCGGTCTGCGCCACATAGAACACGCCCGTCAGGTTCACTGCCATCACCTTCTCCCACTCTTCCGGAGTGATGTCGAGAAACTTGTGGCGGATGCTGATGCCCGCATTATTGACCAGCACGTCCACGCCATCCATCAGGCGGATGGCCTCGGCAAACGCCGCCTCCACCTGCATCAGGTCGCTCACGTCGGCGATGATCGACTCGCCCAGTTGCGGCAACTCGCGCCGGATATGCTCGCACGCCTTGGCATCGCGATCCAGCACGCACACCCGCGATCCCTCCTCCAGAAAGCGCGCCGCCGTAGCCGCGCCAATCCCGCTAGCCCCGCCCGTGATCAAGACCCGCTTGTCTTTCAGCCCTCGCATAGCTTCCCCCCGTAGGTGACGACACAGTGTATCGAACCCGCGTGGAATTGAGATTGTCATCCCGAGCGAAGTCGAGGGACCTTGGGTTTGCCCTATGTACGGGCAGCCGCCCTCGGCTGTCCAAGGCGGCCCGGATGTATCGGGCCGCAGGCTTCGAAGTCTGTCTCCCCTTCTTTCCACTTACCCGCTGCTGGCGCGGTGGGCTGCGATTGGTCGCTCCTTCGAAGACTTTGTCCCGATGCTTGTCGAAGACACTTTGACGCTTACCGGCGGTTTGTGCAGTGGGACTTGGGCTGGTTTGGTTTGATCCGGCTTAGATGGCGAGGCGCTGCGGCCCGGTACTTCCGGGCCGCCTGGACGGGCCGAGGACCTGTCCCCACACGAGTGGGCTGGGAGCGAGGCCGGTGCTGCCGCAGTCGCGGGGGCCGCGTTTGCCGGCGTTGCCGTCTTGGCTGGCGCGGCTGGCGCGCCAGTTTGCCTTTGCTCGGCATAGATGCGTTTGATCTCTTCTCGTTCCGCGCGTTGGCGGAGTTCGGCCGCGTATCCTTCGTCGACTTGCTCGCGCGGCGGAGTGGGATAGTCGGGAACCTCTTTGACCATGCGTTCAGGGTGAAGGCCGAAGTGGACGCGGCGGATGTTGCGAACGGCAGTGTTCAGCGCGCGGAGAACCAGTTCGGCGCGCTTGAGTTCGATGGTGCCTTGCAGCAGCGCGTTGACGGTTTCAATCAGCGACGCCTGAATCGACTCCTCATCCTCGAGCAGCGCGGCGTGATGGACGCGCGAAGAGGGAGCGCGGACGGTGCGCAGCATACGCTGGTGGAAGTAGCAGAACTGCTCTCCGCGCAGAGCGGGAGAGCCGCAGCGGACTCCCGAGACCTTGATGTGGGTGCAGGATTTAGGGGTTGGCATTGGGTCATTGGTCCTTTCGGTGGGTGCGATTATTTTTTTGGGGTTATCTTCTAAGTTATTGATTTCATTGCAGTTAGTATAGGATGATCCGACGACATCCGCGTATAATCTTGGAAACATTGGACTTGCGAGTAAAATCTTGCGAACAAAGGACTTAATGGAGGCGGGCGAGGGTGGGCTGAGTTTGTCGGCTGCTCGGTTGGGAGTGCGTTGGGGCATACTCCCAATTTGGGCTGTTTAGATTTCTCAGTAAAGGTCGTGTGTCACAAGAATGAAATAAAGTTTCTGTGGAAAACGCCTGGGAGATTAAGGTGCAGTGAAGAGTTCGAGGAACTGGCGTGGAGTGACGATGGGGATGGAATTGTAGTTTCGCAGGGCTAGAAGGTGGTGGTCGCCGGAGACTACGACTTGCGCCTGGGCTTCGACGGCACACTCGAGGATGCGGTTGTCATCGGGATCGGCGCGGACGGCGTTGAGGGTGGTGCGGGGCGCGACCAGAGTGCCCATGCGCCAGAGGACCGGTAGGACGTGCTGGAGCATAGCATGCGGCCACTCGAACTTTTCGGCGAGGACGCGGCGGACTTCGGTTTGGATGGGCTCGGAGTAGAAGAGTTCAAATTGCCCCGCTTCGGCGAGTTCGAGGACGCCTCGGGGGACTCCGCCGAAGACCAGGGCCGACACGATCACGTTCGTGTCGAGAACGATGCGAATCATTTCTTAGTAGCGCGTTTGGAGGCGCGCAGTTCATGGATGAGGCGGTCGATGTTTGGTTCGCGGATGCCCTGACGGTCAGCTTGGGAGCGGCCGTAGGCGTTGACGTCGTCCCACCAGGAACGGCGCTCGTAGTGGCGGAGGGCCTCGCGGATGAGTTCGCTCATGGTGCGGCTCTCCCGCTTGGCGATGGATTGGGCGCGTTTCAGCATGTCGGGAGGCAGGGTTACGGAGAGGGTTTTGGTATTCCTCATGTGGATATTATATAGCAGGACTTGGCAAGATTAAGCGTGATTCCGGCATTGAAAGATGCGAGGCATCGGCAGTCGCTCGGCCCCCGCATTCAATGGCCGAACATCGCAATGACGGTGATTGGACCGGGGGCGATTGTAGATCGTCCTCCCCTATTGCTGAATGGCAATCAGAAGTCCGTTACGATGGGCACGACTCCAACGCTTGCGCTCCGCGCAATGACTGCGATGCTCCTGCAGTTCAGAGAGGTACAGTCCAAGAGCGCGTATATTTGCCAGTTCCACGATTCCCGCCAAGGTCAAACTTGCACTCATTCATATTCCTCTATCGAGTTGGAGTGCAACGATTTAACTCAAGCTACCACGTTTATAGCGGGGGGCACGAATCATTGCCATCCCGAAAAATTATGATAGGCGAAGCCAGAGGGCGGGAAAACCTGCCGAGCTTTGCTCGGCAAAGGCAACGGCAAACCCAGGGTCCCTCGACTTCGCTCGGGATGACAAGTACGGTGGCCGTAATTCGTTTACTGCACTACTACTGCACTTTTACTGCACTACGACTTTGAACGTGGCCGTCACTGTTGGCGCGCCGGACATCGTGCCGCTTACCGTGACGGTGTAGGTTCCCGGAGGAGTGCCTGTAGTCTTGGTGTTGCTGTTGGTGCTGCTGGCGCCGCCGCACGATCCGAGACCGAGAGTGGTCAGCCCCATCACCAGCAGCAGTCCCAGCAGGCGCAGGTTGCGCCGGGACTTGCGCGAACCGGCGGCGATTACGATGCCGAATAAACCGGGAAGCAGGGTCGCATAGAAGATTCCCCGGCTGCGCTCGTAGGGTTGCAGCGAGGCGGTTGGCAGGCTGGTCGTGATCTTGAAGCTGACCGTCCCATTGGCGTTGATCGAAGGTGGAACCCCGCAACTCGTCTGGGTCATGTTCGAGGGCAACGAGCACTGGAAAGCGATGGTTCCGCTAAAGCCAGTGAGGAATGCGACGTTGACAGTGGCGTCGACACTCGCGCCCTGTGCCACCTGGAAACTGGTGGGAACCGCAACCATGGTGAACTGAGGAGTCAGCGTCGCGACCCAAGTCGTGGCCAGCTTGTCGGCATCGACCGAACCGAGGCCCGTGACCTCGTCGTAGCCCGGCCCAGCAGTGAAGCCGATCTGCGTGGTGCCCGCGGGGCAATTGACGGTTCCGCTGGTGCACGCCACTTTGTTGTTGCCCGTGGTCACATCGTGGAACACCGAGGGAGTACTGGCCGCGAACCCGTACAAAATAGGATTGACGTTGCCAAATCCCGGACTGCCGGCCTGCTGGTTGATGAGAGCCAGAATCGCCGAAAAAGTTGGAGCCGCGACCGAAGTGCCGCCGACGACCGTAAAGTTTCCGCCGGCGCTGTCGCGAAAGCCGGAAACGCAGCTGGGCTGGAGCCCGTTCGTAGGAGGACCGGCGTCCTCGGAGCAGACCAGGTAGCCGTCGTGATTGGGGGACGCGGCGATCGACAGATCGGGGACGTAGCGTGCGTTGGCAGCGGGCACGCCGGTTCCAGTTTGCCATGTGGGCTTGGTAAAGAAGAGACTGGCGCCTCCGCCGGACGCCGAAAAACTGCTGCCTGCGGTGGTGTCGTTCCAGGCATCTTCGGGAATGTATTCGAGAGCCGAGGAAACCAGGTCAGCAGTGGCGGTGGCTGCGGCCCAGTACGGCGGATCGCCTCCTGGAGGCGTGTTCGTGGTGCTGTCTCCGGTGAAGGTGTTGCCGCCCATTCCGGTGACTTCAGGAATCGATGCCGGGACGTCAACGGCCAGCCCTTGCGTCGCGGAGAGTAACAATTCCATCGCAATCAGCGGCGCCGTTGTCGCCCGAGGCCGACACGATGGTCTGGCCCTGGGAGTTCGCCTGTTGCGCCAATCCCTGCATCTTGCTGGGCAAACGCCAAGCCGACGCCGGTCTGCCCGGTCGCTCCGCCCTCGCAGTAGCCGTAGCTGGTGCTGATGAAAGGCGCGACCTTGTTGTCCACTGCGTACTGCAGCGCATCCCAAACACTCAAACCGCTGCGGGCGAGGCAGCTATCGCCGGAACTTAGCCCGGCGTAAACGAAAATGATGGAGGCGTTCTTGGCTACGCCGCCCGACCATTCCAGATCGAGATCGGATTCGCCCTCGTCGCCCGGGCAACGCGTGGAAGTCGTACCGGAGAGCAAAACCATTTGCGGAGCATTCGCAGAAAGGCCGGCGTTGCTGCGGAAGTTGCTGAGATCGGTGGGACTGACGCTGCTTTGCCCGACGACGGCGATCTTCTGACCGGCGCCATCGGCGGTGCCATACATGGGGGCGACATTATAGATGGTGGCGAAATCCGCGGGAGTAAGGAAATGGTTGCCACTCAGGTATGAGGTTAAATGCGGCCGCGCCAGTATTCTGGGTTTGGGCGCGAAGTCGTGAAGGTGGCCGATGGCCAGCACGGCTGGCGCTAATGCCGCCGGAACTGACGGGTTGGTGGCGTTGGCGAAGTGCACCACGCCGTCGACCAGGTAGTTGTGGATCTCGGTCTGAAATGTCGCCTCGACCTGCGAGACTGTTCCTTCGAAAGAGATCTCGTTACGGCTGTTGGCAACCGAAGTCACGGCGAAGCCCTGGGATTGCAGCCAGGAAGTGGCGCGCTGAATGTCGCCGCGGCTCATACCGAAGCGATCGGCGAACTGCGCCGGCGTGAGCCACTTGTGATAGTTGGGAGACGAACGATCCTGCTGCTGGGCGAGCAAGTTATCGAGATCCTGCTGCTGCGCCTTGGAGGGATGAAATACCAGGGTTAGCTGGTGGAGCATTTTGCCGGAGTCGGCGCGGCCCAGATCGAAACGCGGCTGGGCGAAACCATGCACATTGCCCCTGACCGCGACCATCTGGCTAGCACCGATGTTGCTTGGGATGCGGTCGGCGACCGCCGCGTGGCTGATCGAGCAAAACAGGCTGGCTATTAAAAGAGAAGGAAAGGCTGACTTCGCAATTCGCATGCAGTCTCCCGGGGAAATGGGCATACAGGATCTATCTTACGGTAATAATGGCTTGTGCCTATTCGATAAGGCCAGTATAGAGAAGGTTGTATGGCCCACAAAACTTGACAAAGAGATGACGCTA
Source organism: uncultured Acidobacteriaceae bacterium (assembly GCA_963765825.1). Lineage (GTDB taxonomy): Bacteria > Acidobacteriota > Terriglobia > Terriglobales > Acidobacteriaceae > Sulfotelmatobacter. Next base: position 873,192 of record CAVXXU010000006.1, read on the forward strand.
AGAACCCATCTGACCGACGAAAGTAGCGGACGAGCCGGGGGTCAACCGGGAAATGAAGGGATGAAACCGGGGCGGAGCCTGAAAATCAGGGAGATTCAGGGGCTCTGCCGTATACTGCCGGGTGCACCGTGGAACCGCATGCCCCGGACAGATGCCTCAAAATTCCGGCTCGCTTACATCGACTGGCTGCGGGGACTGGCCTGCCTGCTGATGTTCCAGACCCACTGCTACGATTCGTGGCTGAGCCCGGAGGCGCGCCAGAGCCGGTTTTATATGTACTCGCAGCTGGGTGGGACGTTTCCCGCGCCACTGTTTCTGTTTCTTGCGGGAGTCTCGTTTGCCCTGGTCGTCGACAAACTGCGAAAGAAGAACCTGCCGGCGACGCAGATCGCTCGCAGCACCATCTTGCGCGGGGCGGAGATTTTCGGCTTCGGGCTGCTTTTTCGGATGCAGGAATATCTGGTGGCCTGGGGATGGGCTCCGAAGAGCGATCTGCTGCGGGTGGATATTCTTAATACGATCGGCGCATCGATGATGCTGATGGGCATCGTGTGCTGGCTGGTGCTGGCGGTGAGCCGCGGACCGCGGACGCGTATGGCATTGACGCTGGCCGGGGCGGGAACGGCTCTGCTGATTTCGCTGCTGAGTCCTCCGCTGTGGACGACGTGGCGTCCTCACTGGCTGCCATGGCCTCTCGAGTCGTACGTGGATGGAGTGCACAATTTGGGGATTCCGCAGGCGGGATTGTTTCCCATCTTTCCATGGACGGGGTTTGCATTCGCCGGACTGGCGGTGGGATTCATATTGCAAAGTTCGTGGGCGCGGGAGCAGGAACCGAGAGTGTTCTTCGCTTTCGGCCTGGCGGGAAGCTTGCTGATCGAGTTTGCACGTTGGCTGAACGCGCAGCCGCGGCAACTGTATGCGGTCGACGACTACTGGCATACCAGTCCGAGTTTTTTCCTGATCCGCGTTGGTATGTTGCTGGTGATTTTGACCGCGGGTTATGGCTGGTGCCGGTGGGGCGCGGGGGAGTGGGGATTCAGCCCGCTCATTCTGCTCGGGCAGGCTTCGCTGCTGGTGTATTGGGTACACATCGAATTCGTTTACGGGCGTGTTTCGATTTTGCCGAAGCGCAGTATGACGATTGGGGGCGCGTCGGTGGGGCTGCTGATTATTTTTCTGGCGATGCTGGGGCTGGCTTATGTTCGCACCAGGACTAAAGGGCGCGGCGCGGACATGCTGCAGTGGTTCGGCCGCGCTCCCGCGCGGACATAATGCCGATTCACGTAGCCCTGGACGCATTCGTCCGGGGGCTTGCTTCGTTTCGCGACGTTCATTTCCCCGACGCTCGCTTCGCTCGCGGGGCGGACGAAGGCGTCCGCGACTACACGAGTTGTCTATTTCGAAGGTGCCAGGATTGCGTCCAGGCGGTCGGGCGTCGATTCGACTCTTTCTAAGTGCGGGTAGCGCATTCCGCCGTGGTAGTCGAGCGAGACGGATACGAACTCGTTGTTGCGTTTCAGCAAGAGGCGGATCGGATCTTTATTCTTCTCAGCGGCGAGGATGGCTTCACGCAGAATCGGGGCGGTGTATTGCTGGTCGTTCACGGCCAGCAATTGCATATCGGGTGTAACGCCGGCCTTGAAGGCCACGCTGTCCCAGCCAACGCTGTTGAGGCTGCCTCGGGGATCGGCGCCGCTTTCGGACTTCATCGAGAATCCCAGTGAAGTTGCGAAGTTCGCTCCCTGAACACTGTCTGCTTTTTTCCACCACTCGGGTTCGGTGTCGTTGTAAACCAGGCGATAGCCGCCGCGGGTGAATCCGTCCTCGGGAACGGTGGGGTTGACCTCCGTGACGCGGGCGCGAAAGAATCCAGCCCAATCGAAGGGCTGCACGGTGTTCAGCGCTTTCACCAGGTCGTCGAAGGCAAAAGTAACGGTGACGTAGCTGCCATTGTCGATGCCGAAAAAAAGTTTCGCGAAATCGTCCAGTGATTTCGTTCCGTCGCTGAGTTCGCGGATTTTCGTATCGGCATCGAGCCATACCAGGTCGGACTCGGGATAGTAATCGTACCCACGCTGCCAGCTTTGCCAAATCATCGGGATGGCGCCGTGAGACGAGATAATGGGCTGCATGGTAGTCTCTTCGAGCGAGCGCCAGGTGCGGCCGGGGCTGACTTCGAAGTTGGCGGCTATCTCGGCGAATACGTCGCGAGCCTGCTCGGGAGTTCGCATGCCGGAGCGCGCGGTGAGGACGTTGCCGTAATAATCTGTGAGCCCTTCGTAAACCCAGAGCAGATCGTTGCGCATGGGCACGTTGAAGTTGGGCGTCCAGAGGTCGGCGGGGCGGCGGAACTTTCCGTTCCACGAATGCGTGTATTCATGCGGGAGCAGCGCGCGACCGCCAACGCCCGCACCCCAATCGGTAAAGTAATTGGCGCGAGAACCGTCCTCGCTCGACTGGTGATGCTCGAGGCCTTTGCCGCTCACGATGTCGCTGACGGAAAAAAGAAAATCGTAGTGATCGTAGTGGCGCGATCCGAAAAGTTTCTGCGCCTCGATCACCAGGTTCTTGTGATATTGCAATTCGTCCGCGGTGATTTCGAGGTCGGCGGGTCTGTCGGCGAAAATGTCGAGGTACACCCGATTGTCGGGGCCGGTGGAAAGATCGGCGCGCTTGAAGTAGAGGCCGGCATATACGGGTGCATCGATCAGCGTGTTCAGCGTGGTTTCTTTGAAGTGAACTTCGTTTTCGTTCTGCGATTTCACGTCGAGGGCGCTGGCGAACTTCCATCCTTCGGGCAGGCGAAGGGCAGCTTCGAATTTGATGTCGCGGGAGAAATATCCTGCGGGATAAAGCAGCACGCTGTTCCATGTGATGTCGGCGAACTTCGAGGAGATGCGGCCGCGCTTGGGATCCTGCGGGGCGAGGAACTGGAAGTTTACTTCGAGCGAGGTCGCATCCTTGGGCGCTTCGACGTGGAAGGCGTACATGTTCACGCGATCGCGCTGCCACGGGACGGCCTTGCCGTTGGCGGTGACGATGAGACCGGCAAATTCGGCGATTGGGTTCGAGGGTGAGTGGGTTCCAGGGAGCCACTCCGGGTAGAGCAACGTGAGTTCGCGGCCTTTTATGGGGATGGTTTCGCGCACGTGGAAAATGCGGGCGGTGACGTTGGTGACATCGACCAGTAGCGAAATCGTGCCGGGATAAGGCGTGTCGGCCGGCGCCGCAATGGGCGGAGGCAACGGTAGCGGCTGCGGGCCTGGGGAATGCTGGGCATGGGCGGTTATCGACAGGATGATGAATGCCACCGCGAGAGTTGTTAAAAAGCCTTTACGACGGAAAAGCGAATCAGGCATGAATATCCTCCAACACCGCTGATCTGTTCGACGTGCATCGCGAAAGATTGTTTGATCGCATGCGTGGGCAGAATGCTACTTCTGCGAAACATGAACCGTCAATTCAGTGCTCGCGCTCTTAGTGGCTGAATGAACATGAGGCGACGGCCGGAAGTGGATCGCGGGCTTGTGTGAACGGCGCCCTTTTGCTAGGCTCCACAGCGTTCGCCTAGACCTGTTCGGGAGGATCGCATGGCTCGCAGACAGTTTCTCTCTCGCCTGGCGGCGCTGCCATTTTTTGCCATCGCAGCGTCCGCACTTCCGCCAACTGCAAGCAAAACGCTGAACATCATGGAAAAGAGCGCGTGGGGATCGGACGATCCGACGCGGGCTTCCTTCCCTTTCCTGCATGCGTTGGCGCTGGCTGAGGCCGGCCACAACGTGCAGATATTCCTGCTGGGCGAAGCCGTATCGCTGATGAGGAAGTCGGTGGTTGACGCCATCGTTCCGGTGGGATGGCCGCCGCTGGCGGGGACTATGGAAAAGATCGTCGCGAAAAAGATTCAGGTCTATGCTTGAGGGGCGTGCTCCCGCGCACGGTCCGTGGGCAAACTGATCTCGACCAATGGGGTGCGAAGTTCGGGAATCCCACAATTTTTGTTTCGTTGGTGGAATGGGCGGATCGAGTAATTACAGAGTAATTGGTTACTGCTTTGCCACAAACTCGACCACCTCGCGCTCGGCCCAGCGGCCGTCGTCGGCAGGATCGCCGTTGCGTTCGCCGAGAAATGCGCAGTGGCCGCCGTCCGCGGTTTCTATGTAAGTAATGTTGGGGTTCGCGGCGACGCGGCGCAACGTCTCGGGCCGCATGCGAATGAAAGGATCGTTCGCGGCATGAAGGATTAACGTGGGTATGGCGATGCGGTCGACCACGTTGGACGCCGCCGCGCGCGAGTAGTAATCGTCGGCGCCCGCAAACCCGCAGTAGTAAGCGGTGATGCGGTCATCGAACATGCGCAGGCTGGTGATTTTGCGCAGGCGCGATACGTCGAACTTTCCGGGAAACAGGCGCGCCTTCAGCCGCAGTCGGCGGAATAACTGCATCAGGAAATAGTATTCGTAGACACGGTTGCGGGGCTCGTGCAGCGCGTCGGCTGAAGCGGCGAGGTCCATTGCCGGACAGACCGCCGCGACGGCGCGAAATTGCGGGGGGCCTTCCCTGCCCCACTCGCCGGCCAGTTTGAGGACGAGATTTCCACCCATGGAAAATCCGATGAGTGCGAAGCGCGACACGCCGTCATGCTCCAGCGCGTTGCGCACCACGGCCGCTACGTCGCCCGACAAACTTGAGTTGTAGAGCGTGGGGGCGCAGGCATCCATGCCGCCGCAGTTGCGCTGGTTCATGAGGACAACATTCATTCCCGCGGCGAGGCCATTGCGGGCAACCCCTAGCATGTACTGCGAGTCGGAAGATCCTTCGAGGCCGTGCACTACAATCAGCGTCAGCGCTTGCCGACGCTGGGATTCGCTCTGCCAGTAGCACCAGCATCGAATCTTGATTCCAGGTTCGACTTCGACGAGCCGCTCTTCGGCGGCAGGCAAATTGATTTTTCGCGGGAGGAGGAAGCTGGCGATGGTCTGCACGTGGCCGCCGCCTAGCCAGCGGCGCGAACGGAAGGGGGCGCTGGTTGTCCAGGGTCGGCGCGACGTTTCTTTCGGAGAATCCGGAATGCGAGCGGTCTGCTTCGTGGTACCCCGAATTTCAGGATCTGGAATTTGCGAAGTTGCCACAAATTGATTCTAATAGGTTCTGGAGTCACCCCATGCCCATCTTCGAATACATTTGCAAGGAATGCCGTCACCAGTTCGAGACGCTTCTGTACGGTAAAGAGAAGGCGGAGTGCCCCAAGTGCCACGCCACTAAATTAGAGCCGCAACTTTCGGTGTTTGCGGTGTCGGCCAAAGGCTCGTCGGCATCGGCTTCCGCGTCTCCGTCAGGGGGCTGCGGATCGTGCGGCGATCCCCGTGGGCCGGGTGCTTGCTCGCTGGGCGATATGAACTAGAGCAGAGTGTTGAGCGGCGCTGCAAGAGTCGCAGCGACTAACGCTGAATTTTATTTGAAGGACAGACCGTGATTCACCCGACTGCTCCGACGCCCCGTACCATTTTCGAATGTATCGCCCTGCTACCTGAGGACTCGACGGCTGTAATGGATGCTGATTTCGCCAAAGATGTGGAGTCAGCTATCGAAAGCCACCGGGAACCGCTCTCGCCGCCCTCATGGGAGTAATCCTCGGAGGGTCATCCGCGGGTTGCGACTAGCGCTGAATCCTGACGGTCGTTCCACCAGATGGCGGGCTCTTCGGGAGAGAGTTTCTGCTGAACGTTATACCCTAGCCGACGCAGTTCTTTTATGATGGCGTCAATTGCCGGTCCCACAGACTCGCAAACAGCTGCACTCATCGCTTGCCCCGGCTCGTAGCGCTTGCCCGCGATTCCTACCAGTAGCACATGTTCGGGCATAGCGCCCAGCATGTCGGCGGTCATCAGGCATACAGAAAGAGCGGGCGAGTGCGGATCGAGGCGCTGGGCTGGCGTTTCGCGCAGAATGTCTTCTTTCTTATACAGGAGTAAAGTTCCCGCAGGCTCGTCGCTGGCCGCCGAATCGATCAGGATCAGAGAGTGCAGACCGACGATCTGGTGAGTCAGGTCGAGCGCGGGAGTGCCGAGATCGGCGAGAGTAACGGCGTTGGCGAAGTCGTAGCGCGATTCCAGAATGCGCAGGACGTAGGGGCCAATCCCGTCGTCGCCGAGCAGGACGTTACCGATGCCGCCAATGAGGGCGCGGTTCACAGGATTTTCGCCACGCCGATCTTGCGGCCGGAAGGATCGAACGCGTGACACGCGCAAGCCATGCAAGGATCGAACGAGTGCACGGTGCGCAACACTTCCAGCGGCTCTTCCGGGCGGGCGAGCGGAGTGTGCAGCAGCGAAGCTTCATAGGGCCCGTGCGCTCCGTTCTTGTCGCGCGGGCTCGCGTTCCAGGTGGACGGCACTACCGCCTGATAGTTCTTGATCTTCTCGTCTTTGATTACGATCCAGTGCGAAAGCGTGCCGCGCGGCGCTTCGTGGGTTCCCACGCCTTCCACCTCATGCGTCGGCATGACTGGCTGGTTGTGAACGGTGTAGTCGCCCTTGGCAATGTTTTCGGTCAGCAACTGCAAATGTTTCTGCGCGAGTTCCGCCAGCATGCAGGCGCGAATGGCGCGTGCAGCGTGGCGGCCCAGGGTGGAGTGCAATGCGGCCGGCGTGGCGCGCGGCCCGCCGATGGCGGCAATCTTCTCGATGGCCATGTCGGTGTATTTGCGCGTGAGCGGATGTCCCTGCGCGTATCCGATGAGAACCTGCGCCAGCGGCCCGACTTGCATCGGCTCGCCATTGAAGCGCGGCGCTTTCACCCAGGAATATTTCTGTGAGCCGTCCCATCCGGTGAAGGCGGGCTCGGTCTCGCCTTGCCAAGGATGCAGCGGCTTTTCGCCCTGATAGTACGCGTGCATTACATCTTCGGTGACGGCTTGACGGAACACGGCGTCTGACGCGGTCGTGAAACTTTTCACTCCCGCCAGGTCGCCGTCGTGAATGTAGCCGCCGGGAAGATCATAGGATGAACCCTGACTATCGAGCGGAAGATCGGGCACCGCAAGATAGTTGCGTACGCCGCTTCCGATCTTGAACCACTCGGGATACATTGCCGCTACTGCGCAGACGTCTACGAAATAAACCTGCTGCACGAACTGAACGACCTGCGTGAGCAGCGTTCCAACCATTTCCAGTTGGGTCATGCCCAGCGCCGAGGGGCTGTCGAGGTCGATCGCGTTGGCTACGCCGCCGACTGTTAAATTCTGGATGTGAGGAGTCTTCGCGCCTAAAATGCCGACCACCTGCAGCGCCTTACGCTGATATTCGAGGGCCTGAATGTAGTGCGAGAAGGCCAGCAGATTCACGTCGGGCGAGAGACGCATCGCGGGATGTCCCCAATACCCGTTGGCGAAGATGCCGAGCTGGCCGCTGGCGGCGACTGCGTTCACGCGGTCCTGCGCCTGTTTGAGTTCATTGCGCGAGTTGCGGCTCCACGGTGACAGCGTCTCGGCCAGTTTCGAGGTCGCGGCCGGATCCGCTTTCGGAATTTGCATTACGTCGACCCAGTCGAGCGCCGAGAGCTGATAGAAATGCACAATGTGGTCGTGCAGCGCGTGCGCAATCAGAATCAGGTTGCGAATGTACTGCGCGTTGAGTGGAATCTCCAGCTTCAGCGCGTCTTCCACCGAGCGCACGCTGGCCATGGCGTGCACGGTGGTGCAAACTCCGCAAAAGCGCTGGGTGAAAAGCCAGGCGTCGCGGGGATCGCGGCCGCGCAGTATCTTCTCGATACCGCGCCACATGGTGCAGGAAGCCCATGCGTTGCTGACCGCGTTGTTGTCGACCTCCACATCGATGCGGAGGTGGCCTTCGATTCTGGTGATGGGATCAATCGTAATTCGTTTCGCCATAGGATCCTGCTGTTAGTCGGAGCTCGAGCTCTCCGGAGTTTCGTCTTCCCCGAAATGTCCATACTTGAAATATCCGGTCCAGCGGATGTAAGGCCGCCGGAAGCGGAAGTAACTTGCCATGTCGTGCCACTCGCTCAGCGGCGCCGGAAGAATGGCGAACCGCTTCACTGCAACCAGGAAGCCCACGATGCCCAGCGAGATGAAGCCCAGCGAGACCAGAACTTCGATGGTGGCCGGGAAATAAAGCGCCTGGGGATTCGGGCGGAAGGCCAAGGTGGTGGGCGCGAAGCGGTAAATCATCCCGCCGAAGGAACTCAAGATGTATCCGACGAACATGGGCTGTGGCGAGTGATCGCGAGCGGCGCGGCGCAGCAGCACACCGCCAATCGTGATCAGAATCATTTCAATCCAAAACACGGCGGCGAACCGGTCGAAGTGGAATGCCGTGAGAATGGCGCCGCGAAACAAAATGTCGAGCAGGCGCAGTACCATCCAGCCAAAAATGAGCCACGAGGTGATGCGCGCGGCTTCGTCGAGAACTTCCATGTCCATAGCGCGCTTCCACATCAGGCAGCAGAGCATGGTGGTTCCGGCGACGCAGCCGAACGACATAAAGGTCGCCGCTCCCAGGTACAGCACCGGCAGCCACGGAGTCTGCCACAGCGGATGAACGCGCTCGCCGGCCAGCAGCATCAGAGCGCCGAGCGAGGACTGGTGCATTCCGGGCAGCAAATAAGCCGCGGCAATAATCATCGGGAAAAAATAGTGCAGCTTCTTCTCAATGTTCTCCACCGTGGGGCGCAATCGTGAGTCGAAGTACCACAGGCGCTCCAGCACGGGGGGAATGTTCTCGACCGCCAGCGGAATCATGGCGTAGATCGACATGCAGATCGCCACTTCGGCCAGCGGCGAATGCATATTCCATCGCCAGGGGAAGACGATCCAGTAGAAGTTCCAGGGGCGGCCAGCGTCGATGCCCAGCAGCAGCAGACCGCAGGCGTACGCCAGAAAACTGGTGAGCAGCGCCATGCGCATGAGCGAGTGCATGCGTTTGCGGCGGAAGACCCAGGCTGCGATTCCCACGGCGAATGCGCCGGAACCGAGCGCGGTCAGCACCATCAGGTTGAAGGTTTTCCAGATGCCCCAACCGTAGGCGTCGCTCATGCCGCTAACCGGACCCAAGCCCGCCAGTTCGCGGTACCCGCTCAAAATGAATGCCACGAGCACCAGCGCCGACAGAACAACGAAGAATCCATTTACCACCGGGAATCCGTAGACCGGCACGTTGCGTTCCCAGCGAGTGCTGCGAGCAACCGTGACGGTTGGGGTTGTGCTGGGCCTGGCTGCGGGATTTATCGTTGAGGAACTCATAGTTGCGCCCTCAATCCAGTTTCTTTCTCGCGTTGGTGAGCTTCTTCCTCATGGCCCTTGAGGTTTTTGCGAATCACCTGCACCAGGCCGGCGTAGAGCAGGGCCGGCAGTGCGAAGTATTGATAAAAACGCCGTTGCCAGCGCAGGGTTCTGGCGGGAACCGATTCCGGCCCCAGTTCCGGCAGACCAAGGTTCTCGAACGGAACTTTGGAGAGATACAACGCCTGCGTGCCGCCGTTGTCGATCTCGCCGTAGACGCGGTTCTGGTAGTAGCGTCCGGGATTGTCCTTGATGCGCTGCTTGGCGTCGAGCAGCAGCACGGAGCGCGGGCCAAAAATCACCGCGCCGGTCGGACACACGGTGGTGCATCCCGGCTTCAATCCTTTGTCCAGACGATCCGTACACAACTCGCACTTGGTGACACGCGGATTGAATCCCATCCACTGAAATCGCGGGATGTGATATGGACAAGTAATGGTGCAGTAGCGGCAGCCGATGCATTTGCTCGCGTCCCACTTCACGACACCGCTTTCGGGATCTTTGTGCAGGGCCTGGAAGGGGCATCCCGCGGCACATGCTGGATCGAGGCAGTGCATGCACTGCCGCTTGACGAAGGAAAATGCCGAACCGTCTTCCGGCTTGTAGAGCTTGATGACGTTGCGGGTAAGGTCGTTCAAGTCCTGAGGCGCCTGGTGCAGGGCGTCGCCGCGGGTGTCGGGAGGCGTGTCGTTGGCTTCGGCGCAGGCGGCCACACAAGCCTTGCAGCCGATGCAGACGCTGGCATCGTAGAGCAGTCCGACGGCGGCGCTGGGGACGGGAATTTTTTCTCCGGCCTGGAGCACATCGGTGCCGACCGTGACCGCGACTACGGCGGGGACTCCCGCCTTGGCGATGCTGCTGAAGAGTTGTCGCCGAGTGATAGGCACGTTAGTCCTCTTTCGGGCCGACTGGCTTCTCGCTGGTCGCTTTCAGTTTTTCGGCGTGCGCGCGGTCTGCCGCGATGCGGGTTACGCCTGCCTCCATGCTGCTCTGGAAGCGTTGCGACGCGACCCAGGCCGCTCCTCCGACCGCGCCGGTGATGGCGCCTACCAGCGCCGCCGCGCCGACTTTCAATTGTCCCGCCGAACTGTAGATTGGAGGATAGGTTTCCGGTGGCGTTGCGAGATGGATGGGAACGGTTTCAAATGTTCCCATCTTCCACACCACGCCTTTTTCGGTGCAACCCAGGCAGGGGGCGCCAATTCCGATGGGCCAGACTCCGGGGATTTCGTTGAAGTGCCGTGTCGCACAGGCCGCGTGCGTGACCGGACCTTTGCAGCCCAGCTTGTACAGGCAATATCCTTTGCGGTGTCCTGCGTCGCCGAAGGCGGCTGCGAAGCGTCCCGCATCGAAGTGAGCGCGCCGCGGGCAACTTTCATGAATCACGCGGTCATAGGCAAACTTCGGTCGGTTGAAGGTATCCATTTCCGGCAGCCGGCCCATGGTGATGTATTCCAAAACCACGGCCAGCAGGTTGTAAGGATTGGGAGGGCAGCCGGGAAGATTGACGATGGGCTTGCCGGAGATGACGGAGTCGACGCCGACTGCGCCCGTTGGATTGGGATCGGCAGATGGAACTCCGCCCCACGAGGCGCAGGAGCCGATTGCGATTACCGCCGCCGCTTGGGCGGAGACGTCTTTGACCACTTCAATGGCGGGCTTGCCGCCGAGCTGCATGTAGACACCGTCGTCGCGCGCCGGGATCGATCCTTCGACCACCAGCACGTACTTTCCGGCATTCTCTTCGATCGCGGATCGCAGCGCCGCTTCCGCTTGCGCGCCCGAAGCGGCCATCAGCGTCTCGTGATAGTCGAGGGAGATGATGTCGAGGATGAGATGGCCGACGTCGGGAGCCGAGGTTCGCAGCAGCGTTTCGGTGCAGCCGGTGCAATCCTGAAAATGCAGCCAGATCACCGAGGGGCGCCGCGCCTTGCCGACGATTTTTGCCACTTGCGCGGCGGTTGCCCTGCTGGTCAGGCTGAGCCCGACCGGTGCAGCCACGATGAGGGTGGAACAGAGTTGCAAGAAACTGCGGCGCGAGACGCCGCACTTTTGCAGGTGTGCCGCAATGGTATCTTTTTCGCCTGTCTTCATGGACAGTCTCCCTGGCTGCGTGCGTCAGCTCAATCGAGGCCTGGTCCCTGGGGCTTTCAGACATGAACTGGCGGCATGGTCACCGCGCTGGAAAACTACGCGCCGCAACTGCCTGGGTTTCCCAGGGATCCGTTCGATTTCGTTGGGAGTGTCGGTGGCTTGAGCGGTGATAAAAAAATGAGAGCTTATGAAATATTCTTACCCGCAACGGCTACTAAATCTGAACGCTGCCCCGACATTCTCCTCGACCGGGGTCCGGCTTTCTGGTCAAGCCCATCGAATCGAATGCAGTGTTTATCGTTCATTCCCGAAACGGCCTCAGTGATGTCGATCACAGGTGCGCGTGACAGGGGTCATGCAGAGGAAGGAATTTCAGCGAAAACGATCGGGGGAAAAGGAAGCCCTGTTCAAAATCAGGCAGGGTGGTGTTGCGGAAAGTTGCATTAAACACTTGGACCGCTGAGTTCGCGGAGGAATCGCTGAGCCCGCTGAGAAAACAAATCAACTTCTCACGTCTCACCTCCATGCCTCATCGATCGACGTCGTCCAAGAGTGAGCGGAGTTTTCCCGAGCGCGAGGGATGCCGCAATTTTCGCAGCGCCTTGGCTTCGATCTGGCGAATGCGTTCCCGGGTTACGTCGAACGACTGCCCGACTTCCTTGGGGAATGGCGTGCGGGAAAAGGAGGCCCTGTTCAAAATCAGGCAGGGTGGTGTTGCGGAAAGTTGCGTTAAACACTTGGACCGCTGAGTTCGCGGAGGAATCGCTGAGCACGCGGAGAAAACAAATCAACTTCTCACGTCTCACCTCCACGCCTCATCGATCGACGTCGTCCAAAAGTGAGCGGAGCTTTCCCGAGCGCGAGGGATGGCGCAATTTTCGCAGCGCTTTGGCTTCGATCTGGCGAATGCGTTCCCGGGTTACGTCGAACGACTGGCCGACTTCTTCGAGAGTGTGTTCGGAACCGTCGTCCATGCCAAAACGCATACGGATAATTTTTTCTTCGCGCGGACTGAGAGTGCGCAGCACGTGCGCGGTGCGTTCCTTGAGATTCACGTTGAGCACTGCCTCGGCGGGAGACATCTTGGTGCGATCCTCGATGAGATCGCCGAGATGGGAATCGCCTTCTTCGCCGATGGGGGTCTCCAGCGAAATGGGCACGCGCATGATCTTCTTTACTTTGCGGACCATGGCTTCGGGAATGTCCATCTGCTTGGCGATTTCCGCCGAGGTGGGTTCGTGCCCCGAGGCTTGCACCAGTTGGCGCGTGGTGCGAATTAATTTGTTCACCACTTCAATCATGTGCACCGGAAGCCGGATGGTTCGGGCCTGGTCGGCGATGGCGCGGCTGATCGCCTGGCGGATCCACCAGGTGGCATACGTAGAAAATTTGTAGCCACGTCGGTATTCGAACTTGTCCACAGCCTTCATCAAGCCGACGTTGCCCTCCTGAATCAGGTCGAGGAACTGCAGGCCGCGATTACCATATTTTTTCGCAATCGAGACCACCAGCCGCAGATTGGCTTCAATCAACTCGCGCTTGGCTTGCTCGGCATTCATGTCGCCCTGGATCATGCGGCGCTGGGTGCGCTGCAGGTCGGAGAACGACATTCCAGCCTCATCCTCCAGGCGCTTCATTTCGAGCCGGTGCAGGCGTTGCGCGGCGCGATAGTTCTTCTTCAACTCCTCGCTGCGGGTGGCCGTAATCTTCGCTTCCAGCTGGACGATTTCGCGATCGAGCGAACGCATAAGTTCGATAGTCTTATTGACCCGCTCGATCAAGCGCTTGCGCTCCGGCGGATTCAAGCCGAGTTTCCGGATGATGCGCGAAACCCGCACCATCTCGCGGCCCAGTTGCCCGTGGTAACGGCGATACTCCCGGGGCTTCTTTTTTGCCGAAATGGTCTCCAGCTTCTCGGCCAGCCGGCTGGCATTCTTGTAGTGCTTGCTTAGCCGCTCAATCTGCCCGGCAAAGTCGGCGACGCGCTTCTGCAAAATTTCGTCGGTAATTTCTTCGTCGTCGATAACGACGGTGTCTTTAATCGAGCGCAGGCCGCGCTTCAGATCGTCGCCAATGGCCAGCACCTGGTGAATCACGATGGGCGAGCGCGACAGCGCTTTCAGGGAAGTGATCTGGCCGCGCTCGATGCGCTTGGCGATCTCCACTTCTTCTTCGCGAGTGAGCAGCGGCGAGGCGCCCATCTCGCGGAGATAGACGCGCACGGGATCGCTGGTCGACTCAGCCGCGCCCGGCGTCAGGTCCAGTTCGACCTCTTCGCCCTCCTGGGCCAGTCGCTGTTCCAGAGCGGAGAATGCCGACGGCGTGTCGCCCTCCACTACGTCGAGCCCCCGCGTGCCGATGGCGCTCAGCATGTCATCGACCTCGGGGGAATTCGGGTCGGACGGAAGCAGTTCGTTTACTTCGTCGTCAGAAACGTCGGTCTTCGTATTGTCCAGCATCAATCGGTTCTTTATTTCAGCTGTTGCCAAGGAGAATGCCTCTTCGGGGCCTCTGTATGGGATGGAGAGAACTTGGCGAATACCGTGGCAAGTTCAACAGAAAGCGGGAATTAGCCCTATATGGATGCTAGCACAGGCGTGCGCGCATTCCTATGCTTGAAAAATGGGTGTTTTCAACCGGAAAGGACCGTTCTAAGAACGGCGGCTGGTTAGGCCGAGCTACGGCAGAGGCAAGAAGGAGGGTGATCGTGCCTGTAATTTGCCGCACGCGATTTCAGAGATCGTCTAAAATGGCCTTGGTTCTAAGCCCGCAGTGAGAGGATTCCGTGAAAGCACCCTGGTTTCCCGCTCCTTCCGCGTCGTCTGCTTTTGTCCTGGTCACTCTTACAGTGCTATTGAGCATCGGAATAACCACCGGGTGCGGGTCTGGCGCAACCACTCCTCCGCCGCCGAAGTTCAGCGGAAATACTTCCGTGACGGTGTTGCTTGCGAGCGCGGCGAACGACCAAGTGTCGGATTTCGATCTAAATATTCAGAGTCTCAGTTTGACTGATCAGGCCGGAAAGACAATTCCGGTGGTAAGTGCGTCATCGCCGGCGGAATTCGTTCACCTGAATGGCAACATCGAGCCCTTGACCACAGTCAGCATTCCTCAGGGTGTGTATAGTTCGGCTACGGCCACGCTAGGGGAAGCAGTATTTGTTTGTATGGCGCAAGATCCAAACGGTGGACTTTTGATCTCCCATTATTCCGTCGTCGACCAGGGTCCTGTCGTGAACCTGGCTTCGCCGATCACAGTTACGGGTACCAGCATGGTGCTTTCATTGAATCTGCTGGTGTCGGATTCTGCGATTCTTCCCAGTTGCTACACCGATCCTATCTTTAGCGGCTACTCGATGTCGCCAACCTTCAGTCTTGCGCCGCTGGCCGCGTCGCCTTCTCCTACAAATCCCGCAAATGGCCTGGTGACGGGATTGGAGGCCACGATCACGTCGGTGGGAACGACCGGTTCGAGTTTGACGCTCACGATCCCGGCGTTTTCGTTTGGCACTCGGACGGTGCTAGCAAGTGCCGATAGTGCGACGGTACTTCAGGGGGTCGGCGGCCTTTCAGCCCTTGCTTCCGGCATGTTCGTGAATGTGGATGGAGCGCTTCAATCCGATGGATCGCTGATGGCGACACGGATTGAAGTGGAGAATCCCACTGCGCTCAACATTTCGACGGGCCCCTTGATCTCGGTCGATACGTTGGTGCCAGTACTAATGCAGTATGGACGCACCCAAATGGGGCCTCTGCTTACCGACTTTGTGAATGGCCAGCCCGGACAGTACGACGAGATTCCGTACTTCGATTTCAGCAATACCACATTTCAGATCACCGGCCAGTTCACGAATTTGCAGAGTCTTCCGTTCGTGCCCAGCTTTAATGCCGCCAACATGGTCGCGGGCCAGAACGTGGATATCACTTCCGGCGTGCTTACGCTCGGTGGGTCAACGTACACTCCCGCGAATACGATCACGCTTATTCCGCAGACGATCAATGGAACGGTCCAGAGCATTTCAACGAGCGGCGGTTTCACTCTCTATACCGTATCGCTGGCGAGCTATGATCTGTTCCCGCAGTTAGCTGTCCAGCAGGGTCAGATCACGGTCCTCGATAATCCCAGCGAAGTGCAGGTCTATGTCGACAGCCACACGCAAACGCTGAGCACACAGCCCCTCGCTGTGGGCACGACGCTGCGCTTTTATGGGCTGGTTTTCAACGACAATGGGACGCTACGCATGGATTGTGGGCGGGTGAACGACGGAGTGCCATTCTTAGCGCAGCCGAGCGCAGTCCTTTCGTCGGGAAGGATCGCATCGCAATTGGTTCAGCGCGCCGCTCCCGGCGGAATGCGGCCGATCGTCAGTGCCATCAGCGTACGGCGCTAGGCTAAGCCTGAATCCCGCGTTTGCAAGACTGGGTCAGGCGGCTTGTGCCGACCTCTATTCTTTATTCTTTCGGCAGCAAGCGGATGATGGCCATCATTCCATGGTCTTCGTGCCATGGTCCTCGTGCTGGAGGCAAAAGGAAGTGAAATTGGTCGGGGCGATAGGATTTGAACCTACGACCCCCTGCGCCCAAGGCAGGTGCGCTACCAGGCTGCGCTACGCCCCGACATGCACTACGTTCCGATTCTAATTCACTTCTTTGAAGCGCACCACGTTTTCAATCCGATAGCGGGCTCTGCCGGCGTTCCAAATCTTCGCGCAAAGGTTTCGGTTGGGCATCCAACACAGTCCATACGGTGAATTCTCTATCTTGTTCGGTATTCGTAACAAACCTGATGTGCGTGTTAATTGCGATGACCCGAGTAGCAAACTGTTTCGCGGAGAGAGCGCCTTAAATCATGGAACAGACTCGCGCATCGAAAAAACCGTATTCTTGCCCCACCTTGACCCCCCTGACCAAAGAGCAGGCCACGCAATTCGTGGCGCAGCGCACCTCGCTAGCGGAGGGTGCGGCCGCGAGTTTCCTTGAGTCGATTCACCTCGTGTCGGAAGCGAACCCAAAGAAACACGCCGCGCACGACAACTCAAACGGGAACCGCAGCCGTTTGGCCTAAGAGAGCGACTGGAGCAGATGGGTTCGGATGTCGAACATTGGATGGGAAAACTGGCCCTACCGTGGTGACCATGAAGTTTATGGCTTCGCTCGGAGCCTTCGAACTGGTTCGATTCGAAACCGTGCAGGGGCAAAACGCGGCGAGTCTCAACTATTTTTCAACATCCGCTTTACATCCGCAGGCGAGATGCCCGCCATCTTCCAGAAATACCATCCAGCGGGTGGCCCCGCCAGTTTACCCATGGTGATCAGGCAGTCGGCAGGAGGCTTCTGCAGGCCACGCTCCCAG
This sequence comes from uncultured Acidobacteriaceae bacterium, assembly GCA_963765825.1. Classification (GTDB taxonomy): domain Bacteria; phylum Acidobacteriota; class Terriglobia; order Terriglobales; family Acidobacteriaceae; genus Sulfotelmatobacter. The sequence continues at coordinate 889,939 of CAVXXU010000006.1, forward strand.
CGGGAGATCACCATGGACGAGCATTTTAAATGCTTGCCGAATTCGTACTGGTTGAGTCCTAGTTCTTCGCGCAGAGCTCGAATCCGCCGCGCCCATGCTGGCAAAGGGGCGGCCACGAATTGTCGGGGCCGGGGCATTCCTGCCAGCAGGATAACAAATTGCGTCCTATATTACGAAACGCACAATTCGGCCTTCCTCCAGAAAGCTGGAGTTAAGCCGATCAGGTCCGCAATACGCTGCCCGACAAGCTGACCACCCAAGCGTTTACCGCGACTGGTAATCGATCCGCAGGGACAGTTTAGCATTTTGGTTAAACAAGTCAACCTTGATTGCCGGGGGGGCCGGCTTGGCCGACGACGTATTCCCATGCAGCGCGGAAGGTCACGAAAGCTCTTGCCCGCTATTTATGATTTGTGATAAATTTCCGGCGCACTCGTCCTCCCCCGAGGAGTTTCATGCAGCGCGAACAGCGAGAACGGTTGGTCGCGCTAGCTGCCCGAGTCGCCGCCGAGAGCGATCCCGTCCGGTTCCAAGCACTCATTCTTGAGCTTAACCAACTGCTAAGAGCAAACAGCCAGGCTCTCGAGGAAATGGAAAAATCCGCCCGCCCTTTAATTATCAAGAATGAGAAGTTGTAAGTAGAAAACCTTAAGGAATACTCTCAGGCCGTACCGATAGCGCGGTAGAGCGAGCGGGGGTGATTTTTGAGATGCTGGGGTTGTTGTGCCCTCCCCTCTGGAACAACGCGTAAGAGATTTGTGCACCATCATCTCGGGCACTACCGGTCCCGAGCAAGATGCCGCGTTGGCAGAACTCGAACGCGCCTTGCCTGCCCTGATCAATGAAGTGCAGAATTTTTCCAACTACAATCTGATTAACTTTCCCTCCGCGCTGGAAAAAAGAAAAAAAGCCCTCTGAACTGTTTCTTGCTTAGTCGCGGCCAGCTAGATTGCCGAAGTGATTGTTTATTGTGCGAGCGCTGGGTTCTCCACTCGCTCCACGAAGGCCTGCCTTGTCCGCAGCCCTAGGGCTGGCCGTGTGCGTCTTGGGGAACGTGCGAGGTAATTCCTTTCAGCAGGAATTCGCGGATCAGGTTCGACACCGCATCGGCGCCGGTACCCGCCAATCCATTGAAGAGCACGAGCGAAGCTCCGCGATCGGCAGCGGGATAGTAGAGGTTGGAAAGGCCTGCCGCTGAAAAGTTGCCCAGCACCTGGGAATAGTTTGGCCTCCAGCGTCCATCGTCGCTCCGGGCGATGACCGCGGCCGATATGGCGTAGAAGGCGCGCTCCCGAATGGTGCCCTTACCTTTATAGAAATAGCGCGGATCTTGATGAAAGATCGCAGGGTAAACGGCGCGGCCCAGCAGGTTGCCGGAAACGTGATTCGCCAAGGCGGCTCCGTAGCGCTTTCCGTATCCTTCAAATCCGCTGCCATATGCCGGAAAGATGTTCCGATATTGCTCTGCTCCGGCTACTCCCGCGATTGACAAGAATGAAACCGGATCGACGATGGAACGAATACTCAGTTGAAACTTTTGCTTGGCCTGCATGGGTGGCGCGTTCCAGTCGAATGCGCTGTAAAAGTTGGGGAAGACGCCGGCGACGCGCTGCCCTTCTGCTATATGCACCTGCTGCTCCGCCAGTTGCGCCTTGGTGCCTGCGGTCACGGTGACGCTGGTCGACACGGCGGAGACCGACAACGTGACCGCAGGCACTATGTAGTCCTCGCCAGCACGCAAGGGGAGACGGGGCGAGGTGAATGGGTTCATCCCGGGGGCGGTCACGGTAAGCGTGTAGACATCCGGCGGCAGACCGGCGAATGAGAACTGCCCATTCATGCCGGATTCCACAGTGCGCACCGCTGAACCTAGCCGACCCGCCAGCGCTACATGCGCCCCCTGCAGCACGCTGCGATTGGTATCCAGCACGGTGCCCGTGATGGTTCCACCGCCTGCCTGTGGGTTGCCAACGACACTTGGAGTGGCGGCCTGCTGCGGTTCAGGAGCGTCGGGAAAAGTGCTTTCGTGAACTGAAGTGAGACTCTGTTGAGCGAGGGCCATCGAGCCCGTCCAACAGGAGAAGCTCAGCAACATTGAAAGCGCCAGAAGCGGCAGCTTCGGCGATCGCGGAATATAGAACAATTAATTGGGCCCTATTCTTTGAGTGCGTGAGTGTAAGAGGAATTCGACATATCGGCAGACGGGGGCGACACGCGCAATTGATTCGACGCGCAAATGCGGTCCGGAGTTGCCATAGATGCGGGGTTCTTGCCAATTGAATCCCGCGCCTGGCGCGAGAAGTGCAAGATATTCACAACGCAGTGAGCAGCCTTTCGATGCTTTCGTTTTTTGATTTGGAGCAATGAATCGCACGGAAAGCCGCGTCCGGCGCGGTGTGTACCAAAAACAATTTGCGATCCTGCACAATTTTCGGTCATGGGCTTGTGGACGGGCTGCACTCGACTGAAAAGGCGCGAGTTACGGAGCGCGATTTTCGATTGACTGAATTTATAGAAGGAGTACAACAGGATCGTTCTTTGACAGCTTCTTAAGTTTTTCCGGTTGGTGCGGCGTCCGGGGCTCAAGCGGAGTCACTTTCCCGATCGCAAGATTGGGAAGGAGGGTGAGCGAGGGTCTATAGCAAAGCGCTGGTCGAGGAGAATCGAGAAGAAATGTTGAAGGCGAGATAGAGTTCCGAGGCGTAGGGTAGATTTATCCGGTTGGCGGTGAGCCCGGAGCCCAAGCGAAGATCGCGCGCAGCAGCCCGCAAGGGAAGCAGCGAAAGCAGGTCGAGCAAGGGTCAAACGCGAGCTACTGGCCGAGACGAATGGACCTTACACCACCTCGGAACTCTTATTTTTTGCGGCAAGCTTTCAGCTCTCAGCTCTCAGCTCTCAGCTAAGAGCTCCTAGCCTCTAGCTTCATCTCTTCCACTTCAATCAGCGCCGAATGCGATCTCTGCCCCAGATGAATCGGAGCAGATCCGCGCGAATCTGGCTAGGGTTTGCGCTGCTTCCGGGGCACGATAATCCAGACGGTTCCGCGGCACTCGAGGCAGGTGCCACCAGGCTCAGTTTCTTCGCCACATCCAAAAGGCAGGCAGTGCCAGCAAAATCCAGGCGATATTGAGCAGCAGTTCCATGGCAGAGACGGGGACCGATTACACCCCCAAGTAAATGGTTTTTCAGAAGGACCAATTTTAAGTCAATGTGCCTTCCGTGTCGCTGGGAAATGAGGTACAAGATTCCGCCCCTGAAACGGTCCTATACGAATCATTGAATTAGTAGAATGGGCGCGAATGTTCGGCCGTTAATTCGATAAAGTTAGAGCGTATGGCAAATTTTCCAAAGATGCGGTGCGCTGTAAATTTCATGCTGGTGCTGGCCTGCGCGATCGGGACGGGATGCCAGCTCGGGCTTGCAAAAAACCAGGGGCAGCATCCAGAAACTGCAAATTCGACGGCCGCACCGCAGGACGGCCCGTCGCTGATCATCGAAAATGAGTCGGACTTGCCCGACACGTATCCGCACGCATCCTATGAGGTTCAATTTCGCGCACACGGCGGCGTGCCCGTACTGCATTGGCGATTAGAGAAGGGGGCCCTGCCTGCGGGCATGAGACTGGAGGATGACGGACTACTTCACGGCCAACCGGAACGCACCGGAGAGTTCCAGTTCACGATTTCGGTGAGAGATGGCGGCAAGCCTCAACAAGCAGTGCAGAAGGCGTTTGTGCTTCACGTGCGTTCCGGGTTGACTCTAAATTGGAAGGCTCCGGCGCGGGTGAACGGGAACCGGATCGAGGGCAGCGTAGAAGTTTCGAACGCGACGCCCGACGATATGGATTTGACATTCGTGGTACTGGCGGTCGCGGAGAATGGCCGGGCCACGGCTATCGGATATCAGCATTTCGTGTTGCGGCGAGCCACGGTCAACAAGGAATTGCCCTTTGGCGAAATCTTGCCGCGTGGCGGATATGAAGTGCATGTCGACGCAGTGGGTGAGGTGGCGCCGAAGAACCTGATCTACCGGGAACGACTACAGACCCCGTCGGCTCTGCAAGTCACGGCTGAGCCTTAAATGAACTTCAAGTTCCTCTCTGTTCGCTCGGGAGAGAGCTGGATTCTCCGAGGAAACGGAAATGCCTGAAATAGTTCCGGCGCAGATGAAGGGATCCGCAGGAACGGGAAAACTGTTTAACCTGGGCCGCGTAGTATTTTCTCTGGCGATCATCGGTTTAGGGCTGGAAACGCTGGTGTGTGCGCGATACGTCGGTCACTCTCTTGGGCCTGAGTATGCGGTTATCCCGGCCCTTCCCTGGTTGCCGGCCAACCCCTGGATTGCTTACTCGTTTGGCGCGATCTGGGTTCTGTGCGGGGTGGGCATCTTGTCGAAAGTAGCCCTGCGGCCGGCCGCAATGACGTTGTCTGCCTTTTTGTTTGTCTGCGCATTCGTCCTCGACGTTAGGAAAAACGCGGCGAATATGGGCAGTATCTCGCTGCGCACCACCGCGTTCGAGCCGCTGGCGCTGGCGAGCCTCGCCTGGCTCCTGGCGGATCGAGGCGTCACGCCGCTGTTGGCGCGCGGCAGCCGCTTTGTGCTCGGGCTCGCTCTGGTTGTCTTTGGGATGGATCATTTCCTGGCTTTCGGATTCATCGCTTCCCTGATACCGCATTGGGTTCCCTGGCACGTGTTTTGGGTGGTGTTCTTCGGAGTCGCCTTTATTGCCGGGGGTGTGAGCGTCGGCCTCAATTTGCTGCAGCGCTGGGGTGCGGCCGGTACCGGCCTCATGTTCGCGACGTGGGTCATAACCCTTCATCTTCCAAGAGTTTTTGGACTTTACGCCGTACCCGGGGCGCCGCACGATCCCAACGAATGGTCCAGCCTGTTCATTGCCGTCGGTTTATGGGGAGGGTTGTGGGCATTGGCGGGCACCGATCCTCGGCCTGCTCTGGAACAAGCTGAGCAGAACGCTCCCGAGCAGCGGACTGGTTATCAAAGTCACAGAGGTTGGTGATCCAGATCACGCAGCGGCGTGCGGGAAATAACCCAAATCCAGTGGCGTGATTGTTCGGAAGATTCCATTTCGATCACGCCATGGGTCAGTAACCTACCCATTTTATTATAGATACGGGCACTTTGGCGCGTCCCCATCCGCCCGCCTATATTGGCGCGCAGCGTGCCTTACCTCTAATGTACGCGGTCGAGCGCCGAGGTTTTCGGCAGGCTGGGCCCACAGGAGGTTGATGATGCGAGCTCCCTACGGTCTAAATATTCTGGATAATTGCGTCACTTGCCCGGTACGAGGCGAGCATTTGTTCTGCAATCTTTCGCTACCCGCTGCCCAGCGGCTGAACGACGTCAAGTCGACGGCCGTATATCCCAAGTCGGCCATGCTGTTTATCGAGGGGCAGCAACCGCGGGGAGTGTTCGTACTTTGCGTGGGGAAGGCGAAGCTTTCCACTTCTTCGCGCGAGGGCAAGACTATCATTACCAAGGTTTCGGAGTCCGGGGACATTCTGGGACTCAATGCCGTGGTTTCGAACCGGCCCTACGAGGTGACTGCGGAGATGATGGAACCGGGGCAGGCCAATTTCATTCCGCGCGATTCTTTCCTGCACATGCTGAAGGATTTTCCGGAAGTGGCTATGCGCGTCGCCCAGCAGCTGAGCCGGAACTATTACACGGCTTATGAGGAGATCCGAACGCTCGGCCTGGCGGTTTCGCCTTCGGAAAAGTTTGCCAAGCTGCTGCTCTCCTGGACGAGCAAGACCGCACAAGACGACGGTTCGGCTCAAGTCAAGCTCACGATGACCCACGAAGAAGTTGCCGAGATCATCGGAACCACACGCGAAACGGTCAGCCGGCTGTTTTCCGAATTCAAGAAGAAGCAACTGATGCAGATGAAAGGCGCAACGCTCGTGATCCGCAGCCGCTTCGCGCTGGAAAAGATTTGCCAGTCCTGAGTGCGCGGTGGAGGGATGACTCACGGAACGCAAGGGTGACTGGTAAGCGCCCCTAGCTGCTGGCCGATCTGCTTACACGAAGCTTCGTCCCGCGGGCGGACGAATGCGTCCGCCGCTACGTGAGCCGCTATTTCGCCAAGGTCAGGACGAAGACGCGATCGGTTTCGTGGTTGTTCGCGGGCGGGACTTTCAGGACTACGCCGTCTTGATTTTGAGTGAACTGCACATTTTCCCCGTTGAGTAGAGTGCGCGCTCCCGCTATCTTTACCGAGATGGGCGGGAGCGCGAGGAGCGGCGCGTTCCAGTTCAGGACATGCACGTAAATTCTGTTCTCTTTCTGAGTTGTGACTCCCCAGTCTCCGGTAACGATCGGGCCTCCGCGCGTGCCATAGATCGAATCCCCATATTTTGAAAGCCATTCGCCGACTGCATGGAGGCGGGTGATGAACTGCGGATCGATTTCGCCGCTTGGGTATGGGCCGATATTCAGCAGGAGGTTGGAATTGTTGCCGGCGGCGCGGACCAGCCTCCGTATCAGTTCGTCCGCACTCTTGTACTCGCTGTCTCCAATGTTGAAGCCCCAGGAGCCATTGAGCGTGTCGGAACTCTCCAGCGGGAGTTGAGTGCTGACGAAGTTGGTGTTGAAGCCTGCGGTGTTTTGGCCGGGAAGATCGCGCTCAAAGGTCTGCACGTCCTCGCCGGGTTTCGGAGTCTGATGATGGTTGGGAATAATCAGCGCGGCGGGCTGTAACTGGTGAATGAGAGCATAGGTTTTCGGGAGATGCCAGTCGGCGTCGGGCTTGTCCCACATGCCGTCGAACCAGATGCCGCCGATGGGGCCGTAGTTGGTGAGTAGCTCGCGCAACTGGCCGTCCATGTAAGTATCGAGATAGGTATTCCAGTCTCCGTGGTCGGGGCGGCCATTAGCCCAATTGGTTGCGCCGCGGGGATAGTAGTCCGGGTTATGCCAATCCAGCTGCGAATAATAGAAAAAGAGCTTGACGCCCTGACGATGGCATTCGTCGGCCAGCATCTTCAGCGGATCCTTCTTGTAAGGCGTGCGCTGCACGATGTTCCAGTCGGAAACTTTGGAGTCGAACATGGCGAAACCGTCATGGTGCCGGGAAGTGATAGTGATGTATTTCATGCCGGCAGCCTTGGCGAGAGCGACCCATGCCTGGGCATCAAATTTTTCGGGATCGAAAAATCCCGGCAGGCGATTGTATTCGTCGACCTTCAGCTTCCGATTGTGGAATACCCATTCGCCGTCGCCGAGAACGCTATAGACGCCCCAGTGGATGAACATGCCGAATTTCATGTCCTGAAATTCGCGGCGGGCTTGCAGGTTTTCGGGAGACGGATGGTATTCGCCTTGGGCAAAGAGGTTGAGCGTCGCGAGAAGCGCGCAGGCCGTGAGGGTCACAATTCCGGCAATTTTTCTTGAGATTTCAAATTTCGTTGTCTGTGGCATGTTTCCGCCTCCACTGGCGTAGTCTACTCGACGACGTTGCGAATTCGGACACGTTAAAAATGGAGCATGGGAAACGGGTAACCCTGCGAACGTCTCCAAATTCACGTTCGCGGCAGATGCTTGGAGTGCTTCGCTATTTTCCATACAATCTAGCGATCGAAGAAGATTCACATTCAGCGTTTGGGAGGCGCGTGACATGTCAGGCACAAATGGATTGGTTCAGGTGCCGAGTCGTTATTCGGTGGACGAGACTATGAAAAGGCTGCAAACTGCGTTTGCGTCGAAGGGACTGCAGGTGTTCGCGGTGGTGGATCATAGCGGCGAGGCGGAGAAAGTTGGGCTGAAGATGAGGCCAACGAAAGTGCTGATCTTTGGCAGTCCCAAGGCGGGCACTCCGCTGATGGTGGCGGCTCCGAGCCTGGCGATCGATCTGCCGCTAAAGGCTCTGGTTGCCGAGGACGCGGCTGGCAAGGTTTCGGTTACCTACAACGATCCGGAATATCTTAAGGAGCGGCACGGCGTGCCGGCGGACCTGATCAAGAATCTTGCCGGCGCCGGGGTAGTGATTGCGAAGGCTGTGGAATAATGCAGGCGGCATGCACAGGAGAATATTTGGCGGACAATTCTAATTCACATCGTGCCAGCGATCACCTAGCAAACGAGCGAACGTTTCTGGCGTGGGTGCGTACCGGGGCTGCAATCGTCGTGTTCGGATTCGCGATTGGGCGGTTCTCGATTGCCATGCGGCAACTGACGGCGTTGCAGGGGCACGTTGTCCGAAGCGTAGGGATCTCGGTCATTATGGGATCTTTCACGATTGTGGCCGGGGCGGCGCTGGTGGTCGCGGGACTGGTGCGCTATCGCAAAACGCGCGCTCAGTTGGACGCCGGGACCTTCGAGCCCGCGGGATTTGTGCTGGATTTGATTACCATCATCACGGTGATCTTTGGATTGGCCCTTGCCGGATATTTGATTTACACCGAAAAAGTTTTGGGATGAGGGGCAGAGGTCACAATCGCTTTGGGGGCGCATTGAGCCTCCGAGCTTTGCTCGGCACGTCCGGGTCAAAGACCCGGACCCACACGAAAAGACTATGGCGAACGATCTGCGAAAAAACGATCTGGAAAAAGAAGCGGCGGCGCGGGCCAGTCTGCAGTTCATTCAAGATGGGCAAGTCGTGGGCCTGGGGACGGGATCGACGGCAGCTTACTTCATCCAGTTGCTCGCAGAAAAAGTGAAGGATGGGCTGCGGGTTCGCGGCATCCCGACTTCGATTCGTTCGCGGGAACTGGCTCAGAGCCTGGGAATTCCGCTGACAACGCTCGACGAATGCCAGGAGATCGCAGTCACCGTGGATGGCGCGGATGAGGTCGATCCGCAACTACGATTGATCAAGGGCGGAGGCGGGGCGATGCTGCGGGAAAAGATTGTGGCGTCGGCGACAAAGCAGTTAGTGATTGTGGCCGACGCGTCCAAGCAGGTTCCGGTCTTGGGGAAGTTTCCACTGCCGGTGGAGGTGGTGCGATTTGCGCAGGCGCTGGTGGCCAAACGGATCCGGTCATTGGGCGCCGATGTTCAACTCCGACAGGGTCCCGATGGCAAGCCGTATTTGACCGACGAGAATAATCACATCTTGGATTGCCGGTTTGGGCAGATTCCGGATCCGGATGGTTTGGCGAGGACGCTAAGCGAAATGCCCGGCGTGATCGAGCATGGATTGTTTATTGGAATGGCGAGCGTCGTGTTATTCGCCAGGGGCAGCGAGATCGTGGAGTTGCGGCGCTAGGTTGCAGCGGAACAGCAGCAGATTCTTCGCCTCGCTCAGAATGACAATTTTTCGACAGAATGACGGCCCAAATCCTGGCGACAGAACGATTGTCTGAATACAGAATGATGGTCTAAATAAGGAACGCTGGATGGCGACTGAGGCACAGGCGCAGGGTTGGAGTGGGGTGTCGCGAAGGGGAGTGCCTCGCTTCCCGGTTCAGGCCGTGCTGGATGTAACCGTACTGCGTTCGGGAATTCCGGACACCGTGCCCGGACGTTCGGTGAATGTGTGCGAGCAGGGGATTGCCGCCATTCTGGCACAGGAGTTAATTCCGGGCGAGGCGGTTGCGGTTGAGGTGCAACTCAACGACGTGACGGCTCCTCTGCGAGCGCGAGCGATCGTGCGGCATCAGGACAAGCTCTGCAGCGGTTTGGAGTTCGTTGGTCTGCCCGCGGAGCAACACGAGGCCATCCGCAGCTGGACTCGAGAGGCGAATGACAAGGCTGAACTCGGTGCGAGTGCAACCGCGCCGCGAACTGCCGGGACTATCGATACGGATGGAGGCCGCCACAGACCTCCGAACGGCAGAGTTCCGTCCCCGCGCAAGAAAAAGTTCGCAATTGCGGGAATCATTTTTTTTCTTCTCGTCCTATTCTTGGCGGCCGCCTTCTGGGGGCGCTGGAACCGAGGCTGGGAAGAGTTGGAGTCGGCGTTAAAGGCTCCGGAAGCGGCGTCCCCGGCGAAAATTAGTGTGCAGGTTCCTGCGGAAGTGATGGAACGATTGCTGGTGCACCGAGTGGCGCCGACTTATCCGGAGGAGGCGCGCAAGGAGAATCTGCGGGGGATTATTGCGGTCGACATTGTGGTTGGCCGAGACGGATCGGTGGTGAGTATGCATGCACTTAATGGACCCGACGTCCTGGCTCGAGCCGCCATGGATGCCTTGCGCTGGTGGAAATTTGAGCCCTATCGAGTGAACGGAGAGCCGGCGGTGGCGGAGACGACGGTCGCCGTGGAGTTCAAGAGATAGGCTTCCGGAGTCGGGCTTCCGCGAAGTTATCGGCTGACGGAACGTCAAGTCCGAAAGCAATTCCTTAAATTCGAAGCCGACAGCGCTTCAGTTCTTCTTTTTGCGGAGAGCGTGCAGCACGCTTGAGCCGCTGATGCCGAAGCAGACAACAGCTCCCAGCGCGGCGACCAGAAGAAGATTCGGCCCGAGGCGAAAAAAGTCGGCGAAAACGGCGGCAATCGCGAAGACTAATCCCAACACATTGAGCCATAACGGAGCTCGCACGGCAGAGCTTAGATCCTTCCGCATACGCAGTTGCAGCAGCAGGGCTGCGAGTCCTATGGCAGCGACCACCACCAGAGCAAGCGGACTTAAGAATGCCGATCGGCTGGTAAAGATGACCACTAAAGCGAGCGCGAGCAGAAGCAGACCTGCGGCAACGATGCTCCGGCTGCGAGGCTTGGGCGTTGCGGGCGAATTGGAAACGGCATCGGGCACGGAGTTCCGTCCAGTTATACAGCGCAGCGGGCAAGCTTTCAAATGCACCGCTACAGCGTGGCAACCGCCGCGCATGGGAAGAGCCCAGCCCATCATTTGGAGTTATCACCGCTGACGCGTCGTGGCACCTACGGATGATTCAGGTTCGCGGGGGGAACATGGCTGTAGCCGGCTAGCCACTGCGCTTGCCGGGGATCTCCGTTATGAACCGCGTAGAGCACCAGTTCCACTCGGCTCGAAACTCCCAGTTTTTCGAAAATCCGGAATAGATATTTCTTGATGGTGTGCGGGCTCAGGTTGAGTTCATCGGCAATCTTCCGGTTGGCGAGGCCTTCGGCGACCAGCGCTACGACCTGTTCCTCACGCGGAGTGAGCAAACTGCTGCCACGCGAGTTCAGCACCCGTAACGACGGCACTTCCGAGATCAGGTCAAGTACATAGTTGAGTTGGTCCGTGTTGGCCCAAATCTGCCCCCCAGCGACGCGTAGCAGACACTTGCATAGCATGCGGAGACTGGCGTCTGTAATAACGAAGATGCCTCGCACGCCCGAGCGAAACGCGCTTACCACCAGTTCCCGATCACAGATTTCGACGAGTAAAACCTTCGGTATTTCAGGGTGGGAAAGGTGAAAGCGGCGCAAGGTGGCCACGGTGTCGGCGACGCTGACGGCTGCATTCATCGAAAGAACCGCGATGCGTGGCGGTTTCAAAGTCACGGCTTGCAGAATCGAAAGGGTATCCACTTTGCATGTGGCGACGTGAAACTCGGGATGGCGCCGCAGTGCATTGGTCAGCAACTGGGCCTGCATTCGATTGGAATCCGCGATCAGCACCCCGATCGCCTTAGAAGGGGCAGCGGACGCGATCATAAGGGCCGGTCTTCAAGAACTGATGCGGAGAACATGTCGCGATTGTAGGGACCGGCGAAGGCCTGTTCAAGGAAACCGGCCACTAAATCTCAGTACAACTCTCAAAACGGGAATACAGACCTTCGTGTGATGCCGCTTGGCAAAATTCGATCTTGCTTGTGCAACGCTGGCGACTACTACACAGGCGCGGCTAAAGAAGGAAGATGAGCGAGGCCGCGTCCAATTTGGGGTTTCAGGCGAGACGAGAAGTAGGGTTGGCGGTCCAGGGTGGGGCCAGATGAAAATACGCGACTCAACTCTGTGACATGACAAACACGCAAGTCTACTTTCGTGGGTGATCCGCCAGGAGGCGCTCGCCAGCGTTCATTCGGCGCCCCTGCCAGAAGAAATGTCTACAAGCCATTGAAGGGAGACACAATCGGCCCGGCGATGGAAATTTCCCAAAAGCGGAGAGCATTCCACTTTGGTGGACGGGACTTCCCATGTCTTGTCGGTCTCTGTGACTGAGCTTACCTTGCAGTGGAGAGTCACCAAGGTAAGTGGCGCTCAACCGGAATTGCTGCGGGATGAAGAAGTGAAATGAAGCGCCTTTTCATAATCGTTCGATTCATAGCGATCGCACTCTCAATCTTGCAGAGTCATTCGGCCGTTTCCGCGCAGGTTAAGAACGATCCCAGCGGAAACCAGGATACTTCCCGAGCCGGCTTTACCGGGGCCGGAACGGGAGGCAGTAGCAAGGCGGTCGAAAAACCGGAGGGAGCGGATGGCCTGGGAAACCCCTTACTCGGAGGGCAGCGCCATCCGCTCTACCGGTTGCACAACAGCGACGTGGTGGAAATTGATTTTGTAGTCGCGCCCGAATTCGACCAGACCCTCACCGTTCAACCGGACGGCTACGTCATGCTGAAAGACGCCGGCATGGTGCAAGCTCAGGGCCTCAATATGGAGGAGTTCACACAGGCGGTGCAGAAGGCGTATCGCGGATATCTGCACGATCCCCAGGTTGCCGTGTCGCTGAAGGACTTTGAGCGGCCTTACTTCGTTGTTGGTGGACAAGTTGGGAAACCCGGGAAGTACGAGTTGCGCTCGGATACGACGGTGACTGAAGCTGTACAGATTGCGGGAGGCTTCACGGAGCAGTCCAGACACTCCCAGGTAGTGCTCTTCCGGCGCGTGAATGACGATCTGATGGAAGCGCGCGTTCTCAATGTTAAACAAATGCTGAATGAGCGCAGCCTGAAAGAAGATGCGCACTTGCGGCCTGGGGACCTGGTCTTTGTGCCCCAAAATTCGATTTCGAAAATCGCTCGCTTCTTGAGCAAACCCTCGGTGGGCGCGTACATGAACTCGACTCAATTCTAGAAAGCGACCAGTCGCTCTCATGCAAGATCGGGGTTTAATTCGGATCAGCGAACTGGAGGCCAAGCCAACTCTTCGGGAACTGGCGATGGTTCTGTTCCGGAGAAGAAGAGTATTTGTCTGCGTCTCAGGATCCGTACTGGCGGTCGCAATTCTTTATGCGATTTTCGGGACACAGTATGAGGCCAATATGCAGGTGCTGGTGCGACGCGGGCGGGCCAATGCCCCCGTATCGGTCGAGCAAGACGCCCCTGTGGATCTGACCCGGCTTGATATGACAGAAGAGGAATTGAATTCAGAGGTGGAGTTGCTGCGTGACGATGAGGTTCTGCACAGGGTGGTGCAAGAAACTGGAATCGGGCAGCGTGACTGGCTTCATTTCCTGCGGCCCGGCGAAGGCAATGCCGAACGTGTTGAGCGAGCCGCACGCCGGCTGGCCAAAAAATTGAAGGTGGCACCCATCAAGAAAACGAATCTCCTCGAAGTCAGTTATGCGGCCGACGATCCTCAGCTGGCGGCAAAGGTGCTGCAGTCCGTAGAGAAAGCCTATCTGGCGAAGCATATGGAGGTTCATCGCCCCAACGGCGAATATCGCTTCTTCGAATTGCAGACAAGCGAGGCACTGCGCCAACTGGAGAGGTCAAAGCAGAAGTTGCTGTCGTTCGCGGGCAACCGCGGAGTGGTTGCGGCCGCGGAGCAGCGCGATCTGGCGTTGCAAAAGTTGAGCGAAGTGGATGGCAACTACCGCCAGACTCGAATTCAACTGACCGAGACGCAACAGCGAGTCTGGGAACTGGAAGCGCAGTTACAGAAGTTGCCCGAACGCGAAACCACGGTGGTGCGCAACGCCGACAATCCTGATTTGCTCAAGGCTCTGAAATCGACCTTGCTGGATCTGCAATTGAAGCGAACAAGCCTGCTCACGAAGTTCGAGCCGAGCCATCGCCTGGTGCAGGAAGTCGACGAGCAGATTGCCCAGGCGGAGCGTTCAATTGCCAAGGAAAATCTATTGCCAGTTCGGGACGAGAGCACAGATAAAAATACGCAATATGAATGGGCGAGGACGGAGTTGCAGAAAGCGCAAGTGGACTTCATCTCATTGCAGGCCCGTGAGGCGGCCATCGTCAGGCAGGAAGGCGCTTATCAAACCATGGCAAGGCAGCTGGGCGCGGACGCGATTACGCAAGATGATCTGCTCAGTTCTGAAAAGGCAGCCCAGGAAAACTATCTCCTGTACGTGAAGAAGCAGGAGCAGGCACGGATGGATGACGCACTCGATGAACGCGGCATTGTGAATGTCGCGATTGCGGAACATCCGGTAGCCCCCGCCCTGCCCGTGTGGTCTACGTGGGGCGTGCTGGCGATTGGGGTTGTGGCTGCAGGAGTTATGGGAACCGGCGCCTCGTTTACGGCAGATTATCTGGATCCGGCTTTCCGCACGCCCGACGACGTGCTGGCTTATTTGAATTCACCCGTGCTGGCGTCGCTGCCGCAAAGATCGTCGGGAAGGCTTCCGGCATGAGAGAAGCGGTCATGAGTCGCGGCTTGTTTGTGGCGGGAACGGCGGAGACGGAATGCGCTCGCCCCCTCGAGGTGAGCGCGAAAGCGGCAGGAGGTTGGAATCCGCAAGATTTCGCCTGCGAGCAGATCCGGGGGCTGGTGCGGCAGGTTTTCCTTTCGAGCGAGCGCGCGGTGCGGCAGGTTGTTTTCAGCCCTATGGAACCGGAGACGGATGTCCTGAATCTTTGCTGGCGAGTCGGAGAATCTCTGGCTCTGGAGACGAAGCAAAGCGTGGTTGTAGTTGGAAACTATCCGCAAGCTTTGCAAGATGTGGAGACGACGGAGATACCGCGGCGTCCTGCTGCCGATTCCACACTACCGGATGCAACCCGGGTGGCGGGTAATCTGTGGCTGCTTCCCTCTTCCTCGAACGATGGAAAAACAGTTACCCGCGCCTCTTTGCATTTGTATTTAGGCGCGGTCCGCAGCACTTTTGAGTACTCGATTGTGGTGGGTCCGCCCGCCGCTGAGCCGACTGCAACCACAGCGATGGCGCAACTGGCGGACGGGATCGTCCTGATTTTGTCGGCGCAACGCACGCGCCGCATCACGGCACGCAAAATCAAAGAGAAGCTGGAACTGGAGCAAGCGCGACTTCTGGGAATTGTGTTAAGCGACAGGGCATTTCCGATTCCCGAAAGAATTTATCGCCGCTTGTAGGTAGGGCATAACGTCCACACGCAAAATGTCAACGTGATCGTGAAATCAGGTCCGAAGTGGCGACTACTTATCTCAATTCCCGGCAGCAAAGACCTCAAGCCGAAGACTGGGGGCGATTGATACCAGGGAGCACGGCAGACCCAACAAACGGAAGCAAGAAGCCGGTTCGATCAGTCCAGCCGATCGTGCCGGGCAAGCTCTCCGAAATGTCGAGTGGAGTCGTGGGGAACACGCAAGCGAACTCAATCAGCATGCTCTGGCCGGGCCCTCTGCAGAGCCGGACCGCGCGTAGATGGGTTTGCTCCATGGCGACCGACTTCGCGCTGATCGCAGTGAATTGGCTGCTGATCGGGGCATTGCAGGTGCCGCTGCGGGGAATTTTCCCCCACGTGCGGATTTTTGAGTATGCAGCCGGATCGCCCCTTTCCCTCTTAGGCATCGCTCTGCTCTCTGCAGCGCTCATCACGCTAGTGGGCTACACCGAGGGACTTCACAGCGCCAGCGTACAGCGAAGCGGTCAGGCCCGTGTCCTGGGCAAGTCGGTACTTTGGGCGACCGTTCTGTTGTGCTTCGGCTACGGATTGCAGGGGGCTCCCTGGACGATTAGCGGCTTATTCATCGGGGTGGGCTTTTTGAATTTTGCCAGCCTCTACGCTTGGCGCCGCCAAAGCGCGAGGCAGGACCGGCGGCCGCAGGCATCGAGAGTCGTACGAAACGTTCTGATTGTCGGAGCGGGAACCGCAGGACAGCACGTTGCCGCCAACGTTAAAGGACATCCCGAAGCGGGGAGAGCTGTATGCGGCTTCCTGGACGACGAGGGGCCGTTGAGCAGCACTGTGATCGGACGCGTGAACGATCTGGCACGACTGGCGCGGACCAGATTCGTCGACGCAATCATCCTGACGACGTCTTCGGACCGGATCCTTACGTTGCGGTTGGTTCGCGAAGCGCAACGCTTGCACCTGGACGTCGAGATTGTTCCAGACTTCTTCGGATGCATTCCACAGGGGGGAGAAATCGAGCAGGTCGGAGATTCGTCAGTAATCTGTTTGCACGCGGAACGATTGCCAGTGGCCGGGCTGCTGCTGAAACGAGTGCTGGATTTGATGGGAGCGGGCGTTGGTCTGATATTGGTATCCCCATTGCTGGCAGTGATTGCCGGGCTGATCAAACTGGACTCGCGGGGCCCGGTTCTGTATCGCGCACCGCGAGCCGGACGAAAAGGAAGGCTTTTCCGCTGTTACAAATTTCGCACCATGGTTCTCAATGCGGATGCATTGAAAGACCAGTTGCGGAAGAACAATAAGAGGTCGGGTCCATTTTTCAAGATGGCGGATGATCCGCGGATCACGCATCTTGGTGGATGGCTGCGCCGCTTTAGCTTGGACGAACTGCCCCAGCTTTGGAACGTGGTGAAAGGCGACATGAGCCTTGTAGGACCGAGGCCACATCCAGTGGACGAGTTTGCGGCATATGAAATCGAGCATCTGGCGCGGCTTGACATGACGCCTGGGATAACCGGGTTGTGGCAGGTCTCCGCACGGCGCGATCCCTCCTGCGAGCGCGGCATCGAACTGGATCGGGCATATATCCGGACATGGAGTCTCGGTTCGGACCTCCGTATTCTCCTCAGAACTGTTTTGGAAGTTGCGAGGGGAGGCGGAGAATGATGGAATCCCCTGATCTAACAGCGGTGCGGTCTGGACTTGACGGCGATTTTTCGATCGGGGCGATGAAGAGCGCCCTGCGTCCCCTGCAAGCATTCCTGATAGCACCGCCGTTCTTGTTCCTGGCCATGCTGACGGCAATGTTGCTCCGTCATCAGAGTGTTGATTTCTACGAGATCGACCGCGTCGCTTTTTGCGTTCTGGTGATAGCCCTGGTGGGACGGGCAATGGTCCTGCGGCAGCGCGTGTTCGTCGTAGAAAGAATTATCTGGCCGATGCTTGGGCTGTCCGCGCTCACAGTGGGCGCTGTGGTTCAACAACCCTTCGACACCGAGACCTGGAGCTTGCTAGCGACTAAATTCCTCGTTCCATTTGCTCTGTTTCACCTCGCGGGACTGGTCTATACGGGAGAGCGGCGATTCCGCCAATTTGAGATTTACTCATTGGTGGTATTGGCCTATCTATGCTTTACCGCGATCGCATTTATGTTAGGGGCGCGCTCTCTCATCTTCCCCCGATTCATCCTGGACGAAAGCCTGGGCTTCCATCCGGATAGGGCGCGAGGTCCGTTCCTGCAGGCCGTCGCCAATGGCGTTTCGTTGAACATTCTCGGGATCGTGGCGCTGCATGCGTACCGCCGCGGAAGTTCTCGCGGCGCCAAGGTGGCGCTTTTGTTGGCTTCGCTGCCAATTGCGATTCTGGCCACGATGACGCGAGCGATCTGGTTGTCCTTTGCGGCTACGGTGGTTGTGTTAGTTCTGTTTTCGGGAAAACACGCGGCGCGGCGTGCCCTTGCGGTACTTGTCCTGGTCGCGGGAGCAGGGTTGGTAATTGTGAGTTCGCCTGAATTGCGAGAAGCGCTCAGTGAACGGTTGGAAGAGCGCGGCCCCGTTGATTTCCGCGCTGCGGTTTATGCGGGCAGTTGGCAGATGTTTCTGGAACGACCGCTAATGGGATGGGGCTTTCACCAGATGCCGGCGGAGCTGCCGCGATACGTCAGTGAATACAAAGACAAAATTTTATTTCCCCACAATACGTATCTGGAAATACTGGTGGAGTTGGGTTTAGTGGGGTTGGGCTTTTATGTCTGGCTCATGTGGGAGATGTTTAGGCTGAGTCGGGGCGCGATCCCGCCAGGGGAGCAAGATGGTTTCCTTAATCCGGAATTTCATCGGCTGTGGCCCATCATCCTGGCGGTCTATTGGGTGAATGCGGGTTTGGTGGTCATGAGCTACCAGTTTGTAAATGCCCTGTTATTCACCATGGCTGGGATGCTGGCAGCGCAGCGGCGCAGGGCGGAGCGGGCACTGCCATGCTGACCATCGCCTACCTGGCCAATGAGTTCCCGTCTGCCGTGGAACCCTACGTGACCGAAGAGATCGAGGAACTACGAGCGCGGGGAGTGCGCGTGATTGCGGGTAGCGTGCGTACCCCTTTGCCGCACGAGGCTGCAGCCGCGCGGTGTATGCCGCAACTCGTCTTGCGCCCGCCCTGCGCCAGCATTCTGCTGCGCGCTTTGACCCTGAGTATCAGTCGCTGGAAAAGTATTTGGCCCCTGATTTTACGGGTCGCATTCCAAGGCCGAGAGGGGCCGCTGCAGCGCATGAAAGCACTGGCGCACACTGGGTTGGGAGCCAGTTACGCGGTGCTGTTAGCGGGGAGCGGAACAAAACATATCCACGCTCACCACGGATACTTGGGATCGTGGATCGCCATGGTGGCGGCGCGGCTTCTGGGTGTCAAATTCAGCATGACACTTCACGGATCAGATTTGCTGCTGCACCCGGCGTATCTCGATGTGAAACTGGAGCACTGTGCGTTCTGCCTGACCGTGTCGGAATACAACCGCAATCACATTTTGGAGCACTATCCGACAGTAGAAGCCGAGAAAGTTGTGGTGATGCACCTTGGGGTTGACGTGCCTGAGTTCACGGCTCCGGTGGTTGCACAGCCGCGTTGCGGCCATACTTTCACAATGTTGGCTGTAGGGCGGCTTCACAAGGTGAAGGACCACGCTTTTCTGGTTAGAGCTTGCGCTCAGCTTCAGGCGAAGGACGTGCCCTTCCAGTGTTTGATCGCGGGCGATGGACCCGAACGGCGAAAGCTCGAATTACTGATCCGCGATTGCGGAGTTCAAGGGCGCGTCAGGTTGTTAGGACACGTAGCCCGCCACGATATGGAGTCGTGGTACGAACAGGCCGACCTGGTCGTGCTAACCAGCCGAAGCGAGGGGATTCCGCTCGTGCTGATGGAAGCCATGGCGCGCGGAAAGATAGTGCTGGCTCCCGAGATCACCGGCATTCCGGAACTCGTCACATCGGGAAAGACGGGGTTTCTCTATACCGCTGGGTCTCAAGAGGGTTTCGTAGCCCGACTGCTGTCTATCTATTCGCTGCTGTACGCACCGGATCAGAGTGGTCTTCGACCCTCTATCCTTACCGGATCCAAACCGCTCGATGTGATCCGGCGGGCGGCGCAAGCGCATGTTCGCAACAACTTTAATCGGAGCAAAAGACTGAAATCATTCGGCGACTTTTTTCTCCGGCACATCGCCCAGTGCCCAGAAAGCATCTCCCATGAGGATCCTATACTGCAACAAGTACAACTATCCGTTTAGCGGTACCGAGGTCTACCTGCTCGAAGTGATGGAACTGATGCGAGAGCAGGGCCACGAAGTGGCGCTATTCTCCATGGCCGACACGCGCGGCAAGCCAACCCCTTACGATCGTCACCTAGCCCGCCGCATCGACTTCAAGGAAAAGTTGGGCTGGTGGCAAAAGGCTCAGGACGCGGGACATATGATCTATTCGACGGACTCGCGCCGTCGCATTGGGGAGATGATCGACGAGTTCCGCCCCGACGTGGCGCACGTTAGAAATATCTACCACCATTTATCCCCGTCCGTATTGTGGGAGTTGAAAGAGCGGCATGTCCCCGTCATGTATCACATTAATGACTTCAAGCTGCTCTGTCCTGCCTACAATCTGGTATTGCAGGGGCAGCCGTGCGAAGCCTGCAAAGGCGGCCGGTTCTGGAATGCCCTAAGTCACCCGTGTTACCCGGGCATCGCCGGTCGGGCGATGTTGACGACTGAAGCGTACGTACACCGCTGGTTGGGAACTTACAAGAAGTGCATAGACTTGTTCCTGGCACCCACGCAGTTTGTCCGTGAAAAGTTTGTCGAACATGGATGGGATAACGACAAATTTGACGTGCTGCCACATTTTCAAAGGACTCATGCTCTGCGGGAACAAGGAGCCCTAAGCAACGGGCCGCTGCTGTACTTCGGAAGGCTGTCGGCCGAGAAGGGCATCGATGACTTGCTGAGAGCAATGCAAAAACTTCCGAATTTGCATTTGGTGGTTGCGGGCGATGGACCGCAGCGGGGGGAGTTGCAGGCATTAGCGGAGTCGCTGTGCTTGTCGAACGTGAAGTTTGTGGGGCAAGTGGCCAGTGCGGAGCGGGATTCTTTGATCGCCCAGTCACGGTTCACGGTACTTCCCGACTCACGCCTACGAGACCCTGGGAAAGACGATCCTGGAGTCGTATGCGGAGGGACGCACGGTCGTGGCTACCGACTTTGGCTCCCGGCGGGAGCTCGTCTCCCACGGGGTCACGGGACTTCTGTATCCCCCGGGCGACGTGGATCAACTGGTGGCGGCTGTTCAGGCCCTTGCGTCGACGCCGCAGTTGGCGGAGAAGTTGGGAAGGGCCGGCTGGGAAGTGGTACGAGAACGCTATACCCCAGCGGGTCACTTCCAGAAGTTGTTGAGCTTGTATGAAGGCCTAGCCGCACTGCAACAGAAGCGGAATCAGTTTGCGCCCATGCTCCTGAGACCGGTCGAAAGCAATTGGCCAAACAAAGCTGTTGCGCCTAAGGAGAGTCCCGTTGAGATTGGCCACCCCAGCCTGAGAGTGGCGTTCATCGGTGGTCGCGGGGTCGTTTCGAAATATAGCGGAATAGAAACTTATTACGAAGAGGTGGGGAAACGTCTTGCGGAGAGGGGGCATGAGGTCACCATCTATTGCCGCAATTACTTCACGCCCGACCAGCCAACCTATCACGGTATGCGACTGGTGCGCCTGCCAACCATTCGCTCGAAACATTTGGAGACCCTGGTTCACACGTTCTTAAGCACAGGCCATGCGTTGACCCAAGGCTATGACATTGTTCACTACCACGCACTTGGATCGGCGCTGTTTTCGTTTCTTCCCCGTTTGTTTGGAAGAAAGACCGTCGTCACCGTACAGGGCCTGGACTGGCAACGAAAAAAGTGGGGGCGATTTGCGTCGGCGATTCTGTGGCTGGGCGAACGGGCCTCCGCCGATCTTCCGACTGGCACGATGGTAGTTTCTAAGGCCCTGCAACGACGTTATCGCGAATTGCACAATATGGAAGCGGCGTACGTGCCAAATGGGGGGGTGCTGCGCCAGAGGAGCCAACCCAACATCATTCTGGATTGGGGTCTGGAGCCAAACGAGTACGTTTTGTTCCTGGGAAGATTCTCGCCGGAAAAAGGCTGCCATCTGCTGGTCCAAGCTTTTGAGCAGATTGAGACTGATGCCAAGTTGGTAATGGCTGGGGCAGCCAGTTATTGCGACGACTACAGCCGTCAATTGCGAAGTCACGCCAACGAACGTATTCGGATTCTCGACTGGGTTTCGGGCGAGACCTTGGACGAACTTCTCACTAACGCCATGATTTTCGTGCTTCCTTCGGATTTGGAAGGCTTGTCACTAGCGTTGCTGGATGCCATGGGCGCAGGCCTCTGCGTCTTGACGAGCGATGTCCCCGAAAACCGCGAAGTCGTGGAAGGTGCGGGACTCACGTTTCAGCGGGGCAGCGTGAAGGATCTCTCAGAACAATTGCGTTTCCTGATTGAAAATCCTGCAGTACGCGAGGCTGCGGGCAAAGCAGCCCGACGGCGGGTCGAGGAACAGTACCAGTGGCAGAAAGTGACCGAGGACATCGAACAGGCCTACTTCCACATCATGGGGTGGAAGTGGGCGGCCAATCCCGCGAAGAAGCCGAATGCAAAGGCTCCACTGGGCGCGAGCTTGGGTGCTCAAAAGCGCGTCGGGTAGCACCTCCGGTCTTCAGTGCTTAAATTCCGTCGGGATAGGCTCGCGCCTGCTCGCAGCTTTTGCGCACGCAAGGGAAGCGTGCATCTCCTTGATTCTCGATACAACAATAATGGCGGCGGGTGGGCAAAGCCCGTCCTTTTTTTATTACAATCAACTACTCGTCGGGCACCGGCATAATTCCGAGCACCTGCCTGGAGCGAGGTGCGTTTCGAATGCAATCTATGATTCTTGTCACCGGGGGCGCCGGATTTATAGGGTCGAACTTTATCCTGCAGGAGATGCGAGACTCATCCGTCTCGGTTTTGAATCTGGACAAACTGACTTACGCGGGGAATCTTCACAATCTCGAAAGCGTAGCAGCAAATCGCCGCTATCAATTTATTCACGGCGATATTGGCGATCGCGGCGTGGTCCGGCAACTGCTGGAAAAGCACCAACCTTCCGCCATCGTGCATTTCGCCGCAGAGAGTCACGTGGACCGTTCCATCCGTGGGCCGGAAGATTTCATTCGCACCAATGTCGACGGGACTTTCGCGCTGCTGGAAGAGACGCGCGCGTACTGGACCGCGTTACCCGAGCAGGAACGAAAGAGTTTTCGCTTCCTGCACGTTTCCACCGACGAGGTATACGGCTCTCTCCGACCCGACGATCCGCCCTTCAGCGAGAGCACGCCCTACGCTCCCAACAGTCCTTATGCCGCATCGAAAGCGGGTTCCGATCATCTGGTGCGGGCCTATCACCATACCTACGGCTTGCCAACCCTGACTACAAATTGCTCGAATAATTATGGCCCGTTCCAATTCCCGGAGAAATTGATTCCGCTGATGATACTCAATGCCCGCAATCGGCAGCCCCTGCCGGTTTACGGAGATGGCAAGAACGTCCGCGACTGGCTTTACGTTGAAGATCACTGCGATGCGATCGCTACCGTCCTGCGTCGCGGTCAGCCGGGCGAGACCTATAACATCGGCGGCTGGAATGAAAAACCGAACCTTGAGATCGTAGAGATCATCTGCGACCTCATCGACGAGATGACGGAGCCGGGCGCAACTTCCCGCCGTGATTTGATTACATTTGTGAAGGACCGGCCCGGCCACGATCGCCGCTATGCCATGGATGCCAGAAAAATCGAACGTGAATTAGGATGGAAGCCGAAAGCAACTTTTGATAGCGGTATCCGTCGGACTGTCCACTGGTATCTTGAAAATGAAGCGTGGGTTAAGAACGTGATCAGCGGAAGCTACCGGCAGTGGATGGCTACGCACTATTCAATTTAGCGGCGGTACGACGGGGCAAATCGGTCAACCATGAGTGAAGGCACGCGCTACAAAGGGATTATTCTGGCGGGGGGATCGGGCACGCGCCTCTATCCCGTGACCCAAGCCATGGGCAAGAGCTTGCTTCCCGTATACAACAAGCCCATGATTTATTACCCGCTGTGCACTTTGATGCTGGCAGGTATCCGGGACATTCTGGTGATTTCGACTCCTGACGATATCCCCAAGTTTCAGTCTCTGCTGCGCGACGGCAGTCAATACGGAATTCGACTGCGCTACCAGGTTCAGCAGAAGCCTGAAGGAATCGCCCAAGCTTTTCTGGTAGCAGAAGAGTTTCTCGATGGCAGTCCTTGCGCGCTTGTGTTAGGAGACAACATTTTTTACGGGCATGACCTTGCCAAGGACTTGCGGCAGGCCGCCGAGAAAACTCAGGGCGCCCGGGTTTTCGCCTATCCAGTACACGATCCGGAGCGTTATGGCGTGGTTGAATTTGATGCCGATGGGCGTGCGCTCAGCATCGAAGAAAAGCCTAAGCAGCCAAAATCGCGTTACGCCGTGACCGGGCTTTATTTCTACGATAACGAGGTGGTGAAGATTGCGAAATCGCTGAGGCCGAGTGCGCGCGGCGAACTCGAGATTACAGATGTTAACCAAGCTTATTTGAAGCGGGAACAATTGGAGGTAGTGGTAATGGGACGCGGCATGGCGTGGCTCGATACGGGCACGCACGAGTCGCTGATGGATGCCGCGCTCTACATTCAGGCCATCGAAAAACGGCAGGGATTGATGGTGGCTTGTCCCGAAGAGATTGCGTATCGCTCCGGCTACATTACCGCAGTTGATGTCGAGAAGATTGGAAGCGCCATGAAAAACAGCAGCTATGGCGCCTACCTGCTGCAGCTTTTGCGGGAAAAAGTATTCTGAAATATGTTGAATGCGTTCAAGAAACTTTCGACCTCATTGCCCGGCGTCCTCATTCTTGAACCGCGCGTGTTCGGCGATGAGCGCGGATTTTTTCTGGAAAGCTACAACGAACGGGCATTCGCGGAGTTGGGCATCGAGGCGCGCTTCGTTCAGGACAATCATTCCAGTTCGCGACGGCGTGTTCTGCGCGGGCTGCATTATCAGATTCAGCAAACGCAAGGCAAACTGGTACGCGCCGTCGAAGGCGAAATCCTGGATGTCGCGGTCGACGTGCGCCGGAGTTCTCCCACTTTTGGCGGATGGGAGGCGGTAATCTTGTCGAGCGAGAACAAACGCATGCTGTGGATTCCCCCGGGCTTCGCGCACGGATTCCATGTGCTTTCCGAAACCGCGCAGGTCCTTTATAAGGCGACCGATTACTATGCTCCGGAACACGAACGCACCGTCATGTGGAACGATCCAAATCTGAAGATCGATTGGAAACTGAATGACGAGCCGATTGTCTCCGCCAAAGACCAGCGCGGCACTCTTCTCCGAGATGCCGAGACCTTTGAATGAACGCAAGGAACGGCTGAATGAAAGTGATGATTCTCGGTGCGTCCGGACTTCTGGGCAAAGATCTCATACGCGAATGGACCGGCGATGAGATTGTGGCTCTGAGTTCGCGCGATCTGGACATTCGCGATCCGCAACGAGTAGGCGAAATCATCCAGAGGTCTGGTCCCGAATGGATCGTGCTGGCAGCCGCCTACACCAACGTCGATGACTGCGAAAGTCATGCTGATTTGGCCTTTGCGGTGAATCGCGATGGGGCGGTAAATGTCGCAAAGGCTGCGAAGGCGGCCGGAGCCAGGCTCTTACTTATCAGTTCCGATTACGTGTTCGACGGAAAAAAGAATTTACCTTATGAGATAAACGACGCGCGCAACCCGCAGAGTGTTTACGGCAGGTCCAAGGCGGAGGCGGAGCTGCAGATCCTGGAAGTGTTACCGGGTTGCTGTATCGTGCGAACGTCGTGGCTATTCGGCACAGGCGGCAAATGTTTTCCCGACACGATTCTGAAACTGGCGGCCACTCGGCCGGCTTTGGACGTGGTGGACGATCAGCGTGGATGCCCCACCTATTCCGTAGATTTGGCCAGAGCAATCATCCAGTTATGCCGCCGTCAAGCTAGCGGAATTGTGCATGCCACGAATGCGGGAGACTGTTCCTGGTTTGAATTTGCGCGCGAAATCGTGAAGAACGCGGACCTTGCCACCGAGGTGCGGCCCGTCAGCAGTCGGCAGATGGCACGACCGGCGCCGCGTCCCGCGTATTCCGTTCTGTCAGAAGAGAGCCTGCAAAGATATGACATCGTGATGCCCGCTTGGCAGGATGCGCTAAAGCGATATTTAAGCGAACGAAAGAACTGAGCTTTTCGGTCCTGCCATTGCTTGGTGTGACGGGAGGCTGTTAGGATGCGGCGGGGTTTCGCGCCTTGAAGTCAATTCTGAATTACATCGACGGTCAGTTCGTGGGCGGGCAGCGCGAATTTGCCGACGTGAACCCCGCGGACGGCAGCATCATCGCCCACGTCGCGGAAGCCGATCGGGCCATCGTCGACGATGCTGTTCAGGCGGCCCGCAATGCTTTACAGGGGGAGTGGGGCCGGTTGGCAATCCGCGAGCGCGCTGCCCGCTTGCATAAAATCGCGGGTGCAATCGAGGCCAAGTTTGATTGTTTCGTCGCCGCCGAAGTGGCCGACACGGGTAAGCCCGTAGCCCTGGCTTCCCGGTTAGATGTTCCGCGCGCGGCAGCGAATTTTCGTGTGTTCGCCGACATCATCAAGACGGCCAGTGTCGAATCTTTTCAAACCGAAACTCCGGACGGCAAGACTGCGCTGAACTATGCTGTGCGTAAGCCGCTCGGTGTGGTGGGAATCATCACTCCCTGGAATCTTCCTCTTTTACTGCTTACGTGGAAAGTCGCGCCAGCTCTGGCCTGCGGCAACACCGTGGTCGTGAAACCTTCCGAGGAAACTCCCGCGACCGCCACCCTGCTCGCCGAACTGATGAAAGGCGCTGGAATTCCTGATGGAGTCTATAACGTGGTCCACGGATTCGGGCCAAACTCTGCCGGTGAATTTCTGACGCAGCATGATAACGTGAACGCAGTCACCTTCACCGGCGAGTCGCAGACTGGCGCGGCGATCATGAAGAGCGTGGCGGCTTCGGTAAAACCCGTTTCGTTTGAACTCGGCGGAAAAAATGCTGCGATCGTATTCGCCGACTGTGAATTCGAAGATGCGGTGAGTGGCATTAGCGAAGCTGTGTTTCTCAATACCGGGCAAGTCTGTCTGTGCGCCGAGCGAGTTTATGTAGAACGAGCAATCTTTGAGCGTTTTGTCGACGGGCTGAAGCAGAAGGCAGAATGTCTGCGCGCGGGATCCCCATTAGAGACGAGCACGGACCTTGGCCCGCTGATTTCGGCGCAGCACCGCGAGAAAGTGCTCTCTTATTACAAACTGGCTCGCGAAGAAGGCGCGACCCTCGTGACTGGAGGGGGCATTCCCGAGTTCGGCAATGCCCTCGATAAAGGCTTCTACGTCCAACCCACGATCTATACTGGGTTGCGGGAGTCGGCGCGCTGCGTGAAAGAAGAAATCTTCGGGCCCGTCTGTCACGTCGCGCCTTTCGATTCCGAAGAGGAAGCGATCTGTATGGCGAACGATACGAAGTACGGCCTGGCCGCGTCCATCTGGACGACGAACCTGAAACGCGGCCACCGTGTGGCGCAGCAGATGAATGCCGGTATTACGTGGGTGAATTGCTGGTTCTTGCGAGATCTACGAACTCCGTTTGGCGGTGTTGGACTCTCAGGAATTGGACGCGAAGGTGGCATGCATTCTCTAAATTTTTATTCGGAGCTGAACAATATCTGCATCCGTTTGTGAAGGTCACAGCGGGACGATAGGCACAGTGGCAAAAGTCGAGAGCAAAGTTATCGATGGCAAGGCTAAGCCGCGCGGCAAGTATCCGCATATCAAGCGCGCCGGGGACTTCCTGTTTGTCTCGGGAACGAGCGCTCGACGTGCGGATAATACGATTGCCGGTGCGGAAGTTGATGAATTTGGGACGGCGCATCTCAACATTCGCGAGCAGACAAAAGCTGTCATCGAGAATGTGCGCGACATCCTCGGCAGCGTGGGCGCGCAACTAAGGGATGTTGCGGAGATCACTACGTACCTAGTAAATATGAATGACTTCGCGGGATATAACGAGGTTTACGGCCAATTCTTCGGCTTTGACGGGCCTGCTCGAACCACTGTTGCCGTGCACCAATTGCCGCATCCGCATCTGCTGATCGAAATCCGGGCGATGGCGTACAAGCCGGAGAAATAGGAGTTCCAATGCCGTCCATCAAGACCCTCAGAGCATTCAACTTTCAAAGCTGGATCGAAGAGAATAAGGAAAAATTCAAACCCCCGGTGGGAAACGCACAGGTATGGGAGGATGGCGAGATGATGGTGACCGTGGTTGGAGGTCCCAACCAGCGGCGCGATTTTCATGACGATCCAACCGAAGAATTTTTCTACCAACTGAAGGGCGATATTGTTCTCCGCCTCATGGAAACTCCGGGCAAGCCGCCGCTCGCGGTCCCGATCAAAGAAGGTGAAGTCTTCCTGCTGCCCAGGCACATGCGTCATTCTCCGCAGCGGCAGGCCGGCAGCATTGGCGTAGTCGTCGAGATGCCGCGGCCAGAGGGCGCTCTGGATGGGTTCGAGTGGTACTGCCAGAAGTGTCATCAATTGTTGTACCGCGCGGAAGTGAAACTGAAAAGCATTGTGCGCGACTTGCCCCCATTGTTTGAGCAGTTTTACAGCAACGAGAATCTGCGTAAGTGCAAGAACTGTGGCGCAGTTCATCCCGGCAAACAGTAAACAATGCCCGTCATCGACATCCACAATCATTTCTTTCCGCGTACCTGGCCCGATTTGGCGGCGCGCTACGGCACTCCCAATTGGCCGTGGATCAAGCACACCGAACCGGGGAAGGCGGACATCATGGTGGGCGACCGGTTCTTTCGCCAGATTTATTCCGCCTGCTGGGACCCCGAGGTGCGACTCAGCGAAATGGATCGCGACGGCGTGGAGATGCAAGTGGTCTCAGCCACGCCCGTGTTGTTCGCATACGATCGTCCCGCAGAACACGCGCTGGATTGTGCACGGCTTTTCAACGACGCGGCCCTGGATCTCTGCGCGAAAGGTAACGGGCGGCTGAAATCCTTGTGCCAGGTCCCTCTGCAGGATATTGATGCGTCGTGCAAAGAGCTAAGCCGGTGTATGACCGCCGGGCATCTCGGAGTGCAAATCGGCAACCATGTGGGCGAGAAAAATCTGGACGATCCCGGCATCGTCACGTTTTTGCACCATTGTGCGGGCGAAGGTGCAGCTGTGCTGGTCCATCCCTGGGACATGCTGGCGCCGCAGCGCATGCCCAAATACATGATGCCGTGGACTGTAGGCATGCCCGCGGAAACGCAACTCGGAATTGTCGCGATGATCCTGGGCGGGGCGTTCGATAAATTACCCGCGACCCTTCGAATTTGTTTTGCGCACGGTGGAGGAAGTTTTGCGTTTCTTTTGGGCCGACTAGACAATGCCTGGCAGCATCATCCGGTAGCGCGCGGCGTTTGCGAGTGGCCGCCCAGTCGCTACTTGAATCGTTTCTATGTCGATTCGGCGGTTTTTGACCAGCGTGCGCTGCGCTTTCTAGTCGAAACCATGGGCGCTGAACGCGTGTTGCTGGGTTCGGATTATCCGTTTCCTCTTGGCGAAGAACACGTGGGGGCGCTGATCCGATCGAGCGACTTGCCTGCTCATGAGAAAGCTCAACTTCTGGGAGAGAACGCGATGGCGTTTCTTGGCCTGGGGAGCTCGATCTCGGCTAATAGTCCCGAGAGATCAATTCCTTTAAAGGACCGGAAGGCCTTAGAGGCGAGCGAGCAACTCACCTACAGTTCGTACCTCAAGATTCCTGAGTTGCTAAAGCTTCAGCAGCCGCAATCTTCGCCGCAACATCACGACGAATTGCTGTTCATCATTGTGCATCAGACTTATGAATTATGGTTTCGGGAGTTGCTGCATGATCTGGACGCGGTGGTGGCGAACTTACGCGCGGCGGGGACGAATCCAGAGTCGCGGGATGAAGTTTATGAAGCGGCGCGATTGCTGCGGCGCTGCACGGAAATTACGCGAGTGCTGGTAGAGCAGTTTACGATCCTCGAAACCATGCTTCCAACGCACTTCCTGGCGTTTCGCGGCAAGCTGGAGCCGGCCAGCGGCTTTCAATCGGAACAGTTT
Source organism: uncultured Acidobacteriaceae bacterium (assembly GCA_963765825.1). Lineage (GTDB taxonomy): Bacteria > Acidobacteriota > Terriglobia > Terriglobales > Acidobacteriaceae > Sulfotelmatobacter. Next base: position 919,393 of record CAVXXU010000006.1, read on the forward strand.
CGTGAGCTGGAATTTCTGTGCGGGCTAAAGGATGAAAAAATGTTGGCCTATCACAAGCCGACTCCCGAGGCCCATGCCCTGCTGGAGCGGAGGTTGCGGGAGCCCTCGCTGCACGACGTTTTTTTTGAAGCACTACATGCCATGGGCAAGCTGCAGTCCGACGACAGTGCTTCCGAACGCGAGCGATTCGATGCGCGCGCCCGTGCGATCCTTTCGCTCTACCGCGACGAGCGCAGCAATCGCGATTGGATCGATGTGTGCGAACGGCTCACGGAGTTTGACGAACTCGTGGTGAGTTGGAGATTGCGCCACATTCAACTGGTGGAGCGCGTGATTGGCGCCCGCATGGGAACCGGAGGCAGTGCGGGTTCCTCGTACCTGAAGCACACGCTGGATAAAAAGTTCTTCCCGGAATTGTGGGAGGCCAGGACGCTTTTGACGGAGTAGCCGACAACGTTTCTGCGCGACTGGATTTCACTCCATGGCCGGTAAAGCCGAGACGATTACGCTGATTGGCGCTGGGCTCACCGGGCCGCACCTGGCCATCGGTTTAGTGAAGCGCGGCTTTCGTGTTGCGATCTACGAACGGCGGCCAGATATGCGGCGCGGTCGAATCAGTGCAGGGCGCTCGATAAATCTAGCGTTGTCCGCTCGCGGCATCCACGCCCTCACTCAAATCGGCCTGTGGGACCAGATGCGCCACATCATCGTTCCAATGAAAGGAAGAATGATGCACTCGGCCGCCTCGGAACTCACCTTCCAGCGTTATGGCAAAGATGATGCTGAGGTCATCAATTCGATTTCACGGGCAGCACTGAACATTGCGCTGATTGATGCCGCCGAAGCGCAAGGCGTCCAGATTAGCTTCGAGCAACGCTGCACCGGGATCGACCTCAAGACGGGAGGGCTCCAGGTTCGCGATGAGCGGAAAAACGAGGAGCGAACGATTGAATCTGAAGTTGTGATCGCGTGTGATGGATCAGGGTCGGCCCTTCGAGGCGAAATGCTCCGGTTGGGCCGGTTCAATTTTTCGCAGCAATATCTCGACTACGGTTACAAGGAACTGTCAATCCCACCGGGTCCAGACGGAAAGCATATTCTGGAACCAACTGCGCTTCATATCTGGCCGCGCGGCAACTACATGCTGATTGCTCTGCCGAATGTTGACGGGACGTTCGCCTGCATCCTGTTTTTGCCATTTGAAGGGCCAGACAGCTTCGCTCAACTGAGTACGACGTCAGCAGTACTCCAGTTTTTTCATTCCCGGTTTCCGGATGCGGTCTCACTCATGCCAGATCTGAGTGACAACTTTTTCGCAAACCCCACAGGCGCTATGGTGACAATTAAATGCGCGCCTTGGCATGTTGGCGGGCGAGCTCTCTTACTGGGAGATGCCGCACACGCGATTGTTCCGTTCTTTGGGCAGGGAATCAATTGCGGATTCGAAGATTGCACTTGCCTGCTGGAACTGGTAGACCGCCATGGCGCGGATTGGAAGCGTGTCTTTACCGGTTTTGAGGAGGCACGAAAAGTGAACACCGATGCCATCGCTGATCTGGCGGTTGAAAACTTCGTGGAGATGCGAGATCGTGTAGCCGACCCGCGTTTTTTATTTCGCAAGAAGGTGGAGTTGGCATTGGAGGCGAAATACCCTGGCCTTTTTGTTCCCAAGTACTCGATGGTAACCTTTCATCGCATTCCATACGCGACCGCATTGCAACGCGGACAGGTGCAGGACCTCATGTTGACGAACCTCTGCCAGGGCATCACTCGCATCGAGGAACTCGACTGGAACAAAGCCGATAGATTGATCCGCGGCGAACTTACTCCTCTAGGTATGGTTTCGTGAGTAGTCTGCGATTTCAGAACGGAGAAGATTTTGCAGCTGCCATGGATGCGCGCGATCCGCTAGCGCACTTTCGCGATCGCTTTCTCATTCCCAAAACAAAGACGGGGGAAGATTGCATTTACTTTTGCGGACACTCGCTCGGGCTACAGCCGAAAGCCGCGAGCGCCTATATCGAGCAGGAACTTAGAGATTGGGCAACGCTTGGTGTGGAAGGACACTTCCACGCACGCAATCCCTGGATGACTTATCACCGTCTGCTTGCACAGCAGAGTGCCTCCCTTGTCGGGGCGCTGCCGTCGGAAGTTGTGGTGATGAATTCGCTGACGGTAAACCTGCACCTGATGATGGCATCGTTCTACCGTCCGACGACCGAGAGGCACAAGATTCTGGTCGAGAGCGGAGCGTTTCCTTCGGATCAATACGCGGTGAAGTCACAGATCCGCTTTCATGGTTTTGATCCCGCCGCGTCGCTACTCGAATTGACGCCGCGAGAGGGCGAGTTCTGCATGCGTAATGAAGATATCGAATCATTGATCGAGCAGGAAGGGAACTCGATTGCTCTGATCTTGTTGGGCGGAGTGAACTACGTCACGGGGCAAGCTTTCGACCTGGGTACTATTACGAAAGCAGGACAAAAAAGAGGTTGTGTCGTGGGATTTGATCTGGCCCACGCCGCCGGAAATATACCACTGCATCTGCACGACTGGGGCCCGGATTTTGCGGTCTGGTGCAATTACAAATATTTAAATGGCGGTCCGGGTTGCGTAGGGGGATGTTTCGTCCACGAGCGGAATGCAAGCGCGCGAGAACTACCGCGCTTCGCAGGATGGTGGGGCCACGATGAGGCAACGCGATTTCAAATGGGGCCCGACTTTCATCCGATGCCAGGAGCGGAAGGATGGCAGTTGAGCAATCCTCCGATTCTGGCGCTGGCCTCCCTGCGTGCCTCCATGGACGTTTTCGCGGAAGCAGGACTCCACCGTCTGCGTGCAAAAAGCTTAGGGCTCACCGGATATCTGCAATTTCTCCTCGACCAACAAACTTCGGCTAAGTTCTACATCATCACGCCGCAAGATGAGGCAAAAAGGGGAGCACAACTCTCAATCCGCCTGCCGGTTGGTGGCCGCCAAATATGCAATCGCTTAGCCACAGCGGGCGCGATCGGGGATTGGCGGGAACCGGACATCTTCCGGGTCGCCCCGGTGCCGCTATACAACTCATTCCAGGACGTATATCGCTTCGCGCACACTTTTGTTACCGCACTTTCGTAAGTGCTCGCGACCCCTCTTCCGAGGAGTTCTTAGTTACATCGGTAACGCAGGAGTACGCTCGCGCGACCATACAATTTAGAGCGTGGGAAAATCTCCGCTTCATGATGCCCGAAAGTGGATCGCGATCGTGTGCGCAGTAGTGTGCGTGCACCTCGTTTTGTCGCTTCTGGCGCCGCGCGGATTTGCTCTCACGGCTTTCGGCGACATTCTGCAAAATCTTATCCTGCTCTGTGCGACGGTCGCGGTTCTCTCCAATGTTAGGAACGCTTCCCCAAAAGCCCGCCTGTTCTGGGCGCTGTTAGGGCTCGGTCTGGCGGCGTGGCTGGTTTCGCAAGTCATGTGGACTTATTTAGAAGTCTATGTGCGACACGAAGCCCCCAATCCCTTCGTCGGCGATGTGATTCTTTTTCTTCACATCGTTCCCATGATGGCTGCGATTGCAGTCCAACCACACGTTAAGCAGGATGATCGCACCCTGCGAGTGGGGACCTTGGATTTTGCTCTTTTATTTACGTGGTGGCTGTTCTTGTATTTGTTTGTCGTGATCCCATGGCAGTACGTCTATCCGATAGAAACCGTCTACGGCAGAAGCTTCGATCTTCTCTATGTTGGCGAAGAACTCGTGCTCGCAGCAGGCCTGATGCTGGTGTGGCGAAGGAGTCGCGGGGCATGGCGCACCCTTTACTTCCACTTGTTCGTCGCGACCCTGCTCTATTGCGTCGCCTCACTGATGGCCAGCGAGGCGATCGACTTGCACCTCTATTACACCGGGAGCTTGTTCGATGTGCCGCTGGTCGCCGGAATGGTCTGGTTTGTTCGCATTGCGTTTTTGCCGCGTGAGACCGCGATCCAGAACTCCAACGAAGAGACGGCAAGTCGTGGCTACGAAATCTGGAAAGCGCGCCTCGCCATGCTGGCTGTATTCGTCACGCCGTTGATGATGGCCTGGGCGCAATTCGGCGGCGATGCGCCGCAGCGCGTCCGTTCTTACCGATTACTACTAACCGTGGCTGTCATGCTGGTAATGGGCACTCTGGTCTTTGTCCGGCAGCACTTGCTGGATCAGGAATTATTGAGCTTATTGCGCTCGTCTCGGCATAACTTGGAAGAGATGTGCCGGCTCAAGGATGAACTGGAAAACAAGGAACACTCCCTGCGCTGGCACAGCCTCGAACTGCAGCGAAAAAATCTGGAACTGCAGGAGATTTCTTTCACCGACGTATTGACTGGAGTTTGGAACCGCCGCTATCTCGAGGAGATCCTTACGGCCGAGGCCGGACAGGTGCTGCGCAACTACCAGCGCGCGCGTGTGGACGAGATCCGAAAAATGGATCATCGCGATCTCGTCTTCCTTATGGTCGACATGGATTTTTTCAAAGAGGTGAACGATCGTCACGGACATCCCGCGGGCGACAAATTGCTGCAACTCGTGGCCCAAAGGCTTTCTTCCGTCGTGCGCAAGTCCGACGTTTTGGTGCGCTGGGGCGGAGAAGAATTTCTGATCATGAGCCGGTCCGCCGATCCCACCGGAATTCCGGCTTTCTGCAGCCGCATTCTGGAAGTGATGGCGTCGGAACCGTTCGATCTTGGCCAGGGAATCGCGGTTAGAAAAACTTGCTCTGTAGGTTGGGCTGCGTATCCCTGGAGCCGCGGGGCGTACGAGGCGATCTGCGCCGAGGAATCCATTGCGCTCGCGGACGCGGCCCTCTATCAGGCTAAAGCTCTAGGCAGAAACCAGGGCATTGGGATTGTCGCGACGGAAGCCGCCGGCCGCAATCCTGAGGCGATCACCCTGGTCTCGGTGCGAGAGACAAACTCTCCGCTGGCACGCATTGTAAAGACCGAATGTCCGTGCGGGAAAACGGTGCCAGGGCTAGACCTCGACACTGTCAACAAATCCAGCGATTAGACCGTGCCCCAGATCCCATTCTTGCCTTTAAACACCGTCAAAGCTTGACCTCGCAGAGCGCGTTGACTACATTGAGAAGCTGGCCTCACGGCCGCTGAGGCACGAACTTCGAATGAATGCAAAAACTCCTTCCCGCAAGGCTACACTTCGGCAGAAGGCGCAACTGATGTCCGCATCTGAAATTGAGCGCACCCTGGTGCGCCTCGCCTACGAAATCGTGGAAAAAAATAGCGGAGTCGATGGCCTGGGTCTGGTTGGAATTCGTCGCCGTGGAGTTCCTATCGCCGAACGTCTCGGCAAGATCATCACGCGCATTGAAAGCGCCAAGGTCCCCGTCGGCACTTTGGATATCACTTTCTACCGCGACGACCTTTCGACTCTCGGACCCAAGCCCGTCGTGCAGGAGAAAGAAGTCGGATTCGATATCGAGGGCATGAACATCGTTCTCGTCGATGATGTCCTGTTTACGGGGCGTACGACCCGCGCCGCACTGGATGCGCTTTTTTCGCACGGCAGGCCGCGGCGTGTGCAACTGTGCGTCTTGATCGATCGGGGACATCGTGAAATTCCGGTCGAGGCAACCTTTGTTGGCCGCAATGTGCAAACTACCGCGAACGAGGTGATCGAAGTGAAACTGACCGAGGTAGATGATGCGGAGAAAGTACTGCTGATGGAGAGGTAGAAAAAATAGGGTTGTGAGTTTTAAAGGGACGGTGGATCGACTCCACCATCCCTTAACTTTATGGCGGTTGCTATGCAATCCGGGTGCAGACCGCCTTGGTTTGTGTATAGAGGTTCAGAGCGTCGTGTCCCATCTCGCGTCCCCAACCGGACTGCTTGTAACCTCCGAACGGCATTGCCGCATCGAAGATGTTGTAACAGTTAATCCACACGGTGCCGGCACGAAGCTGTTCGGCCATGCGATGCGCCTTTCCGATATCGCGCGTCCAGACCGCGGCCGCCAGCCCGTATTCGCTATCGTTGGCGCGCGGAATAATCTCCTCGGGATCGGTAAACGGCATTGCCGCCACCACCGGGCCGAAAATTTCCTCCTGCACCACTTTCATGTTCTCCTGCGTGTTTACGAGCACCGTGGGTTCTACGAAGTATCCTCGGTCGCCAGCCCTGTGGCCGCCCACCAACGCCTTCGCGCCTTCGGAGAAACCTGAATCCAGGTATCCGCACACACGATTCATCTGCTCTTCCGAAACAAGCGGCCCCATCTGGGTGTCAGGGTCGAGCCCAGAGCCTACTTTTATTTTGCGCGCATGCTCCGCGACCCCTTCCACGACCTGATCGTAAATCGATTTCTCAACATACAATCGCGAGCCTGCGCAGCAGCATTGGCCATGGTTGAAGAAAATCGCGCTGGCGGATCCGGGAATGGCAGTCTCCAGATCCGCGTCTTTAAACACGACGTTTGGGGACTTGCCACCCAACTCGAGAGAAACTTTCTTGAGGTTCCCAGCGGCCGCGTGAACGATCAGCTTGCCGACTTCAGTCGATCCCGTGAAAGCGATCTTGTCGACGTCGGGATGGGCCGCCAGCGCTGCCCCCGCCGTCTCGCCATAACCGGGAACAACGTTGACCACGCCGTCGGGAAAGCCGGCTTCCTGGATCAGTTCGCCCAGACGCAGCGCGGAGAGCGGTGTTTGCTCGGCTGGTTTCAGAACGACTGTGCACCCCGTGGCGAGCGCGGGACCGAGTTTCCACGCCGCCATCAGCAGTGGAAAATTCCACGGGATGATTTGCCCGACAACTCCGACCGGCTCGCGCAGGGTATACGCCAAGTATTTTGCGCCCGGTGTGTAGGGCACTGAGAGTGGAATTGTATTGCCCTCGATCTTGGTCGCCCATCCCGCCATGTAGCGGAAGAGATCCACGGCGAGCGGTACGTCGGCCGCCTTCGCGATGTTGAGAGGCTTGCCGTTGTCGAGGCTTTCGATGTAACCGAATTCTTCAGTATGTTGCTCAAGGAGATCGGCGAGCTTCCAGATGAGGCGTCCGCGCTCGGACGCAGTCATCCGGCGCCAAGGCCCGTTATCGAATGCTTTGCGAGCAGCCTTTACGGCCTGATCGATGTCTTCGCGATCGCCTTCGGCAACCTGGGCCAGAACCTCTCCCGTGGCCGGATTGTAGGTAGGAAAAGTTTTTCCGGAGGCGGCATTGACCCACCTACCGTTGATCAGCATTTTTCTTGGCTTGTCGATGAACTCCGCGACTTGCGGATGAATTTGAGGGGAAACTGCGATGCCCATATGTCCTCCTTGATCGGATAGATTTGTGCAAGCGAGAATGACGCGGCGAAGCGGACCGGGACATGCTAGTCCCCGGAACAAACAAATGCAATCGCGATTGCGGGTTCGATCTACTCGCCGTAAGGGACCCAGATATTTTTTACCTGGGTGGCGTGCTCGAGGTACCAGCGGCCTTCCGCCGTTTTTGAATTAAACCAGTCGATGGCGCGACCTTCGTTCGTCCAGACCTGCTTCAGATTACCTATCGACATTGCCTTCGCCGCCGCGACCATGGCCTCGTCTCCATAACACCAAATGCCATCGACATCATCGTGCTCGGCGAGCGTCTTCAATAGCTGCGACGCATATCCGGTGACGATATTTATTGCGCCGCCCGGCAAATCGCTGGTGTCGAAAAGTTGGTAGAGATCGCCGGTGATCAGCGGATATTGCTCCGAAGGCACGGCAATCACCGTATTGCCCATGGAGAGCACAGGCATCACGAGTGACAGGAAACCCAGTAGCGGAGCCTCTGTGGGGCAGATCACGCCGACGGTTCCGATTGGTTCGTTCATCGCAATCGCAATGTTGCGGAATGGAGGATTGTGCACTGCGCCATCGAACTTGTCGGCCCACGCCGCATACGAAAAAATGCGTTCGATTCCAATCTCGACTTCCGCGGAGGCTTGCTTCTCACCGACAACTGCCGCTAGTCGATGAACAATCTCGCCCTGCCGCTGAGAGAGATTCTCCGCGCAGTAATACAGAACCTGGGCGCGATTGTGCGCCGTAGCTTTGCCCCATGCTTCGGCCTTGCGCGCGGCTTCTACAGCGTTACGAATATCTTTGCGATTGCCCAGAGGCGCCTCGCCCAACAAAACTCCATCGGGCGAGCGCACTTCCATGCTGTAGCCGGAATCGGGTCGCGCCTGCTTGCCGCCGATGTAAAGCTTCACCGTGCGGTCGATCGCGGGTGTGCTGGCCTCGAGCCTCTCTTCCACTTGGGCAGCGGCCAGGGCGGTCGTGGCGGGCAGTGCCGGCGCGCGCTTAAACCAAGTAGGCTCGATATATTCGAGCAAGCCCTCTCTGCCGCCTTCGCGGCCATATCCGCTCTCGCGGTATCCGCCAAAGCCGCAAGCCGCGTCGAACAGATTCGTGCAATTCACCCATACCACGCCAGCCTTCAGTTGCGCAGCCACATGGAGCGCCACGTTAATGTTCTCGCTCCACACGCACGATGCCAGTCCATACACCGTATTGTTGGCCAATTCCACGGCTTCCTTCGGAGTGCGGAAGGTCATCGCCGCGAGAACTGGACCGAAAATTTCCTGCTGCGCGACGATGGACGTCGGATGCACGTTGCTTAAAAGTGTCGGCGGAAAATAAAAACCTCGCGAGGGCAGCACGACTTGCGGTTGCCAGCAGGTTGCTCCTTCCGCGATGCCTTGCGCCACCATGCGCTCGATGCGATCGAGTTGCACGCGCGCAACGATGGCGCCGATGTCGACGGCCTTGTCGAGCGGAGGGCCGATGCGCAAGTTGCTCATCCGATCGCGAATCTTCGACATCAATGGTTCCGCGATGCTCTCCTGCATCAGCAATCGCGAGCCCGCGCAACACACCTGCCCCTGGTTGAACCAGATTCCGTCAACCAGGCCTTCCACGGCGCTGTCCAGGTCTGCGTCATCAAATATGATGAACGGAGATTTTCCTCCGAGTTCGAGGGAGAGGCGTTTGTGGCTTGCGGCGGTTGCGCTACGCATCGCGCGCCCTACCTCCGTTGACCCCGTGAATGCAATCTTGTCGACACCAGGATGCTTCACCAGCGCCTCGCCGGTTGAACCGTCCCCGGTCACAATGTTGACGACTCCCGCAGGCAGTCCCGCTTCCTGGCAAAGTTCAGCGAATGCGAGCGCGGTGAGCGGAGTAAACTCAGCGGGTTTCAAAACCACGGTGTTCCCAGCTGCCAGCGCTGGAGCGATCTTCCATGCCAGCATGAGCAGCGGAAAATTCCACGGAATGATTTGGCCTATCACTCCGCAAGGTTCGTAGCCGGGGAACTCCTGATCGAACAATTGCGCCCAACCGGCATGGTAGTAGAAATGTCGTGCGACCAGTGGAATATCGATGTCGCGGCTCTCGCGAATGGGCTTCCCGTTGTCCATGGTTTCGAGAACCGCGAGCAGTCGCGAATGTTTTTGCAGCAGCCGTGCGAGAGCGTAGAGATACCGTGCCCGCGCATGCGGAGCGAGGGCTTGCCACGCTGCTGAAGCGGCACGCGCAGCCCGAACCGCCGCGTCAATGTCCGCGACACCGCCTTGAGCAACCACGGCCAACTTCTCGCCGTTGGAAGGATCGAGCGTGTCGAAATATTCTCCCGCCGCGGGCGCCTGCCATGCTCCGTGAATGAAAAGTCCAAAGCGCCGGTCGTGGCGATCCAGCCATGCGCTGGCTTCCTTGGAATCTTCCGGAGCGGGACCGTACTCCATGCTGACAAATTTTTCGGCAATGCTCATTGGGCTCGGCTCATTTGTTCCCCATGGATTTCGATCATTGCGTCACGCATTTTCCGCTATGCAATCGGATGACGATATTCGGCGGAATAGCGGCCTGTTGCATAGTGCTCCAACTGCCGCTCAATGTCTCCCAGCAAGCCACTGGCGCCAAAGCGGAACAGTTCTGCGCGCATCCACGAAGGTCCGACTTCTTCCTTCATCATGGCCAGCCAGTCAAGCGATTGCTTGGCCGTGCGGATTCCACCTGCCGGTTTAAATCCCACTGCCATTCCCGTCTGCTGAGCATACTCGCGAATGGCGCGCACCATCACCAATCCCACGGGCAGCGTGGCGTTAGTCGGTTCCTTGCCCGTCGAAGTCTTGATGAAATCTGCGCCCGCCATCATGGCGACGTAACTGGCGCGGGCCACGTTACGCAACGTCAACAAGTCGCCCGTGCCCAGAATTACTTTCATGTGCGTTGCACCACAGGCGTGCCGAAAAGCCGACACTTCGTCGTATAGGGCTTGCCAGCGTCCACCAAAAACGTGGGCCCGCGTGATCACGACATCGATCTCGTTAGCCCCGACCTCCACCGAACGTCGGATCTCTGCAACGCGCTCGGCGAGCGGAGAGAGGCCAGCGGGAAATCCCGTCGATACCGCGGCAACTCTCACGCCACTTCCCTCCAAGGCATGCAGGGCGGTTTCGATAAACGTGTGGTAAACGCAGACGGCGCCCACTTTGATTCCGAGTTTTTCGATGCCAAGTTTCTGAACCAGATCCTGTTGGATAGGCTGTCGCGCCTTCGCGCATAGGCGACGCACGCGCTCATCAGTGTCGTCGCCAGAGAGTGTAGTTAGATCCATGCAGGAGATCGCACGCAGAAGCCATGCCGCCTGAAACTCTTTCTTCACTGTGCGGCGCGCTACTTGCGTCTGAGCGCGACGTTCGACTGCGCTGGTGTTCACGCGAACGTCCCGCACCCAATTCAAGTCGAGAGGGATGCCTGAGTTTGTGAGGAGCGGTCGCCCGTTGAGCGTGGCAATAGTGTTCGACCCCGGTTGCTCCGGGGATGCGACCTCAGCCCCGGGCTTGTGCGCACGGTTGGGATAATCGTGATCGACTGCCATTACACTTTGCCTTGTGTTTTTTCGGATATCCGTGCCCGCGAGGCCTGAACACGGGCCAATCTTTTGATGCAATTGTACGGCAGCCGATCTTACAACGCGAATTCGGCTGGCGCGAACCGTTTCATTTCGTCCATCGGCAGGAAGAAAGCGAATTCATCGGGGAAGGTTTACAATGACGCACGATCCGACGATTCTGACGTCCTATCTGCATTTTAAGGGACCGCTATTTCTTATGAGTAAGAAAGCAGTGTCCGCCGACCGGCGGAAACAGCTCGAGCGAGCGGCGATCAAGGTGATGAAGAATGCGCATGCTCCCTACTCGAAATTTCACGTAGGCGCAGCCATTCTGTTGACGAACGGCAAAATCTTTTCCGGATGCAATGTGGAGAACGCTTCCTATGGAATGACCAATTGCGCGGAACGGACCGCGATTTTCTCCGCGGTCGCCGAGTTGGGCCCGAAGATTGAGATTCAAGCTGTCGCCGTCACCAACGATCACGGCATGGCCTGCTCGCCGTGCGGGGCGTGCCGGCAGGTGATTTATGAGTTCGGCCCTGACGCGACCATCTTTTTTCAGGGCGCAACCGGCCCCAAGCAGGCCCATATCACCGAACTTCTTCCGGAAGGATTCCGCTTACAGTGAGCCTTTCGAGTGTGTCGCAAACGTTTCGCGCGATCGATGTCATCCGCAAGAAGCGGGATGGTATTGAATTATCGCGCGGCGAGATCGAGGGCTTGGTGAATGCCTACACAAGCGGCGATATTCCCGATTATCAAGTGTCCGCGTGGTTGATGGCGGTGGTGCTGAAAGGCATGACGCGGTCGGAGACCGCGGCGCTCACCGATGCGATGCTGCACTCGGGCGATGTACTGGACCTTTCGTCCTTGCCGGCCATGAAGGTCGACAAGCATTCCACGGGCGGCGTCGGCGACAAGACTTCCCTGGTGCTGGCTCCTCTCGCTGCAGCCGCCGGCCTTGTGGTTCCCATGATCAGCGGGCGCGGCTTGGGGCACACCGGCGGAACGCTCGACAAGTTGGAAGCTATCCCAGGCTTTAACGTGAACCTTCCTGTGAATGAGTTTCGCCGCGTGCTCGAAGTTTGCGGCTGCGCGATGATTGGGCAGACGGCAGAAATCGCTCCCGCCGATCGCAAGCTCTACGCACTGCGCGATGTCACCGGCACGGTGGAAAGTCCGTACCTGATTTGCGCGTCCATCATGAGCAAGAAACTCGCCGAAGGCATCGACGCTTTAGTTCTCGACGTGAAGACCGGGTCAGGCGCGTTCATGAAGAGCGAAAAAGACGCGGCCTTCCTCGCCGAACTCATGGTTGAGACCGGAGAGCGGATGGGCAAGAAAGTGGTCGCGCTCATCACTGACATGGATCAGCCCTTGGGAAATATGATCGGCAATGCCCTGGAAGTGGTTGAGGTGGTAGATGTGTTGCGCGGCGACGGTCCCGAAGATTTGCACGAGCTCTGCCTCGAACTTGCAGGATGGATGTTGCACCTCGGCGGAGTCTCCGACACCGTTGCGAAAGGAAAACAGCAGAGCGCCGCACTGATTTCTTCGGGCAGAGCGTTGGAAAAATTCCGGCAGATGGTGGAGTTGCAGGGCGGCGATGCGCGGATCATCGACGACGCGAAGAGACTACCCCACGCTCGGCACACGGTGCAGGTTGCAAGCGCAAACGCAGGGTATCTCGCGTCGATGCAGTGCGAGCAGATTGGCACCGCCTGCGTGATACTCGGCGGCGGGCGCGAGCGCAAAGAAGATTCCGTCGATCCTGCCGTTGGCATTGTCCTGCATAAGAAAGTTGGAGATCGAGTGGCCGCAGGCGAAGCTCTCGCCACGATTCACTACAATAACGAGGCCCGAGCCGTACGGGCCCGACAACTCATCGAGGCGAGTTGTGTTGTAACGGATTCCGCGCCACAAAAAAGGCCGCTCATCCACAAAATCATCGGCGGGTCCGAGGAGAAACGCTGAATGGGACGATTCACCGGAATTCTTGGCCTGCTGACGATGTTGGCTCTCGCCTTCATCTTTTCCACCAACCGCCGGGCCATACGAATCAAGACGGTCGCATGGGGACTCGGCCTGCAGATTGCCTTCGCCATTTTTGTGTTGCGCGTGGACTACGGCCGCCGCATCTTTCAGATCGCGGGAGACGCTGCCAACCGCGTCCTCAGTTATGCCTTCGTCGGTTCGGAATTCGTCTTCGGCCCCCTGGGCAAACAGGGTTCGAGCGTCGGTTTTATTTTCGCCTTTCAAGTGCTGCCCACCGTTATTTTCATCTGCGCTCTCTTCGCAATTCTCTACCACTACGGAATTATGCAGTTCATCATCCGGATTGCGGCCTGGGCGATGACGCGCATCATGGGCGCCAGCGGCGCCGAGTCGCTCAATGTTGCCGCCAGCATCTTCATGGGCCAAACGGAAGCTCCGGTGACCATTCGCCCATTCCTGCCAGATCTCACTCGCTCAGAACTCATGACCGTGATGACCAGCGGCATGGCGCACGTCTCCGGCTCAATCATGGCCGCCTATTTCGCCTTCGGGGCTGAGCCGCGACACGTGCTTAGCGCCGTCATCATGACCGCACCTGGCACTATCCTCGTTTCGAAAATGCTCGTGCCCGAAACCGAGGTACCCAAGACTGCCGGGCGCGTTGTGATGAGTGAAGACGAAACCGAAAAAGAACATAAGGAAAACCTGCTCGGCGCGATCGCGCGCGGCACTGGTGACGGCTTGCACATGGCGCTCAATATCGGCGCCATGCTGATTGCATTTCTCGCGCTGGTCGCACTGCTCGATGGCATTTTCGGCGGCATACACCATCGCATCGCGTGGTTTCCGGTAAGCCTGGAGAGCGTCCTGGGCGTACTGTTCTCGCCGGTGGCTTGGGTCATCGGAGTTCCCTGGCACGATTGTCCTGCAATTGGAAACCTCCTGGGCACGCGCATGGTGCTCAATGAACTCGTCGCCTTTTCCATGCTGGGGCCGCAGAGGGCTGCGCTTGACCCGCGCTCATTCACAATTGCGACGTTTGCGCTGTGCGGCTTCGCGAATCTCAGTTCGATCGGAATTCAGATCGGCGGAATCGGTGCGCTCGCCCCAAACAAAAGAGGCGAACTGGCGCGGCTTGGCGTGCGAGCGATGTTGGCGGGAACGATGGCTAACTTGATGTCGGCCTCAATCGCCGGAATGCTCCTCTAAAACTCGGGCGATTTTCGCGGAAAACTAAATCACGATCCGTTTGCATGTGCAACCAGCAGAATAGCCAGCGCATAGAAAACGAACATGAGCGCAAGGTAGACCTTCGCTCGATATCCGGAACCCGCGAATTCTTTCCAGGCGAGAACTCCCCAAAGTGCAGCAACCATCGGAGCAGACTGACCAATTGCATAGGAAATCGCATAGCTAGTCGATTTTCCGGCAACAAGGTTAAAGACCGTACCGATTCCCCAAATCACCCCGCCTGCGAGGCCGAGAAGATGGCCACGCGGCGGTCCGCTGAAAAAGCCACCGAAACTTACCGGTTCGCCCACCAGAGGTTTCTTCATGAAATAAATATTCCACACAAAACACGAGAGTAGTGCGCCCAGGGTGAGAAAAACTGCGGAACTGTAGGGCGTCAGAGCGTTCCCGCGCGTAGCGCCGTATGCGGCGAAGGGATTCCACAGCCCCATCAACACACCAGAAACGATGCAAGTCACAATGCTCTTCTTTGAAACTGATCGGCCGGTACTTGCAAGGCTGCCATACGCTTTGCCGTCCAGCACAACCGCTAGGAACGCGCAGAGAACGCCGATCGCCAGAAATATCGGGTTTCCTTTGGGCTGCAGTGCGTAGCTCAATACGACGCCTACGACAAGGGCAATTCCGATCGAAACGGGGAAGGCGACGGCCAGTCCCGCCATGTCGATAGCGGCCACCAGAAGAAGATTCGCCAGATTAAAAATCGCTCCGCCCACGAGCGTGGAAATAATATTTGAGGCGTCCGCCGTCTGAACGTTATTCACGAAACTGTTGGAGTCGTGACCGGCGCTGCCCATGGTGAACGCGAGCAAAAGAGAAATCAGAAAAATACCAATTGCATAGTCCCAATAAAAGAGTTCAAAACGATAGTTCTTTACTCCCTTGTAAGTGTTGGCCCACGAACCCCAGCAGATGGCGCTGGTGATCGTCATCAAGAGCGCAATCGTCAGACTCGGCGGCGTATACATCGCAGTCTCCCTTGGAAAGTGTGTAACTCTACTCTTGTTCACCGCGACTCACAAGTCACGTTAGCCGATTCGCCATGCTCTGCTATGCTAACGCCCGTGCCTAGGACGTTTCTCATCGATACCGATACCGCCTCCGATGACGCAATCGCGTTGATCATGGCTTTGCGCGCGCCGGATGTCCACGTAGCCGCGATTACGGTCGTTGCCGGAAACGTGAACCTGCAGCAGGCGACGCGAAACGCTCTCTACACGGTTGAACTCTGCGGCGCGGCTGTGCCCGTATACTCGGGTGCGGAAAAACCTCTGCTACGCGCTTATCAGGATGCGACCTGGTTTCATAGTCGCGACGGATTGGGAGATCACAACTATCCTGCGCCGCGACAATCCCCGGAACGGTTGCATGCAGTCGATGCCATTATCGAGACGATCGAGGCCAATCATGGCCTGATCCTCGTCACTTTGGGCCCGCTCACTAACATCGCTCTGGCGATGTCGCGACGGCCTGGGATTGCGGCACGCGTCGGCCGTTGCGTTGTGATGGGAGGAGCGCCGTGCTGCGAGGGGAACGTCACCCCGGCTGCCGAGTACAACATCTGGGTCGATCCGGAGGCGGCGCGCATCGTGATGCGCAGCGGCCTTCCCGTGGAGTTGATTGGATGGCAACTTTGCCGCGGAGACGCAGTGCTTCACGAATCTGACATCGTTCGCGTCCAAGGATTAAATACCGACCTCGCTCACTTCGCCATCGAGAGCAACAGTCACGCACGCGAAGCTTACAAGGTTCAAACCGGCGAAGATGGAATCTGCCTTCCCGATCCAGTTGCGATGTGCTTGGCATTGGATCCCACGGTAGGAACTGAGTGGAGCGAGCATTACGTGGATGTGGAAACTCAGAGCGAACTGACGCGTGGGATGACCGTGGTCGATCGCCTCAACGTCGCGGAAGATGAACGAAACCGGGCCGTATGGGCGCCTGCGCTCGAGAAGGAGCGCAAAACCAAAGTGTGTTGGACTATCGACAACCAGCGCTGGAAAGAAGCCCTCTACCGAACTCTCCGCTAGCATCTAGCCATTCACTTGCGCGTAAGTCGCGCGTCGCAGAAATTCCCCCTGCCCCGCGCGTCCCATGAACTTTTCTCCCTCGACGAGAACTCGCCCTCTAGATAGAACCACGTCCGGCATACCCGTGACTTGAATGCCCTCGAACATCGAGTAGTCCACGCGCATGTGGTGAGTCTTGGCGCTGATCGTGTGCTTGCGCTTGGGATCGAAAATTACCAGGTCCGCGTCGCTGCCCACAGCGATCGTCCCTTTGCGCGGATACAGTCCAAAAAGCTTTGCGGGAGTGGTCGAGACGAGTTCGACAAAGCGATTGGCGCTGAATCGGCCGGTCGCCACGCCGCCAGAGTAGATCAAACTCATGCGGTGCTCGATTCCCGGGCCGCCGTTCGGAATCTTCGTGAAATCGTCGAGACCTAATTCTTTTTGTTCCTTAAAACAAAACGGGCAATGGTCGGTGGAGACAACCTGCAGTTGATCCTGCTTCAGCCCATTCCATAATTTTTCCTGGTGCCATTTCTCCCGCAGCGGCGGAGTGAAAACGTACTTCGCGCCTTCAAAACCGGGTGCATCGAAATTCTCGAGCGAAAGATACAAATACTGAGGACACGTCTCGGCATAGACCGGAAGTCCGCGATCGCGTGCCTCCCGAACTTTTTCGAGCGCTTCGTTGCAACTTAAGTGAACGATGTAAATCGGCGCGCTCGCCATCTCTGCGAGCGCAATCGCGCGGCCCACCGCTTCGGCCTCGGCGGTTGTAGGACGAGTCAGCGCATGATACTTCGGCGCGCGTTTTCCTTCTGCCAGAGCCTGCTGCACGATGACGTCGATCGCGCTCCCGTTTTCCGCGTGCATGCAGACCATGCCGCCGTTTTTCGAAGTTGTCTGCAGAGCTTTGAAGATGCTGCCATCGTCGAGCATGAACACGCCCGGATACGCCATGAAAAGTTTGAAGCTGGTCACGCCCTCGTGAATAAGATCGTTCATCTCCGAAAGTTGCCCGCCCGATATGTCCGTCACAATGCAGTGGAAGGCGTAGTCGCAAGTAGCCTTGCCCGACGCTTTGCTCATCCAGATGTCGAAAGCCTGTCGCAACTGCTGGCCCTTGTATTGAATCGCGAAGTCGATGAGCGTGGTCGTGCCCCCAAACGCCGCGGCCCGAGTGCCGGTTTCAAAGTCGTCAGCGCTGGTCGTTCCGCCAAAGGGCATGTCGAGATGAGTGTGCACATCGATGCCGCCCGGGAGGACCAACTTGCCCGACGCATCGAGAATCCTGGTGGCATTTTGTCCTGGAAGATCGGACCCGATGGCGCCGACTTTGCCGTTCACAATGGCAATGTCCGCGATGTAAGTATCCGTTGCAGTTACCACGGAACCGTTTCTGATGATCGTGTCGAAACCCATCGACTCCTCCGTCGCGCAGCCCGGCGTCTGTGGCGCAATGCGAACAAAGAATTCTATGCTACACTGCCGCACTTTACTTGTTCGCCGCATTTATTCACAATCGATTCCTCACAATCGTCCACGAAGGAGCGGTTATGCAGTTCGGCATCACCATCAAACCCGACATCTCAATCGACCGCGTCGTCGGCTTGACGCGACAGGCCGAAGGCGCCGGATTCACATTCGGGTGGATTTTCGACTCGCACGTTTTGTGGATGGAACCCTATCCCCTGCTGACTCTGATGGCTATGAATACCAAACGCATGCACTTGGGTACGTGCGTCACCAACCCCGCTACTCGCGATCTCACCGTGACCGCCAGCCTGTTCGCAACCCTGAATTTGATTTCAGGCGGGCGGATGGAACTGGGCATCGGCCGCGGCGACAGTTCCCGCCGCGTGATGGGTAAGAAGCCAGTGAGTTGGTCGCAGTTGGAGGCCGCGGTGGCGGAGTTCCGCGATCTGACTTCCGCCAAAGAAGTGCAGCACGATGGTCAACCCACATGCATTAGTTGGGCAAAAGATTCTCCGCGAGTGTGGATCGCCGGATATGGTCCCAAAGTGCTGCACATGGCCGGGCGAGTGGCCGATGGAGTCATTTTGCAGTTTGCCGATCCCGCGCTAATCGCCTGGTGCATGGGTTTCGTGAGAGAGGGCGCCCATGCAGCCGGCCGGGATGCGAGCCAGATCGAAGTGATGTCCGCCGCGCCGGTATGGGTTTCCGACGACTTAGCACTAGCTCGCGAGCGAGTTCGTTGGTTCCCGGCCTTGGTCTCGAATCATGTGATGGATTTGATCCGGCAATACAAGCCCGAAGATCTTCCGCCCGCATTGACTTCGTTTGTACAGGATCGCGGCCACTATGATTACCAGCATCACTGCGAAGTGGAAAGCGATAACGCCAACTTCGTTTCGGATGAAGTCGTCGACCGCTTTTGCCTGATTGGGCCCGCCGAAGCGCACCGCAAGAAGTTGCTCGCACTCGCGGACGTGGGTGTGACCCAGTTCAACATCTACCTGATGTGCGGGGACGAAGAGCAGACGCTCGACATTTACCAGCGCGACGTGCTGCCTGAATTTCTGGAAGCAAAAAGGAAGACGAAGCCGCGGCGTTAACCGGGCGCCTGCGCGGCAACCGCAGCCTGACGCTGAAACTTCATCAACATGTAATACACCACAAACGAAACCACAAAGCCGACGAACCACGAATAGTCATACAGCGCGCGCACCGACGGAACCGCCAGTCCGGCAAGAGCGCTGCCCGCTCCTAATGCCAGCGCGATCAAAGCGCTCCAATTGAATCCGTGCGAATATTCGTAGAGCCCCCCGCGAAGGTACAGGTCGTCCACCCGCAACACCCTGCGCCGGATAACGAAGTAATCGCAGATCATAATTCCCGCCACAGGCCCAAGAAATGCCGCGTATCCGCCTAGCCAGCCGAGAATAAAAGTTCGATAGTTGGAGAGCAGTTTCCACGGCATGAGCGCAATTCCCATAAAACAGGTGATGACGCCTCCAGTGCGGAAGTTGATGCCACGCGGCCACAGGTTCGAAAAATCATTCGCTGGCGAGACCACGTTCGCGCCGATGTTTACGTTAAGTGTGGCCAGCAGGATCGCGACCAGGGAAATTACAACCGCGACCGGCGAATGAAAGCGGCTGAGCAGTTGTACCGGATCCCAGATGGCTGTTCCGTAAATCACCACCGTGGCTGAGGTCACAACTATTCCGACGAAGGCGTACAGCGTCATCGTCGTCGGCAGAGCAAGGGCTTGGCCGATCATCTGCTCCCGTTGATTGCGGGCGAACCGCGTGAAGTCGGGAATATTCAAGGAAACCGTGGCCCAGAAACCGACGGTCCCATTTAATGCGGGGATCAAGAACTTCAAAAACTCCGGAAACGTATTGAAGCGCGATGGCACGGAGAACATAGGGCCGAAGCCGCCCGCCGCATGATAAGCCCATCCCAAAAGAAGCAGTCCCACGCCCAGCAGAACGGGCGCGCTGATACCCTGCAGCAACCGGATGTATTCAATTCCTTTGAGCACAACCACGAGGTTGATCAACCAGAAAACAACGAAGCAGACGGCCGGTCCGTAGGCGAAATTTTTCCAGCCGGGAGCGAGCGTTGCCAGCAATGTACTGATCGCCTCGCCGCCGATCCAGGTTTGAATGCCGAACCAACCGCAAGCGACCAGGGCGCGCAAGACTGCGGCTACGTTCGCGCCCAGCACGCCGAACGAGGCTCGAGCCAGAACCGGAAAAGGAATTCCGTACTTCGCGCCGGGATGCGAATTCAGCAGCATCGGCGCCAGCACGATCACGTTGCCAATGAAAATGGTTGCGACCGCCTGTTTCCAATTCATTCCTCCCTGAATCAGGCTTGCGGCCAGCATGTAGGTGAGGATGTTCACCGACATCGAAATCCACAGAGCGGCGAAATTATATGTGCCCCAGTGACGTCGTTCCGCGCTGGCGGGCGCGAGGTCCTCGTTATACAAGGGACTGGATTCGATGCGAGAGCGCAGTTGAGTGCTTGTCATCGGCGTGTTTCAGAAATGGAGTAGCCCGCGTTACTTTGCGACTCAGTCAGCGGCGGCGTATGCTCCACTCTGCGTGGTCAGCGGACCATAACTTTCCGGCCTGCGATCGCGGAAGAACTGCCAGACTTTGCGGACCTCGGCGATCATGTCGAGGTCGAGGTCGGCGATCACCACTTCATCTTTGTCGCGGCTGGCCTGCGCAATAATCTTGCCCCGCGGATTACAGAAATAACTCTTTCCGTAGAATTCCCCGATGCTCCACGGCTTCTCAGTCCCCACGCGATTGATCGCTCCCACAAAATAGCCATTGGCTACGGCGTGGGCGGGCTGTTCTAGTTCCCACAAATACTCCGAGAGCCCGGCCACGGTCGCCGAAGGATTGAACACAATCTCCGCCCCGTTCAGTCCGAGGATCCGCGCGCCCTCAGGAAAATGCCGGTCGTAACAGATGTACACACCAACGCGAGCATACTTGGTTTCGAAGACCGGATAACCAAGGTCGCCAGGCGTGAAATAAAACTTCTCCCAGAAGCCGGGATGGCAATGCGGAATGTGGTGCTTGCGATATTTCCCGAGATAACGCCCGTCTGCATCGATGACAGCCGCCGTATTGAAATAGACTCCCGGCATCTGCTCTTCATAGACCGGAACAACCATCACCATGCGATGCTTAGCGGCGACTTTCTGCATGAGTTGGGTCGTCGGTCCGTCGGGCACGCGTTCGGTCAACTCATACCAGCGTGCGTTTTGCTCGGCGCAGAAATAGGGTCCGTAGAAAAGTTCCTGCAAGCAGAGGATCTGCGCCTTCTTTCGCGCGGCCTGCTCGATCAACTTCATGTGCTTGTCGATCATCGCTTTTCTAATCTGCGCAAGCGGGCGCTCGGTCGAGAGCGCGTTGCTGGCTTGAATCAAGGCGCAGCGGACATTGCGGGGCATGGGGTCCTCCCAGAATTCAACGGTCGAGGAACGAAACTATAGCAGAAACGGAGGCTGGCTCAGAGCGACCAACTACGCATTCCGTGAAATCGCTCACGTTGACATAGTCTCTCTGCCCTGAATAGACTCGGCGTTCCGCGCACTTGCAAAGAAGGCCGAAACGAAAATGGCAAAGCGCCCCAAGATTGCGGTGGTTGGAAGTGCGAATATTGATCTGACCACTTTTACGAACCAGTTCCCCCGGCCGGGGGAAACGATCTTCGGACAGAAATTCGATCTCGGGTTTGGAGGCAAAGGTGCGAATCAGGCGGTCGCAGCGCGCTTGTGCGGCGCCGATGTCTTTATGGTCGCGCGCGTCGGCAGCGACCTCTTCGGTCCTGCAACCATCGAAAATTTTCGCAAACTTGGAATTGATACCTCCCATGTAAAGCAGGTGGAAGGACTCTCCAGCGGCGTTGCACCCATTTTCGTCGAAGCCAGCGGACAGAATCGCATTCTCGTCGTAAAGGGAGCGAATGAAGCGCTCAAACCGGCTGATGTTGACGCCGCCGCTGACACGCTAAAGAACGCCGACTGCATCGTTCTGCAGTTCGAAATCCCGCTGCCGACCGTCTATTACACAATCCAATTCGCTCGCAAGAACGGAATCCGCTGCATTCTCAATCCCGCACCCGCCCAACCGATCGACTTGACCGCGCTGAAAGATCTCGACTACCTCGTCCCCAACGAGAGTGAAGCTGAAGCCATCACGGGATCTCTGGTGAGAAACGTCGAAGACGCCAAAAAATGTGCTGCTGAGCTTTTGGCTCACGGCATTCGCCGCGTGATCATTACTTTAGGAGCCAATGGATCGCTTCTCGCTAGCTGCGAAGCGGCCGAACACGTCCCCGCCTTCGCGGTCAACAGTGTCGACAGCAGTGGCGCAGGCGATGCGTTCATTGGCAGCTTCGCCGTATTTCTTGCCGAGGGCGTGCCAGAACAAGAATCCGTCCGCCGCGCGAATCTTTATGCCGCTCTGTCCACTACCGGCGTCGGAACCCAGAAATCTTTTTCTGACCGCGCGCGCTTCGACGCCGAATGGCGTGCCAGATCCTGAATCCACCAAACTGTTGAGCGATGTCATGTTTCTCCGCCGACATGGAGCTCCCGACAAACATCGCCATGCAGTTGTTTTCCGAATGCAGCGATTCGAAAGAATGACCGCAACTCTGCCGCTATCACGGCGAAAATTCTTGACTTAGCGGCAACCTCCAATTTATAAGCGCTGTCTGCAGTTCCGGAGCCACCAACTTCTCTCGGGGAAGTAGGGGATGGTCTTCTCTTTTCGCTGTCCGCCACCGAAAGGGGTTCAAGAAATGTCGAGCCACGAGATGCGCCGCGTCCTCCCGCTCTTTTTGCTGGTATTCCTATGCAGCCCGCTCCTGCAAGGTCAGGCCACCGCAGGTTTTTCGGGCACGGTTACCGACAACGCGGGCGCAGTAATCTCTGGGGCGAATGTAAAAGTCACCTCGCAAGGGACGGGCCTCACGCGCGAAGCCAAGACTGACGATTCTGGCCATTACATTGTCCCGCTCCTCCCCGTAGCGTTCTACACCATTCACATCGAGGCGCAGGGCTTCGGTCCGGCCGAGCAAAAAGACATTCGCCTGCAAGTTGACGAACAACGCGAACTGAATTTTTCTCTGCGCCCGGCATCCGTTACCAGCAGTGTGGAAGTGAACGCGACCGAAGTTGCAGTGGAGACCACGAGTCCCAGCCTTGGACAGGTGATTACCTCCGAGGAAGTTGCCGAACTTCCGTTGAACGGACGCAATTTCGTGCAACTGGCCACGCTTACTCCGGGCACCACTGCGTCCACGAGCCCCGTGAGTTTCTTCACTAATGCGGCCAGTAGCGAAGCTGCGACGCGAGGCTCGTTTTCACTGTCTGTGGGAGGTTCTCGCGAACAGGAAACCGATTGGCTGCTCGACGGCAACGACAACAACCAGTTGGATGAGGGCGGGATCGCTATTTTTCCCGACATCGACGACATCCAGGAATTTAAAGTACTCACATACACCTACTCCGCGGAGTACGGTGAGCGGGCTGGTCCGACCGTCTTGGTCACCACCAAGTCGGGTGCAAACCGATTTCATGGATCTTTGTTCGAGTACTTTCGCAACACGAAGCTAGATGCGTCCCCCTATTTCGGCACTTCGGCACAGAAATTCAATTTGAATCAGTTTGGTGGGTCGCTGGGCGGTCCAATCAGGAAAGACAAGACTTTTTTCTTTGCCGACTATCAGGCCAAGATGCAGCGGGAGGGCGTAACCTTCACGGGATTTGTCCCAACCCCCGCAATGACGACGCCAGATACCAACGGTGATTACGATTTCACCAACAACCCTCTTGGTATACAACTTGCGAACCCATACGCGACGAGAACCGAGCCCACGACTTTTCAGTGCTCATCGGGAACGACTCCCGAACCTGTGCTTCCAGATGGCAGCCAGGCACCCGGAACGACCTGCAACGTTATTCCCAAAGCTTTGATCAATCCACTGGGAGCCAAGGTGGCTCAGCTTTATCCCCTGCCCAATTCAAACAATTCGGCATTCAATTACGTCAACCAGCCGGTGCGGAAGCTAAATGAAGGGACATGGGATATTCGGCTCGATCACAATTTCTCCAATAAAGATTCGGCGTTTGCCCGCTTCAGCTACGATCAAGCCACCAACTTCGTTCCCGGCGGCTCGCCAACGTGGTCCGAAGCTAACGCCTTCGGGAGCAATCAATACATCGATAATCACGGGCGCAATGCAGTCATAAATGAGACTCACGTCTTTTCGCCAACTCTCATCAACCAGGCAATGGTGGGCTACAGTCGCATCTTCAATCACATTCTTTCGTTTGGCACCGGCAGTTGCGAAGCTGCCAATATCGGAATTCCAGGCGCCAATCTGGGAGCGAAGTGCGATTCCATCACCGGTTATCCACCAAGCCTGAATCAGTCAAACAAAGATTGTGTAAGCTGCGGGATGACGTCATTCCAGATGTCGAGCTACTTCTCTGTGGGCGATCGCGGATATGCGCCTTACCAAGGAGGAACGAACGTTTATTCCGTTGGCGACACCCTCGACCTGATTCGCGGCAAGCACAACATCCGCTTCGGTGCGACCTATCGCGCCGAGGAAATGAATGTGCGCAACAATGCCTTCCAGGACGGTTACGTGGTAGAGGCTGGCTTAGGGACGGGAGACGATATCGCCGATCTGTTGTTGGGCAGTACGGGAGTTTTCGCCGCCCACGATCAGACGTTTATGGGAGCCACCACGGGCCGCCGCTGGAAACTCATTCGTCCTTTCGTCCAGGACGACTGGCGCGTCACGTCTAACCTCACGTTGAACATCGGGCTGGCGTGGTCTCTGGCTACGCCAGAAACGGAAGTCAAAAATCGCCAGGCGAACTTCAACGTTCAAAATCTGAAGTGGTATGTGCCCAGGGGAAGTCCTACGTTGAGCGGTTGCACCAGTTGCATCGCCAGCGACGGCCGCGTCGGGATCCAGTTTGATAAGAGCGCTCTCGAGCCTCGCATCGGCCTCTCCTGGAAGCCCATGGGCGGCGATAAGACTGCAATTCGAGCGGGCTATGCCATCTTTCATGATTCAGCGTGGAACCAAGGCGGCCAAGGGCTATGGCAGAACCCCCCGTACTATGCGGAAATTGACCCAGACAGCTTCCCGAATGTTTTGTTGACACCCTTTTTCGCGTCTACAGGTCTCTGCAATCCGTACGGAAATACCGGTTGCGGTCTGTCGTATGGCTTCCAGGAAGTCGCTCCGACAAATCCCGCGTGTCCCCCAGCCGGCATCCTGACGGGGCCCGTCAATCCAACCTGCTACACCGGCTCCATTCAATCCGCGAACCTTAATTTTAAGCAAGGTATGGTTCAGCAGTACACGCTCAGTGTCGAACACCAGTTACCGGAAAACGTTGTTCTGACCGTTGGGTACGCCGGTTCTCGCAGCCAGCACATTCTAGTCAGCCAGGAAAACGAGAACCTGAATCAGCCCAGCGCCTGCGGTACGGTCCCCGGCTACACCTTAGGTTGCGGATTCGGGTCTTTTCCGTTTGCGGGAGCTTTTCAGAGCGTCAACAGCAATAACAGCGTGGGCAATGCGCGCTATGATTCTCTGGAAGTCAAAGCTGAGACCAAGAGCGCGCGGCATGGTCTCTATGCGCTGCTCGGCTACACTTGGTCGCGAACATTCGATTCCGGCATGCCCGACGGCTTGGGAACGAACCCGGGCGCCATATATTGGCCATTGCCTGGAACCAAACGGCTTGACTGGGGCCTTTCTGGGTTGAATTTGAATGACAGCTTCACCGCCAGCATTCTTTACGATTTGCCGTTCGGCAAAGGCAAACATTTTGGCAGCGATTGGAATGGCGCTACCAATGCAATCCTGGGAAATTGGCACGTCGATCTGATTGAAAGGGCAACCTCTGGGTTCCCGCTCTTTGTTGTCGACAGCGCGGACGAATCAGGAACCTACTTCTCCTACAACGGCTTCACGCTGCAGCGCCCGAACCAAGTAGGAGATCCTAACAAGGCCGGTCCGGTTGCAGCCAATCCCACCTGCTCCGCCCCGTCGCAGATCCACACCTTGCAACATTGGTTTAATCCGTGCGCCTTCGAAAAGGCGCCGACAGGAGAGCTCGGCTCCGCCGCTCGAGCCCCCGTCTATGGACCTCGATTCGTCAACACCGACTTCTCCGTCATCAAGAATTTCCCGCTCTCCTTCCGCGAGGGAATGAACGTGCAATTCCGGGCAGAATTCTTCAATCTGTTCAACCATCCGCAGTTCTTTATGGGGGGCTTGGGCGATAGCGGACAGCAAGACATCAACACGCAGTCCAGTTTCGGAGTCATTAATAACACGGTCAATAATCCTCGCCTGGTCCAATTCGCGCTCAGACTTGCCTTCTAGCTTGTGACTCAATATCGGGCTAACAGGTGCGTTTTGCGCGCGCGCTTTCTTTTCATTTGGATAAGAAAATCGCAGGCGTCGCCGTTGCGCTGGCAACGAAGTTGCGAACGGCATACAATAAGCGATTACGAGCTTTTTCTATATGTCTCCCACTCCAGACGATCTAACCACTATAAAAGACGACATGGTCGCTTTCATCGAGGGCCATGGCATGCGCCGCTTCCACGGTTTCGTGGATTACGACGAGGTGCAATGCGTCATGTGGGAGATGGGCGGCAATCCTGACGGCTGGAAAGATTTCGTGGAACTCGCCAAAGCGGCCGGCGCTCCCTTTCTCACCATGCATTCGTGGACGCTTGAGCGCACCGAACTGGATGAGATGGTGCAGCGTCTCACCAACTCAGAATTCACCGACGGCGAAGATGTCGAAGATGCCCGCTGGCTCCGTGCCCATGCCGGCCGCGTCGGATTTCTGCAACTGGGCTGGGCCTACCAGGGATCGATGTTTCTCTGCGAGGTCAGCACCGAGTGGTATGAGCGCTACCAACATCTGCTCGAAGTCTCCGACGAGTTCGGCGGCCTCACCATGGACGAACCCGATCAAGACGAAGAAAACTAGTCCCCTCCTCGTAGTAGTAAACTGCTCCATATTGTCATCGTGAGCGATATTGTCGTCCGAGCGATATTGTCGTCCTGAGCGAAGCGAAGGATCTCTGCAATCTTCCGACAAGCTGCAGCGATCCTCACGCTAAAACACTCTCCGCATGACAGCCGCCCTATGCAGTGGATCAAAAAATCGTCCGACCATAACGCGGTCGCGTCGCTGGCAGCGGCACTCCGCGCCAGTACTACGCACGGCGTTCGCAATACGGCCCCCATCCTCGCGCCACTACTGGTGAGCCGCGGTCTTATCGACATCGACTCGGCAAACATTTTCCTCGCTCCATCCATTTCTCATCTGCACTCCCCCGATCGTATGACCGGACTCCCTGCCGCCGTCGATCGCATCTCGGCCGCAATTGAACGCAAAGAGCCCATTCTCATCTACGGTGATTACGATGTCGACGGCACCATGGCCGTCATCATTCTCAAGACGGCGATTGAGCTCTGCGGCGGCTCGGCTGACTTCCACGTTCCGCACCGCATTCGCGAAGGCTATGACATGCGCGACGACGTGATCGAGCGCGCCGCCGCCGCTGGCATTCGTTTGATCGTGAGCGTCGACATGGGCATCCGCGCCTTTGCGCCAGCGGAAACCGCGCACCGACTCGGTGTCGACCTGATTGTCACCGATCATCACTTGCCCGGTCCCAACGGCGTGCCCAAGGCACTTGCCGTTCTCAATCCCAATCAGTCCGGCTGTGAATATCCCTACAAACAACTCTGTGGCGCAGGTGTCGCTTTCAAACTCGCCCAGGGATTGATGCAACGCCGCCTGGATGCCAGCTTGCAAAATAAATTGCTGATGTCGTTCATGAAGATCGTGGCCATCGCGACGATCGCCGATGCAGTCCCGCTCACTGGCGAGAATCGTGTCTTCGCGTCATTGGGCTTGGATGCGCTGCGCCGCGCTGTCAATCCCGGACTCAAAGCGTTGCTCGAAGTCGCGCAGATCTCCAGCAAGCGTCCTCCAACCTCGGGCGAAGTCGGTTTCCGCATCGCGCCCCGCATCAATGCCGCCGGACGCATGGATGTGGCTCGCGACGTGATCGAACTTTTCAGCGTAAAAGATCCGGCGCGCGCCCGTGAACTTGCCGCCAAACTCGACCATCTCAACTCCGACCGCCAGGAAGAAGAAAAGAGAATTTTGCGCGCCGTGGAAGAACGTTTCACCGGCGACCCCACGCTTTCCGACTCTTACTGCATCGTCATCGATGGGGAAAACTGGCACCGCGGCGTAATCGGCATCACCGCCACGCGCATCGTCGAACGCTACAATCGCCCTACGGTGGTGATTTCCCGCGACGGCGCCGAAGCTTTCGGTTCTGGCCGTTCGATTCGCGCCTTCCATCTGCTGGAAGCGATTGAATCCTGCGGCCATCTGTTTTCCCGTTACGGCGGACATTCGCACGCTTGCGGATTCGCCATGCCCTCCGCCAACGTCGCCGAACTTCGAACGACACTCGACGCCTTCGCCCGCTCCCGTCTCACGCTCGCGGATTTCGATCCAATCCTCGATCTCGACGCGGAACTTGATCTCGCCGACGTCACTCCCGAACTGTTTCAAGCGCTCCAGTTGCTGGAACCCTACGGCATGGGAAATCCCGAGCCAGTATTCGCAGCTCGCGCGGTCCAGCTCACCGCGCCGCCGCGTATCCTCAAAGACAAACACATCAAGCTGAAACTGAGACCCGCTGCTCGAAGTGTCGTAGAGACGTTGCTGGCAACGTCTCTATCTGAAGGGTCCGAGGAACTCTCCGCCGCAGCGGTCGTGGCCACGCCCAGCTGCCATCCTGACGGCGCCGTGATTCGCCGAACCGAAAAAGCATCGTCAATTGATTCAATAAGAGCGGGCGAACTGAGAACTGATTTCCAACACAAAATCACTTTCGACGCCCTGGGCTGGCACATGGCTGAACGTCTGCAGCAAACCCCGCTTCTTGCAGGCGATTCGGTCGATATTGCCTTCACCATCGGCAACAACGATCACCCCGAATACGGCGGCCTGGAACTCTCCCTGCGCGATCTTCAAATCTCCGTCCAACGGTGAGACTGCGATGACATAGGGCTCACAGCGAGAAACTGGTTATGACAAAGTCCAAAGATCCGCGCCTCTCCCGCCTGACTAAGATCGCCCTCTCCCTACCCGAGGCGACGCGCAACAACTACGGTTCTCACGCACAATTTCTGGTTCGAAAAAAAACGTTCGCCTACTTCCTCGATAATCATCACGGAGACGGCGTCATCGCCGTCACCTGCAAAGTTTTGCCCAGCGACAACAAAGCCCTGGCCGCGGCTCAGCCCGACAAATTCTACCTTCCCGCTTACTTGGCTTCGAGAGGATGGGTCGCCTTGCGCTTAGACGCCGGCAAAATCGATTGGGACGAAGTAAAGGAACTCCTGTTCGGCAGCTACGCCTTGATCGCACCAAAACGATTGGCAGAACGGGTAAAGGATGGTGGGTAAACCCCAGCCGCAGCTACGGCAAAGGCACCCCGAGAGAAGGTTGACTCGTTTACCACAGATGGTAATGCCCGTCGCGCCGCGCCATCTCGACGTTCACTCCAAATAGCTCCGCCAGTCGCTCCACCCGCAGAATTTCCTCTTTGGGTCCGTCAGCCACAACCCGCCCGCGGCTCATCAGCACCACGCGTTGAATCTCAGGAACAATATCGGCCAGCTCGTGCGTCACTAGAATAATTGCCGTTCCCGAGTTGGCCAGCGCCCGCATGGTTTGCCGCAACCCCTGCTGTGCCGCCAGATCGAGTGAATTGCAGGGTTCGTCCAGCAGCAACGCACCCGGCTTGTGTACCAGGGCTCGTGCGATCAACACACGCCGCGCCTCGCCCGACGACATCTCGCAAACCGGACGCTCCGCCAGATGCTCAATCTTCAACGCGGCCAGTGCCTCGTCCGCTAACTTGCGTTTTCGTGCGTCCACGCTGTGATTTGAGAAAATGCTGACGCTGCTGAAAAATCCTGAAAGCACAACGTCCCGCCCGCAGGCGTCTCCCGTGACCGACAGCATCAGGTCATTCGATACGATGCCCAGCCGCGCCCGCAACGCGAAGACGTCCCAACTTTCTTCGCCCAGAATCGACATCGACGACTCCGCCCGTGCCACCGGATAGCATTCACGCGTAATCGTCTTGATCAGCGTCGACTTCCCGCACCCATTCGGCCCAAGTATTGCAACGTGTTCGTCCGCGCCAATCCGCAGGCTGAAATCGTCGAGCGCAATCTTCTGCCCCCGCATCACCCGCAGGTTGTGAAAGTCGAGTAGGGGTGGAGCGGTTCGCGTGGTCATCTTTACCAGTCTAGCCGTCATTGGTCGTTGGGTCGTTGCGTCGTTAGTCGTTTGCTGTTTCGACGTCGACCGGTCCTGGCAAACGACCAGCGACTAACCGCCAGCGACCAGCCTGCATTACACTGAACCCAGATGCCGCTGAGAGTCTATCGTCTGCGCCGCCTGCTGGCCGTGACCGCCGTGCTGCTCGTGCTGGTCGTGGCGGGAATGTATTTCTACGAGCGCCGGAAGGCGACCAACGTCCTCAAACAATTCCCCGGCAAGATCGGATACGACATTAAGCAAACGGCCAGCGGCTTCCAGTTTTCCAAGTCCGATGGCAAGCGCACTCTGTTCACCGTTCAGGCCAGCGACGTCAAGCAATTCAAGCTGAATGGCAACGCCGAACTCCACAATGTCAGCATCGTACTCTACGGCCGCGACTCCTCTCGCTTCGATCAGATCTATGGGGACGATTTCGCATTTAATCAGAAAACAGGGGACGTCACCGCCAAGGGCGATGTTCAGATCGATCTCGTTTCCAACCCAGAAGGCCTGGCCAGCCCGGATCAGGCCACGCCCAAGGAACTCAAGAATCCCATTCACCTGAAGACGCACGATCTAGTCTTCAATAAAGACAGCGGAAACGCCATGACCGCTGCCCGCGTCGAATTCCAAATCCCGCAAGCCACGGGCTGGGCCGTCGGCGTCCAATACGCGGGCAAAACCAACACTCTGATTCTGTCCTCGCAAATTCACGTCGTGCTCAACGGCGCGTACGCCGCGGTAGTCGAAGCCGACCACGGCGTTATCACCAATGATCCCCGCGAGATCACGCTCTACCACCCGCATCTCAGCCGCCGGGACGGAACTGTGCAAGCCGATCAAGCGGTGTTCTATCTGAGCCACGAAAATCAGGTCGAAAGGATTCTGGCCTCAGGAGACGTCACCACCGAGACGCGGATGCAGGGAACAAAAGAAGCGGCCTCCAAACAAAATTCTGCTTCCGACAGCCCTCAAGCTTCCCAAGTGCGCAGCCGCGCCGACCAAGCTGAGTTTCTTCTCGAAGGTAAGCAGGATCTGCTGCACACCGCAATCCTCACCGGCAACGTCCACCTCGAGCAGACCGGACCTCAATCCATGCAGGGCGACGCCGGCCGCGTGGTCCTCGATTTCGCCGGCCAGAACGAGCTCCAGAAAGTTCACGCCCTCGATGGCGTCCATCTCACTCAGAAGGCCGCCTCTTCTAATAAACCCGCGGCAAAAGGCGTGGCGTCCGGCCCGCAAGATTTCGAACTCACCGCCCCCGCCATCGACTTCACGGTGGCGCAAGGACACATCGTGCAGCGCGCCGTTACCTCTGGCGCCGCGCACATCACCATCGCGCAGGCACTGAGTTCGCCTTCCACGCCCGCGCAGAAAACTGATGTAACCGCGGGCAAGTTCGAAGCGCAATTCGCATTCTCCGAAGGCCGCAATCATCTCATCGGCATTCATGGCTCGCCCGATACTCGCATCGTCAACTCGACTCCTGGCGAACCCGATCGCATCAGCACCAGCGAATCCGTCGACGCAGCTTTTCTTCCTCACGGCGGCATCGACTCCATCACCCAACAAGGCAAAGTCTTCTACACCGATGCTCAGGATCCAGCCAAGCGCATGCAAGCCTGGGCCAACTCGGCGCGCTATACACCGGCGGACCAGATGCTCGTGCTCACCGGCGACCCGCGCGTTGTCAACGGCGGCATGGCGACTACTGCCAACACCATCCGCATCAACCGCGCAACTGGCGAGGCCGTCGCCCAGGATGACGTAAAGAGCACCTACAACGATCTCAAGGAACAACCGAGCGGCGCACTATTGGCCTCTTCTTCCCCGATTCATGTCACCGCTCACAGCATGACTGCGCACAACTCCCCCGGCACAGCGGTTTACACCGGGAACGCTCGCCTCTGGCAGGATGCGAACCTGATCGAGGCGCCGACGATTCAGTTCGACCGCGACCGCCGGTCCGTCATTGCACAAGGCACTCCCGCCCAGCCCGTGCAGACGATCCTGATCCAGGCATCCAAAGCGAACGTGCAAGCCGAGAAAACGGGCACAAAGAAACCGAAAGGCGATTCGATCTCTCCCGCAACACCGATCTCAGTCACCGCCGCCAAGCTCACTTATACCGATTCGGAGCGTCGCATCCACTACGGAGGAGGCGTGGTTGCTCAAAGTGCCGACTTCACCGCTTCCGCAAAAACGGTGGATGCCTACCTCTTACCTCGCAGCCAAGCTTCAAGCAGTCAATCGTTTGGCGGCGCTGGACAACTGGATCGCATGGTTGCCCAAGACGATGTCGTCATCCAGCAGCCGAATCGTCGTGCCGAGGGACAAAAACTCGTCTATACGGCCGCCGACGACAAGTTCGTCCTGACCGGCGGACCGCCCAGCATTTTTGATGCCGAACAAGGCAAGATTACCGGGGTTTCGTTGACTTTCTTTAGACGCGATGATAGGGTGCTCGTAGAAGGCGGAGCAAGCACTCCTGTGGTAACTCAGACCCGAGTGGCCCATTAATTGCGAACATAAATGCGTACTCTGGCCACAGAAGAAATTGGCAAAAGCTACCGTGGCCGCCGCGTTGTCAATGGCGTCAGCCTCCGGGTCGATCAGGGCGAAGTCGTTGGATTATTAGGTCCTAACGGCGCCGGCAAGACCACCACCTTCTATGCAATCGTCGGGCTCGTCCCTCCCGACACTGGCCGCGTGTTGTATGACGGTCAGGACATCACCGACGTTCCCATGTATTTGCGGGCCCGTCAGTATGGCATCAGTTATCTCCCTCAAGAAGCTTCGGTCTTTCGCAAACTCACGGTCGAAGAAAACATCCTCGCAGTGTTGGAGGCGCAGCCGATGTCCTGGCATGAGCGCCGCGAAAAGATGGAAAAGTTCATCGACGAATTAGGACTCGAGCACATCCGCCAGAACCGCGGATATGCCCTGTCCGGCGGAGAGCGCCGGCGCGTGGAAATTGCCCGCTGCCTCTGCATCAATCCCACATTCATTTTGCTGGACGAACCGTTTTCCGGGATCGACCCCATCGCCGTACTGGACTTGCAGAAAATCATCAGCAGCCTGCGCGCCAGCGGCATCGGAGTTCTGATCACCGACCATAACGTGCGCGAAACGCTTTCGGTAACTGACCGCGCCTACATCATCGATGACGGCAGAATTTTCCGTCAGGGCCAGCCCGGGCAGTTGGCGGGCGATCCCGAAGTGAGAAGGGTGTATCTGGGCGAGAGCTTCTCGCTGGTTTGAGAAAAACGTCGTTGGTCGCTAGTCGTTGGTCGTTGGCAAAAGGTCAACACAACGCGGCAAGGCGAACGACCAACGACAGCCGACTAACGACATGGTCCTCTTACAACACAAACTCAGCGTAAAGCTCTCGCAGCGCCAGATCCTTACCCCGGGCCTGGTGCAGATGGTCTCTGTCCTTGCGCTCAACAAGCTTGAGCTCAAGGACATGATCAACTCTGAGATGGTCGAGAACCCCGTTCTCGAAGAGCTGGAAGATTCCGTTCCCCTGCTCGATGAAGTTGGAAAGAAGGAAGAAGACCGCGAGCGCGCCGCTGCCGCCAGCAACGAAGAAAATCCGATCAGCGCTGTTGAAAAGAAAGATCCCTTCGAAGAGATCGATTTCGGTTCTTTCTTCCAGGACTATCTCGATCCCGGTTACCGCACCCATAGCGAGATGGAGGACATCGAGCGACCGTCGTTTGAGAATTTTCTTTCCAAGCCGACGAATCTCACCGATCACCTTGCCTGGCAACTCGGTGCGCTCAGCCTGCGCCGCGAAATCCGCGAAGCCGCCGACCTGATCATCGGCAACCTGAACGAAGACGGATACCTCATCGCCAGCGACGACGAACTCCTCGGCGTCGCACCCCCAGCTCCGCCCGAGGCCGACGCTCAAACGGCGAAGAATATTGTCAGCGAGGCGCAAGCCCTGGGCCTGGCCGAAGCCACCGAAGAATCAGTTTCTGCGAGCGAAGACGTCTCCCCGCTCGCCGAACCTGATTCATCCGCGCCCGACTACGATATCGATCTGCACCCTGCAGAAAATTCAAGTCCCGCAGAACCTGCGGACGTTTCTCCCGAGCCCCGCACGGAAGCCTCAGTCTCCTCGCGCTCCGGGGATTCCGCCGCCGCAGTTGCTCCCGCGCCAGCTCCAGCACACCCGCCTGCTCCTGTATTTAAGCCAACGTTCACGCCTGCCGATCTGCAGGAAGCGTTGGAGGTCGTGCGTCAGCTCGATCCTCCGGGCGTGGCCTGCCGCGATCTTCGCGGCTGCCTACTCAACCAACTGCGTTATCATCAGGCCCAGCTGGCGCTCCACAAAAACGGCAACGGCACCGAACAGCTTCTGAAAGACGCGACCGCCGTTGCGGACCAGCATCTCCGGGGCCTGCAGAACAAACAGCACAAAGAAATCGCCAAGGCCATCGGCCGTCCGATCGAAGCCGTGCAGGCTGCGCTCGACTACATCCGTACTCTTGATCCGCGTCCCGGCCTGCGGTACAACAAAGTTCAGGCGCGCCTCATCGAACCCGACGTCGCCTTCGTCAAACACGGCGACGAGTGGCTGGTCATCATGAACGACGAAGATTTGCCGCAGCTTCGCCTGAATCCGGCCTACAAAAAGCTAGTCACTCGCGACGGCGTCAACGAGAAGAGCACTCGCGACTACGTCAAAGAGCGCTACAAGAGCGCCATCCAGCTCATCAAGAACATCGAGCAGCGCAAGCAGACCATCACCAAGGTCTGCTATTGCATCGTCGCCCGCCAGCAGGATTTCCTCGAACGGGGCATCGATCAACTCAAGCCTATGATGATCAAGGAGGTGGCCGAAGAAATCGGTGTGCATCCTTCCACGGTTAGCCGCGCCGTCGCGAACAAATACGCGCATACCCCGCAAGGCGTATTCGAGCTGCGTTACTTCTTCAGCGAAAGCGTTCAGGGGCCCGAGGGTGGTGGCACGTCGCTGCTCATCCTCAAACGCCGCGTTAAAAAACTCATCGAAGAAGAAGACCCCAGCCGTCCGTTGACCGACGAGCAGATCACCCGCATCCTGCAATCGCAAGGCATTCAGGTGACCCGCCGCACCGTGGCCAAATACCGCGAAGACATGCGCATCCCCAGCACGCACCAGCGCCGGGTAAAAAAATAAATGCAGAGGTAAGAAGTCAGAATGCAGAAGTAAGAACTAACTCGGATGCAGAATGATTTTACTTTTCCATCTGACTTCTCACTTCTAACTTTGTTCCAATGCAGTGCCCGATTTAGCTCATCGATTTGGATTCCTAGGAGGGGCGCTCATGAACGTGGAATACACTGGCAGACATTTCGTTATTACTCCCATCATCCGCAAAGAAGTAGAAACCGGCCTCACCAAAATCCGAAAAATTCTCGGCGACCGCTTTGAAACCAAAGTGATCCTCGCCGTCGAAAAGCACCGCCACAAAGCCGAAATCACCATCAGTCCTCGCAACGGCCCTATTGTCGGCCTCGCCCAAGCTAAGGACATGACTATTGCCGTCAACGAAGCCCTCGGCCACCTCGAGAAGCAGGCCGTCAAATACAAAACCCGCTGGCAATCGAAAAAACGCTCGGCCCGCAAGACTGAAGAAGTGAAAAAGTGGAACGGTCACGCCACCACCGCCGAAGACACCGACGTGCAACCTCTCATCGGCCTCTCGGAAAAAACTGCGGTTCCGGTCATGGTTCACAGATATCCGGCGGTCGCCAAAACCACGGAAGTCCACCTGGTCCGCTCCGAAGACGCTGTCGCCATGCGGCCCATGACCCTGGAAGAGGCCATCAAAGAAGCCCACTTCCGCGACCGCGACGTCTTCGTCTTTCGCGACCCCAAGGGCAAAGTCATGATTCTTCATCGCACCCGAGACGGCAAAATGGAACTAATCGAAGCCCCATAAAGATTACGACTCACGTAGCGGCAGCCGCCTCGGCTGCCAGGCCTTTAACTCATCTCATGTGGGGACAGCCGCCCTCGGCTGTCCAAGCGGCCCGGAAGTACCGGGCCGCAGTTTTAGCATCTGAGCCTCAAGTGCATTTAACAACTCATCCATTGCGATCGCTCACGCTGTTGCTAACTCTGCTCGTCTTCGTTGCAGCCGCCGCCTTCTCCGCATCCAAAATCAATTTCCTGAAAAATTACAAGGGAACGCCCTATCAAGACAGCCGCTACCAGGGCGGTCCCCAGAAGATTCCCGGACGCGTGCAATGCGCCTACTACGATCTTGGCGGAGAAGGAATCGCCTATCACGACTCCGACGCCAAGAACAACGGCAGCGGGTCCCTCAATCCCGCCGACGGAACCTACCTGAATCGGTTCCGCATGAACGAAGGCGTCGACATCTCCTACACCAAGTTTCATGACCAGATCGACAACAATCCCTACAATGTGATCCTTCCTCCAGAAAATCAGCTCTACGTCGGATGGACCGAGCCCGGAGAGTGGTTCAACATTACGGTGCAGGCTGATCGCGCCGGCGTTTATACTGCCGATCTTCTCTACACCTCAAATCGCGGCGGAACAATCTCTTTCGCTGTGAACGGCGAGGATGCGACCGGACCGCTTACAATTCCCTCCACTTTCAATGCCGCCGATCCCGTCGCCTGGCGCCAGTGGCATCACTGGAACCTCGCGCCGGGATTGATCAGAATGCGACTCTCCGCTGGCAACAATGTGCTTACAGTGCACATCCTCACTGAAGGAAACATGAACCTCGCCTATTTCGACTTCCATCCGTCTCGATAGAGAAATTCAGTTGCCGTGCCGAAAGCATCGATTCTCTTCGACAAGTTCGAAACGACCACGTATGATCCTCCCGCCGTTCAATCCGCTAAAACTCAGGAGATTACTATGAAGAAGCTCTTCGGGCTCGCTGCATTCCTGTTGTTGTTCGCGCCCTGCATGCTGGCGCAGGAGCACTACACCGAGGGCCCCATCTGGCGCGTTCAGTTGATTCGCGTCAAGCCAACGCAAATGGATGCCTACCTCACCAGCCTTCGCCAATCCACCAAGCCCTTGATCGATGAGGAAAAACGCACGGGCATGATCATGGATTACAAAATCTTCCTGAAGGAAACGAAGAACGGTCCGGAAGACTGGGACATTTGTGTCGCAGTTCAATACAAGAACCACGCCGCCATGGATGGCCTTGCCGCCAAAGCAGAAGCCGCTCGCGACAAAATCATGGGCGGAAAACAGGCCGCACAGCAACTAGGAGAGAAACGCGCCGAGATTCGCGAGCTCGTCAGCTCCGAACTTCTGCAAGAAATTTTCCTGAAGTAGTTATCGCGTGGGGCGGGCGCCCACGCCCGCCTTTCTTAAACCTATAGATACGATTCAATAGAGCCATGCGTGCTAAAATTCGCCGCCGAGGGAGATTTCATGATTCAACTCGGCCGTCGGCTCTTTTCGATCCTCACAATTGTGTTTCTCTCCACTGTCATTGGACTGCCGCAGATCCTGCAAGCTCAAAACTCGTCCAGTAGCAAGCTCTCCGTCCATTGGGAAGAACTCACCGCGTCCGATTTTCGCGAAGGCATCCACCGTTCCCAAGGAATCTGCCTGCTGCCCTTCGGCATCCTCGAGAAGCACGGTCCGCATCTGCCGCTGGGCACCGACCTGCTCGACGTCCGCTATGCCGCGCTGCACGCCGCCGAGCAGGAATATGCCGTCGTCTTCCCCGAATATTATTTTGGCCAGATCGCCGAAGCCCGCCACGAGCCCGGAACTATGGCCTACAGCCGCGAATTGCAACTCGCTTTGCTGCAGGAGACCACCGACGAAATGGCGCGCAACGGATGCAAAAAAGTCCTGATCGTCAACGGCCACGGCGGCAACGACAGCCTCCTTCCCTACTTCGCGCAAACGCAACTCGACAAGCCTCACGATTACGTCGTTTACGTCTTCAACGAGCGCACGCCACAAGATGGCGGTCCAGCCAAGAAGACCAAGATCGACATGCATGCTGGCGAAAGCGAGACGTCCAAGATGATGATCTCTCGTCCCGATCTCGTTCACCAGGACCGCGCCACCAGCGAGTCCGGCGCAGACCAGGCTCGCCAGAAACTTCCCGAAGACGTCTACACCGGAATCTGGTGGTACACTCGCTTCCCCAATCATTATTCCGGCGAGGGCTCGGCGGCGACCAAAGAGCTCGGCGAATTTCAGATGAAGTGGTGGATTGATTCGGTGGTGAAAGCAATTCGCGCCGTGAAAGGCGACGACGTGAGCCTGAAACTGCAGAAAGAATTTTACGAGAAGAGCACGCATCCGCTAGACACGCAGCCCTGAGCGCGTCTCCCGTCGCAGCGTCGTTTCACGAAGCGCCGTATTTTCCGATCAGCATGCCAGTGATGAAAACCAGCACGCCGCCGAGCCCCACCTGTAGAGCCGCTGAAATCCAGGGCGTGTCCATGTAGCGCTTGCGAACCCATGTAATCATTCCCAGTTCCACCAGCACTACCGCTCCGGCTGCCCAAAGCGCCAGCCGGAAGTCGCGCAGCAGAAACGGCAGCGTATGACCGATTCCCCCCAAAGCCGTCATCGCGCCGCAAATCAATCCTCGCACCCAGGGATGTCCGCGACCTGTCAGGCTGCCGTCATCCGAAAGCGCTTCCGCAAATCCCATGCTGATGCCCGCTCCTGCCGAGGCCGCGAGACCCACCACGAATGCGTCCGTACTTTTCTGCGTAGCAAACGCCGCCGCGAATACCGGCGCCAGCGTCGATACCGATCCATCCATCAACCCCGCTAACCCCGGTTGCACAATCTGCAGCACAAACAGTCGCCGCTGCGCGACCTCTTCGTCGGCCTTCACATTGGCTGGCAGTTTTTGCTTGTCGAGTTCCTGCGCCCGGTTCTCGTGTTCGCGCTCTTCGTTGGCAAGATCGTCCAGCAATTGCCGGATGCTCGCATCTTGCGTGCGCGCCGCGGCCTTTTCGTAGAAGCGGCGGGTTTCGACCTCCATCGTCGACGCTTCTTTTCGCACCGCTTCAATACGCAGCGGACGCACCAGCCACAGTGCCGGCCGCTCCACAAATCCACGCACGTCCTGCCGCCGAATCAGCGGAATATGCTCGCCAAACTTTTGCCGAAAGAGTTCGATGAGCCGCCGTCGATGCCCCGACTCCTCTTCGCGCATGCCCTCAAACATCGCCGCCGTCGCCGGATAATCCTGCCGCAACCCTTCGGCAAAGTCGGAATACACGCGCTCATCTTCTTCTTCCAGCCCAATGGCTAAGGCCAGCACTTCGCGTTCCGTGAGCTCTTCAAACTTTTTCATGTCGCCATAGCTTACCTGTGCGCGCACTACTGACACAATCTGCTTTTCCAATTTCTCATGCTGTACACTCCAACGCGTCCGCCCTCAGCACGGTATCTCACTTGGTAATCTAGGGCCGAAGGCGAGGATCGGCACGAAATGCTACTATCCACTTCATGAAGTCCCGGAAGTCTTCTGGCCGGAAATTAGCAAAATCGAAGAGCGCCGCGCCTAGGCCGACCCGCGCCCGGAAGCATTCGCCGGAACTCGTCATCATTACCGGCATGAGCGGTTCGGGGAAGGCTTCGGTCTTAAAAGCCTTCGAAGATCTGGGCTACTACTGCGTCGACAACCTGCCGGTACAGCTCATTCCACAATTCGCCGACCTCGCCGTGCAATCCAGTGAAATCCGCCGCACCGCCCTCGTAGTTGATGTACGCGAAGGCTCCAAACTGGAAGAGCTTCCCAAAATCTTAAAATCCGTCGGACGCCTTATTCCCACCAAGGTTGTCTTCCTCGAAGCCTCCGACGCGGTGCTGCTCCGTCGTTTCAGTGAGACCCGCCGGCCTCACCCTCTTGGCACTGACTCGCCCGTAAAGTCGGCCCTCAAGACCGAACGCCGCCACCTGAGCGCCATTCGCGCCGTCGCCGATTTCGTCATCGACACTTCGAAGTTCAACGTTCACGAACTTCGCGCTCACATCACTGAGCGCTTCAAAGAGCAGTCCTCGGACAAAAGCATCCTGGTCTCGTGCGTCAGTTTCGGATTCCGTCAGGGCGTTCCCGAAGATGCCGACCTTGTCTTCGATGTGCGCTTCCTGCCTAACCCGCATTTCGTCCCCGAATTCCGCCCGCTGACCGGACGCGATCCACGCCTCGCCAAGTACATTCGTTCGTTCCCTCAAACCCGCGAATTCATCTCCCGCATTTCCGATCTGCTCGTCTACCTGCTGCCCCACTACATCCATGAGGGAAAAAGCTATCTGACCATTGCCTTCGGTTGCACCGGCGGGCAGCATCGTTCCGTTATGATTGCGGAGGATGTCGGCAAACACCTTCGCCGCGCCGGATATCGCGTGAAGATCGTCCACCGTGACATCCCGAAATAGACGGGCCTAAGCAGTTCGAACCCGCTCTAAAATCGGTTTCTATAACAGGTGCTCCTGCGCGGAAACCGCATCGATCGGTGCGCGGGTCAAGTAGAATAAAGCCTTGCATTGTCTGTCTATTCGACGGCCACAAAGCGCCTGCGGCTTGCGCCACGCGGGAGGCCCATGCGGCAACTGACGCGTCTCGTCCGCTACGCGCTTCCCTACTGGCTCCAGATCCTGTCGTCGGTGTTACTCATGGCCGCGGTTGGCGCACTCGACGCCTTCAAATACCTGCTGGTCCGCCCCGTATTCGATCGTGTATTGAATCCTTCTACTGGCTCGCAAGACATTCAGCTCTTCGTCATTCCGGGTACGCATCATCCCGTCTATCTGCAGCAATTCGTTCCCTCCCATTTCACCAACGCGTGGACCATCGTGGCTTTCGCTCTAGTTGCCTCCACCATTGTCAAAGGCATTTGCGATTACTCCGGAACGTATCTGGTGAACCACGCCGGATTCGGCATGATCACCGATCTGCGCGATGACCTCTACACCGCCCTGCTCCGGCGCTCCGCCGCTTTTTTTTCCCAGCACACCACCGGAACTCTGCTCTCCACCATCGTTAACGACATCGAGCGCGTGCAATTCGCCATGTCGACCGTCCTGTCGGAACTCCTGCAGCAGTTCTTCACTTTTATCTCAGTAGCGATCGTCGTCGTCATTCTCGGCGGAAACCTTGCCTGGGTTTTGCTCCTGTTCGTCCCCATCATCATCTTCTCGTCGCGCAAAATTGGTCACCGGGTTCGCCACACCACGCGACACGGCCAGGATAAGCTTGCGGAAATTCAAAACATCCTCCACGAGACCATCACCGGCAACCGCATCGTGAAGGCCTTCAACACCGAAGACTTTGAGATTTCCCGCTTCCGCAGCGCGGCCCGGCGTCTGTTCCGCGCAAACCTTCGTTCGGTCGCCGCCACCGCCATCAGTTCTCCGCTCATGGACGTGCTCGGGGTTGTCGGCATTGCTCTTCTCATCCTCATCGGCCGCGCCCGCATCGCGCACAATCAGATGACGCCTGGAGTCTTCGTCGCCTTCATCACCGCGGTCTTCAGTCTCTACAATCCGGTCCGTAAGTTCGCTCTTTTCTACAACAACTTTCAGCAAGCTCTCGGTGCCTCCTCGGAACTTTTCCGGTTTATGGACATGGAAGACGATGTCCGGGAAAAACCCCGCGCCGAGATTCTTCCACAGTTCTCCAGCAGCGTTCGCTTCGAACAGGTCAACTTCTGCTACGCCAACGAAGGCGAAGAGCCGCACGAAGTTCTGCGCGACATCAATCTCGAAGTCCGCCACGGCGAAGTTCTTGCGGTGGTCGGCTCCAGCGGTGCCGGAAAAAGCACGCTGGTCCACCTCATCCCGCGATTCTTCGACGTAACCGCCGGGCGCCTTCTCATCGACGGCAATGATGTTCGCGACGTGACCCTCGCCTCCTTGCGCGCTCAGGTCGGCATCGTCACCCAGGAGACGGTTTTGTTCAACGACACCGTGCGCAACAACATCGCCTACGGCCAGCCCCAGTCGCTTCAAAAAGACGTGGAAGCCGCGGCGCGCGCCGCTCTCGCGCACGATTTCATTCTGGCCCTCCCGGTCGGGTACGATACTGTTATTGGCGAGCGTGGCGTGCGACTTTCCGGAGGTGAGCGGCAGCGACTCGCGATTGCTCGGGCTCTGCTCAAAAATGCTCCGGTCCTGATTCTCGATGAGGCCACATCAGCACTCGACAGCGAGTCGGAAGCTCTGGTGCAGTCCGCGCTCCATAATCTTATGAGTGGCCGTACGGTCTTTGTGATCGCTCATCGACTGTCGACGGTGCGCCGTGCCGATCGTATCGTGGTGCTTGAGAATGGCACCATT
Source organism: uncultured Acidobacteriaceae bacterium (assembly GCA_963765825.1). Lineage (GTDB taxonomy): Bacteria > Acidobacteriota > Terriglobia > Terriglobales > Acidobacteriaceae > Sulfotelmatobacter. The sequence goes on from CAVXXU010000006.1 coordinate 961,761, forward strand.
GCCGACGTCGGCCGCCACGAAGAACTGATGAGCAAACTCGGCACATACCGGCGGCTCTACGAATTACAATTTGCCAACGCAGATTCATCCAAAGTCGTAGCAGGAACTTGAGACTCGGCCCTATGCCCATTCGCTCCATGACAGGCTTCGCACAAGTCACCGGTGAAGTGCGCCATCCCGATCGCATCACCGCGCCTGCAACATCCGGCCCGGGTCTGCCCAATGGAAGATTGGGGTTTGCCCTTTCAATGAAGTCTGTCAACCATCGTTTTCTGGATTTGCATTTCCGCCTGCCTTCGGGCACGGACTCACTCGAAATGCAATTGCGCCGCCTGCTGAAAGAAAAAATGGGCCGCGGCCACGTCGAAATCTCTCTCAGCCTGGAGCGTTCCGTCACCGAAACCTTCGCCCTCAACCGTGAACTTGTGGGTGGCTATATTGCCGCGTTTCGCGCCGCCGCTGCCGAATTTTCTCTGGCCGCGGAACCCGACCTCAACGCCGTTCTGCGCCTGCCCGGCGCGCTCGACTCCGCCAACGACACTGCCGACGGCGAGATTGAAGGTGCCGTGCTAGCGAAAGTCGGCGAGGCTCTCGACCGTTTGAATCAGATGCGCGAGGAAGAAGGTCGTGGCATCGCGCGCGAGCTGCGCGACCGCATGGCACGCCTGGCCGAGGCTAACAAAAGCGTCTTACAACACCGCCGTGCCGTGCTGCAGAACTACAGCGAGCGTCTCCAATCCCGCCTGCAGGAACTACTCGGCGCGACTGTCGACAAGGAGCGCGTCCTGCAGGAAGCCGCCCTGCTGGTCGATCGCAGCGACATTCAGGAAGAAATCGTCCGCCTCGAAACCCACATTCAGCATTTCCTTGGTTTGCTCGAAAGCGGCGGCGAGATCGGCAAGAAACTCGACTTCCTCTTGCAGGAAATGAACCGCGAAGCCAACACCCTGCTTTCGAAGACCTCGGGACTCGCCGGCGAAGCCCTAAAGATTACCGAAGCCGGCCTGGCCATGAAGGCCGAGATCGAAAAATCCCGTGAGCAGGTGCAAAACCTGGAATGAGCCCAAGCGACAGGCCATTGATCTACATCATCTCCGCGCCCTCGGGCTCCGGGAAGTCGACGCTCGTCAACGAACTGCTGAAGCTCGTTCCCAATCTCGAGTTCTCCATTTCGTACACGACCCGTGCCCTGCGCGGCAGCGAGCGAAATGGCAAGCAGTATCACTTCGTTCCCCGCGAAAAGTTTGAGCAGATGATTCGCGACGGCGAGTTCCTCGAGCACGCCAACTTCGACGGAAATTACTACGGTACCGCGCGCACTTTTCTGAAAGAGGCAGGATCAAAAGGTCATGACCTTCTGCTCGACATCGACGTGCAAGGCGCCGAGCAAATCAAGAAAAACCTCACCGACGCCGTCAGCATTTTCGTGCTTCCGCCCGACCGCAAAACCCTGGAGTGGCGCCTGCGCAATCGCAGCGAGGACGCCGAAGACGTTATCAACCGCCGGTTGGTCAGGGCCAGAAGTGAGATTGAGAACTACGACAAGTACGACTATATTCTGATTAACGACAAGCTAGAGGAATCGATCGAAAGCCTTCAGGCCATCGTCCTTTCCGAGCGCTTGCGGCGATCCAGACCTGCCCTTTCCCCCGGGGAGAACAAAATCGTGGAACTAGCCGACCGTCATCGGCTCGAAAATGTCCGCGAGCGCATTGCCCCGATCCTCGAGTCCTTTGGTGCTCTGCCGCCCTCGGCACGTCCCTAGATTTCGCGGTATCATTTTACTGACGCCTCGAACGGGCGTTGGAAGGCGCGGATAGATTTGAGCGGGACAAGCCTGACGGTTTATTCGTGTTGTCGCGTGGACAGTTCGTTCGACGTTCGGCTGACATTAAACTTCGAACCTGGTTTTAAGGGAGAGTCCCAATGAAGTTGATCGAAGGCTTTGACAGCAACTATCGATATATTCTGGTGGCCGCGCGACGCGCACGGCAACTGCAGTCGGGGGCGCCACCGGTCGTCGACACTAATTCCCGCAAGCCCTGCCGCATTGCGCAAGATGAAATTCGTGCCGGCAAAGTGAAGTGGGAGATTCCGGAAACCCGCAGCGCTGCCGAGCAAGCCGAGCAGGCTCTCGATAAAGCGCTGGGCCAGAACTAAAAGGATATTGTTGATTTCATATTTGCCAGTTCATACGCCGTGATGGCGGTTGTGAATCAATAATCCGAAATCAGCAATCACAAATCCATGAAGATCGCCCTCGGTGTTTCCGGCGGCATCGCGGCCTACAAGGCCGCGGAAATCGTCCGCCTCTTACAGGATCGCGGCATTCGCGTTCAGGTCGTCATGACCCGCGCCGCCCAGGAGTTCGTTCGCCCCCTCACTTTCGCCGCACTGTCCGGAGAAAAAGTTATTACCGGCATGTTCGCGCCGGGACAGGAGCATGAACCCAACATCGATTCCGCCATCGAGCACATCGCGGTCGCGCAATCCATTGACGCGCTCGTGGTCGCGCCCGCAACCGCTGACGTGCTCGCCCACTTCGCGCAGGGCATCGCCAGCGATTTTCTGACCACACTTTATCTCGCTACCGCCGCCCCCGTCGTAGTCGCGCCGGCCATGAACGTCAACATGTGGAACCATCCGGCCACGCAGGCGAATCTGCAAATTCTCCGGCAGCGCGGAGTGAAGATTGTTGAACCCGGCGCAGGCTATCTCGCCTGCGGCATGACCGGAGCGGGACGCCTCGCCGAAAACGAAACCGTCGTTGCCGCCGTGATGGAAGTCCTCGGCTGCTCCCAGGATTTCGCTGGCGAGACTGTGCTCATCACCGCCGGCCCCACCCGCGAAAAAATCGATCCCGTACGTTATCTCACCAACCGCTCCAGTGGACGCATGGGCTACGCTCTCGCCGAAGCGGCATTACGTCGCGGCGCACGGGTGCTGCTGGTCAGCGGCCCAACATCGCTCACACCGCCCGGTGCGGCCGAAGTCACGCGTGTTGAATCCGCCGAAGAAATGCGCGACGCCGTCCTTCGACTTCTTCCGCAGGCAAGCGTCGTAATCAAGACCGCTGCCGTTTCCGATTACCGCCCCAAAGCTGCAGCCGGACAGAAAATCAAGCGTACGGGTCCTCTGAGCCTCGAACTCGAAGCCACGCCCGACATTCTGAAAGAACTCGCCCTAAAAAAGTCCTCACAACTGATCGTGGGCTTCGCCGCCGAAACCGAAAACGTTCTGGAGAACGCCCGCCAGAAATTAGTCTCGAAAAATCTCGATGCCATCGTCGTCAACGACGTATCCCGCGAAGGAGTCGGTTTCGATTCCGACCGCAACGCCGTGACCATCATCAGCCATGACGAAGTCGTCGAGGTTCCCGAAACCACGAAATGGGAAGTCGCCCAGCGTGTCCTCGACCAGATCTCCCGCCTCCGCCAACACCGCAAATCCCTGGCCACGTAGCCGCGCACGCTCGGATGCCGTTGTCCACGTGGTGGCGGACGCATTCGAATACCCATGTCCACGTAGCGGCGGACGCATTCGTCCGCCCGCATTGTCTCGGAATTCCAGCAGCGAAACCCAACTTGTCATTCCAGTGAACGAAGTGACGAGGAACCCAATTTCCTTCCCCGCCACCAAGTCCTCTTCCTGTCAATTACAATCTAGAAACCAATGCCCCGCACTCTCGACCCAGACCTCCGGCGCGCCCTTGCCGAGCGGGTCCGCTACTGTCACGAGATGGGCATCTACGATTTCTACCGGCGCGATTCGCAAGTCACCGAATCGGCCACCGTCGCCACTGAACTTGACGAAGAGCAAACATCCCAGGATCTGCGAGAGGAAATGCCCGCAAAAAAATCCGCTGTACTTGCACCCGTTAGCGACAAGAACCTCCTGACTGTCATTCTCCATGCCGAGCAGTCCGTCACCGACCCCGTGGCCGCTCTCAAACTCATTCGCGAAGATCTCGGCGATTGCACACGCTGCAAACTTCACAAGCAAGGCCGCAAGCAGATCGTGTTCGGCGTCGGCAATCCACATGCTGACCTGATGTTCGTGGGCGAGGGCCCCGGCGCCGACGAAGACACGCAGGGCGAGCCTTTCGTAGGCCGTGCCGGACAACTGCTCAACAACATGATCAAAGCCATGGGCATTCGCCGCGAAGATGTCTACATTGCCAACATCGTGAAATGCCGGCCCCCGGGCAATCGCACTCCCGAGCGCGACGAGTGCGAAACCTGCTCGCCTTTTCTCATGCGGCAAATCGCCGTCATCCAGCCCATGGTCGTAGTGGCTCTCGGCGCAGTGGCCGCCAAAAATCTGCTTGCGATCAACGCTCCCATGTCCGAACTTCGCGGCCGCTTCTACGATTTCACGCCGGCTGGCGCGCGCAGCAGCGATCCTTCATGGCAGGGCGCAAAGCTCGCGGTCACCTACCATCCCGCGTTCCTTCTCCGCGATCCGCGCCAGAAGGGTGAGGCCTGGAAAGATTTGCAAATGGTCATGAAACACCTGGGACTGGAGCCACCAAAAAAGCCGGCGGAATAAACAAATTCTCTCGCTGAAGTTGATCATGTCGGTGCTCATGTGGGGACAGCCGCCTAAGCCTGCCCTGAGCGAAGTCGAAGGGGCTGTCCGGTCGAGCAAAGCTCGACATAGTTCTTCCATGCAGATCAAACTCGCCAACCCGACACCGAATAACCTCGGCGATTAACCTTTCCTCAACCCTCACTGATATCCTCTGAATCCGATGCCCGAATTCTGCGACGTCGCTGTCCCGGTCCCTCTGGACATGGTCTTCACCTACCGCGTCCCCGCGGACGCCGCGCCCGTCGTCGGCGGACGCGTCCTTGTCCCGTTTCGCCAGCAGCGCACTACAGGCATCGTCGTCGAACTCCACGACCGCAAACCCTCCGTCACCACCAGGAACATCCTCAGCGTCCTCGACGCATCCCCCGTGCTCGACGCGCAACTGCTGCAACTTGGCCGCTGGATCTCCGACTACTACCTTGCGCCGCTCGGCGAAGTCTTCCGTACCATGCTCCCGCTCAACGCCGAATTTAAACGCGCCATCGGATATCGCCTGACCGAAGCCGGCCAAATGGCGCTCCATCTCGCAGGCATGTCCGGATCCTCGGCGCGCTCCAAACGCACACCGGAAGAGCAAGCCACCGAATTCCGCGTCCTCGATTACCTCGCAGGATTTATGTCCGACGTCGACACTGTATCCGAGAAGGGCTTTGGGAAGGGCACGGCTTCAGCCGTGCCATCGGCGTCTGATGAAAACAGGGCTTCAGCCCCTGAGGCGAGTCTCGTCCGCGAACAATCCCTCCGCTCCGCCACCCAAGTCTCGAAATCCATCCTCGCCGGAATGGTTCACAAAACATGGCTTGCGCGCGAAGATATCTCCGCCCCGCAAGACGCAACCCGCACCATCAAAATCGCGATCCTCAAGTCGGCTGAGGGCAAGGTGAACGAAAATCAAAAACACTTGCTCGATACCCTCGCCGCATCCGGAGGAAAAGTTCCCGTCGCGACACTGCAATCGCTCGACATACCCCGAACCACGCTGTCCACGCTGGTTCGCCGCGGCCTGGTCGAAATTCTGGAAGAGCCCGCGGAGTTCACGGTCTCGCGCTCCAAGCCCCGGCCGTCACTCTTCGATTTCGATCTCAATCCCGCGCAGCAATCCGCGCTCAAGCGGATGAAAGAGGGCGTGACCGCTCGCCATTTCTCTGGCATGCTGCTCCACGGCGTCACCGGTTCGGGCAAGACTGCTGTCTATCTAGCTGCCATGCGCGCCGTGCTCGAAGCCGGTCGCTCCGCCATTCTTCTTGTTCCAGAAATTGGCTTAACCCCGGCCGTCGCCGCCGATCTCCATCAGATCTTCGGCGACGAAGTCGCCATCCTCCACTCCGCGCTCTCCGACCGCGAACGCGCCGAGCAGTGGCACCGCATCAAGCGCGGCGACGCCCGCATGGTAGTCGGCACACGCTCCGCGGTCTTTGCCCCAGTCGCCGACCTCGCGCTCATCATCGTCGACGAAGAACACGACTCCTCCTACAAGCAGGAAGAAACTCCGCGCTATCACGCCCGCGACATCGCCGTAATGCGCGCCAAGATGGCCAACGCCATAGTGGTGCTCGGCTCTGCCACGCCCTCGCTCGAGTCCTATTTCAATGCCAGGAAAAATAAATACGCGCTAGTCGAATTACCCGACCGCGTCGAACAGCGCCCTCTGCCCGAAGTCGAAATCATCGACATGCGCCAGGAATTCCAGGAGACCGGGCAAGAGCATGTCATCTCCCGCAAACTTGCCGCCGAAATTAAAGAGCGCCTCGACCGCAAAGAGCAGGTCATGGTGCTGCTCAACCGCCGCGGATATTCTCCCGTCGTCCTCTGCCGCACCTGCGGCAAGAAACTCGAATGCCAGAACTGCGCCATCGCGCTCACCCACCACAAGCGCGAGCATAAAATGGTCTGCCACTATTGTGGATTCACCGCCCCAGTCCCGAAAGCCTGCGTCCACTGCGGCAGCGAGTATGTTTATTTCCTAGGCACAGGCTCGGAAAAACTCGAAGAATTGCTCCACGGAATGCTCCCGCAGGCGCGCATCGCGCGGCTTGATCGCGACACAGTTCGCAACCCTCAGGATTTTGAACGTGCCCTGAACGCCCTGAACGAAGGTGAACTCGATATTCTGGTCGGCACCCAGATGATCGCCAAGGGCCACGACATTCACGGCGTGACGCTGGTCGGCGTCGTCGGAGCCGACGTCGCGCTCGGCCTGCCCGACTTCCGCGCCGCCGAACGCACCTTTCAACTTCTCACCCAAGTCGCCGGACGCGCCGGACGCGGTCAATCCCCCGGCAAGGTTGTTCTACAAACTTATTTCCAGGATCACTACGCGGTGCAGTACGCCGCCCGCCACGACTTCATCGGCTTCTACGAAAAAGAATTGCAATTCCGCAGTTGGATGCACTACCCGCCCTACTCCGCGCTGGCTAATGTTCTCGTGCGCAGCGACCAACTCGACGACGCCCTGCAATGGTCCGGGACCCTGGGCAAATGGTTCGACAGCACCCGCCACGAAGGCGTGCGCGTCCTGGGTCCCGCTCCCGCGCCCATCATGCGCCTGAAGCGCGACTATCGCTATCACTTCGTGCTTAAATCCCCCAGCCGCGAAAAGCTCAACACCACTCTCCGCGCCATGCTTGCACATGCCGCCCAAAAGAAAATCCCGCGCACGCAGGTAATTGTCGACGTCGATGCCCTTTGGTTAATGTGAATTTGCCCTGCGACAAAATCCGGGAACAGGACACTCACTCCGCGTCACTCCGGCAAGAACCGCAAAGGACACGGAGCATCACAAAGAACTTCCTTCGTGAAACTTCGTGTCCTTCGTGGTTCAAGCCTTGCATGCCGAAACCCGGTAGCCCGCCGAACTCTTCGCGCTACTCCATCGGAATAAAAGCCATTCCATGCGGACTCACCATCGCGCTCACCACGTTGGTGATCACGCCAGTATTGAAGTTAAGGCTTCCCACCGAATTCGGTGTGGCCGTGTACGCAGCGCCGGGCGCGAAGATGTCTTTGGAAATAGCGTAAACCACGCCCGCCGCTCCCGCGTCGCGATCCGACACCAGAATCACGCCGTACGTCGACGTCGCAAAAATAGTGTCATCCACTTGTGTGGCTGCGCCCTGCAAACGAAGATTCAGCCGGTATACATCCTGATCGGGAAACCCCAGACGATGCACAATAATCAGCTCACCGTCTGCTTGGCTGTCCAGCAACAGGTCTCCGAATGGATCAAAAATCATCGAATCCGGATCCTGCAGATTCAGGGTTACCGGCGTATCCGTGGTGACGTTCGTGGCGATTGCGCTCGCATTCAACGCTTCGCTGACGCTCACCATGCCCCCATGGATCGTCGCCTTCACCACGGCCGCCGCATGATTCGGGTTGTTGGCCGGGTTCGATGCGCTCAAAAATACGTCATCTCCACGGAACGCGATATCGTCGTATCCCCCTCCGTGCGGCGTGGGACCGAAAGTGTAGACGTTTCTCGCTCCGCTGACCGGATTGATAATTACCAGGTTCGGATTGAGGTCCTCGTTCTGCAATGCCCAAAGTTTTTTCGTACGCGGATCCACGCGCAATCCATCGTTGTGACCCTTCACGATATAGGTTCGCACCACGTCGCCGTTCATCTTGTACTCGACGATGGTGCTGGTTTTGCCGTCGGACCCGTCCGGTGCGATTCCATTGCCGTAGCCGATGAAAACATGGCCGCCGAGCACGGCAATCGAATCGGGTGCGGAGTACTCTCCTGCCACGCCGGTGGCAAAGGTTGAAACGGTATATGTCGGGGCCGGAGTGACCTGTGCCGCGGCAGTCAGCACCGTCAGCAGAACACCACAAAAAATCAATCGTGCAGCCTGTGGAACTTTCATAATGGATTCCTCCTAAGGAGTATCGAGCGATTCGGCAGATGGGAACGAGCCTAGCGCCGGGAACCCGACCGAAAGTTACACGAATGTTAAAACTCCATAAAAAATCCGCCAGAAAGGCGCGTAGATCGCGCGCTCCAACTCCTCAGCCGATTCAGAAAGAATTGTCAGGAAATTCTGCAGGCCTTCGACAGCTTATCGCCAGTTCATCTGGAAAGGTGAGATCGTGAAAGTCAGCGCCAGCATGATTGCCGCCACCACAGCCAGCACCCAGCGGCTAGTCGGAAGCGTGGGGAATTCCGGCGCCTGCCGCTGCCGGAAGGCAATCACATTCATTACAGTCAGCAGTCCCGCCCACACCCGCCATCCCACATACCGTTGGCCTAAATAGACGAGAATGATGACCGTGATCCACGAGACAATCCGATGCGCCCGCGGCCACAGCGCGTAGACAATATGTCCTCCATCCAACTGGCTGCTCGGCAGCAGATTCAGCGCAGTCGCAAACATTCCCACCCACGCCGCCACGGCCATAGGATGAAGATAGATTCGTGTGAGCGGTAGCGCCGCAATAGGATGATGCGGCGCAATCAGCTGCAACACGCTGTGCATCACATGGAAAATCGCCGGAAACCCTAACTGCAAATCCGACGGTCCCACGCCCGGAGCAAGCGGCTTCGAAAGCAACATCGCCACACCCAGCGTAGACACGGCCACCACAAATCCCGCGATCGGCCCCGCAATCCCAATATCAAACAAGGCAGCCCGCGTTCGAATCGACCCCTTGATGCGAATCACCGCTCCCAGCGTCCCAATCAAAGTCGGCGCTGGAATAAAGTACGGCAGCGTCGCCCGTACCCGGTAATAGCGGCAAAACAAGTAATGCCCCATCTCGTGCGCGAGCAAAACGAAGAGCAGCGTCGCGGAAAACGGAATCCCCAGCAGTAATCGCGCAGGCTGCGCCCACACCCACGCCAGCGGAAAGAAAGGAAGCCATTCATCGCCCGCCGCAAACGGCGGCAAATTATTTAGAAAGTTGAACTCCATCCGCGCGCCCACCACTAGCGTGGTGAAGCACGTCGCCAGCAGCAACAATCCGTGCAGCCAATACCGTTCCCGCGGTCTTTTGAAATACGCGGGCGGCAGGGGCCGATAGTATTCGACCGTGGAAGTTGGAATTTCGGAATTAAGTTCCGCCATGAGTCTGCGGTAACGAATTAGCCTGTGCCATTCTAGATTCGGCCAGCTGTATTCGAACCTTCTCTGATGCTACTACGAGCGGAGAAAATGCGGCGGCGAGGTCAATCCTGCTCGATTCGAAATTGTCTTGTGCGCGGAAGAAAATTTTTGTTGTGCGGACAGAAAGATTGGAAAGCGTCGCGCCGATCGCTACAGCTCAGTCAATCGACTGCAATTCTTTCCCTGGCTTGAAGCGCACAGCCCGTCCTGGCGGAATGGAAACTTCAGCCCCGGTGCGCGGGTTGCGCCCTATCCCAGTTTTGCGCGGTCGCACATTGAATACGCCAAATCCCCGCAGCTCAATGCGGCTGCCGCCGGCCAGCGCCTTCTTCATGCTCTCGAAGACGGTTTCCACCGCCAGCTCGGCCTTGGTCTTGGTGATCCCGGTCTTGGCCACCACTTCATTGATAATGTCGAGCTTAATCACAAGCGGCTCCCCCGTGCAGGCTGAAAACGACCCCTCAAGTCATTGATGCTATGGGAGATACGCAAGATTGTCAACGGGAGCATCTTTCCCGTAAACTTCACGCACTTCTCATGCGTTTCCAAGCATACATTGGGATCGTGAATGACGCGGGGTCAATTCGCGCCCTTCACGAACATACAAACATCCCCGATGCGGCGATAAAGCCGCTGAAGGCGCTTAGAGAGGGAACGGGCGAGGTGTGGTGGCACTGGCACACCGCCAAAACCGATATTGACGGCACAGATATTGATGCCGGAGTGAAGGAGTTGCTGAAAAAACATCGCCCCTTCTTCACTGCTATCAAGAAGTACAGAGGGCCCGAAGCTGACACAACCCTCGAGTTAGTCACTTATCACCGGGAGAAAGAAGAGCCTTGGGGCTTTTCGCTCTCTTCCGAAACAATTTCACTGCTCAGCGAGCTAGATGCGGCCTTCGACAATGACTGCGTATATGACATTGCGCCTATTCCGCCGAAGGATTTTCGTCGTTAAGAGTGCTGTTCGCTCCAGAAGATGTGTTTTGAATAAGTTGCTCCGAAAAAACAAGGCACTTTGTAAGGGTTGCTACATTGATCACAGCCCTGAAGGGGCGATACGAGAAAGCCCGGCACGGCAGTGCCGGGTCAGCCGTGAAGAATAAACCGAGTCCCGCAGGGACGGCACTCGCTCATCAACAGTGGTACCCTATGTGACCCGCACATACGTCGAATACTTCTCCTCCCCAATCCCGGTAAACGGCAGCATCTTCATCGGCCCGTTCGCCGTCTCCACCTGCCAACTCTCCGCCCCAGTCTTTTTCACGGCCGCCAACTGCGCGCGCGTCACCTGAGGATCCGCCTCCGTGATCGCGAACAGCACCACCGGCCCCACCAGCAGCCCCACCGTCTCCGGATGCGCCGCATCCACCGCCTCCAGCCGCGCCTTCAGCGGAAGCTCAACCTCAATGCGATCCCCCGTCTCCCACTCCCGCCACACCGTCGTGAAAGAAGCGGCCTGCACTGCCTGACGCTTACCATTCACCGCAACCGAAGCTCCCTCCGCCCACGCCGGAATCCGCAAATTCACCGCAAACTCCGCAGCCTTCGACGCCTTCACCTCAAACCGCACCTGCGCGTCATACGGATACGCGCCCGTCTGCGTCAGCGCAATCTGCGCTCCGCCCTGCGTCCATCGCACCGTCGACGGAATGTACAAATTCACGTACACGCCCCGCGCATCGCGGAAATAAGTATTAATTCGATAATCCGCCGCGACCTGCGGCAGCGTCCCCGAACAGCACGGCCACCCGTGCGGCGAATACACTTTGCTCCCCTTGAAGTTGTAGTCCGAGTAATAAAATGTTCGCCCGTCGCGCTCCAGCGGCTTCGCTCCCAGGATCGTGTTGTACATCAGTCGTTCCATGCTGTCGCCGTACCGCGCATCCCGCGTCACCCGCAGCAAATAGCGCGTCAACTTGAAGTGCGCATAGGATCCGCAGGGCGTCTCAAACCCGCTGTGCGTCCCTGTCAGGCTGTTGTAGACATCGGGGCTGCCGGTCGCGCGCAGCAACTCATCAGGTCCCCAGCCTCCGGTCACGAAGCTCTGCGCCGCCACCATGTCAAATCCATTCTTCGCCGCCCGCAAATGCTTTTCACTTCCCATCGTCAGCCAAGCCTGCATCGCGGAGCACAGCGAATTCACATGGCTGTAAGCATGCCGCCCCGCGAGATCGTTCTGTCCCGCCGCCAACCGATCGAAAAATGGCTCATTCAAATACTGCACCGCCAGCGCCCGGTACCGCTCCCCCGCCCCACGCTGATACGCCAAAAACAAATTCTCCGGCATGGTGTACGACTCATCCCAGGTCCACGATTCATCTTTCCCCGGCCGCCAGCTCTGCCCGTGCTCAATCGCTTTCTGGGGCAAGTGCGGCAACGCCGTATTGGTAGTCTTTTGCAGGATCGCAAACGCGTCCGGATCCCCAGCAAATTTCCGCGAATCGATCAGCCCGCACACCAGTTTGTCGTAACAATAAGCAGGAAACCGATTATCCACGTAAAACTTCCCGTCAATGGTCTGCGCGTACAACCGGTTCAGCCGCAGCACTCTATCGCGCATGGCCTGAGAACCCGTAATCGCGTAACCCCTCGCCAGAGCCGACACCCACTGCCCGAACGTCGCCGACGGCGCGAACCCCGCGTCAAATGTATGCCAGTCGTAATTGGGATCGTAGCGGTACCAACCACCCAGATCTTCTCCCGGTGCCGGCTGTCCAACCATCTGCCGGAACGGTTTGAGCAGCGCATCGTCGCCCAGATCCATGAGTACGGCCTGTGTATGTTGAAGTTGTTGTTCGTGGAGCGCGCTGTTGAGCGCAACTTCGCCGTACCCAAATTCCTCGAGTGGCGATGATTGTATGGGATCAATAGCACCAGCAGGAAACGCCAGTGCCGACTTGGACACTCCGGGAATTACACTTGCCGCAGACGCTAACGCGGCGGATTGCAGGAACCTTCTTCGAGAGACCGCGCGCGCGGCAGACATTAGGTTCTCAACTTCAGCAAATTGAAGTCCGGGAGCGCCTGTTTCGCGGGATCTTACCGCAGGTTCTCCCCTTCTTTAAACATATACTTGATTGCGGGCTTGTATACCATCACATTCGGCTCGCCGTTCTCGCGGTTCACCTTGATACAGTTCCGGTCATACCACTCGATAATGCCGCGCAGCTCTTCGCCGTCCTGCAGCACAATCACCATAGGCGTCCGCGACTGCATCTGTTTCTGGTAATAAAAATTCTCGGCGTTCGTCTGCTCCGGTGGAGCCGGCTTTTTCCCCGCTCCGCCTCCCATCATTCGATCGCCTCGGTCCCCTCGGTCCATGCGTTCACCGCGATCCTGGCGTTCCGCGCGCTCCCGCCGTTCCAATCCCTGCGGCGCAGCAGAGTTGTGATTGTTGTGATTGTGATTCTCTACTCGCGGCAGAGTCGGCCGTATCAGCTTGCGGTTGGCGAAGCTTTCCTTCTCCATGCCTCCCGCCGCAGCGGGATCCATTATCTCTCTCATAGTGGCAGAACCTCAGATACACCCATTCACGCAAACCACCACATCATGGGACCCGCTGAATGTATTTACAGGCGTGAGATTTTATTTACCGTAACACAGGATTCTGCCGCTGACAATCCTTCCTTCGTGCCACATCCCGCAGTGTGCCGAATTGTGCACACTCCCTAGAATATCGATTTGCTCTCATCTGGTATTCGACAAGTCGACCCCTCGCCGCTCTCCCCCGCTCCATGTCACGACTGTCACCAGACTGGCCACCAATAGCACCGTCCACGCCAGCACTGGCGCGAATACTCCCCCATAGCGTTGTTCCGCAAACCGCGCCTGTTTCACCCCATTCCACGAAGACAGCAAATTTCCCAACTGGTAGGCGAATCCGGGAAACGTTCCCCGCACTCCGGGCGGCGAAAGTTCATTCAAGTGCGCCGGAATCACTCCCCAGGCCCCCTGCACCATGAATTGCATCAGAAATCCGCCCAGCGCCAGCATCGGCGCCGTGTGCGAATAGGCCCACAGCGGTATCAACGGAACCGTCAACAGAGCGGCCGTCAAAATTGCCTTTCGGCGTCCCACTCTCTCCGACCATGTTCCGAAAAAAATCCCGCCCAGCAACGCCCCCACATTTGCCACGATGGCGATCAGTCCCACAGTTTGCGGCGTAAACTTATGGTCTTTTTGCAGGAACGTCGGATACAAATCCTGCGTCCCATGGCTGAACGAATTGAAGGCGAACATCAGCACCACCAGAAAAGCGAATGTGCCCAGGTACCTCAGAATGTCCTTGCCCATCCGGCTCTCTGCCTTGTTCGACACCTTCCCCTGCTTCCAAGCCGGCGACTCCTCCACTTTCGTTCGAATGTAGATCACCAGAAACGCAGGCATCGCCCCGATCACGAACATGCCGCGCCAGCCCACGAACCGGAACGCCACGGCATACGCCAGTGCCGCCATCAGGTAGCCCACAGCATACCCCTCCTGCAGCCAGCCGGAAAAAAATCCCCGTCCCTCCGCCGGCAGTGTCTCCAACGCCAGCGCCGCTCCCACGCCCCATTCCCCGCCCATCGCAATTCCGAACAGCGCCCGCATGATCAAAAAAAACTTCAACGACGGTGCAAACGCCGACCCCAACTCAAACACCGAATACGCAATGATGTCGATCATCAGCGCGGGGCGCCGCCCGAACCGGTCCGCCATCAGCCCAAACAGAATCGCGCCCACCGGCCGCAAAGCCAGCGTCAGAAAAATCGCTTCCGTGATCGCCGAAACCTTGGTCTGAAACTGTGTCGCCAGCGCGCTGACGCAGAAAACCAAAATAAAGAAATCGAACGCATCCAGCGCCCATCCCAGAAAGCACGCTATAAACGTATTTCGCTGCGCCGCACTCAACCGCCGAAAATGCCCCAGGAATTCCATCGCGTGCCAGTTTTTGATTCTCCTTCGTGAACCTTCGTGTCCTTAGTGGTGGAAGCTCTTTCTTGATTTCGTGATCTGAGTGTTTGAAGTCTTCCTCCGTGAACTCAGCGCCCTCTCTGGTTAAGCTTTTTGATCCGCCGCCAAGTCCTGCGGATGCTAGCATAGTCTTCAATCAACAATCAGAAATCAGAAATCAGAAATCAGCAATCGACACTGTTCATGCCCGAACTCCTCCCGCAACGCCAGGCTCCTGACGCTCTCATGCTCACCGGCTTCTGGTATCGCGCTCTGCCCGCTGATCGCGTCCATCGCAACAAGCTGTATAAGGCGACTCTACTCGAGATCCCGCTAGTCATCGGCCGCGACCGCCTCGGCCAGCCCTTCGCCCTGCGCGACTCCTGCCCGCATCGTGGCATGCCCCTCAACTGCGGCCGCTTCGACGGCGAGAATCTCGAGTGCGGATACCACGGCTGGCAGTTCGACGTACACGACGGCCAGTGCCAACTCATCCCTTCCCTCACCGCCGATCAGAACCTGAAATTCGATCGCATCTACGCCGGCAATTATGCCTGCGAAGAGCGCGACAGCTTCATCTGGGTTTTCATCCCCGATCCTGCCCCGCCCGGCGCTGGATTCGCTCCACACGCAGAACCTTCCGACGCTGCTGCGCAAATTGAAAAAGTCAGCCCAAACTACAAGCTCGCTTACCTGCAAGCCGAGATGCCTGTCAGCATCGACCACGGCATCATCGGCCTTATGGACCCCGCGCACGGCCCGTTCGTTCACCAGGCATGGTGGTGGCGCAGTCGCCACAGCATTCACGAGAAGCAAAAACATTTCGAGCCCATCCCCAATGGCTTTCGGATGAGCGCCCACACACCCAGCTCCAACTCCGCGCCCTACAAATTGCTGCGCCTCTATGCCGACGCCGACTCCATCACCACCACCATCGATTTCGTTCTCCCCAACCTGCGCACCGAAACCATTCGCGCCGGGAAATACTGGTTCTCCAGCCTGACCACGGTCACGCCCATCAGCCGCAATCATTGCCGCATCGACGTCGTCGCTGCCTGGAATTTATTTCGCTGGGTGCCGTTCGTCCCCAGCCTGATGAAATTTGTTTTCGCAAAATTCGTCGAGCAAGATCGTCGCACCATGGAACTTCAGGCCGAAGGCCTGCAACACAATCCGCACTTGATGTTGATCGATGACGCCGACCGCCCTGCCAAATGGTACTTCCAACTAAAGGCCGCCCACCTCGAAGCCAAACGCACCGGCGCCGAAATGAAACACCCGATGCCAGGCCCAGTAACGCTAAAGTGGAGAAGTTGAGGCGTCTGGCGGGCGTGAGCGAGCCCGCAGCCGAAATCCCGAGCGTTCTTTGCGAGGGATCCCTCGAAGAGTGTGGAGCGGGCGCCCCGCCCGCGTAGACGCGAAGCGCCGATAAGGTTGAGCTAGAAGCCAGCAGCTAGTAGCTAGAAGCTACTCCCCCACCAGCCAATCCATCGCCTCTTCCCGCGTCTTAAAGGTAGGCAATTCCCGCTGCGAAAAGCTTTTGAAGTGCTCGTAGAAAACGTGCGGCAAACTTTCCGTGCCCACCCACGCCGACCGCTTCACATACGGGCGATCCCTCGTCAGCACTTCCTTGATCTTGGTGGCTACATCTTTATCAACGTGCGCGCCGGTAAAATCCGCCAGCGTTAGCACCGACCCCGGCTCATGCCGCGCAACCATCGCCCGCACTTGATCGAGCAGCAAACTAATTTCTTTCTCCGGCGCGTGGCTGAAATCGATCACGAAAATGGCGTGACCCTTGTGCTTCACAAAGCGCAGTCGATCCTCCAGCGGTTCTGTGGAACTCATGCCAGCAGTCCCTCCACCACGCCGTAAGCCTCGTCCAGCGCCGCGTCTAGCGCGGAAGCGTCTTTGCCGCCAGCCTCCGCCAGGTCCGGACGTCCTCCGCCCTTGCCTCCAACTTTCTCCGCGACCGCCCCCACAACTTTCCCGGCCTGCACCCGCGCAGTCAAATCCTTGGTCACACCCACGATCAACGCCACGTTTCCATTCGTCGCCGATCCCAGGATCACCACACCCGATCCAATTTTGTCGCGTAACTGGTCCACTAGTGTCCGCAACTGCGCCCGCTCCAAATTGTCGACGCGATGCGCCAGCACCTTCACGCCCTTCACTTCCTTCACTCGCTCGGCCACGTTCGCCGTCGAAGATGACGCCGACTTCATCCGCACCTGGTCCAGTTCCCGAGTCAGCCGCTTAATCTCCGCATCTTTCTTCTCCAGTTCCGCTTTCAAAGCCTCAGCCGGAGAAAAAGATTTTTCACTGTCGGCAGCCATATCGGCGGCGGGTGCCCCATCCTTTCGCGTTTTTTGCGAAAGGGTGGGAGAAACGAACCCCGACACCACGTTCTCCAGCTGATGATCTTTCCTGAAATGCTGCAGCGATCCCTCGCCCGTGATCGCCTCCACTCTCCGCACTCCCGACGACACGCTGCCTTCCTTCAAAATCTTGATCAACCCAATCTCGCCGGTTGCCGCGGTATGCGTGCCGCCGCAAAGTTCAGTCGAAAAGTCCCCAATCCGCACCACGCGCACCTTGTCGCCATACTTCTCTCCGAACAACGCCATGGCATGATATTCGTTCACCGCCACGTCAATCGGCACATCAACAATCGTCTCCACTTTCTGATTCCGCAGCAACTCCTTGTTAATCAGGTCTTCAATATCCTGCAACTCTTCGTCCGCGACCGCGGTGAAATGCGAAAAGTCAAATCGCAAATGCCCCGGCGCCACCAACGACCCCGCCTGCTTCACATGATTCCCCAAAACCTCGCGCAGCCCCGCGTGCAACAAATGCGTAGCCGTATGATTCCGCATAGTGGCTAACCGAACCTCGGTGTTCACGACCGCATCCACGCGGTCTCCAACCCTGAGGGTGCCCCACCCTTCTTTCGCGTTCTGTGCGAAAGAGAGTGGGGATTTTGATTCGGCTTTTGAAGGGTGTGTTGACTCAAGTTTCGACGAATGTCCCCCGCGCACCACGACCTGATGCGCCCTCACCCCGGAAATCGGGTAATAACATCCCGTCACATCGGCAACGACCGTATTGTGATCGTCGGAATAAAACCATCCGCGATCCCCCACCTGCCCGCCCGCCTCCGCATAAAACGGCGTGTGATCCAGAATCACCTCTCCTGCCTCACCCGCCTTCAATTCCCGCACCCCTTGCCCGTTGTGGATGATCGCCAGTACCTCGCAGCCATCCGACCGCGTCTGGCGGTATCCCTCAAACTCCGACTTCGGCAATTGCTGGTACGCCGGATTCGCCGTCTGCTTCGCCGCTCCTTTCCACGAAGCCCGCGCCCGCGACTTCTGCTCATCCATTGCGCGGTCGAATCCCGCCCGGTCAAATTCGATTCCCTGATCGCGCGCCGCGTCCTGCATGAAGTCCAACGGCATGCCGAAAGTATCGTAGAGTTTAAAAGCGTCTTCGCCCGCCAGTTTGTCCGTCGAACTCTTGAGCAGAGCCTCCAGTTTTTCCAGCCCCACATCCATCGTGTGAGCGAATCTCGTTTCTTCCACGCGCACCGTTTTCGACACTCGATCCGCCGTCTCGTTCAACTCCGGATACGCATCCTGCATCACATCGCGCACCGCAAACACCATCTCATGTAGAAACGGCTTCGCCTGTCCCAACAACCGCCCATGTGTGATCGCCCGTCGAATGATCTTCCGCAACACATACCCGCGCCCTTCATTCGAAGGCAGCACACCGTCCGAGATAAGAAAAGAAGCCGCCCGCGAATGATCCGCAATCACCCGCAGCGATGCCGCCGACTTATGACTTGATTGTGTGGGGACAGCCGCCCCCGGCTGTCCGGCGGAGCGAAGCTCCGCAGCCTTTCCCGTCAACTCGGCCGCCCTCCGAATCAGCGGCACAAACAAATCCGTCTCATAATTCGAAATCACGCCCTGCAGCACCGCCGTCGTCCGCTCCAGCCCCATCCCCGTATCAATCGACGGCTTGGGCAACGGCGTCAGTTTCCCGCTGGCATCGCGGTCAAACTGCATGAACACCAGATTCCATATCTCCACATACCGCCCGCAATCGCACGGAAACGCGCAATCCGCGTGCCCCTGTTCCGACGCGGCCCCGCCCATGTCGTAATAAATTTCGCTGCACGGCCCGCACGGCCCCGTGTCGCCCATCTGCCAGAAATTGTCTTTCAACCCCATTTCAAAGATGCGTTCTTTCGGCACACCCTGCGCCGCCCACAGGTCGTAAGCCTCGGCGTCGCGCTGCAGCCCGCCTTCGCCGTTGAACACAGTCACATACAGCTTGTCCTTGGCAATCCCAAACCACTCCGGCGACGTGACCAACTCCCACGCGTAGGCGATCGCATCTTTCTTGAAGTAATCGCCAAACGAAAAATTCCCCAGCATTTCGAAAAACGTATGATGCCGGTTCGTGAAGCCCACGTTCTCCAGATCGTTGTGCTTCCCTCCGGCCCGCACGCACTTCTGCGACGTCGTCGCCCGCGCATAGTCCCGCTTCTCCAGCCCCAGGAACACGTCCTTGAACTGGTTCATTCCTGCATTCGTAAACAGCAGTGTGGGATCGTTCGCCGGAACTAGCGACGACGAATGCAACTCCCTGTGCCCCTTCTGCACAAAGAAGTCCAGAAATTTGCGGCGGATTTCAGATCCAGTCAACATGAATCAGTAATTCTAAATGAACCAGCAGAACACGAGGGGCGAGCAGCAAGTGAGATTTGCACCACAAAGGGCGCTAGGCGCACCGAGAGAGATTTGGACTCGCCCCATGCGCCCCTGTGCCTCTGGTTAATGAGATTGCTGTCTACTTGACTGCGTCGACAGTCTTTTCGGCGCCCTTCTTCACGCCGTGGCCTACATCCTTTGCACCCTTCTCAGTACCCTTTGCCGCGTCCTTGCTCGCCGTCTTGGTAGCATGGGCGGTTTTGCCTGCCGCTTTTTCGGTTCCCTTCGCGGCATCTTTCGCCCCCGCTTTGGTGGCATGAGCGGTTTTGTCGGCAGCTTTGTCAGTACCCTTCATCGCGTCTTTGCCCGCTACGTCGGCGGCATGGCCAGTCGACTTCGCGGCCTTGTCCGTTGCTTTGGCAGTATCTTTTGCGCCCTTGCTCACGTCCGACGCAACATCCTGCGCCAGCGCGAACGGAACCCCGCTCAGCAACGACACTGCAACTAGTGCCCTCAAAATGCACTTCATAACTTTTCCTCCTGAATTGTGTCAGCCAAACCCATGCGAGTATGCAACATCGCACAGAGTCAATGCAACGGAGCACCGTGCGCGCAACCTTCGCCTCATCACTCCGTCTCGCTCTCCAGCATGCCAAGTGTTTCGTCGTCCACGTCCCACTTCTTCAGGATCGTGAAGATAGTCTTCATCCCAAATCCAGCCCGCGCCAGTTGCCGGAAAACGCGCGCCGTTGCCTTCTGATCTTTCGGTTTCGCCAGGCGCTTCTTGCGAAGAAATTCGCGGGCCTGTTTTTCATCGCTCACTCCGTCGTAAGCCGCCTCGACCGCCTTCTCGATTACGTCCCCATGCACTCCGCGCGTCTTCAACTCCGTGATCACTCGCCTGCGTCCCAGTTTCTGATTATCGCGACGCAGCGACGAGTACGACGCGGCATACTGCGAGTCGTTCAAATATCCCTGATCCTTCAACCGCCGGATCACCAACTCCACCAGCGTCTGCCCATACTCCGACTCCACATCCTCCACTCGCGCCCGCATCAACCGCTTCAACTCCGCCACCGTCCGCATGCGCCGTGCCAGCGCGCCCACGGCGTACTCGTACAGTTCATCTTCCGTATAACTTCTTTTCTTGGGACGCGGAAACGCCATACCCGCTAACGATAGCGCAAATCCCTGAGCAACACTCGTGGAAACAAAAAAGGCGCGCCGGGGCGCGCCCATTCAAGGAGGCAACTCTAAAAGGCAAATCGAACTCGCAAGCCCGAAGCCGAACCCTACCGGTTCCCAAACCCCGCGGACTGCATTGAATTCCGCGAAATGTCCGACGTCGACGCAATTCCCGCCATGCGCAGCTTGAAGTCGTCGGCGTTCGACGCATTCTCCAGCGCGGTCTCGTAATTCACCAGCCCCGCCTGGAACAGATCCCACAGCGATTGGTCAAACGTCTGCATTCCGTACTGCGACGTGCCCGCCGCAATCGCATCGCGAATGGATCGCGTCTTTTCCGGCACCAGCACGCACTCCCGAATGTAAGCCGTATTGATCATCACTTCCACCGCCGGCACTCGCCCTTCGGAATCGCAGCGCCGCACCAACCGCTGGCTCACAATGGCGCGCAGCACCGCTGCCAACTGCATGCGAATCTGCTTCTGCTCGGGCGGCGGAAAAATCGAAATCACGCGGTTAATAGTTTCCACCGCGTCCAGCGTGTGCAGCGTCGAGAACACCATGTGGCCCGTTTCCGCCGCGTGCAACGCCGTCGAGATCGTTTCCAAGTCTCGCATTTCGCCCACCAGAATCACGTCCGGATCCTGACGCAAAGAAGCGCGCAGCGCCGACCCGAATCCCGGCGTATCCACCCCAATCTCCCGCTGGTTGACGTAGCCCTTCTTGTCGCGGTGCAGAAATTCGATCGGATCCTCAATCGTGATGATGTGTTCCGCGCGCGACGAGTTTACTCGGTCCACCATCGCCGCCAGCGTCGTCGATTTGCCCGAGCCCGTAACTCCAGTCACCAGCACCAACCCGCGCGGCATGTCGCAAATCTGCTCCACTACCTTCGGCAGAAACAATTCGTCGAGCGCGCGAATCTTCGTCGGGATGACGCGCAGCACCAGTCCCACATTGCCGCGCTGCTGAAAAATGTTCACACGGAACCGGCCCAGCCCGGCCACGCCGTACGCCATATCGATTTCCGTGGTCTCTTTGAACTTCTGCTTCTGCCGCGCCGACATCATGCTGAACGCCATGTTCAACATGTCCTCCGCCGTGATGCGCGGCTGTTCAGTCAACGGAACCAGTTCGCCATCGATGCGCAGGTGAGGATAATTCCCCACCTTCAAATGCAAATCCGAGGCTCTTCGTTCGGTCGCGATCCGAAGCAGGTCATCAATATTCATGAAAACTTTTCCCCTGGGAATTTCTACCCTGTCTTTAGCATGATCCTCCGAATCGTCACCGTCCCCAAGATGACCAAGGTAATGGCGCCCGCTCTATGCCAGACCAGCACCTTAAGTTTAGAAAGTGAGAGAGGGACAACGCGCATGGTCCGGAGCAGAGGTAGAAGTCCTCAGAGAAGCGTTCGTTCGCGAAGGGTTTTTTCTTCGTGAACCTTCGTGTCCTTAGTGGTGAAAGCTCTAGATCTATTCGCTTCGCAAAGCCGCCATGGGATCGATCATAGCCGCCCGCCGTGCAGGCAAATACGACGCTACCAGCGCCGTGCCAAATAAGAGCAAGCCGACCGCAAGGATGACCGAAAAATCCATCGCTCCCACTCCATACAAAGTGTTGCGCATGGTCTTCCCCACAAGCGCGGCGCCCAACAGCCCAATCCCGAGCCCAGCCGCCGCCAGCAGTGAAGCCTCTCGCAGAATCAGCCAGATCACATTCACCCGGCTCGCGCCCAGCGCCAGCCGCAGCCCCATCTCGTTTGTCCGTTGCGCGACCGCAAAGGCCATTAGCCCGTAAATCCCCACCGCCGCCAGCACCAGCGCCAGCGCCGCGAAGCCGGCGAACAAAACCATCGTGTACCGGTCCTCTCCCAGCGCCTCCGTCTTCACTTGATCCATGGTGCGCAACCGCGCCAGCGCAATCTCGGAATCGACTCGATGCACCGCCGCTGCAATTGTCTGGCTCATCGCCGCCGGATCCCGTTCCGTGCGCACTCCAACCGTCACATTCGGCGAGAGTGACTGCGCGAACGGCACATCCACCTCCGGCGACGCTTCCCGAAAATCGTCATACATCACCGTATGAAACACGCCCACAATCTGCCACTCCACCATCGGTCCCAAATCCTGCGCGCCCGGAATGATCCGCTCGAAAGCCAAGCGCTGCCGCAACGGATCCGCCCCTTTTAAATACCGCCTGACAAATTCCTCGTTCACCATCGCGACCCGCACGCTGCTTCCCGTATCCTGCTCGTTGAAAGCTCGCCCCTGCACCACGCGGATGCCAAACGTCTTAAAATACTCCGGCGAGATCGACTGGAAGCCGGCCCCCGGCCGCTGCGATTCGTCCGCATAAGTCGCACCCACCACGCTCAGCGCCATGCCGTCGCTATGAAAGCGCAGCGGCAAACCCGTCACAGTCGCCGCCGCGGCCACTCCCGGCACCGACTGCAACTCGCTCAACATTCGCTGGTTATATGCGTACATTTCCTCCGGGCTCTTGAAGCGCCCAGCCGCCTGATCCAGTCCAAAAGTAAGCACGTGATCGGTCCGCAACCCCAGATCCACCCGCGTCAAATTCCAGAAACTGTGAATCGCCAGTCCCGCTCCCGCCAGCAACGACAACGCCAGCGCAAACTCTCCCGCAATCAGTCCTCGCCTCAGTTTGTGACTGCCTGAACTCGTTCCCGTGCGTCCGCCTTCCTTCAACGATTCTCCCGGATCCACTCGCGACGCGTACCACGCCGGCGCGCACCCGAATAAAATCCCCGCGAGCGTCGTCGCTCCCAGCGCCACCAGCAGCACATGAATATCGAGCTGAAAATTCGCCTCCGACGGCAAAATCCCCTCCGGCACAATGCTTAGAATCGCCCGCAGCAATCCCACGCCGAGCGCGATCCCAAGTCCGCCGCCAATCAGCGCCAGCACCACGCTCTCGGTTAAAAACTGCGCGAAGATCTGTCTGCGACTCGCACCCACCGAACTGCGAACCGCAATCTCCTTCAGCCGCGCCGCTCCCTTGGCCAGCAGCAGGTTCGCAATATTCACGCAGGCAATCACCAGAACAAATCCCACCGCGCCCAGCAGCAGCCACAGGTTTTGAATACGTTCCGGAGGCAGAAAGTCGTTCTGCAGAGGTTCCACCGCCGCGCCCCATGGTTGATTCGTCTTCGGAAACGCCTGCGCAAGCCGCGCCGTCACCGCATCCATATCCGCCTGACCCTGCTGCAGCGTCACTCCCGGCTTCAGCCGCCCCATGGCCAGCAGCCAGTGATAAACGTGATTGATCTGCTGTGGACGAAACGCCAGCGGCGCCCCCAGTTCAAAATCGAACCGGTCCCCAATTCCCGGTGCCAGCACTCCCACGACTGTGTAAGGTTCCAGGTTGACGCGCAACTGTTGCCCAACAATGTTGCGATCCGCTCCCAGCCGGTTCCACAACTTATAAGTCAAAACCACAACGTGATCGCTTCCGAGAATCCCTTCCTCCTGCCGGAAATCGCGCCCCATCAGAAATGGCATCCCCTGCATGCTGAACCAACCCGGCGTCGACCGCATTCCCGCGACCTGCTCCGGCTGCGTTTGCGTTGCCAGGTTGAAGCTCGTCCCCGTCCACGCCGCCAGTTGCTGAAACGATTTGTTCTGCTCTTTCCAGTCGAGAAAGTCTCCGGCCGAGATCACATTCCGCCCGCCGTTCACCTTCGACCACACCATCACCAATTGCTCTGGATGAGGATATGGCAGCGGCGCAATCAGCACCGCATACACCACCGTATAGATCGCCGTCGTCGCCCCAATCCCCAGCATCAGCGTCGCAATCACCGCCGCCGTCAGCCCGGGGTTCTTCCGCAACATCCGCAAGCTATACCGAAAATTCCCCATCACAGTTCGCATGTGTCACCTCAACGCTCATGTGGGGACAGCCGCCCCTAGCCTGCCCTGAGCGAAGTCGAAGGGGCTGTCCGTCGAGCGCAGCTCGACCCTTGTCGCCAGGATGCTTACACGCGCACTGCCAATCGCTTCGGGCAACTCACGCTGAAAAGATTTGGTTTAGTTCCGTGCCCGAAACGCGCCCCGCGCCCCATCTGTCCGAAACCGAAATCCCCTGTCCGTTCCCGAACACCCGCAGACATTCGCGAACTTCGTAGCTAGTGTTGGGTTTCCTTCGTGAACCTTCGTGTCCTTAGTGGTCCACGATTTTCCGGTTCTAAGCCGACCGCAACCCGTCCATCGGATCCGCCGCCTTTGAGGAAAAACCGTCTTGCCAAGGAAGAGCCCGGCTTCAGCTTTTGTCCAAAGACTGTCTGGTTGTGGATGGGCACGGCTTCAGCCGTGCCGCTTACGATTCGCAGAGGATCGCGGCTTTAGCCCCGTTAGGCATGCACCCTCGCCCCATTCCCCGCCACTACTTTGTGAACGGCCCCGCCTTCGCCCTGCCACTTCCGCGCCAACCCTTCCAACTGCGCCAGTACTTTCTCAATATCCTTCATGCGCTCGGTAATCCCATACGTCACCGCCGGCGGAATCGTAGGCTGGTAATCGCGATACACGAACCCCTTCGCTTCCAGCGTGCGCAGCCGCTCGGTCAGCACCCGCGATGAAATCCCGTCCACATTCTTCCGCAGCACTCCAAAACGCATCGGCCCATTCGTACTCAATGCCCACAGAATGTGCAGCGTCCAGGGCCGGGTCAACAGTTCCAATAATCCGCCGATGGCACAGGGAGATGGGGTTTTCGCAAATCGTCTCATGGTAGTTTCCAGATACTAGGTTACTATAAAGTGCCTGCTTTTACAACAGCTTGTAGTTATTTATTGTAACCATCAACGCCCTTCCGCCATCCAAGCAAAGTGAATCAGGAGGGTCTCATGAATTTGCTTCGTATGGATTCCAGCGTGCGCCGCAACTCGGTCTCGCGCCACCTCACGAACTGGCCAGCAGCACTTCGACCTTCGCCACGCACGCATCGCTGCCGTCTTGAAAAGGCCGAACGCTCGTTTTGAAAAGGCGCGGCTTCAGCCGCGCCGCAAACCGCCACTCCCCGGATCGCGGCTTTAAAGCCGCTGGGGGCCGCATCCGCCGCTTGATTTTGATCGAACCTGAAAGGAGAACATTATGGCAACTGCTACCGTATCCACCCGCTATCTAACCCAAACCTCAGCCCTCGCAGGGCCGACCGTCCTGCTTGGCCGCCTCTTTTTCGTGCTGATCTTTCTGATGGCCGGACCGAACCACTTCCGTAGCCAAACGATCGCCTATGCCGCGTCGCAAGGCGTTCCCATGGCCTCCGTCGCCGTGCCGTTTTCAGGCTTGCTCGCGATCATCGGCGCCCTGTCGATCCTGCTCGGCTATCGCGCCAAGCTCGGAGCCTGGCTCATCGCCCTGTTCCTGGTCGGCGTCACGCCCATGATGCACAACTTCTGGGCCGTCTCCGATCCCATGATGCACCAGATGCAGATGATCATGTTCATGAAGAACGTAGCCATGCTCGGCGGCGCTCTCCTGATTTCGCAGTTCGGCCCCGGCCCCTGGAGCCTCGACAACCGCCACTAATCACGTAGCGACAGCCGCCTCGGCTGTCTAGCTAAGGCGAAGCCGAGCGGCCCCCATGCCTAGCCAGTATTGACTTAGTCCACAGACTTAGTCTATCGTGAGTGGATGGAAGTTAACATCCACGAGGCCAAAACCCACTTCTCCCGCTTGCTGCAGCGCGTGGCCGCGGGAGAGGAAGTCACCATCGCTCGCGCCGGCGTGCCCGTAGCCCGCTTGGTCGCAGTTGAACGAAAACAGTCCGTCCGTCCGCTCGGATTCGCTCGCGGGCAAGTGTGGGTCGCCGACGACTTCGATGCCCCCTTGCCCGACAAGTTGCTCCGGTCTTTTTACGGCGAAACACTCCCCGCTGAGAAATCCCACAGCCGAAAACGTAGATGAAGTATCTACTCGACACCGGCGTGTGGTTGTGGAGTCTCGATTCCGTCGAACGTATTCATAAACGCGGCCTCGACGTTTTAAGCGACAGTCAGCAGGAAATCTATTTCTCTGCCGCGTCGGTGTGGGAACTTAGCATAAAGGCTCGCCTTCAAAAGCTCAGACTTCCGAGCCCTCCGGCCGATTGCATCCCGGCGTTCATGGCGAGACAGGGCCTGCGTGCCCTTCCGGTGAATCACATTCATGCGCTCAAGGTGTACGACCTTTACCTTCACCATAGCGATCCCTTCGACCGTCTTCTTATCGCCCAGGCCATTGTTGAAGACATGACCATCTTGACCGCGGATCGTGTCTTCGCAAAATATCCCGTCGAAGTTGTTTGGTGCGGAAAATGAAACTCACCATCAATAGAAAAGCCGCCTCGCAGGAGGCGGCTCCAGTTCTGAATTAACGCTACCTATGCAGCTGTCTCAACCGTTTCCCGCGCCGGTTGCTGGAACGGCTCGTCGTAGCTCCCGCCATAAATCGACGGGACCTTCGATCCCATGGGCCGCAGATAAGTCGTCAACTCGCCGCGGTGATGGATGCTGTGGTTATTCAAGAATCCCAGGTACAACGCTGCCGGCAGGTTGAACACGCCGAAGAACTCGACCGGCGTCAGCAACTGCTCCGGAGTCATGGCAGCGATTCGCGCCACGCCGCGCTGCACATGCTCGTCATACCATGCCACCACTTCCGCCGATGTCTGCGGCTTCTGCTCGGGCGTTTCCATCTTAAAATTCAGGTCGGCAATTGCATCCAGAAACTGCACGTCAGTATTCGCAATGTGCCACGCCAGTTCTTTCGCCGTGCGCGCGTTCGGGTCAGGCTTGTAGCTGGAAGCCGCGTCGGGAACCGCCGCGATCACTCGCTTGGTAATTTCTGCTTCACGCGTAATGCCATCCAGCATCATGGCGCGATAGCCCAGGACAAATTCCGGAGTCATACCTTGTTCGGACATGCTTTCCTCCTTGAGGTAGATCTTTTTGAAGGGACAAGAAAAGAGGGACGCTCGTCGCGTCCCTCTCTGGGATCTCGATTCGAACGAGGCTGAATTATACGCCCACCGGCTGCTTGCTGCCGGCCTTGCTTCCAACAGGGACGGGCGTGAGCCAGTTGTAGCGGTCGGTTTTCTCGCCGCGCACGATCGCGTAAAACTCCTTCTGCAACGCCTTGGTGATGGGTCCCACGCCGCCCTTGCCGACCTTGATCTTGTCGACCGAGAGGATCGCCGTCACCTCTGCCGCCGTCCCGGTGAAGAAGGCTTCGTCGGCAATATAGAGCATCTCGCGTGGAATCATCTGCTCCACGATTGGAATGTTCAGGTCGCGCGCGATCTGCAGCACTGAATCGCGCGTGATGCCGGGCAGCACCGAGTTGCCCAGCGGCGCCGTGATCAGCTTGTCGTGATGCACCAGGAACAGGTTCTCGCCCGAGCCCTCGCTCACGAATCCGCTGGCGTCGAGCGCAATGCCCTCGGCGTAGCCGTTCACGATCGCTTCCATCTTGATGAGCTGCGAGTTCATGTAGTTGGCGCCGGCCTTGGCCATGGCGGGCAGGGTGTTGGGCGCCAGCCGCGTCCACGACGACACGCACACGTCGCACCCATCGCTCTCGCCGCTCAGATACTTGCCCCATGGATAGTTAATGATGTAGACCTCGGTCGGCGAGTTGAAGGGGTTCACGCCCGCCTCGCCATATCCGCGCAGAATGATCGGGCGGATGTAGCAGGGCCACGCGCCGTTGTTCGCTATGGTATCGACCATCGCCTTGACGAGTTGCTCGCGGGTGAAATCCACGTCGATGCGGTAGACCTTGGCGGAATCGAGCAGGCGCTGCATGTGCTCCTGCGCGCGGAAGATCGCGGGGCCGCTGGGCAGGTCGTAGCAGCGCACGCCTTCGAAGACCGAAGAGCCGTAGTGAATGACGTGCGACATCACATGAATGGTCGCGTCGTCCCAGTTGATGAGCTTGCCATTGTGCCAGATCTTGTCGGTCTTCTGAATCGCCATGCGAACTCCTTGAAGGCTACGTCCTTACCCGACAATTATATCCGAGGAGAAAGCTCTCAGCCTTCAGCCGTCAGCTCTCAGCGACTCCTACCATATGGTCTCGACTACTTTGGCGCGGCGGATTTGCTGGTCGGCTGTTACGAGCGGCATACCTTCAACGATGGCGGTAGAGCCGATCAGGCGATCGGCTGGGTCTTTAGGGTAGGCGACGGGTAAACGAACTGCAACGGCGGCGATCTCCGGGGTCATGGGCTTTAGGATGACCCGGGCCACGGTCTCGCGGACAAACGACTCCACGCTGGTCAAGATCTGGATGCGACCGTTCTGCG
This sequence comes from uncultured Acidobacteriaceae bacterium, assembly GCA_963765825.1. Lineage (GTDB taxonomy): Bacteria > Acidobacteriota > Terriglobia > Terriglobales > Acidobacteriaceae > Sulfotelmatobacter. The sequence goes on from CAVXXU010000006.1 coordinate 990,600, forward strand.
CCAGCCAAGCCAGTTCCCAGAGAGTGATGGTGGCGACGGCAACGCCGGTGTTCTGGCGGGCGTCGCGGATTGCCTCGCGGGCTTTGCCAGAGAGACGGTCGGGGTCACTAGCCATCCAGAGCAGGACGTGGGTATCGAGGAGGATCACTTCGTCTCCCAGTCTTCCAGTGGAGTGATTGGACCGACGATGTCGCCGACGATCTTGACCTTGCCAGCCATATAGCCAAACAGGTCGTCCGCTTGCTTCTCGGCCGGAACGAGTTTGACAACGGGCTTGCCGTGCTTGGTGATCAGGACTGGTTCTCCGCTGTGCAGGACCTGGTCCATTACCGCGAGACAACGAGCCTTGAACTCTCCTGCGGGCATCTGCTTCATGCAAATCTCCTACTGGTCATAATATTATGACTATAGGCAAAGAGCAACCGAGCCGTGCCTGGACTACTTCCGCGGTTCCTACTGGTCGATCGATATTTTTTTTGGTGGTCCCGAGCTAAAATCCTAGTTTCATTGGAGTTAGGGGCCGAGGATATGATTAACTCCGGGCAAAATCTTGGGAACAAAGGACTTGCGGGTAAAATCTTGCGAACTAAGGACTTACTGGCGATGGGCGGGGAGTTTGTTGATTGATGATTTTTGATTTCTGATTGAAAAGCGTCTGGTACCGACTGCGATTTGTTTTCTGAAATGAACGAGACGATGGATTTTGAGGAACTGGAATGCGCGGCGGTTTCGTTTTGATTCGCCGCATTCGGTGGAGTCGCCGGGTGGGGAAAGCGGCTGTGCATACTCCCGATTTTGGACTGTTTAAATTCCTCAGTAAAGGTTGTACGTCACAGGGTGGGCTGTAGAGGGCTGTGGAAAAGATCGCGGCGAGAAAACGGGAGACTAGGCTGTGGAATCAGCCCGCAGCCCAGGGCGGGAATTTGCCTAGCTTATATTTCTTGGCGGTCTTTTCGATATTCTTGAGTTCAGATATAGTCCATCCGTAATGAAAATGGGCGCCCACGAGAACCTGCGGTGACCACCGAAGATATTTCGGCAACTCCCTCTGGATGGAGACTCATACCGGAGGAGTCAGCCGACGGTGTTCGGACCTTTGAACTGGCTTCGTGGTCCAGTTATTTCGGCTTCCTAGAGACTGAAGTGTTCCATGCTTCGATCAAGTCGAAGCATATCTACATCTGGCGTGGCCAACGGAGATCGGACTGGAGCATCAGTTCGTCGCTCGATCGACTTCTCCAAGGGCTCAATTTGCTCGGTGCCGGCCCCACGATGCTTGAGCAACTCTCAGCAAAGCACTTGAGGTCCTTTGCCTACGCCGCTCGCGGCCGTCGCGGCCTCAACCCACGTAAGCTCGATCTCACAACGGACGCTAACGAGTGGTGGGCTCTGGGACAGCACTTCGGACTTGCGACCCCTCTTGTAGACTGGACGCGGTCACCGTTTGCAGCCGCGTACTTCGCTTTCGAGGAGGTCGGTTCAGACTCAACACTGCATAGGGTCATTTATGGCTTGGACCGGCTCGCCGTGGAGAGGGCAAACGACGCTTTAGAAGAGGAGCCTATCGAGGGGCGAACTCCGGCAATTGAATTTGTAGAGCCGTTGTCGGACGAAAACCAAAGATTAGTAAGCCAAAGCGGACTCTTCACCCGGGCTCCCATAGGTGTGCCGGTTGATCTATGGGTGCCCAGATTCTTCGCGGGTTCGCGAGCAGCGATTCTTCTACGAATTAAGATTCCGGACGCCGACCGGCTTGGTTGCCTTGGAACACTTGATCGCATGAACATTAATCATTTGTCCCTTTTTCCGGATCTCGCCGGAGCATCGCGCTCGACCAATCTTACGTTGGAATTAGAGCCACAGGGCTGAGGAGCTATGGCTACGCAACCCATTTACGTTCCCGTACTGAAGGGTAAAGAAGGCGAATACGGAGCCCTGGAAGAGCTCTCCCATGGCGTTCGGACCCGTTTGATGCCCCTGATTGAGGTCCCGGATATTCCATACGACTACGCCAACGAAGGGTCGGCCAAGAGCCTTGACGATCATGTGGCCGGCATTGCTGGGAGACTAAAAAAGTGTTGGCAAGGCAACCCGTTATATCTTGACCTGCCGTGGTTTGAGGGCGAGGAGCGTCTGAGCGATGGCCGGGTTGCAGTTGAGGTAGTGCTTGCGGATTGCGCGAGTACAGGAGTGAGGGCGGTTCCAATAGTGTCCCGCAAGAAATCCGCCGAATACTTGGCAGCCGCCGGTCATTACTCGGCGACGGCAGGTCGCGGCGCCTGCATTCGGTTGTTAGTCACTGACTTTGCGGAAGACGTCGATGTTGAGGCCGAAGTTCGTCGGCTACTAACAGCCCTTGGTGTTGCAGACGCCTCATCGATCGACTTAGTGCTTGATTTAGAGGACGTTGGAGTGGACACGGCGCGGGCTGCGCTTGTTACGCGTTCAGTGTTCTCAATGATACCTGTGAAGGAAGAATGGCGGCGGATTGTCCTGGTAGCGGCGTCGTTTCCGGAAGACTTGAGCGATGTGGACGCAGCGACCGTAACCACGCTGCCTCGTCGTGAGTGGGACCTTTGGAGAACACTTCAAAACGACCGGGCCTGCTGCCACGTCGAGATCTGATCTTTGGGGATTATGGAATTGCACATCCCATCATAAGGAACTCGATCCCCGGACAATGCGGATGAGCGCAAGCATTCGATATACGACGCCAAAGAACTGGCTTGTGCTAAAAGGAAGGAACGTCCGTCAATATGGGTTTAACCAGTACTTTGAGCTATGTAAGGAACTCGTCGGGCGACACGAATACTCAGGGCGAGATTTCAGTTGGGGAGATCGATACATCTCCGACTGCGCCGAGGGGATGACCGGCCCCGGAAATGCTACCACGTGGCGGAAGGTGGGAACCAACCATCACATCACGCTAGTCGCTGATCAGATCGCCAATCTGCACTCCGGGCTCTAAGTCGATCGCGGACGATGCGTCCGAGCTCTTCTAGCGTTAGCGCAGATGCCAACTGTTTCCAGAGTTCTCGGCGGGGCTTGCTTCGAATCCCCGTTGCTAGTCCCAATTCTTCCAGTGCTTCCAGAGCCTCTTCTCTCCAGAGCAACTGGGCGACAGAAAATTGGTCCACGTTCGGGTTCGGCCGAGATGCGCGCGAGATTTCCAGTCGGTTGCCGTCGTCATTGCCAAGTGCAGTCCAAATCCCCCACCACCGAGGAACGGTCTTCCTGATCTTGCCGACGTGGCTCGGTGCCGTGACGATGGTCACGAAATCTAGCGCGCGGGAATAAATCTCAACTTGACCCGGTAGCCTCGCGAGAGTGTCGCGATCGCTCTTTATTTCGTATCCGTGGATGCTTCCGTTGACGACCGCGATATCGACTCGCGCAATACCCTGGCATAGGCCCAATTCTTCAACTATTCGGGTGTCCGGCTCCCCGCAATGAAGACGTTTGTCCTCTCGAAGCTTTCGCCGAATGTCGATGTCACGCATGGCTGGACCATCTCAATGTTACACCGGCAACAACAATGCATGGGTTCTTAGCATCAAGGAGGACCTTGATTGATAAGGAGGATCAGGCCCGCTCCGCTATGACAACTGTGGGATGGGGATGCCAAGGGGTTTCGGGGGGAGGTTCTCAGGGGCTGAAGCCCGGTTCTTGTTTTGGCGCTTTACGCGGCGCTGAAGCGTCGCTCTTCCACGGGCGCGCTTTCACGCGCCCGGGTTGGCGGGGGTTGCGGCCCGATACAGCTGGGCCGCTGGACAGCCGAGGGCGGCTGTCCCCACATGGTCTTGAACCTGAGTCTTAAAACCTGGACGGACGAATGCGTCCGTCCCTACACATGCAGTCCCACATGCATCGATCCACGGACGTTAGTGCGGCTTAAGTTGTGGTGGTGGGCAGTTCGTCGCCTCGGAAATATTTTGGGTCTTTCGGGGCGGAATTCTGGTTCATTCGGACTTCATTTCGGGCATGGCTTCGTAGGGCTTGGAGTAATCGTTGGCGGCGTTCCAGAACAAGAATCCGATGCCGCCTTTGGCGCGGGCGGTTTCGACCTGAATTTTTATGTATTCGGGCGAGTAGGTCTTGGTGCGCCAGTGGAAGGCTTGCAGCCAGGGGCGGATGACCACGCCACTGCCTTTCGTAATGAGTTCGAAGCGGTCCATGGACTCGCCGATGAAGTGGGCGGGCTCGTCGCCAGGGCGGGCGATGCCGTCCATGCCGAAGAAGTGCGAGGGATAGATCATGGGGCTGAGCACGTCGCAGTAGTGGGCCATGCCGACGATGTCCTGCCCGGTGTGGGAGAGGTCAACCTGGCGCTGCCAGGCCATCACGCCGAAGACGTCGAGCGAAAGCAGGACGCCGGTGGGATGGAGTTCGGCATAAGCCTTCTTCAGGAAGGCGGTGATGACGTCGGAGCGTTGCGGGCCACGCGGGGTGGCCTTGGCGGCGACTGGACACGGGCCCTTTTGGACCTGCGGAGCGTCGTTCGTCTCGGTTACGCCCTTCTTCTTATGGTGCCTGGCGACCGGGATCGCGCAAGTGGAATCGTTGCTCACTGCAGCTTCGGCCGCTTGAGTCGCCTGGGTTGGCTCTGGCAGGCCGTTCTGGTAGACGAACTGGGCGTCTTTCTGGTCGCCTTCGGCGGGGAAGCGGACGTAGTCGAACTGGATTTCGTCGGCGCCGAGCTGGGCTACGTGCTTGGCCAGGGCGATGTTGTAGTCCTGAACCTTGGGCTGGCTGGGATCGGTCCAGACCAGCTTGCCGTTTTCGCGCCACGCGGTTTTGTTGCGGCGGGACTGGACGGCGAGTTCGGGATGCTCCTTGACCAGGCGCTCGTCGCGGAAGATGGCGATGCGGGCGATGGCGTGCATGTTCTGCTGGTGCAGGAAGCGCACGAACTTGGGCACGTCATGGAGGTAGACATTGTGCTGGCCGAGCAGCGGGTGATCGTAGGGGATGGTCACGGTGCCGTCGGAGTCCTTGATGTCGAAGACTACGGCGTTGCCGCCGACTTCACGCCAGTGGCGGATGATGCGCAGGCCGTGGTCGCTACCGGCCATGATGCCGGTCAGGTAGATGGCGCGGACTTCAAAGTCTCTGGGAACGGGAATGGTCTTCTCGGTGACCGGGGCCGAGAGGATTCCGGGGATGAGGATGTTTTCGTTGGCCTTAAGAATGTTGGCGGTGCGATCTCCGTTGGTGTGGCGGATGGCGTCGGCGAGTTCGGAAGATGTCAGATAAGAAGTGCGGCCGAGATAGCGGCGGGCGATGGTGGGGATGGCCTCACCACGCTTGGCGGTGTAGACTTCCGAGCCGGGAGCGGCCAGCGGAACTGTGGGCTTGCCGGGGTCGGGAATGCTCGCGCTCGCGGGGTGCAACTGTGCGGTAGTCGCGGGCTTCGCGGTCTGCGCTTCGGCGGTAAAGTTGGATGAAGAATGAGCGCCTACGCGCCATGCGGCGGCGGCGAAAAAGAGACAGGAAATTCCAGTGATGATGCGAGCTGACGAAAGGCGCAAGCGATCCTCCGCGATACCTACCCGATTGCGATAGTAGATGCGGGTTGTAAGACCCGCTAGTTACGTGTGGAGTACGACGGGCGGGTTTGGGGGAGTGGCGAGTTGTGAGTTGCGAGTTTGCGAGAATCGGAAAACCGCAAACAAGATCCTTCGAAGCCAGCCTTATGTTCGGGCCGCTCGGCTTCGCCCTTTCGACTTCGCTTCAGGGCAGGCTTTCGCATGACGGTCGAATGCGCCCGTCGCCACGCGGGTTGAACGACGACCTCAAGAACTCCTTTTGTGCTCGCGCCGCTTGGCTTCGCCCCTTCGACTTCGCTCAGGGCAGGCTTTCGCGGGACAGCCGAGGCGGCTGTCTCTACATGAGTTGTGACTGGGGTGGGGCGACTGTCTCTACATGAGTTGTGCCTGGCGTGCGGGTTCCTTTCCGCGTTGTTGCAAAGTATTTCCCTTCGGGTTTAGGCGGAGGGTTGGCCGGGGGTGGGGATTCGGCTCGGGTTGACGCTAAAGCTTGGTGGATGCAGGAGTTCCACGTGACCTCGAACCTGACGGGAGCGTGGCCAACGGGTTGCTATTCCCTTAGCAACCGCTAACGCGCGCGGGGAACCTGAAGTAGGCGCTCTGGGGAAATGGGAGTGGGTAGAAGGCAAGCCGACGAAAGTCGGAAATAAATAGAGAAGAGCCGAAGAAAACGGCCACGAAAGGGAAAAAGTCCGGTAATCTCGGGCAAGCGACTTATGAGAACGAACTTGGCAACAGTGCTCGATCCAAACCGCCGCAGCAACGATGCCGGAGAGTTTGACGGAGCGTTGCGCCGCCGCATCGTGGGGCAGGACGCCGCTATCGAAAAGGTCGTCGAAATCTACCAGATGTTTCTGGCGGGGCTGAACGCGCCGGGACGTCCGGTGGGGAACCTGCTGTTTCTGGGGCCGACGGGATCGGGGAAGACGCGAGTGGTCGAGGCGATGGCCGAGGCGCTGTTTGGCGACGCGCGGGCGTGCATCAAGATCGACTGCGCGGAGTTCCAGCATTCGCACGAGATTGCCAAGCTGATTGGTTCGCCTCCGGGATACCTGGGGCACCGGGAAACGCATCCGCTGCTCACGCAGGAAGCGCTGAACCAGTGGTACACGGAGAAGCTGAAGCTCTCGATCCTGCTGTTTGACGAAATTGAGAAGGCGTCGGACTCGTTGTGGCAGTTGCTGCTTGGAATTCTGGACAAGGCGACGCTGACCCTGGGCGATAACCGGCGCGTGGATCTGTCGCAGTGCATCATCATTATGACGTCGAACCTGGGCGCGAGCGAGATGACGTCCTTGGTGGATGGAGGATTTGGATTCGCGCCGAAGGCGGTTGAGGTCGACCAGTCGTTCGACGACAAGATTCAGAGGACGGCGGTGGAAGCGGCGCGGCGCAAGTTTACGCCGGAGTTCATGAACCGCATCGACAAGACGGTGGTGTTCAAGACGCTCCGCGACGAGCATCTGGCACAGATTCTGGATATTGAACTGGGGATGGTGCAGCAGCGCGTGCTGATGGCTGCGGGCACGAGCCAGTTCGTGTTCAACTGCACGTCGGCAGTGAAAGAATATTTGCTGAAGGAAGGGACGGATCCACGGTACGGAGCGCGGCACCTGAAGCGGGCCATCGAGCGGAACCTGGTGTTTCCGCTGGCGAACCTGGTCGCGACCGGGCAGGTGAAGCTGGGAGATTTCGTGCGCATCGATATGGCGTCGGAGAGCAAGATGATCTTCGTGAAGGAAGCCGAGAACACCATGGCTCCGGTGATGCTGGAACGCTACGGAGCGGCGGCGGCGAATCAACCGAATGTGCGGGCGGCCCGTACGGCCGCGAATAATCGACGTGACTTCGGGACTAGCCCGTCGGTGGCGGAGAGTAAGTGAGCTGCTAGCTTCTAGCCACTAGCTTCTAGCTAAGGGCTTCACAACAAGATCTCGCTTGAACGCATCTCGCGAGTCGTACCACTTGCAGGCGCCGGTACCCTTCCGGCGCCTTTTTTCTGCCTGGCACTAACCTCTCTTTTTTTGCGGGAACAAATTCCTCTTGACAATCACTAAATACTTATATAAGTTAACACTTACTCATGGTGAATGCTATGTCCAACCTGAATGCTGCGTTTGCTGCCCTTGCCGATCCCACCCGTCGCGCCATCCTGGCGCGTCTCGCTACGGGGGAGGCGACGGTGAACGAACTGGCGCAGCCGTTTGAGATGACGCAACCCGCGATCTCCCAGCATTTAAAGGTGCTGGAAGAGGCGGGGCTGATTGTCACTCGAGTGGAAGGCGCGAAGCGTCCGCGGCGGCTGGCTAAGGCTGGAATTGCGGCGATGGACCAGTGGCTGGCGATGCTGCGAAAAGCTTTGGAGAAAAACTACGACCGGCTGGATGAAGTTCTGAGCGCCATGGAATCCAATAAAAAAGGAGAGAAATGATGAATGCCACGATGAGCAAGATGACCTTGAAGACTGAAGGCGATACCCATGTGGTGGTAACCCGGCATTTCGATGCGCCGCCGGAGGCGGTGTACCGGGCGCACACCGATCCGAAATTGTTGCAGAAATGGTTGCTCGGTCCGGAAGGCTGGACGATGCCCGTCTGCATTAACGAGGCGAGGCCGGGCGGGAAAATCCGCTACGAGTGGACCGACGGCAAAGCGGGATTTTATCTGACCGGGGAATTTGTGGAACTGGAGCCTTACCGCCGGATCGTGCATGTGGAGCGTATGCACCTGCCCGATCCGACTCCCGACAATCATATTGAAACGAGATTTGATCCTGACGGAACGGGCACATTGATGACGATGCGGATGACGTTGCCCGATTCGAAGACCAGGAGCATGATGCTGGCCACAGGCATGGAGCATGGCATGGAAGCGAGCTACGTTCGGCTGGAAAGCATGATCTAGACCGGTCATGATCCAGAGCGACGGCAGTAAATTACCGGAGCGCGGCAAGCCCCGCGGTATGCTGCGCTTCGGTCGTCTTTTTCCTGGGCGTGCCAGTTCTGACTTTTCCGCCAGTTCCCTGTTTAGCTTTTCCGCTCCTAATAACATCGGCGATGGTCGTATGCTCGAGGATCTTGGCGGCGGCGTCGCGCACGGCGAGGAAGACTTCATAGAGCGCGCGATGATCTCCGCCCTTTGCGATCAGGCCGCGCAATTGTTCTGCGTCGCCCATGGGCGCGAGCGGGCCATCGATCAGGCGGATAATATCGCTCAAGGGAAGCTGAGCAGGATCGCGGCGAAGGCGGTAGCCGCCGCGGGCGCCGCGCACGCTGTCGACCATGCGCGCATTTTTTAATTCCAGAAGAATGAGTTCGAGAAATTTTTCCGGGAGGTCGCTCTCCGCCGCGATGTCCCGAATCTTGATCGCGCCCTGATCATGCTTGCGCGCCAGCGTCATCATCGCCTGCAGCGCATACAGTCCTTTTTGCGAGATCTTCAATTCGCCCGGCCCTCCGCCTGATTGTGCCCCATTTCTGGTTCCTTGCCTACTGCAACTTTAGTCCACAGGGTAATGCCTACGAGGCCGGGCCAGAATCAGACTCCCCTCGACCCCAGCGGGAATTTTGGGCGAGTTACGTTTCTGGGGGCAGCATCCCCAACGATTTGGAGAGAGAGACGTTGCAAGCAACGTCTCTACGACAGGGTGATTACGATTCAGTCGTGATTACGATTCAATAGTGATTCACGATTCAATGAGGAAAGGTGTCGTCAGGTGGTGGCTGCGTCCAAAATATTGTGGCCGGCGACAGGCAAGGTGGAAAGGCACCGCTCGTAAGCATCATACATGCCTTCGAAAATACGATCCCAGGAGGTCGTTTCGGCCTGAGTGCGCGCGGTCATACGCATTGTGGAAAGCAAAGCCGGATCGGACATCAAGCGGGCCGTGTAAGTCACGAATTCTTCGAAGTTGCGGGCCACATATCCCGAAGTTCCGTGACGCACGGTATATTGCGGGCCGCCGCGATCGGTGACAACAGCGGGAACTCCAGAAGCGAAGGCCTCGAGGACGACCAGTCCGAAGGTGTCAGTTTCCGAGGGAAACGCGAGGACATCGAAATTGGCGAAGGTTCGGGAAAGATCGTCGCCCGTTAACACACGGGTGAACTCCGCCTGGCGCATAGTGTTGCGGAGCCATTCCCCTTCGGCGCCTTCGCCCACAATTACGAAACGAAAATTCGCGAAGCCCTGGTCGAGAAGTGCCTGCTCCAAGCGGGCCAGCATGCGCACGTCCTTCTCAGGGGTGAGCCTGCCGACGTAGCCGATCTGGAAGGGGCCGGGTTGCCGGTCGCGAAGGTCGGGACGAAATGCGGTTGTATCCACGGCGTGCGACATGAGGTAGCAAGGCTTGCCGGTCGCAGCCTCCAGCACGCGAATCATTTCCTGGTTGGGGGCAAAGAGAAGGCGCGGAATTTTGTAGAAACGCGCCGTCGCGCGAAAACTCCAGTGCTCCGCAGCGTCGGCGATTTTGTCGGCGATGCCGTCAGGTAAGAAGGAAACCGCGGCGGCCGCACGCCGGCGCGCGTACTGATGAAGGTTGGTCTGCCACGAGGCGGCGAGCGGAATACCCATCTTCCAGGCCGCGTATGCCCCCAGCGTTCCCACATCGCTGGGGCCCGTGATCTGCACAAGATCGGGGCGGAAGTCGCGCAACATCGGCTCCAGCTTTCGAAAGTGTCGGAGAAAAAGCAGGTCGTAGTCGTGAGCCCGGTCGAGCGGAAATTGAATGGGACTGCGGGGCAGTTGCAGGCGTGTGACCGGAGCCGCGGTATTGGCTTCGTGGTGCGGACCGGCGTGCACCATGAAGAATGGAATCTCGTGGCGCTTGGCGAAAGCCTCGAATTCCCGGCTGGTTTTCGCGACGCCGTCTATTTCATGGTAGACGCAGGGAAAAAACGCGATGCGTGGACAATCCTTCTTCACAACAGAGCCTCAGACGAAACCGCTTCGGAAGCTACGACCTCGGCCGGAATCACATGGGCCGCCATCTCCGCGGGCACTTCGGAAATTATCGCTGACCGGAAGACGCGCTGCATGGCTCGTTGTACGGCCAAGTTTTCAAGCACTCGAATGCAGGACAGTATTTTTTCCACGTAAGCCGGCGGAGCCTTCCACAGGCTGGAGATGGGGCGGTCGGGGCCTCCGTCGGCGTCGGGATGAAAGATGCGATCGTCCCAGCGTCTGGAACCGATGGGAAATTCGGGATAGTTGCGAATCACGTCGAGCAGAGTGCGGGTGGTGCGGAGACTCACCGGCTCAGAATACTGCGGCATCAGCAGCACGTGACTGCGGCGGTCCTTCCGAATCTCGCTGACAAATTCGGAAAAAGTTTCCGCTTGGGTCAAATTCAACGCGCCGCTGGCCGCGCATCCGTGGCGGTCTCCGCCGGACACAAGAGGACGATGCCATCGCTCCGCCAATTGCCGGACACGATTATTTTCCTTGCGGCTGCGCGTGGCATTGATTTCGAAGGCGTGGAGGAACTGGCTTGAACATTCCAAAAATCGTTGCAGGTCATCGCAGCCTCGTTGCACGCCCACACAAGACTGCGTCCAGAGCGGATGATTGAAGACGAGCAGCACGTCCGGATAACCATGAAGCAAAACCAGCAATTCGCGAAGACGTTGTTCGTCAGGTCTGGCGGTATAGGCCGCGAGGTCGTCCATGATGGACTGGGCTTGGGCGCTCGGCAAGTTATGCACGCCTAGATGAAAAATAGTTCCGGCAAAGGGCACGCTCCACTCGACGGAGATGGGCGTCTGTGCCGTCGCCGGCAGACTGCGTAGCCAGAGCGGGGCTTCGATGTTGTCGTGGTCGGTTAGCGAAATAATGGCCTTGCGTCCGAGAACGCTTTCGATCTGATCTCTCTCGGTTTCGTAGGCCAACTCGGGCGTGAGTGGCGGAGTCCAGTAGGCGCGCGAAAAATCCACGGGAATGCGCGATCTGCGGCATTGCTTTTCCAGGGCCTGATGCAGCATGGGACCGCGGCGGGCCAACTCCGGAATGAGTTGAAGACTTTCCTTGGAGCGGTTGGTATGACCATGAAGTGAAATCGCCGACTGAGAGCCGCGACCAAGGTCCGGTCCATGCCAGAAGCAAGAGAGTTTTGTTTCGGCCATTCGCTATTTGTATTTCGGGGTGCCCAATTCTAGCTTAGGACGGCTTGATTAGCGACCATTCTTTCAGATCGATGTCCCAAACCAGTTAGATGCAGGCAGCCATCGTTTTCAGGGTACAGGGCGGGAGGAATTTTTTGGGCTGCATTGTTTCACGCAGTAGTACCTACGTAACTAAGGGCGTTCTGCGACCGTGCTATACTGTTTATGACGCTTTTTCCACGGTTTGCTCGTGACGCGGTGGTCCACGTTGGATCAGATTCATCTCCGCCTTTCCTGCCCGCCGTTTAGTTCCAGCGTTAAATCAAAAATTGAATGCGAGCGGCATGGACGCCTTACGTGTATCTGTAAATCAGGATAAGTGTATTGACGTGTATCCCGGCCCCTCCAGAAAGAACAACCTCGAATGACCACATTTACCGAACTGCCCTTGTCTGCGGCTTTACAGCAGAAATTAGCGGCGGCTCAATTTATCACCTTAACTCCGATTCAAGAGCGCGCGATTCAGCCTGCGCTTGAAGGAAAAGACGTAATCGGCACCGCCCAGACTGGCACGGGCAAGACGCTCGCCTTTCTGATTCCTGTCATTGAAATGCTGCGGCTTGAACCGTCAGCCAATGCGACTGCGCTGGTGTTGTTGCCCACGCGCGAACTGGCGATGCAAGTCCATGAACAATACGAACAACTGCGAACCAAGGGTATGCCCAAGGCCTCGCTGGTGATCGGCGGCGTATCCGAGAAAACTCAAATCCAGGGCCTGCGTGCCGGATCATCGCTGATCATTGCGACTCCGGGACGTTTGCAGGATCTAACCGACCGGCGCTTCGCCGATTTGCGCCACATCAAGATGCTAGTGCTCGATGAGGCGGACCGCATGCTTGACATGGGATTCTTGCCGGCCATCCGGCGCATTCTTGCGCTCTTGCCGAAGACGCGGCAGACCCTGTGCTTCTCGGCCACGCTCGAACAATCCGTTGCCGGACTGGTGCATGAATACATGCGCGATCCGGTGCGGGTTGCGCTGGGTTCGGTGTTGAAGCCAGCCGAGAGCGTTGAGCTGAAAGCCTACGAAGTTCGCCCTGGCGAAAAGCTCGACGTCCTGCGGCAGTTGCTCTATGCGGAAAAAGGACAGACGCTAATTTTCACCCGCACTAAACGTGGCGCTCAACGACTGGCGCAGGAACTGGCGCGGGACGGATTCACCGCGACCATGATTCACGGCGATCGTTCACAATCGCAGCGTAACGGTGCGCTGAGCGGATTTCAAGAAGGCCGCTTCCAGGTACTAGTGGCGACGGATATCGCCTCGCGCGGACTGCATTGCGACGACGTGGCTCACGTCATCAACTACGATCTGCCCAAAATGGCGGAGGACTTCATCCACCGAGTGGGCCGCACGGGGAGAGCGGGCTTAAGCGGCCGCGCTACGACCTTGGCCGCAGGGGTGGAAGTTGTGGAACTGCGCAACATCGAACGCACCTTGAAGCTGCGCATCGAACGGATGCAGATGGATCGCTCGGGCGAGGCACGGCCGAAGCGTTTCGTCGAGAACACGCTGGCCTCGCGCACGCTCACGGCGTTGCCCGGCGAAGTGTTCGTCTAAGCCCAGAAAAGTGATGCTCCATTTCACGCGTCTGGCACGGGAAACGGGGCATTCCGGGCAATAGCGGTTCATGCAATAGCGATTCAAAACGAAAGCCCCATTTCTCGAGTAGGGCGAGAAATGGGGCTTTTTGTGGATGTAGAAATTTCTAGCGGCCGAACTTGTCGCCTGGCGTGAACACTTCCGGGGAATTCGGTTCGTCCTCGGAGCCTACGCGAAAAAGCGCGGCCTGGGCTTCCGCATGTTCGCGCAATTCCTGCATCTCGTCGACGACAACGCCTTCGGGCTTATCCTGCTTGCGCTGGACTCGGCGCTCCGCCTTGTCGCGCTGTTTCTGTTGTCGCGTCTGTTCTTTCTGGCGTTTATTAAAAGTTGATCGTCCTCGCGGCATTCACAATTCCTCCTTAGTTTTTTTGCTAGCGGTGCCGGCCCGCACGATTCCGCGTCCGGCTGTTTCCAGGAAACAAGAAAACTACCAGCGGGGTTCGCGCGGCTGGCGAGCGTGACCTTGATAGTCATCGCGCCCACGTCCACCGCCTCCGCCCCCACCGCCAAATCGTTTTCCACCACCACCACCGCCTCCGCCCTTGGGGCGATCGGTCTTGGGTTGGGCTTCGTTGATCTTCAGCGCGCGGCCGCCGAGTTCGGTGCCATTGAGTGCTGCAATGGCTTTGTCAGCTTCGGCGGGATTCGTCATTTCGACAAATCCGAAACCGCGGGCGCGGCCGGTTTCACGATCGGTGACAATGCTCACTTTTTCGACTGCACCGTGAGCCTCGAAAACGGTTCGCAGTTCAGATTCGGTGGTGCTGTGGGGTAAATTTCCTACGTAAAGGTTCTTCATTGCTGCTCCTCTTTCAGTAAATCATCTAAAATCTTTAGCCCTCAAGCCGGCCCGGGGTTTTTATTTATGCGTTCGCCGGTCGCTTGTGCGAAGCGGAAGCAGCTGGCGGCTTGGGTTGCGATGCCTTTTCAAAGAGTTCGCGGTTGCGGATGCGCCGCGCCAGTTTCTGCTTCCGCAGCCGGTTGAACCGCGATTTGTCGCCGTTAACTCCAGACATGATGAACTCCTTGTTATTGCGCGCTTCGAGAACGGTGAGCCAGAAACCGTTCTCGGATTGTGACGAAAACGCGATTCGAAGGCACTCGATTTCGAACACGTGCTCGCGAAAGGACCTGCGCCTCGACCTGCGCTCGGCGCCCGTGCAGAATGTTTGAGGGGACACCGGTCCTTACGGAAAGACGCCTCTCGATCTCTCAATCGCGAAGGCGCAAAATTAAAGATGGTCTTCGAGGTTAAGTATTTCAAGTATACCCTGTTTAACCACACCTTGCTCTGCGCAAACGGAGCCAAGCTGAACTAGATTTAGTGCCGAGCATTAAGCGGCGCATCGCCTCAGTGCAACTTCTCTCAAGGGCAGGAGAGTTGTGCAGTGCCGACCACGGTGCATCCGCCACCGCACTGGTTCACAACATTACAGTCGGTCGGCCGGTAGGCGAAGACGGAATACGCGCCCACTGCTCCGCTCGCACATTGCGCCACCCCGGCATTCGTCACCGACGCAGCGTCCGTGGGCAGGTTCTTCTGGCAGACGCCCCAAAGGGCAGGTTGTGGAGTAACGGTGTGGCCTGGATTCGCGTAAACACCGGTGGCGACGAACGAAACCTTTCCCTCGGGAAAATCCTGTGCGTCGGCGATTGCTGGATTGAGCGTGATGGACTGCAACTGGCCGGGTTGCACTGGCCCTTGATTTAGAGGGGAAGAAGCGCCACAGGACAAAGCCAGCCAGGAAATCGCGAATAAACCGAGCAAAAAAAGGGCGAACTGAAGTTTTTGCATAACCCCGCCTGAAAGCCGCCAACGCCGCCTGGATTGCGAACGATTCTACGCCGAGCGGCCGGGTCACTTTCCAGTTGCTATTTCTATATTTTAAGGGTACCATCACCTCGTACGTTGTCCGAATCGGACGTGAGCAGTTCCTGCCTCAACACCAGTAACCTCTCGCAGTACCTCCGAATCTCTCCAGCGTAAATCGATTGAAAAAGGAACACCTAACACCATGGCAGAACAAGGAACAGTGAAGTGGTTTAACGACGCCAAAGGCTACGGCTTCATCAGCCGCCAGTCCGGCGAAGACGTATTTGTGCATTTCTCGGCGATTCAAGCGGGCGGCTTTCGCAGCCTGCAAGAGGGCCAAACCGTGCAGTTCGACGTGACCAAGGGCCCCAAGGGCTGGCAAGCTGAGAACGTCCAGCCGCTGTAGACCATCCCCTTATTGCAAAAAGGCGATCTCTAACCGGAGATCGCCTTTTTCACGTTTGGAGTGAAATTGTTGATTGCTGATTTTTGATTGTTGACTGAAAAGCCCTCAGCAAGTGGAAGGCGGTTCAATCAACAATCAGTAATCAAAAATCGGTAATGTTTGAAGCTTGGTGCCATCGAAGGGACTCGAACCCCCACACCCTTGCGAGTACATGGACCTGAACCATGCGCGTCTGCCAATTCCGCCACGATGGCAAGTGGACTTTCATTGCAGCGGCGACCACTTCGGCCGCCGTGTCAGGAAGACCTACATCAATATTCTACAGGCACGATGCCACCTGTCAAACTAAGCGGCTTCCGGTGATTACCAGCAAAAGCATCCACCCCGAAGGACACAAAGGTTCACGAAGGACACCGGAACCGAATCACCAGCCGCGGGCTTGTTATCCCAGCTTGGCACTCATTGTAATCTTTGCGTTGAGGACCTTGGACACCGGACATCCCTTCTCGGCGGCTTCAGCATACTTCTGAAATGTTGCCGCGTCCGCGCCCGGAACTTTTCCGACGACGTCAATGTGGCTCGCCGTAATCGTCCATCCAGAATCGAGTTTGTCGAGCGACAGGGTGACCGTCGTCGAAATGCTCTCCGGCGTCAAAGGAGGATTCGCGCCGCCCAGTTGCGCTGAAAGTGCCATGGAAAAACATCCGGCATGGGCCGCTGCAATCAGTTCCTCGGGATTGGTTCCGGGAGCATTTTCAAACCGCGTGGTGAAGGAATAAGGAGTATCTTTCAGCACCCCGCCCGGGGCTGAGATAGCGCCCTTCCCGTCCTTCAACCCGCCTTTCCATACCGCACTTGCCTTACGTTGCATGCTTTTCTCCTCGTGATTTTTCTATGAAAGCTCGAGTCTATTGTAGACGGGTTGGCAGCTTTGCGTCAGGCCGCCCTAAATTGTTGATTGCTGATTGTTGATTTTTGATTGAAGAGCAGGAAGAGAGATAACGACAGAGTGCACGGAAGAATTTGCAATCAGGAATCAGCAATAATCAATCAACAATTTCTTCAATAAAAATCCGAGCAGCTCAAATAAAAGCCGCATTGCGGACATTTCAACTTGCAGCGGCTCTCGCGCAATTTCATCGAGCAGTTCGGACAATATTGTCCCGGATCAGGGGTAACTCGCGCCTCCCGCTCGGGAAAAGTAACACTGCGTTGTTGGCCCGGCGGCGTGCCTCGAGCACCATCTTCGCTCATGTCGTTACCCTGCTTGTTCCCTAATGCCGCGGCCTCTTTTATGCGGCGCGATCGCTGGCTGCCTCCGGCGTGCCACTCCAACAATCTGCGATCACCAACCACGCACCCAGCCTCCGCCAGACGCGCACATACTTGCCGCGCTCGGAAACCGCCGTTCCATCGGGGATTGTCGACACGGCGGCGAATCGTCCAATCTCCATCGCCATCTCGCCCGAACGCTCCACTCGCGTCGTTTCCAGGCGAAGGCTGCCGTATTGCTTGTCGCCTAACAGGCGCAACAGACGGTCTACCGCTTTGGGGCCGTAGGCGGTCTCGTGGAGGGGGACCATCAGTACGCCATCGGTTGCGAACATGCCCGCGGCCTGATCGTAATTTCCAGTGTTAAACGATGTGGCAAAATCCTGGGTCAGGTTGCGGATCTGAGATTCCACGTCGTAAAGCGAACGTACATCCGACGAAGAGCTGGGATAGGGCCGGTACATCGGTTCCCTCCTGGGAGAAGGCGCATGGCAGCCCATTGCGACAAGCCAGCCAACTCAAAAAATTCTAGCGCAAAACGCGCTTGTCGCAGGAGAAAAGTTTTCCTCACAACGGATTCAAGAAGTGAAGGGGAGGAATTGTGCTGCGGTCATCGCTCGAAGGGGACGGTACGGCTCGGCATGCGCAAGCGGGGAGTAACCGACGTGTCGGGTTCTGAGTTCGAGCCTTCCGCCTTGATCTGCGGATGCTGGCGCTCTGCGATCTGGCGTTTGACGCGATCCATCAGCAGCACCAGCTTTTTCGATTCATGATCTCGTTCGGCTTGTTTGCACATTTTCTGGAAATCCTGAGGAGCGTAGCTGACGCGGTTGGTCATGAGGGAGGTGATTCCTTGAGATTGTTTCCTTGAATAAGAAGCCATAGCCTACCCGATTGCCTGAATCTTGCCAAGCCCCCAATGCAGCGGCCTGATCGGTACGGTGACGAACACGCTCCTGGGTGATTCCGCGGTTAATATTACGGCGAGCCGGCCATTTTAACTTTTCACCTTAAGAAAGCACATGGCTCACACCAGCCTTGCCCTGTTTCTGCTTCCGGAACTAACCCTTCAACTGTTCTTTTTTTTCGCGAAGCAATTCCTCGAGCAGGTTTTCAAAGAGCGTCTCTGCCCGATGTCTACGGGATCCAGGGTAGAGATAACGAGGGAGCAGTGTGATATGAAAATCTAAACCCATTATCTAATCCCGAGAACTGGAGACTGAATTTTTCTATCATGATTTCGCGCGCCCGTCGCGCCGACGATCGCATTCGAGAACTGTGTGCCGAGGCTGTCGACGCCCAAAACTCCCACAAAGCCAAGTTGATCCTCGCTGAGTTACAAGAGGCGATTCATCAATACACGCAACGACTCCGAACCCGTGCCGCAGCCTTTCTGTCGGGATGCTCCGATCTGCCGCCGGATCGGCGAAAGGCTCCCTCCGACC
Organism: uncultured Acidobacteriaceae bacterium; assembly: GCA_963765825.1. Taxonomy (GTDB): domain Bacteria; phylum Acidobacteriota; class Terriglobia; order Terriglobales; family Acidobacteriaceae; genus Sulfotelmatobacter. The sequence goes on from CAVXXU010000006.1 coordinate 1,008,846, forward strand.
GCAGGAACCGCGCACCTTGACGGGAACAAATCCCATCTGGAGCCGTGGGTTCCAGCCCGCCCGCATGTCTCCGAAGGTACATGTCCTTAGTGACCGTTGAGCCAGAGTACGATTTCCGTGAAAATCGCTGCAGGGTCCGATTCGAATCGTAGGGGTGAGAGTGTGTTCGAGGGTCGAGTTGTCCGCGTCTGTCTATTTCTTGCGGCAAGCGTTTCGCTGGCAACGGCGCGCGATCTGGCTCTAGTCTCCAATAAAGCCAACGGCGTTTCGGCAATCACTCTGCCGGAACTGGTGAAGGTCTCGAAAGGGCAGACCAATCGCTGGCCCGACGGCAAGTCGGTAACCCTGATCATGCGCGCCCCCTCAGCGCCGGAGATGAAGTTATTCCTCGAGAAAGTGTATGAAGTTCCGGAATCGCAGGTGAAGGAGATCATTGCCACCGCCAATCATGGGCGAATGGGGCATCCCGCGCTGATGATTGTCGATTCCGACGAAGAGTTGGTTAACAAGGTTGCGTCCATCCCCGGCGCCGTAGGAGTGGTGGATGTCTACGCCATTAACAGCAGCGTTGCAGTTGTAAAGCTCGCCGGCAAATTGCCGCTTGAGCCGGGATACCTGCTGCATGGAAATTAGTTCTTTACTCGCGGCTAACTGTTCGCCGCATCGATTATGAGCACAGGCAAGAAAGCGAAAGCCACCGCCGCTTACGCCGACACGGGATCGGGTACGCGCTTGCCCGAAAACGCCCCTGCGGCGAAGGTTCCCTATACTCGGCGCTTTCCTCGCTTCACGATAGATATGCGGCTGCAGGTCAAGATGTTTCAGGCCGGAGAGTTCCGCACCTGCTGGGGACGCTCGACGGAAATGGGCCAGGACGGCATCGGGGCCACTCTTACCGGAAATCTGGAGCCCGGCGAAATCGTTACGCTTGACATACCCCTGCCCCTGTCGCCTTATCCGATTAAGGTGAGGGCTATCGTGCGCTACCGCCAGGGACTGCGCTACGGATTCGAATTCCTGACCCTCAACGATGGCCAGCGCGACACCCTTCAGCGCACCTGCGAATACCTCGCCACCAAAGGCTAAGCAAGCGGTCGACTTGATCCGGGGTTCGATCCGACGGCACTGGGAAACTCGACTGAAGTTGGTCTAAACGCCGAGCAGAGCTGAGCCCAAAGAACACTTCGGGCCTTCACCGCTTCGCGGCTTTGCTGCGGATGCGATAAATCAGATACCCCACAATTCCGATATTGATCACCAGCACGGCCACCTTGGCGGCGCTGGGGTGACGGTAAATTTCATAAATCTCCACGGGGACAAGGCTGCCCGTGATAATTACGGTGAGCCACTCGCCCCAGCGTTTCTCCAACCACAGTCCTGTCCCTTCGGCGAGGAATAACGCCGCATAGAGAAAACTTCCCAAACCCAGTTTCTTGATCTGGTCGGGACGCGCGCTGGACGCCTTGGCCAGCGCCAGATCTACCCATCGGCTGCCGGGATCGAGGCGCAACGCTTGTGCCCAATGTTCCATAAGCCCACCCACGTCTTTGTGCATTAACCGGAAGGCGCCGACTCCCAGCGCGATCAGCGTCGCACACTTGAAAAACTTAAAGATTGCAATCGCGCGCAAAAACCGGTCGTGAGAGGTCTTCATGAGAGTTTTCATTCGGATGCTCGCGGGGGGCCAAGTGTTTCCCTTTTTTGAATCGCTGGATCTTCAATGCCAGTGAAGAAGCGAATCCCACATTCACGCAACTATAATGGTCTCATGGCGCGAGGATGGGAAAGCAAGTCGGTGGAGGCACAGCAGGACGAGGCCCGCGACAAGTCGTCCCAGCGGCGCCCGGCCATGAGCGCGGAGGAAGCTGCGCGTTGGCGGGAAAAAGAGAGCTTTCTGCTGTCCAGAAAAAGAGTGCTCCAGCAACTGGAGGCGAGCTCGAATCCTCGACATCGCAAGCTGCTGGAAGAGGCTCTCGCGGATCTGGATGAAAAATTGAAAGATGAAAAAAACGGTGTATAAATTCGGACTCGCGCTGCATGCGGGTTTGATGTCTGAGTACGCAGTTCGTCACGTATAATGAGCTTTTTATGACAGCCTACGTCTACGTTTCTCTGAAGAAAAGCGTTCTCGACCCGCAGGGCAAGACCATTCAAGGCGCGCTCAAGAAGATGGGGTACAAGGGCCTGGAAAGAGTTCGCCAGGGGAAATATTTTGAGCTCACGCTAGACGGCGGACTCTCGCGCGAACAAGCGCAGGCCGAGGTGGAGCGCATTGCCCGCGAAGTGTTGACCAACCCCGTGATTGAAGAGTTTCGATTCTCCCTCGAGTAAAAAGACCAGAAATCTTTTGAGGTTTTTATGTGTGGCATTGTCGGGTATGTCGGCAAGAAGAGTGTAGTTCCCATCATCATTGAGGGGCTGCGGCGGCTGGAATATCGCGGCTACGATTCGGCGGGGATCGCAGTGGCCGGCAATGGCGGCGGGCTGCAACTGCGGCGCGCTGAAGGCAAGCTGCGCAATCTGGAAGAAGCCATCCGCCTCAAGCCGCTGGACGGCACCTACGGTATTGGCCATACGCGCTGGGCTACGCACGGACGACCCACCGAAGAAAACGCTCATCCTCACCGCGATTGCACGGGAAAAATTGTGGTCGTGCACAATGGGATCGTGGAAAACTATCTCAGCCTGAAGAAGAAGTTGACCGAGGAAGGCCACACGTTCACCACTGAAACTGACACAGAGATTATCGCTCACCTGATTGAGAAATATTCCCAAGCCTCGGGAAATGGGCGCCGGCCTTCGCTCGAAGACGCGGTGCGGCAGACGGTCAAGCAACTGACCGGTGTGTTTGCGCTGGCAGTCATTTCGACCGACGAGCCCAACAAGATTGTGGCGGCCCGCAATGGCCCTCCGGCGGTGATTGGACTGGGGAACGACGAGTATTTCGTGGCGTCGGATGTGCCGGCAATCCTTTATCACACGCGCGACATTTTTTTTCTAGCCGACGGCGACATGGCGGTGGTGACTCAAGACGGCGTGCAACTCACCGACTTCGATGGTAAGCCCGTGGTTCGCCAGATACAGCACGTGATGTGGGATCCGATTCTGGCGGAGAAGGGCGGATTCAAGCACTTCATGCTCAAGGAAATTTATGAGCAGCCGCGCGCCGTTCGCGACACCACTCTGGGACGTGTGTCGCAGGAGACAGGCCACATTTTTCTCGACCAGATGGAGATCACCGAGGCCGAGTTTCGCGCGGCCAACAAAATCAACATTATTGCTTGCGGGACCAGTTGGCACGCCGGGCAGGCGGGGAAGTTCATGATCGAAACGCTAGCACGCGTGCCGGTGGAAGTGGACTATGCCAGCGAATGGCGTTACCGCAATCCGCTGGTTGCGCCGGAGACGATCACACTGGTGATTTCGCAATCGGGCGAAACTGCGGACACCATCGCCGCTCAGCGCGAAGCCAAAGCCAGGGGATCGAAGACGCTGGCGATCTGCAACGTCGTGGGATCGATGATCACGCGCGAGGCCCAGGGAACGATCTACACACATGCCGGGCCGGAGATTGGCGTAGCGTCGACCAAAGCTTTTACCGGACAACTGACCGCTCTTTATATCTTCGCAATGTATTTGGCGCAGGTGCGCGGCGTCATGAGCGCCGAACAGGCGCGGGCTGCCATGCAGGAACTAACGCGCATTCCAGCGAAACTCGAAACCATCCTGACGCATGATGAAGCGTGCGATGAACTAGCCAAGCGATATCAGAAAGTTCACGATTTTTTATTTCTTGGCCGGGGAATTCATTATCCGATCGCGCTGGAAGGCGCACTGAAGTTGAAGGAGATTTCCTATATCCACGCCGAAGGATATCCCGCCGGCGAGATGAAGCACGGACCCAACGCGCTGATCGATGAGAATCTACCCGTGGTCGTGATCGCGACTCGGGACACAGATAATCCGGGATCGGTGCTGCGCTACGAAAAAACGATTTCCAATTTGAAGGAAGTGAAAGCGCGCTCCGGCGTGGTGATCGCGCTGGCCACGGAGGGCGATGAGGAGATCAAAGAGGCAGCGGATCATATTCTCTACGTTCCGCCCGCGCCGGAAGAGTTGTCGCCAATCCTGGAAATCGTCCCGCTGCAGTTGCTGGCGTATCACATCGCAGTGCGCCGCGGCTGCGACGTTGATCAACCAAGGAATTTGGCGAAATCGGTGACGGTGGAATAGTGCTAGGTATTGCATCCGTGACATGCCGTAGAACGGGTTCCACTTCGGTCTCAGTATTCGGCAACTTCAATGTCTGTATTGCGAAAATCAGCCCCTTTGAAAAGCAGCGGCTCACCGGTCTCCTTAGCCAGCGCATAGGCAAAACAATCTCCCAGATTAAGGCCGGCCTTGTGGCGGCCTTTACCGAAATCGCGGTAAGCAGATCGGGCAATCTCTGCCTGCTTGGGAGTGACCGACTCTACTTGAATCTCGGCATCGCGTAGCAGATCGTCCAAACGTCGACTTAAAATCGGATTTCTATTACTGTCGGTGACGACCCCAGCTTCAACGTAGCCTACCGCTGACATCCGGCAGATGGCCGCTCGATCCAGAGCTTCAGCGAATGCCGCCGCTTCACGCTCGCCCTGTAAGATGGCGATGATTGCTGATGTGTCGACAATCATTTGGGCAACCCTTTCTCGTCATACAACAGGTCGCCATGATCCACGGAGCGAAACGGTTCCTTCCACAGAGGTGCGCTCTGTCTTGCAATCTTTAAAATACGATCTACCTTGCTCATTCGGCGCACGTGGCGCACGCGCTCAAGGCGCTCGCGAACCGCTTGGGTAACTGCAGTTGCGATGCTCTCGCCCGTAGATTTAGCCAGTTCCCGTGCTAACCGATGGGCCTCGTCATTTTTTATATTTAGACTCATGTTCTACCTGCCTACCTTTCGTGTCTACCATTCTACCATAAACGCGAAGAAGGTCTTAGCAGGTGAACGACCGACAAAATGCCGCTTAACGTCTCGCGTGGCGTTGGCACTCTTGCCCTTGTTTTGCTCGCCGTAGAAGGGCTCGCGGGCGAGGGCGCGCCACACAAGTTCAGGACGATAACGGACTCGGTTGCTCTTGACTGAGCGCCATCCTCAGGCGCCACAAAACCGCGGCCAGCGCCCCGACGCTCACCATCCACACTGCAAATGCGATCTTTACCACCCATGCGGGCGCGGTTCCTACGCGGCGCAGCAAGAACGGCAAAAAATTCCAGGTCGTGATGTGCACGTAATCCCAGGGGTCTTGACGCATGGCCTCCGTGTCGAGGCCCCATGCGTTCATTTTGCCGAGCGCGAAGGCGACGATGTTTTTGAAGCGCAGGGCAATGACGAAGGTAGGATGGCCAAGCGCCTCCATCTGATAAATCTCCAGCGGCAGCCAGAAGGCCAGCGACGCGATCTGAATGATGAAACTGGCGGCCAGCAGGAACAGGCCGCCGCGCCAAATCCACGGACTAAGATTTCCGCGATAGCGAATGAGGATCGGCACGGCAAGCAGCGTCGCCAGCTCTACAGCGGTGGAAACGTAGCGGTCTCCCCACGCGAAATCTCCCGCCCAGTAGGTGTAGCGGGCGTAAAAGCTGATATAGCCGAGCAGGAGCAGCAGCGACGTCACGCCATAGGCGCGGATTTCGGGAGCAAGCCGCTTCCACAAGAGTGCAAGCAGAACGATAGCGATGATGACGACCGGATCGAAAAGAAAGATCGATTTCTCGGGCTTGAGAAGCGCGCCCAGAACACCTTCGTGAAAAGGAGTGCTCCAGGGAAAATTCTCGGGCAGCGAGGGATCCTGCAGGCGCGACTCGCGCGCGAAAATTGGAAGATAGGTTTGGGTGAGCGATCCGAAACGGTAAAAGCTGTAGAGGCGCTCGACGATCGCGAAGAAAGCATAGACCGGAAGGGCGACCTTGCCGTAAGTCAGCAAACGCGCCCACAAATCCCGGCCGCGTACATGCTCGAACCAGAGCACGGCCAAAATAAAAACTCCGCCCCCGATCAGGTCAAGGCCAGTGGTCACGCGAGTCAGCAAGTTGAGGCCGAACGCCGCCGATCCCCAAAAAAGCGCTCGCAGGTTGCCGCTGCGCAGCCATTCATACTGAAAAGAAAATCCAGTCAAGGTGAGCAGCATGATGTAGCTGTTTTCCTGCATGTTCTGGGTGTAATGCAGGTGGGTCGTGGAAAACAGCAGAGTCAGCACACCGGCCACGGTCTGGTTGACGCTGAAGCCCAACTGTCGCAACAGGCGGAAAGCAATCAGCGCCGTTAGCACGCTGACCAGAATATTTGTGCTGTAGCCGACAATAATGGTACGCACGGCGGGGTCATCTTCGTACCCGGAAAACACATGCCAGTGCGCGATCCAGGTGGCGACCAGGTCCGCGGGTAGCATGAGCAGAGATTGGCCGATCCCAAACCAACTGAAGATGCGGCCACCGGTGCCGTGCAGCCCAAATTCCGGATACTCATTGGGGAAAACTTGAGGCTGCGACGTCCACAACCAGTGCGCGGTTTGCAGCCGGTGCATGGTATCGGAGGTTCCCAGTTCGCCGGATTGCACCACAAAAGCGAGTAAGCCCGCGACCAGGCACAGAAGAAACCGTGGGTCTCTCAACTTCCGCCCCATGCTTGGAATCATAGTTTTGCATGGTAACAAAAGGATGCGGGAGATCGGACCTTAGGCCACCGGCCGCATAGCGTCGGCATTCTGGCGGATGTGCCGAGCGCGACTCGCCCTGGGCGCGGCGGGCGAGGGCGCCCGCCGGACAGCCGCCGGGGCGGCGGCGCTACTTTACGGCCCTAGGCAAATGGCTGAAGGTCGGTTTACTTTCGAGTTCGGCGTGTGGTTTAGACTGGAGCGGGAAATTTTCATGGCCAAGTGCGTTAATTGCGGAACTGATTTGCCGGACAGCGTTCGCTTCTGCTCTTCGTGTGGGCAACCTGCCTCGAATAGCGATGACATAGCGACACTCGACTTTCGCACCTCAACTTCGCCGTTGCCGCCGCGGCGGACATCGGGATCATCATCCTCGTCAGCGTTGCGGCCTTCGAGTTCCGCCGAATATTTGCTGAGCGAAGGACGCTTCCTTCCTGGCCGCCTGGTGGCGTCCCGCTACCGCATCATCGCCCTGCTCGGAAAAGGTGGCATGGGAGAGGTCTACCGCGCGGATGACCTCACGCTCGGGCAGGCTGTCGCTCTGAAATTCCTCCCTGACGAAGCCGTGCATGACGAGGCCATGCTCGAGCGTTTTCGCAACGAAGTACGGATGGCGCGGCGGGTCTCGCATCCCAATGTTTGCCGCGTCTACGACGTGGGCGAGGTTGACGGCCAGACTTTTTTCACCATGGAATACGTCGACGGCGAGGACCTCGGCTCGCTGCTGCGGCGCATTGGACGGCTCCCTCCCGACAAGGCGCTCGACATCGCGCGGCATCTTTGCGCGGGCCTGGCTGCGGCCCACACCAAGGGAGTTCTGCATCGCGACTTGAAGCCCGCCAACATCATGCTCGATGGCCGAGGCCAGGTGGTGATCACCGACTTCGGGTTGGCCGGTGTGGCCGACACCATCAGGGGTCAGGAAGTGCTCAGCGGCACTCCCGCCTACATGTCGCCCGAACAACTCTCAGGAAAAGAAGTGACCATGCGCAGCGATATTTATGCGCTGGGGCTGGTGCTGTATGAAGTGTTCACGGGCAAGCGAGCCTTCGCTGAAACTCCGGCACTGGTGCGGGCGCGCGGCGACCACACGCCAAGCAGGCCATCGTCGGTGGTGAAAGATCTTGATCCCATCGTGGAAAAAGTAATCCTACGCTGCCTGGAGGCTGATCCTGCGTCGCGGCCGCCCACCGCGCTGGCGGTTGCGGCGGCCCTGCCCGGCGGGGATCCGCTGGCCGCCGCATTGGCCGCGGGAGAAACGCCGTCACCTCAACTGGTCGCAGCCTCAGGCGAAACCAAAGGGTTGCGCCCCCGCATCGCGGTCGCGTGTCTCATCTTCGTGCTGCTGGGGTTGGCGGTCGGGGTCTACCTGACCATCCGCTACGGCGGACTCGAGAGGATGCATCTGGAACAGACTCCCGAGGTGCTGGCTCACAAGGCTCGCCGAGTCGTGGCACAACTCGGCTACCCGGATAAGCCCGCCGACAGCGCCTTTGGGTTCGACTACGACACTAATTTCCGCGACTCGGTGGAGAAAGAGAGCAAGCCCAACTGGGATGAGGTGCTGGCTGGACGCCCGACGATTCTGCAATTCTGGTACCGGCAGAGTCCGGACGAGATGGGGGCTGACAGTTTCCACGACAGTTTTTTGACCCCGGGCATCATCGCCGAGGACGACCCGGCAACCACGCTTTCGGGCATGGTCAACCTGAAGCTCGACGCCGCCGGCAGGCTTACTTATCTGCAGGTGATTCCGCCGCAGAAAGACACGAGCGCGCCGTCCGCGGTGCCGCCGGATTGGGGGCCATTATTTTCCGCGGCGGAATTGGATCCATCGAAGCTACAGCCAGCGCAACCGGAGTGGAACTCGCTGGGCATGGCCGATGCGCGGGCTGCGTGGACGGGAGCCTGGCCGGGCTCGACTCGTCCGCTGCGGGTAGAAGCCGCCGCATGGCACGGCAAGCCGGTGTTTTTTGCGGCGATCGGCGACTGGAACAAACCGTGGCGGATGGTTGCGACCCAATCCGCCGACGAGAAGAAAAATCGGGCGAGCCAAATGATCAGCGTGGTGCTGCTGATTGCCGTCCTGGCCGCTGGTGCGCTGCTGGCTCGCCGCAATTATCGCCACGGCCGCGGTGACCGCGACGGCGCGCTGCGTCTGGCAGTCCTCATGTCTGTACTGGAAATGGGCCTCTGGCTCTGCCGCTCTCACTTTGTCACGGGGATTGCGATATTCGGCTATATGATTCTGGCCATTGCCGGAGCGCTCCTGTGGAGCGGTGGCATGTGGATGCTCTACCTGGCCATCGAGCCGTGGATACGCCGTAACTGGCCGCAAGCCATCATTTCGTGGAGCCGCCTCATCTCCGGCCAACTACGCGATCCGGTAGTTGGTCGCGATATCCTGTTCGGCGTCGCTTTCGGCACGCTTTGGCTAGTGATCTTTCAGGTGAGTAATATCCCATTGGCGCGCATGGGCGGTGCGCCTCCGCTCAGCAATTCGGCCTTCCTGCTGGGAGGACGCCAAGCCCTGGGCGACTGGCTGATGCAGATTCCTTCCTCGATTTTCGCGACGCTGCAGTTTTTCTTTCTATTGCTGGGGCTGAAGGTGCTGCTGGAGTTCTTATTCCGGCGGGTGGGATTGAAGGCCTTTCGCGTCGAGTGGATTGCGGCGGTCTTGTTCGTCGCAATCTTTGTGGTGATGCGCGGACTGCAGAGCACACATCTCGCGGTGGATATCCCGGTCATTCTTCTCGTCTTCGGAATTCTGGCGGTGATTGTTCTTCGTTTCGGGCTGGTGCCTGTCGCGGTTGCAGCCTTTGCCGTCGACATGCTCGGCAACGTTCCCTTCACCGCAGATTTTTCGGCCTGGTACGCAGGCACATCCGTGCTCGCTCTGCTCAGCGTGGTGGCTCTGGCGGGATGGGGCTTCTACCACTCGTTGGGAGGAGAGCCGCTGTGGAAGGTGGAACCGGAATAAAACAGTTGGCGTTGTCAGTTGTATATCTGACGCGGGTGTCCAGCCCCTTTCCGTGGCTGAATTTATTCGCGCGGAGATTTCACCTCGTCTGGGGCAAAATCCCCGGACATCTGCGCTACCGGCAATTTGGGTGGCGCAGCGCTTCTGGCGGGTTTTTGTTGGCCCAGCGGTTCCGACGCGTTTGGGTGGCGCCCCTCCGTGAGGAGCAACCCTCATATAAGCCCTCTAAGACCGCCGACTTGCCCCGACTCCGCCTTAAAATTCCTGAAAAATCCCCCGCATCCTCTTCTGTCCTTTCGACATCTAAAGATTGACAACAAATCACTCAAGTCTTAGCATGGGTTCTGGCGCAATCATATTTGGACTGATTACAAAGCACTTAACTGGTTTAGGAGGAACGTTTTATGGGAAAGATTATCGGAATTGACTTGGGAACTACCAATTCCTGCGTGGCGGTCATGGAGGGTGGCGAGCCCAAAGTGATCCCTAATGAAGAAGGAGGGCGAACTACGCCTTCGGTCGTCGGCTTCACCAAAACTGGCGAACGGCTCGTCGGGCAGGTGGCGAAGCGGCAAGCCATCACCAACCCGGAGAACACGGTTTATTCGATCAAGCGCTTCATGGGACGCCGCTTCAACGAAGTTGGCGAAGAGATCAAGATGGTGCCCTATAAGGTCGTGCAGTCGGGCGATCACGTCGCCGTCATGGCACAGGGCAAGGAATACACGCCGCCGCAGATTTCCGCGCTGATTCTGCAGAAGCTGAAGAAGGCGGCGGAAGATTATCTCGGCGAGAAAGTGACCGAGGCGGTCATCACTGTGCCCGCGTACTTCAATGACGCGCAGCGGCAGGCCACCAAAGACGCCGGGCAGATTGCCGGCCTCGAAGTGAAGCGCATCATCAACGAGCCGACAGCGGCAGCGCTGGCGTACGGCCTCGACAAGACCAAGGACGAGATGATCGCCGTATACGACTTCGGTGGCGGAACGTTCGACATTTCCGTGCTGGAAGTTGGCGAGGGCGTCATCGAAGTGAAAGCCACCAATGGCGACACGCATTTGGGCGGCGACAATCTCGATCAACGCATCGTCGACTGGCTCATTGACGAATTCAAAAAGAACGAAGGCTTAGATCTCAGAGGCAAGGGGAACGAGATGGCCCTGCAGCGCCTGCGCGATGCCGCGGAGCGGGCGAAGATCGAACTCTCCACGACCATGGAGACCGAGATCAATCTGCCGTTCATCACGGCCGATGCCAGCGGTCCGAAGCATCTGGTGCAGAAGCTGACGCGTGCCAAGCTCGAAGGCATGGTGGAAGACATCATCCAGCGCTCGGTGGGACCGTGCAAGCAATGCTTGAAAGATGCGGGTGTCGAAACCAGCAAGATCAACGAAGTGGTGCTGGTGGGCGGACAGACGCGCATGCCGCGCATCCAGGCGCTGGTTAAGGAATTGTTCGGCAAGGAAGGCCACAAGGGAGTGAATCCGGACGAAGTGGTCGCAATCGGTGCGGCGATTCAGGGTGGCGTGCTGGGCGGCGAAGTAAAAGACCTGCTGCTGCTCGACGTGACTCCGCTGTCGCTGGCGATCGAAACGCTGGGCGGCGTAGCAACGCCGATGATCCCACGCAACACGACGATTCCGACGAAGAAGACGGAGACGTTCTCGACCGCAGCCGACAGCCAGACTTCAGTCGAAGTCCACGTGCTGCAGGGCGAACGGCCGATGGCGGCGCAGAATCGGACTCTGGGCAAGTTCCACTTAACCGGAATTCCACCGGCTCCGCGCGGCGTGCCGCAGATTGAAGTGACGTTCGACATCGACGCCAACGGCATCCTCAACGTGACCGCGAAAGACACGGCCACGCAGAAAGACCAGAAGATTACGATCACGTCGTCTTCGGGATTGTCGAAGGAAGAAGTCGAGCGCATGGCCAAGGAAGCTGACGCCCACGCGGCAGAGGACAAGGCCCAGCGCGAGTCGATCGAAGCCAAGAACCAGCTCGACAGCATGGTCTACAACATCGAGAAGATGCTGCGCGAGCAGGGCGACAAGATCTCCGGCTCGGAGCGCGGAGATGTTGAGAACGCCATCGCCGATGCCAAGAAGGCGCTGGAGTCGAACGACAAGACGCAGATGGACAAGGCGCGCGAAACGCTGACCGCAGCGTCGCACAAGCTGGCCGAGCAGATGTACAAGGCCGCGCAGCCGACGCCGGGAGCAGGTCCAGGCGCCGGTCCAACGCCGGGCGCAACCGCCGGAGGCGACGGTCAAGGCCAGAAGAAAGACGAAGGCGTGATCGACGCAGAGTACGTGGATGTAGAGGACAAGAAGTAAGCAGCTTTTAGCTGTTAGCTCTTAGCTGAACTGTGTGGCGCGGGCACTCTTGCCCGCGTCACGCGTCTTGAGGGTGCTAGGTTAGACAGGAGTTTGTCATCCTGAGCGGAGTGGATGCTTCGCGAAGCGGAGCACCCACGGAGTCGAAGGATCCCTTACCGGCGTGGGATGAGATGAACGTTGCCGGGAGTCCTCACGGTGCTGCCCGGTTCGGCGTGAAAACTCCCTGAAGCGTCCGTGCTGCGGTCGAGTGCCGCAGGGGTCCTTCGACTGCGTTGCCGTCCGCTTCGCGGACGGCAACTTCGCTCAGGATGACAGATGTTTGGTGCTGTGATGGATGACAGACGTTTGGTGCTGTAAATGAAAGATCATGAGTATTTCGTGTACATCGTGTGCAGTCGCTCGGGAACGTTGTACATCGGGATGACGAACAGCATCTATCGGCGCGCGCTGCAGCACAAGCACTGCGAGATTGAAGGATTCGCCAGCAAATACGGGTGCAACCGGCTAGTCTACTACGAAGGATTCGACGATTGTTCACAAAGCGATCGGGCGCGAGAAACAATTGAAGGGCTGGACTCGCGCAAAGAAGATTTCGTTGATTGAATCGAGGAATCCCCGATGGGAAGACTTTGCCGAGACTTGGGGAGCACAGATGGCGTTTGCTGGTGAGTCAATCAGCAACAAGTAAGCCGTAGAGATCGCAGCAGTTTTTTGGGAGGGGGTTCAGTGAATTTTCAAGTTAATGGGGAAACATATTTCTTAAGCCTCGCCGACGACGAGCGGCGATGGCTGGTGTACGTCGAGGGTGTCGCTGGAACGCGAAACGTCCCGGTCTATGAGGACGCGCCAGAATTCGACGACGTGAAGATCGTCATTGAAGATAAAGAGAGAAGGAAGATTCTTAACTAAACTCGAATCGTCCGCGATTCGACGGGACTGCGCGCGCCATGGCAACGACTGCGAAAAAGGACTACTACGAAATACTGGGCGTGAAGAAGTCGGCGTCGGCCGACGAAATCCGCAAGGCGTTCCGCAAGCTGGCGCGCAAGTACCATCCTGACGTCAATCCTGGGGACAAGGGTGCCGAGGAAAAATTCAAGACACTGTCCGAGGCGAATGACGTTCTCAGCGATCCCAAGAAGCGCAAAATTTACGACCAGGTCGGTTTCTATTCCGACAACATCGATCCTGCGACCGCCGAGGCTTACGCCCGGGCGGGCGGTGGTTCTGGAAGTGGCGCGGGATTTCCCGGCGGCTTCCCTGGCGGCGGTGCCGGGCAGGACAGCGGGCACGGTGTTCCGTTTGATTTCGGCGGCTTCGATTTTTCCGACCTGGTCGATAACGCCCAGCGCGGACGCAAGAGCGGGGGCACTAGTAGTGGAGGCGGGTTCCGCGATATTTTTGGCTCGATCTTCGGCGGCGGGCAGGGTGCGTCCCGATCCGCGGATGAAGGCCCCGAACCCGGCACCGATCTCGAGTACCAGGTCAACGTTCCCTTCTGGACGGCGATACGCGGCGGCGTGATGCGGCTGAATATCACCCGCCAGGATGTTTGCTCGAATTGTCACGGGCAGGGTTTTCTGGAGGCCCCCGGCAAATGTCCGGAGTGCAACGGCACCGGGCACATCACGCAAACCGGCGGGCGGATGAAGTTCAACGTGCAGTGCCCGCGCTGCCACGGTACCGGTAAGAATCTGACGACCTGTCCCACGTGCCACGGCGAAGGTACCGTCTCAAAAACCGAGCCGCTCGAGGTGCGCATCAAGGCCGGAACCCGCGACGGCCAGCGCATTCGCCTTCCCGGCAAAGGCAACGCCGGAGCTCACGGCGGCGCGCCCGGCGATCTCTACGTGATCATTCGGACCGAGGAACATCCCGTCTTCCGCCGCGATGGCGATGACATCTATTTGTCGGTCCCGGTGAGCGCCACCGAAGCTGCGCTGGGGGCGAAGATCGAAGTGCCCACCATCGATGGCCGGGCGTTGCTCAAGATTCCTCCTGGAACGCAGTCGGGGCAAAAGCTACGGCTGCGCGACAAGGGCGTCCCTTCGGCGACGAAGGAAGGCGTGCGCGGAGATGAAATCGTCGAGATCACGGTGACTGTTCCGATGCCGCGCGACGAACGCACCAAAGAATTGCTCCGCGAACTAGCCAAGCTGAATCCCGAAGACCCGCGGGAAGAACTCTGGAAAAAAGTGTAATCCATCCAATCCTGGCCAAGGGGAAGAACGACCGCCCCGAGTTGTCTCAGTCAAATAATTAGTTGACTCAGTCAAGTTGTTCGTTACATACTTGCGCTATGGCATTCGCGCAGCCACTCCCCGAACGTATTGCCGCGACCCGCCGATTCAACCGCTTTTACACACGCCAGATCGGACTGCTCGACGAAGGGCTGCTGAACAGCCCATTCACCCTAACGCAATCGCGGACACTTTACGAACTCGCTCAGCGCAAGCACACGACCGCCGCCGAACTATGCAAGGACCTGGGACTTGACGCCGGCTACCTCAGCCGCATCCTGGCCAACTTTCAAAAAGCTGGACTGATCGAAAAGACGGGATCGCCCGACGACGCCCGCCAGACGCTGCTGTCGCTTACGACGAAAGGCCGCAAAGCCTTCGCGCCGCTCAATGTCCGCTCCGACCAGCAGGTCGCCACCATGCTGGGTAAACTGCCGCCGGCAAAACAAACCAACCTCATGCAGGCAATGGAGGCGATCGAGTCCGTTCTAGCTTCCGGCCCGGAAGCGCCAAGGGCATACGTCCTGCGCCCGCACCGGCCCGGAGACATGGGTTGGGTCGTGCAGCGGCACGGCGTCCTCTACTACCAGGAGTACGGCTACGACGAGCGTTTCGAAGCTTTGGTGGCCGGAATCGTCGCCGAGTTTATAGAAAAACTCGATCCCGCCCGCGAGCGTTGCTGGATTGCAGAAGAGGATGGCCAGAACGTCGGCTCCGTTTTCCTCGTGAAGAAGTCACTAACCGTAGCCAAACTCCGCTTGTTGCTGGTGGAACCCTCTGTTCGGGGATTAGGAATCGGCAAGCGCCTGATGGCGGAATGCGTCCGCTTCGCCCACGATGCCGGCTACAAGAAGATCATGCTCTGGACGCAGAGCGAACTCACTGCCGCCCGGCACCTTTACCGGGCCGCAGGTTTCAAGCGGGTCGGCGAGAAGAAGCACCGGAGCTGGAGTCGCGACCTCGTAGCCGAGACCTGGGAATTGAAGCTCTAAACTTCCAAACTCCGCGTTACCTCCGTACCACGACGGTTGCTTACAAACTTTTTCAATAATCTTCAAAAAAATCTTGCATCTATGGAGATTTCCCGTAATCTCAAATCTGCGAACTAACTTCGCCGAAATGTCCGGGAAATCGCAATATCCCGGGAGCCGCGACACAGACGTCAAGGGAGACGCGGTGGTGAGAGTGAGTCGCTTAAGGAGGAAGACATAGAAATTGGCAACAGCTACCGCACCGCGTCGACAACTCGAAAATCCCCAGCCGCTCAGCGCCGTCCCCGGCCGTAATCCCAAAAAATTCGTTCGCCTCACGCTTTGGCCTTTGGTCGCCGCCACCTTCTTTATGGTGTCGGGCGGAACCTACGGCACCGAAGATATCGTGCACGGCGCCGGATACGGACGCGCCATCCTCATTCTGCTGCTCACGCCGCTGCTGTGGAGCCTGCCCACGGCTTTTATGATCGGCGAGCTCTCCAGCGCGCTGCCCTACGAAGGCGGCTATTACGCCTGGGTGCGCCGCGCCCTGGGCAACTTCTGGGGATTCCAGGAAGCATGGCTCTCGCTGGTCGCCTCCATTTTCGACATGGCGATTTATCCCACGCTCTTCGTGGCTTACCTGACGCGCATGTTTCCCTGGTTTCAGCAGGGCAATCGCGGATGGTGGGTCGCGCTCGCGGTGGTGATAGCCTGCGCGTTGCTAAATATCGCCGGCGTGAAGGTCGTCTCCCTGACCTCGCTCTGGCTCTTTGCGGCTCTGTCGGCGCCGTTCATCGCGATCGTGCTGATCGCACCGTTCAAGCTTGGCGCTCTGGCCAACGCCGTGACCAAGCCGACCACGTCCACCGTCGACATTCTCGGCGGCCTGCTCATCTGCATGTGGAACTACATGGGATGGGACAACGCTTCGACCATCGCCACCGAAGTGGAGCGTCCGCAGCGGACTTATCCGCGAGCGATGCTGGTTGCGGTTTGCATTGTTGCCGCCACCTATGTGCTTCCCTTCGCCGCCATGTGGATGACCGGCCTGAAGGCCACCGCCTGGGAAACCGGCTCGTGGGCGGATATCGCCGCTCTGATCGGCGGCCCGCTGTTGCGAGTTGGCGTCGTTCTCGGCGGCATGATGAGCGCCTTTGGCATGTTCAACGCGCTGGTGATGAGCTACTCGCGCCTGCCGCTGGCGATGGCGCAGGATGGCATGCTGCCCAGCGTCTTCGGCAAGCTGCAAAAGAAATCGCGCGCCCCCTGGGTGGCGATTCTCGCGCTGGCCATAGGGTGGGGAATGTGCCTGGGCCTGGGCTTTGCCCGCCTGGTCACGATCGACATCCTGCTCTACGGCGCGAGCCTGCTGCTTGAGTTCATCGCGCTGGCCGTACTGCGCTTCCGCGAGCCCACTCTGAAACGGCCATTCCGGGTTCCCGGCGGCCTGTTCGGGGCGATCTGCATCGGCATTCCGCCGATGCTGTTGCTCGGCTTCTCGGTAGTCCGCAGCGAGCATGAGGCCATTCTCGGGATGAGTTCGTTCGCCTTCGGAATGATCCTGATTGCGGCGGGCTTCGTGGCTTATTTCGTGAACCACGCGTTGAAGCCCGCAGGATGGACGGCAGCGCAGGAAGAAAAGCCGCAGCCAGCAACGTGATTCCGTTTCGATACTAAGAATCAAAAAGGACCGGAAAACTCCCGGCCCTTTTTGATTTTGTTTTTTGATTTATGTGGGGACAGCCGCCCTCGGCTGTCCGCCGGGCGAAGCCCCGCACCTGAAGCAAAAAACCGTCGAGCTACGCTCGACGGACAGCCGAGGGCGGCTGTCCCCACATACCCGCTAGGCGGCTGCCTCCGCCGTGTCGCGCAAGCTTTTTACCTTGTCGTGCGCAGCCAGCACGCGGGTAGCCTGCCGCCGCACAATCTGCGCAATATTTTCCGGCAAATCCCCCCGGACCGCTTTCTCGTAGGTATCTTTGGCATGGTCTTCACCATTTTCCAGCCAATCGAGAACAGTCTTATCACCGCCGCCTAAGCCCACTTTCGTGTCGATCCAGGCACGGTGCAGGCTTCCCACCACCGATCCGGAAACTTTCTTATCGGGCTTGCCCAAGCGGATGAGTTCCTCTTCGAGTTCTCCTGCAAAGCGCGAGCGCTCCAGGCTCTGCGCATTGAAAAACGACTTCAGGTCGTTGCGCTTCACCTTCGACGCGGCCTCCTGATAGCCCTTCTGCCCGTCCTTGCAAGTCTGAATGAGTTCTTCGAGCACACTAATTGCTTTGTCTTTGTCCATGATTGCCTCCTGAATTTTGGATGCCAGTGCCGCTGCCGGGTTTGGCAACATAATGCCCCGCAAAATTATGTAGAAATGCGATCGTGCTCTAAAATCAACGCAGAGAGCGGGTTGAGAGATCTGGCTCGAGAAATATATGACCAAACGGAAATCCAAGGGCGCCTACATGATTTCCTCGGTAGCCGAGATGTACGGGATTCATCCCCAGACTCTGCGCCTCTACGAGCGTGAAGGCCTGCTCAAGCCCTCGCGGACCGAGGGCAACACGCGGCTTTATACCGACGAGGATTTGCAGCGCCTGGAATTTATCCTGTCGCTGGCGCGTGACTTGGGCGTGAACATCAGCGGCATGGCCATCATTCTGCAAATGCGCGAACGCATGGAAGAAATGCAGCGCCAGATTCAGGAGTTCGTGCAATATATCCAGCAGGAAGTGCTCACCCGCGCCAATGCCGCCGCCGATCCTGCGAAGGGCGCGATCGTTCCTGTGCGAAGACCGATGGTGGCACCGACGCCTCCGCTGAAAAAGCGCTAGCCCCACGGCTTGTCATCCCGAGCAGAGCGAAGAATCGCGGGCCTCAGGATGACAATGATTTAGGGGTATGATGGTTGGCTTCGCCATGCTGCCCTTCAAACTCGTCTACAGCGACGCGTACTACCTTCCCATCGGCGATCACGTCTTCCCTGCCGAAAAATACCGGCGCGTTCACGACCGGCTGATTGCCACCGGTGTCGCCGATGCGTCCGACTTCCTCGAACCCCAGCCGGCAACGGATCCCGACATTCTTTTAGTGCACACGCCCGAGTACGTACAAAAACTCAAGACTGGCACTTTGAGTCCGCGCGAAGAAATGGAAATGGAAGTTCCTTATTCGCGCGACCTGGTGGAAGCCTTCTGGCTGGCTGCGGGAGGCTCCATCCTGGCGGCGCGCCAATGTCTGAGCGACGGCATCTGCATCAGCATCGGCGGAGGCTTTCATCACGCCTTCCCCGATCACGGCGAGGGCTTCTGCATGATTCACGACGTGGCTGTCGCCATCCGGCGCATGCAGCGCGACAATCAGATTCGCACTGCCATGACTGTCGACTGCGACGTGCACCAAGGCAATGGCACCGCTTCAATTTTTGCCGGAACTCGCAGGGAGAGTGTGGCATTGCCGTCGGCTGGGGGTGCCGCGCTGAACCAGCGATGGGCCTCCCGAACGCGCATGCATGGCGCCAACGCCGGCGACGTCTTCACCATCTCGCTGCACCAGCACAATAACTATCCTGTGTACAAGCCGCCATCGTCGATCGACGTCGACTTGCCCGATGGCATTGGCGACGACGACTACCTGTCATGGCTCGACAACGCGCTCAGTTCCGGCCTGCGCCAGTTTGAGCCCGACCTGCTGTGCTACGTAGCGGGCGCCGATCCCTACCGCGAAGATCAGTTAGGCGGGCTTGACCTGACGATTGAAGGACTGAAGAAGCGCGACGAACTCGTCTTCCAAGTCGCGCGCGCCCGCGGCATCCCGGTGATGGTCACCTACGCGGGAGGCTACGCCCGCAACATGGAAGACACGGTGATCATCCACAGCAACACGGTAGTCGCGGCCAAGGAAGTGTTTGTGTGAGGTTGCGTAGATCGCACAATTACAGCCTCGCCAGCCCTGCCGGGTGCCTTCGGCACTTCGTTTTCCTCCCCTGTTAAAATATCTTCCTGACATGTTTGAGAACTTACAGGAAAAACTCCAACGCGCCTTCAAAGCTCTCCGCGGGCAAGCCACGCTTACCGAGGAGAACATTGACGAGGCGCTGCGCGAAATCCGGCTGGCGCTGCTCGAAGCCGACGTCAATTTCAAAGTCGTCAAGCAACTCATCGACCAGATTCGCGCCAAGGCTGTCGGCCAGGAAGTTCTGACCGCGCTATCCCCAGGCGAGCAGGTCATCAAGATTGTGCGCGACGAACTGGTTGAGCTTCTCGGCAAAGACACCGCGCGCATGAAGTTTGCTTCGCAGCCCCCCACGGTCGTGCTCATGGCCGGCCTGCAAGGTTCCGGCAAAACCACCACGTCGGGCAAGCTGGCGAACTGGTTCAAGACCGGCGGCCATCGTCCGTTGCTGGTTTCGGTTGACGTCTACCGCCCCGCTGCGCGCGAGCAATTGAAAGTGGTAGCGCAGGCGGTGAAGGCACAAATCTACGAAGGTCACGTAGCCCCGGACGCATTCGTCCGGGGTGACGCGGACGATAGCGCAGGTTCCTACGCGAAATCTCCGGATGTAGAGCGGCTTGCGAAAGAAGCGCGGCGCGAAGCGGTGGTTTCCGGCTGCGACGTTCTCATCGTCGACACTGCCGGCCGCCTGCACATTGACGATCAGCTCATGGACGAGATGCAGTCGCTGAAGAAGCTGCTGAATCCCTCGGAGATTCTGTTCGTCGCCGATGCCATGACCGGACAGGACGCGGTGCGTTCCGCCGAAGAATTCCACAAAAAGCTTTCGCTCACCGGCGTAGTCCTCACCAAAATGGATGGCGATGCCCGCGGCGGCGCGGCACTTTCCATCCGCCAAGTCACCGGCCAGCCCATCAAGTTCATCGGAGTGGGTGAAAAGTATGACGCCCTCGAGCCCTTCCATCCCGACCGCATCGTCTCGCGCATTCTCGGCATGGGCGACATTCTGTCGCTGATTGAGCGCGCCGAATCGCAGATCGACAAAAAGAAAGCGCAGGAAATGGCCACCCGCGCCCTGACCGGCGACGGCTTTTCGCTGGAAGATTTTCGCGACCAGTTGCGCCAGGTAAAAAAGATGGGATCGATGAAGAGTCTGATGGGTATGCTACCGTCGATTGGCCCGTTCTCCGGCCTGCAGAAAGCCGCCGATAATGTAGACGAAGGCCAGATCAACCGCGTGGAAGCTATCATCAATTCGATGACCACACACGAGCGCCACCACCACGAAGTGATCAACGGCAATCGCCGCAAGCGAATCGCCCGCGGCTCCGGCACCACGGTGCAGGAAGTGAATAATCTCCTCCGCCAGTACGCGCAGATGAAAAAGATGTTCAAGCAGATGGGCAAGCCCAGCTTCGCGCGCCGCCTGGCGGGGATGAAGCTGCCGGGAATGTAATAGCCGATGCCGATGATCAGGTGATCAGGAATAGTGGTTCAGCGATCACCGGTCGTGTTCCGATGACAAGCTTCGCCCAGCGTGTCATCCTGAGCGCAGTTGCCGCGAGCGAAGCGAACGGCAGCGTAGTCGAAGGATCTGTGTAACTGCTCTGTCCCGATTATGAAATGGCGATCCCTCGAAGAATCCAGTCCGCCAACTGATGCCCGCCCGCTGCGCGAAATTTTCGCGGAGCGCAAACAACTCATCGCCAAGTACGTTCCGCCAGAGACCCAGGCCATTCACGCGCAATCCGTCGCTGAACTCAAAGCTCGAAACATCGCGGAAAACATCCTGCCTTTGGGCGCCACCGTGCCCGCATTCGAACTTCCCGACCACAACGGTAAGCTGATCTCATCTCCTGATCTGCTCAGCCGAGGACACCTCGTACTCTGCTTCATTCGGGGCCGCTGGTGCCCATTCTGCGTCGGCCAACTGGAAGCAATGAACCTCGTCCTGCTCCAGATCGAGCAAGCCGGAGCGTCTCTCGTAGCAATCTCGCCGCAAACGGTGAAGCAGTCGTTCTTCATGCACGATCAGCACAAGCTGCGTTTTCCGCTGCTTTCGGACGCGGGCAACAAAGTCGCACGGCAGTTTGGCCTGACGTATCGCGTGCCCGCGCCTCAGGAAGCGGTCTATCGGCGCGCCTTCGTCAACCTGCCCTTCACCAACGGCGACGACAGTTGGGAATTGCCAATCCCCGCAACATACATCCTCGACCCCAATGGCACGGTTCTCTACGTGTCAGCCAACGAAGACTACACGGAACGGCCCGAGCCCACAGAGATTGTGGACACATGCCGCCATTCGTAGAGACGTTGCTTGCAACGTCTCTGCCGGCAGCACATGCAGGCCCAAACGTTCAAGGCTAGCGCCGGCCGAGACGTAACAAGTTACGCCTCCACAAAATGTCGGTACACTAATGCTTCATGCACTACATCTACGGCATCAATTCCGTCACCGAGGCATTGAAGGCCCGCGGGCGAACTTTCGAATGGATCGGCATGGCCAAAGAGCGCCACGACATTCGCCTGCAGCGGCTGATTGAAGAATCGCGTCGTCTCGGCCTTCAGGTCCGTTTCCTCGAACGCTCCGAGCTCGATCGTATGGCCGGCAATGTCGCGCACCAGGGCGTGGTAGCTGTCACTTCGGCCAAGCAATACAACGATCTTGACGATGTCATCACCGCCAAGCGCGCCGAATATTCGCTCATTGTCGTCCTCGATGGCGTCGAGGATCCGCACAATCTGGGAGCCATCCTGCGCACGGCCGATGCCGCCGGCGCCAACGGCATCGTCATTCCCGAACGCCGATCCGCGAGCGTGACCGGCACCGTCACAAAAGTGTCGGCGGGCGCAAGCGAACATATGCCCATCGCCAAGGTAACCAACATCGCCCGCAGCATCGAAGACCTGAAAGCACAAAACGTGTGGACAGTGGGGCTCGATGAACGCGCCAAACAAACCTACGACGCGCTCGATTACAACATGGACTGCGCGCTGGTTATGGGCGGCGAAGGCAAAGGGCTGCACGACCTGGTCAAGAGAAAATGCGACTTCCTGGTTTCGATTCCGATGCTGGGGAAAGTGCCGTCGCTGAATGTGTCTGTGGCCGCAGCTGTAGTCCTGTTTGAAATCGTGCGCCAGCGCCGCGCCAAGAGCGCTCCCCCGGGCGCAAAATGAAGTTCTCTGCAACGAAGTTTATTTCCAGGGGCGCGGCTCTTCTCTGCCTGCTGGCCGCCTCGGCGCTGAATTGTCTTGCTCTCGACCGTGAGGCGTTTACTTTTACAAATTACGACCTGAACCTGCAGGTCGATCCAAGCCAACATCGCCTCGGAGTTCGCGGCAAAATCACGCTTCGCAATGATTCGTCCGATCCGCAAAAGATCGCCGTCCTGCAGATTTCCTCCTCGCTCGACTGGCGCTCCATTAAAGTGAGCGACAAGGCCGTGCAGTTCGTCACTCAGCCCTACACTTCCGACATCGATCACACGGGTGCTCTCTCCGAAGCCATCGTCACTCTGCCGCAGGCGGTCGCGCCCAAAGCGTCGATTGAACTCAACGTCGCGTACGAAGGCGTCATCCTGCTCGATGCGACCCGCCTGACTCGCATTGGCACGCCGGAAGACGCAGCGCACAGCACCGACTGGGACCAGATCGATCCGGCCTTTACCGGGATTCGCGGCGCAGGATATGTCGCGTGGTATCCGATTGCCACGGACGTGGCGAATCTTTCCGAAGGCAACAGTCTGTTCGACGTTTTAGCCAAGTGGAAAGCGCGCGAAGCCGCAGCTAGGATTCAACTCCACATCGAACTGACGAGCAATGGCGGCGAAGAACGCCCGCAGATCTTATTCAACAGCGTTGCATGCGAGGGAAAGAAACGCGCCGGCGCATCCGAAGCGGCTGCCCTGGACTGCCTCTCGCAGAATTCGCGGTCGGGTGTTCCCACACTCATCATCACCAACGATCTCGTCATCAAGAGGCCTGATGTTGAGGTCTGTTACCTGCGCGGTCACGACGTGGGCGCGACGAACGCCGCCGAAGCAACAGATAAAGTGGCGCCGCTAATCTCTGATTGGTTTGGTTCCTTCCGCGAAAAAGCAGTCACCGTCGACCTGCCCGATCCTCACGCCGCTGCTTTCGAAAGCGGAGCGCTGCTAATGACTCCGCTCGCCGGCAGCGATTCCAAGATTGCTGAATTGGCCGCTGCCCATCAACTCACCCACGCCGCATTTCTTTCCTTCCGCCCATGGATCGAAGAAGGTCTGGCTCACTTCGCGCAGGCTCTCTACCTCGAGAGCGAAAAGGGGCGGGCCGCCGCTCTCGATTACATGGGATTGCATCGCTTCGCGCTCACCCAGGCCATCGTCTCAACCACAATTCCGCGTTCCGAAGACGAGGTCAACCGCTCGCTCGTGAATACCACGAACGAGGAACTCTATCGCAGCAAGGCGATGTATGTCTGGTGGATGCTGCGCGACATGGCCGGCGAACCCGCACTCAAGAAAGCGCTCGCCGCATACCATCCCGAGCAGGACAAGGAGCCTTCCTACATGCCTCGGCTGATCGCAGCGCAAACCCAGCGCGACCTGGAATGGTTCTTCGACGATTGGGTGTATCGCGACCACGGCCTGCCTGACTTCAAGGTGGAGTCGGCTTTCTCGCGCAAAACCATGACCGGTTCGTTCATGCTCACCATCACCCTCGATAATCTGGGCACCGCCGGAGCCGAGGTCCCCATCATCATCAAATTCACGGGCGGAGAAATCATGCGCCGCCTCGAGGTTCACGCGAAGAGCAAAGCCGTGGTTCGCGTTGAAACCCCGGCCGCTCCCCAAGAGATCGTGGTCAACGATGGCAGCGTCCCGGAAAGTGATAAGACCAATAACGTGTTCAAAATCGGGTCAACCGAAAAGTAAAATGCGGTAGTTTCGTTCGTGGGTTAGGAGGCGCGAGTGGCCTACATCCAGTTTCTTGGGGCTGCCGGCACCGTTACCGGGTCGAAGCATCTGATCAATACCGGTGACCCGTCAGGTAAGGCCGGCATTCAGGTTCTCATCGATTGCGGTATGTTCCAGGGTCCGAAGGAGTGGCGCGAGCGCAACTGGCGCGACACGCCGGTTCCCGCCAAACAAATCGACGCGATTATTCTGACGCACGCTCATCTCGACCACTGCGGATGGATTCCGCGCCTGGTGAAAGAAGGATTCCGCGGCCCAATTTACGCGACTCCTCCGACCATCGATCTCTGCGGAATCATTCTTCCCGACTCCGGCCACCTGCAAGAAGAAGACGCGCGCTTCTACAACAAGACGAAGAAGTCGAAGCACGATCCTGCCTTGCCGCTTTATACATTCGGAGAAGCGCAAGACTCCCTGCAGTATTTCAAGCCCGTACCGGTTGACCAGGACGTTCCCCTCTCGCCCGATCTTTCTTTTCGTTTCGTGCGCGCCGCGCACATTCTCGGATCGTGCATGGCAGAAATCTCACTCAACTCTGACGGTCAAGCGCGGAGATTGCTTTTTACCGGCGACATTGGCCGCGTACGCGATCAGGTGGTGGCACCGGGAAAGGTCGTTCATTCCGGACCGGCTGAGGGTGAAGTCGCCGACCTGGTCGTGATGGAATCGACTTATGGCAACCGCACGCATCCCGCAGAAGATCCCATGCCGGAACTGGCGGCGCTTATTACAGGCGCGGTTCAGCACGGAGGCAGCATTATCGTGCCTGCATTTGCCATCGAACGCACCCAGAAATTGGTGTTCATCCTTAAGCACCTGATGGAATCCGGACAAATTCCGCGCTTGCCGGTTTTCTGCGATAGCCCCATGGCCATCAAGGCGGTCGAAATCTTTCTGAAACACGACGAAGAGTACAGTTCCGAAACCCGCGACATGATTCGAAAGTATGGCTCGCCGCTGCAGTGGCCTGGTTTTACCTTCGCGTCAACTCCCGAAGAATCGAAGGACATAAACAGAGAAACGCGGCCCATCATCATCATTTCGTCCAGCGGCATGGTGACGGGCGGACGCATTCTGCATCACCTGGCGCAGCGACTGCCCGATCCGAAAAATCTGGTGCTCTTCATCGGATTTCAGGCTCCGGGCACGCGCGGCTTCGCGATCAAGAGCAAGTCCGACGAGGTGAAGATCTTCGGAGAACTCATCCCGGTTCGGGCACAAATTGCCGCCCTCGAACAGTTCAGCGATCATGCCGACCCTCCGGAATTGCTGGAGTGGCTCCGCACTTTCCGCAAGCAGCCGGAATCAACCTATTTAGTTCACGGCGAGCCCGACGCCTCAGGTCAGTTGCGCGATCTGATGAAGAAGGATCTGGGATGGAATGTTCAGGTCGCGCAGTATCTGGAGAAAGTCGTGATTCAGTGAGAGTTCCCGCGAATCAGGATTGCCGGATATCCGGCGCCGGATATCGCGAGACAGTGAGCCCGATGCCTATGTCGGCCATAAGTGCGAGAAGCTTATTGGGAAAAGTGTCGCGTTGGAAAACAACGTCGCGGTCCTCGACAGGGAAATCTAACTCAATTCCTTCCACGCCCGAAAAGTCCCGAAGGCGTCTCAACTCTTTACCGTTTTCCGCTAGGAACTGAATCGCGTCTTCAATTTGTCCACCGAGGTCAGAGAATTCACGACCGCTCACGCTGATGTTCATTCCCGAGGACTCGTGCCTCTTGC
Source organism: uncultured Acidobacteriaceae bacterium (assembly GCA_963765825.1). Classification (GTDB taxonomy): domain Bacteria; phylum Acidobacteriota; class Terriglobia; order Terriglobales; family Acidobacteriaceae; genus Sulfotelmatobacter. The sequence continues at coordinate 1,034,720 of CAVXXU010000006.1, forward strand.
TCGTTGAGGTTGGTTTCGGCGCCCATGCATCCCCACGATGGACTACAACTAGCGCCTTCAGGGATGATTCCCTTAAAAACTCGTCCACCTGAAAGTCCGCCCCCCGAAGCTCTTAGCACACAACTCATTTTAGGTTTCCTACGCTATTTCGCGGACGCGAAACGCGCCAGCGCCTCCAACTTCTTCGCAGCCGCTCCGGAATCGATTGACTCGGCCGCAATCGGCACGGCCTCCGCAATGCGATCCGCTCTGCCGGCCGCTACCAGCGCTGCCGCCGCATTCAGCAGCACCACGTCCCGCCGCGGCGACTTCTCTCCATTCAAGACAGCGCGAATGATCGCAGCATTCGCTACCGCGTCACCGCCGGAAATATCCTTAAGCGTGGCGCGTGCCATGCCGAATTCCTCCGGCTCCACTTCGTACGATCGCACCGAGCCCTCGCGCGCCTCGGCCACACGAGTTGGCCCCGTGATCGTAATCTCGTCGAGGCCGTCGAGCCCGTGCACCACCAGCGCCCGGTGCAGGCCGAGCATGCTCAGCGCTTCGGCCAGTTTCTCCACCAGATCGAGCGAATACACTCCCACGACCTGTCCCGACGCCCGCGCCGGATTTGTCAACGGCCCCAGCAGATTAAACATGGTGCGCATGCGCAACTCGCGCCGCACCGCCTGCACCTGCTTCATCGCCGGATGAAGATTCGGCGCGTAGAGAAAGCAGATGCCAACCTCGCGCAAGCATTGCGCCGCCCGCTCCGGCGAAAGCTGAATATTGATACCCAGTGCCTCAACCACGTCGGCCGAGCCGCATTTGGAACTGATGCTGCGATTGCCGTGCTTGGCCACGCGCACGCCCGCGCCAGCGGTGACGAGTGCAGTCGCCGTGGAAATATTGAACGTCCCGCTCGCGTCGCCGCCGGTACCGCTGGTGTCGACGAGCGCTTCTTCGGCGAGCGCGTCGCGGCCAGTGCCGCTGACATCGAGCGCCTCGACCGCACGAATCGGCAACGGCGCCGCCGCCGCGCGGATCGCCTCCGCAAAACCTACGATCTCCTCGACCGTTTCCCCTTTCATCCGCAGCGCCACCAGCAACGCGGCAATCTGCGCGTCGCTGCACTTGCCCGTCAGCACCTCGGACATGACTTCGCGGGCCTCATTCCGGCCAAGCGACTGCGCCTGATTGGCAATGCGGTGAAGGGCGTCGAGAATCATGCTCGCCGCATTGTAAGGCATGAGCGTTGAATGCGGCGTGCGACGTCACGAATCTCGAACGTACCGCGGGAGGTCAGCACGCGATCAACGCGCTGCGGTCTCCCCCGGCATTCGCTTCAGCAGATAATCCCGCCAATCCTCTGGCAGCGCAGGCGTCGCAATCGCCTTCTCCAGCAGGTCGCGGTTGTACTTATCTTCAGAAAACAGCCGGTTCATTTCCGCGATCGTGATGCCGTCGGGCTCGCGGCTCAGAAACTCGAACGAATCTCCGGCCGCCACCGCGCCTTCGCGCTCCACAGAGAAATAAAAACCGCTGCGGCCACTGTGTAAAAAGCGCGCAACCATGTCTTCTCGTTGAAACTTTGCCGCCAGCTTGTAACAGGGCATACGCGGCTGGCGAATCATCAAGCAAGCGGTCCCAATTTTCAGCCGGTCACCAATATGTAAATCGCCTTCCGACAGCCCCTCGGTCGTGAAGTTCTCGCCGAACATCCCCCAAGGAAGATTCATCCCGGGCAGTTCCCGCCGCCAAAACTCATAATGCTCCGAAGGATAACCGTATACCGCCTTAAACGGACCGCCGTGCACGGTCAGATCCGCCTGGCGATCGCCGTCGAGATTTAGCGTGCGCAACTGCACCGGGCCCGAAACCGGTTGCTTGAAAATTCCGGTGTTGATGGTTGCGCCGTTGTACACCGTCAGCCGAGGCAGCGCGACATTCAGCGAAATCAGCCTCATTCGCCCTCCAATCCCCGGACGTCACTTCTACCCACCCTTGCTGCAAAAGTTCGATGCTCCTGGCTCCCAAAGGATGCGACCCCCTCGTTTCGATGACTCCATTTTGGAACTTGCGCGATCACGATATCTGCGCGACGTTTGCCCTCTTTCCCCGCCCTTCTATAGAATTACAGGTTTGCTGCTTCCAGTGTGACGCCGCAGGCGCGGTCCTTCTTAGCGGACGAGTTTCTCTTTATGAAAATCCACGAGTACCAGGCAAAGGCAATCTTAAAGAAGTATGGCGTGAGCGTGCCCCGCGGATCCATGGCCGCCTCGCAAGACGAGGCCGAGGCCGTCGCCCGGGAATTATTGAATTCCGGCGCGAGCGGAGTCGTGGTCAAGGCACAAATCCACGCTGGCGGCCGCGGCAAGGGCGGAGGCGTGAAGATCGCCAAGTCGGTGAACGAAGCCGGCGACCTTGCCTCCAAAATGCTCGGCATGAAACTGGTCACCCACCAGACCGGCCCTGAAGGCCGCATCGTGCGCCGCCTTCTGATCGAAGAAACGCTTCCCATCGAAAAAGAACTCTATCTGGGAATTCTGGTCGACCGCGCCGAAGGCAAGCCGGTCTTCATGGCATCCGCCTCAGGCGGAATGGAGATCGAGCAGGTCGCGGCGGAAAATCCTGAGGCGATTCTGAAACAGCACATCGATCCCGGCATGGGCCTGGAGGCTTTTCAAGCGCGGAAGATCGCCTTCAAACTCGGCCTGAAGGCCCAGCAGATTAATCCCGCCGTGCAGTTTCTGTCCAGTCTCTACAAGGCTTTTCTCGACACCGATGCGTCGCTGCTGGAGATCAATCCTTTCATTACCACTACAGACGGCCGCCTGTTCGCGCTCGATGCGAAGATCAACTTCGACGACAACGCGTTGTTCCGCCATGCCGACCTGCGCGAGTTGCGCGACATTACCGAAGAAGATCCGCTCGAAGTCGAAGCGTCGAAATACAGCCTCAACTACATCAAGCTCGATGGCAGCGTGGGCTGCATGGTCAACGGCGCCGGACTGGCCATGGCGACCATGGACATCATCAAGTACGCCGGCGGCATGCCCGCCAACTTTCTCGATGTAGGCGGAGGCGCCAGTTCCGAACAGGTCGCGCACGCTTTCGAGATTCTGCTCAGCGACAAAAACGTGAAGGCCGTGCTGATCAACATTTTCGGGGGCATCCTGCGCGTCGACACGCTGGCGACGGGTGTGGTCGAAGCCGCGCGCAAAACCAACATCAAGCTGCCCATCGTGTTGCGACTGGAAGGCACCAACGTCGACGAAGGCAAGAAAATCCTGATGAACTCGGGATTCAATTTCGTAGTCTCCGACACCATGAAAGAGGCGGCCGATAAAGTAGTCGCAGCGGCCCGAGGCACGGCGGGAGTAACCGAATGGCGGTAGATGCCAATTGGCAGTGATGCCGAATGGCGGTAGAGTTTCCGGCTCGGTTGTCATCCCGAGCGCAGCGAGGGATCTTGGTGGTTGCAGTGGCGTTTCGGCCCGCGTGAGAAATTTTACGGAGGATCCACCTTTCGGAGCGCGGAGTAATTTCTGTGGAAGAGCGGCCCTTCAGGGCCGCGTAAGAAGTACAGAATTGATACGGGCTTTAGCCCCGGTGGTCTTAGAAGCGAGGAGTTATGGCAATCTTAGTCGATAAAAATACGCGGGTCGTCGTTCAAGGCCTCACTGGCCGCGAAGGCACCTTCCACGCAAAGGCCAGCCAAGCTTACGGCACGCAAATTGTTGGCGGAGTGACTCCGGGCAAAGGCGGCACCACGCACGAAGGCTGGCCGATTTTCAACACCGTGCGCGAAGCCGCCGACAAGACCGGTGCCAACGCCACGGTAATCTTCGTTCCGCCGCCGTTCGCCGCCGACGCCATCATGGAAGCCGCCGACGCAGAAATCGACCTGATCGTCTGCATCACCGAGGGCATTCCTACTCTCGACATGGTCAAGGCCTGGGAATTTCTGCAGGACCGCCGCTCGCGCCTGATCGGGCCCAACTGTCCCGGCATCATCTCGCCGGGCAAGTGCAAGATCGGAATCATGCCCGCCTCGATTCACAAAGAAGGATCGATTGGTATCGTCTCGCGCTCAGGCACGCTGACCTACGAAGCGGTACACCAACTCACCCAGCGTGGCATTGGACAATCGACCGCCATCGGCATTGGCGGCGATCCGATTATCGGCACCAATTTCATCGACGCGCTCGACCTGTTCAATCGCGATCCCGAGACCGAGGCCGTGATCATGATCGGCGAGATCGGCGGCAACGCCGAGGAACTGGCTGCGGACTTTGTGAAGACTCACATGAAGAAGCCGGTAGTCGGCTTCATCGCCGGGCAGACCGCGCCTCCCGGACGCCGCATGGGCCATGCCGGAGCCATCATCTCCGGCGGCAAAGGCACCGCCGCCGAAAAAATGAAAGCCCTGGAAGCCGCCGGAATTCGCGTAGCCAAGTCTCCAGCCGCGATCGGCGAGACGCTAGCTGCAGCGCTGGGAGTCAACGTGTAGCGACGTAGCTTGCTTCGTCTTGCCAACGCCGGCACAAAAAGACGTTGCAAGCACCGTCTCTACTAAATAACGACAGAGGACTAACGACCGAACCTATGAAAACTCTGCAACGCACTTTCACTATCGTCAAGCCAGACGCGGTCCGCAAGAACGCCGTTGGCGACATCATCGAACAATTCGAAAAAAATAACTTCCGCATTCTCGCCATGAAGATGCTGGAAATTTCCAAGCATCAGGCGGAGCAGTTCTACGCCGTGCACGCCGCGCGGCCATTTTTCAACACGCTCACCGACTTCATGTCCAGCGGGCCGATCGTCGTCCTCGCGCTGGAAAAAGAAAACGCCATAGCCGACCTACGCAAACTGATGGGCGCCACTAACCCGGCTCAGGCCGAGGAAGGCACCATCCGCAAAAAGTGGGCCACCAACATTGAGCACAACGCGATTCACGGCTCCGACGCCGAAGATACAGCCCGCTTCGAGCTAAGCTTCTTCTTCGCGGGATATGAACTAGCAAAGTAGCGCCGCCGTCCCGGCGGCTGTCGCGAGGGCATCGTGCCCTCGCGCTGGTGGAGCTCATATATGCCGATGGTTCAAATCACCATGCTGCAAGGCCGCAGCGCCGATCAGAAGCGCAAGATCGCGAAGCGGATCACCGACGCTCTGGTGGAAGAAGCCGGCGCGCGCCGGGAAGGGATCATCGTCGCATTCCATGAGGTCTCGAAAGAAAGTTACGCCTCCGGCGGCGAGTTGATGATCGACAAGAATAAGTGATCTGAATTCCGCTTCTATCGTCTGAGGGATCGCACTGTGGTTAGAGAAGTTCCCGACCTCCGCCCTGGAATCTTTCGTGTCCTGCGATTGCTGTCCTCACCCGAGGAACAACTGGACTACGAGCGAAGAGTACCAGGTATTTCGGTGCCAACTGAACTGCTCTCCCAGTGGTTTGACGATCAATACGTTCCCGAGAGCGAGTCCTTCAGGTTGTGCTTTTCTTCCCAGGAAATGGAAGCCCTCTCCGTTTTCAATAACTATTTCGATGTCGCGGAGAAACGCCTGCCTCAGCCCCGCGACGGAATAGGGACTTGGCTCGAAGACGAAACTTGGCAAGGAATTATGCGAGAAGCAGCTCGCGCGCTGTCAGCCTTGGGTACTGAATCCGCGAATCAGAAATAATCCACACTACCCCAGCGGCTCGTACAAGTTCCCTTCCACGCGCTCGGCAAGCTTGGGCAAATCCTTGCGGGCGTGTTGCAGAAAATGCGGCGCCGCGCGGTGCGCCTCCAGCGCGGCGTCATCCTTGTACTGTTCATAGATGAAGAAGCGCCGCGGCTCTGTCTTATGCCGATGTACCTGGTACATGGCGCATCCCGGCTCTTTCCGGGACTGTTCGGTCAACTTCTCAAAAAGTGCGGCTACCTCGGCTTCGTGCCCCACTTTCGCCATCCAGGTCACTGCCAATACCACCATCTTTTTCGCTCCTTGCCCGCTGACTGGTCGGTCGGGGAGGCGATTCTAAGCTTTTTTCGCGGCCGCCTTCAACTCCGAAACGAAATCCTCCCCGAGGATCGTATGGCTGCGGTCCGGCCCAGTCGAGATCATTCCCACCTTCGCTCCCGCTTCTTTCTCCACGAAAGCCAGATATTCGCGCGCCACTTTCGGCAGCTTCGCATATTCCGTAATTCCCTCGGTCGACGTCTGCCACCCCGGCAGCTTCCGATAAATGCACTCGATCTTCTCGTAGCCGCTGGCCTGCGCAGGCGCCTCGTCGGTAATCTTTCCGTCGATCTTGTAGCCAACGCACACCGGAATCTCCGCCCGTTCGTCGAGCACATCCAGCTTCGTCACTACCAGCCACGAAGTTCCGTTGATCATTCCCGAATAACGCAGCAGCGGCAGATCGAGCCAGCCCGTGCGCCGCGGCCGCCCCGTCACCGCGCCATATTCGTTGCCGCGCTTGCGCAGCTTGTCTCCTTCGTCAGTTTTATCTTCGCTGGGAAATGGCCCCTCGCCCACGCGCGTGCAATAAGCCTTCGTAATCGCGATGACCGAATCGATCGCATTCGGCGCCACGCCGGTTCCAATCACCGCGCCTCCAGAGGTCGCGCTCGACGAAGTCACAAACGGATACGTCCCATGATCGATGTCGAGCATGGTGCCCTGTGCGCCCTCAAACAAAATCGACTCGCCACTTTTCAACGCCTGATTCAGCAGCACCGCCGTATCGCACACGAACGGCGCAATCTTCTCCGCCGCCTGAGCGTACTCGGTATACATCTTGTCGGCGTCCAGCGGTTCGGTATTGAACAGCGCATGCGCAATCATGTTTTTCTCGCGCACCGCATTCTCGATGTGCTTTTTGAGCAATTGTAGATCCAGCAGGTCCGCCACCCGCAATCCCCGCCGTCCCATCTTGTCTTCGTACGCAGGACCAATGCCACGCGACGTAGTCCCGATCTTCACCCGTCCCGGCGCGTTCTCCGCCGCCAGTTCGATCATGCGGTGGTAAGGCAGAATCACGTGCGCCCGGTTGGAAACGAATAGATGGCCGTCTATCTTCACTCCGGCCTCGTGCAACGCCCCCGCCTCTTTCAGAAACGCGATCGGATCGAGCACCACGCCGTTGCCAATCACGCTGCGGCACCCCGGCCGCAGCACGCCGCAGGGCACCAGTTGCAGGACAAATTTCTTGCCGTGAATGATCACCGTGTGTCCGGCATTGTGGCCACCGGCATAGCGGGCGACCACCGAGAAGTTCTCCGACAATACGTCGACGATCTTCCCCTTGCCCTCGTCGCCCCACTGGGCGCCCACAATTACCGCAGTCCTGCCTCTTTTCAATGCCAGCTCCGTCAGGAAAATTTACAGAAAAAATCGCAGGCAGATACCTGCCCTGCGCCCGGGGTCGCACACTCTCTGCCCGCAGGTATGGCTTCACAAAAAATTACTGGAGTAAAAGCGGAAAAGACGTGTACGAATTATCTTAACGTGCCAGCAAGAAGAATAGCAACGCAAGGTGGCTGCCGAAACCGGCTGCCGCATTGGACGCCGAAAAAGGATGAAACGAACGGTGCCCTCTACCGCTTGTCATCCTGACCGGAGCCGCTTTTCAGGCGATGGGAAGGATCTCAGCAGGCACGCCCCGGCGCGCGAGCCCCGCAATTGTCATCGGCAGCGGGAAGCCTGGTAGGCGCGGCAGGATTCGAACCTGCAACCGCCGGATTAGAAATCCGATGCTCTATCCGTTTGAGCTACGCGCCCGCACAACCAGCAAATCATTTTAACAAGGACACATACTTAAGAACGCTCAGAGCAATCGGATCGATTAATGACCAGTTTGTGCGTCGAGGATCAGTTTCATAAGGTGGCCGAATTGGGCTCTGTCCTCTGCGATCGATCCCCGGTTGGCCATTTCGTCAATCGTCTTCGCGTCTTTGACGGGAGGTTCGTTGTCGGTGCGGTGCACGATGACTAAGTCGAGGGTCGGCAGAATAAAAAGAAAGTGTGCGCCCGCACCCCGCGCGGAAAATATGCCGGGGAGCGAAACTTCCGGGAAGTGCGCGCCACCGTAGTCCACCCACCAGAGATATTCGTAGCCGCCAACATCCACCCCGTTGGCCTTCACCATCTCGTTGGCGTGACTGCTTTTTTCGACCCAGGCTTCCGGCAGAATCTGTTTGTTATTCCAGCGCCCGTGCTGTAGGTAGAGCAATCCGAAGCGCGCCAAATCGCGCGCTGTAATCTCAAAAGGATAGGCGGGGTGAACCGAAATTGGCCCGCCGATGTAATAGACATCGTCCGGCTGAAAATCCTGCATCCCGATCGGCTTGGCAATGCGCTGATAAAACGCTTCGCCAATCTTCAAACCCGTCTTCTTCTCAAAGATGGTCCCAAGGACATTGAAGTCCCAATTGTTGTAGTACCAGAAAGTCCCTGGCACGTGGCTCCCGCGCGCTGGGCGGTTCTTCCTCATCGATTCTGTTTCCATGTATGCCGGGTGATAGACACCAGATCGCGCGCGCAGCAGATCAACAACCCGCGCTTGCTTTTCTTCTTTTGTCAACGGATCGGGTGAATCGTCGATCCCTAATTGTTCCAGGGTCTGGTTGATGTCAATGACACCTTCGGCAGAATAGATTCCGTAGAGCGCGCTAAGCAGGCTCTTCCGTACGGAATAGGAGGTGATTTTCTTATCGACATCTCCCCACTGTTCGACAACCTTGCCGCCCTGGATGATCATCACCGCGGAAGTGTGAATTGAATCGGCGTCGGCGTAGGCATGCGCAGCGCCCAGCTTCTCTGCCGACCATTTGGCCTTTTCGGATGAAGAGAGGGGCTGCCAGGACGTCCCGGGGAAGGTCTCTTCCGATTTGCTTTGCACTAACCCTGATTGCCTGCCCGCACCGGCAAACAGCGCAATCGAAAGACAACAGAAAAGACAGATGCGCGCGGGAGAATGCCGCATGTCCTGGACTTATATCACGGGTGTAGGGCCCCGACAAGCGAAGCACTTGTTACCAACACTGCTGCTCTCGTAGCTTCGTCCATTGAGTCGTGGTCGGACGACTGCGGGGAACGACACGACATTCGATGCGGGATTGACAGCAGCCAGTTGCTGAAAGCGTGTTCGCTATCGGATCACCTAACGAATCACGAGGTTGGTAACTTATTGAAAAATGGTGGGCGCTATAGGATTCGAACCTATGACTTCCACCGTGTGAGGATGGCACTCTACCGCTGAGTTAAGCGCCCACGTGCCTGCGGTAAGCTCATCATTATACAAAACTCCAATACGCGGTTTTGCTGCCCAGCTGGCCGGGCCGCTGACTCAGCCAGAGCAAAGCGTAACGCGCTGGAGTCGCGGCAAGCAAAAGGTTTTGTAATCCGAACGGAATCAGCCTGATTGCAAAAGCTGACATCGAACCGACAAGCCTAACTCTTCCGCGGAGGATCTATGGTCCACGGCGGCACGACGCCGATCGATCGGGCGTAGGCGATTTGCTGCCCCAGGTGCTGTGCGATGTGCTGAACAATGTAGAGCAGCACGCCGCGTTCGGTAATCTTTCCTCCGTTCCAGTCCAGAGTCTTTTCCAGGTCCGAGTCGGGCATCGCGCGGATGGCCGCCTTGGCATGGGCGTAGGAAGCCTTGAGCGTGGCGATAATTCTTACTTTGTCGGTGGTGGACTGCTCCAGGGTTTTTGTATCGACCCCAGCCGGAGTGGGCGTGCCCACGAGTTTATAGAGGTTGTAGTTGGCGGCGCTGGCATGCAGGAAAACTTCGGCAATCGTGCGAGCCTCAGCGGAAGGACGCCAGGCGTATTTATCGGCGGGGATGGCTTCGGCCAGACGAACGAATTCACTTTCCTGGATCATGACCTCGGCCATGACTTCCGCTCGGTATCCGGTGACGCCGGGAGTTCCGTGCCGGTACGGGTACACTTGCGCCGAGACGCGAAATGGGGTCGTGCATATCAGGATGAAGCCGAGAGCGGAGAGCATTCGCAGCATGGAACCTCCACTTTGGTCGTCGCGGTTGAGTGAATTCGCGAGATTATACCGAACTTCCTACAACCAGACTTACGCCACAAAAAGTGATCGGGAGTAGGTAGCTCTTGAAAACGGCTATCAAACTCGGGGCGTCCGATCTTGCGGGAAAATTAGCGCGAGGTCTTGGCAGGCTTCCGGAGGAGCGCGCCTATCGCTGCTTGCGGATCGGCGATGACAAGCCGCTCCTCTTGAGGTCAGGGTTTACCCTTCTTGCGCTTCGGTTTGGGCTTCTTCGGCATTTTGTATTACTATCACCTCGGTTCCTGTCTGCGGCACTGGAAGCAATGCCCCAGCCGGGGATCGGACCCGGACGCCCGGAATGGGCACGCGGTTGCAAACCGCGCCTGTCTGCCAGTTCCAGCACTGGGGCACATAACCAAGCGCTGATTGTAGGGACGGTGACGCCCGCTAAGACCTCTCCCGTCCCTGCTTTGTTCGGGCCCATCAGCGCGGCCCTAAATCCCTCCTCATTCGCCATCCCCCTTTCCACCACCTTGTACCTTGGCAAAGGCGCGAAGCGTCGTAATCATCGCAGCAAACAAATTGCAATGCGCTTCGGTCAGACTCAAGGGATATTGGATGAAAGCGTCCGGCATTCCAGGAACCGCCATGCGCTCGAAGCCCTTGGGGGCGATGTGCTCTTTTGGCGAATGCGCCGAACTGCTAGCGCTGCCCACGCCCTTTTGTTTCTCGGTTTTCTTTGTGCCGCGCGGCATTCGAGGCTTTGCCTTAAGAATATGGGGGGATACGTCTACGCCGCACTCGCCAAGCATCTTCACGTAGAAGCGAATCGTCTTAGTGAGCATTTGACCCGCTGGCACCCCGGAAGATTTGAAAGCTTTTTCGAGTTCTGCTGCGGTTCCCGTCTGCACATTTACATCCCCGATGATATCTGCGTATTTGACACTCAGCGCTTCAAACAGAAGGGACTGGTACTTCGTCTTGTTGACTTTCCATTCCTGAATCAATTCCCGATATTCGGGGGTCGCTTTGCGATCCGCGTCAACATACCCAAGGAATCCAAGGCCAGACATAAGAGCGCCGTGATCAGCACCCGACAGTTTGTCGAGAACGCGACGATCAAGTGCTCCGCTGGGAACAACTGTTGCTTCGGCCAGTATTTCAACAGCGGTCTTAAACACACCGGGAGTCATGTATGGCGGCGGCAATTTGGATGAATCGTTAGCCATGTCTTGCTTCCAGCCTTCTAATGTTTTCACTTTACGCTGTTGGATGAAATATGCAAGAAAATAATAGAATCCTCACTACCCTCCTAGTCATTGTGCGCGCATGGGGTGACGAGCCAGTTAGATGTTTCTTCATCGCATTGAAAATAAACGATGTTATGTCGGAATTTAGGAGTCTAAGGTCCCTATTGGATTGCCCTATGATCAACTGCTCGTATTTGATTTGGACGGTTTTGCTAGCCCTTCACAGTTTTTCAACAGGGTTATAGCGGTAAACTTGGCGAACTTTGGGCGAAAATGTCTGTGGACGATTTAGACTGCAGCAAGTATCAAGACATGAAAGCGATTTGAATTCCCAATCCGCTTTTTTTGTCTCTCGCGAACCTGTAATCTCACCTCATCTATGCGAACCCTTCAGACCCTCGACTACGCCGACGCCAAGCGCGCCGCCGACCTTATTGTGGACAAACTTTCGCAGATGCAGAAAGCCGCAGTGGTGGCCGTCGCCGACGTGCACGGCGACCTCCTCTGCCTCGCCCGCATAGACGGCGCTCCCGTCTCTTCCATTCAGGTTGCGATGAATAAAGCCTGGACCGCGGCCCGCGAGCGCAAGCCCACCCGGGACATCGGAGAAAAAGTCAAACACCCGGAAAAGGGTCACGACATCGCCTACTACGGCGACCCCAAATATGTAGGATGGGGCGGCGGCATTCCCGTCACGAAGAACGGTCAAGTGGTCGGAGCCGTCGCGGTAAGCGGTCTGTCGTCGAACGAAGACATCGCCCTCGCGACCCTGGGAGTAGACTTGATCGCCGGATCATGAAGGCAAGCCGACTCGCGCACCGGTCACAAAATCAGGATATGGTCGGGGAGAGAGGATTTGAACCTCCGACCCCCTGGTCCCGAACCAGGTGCTCTACCAGGCTGAGCCACTCCCCGACGTGCGTAGGGGCGTTTGAGGAATTACGACGCCCGCTGCAAAATTCCTGGATACTGCAAAATTATAACACTCGCGGACTTCGCCCCGTCATGGCGGGTTGGGGTCGGATTCCTGCAGGTCTCGCTTCTGGTATCCCATGTGACGAATCGTCGTTGCGGAGATCGCCCCGTCTCTCTCCTCTCATTTCTATCATCGCCCAGCATGCGATGGAGTTTGGCGCTTCGGTTCCGTTGTATTTCTCTTTTCATGCCCCTCTTTTCAACCCCGACCAGTCCCGGCCGCAGTTGTATGAAACCGGAGCGGCGGCTACGATAGGTTTTCGCTGTCAACTTCATGGGAACCGCATTCATCGCGCGCCGGCTCTACACTCCGCTTGAGGAAATCCAAAATCCACTGCTGCTCGTGGAAGACGGAAAGATTTCCGAAGTCAGTTCGCGATCGGCGAAGGAAACTCCGGGCAACGCTTCCCTCGTTGATTTCGGCGACGCTGTGCTGGCGCCGGGATTTCTCGACATCCACATGCACGGCGGAGCTGGGGTCGATCTCATGCGGGCCTCGCCCGCCGATCTGCCGCGCCTGAACAAATTCCTAGCCATGCACGGCGTGACTGGATATTTTCCGACCACCGTCGCCGCCCCGCTCGACGCAACCTGCGCGGCGCTGGCACGACTGGCCGACGCCATCGAAGCCGCCGCCCACGAAAACTCCGCACAGGCCCGCCCGCTGGGCATTCATCTCGAGGGACCATTCCTCAGCCATAAGCGCCGCGGCGTGCATCCACCGGAGAATCTGGTCAAGCCCACGCTGGAAATTTTCGATCGCCTCTGGCAGGCGGCGCGCGGGCATGTGCGCATGCTGACGATTGCGCCCGAACTTGAGGGCGCGATGGAAGTGATTGCGGAGGCGGCCCGCCGAGAAGTTTGCGTCAGCATCGGCCACTCCGATGCTCAGATGCCGGAGGCGCAGGCCGCGGTCAAGGCGGGAGCGCGCCACGCCACGCATACCTTCAACGCCATGCGTCCGCTCGACCACCGCGAACCCGGCATTCTCGGCGAAGTGCTCAGCGACGACCGCATCAGCGCCGACATCATCGTCGACGGAATTCATGTCGAGCCGCACGTGGTGAAACTCTTCCTGCGCGCCAAGGGGCGCGAGCGCGCCGTGCTCATTACCGACGCGATTTCCGCCACGGGCATGCCCGACGGGCGCTATCAGCTCGGCCCCATCGAAGTGGACGTTAAAGACGGCAAGTGTACCTCGGGCGGCAGCCTGGCCGGCAGCGTGCTCACGATGGATCGCGCCGTGCGCAATGTGACGCAATTTTCCGACTGGACCTTGCTTGATGCGGTGCGCGCCGCCACGCTGAATCCGGCGCTGGCGGCGGGATTGCAAGGCCAGGGAGCTTTAGTTCCCGGTGCGGCCGCGGACTTCAACGTGCTTAGCCCTGTCGGGCGAAGTGCGCAAAACAATTGTGGGCGGGCTCGGTTTTTAGGGAAGGGCTTGGGTTCGTCGCGAGAAAGACGTAGCGAGCTACGTCTCTACGAAGATCGAATTGCCGATCAGTTGGGCTTGCGGCGCCTGGCGTCGGCCAGGTGATGCAGCAGCATGAGCTCGTCGGCGCGCGAGAGTTGGTCCATAAAGTTGCTTCCCGACTTCGGCGTTTCATCGGTTGCGGTTTGGACCGCGCCGGCCTGCCGCAATTTATCGCCAAGCTCGGGCTCGTTGCTCATGACCTGCGAATAGAACCAGAGAAAATGTCGCATCTGGTCCAGCGCCGAGCGCAAAACTTCGATGGGCTCGGTCTCTGACAGAGAGTTCAGCGCTTCCATAAGTTCAGGATCGCTCGGAGCCTGCATGGCGGCGCAGTTGAGTTCCTGCTGGATGGTCCGCAAGTCCTCAGTCACGCGCGCGATGCGGAGATGAAGGTCGTCCATGTCGTCGTTGGCCATTTCGGTTTACCTGTCAAACATCTCATCGGCCCCAGCAAGCGAATAGATGTCCCACGGGCATGCGCCTTTGGTAATTCTGTCCGTTACTTTCGTCGGACAAACAGTCACCGCGTCGAGAATCCTTGATGGGCGCGGCTTTTCACTTCCCACGGAATATTCACGATGAATAAGCGCCAGCGGCATCACCTCGGCAGAGCCATTGGTGCATCGCTTGGCTGCTCCAAAGTCACCTCTGCTCACGGCGCGACAGCCGCCTCGGCTGTCGCCGAAAGCCGGTAGCATTGTCGTTTCGCGATGCGCGAGGCCTCGAAGAAAAGCTCGCCCCCCACGCCGCCCGCCTCACTGTCGTCGCTCCGCGCACATTTGTGATACAACCACGCGATGCCGGAAACGCTCCCCCCAGCCTCCGCAACATCGGCCTCGGCAACACCAGCCCCACGCGGCCAGCAACTGGTTCGCGCGATTGGGCGATGGAGCTTAACTGCGCTGGTGGTGAACTCGGTGATCGGCAGCGGCGTCTTCGGCCTGCCCTCAACCGTAGCGGGCTTGATCGGAAGACTCAGCCCAATTGCCGTGCTCCTCGCGGGAATTGGAATGGGCATCATCTTCGGCTGCTTCGCCGAAGTCGCGTCGCGCTTTCCCCATGCGGGTGGACCGTACTTGTACGCTCGCGCGGCGTTCGGGCGCGGTATGGGCATTCAAATGGGATGGATGCTCCTGCTCGGACAAGTGGCTGCGCCCGCAGCCAACGCGAATTTGTTTGTGATCTATCTTGGCGAATTCTGGCCACACGCCACCGATCCTGTCCCTCGCGCGCTGATTCTTACTTTTCTGGTCGGCGTGCTCGCATTCATTAACGTGCGCGGCGTGCGCGCTGGAACCCAGGTCAGCAACTTCTTCACCGCCGCGAAACTGGTGCCGCTGTTTGCGGTCATCGCCATGGGCCTATCCGTACTAGCGGCGCATCGCGCAGCAGTCTCGCCCGCCGCGCCAGCTAGCTTAACGACCACCACTCAGTGGCTGAAGGCCGTGCTGCTGCTGGTGTTCGCATACGGAGGATTCGAAACTGCGCTCGCGCCCATGGGCGAAGCCAAGGACGCTCGCCGCGACGCTCCTTTCGCGCTGTTCGCCGCGCTTCTGGTGTGCACCGTAGTGTATGTCCTCATTCAGTGGGTCGTGGTCGGAGTACTTCCCAACGCTGCAATCAGCGAGCGCCCGCTGGCCGACGTCGCTCGCGTCGCGGTGGGCTCTTTAGGCGCCGCCCTGGTCGCGGTGGGCGCTCTCATTTCTTTCTATGGATATCTCAGCGCAAAAATTCTCGGCATGCCGCGCGTGACCTTTGCGCTCGCCGAGCAGGGAGACTTCCCGCGCGCGTTCGCCGCGGTGCATCCGCGATTTCACACGCCTTATGTTTCGATTCTAGTTTTCGCGGCTCTGGTGTGGGCCTTTGCGCTCAGCGGCGAATTCAAGTGGAATGTAACGCTCTCAGCGGTGGCGCGCCTGCTTTATTACGCGGTGTGCTGCGCCGCGCTACCCGTTCTTCGCCGCAAGCGCGTGGGCGATCCGGGATTCCGCTTGCCCGCCGGCAATTTCCTGGCAGGCGCTGCAGTCGTCATGTGCATGATCCTGGTGACGCGCGTCGACTTCGGCCAGTCGCTGATTCTGCTGGCGACAGTAGCGCTGGGTTTACTGAATTGGGCGCTGGTGCGAAATCGCAAACCGGAAGTCCGCGAAAAATAGTCGCATTCCGTAGAGACGTTGCTCGCAACGTCTCTCTCGCCAGCATATGTGGCGCCGCCCGCAAGACGCAGCAAGCTACGTCTCTACGACTGCAGTTCCAACGCGAGCAAGGCTTTCTTGCGCCCGATGCCCCAGCGGTAGCCGCCCATGGTGCCGTCCTCGCGAACTACGCGATGGCACGGGATCGCCACTGCGACCGGGTTGGTGGCGCAGGCGCGGGCCACGGCGCGGCAAGCGCGGGGCTGGCCTATGGCCTTAGCTACCTCGCTGTATGACCTTGTGGCGCCGAAGGGAATCGACTGCAGGTATGTCCACACACGACGCTGAAACGCTGTGGCGCGAATGTCGAGCGGCAGCGAAGCATCCAGGTGCTTGCCGCGCATGTGCTGCAGCAGAGCGCGCGTCCACGATTGCAGGCCGCCCTCATCCAGTTTGCGGCCAGCGAAAGGAAATTCGCGCTTCAAACCTTCGATGAGTTCGCCATCCGAGCGCGCAAACTGAATGGAGCAAATGCCTTTTTCGGTCGCGGCGATCAGCATTCGTCCCAGCGGCGAGTCGGCGCAGGTATAGCGAATGGCGGCGGCAATAGCACCGCGGCGGTACTTGTCGGGCGTCATTCCCAGTTGCGACGCGGTGCGTTCGTAGAGCCGGCTGCTGGAGCCGTAACCCGCGTCGTACATGGCGCGGGTGACCGAATCGCCGGATTGCAAGTTGCGCTTCAGCATACGCAAGCGGCAGGAGTCGGCGTACTCGCGCGGCGTAATGCCGAGCACAGCTTTGAACCTACGCTGCAGGTGAAACGGGCTCTGACGGAATTCCTTGCCCAGGCGCTGCAGCGTCAACGGCTCATCGAGATGCTGCTCGATAAAGCGGCAGATTGATTTCACCGCGTCCGACTCACGATTGCCACTGACAGATTTTGGCTTGCAACGCAGACAGGCGCGATAGCCCGCTTGCTCGGCCTGCGCGGGCGCAAGAAAGAATTGGACGTTCTCGCGGCGCGGACGGCGCGCCGGGCACGATGGCCGGCAATATACGCCCGTACTTGAAACCGCGAACACGAATTCGCCATCGTGCGCGGCATCGCGACCGAGCACGGCATGCCAGCGTGGGTCTTGGCTCGGATCTTGCCTCGGCAAGGCTTGGCTCGGCAGAACTTCGCTCGCCGAGTCTTGGCTCGGCGATACTTCGAGCGCGGCAGACTGTGTTGCGGTTCTGGCGTGGCGGGCGGGCATTTCGTTTTCCGCTGTGAGTATGGCATTAGTGATCATAGTAAGAAAAGCCTACGACCGGAGCATGGCACGGACTATCCGAATCTTGCGGCCAAACAAAAAACGCTGCCACTGATTTGCGCCAGGCTCGCGGAACGGGTAGAGTTCCCCCGAAGCACTTTTCCATCTCACTCTCGAGGGTTTTCATGAAGAACGGTCGTGTGGCGATTCTGGGCGTACTCACACTGGTCATGCTGGCAAGCGCGGTCGCGCAGCAGGCTTCGAAACACATGCTGAGCAGCGACGAACTAAAGAAAGCGGTTCCGGCGGAATATTTCTTCCGCGGCCAGAAGGCTCCGGTGCAGGTGCGTAACTCGGTTGGCTTCCAGTTGGCCGACGGCAAGATGATGCTGGCGGCCCTGGTCGACGCCTCGGGATACTCGACGGCAATCCAGCAGAAATACCAGGGCATGCTCATCACCGAAACCACGCTTAACATTGGTGGTTCGGAATTGAAGCCGGGACAATATGGCTTTGGCTTCTCCGCGGACGGCAAGTTTACGGTGATGGATGTTGCCAACAACGACGTGCTCAGCGCGCCGGCGGAGACCGAGGCAGCGCTGCAACATGCCGTCCCGCTGAAATTGGTTGAGGACGCCTCAGGCTACAAGCTTTATGCGGGCAAGAAGTGGGTTGGGATCAAGGCGGAGTAGCCGAATTTACCGATTTTCATATTGCTTACATATTTGTACGTACATTTTCCGGCCTCGATTACCTGACCACAAAACGTCGGGTCGCTGATCGCAAAGAATGGCATTTGCGGAGCCGGAAACGGCCCTTCCTGCGACGAACGACATCGCGACCAGCCCCGAGTTCGTCCGCAGGAAAACTTCGCGTCCTGGAGCCCCGCAGGGCCCTCCTACGACTTTTCAATCACTTGCACCAAGACTCAACGACTTACAAAGTTTCAGTGGGATAAAGGTTGAAACGGTCCCAGCACCGTGGCCATTCCCGCGCGCTTGCGCAGTTCGGTTAGCAGGGCGCTGGCCGCATTTTGATAAGTCTTGTTGGGATCGGACGGATCGGCCCAGACAGCGTCGTAAATAATCTGCGCCGCTGCTTTCAGGTCGAGATGCAGGGCGGCTTCGTAAATGTCGACTCGCTCCTGGACACGTTCATAGCAGGCCTGGCAGATTTCGGCGTGAGCCTGATCTGAGGAATGGTGTTCGGCAAACTTGCAGAACACTTCGGGAACGTTCACTACTTCGGCGTGAGCTTCCATCAGCTGCGATTTGAACTGGCGCAGAAATTCCTCGCGCTCCTGCTCGACGACCGTGGTATCGGGAACGGGGTCGGACGCAGCCTGCGTGACTCGGGGCGGCAGTTTGGGCGCAACCGGCGACACGCGCTCGTTGTGATTGCAGGTCGGGCAAGCCTCGAGATCGGCGGGATAGTAGAGGTGGCATTTCGCGCAGGGCAAGCCGTAGCCCGCGATTTTCCGCGGCGAATCTGTCCCCCTGGCCAGCGCCGCTTGGACTCCGGCGGCGTTGCCGGCTGATTGCTTCGATTGCGTTCCGTTGGTCGCCATCATCAGTCTCCACAGTCGATCGGTTTCCGCAGTTCGATTGCGTAAACATCTTCGGCAGCCGAGGCGGCTGCCGCTCCGCTCGCTATTGCGTCTTGGTTTCTTTCATTACCTTCAGAAGTTCTTCGCGGCGGGCGTGATACAGAGCGCGCTCAGGATCGAGCCTTTCCGCCGAGTCCAACTCCGCCAGCGCCTCGTCATTGCGATCCATGCTGATCAGGCAGGCGGCCAGCGCGTAGTGATTGTCGGCTGAAGCATTCAGACGGAGAGCCTCACGGAATTCTTTTTCGGCGGCGCTGGCTTGCTGTTCCTGGAACAACACTGTGCCCAGAAGGTGATGTGCAACTTCCGAACTAGGATCGAGTGAAACGG
The DNA here is from genome assembly GCA_963765825.1 of uncultured Acidobacteriaceae bacterium. GTDB lineage: Bacteria > Acidobacteriota > Terriglobia > Terriglobales > Acidobacteriaceae > Sulfotelmatobacter. The sequence goes on from CAVXXU010000006.1 coordinate 1,053,742, forward strand.
CCAAGCGCAGTTCACGCAAGGCGTCTTCCGGTTTGTTGGCGAGCATCAGGGCTTGGCCGAGAATGCGGTGCTCGGTCGATCCCGTCGGATTCTGGCGCAGTGCCAGGCGCAACTGCTCGACCGCGGCGTCATAGTTCTTCTGCGCCATGTAGGCGCTGGCCAGGCAGGCATGTCCCTCCTGCCACTCCGGATGCTTGCTGTACAGCGACTGCAACTCCTCGATTGCCAGGCGGTAATTGCCCTGATCGCAATACGTGTTGCCAAGATTGTTCTGGACGGAAGCTTCCGTTGGGGCGATCCGCTTGGCTTCGCGGTATTCGGTGACCGCCTGATCCAGATTGCCTTGTTCGTGGAGGATCAGGCCGAGGTTGGAGTGAGCCTCCCAGAATTCAGGGCGCAGGCGAATGGCCCGCTGATAGGCGACGATCGCGCCAGGTATGTTTCCGTCCGCATGCAGGGCAATGCCCATGTCGTAGTAAGTGTCGGCGTTGTTGGGGTCGCGCCCGAGCGACTCGGTATAGGCATGGACCGCGGCTCGGTACTGATAATTGGAATAAAGACCAAGGCCTAGATATTGGTAGGCGTCTGCGTTATTGGGGTCGAGGCTAAGCGCGGTACGGGCCTCGGCAATGGCGTTGGGGCCATCGTCCAGGCGATAAAACAGGTAAGCCAAGGCTGCGTGGTTGTCGCTCAGGTCGGGCATGAGGCGGAGAGCCTGCTGGAGTTCGTCGAAGGCCTCGTCCCATTTTTCTTCCTGGCGGTAAACGCCGCTCAGGGCAAAGTGAAGCGCAGAATTGGCCTGATCAGAGCCGATCACTTCGCGCAGGTCGACTTCGGCCTCGCGGAATTTCTGCTGGCGAATTTCGGCGGCGGCTTTCAACAGCGAGGCCGGAATGGCAGCGCCGATCTGGGCGGATTGGACGTTTCCTGAGCTGACGACCCGCATCAGGTCCTTGCCGGCTCCGGCGGCTTCCAGTTGGTGCAATTCGTTATGTGTAGGCAGGTTGGCCAAGCCGCGTTGGTTAATTACTCGGGCCAGGCGACTGCCGGGCACTCCCCCGGCCAACCATGCGGTAAGTTGCTTGGTATTAACCGGTTGACTGAGGTCGGCTGGGACTTTGCCAGATTGAACTTCAATGGCTTGGGCGGCAGCGACTGCTGTCAGACTGAGCAGCAGCACGAAAAATGCGGGCTTAACTCTCACCGGACTCCCCAACACAAGGATTGGCTTGCTTGGCGGGGTGTTTGAAGGAGTGCGACGGCTGCCTCCGCTCAAGCCCCCGGAGAAAACATAGCCCTTCGACGGACCCGCAAGTAAGATCACGGAGGTAACCGAGGACGGAGATGTGTTGGCTTTGCGGCACCGGCGCGCGGGCAGCAGGTGTGATTGAAATCACAATCGGCCGTGGCTGGATTCACCGAGGAGTTGCTGGCAGCGAGGTAAAAGATAGGCAGGCCGCGAAAATCACGGCCAGGTCGGTTGGCCTTCCCCCAGGGCATCCGATAGCGTATGATTGGTGATTGTAGCTGGCCCCTTGGAGGCTCCGATGTTTGAAGGTCTATTTCAACCGATGCACCTGATAGTGATTTTCTTTATTGCGCTGCTGGTGTTCGGTCCCAAGAAATTGCCTGAGCTGGGCAAAGGTTTGGGCGAGGGAATCCGCGCCTTGAAAGAAGGCATGAAGGATAATCCTCCCGCGCAGGCCTCGACGGATTCAAGCAAGAAAACTGAACCCAAGGCCTGATCCAGCCCGCTCGCAGCAGCATCCGGCTGCTTCGCAGCCGCATTATTCCTATTTGTGTTTAGCAACCCTCGTGGGGCTTTCCCTGCGCAAATGTCTGCCACTTTGGAGGTTAGAGAACGTGTGTAAATTGAAAGTCCTTACGCTGCTTACGTTACTTGCTGTGTCGTCAACCCTGTTTGCGGATCAAGTCACATTGAAAAATGGGGATCGCCTGACCGGCACCGTCGTGAAGTCGGACGGCAAGACGCTGGTGATTCACACCGACGCCGCGGGCGACGTCACCTCAAGTATGACGAAATTCAGGAAATCAAGAGCGATCAAATCCTGCACGTTGGCTTAAAGGGAGGAAAGACGGCCGTTGGCCCGCTGACTACCTCGGACGGCAAGGTTGAGATCGCGACTAAGACTTCGGGGACCGTGGAAGCGCCGAAAGAAGATGTGACCGATATCCGCAGCGAAGAGGCGTATCAAAAGTCTGTGCATCCCGGTTTGATGAATGGATGGGACGGCGGAATCGATGTGGGCTTCTCCATCGCGCGAGGAAACGCCCAGACTGAAAACCTGGCGCTGGCTTTCAATGCGACCCATCCCACGCTGAGCGACAAGATCACGCTCTATGCCAGTTCGATCAATACCAAGAATGATCTGGCGACTCCAAGCGACGTAGCCAGCTTGCAGACGGGCGGAATCCGCTACGACCGGAACGTTAATCCGCGGCTGTTTGCGTTTGTGGGTGCGGACTTCATGGCCAACGCGTTGCAGTTCCTCGATCTGCGCGGGGTCTATACCGGTGGTTTCGGCTACCACGCCATCAACAACGACGCCACCATTTTGAACGTCCTGGGCGGCGTGAACTACACGCATGAAACCTATTCGAATGGTCCGCTGGTGGCGGGGAGCGTGCCTCCGGTGTTCGAGTCTTATGGGGTCACCAATAAATTCGTGGCTCTGACTCTGGGCGAGGAACTGACGCACAAGATGGGCAAGAGCACGGTGATTACGCAGAATGTGTATTTCTATCCCGACCTGAAGGACACGAGCCAGTACCGTTTCACCTTCAATCTGGGAACCGTAACCAAGATCAACAAATGGCTGGGCTGGCAAAATCAGTTTGGCGACATCTATGTGACCAATCCGCCGCTAAGCGCCAAGAAGAACGATGTGATCTTCACCACCGGGCTGAATATTGCGTTTGCGCACAGCACCCCGCAATAGGTCGGCGGCGAATCAATTTGGGCGGCGTTCACTTTGAACGCCGCTTTTTCTTTTGCGGTTCGCGGATTTTTCTACTTCTTCGACAGGGCCGACACGTTTGCCGTAATGGCCTGATTCTTGAGCATGCCGCCAAGGACTAACGGGCCGATCGCGGTGTGGACGACGCCTCGTCCATCGGTGCGCGGGTCGGGGGTTGTGTCGTTAATCGTGTCCCAGCGGTTGCCATGCAGTTCAAAGACAAAGGTAATCGGGGAGATCTTTCCGAGTTTACCGTCGGGCCCCTCGCCTTTGAAGTTGTGGACCGTGGGCGTGCCCCCGGAAAAAACAATCTTGTGCTCTTTTTCGCCGCCGCCGCCGAAGATGCCGAAGCGCGCAGTGCCGGGATGCGGGGGGAGTTTGGTCCATTCGATCTTGTTGGGATCTTTGCGGTCGATCTTTCCGAGCCAGCAATCATCGGAAGCGACGTAGGAACCGGCGGTCGCAGAATCTTTCTTCTCGGGATCATTCCTGTCGGGATCGAGCTTGGCGCCGTCGACGAAGACGATGGCGTCGTCGGCTATGCCTCCGGCATGACCGAAGACGGCGGTACCGGGAAAAGGCGTAGCCTGGCTCCAGGTATTTTTTTCGGCGTCGTAGACTTGCACGATGTTCACAGGGCCAGTTTTCGATTTACCGCCAACCAGATAAATGTAGCGATCGCGAAATACGCCGATGACGGCGCTGTCGACGGGAACGGGAATGTCGGCCGCGCGGTACCAGCGATGGTCGTCGGGGCGGTAGGAATTCACGTCGCCGACCGTAATTTCGTTGCCCTGGCCGTCCACCACAAATCCGCCGAACACGAAAACCTGGCCGCGCGCGCCGATGCCGGAAGCGCCGAGGCGGCCCGCCACTCCGGGTACGGCCCGACCTTCGACCCACTTCTTCGACGAGAGCCGGAGGATATACATCTTGTTGGTAATGTCGTCCCAGGTTTTTTTCGGACCGATGCCCATCAGCGAATAAATTTCGATTCCATTCTTTAGAACGACGACGGCATTGTTGGCCACGGGCGCGGGCATGGGGGGAATCCTGGGTTCATCGGAGGCGAAGAGAAGAGCGGAGAACTGCGGGAGAAGAAGAGCAATAAGAAGAATGCCAGGCAGTTTTTTCATCGCTGAGATATTACGTCTTTGGCAGGTTCGCGGCAAAGCGAGGCTGCTGCTAGAACCAGGTTTTGCGGCGATACTCGCGGTACTCTTCGCCGAAAGTGTCCTCCAGGACGCGGGCTTCCTTGCGGGCGCGGACGGTCTGAAGGACGGCCACGAACACGAGGACAATCCAAAACGCGGGTTCTTGCAGTACGAGAGCGATTCCGGTCAGCATGACCAGGCCGAAGACGTAAATCGGATTACGAATCTTCGAGTAAATCCCAGCAGTGACGAGTTTACGAGCCTTAGCGGTCACCGAAAACGACGTGCCCAGTTGATAGCGAGCGAGCGCGACCAAGCTGATTCCCACGATCGCGAGTACGGTTCCAACGTAGCGCTGCACGTTCCATGGGCTGCTCCATGTGAAAAGGACAACCACCAGGACAACGACGCCGACAACAAAAAGCGCGTTCAACGTTTGAAGGCGTTTTTCCATGATTCCCTGTTTCGTTTGACCCGCTTACTTGAAGAGCTCCTGGCGTACGCTATGAATGAAGTCGGTGTAAGCGGGAGTCTGGCCGTTGGCGCGCATGTGGCTGGCAATCTGCCCGCGATGGTAGGCGGAATGAATTACCACGTGGGTGAGCACGTCGACGATGGTGCTGGTCCACTTTTCGCCCTTGCTGTTTTTGTAAGAGATGGATTGCGAAACGTCGCCGGCGGTAATCAGATCGAGAAACTCGAGCCATTGCCCGCCGAGCTTGGCGGCTTGCGCCTCGCACTGGGCCAGGTCGGGTTCGGGCCATACCGGAACGCTCTGCGGCTGCTGCTTCAGGCGCTCGAGCCAGACCAGTTCGGCGGCGAGGATGTGGGACATGAGCTGCAGCGAGCGTTGGTTGGCGCCAGCGGGACTCTTCCCGTCTGAGTTTTCGCCACCGGCGGCGCGGATCGCATTGAGAACTTCGCGGTTCGCCCATTCGTCGTAGGCGAACTGGCGGCGGAGATAGTCGGCCAGATTCAAGCATTTCCTCCTCGCAGATCTTTTCTGCGATTCCTCGCCATGGATGATACAGGCGAGGTTGTAACCATCTTTTCACATTTCGGGGATAAACTGCTTGCTGGAGCAACGCCGGTTCCCGGGCGTTGTCATTTTTTCCCGATGCCACGAAAAACGCCGACCTCTCAACATCTGGAAGTAGAGGAATCCGAAGCTAGCGGGACTGCCAGCAAGGCGGAGCCGAGGTTGCGTGGGCCGGACGACCTAACGCGCCTGGCCCTGAAGGCTTGCCTGATCGCGCGCGATGCGGCGTTTAACGTACGCGACCTGCTGGTTGATTCTTCGCGCATGGCCTTCCTCGCGATCAAAGATTGCGAACAAGAGTTGGACCGAATCGAACGCCAGATCGACGAACGCATGCCCGCAGCCATTACGCGGGTGAACGAGGCGCGGGCGCGGCAGTTGCTTTCCAGTCTGAAGTCGACCACCGACCTGGAGCGCATTGGAGACCTGATGATGAGCGTGGCGATGCGCAAGCAGGCGCGCGCTTCAAAGATTGCCGCAGCCGACGTGCGGCAACTGGTGGAGATGTCGTCGAGGCTGCGCGACATGCTTGACCTGATTCACACCGGCTTCTCCACGCTCGATCTGGAGTGCGCGCGCAAGGTGTTGCAGATGGATAAAGAGATCGACCAAATCTGTCACGCGTTGTTCCAGAAATATTTAGCGGTGGCAGAAGGGGACACGACCGGCTTCGATGTGCTGCTCATGGCACAGGCGCTGGAGCGCGCCGGCGATCACACGACCAATCTTGCGGAAGATTTGTATAGCTTGATTGAAGGCCGCAGCCTGCGGCATGTGCCGAAGAAGAAGACGGCGAATTAGCTGTCAGCTATCAGCTCTTAGCTCTTAGCTCTTAGCTCTTAGGGATGCAACCACCCATACTGAAAACCGCTTCCTGCAAATTCATCATTCTTTAACCTGCGGTACACATTCGCGCAACATTGCCTGCATAGAGTTTGGTCAGGGCAATGGTGCTGGAAGTTTCGCGCGGCTTCCCGCGTGTCCTTAGTACAGATGCAACTCCCCCAGAATTCCTACGAGCGGAACGATGCTGCCGGTGTCTCCGGCGCGGCCAAGGCTGCCATTTTCGTGGTCGAGGATGATGCGGATATTGCGCGGCTGATCGCGCACAATCTGCGGGCCAGCGGATTCAGCGTGCAGAGCTTCGTCAGCGGGGCCTCGTTGATTTCGGAAGCGCTGCGCGAAATGCCAAGCTTGTTTTTGCTCGACGTGATGCTGCCGGGAACCGATGGATTCGAACTGTGCCGCCACATCCGGCAGACCCCGGCGCTATCGGCGGTTCCCATCATTTTTCTCACGGCGAAGACTTCGGAGTTTGACCGGGTGAAGGGACTGGAACTGGGCGGGGACGATTACATTACCAAGCCATTTAGCCCGCGCGAACTGGTGGCGCGCATTCGCAGCGTGCTGCGCGGGTTGAACCAGGATTCGGAACCGGAAGAAGTGATGCAATTAGGCGCGCTGGCCATCCACCTGTCTTCGATGACGGTGCAGGTGGAGGGGCGCAACGTGCTGACCACGGTGCGCGAATTCCGGCTGTTGGAATATCTGGCGACGCATCGCGGGCGGGTGCTGACGCGCGATCAACTGCTCGACGCGGTTTGGAAAGAGACTCCTTTCGTTACGCCGCGATCAATCGACGTCTACATCCGGCGGCTGCGGGAAAAAATTGAAACTGACCCGCGGCATCCGCAATACCTCAAGACCTTGCGCGGCATTGGCTACCGCTTCGAAGTGCCAAAATAAAATCTTGGCCACGGATTGGCACTGATTCCCACGGATTAAAGACCAATTCATGGTTTTTATCCGTGAAGATCCGTGAAATCCGTGGCCGCGTTCGACGTTCTCGAAGTGTCGAAATAAAACCTTGGCCACGGATTCACACTGATTCACACGGATTACAGACCAATTCAGGGTTTATCCGTGACGATCCGTGAAATCCGTGGCTGCGTTTGCATCCGCAATATCTTAAGACCCGCCGCGTCGTTTATTCTGTCTAGCATCTTCCCATGGCATCGAGCAAACCTAAAGCGTTGTGGAAAGCCGACGACCAGCAGGCGCGGTTGGCGGAACTGACGGCGCATTCCGACGAGCCGGCGAAAGATAATCCGCTGCGGCGGGATGTGCGTTCACTGGGCGCGATCCTGGGACAAGTGCTGGTGGAGCAGTCTGGGCAGGAGATTTTCGAGTCGGTGGAAGAATTGCGGCGGTTGCTGATTGGGCATCGCGAGTCGGGGCGCCGGAGTGCGCAGCAAGGCTCGTCGCTTGCGCTGATGCAGCAGGCGCAGGAAATTGTGTCGCGCATGGACTTGCACCATGCGTACCAGGTGACGAAGGCGTTCGCGGCATATTTTGAATTGACCAATCTCGCCGAGACCAATCACCGCAAGCGGCGGCGGCGGGCGGGAAAATTGGACCGAGAACATCCTGCGCTGCCTGGGTCGTTTCGCGGGACGCTGCTGCGGATGAAAGAGTCGGGAATTTCTGGGCGGGATGCCGCTTCGGCGCTCGGCGAGATTGCGATCACTCCGGTATTCACGGCGCATCCGACCGAGGTGGCGAGGCAAACCGTGCTGTTAAAGCGGCGCCGCATCGCGCAGCAACTCGAGCGCCTGGACCGGCTACCGCTGACGGCAGAAGAAGCGGAGGACTGCGAAAACAATATCCGCGCCGAAGTCACTTCGCTGTGGCAGACGGATGAAGTACGCATGGCGAAACCCACAGTGGATGACGAAATTCGCATGGGGCTGCGCTACTTCCGGCTTTCCCTCTTCGACGCGCTGCCGAAAATTTACGCCGAAGTTGCCGAATCGTTTCGCGACGTTTACGGCCTGGAGCTTGACGAGAATGCTCTGCCCAGCATGGTGCGTTTCGGTTCGTGGATTGGGGGAGACCGCGACGGAAATCCGCTGGTCAAGCCGGAGTGCATTGGCGATGCGCTGCAAATGGCGCGCGCGCTGATTCTGCGCGAGTATCTCCATGATGTGGAATCTCTGAGCGACCGCTTGAGTTCGTCGCGGCGGCAGACGGGCGTTTCGAAGGAGTTGCTCTCGCGCCTGCAGCAGTACGAACGCACGATTCCGGGCGTGCACCTGGCGTGGGGGCCGCACAACACGACAGAAAGTTATCGCCGGTTTCTGTCGTACATGTTTCACAAACTGCAGCACAGCCGCGAGGCCGCTGACGCGGCGGGGGCGTATGGAAACGCGGCGGAGTTTGAAGAGGATCTACTGCTGGTGCAGGAGAGTCTGCGGGCCAATCGAGGCGAGCGGTTGTCGCGAACCTACATCGATTCCCTGCTGCGGAAGGTGCGCACGTTTGGATTTCATTTGCACACACTGGACATCCGCCAGCATGCGCGCGTACATGCTCATGCCTTGAAAGAACTTGGGCCGGAACTCAGAGGCGAGGCGCGCTCGGCGGAGACGCGGGAGTTGCTCGACACTTTCCGTGCGATCGCGGAATTGAAACGCAGCTACCCTGCGCAGTCGATTCGACATTACGTTATCAGCGGCGCGGAAACGGAGCAGGACGTGCTGGCGGTGATGCGACTGGCTGGCGCGGCCGGAGTGCGAGTGGCTGGATCGGTTGGCGGAGGCGATCCGGGACTGATGCCGGTTCCGCTATTTGAATCGATCGAGTCGTTGCGCGGCGCGGGAGGCGTGATGCGCCGTCTGTGGAGCGATCCCGAGTATCAAGCTCTGCTCGATTCGTGGGGGCGCTGGCAGGAGGTAATGCTTGGCTATTCCGACTCCAATAAAGATGGAGGCATGCTCACCAGCACATGGGAACTATATAAGGCGCATCGCGAGCTGCACGGAGCGGCGCGGGAAAGCGGAGTGAAGCTTCGCCTGTTTCACGGACGCGGTGGAACGGTAGGGCGCGGCGGCGGGCCCACGCATGCGGCGATTCTGGCGCAGCCGCCGGGATGTTTCTCGGGGCAGATTCGCATCACCGAGCAGGGTGAAGTTCTCAACTGGAAATATGCCGATGCGGTGCTCGCGGAGTGGAATCTGGAACTGATGATCGCGGCGAGCCTGGAGGCGCTGACGCGGCGCGAAGAACCGGCGGAGGCCCGTTGGGAAGAGGCGATTGAGGAAATGTCGCAGGAGGCATACGACGTGTATCGCCGCGAGATTGCCGACAATCCTGACGTGCTGGAATATTTCGAGCAGGCTACTCCGGTGAATGAGTTGGATACGGCGCGCATCGGGTCGCGGCCGTCGCGCCGAACCAAGGGACGAAAGCTTGAGGATTTGCGAGCGATCCCATGGGTGTTTGGATGGATGCAGAGCCGGCATGCTGTTCCGGCGTGGTTTGGCGTCGGGTATGCGCTGCAGAACTTCGCCAAGAGCGGGCCTGGACACGAGCAACTGTTACGGCAGATCGCTCGGGGCTTTCCAGTGTTTTCGGAACTGCTGCGGAATGTGGAGTTGGGCATGGCGAAGGCTGATCTCGGCATCGCGCGCGATTATTCCGGACTGGTCAAGAACGCGGCGCTGCGGGATCGCGTTTTCTCGATGCTGCAGGAAGAATTTCTACGCGCGCGGCGGATGATTCTGCGCGTGACTGGACAGAAAGAACTGTTGGGGCGGAATCGGGTGCTGGCGCGATCGATCCGGCTGCGCAACCCGTATGTCGACCCGATGAGTTTGATCCAGGTGGAACTGTTGCGGCGAAAGCAGCAGGGGCAGCAGAGTTCGGAGCTGGAGTATCCGCTGGGCGCGACTATTAACGGGATCGCGGCGGGGTTGCACAATACGGGGTAGGAGTTTTGAATTCAGAAGTCAGAAGTCAGAAGTCAGATTGCAGATTGCAGATTTCAGATTTCAGATTTTCAGATTGCAGATTTCAGACTGAAGACTCGTCTTCACGCGAGCTCTTCAATCTGAAATCGCCAATCTGCAATCCGAGATTTCTATCCTTTGTTTTCCTTAGCCGATTCTTTCCCCCCGCTCGGCGGAGCCTGACTTACATTTTCGGGGGCAGTTTTCTTCTTGACGGGCCGCCGCGCGGCTTCGGCCCGTTTCCGCTCCTGATAACGGCGGTCATGAAATTGTTGATCGGATGCCTGTTTCTTCATGCTCCTATCATGTCACAGATTCGGCTCGACGCATGTAGCGACGGGCGCCTCGACTGTCCAAGCAGAGCGAAGCCGGACGCCCTCCGCGCCCCCTACCGGTTAATGTCCTCCTTATTCTGCAAGCGCTTCACGTAGTTCTCCAGATTTGCTTTGTTGGAGTCGGGGGCGCCGGCAAGCGAGAGCTTCACTTCTTTGAGAGCGTTGTCGAAATCTCCTTGCGCGCTGTAGACGCGGGCCATGGCCATGTGCGACGTCCACTCGTCGGGATATTTTTTGGCGGTGGAGCGGAAAATGGCGAGAGCCTCGGCCTGCTTTTTGTCGCCTTGCAGTTGCCGGCCATAGAAATAAAGTTGCACAGCGCTGGCCTTGTCGAGAGCCTTGGTGCGGAAGGCTTCGGCGTCCTGCTTGCGGCCCAACGCTTCGAGAATTTTCGACTTATTCATCAGATTGTCGTAACGCTCTTCGGTCTGGATCGACTGATCTTCGTCCTTGAGCGCTTCGTCGAGGTCAATCTTGTTAGCCAGTAGATATCCAGCCGCGTCGTCCCAAAGTTCCCAGTAATACTGGTTGAGGCCGTGCAACTGCCGGTGAATACTGGCGGTGACCAGGTCGTTCACCTTGACCTCGACTTTGAAGGGGACGGCAACTTTGTCCCAGCGCATGGTGACGACGGCGGAGTCGGGCTTCACGTCGTCGAAATCGTAGGCGAGTGCGTTGTTAGCTTCGGCCGTCTGCGGTTTCACATTCACGCGCAGAGCGTCGTCTTCTTGCTTGTAACTGAAGCTCCCCCAGTCTTTCGAATCTTTCGAGAAGATCACGGTCCACTGGTTCTCGCCGGGGATCATGTGCAGGCCGTAGGTGCCTTTGTCGAGGGTCTGGCCTTCAATGGTGACGGGATCGCTGAAGGTGATGGTGGTATTTTCGTTGGCTCCGGCGCGCCATACCTGGCCGTAAGGGACGACTTTGCCCCAGATCTGGCGGCCGTTGGCGAGCGGGCGGTGATAGTTGACTCGAATGTCGGTGATGCCGATGCGCTGCAGGATCATGGCGTGCTGGCTTGCGCGAGGCAGATCGAGCATGAGGGTTTCGCCGGTGGCGGTCTGAGCGGGGCTCAGGGTGGCGATCAACAGAACAGCGGCAAACAAAACTGGAAGACAAACTTTTCGCATGGATGCTCCTTCGCTGCTGGCGAGCAGCCGAACTATTTCAGAATCTGGATTGGAATCGGAAAATCTGGCGCATCGTTCATTGCAATGCTGTTGCGCTTAGACGGACGGGGGAAGGGGAGGTGAGCAAGGGGACGCGAATGACAATCATCTTGAGTCCAGTTTGCGAACGTAATCCTCCAGCGGGTTCAAGTGGGTTTTGGGTTTCCTGCGTCCCTTGGGAGTTCAGATCGCGAGAGGGACGGCCGGGTCCAGCACGCGCAGTAGGAGGAGACTTTGGTCATCCTGTTGCGGACCATATTGTCGCACCTCGCGCATGATGAGATCCCAAATCTCCGGCAAGGCTTTCGTAGAGTGCTGCGTCAGCAGCTCTTGCAGGCGTGTCAGGCCGAATTCCTGATCTCTGGCGTTGGCTACTTCCGTAATGCCGTCGGTAACCATCAAGAAGAGATCGCGGGGTGAATAGATGATGCGCTTACTAGCATAGGAACCGCCGGGGATCAGTCCCAGCGGAAGCTGCTCCATCGAGAGCCGGGCCGTGTCCCTGCTGCCGCGACGATAGTGGAGGATCGGCGGATGGCCAGCCACGGCGTACTCGGCTTCGCTGGAGCCATCGAAGCGGAGCAGGGCCAGGGTGGCAAACATTTCAGGTGCCTTGAGATCTGGCAGCACGCGGTCCACACTTTCGAGCGCTGCTACCGGCATTTGGCGGAGTTGCACGGCGAGCCGCATGGCAGCCTTCAACATCCCCATGAGCTGGCCGGCGGGCAGGCCGTGGCCGGAGATATCGGCGACGTAAGCCACCAACCCACCGTCGCTCTCGATGACATCGATCAGATCGCCGCCCATTTCTGTGCTAGGAATCGATTTGCCGTATAGCTCGAAACTCGCGTTCTGAAAGGAGACGGTCGGAACCAGGGTCTTCTGAATGCCGTGAGCCAAAGAAAGCTCGGTCTGCATGCGCACGCTGGCCAATCCCTCCGTACCGGCGAAGAACAGCAGAAATCGAGTCCCGAACCCGATGCCAACCAAGATCCCGATCGCATCGAATAGCACGCGCCGATGTACTGCGACGGGGACCGGGAGAGGCGGCGAAACGTGTGAGGCCCAGTAACCAAGCCAAGCGGTCACGACAACCAGCAGAAGCAAAAGAGGGACAAGACGAACTCTTTTGATTCCGGCAGCCCTAGCCGCCGCCGCTCCCGTGCCCATTAAGACGGGCCAAAAGAAACCTCCGCCGACACGGTAAGCATTAAGTTGCAATAGATCGAACGCGAAACCGCCGGCGGCGCCGACGAAGAAGTACCCTGCCAGGAACGTCTTCATCCGCCTTAGGGGCAGTACGCGCCAGTACGGGCTGAAGACGCTGGGAAAGGCCGCGCCCACACCATCCAGCCACGTTCGGAGCTTCTTTATCATCTGTACTTCCCCGGGCGTTCTGGATCGCAGGAAGACAGAGCGCTAAGCCAGGGCTTCGACCATTCGTCGGTGGAAGTGCAAACTAGAACTGCAAAGCCAACTTGGATGTTGTGCTTCATTTGTCTATCCCTTCGCAATTGTACGACCACGTGCGGCACAGCCAACGAGGACGGATGTAATACCAGCGTTGAAGATCGCCATTGCACTCATAAATTTAAAGAGAACAAAGCCCGCCTTTTCCGCCTCTTGACAATCCGGCCCAATTCAAGCAGAATCTTTAAAGGCGAATAAAAAGCGAAAATGCCTCCGCGGCTCCTGGCTGAACACCAGCCCCGGCGTTCCCTGAAATCTTCCGAGGATCTTATGTCTTCCGCAGTGGTTTCCACTTCGGCGGCCCTGGGCCGCCCTTTTGTCTTTGATGCCACCCACGATGCTCATGTGGGGACAGCCGCCCTCGGCTGTCCGGTCGAGCAAGGCTCGACCGCAACGCATGCAGCACACCTGCCGGGCGTTGCCCGGCTCGACAGCCGAGGGCGGCTGTCGCCACATGAGCATCTCATTCAATCAACGCATAACCAAAGATTTCCAGCGGCAAGCATCATCCCGGCTTCGCGGCTCACGCTGCGGCCGGTGCCGGAAATGGTTTCGAGCGGCGTCCCGGCCATTGATGGCTTGACCGGCGGGCTGCCGCGGGGATGCGTGACCGAAATCTGCGGTCCCGCGTCCTCGGGGCGCACCACATTAGTATTGTCGGCTTTGGCGGCGGCCACGCGCCGGGGGGAATTTTGCGTGGTGGTCGATGCCAATGACGCGCTCGATCCTTATTCCGCGGCAGCGGCTGGCGTGGACCTGGATCGACTGCTGTGGGTGCGCTGCGGCGAGAGTTCACCACCGAAAAAGAATTCACCACAGAGACACAGAGTCACGGAGAAACACGAAAATCAGGAAGAAGAGTGGTCTACTTCTCACGCATCTTTGGCGCGAGAAGCAGGGTGGCGAGAAGCAAGAGCGCCAGAAGTGGGGACTCCCTCCGAAGTTGCTTTCAATCTTGAGCGCAGCCAGTTCGCGGCCTTCATGGCGGCGGCTGGAGCAAGTGCTGCGGGCTACGGATTTGCTTCTCGAAAGCGGCGGCTTTGGCATGATCGTTCTCGATCTCGGCGACCTGCCGGCAGAGGCAGCGCGGCGCGTTCCGCTGACCACGTGGTTCCGCTTCCGGCGCGCCATCGAACCTACGCCGACGATTTTGCTCGCAGTTGAGCAACGCCCCATTGCCGGAAGTTGCTCTTCCCTGCTGCTGCAGTTGGGCTCGGCAAGTGAACCGGCAGCGGAGGGACGGAAGGAAATTTCGCGGACTTCGCGGGAGGCACAATGCGTTTCTTGATTTTTCTCTTTTGCGCCCACTCACGCGCAACTGCTCAGCGGACTGGACATCACGGCGGAACTGATTCGCTCGCGCCTGGATCGCAAGCCGGCGGGCTCGGTAATGTTCGCCAGTAAAACCGCGTGGGCGGGATGAATGGCGGGCCGGATGAATGGACGATGAAACAAATTATTCAATCCGCAAATTACAAAATCACTCCATGATTCACTTGCCATGGATTTTTTGCCATGCCATTTGCCTGCATCTACGTGCCGAATTTTCCCGTGGCGGCTGCCCTGCGCGCCGAACCGGAATTGCAGGCGCGCGCGCTGGCCATTGTCGAAGGCAAGCCTCCGCTGGAAAAAATTCTTGCAGTCAATGAAGCGACCTCGCGGCTGGGCATTGCCGCAGGCATGACCAAGGCACAAGCGGAACTGTGCCCGGAAATCGCGCTGCGCCCGCGTTCTGCGCTGCAGGAATCCGCCGCGCACGCTGCATTGCTCGACTGCGCCCAATCTTTTTCACCCTGCGTGGAAGACGCCGCCTGCGACACCGTGCTGCTCGATCTGGCTGGCATGGAATCGCTATTGGGATCGTTGCCGGAAATTTCCCGCGCCATCTCGAACTGCGCAACCAGGCCTGGACTCGCGGCCAATGTTGCCATAGCTTCCAATCCGGACGCGGCCGCGCTCGCCGCCAGGGGATTGTGTGGAGCGGGCACCGGCGCCCGGGTCACCGTGATTCCCGCGGGCCATGAAGCGGAACGATTAGGGCCGCTGCCGGTGGAGGTGCTGTTTGCAAATTCGCGGGCAGAAGATCGTGCAGGAGATCAGAAGGAAGCCGCCGAGCGTTTGCTCGAAACTCGTTTACTCGAAACCCTGGCCCGGTGGGGCATACGCAATCTGCGGGCGCTGGCGGCGCTGCCGGAGATTGCATTGAGCGAACGCCTGGGGCAGGAAGGCTTGCGCCTGCAGCAGTTGGCGCGAGGCGCGACTTCGCGCACGCTGGTCCCGGTGGAAGCGCCGCTGGTGTTTGAAGAGGCTGTGGAGTTGGAACATCCGGTCGTGCTGCTTGAGCCTTTAGCGTTTTTGTTAAATCGCCTGCTCGAACAACTTTGCGCTCGCTTAGGTTCGCGCGCGCTGGCCACGCAGGAGCTGCGCCTGACGCTGGAGCTGGAAAACTTATCTTCGCGCAATCGGCAATCATCAATCAGCAATCATCAATTTCTTAGGACCCTGCGCCTGCCACAACCTATGCTCGACACCAAAGTTTTTCTCAAGTTGCTGCAACTGGATTTGAATGCGCATCCTCCGGGCGCGCCGATTGTGAAGATTCATCTGGCGGCCGAACCGGCGCGAGCGCGTTCGGCGCAGGGCGGGCTGTTTCTGCCGCCGTCGCCGGAGCCGGAAAAACTGGAGCTCACCCTGGCGCGCATCGCCAGCATGGTCGGCGAAAACAATGTGGGGGCGGTGGAGTTGCTCGACACGCATCGTCCCGAAGGATTTCGCATGCGGCGTTTTGTGGCGAATGCCCTGCGCAAAAGTGAGCGCGAAAAAGTTCCTGACCATACAAAAGAAACAAATACGGTTACAGCGCTGCGCCGGCTTCGTCCTCCGCTGCGCGTACAGGTGACGTTGGAAAGCAGCCAGCCAGTGCGGGTGGCATGTGCCAAGAAAAAAGAAATGCAGGGCGAGGTGCTCTGGAAGGCCGGGCCCTGGCGCTCTTCCGGCGATTGGTGGGAGCGCGAAGCCTGGTCGCGCGACGAGTGGGACTTGGCTTTACGCAGTGGAGAGTCGGTTTCTTTCTGCCGTCTGGTTCACGATTTGCTCGGCGGCGGATGGTTTGTGGAAGGAATGTACGACTGAATTCTTGCCACGGATTTTCACCGATTAGCACGGATGAAAAATGTAGAGCAGAAATACAAGGGAACAAAGATTGGTTCCGATCCGTGTGGATCCGCGTTAATCCGTGGCTGAGTTTCTTGATAATCCTCTGATGTATATCGAACTTCACGCTCGCTCTGCGTTCAGCTTTCTCGAAGGCGCGTCTTTGCCTGAGGAGTTGATCGGAGTTGGCGCGCAGCTTGGCATGCCTGCGATGGCGCTGCTCGACAGCGACGGAGTTTACGGGGCTCCGCGGTTTCATCTGGCTGCGAAGAAGATTGGACTCAAGGCGCACATCGGCGCAGAGGTCAGGGTTCAGTTTCGTAGTGTCAGTCCCGCGCAAAAGATTTCAGATTGCAGATCTCAGATTGAAGATTTACATCCTCGTGAATCGTCTGCAATCTGCAATCTGAAATCTAAAATCTACAATCTCTGCCGTCTGCCTCTTTTGGTCTCTTCGCGAGCCGGCTACCAGAATCTTTGCCGGCTGATCACGCGAATGAAGTTGCGCGCCAAAAAAGGCGAGGGAGCGGCCTGCGCGGAAGAATTGCAGGAGCATGCCCGGGGCCTGATCTGCCTGACCGGAGGGCCGGAGGGGCCGCTGGCTGCGGCTTTGCAGCAGGGCGGCGGGGACGAAGCGCGGCGCTGTGTTGATCAACTCACCGGAATTTTCGGCGCTGGAAATGTGTACGTTGAATTGCAGCGACATTTTCAACGCGAAGAAGAGGCCCGCAATCGCGCCGCGATCGGCATTGCGCGTTCGCTGAATCTTCCGCTGCTGGCCACCAACGGCGTCTGCTACGCCATTTCGCAGGGGCGCCAACTTTGCGATGCATTCACTTCTATCCGGAATCATCGCACGCTGTCGACGGCCGGACGCCTGCTTACGCGAAATGCCGAGCGCTTTCTGAAATCTCCACAGGAGATGCAGCAACTCTTCGCCGACTATCCCGAGGCCATCGCCAACACGCGCGAACTTTCCGCGCGCCTGGAATTCACGCTCAACGATCTGGGCTACGAATTTCCGCGCTATCCCGTGCCCGAAGGCGAGAGCATGAATTCTTTTCTGCGCGAGCGGGCGTGGGAAGGATTTCGTGCACGCTACGGACGCTCTTCGCATGACATGCAGATCAAAGCTCGCCGCCAGATCGAGAAAGAATTGGCGCTCATCGAAAAACTGAAGCTGGCGGGATATTTTCTGATCGTCTGGGATCTGGTGCGTTATTGCCGCGAGCAAAACATTCTGGTGCAAGGGCGCGGATCGGCCGCCAACAGCGCGGTCTGCTACTCGCTCGGCATTACGGCGGTCGACGCCGTGGGCATGGAATTACTCTTTGAGCGATTTCTTTCCGAAGAACGCGGCGAGTGGCCCGACATCGATCTCGATTTGCCGAGCGGCGACGAACGCGAAAAAGTTATCCAATATGTTTACCGGAGATACGGCGCGCGCGGCGCCGCCATGACGGCCAACGTCATTACGTATCGTAACCGTATGGCGGCGCGAGAAATGGGTAAGGCATTGGGCTTCGACGCGGAAACGCTGCAGAAAATTTCCGCCGCGGTTGCGACTTGGGAATTCCGCGACGAAAACGACGCGCTCGACCGCCGCTTTCGCGATGCCGGGCTCGACCTCAACCATCCCCACCTGCGCAAATATTACGAACTCTGCATCGCCGTGCAGGACATGCCGCGGCATCTCGGCCAGCACTCGGGCGGCATGGTCGTCTGCCAGGGACAACTCGATTCCGTGGTGCCGCTCGAACCCGCGTCCATGCCGGGCCGCGTGGTGGTGCAGTGGGACAAAGAAGACTGCGCCGACATGGGCATCGTGAAAGTCGATCTGCTCGGCCTTGGCATGATGGCCGTGCTTAAGGATTCCATTGAACTCATCCGCGATCACTATCGCGAAGAAGTCGACCTGGCGCATTTGCCGCCCGACGATCCGCAGGTTTATTCCTCGCTGCAGCAGGCCGACACGGTGGGATTGTTTCAGGTGGAAAGCCGCGCGCAAATGGCGTCGCTGCCGCGCCTGCTGCCACGGCGCTTTTATGACATCGTGGTGCAAGTGGCGATCATCCGGCCCGGGCCGATCGTCGGGCAGATGGTGAATCCATTTATTCTGCGCCGCCAGGGGCGCGAGGCGGTAGACGTATGCGCATCCTTCGCTCGAGCCGGTACTCAAGCGCACGCTCGGCGTTCCGCTGTTTCAGGAGCAACTGTTGCGGATCGCGATGATCGCGGCCAACTTCAGTGGAGGCGAGGCGGAGGAGTTGCGCCGCGCCATGGGCTTCAAGCGCTCGCAAGCCCGCATGCGCGAAATCGAAGCCAAGCTGCGCTGCTGGCATGACGCACAACGGCATCTCCGGCGAAAGCGCAGGAAGAAATAATTCTTTCGATTACTTCGTTCGCACTTTACGGATTTCCGGAGTCGCACGCGGCGAGTTTCGCGTTGATCGCCTATGCCAGCGCTTATTTGAAATGCCGTTACCTGGCCGCGTTCACTGCTGCTCTGCTCAACAACCAGCCGATGGGATTTTATTCTCCCGCGACAATTGTCAAAGACGCGCAGCGCCACGGGTTGAAATTGTTGCCGGTGGATGTGACTTGTTCGGAGTGGAAGTGCACGTTGGAGGAAGCTGTCAGCTCTCAGCTGTCAGCTAGCAAGAACCAGGTCGTTGGTCGTTCGTCGTTGGTCGTTAGCCAAAATCAGGGCAGCAATCTCAAAAGCAATGACCAACGACTACCGACAAACGACCAAAGCCCCATCGCGCTCCGCATGGGGCTGCGCTATGTTCGCGGGCTGCGGGAAGAGGCTGCCCAGGCGCTGGTGCGCGAACGCATGCTGGGGCCTTTCGAATCTATTCACGACCTCACGCGGCGTGTGCCTGAACTGCGCAAGGACGAATTACTACGCTGGCGGAAATCGGGGCGCTGAACTCAATCGGATTTCAGATTGAAGATTTCAGATTGAAGATTTCAAAACGTGATCAATCTGAAATCTACAATCTAAAATCTAAAATCTCATTTCACCGTCGTGACGCGCTCTGGCAGGTGGAGCGGGCTGTGCGCGGGTCGGGGCCACTGCTGGAGGCGCAGCCGGAACCGGACGCGCCTTCGCCGCTTCAGCCAATGAATCACGAGGAGCGGCTGGTCGCCGACTTTCATGGCACGGGGTTGACGGTTGGGCCGCATCCCATGGCTTATCGCCGCGACTGGCTCAATGCTATGGGCATTCGCCGCGCCAGCGAACTGCGCAATATTCCCAGCGGAAAACGGCTGCGCATCGGGGGATGCGTCATCGTGCGCCAGCGGCCGGGGACGGCGAAAGGATTTGTGTTTTTAAGTCTGGAAGATGAAACCGGCGTGGCCAATGCCATTATCACGCCTGACTTGTTTCATCAGAATCGGCTGCTGCTGGCGAGCGAGAAATTTCTCGCCATTGAAGGAATTCTGCAGAATCAGGACAACGTGATTTCCGTTAAAGCGGAACGGGTGCAGCCGCTGTTCGTGACGAAAGCGGAAACGGTATCGCATGATTTTCATTAGATAGCGGCTGGTGGCCAGTCACGTACAAACCGGCGAAGCTGCTGGGGCTAAAGCCCCGCATCATTTTGGAAATCTAGCGGCACGGCTGAAGCCGTGCCCTTTCAAAGCAAGGCCGTTTTTCTGCCACCTCTGAAGCCGTGCCCTTCCACGGCCTGCCCTTCCCAATCCCGTCCCTTTCCAAAACCGTGATCGCCTGAGCCGCCCGCCTTCGCAAAACCCTATTTCACTTTCCGGTGTAGACGACTCTCCAGATCGAGTTGGAGCCGTCGTCGCTCACCAGGAGCGAGCCGTCCTGCGCTACGGTGATGCCTACGGGGCGTCCCCACACGTGGCCGTCGGGCAGCACGAATCCGGTGAGGAAATCTTCGTACTCGCCGGTGGCGTGGCCGGTCTGATGCAGCGGCACGCGGATTACTTCATAGCCAACGCGCACCGCCTTGTTCCACGATCCATGTTCGGCGGCGAAAATATCGCCGTCGTATTCGCGGGGAAACTTGTCGCTCTGATAAAAGGTGAACTCGAGCGAAGCATTGTGCGGCTGCAGCAACACGTCGGGGACGATCGCCTTGTCTTTCAATTCGGGATGCTTGCCCTCATGCCGCGGATCCTGATGCGCACCCATATACCACCAGGGCCAGCCGTAGAATCCGCCCTCTTCCACGTGCGTAATGTAGTCGGGAACAAGATTGTCGCCGAGAGCGTCGCGTTCGTTCACCGAGCACCACAATTCGCTGGTCTTGGGATTGACCGCGATTCCGCCTCCGGCATTGCGAATCCCGTACGCGTATACCTGCAACTTGCAATTCGCCGGATCGCAGACCAGAATGTCGGCGCGATCTTTCTCGGCGGGATGCGTATCGGGATCGTCGACGTTGGAGCCAGAGCCGACAGCGACAAACATTTTCTTGCCATCGGGAGTAAATGCGATGGAACGCGTCCAGTGTCCACCGCCCGAGGGCAGATCGGCAACGTGCTGCGACTCAGCACTCGCCTTCAAATCTCCATTGTGATACGGGAAGCGAATCACTTCGTTGGTGTTGCCAACGTAAACCCACTGCGGATCGGGGCCCGGGGGATAGAATGCGATGCCGTAGGGCCGCTTCAGGCCGGTGGTAAAAACTTCGGACTGCTCGGGCTTGCCATCGTCCTTGATGCCACGGAAGACGCGAATGCGTCCGGCTTCACTCTCCGCCAGGAAGACATCGCCGTTGGGCGCAGTCTTCAACAAGCGTGGATTGTCGAGACCCGACGCGAATAACTCTACCTTGAACCCGGCGGGCGCAACCGGGAAAGCGTTTGGTGGGCGCGCCACTACTTGTGCGCCGTTCTGCGAGGATTCGGTGGCGAAAGGGGCGGGCAAATCTTTTACCGTAATCTTGCGGATCGTCCCGGGCTTTTCGTAGCGGAAATCGGTGAAGGGCGGTTTCGGGGCTGCGGCGGTTAACTTCGGACCAGCCACTTCGGCCGCGGGAGCCGCTGACGAACCGGCGGCTGCTTTTCCAGAGGCCATCGCTTCCACGAAACTCACGACCTGCCAGCGGCTTTCTTCGGGTAAGGCCGCCCAGGAGGGCATTCCGTTATCTTTGTCGCCTTTGGTGATGAACCAGAAAATCTCGCCCGCGGAAACGCCTTTGAGTTTGCCGTCGATCAAGGACGGCACGTTGCCCGTACCCTGCAAAGTTTTCCCGTGACAAGCCAGGCAGTTGCGGGTGTAGACCTGCTTTCCGGCATCGACCGCGGCCTGCTGCCCCGCGTAAGGATTTTTCTGGGCTTTGGCCGAAGGGGGCGCATCGTGAAAGGGCTCATCGGCCGCGTGCAAAGCAGCCATTGGAAGGAGAGCAAAAAGAACTGCGGAGATGATCCTGCTAAGGTGCAAGCGCATAAGCATCCTCACCGGTTAATTTAACTATTTTAGAGTAGGCGAAACGCGAAAAAGATGCGAATCCGAGGTTGGCGGGCAAAGCTATGTCAAACCTCTCCTGACGCAAACTTTTAATGACGCTTCTTTGGCGCAGAAGGCCTCGGGAAGCCGGATCAGCGGGATCTGGTACTGAGGCCTTACTTGGAACAGAAAAGGGTGGATGGTAGCGCTACCGGGAATCGAACCCGGGTTTGAAGATTGAGAATCTTCCGTCCTAACCCCTAGACGATAGCGCCACGGGAACGAGGTTAAATTATAACAAAGGGGATTTCGGGGCTTGCGCGCGAGTAATGGCTCTGACTCTGGGAAACTTTGAGCTCTCTTCATTGAGTCCGAGGGCGAGGACGCCCCCGCGACTGCCGGCAGGATGCCGGCGCTACTCCCGGTGGGGCACCGGCACTATTGCTTCGGCACTACCGCACCGGGACGAACGCTACTTTGGTTTAGCACCTTCGCGAAACGTTTTCCCGATTTCGTTTGCGGAATTCCGCAGATCCTCATCACATTTTTTTGTGCAACTTACCTCCTTCCACAGGGCATTACGCGCTATAGTAGATATACGCCTCAAGCGAAAAACTAATCAGTAACCACGAACGCGCAAGGTCAACTTGTATGTTGTTCCTTCATCAACAAATCCAATCATTCCTAAATTTAGGAGGATGCAAGGAGTATCCAATTATGGCTAAACCCAGGTTCCCAAAAAGCACTCCCGATACCAGAGTTAACCCCACTACCTCAACCACCCTGCCAACTCTCTCGGACGCGAAGCCCGAGACGAGCGTTGGACTAGCGGAAGCGCCCGCCGCCGCCGTAACCGAAGCCAGGAAGACGGAGCCCAAAAAGGCGGCTCGCAAGCCGGAGATCGTAAAAACGGAAGGGCGCACCAATCTTGTTCCCATCAATGTAGAGGAAGAAGTCCGGCGCCTCGCATATTTGCTGGCGGAGCGGCGCGGATTTGAACCCGGCCACGAAGCCGAAGACTGGTTGACTGCGGAGCGCGAGATTCGCCAGCGCTATCGCCAGCAATCGGCGTAGACAAGTTCGCAAACCGCCTGGCGGCCGAGCCCCGGCCGCCCCCTGTGGCGGTTTCCACGAGCAAGTGCCGCCGGCATTTTTTGCTGTGTCTTGTTATTTCTGTCTTTTCTCACCATTTTGTCCAGTCACCCGTTTGCCTCTACCCTCGGTTTCTGAAAAAATGGCTTGGGGTTCTCCCACATGGCAACCATAGGTAGTTTTGCCTTGCTCCTCGCATTGGCGTTGAGCATCTATTCGTTCTTCGCGGGTATGTTCGCGCTTTTCTTTCCAGGTGACGCCCTCTGGGAACGTGTGGGCGAAACCGCGCGCCGGGCCGGCGTCGTCATATTTGGAGCGGTCGTGCTCGCCGCCATCGCGCTGGTCGTCTCCGCCTTTCGCGACGATTTCACTATCGCTTACATTTTTCATCACAGCAATCGGGATCTTCCCGCTCCTTACAAGTTTGCGACTCTGTGGTCTGGCCAGGAAGGCTCGCTGCTGTTCTGGTCTTTGCTGCTCGCTGGCTATGGGTTTGTTCTGCGCCTGCGGTACAAGACGGATCCTCGACTCTTCGCTTATGCATCGGTGGTCCTCGCCGGCGTGCAGATTTTCTTTCTCGCGCTGGTGAATTTCGCGGCCAACCCGTTCGGCCTGCTGGAAGGGCCGCTGCGCGCCGATGGCAGCGGCCTGAATCCTCTGCTGCAGTATCCCGAGATGGTGATTCATCCGCCCATGCTCTACCTGGGCTACGTGGGATTCACCGTGCCGTTCGCCTTCGCGTTGGGCGCGCTGATCATGAAGTATCCCGGCGAAAAGTGGATTCACATTACTCGCCGCTGGACCATGGTCACGTGGGGATTCCTCACCTGCGGGATTTTTCTGGGCGCGCACTGGGCTTATGCCGTGCTCGGATGGGGCGGCTACTGGGGATGGGACCCGGTGGAGAACGCGTCGCTCATGCCGTGGCTGGTGGGCACGGCGTTCCTGCATTCCGTGATGATGCAGGAAAAGCGCGGCATGCTGAAGGTCTGGAACATGTGGCTGGTCTTCGCCACCTTCTGGCTGGCGATTCTGGGGACGTTTCTCACGCGCAGCGGGATCATCAGTTCTGTACACGCCTTCGCGCAATCGTCGATTGGCAGCTGGTTCGCGTGGTTCCTGGCGATCAGCATCGCGGTGTTCGTATTTTTCTTCTTCAAGAATAAAGATCACCTGCGCAGCGAGCACAAACTCGAGTCGCTGATTTCGCGCGAGTCGAGCTTCTTGTTCAACAATCTTCTTTTCGTGTTGTTGTGCTTCACCGTGTTGTGGGGCACGTGGTTCCCCAAGATTTCGGAGTTGGTGCAAGGCAATAAAGTTACGGTGGGCGCGCCATTTTATAACCGGGTGGCGATTCCGGTGGCAATGCTGCTGCTGATCCTCACCGCTGTGGGGCCGCTGCTTGCCTGGCGCAAAACGTCGTTCGACAGCTTAAAGCGGAATTTCATGTGGCCGACCGTTGGCGCCCTTGCCGCGATGGTGTTGTTGATGATCACGCCTGCCAGTTGGGGATCGCCATTCGGGCTGCGGCCCTGGCAGGATATTTCTTATTTCTATTCGCTGATGGCCATCGGGCTTTCGGTGCTGGTTACGCTCACTATCGCGAGCGAATATTTTCGCGGCGGCAGGGTGATTGCCGGACACACGGGCCAGGGCATGTTCGCATCGATGGTGCAACTCACGCACCGCAACACGCGGCGCTACGGCGGATACATCGTTCACTTCGGCGTGGTGGTCGTCATCATCGGATTCGCCGGCTCCGCGTTCAACCAGGACAAAGAGCAGGAGATGGGATACGGCGACAAAATGACGATCGGCAGCTACACGCTGGTGTGCCGTTCGTACACCGACGAAGATTTTCCCAACTACGCTGGGGAGTGGGCCGTGCTCGACGTGTTCAAGGGCGGAAAGCAGATCGATACGCTGACGCCCGAGCGCCGTTTCTATAAGGCCAGCCGCCAGACTTCGACCATGCCGTTCATTCGTTCGACACTGAACGAAGATCTTTACGTAGTGTATGAGGGCCTGAATCAGGATACGGGGCGGCCGATTTTGAAGGCGCATCTGAACCCGCTGGTCATGTGGATCTGGCTGGGTGTGTGGATCATCCTGGGCGGCACGGTGCTGGCGCTGATCCCGAACGCCCCGGCTCCGGTGCGCGTGCCAGCGGCGAGACTGGTGGAGCACGCGGCCCCGGTGGCGGGAGATTGATGTAGCAAGTTTTGAAATGTGGGGACAGCCGCCCTCGGCTGTCCGCCGGGCGCAGCCCGGTGGTTTTGATTTGCAGCGCTACGAATCGCGAAACGCGTGCGAAGAGGAATAACGAATGAGCTCGAGACCAATCCGAGTTTTACGCCGCCTGCTGCAGTGCGGGCTGCTTAGTCTCGCCGTCTTCGGGCTAGCTGGAGCCGGCGATCCCGCGACGCGCTTCAACGAACTCGGGCACCAGATGATGTGCATCTGCGGATGCGGGCAGATTTTGCTGGAATGCAATCACGTGGGCTGTCCGTCGTCTGACGGCATGCGCAACGAATTGATGACCGCGGTTAGCCGCGGGGACAGCGACAGCCTGGTCGAGCAATCGTTCGTGCAGAAATACGGGCCCACAGTGCTGGCCGCGCCCACGGGCAAAGGATTTGATCGCACCGCGTGGATCGTGCCGTTTGTCGCGCTGGGATTGGGGTTCGGAGTTGTCGTTCTAGTGATACGAGCGTGGAAGAACCGTCCCGCGCCGGCGATCGCCGATGGCCTGCCACCGGTGCGCGGCTCGGAACTCGAACAGTTCCGCGACCAGGCGCGTAAGGAGACCGACTTATGACCTTCGAAGTGGCGTGCTGTCTGCTGGCGACCGCAGCCGCGCTGTTTTACATTTTCTCTCCCGGCGCATTCGACGTGGGCCGCACGAAGACGCGCGCCTCGTACCTCCGCGAGCGCAGAGATGCGGTTTACGAAAATCTGCGCGACTTGAACTTCGAAT
Source organism: uncultured Acidobacteriaceae bacterium (assembly GCA_963765825.1). Taxonomy (GTDB): domain Bacteria; phylum Acidobacteriota; class Terriglobia; order Terriglobales; family Acidobacteriaceae; genus Sulfotelmatobacter. The sequence goes on from CAVXXU010000006.1 coordinate 1,079,321, forward strand.
TCAAGGCGGGGAAAATGCCGGAGTCCGATTACCAGTCGCTAAGGTCGTCGCTGCAGGACGAAGCCGCCACACTGCTGGCCGAGATCGCGCGCCTGGAGGCCAAGGCCAGCGCCGCGCCTGGAAAAGCGAGATCATGAATCGAACTCAGACGTTGATGCACTACGTGGGGACCGCCGCCCCCGGCCGTCCAGTCGAGCGTAGCTCGACAACACTTTCTGCTACCCGGCAGCTGCCGGGCTTTGCCCGGCCCGACCGCCGAGGGCGGCTGTCGCCACATGTTTCTCTTGCGACCATCGCGGTTGCGGTCTTCCTTCTTTTTTCGGCGCTTGCCTCTGCGCAGACTCTGACCGGGACCGTAAAGAATTCCACGACCGGCAAGCCCGCCGCGGGCGACGATGTCATACTGCTCAGCCTGGGGCAAGGCATGGAAGAGGCCGGACGCACGAAGACGGACGCCAAAGGCCATTTCAGTTTCAAGCTCGACGGACAAGGGCCTCATCTGGTACGAGTGATTCACCAGGAAGTCACGTATCACCGCATGGCGCCGCCGGGAAGCACCTCGGTCGAGGTTGAAGTGTACGACGCCAGCAAGAAGGTGGAAGGCATTCAAGTCGTTGCCGACATCATGCGATTTCAGACCTCCCAGGGGCAATTGCAGATCGAGCGCACATTCGCCGTCGACAATAATTCCAAGCCACCGCGCACGCAGATGAACGAGCACAATCTGGAGTTCAACGTTCCCGATGGCGCCACCGTAAACGAAGGACAGGCGATGACCGCGGGAGGACAGCCGGTGAAATCCGCGCCGGTTCCCGAGGACAATGCGAAGAGCCGATACGCGTTTTTGTTTCCGCTTCGTCCTGGGGAAACGCGGTTCAACGTGGTCTACACGGTTCCGTACACGGGCAGCGCGAATATCGATCCCAAGACGGTTTACCCGCTGGAGCACTTCGTGGCGATTGCGCCGAAGACGATGGAGTTCAGCGCCGCGCCCGGAGCGACTTACCAGGTCGCGCCTTTTCCCGGGCAGCCGGATGCGAATGTCGAAGTGTCCTCGAATTTGAAAGTAGGACAGCCAATGGCGTTTAAACTTTCGGGCGAGGGCGCGCTGGCGGCGCCAGCGGACGAACAAGGCCAGCAGGGCGAGAGCCCATCCGCGGCGCAGAATGAAAATCGTCCCGGCGGCGGCCTTGGACCGCCGATTGATGCGCCCGATCCGCTGCAGAAATATCGCTGGTGGATTCTGGGTGGATTTGCGGCGGTGCTTGGTCGTCGGCGGAGTCTATGTGGCGTCGAGGCAGCAGGCTTCCAATCGCGCGGCGCGGACGGGAAAAACCTTGCGGCCGATGGAAGAAGAAGATGGGGATTACGAAGCCGCCGAAATTCCGGCGGCGCGTGATTCTCGCATGCGAGAGCCGCTGGCGAGCGAGGCGCGCACAGAGCCGAGCGCTCGCTCGCGGTTCTTCCAAACTGCTCGAAGCCTTGAAAGAAGAGATGTTCGAGCTCGAAGTCGAGCACAAACAAGGACGCATTTCGCAGCAGGAATACGAGAGTGCCAAGTCGGCGCTCGACCAGACTTTGCAGCGTGCTTTGAAGCGGGAAGCGCAGAGGGCGTAGCCCGCACTGTGTTTAGCGGCTTTCATACTGTCTGACTTCTTGCTGTTGGAAACTTCTGTGTTAAAGATCAAAAACCCCCACCCTCTCGCTGAGGAACGCGAGAAGAGTGGGGCACCCGTTTTGGTTTTCACCCGATTTTCATAGTCTCAAAGGCATGCATCGCCGGCGTCTACGCGACATCCAATAGACTAGCGTCACTAAAATTATGGGAAACACATTCAAGACCGCGTTTCTGCTGACCGCGCTGACACTTCTTCTGATGTTCATTGGCCGCGCCTTCGGCGGCCAGAACGGAATGTTCCTGGCGTTGGCGATTGCCGTCGTCATGAACTTCGTTTCGTATTTTTATTCCGACAAAATCGCGCTGGCGATGTACCGGGCCCAGCCGGTGACGCGCGAGGAATTGCCGCGCGCTTATGCCGCAGTCGAACGGCTGACCCAAAAAATCGGCATCCCGATGCCGAAGATTTATGTGATCCCCAGCGAGTCGCCGAACGCGTTTGCTACCGGACGCAATCCGAGCCATGCCTCAGTCGCGGTGACTCACGGCATCCTGGGACTGCTGACGGACGAAGAACTCGAAGGCGTACTCGCGCACGAGCTGGGCCATGTCAGCAATCGCGACATCCTGATCAGTTCGGTGGCCGCTACCCTGGCGGGAGCGATCACGATGCTGGCCAGCATGGGACGCTGGGCGATGCTGTTTGGCGGCTTCGGTGGAAACAGCCGCGACCGCCGCGACGGCGGAGGATTGGCCGCACTCTTTATGCTGATCGTGGCTCCGATCGCCGCGTCGCTGATTCAACTGGCCGTCTCGCGTTCGCGCGAATATCAGGCGGACGCTACTGGCGCCCACTTCACTGGGAATCCGTATGCGCTGGCGAGCGCGCTGCAGAAGCTTGACGCGTATTCGCGGCGAGTGCCCATGCAGGCCAGCCCTTCGACCGCTCACCTGTTTATTATTCAACCCTTGCTGGGCATGAACTTCGGCAACCTGTTCTCGACCCATCCGCCGATCGCGAAGCGCATTGAGCGGTTGACGGGTAGGCCAGCGGAGTTTATGCAGTAAGCTCTCAGCTCTCAGCTTTCAGCTTTCGGCCACAGCCGCTGCAAGAGTGACGAACACTTCCGTTCCAACGGAGTGTCAATGCAAGCCAGCATTTCCGTGACGATATTGGCGTTCCAAGGAAGGCGAGGGACCTGGGGTTAGCTCATAGCTGAGGGCTGATAGCTGAAAGCTGGTTTCTGGTCCTATGACGTAGGTAACTCCCGCGCTCCGCCGCCCGATAGTAGAATCCAAATAATGTCGCCCGAGACCGCGATCGCTGTTTCTCATAAAGCTTCTGAGCTGGAAAAGGCCCTGCGCCGCGTGATTCGCGGCAAGGATGAAGTTGTCCGGCTGGCGCTGGTCAGCGTTTTTGCGCGCGGACATCTGTTGATCGAGGGCGTTCCCGGCGTCGGCAAGACCACGCTGGGGCAGGCTCTCGCCCGCGCCATCGACTGCACCTTTCAGCGCGTGCAATTTACCAGCGACATGCTGCCGTCCGACGTGCTGGGAATTTCGGTGTATTCGGCGCTGGAGCAGGAATTCGAATTCAAGCGCGGCCCGGTCTTCACCAATGTGCTGCTGGCCGACGAGATCAACCGCACTACGCCTAAGACGCAGTCGGCGCTGCTTGAGGCCATGAACGAAGGCCAGGTTACGGTCGACGCGCATTCTTTCGAGCTGCCGCAACCGTTTCTGGTGATCGCGACACAGAATCCCGTGGAACATCATGGAACATATCCGCTGCCCGAGTCGCAGCTTGACCGGTTCCTGATGCGGGTGCGCATGGGGTATCCCGACGCGCAGGCGGAGCGCCAGATTCTGCGCTCGGAAGCGGGCGCCGCGCATTTGGATGAAGTGCGTCCGGTGCTGAGCGCTAGCCGACGTGCTCGAAATGCAGCAGGTCGTGAAACAGGTTCGCGTCGATGACTCTCTGGTGAGCTACGCGCTGGAAATCGTGCGGCGTACACGGGAATCGGAATTTCTCTCGCTCGGCGTTTCGCCGCGCGGATCTCAGGCGCTTTATCGCGCCGCGCAAGCCATGGCATTTCTCGAAGGCCGCACGTTCTGTACGCCTGAAGATTTCAAGCCGCTCGTCGTTCCAGTGTTTGCCCACCGCGTGGTCGTGAACGGACTCTACGCCTCGACGCTGAAAAAATCCGAGCAGTCGGATCAGGTGTTGAAAGAAATTATTGAGAGCGTTGCAGTGCCGGTGTAATTGCAATAGTCAGTGGTCAGTTCGCGGTTTTGGTTCCTTGTCCCTTCTTATTAATTAAAGCTACTCTGCGGTTCAGCTCCTCTTGAAGCATTGTCATCCTAAGCGAAGGACCTGTGTACTTGCCGGAAGTGCACGAGTCCTTCGCTTCGCTCAGCTTGACTCGGCCACGAGACTATAATTCTCCCGCCATGTCATTCCTTCGTTTCCTTATGCTGCTCTCGCTCGTTGCCTGGATTGGCGGATTAATTTTCTTTGCGTTCGTGCTGGCGCCCACGGCGTTTCAGGTTTTGCCCAATACGCATCTGGCCGGCAATGTTGTTGGACGCGCACTCGGCAAGCTGCATTGGATTGCCATCGTTTCCGGCATCGTGTTCCTGGCTAGCTCCCTGCTTTATAGCCGCCTGGCCGAGGGAACGGCACACGCCTTCGCGACGCGGCATGTGCTGATCTGCCTGATGCTTGGGCTTACGCTGCTGTCGCAATTCTGGATCATCCCGCGGATGGATACGCTTCGCGCTTCTGTTAGCGACTTCGCCACGGTCCCGTTGGATAATCCGGCGCGGGCGCAGTTCGATGCCTTGCATGTGTGGTCGACGCGCGTGGAGGGGGCAGTGTTGTTGCTGGGATTGGTGGCGATTTATTTGACGGCGGGGGCGCTTACCCGGATTCGGTGAGATTCTTTCGCCCCTCGGGGGCTTGATCACGTCTGACTACCGCACCACGGCTTGCGCCATGGGCTGCAATCTTCCGCCGCTTTGCGGCTACACACTCAGTTGGACGGACAAACACTCGTGCCGCTAGCTTAGTGGCGGCTTCTAGCTTCCAGGACTTCGCGAATTTTCAGGGCCAGGGAATCCAGTTCGAAGGGTTTCTGCAAAAGCATGGTGCCCGGTCCGCCTTCTTCTCCTGGAGCCGCGCCGAATTCTCCTTCGGTATAGCCCGACATAAAAATCACCCGTATATCGGGACGCGAGGCGGAAAGACGGCGCGCCACCTCGGAACCGCGAACATGCGGCATGACAACGTCGGTGAGCAGTACATCGATCGTGCCCTTGTACTGCTCGGCCAGCGCCACCGCGTCGCCGCCATCTTTGGCCTCGAGCACGGAGTAACCAAGTTGCTGCAGGAACTGGCAGATCATCCAGCGCAAGTCGGGCTGGTCCTCGGCCACCAGAATTGTTTCCCCACCGCCGCGGGCGGTTCTCGACGGAGCTTCGACCGGGTGCGGCAGCGGTACCGCGGCAATGCTGGGGAAATAAACTCGCAGCGTGGTTCCGCGCCCAAGCTCGCTATTCACCCGCACATGGCCGCCGGAGGACCGGACAATGTTGTAAACCACCGACAGGCCGAGACCGGTTCCTTCATCTTTCCGCTTGGTAGTGAAGAAGGGTTCAAAGATGCGGCTTTGGGTATCGATATCCATGCCGACGCCCGTGTCGGCGACGGTGAGCATCACAAAATTTCCGCGCGGCAAGCCGAAGGGTCTCTGCGCGCGAACGACATCGGTCGAGACATGACCGGTCTCGAGCGTAAGCTTTCCGCCGCTGGGCATGGCATCGCGGGCGTTGACCACCAGATTCATGATGACCTGCTCGACCTGCCCGGGATCGGCGCTGATGCAACAGCCCTCGGGATCAAGCTTCACCGTGAACTCCATTTCGTCACGCAAGACTCCCAGCAGCATTTCGCTCATCTGGTTGACCAGCGCGTTGAGGTCGAGCACCTGCGGACTGAAGACATGCTTGCGGCTGAAGGAGAGCAACTGGCGAGTCAGGTTGGCCGCGCTTTCCGTAGTGCGGACGATGGTTTCCACGCTCTTGCGAACCGGCGGGGTCGCGCTGTCTTCCTCCATCACGATTTCGGCGTATCCGCGAATCACCATCAGCAGATTGTTGAAGTCGTGAGCGATGCCGCCCGCCAGACGACCTACCGCTTCCATCTTCTGCGCTTGCCGAACCTGTTCTTCGAGCGCGCGCCTGCCAGTGACATCGCGAGAAGTCACGACGATGCCGCCCACGGCAACGTCGTTGAGTAAATTATTCCCCACTGACTCCAGCCAGACCCACGCGCCATCTTTGCGGCGAAAACGATATTCAGGGGGAGCGGCGCTTCCCACCTTGAGGGTGACTCGTTCGAGCGCCGAGCGCACCGCCGGCTCGTCCTCGGGATGGATAAAAGAGAACAAACTCTGTCCCAGGAGTTCAGACGGCTTGTATCCGGCCACGCGCTCGATAGAAGGACTGTGATAGAGCATGGTTCCATCGACCGCGACGATAGTGATGACATCGGATAGATTCTGAATGAGGTAGCTGAAACGCTCTTCGCTGCGGCGCAAGATGGCGGCCGCTTCCAGTCGATCGCGGATATCACGAAAAATTCCCAGCACCGCTGGCCGTCCGCCCCACTCGGTGGCGCTGGTGCTGACTTCGACTGGCACAAATACTCCATCAACCCCTCGCAGTTGGAGCTCGCGGCTGCGCGAGAGTCCAGCAGGATTGGGACTTAGAGAGTAGGAGTTGCGCGAATCGTGGTCAGTAGGATAAAGCTGGGATTCCGACTGGCCTACAAGTTCGGCCTCAGAGATGCCGAGGATTTCGCACGCCTTGTCGTTCGCCTCGAGAATCTGGCGGGTTTCGGCGTCGATGACGAGGATGCCGTCATTCGCCGTGTTGATTAAATTTCGGTATTTCTCTTCGGAGTTGCGAATCTTCTTCAGCACAGCCGAAGACAGGCCGAGGCCGATGAACAGCAGCAGGCCGCTGGCCAGGAGGGTGACCAAAGAGAGGACGCGGTTGATCCAGCGCGCACCCTGCCCCAGCGTGGCGGAGAATTCGTCCTCGAGCGGAGTGACGAGGGCGTCCACGGCAGCCACATGATCGCTGATCTCCTGGATCTTCTTCGCATCAGGGTGCGCTGAGTTGACCTCCTGATGAAGGTCGTCAGCGAGTGAGCGCAGCTGGTCGATATAGCGATCGCCATCGGTCCAGACTGCGATGGCGCGAGCCATGTAGCCAAATTGTCCGAACTGGCGGAAGAGCCTCGACATGCTGCCCACGTCCTCGGGACTGTTGCGGCCTTGCAGCAGGCCCTGACGCACCACTTCCATGTCGGGCGAAGCTTTTTGTAATTCCAAGCGCGCCTGCTTGTCGCCGATGGGGACGGAAATTTCCGCGAGGTATTGCTGGTAGTCGGCTTCCGCATGGCTGCCGGCATATTTGTTCAGGCTGAGGACGGCGCGTTTTTCGGCCTTCGACCACAGGCCTTCCCCGGCTACATAGGCGCGCACCCCGCTGAGGATTTCTGAACGAAGCAACCCGAGGGAGAAAACGCCGATTACGATGGCGACAAAAACTCCGACGATGATCAGTAATTTGCGGGCGACGGGAAGGCGGCGGAATATTTTTTCTTGCAATTGCATGCGAGTCCGGAAACCAGACGGTCGAGCATTCACTCAACCTCCGCGTCCGCAAGACGGAAGGCTCATACGTGGCGGCGCAAATAAAATACCCTGAGCGCAGGCGCTCTTGAGTCGGCTGCTTTCAGGTTGTCCCTGTGTTTACAGAATATCGTGCTCCGGGGACAAAACGTCAAGGCAAATTGGAATGCGCAGGAAAACCTTGGAGTCGCAGCGTGGTTACCACAAGAATATCTTCGTCAGCGCACAGCGCGCGAGCGGAAGCAATCGACGACGTGATCGTTGACCATCCCGACCGCTTGCATGAAGGCGTAACAAATTGTGGATCCGACGAAGTTGAAGCCGCGGCGCTTGAGGTCTTTGCTCATAGCGTCGGATTGCGGCGTGCGCGCGGGGACTTGCTGGAATGATTTGGGAAGATTCCTTTTTGGTTTGCCGTCGACGAACTGCCAGATGTAGCGGTCGAAAGTGCCGAATTCCTTCTGCACTTGCAAGAAGGCCCTGGCGTTGGCGATAGCCGAGGCGATTTTGAGCCGGTTGCGCACGATTCCGGGATCACGTAGGAGTTCTGCGACTTTGCGCCGGTCGTAGCGCGCTACACGCTGCGCATGAAATCCTGAAAAGGCGCGACGATAATTTTCGCGCTTGTTCAGAATCGTATTCCAACTCAACCCGGCCTGCGCGCCTTCGAGAATGAGGAATTCGAAGAGCAAGCGATCATCGTGCGCGGGCACGCCCCATTCTTCGTCGTGATAACGAATCATGAGTTCGCCCGTCGCCCACGCGCAGCGAGTGAGTTGCCGATTATCGCTTCGGGCAAGTGTCATTTGGTTATCGGCTGCACCTCATCCCACGCTGCACCTCATCCCACGCGAAAAAATTTAACCGTGGCTGATATTAATTTCGACCGCGGTTACTCCAGCGACTTCGGGTCCGACTTGTTCACCGGAGACTTCTTATCGAGCAGGGCCACGAGTTCGTGGGCGCTAGCCGGAATGCCCACCTTGCCGCCGCGGATAATTTCCTTCGCGGTCAGCTTTCTGCCGTAGAGTTTTTCGTTGGCGCTGCCATCGGATCGCAAGGTCGAGCCTTCGAGGGAAATTCCGGCGAACAGACCCTTGTTGCGCGAGTAGGAAAGAATCTCCGCGTTCATGACGATGTCGGTCGCGCCTTCGGCAGTGCGGCCCTTCGGTCCTGCGGCGGCGGAGGCATCCGCTCCCAGTTTCACTTTGCTATACAGAAGCGAATTGGCGCCTTTGGGATTCATGACCAGGAGCACGAAGTCGGTCGCTTGACCGCCAAGCTGAAATCCAATGCTGACGCCTTCCAGGGCGTATAGCGCCGGAGCGCCCCATTTGCCTTTATAGTGCTCGCCGCTGCGGCAAACCATCACACCGCGCCCGTAACTGCCGCCGATGCCGAACGCCCCCTTTTTCACCGAGGGCAGGATGACCAGGCACTCCGCCTTGTCCAGCAGATCCTGCGGAATGTCGTCGGGAATATTCAGGATTTCTTTCATCACTTCGCCGGCGTCTTTGACGCGCTCGGCTTCGCGCTCATCGTTGGCGGCAAAGGCCAATACTCCTGACATCAGGACCAACAGAAAACAGATTAAGGATCTCTTCACGAATCCCTCCATTAGAGATTTTAAGGAAAAAATGTTTGCGCCGTGCGACTATGTTATCCCTGAATCCGGTTGGCTAACAGGGGAGGAATGCGGGAGGTAGACGCGAAGGTGCTGGCCAAGGGCAATAGAATGCGGGAGTTTGGCGCCATGACCTAACGTGTGCTCCTTTTGTAACTTGGCATTTCGCGGCACGGGCTCCTAAAGTCAATCAGAGAGCGACCTGCAGTTGGGACAGTATTCGGCATCAAGCGTGCATCCAATAGGTTAGGAGTGTACGGAAACGCGGTTTAGAGTGAAAAATTTGGATTCCATGGGCATGAAGTACACGAACTGGATTCTTCGGCTTTTGGCGTTTTCCGTGGCAACCTTTTTCTGTGTGGCCCCGTCGCGCGCCCAGTCTGCCTATGCCTCAGGAGAGTCCGATTTGCGGGCCTTCAATGCGGCGACTCCGGTGGCCGAGACCAGCGACGATCAGTCGATGATCACCCTGCATGCCCGGGTCAATGAAGTAAATGTGCTGTTTATCGCGACCGATAAGCATGGCAAATTTGTGCGCGACCTGAACCAGAACGATTTCAGCATCCTTGACGATCACAAGCCGCCTCAGGCGATTCTGAACTTCCGCCGCGAAACCGATCTGCCGTTGCACATGGGGCTGCTGATTGACGTCAGCGGCTCGGTAGACAGCCGGTTTGATTTCGAGCAGGGCGCGGCGACGAGTTTTCTGCAGCACACGTTGCGCGCCGGCTTCGATAAGGCATTCGTGGTGGGCTTCAACAGCCGTAGCACGATGGCGCAGGATTTTACCGATAATGTGCAGTTGCTTTCGGCAGGCGTGCGCAAGTTGCACGATGGCGGCGGGACGGCGCTTTACGATGCGGTCTACCACGCGTGCAAAGAAAAGTTCTTAAAGGACCGGCCGGACCGACCGGTGCGTAAAGCAATTGTGATCGTCAGCGACGGCGAAGATAACCAGAGTGAATTCTCGAAAGCTCAGGCCATCGAAATGGCGCAGCGCGCCGAGGTTATCATCTATGCGATCTCGACCGACGATAGCGGACTGGTCATGCGCGGCGACAAGGTGCTCGAGCAACTCGCCGACGCGACCGGCGGACGTGCGTTTTTTCCCTTCAAGATGAAGGACATCACGCACTCTTTTGCCGCGATTGAAGACGAGTTGCGCAGCCAGTATGTGGTTTCCTACAAGCCCGCGGATTTTGATGCGAACGGGCAATTCCGCTCGATTGAAATTTCCTCTCTGAAGAAAGATCTGCAAGTGCGCGCGCGCAAGGGATATTTCGCGCCGCAGCAGTAAAACCAGTCCTGCCGCTCTCTCGCGCCTATCCTCGCGCCTTCTGACCGCGCTCCGAAAATCGAAATCTTGGTAGTGCTTCAGTTTGAGATTTCATAGCCTAGATCAGGAAATCGTGCTCATGGCCGACAGGTACATTCCTAAGCCCGCAAGCGCCGCCCGTACAAAAAAGCTGTAGTGAGATAGCCTGTTTTCTGAGAGCATGGTTGGGATGAAGACTTACTACAAGCCGACTCAAGGTAACGGCAAGCGCGTGTGGTATGTCTCTACAGATCCTGCCGAGCGCAAGAAGCAGACCGTCATAGGGTGGGTTGCTATCTCAATCTTCATTCTGGGAATGGGCGTTATTGCTTGGCTCATCCGCTGAAATTTCGAACTGACGCACTACCGAAATCTTCTTCTCGTTGCTCCAGCGCAGCCGCTGTGATACCGTCCCATTGATTCCCCGTTCATCCGACTGATACCGCCGAGGAGAGGCTCATGATTATTGCTTTTCTGGTGATCCTGGTTGTCATCGCCGTGGTGCTGATCGGCATGTACAACAGCCTGGTGCAGTTGCGCGTGCGCTGCGACTCGGCGTGGTCCGATATCGATGTGCAGCTCAAGCGCCGTCACGACCTGATTCCCAACCTCGTCGAAACGGTAAAAGGCTATGCCGCGCACGAGAAGGGGACATTTGAGAACATCGCCAAATTCCGTTCGCAAGCGATGCAGGCCAGCACGCCCGAAGACAAGGCGGTGGCGGAAAATCAGCTGACCGGCGCATTGAAGAGTTTATTTGCCGTGGCCGAAAACTACCCGGAGCTCAAAGCTTCGGAAGAATTCACCCAACTGCAGGGATCGCTGAGCCAGACGGAAGATTCCATTCAGAACGCACGGCGCTATTACAACGCGGTGGTGCGCGATTTGAATACGAAAATTCAATCGTTCCCGACCAACATTATCGCCGGCATGTTCGGTTTCACGCCTCGGCAGTTTTTCGAGACTGCGGCGGCCGACCGCGAACCGGTCGCGGTGAAATTTTAAAAACATTTGTAATTTTGTAATTGGGGAATTTTGTAATTGAAAATCCCAGCGAAGATTCTGCTTTGCGCGCTGCTCTTCTCTGTCTTAACCGGCGCTGCCACGGCAAAATCGTGGCGCGTTACGGATTTTCAGGACAACATAACCGTCGCGAACGACGGCAGCGCCGATGGTGACGGAACGCATCGCTGTGACATTCGTAGGCGAATGGCACGGCATTCATCGCACCATTCCGATTGAATATCCCGGACCGAACGGGACCAACTACGAACTCTTCCTCAAGGTTCTGAGCGTCACCGACGACAGCGGCAACCGGCTTAAGTACGATTCGTCCACCGCCAACGGCGCCCGCGATCTGAAGATTTACATTCCCGATGCGGTCGATGCGACGCGGACGGTCGAGATCACTTACGCGGTGCGCAACGGCACGCGCTTCTTCAAGGATTACGACGAGTTCTACTGGAACGTCACCGGCAACGACTGGCCGGTGCCAATCGATCATGCGGCGGCGACAGTGCAGTTCCCGGCTGCGGCAGCGGGCTCCCTGCGGGCGCAGGCCTTCACGGGCGTATATGGCTCGACTCAGCGCGATGCGAGTTCTACCGTGGATGGCGCCGAGGCGCGGTTTGAGACCAGCAATCCGCTGCCCATGCGCGGCGGACTGACGATTGACGTCTACATTCCGAAAGACATTCTGCAGGAGCCCGGGGCCGCTGACGAAGTTTTTCTGGTTCTTAGGCGGCAATCCAATTGTCTTTCTGCCCCTAATTACATTCGCGGCAATGTTTCGCGTTGTGGTGGTACAAAGGTCGCGATCCGGATCCAGGGATGTCGGTTGCGCCCATGTACGAGCCGCCCGCGGGAATTTCTCCGGCCGAAGCGGGTACTCTGCTCGATGACCAGATTCATCCCCGGGACATTACATCGACCGTGGTCGATCTGGCGGTGCGGGGCTACATCAAGATCGAAGAAACTGCGGATAAGGTCCTCATCTTCACGCATAAGGATTACGTTTTCCATCTGCTGAAGCCGCGCGAGCAATGGGGTGCGGATCTGGCGCCGCACGAGCGCGTCATGCTGGAGAATGTTTTCGCCGCTGGCGATGACACCCGCCTGTCCAGCCTGAAGAACCGCTTCTACACGGCCGTTCCGGTCATTCGCCAGGACATTATGGCCGCGCTCAAGACAAAAGGAATTTATCTGCTCGACCCCGAATCGGCGAACGGATACAGCGTTGTGGCTGCGGTCGCGATCCTCATTCCGTTCGCGATTCTTCAATACGAAGGCTGGGCGAACTTTTTGAACTCCGCGGTTTTGCTCATCGTGTGCCTGCTCGTCTCAGCCGTGATCTGGTGGTTGTTTGCGCGGGTCATGACGGCCAAGACCGTGAAGGGCGCCCGCACTCGCGTGGCCGTGCTCGGCTTCCAGGAGTTCATGAATCGCGTGGATGCGGAGCGGCTGAAAATCATGCCTCCAACGACATTCGAAAAGTTTCTGCCGTACGCGATGGCGCTCGGAGTGGAGCACCACTGGGCTCAGGCATTCGATGGAATCGTGAAAGACCCGCCGCAGTGGTATGTAGGACCCGGAGGCGCATACGCGGCCGGTTTCAATCCAATTTTCTTTTCCAGTTCCATGCATAGCATGGCTGGGGATATGCATCAGGTTTTTGTTTCGGCCCCGCGTGCCAGTTCAGGAGGTTCGGGATTTGGTGGCGGAGGCGGCGGGGGTGGCGGATTCTCGGGCGGCGGATTTGGCGGCGGTGGCGGCGGCGCGTTCTGAGGACGACGTCATCAATTACCAACTCGGCTTCGCCTTCGCTCGACAGCCGAGGCGGCTGTCGCTACATGATTCGCAAGCTGTCGCCACGTCAATTAAAGAAAAATAGAAAAGAGAAAGGGCCGCGCACGGAGTCGCGGCCCTTCTTTAACTGCAAACGAGGGTTATTGTTCGCCACCAGATACGCTGCTGCCCCACATTGCATTGCTGCCCCACATTGCATTGCTACCCCACATCGCGTTACTACCCCACATCGCGTTGCTGCCCCACATCGCGCTACTTCCCCACATCGCGTTACTTCCCCACATCGCATTACTTCCCCACATCGCATTGCTACCCCACATCGCGTTATTGGCAGAGGTTTGGCTGGATGTGCTGCCTGACGATACCGAAGCTTGCGAAGTGCCTGTGACGAACTGGGAGGTTCCCCAGACCGTCGCGTATGACCACGTGGCAGAGGTGTTCCAAACCGAGGACGAGCTGGCGTTCAGGTTCACGGTGTCAGTGCTCCCGTTAAACGTCGCTACCGGAGACATTGCGGTCCCCCTGGCGACGTCGGTACTGCTGATCGCGGCCTCCAAATCGACGTACCCCGCCCCGACGGTGAACACGTCGTACTGGTCGGTGTAGGTGATGCCCGTGGTTGGATCCGTCGTGCTGCTGTAGGCCGGCAACGACTTCCATGCCGTCTTCATGAGGCGCGCTTTCACCTGATCGGGATTGAGACTCGGACTCTTCTGCAGCAGGTCGGCGACGACTCCGCTCACCACACCAGTCGCCATGCTCGTGCCGCTCAATGTGAAATAACTGGAGGACGATGAATTGCTTCCGCCGTTGACGTAGAAGCTGTAAGGAACCTGATTTCCTGGATAAGTGGTATAGAGAGTCGAGCCGGGAGCCTCGAGCGAAACCAGCAGGTTGCCGGGAGCAACCAGATCAGGCTTGGCGATAGCATCGAGTGCCGTCGGGCCTTTCGAACTGTAGCTGGCGATCAAGTCGTCGACGCGAGTCGGCGTTCCCATGGTCTTCATCGCGCCCACCGTGATCACGTAAGGATCGTTGCCCGGCGAAGTGATCGTGCCGTAGCCGTTGGTGGCCTGATAGCGCCCGTTGTTGCCGGCTGCGACCACGACCACGATGCCACTCTTCCATGCCGCCTCAACTGCATGGCACAGAGGATCCTGCTTGTAGCTTTCGTAAACCGGACGCCCCATCGAAAGATTAATGACGCGGATGTTGAATTTAGACTTTAACGAGATCGCCGTATCGATGGCGGCGATCACCGAGCTGTCGGTACCGACGCCGTTCTGGTCCAGCACTCGCAGGTTAACCAGAGTGGCCTGTGGCGCGATGCCTTCAAATGTCTTGGAATATTGGGATCCCGTCGAACTGGCGCCATTGCCCGCGATCAGGCCGGCGATGTGCGTGCCGTGACCATACTGATCGTTGGCGCTGGCGTTGCCCGGAACGAAGCTCTGATTCCAAACTACGCGCGACGATCCCCATGCGCCGCCCTTCAAATCAGGATGGCTGGCTACGCCGCTGTCAATCAGCGCGACGCCAATGCCGGCGCCGGTATAACCGGACTGCCAGGCCGCAAACGCGTTCACGGCAGGGGCGGCGTTGCTGAGAGCGGGCATCAGGGGCCGGTCCAGGCTGATGTAGACGACATTCGACTGGTTCGACAGGTTCACGATGCCATTTCCATCAAGCACCGCAACCAGGCCGTTGACCAGAGGCAGGTCCGAGAGGATGGTGCCGCCCAGTTTCAGAACATCGTTGACCAGACATCCCACAAGCCCGAGTAAGCCACTGCAATTCACTTGCGTCCCCGGCGCATACTGCACGATGACTTGTGCCTTCTGGGTCGATGGATAATTTTGCAGGTCGGGCGAAATCTTCGAGTTGTCGGCATAAGCCAACGTGACCGAAAAGATCAGCAGCAGAAGCAGGAACTTTTTCATGAATCCCCCCAAATTGCCCCACGGCCAGTGCGCCCACAGGCGCGTAACCGTCCCCAAGTGACTCTGATATGTGCAGGCGTCGGTCCAAAGTGGGACTCAAGTTACCTTTAGTTATCAGTGATTTACAGTAGGCTGTGGCGAAACTCAACGGGCCTTTTGTCCCACTGCCCTGGGCAGGGGACAAGTTGTCCCGAGGACGGCAAACCTTGGTAATCGGCTGGTTCCGTTTTGGGCGGACAGCGTCCTTTAAATCGTTGAAAATTTAAGCATTTCCTATGTCGTGGGTACGATCCATTGGCGCACGCGCGTTCATCGCCGGCATGGCCTTGGCCGGCGCCGCGTGCTTTGCCTTGGCGTTTTCGCACTGGCAATCGAACGATCCGCTGAAATTCGGTTGCTACTTATTGGCTGCCTTACTGGCATCGTCGCTAAAAGTTACGCTCCCGGGCCTGGATGCAACGCTCTCCGTCAACTTTCTGTTTACTCTGCTGGGCATTCTCGAGCTCGGGATGCCAGAGACGCTACTGATCGTCCTGGCCAGCACGGTGGGCCAGGCTTACGTTCGAAGCAGGCACCGGGTGAAGTTGGTGCAGTTCGTCTTCAACTGGTCGCAGCTCACGGTGGCCAGCACAGTAGCGTACGGCGCCTACTCGCTAGTCGTAGCGCGTGTCCTGCACGGGCCCGGGCCGCTTGCTCTTCTGGTGGCGGCGATCATCAACTTCGGGTGCAACTCCGCGGCCATGTCCACCATCATTGGGCTGACTGAAGATAAGCCCATCCCCAAGGTGTGGAATGATAGCTACCTCTGGTCGTTCCCTTACTACATGGTCGGAGCCGCAGTAGCGGGAGTGGTGCATTTCCTGAACGGGCACATCGGATGGCAGTCTTCGCTATTGATCTTGCCGCCGATTTATTTGATGTACCGGTCGTATCGCCTCTATCTGGGCAAGCTGGAAACCGAAAAACGGCATGCGGAAGAAGTTTCGAGCCTGCACCTGAGGACGATTGAAACTCTGGCGCTCGCCATTGAAGCCAAGGATCAGACTACCGGCGAACACTTGCAGCGGGTGCGCGTGTACGCGATGGAACTGGCGAAGGAACTCGGCCTTACCGAAGACGAAACCGAGGCGCTGCGGGCGGCGTCGGTGTTGCACGACATCGGGAAGCTGGCAGTGCCCGAGCACATCATTTCGAAACCGGGAAAACTCACGCCGGAAGAATTCGAGAAAATGAAAATTCATCCCACTGTGGGAGCGGAAATTCTCGAGCAGGTCGACTTCCCGTATCCAGTGGCGCCGATTGTCCGCGCCCATCACGAAAAATGGGATGGCAGCGGATATCCGAATGGATTGGCAGGCGAGACGATTCCGATCGGCGCACGCATTCTTTCGGCGGTCGATTGCCTGGACGCGCTGGCCTCGGACCGGCAATACCGCAAGGCTTTGCCGCTCGATGAAGCCATGGCCAAGGTGGCGGCGGATGCAGGCAAGAGTTTCGATCCTCGCGTGGTGGCGATTCTGCAGCGCCGCTACATCGAGTTGGAAAAACTGGCGAATGAGCAGCCCCAGCACGCTCCGCCGAAATTGTCGACGGATATCAAGGTGGAGCGCGGTTCGGCGCCGGACGCCGGATTTGCGCAGTCGGCGGAATCGCGCGCCAGCACGCCGGGAACGACCAGAAATTCTGCGACGCTGATTTCTTCGGCGCGGGCACAAGGCCAGCAGATCACGGATTTTGTTCGGCAGGGCAAGGCGGGCTTGAGTGCCGAAGACATCTTCTCCCTTCTGGCGGTGCGATTGAAGCACCTGGTCCCACATGACACGATGGCGGTCTATTGCCCCAAGAACGACGTGCTGGCCGCCGAATTTGTGAGTGGAGACAATTTTCGGCTGTTCGCTTCCCTGAAAATTCCGCATGGAGAAGGCCTCTCCGGATGGGTTGCCGAAAACCATAAGGCGATTTTGAACGGCAATCCGTCGGTCGAACCTGGCTATCTGAACGATCCTACAAAATACAGCACACTGCGTTCGGCGCTGGCCGTACCGGTGGAAGGCGCAGCGGGGGTAGCTGCGGTGCTGGCGTTATACCGGGCGGCGCAGGATTCATTCACTGCAGATGACCTGTGCGCGGTGGAGTCGCTTGTGGACGGGCTGGGCGTGATGTTGGAGAGTACCTCGAAGCTGAAGGTCTCGAGAGCCGGCGCAGGGGCGTCATAGTCAAACCAAGCGCAGGGATCACCAGACGCGAGGCACGCCATACGCATCGAAGATTCGGTCGTTGCTGATGATTGCCAGATTTTCTGCTTGTGCTTGCCCAATCAGCATCCTGTCGAAAGGGTCGCGATGTTCCCCCGGAAGCCTCCCCGCCCGAACAGCGTGATCCAGAGAAATCGGCAGAGCTTCGCAACCCAGTTGAGCGAGATAGCGATCAAGATCGGCAATCAGTTCGTCTCCCATAGGCAGCTTCCCCAGACGAGCCTTGGTTGCGATCTCCCACGCTGAAGCTGCACTGACCATGAGGTCATTGGAGCCGTCTTCGATAACTCGGCGCGCCCGCGGGCTTAAGGATGGAGAATCGTTGAACGCCCAAAGGAGCGTATGCGTGTCCAACAGGTAGCGCATCGGCTATTCCCAGCGATCCAATTCTTCTGGGGAGAGCGGTTCGAAGAATTCGGGTCCGACGACAAGTTTGCCTTTTAAAATGCCGAGGTTCCTGCGGCCCTTGCGGCCTTGGATCGGAACCAGCCGAACTACGGGTTCCTTGCCCCGGGCAATAATAATCTCTTCTCCGCGGCAAGCTTTTTCGATCAGCTTGGAAAGATTAGTCTTCGCCTCGTGAATGCCGAACGTTTTCATCATCACCCAACTCAAAATTGTTAGCTAACTTATGTTAGCTAACTCTGCAGAGCAACGCAAGAAAATTCGAGATTTCAGTTACTCCATCTCAAAACTCACATACTGCAGGCCGCCGTCGCGCTCTATCTGCATTACCACAGGATCGCCCGTTTTGAGGTTCTTGACTGCATTTCGCAGGGTGTCCATGGAATCGATCGAGGTTGTATTCAGCTGATGAATGATGTCGCCGGCCTGCAGTCCGGTGTCGGGCAGGATGAGATCGGCGGCTCGACCGACGACTATCACGCCAGATGGAATTCGTAACTCCGAACCCAGGCGCGTGCGCAGGGCGTCGCTCAGATCGATGGCCAGAACACCCAGGCGTGGAACCAGACTGTTCTCCGGGTTGACCGCGTCGAGCAGTTCGTCCATATGATCGTGCTGCTCGATCGCAGGCACATAAAGAATTTTCCTCTCCGTGCCGCGAAGAATTTCGAGCTTCACCACCTGGTCGAGGCGGTGCAGGTACAAGGCTGCCGAAAGCGACGGCAGAGTTTCGATGCGGCGGTCATCCGCCCTCAGGATAATGTCTTGAATTTGCAGGCCTGCGGCGGCAGCGGGACCACCCGGCTTCACATCGTCCACCACCACTCCCCAGTGCTGCGCCAGATGGAGTCCCTCTGCCAGCGTGGGAGTAATTTCCTGCGCGCCCGCGCCAATCTCCACATGATGAACGTGCCCGTATTTGCGCAGGCTGTGGTAGACAAACTCGACTACCCGCGCGGGAATGGCGAATCCCAGGCCTTCGCTGCCTCCGCCTTGCGACAGAATGAACGTGTTGATCCCCAGGACAGAGCCGTACATATCTACGAGCGGCCCTCCGCTGTTGCCGGGATTGATGGGAGCATCGGTTTGCAAATACGTGAGCGCTTTCGTGGGATCGGGCTGGCGAGCAAGCGCGCTCACCACGCCCATGGTGACGGAATTCTGCAAACCTTCAGGACTGCCAATAGCAAACACGAGTTGCCCAACATGTGGCCGCTGCTGGCTGAGAAGCGGCAGCGTCGGCAAGTCGGTGTCGTCAATTTTCAACAGCGCGAGATCCGTTTCTTTATGTTGGCCTACCAGTTTCGCCTCCAGAATACGGCGTTTCCCGATGGGTACCTGGCCCGCGGAATCGCCCATGGGCAGCGGCAGAGCCACGCGGATGCGCTGTGCGCCTTCCACGACATGAGCATTCGTCATGATGTATCCGCTGCCGTCGACGATCACTCCGGAACCCACCGCGTGTTGACGAACGATGAAAGCAGTCTGGGATCGATCTTGTTCGTTCTCGCGCAGAGGTCCATATCCGGTGACCAGAATCTGCACCACCGCCGGCGAGACCTTCGCTGCCAGCGTTTCCAACGCTCCGTTCAGTTGAATCAAAACCCCCGGGGGCTCGTTGGGTTTGGGTCGTGCAGCCTCTGAGCTAACTTTATTCTGCGCAGGATCTTGGGCGGCGGCTTTTGGACTGGTTTGAGTGCGCCCGGGCACGACTGCGGCACTGCAGATTGCCAGAAGTAGAACGACAAGAAATCGCGCCTTCAACCGTGTACCAATCCCAAATAGAGTCGCCATAATAGTGAGCTCCAGTTCTGCCGAGAGATGCGTGAAGAAAACACTATCATGGGTCACGAGCTCCGGCCGAAAGCCCGGTCGATAGCGCGGAAATCCGGCGCTGGGCGAGGCTTCCCGCAGGGGGGAATCTAGGTTCTACCGATAACTAACAGGTAATCAGGCTTTTACGCGAGTGCCTTTCGTGATATAACCGCCCGTGAGCATAAAAGCGGGTCTGCGCCCCGCCAGGAGCTTAGTGTGACGATGTTGGCCTCATTCGCAGACGAGCATCAGAGAGCAGGCCAGCCTAGAGGAGGTACCGTGGGGGAAGAAGCACGGACCGGAAAACGGTTCCCGCTGGAGTTGCCAATCAAGATCCATAAGGGCGAGTTGGGCGGAGACTCCGAGGGAGTGACGGGGAATCTCAGCGCGGCGGGTGTGTACATTCGCGCCGATTCTTCAATGGAGATTGGTTCGCCGGTGGAATTTGAAATTACGCTGCCGCCGGAGATGACGGGCGGGCCGGAGAATGTCACCATTCAATGCAAGGGCCGCGTGGTGCGCTCCGACGAAACCGGAACTGGCGGAGAAGGCCGCGGCGTGGCCTGCGTGATCGACTCGTACGAGTTCGTGAGGAAATAGACTTTCGGGGAGCGCTGACAACATGCTCAAACTGATTCTGGCCGATAACCAGGCGATCTTCCGGGCGGGAATTGCCAAAGTGCTGGCAGTGGAAGACGAGATGCGCATCGTGGCTCAAGCCCAAACGCCTGAACAGATGTTCATGGCCTTGGACAAGTTTCGCGCCGCCGTGCTGGTGGTGGCAGCGGGATTTCACAATGACTTTGCCGCCATCGTGCAAGGCGCGAATAAAGCCAAGACGCGCGTAATCGTGCTGGCCGACACCGGCGAGAGCGCGCAGCGGCACATGACCAACGGCGCGCACGGCGTGGTCTATCGCAATGTGACCAGCGCGGCGCTGGTCGACTGCGTGCGCAAAGTGGCGCGCGGCGAAACCTGGGTGCAGGATGTCGCCGTGCCCAGCGAGCTCACCGAAAACGATATGGTCGGCTTGCGCGTGCGCGACCGGCTCACCGCCAAGGAACTGCGCATCGTCGCGCTCATCGTGCAGGGATACAAGAACAAGGAAATTGCGACCCAGTTGGGCACGACGGAGCAGGTGATCAAAAATTATCTGCGCAACGTCTATGACAAAATTGGAGTCTCGGACCGGCTGGAACTGGCGCTGTTCACCATCCACCACCGCATTCTGAACGAAGCCGCAGCCGCGACCACGACCGGGGCAGCGCCGCAACCGCCCGCGGGAGTGGCCCAGTAAACGTTCGGCTCACAAATTAAAAGTCAGAGGCCGCCCGCGAGGGCGGCCTTTGAGTTGTAGCGCCGCCGTCCCGGCGGCTGTCGCGAGGGCATCTTGCCCTCGCTGCACGCGCAGACGCCCGCGCGACTGCCGGCAGGATGCGGGCGCTACTTCAAAGTGTGTCTAGCCCAAACATCGTAGCGAAGGGTACCCTCTCTTCCAACTGAGAGCAACAGAGTTTGAAGCGAATCATTGTCCAATCGTTCCGCATCTATTGCAGTCTATGGAATATCGACAGCTAGGACGATCGGGTTTGAAAGTTCCCGCGCTGAGTTTTGGCACAGGAACATTCGGCGGCGGAAACGAATTTTTCAAGGCTTGGGGCGCGAGCGACGTTGCCGAGGCAACGCGCCTGGTGGACATCTGCCTCGACGAAGGTGTGAACTTATTCGATACAGCGGATGTTTATTCAGACGGGCTTTCCGAAACGATCCTCGGAAAAGCGATTGCCGGACGGCGCGACAAAGTCCTAATCTCGACGAAAGCCACGTTCCGCATGGGTCCCGGGCCGAACAATCTGGGATCGTCGCGCCATCATCTGGTTCCGGCCTGTGAAGCGAGCCTGCGGCGGTTGGGCACGGACTACATCGACATTTATCACCTGCACGGGTTCGACGCGCTCACCCCGCTTGATGAGGTACTCAGCACGCTGGACCATCTGGTGACGAGTGGGAAGGTGCGCTACATTGCGTGCTCGAATTTTTCCGGCTGGCATTTGATGAAGTCGCTGGACGTTTCCGCGCGCTACGGTTGGGCGCGTTACGTCGGCCACCAGGTGTATTACTCGCTCCTCGGCCGAGAATATGAATGGGAGTTGATGCCGCTGGGACTTGATCAGGGAGTCGGCGCGCTAATCTGGAGTCCGCTGGGCTGGGGACGGCTCACGGGCAAGATTCGACGCGGCCAGCCGTTGCCGAAGCAGAGCCGCCTGCATAAAACCGCGGAGCAGGGGCCACAGGTTTCCGACGAGCATTTGTACAAAGTCGTCGACGCGCTCGACGAGGTCGCGAAGGAAACGGGGAAGACTGTTTCGCAGATTGCTTTGAACTGGCTGTTACAGCGCCCCACAGTGGCGACAGTAATTTTCGGCGCGCGCAACGAAGAACAGCTGCGGCAGAATCTGAAAGCTGCAGGATGGAACCTGACAGCGGACCAAGTCGCGAAACTCGATCAAGCCAGCGACGTGCCGCCGGTTTATCCCTACTGGCATCAGCGGCAGTTTGTGGAGCGGAATCCGCTGCCCGGAACTCCCTCGAAATTGAATTTGTAGCGCCGGCATCCTGCCGGCTGTCGCGAGAGCACGACAGCCGCCGGGACGGCGGCGCTACAAAACCTAGCCGATCTTCTCGCCCACCGATTTCGCCTGCGTGAAAAGATACAAATAATCCGGGCCGCCAGACTTGGAATCGGTGCCGGACATGTTGAAGCCGCCGAAAGGATGCGCGCCTACCATCGCTCCCGTGCACTTGCGATTGATGTAAAGGTTGCCGACATGAAACTCCTGAATCGCGCGGTCGATCTTGTCGCGTGACTTGGTATAGACGGCGCCAGTCAGCCCGAATTCGGTGTCGTTGGCGATTTCGAGCGCATGGTCGAAGCCACGCGCTTTGATCACCGCCAGCACGGGACCGAAGATCTCTTCACACTCGAGCTTCGATTTCGGCGGAATGTCGGCAAACACCGTCGGCTGGATGAAGTAGCCTTCGCCAGCTTGACTCACGCGCTCGCCGCCGGTCAGGAGGCGTCCGTCTTTCTTGCCTTGCTCAATGTAGCCGAGAATGGTTTTCATCGAGCCTTCGTTGATGACCGCGCCCATCGCGGCGTTTTCGGTAACATCGCCGACGTGGATCTTTTCAACGCGGGCTTTGAGTTGTTCGAGGAACTTGTCGTAAATGCGCTCGTCGACGATGGCGCGCGAGCAGGCGGAACACTTCTGGCCCTGAAAGCCGAATGCGGATTGCGCCACGCCTTCGACGGCGGAATCAATGTCGGCATCGGCGTCGACGATGATCGCGTCTTTGCCGCCCATCTCAAGAATGGCGCGCTTGATCCAGATCTGGCCGGGAGCCTGCGTGGCCGCGACTTTGTTGATGTGCAGTCCAACTTCGCGCGAGCCGGTGAACGCGATGAAGCGGGTTTTAGGATGCGCGACAATGGCATCGCCAAAACTGGCGCCGGCGCCGGGACAGAAATTCACGACTCCCTCGGGCATGCCGGCTTCTTCCAGCAGTTCGATGAATTTCGTGGCGATGGTAGGCGAATCGCTCGAGGGCTTCAGGATGACAGTGTTGCCGCTCACGATTGACGCAATCGTCATTCCCGCCATGATGGCGCAAGGAAAATTCCACGGCGGAATCACAGCGCCCACGCCGAGCGGAATGTACATCAGCGAGTCGCGCTCGCCGGGCAACTGGATGGGCGTCTGCGCCTTGGAAAAGCGCACAGCTTCGCGGGCGTAGAACTCGCAGAAGTCGATGGTCTCGGAAATGTCGGCGTCAGCCTCGCCCCAGTTCTTGCTGACTTCGAAAACCAGCCACGCCATGAACTCCATCTTGCGCTGGCGCAGCAGGTCGCCGACGCGAAAGACCAGGCTGGTACGTTCTTCGACCGTAGTGCGGCTCCAGGACTCGAACGCCGCCAGCGCGGCTTTCATGGCCGGCTCGACGTGCTCTTTACCGGCTTTCTGGTGGACGCCGACAATCTCAGAAGGCTGCGACGGATTCAACGATTTGATCTTGTCGGAAGTCTTGACGTGCTTGCCGCCGATGATGAGGTCATACTCGCGGCCCAACTGGCCGCGGACTTTGGCAATGGCAGCTCGCATGCGGCGGGCATTGTCTTCGTTGCGGAAATCGAAAAAGGGCTCGGTGACAAATGGTCCCTGATGCAGGGTGGTGCGCGGCCGGACGGGGGCTTCTAGCGTTGCCATGGGAGAATTCCTTTCGCAGCTGGAGGATTATTCGACTAAGGATTGCTTGGATATTTTACACCTCGTGAGGAGGCGAGAACTGACCTTGGTGGAATGGGAAAAAAATATTGAGGCGCAAGAGATATAAAAAGTTAAGTGAGTATTTGACTTGTAGCGTACCGGGGCAGGACAATGCCGCAATGAGCCCAGAGGTTTCCGATCTTTTGAAACGGGCGCTCGCGCTCCCCGTGGACGAACGCGCCGCATTGGCTAACACGCTGCTCGATAGTCTGGAGACCACGAATCAGTCTGTCCAAGAGGCGTGGGACGACGAAGTGGCGCGGCGAATGCAAGATCTGAAAGCCGGCAAGGCCGTGACCGTCCCTTGGGAACAACTCCATCGCGAGCTCTTAGCAATGATGAATGAACGCTAAGCCGGTTGAGTATCACCAGGGCGCAAGCGCTGATGTTAAGGGCGCAGTCGCCTGGTATCGGAAGCGCAGTCCCAAAGCTGCTTTGGATTTCATCGAAGAACTGCATCGAGCCGTTGACACAATCCGGGAATCCCCTGATCGCTGGCCTCCGGGCAAGAACAACACGAGACGATTCGTGCTCTGGCGATTTCCTTTTTCCATCATCTACTCGGAACAAGAATCGGTAATCACAATCTGGGCTGTTGCGCACGGCAGTAGGCGGCCCGACTATTGGGCGCGACGGCTGAAATAGCATGGACTCGTACGCGAGGTGGTCCGTCTTCAAAATCCTCCCGGCACCCGGCTGCACAGCTCCAGACTGGGCAAAAATCAGCTCCGAACGGCGTAAAGCGCGCGACGTTAACGCAGGCGCTGGTTGCCCCCACTACCCCACGCGGAGATTTCGGGTTGGCTCGATGCCGAGTGGTAGACTCGAACGTTTCCCCAGGGGCCAACTTTATGGATATTCAACGAGTGGGAGTAATCGGCGCGGGCACCATGGGCAACGGGATTGCACACGTGTTCGCGCGCGGCGGATACAACGTAGTGCTCTGCGATGTGGAGCAGCGCTTTCTGGATCGTGCGATCGCGACCATCGGCAAGAATCTGGAGCGCGAGGTCGCGAAGAACAAAATTACGGCAGAGGCCAAGGCCAGCGCGTTGAGCCGCATTCGCCCGGTCACGGATCGCGGCGAACTTTCGGATTGCGATTTCGTGGTCGAGGCGGCAACCGAGAAGTTCGAGATCAAGACGGAAATTTTTCGCGATCTCGACCGTTTGACCCGGCCGGAAATTATTTTGGCGTCGAATACTTCTTCTATCTCCATTACCAAGCTGGCGGCGCAGACCAAACGGCCGGACAAAGTAATTGGCATGCATTTTTTCAATCCCGTGCCGGTGATGAAGCTGGTGGAAGTGATTCGCGGACTGGCGACGTCGCAGGAGACTTTTACTAGCATTCGCGACTTGGCGGTGAAGTTGGAGAAAACTCCGGTGGAGGTGAACGACGCGCCCGGCTTTGTCTCCAATCGCGTGCTCATGCCGCTCCTGAACGAGGCGATGTATGCAGTCATGGAAGGCGTGGCCACCGCCGAGGCAGTCGATGAAGTATTCAAGCTGGGGATGGCGCATCCCATGGGTCCGCTGACTCTGGCGGACTTCATTGGCCTCGACGTCTGTCTCGACATCATGCGTGTGCTGCAGAACGGACTGGGCGATCCCAAGTACCGGCCGTGCCCGCTGCTGATCAAAATGGTGGATGCGGGTTGGCTCGGGAGAAAGAGCGGGCGCGGATTTTATACGTATTAATGATTGTTGATTGTTGATTTCTGACTTCCGATTTTTGATTTCTGACTTCTGATTTCGGATTTCTGACTTCTGATTGACGATGGCGCGTACCTCAGCGACAGCGATCAAGATCTTCGACTCCGCTCAGCATGACAACTCCGGACAAGAGCGACGTATTTTTTTATCTGCTGGCCGCGGTTTGTGGGATCGCCACCGGGTGGGTGGACGTTGCGATTAACGATCTGCTCTTCACCGCGCTACTGGTGCTGATGGCCTGCATCCTGCTGGGAATGCTGCGGCCGCGCTGGCCCTGGCGCTGGGTGCTGGTCGTCGGGATGTTCGTGCCGCTGACGGAACTGGCTGCGTTTCTGGTTCTCACCGTGAAGCCCACGCGGGCGCAGGTGTACGGATCGTACCTGGCGTTTCTTCCCGGAATTGCCGGCGCCTATGGCGGAGCGATTATGCGGCGGGTGATGAATAATCTGCGCGAGGGAAAGTAGCGGGTCGCGGCTTCGGCTTTCGGCCTGCGACCGCGAACTGAGTTCTTCGCGACTCCGGCTGGAGTCGGCGCATTCGTTACTTCGGTAAGGCGCATTCGGTAAAGTCCTGGGACAGTTTGCCGATCTCTCTTCCTCAGTGGAGAGGTGTTCCCTGATGAAGAAGGCGAGATTTGCGCTCCTGATGTTGGCCGCATTGTTAACCGGTTGTAATTCGACCACCAAGCTGAGCCCGCCCCCGAGTGCGGCCGTGCGCGCCTATAACGGAACCGCGTCGGTGGGAGATTTCTTAACCATCTCCATTGACCCGAACGCGCTCACCATTACTTACAAAAACTATACCAACGGAGAATCCGGGACGGTGCCCTACGCGGTAAATTCCAACGGAACCTACACCATCACCGATCCCAAGGGAAATCTCCTCTCGGCGTACGAAGTGCCGGGATTCGTGCTGATGGTGGAAGCCGCGAATGCGGGGCCGAATAGCGACACGCCGGCGCTGATCACGGCGGTCGAGAGCGCTTCTTCATCGATCAACACGTTTGCCGGGCGAAACTTTAACTATCTCCAGTTCCGCACCGCGGCCGGAGGCATGGAGATAGGCACAATCACGATCAACGCCCAGGGGAACATTCAGCATGACGGCTACTCGCCGTATGGCGCGCTCAACGGGTATGCGATCAGCGGCGGCGGTTTCACCGCTTCCAGTATTCAGGAAGACCCTTCGGGAAATTTTTTCACGATTGCCGAGAGTTCGGGAAATGACACGGTGTTCGGCACCGAAAACGGTTTCTTCGTGGTCGACACCGGTGCGGGCACGATTCTCGGCCTGCCCAAGGCAGCGGCGAAGAGCCTTGCCGCGTCGAATGCGGGCACCTACACCGCAGTTTTCTACGAAAAGGCGGGCGCGCAAACCGGGCAGGGCAACGTGGAAACGGGCACGCCAACGGAAGGTACTGCAACGGTTACGATTGCCGCCAACGGGCTGATGACGATTACCGACAGCCAGAACAACCAGCTGGCCAGCGGCACCCTGGCCGCGGTTGCCGATACGGCGTACCTCTACGACGGCACAGCCAACACGTTGTCGGACCCATGCTGGGGAATGTTTACGCTTCGCATGACGACGGGCGGCATGCAACAGGATGTGTTCGCCTCGTTCCAGGGCAACGCGGTGGTGTTTTCCAGTTTCCAGACCGCGCTGCCGATTCAGGGATACGCGCCCTATACGTACTACTACGGGGTTGGGTTGAAGTAAGCGGCTGCCGGCTTTCGGCTCCCCGCTTCCGGTCCCTCGTTCCCGCGAGAGGCCGGAAGCCGGTAAGCGAAGGCCGGACGCCTGCACTTAGGTAGCGGATGATCAAAAAGTTACTCCCGATCCACAGGGCGGGCGCGTATGCTGCGAGCATGGCTGTGTGTGTCTCGATGCTGGCCAGTGGGAGCCGCGGCAATTGCGCGATTGTGGCCAGCGCTTCCACCAGAATTCTCGTCGATGCCGGCATCTCCTGCCGCGAAACCTTCAAGCGCATGAAGACACTAGGCGACGATCCGCAGTCGCTCTCCGCAATTCTCATCACCCACGAACATTCTGACCACGTGTATGGGCTGGCGACGCTGGCCAAGAAACTGCGCATCCCCATCTTCATGACCGGCGCGACCCACCAGGCTTGGGCGCGAGCCCTGCGCAATGAAAAAGGTGAGCGGCCGAAGCTCGACAAATTCGAGCCTTTCGAGTCTGGGCATCGCTTTCAAGTGGGCGACATTGAGGTCAGGCCGTTCACTATTCCCCACGATGCGGCCGATCCGGTGGGTTTCACCTTTCGCGCCGAGGGCATCAAGGTTGGGATCGCCACCGATCTGGGATATTTGCCGATAAGCGTGCGCGATCATCTGCGCGGCTGCGATGTGCTGGTCATGGAATCGAATCACGATCTGGAGATGTTGCGGGGCGGGCCCTATCCGTGGTCGGTCAAACAGCGGGTCATGAGCCGGGTGGGGCACCTGTCAAACCTGGCTCTCGCCGATTTCCTCACCAACGACTATGATAATAGTGCGACGTTTGTGGTGCTGGCGCATCTGTCTGAGCAGAACAATCATCCGGAAATTGCGCGGAGAGAGGCGGAAAAGGCTCTTTCCACGCGGGGTGGGTTGTTCCATAACCGGGTGCTCCTGGCGTCCCAGACCGAGGCGATAGAACCGATTCGCCTGTAGGCCTTGCGCTTTCTGGTCTTTGGCTGGTCGTTGGCTGGTCTATGGCTGTTGGTCTTACCCCCATGAGTCAGCAGTGCATTGATCCAATCGTTGGCAAAATTCTGGCGGGCTGGCGCTATGACATTTCCGGCCTGGCGCCGGAGATGCGCGGCGACTACGAAAACCATTTTGCGGCGTGTCAGCGTTGCCGCAGCCGGCAGCAAATCCATCGCATTATCGATGTAGGACTGATTGCGCTGGCCTCGATTTCCGCTGGAGTGTTTCTGCTGGCGTTTGGCGTGATCTGGCATTTGGGCCCGCGGCATGCCTTCTGGCTGGAGATTGCGGCGCTGGCGGGATTCGCGCTTTCTGCGCTGATCTGGCTGGGCGTGGCCGTGGCAACGCCCGCGCCAGTGACGGTTCTCGATGCCGCCAAAGAGGGGGCGCGGCGCGTGCATGACCGCTTGCCGGAAGAGATTCGACAGCGCCTTCCCGAAGAACTTCGCATCAAAATTACTGGAACATAAAATGCAGCCGAGCTTGCGCATGACCGCGGTGTTGCTGCTAGGCACGATTCTTGCCGGCGTTTCCGGCGCGCTCGCCGCCGCTGTGTCTCCTGCGCTTACTACGGGCCATTCAGCGGGTTGTCACGGCCACGGGCCCGCAACACCGTCTCCTGCGCCGGTCAGCTTTCAGTGCTGTGTGAATGGGCATCATGCGGCGATTCCGAATGCGTCGTTTACGCTGCGCTCGCAGGATGCGGCGATCTCCGCATCGGTTGCGGACGAGCAGCTCCGCATAGGGTTCGCGTGTCATCGCAATTCTGTTGAGTTTTTGTTTTCTTCCAATAGCCCCCCGGGTACGACCCCCCTCCGACTCTAAACATCAATCCTGCTGAAATTGAGGAATTCTCCGCGAGCCCTCAGGGGCTGAAGCGGCAATTTTTTGAGGCTTCTAACGGCACGGCTGAAGCCGCACCCGTCCACGCGGATTCGGTTTTAAATTCTGAATTCTGACTTTTGACTTTTGAATTGGCATTCGATTTCGGGGTTCCGATCTCACAGCCAGCAGATCAACTTGATGAGGTTCATCGTGGGAAAGATATTTTTTGTGGTGTTGCTACTGTCGGCGCGGGTGTCCGCGCAGGATACTTCCGTGGGGCAAATGCAGATGAATATGCCGATGGATCGGGCGGCATTGCATTTGCCGTCGCCGCACGAGGGGTCGGGAACGGGCTGGCAGCCCGCTTCGGTGCGCGGATATGAATGGATGTGGATGCGCGGAGGATGGGATTTGATGGCCCACGGCGTAATTTTCGCGGACTACAACCAGCAGGGCGGGCCGCGCGGCGAGGGCAAGGCCGAGTCGGTCAACTGGGGGATGACCATGGAGCAACACAAACTGGGCAAGGGCACGATTCTTTTTCGGCAGATGTTTTCCGCGGAATCGCTGACCTCGCCGCATCCCGGCTTTCCCGAACTGTTTCAAACTGGAGAGACTTACCATGGCGAGCCGCTGGTCGATCATCAGCATCCCCACAATGTCTTTGCGGAGTTGGCCATGCTCTACACGCTGCCGCTGACCGAGAAAGTTTCGTGGGAATTTTATGGCGGCCCGTCGGCCGAACCGGCGCTCGGGCCGGTGACCTATCTGCACCGCGCTTCGGCTGCGGAACTGCCTTTGGCACCTCTAGGCCATCATTTGCAGGATTCCACTCATACCAGCTTCGGCGTGGTAACCACGGGATTCGTCATCGACCGGCTGAAGCTGGAAGCTTGCGCGTTCAACGGGCGTGAGCCCAACGAGGAACGCTGGAGCATCCAGTTGGCCGCGCTCGATTCCTGGTCGGGGCGGGCGATCCTTGCGCCCTCGGCCAATTGGGTGGCGCAATACAGCATTGGGCGGCTGGAGCACCCTGAGGCGCTCGAACCGGGCAGCCAGTGGCGCGAGACGGCGTCGGTAGAATACAACCGTCCACTGGAAACGGGTAGTTGGACGACTACGCTGCTGTGGGGACGGGTGCACAAGATCGCGACCGATACCACGCTGAACAGTTACCTGCTGGAATCCACTTTGAACTTTCGCGAGCGAAACTACGCTTTCTCGCGGCTCGAACTGGTCGACAAGGATGAGCTCTTTCCGCAGGCAGCGGTGCATCCCGTTTACCGGATCGGAGCGTTCACGTTTGGCGGGGTGCGCGACTTGATCCACGACCGGGCCTGGCAATTGGGGCTCGGAGCGGATGTGACGGTCTACTCCAAGCCCGCGGCGCTCGATTCAGCGTATGGCGACCATCCCGTCTCGTTCCAGATTTTTCTGCGGATGCGGCCAGGGCGCGCAAACCAAGGTCATCACTAGGACACAGAAAAAAGTTTTCCACGGGCGCATTCCGCCGTAGAATCGCAGCCATCCTCCCGCGGTTCGGAGAGAACTACCTTCCATGCTCAAGGCCCTCCAGACACTGCGGGTTGTACAGTGGGCGATGCTAGCCAGCATTGTGCTCTACGCCGTCATTGGACAAGTTGTGGGTCCGGCGGCGCGCGGAATCGATCCCACCCTTAGTTACCTGTTCGCAACCTTGAGCGTGGCCATCGTGGGCGCGATTTTCGTGGTGCGGCGCACGCTGGTGCTGCGCGCGGGCGAAAGTCTGGCGACCCGGCCCGACGACAGCCTCAGCCTCAACCACTGGCGAACCGGCTACATCGCAACCTACCTGCTTTGCGAGTCGCTGGCCTTGTTCGGCCTGATCCTGCGCTTCCGTGCGAGCCCAGTCGCCGCCAGCGTGCCTTACTACCTGGGTGGATTTATTCTGCTTTTGTTTTTCTGGCCGAGACAGCCCGCGACCGCCTGAGTTTCCTCGCGGCGGTATGATGTTTCTGAGGTGATCGCATGTCGATCAATGAGCCGGGAGAAATGGCGGGAATGCGCACCGCAGGCGAGATAGTGCGCTGCATGCTGGACGCGATGAAGCAGCAGGTGCGTCCGGGAGTTACCACCGCGGAACTCGATGAAGTGGGCGCGAGCGTGATGCGCGAGCGCGGAGCGCAGTCGGCACCGGCGCTGGTTTATGGATTTCCTGGCGTGAGTTGCATCAGTGTCAACGACGAAGCGGTGCACGGCATTCCCGGCAACCGCGCGCTGCAGCAAGGCGACCTGGTCAAGCTCGATGTCACCATCGAAAAAAATGGATTCATGGCGGACGCTGCGGTAACCGTTCCGGTGGGCGAAGTGACGGAAGAGCGGCGGAACCTGGTCGCCTGCGCGGAGCGTGCCTTTGCGAAGGCGATGCTGGTGGCGCGAGCCGGCTTTCGGGTTTGGGAGATTGGACGTGCCGTGGAGCGCGAAGTCCGGCGCAGCGGATTTTCGGTGATTCGCTCGCTGGCCGGACATGGCATTGGCCGCACCATCCACGAAGAACCCCGCGTGCCCAACTTTCCGGATGCGCAATCGAATCAGGTTCTCACCGAAGGTCTGGTCATTACAGTCGAGCCGATTATCGCCGCGGGTTCGGGCAGAATCTTCATCGCGCCCGACAAGTGGACCATGGTCACGGCCGATCACAGGCCCTCGGCGCACTACGAGCATACGCTGGTGATCACCAAGGGCGCGCCGATACTAGCTGACGGCGGCGTAGAACCGATCCTGCAGGAGTACGCTGTGCCTTAGCGGGTGATAGCGCCGCGTGCCCCTGGGTTTCTGATCCTGCCCTCACGACCAATACATGTGGGTGCCCCGTCCTTCGCGCAGTTTGCGAAGGGCGGGAACCACGAGCGCATACGCAACGCGGTTGGTGCGGAGCGAACAAAAAGGTTGTGACGGCATCATCGCTACCCGCCATTCGAGAATCGGGCGACACCGACCACTGAGCGTAATCGACATTTTTCGCCAGAATCAGACTGTAGATGGCGTCTGCTGGGGCGATAGCTCGCGACATCAGATGAGTTGACGAGCCGAGCGACCCGCCGTAGATTGTATGCTCGTCGGAATCATCCACGTAAGGAACTGGCTATGAGCGCGACTTTGCTCTACCGAATTGCGGCAGTTGTATTTGTTCTGTTTGCGGTAGGGCACACCTACGGCTTCTTGAGCTTTCGCCCAGCTTCGTCGGAAGGCCGGGCGGTGTATGCCGCGATGAATACGGTGCATTTTGAAGAAGGCAGGCAGAGCTTCAGTTATGGCGCTTTCTATCGTGGCTTTGGACTCTCCTGTACGGCGTCGATGATCCTATCGGCATTTCTGTGCTGGCACCTCGGAGAATTGGCCCGCTCCGCTCCCGCCGCGATCGGAGTGCTCGGCTGGGTCTTCTTGGCCGTGCAAGTCGTGGGCGTGGTGCTGAGTTTCCTGTATTTTGGTCTGCCCCCAATGGTTCTGTCCGGCATTGTCGCTGCAATCGTCGGAGTTGCTGCATTCATCGCCAGAAGGCGCTCGCTAGCAGTCTGACTTAACGATCCAGACTGTTTCTCCGCATGGCCACCCCACTGATGACTGTCGCTGACAGCGGTTACCCTCAGAACTCGTGTTGGGGCATTTTGAGAGCAATGGGGATTTTGCGTCAGTTTGTGGTCGTCCAGTTGCGAAGTCATTCGCACCGATACCGCTCATCTTCTTCGAGGTATTTAGTGAAGAACTGTCCTGCTAGGTGCTTTGAGTTGAACTCAACCTCATACTTGCCCGAAACGTGGCTGTCGCTGGCATTTCCCTTGTCCAACCATATTCGAGCGTGAGTGACTGATTCACACTTACCCCTCGAACCGCATATCTCCCCATCAACGTCTTCCCAAACTTTCTGCGGACGATACACCCACCACGGGAGCGCGTAATGGTACATCTTCAGAATGAGTTTCTGCTTCGGAGATAGGCCATCAACATTTGATAGATAGAACGAAGCCCCGTCACAATGCGGCGAGAACTCGCCTGAAGCAGTTTTCGAGGCCGACAACGCCGTTGAGCAAGGAAGAAGGACTAGAGTTAGCAGGACAAACCGGAGAACAACCGACTCTGTACGTGCAGCCATTGTGTCCTCAAGCGGTCATTCTACCGGACAGTTGGCGAAAACACGATGCCGCAGATCTTGCGCTGCCACAGCTAAACCTCCCGTAAATTGTTGAGCCTTCGTGGAAGTGATTGAAAACTCGTAGGCACGCCATGCTCTCAGGGACGCGCGACTTGGGGCGGACGAGGTTGAGTCCACCCCGGCGGCGATCGTCGCAGGAAGGGCCGTTTCCGGCCCCGCAAAGGGCATCCTGGAAGGCGACCGGACCGTCATTTTACGACCCGCGAGACCGCTGCGGCCCCCACGGGAGCCGCAATGTAGTGCATATTTGTACGTACAAAAACCTTTAAAGCGATTGTTCTCTTTCGGTTATGTATTAATGTGGCAGCTGGCCAGGCCGCGTTTCTCCAGATATTGCTGGTGATAGTCCTCGGCCGGGTAAAACGTTACAGCGGGAACGATCTGGGTTGCAATCGGCTTGGAGTAGCGGTGCGCCTTCTCCAGAGATTCTTTCGAGGCCTGAGCTTCGGCTTGCTGCTCGGGGGAATGAAAGAAAATCGCGGAGCGGTACTGCGTGCCCCAGTCCGGGCCCTGGCGGTTCACCTGCGTGGGATCGTGATTCTCCCAGAAAACTTTCAGCAGATCGGCGTAGTGCACTTTAGCGGGATCGAAATCCACTTCCACGGCCTCGGCGTGGCCGGTGCCATCGGTGCAAACGTCCTTGTAGGTGGGGTTTTCAGTCTTGCCGCCGATGTAGCCCACGCGGGTTGAGAGGACTCCCGGAATCTGCCGGAAGGTGGCTTCGACTCCCCAGAAGCATCCTGCTGCGAATGTAGCTTTTTCCATTGCTGCCCCCTGATGTGCTGCTCCCTGATGTGTTCGGTTTCTATTCTGCTTGATTAGATGGCGAAACGCCAAAAAAGTGACAGTGTGACATTCTTGTAAAATTAAGCACTAGGTACCGCCGGGAATTGACGCTCTGGCCGAATCACGGTAAAGTCCGGGGAGGTTCTTTAGGTTTCGGTTCCATGTTTTTTTCCAGCCACTTCCAAGCCGGGCCAAGAACTGCGCTCAAACTGGCGCTGTTGATGCTATTGGTATTGGCCGCGACCGGGGCAGCGCTGGCGGCTTCGGGATTCACGCCGCAAACCCGGCTCGGGTACCGCACCGGCGATCAATGGGAACCCGCCATCGCCGCCGATGGACACGGGCACGTCTACGTTCTTTATCCGCAGTATGGAGCCGTGCCCGATTGCCACAGCTGCACTCCGCCCACCATCGCTCTCGTCGTCAGTAATGACAATGGACAGTCGTGGCAGGCTTCGCGCGCGCTGCTTCCCTTTCCGACCGGGCAGTTCGATCCGCAAATCGTAGTCGATCCCGTCGACCGGCAGACGGTGTACGCGTCGTGGATGCAGAACAACAAGCGCGACATTATCGTGGCGCGGTCGCTTGACTTTGGGCGTACGTGGTCATTCTCGTGGGCGGAGCGCGGGCAGGAAGACGCTGACAGGCCGGTGCTGGCGGTTCGCGGAACCGATGTTTATGTCGGCTTCAACCACGAGGAAAGATTCTTTGTGGCCGCCTCGCACGATGCGGGACAGACTTTCGCGGCGGTGCAGGTGAATACGAATGCCTCGCCCGGATCGTCGCTGGCTGGAGGAGCAACCGTCGATCTTGCTGGCAACGTTTATTTTGGCTGGACTGCCTATGTTCGCCACGAACTGCCGACGCGGCCGGTCAGCATTTTTGTAAGCCGCTCGCCGGATGGCGGCCGGAGCTGGAACACGCTGCTGCTGGATGTATCGAGCGCGCCCCCCGACTGCGACACCCAAAGTTGCGAGACCGGATATTTGGGCCCGCAGATCGCTTTGGCATCGGACAGTGCAGGAGCGCTCTATGCACTGTGGAACGCGGGCGCTGCGAATGGCGGGCCGGAGCGCATTTATTTTTCGTCGTCCACCACCGGCGGGGCAAGCTGGGCGGAGCGGGCCAGCATTTCGAACGCAGGAGCAGGGTTGGAACATGCGTTTCCGGCGCTGGTTGCTGGCGCGGCCGGCGATGTGCGAGTTGCGTGGATGGATGCGAGAGCGGAGGAGGCGGGGAATCCTAACAATCGGCTCTGGAATACCTACTTCCGCAGTTCCACCAATGGCGGGGCAACGTGGAGCGCAGAGACGCAGCTCTCGGGTGCGGTGCGCGGCTACGATTATATTCTGCAGAATGGATTTCGCTTTCCCTTTGGAGATTACTTCGGGCTAGCCATCGACAGCGATGGAGCGACGCAGGCAGTGTGGGGCGAAGGGCGGAATTATAAGTCGCCGGGGGCGATCTGGTACGCCCAGGGACGTTAGGACTGTAGCGCCGGCGTCTCTCCGACATTTTGCCCGCGGGGAGTGCGGGCGAGACACCGCACTACAGCCGCCGGGACGGCAGCGCTACTCCAGCAGCATGCCGCCGGTTAGGTCGGCCAACTTCGCCACGTGATGTTCGCTGCACCACTCCTGTAACTCATCCACAATTTTCTCGGTGGCGCACGGATCCCAGTAACTGGCGGTGCCAATCTGCACGGCCGTCGCCCCGGCCAACATGAATTCGACCACGTCAGCCGCAGTTGAGATTCCACCCATGCCGATCACCGGAATTCGCACGGCGTGCGCGGCGTCGTAGACCATGCGCACGGCGATGGGCTTGATGGCGGGACCCGACAGGCCCGCCGTGACATTGGCAATGCGCGGCTTGCGGGTTTCGGGATCGATTGCCATGGCCACGAATGTGTTGATGACCGAGAGCGCGTCGGCGCCCGCTTCCTGCGCCACGTAGGCCATCTGCGCGATGCTGGTCACGTTGGGGGAAAGTTTGACGATCAGCGGGCGCGTGGCAACACGCTTGGCGGTCGTGACGATCTCATCGAGCGAGCGCGGGTCGGTGCCGAACTGCAGACCTCCTTGCTCGGTGTTGGGGCAGGAAACATTCAATTCGTAAGCTGCGATGCCCTCGCCCTGGTTGAGAATTTCGATGGTGCGTTCGTAGTCTTCCCGGGTGTAACCGAAAACGTTGGCGAGCACGACGGCGTTCTTGATGGTGCGCAGGTGCGGCAACTTCTCGTCGAGAAAGGCCTGCGCGCCGATGTTTTGCAGCCCAATGGCATTGAGCATGCCAGCCGCGGTTTCCCAGAGGCGAGGCGGAGGGTTGCCGATCATCGGCTCCTTCGACAGTCCCTTCACCACAAAACCGCCAAGCTTTCCGAGATGGACGACGTCCTCAAATTCAACTCCGTAACCGAACGTGCCGCTGGCGGCGATCACGGGATTCTTGAGCTGAATCCCGGCGAAGCTCACGCTGAGATCGGGCGTGGAGTTGGAATTGGCGGCAGCGCTCATGGCCGGCCTTCTCCTAAGTTCGCGGCGGAGTGCGACGGCGCGAGCCCTTCAGTCAGCACGCGGCCGACAGCGTGGCTCGGAGCATTGATGCCGAGTAGCGATGCGAGCGTGGCCACCATGTCGACAGGCTCGGCCGGAGCGCGATACGTTCCCGGCTGAAATGGCAGACCGTAGAATGCAAGCGGCACGTGCGTGTCGTAGTTGTAGGGCGAGGCATGGTCCGTACCTTTGGACGAGCCGACCGTGTAAATGTCGGGGACGCCCATCGCGTACCAGCTTCCTTCGGGAGAGTAGCTGTTCAAATATTTTCGTCCGAGTGGAGTGTCAGGAACTTCGCCTTCGGCGAGTTGCGACTTGGTGTAATAGTCGCGCAGGCCGGATTGCTTCATCGCCTCGCCGACGGCTTTCTCGGCATCGGCTTCACGGACGTGAGCGGCGGCAAAGGCATCCTGATCGAGCCACGCCATGGGATAATCCAGCTTTACGTAAGCGGAGTGGCCGGAA
Source organism: uncultured Acidobacteriaceae bacterium (assembly GCA_963765825.1). Lineage (GTDB taxonomy): Bacteria > Acidobacteriota > Terriglobia > Terriglobales > Acidobacteriaceae > Sulfotelmatobacter. The sequence goes on from CAVXXU010000006.1 coordinate 1,116,368, forward strand.
GAAAATTTCGCGGCGAGGGCGTTGTTGATGTCGGCATCGATTTTTTTGCTGTCGAGATTGGCTGCGGGGATGCGAAGCTTCTTGACCGCGTCGGGCAACGAGGAGACGCCGTGGTCCGCCGAAAGCGCGACCCACACGTTGGCCATACCGATCTGATGCGCGACGAAACCGATGAAATCGGCGATCTCGCGGTCGAGATCGAGGGCCATCTGCTGCATCTCGGGAGAATCGGGGCCGACCTGGTGGCCGAGAATGTCGTTGGGCGAGAGGCTGATCGAGAGCAGGTCGGTCGCCGGGCCGCGGCCGATGTTTTCGAACTGCAGCAACTCCTTGGCGAAATCGAATTCATATTCATTGCCCAATGAAGTCGGGCCGACGACTTCGTAGAAACCGGCGTCGGAGCCGTCTCTGCCCTTGCGATGCGCGGTTGAGCGCAGAACAGTTCCCTGCGCGTCTTTCCAGTCGCGATCCCAATATTTCGCGGGATGAGTGGAATTGAAATCCTGCACCCACTTGGGAAGGTCGTCGCGATAGTAGGTGGATGTGACCCATGCGCCGCTTGCGGGATCGATCCAGTAGGCGGCGTTGCCTGCAAATCCGGCGGGAAGAATGGAAGCGCGGTCCTTCAGCGAAATTCCGAAGACGCGGGCCTTGCCTTGCGTGGAAAGCCTGAGCTCATCGCCCAGGGTGTCGGCCATTAAGTTGTGCGGCGAGGCGCCGGTTTTGTCTCCGGCGACGCCCACCAGTTTCGTGGCATCGTCTTCGACGGAAGTGACCATGCGTTTCTTTTTCTGGTCCCACCATTCGTTGGCGACAATGCCGTGGCCGTTGCTGTAGGCGCCGGTAAAGAGGGTGGCGTGACCGGGCGCCGTTCGCGTGTTGGCGTAGTTGTAGTTGCAGTTGGGGAAATAAGCACCATGGTCGAGGAAGAGGCGGAAACCGCCCTCGCCGAATTGGCCGCGATAACGCTCGAGATAGTCGCCGCGAAATTGGTCGATGACGATGACCACAACCAGCTTGGGATGGCCGTCATAGGCGGAGGCGAAGCTGGAAACACTACAGGCCGCGAGCGCGATCAACAGGAAAAAGAGTTTGGCTACGCCTGATCTGGGGGACGATCTCATCGCGAAGGTAGTTTACACAGAGGAGCGGGTTGGGCGAAAGGAGATCAGCGCGCGGAATCTCGTGATCTACTATTTCCTTATGCCTTCTACTTCAGGTTCGCCAGAACCATTGGCCACTGGATCGCGCGGTGCATACAAGTGGCTGGTCAGCGAGTTTGAACTCGACGACCTGCTCAAATTCTGCCCTGCTGTTGTGCTGGGAAGGTACCTCGCAATCACTTCCATTGACAGCGGCCAACTGTCTCTGAATGCCAAAGAAGATCTGGTTGGTTGGGAGAGTCGGCAAGGGATTGCCTATAGTCCCTTGGTTCAATCAGTCGAGAAGTTGCCGCGGGGCGGTTGGGACGAGTGGTATGTCTTTCAGCAGCCTACGGATTTGGGAGTGTCGCGATTAGGGACCAATATCTTTGACCCTCCAGTACAGCGGGGAGAGATCGCCGTCTTAGTAAATTATTGCTTCGCTTTGCACCCGCCCGAGAGGTCGAGCCTCGCCGATCTGTTCTGGAACCAACTCGACTGGATCCAGCCTGACTCTTACATTGCAGACAACGACTTCCTGACATTTGTGACTCGGGACGAAAGTCTTTTCGATGCGGTGTGCCGGGCGATTAACCAGGCAAGCGACTGATTAGGGAGGTAATTCTTCGGTGGGCGGAGCCGGGGCTGCGCGCGAGATCCTTCACTTCGCCTGAAGAGCGGCTCCGTTCAGGATGACGCCCGCGAGGGGGATGGCCAGCCCGTCGAGCTTCGCTCGACTGGACAGCCGGGGGCGGCTGTCCCCACATTCACATCCTCACATTTTGTCCCCAACATTCTTCCTGGCGCGCGCTAGGGCTGGGCGGTTTGGGCGGGCAGGGTTACGGTGTCTACTGTGGCGGGATCGTCGCGTAATTTGATGTAGAGAGTTTTTCCTTTGGGTGGCGGAATTGCCAGGGCATCTTCCCCGAAACCTTCGGGAACGGTGAATGAGTTGGAGAAATCGGCTTCGGTGCTCACCGAGTCGAGCAGGAAAAGTTTGTCGCCGTTGAGGGTGCACTGCTTTTCAGAGGCGGAGCCACAGCGAACGCCTTTGAGCGTGGGAATGCGCACCAGGTTGACCAGCGGTTGCCAGTCGCCGTCGGTGCCGTCTGCGGTGACCGGGCGAAACTTGAGCCGACCGAACGCCGACGGGCCGAGGAGTTTCATGGGATCGAGAACCGCGAAGACGGTCTTGGAATCCTGCAAAGTAAGATTGCCGTCGTTAAAACTCAGCAGCACACGGAAAGATTCGTCGGCGGTGGCGACTTCGATTTTTTCCGTGGAGGGAAAAGTCTCCGGCGCCTGCGTCTTGAGAAAGAAATTCAGGCGGCCATCCTGCGGCAATTCGTCGTCGCTGCCGAGATGAACAGTGACCGGCGAAGAAGTCTGATCCAGTTGGACGCTCTGGTTGAGCAAGGCAACCGAGGGGCGCGGGGCTTCGACTTCCGATTTGAGATCGAGAACGCGGCCGTCTTTCAGAGTGACGCGAACCACGATCGAATCTGCGGGATGAAGTTTGGTTTTCACGTCGGCGTCCTGCGTGGCCAGCTTGAGTTCGTCCTGTTGATGGGCCCGGGCAAGGGTACCGGGAAGGAAACGAAGGCCGTTCACCTCGAGGCTGTCGACGTGGTCGAGGCGCGTGCCCTTGAGCAGGCCATCGGCGTCGCCAGAGTGAATGCTGAAACTGTCGAGGCGGCCCGCTTCAGCGTAGGTGTGGAGCGGAATCTCGTCGACTTCGGTCAGTCCAAACTTCTTGATCAGCATGGTGACCGATCCCGCATTAGCGTTCTGCAGCGGAACTTTGACTTCGAGTTCGTCGGGCTTGGGACTCTTCCACTCAGTCTCCAGCAACTTTCCCTGATCGTCTTTGAGTTTGACCTCACTCGCGCAACATGCATCGGGCGATTGCAAATGGAGCGTGTCTTCGCGGCCAACAATCAAGGCGCTGGCATCCTTGGAGGCCACAATCCATTGCCCAGGCCGCGAGGCGCGCAGGCGGTAGTGCGGTCCATCGAACGCGTGGAATCCCCACGTGCCGCGAATCGTTCCGATTATTTCGCCGTCCATGTCGGCAGATTGGAGACCTTGGGTCTCGACTGAAAACCCGCCGAGCAGAGGATCGGGCTTGGCGGGCAGATCGATGCCCGGGCCGGACTTGGCGTCGACATGGAGGACGAAGCCATGCGCTAGATCGGTGGCAAAAACCAGCGGAGCGCCCTCGGCGGGAAGCAGCAGCGAAGGTTTGCCTGCGCAAAATACCTGGGCTGCGTCGACGGCGCGCAACGGCGGAACGGGCGCGGGGCGAACCGGCGGCAGGCCGATCACCAGCACTGACTTCGGATTACGAAATGATGGCGGATTGTTGAGGCGAAGATTGAGTTCGTCCTGCTTGGGCAACGCCAGCGCGGGAATGTACTGATATTGCGCGGTGTGCGCCGTGCTCAGAATGCGGGCAACGTCAACGACCGCGCCAACGTAAGGACTGTAATAGCCACTGCGGGCATTGGGAGTGGCGGAGATCTGCGCAAGCAGGTCGGTGGACGGGCCTGAGGTCAGAGTCGCGACCATGTTCTGGCTGTGGGCGTCGTCAAGCACCAACTGGTCCGTGTTCTGGGTGAGGCAGGGAGCCTGCTGGGCGGTCGGCTTGTCGAAGCACTGCTGCTCGAGGCGAATGTTGAGACTGCGCGCCAGTAGAGTGGTGCGCGCTTTCAATTGTTCGGGATCGTTGGCGGAAATCTCGCGGACGGCGTCGAGATATTTATCGAGACGCTGGCGATCGAGACTGGCCTGGACTAAATCCTGCGAGGCGCGCACAAACGCGCCGGGCTTGCCGCGAACCGCGCCGCGGAGAGTGTTGAAGGCTCCGCCAGTTTCGGGAGCCAGAAAGATGAGAGCTTCCTCGGCTTCTTCGGGCACGTTCACGAAAACGCCTTCTTCGTGGACGGGCCTGGTCCAGGTTTCGACGCGGGTGAACCAGGAATCGGGAGGCGGGTTGGTGGCGCCACGCAGAAATACCACGACCATCAAGTAGCGCACTGACTGGCTGTCGGGGAGATCGGGATGGATCCACAAGCGGTCTCCGGCCTGGAGATTGGGAACTTCGGCAATGGGCAGCGTGACTCCGGCACGTTGCACGCGAACGTCGACTTTGGGGCCAATGAGATCGAAGGCCGCATTGTCGGCCCGCGCGGAGCTTGCAAAAGCGAGCAACGAGAAGACGAGCACGAACGCCCGCAACCGCCCGCAGGACGAAGTTCTATTCCGTGTGAAGGGAGGGGAACCCAAGGGATCATTTTACCCGATTTCGGCTTGGGCTAAGACACGGCGGATGGCAGACCGGCGGCAGATAATCCGGTGCAAAACAAAACGCCCCAGACTCGATTTGAGTCGTGGGACGTTTGTTGATCAGCCCTCCCCCAAGTGCTGCTCAAGAACAAGAATAGAACTGACCAGGGAAAACGGGAATGGCCCGAGAGTGCTATTTGTTGGCCCGGCTGGGCGAGCTACGAAACTGCAGACGTAACAAGCTACGTCTCTACCGGTTCGTCCGAGAATCGCCATTCCAGGGTAATCGATAACGCGAGGAGGGAGGAGGATTTGGCGGAAGCGAGTGGGGGTCGAACCCACCGGTGACAGGAGTGCCTGCCACCCGCCGGTTTTGAAGACCGGGACGATCACCGGACCGCATGCGCTTCCGTATTTAGAATCAACAATTTATCGCCTGTTGCTTTGATAACCGTTGCAGTCCCGTTGCAGTTTCGCGAGAAGTGCAAGCAGCCTTGAAACGGTGTCGCACGATTGAAAACATTAAACTTATTCTATAGCCGGTCTCGGAGACCGGAGGGCGAGAAGAGTCTGAATGGTTGGTTAAAAGATCATTCTCATGACCTGCCCTGCTTTCGTTCACGTAAGAATACGACAAATTTGTTCAGCACCATCTCCGGGTTGAGCCGGGATGGGGGAGCGCGAGGAAATAGTATAGGGAAAACAAGAGCCCCGGTCCGTTTTGCGGACCGGGGCTCTATTTCCAACACCGCGTTAATTGGGGCGCGCGATTTGGTTTTGCCGGTAGCTCAGATTATCCACGTTGCGGAACATGGGGGTGCCCGGCGGCAGGTTCTGAGGGATGGCGAACAACGGGTCAAATGAGTATTCACGGTCTGGTGGATGGTAGACCAGATTGCAGCACTTATAGCTTCCGGTCGCATAGGTATTCCAGTACAAGCTCACGATGGATCCCTTGTAGTAGAGGGATTGCAGCGTATTGCCACTCGATCCGGGTACACTCCAGTCTTCGAGGAAGCGCAGGAAGTTGTGGACACCGCCGTCCGATCCAAAAAATGGATCAGGAGTACCAGAGGTATCGTTGAAGGCAATGGCCTTGCCTGCGGCAACAGCCACCCGGTAGTAGGTGGTGGCGGCGAAGCGGTTGCGATTGGTACCCGTGCCCCCTGGGTTGATTGAGTTCACCAGGCTGCCAGTCGTGTTATAGAACGAGCCAATGCCTTGCTGCGTCGTGGTTGTACAGATGGAGCTGGCGGTGGTAGCGCAACCCGCGTCTTGCCAGTTGTTCGACATGAACGTAAAGCTGTCCGCGATAATGGATGCGGCTGCGTGATTCGGCTCTGCGGCAGTAGAGCTGGTCCACGTAGGATCATGAGTCGCATTGTTGGGTGTGCAGCCGTTGGTGGCAGCCAAAGGGCAGTTCGAGTTGTAATTTCCCTGCACGTAAACGGGGTTCTCCGAAGCCACAGTGAAACCGCCGCAGCCGGTCGGATTAGTTGAACTTTGGGCGCAATGGGTGGTGGTATTGCCTGGCGGCTGTGTGGGCAAATTGCCCAGCGATCCGTCGACCAGTTTCAGCACGTGCCGCGCGCCTGTTACGCGATTGGCAAGGCCTATGGTAGCGGTATTGAAACGATGTGCGTAGGGTGACGGGGCGCTGCCGGTGTCGGTGTCGGTGGTGAACGACGACCCGAAAGCGTCACCTACGCCCTTGACGCCGTAGTTGTCAAGGTTGCCATTGCCGTTCACGTCTTCCGGCGAAACTCCGTTGTAGTTGAGGCCGTCGAGTCTTCCGTCAGGCGCCAGGTTATTGCCTAGGTTTGCGTAATTCACGCTGTCTTCGAACCCGTACTCGCCATAAAGCGACGTGCACGGAATTGTTCCGCAACTGGAAGTTGCGAACTGCATCCCGCGGCGATCGGAGAAGTAGAGGATGTACCCATTCTGCGTGACGTAATCTACTTTGTTCCCAGTGGTGCCGGTTCTTCCGAGGAGCCAGTTGCGCAGGTTGCCCACATCCAGTTCCACTGCGTTCATCAGGCCGTTGGGCGTGCCCGATGACGAGCCCGTATATATGCCGGAGTTATCGTAGTTTTCTCCCTCACGGGCATCATAGAGATTGATGGGGTACCAGTTGTACTGAGATAAGTGCGTAGTCGTCAGCGAGTCGTAATAGTTGCTGGACAGTGGCAGATCCGTGCCAGTGGTCGAGCCACTCAGGTTTCGATCGGCAGTGACCTGAAAATACAGAATAGCATTGCCGTGGTCGGCAAGATAATTGCACCCCGGAGCGGTGGATAGCGTGTTGGTAGAGGGTGCAGTGCAGCCCCATCCGGGCTGCACGGGAACGTTGAGGCCCCTGGCGAACCCTAATTGTAACCATTCCTTGGTGACGCCGTGCCACGCTCCGTCGCTGGCCCAGTTAGCTTCCACGAGTAACCAACCGTTGATGAGCGGCCACTCTAAGCCGTTGGTGCTTCCGTTGGCGGTATTGAAGTTTGTGGTGTTGGGCGTAGGAAATGCGACAGGGGGCCACGAGCTCGCCGGCGGCCACGCGGACATGGGCCCGTAATACTTCGGGACAACGAAGTTGCTGTCACCGCCGTGGGTGGTAAGGCAGGGGCTGCCGATAGTGCCGGCAGTGGGGGCGGTACCTCCGCAATAGCTTTCCCCGAAGTAGTAGTAGTGACCGCTGCTGGCGACGTTCACTGCGCCAGCCTGCGAGCCGCCGCCGGCGGCTCCCTGGTTCAGTGCAGCCAGAGCGGTGGGAAGCGCGCCCACGAGTTGAATGTCCTGCGAGGCGTCGCCATTCCAGTCCGCCAGGTGTAAGCCCGCCTGAGTGTCGCTGAGCAATATTCGAATCTGACCTTCGTACCCTAACTGCGACCCTCCCAGCAGGGACGTGGGTGCTGTGGTGGTCAAGGGCCGACGGATGATCTGCACGGCCGAAGTCGTGCCATTCACAAAGGGCAGCACCAGATCGGTAGCGCCAGTGTTGTTGGGTCCGACGCAAGTGGTGCATGTGGCAGTCGGTCCGTTCCCGTCAATGAGATAGGAATTGTATGTGCCCTTGGATACGTTCTGCCATGTCGAGGTGTTCTGCGTGGAGCCGTGGCCCCCAACTACGCTGCCAGCAGTCGCGCCAAGTCCGGTCGAAGTGTTGGCGATGTTGACACAGGTGGAACTCGCGCTGACGGTAGTGCCGCTTTGCAGAGCCGTCAACTGCGTCGCACAACCATTGCTGGTGGTTGGGAGCAGGACGTTGCCATCGTCGAGGCCACCGCCCACCACGAGTCCGTCATCCATCTGCTGACGAATTACGTTGCCGAAGGCGCTGAGCTTGTCACCAAAAACCAGGCTGTAGCCGTTCGCAACTCCCAGGTAGAGATCGCCGTTGGTATGAACGCGGCCGGCGAAGCCCAGGTTCGGACTTTGACCGAAGAAGAGATCGGAATCGGAGAACGCGCCGAACTGGAATACCGGAATTAACGCGACCTCGGCGGTGCGCGTCATGCTAACGTATTCGCCCGTGTTTCGCTGGGCCTGGACGTTCAGAGCGACAGGAATGAGTTGAGCGTACAAGCCGGCATCAGGACCAGACTGGATGGGACCCCAGACAGTGGTCAGGGGGGAGGCCGCGCACGGATTGGCTGTTCCGATCGGAATTGGGCGAAACGGAATAAAGAGGATACGAAACGCTGGTGTCCCAGGTAGGGGGGCCAGGCACGGTGCTGAGCGCGCAGATGTCTGAGGCGGTCGGTGACTGAATATTCTGGAAAGTATTGGCCAGATCGGAGGTCATTTTCTCCATCGCGCCTTCTGCGGTGCGATAAACATAGGTATTGTTGAGGTCGTGACCGCCAGCTTGCTGCTCGGTGTTAACCGTCATGAGCAAAGCGACCGCGAATCCCGACATTAACAATAGCAACAGCAGGGAGGCGATCAGCGTGAATCCTGGCGAAGTCGATTTGGCGCTATGCATCGTATTTCTCCTCAGTTCCGTTTTCCCCTTACCACAGATTTCCGGTCGCTGCAGTGATGATCAATAGCTGGAACCCTTTATCGGATACTCCTGCTGCGAAGTCAGGTTGCGGGCGGCGATCGAGGTCTGAAGATCAAGTCCCTGATAGCCGGAGAGGCCCTTCAACTGGCTGCGCATCGTCATGTGAGCAATGTTGACTTTAGTGATCATGGCCGGGGTAGTGCCGGCGGGGAGGGTCTTCTGATTGGCTGCGATGACGCCGTTGTTGTTGACGTCAAAAGTAAACTTGAGATACACGACGTTTTCGGCCACCGGAGCGGGACTCTTACCACTCTGCACACGCATCAGGCGGGGAGTGACATTATCCCAGGGGGAAATGTCGAGATAGTAAGTGATGATCAGCAGTCGCACAGCGGAGACAGGTATGGAGGAAGAAGCGGGTCTTCCGCTGGCAACAAATTGTGCCAGGCTTCCCGTGACCGCCGAAGGCTGATTGATGTGGCCCGGGTCGGTGGCGGCGAAATTAACCGTGTAGCAGGCGGTGTTAGTGCCGGTGGGCGCACAAGTGGCTACGGCGGAAGTCACGACCCCAAGCGCTTTGCTTCCAAATAGAACCGTGTCGCCATCCTGCAGGCCCACGACCGTATCATTCAACGGCTGGGGGGTAGTCGTGCCAGTAGGCAGGACGCAGGTGGATGGCAACGGGCTCGGCAACTGGAATGTCACGATGGTGCCGGTCGGATCGATTGCGGCGGTGTAGCAGTTCAGAGCCAAGTTGGCGTCGGCGTAGGATATGGTGAGAATGTCCGTGGCGCCGTCTCCGGAGCCCGGTACAGTGATGCCCAGGCCGGTGCCGGGAATAATGGAGTAGATATAAGGGGCGCCGGATGCCGTGGGATAGGCCACGGGTAGGGCATTAATATAGTTGCAGGTTGAAAAACTACAGGGGTAGACGGGATTGGTGCCGGTGGACGCCGGCAGGCCAACCGCACTGTACGATAACCCCTGCTGACCTAGAGCACCTGCGCCCGACATGCTGATATCGCGCTGGAGAAGATTGGCGGAAGCGCGAAAGTCCTGCTGCATTTCTGACTTTTGCGAAGTGATCCAGGCCGCGTGCAAGGCTTGAGAAAATAGCGTAGCCGCCCCTCCAAGAACAATGAGGCCCGCGGCGGCGGCGATCATCAGTTCAGGCAGCGTGAAGCCGGAATTCGACTTGGAGATGCGACCCATGAATATCCCTTCAGTGGTACGACGAAATGTATTCTTCAAGGACATATGTCTTTGGCGCAACGGAACTGATCCGCGAATAAGTGATGGTGACCGTGACCTGCACGAGTGTTGGAATAACGGTCGGAGGATTACCACTGGTCAGCTGAGTAATTGCGATCGTGCGCGTGTAGTTGGACAAAGACTGAATAACATCGTCCGCGGTACCCATGATGCCGTCGGGCCCGGGTTCGACAAGGCACTCAACGCCCCCGTTCGGGCAGGTCCCTCCGGTTGCAGTGAGGCAGGATGCCGTATCGCCGGCAACTCCGACGATTCCGTAGGTGGGGCCCGCACACAGCAGAGGTTGTGCACCGTTCGCGAAGATGCCGCCGTTGGAGACATTATTGATCTGGGAAAAATCTAACTCCGAAGTGTTACGCGCCGTGAAGATGCTCTCCATGGTCTCCGATGCCAACTGGCGGGCAATCATGTCCTGCTGAGCGCCCTGGTTCGCCGCGACCGCCACGCCAAACACTCCCAGCACGGCAATCATGCCGACCATGAGTACAGCGATTGAGATCATGACCTCAAGCAGGGAGAAGCCCGACTCTGAGGGTTGAACGGGTTGCGAAAATCGTTTGATATTCACTGTTGACTCCAGGACCAGACACCGCTTTTCTTGTAAAGACGCCATCCGCGGAGGCGGCTGGTCGATCCCCAGATCGTGATAGCACGGCAGGTGTCGAGGTAGCCCGGGCGCCCCAGATAGACCACCCCATTGTTGATATTGCCGTTGATGTCGTGGGCTGAACCGTCCGGATAGAAATAGACAGTCGTTCCTCCCGCGGCCCCGATGCCCTGATTGAAATCGAATGGGTTGACGGCTGCGCCAAAGCCATCGGGCGTGGTAGGCGGCGTGGTAGGGGAGTTGGGCACGCCCGGCTCCACGTGAAAAGTCACGTCACTCGGCAAGGTAGCGGTAAACAAGAGAAGGCCGCTGGTTGAGTTTTGAGTGACCGTTATCGTGCCTCCATTCACGCCGGCAGCTGGGCCAGAAAAGCTAACGACATAAATGCGCATGTCTCCGGCGGCAGCCTCCCGAGCCCGCCTCAATGAGGTCAAAGTAGTGTTGTAGGCATTGTTGACGTGCTCGGCTTGAAGTGTCGGCTGCAATGTCATTACCGCGAATGCCGACAAAATCAGCAAAATGCTGGCAACGATCATCATCTCCAGCAGAGAGAAGCCGTCGGTCTTCGTCGATGCCCTAAGTCCTTGCATTGGATGACCTATTCCCAAACCGCCGCTGAACTTCAACCTTCCACTCCCTCAGGCCATTGCGACACGTCCGCACCAGTGGCCTCGTGCAGTCTTTGGGGGGTGGGTATTCTTGATCGTAGGGAGGAATGGATACGGCGTCAAAGCACCACGGTACAACACGCCAGTATTGGTCTTTTGGACTGCCTCTGGTTACTCACGTCACACGACGGAGATCAAAGGAGTAAGAGAAACTTCGGCGTGTAATGCCGGTGCGACCCATGACTGCGGTAACCAGTCGCCGGAACCGGAGGTACTCCACGATCGGGATTTGGCGTGACTCTGTCTTCGCTATTGGTGTGCGCGGATGAGGTGGCAGTGGATGGGCTGACCCGAGTCCTGGACGATCTGGGGATGAGGATGGAGTTGTGCGCGAACCCGGCGCGCGCCGGGGGGCTGGCGCTTCGACCTGTCGGTTCTGGACGGCAAGAAGTAAAAAGACGCGCGATTTGTGAATCGGCAGGCGCCTAGCGAACCTCTTCTGTGATAGCCCTTCGGTTTACGAAGTTCCCGCAACCGCTCCCCGTAGGCTTCTAGCGTGTCGTCGTTCACGCAGGAACATTAGGCCGAGTTGACGACAATTTGACCGATAATCTTCTCCGATTCAGTCTTGAATATTTTGATGCGGCCAAGTACTCTAGCCGCGCTGGGGTGGAATTTGCCCGATTCGGCTACTGGGAGTACTCATTTTCGCGCGGCGCAGGCTTAAAGTGCCGAGAATGTAAACGGTTCCGATTTCATCTGGTGTAGTATGTGATGGAGTTTCCGCGAAGTCGCAATGGCGTATTTTTGATTCGCCGTTCGTCTGGGCAGTCCTATGGCTGAGAAAAGCGACATAGTCGACGATAACAATACTAGGGAGGGTCGTCGCCCGACAAAAAAGCCTTATCAAGAACCCGCCTTCCGCTACGAACGTGTCTTCGAGACCATGGCCTTGTCTTGCGGCAAAGTTAATGCCACCGAGTTTCAGTGCAGATTTCACCGCAAGAGTTCGTAGGCTCTTTTCACCTATGCCGTCCACCATGGGAACTGACGAGGATCCGCGGCTAGGTCTTGCGGTCGAGGTCCTTCGCCGGCACGGCACGATGCAACTCAGGGCACGGGGAAACAGTATGCTTCCATCCCTGTGGCCAGGCGATGTGCTCACGATTCAATCCGTAACGGTGCGAAGAAGCCGTTCCCGGAGACGTGGTTTTAGTGCTTCGCAACAAGCGCTTCTTTATTCATCGTCTTGTGGAGAAGCAGGGCGTTCAAGGTTGCCTTTCATTGATCACGAGAGGGGACGCGATGCCGGACCGAGATCCCCCCTGTGCTGCCTCTCAACTGCTGGGCCGAGTGGCGGTTGTGCGCCGCGGCGATCGCAGTTTCGTTCCGAACCGACGAGTCTCGCCACTGCATTCGGCCCTGGCGTGGACACTACAGAACTGCGACAGCTTGCGCACTCTAGCTTTGCGTATTCATGCGGCGCGCCAGCGGGTAGGTCCGATGCGTGCCCGGCGGTTTTTCCGGGCCGCTCTGGGTGCGCAACGCGTAATTCCCGGCCGTGATCCATCCCGTGGGTTTCATCAATGATGACACCCCTCCAGGGCACGACCGAGGCGGTTTCGATCGAAATCGGTGGAATGGCCATTGGTCTGCGCACCACCCACCCCTTGTTTCGTGGCCTAATCAAGGATCGCTATGCAGGTTTCGTGGGGAATGCGCCAATTTCGCACGTCGAGTTCGACATTGACCTTTACGAGCCCTCCGAATCCACCCAAGCCGATAGTGATCTGGAGGTAAAGATCGAAGCAGGGGAATGGTTGTTGAAGAGAGGGGATTTTAGCGCACGCTGGCATCCCGACACAGGGCACGGCTCTATCCGCCAGTCGTACAGTCCCTACGCCATCGATTGCGTCTTGCGTATTGTTCACTCTCTTATTCTGGCGAAGCAAGGTGGTTTTCTAGTTCATGCCGCCAGTGCGATTTGCGGGGAGAAAGCCTTTCTGTTTTCCGGAGTTTCTGGTGCGGGCAAGACAACGATTTCCCGTCTGGCGCCGCGGGATGTGAGGGTGCTGACCGATGAAATCTCCTACGTGCGGCGCGACGGTAACCGGTATCTGGCCTACGGCACACCTTTCGCCGGTGAACTGGCACGGGTCGGGGAGAACCAATCCGCGCCCCTCGGCGCGCTCTTTTTGTTGGAGAAAGGCTCAGAGAACAAAATCGAGCCAATCGAGCCGACTCAAGCCGTCCAGCGGCTGCTAAGGAATATCTTGTTTTTCGCCCATGATCCTGAGCTCGTAAAATGCGTATTTCAGTCGGCCTGCGAGTTTGCTAGCTTGGTTCCCATCCACCGGTTAGTGTTTGTTCCCGACCAAAGGGTTTGGCGTATGATACGGTAGCTAACGAAATTTGTAATGGCTGAAAAATACATTGCGCCAAACAAGGCGATCGCTGCCCGCCTGCTGGGCAGCGAAATGATGATCATGTCGACTGCAGATTCCACTTTCTTCACTCTCAATGAGGTGGCTTCGGCGATTTGGCAGGCAGCGGATGGACGTACGCCACTCGCAGAAATCGTTAGCGCCAAAATCTGCGAGGAATTCGATGTCGATCAAGCCCAGGCGCAGCGCGACGCCGACCGCTTCGTCGATCAACTCTCACAACACGGCCTTTTGGTCGTATCGGATCAGCCACTGATTGAAGTTCCCATTCCTCGATGAGCCTACTGGCGGAGATGAATCAAAAGGCGCTGAACCTCGGCCTACCCATCAGCGTTCACCTCGATATCACCTATCGCTGCAATGAGCGCTGCGAGCACTGCTATCTCGACCACGACGATCACGGCGAGATGACGACGGCAGAAATCGCCGATCTGCTCGCCCAGCTCGCCGATGCTGGCGTCTTTTTCCTCACCCTCAGTGGCGGTGAAGTTTTGATGCGCCGGGACTTTTTTGAGATCCTGGAACGGGCTCGCCATCTGTTGTTCAACGTAAAGGTGAAGACCAACGGGGTGATGATCCACAAAAAGGAAGCCGCGAGGCTTCGCCAGCTCGGCGTCGAGCAAATCCAAATCAGTGTCTATTCGCATCGGCCCGAAGTCCACGACGCCATCACGAAACTGCCGGGTTCACTGAAGCGAAGCATCCAGGCGATTCGATTCTTGAAGTCCCAGGGGTTAAAGGTCACCATTGCGAATGTTCTAATGGCGGGCAATTTCTCCGATCAGTCCGGCGTGATCGATCTGGCTAAGGAACTGGGAGTCGCATACACTCTCGACCCGACGATCACGCCCAAAATGGACGGAGACACATCCGTTCTCGCCTTGCGGATTCCAGGATCGGAACTCAAGCAGATCTTTCATAACGAGGAACTGGTGGGCAACGTCGAAGAATTCTGCGCACCTCCGCCTCCGCCTGGCGAAGACGTCATGTTGGGTATTCCCTGCAGCGCTGGACACACGGCTTGCTACATTTCTCCTTACGGCGATGTGTTTCCTTGCGTACAATTCCCCCTTCCCAGCGGCAACGTTCGGCGGCAGAAGTTTCTTGAAATCTGGCGAGATTCCGCTGAGCTCAAGGAGGTCCGCTCGATTCGAGCCCGGGACCTTCCGACCTGCTCGACTTGCGCTCACCTGGGGACCTGCACACGCTGCCCCGGGTTGGCCTACATGGAGGGCAACATGCGAGGACCGTCTACGGCAGATTGCGAGAAGTCTTTCCAGAGAACAGGCATAGCCTCGGCCAACATGCTAAGACGGACGCGAGCGGATTCCACAGGTCCACTGATTCAGATCCAATCCCTCGCCACCCCAGTGCAAGCCCTCCTGTTGTCGGCCGAGGGTAGCCTCGCCAGGGCGTGAGTAGAAGAGCGAAGCCATCGTTGGCGGCTTCAGTCAGGGCCCAGCGGACCGAAAAGTCTACGGGGCGAGCGCACGTTGGTCACAAGTAGGTAATCCCGCCGAGCGCGTGAGGTTACGAAAGTAAGGTCCCAGATCCCGAAATGTGAGCGAAGATTTAAAGTGGGATGAGAACGCACACATTCGGGAAATTTTAAGGAGAGACTCTATGCGAGGGCACGCGTTCCGTGGGTTCTGGGCGGCAGCAGGTTTTCTCCTGCTTGGTATTTCGCTTTCGGGTCAGGTAGGGATACAAAGCTCCGCAGAGGGAGGCCACGAGCCGACCCATCTGGGTTATCCACAGGACTGGAGTTCGCGGCACCTGTTGATGCCGGGCATGCGAGCGGACGATGTGCTAGCGGCAGGAGATCGCGAGCCGCGTCATGTTTACAACATGGTCATGCGGCAAGTGGCAATGGAACACTTGCGCCACAGAGTACCGCGGCGGCACCCGATGAAAATCGACTGGGCGGTCTCGCTGGAGAATGGGTTTGTGCCGCAAAACCAGTTTCCGGCCAAATACCGGTTTGACGTGACCACGCAGGATTGCAACGCAGATTACGTTGTCTTCGGGTTGAACGTGCCTTCAGGGACGCAGGCCAACCTTGTCGGGATCAACAATCTGTACACAGAAGCGACTCCGAAGTGCAACAGCGGATCGCCCTGGGTAGCATTCGCGTATAACACGGTGACGCAAACCGGTGGACAGATCAAGACCTCGCCGGCGCTTTCGGTCGACGGGACAAAAGTAGCGTTTGTCGAGAGCACGGCCGGGGCGTCTTACTTCCACGTTCTGGTGCTACCCAATCCAATTCCGACGCCGCCGTCGCAGGTGGGGACGGTTCTGGTCCCGCAGACTCCCACTTCGTGCACGAAGACGACGACGGCGGGCTGCATGACGACCCTCACCATCGAAAGTGCAGCGACGAATTCGAATTCCTCGCCATGGATCGACTACGACACGGATACGGCGTACGTGGGAGCGGACAATGGCTTGCTCTATAAGATTACGCCGGTATTTGGTGGGAACGCGCCGGCACTCGTCAACGACCCGACCAATTGGCCGGTTACCGTCTCGACCAACGCGACGAGCAAGGTGTTGACCGCCCCGGTGGTGGATGACACTGCCAGCGCCATTTTTCTGGGAGACGGTGCGGGATACCTCTATTCCGTCAAAATGACCAGTCCGGCTAAAACCTTCGTGGCACGGCAGACGATCGGATGGGTGACGCACGGAGCTGGGACAGGCCTTGTGGATCCGCCGATTGCGATTACGGATCCCGCCAGTTCCGCCATCGACCAGATATTCGCATTTACAGGATGCAGCAACGTGGGCGGGATCGGCGGAGCGATCACGCAGCTTGCGGCGAACTTCGCGACCGGTGCGCCGACAAACACCAACACTGTGGATTTGGGATCGTCGGATGCGATGGGAAACTGCACGGGAAAAAACGTACATTCGGGAACGTTCGATAACACCTTCTGGGTGAATGGGTCGACCTCGGGTCACATGATCGCATGCGGATTTGTGAATAGCGGGGGGGTACCGTCGACTCCACGGATGTATTTCTTCCCCTTTAATACCAGCCACGTCATCACCTCCACGGGTTCGTCTGGCTTTGTGATAAACACCACGAAAGGGGACGAGTGCTCGCCTCTGACTGAGTTTTACAATGGATCAACGGACCGGCTCTTCTTTGGTGTGGGGTCGACTGGCGGGACGGGCGATGGGTTCCTGGAGAGCTCGACGATTACAACTTCGCTGAGCACATCTACCTGTACCGGTGCACCGACGTCCAGTTGCGTAAAGTCCCCGACAGCTCTCGGCGGGACCAGCGGCATCGTGATCGACAACCAGGTGTCTAACGGTGGGACCAACATATACTTCTCGACTCTTGCGGCGGGATCGGTGAACGGCCAGAAATGCAATGTGACGGGCGGAGCCGCCAATCCTTATTGTGCGGTAAAGCTGACCCAGTCCGCTCTACAGTAAATGTTTCTTCTCTCCATTTGAAGAGCGGGAGGATCACCGGACCGCTTGCGCTTTCGTGGCGCGAGGACGAAAGAGCAACTGACCTGCAGATCGTGGTGAAATCGTAACAGGTGACCCTAGCCGACCTGATTTCGAAGGCCACGATGCGTGCAGGTCGGTGCAGTCCGTGCGAACTCCCGGCCGCTATCGCGTCGCACAGCTATTTGGGTTGAGGAACAATCCGCAAATACGGCTTGGGCGATTTCCATCCACCGGGGTACAACTTCTGTGCTTCTTCGTTCGAAACGCTTCCTCCAATAATCACATCTTCGCCCGGCTTCCAGTTTGCCGGGGTTGCGACTTTGTGCTTGGCGGTGAGCTGAATCGAATCGATTACGCGGAGGATCTCGTCAAAGTTGCGGCCCGTGGTCATGGGATAGCTAAGCTGCAGCTTGATTTTCTTGTCTGGCCCGACGACGAAAACGGTGCGTACGGTGGCGTTGTCGGCGGCGGTGCGGCCTTCCGACGAGGTGCCGCTTTCCGCGGGCAGCATGCCGTAGAGTTTCGCAATTTTAAGCTGCGGATCGCCGATCATAGGATAGTTGACCTTTGCGCCCTGCGTCTCTTCGATATCGGCCGCCCATTTGCTGTGGTTGCTGACGGGGTCAACGCTCAGGCCGAGAATCTTCACGTTGCGCCTGGCGAACTCGGGTTGCAGCTTCGCCATGGTGCCCAGTTCGGTGGTGCACACGGGCGTGAAATCTTTGGGATGGGAAAACAGAATGGCCCAGCCATTGCCGATCCAGTCGTGAAAGTGGATCGTCCCTTGCGTGGTTTCGGCGGTGAAATCGGGAGCCGTATCGTTGATACGGGGAACACTATAGGTTTCGGTCGCGGTAGTCATGATCTTCTCCTTGATGAAATTTTGATCGCGCAAGATTCGGAAAACCTGCCCGCCGCCGGCTTGGACTGAAAAAGCGGATGAAACGAAACCCACCCGCTTTACCGGGTGGGCTGGGAAGAATCTGGCTGTTTCCCTAGCCGCACGCCGGCGCCGGTCGACAACAACCGACGGCACTGGCGTTGCAAGAGGAAAACATGTTTTTAGGATAGAAGTGTCGAGAGCGGGTGTCAAACAGCCTGGGCGCAAAACTCTGTGCAGGATTTTGTTCGGTGCATTTTCTGCATCTCCGCAACCGGGCGTGCATCTTTTGTGTGGCAGGGCAATTGGCTTTTTTCGGGGACACTCAATGAGCAAACAAGCGCGGCGACTGGCGATGGCGCAATGGGACGTTTTTTCTTCCAATCCGCTGGAGGGAAATTCTCTGGCAGTCTTTTTTGATGGGCGCGGTTTGAGCGACGCGGAGATGCAATCGATCGCAAAGGAAATGAATCTCTCGGAGACGACGTTCATTTGTCCCCGCGACACCGCGACCGAAAAAGAGCGCGGCGTTCGGGTAAGAATTTTTACGGTGCAGGAAGAGTTGCCCTTCGCGGGGCATCCCACGCTGGGAACGGCGTTCGCGATGCGCGGAGACTCGGGCGCAAAGGAAGTTATGCTCGACTTGAACGTGGGAAAAGTTCCTGTGCGATTTGAAGAGACAACCAGACAGCCTGCGTTTGGGGAGATGACGCAGATCGATCCGGTGTTTGGACTGCGGCATGATCGCGAGGCGGTGGCGCGCGCGACTGGATTAAGCATCGAAGACTTTGACGCGCAAGTTCCCATCGAAAGCGTGTCGACGGGCGTCGCCTTTACCGTGACTCCGCTGAAATCCCTGGCGGTGATTCAGAAAATGAGAGTTAACCCGAACGGCGCCGCGGAATACCTGGAGAAAACGGGCGGGAAATTTTTCTACTTCGTGGCGCGTGAAACCTTAGATCCAGCAGCCCGTTTGCACGCGCGCATGATTTTTTACAACGGCGAGGATCCGGCTACAGGGTCAGCCGCGGGATGCACTGCGGCGTGGATGGTGGCGCACGGCGTAGCGCAACCGGACGAACGCGTGCTGATCGAACAAGGCGTCGAGATGCAGCGGCCGAGCCGAATTTTTGTGCGCGCGTCGCGACGCGATAACCGTGTAGTTAACGTGCGCGTCGGGGGCAACGCAATCGAAGTAATGCGCGGCGAAGTTTTTCTCTGACATTCACCGCGCAAGCTGCGGCAAACACGGTGACGCAGTTGCGCGAAAAAAAATCAATGGCCAAAAAGTCCCATTGGCATCGGCGACACTTTACAGCAGGAGTGTCAGCCGTTAGGATTCATCTCGCTCTGACATTCTTCATATTGAGAAAAGCTTCCGTCAGTTTTACGATTCGCATTCGCGATCGTGCCTGACAGATGCCGAAGGCTGATGAAACCTAAGCGCACGATCCTGAGCGTAGACGACAACGAACAGTCTCTGTCCCACCGTAAAATCATGCTCGAAACCCGCGGATACCGGGTGGCCAGCTTTTCTCGCGGCGAGGAAGCGCTGGCGCGGTTCATGCAAGGCGGAGTCGACCTGGTGATTGCCGACATGGCGATGCCTGGACTGGACGGACCGCAACTGATCGCGAAGATTAAAGATCTGTCGCCGCACACGCCCGCGATTCTCATCTCGAGCAAGGTTCGGATTTACGATCACGATTCGCAAGCCGATGTTTTTCTCACCAAAGGGATGTACGCGCCCGCCGATCTGCTGGAGCGGGTTCGCTTGCTGCTAGTGCGTAAGCGCGGGCCCAAACGCATGCACCCGCGTCCTCCGGATGTGGTCCGCCAAATCGGCGTGGCCTGAGTTCTTCTTCCCGCAGTTCCTTCCAGCCTAAAAGGAAGACGTAGCAAGCAACGTCTCTACGACGGCGTGCGATTCCGTTTGTTATGAGGGCTTCGTGTAAGATTCTTGGCAGGCATGGGCGAAGCATTCATTGAAGCGAAAAACCTGCGGAAGACCTATCACGTGGGCAAAATTGAGGTCGAGGCGCTGCGCGGGATTTCCTTCAGCGTGCAGAAGGGCGAATTCGTCAGCGTGGTAGGCCCGTCGGGCAGCGGGAAATCCACACTTTTTTATCTTCTGGGCGGCCTGACACGGGCCGATGGCGGCAGCGTCGTGCTCGATGGCGACGATCTGGCCACTCTCTCCGATGCGGAACGAACCCGCATGCGCAAGCGTAAGATCGGCTTCGTCTTTCAGAAATTCAACCTGCTGCCCACTCTCGATGCGCGTTCCAACATTGAGATCGCGCGCGAAATTTCCGGCAACGGCGCTGGCGATCCGGCTCACTTCACGCGCATTACCGATCTGCTCGGATTGACCAAGCGGCTGAGCCATCGCCCTTCGGAACTTTCTGGCGGCGAGCAGCAGCGCGTAGCTCTGGCGCGCGCGCTCATCAACAAGCCTGCGGTTGTGCTGGCCGACGAACCCACGGGCAATCTCGATTCCAAGAATTCCGATGTTGTGCTCGGTATGTTGCGGCTGTCGAACCAGGAACTGGGGCAAACCGTGCTGATGATCACGCACAATCCCGAGGCAGCGAAGTACGGCGACCGCATCATTCACATGCGCGACGGGCAGATTGTTAGGCCGGAAGACGATCCGCAGTGGGTGGTGCACGAATAATCTTTGACTCGATGCCGCTCCCGAAGATGTTCGCTCGACAGGATGTTCGCTCGACAGCCACGGGGAGGCGGCGCTACTTTCGGCGATGATATCCTAAGTGTTACCTAACCCGCGACGAGGCTTGTAAACTTCCATGTCCAATCCTGAAACTCCAGAAACCCAAGTTGTCCCTGCAAGCTCGGAATCCTTCGGCGACATTCTTTCGCAGTTCCAGAAGAGCCATTCGCACAAGACCGAAGGCAGCCGGCAGCTGCAAGCCACGGTGATTGCGGTCAACGCCGAATCCGTATTTTTCGATATTGGATACAAGTCGGAGGGAATTTTGCCGCTGGCGGCGCTGCAAGGGGAGACTCTGAAGCTCGGCGACAAGTGCATGGTCACGGTGAAGGGGCGGGATCTGGACGGCTACTACGAGCTTTCGCGATTCAAGATCGAACGGCCCATGGATTGGACGGGGCTGGAAAAAGCTTTCGCCGACAAGTCCATTGTGCTGGGCACGGTGACGGGCGTGATCAAGGGCGGATTCAGCGTTGACGTGGGAGTGCGGGCGTTCATGCCCGCTTCGCGCAGCGGGGTGCGCGACGCGGCAGAAATGGACAAACTGGTGGGGCAGGAAATTCGCTGCCGCATCATCAAGCTCGACGTTACCGATGAGGATGTCGTGGTGGATCGACGTGCGGTGGCCGAGGAAGAAGAACGGTCCGCGAAAGACAGGCTCGTTGGACAGCTCAAGGAAGGCGACACGGTCAGCGGCACGGTGCGCAGCCTGACGGACTACGGCGCCTTCGTCGATTTGGGCGGAGTGGATGCTCTGCTGCACGTGAGTGACATTTCATGGGGGCGCGTGAACAAGCCGGCCGACGTGCTCTCGGTGGGGCAAGCGGTCGAAGTGAAAGTGCTCAAAGTTGCATCGGACTCGGACAAGCGGCGAATTTCTGTGGGCCTGAAGCAGTTGCAACCGCATCCCTGGGACGCGGTTGCGGGAAAGTTCACGGCTGGCGATCGAGTACGTGGCACGGTTACGAGGCTCGTTGACTTTGGCGCTTTCGTGGAGTTAGAGCTTGGGATCGAGGGATTGATTCATATTTCCGAAATGTCGTGGTCGAAAGGAAAAATCCGCAAGGCCAGCGACGTCGTGAAGCAGGGCGAGACGGTTGAGGTGGTCATTCTGCAAGTGAAAGCCGCTGAGCAGCGCATCTCGCTGGGACTGAAACAGGCGTTGGGCGATCCGTGGGCCGAGATCTCGCAACGCTTTCAGGTGGGCTCGGCTGTCGAAGGGCCAATCACGAATCTGACCAAGTTCGGAGCGTTCGTGCAGCTCGCGGAGGGAATCGAGGGGATGATTCACGTGAGCGACATCAGCGCGGAAAAACGAATCAACCAGCCGCAGGACGTGCTGCGTGTGGGACAAGTGGTGAAGGCGCAAGTGCTCGTCGTCGATCTGGAAAAGCGGCAGATGCGATTGGGGATGAAGCAACTCGTCCCGACTGGCCTGGACGAATATATTGCGGAGCACAACGAAGGCGATCTGGTCACGGGCCGACTGATGGATGATTCGGGCGGGCAGGCGCGGGTGGAATTGGGCGACGGGATTCACGCCACCTGCAAATCGAAAGCAGCAGCGCCGAAGGTCGAGGCTCCCAAGGAATTGAAGTCAGACGTGTCATCGTTGAGTTCGATGCTGCAGGCGAAATGGAAGACTGGGTCCGGCGGTCCGCCCAAAGTAGAACCGGTGCGAACTGGGCAGGTTCGCAGTTTTCGCATTGTGAACCTGGACCGGGCGGCGAAGAAGATTGAACTCGAATTTGCGTAGGCCAAACCGCATTCCGCATCTGCCAGTCGCGATGGGCGCAGGGCAGCGTAAATGCTATAATTTTCCGGTCGAGCGGGAGTAACTCAGTGGTAGAGTGCGACCTTGCCAAGGTCGAAGTCGCGGGTTCAAATCCCGTCTCCCGCTCCAGATTTTTTGTTGCCAGCCAGTTTTTCCGCAGATGGACTTTTTCCGGCCGGAACGCTAACGTAGGGAGCAGGGCGCGGTACCCAAGTGGTAAGGGAGAGGTCTGCAAAACCTTTATGCGTCGGTTCGATTCCGACCCGCGCCTCCAATTTTTTTGTGGTTCTCTGGACTTGCTGTAAGAACCTCCGCATCTGACCTGCCTTTGGCCTCGACCAGTCTCCGTTCTTATGTCTCTAAGGGATTTTTCACGCCTCGGACGCTGCTTCTTTCTTGTGTGCTTGTGCCTGTGGTGTAATTTTTCTCGCGCTCAGGCGGTGGATGCGGCAAGCCTTCCGCCGGAGGGTCCGAAGGCGACCACGGCCGAGGCGAAGAAAAGTTTCTTCTCTCGCTGGGCGGAGTTTTACCGTCAGGATTGGTTTGGGACTGCACCCTCTTCTTCGCCAGTGCCTCCGCGGCGCGGGCTTCCGTCGCCGCTCGATTCTCCTCCCTTTCCTAACTCGGATTGGTCTTACGGAGGGTCGCCCGTCATTGGCGAGCCCGATACAAGCAGCTATCCGCTGATGACCGCCATCAACCAGGCCAGAAGCCGGACGAAACTCTACGGATGGATCGATCCCACGCTGAACTTCAGCACGTCATCGCAGAGTAATTCGCCCGAAGCGAACGATCTTTATTCGAACCGTTTGGAGATGAATCAGATTGTTCTCTATGCCGAGCGCTTGCCGGATTCGGTCCAACAAGATCACGTGGATTGGGGTTATCACCTGACGGCGCTCTACGGCACAGATTACCGCTTCACCACGGGGAAGGGCTATGGCAGCGGGCAGTTGCTGAACGATCATCACCAGTATGGATTCGACCCGACGCTGGAGTATGTCGATGTCTACATTCCGCAAGTTGCGCAAGGGATGAACATCAGGCTGGGTCGCTTCATTTCCGTGCCGGGGATCGAGGCTCAACTGGCGCCGAACAACTATATTTTCAGCCACTCGCTGCTGTATGCGATCGATCCGTTCACGGATACCGGCCTGATAGCGACGGTTAAGCTCAACGACCAGTGGCTGGTGCAGTTCGGGATTACCGGCGGCCACGACGTCGCTCTGTGGACGTCGGATGCGAAGCCATCCGGCACGGCGTGCGTGAGCTATACGACGAAGTCGGTCAACGATAATCTTTATCTTTGCGCGAACGGGATCAACGACGGCCGCTACGCCTATAACAATCTGCAGCAATATGATGCGACCTGGTATCACAAGTTTTCGAAGAAGGTGCACATGGCCACGGAAAGCTGGTACATGTATGAGCGCGACGTGCCAGCGGTAGGAGGAGCGATCCAGCCTGAGCTAGGCGCGAATGCGGCGTACTGCCTGGCAGGGCAACAGCGTTGCACGGTTCCCGAATATGCGGTCGTCAATTTCCTGCAGAAGGAACTTTCAACGCATGATTTCTTGTCGTTCCGCAGCGATTTTCTCGACGACAAGAAAGGCCAGCGCACGGGCTATGCGACCAAGTATTCCGAGAACACAATTACGTGGTGCCACTGGATCGGGTCGACGGTTCAGATCCGGCCGGAAGTGCGTTTCGAGCGCGCGTGGGATCGCAAGGCTTATGACTTCGGGCGCAGGCAGAACCAGCTTACCGTGGCGAGCGATTTGATTTTTCACTTTTAGTCCTCGCGTTGCGATTGGACCGTAGGAAAATAGATCGATGACCGGCGTGCGAATGGATACATGGCTCTGGGCTGCGCGGTTTTTCAAGACGCGGCCGCTGGCAAAAAAGGCATGCGAGCTTGGCAGGATTCTGTCGAACGGACAGCCGGCAAAGGCGGCGCGCGAGGTGCGCGTCGGCGACCGTTTGCGGATCACTAATGAAGGTGGCGAGTTTCACGTAGACGTGTTGCTGCTCAGCGAAGTGCGGGGTCCGGCGCCTGTGGCGCAGACGCTTTACCGCGAAACGGCGGAGAGCCGCGAAATGCGCGAGAAAGCGGCTGCCGAGCGAAAGGCCATGCACCAGTTCGAAGTCTTGCCCGAGGGCAGGCCATCCAAACGTGACCGGCGACATATCATCCGGTTCCGGGGACGAGGGTAATCACCAAGGCCGCTCCTTGACTTGGCATTAATTTTGTAGCATTATGGCGTTCAGCGACATGTCGCCAGAGGCCACAAT
This sequence comes from uncultured Acidobacteriaceae bacterium, assembly GCA_963765825.1. Lineage (GTDB taxonomy): Bacteria > Acidobacteriota > Terriglobia > Terriglobales > Acidobacteriaceae > Sulfotelmatobacter. Next base: position 1,140,877 of record CAVXXU010000006.1, read on the forward strand.
GGAGTTTTTGCCACTCACCGAGCCGGTGCTACTGATTCTTCTGAGTCTGGCGGGGCAACCTCGTCATGGATATTCCATTCTCAAGGACGTGGAGCAGATGAGCGACGGGCGCGTTGTGCTCAGCACCGGGACTCTGTACGGCGCGCTACGCCGGCTGCTGGATGAAGAATGGATTGAGCGAATCAAAGAACAGGAGAGCCCGCGCGGCCGGCAGGCCTATCGCTTGACGTCGCGTGGACGGAGGAACCTACAGGTTGAAGTTGGCCGAATGAAGAATCTGACGCGCTTGGCGAATCTGCGGATCGCGGCGAAGGAGGTCTGATCACATGTTCAGCCTCAACCTTTATCGACAGGCACTGCGCCTTTATCCCGCGCAGCATCGTGAAGAATTCGGCGACGAAATGCTTGCCGTCTTCCGTGAGGTGCGCACCGAGGCGGCTGCGCAGGGACTACCCGCTCAGATCCGCCTCTACGTTCGCGAGGCCACAGGGATTATCGCAGGAGCCTTGCGGGAACGGTGGCGGGCGGTTGGCGGCGACGAATTCTCGAGATTGTTTTCAAACAGGAGGTTTACCATGCACACCGAATTTCGTTTTCCGAAAGCGACGGCGGTGTTGATGACGATTATTCTTGGTGGTGTCATTCTGGCCATTCAGAAGGGAGAGTCGATTTCGGCATCGCTGCGGGGCGCGGTGGATCCTCCCATCGGTCCAATCCATCCCGTGCACTCCGTTATGGTGGGAGGCATCCTGCTGGGATTCGTATTCTTTTACGCTGCAGGATTAATCGGGTGGACGATTCTGTTCGTTATGCGGCGTTCGGGCCTGCACCGACTCGACGAGACAGTGGGAAAGTAAAGTAATGATGTTGTGTGTATTTCGTTGCGAACGCCAAGGTCAGATCTGACTGGCCGGCGTGCGCGCTTCTATCTCCATCCTCATCCCGTACTTGGGACGTAGCGTGATCAGCGGCTCGGGCTCGACGGTGTGCCCGGGAACGAGTTTCAGTCTCCACTTCTGCGCTAGCGTAGACAGCAGCAGCACGCCTTCCATCCAGGCAAACGATTCACCGATGCACTGCCTCACACCGGCTCCGAACGGGAAGTACGTAAGCTTCGTTCTTCGCGACTTGGCTTCGGGAGTGAAGCGTTCGGGATCGAAGCGCAGAGGGTCGGGAAAGAAACGTGCGTCGCGATGGGTAATGAACTGGCTCATCAGCACAGTGGTTTTTGCAGGAAGAAAAAATTCGCCGAGTTGAAAGTCGGACCGGGCATAACGGCCCATCGCCCACGCGGGAGGATAGAGCCGCATGGATTCGGCCAGCACCATTTCCACATATCGGAGGCGTGAGACGTCGTCGTAGGCCGGCAAACGGCCTTGCAACTCACGGTCGATTTCCGCATGGAAACGGCGTTCGCAGTCGGGATTCTGCGACAGAAAATACCAGGTCCAGGAAAGCGCGTTGGCGACGGTCTCGTAGCCTGCGAGAAAAATGGTGATCACCTGATCGCGAAGCGAACGCTCCGAGTCGTAGTTGCGATCAGGCGAGGCCGCGAGCATCAGGTCGAGCAGGCTGCTGCCCTGAGTCTCTTGCTGGCGATGCGCGGCGATCATGCGGTAGACAACCGCGTCGATGCGCTTGCGCGCTCTGACGAATGCGGCCAGGCCCGGAGGACGGGCGTGCACCAGCCACTCCGCGGCCGGCAATATCACCAGAAAATTGTAGAGGCCCATAATGCGGTTGATGGCGTCGGCGAGTTCGCTGACTTCCTCGCGCAGATCGGTGGCAAACAGGGTTTGCGCGACCACGTTGAGCGTGAGGCCCATCATGTCGATAGCAATGTCGCGCTGCTCGCCGTGCCGCCAGCGTTCGCGTACCTGGGCCGCTTCCTGAACCATCGTGCTGGCGTATTCGGGAATGCGCTGGCGATGAAAGGCAGGTTGGGCCACCTGCCGCTGCGAGCGGTGTTGCGCGCCTTCGCTGGTGATCATGCCCTCGCCCAGCAGCATTTTTGTGCGCTGGACCGTTCGTTCTTTGATGAAGTCATCGTTCTGCACGACGAGGATTTCGCGAATGTAGTCGGGATGGTTCAGGAAAACGATGTGGTTCCATCCAATCTTGTAATGCGCGATATCGCCGTATTCCTCGGCCAGGTGCTGAAACAAAAAGATTGGATTCGCCGGGCGAAACCGGCGGAACGCAAACCAAAGCAGGTTGCGCTCGAAGCCCGGCGGAAAGCGGTAGCCGCCACGGCGCCCATCCCGGTGGGGTACATCATTCCTCGGCAAATCGTTCCTGGCCGCGGTCGCCATCTTGCTAGTGTACTTCGACGCTGATCTGGAGAACGGACGATTGTGTCTGTTTCCATTATTTCTCTGCGAGCTTCGCGAAATCCTCAGCGATCTCTGCGGTCATAGGCTTTTGTCTCGCCGCGAGAAGGCAAATCTTAGACCGCAGAGAGCGCTGAGAAAATCGCGCAGAGAACGCGGAGGGCGTCATAACTTGGTCAAACGGGCGAATCAAAGGCTGCTTTGACATCTCGCGTGCTAGCGCTTTGCGGCTTCGGACTTCTGCAGCGTGTCTAATTCCGCCAGGACTTCCGCGCTGTGTTTCACTGGATCTACGCTGCTATAAGCTTTCGCAATCTTGCCATTCGGGTCGATGAGAAATGTATGACGGGCGGCAAACTTTACCAGTCCGAAATTAGTCAGCGAACCGTAGGAGTCTGTCACTTTGTGACCGGTATCGGCTAGCAGTTTGAAGTTCAGGCCTTCCTTGGCGCAGAACTTCTTGTGGGAATCCACGCTATCGAGGCTCACGCCCAGCACTACCGCGTTGCGTTCGGCGTATTTCGGTTGATCCACCTGAAAGTTGTGGGCTTCGCGGGAGCAGCCGGGCGTTTGATCTTTAGGATAGAAATAAAGGACGATCCACTTTCCACGGTAGTCTTTCAGGCTGACAGGTGAGCCTTCTTGCGACGGCAGCGTAAAGTCAGGCGCGTTGCTTCCTTCCGACGGCGTGGCTGAGCGCGACAATAGGCGCGGTACGAGCACCACAAGCACCACGACCGCTACCAGCACCAAAACAATCCGCAACATTGCAATCCCTCCGCAGCCGAACCGCCGCCGCCCGCGATTCTAAATCAACTGGCTAACACAGGGGAGCGCTCGGACAGCCGAGACGGCTGTCGCTACATGAGCATCGCAAACCGCCCAATAATTCCTGCGTTTGAATTATGATGGAGCATTGCGCATTCTACGACGGAGAAACCAGACGTGGCTCAGACGGAAACTGACGGCTTAGAAGTTTTGGAAACCAGGGAGTGGGTCGATTCCCTGGATTATGTACTTTCCAGCGGCGGTCCCAACCGTGCGGGCCGATTGTTGCAGCAACTGGCGCTGCACGCGCGGCGCGAAGCCGGCATCAACCTGCCATTTTCGGCTACTACGCCGTACCAGAATACGATTCCCGCGCGGCAGCAGGCTCCGTTTCCCGGCAGCCAGGAGATGGAACGCCGCATCAAGAGCCTGGTTCGCTGGAACGCACTGGCCATGGTGGTTCGCGCCAACAAAATTCAAGAAGGCATTGGCGGGCATATTTCGACTTTCGCTTCGGCCGCCACGCTTTACGAAGTTGCGTTCAATCATTTCTTTCGCGCGCAAACTGAAGGCGGAGATCGCGACGTCGTATATTTTCAAGGACACGCCGCTCCCGGAATTTATTCGCGCGCTTATCTCGAAGGCCGAATTTCGAAGGAGAAGCTGCAAAATTTCCGCCGCGAACTGAAGCCGGGCGGAGGGCTCTCCTCCTATCCCCATCCTTGGCTCATGCCTGAGTTCTGGGAGTTCCCCACGGTCTCGATGGGGTTGGGACCGATTCAAGCGATTTATCACGCGCGCTTTATCAAGTATCTGGAAAATCGCGGACTCAAGCAGTCCACGGGCGGCAAGGTCTGGGCGTTTCTGGGCGACGGCGAAATGGACGAGCCCGAGTCGCTGGGCTCGATCACGCTGGCCTCGCGGGAAAAGCTCGACAATCTAATCTTCGTGGTGAACTGCAACCTGCAGCGGCTCGATGGCCCGGTGCGCGGCAACGGAAAAATTATTCAGGAACTGGAAGCGATTTTCCGCGGAGCAGGGTGGAATGTCATCAAAGTCATCTGGGGCACCGACTGGGACACTCTCATTCAAAACGACCGCGACGGCCTGCTGGTGCGGCGTCTGGGCGAGATCAGCGACGGGCAATACCAGAAATACTTTGTCGAGAGCGGAGCGTATTTCCGGCAAAACCTGTTCGGCACCGATCCCCGGCTGCTGAAGATGGTCGAACATCTTTCCGACGATCAACTGGCGCGCATGCGACTGGGCGGGCACGATCCTATTAAAGTTCACGCTGCCTTCCGGGCAGCGTTCGATCACACGGGAGCGCCGAGCATCGTCCTGGCCAAGACGATTAAAGGTTACGGGCTGGGTGAGGCGGGCGAGGGCAAGAACATCACGCACCAGCAGAAAAAGTTAAACGAAGATGAACTGGAGCTGTTCCGTTCACGCTTCGGAATTCCTATTCCCGACGACGAATTGCACGAGGCGCCGTTCTACCGGCCGTCGGACGACAGCGCGGAAATCAAGTATATGCAGGCGCGCCGCCAGCAGCTCGGCGGATATATGCCCACCCGCAAAACGCGGGCGGTGGCGCTGAAATCCTTGCCGGACGCGCTCTTCGAGGAATTCCACAAGGGCACGGAGGGACGCGATGTTTCCACGACCATGGTCTTCGTGCGCCTGCTGGCGAAGTTATTGCGCGATCCAGAACTCGGGAAGCTGATTGTACCCATCGTCCCCGATGAAGCGCGGACCTTCGGCATGGAGGCGCTGTTCCGCCAGGTGGGAATTTATTCCAGCGTCGGGCAGAACTATGAGCCCGTCGACATGGACACCCTGCTCTACTACAAAGAAGCGAAGAACGGGCAGATTCTCGAGGAAGGCATCACCGAGTCGGGATCGATGTGCTCGTTTATCGCGGCAGGCACGGCGTATGCGAATCACGGAATCAATACGATTCCGTTCTTTATCTATTACTCGATGTTCGGTTTCCAGCGGATCGGCGATTTGATCTGGGCCGCAGCCGATATGCGTTGCCGCGGATTTCTCGTCGGCGGCACCGCCGGCCGCACTACCCTGGCCGGAGAAGGACTGCAGCACCAGGACGGACACAGCCATGTGCTCGCGCTTCCGGTGCCGAACCTTCTCGCATACGACCCGCCTTTCGCCTACGAGATCGCCATCATTATTCAGGATGGCATCAAGCGCATGTACGTCGATCAGGAATCGATCTTCTATTACTTGACCGTCACCAACGAGCCGCTGCCGATGCCGAGCATGCCGACAGATGCCGACGTTCGCGAGGGCGTGCTGAAAGGGCTGTATCGCTTCAAAACTTCCGCCAAGACTGACGCCAAGCTGCGCGCGCAATTGCTCGGCAGCGGCACCATCATGTACGAAGTGCTGAAGGCGCAGCAGATTCTCGAAGAAAAATACGGCGTTGCCGCCGACGTGTGGAGCGTGACCAGTTACAAGCAGCTGTATCGCGATGGCAACGATTGCGAGCGCTGGAACATGTTGCATCCCGCGGAGCCGGCGAAGGTTCCGTATGTCACGCAGACTTTGAAGGACGCGGCGGGGCCGTTCATCGCCGCGTCTGACTACATGAAGGTGCTGCCGGAAAGTCTGGGCAAGTGGGTGCCGGGACAACTGGTGTCGCTGGGAACGGACGGCTTCGGGCGCAGCGAGAACCGTGTGGCCTTGCGCGACTTTTTTGAAGTGGATGCCAAGCACATTGTGCTTGCAACACTAGGGGCGCTGGCACGCGAGAAAAAGATTGGCAGCGATGTTGTGAAGCGGGCAGTCCAGGAAATGGGGATCAATCCCGAGAAGGCGAACCCGGCGATCAGCTAGCTGAAAAGATTTGAGAAAAGGAATGGACGCGGTGATTGAATTCAAACTTCCCGAGCTGGGAGAAAACATCGAACAGGGCGATCTGGTGCGCCTCATGGTTTCACCCGGCGCCAGCGTGAGCACCGGTCAGTCGGTCATGGAACTCGAAACGGACAAGGCGGTCCTGGAAGTTCCTTCGTCGGTTACCGGAACGGTGCAGGAAATTCGAGTCAAAGAGGGCGACAAAATTAAAGTCGGGCAAGTGATCTTCACCGTGGATGGGGCGGAGGCGGCAACATCGTCCGAGACTGCGGCACCCGCGAAAGCCCCTGCGCCCGCTGCGAAGCCATCCGCCGAAGCGGAATCTCCCGCACCAGTTGCGCCCGCCGCGCCACCCGCTCCGGCACAACCCAGCGCGAGCGCAACCGCTGCGAGCGCTTCTGGGCCCAGCGAGTTTAAACTGCCTGAACTCGGCGAAAATATTTCTCAGGGCGATCTGGTGCGGTTGATGATTGCGCCCGGCACGAAAGTCTCCGAAGGCCAGCCCGTCATGGAGTTGGAGACCGACAAAGCCGTGGTCGAAGTTCCGTCTTCGGTGAGTGGCGTGGTGAAAGAAGTGAAAGTAAAAGAGGGCGAGAAGATCAAGGTTGGGCAAGTGATCTTCACCCTCGAAGGTGGGCAATCTGCGCCCACTGAAGCCACGCGTTCGCGGAACGCTCCGGTAGAGCATGTTTCCGGACAGCACGGCGCGCGCCTGGCGTTTCAGGCGGCGATTCGCGCCGAGGGCAAGACCGAAGAGCAGGCTCTTCCTCCCGATCAACCGCAGCAACCGGGCGCGGCAGCATTCAGCATGCCGGTGCAGTTGGGCAAGGTAGCGGGAACGGAGCATCGGCAGCCGATTCCGGCCGCCCCTCATGTCCGCCGATTCGCACGCGAGGTTGGCGTTGACATCTATGAAGTAAAGGGTACGGGGCCCGGAGGCCGAATCGGCGAAGATGACGTCAAGGCTTACGCCAAGGGTCTGTTATCCGCGGCAGCCACCGCAGCCCAGGCGCCTCCACGCGCCGGACATTTCGCTCAGCCACAGCTTCCTGACTTCGCCAAATGGGGGAAAGTTGAACGCGTGTCCATGCGCGGAGTGCGCCGCAAAACTGCGGAGCATCTCGCTGAAGCCTGGAACACGATTCCGCATGTCACCCAGCATGACCGCGCCGACATCACCGAACTCGAACAGTTGCGGGCGAAGTTCGCGCCCAAGGCTGAGGAAGCTGGCGGCAAAATGACCGTCACGGCCATCGCGTTGAAAGTTTGCGCCGCGGCGCTCAAAGTGTTTCCGCAGTTCAATGCCAGCATTGACATTGAAAAAGAAGAAATCGTCTACAAGCAATACATCAGCATCGGCGTGGCCGCCGATACGGATCGCGGGCTGCTCGTACCGGTGATCCGCGAGGTCGACAAGAAAAACATTGTCGAACTGGCGGTCGAGTTGTCGCAGTTTTCCAAAAAGGCGCGCGATAAGAAACTTACGCCCGCGGATATGGAGGGCGGAACGTTCACAATTACAAATCTCGGCGGCATAGGCGGAGTGGGCTTTACGCCGATCGTGAATTACCCGGAAGTGGCGATCCTCGGGATTTCGCGCTCGCGCATGGAGCCCGAGTGGATTAATGGCAAATTCGAGCCGCGGCTCATTCTGCCGCTCTCGCTCTCTTACGATCACCGGCTGATTGACGGAGCCGACGCTGCCCGCTTCCTGCGCTGGATTGCGGAAGCCTTCGAACAACCGTTCTTACTGTCGGTGCAGGGATAGAAATCAAAATCATGCACCACGAAGGACACGAAGGTTCACTAAGGAAATCGAACTGGTCTTCCTTCGCGTACCTTCGAGCCCTTTGTGGTTGAAGCCTTCGCGGTTGAAAGCCTCATGCCTGAAACTACTCTGAACATTGCAGTCGTCGGCGGCGGTCCTGGTGGATACGCCGCAGCTTTTCTGGCCGCCGATCTCGGCATGAACGTCACTTTGATCGACCCGGAGTTGAATCCGGGCGGAGTTTGCCTGTACCGCGGCTGCATTCCGTCGAAAGCGCTGCTGCATGTGGCCAAGCTGCTGGAAGAATCGCATCAGGCCAGAGACTGGGGCATTGATTTCGCCGCGCCGAAAATCGATCTCGCCCGCCTGCGCTCGTGGAAAGAGAATGTAGTCAAGAAGCTGACGGGCGGCCTCGGAGTTCTCTCCAAGCAGCGCAAAGTTCATTACGTGCAGGGACGAGCGGCGTTCGAGAACTCCACCACTTTGCGCGTAACCAAATCCGACGGCGCGGAGGAATCGCTCAGTTTCGATCGCATCATTATTGCAACAGGCTCCCGACCGGCAATCGTTCCGACTTTGAAGCTCGAAAGCCCGCGCATGATGGATTCGACCGGCGCGCTGAATCTGGAAGACATTCCTGGCACTCTGCTGGTGGTCGGCGGCGGGTACATCGGGCTCGAACTGGGCTCGGTTTATGCCGCGCTTGGCACGCGCGTGACCGTGGTGGAAATGCTCCCGGGCCTTCTGCCGGGTGCGGACCGCGATCTCGTACTCCCACTGCACAAGCGGCTGGAGAAGATGTTCGACGGGATTCTGCTCAACACCACTGTCGCCTCGGTCAAAGATGAGGGCGGCGGCATTCGCGCGCGATTCGAAGGCGCGAACGTAAAAGAGAGCGAAAAAGTTTTTGATCGCGTTTTGGTATCGGTTGGTCGCAAGCCGAATTCCGAAATTCCCGGCCTCGACAAAACCCGCGTGAAAATCGGCGAGCGTGGCTTCATCCAAGTGAACAAGCAGTTGCAGACCGACGATCCATCCATTTACGCGATCGGGGATGTGGTCGGAGAACCCATGCTGGCGCACAAGGCGTCGCACGAAGGGCGAACCGCGGTTGAGGCCATTGCCGGGCACAAAGTGGCGTTCGAGCCAAATGCGATTCCCGCAGTCGTTTTTACCGATCCCGAAGTTGCCTGGTGCGGTCTGACCGAAACGCAGGCACAGAAAGAAAATCGCGAGGTCAAGGTCGCGAAGTTTCCCTGGGCCGCCTCCGGTCGCGCGGTCACTCTGGATCGTCCCGAGGGCATGACCAAGCTCCTCATCGATCCGCAGAGCGAAAGAGTGCTGGGAGTGGGAATTGTGGGCGCCGGCGCTGGAGAGATGATCGCGGAGGGCGTGCTGGCCATCGAGATGGCGGCGCTCGCCAAGGATGTAGCCTTGACCATTCATCCGCACCCCACGCTTTCGGAAACGGTCATGGAAGCTGCCGAAGTTTTCTTTGGTACCAGCACGCACATCTACCGGCCAAAGCGCAGCTAGGAGCCTGCGTTTCGATACAATGAGGGCCTCCATGCTTCGATTCCTACACACGGCATGCCTACGCCCGCGCCGCACAGAGCGAGAAAAAGGTAAGCCTATTCTCCCTGGGTGGCTGCTCGTTTGCATCTTGCTTTCTGGAACGTTCCCGCTGTTTACGCCAATTCCGGCACAGAGCCAGGTTCTGCCCGGCTCGACCGCCGCTTCCACGGCGAACACTGTCGCGGATCCGCTGGGACGCACCACACCGTCAGGTACGGTGCTCGGATTCTTGCAGGCCGCGCAGTCCGGGGACTATGGGATCGCCGCCCAATACTTACAGTTGAGTGCAGCCCGCCGGCAGTCGGAGGGCCAGCGGCTTGCCACCCAACTCAAAGTTGTGCTCGACGATGCATTCACGGGCCGATTCAAAAACTTCACACAGGCTGACGGAGTCCCGCAGGAAGGCGTGCCGCTCGGCCGGCAAAAGCTTGGCACCATGTCGTCGGGCGACGTTGAGGTCGATCTTGATCTGGTGCGCGTCCCCGATCCCAACGCCGGCAAGATCTGGCTGATCTCCGCGGACACGCTGGCCAAAATTCCGGAACTCTACGATCAAGTGCAGGCGCGCCACGTTGAAACGCGCCTTCCCGGTGTGCTGGTGAAGCACGAATTCGCGGAAATGCCGTTGTGGCAATTTCTCGCCTTGATCGTTGCTCTGCCGGTCGCAGCCGCACTGGGCTGGCTTATCTTGGCGTTGCTGGAAATTCCATTACGCTGGTGGGCGCGACGACTCGGTCAGTTGGATGTGGCGAATTGGCGTTCGGTTTCCGGTCCGGCCTGGCTGCTGGCGGGCACTCTGATTCATCAAGTGTTCGCCGTCTACCTACACATTCCTCTGCTTCCGCGACACTATTATTTTCAAATCACCTCGGTGGCGCTGATCATCAGTGCGACGTGGGTTCTCTGGCGCGTCGTTCAGTGGGCTCTGCTTCGCGTGCGTAATCGCGCTCTGACCCGCGGCCTTGCAGGCACCGGCTCACTCATGCTCCTAGGCGAGCGCATCCTCAAAGCTGTGATTTTTGTCGTAGGCATCCTGGCAGTGCTTAGCAACCTTGGCTTCAACATGAGCACCGCGCTCGCCGGACTGGGGATTGGCGGACTAGCCATCGGCTTTGGCGCACAACAGACCATTGCAAATCTTTTTGGCGGCGTTTCCGTTCTCGGCGATGAAGTATTTCGTGTCGGCGATGTTTGCCGCTTCGGCGATCGCACTGGCGTGGTCGAAGACATCGGCCTGCGGTCGACGCGCATCCGAACAGACGAGCGAACGCTGGTCGCCATCCCCAACGGCACGGTGGCGACCATCAATCTGGAGAATCTAAGCCGGCGCGACAAGATTCTTTTTCAAACGAAGCTTGGTCTGCGACCCGAAAGCAAAGCGGATCACGTGCGCTTCGTGCTCGCGGAAATCCGGCGCCTGCTTTACAGTCATCCGAAAGTCGAGACCAAAAGCGTTCGAGTGCGCCTGACCGACATTGCCGGCGCCTCGCTCAATGTGGAGGTTTTCGTCTACATCCTGACGCGGGATTTCAACGAATTCGCCGCTGTCCGCGAAGATCTCTTACTACGCATCATGGATGTGATGGAGGGCTCCGGCGGCGGTCTGGCGCTCCCGTCTCAGACTCTTTATCTAAGCCGCGACGCGGGCGTCGAAAAGGAAAAAGCCGACAAAGCCGTCAAGAAGATTGCGGATTTGAGAGATGGGAAAAACCTGCCGTTCCCGGATTTTCACGAGGAAGACATTTCTTCGTTTAAGGGATCGATTGAGTATCCGCAACCGGAGTCTGCTGTGCTGAAGACGCCGGGAGAAACGGGTAAGAACAGCTAGGAAGCCAACTCAGCGGTGTCGGCCGCCGAGACGGCGGCGCTACTCGTCGCGCGGCTTCCAGCGTTGCGTTGCCCAATCCAGAAAAAGATGGGTTGGGAAATAAACCAGCAGCGGAACGGCTACAAGATAGGTGAGCAGATAAAGCCATCCCGGAATGAAATGTTGCTCGTGAAAAAATAGTCCCCGAGCCCAGTTCACATCCTTCTCTGGCCGCCAGAAATAATTAATCGGCAACACGACCCACGCCATCAGCGTTTGGAACTTCCATCCCCGCGCGTCGTAACCCAGCCGCCAAATTGCCCACAGCAGTAGCGGCGGCGTGACCACATGAAACAGGCTGAGCAGGCGAATGGCCAGCGGCAGCGTCGGATCGAACATGTATTCCGTGCCGCCAATAATGTGGCGGCCACTTAGAACCGCACCGGCGAGATCGACGGTGTAGATGGTCTGGAACAACAGCAGTCCTGTAGCTGCCCAGGAAAAAATCAGCGGACTCTCCAGCCACAAGCCAATTCCGATCAGCACATTCCCCAGGTCGCAGAAGAAAAGAAAATTCTGCGCTCCGAATTGTCGCCAGTAAAGCGGCGCCCACACGAGCAGCCACAGAGTCCATCCGATCTTGAGCCAGAGCGGCAGTCGCATGGCCAGCCATTGTATGCAAACTCCTCAACTCCGTCCCACGCTCGAAACACCACAGAAAATCAGGGAATGCGAATTACCAGCGTAACTTGCTGCCGCTTACGGGTGTACCTAGGATGGGTCTGGTATGGGTTACCAAGCTCTTCTCTTCTGTCCCGACGAAAAAACTGCTCGCACGGTGACGCAGGTTTTAAGCGAGCTCGAGTTCAACGTCGAGTCCTGCACCGAACCCTTTGCTGCGGTCAAGAAGCTGATGGGCCAACACTTCGACGCTGTCGTGGTCGACTGCGATAACGAGCAGAATGCCACATTGCTGTTCAAGAGCGCGCGCAATTCGACGTCCAACCAGGCGTCGCTTGCCGTAGCCGTAGTGGAAGGTCAGGCCGGGGTAGCGAAGGCGTTCCGCATCGGCGCCAACCTCGTCCTGACCAAACCCATCAACATCGAACAGGCCAAAGGGACACTGCGGGTGGCTCGCGGACTGTTGCGCAAGAGCGAACCGGCCAGGCCGGGAGCCCCGGCGACAACCGCAACGCCTGTGACACCAGACCCGCCGAAATCCGCGGCTCCTGCCAAACCGGAGGTTGCCGCAGCAGCCGCCGTCTCGTCGAGGCCTGTCCCGACGAAGACCGAAACCCGTTCGGCATGGCCGGTGCCCGTTGCAGTCGCGAGTGCAAGCACTTCTGCGCAAGACGAAGATTTGCTCGACATCAGTGGCGATTCCGTACCCACGCCCGCGGCAGCTGCGCCCACAAAAAGATTTATTACTCCGTCGCTTCAGACCGATAAGTTTCTGGCCGGAGCGGTTGCCAGTCCAACGCCGGAACTGAAAGCTCCTTCGATCCCTGTCGCACCGGCAACTCTCGGCGGAGGGGCGGCCAGTGCGCCCGCTCCAGCCCGCGAACGTCAGGACACTCGGGCCACAGACGCCCCGACCGAGCGCGCTGAAGCCGACGCTCGATGGAACAAGGCGGAGGCGGTACAGGCTGAATCCTCCGTCGCGACCACGGCGGAGCCGACATTCACCTTTGGTGGGGCGAACGCTCCAGCGGAATCGAGTGGCGCCAGCAAGAAGATTTTCCTGGGAGTGGTCGCGGCTGGGATCATTGCGGTAGCAGCCTACGCAGGCTGGGCTTATTTTCACGGACAGGCCACTACTTCCGGCAGCAGCGAGACGCAGACGATCGCGGCGCCAGTCACGACTTCGCAACCCATAAAGCCGAGCGGCGCCAAACCCTCAGCCACGGCCACAGGCACACTGAAGGCACCCTCGCCAGCCTCGCAGCCCATCGCACCGACCGCCACGGGTCACACAGCGGATGAAAATGATTCCGCGGTTGATTCCGCGCATGCTTCCGGTTCCACGAAGACGTCCAGTTCCACGTCCTCCGATTCCAGCAAAACTGACGATGCGGTCGAGGATGCCCCGGCGCCGCTGGTGGTGCAAGGTGGGAAGGCTCCGACATCGCATGTAAAACTTGGCTCGGCGGACGCTCCCGCTCCCAGCATGGTTGGAATCGCAGCCGCTGGCACTGCGGCGCCTCCGCCCGACTTGGGCAGCGCTCCCGACCTTGCGCCAAAACCAATGCTGCAAACCCTGAATATCTCACAGGGCGTATCGCGCGGTTTGCTCTACAAAAAAGTTCAACCGGTCTACCCCAGAAATGCTCTGGACCTGCGAGTTGAGGGGTCGGTGGAGCTGATGGCAACCATCTCCAAAACCGGCGACATTACACACGTAAAAGTGCTGAGCGGCGATTCACAGCTGTCCAAGGCTGCCGCGGATGCGGTCAAACAGTGGAAGTACAAACCCTATCTGCTCAACGGTGAGCCTGTCGAGATCCAGACCCAGGTCACGATCAACTTCAAGCTACCCAAATAATTTCGTCGCAAAACTAGCGCGGCGAACTTCAGGCACGCTTTGTTTCGAAGCGCGTTTCCTTCCCGCCGTCCTTCCTGATTCCACTACAAAACTGCTTCCGGGAGATGCCCCATCTCGCCGCGGCAAGCATGGCAGTGAGAAACGGAATGCTTGCGCCTCCGTTGCCGGTGTCACATTCGGGTACGAGGAGCAAAGTGCAGGTGCCGCGGAATTGCGGCAGGGGAGTCGCGGTAGAAAAGACTGGAAACCGGATAATCGGCGCGGCTTACTGTGGTTGCATCACTTCGTCAACTACCACCTTGCTGCCTTTCTCGACGTTGATGACTTTGTGAATCGGCGCATATCCGCTGATGGTTATGTCAAGTACGTAGTTGCCAGGATCGAGCATCACATCAGCCGGCGACGGCTTTTCCACCAGGTGCTGGTTGATGGCAATCTGTGCACCCTTGGGTTGGGTATGGATGCTCACCGTTCCCTGTCCGCCCTTTTGACCGAACAGCTTCGACATTTTCCCAACCGTCCTCAAGTTGTCGGTATTGCCGAGTGGCCGCAACGTAGGCGAGAAGCTGAAAGTCTGCCCCAAGGCGAACTGCGCATTCATGGTTTCATCGATGTATCCCGGCATGCGCACCAGCACCACATGCTGGCCTTTGTCCACGCTGACCTGGGCCGGCGTTTTCGTGCTAGAGTCGCGGCCGTCCACATAAATGTTGGCCCCGGGCGGGTCGCTCTTCACCACCAGAGTGGCCATCAGCTTCGCAAGGTGCACGATCGCTGTCGCACGGTTTCCCGCAGTGACATTCACGGTGCGCGAGTCGGTGGAGTAGCCCGGCTTGCTGACGCTGATGGAATGCTGCCCGGGTTGCAGATTCGCCAACGCCACGGGCGTAACCCAGCTCGCGTCGGTCTGGCCATCCAATTGAATCTGTGCGCCCGGAGGCGTCGACTCAATGGCCAACTGTCCAGGTATGACTGCGGGAGCCGCCGGCTTCTTCCGTGCATTTCTGGCTCTCGAAGGAGCCACGGGCCGATAGTCTCGTGCCTTGGGTTCAGGCGTTGTCGCCTGCTGATCCGGCGGAACCTGGGGCTGAGCCGATTGCGCGGTCGTAGGAGCGGAAACTGGGGAACTCTGCGGGGCCGGCTGGCTGCTTTCAGGTTGCGACACCGTCTGTGCTGCAGCGGTAGCCTTGCCGCCAGAATCGTCGTCCCCGTTCAGCGTGCGGACATAGAGGCTGACCCCAACGGCGATGACGAGTATCAGAATGGCCGCCCCGGCGATCGCGTAGAGCATCAACCTCAGCGGAACGCCCCTAATTTCTTTGATTGCTTTCTGGGCAACTTCGCGCGGCTGGACTTTCGGCTTCTCCTCGACTTTGCGGTTGGCTTTGAAGGTTGTGACCACCGGCCCCGCGAGTTGCTCGGGCTCCAGCGAAGCCGGCGGAGGCGGAGGCGCAATATAGACTTCCTTGAGCGGAGGCAGTTCCGAGATTTCCGAGAAGCTGGTGCGGCTGCTGGCGGCAGGTCCACCCTCGGCCATCAGGGGATCGACCGCGATTTTCGGAGTTGCGCCCGCAGCCTGCGTCTCGAAAGTCTCGACCTGCGGTTCATCGCTCACTACCGACGATGCGCTGAAGGAATGCGCTGCCGACTCATCGATGGATGGCTTCGCGTGTGACTGCACATGGTCGACGCGGGCACCTGCCACGCCGCTC
The DNA here is from genome assembly GCA_963765825.1 of uncultured Acidobacteriaceae bacterium. Classification (GTDB taxonomy): domain Bacteria; phylum Acidobacteriota; class Terriglobia; order Terriglobales; family Acidobacteriaceae; genus Sulfotelmatobacter. The sequence continues at coordinate 1,156,256 of CAVXXU010000006.1, forward strand.
CCTATTCCGGCGGAGGCCGCGGCGGCTTTAGGAGCCCTCGAAACTACCGGTTGCGCCGCAATGCTCGGCGGGGGAACTGCAACTTTGTTGTCGACCGCCTTGGCCGTTCCCACGGGACCGGCAAACTTTGCTTCGGCAACCGCATTCGTCTTGACCGAGTTTGCAGGCGCTTTTGGCGACTGCAGTTTGTTTGGCGCCGCCGGCCGCGCTTCTTTGCAGTTCTCCAAATCCTCGAGAAGTTGCTTTCCGCTCTGGTAGCGTTCCTCAGGATCTTTCATCAGCGCTTTCATGATGAGGTCGCTTAGCAGCGGATGCACCTTGGGATTCACATGGAGAGGCGTAACTGGCGCGCTTTCTATAATGCTCTGCCGTATGGAACTCGCGTCGGCACCGTCGAAGGGCTTGCGCTCGGTCACCATTTCATAAAACATGGCGCCCAGGCTGAATAAATTCGAGCGGGCGTCGGCCGCCTCTCCTTTCGCCTGTTCGGGCGACATGTAATACAAGACCGAAGGAATTCCTTCTGGAAGATGTTGCAGGAAGTTGCCGACGCTGGAGACACCGAACCCCAGGATTCTGACCGTACCATCCCAGCCGCACATGATTTTGGATGGCTCCAGACTGTAGTGAACGATGCTATGCGATCTCGCGTGCTCGAAACCGCTGCACAATTGGCGTCCAATATCCAAAAGGTCCCAGATAGAAAATCCTTCTTTGCGCGCCAGCATAGTGGCGATGCTGTTGCCCTGTACGTAATCCATGGCCGCACAGAACTGGCCCTCGATTTCGCCCGCGCCAAATACGTTGGTGATATTCGGATTGCTGAGAGCCTTGGTGCTTTCGGCTTCGGCCACGAGTGCCTGTTCGAGAGCGGGCGCGCCCTCGCCGAACGCCTTCAACTGAATCGCTTTCAGGGCAATCGTCTGCCCGCTTTCCGGATCGTTGGCTTTGTAGACCACGCTCGTGGGCGACTTCGCCAGTTCACTTAATATTTCGAAAGGGCCGATTTTCGTAGGCATTTTGTTTTTCCCGTTTCACACCACCCGCGATTCTTCGCGTCGGTCGCGTCAAGTTCTCGACCGGCGGAAACCGGAGGAATTTGTAGGCCTAGGATATCTCCGCTTTCGTGAACCTTCGAGTTACCAAGGTAAGCGGCAAAGCCGTGGAAGCGACTGCGCTGCAACGAATTAGCCTCGTATCCATAAGCCATCAATCTTGGCTTCCCGAGGGCTTTGGAAGCTGCTTGACGATACGCCTCTTGACCGGCGACCGATTCCGCCAGCTTCGCCGGCACTCCCTGCATAACCTTTCTCTTCGATCGCCAGTTGTAGCTGTTACGTGCCCTGATGACATTTGTCACGTCGCTCGGATGACGATCTCTACTAGCGGGCAAGTCCGTCCAACGATAGAAGGAAGAAGAGCACTTTTATGAGCTTAAGGGCGTCAAAAACCGAATTCCGACCTGTTGTCGTGAGTGCAGTACTTCGACTATCCTTGGTGGCCTGGGACGTGCCGGCTTTCTGTGCGCCGTTTCCAGTCCCCTCCGGAGTGCGCCGATGACGTTGACCAGGTTCGTCACAAAGAACGCCTTCCGCAACAAGCGCCGCAGCACCTTGACCGTGTTGAGCATCGCTTTTTCTTTGCTCTTGCTTACTCTCATGATGACCATCTGGAGAGCTTTCTATCTGGATCAGGGCAGCGCGGAATCGGCCGAAAGACTGGTCGTGCGACATCGCGTTTCGCTAACGTTCAATTTGCCCGGATACTACCGGGAGAAGATTCGAGCCATTCCCGGGGTGTTATCGGTCGTCCCAGTTTCCTGGTTCGGCGGCATTTATAAAGACCAGAAGCCGGAGAATTTCTTCGCGCAATTTGGTACCGATCCTGACGAGTTCTTCAAGACCTTCCGCGACCTCGCTATGCCTCAGGACCAGATTACCGCCTGGCAGCGCGACCGCCAGGGCGTAATCGTCGATGATTCCCTCGCCACCAAATATGGCTGGAAACTGGGAGATAGGATCGTATTGCAGGGAACGATTTATCCCATCAATCTGGAATTGAACATTCGCGGCATTTTCCATTCGACCCCGGATAACAAATCGGTTTACTTCAACGCCAAATATGTGGAAGAGGCGGTCGACTTCTTCAAGGGACGAGCCGGAACGTTCAGCATTCTGGCAGCGTCTCCGGGGGATGTGAGCCAGATTGCCAGCACCGTGGACGATATGTTTCGTAATTCGCCGCAGCCGACAAAGACCGAGAGCGAGAAAGCATTTGGCCTTGAGTTCGTAGCCATGATGGGCAACGTGAAAGCGTTCATCCTGAGCATTTGCTCGGCGGTGGTGTTCGCGACGCTTCTGGTATCGGCCAACACCATGGCGATGTCGATCCGCGAGCGGACACGCGAAGTCGCGGTGCTCAAGACGCTTGGCTTTACTAAACGCGGCGTGCTGGGTCTGTTCGTGAGCGAAGCGGTCGCGCTCTCGCTGGGCGGCGGGTTGCTGGGAGCTGGCCTCGGCTGGCTGATGGTGTACGGCCTTACTCATTCCCCGCAGTTCTTCAGTTTCTTCCCCATGAAGGTGACTCCGGGGATATGGCTGATGGCCATGTTGACTTCGGGCCTGGTTGGACTGCTGAGTTCCGCCATACCTTCCTACACGGCTTCGCAGATAAACATCGTCGACGGATTACGGCACATCGGCTGAAGTTCTTTGGGACGAATTATGACGCTGGGCAGTTTTGTGGTGCGGAACGCGTTTCGGAACAAGCGGCGCAGCCTGCTGACCATGGTCAGCATCAGCTTCTCGCTGCTGTTGCTCACGCTGATGATTTGCATCTGGCGTTCTTTTTACGTCGACCAGGTCGCTCCGGAAGCCTCGCGCCGGGTCATCACGCGCGACCGCGTCTCGCTGGCATTTTTCCTGCCCGCGTTTTACCGGGACAAGATCCGCAGTATCCAAGGCGTTACGGCGGTAGTGCCGATCACCTGGTTTGGCGGGAGATATATTGATGATCGCCCGGAACATTTTTTCGCGAACTTAGCGACCGACCCGGACGAATATTTGAAAGTCGCATCGGACAAGATACTTCCCCCAGATCAATTGAAGGCCTGGCAGCAGGATCGTGCTGGCGCGCTTGTGGACGTCACTCTCGCGAAAAAGTATGGTTGGAAAATTGGTGACCGGGTCACTCTGCAGGGGACGATTTTCCCGACCAATCTCGACTTGACGGTCCGCGGCATCTACCAACGCGATCCGCCGCAAAACGCGCTCTATTTCAACGCCAAGTACTTGGAAGAGTCCGTGCCCTGGTTCAAAGGCCAGGCGGGCTGGTATGCGGCGCAGATCGATTCCGCGGAAAATGTTTCCCGCGTCTCGCACGAAGTCGATGACATGTTCCGCAACTCGCCCTTGCAAACGAAAACCGAGAGCGAGAAGGCGTTTCAACTGGGCTTCGTCGCTTCGCTGGGAAACATCAAGGCATTCATCCTCGGCATCTGCGGAGCGGTGGTATTCACCATCATGCTGGTTTCGGCGAACACGATGGCAATGTCAGTGCGCAGCCGGACGCGCGAAGTGGCTGTCCTGAAGACTCTCGGCTTCACCCGCCGGCGAGTGCTGTCGATGTTCGTCAGCGAGTCCGTGGCGCTGGCCGTGGCAGGTGGAGTCCTGGGAATTGGAATCGCGATCCCGGTGATCTGGTTTTTGACGCGCAGCTTCATTGCGCTCGGAGTTCCTCTTTCTATGAAAGTCACTGCGCCCACGGCCGGGCTATCGTTGGCGGTGGCTCTGACACTGGGATTGGTGAGCGGCTACTTGCCGGCTTTCAACGCGTCGCGCAAGAACATTGTGGAAGGGCTGCGACATATTGGGTGAGTAGGGCCGGCGTCGCGGCAACATCTCGCCGCCCGGCGCGGGCGGGACGCCCGCGCGACAGCCGGCAAGGTGCCGGTGTTACAAAGTAGAGATCAATTATGGCGATACCGATCAGCTACAACATTCGCAATCTTCGGCTCCGCAAGGGCCTCACCATCATGACGGCGCTGGGCATCGCGCTCACCGTCACGACCGCAATTTTTCTGATGGCCTTGCTGGCGGGACTACACCGCGCCTTCGTCAACAGCGGCAACCCGCTGAATGTGCTGGTGCTGCGCAAAGGCTCGGAGGCGGAGTTGTCCGGCGGTTTCGATGCCTCCCTCTATCCCACACTGAGAACTCTTCCCGGCATCGCCAAAGACAGCCATGGAGAGCCGATGACGTCCGGCGAGTGGGTCGTAGTCATCATTCTCCCACGTAAAGACGGCACCGGAGAAGTCAACGTGACTGTCCGCGGGATGATGCCCGACGGCTTGGAAATGCGTCAAATTTCCGGCCCGGAGAATCATCCAGGCGTGAAATTAGTTGCCGGAGAATGGTTTCACACGGGTCAGCGCGAAGTGGTGGTGAGCAAATCGATTCGCGACCGGTTCACCCATGCCAACATCGGCGACACCATGGAATTTGGCAAAGGATCGTGGAAGGTGGTGGGAGTGTTCGACGCGGGCGGATCCGCGTACGAGTCGGAAGTGTGGGGCGACGTGAACCAGATGGCATCCGACTTCGACCGGCAGGGCGGATATTCCTCGGCGTATCTGCACGCCACCGATCCCATCGCGGCCGACGCCCTCAAGAACCGGGTCAGCGACGACCAGCGGCTGAAACTTGAAGGTGTGCTGGAAACCGATTATTACGCGAAGCAGACGAGTTCGGGTGCGCCCATCAAAGTGATCGGGATCGTGGTGGCATTCATCATGGCGATCGGCTCGATTTTCGCCGCCATGAATACTATGTATGCGGCCGTGGCGTATCGCGGGCGCGAGATTGCAACGCTGCGAGTCATTGGCTTCTCGCGGCCCTCGATCCTGACTTCGTTTGTGCTGGAGTCGTTGCTGCTGGCGCTTTTGGGTGCGCTCGCTGGAATTTTGCTCATGCTGCCGTTCAACGGAATGCAGACTGGAACGTCCAATGCAGTGACCTTCAGCGAAGTCGTATTCGCGTTGCGGATCACGCCGCAGGTGGCCATGTATGCGATTGCCTTCGCACTGATTATGGGATTCGTAGGCGGACTCGCACCGGCGTGGCATGCGGCCAGGCAGAATATTCTGAATGCGCTGCGCAGCTAGAAATCCGCCGGCATCTTGCCGGCGAGCGGCGCTGAGAACGGCATCATGAAACTTACGGAAAGCAGTATACGTAAATACTCTTATGGCGATTGATACGAAACACGAAGATCTGCAGAGCCTCCGCATCGACCGCTCGCAGCGCGGCGACTCCGGCGGCGAACCGCCGGCGTGGGCGCGCCGTTACATCCTGGCAGGGATCGCCGTGGTCGTGCTGCTTGGACTGATCACCCTGGCTTATCGGATGTTCTCGTCGGATGTGCCAGAAGTTGAAGTGGTCCGAGCGGCGGCGCAAACCAGCGGCAACGACGCGGGTGGCACCGTACTCTCGGCGACGGGCTACATCGTGGCTCATCACACCATCAACGTGAACTCCAAAGTCACCGGCCGCCTGGCATGGATCGGCGTGGAGAAGGGCGACAAAGTAAAGGAGGGCCAGGTGCTGGTTCGCCTTGAAGATCAGGAGTTCCGAGCGTCTTACGAGCAGGCTCGCGGCGCTGTGGAAAATGCTCGCGCGTATCTCGACGAATTGCAGCACGGATCGCGGCCGGAAGAAATTCAACAAGCGCAGCACAATCTCGATGAAGCCCGCGCCACGCTGGCGAACGACAAACTGACCCTCGACCGCACAAAAGAACTAGCGGGCGGAGGCGTTGTGTCTCGTCAGGCGCTCGATGACGCTACGGCGAAGTTCGAGTCTGACCAGCAGCGCGTGAATTCCCTGGAGAAGGCGTTCCAGTTGTCCAAGATAGGTCCGCGTGCGGAAGAGATTGCCCGCGCTCAGGGTGCGGTAAGGCAGGCACAGGGAGCTTTGGATTACGCGAAATCGCAACTGGACGCAACGGTGATCCGCGCTCCGGTCACGGGGACAATCCTCGATCGCACCGCGGAAAAGGGAGAACTGATTACCGCTCAATTTGCCAGCGCCGCTGCCGGCGGCCCTCAGGGATCGGTTGTGTCGTTGGCGGATCTCAACGACCTGCAGGTGGAACTCGATATCGCGCAGGCAGACTTCGCGCGCCTGGGCCCCACTCAGCGGGCAAAAGTTACGACCGACGCCTATCCCGACAAGGAATATGACGGCGTGATCGCGCAAATCTCACCGGAAGCGAACCGCCAGAAAGCGACGGTTCAGGTGAAAGTGCAGGTTTCCAATCCGGATAAATATTCTGACGTGCAACTGCGGCCGGAAATGAACGCCACCGTAAAGTTTCTGGCCAACGACACGCCGAAAAATACCGCCGGTCCGTCGGGCGTGTACGTTCCCACCACCGCAATTCATGATCGCGACGGCAAGAAAATTGTGCTGATTGCATATAACGGAAAGGCAGTCGCGAGGGAGATTCACACGGTGGGCCAGCGCAGCGATGGAGCGCTGGTCGATGGGCTGGTCGGGGGCGAGAGTGTGATCACTACCGCCCCAGCCACGTTGAAAGATGGGGACAAAATCAAAATCAAGGGGCAATCATGAGTACAGTCGCACAACCGAATATTGCCGCAGGCGCCAAAGTTGTTCAGGTTCGCAGCGTCAGCAAAGTCTTCAAGCGCGATGCTTTTCAGGTGACGGCGCTCGATGACGTTTCCATAGACATCGCCAAGGGCGAATTCCTCGCCCTGATGGGACCTTCCGGTTCCGGCAAGACGACGCTGCTGAATATGATTGCGGCCATTGACCGGCCCACCAGTGGCGAATTACTGGTGCAAGGGCAAGACATTTTCCGCTTCAGCGACTCGCAGATCGCTCATTGGCGCAACGAGCACATCGGATACGTCTTTCAGACGTTCAACCTGATTCCTGTGCTCACCGCTTTTGAGAACGTGGAACTTCCACTGCTGCTGACCAAGTTGAATGCGCAGCAACGGCGCGAACACGTGCTGACCGCGCTCAAGCTGGTAGGGCTCGAGGATCGCGTGAACCATCTGCCCAAGCAACTCTCAGGCGGACAGGAGCAGCGCGTGGCCATTGCGCGAGCTATTGTCAGCGATCCTACGTTATTGCTCGCCGACGAGCCCACAGGCGATCTGGACAGCCACTCCGCCACCGAGGTGCTGGAGATTCTGAAACGTCTCAACGAGGATTTCCAGAAGACAATCGTGATGGTCACGCACGATCCGCACGCGGCGTCTTATGCGCACGTGACGCGACACTTGGAGAAAGGAATGCTGCTGCCTCCGGGATAGTCTCGAATGGGTTCAGGACGGAACCGCGAATCGTTCTAACTCGCCATCAGGCGTGGTTCCCGGGCTGGCGCCTCCGCCGGCACTTCGGCAATCCACACCCATGCCCTTCTGCCATTTAACATGACGGGCTGCGCCTCGCCATATTCCACCAGACGGTTCAGCACCGTCGTAACCGACGCTATTGGGTCCTTGTGGCGGGCTAGCATGTCAGGCATTTTCTGCTGGAAATAGTCGCAGATGTCCCGCGAATTGAGGGCGTGACCTGCCTCCATCAGGACCATCCGGCAGGCCTTGGTAAATCCCGGCTGGCGGCCGCTGCTTTTGCGATCGACCAACTCCAGCAACTCCTCGTTCAGAAGTTCGTCTCCAAAAAGATTGGCCAGCCCAGAGATGGTCTGCTTTACCGTTCCAATGCGCTTCATAATTGCAGCGCGCTGCTGCAGTAACTGGCGCAGTTCCCCGTGTGCCTGGCGGATCACTTCCTGCACATGGCCAACATCGTATTGCCCCATTGGTCTTAACGATCCGTTTGCCCCCTGTACGTTGTCCATACAACCCCCAATTATGCTTTGACGTGCTGCGGACAGCGCCGCTCTCACTCAGGGCTGGGCCCTGAAGTTGCTCAGAGAGTTAGCGCAAAAGCGAATCCCGAAACATTAGACGGGGCAACAGCAGATTGGTTAACAGGATTGGTGATGCGGAAGGCGCGAATCTTGAGCACGGACGAAGGTGTCAGGGCGTATTTCATACAAGCACAATTTCTTATCCTGTTTTGGACTCTATCTTGTTTCGGGAATTCTCCTGATGCCCCTCACCAGAAACTCCCCTCCCCCGCCCACGCCAGCACTCCCACATACCGATAGTAACTAGTTGAGACGACAACATAGTGCCCATAGCCGCACAACCCGCCGTGGCTCCCCTCCATGTCCTGCTGGTAGGCAGCAAAGAGGAGGATTTTTACCTGATTCGCGAGATGCTGGGTCGCGCGCCTAGCATGCTCACGGCTGAACTCGACCATGCGCCGGCATTGAACGAAGCTAAGGAGATGATTCAACGGAAGAGGTATGACCTGGTTCTGTTCGAGCACGAAACCGGAGACGCCGAACCGGTTCACCTGGTGGCGGATTTCCTGCACGCCGGAGTCACCATACCTTTCATTCTGTTGACCGAACATGCCGACGAAAAGACGGTCGCTGAGATCATCGAAGGCGGGACCTGGAACTGTGTGGCCAAGTCGCAACTGGATGGCGCAACCCTGGTCCGCACCATCCGCAACGCCTTGACGATTCATTCGTTGCAGAAGGAGCAGCAAACCACAGAGCAGACCCTGCGAAAATTGTCGCACGCAGTGGAGCAATCGGCAGATACCATCATGATCACCGATTTGCAGGGGATTATCGAATACGTTAACCCAGCATTCGAATCGCTGACCGGGTACCAGCGGGACGAAGTATGCGGCAGAACTCCCCGAATTCTCAAATCCGGCGAACAGGCACTTCAGCTTTATAAGGAAATCTGGGAGACGATTCTTGCTGGCAACGTTTACCGCGGCATTATTGTAAATCGGAAAAAGAACGGCGATCTCTATTACGTGGAAGAGAGCATCTGCCCGGTTCGGGACGCTTCCGGGCAAATCACGAATTTCATTTCCAACGGGCGCGACCTCACCGAACGGATGCGGCTGGAAGCGCAGCTTCTCCAGTCACAAAAGATGGACGCGATCGGCAATCTTGCTGGCGGCGTAGCTCACGACTTCAACAATATCCTCACCATCATAACCAGTTATGCGGAACTGGCATTGGACGCAGTGCCACAGAGCGGTCCGCTGCAATCCAAGCTTCACGAAATTCTGCTGGCGGCGCGGCGCGCAGCCGAATTGACCCGGCAACTCCTCGCATTCAGCCGCAAGCAGCCCCAGGCTTTACGGGTAACGGACCTGAATCCTGTTGTCGCCCACATTGCCAACACCCTCCCGCGTCTCATTGGCGAAGATATCGCCTTCAGTTTCGTGGCCGGTGAGGGCATGGGGCGAGTGCGAATCGATCCCCTGCAGATCGAGCAGATTCTCATGAACCTGGCCGCCAACGCGCGTGACGCCATGCCGGAAGGTGGTCAGCTGCGGATTGAAACCTGCAACGTAACGCTCGACGACGACTATGTTCAGTGCAAGCAAGCAGTGATTCCCACCGGACGCTACGCTCTTATCACGGTGAGCGATGACGGCACCGGAATTCTTCCCGAGCATCTGCCGCATATCTTCGAGCCCTTCTATACCACCAAGCCTTTGGGCCAGGGGACGGGACTAGGACTGGCAACCGTCTATGGAATTGTGAAGCAGAATAAAGGATTCGTCTGGGCATATAGCGAACTGGCGATGGGCACGGTGTTCAAGATTTACCTGCCTTGTGCTGCCGGGCGCGACAACGCGGTCGAAGCTGACGATATCAACCCCGCCCCGGCCCCTGGCGGATCGGAAACGATCCTCCTCGTCGAAGACGAACAATCGGTGCGGCAGGCAACTGCGGAATACCTTCGACTGCTGGGGTACACCGTACTCGAGGCCAAAGATGGCGTCGATGCACTCGCCGTAGCTCGTGAAACTCCCTCCACCATTCACTTGCTGATCACCGACGTAGTGATGCCGAATATGAGCGGCGGCGAGTTGGCCAAAGAACTCGCGCACTTGCGGCCCGATTCCAAGCTCTTGTTTGTTTCAGGTTATGCTGGCAAGACGCTGCTTGACCACAACGTGCTCGATCTTGAAACCAATTTCGTGCAGAAGCCCTACACTCTAAAGCAACTTTCTCTCAGCGTCCGCTCGGCTCTAAAGCTCGCGGCCAAGACCGACGGGCGTGCGCAACCCGTCTAGGTATAATTGTTGCCTTGGCCTCGACTGGCTCCATGCTTGCAAGCGCGCGGGGTGCATCGTTCCTGCTATTTTTCGCTTTGCACCCCGGAAAACTTTTGGCGGACTTTTTGTTCCTTGTCCTGTGCGGGGCAATTGTCTATTCGGTGTTGCAGGTCGTGGCCGCCTTGCGCTATCTAGCCGCACGTCCACCTGCTCTGCATTCCGCTGAACCCGTCAGCATCCTCAAACCTCTGGCTGGCCTGGACCTCGATCTTGAACCGAATCTGCGCACTTTCTTTGAACAAGACTACCCAGCTTTCGAAATCCTGTTCGCCGTGAGGAACGAGGCTGACCCCGCGTGCGAAGTCGTAAGCCGGCTGCAGCGAGAATATCCGAGCGTTCACTCGCGCTTAGTGATCACCGGCGAGCCGCCCTATGCCAATGCCAAAGTGTTTAGCCTCTATTGCATGCTGGCTGCCGCCGCCAACGATCTGGTTGTGATGAGCGACAGCGACATTCGCGTGACCCGCGATCTTCTCCGCACCATCGCAGCCGAGTTTCAGGACGCCCATCTCGGAGTGGCGACCTGCCCTTATTGCGCGGTTCCGGGTTCGAGTTTCTGGTCGCGCCTGGAAGCGATTGGGATGAACACCGATTTCTGGGGAAGCGCGTTGGTTGCGAGAATGCTTGAAGGCATGAAGTTTGCCGTGGGCCCCACCATCGCCGCCCGCCGCAGCGTGCTGCAATCGATTGGCGGCTTTGCCCGGTTGAAGGATTATCTGGCGGAAGATTTCGTGCTGGGCAAACTTGCGGTTGACGCGGGACATGGCGTGATTCTTTCGTCGTTCGTAGTCGAGCATCACATTGGCAGTGCTACGTTGCGACAGAATGTGGAGCATCGTTTGCGCTGGACCCGCAGCACGCGGCGCTCGCGGCCCGCAGGATATGTCGGGCAGTTGTTTACCATGCCACTGCCGCTCGCCCTGCTGGTATGCGCGGCGTCGCCCGGTTGGTGGCTCGTTCTGCCGATTGCAGTGATTGTGCGCGCCGCCTCGGCCTATACGGTTTCGAGGCGGGTCTTGAGGACGAAGATTAATTGGCTGCTGTTGCCGGTCGAAGACTTATTGGGTTTTTGTTTCTGGATTGCAGGATTTGTTGGAAATACGATTTCATGGCGCGGGCGCCGCTACCGGCTGTTTTCAGACGGCCGTTTCGAATTGATTTCCACATCGCACACGTAGGAACCGCACTCTTACCCCCGCACAATGCGAGTCAACTTTCCATCCCTGAGTTGAAATCGATCGCCGCGCCAGGTGACCGTATGACCCGCGAAACTCGCAATCCACACCGCAACGGCGATTAAGTCACGAACAGGTAAAAGCCACAACTGGCCGACTAATCGCCGGTCTTGCAGCACGGTTCTGCCGACAACCAAGGCCACGGCCAACCGCAGCAGAGCGGTTACGCCGAGCACGGCCCACGCCCACGGCGCCGCGCGACTTGCGATCAGGGCGACCAACCCCCACATCAGCCCAAACGTGGATGCCAGGCCAATGTAGCCTCCGGTTCGCGAGTCTCGCACGCCCCGCGACCAGCGCACCTGATGAGCCAGAAATCCCCGCAGGTCATATGCAGGAAGATGCGTCTCAACTACCGCGTCGGAAAGTTGAACCTGCAGACCGAGATTGGCAATCCGACGGCCCAACTCATAATCGTCGGCGAGAAAATCGACAACCGATCGGAATCCGCCAATTTTCTGCAGCTCCTTTTTGCGAAACGCCAGCGTCGAGCCCAGCCCGAAGTGAAGCCCGCCCTCCAGTTGCCGCGCAACCAAAACGCCTGCGCAAAAATCTGTACTGATGCCGAGTGACTCCAACTGCGAGCCTAATGTGGGCGCAGCTACTCCACGATACAGGCATGTCACCATTCCTACTCGCTCATCCAGCAAAGGCCCGACCACTCGCCGAAGATAATCTGCCTCCACGCGAATGTCGCTGTCGTTGACCAGCAAGTGCTCGTAGCGAGCCGCTTGTACCATCTGCTCAAGATTACTGACTTTCACGTTCGCGCCGACTTGCTCGGGCGCGACAATCAGGCGAATCGTTCGCTGCGGAAATTCCTGCTGCAACTGCCGCACACTCGCGACGGCAGGATCGTCCGGATCGCTGATGCCAAAAATAATTTCGTACTCGGGATAATCCTGCAGGCAGTGACTGCTGAAACTTTCGTAAATGTCCGGATCAGTACCTTTCAACGGCTTGAGGATCGTGACCGGAGGCAAGGATAAAGAACGTGTGGGGCGGGCGCCCTCGCCCGCCTTCCGAAGGCGAATGAATGTCGCCGCACTCCACAAGCAAATCAGATAGTAGATGGAACTGGAGACGCAGCCGAGAAGCCCGGCGAGCTGAAGGATTCTGGCAGTGGTATGAATCATGCGCGGAAACGAGCAAGCCTATTCGTAACGCAACGACTCGATCGGATCCAGGTTCGCCGCCTTCCATGCGGGATAAATTCCAAAGACCAGCCCGACTCCGGCGGCGGCGGTAAAGCCGAATGTGGTCCAGAACATCGACATGCGAGCCGGCAGCGAAGGCCACAGCATGGGAATGCCCCACACCACGAGCGCGCCTGCGGTCACGCCAATCGCGCCGCCCACCGCCGTCAACATGATCGCCTCCAGCGTGAACTGCAAAAGAATATCGCGCTTGCGCGCCCCAATCGCTTTGCGCACCCCGATCTCGCGAGTGCGCTCGGTCACGCTCACCAGCATGATATTCATCACACCTACGCCGCCAACAATCAGCGCCACGCTGGAAATTGCGAACATGCCGATAAACAGTGCCCCGGTAAGCTGGTTCCAAACGTCGGAGATCGAGTCCGAAGTCATGACCGCAAAGTTATCCGGCTTATCGAATGCAACTTTCCGCCTGCGCCGCAGCAATTCCCGGATCTCGTCCATTGCTTTCGGCATGTCGTCGTGCGATGTAGCTTTCACGCTGATGATGTGCTGCTTCATTTCCGGATGCAGCGTTTTGAAAGTCTTCAAAGGCAAGATGACGCGATTGTCGTTGGGATCTTTGCCTCCTCCGAAGACAGATTTGATTTTCTTGACCGTTCCAATCACTTCGAAGAGGCGGCCTTCTATGTTTACCTGGCGACCCAGAGGATCTTGGTCGCCAAACAGCTCATGCTGGGTGTCGTAGCAGACAACGACTACCGGGGAGTGATGTTCGTCGTCAAAGTCAGAAAACCAGCGGCCACTTTCCATGGGGAGATCAAACACATCTTTAGCCGATGCCATGTCCCCTTCGATAATAGTGTTCTTGACTTTTTTATCCTGATATTTAACCGCGTAGCTGCCCACGCCCAGTTCCGGCCGAAAGATTCTCAAACCCGCCGAGACCGCCTTGATGTGGGGTAGATCCCGCATGGCCACAGCGTCGTCGTAGGTCAGTTCCTTGCGGGTGCGCATTTCGTCGGTCATGCGGCCAAAGGTAAAGAAGTCCAGGTGAAACACAAAAATTACGTTCGACCCGATGCTAGCAACCAGGTCGCGGACGTTTTCGTCGAGCCCGCGCCCGATCGACGAAACGCCAATCACGACGGCCACTCCAATCACAATACCCAACACGGTCAGCCCCGAACGCAACTTATTGTTGCGGATGGTCTCCACCGCCATGCGGAAGATTTCGCCGAATTCGTCTTTGCGCATCATCGGAATTGAGTGATTGCGTAATTTCGTGATTGGGTGATTGAGAACCAACACTTTGGCGGCACAGTTTCAATCACACAATGACTAAATCACGCAATCACCAAATGTCTTACATTTCAAACCGCAGCGCCACAATCGGATCCAGCCTTGCCGCTTTACGCGCGGGATAGACTCCAAAGAATACTCCCACGCTGCCTGCGACTATCAAACCGGCTCCTACGGCCCACAACTTGATCGAAGAAGGCATGCCAATTAACAAAGTCACGACTTCTGCAACGCCGACCCCCGACAATACCCCCAGCACGCCGCCGATCAGCGCCAGAATAACCGCCTCGATTAGAAACTGAAGTAGCACATCGTCCCGCCGCGCGCCCAGCGCTTTGCGGATGCCGATTTCCCGAGTCCGTTCCGTCACCGAGACCAGCATGATGTTCATGATCACGATGCCGCCCACCACCAGCGACACACCCGCAATACCAATCGTCGCCATAAAAAATGTGCTGCTCAGTCCCGACCAGATGCTCAACAGGCTGGCGTTGGTTTCGATTTCGAAACTGTCCTCTTCCCCCGGACGATCGTGGCGATGCGCCCGCAGCGCCACTCGCGCTTCATCAATCGCCTGGCTCAGCGGCGCTCCGGTCGCCATCGCCTTGCCCCAGATCCCAACACTGTTCTTGTGCGATCCGTACTGTTTTAAATAAACCGTCACCGGGATCAGGACATAGTTGTCGGCGCTCTGGCCGAGGGTCTTGCCCTTCTTCTTACCGACGCCGATCACCTGGTAGGTCCACCCGTCGATATGAATTTCCTGGCCGAGCGGGTCGGCTCCGCCCAGCAGGTGCTCCACGATATCGGTGCCCACGACCGCGACTTGTGAATGATTATTCAGATCGGTGTCGTTCAGCATTCTCCCGTAAGTCAGATCGGTATCGAGGATCAACGCCACCGACGGCGTAATGCCCTGGATGGTCGTATCGCTGATCGATTGCTCGTTGTGCTTCACGCGTCCGCTGCCACGCATCAGCGCTCCCACGTATTCGCAATGGCTGCAGGCCTCTAGTACGGCCTGATAGTCCTCGAGTTCAAGATTTTTCCGTTTCTCCGCGGCCAGAAAATGATCGACGTTGGTCTCGACCGGCGAGGTCTTGCTGATGATGAACACGTCCGCGCCCAGGTTGAAAATCTTCTTCGCTACGTAATCCTGTATCCCGGAAACAAATGTGACCACGGCGATGACCGCGGCAATGCCGATCACCACGCCCAGAAGCGTGAGCACGGACCGCAGCTTATTGGCCCACAGCGACCGCAGCGCGATTCGAATGGCTTCAGCAATGTTCATGAGGTTGGCTTCCGGCTTTTGAAAACGCCAGCGCAACTGATGACTGCTAAAGTCTAACAGCGCAAAGCCATGAATCGACTGCAAAACCGCCCGACCGAAGGAAAGCTCGAGCGCCTGGAATCCGAAAGGCGAAAGCCATCCTCCCTTCGCATATAATGATTTCGTAGGCAGCCGGACCGGACGGTCGCTTCTCGCGTCTTCGGGCGCGGGGAGAGGAAAGTCCGAACTCCGCAGAGCAGTGTGCCGGATAACGTCCGGGAGGGCCCCCGCGCTGGTTTGGGCGGGATCGCTCGACGGAAAGTGCCACAGAAAATATACCGCCTCAGCCTTCACCGGCCGGGGTAAGGGTGAAAAGGTGCGGTAAGAGCGCACCGCCGCGCCAGTAATGTCGCGGGCAGGGCAAACCCCACACGGAGCAAGACCAAATAGGAAGGGAGTTCGCAGCCTCGGTTGCGGACACGTGCCGGCTCGGTGCGTCAAACCTTCGGGTAGGTCGCTAGAGCCGCGCAGCGATGCATGGCCCAGAGGAATGGCCGTCCAGCAGGAGCAATCCCGCGGACAGAATTCGGCTTACAGGTCCGGCTGCCACAACTTTAAATTCACTTTCAGGAGCGCTTCATGTCAGCACCCAGCCGCCGGCCGGAGATTCGCCGGCGCCGTACACGCAAAGAAAAAATTGTCCAGTTGCGCAAGCGCCTGGCCGCCGCCAAAACCGATGCCGACCGCACTCGTATCACCGCCAAGCTGCACAAACTCGCTATTCTCTCGCCCGGCCAGCCTCTCCTGAAATAAACGAGAAGTGAGGCGAAGCGACGGAGCATTAATCGGCGGCAGACTGTCTGGCGGGCGCCGGATCGCCGCTGGTCACGTGCGCGTACGCCTCTAAAATCCGGCGTACCGACGTTTCCCAGGAAAACTTCGCCGCCTGCTGATAGCCGCGTTCCTTCATGCGGTTGCGCAGAGTTTGGTCCATGAGAACGCGGTGAAGCGCGCGCATAATTTCGAATACGTTCTCGGGATTGACCAGCACGGCCGCATTGCCCACTACCTCGGGCAATGACGAAACGTTTGAGGTCACTACTGGAGTTCCGTGGACCATCGCTTCCAACGGCGGCAGCCCAAAGCCCTCATACAAAGACGGGAAGACGAATACTTTCGCTTCGTCATAAAAAATCCGCAGCACTTCGATAGGAATGAATCCCAGGAATCGCACGTCGTTCTGCACTCCGCTCCGCACCACCGTGCGCCGCAAATCCGGATTGCCCGAAAGATCGTCCCCAATGATGATGAGTTTCAAGTCCGGATAGGCCTGGTCTCGCTGCAACTCCGTCTTCAACGCCGAGAAGGCTTCGATCATGCGCACAACGTTCTTGTGTGGGCTGATTCTTCCCGCATAAAGCAGAAACGGATAAGTCACCTGGTAGCGGCGCGCGATCAAGTCGCGGTCTGCCGGGCTGGCGTGCCCGTGCAGGAAGCGTTCGTCAATGGCGTTGTAGACGACTTCGATCCGCTCGGCTGGAATTTCGAAAAGCTTCTCGATTTCGTTTCGCGTGAAATTCGACACGGCAAAAATCCGCGCCGCCCCAGCCAGCACTCGTTTCGTCATCTGAAAGTAGACCGAACGCCAGAGTCCGCTCTGCTCGCGGGCCCGCGACATGTGGTCCAGCATGTCGTGCACGGTCATGACATAAGGACAAGGCAGCGCCCGCGGCACCGAAAAAAGATTGGGAATGTGGACCAGGTCGCAATCCTGTCGCTTCAGCGCGCTGCGGAATTCGCGATAGCCTTGGAACGAACGCTCCGGCGCCAGCAGTGGGATGGTGTGGAAGTTAGGCCGCAGGGCGCCAATCTCTTCCACTTTGGCCGGCGATCCGATCAGAAAATATTCACTCTCATGATCGAGCCGGTCCAGCGTGCGGACCACGTTGCGGATATAGGTGCCCACGCCAAACTCGGTCATCCGCCGAATATCGATGGCGATCTTCACCGCAGGCATTTAACCATAGAGCGCGCGTAGAAACACACTCGATTTATGCTCTCACCTCGGCCTGCGCCTTTGCTCTTCGTTCCGCATAAAGCGGAAACACCTCGCACAGTTCAAGCACCTGCTTGCGCACCTTGCTCAGCGCCGCCGCGTCGCTTCGGTGGAGCAGCACTTCGGCGATCCAGCGGCCGATCTGGCTCATCTCGTTCTCTTTCATGCCGCGCGTAGTCAGAGCAGGCGTGCCGATGCGAATGCCGCTCGGCTTCATCGGCGGATTCGTATCGAATGGAATCGCATTTTTGTTCACTGTAATCCCAGCCTCGCCCAGCGCCTTCTCGGCTTCACTGCCCAACATGCCTTTCGAAAACACGTCGACCAGCATCAAGTGCGTATCCGTCCCGCCGGAAATAATGCGGAAACCTTCTTCAGCCAGCGATTGTGCCAGCACCTTCGCATTGGCCACAACTTGCCGCGCGTAGTCGCGGAACTCAGGCTGCATCGCCTCCTGAAAGCACACCGCTTTGGCCGCGATGATGTGCACCAGCGGTCCGCCTTGCATCCCGGGAAAAACGACCTTGTCGATGGCCTGCGCGAATTCGGCCTTGGAAAGAATCATTCCCGCACGCGGCCCGCGCAGCGTCTTATGCGTTGTTGAAGTAACAATGTGGGCATGCGGCACCGGCGAAGGATGCGCGCCGCCGGCAACGAGTCCGGCAAAGTGCGCCATGTCGACCAGAAAGAGCGCGCCGACTTTGTCGGCGATTTGCCGCATGCGCGCGAAATCAATGATGCGCGGGTATGCACTTCCCCCGCCAATGATCAGTTTCGGGCGTTCTTTTTCCGCGAGTTTTTCCAACTCATCGTAGTCAATTGTTTCCGTTTCCTTGGTCACACCATACGGAACGATCTTGTAAGTCTTGCCAGAAAAATTCAGGTGATGTCCGTGCGTGAGATGTCCGCCATGGGCCAGATTCAGTCCCAGGATCGTATCGCCCGGCTGCAGCACGGCCGCGTAAGCCTCCATGTTGGCCTGCGATCCGGCATGAGGCTGCACGTTCGCGTGCTCCGCGCCGAAGAGTTGTTTCGCCCGGTCGCGAGCCAGATTTTCCACGACGTCGGCAAACTCGCAACCGCCGTAATAACGCTTGCCGGGGTATCCCTCGGCGTATTTATTGGTAAACACTGAACCCGCGGCTTCGAGCACAGCTTCGCTCACGAAGTTTTCCGAGGCAATCAACTCGAGGCCCTCGTGCTGCCGGCGGGTTTCATTGTCAATGGCAGCGGCGATTTGCGGATCGGCCTCGTAGAGTGGGCGGTACATCTTTGCAGAGGTTGAAGTTTTCATATCATTTCGTCTCGTAAACATCCGGGCGGTGCAGTTCCATGTATCGCTCCGGCACCTTCACCGGAGTAAATCCAAATTGCGCGTACAAACCATGCGCGTCGCGGGTCAGCAGAATCCATCGCCGCAGGTTTTGCAGCGCGGGATGCCGCATGATGCATTCCATCAGCCGCTTGCTTAGACCGCGTCCGCGATGCGACTCCAGCACAAACACATCGCCCAGATACGCAACTGTAGCGAAGTCGCTTACCACCCGGGCAAAGCCCACCTGCGTACCGCTACCATCATAAACGCCAAAGCACAGGGAATGCTCGATTGACCGCGCCACAACTTCCCGCGGAATCCCCTTCGCCCAATAGCAATTCGTGAGGAACCCGTGGATCGCGTCCAAATCGAGGCGGCCGCGATCGGTACTGATCAGAAACTCGCCGCGCCGGTGTTCCACGATCGCGTCGGCAGATGCATCGCGAGCAAAAAGCATGTCCTCTATTTTAGACCGCGAACCTTAACCCCGAAGCGCACGGAGTAACAGGAAGGGTTGCCTTCGTGAACCTTCGTGTCCTTCGTGGTCGACGCCTTTGCGCTGACGCCCGAATTCAAAACGCCGTCCGCAAGAACGACGCCAGGTGCCAGCCATCCATATATTTGTAAGGAGTTTCCCCAGTCGTGTAGTGACCGCAAGACAGCACCGCAACTTTGTGATCGAGACCGTGTCGCTCAAATTGCTCAACAACCTGATGCGAGAGTTCGGGCAAGAACGTCAAATCATATTTCGCATAAACCACAAGCGACTTCCGCGGCCAGCGCGCGAACTGATTAAAATAGGACATGGGGCTGACTGCTAGCCACGCTTGCCGCAGCCGCTCCAGGTCGATCCGCTCCTCAATTCCCTGCCGGATGTGCCGCGTCGACTGCCCATGCCACACTACATCTGCTACGTACGTCGACGCATGGTTGAATGCCGCAACCCGAATGCGCGGATCGTGGGCCGTCGCGATAAAGGCATAGCAGGAACCGAGGCTAGTCCCCACAATTCCGAGCTGGTTGTAGCCCTGCTCTTCGAGCCAGTCGAAGCAACTTCGAATGTCGGTCACACCCTGCCGCACTGCGTCGAGCGTGCGTCCAATGTTCGCGGACACAGCGTAGTCCGCGCGGCTAGTTTCTGCCGGCATGCGAATGTCGTGATACGGCATGGTCAGCCGCAGCACTGCGATTCCCATCAGGTTCAGCACGCGACAGAGACTGACATACGCGACCGCATCGGCATTCCAGTGCGGCAAAAGAACAATCGCCCGCCGCCCTCGCGCCGGAAACCAGCGCGCATTCACCAGATTATTTTCCGGATAAGGCGTTCTCACGGGCGAGGTGAAGCGGAGAAACTCTCCGAATGTTCCTTTAACCTTCGCCTCCAGCTTCGGGTCAGGCACCGCGCGCGTGGAGAAAACCTGGACCTCACGCTTCTCCAGCCGAAAATCGGTTGCGCGCGCATAGGAATAAAATTCGTCGCTCGCCGCCACGATGCGGCGGTTGTAATCCAGAATGTATTTCTCCGGATCTTCTGGAGTGTGGCCGAGGCGATATCCGTTGCGACAAGGCCAGTCGCGCGTCCATTCCACGCCCCATTCCAGCGGACGCACCACACGATTGTCATCCACCGATGTAAGCCGGTGTTCCCAGTCGTACATCCACTGTGCGTAGCGTGAAGGCATGGTCAAGCCTCTAGTGTACCAACCGGAGTCGGCCGCCTTACGCGCGAACCATTCAACGGGTGCAATCAGTGGCTGGCGTTCCGCATTTGGTCCCTGAACGGGACAAACAAGTAAAGATGCTCGCAGTTTGTGACATCCATCACCGAGAAAGATCGGCAGACGCGGTATTCACGAACTGGGGGTCGGGGCATCAGCTCATTTGCACGTAACTACATTTGGAGTTACAAAGACTTTTGATTGAGATGTTGCTAAGAATTTATCCAAAATTCGGAAGCAGGGCTTCGACTTTGCCGACGCGGAAGAGTTATTTCGCAGCCCGCTCGTCGTGGATCCCGATATTCGGGAGGACTACGGGGAAAAACGTTGGACCGGTATTGGAGTAATTCGCGGTCGAAAGGCGCATGTTGTCTTCACGGAGCGGCCACCCGATATCATTCGCATCATTTCACTTAGAAAGGCGACTCGTCGTGAACAAAAGCAATACGAAGAGGCAATCCAAGACAGACTGGAAGAGGATTGATGCGCTCAAAGATTCTGAGATCGATTTTTCTGACGCTCCGGAACTGGGCCCGGATTTTTTTCGCGAGGGCCATCATCTGGCCCGGACCGAAGAAGCAGATTACCTTGCGCATTGACCCCGACGTACTGACATTCTTCCGCAAACACGGACGCGGCTACCAAAGCACAATAAACGCGGTCCTGCGCAAGTATATGGAAGCGAGAAAAGAAAAGACGTCAGCCGTCAGACCTCGGACCTCAGCCAGCCGGCATATCAGCAGCCGCTAACGGAGAGGGGGAGGGCGACGCTCTAGCTGCTATATCTGCGCGGCACGCGTTTCGAAATGTTGCAGAGGATTTCGTACGGAGTACTGTTGGCTAACTCCGCATGTTCCAGCGCGTCGACGCTCAGGCCTTCGCCCGTACCGAGCAGAATGACTTCATCCCCTACGCCGACGCCGGGAATGCCGGTTACATCCGCCAGCGTCAGGTCCATCGAGATGCGGCCCACAATCGGCGCGTAATGCTCGCGCACAATCACCCGCCCGCGATTGGAGAGTTGGCGGTTGTACCCGTCGGCATAGCCCACGGGCAACACCGCAACGTGCGCTGGAGCCTTAGTCACATATGTCGCGCCATAGCCCAGCGGCTGGTTCGCGCTAAAATCCCGCAGCGACAGAATGCGTGTCTTCCAGGTGAGCACCGGCTTCACCGGCAACCGCAGCGTGCCTCCGCTCACTTCGCGACCCGCCCGCTGGAATGGCAAATAATATCCATAGAGCGCGACGCCGGGGCGCACCATGCTGTTCCACGTCTCGCGACGCGAAATCACCGCGCCGGTATTCGCCATGTGCACGAATGCCGGATCCATCCCCGCCTCGCGCACCATGTGTCGCGCAGATTCAAAACTGCGTTCTTGCTCGGCCACCGAAGGCGCGTCCATAATTTCGGAGGCTGCCAGATGTGTGGACAGCCCCTCAAGCGCAATGTGCTTCGCCGATTTCAAAACAGCGAGCACACCTGGAAGCTGATCGACCGCCACCCCGAGCCGCCCCATCCCGGTATCGACTTTCAAATGCACTGGATGCTGCGCCACTCCGAGCGCGGCCGCCGCGCGGTCCAGCGACTCAATGTGCCATGGTTCCCACACGGTGGGAGTAAGGTGCAGCCGCACAATCTCAGTTTCCTCGCCCCGCCAGAAGCCGGTCATCAAGAGAATGTTGGCGCGAACCCCGGCCTCGCGCAGCGGAATCGCCTCATCCAGCGAAGTGACGCCGAACCAGAGCGCCCCTTCGGTCTCCAGCGCGCGCGAGCACTCGACCGCGCCATGCCCGTAGGCATCGGCCTTCACCACGGCGCACACCGTCACCTTGGCGCCTACATGCTTCTGCACCGTTCGGAAATTTTGCCGCAACGAGGCCAGGGAAACCTCCGCCCACGTCGGACGGGTTGCCACGCGGCTCAGGATTTCTGCTGTGCTAGCCACTTTCGCGATTATAGCGGCAGCAGCGCAACCGCCCACGTTACGCAGGGGCTACTCCCGCGAAGCGCCGGCGCTTTCCGGTCTTTGCAGCACCCGGTTTTTGCAGCGCCAGGTTTTTGCAGCGCCAGGTTTTTTGTAGCGCCGGCATCCTGCCGGCTGTCGCGGGAGCCTGCCCTGAGCTTGCCGAAGGTGCGTCCCGCCCTCGCAGCGTCTATGCCGCCTCTGCTGCCAGCTAGTTTCCCGACAACGAGAAGCTCACAATGATCTGCGTCTCCACCTCAATCGGCTCGTGATTCAAAATGTATGGCCGATAGCGCCACTGGCTGACTGCCTCCATCGCGGCCGCTACAAGCAGCGGGTGCCCAGACACAACGCGCAGGTTCTCCATGGTCCCGGCTTTGCTGATGACCGCAGACAAAACCACCGTCCCTTGAATCCGCGCGCTCCTCGCCAGCGCCGGATAGGCGGGCTGCACGCGCCGAACCAGGCTACCTGCCAGCAGATCTGAACTCCGAAAGACGCGATCTACCGGCGCAGGCGCCGGCATTGGAAGCGGGGCCGGACGAGCGATGGAATCACCGAGCGCTCTCCACACACCGTCCCCAGAACCATTCCCCGTTCCGTCTCGAGTTCCCGACGGGCTGGGACTGATCTGCGGCGGCGCCGACGCTTCATCGATCGTCGGGATGTCTCTCGGAATTTCCCGCGGCGCGGCGATCACATTTTCGTCAAGGCTGCGGGGAACGATCATTCCCATATTCTGGTGCTGAACGACTGGTCCCACCGGCGGCGGCGCGGACAGAGTCACCGGAGTCGGAAGAACTCGCGCCGGCGGCAAACCAACTGTCCTCCACAGCGGCAATATGAGGAGCGCAGCGATCACCACTGCCTGCACCCCAAACGACGTGAGAGTAGTCCAACTTTGGCGAGTGCGTTGGCCCCAGGATGTTTCCAGCATGCTCTGGGCAAACATAGTCACCTCCAGCGTGAAATCTGTTTGCTGGTATGGACACCGCGCCGCCCGCCGCAGCCTGCGCCGGAATAAATAAAAAAGGCCGCGTTTTCACGCGGCCTGCTGGAACTTTCGCGACACCAGAGGTGTCGCAGTAGCGCTGCTATTGCGGCTGATTCGGCTTGGGCGCTGCGGGCTTCGCAGGCGCTGCTGTCTTCGGAGTCGTCTTCGGCGTAGTGGTGGCTCCCGGCGCGGCTGGCGCAGGTACGCCTGACTGCGCGTTGTAAGCGTCAACTACCGCCTTGGTAATGTCGATCTTATCCGCATCCCACCACAGCACTGCGCTCTGGGGCCATGGCTTGGAGGTGTCCACTACCATGCCAAAACCGTTTTCCTGGGAATACTTGACGATCATGGGCGCCATCTTCTGCAGAATGCGGCCCGCGATCTCCTGCTGCTGGTTGCCGCCCTCTTCTTGAAAATCCTGGACCGCGCGATCGAAAAGTTTCTGCTTGGTTTCAATCTGCTTCTTCAGGGTAGCGGCCGCCTCATCGCTCAGCTTGCCTTCCTGCGTAGTCATCTGCTTCTTCAAACCTTCGAGTTCGTCGTTCTGACTCTTCAGTTCGTTTCGCTTGGGCTCATATTTCTTTTCCAGCGCTTCCAGATCGCGACGGCCTTCATTGCTGCCGAAAATGGCTTCTTGAATGTTGATGGCTCCGACTTTGGTGCCGGTGCCAGTCGTGGCCGTAGGGGCCGACGGAACGGGATCGGCAGGCTTGGCGCCCGTGCCAGAAGGGGTAGCGGCGCTGCCGGTTTGGGCCAAGGCGGAAAACGTGAACGTCACCGCAACGGCCAGAAGAACTCGCAAGAACGTGCTTTTCATTGGATCGGTTGAACTCCTTGGAACCTGGTTCCGGGAATGAACTTCGAGATCGCTTTTCTGATCGCTTCTTCAGTCAACGCTGGGCCGCACTGAATGAGGTCTGCGCTGTGGGAGTCGCCGCCATCGAAAAGCGGCCCTCAGTTTCCGTCCTTCCACGCTTGGTTGCGGGGCATGCACTTCACCCTCTTCTCACAATATGACGTGGATCAACCGTATTATAGAGACCCCGCTCTTGGCCCGTCAAACGCTTAGAACGTTGTTGCCACCGTAAACCGGAAAGTTTTCCGCGGCTCCCTCAACTGGAAACTCGGGGCATAGGTATTTACCGCCAGGTGATACGTGTAGTCGCCAGCCGCTCCCGGCGGGAACATGGCGCGCGTAATCGGAATTGGCGGATTGGCCTGCTGGTCGAGCCGCACCGGGTTATATGCCCAATAAATTCGGAACGGCGCGTTCACCACCGGCAGGAACATCTGCAGTTCGAGTCCCGTGGACATGCGGGGCCGCCAGTTCGTGAAGCCCAATATCTGAAGATTCTGCGAAGGCAATTTGCCCAACTGAGCCAGCGTATTTCCGCCCTGACAGTTGTAGCCCGCATCCAGAACGGGGCAGCCAAAATATGTACTGATCACTTGGTCATATTGCACCGTGGCAATTTGCAATTGCGACGGCCGGATCACTGGGTCAATCCCGGTGTCGACGAAGGGGGCGATCGCCACCGGTCCCGCGATGGTTATGCGGTACTCCAGGTTCGTGAAAACACTCAAATCTCCGCCGGGAAACACAATCTGGTCGACCGGGATGGGAATTGTCCAATTGCCCAAGCGTGGGTTGGCCGGGTTCTTGGGAACCGGTGTCCCATCCGGATTGGTGAGCGTGATCGCGTTGGAACTGGGCAGGAACGCCACCGGCGAGATCGACCGAATATCGAATCCACGAAGGTCGTTTTCGCCGCCCATATAAAAGCGCTGAAAGGGTGGCGCGACCAGGCCGTTGTAGCCGCTGATGTACGACGCCTGCACATTGAAGCCGACCGCGTTGCGGCGATTCTGCACCGGAATGAACCGCTTGTATTGCGCGATCGGACGGATTGACCGTACCGTTCCTCCCAGGCCTGCCATCTCCACTCCCAGTGTCATCTGGTGACCCTTGTGAGGGGAAATTCCGCTGTCCAGCGTGTTGAACGAGAAGTTCGGGAAGATCTTGCTCGTAATGATTCCATTCACCGCCTGCGGCCCCGTAATGCCCTGGAACGCGAGGTAATCGAAGAGGCTTCTGGACGCCGTGCTCAGCGGGATCAAGGTCGACTGGTCGAGCGAATAGGTCATGCCCAGTCGCTTGAACGATCGCCGTAACGGGTAACTCAGAGAAGTCGTAAAGCCTACACTCGACTGCGAATAATTTTGCAGATTCTGCAGCACGGCGTTCGGCAAGTTCAAACTCTGCCCGCCGAAAATGGAAAGCTGACGCGCCTGGTTGTAACTGACCTTGTTGCCAAACACCGTGAAACCAAACTGCAGCGGACGATCGAACATATAAGGCTGAGTGAAGCCAAACATCGCGCTGCGCGCCAGATTCCCGAGGTTGATCTGGATTTGCAACGTCTCACCCAGTCCCAGGAAGTTGTTCGTGGAGTAGTTCAGTCCCACGAAGGCTCCTTCCAGGCCGCTCACGCCTCCGTTCAGCCCGATGCTGTTCTTGCCTTTTTCATGGACCTTCAGCGTCAGGTCCACTTGCCCATTTTTCTCATCCAGCTTTTTCTCGGTCACGTTCGGATCATCGGGCTTGAGCTGATCGAAATAAGAAAGCTGGTTCAGCCGGAGCAGGCTCAGTTCCCACAGGCGAGAGTTGTAGACCCCACCCTCTTCCAGGGCCAACTCGCGCCGGATCACTTTGTCTCGCGTCGTAGTATTGCCGACGAACTCAATGCGCCGAACGTAAAACTGCTTGCCCTCGTCCACATCGATTTCCAGGTTGGCGAGTTTCTTATCGTCGTCAAAAGTTGTCGAGGGAACGCCGGTGTAGTTGATATACCCGTACTCGCCATAAGCCTTGCGCAGCGCTTCGAGTCCTTTGGCAATCTTTTCGCGGCTGAAAATGTCTCCATCCTTCAGGGGGAACAACGAGCGCAACGCCGCCGTGTTAGAGATTGCTTTGTTGTTCTTGAAAGTGATCTTGCCTAGCCGGTACTGCTCGCCTTCCTCGATCGGCATGGTCAAGTCGACAGCTTTACCCGGCCCCGACTGCAGCAGAGGGATGTGGAAGCCCTGGTGCCCGGTATCGTGTATCACCGTCTTGGGATCGTTCACCAGCGCCTTGAAGTAGCCGCGGTTCTGGTATTCGGCGCGGACCCGCTCCGTATCCTCTTCCAGCTTGGTGGCGTCGTACGTCTTCGCGAAAATGTTCTCCAGAAAGATCGAATGCGGAACGCCGATAGGCTTCAGGTTCTTCATCGCCGCTCGGAGTACTCGCGACTTAATCGCCTTGTTCCCCTCGAATTTAATCTTGCCGACCTTCACCTTCGGCCCTTCCTTCACCACGAACGTGATTCCCACGGACGCGGGAGGAATCTGCCTCACTTCCGTGCGAATCGTCGCAAATTGCCGCCCATGCTCGGACAGCAAATTCTTGATGGAGACTTCCGCCTTCTTCAGGCGCGTCGGATCATATTGACTCTCCACCACCAATCCAACTTTGTCCTGCTTAAATCGGTCGAGGATGTCACTGTTGGAAACCGAACTGGCTCCCTGGTAGAGGATTTCGCGAATCGTCGGTTTCTCTTTGACCTGCACGATGATGCGCCAGCCCTTCGGAGTCTGCTCGCGCAGGAACTTGATGTCTTCGAAGTAGCCCGTGTTCCACAGCGAATTGAAATCGCGCTCCAGCGCCGACGTGTCGAAAATGTCGCCGGGCTTGGTGAAGATTCGCGCCAGAATCGTCTCTTTGGGGATTCGTCGGTTGCCGGTGACTTGAATGTCGGAAATGACGTCGGTCTGCGCCCAGGTCAGGCTCGCCGTCGCTAGCAGGAGGATCGCCATCAACCAGCGCAATCCTGCCACTCCCCGCCTCATCCTCGGCCAAGGCCGTTGAAATGAAGGAGATGGCCCCGACACCGCCCCGAGAACGCAAGGGCCGCTGGGCACAACAAGGTTCTCCGAATGAAAGCGAAAAGGAATCGCTACGACCTCTGCCTCTGGGGATGTAAGAAAACTGTCATTATACGGTAGAGCAATGGAAAGCGTCCAAGCGGCAACTCTTTCTGTTTATAATCTTGCAGTTTCCGGCCTGATCAGCCGAGACCTGCGGTTGCCTCATGGGATGGCTTGGACAACTCTACTTCAACCAAGACGGAATAAAACGTAGCCGAGTTGCCCATGTCGGCAAGTTTTTCTGAGGTGAGGGAATTCACGCTCTGAAAGCCGGCGGTCTTCTTCGCCCAATTGAGTCTCGCACAGACGACTCCAGGCTGCACTTTGCCATCGACTCGCGCCTTTAAAAGGATGTCGCCCCTGCCGTTGAACACGCGAACCTGGTCTCCATCCACAATGCCACGCGCCCGCGCGTCGGGAGTTGAGATTTCAAGCAGTCCCGGTTCCTCCATCGCCTGCACTGATGGCACATTGGAAAAAGTTGAATTCAGGAAATTGTCAGACTTGCGAGCCAGTAGCTCCAGAGGAAGCGCGCGGCTCGCCCGCCCGTGGCGCGATTCCGTCGGAGGCCTGAACGCCGCCACAGGATCAAGCCCCAGCGCCTTCACTGCCTCGCTGTAAAGCTCCGCCTTCCCCGACGGAGTCCGGAATCCTCCCTGGGCAAAAGGCAGAAAGGGTTCGGGATCCGCTTGTGTGCCCATGGCTTGCGTAGGGACGGACGCATTCGTCCGTCCTGCATTTGATTGTGCGGGAACAGCCGCACTCGGCTGTCCAGCGGAGCGCAGCTCCGCCTCGGCACCCGGAAGTCGAGAGTCAGAAGCCGCAAAATTCAGCCGCATCTGCCCCAACTCCAGCCGCTGCCGGCTAATTCCCTCCAGCCACGGATCCCCCGAATCCAGCGCCAAATCAATCATCTCGTCCACGCTCTCGCCGAAGCAGCCTTCCGTAAATCCCATCCGCTCGGCTAGCCCGCGAAACAGTTCCACGTTCGATCGGCATTCACCCAGGGGCTCGATCGCCTGATTCGAAACCTGCACGTAATAGTGCCCGTACGCCTTCTGCAAGTCCTTGTGCTCAAAAAACGTGGTCGCCGGCAAAACAATGTCGGCGTAGTCCGTCGTATCGGTAAAAAACTGCTCATGCACGACCGTGAACAGATCGGGCCGCAGCAGGCCGCGAACAACCGAATGGTGGTCCGGACAAACCGCTGCCGGATTCGACCCGTAAACGAACAGCGCCTTTACCGGCGGGTCGTTCACCGTATTGAGCACGCTCCCCAGCTCCACCATGTTGATAGTCCGGGCCTCGCGTCCCAGCGCCGTCTTCATCAAGTCCGTCCGCTTCAGAGCATCCGTATTGAAACGCGCGGCTCCGCTGGTTGAGAGCTGCAGCCCCCCGCCAACTTCCTTCCACGATCCCAGAATGCAAGGCAGCATCGCGATCGCGCGGGTCGCGGTCCCACCGCCCTCCGAGCGCTGCACGCCATAGTTCAGGCGGATCACCGACGGCCGCACCGTCGCATATTCCTGCGCCAGCTTGCGAATGTCGTCCGCCGCAATCCCCGTCCACTGCGCCACCCGCTCCGGCGAATATTCTTTCACTTTCTCGCGCAACTGCTCGAAACCTAACGTGTACTTCGCAACGTAGTCGGCATCGTGCAGGTTTTCGCCGATGATCACATGCATCAGACCCAGAGCCAGCGCCGCATCCGTCCCCGGATTGATCGGCAAATACCAGTCAGCGCACTCCGCGGTACGCGTACGATAGGGATCGATCACCACCAGCTTCGCGCCATTCCGCCGCGCCTCGGCAATGAACGGCCACAGATGCACATTGTTGCCGTGAATGTTCGCCGCCCACGCAATGATGTACCTGGAATGCCTAAACTGCTCCGGCTCCGTGCCCATCTTCACGCCCAGCACCGACTCCAGCCCCGCTTCCCCCGCCGCCGAACAAATCGCGCGCTCGAGTTGCGAAGCCCCCAGCCGGTGAAAAAACCTGCGATCCATCGAAGCGCTGTTGATCGCCCCCAGCGTTCCCCCGAACGAATAAGGCAGAATCGCCTCGCTGCCAAACTCCGCCGCAATCCCCCGCAACCGCGAAGCAATCTCGTCCAACGCCTCGTCCCAGGGAATCCTCTGCCAAGTTGTGGTTGAAGGCGCCTGTGTGGAAAGTGTTTGTGTGGAAAGTGTTTGCCTGGGGACGGACGCATTCGTCCGTCCATGCGGAGCGCCGCTTCGCTGTCCCACCCCAGGCCCCTTAGCCCCAATCCGACTCATGGGATATAAAACCCGATCCGGCGAATACACCCGATCCAGATACTTCGCCACCTTGGCACACAAAAATCCCCGCGTCACCGGATGTTCCGGATCGCCCTGAATCTTCGTCGCCCGCCCATCCTCCACGGTAATCAGCACCCCACAAGCATCGGGACAGTCGTGCGGACAAGCGGCATGGACAACCTGCTTCATGAGCTTCGATTATACGGTGCTTGGGCGCGAAGAACTCGGCTCCCTCTGTCTCGGCGAAACAAAAAACGGACGGCCCAGAGGCCGTCCGCAAATTTACCTCAACGAGGGATCAGTTGCCGGGCTCAAACACCAGCTCCGCATAAACAGTCGGATTCAGCGTCACCGGGTCCTTCAACAGGAGACCTCGCGCAACTACAGGAGTGGCGTTCGTGGTCGATTGCAAGGCGCTCAGCCCGTTCAGGTTGAAAAAGTCCGTGAAGTTCAAAGTCTCCACGGTCACTGGGCCGCCCGCCGAATAGCCCACCAGCCCGTTGTTCGTCAACTGGAAGGTGCCGGCATTCCCATTCGTTACCGTGACGCTCGCCGGCACGAACATCCCGTAAACTCCCTGCAGGCGCAATGAGATCATCGCCGGGGTGAAGACGCTGTTCGCGTAGCTCCCGCCGACGAAGATTCGCTGGCCGACGATTACCGTGCTGTCATTGAACACGGCATTCGTCACCGGCCCGCTCATGAAGCAGATGTCATACATGCTGACCTGGCTGACATCGATAGTTTGAATCGTATCCACGTCGGCGACCATGTCCGCACCAGTCTCGCCCACCCACATGGTTAATTGCTGTGCCTGTCCCGAAGAATTATTCGTGACCGCCAATACCCTTCCCGAAACAAACGAGTGCGCAGTCGTGACCACTTCCACGCCGCTGGCCATCAAGCTGCCGTCCGCCTGGAACGCACCCTGCACCGCGACAAACGCCGGCGCCGCTAGGTTGTTGATGCTCCATCCGCTGTTGAATTGCGCGGGGTTGTTCACATCAATCGTCAACTGCCGGCCGTAAGGTCCCTGGATCACAAACGAATTGTTCGCCGCACTTACCGAAACCAGTCCGCCCATAAGGTCGGTGATCTGCCCCTCGGGAGCGCTGGCCTTGGTGGCCTTCACGTAGAAAACGGGATTCACGGCGCCGGTGACCTGCCCGCTGCCATCCACCGCCAGCGACTGCCGGATATCCAACTCTACCTTCAGGCCGGCCAGGCCATTGCTGCCAACCACCATGGGCTGCGGAAAGTTCACCGTCACCGTATACGGCGACTGCGGCAGCGTGCCATTGATTTTGCTCAGCCCGGGAGGCGCCAACGTCATGTCAACGTAAGAAATCACCGGATTCGCCAGCACCAGCGTCGCGCTCGTATAGGTGTCGGCGGGCACAGAGTTGAACGCCAGGGGAGATCGCAATCCGAGAAAACGCGCGAAATCCACCGTGGTCGCCGTCGAAACCACCTGTGGCGAATTGCTTTTGCCATTCAATGTGATGGAGTTGATCGTGAGATCGAAGCCCACCACCGATGGCAAAGGAGCATCCTCGCCCGTCACAAACACGCTGCCGGGCTGGGCTCCTTGCGAAGAAGTTGTCGAGGAATTGGACCCGCAACCGGCCAGCACAATCGTGGCAAGCAGGGCTGCGGCCGTCAAAGCAAAAATCTTTTTCATGGCTAGCTCCAATACTGGATTCTTTGGGGGAGCAAACTCTCGTCCTAAAGGAAAACACGCGCACGTCGGCAATGTCGCGTAACCATCGGGAAGGTTACCGGCATGCACTTTCTCGCCCGGCGCGAGATTGCCTTGTGTTTGAAACAGTTAAGAACGGTTCGACTGGGGATTTATCACGCGGACATGCACTTTCGTGTGAGAACCTAAAAAGCGAGGCGCGACTCGGTTGCCAGTCGCGCCGCCAGATCCTGCCCATTTCGCCTTACTTGAGCTCCAGCACTTCCTTTTCTTTCGCCTTGCTCATCTCTTCCATCTTCTTGATTTCGCCGTCGGTCAGCTTTTGAATCTCATCCAGCGAGCGCTTCTCTTCGTCCTCGGTAATCTTTTTATCCTTGAGCGCCTTCTTGATCGCGTCGTTACCGTCGCGGCGAATGTTGCGCACCGCTGTCCGGTGCTCTTCCAGCACCCGGTGGAGAGACTTCACCATATCCTGCCGCCTCTCCTGCGTAAGCGGTGGCACCGGCACGCGAATCAGCTTGCCATCGTTCATGGGATTCAATCCCATGTCGCCCGACCGGATCGACTTCTCAATCGCCCCCAGCTGCGACGGATCGAACGGCTGCACCGTAATCAGCTGCGGCTCTGGAGCATGCACCTGCGCGATCTGGTTCAGCGGCATCTGCGATCCGTAATAATCCACGCTCACGTTGTCCAGCATGTGCACGTTCGCGCGCCCGGTCCGCACCGCCGCCATCGCCTTGCGGAAATCCTCCACCGCCTTGTCCATCCGCGTCTTCAGTTGTACGTACGTCTCTTTCAGGCCGGCTATCGCCGCCATCGTCGCTTGAGCCATATCTTTTAGCCCCGTATCATTTCAAGATCAAAACTTGCAAGATCAAAACGTTGCATTATAAACCGAAAATAAAAGGCCACGGATCTCACGGATTTATACGGATCAGAAATTCAGAAAAATCCGTGTGCATCCGTGAAAATCCGTGGCCGATTTTAAACGCTTGCCGCCTGCGCGCTTACCCGCGATCCAATCTTCTCTCCCAGCACCACTCGCCGGATGTTTCCATGCTGGTTCAAGTTGAAAACGATGATGGGCAGGTTATTGTCCTTGCACAAGCTGATAGCGGTCGAGTCCATCACTTTCAATCCCAGCTTCAGAACGTCCATATAGGAAATGTGATTGAATTTCTTCGCGCCATCCACTTTCATCGGATCGGCGTCGTAAATGCCATCGACTTTCGTAGCTTTAAGAATGGCGTCAGCCTTGATCTCCATGGCTCGCAGCGAAGCCGCCGTATCCGTCGAGAAATAAGGATTGCCAATGCCTCCCGCGAAAATCACGATGCGGCCCTTCTCCAAATGCCGGATCGCCCGGCGCCGGATGAACGGCTCCGCCACCTGATTCATCTCGATCGCCGATTGCACGCGCGTGTACACGCCCTGCTTCTCCAGCGCATCCTGCAGCGCCAACGCGTTGATCACCGTAGCCAGCATGCCCATGTGATCGGCGGAAACCCGGTCCATGTCCTTGGCTTGCTGTGCCACGCCGCGAAAGAAGTTCCCTCCGCCCACGACGATCGCCAGTTGCACGCCCAGTTTGTGAACGTCGGCCAGTTCGGCGGCAATTTCGTGGATGCGAGCCGACTCCACGCCAAAGCCCTGATTGGCCGCCAGGGCTTCACCCGACAACTTGAGAAGAACGCGTTTAAAGGCAGGAGTCGTGGTCATAGGATCAGTGCCCGGTTTCCCACTTATAACCAGTCCAATCTTACTCTGTCATCGCGAACAAAGCCTTTGTCATCCTGAGCGAAGCGAAGGACCTATGCACTTCTGCCTGTGGCTGCGATTGCACAGATCCTTCGCTTCGCTCAGGATGACAAAAAATACGGGGTCGCGGCAGCCGAAAAAAAAGCGCCCCGCGGGGCGCCTTGAGTTTACTCCGGTTTCGGCTCTGTAGGCTTGGTGCTGGCGACGGTCTCGCCCGCATCGCCCACCTTGAACCGGGCAAATCGCCGCACCGCAATGTTCTCGCCCAGTTTGCCGATCTTGGCCGCAACCAACTGCGAGATCGAGATAGTCTGGTCCTTAATGAACGGCTGCTCGAGCAAGCAGACTTCCTCGTAGAACTTTTCCATCTTCCCCGCCACCATCTTCTCGGCAATGTGAGGCGGCTTGCCTGAGGCCACAGCTTGCGCCAGGAAGATTTCTTTCTCGCGCGCGAAGTCGGCAGGCGTGACATCTTCCTTGCGCACATACCTCGGGTCGCTGGCCGCGATGTGCATTGCAATATCGTGCACCAACTCCTTGAAGTCGTCAGTGCGCGCCACGAAGTCGCTCTCGCAGTTCACCTCGACCAGCACACCAATCTTGCCGCCCGCATGAATGTAGCTGGCCACCGATCCTTCACTGGTCACGCGCGTTGCCTTCTTGGCTGCCACCGAAACGCCCTTCTTGCGCAGAATGACGACCGCCTGCTCCATGTCGCCCTTGGCTTCGGTCAGGGCCTGCTTGCAATCCATCATCGGGGCTCCGGTCTTTTCCCGGAGGTCTTTCACTTGTGCCGCAGAAATATTCGCCATAGTAGTGCTCATATTAAATTCCTTCGTAGAGACATTGCTTGCAACGTCTCCCTATTAGATGCTGCTCTACAAACTTAGACCCGCGCCGGGGCGATCTCAGCAGCGACCCGCGCGGGTCAAATTCCCAAAGCCCGGTTTTTCTCGAGCTACTAATGACTAACGACCAAAGACCAGCGGCCAACGACCGCCCTTAAACCGTTTGGCTCTCCACCTTCGGCAACTCAGCCTCTTCGTTTGCCACCGGCTTCTTGTGAGTGCCCGCGCCCAGCACTTCTTCCATGCTGATGTCTTCGCCGGTATCGATCGCCGATTCTTCCACCGGAGCCTCAGTTGCAGCCTGCGCCGCATCGGCCGCAGCCTGCATGTCGGCCACCTGCTTGTCGGTCATCAACTGCGCACCCTCGGCAATCGACTCCGAAATCTTCGAGGTAAACAGCCGGATCGCCCGCAACGCATCGTCGTTGCCTGGGATCACATAATCCACTTCGCTGGGATCGCAATTCGTGTCGACCACCGCGACCACCGGAATGCCCAGCTTGCGCGCCTCGCGCACCGCAATCTGCTCCTTGTTCGAATCGATCACGAAGATCGCATCGGGCAGGCGGCTCATATTCTTGATGCCGGCCAGGTTGGCCTGCAAATGCTTGCGCTCGCGTTCGAGCTTAATGACTTCCTTCTTCGGCAGCAGCTCGTAGCGGCCATCCGTGGCCATCTCGTCGAGCTCCTTCAGCCGCTTCACCGACTTCTGCACCGTAACCCAGTTGGTGAGCAGTCCGCCCAGCCAGCGCTGGTTGATGTAGAACATCCCGCACTTCTGCGCCTCTTCGGCAATCGCGTCCTGCGCCTGGCGCTTGGTGCCGACGAACAGCACGATGCGGCCATCGTTCGCCAGATCCTGCACGAACTTCGACGCCTCTTTGAACATCTTGAGCGTCTTCTGCAGGTCGATGATGTAAATCCCGTTGCGCTCTCCGAAGATGTATTCCTTCATCTTAGGATTCCAGCGCTTGGTCTGATGCCCGAAGTGAACGCCCGCTTCGAGCAACTCCTTCATGGTAATGGTAGCCAATGAACCTCCTCTTTAGTCTGCATCAGGAGATCGAGATTTCAATTTTCCAAGGTTTCAAGGTCTTGCACCCTTGAAACTCTGAACCGATGAAACCCGCCTGCCCGATTGCCATTCCCGCCCCGCACGCGAGGCACGGGAAGAATTGAACACCTAAAACAAGCTGTCAGCTTTCAGCCGTCAGCTCTCAGCTAAAACAACACTTGCCACCGCAAAAATTGTCATTCCGAGCGAAGGCGCTTTTCAGCCGAAGCGAGGAATCTCAGTCGCCACGGCACCCGCCCCAGCACAGCACTTTAGCGCTTCGAGAACTGGAAGCGCTTGCGGGCGCCCTTCTGCCCGTACTTCTTGCGTTCCTTGCCGCGCGAATCGCGGCTGACCATGCCCTCGGCCTTCAGCTTCTTCCGCAGTTCGGCATTGAACTGCATCAGCGCACGCGCAATGCCCAGCTTCACCGCATCCGCTTGTCCGCGGACGCCGCCGCCCAGCACGCTGGCAATCACGTTAAACGTCGCTGCAGTATCCGAAGAGGCCAGAGGCGACTTCGCCGCCGAGCGCTGCGCCGGAGTCACAAAATATTCTTCGAAAGCGCGCCCGTTCACCTTGAAGTCGCCGCTGCCCGGACGCAAATAAACTCGGGCAATCGCCGTCTTGCGCCGTCCCGTGCCGTAGTATTGAACTAATTCTGCCATGTAGCTTCTAGCTCCTAGCTCTTAGCTTCTAGCTCAAACCAGAAGCCGCGCTTTTCGATCTCACTCAAGAAATCTCAAACTTAGATCTTGTCATCCTGAGGCGACTATTAAAGCCTTGTCATCCTGAGGCGACGCTTTTTGTCGCCGAAGGATCTCGAACCCAACGAACGCCGCCCTACGAAACCGCAACCTTGCGCGGCTTGTAGTCGCGCACTTCCAGCTTGAAATCCTGCGGCTTCTGCGCCTGGTGCGGATGCTTATCGCCCTTGTACACATTCAGTTTCGAAAGCATGTGCGCCGCCAGCTTGTTCTTTGGCAGCATGCGCTTCACCGCCGCCTCAATCACCGCCTCCGGCCTGCGCGTCATCCGATTCTTGAAATCTTCCGTGCGCAATCCGCCGGGATACCCGGTGTAGTGGTGATACCGCTTCTGCTCCGCCTTCATGCCGGTCGTTCTGACCTTATCGGCATTGATCACGATTACGTGATCGCCAGTGTCGAGAAACGGCGTATATTGCGGGTTTTCTTTGCCCATAAGGATGCGCGCTACCTGCGAGGCCAGACGCCCGAGCGTCCGCCCATCGGCATCCACGACGTACCACTTGCGCACAATTTCCCCCTCTTTGGGGAAATAGGTTGACATCAGAGTTCTCCCGATTGAATAAAGCTGCGAAAGAAGACCGCTCGTTGATTCCCCAGCGAGGACGCCAGGACCATCAGGCGGGCAACCACACGACTACCAAAGTCTTTACGATACCGTAGCCTGCAAAGGATTGTCAACGCTATGTTACCGATTCCGCGACCGTCAAATGTAGAGACAGCCGCCTCGGCTGCCCCGCGCCGTGCTTATGTAAAGACAGCCGCCTCGGCTGTCCCGCCAGAGCCTGCCCTGAGCGAAGTCGAAGGGGCGCAGCCCGGCGGCAAGTCGCCAATGAAAGTGTTAACGAAGGCAGGCGAGCTGCACAGATTTCAGGGGAGAAAATTCAAGCGGCGGAAAATGTAACTTCGGAAACCACTACTCATACGCCAGCGCGTCAATGGGATCCCTCTGCGCCGCCTTCAGCGCCGGATACAACGCCCCCAGCAGCGCCCCCACCACGGCAATGATCGTGGCTCGCAGCACCCACTGGTTGCTCCAGAAAAGCCGCAGCACCGGCTTCTCGAACATGATCACGCGCCGCGTTACCATGCTGATAATAATCCCTGCAACAACCCCCGCCACCGCCAGCAGCACAGTTTCGCGCAGCACTACATTTACGATGTACCACTTCGAAGCGCCCAGCGATTTCAGAATTCCAATCTCCCGCGTCCGCTCCATCACCGCCGTGTACATCGACTGGAAGATCACCAGAAATCCCACCACCACCGCCACGCCGATCACAATCTTGATCGCGAGGTCGAACCCAGGCAGATTCTCCGGCGTCATCATCGACAAATATTCCGGCATCGAGCGCACCGCATAATTCTCCATGCCCTTAACCTGCTCAATCGATTTCTCGACCGCTGCGGTATTCGCGGGATCATCGAGCTTCACATAGAACACCGAAGTTCGTCCCTCGGCCCCCACCAAGTCCTGCATGGTCGCCAGCGGCAGAAATTTACGGCCCCCTTTTCCATGGGGAACGATTCCGCAGATGCGGAAGTCATGGTTCAGGATCTCGATCTCGTCGCCAACTTTGTTGTGGTTCATGCCGGCGAAATAGTCGTCCACGATCACGTCATAAGGATCGTGGAATGGCCCGCCTGACAGATAAATAAACTTAGGAGGAAGCTCGTCGTAGCTCTTCAGGTCGACGCCGTAGATGATTTCCACCGGCTTTTGGGTGAAGGTCCAAATGACCGGAACCGCCGCCGCAACATGCGGCACTTTCCGCAGAACATCCCCTACCTTCACCGAGATCGGCGCCCCAGACATTCCAATCAGCCCCGACGAACCTGGCGGCATGACCATCAAATCCGCCCCCACCCCTAACTGGCTCTGCTTCGATCCATTCAACAATCCATAGAAGAGCGCCACCACCATCAAAATCATGGTGACTTCGAGGGCGATCGCGCTGGTAGCAATAAACGACCGCGTCGGCCGGTGTACCAGATTGGCCAAAACCATCTTGTTCATCATAAGAAAGTAAGCGGACCCCACTGCGGTCGTCCGGGTCTTTGATTTTAGGTTTCGGAACCTCTATCTCGGCCCCAGCGGAGTAACCAAACTAGACTGCGGACGATCCAGATTCACCACCACCGCTCCCGATGGCTGTTCTAGCACAAACTGATCATCCTTCAGCGGTTGGTTCACCTCCACCTTCAGCATGTTCAGGGTGATGTCGTACTCTTCCTGCGGCCGGTAAATCTCGATGCGGGAGGGGAAACTGAACCCGTCGTAATCCTTGTACTCCGCATATTTCGCGTCCGTTGCCACCTTGCCATCTTCGCTGTAAATAAACTGCCGGTGCGGCTTCAGGTCGATGCGCCCGAAGATAATCTTGCGCCCCAGCCTCCAACCCCTGTCGTACTTCTGGATGATGGTCAGCTCGTAATCATCCTGCAGCACCCGGCGTCCCTTGGCATCGTGCATGGTTTCGTACCCGTTTTCCAGCACCGCAATTTCGGAATTCGGATCGATATGCCTTATCAGCAGCGCCTCATAAATATTCTGCGGCCGGATATTCTCCATCGGCTGCTCCGCATTCGGGTTCATCACCTCGTTCTTGCCCATCACGAAGCGGTTCTTCGGAGGAATCCACAACTTGAACTCCTGCCCATTGCTGACCATGTCAAACGCGGTCGAGCGCACGATCGGCATCAACCCGACCATATGCAGTTCGTCCGGCTTGCGCGCCAGAACGTAGCCGCGGATTTCTTTGTAATCGGTGACGTGGCCCTTCTTCAGCCCACCCACCGAGCTGTCGATGTCCACCGTCGCCTTCAGCGAATGAATGGATTCGGCTTGTTGATTGATGCCGTCAATCAGCCCCTGCTGCGTCGACTCTTTGAGCGGGGCCTTGGAGTACTGGTCTTCAACCGGACGGGTGCGGAACATGCAGCCCGTGGTGGACAGCACTGCCAGAAGTAAAGGCACAGCGAATAAGGACGACCGACTTCTCATTAATATATAAAAAACCTGCACATTGGAGTATAGCGCGTGGAAAAGGTTGCAATAAGAATGGCCCCGAGTTTCTACTTTCTGGTAAACATCCCGCCGCAGATCAACCACTTACTAAAGTAAACTCCGGTCGCAGCTTCAGGGGCTGCGCACCCGCAGCGATCGTCTAAACTGGGAACACTGTGCGCAAGATTGTCTGGCTGTTTCTGATCGCAATTCTGGGGATTGCGGGGTGGTCGGCCTGGGCTCTGCTTATGCCCGTCGACCCTTCCGGGCAGGAGTTCGTCATGCTACGGCCGGGATACTCCACCCACCGCATCGCCGCCGAACTCAAGAACGCCGGACTCATTCGCAGCCAGGAAGCCTTCGTCCTCTGGCACTACTTGCACCCCAAGCGCTCTCTTAAGGCAGGTGAATATCTCTTCGACAAGCCAGCCAACATCATTGAAATCCAAAAGCGCCTGCGCCGCGGCGACGTCTACTTCCATACCGTGGTCGTGCCCGAAGGCTTCACCATGTTCGACATTGCCCGCGCCATCGAAGAGGCCGGGCTCGGCCCCGCCCAGGATTTCCTGAAAGTCGCCCTGTCTGACACATCTTTGATCGCAGACATCGCCCCCGGCGCCCGCTCGCTCGAGGGATACCTCTTTCCCGACACTTATCAATTTTCCCGCATGATGAGCATGCAGGAGATGGCGCAGGCCATGGTGTGCCAGTTTCACGTTGTCGCCAAACAAATCGGACTGATTACCGGAGAAGCCGGCGAAACCGTGGTCAGCGGATCGGGCCGTTCCGGGCATCTGTGTGGAGTTGTGATCATTCAAACCCGTGACGCGAACGATAACCCGTCCATCACGCCCGAGCCAACCGACGTGCAGCGCACCGTCATCATGGCCTCCATCGTAGAGAAAGAGACTTCCGTCGCCGAAGAACGTCCCATGGTCGCCAGCGTCTACTACAACCGCCTGAACAAGAACATCGCCCTCGACGCCGACCCCAGCATCATCTACGCCGAACTCCTTTCCGGCACCTATCAGGGAGCGCTCCATCACGCCGACATGCAGTTCAGCTCTCCCTACAACACCTACCGGCATGCCGGCTTGCCCCCGGGCCCCATCGGCAATCCCGGACGCAGCGCCCTCGAAGCTGCCATGCACCCCGCCCAAAGCGACTTCTACTATTTCGTCGCCGACGCCCAGGGCCATCACCGCTTCGCCCGCACCATCGAAGAGCACAATAAGAATGTAGTGGCGTATCGGCAGGCCATGCGCGGGCGGTAACGGCGCATATAATCGGCCCGTGGATTCGGACCCAAAAGATTCGCTGGCAGAATCAACGGACGGAAAAGTGCGGGAGTTGCCGTCCGGCCGGGTTCTCGGCCTGGATGTCGGCTCGCGGCGGATCGGAGTCGCAGTCTCTGACCCGCTCGGAATCACGGCTCAAGGCTTGGAGACGTTGCAGCGCAGGAACAAGCGCTACGATTTTGAACAACTGCAACGGGTGATTCAACAGTATGACGTCCGGGAAATTGTCGTCGGCCTGCCGCTGCGCATGAGCGGTGCCGAAGGAATCCAGTCCGACAAAATGCAGGCTTTCGCAGAAGACTTACGCAAGCGATTCCGCCTCCCGGTCCATCTCTGGGACGAACGGCTGACCTCGGCGGAGGCGAACCGCCTGCTTCGCGCGACCGATTTGTCCATTGAAAAGCGAGGCAAGGCCGTGGATCGCATGGCCGCAATCCTAATTCTTCAAGGCTGGATGGAAAGCCGGAACTGGCTCTAGTCCTTTTCACCGCAGAGGTCGCTGAGAAAAGCGGAGCTCGCAGAGAAATCATTCCCAGTTAGCAATGAACCCGGAAGCAGAGGTAGTTCTCTGTGGTCTCTGCGCTTCCTCGGCGTGCTCCGCGGTTAAGAGCTTTGTGCCTCCACAATTCCACGCATTCCTCCCGGCAGCTCACATCTAACCCGCCGCCGACCTCCAATAGCCTCTAACTTTTTATTTTTCAATCACTTTACAACTCCGTTGCGGCCCCGTTCCCCGCGCCGCTCCTTGCTTTTGCCGCGCCCGGAGAGTAGCATCAATAAAGGCTGTCGACGCTTTTCGCCCTCGGACCTATCGCCTTTCTGGGGTTTAAACATGAGCGGTACGGACATGAATTTCCACATCGGCGACAAGGTTGTCTATCCCAACCATGGGGTCGGCGTCATTGAGCAGATCAGCAGCCGCTCCATCGGCGCGACCATCGAACGCTTTTATCTCCTGCATATTAAAGCCAGCAGCCTCAAAGTAATGGTGCCCTGCCAGAACGCCGGCAGCGTGGGCCTGCGCCGCGTCGTCCGCAACGGCGAAATTCAGAAAGTTCTGGACGCACTCTCCGTCAACGAAAACGGCAGCAACGGCGACTGGAAGGACCGCTTCAAGGAAAACTCCGACCGCATGCGCACCGGCTCCTTGCTCGAAGTCGCCGGCGTCCTGAAAAGCCTGATCGCCCTTCACCAGGCTAAGCCTCTTTCCTTCCGCGAAAAGAAAATGCTGGAGCGCGCCCGCTACCTGCTCGTCAGCGAATTAGCCATGGCCCGCAACTGCGAGGAATCCAAAGTCGAAGAAATTCTCACCACCGCTCTGGCCAAGTGCAAACTCCGCTTCCCTGAAGCCTCCGAACTCCAAGCCTAAGCGCCTCCTAATCGCCGTATAATCTCGCCGATGGCCAGCCCCAATCTTCCCTTTGGCATTGACCGCTCACTCCTTCGCCTTGATGGTAAGGATCCATATCTTTGCATCCACTTCGTTATCGTCTACGTCCGCGATCAGGAGCGAAGCCTGCGCTTCTACGTCGACTCGCTGGGTTTCCGCGCGATGGTGGATCATACGTTTGAAAATGGCAATCGTTGGATTGAGGTCGCTCCTCCAGACGGCACTGCCCAGATTGGCCTCGCCTTGCCTCCTCCTGGCTTCGATCCGCAAAAACTTATCGGCGGCCTGACCAATATTTACTTTCTGACCGAAGACATCCATGCCAAATACAAGGAATGGAGTGACCGGGGCGTCCACTTCCAATTTCCTCCCGAGGTCCCGCAATGGGGCGGAGTCCATACCCGCTTTGAAGATCCCGATGGAAACGCATTTGGGCTCATCGGGTTCGACGAAGTCACTCGTGGGGTCGAGACTCATCGCCGCACCCTCGCTCAAAAATACGAATCCGACCGCCGTACTGCCCAGGAACTCGAAATCGCCAAGCAGGTGCAGGCCCGCCTGTTTCCCCAAATTCATCCGGAAGCGAAGACCCTCGAATATGCCGGCCTCTGTTTGCAGGCCCGCCAGGTCGGCGGCGATTATTTCGACTTTCTCGACCTCGGAAAGAGCGACGGCGGCCATGCCCGGCTAGGCTTGGTCATCGGCGACGTCTCCGGCAAAGGCATTGCCGCCGCCCTTCTCATGGCGAACCTCCAGGCCAACCTCCGCAGCCAGTGCGCCATTGCCCTCGAGCATCCCGACCTTTTTCTGCGCTCGGTAAATCGGATGTTTTTCGAAAACACGGTCGACAGCGCTTACGCCACCTTGTTTTTCGCGACCTACGACGACCACACCCGCCAACTGCAGTACGCCAACTGCGGACACTTATCCGGCTTGCTGTTGCGGCGTGACAATACTTGTCAGCGCCTGGAATCCACTGCCAGACCTCTAGGACTTTTCGAAGATTGGAATTGTTCGATCGCGGAGTGCACCCTCAACCCGGGTGACATTCTGGCTTTTTACACTGACGGCATCACCGAAGCCACCGACACTGAGGGACGGGAATACGGAGAAGAGTTATTAATTGAAAGTCTGCGTAGAAACCGGCTTCAGTCCTGCCAAACGGCCCTCGAGGCCATCACCGAAGAAGTCCGCAGCCTGAATCCCACAGATCAACACGACGACATCACGCTGATCCTGGCAAAGTGCCAAGCGTAATTCTTTGCTCCGTGTGCCCAGTGTCCTTTGTGGTTAATCCTTTTTTCGCTACCCACAACTTCGAGCCCGCTCCAAAAGCAAGTTCCGCTCCCGCGCATTTCGCGTAATCGCCGCAGCCCGCTCGAACTCCACCCGCGCTTCCTCCCGACGGCCCAGCTTCTTGAGCAGGTCGCCGCGCACGCTGGGCAGCAGATGATAGCTTCGCATCGCAGGATCATTCCGCAGCGGATTCACCAACTCCAATCCCGCCTCCGGTCCAAACGCCATGCTCACCGCCACCGCGCGGTTCAACTCCACCACGGGCGACGGCTCGATCTCGCCCAGTTCTCCATACAACGCAGCTATGCGCGCCCAATCCGTCTCCTCATTCGTCGCCGCTCGGGCGTGGCACGCTGCAATCTCCGCCTGAATCGCATACGTCCCTTTCCGCCCTCCGGTCCGGGTCGCGCGCTCCAGCGCCGCCAGCCCGCGGTGAATCAACAACCGGTCCCACTGCGCGCGATTCTGCTCCAGCAAAAGAATCGGCTCTCCCGACGGCCCCACGCGCGCCTTGGCCCGCGATGCCTGAATCTCCATCAGCGCAACCAGTCCGTGCACCTCGGCCTCGCTTGGAACCAGTTCCGCGAGAATCCGCCCCAGCCGCAGCGCATCTTCGCAGAGTGCGGGCCGCAGCCAGTCATCTCCCGCCGTAGCGGAATACCCTTCGTTAAAGATGAGATAAATAACCTGCAATACGGACGACATGCGCGCCGTGAATTCGGCCCCGCGCGGCACTTCGAAGGGAACCTGCGCGTCGCTCAGTGTCCGCTTGGCGCGAACAATCCGCTGTGCGATGGTCGGCTCGGCCACAAGGTAGGCGCGAGCAATCTCGTCCGTCGTCAATCCACCCAGTAATCGCAGCGTGAGAGCCA
This sequence comes from uncultured Acidobacteriaceae bacterium, assembly GCA_963765825.1. Lineage (GTDB taxonomy): Bacteria > Acidobacteriota > Terriglobia > Terriglobales > Acidobacteriaceae > Sulfotelmatobacter. The sequence goes on from CAVXXU010000006.1 coordinate 1,199,768, forward strand.
CCCGCGCTTCCGTCGAGAGCACCGGGTGGCAGGCAATGAACACCAGCCGCAGCATATCGTCGCCAATGTTGTCATCCATGGCAGCCGCCAGGTCTGGCACCGCCATCTCCCGCTCCGCCATTTCGCGGCCCAAATCTTCATGCTTGCGGTCGGCGAGCGTCGTACGGCGAAGGGAATCGATGGCCCGATGTTTCGCGGTCGCCATCAGCCATGCTCCTGGATTTTCCGGAATCCCCGCCGCCGGCCATTGCTCCAAGGCCGCCACCAGCGCGTCTTGCGCCAGCTCTTCGGCGCGGCCCACGTCGTGCACGATTCGAGTCAGCCCGGCAATCACCCGAGCCGACTCGATCTTCCACACGGCCTCGATCGTGCGATGTGTCTCGGTAGCACCCACGTACCGATCACATCATGTTCTAGGCTTTCAGCGCAACTTCGTGAGTCGTGCAAGGCGCGTTCTGACCGGGGGCGTTCATTTCGTAGATCTGACGCAGCTCGCACTCGCCTTCGCCCGCCACTTTCAGGAAGTCCTTGGCCAACTGAATGGCCTCCGCCTTCGAGTTCGCCTTCAGAATCGCGAACCCGCCCACAAGTTCCTTCGATTCGGTGAACGGCCCATCGGTCACGCTCAGGCTCCCGCCCGATCGCCGTACTCGCGCTCCCAGCGCCGACGGCAGGCAGCCCTCCGTCGCCACCAGCCAGCCCGCTTTGAAGCCCTCTTCCACCAACTTGCCCATTGCGGCCATCTCCTCCGCCGATGGCGGACTATTGCGCTCAACCGTCTTGTAGATGCTCAGAAATTTCATTGCAGTTCTCCTTCTCAAGATTTATCTCGTCAGTACGGGCCCCTGTCGGATCCCGCCTTCTATCTATACGTCGAACCATCCATCGCCAGATCGACACAAAAAATCAAAAAACTTTCATTTCTTTTTCGAAATCTCTTCTGTAATGCGCCGCTCCTGCTCTCTCAACTCTGGAGTAAAGCTTTCTCCGAAGTCCGCCGCCTCGAACACGGGGCGAATCTCAACGTTGGTCTCTTCCTTATGCGGATTCGGGCAACGCTTCAGCCACTCCACCGCTTCCTCCATCGATCGCACCTGCCAGATCCAGAAGCCTGCAATCAGCTCCTTGCTTTCGGTGAAGGGGCCATCGACGACCGTGCGCTTCGTTCCGGAAAACACCACCCGCTTGCCCTTCGAAGTCGGCTGCAACCCTTCGGCTGCGAGCATGATGCCCGCTTTCACCAGTTCCTCGTTGTACTTCCCCATCTTCGTAAGAATCTCGGTATCCGGAAGCCCCCCGGCCTCGGACTCCTTGCTCGCTTTTACGATGACCATGACTCGCATTGTGATGTCTCCTCTTTAGATTTTGAGCGGCCCCAGCGTCCAATCCCCGCTCTATTTATACGTCGAACGGGAAACGGAGAAATCGACACGCCCAATTCGGAAGGTCGGAGCGCAAAGCGGCGGGCCCAAAGCCGGAGTTATAATACCCAAAGTCTTGCCGTAACCTCATGACCGACGCAATCAAACGAAAACTGCAGGAAGAAATCAACGCGCTCGAACACGAGTTGATCCACGAACTTCCCAAGGAGATTAAAAAAGCTGCCGCCCTCGGCGACCTCAGCGAGAACGCCGAGTATCACATGGCCAAACAGCGCCAGGAGTTCGTCAAGGCGCGCGTCCGACAACTCGGCAAGCGCCTCGCCGATCTGTCCATGGTCAACATGAATAACATCCCCCACGACAAAGTGGGCCTCGGCTCGACTGTCAAAGTTTTCGACAGCACGAAGAACGAAGAAATGCAATACAAGCTGGTGACCAGCGAAGAATCCGATGTAGCGACCGGAAAAATTTCCACCACTTCGCCCATCGGCCGCTGCCTGCTCAACAAAAAAGTCGGCGACACCGTGATCGTCGTTAGTCCCAACGGCAAACGCGAACTGGAGATCCTGACCCTGAGCACCATCCACGACGAAATCGAAGGCGAAGCGCCGAAAGAGGCCCAAGCGTAAATGCCCCTCCCTCAAGAGAATTTATGGCGTCATCCTGAGCGGAGCCGCTTTTCCGGCGGAGAGAAGGATCTCGCGAGAAGTGCCCATTCGTTCGAGCATTCGCGGAACCCGGAGCGCCTCCCATGAGCGCCTCCTGGACCAGCGCCTTCGGCCGCGCCTGCGGCGTTTTGCTCGACACCATCGTCCGCTGGCTGGCGCTCTCCCGCATCAATCCCAACGTTCTCACCTTCATGGGATTGGTGGTCAACACCTGGGCCGCCATCCTGTTCGGCTCCGCCAACGCCTCCAACCAGAAGCGCATGTTCATCTACGCCGGGCTGGTCATTATCTTCTCCGGCTTCTTTGATCTCGTCGACGGCCAGGTCGCCCGCGCCACCAACCGAGTCACCCGCTTCGGAGCCTTCTTCGACTCCGTCGTCGACCGCTATTCCGACGCCAGCCAGTTCCTGGGCCTGTTAGTCTTCTACGCCCGCGGCGGACGTTTTTTCTACGTCGTCCTCACCGCCTTCGTCATGATCAGCGCCATCATGGTCAGCTACACACGAGCCCGCGCCGAAAGCCTGATCGGCTCATGCCGCGTAGGATTCATGGAACGCCCCGAGCGCCTCGTCCTGGTAATCCTGGGAGCATTGTTCAACCGAATGGCGCCAGTCCTGTGGGTGATTGCAGTCCTAAGCACCATCACGGTAATCCACCGCATGCGCTACACCTGGACCAGAACCCAAGACCCGCCAGTAAGCCTGACCCCAGGCCAAGCCGCCTAGGTTGGGACGAATCTAAGCCGACAGAAGACGTCGCAATCGCTTTTGGACTCGGTCGGCATTCGCGAGTTCATGTTCCCTAATTCTTAGGACTTGCCACCCGCAGCTGCGGAGGGCGCGGTTGACTTGTCTGTCGCGGTTTTGGTTACGAGCAAATTTTGAGGCCCAGTATTTCTGGTTTGAGGCCGGCTCGAACTTACATCGGGGACAATGATGCCAAAAGCATCCATCCACAAACAAGGCGACTCTGGCCCTTGGGAATACAAGATCGGGCTTACCCAAGAGATTGCTGCGGCGACGCCACCCGGTTACATGCCATTTTTTCAACAATTCAACTAGACGCTTCTCTGTCGTTTGGTTCTCTCGGGATCTGATCCGGGACATGTTGTACGAACGCTGCGCCTTCGTGTGCACGTCAACCATGGAACAATTCTCAGAAGGTGACAGAAATCACGAGCCCTGCGCGTAGGGGCCAAGGAATTTGTCACCGTCGAAATGAATCAAGTGGCTCGGAGACTCAACTAGCCAGACTTCAGTCTCCCAACTGATATCGGCTATCCACTTTCTAAGACTTGCCCGATTCTGGAAGACGCTCACATAGACCCTGGGTGCGGTGCAATCCGCAGTGAACTGCTCCAGAGCTACATGGCGGAGTGCTGAAATCGGATTGGACGAGTGCACAGCTTCAATCAGGAAAAGCCACTTCCGCTGCGCGTCATAGACAACGACATCGGGCAACATGTCATGTGCCAGGTCTTTGAAACCCAGCATCCGCAGCTCGTCCGCTCTCATATGAAGGCTCTTCTTGGCAGTGTCACCAATGTAAAGAATCTCCGGCTTCTTGACAAAATGAGGAACAAAGCTTTCGACAATTGCTTTCTGCAAATGATTGTGCGCTCCGGCACTCAATTCCAATAGCGTGCCGTCGGGTAACTGTGCCGTCACACCGGCACGCTGGCGTTCTCTTGCTAAGCGATCTTTGAGGGATCCGTGTTTTTTGATAAAGTCTGCGCTGGCTTTGTCTCCAGCCGCGGTGCCGAACTGTCGCAATAGCGACGCAGCGTCAGGATTTATTCCGTATCTTCTAGTTGGATTGTTGGTACTCGCGGTTGGATCACCCGCACTCGCAAGAATCAGCCCGGCGGTCTTGAGATAGAGGAAGTCCCTCCTTCGAACGTCGTCGTAAGACCCTGGTGAAATTTCCTCGCCCCAGTTCTTATTCCAAAATTTGATCGTCTCCCGAGTGCTCAATTTCCACGAATCTGGGCCGTCAAAAACGGAGGCGTCGGACCAGGGGGTGTCCGGTTTCATATTTGCCAGCGCCAACAAGGCGAGCGCAACTCGGCGCCTGCGACGCGGAGTCATCCCGTCTACTGGAATGCCTATCTTGCCCAACAACTCAAGCGCTTCGCCCACCTTTCGTTCGACCATCGGCGGGGCTTTCGGGCTCATTTCAGTTAAATTCCCAGTTGGTACTGCGTATTTAACTGATTCAGAGATTCGATATCCGCCGAAGCAAGGTCTTGCGATAGAAGGCAGCTCATAACTGCATCGGCAATCGCGCGCGCGAGCAGAGGGGGAACTGCATTCCCGATTTGATCGAACTGGCTGCCTTCCGACCCCACAAAGGTGAACCAGTCAGGGAAACTCTGGAGCCGAGTTGCCTCGCGAACCGTTAGCATCCTTCTGCGTCCATCCTTCAGCCGAATTCTCAGCATGTCGCCCGTAGCTCCATACAGGTTCCTGCAAGTGACCGTTCTGCTCGGCTGATGGAGGTGCAAATCCCGCGGCCGAATGCACTGCGATTTTGCTTCGTACCGGGCGACGTATTCATTCATTGATGGAGTTAGAAAACGCGCACAATCTGGTACCTGCTGAGCTAACTCTCCAAGTGCATCTCCGGCTGTGAAAGGCCTCGTGATTGGTGAATGTTTCGGTTTCTCGAAGCCTCCACGGTGCCCGACCACGAAAAGGCGCTCTCTATTTTGAGGGACACCATAGTGGACCGCATTCAATAATCGAGCTTCTGTTAGATACCCTAGCTCGTTCAATCGTGCGACAATCTTTCCGAGGTAAGTACGGTTTCGATACATCATCCCGCGTACGTTCTCGAAGACAACTACCCTGGGCTGGTAGCGTTCGACTGCGGAGAGAAACGCAGGAAAACCATCTCTCTCATCCTTATGCCCGTTTTGCAATCCCCCGACGCTAAACGGCTGGCATGGCGGACCGCCAATAATCACGTCGGCGGCATGGCCCAAATCGGAATCCTGCGTCAGGAACACGCGATTGCATCCACCGTGCAGATTCTTTCGGTACGTCGCGCAAGCGTCTTCGTTCCACTCAAAACCTAAGGTCCTGAAGCCCGCGGCTTCGAACCCAAGAGCGAGCCCACCGCACCCAGCAAACATGTCGAGCGCCAAGGGTGCTCGGTCCTTGGGCATTTCCAACGACAGCCGAGATTCGAGAAATTCAAGATATTTTAGCGTGCTCATTTTGACTGCCGTCCTGCGGAAACGTTCTTGGCTGGATTATTTACAGTCCAACATAGCACACGTTCGCCGAGGTCGGAATCAAATGGCGAAACCGAGGTATACAGCCATCAGTTCTTGGGACAGCAACGCTCTCCTCCGAGCACGCGGCCTAGGCGGTTAGGATTCTAAGTGCCGGGAAGGCAGCTTTATAGAGTCCCTCATCGAGTGTCAGCAGCGAGTAGTTGTGCCTCAACGAATAGCCCCCGATTACGAAATCTGCGAGAATGCGGCGTGGTCCAGTTTCCCGCTGTTTACGCCGGCGCATCGCATACGCTTGGAAGGCCCTTCCTGCAAGCCGCCACACTCCCTCCTCCAAATCCCAATCCACTCCGATACCGGTCTCGCGAAAAAAGGCGTCGAGGAAGGTTTCCGTGCGCCCCGCGAATGCCATCAATTCCGCATAAACCGGTGCGGGAACAATCAGGCCTCCACGCGAAAGAGCGGCATCCAGTGCCGCTTGCGCGGCGGCATTGAGCGCATCATCTCGATCCCAGAGAGCGGCAATAATGTTCGTATCGATGACTGTGGTCATTGGCCGCGCAGCTCCCGCAGGCTTCTCACAATGGCTTTCCTGCCGGAGCTTGTTAGCCCGTTCCCAATCCCCCTGTACGACGCAAAGGGACTCTTCGCGCGCACCGGCCGGACGCTGGCGCGGGCCCCGCTAGTCTCAAATACCAGGTGATCGCCGGGCTTCACGCCCAGGATTTTACGGATCTCGTGCGGCACCGTGATCTGTCCTTTGCTGGTAATTCGCGCTTGCTTCTGCATTGGAACCCACCTCCTTACTTCATTATATACCTCCTTACTTTTGACAATCGCCTTCTCCGCGAACGAAAGTGCTATGCTATCCGGTCGCCTTTTAATGTTTGAACCGATCTCAAGCAGGGACAATCCTAAGGAAGCCTTTTGCCCACTAACCCCGTTCTCGTCATTCACGGCGGCGCGTGGGCCATGCCCGACGACATGGTCGACGCCCACCTTCGCGGCGTGAACAACGCTCTGGCCGCGGGATGGCGCGTGCTCGAGGGCGGCGGTTCGGCGCTCGACGCCGTCGAGCAATCCGTCGTCATCATGGAAGACGACGAAACCTTCGACGCCGGACGCGGCAGTTTCCTCAACCGCGACGGCAAAGTCCAACTCGACGCCCTCATCATGGACGGCGCCACCCTCCGCGCCGGCGGCGTGGGATGCGTCGAGCGCTTGCGCAATCCCGTGCGCGCCGCCCGCAAAATTCTTAGCGACAGCCCGCACGTTTATTTCGTTGGTCCCGGCGCCGAGCAGTTCGCCGCTGAACACGGCATCCCGCTCTGCGACAATAAAGACTTGATCATACCGCGCGAAATCGAGCGCCTGCGCGCTTACCAGGCCGAAGCCGCGCGTCGCCCTCCGTCACAGCACGGCAACGATTTATTCGCGCCCGACTCTGACGATGTGACAATTTCTCACGACACCGTCGGCGCCGTAGCCCTCGACTGCCATGGCAACATCGCCGCCGCCACGTCCACCGGCGGCACGCTCAACAAAGCTCCCGGTCGCCTCGGCGATTCCTCGCTCATCGGCTGTGGCTGCTACGCCAACAACGAGAGCGCCGCCGTCTCCACCACCGGGTGGGGCGAGCCCATCATGAAATTAGTTTTGGCAAAGTGGACCGCCGACCGCATCTCCGCCGGCAATTTGCCTGAGTGGTCCGCGCAAGAAGCGATGAACTATCTGAAACAGCGGTTGAACGGCCACGGCGGCATCATCGTCCTGAACCCCGAAGGCCACATCGGCATCGCCCACAACACTCCCCGCATGGCCTGGGCTTACAAGACCCTCAAGCAGCAGGATGCAGGCGTAATTCGCGAAAGCTCGTGACCTCGGCTTTCAGGCCCTGGCTCAACGTGATTGCTTCGCGTTCCACCTTCGTCATCGTGAGGCGCGAATCGTGCGCCGAAGGACCCATGCAGTCGCCGGCAAAGCCGTCATGCCGGCCCATACGAATCCGAAGCCTGACTCCTGACGCCGGATTTTTAGTTACCTCGGTCAATTGCTCGGCTCACTCTCACATGCTGTAATCGCCGCGGATGCCTTCCATTCAAAAATGTCCGAAGTGCGGCTTTGAACTGGCCGATACTTCCTCCTCGGTATGCCCGATGTGCGCAACTCCGATTTCCGGAGCCACATCTGGAGCAAGGATCGCGAGCAGCCCGAAACTCTGGATTGGTGCGCTCGTTCAGTTCGCCTTCATGACGACCTTCATGCTCGTATTCCGATTTCCAAAGATCTTGATCGCCTTTTTCGGGGTCATGATCGCGCTCGGCACGACGCTCACCGGCTGGGCCAAGCGAAAGCAACTCGCACCACGCCCGCCGCAAAGACCCTTGTCTCACCCGACACTATTTAAGGTCTTGAGTCTCGGTATCGCGTTCTGCTCGCTTGTAGTCTTCTCAACCTTGCTCTTCGGTTTCGTGATATTCCTTAATAACTGGAACGACTGGCATCGTTATCAGGGACAGCCTTACCATCGCACTGAGTTCGTCGTGGCACACACTTACTACCAAAGGGGTTCAAAAGGTGCCGTCGATGCGTACGCCAGCGGTATCGTGGAAGGCCAACGCGAGTGGATGAGCCTGCGTCCTTACATGACCACCGTTCCGCGCAGTGAGGCAGAACTCGACGATCAGGTTCCCGTCGGAACATCGATTCCCATTTATCTGTTCCCGGCAATGAAGGGACGATCGCGGGTGAGAGTGTACTCGGACACGCCGCCAGCGGAAGACTATCGCCGCACAGCAATGAACGCCGTCAACTATGGTCTTGGCGGCGCGGTTCTCAGTGCCGCAGTCATTTTCGTGCTGATTCGTCTCAGAAGAATGTGCTTCGCGGAAACCGATTCCTCGATTCAACCGTTGGCAGCGTCGCAAGCTCGCTAGTTTTGTGAACCGCTGTTACAACCATCCTTTAGTTCGCGCAATTCTCGCCGCATCCACACGGTTGTTCGCCCCCAGCTTGCTAATCGCCTCCGAAAGATAATTCCGCACCGTGCCGTCCGACAGCCCTAGCTCGCCCGCGATATCGCCGCTGGCCATGCCTTCTCCCGCCAACCGCAGCACCTGCCGTTCGCGATCGGTGAGCGGATCCACCTCTCCCCACGCCTCGGTCGCAAGCTCCGGATGAATCACGCGCAATCCCTGATGCACGCGGCGCACCGCGTCCGCGAGTTCTTCGGCCCGCATGTCTTTCAGCAGATAGCCCAACGCTCCCGCATCCAGCGCGCGCCGCAAATATCCGGTGCGCGCAAACGTCGTTACGATCACCACCCGCGTTCCCGTCCGCCGCCGCTTCAACTCCGCAGCCACGTCCAGGCCGCTCATGTGCGGCATTTCAATGTCAGTGATGAAGACATCGGGCTTGTGCGTGAGCACGGCCGCCAGCGCCTCTTTCCCGTTGCGCGCCTGCGCCACCACGGAAATGTCGCCCTCGATATCGAGCAATGCCGCCAGCGCCCCCAGCACCATTCCCTGATCTTCGGCCAGCACCACGCGGATCTGCTTTCGCCCTTCTTTATTATTTGCGGGATTCAATTCCGGCTGCTTTCAGTCTTCGGCTCGACTTCTTTCAGAGGTAGCGTGATGGTAAGCGTGGTGCCCGCTTCTGTGCTGCGATCGAGTGTGCCGCCCAGCATCTCCACGCGCTCGCGCATGCCCCGCAGTCCGTTGCCCTCGCCGTTGGAACTGCCGCATCCGTCGTCGTGAATCTCAAACCGGCAACTTCCATTCTGCTGCTCCAGCCGCATGCGGCACGTTCGCGCCTGCGCGTGGCGCACTACATTGGTGACCGCTTCGCGCACCGCCAGAGAAAGCACGCTTTCCTGAACCGCCGGCAGCTTCATCGTAGTCGCAGCATCGCACTGCACCGTCAGCCCCGCCGTTTCCAGCGTCGTCTTCGCCTGCGCCAGTTCCGCCACCAGCCCTCGCGAGCGATATCCGCGGATCGCATCGCGCACATCCGACAACGCCTGCCGCGAAATCTCTTCCACTTCGCGAATTTCTTTTCCCGCCCGTTGCGGATCGCGGTCCACCAGCTTTCCCGCAAGTTCTGACTTCAGCGTAATCACCGACAATGTATGCCCCAGCACGTCATGAAGATCGCGTGCAATCCGCTCACGCTCCGCCACTTTTGCCAGATTCTCGATTTCTTCATTCGCCTTGCGGAGCTTACAGTTCATGCGGTTGCGTTCGGCAAAAAAGACGTTACCGGCCCCAATGAACACGGGAAATACCGCCACCCAAAAAAGCTCCCAGGCACTTACGTGGAGAAGCAATCCTTCCGTCCCGGCAACCGCCGCGACTATGCCCAGTCCTGCGATTGCCTTCCGTTGCGTATCGACGAGGAATGGAACCATCGCGGCCGCAAAAATAAAGAACGTGCAGCCCCCTGGATTAAAGGGAAGGTACAAAACTCCCAGAAGCACCATGCCGCCAACGTGCAACAGCGGCAGGGGTCTCTCCAGCAGAAAAATTCCCCAGTACAGCACGAGAAATATCGCGGCTCCTACACTATCGAGGGCCCATTGCTTTGCACTGACATGCTCTGCAACAGGTTGAACGAAGAAGAATCCGAGATAAAGCACCCAGAGCAGAGGGCCCCATCCGTGATCCCTGTCCCGAAGCGCCGCGCGGAGCGGTCGCATTTTCATCGACCAACCTCGTGCCCGGGAACTCTCGTCGAACTCACGCGAACCTAGGAACGGCATGTCTTTATTGTCAACCTTCGAGTCAATTCCGGCCAGTTCGAAGACTGGGCTTTGCGGTGAACCATACAAACATTGCCGCGGGAATCAGCAGGCTCAGCCACTTCGATCCGCCGTATAGCGCCGCCATTCCCAGCAGAACCAGAACCATCATCCAGCCCATCGATTTCTTCGAATTCGCACTCATAACAAACTCCTTCGCATCGCGCCCGCTAAAATTATCCGTACAATTTCCCTTGATCGCGCTGGAACCCAATCCGTGCCACACCCAGGCAAATCATCGTGAATCCCAACAAAACTTCCCAATGTGTCGCTGCCGATTCGTGGGTCCCCGCGCCCACCACTCCCAGCGCCAGTTGCGACAAATGATAAGGTGGCAACACCAGCGCGATCTGCCGCACCATTCTCGGCAAGAACATAAATGGCACCCACAGCCCGCTGCAGAACGACATCGGCAGGTAAATCAAATTGATCGCAGACGGCGCCGAGTTCGGGCCGGCGAAATATCCCAGAGCCAATCCCATCGCAGAGAATGGCAGTGAACCGGCTACCAGCGTTCCCAATAGCCGCGCGAACTCGGCTACCGGCATTCGCACTCCGCCCAACGTGATTCCTAAAGTGAAAAGCGCAAGCACAATCAACGCGCTGAAAATCATGCTGGTCACCACCTTCGCTGCGAAATACGCAAATGGCGGCATGGGACTCGCGCGCTTCACCTGCAGCCATCCCAACCCGCGGTCCGAGGCCAGTCCCGCCGCCGTTCCAAATAACGACGCGCCCATCACGCCGAACGTACCGTAGGTCGCAATCAAATACGTGGGCACCGCGGTGCTCCCAATCGCCTGCTTCGAATTCAGCACCAGCCCGAACAAGACATAAAACATGATCGGGAAACTCAGCACCGACGCCGTGTATACGCGCAAGCGCAGGTTCTTCAAAAATTCGTACTTCGCTTCCTTCAGATAAATCGTCGCCGTGTGACGCGGTGTGCGTGGAATTTGCTGAGTTACCAATGCCAGGGTCGTTGTGCTCATTGCGTTTCCTCCCGCTTGAAATTTCCTTCCCCTGCCGTATCCGTGGTCAGCGCCAGGAATGCTTCTTCCAAGCCCGCGCTCGCGATTTCAAGGCCCGACAAATTCATATCCCGCGTCAGCAGTTCGCGGACGATCGCTTCCGCTTCGGCCCCATGAATTTCCACCGCCTCGCGATCTTCTTTTACTTCGGTCACGCCGCGAATCTGGCGAATCGCATTCACGCTTAAGCTGGTGATACACCGAATTCGTTTGCCCGCGGTTTTCGCTTTGATGTCCGCCGGAGTTCCTTCCGCGATTATTTCCCCCTGGTTGATAACGGCAATGCGGTCGGCCAGTGCGTCCGCCTCCTCCAGATAATGCGTGGTCAGCAGCACCGTCTTCCCCCGCCTCACCATCCTGCGAATCTCGTCCCACAACATGCGCCGCGCTTCCACGTCCAGACCCACCGTCGGCTCATCCAGGAAAAGCAAATCCGGATCGCCGCAGATCGCCAATGCAAACAGCACGCGCTGCCGCTGCCCTCCCGACAGATCGCCAAACTTGCGATCCCGCAGTTTCTCCAGCCCTGCCGCCGCCAGCACGTCCCCAGCCGCCATCGGCCGCTTGTAATAACTCGAGAACAAATCGATGTGCTCGCGAACCCGCAGCGTTTCTGGAACCCGTCCCACTTGTAACATCGCTCCCGTTTTCATCCGGTTTTCCGGATTCGTGGGGTCACCGCCAAAAACTCTCGCTCTTCCCGAATTGGGCTGCATCAAACCCAGCAGCAACTTCACCGCTGTTGTCTTGCCCGCCCCGTTCGGACCCAGCAGCGCCACAACTTCTCCGGCGCACACCCGGAAATCCACCCCACGCAACGCTCGAACGCTGCCATAATTCTTGTTTACACTTTCCAGACTGGCCACAGTCCCCTTAGTGTCGGATCTTTCCACTCGCTCGGCCTGCTCTAATGTTGCGCTCATTGTGTCCGCTCCGCGCCCCGGCCTGACGCCGGGAAATTGATTTCTTATTTCCATCTAGTGAAGGCATCATCGCGGAAGAGGAAAAGAGGCGCCAGTGCCATCCATCACCGAGCGGGCGTGACAAATGTCATCCGGGCGTTTTTCGTTTCGAAATGACTCAACGGACAGGAACTTAGAGATAAGAAGCGCTGAAAGACAAGAAGCAGTGACGGAGGGCATTAGAATGCCGGTCAAACTGGCCCCAAAACGCTCTTGTTACGAAATCCGGACAACTACAGGAACTCCACAACCTCGGCGCACCCGCAAAGTTCATAGGGCCAGCCGCAGCTCGCACCTGACTCTCCGCCCCTGACAAGCCTTCTCGGCTGTTCGGAATTCGTAACAACTTGCCCATGGTGAATTTTTAAACAAATTAACGCCACAATTTGCCCCGTGTTTGATATTATTCACCCACTTTTCTTTGGAGGCAAAGATGCTACGGGTGGGAAAAAGCCTTCGTACTCTTCGCGAGAAACTCGGCCTTACTATGCGTGACGTCGAGACCTCGAGTGCGCGCGTTGCCGATAAGTATCGCAACGAAGAGTTTTCCATTCCGCCCAGCCGCCTCTCCGACATAGAGACCAAAGGAATTTTACCCAGCATTTACCGCCTCTACACGCTCTCCATTATTTACCGCCGTGATGTTCGCGAACTGATGTCCTGGTATGGTGTTGATCTCAACAACATGGCTGCCGATTTGGGATTGGTCTCGCCGCCGAAATCGCACATTTCCGATGCTCTTGCCGGCCTATCGGCAGTGCAGATTCCGCTGCGCATGGATCCCGCATTCGACGAACGTCGCACTGCCAATCTTGGCCGCATGGTGGAGAAGTGGGGACTCGTCCCGGTCGCCTACCTCGAGCAATTTGCCAATACCGAATTCACCTATGGTTATGTCGGCACCAACGACCTGACGATGTACCCCATCCTGCCGCCAGGCAGTTTTATCCAGGTCGACGAGTCCAAGAACAAAGTACTAGAAGGTTCCTGGCGCTCTGAATACGAACGTCCCATCTATTTTGTGGAAACTCGCGAAGGCCATACTTGCTGCTGGTGCAGCATGCGCCGCGAAGAGATCATTCTGCAACCCCACCCTCTTTCCCCCGTTCCCATTCGCATCCTGCGTCATCCTCAGGATGCCGAAGTCCTCGGACAGGTCGTGGGAGTGGCTATGAAATTGACCGAGTGGAGCGCCCTCGACTCTTCTGCAAATTCGAAAGGGCAAGCAGTACTGAATTGAGGTGAGCTGCGGACTCTGAGTCCTGCCGATCCCCCGGCAGCAAGTCGTCAAAGTTCTTCAGCAACTTCTCAACGTAAAGTCCCGCCGCAACCCCGCTTTCCCGACTCGATTCGTCCAAGTCTTCCACCAGCGACTGCAGCGGCGTCCGCAACACTCCTGCCACCACCTCGGCATGCGCCGTCTTCAATGCCCGCTCCGAGGATTCCGCTCCGTGCACCAGTTCCATCCCCCAATGTTCATAACGTCCTTGAGCACGGCGCAATGAAGCCAGGTACGCCAATTTTCCCAGCAGCCCTGAAACCGCCGCCAGGGTGGTTTCTTTGACGTCCTGCATAGCAGATTTCAGCGTCATCTTGTTACGAATTCCGAACGCTCCGGCAATCTTTAGTAACTTTCTCGACCCCGAGCGCCCATGAAATTATCACGGTCTAACTCGCAGTTACAAGGAGATAACAACCGTGAAACGTGCTCTTTTAGTGCTCGGCGCAGCTGTCCTGTTCCTCAACACTTTAGTTGTTCCAACCGTTGTTAAAGCTGACGGCGGCGGCAATGGCGGCGGCTGCGGCTCGACGATTTGCAAACCGTAAAGTCTGAAGTATGCACGAAATCCCTGCGGGTTGAACAACAAACTCGCCGGACTTACAAAAACCGGACAAGAACGACTTCGACATTGTCGCCTGCAGCCAGCCGCTGTATAGTACGCCACTACAGCTATGCTGCAGGCGCACTCATTCCTTTGGCACTACCTCTGGCTCGCGCCTAACTTCTTTCTGCTCATTCTAGCCGCCATTCTGTGGAGACGCGGGACTGCACGGCAGTTTCCCGTTTTTCTTGCCTTCGCCATTTTGGGCGGCATTGGTCAACTATTCGTCTATGCCGCCGACATCCTGCCTTTCGTTTCTGGCTACGCTTACTGGTACGTCGACTGGGCAGACCTGGTTCTCGAGGCCGTACTCAAGTTCGTGCTCATCGGCGAGATTTTTGCTCTCGTCTTCGGCGCCTATCCTTCAGTGGCACGATTGGGAAAGCTTACTATCCGTGGCGCTGGCGCCGTTCTTATCCTTGCAGCGGTCTTGGCCGCTGCGTACGCACCTCAAAGTGATTCGGTCGGCATTATCGCCGGCGCCAACCTGTTCGAACAAACCACCTACCTCGTCGAGTGCGGCGTCCTTGTAGCGATCTTTCTTTTCTCCGCCTTTTTCCATCTCCAATGGCCGCGCAAGGTTTTTGGAATTGCTCTCGGCCTGAGCTTCTCCGCCTGCGTACACCTGGCAACCTGGGCCATGATCGCCAATGGCGGCCTCACTCACTCCACCCGCGTCCTCCTCGTTTTCGTCAACATGGCCGCGTTTCATCTCTGCGTTCTGCTTTGGTTCTATTACCTGCTCGTTCCCGGTAGAGTAACCGCGAAGTCCGCGATTCCCCTGCCCGAAAACACTCTCGACCTCTGGAACCGCGAATTGGAGCGCCTGGTGCATTTATGACTATTGCCATCATTCTCGTCGTCGCTGCCGTCCTGGCGCTGGTTTTAATCTCCAGCATTACGCTGTCCCGCAGCCTGCAGATTTCTTCGGGCTCCGCCCTTGCAACTCAGATTCGGCCCATGGACATTGAGGCTTTCCGCAACCTTGTCGATCCCGCGGAAGACGAATATCTTCGCCGCCGTCTGACACCCGCGGAGTTTCGCCTGGTCCGCCGCCAGCGCCTGCGCGCCATGGCCGCCTACATCCAGATTGCCGCAAGAAACGCTGCCGTGCTCGTGCGCATGGGTCAAGTCGCCTTGACCGCCAATACCCTCACCGGAAATATTCAGACTGCCGAGGCCGCGCGTCAACTCGTCGACAACGCCCTGCTCCTTCGCCGCAATGCCACTTTCGCGCTCCTCAAGATTTACGTTGCCTTGGCTTGGCCAAACTCTGGCTTCGCCGCCGCTCCCATACTCCGCGGCTACGAACGCTTGAATGGCGCCGCCATGCTGCTCGGGCGGCTGCAAAATCCCGCCGCCCCGCTTCGCATTTCGGCCACCTTCTGAGTCACTCGATCTGATTCGACAATGACCGTCTGCTCCCGATCGCGGCCCTCACACCGGGCCGCTGTTTCGTTGTGCTGCCCGCGTCGCCGGACGCCTGGCAAACCAAGTGACGTTCGAAACCGGCGTGCCCCACTGCTTACTTGTTTTCGCTTGTGCTTTTGTTATAAAACCACCGGGATTCATTCGTCCCAGATCAATTTGTGACTACACCGGCAATCTGCCGCGGGAATCGTTCCCGCTGTCCGCTCGCCTTCGCGAGTTCAAGGGAGAACCTCATGATCCGTACCGCCCAAGCCATCTTTCTGACTTGCTTCTTTCTGTTTCTTTCCGCCATGGTCTTTGCTCAGGGCGGCGTCGCCACCGGCGATCTTCATGTCACGGTTAAAGATGCCAAGGGAAATCTCGTGACTAACGCGGCCGTGACCGCTCGTGACGTCGCCAAGGGCTTGGCGCGCGCCGCCACCGGCGACGGCGAAGGCGGCTACAGCGTTCGCCAGTTGCCTCCCGGTTCCTATTCCGTCACCGTCGAAACTCCGGGCTTCACCAAAGTTGAAAACACCAACCTCATCATCACCGTAGGCGGAACGGTTGAACTCCCGGTCGCGCTCGAAGTCGCCGGAGGCCGCGAAGTCATCGAAGTAACTTCGCAAGCCGACCTTGTCGAAACTTCACGCAGTTCCACCACCGACACCATCGGCCAGCGCCGCATCGACAATCTTCCTATCAACGGCCGCAACTACATCAACTTCACGCTAACCGATTCCCAAGTCGTTCGCGACAACGCGCCCAGCCTCGGCGCCGCTCCCACCTCCGGACTTAATATGAGCGGCCAGCGCGCCCGCTCCAACCTGGTGAACGTCGATGGCGCCGACGCCACCGACAACTCCACCAACGGCGTCCGCTCCACCGTCTCTCAGGAAGACGTGCAGGAATTTCAAATCATCACCAACAACTACGCCGCGGAATACGGCCGCGCTTCCGGCGGCGTCGTCAACATCATCACCCGATCCGGCTCCAACGGATTCCACGGCGATGTCTTTGGCTACCTTCGCAACCGAAACTTTCAGGCGGTCAATCCCTTCAGCACCGTGCCCAATCCCGCCTATACACGTGTGCAGGCTGGCGTCGCCTTCGGCGGAGCTATCAAAAAGGACAAGTCGTTTTACTTTTTCTCTTACGAAGTCACGCGCCGCCACGAAACCGGATTCTCCAGCATCGGCCAGGGAAATTTCGGTCTGGTTCCTTTCGATGCTTCGGCATTTTTCGGCGCCCCGGCCGGCAGTGTGAACCTTCAGCTCACGCCCGCACAAATCGGATTCCTTGCCAACCCTGCCGTCGACGCCGCCGTGGCTAAGAATGTTGGCTTTGCGACAGGAGTAGCCCAGTATCTCGGATTAGTGGGTGCCTCTTCGGGAATGGCAGTCAATGGCGCGTGGCCCGTTGGCTTGACCAAAGGCTTCCCCGGCATCGCTGGCTTTCCCACAAGTTGCGCGCTGCCGCCGTGCTTTGTCCCGAAGTCCTACCAGTCCCTGGCTTCCCAAGAAGGAAACTTTCCCGTGTTTGAAGGCACCAGCCTCTACTCCCTCCGCCTCGACCAGAATGTCGGAGCTAATCACCGCCTGACTTTCCGCGTCAACGTCAGCCCCAGCACCGTGACCGGCATCGAAGGCAGTGGACAGGACCAGCCGGCCGGGCAGAACGCTTATTCCCGCACCTCCGAACAAACTTATCGCGACGTCGCCGGCGTCTTTCAAGACACCTGGACCCTTGGCACCAACCGGGTCAACGAATTCCGCTTTCAATACGCGCGCCGCGGTCTCTCGTACTTCTACAACACGCAAATTCCCGGAGGCTCCGACCCCGCCATCAACATTCCCGGCTTCGCCTACTTCGGCCGCGAACCCTACTCCTACATCCAGCGCGTCGAGCAGCGTTATCAGTTCACCGACAATTTCTCCTGGACCATCGGCCGCCACAACACCAAGTTCGGCGGAGATGTGAACTATCTTCCGCTCACCGCGATCTTCACCGTCAACTACGGCGGCGTCTACGATTTCGGCAGCTTCAGTTCTTCCAACCTCGGATTCACTTCGCCAATCCCCGGCGCTCCTTTCCCCGATCTCTCGCCCGTGCAGGCTTATGGCGCTGGCCTTCCCGGAGATTTCATCCAGGGACTCGGCAGCCCCAGCGACTCCTTCAAGAACATTCCTATCGGCGCCTACTGGCAGGACTCCTGGCGCGTCAATCCCCATGTCACCCTCAACTACGGCATCCGTTATGACGTGGAAATTCCCCCAAAATTCAAAGCTCCGCAAGGCCTGGCTCTGCCCGCTTACAACTTGCTGGGATTGCAGAAGGGCATTCAAACTGACAAGAACAACATTCAGCCCCGCATCGGCCTGGCATGGGATCCAGCAGGAAACGGCAAGACCGTCGTCCGCGCCTCCTACGGTATGTTCTATGACCACCCGCTGCTCGGCCTCTACTTCCTCGGCGACGCGTCCGACGGTTCCTCCAGCGGCCAACTCGCCTTCGCCGGCACCGGACTCTGTTCCACACCAGGCAGTCCCAGCAATCTGAATGCGTTTACTATTTTTCAAGGCACGCTGGCGCAACCTTCCTGCGCGCCTTCGCCCTTTCCCCTCGCCGACGCCAACATGGGATACCTGCCTAACCAGCAACAGTTTCAGTCGCTGAATTTTCCGCAGTCGGTCTTTCTCAACCAGAATTATCTGAACCTCAACACCTCGAACCTCGGCCAATCGACTTTCCTGCCGCTTGCATTCCAGCCCTTCGGATATCCGCAGTCGAAGAATTTCGTTTACGCCTATTCGCAGCAGGCAAACATCAGCGTCGAGCGCGATCTCGGCGACGGATTCGCCCTCAGTCTCGCTTACAACTTCAACGGCGGACGTCACCTGAACCGTCCCATCAACGCCAACACCAATCGCGGCGATTTGCTGGTAGCCAACCTCAACGCCGCCCTCGCCTCAGGCCAAACTCCCGCCAGCCCACTCACCGTCGGCACCGGCGCGACTCCTTGCGGAGCCGGCCCCCTCGGTCCCTGGGTCAGTGCTCCGCTCATGAATTTTTTCCGCCGCGGAGGCTTGAATCCTTCCATCGCCGAAGCCTTGATCCTAGCGGGAGCCAGTTCTTGTGTAGGCCTCGCTGAACAAATGGAAGCTGGCCTGACCAGCCAGGGTTTCAACGCTACCTGCACCCCCACCACCGGGAGCTTCACCGGTTGCGTTCCCTTCGGCGACATGGACGCCAACTATTCCAATGGCAGCTCCATCTATCATGGCTTCAGCGCCAACCTGCGCCGCCGCTTCAACCAGCACTTCGAGTTCCTGGCCTCCTACACCTGGTCGCATTCCATTGACGACTCCACCGACCTTCAGTCCACACTCACGCCCCAGGACAGCTTCTATCCCGGCCTCGACCGCTCCAGTTCGCTCTTTGACCAGCGCCATCGCTTCGTCTTCAGCGGCGTCTTCCAGACTGGACAGGTTGGCCGCGGCTTCGCCCGCCACGTGTTCAGCGATTGGACCTGGGCTCCGCTGCTCGACGTCGCCTCGGGACGTCCCTTCAACATCATTACCGGCAACGGCGACAATCTTCAGCTCTCCTCGCTGACCGGACGTCCCAACACCATCGCCAACCCAATCTGCACCGCCGCCGGCTACGCGCCCGTCGCTTCGAAATACTCAACGTCGGGAGTTTTTCAGGAACCGTGCATCCAAGCCTTCGCCGTCACTCTCACCAATCCCACGCTCCTGCAACTCGACGGCAATCTCGGTCGTAACGCCGGCATCCAGCCCTGGACCATCTTCGACGACATGCGGATATCCAAGCGCATCCCCATGGGCGAGCGCTTCAGCACCGAATTCATCGTCGACATGTTCAACATCGCCAACAAGATGAACGTAGCCGCGGTCAGCCCCCTGTTCACCAACGCGGGCCAGCCCACCGCCGCCTACGACCCCCGTCAATTCCAGTTTGCACTGAAAATTTATTGGTAGAGCGTTCACCACAAAGGCCACGAAGGTTCACGAAGGAAATCAAGAAACAGAAGTCGAAAAAACTAGCCCCCTCTAAGCTCAGCTCGGATGGGGCTTTTCGCTTAAGGTTTCTCTGTGAACCTCAGTGTCCTCTGTGGTTAATGATCTTAAGGTCTTCCTTAGTCAACCTTCGTGTCCTTCGTGGTGGATGATCTTAGGGTTTCCTGTGAACCTCAGCGTCCTCTGTGGTTAATGATCTTAAGTTTTCCTTAGTGAACCTTCGTGTCCTTCGTGGTGAATGCCTTTGGCCGGAAGCCGGATGTTACACTTCCTCCATCCTTGGCGCTTGCCCGGAGTTCATCCCTGAATGTCTGAATACTCCATACCCACCGCGCGCACCCGTGTGGTTCGCGAACCCCATCGCGCGGTTTACGATCGCGAGACCGTCTACCGCATCCTCGACGAAGCCTTCCTCTGCCACATCGGATTCGTCGTCGACGATCAGCCCTTCGTCATCCCCACTTCCTACGGCCGTAACGACGCCATGCTATACGTCCATGGCTCCGCCGCCAGCCGCATGCTCCGCCAGATGCAGACCGTCGCCGGAGCCCCCGTCTGCGTCACCGTCACTCTGCTCGACGGGCTCGTCCTCGCCCGCTCGGTTTTCAATCACTCCATGAACTACCGCTCGGTCGTCATCCTGGGCAAAGCAACCCTGGTCGACGATCCCGAAGAAAAGCTCGCAGCCCTGCGCATTCTCTCCGAACACATACTCCCCGGCCGCTGGGACGACTCCCGCCAACCCAACCCGCAAGAGCTCAAAGCCACGTCAGTCCTGCGCGTCCCCATCGAAGAATTTTCCGCCAAGGTCCGCACCGGCCCGCCCATCGACGACGAAGAAGACTATTCCTTCCCCACGTGGGCCGGAGTCGTTCCTCTGGAAACAATCGTGGGCAACCCCATCGACGACGCAAAACTATCGCCAGGAAAAACTCCGCCGGAATACGTCCGCCGCTACACTCGCCAGCGCAACTGAAGAGCATTTACCACGAAGGCCACAAAGGTTCACGAAGGAATTCTCAAGTCGTGAACTTTAATTTCCCTTCGTGGTGATCGCCCTTGGGTTTCCTTAGTGAACCTTCGTGTCCTTCGTGGTGAATGCTCTAGATTTTGCCTACGCCACCAGAAGTAACTTCCCCGCGACTTTCCGCGCTTCCATATCGCGATGCGCCAGTGCAGCCTCTGCCAGCGGATACTTCTTCGCAATCCGCAGCTTCAGCTTGCCGTCCGCAATCATGCTGAATAAATCCCTGGTTCGCGCCAGCAATTCCTCGCGCGTGGCGGTGAAGTGCGCCAGCGTGGTACGCGCCATGTACAGCGACCCTTTCTCCGACAACTTCGCCGGATCCACCGGCGGCACCGGACCGCTCGACATGCCATACAAAACCAGCATCCCGCGCAGCCGCATCACATTCAGATTCTTTTCGAACGTCGCCTTGCCCACTCCGTCGTACACCACGTCGACGCCCTTGCCGCCAGTCATTCGTTTCACTTCCGCTTCAAAATCCTGGCGCGTGAAAATGATTACCTCGTCCGCTCCCGCCTCGCGCGCCAGCTTAGCCTTCTCCTCGCTCGAGGCCGTACCAATCACGCGCGCGCCGATCATCCGCGCCATCTGCACCAGCAGCAATCCCACTCCGCCCGCCGCCGCGTGCACCAGCGCCGTCTCTCCCGCTTTCAGTTTGTGGGCATCGTTCGCCAAATAGTGGGCAGTCAGCCCGTGCATCATCACCGCTGCGGCTTGCTCATCGCTCACCGCGTCCGGCACCGGCACTAAACCGTCTGCGGATACCGCGACAAACTCCGCATACGATCCCAGCGCCCCGCTCCATGCCACGCGGTCGCCCACCTTAACCGTCTTGGTCTGCGCGCCCACCGCCGAAACCACTCCCGCGCCTTCCTGCCCCGGGATAAACGGCAGCGGCGTCCGCAGACTCCCGTCGCGGAACTGTCCATCAATCGCATTCACGCCAGCCACGGAAACCTTCACTACGGCCTCGCCAGCCTTTGCCTGCGGCATGGGAACCTCGGCGACCTCCATCACCTCCGGCCCGCCCGTATGCTCCACGCGAATCGCCTTCATATTCTCCTTGTAGCGCCGGCACTGTGTAGCGCCGGCATCTTGCCGGCTGTCGCGTGGGCGTCTCGCCCACGCAGCGGCGTGCAAGGACTCCCGCCGCGAGAGCCGCCGCGACGGCGGCGCTACGAATACTACGGCATCAGCAACAACTTCCCCGTAGTCTTCCGTCCTTCCAACTCCCGATGCGCCCGCTGCACCTCGGCCAGCGGATACGTATGCTCGATCCGCAGTTTAAGTTTTCCCGCCGCAATCATGCCAAACACTGCGCTCGATCGCGCCGCCAGCTCCTCCCGCGTGGCAATGTAGTTCACCAGCGTCGGCCGCGTAACGTAGAGCGACCCTTTCTGCGACAGCGCAATCAGATCGAACGGAGGCACCGCCCCACTCGATCCACCAAACAAAACCATCATCCCCCGCGGCCGCAGAATGTTCAGCCCCTTCTCGAAAGTCGTCTTCCCCACCGAATCGTAGACCACGTCCACGCCCTTGCCACCGGTCATCCGCTTCGTCTCCGCCTCAAAATCCGACTGCGTATACAAAATGATTTCGTCCGCCCCGGCCTCCCGCGCCAGCTTCGCCTTCTCCTCGGTCGAGACCGTGGCAATCACGCGCGCGCCAATGTTGTGCGCCATCTGCACCAGCAGCAATCCCACGCCCCCCGCCGCCGCATGCACCAGCGCCGTTTCGCCCGCGCTTCAGCGGATACGTATCATGCGACAAATAATGTGCCGTCATCCCTTGCAGCATTGTCCCCGCCGCCTGCTGATCGGTCACCCCATCGGGAATCGGCACCAGCCTATCCGCAGCCACCGCCGCATATTCCGCGTACGATCCCATCACCCCGGTCCAGGCCACGCGGTCGCCGTTCTTCACCGACGTTACCTCGCTGCCTACCGCGTTCACCACGCCTGCGCCCTCTTGCCCCAGCACGAACGGCGGCACCGCCTTATATCGTCCTTCGCGGAAATACACATCGATAAAGTTCACTCCCGAAGCGGACAACTTCACTACCGCCTCATTCGCCTTCGGCTGCGGAACCGGCAAATCCACCAGTTCCATCGCCTCCGGCCCTCCCGGCTGTTTCACTTGAATGGCTTTCATGATTGGGGTTGGATTCCCTCGAGGAGCAAAATGCGGCTAAGAATTGTCCGGTACTTTGGGTGGCGTTTTAGGGTCGTCGATCCCGGCCGCAGCCAGCAAGGCCCGTCCGAACTCTTCTGCGGAAATCTTAAATGCCTGCGAATCGTCCGTGTTCGTCGCGCTCGCCTTTCCGTCAACCACAAGCTCCGGGACGAACCGGTAGCCGCGCCCGACTACAGTCTGCAGATACTGCGGCTGCGCCGAATCGTCCCCTAAAGCTATGCGGACCTTGCGGATCGCAGTGTTAATCCCTTGCTCAATGTCGACGAAAACATCCTTGCCCCACAATACGTTGGCGATCTCCTCTCGCGTCACCAACTGGCGATGGCGATCGACCAGGTACATCAGCAGTTGCAAGGGTAGGCCTTCCAGCCGCACCGGATTGCCGGCGCGCAACAGTTGAAAGCGGCCAAAATCCAATTCAAACTCGGCGAAACGAACTTTTTTCTCGGGCATGCCGGAAATCGTCTTCCAAAATTGCAGTAATTCTTCTCCGCCGTAGCCCGCCTGTCAAGCCTTTCCCCGTTCTTCAGATCAATTGATATCGCTTCAGACTGGCTCCATGGACCTTTTCGCGCGCCGGGAGCAATATCGCAACACTTCCGCAGAGGCGGAAAAAAACAGGAGGTGGACGATGAAATACACGATTCGAATTCTCACCCTGACTATGGCTCTGCTGCCCCTGATGGCGGCCGCCCAGATTCCAAGCTCCGGCAAGCTCAAGGCCAACGTTCCGTTCGACTTCGTCATGGGATCGAAGGTTATCCCCACCGGCCAGCTCACGCTGCAGCGGGCCACGCCGATCAACGACACTCTTGTGCTCGCCAACCCCGAAGCCAAGGTGAGTATGATCGCCAAGTTCAACAGCGTCGAAGCCAAGACTCCGGCCACCACCACCGCCCTCGTGTTCCACAAATACGGACACCGCTATTTCCTGTGGCAAGTAAAAGTAGCAGGCTCGAGCAGCATGTACCAATCGCACCCGAGCCCGGCCGAGGCTGAGCTACAAGCCCAGAACGTGCACGCCGAAGAAATCCTGCTCGCCCTGAAGTAGAAGTAGGAGCAGTCAAAATGGGTACGAGGTCGGGGGGCCTCGTACCCATTCTTGTTTGTGCGCCGATTCCGTTCTGTAGATTTTTCCGTCAAGAAAACGAGGGGGTGCCCCACCCTTGTCGCGATTTGTGCGACAGGGTGGGGATTTTGACTTCCCGGTCAGCGTTTAAGACGAAGGCTCCGACGCTGCTGTACCCTGTGGCCTCAGCGCCCTCTGTGGTTGATGTGTTTTCTCTCCCCAGACTGACACTCTCAATCTACGCCGAACATCTCTGCTACACTGGCACGTCTTCAAGCCAAGGAGGCCTTCATGGCCGAAACCAAGCCCCAGACTTTTGCCAATCACACCCGCTGGGATCCGCCGTTTCACTTCTTCGTGCTTCCCGTCTTCGTGATCGGGCTGATCCTCACCGTCGTCCATTTTTTCGCGCACATTACCGAAGGCGATTTTCGCGATCACTTCCACGCCTTTCTCCTGATTCTGCTGGCGCTCGCTCTGCTAATTCTGGCATTCAAAGAGCGCCTCTACTCGCTCAAGGTGCAGGACCGCGTAATCCGCCTGGAAGAGCAGCTGCGTCTGATGCGCCTGTTGCCGGAGCCGCTGCGCGCCCGCATTCCCGAGCTGACCGAAGGCCAGCTCTGCGGTCTGCGTTTCGCCTCCGACGCCGAACTTCCCAAGTTGGCCGAGCGCGCCATGAACGAAAAGTTGCCTCGCGCCGAAATCAAGAAGTCGATCCAAACCTGGCGCCCCGACTACTGGCGAGTGTAAGCGAACGTCAGACCTCAGGCGTTGCACTTTACAACTCGGACCCCGGCCCGCGGCCGTCGCCCTGTGTAGGCAGGCCTGGGAAGGTGGAGCTGCCGCCATATCCCCATTCTCAACAAACCAACGGTCAAAACGTTCTATAAAAAGGGATGTCAAGAAAAAAAGCTCCGCCTCGACCGGAGGCGAGATTTCTTTCTCGAGATCCAGCCCACTGAAGTTTCACTTCTCTGGAGAAGTTCGGCTTGTTGTCCATTCTCGTGAGTTTCTCTGCTGATGGTGACGCTGCCGTCGAGTTTAAGAGAGCAGCAAGCGAGCTGTTGCTTCCGAGGCAACCATGGTTCTATCCGAGGCTCGTGGCCTATGGCTATTTCTGGTTATCCGAGAGGGCATAGGGTGTAAATGGGTGACTCGGTGCCGAAGCACGCAGGGCCGGACCGTTTTGACTGATACTCCTCTCGAACCGAGCATCTCCAGAACCCGACTGCCCACCACCGGAGAGAATCCCGAGATGGAAAGCCTTCTTCCCCGGAGAGGCTCAAGCTGCTTGCCGATGCAATTGTTTGGGGTCGAAACTCACTCCTTTCTTCCACATGGTTAAAGTGATGGCGGCAATCTTCCGTGCCAGGGTAAGACGGGCCATCGTCGGCCGTATCCCCTTACCAACCAGAGCGACATAGAAGTCCTGCAGAGGACCCGGACGTATGCTGGCCGAGATGGCAGCACTTTTGAAAAGATTCTTCAGATCCTTATTGTGGTTGTCATTCAGACCACGCACGGTGATGCGTTCACGGTTGCGTTGCAATTTGCCGCGCACCGAGCGGTACTCGCCGCTATCGTGAGTCTCCACGGCGAAACCGCTGTAGGCCCAGAGTTGCCGCTTGGTACGAAAACGATGCGGTGTCTGCAGCAGAGCTACGAGCAAAGCCGAGCGAATCGGACCGATGGAAGGAATCTGGCGAAGTAACTGCACCGCCGCATGCTTGTGGCTCTCCCGCAGGAGTTCGCATCGGGCTTGCAGGCGCAGCGGTTGCAAACTATCGAGCTGCTCGTACAAACGCTCGGCTCGAATCCGAACTCCGGGTTGCTCGATCTTGGCCAGCCACTCGGCGCGATGACGGGGAGCATATACGGTGCTGCCGCTGCAGGGAATGGCCCAGCTTCGGTACAGCGCTTTGATCCGATTCATGGAGCGGGTGACATCTTGGGTGATCGTCAGATAGCTACGCCCCAACTCCTTAAGGGTGCGTAATCCATGCTCTCCGTGGTACACCGACTTGAGTTGGTTGGTGCGTAACATCTCTGCCAACTTTCGCGCATCGATCCGGTCGCTCTTGTTCCCCTCTTTCAACAGAGCCGCTTTTCGCGGATCGCAGACTATTAGCCGGCTCACGTGCGGATTCAGAAGATCGTGCAGCCAGGCAGCCGATGTTCCTTCCTCGAAGGTCAGCGCCAGAGTTCCATGCAGTCCTTGGATGAACTCCACAATCGTGGCCGCTTTGGTCTCCAGCAGGCATTCCATAATCAGCTTGCCACTAGCATCCATCACGGCGACCGAAATGGTGGCCTGATGAACATCCATGCCGATATACTTTTCTTGACTCATAAAGGCGCTCCTTTTCGCTAGGTTAGTGGTGCGAACATTCTCAACCTACCGCAAAAGTGGGCGCCTTTTTATATTGCGTGGAATCGCCTGGTTACGACAGTTACGACGCGACCACCTGCGACTCCCTTCTCGTAGTTTTCGGGCCGACGTACAATTCAAAATGGAGCGCGAGACTGGTATATGACCAAGCTTCACGAGTGCCACGCTGTATTTATGGCGTGCGTTGAGTCAGTTCTGTTTGGCTTGCTTGTCTGCAACTTTGCCTACGGACAGAACCTCCGTCAGGATCAGGAACTTGAGGTTCACCATCTCCCAACTTTGATGGCCCGATCTCAAGACGCGCTCGACGTGCTGCTGACATCTCTCGACACCGTAATCCATGACCGGACAGTTTGCTGCGGAAAGAACTCCGCACTCGAAGATAGTGCCCTCGCGGCCGATCCGAAATCATTGAAGGATGTTGCCAGTAAGCTCGAAGGAAGGCACTTGCTGAGTGATGGCCGACCGATCGTCGTGACGACGGAATATTTGCCAGCCGCGCAAGCCAGCTCCGGTCACCTGATCACGATGATCCTGAATCAGCATGCAGCCCTCATGGAGTGGAATTCCCGGTTGTACGTGGTGCATGGCGTGGGTTATGTGTGGGAAGGATACTCTACCCCGGACGCTGGTGGGGGCACGATAGCGGTGATGCGCAGGCTTCTGCTTTGGGACACACGGTTCTCTGATTCGCAGCGCGAAGTCGTTTTCAGTCCCTTCACCGATGACGTGAGCAAAGTGCAAGGATTCCTCTTTGTGGAAGTGAAGCCGCAGTAAAATATTCTGACAATCTCGAAACCCTCAACTGGCGAAACATCGCCATTACACTCATCATCGCGAGCGTCCTTATTCATAGAGAAGGCTAGTAACTGAGCGCCGCTCGCTCTCCAACAGCGCCACGGAAAAAGGTGCGGCGGTCTTGGAATCCGGCGCGTCTGCCCGGCAAGAGCGCCTGCTAACGTGGCGGCTTGGACCTGAACCTGCGGGCGCGCCACTGCCAAATGCAGAAGACTGCGAGTAAGAATGCTGCAGAGGCGAGATATTTGCTTTCAATCTTTAGAACTGATATCCAAATGAGCCGTGGGTGGATTACTTGTTTACTTCGACATCGGTCCCATCCGTCTCGTGCTGTTGCTCGCCGGAGATTCAGTTTCCCTGCGCTGAACTGAAGATTTTGCGGAGGAGCATCTCTGCGATATCTGAATGATCTTCGAACTCGTTGGCAAAATACAAGAACCAATGAAGAACTTCACTGACGTATTCCTCATCTCGTCCAAGCTCACTTTGGAGCAGCCAAGTTGTTGCCCGCGCTATGCACGCCTCTGGAACAGGGAGGCTACCAGAAGCTTCGCATTGAATTATGTAGTCCCACATATCCCTAAGCGTCTCGGTCCGCTCTTGGGGAGTCCCCCCCTGCGTCCGAAGTCTCATGGCAACTTCCCAACCTCTGGCTACAGCAGGGGGAAGAGCCGAATGCATCCGGGAAATATACGCAAACATAAATTCACGAGCCCTTTCAAAGGCAAGTTGCTTTCCGAACTGCTTTTGAAACTCGTCCACTATGGGCTCACCCAGAAGGGCGGGACCGACAATAATAACGGTGGTGTGTTCTTTAGCTTCGACCTCGGTCTCCCGCCGTCTGTGCGTCTCCTGCCGGAGGCGAACCGAGTAGGGCAGACCGTTGGAATTTTCGGTCAAGGATTCACCGGAACAACTGCCGTGAACTTCAATGGAACTCCCGCATCCTTTACGGTGGTGTCCGATACGTACCTCGTGGCTCCCGTGCCCAGCGGTGCAACTACGGGACCAGTGACCGTCACCACGCCTACAGGCACATTCACGAGCAACAAGAAGTTACAAATCCGACCGCAGGTTCTGAACTTCACCCCCGCGAGCGGCCCGGTGGGGACCACTGTCGTTATCACAGGAGTGAGTCTCGGCGGCGTGACAAGCGTCACGTTCGATGGAGTTGAAACCTCGTTCACACAAAACGCCGACACGCAGGTGACGGCTACCGTGCCGAATGGCGCGCTCACGGGACACGTCGGCGTGACCACGACCGGCGCGGCTTCTTACGGGCACAGCGTTTTTACTGTGAACCCCTGAAGGCTCTGACTCGTTTGGCGAAAAATCCCCATTACGCTTAAAATCCCTCGAGGAGCGAAATCGCTAGGATACGCAACGCAAGAACTTTGTTTGGTCAACAATTGCACACTTCCCTAGCAATCAGGCGTCGGTCACCACGGCCTGCGCGATAAGATTCGAGATACCACTCAGTAGGCAACCTGGGGATCTTGCCCGGAGTCCAACGCGGCAGGAGGTCTGTCATGAGAAAGTATGGCCTTTCCCTTTCCGTCCTCGCTATTCTCGCCATCGCGATTACCCTGGCATGCGGCTCATCTACAACCCGGACCTTACAGTCGGTAAGCCTCAGCCCTCCGGCCACAGATGCCCAGGGCAGCCCAGTTCAGTTCACGGCCACTGGTTCCTTCAACGATCAACCCTGGTCGGCGAAACTGGTTTCGGCAAATTGGGGCGCGTGCTATCAGAACCAACGAACTACATCCGTCTCGGTCAGCGCCGAGGGCGTGGCCGAGTGCGCAACCGGCGCGGTTGGTACGTATACAGTTTGGGCCTGGGCCGAGCGCGCGGGCTCGTGCGGCGGCAACAACGGCGAGGTTCCGGCTAACCCCTGCGGCGGTGCCAGCGAATGCCAAGTGACAGGTACGGCACAGCTGACCTGTCCATAGATTCTTGGAGTAAAATTTCTGAAAAGCAAGTAGCTGCTTTAGTGTCACAGGCCGCACCCCAGTGCTACCAGATTGGCGAACTTCTGCAGTGCACTCAAATCCTCTTCAATGACCGGCTCAGGACATGTTCATAACAAGTGACCCGGAGACTGTCAGGTCGAGAGCTGGACTTAGGTTGCAAGCCGGTTGCAAGCCCGACAACCGCGAGCCTAAGAGCGATCATCCTATGCACGGCGGCTAGGCTCCGAAAGTCCGAAGTTCAGGGTCGAAGCTTTTGTTCTACGGTAGCCTTCAAGTCCGGTGCCGAAAGTAACCGCGTCTGGTGCCTTTTCGGCGTTGACCCAACCGAGGCTGCCGAGTACGATTTTGGTAGAATCGACACCGGACTTTGGACGCGCAGGACTCACCTATCTCCTAGCGAAACATGCGATTTAGTAAAACTTTATGTCCGGACTGCGGTGCTGGCTTCCATGGCCTCTGGCGGGGTCCGCCTGCCAGACCGCGCAGAAGCCCGTTTCACTTCTGCCTCCGGGCAAGGCTCCGGCGCTTAAGCCCGCTTCCACTTCCGCTCAAGCTCCAGAAAAGGCTGCCGTCCCGCCAAGATCCTACGCCGGCAAGACGAAGCACAGCCCCAAAAAGCTTCAGGCGTGGAATCGCTGGCCCCGCCAGATCCCGCGACAGCCAAGTCTTCTGACCCCGTCGCCGATCTGATCGTCAAAAGTCGAAAAAGAATATCGCGAAGGATTAGCTAACCACGAAGCCGGCCGAACTGAAGAAGCCAAGCAGGATTTCGATAACGCCCTCAACGATCTGCTGAGCAGCAACCTCGATGTTCGTTCCGACGAGCGCCTGCAAAAAGAATTCGATCGCATCGTGCAAGGCGTGAACGATCTGTATCCCGGCGGCACTCCCACCGACGCCGACGCGCAGCAGCAGAAGGCCGAACCCGCTCCAATCGACGAAACCAACGGCCTTACGCCTACGCCCGACGCAGGCGTAAAAGCCAAAGCGCAAGCCGACTTGAAGAACACGCACTCCGACCTGCCGCTCATGATGACCGACCAGGTCGCCGGCTACATCACCTACTTCTCCGGCCGCGGACGCGACACCTTCGACCGAGCTTTCTCCCGCTCCGGGCGCTATCACGACATGATTGTCGCCACGTTGAAGCAGGAAGGCGTCCCGCAGGATCTGATTTATCTCGCGCAGGCCGAGTCCGGATTCCATCCTCATGCCGTCTCGCGCGTGGGTGCCCGCGGCATCTGGCAATTCATGGCCAGCCGCGCCCGTGGATATGGCCTGTCCCACAACATGTGGGTCGACGATCGCCAGGATCCCGAGAAATCCACCCGCGCCGCCGCCCACCACCTGAAAGATCTCTATAACCAGTTTGGCGACTGGTATCTCGCCATGGCCGCCTACAACTCCGGCCCCGGCACCGTGCAGGCCGCCGTCAAGCGCACCGGATACGCCGATTTCTGGGAACTCTATAACCGCAAAGTTCTCCCTAAAGAAACTCGCAACTACGTTCCCATCATCCTCGCCGTCACCATCATGACCAAGAATCCTTCGCAGTATGGCTTGGACCAGGTCGCGATGGAGCAGCCTTCCGACTACGACATCGTCACCGTGAACTACCCAGTTGACCTGCGCCTGGTGGCCGAGTGCGTAAGTTCCACACCCACCGAATTGCAGGACTTGAATCCCAGCCTGCTGCGCATGACCACTCCGCGCGTGGGCAAGTTTGAGCTGCACCTGCCCGCCGGAACGAAAGAAGAATACGAAACAGCTATCGCCTCCATTCCGCCCGACATGCGGCTCTGGTGGCGCTATCACACGGTTCATCCCGGCGACACGCTGGCTTCGCTGGCGCGGAATTATCACACCACCACCAAATCCATCCTCGCCGCCAATCACTTGGAAGACGCCGAACTCGAAGCCGATGCCAAGCTCGTTATCCCGGTCACGCCTGGCAAGCATCCGCAGAGCGACACCGCGACCTACGCCCGCCGCATCACTCGCTATCACGTTCACGCTGGAGACACGGTTGAAAGCGTCGCCGACAACTTCGGCATTTCGCCGCAAATGCTGCGCCGCTGGAACGGCATTCACGGCGACAGCCTCCACGGACGCCGCGTCCTCGCCCTGCACCTGCCCGTTTCTCCGGGCGAGCACGACACTGATGTCGCCGTCTCGCGTTCGAAGACGAAACATCCCAAGGCTACCGAAACCGCGACCGTGAAGCCGCCAGCGACTAAGTCGGCGCAGGTGCAAACCGTCCAGGCCGCAGTCGTTCGCCACAAAGTGAAGCACGGCGAAACGCTCTACTCCATCGCCAACGCCTACCGCACCACCGTCGCCGCCCTCAAGCGCGACAACCGCAACGTAGCCGTAATCCGCCCCGGCATGATCCTAACCATTCAACTCGCCCGATAATTCAGAAAAAAGAGAACGAGGGGTAAGAGAACAACTGGGTGCCCCACCCTTGTCGCGGTGTGTGCGACAGGGTGGGGACTTTGACTTCCCGTCACGAGAGAACGAAAGCGGTCCGTGGGGGTTTTTACTTCCCGTTCCCGGAAAACAAACTCGAAAATGTTCACCCATCACATACATCGTCCAGGCTCGCGACCTACGATCACTCCATGCCGTGGTCACTCCAACGGATCCAGCAAGCGAAGTGTCTGCACTTCCTGACATTCAGCTGTCATCACCGCGACCCACTGTTGTCCGACCCGCGCTCCCGCGACATCTTCGAGCACACCCTCGAGCGAGTTCGCCAATGGTACGGCTTCTTTATTTGCGGATATGTGATCATGCCCGAGCACGTTCACCTGCTCATCAGCGAGCCGGCACGCCGAACCCTCGCCCAAGTTCTGCAAATGCTCAAGCAGAATACAGCCCACCAGCTCCGCACGCCCGAAGGCAGCCCCTTCTGGCTGCCCCGCTATTACGATTTCAATGTTTGGAGCGAGGACAAGCGCGTCGAGAAGTTGCGCTACATGCACCGCAATCCAGTCCGGCGCGGACTGGTCGAGCGTCCCGAGGATTGGTTGTGGAGCAGTTTCCGTCACTACGCCACCGGGATTGAAGGTCCGGTCGAAATCGAGTCGCAATGGACTGCGCGCAAGCGCGAACTCGCAGCCGCAACTTCAACCCGAAATCAAATTCCCCACCCTGTCGCAAACATCGCGACAAGGATGGGGCACCCCCAATAATCCACCCCTAAAATCACTGCGCCAAAACGTACGGTGGATTACAATGCCTTCGGCTTTTGGGCCCCTAATATTCCGACAATCTGAAGGAGACCTCATGAGAATTATGAAAATGCTGATCGTTCTGCTCGTCCTCGCCTTAACCGTATCCCTGGCTCTGCCCGCATTCGCGCAAGACGGAGCCGCCACCTACAAAACCAAATGCGCCGGCTGTCATGGCGCCGACGGCCAGGGCAAAGTCGGCCCCGCCCTCAAGGGCACCAGCCTGACCGGCGATCAGATCACCGATCTGCTCACCAAGGGCAACGACGCTAAGAAAGCGCCGCACAAAAAAGCGCTCTCCAGCCTTACTGCCGACGACGCCAAAGCCGTTGCCGCCTATGTGAAGAGCCTGAAATAGCGTTTCATCGCCTCGCTGTCAGCCTCACGGTTTATCAAGAACTCCGTGAGGCATTTTTATTGTGAAGTGTACGGTCTGCCGTTCGAATTCCTCTTCCCTTTGCGCGCGCACTGTGATAACAGGATAGCCAGCAGTCTGTGTCTGCGGCCCTTGCAGCCTGCACCGAACGTCGTGCTATAATCGCGCGCCGTTGCAGCAGAAGTTTCCGGTGGTCTTTTAAATTCTTTGTGCCTGCAGCCGGGATTCCCGTCCGTACCCCGGCCGCCACTGAAATCAGGAGGAGCAATGACGTTCTACGATCCCACGCTGTACGCACGTGATGAAGAGGAAGAATTCGGCGACAGCGGCGCCTACAGCGAGTCGCTGGAAGAAGATTTCGAAGAAGAAGAGGAAGAAGAAGAATCCGGCACGCCATCTGGCGAGATGCACGAGCCGGAATCCATCTCCGTGCCTCCGCCTCCCGCCCCCAAGCCCAAGCCGGCCCCAAAGCCCAAACCCGCCCCATCTGCCCCGAGTGGCGGAGGCGGCAAGCCCGCAGCCAAAAAGAAAGCGGCAAAAAAGCCTGCGAAGAAAAAAGCGGCGAAGAAACCCGCCAAGAAAAAGGCAGCCAAGAAACCCGCAAAGAAAAAAGCGGCGAAGAAACCTGCGAAGAAAAAAGCAGCCAAAAAAGGCAAGAAGCGCAGATAACAAAGTTGTTGAAAAGATGAATTCGGCCAGATGAATGTGGGGCCAGCCGCCCTCGGCTGTCCGCCGGGCGAAGCCCGGCAGCGTAGTAACTCAAGTCTAAACACAAACAAACCGCGTCCCCGGCAAGGGACGCGGTTTCTTGTTTCGCAGTTTTGCGGTCGCGGCGCTGCAGCTTTACTTCTTCGCGCCCACCGCGCCAAGACATTTCCCGTATAACTCGAGCAAATGCGCCGCATAGTCTTCCGGCTTGGCCGCCGAACCGGTGCCCTGAAATCCCACGCCCGACGAAGTAGTTCGGCCGTATCCCGTGGTCATGGCGATGAATTTCATCAGATCGAGTGCGATGTCTTCGTTGCGCCGCGCGGCGCCCGAACCTGTGGCCGGAGCTTCTTCCATGAATGCTTCTCCTCTTCCGGAAAGAATGGGTATTTCGTCGTCCTCGAAGTCCTGCATAAGGCGATGACTCCGCCAGCGATGATAGCAGAGCCAGGCCGCGGCTTCCGGCGGCCGCCAGCCGCTGTGCCCACGTAGCGACAGCCGCCTCGGCTGTCCGACGAGCGCAGCGAGCCGGGAATGTGGCGGCAACCTCAAGACCTCGGCAGCCGAGGCGGCTGTCCCTACGTAAAGCCGTGAAAAGCCCTACCGCTTCACCTCGCTCATCAGCCCCATCAAATTTCCCTCCGAGTCGCGAAAAAAAAACATCCACAAATCATGATCCGGCATGCGCGCGATCATGTGAGGCTCGTCTTCAAACTTCACGCCCTTCTCTTTCATGGTCCCGTATGCCGCCTGAATGTCGGGCACAGCAAAATACAAAATCGAGCTGGGATGGTCGAACTCCGGTTTCTCCGGGCGCGTCAGCATCAGGCGCACGCCTCCGCAATCGAAAAAAGCCAGCCCCGGCCCTGCCTGAAAAAGCAGCTTCAGCCCCAGTGAATCCCGATAGAAAGCTGCCGCGCGCTCCACGTCGTGCGCGTTAATGGCAATCTGCCCGATGTGCGAGATTCCCATTCCCGTCATAGCTATATTCATCGCTTGACCTCCATCCTCAAATTAGTTAGCATAGCTAACTATATTTCCCAACCCGCGTCAACTGAAAAATGACGGCCGCCGAAAATTCCGCGCCCGCTTCCGATCCCGACGTGCTCGCCATCGCCGACAGGCTGCACTCGGCTGCCATCCACCTGCTGCGCCGCGTGCGCAAGCAGGACGTCGCCACCGGCGAGGGTCCGGCCCGTCTCTCCGCGCTGTCGGTGCTGGTGTTCGGCGGCCCCAAAACGCTGGGCCAACTCGCCGCCGCCGAGCAGGTCAAGCCGCCGACCATGAGCCGCATTGTCGCCGGACTGGCCCGCAGCCGGCTCATCCAAATCACCGCCGACCCCCGCGACGCCCGCCGCATGCGCATCGTGGCCACCAGCAAGGGCATCCGCCTGCTTCAGCAGGGCCGCCAGCGACGCATCGCCTATCTGGCCTCGCATCTCGACCAGCTCGCCCCAGAGGAATTGGCCAAACTCGGCCAGGCGGTTGAAATCCTCGGGAAGCTGCTCGAAGCATGGCTCTGATTTTTCTACTTGGCGGTGCTGCCCCATGGGTACTATGGTTACGTGATCGGTCCCGCGTGATACCGGATACTAGTAGGGTCTCAGTCCGGCTGTACCGCCAAAAGGATTTTGTGGACGGGTGGCAGTCAGCTTGATCCTCCCTGCGACACGACCTGTAAATACTTTTTTGGAGAAGTGGAAGGTTTGCATCGCAAGCCCATCGTCATCGCTGTCACTTGCGCGTTGTGGCTGACCCACGTGTTGGTCGTGGCTTCGCTCGGCACCAAACCCCCGGGCCCCTTCCTGTCAGACCTGATTCAGCTCACGCTGGGAGTCGTGCTGATCTGTGCCATCGTCGCGGCCAGCCGCCGGGCCGAAGGCATGGCGCTGTCCTTTTGGCGCCTCGCCGCTTTCGCCTACATGGTGTGGTGCGTGGCCCAGAGCTTCAGCGTTTACAACGACGTCGCCTCATCTCCAGTGGTCAGCGGTATTGAGAACTTTCTGTTCTGTTTCTGGTTCGCTCCGCTGGCCATGGCGATTTTCCTCGACCCCGACAGCGGAACCGGGAAGCTCGACGCCCTGGTCGCTCTCGACTTCGTGCAGGCGGTCCTGGTCTGCATCGCGGCGTACTTGTATTTCTTCTACATACCGAAGTCGGAGTCGGGAGAAATGGCCCACTCGGTCTGGGGGCCTTACTTCGCGGGCTACGGGCTGGTGTCGGTTGCATTCATTCTGCGCGGCGCGGTCAGCCGCTCCCGCGACGCTCGCTACCTGTTCGGGCGCATGGGGATTTTTCTCTTGCTCTCCGGATGCGTCGACGCTTTGTACGATTACGGCCCGGGACGCATCCTGCAGACCGGCGCGTGGTTCGATTTGCTGTGGAGCATCGTGCTCGTCGTCCCCACCGTAATTGTAGTTTCCTGGAAGCAGGCCGACGCACCCGACCCCACCCTGGAACCACCCCGCCGCGAGACTCGCATCTTCACCGAATTGTTCTATTTGCTCTACCCGCTGCTGGTCCTGTTCATGTCGTTGCGTATTGCGCGCGAGCGGCTGGGATTGGCGGCAATGGTCGTGCTGCTATCGTTCTTGTGCTCGAGCGCCCGCTTGCTCGTTACCCAGAGCCGCCTGATCATGGCGAAAGAAGCGTTGCGTCGCGAGGCGTCCCGTGATGGCCTAACCAGCCTGTGGAACCGAAAAGCTATCTTGGCGATCCTGGAGCGCGACCTGCTGCGCTCCGAGCGCGATCATCAACCCGTCGGCCTGATCATGATCGACGTGGATCACTTCAAGGCCATCAACGACAGCCGCGGGCACGCTGCCGGCGACGCCGTTCTCCGCATCATTGCCAGCGGCATCGCCGCCGTCGTGCGCCCTTACGATTCGGTGGGACGCTGCGGCGGCGAAGAATTCCTTATCGTCGCTCCCGGCTGCGACTTGGCCGAGACCTGGGAACTAGCCGAGCGCGTGCGCTTCCACGTTGGCCGATGCAACATCGTTGCCGGCGGAGCCAGCGTGCAAGTCAGCCTGAGCCTCGGCGTCGCTATTGCCGACGCA
Source organism: uncultured Acidobacteriaceae bacterium (assembly GCA_963765825.1). Taxonomy (GTDB): domain Bacteria; phylum Acidobacteriota; class Terriglobia; order Terriglobales; family Acidobacteriaceae; genus Sulfotelmatobacter. The sequence continues at coordinate 1,236,005 of CAVXXU010000006.1, forward strand.
GCCGTCGATATGGAGAAACTGCTGAATGCTGCCGACACCGCTCTCTATCAGGCCAAGCATGCCGGCCGCAACCGCGTCGAACCCACCATGGCCCGCGTAGCCGGCGCCGATCCCGCCCCCGCATCGTTCCCCTCCAGCGACTTCTGGTTGTAAACCCTGCCGAGCTGTTCCTACAGCTATACCCGCAGAATGCCCTAAGCCCTTCCGCCAGCAACTGTAACCCTCTGTTTTACAACCAACCTACGCACGATTGACTGCGCCAGAAACTTGGCACGGAAATTGCTGAACTCAAGGTGAGGCGCACTGGGAACGGACGATGTGGGGGCCTGCAGGGGCTCGCCGCCTCGCAAAGTGCACTTATGTTGAAACGAATTGCACTTCTCGGAATTTCCGCTTTTTGCCTGTATACGGCGTCTGCAGCGCTGGCTCAAAACAAAACTGTGGCGGCGAACTTGATGCCCCGGGTTTCGCCCTATGCAATTTCCATTCAGCGGCAGCGTCCGCCCGTCGACTTCGCACGATCCCTACCTGACGCTCCTTCGGCGCAACTCGCGCGTCCGGCAGAGACTCTGAGAGAGGTAAGTTCGGTAGCGCGTCTGCCCTTGCCCGTAATGCCCGTAATGGAAGTGGCGAAGCCCCTGACCGTGCTTCCCGAAGCCCCCAGCGCCAGCATGGTTTTCCGCGCCGCCCCGGAGAAAGAGAAAAAAGATTCCGGCGCATTTCTCAACAAGTACCTGTATCCCGCCATGCAGCGGCAAAATTTGCGTTATCAGGCCTCGTCAAGCGATACCTTGATGGCGCGGGCCACGGACGCGGCGTCGCGAGTTTTTCTGATGCGCGACCCGGCGGGCAAGCGCCACGTCAATACCGGCTATTTCCTGCGCACGCTCACTTCGGTTGCCGCCGAGAATGCTTCGCGCCGCTACCGCGCCCGGTCGGGCACCGCCCCGCTCACCAATTTCGGCTCCACCGTCGGCAACGACGCGGGCATGAACCTCTTGCACGAGTTCGGACCCGGCATCAAGCAAAAAGTCGCGGGGCATCTGCCGGAAGCTGTCGCCCGCATCGCACACAATTTCTCCCGGACGACCGCCCGCTAAACCGGCCTCATCCCCTTCGAAATCTAGTTCGTGGCCCGGCCGACGCGCCTAGGGCTCTGCCTGATACCGCTATTCGCGGACGAAGCGTAAATTAGCGGAAGGTGAAAGCCATGCCTCTCAACCTCGTCGATAGAAAAATCTTCCGCGCCGCGCTCGCGATCGTTATGCTCTCGGCCAGCCTGCTCCTTGCCCAAACCCAAAGCTCTCAGTCTCACGGCAAAGGATCGAGCGGCGGAGCGATCGCTCGCGGAAAATATCTGGTGGAGGGCGTGGCCCGCTGCGGCCAGTGCCACACGCCGCAAAACTCCGATGGCAGCGCCGACCGCTCTCACCAGTTGCAGGGCGCAGCGGTTCGCTGGAATCCCGCGAAGCCCGATTCCAATTGGCCCCTGACTGCCCCGCGCATCGGCGGAACTCCTTTGCCTGCCAGCGACGCCGACATGGTCAAACTGCTCACCACCGGAATCTGGACCACCGGCGTCCCATTGCGCGCCCCCATGCCGCAGTTCCGCATGAACAGCGCCGACGCCGAAGCCGTAGTTGCCTATCTAAAATCGGTGAATCCGCAGCAGTAACTGCAGATCGCAGTGAAGCGAAGCAGTGAGCAGGCATGCGCCAACCGCGTCATCGTGAGCGAAGTACGCCGGAGAGCGAAGCGAGCCTGCCCTGCCTTGTCATCTTGAAGCGCAGTCGAAAGATCTCCCCCTGCACGGCGCCATAAAAGACATGTGGGATTTCACAGACACCGTGCGGAATTAGCTGACGGTCAGGCTCTGCAGGCCGATCTGGCCTTCCTGCGGCGTGCCCCGCTCCCCTACCCAGATGACGAGAAAGCGCGCCTCCACGCCGTCCGAGACCAGGTTCACCACTTCTCCCGGCTTCAGATGGAACACGACACCGTCGATGCGCGCGCCGCGATGGCTCACGTCGATAAAGCGCGCTGTCGTCGGACGCACTTCGGCGGGAGCGATCGGATCAAGCAAAACATCCGCCTGAAATTCGCCCGCATGCGTGCCCTCGCCATGAAACTCGCCGCCACCGCGATCATCGAGACGAAGATCATCAAGCTGAAGATCGTGGACCATTTGGTCGTGGGGCAGCACCTCCACTGGCAGTGCAACGGCGATCCTCGGTTCCCGCCGCTGATAAGCGAAAGGCTCGGCCATGGCGACTTCCCCCGCGTCGGCTGGCGTCGCCACCAACTGGTATTTTTCAAGTTCCTGCAGAAACTGCGCTTTGTTAAGCGAGGCTCCGCTCCTGAACAACTCGAGCAGCGGATCGGTTCCCGCATCATCGGCAAGCGCCGAAGTGTCGGGCTGCGTGGCATCGTAGTCCCAGTCCATTCCTTCCGGCTCGACCAGAACTTCCTGCACCATGTCGGGGAGAGCCGTCACCCGCTCGATCACCCCCTGCAATCGCTCTCGTTGATCGGGCGTCGACGTCAGGAACTCAATCCCCATGCCGAGTTCGGGGTCCATCAGTTGCACTTTACCTTGCGTCTTGACCGAGTGGTCGGCGGCACGCAGCAACAATTCGACGCGGGTTTGCGGAGGAAACGGCGACGCGGTGCGCAGGAAGCAAGCTGCCGCACTGATCGCCACCAGCGTGCAGCGGATGGGCGGATCGTGCTTCTCGCCGGATTGCAGCCGCAGCCATTCTTTCAAACTCTGCAGCGAACTCTCGGGAAGCGCGGCAAACTGGATGCCCGCATGATTGCGCCTATCCTGCCAGGCAATGGTTCCCGTCGCTTCAATCACGGTCGTGGTGTCGGGCAGCGCAAAGCTGAAACTTACCAGGCTGACTCGCTTGCCCGGCGCGCCGCCAAACCGCACCGCCATTCCGCCTTCACTCAGGCTGGTGATGGAAACCTGCTCGCCGTCTCCATTCTGAAACCGGAAATACGCGGCAATCTTCACTTGCAACCGCACGCTGCGCCGCCGCTCCCGCTTCATGAGGGCCCGTGCGGCGCGAAAACTGGATTTCGCCTTTTCCGTCGAGATGGGCTTGAAGACTACGAAGTTCGCGCCCAGCTTGAACGCCGCCTGCAGGTTGGTGCGCGCCTCGATGATCGCAATCGCCATCGATTTGCTGTTGTGCTGCCCGGTGCGAACGCTCTTCAGCAACCCGAAGCTGCGCTCGTCCTTGCAATCGACGATCACCGCCCCGAACGAGCGTTGCGACAACTCTTTCGCCGCGCTGCGCAGGTCGGCACAATGCTCCACATCGATCTCTAATTCGCCCAGAACACTGCGCAACACGCGCAGAGCGCGATCGTCCGAGCAGATTAACAGCGAAGTTAAATTCATTGCCCTGACGATAATGATAAGGAATAAGTAACCGCATCTACAGGTTACGCCGGTAATGCCGGGCTAAATTTCCCGCGTTTCCCGGCGTTCAGTCGCCCGAGCAGGCTGCTGAAAAATTCAGATCGGGATCAAGTTTTGAAACGGCTGAAAAATTCATATCTCGATCAGGTTTAAGAAAGGGCGGGTGTTGATCTGGTTTTGAATGAGCGGATCTTGATCAGGTTTTGAAAGGGCCGGTCTTGATCTGGTTTTGAAAGGGCGCGGCTTTAGCCGCGCCCTAAGCCCAGCAAAGTCAGCCGCGCCTTCAGGCGCTGGGGGATTTTCAACTCACGAAATGAGTTTTCAGCAGCCCGCTAGAAACCCTGGGGTCTGGCGGAAGGCAGCCGCCTGCCGCAATTCAGGCACCAGCAGCGAAAATCGCCGCCGGAGCCCGCATCCTCGGCGGGCCAACAAACGCCAAATCGTTAAGCGACCGTTTTTGTTCCCGATACCCCATTCCGTGCTAGACTCCTTGCGCTGCGCGGCTTCGCGCAGGTTATAGAAGTTAGCCGGCCCCCCCCGAATCGTTACGAAGGAGAAATCCGATGAGAAAACTTTGCCTTGCCATGTTGGCAATCCTCCTGTCTGGTCCGATGGCTCAGTCGCAAGCCTTCAAAGTGCTCTATAACTTTGGCAGCCATCAGGGCGACCCGGAAGCTCCAACGGGCGTGCTGGCCCAGGGTTCCGACGGCGGACTTTACGGCACGTCCAGTACTCTTGGCGACAATTTGCCCGTGGACGTGTTCAAGTTTACGACTTCCGGAATCCTGACAGTGATTCATGACTTCGGACCATCAAGCAGCTTGTCACCAGGTGGAGTGACTTTGGGCACTGACGGAAGATTTTACGGCGTCATCGTTGGTATCCCAAACTTTAATCATTACGGAGCTGTCTTCAAGCTAACAGCGAGCGGCAACCTGAACCTGCTCCATGTTTTCGAGGGCGGACTCGACGGGATGGACCCTCTCTCTCCTCCAATCGAAAGTATCGATGGCAATTTCTACGGGACCACGCAGTCAAGTGGCAGCAACTGTAACTGCGGAACCGTCTATAAGATGACGCCCGACGGCACAACCTCGTTAATCCACGTCTTCGACGTTACCGATGGAGCCGCCCCCGAAAACCCCCCGGTGCAAGCGACTAACGGGAACCTATACGGAACGACATACGGTGGCGGCCTCAAAAGTTACGGAACCGTTTTCGAGATTAGCCCTTCAGGCAAATTCTCGGTCATCTTCAATTTTCATTTCACAGATGGGTGGGCCCCGCTAGGACAATTGGTCCAAGCCCAAGACGGCGACCTTTATGGCACAACTGCCGGAGGAGGACCAAATAATGCGGGAGTTGTATTTAAAATCAGCCACGGCACGTACACGGTCTTGCACAATTTTACCGGTGGCAGTGACGGAACTGAGCCCGTCGGCGGAATGGTGCAAGCAACAGACGGAAACCTCTATGGCACGACCGCAGGAAGTTCCAGCAACAACGGCACTATTTTCCGAATCAGTCCTTCGGGCGATTTCGCCACGCTTTATACCTTCCCGGGTGATGGGTCAATGGGTCGCAACCCAAATTCCACTTTGCTTCAGCACACCGATGGCCTGCTCTACGGAACAACCCAGTTCGGCGGAAGCGCCGATCGGGGCGTCTTCTTCAGCCTCGACATCGGAGCGGGTCCATTCGTGACCTTTCTGCCCGCCGCCCGCCAGGTTGGGCACACCGTCAAAATCATGGGACAAGGCTTCACCGGGACCACCGCCGTCTCCTTCAACGGCACTCCTGCCACCACATTTACGGCGCTGACGGATACCCTCATGACGGCGACCGTGCCCAACGGCGCGACTACTGGCTTAATCACAGTGACAACTCCGAGCGGCACGCTGACCAGCAATAAGCAATTCCAGGTAAACCCGCAGATCACCGGCTTCAGCCCAACGAGCGGCCCGCCGGGAACGTCGGTGGTCATCACGGGCGTGAGCCTGACCCAAACGTCGAAGATCACGTTCAACAGCGTCGTGGCAACGAGCTTCACCGTGAATTCCGATTCACAGGTCACCGTGACCGTGCCAGCTGGTGCGACCAGCACTAAGATTGGCCTCACGACAACTGGGGCCCCTGTTTACAGCAGTAGCACTTTCACCGTTACGCCGTGACGGCTGTGACGATGGAATCGTCAGGCTGGCGGTCTTTTACCACAAGACTCTGCCGGGCATCTTCTAGCTGCGCCCTCTCATAGGCCTCGCCGGTAGGCCGGACTCTTGTTCGTTTTTCGTAACATTTTCGTCGTCACCTACCAGCCCGCCCGCTTTCGGGGCTAACATGCGCGCTACTTCTTCCCCTCAATAAATCCGGTGGCACAACCCTGCGTCTGCGGGTGGGCCGATCTTTTTCGGACCGGACTTTTTCGGGCCGAGCTTTTTTCGCAACGGGGCAATTCCGACAAATTCTGAAATCTCGCCGAAGGGAGACTCCTATGGCTGTACGAAAGCTGGATTCGAAAGTGGCGGACGCGCGCGCGGGCGTCACCATGAAATCCGATCCGTCGAAGATCGATCCCAAAAAACTCAAGCTGGGCAAGGGAGTGGCGCGGCACGATCCGCGCACGCTGTTGCTCGCTTCCTACGTCACGACGACGCTGCCCGCGCCGCCCGCCACCGCCGACCTCACCGCCAAAGTGGGCGCGTCGTGGGGAATGATGGACAACGATCAGATTGGCGACTGCACCTGCGCCGCCGCCGGACACCTGATCATGGAATGGACGGCGAACGCGGGCAAGAAAATGGTGACGCCCACCGACAAGCAGATTGTCGCCGCATATTCGGCCATCACCGGCTACAACCCAACGACCGGGGCCAACGACAACGGCGCGCAGGAGATCGACGTGCTGAACTACTGGCGGCAAAGCGGAATCGCCAGCCACAAGATTGGCGCCTACGTCGCGCTCGAGCCGGCGAACCATATCCACATCATGGATTCGGTTTACATCTTCGAAGGCTGCTACATAGGGGTGCAGTTGCCCATCAGCGCGCAGGCCCAGGTGCAGAACCATCAGCCGTGGTCGGTGCCTCCGGGAGGTCCGATCGGCGACGGCAAGCCGGGTTCATGGGGAGGCCACGCCATTCCGGTGGTGGCCTACGATTCGCGCGGCGTAACGGTTGTGACCTGGGGTGCACTACAAGTCATGACGTGGTCGTTCTGGGAAACCTACTGCGATGAAGCCTACGCGATTCTGAGCACCGACTACCTGGATGGTGCGAAAAAGGCTCCGGCAGGTTTCAGCATGCAGGAGTTAGAGGCCGATCTGGCGGACTTGAAGTAGGCGTAGCGACGCACGGGCGGATTCACACGGGGAAGGAAGCAACGACATGGGCGCTCTCACAATCGCGTTCGACACGATTCTGGCGGGAGCGCTCGCCTTGCCCTGGGTAGTCCTGCTCATTCACTTATTTTGTTTCGAGGGCGAAAATCACGTTGGAAGAGCTTTGAAATGGGTGAAAGAGCAGGAGCAGCCGGCGGCGGCGGGGGTTTTGCTTTTTGCCATGGCCTACACGCTGGGCTCGGCAGTGACGCGCATTGCGCAGGATTTTTTCAACGACGGCGACCTTCGCGTGCAACTGGGACGGCATCTGTTGCACGAAGGCGTCACCGAAGACCGCATACTGACCCGCGTTTACTGCGGCGCCGACGACGAGCGACTGCTGCAGGCGGGAGCGGAAAATCCCACGCTGGCGGAGAAAATCAAAGAATTCCGGACACAGAAGTCATTGTGCTCACTTCCTCTAGGCGGGTTGACTTCTTACAAATACGAGCAGAAAGACGACGACTTCATCGATCTGGTGGCTGACATTTTCGGCCTCCAGGAAAATGGGTTGATGGAAAAGGGCGGCGACTTCACGGTGCGGCTTCGCCAGTTGCACGATCAGGTGATGGTGCTTCGGGGCGCAGCGTTTAACGGCATGATCGGATTTTCGCTGTGCCTATTCGCGCTGGGCGCGGCCCTGCGGCGTGAAAAGCCGCGCTCCTGGCTGAGTTTGGTGGTAGTGCCCGTGCCCGCCATTGTCTTTGCCGTGGCGGTGATCGCCCTGAATAACCATTTTCACGAACATCTGCCTGCCGATCCGCCATACATGGAGTTCACGCTCCTGCTGCTGGGGCTGGTGGGCGCGTGGCTCGTCTGGAAGAAGCCGTTGCAGGAAACGCCCGCCCAATCGGAAGCCAGACGCGATCAAGGTACGAAGTGTTCGTGGCGCAAGGAACAGTGGGCGAAGCTGGTTTTGCTTTCCGCGATTCTTACTCTCGCCGCGTTCCTGGGCTGGTGGTCGAGTGAGGTGCTCTATGGGGAGCAGGTGATTTACTCCTATGATTCGCAGGGAGTGACTGCGGCACAGAAGTAACGACGGGGATTTCAGGAAGATACTGAGTTTGACACCGTTCCAGAGTTCACTTCCTACCAAAGTCAAGTTCAAAACCAAGACCAAAATCAAACACACGGTCAAAATCAAAATCCCGCGGCTGTTTAGACATTCCGCCGCAACTTATCTTGCCAGTATCGCTTTTCAGAACAACGTACATATTGAAGCCGCTTATGCGATTTGGCGTACGTGGGTTGTAATGGCGAGTCTGTGGCAGTGGAGTGTTGATGAGCGCCATGTTTTTCATTTCGCGGCTGGGACGCAAAACAGAAGCGCAGTGCTCGAGGTGGAAAGGGATAAGCCGGTCGAGCGCGGAAAACAGTTGTATCGCCAGCGCGCTGTCGATGCTTTCGCGTCTGCGGCGGAGTTTCAGGTTCCGGAAGTTGAAGATTCTGGCCTGCTTGAGTTGGATTTGCCGGGCGAGGCGGAGGCCTGCAAGGCAGCACGTGCAGACGTGCTTCAGCAATCTCTCGCGAAGGGGATCTTCGGAGGGACTTTGTCAGTGATGGCCTGCAAGCTAGTAGTGGCTCAATCCAATCCGCTTAGTCATGAAGATTTGCACAAGGCCACATTGGTATTCCAACCTTGACTGAGAAAATTCACAGCTATAGGATCGCGGCATCCTAGAGGGCCCTATGCTCTACGGAAAAAAAGGAATGATGAGTCAACCTGGCGACTGGAACGAGGAGAAGACCTTCGGCGAGTTTCGCCGGAAGGTAAAGTCAGCGGAGGTATTATCGGCGTCGATGGAACACCTGTTGATGTCGCTGCACTTTACCGGACAAGTAAATGTGTTCATGCGAGACGGTCGCGTGCTCAAGTCGGGCTACCAGGAAAGCTACTTCCACCGGAGACAAGGTGGAAGTGGGAGCGGCGAGAACACGCACAAACTGTAAGATCATCGAAGGTTTGATGTAGCGGCGCGTATATTGCACGGGATGTGGCACGGCAGTTTAACTAAATAGCCCAAGCAGGTCGTCGTAAGAAAAACGAGCCCTGCGTTCGGTTCCCGCAAGAGTGGGGGATCGGCGCAGGGCTTTTTTTTCGGATTCAGGCTGTGATGGGGACGGCGGATTTTTTACTTACCTTTTGGAGGAGTGATGAATAACGGACATAAAGGCGAAGAGAAGCGGGGAATTGGAATGGAGCTGAAGTATTGCGAGCACTGCGGCAGCCTGTGGGTGCGGGAGCGCGGCGCGGGAGTGTACTGCGAGAAGTGCCAGCGAGCGCTGGAGGAGTTGCCGGCTTCGAAGAAGAGGCCGGCAAAGATCATGCTGCCGGTTCATCCGCCAACGGCGATCGACAGCCGCGCCTTCCGGATCGGCGCGAAAGAAATGAACGAGTTGGAAGCGGCGGGAGGCTTGTTATGAGCAGCGTGATTGCATGGATGGCGGCAGAGGCGGAGCGTCCGCCGCAGGGCGGAGCAGCGGCGGGCTTTCCGCGGCGGAAGCGGGATGAGGAGCCAGAGTATTCGTCGACGCAGATGTCGACCCAGGAAGTTCGCGAGCAGCAACTGGCGGGGCAAGAGGATCCGCAGCGAGTGGCGGACCTGGCGTTTCATCTGCGAGTGCGGGCGGAGGAGGATCGCGAACGGACGCGGCGGACATACCGGGGAAGGACAGTGGCGATGTTGCGGCGGTACATGCGGTATTCGATTGAGACGGGACGGCTGCCGTCTTTGTTGGGGCGGGAGTTCTTTCGGGCGAAGGTGACTTCGTATACGGTGGCGACGTTTGAGGATCGCGTGATCTTCGTGCATGACATGGAGAAGTGCCTGGCACGGCTGGATCAGTTTTCGCAGCAGCTGATTGCACGGCACATCCTGCAGGAGCATGATCAGGCGGCAACTGCACAACTGCTGCATTGTACCCAGAGGACAGTGCGAACCTACATGCCGGTCGTGCTCGACTTATTGGTGGAGATACTTCTGGATGTCGGGCTGATGAAGCCGATCGAAGTGGTTGTGGATAATTCTTGTCAAGAGGGGGAGAAGGACGAAATACTTGCAAGTGACTGCAAGGATGAGAAATATAAAGTTTGATTTTTTGCCGGTTGCCCCTGGGCAATTTGATAATCTTAAATTAGAGAGTTAGTAACAGTGCTGGGCGCGCTTATCTAGCGCGCCTTACTTTTTGCTTTCGACTCATTGACAGTTACAAATAAAAGCTTTGAACCGCAGAGGACGCTGAGTTCGCGGAGAACAGCGCGCAGAGAAAAACCATCAACCACAAAGGGCACAGAGTTTCACAGAGGAACTCATTTGCTTCGCGGAGGTAAAAACGCCGATTTGAAAAAAATGTTGTCAAGGGGGGTAAATCGAGTGAATCGGCGTAAGTCGTTGTTACGAAGGGAAAAATAAAGTTGGATTTTTTGCCGGATACCCCCTGGCAATTTGCTATTCTTGAAATAGAGAGTAAGAAAAACAGAAAAGTTCTCGCGGAGGGCGCGTCTTCGGGCGCGCCTTCTGCTTTTTACGGTGACGACTTCAGAGTTCAAGGAATCGGGCAGAGCAATCATGAAGAAAAAGGCCAAGAGCAAGGCGGCGAAGACGGTTAAGGCGAAGGGGAAGAGCGCGAGTCCGAGGGCAAAGAAGGAATCGAATCCCGCGGAGGTGCGAAAAGATATTTCGAAGATCGTGCAGTCGGGCGCCAGGAGAATTGCGAGAGCGGTGATGGAGCAGGCGACTACGGGGCAGTTGGCTCCGGCAAAATATTTGTTCGAGGTGGCGGGGATTTATCCCGCGCTGACGGATGGAAGCTCTGCGACCGAGGACGAGGATTGCTTCGCGAGGACGCTGATGAACCGGTTAGACCTTCCAGATAAGCCGATTGCGCTGGATGATGAGGACGAGATGGGGAAAGTGGGGAGTTCGACGGTGGAGGGAAGCGTGGAAGCGACGGAATCGGAGACGCAACCGGAGAGTTCCGGTGGGGACGAAGTGGAAAGCAAAGACGTTCCTGCGCTGGTGCGGACGATACCGTAGAATGAGGCGGAGCAGTGGAACGAACGACGGGAGTTGCGATTTGGATTGGACCGGGGAAAGACAAAGTCAACGACAAGATCAAAACCCCCACCCTGTCGCAAAAAACGCGACAAGGGTGGGGCACCCGCAAGCTTCAAGACACGCGAAAAGGGCGGGGCACCCGGACACGATATAGGACAGGGATGGATATAACATGGGTGACCGACCGGATAGCGGTCGGGGGCGGGATTTGGACGTCGGACAATATGGCGAAGGTGGCGGAGGCGGGAATCACGCACGTCATCGATATGCAGATCGAGTTCGACGACCGTCCGCTGGGAGTGGCGCACGGGGTCGAGGTGTTGTGGAATCCGACGGACGACGATTTTGAGTCGAAGCCCGCGGATCTGTTTCGGCGCGGAGTGGATTTTGCTAAGGCGGCGCTGGAAGAGAGGGACGCTAAAATCTTTATTCACTGCGCGGCGGGAGTGCACCGCGCGCCGATGATGACGCTGGCGGTGCTGAGTTCGTTGGGATGGAGCGTGGAGGATGCGATGGAATTGATTCAAGTGCGGCGTCCGGTGGCGGATTTTGCCGAGGTGTATGTGCAGAGCGTGGAAGAGTTTTTAGGGAATGGTGAGTAGAGCGGGGACGGTTCGCTGTTTGGGGTGAACAAGTTGTGGTGCGGCGGAAGAAGGCAGCGGACGGGAGAGTCCGCTCCACACCTGGGTTGGATGGAGGAGACGATGTTTGACGCGGGCCGCCGCCCTATTGGGCGGCTTTTTTATTGGTGGATGGCTGTGGTGGCGATAGCGGTAGGTGCGCTGGCGGCGCGGAAAGCGGGCGCAGTTCCCCAGAGCGGACCGGCGACGACCACGATCGCGGATACGGTTTATCTCGCGGACGGAAGCGTGGCGAAGGGAAATCTGATTATTACGTGGCCGGCATTTCTGACGGCGAGCGGAACAGCGGTGGCTGGGGGCTCGACGAGTACGGCCTTGGGCGCGAACGGCGCGCTGAGCGTGGCTCTGGTGCCGAATGCGGGCGCGAGTCCGGCGGGAGTGTATTACACCGTCGTGTACCAGGTTGGGCCGGGGGAAGAGAGAACGGAATACTGGTTGGTGCCGACGACGTCCCCGGCGAACCTGGCGACGGTGCGGACGACGCCGGGGTCGGGAGTGGCGGGGCAGCCAGTGTCGATGCAGTACGTGAATTCGGAGCTGGCGACGAAGGCGAACGACGGCGCCGTGGTGCATTTGAACGGAGTGGAGACGATCAGCGGGACGAAGACATTTGCGGCTGCGCCGAACGTTCCGGCGCCGACCGGCACAGGACAAGTTGCGAATAAAGCTTATGTGGATGCATCGATCTCGAATGTGGGGGCGGGAAATTTTTTGTCGACGGCGGGCGGAACGATGACGGGACCGATCACGCTGCCGGCAGGTCCGACAGCGCCGCTGCAGGCGGCGACTAAGCAGTATGTGGACCAGGGATCGTCGGCGAAGGCGGATTTGGTTTCAGGAGTTGTGCCGTCGGGAGAATTGGGAACGGGGGCGGCGGGATCGGGAACATGCTTGCTGGGCAATGGGACTTGGGGAGCGTGCGGGAGCGGCGGCGGCCCGGTTGGCGTGGCGAACGGTTCGGCGCTGGTTTCGAACGGGGCGGGAAACTCCAGCGTGTACCAGGCGAAGGTGATAGCCGATGTTGCGGATTATCCACTGGTAGTGGCAGACGGGACGACGGATGTGTGCAGCAGTTTTCAGGCGTTCATCGACGCGAACCCGGGGAAGCGGCTGATCGTGCGGAAGGCAGGAGGGCCGACACAAGGCGGAGGGTCGGCATCGACCATCGATTATTACTCGAGCTGTATGTTTCACCTGAAATACAACGGAACGATATTGGAGAGCAATGCGAATGAGATGTGGCAGGGGGCTCCGGTGTTTCTTTTTGCGGCGGGGGTAACGGGATTTCAGATCGATCCCAGTTGTATGGGATGCGCGATTCGCGACATTGAGGAAGTGGGAGGGGGGAAGCCGGCTTACAACGCGAATGCCTGTTACAACTCGAACAACGCGCTGGTGTATCCGTTCACCGGGGCGACGGATGGAGTGCTGGTGTATGGCGGCGAGCCGACACTGGAACGGGTGCAGGCGAATTGCAATGCGCGCGATGGAATTCACATTGATGGAACGAACGTAGCGATCGGCGGATTTACCGGACAGCCGGATGTGTGGGAAGTGAAGGGCGGCGAGGGCAGCGGCAATCTGCACAACGATCTTTATATTCACGGCGGCGATTCGAATGCGGGCATCGAGAGCCGGTTCCTGGCGTACAACGCGGGAGGATGGGGCGTTGAGGATGACGCGAACCTGGGGAACACACACATTGCGACGTTCACGACGGCGAACGGGCGAGATGCGGGAATAGCGGCGAAGGCGACGTCGAACATTACGAGCATCAGTTGTTCGAGTTCTACGTGCAACGTGGTGGCGGCCAGCGCGGTGGCGGGAATTCAGAATCATATCTGGATCGTGATCGCGGGAACTAACAATTACAACGGCGATTACTACGTGACGGGGTACACGGACGCGCAGCATTTTTCGTTTACGTGGGCGGCGCCTTCGCACTCGACGGAAAATTCGGGAACGGTGGGGATGGACGGGTCGACGCATATGCTGGCGAATGCGATTCGCACGACTGGGGATGCTTCGTGCGCAGTCGGGCAGGCGTATTTGTATTCGCAGTCGGCGCAGTTCGGTCTGGATACGCAGGCGGGAGCGGCGATTAACGTGGCCGGAGCGGGAGCGGGCGGAGCGCTGCTGTCGACGACGATCTTGAAGGTTTGGAACGAGTACACGGTGCAACTGGCGACGAACTGCTTAACCGCGGTGGGAGCAGCGCAGATCAGTTATGCGGGGGGAATTTCGCATGGGCCGATTTTCAGCAATAGTGGCGGGACTCCGATTGTGTGGATTGCGCCTTACTGGGAGGGCGACCAGCCTTCGGCGAAGATGGGTGTGGGAAATAATGTGTTCGGGGGGAACCTGCCTATCGATTACACATTTGGATCGCCGATTGAGCTGTCTGGCTACTTCCTGCGGAGCACAAACTTTTTGCAGCTCTCTCCCTCGGATACGCAGAACGGCAATGGCGGTATCCAATGCGGAACAACGTTGAACGTGTCGTGCAGTTTGTGGCTGCAGAACTATAACGGGAGCGAGGAGTGGTCGATCGGGAATCCGTTTACGACGAATGAATTTCAGATTGTCGACCACGCGAGCGGGGGACTGACGGCATTTCAATCGGTGCACGGCGGGGACACGAGTATACAAGCCGCGGGGAACATTAATTTTTTTGGAGCGTCGGTTGGGGTGCTGCAGCCGCACATCATTAATGGTGGCGGATTCTACCAGGCGAACCAAACGGCGCCGGCACTGACGCTGAATACGACCGGGCCGCACTATGAGGATATTTACACCTGCGGAGCGAATTGCCTGGCGATTGGAGGATCGACGACGACGACTGGAATTCCGGCGACGGCGATTGCACAATTCAGCGAGTCGCTGGGGCTGACGATGTCGCTGCCGATTACGCTGCCGGGGAATCCGACTACAGGGCTGCAGGCTACACCGAAGCAATATGTGGATGCGGCGCTGGCGGCAAAGGCGGACTTGACGTCGGGAACAATTCCATTGACCGAGTTAGGAACGGGCACGGCGAGCGGGAGTACTTGCCTGCTGGGCAATGGGACTTGGGGGGCATGCGGCACGGGGAGCATGGTGTACCCTGGCGGCGCGGGATTTGCGACGGCTGCGAGCGGAACGTGGGGAACTACGGTGAGCGATCCGCTGCCGCTGGCGCACGGAGGAACGGGGAGTACGGCGACGTTATTCCTGGATGCGACAACTTTTTCGGGGGCGGATGCGTGCGCGAAGATTGCGGCGGCGGGGCAGAGCCTGAATGCGCTTACGCGAGGCGGAGTGGTGGACGCGCGGGGATTCAGCGGGACGCAGACTTGCGGGGTGAATCCTTTTTCGGGGGTGACGGCGCCGGTCAAGTTCATTTTTGGGGGCGCGACGTGGAATACCAGCGCGCAGTGGTCGCTTTGCAATGCTTGCATCGCGGACGGGATTCAGTGGTCGAGCGGAGTGGTAGTGGCGACGACGGGATTTCCGATCAATACGGCAATTTTCGCGATTGGAGACGGGACGAACACATTCTTCGACACGCGGTTTAACCATATGCAAGCGGACTGCGGGAATACGCCGGTTGCGGGGTGCTACGGATTTCAAGGGCAAGGGATTGATGAAGGGGCGGGAGTAAGTTATCTGCGTGTGAGGAACTGCAATGCGGCCAACGGGGGAGCGTGCGTGAACGTGCAGGGGACGCCGTCGACTTCGAATTTCACGATGGATCATATTTATGTGCTGTTCAGCACGAGCGCGACCACGACGGCGGACGGAATTCTGACGGGCGGGGCGTCGTCGCAGGGGACTTGGGATGCGCTGACGATTATAGGAGCGCGGGGCGGGCCGGGATCGACGACGGGAGCAGCGTTCCACTGCGCGGGAAGTTTCACGGGGTGCCATGTGCGATCGATCCACGCGGAGGCGATGAATGATGTGGCGTACTGGAGCGGGGCGTCGTGGGGATCGGTGGTAGGAGCGACGGGCGACCCGACAATGAACTCGGGAGCGGCAGTGGTGCACTTGAATACGACTGGGTCGGGCGGCGTGTCGTATGCGGATCTGATGTCGGTGAACACGACTTATCTTTTGAAAAACGATGTGACGGGAGAGACGCAATCGGGGACGACTTTGAGCGGCAACGTGCAACTGCCGCTGGGAGCGACTTCGGCGTCAGTGGATACGATCACGGATGCGCGGGGAAATCCCTTTTTGAAAGTTAATCCGACTGCAGCGGCGGTGGACGGAGTGACGGTGACGAATGCGGCGACGGGAAGTCCGGCGACGGTGAGCGTCGCGGCCACGGGGTCGGATACGAACATCAACATCAACCTGGTTTCTAAGGGAACGGGAGTGGTGCTGTGCAACGGGTCGGCGTGCAGCGGGAGCGGCGGAGGGATGGTGTATCCGGGGGCGGGGATTCCGAACTCGAACGGCAGCGCGTGGGCAGTGTCGTTGGCGGCGCCAGCGAGCACGATCATGGGAATCTCGGACACACAGACGGTGAGCAATAAAGATTTCACTTCGTTGACGAATGTGTTCAGCGGAGTTGCGGGAAGGACGGTCAGTTCGGGGACGACGGACAGCATTACGAGTGCGGATGGGAACCGGTTTGTGATTTATAACGACGGCGCAACGAATGTGACGGCGACTGTGGCGGATGCGGGGGGAAGCGGGCTGACTCATTATCCAACGGTGTCGGTGGTGAACCAGGGAACGGGGACGATTACGCTGAACCGGACATCGACGTCGACTATTAATGGATTGGCAACGGTGCAGATCTCGGCCCAATCGAGTTGCACCTTGAACTCGCTGGACAATGCTAGCTGGTTGCTGCGGTGCTCGCCGATGCTGAACAGCGCGGGACAGATTGCGGCTGCGGCTATGTTCTATCCGACGGCGGGAGTACCGAACTCCACGGGCACGGGATGGGGCACGTCGTATGGAGTGGGAACGGCGGCGGGGAATTTGCTGGCGCTTGATTCGAGCGCGAACCTGACACTGCCAGGAAATCTGACGGTGAATGGACAGTTGTCGGTGACGGGACCGTGGCTGATTGCCTCGTTGCCGGCGACGTCGGCGATGACGGCGGCGGGGTCGGGATCGAGCTCGCTGGGGATTTCGAACGACGGAAACTTTTATATTTCGGCGAACTCGGGAACGCCCAGCCAGATTTGTACCTTAGCGACAGGTTGCGGGGGGACGGGCGCGGTTACATCCGTCTTTGGTCGTACTGGAGTAGTAACAGCAGCGAGCGGCGATTATTCGGTTTCACAGGTAAGTGGAGCGGCTCCGCTGGCGTCTCCAACTTTTACGGGAACGCCGACGGTCCCGGGATACGTTCCGACTACGACCGCGGTAAACGGACATGCGCTGACGGGGAATGTGACGGTGAGCGCGAGCGACGTAACGACGGGAACTCTGGCGCATGCGCAGTTGCCGACGTTAGTTTCGGGAGACATTCCGAACAATGCAGCGAATACGAGCGGGACAGCAGCGAACTTGAGCGGAACTCCGGCGCTGCCGAATGGGACGACGGCGACAACGCGGGGAGCTGGAGATAACTCGACCAATCTGGCTACTACTGCATACGTCAAGAACGAGACGTATCTAGTGTGGAGTTGTAGCCCTGCCTCCTTTACAGCGATCGGCAACTATTGCTCGTGGACTTTACCTGCTGCGATCACCATTACCGGGTTTGATTACTCGAATGTCGCTGCGATAAGTTGCACAACTTATCCGGTTATCGACGTGTGGGACGCGACATTGGGAGCTATCGTAGGATCTTTCGCACTTACTCTCACGAGCACCGGATCGACCTGGAACATGACTGGAAGCGCCAATGTGACCTCGGGACACGTTTTGAGGTTTCGAACGGCGACGGCAGCCGTGGGTTGCACGTCAGCCGGACTCGGCGCGTCCATAACCTACCAAATGCAGAACTAAGAGCCCCTTACTAAGTTTAACCAAACGACAACATACGGTTTCTCGACGGCGCAGAATTGCCGACAAACGGCGATTGGGCTTCGCTCGGGATGACAGAGCTTGATCAGAGGTTTCTGAGACAGTGACCATGAAATCTTTTCTTGTTCTCGGACTGCTGCTCGCGGCCGCCGCGGCACCTTGCCTGGCGACGACTTATTACGTGAGTCCGGGTGGGTTGGACACGAATAATGGAACGTCGACGGCGACGCCGTGGCTGACGCTGGCACATGTGAATGCGCATCCGTTCTCGCCAGGAGATGCAATTTACCTGCAGCGCGGCGGGACGTGGAGCGAGCCGCTGATTCCGTTGTCGTCGGGAGCGAGCGGGAATCCGATTACGTTCGACGCGTATGGAATGGGCGCGGCGCCGGTGATTACGGGAGCGGCTCCGGCGCTGACGTGGAGTTATAGTTCGGGGAACATCTGGAAAGCGCAGTTGCCGGCGGCGCCCGCATCGGCGACGGTGCTGAATATGGAGTTTGGAACTTTGTGGGGACAGTACAAGGCTCCGAGTGGATCGAGTTGCACAGTTGCAGGAGTGATCGTGAGTCCGCAAGATTTCTGTTCGTATGGCGGGTACTTGTACGTTTACGATTCATCGTCGAGCAACGCGCCCGCGATTTTCTACGGCACGGCAATCACTCCGATTCTGACGGTGGCGGCGGGCTATGAGCTGATTAGCATCAGCAACCGGACGTGGCTGACGTTCCAGCATCTGAAGGTGCAGAACTTCGACCAAACAGGGGTGCAGGTGTGGGCGGCGTCGGACAATCTGGTGTTCGCGAATATGGAAGTGGACGGAGGAGTGCCGTATGGGACGACGCCGTTGGGTATTTACATTAATGCGACGAGCCCGACCAGCATTAAGTTTTACAACGTGGACGGGCATCTCAATTACGACGCGTGGAAAATCGCGGGGACAGCGGCGAGCGCGAGCGCGATTGCCCTGGTGAATTGTTCGGCATTCGGAAACCGGGATGCGGCGATCGTGGACAACGTGGCGGGAGGGTCGACGGTTGTTACGTATTCGCATTTTTATGGGAACGGTTTGAGCACGCTGTGGCCGCAAGATGTGCAGGGAGTGGCTGGGCCGAACGTTTCGTCGACGACGAATATTGGAACGCTGGTGAACATTTCGCTGAACTTTGCAGGTGGGATTGTTCCGAACTATGTGGATCCGCAGATTGTATCGGCGGGGCGGTATGCGGCGTGGGATACATTCACGGTGGACGATGTAGGGCTGGCGCTGCCGACGACGGGCGATGAGGGAGTTTATTACTACAACACCGAGACCTACGTGAATCGCAACGTGCTGCCGGCGTTCAATGAATATGGATTGAAGTTCAGTGGGGCGGTGACGACGGGGTATTCGGCGGCGCAGGGATATTCGAGCGCGGTGGATAAGGTGTCAGTGGCGAACTGGCTGAGCCAGGGGCACGGAGTGAACTCGCACAGCTGGTCGCATCAGTATTTCACTCCGGCGGCCGACCTGAACGCGTTCACGCTGCTCTACAACGGGACAGGGACGGCGAGCATCAGCGGGAATGTCTTGACCACGTCGGTGACGGGCGGGACGGGGAGCAATCTGAATCTCAATCTGACGGTTGCGCCGTACAACGAAGTGAAGTCGCTGGTGACGTATCTGAATACGTTGCCGGGATACACGGCGTTGAAGAGCACGGTGAGAGACGTGACGCATACGGTGGGTCTGGCGGATGTGGCCGCGCAGCCGATTTCGGGGACGGCGCTGCAATTTGTGTTTGACACGCAGCGGATGGAAACGGACGAGATGACGACGTCGATGGCGTGGTTGAATGCGAACATTCCAGGATTGACGGAAACGTATTACGTCACGCCCGACGGCCAGGAGAGTACGGCCACGCAAGGGTATGCGCTGGCTGCGGGGTATACGGGAGAGCGCGGCGAGTTGTCGATGGAAGGAGCACTGGGCGGGCCGTGGGGATCGAATGAAGTGGCATCGAAGGGCGTGGGGCTGATGAATGTGGTGAGCTTCGGAATGGCGGCGTGGAATGTGAACACCGCAGCGCAGATGGATGCGGGGATCAACTCGCTGATGTTTCGGCAGAAACTTTGGGGATACCCGGCGGGATTGTTTATTCACATGCCGGACCTGACGGGGGCGCAAATTTTTCAGGTGCTGTCGGGGCTGAGCAATCATGGATCGACGGTGAAGTTGAATACGGAGTTGCGCGACTGGATGCTGGGAAGCTGGACGGTCATTCCGAATACGACGCCGAGCGCGGCGTATTTTCAACTGCCGCAACCGGGCGGGGCGTTCAACGCGGCGCGGACGGCGATGTCACCGGATGTTGGAGCTGGGCAGAATGTGGGAGCACCTTACAACTACGACATCAACGGAGTACAGCGTGCGGGAGCGTGGGACATTGGAGCGTACCAGTTGCAGAAGGCGGTTCTTGGAGGAGTCGCGGGTAGTTCGTACTTTCATATTGGTGGGCCGCGTGTGATTACTTACAGTGCGCGGACCGATGTGACGCCACAGGCATATCCGGGGACGATTCCTTGTCCGTCGAGTTTGGGATGTTCAGGAGGAGGAGCGCTGAACGGGGCGAATTCTCAGATGACGCCGAGTGACTTCCCGAGTACGAAATTAATCCGGATCACGGACATGGCTACGGGCGGGCAGTCGGCGGTGCATGGCGGATATACGACGTCGTGCGATGCGAGTTCGGAAGAGAACCGGTGGAACGTGAATAAGGACCGGTTCATGATCTGCCAGGTTGGGAACTGGCAGCAGTTGTGGTCGTTTAACACGGCGACTCTGGCGGCGACGCGGGATACGAGTTTCGTTTCTCCGGGACTGGGATCGTCGAGCTGGTCGTATACGCAGCCTTACGTTTTCTATCATGCGCATTTGTGTCCGGCGGGACAGAGCGGGTGCGCGCAGAACGATGCGGCAATCTTTAGTTACGATTCGACGAGTTTGGGGAATCCTGCGGCGGTCACGGTGGTGGATATAGCGACCGCATGCAGCATCAGCGCGTTGCAGGCAAATAGCAACGACTTGATTGGAGTGGCGCCCAGTGCGGATGATCAGACGTTTGGCGGTGGAGCGAGTTCGACTGCGGGACAGGGATCGAGCGGAGACATTTATGTGTATGCGTGGAACCGCACGACCGGTTGCACATATTGGAATACGAGCAGCGGGCAGGTGTTTCTCAACGGAACTTTGCTGGGAACAATCACGCTTGCTGATCGATTCACGCTGCACAACGTGAAGATGGGCAAGGGCGGGACTTGGATGAAAGTTTCGGAGTCAACCTGCTTATCGAGTTGCACGACGGGACAGACCAATCTTTACTGGCAGATCGGGACGACGAATGTGACGGTGGCGACGTCGGCGAACAGTTGCGGACACACGGCCATCGGATTCAACAGTTGGATAAACAAGTGCAACGGGGTGACGAATCTCAACGGGCTGTTCAAGTCGACGACAGTTGCGCCGAATACGAATATGTCTCTGCCGAATGTTTATCCGACGACATCTTTCGGCAACAATGCGCACTTGAATTGGGCAGCGGACAATGCGAGCGACACGAATCCGTTCTTTGCGATGTTTGAGGCGGCGGCGTTCACGCCGGCTTCGGCGTTTGACAATGAACTGCTGGCCGTGGCGACGGACGGGTCGGGAGTGGTATGGCGGTTCGCGCATACTTACGTTTCCATGATCAATTCGCAGGCGTTTGTGCCTGGGGCGGGTTCGCAAGATGGAAAATATTTGCTGTGGACAACGGACTGGGACCAGATGCTGGGGTGTTCGAATGGAACTTCGGTGGGATGCAGCA
This sequence comes from uncultured Acidobacteriaceae bacterium, assembly GCA_963765825.1. Lineage (GTDB taxonomy): Bacteria > Acidobacteriota > Terriglobia > Terriglobales > Acidobacteriaceae > Sulfotelmatobacter. Next base: position 1,257,319 of record CAVXXU010000006.1, read on the forward strand.
CGTCACAGCCAGACTGGGCTGCGAGTCATGCGTATGGCGCGGGGGCGATCGTAACGCCGCTGGTGGGCAACGTGGGAGTGAGCGGCTTCGGATACTCGTATCAAGTGAGTTCCGCTTGTACGAGCGGGACGACGGAGCCGGCGCCGTGGAATCAGAGCATTGGAGGAACCAGCAGCGACGGAGGTTGTAGCTGGACGAATCTGGGTACGGGGCGTACTGACGTGTTCCTGGCGGTTCTGCCGCAGTGAAGACCGGGCGCTGAGACGCGCCGCAGAAGTTCAATTCCAAAACATTAAGGATGTTGAGACGGTGACCGGATTTTGGTTACGAGCGCGGAAGTGTGTTCGAGTGGAAAAACTTCGATTGGAGGATGGCATGAGGAAGATGGACAAGGTTGGGCGCGTGAGTCTAGCGCTGGTACTGGGAGTGACGATCACGCTAGCGGCGTGTTCGACGGCGTGGATTGCGGAGGCGGAGCAGATTGTGGCGGCGCTGATTCCGGCTGCGGCGAATATTGTGGCGCTGGTGGCGGCGCTGCAGGGGAAGAGCGTTTCGGCTGCGGACCTGACGACGATTCAGAATGCGGGAACACTGGCGGGAGCGGATCTGCAACTGGTGCAGTCGCTGATCGCGGCGTATCAGAAGGCGGACGCGACGGAGAAGCCGGGGATCCTGAACCAGATTCAGGCGGCGCTGACGACGGCGCAGGCTGGGCTGAAGGGAGTGTTGCCGGCGCTGCACATCCAGGATGCGGCGACACAGGCGAAGATTACGGCGGTGCTGGGGATTGTGATTTCGGAGGTGCAATCGCTGGCGGCGATTGTGCCGGTGGTAAGCGCACAGACACCCACCCTAGCCGCACAGAACGCGGCTAATATAGGCACCCAGCTTCACATGAGCGAGCTCGGAAATCAAAATCCCCACCCTGTCGCAAAGGACGCGACAAGGGTGGGGCACCCGGGCACTCCCTTAACTGCCAGCCAGTTTGTTTCGTCGTTTAATGCGACTTTGACGGCGAAGACGGGGAATGCGGATTTGGATCGGGTGACTGCGGGGTTGCGGATTCATGTGCATGGGAAGGCTGCGCGGTGGGTTACGGCGGGAGTCCTCAAGTGATTCGGGGTTGGGGCAAAGTCGAAATCCCCCACCCTAGCCGCAAAAGACGCGGCTAGGATGGGGCACCCGACTTCCCATAAGGGAATCCAGGAAATCAAGATTCCCACCCCTTCGGCTCCAATCAGGGCAGGCTCGGCCGCAAAAGGCGCGACAAGGGTGGGGCGCCCGGCTCAAGTAATTCGCGAGGGACTGAGGGGAAGTCAAAACCGGCCCCGGACGAATGCGTCCGGGGCTACGTGATGAGAGTTTTTTATGAGACGTCAAAATCCGGGATACTGCTTAAGGATGGGACTGTGTGGACTGATTTGCAGGTGGTGGAACAATTCGGGTCGTATCTGGATCGGGTGGAGGGGAAAGAGACGATGCGGGATTTGCTGATCCGGAAGATGTTGAAGATCAGGATTAAGAAGGGCGGGATCCGATACTTGAAGTTAAACCGGGCGCAGCAGGAATATTCGGCGCAGTGCAGCAAGAGGAACATCGTGCTGAAGGCTCGGCAGGTGGGAGTTACGACATATATTGCGGCGCGATTTTTTATACAGACGATAACGCGGCCGGGAACGCTGACGGTACAGGTGGCGCACAGCGACGAATCGGCCCAGGCAATATTCAACATCGTGCACCGCTTCTGGGAAAAACTGCCCAACCGGCGAGTGCATCGGGGAGCGCTGGTGAAATCGCGCTCGAACATCCGCCAGATCGTGTTTCCGAAACTCGACAGCGAGTATCGAGTGGAAACAGCGGATGATAATGCGGGCCGCGGGATGACCATCCACAATTTACATTGCTCGGAGGTCTCCCGCTGGCCCCGCGGCGGAGAGGATACGCTGGCGTCGCTGCGAGCGGCGGTAGTGCCGGACGGCGAGATTGTGCTGGAGTCAACGCCAAACGGGGCGGCGGGAATTTTTTACGAAGAGTGGCAGAAGGCGGAGGAGACGGGATATACGCGACACTTTTTTCCGTGGTGGTACGAGCCTTCTTATAAAGAAGAGGTAAAGAGAAAGCTAGTACTGACGGACGAAGAGAAAGATTTGAAGTTGCGCGAGGGGTTGAGCGAGGAACAGATTGCGTGGCGGCGGACACGATGGCAGGTGATGCGCGGATTGGCGGAACAGGAGTATGCGGAGGATGCGGTGTCGTGTTTTCTGGCTTCGGGCGAGTGCGTGTTCGACCGGGAGTCGATTGATAAGGCCGCGGGGCTGGCGGGATTGCCGCTGGATACTCGCGACAATGGCCGGCTGCTGACATGGCTGCGACGGGATCGGGAAGAGCAGCGGCTATACATTATTGGAGTGGACACAGCGGGTGGCGGGTCGGAGGGAGATTATGCGTGCGCGCAAGTGATCGATCGCCAGATCGGTTTGCAGTGCGCGGAGTTGCACGGGCACTTTCCTCCGTTTGAACTGGCGCGGAGGTTGGCGGAGTTGGGGCGGGAATATGGAAATGCGCTGATCGCGGTGGAGCGGAATAATCATGGATACGGCGTGCTGGCGCATCTGAAGGACCTTGGCTACGAAAATCTGTTTCAGCAGGGCGGGCAGGAAGGGTGGTTGACGTCGGTGGTGACGCGTCCGGCGATGGTGGAGAACCTGGCGGCGGCGCTGATCGCGGAGCCGGAGCTGTTCCATAGTCCGCGGTTGCTGGGAGAGCTGAGGACATTTGTGAGACATGCCGACGGACATGGCGCGGCGGCGGAGGGAGCGCACGACGACTGCGTGATGGCGATGGCGATTTCGATGGCGGTGCGGCGGGAAGATTCCGGGAGAGTGGGACGGAAGAGGAAGGTGGAGGTGGGAAGTTTGGTGGTGGGGTAGGCGGGGCATTTTTGATTGGTGATTGGTGATTGATGATTTTGGAAGGGGCGGGCATTCAGAAAAGTCGAGCTGCGCTCGACGGACAGCCGGGGGCGGCTGTCACATCGCACAGAGCGGGGAAGTCAACGTCCCCACCCTGTCGCAAAATACGCGACAAGGGTGGGGCACCCGGGTTTTCTGATGTTCATACGTCACAGCGGAAAGTGCTCGCGGTAAGGTAAGATTGCGGGCCTTGTGATGCGAAAGGTCGAGTTGCGGGCGATGGACGGCCGAGGGCGGCTGTCCCCAGATGTGACGAATTGGTAGAAGCGGTGCAACACGTGCGGCGGATGCGGGGCGGGGCGCAGGGGCACATGATGCGCTGCTCGGATGGAAATTTTTACGTCGTGAAGTTCAGAAATAATCCGCAGCATTTGCGGGTGCTGGCGAATGAAATGCTGGCGACGCGGTTGGCGGAGCGGGCGGGACTTCCCGTGCCGGTGACAGAAGTGGTGGAGGTGGATGAATGGCTGGTGGAGCATACACCGGAGTTGAGCATACAGCTGGCGCATAACAGTATTCGCTGCCAGGCGGGACTACAATTCGGATCGCGGTACGTGGTGAGTCCGCTGGAGGGGCAGGTGTTTGATTATCTTCCGGCAGAGATGCTGGGGCTGGTGAGGAATCTGGAAACGTTTCCCGGAATGCTGGTGCTGGATAAATGGACGGGGAACGCGAACGGGCGGCAGGCGGCATTCTGGAAAAAGTTGCGGGAGAGGAAATATACGGCGTCGTTCATCGACCAGGGATATTGTTTCAACGCGGGGGAATGGACGTTTCCGGATTATCCGCTGCGCGGAGTTTATGCGGGGAATGAAGTATATGAGAGCGTGCGCGGGTGGGAGTCGTTTGAACCGTGGCTGTCGCGGATCGAGAAGATGGAAGAGGATGTGGTGTGGAGCTTGGCGGGAGAGATTCCTCCGGATTGGTATGGCGGAGAGTGGGACGAGTTGGAGAAGCTGGCGCGGACTTTGATTGCGCGGCGGGGGACGGTGCGGGAGTTGATTGAGGCATTTCGGATTTCGCCGCGGCGGCCGTTTCCTGGGTGGGTCGAACACTGAGACGTCCGTCATCAGTAGAGACGGGGGGGGGAGACTTACATAGGTCCTTCGCTCCGCTCAGGATGACATTGAGTTTTTGATGGCCGAGAAACGGAAAGTCGAGTTCTTCTTGCTGCGGTATGTGCCGGACGCGGTGAAGGGAGAGTATGTGAACTTCGGGCTGGTGATGATCGAAAGCCCGAAGGCAGGGTTTGCTGACGTGCGGTTAACGACGGATTGGCGGCACTTGTTGTGTTTGGATCCGCAGGCAGATATTGAGATGTTACGGGCGATGGAGCGGGATATTCGCAGGCAAGTGGTTGACGTGCGTGATTGCGAGTCGGTGATGCGGTGGTTGAACGATTCTTTCTCGAACCTGGTGCAGCTTTCGGAGTCGAAAGGGTGTTTGACGACGGATCCGGCGAAAGAGATTGAGGTGATGGCCGGGATGTATCTGGCATCTGCACAGGCAGGCCAAACCCGCGCGCTGAGCGCACGTGAACAAATAGTCCTGACGATACAAGAATCCTGGGAATCTGCGGGAGTGGCTTCTCTTGTAAAACGATTTCCGGTTGAACGATACACGGGGAAAGGCGATTCATTCGCATTTGATTTTGGGTATTTGGTGGGCAATCAACTGAAGCTGTTTCATGCGGTGTCACTGAAGGCGCGGATCGACCCTGCGGTTACGCTGGCGGCGCGATATCCGAAGATCGCGAATTTGATACGGAATGCCGAGAAGGATGCATTCGAACCGACTCTCACTGCAGTAGTGGATAACGATCTCGACGAGAAGAAGCTTGAGATTGGGTTTGCGCTTGCAATGATGCGGGAAGCTAACATTCGGGTGGCGGAAGTGAGGGAGATGCCGGGGATCGCGGAAGAAGCGCGGAGGGAGTTGAGAGTGTGAAGGTTTCGCGATCATTCTTGTTCTTCTTGCGCCGGCAGCATTCAGCGCAGGCGTGCAGAGGTCCTTCGCTTTGCTCAGGATGACAGACTAATGAGGATGACAGACTAATAAGGTTTGAGTTGAACAAGCTCCGCTGCGGCGGGGCTTTTTTTTGGACGTAAGCTTGTTAACCACAGAGGACACTGAAGAGCACAGAGGACATCAGAATCCCCACCCTGGCCGCAAAGGACGCGACTAGGATGGGGCACCCTCGGGATTTCAGATAGAGACAACAATCATGAAAATTACAGAGGCGGTACGCGGCGCTTGGCGCCGGGTGGCGGGAGTGTCTGCGGCGAACTCCTCAATGCAAATCGAGAAGCGGCGGCGGACTTCGGCGTTGCCGTCCATCTTTAATTCTTATGGGCCGCTGACGGAGGCGATGCCGAAGCCGACGCCTTACAACTTGCGGCGATTTTCGGAGACGCCGATTGCGCGGCGGGCGATCAACTGCATTAAGGACCGGATTGCCGGGATGCGATGGAGGATCCAGCCGCGGCAGGGGTATGCGCTGGAGGCGATTCCGGATGGGGCGCAGCGAGTGCGGATCCTGACGGATAACTTCGATGCGCCGAATCCGGATGACTCGTTCCGCACTTTTGCGGAGCAGGTGTTGGAAGACATTATTGTGGGCGGGTTTGGAGCGATTGAGGTGCAGCGGACGCGGGAGTGGGATGTGGCTTCCGAGCTTCGCTCGGCTGGACAAGGGGCGGCTGTCCCCACAAAAGCCAGATCCACCCAGACCATACCTACACAGGCAATTTCGACACGGGCGATGCCGCTAGTGTTGTGGCCGGTGGATGGGGCTTCGATTCGGATGAATCTGGAATGGGATGGATCGCCGACGTCGCAGCGCTACATGCAAGTGACCGATCAGTCGAGCGCGAAATCGCAAATCAAGCTGGATGATGACGAACTGATTTACATACGACTGAACCCGCGAACTCACACGCCGTTTGGGTTGGGGCGACTAGAAGTAGCGTTTGAAACGATCAATGCGTTTATGGGGGCGCACCGGTACGCGTCGCGGCTGGCGTCGAATTCGGTGGTGCAGTATGCGCTGTGGCTGCAGGATCTGACGCCGGAACATCATGAGCGGCTGATTCGATGGTGGCAGGATGAGATTGAGGGCACGGGGAAGGTGCCCATCCTATCGGCCGAAAGCAAACCGGAGGTACTGAGGTTCGGTGGAGGCACCGATGCAGACTTACGACTGCAGTGGCAGGAATTTCTGCTGCGAGTCGTCGCCGATGCTTTCGACCTTCCTCCGTTTTACCTGGGGGTGGAGCGGGACGTGAACCGCTCCACCGCGGAGGAATTGAATGACCTGGCATTTCGGCAGGCGATTGTTCCGACAGCGCGGTTGCTGGCGGAGTCGCTCACGCGGGATGCGATTGGGAAGAAGTTGGGATGGACCGATTTGGAGTTTGTGTTTGCGGATGTGGATACGACGGATCCGTTGGAGGAAGTACAGATTCAACAGATTCTGTTGCAGTGCGGAGTGTTGACGGTGAATGAGGTGCGGCGGATGCGGGGGTTGCCGGAAATCGGGAGCTAAGGACAAAAACCTTTAACCACAGAGGGCACTGAGAGCACAGAGGAAATCAAAGTCCCCACCCCTTCGGCAAGCTCAGGGCAGGCTCTGTCGCAAAATGCGCGACAAGGGTGGGGCACCCTGGGGGACGAATGACGATTGCGATGGAGAGTATGGCGGTTGAGATGCCGGCGGTGGATGGCCACCCGAACCGGACGGGTTTTCGTGGAGTGCTGACAGTTGTGGATGTGCCGTCACAGAGGGCGCCGGCTGGGTCGAAGGGAAAACGGGTGGTGCTCACCAGAGATGCGGCGGAGGCGGCGCTGGCATCGCTGATCGGGATGGCACTGGATTATGCGCCGTCGTTTGACCGCCATGATGTGCGGCGAAAAGTTGGAGTAATCACGCGCGCAGACTTGGTGGGACGGAATCTCGAAGTAGAGGGATATCTGTATGCGAAGGACTTTCCCGACATCGTGGCGGAGATTGGGAAGTCCGGGAGGACATCGCATGCACAGCGTAGTTCGGACCCCGGACAAACACGGGCGTTATCGGCCCTGGCGATCTCTGCACTGCAAAGCGAAGGAGCGCGATTAAGAAGATCGCTTTCGATGGCGGTCGCGCGGCTGCGAAGTTTGACGTCGATCCGGGGAGAACGTTCCGATGAGGACGTTCGACCGTTACACGCGGAGGCAGGCGACACGGGTGCTGCATTGGGAATGTCGTTCGAAGTGACGGATGTTCTGGTGGCGGACACAAAAGCGCAAGTGTGGACGCTGTTGAAGGTGACGTTTACCGGGGCGGCGATTTTGCGGAAGGACAAAGCGGCTTACCAGGATACGTGGATTGGGCTGGCCTGACTGGAAGTTTCGGCAACACTTTAACCACAGAGGGCACGGGGGATCACAGAGGTTTGGGAGGAGCGAAAACATGAATGAAGAAATGGTGCAGCAGTTGATGGCGACGGCGGAACGGCTGGCGAGTGCGGCCGAATCGTTGGATCGCGTGTTGGGGAGGCTGGACGCACAGCAGGATGCGCTGAATGCGAAGGTGGATCGGATTGTGGCGGCTGTGGATGAGCGCTCGCCGTACGAACCGGCGGAGAATGAGGCGACGCGGCATTTGCAGCAACGGGTGGCGGAGTTGGAGAAATCCAACACCGAACTGAAAGCGCAGGCGGCACGAGCGGTGAGGAAGACGCTTCCGCCCCTGGTGTCGGCGATTCTGGCGAAGGCGGATAACGGAAACGAGAAGCTTGAGAAAGGAGTGCTCGACAAAACGCTGCAGAGCCTGAGTGTGGAGCAGCGGATTGCGGTGAAGGCGGAGTTGGCGCGGGCGGGGATGATTGAGTAGGAAGCTTTTAGCTTTTAGCTTTTAGCTTTTAGCTTTTAGCTACCAGCTTTCGGGTTACAGCATTGCGGTGAGGACAGCGGAGTCAAAATCCCCACCCTAGCCGCAAAGAACGCGGCTAGGATGGGGCACTCGGCTTCGGATTCCGGCGGGAGGAATTCAACATCCCCACCCTGTCGCAAAAGACGCGACAAGGGTGGGGCACCCATGGAGAGATTGTTGGCACGACATTTGTCGTGCCTTTTTCATTTCTGACAACTTTTCGTTTTTCACAACAACGGATTGGGCTTCGACAAGGTGGACAAATTAACGGAGGAGAAAAACATGGCAGGACGATTTGTGGATTTGATGGCGGCGGCGGATTTTCTGGGGCCGGGCGCGGTGGAGATTGAACGGTACCAAACGGAAATTTTTGACATCGTGCGACGGCGCGGCGTGTTTGGGCAGAGGATCAAGCAGGTTCCGGCGACGGGGCATCCGTCACGTTTTTTTGAGGAGACGGCGATTCCGGCTCCAACGGCGGCACAGGGGTTCATGGACCCGCGGAACATGGTGCCGACGTTGCAAACGCCGACGCGGGTTGAACTGGCGGTGCCGCTGAAGGCGCTGGTGTCGCAGATCAACTACAACCTTTTCGATCTGGAAGTGACGGCGCAGCAAAGCCAGTTCGCGTATTTGCAGGCGAAAGACCTGGCGGATGCGGTGGACGGACTGATGCGCACACACGACGTGGCGCTGTGGAACGGCACGGACACATCGTTGAGCGCGCCGACTACGACGCAGTACTTCGGCGCGATTGGGCAGATCGAGGCGGGTGGGAACACGGTGACGGTGGCGAAGAGCGCCGGCACCATCGTGCAAACGTTCCGGACTGCAGTCGCGCAGATGGTTGCGAATGCGTCGTACCAGGTGCGGCCAACTGCGATCTATGCAAACCCGATGCTGCTGGACTTGATCGACCAGGAGATGAAGACACAGTTCAACCTGGTGTTAAACACGATGGAGATCACTGCGGGGTTTCGGGTGAAGGCACTGTCGACGCAGGCTGGCGATCTGCCGCTCATTCCGGAGTGGGCGCTGGGATACACGGGAACGCTGGGGTCGGGGGCGGTGCTGCCGGCGTACATCGTGACCGAGGACCTGATCGAGTATCACTGGCTGACCGATCCGAACCCGCGAGTGTTCACGCTCGGACTGCCCGGCGCTTTGACGCAGCAACAAGTAGTAGTGAAGTTTGGGGCTCCGGTGGTGAAGGGGGCGAACTTCGCGCACTACGAAGTGAAGGTAACGGACTAAGGCAGTTGCCAGTGGTCAGCAGCCAGTTGCCAGTCGAGCCGGTGATCAGGACCGATGCGCAGCGGGATTTGCAGACCACTGGCTACTGATCGTTCTTTCGGGACCACCTCGGCGGCTGAAGCCGCTCGACATTTTGGCTCTTATTGGCGCGGCTGAAGCCACGCCCTTTCAAAATAGAGAGAAAACAATCATGAATTATCTGCAGACTACGGACTATTTGACTTATGGGCTGGATGCGGCGACGGATCCATCTTGGGTGACGGCAGCATCGGCAATCATCGATGCACATTGCCGGCGCGCGACGCTGGGAGTGAACCAATATGAAGAGCGGCTGAAGATGCCGCCGGAACTGAATACGGTGCGGGTGAGTTATTTGCCGTTGGTGGCGGTGGCTCCAGCGACGACGCCGATTGTGTCGTTGCAGGGGCGATATGGAATTCCGCGGCGTGGAGAATGGCCATTCCCGGAGATGAGTCTGGAGTTTGCGCTGGTGTTCGCGCTGCCGGGATCATGGTCCACGATTGATCCGACGACGATTGACCTTTGGGCGGAGAGCGGAGAGCTGACGTTCCCGGTGAATGCGTTGGGATTGTTCTTCAACGAAGTGGATGTGGTTTACAACGCGGGGTGGGCAACGATTCCGACGCCGGTGCAGGTGGCATGCGCGCAGATTGTGAAGAATGCGCAGAACACACCGGGGTTGAATGTGCAATCAAGTCAAATCAACCAGCTGCGGCTGCAATATTTCGGGCCGACGCTGGTAGACGAGATGGTGCGCAGTTTGCTGGCGCCTTATGTTTCGCAGAAGGGTGCGTGAGAACGGTCGTTAGTCGTTTGTCGTTTGTCGTTGGTCGTTGGAACTCGGGTTTCGGGGGAACTTTATGGGGAGCGGAATTTGCGGAGCGGCATTGGCACGCGCGGCTACGGCGATGCTGACGGCATTGGGGGGAGACGAGATCAGCGTCTTGGTACCGGGCAGTGCGACTGCTGGAGATGCGGCGGGACAGTTGGGGCTGGTCGATCCGGGAGTGCAGAACGTGATTATCGCACCGGTGGTGGCCAGGAACATTCCCGCCGGGACGCTGGGGCCGGTGAGACGAGTTGAATTCACGCTGCCGGCTTCGGCGATTGAGGCTGAGTTGCCTGGGTTGGGAATGGGATCAGCGGAGGAATTGTTTAATGCGGCGCTGGGGCTGATGTATCACGGCGATTTGTTTCATGTAGAGGCGGTGGTGACCGAGAACTTCGCGGGAACGACTTATCTCTACGTGGTGACGGCGGTGGTGTGAGGGTAGCAGCTACTAGCTTCTAGCTCTTAGCTCTTAGCTGTTAAAAGCCTTTTTCGAATACGCCACACTAATTGATCAATTCCGGAACTATAAAACAACTTCAAGAATTACGCGTTATCGAGCTAATAGCCAATAGCTAAAAACTGGAAGCAGGATTTCATGCAATTTGCGAAAGATAGTTTTTTTCTGGCGCTGCAGCGGCGACTGGCGGGGCTGAATCCGGCGCGGACGGTGACGGTGAATGGAGTGACAGTGCCGGCCGTGCTGGTGGTGGAGAATCTGCCGCCTGGTTCGGCGGAGCCACAGCCAAATGCCTTCTACCTCGAGTGGGGCCCAGCGAAAGTGCAGAGCGGCGGCAGCGGAACCGGCGCACTGATGAGCGTGCAGTGCGTGATCTCGTATTACACGCTGGGAACTGTAGCGAGCATGGTGGATCGCGGGCGAGTGCTGGGACAACTCGACGATGAACTGCTTGGGATCTGCCAACCGCGGAATACAGAAAAAATGGATTACACGCAGGCGCCGAGCGCAGACCTGGGGACGAAAGTGTTTTGGGATCAACCGACGTTTGAGCAGGCGACCGCGAGCGGGGTGGAAGACGAAACGCTCGCGTACCAGGGGCGCGGAGTGCGGCGAGCGATGTACGAGCAAGCTCATCAGGACGGGCGCGTCGAGCGGCGGGCGAAGCTGACGGTATTTTTCTTTTCGGAGGTAACGCTGTCATGAGCACAACTCCCTTACGCGCGGCAATGGTTCCGGTGACGCGGCAGATGCGAGCCTACTTCGCGCCGGTAGACCGGACGACGGAAACACCAACGATTTTCGATCCAGGACAGAGTGGAATGTTTCTGCTGGACTCGCCGCCGGCGCCGTGGCTGGATTTGGGATGGATCGAGAACTTCGCGCGATGGTATGACACGCCGACGGAGATTGTACGGTCGGGGGCGCGCATGTTGCCGGTGGGGCAATTTCGCGGGTCCCAAGAAGCGCGAGTGGAATTTGATTTCCGGCAGTGGGGCAAATTGCAGATGGCGCTGGCTGGCGGGTCGGAGCACATGAACGTGCTGGCGCCGGGAGGAGGAAGTAGCTCGCCGGCGCCATCGGGAGGGATACCGGCGGCTGCAATAGCGGTACTTCCGGGTTCGAGCGCCAGCAAACTCGTTTTTGGCGCGGGCGTGGCGAGCGCATTTAGCGCGGGATGCCTGATTGCGGTCGATGTCGACTACCAGCAAGAAATCGGTTTCGTGGGATCAGGAATCGCGGCGGCATGTGTGAGCAGTCCGGCGGCGGTGAGACAAGACGCGAATTATGTTCGGCGAGTGACGTTCAACGTGGGTCGGGTGGCGGAGGTGACGGCGACGTCGGTGGTGCTGGCGCAACCGCTCTTGGGCGGAACGCCGGCGAGCGGGGCATCGGCACAAGTGGTCGTGGCGTTTGTGGACCGGGAGGGTGGATCGTTCTTTCAGGAATGGTCGGCGCTGTTCGTGGCTGAAGAGGAGTCGGGCGGTCGAGTTTGTTTTTATTATCCGCGGCTTAGTCCGAATCCGGGAACCGGTGGGGCGACAAGTTCCGCGGGAAAGTTTTTGCGGGAAGAGTTTAGCGCGATTGAGAAACCGCTGTCGGCGTTCGCGCTGCGGGCTTCGTTGTTAGCGTTGCCATTCGTCGACGTGAATGACGGGCAGAGTGTGCTTTGCTATCGAAGTTATTTTCCGGCTTCGATGGCGGCGGTTTACTGATACGGACTTTCGGACTCTGGCCTCAGACTTCGAAACCTTCACCACGAACGACACTAAGGTACACGAAGGAACTTCAACACCCTTCACCACGAAGGACACTAAGGTACACGAAGGAACTTCAACGCCCGTCACCACCAAGGACACTACACGAAGGAATTCGAACAATTCATGAAACTGACTATCGACAATTTGCTGGGGCAGGGCGCGGTGGACTATACGGCTGCGCTGGATGGGACGGTTGTACCTCACGTGGCGAGGAAGATCAATCAAGCGGCGGAATTGCGGTTTGGTTTTGTTGGGGGGGCGCCGGGACTCGCGGTGCCAACTGCTGGGGCACGCGTGGTTTTGACGAAGAGCGATGGGACTTTCGTGTTCACTGGGTATCTGACTGAAGCGGCGCAGTGCGAATATTTGGGATGGGGAGAACAGGGGCCTGTCTACCGCTATGACGTGGTTGCGGGGAGCGATGAAGTTTTGCTGGACCAGAAGGCGCTGCCGAATCGCGCACCGTTTGTGGAGCGGAGCGCGGGGGCGGCGCTGCGGCAACTGGCGCAGGATTTGTTGCCTGGCTGGTTTGATACCAGCGAGGTGCAGGACTTGGACACGTTGGCTTCGTACCAGGTCAATCCAGAGAAGACGTTCTCCTATCATGCGTTGGAAATCGCAGTGGCGGCGCGGGGCAGTTATCGCGCGATGAACGGAGCGCTGTTGCTGGCGCCGGTGGGAGCAGCGACGTATGCGATCAATGAGAGCGATGCGAATTTTTCGCCGATGAATCTTAAGTTGATCAGCCCGAGGCTGCTGGTGAATGACGTCACCGTGATTGGCGCACTGGAACCCCAGGCGTATGTGTGCGACTATTTCGTGGGCGATGGGCTGAGCCTGAAGTTTTATTTATCGCAAACACCGTTCGCACAGAGCAAGACGGCGCTGATCGATGAAGAGTATGAGGGCCCGGGGCTGGACGCGGCGACTTGGGTAGTACACGATCCGGCCTCGGCGGTCTCGGTGCCGGCCCAGACGGTTGAGGTGAATGGCGGAACCGGCCGGGACGGACAAACTCTGATTGAGTTCATCGAGAACATTGAACTCGGCGGAGCCATGGAGTTGCAGCATGGAGAAGTGAGTTTCGCAGGGCCATCGACGGGCGTGCTGGGCGGATTGTATGCGGGATCGATCGCCGCGGCGGGATGCCTGGCGGGATTTCAGATTACACGTTCGGGAAGCGGATCGGCTATCCAGGCTTTGATCAAGGGATCTGCGACGGGTCCGATTATTGCGACGAGTGGAGGGCATCGATACGTATTGACCACATATCTCTATTCGATGGAAGTGTACCGGGCGGGCGAGACGTACTATTCGTCGCTGCATCCCGCGGGCAGCGGATGGGGAGGGACGGCGGTTGCGGCAGATGTTCGATTTGTGCTGGAGGTGCAGGACATCGACCCGACGAACCCGGCGACGATGGGCGCTGCTGCGACGGTGTTGTTTGACGACGTGATTTTGAATGCGCCGGGATTCTGCGCGTACGCTCCGGTGAATGCGACGAATATGCAGTGCAGCATTGGGCATACGTATGTGACGCACGTTGCGCTTGCCGAAGTGAGGACGGCGCTGCCGAATTCGAGCTACGCGACCCAACTGGTGGGAGCGCTGTCAGATGGCGCGGAGTGCTCGATCGCGAGTGCGACATCGCTGGATTTTTATCCGCAATACGTGCAGCCACTGAACACGCTGATTGTCGCGAGTTATCGGGGGTCGGGGCGCGCGGTGGCGGAGGTGATGAACAGCGCGGACATTGCCGAACTGCAAAATGGGACTGACGACGGAGTGCGGGGGAGGGTGCGGGAGATGAAAACACCGAGCGCCCGAACTCAGGCGGATTGCGAGAATGCGGCGCTTGCCATTCTTGACGACGCAAGCGGAGCCGCGTGGAGCGGGAGTTACCGAACGTGGAGTGACTTTCTGCCGGGCATGGCCACAGATATTTTTCCAGGAGATGGGTTGGCGGTGAATGTGCCTTCACAAAATGCCGCGTTTACCGCGGTGGTGAGGACGGTCAGCATAGATGTGGTCGATCCGGCGGATGATCGAGGGATCTACACGATCGAGTTTGCAAACGACCTGGCAACGCCGCTAGCGATGCAGGACGCGGCGGCGGCGACCGCCGTTCCGCTGCAGGATATGCCAGTGCGGCTTTCGACCACGCAGGTGGGAACGTATTACCTGGCAAGTTTAACGGACGCGCAGATTACGCAGGTGACTTCGACGACAGTCGAGGTAGATGCGGGAATGACGCCGGCCAGTGGATATGGCATTGAAGTAAGAGCGCACGATTTTGGATGGGGCGCAGCGAACGACCGTAATTTGTTGGGACGGTTCAATACTGAGACTTTCAGTTTGGCGCGAGTGGCGCGCACGCAAACATATTTTATGCGGTTGTATGACAACTCTTCGCCGCCGCGGTACTCACGCTATGCCGCCGCGTTGCATGTGGATTATCCGTTATGAACGACGATTACGCGGGACGGGAACGGCATCATGGTGCCGCCAAGGGGCCGGGAGAGGCGCAGTATACGGCCAAAGACTTCCAACTCGAAGTGCTTGGCCGGTTGGGAGAGATGCAGGATTTGACGGAGTCGCTGGAACAGTCGTGGAACAAAAAACTGGAATCGGCGAGAGATCAGAGATTGCTGAAGTTCGACAGCCGAACTCTTTTGGCGTTGGGGGCACTCGTGCTTTCGACTGCCGGCTACGTGATTGAAGATGCGCGGAACGGCGCGAAACAGGCAAGCGAAATTGAAGCGACCAAAGCACGTGTGGTGCTCCTGGAGCAGATTGCGGCCACGAATAGCGAAGTGCGGATACGAACCGAGGTGCAGTTAGGCGAATTACGCGAGGGAGAGGCTCAGATCAAGGCATTGATTCAGGCGCATGACAATGCGAGCAAGGAAGAGGAGCCGCACCAGTAATTTTGTGGGCGGGAGGTGAGCGAGTGAGCGAGAGAGAGCTTTCTGTGTTGCGGGCGATTGACGTCGACTTTCAGCACGAAGTGCTGGAAAAACTGAGTCGCATGGAAGCAAAGATGGAAATGCTAGTGGGCAACGGGCAGCCGGGGAGAATGACGCTGGCCGAGCACAGGATCGTGGAATTGGAACGCAATGATGTACGCCGAACGGTGATCGAGCGGTTCGTGAATGCTGGGATTGCGGTGTTGATCAGCGTGGCCATCGCGCTGCATGAACATTGGTGGAAGTAGGAGTGGTTGTCGATTCTTCGTTCTCAGTTCTTCGTTCTTAGTTTAACCCGCAAATTCAAAACAATCGGAGCGCAGCCACTGCCTCTTGGGAGGCGGAGCGCTGCGCGCATCTCAACTCCACGCTGCAAACAATTGAATCAAGGAGAAGGATATGAACTTTTTAAATCAGCTACTGAGGGGGATCGCATTCGTTCCCGCGTTGGTGAACGGGATTGAAACGCTCTTCGCTTCCAAATCCGGGGCAGAGAAGAAGGATGCGGCAATGTCTTTTCTGGAGAGCGCGCTGGCGACCGTGGATGCGGTGTCAGCGAGGGAGATAGTCGATCCCGACAAATTTCGCGACGGAATTTCAAAAATAATTGATGGAACGGTCGAGTGTCTTAACGCGTCCACTTGGGCGAAGGGCGGATCGGCAAAGGCGGCGGTCGCCAACTCGCGGTCTTAGAAAGGGTGAACGTCAAAACCATTTACCACAGAGAACACAGGGGAACGCAGAGTTCCCTCCTCGCCTCTAGCCGACTTCTTCGCTCCAGGTTTCGAGAATCTTTTTTACCATGGCCATGAACTGGTCGGCGACGGCGCCGTCGATCAAACGGTGATCGTAGCCGAGCGTGAGATGCACGACGGAACGGATGGCAATCGAGTCGCTGCCGTCTTTGTCGGTGATCACCATGGGCTGCTTAGTGATTCCGCCGACGCCCATGATGGCGGAGTTGGGCTGGTTGATGATGGGAAGACCGAAGACGGCGCCGAACTGGCCGGGGTTGGTGACGGTGAAGGTTGATCCTTCGACGTCTTCGGGCTTAAGTTTTTTCGTGCGGGCGCGCTCGCCGAGATCGGAGATGCCGCGCTGCAGGCCGAGGAAGTTCAGGTCTCCGGCATTTTTCAGGACCGGAACGATGAGTCCCCAGTCGAGTGCGACGGCGATGCCCATGTTGATGTTGCGATGATAGCGAACGTTGTCGCTTTCGATGGTGGCGTTGAGGATGGGCCACTGTTGCAAGGCGATGACGGCGGCGCGCACGAAGAACGGCATGAAGGTGAGGCGCGCGCCGTGGCGTTGTTCGAATCCCGCTTTTTGTTTACTGCGCAGGTTGACGATGCGGGTGAAGTCCACTTCGTACATGCAGTGGACGTGGGCGCTGGTACGGCGCGACTCGATCATGTGCTTGGCGATCAGCTTGCGCATGTTCGTCATGGGGACGAGATCGCCGGGGTAGGGCGCGGGAGCGGCGGGCTTTTGGGCGGGCGCAGGAGGTGGCGGGGCGGGCGCGGCGCTGGGCTCGGAGGGCCCCCTCGACTCCGCGCTAGACGGTTGCGATCCCTGGCTTTCGATGAACTGCATGATGTCCTGTTTGGTGATGCGGCCGCCGAGTCCGGTGCCGGAAACTTGGGAAAGACTTACGCCGTGCTCGCGCGCGATTTTGCGGACGAGCGGAGATGAGCGGGCTTCCTCGTCGTCTTCCTGGGGGGATGGAGCGGGGGACGAGGCGGGCGCCGATTTTGTTTCTTCCTGCTTCGATTCGGGCTTGGCGGGCTTCTCGGCCGCGGGGGGCGCTGCAGGCCTACTGGGCGCGGATGCGGACTCGCCATCGACGGCAATGGTTCCGACGACCGTGTTCACGCCGACGGTCGTGCCTTCAGTGACTTTAATTTCCTGCAAAACTCCCGAGGCGGGCGCGGGAATTTCGGCGTCGACCTTGTCGGTAGAGATCTCGAACAGCGGTTCGTCGCGCTGGACCTTGTCGCCGGGCTTCTTCAACCACTTGGTAATAGTGCCCTCGACGATGGATTCACCCATCTGGGGCATGATGATGTCAGTAGGCATATTTCCTTCCACGCCCTGACCCGGTAAGAAAAAGGGGTTGGGCGCAACCGAATATTATAGCGGGTGAGGGAGTGGATGCGAATGGTGGGTGAGTATCTGAGCGCGGAAGCGCAATCGGCTGAATGACACGTTTCGAGCTTCCCTCAGCGGCTAAAGCCGCGTCCTGCGGCTCGCGTATATGGCACGACTGAAGTCGCGCCCTTCCCTTTCGCGTGCGCCTTCTCCTTCGTGCGGAGCCTTCTCCTTCTCGCGTGGCCTACTCCTGCGCGGGCCTTCAACTTCGCAAGTGCTTCGCTTCGCGTGTGCCCTACCGACGCCAACCTTTCCACCTTCTCCGAGGCCAATTCTTAGTGGTGATCGTGATCGCGGCCTTTCATTGGTTCTTTTTTCTCGACTTCAGGCGCGGCATTGAAATTTGTTTTCCAATATTCCTGTACGGCAGGAGGAAGCTTGTCGAGATGGGAGAGCAGCATTGTGATCTTCCACATGTCCTGTTCGCCAAGTGTCTTGTCCCAGGCGGGCATGCCGGTGTAACGGATGCCGGTACGGATGGTATAGAAAATGTGCCACTCGGGATCGTCGGGCGGATCGGAAATCAGGTTAGGCGGCGGAGGATAAAAGGAATTAGCAAGCGCAGAAGGCTTGCGGTCGAGGCCTCCGTGACAGAGTGCGCAGTTCATGGTGTAGAGCTTCATGCCGTCTTCCAGGTTGGGATCGGTGGGCGTGAGCGGGCTGGTGATGCGAGGTGCGTGGCGCTCCATGGAGGCATCGACGGCACCCATGGCGAGGCGGCGCTCGATGTGCGGAGGCTCGACATTTGCGGCTGTGGGAAACAATCCGAGCATGGCGAAACCGAGGCCGCCGAGAATGACCACCAGGAGCGTGACGATTACACCGAGAGCGAACTTACCCATGAATCCTCCGGACGGGCTATTGTGGCAGATGGGTGGGGTTGGGCGCTAGCTTGCGGACGATCTTCGCAATGCGGTGCAACAGAGTTTCAAACGAATCGTCGAGCTTCGCTCGACTGGACAGCCGAGGGCGGCTGTCCCCACATAAACTCTTATGATTCCAATTTGCGGCGGACGAATGCGTCCGCCGCTACGTGAGTCAATAGGCTTTCAGGCGGCGGGCCTCGCGGACTACGTCTTCAACTTTGGGCAGGTAGTGATGCTCCTGCGGCGGAGAAAACGGGATCGCGGAATCACGGCCGGCGATGCGGACGATGGGACCGTCGAGATCGTCGAAAGCTTCTTCGTTAATGATGGCGGCAATTTCTCCGGCCAAGCCCCCGGTGCGCGAGTGCTCGTGGAGCAGGATGACCTTGTTTGTTTTCTTCACGGTTTGTGCGATGGCCTCGCGATCGAGCGGCGAGACGGTGCGCAGGTCGAGGATTTCGATATCGATATTTTCTTTCGTGAGTATCCCGGCAGCCTCTAATGCAGTGTGGACCATGGCCGCATAAGTAATGACGCTCAGGTCGCGGCCTTCGCGCGCGATGCGCGCCTTGCCGATTGGGACAACGTAATCCTCCGCAGGCACTTCTTCTTTTATGCGGCGATAAAGATATTTGTGCTCGAAGAAAATGCAGGGATTGTTATCGCGGATGGCGGCTTTGATCAGGCCTTTGGCGTCGTAGGGCGTGGCCGGGCAGATGACTTTTAGGCCAGGATTATGGACGAACCACATCTCTGGATTTTGCGAATGGAAGGGGCCGCCGTGAACGTAGCCGCCGCTGGGCCCGCGCAGCACGAGCGGAGCGGGCGCACCCCAGAGATAGTGCGTCTTGGCGACCATGTTGGAAATCTGGTTGAACGCACAGCCTATGAAATCCATGAACTGGAATTCGGCTACGGGACGCATTCCGGTGAGCGAGGCTCCGAAGGCCGCGCCGACAATGGCGGACTCGGCGATGGGCGTGTCGATGACGCGCTCGGGACCGAAACGGTCGATGAATCCGTCGGTGACTTTGAAAGCGCCGCCGTAGATGCCGATGTCTTCACCCAGGCAGAAGACAGTTGGATCGCGGTCCATTTCTTCCCAGATTCCCTGGCGTATGGCTTCGAGATAAGTGAGTTGCATAGCGTTAGCTTCTAGATCTTTCTTGCCACGGATTTACGCGGATCATCACGGATAAAGCTATTTCCATCTTTGCCGAGAATTAATCAATGAGATCGACGATGTCTGTTACCGACGCGCGTCGCAACTTCGGCAAACTGCTCGACCGTATCGAGCGAGGGGAACGGATTGTCATCACTCGGTACGGCAAGCCTTTCGTGGCCGTGATACCCATTTCGGACCTTTGGATTCTTAGGAAGACTAAACCGTCATGCTAGCCTGGCGTTCTTATTTCGCCACGGGTACTGCTCGTTGTAGTAGGTGGTCCGGTCACCAACTTTTCCCTCCGCCCACTGGACTGCTTCTTTCAGGAGAATGGACATCTCAGAGTCATTCTCATACGGGAAGATCTTCAAATACGTTCGCTCCGCCGCGATGTCAGAATTCATCCATGTAACTGGCTTGCCTTGGGCCCTCAAAATTGCGGTCACAAATCCAATGTCTGCACATGCTTTCAGCTCGATCAGATGACCCGATGCGACAGACTCGTCGCAGACTATGAATCTAGCCAGCGCCCCAAACATTAGCATCTTTTCGAATAGTGACTGCTGCGGTATGTCGACAAAATCCTTCAGCATCACTCCTTCGAACCCCAGTTCTTCTAGGCTCCGGCGAAGCCCTTTCAGTCGTTCTCCTCCCGCTTCGTAGGAACCAAGGATCAACACGGTTCGTTCCTTTGACCTGGCGGCGCCTACAAGAGCCCTAACAATATCAGTCATAAACAGGTCGTACAAAAATCTGCTATTCGCTCCCGCTGCCTGCAGTACAAGGTTCGAACCGATCACGCATGACAGACTTAAGTTGACGGCAACAACATCCGTTTCGAAAATCCGCTTTCCGAATCGCAGGCGCGCGCGGTGCACCGGGAACGCAATATTCGGGTTCTCAGGGGAACAAAGCTCCCGACGAGAGGCAGGTTCGCGCCCTCGACCCAGATTCGGTCGATAAGGGTAAAGGGCTGTTGAATATTGAAAGTACAGGTGAGATTCATCCATCCGCCATCAGGTTTTTCCATTTGCGCGACGAAAAATCTGATCTCAGGCTCCTCCCACAGCAGCTTCTTCAGCCATTCTGCACAACCCAGCATGAAGGCTTCAAGTTGTTGTCCGCCGGATGGGTCGGTCAGTGTCGTTGGATTTGTCTGATGGTGAACTTTGCCGTCCGGCGCGTCACAAGAGGTACTAATTGTCACTTCTATTGCTCCGGTCGGCGCCTGTTTGGCGTCAATGACCTCGGCACAAACTCTCCTATCGCCAATTTGGTACTCGCGCTTCCAGCGCAGGCGTTCTATCATTTCTCACTTCAGGTGGACGGCCGCTTCCGTTGCTTTGTAACCGCCGGTCCCCTTCTTTACTTTCGGCATGCCGTATTTTGGTTTGATTTCGTGGCAGCCTTCTTCACAGAAGACGCCGCCTTCGGCCGATTCGGGCGTGGGCATTGGCGAGTTCACGGCTATCTCCCGCTCTGCTTCGATTACTTCTTCTACTTCGGCGATCAGCGCTTCGTTTTCTTTCGTACTCAGCCACTTCTTTTCGTTGACCAAATAATTTTCGAAGCGCGCGATCGGATCGCGCTTTTTCCAGAAATCGAACATGGGCTTCGGAACGTACGCTGCCGCGTCGTGAATGGCGTGGCCTTTCATGCGCATCATTTTGGCTTCGATCATGGTTGGGCCTTCGCCGCGGTGGGCGCGGTCGACGGCTTCGTGCGCGGCGTCGTAAACCTGGCAGGCGTCGGTGCCGTCGACGATCACGCCGGGAATGCCATATCCGATGGCGCGCTCGGCAAGATCTTTGCACCGGTACTGCATTTCCGACGGCGTGGAGTAGGCCCAGAGATTCGATTCGACGAAGAGCACGAGGCCGAGATTCTGCACGGCCGCGAAGTTGATGCCTTCGTACGTTACGCCCGTGGATTGGCCGCCGTCGCCGATGTAGGTCATGACAGCGATGTTGCGGCCTTGCAAACGCGCGCCCAGCGCGACGCCAGAAAGAACAGGAATAAGATCTCCAAGCATGGAAATGGGCGAGACCATGTTGCGCTTTTCGATGTCGCCAAAGTGCGATGTGCCATCGCGGCCCTTGGTCGGCGAGTCGGCCTTGGCCATGTACTGCATCATGGTGTCGCTGGCGCCAAAGCCGCGGACCAGCAACGATCCCTGATTGCGGATCATGGGCGCGAACCAGTCGTCCTTGTCGAGCGCGTAGGCGGAGGCGCAGGAGCAAGCTTCCTGGCCGAGTCCGAAGTAAACTCCGCCGACTACCTTGCCTTGCTTGTAAAGATTTTCCAGCGCAACTTCCATCTTGCGGTTGAGCAGCATGTAACGGTAGATCTCGATCGATTGCTTCTTGTCTAGATATTTCGAGTCGCGAATGGGCGGGACGGGCACATCGAGATTTCCTTCGACCTCGTAGCGGACGTGCTCGGTTCCGTCTTTGTCCTTTTCGATGGCCTGGTGCACGGCGAAGTCCGGGTGCTCGAGGCGGTAGTCGGGGATGGAGTAGGTACGGAGATGCTGGTTAGAAGAAGTTGTCGAGCTTCGCTCGACCGAACGGCCGGGGGCGGCCGTTCCCACACGAACTGCCGCTCCCGCACGAACTACTGTTTCTACTCGAGCATTGCTGGCTCTGGCGCCGTTGCGCGGACGGTTGCCGTTGGAGTTTGCTTTGGATTTTTTCTTGTTATTCCCCATGTGAGGCCGCACTTTGCGCGCGATGTATTGATGGTATCGCGAGAGCGGGGGGAACGGCTAGGGCGAGGCGGACTCATCGCTTAAAAGTCGCCGCAAAGTACTGCCTAGGCGAAGTGAATATCGTCTTCCTGCTGTAACTTTCGGAACTCCGCGGGGGCCTTCACCGGCACGCCTACTGTGCGGCCTAGCAGCGCGTCGAGGGTATCGATCCACAGGATCTGGCTTTGGAAAACAACGCCCGTGTTGCGGGAAATGGATTCAGCGACTGCGTTGAGATCGAGTGGCTTGCCGAGTTCTTGCTGCATCGATGTGACGGGCTTTGTCGTAATGCCGCAGGGGACGATCAGATTGAAGTAGCTGAGGTCGGTGTTCACGTTGAGGGCAAAGCCGTGGGAGGTGACGAAGCGGGAGACGTGCACGCCGATGGCGGCGAGTTTGGCTTCGGGGCCGATCGCAGGGTGGCTCGCTTCGCTTCGCCGGACAGCCGAGGCGGCTGTCGCCACATGGTCTGTGGTGGCGGCGGGGAACCCAAGGTCCCTCGACTGCGCTCGGGATGACAATGCGGCGGGATCGGTCCAGACGCCGGTCAGGCCTGCGACTCGCTTGGTGGGGATGGCGAAGTCGACACAAGTGCGCATCAGGACTTCTTCCAGGCGGCGAACGAATTCCACCACGCCCAGGCGCTTGCCGTCGGCATTCGTGAACCCGCGCAGGTCGAAGATGGGGTAGCCGACGATCTGGCCGGGGCCGTGAAAAGTTACGTCGCCGCCGCGGTCGCATTCGAAAAGCTCGACTCCGCGCTGGGCCAGAAGATCCGGCGACGCGACTACGTTCGCGGCTTTCGCGTTGCGTCCCAGGGTGATCACGGGCGAATGCTCGAGCAGGAGCAACACATCGCCGATCTTTTCTTCTTTGCGCAACGCGACTAGCTGCTGTTGCAGGCGGAGGCCGGTGGCGTAATCCACGGTGCCGAGTTGGAGGAGCGAGATCATACATTGAGTGATCGCGCGATTTGTGATTGAGTGATTGAAAATGCTTCCCCCCGATCCCCAATCACTCAATGCCCCAATCTCTCAATAACTCGATTCTTCTTACGCATTGATCGCGATTCCGTACACGCTGTTTGACGCGTCCAGCATGGCTTCCGCCAGAGTCGGATGCGCGTGAATCGTCCACATCAAGTCCTCGACGGTAGCTTCGAGTTCCATGGCGGCGACGGCTTCGGCGATCAACTCTGTCGCTTGCGGGCCGATGATGTGGACGCCCAGAATCTCACCGTAGTCGGCATCGGAAACGATTTTGATGAAGCCCTCATGCTGGCCGACGATCGACGCGCGCGAATTGGCGGTGAAGGGAAACTTACCGATCTTCACGTTGTATCCGGCTTCTCGGGCCTTGGTCTCGGTGAGGCCGACGCTGCCAATTTCCGGATGGCAATATGTGGCGCCGGGAATGTGTTCGGGATTGATCGGCTTGCCGGGCTTGCCCGCAATTTTCGCCACGGCAACCAGCGCTTCCATCGCGCCAACGTGCGCCAACTGCGGCGTTCCGAGGACGATGTCTCCGACCGCATAGACGCCGGGCTCGGCAGTCTGCATCCAGGAATCGGTCTTGATGAATTCGCGGTCTGGTTTAATCTTCGTCCTTTCCAAGCCAACATTTTGCGTGCGCGGTTTGCGGCCCACGGCAATCAGAATTTTCTCGGCTTCAATCTTCTGTTGTTTACCTTCCGCGGTAATCGTGACGGCCACGCCCGTCTTGGTTTTCTCCACCTTCTCGACCTTGGCGCTGGTATGGAAGTTGATGCCGCGCTTGCGGAATACGCGCGCGAGTTCCTTAGAAACTTCTTCGTCCTCCACGGGCACCAGCCGCGGCAGCATTTCGACGATGGTCACTTCCGTGTCGAACGAGCGGTAAATGGAGGCAAACTCCACGCCCACCGCGCCCGCGCCCACAATCACAATCGACTTCGGTAGCTCTTTCAGGCTGAGGATCTCAATGTTGGTGAGGACGCGGTCGTTGGCTTCGAGGCCAGGCAGCATGCGGGCTTCGGAGCCCGTCGCGAGAATCACATTCTTCGTCTTGAGTTGAGTGGCCTTGCCGTCGTTCGTGACTTCGATCGTGTGCACGCCGTTCTGCGCCGGGCCGGTGAGTTTGCCGTAGCCTTTCACCGTCTGCACCTTATTCTTCTTCATCAGGAATTCGAGACCTTTGGCGTGCTTGGCGACAATCTTTCCTTTGCGCTCCTGAATCGCCGCCCAATTGAGCTTGCGGCTGTCGACGCCCTCAATGCCGAATTCCTTCGCTTCTTTCAGGTGATCCCACAGTTCCGCGTTGAACAGCAGGGCCTTGGTCGGAATACAGCCCACGTGCAGGCAGGTGCCGCCGAGGAATCCGTCCTTTTCGATGAGTGCGGTCTTCAGGCCATATTGGCCGGCGCGAATGGCGGCAGTATATCCGGCCGGTCCGCTGCCGATGATAGCTACGTCGTATAAGGTATCGGGCAAGGTAGAGATCCTCAGTATCTAAAGATGACAAAAGGCAAACGAATGATTCTAGAACAGGGTGCGTAGGATTGCACAAGTGCGGGATTGGACATTGATTTTGGCTCAAACATGCAGTGGGGGCGTAAAATCGAGAGCAGTTCCCCGGTATGCATGACCTGATAGAGCTCTTTTGTGATCTGGATGAACTGGGCGCATGGCTTCTTTCGAAGACCATTCTCGGAGCCTGGCATTGGATATTCCCGAAAAAAGGGAACAGAAACTACGAAGAAGGCCAGACACAGTAGTTCACGAGAAGTTCGTGCAAGTAGAGATCCTTCGACTGCAAAACGGCCTCGCTTTTCGCGAGGCCGTTTCTCCGCTCAGGATGACAATACCAGACTAGTTATTTTCGTTGCTGGCGCGCTTCCACGAAATCAGCTCGCCAATCGTGGAACTCGTACTCGAAACCGGCTGCTTGTAGGCTTCTACTTCCGAGCGCGAAGCTTCTTCGCCCACCGCGCGGATGCTGAGCCCGACTTTCTTCTCTTCCGGATTCATCTTGATGATCTTGAAATCGTGTTCGAATCCCGGCTCCAGGGCCAGCGGCTGGCCGTTCTCGTCGGTCGCTTCGGATTTGTGGCACAAGCCTTCCACGCCCTCCGCGATTTCGACAAAAGCGCCGAATGCCGCTACCCGCAGCACTTTGCCATGCACGACGTCGCCCACATGATGCGACTGAAAGAACGATTCCCAAACGTCAGGCTGCAACTGCTTCACGCCCAGTGACAACCGCCGCTTGTCGGGCTCGATGGCCAGAACAATCGCCTTCACCCGGTCGCCCTTCTTCAGCACTTCCGAAGGATGCTTCACGCGCTTCGTCCAACTCAAGTTGCTGACGTGCACCAAGCCGTCGATGCCGTCTTCAATTTCAATGAAGGCGCCAAAGTCGGTCAGATTGCGCACGCGTCCTTCGACCGTCATGCCGACCGGAAACTTCTCATGCAGCGAATCCCACGGATTGGCCGCCAGTTGCCGCATCCCAAGCGAAATGCGGCGCTCAGTCGGATTCACATTCAACACCACGCACTCCACCTGGTCGCCGACATTCACCAGCTTCGACGGATGCTTCATTCGCTTGGACCACGTCATTTCGCTGACGTGCACCAGTCCCTCAATGCCCTGCTCCAGTTCCACGAATGCGCCGTAGTCGGTGACGCTGATCACGCGTCCGCCAACGTGCGCGCCCTCGGGATAGCGATGCTCGGCATCGAGCCATGGATCTGGCGTGAGCTGCTTGAATCCCAGCGAAACCCGCTGCTTCTCTTTGTCGTACTTCAGCACCTTCACCTGAATCTGGTCACCAACGTTCACCAGATCTTTCGGGTGAGTCAAGCGTCCCCACGACATGTCGGTGATGTGCAGCAAGCCATCGAGCCCGCCCAAGTCGACGAACGCACCATACTCGGTAAGGTTCTTCACCACGCCCGTCAGTACCGAACCCTCTTCCAGGTGCTCCAGCGTCTTCGAGCGCTTCTCGTTCTGCTCGCCTTCCAGCAGTTCCTTGCGCGATACCACGATGTTCCCGCGTTTCTTGTTCAGCTTGATGACCGATACTTCCAGCGTCTGCCCCTTCATGCCGTCCAGGTTGCGGATGGGTCGCAGGTCCACTTGCGATCCCGGCAGAAAGGCGTGCGCGCCCAGAATGTCGACCGTCAGGCCGCCCTTAATGCGGTCGACAACCACGGCGTTGATCGGCTTCTTCTCGTTGTAGGCCTTCTCGATTTCTTCCCACGCATGGATGCGCTGCGCCTTCTGGTGCGAGAGGTTGATGTAGCCTTCCTCGGCCGGACCCTTCTCGCGCATCACGTCGATCTCGTCGCCGGGCTTGAACTTGGGCTTGCCCTCGTGATCGAGAACTTCCGCCAGCGGCAGCATTCCCTCCGACTTGGCGCCGACATCGACCACCACGTGCGTGCCCGTCAACTTGAGCACCGTGCCCTTGATGACGCGATCTTCACTCACCGCCTCTTCGGCTTCGGTGGTGAAACTCTCCAGCACCGAGGCGAAGTCCTCGGTGGCCGCGTTCTTGTCGTCCGAAGGAACGTCAGAAGAAACGTCTTCAGAAGAAACGTCGGCGGAGTCGGCGTGGGCGTCGGTGGAATGGTCGGTGGTGGCGGCAGCCTGAGTCTCCTCAGGCTGGTGCTGCTGTTCTGTCGTCGGCTCGTTTTCGGTTGCGACAGTGGAGTTGGATTCGGAGTTGTGGGCGGTGGTCTCGTCGAACAAGGTTATGCCTCTCTGATGATCGGATGCGGGACCTGCTCTGCGGACTGCTGGATGAGTCGTTTGGTTGTGGTGGGCTCACCCTGGCGAGTGAGCTTGGACAATCCCAGCTGTCGGACGTTTTTACAGAGAACCCGCGTCCAATGGGAACTCTTCGACTATAGCAATCGCTCGCGAACAGTGTCAAACGCAAAGGACGGATATTTACGGCATATTCACAGTGTTAGGAGTTTCTAAAACCGGAAGGCTGAATACGGTCGGCGAGCGTCTGAAATTCAGCTCGATTAGAGTTGCAAAGTTCAGATCCCAGAAGCTGATTGCGCCGCCTAACTTGATCGCTTGCAGCTAAAGGAAACCCTCAGCGCGCCGGAGCTAGCAGCGTCAAGGCGTCGGGCGCGACCGTTAGTTCGGCGGGGAGCGTGCCCAGCAGTTCGCCGTCGGCTTCGACGTAAATTTTTTGCCGCTGCTCCACGCTGGTCGAGGGCTGGTATCGGCAGGTGACCCTTGTGCAGTGAGCCAGATCAATGCCGCGGATTCTCCAGTGCATGCGCAGCAGGCCGCGAGTGACGTAGGCGAGATAGGCGGCTCGGCTGGCCGTGCGGCAGGAGACCACGCGCATATCGTCGCGATCGAGCGAGGCGCCGGGAGCGAGTTCCTGCAGCACTCCGCCAAAGTTGCGAATGCGGACGGCCATTAGTTCGGTGACATCGGCGCGCGTGGCCGCGCCGGAGCCGGTTTCGATCTGCTCCGCCACAAAGCGCGTCATGGGATAGCTGAACCACAGGTGCCACGCCTTGGCGTAGTAGGCTGACATGCCCATGCGCTGTTTGACTCCGCTGTAGAGCTTATAAAAAAGATGAGCGTCGACTCCCACTCCGGCAGCGATCACGAAATAACGTGTCCCCGAATTGCCATGGAGATCGACGAAGCTGATGCGTCCGAGCGCGATGCGGCGCTGCGCCGCCTGCAGCGA
This sequence comes from uncultured Acidobacteriaceae bacterium, assembly GCA_963765825.1. Classification (GTDB taxonomy): domain Bacteria; phylum Acidobacteriota; class Terriglobia; order Terriglobales; family Acidobacteriaceae; genus Sulfotelmatobacter. The sequence goes on from CAVXXU010000006.1 coordinate 1,285,118, forward strand.
GGCTTTGGCCGCAGCCGCTATTTTCAGCGGAAGGTCTAAGTCATGGGCGAGCGCGTTGGCCGTGCCCATGGGGAGAATGGCCAGCGCAGTCGGCGTGTTCGCCAGGACTTGAGCGATGTTGTGGATGGTGCCATCGCCGCCGCAGGCAAAGATGGTGTCGCAGCCGGAGTCGATGGCGCGGCGAGTTTCTGCCACGGCGTGATAGGGGGATTCGGTGGGGACCAGGTCGGCTTCGACGCCTCCGTTTCGGAGCACAGCGAGCGCCGATTCCAATTCCCGCTGGCGTTGCTTGCTGCCGCCGGAGTCCGGGTTGTAAAGCAACGCCGCCTTACGCATAGCGAGGACGAACTTGGATTGTACCGTGTTGTGACATGCGTTCTCCTCTGAGAGCACCACCGAGGTGCTTGTCGGCGCTCAGATCAAGACCGAACGAACCCGGGCTGATCCGGAAATGCGTGGTGATGCGAACAACGCGACCGAAGCTGCGTCGAAGCCTGCGCGGCAGGGGCTGGATGCCAAGAAAAACAAAACCGCCCTGCGAAGGGCAAAGTGTTTTTACTTGACATCCCCTTTTATAGAACCCGCCTAAATTTTGGCCTCGGTGAGACTTTCAAGAAGACGTGCATGCTATCTCTTGAAAGTCTTTCGACAGGGACCGTCGGTCTTGGGCCCTTCCTTAGGATGGAGGTGCTGACACATTAACTTTCTGTCTGCGCCTCATTCTAAGCTCGTTTACCAGTATTACCCAGTCGCACACAACCATGAGAATGACCGCCACGGCAACGAGTGCCAGGCGTCCGAGTAGGTCACCGGTGTGGATTTCAGGAACAGTGAATATTCCGACGGCAAAAACGATTCCGCTGGTCATAATCGCCCCAAAGCATATAAGCCCCCGACCGAGATGGCGGAAGCGCGACTGTACAATCGCGCCTATGATCAGCACGGCGGGCCAAAGCGCGAAGCCAATTCCCATCCCGAGTGTGCCAACAACTCCTACAAAGCTTGCTATGCAAACAAGAAGGATTCGTGTTCGCGATGAAAGAACCTGGTTATTCTCGTTTTGATGGGCTTGTGTTTGCAGGGCCAATCTGCCTCCTCACCCTTGTCCAGCTTACGGGGTAATACATACATTGGAGAATGTTCCCATATTTTTCGTGCCATCTCCTGGCACGTAGTGTATGGGGCCACCGTTCGGTCCACCAGCCGTTGTAAATGTGAGCAGCATCGTTGACTTATTTTGGGAATTGATAGTGAAGACCTCAGCGCTGGGAAAAGCGTCCCCATAAAGGTTACCTGTGTAGCACACCTGACCGGGGCTCGTCTGGGCAGTCATGTCTAGGTTGACACCTGAGGCCTTCGTCCCTGGTCGGCTTACGTGGCGACAGCCGCCTCGGCTGTCCGGCGTGAGCGAAGCTCAGCCGAAAATCCGGGACAGTGCGGGGCCCTCGCCTTACCTCTCGCACCTCGCTGCGCTTGGCTGGACAGCCGAGGCGGCTGTCCCTACGTGGTTTCTTTATAATTTCCTGCGATGAAGGACCTCGACAAAAAGATTGAAGCTCTGCGGGAAAAGATCCGCCACCACGAACATCTTTATTACGTTCTCGACAATCCCGAAATCAGCGACGCCGACTTCGACAAGCTGATGCAGCAACTGAAAGATCTGGAGAGCGAAAATCCTTCGCTGGTCACGCCCGATTCGCCGACGCAGCGCGTGGGCGGCAAGCCGCGCGAGGGATTCGTCAAGGTGCGGCACTCCACGCCGATGCTCTCGCTCGACAACACTTACAGCGAAGACGAGTTGCGCGGGTGGGAGCGGCGGGTGCACGAGCTCAGCGGGCGCAGCGAGGTCGATTACGTTTGCGAATTGAAGCTTGATGGCATGTCGCTGGCGCTGGTGTATGAAGATGGCCGGCTGGCGCGGGGTGTGACCCGCGGAGACGGAACCGTGGGAGAGGACGTCACGCTCAACGTGCGCACCGTGCGGTCGGTGCCGCTGTCGATTCCGAAAGATCGGTTGAAGAGGGCTGGGATTCCGGCAGACTTCGAAGTTCGCGGCGAATTGCTCATGCCCACTGCGTCGTTCAAGAAAATCAATGAAGAGCGCGAACGGAACGGATTGCCAACGTTTGCCAACCCCCGCAACTTCACGGCTGGCACCGTCCGGCAGCTTGATTCCAACGTTACGGCCCAGCGGAGGCTCGATTACTTCTCCTACATGCTGCTGGTCAATGGGCGGACTTATTTCGATCGACACTGGAAGACGCTCGATGCGCTCGATGCTGTGGGATTCAAAGTCAATCAGGCTCGCAAGCTGGTGCACTCGATGGACGAGGTCTGGGCGTTTATCCGGGAGTGGGAGGGCAAGCGCGAGTCGCTGCCCTACGAAATTGACGGAATCGTGGTGAAAGTCGACCGCATCGCATTGCAGGATGAACTCGGCTTCACTGGCAAGGCTCCGCGGTGGGCGATTGCTTACAAGTATGCGGCGCGCGCTGGGATTACGCAGCTGGAAGATATTCGCGTGCAGGTGGGGCGCACCGGAAAGCTTACGCCCGTTGCGATGCTGGCGCCGGTGCTGATCGGCGGGACGACGGTCCGCAACGCCACGCTGCACAACATGGACGAGATCGAGCGGTTGGGCGTGAAGATCGGCGACTACGTGCAGGTGGAACGTGGCGGCGACGTGATTCCAAAGATTGCGAAGGTGATCGAGGATAAGGATCATCCGCGCGGGCATAAGACATTTCACATGCCTGAGAAATGTCCGGTGTGCGGCACAAAAGTTGTGCGCACCGAGGGAGAAGTCGATTACCGCTGCGTGAATGCGAACTGCCCGGCGAAATTGCTCGGAACAATTCTGCATTTTTCTTCACGTGGCGTGATGAACATCGACGGTATGGGCGAGGCGCTGGTCAATCAACTGATCGAGCGCGGCCTGGTGAAGAACGTCGCCGACATTTACGACCTGACCAAGAAAGACCTGCTCAGCCTGGAACGCTTCGCCGACAAGTCGGCGCAGAACATTCTGGATGAAATCGAAAATTCGAAGAAGCTGCCGCTGGAGCGGGTGATCTACGGGCTGGGCATTCGCTTTGTGGGCGCGCGCACGGCGCAGTTTCTGGCGGAGCATTTTGGATCGATGGAGGCGCTGGCTTCGGCTGGGGCCGAGGAGTTACAGAACGTAAACGAAGTGGGGCCGCGGATCGCGGAGAGCATCGCGGAATTTTTCAGCATTCCGGCGAACCGCAAGCTGGTCGAGCGCCTCGGCGCAGCTGGACTGGCGTTCAAAGGCGCGAAAAAAGCGCGCGGGACCAAGCTCGCGGGAAAGACATTCGTACTTACCGGCACTCTGGCGAAGTTCACGCGCGACGAGGCCAAGAAGCTGATCGAGGATGCGGGCGGACGCGTCTCAGGCTCGGTCAGCAAGAAAACGGATTACGTAGTGGCGGGCGCCGATGCCGGATCGAAGCTGGATAAGGCGAAGGAACTCGGCGTGGCCGTGATCGATGAAAAAGAGATGGAAGAACTCGCGGGCTGAAAACTCGAAGAACCACGTCGGGACAGCCGAGGCGGCTGTCGCTACTTGGTTCTCAGCGCTTCTCTCATCCTCTTCCACGTCACATCCAATGTCTCGGGCAAAATGCGCGTTTCGCCAACGACCGACATGAAGTTGGCGTCGGCGACCCAGCGCGGCAGTTCATGCATGTGGATGTGTCCGGCGATGCCCGCACCGGCGGCCTTGCCAATGTTCATTCCGAGATTGATGCCGTCTGGATGGTAGAGTTCGCGGAGCACTGTCTCCATGCGCTGGGAAAGCGCCATCATCTCGTTGGCGGCTTCGGTCGGCAGCTTCCGCAGTTCGTCCAGATGCGCGTAGGGGACGATCATCAAGTGCCCCGGCGTGTACGGATAAGCATTCAGAATGATGAAACAATGTTGGCCGCGATGGACGATCAGCACTTTGGCGTCGTCCTTTTCCTTCGGCGCCTCGCAGAAGATGCAGCCCACGGTCTTTTCCGTGCCCGATACGTAGGCGTAGCGCCATGGGGTCCAGAGGTAATCCATGGTCGGCAGGTTAGCAGATGCGCAGAAAAGTCGCACTCGGCATTCGGCTTGCCATTCAGCTTATTGAACGAGTGCTGAGTGCAGAGTGTGGGATGCTAGAATCCTGCAACCACTTGGAACCGATCACCCACTTCCTGACCGGCGCTTGCCTGGGACGCGCCGGGCTCAACCGCAAGACTGCGCTGGCCACGCTCACGTTGACGCTCGCCGCCGAGGCTCCCGACCTCGACGTAATCGCGGGCATCGTGCGCGGCCCGACTTTCGGCTTCGCGCATCATCGCGGATTCACCCACTCTTTCGTCGGCATTGTGTTCGACGCCGCAGTCGTTCTTGGCTTGGTCTATTTGATCTGGCGCATCCGTGGCCGCAAAGTTAACGATCCCAACCTGCCGCCGCGCTGGGGCTTGCTCTTTCTCTACGCCTGCCTCGCCGGAGTCAGTCACATCCTGCTCGACTTCACCAACAACTACGGCGTGCGCCCATTCTGGCCGTTCAGCGAGAAATGGTACTCCTGGGATATCGTCTTCATCTTCGAGCCGGTGATGTTTGCGCTGCTGCTGCTCGGACTGATCGTCCCGTCGATCTTCGCTCTCATTGACAAAGAAATCGGCGCCCGCCGCCGCGGCTCTCGCGGAAGTGTTGCGGCCACGCTTGCACTCGTCGGCGTCATTGCGCTCTGGGGTCTGCGGGACTATGAACATCGCCGCGCCGTCAGCGCTCTCGAAGCCCGCGAATACAACGGCGTCGATCCCATCCGCGCCTCCGCCTATCCCAAGTGGATCGATCCTTTCCACTGGTACGGCGTGGTAGAGACGCCCGCGTTCTTCGCCCTCGCGCCCGTCGACTCCCTCGCTCCCGAAGTCGATCCCGAAGGAACCTTGGAAATTCGCTACAAGCCCGAAGAAACTCCGGTCACGCTCGCCGCAAAAAATTCCTACACCGGACGCGTGTTTCTCGATTGGGCAAAATATCCCATCACCGAAACCGAGCCTCTGCAGCCGCCCAAGCAAGGTTTCATGGTACTTTTTCAGGACCTTCGCTTCGCCGGAATCTCAATCGCCGGACGCCGTACCAGCCGCCGCGCCCTCACCCGCGCCGTCGAAATCGACGACAACCTGCACGTAGTAGGCGACGTCTACGAAACCAAAACCGGCCAAGTAGTAGTCCCCGAACCCAAATAATCCGGGTGCCCCGCCCTTGTCGCGTATTTTGCGACAGGGTGGGGAATTTGATTTTTGATTTTTGATTTTTGATTTCTGATTTCTGATTTTTGACCTCTGACCTCTGACTTTCGACTTCTAACTCTTCAGCTCCTGTCGGTGAAGATACTCCTGCCTTTCATCCTCAGGATCAAACGTCAGAAGCCCTCCCTTGACGCCAGCCGCTCCAGCGCCCAGAATAGAATCTCCGTTAGAGGTGATCCATGCTGGCTTACGTATTCATTCTTTTCGCGCTCGCGGTCCGATTCCTGCCCCATCCCATGGCTTTCACTCCGGTGGGCGCAGCACTTCTATTTTTCGGCGCGCGCGGGCCTCGCCGTCAACTCTGGATCCCGCTCGCGCTCCTCGCCGCATCCGACGTCATTCTGACGACGCTTGTCTACCGCTATCCCTTCAGCTGGGATCATTTCGTGACTTGGGCATGGTACGCCGGAATGCTCGGCCTCGGCACGACTCTCAGGCAAAACGCCGGCCCTGTGCGCATTCTCGGCTCCGCGCTCTTCGGCTCTGTCGCTTTCTTCCTGGTCAGTAACTTCGCGGTCTGGGCCGCGTGGAATATGTATCCACGAACTCTCGCCGGCCTGTTAACCAGCTACGAAGCCGGCATCCCGTTCTTCCGCCACGCCGCCACCGGCGATCTCCTCTTTACCGCTGCCATGTTCGGCTTGCCAGCGTTGTTCCATGCAGTCTCCGGGCGCGACAAAACCCCCGACCACATAGCCTCAGCATAGTGTTTAAGTGATTTATGAATGAAGAAATGCCCACGTAGACACGGCCGCCTCGGCTGTGCGTATGTGCATGTGGATATGGAACGGCCGTAGAATGTCCGTGACGTAAATGTGGGGACGGCCGCCCTCGGCTGTCCAGGCCGCGACGTCTTATGTCGCGGCTGCTGTTAACCCCGCCTAGTAAGCATCCGGATAAATGTAGGCGGGATATCCGTAGTCCCACCAAGGGCTATACCCATACGGCGGCCAATACCAGAAGGGATCCCACCCCGGCCACCAGCCAAGCCCGAGGCCAAGCCCAAATCCCCAGCCACAGCCCCAGCACCCTCCCCAGCCGCCATAACCTCCATACCCGCCGCGCCAACCAAATCCGCCGCGCCCGCCGTAGCCTCCGCGCCAGTTAGCCGATCCACCGAAGCCGCCAACTCTCGCCGCCGTGACCCCGCCGCGAGCCGCTCCGAACGAATGCCACTGCCCGTCGGCAATGCGCGAAACATTCCCTCTATTGCCACCCCAGCCTGACCATCCGCCCGCAGAACCTCTACCCGAGGACCAACCTCTTCCTCCTCCATAGCCGCGCCCCGAGGACGAAGCTCTTCCACCGCCTCCGTAGCCGCGCCCCGAGTAACCGCCGCCGTATCGGCCACCGCCGTTCATCGAACCCATGCGCCCGCCGCCATAGCCGTAACCTCCGCCGTGGTAGCCGCCGCTAAACCCACCACCGCCATGAAAGCCGCCACCAGAGCCGCCCCCACCGTGGAAACCTCCTCCGCCGCCGCCGCCGTGACCGCCACGTTGGGCGAGCACGGGCGTGCCTGCGCAAAGAATGATGAACGATGCGAATCCTGCAAGAAGAGCTTTGAGCACGGTGGAATTCTTCATATCGGCTCCCTCCACCTGAGGCCGGCTGCTGCCCAGGCGGGCAAACCGTCTCTATATAATCCTACTCCGGTTGGACTCCCATTCCATCTCGAAAGTTGCCCTGACGAGAGCCTACTCCCCGGCGTCGGCTGATTCCACACGCGCCTGCCGCCAAAGCCGTGTTAGCCACAAGCAAATCCCGCCGACAATTACCGCCAACAATAAAATCCAATGCCGCTTGACCACTCCCCCGAACAGCCCCACAATCTGCGGCCCAAAATATAGAACCAGCACCGACAGCACCAGGAATCGCACAAACCTTCCCGCAAAAATTGCAACCAGAAAATCGCGAAAGCGCATTTCGAACACCGCCGCGCCCAGCACGAAAACCTTGAACGGCATTGGCGGCGGCAGCATCCCCGGAAACATCAGCGCCCAGAATTCGTGCCGCTCGAACGAAGCATGAATTTTCAGAAAACGTTCCTCCGAAATCCGCTTGCGCAGCACTTTCTCGCCCCCCAGATATCCCACGATGTACAGCGGAATGCTCCCCAGCGCCGATCCCAGCGACGCCATCGCCACGTACAGAAGCATCCGCTTGCGATCCTGCCAGACATACGTGGCCACAATAAAATCCACCGGCATGCCCAGCAGCGCGCTGTCGGCAAACGCAATCGCGAATGGTCCCCAGATGCCGAGCACCTTCATCAGCCCCAGCACCCAAGCCGTATAGCGCGCCAGTATGTGTCCAATCTTTTTCAAGAGACGCTAGTGTACGTCATCTCTTTCGTAGAGACGTTGCTCGCAACGTCTCTGCCGCCACGTCGGTGATCACGTAGCGACAGCCGCCTCGGCTGTCAAGGTGTTGACTTCAGGTGGGGACTATGCGGGGACTGGGTGGAGCACAGCCTCGGCTGTCAAGATTTTGATTCATGTGGGGACAGCCGCCCTCGGCTGTCCAAGCCGCGACGGTTTCTGTCGCGGCAGCCCCGTCCACCACCACCCTCTCCTGCTATCATCGCTACCTCCGGAGCCCCCATGCGCAACGTCTTCTTCACCCTCACTCTCGCCTTCGCCACAACCCTCGCCGCCGCCCAGCAATATGACCTCGTCCTCGAAGGCGGCCGCGTCATCGATCCCGAGACTCGCCTCGACGCCATCCGCAACGTCGGCATCCGCGACGGAAAAATCGCTGCTGTCTCCACCACCGCGCTTAACGGACGCCGCGTCATCCAAGCCACGGGCCTCGTCGTCGCCCCCGGATTCATCGACCTTCATCAACATGCACAGGACATCGCCAGCCAGCGCGTGAAAGCTTTCGACGGCGTGACCACCGCTCTGGAAATGGAAATCGGCGCTCCCGACGTCACCCAGTTTTTAAGTTCCAAGCAAGGGCACTCGCTCATCAACTACGGCACAACCGCCAGCCACGTCGCCGCCCGCTCGTTAATTTTCGGAGCGCCCCTGCCGGATGGAACCATACTGCCGCAAAGCGGACCCGCCACCGACCAGCCCGCCACTCCCGAACAGATCGCGGGCATCGAGCAACGCCTGCGCGAGCAACTTGACGCCGGCGCTCTCGGCATTGGCATGGGCATCGCATACACGCCCGGAGCCACGCGCCTCGAAGTGATCGACATGTTTCGCGTCGCTGCCGAGCGCAAACTCCCTGTCTATACTCATGTGCGAAGTGCTGGCCATCTCGAGCCCGGCTCCGCCATCGAGGCAGTGGAAGAAGTCATCGGCGCAGCCGCCATCACCGGCGCGCCTCTGCACATCGTTCACATCAACAGCACCTGCCTTCGCGACTCACTCGAATGTCTCTCGCTGGTTGCCGGAGCCCGCGCCCGCAACCTCGACATCACCACCGAAGCCTATCCCTACATCGCCGGCATGACCGCCATCAACTCCGCCGTATTCAATCCCGGATGGCGCGAAAAACAAGGCATCGACTACAGCAATCTCGTTCTGCCCGACACCGGCGAGCACCTCACCAAAGAGCGCTTCGACGAACTGCACAACTCCAGCAAGACGCAATGGGTGCTGATCTTCGCCAACACGCAGCCGATCGTCGACGCCATCATTCCCAACCCGCTGGTCATGATCGCCAGCGACGGCGCCGTCGGCCATCCCCGCAACGCCGGAACCTACTCCCGCGTGCTCGCCCAATATGTCCGCGAGAAAAAGAGGATGACCCTAATGGAAGCCCTGAATAAAATGACGCTCATGCCCGCGCAAATGCTGGAGCGATCCACCATCGCCGCCAGCCGCAAAGGCCGCCTGCAGGAAGGCGACGACGCCGACATCGTAGTCTTCGACCCCGAAACCATCACCGACAAATCGACCTTCGAGAAGCCAATGGAACCGAGCGTAGGCGTGCATTATTTGCTGGTGGCGGGAACGCCCGTGATCGACGACGGCAAGCTAATAGAAAATGTTTTTCCTGGCCAAGCGCTAATGGGCCCCGGAAAAATCACCGCTCATTAGCAGCGTCCACGTAGCGGCGGACGCAGCCTTCCCTGAGCAACTTCGAAGGGCACGCCACGCAAGCGAAGCGCTCCCGGAGGCATTCGTTCGGGGCAATGCGGATCCGAGTCGAAATGCACCCACCCGCATCCAAACCAGTCACGGAGGAAATTTATGTACGTTGTACTAGGAGCAAGCGGCAATACCGGACACGTCGTGGCGAACAACCTTCTTGCCGGCGGGCAAAAAGTTCGTGTCGTCGGCAGAAACGCAGCCCATCTACAGTCTCTCGCGGCGAAAGGCGCTGAGCCCTTCATCGCCGATCTCACCGACGCTGCAGCACTCGCCAAAGCTTTCGATCAAGCGGAATCGGCCTACGTCATGATTCCACCCAATCCTGCCAGCACTGATCCTCTCGGCTATTCGAATCGCGTCAGCGACGCAATCGCCGCCGCCGTGCAAAATGCGGGGACCAAGAACGTAGTTACGCTCAGCAGCATCGGAGCCGATAAAGCCAGCGGAACCGGCCCCGTAGTCGGCCTTTACCAGCTCGAACAAAAGCTGAACCAGATCGCAAACGCCAATGTGCTTCACCTGCGTCCCGGCTACTTCATGGAGAACTCGCTTCCCCAAGTCAATGCGATTCGCATGATGGGCAGCGCCACCACGCCTCTCCGCGCGGACCTGAAACTTCCCATGATCGCTACCCGCGACATCGGAGCTGCCGCCACCGATGCCCTGTTAAATCCGTCCGTTCACGGCAAACAAACCCGCGAACTCCTCGGGCAACGCGATCTCACTTACGCTGAAGTCACCACAATCATTGGTCAGGCGATCGGCAAGCCCGGCCTCCAATACGTCCAGGCCCCCGACGAGCAGTTTCGCGGCGTCCTGGTGCAAATGGGAATGTCCGAGCAATTCGCTAAGCTATTGCTGGAGATGATTGGCTCGCTCAACTCCGGATCCATGCGCGCCCTCGAACCTCGCACTCGACAAAACACCACGCCAACCAGTTACGAAACCTTCGTAGCCGACACCTTCGTCCCGGCCTATCAACATCAAGCCGCCGCGTAAGCGGCCTGCACATAATCGCGGGTGCCCCATCCTAACGTCGCGCCCTTTGCGACGTTAGGGTGGGGATTTTGATTTCCAATTGTGGCGAGGGCGCCCGCTCCACATTAAGATCCCAAGTACCTTCGTAATCCATCCTTCGCGAATTCGCTGGAGCACGCGCACTGACCCAGCAAATACTTCTAGCATGAGGAAACTTTCAATTCTCGCCGTACTGCTGTTCTGCGCCTTCGCCACGACCTCGCCGCGCAAGCTCCTCACCACCTGGATTGCTGCCGACGCCGAGACCATCCCTCTGGAGCCCGCCAGCCTTCACGCCGCCCGCGTCTATCGTCCCGCTGCCGGCGGCGGCGACATGCACGTGCAGATCGACTCCAGATACCCGGTCACCGTGGCCATGACTTGGGCCGACGAATGGAACGCTTCCGTGCAGCACCCCGAAGCTCCTGCGCATTTCAGTTTCCTCTGCGTGCAGGAGCACGTCACCAGCACGATTTACGAGTGCCATCTTCCCTCCGAACGCCCCATGATCATCACCTTCCACGACGAGCGCAGGCCCGAGAAGCCCGTCGTCACTACCATTGGCGCCATCCTCGGACCCGGCGTGCGGCAATTCATGTCTCCCAACGATCTTCACATCCAGTATTTCCGTGTCCTTGAGCCCGAGTTCCACTGGCGCCGCATCCTCGACGAAAAATATCAGATCACGCCCGCCCCCAAGGTCTACAGCCTGATGACTCCTGACCACGACGGCCAGGAACTCAGCGTACACATCAAGTCGCCCATTCCCCTGACAGTCGCTCTGCTGCCATCGCATCTAGCCGACCAGGTCTACGACAGGAGCGTCAGCCTGACCGACGCCTTGGACCAAACCGGCTGCAAAGAACGCGGCGTCCAATCGATGAACTTCAACTGCACTTTCAACGTAGCCAACGGCACGCAAACGCTCGTGATCCTTCCAGACATCGATGTTTCCGGCCACAAGAAAGCTACCGTAGAAGTCGACACCGTAAAGTGCGTCGAGCGTTGCGACCTACTGAGCCCTCCGCCGAATCCGTAAGGGAAAGCCTTTGCGATTTCAGACTCTGCGCGAGTATGTGCTCATCTACGCGCCGGAGGAGAAACCTCCAGCCGTGATCGCCGTGCTGCACGGCCATCGCAATCCACGTGTAATAGCAGCCATCCTCCGCAACAGAAGCTGAGGTATTTGCCAAAGGGCTAGAGGTTGAGAAGCCCTATGTCCGACGAGTCAGTAGCCCAAAATGACCTTCACCAAATAGGAAAAGGCCAATCTGATTTCTCAGACTGGC
>CAVXXU010000007.1:0-881101 GCA_963765825.1 uncultured Acidobacteriaceae bacterium
CTCGTCGATGCGAAGGTTTTGGTTGTCGACAGGAAACGGGTTGTCATCCTGTCTCTAACGACGTTGCACTGTCAAGCGAATTTAGGCGAAGCACCGCCGCCGACGCTTTTGATTTTACAAAAGCGCCATTTCGCTCTCTAGGATGGTTTTGACTCCAAGACCAAGCTCGTCACTCACTTCAATCTCGCAGTGGAACTTCAGGTTCCACCATCCATCTCTTCGGGACTTGCACCCACGATTACTCACTTCGAACTCCCCGACTTTTCAGGGAGGCAGGCTGCCCACTCAAGCGCTCGGCTCTTACTCGCCGGCCACAGAATGACTCGGGCTCACCTGCATGACGGCCTGACACAGTTGCGCGTACGTCCAGTCTTCGCGCAACATCAGGTACAACCGCGTGGCCAACTTTCTGGCCACCGCCACCTTGGCGACGCTGCGATTTTTGCGCGCCGCCAGGCGGCGATAGAAGCGTTTCAGCTGCGGATCGAGCGCGCCGCCGTCTGTCCCGCTTCCACCAGCAAAAAGCGCAGAAACGAACTGCCCTGTTTGCTGATCCTGCCCAGCCGCTGTTTTCCGCCGCTGGATTCTTCGCTCGGAATCAGGCCGAAATAACTGCCCACTTGCTTGGCCGATCCGAATCGCTCCGCCGGCCCCAGCGTCAGCACCATGGCCAACGCCGTCACCGGACCCACTCCCGGATGCGTCATCAGCCGCACCGCCTCCGGCCGCTGCCGCGCTTCTTCCGCCACTCGCCGGTCCAGTTCGACGATCTCCGCTTCCAGCCCGTCCAGCGCTTCCAGCAACCGCTTCCGCCGCTCGGCCGCGTACGGCAGCAAAGGCAACTGCTCCAACTCCTCGCGCCCCGCTTTCGTCCACAGCTTGCGCTTTTTCTGCACCCCCTGGCTCAGCGCCATCGCCTGCAGCTGATTCTTGGTGCGCGTCCGTGCCTGCACCTGCTTGTGCCGATGCACCAGCAACTGCCGCACGTCCCGCACCTCCAGACTCGGCACCCAGATCCGCGGAAACCGATTCTCCAGCAGCAACTCCAGCAGATGCTCCGCGTCCCGCCGGTCCGTCTTCTGCTTCCGCACCACCGCCGGCCCGCATCTTGCGCCGCATCGCCGAACCACAACTCGATGCCCAACTCCGCCAGCAACCGCTCGAACCACGGATAGTGCCCGCAAGCCTCCATCCCCACCCGCACCTGCCTGCCCCGCCAGCGACCGGTAAAACTGCTCCGCTTCCGCCCGGTGCTGCAACCGCTTTTCTTGTATCTCTCCCGTTAAGTTGTCAAAGATCGCGACCTGCTGAAACCCAGGATGAAAATCACATCCTATAATCAACATGACGTTGGCTCCTCTCACGAGCCTTGGTCTTGTTCGTCGCAACCAATCTACTCGCGACGAGCCAACGTCGTTATGCAATCAAGCGAAGCGAGGAATCCGCCCTTGCGTGTGGGGGTCTGGGTCCTCTGACCCGGACAGGCCGAGTGCAAGCTCGGCTGCGCCCGCCGTTCTCCACGCTCCCGCGAACTGCTCTTCTCAGCGTCCTCAGCGAACCCTCCGCGATCTCAGCGGTAAAAAGCTTTTCTCAAGAAAGCTCCCGAACCCTTCTACACCCCCCACTTCCAGAGTAGAATCCAGAAAAGAATTCATGCACCCTCGCTGGCGGCGGGACTGGATTCGCCTAGTTCATGGATCGCGTCCCAGATAGTCGAACTGCACCACCGAAAACCACCAGGGAACTAATCTGGACCACCGGCCATTCTTTCCAGGGATGGACGTGCTCCCAGTGCGAATGGAATGTCCCGCTACCTACTCTCCTCAACGATCCTGAAGCCAAGACGGCCTTCGACCGCCTGGCCGGCGGCAAATTCCGCGATCACCGCTGCACCGACCACCTTTCCCGCCTCGGCTCCGCCGACGATGCCGACAGCTTCACCCCGCGCATCCGCAAGCTCGTCACCCAAGGCTTCAAGCCCAAAGACGCCGTCGAACTTTTCCTCCAGGAAGTAGCCCTCGAATATCGCAATCAACCCAAAGTCCTAGCCCAAGCCAAAGCCGACGGCGAAGACTTCCTCCGCCGAGTCCGTGCCGGCCTAATCTAAGAGTTTTACGCGGGGACAGCCGCCCCCGGCTGTCCAGTCGAGCGAAGCGAAGGATCAGCCGAGGGGTTCCGAAAAGGGATACCTGCGCAGCGGCGAAAGAATTCAGCCCACGCGCAAGCCGTGGGGCCGGTCCGCCAACCATCAAGCCCCGCAAGGGGCGAAACAAATTCCTCTCCAAAAAAAGAACGCCGGGTGATTTGCCGGGTGGGGATTTTGACTTTTAGAATCCCGCCACGAAAAACCCTACTCCTCAATCCCCATCTCCCGCAAAATATAAGCGTAATCAAACGCCGCTTCATGTAGCCGGTCGTATCTCCCCGACGCCCCACCATGCCCCGCGGGACTCAGATTCGTTTTCAAAATCAAAATATTATGATCCGTCCGCGCAGCCCGCATCTTCGCCACATACTTCGCCGGCTCCCAGTACATCACCTGGCTGTCGTTGAACGACGTCTTCACCAGCATGTCCGGATAATTCTTCGCCTCCACATTGTCGTAAGGCGAATAAGTAATCATGTAGTCGAACGCCGCTTTCTGCTTCGGATTCCCCCACTCCTCAAACTCTCCCACCGTCAGCGGCAACGTTTCATCCAGCATCGTGTTCATCACATCCACGAACGGCACGCCCACCACCGCTGCCTTGAACAGATCCGGACGCATATTGAGCACCGCCCCCATCAGCAATCCGCCTGCGCTCCGTCCTTCGATCACCAGCCGTTCCTTCGACCCATATCCATGCCCCACCAGATACTCCGCGCACGCAATAAAATCGCTGAACGTATTTTTCTTGTTCATCATGCGTCCCGCGTCGTGCCACGCCTTGCCCATCTCCCCGCCGCCGCGAATGTGCGCCACCGCCACCGTCACGCCCCGGTCAACCAGGCTGAACCAGTTCGGATTAAACGACGCATCGATCGAAAATCCATACGACCCGTACCCGTACAAATACAAACCCTCGTTTCCGTCCAGCTTCGCGTCCTTGCGATGCACCACCGAAATCGGAATCTTCATTCCATCCGCCGCCGGCGCATAAATCTGCTCCACCACATATTTCGTCCGGTCATATCCGCCCGGCACTTCCTTCTGCTTCAGCAGCGTCGACGTCCCTTTCTCCATGTCGTACGCAAACACCGACGCCGGCGTAATCGGCGACTCATACGCATACCGGAATTCCGCCGCGTCATACACGCGATTCACATACCCGTGACTCAAATACGCGGGCTCCGGAAACTCGATCCGATGCGACGCCCCGCTCCTCAAATCCGTCACCTGAATCTGTGGCAGCCCATGTTCCCGCTCCATCAGCACATAAAAATTCTTGAACATTTCCAGATTGTTCAACATCACATTCGGATCCTGTGCCACCACTTCCGTCCAATTCTTTTTCTCCGGATCCCCCACCGGCGCCTTCACCAGCCGGAAATTTCTCCCCGTATCGTTCACCCGGATATAAAAAAACTCCCCATTGTGGTCGGGATAGTACTGCACGTCCTGTTTGCGCGGCTCCACCACCTTGAACTCCGTCATCGGCTGATCCGCCGCAATGTACCGCGCCTCGCTCGTCGTATGGCTCGCGCAATACATGAAGATATAAGCATCGCTCCGCGTCTTCCCCGCGTACACATCGAAGCGCTCGTCCTTCTCCTCATACACCAGCGCATCCGCGCCCGTCGTTCCCACCGTATGCCGGTAGAGCCGGTACTGCCGCTTCGATACCGCATCTTCCTGCGTATAAAAAATCGTCTTGTTATCGTTCGCCCACACCACCGACCCCACCCGCTCGGCATGATCCACCAGCGTCTTCCCCGTCCGCAGATCCTTTACCGCCAGCTGATACTGCCGGAACCCCGTGTTGTCGTACGAATACGCCAGCAGATTCCCGTCCGGACTCACTGCATATTCATTCAGCGACATGAATGCCAGCCCCGTCGCCATTTCATTCACGTCCAGCACCACTTCCTCCGCCGCCTCCATGCTTCCCTTCCGCCGGCAGCGAATCCCGTACTGCTTCCCCGCCTCCGTCCGCGTGTAATAAAAATAATCCCCTTCGCGGTACGGCACTTCCTCGTCCGTCTCCTTGATCCTCCCCAGCATCTCGCCATACAACTTTTTCTGGAACGCTTCCGTCGGCTTCATCACCGCATCCGTATACGCGTTCTCCGCCTCCAGATACGCCCGCACCTCCGGATTCGGCTTATCCCGCAGCCAGAAATAGTTGTCCTCCATCCGGTGCCCGTTCACTTCCGTCACATGCGGAACTTTCTTCGCCACCGGAGGCGCCGGCAACGTCCCCGCATCCGCCGCAGTCAGCCCAATCACCGATCCCACCACCAGCCCGCCAACCTGTACCTGTCGCATAATTCTCAGATTCATATTCCCCCTCACAAGTGCGAATTAATATTTGCTAGCCAACAATACCAATTTCCCAGCCGGGTGTGCCGGGTGCCCCATTTCTCGCGTCTTTCGCGAGAAGTGGGGCCTTTCAAGCCATCTCTCGAAATCCCGCTCATAGTAGAAAGTTCTACACAATTTCCAGTATTGGCGCAGCGCCCCTGTGTTTGGCATCCTACCCGACAGCGATGTCCTCCGAAGAGTACATCAAAGACCTTTGTGCGCGCGCGATCGCCGCAGAAGGGGACGAGTTTGTCGCCGTCACCAATGAGCTTCACGCCGCCCTGAAGTCCCATATCGACAGCCTCCGCTCCCTAGTACTCGCCGCGCTTCTGCCCCCGCCGACACCACCCAACATCCCACCCAAAGCCTGAGCCTGCGGCCGGGTGGGTCAACGAGTGGAATCGCGATTTTTCGTCATTTTCAGACCGTGCGGAGTGAGCCTTGAAACTGTGAGCTACTTGCTTGCATGGTGCTTCTGTACCCTAGCGTCGTACTCAGCCCGCAAGAGCACGGGGTCGCGCTCATCGGAAACACCGCAACTCGGACACCTCGTCGCTCCCGGCTTGATGCAGGCGTCGCATTGAAGGCACCTTCTGATGGCCCCTGTCTCGATACTCTGATTTATTTGCAGAGCTTGTAGCCGATACTCCTTAGGCACGACTATGAACAACGGCTCCCAATCTCCTTGCTCCTCAGCCCATCGGGGCTTGTGTTCAGACCCGACATCGGACAAAGTGGCAATTCGGGCAGGGATGTTGGCATCACGCAGCATTTCGACGTGAACGTCTATGAACGTGTTTCGAATACCGTTGGTATTTTTCGGGCCGAAACCTATTATGACTTCCGTCGCACTCAATGGCATATTTCACCGTCGTGACATGATACCTGTCGTAATCGGGTCATTTCACTCAAATCCCCCCGTGGGTGCCCATCCTAGCCGTGCGCCCTTTGCGGCTACGGTGCTAGGGGGGCTTTGATTCCAAGGGCTCTTCGCGCGCCAGCGCAAAAATCCGTTATATTGCCCCTAATATGCCCCTCACTCCCGACCGTCGCACCTTCCTGAAAACCGCCGGAGCCGCCGCAGCCGCCTCTCTTCTCGCCCCTCCGCGTTTCCTGGCCCAGTCCCCCGCCGACTACACGCTCATTATCGCCACCAAGCCGCTCGAAATCGCGCCCAAGCGCATTTTATCCCTCACTACTTACAACGGCCAGTTTCCCGGCCCGCTGCTTCGCCTCAAAGAAGGACAGCCCGTCACCATCGACATCCACAACGACACCGACATTCCCGAGCAACTCCACTGGCACGGCCAGTTCGTCTCTCCCGACGTCGACGGCGCCGCCGAAGAGGGCACTCCCTTCATTCCGCCCCACGGCTCGCGCAGAATTTCTTTCACTCCCAAGCCCGCCGGATTCCGTTTTTATCACACTCACGTCCGCGCCGGAGCCAATCTCGATCTCGGCCAATACGGAGGCCTCGTCGGCCCGGTCTACATCGAGCCCAAAGACCATCCCGGCAACTACGATCGCGAAGTCTTTCTCACGCTAAAAGAATTTCAGCCCACCCTCAGCCGCGGCGGCGACATGGCGCAGCACTTCCTCTCGCCCGCGCAGCCCGTCGCCGAACTCAAAGATTCCGGCGAAAGCAAAATGAAAGCCTCCCTCGCCCGCGGCCTGCCTCACGGATTCGAAGTCGGCTACGATTCCTTCACCATCAACGGACGCATGCTCGGCCACGGCGAACCCGTCCGCGTGAAATCCGGCGAGCGCGTTCTCTTCCACGTCCTCAACGCCAGCGCCACCGAGATTCGCAGCCTCGCCCTTCCCGGCCACACCTTCACCGTCATCGCCATGGACGGCAACCCGCTCCCCAAGCCCGTCCGCGTTCCCGTTCTCTGGCTCGGAACCGCCGAGCGCCTCTCCGCCATCGTCGAAATGAATCATCCCGGCGTCTGGATCATGGGAGACCTCGACGACGACGATCGCCATCACGGCATGGGCATCGTCGTCGAATACGCCGGCAGCAAAACCAAGCCGCAGTGGCTCGCTCCCGCTCCCTTCAAATGGAACTACACCCACTTCGGAAATTCCGCCGCCAGCCGCCGCCGCGCCCGACGAAACTTTCACCATGCTCTTCGAAAAACAAAACGCCGCCCTCGAAGGCTTCAATCAATGGACCATCAACGGCGCCGCCTATCCCCTCAATCAAATGATGGCCGACCCGGCCTTCCACCTCCGCGAAGGCAAGCGCTACAGAATCCGCATGCGCAACGCCAGCGACGACATCCACCCCATCCACCTCCACCGCCACACCTTCGAGCTGACCAAATACGCCGGCCAGCCAACGTCCGGAGTAATGAAAGATGTAGTGATGGTCAACGGCTACCAGGAAGTAGAAATCGATTTCACAGCCAACAACCCCGGCCTAACCCTATTCCACTGCCACCAGCAACTCCACATGGATTACGGCTTCATGACCCTCTTCACCTACGCGTGAGCCTGGATGTTCCCGCGCCCGATTTAACATGAAGAACTCAACCAAGGAATTTGTCATCCCGACCGGAGCCGGAGCGCCAGCGACGGCGGAGTGGAGGGACCTTGTGCCGAACTGTGATCAAACGCGCCCCCATCACCTCACCACCTTGCTCCGGTGGCGCTCCCGAAGATAGCCCTGCCTTTCAACGCCCGGGACCCCCCCTAAAAAGAAGGGAAGGTTGAATTCATACCCGCGTACCGCGATGGTAAACACCCGCCCTGCTAATCTCCCACCCACGACCTGAAAAGCCCCGAAACCCGCGTCACCACCCACCATTTAGCAATCCAAATTCCACAAACGAAAAGGCGGCCGCCAGGCCGCCCAATACGATTCAAGCTAAAAGCTCAAGGCTAAAAGCTAAAAGCTAATTCGCTTTCTTCCCCCTCAACATCTCCACTACCCGGTCATAATCATCCACCGTGGAATACTCAATCACAATCTTCCCTTTCCCCTTCCGGTCGCGGATCCGCACTCGCACTCCCAACATCCGCTCCAAATCCAACTGCGCCGCCCGCACATTCGGATCCACCCACCGCGCCCCGCTGCTCTTCCTCGGTTCCTGTCCCGGCATCCCCGGAATCGGATCCAGCAGTCCGTTCATCCGCAGCACCAGCATCTCCACCTGCTCCAGCGTCAGGCCCTTCTTCACCGCATAGATCGCGGCCTCTGCAATCTGATCATCGCCATTCAGCTTCAACAATTCCTTGGCCTTCGCGAAGTTAATCTTTTTTTCCGCCAGCAACTGCATCACATCCCGCGGCAGCTTCAGCAGTCGCATGTAATTCGTCACCGATGTTCGCGACAAGCCAACCCGCTCCCCAATCTGCTGCTGCGTCATCGAAAATCTAATACTCAACACACGGAATGCCTCCGCTTGTTCCAGCGCACTCAAATCCTCGCGCTGCAGGTTCTCGACGATCGTCATCTCTGCCGCCTGCTGCAGCGACACCCGCCGCACCATTGCCGGAATGTGCGTCTTTCCCGCCTTCTTCGAAGCATGCAGCCGCCGCTCACCCAGCACTAAGATGTAGCGCCCTTCATCTTCGTCGGAGGGACGCACCATGATCGGCTGCACCACGCCGTTCACCTTGATCGATTCCGCCAACTCCTCCAGCTTCTCGTCATCCTCCACATACCGCGTCTGAAACGGATTCTTGTCGATGTCCCCGATCGCCAGGTTCACCACCAGATTCCCCGGCATCCGCGACTCCGCCTGCGCATAAATCGTGATAGTCTCCTCACCCGCAGGTGTGCTGAATGTGGGGACAGCCGCCCCCGGCTGTCCAGCCGAGCGCAGCTCGGCTCCCGAGTGTGAAGCCGGGTGTAGCACGGGCAAGTGTGGCGCGGGCGCCCCCGCCTGCGACTCTTCCTCTTCAACCACGGCCCGAATCACCCCCGGCACAGCCTCTCCGCGAATGTGGCCGTCGACCGCCGCAGCATCGCTTCTGTCGCGCAGAGAAGTTGTATCGAAAGACCCCTTATCGGCAGAAACATTAGGAGCAGAAGCCGTGCTGGAAAGGGGCGCTGCGGTGGAACCCGCCCCCGAAGAACTGTTGTCATTCCGAACGAAGTGAGGAACCTGGGGTTTGCTGGCCGCGCCACCCTGCCCGCCAATCACCGCCCGAGGCCCCGGCAGCAACGACTCCAGCCCCCGCCCCAAAGCCCGCCGCTTCTCCACCTTCTCTTTGTCTTTCTCGCCCGCTCGCCCCGCCAAATTCTCCGCCGCCGAAGTAGTCATCGATGTATTTCCCTCAATATTTGTCTCTCTCACCAAAACTCTTTGTCATCACCTGTGAATCGCGAGCCATCCACGCCCAGCCCCCGCAGGCCATCCTCCCAGCGCCGGAGGCGTTCCCGAAAATAGCCCGGCGTTTCAACGCCGGGGAAGGCCACGAACAACCAACTCCGTCCCGGAGGGGCGGCTGAAACCGCCCCCAAAATGCCGCATCTTGATATCGACGCGCATCAATATATATATCGACATACATCAATATTCGCTCAAGCCGTCTTGTCCATCTCCGCGGCCGCCTCTGGCATCTCCTCCACAGCCGGAGACTCCGCGCCCAGAGCCTGATCCGCCACGGGTGCTTCTGGCTCCGCGCTGACAGCTGAAGGCTGAGAGCTGACAGCTGAGGCCTGCCTCTCGATTATCTCCTTCGCCAAACGTATGTAACTCTCCGCGCCCTTCGATCGCGGATCGTACACCAGCGCCGCCTTCCCGTGGCTGGGCGCCTCTGCCAGGCGTATGTTCCGCGGTATGCTCGTGCGGCATAGCTTCTCGCCAAAATAGTTCTTGAGTTCACTCATCACCTGCTGCGCCAGGTTGGTACGGTCATCGAACATGGTCAGCACCACGCCTTCAATTCCCAACTCAGGATTCAGCCCCGCGCGTATGCGCTCGATGGTGTCCAGCAGCTCGCTCACGCCCTCAAGGGCAAAGTACTCACCCTGCATCGGAATGAGCACCGCATCGGCCGCGACCAGCGCGTTCAGCGTCAGCAGATCCAGCGCTGGAGGACAGTCCAGCACCACGAACTGAAAGCGATCGCGCAGTGGCGCCAATGCTTCGCGCAGGCGAAACTCGCGCCCCTCTGCGTCCACCAACTCAATGTTTGCGCCGATCAGATTCTTGTGGGCAGGAATCAGCCACAGCTGCTCGAGCTCAGTCGCGAGCAGCGCCTCCTCGGCCGAGGCATCCTTCATTAGAAGATGGTAGGAACTGATACGGTCAGGATCTTTAGGGAAACCAAGACCGCTGGTCGCATTCGACTGGGGATCGCAGTCGACCAGCAGTGTGTTCACTTCAGCGGCTGCAAACGATGCAGCCAGGTTGATGGCGGTCGTGGTCTTCCCGACGCCACCCTTCTGGTTGGCAACAGCGATTACGCGTCCCATTCGATTGTCAGGAGAAGCAGAGCTATCGGCAGCATAATCCGCTTTGCATTCGCATGCAACGAGATTAGCTGTGCACGTTGACGATTTTGTGTGCAAAACGTGTCAGATGTTCCTGCAGGAACACAAAGCAAACTCAAATTGGCAAAGTGTTCCTGCAGGAACGGTTTCGAGCGATGAGATGTTGCGCACGCACTCTCCCAGTTGTGCTCTGTCAGAATGTTCCTTCAGGAACATTCTCCAACGGTCGCGCTAGGCTCGCCTGGTTTGTTCATGATGGAAGGGTTTCGTTTGGCGGGTAGGCTGGGAAAGGGCTGCGCCAACTTGGTGGTTGATTCTTCCGTCTCGTTTACACCCTGCGGCTGGGATGAGAGTGCCGAATGTTCCTGCAGGAACATATTGCGAGTTTCTTCGCGGGGTGAGTGGCTTGGTTACATTTCGTAGAAATGTTCCTGAAGGAACATTGTGGAAAACTTTGTTGGCGATGAACCCCTACACTCTGATGAATGGCCGCAGTATTTGATGTTTGTTCCACTTCGATGTCTGCTAACTACATATTATACGATACTCTACAGAATTGGAGGTCTCGCCTGCGGTTTCTGTTCCACAATTACTACTCTGATGCCTGTTCATGTGCAAGGAATGAGGAGTCCCATGACAAGATCAACACTCGAACGCGGTAGACTTCGTGATCCGTCTAGAATTGTTATTTGTATTCCACTTTGCCGCATGTGAGTGGAAGTTAAGCAATCTTGATGATAAATAAGGCCACGTCCATCCCACTTGTTGTATCTTGTGGTTCAAGGATTGCTGGCGCAGAGTAGGATTCTCGAGTTGGAGTTTGGGATTGGGACGGGTCCGTTCCACGCGAGGTTGGGTAGAAGGTGGCGGGCTTGGTGTGCCTGGGTACGGCCGATCAGGAGGGCCAAGCTGCCAGATGGAGCTACCAGAGAAGCGGCAACTGGCAGGACGGATTCGAAGCGCTCGACGGCGCGCAGGGTGACGACCTGGAAAGCGCTTGCCGCGAGGGCTTCGGCGCGGGCGTTTTGTATATTGACGTCGGTCAATGTAAGGGCTCGCATGACCTCGCGGAGGAAGGTTGCTTTTTTGTGATTGGATTCGATGAGGGTGAGGGAGATGTGCGGCGCCCAGAGTTTGATGGGAAGGCCTGGGAAACCCGCGCCGGAACCTAGATCGGCAAGGGCGGAGGCTGTCCCCAGATGAATTCGATCAGGGAACAGATGGCGGGCGACGAAGAGGCTTTCGCCGAAGTGGCGGGTGACGATGTCTTCGGGGTCGCGGATCGCGGTTAGATTGATGCGGGCGTTCCAGCGGATTAGTATATCGATGTATGTCGATATACTGTCGAGTTGCATGGAGGAGAGTGAGGCCGCCGCTGCGGAGCCCGCAATGGGCGCGCTGAGGAAGGGCTGAAGAAGCTCGATGATGCGGTCGCGGTTCATGAGGCGGAAGCACGATTGTAGGAGGGGTTTTCTTCTTTTTCGTAAATTTTCTTTCCCGACGGTTTCAAAACCTTGGCGGACCCTTCGGCGTCGCTCAGGGCTCGCTGCGTCCGCCCCTACGTGGGATTTGCCAATTTGCGAAAGCGGATTGGCAGGCTCATAATGGTTTACATCCGCATTCCGTTTTACAACCGTATTCAAAGGTACAAGTCAGGAAAACGCGGTCTGGGAAAATGGCATCCAAACCAGCTATGAAAGCCCCGAAAGGTGCAATCTTCGACGAGAAGTATCGGGTGGTGTCGGTGGAGAGCCAGCGCCTGACGATTCGGGGAGTGCGCAGCGGGAAAGTCCTGACCATTGTGAATCCGGATCCTGACACTCCACTCACGCCTGCGGATTATCCGCCGGGGAAGCTGATTGCGTTGAGCGATCCTTCGGCGGCGCCCGGGAATTAGGGCGCTCTTCTTTTTTCAAGTCAAAATAAAATTTCTTCAAGTCAAAATCTAAATCAAAACCTTGGCGGATCCTTCGGCGTTGCTCAGGGCGAGCTGCGTCCGCCGCTACGGGGGCCATCTTTCATCTTGGTCCGTGAAGATGGCGCTCGGCTTCGCCCTCGCTCGACAGCCGAGGCGGCTGTCTCTCCCTGAGCCAATCCCGAAAGGGAGCGCACTGAGGTAACAGGAAAACGGCGACCACCGAATATAGGATTCGAAATGAATTCTGCCGGGGGTAGTCATGCCAAGGTTTGCGGTTCGCTCTCTTCTTTTCCTGGTTCTTGCCAGTCTTCTTGGAATTTCTCGTGACATTACGGCGCAGACCTCTTCGAAGCCGCTGCGAGCCAGTGAAGTGATGGCGCTCGAAGCCGGGGGAGCGTTGCAGGACAATGTGGCTTATCAAGTGGGCAGCCGCGGACTGAATTTTCGCCCGGATGACGACTACCTTGTGTTGCTGAAGGCGGCCGGCGCTGACGCAAATGTATTAGCGGCGGTGAAAGCAGCCAAAGGGTCGGGGGACGCGAAGCCGGACAAGGAACTGGTGCAGGAGATCAGCCGCGCGGGCTCGCTGATTAAGGAGAAGCATTATTATGAGGCGGCGACGGAGCTAAGCAAGGCGCTGAAGGGCAGCTTCGCAGGGCCTGAGACTGGCTTTGTGATGGGCGAGCTGCTGCGGCAACAGCTTGAGTTCCAGCAGGCGGCGTCGGTCTACGCGGAGGTGCTGAGGGAAGATCCGAATTTTCCCGAAGCGCATACCAAGGCGAGTTTCGTTCTCTACAAACTTGCAGATCCTGAGGACTCGCTGAGTGAAGCCAAGGCGGCTATTGCAGAAAATCCGGAGAATGCCGAAGCCCACAAGAATGCGGGGCTGGCGCTAGACAGCGAGCAGAAGTTTGACGCGGGGATCGCGGAGTACAAGCAGGCGTTGCGGATCAAACCGGACTTTGTGACCGGGCACGTTGATCTGGGCGTGCTGCTGCAGAACATGCGCGCCTATGATGACGCGATCGTGGAATACAAGAAAGCTCTGGCGCTGGATCCGACTCAATTCGATGCGCACATCAATCTTGGCGTTATCTATAAAGATGTTCAGGGAAGGATTAGCGACGCGGTGATTGAGTTTCGCGAAGCCAAGCGGCTTGATCCAAAAAATCCGATGGCGCGAGAGAATTTGGGAGCCGCACTCATGGGGGTATCGCCCGGAGAAGCGGTGAGGGAGTTGCGCGAGCTAGAGAGAATGTTTCCCGACTTTGAGATGTGTCACCTATGCCTGGCCCACGGATTGGCGTTGATGGGCGACAAAGGGGGTGCAGAAGCGGAATACATGAAAGCTTCCGCGCTGGAGCCTTCGGACCCGGAGACGCACAGGGGATTGGGCAAAATGCGAGAAGAGGAGAAGAACTACGACGCGGCGTTGGAGGAGTTTCAGATTGCGGAGAGGTTGGGACCAGAGGAAGGCCTGACGCATGCGGACGTAGGAAGAGTTTTGCTGGCGAAGAAAGATCTTCAGGGGGCCCTTGAGGAGTTGAAGCAGGCGGAGGCTTTGTCGCCAAGTTCGTGGGAGATTCACGAGGAATATGGGAAAGCGCTCATAGCCAATCGGCAGATCGACCTTGCGATCAGTGAGTTCAAGGAGGCAATTGCGCTCGTTCCGACGCTGGCGCAGGTGATGGATGAGCTGGCAGCGGCGCTGGAGAAAAAAGGGGATTGGGTAGGAGCGCTGGAGCAGTATCGCAAATCGGCATTGAGCGATGCGGACCGGCTGAGCAAGGCGCAGATGGGCCAGTCGGTATATATGTATCAGCCCGACCCACAGAAAGTTTACGCAGAAGCGAAAGGGCGATTTGCCGATCATGAAGTTGAATTGAGAGCGGCGGGAAAGACAGCCGAAGCGGCCGAGTTAGAAAAGCGCGTTCATATGCTGGATACGGCGGACAGTACTCTGGAAAAAGTGCAGGCGGCGATTCAGGACGGTAAGCAGGCCATGCAAGAGCGGCGCATCGACGAGGCGGAGAAATCGTTTAAGGAAGCGGTGGAATTGGCGGAGCATTTGCCGCCGGGGAATGAGAACCTGATTGTCGCGCTGGGAATGCTGGGAAATGCGTACGGCATGCGGCAGGACTATAACGATGCGGACGCGGCGTTTCACCGAGAGCTGGCGGTGATCGAAAAGACGTTTGGCGCGGCGTCTCCGCGAACCACCGATCCGTTGCGGTTTTTGGGAGCGATAGCGGCGGGGACGGGGAACTTTGCGGCTGCGGAGGGCTACTTTCAGCGAGCGCTGGATGTCAATCTAAAAGCCTATGGCGAGAACAGCGGGCCCACTTCGGAAAGCTTGCGAATGATGGCGGGGCTATTCATGGCGCAGAAGCAATGGGACAAGGCTGAGCCATATTTGCTGCGGGCGGTGAAAGGGAGCGAGGTGGCGAGCGGCGGAAGAGATCCCAACATAGTGCTGATTCCGTTGTACGGGTTGTGCGATCTCTATGACCGCTGGGGCAAACCGGAGAAGTCGCAGCCGTGCTGGCATCGGGCCACGGGAATCATGGAACAACAAGTCGGTGTTAACAGTCCCGACTTGGCGCAACCGATTACTTTCGAGGTCAATGCGCTGCGGAAGTTAGGACGCAACGACGAGGCGGAGCAACTGGAAGAACGGTTGAGAAAGATTCACCGGGCGGCGCAGACGAACTAGGGGCGCTCTTCTCTTTTCAAGTCAAAATCTAAATCTAAATCTAAACCTTGGCGGACCCTTCGGCGTTGCTCAGGGCGAGCTGCGTCCGCCGCCACGTGGGCTATCGTGGCTCCTTGGTTCGTGGAGATGGCGCTCGGCTTCGCCCCTTCGCTGGACAGCCGAGGCAGCTGTCGCCACATGAGTAATCGTTGGACGGCCTGGGCGCCTGTCGTTACGTGAGCATTTAACAATGTGCATGTGCAATGTGGGGCGGACAATTATGTCCGCCCCATACTTCTTTCACGCGGTTATTGGATTACGAAGGTTAGGGCGATGGAAGTTCCGCCCCCGGGGGTTGGGTTCTTGACGACCACTGGGACGGAGCCTGCGGCCGCGATGTCGGGGGCGGGGACGTAGGCCTTGAGTTGGGTCGAGGTGAGATACCTGGCATAGACTGACCTGCCGTTGAAGGTAACCGTCGAACCCGGGACGAAGTTCGAGCCGTTGATGGTTAGTTGGAAGTTCTGGCCTCCATGGGTGAGAGCCGCCGGCGACAGTGACGTCTCGGAGGGGACGCCATTGGAGGTGTTGCTGGAGGTGAGGAACATGGTGGGACTCTGGACCAGGACGACCTGAGACGTCGTATTGTTGCAGCAGCCGGACTGCAGAATGAAAGCCAGGCCGTTGTTGCCGAACTGGATGAGGTTGGAGGTTGGAGGGGTGGAGTTGGGGTCAAGTTCCGAGAGGCTGGTCACGGCGAGAGGCGTGTACTGAGACAAATTGTAGGCGGTGATTCCCAGGGAATTGAAGAATGGAGTGACGCCCAGAGCGAAGGCGCGATTGATGGCGGCGGCGGGCAAGACTTCAGCCGAGTTACAGCAGTTGCTTGCACCGACATCGTAGGTGCCGAGCAGCAAGCCGGTTGTAGGATTAAAAACCTCACCACCGCCGCCGTAGATCAAGTTATTGGCGAACTGAAAAGTAGTTCCCTCGACAAATCCATACCACTCCTTGGCGAGAACGCCTCCGGTGGAAGAGACGGTGATCTGACTCAGAGTGCTGCCGTTGTATGCGTAGACGGTAGAGGCGGTGGGGTACGCAATTTCGCTCACGGGAACGGTGGTGACGGAGTTCGCGAGCTTGGTGGAATCGGTGTAGAAGTTAATCGGTCCATAGCTGCAGCATCCGCCGTTACCAATCGCGACGGAATAAGCGTGGGAGTTGGAGGGAGAGACTTTGATATCGCCGGCGGTGTAGGGTCCACCATTGGTGGGATTGCCGAGGCTGACGTCGATATCGAGAGTGAAGGCAGGAAGGTTTACGCGCTGCACGCTGCCATTTCCGTTGAGGCCGACGTAGAGATAATTGGAGATTGAGGAGATGGCGAGGCTGGAGGGCTCGCTGCCGGCATAGTGATAGCTGGTGACGGTGCCGGTGGTGGGATTGATGACGGCGATGCTGTTTCCGTTCACGCCATAGGTGCTGGGCAGTGAGGCGTAGATGACTTGCGCGAAGGGATCCCAGACGAGCGCGTTGGCAGGGAGATCGAGGATGTTGATGGTGGCGGGATAGGTGACATTGAAGGTGACGGGAGAGGAGATGCCGCCCGGAGCAGGATTGTTCACTGACAATTCAACGATGCCCGCGGTAGCGAACTGAGCGATGGTCGGTTGGGCCTGCAGTTGTTGGGAACTTATATAGGTTGTGGGCATGTTGACGCCGTTCCATTGGACCTGGGCTCCTGCCATAAAGTTGTTGCCATTCACGACGATGGGGCTGGCAGCAGTTCCGGCGATGACAGAGGTTGGAGCGACGCTATAGAGAGTGGGAATGGGCTCGATCACTTGCAACGTGGCGAAGCCGGAACCTCCGGCGGGAGCGGGGTTGGTCACAGTCAAGGAAGTAGTGCCTGTCTGAGCCAGATAGGACGCGGGGATTTGAGCCTTGATCTGGGTGGCGCCGATGTAGGTAGTGAGCAGCGAGACGTTCTGGATGGAAGCAACTGACGAGGAAATAAATCCGGTGCCGTTCATCGTGATGGTTGTGGCTGGGCTGCCGGCATAAATATTCGCGGGCGAGACAGTAACAACGGTCGGAATGGGATTTCCGCCTGTGCCTTGGAGAGGAACACTGACAGGAGTAGTGAGGCCGCTGACCGCTATGACGAGGTTGGCGACGCGCGCGCCCATGGCGGATGGAGTGAAGATCATGTACAGCTCGCAGGAGCCGTTGCTGCCAATCGTTCCCACGCAAGGAGCACTGCTGATAACGTAATCGGCCGCGTTCGTGCCGGAGACGGTGACGCTGGTGATGTCGACTGAGTTCACGCTGACGTTGCTGATGTAAACGGTGAGCGTATAACTTTGTGAATTCAGGGCAACAGTTCCGAACGAAATGGGATTGGGATATACGGCAATTGGAACCTGGGCTTGGGCAAGGGTCCAACTGAAGACGATGCAGGCGGCGACGACGGCGGTGCGCAACAAACGGCTCATGTGAACTCCAGAAAAGAAATTCCCCCTCAGTGGCTAACAGCGCAGCGAATTCTACATGGGGTGGGAAATTTTCCAACGTTTTTTTTCGGAGAGTTCGAGGTTGCAAATTCTTGCAAGCCTTGGCGGGTGTGCAGGATGAAGATCAACCCTGGCGGACGAATGCGTCCGCCGCTACGTGGGCTATTTTTGCTCATTATTTGTGGAGATGACGCTCGGCTTCGCCTTCGCTGGACAGCCGAGGCGGCTGTCGCTACATCAGTAACTCGCGTCTTTCGAGTTGCCTTGGGCGGGAAACGTCTGTATATTCAGTTTGTACTGAAAGAAACGATATGGCGGAACTGACTGGAGTGCAGAAGCAGTACATCCTTCACTGGGGAGAGATGGGGACGCGGTGGGGGATCAACCGAACGGTGGCGCAGATTCACGCGCTGCTGTACTTGTCGCCGAAGGCGCTGCCGGCGGAGGAGATTGCGGAGACGCTGAGCGTAGCGCGGTCGAACGTTAGCACGTCGATCCGGGAGTTGGAGACCTGGGGGATCGTGCGGGCGGTGCACGTGCTGGGCGACCGGCGGGAACATTATGAGTCGATGAAAGACGTGTGGGAGATGTTCCGGCTGGTGATTGAGCAGCGGAAGCGGCGGGAGATCGATCCGACGCGGGAAATGTTGCGGCGGTGCCTGGCGGATGTGGATCCGAAAGAAGCGGGAGCGGATTATACGCGGGAGCGGCTGGGAGCGATGGCCGGCTTTTTTGAAGCGGTGACGGAGTTGCACGACCAGATGAAGCGGTTGCCAACGGGGACTGTGCGGAAATTGCTGCGCATGGGAACAAAGATGCGGAAGAAGGCGCGGTGAATCTAGTTCTCAGTTCCCAGTTCTCCGTTCTCTTGGGTTTTCATCATCAGTGCTGGACCTAAGTTCAAAAATCTTTAACCGCAGGCGCAGATAAAATTCGGGGAGTGTAGATCAAAACCTTGGCGGACGAATGCGTCCGCCGCTACGTGAGACGCCGCTGCGTTGCACGCGGGTTGTAAACTCTTTAAAAACCTTTGAACCACTGAGGGCACGGAGTTTCACAGAGGAAGAGGGATAGAGGCTTATGAGTAAGGTGCAGGAAAGTGTTGGGACCGGGGGCGAAAAGATCTGGGTGACGCTGCGGGGATTGCCGGTGACGATCCGGCTGAAGTGGCCATTTCACCAGTCGACGTCGGGCGCGGATTTCTGGGTGCTGCATGGGGACATCCGGCTGGAAGGATCGGAAGGGCTGCACGCGCCGGTGGCGGTGAATCTTTCGCAAACGGTGCGCGAAGTGATGCCGTCGCTGGAACCGAAGGACGTGGAGGCTCCGGTGATCAACGCGCTGCGGAAGGAAGTGGACCGGCGGCAGATCGAGTTTATGAAGTCGGGGAAGTTGTTGCCGGTGGCGTTTTCGAGCCGGCACTACGATTTCAAACGGCAGCAATGGATTTTTGGCAAGGCGAGCGACGATGCGATGGCCGAATTCATTGAGCGGAAAGTGTATTGGGAGACGACGCTCGCGAAATCTGGGCGAGTGTGGATTGGCGATCCGACGGAGGCGCAGTATTTGCAGACGACTCCGGCGCATTTGATTGAGATTGCGGCGCGGCTGGTGGCGGCGCAGGGATTGTTGCGCATCGAGGGGGAATGGGCGGTAGCGACGCAGGGGCTTCTGGGGCAGGCGCAGCGATTCGAGAGCGTGCGGCGAGAGGCGGTGGAGGAGTTGGAGAAGAAGCATGCGTTCGAGCGAGGGTAGTGGAGCAGCGAGTAAGGAGATGAAGCGAGTCCCTCAGGGGCTGAAGCCCGCATGTTTTTTGGATGTTTAAGGCACGACTGAGTCGTGCCCTTCCACAACTTCAACCCCCGGCGCGAACGATGTGGCGCCCTTCCACAACTTCAGCCTTCGGCACGAATGATGTCGCGCCCTTTCATTCTTCCGCCACCGCGACTGAAGTTGTGCCGTTGCAGCAGTTCCTCGGCGGCGCGGTGGGGCGACAACAATTTCCTGCAACGGTGGTGGGATATGCCGGCATCGAACATTACTTAGAACGTTTTTCCTAAAGCAATCGGAACTGGAGCAACGCTCGCCGTAAAAAGCCGCGGACGCACCGGAAGGGACGCACTTTTGCTGTTTGTGACGGCACGTTACCGGCGGGGCGGGTGCCGGATTGTTTTGCTACTGGGTTGTTTGACGTTCGCTTGCCTTGGCACATGGGCACAGGACGCACCGGCGCAAAAGCCTGCGCCGCCAGCGGGAAATTCTCAGCCGCAGGCGGCACCGCAAGATCAGACGCCGACGGTACCAAATCCTTCCGAAGAGAATCCCAAAAAAGATGAGAATCCGAATCCCGCGCAGGCGGCGGCGGAAAGGACCGTCGAGGCGACGATGCAGGCCGCCGCTGCCGGGAAGAATTTAGGACAAGCCGCGCTGGTGAGGGCGCGCGACTGGGAGAGTGGTTGGCTGACCGGCGTTTTTGTGGAGGAGGGTCGCCCGCTGCTTCCGGTGACGCCACAGCAGCGGCGCGAGATTTATCTGGAACAGACATTGGGGACGCCGGGAGCGTATATGAAGCGCATGTTCGCGGCGGGGATCGATCAAGCGCGCGGAGTGCCCTCGCAGTGGGACGACGGGTGGGACGGATATGTGGAGCGGTTCGCGTCGCGCGAAGGGCAGTTCATCACGGCCAATACGCTGGCGTACCTGGGGAACGCGGCGCTGAAGTATGAGCCGCGGTACGATCAGTGCCGTTGCAGCGGTTTCTGGCCGAGGACGCGGCATGCGATCCTGCGAAACTTTGTGACTTATGACCAAAGTGAGGGGCGGATACGTCCGCAATGGGCGCTGTATGGGGGATCGTTTGGCGGAGGGTTAGTTTCGACGGCGTGGAAACCGCAGCCGCGCAATGCGTTTGCCGAAGGCGGGCGGGCGATGCTGGGGCAGGCGGGGTACGGGGCATTGCTGAATTTTTTTATCGAGTATTCCACCGACATCAATCGCAAGATCGGGGCGAAGAGACGGGCGAGGCGTTAAGCGCGTGTAGGCTTGCGGATAAACTGCGCGAC
Source organism: uncultured Acidobacteriaceae bacterium (assembly GCA_963765825.1). Taxonomy (GTDB): domain Bacteria; phylum Acidobacteriota; class Terriglobia; order Terriglobales; family Acidobacteriaceae; genus Sulfotelmatobacter. Next base: position 20,133 of record CAVXXU010000007.1, read on the forward strand.
GACGGTGCCGAGGGTGAGTAGCGACATAAGGGAGATGATGCCCAGCGAAATGACGCAGTAAACGCACCAGACGCCGAGGATGTTTTTTTCAATGTCAGCGAGGTGCAGCGAGAAGGCGAGTCCGGCGAACGTGGGAACGAGGAGCAGGCGGTAGGAGCGAAGGGATGCGAGGGCGGCCATGAGGATGTACCCGGCGATGCCGATCGCGGCTACGGGAATTCCGGCGAGCATGGCGTAGGGACTGTGATTGACGACGCCGCAGTCCCAACGCTCGTTGATGCTGCAGGGCGCGTCGCCGATAGTGCGGTAATGTTCGCGGAGGGCGAGGGACGAAGCTACTACTCCTAGAATGGCTAGAATCAGCAACAAGTATTTCATTTTTCTATCCTTCGCTCTTTCTTTCGCTTCCCGCAAAAAGCTTTTTACCGCAGAGAGCGCTGAGGGTCGCTGAGTACGCTGAGTAAATCTTTCGACTAACCTCTTGATGTCTTTTCTTCCCGTTTCCCCCGTTTTTCATTCACTGTCTGGGAAAAGCTTTTTACCCCAGAGAGCGTTGAGGGTCGCTGAGTACGCTGAGAAAAGCTCTTGCTAACTCTTTATTCCTTTTCCTTTTTCTTCTTTTGCTTCGGTTACATCTTTTATTAAATCAGATGGCTGCCAATCGCTGCCGTGATACCACTTCACGATCTTGCCGTCGGGGCCAATGACAGCGGTGCTGAGGTTGTGGGTGATGGCGCCGCCTTCGGGCTTGACGGTGAGCGCGAAGAAATCGGCGACATGTGGCAAGTCGGCGGAACTGGGCGCGGCGAATTCCCATCGGTTGAAAAGTGCGGGCTCGTGGGTGTGGGCGACGGAGTATCCGTAGTCGCGCAGAACTTTGGGCGTGTCATGTTCGGGATCGAAGCTGATGCTTAGGAGATGAGTTCCGGCAAGGTCTGGAGTTGTGGCGAGTTGCTTGTAGATTTCGGCGAAGTTGCTGCTCATGCGCGGACAGAAGTCGGGAAACGGGCAGCGCGTGTAAATAAAAGTGACGAGCAGAAAGTTTCCGCGATAACGGGTGAGAGAAATGCGCTTGCCGCTCTGATTGGTAAATGAAAAGTCGGGGACATCTTCTCCGGCAGTGGGGGTGTGGAGCGAATTTGCTCCGGCAGCGTGGGCCGGGTCAGGCGCGTGGGCAACGACTTTCACATTTTCCACCCAATAGTCGGGAGGCGCGTCGTCATTTTTGGATTGCACGATGACAACCTCGGCGGAGATGGAATCGCCGGGATGGAGGTGGTTCAAGGTTGCTGGGGGCTTGAATTTGTAGGGCATGGGCATGGCGTCCATGAAACCGGGAATGGCGTCGCCGTCGATGACGGCGGACTGAGCCTGGGTGTCGATCGACACCACACGGCCGGTGAAGGGATAGCGTTTGGCGGCCGGAGTCCTGGAGCACGCTGAGAAGAAGATCACGTTCGAAAGAAGGAGAACGAGCAAGGCACGTCGAGTATGGTTGTTCACGTTGTAGATACTTTAACGCGGACGGGACGGGGTTGCCATGGCTGGCGAAATTGCGGGCAGAGTGAGTTAATCCGCCCGCGGATGTTTAGATGGAAAGCAGACGCTGGAAGAAAGATCGATAGCGTTGCAGGGCGATGCGCAGGTCTTCGGTGGAGACGTTGTCGCCGCGATCCCACTGTTGTTCGAGATTGGAACGTTCCTGGGCGAACACTTCGGCGATACGTTTCATGGCTGCGGCGACCAAGCCATCCGCCTGCTCGACGGCACGGCGAGGTTCATCAACGAAAGCGGCCTGAACGGTGGTCCAGCGATTGCGCAGTTCGTCGAGTTCGTTGGTGGGGAACAAGGGCGCGGCGTCGGAGGCGTTGCGCGTGTCTGAAGTCGCGGCTGGCGAACTCTGGCCGGGGCGGCTGGCGAGCATGGGCTTGGGCCGCTCGTCGTTCGAAAGAAGTTGCTGATTCGGCCGAAGGTCTTGAGATCGGAATTCCGGGTTGGATCGAACCTCCTGAGGGCCGCTTTCCTCAAGACGATCATCGCTAGTTCGATCATCGCTGGTTCGATCGTCATCGGCCCGATCGTTGCTAATTTGATCGTTGATTCGGTTCGCGGCTGCAGGACGCTTGCCCTGCGCCAGGTCGGCTGTGGTTAAGTCTTCCTCGAGTTCTGGTTGATCTTTTCTCAGGGGCAGGCTCATGCTGGTCGTTCCTCTTTTCTCTCGGCTGGTTCGCCGAGCAACTCCTCAAACAGAGAGCGGTAATGGACCATGGCTTTGCGCAGGTCTTCGGTGCTGGCCTGGCCGCCGTCGTGGCGGAGGGCAATGGCGTGGGCGGCGCGATAGTTCTCGACCACCACGGGGTGGTCGACGGAAATGTCGGCGGCGCGCTGCTCGAAGTCGGACATGGGGTAGCCGCGCGCCCCCATCAACTCATTGACTAGAGCGTCGGCTTGAGAAACGGAGCCGGCGGGTTCATCGACAAACTGGGCCTGCACAGCCTGCCAGCGTTCGGCGAAATCCAGGCGGTTGGCTTCCGGTAGCGGACGGAGAGTGAATTTATCGTGGCGTTTGGCGCGCATCTCGAGGACGCCTTCGGCGCGGCGTACCTCGCCCTCTTTTTTCACCACGCGATCATATTCCGGGCCGAAGCGCTGGCGGAGTTGCTGGCTACGGCGCTTGCGCGCCAGGATGAAAGCGATCACGGCAACCACTACAACCACCGCGACTACAGCGACCACGAGGGTGAGTTGACGTTGATCCATGCGGCCTCCGCACTGCAATTTTGACTTACGTATTTAAAGTTATGTGTTGGATTCGCCGCAGCCGAAAGGGGTTGGTGACATCTTCCTGAAGTTTTGATGGACGAGTGGATTGGGAGTTTCCGTCCGATGGCGCGCGGCGCTTGCCAGACCTACACTTTGCTTTTGACGGACATAGGCCTGCTTTGCAGGAAGCCGATGAGCAGTGCGCTATCTATCTGCAGGCCGCCGTTGTAGCTGACGAAGCCCTTGCTCCTGAATTCATTCATAAATTTACTTACCCTTGCGCGGGTAGTACCGACCATCTCCGCCAAGGTTGATTGGCTCACCTTCAGGGGGTGTTCCGGCTTTGATTCCTTGCTTATTTGCCCAACGAGCAACAGAACCCGCGCCAGCCGCCTTTCGCTGAAATTGAAGAACTGATCTACCAGATCTTCCTCGATGCGAACAATCCGGGAAAGCAGATATTCAACAAACAGCGATGCAAACTGCGGGTCTCGCCTGAGCGTGCGAACCGTGCTCCCCTTTCGCAGGCGAACGATATTCGACGGCCCGATTGAGGTGGCTGTGCAAATGCGCTGAGATTGTCCTGCCAGACAGCCTTCGCCAAAGAAGCTCCCTCGCTGCAGGAAGGCGATGATAGCTTTCTTGCGACGTGTGGAGACTGCCGTGAGCTTCACCGTGCCGCTCTGGACGTAGAAGAGAGCGTCCGCTGTATCTCCCTGGGAAAAGACGACATCTTTGTCTGTGTAATTCCGAACCGTCATTGCAGTATGGAACTTCTTGCGGAGATCTACGGAACTGAAACCTAGAGTACGTTTACCTGCCATCCTAATCTGACCCCAAACCAAATCAAGAAATTGAACAGCGGTGGCAATCGTACTCACCAAGTGCCAGCATCGTCTAGATGAGCAAAATTGACCACACCGCGGGCGACGATTCTGTTCGGCCCTTCGAAGGAACTGAGCTCGAGCTATTGACACCGGCGGTCTGGCTTCGCTTGGGTCGACAGCCGAGGCGACTGTCGCTACGGGGGATCTAGTAGTGGAAGCGGTAGCGGAGTTCTACGTAGATTTCGCGAGGATTGTTCCAGTGGAAGCCGCCGAAGGTGACACTGTTGTCGAGTTCGACGCGGCGATTGGCTACGTTTATAGCGTTGAGGGAGGCGGAGAGGCGGTCGCCGAAATCCTTGCCCAGCGTGAGATCGAAGGTGGTGTGCTGCGGCAGATAGTTTCCAGGATAGGGCTGGCCGGGAAATGCGTTGCTGAAACCGGAGCCGTAGTAGACGTTGGTGGAGGCGTAGGCGCGCCAAGGCAGGGTCACATCGCCGCCGAAGTTGAGAGTGTTGCGCTGATCGTGATCGAGCGGTCCCCAGGGGAGATAGGAAAAATCCGTGAGACCGCCATTGATGAATCCTCCTGCCCACGCAACCTGGTTGGAATAGGCGAGGTGGAGTTGGCCTCGATGGGCGATACGGGGAGAGCGTAGCGTGAGTTCCCAACCGCGGACAATCGCGTTTTGAATGGTAAGCGGGAAGAAGAGATTGGATTCGCCGATATTGTTGTGATCGAAAAAATTGGACGCGTTTGTGCGAAATGTGTCTGCGTCCAGCACCCAGCCACGCCAGGGAATGTTCACGCCGAATTCGGTTTCTTCGTCGCGTTCGCCGTGGAGTGGAATGAATCCCAGGTTATTGCTGTTGGCGAACTGCAGAATCGGACCGGACGCGGTGATCAGCGGGGGCGCCTGATAGTAGTGGCCGTAGGAAGCGCGGAAGGTCCAGTTGAGGCGCGGCACGTTGAGGGCGATTCCGAAGCGCGGGCTGATGGAATTCTCGCTGACGCCGCCAGAAAAATGGGTAGGCCGGAGTCCGGCGGAAAGCGTCAGCCATGAAACGGGCTTGAATTTGTCATCCAAGAAAAATGCCGTGAGGCTGCCGGAGGGACGCAGGGCTTCGGTTAACGCCGGAGCGCTGCCGTCATTAAAGACCGCGCCCAGAAGCTCGTCGTTGCGCTGGTAGAAGCTGTACAAACCGACCTGAAAATCGTTCTTATATCCATTCGCGCTGAAACTGACCTGACCGCCGCCATAAGTCGATGCGCGATGCTGAGTGGTGACGACACGATCGGTGAGCGCGCTGTCATAATTCGCGCGGTTGTAGTGATAAAAGGGCGAAACCGTCAGCAGCATTCGGGAATTGAAGGTGTGTACCCAGGAGAGACTCGTCAGAGCGTCTGACTCGTGATCGCCATCGCGCAGAGTGAGGCTGGGATACTGCGCCACAAAACCATTCGCGGCAATGGGCGCGTTTTCGATATCGTTCGGAAACGGATCGTAGGGGATCTGGTAGGAGTCGTGCCGCGCTGAAGCCACTAACCGCAGCTGGTTCGAGGGATCGACGTTGAAAATGAGTGAGCCGAATCCGCCGTAGCCGTTGGCGGCATCGTGTACCACCTGCGGGACGGGCGTTTGGATGCCGAGATTGCTGCGGTTGCCGTTGACGCTGGCGTAATAGGCAAAGCGCTGGGTGTGGCTGCCGAGGCTGAACTGGTCATTGGTCTGGTAGAAATTGCCGGCGCTCAAAACCAATTCGGCCTCGCGGTTGCGCTCGAAGCCGGTGCGCGGCACGACGTTGAAGACGCCGTAGGTGCGGTCTCCCAGATCAGCGCCGTAGCCGCCGCGGCTGACTTCGAGGTAGTCGATATCTTTGGGATCGAACTGAGGTCCGAGGTTGGAGGCGATGTTGGTGTTCGGCACGGGGACGCCGTCAATAAGCCAGCTCGTTTGATGGCCTCCGCGGATGTGAAGTTGATCGTGAGTGACGTAAGCTCCCGGAACGAAGTCGGTAATCATTGCCATGCTATTGGAGCGATCGGCGCCTGGCGTGCGGGCGATCTCGAGACGATCGACGATGGTGGTTGGCGTTGAGGAATCGGTGGGAGCGGCGTCGGGCGTGCCGGAGACGTTGATCGACTCTTTCGCGCCTGCGATATTGAGCGCGAAATGGAGCACGGGCTCGGAGCCAGAAACAACCGCGAGGTTCTGCTGCGCCTGTTCGAAGCCGACGCCTACAACCGTGAGCACGTACTCTCCGAGCGGAACGGCGCTGAAAGCGAAGTTACCGTTGGCGTCGGAGTTGGTGGTGGCGGACCAGTCGGAGGTTTTGGCCTTGATCATGACCATGGCGTTTTGCACGGGACGGTGCTGGGGATCATGAATAATGCCGCGGACGGTGGCGACGGTGGCGGCGAAGGATAAGATCGCCGCCAGGCAGGGTGCGCAAATTATGAGACGTAGCAAACGCATGAGACCTCCGTGACCGGTTGGGTGGTCGCCCCCAAAGGGGCAGGCCGGGCAAAGCCCGGCTGGACAGCCGAGGGCGGCTGTCCCCACATAAGGGAGGTTAAGATTCAGGTTGTATCAGGCAATCGAGAGGGACGGTGGGGCGCGGGTGGATTGCGATGCTAGGAGTTCTGTGGCTGAAGTCACAGCATTCCAATCGATGCCGCGAGCACCGATACTCTCAGCGCGGGCAGATGCTATCGGCGGTTGCGGATTAGCCGGCTGAGAGACATGCACTCCGCGGCAGCAATTTTGGTTGCAGCAGCTGGTGCTGCGGATGGCTCTATCTTCAGACAAGCCGAACGAGCCGTGGCATTGATGAGCGGCTTTGCGGATGCAGCAGGCGTGCGGAGTGGCAGCGGTGGCCGCGAGCGCTATCGGAAAGAAACTTCCGACAAGGGCAAATAGCAGTAAAAATCTGGCGGTGAGGCGCTGCATGCTTTTCGTCGAGTAGAACCCCTGGTAGAGCAAGCATAGAACAGTGGCTTGAAATACAGCAAACATTGGCGGGCGAGGGCGCCCGCCCTACACTGGCGCCCCCCCATACTGGCGCTCGCCCCACACCGGCGCTCAGGCTTTGCCGTTGATTTTGGCCCACCACCAGCGGACGCCGACGAAGAGGAATCGCCAGTCGCTGAAGAATTCGGGCGGCTTGCCTTCGAAGGCGTGGCCGACGAATTGGAGTATCCATCCGATCACGAACAGAGCGAGGGCGTAGAGCCACAGGCGATGAAAGAAGAAGCCCGCGACGGCGATTGCGCCTGAGAGCAGGATCGTGGGGATGCCGAGAGTGTGGCAGAGGCGGTTGACTGGGTGCTGATGGCTGGTGGCGTATTGTGCGATCCACTGGTCGCTGGTGCGGTTGCCTAGCATGCGTGGAGATGATACTACGGTTTGGCGGGCGACCGGGAAGGTCAAATTCCCCACCCTCTTTTCGCGAAGAACGCGAAAAGAAGGGCGGGGCACCCTACTGGTCGTGTCGTAACTCACTACCCACCCTGCTCCTCCGGTTGAGGCTTCCGTTGCCGCGTGGTAGCATCCATAGTTTTGGCAGGGATGCCGGGTTGGCCTGTTCCGTCCTTATCCTCTCTATAGGCCGTTTCCTGCTTCTTTCAATGCCTGCCGAAGGAGCTCAACTTGAAAGTCTATTCGGGATCGAACATCAGGAATGTAGCGATGGTGGGACACGGGCATGCGGGCAAAACCACGCTGGTATCGGCCATGCTTTACACGGCGGGCGCAACCCCGCGGCTGGGGCGGGTGGACGATGGGTCGGCCACGACCGATCACGACGAGGAAGAGGTCGCGCGGAAGATGTCGATTTCCACCGGGGCGGCGGTGGTGGAGTGGGCGACTTCGTCGGGCAACACCAAAATCAATATTCTCGACACGCCCGGGTTCAGCATGTTCGTGCACGAAGCGAAGATGGCGCTGCCCGTGGTGGACGCGGCGATTGTAGTGGTCGACGGCGTGGCCGGCGTGGAGGTCGTAACTCAGCGCGTTTGGAATTATTGCGAGGAATATAAGACGCCGCGGCTGATCGTGGTGAACCGCATGGACCGCGATCGCGCCAATGCCGAGCGTGTACTGGAATCGCTGATCAATGCGTTTGGGCGGGACGTGATTCCGATTGAGTTGCCGATTGGCAGCGAAAAGAGTTTGAGCGGGGTCGTCGACCTGGTCCGGATGAAGGCGTACACCTACGAACTGGGCGGAAACGGCAAGGGAAAAGAGACGGACATTCCGGCTGACATGCGGTCGCAGGTGCAGGAAGCGCACGAGATGCTGGTGGAACTGGTGGCCGAGGGCGACGACAAACTGATGGAGAAATTCTTCGAGGCTGGCACGCTGGGCGAAGAAGACCTGATTCCCGCGCTGCACAATGCGATTCGCGAAGACAAGATTTTCCCGGTCATCTTTAGTTCGGGGTTGGGGAACATTGGGGCGGACCGGGTGATGGATTTTATTGTCGACTACACGCCCGCGCCGTCGGAGCACGAGTGGGTGCAGGGCGAGGCGGCGGGCAATGGCGACGCGCCGAAGCGGCATGAGTCGGATGAAGAGCCGGTGTCGCTGTATGTATTCCGCACGGTGTCAGACGCGTTCGCGGGGCGGATTTCGTACTTCAAAGTTTTCTCGGGAGTGTTGAGGAACGACGCGACGCTGCAGAACTTCAGTCGCGGAGGGCAGGAAAAATTTGCGCATATTCAGACGATGCAGGGAAAGACGGCGATTCCGGTGCCGGAACTGCATGCGGGCGACATTGGCGCGGTGGCGAAATTAAAAGACACGCTGACCGGCGACACGCTCGGCGACAAAGCAGCGCCGATTCAGTATCCGCGAGTGAAACTGCCGGAGCCGGCGATCACGTTTGCGATCGAGCCGAAGAGCCGGGCCGATGAAGACAAGCTGGGGCCGGGCATCCACAAACTGATGGAAGAGGATGGCATGCTGCGGTTTTTCCGCGATCCGCAGACCAAAGAATTTCTGATTGCGGGCACGGGGCAGCAGCACATTGAGGTTATCGTTTCGAAGCTGAAGAAGCGATATCACACCGAGGTGGTGCTGAAGGCGCCGAAGGTGCCGTATCGCGAGACGATTCGAGGAAAGGCCGACGTGCAGGGGCGCCACAAGAAACAGACGGGTGGGCACGGGCAGTATGGGGATTGCAAGATCCGGATGGAACCGCTGCCGCGCGGCGGCGAGTTCGAATTCGTGAACGATATTTTTGGCGGCGCGATTCCGAAGAACTATATTCCACCGGTGGAGAAAGGAATTCGCGACGCGGCGGCGCGCGGATATCTCGCGGGATTTCCTGTGGTGGATTTTCGCGTGGTGCTCTATGACGGGTCGTATCACGATGTGGATTCGAACGATTTGTCGTTCCAGATGGCGGGGCGCATCGCTTTCAAGAAGGCGATGGAAGTGGCGAAGCCGACACTGCTCGAGCCCATCATGGCGGTGGAAATTACGGTGCCCGACGACTTCGCGGGATCGATCATGGGCGACCTGAACAGCCGCCGTGGGCGCATTCAGGGCATGGACAACAAGAGTGGCAACACCGTGGTGAAGGCGGAAGTGCCCATGTCGGAGATGCTGACCTACGGCGTGGAACTGACGTCGATGACGCAGGGCCGTGGTAGCTTCAACATGGAGATGCATCACTACGACGTCGTGCCGGGACAGCTGCAGGAAAAGATTATCGAGAAGGCGAAAGCGGAGCGAGGAGTGGTGAAGGAAGAGGAAGAATAGGAGCAGCGTGAGCGATTGTTTAGGGCTTCAGTCTAAGGCCTGGACTACACTTAACACGATCTCAGGGTCAATCTGCGCCAGGTAGCTCAGGTGTACTCGCAGGCTACCGTCGGACCAGTTCAGTTCTTTGGCGCGAGACGAGACGGTTCCGAGTGACATTCTCCAGATTGTTCTTGCCTGGGGCCACTGCTGCGCCAAAACGCCGAGCGGTTTCGCTGACGAAGCTACCCAACTGGCTTTACCTCCCTCTATCACAGGGAGGCTGTCCGAGCGAATCCTATCGAGAAGTTGCTGAACGGCGCAGTCTCCTTCCATCGAGATAACGCGTGAGTGTGGAGCATCGACATCGTCTCCCGCGCACACACTGTCTCTGGTCAAGAGTATCTTCACCGCGAGAAGTATTCTAATGCACCGGGAGGTCCACCTAGTAGCGCCCGTTGATCGCTACCTCTGTTAAGAGATCTTCAGCCCCATCGCTTTCGCCAATTTCCCCTGGCGTTCGTCAAACGTCCAGAAGCGGTCCGCTTTGAGTTCGAGAGCGCTCGCTACGTGGAGGCTGTCGAGCGTACGCACTCCGAGCTTCGCGCCGTAGCGGCGACCGAGGTTGGCGCAGAGTTCGAAGGCGTTTTCAGGCAACGGAGTTTCAAGCCAAACTGCTGCGGCTAAGTCGCGCTTCAGGTTTTCAGAGACGGAATCTGCTTCCGCGGAAGAGATGCGGCCAAAAAAGACTTGCTGGGCTATGGCATGGGAAAATTCCGCCGAGTGAAGCGGACTGAACCAGACCGGCAGGTTCAAGCTCATCAGAGCTCGCGCCGGTCCTGAATGCACGTCCAGCGTGTAGAGCGACACGAGAAAGCTGCTGTCGACGTAAGCAGTCAATAGCGGCCACGTTCCCTTATCAGGTCATCTGCGGCGGTCAAGACGCGGTTTCCGAATATCTTTCGTGCCCGAGCTTCGAAATCCGGATATTGAACCGGCCGCTTTTGAGCTTCCTGCTCCGGCACAATTTTTGCGATGAGCTTGTCCCGCTCGCGGAGTTCGACCGTCTTGCCGGCACGGAGCCAAGCTTTTAAGCGACGGGTGTCGCGAAGCTGGCGAATGTTGACCGATGGCACGTGTTTATTGTGTCACATTGATGTGTCACAGGCAAGATCGTTTTTACCACGAAGGACACGAAGGTGCACGAAGGAAACAAAGGAAACACGGCCTTCGTGATCGCATTGTTTCTTGTAATTTCAAGCTCTTAACTGCCGACATCCGGGCGATGAGTGTTGCGATTGACGCGGTGGGGTTGTTTTTGAGATACAAGCATCGCGAGGATGCCATGAAAATCGGACTGATCACTGTCGCGTTTCTTTTTAGCCTTCTACTTGCTCTCGCGCCGCAAACGCTCGCGGCGGCCGAGCCGCAGACTTTTCCTACTTCGGCGGGGACGGTCAAGATTACTCCGCTCTACCACGCCAGCACGCTGATTGAAGCTGGCGGGAAGACGATTTATCTCGATCCTGCCAAGCCCGCGAAGCTCACCGGACTTCCGAAGGCCGACCTGATTCTGATCACCGACATTCACGGGGACCACATGGCTCCCGATTCGATTAAGGAAGTCAGCAAAGCGGACACGGAGATTCTCGCGGCGCCGGAGGTGGTGCAGACCGTTACCAGTGCCAAGCCCATCGCTAACGGAGAAACGAAAAGCTGGCAGGGATGGACGATTGAAGCGATTCCCGCCTACAACGTTAAGCGCGGACCGGAGCCGGGGAAACTTTTTCACGACAAGGGACGAGGCAACGGATATCTGCTCACTTACGGCGGCAAGCGATTTTATTTTTCGGGCGATACCGAGGGCGTGCCGGAGATGAGGGCGCTGAAGAATATCGACGTGGCGTTTGTGTGCATGAACCTGCCTTACACCATGCCTCCGGAAGAGGCTGCGGACGCGGTGAAAGCGTTTCATCCGAAGGTTGTGATTCCGTATCACTATCGTGGGTCAGATCTTTCGGTGTTTCAGAAGGCGCTGGAGGGGACGGGCATTGAGGTGCGGGTGCTGGACTGGTATCCGAAATAGCAGGATTCCCTTGTTCTTTACTTGTAGACCTCGATGTCGGTGAGACCGAAATCTGTTCCCTTGGCCAGCAACGGCTCGCCGGAGAATTTCGCCAGTGCGTAAGGGAAGCAGTCGCCAAAGTTGAGCGCTGCAGGGTGTCGGCCCTTGCCATACTTGCGCCAGGCAGAGCGCGCGATTTCGACCTGCTCCGCGTCGACCGGCACGATTTGAAGGCTGGCGCGAATCACGAACAGATCGAACTCGCGGCCCGCATCCTGCCCTTGTCTGGCTTCCAGAACCATGCCGGTCTCGAGCACGGTTGCCGCAGAAATCAGGCGGCTCTCGGCTGCTGTGATGGCATCGAGGAATTTCAGACGTTCGGGCTCTCCGAAAAAGACGGCAGCCAGGGCTGAGGTATCAATGACCATTCTTTTATGGTCAGCGGGGAAGCCCGTGCTCGTCATAGCCGAGAATTTCGTCCGGAGCGCGGGGATCCAGAACGGGCAGTTGGTCTACGCGTTGCAGGATTTCCTCCAAATGGCTACGGAGAATTTGACTGCGACGCCGTTGTTTGAGCCGCTCCAGACGCTCCTCCAGAGCTCTTTGAATGGCGCCGGTCAGCGACTCTCCCGTCTTGGCTGCTACTTCGCGCGCCAAGCGTTCGGTCTCTATGCTTTTGATGCTAATAGGCATATCGGACATATTATACCATTCTCTATACTAGTATATAAATATTCCTACAGTCAGTCGAGATATAAAAGCTCGGGGCCGACCCTTTCGGATCGGCCCGTGACATTCCGGTCGAGGCTGTTTGGTTTGAATCCTACGGCTTTTGGCCAAAGAGATCAGACATGGCGGCAGTGCTGGAGTCGCATGCATGGTTCAGGCAGGGCAGACTGAAGCCGCCCTCCAGCGTACGAAGAAGAGAGAAGTGAGTGTAGAAGTTCGCACTGGTTTTGCCGTGCGGACCGAAGTTGGTGTCGACAATGGCGGCAACCTGATTCGTGTTGGGCGCCTGCGAGTAGTCGTTTTCGTCCCAAATCACGACGATGACATTCTGCCCTTGGTTCCAGACCGGGGAAGCCTTGATGGCGGTGACGATGCGCTGAACCGCCTGATCTCCGAGAAGGATCGATGCTGGATTCAGTCCAGCCTGGCTGCCATTGTCATTAGGATCGAAGCCGCAGAATGCAGTTCCGTTGCCCCGGCCGTGCTGATCGTTGCACTGGTTGGGCGCGATGAAGGAAAAATTCGGGAGGTTGCCGGAAGCCAGATTGCTGTACAGTCCGGTTGCGCCGTCGAAGGGGAGCGTCTGATTCAGGCTCAGCATGGGATTCGTGCCTTCCTGAACAGCCGCAAAGTAAACGAACGGATTGTGCTTGACCGCGTACAGTTGCACAATTTCGCCCTGGCTCAAAGGCGGCGTGAGCTGAGGACTGATCTTGCTGAAGTTGGTGTTGTTGGTGAAATTGCCGTCGCTGTAGTTCACCCAGTTGGCGCCGGTTAGTGGCAGACTCTCCTGATAACTCTTCCAGGACTTCCCGGCGGTTGCGAGCTGGTCGGCGATCGTGATGGCCAAGGTCGCATTGGACGCCGGATAAGAAACGGTGCCGTTGAGATTGATATCGCAGGGGGGGCCGCTCACTTCGTTCGAACAATCCACTGCGGGGGTGGCGGCTTCGGTCCCGCTGCCAGCGATCGGACAGATGGCACTGGGAGTCTTTTCCAGATTGGCCTGTCCGGTGGCGAGATTCGGCAGGCAGGAGGTATTGTGCCATCGCGGATTGTTGTCGTCGAGCACGCCGAAATTCGATCCGCCGACAGTTTCCAGATAGTTGGTCAGGCTGGGATGGGCGACCGCGAAGTAGTTGGTGGCCAGGTTGGCATTTCTGGCATACAAGTTGATGAACGGAGCATTCGGGTTACCGATGATTTGGCTGTAACCGTGATTTTCCATCATGATTACAAACGCATGATCCAGATGAGGGACGCCCGATGGAATGGCGCCCTGCTGAGCGAACGCCGACGCGGCGAGCGCGCCGAACAGGCCAATGGCCAGAATCTCTTTTTTCATTGTTTTCTCCTGTGACTACCCCAGATGGGAAAAATTTGTCAGGCTTGCTTGCGATCTTCGAAGGCCCGAAATAGCAGGACCATAGCCGGAAGTGACGCACCCGGACTCAGGTCCATCCGAGACCCTAAGCGGGGCTTGTTACAGTCTTGTAACAAAGCGATGAACATTGCATGAATTCAAAAGCGGCTTAAACTCCCAGTAAAATCGTGCTCCTCCGCCGTTCCATTGGGTGCAATTGCGCGGCTTCGCATTTCGTTCTACCATCCGGAACAGTGGCTACCGCAAAAAACAATCCCGAGCTCAATCCCAGCCGCGAGCGCCTGGTTTCGGCGGCGCCGGTGGAGGACGATTCCTCGTTTGAGTTAAAACTGCGGCCGCAGCGGCTGGCGGAGTTCATTGGGCAGAAGAAAGTCAAAGAAAATCTGGCGGTGGCGATCGAGGCCGCGCGTTCGCGCGGCGAGGCCATGGACCACGTTCTGCTCTACGGGCCCCCGGGACTGGGCAAGACGACGCTGGCGAACATCATTGCCAACGAACTGGGGGTGCACTTTCAGCCGACCGCGGCGCCGCTGCTGCAGATCAAGGGCGATCTGACGGCGATCATCACCAACATGCAGGATAAGCAGGTGCTGTTCATCGACGAGATTCACCGCCTGCAGCCGGTGCTGGAAGAGTTGCTGTATTCGGCGCTTGAGGATTACAAGCTCGACATCATTATTGGGCAGGGGCCGTCGGCGCGAACGCACACCTTAGAGGTAAAGCCGTTCACGTTTGTGGGCGCGACTACCCGGGCCGGCCTGATCTCGGCGCCGTTGCGGTCGCGCTTCGGCATTGTGCTGCGGCTGGAATTCTATGCGCCGGAAGACTTGCAGGTGATCGTGGAGCGATCGGCGGAAATTCTGGGGGTTGAGATCGACGACGCGGGCGCGAAGGAAATTGCCAGCCGTTCGCGCGGTACGCCTCGAATTGCGAACCGGCTTTTGCGGCGAGTGCGCGACTATGCGCAAGTGCGCGGCGCGGGAAAAATTGACCTGCCGACGGCGAAGGCGGCGCTGGAAATGCTGGAGGTCGATCATTATGGGTTCGACGAAGTAGACCGGCGGCTATTGCTGACCATCATCGAGAAATACGACGGGGGTCCGGTGGGAGTAAATACACTCGCCGCGGTATTGGCCGAAGAGCCAGATGCGATCGAAGAAATCTACGAGCCGTTTCTGATGCAGATCGGATTCCTGAACCGCACTCCCCGCGGCCGCGTCGCCACACAATTAGCCTACGAATATTTCAAGATTGCGCCGAGCCGCAGGCAAAGTTCGCTGTTCTGATCTCGAAATTCCCGACTGTAGAGCTATTGTTTGCCGTTGTACCAACGCAGGACGCGGAGGGCGCGCAAAGTGTTCCAGCGGCTGGCGCGGCCAACAGCGGTTTCCATCTTTAATGGGATATGTTCGGGATGAAGGAGGTTCATTGGCCAGCGTCCGTTCTGGTGCCGGCGCTGAATCACGATGTCGATGGCATCCCGGACACGGCTGTCGGGTTTGATTCCTGCATTCCGCAGATAATCGAGTCCGCGCAAGACATCGTAGTGCCAAAATGTCGGGAACGAAAAGCGGAGCCAGCGTTTGTTGAGGATCTCGCCGGTTCGAAGCGAGCGGAACATGCGGCGCTCGAGTAAATAGTTCTCTGCTCGCCTGCGGGCCTTAGTAACTTTCGGCGATCTGCCTCTTCCTCGTTCGTATTCGAGCCGTCCTTCGAGAACGCAGATCGTGGTATGAAACGAAGAGCGCCGGCTTTTGGGTGCTTCGCAATTCCAGCCGCCGTCCTCGAGTTGCTCGTCCAGGAGTTGATTGGCCAGTGACTCGTTGGGCTCTTTGAAATACGCTCCAATGCCGAGAATTCGACCGTTAATGCAGGGTTCCGTTTCGCCGTGAAGGAAGGGGCGGTGGTTGAGGCGCTTGAACACGAGCCGCTTGTCGACCCGGTCGATCATTTTGCGAGCCTGCTTGCTGGCGGGGTCGAGGCCGAGGTCCATGAGGGCGACAAGACTGTACATGGCAACCAGCATGACTCGGTCGTCCTTCGGTAAGTCTTTCCGCCAACCGCGAGGGCCGTCTCCCCAGTTGCCGGCAGGGGATTGGCGGGCCAGAAGCTGCGCCCCCCAGCCTTCTTTTGCGACTCGGGATCGCTCGGCGGCAATCAGATGCGGAGCCTCATTGACCAGGTCCGTCAAGACCTGCCAACGGATGGCCGGGTCAGAATCGAGCAGCCATCTGAGATGCGCGGGCCGGGGTGCGTAATCGTGGAAGCGCATTTGTACTTTATAGCAAGCGGACGCTAAGTTTTCACCGTCGCGAGGAATCGAGTTCTCCGGCCTCGCTGATGCGGATTCATTAGATGTGCTTGCGGATTCCTGATTTCCAAACAGAACATTCTTTTTTGTTTCGTTACGGCCCGGATGGTGTATCTTGCTCAATTCCACCCGTGGGGGGCGGGCAGAAGCCGGGGGATTTTTGCGTCCGTATCGAGTGCTGGGTCACAGGGGCCATTTTCTCGCCAAGGCAGCGCTGGTGGGCTTGGTTGTTGCGTTGCCTGCAGGTTTCTGTTGGCCTCGAGCTACCGTGTTTCAGAATTCCGGCAACACTGCCCAGGGCTCAGGATCACCGCAGTCTCCTTCCAGTCCTCCGAGTTCGCAATCCCCACCGCAAAATCCTTCTGTACCCAACCCGCAGCAGCAGAATCCTCCACCTTCGGCGCAGTTGCCGGAACTGCCAATCAAAAATCCTGAAGTGCAGCCCGCGCCATTGCCGGGGACAGCGCCGCCGGCACTGACCATCCCGCGACTGTCGCGCGCTCCCGTCCTGGAAGACTTCCTCAGCATGGAGCCGCTGGGGGGGGCTGCTCAGCAGATGGCGAAGGTGACTGGTTTCACCCAACGAAATCCGCACGACGGAGAGAGCGTTTCGGAGCCGACGGACGCCTACCTGGGATACGACCAGAAAAATCTTTATGTGGTCTTCGTGTGCTTCGACGATCCGAGACAGGTTCGTGCCCGGCTATCGGCTCGGGAGGATGTTTACGACGACGACCAGGTGGAGATCATGCTCGACACTTTTCACGACCGGCGGCGCGCCTACGCGTTTCAGACCACGCCGCTGGGAGTGCAATGGGACGCCATCTGGACCGAGGCTTCGCGCGAAGAGGAAACGAGCGCGCATTTCGATACGTCATTCGACACGGTGTGGGATTCGCGGGGCAAAGTTACCGACCGCGGCTTCGTGGTGTGGATGGCAATTCCTTTCAAGAGCCTGCGTTTTCCGGCGGCGATACAGCAGGAGTGGGGAATCATTTTGTATCGCGGTATTACGCGCAAGACCGAAGATACTTTTTGGCCGCACGTTTCCTACAAGGTAGAAGGCCGCCTGGGACAGGCCGCGACGCTCTACGGGCTGGAAGGAATTTCTCCCAGCCACAATATTGAATTGATTCCCTATGGTTTGATGCGCAGCTACCGGGCGCTTGACACGCGCGATCCGGGCAATCCCTATTTTCAGAAAGCTACGGCCCAAGGCCAACCCGGAATGGACGCGAAGTTCGTGATTCGCGATCACTTCGTCGTCGACGCGACGGCGAATCCGGACTTCAGCCAGGTCGAATCGGAAGACCCGCAGATCACGGTGAACCAGCGCTACGCGGTTTACTTCCCGGAGAAGCGGCCATTTTTTCTGGAGAATGAAGATTTCTTCCGCACGCCGCTGGACCTGTTTTTCACGCGCAACATCGGCGATCCTTCAGCCGGAATCCGCCTGACGGGAAAAGATGGGCCGTATTCCCTCGGCCTGATGGCGGCGGATGATCGCAGTCCGGGGCTGGCCGTGCCGGACTATAGCCAGTACTCCGGCATCCGTTCGTATTTCACAATCGCGCGCGCCAGCCGCGACATCTTCCGCCAATCGAGCGTGGGCGCGCTTTACACCGACTGGGAGTGCCCAACGACGGGAGAATTCAATCGCATCGGCGGCCTCGACACGCGCCTGAAGTTCAATCCCAACTGGACGCTCGACGGCCAGGCGGTCGCAAGTTCGAGCAGCCTGAACTTGAACTGCGAAGCTAATCTGTACCCCTTCAGTTCCGGCAATCACGGCAACAATAATTATTATGCCGGGCCTGCCGAGAAGCTCGAACTGCACCGCGACGGCCTCCACTTCACCTTCGATGGCACTTACAACGACATCAGTCCCGGTTTCGTGTCGATTCCCGGATTCATCAATCGCGTCGACATTCGCGAGACGCAGCAGGAGGTTGACTACCGTTTTCGCCCTAAGCGCGGATGGATCGTGGATTGGGGGCCGTCGCTGGTCACACGTTACGACTTTGACCACACCGGCCTGCGACTCGACACTGACTACGTTCCTTACTTTGCGGTGCAGGGGCGCGGACAGACGATTGTCATCCTGCGTCCTTATGAGGAACTGCGCGAGCGGCTGCGTCCGCAGGATTTTTGCTTTTATGGATTTTCCATTTATTGTCCGCCGACCGCGCTGGGCAATCAGGATTATCACGAGCACACCAGCGGAGCCTCGTTGCAGACCGGTTATTTCAAGAAGGCCACGCTGCTCGCAAGTTATTACTGGGGAGAGGGTGTGAACTATGTGGCGAATCCAGCGAATTCCGCGCCCTACAACCATCCTTTTCTGGCGCTGCAGGACACGGCCCAGGCCGGCTTGACGTTCCGGCCGATGACGCAACTGAAGATTGAGAACACTTATTTGTTTGAGCGGCTACGGGCGCCGAGCAACGCTTATGTCTTTGAGCAGTCCCAGATCCCGGGGACGGGGCGGGGAATTTTCAACGATCACATCTTGCGCAGCAAGTGGAACTGGCAGTTTACCCCGCAACTTTCGGCGCGCTTGATCTTGCAATACAACGGCCTGCTGGCTGGGACGCCGGGGGTGGGGTCGCCCTACACTTACGAGCCGACACAGAAGGAGTTCAACGCCGATTTCCTGATCACGTACCTGGTGCATCCTGGCACTGCAATTTATGTCGGCTACAACAGCGATCTGCAGAACCTGAATGTCGAGCAACACGTGGGAGTGTTTCAGACGCCCAAAGGTTACATCAACGATAGCCGGCAATTTTTCGTGAAGGTGAGTTATTTGTATCGGTTTTGAAAAGAGCTATCAGCTATCGGCTCTCAGCTTTCAGCCTAAACCACTTCGATTCCAGACAAAGCTTTAGACCGCAGAGTTCGCTGAGAGCGGCCGCCGAGAACGCTGAGACTAACAAGATCAACGGCCTCGCTTAGCGTCCTCTGCGGCTTTTCTTTCGATCTCGGCGGTTAAAGGCTTTGTTGCTGAGAGCTGACAGCTGATAGCTGAGAGCTTGCCCGTTGCTGAATCCTGGCGGAATCCGGTAGAATCTAATGATTCGAGTCGAGATTGGAACCTATATGAAACCAGCTATCCATCCCGCATACAACGAAGTGCGTGTGCATTGCGCGTGCGGCAACACGTTTATGACCCGCTCCACCCATAGGGGGGACATCGGCGTAGAAATTTGCTCGAACTGCCATCCGTTCTTCACCGGGAAGCAGAAGCTGATGGACACCGCCGGCCGCGTGGAGCGCTTCCGCCGCAAGTACGCCAAGGCAGAAACGGCAAAGAAGTAAGCCACGGATTTGCGCGGATCGTCGCAGATTAGACAACTCAAGCCCTCGCCCCGGCGGGGGCTTTGTTTTGTGGGCTCGCTTTGTGACCGCAGGTAGAATAAGAGGGTGAAGAAGTTCTGGGACAATGCGGGTGGGGTGCTGCCGGCAGACGCGGGCGGGGGCGCCCGCTCCACACGAGTCGTACCGGCCACGCTCATGATCGGTAACGTTAGCATTTCTCCCGCGACCGTGCTCGCCCCTATGGCCGGAGTCACCGACACGGTCTTCCGCCGCTTCATTCGAAACCTTGGGGGATGCGGCCTGATCATGACTGAGTTCACCTCGGCCGACGGCGTCCTGCGCAAAAAAGATCAGAAGGCCAAGCGCTATCTCCACTTCTACGAAGACGAGCACCCGATTTCGGCGCAGCTTTTTGGCAGCGATCCGTGGGTGATGGCCGAGGCCGCCCGCATGGTCGAAGGCCTAGGCTTCGACCTGGTGGACTTGAATCTGGGATGCCCCGCGAAGAAAGTCGTCAAGTGCAATGGAGGTTCGGGGCTGCTTCGCGATCTGCCAGCCATTGGCAAAATTTTCGAGGCGGTGCGTGCCGCCGTGAAAATTCCCTTCACTGTTAAATTCCGCGCGGGATGGAATGACGAAGAAATTGTCTGCGTGGAACTGGCGCGCATGGCGGAAAGTTGCGGCTTGGCCGCGGTTGCGCTGCACGCGCGCACCCGCGAAATGGGCTACAGCGGAAACGCCCGCTGGGAGTGGATCGCCGCCATAAAAGATGCGGTGAAGATTCCCGTGATCGGCAACGGCGACATCCGCAGCCCCGAAGACGCCTGTGCCATGGTTACGCAAACCGGCTGCGACGCCGTTATGATCGGCCGCACTGCGCCGTCAAACCCGTGGATCTTCCGCCAGATTGAACAGTATTGTGCCGCGATCCGCAATGACGATGTGGTGAGCAAGCTCCATGTCGGGACAGCCGCCCTCGGCTGTCCGGTCGAGCGAAGCTCGACTGGCTTTGAACTCGGCAGCCATGTAGATGGACAGGAATCGGGCCTGCGGCCCGACGGACAGCCGAGGGCGGCTGTCCCCACATTAGGCTCGCTCTACGATCAGCCCAGCGAGGCCGACCGCTACCAAATGATCCGCACATATTTTCAGATGCTGATCGAAGAAGAACTCCCCGACGCCGTCGGTAAGATGAAGCAGTTTGCAAGCTGGTTCACGCACGGAGTTCCGGGCGGCGCGGCCCTGCGCAAGGCGATCTACGAATCAAAGAGCGCGCCAGAGATCCTGGCGCGCGTGGAAGACTTCTTCGAAGCCAGGCTATGTGGCGCGGGCGCGCTCACCCGCGAGACAGTCGGCACGACTTCCGCACGAAACGATTAAGCTCCCGAAAAAAAGCCGCCCTTTCGGGCGGCCTAAAGTATCCTTCCGCGATTTACTGGTGAAACCAGATCAGCCCAAAATAGCCGTCAGTATCGCCGGGGCCGGCGGTGAAATAGAGATGATTGGTCTCTCCATTGTTCGTGGTCCCTCCGCCAAAATCCAGGCCCCATAGTCCGGTTAAGCGAATGGGAGCTCCCGAAGCATCTGTGACCTTACCCACAAAATTCCCGGTGTTGGGGTTGAACGCACTGATGGTGCCCGCCGTGCTGTTGTTGCCGACCAGCAAAGTATTGCTCAATGGTCCAAAGTTCGCCGGCGCCATGGCCAATCCCCAAGGTTGGTTGAACGCCGAGCTGTGGGTCAGCTGTTTTACAAATGTGCCGTCTTCCAAAAAGATGTCGACGAACCCGCCCGTCCCGCCGCTCGTATTGGCGAAGGTCACATAAACTTTGCCTCCCATGTCTCGAATGCCGAAGGGAGCAAAGCCCGCGGGAGTCGCAGGATCGGTAAACGAGTTCACCAGGCTAAAGGTTCCGTTGTAAACGTCTACGCGGTTGTTGGCGGAGTCGGCGGCGAAGAGAAGGTTTCCCGAGGTGCGGCTGGTGATCGCTAGTCCCGTATAAACGGCACCTGCCTTCGTGGTGCCAATCAGCGCCGTGCTGGGATCAAATGACGACCACCCGCAAATGGCGCCATCCAGTGTGGAAAATAGAAATAACGAAACCCAGTTGTCGATAGCGAACTCCTGCGATCCGTTGTAGACGATGCCCGTCGGTGTCCCTTGGCCCGATCCGCTCGCGGCCGGGATGATTACTTGAAGCGATTTCGGATTTCCGGCGCCATCATAGAGAGTCGACCAGCCCGAGTCCTCATCGCTTACCCAAAACGGCGAACCCGGACCGTAGACGAGGCCCCATGGGTTCTTTAAGAAGCCATCCGTGTGCCCTGCTTTTCCCGATTGATTCGAAACCAGGTAGTGATAGTTGTACTGGGCGGCGGCGCTACCACACAGGCACGCCAAACCTACTCCCATAAATGCCGAAAGCACTGCAAGCCGGCGAAGGGAATTCCACATAATCAATCTCCTTTTTTGTCGCGAAAATTGTGAGGCCGGGGCCGGAAACGCTTGTTGGCGGAGCCCCTTGAACTTTTCAATCGGAAGTCATGCTAACCCCGTTCCGGGGACAGGCATGTCATGGAAATGTCAATTCGCAGCTCGTTAAGTTGGGCGGTGCGGGGAGCTAGAGTGCGGGTGAATTTCCTTCAACTGGCGCGACCGTTTTCGCCGCCATCTTTCCCGCGTCGTCGATATCCACGTAAGCCCAGGGTGTAGTCGGATCGTGGGTGAAAACCGTTAGCCATTTTTCAGGGATTGCGCGCGCGTAATACTCCTTCTTGCTTTCGATCGTCTGCAGCGGATACAGGTCGAAGGCCATGCCCCAGGTCAGGTCGATGTGCGCCGTCGAGGGGATCAGGTCGGAGATATAGCACGCCGTCGGAATTCGAGGAGAATCCGGAGGGTGCCCTACTCTTGTCGCGCCGTTTACGACAGGGTGGGGATTTTGACTCCCCCGGATAATCACCGCCTGCATGTGCGCCGTGTGCCCGGGAAAAGTTTTCACCGAAATGCCGGGGATAATTTCTTCGCTGCCCTTGAGCAGCGTCATCTGCCCGCTTGCCACCAGCGGATCGTAATTGTCGGGGAGGAAGCTAATGGCATCGCGTTCGCTGGGACGCCGCGCATATTGCCATTCGCCTTCGGGGGCGTAGTACTTGGCGCGCGGAAATGTTGGCACGATCTTGCCGTTTTTGTCGCGCACGGTGTTCCATCCACAATGATCGAAATGCAGGTGCGAGTTGATGACGATATCGATATCGTCGGGTGCGACGCCCGCTGCCGCAAGATTGTCGAGCAGCTTCGCCGGCTGGCCGTAAAATTTGATCATGCGCTCGGAGAGCTTGTTGCCCATGCCGGTTTCGATCAGCACGGTCTGTTTTCCGGTGCGCGGTGTTTCTGTGCGAATGAGCAGCGAGTTGAGTCCGGCGGTGACGTAATTTCTGTCGTCTGCCGTGACCTTGCGCGACCACATCAGCTTTGGGCACCACGCCAAAAAAGGCGCCGCCGTCGAGAGGATAGGTTCCGTCAGAAAAAACGCTAAATTCGAAATCGCCAAGCGTGAGTTGATGCATGAGGCTAGTGTGCCACAGCGGACCGCCGGCTTTGCCTGCGCTGGGCGGACGAATGCGTCCGCCCCTACGTGGGCTTGGAACTTTCCCGGGGACAGCAGCATCCAATGTTTATCAGTTGATTAATACGGAGATAGCTTATGATTCAGATTCGTCATGGCCAGGAGCGCGGTGGCGGAGACCACGGCTGGCTGAAAACTCATCACACTTTCAGCTTTAGCGATTTCTGGGATCCCAAATGGATGGGATTCCGCTCGCTGCGCGTCATCAATGAAGATTGGGTTGCGCCCAACACCGGTTTCCCGACGCATCCGCATCGAGATATGGAAATAATCACCTACGTTCTCGAGGGCAAGCTCGAACACAAAGACAGTCTGGGAACCGGGTCGGTAATTCTGCCGGGGGACGGACAGCGCATGACCGCGGGCAGCGGGATTCGGCATAGCGAGTTCAATCCGTCGACGACGGACGCGGTGCATCTGCTGCAGATCTGGATTTTGCCGGAGAAGACGGCCTTGCCGCCGAGCTACGAGCAAAAAACCTTTGCTGAAAACGAAAAGCGTGGGCAATTGCGTCTGATCGCATCTCGCGATGCCAGCGAGGGGTCGGTGAAGATTAACCAGGACGCGAAGCTGTATGTCACGTTGCTGAAACCCGGCGAAGAAGTCGCGCACGAGTTCGGCGCGGGGCGCCACGGCTGGCTGCAAGTCGCGCGCGGCGCGGTTGAACTCAACGGCAAGAAGCTGGCACAAGGCGATGGCGCGGCCATCAGCAACGAAAAGACGGTGAGCATCAAAGGCACGGAGGATGCGGAAGTGCTGTTGTTCGACCTGGCGTAAAACTCTAACCACAGAGGACACAGAGAAACACAGAGGAGTACGCTGTGTTCTCAGTGGTTATAGGGTTTGATTTTGCATGCAGCGCCCCGCCGTTGTGACTGCCATTTCGGTGCTCTTCTTTCTGGCCGCGATATTTCTGTGGACGGTTGGCGCAGTGAAACTGCTCGCACCCAATGCTATCTCTCTGATGTGTGCGTCTCCATTCATGTATGGACTGGAACTCGCCGGCCCTTACATGGTGCTGTTGATCGGGACTGGTTGGGCGCTGATTGGTTGGGGCCTGTTCCGGCTGCGAAACTGGGCGCGTTGGGCGGCAATGGTGGTGATGGTGATCAGCGTCGCAGCGCTTGTGCCGAAAATTTCGCTGGCGGAAATAGGCGCGGCCTTGTTGTGGTACGGGCTGCAGATTGCCCTGCGGGCTGCGGCCGCGTGGTATTTGGCTCAGGCGCCTGCGGTGATCGAGAGCTTCCACCCAAAGTGAAGGGTCGCGCTTCGCGCGCGACCCCGACAGCCGAGGCGGCTGTCGCTACGTGAGCTTGCTCGATCCGAGCCTACCGCTTCGCCTTTGTTGGTTCCTTCTCGCCTACGCGCTTGCTTACCTCGAATTGCATCTTGCCGGCCTTCTTGTCGGCGTTGACGATGACGTGATCGCCATGCAGGACTTCGCCGTCGAGAATCTTAAGAGCAAGTGGATCCTGTATCAGTTTCTGGATGGCGCGCTTCAGCGGCCGCGCGCCAAAGTTTGGATCGTAGCCCTGCGTAAAGAGCAGGTCTTTGGCCGCGTCCGTGAGTTCCAGAGAAATCTTGCGATCGGCCAAAAGGCGGCGAACGTCTTCCAGACGTAGTTCGATGATACGCACCAACTGCTCCTTGCCGAGCGGGCGGAAGATAATAATGTCGTCGACCCGGTTGAGGAATTCCGGCTTGAAATGCGTGTGCAGCAACTGCTGCACCTGCTCGCTGGCTTTCTCGAACTCTTCCTCCGTGCGAACGTGGTCGGATTGCAAATAGCTGGATCCGATGTTCGAGGTCATGATGATGATCGTGTTCTTAAAGTCGACGATGCGGCCTTTGCCGTCGGTCAGGCGGCCGTCATCCATCATCTGCAGGAGAACGTTGAACACGTCGGGATGCGCCTTCTCGATTTCGTCGAAAAGGATCACCGCGTATGGACGGCGGCGCACCTGCTCGGTGAGTTGTCCGCCTTCTTCATAGCCCACATATCCCGGAGGAGCGCCGATCAAACGCGCTACCGAATGCTTCTCCATGTATTCCGACATGTCGATGCGTAACAGGGCGTGCTCGTCGTCGAACAAAAATTCGGCGAGGGCGCGAGCCAGCTCGGTTTTCCCGACCCCGGTCGGGCCGAGGAAAATGAACGAGCCGATGGGACGCTTGGGATCGCTAAGCCCGGCACGAGAACGGCGAATGGCGTTGGCCACGCGCTCCAGCGCCGCGTCCTGGCCCACGACGCGCTGGCGCAGGCGATCTTCCATCGTGACCAGCTTCTTCACTTCGCCTTCGAGCATTTTTGAAACCGGGATTCCGGTCCACTTCGAAACGATGCGCGCGACGTCTTCTTCGTCGACTTCCTCTTTGAGCATGCGCGTTCCGCCTTGCGTCTCCATCTGCTTGCTGAGTTTGGCCAGTTGATCCTCGGCTTGGCGGATCAGGCTGTAACGGATTTCGGCGACGCGCTGCAAATTGCCTTTGCGCTCTTCGGCCTGCTCTTCGACTTTCAGCTTTTCGATTTGCTCTTTGAGCGCGCGAACCTTGGCAATGAGGTCTTTTTCTTTTTTCCAACCCGCTTTGAGCGTGTTCGATTTCTCGCGGATTTCGGCGAGCTCTTTCTCGATCACCATGAGGCGGTCGCGCGAGTTCGCGTCGTCTTCTTTCTTTAAGGCCTGCTTTTCAATTTCCAGCTGCATGGCCTTGCGCTCGAGCTGGTCGATGTCGGTGGGCAGCGAGTCGATCTGGATGCGCAGCGAGGCTGCGGCTTCGTCGATCAAGTCGATGGCCTTATCGGGCAGAAAACGGTCGGTGATGTAGCGGTGCGAGAGCGTAGCGGCAGCGACAATGGCCGAGTCTTTAATGCGCACGCCGTGATGCACTTCGTATTTCTCTTTCAGGCCGCGCAGGATCGAGATAGTGTCTTCGACGTTGGGCTCGCCCACGAAGACAATCTGGAAACGGCGTTCGAGGGCCGCATCTTTTTCTATGTACTTACGGTATTCGTTGAGCGTGGTGGCACCAATGGCGCGTAGCTCGCCGCGCGCCAGGGCGGGTTTGAGCATATTGGAGGCGTCGATGGCGCCTTCGGCCGCTCCGGCGCCGACCAGCGTGTGCAGTTCGTCGATAAAGAGAATGACCTGGCCCTGCGAGTCTTCAATCTCCTTGAGGACGGCTTTGAGGCGGTCTTCGAATTCGCCACGATACTTTGCGCCGGCCAGCATGGCGCCGAGATCGAGCGCGACCACGCGCTTGTTCTTCAAAACTTCGGGCACGTCGCCGGAGATGATTCTTTGCGCGAGACCTTCGACGATGGCAGTTTTGCCGACGCCGGGCTCGCCGATGAGCACGGGATTATTTTTGGTGCGCCGCGAAAGAACCTGGACGACGCGGCGGATTTCTTCATCGCGTCCAATAACAGGATCGAGCTTGCCGCGGCGCGCCTGCTCGTTCAGGTCGCGAGCGTAACGCTCCAGCGCCTGGTACTTGGCTTCGGGGTTCTGGTCGGTAACTTGTTGCGAGCCGCGAACCACGGTGAGTGCTTTCAGGATGGCATCGTAAGTGGCGCCGTGGCGGGCAAGGATCTGCTGCGCGACGTCGCGCTTAAGATGCGTGATCGCGAGCAGCAGGTGCTCAGTGGAAACATATTCGTCCTTGAAATTCGAGGCTTCTTTGAAAGCCTGATCGAGCAGCTGGTTTGCCTCGTTCGAGAGCGTGGCCTGGGCGGAGCTTCCGGAAACCTTGGGAAGTTTTTCGAGCTCGCGATAGACCTCGGCGAGCACGGCTTGCGGGCCAATGCCGATCTTTTCCAGGACCGGCGGAACAATGCCTTCCTTATCTTCGAGCAAAGCCGCGAGCAGGTGCAGCGGCAAAAGTTCAGGGTTGCCATGCTCGGAGGCGAGCTCGTTCGCGCGCTGGACAGCTTCCTGCGCTTTGACGGTAAATTTGTCCCAACGGATGGGCATGGGGAACCTCGGATTCCGTAATTGTGAAATTTAATAATTGAGTAATTTGATTGTCCGAGTGTTGCTTTCGGGTGCAAATTAGTCGAGTACGCAATTTCGGTAGTGGAAAAAAGGTAGGGAGGCGGCCAGGTTCTGCCGCCTTCCCGCGCTTGGCCTATGCGCCAGGTTTTGTGACTTTTCCCTCACGCCGCAACCCGCTGGCCGCAATCGCCTGCTCGCGGGCGCGAAGTTTCTCCAGGATTTTGATCTTGTCGGTGAAGCTGAGCGCCTTCATTCGGGCGCGTAGTTTCGGCTTGCTCATTACCGCTCCCCTAGGAACCTCATTTTGAAGCCCGCCCACTTCTTTCCCAAGCCGTGCCGGGCGATAATCTCGTCCAACCTCGCCGGGTCATAGGCAACTTGCTCGACGAACTGCAGAATCCGGCTGTGGTCTTTGGCACGGCCCGTATTCAGAGCAATCAGCATAAGGTGCTCCGCCGTCATGACGCGCGTGACTATGCCCTCCACCGACGCTGAGACAGCTTCCCGAATCGCCTCTTCCTCCAAGGCGTTGGCAGAAGGAAGAAACTGGACCGGCCAGTCGCCGATGACGATGTACTCGTCTTGAACCTTGCCACCTCGCGACTTGAGGTATTCGTAGATTGGACCGAGACTGAGCAGCAATCCGCCGGATGCAGTCGGGAGCGTGACGAAGATGTCCACGTCGAGGGTGGCCGCAGGTTCAAGATAAAATGTCGCACCCACCGCTCCGCCGATAGCGTACTTTCCGATTACGCCGTCGGCTTGCATTTGGTTGACGGCTTGGAGCGTAGCTCTCACGGGTTCATGTCCCTCTAAGCATTGTGAACTAACTCCGCGAAACGCGCCAAGCGTTGATGCTTAACGAAACGGGAGGCGGCCAGGTTCTGCCGCCTCCCGTGGGCCTCAGGGGCTAACGCCCGCATCATTCGTACCTCTAACGCGGCGCTGAAGCGCCGCTCTCCCACAGGGGTTCATGCACGGCGCTCTTCATGCAGCCGCTTGGCTTCGCCTTCGCGGGGCGGACGAATGCGTCCGCCCCTACGTGCAATTCATTACGCGGCTTTGCTCGGGCCTTTGCTCTCGAGGGTCTTTTCGGCCTTTTCGGTGGCTACGTTGACTTTGATCTGCTTGGGCTTGGCTTCGGCCTTTTTGGGCAGATTGATGTTCAGCACGCCCTTGTCGTAGGTCGCCGCAACGTTCTCGGTGTCCACGGTGTGGGGCAGAGTGAAGGTGCGGGTGAAGCTGCCGTACTGGCGCTCGACGCGACGATAGTTCTCTTCTTTCTCTTCTTTCTCGATTTTGCGCTCGCCGTGCACGGTCAGGACGTTGTTCTCGACCTGGACGTCGATGTCTTTCTCGTCGATTCCGGGCACTTCGATTTTCAGGGCGACCTTGTGCTCGTCTTCGTAGACGTCAACGGCGGGGGCAAAGCTCGACGTAGTCAGCGACTCGTCGCGTCCTGCGTCGTTGTGGGACTCGCGGAACAGGCGGTTCATGCGGTCTTGCAAGGTAGAGAACTCACGAAACGGTTCCCAACGGGTTAAAACGGTCATGGCTAATCCTCCTTCAGAATTTGCGGTTACTAGTTGTGGACCGGCTTCCAAAGTTGAATCTCTGGGCGGTCACTCCATTAGACGCCTGATTAGCGCAAAAGAAGCATAAAAGTTGAGTGTATTGTTGTCAATCTAAACTTTAGGTTTATTATCATTAGCTTACGGATGCAAAAACGCATTTTAAATAAGCCGTTTCCTGCACATTCAGCAGGACTGGGTGGTCCTTGGACTGGCCTCGGACTTCCAGCAGGCGAAGAGTTCGGTGGGCGTCGAGGGCGGCTGCTGCCAGCATTTCGAGGAAGTTGGACTGACTGACGTGGTAGGAGCAGGAGCATGTGACGAGCAGGCCGCCGGGTCGCAGCATCTTCAGCGCGCGGAGGTTGAGCTCCTTGTACCCGCGCAGGGCGGCATCGAGATCCCGCTTGCTTTTGGCGAAGGCGGGAGGGTCGAGGACGATGCTGTCATACCGGCGGTCGGAGGCGGAGTAGTCCTTGAGCAGGTCAAAGGCGTTGGCCTCGATCCACTCGATCTCTTTTCCTTTGAGTAGCCCGGAGTTGAGTGCGGCATTCTGGTCGGCGACTTCGAGCGCGGGACGGGAGCTATCGATTCCAGTGACCTGCGAACAAACGCGGGCGAGGTGAAGGGCGAAGCCTCCCTGGTAGCAGAAAACATCGAGGGCATCGCCTTTGGCGTAGCGGACAGCCGCCGCATAATTCTCGCGCTGGTCGAGGAATGCTCCCGTTTTCTGGCCTTCGAGGGCCTCGTAGCGGAACTGCACGCCGTTCATGGTGAAGGTGGTCGCGGATTTCTCGCCTTGCAGTAGGCCGGGGGCGCGTGGTGGCAAGGATTCCAATTCCCGAACGCGCGGGTCGACTCGCTCGATGATGGAGGTTGGGTGGAGGCAGGTAGTCAGCTCTGCCAAGATCGTTTCGCGAACGGGGTCCGCGTCCATGGCCTGAGTGAGGATTTGCAGGGAGAGGATGTCGTTGTAGCGGTCGACGATCAGCCCGGGGAGGAAATCGGCTTCACTAAAGATGACTCGGTAGGCGTCGGTGTCGTGGACGAGAGACTCGCGGTAGGCGATGGCATCGGCGACACGCTGGCGGAGCAGAGCCGGGAAATCTCCGACTGGATTGTTCGAGAGCATGCGGATGGCGATTTGCGACGAACTGGAATAGAGCGCGGTACCGAGATTTTTGCCACGATGGTCGGCGACCCGGACGAGGGAGCCCGGGAGGACTCCGTCGGCAGAGACGATGTCGGAACGGTAGACCCAGACGTGTCCGGCTTTCAGGCGGGCGGCGCCGCGAGGAGAGATCTTTACTGTGGGACTCGAGGGGGCGTTGGGCATTCAGCCATCTTAAATGGCTGGGGCCGAGAAGGCTCCTCAGAACAAAAGCAAAAGCGTCTCGCTGCGCTCGACGACCGGGCCAATGGGCCCGGTGCCACACAGGCAAAGGCAAAACCTTGACAGCCGAGGCGGCTGTCGCTACGCACCTCTTTTAGCTGGCGGCTTGCTCGGTCGGGGTGGCGGCGACGGTCTGCTTGGCGTGCGAGCCTGTGGAGGCTTCGTGGCGGGCCAAGTCCAAATCGAAGCGGAGCGAGTCCAGCGCGACCATGGGAAGTTCGGTGCCGAACGCATCAAGTTCGTCTTCGGTCCAGCCGCCGTTGAGGCGAGTGGCTCCGGTGATATCTTCGGGAAACGCGTGGCGGAAATCGCCTTCGCGAATGAGGATGTCGCCGATGAGTCGTCCGGTGTGAACGTCGTAAACCCGGCGGCTAGCTTGGCCGTGGGCATTGGTCAGGCAAAGGAAAACTTCACCGATTTCGTTGAATTCGGCGCGATAGTACCAGGCCTGCGGCGCGTCGATCTTCGGATGATGGCGTTTGGCGCGCGTGGTCGAAGGCTTCACGTCGGCCATCTCGTCGGCTGGATTGAAATAGAGGATGCGCTGGCAGGAGTCGCAAACGATCGTCTGCTGGCCGGAGCGAACCTCGTTGTAAGTTTGGGGACGAAGCATGACGCGGCAAGCCATGCACTTCTGGTCGCGAACTTCGGCGATGCCGCTGCCGCGAAATTTGGAGACGCGCTCGTAGTGGCGCAGCAGGTCCTGATCGATGCCGGTGCGAATCTGATCGCGCTTGGCGCGCCACTCGGTGAGTAGC
The DNA here is from genome assembly GCA_963765825.1 of uncultured Acidobacteriaceae bacterium. GTDB lineage: Bacteria > Acidobacteriota > Terriglobia > Terriglobales > Acidobacteriaceae > Sulfotelmatobacter. The sequence continues at coordinate 50,610 of CAVXXU010000007.1, forward strand.
TTTTCGTCCTTGGCAGTAAGCTGGCGGGCTTCTTCTTTTTCTTTCTCGATTTCGGCGGTTTCCGCTTTGAGCTCGACTTGCGCGGCCTTTACTTCCTTGTCGCGGGCGTCGGCATTGACCATCAACTCTAGAATTTTGTCTTCGTTGGCGGCGATTTCTTTTTCGGCAAACTGGATTTCGTGGAGCAGCGCTTTGTATTGATCGTTGGTTTTGACGTCGAGGGACTGGTCGCGGTACTTGGAAATCTTGCCGCGGAGATCGTTGATGGTGGTGTCGTATTTGCGGCGGGCGGCTTCGTCGGCTTTGACGGCGGTCTGGGCCTTCTCCAACTGAGCCTTTGTCCCCGCCAGTTTTTGCTCGATTACGGCAACGCGCTTGGGGAATTCGGCGACTTCGTCCTGCAGGCGGCGGATTTCCTTGTCGGTCTCCTGCAGCTTCAGCAGATTGTCTATGTCGGGAAGCATTTCGTATGCACTGATTCTAGCATGCGAGCAAAGCCCGATTCGCGGAGTGGTGAGCAATAACGCGGCATTCGCTCAGGATGCCAGTTCGGGAAACCATTCACCACCAAGGGCACGAAGGTTCACCAAGGAAAACAAACAAATACAAAACCTACTGAACTTTACCGCAATGCTCTCGCCCCGCCCATACTCCGAGCGCCACGAAGGAAGGCCCCTAACGCTGATTTTTTTCGGGGTTTCCTTCGTGAACCTTCGTGCCCTTCGTGGTGAACGCTCTTTCTTTCCCAACCACTGCCGCGGAGGCGGTGTACACTCGATAATTCGCGTTGTGGTCTGCGGTGACTTCTTACCTGCGAGGTTGCTTCTTGAAAAGACAGATTACTTTCTTCTTGGGCATTGTCGTGCTCGCACTAATCTTTGGGGTGATGGCTTCGGTCGCCCAAGATAAACCCACCAAGCCGCTTACTATCGATGCCATTTATCAGCCGGGAGGACTCGCGGGACGCGGGCCGGAGACGGTGGAGTGGAGTCCAGACGGAACCAAGCTCACGTTTGTGGAGCGTAATGAAAAAGGCGAGAAGGGTGAGTTGTGGTACGTGGACGCGGCGACGGGCGGTAAAAAAGTGCTGGTCAGCGCGGCGAAGCTGGCGTCGCTCGATCCGGATCTGAATAAGGTTGTGAAGAACGAGCGCGAAAGAGAGCGGCGCAACCGTTATCACGTGGCGGCCTATTTATGGGCGCCGGACTCGCGGCACCTGATCTTCGACTCGCAGGGACAGCTGTGGCTCTACGATCTGGAAACGGCGACGGCCGTGCAGTTTACATCGGCTCCCGATCCCAGTGGCGATCCGAAGTTTTCGCCCGATGGCGGGCACGTGGCCTATGTACGCAGGCACAACCTGTATGTTCGCCCAGTGAACGGAAAAGACGAGAAGCAGTTGACCAAAGATAACAGGGAAGATTGGTTCAACGGCGATATTGATTGGGTCTACGCGGAAGAGTTGGGTGTGCGCAGCAATTATTTTTGGTCGCCCGACAGCAAGGAAATTGTGTTTTTGCACATGGACGAAACCAATGTGCCGACCTATCCGATCACCGATTGGCTACCGACACATCCCAACGTCGAATACGAGAAGTATCCCAAGGTGGGTGATCCCAATCCGGTGGTGAAGTTGGGCGTGGCAGAGACGGACAAGAGCAAAGTGCGGTGGATTTCGCTGCCGAGTGAAGGGGATTCCTATGTCCCGCGATTTGGCTGGGTGGGCGATGGAGTGATTTGGGCGGAGGTGCTGAACCGGACCGAGGACAAGATGGATTTGTATTTCGTCGACGCGAAGTCGGGAAAATCGCGTGTCGTGCTGACGGAATCCACGCCCGGAGCCTGGATCGATTTCGAGCATGTGGAAGTGCGGTTTTTGAAATCGACTGCGCAGTTTTTGTGGCCGAGTTGGCGCGACGGGAACATGCACCTTTATCTCTACAGCTTTGAGAAGCAGAACCCGATGGCGGCGGAAGCCAAGCTGGAGCGGCAACTGACCAAGGGCGACTTCGAAGTGATGGGGATTGAGGGCTTGGACGAGGCCGCCAGCACGGTGTTTTTTGCGGCGAACAAAGATGATCCGCGGCAGGCACAGATTTTTTCGGTGCAGTTGGACGGCACTGGATTCAAGGCGCTCACAACGGAAGAGGGAATTCACTCCGCGAAATTCAGCGACGACGGAAAACACTATAGCCACACTTTTTTTGGTCCGCAGACTTCGATGACGACAACGTTATGCGCGGTGGGAGGAGATTGCCATCCGGTGTGGAAGGCGCACGACGCGGTTGCGGAATACGGGTTGCGCGCGCCGCAGTACCTGGAGTTTAAGGCGGACGATGGCACGACGCTGTATGGACGGTTACTGCTTCCGCCGGATGCGGCGGCGGGTGCCAAGATTCCGCTGATCGTGAACATCTATGGAGGTCCTGCGGCGCAGATGGTAAGGAAGGGATCGCCTGATGCTTTCGACGAAATTCTCGCGCGCAAAGGCTTCGCGGTTTTTGCGGTGGACAATCGCGGCACGCCGGGGCGCGATCGAAAATTTCAAACGGCGATCCGGCATGAGTTTGGCGCGATCGAATTGAAGGACCAGCTGGCCGCGCTCGATCAACTGCTGGCGCAATATCCGCAACTCGATAAGGATCGCGTCGCGATTTGGGGATGGTCGAACGGCGGGTCGATGACGCTGTATGCCATGACGCATTCGGACCGTTTTCGCGCGGGCGTGGCCGTCGCTCCGGTCACCGATCAGTTGAACTATGACTCGATTTACACCGAACGCTACATGGGCCTGCTGAAGGATGACAAAGATGGGTACCAGCAGTCGGACGTGACCCAGGACGCCGACAGATTGCACGGAGCGCTGTTGTTAGTGCATGGCACGGGCGATGACAATGTCCATTTCCAGAACAGCGTTCAAATGGTCAACGCGCTTATCGATGCGGGAAAACAGTTTCGGCTGATGATCTATCCGAACAAGACGCACAGCATCGCGGGAAAAGATGCGCGAGTGCATCTGTTCACCATGATTCTTGATCATTTTGAGCGGGAGCTGAAATAAGCGATGGCGAGTGGCAGATGTTCTTGCGGCTGCGCAATTCAGGCAGCCTGCTTTATCTATGGCGGCCTGAACCCTTGCGGGGAGTTTCCTTGGTCCCTTTGGATGAGCTTTCTCTGGACGACGAGCTCTCTTTCGACGAACTCTCCTTTGCCGCGCTTTCCTTAGAGCCTTCTTTGGCGCCGTCCGACTTGGGCTTGTCGTCTTTCTTGTCTTTTGAATCGCCGCTGCTGCCGGGGGACGAGGACTTCTTGGCGTAGTCAGTGACGTACCAGCCGGAGCCCTTGAATTGAACGGCCGGGGCGGAAATCATCTGCTCGACGTGGCCGCCGCACTTGGGGCAGGTCTTGACCATCCTGTCAGAAAACTTCTGGATTTTCTCGAAGCGGTGGCCGCACTTCTTGCATTCGTATTCGTAAAGAGGCATGAGTTTGAGACGGTTGTGAGGAACAAGTCGATTTCATATTGATTTTAGGGGCGAGGAGCGATGGCGTCAATTCCGCGAGCTTGATCGCCTCGCGCGGAAACCAAGAGCGAAAACGACTAAGGGCACTAAGGTTCACGAGGGAAAGCCTAAACCTGATCGGCTTTTGCAGTGGTAGACTCCGGCCATGACAGATACGGATCTGGAGTTCGACGATTCGGAAGCCAAGAGCGGGGCTAAATCCGATCGCAAGAATGCGGGCACTACCGCTGGGCCGGCGCTTTATCTGGTAGGCACGCCGATCGGGAATCTTGAGGATATTACGCTGCGGGCCCTGCGAGTGTTGAAGGAAGTAGACGTGATTGCCTGTGAAGATACACGGCAGACGCAGAAGCTGCTGAATCATTATGCGATTGCGACGCGCACCACCAGCTATCACGAGCACAACGAGATGACGAAGTCGGCGGAACTGGTCAAAGAGATGCAGGAGGGCGCGAGCGTGGCGCTGGTAACCGACGCGGGCATGCCGGGAATTTCCGATCCCGGATACCGGCTGATCGCGCTGGCGATTCGGCATCGCGTGCCGGTGGTGCCGATCCCGGGGGCGTCGGCGTTTCTGGCGGCGCTCGTTGCAAGCGGCATGCCGACGGACTCGTTCCGCTTCAGCGGATTCTTACCGTCAAAACGCGGAGAGCGGCGGGCGGCGCTGGGGGCAATCAAGGCTTCCCCGCGCACGCAGGTTTTTTATGAAGCTCCGCACCGCGCCGTCGAGATGCTCGCCGATATTTGCGAGGTTCTGGGGGAAGCTCGCCACGTGGTGGTAGCACGCGAAGTTACAAAGATGCACGAAGAATTTCTGCGTGGACGCGCCGGCGAGGTGTTGGAAGCGCTGCGTTCGCGAGAGGCTGTGAAGGGCGAGATCACGCTGCTGATCGGCAAAGCAGAGGAAGGCGATGCTCGTGTGGAGGCGGGCGACCCCGCCCGCCGTCAGTCGGTGCGAAAGCGAGTGGAGCAGATTATGGCTGATGAGAAAGTAGACGAAAAGGCGGCGCTGAAGAAAGTAGCGAAGGAACGGGGAGTTTCGAAGAGCGAAGCTTACCGGGAGTTGCAGAGGAGCAAGTAAAGAAGAGTCGAGCTGCGCTCGAGGGACAGCCGAGGGCGGCCGTCCCCACATGAGCATTGTTAGTTTTCCACGAGCACCGTCTCCTGCCACATTGCTACTTTCCTCCCAGTTCTTTCTTCACGATCTCGCTGACCATCTTCCCGTCCACGCGCATGCCGGCGGCGTTGAATTTCGCCATCGCTGTCTTCATGACCGTGCCCATGTCCTTCATAGTGGGCGCGCCCATTTCGGCGATGGCAGCTTTGACTCCGGCGACGATTTCCGCTTCGCCGGCGGCTTTAGGAAGGTAGCTCTCGATCACGACGATCTCGGCGGCTTCTTTGTCGGCCATTTCCTGGCGTCCGCCTTTGGTGAACTGCTCGACGGATTCTTTGCGCTGCTTGATCAGCGTGGCCAGCACGGCCTGGGATTCTTTGTCGTCGAGCGGGGCCATTTTTTCGACCTGCTTGAGCTGCAGGGCGCTTTTGACCATGCGCAGCGTGGAAAGGCGCGCTTCGTCTTTAGCCTTCATGGCGGTGACGATGTCTTTCTGGATCTGTTCTGTGAGGCTCATGAGGCGATTATACGTGCGGGCGTGAGGGGTAGGCTGGCAGAACTTCGACAGCGGAGATCGCTGAGAAAATCCGCAAAGATCGCGGAGAAGAGCCGGCCAACGATTGCGATCGGATCGGTGAAGTTTCGCGCAACCCTCGCGACTAAACGCAGCGCTCCGGCATCAGATGGGAAGGAGGAACACTCATCATGGGAAGCCTTGCCATCTGGGCGCAACTGGAATCCAAGCCGGGCAAAGAAAAAGAAGTTGAAGAATTTCTGAAATCGGCACAGCCGTTGGCCGAGCGTGAGCCGGGAACGATTACCTGGTACGCCATAAAAATGGGACCGGGGAAATACGGCATCTTCGATACGTTTGCCGACGAGAATGGGCGCAACGCTCACCTGAATGGCGAAATCGCCAAGGCGCTGTTCGCGAAGGCGAAAGATTTGTTCGCCAAGCCGCCGGAAATTGCCAAGCCGGAGATTCTGGCGTCGAAGACTGGACGGGGTTAAGAACGCTACTTCTCTTGGAGACTTCAGCAGGAAACATAAGAACACCGGCCCCGGACGAATACGTCCGGGGCTACGTGTTTTGTGACGCGGGTCACGGCGCCTTTTCGCATTGTGCGGTATGGAGCGCCGCGCTCGAACGTGCTGCGATCGGGCGCTTCCGGTAAACTAATCACTTATCCCTATTCTGAGGATGTGACCATGTTGCATAAGAATCGTCTCTTTACTCCCGGGCCGACGCCGCTGTTGCCGGCGGCGCAAACGGCGATGGCTTCGTTTACGGCCCACCACCGGACGGCCGACTTCAAGGCGCTATACCAGCGGGTGCTGGCCGACATGAAGGATTTCATCGGCACCAAGAATGACGTACTGGTGCTGGCTTGTTCGGGCACTGGAGTGATGGAAGCGTCAGTCTCGAACCTGACTTCACCGGGGGACAAGGTTCTGGTGCTGACGGCGGGAAAGTTCGGCGAGCGCTGGACGGGCCTGGCCAAAGCATTCAGCTGCAACGTCGACGTGCTGAGTGTTCCTTACGGCGAAACGTTTTCGCTCGACGAGATTCGAGCCAGGGTAACTTCCGACGTTCGCGCGGTGTTCGTGCAGGCGACCGAGAGTTCTACTGGTGCGCGCCATGATGTGGAAGGAATCGCGAAAATCGTGCGCGGCCACGGCGGCGACACTCTGCTGGTGGTGGATGCGATTACCGGACTGGGCACAACGCATCTCAACGTAGACGACTGGGGCGTGGACGTGATTATCGGCGGATCGCAGAAGGCGCTGATGATTCCTCCCGGCCTGGCGTACTGCGCGGTGAGCGAGCGGGCCTGGAAGCGCATGGACACGACGACCTCGCCGCGCTATTACTTCGATCTGCGCAAGGAGCGGAAGTCGGCCGCGAAGGGAGAATCGGCATACACTCCGGCGACTTCGTTGTTTGCGGCGCTGGGCGCGGCATTGGAGTTCATACGCGGAATGGGCAAGGGCGATCTCGCGGCCGGCCGGGAAGCGTTGGTTAACAACGCTGAGTTATGTGCGGAGATGACGCGAGCCGGGGCGAAAGCGTTGGGATTGAAACTGTACGCGTCAGCCCCCGCCGCGGCGCTCACGGCAATCTGCGCGCCAGAAGGACTGGACTCGGGCAAGATTGTGAAAGAATTCCGCGAAGCGTTTGATGCGGTCGTGGCCAACGGACAGGGCGAGATGAAGGGCCAGTTGTTTCGCATCGCGCACATCGGCTACTACGATTATCTCGACACGATCGGTATTCTGGGTGCGCTTGAACATGTGCTGGCGCGGGTCACCGACCGGAGCGTGGAGTACGGTGCTGCGGTGCGCGCGGCGCAGGAAGTTTATGCGCGCGCCCAACCCGGCAAGCGGCAACTGGTCGGCGCCTGAGCGCCGGGCCGCTTAGTTCACTGTGAAATTCATAGGAGTGGAGGTTTCGGCCAGTGTTCCGCCTCCTCCGTACATGCCGGTGCCCGGAGTGCCGGGGTTGGTCACGGTGACTGCAACTGTGCCAGAGGCCGCGATGGCCGCAGCCGGAACTGTCGCGATAACCTGATTGCCACTCACAATTGTGGTGGGCTGAGGGACGCCATTCCAGTTCACCACAGCCTTACCGGCAAAGTTAGTTCCGTTGACGGTCAAGGTGAAGGCCGGACCGCCCGCGGTGGCGCTCGACGGGCTTAGGGCGGCGATCGTAGGAGTCGTCCCGGCACTTGGTGGAGTTGCTTTCGCGCTGTAACCGCAGGCCAGCGTGAAGGCGGATAGAGTCGTGAGCAGTGCTGCTTTCAGGGTGTGACGAGTCTGAAAGGTTTTCATGTTTTTCTCCCAGGGCCAGGGCCCTATGAGAATGAGTCTAGGAAGTTCGCTACGCCGGGGTGTCAGGGACGTGTCATTTTCCCGTCAATAGTTGTCAAACGAATTCAGGAACAGAATCTCCTTCAAAGGAAGTCATACTTGAAAATCATCGTAGCGGAAAAAATTTCGCCATCGGCGGTAGCGCAGTTGCAGGAGCCCGGCTGGACGGTGCTTACGGTGGAGCAACTGGATGGCAAACTCGAACAAGAGCTGGAATCTGCGGACGCGTTGATCGTGCGTTCGGCGGTGCAGGCCGACGCCAAGCTACTGGAACACGCCAAGAAACTGCGAGTGATCGGACGCGCCGGCGTCGGCGTGGACAACATCGATCTCGACGCAGCCACGCATCGCGGAATCGCGGTGATGAACACGCCAGGCGGCAATGCGGTCGCGGTGGCAGAGCAGACTTTGGGAATGATGCTGGCGATGGCCCGCCACTTGTGCCGCGCCGACGCGCTCATGCACGCCGGAAAGTGGGAGAAGAAATCTTTGCAAGGGACGGAGTTGCGCGCTAAGACGCTAGGCATCATCGGACTGGGACGGGTAGGCATGGAGGTGGCGCGGCGGGCTCGCGCGTTCGCCATGGAAGTGGTGGCGCACGATCCGTTCGTTTCGGTGGCCGTGGCGAAGGAACAGGGCATCCGTCTGGCAGGGCTCGACGAATTATATGGAGCGGCCGACTACATCACGCTGCATGTCGGGCTCACGCCACAGACTACCGGGATGATCAACGCGACATCCATCGCGAAAATGAAGAAGGGCGTGCGGCTGGTGAACTGCGCCCGCGGCGAATTGGTGAATGAGGCCGATCTCGCTGCCGCACTCAAAAACAAGCAAGTTGCGGCGGCCGCAATCGATGTTTTTGCCGAGGAGCCCCCGAAAAATTCGCCGCTGCTGGCGCTGGAAAATGTGCTGCTCACGCCCCATGTGGGCGGTTCCACGTTCGAGGCGCAGGAGGCTGTGGGCGTGCAGATCGCGCAACAGGTGAAGGAATACCTGAAGCACGGAGTCATTCAGAACGCGGTGAATGTACCGTCGGTATCGGCGGAAGAGTACGCGATGATGCAGCCCTACATCGTGCTCGCCGAACGGCTGGGAGGATTTTTGGCGCAGGTGTCGGAGGGCAGCATCGAGGAAATTTCCATTCGCTATAGTGGGCACATTGCCGAGTGGAAGACTGAACTGATTCGCAACGGCGCGATCAAGGGCATCCTGAACCAGGCCCTGGAGGAAAAAGCGAACCTGGTGAATGCCGCGACCATCGCGGATGAGCGCGGCCTGCGAGTGCTGGAATCGCACAAGGCGAAGGCCTCGACCGGAGGCGCTGGAAGTGTGCTCTCAATTTTCTTGAAGACGTCCACGGAAGAACACATGGTGAAAGGCGCGGTGCTGCACGGCAACGAGCCGCGCCTGCTGCATGTGGACGGCATCGACGTGGAAGCGCCGCTCGAACGCAGCCTGATTTATCTGCGGAATCGCGACGTGCCCGGCGTGATCGGCAAGGTGGGCACGATTCTCGGCGAAGAGTCGATCAACATTGCCGACTTCTCGCTCGGGCGGCGGGGCATTGAGAAAGAAGTGCAGAAAGAATCCGACCAGCCGCGCGAGGCCATTGCCGTGGTTCACGTCGATGGGCGCGTGCCGGAAGAAGTGTTGGCGAAGCTGCGACAGATACCGGCGGTGCAGCAGGCCAAGGCTGTGCAATTGCTCTGAGACTTGAGCAGGTGAATCTTGCGAGTCGCGGCAATCTACGACATTCATGGAAATCTGCCCGCGCTCGATGCGGTGCTGAGCGAGATTCGTGCCGCCGCCGTAGATCAGATCGTTGTCGGTGGCGACGTGCTTCCCGGGCCAATGCCGGTTCAAACGTTGGCGCGTCTTTCCAGTCTCGAAATTCCAACTCATTTCATTGTGGGTAACGGCGAGGTCGCGGTGCTGTCAGCGATCGTGGGCGTCGATGCCTATGTGCTGCCCGAGCAGGCGCGACAAGTCATACGTTGGACGGCGCGGCAGCTCTCGGCTGAACATGCGCGAGCGATCCGCAGCTGGCCGAAAACGATTCGCGTCGAAATTGACGGCCTTGGCGATGTGCTGTTCTGCCACGGCACGCCAAGGAACGAGAATGAGATCTTCACGCGGTTGACGCCGGAAGAGGCTCTACTGCCAGTCTTTGATGAAGCCGACGCGGCGGTCGTCGTCTGCGGGCACACGCACATGCAGTTCGATCGAATGGTCGGTCAGAGCCGCGTCGTGAATGCCGGCAGCGTGGGCGTGCCCTTTGGAAAGTCGGGAGCCGATTGGCTTCTGCTCGGACCGGAGATCGAATTGCGGCATACGAATTACGATCTTGCGCACGCGGCCGAGTGCATTCGGAAGACGAATTATCCGCAGGCTGAAGAATTTACCGCGCGCAACTTGCTACATCCGCCATCGGAAGAAGAGATGCTGAAATTGTTCTCTCGGGCGGAATTGAAGGGATGAACACGGCTCGACTTCGCCCTTCGACTTCGCTCAGGGCAGGCTCTGCGCTGGACGGCCGAGGCGGCCGTCCCCACATGTTCCGATTTAGCGCTTACGACTCAGCTTCGTCGCGCCGCAGTTTGCGGCTTTCGGCCAGCAGCGCCATGGAGTGCATAAGGTTCTGCAGCGTGACGATGCCGATCAGGCGCTCCTCTTCGACCACAGGGATGATGCTCGAATTGCGGGCCGTCAGCTTGCGAAACGCCGAGCTCAACGAATCCTGGCGCAGGGAGACTTCGAAGATTTTATTCATCACGGCCTGCACGTATCCGTTTCCCTCGGCGCGCAGAGCATCCAGAATGCGCTGCTTCGAAATCACTCCCACCATATCGCTGCCGCGAACTACGGGAAAATCATCCTGCAGCGAGTGAACAGCCTTCTCCAACGCGTCCTCCAGCGTATCGGCCGGAGAGAGCGTGGCGAAATCGGTGAGCATGACTTCTTCCAGGCGGACATTGTCGAGCACGGACTGGAAGACGAGCGCGCGCTCTTCGAGTTGGGCGGCGGAAAAAACAATCACTCCCACCATGGTCAGCCAGCTGTCGCTGAACAGGCCAGCGAGCATCAGGACCATAGCGATAGCGTTGCTGATGGAAACCGCGCGTCGCGTTGCGGAAGACGCGTCCAGCGTGCGCGCCAGAAATGCCCGCAAAACTCGTCCGCCGTCGAGCGGATAGGCCGGCATGAGGTTGAAGAGCGCCAGATAAAGATTGGCCCACACCAGGCTGCGTGGCAGGTTTGCAGCTTGCAGAAAGGGCCACTTCCAAAGGTCAATGCCCCCAAAGAGGCTAATTACTGCGGCTGACAGGCCGGCCAGCGCGAGGCTCACCATCGGCCCAATCATCGCCAGGCGAACATCGCGCTTCCATGCCAGGGCTGCTAACTGCGTTTTATCCACGCGCGATTCATCGTAAAGGGCCACGCCTGTCAGGGGCAGCAGGATCACCGCCTTTGGGATCAGGCCATAGCGGCGGGCGGCGAGCATGTGTGCGCATTCATGAGCCGCAACGCACGCCAGGATAAGCCCCACCAGCGCGAGATCGCGAGGTCCGTTGGCCGCGCCCTGATTCGCAGCGTACTGCGTCCAGAAGATGAACATGGGCAGGATCAAGAACGTCAGGTGAATGCGCACCTCGACGCCGAACAGGCGACCAATCGGGATGGACCAGCTTCGCATAAGCCTTTGCTACTTTTATTCTACATGGATGGATATAGTGATTGGGCTACCCGAGAGTGCAGAGGCATGCGAGTAATCGCCGGAAAATATCGAAGCCGCGCCCTGCGTTCGTTGCGCGGTTTGGACGTCCGCCCCACCTCGGATCGGCTGCGAGAGACACTGTTTAACGTGCTCACCGCTGGGAATCCAGCGGCCCTCGAAGGCAGCATCTGGCTCGATCTGTTCGCGGGAACAGGCGCGGTCGGCATCGAAGCCCTGAGCCGCGGCGCGAAGGAAGTTTATTTTGTCGAGCACTCAGCCGCGGCAGCCGACGCGATCCGCGCCAATCTCCAGAACCTCGGCATCACCACTGGCTTCAAGATCTTTCAGGAAGAGTTGCCGCGCGCTTTCTGGCGAATGGAACGGAAACATGTGGCGGCCGACGTCGTGTTCATCGACCCGCCGTATCGCATGACCGATGCTTACGCGAAAACCTTGCGGGCTCTGGAGGATTCTTCTCTGGTGTGGGCGATGTCGGTCGTGATTGCCGAACACGAAAAGAAATTCGATCCCGGCGAGGAGTTCGGACACTTGCGCCGCTTCCGGCATCTGGCACAGGGGAGTGCGGCGTTGAGCTTCTATCGAACGGCTAGTGGAAGAGATTTACGGGTGTAGTCTCGCCAACGGCCGCGAACTCGGGGCCGCCTGATGTCCTCTCTGCATCACCTTGGGGCTACATAACCAGGTCGTCAGTGCGGCGAACGATGGGATGTTGCATCTCCTCCAGATCGTTCTTCACCATGTTCAGGCCGTAGACGCACCCTTCAAAATTCTTGGAGAGACTGGCGAACAGCGGCGCGACCTTGGCGTATTCGAAGTGCTCGAACTTCGAGACGATGTAATAGCTTTCCTTCCCCGCCTTGACCCAATCGACAAAATTTTCCAGCCGCTGGCGGCGCAAGCGAAACTGGTTGATGCTCTCGGGAAACATGCCCGCGAAAAATAATGTGTAATCGCCAATGTGCTTGCGCACTTGGCGTTCGCGATCGAAGGAAGGCGCCGGGCCATATACCGGATCCGATTCCAGCAGCATCTCGCCGACATCGGCCAGTTGGCGATTGGCTGCATCCTGAATTTTATAAAGTTGATTCGCTTCGCAGAATTCGGCCAACAGATGCGAGACGTAGGCGACGATTTGCGGATCGCGAATTCCGATTTGCTCGGCGTAGTGTCGACCCACCAGATCCTGAAACAACTCCTGCAACGGATGCGATTCCGGAATCATTTTCGAACCCCCTGAACTCCGCACGGCGCACAGAGTTTCAGCCACCTGCGCTCTAGATACATTACTTCGATGCCGAAACGCAAGTGACTTTTGTTTATCGGCATGATTCGTTTTTCAATTACTTAGAAGTAGATCAATAGTTGACGGGTTGTGCACAGTTTCCGTTAGAACCGAGGTGGATGGAGAATGAAATGCCCGCGGATTTCGCTGTAGTTTGTTGGCAGTCGAAGATGACGGCTGCCAATTCCACGCGAAAATGCTCCGTTCTTCCTTGCTAGAATGGGCGGCGAATGGAGGAATTGAAATGCAGCGGCAGAATTCGGAGCGGCAGAACTTTTCCAGTGGCACATCGTGGGAGCCAATCGTTGGTTACTCTCGTGCGGTGAAGGTCGGTTCGTATGTTCACGTGTCGGGCACGACGGCTACGGGCAGCGCTGGGAAGATTGTCGGCGTAGGAGACGTTTACGCGCAGGCGGTGCAGACGTTGAAGAACATCGAGAGCGCACTGAAGAAAGCGGGCGCCGGCATGAAAGACGTAGTGCGCACTCGCATGTATGTAACGAACATTGCGGAATGGGAAAAAGTGGGGAAAGCGCACGGAGAATTCTTCCGCGACATTCGCCCTGCCACTTCGATGGTGCAGGTGAGCGCTCTCATCTCGCCGGAAATTCTGGTAGAGATTGAGGCGGACGCGGTTGTGGGATCGTAATCGCGAGCGGGCTGGTTCCGGCGTACAATTCCGCGCCAGGAGAAACTATGAAAAATCTTTTGCGCTGGCTTATCGTGAGCGCGGTTTTCTGCGCTTCGGCGGCATTGGGGCAAACGTCTGCAGTGAGTGTAATTCGCGCAGGTTCGCTTATCGATGGCAAGTCCGACAAAGTTCTCCACGACCAGGTGATTGTCATTCGAGGCAATAAGATCGAGAGTGTCTCTGACGCGGCAAGCGCGAAAGTTCCCGATGGCGCGACGATCATCGACCTGTCGAAACAAACCGTCCTCCCCGGCCTGATCGATTCGCATACTCACATCTTTCTACAGGGAGAAGATCCGGCGCAGGGCGGCTACGATGCCAACATTCTGATGGCGCCTTTAGCGCTGCGGGCGGCACGGGCCACCGTCTCGGCTCGGCGGGCGCTGGAGCAGGGCTTTACAACTCTCCGCGACGTGGAAACCGAGGGCGCAGGTTACGGCGACATCGGCATCAAGCAGGCAATTGAAGGCGGATATATTCCCGGTCCAAGGCTGTTCGTGGTGACCCGTGCTATCTCGACCACTGGGGGATATTCTCTCGACGGCTATGCACCCGAGTTGGAAATGCCAAAAGGCGCGCAGATCGTCGACGGTCCCGTGGAGGCGCGCAAGGCCGCACGCGAACAACTCGACCACGGCGCCGATTGGATCAAGGTCTACATGACGCATCGGTCGTGGGTCGGTAAGCATGGTGAGCTGGTTTCGCAGCCGACCCTCACCGTGGAAGAATTGCACGCCATCGTCGACGAGGCTCACGGCTGGGGCAAGAAAGTCGCATGTCACGCGTACAGCGGAATCGGGCTGCATCGCGCGCTCGATGGTGGTTGCGACTCTATCGAACACGGGCTCGATTTGGACGACGCCGCCATCGCGCAGATGCTCAAACAAGGCACCTGGTACGTGCCCACACTGAGCGTTTATTACACCGACTGGGCTGCGGCCGACACGCCCGCGGGCCAGCGCGACCGCCTGCGCGCCGGCGTGCACGAAGTTTCGTTTAAGAAAGCGATGAAGGCTGGGGTCAAGATTGTGTTTGGAACCGACATGGGCGGAATCCCGTGGACGGAGCCAATCGCGCAGGAGTTCTCTCGCATGGTGGAATTCGGCATGTCGCCGATGGATGCGATCCAGTCCGCAAGTTCCCGAGCGGCCGTGATGCTCGATATGGAGGGCAAGATCGGAGTGGTGGCGCCGGGGGCGTTTGCCGATATCGTCGCCGTGCCGGGCGACCCGCTGCACGATATCAAGACGCTCGAGAGCGTGCGGTTCGTGATGAAGGACGGCAAGATATTCCGGGAAAAGTAGGCTCGTCCTGAATCTGCACACTCGGCTCTTTCGAAACGGGATTATCCACGTTTTTTCTCCCAAATTTCCTTGACTTCGGCTCTGCTGTGAGCATAATGCCTCAATCCTGTTTTCCTAACTTGCGACAGGGCCTGGCGAGGTGCGCATTGTAAGCGCGAAGGAGGGACTATGAGCGTGCTGGATCTTTGCGATCGGGAAATTGCGGCGGTGTCGCTGGAAGCTACGGTTGCCGACGCTATTCATAAAATGCTGGACCACCATGTCGGCGCGGTTGCGGTGGTCGACAGCGAATACCGGGTCGCGGGAATTTTTACCGAACGCGATGTGCTGCGAAAAATGGCCCTCAGCCATGTGGATCCGAAGCAAACCTCGGTGCGCGAGCTGATGACCACCCCGGTCGAAATGGCCACGCGGGCCACGGGAGCCGGCGAGGCCCTGAGCATCATGCTGGAGCGGCACTTCCGCCATCTGCCAGTCGCCGACGACAACGGCAAACTTCTCGGCATTCTCTCCATACGAAACCTGCTGGAGTGGCGCGTAGACGATCTGAGCCACGAGTTGGACTCGCTGGAACAATACGTTTCCAACGATGGGCCGGGAGGCTAGGCTCTGTCCGCCGTCGCTGCGAAAAGCTGCCGAAGCTGTTGATTCTTTCGGCCTGGCGAAAGCCAGGCTTGCGCCGCAACTCGCATTGCTTTTCAATCGCTGTCATCAATCCAAAATTATGAGGGAGCAAAAACGTTATGCGGAATAAAGTGTGCGCCTCGATGCTTGCCATCGGACTTTTCCTACTAGGCACGCAGGGAATTGCCCAAACCCCACGGCACGTGGCCGTTCACGCGGGACACGTGCTCGACGTTAAGACCGGGAAGTTACTGGCTGATCAGACCATCCTGATCGAAGACGGAAAGATTACAAGCGTGGGCGGAGCGGATGCAAACATTCCCGCGGACGCCGTTCGCATCGACCTGCCGAACGCAACCGTGCTTCCCGGCCTGATTGACGCTCATACTCACCTGACCATGGATCCCCTGTTCGGTTACCAGGAACTCGGAATTTCCGTCGAGCGCCAGACCCTCATCGGCGCCAAGAATGCGCGTCTCACCCTGCTGGCCGGCTTCACCACCGTGCGCAACGTGGGTGCCGACGGATTCAGTGACGTCGCTCTGCGCGACGCCATCAATGCCGGCGACGTCCCCGGACCGCGAATGCTGGTCAGCGGTCCGGCTCTGGGCATCACCGGAGGTCACTGCGACAATAACCTGCTGCCTTACGAGTATCACGCGGTGGGCGATGGCGTGGCCGACGGCATCGCGGCGGTGCAGCACAAGGTTCGCGAAAACATCAAATACGGTTCCGATCTGATCAAGATCTGCGCGACCGGCGGCGTGCTTTCCAAGGGCGACGATCCACAAGCGTCGCAATACACGCTGGAGGAGATGAAGGCCATCGTGGCCGACGCGCACCGGCTGGGACGAAAAGTTGCCGCGCATGCGCACGGCGCCCAGGGAATTCTGTGGGCGTCTGAGGCGGGAGTGGATTCGATTGAACACGGTTCGTACATCGACGATGCAGGCATCGCCGAGATGAAAAAGAACGGCACTTATCTTGTCCCCACGCTTTATCTGGGAGATTGGTTCCTGGAAAATGCGGAAAGAAATCATACCCCCGATTTCTATCTCGCCAAGGCCAAAGCGGTGATGCCGATCGCGCGCAAGAATATTGCGCACGCCTTTGCCAGCGGCGTGAAAGTTGCTTTTGGCACGGACGCCGCAGTCTATCCGCACGGCCTGAATGCCCATGAGTTCGCAGTGATGGTCAGGCTAGGGCTAACGCCCCTGCAGGCGATTCAGGCGGCCACGCTCAACGCCGCGGATTTGCTGGGCTGGGCGGGCAAGGTCGGCACCTTGGAACCCGGAGCGTGGGCGGACATTGTCGCCGTCGATGGCGATCCGCTTAAAGATGTGACTACTCTCGAGCGCGTGAAGTTCGTGATGAAGGGCGGCGAGGTAGTGAAGAACGAGTATGCAAAGTGAGCAGAGTAGGATAGCCGCGACTAACAGACCTAGGAGGCATTCATGGCATGGTACTGGCCGACCATTGACGGTGAGAGTTCCGCCGAACATGCAACTAAGTCGGCAGTAGGAGTTAGTGGATTTATTGCAGCGGTCACGGCGTTGGCCGCTATACTCAGCCTCGTTTATCACAAGCCGATTCTTGGGATTGATGGATGGGGTCTGGCTGACGCGGTAATATTCGCGTTAATCGCGTGGCGCATCGCCAAAGTATCCCGGGCTTGGGCGATTATCGGTCTTTTGATGTATCTGTTTGAGGTTGTTTACAAATTAGCAACGAGCCCGAGCGGCGCGCTTGGGATCCTTACAATCATTTTCATCCTGACATACATTAACGCGATTCGTGGGACGTTCGCCTACCAGCGATATCGGAAAGCTCAGACCAGCGGGCTCGCCCCGCAAGCACCGCTAGGCTAGGAATCGCGCTCGTCTCACTTCGCTCGTTCCGTGACCCAGTCGGTCCAGAATGACGATGCTCCGCTTGCCAGCAGCGGGGCTTTTCCTTCCACCGCATCCACGAAATTTTCCAGCATAGGATAGTGCAGGTTGGCATGCGGCGGGAGACTCTCGCGCCCTCCGGGATAAATGAGGTCAGGGCCATTCAGTGGCGATAATTCCATCTCGCCGTCAGTTCCGCGGATGCGGCATTCGTCGCGCGAAACCTTGGAGTGCCAGCGTACATCCACCACGCCGCGAACTCCGTCCGGATATTCAATCATTACCGTGGCGTTGTCTTCGACCGGATAATGATGCACTACGTTCGAGAGCTGCGCGCTCACTCGCTGTGGCTGGCCGAAGAGAAAATTCAGAACGTCAATGCGGTGCGAAGCAATGTCGAATAGCGGTCCGCCTCCAGCCTTCGCGGGATCGACCAGCCAACTGCGGCTGCCTTGCCCGTCAAACCATCCATGGCTGGTAAGTTCGGCCAGAACCGGCTTGCCGATCGCACCCGCGGCGAGTAGTTGTTTCGCGCGCTGCACCTTTGGGTAACAGCGCCGGTAATACGCGACGCCGAAAGTTTTCCCGCTTTCCTCCGCTGCCTGCAGCATGGTGCGAGCCTCGGCTTCATTCATCGCCATGGGTTTTTCGCAGAGAACATGCTTACCGGCGCGAAGCGATTGAATCGTCTGCAGCGCGTGCAGAAAAACGGGTGTACCCACATAGACCGCATTCACCGCAGGATCGGCCAGAGCTTCCGCGAGAGTTGCAAAGACGCGAGTGTCGTAGGGTACGGCTTTTGCGGAATCGCGCGTCACAACGCCGTATAAACGGCTTCTGGGCTCGGCTTGAATCGCGGGGATGACGCGTCGCGTCGCGATGTCGCCAATTCCGATGACGATCCAGTTGTAGCGTTCAGGTTTCAAGGTTTCAAAGTTGCAGGGTTTCGCTGCTTTAGACCGCGCGTCTGTCGGAACCTTGCAACTTTGAAACCTGTGCTTGAAACCCTGCTCCAGAAAAATCAAAGGCCGGCATCGACCGGCCTTCGATTCGATCTCAAACACAACTACTTCTTGGGAGCGATCGCGTCCTTCGCGGCCTTGGCGACGCGGAACTTCACCACGGTCTTCGCTTTGATCTGGATTGGTTCGCCGGTTTGCGGATTGCGTCCTACGCGCGCCTTGCGGTGCGCCTTCACCAGACGGCCCAGGCCGGGCACTACGAAAATGCCGTTTTTCTTGGTTTCTTTGATCGCGGTGTCGGCCAGCTGCTCCAGGAACGCCGCTGCGGTCTTGTTGGGAAGTTCGGTCTTCTCGGCTAGATGCCGGATGAGCTGTGTCTTTGTCAAACCTGCTGCCATTTGTTTTTCTCCTCGACAGAAAATTAGTTTAATACCAGCGGGGCCTATCTTATACCCGCAGACCTGTGGAAAACACCTTTATTTACGAGGGTTTTGCAAATCAGAGGTGCGGAATGGGGCATTTTTACAGGGCTTTATTTGTGTCAAGTTGCAGAAGTGCGCCTACCATGCGTACCAACGTGGTAACCAGGGAGATTTCAGATTGAAGATTTTGGATTGCAGATTTCAAACTCGAATCCTCTCGGGAGCTAGCTACCGTTACTCGTGCCCACAATCTGAAATCTGCAATCTACAATCTTAAATTCCAGCTGGATGCCATAATAACGCTACAGGAGAGCCGAATTGGCCTGTGCCATCTGCGAAATTCGGAAGGAAAAGCGCTTTTGCCCCGCGGTTCACGGGCGTATTTGTCCGCAGTGTTGCGGCGAGCAGCGCGAAGTTACGCTCGATTGTCCAAGCGACTGTCCCTATCTTCGGCAGGCGCGAGAGCACGAGCACCCGCGCTCCGCAGACCAAATCGCTCCTGCGGGATTATTTTTGCAAATCCAGCTTTCCGATCAGTTCATGTACGAAAAAGAACACCTGCTGATGGGCCTGACCTATGCCCTAGCCAAAGCGGCACGCGCCGACAGCAGCCTGCACGATCCGGATGTGATCGCCGCGCTTTCGACTTTGGCGTCGAGTTACGAGCGCTTGGCGAACTCAGGCCTGCACTACGAGCAGCCTCTCGCCAATGATTTGCAGCGCCGCGTGGCAATCGAAGTCGAAACCATGGTCAAGGAATATCGCGAGGCTGAGCAGAAGCACATGGGCTATTCGCCTCTGCGCGACTCCGACGTGTTGAAAGCTCTAGTTTTTCTGCTGCGCCTGGCGCACGGGCGCACCTCGGGCCGTCCGAAGTCGCGGGCCTTCGTGGAGTTCCTGTTTGCGCAGTTCCCCGAGAAAGAATCCGCCATCGTCGCGCCCCAGGACGCTGCGAGCCGCATCATTCTTCCCTAAAGTCGGCCACGGATCTGCTCAGATTTTCACCGATCTTAAGCTCTTGATCCGTGATGATCCGTGCAATTCGCGGCTATTGTTATTGCTGTTTCCGCACGGTCTGTCCAGCGGGCAACGCCTCGAGCAGTTCGCAAACGCTCTTTCTCAGCACGGGATGCCGCGCCCGGGGCGCGATCTCGGCGAGCGGTTCCAGCACAAAACGGCGTTTCTGCATAGCGGGATGAGGAACGGTTAGCTCCGGCGAGCCGATGATCTGGTCGGAAAACAGGAGAATGTCGATGTCGATGATGCGCGGGCCCTTTTTCTGAAGACGCTGCCGTCCCATTTCGCGCTCAATTTGAAGAATCCGCTTCATGAGTTGCCCCGCCGTCTCGGCCGTTTCCAGGCCCACCGCGCAGTTCAGAAACCACGCTTGATCCGTGAAGTCCACGGGCTCAGTTTCATAAAACGAAGAAATTGAAGTTACGTGACCCGTACCCTCAAGTCGCGCGATGGCGTCGCGAAGATTTTTCTCGCGATCTCCCATGTTCGATCCCAGCGAAAGATAGGCAAGATGGAGCATTCAGGGCCAGCGCCACCATTATCCTCTGCAGAATGACATCGCATCATCATGCGCGTGTTCGGATTTCGTAAAAAACTCGACGCCCGATTTTATTCACATGCGGCAGAGTCTACAAAGGTTCCATCACCTTGGTCACTATCGTGCCCCCTTCAAGCGCCCCTAGAATCAATAGTATGACGTTGGATTCGCTCGTGCTGAGCAAGGACCCGGAAGTGTTACGTGTGATCCGGCCGACGCTCGAGAAATTATCGATTGATGTCGAGATCTGCAACGAAGCACGAGCTGGCGCCGATATCCTGATATCGGACAAGTTCGACGCGATCATTGTGGATTGCGACGATCTGAACGGCGGATTGGCAGTGCTGCAGGGCCTGAAGTCCACTCCCAGCAACAAAAACTCGGTAGCCTTCGCCATTCTCAACGGAAAACGAACGACCACCCAGGAAGCCTTCGGCATGGGTGCCAATTTCGTTCTGCAAAAACCCATTAGCGCCCTGAACGCCGCGCGCTGTTTTCACGCGGCATTGAATTTCATGGTTAAGGAGCGTCGCCGCTACTTCCGCCAGCCAGTGAAAATGCTGGTCAAAGTCTTAATCGATGGAAAAACGCTCAACGCCACCAGCACCAACATTAGCGAAGGCGGCATGGCACTCATGATGCGGGGAACGCTGCCCAAAAAATCTGAGCCCCGTCTCAAGTTCTCGCTACCCGGCAGGAATGTTCCTCTCGAAGTGGAAGCCGAAGTCGCCTGGGTCGACGTCAAAGGCTTCGCCGGATTCCGTTTCCTCAACGTTCCCAAAACGCTGCAGGCTGAGCTCGAAACCTGGCTCGGCGAGCGCATGGAAGAGGAATTTCCGGGCGCTAAAGAGAAAATGGCGGCAGAAGCCGACAGCTCTACCTAACTTCACCCTCGGCACAAGCAATCGCCGCAAACTGCCCCGTCCCTCCGATCTGCCTGAAATTCTCCGCCGCAGGTATCAGACTTTGAACTTGCGCGCTGCGGTATGCGTGGCAATCTAAAGAATCACGCTTAAAGGGGAGAGTCATGTCAACCAATGATTTCCGCATTGCGAAAGTGCAGCGCACCCTGCGCTGGTTCGAGCAGGACATTCCTCTGCTGAATATGCGGGTGAAAGAGCTCTCGAAAGAACGCCAGGAATCCGCCCGAAAATTTGCCACTGCCGTCATCGATTGCACGCGCGCTGAATTAGAGCGATTACTGCGGGAGCAGCCACAAGACCGCGACGATTCCAGCGAAGTCCCCCGCGAGCCGCCAGACTGATCGTAAATCCCGAGACCCACAATCAGAGAGACGATCCCGCCGCTGCGTCGCAGTTGTGCGGAACCGCGCCGTCCCGCTCTTCGCTCGGGAAAGTAACTTCCTCCCACAAGGTCTTGTCGCGCAGGATGCGCGAGACCAGCGCCGTGTGCATGGCGTGACCGGCGCGGTCAGCGACCACGTTACCGAGAATCTGTTTGCCCAAAAGCGCCAGGTCGCCCACCAGGTCCAGGATTTTATGGCGCACAAATTCGTCGGCGAAGCGCAGCGGGCCATTTTCTATGCCGTCTCGCGTGAGCACGATGCAATTCTCGCTGGAGGCGCCGCGAATCAATCCCATATTCCGCATGGCCTTCTCGTCCTGTCGCGAACCAAACGTCCGCGCACCCGCGATATGGCGGAGATAGCTTCCGTTAGTCAATTCCACTTGAAACGTTTCTTTGCCGATCAGCGGATGCGGGAAATTGATCGAGTAGGAAACCGAATAGGTGTCGGCGGGATACACCGCGATAAACTTGTTTCCCTCCCGCATCTCGACTTCGCGGCGAATCTTCAAATACTTCCGCGGCCGGCGCTGCTTGCGAATTCCCGCCTTCTGGATCATCTCCACAAACGGCCGGGCGCTGCCATCGAGGATGGGCAGTTCGAGATTGTCCAATTCGACAATCGCATTGTCGATGCCTATGCCAATAAAAGCGGAAAGCACATGCTCGGTGGTGGAGATGAGCACGCCCTTTTTCATGAGGCTGGTGGCGTAACTGACGCGCGCCACGTTCCGGCTGATGGCCTCAATTTCGAAGCCCTCGAGGTCGATGCGACGGAAGACGATCCCCGTGCCAGACGCTGCGGGCAGAATCCGCAGCGAAACGGGAGCGCCACTGTGGAGACCAACGCCGCTGCACTCCACTGCGGAGCGAATTGTCTGTTCGGGGGTCACGGACAAGTCGTTTGCTTGAATGCAGTAGATTACGCCAAGGTTACAAATATTGCATGTGGCAAAAAAGCCACAGTAAATGGCTCGTCCGCGCACTGCTCAGAGTTAGCTCGTAGTGAAGAGTAATGTAAGAACATGGATTTAAGTCATTTACGCGACGGGGTCATTTAGCGAATTCCAGAGAAACCACTGAGACAAACGACAAACGACGCCCACCGACAGTCTCGCGCAAGACCTTAGACCTCTCGCTAAAGGTCGGATGGTTTCAGTCTGGTCTTCTTGGCAATTCGCGCCAGCATAAACTGGGCCAAGTTCGTCGCTATCGGAAAATGACCAGGTGTAATTTGGGAAATTGGGATGGGATAGCTTTTTATGAGAGCAGACCTGACGGAGAAATGTCCATCCGATTTTGAGCAGTGCCTTTTAGACTATTCGAGCTTTAGTGCTCGACCACCGATTCACGCGATATTGCGCTCCAAGCTTATTGAATTCGGCGGAGCCCCATCAGAATGTTCCACGTCGTCAGCAACTGACCTGAGGGCTATCGCATATGCCTTATTGACGGCTTCTTCTTTGGTTAGCCCATAGGCTAATGCGCCTGGAACCTGAGGGATCTCCGCGATCCAGCGCCCGTCTGTTTCGAGTTCCGTCTCAATGGTGAATCGCAAGTCTTGGCTGCCGATGCCATGCGGCGGTTTGCGTCCTGAGTTCATATATACGTAAGAATGCCCGATGTATTCACCGGGGTACATCTTACGAAGGTAATGCGGACGGATCAGCATATCCCAACGGGAAAAAATTGCAAGCGATTCGCTTGGTTCTGCCTTTTCACTTTCAGCGAGTGTCGCCACAATTTTCAGTAGCAATCAGCGCTTTCCGGCTTGCTTCCCTGTAGCCTTAGTCGGGTTGTAGTGCGAATTCGGGTCGAACATTGCCTGATCCAGCCCCTGATTGATGGTGACCTCATGCAGGAATCGCTGGCTGGCCATATCGCCGTTGAAATAGCGCGTCAGATTATAGGGTGTCATCAGGCCCGCAACGGGCTTGTAGTCGTCATAAACCTCTTCTTCAACATTCTTCTGCCGGTCGACCGGATCCCGCCACGTGAATGACTTCTTGATGGGCAGGTGGCTGTCGGCGTCGAAGTAAAGAGTAACGCTCTCATTCTGTGCATTGATCAGTGTGACCTGCGTTGCGGGATGTTGCGCCGCGATCGCGGCGCCTTCATACAGCAGCACCACTCCGGGATCATTCACCCAGGTCCGCAAGATTGTGTCCAGCGAAAAGCGGCGGCGCCGCAGATAGTCGTCGAGATCTTTCTGCTCGATCGGATGCGGCCCCTTATACGTAATCTCCCAGGCCTTATTACCCACGTAGAGTTCAGCAATGTCGCGCTCTTTCGTGATCTCGACGCGCTCTTTGTCCGGAAATTCGGTGAAACTCCAGAACAGCGCGCCCTCTCCGTTGGGCTGGCCGTGATGGAAGCTGTAAGCCCGTCCCTGCTGCTCGCGGTCGCGGATGGTGAGATACGTCGTTCCGCCCAGCGCCTCAATAGCCTGATCGATGATCGTTTTCGCCCGGTGATCATTTTCCTGGGAGACAGAAATTGCGGGCCTGGCGTTGGCCCTGTCGGAAGCGGGAGGCGATGACGTCGGACCCACTCCGTTCGGAGACTGCCCCCAGGCGAGGCAATACCCCGAACACACAAAAACCAACATGGGGAGAAATCGTTTCATTCCTTATGGGAGTGAGCGCAACCAGGATTGTAGCGTTTTTGGTGGACGTTCCACCCGCGTCGGCCAGGCTCCTTTCCAGCTTGGATGCACGAAAACGCCGAAATGCAAGCTCTGCCCGGTCCTTTTTAGGCCTCTTTTCGCAGACTATCCAGTGAGGACGGCCCCGCCATTGACGTTAAACACTTCCCCGGTAATAAAGCTGGCATGCTCGGTGCACAGGAACAGCACGGGTGCCGCAATCTCCTCCGGCTTGCCGACCCGGCCGAGGGGAATGGTACGGCGTATTTCCTCGCCGCTCTTCGAATCTTCTAACGCCGCCGCGCTCATCTCGGTATCTACCCAGCCCGGAGCGACCGAATTCACGTAGATCCCGGCGGAGGCGAGTTCCGTCGACAATCCCTTGGTCATGCTGATGAGCGCTCCTTTGGTCGCGGAATAGTCGCAATGAAACGCCTCGCCCCGCTGCCCGCTGGTCGAGCTGATCAGCACAATGTGTCCGGTGGGGCCGTTTTTGCGAGGCTGCGCTTTCATCTGCGCAACCGCATGCTTCACCAGACCAAACACTCCATCCAGGTTAATCGACAGCGTGGAGCGCCATTGCTCGTCCGACATCCGCTCGATCGGCACGTCCTCCGGCGGCCACACTCCGTGATTGGCAATGAGGATGTCGAGCCGTCCGAAATGCCGGACCGCTTCGTCGACCAGAGCATTTGCCGCTTCTGGGGTTTTCAGATCGGATTGAATGGGATGGCACGTGTTCGCGCCGCATTCTTTCGCGAGAGTTTCCGCCTGCACGCGAGCGCTGCGATAACTGAAAGCAACTTTGGCACCGGCCGCGGCAAACATCCGCACCGTTGCCGCTCCAATTCCGCGCGACCCGCCGGAAATCAGCGCAACTTTACCTGCAAGAGAGAGAGGGATCGACATAGCAGACTAGTTTCCAGTTTCCTGTCTGCCGTTGCAAGTGGGGAACGACTGGGGGCACGATACACGCTCAGTCTCCGGTGCCGGAGGATAAGCGCTCCGACTTCAGCCCGCGCAGCAGCAGGCGCACCAGCATGCCGTCGAAGCGGGTTCCGCTCATTTTGGAAAGTTCGTCCAGTGCCTGTTCCGGCGTCCGCGCGGCGGCGAACGACTGTTCGGTTACCATATTGGCGTAGGCGTCGGTCAGGCCGATGATCCGCGCCCACAGCGGAATCTCCTCGCCCCGCAAGCCACCGGGGTAGCCCGAACCGTCAAAGCGCTGGTGATGATGCTCGATTGCCTCCCGCATCATCGTGCTGTGAGGAATGGTGCCGACAATTTCGGCGCCCACGAGCGCGTGCATCTTCACTTGCTGAAATTCATCGTCCGTCAGCGGACCCGGCTTGTTGAGCACACGTTCGGAAATGAAAATCTTTCCCACATCATGAACTCGGGCTGCGTAAACCAAATCAGCCGTCTCTTCCGACGATAATCCCAGCGCCCGCGCTATCACTTCTGTATACCGCGCCACCAGGTCGCCGTGGCCGGCCGTCTGCAGTTCCCGCGATTCCGCCGCCCGGCTCAGCGACTCGATCGCCTCTTTAAGCACCGGAACGTTGCAATCTTCGTCGCCGCCGCACAGCTTGTACAAGGTCGACGTCAACTCTTCTAAATGTTCGGGCCCGGCTTGCTCGCGCTGTAAGAAACCCTCGATGTATGCCGAGATCTGCTGGCGCTGGCGCGCGAAGTCCTGCCCCTCGACATATTCCTGCGCCGTAGACACCGAGTTTCCTCCCGACCGCTTCGAGACATACATACCGGCGTCGGCCACGCGAATGATGTCTTCGATGGAAAAGCCGTGCATGGGAAAACTCGCTACGCCGAAACTGCCGGTAATGTGATGCTCCGCCAGCATGGGGTCGCTGGCCATCCACTGCCGCAGCCGTTCCGCCAGAACCTGCGCCTGTTCCGCCCCGGTTTCGGGCATCAGCACAATGAACTCGTCGCCGCCGTAACGCGCCACCACGTTCGATTGCCGCGACTTCTGCTCGAGCAGTCGCCCCACCCGGGCCAGCACCAGGTCGCCCTCGAAGTGGCCCATGGTGTCGTTGACCTCTTTAAACTTATCCAGATCGATCAACACCACGGAGAACGGACGCCCCGAACGCGAAGCGCGCTTCCATTCCGCCGACAGCGCTTCCCAGAAGAAGCGGCGTGTCTTGATCCCGGTCAGGCCGTCGGTGATAGATTGCTGCTGCAGTTTCTGAAAAACAAAAGCGTTGTGCAGCGCCGTCGCCAGCAGGTCCGCCAGCGTATTCAAAATCAGGACATCCTGCGGCGAGAACGCATTTTCATTCCGGCTCTCAATGTTCAGCACGCCCAGCAGCGATTCGCCATACGTGATCGGAATGCACAGAATCGCGCGCGAGTCCGCCAGGATTCCCGTCAGGTTTCCCGGCAGCGCATGCTGCACCATAGCGCGTTCGCCGGTACGGGCGACGCGGCCCAAAATGCCCGCCCCCAGCGGAATGCGCTTGCCCACCGAGTGCGCCGTCACTCCCGCTTCCGCTTTAATCTCGATTTCCTTGGTGCCGTAGTCGAGCAGCCCGATACCGATGTGATCGAAGCTGAAATTCTTTTGAATCTCACCTACGATCTGGCCCAGCATGTGCATCGGATCGTCGCTGGAAATCGCGGTGCGCGAAACATTATTCAGAAATGCAAGTTGCCGCGAACGCCGCTGCTCATCGGCAAACAGCCGCGCGTTCTCGACCGCGACCGAGACTTGGCCCGCGGCCGTGGCCAGCACGTCCAGATCGCGTTGTTCGAAGACGAATTCGCGGTCGGGATTCATCGCCACCATTACGCCCGCAGGCTTATTGCTCAAGAAGATCGGCACCGCGATCAGGCACTTCGCCGGCCGTCCCGGAATGTAGCCAATGCCCAGATTCTTCCGCGTCGTCTCCAGGTCGGAGCGGATGAGCAGCGGTTCGCCGGTGCGAATCACATACTCGCTGAAAGCATTTCTCAGTTCTCGCGTGCGCTTGGGCAGAACCACATTGTCCCGCACCTCGAGCTCGAAGCGCAGCTCTTCCCCCTCCTGGAACGCGATGTAAAAGTGGCTGGTATCGAAAATCTGCCCCAGTTCCACCTGAATCGTCCGCATAATCTCGTCCTGATCCAGGCGCGAACTGATCGCCTTCCCAATCTCCGTCAGCAGTTCGTATTCCTTGGTCCGGCGATGCGCGTCATGGCTGACCACGTAATTTTCCAGCGTAAGGCCCAACTGCAGCGCGAGCCCCACCATCAGCCGCGGCCCCGATGAACCGAACGCCCGTCGTTCCGCATGCGGAAATAGAATCACTCCGAAATTGTGCTCGCGAGTCTGCAGGCTCACCGCTGTCAAGTTGCGCACGTCCGCTTCGGCGAGAATCTTCTTGAATTCCTGGAATGTCCCGCTCGACGAAGCCGGAAACGGCTCGGCCATCTCCGCCAGATGTTGCACCGTGAAAATTCCGCTGCGCCGGTAGGCAAGTTCCGACAAGTACTCCCCCGACCCAGTCTTCTTCAGGGACTCCAAAAATCCGGCGGGAAACCCATGCTGCACCGAGGGCAACAAACCGCGCCACCGTTCCGTAATGAAGATTGCCGCGCGCTCCATCGGCAAGGCGCTGCGCAAGCGGTCGAGTGCGGCCTGCATGCTCGGCACCAGGTCATCGGCGAACAGCAATCGCCGCGGGTCCACTCCCAAAGTCGACAGCGCCAGCGTGTTTTCCTGCACCGCGTTGCGCTGGTTTTCAAACAGCACCATCACCATCGCAATGCCCAGCAACATCTGCGGCACCGGGCCAAACAAGCGGCTGGCGTTGCCGAACATCTCCGTCCACGGATTCTGCAGTTGCCCCACTCCCATCAGCACGGCCCAAAACGCCAACGAGACCGCGAGCACCCAGAATGCCAGCGACCTCCGCCGGTGGCTGTTCAGGTAGAAAACGGCCGAGCAATAAAGCAGGATCGCCGCCAGCCCCAACCCCAGCCGGATCGCCGGCTGTACGTCCGGACGGAACACACCGTTCACAATGTGTCCCCGCAGAGTCAACCCGGCCAGCGCCACTCCAAACGTCCCAACCGCCGCGTCATACCAGCGGAAGTGATACGAATCCCGCATCAGCCGCGTCGAAATAAAAATGCACAACGCCATCGCGACCAGAAAAAGCTCGCTCACAAAAAATGCCAGGGAAGATTTCGGAAACGTGTCGAGAACATAGTGCAGCGAGTAGGCGGCCCACGCCAGTTGCCAGGCGCGGAAGTAAGGCTGCCGGCTTTGCTCGTGCAAATAGGTGAAGACGAGAAAGAGCAGGACCGAGACAAAACCCGGAATCAAAACCGTCGTGATAACAACACTGTTCATAGGGCCGGTGAGGACGCCTCTGGCCAAACTTGCTGGCTCAGTTTCGGGGGGAAACAGTTCATTTATGCTTTCACACCGCGCCGCCGAAAACAACAGAATTTACGTACAATCCGCGCTTTGGATACCTTTTAAAATCAAACGCTTGCATGCAATATCGTTTCGGCAGTCACGCTTGACGGTGCAGCATCGCACCCGTACCATCGAAGGTCACTCGAATCTCCAAAGTTTATGGTGCCCGAGACCGGATCGTTTTCGGCCACTGCCGGCGCCAGATGCGGCGTTTTTCTTAAAACCCTATGCCCGAAACTCTAAACTCACTGCCAGCCAAGCCGAGAGTGCGCTTCGCGCCTTCGCCCACCGGATTTCTCCACGTCGGCAGCGCCCGCACGTTCATCTTCAACTGGCTCTACGCCCGCCGCAATGGCGGCACCATGATCCTCCGCCTCGACGATACCGACGTCGAACGCAATACCGACGCCTCCGTCAACTCCATTTTTGAAGGACTGAAATGGCTCGACCTCGACTGGGACGAGGAATACAAGCAGTCAGATCGCGGCGAACTGCATCGCCAAATGGCGGACACAATCTTCCAAAAAGGTCTGGCCTACCGCGACTTCACCCCCGCCCACACCGGAGACAGCGAGCGCTCCGGCGCGCAGGGAACCTGGCTGTTCAATCCCGGCATGCGCGAGCTTTCCACCGAAGAGAGCGATCGCCGCGCCGCCGCCGGAGAGCCCTTCGCCCTGCGCTTCCGCGTTCCCCGCGACGGCTCCGAAGGGACGATGCCGGGACATGAGCGCGAGTGGGGAAAGGGGACCATGTGGGGACAGCCGCCTAAGCCTGCCCTGAGCGGAGTCGAAGGGGCTGTCCGATTTGCCGAAGGCAAATTATCTGTCCACTTCGATGACGCGGTCTACGGGAAACAAGTTAAGGCGTGTGCCGACATCGAGGATTTCGCCCTGCTGCGCTCCGACGGCATGCCCACCTATCACCTGGCTTCCTGCGCCGACGACGCCGACCTCCGTATCAGCCACATCATTCGCGGCCAGGACCACCTCTCCAACACCTACAAGCACGTTTTGATTTTCGAGGCTGCCGGCTTCACCTCGCCGCAGTTCGCGCATCTTCCGCTGCTGGTGGCGCCCGACGGCACCAAGCTCTCCAAACGCCGCCATGGCCCGGTCGTGAGCGTGACCACCTACCGCGACGCCGGATTCCTGCCCGAGGCTTTCATTAACTTCCTCTGCTTGCTGGGCTGGTCGCCGAAAAACGATCGCGAGCAGATGACCCGCCAGGAACTCATCGACGCCTTCTCGCTCGAAGGCATCAACCGCGCCAATGCCGTAGTGAATTTCAAAGAACCCGATTCGAGGGGGCCGGCGAGTGTGGGGCATGCCAGTGTGGGGCGGGCGCCCTCGCCCGCCAATGTTTTCCCCGAGGAGACGTTCGACCCGAAAGCGGTGTGGCTCAACGCCGAGCACATCCGCAGCCTGCCCATCGAAGACCTCAGCAAGCGCCTGTTCCCGATCGTGCTCAACGCCGGTTTCAACGTCAGCGCAGAAAAAATGCTGCGCATTACGCCCCTCATTCGCGAGCGCATCAAGCTGCTGCGCGACGTACTCACCGCCGCCGACTTCTTCTTCGTCGACCAACTGCCGCCCTACGATCCCGCCGAACTCATCCCGCAAAAAGGCGACGCGGCTATTGCGAAGAAGGTTTTGCAGAAAGCTCAAAGCGTGCTCGCTACTGTAGAGTTCAAGCACGATCCGCTGGATCAGGCGCTGCGCGCCGCCGCCCAGGAACTCGGCATCAAGGCGGGCCAGATGTTCCAGCCGATCCGGGTAGC
This sequence comes from uncultured Acidobacteriaceae bacterium, assembly GCA_963765825.1. Taxonomy (GTDB): domain Bacteria; phylum Acidobacteriota; class Terriglobia; order Terriglobales; family Acidobacteriaceae; genus Sulfotelmatobacter. Next base: position 80,739 of record CAVXXU010000007.1, read on the forward strand.
CGTCTGCGGCCGCAAAAACGCCCCGCCGCTGTTCGAAACGTTAGAAGTACTGGGCCGCGAGACGACGTTAGCGCGGATCCAGCAGGCAATTTCGCAAATGAGCTAAGCGAACTCACGTAGCGACAGCCGCCTCGGCTGTCAGGTTTTGACTCACACCGCCAGCTGGACAGCCGAGGCGGCTGTCGCTACGTGACATGACTTACTTTTTGTATCCATCACCCATGCTCCGTGAATCTATAGCATTTTGCGAATCGTAACTTACGGGAGGATCTACCATGAAAGCAGTCCAAATCAGCAAAGCCGGCGGAAATTTCGAACTAGTAGATCGCCCCATCCCCCAACCCGGCCGCAATCAAGTGCGCATCAAGGTCGAGGCCTGCGGCATCTGCCATAGTGACGCCTTGGTCAAGGAAGGCATCTGGCCCGGGCTGCAATATCCGCGGGTTCCCGGCCACGAAATTGCCGGACGCATCGACGCCGTCGGCTCCGACGTCATTCTGTGGAAGCAGGGCCAGCGCGTGGGCGTGGGCTGGCACGGCGGACACTGCTTCCAGTGCGACCCCTGCCGCCGTGGCGATTTCGTTCTCTGCCAGAACGAAAAAATTACCGCCATCCACTTCGACGGAGGCTACGCCGAGTACATGGTGGTCGGTGCCGAGGCCGTCGCGGCCATGCCGGAAGATCTCCCCGCCGCCGAGGCCGCGCCGCTGCTTTGCGCCGGCATCACTGTCTTCAATTCACTGCGCAATTCGGGTGCCCGCGGCGGCGACACCGTTGCCGTCCAGGGCATTGGCGGCCTCGGGCATCTCGGAATTCAATACGCCCGCCAGATGGGATTTCGCACAATAGCCGTCGGCCGCGGCAAAGACAAAGAGGCGCTCGCCCGCAAACTGGGCGCGCACGAATATGTCGACACTGGCGCCGGCGCTCCCGCCGAAGCGCTGCAAAAATTAGGCGGGGCAAAAGTTATCCTCGCCACCGCTCCCGATTCAAAATCCATCTCCGCCCTGGTCGATGGCTTGGCCGGCGGCGGCACTTTGCTGGTGGTTGGTGCAGGATTCGAATCGCTCACGGTTACGCCCCTGCAGTTGATCGGCGGTCGCAAGGCGCTCCAGGGCTGGCCCTCCGGCACCGCCAAAGATTCCGAGGAGACTCTGCGCTTCAGTTCTCTGAGCGGAGTCCGTCCCATGATCGAGCGCTATCCGCTGGAGAAAGCCGCCGACGCCTACCAGCAAATGATCACCGGCAAAGCCAGATTCCGCGTCGTGCTGACGATGAGCTAGCGCCGGTGAAAGAGCTGAAACCGCGAAGGCACGCAAGTGTCGCGAAGGATTCGCTTCGCCTGCGAATCATTTCCTTCGTGGACCTTCGTGACCTTTGTGGTTAAAGCCCTGAGCTGCCCCCATAGACGCGAATAACGGATTGACGTGAAGTACTTTGTAATATAAAGTCTATCCATGATTCCCGACGACGAGCCTTTCCTTCGCCCCGTCGCTGCCCGCTGGATTCCGCCCGAGATGACCACCGCGCCTGCGCTCGATCCGAACGAGCCAGGCGGCCCGACTGAGCCGTACTACGTGCTACTGATCAACCCTTTCTATCCGAAAGACGCGAACGCAAGCTTCGGCAAGCACGTGCTCACGCCCACGCTCGCCCTCACCAGCTTTGCGGCCACCACGCCTGAGCATTGGCGCGTCGACTACTGGGACGAGAACCTGCTCGACGTCCGTCCGCCCTATCGTCCAATGCCGCAGGTGGTGGGCATTACTGTCCACCTTACCTTTGCGCGGCGCGCCTTCGAGCTCGCCGACTGGTTTCGCGCTCGCGGATCGAAAGTCATCCTCGGTGGCTTGCACGTGCTCTCTTGTCCTGACGAATGCGCGCCCCACGCCGACGCTCTCGCGCTTGGCGACGGGGTGCAACTCTGGCCGCGCATCCTGCGCGACATCGAGGCGAACTCCCTGCAGCCCCGTTACGTCGCCACTTATGAAAACGATTACCGTGACGATCCCGCGCCGCGGCGGTCTCTCCTTCCGCGCCACAGCTTTCTCACCACCACCAGCCTGATCGCCACTCGCGGATGCCACAACCGCTGCGGCTTCTGCTATCTCGCGACCGATCGCCTGCGCATGCCCTACCGCATGCGCGATCCGCGGCAAGTTGCATCCGAGTTTCAGGACGATGGTCAACCCTACGCGGTCTTCATCGACAACAATCTGGGCTCGCGCCGCGACTACCTGCACCAGCTCTGCGCCGCGCTGCGCCCGCTCAACAAGATCTGGAGCGCGGCCGTCACCATCGACGTGACCGACGATCCCAGCCTGATTCGCCAAATGGCGCTCGCGGGATGCACCGGCGTCTTCATCGGCTTCGAATCGCTCTCCGACAACAATCTCGCCGACGCTCACAAGAAGACGCCACGGACCAGCGACTACGCGCGCCGCGTGCGCATGCTGCACGACTACGGCATTCAGGTAAACGGATCGTTCGTCCTCGGCTTCGATCACGACCGCAAAGACGTCTTCGCGCGCACCGCCGAGTGGGTCGAAGAGAATCGCCTGGAGTGCGCCACCTTTCACATCCTTACGCCCTATCCAGCCACACCGCTGTTTCGCCAGATGGAAGCGCAGGGCCGCATCCTGCACCGCGACTGGAATCTCTACGACACCAGCCACGCAGTCTTTCAACCGCGGCACATGGCGCCCGAAGAACTCGAACAAGGCTATGCCTGGATCTACTAGCTCCTCTTCTCGCACGCCTCGATCTGGCGGCGCCGCCCCGAAGACTTGCAGGCGATCCCGCTCTACATGGCAATGTCATATCTCTACAAGCGCTCGAATCGCTTCTGGCACCTGCTGATCAAGCACGACCTGGTGAATCCGGTTTGGAAGCCGCTAGTCGAGATGACGCGCTGGCGCCACGTCCATTACCGCCGCCGGCTGGCGCGACGAAAGAACACAGTGGCCGCGCCAGGACAGATCGTCTCCGCAGGAGTCTGACGGCCTTTCTTTGCGATAAGATTATTAGTTATGACAACCTCTGGTACCGAGGCTGAGAGAGACGCCAATGCTGCGCCGGAGTCTCGCTCCAACTTCATTCGCGACATAATTCTCGACGACCTGAAGACCAATAAATATGCGGGCCGCGTGCAGACGCGCTTCCCTCCTGAACCCAACGGATACTTGCACATCGGACACGCCAAGGCCATCTGCCTGGACTTTGGACTGGCTGACGAATTTGGCGGCCACACCAATCTCCGCTTCGACGACACCAATCCTGAAAAAGAAGAAACCGAATACGTCGACTCCATCATGGCCGACGTGAAGTGGCTCGGCTTCAACTGGGACGGCCTGTTTTACGCCTCGGATTATTTCGATCAGCTTTATGAGTGGGCGCTCAAGCTGATTCGGGATGGCAAGGCTTACGTCGACGACCTTTCCGCCGAAGAGATTCGCAAATATCGCGGCACGCTGACCGAGCCAGGCAAGGACAGCCCGCACCGCAACCGTTCGGTCGAAGAAAATCTTGACCTGTTTCAGCGCATGAAAGCGGGCGAGTTTCCTGACGGCTCGCGCGTGTTGCGCGCCAGAATCGACATGAGCTTCTCCGAACCTTAACATGCGCGATCCAGTGATGTACCGCATTCTGCATGCCGAGCATCACCGTACCGGCAACAAGTGGTGCATCTATCCCATGTACGACTACGCGCACGGGCAGTCGGACTCGCTCGAAAAAGTTACGCACTCCATGTGCACGCTGGAGTTCGAAGATCATCGCCCGCTCTACAACTGGTTCATCCAGCAACTTGGCATTTTTCCTTCGCAGCAAATCGAGTTCGACCGGCTCAACCTGACGCACACGCTGCTGAGCAAGCGCAAGCTGCGCCAACTGGTGCAGGAGAGCCGCGTGCGCGGCTGGGACGATCCGCGCATGCCGACGCTGAGCGGCATCAGGCGCCGCGGCTACACGCCGGAAGCGATCCGCAATTTCATCGGATCGATTGGAGTCTCGAAAACCACTGGCTCGATCGAGCTGGCCATGCTCGAACATTTTGTGCGCGAAGACTTGAACAAGCGCGCCGCGCGCGTGATGGCGGTGCTGCGGCCGCTGAAAGTTGTGATCGACAACTATCCTGAGAATCACGTCGAAGAGATGGACGCGGTCAACAATCCTGAAGACCCTAGCCGCAGGGAGCCGCAAGGTTCCGTTCTCTCGCGTGCTCTACATTGAACAGGATGACTTCCGCGAAGTGCCGCCGCCAAAATATTTTCGCCTGTCTCCTGGTCGCGAGGTGCGACTGCGCTACGGCTACTTCGTGACTTGCACCAGCGTGGTGAAGAACGATAAGGGCGAAGTCGTTGAGGTGCACTGCACGCTATGATCCTGCCACGCGCGGGGGCAACGCGCCCGATGGCCGCAAGGTGAAGGCGACCATCCATTGGGTGTCAGCCGCGCACGCGGTCGACGCTGAGGTGCGCATCTACGAAAACCTCTTCAGCAAGGAAGATCCGAGCGACGTGGAAGAAGGCCAGGACGTGCTGGACAATCTCAACCCCAACTCGCTGGAAGTGATCGCTGATGCGAAGCTGGAACCGTCACTCGCGAACGCGGCGGTGGGCGCGCGCTATCAATTCGAGCGCCTGGGATACTTCTGCGTCGACGCCGACTCGAAGCCGGGCAAGCCGGTCTTCAACCGCACCATCGCTCTGAAAGACACCTGGGCGAAGGTGGAGAAGAAACAGGGCGGGAGGGGTTAAGCTCACAAAACAAAAGGGTTGGCAGAGTTTTCCACAATGTTCCTTCAGGAACATTTGTCGTACAGAAGTGTATGTACAAAATGACGTAAGTCACGCGCCTGCAGTGGTTTATGGGTGCCGAAGTCTCATTTGGAGTTGGGAATGCAGATGGGTTTCAGGGAGCCGCCCCGACGGCTGATCGCACCGAGATTACTTCTCGTGAATTCTCTTCAGAAACTCCTGGTGAAGTTTCCAACTCCAGTCCGGATGATCGTTTGCCCACGCCACGGCCCGTTCCCAAGGCTCACGAAGCTGGTCATGCGTGGACCAGTTTTCAAAGTACGGACGAAGAGCGGTGGTCTCCAGCGCGTGCTCGAGAAACCCTTGCTCGATCGCGAGCCGAATTTCCTCTCGGCTCGAGAGGAATAGCTCCGTGATGGCGTGCGCGGTGCGTTCTATTTCGTCCGAAGCATCGCCCATTTCGAGCAATTTGCGCAACCAGAAATGAAGAGTGCGCGCGGCTTCCCACCGGCTTTCGATCTCCTCGTTTTCGGACACATCTTGTCGAACGCACTCAAGAAGATAATTCCTGACCGCGCTGCACTCAGCCTCTTTGCCAAGCTCAGGCTGAATCCGGTAATAGACTTCGCCCGTGATGCGATAAAGCTTGGCCAGCGTTGGGAGATCGTTCGCCGACTGGATCCAGAAGAGAACTTTGTCTTTGGGTATTGGATCTTGACTCGATAGTGCTGCGTCGATTTCAGGCCGATAGTCCACAGATCGTCCGTTGCGGGGGGAAAAACGAACCCCGAGCGGGAATCAACTCGGGGCAGCACGTCAGCCTGTCAAGCTCAACACGATTATGATCACGGCGGAAGTAGAAGTCAAGGTTACTTGAGGAGTCCGCCTGTCGGAGACTCCTCGTCAGATTCCCTACCGAACCGGGAATGCTGTGGACCCGACGGGATTCGAACCCGTACCCTCGAGCTTGACAGGCAGATGTGCTACCGATTACACCACGGGCCCGATTTCCAGGGTACGGCCTGGCTCAGCTTTTGAAGCTGTGTCGGCGATATGTTTCTACTATTGATTCCTGAATTGGGAAGAATACGGACCGACTGGTTGGCTGACAGCCGAGGCGGCTGTCGCTACACGGTTCGTCTAGCGCGCGGGGCTCTGGGCGGGATTGTGGTGGGGGCCTGCGGGTTCCTTTACGACTTTCACTTCAAAGCTTACGGGCTGAGTTTTGGGCGGGAAGCATTGGGCATTGTCGCAGGCTTGAAAGCGGAGAACGCCGTGCATCACGTATTTGCCGGGCTGCACCGCGTGCAGGGGATGGACCGCCACTCTGATCGTGAAATCGCCGCTATAGACGTTTAGTTTTTCGTCAGGGAAAAGGGGAAACTCAAATCTTTTCCCGGGGGATATTCGATTTTTCCCAGGATGATGTCGGTGGGCAGGTCCATTTTCAAATTCGTGGGAATGAGGAATTCGGATTTGGGCGTGTGGGAGTTGATGTGAAATCCGGAGGCGACGCGGAAATCGAGATCGACCATGGTCTGCTTGGCACGCTGGGCAGTAACTAAAGGAATAGGAGCGAAGGAGACCGAAGGCGGCTTTACCGATTGCGCCGAAGCGGCAGTGGCCAGCGCGAACAGCCAAGCGATCAGCTTCGAGTTGTACGCTTGCAACATCACTTTCTTATTACATCCACATAGTAGATCGACCCAGGCTCGGTTCCTATTGTCATTTCTGAGGCTGGGTGGCGAAGGCCTGGGTGCTCGCAGGCTGCGTATTCAGCGCCTTCTTGATGGAGTCCTCAATTTCAGCTTTCCCGCGCAGGCCGATGATCTTGTCTACGATTTTGCCGTCGCGGCCGATCAGAAAGCTTTCCGGCAGGGCGGGAACGCCACCATACTCGTCACCTACGGCTTCTTTGCCGAGGAGCACGGGATAGTTCACGCCCATTTCCTTGGTGAACTTGGCGATATCTTCCTTGCTGGAATCGTCCATGGCGACGCCGACGATTTGCAAGCCTTGCGCGCCGTACTGGTTCTGGAAATCGACGAACCAGGGCATTTCAATTTTGCAGGGTCCGCACCAGGTAGCCCAGAAGTTCAGCAGAACTGCTTTGCCGCGCAGGTCGGAAAGGCGCACGCTCTTGCCATCGAGCGATTCGAGCGTGAAGTCGGGCGCGGGGCCGGACTTGGCGCGGGCCGCGGGAGATGGTCCGGAGCGGCGCGCCGCGTGAAAGCCGAAATAGAGCATGGCGGCTACGATGACCGCGACCACAACCAGGGCGAGTGGATTACGTCCTCCGGCGGGCGCGGGGGGTGGCGCGTCGGCGTCATATTTTCCGGTGTAGATTTCTTGGCCGGGATACGCGGCCCCACAAGAGTTGCAGGTTACAGTGGCGGGAACGGCGCCCGCTTCGGGAAGCGCTTCCTTCTGATGCGCGACCCAGCACTTGGGGCAGCGCCAATGAGACTTCTTCTGTGGCGTCTCGTCCGGCATTTGATCTTCCGACATAATTCAACTCCTCCAACTTACAAAGCAAAACGATTCAGAAACGACAGCCAGCTTGAAATGAGCGTGAAGCGGCCGATCACCAGCAAGACGCCAAGTGCGATCAGCAGGCCGCCGCTGGCCACTTCGAGCACGTGCATCTTGGAGCGGAAGCGGCTGTAAAACTTGAGGAAGCGCTCCATGAGTAAAGACGTGAGCAGAAACGGCACCGCGAGGCCGAGAGAATAGACGGCGAGTAAAAGGATGCCTTTCGCGACCGTGTCCTCTTCGCTGGCGAGAGTAAGGATGGCGGTAAGGATGGGGCCGAGGCAGGGAGTCCAGCCGAAGGCGAAGGCGAATCCGATGACGAAGGCGCCGATGGGAGTGCTGCTGCCCTTCACGCTGTGGAGGCGTGCGTCTGTGTAGAGAGCTTTGATTTTGAAAATTCCGGTGAGGTGCAAGCCGAAGATGATGATGACGACTCCGGCCACGATCGACAGCGTGTGTTTGTAGCGCGCCGCCACCTGGCCGATTTCGGTGGAGATCGCGCCTAAGGTTATGAATACGACGCTGAAGCCGAGAATGAAGCCGATGGAATTGATCATCACGCGCCGCATCAGTTGGCCTTGCGGCGCTTTCAGTTCCTCGACGCCCACGCCCGAGATGAGCGAAACGTAGCCCGGCACCAGCGGGAGTACGCACGGCGAGAGAAAAGAAATCAGGCCGGCGAAGAATGCGGCAATGGGAAGCGGCAGGCTCTTCATTCTTCTTTATTGTAGCTGCTGAATGATCCCCCGTTGGATAAGACGCTCGGGACGGGTTTTAGTTGCATCTCCAAAATGCCAAAACAGATCTTTGGCCACGGATTTATACGGATTCACACCGATACGACAAAGGAATTATTTCATTCGTGAAGACTCGCGCGGGTCAGTGGCGCTGAGCCGGTTGCGGCGACGGCGGAGGCGTGGCTGGTGCGGACGTTTGTTCGGGGGATTCGCCGAGCTTGCGAAGGAATCCGCCGGGGAGAATGGCGGCGAGAATGGCGCGGGTTCCTTCCTGGCGCACTTGCAAGCTTTCGAAGAGAGCTTTGACATCGGCATCGGTGCCGGCGGATCCGACGGAAATTTCGGCGGTGCGAAACATGGCGAGGTAGGCGTTGGCCTTATCGGCGATGACGCGGGCGTCGGCGTCGCTCGCGGCCCAGGCTTCGGCGCGCAGGTGCAGGGCGTCGACGCGCAGGGGGAAATGGAGCGGGTTGTAGCTGGCGGAAATTACCAGATCGGCGGGCTTGGGAAAGAGCGCGGACCAGGTGTCGAACTGGCGAGCGAGAGGCTCGGTGCGGGCGACCATCCAAAACGGGCTGGCGAACTGCACGTGCCGGTAGTAGCGGCGAAGGAGAGCAGGGCCGCCAAATGGGGAAGCGAGGCGGCGGGAACGGTCGACGATGCCGCGGATGACGGCAGGGTCGTCGTGATTGGAGGCGGCAACGGTATCGACGGAGAGAATGGCAATGCGGAAGGAGCGTCCGTAGAGCGGGATCGTAAAGATGTCGATGGAGTTGTAGTTCTCGACGGACTGGGCGGTCTTCTTCAGGTAATCGAGGCACTTGGTTCGATCAAATTTTGCTGTGAAGACTTCGGAGTAGCGGGGCTCGGCAGCCGCGCCGCCGGTTCCTCCTCCCGGCCATTTTTCGGGATAGTGAATGGCGAAGGCGACGGCGTCGAGGTCGCGCTCGAAGTCGAATCCGGTTTCCTGGATGAAGCGGTCGTACTCGGGATCGTGGGCGACGGGGAGAAGAAGCTTGCCGCCATTGGCCTTGCGGGCCCAGCCGAGATTGGCGTAGACGAAGGCGTCGGCGCCGGGCAGTAGTCTCGCGGGTTCCGGGGGAGCCTGCTTGCGCAGCTGCACGGCGAGGATCACCGCGGCAACGACAATCACGAGCGCCAGAGAAATGGGGAAAGCGCGTCTAATTCGCATGAATTGCGGTCAGGGATGAAATGATAGCACTGACGGCAGCGAACTAAACCATCAACCACAGAGGGCACAGAGGTTCACGGAGGATCGATTGAAGCGATTGCTTCTATCATGTGGCTTCTTGTCCCTCGGGGTTAATTGATCGGGGCAGCGTGCTGCCTAAGCGTCGCTATCAATTGCTAAGTCCATGTTGGCGCCGATAGGCTTCAATTTGTTGGTGTATGGACGGCGGGCCGGATGGAGCCGAGCCAACAGCACAATCTTTTTCGGCGGCTTTTACGGCTTCGTCTTCCTCTTTTTGGGATTTGGGCGGGTCGCAAACTTCATACAGACCACCGGGAGTAGAGGTACATCTGGGGAGCATCGCTACCCTAGCGATCGCGCACTCGTGAATGGCCTGTTCACGGCGTTCGTCGGCTCTTTGTGAACGATAGCTGCTCAGCGATATGCCTGAGATTATCAACCCGAGAAGAACCATGACGCACAGCAACGTTTTCCAGTTTCGAGAGAGCAGAAAGGCAGCCACACCAAGTGCCGTTACGGCCAGCAAGCGAAGGAAGATGGTAGTCGTATCCCAGTTTCCCATCGTCATGCCGTCAGCGGACCAGAGCCAGACGGTATAGCGCACACCCAGTTTTGAATCGGGCAACTGAAAATGGGAGGGGATTGAGACGCAGCAGTAGATGACCGCTAGGCAGTACAAGACAACAATGGTTCTTTGTAGCCGAGTCATGGTTTGCACGGCCTGCCACTCCTCCTTGTGGGGAGGACGGTTTTATCGCTCAAAAGACTACAAGCAATATGGGAGCATGTCTACAACGCGATGTTAGGACACTACAAATGGTCGGCGAATGCTTGCGTGCGGAATTCCCCTTGTGATACCTTAAATAATTGTCCCGGACATCTGGAAGGGATCAGAGGGATAAGTTCGCGCGAAGGCGCGTCTTACCCGGGATTGCTGGCGTAGCTCAGTCGGTAGAGCATCTGATTTGTAATCAGAGGGTCAGGGGTTCAAATCCCTTCGCCAGCTCCAGGAAACGTAGTTCCGGCAGGCGGAATCGGTAGCGGCGCAACAGGTTTTTCCAACGCACTCCATTCGTACTTTTCCGGCGTGCAGTGATCAAGAGCAGCGATCAACGTTCATCGCCGTGTCTGGCTTGAGCCTTGGTTTCCCTGTGTTGCGAAAATGAAGTGTGATCTGAGCTGCGCCTGGTGTGCGAGTTGGGCCGGGGAGCAGCGGTTCGGTATTGTAGTCTGCCGGACGGAGCGCGACAGCCGCATCGCCCGATGATTTTGCACAGGTGGGTGAGTGGTTAAAGCCAACAGACTGTAAATCTGTCCCTCCTAGCGAGGTACGAAGGTTCGAATCCTTCCCTGTGCACCATTTGATTCACGTGAATCGCTTGTCCATTGCGCTGGTCTGTTACGTGGTGCTGGGAGCGCTGACGTGGGTGACGATTACCGACCCGAAGATTCGGGCGGGAACGCTGGTGATCCTGGCGCTGTTCGCGGTGAAGTCGGTGTTGCGCCGCAATGACGTGCTGCACCCGGACAAGAGCGGCGAACCGGACTGACTGGTTTGGCAGTAGCTGAAAGCCTGCCCTGAGCTCAGGCGAAAGGGCCGAAAGCTGACAGCTGAGTTTCAGGGCCGATGTAGCTCAGTTGGTAGAGCACTCCCTTGGTAAGGGAGAGGTCACCAGTTCAATCCTGGTCATCGGCTCCAGAGATAATGACAGGGCGGTGCAACGATGCCGCGATTGGTTTGGGCGATTCCAGGTTTTGTCGTCTGGGCCGTGCTGCAGATCGTCGCCGTGCGCTGGTGCACGGGCTGGCGGGATGAGAAGACGAAGTACGGGTTTGGTGCTGTGGTTTTGCTCCTGTGGTGGCTGCCGAATCTTTTCGTTGGCGAGACTGGCGCCTCGGAAATGGAGCAGTTGGTTTTGTTCGCAGGATTTCCGGTCGCTGCTATTTACTTGGCGATTTTGTTGGTCGCGGAGTATGACGCTCGGGAAGATTTGAAGGATTCTGAGGGCTGACAGCTGATAGCTGACAGCTGGGTTTCGCGGGAGTAACTCAGTGGTAGAGTCACAGCCTTCCAAGCTGTTGGTCGCGGGTTCGATTCCCGTCTCCCGCTCCAGAAGTTGACTAACGCAAGGGGATGACAGTGATTTTTGAGCAGGCTGCCATCAAAGTTGAGAAGACGCAGGAATTTGCGAAGCTGCAAAAAGCAGTTGAGCAGGCATTCTTGCCAGACAAGGCCGAGAGTTTCCTGAAGCACTTGGATCGCAAGGGAATTCGCGTGCGGGATTTTGATGCGGTGCTGGCGAAGCGGGTGCTGGAATCGGTCGGAGATTCGGGACTGGGCGCGCGGCAGTTGTATGAGTCGCTGCCGGTTTCGGACCAAGCGCAGATGCGCGAGTTTTACTTGTCGAAGCTCGAGGGCGTCGACGTCGCGCTGCGGCATAGGTTTAAGAAGTTGTATCAGTACTACTAGTAGCGCCGGCGCTACAAGGATTTTGGCTAGAAGCTAAGAGCTAGGAGCTAGAGGCTGAGTTATGGCGAAAGAAAAATTTGATCGTACAAAGCCGCACTGCAATGTTGGGACGATTGGTCACATCGACCATGGCAAGACCACGTTGACGGCGGCCATCACCAAGGTTTTATCGAAGCATAATCCGAAGAACACGTTCCGTTCGTTCGACTCGATCGATAACGCGCCGGAAGAGAAGGCGCGCGGTATTACGATCGCGACGGCGCACGTCGAATACGAGACGGCGAACCGGCACTACGCGCACGTCGATTGCCCGGGCCACGCCGACTACATCAAGAACATGATCACGGGCGCGGCGCAGATGGATGGCGGCATTCTGGTAGTCGCGGCGACGGACGGTCCCATGCCCCAGACGCGCGAGCACGTGTTGCTGGCGCGGCAGGTGGGCGTGCCGTATCTGGTCGTCGCGTTGAATAAAGTTGACGCGGTCGACGATCCGGAGTTGCTGGAACTGGTTGAACTGGAAGTGCGCGAGTTGCTGAAGTCGTACAAGTTTCCGGGCGACGATGTCCCGGTGGTGCGGGTTTCGGCACTGGGCGCGCTGAATGGGGAAGCCAAGGCGGAGGCGCAGGTCGACGAGTTGATGGCGGCGGTGGACAAGTATATTCCGCAGCCGGCGCGCGAACTGGACAAGCCGTTCCTGATGCCGATTGAAGATATTTTTTCGATTCAGGGCCGCGGCACGGTGGTCACGGGCCGTATCGAGCGTGGCAAGGTGAAGGTGGGCGAGGAAGTAGAAATCGTCGGCTTCCGCGACACGCGCAAGACGGTTGTAACTGGCGTCGAGATGTTCAAGAAGCAATTGGACGAAGGCATGGCGGGAGACAACGCCGGATTGCTGTTGCGCGGCATTGCGAAAGAAGATGTCGAGCGCGGCATGGTGCTGGCGAAGACCGGATCGATCACTCCGCACACCAAGTTCAAGGCGGAAGTCTACATCCTGACCAAAGAAGAAGGTGGACGGCACACGCCGTTCTTCAAGGGATATCGTCCGCAGTTTTATCTGCGCACGACGGACGTGACGGGCGTGGCGGAGTTGCCGGCGGGCACGGAGATGGTGATGCCGGGAGACAACGTCAGCCTGGTGATCGAACTGATCACGCCGGTGGCCATGGAAAAGGGCTTGCGATTCGCGATTCGCGAAGGCGGACATACGGTAGGCGCCGGAACGATTGCGGAGATTATTCAGTAAGGCAGCTTCTAGCTACTAGCCTCTAGCTGCTAGCTAAGCCGCAAGGTGGAACGCCGGATGGAATGGCGAGAACTAGGGTGGCTGATTGCTGTCCTCGCGGTTTTTGCGCTAACTTGCGTACCGTGGGGCATGTTGGTCAGATGGGCGAAAGAAGAAGTAAAGAGGCCGCCCAAGGATGATGTTCTCTGATTTTTGCTAGAAGCTAGCGGCTAGAAGCTAGCAGCTAAGCTAGGAGTTGTTGAGATGCCCCGAGAAATTGTGACGTTGCAGTGCGGTGATTGCAAAGAGCGGAATTATTCGACGACCAAGAACCGGAAGACGACGACCGAGCGGTTGGAGTTCAAGAAATTCTGCAGCCGTTGCCGCAAGCACACCGCCCATAAGGAAGTGAAGTAGATTGAGCGATTGCGTGATTGGTGATTGGGCGATTGAGCCGAAAGTCATCTTCAATGACCCAATCACCAAATCACTCAATGGATACAGGGGCGTAAGCTCAACGGTTAAACTGTCGGTCTCCAAAACCGAACTTGGGGGTTCGAATCCCTCCGCCCCTGCCAGAATTTGTCAGAGCGGGAAGAAGGAAGTAAAGAAGATGGCGACCATGACGGAACAAAACGCGATAGTGGCCTCGGTGAAGGCGTGGCCGGAGCGTACCCGGACGTTTTACAACGATGTGCGCAGCGAAATGCGCAAAGTGACCGCGCCTTCGTGGAAGGAAGTTCAGGCCACGACCACGGTGGTGGTGATCACGGTTGCCATTTTTGCGCTGTACTTTTTCGTGATCGATTTCGTGATTCAACATGGCGTAACCGCCATGTTCAATTTTTTCAAGGCACACTGACGTAACAGTTTCTAACGGATGCAGACGAGCGTTACTGAAGCCACGGCTGGCCGGGAAAAGTATCCATATATGGTGGAACAAGAGAAAAACGAAGCGGCAACCAGCGACGCAGGTGAGCCGCAGGTGGCGGTGCCGGAGGCGACTACCGCCCCCGGTGAGGCGCCGAAGAATCCGAACATGAAGTGGTACATCATCCACTCGTACTCGGGATTTGAGCGCAAGGTGAAGGAGTCGCTGGAGTCGCGCGTGGCGGCTTTCGGGCTGCAGGAAAAGATCGGCAAAGTGCTGATCCCGACCGAGTCGGTCACCGAAGTGCGCGGCGGCAAGAAATATACGTCGGAGCGCATGTTCTATCCCGGCTACGTGCTGGTGGAAATGGACATGGACGATCACGTGTGGCATGTGGTGAAGTCCACGCCGCGTGTGACCGGATTTGTGGGCACGGGGCAGCAGCCGACGCCGCTCTCGGAAGAAGAAGTGCAGCACATCGTCTATAAGGTCGCCGACAGCCGCGAGAAGCCGAAACTTAAGGTTAAGTTCGAGAAGAACGAATCGGTGCGCATCAGTGAAGGACCGTTCGCCAGCTTTACCGGGATTGTCGACGAGGTGAACGAGGATCGCGAGACGTTGAAGGTGATGGTCACGATTTTCGGCCGGTCGACTCCAGTGGAGTTGGAGTTCAACCAGGTGGAGAAAGTCGCGTAGGTATGGGTACGTTCAGCGCCAAATTGCGAGTGTGGAATCCTGGCGCACCTGATAAGACGGAAGAGATTGTCGCGATGGTGGATACAGGAGCTGCGTTTTCGTGGATTCATCGCGAGCGCTTGGAGCGTTTAGGGGCACAGGTGTTACGTCGCATGGGATTTCGTGCGATTGATGGCTCGATCATCGAGCGCGACACCGCGGCGGTTTGGGTCGGAAGCGATGGATTTAGCGGTCCTGACACCGTCGTGATCGCGGAACGCAGCGACATGGAAGTGATTGGTGCGCATACGATCGAAGGGCTGGGTCTTGCGGCGGATCCGGTTCAGAGGAAACTGGTTCCGACAATCGGATTAGCATTGGCGGTTCGGCGGACGAAGTGCGGGTCGCACACGAAGTAAGCTTGGGACGGAAAAGACATCATGGCAAAAAAAGTTACAGGTTTTGTGAAGTTGCAGATCGCGGCGGGCAAGGCGACTCCGGCGCCTCCCGTGGGCCCGGCGCTGGGCCAGGCGCAGATCAACATCATGGAGTTCTGCAAGCAGTTCAACGCGCGGACGAACCAGAAGGAGATGGAAGGGCTGATCATTCCGGTCGTGGTTTCGGTGTACAACGACCGCTCGTTCACTTTCATCACCAAGACTCCTCCGGCGTCGATCCTGTTGAAGCGCGCGGCTGGCATCGCGAAGGGATCGGGCACGCCGAATAAAGATAAAGTCGGCAAAGTGACTGCGAAGCAGGTCGAGGACATTGCCAAGCAGAAGATGCCCGACTTGAACGCGGCGTCGGTCGAGAGTGCGATCAAGAGTGTGAAGGGCACGGCGCGGTCGATGGGAATTGAAGTGGTTGGGTAGCGCCACCGTCCCGGCGGCCCAAGGGCCGGCCAGAGGCCGGCGCTACATTAAGTCAAAAGCACCACGGCGGATCGGAAGAGCGATCGGCGGTGGGAGACAAGGAAAAGGCAGATGAAAAAAGAAGGAAAGAATATTGCGAAGGCGCACGCTGCAGTTGAGCACCGTCCTTATGTTCTGCAGGATGCGGTTCCGCTGCTGCAGAAAGTGAAGTTCGCCAAGTTTGACGAAACCGTCGAAGTCACCCTGCGGCTGGGAGTCGATCCCAAGCATGCCGACCAGATGGTGCGCGGGACAGTGGTTCTGCCGCACGGGCTAGGGAAATCGAAAAAAGTCCTGGTCATCGCGAGTGGCGACAAGATTAAGGAAGCCGAAGCGGCGGGCGCGGATTTTGCCGGCGGCGAAGAAATGGTCGAGAAGATCACCAAGGAAAACTGGACTGACTTCGACGCCCTGATCGCCACGCCGGACGTGATGAAATCCGTTGGGCGGCTGGGCAAGATTCTTGGCCCGAAGGGTTTGATGCCGAATCCGAAGACGGGCACGGTCACCTTCGACGTGGCCAAGGCAGTGCAGGAAGTGAAGGCGGGCAAGGTAGAATTCCGTACCGACAAGACCGCGCTGGTGCATTGCCCGGTGGGGAAGATTTCGTTCTCGCCCGACAAGCTGATTGAGAACGCTACCGTGCTGATTACCAGCGTGATCAAGGCGAAGCCGTCGGTGGCCAAGGGTAAGTACATCAAGGGCTGCACGTTGAGCTCGACGATGGGGCCGGGGATTCTGCTGGACGTGGCGCCCATCGAGGCTGCGGCCAAGGCGTAGGAAAGCTGCCGGGCTGCGCCCGGCGGACAGCCGAGGGCGGCTGTCCCCACATTATTTAGATCAGAGTTGAATCAGAGGGATGGAATTATGGCGGTTACTCGAGCGAAAAAGACGGAGCAGGTCGAGAAGCTGAGCAACGACCTGAAAAATGTTTCGAACGTGGTGGTGGCGACTTACACCAAGATGACCGTGCCTCAGGACTACGAACTGCGCAAGGCGTTGCGCGGCGCGGGCGCGAAATATCAGGTAGTCAAGAACACGCTGGCCGAGCGCGCCGCCAAGGGCACCAAGGTCGAAGGCGCGCTGAAGGATTTGACGGGTGTGACCTCGATTGCTTACACCACGGGCGATCCGGTGGCGATGGCGAAGGCGCTGACCAAGTATGCCAAGGACGCGCCGGAATTCACGTTCAAGGTAGGCGTGGTCGAAGGGCGAGTGGTTACGATCAAGGAGATTGAAGCGCTGGCCACGATGCCTTCGAAGGAAGAGCTGTATTCGAAGTTGCTGTTCCTGATCAGCGCTCCGGCGCAGCGCCTGGTGACCGCGATGAACGCGGTGGGGCGCAACCTGGCGGTGGTGGTGGATCAGGGCGTGCAGCAGAAGAAGTTCAAAGAGGCTTAGAGAAATTTGTAATTGGGTAATTTTGTAATTTGGTAATTGAATTCGGCTGATTGGAAAATTACCAACTTTCCAAATTACCCAATTGCCACATGAAAGACTTTGGTTATTGGGAACGCGGGGGTTGCGCGGTTCGTTCTTGGCGTTGTCTGGCGCTGGGAAAGGGACCTGGTCGCACTGGAAACCTGAGTTGCCGGTAGCGAAAAGAGAGACGTAGCAAGCTACGTCTCTACGGAATACGCGAAAAACGAGACTAAATTACTGGAGAAATAACATGGCGGATCTAGCGCAGTTGGAAGAGTCAATCGTAGGGTTGTCGCTGCTGGACGCGGCGCAGCTGGTAAAGAAACTGGAAGAGCGTTTGGGCGTGTCGGCGGCGGCAGCGGCTCCGGTCATGATGGCTGGCGGCGGCGGCGCGGCGGCAGCGGCTCCGGCGGAAGAGAAGACCGAGTTCACCGTCGTCCTGAAGGAAGTGGGCGCGAACAAGATCAACGTGATCAAGGCTGTCCGCGAAGTCACCAGCCTGGGCTTGAAAGAAGCCAAGGAACTGGTGGATGGCGCTCCCAAGAACGTGAAAGAGGGCGTTTCGAAGGAAGAGGCAGAGACCATCAAGAAGAAGTTTACCGATGCGGGCGCGGTGGTCGAAGTAAAGTAGAGGTTCGTGTGGCGCGGGCGCCCTCGCCCGCGTTGCTGGCAACGAACTGAAGCTCCGCGGACGGGGGCGTCCGCGCCACATAGGCGTGAGCGCACCGGAAGTGGTGCAATATCGTTAATGTTACGCGTTCTGTACTTGTGAACCTTGGGCGGCGATGGTAGCATCTAAGTACCATCGCTACCCTGGAATTCACTCGAGCGTGAGCGAAGCTCGCGCGAGAAGTTTTAGGGCAGGCTGCTCCGCGGGCAGGCGGGGCGGAAAACGGGCCGAGGAACTGGCGCGAAAGAATTCAAATCAAGAAGGGCGAAACGCCTTGGTTGGCGTCTGCGGGAACGACTGTCCCCGCGGGCGCCCCGCTGTCTTTTAGGTTCTTTTTAAGTTCCACAGGTTGTTCCGGTTCTACACAACGTAGGTCCCGCGGCGCGAAAGCGCCCCACATTCCGCGGTTTGAGCGCGGCCTTCGGTCGCGCGTGAGATTGGGAGTTTCTGACGATGAAAAATGCCTTCCGTAAACGATTCGATTTTTCCAAAATTCCGGCCACCATTCAGATTCCGAACCTGATCGAGGTTCAGAAGCGTTCCTACGATCGCTTCCTGCAGATGGACAAACTGCCCAGCGAGCGCGAAGACGGCGGCTTGCAGGCAGTGTTTCAGTCCGTGTTTCCAATCACCGACTTCCGCAACGTATCACAACTGGAGTTTGTGGATTACGCCATTGGTAACTGGGAGTGCAAGTGCGGGCACCTGAAAGGGCTGCATCATCTGCGCACCACTTGCAAAAATTGCGGATCTACCGTCATCACCGATCCCTTTCATCCTGGCGAAGTGCTGTGCGGCAAGTGCGGCACGTACAACGCCAATACGCCCGACTTCTGCAACAAGTGCGGCGACCCGGTGGGCTTGCAGTTGAAGTACGACGTGGCGGAGTGCGAAGAGCGAGGCATGACTTATTCCGCGCCGCTCAAAGTCACGATGCGCCTGACAATTTTCGACAAGGACGCCGAGACCGGCAATCGCTCGATTCGCGATATTAAAGAGCAGGAAGTTTTCTTTGGCGACGTTCCGCTGATGACGCAGAACGGGACGTTCATTATTAACGGCACCGAGCGCGTGATTGTCAGCCAGTTGCACCGTTCGCCGGGCGTGTTCTTCGAGACCGCCAACAACCGCACGTATTTCCTGGGAAAGATCATTCCGTACCGCGGCTCGTGGGTGGAATTCGAGTACGACCAAAAGAACGTGCTGTACGTCCGCATCGATCGCAAGCGGAAGTTCCTGGGAACAATTTTCCTGCGCGCTCTGGGCCTGCGCACCGGCGAAGACATTCTGAAATCGTTCTACACCGTTGACCGTCTCGCCGTGCGAGACAAGAAGCTTTACTGGACGCTCGACCCAACCAGCGAGAAGCCGACGAACCTGCTCGGCATGAAGTTGGCGCACAGCATCAAGAACAAGTCCGGGGACGAAATCGCGCACTCTGGCCGCAAGATCAACGCCCAGGTTTTGAAAGATATTCAGAAGGCGAAGATCACCGAGATTGAAGTCGACATCAGCGACCTCGAAGGCGCGTGGACTGCCGGCGACATCGTCGACACCACGACCGGCGAAGTGATGCTCGAAGCCAACTCCGAGCTGACGGCCGATAAAGTTTCGAAGATCCTCGATTCCGGTGTCGTAGAAATGTCGCTGTTCTTCCCCGAGCGCGACGATGTGGGCACGGTGATCAGCCAGACCCTGAAGCGCGACGCGGTGAAGACGCCGCAGGAAGCGCTGATCGAGATTTACCGCAAGCTGCGTCCCGGCGATCCGCCGACGCTCGACACGGCGACGGCGCTATTCCATGGGATGTTCTTCGACCCGCGCAAGTATGACTTCTCGCGCGTGGGCCGTTTGAAGTTCAATATCAAATTGTTCGAGAACCAGGAAGCCACCTCGCTCGACAAGCGGACGCTCGATCCTGACGATTTCTACGCGACGATTGCGTACCTGCTGAAGCTGCGCAAGAACATTGGCGCGGTCGACGACATCGATCACCTCGGGAACCGGCGCGTGCGCGCGGTCGGCGAGTTGATGGAGAACCAGTTCCGCATCGGCCTGGTCCGCATGGAACGTGCGATCAAAGAAAAAATGTCGGTGTACCAGGAAATGTCAACGGCGATGCCGCACGACCTGGTCAACGCCAAGCCGGTGATGGCCGCGATCCGCGAATTCTTCGGATCGTCACAGCTGTCGCAATTCATGGATCAGACCAACCCGCTCTCCGAGATCACGCACAAGCGGCGTCTCTCGGCGCTTGGGCCGGGTGGTCTGTCGCGTGAGCGCGCTGGATTCGAAGTGCGCGACGTTCACCCCACGCACTACGGACGTATCTGCCCAATTGAGACGCCGGAAGGCCCGAACATCGGACTGATCTCGTCGTTGAGCTGCTACGCGCGGATTAACGACTACGGCTTCATCGAGTCGCCTTATCGCAGGATCAAGGGCGGGCGTGTGATCGACTATGTCACCGTCGTCAATGTCGGCGACAGCGACCACAAAGTCGGCGATCACATGGAGAAGCATGAGATCGAGAAGATCAACAACGAGCTGAAAGAAAAGCGGAAGAAGCCGGCGACGATCGAGCCGTTCTCGTTCTATCTTTCCGCCTGGGAAGAGGATCGTCATACGATCGCACAGGCCAATGTGGAACTCGACGACAAGGGCCGCATCGTGGCCGAACTGGTCAACGCCCGCAAGGCCGGCAACTTCGTGCTGGTCAGCCGGGAGGAAGTGGACTACGTCGACGTGAGCCCGAAGCAACTGGTTTCGGTTGCCGCTTCGCTGGTGCCGTTCCTGGAACACGACGACGCCAACCGCGCACTGATGGGCGCGAACATGCAGCGCCAGTCTGTGCCTTTGCTTCGCGCGCAGGCGCCGATCGTGGGTACTGGAATGGAAGGCGTTACGGCGCGCGACTCGGGTGCCGTGGTTCTTGCCCGCCGCAACGGCATTATCGATTCGGTCGACTCCGAGCGCATCATCGTGCGCGTCGAAGGCGAGCACCATCCCACGCAGTTGTCGCGTGAAGTGGGCAGCGACATTTACCAGCTCACAAAGTTCAAGCGCTCGAACCAGAACACCTGTATCAACCAGAAGCCTGTGGTCAAGAAGGGCGAGCGCGTACTGAAGGGGCAGATCATCGCTGACGGTCCGTGCACCGATCACGGCGAGCTGGCGCTGGGACGAAACGTCCTGGTCGCTTTCATGCCGTGGCGCGGTTACAACTTCGAGGACGCGATCCTGGTCTCGGAGAAGATGGTGAAGGAGGATTACTACACCTCGCTTCACATTGAGGAATACGAGATCGAGGCGCGCGATACGAAGCTGGGTCCGGAAGAAGTGACGCGCGACATTCCAAACGTCAGCGAAACCATGCTGCGCAACCTGGACGAAGCGGGCGTGATTCGCATCGGCGCCAGCATCAAGCAGGGCGACATTCTCGTCGGAAAGGTAACGCCGAAGGGTGAAACCCAGTTGACGCCGGAAGAGAAACTGCTGCGCGCCATCTTCGGCGAAAAAGCCGGCGACGTGCGCGACGCTTCGCTCTACTGCCCGCCGGGCATTGAGGGCGTGATCGTCGACGTGAAAATCTTCTCGCGCAAGGGCCAGGAAAAGGACGAGCGCGCGAAGGCCATTGAAGCTACGCAGATTGCGAAGTTGGAAAAGAACCTTTCGGATGAAATCCGAATTCTGACCGACGAGCGCCTGAAGCGCCTGGAAAACATCCTGGGCGGCAAGGAGGTGCAGGCCGACTTGCACGACGAGCGCACCAACAAGCGCCTGTTGGTCAAGGGCAACATCCTCAATCGCGACGAGATCGAGCGCATCTCGACCCGCAACCTGAAGCGCATCAAGTATGCGGACAAGGATCCGCGGGTGAACGAGCAGATTGACGAGATCGAAGAGATGACGTCTCGCCAGATCGACGTGCTCAAGAAGATCGTCAACGAGAAGAAAGAAAAACTCACCAAGGGCGACGAACTGCCGCCGGGCGTGATCAAGCTGGTCAAGGTCTACATCGCCATGAAGCGCAAGCTGAGTGTGGGCGACAAGATGGCCGGCCGGCACGGCAACAAGGGCGTGATCGCGCGCATTCTGCCGGAAGAGGATATGCCGTACCTCGAAGACGGAACGCCGGTGGAGATCGTGCTCAACCCGCTCGGAGTGCCTTCCCGTATGAACGTGGGGCAGATTCTGGAAACCCACCTGGGATGGGCAGGCTTCGTGCTTGGCGAGAAGATCACGCAACTGCTCAAGGAAAACACGCGGACTGAAGCCATCCGGCGCGAGTTGAAGGCATTGTTCAAAGACTCGCAACTGGCCGACATCATTTCCGACATGAGCGACGATGAACTCGAAGCCATGGCGCCCACTTTCACCAAGGGGGTGTTCATGGGATCGCCAGTGTTCGATGGAGCGAAGGAAGGCGAGATCAAGGCGCTGCTGGAACACGCCGGACTCCCGACCTCGGGCAAAACTACTCTGCACGACGGCATGACTGGAGAGAAGTTCGAACAGCCGGTCACCGTGGGATACATCTACATGCTGAAGCTGTCGCACCTGGTGGACGACAAGATTCACGCGCGTTCCATCGGGCCGTACTCGCTGATCACCCAGCAACCCTTGGGCGGAAAGGCGCAGTTCGGAGGACAGCGATTTGGAGAAATGGAAGTGTGGGCGCTGGAAGCGTATGGCGCAGCCTTCATCCTGCAGGAGCTTTTGACGGCGAAGTCCGACGACGTATACGGCCGCACCAAGATTTACGAGGCCATCGTCAAGGGCGAAGCTGCCATGGAGCCCGGCGTACCGGAATCGTTTAACGTGCTGATCCGCGAGTTGCAGTCGCTGTGCCTGGATGTGGAGTTGATCAAGGCGACTGAGAAGAAACCCACGGCCAGCGCGGCAGCAGATTGAGGCAGTACCTAGTACCGAGTCGCGAGTTCCGAGAAAAATCGGACGCGGCTCGGTAATGAGGGTTGAGTGAGTTCAATGAAGTTGAGAGCCGACTTCAACGGCGTGTTCAGTCAAGTGCTGTGCTTGTCGCACGAGGATACTGCGGTCGACGAGCACGGCAATTCGATAACGCTTGCTGAAGGAATGCACGTAACGGCTTTCGATGAAGATATGGAAGACGGTCAGCGCGATGATCTGATCGCGTCTGGCACGGTTGAGCGATCGCCAGATTGGCTTCGATGTCGCGGTTCGCGATGGGTTTTGCGAATCGATGAAAACGGAGTTCGACACGAATCCGATCTGCGAAGCGCAAAGAGTTAGGTTTAACGAATTTAAGAAACAGTTCCGCGAGATAACAGCTCTCGGTCATCGCGGGACACAATCATCGGTACTAGGTACTGGTAACTGGGTACTGGGTGCTGCTTTGAGAGCAGGAAGCGGAGGAACACCTTGTTTCGTTCGAGCCCATTCGAAATGGCAAATGTGATCGCGGACTTTGACGCCATTCGCATCAGTCTGGCCTCTCCGGAGAAAATCCGGAGCTGGTCGCACGGCGAAGTCACCAAGCCCGAGACCATCAACTACCGCACCTTCAAGCCGGAGCGCGACGGGTTGTTTTGCGCGCGCATCTTTGGCCCGGTGACGGACTGGGAGTGCTTGTGCGGCAAGTACAAACGCATGAAGCACCGTGGCGTGATTTGCGACAAGTGCGGCGTGGAAGTCACACTGTCGAAAGTCCGCCGGGAACGCCTTGGCCACATCGAGCTGGCTTCGCCCTGCTCGCACGTGTGGTTCTTCAAGGGGCTGCCCAGCCGCATCGGTCACTTGCTCGATATTTCCCTGCGCGATCTTGAGTCCGTGCTCTATTTCGAAGCCTACGTCGTGGTCGAACCCGGCGACGCTCCGGTAAAAGATCGCGAAGTGATCAAGGATGAAGCGAAGTTCCGCGAACTCGACCAGCAGTACCGTCCCGCCGGATTCAAGGCGATGATGGGCGCCGAGGCGATCAAGGAACTGCTCAAGCGCGTGGACACCGACGGTCTCTCGGTGGAACTGCGCGAAAAGATGAAGAACGAGAGCTCGCTGCAGAAGCGGCTCAAGTACGCGAAGCGGTTGAAAGTCGTCGAGGCGTTCCGCAAGAGCGGCAACAAGCCGCACTGGATGATCCTCGACGTAATCCCAGTCATTCCGCCGGAGCTGCGCCCGCTGGTTCCACTCGATGGCGGCCGCTTCGCTACGTCGGATTTGAACGACCTGTACCGCCGCGTCATCAATCGCAACAACCGGTTGAAGAAGCTGATGGACCTGCACGCTCCTGAAGTGATCGTGCGCAACGAAAAGCGCATGCTGCAGGAAGCTGTCGACGCCCTGTTCGACAACGGACGCCGTGGGCGCGTGCTGCGCGGAGCCAACAACCGTCCGCTGAAGTCGCTCTCCGACACGCTGAAAGGCAAGCAGGGACGCTTCCGCCAGAACCTGCTGGGCAAGCGCGTGGACTACTCGGGACGCTCGGTTATCGTGGTCGGCCCCGAACTCAAGCTGCACCAGTGCGGCCTGCCGAAGAAGATGGCGCTCGAATTGTTCAAGCCGTTTATTTATCACCGGCTGGAGCAGACGGGCAACGTCACCACCATTAAGCAGGCGAAAGAAATGGTGGAGCAGCAGGAACCAATTGTTTGGGACATCCTGGAAGAGGTCATCAAGGACCACCCGGTCCTGCTGAACCGCGCTCCCACGCTTCACCGCCTCGGCATTCAGGCGTTTGAGCCAGTGCTGGTGGAAGGCAAGGCGATCAAGATTCACCCGCTGGTGTGCACGGCGTTCAACGCCGACTTCGACGGCGACCAGATGGCGGTACACATTCCGCTGTCTCCGGAAGCGCAGGTTGAAGCCAGCGTACTGATGCTGGCGTCGCACAACATCCTGTCTCCGGCGTCAGGACAACCGATCACCGTTCCTACACAGGATATGGTGCTTGGACTTTACTACCTGACCAAGGGCAAGCCGGGTGCGAAGGGTGAAGGCCGCGCATTCGCCAACATCGAAGAAGTGCTGATGGCGCTGGATGCGGGAGCAGTGGAAACATTGAGCCCGATTCGCCTGCGCTACTCGGGCGAGTTGATCGACCTGACCACCGCTTACGACGATCAGGACATTATTCACACCGAGCCCGTCCAGGTGGACCGTGCTTTCATCAACACCACGGTGGGCCGCGCGATTCTGAACGACCAACTGCCGGAGGGCATGCCGTTCATCAACGGCCTGCTTAAGAAGAAGGGCATTGGCGCGCTAGTCAACTACGGCTACCTGCGGTTCGGACTTGAGACCACTGTCAAGATGCTCGACGAGGTCAAGACGCTCGGCTTCAAGTTCGCGACGAAATCGGGCTTGTCGATCGGCATCGACGACATGGTCATCCCGGACAGCAAGAAAGTCCTGGTGAAGGACGCCGAAAAACAAGTCGTGAGCGTGCAGCAGCAGTATCTGGACGGCGCCATCACCAACGGTGAGCGCTACAACAAGGTCATCGAAATCTGGTCGGCGATCACGGAAAAAGTTGCCGACGAGATGTTCGGTGAAATGCAGCGGCGCGACAAGGCCGGAGATCTGAATCCGATTTACGTCATGGCCGACTCGGGCGCTCGAGGATCGAAACAGCAGATCCGCCAGCTTTCGGGTATGCGCGGATTGATGGCCAAGCCTTCGGGCGAAATCATCGAATCGCCCATCACGGCGAACTTCCGTGAAGGGTTGACGGTGTTGGAGTACTTCGTTTCGACGCACGGCGCCCGCAAGGGATTGGCCGATACGGCGTTGAAGACGGCAGACTCCGGATACCTGACTCGGCGGCTGGTCGACGTGGCGCAGGACGTAATCATCAGCGAGTACGATTGCGGCACGGTCGACGGCATCTACGTGCAAGGTATTGTGGAAGCCGGCGAAATCATCGAAGCGCTGCGCGACCGCATCATCGGCCGCGTGTCGCTCGAGAAAATCAAAGACTATGACGGCAACGTCATCGTCGACATTAACCAGGAAATCACCGAAGAGCTGGCGGGCGCGATTCAGGCCGCGGGTATCGAGCGGGTGAAAATCCGTTCGGTGCTGACCTGCGAATCGAAACGCGGAGTCTGCGTGATGTGCTACGGCCGCAACCTGGCTTCCGGACGCCTCGTGGAACTGGGCGAAGCGACCGGCGTCATCGCGGCGCAGTCCATCGGTGAACCCGGCACGCAGCTCACCATGCGTACCTTCCACATCGGCGGAACGGCGTCGCGAGTGTCCGAGCAGTCGCGCCTGGATGCCAAGAACAACGGCAACGTGCGCTTCATCGGATTACAGACGGTCAAGGCCAAGTCGGGAAACTTGGTCGTTATGAACCGCCAGGGTTCGATTGCGGTGGTCGATGAAAAGAACCGCGAGCGCGAGCGCTACTCGGTGGTGTACGGCGCGAAGCTGCTGGTCAACGATGGCGATCCGGTGAAGCTTGGCCAGGTCATGGTCGAGTGGGATCCGTATACGTTCGCGATCCTGACGGAAATCGGCGGCACCGTCCAGTTCAAGGACTTGCAGGAAGGCGTAACCCTGCACGAGGAAGTGGACGAAGTGACCGGCCTGTCGCGGCACGTGGTCGGCGATTCTCCGGACGAGAAGCGCCAGCCCGCGATCGTGATCAAAGGCAAAGCGAGCAAGCGCTACCTCATGCCTTCGCGAGCCCACCTGATGATTCAGGACGGCGACACCGTTACACCTGGCGACGTGCTGGCAAAGATCCCGCGCGAGACTACCAAAACGAAAGACATTACGGGTGGTCTGCCGCGTGTGGTCGAGTTGTTCGAAGCCCGCAAGCCGCATGAGACCGCGGTCATCAGCGAAATCGATGGCACGGTGAAATTCGGCGAGGTTTCGAAGGGCCAGCGCAAAATCTACGTGGTCGCCGACAACGGCACCGAAAAGGAATACTCGGTTCCGCGCGGCGTTCACATCAACGTGCAGGAAGGTGAGCGCGTCAAGGCGGGCGAACCGCTGATGGACGGGCCGCTCAACCCGCACGACATCCTGGCAGTGCTGGGCGAAAAAGAACTGCAGGCTTACCTGGTGAACGAAATCCAGGAAGTGTACCGCCTGCAGGGCGTGAACATCTCGGATAAGCACATCGAGGTGATCGTTCGCCAGATGATGCGCTGGGTGAAGGTCGAAGACGTAGGCGACACGCGGTTCCTGCTGGAAGAGCAGACCGACAAGTTCGCCTTCCGCGAGGAGAACGAGCGGGTGATTGCGCAGGGCGGAAAGCCGGCCACTGGACGGCCGCTGCTGCTGGGCATCACCAAGGCGTCGCTCTCCACCGACTCGTTCATCTCGGCGGCGTCGTTCCAGGAGACCACGCGAGTGCTCACCGAAGCCAGCATCAACGGCAAGGTCGACCACCTGCGTGGCCTAAAAGAAAACGTAATTGTCGGACGCCTCATCCCTGCCGGAACCGGCATGGAGTATTACCGCAACGTGCGCCTCTCGCCAGAAATGGAAGAGGCCGCGGCCAAGGTGCAGGCGGAAGTCTCGGCAGCGTACGAAGAGGCCGAGCGCGCTCTCGAAATGATGCGTCACGAGGGCGAAACCGACGATCTGCCCGCGGAACTCCCCGCGGCCGAGTAAATCGAAGGCGAATTCGGGGGCGTCCCGCTGCGCCCCCGAATTTTTGCCTCTGGAGCGGTTCTAATACCGATGCATGCCAGCCCCCAGCGATTGCCCAGTAAGGAACCCGGCCCACTTCCTGCTTTGCGCTCAGTGCCTCCGGGCCCTAAGCTAGAGCAGCCGATGCTGCGCTTTTTCCGAATTCTCCGACAAGCCTTATGGCGGGCGTTCGTGCACGACGCCTTTGCCACGGCCAAAGCCTCGGCCTATTCCATGATTCTCACGTTTTTCCCCGTTCTCCTGATCATTGGATCGGCGCTGGCGAGCTGGCGCAAGGGCGCGCCGTACCTGCGCGAAATCTCCTATGCTTTAGGCAATATCCTGCCGGCGGGTGGAACCACTGCCCTCAGCTATCTGAAGGGAGCCGCGAAACATCCAGTCAGCATGTTGATCACGACGTCGGCGATCACGCTGTGGACGGCCTCCGGCGTGATGATCTCGTGGATGGACGGATTTCGGCGCTGTTACGAACTGCCGAAAACCTGGGGCCTGGTACAAGAACGCTCGATCGCATTTCTGCTGGTCGTGTTTGCGCTTGTTCCCATGACCTTCGCGACCCTGCTGGTGGCCGTGGGTAGCAAGTTCGAGACGCGGCTTTTGCCCTATATCGATCCCGATTTCAGCGTTTACGTGCTGCTATTGTGGGGCGCGATGCGCTGGCTCATCGCTACACTGACCAGCATCGCGGTGATTGCGCTGATCTACCATCACGCGGTCCCGCGCACCCAGCCGTGGCACAGCGTGATGCCGGGGGCGATGCTGGCGACGATCCTCTGGTTCTCGGTCACCGTGGGCTTTCGCGCGTACCTGCAGCATTTCGGGGACTTCGCCACGATTTACGGATCGCTGGGTGCGGCGATGGCGCTGCTAGTATGGATGTACATGATCTCCCTGGTAATCCTGGTGGGCGCGGAATTTAATGCCTTGTTGTTCCCTCGCGCCATGCTGGGGAAGGAACTCACGGCGATCAATACTGCGAAGCCGTAAACACATGAGACACATAGCCCCGGACGCATTCGTCCGGGCGAGGTGCATGTGATTTTGGCTGGCTGACGCATTCGTCCGCCGCTACGCGGGCAATCTTACCGAGGAACAATTGAGGGCGAGTCGGACAAAAAAAACGGCGAAGGAGTATGCAGATGCAGGTGGAATGTCGCCGAGGATCGTCGAGCCAGCGTCGCGACGGCGGGCAAAAATTATCTGCACCATCGGTCCTGCGTGCAACAGTGAAGCGGCTATGCGCGACCTGTTGCGGTTGGGGATGGACATTGCACGGCTGAATTTTTCTCACGGCACGCATGAGGAACACGTGCAGAATATCCAGCGGCTGCGCCGCGCGGCCGAGCGCGAGGGACGCACGCTTTGCATTCTGCAGGATCTGCAAGGGCCGAAGATTCGTACGGGACCGCTGGAGCGGCGCGAGCCCGTCCTGTTGAAGACCGGATCGATTGTAACCATCACTCCACAAGATGTTCCCGGCACTCCCACCCGCATTTCTACTACATTCCCCGATCTGGCAAAGGAGATCGCACCCGGAGCCCGCATTCTGTTGAGCGATGGTTTGATTGAGTTGCGGGTTCGCGAGGTTCGAAGGAACGATGTGCTCTGCGACGTTCTCAATGGCGGCATGCTGGGAGAGCACAAAGGTATTAATCTTCCGGGCATAGCGCTTTCCATTCCGGCGTTAACGCCAAAAGATCGTAAGGACCTGGAGTTCGGCCTGAGGCATGGTGTGGACGCGGTTGCACTTTCGTTCGTGCGGACCGCTGCTGACGTCAACATGGTCAAGGAAATTATCGCTACGCATGGGAGCGACGTTCCTGTTATTGCGAAGCTGGAAAAGCCGCAAGCCATCGATCATCTGGAAGAAATTCTCCAGGCCGCGGACGGGGTGATGGTGGCGCGCGGAGACCTCGGCGTGGAAGTGGCGCCGGAAAAAGTTCCCGTCATTCAGAAGCACGTGATTCGCCGGGCCTCAGCGTGGCGCAAGCCGGTTATCACGGCGACGCAGATGCTGGAGTCGATGATCGAAAACCCACGTCCCACGCGGGCTGAGGCCAGCGACGTTGCCAACGCCGTCTTCGACGGAACCGACGCGGTCATGCTGTCGGCTGAAACTGCCAGCGGTCAATATCCACGCGAGTCAGTGGCCATCATGTCGCGCATCGTGGTGGAAGCCGAATGCAACATGGCCGACTTCGTGCAATTCCGCCGCCGGCGCGAACATCGCGGACTGTCGGTAGCCGAAACCATTTGCGAATCGATCGCGCACGCGGCCGAAGATTTGCCCATGGGCGCGATCGCCGTTTTCACGGAGACCGGCAACACCGCCCGCATGATTTCGAAATATCGCCCAAAGGCCGCGATCTACGCCTTTGCGCATCTGGAGCCCGTAGTGCAGCGCATGAATCTTTATTGGGGAGTGCACCCGGTTCGCTGCCGCCCCGCGCTGTCCGGCGAACAAATGGTGACGATGGCCGAACAGGATCTGGTGGGGCGTGGATTCCTGAAGCCGCGGGACGTGCTGGGAGTGGTTGCAGGCACGCGCCAGGCGTCGGGTTCCACGAACCTGATGCGGCTGCACGTGGTGACCGACGAAGAGGCGGAGCGCATCGTTCATCCGAAAGCGCATCATCCGAAGGCGCGCCCGGAGATGCCGCATCAAAAGGGCTCTCTCGTAGCGAAGTCTGCTTCGCAGAAAGCGCGCGGTGCCTCGCGCAGCAAGTTATAATTCCGCCTTATGCCGCAAGAAGTACTCTCTATGGCCGTCTGGGAGCCGGTTCCCGACATGGAAGCCGCGTCGCTAGCCACTCTGCGAGAACTCGGGTCCATTCTCGCTACAAAGGGATACGGCCGCGACCTTCTCTACCGCGATCGTGAAACGCACTACGTGCTGCTGCGTTACTGGAAATCGGAAGAAGCCCGCAGCGCCGCGCAGGAAGATCCCGACATGTTGCGCTGCTGGGCGCGTCTGGGCAATGAAATCCGGATTGTGAAAGTCTACGAAACCCTGACGGAAGCGCGGTTCGATGGCTCGAAGTGAGCAGACTTTGGAGCGCTGGTCTCACGGCTTGACTTCGGATTCAAGACCAAAGTCCAGGTCGTCTTCGGATTAATCTCATGGCCGTCCGCGAATTCGCCGACAACGCCGCTGAGCCCAAGGTTCGCGGTTATCTCCATTTGCCGGATGCGCCCAACGGCGATGGTTTCGTCCTGTCGCACGGTGCGGGTTCAAGTGCTACTGCGCCACTTCTCGTGGCGCTGGCGGAAACTTTTGCGGCCAGCGGATTCGCTGTGCTGCGCTGCGATTTGCCGTATCGGCAGGTGCGGTCGTTCGGCCCGCCTGGGCCGGGAGATGCCGTCCGCGATCGCGCTGGGTTAAAGAATGCTCTCGCTGCAGTGCGAAAGTTGGTCGCGGGCCGACTGTTGATTGGCGGGCATTCGTATGGCGGACGCCAGTCCAGCATGCTCTGCGCAGAGGAACCTGCGCTGGTTTCCGCGCTGTTGCTGCTCTCTTACCCGCTGCATCCGCCGCGCAAACCTGAACAGCAACGCACGCAGCATCTTCCCGATTTGCGCACGCCCACGCTTTTCGTGCAGGGTACGCGCGATCCCTTCGGATCGATCGCGGAAATCGAGCGCGCGCTAAAGATGATTCCTGCCAAGACCAAGTTAATGGTGGTTGAGGGGGCGGGTCATGATTTGGGATTCAAGGGAAAGACCAAGCAAGAAGAATTGCCGAGAGCAATATTCGCGGAATTAACAAAATTTCTATCGTAGAGACGTTGCTCGCAACGTCTCGCTCTCACCAGCTTTCGGAACGGCGCGGGCAAGACGTAGCAAGCCACGTCTCTACGGTGATTTTTAACGATTCAATTTACCCAGCCTGATTTTGATCCGCCGTCGCCTTTGCGGGGATTATTGTCGTCTTCGGGGATGTAGTTTCCGTGCTCGTCGAAGTGGACCTGGCGGTCGTGCTTCGACATGTAAACTTCGAACTTCTTGGCTGCGCGCTTGCGCTTCCAGCGGTAATAGGAATTTCGCATTCCGTAGTAACGTTCGCCGAGTCCCACGCTCATCACCGGTTTCAGGCCGCGCCGCACATAGAGCCAGCCAAACAACAGGCCGCCAAGGTGGGCCACGTAAGCCACGCCGCCGCTGCCCGACATGGCAAACGCCAGCGTGATTACAATCAGGATGCCGACAAAATATTTCGCTTTGATCATGAAGGGAAACGGAATCATCATGATTTCGTTGTCCCCGAACAGCATGCCGAAGGCGATGAGAATAGCGAAGACACCGCCGGAAGCGCCCAGCGTTCGCGTCCCAGGATTGCCGAGGATGTGCGCGTAGGAGGCGGCTATGGTAGTGATCGCTGCGCCGACCACTCCAAAAGAAAATAGTTCGATGAAACGCCGCGTGCCCCAAGCGCCTTCAAAGGCCGAGCCAAACATCCACAGGCCGAGCATGTTTCCGAACCAGTGCCAGAACTCGAAGTGCAGAAAGCCGTAGGTGACGAGTTGCCAGATCGCGCCGTGCACAACTGCCTGAGGTTGAAGCGCGAGATGATCGAGAACGAAGAGGGGAACGTCGGGCTGCACGCGCATCAACAGCAATAACAAAAGATACACGCCCGTGTTGATGCCCAGCAGCCAGGTCACCGCCCGGGTGAACGGGGGCAGGCTCAACGTCATGGGTTCGCCGGTTCGCCGCACTGATCTACCTCTCGTACATTCTACTCGCAGAACGTGGGATGCAACGCCTAACGCTGCGGGGTGGGCACAACCGGAAGGCTGCGATGCCCTGCCCGATCCACGGCCCTAACGGCGAAGATTACGTTATCCTTCGAAATCTTTAGCGTGATGCGAGTCGCGCTGCCCACGCCCTGCGCGTGCTCCCATTCCGGGCTGGTCGTTGCCCGCCAGATTACTTCATATTGAGCGGATTCTCCGCTCGGTGAAGCTTCCCATGTCAGCGTGGTGTCATTTTCTAAATCTTTGGTCAAAATGTGTACGTTGGCCGGAGGCGCGGGAGCGGCGGCCAACGACGCCAGCGTCGCGGCGTTCAGACGGGTTACGTGCGCAACATAGTCGTAGTCCACAAATTTCAGCAAATCGCCATATTCGATGCCGTTTTCCGTGCGCACGTTCTGGTGCTGATGATGAAAGTCCTCGCGGAACTCAGTAAGGCGAACCGCCGAAAAACCCTGCTGGTTGAAAGACGAATGATCGCCGCCGCGCAGAAAGCGATCGAGGCGGAAAACCAGCATCGGCTTCACGCCGGTGTCGTAAGTACGGCCGACATCGGCAATATAGCGCGCCAGTTCTCGCGATCCGGAATCGCTCTCGCCCCCCAAGGCGCGAATCCGCCGGATGTCCTGATCGGTTGCGGCCGTGGGCACTCCCTCGGAGAAAACGCGGACCACGGAATGATCCTGTTCGGCGCTCTTGTCGCCGCCAACGATGTCGTTGTTGAGGACAGCCTCAAGATCCCAGCCCTCGTCCTTGGCCATTTTTGCGAAATGGCGGCTGCCGTTCAATCCTTGTTCTTCTCCGGCGACGGTCAGAAAGATAATCGTCCCCGGAAACTTTATCTTGCTCAACACGCGCGCGCATTCCAGGCTGACGGCGGTTCCGCTGGCGTCGTCGTTGGCTCCGGGCGCGTCGCCATTAGCGTCGAGGATGTCGCTGTTGCGGGAATCGTAGTGCCCTGTCACCAGGACGATACGCTTCGCGCTCGCGGGGTCCGTGCCCTTCAGGACCGCATAAACATTGGTGATTTCGGTCGCCTTCGGAATGCGTTCAGTGGGCTGTTCGGTGAAAGTGTCGGTTTTCACCTCGAGGCATCCACCACAATCTTTGGAGTAGCGCTCGAATTCCGACTTGATCCATTCGCGGGCCGCGCCAATTCCGTGCCCCGCGGAGATGGATCCTGAGTCTTGCGCGGAGAGGGTCAATCGCGTTCCAAAGCTTGCCAGCTTTTCGATGTCCGCCTGAATGCGTTGCGCGGAAATCTGGCGCAGGGCCGCCGCAATTTCCGGATCGGCGGTGACGCTCGGTTCGGAACTGGTTGACTGCGCCGTGCCGCCCGCAGACATGAAAACAAGCGCCGCGAAACCAGCGGCCCAACGCAGCTTTCGAAAGAAATGGAGCATGCCTTGGCTTCCTTCGTCCAGACAAATTTCGTTGGGGAAAATAAATTCCCGGTGCGCGGAAAAATCTCGCGTCTACAGCCTCTGCCCCTTGACCAATAGCCGGGGAGAATCTAAATATTAACAGGAGGCTCTAATAGGCGAGGGAGGCTTTATGGTGCTCTGTCCTGAGTGCGAAACCAATCTGGATGTCGAAGAAGAAGAGGTGGACGAGGGGGAAGTAATCTCGTGCCCCGAGTGTGGCACTGACTTTGAGGTCGTGACCACCAGTCCGCTGGAATTGAAAGCGGTAGAAGAAGGCTACCTGGAAGAGGACGACGAGGCGGAGGAGAGTGAAGACGGTGATTTATCCTGAACTCCGCAAGGGCCGTTCGTTTCTACGACTAGTCTGCCCCGGTCTCCTGTTAAGCGTGCTTCTCTCGCCCATCTTCAGTTCTCGGATGAATCTGGCCGCTGCCCCACCCTCTAAAGAATCCGACAAAGAGAAAGAAAAAGAAAAACCGTACGCCCTGATTGCGGGTACTGTGTGGGGGCCCGATGATCATCCGGTGTACGGCATCACGGTGAAAATCCGCCGCGCCGCCGACAAACCCAAGAAAGTTCGCTGGCAACTTTATTCCGACCACATGGGCGAGTTCGCCCAGCGCGTTCCGGCCGGCGAAGCAGACTACATCATCTGGGCCGACCTGAAGGGCGTTAAAACCAGCGACGGCAAGCCGGTGCACCTGGCCCAGCCCGTCACTGTTCACATTTACAACGACGAACGCGAAGACACCGGCCTGCACCTGACCTATTAACGATTGGTGTTGATGGACGTGAGACAATAGCAGCGTCATGAATCGCAAACAATTGGTGATCAGGGCAGTGGCAATGGCTTGCGCTGTGCTGGTGGTTTTGGGCGCCGTTTCGCATGCCACGCCCGACAAGAAGGATAAGGGCTCCGGACGATTGCTGCTGGGCAAGGTGCTCGATCCGCAGGACAATCCGCTTCCCGACGCCATCGTTTACTTGACCAATACGCGGACACGGGCAGTGAAGACCTACATCGTGGGCACCGACGGCACCTACCGCTTCCCGGCGCTTTCCACGGCAATCGACTACGAAGTGTATGCCCAGTACAAGAACGCCAAGAGCGATACGAAGTCGGTGAGCCAGTTCGACGACCGGTCCCAGGTGTATCTCGACTTGAAGGTCAATACGAAGTAGCCGAACCTTAGCGGCCGAACCATCTCGGGCGAACCTTCCGCGCAACTTTTCACCTCTTCCGGGTTTTAGATAATAGGAAAGATGTGTCTGGAGGGAAATGTGAACGAGGCGCGTTCTTCTCAGCAAACGAATCGAATCGCATTAGCCGCAACAGCCTTTTTGGCGTGCGTGACGCTGCTTGGCGCTGTACGGGCCTTTGCGCAAGGCGGTGGCATGAGCCCCAACCAAGATGAAAGGGACGGAGTCAGCGCGGGCGGAAAGTGGATGATGTTTCAGGCGGATGACAAGATGACTGGAGCCAAGAGAGCCCGCTTCGAACTTCTGGCCGACCATTCCTTTCGCGAGGACCCCAACTATCCGCCCAGGGTGGAGTTGTTCTGCGAGGCCGGCAAGCTCAAGTCGGCCGAATTCAATCCCGGGATGCGACTGCCTCCTCCGAACCGCCCCGGTTTTTGGGGCCAGCCGCAACTGGAGGTTATGGTGCGAGTCGACGACTGGCATGGATACAAAGGATGGAACTGGGTACGCGGCAACTTTTTATCCATGGACAAAAGCACGACTCGCGGCCTGATCGGCGGGCAGATATTTAATGTCGAATTGCCGACACAAAGCGGACGCCAGATAGCCGAGTTCTCCCCGTCAGGGTTGGATCTGGAGCAAGTGCGCCAAGCCTGCGATTTGACGCCGAAAAAACCGAGTAAAGACTAACTTTATAAAGTTCTCGTAGGGGCAGCCGCCTCGGCTGCCCTCGAGTCAGGAATCCGCGCGGTTATTTCGCAACCCTCCGACGCAACCCTTCTGGCACTTGCTTCCTCCTCCCCTCACTGGCACTTTAAACTCTACGAGCGAGGCCGCAATGGATAGCAGCGCGATTACCGGTTTGGCGTTCTTCCTGTTTATCGCGGGAGTGCTGACCTATACCGTGATTCTCTACAACGGGCTGGTTCGGCTGCGCAATGAGAACGACCGCGCGTGGGCCAATATAGACGTACTGCTGAAACAGCGCCACGACGAGATCCCCAACCTGGTCGAGACCGTCAAGGGATACATGCAGCACGAGCAGCAAACGCTGCTGGCCGTAACCCAGGCGCGAACGGCATCGATGAACGCAGCGAGCGTAGGCCAGAAGGCAGTCGCCGATCTGCAGGTTGCGAATGCGCTGCACGGACTGTTTGCCGTTGCGGAAAATTATCCGCAGCTGAAAGCGAACGACAATTTCGTGAAGCTGCAGACTCGCATCAGTGAACTGGAAGAACGCATTGCCGACCGCCGCGAATTTTTCAACGACGACGTCAATACCTATAACACGCGCATTGGGCAGATTCCCGACGTGTTCGTGGCCAGCTTCATGAGCCTGAAGCCGCGGGAAATGTTTAAGGTTTCCGACGAAGATCGCAGGTTGGTGGAAGTGAAGTTCCAGGGCGCTGCGGGAGCCTGACGGCACGGGGCGAAGCGAACCGGCAGCGCTATTTCCACACCGAGAGATCGCGATTCAGCATGGCTTCCAGTTTATCCACTTCTCCCCGGAATAGTTGGCGAAGTTTGATCTTTTCAGATGACGGAACTTCCGGAAAGGGCAGTCCGCCTCCGAGGAAAAGCTTCGCTGCGCCCCACCGTTTGGCGGTGTGTACGAACGAGCCCATCCGCCGTCTCTTCGACCATTCGGACAGCAGGAGGGCACCGCGTGTCAGAAGATAACTGCGCGGCTCGGTCATGGTCTCCGCCGTGAAGACACGCAGCTTGTGCGAGGGACGCAGTTGCATGCGCGGAATTCCCACGAAATCCACCACCTTGTCCAGATACAACTGCGGGTCGGACTGCAGGTCTTCATATATTGTGACCATGACTTGAGATGGTTCGAAAGTTTTCAGCCAGTCCGTCAAGTGCGTGGCATATCGGCTCGACTCCATCAACTCGGGATCGCGGGCCAGCGCATCATCGAAAGCCCAAGGGATCATGCCGTAAGCGCGCTTGAGCCGATACAGCGACAACACTCGGTCGACTGGGTCGCGAAAAGTGCAGACAATTTTGGCCGCAGGCAGCAGCCGGGCGATCCGCTCGCGCGCATCGACAGAGGCGAAATAAGTGGGGGCCACCTCGCCTACTGGGCGTCCATCACAGGCTTTGCGGTAGTGGGCGCGGTACCAATCCAAGCCGTAATCAAAATGTTTGTCGAAAAAACGCGTCTCTTTCGTGGGATAGGAAAGCCACGCGCATTCGCTTAGCACCATATGCAGCCAACTGGTGCCGGTGCGCGGAGGGCCGACCACAAAGAACGACGGAAGGATCGGAGCGCCGTTTTTTTCGGCTACTGTGGCCTTTATCCCAAAACCGTTCATGGGCATTCGCAGATCCCTGTGGGTTGTAACGGCGTGTGCTCAGCCTTCCCTCACTAAGGCGTTCAAATACTAAGGTTCTCAGAAGAGTGGCGGCAAATAGATGCATAGGACGTTTTGCAGGTTGCCGCGCAAAATCGGCGGGCCTCTTCATCCCGAGGCCGGTTCTGATCGAACTGGTTTAACGACCGATGACTTCGCTACTCTTGCGAACAGTTCTCCGAAGGGCCGCTTTGTATCTGTGTTAATCCGTGATCCGCGGGCCCGGCAGTGCTCCGACTTTCGTAACTAGCAGCGCGCAATCCTGCGCTACTAAGCTTCAACGCGGGGGTTTGCTCAACCATGATCAATACATCTACGAAGTCCTTGTTAGTTCTGGCGGCGAGTGGTCTGATGTTTGTTGGGGCCGCAGCTGCACAACCTCAAGCCGGTCCGGGGCAAGTCGATCCCGGCCATCCGCGAGTGAACCAGGTCAACGGCCGCGAAACCAACCAGCAGAATCGCATTGCGAACGGCATAAAGAACGGTAAGCTGACGCCGGGGCAGACGGCGCATCTGGAAAAGCGCGAGCAGAGCATTCAGAACCAGCAGAAGCGAGACATGGCAAAGAATAATGGGCACCTGACAAAGGCTGAGCAGAATCATCTCAACCAGCGCCAGAATCGCGTCAGCAAGACTATCTACAAAGACAAACACTCCAAATAGGTCGACCCTTTTTCAAGGTAAGGACAAAGCCGCGGCCAGCCGTGGCTTTTTTCTTTTGGTAGTTTGCTCGCGTGCGAGATTCCAAATCAGTATTTTACGCGGAATTCGTAAAAAGATAACCGTGAGCAAATGCAACCCAAAGGCGGCGCGCAGACGGCTTAGATTTTAAGGATCCCGCACTCTATGTCGCGGGACGCTTGACTCACGTTTTCGAAAGTCCCGAGATCGCGCCAATAATATTCATCAGCCTGAAACGCGGCGATCTTTTCGCCCTCTCCTGCGAGACGCAAGTAAGACGTGATGATCGAGAAGACGACTTGTTCGGTGACGCGCGTGAGCAGCCTCGGGGAAATCACATGGATGCCGGAGAACGCCAGCGGCTGGATTGGGCCGGACTGGTTCGCTATGCCATTTGAGGATCGGACCATCTCCGGTGGCCGATCGGGGCCCGCGCGCCGTCCGCAGAGCCGGTTTTGGGCGTCGAACAACAGATATCGCGAGGTCTCGCGTTGCTGCACCGCCAGCGTGGCGAGCGCCTGGCTCTGCCGGTGAAATTGCAGCATGCGGTCAAAATCGATGGTGCTGAGGACGTCAACATTGTGCAGGATGAAGGGCTCGTCGGGAGTCTCGAGGAAGAACCATGCAGCTTTGTTGAGCCCGCCTCCGGTGTCGAGCAACACTTCTTCGCGCGAGATTTCAACGCGCATGCCGAAGTTCGCGTGCTCTTCCAGGTAATCAGCGACGAGGTCGGCAAAATGATGGACGTTGACGATCACCTCGCGAACACCGAAGTGACGCAAGCGGCTGAGAGTGATCTCCAACAGGGAATGCCCGGCGACTTCCACGAGCGCTTTGGGACGATCGTCGGTGAGTGGACGCAGGCGCGTGCCGAGGCCCGCGGCCAGAATCATGGCCTTCATCGCCCGGCTCGTCCCCGTTTTGCACGCTCGGGCGCGGGTTTCTCCGCTTCATTCTTCGGTTCGATTTTCTCCAACTCGCGATGCAGCAGAACGACCTCGACGCCGGCGCGCCCTTGCAGTCGCTTCGCAACTTGCTCCGCTAGATAGACGGAGCGATGCTGCCCACCGGTGCATCCGAAGGACATCATCAGATTCTTAAATCCGCGGCGCTGGTAATTGTTAACACTGGAGTCCACCAGCGACATCACGCTGGCCAGATACTGATGCACGCTTTCCTGCTGGTGGAGGTAGTCGATCACCGGCTGGTCGCGGCCCGTCAGAGTCTTGAAGCGTTCTTCGCGGCCGGGATTGGGAAGGCTGCGCCCGTCAAAGATAAAGCCGCCGCCGTTCCCGCTGTCATCTTTCGGCAAGCCGCGATGGAAGGAGAAACTGAAAATCCGTACCACCAGGTTATCTGCGTCTGACGCCAGCCCCTGCAGCTTCTCCGAGGCCAGCATGCTGTGAAAGGCGGCCGTGAGTGTGGGCAGCGCAATCGGCAATGTGACGTTGTGCAGCAGCCAGCGCAGATTTTTCAGAGCATAAGGCACGCTCTGTAGAAAATGCACTTTGCGTTCATAGAATCCGCGAAAGCCATACGCCCCCAGCGCCTGCATCAGGCGGATGTACACGTAGGCGTAGTAATGGTGCATAAATTCGTCGCGCTTGAGATCGATGAAACCGCAAAGCGTCCGCAGATAATGATCGAGCAACTGCTGCCGCAACTCGGGCGGCAGATCGGCCTTGGCGTCGTATAGGAGCGAGGCAACGTCATACTGCAAGGCGCCCTTGCGCCCGCCCTGGTAATCGAGGAAAAACGGCTGGCCGTCGCGCAGCATGATATTTCGCGACTGGAAATCGCGATACAAAAAGTAATCGCGGGGCGCGCTCAACAGGAACTTTGTCAGGCGGCTGAAATCGTCCTCCAGTGCCTGCTCGCTGAAGGGAATGCCTGCCAGGCGCAGAAAGTAGTACTTGAAATAATTCAGATCCCAAGAGATAGACTGCCGGTCAAAGCTGCCGCGCGGATAACATACTTTGTAATTCAGGTCGCTGCCGGCCTCGATTTGAAACCGGGGCAAGGTGGCGATGACTTTTTTGTAGGCGTCGACTACCGGGGGAGCAATCTGATCACCCGTGCGATGCTTGGTGAGGAATTCGAAGAGAGACGTGTCTCCCAGATCTTGTTCGAGATAAGCGCCGTGATCCAGATCCTGGGCATAGATTTGCGGCACCGGCAGGCCATGCTTGCGAAAGTGGCGGGAGAATTCCAGGAAAGCCACGTTCTCCTCGCGCACGTCATAGAGAATTCCGACCGCGCTGGTTTTCGCGCCAGACAAGCGAATGATTTTGCGTCCCGATCCGCCCAGTTGACCTTGCAGCGGCTGAACCTGCTCCACCGGGGAGTGGAAGTGCTGCTCGAAGAGTCTGGTTAGAACATCCATGAAGTCTGACCGAGCCGTTTAGGTTGACGACGCCAAACAAAGATTATCATCTAAGCGGAACGACATGAACCGGCCAAGCTTCTGGCTGCATAACCTTAGTTTTACGGGAAAAAGGAATCTGCGGCGGAAGCGGGAAACTGGTGGCGGCGAGTGGACTCGAACCACTGACCTACGGATTATGAGACCGTCGCTCTAACCACCTGAGCTACGCCGCCAAACTCGGGAAAACGGTGCGAAAGGAACTCGACGCCGACGCGGCCTGCGCCGCATGGCACAACCAACCCGGAGCGTTACATCCAGTATTCAATTCAGAGTTCAATTCTAAGAGGGGCTACGAAATAGGTCAAACAACGGCGCAGGAAGACAGATATACTTTGCGGCAGGTTTGGCGACGCTGGAAGTGCGGCGAGGCTGAACCAATATCGTTTGGCCCGCCGATGAGAGCGATTGCCATCATTCCTGCCCGCCTGGCTTCCACGCGTCTGCCGCGCAAGATGCTGCGTGAAATCGCTGGCAAACCGCTGATCGGTATTGTCTACGAGGCGGTGCGATCTTCGCCATTGTTGGCGGAGGTCGTCATCGCGACCGATTCGGAAGAAATTCTGCAGGTTTGCCGCAGCCATGGCTGGAAGGCGCTGATGACTTCTAGCGCGCACCGCAGCGGGACGGAACGAGTACACGAAGTCTCCAGCCGCGAGGCGGCCGATGTCTACATCAATGTGCAGGGCGATGAGCCTATGGTCCGAGCCGAGCAGATCGCAGCTTTGCTGAAAGTTATGGAAAACCCATCGGCCGGCGTCGGCACGCTGAAGACCCCCGCGGTCGCCGTCGACGTACAAAACCCGAATGCCGTGAAAGTAGTGACGGATGTGGACGGGCGGGCGCTTTATTTTTCGCGCGCTACCATTCCTTTCGATCGCGACGGCACGCGGCCCACTTACTTCAAACACCTCGGACTCTACGCCTATCGTAAGACGGCGCTGAACCTGTTTGTGAAGCTGCCGGAATCTTCGCTGGAAAAAAGTGAACGCCTGGAGCAATTGCGATTTCTGGAAAATGGCATTCCCATTTTTGTGGGAGAGACGCCGCACGACAGCGTGGGAGTGGATACGGAGGAAGATCTACGGCGCGTGGCCGAAATTCTAACCAGGGGCAAGTGACCATTCACTAGATTCACACTTGCGGCGTGAGGTTGTGCTTTTGTCCCCAGTCTTTTGCGGCTTCCAGGCGGCGCGAAATGGCCGGATGGGAATGGAAAAACCATTCTACCCACTTGGAGGGTGTACGCTCGGCCAGGTTCTGCTCGGCCAGTTTATTCATGGAAGTGATGAAAGGATCGACGCTCGAGATCGACTCGAAAGCATAGCGATCCGCTTGGCGCTCGTTAAAGCGGGAGTAGGCGTTCAAGGCGGGCATGAGCACGAATGAAAGAGCCACCGAAACCAGCGCCAGCAGAGGCAAGTCGGCGAAGTCTGACATTTCCTCGAACATGTGGTGGTCGACCGCATAGTGTAGAACCCAGTTCGCTGCCCAGAAACCAAAGAGCGTGATCGCCGCCTGGACAAAAATGCTTTTCATGATGTGGCGATGCACATGGTGCCCGAGTTCGTGAGCGAGCACGGCCTCGATTTCGTCGGCGGTGTAGTTGTCGAGCAGAGTGTCGGCGAGAATGATGCGGCGGGTCGCACCCAGTCCGGTCAGAGCGGCGTTGGCCTTCTTGCTTTTTTCTGAAAGTTTCCAGCGATAGACGCCGCGCACCCGCGTGCCGGCACGCTCGCTCAATACTACAAGGCGGCGGCGCAATTCTTCATTGTCGAGCGGCTCGAACTTGTAGAAGATCGGGAAAAGAATGACGGGGGCAAGTTGTGCCAACAGAATGAATAGTCCCATGAAGAGAGCCCAGGCGAGCATCCACCAATGCTGCGGCCATTGCCGGATGGTCAGATATAACACTTCGACTACGACGCTTCCCAGCACTACGCCGAGTAGAAAACCTTTGACCTCGTCCCAGGCCCAGGCGCCGAATCTCTGCGTGGAAAGCTGGAAGCGGCGTTCCAGCAAGAAGCCGTAGTATTCGAGACCGAAGCCCAGGGCCTTGCTGATCGCCAGCAGCAGCACCAAGTAAATGAGAAGCGACACTGGATAGTTCTGAAATCCCAGGCGCAAAGCCAAATCGCGAAGCCAGGCCGACCAGCCCGTGACTAACAGGAGAATCAGAAACGCGAAGCCGACGACAAAATCGGTGACGCCCAGCCAGCGCCGGATGCGATTGTAGCGACGCGCCTCAGGCGAATCGGGGGGAACCACGTTAGATTCGTCAGCCATGTTGTCCGGTGAAAGTTTATCCATAAAGCGACAGTAACGTTGGGGCTGCTCCCCGGCCGCCCCATTAGCCGCTATTTTTCACGAAGTCCTCGCCGGTGACGAGTAACTCTTTGACCAACTCCGGGGACGAAGCTTCGGTATAAAGCCGCAGGAGCGGTTCGGTACCCGAGGCGCGGAAGAGAACCCAGGCCTCGGCGCCCTTGCCGTTGGTGGGGGCATCTAGAAAAAACTTTGCGCCATCGAGATGCTCTTTCCTGAGCACCTTATAGCGGCCCAGAGTTTGAGTGCTGTCGGCGCGGGCCCGCTGAATGGCGCTTTGTTTGACCTCGTCAGGAATAT
Organism: uncultured Acidobacteriaceae bacterium; assembly: GCA_963765825.1. Lineage (GTDB taxonomy): Bacteria > Acidobacteriota > Terriglobia > Terriglobales > Acidobacteriaceae > Sulfotelmatobacter. The sequence goes on from CAVXXU010000007.1 coordinate 123,333, forward strand.
GGAGGTCGCGGCGGCCGTAATAATGCGGCCCAAAGTCGCGTTGTAGATCGGCAACGAGTTGTCCCAGGGGCTTGCCTTCTTCCGCCATCACATTGGCGAGCAGCAGGCAGTTCAAGACGCCGTCGCGCTCCGGCAAGAATCGCGAATAGCCTATTCCGCCCGACTCTTCGCCGCCAATCAGGATTTCTCCCTCCATCATGAGATCGGCAATATATTTAAACCCAATAGAGGTCTCGTGCAGCTTGCGACCATGCTGGGCTGCGATGCGGTCGAGCATCCGCGTTGTGTTGAAGGCGCGCACCACGTCGCCGGGCCATTTTTTTCGTTCCAGCAGCCAGCGCAGCAGAACGCAGAAGATTTTGTGCGAGTCGACAAATGTGCCGTCTTCAGCGACGGCGCCAATGCGGTCGGCGTCGCCGTCAGTAGCGAGGCCGGCGTCGCACTTCTCGCGAACCACGGTCTCCTGCAGCATGGCCGTATGTGGCTCGATCGGTTCTGGGTTGATGCCGGGAAACAGCGGGTTGAGTTCCTGCCGAATGGCTACGAACTGAACTCCACGCTCGGCGAAGATTCCGCCCAGAACGCCGCGCCCAGAGCCGTACATGGCGTCGACGGCGAACTTGAACTTGGTCTTCGCGATCAAGTCCATGTCGGCAAAAGCGCACACAGCGGCGACGTATTCTTTCTTGAAATCAAATTCCTCGATGGAGCCCTTGGTTCCTTTCGGAGCGGCTCCCGCGGCTAATTCTTCTTCAATCTTTTTCATGATGGAAGGGGTCGCCGATCCGCCGAACTTGCCTTTGAACTTCACGCCATTCCAGTTCCACGGATTGTGGCTGGATGTGACCATCACGCCGCCAGCCGCGCCATGTGTTCTCACCGCATAGGAAACGGCGGGAGTTGGTGTGTAATCGTTGGCCAACTTTACGGGGATTCCGGCGGCGGCAATCACTTCGGCGGCCACTTGCGCGGCACGTGGGGAAGCGAAGCGCGCGTCGTAGCCTACGAAGACGCCGCGTTGCGCGTCCTCGTATTTCAAAACGTAAGACGCGATTGCGCCGGCCACCCGGCGAACATTTTCAAAGGTGAAGTCATCGGCGATGATGCCTCGCCAGCCGTCGGTTCCGAATTTAATTTCTTTCGCCATAGTCATCGAGCGGTCAGTGGCCAGCGATAGCTGACCCGCAAAGACGAACCGCCAAGGAGTTCCTGGCCACTAACCACTGATTGCTTTCTCTTACACCAGCTTATGCAACTTTTTCTCGTCAAGATACTTTACGACCTTGCCGACATCCTGCGCGTGCTGCCGGGTCGTGACCAGCAACGCATCCGGGGTTTCGACCACGACTAAATCGGTGACGCCGACGGCCGCTATGAACTTCCCCGGTGCATGAATATAGTTTCCCCGGGCATTGAGCAGGAATACAGCGGAACCCTCGACCAGATTGCCTTCTGGCGGTGTGGTCTTTGCCGTGTGGTGCTCGTGCAGCGCGGTCCAGGAGCCGAGATCGTTCCACCCAAAATCGGCGGTTAGGCAGTAAATATTGGCGGCGTCCTCGCCCTTAGCGGAACGCGGCTCCAGCACGGCATAGTCCACACTGATATTTTCACACTGGGGATAGAGTCGCTTAAAAGTAGTGGCAAATTTGCGCGTTCCGTAACTGGCGGCGATCTTTTCCAGCAACGTCGCCGTCTTGGGGAGATGTTCCAGCAGGGCGTCGGCTAGAGTCTGCGCACTCCACAAAAACATTCCGCTGTTCCAGAAATAACTTCCCGCCGCCACGAACTCGGCAGCCCTTTCGGCGTTCGGTTTTTCGGTGAAGCGACGCACTTGTAGAGCTTCGCCTTGAAACAAGCCTCCGGTCTCGATGTATCCGTATCCGGTTTCGGCGCGATTGGGACGGACGCCGAGCACGACGATATTCGGGCCTGCCGCGGCAAGCTCAATCCCGCGGTCCAAAGTTTCGCGATAGCGCTTCTCGTCTCCGATCACATGATCGGAAGGAAACAAGCCAATGACAGCAGTCGGATCTTCGCGCAGAAGCAGAAACGCGGCCAACCCGATGGCGGGCGCGGTGTTTCGTCCCACCGGTTCGGCGAGCACTTGATCGGTGGGTAGCTTAGGCAATTGCTTGACGATGGCGGGGCGAAGGTCCTGGTTGGTGACGATCCAAAATTTGTTCGCCGCGGCCAGCGGCAGCAGGCGCGCCACCGTCTGCTGGATCATGGTCTGCTTACCGTCGAGCGCCAGCAATTGCTTGGCGAGCTTTTTGCGGCTGAGCGGCCAGAAGCGCGTGCCGCGGCCGCCAGCCAGAATTACGGGATAGAAATTATTTTTCATGCCTGGAATTCAGATTGAAGATTTTCAGATTGCAGATTTCAATGGAGCGATCAAATTCATAAATCTCGATTCGTTCGAATCGCAAAAGTCTCAATGTTTCACATCCGCGTTTCCGGTTCAAGCAGCGGCTTTCCGGGCACATAGGCGCGCAAACATTCCAACGCCCACTGTGGACGCACGCCGAATTTACCGACGCTGGCGGGAATCACGACCGCATCGCCCTTGGCCAGCGTTACCGGATCTGAGCCTGGGGCTTCGATGACTCCGCAGCCTTCGACAGCCACCAGAATCTGAACCGAACTCTTTCCCGAATCGTCGTGCGTCGCGAGTTCCAGCGGTTCCTTGGCCTCAAACATGTCAACGACGAAGTACGGCGCTCCGATGAGCGGCACGTGGCGATTCTTGCTTCCGTTCATTGGTTGCGGAGCCGGGCGCACGACTTTTCCCGATTTCACTTTTTCCTTGACCGCCGCCATGCCATCTTTCAGATGCAACTCGCGCGGGCGCCCGTAGTCGTAAAGGCGGTAAGTTGTGTCGGACTGTTGCTGCGTCTCCACGACCACCGAACCCGGTCCAAGCGTGTGCACGGTGCCTCCGGCCACGTAGATCATGTCGCCGGCATAAACGTTAATCCAATTGAGTACTTCCTCGGCGCGATTCTGATGGATCGCGTCTTCCAGTTGTTGCGCGCTCACGCCTGGCTTCAGGCCCAAAGCAATCTGAGCTCCGGGCTTGGCGTGCGCAATGTACCAACACTCGGTCTTTCCCCATGGCTGGCCGACGCGCAGCGCTTGGGCGTCGTCGGGATGAACCTGCACCGAAAGCTTCTCATGAGGAAAAAGAAACTTGAGGAGCAAGGGAAACCGGCCGGCATCGCGGGCCGCCTCTCCTACCAGTTCCCGCTGGTACTGGCCGCTCAACTGCGCCAGAGTTTTCCCCGTCAGCGGTCCATTGGCGACTTTGCAGTCGTCGCCGCTGAGCCAGGCTTCGCCAATCTTTTCCTCAAATCTGTGATTGGGATAAATGGGCGACAGATCCTGCGTACCCCAAGGGCGAGGATCAAATCCCGGAAGCATTAAAAATGGATAAAGATTTCCCATGCAAACTTGCGCGCACAAACTTGCGTACACAAAAAAGACCGCTCGCTAGCGGAACGGCCTCGGGCCGACTCTGATGGCCTGAAATATGCGGCCCTTACAACGCCCCAAAAAACTTACGCATGCGTTCCAGACCGCGGTCCAGCTCAGCGTTCGACGTGGCGTAGGAGACCCGAATATGCTCGCCAGTGCCGAAGCCTTCGCCGGGAACGGTGGCCACATGGGCCTCCCGCAACAAGCGGCCCGCCACATCTGATGCAGATTTCAGGCCGCCGTTACCCAGAAAAGAAGAAATATTTGGATAAGCGTAGAAGGCTCCTTCCGGCAGCGTGCAGGTCATACCAGGAATGGAACGCAAGCCCTTCACGACGTGATCGCGAAGCTGGATATACTCGCGGCGCATCTGTTCGACGCACTCTTGCGGCCCCTTGAGCGCGGCGACGGCGGCCTTCTGAACGATTGAAGTAGGGTTGGAGGTGGACTGGCTCTGCAGCTTAGACATGGCGCTTACGACCGCCGCAGGAGCCAGCGCATAGCCCAGACGCCAGCCAGTCATGGCGTAGGTCTTGGAGAGCGAGCCCAGAACGACCATCCGTTCCTTGTATTCGCGCAGCGATCCCACGGAGAAGTTCTTGCCGGTGTAATTCAGATAGACGTAGCACTCATCGGAGAGAACCCAAATACCGCGCTGGTGGGCCAGGCGGACAACCTCGGTCATATCCGCGGCGCTCATGACCGCGCCCGAAGGATTGGAGGGAGAGTTGAGAATGATGACTTTGGTGCGCGGCGTGATCAGGCTGGCCACCATTTCTGGGGTAACGCGAAAACCTTGCGCCTCGTCCGATTCCAGGAGAACGCAGTTGCCGCCCGCATAGCGGACGATGTCCTTGAACGAAACCCAGTAGGGGACGGGCAGGATGACTTCGTCGCCATGATCGACCAAAACCTGGATGGCGTTGAACAGGGCATGCTTGCCGCCGGTGGAGGCAATCGCCTCCTCGCGCCGGTAGTCGGAATCGAAGTCCACGTTGTGACGGTGCACAATAGCGTCACGGAGTTCGGCCGTGCCCGCGACTGCCGTGTATTTCGTAAAGTTGCCCTGAATCGCGGCAATAGCAGCATCTTTGATGTGCTGCGGGGTGGCGAAGTGGGGCTCGCCGGCGCCGAAGTCGACCACGTCGATTCCCTGGGACCGCAGCTTATCGGCCTCGGCTACCACCGCCATGGTGGCGGAGGGTTCGATGCGGTTTATTCTTTCCGTGAGTCTGAGAGCTTCCGTGGTTGCTGTGGTCATGCCTTTTTCTTCCTTTTCCTGGGAACTTCTAGTAATTCTATGTCGCGAAGTTTGTAGGCGGGGTCCAATTTTTCGCGAAGTTTTTGCTCGACCGCCTCTGGAACGAGATCTTTGACGGGTCCGCCGGCCTGGGCCACTTCGCGCACCAGCCGCGAACTTACGTAAGAATACTTGACCGCCGGCATCATAAAGACCGTTTCCAGCGTCGGTTCAAGTTTGCGGTTCATCAGCGCCATCTGCAACTCATATTCGTAGTCGCTGATGGCGCGAATGCCGCGCAAGACGCACATGGCGTCGATCGACTTGGCGTATTCCACCATCAGGCCGTCGAAGGTGTCGATGCGGACATTGCCCCATTCGGCAGTGAGGTTTCGCAACATCTCGAGCCGCTCCGGCAGGCTGAACATCGCGGTCTTCTCCGAATTGCGCAGAATTGCCACCACCAACTGTTCGAACATCTTGCTGCCTCGCTCAATCAGATCGAGGTGCCCGTTGGTGGGCGGATCAAACGAACCGGGATAAACAGCGATGCCCTTATTCAATCGTCCTCACAGGAGAGCCGTGGGTGGAGCGTTTTGAGCAACAGCGAGCAATAGGAGATTTTATGCGGGCGGGAGTGGGGATGCAATCGGGGAATAGGAAGCTGGTTATCGTCCTTAATGGGTGTCTTCCCGAGCGAAGCGCGGGATCTGGATTTCTGCCTGCCAGGTAGGCATAGCTGCGCCGGCAAGAACCGAGGTCCCTCGCTTCGCGAGGGATGACAGCCCGTTCCCTGTCGACAACCAAGACCTTCGCATCGACGAACGCCTAGCGCTTCGCTGCTACCGGCACCTTGACTGGCTCCGGCGGAGCGCTGGGCATGGTGGTGACGCGGCTGGTCGGGCCAGCAGAGCCGTTCGTTGGAGCGGCCGCGGCAGCCGGAACCGGACTATGACTTAATCCCAGTGTCTTACGTACCTCCGTATCGAGTTTAGCCATGACGTCCTTGTTGTCTTTGAGGAACTGGCGGGCATTCTCTCGGCCCTGCCCGATGCGTTCGCCTTTGTAGCTGAACCACGATCCGGACTTCTCGAGAATGTTGTTGTTGACGGCGATGTCGAGCAAATCGCCTTCCCGCGAAATGCCTTCGCCGTAGAGGATGTCGAACTCCGCCTCCCGGAAGGGCGCCGCAACTTTGTTCTTCACGACTTTCACTTTGGTGCGCGATCCGGTCACCACGTCGCCTTCCTTGATTGCTGCGATGCGGCGGATGTCGACGCGAACCGAAGAATAAAATTTCAGTGCGCGCCCGCCGGTGGTGGTCTCGGGATTGCCGAACATGACGCCAATCTTTTCGCGGATTTGGTTGATAAAGATGAGGCACGTTCGCGACTTGGAAACCGTGCCCGTGAGTTTGCGGAGAGCCTGCGACATCAGCCGCGCCTGCAGGCCCATGTGGCTGTCACCCATTTCGCCGTCGAGTTCGGCCTTGGGCACCAGGGCCGCCACCGAGTCGACGACCAGCACATCGATGGCGTTGGAGCGCACCAGCGCCTCGGTAATTTCCAGCGCCTGCTCGCCATAGTCGGGCTGCGAGACCAGCAGGTTGTCGACGTCGACGCCCAACTTCTTTGCGTAACCGGGATCGAGCGCGTGTTCGGCGTCGACGAATGCGGCCATGCCTCCGGCCTTCTGCGCCTCGGCAATGACCTGCAGGGTGATGGTGGTCTTGCCGGAAGACTCCGGACCGAAGACTTCCACCACGCGCCCGCGGGGGAAGCCGCCCACGCCCAGCGCGGCATCGAACGAAATCGACCCGGTCGGAATCACCGCGATGGGGACGATGGCTTCCTTCGATCCCAGCCGCATGATCGAGCCCTTGCCGAATTGTTTTTCGATCTGCGAAACCGCGAGTTCAATCGCCTTGCCGCGTTCGTCTGCCATGGTGGCTCCTTAAGAGTGCGGGACTAAGTGAAATCTAATCTGGCCGGATTATACATACGAATCGAAGCGAATAAAAGGCGAATCAGAATAATTACTGTGGAAAGCGTTCCGAAATGGGCGGAGAAATTGTGGCGCGGGCGCCCCCGTCCGCGAAATCTATCCAAGAAGAGGAACGAGGTGCCCAGCAATCCATTCGCGAAGCAAGGCAAAGCGAAACTTGCCGTCCGCGATCGTTTTGATCATGAAGTCGGATCCAGCCTCGCTGGAAACGTCCAAATCGAATCCATTCATCAACAAAAACGTGTGAGCGGCAGCAAATCCCACCCGCTTGTTCCCGTCTACAAAAGCATGATTGTTGACCAGCGACTCCAGCAGGGCGGCTGCCTCTTCACTCAAATCGTTGTAATATCCGGTTTGTGGCCGAAAAACAGCGGATTCCAAAGCTCCCTGATTGAGCATGCCGTGTTCGCCGCCATATTCCTCAATCTGGTGATGATGGATGGCGATGACCTCGGCCACGGTCAGATAGACGCGCTCGCCGCTCACTTGGCCAGTTTCTTGTACAACTCACGATACTTTTCGTTGGAGCGGCGATAGGCGGCCATCACTTCCGGCCTGACCATCCGCTGCGAAGGGACGACGTTGTGCAGGTAATGCTCCAGCGCCCGTTCGAGCACAAATCGCTGCGACTGCCCGTTCTCTTTGGCGACCGAGACGAGCTCCTGGTAGAGCTTCGCATCAATTTCGGGAGCGATTTTGACGGAACGCGGCATGGGGGCTATTTCGGATTTTAGCCGACCGGACTAGCGTAATCAAGATAGATCTAGAGATTGCTATAAATCGCGATCTTGCCGAGTACGTCATCGGTTATCTCGCGTTTATCTCTAGGGCAGTTTTTAGACGGTATATACTTCAGGTGAGTTTTCGAGAGGTACGACCTATGGTCAATAGAATCGTTGAGCCCATAGTATTTGGATTCCTCTTTGTGGTCCTTTTTTGGCTGAGTGAGAGGAATAATAACCCCGAACGCAAAGTGGACCGCAAGAAAATGCGTTTCTGGGTGGCCTTCTCGGCTTGGATGACTTGCGTCGAATTCGCTAGCGCCTGGCATAACGAAATCGGATCGGCCTGGCAGAACCATCCCGACCTGTCACTCTTAGGGACTCTCGTCGTATTCGCGATACTCAAGGCCATTGGGCCGACCTTACCCGACCTCCTGACGATATTCCCCGACGGCGGAGCACGGCAGCACAGAGTTCCGTAACGCCCCTACCGTTGCAGCAAATCCACCGGTGCCGTCACATCGTGTACGCGCAAATACTTCGCGAGCGCCGGATACTTCCGCGCCACCGCCTCATACATCGCATACGCGACATTGCGATAAGAAACATGCCCCGCCGGCGTAGTCCGCAGCTCAGAGATGTAAACCGCCTCGGCAAAATCCATCTTGAATAGCGCACGCTTGCGGAATGCCAGAGGAATCGCGTACTGGGAATTCTCTTCCGCTTCGGGCGTCTTGCGGCTGGCCAACTTCTCCACCGCCTCCTGCACGCGCCTCATGGCCGCGTCGAAACGTAAGTGCACGCCCGCGTCTTCCATGTCGAGCAGCATCTCGTAGCCGTGCTGGGTGGTAAATCCCTGCATGACCTGGATGCAGCGGCGATGCCGGTGCATGTCGCGAAAGCCGCCGGTATCCATGAGGATGTCGAAGCGAAACTGCTGCCCGGCGCGGAATCCGCGAAGCATTTCGTCGTGCCGGCCGCGATGGCGCAGGCCCAGTTCGATGATCTCGCGCCGATACCGTTCGCCCGCTACCTGCACCGCCTGGCGAATCTGGCGGTAAGAATGGTGGGAGTGTTCGTAAAGCAGCGTGGTCGCAATCTCCACTTCGAGCGGCTCTTCGTCGAGCAGATCCACAATCGCCTTCGACGGCGCCAGCGGCTCATCCGCCATCAGCTCCCGCGCCGCCTGCCGCAACTCGCGCCGGGTCGCCATCTCATACTCATTCGGATCGGCGTACTTCACCAGCGTGGGCGCGACGCGCACCTCGCGCAGCAATTCCTGCTCTGCCCGCGCGCCCAGTTCAGGATTCACAGCTCGAATTTGCTCGACCAGATCGCGCAAAGAGTCAGCGTTAACGTTGTAAGCCGCGCCCGTGGCCGCCTTTTTCAGGGACTCGCCGAGCCCACGCACTTCTTTGTGCGTATGCGAGAGCAGATGCGCCACCTGCGTCTCGAGTGTGCGCGCGTTGACGATCTCGCCCAGGGAAGTATTCGTCGCCAGCGGCAGCAGGTAGCGCGTGATGTCGAACGCGCGAGCCTTCAGCGTGCGCTCGTAGGCGTCCTGCTTCATATCGGCGGGCTTGGGAGTGATGCTGATGAGGTGCTGCGTCATGTGCGCCGAAAGCGCTTCATACTCGGCGAAAAGGAAATCCAGAGTCTCGCGGTAGAGCTTGCGCGCCTCGTCGTCGGCGCCGAAGTCCGGAGTGTAGTAGCCGCTCTTCTTGAAATCCTGGTAACGGGTGGAGCGCTCCTGGCCGTCCCAGCGCTGCTCATCGGCCAATTCGATGGCGGCAAGAATCGACAGGCGCTCGACCGCGAGCGCAATGTGAGCGAGGTCGGCGATGGAGCGGTGTCCATACTGGAAATAGAAAGTGTTGAGAAATTTCTCTGCCTTCTGGGTGCTGATTTCGCGCAACGATTCCTTCATCGACAGCGAAGAGCGCGAATACTTGGCCATGGCGTAGGCCTGGATCTCAGGCTCAATGCCAAATACCGCAAACACTTCGGTCGAGGGCGGGCCCGACGATGGCTTCTCCGAAGGGGCAATTGACTCCGCAGTCGATGCGCGCTGCGTCGAGCGGTGTCCCGAACCGACCGCATCTGTGGAGGTCGAATTTTTATTGGAGGGCTCGGGCATCACGATTACATTGTTGGTCGCAGTTTGAGGTATGAGTGTGGGAATGTTACTCGGCGGACTTGTGGAATAGCAATGCGATTCGTGAGGGGGTCGTGTCTTAAATAAGACACTACCCGTGAGGGCCGCTTACTCGCGACCCTGTGCCGAAACAAAAGACTTTAACCGCCAAGAACGCTGAGGATTCGCGGAGTTCGCGGAGAAGATACTTGAACTTGGCGAGAAAGATTTGGAACGGCGACCCGTTCCTCGGGTGGTCAACTGTGCTTGCTGCCAGCGCGTATCATTCGGCTTCACAAATGTAGTAGTAATAGGATTCGAACGGGAGAAGAACTTTCATGGCTCTTTCAGGACGCGTGGCTTTGGTCACCGGGGCATCGCAAGGCATTGGACGCACCTGCGCGCTGCGTCTGGCCAAAGAAGGCGCGGCGGTGGCCGTGGCGGCGCGCAACCGGGAAAAACTGAACGAACTGGTCAGCGAAATCACTGCGGCTGGCGGAAAAGCGGCCGCATTTGCGCTCGACGTCGCCGACGAAGAGCAGGTCAAGTCGGCGATTAAAGCGGCGATTGCGCAGTTCGGCAAAATCGACATTCTGGTCAACAATGCGGGCATAACCCGCGATCAACTGGTCATGCGCATGAAGCGCGCGGATTGGGACGCCGTCCTGCAAACCAATCTTACTTCCGCATATCTCTGCATTCAGCAAGTCATCGGTTCCATGCTCAAACAGCGTTGGGGACGGATTATCAACATCACCAGTATCTTTGGCCAGATGGGGCAGGCGGGGCAGGCGAACTATGCTGCCTCGAAGGCCGGGCTGATCGGCCTGACGATGGCGATTGCCCGCGAAGTTGGCTCACGCAATATTACCTGCAACGCCGTCGCGCCGGGCTTCATCGACACGGCCATGACGGCCGGCTTGGGGGATGAGTTCAAGCAGGCCGCAGTGAAACAGATTCCGCTGGGGAGAGTCGGATCGCCGGAAGATGTGGCTGGTGCCGTGGCTTTTCTCGCATCAGACGAGGCGTCGTATATCACCGGCCACGTGCTGAACGTGAACGGCGGGATGTTGATGGGATAGTTTCGGAGATTAACCACAGAGGGCGCCGAGGAGCACAGAGGAATGAAAACCGAAAATCCAACTTCTTCAGGGGCTCAAGGATCTTCCGGTATGGTTAAGGGTCTTGCGTTGGTGCAAGTCGAGATGCCAGCCCAAATCGCCCACGCGCGGGAACTCTTTCTCGAATACGCCCGGTCCCTTGGCTTCAGCTTGTGCTTTCAGAACTTCGACGCGGAACTCGCGGGGCTTCCTGGCGACTACGCGCCTCCCGATGGCCGCCTTCTGCTCGCGCAGTACGAAAATCAACTTGCTGGTTGCGTCGCGCTGCACAAACTGGATTCGAAAATCTGTGAGATGAAGCGCCTCTACCTGCGTCCGCAGTTTCGTGGGAAAGGATTGGGGCGCGCGCTGGCCGACCGCATCATCGCTGAGGCCCGCCAGATCGGATACCAGGGTATCCGTCTCGACACCGTTGAGCCCGTGATGAAAGATGCGGTCGCGATGTATCGCAGACTTGGCTTTCGCGAAATCGACTCGTACCGCGCCAATCCCATTGCGGGCGCACTCTACATGGAGTTGGAGTTGTAATCGGCGGTCACTTCGTCAAGAATATCCCCGCGCTATTATCGGAAAGGGTAAATGTCATGAAGAAGATTCTCTTAGCATCGCTTGCTATCCTGCTCGCCAGCGCATGCGCCTTCGCCGCCGAAGGCAAACCTGTCTCTTACAAAAGCGGCGATGAAACCGTGCAGGGGATTCTCTACACTCCGGACGGCAAAGGCCCGTTTCCTGGATTAGTGGTGGTGCATGAATATTGGGGTCTGAACGACTGGGTGAAAGAGCAGGCGTCGAAGCTGGCAGACCAGGGCTATGCTGCGCTGGCCATCGATCTGTATCGGGGCAAAGTCGCGACTACGCCGGACGAGGCGCACCAGATTATGCGGGGAGTCCCGGAAGATCGCGCCAAACGCGACCTTCACGCCGCCGTGGAATTTCTCAAGTCGCAGCCGAACGTAAAGAAAGACCGCATCGGAGCGATCGGATGGTGCATGGGCGGAGGCTACGCGCTTGACGTCGCGCTACAAGAACCCGACCTTGCCGCGCTAGTGATTAACTACGGCCACTTGGCGACGGACCCCGAAACCTTGAAGAAAATCAACTCGCCTATCCTCGGCCTTTTCGGCGGCCAGGATCGCGGCATTACGCCCGACGACGTTCACAAATTCGACCAACAACTCAAGCAGTTGGGCAAGCAAATCGATATCAAGATTTACGACGACGCCGGGCATGCTTTTGAAAATCCCAACAACAAGGACGGATATCGCGCCGCCGACGCAGCCGATGCATGGAAGCGCACCGTCGATTTTCTAGCGATGGCGCTGAAAAAATAGGGGAAGAATTTACAGCGGCTGGAACTGGCCGCCCGGCAAGGGATGCGCGCCGGTGGTGTTGACTTAGACAATGTGTAAGTAATTCTTGTTTTTCTGCAATGCAGATCGCGGGTCGTGTAGCACTGACGTGCGATGCCTTGGCACAAATTTCCCACTTGCCAGAAGATTCCGATCTGGATACTATGACCCATCCTGTCATGCTCCCAACCATCAATATCGGCGAGACCATCCGTAACTACCGGCTGCAAAAAGGCATGTCCCAGGGCGACATCGAAAAGAGAACAGGCCTGTTGCGCTGCTACTTGTCGCGGGTGGAAAATGGCCACACCATTCCTTCGCTCGACACACTTTCCAAAATCGCCGGCGCCATGGAACTTCCCTTATCGCAGTTTTTCGCTGAACCTGGACACAGCAACGGTTCCAAGGGATTGCCGCAACTCTCCGACGACGAAGTTCGTTTCCTCAGCCAAATACGCCGCTATTCCACCAGCCTCAACGACAGCGACCGCAAATTGGTTCTCGCCATGGTGAAAAAAATGGCCTCGAATTCAGGAAAATAAGCTTCTAGCTCCTAGTTCCTCGCTCCTCGCTCCTAGCCTCCAGCCAAAGCGCTTCCGAACACTCCGCCCGCAGAATTTCAAACCTTGAAGGCTTAGACCGTCTCCACCTGGGCTCCAAGCTGATAGCTAAGAGCTAGAAGCTAGAAGCTGTCCTACCTTACTTTCGTTCAATGCCCGTTAGTGACCGATGGGCACCTGCTCCCTGCCAGTTTTCCTCACTACACTGTGCATGGAGACATCCGTGACCACCGACGAAGAGCTGAATATTCTCGACTCGCAGTTGCGACGATTGAAGATTGAGTACGAGATTTTCTTCAGCAATCCGACAAAGCGACCGCCCACCGATGTTGAGTGGAAGGTTTTAAGTCTGTTGCGAAAATTTTCCGATGGCGGCCGCATGAACTTTTCCCAGCGCTACCGCTACAACGAAATGGCGCAGCGCTACGCCGTCTATAGCGACTTGTGGCGGAAGAAGTCCCGCATCCGGGAAGAAGGTTACCGCCGGCCCCAGGACGCATTGCTCTCCGTGCAAGGGGTGCGCACCGCCGAAGATGAACACAAGCAGCATCATCCGGTATACGGCGTGAGTCACGCAGCCGCCGCTGCAGCCGCGGCGGGCGCAGTTTCATCGCCGCATTTCACCTTGCACAGTGTCGATCAGGGGGAGCGTGAGAAAGTCGAACGCCTGTACAACACGTTAGTCGCCGCCAAGAAGAAGGCGGGCGAAAGTGTCTCGGGCAACTTCGACTCGTTCACCACGTTCGTGCAGAAAAAGACCGAGCAAATTCGCAAGCAGTATCACTGCGAGAACGTCGAGTACTCCGTGGAACTCGCCAACGGCCACGTCAAACTCAAAGCCAAAGCCAAGACTTAAGGAGCACGATTATGAGGATCTTTCAACGCATTCTGCTGACGGTAATCATTCCCTGCGGAGTCCTGTTCGCGGGCGGATACTGGATCGCTCCTGTCGCTCTTTCCTTTTACGCGGCGAAAACAGCGCCCGCCACTGTGAACGTTGTACCGACGGAACTGCCCGATCATTCGGTGTCGCAAGCTGCCGGACTGCACCTGTCCTACGTGGGCTACGATTTTGAGGTTCCGTGGAGCGATCTGGACGACACGCAGACCAAGCTTTATCCGCAGAACCGAGCGGAGAAGAATGAAGCGATTCTCACCTTCCGCTCCGGGCTGCGGGTCATGATCGCGGCAGTTCCGGCGAGACAGTTCGTGCGCGACTTCTCCAATGACTTCAGTACGGGACCGCACCTCGTCAACACATCGTTCGAGCGAGGCGGTGTGGCTTCGGACTATGTGGTCGCCAGCAATATTTACAATTTCAGCCCCGCGACCATGCACTACTGGTCGCTGTCGCCGCAGGTGCACTACCGCGAGGACGCGATGCTCTCGATGAAGAGCATGCTGCCGGGGCCGGCGGAACACGGAATTTTCAACATTCAGAATGCAGGCTACCGGGGTTTCCAGCAGGGCAATCCGCAAGTTCGCCAGAACGCTCTGGTGCTGAATCTCTACTCGGATGACGGAAGCGTCCAGATTAAGTTCTCGCAGAAGGACTATCACAATCCATCTGGCGTTACGCAGGCTGAGATCAACCGCGTCATTCAGTCGCTCCAACGGCGGGCCGTACTGGAGAATCCGACCGCGATCGCGCAATCGAGGTAAGCCGGAAGGTAGTCCTTAGAAAAATGTTTGCGGAGCGGCACCCGTACCTAAGGTGCCGCTCTTAAGCTTTTGGGGAGGACGCACCGGCGGGCGCGCAATGTGTCCGCGCCTCCATGACTCTCGATTTATTCCTGCTAAAATCTTCCGTAGACTTCTCGAAAATCACGCCTCATGTCCAAAATCCAGCGCGCCATTCTGAGTGTCACCGACAAAACGGGACTAATCGATTTCGCCCGCAAGCTATCCGCTCTCGGCATTGAACTGATCTCGACCGGCGGCACCGCCAAACTCCTGCGCGACTCCAAAGTTTCGGTGAAGGACATTTCCGAACTTACGGGTTTTCCTGAAATGCTCGACGGGCGAGTGAAGACACTTCATCCTAAAGTGCACGGAGGAATCCTGCACCGCCGGGAAGACGCGAAACACGTCGCCGCGATTGCGGAACATGGCATCGCTCCCATCGACATGGTGGTGGTGAATCTCTACGCTTTCGAGAAGACCGCTGCCAAGCCGGGCGTGGAGTTTGAAGAGCTAATCGAGAATATCGACATCGGCGGCCCTTCCATGATTCGCTCCGCCGCCAAGAATTTTCGCGATGTTGCCATCGTGACTTCACCCGCCGACTATGACTCTGTGGCCGACGAGCTCTCCCGCTCCGGTGGCGGTCTCTCGGCCGGAACCAAGTGGCGGCTGGCACAGAAGGCTTTCGCCACCACCGCCGCGTACGACTCGGCGATTGCTTCCACGCTGGAAGGGATCAGCGCTGACACATTGCAGCCGCCGTCGGAGAGCAGTGCGTTTCCCGCGACCTTGCGTTTCAGTTTCCGCAAGAAACTCGACCTGCGCTACGGGGAAAATCCTCATCAGAAAGCCGCCATGTACTCCGATGGATCGGAGTTGGGCGTGGCCAACGCGCGGCAACTTCAGGGCAAGGAACTTTCCTACAACAACATCGTTGACCTGCAAGCGGCCTGGGACCTGGCGCAGGAATTTGAGGAGCCGGTCTGCGCCATCATCAAGCACACGAATCCTTGCGGAACCGCTACGGGCAAGACTCTGGCGGAGGCCTACAAGCGGGCTTTGGCATGCGATCCGGTCTCCGCGTTTGGCGGCGTGATCGGCGTGAATCGCCCCATCGACGCCGAGGCTGCCGAAGAGATGCACAAACTGTTCCTCGAAGTTATCGCGGCCCCAGCCTTCGACGAAGCCGCGAAAGCCAAATTCGCTTCCAAGAAAAACCTACGCCTGGTGCAGGTGACCCCAGCCTCGGAGAAGTGGGTTTTAAAGAATGTTTCAGGCGGCATACTCGTGCAGGACGCCGACGTCCGGCCTTTGCAGGACGCCGATCTCAAGGTCGTCACTAAACGGGCTCCCACACCCGAAGAAACGCGTGCCCTGCTGTTCGCCTGGAAAGTTTGCAAGCACGTGAAATCCAATGCCATCGTCTACGCGCGCGACGGCCAGACCGTCGGCGTAGGCGCGGGCCAGATGAGCCGCGTGGATTCGGCAAAAATCGGCGCGATGAAAGCACAACTTCCGTTGCATGGCACTGTCGCCGCCTCCGATGCCTTCTTTCCTTTTCCCGACGGCGTCGAGGAAATCGCCAAAGCGGGAGCCACCGCCATCATTCAGCCCGGTGGCTCGCAACGCGACCCCGAAGTAATCGCGGCCGCCGACCGACTTGGACTGGCCATGCTGTTTACCGGAGTTCGACACTTTAGGCACTGAGTAAATTGTTGATTTTCGTGATTGTTGATTGCGGATTGTAAAGATATCTGTCGCGCACCGCTGGAGATCGCAGAGAGTGGCAATCAGCAATCCAAAATTAACAATCATCAATTTCCGCAGGTCCCTGACCTTCCGGTCAATTCCGGCTAAGCGCGGAGGAGCGTTTTGTTTGGTGTGCGGCGTCCCCCGAGTTAGAATAAAAGCACCTTTTCCCCCGCGGCTTTGCATCCAAATAAGCTGAGGTTTCGGAAACGCGCTTCCAGCGCAGTCAGGTCAAGCATGAATCGAATGTTTCACGCATTTTTAATATTCTCGGTGGCCGCAACCGCTGCGGTGAGCCAAACGGCTTCTTCCTCCCCTTCAGATTCGAACTCGGCCGAGAGCCAGTCTGCCACGCATAAAGTCGATCATGCTGCCTCCTATTACCACTACGCCATGGCGCACATGTACGAGGAGATGGTCACCGCCTACGGCCGCAGCGACCTGGCCACAAAAGCGACCGAGGAATACCGCCTCGCGATCGACGCCGATCCATCTTCTGAATTTCTGACGTCCGCCCTGGCTGAACTTTACGTTAAGACCGGCCATATCGCCGACGCCGTCAAGGAAGCGCAGGACATCCTCAAGCGCGACCCCAAAAATCTGGAAGCGCACAGGTTGCTTGGCCGCATCTATCTGCGCTCTCTGGGCGATATGCCCGGAGGATCGGGAACCGACAACATCCTGAAGCTGGCCATCGATCAATACGAACAGATTGTGAAACTGGACCCGGAAAGCGTGGATGACCATCTGCTGCTGGGCCGCCTCTATCGGCTAAACAACGATCTTCAAAAAGCGGAGGGCGAACTGAAGCTCGCCATTAAGATCGATCCCAACTCCGAAGAAGCGGTGACCACGCTCGCCATGCTTTATACCGACGAAGGCGACACGGCTCATGCGCTGAAAGTTCTGGCTTCGATTCCCGATACCGCTCGATCCGCCAAGCTCTATGCGGCGCTCGGCGCGGCTTACGAGCAGCGCAAAGATTACAAGAACGCCATTGACGCTTACCAGCACGCCATCGTTCTGGATCGCGACAATCTGGACGCCATCCGCGGCCTCGCTGAAAATCTGGCGAATGACGGACAGCTCGATGCCGCGCTTGAACAGTACAAGGTGATTGCCGACTCGAACCCTGAAGACGCGCAAACCTACGTGCGCATGGCGGAAATCTACCGGCGGCAGGCCAAGTACGATCTCGCCCTCGAGAGCCTGAAGCGCGCCGACACGCTGGTTCCCGACACCATGGACGTTCCCTACAGCATGGCTGCGGTTTACCAGGCGCAAGGCCGTTATGACGATGCGGTCAAGCTGTTGCAGGGTCTGCTGAAGAAGACCGAGAAGAGCGAAATTGGATCGAGCCAGGCCGAGCGCAACAATCGCGCCATCTTCATCGAGCGCCTCGGCATGGTTTATCGCGAGCAGGAGAACTATCCCGCCGCCGTCGAGACCTTCCGCAAAATGCTGACGCTGGGCGATGAAAATGCCCGCAGCGGCTATCAGGAAATTATCGATACCTATCGCGAAGCCAAGCAGTGGCCCCAAGCCACCGCAGCCGCCAAAGAGGCCGTGCAGAAAATGCCCGACGATCGCGACCTGCGCATGGTGCTCGACGCGCAACTGGCCGATACCGGAGAGTTTGACAGGGCCGTGGCCGACATTCGCACCATGCTGAAGGGCGGGCCCGAGGATCGCGAGGTTTACCTGCGGCTAGCCATTATTTACACGCGCGCCAAGCGCTGGAACGAGGCCTTGGACAATCTCGCGAAGGCGGAGCAGCAATCGAGCAAGCCCGACGATAAGGCCTACGTTGCTTTCCTGCGCGGCGATTTGTACCAGCGCCAGAAGATGTTTGATCAGGCGGAAGCGGAGTTCAAGAAAGTGCTGGCGACCACCGCTCCCACCGATCCGCAGGCGGCCGCGACCTTGAACTATCTCGGCTACATGAATGCCGATCGCGGTGTGAAGCTGGACGAGTCGCTCAACTTCATCAAGCAGGCTTTGACCTTCGAGCCCAACAACGGCGCCTATCTCGACTCCCTGGGCTGGGTCTACTTCAAGCTGGGCAAATACGATCTGGCGGAAGAAAGTTTGACCAAGGCCGAAGCCCACATGGGCACTGATCCGACCGTGCAGGAACATCTCGGAGATCTCTACCAGAAAACTGGGCGCCTGAAATTGGCCGCCGCGCACTGGGATCGCGCCGTCCAGGAGTGGAACAAGACGGTTCCGGCCGAGGTGGATGGCGAAGCTTTCGCCAAAGTTCAGCAAAAGCTGGACGCGGCAAAAGTGAAGCTCGCAAAAGAAGAATCCGACAAGCACTAAGAAATTGTTGATTGATGATTTCTGATGGTTGATTGAACCGCCTGATTTGTTCTCAATCGTCAATCAACAGATGCTATTCTCCTTCCATGCTGGCCGCCTACGCGGTGCCTGTTGACCACTCCCGCGGACGCCGTGTCCCCGAAGCTCCGCATCCTTACCGCAACGACTTTCAACGCGATCGCGACCGGGTAATTCATGCCCGGGCGTTCCGCCGGCTGGAGGCCAAGACTCAGGTTTTCACCCGCCGCTATTCCGACCACTTTCGCAACCGGCTCACTCACACTCTCGAAGTGTCGCAAGTCTCGCGCACGATCGCCGGAGCGCTCGACCTGAACGTTGACCTCGCCGAAGCGCTCGCACTGGTCCACGACATCGGCCATCCTCCGTTTGGCCACGCCGGCGAAAAGGCGCTCAACACCGCCATGCGCGAGCATGGACTCAGCTTCGACCATAATCTGCACGCCCTGCGCATCGTCGAAGATTTCGAACAGCGGTATGCCGCTTTCCGCGGCTTGAATCTGACCTTCGAGGTTCGCGAGGGCATCATCAAGCACTCGCACGACTACGCCGCGAAAGACCATCCTGAACTCGCGGAATATATGCTCGACCAGCGCCCCCCGCTCGAAGCCCAACTGATCGACCTGACCGACGAGATCGCTTACAACACCGCCGACCTCGACGACGGCTTCGAAGCACATTTGCTGTCGCTCGAGGAAATTCGCGAAGGGGTTCCGGTCTTTGAGCGCTTCTTTCGCGAGGTGGAACAGCTCTATCCCGATGCCACCGCCAAGCTGCAGTTCAACGAAGCGCTGAAGCGAGTTCTGAACCTGTTCGTCGACGACCTGATTACCAACACAAGCGCCCGTCTGCGCAAGGCAGGGATCCGGACACTCGAAGAAGTTCGCCACCATCCCGAACGGCTCGCCGCCTTCAGTCCAGCCGTCGAAGCTGCTCGCAAGCAGAGCAAAGACTTTCTTTACGAGAATCTTTATTTCAGTTCAGCTTTGGCGGGAGAAAAAGACGATGCCGAGCGCGTCGTGGGCGAGCTTTTTAGTCATTGGATGGCCCATCCCGAGACCCTTCCCCACAATTACCAGGAAAAAGCCAAGGAAGATTCGCTGCCACGCGTAGTCTGCGACTACGTCGCTGGCATGACCGACAACTTCATCTTCGAGCAATACGAAAAGCACTGCGGCCGATGACGGAGTTTGACAGCAGCTTTCCGATAAACAGTTCGGCAGAGTGCGTCACTTAGAATTTCAAAGTGTCACACTAGCGTCATGACTGCGTCGATTCAATTTGCGCAGAAACCGCAACGTCGAATTTTGAATAATACTTCTTCACGTCACCAGCCCCGTATTTTGTGCGGAATTTCTCGACCACAGATGCCACCTGCTTGGCGTCGACGATTGGAACGGCCTTGAGGTCAGCCGATGCGCCTCCCGCGCTGATCCGCAGCGAAGGATCTTTGAGCACGTTTTTGTACCACTGCGTGTTGGAACCTTTGACCGGAAGCAGGTAGAGCGTGCCGCCGTCCACTACGAACCAGACTGGATTGGAGATGGTGCGTCCCGATTTTCGTCCGATGACGCTGATTTTGATTTCCTGCGAGCGGGCCATGCGGGCCTTTAGGGAGTCGTTTGGTTTTGGCATGGGCGGCTTCTTTCTGCGTGGAAGATTTTAGTCTCGTGTTGGACTATTTTTGCGCGGCTAAATCAACACCCCCACCCTCCCGCAAAACACGCGCGAAGGGTGGGGCACCCTATCTTGTGTTCCCTCACTCCGATTTGAGGGAAGCCATGTCGATGGAGAAGCGATACTTCACATCGGACTTGAGCAGCCTCTCGTAAGCTTCGTTGACCTTCTGAATAGGAATAGTCTCGACGTCGGCGGTGATGTTGTGCTGGCCGCAGAAATCGAGCATCTCCTGGGTTTCGGCGATGCCCCCGATGTTGGAACCGGAAAAACTGCGGCGGCGCATGATCAGCGCGAAAGCGGCCACGGGCAAAGGTTTCGGAGGAGCACCGACAATCGTGAGATTGCCGTCGCGACGCAGCAAGCTGAGATAAGCGTTGATGTCATGATCGGCGGAAACGGCGTCGAGGATGAAATCGAAGCTCTCATTGTGCTTTTGCATTTCGTCGGCATTGCGCGAGACGACGACCGCGTCGGCGCCGAGACGAAGCGCATCCTCTTTTTTCTTCGGCGAAGTGGTGAAGACCACAACCTGGGCTCCGAGCGCATGAGCAAACTTCACGCCCATGTGACCTAGTCCGCCGAGGCCGACCACGCCAACTTTCTTGCCCTTGCCAACACCCCAACGGCGCATCGGCGAGTATGTGGTGATTCCGGCGCACAGCAGCGGCGCCGTTCCGGCAAGGTCGAGATTCGACGGAACCCGCAGCACGAATCGCTGGTCCGCGACAATGCTCTCAGAGTAGCCGCCGTAGGTGACGCCGCCGAGATGCTTGTCCGGGGAATTGAAGGTCAGAATCATGTTGGGGCAGAACTGCTCGAAGCCGGCCTTGCATTCGGGGCAGGTGCCGTCGGAATCGACCATGCAGCCCACCGCGGCGAGGTCACCGGGCTTGAACTTCGAGACCGCCGAGCCGACCTTGGAGACGCGGCCGACAATTTCATGCCCCGGCACAATCGGATATACGGTCGGCATAAATTCGCTCCACTCATTGCGCACCGAGTGAAGATCGGAGTGGCAGATGCCGCAGAACAGGATTTCGATCTGCACATCGTTTTCGTTGGGGTCGCGCCGCGGGATGCTGGTCTGCGACATCGGCGATGTCGCAGCAGTGGCCGAATATGCTTTCGCTTTGTTCGTGCTTTTGCTTGTCATAGTCCCGTCATTTTCTCCAGGCGCTCCGGATACCGTTCGCCTTCGACTCTGATTTGTGATGCGGCTGCATCGATATTTAGGAGGTCTTCTGGCGTGAGTTTGACCGACACCGCTCCAATGTTTTCTTCCAGACGGTTCAGTTTGGTCGTGCCGGGAATTGGAGCGATCCACGGTTTTTGCGCCAGCAGCCAGGCGAGCGCAATCTGTGCGGGCGTCGCTTTCTTGGCTTTCGCGATCTTGCCGAGCAGGTCGATCAGCGCCTGGTTCGTCTTGAGAGCTTCGGGCGTGAAACGAGGCAGAGTGCTGCGGAAATCGGTGCTCTCGAATTTCGCGTCCTCTTTGATCGCCCCCGTCAGGAAACCTTTGCCCAGCGGGCTATACGGCACCAGGCCAATCCCAAGTTCCTCGAGTGTGGGAATAACTTCCTTCTCCGGCTTTCTCCACCACAGGGAATATTCGCTCTGCAACGCGGTGACCGGCTGAACGGCGTGGGCGCGGCGAATGGTTTTCACGCCTGCCTCCGAGAGTCCGAAGTGCTTGACCTTGCCCGCCTGTATGAGCTCCTTCACCGCGCCGGCGACATCTTCGATGGGCACGTTGGGGTCGACGCGATGCTGGTAGAGCAGGTCGATCACATTCGTCTTCAACCGCTTGAGCGAGCCTTCGACGGCCTGCTTGATGTGTTCGGGCCGGCTGTTCACGCCTGCGGCTCCGGGCTTATGGTCGCTGCCGGCGAGATCGAAGCCGAACTTGGTAGCGATCACGACTTTCTCGCGCACATGAGCCAGTGCTTCGCCCACGAGTTCTTCGTTGGTGAACGGGCCATAGACTTCGGCGGTGTCAAAAAAAGTGACGCCGCGATCCACGGCGGCGTGGATCACTTTCGTCATCTCCTGCTTGTCTTTGGGCGGGCCGTAGGAAAAGCTCATTCCCATGCAGCCGAGTCCCAGAGCTGAAACTTCGAGATTACTTTTTCCAAGTTTGCGTTTTTCCATGATTGCTTCTCCATTTCGTAATTCGCCTGTTTCAAGGCAGGGTACGGCTACATAATTTTGGGCCTGGTAAATATTTCAATGAAGATTGCCGGATTCTGATTGCTCTTCGATGCCTTCAGGCAACGACAAGGCTCACAAACACCGGCTCACAAACACCGTGCTACAAACGAAGTATAGTTCCTGAATTGGGGGGAATGCTCGTGGGCGAGAGATTCCACCGCCCTCCAATTCCCCTAGAACCACCACGACCAAATCCAATCCACCCAGGTATGCGTAATGGTCGCCGCCGCCACCCGCCGCCGCTCGCGCCACGCCCGCCCGTAGAAACTTCCCGCAATCGTGGCAAGCAGCACATAGCGCCAATTGAAGTGCGCCGACCGTTTATTGAAATGCGACAGCCCGAATAGCGCCGACGCAATGATCAGCGCCGCCCTCTGCCCCACGCGCCGCTCCAGCAGATTCTGTACCCAGCCACGAAAGAAAAGTTCTTCCGGCAGCGCCACAAAAATAAAAATCCCCGCCCACGTCACAGCCGCCTTGCCAACTCCCGGCACATTCACATGCGGATGGATGAATCCCAGCCCTACTCCCAGCACCAGCACCGCGGGCGCGAAAAACAGCAGCTCGCGCAAGCCGGTCTTCCAGTCGCTCCACTGCAAACGAAAATCAAAACCCACGCTGCTCAACCGCCGTACGCCGAGAAATCCGTACAGGCCCGCATCCACCAGCAGCAGATTACCCAGCCCGCGCAGTCCAGCGGGCCACGCCGCATCGAACCAGCGCAAATCCACCGCCAGCCCCAGCGTGAGAAGAATCACCGCGTCGCGCCAGTTGCCGCGCTGCTCGGGATCGGCCGCCGCCGCCCGCGCCAGCAGCCACGCCATCACCACCGGCAGTCCCGCGTATAACGCAAACCACGGCCAGCGAAAAATATGCCCCGCCGCCGCGATGACTGCGTAAGGCAAGACCATCACCACCGGCAGACCCACGCGCAGCGCCATCGGCCAGCGCCCGATCGTCGCGGCCGCTCGCTCGCTGGCGAATCCAAACGCCGCCGCCGGAACCAGTTCCGCCGCCAGCACCGCCATCACCACCGGCGTCACATTCGCCATGCGACCATCTTATCCGGCCCAGTGTAGAGCGGGCGCCCCCGCCCGCTTGCCGGCAGCGCCGAAATATCAAAGGCAAAGTTTCCCCTCGCCGGCAAGTGCGCCTCGCCAATGCAACATCATCCAACCGCGAGCAAAGATGCTTGCCCGCGACGCCGCCCCAGATTAGAATTCCCCCGAATATTTCCAGGAGGCACTGATGGCCGCTGCCCCGGTTCTACCCACGTCGTCCCAAATACCCGCGCCGATTCCAGAATCTCCCAAGCTTTCGGAGGGCGCTCGCATTGTTAACACTTTCATCGCGCCCTCAAAGACTTTCACCGACCTGCGCCGCAACGCCAGTTGGTGGGGGCCGTGGCTGCTCATCTCGATCTGCTCCATGGCCTTCATCTACACCATGGGACGCCAGATCGGCTTCGATCAGATCAGCAAGAACCAGATCGCCCACTCTTCCCGCGCCGACCAGTTCGAAAAAGCTCCGCCCGAGCGGCAGGAAAAACAGCTTCGTCTTTCCGCCGCCATCATGCGTTATCTCGGCTACGGCAGCCCGCTGATGATCCTCTTCTATTTCCTGATCTCGACCGTCGTGCTGTGGACTACGTTCAAAGTTGCGGCCGGGGCTGAGGCCACGTTTGGGCAAGCTTATGCCATCGTCATGTACGCGGCGCTTCCCGGCGTCGTCGGCGCGATCCTGGGAATCATTTCATTGTTTGCGGGTATTGATCCCGAAGGCTTCGACATCAACAATCCCGTCGGCACCAATCTCGCTTATTATCTGGATCCCGCGACCACCGGAAAATTCCTGCGCGGCATGGCGTCGTCGCTCGACATCATCAACATCTGGACGATTATTCTGCTGGGCATCGGCTTCGCCTGCACCAGCAAGGTGAAGCGCTCCACCGCGATCGTCATCGTTGCCGTCTGGTATCTGGTCTTCAAAGTGGCAGGGGCCAGTCTCGCGGCTGCGTTCTCCTGAGGGCAGGATCGATTCGAAGCTAGTCATCGGTGGGAGCAACTGCTCTGGAAGAAAAGTCAAGCCTACTTTGGTAGGCTCCAACGTCCACTAAAGTAGATTTTTTATGCACAGCCTAAACCCTTGAATCGGCTGCGCCGCCAAAATTCGCCCTGAAGGCTCAGCATCTTACAGAGCCTCGCTCAGGGCGTTTTGCACAGTGTTCCTTCAGGAACATTGTGGTTTCGGACCCCAAATCAGTTGTTGTGCCAGTGCATCTGCCAGCCCAGGTACCGCACCGCCGCCTCATGCACCGCCGCGGCTGTGGTCGAGAAGTTCGCCGCCACGTGATGCTCAAATCCATTTTCACAAATGTAGTGCAGCAGCTTTTGCAACTCTGCAATCTTCACCACGCCCACGCCACCGAACGTGTTCAGCGCGTCGCTGGTGAAGGCGCCCTCGCCCACATAGCCGCGAATTACTCCTGCGGTGTCGTCGGTTGAAAAGCGCGCGAAGCTCATCGCTCCTGGTTTAACGCGGCCCACCACTGTGCCAAACGTGTTCTCCTTACCCACCGTGCCCGCAATGATCTCCTGAAAATCCATGCGCACGTCCTGAAAGAAATGTTTGGGCAGGTTGCTGCAATGGAAGCATACTGCCTTGTCGGGATCGTCGCCGTAATTGTTGTTCCAGTCGAGCAGCGCGCTCGGAGTCTCCGAAGCCAGCGCCAGCGCATGCATGCTCAGCGTGCCGCACACATCCACCTCGCACGCCGCGGGCAGCAGGTTGTTGCTCATCATGCTCATGATGGTGCAGGGCACGACGCCAAAATATTCTTCCATCGAAGTCCAGCACTGCACCGCGCTGATCTTCACGTCGGTCGCCTTCATCCAGTCGTCGATCACGTATCCAAGCTTCGCCATCTTGATGAGGGCAGCATCGGGCACGCCGCCGGTTGTAACGTACTTGCGAATTTCTGCCAGCTTGCCCTGCACTCCCGCGTGATCGTCCTTCAACCGCGCGATGCGGCCAAACACTTCCGACAGGTCGAGCGTCTCCGTGGAAATTCCATGCGATTCGAGCAGCTTTTCGCTGTAGCGAACGGTATTGAATGCCGTGGGGCGCGCGCCAATGCTGCCCACGCGCAGGTTGCGCATGCCGTTGGCCACGCGGCAAACCGCGGCAAACCATGCCAAGTCGTTGCGAAAATCTTCCGAGTCAGGGCTGACTGTATGCAGCCGCGTCAGCGAATAGGGAATGCCATACTGCCTCAGGTTGTTGCACGCCGACATCTTGCCGCAAAAGCTGTCGCGGCGATGCAGGATCGTCATGTTCTTTGCGTCATCGGGCGTAGCCTGCACCAGCACGGGAACGTCAAGCCGCGCCAGCCGTAGCGTGTCGGCAATGGCGCGCTCGTCGCCGAAGTTTGGCAGCGATACGATGACGCCATCGATACTGTCGCGATGTTTCTGAAAGAGCGCCGCACAGCGCTTCGCTTCTTCGTGAGTTTCGACCGCGCCATGCTTGCTCTCTTCCGGACCGAGCACCACGCAGTCCATGCCCGCCTGGGCGAGCGCCCGCATTATCTCTTCGCGCCCTGACTTCGCCAGTTGGTCAGGGAAGAATCCGCGGTTCCCTACGATGACGCCCATCGTTATCTTTCGTTCCGCCATAATGAATGCCCTCTATGATGATTTAGAAAATAACGATGATGTGGAAAATTGTAAATCGTCAACAGTTAGGAATTGCCCGCCATGCGCGCCCGCTCCCGTGCCGGCGAAAAACGCACGCTGAAAAACAGGCCGAGAATCAGCAGCACCGCGCCCCACCAGACGTTGGCATGCAGGTTGTAGAGCACGACCTGATGCTCCGGCGGAGACACCAACTCATAAATTCCCCTGGCAAAGATCACCGCTCCATTCACCGCCAGAGAGATGCCAATGAAGAACCAAATCGAAAGCGTTCCGCCGGATTTCATTCGTACCCCCTACCAGAAAATGATTTGCAAAATCACAAAGACGACGCCCACCACCACCGCCCAGAAAACCGGGCGGTGAAAAAGCGAGACGCGTTCTTCGTGCGGAATCGGCGTCAAGCCGTAGACCAGATCCGTGAGCTCCGAGTCAGGTTTCGGCCTTGTCATCAGGCTGACCACTACCGTGACGATGACACAAATCAGCCAGCACCACAGCGCGCGAAACATGTTCTGCGCCTGATCCTGCGCCTGCGAGGAGAGCGCCACATATTTCACCGCAGCGGGATTCACTTTCACCCATGCCCACATCCCCACCGACGAAAGCGTTCCCGCCAGTAATCCCCAGAATCCGCCAGCCTTGGTGGCGCGCTTCCACAGCATTCCGAGAATCACCGTGCCGAACAGTGGAGCGATGAAGAAGCTGAACAGTTCCTGCACATAGTCCATGATGCTGTGTGCGTTCATCACCAGGTATGCGGTTCCGATGCTGATCGCGACACCGATGACCGTGCACCAGCGGCCCATTCGCACCTTCGAATCGTCCGAGGCATTCTTGTTGATCAGCGCGCCGTAAATATCATAGGTCCAAACGGTGGTAAAAGCGCTGACGTTGCCTGCCATCCCCGACATGAAACCCGCGATCAGCGCCGTTATCCCGAGACCGAGCAGGCCCGGTCCGCAGTAGCGCGCCAGCATCAGCGGCAGCACTTCATCGTATCCATGTAAGCCTTGTTCCTGTCCGAGCTTCGACCACGCAAGATCGGCTGGAACCAGCCGCAGGAGACTGCCGGTGTGGGGATCGCGCAGCAGCGCGAGTCCCAGCAGTCCTGGAAGGATGACGATGAAGGGAACCATCATCTTGAAGGCGGCGCCGATGATGGGCGCGAGCTTGGCGGAGCGCAGATCCTTCGCTGACAGAACGCGTTGCACGACGAGAAAGTCAGTGGTCCAATAGCCCATGGCGATGACTGCCCCAAGCCCGAACACAATGCCGGCCCAGTTGATCCCCATGGGATTGTCGGTAAAGTTTCCTAAGGTGGACCAGGCGTGCGTGTACGCGCCCGGGTTGGCCACCTGTTGCTCGGTAAGATTCTGAAGGATCTTGGCCTTGAGGCCAGTCCAGCCGCCGGCTTCGATCAGACCCAGAATCGGAATCAGCAACGCACCGGCCCAGATGAGAAAGAACTGCAGGACTTCGTTGAAGATGGCGGAACGCAAGCCGCCAAGAGCCACGTAAATCATGACCGTGATGGAAGACACCAGGATGCTGAAGGTGAGATTCCATCCCAGGACAACCTTCATCACGACAGCCATGGCGTACATGTTGATGCCGCTCATAAGCACCGTCATGAAAGCGAAGGAAATCGAGGAGAGCGCCTGCGCCCCCGCACCGTAGCGCAGCTTGAGATAACCAGGAACGGAATGGGTTTTGCAGATGTGATAGAAGGGCATCATCACGAGGGCGAGAAAGAGCATCGCGGGGATGGCGCCGATCCAGTACCAGTGAGCCGCGAGAATTCCATACTTATAGGAATTACCGGCCCATCCCATCAGTTCGAGCGAGCCCAGGTTCGCCGAGAGAAATGCAAGACCCGCCACCCACGCGGTCATTTCGCGTCCGGCCATGAAAAAATCTTCGCCGGTATTGGCCTGTCCTTTCAGGTACAAGCCGATTGCGAGCACCAGCGCAAAATAGAAAATGACCAGGACCCAATCGACGGGCGAGAGATGGACCAGGGTGGAAGAACTCACCAGGAGCAGAGCAAGATTCATTAGGGTTTGACCTGTCCGTAGTAGGCGTTGCGGCCATGCTTGCGCAAGAAATGCTTGTCGTGCAGTTCGCGCGACAGCGGCCGGGAGTCAGCATTGATCGTGAGAGTGCGATACGCCATGCGCGCCACGTACTCAAGAAGGACCGCGTTGTGGGCTGCGTCGTGTGCACTTTTGCCCCAGCAAAAGGGGGCATGCCCGGCCACAAGTACGGCGGGAATCGATTCGGGATCAAGTTGGGCGAACGTTCGGCAGATGGCCTCGCCCGTCTCCAGTTCGTAATCACCAGCGATCTCATGGGAACTGAGCCGCTCGGTAACCGGGACCGGACCGTGAAAATAATCGGCGTGCGTGGTTCCGAAGCAGGGGATGGAAGTCTCGGCCTGTGCCCATGCGGTGGCGAATTCCGAATGAGTGTGCGCCACACCGCCGATGGTGGAGAAACGTTTGTACAGCGCGAGATGAGTGGGCAGGTCTGAGGAGGGACGAAGGTTTCCATCAACGATCTTCCCCTCAAGATCGGAGACGACGATGTGGGCGGCAGTCAGTTCTTCGTAGGGTACGCCGCTGGGTTTGATGGCCACCAAGCCTTCCGTGCGATCCATGCCGCTGACATTTCCAAAGGTGTAGAGCACAAGTCCGCGGCGAACCAGTTCCAGGTTCGCTTCCAACACTTCTTCGCGCAAAGTCTTCAGCAGCATCGAAAAAATGAAAGACGGTCTCGCCTCAAGTTGCGAGCCGTGATTGTTCCTGTAAACGTTTACGCCCCGAACATTAACGAAGCTGTCCGCGTTTGTCAAAGATGGGCGCAAGCGAGCGCCACGAAACTAACTGCCGTCGCCTGAACAGGCAGTTGGTCATTGGGAATGCGGATAAAATACCAACGGTGTTGCTTTGAGTTTTCTCGCCGCCGCACGGCATGGCTAGTGAAGCCCTTCATCATGAGCATCGCAAAATATGACGTTGTGATTGTGGGCGCTGGAATTGTAGGCGCGGCTTGTGCCGACGAATTGGCGCGGCGAGGTTTACGGGTTGTGGTGGTGGACCGGGACGCAGTGGGCGGTGGCGCGACGGCTGCCGGGATGGGGCACGTCGTCGTGATGGACGACTCCGATGCGCAATTTGCTTTGACCCGCTATTCGCAGCGGCTTTGGCAAGGTTTGAGGCTGGAGCTGTCGGCGGACGTGGAATACGAACCATGCGGAACGATCTGGGTGGCGGCCGACGAAGAAGAGATGGCCGAGGTGCGGCGCAAACACGACTATTGCTCGAGGCGCGACGTTCCCGCGAGGATGCTGGATGCGGAGGCGTTGCAGCGGCTTGAGCCTAATTTGCGCGGCGGGTTGGCGGGAGGCTTGCTGGTCCAAGACGATGCAGTGCTGTATCCGCCGTGCGCAGCGCGGTTTCTGATGGCGCGTGCCCGGAAATGCTCGGCGGAACTTCGTCTGGGCGCGTCGGTCACGCAGATGGGGCAGGGACAAGTGCGCTTGTCCGACGGTGCTGAAATCGCCGGCGAGTTCCTGGTGAACGCGGCGGGAGCATGGTCGCCGGAATTGCTGAGCGGAGTGGAGGTCAAGAAGCGCAAAGGACATTTGGTGATCACCGATCGCTATCCGGGATTTTTGCGGCGCCAGTTGGTGGAACTCGGATACCTGAAGAGCGCGCACTCGGTGAGCGGGGATTCGGTCGCATTCAATGCGCAGCCGCGGCGCACCGGTCAGATTCTGGTGGGCTCGTCGCGCCAGTATGGCGCTGAGCATAAAGAGGTCGACCATGAGATTTTGCGCCGCATGCTGCAGCGCGCCCAGCAATACATGCCGGGGATCGGGTCGATGTCTGCGGTGCGCACCTGGACAGGATTTCGCGCGGCCACGCCCGACAAGCTGCCGCTGATTGGTCCCTGGCCCGGAGACAGGTCGGTGTTTCTGGCGACCGGGCATGAGGGGCTGGGAATTACGACTTCGCTGGCTACGGCGAAAATCTTGGCGGATCAGATCACTGGGGCGCGGCCGGAAATTGCAATCGAGCCCTACTTACCGGCGCGGATGGGAAAGGAAAACGCTGGGAAAGAAGTTCATGCCTAGTTCGACATCGAACTCGCTGACGTTGACCGTGAACGGGGCGCAAGTCACGGTGCCGCCCGGCGCGACGGTTGCGGTTGCAGTGGCGATCGCCGGGCTGGCGTGTCGAACGTCGGTGAGCGGCGAACCGCGCGGGCCGCTCTGCGGAATGGGAATTTGTTTCGAGTGCCGCGTGACGATCGATGGCAGGCCGCATTGCCGAAGTTGCCAGATCTTGTGTGAGGCTGGAATGAAAGTGGAAACCGATGGGTAAGAATTCGCAGCGATTCGATGTGCTCGTGATTGGCGCGGGCCCGGCGGGGATGGCAGCAGCGGCGCGGGCCGCGGAATGCGGCGCGACGGTTGGACTCGTGGATGACAATGCGAACTTCGGCGGGCAGATTTGGCGAGGGGGTGAGAATGAGGAGGCGGCGCGTTGGGCTGGCCTCCTGCGCGATGCTCGTGTCACGAAATTATTTCAGACTACAGTTTTCGATCAGCCGGAAAGTGGGGTGCTGCTGGCGGAGAGCGCCGATCATGTTCACGAATTGCGCTACAAGAATTTGATTTTGTCGACGGGCGCGCGAGAACGGTTCCTGCCGTTTCCGGGGTGGACGTTGCCGAACGTGATGGGTGCGGGCGGCTTGCAGGCGATGGTGAAGTCGGGCCTACCCGTTCGCGGCAAGCGGGTGGTGGTCGCGGGAACTGGCCCGTTATTGCTGGCGGTGGCGGCGTATTTGCGGAAGAGCGGCGCGGAGATCCCGATTATTTGCGAGCAGGCGTCATGGGGAAATCTGGCACGGTTTGGAGCTGCGCTATTGCGCTATCCGGGAAAGATTTCACAGGGGCGACAGCTGAAGAGGGAACTTGCGGGCATTCCTTACGCTGCGAATTGTTGGCCTTTGGCGGCACATGGGGGACAGCGGCTGGAGAGTGTGACGATTTCGGGGAGCGGGAGGACGAAGGTTATCGCGTGCGATTACCTGGCTTGCGGATTTCATCTGGTGCCCAATACCGAACTGCATTCGTTACTGGGCTGTTGGATGGAGAACGGCTTTGTGCAGGTGGACGATTTCCAGCGAACATCTGTGCAGGGAGTTTTCTGTGCGGGCGAACCGACGGGCATTGGAGGCGTAGAGTTGGCGCTGGTCGAGGGAGAGATCGCCGGCTTGGCCGCGGCGAATCAAACGGCGCGAGCGCAAAAATTGTTTGGTGAGCGGCGTAAGGCACGGCACTTCGCGCGGCTTCTGGAGCGGACGTTTCGCTTGCGCGCCGAGTTGCGTGAACTGCCGGCGGCGGAGACTATCGTTTGCCGCTGCGAGGATGTCGCGTATTCTCGTTTGCAAGAACATAAAACATGGCGCGCGGCAAAACTGCAGACCCGTTGCGGAATGGGACCGTGCCAGGGAAGAGTATGCGGACCAGCGGTGGAGTTTCTGTTTCACTGGACGCCGGACTCGGTGCGCCCGCCGGTGTATCCGGTGCAGGTGGAGAGTCTGGCGGGAATCAGTGGGCAGTGATCAGTAAACGGTGATCAGTTGCCAGGAAATCGAAATGGCGGTCGCCGATCACTAACGACTAACGATTGACCGCAGTGTTAAGGAGGTTCTCGATGAATTGGAAGGGCGTGATGCCCGCGATTACGACCTGCTTTAACAGCGACCTGAGCGTCGATCATGCCTTCATGGGCAAGCATTGCCGGTGGCTGCTGGACAATGGCTGCGCCGGAATTGTTGCGCTGGGATCGTTGGGAGAAGGCGCGACGTTGGAGTTCGATGAGAAGGTTGAGATTTTGCGGACTTGCGTGCGTGCAGTCGGAGGACGCGGTCCGGTGGTGGCGGCGATCTCGGCGCTCTCGACTACCGAAGCCGTGGCGCTGGCAAAAGCCGCTACGGACGCGGGATGCGACGGGCTGATGGTTCTGCCTCCCTATGTCTACAAAGGAGACTGGCGCGAAATGAAGAGTCACGTGGCGGCGGGGTTCCGGGCGACGCCGGTGTCCTGCATGCTCTACAACAATCCCGTGGCGTATGGGACCGACTTTCTGCCGGAACAGATTCAGGAACTTGCGGAGGAGCATGAGAACCTGGCGGCGGTGAAGGAGTCGAGCGCGGATGTGCGGCGGGTGGCGGCGATCCGCGCGTTGCTGGAAAGACGGCTTGAGATTTGCGTGGGAGTGGACGATGCGGTGCTTGAGGCGGTTAGCATGAGAGCGACCGGATGGATCGCTGGCCTGGCTAATGCGCTGCCGCGCGAATCGGTGGAGTTGTTCAACTGCGGAATGCGCGGAGAGAACGAGAAGGCGTTCGAACTGTACCGCTGGTTCTTGCCGTTGCTGCGCATGGACACGGTGCCAAAGTTTGTGCAGCTGATCAAATTGGTGCAAGCCGAGGTGGGGATGGGGAATTCGCGAGTGCGGCCGCCGCGGCTGGAGTTGACTGGCGAAGAACTGGAGCGGACGAGAAAAATTATTCGCGACGCATTTCGGGCTAGGCCGCAGGCGGTGAGCAGCCAGGTAATCGGCGGGCGAAAATCTTGATGGGCATCATTGAGTCTATGACGAAAATTTCTGGGAGATCGCTGATCGGGTTTCGGGAAGCGGCGGGCGCGGGGGAAATGTTCTACGCGGAAAATCCTGCGACTGGCGAGCGGTTGCAGCCGGGGTTCGCGTCGGCAACGGCGGAAGAAGTTGAGCTGGCGGTGAGTTTGGCGGCCGAAGCTTTCGAGGTTTACCAGCGTGTGCCGGGACACGAGCGCGGAGCATTCTTGCGCAAGATTGCCGAAACGATCGAGTCGATCGCAGGCGAGGTGATCGAACGCGCCGCGCAAGAAACGGCTTTGCCGCAGGCGCGATTGCAAGGGGAAATCGGGCGCACTTGCGGCCAGCTGCGATTGTTCGCAGAAGTGGTGGAAGAAGGATCGTGGGTACAGGCTCGCATCGACCGGGCCGCGCCCGAGCGCAGGCCGCTGCCCAAGCCCGACATCCGCTCGATGCTGCGGCCGCTGGGACCGGTGGTGGTGTTCGGGGCAAGCAATTTTCCGCTGGCTTTTTCGGTCGCGGGCGGAGACACCGCGTCGGCTCTGGCGGCAGGCAATCCTGTAATCTTTAAAGCGCATCCAGCGCATCCGCGCACGGGCGAGTTAGTGGGACGAGCGATCCAAGAAAGTGTTCGAGAGTGCGGTTTGCCAGAGGGCGCGTTTTCTCTTCTGTTCGATGCGGGCACGCAGGTGGGGACGGCGCTGGTGAGGCATTCTCTAATCAAAGCGGGGGCGTTCACCGGATCACGCGGGGCGGGCAGGGCGCTGATGGACATTGCGGCGGCGCGTCCGGAACCGATTCCGTTTTATGCGGAGATGAGCAGCACGAATCCGGTGTTCATCCTACCGGGCGCGTTGCGGGAACGTGGCGAGGCCATTGCGACGGGACTGCATGGTTCGTACACGCTGGGAGCGGGGCAATTCTGCACGAAGCCGGGAATGGTTTTCGTGCCGGAAGGTTCGGACGCGGCGGCATTCGGTCAGAGGTTGCAGGAGTTAGTAAGCGCGACGACTCCGTTTCACCTTCTGACGCGGACAATTCACTCGTCGTATGAATCGGCGATTGCGGCGCGGGGAAAAGATGCGAAGCTGGTTGCCGCGGGGCAGGCAGCGGCATCGGGGGATGCGAGTTTCGCGGCGTGCGCGGCGCTGTTTGAGACTGATGCCACTTCATTTCTTGAGTCGGGTCTGGATGCGGAGATTTTCGGTCCTACGACTCTGCTGGTGCGGCACTCTAGCCGCGAGCAGGTGCTAGCCATTGCCCGCGGCCTGGAAGGCCATCTGACGGCAACGATTCACGGAACAGAAAACGACCTGCGCGAGTTTGCGGACCTGCTGGCGATTCTGGAGAACAAGGTGGGGCGACTCGTCTTTAACAGTTTCCCGACGGGCGTGGAAGTCACGCACGCGATGGTGCACGGCGGTCCTTATCCAGCGACATCGGATGGCCGGTCCACTTCGGTGGGAAGCCAGGCGATTTTTCGATTCGCGCGACCGGTGTGTTACCAGGGATTTCCAGACAGCGCGTTGCCTGATGCGCTGAAAGATGCGAATCCGCTGGGCATTTGGCGGATGGTTGACGGCGAGATGACGCGTGACATTGCGAGTGTTACGGCGCCTCGAGCAAAACAAAAGAGTTAGCTAGATGCCCCAGGTTCTGGCTCGAGTGTCGAGGCGCTATACTCTAGGCCGCTTTCGACTCCGACGATCCGTATTTTCCTGACAAATGACCTCTCGATCATGGCTCTTCCTTGGAGCAATTTCGGTGCTGATTTTGCTGCGTGGCTATACCTATGTGGCGACGCGGCGCGGTCATTTGTTTTTTGAATCTGGGATCGGACTTTCGCGTTGGAATCCGTACCAGCTCGTCCTTGCCAGTTTTCTGACCCTGTTTGCAGAGCTGGCGTTTATTCGATGGATCGCAGTCGAAATTCGCGTCTTCGCTTACTTCAAGAACCTGGCGCTGCTGTTGTGCTTCGTGGGATTTGGTTTGGGATGCGCTCTCGCTCGCAAGGCAATTCGTTGGCCGCTTTACCTTAAGAGTCTGATGGGATTACTGCTGGTGGTTCGCCTGCCCTGGCACAGCGGAAAGGCTCTGGAGAGTCTTTCGCAGGGGTTGGGGGCGGCCTCGGATCTGGAACTTTGGACGAACGGGGGTGTCTGGACATGGCTCGATCTTCTCTCCGTCGTTCTATTGACCGTCATCTTATTTCTCTTGCTGGTATGGATTTTTGTGCCCTTGGGACAGATTGTCGGGCGACAGATGAATGTTGCTCCGAAGGCGCTTACCAGCTACTCATGGAACCTATTGGGAAGCTTGATAGGGATTCTGGCGTTTGTGGCGGTGAGCCGGATGATGCTGCAGCCCTGGATTTGGCTGGGAATCGTTCTCAGCGGTTTCGCCATGCTGCAGGCGACCGCGAAGGATCGAGCACTGGTTTTGAGTCTCCTGCTTCCGCTTGCGTTGCTCTTGCACGATCCTTCAAGTCGCGATCATTACACGATCTGGACACCGTACCAGCAGATCGAATACTCGCGTTCCTATGCGTCGAATGGTGATTTCGCGATGGGTGTGCTGAAGGTGAACCACACCGGATACCAGGCAATTGTGGATTTGTCGGGGCCCTTCCTATCACGTCATCCCGGCCTGCTGAAGGAAGCATTGAACGAAAATCCCTACAACATTCCATTTCGATTTGTAGGCTCTGCACCGAGTGTTCTGATTGTCGGCTCGGGTACCGGCGACGACGTGGCAGCCGCGATACGCCACAAAAGTTCGTGGGTTGACGCGGTCGAGATTGACCCGGCGATCCTGGCCATAGGGAAGCGCGAACACCCCGAACATCCCTATGATGCGGCGGTGGTCTCGGTGCATCAAACGGATGCGCGCGCGTTTCTAAAACGAAGTTCGCGACGTTACGATTTGGTGCTATTGGGATTGTTGGATTCTCACACCCAGTTTTCCGACTACTCCAACATGCGGATCGACAACTTCGTATACACAATGGAGTCGTTCCGCGAGGCGCGCGAACACTTGAATCCCGACGGTGTCCTCTTCTTGAAATTTGCGGTGGACCGTCCTTGGATGGGGCGTCGTCTGTGGGAGATGCTGCAGCAGACGTTCGGCAGGCCTCCAATTGTTTTCTATGCTGGCTCAAGCTACACCCCAGCGGCGGTCTGTTTTGCGATTTCAGGCGCTGGACAGGTCGAAAAAACACTGGCACGCGATGCGAACCTGGCCGACTTCGTGTCTCGCAATCGCTTCGCCACTGACTCCAGCGACGTACCTCTCGCTACCGATGATTGGCCCTACCTGTACCAGCGGGATCGAAGCGTACCGCGGACCTACATTTCGCTTAGCGTGCTAGTGATTCTCGTGACCTTTGGACTCTATTTCTCAATGCCGGAAGCTCGCCAGCAAGCCCCGTCGCTGTTCTTCTTCAGCATGGGCGCTGGTTTCATGCTGCTAGAGACACAAGTGATCAGCCGGCTGGCCCTTTATTTCGGCACGACCTGGCAGGTGAATGGGATCGTCATTTCCGTTCTTTTGACGGCACTCCTGGTCGCGAACCACATTGCCGATCACCTTCCGCAGTTCCTGTCGAGAATCTGGATCGTCTTGCCGTTGTTCGCTGGATTGATCGCGGCATATTGGATTCCATTCTCGCGAATTCCCGGTCCGCCAGCTTTTGTTGGGGCGGCGGTGGCGTTAGTCTTTTCCGTACCCGTAATATTTGCAGGACTGTTGTTTTCGTTGGAATTTCGGTCGGTAGCAACGCCCGGAGCGGCTCTCGGCGCCAATGTGCTGGGTGCGGCGATTGGTGGTTTATTGGAGAGCCTTTCGCTGCTTTCAGGAATGCGGGCTCTGTTGCCCCTCACCGCTGGAATCTATTGCGTGGCGGCCATAGCCGCAAGCCAGCGGCTCCGCAGAACAAGTGGCGTCTAGATCTGGTAGTCCATATCGTCCATGATTCTCAGCATCGATTCGGAAAGAGGTTCGCTTTTGGAGGAGGAGCCCTCGAGTTGCTGGACGCGTTCGCGGAGTTTATTTACTTCGGTCGCCACGGAGGCGAGGGCTTCCGAGAGCGGATCGTTGATCTGTTTGGGATCGGTGATCACTACGCGCTTGCCTTCGCGGAAGATGATGTGGCCGGGCACGCCGACCACGGTGGAATCTTCGGGAACGTTGCGCAGAACGACCGAGCCGGCGCCGATGCGGCAGTTTTTTCCGACGGTAATGTTGCCCAGAATTTTGGCGCCGCCGCCGACGACTACGCCGTCTTCGATGGTGGGATGCCGCTTGCCATGCTCCTTGCCGGTGCCTCCCAGGGTCACGCCCTGGTAAAGAGTCACGTCGTCGCCGACGCTGGACGTTTCTCCGATCACCACGCCGAGGCCGTGATCGATGAACAGCCGCCGTCCAATCTTGGCCCCGGGATGGATTTCAATGCTGGTGAGAAAACGCGCAGCCTGCGAGAGGAATCGTGCGAGCAGAAAAAAACCGTGATTCCATAGCCAGTGATTGATGCGATAGAACCACACCGCGTGCAGGCCGGAGTAGCACAAGAAAACTTCGAGGCGAGAGCGGGCCGCGGGATCGTGCTCCAGCACGTTGGCCACGTCTTCGCGAATTAGAGACAGCAAGTGCGGCATGGGTCACTGGGCCAAACAATTTAGACAAAACAATGTTGGAATAACAGTTGAAACAATTATGCCGGAATTTCTGCCGTGGGAAGATGCAATGCCTTGTCCCGCAATTCGGAAAACAGAATGCTGCTCAAATAGCGTTCGCCGAACGATGGCAGGATGACGACAATCAGCTTACCTTTATTTTCGGGGCGCTGCGCCACTTTCAAAGCCGCGACCACAGCGGCTCCCGATGAAATTCCTACGAGCAGGCCTTCTTCGAGTGGAAGCCGGCGCGCCATGGCGATGGCGTCGTCGTTGGTCACGGCGATGACTTCGTCGATGTAGTCGCGACGCAGGATGCTGGGAATAAATCCTGCGCCGATGCCCTGAATTTTATGCGGCGAGGGCTTGCCACCGGAGAGAACCGCGCTGTCGGCGGGCTCGACGGCGACGGCTTTGAATGAGGGCTTCTTCGGCTTGATGTACTGGCAAATTCCGGTGATGGTTCCCCCGGTGCCCACGCCGGAGACGAGAATGTCGGCGCGGCCATCGGTGTCGTTCCAGATTTCCGGGCCCGTGGTTTCGAAATGAATTTTCGGATTGGCGGGATTGTCGAACTGCTGCAGCATGTAACCGCCAGGAGTGTTGGCGAGAATTTCCTTGGCTTTGAGAATGGCTCCGGTCATGCCGCGCGGGCCGGGAGTGAGAACGATTTCGGCGCCGAAGGCGAGCAGCAGCACGCGCCGCTCCAGGCTCATGGTTTCGGGCATGGTGAGAACGAGCTTGTAACCTTTTACCGCGGCGACAAAAGCGAGACCGATTCCGGTGTTGCCGCTGGTGGGCTCGATGAGCGTGGTTTTGCCGGGATGAATTTTTCCTTCGCGCTCGGCCTCCACGATCATGCTTACACCAATTCGATCTTTCACGCTGGCCAGAGGATTCTGGCTCTCGAGTTTCGCAACGACCTCGGCGACGCAGCCCTTCGTGACTTGATTGAGCCGCACCAGCGGAGTGTGGCCGATTAATTCCGTAACATCGTTTGCGATTTTCATGTTTGATTCCTGCCTTCCCATCCTTCTCTGAAGGATCCAGCACGACGCTGAGTCAAAGTAATACTACCAATCCGTGGTGTAGGGACGAGGTGGGGAATTTCGAGATACAGCACAACAATTCTTGAGAGCGGCTTGACAATTGGACGTTACCGGACCTGAATACGCCGCAAGAGAGGTGGCTATCCAGCGTGCAATCAATGATTTAAGTAGAACCAAATCAAAAAACTGAATCTTCACAATTAATACTTGTTTTCGTGCATTCAATGGTGTTAGTGTTCCCGACCTATTAGGGGGTTTCGAGCCCGGAGTGCAACCTCTCGGTGTCGAAACCCGTAGGGCCTCGTTCGAAAAGAAAAAGTGATTTGAAAGAATTCGCCGCACTTTTTGCGGGATGACTCTTTGTTTATTGGAGGGTTTTGCTATGCGCGTCCGTCGCCAGTTCTTCTCTTCCCTGTTTGCCTGCTTCCTTCTTTGTTCGGTCGTCCTCTGGCTGAGCAGCACGGCGCCGGTTATGGCGCAATCGACTAATACCGGCACCGTTGTCGGAAACGTGACCGACCCGAGCGGTGCGGTAGTCAGTGGCGCCAACGTAACCTTGAGTAACACCTCTACCAAGACTGCGCGAACCCAGCCGACGAACCAGGCGGGACGATATATTTTTGTCGACGTAGATCCTGGCACGTATGACTTGACCATCAGCAAGCAAGGTTTCTCGACGTCGAAGACACAGGCGACGGTCAATGTCGGAAACGCGACGACCGTGAATATGGCCTTGCAAGTCGGAGGCAGCAACGTAGTGGTCGAGGTAACGGCCGCCGGCACCGAACTGCAAACCATGAATGCGACGGTGGGCAACACCGTGACCAGTCTGGAACTGGACTCCCTTCCCAGCCTAGGGCGCGACACCAGCACATTTATAACGCTACAACCGGGCGTCAGCCCGGACGGCAGCGTGGCTGGAGCGGTGGTGGACCAAAGCTACTTCTCGCTCGATGGCGGAAACAACACCAACGATATGGACGGCAGTATGAGCGTGTATACCGCCTCCTATGCTGGTGACCCGACGGGGGGGATTTCGAATCAGAGCAATGGCGTCGCGGCTGGGGCCACAGGCGTGATGCCGACGCCGCAAGACAGCGTCGAAGAGTTCAAAGTCAACACTGCCGGACAGACGGCCGACTTTAACAGTTCCGCGGGCGCCGAGGTAAAAGTTGTCACCAAACGCGGTACCAACGCTATCCATGGCACGGCTTATGAATATTATCGTGACAACAACTGGTCGGGAAACACATGGGACAATAGCTTCAACAAGGTCGGACTTCCGACGTTCCATTACAGTCGCTTTGGATTTGCGGCTGGCGGCCCAATCATCCCCAAGGATATATTCGGCGGGAGAACCTATCTCTTCGGGAATTTCGAAGGCTACCGCTTCCCCAACTCCGCCACTATCAACCGCAACGTACCCTCCCCTGCTTTGATTGCGGGTAACTTGACCGATCCGACGACGGGAGCGGTAACCAGCTTGAAATCTATTGATCCCATGAACATTGGAATCAATCCGCTGGTCCAGCAGATGTGGCAAAAATACGAGCCGCCTTCGAATGCCAATTGCGTCCTCAGTCTTTGCGATGGCGTCAACATCCTGGGTTATTCGGCGAACGTTTCCCTGCCGCAGAAGAGCAACTTCGCAGTGGGCCGCCTCGATCATGATTTCTCCGACAAATGGCACTTCATGACGAGCTATCGCTATTACAACCTGAGCCATGCCACTACGGATCAGGTCGATATCGGCGGTTTCTTCCCGGGCGACAAATTGGGTACCCCATCCTCTCAGTCAAGCGATCCGCAGCAGGCCTGGTATCTGGTGGCAGGTCTTACTACCAACATCACCACGAACACTACCAACGATATCCATTACAGCTTCCTCCGCAACTGGTGGTCTTGGTCGAGAGCAGGAGACACCCCTCAGTTGCCGGGACTTGGCGGCGCGTTGGAAGTGATGGCCGGAGAGTCCAGCACCCAGGGTCTTGCCCCCTACAACGTAAATACGCAGCAAACCCGCACACGCTTCTGGGATGGACACGATCAGATGATTCGCGACGATGTTTCTATGCTGAAAGGCAATCACCTGTTTCAGGTGGGAGGCACGTACCAGCACAACTTTAACTGGCACCAGCGTAGTGACAACGGCGGCGGTATCAACTTCCAGCCCGTCTATCAAATGGGGCTGGGGGGCGCTGGATCTGGTTTAGCCACAGGGTCTGACTTGCCATTCTGCACCACTTCGAACATTGCGAACTGCGGCGCTCTCACGACAGCGGCGTTGGGTATCGTTTCGATCTCTCAGATCGCCTATACCCGCTCCGGTGCAAATCTGAACTTGAACCCTCCGCTAACGCCCGCGTCGGACCAAGTCACGATTCCCTACTACAACGTGTATTTCAGCGACACCTGGCACATGAAGCCGACATTTACTCTGACCTACGGCCTCGGCTGGGCGTTAGAAATGCCGCCAGTTGAAGCTCAGGGCAAGCAGGTCGAACTGGTGGATCAGAACGACGCTCCTATTTCCGCCGAGGACTTTCTGGCGGCACGCAAGCGGGCTGCACTGCTGGGAAACGTCTTTAATCCCCAAGTTGGGTTCTCGCTGGTGGGCAACACGGGCGGAGGCTTGAAGTATCCGTACAATCCGTTCTATGGGGAATTCAGTCCGCGTTTCGCGGCCGCCTGGAATCCTCATTTTGACAGCTCTTCCATGATGGGTAAGGTCTTCGGCACCCAGGATACAGTCATCCGCGGCGGCTATGGCCGGGTCTACGGTCGTCTGAACGGCGTCGATCTGGTTCTGGTTCCGCTCCTGGGAACGGGCCTGATCCAGCCGGTGCAATGCTTGAATAACCTGGCGGCCGGCGCTGTCGGCACCTGCGGTTCTTCAGCGGGCGATCCTTCAACAGCGTTCCGTATCGGCATCAACGGGCTGACAGCGCCTATTCCAACCGCCAGCGCGACCCTACCGCAGCCGGATTATCCTGGCTATAACGCAATCGCGGCGGGAGCGGGCGAATCGCTCGATCCGAAATTCCGGCCGAACGTAGTTGACTCCTTTGACTTCACGGTTCAGCGCCAGCTCTCGCGAAGACTCACGATGGAAGTGGGATATATCGGGCGGAGAATCACGCACGAATATCAACCCATTAACATTAACTCAGTGCCCTACATGATGACGCGGGGCGGCCAGCAGTTTAAGAACGCATACGCCAACGTTGTGATGCAGTACTGCGGCGGTCTGGCGGCGATGGGCGGGGGCAACTGCGCGCAGAACGCATCTGCGGTCACGCCACAACCCTTCTTCGAGGCGGCTTTATCCGGGACAGGCTACTGTACCCCTGGAACTTGCACGGCGACGATGGTATCGAAGGAAGGCGGCAATCTGGCCAATGCACAGGTCTGGTCGCTATGGAGCGATTTGGACAATGGTGCGTTTAACTTTCCTCGCAGCATGATGAACACCCCTCTGCCGGGAACAGCACTTTGTCCGGGCGCGCTGCCTGGAAGCGGGCCATGCGGAGCCAACGGCCAACTCTCCTCCGGTGTGGCAGTCAATGCTAGCGTTGGTTACGGGAACTATAATGCCGGTTTCGTCTCCTTCAAGATGGCCGACTTCAGGGGTGTAACCCTGCAGTCGAATCTGACTTGGTCCAAGGCCCTGGGCACCGGCGCCTTGGTTCAGGCGACGAGCGAGTACACTCCTGACGATCCGTTCAATTTGTCTGAGATGTACGGTCGCCAGTCGTTCGACCGTAAGCTGATTTACAACATGTTCATTGTCTACCAGCCGCCTTTCTATAAGGGGCAGTCAGGAATTATGGGACGACTGCTGGGCGGTTGGACCTTCGCGCCGGTGTTTACGGCAGGCGCGGGACAACCGGTCGAGGTCTTCACCACGACCGGAGGTGGCCAGGAATTCGGCGCAGGTGACAACATCAACTTCTTCGGTAACGAAAATGCCGTACCGATAGCTCCGATCACCAGCGGACACAGGTACTCAACCCCAGGTTCCGGAATCGTCGGTACCGGCGGCTATCCGGAAAACATTTTCAAGAACCCCGAAACTGCGTATAACAGCTACCGCAATCCCATCCTTGGTGTGGATACCAGAGATGGTGGCTTCGGCTCTCTTACGGGTCTTCCATACTGGAATATGGACTTCAGTATCCGGAAGAACGTACGAGTAGCAGAGAGCTTTTCGCTTGAGCTGCAGGGCATCTTTGCCAATATTTTGAATCACAATCAGATGCTTGACCCCGTTGGCCTTGCTTTGTACTCTCCGGGTACGTTTGGAAACCTGGCCGGCGAGGCACAAGCTCGCAACATAGAACTTGGCGCTCGCATTCGTTTCTAAACGAGGATCGAAAGGCATCCCATCGGGATGCCTTTTTCGAAATCAAGGCCGCGCTTCTAGGCGCGGCCTGTTTTTTTGGAGGCAAGGGGGACTCACCGGGAAGTTGTGACGACGAGGACGAGTGACGTAGTAATCTGCCTGTTTTCTAGCGATGAGAGAGGTCGTAGGTGACGGCGCCGGCGGAGCTTCCGATATTGACCACCGACACCATGCGCTCCAGTTTGTGGTGGCCGGTTTTGTGGAAGAAGTAGCTGATGCCGATCACGCCTGCGGTTTCTCCGATGAAGTTGACGGCCAGGCCTGCCGAGGAGCGGCCGAAGATGCGAACCACAGGGTTCAGTTCCTGACCGCCGCTTTGGAGGTTGGCGCGGGTTACGGCGAAGTCGGCGGTGTTGAGGGCTGCGGCGGCTACGAATAGCGCGGTGTTTCGTTTGTCCCAGAAGCGGTGCTGATCGCCGCGGTTCGCCAGCGCGGGCACGAAGGAACTGGTCGACGACTCGATAAACGGGGTGGGAGCATTAGGGTCGGCTGAGGCGAACAGCGCCTGGGCGTGCAGGGCCGGACATATCGTGGCGCTGGTGGTGGCGCTGGCCAATGCCAGAACGCTGAAGCGAAAGAAGTTGGAGAATTTGCGGGAAGTCATAGGTGCCCGCCGAGGCCGGCGCGGCATCGTGATAGGGGCAATCGAGCATCCACGCAACGCGCAAGAAAATAGACGCAAACCGCTGAGGGAGCGTCACTTAGGTTCTGTTTCTCATGAGAATTGTTGCCCGCTGTGCACTTTTTTGCGCGGGCGCTCTGACAATTTGCCTTCGCAGTGCTCTAGGGGCCGTGAGAGCGGCGAAGCCTCCGATTTGCGAAGGAAGTGCTCTCTGTGATGCAGATCACAAAATGGAGTAAGACAGGTCACACCGAAATCCTTCCGCACCGGCGAAACTCAATCAACTTATGAACGAGTTCGCCATCCTGACGAATCGCAAGCGCGCCTTGATCGCGCTGATCCACTCGGTGGTATTCCTGGGAATTGCGACGCACGGCTTCGCATCGCCGAAGTTGGGGATTATAAGTGCGGGAGCAGCCCCTGTGTCTGACCTTGTGCTCATTGTGATCTATCTGGTGGTGGCGGCGATTCTGTCGTGGCTGGTGAGCATTTCTGGATGCGCACGCGAGCGGGTTTATTTTGCGCTGTGCGCTGGGAGCGCGAGCTTTGGCCTGCTGCGCACGACGTTTGGAGATGCGGCGTTACCAGTTGCGCAGTATATGCGCGTGATCCTGCTGACATCGGCGGTTGCGTTGAGTGCTTGGATTTTTCGTTCCTTCTCGCGTGCGACAGCCGAAGACGTTCTCATCGACTAAGATCTCCCCCCAAAAAAAGAACGCCGCCCGGGATGAATTCCGGGCGGCTCTTCATGGAGGCCGGGCGAGGCCGCCCTTAGAGCTTTACGAGAGGAAGAATTCCTGGGTCAGGGCAGCCCAATCTTCGTCGGGCATGTGCGCGGTGATGTCGTCGACCGCTACGCCGCCGTCCTGAGCCAGCGCGCCCGCCATGGCCGGCATTCTGCTGTGCAGCTTCAGAGCTGACGATTCAGTCCACAAGCGGGCCAGCGTGCCGCCCATCAGGTTGCGGAAGTTGATCTTGGAGTCGGGAGCTTGAACGGTCAGGAGCCAGCCTTCGCCGTAGGGATCCTTGCGGGCCAGTTCGGGATTCTTCATCACGGCTTCATTGATGTCGGTGACGGTGCCTTCGATGGGAGAGA
The DNA here is from genome assembly GCA_963765825.1 of uncultured Acidobacteriaceae bacterium. GTDB lineage: Bacteria > Acidobacteriota > Terriglobia > Terriglobales > Acidobacteriaceae > Sulfotelmatobacter. Next base: position 167,778 of record CAVXXU010000007.1, read on the forward strand.
CCATGTCAACGGACTTGCCGTCGCGGCGGATGGTCCAGACCTTCTGTCCCTGGCGAACCCAGCGTCCGCGCTGCGGCAGAGCGATGCTTTCAATCTTGCCGATGAGTTTGGAGGCGAAGTCGTCGATGCCTACGCGAACCAATTCGCGGCTCTCGCTCAGCGCCCAGGTGTGTCCGGCGTGATAGCGAACGTTTTCTGGAACCTGAAAGCCGGCGACCATGGCCGGAACAACATGGGATTCCGTTTCACGAGAAACAGTCCTAAGAACGGGCTGCCTTGCAGCTTGCTTTTGTCCTCGTACGTAATCAATTCCTAGAAAAATTGCGAATGTCAGAAGAATCATGATGACTGTCATAAACCACCTCGCCCGAGTGCCCATTTAGTTCTGAGTCACTCACATTTTGCTAAAAGCAATCGGCAGGCCAAAGCACAATGCGGGCGCACGTCGGCCATGCAACCCTAGCGGTTGGAACGAGATAGGGACAATTCGAGCGATGCAGGGTGGGTCGGTGAGGAGGATGGCAGCAGCGATTCCGATGAGGAATGCAACAGGGGAATTCAGAATGTTTCGAGGATTCCCGGCGCGAGAGGCGTTTAACGGAACATGTTTTCAACGGTTTGAAGGAAGGCGGAGCCCATGATGCGAAACGCCTCACTGTGCTGCTGCAAAAAGCAACGTCGCTCGCCTCAAACTGGCCTGGGGGACCATGTTGACCAGGGTCACGCGCCAAAGTGATGCCGGTCACGGCTGATTAATTCCTAAATATTGAAAATGTTAGCTGTCTGAAGCTGCTGAATTTCACGACAGCCTCCGATCGGATGAGGTAAGCAGCTCATGAGGTCCGATTCCCGTCCTGGTTACGCCGGTAACGGCTCCTCTTTCCTCGTTCAGATCGCCTCGTTCAGATCAGGCGTTGGGAGTGAACCCAGCTTCGGGCGCTCGTCGAGCCGCGGAGAAATCCTTCATGAGCAAAGCACTTTTATACGATTCCACGGTCTGCATCGGCTGCAAGCAGTGTGAAGTGGCGTGCGCCGGGCAGAACAAGCTTCCTTACGACGATGCCATCGCTGCCGAGCAAATCCAATCGGACCACAAAATGACGGTCGTGCTGACGCGCAGCGACAAGTTCATGCGCAAGTTGTGCATGAACTGCAACGACCCTTCTTGCGCTTCGGTGTGTCCGGTGGGGGCGCTGCAGAAGACGTCGCTCGGGCCGGTCACTTACGATGCGTCGAAGTGCATGGGATGCCGGTACTGCATGGTGGCGTGTCCTTTCAGCGTGCCCAAATATGAATGGGGCAAGCTGGTTCCCAAGGTGCAGAAGTGCACCATGTGTCCCGATCGCGTGGCTGCCGGGAAGCCTACGGCGTGTGCGGAAATCTGTCCCACGGGCGCAACCAAGTTTGGCGAGCGCGACGAGTTGATTGCCGAGGCGCAGAAACGCATTCGCGACAATCCCGGAACCTATGTGGACCATATCTATGGGCTCGAAGAGGTGGGCGGCACGTCGGTTCTGCTGCTCTCTTCCGTTCCGTTTGAGACTTTTGGATATCGCGCGAACCTGTCAAAAGATCCCATGCCCATGCTGACTTACCGGGTGCTGTCGCATATTCCGGACTTTGTTCCGCTCGGGGGAATGGTGCTGGGCGGGATCTGGTGGATCACGCACCGGCGGGAAGAAGTCGCTTTTGCTGAGGGCCGCGGGTCGTCCAGTGATAAGGCGAACGGCAAAACGGCCGAGACCTCGAACGGAAACAACATCGCCAACAAAAACGGGAGGAAGCTATGACGTTCAGCAAAAATACGGCTACAAACCTGACGTTCAAGCTTACCTTCTGGAAGATTGTCTTTCTCTTTCTTATGGCGGGCGGTGCGTACGCGACGTTCATCCGGTTCACGCAGGGTTTGGGTGCCTCGACGCACTTGAGCGATCAGTTCCCCTGGGGAATCTGGATCAGTTTTGACGTGTTGTGCGGAGTGATGCTGGCCGCCGGCGGATTCACGCTGACTGCGGCGGTCCACATTCTCAACATCAAGCGACTGCATTCCATTATCCGGCCGACAATTCTTACCGCATTCCTAGGCTACATCCTGGTATGCGCGGCGCTGATGTTCGATCTGGGCAAGCCCTACAACATATGGCACCCGCTGATCATGCGGAATCCGCATTCGGTGATGTTCGAGGTGGCGTATTGCGTGATGCTTTACACGACGGTGCTGGCGCTGGAGTTTTCGCCGATCGTGCTGGAGCGGTTCAACCTGCAGAAGCCGCTGAAGGTGGTTCGGGCCATCCTGATTCCGCTAGTGATTTGCGGCGTGATTCTTTCGACTTTGCATCAGTCCTCATTGGGCACGCTGTACCTGATCGTTCCCGAGAAGCTGTACCCGCTGTGGTACACGCCGCTGTTGCCGGTGTTCTTCTTCCTGTCGGCGATTGCGGTGGGATTGGCGATGACGATTTTCGAATCGTCGCTGAGTTCGAAACATTTCGGGCTGCAGCTGGAACTGCCGGTGCTGCAGGAACTGGGGCGAGTGCTGATAGTGGTGCTGGGAGTGTATGCGATTCTGCGCTTCGAGGACCTGGCGAACCGGCATGTGCTGGGTCTGGCGGTGCGTCCGGGATATGAGATGTACCTGTTCTGGCTGGAGATTTCGCTTTGCATCATCCTGCCCCTATGCCTGTTGGTGCAGCCTAAAATTCGAGCGAGCGCCAACGGGCTGTACATTTCGGCTGTGTTGGTGGTGCTCGGATTTATCACCAATCGCATGAACGTGAGTATTACCGGGTTCGAAGGATCGACGGGAGTGCGGTACTTCCCGAAGTGGACGGAACTGGCGGTGACGGGCGCGATTATCGCCGCCGGGTTCGCTCTGTTCGGACTGGCGGTGAAGTATCTTCCGATCTTCCCCAAGGAAGAGGTGGCGGAGGAGGCGATCGCCGAGCCGGTCTATGCCGAGCCGGATATTACAGCGGTCATGGAGCATGCGGGAGACTGAACCAACTCGCGGTCGATGGTTGCGCGCGAGCCTCACTCTCAGCGCCAAGCTGAATATTCTCTTGCTCAGCGCGGTGATTGTGATCTGCGCCCTATTGGGATATTTGAACGTTCGCCTGCACCGCCAGCACTTGGAACAGAACACGCTGATTAGCGCCGAGCGCGTCAGCGATGTGATCAAGCACAGTACCACGGAATACATGCTGCGCAACGATCAGGAAGGGCTGCACCACCTGATCCGAACCATGGCGGCGGAGCCGGGAGTGGAGAAGATCCGCATCTTCGACCAGGAAGGCCGGATCACCTACACCACGGACTCAGTCGAACAGAACCATGTGGTCGATAAGACGGCAGAGGCCTGCTACGCCTGTCATGCGCAGTCGCAACCGCTGGCGCGGCTGAACCGCCCCGATCGATTTCGTATTTATCGCAACGGTGCGAAGACCCGAGTGCTGGGGATTATCACGCCGATCGAGAATCAGCCCGCGTGCTCGAACGCGGCGTGTCACGCGCATCCCGCGGAACAACGAATCCTGGGAGTTCTGGATACCAACCTGTCGCTGGCCAGGAACGATGTGCAGGTAGCGGAAAGCAGCCGGCGGATGATTGTCTACACGGGCTGCGCACTTCTGCTGATTGCGTTGCTGAGCTGGTTCTTCATTTGGCAGGTGGTGGACCGGCCGCTGAAGGCGTTGCAACGGGGCACTGAGAGCCTGGCAGCCGGCGAATTGGGTTACCAGATAGAGGTGAGCTCGCACGATCAAATCGGCGATCTCGCTAGTTCCTTCAACAGCATGAGCCGCCAGTTGCAGGCGGAGCGGAACGAGAATGTTTTGTGGACTCGTACGCTGGAGGAGCGCGTGGACCGCAAGACGCAGGAACTGAAGCGCGCCCACGAGCATGCGCTGCACACGGAGAAGATGGCTTCGCTGGGCAAGATGGCGGCGGTGCTGGCGCACGAGATCAACAATCCGCTCTCCGGCATTTTGACCTATGCCAAGCTGCTGCATAAGTGGATCGAGCGCGAGGACGGCGAGCGCAAGCATCACCGGGAAATCTGTGACTCGCTCGCCCTGATCGCGTCGGAGAGCCGCCGCTGCGGCGACCTGGTGAAAAATCTGCTGACTTTTTCGCGTACCACCCCTATGAACCTGCAGCCGGCGAACCTGAACCAGATTGTAGAGCGGTCGCTGCATCTGGTGCAGCATCAGTTGGACCTTGCGGGAATTCAAGCGCAGCCGCAACTTGATCCTGACCTGCCGCCCGTGGTCTGTGATGCCGCGCAGATTGAACAAGTGATTCTGGCGCTGACGATGAATGCGCTGGATGCCATGCCGCAAGGGGGCAATCTATGGATTACGACCAGTTTTGCGCACGAACCGGACTATGCCCGCATTGTTGTGCGCGACGACGGCTCGGGAATTCCGGCCGACATCCTTCCGCGAATCTTTGAACCCTTTCTCACCACAAAAGAGACCGGACGCGGCGTAGGACTGGGTCTGGCGATCAGTCACAGCATTCTGGAACGGCACAACGGGAGCATTGAAGTGCAATCGGAAGTGGGGCGTGGAACGACTTTCACCGTGACATTGCCGTGGGGAGTGGAAAACGGAAAGAGCACGCATTCCCCGGACAACGAAATTGCCGCTGCGAGCGCGAGCGGGAGCCGGAGGTGACCAACGTGGAATCGCAAGGGAAACTGCTAATTGTCGACGACGAACTCAGCGTTCGAGATTCACTGGGAAAATGGTTTTGCGAAGAAGGCTACGAAATCGGCACCGCGGAAAGTGCGAGTGACGCGCTGACCCGCATGGCCGAGAACAAGTGGGATCTGGCGTTGCTCGACATTAAGATGCGGGGAACGGACGGAATCGAATTGCAGCGACGGCTCCATGAAATGGATCCGGATCTCATCGTTATTATGATGACCGGCTACGCGTCAGTAGAGACGGCGGTGGCTGCGCTGAAAAACGGCGCTTACGACTATGTGAGCAAGCCGCTCGATCCGGACGAGATTGCGCATCTTGTGAAGAAAGCTCTGGCCCACCGTTGGGCGGAAAAAGAAAACGTCCGCCTGCGCGAAACGGTCGCGGAAATCACGCGCCCGGGGGACCTTGTAGGTCAAAGTCCTGCGATGAGGAAGGTGTTCGAGGCGGTTGAAACCGTGGGTCCGACCGACGCGAACGTGCTGATTACGGGAGAGAGCGGAACCGGCAAAGAGCTTGTGGTGCGGGCGATTCATGCGGCGAGCATGCGGCGGTTTCATCCGCTGGTCGCCATTCATTGCGGTGCGCTGACCGAGACGCTGCTGGAGAGTGAGCTTTTTGGCCACGAAAAAGGATCGTTCACGGGGGCGCAGTATCGCAAGAAGGGAAAATTCGAAATCGCCGAGGGTGGCACCGTATTTCTGGATGAGATCGGCGACATTAGCCTGAAGACGCAGACCGACCTGTTGCGCGTGCTGCAGGAACGGGAGATCACGCGCGTGGGCGGGAACCAGGTGATCAAGGTGGACTTCCGTTGCGTAGCCGCTACCAACAAGAATCTGGAAGCAATGATCGAAGAGGGTACGTTTCGTCCTGACCTGTTTTACCGGTTGAACGTGTTTCGGATTGAGCTGCCACCGTTGCGGGACCGGAGAGAAGATATTCCACCGCTGGTCGAGCATTTTGTGCACAAGTTCTCGCTCGCCATGAATAGGCACGTGACCCGGGTGTCGCCACCGGCGATGGACCAACTGCAGCGGCAGCCGTGGATGGGAAATGTGCGGGAACTGGAGAACGCGGTGGAGCGCGCCATGGTGGTGGCGCAGGAACCGGAACTGCGCGAGCAGGATTTCATCTTCAAAGCGCCGACCCCGCCAGCTCTGGCTGGCAAGAGTCTCGACGAAATCGAGCGGGCCCACATCCTGCAGGTTTTGGAGGAGTGCGGCGGCAACCAGAGCCGCGCGGCCGAAGTGCTCGACATCGACCGGGTCACACTCCACCACAAGCTCAAGCGTTATGGCTGGACGCGCGCTCCGGTGGAAAGCCGCAACTGAAGCTCGTTGTGGAGCTTCTCGATGCGCCCATGGGCTGGCTTGAATGAACACGCTGCTCTTGCTTCCGGTCGGTATTGTCGATAGCTCGGTTCTGCTGGATTTACGCGCTGCGATTCTGAAGAGTCTTGATATCGCGTGTGAGATTCTTGCCTTCCGGCTCGATCCCGCGCCGTCGTATCATCCCGAGCGCCAGCAGTATCACTCGTCGGAGATTTTGCGGCGCATGCAGGGGTTTGTGCGGCCGGGAGATTGGCGGCTGCTTGCTGTCACCGACGTGGATCTCTATATCCCCATCCTGAAATATGTTTTCGGAGAGGCTCAACTGGGGGGGCCTTGCGCAGTGGTTTCCACTTACCGCCTGCGGCAGGAGTTTTACGGTCTCAATCGTGACGATGAATTGAGCAGGCAGCGGTTGCTCAAAGAGTGTGTCCACGAGTTGGGGCATACTTTGGAACTGCGCCACTGCCAGGAGTACAGGTGCGCGATGTCGTCGGCGCACGCGGTGGAGTGGATTGACCTGCGAGAGGATAGTTTCTGCGAGTCCTGCCGATCGCAGGTAGAGGCCAAGATGAAACTCACGAGTGCCGACCGGTCTCTCTAGGCAGGCCATTCCGTCGCTCGAAGCTCAACGGCACGAACCCCGCCCTCGTAGTACACTTTCCCGCATGATGCCAAGACACCTCACAATCGTATTCGTAGTCGCCCTTCTGAGCCTGACAATCGGCGGCCTGGGCTTCGCGCAGGCCGGCAAACGACATGAGCAAGCTGTTCAGCAGAAGGCTTTTGGTACGCAGGATGGGAGGCCCATCACCTTGTACACGCTTACCAACGCAAACGGCATGGAAGTGGACGCGATGAACTATGGCGGCATCATCGTGTCAATTCGCGTCCCCGACCGCAAGGGCCAGTTTGCCGACGTCGTGCTTGGTCACGAAAATCTGGAGGGCTATGTTCCTAATCCTCCGTACCTGGGCGCCATCGTGGGGCGCTATGCCAACCGCATTGCCAATGGGACTTTCACTCTCGACGGAAAGACTTACACTCTGCCCAAGAACGACGGGCCGAACACGCTGCACGGAGGCGTAGACAAGACTTTCAATAAGGTTGTGTGGGACGCGGAGCCACTGAAAGGCAAGGCGGGCGTGACTTTCACCTATCTCAGCAAGGATGGCGATGATGGCTGGCCCGGCAATTTGACGGTTCGAGTGACTTATACGCTGACTAACGATAATTCACTCGTCATTGACTATGAAGCTGCGACCGACAAGGCGACGCCGATCAATCTTAGCCAGCACAGTTATTTCAATCTTGCCGGCGAAGGCACTGGCGACATTCTGAACCACGAACTTACGCTGAACGCGGACCGATTTACTCCGGTCGACAAGGCTCTGATTCCTACAGGCGAACTCCGGCCGGTGAAGGGGACGCCGATGGATTTCACGACGTCGACGAAAGTTGGGACTCGCATTGACGATAACTACGAGCAACTGGTCTTGGGCCACGGCTATGATCACAACTGGGTCATCAACCGTAGTGGTGCAGGACTAGTTCTTGCGGCACGCATGTACGAGCCGACCAGCGGGCGCGTGCTGGAAGTTTCCACGACGCAGCCGGGAGTTCAGTTTTACACGGGAAATTTCCTGGATGGCAGCGTGACCGGTAAACAGGGGCATGTTTATAAGCGACGCTACGGCTTCTGCCTGGAGACCCAGCATTTCCCGGATTCGCCGAATCATCCTGACTTTCCGAATACGATCTTGAGGCCGGGAAAGGCGTTTCGGGAGAAGACGGTGTTCAAGTTTTCGGCGATGGGAATGGGCCGGGGAGATTAAGCGCAGGCGGACGAATGCGTCTGCCGCTACGTTAGGCTTGGCTTCGCCTTCGCTTGACAGCCGAGGCGGCTGTCGCTACGTGATTCTCAATCGCCGCGCAATTCCTCTAATAGCGCTTTGTCCACGCGTTTCTGATGGTCGGCGGGGAGTTTTTTCCCTGCGGAAGTCAGGTAAAACGTATCGATTGCCATCTGTCCTTCGGTATCGATCAAGGCGATCTCGATATTGCAGGCTTGATCGGAGAGGCACGAGGCGATGCGATGCAGCAGGCGTGGGCGATCCTGGGTGATCACCTGCACCAGCGTGCTGGTGGACGAACTGGAATCGTCAAAATCGATTTTGGTTTCTACTTTAACTTTCGCGATCGTGCCTTTTTCCGCACGCTGGCGGTCCCGTAGCATCTTTTCCAAGTCGGCCTCGCCGAGCAGCACGCTGGCGACGCTGCGCCGGAAGCGGTCCCATTCCGAAAGATTCAGCTCGAGAGTGCGGAAACGATCGGTAAAGTAGAGCGTGTCGACGACCGTTCCAAGTTCGTTCGAAAACGCGTTGGCCTTCACAATGTTCATGCCCCAGGCCGCGAGCACGCCGGCGAGCTTGGCAAAAAGAAACGGCCGGTCGCGAGTGAGGAGCGTCAGTTCATACCAATGGCGGCCGCGCTTCAATTCGACTTGTACTGGGTCCTGGCCGAGTTCGTCGGCCATGGCCATGTGGCGCATGACTTCTTCGGCGGAATGCACCAGCAAATAGCGCTGGGGAAAGCCTTCCAGAAATTCCTTGAACTTGCTGCTGGTCACCGGCGCCAGCGAGCGCAACCGGGCAAGCTTTTCATCGTTCACGTCCGCATGAACGCGCTGATCGGCGCTGCGGTTCAGATAATTTTCGGCGCCCATGTAGAGTTGCCAAACGTTCTCGGCCTTCCACGGCGTGAGCGCCTCGGGATTCACTGCCTTGATATCGGCGTAGGTGAGCAGGCAAAGCATTTTCAGGCGCTCGGGCGTTCCCACTTTGTCGGCAAAGGCCGCTACGGTTTCGGGATTAAAAATGTCGCGCCGCAATGCTGCAGACATTTCGAGGTGGCTGGCAATTAGGAATAAAACTTCCGTGCGCTCCTTGGGATCCACGTCGAGGCGGTCCATGGCGCGATTGGCAATTTCGAGGCTGGCCTCTACATGATTCCCGCCGGGGACGCCCTTGCCGGTGTCGTGCAGCAGTAAGGCGAGGTAGAGCAGTTCGGGATCTTCGAGTTCGCCAAGCAGCTCGGCGTAACGCTTATCCCATTCGGACTGCGACTGCTTCAAGCGGTGCAGGCTCTCGATGGCGAGGAAGGAATGCTCGTCGACGGTGAAGCGATGATAGAAATCGCGCACGACCAGCGAGTCGATGATCTTTAGCTCGGGCAGCAACAGAGTCAGCAGCCGCAGCGAATGCATGGCGCGCAAGGCCTCTGCAGCGTGCGGTTGCAGGAGCGTTTCCTGCAGGTAGAGCCAGAGTTCGGCTCCGCGCGGAGGCATGGATGCGAGCGCAGGAAGCGCTTGCTCGATGCGGTATTCCGTGGTCGCGCTCAATTTTAGGCCGTGGTGCGCCATGAAGTGGAACAGCCGCAGCAGCACCTCGGGATCCTGCAACGCCGAGGGCTGCTGCAGAAAGATGAGGCCGTCGACCACAGAAAAATCCGCGGTGGTGAGGCGCGAGCGCCAGCTCTGCACTTGGCGATAGAGCGCAGACCAGGCCTCTGGAATTTCTTCCAGGAGTTGGGTGACGGTGCGCTGCACAGCGCGGGCATGGCCGAAATAGATTCGCATCCAGGCGGCAGGCGAGAGTTCTGTGGAATCCGCAGCGCCGATTCGGAGAGCGGCTGCTTCGTCTTGCGCTTCCCAGCTCAGCGTGTTGTCGTCGCGCCCGTGGCGGAAGTGCAGAAAACAACGCGCCGAAATCAGGAAGTCGAGCGCGGCCTCTAGCTGCTTGCGGACCGGAGCGCGCAGTGAACTGGCGTCGGGCCAGTCGTGGAGCTTGTCCATGGCCGAAATCAGCGCGAGCCAGGAGGCAACGTTGCAGTCGCGCAGCCCGCCGGGCGCCTCCTTCAAATTCGGCTCCAAGTGGTAGAGCGTCATGCCGAATTTTGCGTGGCGCTCGCGCGTGACTTCGGCCAGCCCTTGCAGCAGGGCCTTAGATTCCCGCATGACGACTTTTGGAATTACTTTGTCGTGAAGCCGCCGGAAAAGATCGTGATCGCCGGCCAGATAGCGGCAGTCGAGAAGGGAAATGGTGAATTCCGTATTGTTAATGTCGTAGCCGTCGCACTCGGCGAGGGTGCGCGACGCAGGACTCAGCTTGAGGCGCAGGTCCCACAATTCCTGGGAAAAGCGGCGAACCGAATCTTTGCATGCCTGCTCGGCGTTACGATCGCCGAATAGAAAAAGCAAATCGATATCGGAATAAGGAAAGAGCCAGCCCCGGCCGAATCCTCCGGTGGCGACCAATGCAAAGTTGGCGGGCTTGGCCGGGTCGGGAGAAACAATGTCGCGCCACAGTCGCGCCAGTGTGTCTTCTATCAGCCGCGTACGTTGGGCCACGGCTGCGCGCCCGTTTCCGGATGCCTCGAACTCCCGCTGAATGCGCGCCGATTCGTCGGTAAGAGAACTCCGCAACTCGGTGATCAAGGAGGACGCTGCCATCATGAATGTAATTAGCCCAAGGCCGTCTTCGCACGATCTAACCTACAGGGCTCCCTCACCACGCTCGTCGTTACGAATACGGATGGCCTCGTCGACGCGAGAGAGAAAAATCTTTCCGTCACCGATCTTTCCGGTGCGGGCCGCGCCCAGAATCGCCTGCACGGCTTTTTCGACCATCGCCTCGGCTAGAACCATTTCAATCTTGGTTTTGGGAATCAGATCGACGCTGTACTCGCGCCCGCGATAGACCTCGGTATGGCCTTTTTGACGGCCGTGGCCGCGCACCTCGATGACCGTCATGCCTTCTACGCCAATCTCATGTAAAGCAGTTTTCACCGCCTCCAACTTGGAGTTTTGAATGACCGCCTCGATCTTCGTCATAATGTCTTGAAGTCCTGTTCTGCGTTCCTCACGCTCTGGCAGCTTCAGCGGGCTTTAAGAACTCCGGCCCCGCTCACGCCGCCGCCCCCCAATGATAGCCCTCTTCCGAGTCGCGGGAGCGAGACCGTCCCTGCGCATCCTCCTCCTCCAATACCGATTCGGCACTTCCATCCGAGACCGCCTCACTGTAACGTCCATGGCAGTTTCACGGAAATCGAAACTATTTATCGTGGCTATCAGGTTTTGTTATTCAATCGGCTTAGAACTTGAACTGCAGGTCCAGTTGGAGGCGGCGCGGAGGCTGGGCGGCGACGGGTTTGCCGAATAGAGGGGAAGATTGGGTGCCGATGTAAGTCACGTAGTTGGGATGGTTCAGCACATTGAAAGCGTTGAGCGAAACGGTGAAGACGCGAGATTCTTTCTTGGCCTTGGTCAGCGGGAAATCGTGAGATACGTTCAGGTCGAGGTCGATCAGTCCGGGACCGGGCATGGTGTTACGCGGGACGCCAGCGGGGCGATCGTTGAGGATGCCATCGTGATTGTTGTCGCCGCCCGTTGTGATGTTGACCGGTTTGCCCGAATACAGGGAGAGTGCCAGGCCCATGGTGAAGAATCTGGTGGGCTGCGACGAAGCCAGGAGGTCGAACTTGTGCAGGCGGTCGTTGTCGGAGCGTCCCCAATCCGCAGCCGCGTCGTAACTATTTTCGGGGAAGAAGGTGATGCCGCTGGTGTTGTTATACGTGCGGCTCAGCGTGTATTGGATCTGACCGGAGAAATATTTGCTGGGCTTTCCGCGAAAAGTCAGTTCCAGTGCGTTGCCCTTTAAATATCCCTCGGATTGCATCTGTCGGTTTTGGCCAAGATTGGGATCGGGCCGCACATAATCGCCGCCGATCAGGACCGGCGCATTGGCATCGATCGAGCGGAAGACATCGATGCCGCGATTGCCAATGTATACAGCGCTAATTGTGCTTTTGGCTGTGACTTGGTGCTCTACGCCGATGCTGTATTGCAGGGCATAGGGAATGCGCGTGCGAGGGTCGAGGGCGACCACGCTGGTAGGAATTTGCGACAACACGGCGAGATTGATGGGATAGGACACATACGGCGGATCGACGATGAAGCGCAACAGATTGACGCCGTTGAAGTGCAGCAGGTCTCCGATAGGGCTGGGCCCGGTACGGTCGTAGAAGACGCCAAAACCGCCGCGGATTACGGTGGAGTTTCTGGCGATGGGAGCATAGGCGAAGCTGATGCGTGGCGCGAAGTTGTGAGGCTCGTCGTGAAAGTAATTCTGCCAGTAGTAGCGCATTCCGAGATAAACAGACAGATTCCGGCGCACGCGAATGTCGTCTTCCACAAAGGCGCAGATCACCTTCTCCAGAAAAGTTACATGTCCCTGCCCGGTCTGAACCAGGTAGGTGGCGGGAGAGTTGGCGGTGTAGTCGGACGAACTTTCGAAGGTGTACGTACCCTGACGGTTGGTGAAATCGTCGAGACCACGGCGGCTGATGTCAGGAATGTCGATGCCGAAACTAAGCTGGTGCTTACCATTTGCGTAGGTGGCGAAATCGGTGCCGTCGAAATGGTATTCGGTGCGGCGAGTGTCGGCCTGCGCGCCGCCCGCGGTAAACAATCCCGAGACGGAGATTTGAGCCTGGGGAAGAACGCTCGCGGTGGAATTGTCGTAGTGGCCGACGAGAAATCGAGTTTGGTTCAGCCAATGCGGAGAGAACTGGTGCAGGTAGCTGACGTTAATCTCGTGTTCAAGAAAATGCGTGTCAGTCGCCGCACTGGGAAGGATGGTGCCACCGACGTTGGAGTTCTGGCTGGAGCGATGTTCATAAGAATAGCCGATCCAGAACTGGTCACCATTGGCCAGATCGTGGAAGACCCGGCCGGAGCCGAAGAAATGATGGGTGGGATTGGCGACAGTTTGCGCAATCGGACCGAACCCGAGCGACTCGGCTGCCGCAATCGCGTTGACATCGACTATGGCTTGCTGGTCAAGGACGTCTTCGTCGAGCGCCAGCAGGAAGCTTGTCTTCTTGCTGTGTCCCAGTGGCCCGGTCACGGAGCCTTCGTAATATTGCCGGCTCTCCGGCGGCTTCACGGTCGCGAAAGCATTGCTGGCATCGAAGACCGAGTCGCGCGCCATGAAATTCAATGAGCCGTGGAAGTCGGGAGTTCCGCTTTTTGTGACGATTTCCAGGCGCGCTCGCCCGGGACGCGAAAAGCGGGAAGAATAGGGATTGTTATTGATCTTCACTTCTTGTATGGCGGAGGGCGTGACGCCCGGACCATTGGCCTCGATCCCGTTGACCACCAGCGTCACGCCGTTGGTGCCGGTGGCATTGTCATCCAGAAATCGCGACATGGTGGTGATGTAATCCTGATCGAAGACCGGAACGCGGTCGAGAGCGTTGCGGTCGATGGTATTGGAATTCTGGTTTTCAGATGTTTCCGTGCTGACGACAGGAATATCGACCCCGGTCGCGACTGTAATGTTTTCGGATTCGACCGAGATCGGCATGACCACGCGAAGCGGAACGAATCGTTTGGCCGAAACCAAGGTCGAAATCCGAGTATTGCGAAATCCGTCTGCGTGAAATTCCAGCGTGAACTTGCCAGGCGAGATGTTGTCGAAGTGGAACGCCCCGACAGCATCGGTCGCGATTCGGCTCAGAATCTCACCCTTAGCCCCCAGCAGGGTCACTTGCGCCTTAGGAATGGCCGCGCCCGAAGGATCTAGCAAGACTCCGCTGACGGAATGGGCCGAGCCGCGATCTTCCGCAGTCGCCGCGGCAACGCCCGTCTGGGCTGGTGCCGCAAGCGGCCGCATCATACCCAGCAACGCGACCAGAAGACAGAGCCGGCGATTCTTCAATGGGATCACAGATGTTAATTTCTAATCGGCAAGGGGTTAACAGTACAAGATGAACCTGAAACGGTTCTGAAAGCGATGCAAACTGGCCAGAAGCAACTACGGCGTCTCCCCCTACAGCCTTTCAGGCATCTTCCCACGCGTTCTACGGTTTTCTACGGATGCCGCTTAAGTAGAACTATTTAGACAATGGATAGTCCAGCACTTCGCCCCGGAGGTGATGGCAGTCCTTTGTCACAGGTGTGGGTTGGGCCAAGTGGAGGGCCGCAGTTGTGTCTACTCAAACGTCGAAGGCAAGTACTACGCTCCCAGGAAAAGTCGAAAAGGTAATTCACCCTCATCCCGCTTCGGGCGAGCCGGAGAAAGCGCAGATCGCGGTTGAAGGCGCGGATCATCTTTATCGAGAAATTCGCGTTCCCAACAGCCTTACCGACGCCCACGGAAAGCGGGTTAAGCTGAAGGAAGGGGCCGAGGTCGAGGTGAAAATCGAAGCTGACCCGGTTGTCACCAAAGCAGCGCAGGGGCATGGGCAAGCTCCGCGCACAGGCGCCTAATCGGCTGCGGAAATCCGATCCCTGTTGCATGGCGCAGGACGCACAGTCCGCGTGCGGCCGGGGATGGTCATTTCCCCGGCGCTTTCTGCGGCTCCGCCGGAGGCTTAGTAAACTTCGCGTCATCCACTGGAACGTCTTGCTTCACATCGTTCACTTGAATCCTGAACCGTCCGCTCGGCCGTGCCAGCGTCCAGCGATAAGGGATTATTACTCCGTTGGTGTCGCGATAATCCGCGTAATCGATCTGCGTTGGCATCCATCCCAGAGCGGTTTCGCCGTAGCGTACCAGCCGCAGCAGCAGCCCGGACTGCTGGTCAAAGTACAGGCGGATCGGAGGCTTGGCTTCGCGGCGTCCCACTAGCACATACGTATCACGATCGCCCACTTTCTCCTGGCCTTCCAAATTCATCTCGGTGAACATTGTTTTCAAATGCGTCGCCAGGTGCAGGTCGGCGTCGATTGAGGCGCCATCGAGGTCGCTGCCGTGCATTTCGCGCACAGGTCGACCGGGCGTACCCAACCAACCTTCCTGCCCGTTGAATGCCGTGACGCTGTCCCCTTCTGGCATGTGGGTAAAGGAAATCCGCTTCTCGGGTTCTTTGGCGTAGATATCAATGGGCAGCGATTTCCCGCCGAAGTCAATCGTCCCCTTCATAATGCGGCTAGTGACTTTGTCGATCGCCGCCGCTCCCCCTACGGCCTGCACATATTTGTCGAGCAGTTGGTCTGCTGATGGTCCGGAATTTTCGGTTGCCCCCGGAGCCGAAGCACCCACGGTTTCTCTGGGCTTGTCTTCCCTAGTTGCCTCGGTCTTGGTTTCCTCAGTCATCACCGCGGGAATCGCTTGGGGCGTCACGTTGCCGCGATGGCAGGAATAGCACGTTACCGCGCGATGACCCTCGAAGTTGTCCTGGTTGATAGCAATCATCATTTCCATCATCTTGCGCGCCGTTTGTTTGTTTTTCTTGTCGTCCTTTTCAAAGGCATTCTGCACGTGGCAGAACTCGCATTCCACTCCGAGCGAAGCCGTGATGAACTGCATCGTGGGAAAGATCTGGTCCGCGGGAACTCCCTTCAAGACTTGGATGTTTTTAAACTGTTCCTCGGCCTTCTTCGGACCGGGCGAACTTGCGATCTGAGCCAAACCCGAAGCATGCGGCGACGCGCCCGACTGCGCATTGGCACCGCCAATCACGAATCCACAGGCCACGACGAAAGCCACGATCGCCAGAATTTCCATGCGCTTTGCGTTCATCAGTTTCCTTCCTCGAATATAAATGTTCAGATCTTTTCGCGATCTTCGCGATTAATTCTTTGCGATCTCGGCCGCTCAAGATTCAATTGCCGAAAAAAGTGTAACAGTGTCGCTGAAAAAGATGTCAACGCCGATTGCTGTAAACATACTTTCCCGAAATTTCGGCTACGACGAACTTGCTCGGCAAAAGCGCGTCCACCTTGGTCTTCAGTTGTGGGGGAACGAACAGGAACACACGCTCTGGTCCTGTCCAGTCTTTGTGGAGATCGGCATCGCTCAGGTAAATGTGCGGAGCGTCCGGAAAAGTGGAGCCGAACCACATGGAAGTGGTTCGGCCCTCAACCAGATCGATTGGACGCTGCAAGTAGAAAAGAAGCGACGAGCCAAAAGCCTGATCGCCATAGATCATTACGCGGTCGCCCGGACGTTCGCGCGCCGCAATTTCGCGCGCTAATTCCTTCGAGGATAAATAAGGTCCAAATCGCCCCAGGGCAATGTGAGCTGCGACCAAAAATATGGCCATCCCTGTCGCCAGCGCCCAGGTCGCGGCATAGTGTCGCCGCTTGAGGCGCAGAAGAAACGACAGCAGCGGCGCCACCATCAACGCTGCGGCCGCAAGAGCGGCCGGCAGGCGCAGCGCGGCAAACGATGCGTAACTCAGGTCCAGCATGTGCGATGTCGAGAGCGTGTCGGTATCAATGTTGTGCTTGGCCAGCACGGTTCCAATGTCCGGCTCAAAGGGCAGATGGCGCGATTGCCAAAGGACCGTCAGCAAGGTGGCACTCGCAGCCAATCCCACAACTGCTAGTGCCCCGGCCGAAATTCTGAGCGCGCCTTTTCGCGATCCGGTGGCGCAATCGCTGGCCTCGGAGCGCGTGATCCCATCCGCCAGCAGCATGAGCAAAGGGAAGTATGCCGGGAAAGTGTAGTACTCCTGGTTGGTCGAGATGGCAAAGAAGATGAGAACCACGCCCGCGAGGATCCAGCACAGCAGGCGAGTGCGAGCGGTAAAATCGCGGGGGCGCGGCGTCTTGCGCTCGTCGATGACGGTTCGGATTGCCGCTGGCAGATAAAAACTCCACGGAAACAACCACACCAGATGCAGCGACCAATATAGGGCCCAGGGCAGCTTGTTGTAGTCCCGCGGGTAGCGCTTGCCAAGGAAGCGCAGGAAGTGTTCGTTGACGAAATAAAACCAGAAAAATCCGTGCCCGCCTTGACCGCCAGTGTTGCGCAATCCCGCCAGAATGTGCCACGGCGCGGCGACCAGCAAAAATAGCGCCAGTCCCGAGATGATCCGAAACTCGCGCCAGCGTCGCCACTCCCCGGTCAGCGCAAGATACAGGACCGCTGCACCACCCGGAAACGCCAGCGCGATCAGGCCCTTGGTAAGCACACCCAGAGCCATGCAGGCGTATCCCGCATACCATTGCCAGGCCTTACGGTCAGGTTCAAGAGCGATCAAAAAGAAATAAAGGGAGGCGGCGATGAGCAGGCTGAGCAGCACGTCCGGAATCATGACGCGCGTAAATAAAAAGACGCCAGCGCTGGTGTAGACGAATGATGCGGCGTAGATTCCGGCGCGCTCCCCGAAGGCGCGGCGTCCCCAAACCAATGCGAGCAACCCCAGCAGCAGGACAGAAAGCGCCATGGGCAGTCGTGCCGCAAATTCATTTACCCCGAAGAGTCGATAAGAGAACGCGGTCAGCCAATAAGGCAGCGGAGCCTTCTCCAGATAACGCACTCCGTTGACGTGCAGCGTGACGTAATCGCCGCTTACGAGCATCTCGCGCGCGGCCTCGGCGTGAGTGCTGTCGGCGTCATCAAGCAGAGCGGGCGAGAACATCGACCCGAAATACACGGCGACGAACACCGCCGCCAGCGCCCAATAGGAAGAGGCCCGCAGTCGCGGCGGCACACGACTCGCTTCTTCAGAAATTTTTGGTGCGGAAATAGCGCTCAATGGGCGTGAACCTAATTCAGTGTTACAGAGGAGAACCCGTGCGGGCAAGCGGCTTCGCTACTCGGGCTTATGCTGAGCATCAGGGTTCGTTCCGTGCCGAATAAAGAACTTCCACTTGTCCATCCCTGCCGGCACCGCAACGTCAAAGAAGCCGACCATCATTTCGTCGGACGTTTGATCTCCCCAAGTCACCGTCTTCGTCGGGTCCGGATTGTGCGGATTGTTTTTCGAATTGTCATACCATGCAATCGCCCGCAAACGCGTCCCGGCTTTTAGCGGTCGCGGTTCAGCCAGCCGGTAACTCAGTTGCCAGTGGAAGTGATAATTGACGCGCAACAATACTTCCTTGCTGCCATCGTCGTGCACAATGTCGTACTCGAAACGTTTTCCGCGCAGATGCATGTGAGGAAACAGGCTCAGAAGTGTGGCATCGTTCGGCAGCGTGCCCTGTACCTCTACGCGAAAATCGTCGGCACCCGGCGGAATGATCAGTGCGTGATTATTCAGCTGCAGCGTGATTACTCTCTGCTTTGGCGGCGACTTGGCAAATACGATTCCCATGCTGGTTTGATCCCGATCCGCGGAGCCGTTAGTCGTATAGTGCATTTGAAACACCAGATCCGATCCTGCCGGAACGAATTTCGCCATGCCATCGGGCCACTGATCGGGCGAACTGCCGGGCGCATAGACCAGCATGAGATCGCTGGTGGTCTCGTGCGCCTCGCGCCGCTCCAGTGGGTCGCTCAGCGTCGAAGCCGTGAACGGTTCGCCCACAGGCGCGTGCCGAAGCCACTGCGAATCTGGCGGACGAATATAGACCACCGCGTGGTGCACGTGGGCGGGGCTTCCGGGCCGAAACTCCGACATCTGTACCCAGCGATCTTCCGCGAAGTGTGTTGGCACGATCTCGTAGGTGTACTCGATTTCTCCCTGAGCCGGAATCGGTACTGCCTTGGGCATCGTGACAACCAGGTCAGGTTGGGGGATGTTCCATCCATTAGCCCACCGGCGCGGCGGTGGCGCGTCGTGCGCATCGCCTGCGGGCGCGCCCGCTTCCGTCCACGACGTGATCGTGATAATCTGCTGCGGGGTCAGCGAAACGTCGTTGGCAAAATGTCCGTATCGCGGATCGGCAAACCACGGAGGCATCATTCTCATTTCGACAGCATGTGCCATCGACTGCGCCCAAGAGCGCGTTTGTTCATAGGTCACGAGCGGCATGGGCGCAACTTCGCCGGGACGATGGCAACTCTGGCAATGATCCTGCAGAATCGGCAGAACGTCTCTATAGAAGGTGGGCACCGGCGGCGTTGCCGTGTTTTGGAATTGCGCTCCGCCAAAGCAGACCGCTAGCCCCACGACGACCAGCGCCCAGACGGCCCTATAACCCATGCCGTAATTCTACAAGCCCGAGCTTTTCTTCCCTCCCGGGCATCCTCAGTGGCCGGGGCATCCCATCACGGCACGCGTTTCGAAAAAATGCTAAATTCATCACTTCATGTCTGCCCCTAATTCCAGGTTCGTTCGCGCTTGCAAGTCCCAGCCCGTTGACCGGACCCCTGTTTGGTTCATGCGACAAGCTGGGCGCTATATGCCCGAATACCGAGCGGTCCGCAAGGAACACTCGCTCCTCGAAATCTGCAAGAAGCCGGCGCTGGCCGCCGAGGTCACGATTACCGCCGCCGAGATTCTCGGCATCGACGCTGCCATCATTTTCGCTGACCTGCTGTTGCCGCTCGAAGTGATGGGGCTGCCATTTCATTTTTCCGCGGGGGAAGGTCCCGTGATCGAGAAGCCGGTGCGAAGCAAGGAGGACATTGCCAACCTACGCACCGACCGCGCCGCCGAACTTGGATATGTTTCCGAGGCGGTGAGCCTGGTGGCCAAGCATTTCGGCGAACGCGTCCCGGTGATCGGATTCTGCGGTGCCCCCTTCACGCTGGCCAGCTACATGATCGAAGGCGGCGGCTCGCGCAACTATGTCCACGCCAAAAAGATGATGTACAACTCTCCGGGCGAGTGGGACGTGCTGATGCGCAAATTAGTCGCGGTCACCGCGTCTTATGCTGCCGACCAGGTGCGAGCGGGCGCCGACGTGATTCAGATTTTCGACAGCTGGGTAGGCTGCCTGAGCGTCGAGGACTATCGCCGCTACGTACTGCCTCATGTCACCGGCATGGTGAAGCAGTTGCAGAAATCGGGAGCGCCAATTATTTATTTCGGCACCGACAGCGCTACGCTTCTTCCCGCCATGAAAGAAACGGGAGCGGATGTGATTGGACTCGACTGGCGGATTCCACTCGACGAAGGCTGGGGGCGTCTGGATTATGAGCCGGCGGTGCAGGGCAATCTGGATCCCGTGCTGCTGTTTGCCGACTGGAAAGAATTGAAGGCGCGCGCGGAGGACATTCTCCGCCGCGCGGCTGGACGTCCCGGCCACATCTTTAATTTAGGTCACGGCATCCTGCCAGAAACTCCGGTCGAGAATGTGAAGAATCTGGCTCGCTTTGTGCAAGAGCATTCGGCCTCGCGCTCCCGCTCGTCGAGAAGCTCAAAGCCTGACGCCGGAAGCCGCAGTTCATGAAACGCATTGCTATTCTTGGCGGAGGCATTTCCGGCCTGGCCGCTGCCTTCGCTCTCGAAGAGCTTCGTCGCTCGGGTTCCGATCTTGAATATATTTTGTACGAGGCTTCGTCTCGTCTGGGCGGTGTTCTGCGCACGGAACAAGTTGACGGATGCCTGGTTGAAGCCGGTCCCGATTCTTTCATTACGGAAAAGCCGTGGGCCACCGATCTGTGCCGCGAACTCGGCCTGGGCGAGCAACTCATTGGCTCGAACGATGCCGACCGAAAGACCTACATTTTGACCAACGGGCGCCTGGTTGAAATGCCCGATGGGCTGATGTTTATGGTTCCCACGAAGATTCTGCCGACTGGACTGTCGCCGCTATTTTCGTGGAAGGCGAAACTGCGCATGACGAAGGAGTTATTTCATCCGCCACGCGCGGTCGATCACGACGAATCCGTTGCCGCCTTCGTGGAACGCCACTACGGAGCGGAGATGGTCGATCGGCTCGCCGACCCGCTGCTTTCCGGCGTGTATGGCGGAGAGGCCGCCAGCTTGAGCGTCCGCGCCGTGCTGCCGCGATTCGCCGAGATGGAGCGAACGCATGGCAGTCTTGGCCGCGCCATGTTGGCTGCTCGAAAGAAAGTGGCAGCCGGACCGCGCAAGCCCGCGCCTCCGCTTTTTACCTCGCTCAAGGATGGTATGCAGTCTTTGGCCGAGACGGTGGTCGCGCGCCTGACGCCGGCGTCGTTGTTGACGAATGCTACCGTGCAGGCCGTTCAAGCCGAAGGCGGAACAGAAGGATGGGTCGTATCGGCGGGGATGCAGTCCGATCAGTTCGATTGCGTCATCGTCGCGCTACCCGCGCCCGCTGCGGCGAAGGTGCTGCGCATGGCGAGCTCCGAGCTTTCCGCCGAGCTTGCAGCCATCCAATACAGTTCTTCGATTACGGTCGGGCTGGGCTACGATCGCGAAGTTCGCGAGTCGCTGCCTCCCGGTTTTGGGTTCCTGGTTCCGCGCAGCGAAGGGAAGAAACTGCTGGCGGCAACTTTCGTTCACAACAAGTTTCCGCATCGCGCGCCCGAGGATCGTGCGCTGCTGCGATGCTTTTTCGCCGCCAGGAATGCTGAAGATGTTTGGCAGCTGACCGACGAGCAAATTGTGGAAATTGTGCGTGACGAATTGCAGCAAATTCTCGGGCTGCGCGCGGAGCCGCTCTTCGCCCGCGTCTACAAATGGAAGTCAGCTATGGCGCAATACGGCGTGGGACATCTTGACCGTCTCGATCGAATCGAACGACTGCGGAAGCAGTTGCCCGGCCTTGCGCTGGCGGGGAATGCCTATCGCGGCATCGGCGTCCCAGACTGCGTCCGCTCCGGACGCGACGCCGCCAAACAGGCCGCAGGGGGCTAGCGCGCTACGCGATGCCTGCACAAATCAGAGCCTCATCGTACGTACAGCGGCGCTATGCGGACACTTGCGTTTCAGTCCCGGCCCTTTCCTCACAGGGAACCTCGCTCTCCGGATTCCGTGGCCTTCGGACACTACGCCCGAACACAGCTTCTTTCACCAGCTTGAAAATGGTATGCCGGTTCTGCGCGACTACCTTTACCCAAGCCAGTTTCCCCATCATGGGGAAATAGATCCCACGGAAACACAGGCGCGCCAGGAAGATATTGACGCGATACCCGAGCGGCTGGTCGTCCAAGGCATCGACGGCGCCGGCCAAAGCTTCCGGGCTGTAAGCATGCGCCCATCCGTAATTCACTTCCGCGTGAGCTTCGTCGATGCTCATCTTCAGGGGAGTGTGGGCCATAGCGAAGGGAATAAATTCCTGCCAATGCTTCCGCCGCGTAAGCCGGCCTGCGACTTCTAGACGCTTATAGAGCGGCGTGGCGGGTAGTGGAGTCAACAGTCCAAAGATCGGGAGCCCGGGCGGCCAGGTGCGTACTTGCGACAGGGTGCGCTCGGCGACGCCAGTCGTGTCGTTGTCCATACCAAAAATAAAAGACGTAATTGCATAGACGTTGCGTTTCGCCAGGCGCTCGAGCACCTCGGCATACTCCCCCGGTTTGTTGAATCCCTTATTCACATCTTTCAAGTTGGCCGGGTCGATCGACTCCATGCCGATGAACACCCACTTGCCCCCGGAGGCCGCAATCAAGTCGATCAGTTCCTCATCGCGCAGCAGGTTGGCGCTGATCTGTGCCACCCAGTGAACCTGCGCGCCCGCCGCAATAATGTCGCGCAGCAGCGACTTGGTGCGCTTTACGTTAATGGCGAAATTGTCGTCTATGAAGAAAACGGCCATCTGCCCTTTCTCTTTGCGGGCGCGTGTTTTCAAAAGGAGCAACTCGTTGACGACGCTTTCGTTGGTGCGAAAGCGGATGGAGTCACCGAAGAATCCAGTTACGGTGCAGAACTCGCAACCATACGGACAACCTCTTCCTGATTCGACAGGAATGATTCGGAACGTTCCCCAGCCCTCGCCGATTTTTTGCAGCATCGCGGTCGCGGCCTTGGGCACCAGGTTGAACTGATCAAGATCGATCGACTGCCAGGGAATCACCGGATACTGTTTCAGCGATGGCTTACGTTCTTTGCCATTCTCATCCAGCGGCGAATAAATTTCTTTCAGTTCGCCGCGCGCCGCGTCGTGCACCATTTGCGGCCAGGTTTCGTCGGCCTCTCCAAGGGCGACGGCGTCGGCGTGACGAGGCCCGCCATCGCGCCCCAAAGCTTCATCAGCCAACTCGGTAACGTGGGGTCCGCCCATCACGACTTTCACGCCAGTAGCGCGGATCGCGTCGGCGATACGGTAAGCTTTTGCGATCATGCGGGTCATGGCGCCGATGCCGACCAGGTCGATCTTCTCATCGCGCACATACTGCGCGATCTGGGCCTCGTTCATTGGCTTGGCGTTGCCATCGATCAGGAGCACCTCATGTTCGGGCGGAGTTAAGGACTGCAGCAAAAACATCCAGAGGTGCGGCATGAAATTGCGGGTGACCCCGTTGTCGGGGTTATAAAGCAAGATTCGCATGGCTGCTCCCCTCCAGAGAGCGTGAGTACGCCACCGCACGGAAGGGTCACGGGCGATGCCAAGGACTGGCACTTCTACGTATGGGCCTGAAAATGTTTGGCTGGAAATAGAACCCAGGGGGATTGTACACCTGTGCCGAGCGGAGTGCGCGTCAAGCGTCTAGAATTAGCTAAAACTAAGCCTTTTACGTGGGAACGGAGAAACTCGTACTGCTACCCTCGCGTCGCAGCTTGGCCAGTACCAGTCGAATTTCGTCGTAAGTAATTTCTGGAGGCAGGGCGTCCTTTAGTGTTCGTAACCGTACTAACGATGCTAGATCGTGACGCTCGCACGCGGCTTCAATTACCGACAGTTTGTTGCGGTCGATCCACTCCGGACGGAACTGCAATTCCCCCTTCTCGACCAGGGTGGCGACAGCGTTCACTACAGTCGCGATTTGCCGTCCGCGAATCTTTGCAATATCTTCAAAAGTCTTTCCTTCGGCGAGGAGTTGTAAAGTCTCCAGAGCCGGAGCCGTCTTCTTCTCTTGCGTTGCACTCGCCCGCATGCCTTCGCGATATTGCTGCAGCGCGGCCAGAATCGACTGCCCGTACAACTGGGCTTTCCGTTCACCGATGCCGGTGATGCGAAGCAAGTCGTTGATTGAGCGCGGCTGCATCCGGCAGATTTCATCGAGCGAACTGTCATGCAACACGACGAATGCGGCAACGCCTTGTTCTTTCGCAGTGGTACGCCGCCATTTGCGCAAATAGTCGCGTAACGCCTGATCTGCCGGATGCCCAGGACTCGACTCTTTCGCGCCGCTCGACGCGGAACTTACGGCAGTACGGCGCGTTAATGCAGGAGTCGTCACTTTCGCCAGCCATGCCGGGACGGCCGCGCAAACGTCGCAGCCTCCACACGAAGTCCACTTCGGAGTCTCGCCAAAGTGTGTGCAAATCTGCCGATGGCGGCAGCGGCCGGATTCCACGAATGCACGAATCACGTTATATCTCTGCCAGGCGCGGTCGCGCTCGGCCGCGTCCAGAATCTGGTTCGCAAAATATCCGAGCAATCCCGCGTCCTGCTTGCGCCAGAGCAAAATGCAGTCGGCGGGATTTCCATCGCGTCCCGCGCGCCCAGCCTCCTGATAAAACTGCTCCACCGATTTGGGCAACGCCAGATGAATGACGGCTCGCACGGTCGCCTTGTTTATTCCCAGCCCAAACGCGATGGTACCAACCAGCACGCGCACTTCATCCGACATCCAGCGCTCCTGATTGCGACGCCGCTCGCCGGCATCCATCTTGGCGTGATAGCCCACGGCGGCGATTCCCTGGTCGCCGAGAAAGTCGACCGTTTCTTCCACTTTGCTGATCGTGGGGGAGTAGACGATCACGTTGCCGTCGTCGTAATTACGCAACGCTTCCAGTAGCAGCGCGCTGTGCTCCACGCTGTCACACTGGCGCACCAGATAGCGCAGGTTGGGGCGATGAAAGCTGGCAATATATTTGTCGGGATTGCGCAACTCGAGCTGTGTGAGAATGTCGTGACGCACATGTTGCGTCGCGCTCGCGGTAAATGCCGCGATCGGCCGATCGGGAAACTTTCCACGGAGTCGGCTCAACTGCCGGTACTCCGGACGGAACTCATGACCCCACTCGGAAATGCAGTGAGCCTCATCGATCGCGAAAAACGAAATCGGAACCTGCTGGAGCCATCCCAGCGTATCGGCGCGCTGCAGGCGCTCGGGCGACAAATACAACAGTCGAAACGCACCGTCTCGTGCTTGCCGTATGATGCGACCCTGTTCGTCATTGCTCATCGAGCTGTTGAGAACGGCTGCGGGAATACCCATCTGGGCCAGTTGCGCGGCTTGATCCTGCATCAGGGCAATGAGTGGAGAGATCACTACGGTCGTACGTTCGGAGATGACTGCGGGCAGTTGATAGCAGAGCGACTTGCCCCCGCCGGTCGGCATCACCACGCAGGTGTCGTGTTCTGCCAGCAGGCTGCGCACGATGCGTTCCTGCAACGGGCGAAACGAATCGTATCCCCAGTAGCGCCGCAACGGAATGAGGAGGTCGGCTTCTGGGGTCATAAAGTCAGTATATGACGTGCGGAAGCAAGCTGATTTCTCACTCAGCACTGGTGAAGTCGAGACTCCCGAACTGAAACCTTTAAATCAAGACTTCATTTCGAGGGGCGGGGCGGTTCCAAATTCCACTTTACTTGCGGATACACCCGGTCGAACGCTAGCCAGAGGAGGGCGATCACCACAAAACAAAGGACGCTGCCTTCCGGGCCTACAGAGCCTCCGCTGAGCCAGGGGGCGCCATGCATAGATGAATGCAGCAAGTGGCCCGGCGCGACCATGCCACTGTCGGGCACAGAATAGAAAAAGGTCTCGCCCCAATCCCATGTTGCGTGAAAGCCCACGGCAAACCAAAGGTTGCCGGTGCGCCGCAGCGTCAGGCAGAAGAAAAATCCGATGAATGCCGCAGCCAGCAAGCCGTTCCAGTGCTCGCCCTCGTTGCGCAGATGAATGAGTCCGAACATGCACGACAGGACAATGGCCGCCGGCCAGAAGCCGATGGCTCGTGCCAGGGTGAACTGGGTGTAGCCGCGCAACAGAAATTCTTCGAACAGCCCTACAAGAAGAAACATTACCGCCCAGAAGGCCGCGAAACGCACCAGCCGCGACCCATGCAGCGACGTCTGACCGAAAGTGAACGCGTGCACTCCGTAGAGCGCAAACATCAGCACGCTAATTCCGGCGAATCCCCAGACCGTGCCGATCCAGAATCCTCGTCCACACGCGTACCTGATTGGGAGTCCGTAGACTTTCCAACGACGGCGCTCCACTCGGGCCAGCACCATGGCTGGAACAATAGCGATGATCAGGTCTCCGAATTCTTCCAGCATCATCGACCAAAGACCGCTCGCGCCTAAGTTGCGCGACCAAGCAAGGTCCACTACGAACTGCTGCAGGACATAGTACGTGGCTAGATAGAAAACGAGTCCCCAACCGGGGCGCAGGCCGTCGGGACCCATAAATAAAGTGTTGGTATAGGACGGCTGCGTGGCTACGGCGAATTCGGGAACAGCGGGCCCGCCGGGATTCGGAGCCGACGTGCTTTCCGGGTTCGTGCCATGTTCACTCATTGCGTAACGCGCCGGCATCGTTTGCCGCAAACTTTCCCCGCAAACTGCCTCCGACATGGTAAAACACTCGGCTCGACCTTATGCGGCCATATTTCACGAGCGAACGCTTTCGACGTCCACAGTTTCTCGCAGGGATGATGCTTCTTTGCTTTTTAGCACAGGCGTCATGGCTGGTCCGTGCCGAGATGCGAGCCGGACGCGAGCCGGACGGCGCCGAGGCGATGCGCATCGGCGAGGGCTGGAAACAGTGGCACGGCCGAGGGATTGCGGGTGCGCCTCTGTCGGATCCGGCCGGAATTCCGCCGGATCCGTTTCGCAAGGACGACAGCGGGTTCGATACCGAGCATTCGCCGCTACTTTACCTGGCGTCCGCGGCGCCACTGCTGGCATGGCCAAAGGATTTTAGCGGCGATTCCGCAGCCTATTGGCGATGGCTTCCCAGAATTCCTTTTCTCGCCTGCGGTGTCTTTCTGGGCGCATCGTTGTGGTACGTGGCGCGTCGGCTTTGCGGAAATGCCGGCGGATTTATCGCCTTGACGTTTTATTGTTTCTCGCCTTCCCTGCTGCAGGCGAGCGCGGTCTGGCACAGCGATCCCGAGATCATGGCGGCGTGGGGAGCGTTTGGGACAATCTTTACCGCCATCGCCGTCGCGCATACGCTCTATGCCCCGCGCGAAGTGATTTTATGGAACTGGCGGCGGATTGTGCTGCTTGGCATCTCACTGGCCATTGCAGTGGGGTCACAATTTTCCCTGGTCGTGTTGGTGCCGATGGCGCTGGGCTTTCTGCTTTACGTGGCTCCGGTGCGGAGGCAGGCTGGGCTGGTCATTTGGATTGCTGCCTGCGCTGTCGGGGTGAGTCTTTTGTTCGCCGTGTATTTCTTCCATCCGCATACATTCTCAGAGAGCATGCAGCGGGCGGCGTTCTGGGGAGCAACGTGGCGCGGCTTTACGGTCCTTGGAGTCTACAAACAGGTGGCTGTACAAATTGGGCGCGCATGTCCCGCGCTGGCCTTAGGGCTTCCGGTCGCGGTCGTCACTTATGCTGTGTGGCCGCGAACTCGCTACTTTGGCAATACCGCACCGCTGCTGGTGGCTGTGTTGTTTCTTGTTCTTGGGATGGCGCATCCCCATGTTGCCGCCGCCGGATTTTTGCTGGCCGCAGCTCCATTTCTGTTCATCTTTGTTTCGGGAGTGCTCGCCGACTTGCTCGAAACGCGCTACCGGTCGCTGGTCATGGCATGCGTCATGGGAATGCTTGCGGCCTATGTCCTTTGGAGCGTAATCAATCTGGCGCAAGTGCCACAGGGCTAGCGAGGATTAGCGATCCGTTTATCGAAGCAACTGCAGGAAACCCCCGATTCCATTTCTCCGCGTTGCCGATAAGATGTTCCAGGGTTTGGTGTGCATTTACCTCAGGTCGAATCCGAGCCGCTTTCCGGGCAACGACTGCGGCGTTCCCGCAAATGGCGCTGGCTTGCCGCCATCGTTGTCATCCTTCTGGCGGCAATCGGGGTTTGCATTAGGATCGTGATCACGCGCGCAGAGCCCATCCTGCGCACTCGCGTGATCGAAACATTATCGGCCCGGTTTAAGAGCCGGGTCGAGCTCGCCAAACTTCAGGTTTGGATTGCGGACGGCGTCCGCGTGCAGGGAAACGGGCTGCGGATTTATGGCACGAGCGACCCGAATCGCTGGGAACCCGGAGTCCAGCCATTATTGGAGATCGGGGAATTCCGCTTCCAGACTGCGCTGCGCAGCCTGTTTCGAGAGCCCATGCAGGTGGACATTGTCTACGTTGACGGCCTTACCGTAAACATTCCCCCCACCAATGACCGCAAAGAGATAGTCGAGTTGCGGAAGCGGGAGCGTGGAATGAAGATGAGCATCGCGGTCGACCGCTTTTTATGCACAAATACTAAACTGTTCATTAATACGCCGCGGTCAGATAAACGGCCGCTGGAATTCGATATCAGCAATTTGCTGATGAAAGAGATTGGGCCAGGACTTCCCTTGCGGTTCGATGCAACCTTGGTGAATCCCAAGCCAGTGGGCGATATCCAGTCAAGCGGGCAGTTCGGGCCTTTGAATGAAAAGAAGCCTCGCGATACCGCGGTGATGGGAGACTATTCGTTCACCAACGCGGATCTGGGGACGCTACCCGGAATCAAAGGAATTCTGTCGTCCACGGGAAAGTATGGCGGGACTTTGGGCCGCATTGAAGTCGAAGGTCAGACAGATACGCCCGACTTCCAGATCGCCATAAGCGGTCATCCAGTCCCGCTGCATACCGAGTTTCATGCCATTGTCGACGGCACCGACGGCGACACGTACCTGGATCCCGTGAAGGCGAGGGTACTGCGTTCCACCTTTACCGCGAGCGGCAAGATCGTGCGGGTGAAGACACCGCATGGCCACGACATTGAGCTGAAGGTTGTGCTGGGCCAGGCCCACATTGAAGATTTGTTGCGCCTCGGAATCGAGACCGATCCTCCGGTCATGACCGGTATGGTCGCAATGAAAACCAACCTGAGCCTTCGTCCTGGTCCTGAAGATATCGCCAATCGTCTCTATTTGGAGGGCGGCTTTCACATCCCAGCAGCTCACTTCGCCAACGAAAAGGTTCAAGGGAAGATCGATTCTTTGAGCCTCCTGAGTCAGGGCAAGCATGGGGCTGGGCGGAGCGCGGTCGAGCCAAGTGTAACGTCAGATCTGGAAGGCACGTTCACCCTCGACCGGGGAGTCTTCGTTTTCTCCTCCCTGCATTTTCTGGTTCCAGGAACGCACGCGGACGTGACCGGCAAGTACAGCATGGATGGGGACACCTTCGACTTTCATGGCTTGCTCAGACTGGACGCGAAACTGTCGCAGATGACGAAGGGATGGAAGTCAATTTTGCTAAAGCCAGTCGATCCGTTTTTCTCCAAGCACGGAGCGGGTACGGAAGTCCCTTTCAAGATCAGCGGCACCCGGGAAGCGCCACGCTTCGGTCTCGACTTCGGTCATAAAGACGAGCCCAAAGACGATCATCCTAAAGCAGATCGCGTCACTGAGGCGCACGGACCGCCCGCAGCTACTCGTTAGAGCAGCGGCCCGCTCTCCATTCACAATTTAATACAGCATCCGGGGTATTGATTGACGCTGATGCGAGACATAGTTTTCGAACAGAACCCCAGTGCATGTCACTTCGTTGCATGGCTGGATATCCTAAGGAGGAAAATAATGCAGAAGGACTCATTGCGCGAACTATACGTCAACGAATTAAAAGATTTGTACAGCGCAGAAACTCAAATGGTAAAGGCCTTGCCCAAGTTGGCCAAGGCCGCGTCCAATGCCGAATTGCGCCAGGGATTCGAAGAGCACCTGCGGCAGACCTCGGAGCACGTTTCGCGGCTCGAACAGATCTTCGAAATGCTGGGCGAAAAAGCCACCGGAAAGAAGTGTCTGGGCATGGAAGGGCTGGTGAAAGAAGGCGCGGAGACGATGTCAGAGGACTACGAAGACGCGTTGATGGACGCCGCACTGATCGGCGCAGCCCAGAGAGTTGAGCATTACGAGATTGCCGGGTACGGAACCGTACGCGCTTTCGCGGAATTACTAGGCGAAAATGAGCACGTTTCGCTGCTGGAGCAAACCCTCGAGGAAGAAAAACGGACAGATGAAAAGCTGAGCCAGCTGGCGGAGGAAATCAACTCGCAGGCTGGGCAAGGGGAAGCTGTACAACAGGCAGAAGAAGGAACAGAAAGTCGTCAGCCAGCCAAATCACGATCACGGCGGGCCGCGTAGAATCTCCTGGTGGGAGGACGCCCCCACGTCCTTCCACAGCTTTTCCTTGAACTTGTGGAAAATACGGGATTCACCCGATATTTCCAGTTGACTGCCTACATTAATGTGCGTAATCGGCCCAACATTCAGACGGATACCAGGAAAAGCTACCTGGAAATGCCGTACTCAACCCCAAGGTGTCACGACTATGAGTACTGTTATTTCTTGCTCAGCGCCGTCCCTCGCTTGGCATGTTCTTTATCACGCCGCACTTTTCGAAAACGACCGGAACCAGGTTCCGGAGCGGATAGATGAAGCCGAGAGGGCCATCCTTTCCCGGATCAAAGAATTGTTTGCCGCAACCAGCGATCACATTGAGGAAGATGTGGTGCTGGATGACGCGCTTTATGCCTTGCGCGCTCTGCGCAGCTGCGTCCGTTCCGAAGCTGCGGCTGCCTGAAACATTTTTCGCTGGAGCGATTGTCTGCCTGGCACCAGTGTGGTTGTCACTGTGGCATGCTACGTCGTTTATCGTAACTGATAAATAATCACCCTAAATGACCTTAGAACCGCGCTACGGAAAGCCATCCATCATGGTTGCGTGCAACGCTGTATTGTTGAGCAGTCGCGTTCGTCCTACATTGCTTAAAACCGAGAAAGTGGAGCTTCTCATGACGAACAAAAGCGCAATACAGGCCCTCCCCCCGACTAAGCATCTGAAACGCGCGTTCGAGTGCGCGGTTCGCGATATCTACCAAGTAGGATTGACTGGCAAGGTTTCTCGGTACCGCACACCGATCGCGCAGCGGGCTGGGACCAGCGTTGCCGGGTCGCCCGTGAATGCTGAGAAGCAGGCTCTTTCCGACGCCGCCAGGGCACTGGCTCAATTGTGGAAGGTTTCCCCCAGCCGGTGAGGTTCAGACGCTGGTGGCGATAAAAGTGGAAGGGTGTAACGGTGCGACGCGCATGGGAGGCGTCTTCTTGTGAGTAGCAAGCACGGCCATCGTCACCACGATTAGAATTGCAAGGGCAATGGCACAAAACGCCTTTGATCGAGCCGGTTTTGGATTGCCCGCAATCATATCTGCATTTGAGATGCGGATTCGGCGGTCCCCGCCTACCAGAATTATCGGGTTATCCTTGAACAAAAAATTGAGGCACCCCATTGACATGGGATGCCTCTGCGGGTTAAGGGCGCTCTCTTTAGACCGCCTTGCGGAGCGTGCCGACACCTTCGGAGCCTCGTTTGACCGCAGACTCGCCAGTGCAGGTGTCGCAATGCATGACCGCTTCCTTGCGGCGCTCGCGCAGACGGCTCTGAAACGTATCCCAGCGGCCACCGATTCCTACCGCGCTATTGCTGATTACAACTGAGTCGCTTCCCGCGGCGACCACGCGATCCGTGAGCGATGCAGCTGCCTCAAGATCGGCCCTGGAAGCTCCCGAAGCAGCGGTACTTCGCGACATGGGAACGCGTCCCTGAGCTCGAGCGGCTGCGTCCTCGGAATCCAGGTTTCCCGTTTCCTGTAAAGTTGTGGGAGTAATGTTGCGGTCGGTTTCGGCGCGATGCATTACGGGATCAGCCACCCACTTGGAGCGGTAACGGCCCTCGTACCCGGCCCACTTGCTTTCCGATTCCAGATCGGACTCGTTGTAAGGGGGGAAATTCTCTACCTGGCGCTTGTCGAGATTGGCCTCGAAATCGTTCTCATGCTTCGCTGAAGCGCGGAGACCTTCGGCGGGCACGAGAAACTTCTTGTTCGAGAGCCAGCCGCCGGTATCGACGACCACGTAGCGTATGTTTCCGGTGGAGTGGTCGAAAATGACATCGTCGATCTTGCCCAGCTTTTCGTCGTTCAAACCGTACAGATGAGAGCCGCGAATATCGTCGGCCGCGTCGGCGACGAGAATATCTTTCAAAGTTCCATAGTGAGCCACGGTTTCCTCCTGGATGATTTAGATGTGTTCGGGATCAGCGGGCATCCCCGGCTTTGATTGAAGAACATTGCCGCCAGTATGAAATCGGACGAAGAAAGGGACAATCCGCCGTTCACTGTAGAGAGTCGTAAGCGTCAGATCTGGAAGGGTTCATCTGGGTCGGGTTCGCGCACGGGCATGTCGGGATTCTCGGGCGAGTCGGGCGGTTCCTTGACCGGAAACGGTTCGGGTTCTGACGGAACGCGGAGCCTGTATCGTGCGGGGCCGTTGTTCGGGTGCATGGCAATCTGATGCAGCAAAGGCCGACAGCGGCCGCCGCGATTTTTTTAAGAATGGCGATCGCAATAAAAAAGCGGACCCAGTCTAGGCCCGCAAAATATGGAAACATCGCAGAACGTTCCTGCTTAAGAATGCGGTGACGAGCTGCCCCCTGCAGACGGTGGGCACGGTGTTCCCGGCGTAGGGTTCATCCCTGGCGACGAGTTGCTGTTGCCCTGGCTTCCCGGAGTTGCCGGATTAGGAGTCGACGATCCGGTGTTTGGCGTGGAGCCCGCCGATCCGCTAGCCGAGTTCGGCATGGTGCTGCAAGGCGAACTGCCAGGCGACGAATTAGGAGTGGTGTTCAACGGCTGCGTCGTGCTCCCGGGAGTGTTGCTGTTCGGAGACGTCCCCGGAGTAGTTGTGGTTGGAGTTCCGCTGGGCGAACTGGAACCCGGAGTGCTTTGACCAGGAGTTTGCCCCGGTGTGGCTTGCAGTGTCGCGGTTCCAGCGGTCGGAGTTGAGGTGCTCGCGGGCGGCGTCGCTGGCGAACCTGGGGTGGAGCTCTGTCCCGCCGAGCTCGAACCTCCGGCAGGTGCCGCTCCTCCAGCCCCGCTTTGCGCAACTGCCCAACTGCCACAGCACAGTACCACCGATAGTAATGCGAGTTTCTTTGACGACATGTGTTCAAGACCTCCAGGCCTTCGAGATTATTCAAAATCCATGCGCCATTCCAGGGGTTGATCGTGAGTGTTACAAGTCTTTTCTCTGGCTCGGGCGCATTTCAAGCTGAGTATGCGCGGCGCTTGATTATGAAGAGTATCCGGCTTATGCCTTAGAAGTGAGGGTGGAGATCGGCTGAGTTTGCGCTTGAGCAGTGGGTAAGCGGAAATAAGTTTGTTTCAGCGAGCGGCGCCAAACGCAATATAGGCCAAACCCGTAAGCGAAACCACAATGAATACGTAAGGCCACAAATTGATTGCGCGCCTCAAGATTGAGACTTCCGAATTGGGTTGCGCTTCCGGCATAAACCCGCCTCTTAAACCTCAAATTTCTAACCCTCGGACTGAGAAAAAGACGGCAAAAACGGATCAGATTCGATATCGAATTAAACTATCCGCGGGGCTGGAAAGCCATACGGTAAATTCCCTACCGAAGCATTAGAGCTAAGCGAATAGTGTGGGGATTTTGGCTTACTCATCCTCCAGCCACGAGGCCGCCGAACCTGTGGCCGTTGTCGGCAGCGATCAGCTTTGCGCGGCGACCGACAAAACCTTGATGGTGTTTCCGTTCAACTCGCCGGTGACGCGGGCGCGCTTGCCCGCCAGCCTTCCCAGAACGCCCAAGTCGCCATCGAGCAAATAGGTAGAGTCGGCGTCAACCAAGGCGAAATCCGCTCCACTGCGTACGCACAGGCGAGAACAATCGGCGGCGGTTTGGCCGAGGGCGCGGGAGTGCCTCGCGCCACACCGGGAGCAGGTCACGATGCCCTCATAGGTTTGTCCTCCGGTCGATGGAGCTTCCTGACGTGCTGCCGCTTCATCCGCTGTTGCGCCGGACGCAGCGGCAAGAGTCGCGAATAGAAGCGCGATCGCACATGCGATTGCACTGCCGAGTAGCAGGATCTCAATCCAGATTCGATGTCTTCTCAACTCAGGGTTCTCCGTGTTCCTCACAATGGCATAAGGATGCCGTCCCAATGTCGAACAGTTGCTCGACCGAAATTAATGCAACTCGATGGCCGCCAAGGATGTCCTTCCGAGTGCATTCTAAGTTGGTGATAGAAGAGACGTAGAGGCCGAAGGATCGGTCAGGAACGCATTACCAGGAAGTAGAAATTTCCCAGGGCCGAGCAAAAGGAACAGAGGAAATGCTACGCAGCTGCAGCATGCGCCGCGCGCGCAACCCCCAAACTGGAGGCTTCTCTAGCTCCCGCCTTGCGCAGTAATTCGATGGCGCCGGCGGTCTGCGCGCCCTCCTTGCAGGAAACGTAAACCAACGCGCCCATGTCGCACAGTTGATTGCCGAGTCTCTTGGCTTCAGCTTCCGAGAAGCCGAGACCGAGCAGAGTGCGCGATCCGCGAGAAAAAGATGGCAAATTTTGTTCGCCCAGAAGCGCATGGAAGAAAGCCTGTGAGCGAACGAAAAATCCGACGGTCGGAATCACGACAGCGCCCAGCTCGGAAAACCAGCCAATCATGCGGGCGCTGCGGGCGCTCTGTTCTATTGCAACGTCGCCGATCGTTGCGTCCCCCACGGCCGATGCAGCGGGGTGAGCGGGCGAAAGCACCATGCAGATGTCTTCATTTCCAAATCCCGCCCGATTCAATGTCGAAACAACTTCCGGCAAGGCCACATTGCGAGGGTACATCGCGTAGGCGGCAGTTTGGTTAACGCGCATGTCTTGACCTCCAAAACCGGATCGCGGAGGAAGGAGAAAGGTAGGACTCCTTCTACGACACGAATACGGGGCGATGGCTGAAGCTATTCCGTTTTTGCTCTACGGGCACTAGGGTAAATCATGTACTCCGGCTCTAAGCCTAAGTTTCTAGGACAGTAACTCAATTTTGACGACGCGAATTGTGTTGCTGCCGGTGTCGAGGCTGCCTATCACTTTTACGGACTGGTTCACATAACGGCTCACGTCGCCTGCTTCCTGTAATTCGTAAGTGGTGTTGCTCGCCGCTTTCAATAGGAATTTATCCCCGTCCTTGACGATCTTTCCGGTGAAAGATTGACTGGTGGGGGATTGGTCTTGAGTTTGGGGGTCCGTCGGCCGATTGCCCTGCTGGTCTTGTTGGCCAGGTTCCGGTACAGGGGTGTCGCGGGGCGGCAGCGGCTGGGGTGCAGGTTGCGGCTTTTGAAACCGCGACCATGCTACCAACTGCTGGTTGACCAAGGCATCCTCGGGAGATTGCGGAGCCTCCTGGGGCTGCTGGGCAAATGCCAAGGGCGTGATGACGAACAGAAAGCCCGCGAATAATCCTGTCATTCGATTCATAACACCTCTCGAAAGACGCGGGGAAATGGGAACTGCCCTATGCAATTCACAGTTCCTCATCTAGTGGCAGACCAGCACTTGCTACGGCTCTGTTTAATCCTTCTACGCCTGTGCACCTTGACAT
Source organism: uncultured Acidobacteriaceae bacterium (assembly GCA_963765825.1). Classification (GTDB taxonomy): domain Bacteria; phylum Acidobacteriota; class Terriglobia; order Terriglobales; family Acidobacteriaceae; genus Sulfotelmatobacter. The sequence continues at coordinate 203,196 of CAVXXU010000007.1, forward strand.
TCCATAAAGCATTCTCTGTACATAGGACTGGCGGGAAGAAGAGTTACCGCGGTGACCCGCGAACTCAGCACCCCCGGCAACTAACCTCAACCTGAACGGACTAAACGGCAGCCAAAGAGTGGAATGTCGCATCGAAACAAAGCTCCATCATTGCCTTAAGCAAGAATTTGTGGAAAATCTCCGAGGTTTGGGGTCGGGGAGTGCAGTCCTTGAGGTTAACGTATGCGATTGCTGAGCGTTCGGCTCATCATCTCCCTGATCGTCGGTGTCTTACTCGTCTCGCTGTGCTCCTCTGGCTATGAGGTGTGGGCCGGCAAACGGAGTCTTAGGCGAGATCTGCAGAGGCGCTCCGAAGTCCTGGCGGAAAGTCTGGCGGGAAGCGTCGAGCGCGACATGGAGAAAGGCACCCTCCAGACGCTGCGGAAAACCGTGCAGCACTTCGCGAATCGGGAAAACCTGATGGGCATGGCGGTCTACGATCCCCAGGGACACGTCATCGCAATCACCAAGGATCTGGCTCCAAAGTTGGGGGATACGCCGCAGCCCGTGGTCCTTCAAACCCTGAAGGAGAACAGTGGGGCGGACGCCTTTCAACGATTGGCCGACCAGCCGGTTCACATCTGCGTCCTTCCGTTGTACAGTCCGGACAAATTCCTGGGCGCCTTGGCGATCGTTCATGACGCGAGTTACATTCGCGACCAGAGCATTCGCATTTGGCGCGACACGTTTCTAAGCGGCATGGCGCAGGTCATCCTGATCGCGCTAATCACACTGCTGATCGTTCGATGGAGCATCGAAGGACCGATAGCGCGGACTGCGCACTGGTTGAGAGCTTTGCGAACCGGGCACATGCCGTCATCGCGAGTAGGAATGCCAGACGAGAAGTTGTACCAGCCGCTGGCGCGGGAGGTGGCGACGCTGGCTCAGAGTCTGAACTCCGCGCGCAGCGCCGCGGAGAGGGAAGCCCGGCTGCGAGCGGCGGGGCAATCGCAGTGGACGGCAGAGAGGCTGACGGCGGACCTGCGAAATCGCTTGGGCGGAAGCCGCCTCTTCGTAGTCTCAAACCGCGAGCCCTACATCCACAAGGCCCGCGGCAAGTCCGTGGAGGTTGAAGTTCCTGCGAGCGGCCTGGTTACCGCGCTCGAGCCCGTTCTAAACGCTTGCGAAGGCACCTGGGTGGCGCACGGAAGCGGAACGGCGGACCGCGAAACCGTCGACCGGCATGATCGCATAGCCGTGCCCCCAGATGATCCCCACTACACGCTGCGCCGCGTTTGGCTGACCAAGGAAGAGGAAGAGGGCTATTACTACGGATTCGCCAACGAAGGAGTTTGGCCGCTCTGCCATATCGCGCACACCCGTCCGATTTTTCGCGCCGAAGATTGGAAGCAGTATCAGGCTGTCAATCGCAAGTTTGCCGATGCCTTGCTCGAAGAGATGAAAGACACCGAGAAACCGGTCGTGCTGGTGCAGGATTACCACTTCGCGCTTCTGCCCAGGATGATCAAACAAAAGCGTCCAGACGCCCGCGTAGCGATTTTCTGGCATATCCCCTGGCCGAATCCAGAGGCCTTTGGAATTTGTCCGTGGCAGCGCGAACTGGTGGATGGACTATTAGGCGCCGATCTTATTGGCTTCCACATTCAAAGCCACTGCACCAATTTCTTGGAAACGGCAGACCGGGTGATGGAATCGAGGATCGACTGGGAACATTTCACGATCCAGCGACTGGGCCACGTCACCACGGTGCATCCTTTCCCAATCAGCGTGGACGCCAGTGAGGTGAGCGAACGGGCCGTTGTTGACTCAGCGCCAGAAGGACGATCAGGACTCTTGAAGAACCTGGATGTCGAAGCCATCTTTCTTGGCATCGGAGTCGACCGGCTCGATTACACCAAGGGGATTCTCGAGCGGTTTCTGGCGATTGAGCGCTTTCTTGAAAAATATCCACGATATCAAGGCCAATTTACTTTCGTTCAAATCGGCGCGCCCAGCCGCAGTCATCTCAAGCGATATCACGACTTGGAAGCCGAGGTCGAAGCCGAGGCTGGGCGAATCAACTGGCGGTTCCAGAAGGAAGGATGGCGACCGATCGTTTTGTTGAACCGTTCGCACAGCCACCACGAGATTGAACCTTACTTCAAGAACGCAGATCTATGTCTCGTAACGTCGCTGCACGACGGTATGAACCTGGTGGCGAAAGAATTCGTGGCTTCGCGACACGATGAAAATGGAGTTCTCATCTTGAGTATTTTCACGGGGGCTGCGCGAGAGTTACGCGACGCGCTGCTGGTGAATCCCTATGACATCGATCAGACCGCCGAAGCGATTCGTGTCGCACTCGAAATGGATCCCGAAGAAAAACAAACGCGCATGCAGCACATGCGGCGCACAATTCGCGAACACAACGTCTACGAGTGGGCGGGCAATCTGATTGGACAACTCTGCGAGTTGCGACTGGACGATCCGGCAAAAGCGGATGATCAAACTCGCTTAGGCGCACCCGCGGCCTGAACCGAAATTTAGTTGGGAAAGAAATCACGAGGGACTACAGAAGCGGCTCGCCCTGCATCCGAGGGGAACGCGGAGCCGGTACGAACTGCGCCAAGAGAGGATCGAGAGCGAAAAAGCAGAGAGCGCACACGGCGAAGGCGACGCCCAATGCTTCCAGTTGCACCACCAGGCTGAGTATCGAGAAGACCGCCAGAAACGCGCCAAAAGCTCGTAACATGATCGACCCTCCGAAAAGCTTAACGACGCCCCTTGCCGCTCGCATATCTATTACAGCCCAACCGTCGCGCTGCTGAAATACAGGAATGCCCCCATTTGAGGCAAACTTTCTCCCCTGCAGGAACCTTGCCTCCGAGAGCCTAATTCGGGTTTGAATGTTTTCAAAAACGAAGAAAGCAGGGCGCTCGGCGAAAATTACCGAGCTACCCTGCTTTTGAGTCGTCTAGCTTCGAATTGCGCTAACCCCGGCGGCGCGCATCTTTGGCATCCGAGTCCTCAACGTCGGTATCTTCCGGAGCCCGTTGCGGAGGCTTGGAAGTGGTGGTGTCATCCGTAGCTTTCTTGGCGGCGTCCTTGGTCTTGCCCCAGGCATTCTGCACTTTGCCTTCGGCTTGTTTTGCGACACCCTTTACTTGCATATTCGGGTCATTCGTCCATTCGCCGGCTTGCCGTTCGACGCGTCCCGCAACGTCCTTCACTTTGCCTTCAACACGGTCCTTGTTCATTTGGAATCTCCTTTGAAAGATTTGAATTAATACACTCTCCGTGCGTGCCCGGGTAAATTTCGCCTAGGCAATTTTTCGTTCATTCGACTTGTCAGTTTCTATGTCGTTGCTGGATCGTGGGTCGCTGGGCGTATTCTCGCCATCCGCGCTGTCTTGGTGATTTTGCAATTCGTTTTGCGAATCGAACGACTGATGGCAAACTTCACATGTATTCTGGTTTAGCGGATCTTGGCTCATTGTGAATCCCTCGATTCGTGATTTAAGGGCCAATCTTTCCTTGCGCTGTCTCCGGCAAAGTCAGATGACTAACAGCCGGGAAGGTTTGTTGGTTTTCTTAAACGGGATAGCCCAATTTTTAAACCGGGCTGCGGCCTTGAATGACGCGTATGAGGACGGCAATGATTGCCAGGATCAGCAGGATGTGGATGAAACCGCCCAGCGTGTAAGAGCTGACCATCCCCAGCATCCACAGGATCAGTAGAAGGGCAGCAATAGTGAAAAGCATCGATAGTTCCTTCCCATAGCTGAGATAGTCGCTCAGCTTGAGATTAAAAAGGATTGCCTTACAGGGGTCTATACGGCAAAGCGAGTAATTCTGCCCGTTACACGCTTTAAGGGGACATTCTCCGGCTTGCCGCGAAAAAATGCCGTCGATATTGCCACTCAAAAGACCTGGACAATCCCATTGCGCACCGCGTATCGAGTAAGGTCCGCGACCGAATGGAGTCCAAGTTTGCGCATGAGATTAGTGCGATGAGTTTCTGCGGTCTTGACGCTCAGGCGAAGCGCGACTGCTACTTCCTTGCTGGTCTTACCTTCCGCGAGTAACTGAATCACCTCGCGCTCCCGGCTCGTAAGCACCTCGGTTGCAGGATCTTCTTTCTTCTCGCCGGAATTTTCCGCCTGGCCGTCAGGATTGTCGCGATCCAGATACCCTTCCAACACCATCTGGCTGACCCGTGTGGTGAAAAAAGTTCGTTTCATTTGCAAAGCTTCCACCGCGGCTACCAGGTCGCGGCCAGCGTCAGACTTCAGCAGAAAGCCGCGTGCCCCCGCCCGTAACACTTCCCGTACGACCTGCTCGGAATCGTGCATAGTCAAAATCAAAATAGGCGTATCTGGAGAGGAAGCGAGTATTTGCCTCGCTGCCTCCAGACCGTTCAAGTTCGGCATTCCAATGTCGAGCAGGATCAGATCGGGGCTCACACTGCTGGCAAGTTCGACGGCTTCCCGTCCGTCTTTCGCCTCCGCACAAACGTCCCATCCTGCGTGACCTTCCAGCAGCGCGCGAATGCCGTGGCGGGCTACTTCATGATCGTCGGCAATCAGGATGCGAAGCATGCTCTGCCTCCCAGCGGTCGAGTTCGTGAAGTGTCCGTCGTGCATATGTCAGGGCACACTAACGCCCGGCCGCCTTCAAAAGCCCAGCCCGGCCCCATCGCTAATCTCAAAGCACAAACCTTGCCAAACCTGTACTTCATTGCATCTAAGCCGCTTTAATCACCGGGCAATCTTGGCCTCGTGTAAGTTTTGCCAACTTGAGAAAACCCACAAATTTGATGTCACTATGGTGTGATCTGGAGTTTTTTTCGGCAATACCGTGTTCTTAGTAACGTTCGAAGAACTACGTAGCATGTGGCCCGGTGGTTTCTTAGAGGGTTACATCAACAAAGACCAAACGATGCAAGCGAGATTGGCATCTAAATCGCGTAGGGAGGCTTGTACCCATGCACGTCCGTAGGACCTTTCTCCGCTCAATGATCAAGGCAGCTTGGCTGCCCATAGCCGTGTGCGCGATTGGCTTCGCGCAGCAGAATACGGCGCCGGCCCAGAGCCCTCCTTCGACACCGCCGCCGGCTGCGTGGGATCCTGACTACGGACCGCCTCGGACCGCGGTTCCTTCCACTGTGGAAGAACCGCCAAGCCAGCAGAACCCGACTCCAGGGCAGGAATCCCCGATTACATCCGACAAAAGCGCGGACGATTCCGGCCGATTCGTTTTCAAGAAACAAGTGCAGGAGGTGGTCTTGCACGCCACCGTAGTCGATGAAACTGGACACATGGTCACTGGTCTCGACCAAAGCGCTTTTTCCATTTTTGTGAATAATGTGCTCGAACCGATCACGTCATTCCGCCGGGAGGATGTGCCGGTGGCCCTGGGGATCGTGATCGACAATTCGGGTTCCATGCGCGACAAGCGGGAAAAGGTCAGCCAGGCGGTGCTGAACCTGGTTCACGCCAGCAATCCCCAGGACGAAGTGTTCGTGGTCAATTTCAACGAGACGCCTTACCTCGACCAGGATTACACCTCTGACGTGAACCTGCTCCAGGCCGCCATGCATCAGGTGTCCAGCCGCGGAAGCACGGCTCTCTATGATGCCGTGGTCGCCTCGGCGTCGCATCTTCGCGACAATCCTCGCCTCACCAAGAAAGTTCTGTTGGTCATTACCGACGGGCAAGACAATATGAGCCAGGAGACTCTGCAGAGCGCCATTCGCAAACTGCAGCCCGACAAGGGAGCAACGATTTATGCCATCGGGCTCAGCAATGGCGGAATGACACGAGCCGGGCACGATGCACTGCAGGAGTTGGCTTCGAGCACGGGGGGAGTAGCGTTCTTTCCCCGCAACCTGGACGAAGTGGATTCCATCACGCGCGCGGTCGCGCATGATATTCGCAGCCAGTACACGCTGGCTTTCAACCCAGGGGCGGCTAAGCCGGGATACCAGGCGATTCGGGTGGAAGCGAGAGGGCCAGCGAAGACCCGCCTGATCGTGAGAACTCGGAGCGGATACTACCCGGGTGAGACCCCGCATTAGCGAGCGAGTCTCACCCAAGCCTCAAAGAACTTATGCAGCGGTAGGACCGGTCGGCGTTTTCGGCGGCGGCGGGGGTAGCTCGATCTGGATCAAATTGTTCTTGATGGCATAAACCACCAGGTCGCGAATCGAGTGAAAACTCAGCTTTCGCATAATATTGCTGCGGTGAGTTTCAACTGTCTTGGTGCTCAAATTCAGCAGCGATGCGACTTCTTTCGAACTGTTGCCTTCCGCAAGCAATTGAGTGATCTCGCGTTCTCGAGCCGTCAAAGTGGGTAGTTTTGGCGCCTCGTTCCGGGAAACGGTTTGCCCCTTCTCCAGAAAGCCCGCCAGCACCAGGTCATTCACTCGTGGTGTGAAGAACATACGCTTGTTCTGCAGCGCTTCGACCGCCGACACCAAGTCGCGCGCGGCATCAGACTTTAAAACAAAACCGCGAGCTCCCGCGTCGAGTGCTTCGCGAATAACCTGATCGGAATCGGTGATCGTCAGGACGATGACTTTGAAGTGAGGATCGTGCTGCAGCAGTTGCCGCGTCGTGTCCAAACCGTTCAGGTTGGGCATTCCGATATCAACGATGACGACATCGGGGTTCAGCTGCAAGGCTTTCTCCACCGCCTCGCGACCGTCGCTGGCCTCACCGCAAACTTCCCATCCTTCATGTTTTTCCAGCAACGCGCGCAAACCGCGGCGCACGATTTCGTGGTCATCAGCTAACAGGATCCTGAGCTTCATAGTCCCCCCTTTTTTCAGATCGCGCGTTGCGGCTCGATCTTGCGCCGATTAGCGTAACTCGGCAACATTCCGGCCATTTAGAGCAGTAAAGACTCGATGCTGGCTTACCGCATCGACCGCCGCCAGCAAATCGCGAGCGGCATTGGACTTCACAACGTATCCCCTGGCTCCAGCCTCCAGGGCTTCCCGCATCATTTGTGGAGAATCATGCTGGGTAACGAACAGGATCTCAAGGCCGGGACACTCCTGTCGCAGTAAACGGCACGCCTCTAAGCCGTTCATTCGCGGCATGGTCACGTCAAGAACCATCACGTCAGGGCTTAGATCCTTCGCCTTCTCCACCGCTTCCGCCCCGTCCGATGCTTCTCCAATAACTTCCCACCCCGAATGCCCCTCCAAAAGCGTCTTCAGACCCTGCCTCACAATCGGGTGATCGTCCACCAGCAAAATGCGAATTGTCATTCTATTCAGTCCTTTGGGGAGACCAGACGATTCGCCACAATTCTATCGTTCCTTTGTGACAAGCCCTGACCAAAAATCATTATATTATTCTGAGCACTGCAACGTGGGGGAGGGCCCCGTAACGCATTGAGGCTAACGTCCTACAGTACGAGGTCCAATACAGGGAATCCTGTATTTGGGATGAGATGTTGAAGGAGCGGATGGGACCTAATTTCCCTAGGCGTTGTGGCGAGTAGAAATAGCCGGAAAATAGGTCTTATCGTGCAATAAAACTTCGACCGCTTCGACCACCGAACCAATGTCTTGTTTGGCACAGGCGCCGCGTACGCCTGCCTGGCGCGCCGCTTCCGCCAGTTGATTGGAAAGGTGCAGGGTCACCATCAATATCGGGATCTTGGGAAAAAGTTCGGAAATTTGCCGGGCAACGTCGACTCCGTTCAGGTCGGGCATCTGGTAGTCGAGCAAAATCAGGTCGGGCTGGCATTCCAGTACCTGATGGAGGGCCTCGGCGCCGGTGCGCGCTTCGCTGCACACCTGCCAGGACTCTTGCTGCTCAAGAATCGCTCGCAGATAGCGCCGGACCGCCGGATTGTCATCGACCAGAAGAATGCGCACCATGAGCGAAAGCCTTCCCCTGCTTTGATGCCGATTTCGCTGACGCCGTCCCCCTGCAAAGCGCTTCCACAAGAAAACGAGTTCGGCCGAACAATTACTTCGTGCTTTGACACCTTTCCCTTACACGGCGTAGCGGCCGCGTTCTCCGCCCTACAGCCAGAGGTCGCCGACGACTTCGACGAGAGTCTTGCCGGTTCAGCCTTCACTGGAATGATTTCCCACGCCTGAGCGTGGGTTTATCACTGTGTAAACATAAGGATAGATGGGATCGCGCACAATCCAGTGAATTCTGTAGGGAATAACTAATTTGTAAATACGTTTTGCACTATTAAGCCCAGCATTAAGTCCGGCTGTGGTTTCGAGCGTTTTTTGGGGCCATAGGAGAGTGTCAGTTTCCCATTTTGGGTCTAAGGTGGCTACAGGGAAAAATTTATGCACTTCCGTAACCTACTGTATTGACTTTCGGTAATTTATATTATCGTGCAGCACGACCCAACCACATCCAGGGAAGGATTCTTACATGGAAATCCATCAGGGAATTTCCGCGCTCCTCGTGTGCGAAAGTTGCGCCGGTTATCGCGAGCAAGACAATTCGAGCAATTTTTTAAAAACTTTTGTCAAATTCGTATTCGTCTTAGGGCTTCTGGCTGTTGTGGCTAGCGGACCGCTTGCTCCTAAGGCTTTTGCCCAGATTCATTCCACCATTAGCTGCCCGTCGGGCCACGGATACTGGGACGTGTTGAGCGTAATGATGATGGATCCAGAGCTTGCCTCCGATTATCACATGGAAGGCATCACCAGCGGCCGGCCCTCGGCGTACATTTACACTCGATGGGACGAAGCCCAATCGAAAATTTACTACACCAAGAATCCGCAAGGAAATCCTTGGGATATCAACCTCTATGACTCAAGTTACGTGTATCAATGGGTGACCGAGTTGGGCGAATGGGACGGTGTGAATCACTGGAACGATCCCAAGAGCTGCAAGAAATTCAACAGCGGCAGCCAAACCAGCCGGTCCGACCTCTCTATGCGTTGGGCCGCCCGTTGCGCGGTTCCAGGAGGAGAAAACAGTTCGTTCTGGAATCCCCCGGCCGCCCAACCTGTCAACACGTCCTATTTCACCTACGTCGATGGGGATCAGCAGGGCTCCAGCCGGAACCTCGACTGGTCCTTGATGGAGTTGAAGGCTCCCGGCACAATGAGCATTACGGACCACCGCGCCTGGCCCGCCCGCTCGTTTTCCATTACAACCCTTCCGCTGGTCTATACATACAGCTGCAGTGTCGAGGGAAATGCTAACTCATGCCACTTTCTCGAGCTTTTCGAGTACGGGGTCGACACCAACGTGAATCCGATCGACCGCGTCAAGCATACTTATGGGTGGGTGCGCTGGCGCTACTACGTCAATTCGACTAATGGAAACCCAAAAGTTGCGGCCAACTGGGTTTTGAAGAACACGTCGACCACCGACCACCTGATGCTCGGACAGGTCAGCCCGCGATTCGAGTGTTTCTGAGTTTGCGCTGAAATACTTACGTAAGAGGCTAATCTGGATTCATCTCGATCTGCCGGGGCGGCAAGACCGGCAGGTCGGGGTGCGCTGGATACTGCCAGAAAACGCGAAAGCACTCGCCCTCGCTCTGCGGCAGCCACGTTGTTCCGTCCTCAAACTTCACTGAGCTAGGGAAAAAAACCCAACCCCTCACAGCCTGCGCACTGGCTGCGCGAATGCCAGGTTTTTCGAGGCTTTGCTCCTGGCCGGGCAAGATCGGTTTAGTCGACGTCCACTGAGCGTTGAAGGGCCGCCGTAAATCGAGAGGTGCCAAGAACATTTCTGATGTAAGCGCGGCGCTCGCAATCGCTTTGGCGCTGCTGTTCTTAACCGTCAGTGTAAACTTCTCAGGATTCTTCCAAAAATTGCCGTCTGCGAAAGTGAGCGGGCAAGCTCGCGGTGGCGGAGCATACACCATATACACCGCCATCATTCCCGCTTCCATGTGGTCTTCGACGTGGCAGTGAAACATCCACGCCCCTGGATTGTCGGCCTGCATATCGACCGTCACCATGCTGCCGGGCAGAAGTTCAATCACATCCGTATGGCGCTGTCCTTCTGTCACGGTTTCGCCGTGCCAATGGGGGCTGTGCAAATCAATCTCATTCCCCATTCCCAGCAAGTACCAACGCACCTTATCCCCCTGCTTCATGGTCAAGCCGGGAAGATTGCCGAAGATGAAACCGTTGATGGCATAAAACTGGCCGGCAGGCTTGCCGCCCATTTCATCGAAGATCATGAACGCGGCGACAAATTCGCGATTCACTTCTTTCGGGGATCCATCTGGATTGGCTTTGCCTTTCGAAGTGATGATGATCGGTCCTAGCAGGCCGGCGTTGATCTCAACCCCCGCATCGACGTGAGCGTGGTACCACCACACTATCGAACTCGGCTGGCCCGGCCCCGGTCCACTCGCCGCGTTTGCAAACCAGTGATAGGTATACTTGGCGCCCGGCGCGACGAAAGCTCCCTTGGCGACCGGTAAATAAAGTGCGCCCTCGTTGTTCTTGTCATAGCGCAGCCCGTGCGGATGGATATCGTGCCCGCGGTGAGTGCGATTCAGAAAATCGACGACGATCTCGTCGCCTACTTCTGCTCGGATGACAGGACCAAGAATTCCCAGCCACTCCGGCTGCAGCTTCTTAGTGTTAAATGTGTCGTCTGTATATTCGATGTAACGTGTCTTTGCCCATTCTAGTTTCAGCGACCAGGGCTGCGGAATGGGCGTTCCGGTCAGCAGATTGCGGCCGCTCGGAGCGTAATTCCAGTTCACTTCTTCAGCCGCGATGTAGTAGTGCCGCGTGGTCGCGAAGCAGGAACAAAGGGAACAAAAGAGCAGGCATAACCCCAATCCAAACGCTCGCTGGATTCTCACGGAAGTAATTATCCCACCGGGACAGCGGTTGTGGAATCAGCGCCCTCCCTCGTTTCCGACGTAGTGATGACCGATCCCGTGCGCGCTGAAATCACGGAGTCGGTGGCGACAACGAGCACTGACCGCCCGTATTCTGACCTGGCGGCGAGGGAGGAGTAGCCCATGGCACGTTGGTGAAATCGAAGAACTCACTCATGTCGGCCTGAGCAGCATCGCGCTTGGTCAGAGCCGGCAAGCTGAAGCGAGTTTCAATCAACTTCAAAATTGCAGTGTAGTCGCGCACCGTGTGAGAAACGTAGTTCTTCTTGGCGTAAGGCGAAATCACAATCATCGGCACGCGATAGCCGGTGTGGGTGAAATCGCAAGTCCCCGTTCCGACTTGTCCCGCCGCGTCGCAAATGTCGCCTGCCTGCAAGTCCATGGGCTGGATGCCGTCGGGATTTGGCATCGGCTGCGGCGCCACATGGTCATAAAAACCTCCAGCTTCGTCGTAGGTGAAGATCAGCGCGGAATCGTTCCAGCTGGAACTGCTCATCAGATCATTGATCAGACCGGCAGCATACTGCGCTCCAATCTGAACATTAGACGGCCCGGAGGTATCTAAATCGTTGGGGTGCTCATCGAGGAAGGCCAAGGAGGCAGGCTCGATCAAGGCTACTTGAGGCAGCGTCCCATTCCGCAGGTCGGTCGTATATTGCGAAATTGGCACCAGGTTTTGCGACAAAGTCGGGCTATTCACGATCGTAGTCCCGTAGGCGAACTGATTGATGTAGGAATAATTCAACAGACACGCGGCGGTGGGGTTGGAAGCGCATGTGGTGCCGCTGGTGTTCACGTAAATCTTCCACGTGATGCCCGCGTTCTGCAACGCTTCGAAAATAGTAGTCACGGTGAGCGGCGTCTCTGGGGGAGCGAGCGGAACGGCATGCCCGGCGGAGGTTGCGGCCAGAAGATACATGCGGTTGATCTGCGTGCGGTCCATAACTGGAGAAAACCAGCGATCCGAGGTGGCGAAATTCGACGCCATGAAGTGGTAGTAGTTCAGATCGCTGCCGTCGAAATATCCCATGGCGCGAACGCCGTTCGTATCCATCAATGTGGGCGATTGCTGGCGCGCGTCGTTCGCGGCCGTGATGACAAATCCGTTCAGCGCTGCCGGGCTCTGGCCCGTCGGATCGTTGTAATCCCAATCCACATGGCTCTCATCCCAGAATGGACTCTGTTCTTCCTGACAAGTCGAGCTGAAATGAAACGAAGGAATTAGAACGCCGCTATCCGGCACGCAAGTCGTTGAGGCCGGATAAGGTTGGGTTGGATCGCAACCCGGTATTGCCGGAGCGGCTCCCTGCAGCGGGGCGGCACCAGTCGTCGGGTTGAATTGCGGCAAGCCATCGAGGGACTGATCTGCGATGCCATGATTCGCCCAATACTGCCGCATCGCTCCGAAGTAGCTGTCAAAGGAACGATTCTCCTGCGCGAAGATAATGATGTGATTGATGCTTTGTAAGCTCCCCGACGTAGGGGATGTGGGAGTCACGGACCGCAAGCCGACGCATCCCACCCAAAGCAGGGAACTCATGCTTAACAACACAGCTAGCTTTAAATATTTGGTTTTCATATGATTGCCGTGTCCGCAGATTCCGGGATTCGATGAAACACAGCGCCTGAGGGTTGTTTCGAGGCAGGTTAGCTTTCCACGCGGTTTGCGTCTGGATCAAAAGTATCTACCGGTCCACAAGCTTTACGTTCGTCTCGCCGCGCGGAAAAGATTACCCCTCAATCTCCATGCTTTTAATGGAATTCCGAGTACCATTGCCGCAACACTTGGCAGAAATTATGTGCGCTTATCGACGCTTACCTGTAGAGACCTTGCTCGCAAGGTCTCGGAGACTACCAGATCCCTTTATCGTCGCCCGTGAACTTGAGATTGACGAAGGCGGCGACCGCCAGCGCAGGCAAGAGCGATAAACGCGCCGCGGAACGAAAGCGCCTCGCCGTTCCTGTTCCAATCAACTGCTGCAAGAACAACTGCGATCCCTGAGGCAGCATAGGCACGCGCAAGAACTGTTTTCTCACATACGTCTTTTCTGCGCCGAAGCGCGCCGAGCGCAGCACAAAATCGGGGAGAGAAAGCGGTCCATCGCCCGCCCGCGCATTGTAGTCGGAGGTAATCTTCAGCAGAGTCGCGACTCCCGGCCAGATCGCCCAGCGTTCCGTGGATGCGCGCAGCCGCGTGAAGTCCAAGCGCCCCGTCCGCACCGGCGCAGTTAGGTTAAGCAGGTCGGTGAAACGAATGTAGAAATGGCGATACATCCTTTGCAGGGTCGCCAGCGTGACTTGTTCTTCGGCGCTCGGAACGCGAAAGTGAAACGGACCTACATCGCGTATGACGCTAGTATCTTCCAGGAGCGCCGGCAGTTCGTCCTGCTCGCCGGTTTGTCCCAGGCAGCCCACATGTATCTCGACGAATCGAGCCTGGCCGGGAATCTGAAAATTCCATTTGTGCGCCAGGCGATCGCCCCAGCTTTGCGCCTGCGGTTCGGCCTGCAGTTCGCTGCGCATGGCGCGCACCGTGTCGCGTTCGCTGGCGCCGATGAATAGATCGAGATCGCTGCCAATGTCAGGCCAGTGATCGAGCGTTTTGATCACCAGTGGAGTATGCCCGGTGAGTTCGAGTGCGCGCACCACATTGTTCAAAGTCGCGAGCGCGTCTTCCACTTGCCGGTGTTCGCGTTGCTCCAGGTCGTGCAAATCGTCGAACGGCGGAGTGAAGGCGCCTACCGCAGCCCACTTCTCTAAAAGCCGTAAAGTTCGCAGGTAAACGCGCTGCAACTCCGAGAAATGCAAGAAGTCCGTCCACTCCAGCTTCGACATGCGTTGCAGTCGCAAGACCATCTTTTCTAATTGCGGCTTGGCATCGCCATGCGGAGACCGGTCAGAGTGGAGATGCATGACCGCCAGCATTTCAAACATTTCAGCTGGGCCTATGGTGCTCGCTGCCATTAGTGTCCTCCGGCCGCGTTATTCGCTTTTGTCTCGCCGCAACGCGGTATGCCGCGCTCAATCGCGGTTCCTTCTTCGTAATCGTTCCAAGTCGCAATCAGGACGAACGGAATCGTGTGCGATGTATCGTCGTTCTCCTCGAACACCCGCAAAGTGTCCTCGAACGTTTTCCCGCAGCGTGCGTCGATGTGCCGGTTCAAGCTCCACGAAGCCTTGGCATCGTTGAAGCCCGGCCATATTCCGCCGACTGTCACTTGATCCGGCTGCTTGCGCATTTTCGAGTAGAACTCATTCAAATAATCTTCGCCCCACGCCTGGCCGTCGGGATTCCATCCCTTGTGTCCGGGATATACCCACGCATACTCGCCGTCGAAAGCTTTGGCGTACTGCGGCGGCGGGCTGTCCTGATAAATCAAAATTGGCGGCGATTCCCACTGGTTTACCTGCTGCCGCACCTGCAGCCAATCGGTGTGCCCGCCCTTAGGGAATACGAACATGACTGGCCGTCCGTGGTATGTCAGGTATGCATCGCGGCCCGGCGCGCCGGGACCAATGTACTTTTTGTAAGCCAGTTCCATCGCCTCCATCGCATCGTCGGTGGCGTGCCCATTATCATCCTGGGTTTCGTCGTACATGAGCGCGATGTGAAAGTGTTGCTCGCTGGCAATGCGTTGCAGAAGTGCGGTGCTGCGATCCAGGAAGGGCCGCCGCGGCCCGTACCAGTCAACCGCGAAGGCATAAATACCCATGTTGCGGGCGCTCTCAATCTGTTTGCGCAAAACATTCGGATCGATGCTGCTGTAGCCGACATCAATGTGGTCGGGATCGCCGAACCATGGCTGGTAGTCCGCGAGTACGAGAGGATTACCCGGCAAGGTCGGTACGTCCTTCAGCGGAACGTTTTTCGCGTGGGCGTGAGTGCACGCGCTCGGAATATAGCTTGCAATCAAGACACAAGCTGAAAGGACGTAGTGGTAGATTCTCATTCAAAAATTTCCTGCCACGGATACGATGAAACCGCGCCGCCAAGAGTTGGCTCGTCCAAAGGCCATAAACAGGGCCTCAGAAGGACTTGGCTGCAGATACTTCCTCCAGATCGCGGACGTACCAGCGATCGGCACCCGGAGTCATGAGAACCATGTACTCGTGGGGCACGTTCTGCGTATCGAGTAACTTGCTTCCATCGAAAGTCTGAATTTCCAGCTGCGCCTGATCAATCAGCTGCATCGCCGCGCCGTCCGTGGAATAGAAAACCGCCTTCAGGCGATGGCCGTGATCCACAATTCGTACGTGCACGCCGGTTCTAGTTTGTGCGCCGATTCTTTTGGTCAGGCGATCTTTAGCGAATCCCGTAAACACTTCTCCAAGGCCGTCAGTCTGGTTGGCATCCAGGGCGGTGGCCAGATCGCGCCAGGCCTGCGCGTAATAGCGAACGATCGTAGTGACCGTAAGATCTTCGATCGTACGCGGAGCAAGGCCCTCGGCATCCAAGTGAACTTCGGGCGCGGATTGTCCGACTGCCAGAACCCCGGACGCAATCGCGAAGCACGCAGCCTGAAGAAGCCGCAACGCAATCTTCTTAAACGCCGGTGCCATGTTGATCTTGCTCTTCATAACTTCCCGCTGACCGACACTTCATTGCCCACCACTACGCCGCAAGCAACGGTGACGTGCGCCGGTCCATGAATGCTGACTTGCGTCTTCGCAATGCCTTTTTTGATTGGCGTGTCGACGGTGCTCTTGCCGTCCCGGTCAATCGTGGTGAAAGAAACGACGGTGCCGTCGGGCAGAGCATTGCCACTGCAGTCGCGCACCGGATCGGTCTCGAGCGTCACCGTTTTCCCGCTGGTCAACGCTTTCACACGCAAGCCGCAGGCCTCTGTTGCTACCTGCTGTACCACCCGCGCTTCTTGTACGCCGCCCGAGACGGCGGTCACCTGAACCCGTCCCTCATTCCGTGTCGAATCGGCGCGCAACCAAGCCACGCCTCGCTTGGTGGGGACTTGCCGCGAGAAAGCCGCGCCGCTTGCCGGAGTAATCTTGAAATCGACCGTCGATGGAGCGAGAACCAGATTGAAATACTGGTCAAATACAAACGCCGTCGCATCAATCGAGTTCGGTGTCGAGACCGGAACCCGCGACGGATGCAGGAAGAAGCTCACGTGCGCGGGTTGCGCCGCCTTCACTTCGAAGGTCGCGGAAGTGCATCCAGAGTCGCAGAGGATCGCCTGGTAGCGCCCCGCCGCGCGCACCTCGTTCGCCTGAACTTGCACATCGCCGTCTAGTTTTACGTCGCGCTTGACCGCAATGTCAGGCCCTACCAGATAGAAAGTCGCTCCACCGGAACCTTGCACTGGAATGGAGAAGGCCTGCCCAGCCTGCACAGTGGCGGGCGGGTGTAGATCCGCGGCCGTTGCTGGGAGCGCACACAATGTCAGCAACGCGACGGCAATCCGGAGTTTTAGTTCAACACAGAAGTTGGGCTTCATTCTAGGAAACTCGCTAGGAACTCGTCCGCGAATAATGATTCACGATGACGCGATAACTTTTCAGCCGATCCGCAATATCATTCGGGATGTCGACCGCAAAAGGCACGGACACCTGCGGCATGAGCGCCTGATCGACGTAACCGTCCGACACCCAGATCACTTTCCCCGAGTCGTCGTAGTAAGCGGCCAGCACTTGCGCAATGTTGACTGGGCGGCCGCTCTGGTTTACCAACGCGCCCTGCAGCACGTTACGGTTGAGCCCGTCTTTGCTCAGTTTCTGATCGGCGACCGCAATTACTGGATCCGCGCTGGCCGGGACTAGCAGGGCGCGCGCATCCATGCGGACGCTCTTGACCTGATCCATGCGAATCCCAGGAAAATCGATGCGGTACGGCGAAACCTGTTTAGGAAGCAGCACGTGCGAAATCAGATCGAAGCTGCCTTCTTCTTCAAGAGGAGAGCCATCGGCCTTCAGTAGCGTCGCGTTCACGTTCAGATACGCCGGAACAGTATCCTCATTTTCCACTTCGCCGAGGATCACCACGCGCCCCGGGCGCGAGATGGCATTCATCGACGTGATGCGCACTTTCGGAGTGTCGACTTCCTGAGCTCCCCAGTTCTGCGAAGTGTTGCGTCCAATCACATCCCAACGCAAATAGTTCACCGACACCACTTGCGGCGGCACTGCGGTTATCGCGGGCTTCGGCCAAACCACGCGCCATACCGAGCCATCGTGACGCACATGCAAATCCCGCACATCATCAAGCGAGCCCACGGCGCTGGACCAAACCATGCGTACCCGCACCATCGCCTGATCGTTGTCGGCGTGCAAGGGCGAGACATCCGCGCTTTGCAGCGAAGCATACGTGCGCAGGCTACCGTCGCTTCCCGCAACGTCGCGAGTGAACGATTCCAGATCCGTATTGCTGCTGGGGTCGAGCGAAGCATAGGCTCGCTGGAAATTGTGAGACTGAATGTCGCTCATTAAAGCATGCACGGCCTCTTCCGGAGTCGACGCGGAAAACATGGCATGCTGGGTCATTCCACCCGACTGCACCCAGGCTAAAGCGACGAGAAGAACCGTGACGATGGTGATAATTGCGGCCAGCCCTAGCTTCATGAACGCACCCCGTCGTGATAGACATTTTCCGGAGTCTCCCGGGCAACTGCGATGTCCCGCTGGACGCGCCTCGGCTCTCCCAGGAAGAGCACAAACAGAATCGCCAGTATGCTGCTGCCGATGGGCAGAGTTCCCCAAATGAGACCTTCAAACGGAGTGGGAATGGAATCCGATGGAATTGTGCGCGCGGGGACCGCATCGTCCTTCGACCACACGGTAATCGCGCCCGACTCATAAGTTTCGACCTGGCGCCATCCGCCGAAAACCAGAAGCGGTTCGTAGAACGGATCGTGCACGAAAATAAATTTCAAGCCGTAGTGGTTGGCGTGCAGCAACATGGCGCGCAGCGAGTCCATGCCGGCCACGCCGAAGAATTTCGCGTTAGTCATCTGCGCCGCGCCGTAACGCGTCATTTCAGGCAATAGTCGGGCTGAGTTGTACTCGCCATCGATGCTGTTTGCGTTGGCATAGGTCGACACCTTGGACAGCGCATTGCCGAATCCCAGCGTTAGATAGCGATACTGATCATGACCGTCGCGATTCAGAAATCCGACGACCGGATCGACGTTGAGTGCGTTAAACGTTCGAAACGGGCTCCATGTGAGCCAGCCGAGAGAAAGTGCCAAGGTGGCGACCGCAGCCGTGCTGACACAAATCGCTCCCCAGCGCGGAAAACGTTCGATCACTTCTTCCGCGAGCAACCCAACAATTGGCAGCGCCAGCACCGTTGCCCACAGCGTGAAGCGCTCGAATGTCAAAATCTCGAATGCCCGGCCGAAGATCCAGCGCGGAACCGGAGTGGTGCCGCCCAGAGCAATCAGGAACGTCACCCAAAAGGCCAGCAAAAGAATACGTAAACGGGGATTCGACGCGCCCTTGATCACGATAAAGGGCAGCGCCAGAATCAACGCTCCATACGGAACGATGAAGTAGTTCATTCCGTAGTTCCAGTTCATCAGCAAGTTCGAACGGCTAGCGTGCGGAATGGGCATCTGCTCAATGGGGTGCCGGATGAGCGCAATCCAATAAGGCATCAAAACGACTCCGACCCCGATACCCGCAATTACGGCAAAGACAAGTCCACGGCCGATCACAGCCCCGCCGGATTGTCCTTTCCTGCGGCCGTCATACCACGCCAGCCACAATACTGGCAGGGCAAACAACACCGAGCCGAAGATGAGTGTTACGTGATGGGCCGATGCCGCAGCCAGGCTGAGCGCAATCCCCTTCAGCAGCGAACGCCAACTCGCCGATCGGCACCACGAATACAAATAAGGCAAACTCAGGAAGTACAAAGGTGCCGACATGGTTGTCGGCAACTGCCCGGCGGAATAAACTAAGAATGCGATGCTGCCCGCGAAAACCGCGAGCACCCCGGCATAACTGGCGGCCCGTTCGTCCACCCACAATCGCGCAAACCGGTAAGCGCCCACGGCCAATAGAACGACGGCAGCCAACTGCACCAGCATAAAGGCTTCTGTCAGGCCGACGATATACGACAACAGAGCGATCCACTGGTGCGTCAATGGCGGATAAGTGGTTTGAGAGAAGCCGCCAAACCATTTCTCGTTCCAGGGATTGAACCAGTGGTGAGCGTAGTGCGACGCAAAAAAGATGTGCAAGTTCGCGTCATAGGACGTTGTAGCGGGCAATTCCATCACGAGCAACGGCCCGTGAATCGCAAGCGCCAGCAAGATGATGGCAGCGACCGGAATCGGGCGTTGCCACATGCTTAACTCAGGCGGAAGCGCAAATCTTTCCTTGCTGTCTTTCATTGTTTGGGTGTGAATAGAAATCTTCTGAATCGCGGTCTTCTAAATCGGACTCTTTGATTCCCGTCACGCCCACAAGGTTGGCATCTATTTTGCTATTAGAGTAGCCGCTAAGTGTAAGGCCGCCAACCAGACCGGTAGGTTTTCGCATCTGAGCGATGACGAAAGGGCGCGTGTGCCTTTTTGCTACCAGCCGTGTTGCCAGCCAGTAGATAAGGGAGGAAGAACGGTGCAAGGATTGTTCAAGGGATGGGTGCGGCTTGCGGTGCTGCTAGTGGCCACTGTGAGCGCGGCTCAAACCTTTGATGTGAACGGCCAAACTTCTTCCACTACGCCTAGCAAGAAAAAAGGCGCGCAGTCCAGCAAACCGCAAGGCAAGACCGAAACGGGAACGGGAATGGGCTGGGGCGCGAGTATTGAAGTGGCCCGCGAAGCTCGAGCCGCGCAGACCGCGTTGCAACATGGAGACGCCGCCGGTGCCACGGCTCACGCACAACGCGCGGTCAAGTCCGCTCCCAACAATGCCGATCTCTGGTTTACGCTGGCTTACGCCGCCCGGCTGAGCGGACAATATTCGCTCTCGGTTGATGCTTACCATCGCGGTCTCGCCCTGAAACCCTCTTCAGTCGAAGGGCTTTCCGGCTTGGCGCAAACCTACGCTCGGATGGGAAAAAGCGCCGAGGCGCAACAAACGCTGGAACAGGTTCTGGCGGCAAATCCCCGAAGCGATTTAGACCTTCAACTCGCCGGCGAACTGCTGCTCACCACCGATCCCAAGCGATCCCTGGAATATCTGCAACGCTCCGAAAATGTGAAGGCATTGCCTCGAACGGAGCTTCTATTGGCCCGCGCCTACCAGCGCACCGGGGACGGCGAGGCGGCTCACCGCATGCTGGAAAAGGCGCGCCACTCGGCTCCCAACAATCCCGAAGTAGTGCGCGCGGTCGCCTCTTATTATCGCGATACCGGACAGTACGCCGAAGCGGTTCAGTTGCTGGAAGACTTGCACGCCAAAGATCCCGGCACGCTCGCCGAACTGGGATACTCCTACACGCTGGCCGGCAATGCTCACGCGGCTGCGCAAACCTACGCCGTCGCGGCCAGTCGCGCTCCCAAGGACCTCGAGATTCAACTGAACGCCGCGCAGGCCATGATCAACGCTGCAGAATTCGACAAGGCCGCTGCCTTATTGAAACAAGCGGCAACGCTGAAGCCCGAGCACTACCGCGTGTTCGCCCTGCGCGGACGGCTTGACGCCGCCGAGCGCCGCAACACCGATGCGATCCGAGAATATGAGGCGGCGTTGGCGCATTTGCCCGAAGGTGTGCCTGAGGGAGTTCTCTATCCTATCTCGCTGCGCGTGGATTTGGCGCAGGTTTATCGCGATGCCGGAGACGATTCCAACGCCGAGCGCGTCACCAACGATGCTGGGAAGGAGATCAGCGCGATCGATGTGCAGGGCCCCACTCGCCCGGAGTTTCTCCGCCTGCGAGCCGCGACCGAAGCGGCGCAGGGCCATGTCGACGCCGCTGACAAAGACTTCAAAGAGGCGATTCAGATCGAGCCTCGCAACCCGATTTTGCTGCTGAACTACGCCAATCTTCTCTGGAAGACGGATCGTAAAGAAGAAGCCCGCAAGACCTATAGCGAAGCGCTGGCCATTGATCCCTCGAATGCAAGCGCGCTCGGTTCGCTAGGCTTCGTGTCGCGCGAGATGGGCGACAACGAGGCTGCACGCCATTACTTCCTCGAACTTCAGAAGAAGCATCCCGACGACTACGTTCCGTACCTCGCGCTTGGCGATTTATACAGCTCCACCCGCCAGTTCAAGGAAGCGCAAGAAAATTATCTGCAAGCCTTCTCGAAAGCGCCAAGCAATCCCCTGATTATTTCCGGTGCGATGAATGCGTCTCTCGAAGGCCACAATCCCGATCAAGCGAAAGAGTGGTTGGGGCGAGCTTCGGAAACAATGCAGCAGAATCCGCAAGTCATGCGCGAGCACGAGCGCTACCTGACGATCACCGGCAATTATGCGGAATCGGCCGACCTCGGCTATCAGGTGATCGAGAAACTTCCGAAGGATCGCGAAGCCGTCGACTATCTTGCCTACGATCTATTGTTCCTCAAGCGCCTCGATGAGGCCATGAAGCTGGTTCAGCAATATCAACCCGTGCTGAGGGATGATCGCGACCTGTACCTGATTGCCGGCTATGTGCACGCCGCTCACGGTGAGAACGAGGATGCGGTTCAGGATTTCACGCGCGCACTTACCATCGATCCACAAATAGCGGTGGGCTATATGAACCGCGGCTATGTGTACAACGACTTGCGCTTGGCCACGAAAGCGGAGCAGGATTTCCGCAAAGCGCTGTCCCTGAATCCAAAGTATGGAGAGGCGCGCCTCGGGTTGGCCTTCGCCCTGCTGCAATTGCGCCGTTCCACAGCCGCGCTGAAAGAGGCGGACATAGCGGCCCGCCTGCTTCCCGAGTCGGAGAGCATCCATCTGGTTAAAGCCGAAGGCTATCGTCAACGAGCCATGCTGACACGCGCGGAAGGCGAGTACCGGCTGGCGCTGAAGTTCAATCCGAACGCCGCCAACACTTATATCGCCTTGGCCGACGTAGAGTTCCGGCAACATAAGTACCAAAAATCAGCCGAGACGCTACAAGCGGGATTGGCAATCGCGCCCAACGACGCCATGATTTCGGCGCAGTTGGCCCGGTCTTACGCGCAACTGCGACGCCCCTCCGAAGCGATGCAGGCGATCGGAACCGCGGAGCGCATCGGCGGCAAGGATTACAAAGTATTGCTTGTCACTGCCGACGCCCTGCGCGTGATGGGGCGTCGCGATGACGCAATGAAGAGATACGAGCGGGCCATGGAAAGCTCCGACGAGAACCGCCTTCAAGTCCGCCTCGCTCTCGCTCGCCTGTTCGCCGAGGAAGGTCACAACGCGGAGGCGCAACAGCAGGTGGCGCTTGGCTTTGCCGAGGCTCGAGTCGCGACGATCGATGTAACGTCCGCGGAAGACTACCTGAATGCGGCTGACGTTCTGATGGCCATTCACGAATACGGCCTGGCAGAGCGCATGTTTGGACGCGCTCAGGCTCTAGGCGCTGATGAGACGGCGGTAGCCATCGGTATGGCCAACGCTTCGCTGGCGCTCGGAGATACGCGCAGCGCGGAACTGCAGCTGTCCAGCCTGCCCGACGATGCCGACCGCAAGAACAACTATTCATTCCTGGTCGCGCAGGCCAATGTCTACCGCCAGCTTGGGCAGAACGACAAGGCGCTGTCCAATTTCGTCCTCGCAGGCCAGATTGATCCGCAGGATCAGGCGACCCAGTTGGCGGAAATGGAATTAGCGGAGGAGCAGGGCCGTCCTATCACGGACCGCCTGGGCTTGGCCTCCGCGGTTCGGGTCGGTGCCGTGTTTGAGGACGAAAATATTTACCAGGAGGACGCTCGCCTGCTCGGCGTGCAAAATAGAGGGTCATTGTTGCCGCCGCCGCGCCGCACCGTTGAAACCTTTGCCGATTCGCGCTTTCAATACCGGCCGAACGATTCGTTCCCGGCGATTCAAGGCTTCGTGGCCGAGCGCAACGCTCAGGGCGCAATTTCTTTCCCCAGCGTTCTCTTGATCCAGCCCCGCAACACCTTCGACACCATCTTCAACGTTTCGGTGGCGCCCATGGTGCACATCGGTAACATCAAGCTAACCATCATGCCCGGACTTCAGTACACGGTGCGCCGCGATACACTTTCGCCGTTTAACATGAATCAGAATTTATTCCGCCAGTTCCTCTATCTGTCCACCAGTTCGATCGCCAATTGGTTGTCATTTTCTGGCAACGTGATTCGCGAAGCGGGCCCGTTCACCGAGCAGAACCTGCACTCCCGCGACTTTTCCGGAACCATCGACTTTCGCCTGGGACGGCCCTGGGGCAAGACGGCCTTTCTCACCGGCTATAGCGGGCGCGATCTGCTCTTCGAACCCTCCGTATATGAGTACTATCAGACAGTTTCCTACGCGGGTCTGGAGCGTTCGTTCGGACCCCGCATCCGTGCGACCGCAGTGGCAGAGTTTCTGCGCTCCTGGCGAGTCGAAGGCAATCAGTACGCGATCGCGCAAACTCTCCGTCCGCGCTTCGGCGTCGACGCGCTCATCAAAGATCACTGGTCGCTCACCGCTTCCGGAGCTTGGTCTTCGGGACGCAGTTTTCACGCCTACGACAACATATCGACTAACGTTCTGGTCACCTACACCCGCGAACGCAATACCGAACGCAGCATTAGCCCGGAGACTGCCATAAGCTACCCTCTACGGTTTTCTTTTGGCTTGGTACAGCAAACCTTTTACGACTTTCCGGGGAACGGCCGCACCCAAGTGATTCCGGAGGCCCAGGTTACTTTTTGACGCATTCAGGCTGTTCCGACCCGCCTGACTCCGCGGATTTCTTATGACGACTCCACCAGTGACTCAAGTACCTGCGCGGCCGGGGCACCTCGAAGCCCTGCGCGAACGGGTGCTTCGGGGCAGCGCCATTCTCTTATTCAGCTCAGGATTGGTAGCCGCCACCAATCTCCTTTACAACCTCCTCATCGCGCGAATGTTAGGCGCGGCGGGCTTCGGCGACGCTTCGGCTTTATACACATTGCTGATGTTATTGTCTGCCGTTACTTTGGCGTTCCAGATTGTTACTTCGAAGTTTATCGCTCGCAATTCGGAGGTCTTAACCAAGGCACAAATCTACGCCGGCATGATGCGACGTGCCTGGCAGGTCGGAATCGGCATTGCCCTGGCACTGGGCGTCGCCTCGGCTTATCTCAAGTCGTATTTCCACTTGCCTGCGCAGCACGACTTAGTTCTGCTGGCCATCGCGACCGGAGTTTACATTCCGTTGGGAGTTCGTCGCGGAAAGATGCAGGGCTGCTATGACTTCCGCGCCCTGGCCATCAATGTGGTGATTGAAGTCGCGGTCAAGTTCGTCGGCGCCTTGCTCTTCCTCCATTTCAATATGGGCGTGACGGGAGTGATGATCGCGGTTCTGCTCTCCATCGTTGCCGCTTATCTCGCGGGCGGACCGGGCGCCCAGTACCGCAGGACCGCGGGATTGATCAAGGTCGCACCTTTCGGCGAAAGCATGCACGCCGTGCTCTACTTCGTCGGCCAGGTGATTCTCAGTAACCTTGACATCCTGCTGGTCAAGCATTTCTTCCCCTTGCCCGAAGCCGGCGTCTACGCAGCGGTAGCCCTGGTAGGCCGCGTGGTGTTCATGCTTTGCTGGTCGGTCGTGAGCAGCATGTTCCCGGTCAGCGCCAGCCAGACGCATCGCCAGGTCGGCCGCTCAGTGCTTTACACTGGATTGTTTCTGGTGGGAACGGTCACTTCTGTTTTCATCGTGGGCGTCGCCCTCGTACCCGAAAGCCTGTGGAATCATCTCTTGGGGCAACGCTTCCTGCTGGGTACGACCGCCAGCTTCTCTCCGCTCTTGACTCAATATGCGGGCATGACGGCCATCTATTGCATCGGCGTCGTGCTGATGATGTACGAGATCTCGCGCCGCACCGGAATCGGAGCATGGGTGCAGTTAGGTGCGAGCGTCCTGCTGGCAGCAGGCATCTGGCTCTATCACGATTCCTTGTCGCAGGTAATTCTCGTGCAGGTGTTTGTGATGGGCGGGTTGCTTGTAGCTGTCACCATCCCGGTCTTGCGCGAAAAGGATGAAGATGGACCCGATCTGACTCTTTTGCATCCGGAACCACTCAAGCGCTTGCGGCGTGTTCCGGAAGAAGAGGTCATTGCCGAATTCCTTCGTAGCGAGTTCTATCACCCCGAGTTTGATTCCTACCGGGCAGACTTCAAGCCACTAGTGGACCATCCCGATCTTTCCAATCCGGACGAAAACTTTATTCGGCGCGCTTTGCTATTTCTGCGACGCGGTCGGCTGTGGCGGGAGTTGCTTCCTGACATGGAATGGTGGGAGGTTGAACTAGCTCCACGCGACGTAGCTCGCCTCCGTGCCTTTCCCCGCAATCAGTGGCGGCGCTTCGCTGGAGGCGGTTTCTATCTTACGGAAATGATTGGCCGCATCGAAGCGGAGCTGTCACGTGGACAACACGCGCGCTTTCTGAAGAAGCTCAGCGAAATCGGTGCCGATCTCCGCCAGAACCATGTGCCCGACTCAGTCTTGCTGATCGGCATCGACGGGCAATATCCGCTGACCATCATCGAGGGGAATCACCGCATGTCGGCCGCCATGATGACCATGCCGGAATCGGCTCACCGCCGCTTCCGTTTTTTCTGTGGCCTGTCTCCTAACATGAATCGTTGTTGCTGGCACAACACCGATTTTCGCAGCCTCACTCGCTACGCGCGCCATACGGTTCGTTACATGTTCCGCGATTCCCTGATTGTGCGGAGGTTGCGAGAGAAGCGGGCCGAGCTCGAGGCCGCGAGAAGCTGACAAACCGGCCTTCGCACGAGTGGACGAAACGCTCAGGGATTTCGCGACAATACACTGACGGTCCGCGCATTGTAACGTTGACCATCGAATTCCGCCTGAATGCTGACGTCCGTACCATCCCGCAGCAGGCTAAGCGTGCTGTTATCCAGCGATGCGATGGAAATTTCGTGCACGGCCTGGTCGGTATCGTTCGACAAAGCCACCACTCGCGAACGTAAGTCCACCGCTACAATCCGTCCCTGAAATGTAAAAGAGTTTCCCCGCTCCGCCAGAACCTCAACCTTGGTTACCGTATTCTGCGCCGGCGTGAACCACAAATGGACCAGCGTCCCCTCGGATAATGCTTGCGGCGAGGACGCCTGGCCGCGGTTGATCACGGTCGTGTTAGCGGTGACTCGAAACGAAACACTTTCCGGGCTTAAGGGGTCGCGCAATATCAGCCGAGATCTGGTTGCGTCATAGCGCAAGACCTGCCCATTCATTTCAGCCGCCGTCGATGGCCCTCCGCTGCGCACTGTGACCGCAAACAGCTTCCCACTCTCAACTACGGTGTCGACAGAAACCACCGAACCCGTGGGTATTGCCGCCCAGTCTGTGTTTTTCGAGGATGCAGTAGTCGCATTGCCCGGCTTAAGCTGGGTGCGCGGGTCGAAGGCAATCTTTACGTCACGCCCTCCGAAAGCGCGAACTACCATCTGATCGTGGATCGGGTCAAGTTGCTTCAGCACGCCGCGCACTAACCCCACTTTTTCTTCGGCTTTGCGCGCTGAGGGGTGCGCGGTGTCTGGGCTTGCCGTTTTTGGTTGAGTGTTATCGGCGGCCGGCGCTGGAGTTGCCACTTGCGCCGCTGCGCAGCAGGACATTAAAACGATCGACCAGAGGAGTCTTATCATCGTCGCTTTGATGCTAATTCGGTAGTATACGCACGGGTGGCGCGTGTAGGGTATTTACTGTAGTCAACCGCAATCAGCCTTACGGCATCCTAGTGCCGGTGAGGTGTGTTGATTGAGTAAGTTCCCACATTTTTTTATGATTCTAGCTGTTCTGGCGCTGCAGCTTATGGCAGCATCGACGCCGGGGTTTGGCAGCGAATTGAAGGTCCCCCTCCCCGGGCGCGGCAATGCAACACCCGCCCAGAAGCTCAATCGGGAAGGCGTTGCGGCTCTCAAGCACGGTCACCATAAGAAAGCCAAAGAGCTTTTCTACAAAGCCTACCTGCTGGACCCAGAAGACCCATTCACTCTGAATAATCTCGGGTACATGGCGGAACTCGACGGCGATGCCGACCGCGCCCTCCGCTACTACGCCCTTGCCGCCAAGCAGCACACCGATGCAGTCATCGATCAGTCCAATGAAGCGGCCCTGAAGGGCAAGCCTCTCGACGAGGTTTTCCGTCAAGTCGAAGATTCCGATCGCCAGGTCAGCAAAGTTAACGAGGAGGCGATCGTTATGCTGCAGGCAGGGCACGTCATCGAAGCCAAGAATCTGCTGCAGTCCGCTCAGCCTCGATTCCCCCACGATCCTTTCCTGCTTAACAATCTTGGCTACGCCCTCGAGAACATTGGCGATATCGAAGGGGCGCAGCGAGCCTATTCCGAGGCAGCCAGCCTCCACTCGACGAAGAAAGTTATCGTGACGCCGCGCCTGAAATGGCGTGGCCGTCCCATCAGCGAAGTCGCCGCCGCCAACGCCGTCGCCGTCAGTGAGCAGATTGCAAAAGGAGAAGGCACTGAGGCAGCCACCGCCCGCCTGAATTTACGCGGCGTCGCGGCGCTCAACGATAACCACCCCTCCGAGGCGCGCGAGTTTTTCTTACAGGCATACCAACGCGATCCCCAAAATGCATTCACCTTGAACAACCTAGGTTACGTTTCGGAGATGTCTGGCGATCGGGAAAGCGCGCAAACCTACTACGAAGCCGCCCGCTCCGGCCGCGATGCGAACGCCAAGGTCAGCTACGCCACGCGCCGCGACGCCGAGGGACAGAAGATCGATAAAATGGCCGACGAGAACCAGCTTGACGTCGAAGCGACCCTTAAATCGATTCAAGAGACGCGGCGCCGTCAGGCTCGGCCTGTAGAGCTGCAGCGTCGTAACAACTCCACTCCCGACCAGGATGCCACTCCCGTGCCGCCCCTCGGGATGCAGGCTCCCTCGCTCCCCAATTTGCCGCCGCCAGATTCGGACAAAAATCCCCAACCCCAGCAACCCCAAGACCAACCGCAAAAGTAGGAATGCCGTATTCGTAGAGACGTAGCTAGCTACGTCTCCGCTGACGCAACGCCTGCTGCTGCAAGTTGATAGTGTTCGGTTGAGCGTTCTAGGAATGGCGGACTGCGAGGATTCTAGGCGGTTGGTAAGGTGGGTGCAGTGATCTCGTCTTCATCCTGCCAGCGTTGGATCTTCTCGCCTACGCTGCGAGCCAGTGCCTCGGGTCGGTGGAACTGCCCGGCGCGCCGCAAAGTGGCCGCTGTCTGCAGAGTCTTGATGCGCTCCTGCTGGCGGAACGACCGTATGTAATCGCGCACCACCTGCGGCATGCTCATGGCCACGCCCGCCGCATGACTCTTCCACGCCATCTCTTTCAGATCTTCCGGAGAATTGAGCGCAGTGATCAATTGCTCAACCAGGCTGTCTTCATCGCCAGGAGTGAAGAAATTAATGGCGATACCCTCATGCTCGGCTAGATCGCGAAAATCCTGAATGCCCGAGGCAATTACCGGAACGCCATACTGCGCTGCAAGATGCGCAACACCGCTCGACCCCGCAGACGACGTATACGGCATCACCGCCAGGCTGGCGTCGCGAAACAGGTCAGCAATGTCATCCTCTGGCACATACCCGAGAAAGCGGATGTGATCGCTCGCATAGCGATCTGCCATCGACTTTACATAACCCGCAGTCTTGGGATGATCTCCGCCGCCAACCACCAGTTCGACGTTCGGGATTGTTTGCGCAACGTGATTGAACGCCGCGATCAGCAGTTCCAGACGCTTGTACGTTCCCCATTTTCCGAACGCCAGAATGCGATGTGTGGGATTTCCTCTGCGGCTGAAGTCGGGAGGATCCGGCTTCCCGGCAAAGATTCCATGCGAGCGCACACTGACTTGCCCACGCTTATATTTCTCATCAAGGGTACGGCGATAGGCGGGCATGAGCACAGAAAGGGAACTCGCGCTCAACAGCAGATGCGTACCCAGCCAGCCCCCTGCTCTGTACAGCCGCTTATTGGAAACGGCCGCATCCTCGAGGTCGACTGTCTCGAATAGCTGGTGCAGCGTGACGTGCGAGTGTATGCCACTGAGCCGCGCCAAGGCGGGGGCAAGCAGTCCCAGCATCGCCGACAGCGGGCGATCGCCGAAGCTGGCGAAACCGAGGTTGAACCACGCTACCTCGGGCTTCACCTTGCGAATGGCGCGCACCAGACTGGCAAGGTTTCCATTCCTTCCGAATCCCCAGCAACGTACCACGTTAAAGCCGGGCAATTCCTCGGCCGGCGTTGGGAGATAATCGCCCAACACCGTCAGGTCGATGCAGCTCTCCTGCCGAAGTTGATTCGCAACGTGGAAACCGTACTCATTCAGCCCGTGGCGACTGGGCGGAAACGCAGTGATCAGCGCAATCTTCATGGTTCGCTCGAACGCAATACCATATCCCTCGACAGCCGTCCCAAAAGGTGCAGATAGTGAAGGGCGACAGTCGCGGTTGCCTTGCTCTGCCCCGCTTTGCGAAGGCCGAACTGGTAAGGAACCTCGCGGGCGCTAGTGATTCGTCCGCGAACCAGGACTTCCAGCAGCAGCTTGAATCCTGTGGTCTGGAAACTCAGTCCTTCAATGCAGCGGCGATGAACGATGAAGAATCCCGACATCGGGTCCGTGACCCCAAGCTTCTTCTTGGAGATGAGAGGTGACGCTGCCAGCGTGCTCAACTTGGAGACCGCTGCGCGAACCGGATTCCAGCCCTTCACGCCGCGCTCTTTCGCATAGCGGCTGGCAATGGCGATATCTGCCTGCTCCGCTGCCTTCAGCACTTCCGGCAGCAACTCGGGCGGGTGCTGTAAGTCGCCGTCAATCACGCCCAGCAGGTTCGCTGGCGATTGACTCCATCCGTACAGCACCGCCCCGGCTAAGCCGCGCTCTCCCGTGCGGGAGAGAACGCGAATTCGAGAATCCAGATTCGACCACTCGCGAACCTTCTCTACCGTCCCATCAGTGCTTCCGTCGTCTACCACTACGATTTCGTATTCGTAATTCGTTTGGCTCAAAGCATTGGTCAGCGCAGATAAAAGGGTATCGATGTTGCCTGCTTCGTTTAGAGTGGGGACAACGAGTGCAAATGTGTTATCGGGAACACCGGGTATCATTCAGGGCCTCCGCTTTGAAAAGCGCGTAAGCCTTGGATGGTCGCCAAACAGTTGAGGTTGGGTCGTTTTACTCGCTACAGGAAGTCCGTTGCGGAACTACGGGGTTGATCGAGGCGAACTCGGTGTTTCCCTTACTGGGCGCGGGATTTAGAACTTTCGAGCGCTCAATCCGCATCTGGATTTTTTCGCGCATCTCTTCCGGCGATCCCGGAGAAACCACGATCAGTTGCGGGACGAGTTCTCTGAGACGTAGAAAATCCTGCTGATTTTTATGGACGAAGTCCAAAGGGTATTCCGGTTTTCGAGCAAACGCGGCTTCTGGATTCGCGTCGATGATGAAGGCCAGGTCAGGAGCAGGCGTCTGCTGCAGCAGAATTTTGGAGTAAAGCCGAGCTGCGGAAGACTTCGAATAAATGTTCGCGATCTGATCGTAAACATAGCGATCGAAAATCATGACATCGTAACTTTCGATATGCGGACTGGCCAGCAGGCGATGCAATCGCACCACGTCCAGGATGTAAAACCCGGCACGCGCGGTCGATAAATACCACTTGCGAATGTGTTTGTTGTTACGCGGGACGAATGCACCCTCAATTGCGGGAGCGGGTGCCGTACGTTGCCCAACTCCACCCCGCATTCTCGAAAAAACCGCCACGTTGTCCCAGAAAGTGAGCAGTAAAACGCTCAAGCCCTGACTCTCTAGATATGTCTTGAGGTAGTCGATCTGCGTGCTCTTCCCTGCTCCATCGATTCCCGAAAAGCTGATCAGGAAAGGACGGTTGACGAAGCGCGCGCTCGCGTGGCCGTTTTGTGAAACATGTGGACTCATGGGCGAACCGCAGGCGCACCAGGCGGCCGCGAAGGACTCTTCTCCGACAATGCAACCACCGCCCCAACTGCAACTCCGGCTCCAGCCAAAAGGCCCAGCTTAATCAGCAGTGACCGATGATTGCGCTGCCGCGGCGGCGCAACTGCTGCGCCCGAAGGCTGAGCCACGGGAGCTCCCTTTACATTGGGAGCTTTCGCTCCCGCCGTACCCGATGGAACCTGCGTGCTCTCCTGACCCTGCGCGGACTGCGATTGCGGCGCATCCGGCAAGGGATCATCCGTCCTTTGGGTCGTGCTGCTGCTGGACTGTTGCGAACTCGCCAGAAGCGGCATTTCGCTGGCCGCTAAAAATGCGCCGGCCAATAGCACAACCGAAATGCATTTTGCATATCTGGGACTGGACGTTTTCATTTACGCACTCCGTGGCAACTGGAATTGGCTCTCGCTTTGACCCTGTGTCCCATTCGCACTATCCACGGAAGCCGTCTCAGGATAGGCGAGTGCTTCTTCCACTGTATTGAACACTGGAACCAATGAAGGAATGCGAGTTACTTCCAGCAGAACCCGATTAGCGCGCGATCCTGCCACAAAAGTCACCTGCGTATCTCGGCCTGCCACCTGAGCCATGCACTCCAGTAGCAAGTCGATATCTTCGTGATTCAACTCGGGACATCCCGACAGATCCACGACCACGGGAGATCCGCAAAGGCGCAATCCGCTCAGCAACACTTTCCGCTGGGCGCGACGAAGTGTGGGACTGGTCCCACAGGGGAATGGCAGAATGTTCACAATTGCACCTGAAGCCACGGCTGTCCGGCAACATTAGAAGTGCCCAGATCCCACGCCGGAGCCTTGCCCGCGCCGTTGAAAACTTCGGCCGGAACTTCACACGATGCTTGTTTGCGTGCGGGGCACTGCGAAAGGCGCCCTCCCAACCCAGCAGGCCGCAAGTCGACAACAGTTTCCCATCCCAAATGTTCGAGGAATCCGCCGTCTACTACCGCGTCACGAACGAGGATACCGGGCGCCAGGTAGGTTTGCGGCATCACCGTGGAACGCTCTACCGTCGTTCCGCAATCCACTATGCAATCCCGCTCCACCGAGGCAAACGGACCGATCGTCGCCCCAGCGCGGATGATGGTGTGCTCGCCAATATATGTTGGCCCAAGAACTCGCGCCGAACTAGCGATCTCCACACCTTCGCCGGCCCACACCTGCTCGCGGATTTGTTTCCCGAAGGGACGCATCGCGCAGGCCCCGGTTAGAGCGTCTCCTACCAGTTCCTGTCGTTCATTAGCCGACAAGATCCGCTTCGCGTAACCGTCGAATTGGTAGGGAAGGCGTATTCCCTGGCTAGAATTTTCAGATTCTCCGGCGGACGCACGCAGCGCCAGTTGATCCAGCAGCGAGACTCCCAACTGGCCCCGGGAGTCTTGCGCCTCGGTTACGGCGTTGCGCTTCTCGCAATGGAAGCGGAAAAAATCCTTTAAGTCCATTTCGGCGTACGAGTTAAGCTTTATTACGAGAAGGCGCTTCACTCCCTGGCGGGCGAACCCAGCCAGCTCCGAACGGGTCACTGTTCCATCCCGCCGTCCAGAGGTTAGCCACAAGCTTTGCACCCCCAGTTTTCGGATCCGGTCCATCCACGACTGCAATACGTCATTGCCTACAATCGGCGTTCGGGAACAGTACGCCGGCCGTGCAACTCTGACACTCGTCGCCTCACGAGGTTGAACCTCATGGATCGCCGTCACGTCTTCCCCACCCGGAACTACTACAAAGGCTCCCAATTCCACAGTCTTACTCCCTTTCCAAGTTTGCCTCAGAACGTTCTCTGTGGGCTTTCCTCCCCTTCTTTCCCCTTGCGCCCTTCGTATCAGTACGCAAGTGAGAAGTGAGGGTGAGATGTGCCGACATCTTTCAAAGATGTCCATAGGTATGCTACCGCTCGAAGCGGGTTGGGGGTAATCGGTGAAACCCTCTAGGTATAAGGGGCTCTTTAACTTAGGCGGGGTGATTTAAGGACCTAGGCAGCGAAGAAGCTGCACTTCTGATTTGGTCTTATGTACTACTCATTCCAACTTTTGGCCATTTCGACTTGAGTCAGTACAGTGCTCTCGGTAGAATCCTGCATAACCCATCCAGACAGCCTGTAGGAAGCGTTACAAAATACCCCTACGATTGGAGTCATAAGCGAGATGAGAAAAATTGCATTTATGTTGGCATTGTGTTCGGGCTCCTTGGCCCTCGCTAATGTCTCAGTTTCCGCCCCAGCGAACGGAAGCACGGTAGCCACGTCGGTTCAATACGTTGCGAGCGCTACCACCAGTTGCGGCGCCGGAGTTTCTGCTGTTGGAATCTATTCCGCACCCGGCGATTTAGTCTATAGCACCCCGGGAAATCACCTGAATACAGAGTTATACCTAAACCCAGGCACATACCATACCGTTGTTCAGGAATGGGACAATTGCGGAGGGTCGAGCAGCACTCCCGTCACAATTTACGTCGGCGGCTCCGCTGGAGGCCAAGTAACCGTCACCGAGCCAAAGCAAAACAGCGCGGTCAGCACTTCCGTTCAATACATTGCTTCCGCCAGCACCTCCTGCACGAGCGGTGTCTCTGCAATCGGCGTTTATTCAGCTCCGGGCAGGCTCGTTTATACGGCCAAGGGATCGCAACTCAATGCCACGCTGAGCTTTAGCGCTGGCGTGTACAACACGGTAGTGCAGGAATGGGATAATTGCGGTGGATCTTCCACCGCTCCCGTCACGATCAACGTAGGCGGCAGTAGCGGAGGCGGTTCTGGAGGCAAGACCTTCGCCAACCTGCACCTCAATTCAGGATGGAACGGATCGGCACTCCTGCCTCCAAGTTACAACCTGTGCGGTTACTGCTCGCCAGCGGGCCCTCAGACTACCTTTTCCATGGTCCCGCATATTTCTTCCCCGTCAGTGAGCGGAGCGTCGACAAAGAATTCCATTGGCGGCCACACGGTCTATTCCGATGGTTTCTGGAACAATAAGCTGATCGGCGACTTCTCCACTCAGGGCTTGCCTGACACAAAGAAAACCCTGATCCCCACCCTGCACAGCTTTACGTACGACGTGTACTTCTTCGGAGATAATATTCCTGCGTCCCAGGCTTTGGAGTTCGACATCAACCAGTTCGTGGGGGGCTACTCCTACATCTGGGGGCATGAGTGCCGCATCGCTGGCGGCAACCAGTGGGACATCTGGGACAACCCGGGTCAGAAGTGGCATCCGACCGGCATTCCCTGCCATCCGCTTAACAATGCCTGGAACCATCTCGTGATTCAAGCGGAGCGCACGTCCGACAATCACCTGTTATTCAAATCGATCACGCTCAACGGCGTCACTTCAACTCTCAATTACTACGAGAGCCCCACTCCCTCAACGTGGTATGGCGTCACCATCAACTATCAGCAGGACGGCAATTACGCCCAGACGCCTTATTCGATCTGGCTCGACAAGCTCAATTTCACCTATCAGTGAAACTGCAGACTGCCAAAAGCAAAAACGCAGCCCTCGGGGGCTGCGTTTTTGTTTGACTCTGAGCTTTTAGATCAAATCCGTTTTCGAGCCAGCAAACCTAACTGGCCTTTTTGAGCGATTCCGAGCTAAACAGGTTAACGGACGCCACTCTTCTGCCCGGTTCTTCGCATCCTTGAAAGCTTCTCACCGCTTCGTCGGAGGTCGCGAAAGCTTGCAGTACGCCGGCCGCTCCCATAACTTCTAGAACCGCTTGGGCTTCTGGCGAAAGAGCAGCTAGTTTCAGATCGCCCTCCAAGTTCATCGCGCCTTCCAAACAATTCATCATCATGTCCACTCCCGCATGATCGAGTGCCCGTACGCGAGAACAATCGAAAACAATACGAGGGTTTTCGATCTCAAGCAGCGGCTGCAAATCCTGCATAAAGCTTTCTACCTCAGGCACATTCAATTGCTCGGGCATCTCCATAATCAGTACAGGTCGACGGAATGACATATTTTCACTCCTTTTTAAAATCGCAAGCGGGATTTTGGACCAGCCTTAAAGCCGCTCATTCCTCTCGAATCGCTAAGCCCACCGATTGGCGGATGCTTTCGCGAAGCTGAGCATCCCCGTACCCTGATTCTTCGAGCGCCGGCGAATCTTGGTCTTGGGGAACAGCAGAGAACGCATTTTCAGTTTCGCCTTGTGCAGTTGCGACTTCGAATTGCCGATCGAGCAATCCAGAAGTTGGGCGATTTCGTGGTGCTGATAGCCTTCCACTTCGTGCAGGGCAAAAATCGTGCGGCAGCCTTCTGGCAGCTCTTGCAGCGCGCGGCGCAGGGCAATGCGATCAACCACGCCGGACAGATCCGGGTCGCTCTTTCCAAAATCGCGGTGCAAGGAAGGAGACTCAGGGTTGACTGGTTCATCCAAAGAAACTGTGGGAGGCGATTTACGCCGGCGAAGCTTCATCAGGACAGTATTGACGGCGACGCGATAGAGCCAGGTTGAAAAAGCGGCATCACCGCGGAACGAGCTGACCGTGCGGAAGACTTGCAGAAAAGCCTCCTGCGTCAAGTCTTCGGCTTCGGCAACATCTTTGGTCATGAGTAGGCACACCGAATAAACGCGATTCTTGTGTTGCTGGAACAGCGTCGCAAAGGCTTGCTCATCGCCAGCCTGGGCCCGTTTTACCAGGTTAATCTGGGAGTCGTCGCGTCCCTTAACACCGGCCGCGGGGATGACGGTTGCTTCTGTCGCAGTGATCGCACAAGTTGCCACGTTTGGTCTCCTTATCTTTCAGGTACCGGAAATTTCGCTCTTCGTTACTTCCGCGAGCATGTTTAGATTAAGAAAAAGGCAGACAACCTTCTATCGGGTCACATCTGTAAACGGATGCAGAAGACGCTGTAAGCCTCTAGTGTTTTTGGGTATAAACGCCAAGATCCGCGCCAGGCGCGGATCTTGGGGCTATTTGCGGTTACCGGAAGAAAATTCAGCCTGTGTAGGACAATATACCGATTGACATTTTGTCCTCAGTACAGGTGGAATTCCACCTCCACGCTGATCTGTACGTCGACCGGTCTGCCATCCTTCAGCGCGGGCTGGAACCGCCAGTTCCGCACAGCTTCAAGCGCCTTTTCATCCAGGCCCAAGCCTAAGCCGCGGACAACTTTAATGTCGCGCGGATGTCCGGCGGAATCGACAATCAACCACAGAACACACGTTCCTTGCTTCTTGGCTTTGCGAGCTTCTTCGGTGTAATCGGGATCGGGGGCGGAAATCGCTGTAGGGGCCGAGATGCCACCGCCTACTTTATAAACTCCGCCGCCAATGCCGCCGCCGCTTCCGGCTCCAACTCCCGGTCCGTGGCCCACGCCAACTCCGCCGCCCGAGCCTGAGCCTATGCCGCCTCCGGACCCCGTGCCATTCGAAGGAGGCGCTCCGGGCATTACGACCGAGGCTTGGGTCCCAAGGTTCAGCATTTTATTTTCAGCTACATGAATCTGCGGGGGAACCACGACCGTTGGCTCAACCGCGAGCTTGGGGTGCGAATTTCGCAGAACAATTGCTGGGGGAGTGATCTGCTGCATCGCTAGCTTCGGCAAACGGCCTTTTGGGGCCTCGATCTTATCGCGATCGCCACCGCCGCCGCCGCCGCTGACCACAGTCTTTGCGGTCGGTAGCGCGTAGGTTTCAGGAGAAGGGGCGACTAGCGTGACATGCTGGTGTTCGACCACCTTTTGTACCACCTGGGGAGCGAAAAGGGCGCCGCTCACCAGCACTCCAATCACAACCATGTGGATGATGGCGGAAACCACAACTCCGTTGGCGCGATAGTTGTTGTATTGACCCCAGATCGCATCGGGGGCCTGTGCGTTCCGCTTGCTGTATTGCGGACGCGCAGCACGCCGGCTGGCGTCGTAACGGGTTCTGGCCAGGGGTTTTGGCATCATTTCCAGGGTAGACTCGGCAGAATTAGGACTCGACATGGGCGCTCCTCGCAACTGTGAAACGGTGTTGGCCTTGCGAATAGATGCGGGTAACCAATACCGGGTTTGTAATTCGGGGACTCCCCAGCATTGACGAAGTGGGCGACTTTTTTAGACGAATGTTCATACTGGTATTGGCGAAAATCACCTCAACTTATTGAAAACAAATGGTGGGATGTAGCGGGTTCCCACCATTTGGGCAAGCCACCGATTTCGTGACTGGCTAACATCGGTGTACAGAAATCGTTTCTCAGAGCCGGCCGGCGAGCAACAGTACCAGCACGACCACCACAACCAGGCCCAATCCACCGCTCGGGTAGTAGCCCCAAGATCGGCTGTACGGCCAAGTGGGCAGCGCGCCCAGCAGCATCAGAATCAGCAGGACCAAAAGAATGGTGTACATTAAGCCTCCTCAGAAATTTCACTGCTCGTCTGTTCTACTCTTGCCATTCCGGCAGGCCGGATTGGCAATCGAAATGGTCAGTTCAGCCCTTGGTTCTTGCTCGCTTCCCGGCTTTGGCCCGAATACTTTCGAACTGCCGTCAGGAACGGCTCGCTTACTTCCGTCGGTTGCACTTTCCCGCTAAGGATTTCCGAGAATGGCATAAAGCTTCCATAGAGCAAGCGGGTCTCGTCCTTGTCTTGGCTGATGGCCGCGCCGCTCAAATCGATGCCAGCAAACAGGCCGCGTGCGCGGGAATAAGTGAGTACTTCTGCGTTCATCTTGATGTCGGTGTCAGCTGCCGCGTCGCGTCCCACCGGGCCCGCCGCTGCGGAAGCATCGGCACCCAGCTTGAACTTGCTGGACAGCAAATGCTGCATACCCTGGTCGTTGGTAACGATCATGACGAGATCAACCGCCTGTCCACCCAGTTGGAGGCCCCAGCTTCCGCCGGTGATCGTGAGGGGGGCAGGTGCGCTCCAACCCGTTTCGGTGCGGCAAGTAGCCACGCCTTTACCGTGGTTTCCGCCAAAGCCAATGGCAATTTTGACCATCGAAGGAATCACAGCCACGCACTTGGCATTGCGCATAACCTTGTCTGGAATGGCTTTATCGGGGGTCGCCATAATTTCGTTCAAAACTCTGGCAGACGCATCGATCCGTTTCGCGATATCAGATTGGTCTTTATCAGCGGCCCAACTCACACTCATCATGCAAAAAACGCTTAAAATCAGAAGACATCCCGGGAATAGCGAAGAAATTCGTTTCATTGGGGTTTTTCCTGTTCTGGGCTCATCTAAGCCCCTGCTTGGTCGTTCTGCGTAAAACTTGTTCTGCGTGTACAACGCTAACGTTTAGCCGGACTAGCCGCTATCCAGCGGAGGCAGTAAAGCACCCTAGAACTTTCCTGAGAAATGGAGTGCTTATTGCGACCTAGAGCTTCTGTCAGGGTTTCCTTGGAAAGGCATACAGGATCGCCTGTATTGCGAGTCGAAGCCTGGCGAAATATTTTGGAATCTCTACTCGACACAACGCCCCCCAAGCGGGTGCCGATCCTCTGGGACGGATCGGCACCTGCTCCTTCCAAGCAGGTTCCCCGCAATACAGAAAAAGCGTACGTCGAATACAGCGTCTCTCGGATGCCAGTATTTTCCCGCTTGCCGGATGCTGGCAGAGATCGATCTCTCAGGAGGAAATCACGATGCTTTATTGGGCGTTAGTATTTCTGGTCGTAGCGCTGATCTCGGGAGTTTTGGGTTTCACCGGAGTTGCGGTGGCGGCAGCCGGCATTTCGAAGCTGCTTTTTTTCATTTTCCTGGTGCTGTTCCTGATTTCCATCATCGCCCATATGGGCCGGGGAAGAGCGGTTTAGTAGAGCTCATGCCTCGCTCTTTGCACGCCACGCAGGAGCGCCGGGTTCCTGCGTTTTTCATTTTTGGCCGTGATGCCCGGGAATATTGAAAATCGCGGCTCGCAGCTGAAAGTCAAACCAGTGCGCCCGTCGGTAGTGTCTCAGTTTGATTTGTTCGACCAAAAGAACACGGCGAATAGCAGGAACACAAGAGCGTAGATGATGCAGGCAATTTGGATGCGCCTCAACGTGTGGGCTTTAGACAAGCCCATCCACATAGATACTGCACCGAATATCATTGGCGGGAATGCGAGTAGCTGCAACCATATCGGCCAAGTTTCGGGGTTGTTCACGCGACTGCCTCAGCCGAATTATGCTCCATCAAGTGAACCAGTTCCTCAAGTGACCAGATGTGCGAGTATGCCACACTCGGCTCTACTATCTACCTCTAAATCGAAACTGAGACACTACCCGTCCCCCCGTTGCTTGCTTTTTGACATTCCCGCAGTTCCCAGTTCGCGCTTTCAGACGAAATTTCCGACTAGGCGAAATTTCGACAAAGAAAGGCCCGCTCCAGGAAGTTCTAAAGAGCGGGCCCTGTCTCTAAACGACATGAAACCTGCAAAGCCACTATCGGGAGGAAGTAGCTTTCTGGTGTTTCACTTCCAGTTCATTCACTACTTGCTTCACATTCGGAACCTGCTCCGCCAGTTTCTGCACCGACGCACGCCGGTCTTGCGAAGCCACGGTACCTTTCAACGTCACCACGCCGTTATTTACGTCGTAACGGACGTCATTTTTTAAGCGATGCTGCACCAGCATCGCGTCCAGATTTTTGTCGATGCCCGAGTCAAGGTCAGAATCAACTTTTTTCGCGTTGCCTTCGTCGCCGTTGGGGCGCACGCCGATCTCGTTGGATACGACTTCGGTTCCGGCAATGGACTTGGCAATCGATTCCGCTCGTCCCTTGTCGTCGTCGGTCCTGACTTTGCCACCCAGTTTCACCACGCCTTTGTCGCGATCCTGGCTCACACTCACATCATTGAAGCCCGCCTGGTCCAGAGCATGCCGGATGTCTCCCGCGACATCTGGCGCCTTAGAGGTGTCCGAGCACCCCAGCATCGCCACGACCACAATCGTTGCCAATACGACAGAAACGGTTCTAACTGGTTTCATAAATCTCCTTTATGCGTATGCGGTTTCTTTTCGTCCGCTCATTGTTTCGAGCGGACACCACTATTTCGCGAAATGCAGTTTCTCCAGCTACGCATCTTCCCGGGGCGGCGCTCAGGGAACAATCGAATGGAGTCCGTAGAATTTCGCCAGAAATTCGTAGTGCAGAAGAAAAGAGTAGGGAGTATCGGAAGGAAAAGGTAGGGAGTATCGGGTAAGCGGAAGCGGCAGCCAAGGATGGCTTCCAGGCCGGTCAAACTGCAAAGTCCCCGCGAGGGCCACCGTGTGCAGTCACTCCTCTACGGATAGAGGACATGGCTGCCGCCTATCTGCTTCATCGAGATTAGCTAGCGCCCACCCATGCAGAAATCGGTGAAATTGTGTATGAACGAACGCGGAATCGCGTAAGCGCTGCGCCGGGAACGATACTCTTCGTCAATGCGCATCTCCCAGAACTTTTCAACGCTCTGACTTTGACGCGCATCCAACCTCGACATTATGGGATTAGGATTGCAAGTGGCGTGGCTCTTGATACTGGGAATTCCAGTCGCGTGCATCGCCTGGACCGTCACTCACGAAGAAGTGTTTCGCGAGCCGCGCCAGTACTGCCAGAGAGAATGTACCGAATCTCGTTCCATCTTTCGCCGCAAATTCTTTTATTTATTCACTTGCGAGTATTGCTTCAGTCACTACGTTTCCGCGGGCTTGCTCCTGATCGTGCGCTACAAACTGCTTTATGAAGATTGGCGAGGATACCTGGTCGCATTTTTCGCGCTCGTCTGGGTCGCCAACCAGTACATGAGCATTTACAACCGCCTGCGTCTCGACATTAAACATGAACAGGTTGAAATCAA
The DNA here is from genome assembly GCA_963765825.1 of uncultured Acidobacteriaceae bacterium. GTDB lineage: Bacteria > Acidobacteriota > Terriglobia > Terriglobales > Acidobacteriaceae > Sulfotelmatobacter. The sequence goes on from CAVXXU010000007.1 coordinate 243,839, forward strand.
GGCGGAGGAAAAGAAGGTTGACGACGGCCAAGGCGAGCCGCAAAAAAGGGAGCGTCGCCCAGCTGCGTGAGGGAATTTAAACCGAGGCGGGAACTCGTTTGTCCTGTCGCTGTGATGGGATCACAGCTTCCACGATGGTGCCGGGGTTGGCATTGGCTAATCGCAGGCTTCCCCCAAGTTCGCTGACCCGTTGCCGCATGCCGCCGATGCCGACTCCCACGCTCTCCGGCCGCAATTGGATGACTTGGTCTTCAATGCCCTTGCCGTCGTCGCGCACGGTAACTTTGATGTGCCCATTGTTTTCCGCCAGGCTGATCGACCCGTTGCGCGCTCCGGAATGACGGAACATGTTGGTCAGGGCCTCCTGAATAATGCGGAAGATCGCAGTCTCCAATTCCGGTTTGAGCCGGCTGAGATCGGGAGGATCGACTTCCAGCCCGATTACGATTCCGCTGCGCTCCGAGAGACCTTCCAGATACCAGCGAAGCGCGGAAACCAGACCCACTTCATCCAGCAGCGGCGGATGCAGCAGGTGCGAAATGGTGCGCACTTGCTGGATGGCGCGATCGACCAACTGGCTTGCATCCGCGGAGGCCTGCTTCATCGATGGCGAGATATCCTTCGCTAGAATTCCATCCACAATCATTTTGGCCGCCGCTAGCTCTTGTCCCAGACCATCGTGAATTTCGCGGGCGATTCGGCGGCGTTCTTCGTCCTGCATCGTCATCAACCGCCCCGACAGACGCCGCAACTCTACGGTTCGCACGTCAACCATGCGCTCTAGTTCGATCGCGCTGTCACGAATCGATTGTTCCAACATTTTGCTGTCATGAATGTCAGAACAAGTGCCATACCATTTCAGGATGGTTCCGTCCGGCGCACGAAGCGGGACCGCGCGCGCTCGGAACCAACGATATTGCTGATCTATGCTGCGTATACGATATTCCGACTCATAGGTTTCTCCCGACTGGACGCAGCGTAACCACTCCTCCAAACTCCGCTCTTTATCCTCCGGATGCACGTATGCCAGCCAGCCGAAGCCAATCCCGGAGCCGGGCGGCGCGCCTGTGTATTCGTAAAACCGGCTGCTGATGTAGTCTCTCGTCCCGTCGGTCTGCCGGCTGAAAATAATATCGGGCGCCGTCTGCACAATAGCGTCGAGTTCCTGGTTCTTCTGCGCGAGGTCACTGTTCAATTGCTGCAACGCGCGAGCTTTTTGTTCCAATTCCAGCGTTCGATCCGTCACCCGCTGTTCGAGTTCGTTATTCAGCCGTTCCAGTTGCAGTTTCTTACGGTGCAATTCCGCGAACACTCTCACTTTTGCCCGTAGGACTTCCGGCACAATCGGCACAGAAAGATAATCGACCGCTCCGTGCTGGTATCCCTTTAAGCGGTCGAGGTCCGTCAAATGCACCGCGGACACAAAAATAATCGCCGTCTTCTGAAAACGGGGATGCTGGCGGATGATCTCCGCGAGTTCAAAACCATCAATCTCGGGCATGCTCACGTCCATGAGCACGACCGCGACATCCGTTTTGAGCAGCTTTTCGAGAGCTTCTTTGGCGGACGTAGCCTTGATCAGGTTCTCGCCCAGGTCGGAGAGAATGGCCTCATAGCTGAGCAGTTTGCCCGCCTGGTCGTCCACCATGAGGATGTTTACCTGTTCGTGGGCCGTCATCATTCTCTCAATACGATTCTCTCAACGCGGCGTAATATTCACGCCGCATTCCGTTCGTCCTGATTATTCCAAACCGTGCTCACCGGTGCAGCCACATTCGCAGCGCCGAAAGCAATTGCTCGGTATTGACCGGCTTAGCCAAATATTCCGATGCGCCCGCTTCCAGGCACTTTTCGCGATCGCCCTTCATGGCTTTTGCGGTCAGTGCAATGATCGGCAACCGGCGGAACGAAGCATTCTGCCGGATGACCTGCATGGTGGCGTATCCGTCCATTTCGGGCATCATGATGTCCATCAGTACGATCGCCACATCCGGAGTCGATTCCAGCATCGAGATCGCCTCGCGTCCGGTGCCCGCCGTCAGCACCGCCATTCCGCGGCGTTCCAGAACACTGCTCAACGCGAAGATGTTGCGCATATCATCGTCGACGACCAGCACTTTCTTCCCGATCAGCGCCTCGTCGGAACGATGCAACCGGTCCAGCATCTTCTGTTTTTCCTGCGGAAGATCGGCCACCACGCGATGCAGGAACAGTGCCGTCTCGTCGAGCAACCGCTCTGGCGATTCCACGCCCTTCACTACTACGCTGCGAGCCAGCGTATGCAAGCGTGCATCTTCTTCAGGAGATAGTTCTTTTCCGGTAAAGACCACCACCGGCAAATCGCTCACCTGCGGAAGATCGCGCATCTTCTCGAGAATGTCGAAGCCAGTCATGTCAGGCAAACGCAAGTCGAGTACGACGCAATCAAATGACTCCTCGCTGACCTGTTCCAATGCTTTTGCGCCGGTATCGACCACCGTCACGTCGATGTCGTCGTAACCCAGCAGTTCGCGAATGCTCAACTGCTCGGCTGGATTGTCTTCCACGATCAGGAGCCGTTTGCGGCGTGGCGCGACGTAATCCTTAATGCGCAACAGCGCCATTTCCAGTTCCTCCGGGTTCGACGGCTTAGTTACGAACGCAAATGCGCCTCGCGCCAAGCCATGACGCCGGTCTTCATCCAGGGTCAGCATTTGCACGGGAATGTGCCGCGTCGCCGGATCCTGTTTCAAATGGTTGAGGACGGTCCAGCCCAACATGTCGGGCAAGAACACGTCGAGGGAAACTGCAGACGGATGGAACTCGCGCGCCAAGGCAAGTGCGTCGGTTCCGCGTAATGCCACCAAAACCTTGAACCCTTTGTCCCGCGACAAATCGCAGAGAATGCGCGCATAGTGCGGGTCGTCTTCCACAATCAGCAGGATCGGATCGTCCGGGTGTAAGTTGTTTCGGTCGTCTTCGATCTGCTCGACCGGGTGCTCCGAGACCACGATATTCGACAGTTGAAGCGGCATCGACGGCAACGACGCTTTGCCATCCGCCAGCGTGAGCCGCGATGATGTCGGCCCAACATACGTCAGCGGCAAATACAGCGTGAACGTGCTGCCCTGGCCCGGCGTGCTGCGCAGTTGAATTTCTCCGCCCAGCAGGCTGGCCAGTTCGCGGCTGATGGCAAGGCCCAATCCTGTGCCTCCGTATTTCCGGCTGGTGCTGGCATCTGCCTGTTGGAAGGCCTCGAAGATGATGCGCTGCTTATCGAGTGCGATTCCGATGCCGGAATCGGTGACTTCGAACGCGACCACCGACGCCGCGCCGCTAAGAATCGGATGACCTTCGCTCCATCCTCTGTTGGCCACCGAAACGGCAAGCCGCACCGAACCGTGCTCGGTGAACTTGAACGCATTCGACAACAGATTTTTCAATACCTGTTGCAGACGCTTGGAGTCCGTCACCAGGCTGCGAGTGAGATGCGGATCGGCCTGCACCTCGAACGCCAGCTTCCGATTTTCCGCTTCATGCCGGAACGGCCGTGCCACCATCTCCAGCAGGTTGGCGAAGAAGACTTCCTCGGCCTCCACCGACACCGTGCCCGATTCGATCTTCGACAGATCGAGAATGTCGCTGATCAGGTTCAGTAAGTCGGTTCCCGCGCCGTGAATGGTGCGCGCAAACTCCACCTGCTTCGGCGTGAGGTTGTGATCCGGGTTTTCGCTGAGCTGCTGGCCCAGCACCAGAATGCTGTTCAGCGGCGTCCGCAACTCGTGCGACATGTTGGCCAGGAATTCCGACTTGTACTTGGAAGTGAGAGCCAGTTCTTTTGCCTTCTCTTCCAGCGCGCGCCGGGCTTGCTCGATTTCCTGGTTCTTGCGTTCCACTTCCACGTTCTGTTCGGCCAGCTGTTGCGCTTTCTGCGCCAGTTGCTCGTTGGTTTGCTGCAACTCTTTTTGCTGCGTTTGGAGTTCCGCGGCCAATTGCTGCGATTGCTTGAGCAGGCCTTCCGTCTGCATTGTGGCTTCAATACTGTTCAGCACGATGCCAATGCTGGCGGTGAGCTGCTCCAGGAATGCCAGGTGTGACGCGGTGAACGCATTCAACGACGCCAGTTCGATCACCGCCTTCACCCGGTCTTCGAACAACACCGGGAGCACAATCACGTTGCGCGGAACCGATTCAAATAATCCCGAACGGATCGGAATTGTCTTTTCCGGCAAATCGGTAATCAACATGCGGCGTTTCTCTGAGGCCACCTGACCGATGAGTCCTTCGCCGATCTTCAGGCGGCGCAGGTGTCCACTCTCGCCGTCATCGGCAAAGGCCGATAACATCACCATGCCTGCGGACTCTTCCGTTTCCATCTGGTAGATCACGCCCTGTTGCGCATTCACCAGCGGCGCCAACTCCGACAGCAACATCCGTCCCACTGTGGCTAGGTCGCGCTGGCCTTGCAACATTCCGGTGAAGCGTGCCAGGTTCGTCTTCAGCCAGTCCTGCTCGGTGTTGCGGTCAGTAGTCAGGCGGAGGTTGTCGATCATCGTGTTGATGTTGTCTTTCAACTCGGCCACTTCGCCGCTGGCTTCCACCTGAATTGATCGCGTCAAGTCGCCCTTGGTCACGGCTGTCGCCACTTCGGCAATGGCGCGCACCTGGTTCGTCAGGTTATCGGCGAGCAGGTTCACGTTGCCGGTAAGATCCTTCCACGTTCCGGCCGCGCCGGGCACGTTGGCTTGGCCGCCCAACCGGCCTTCCACGCCGACTTCGCGAGCCACGGTCGTGACCTGATCGGCAAACGTGGCCAGCGTTCTCGTCATGTTGTTGATGGTTTCCGCCAACGCTGCGACTTCGCCCTTGGCGTTCACCGTCAGCTTTTGCGTCAAGTCCCCGTTCGCAACAGCGGTCACGACTTTCACAATACCGCGGACCTGCTCGGTAAGGTTCACGGCCATAACGTTGACGTTGTCGGTAAGATCCTTCCACGTTCCAGCGACGCCGGGAACTTTCGCCTGCCCGCCGAGTTTGCCGTCGGTTCCCACTTCGCGGGCCACCCGCGTTACTTCGGCCGCGAACGCATTCAGTTGGTCCACCATCGTGTTGATGGTGTTCTTCAGCTCGAGAATTTCGCCTTTCACGTCGACCGTGATTTTGCGCGACAAGTCGCCGCGGGCCACAGCCGTGGTCACTTCGGCAATGTTTCGCACCTGGCCCGTGAGGTTGCCGGCCATGGCGTTGACCGAGTCGGTAAGATCCTTCCACGTTCCGGCGACGCCCGGCACGTTGGCCTGACCGCCCAACCGGCCTTCGGAGCCGACTTCGCGGGCCACGCGCGTCACTTCGGCCGCGAACGACCGCAACTGCTCGACCATCGTGTTCAGCGTTTCTTTCAGCTGCAAGATTTCACCGCGCACGTCTACCGTGATCTTCTTCGACAAGTCGCCGGTCGCGATTGCCGTCGCGACTTCGGCGATGTTTCGCACCTGGCCGGTTAAGTTGCTGGCCATGAAGTTCACGTTGTCGGTTAGGTCCTTCCAGGTTCCGGCCACTCCAGGCACCTGCGCCTGTCCGCCAAGCTTGCCGTCCGTTCCCACTTCGCGGGCCACGCGCGTTACTTCGCCGGCGAACGCGTTCAGCTGGTCCACCATCGTGTTGATGGTGTTCTTGAGTTCGAGAATTTCGCCTTTCACGTCAACCGTGATCTTGCGCGACAAATCGCCGCGAGCCACAGCCGTCGTTACTTCGGCGATGTTTCGGACCTGGCCAGTCAGGTTGCCGGCCATGGAGTTGACGGAGTCGGTGAGATCTTTCCACGTACCGGCGACACCCGGAACCTGCGCCTGGCCGCCGAGCTTTCCTTCCGATCCAACTTCGCGGGCTACGCGGGTGACTTCGGCCGCAAAAGCGTTCAGCTGATCGACCATCGTGTTGATGGTTTCCTTGAGCAGCAGAATTTCGCCGCTCACGTTTACCGTGATCTTTTTCGATAAATCGCCGCTGGCAATAGCCGTCGATACTTCCGCGATGTTACGCACCTGGCCGGTCAAGTTGCTGGCCATGGAGTTTACCGAGTCGGTTAAATCCTTCCAGGTTCCGCCGACGCCGGGCACCTGTGCTTGGCCTCCCAGCTTTCCGTCCGTTCCCACCTCGCGGGCCACGCGCGTCACTTCCGACGCGAACGACCGCAACTGGTCCACCATGGTATTCATGGTGTCTTTCAGTTCGAGAATTTCACCCTTCACGTCGACCGTGATCTTTCGCGACAAATCGCCGCGGGCCACGGCTGTGGCCACTTCCGCGATGTTTCGCACCTGGCCGGTCAGGTTGTTGGCCATGAAGTTGACGTTGTCGGTGAGATCCTTCCAGGTTCCGGCCACGCCCGGGACCTGCGCCTGTCCGCCGAGTTTGCCTTCCGTACCGACTTCGCGGGCCACGCGCGTCACTTCGCCCGCGAACGCGTTCAACTGGTCCACCATCGTGTTGATAGTGTTCTTGAGTTCGAGAATTTCGCCCTTCACGTCGACCGTGATCTTGCGCGACAAGTCGCCGCGAGCCACAGCCGTCGTCACTTCGGCGATGTTTCGCACCTGACCGGTCAGGTTACCGGCCATGGAGTTCACGGAATCGGTAAGATCCTTCCACGTTCCGGCGACACCGGGCACGTTTGCTTGCCCGCCCAACCGCCCTTCCGTACCCACTTCGCGGGCCACGCGCGTTACTTCGCCCGCGAACCGGTTCAACTGGTCGACCATCGTGTTCAGGGTTTCTTTCAACTGGAGAATCTCGCCGCGCACGTCGACCGTGATTTTGCGCGACAAATCGCCGCTCGCAATCGCCGTCGCCACTTCCGCAATGTTTCGCACCTGGCCAGTCAGGTTGCTGGCCATGAAGTTGACGTTGTCGGTGAGATCTTTCCACGTGCCGCCGACTCCCGGCACTTGCGCCTGTCCGCCGAGTTTTCCTTCCGTACCCACTTCGCGAGCCACACGCGTCACTTCGCCGGCGAACGCGTTCAGCTGGTCCACCATCGTGTTGATGGTGTCTTTCAATTCCAAAATTTCGCCTTTCACGTCAACCGTGATCTTGCGCGACAAATCGCCGCGAGCCACAGCCGTCGTAACCTCGGCGATGTTACGTACCTGGGCCGTCAGGTTGCCGGCCATAGCGTTCACAGAGTCGGTGAGATCTTTCCACGTACCGGCGACGCCGGGCACAACCGCCTGGCCGCCGAGCTTGCCGTCGGTTCCCACTTCGCGGGCCACACGGGTCACTTCAGAAGCGAACGATCGCAACTGGTCCACCATCGTGTTGATGGCTTCTTTCAGTTGCAAGATTTCGCCGCGCACGTCGACCGTGATCTTGCGTGACAAGTCGCCGCTAGCCACGGCTGTTGCTACTTCCGCAATGTTGCGCACCTGGCCAGTCAAGTTGCTGGCCATCAGGTTTACGTTGTCCGTGAGATCTTTCCAGGTGCCGGCCACGTCGGGCACTTGCGCCTGGCCGCCCAGCTTTCCTTCGGTTCCCACTTCGCGGGCCACACGCGTTACTTCGGCGGTGAACACGCCCAACTGCTGAATCATCGTGTTGACGAGGTTCGCCGACCGCAAGAACTCGCCTTCGAGAGGACGTCCGTCCACATCCAGGCGCACCGTTTGGGTAAGATCGCCCTGCGCGACGGCCGCGATCGCACGCGTTACTTCGGCAGTCGGCCGCAGCAGGTCTTCCACCAGCGTGTTGACCGAAACTTCCATCTCGCCCCACGCGCCTCTGGACTCGTGGAACCGCGTCCGCTCGCGGGTTTTACCCTGTTTGCCGACCACATGCCCCACCCGCTTTAATTCCTGGGACATATGCTGGTTGGCCGAGACGATTTCGTTGAACGTGTCGGCGATTTTCCCCGCCAGCCCCACCCACGTTCCCGGTAGCCGCACCGCGAAGTCGCCGTCGCGCATGCTCTGCAGGCTGGTCAGGATCACCGTCAGATCCAGCGATCCCGCTGAATCCTTCGGTTTCCCGTTCGTGGATTTCCCGTTCTTCGCCGGGCTGGGCGCAGCATTCTCCGTGGGCGCGCTTTCATTCAGTACGGTTCTCTTCATTGGTTCTCCCGAAAAAAGGGGCACTTCAATTCAAGGTTCTCCCGCATCTCGGCATTCACCGAATGCGGGATCATTTCCAGACAGTAGCTCCGACGCAGCACAGATTTTGGGAGTGCGAATTTGGCAAAGGGCGTGGGAACGCGCCCAAAAGGCGTTCCGCCGCCTCTGTCTACTCCCGGTATTCGTATCATGGGGTGTATAGGCCGAGCCCTAAGGTATTTCCTGTAGCCAGCCGCCCGATGGGCGCATTACCTGCCTTGGTAAACGGCCAAGTCAGCTCCGTACTTTCCTACGCAACCTCTGGAGCCGCCGGTCTGGGACGCATCTTCAACTTCATGCTGCGTCTCACACTCGGGCTCGATTACAAGCACACGCAATGCGGTTTCAAGGCTTTCCGCAACAACGCTGCCCAACTATCTTTCCCCTGCAAAAGATCGAACGTTGGGGCTTTGACCCGGAGATTCTCTTCCTGGCGCGCCAAGCCGGTCTCACAGTCGCTGAAGTTCCGGTCCGCTGGGCGCGCGACGATCGCAGCCGCATCAATGGAGGTCCTGGCTGTCCGCTGGCACTCCCTGACTGGCAAATACGCCGATCGCACGAACCTGGGTTCGACCTTATCAATCACCGCGACCCAGCAGACTTCAACAACCACAGAATGATGCGTCTTCGCTACAGGTATTCCATAAATGAACTAGATGCCCCACCTGATGGGCACGCTCGTCGGCGCATCTCTATGCTCGGCAAAGACGATAAAAATCAAACTTACCTCATGGGAGTACCAAAGATGATGCGAAAGTACGGATTTCGAAGCGTGTTGTTCGCCGGTTCGCTGCTGCTCGGGTGCGGGGCCTTAGTATCGGCCCAGGATGCCGACCAGCAAATGCCGGCCCCGGACAACACCAAGATGAATCAGCACGACCGAAATCCCAACGCGGATCAGCAGCCCAATGATCGTTCTGACCGCGATCTCACCCAGCAAGTTCGCAAAGCCATCGTCGGAGACAAGAGTCTTTCCACCTACGCCCACAATGTGAAAGTCATCGCCGAAAACGGCCAAGTAACGCTGAAGGGACCGGTTCGTTCTGAAGAAGAAAAGCGAGCGGTCGAAGCCAAGGCGGCGGAAGTTGCGGGTGAGGGCAAAGTCACCAGCGAACTGACCATCAAACCGAAAAGCTAAATTCACTCATATCCAAGGAGAGTTCATCATGGCAGGAAAGAATACGGCTGTGTTCGGCATTTATCCCTCGTACGCCGGCGTCGAAAGTGCAGTCGACGCACTTCGTTCCGCGGGATTCAGAAACGAAGATATTTCCGCACTGTTTCCCGAAGGCTCTGGAACCAGGGAATTTGCGCACGAGAAAAATACGAAAGCGCCTGAGGGCGCCTCGACTGGTGCCGGTACCGGCGTGGTGTTAGGCGGCACTATGGGGTGGTTGCTCGGCATTGGTGCCATTGCCATCCCCGGCCTTGGGCCGTTCATTGCGGCCGGTCCTATTATGGCCGCTTTGGCTGGTGCGGGCGTGGGCGGCGCGGTCGGCGGCATCGCCGGAGCCCTCATCGGAATGGGGATTCCCGAGTACGAAGCCAAGCGCTATGAAGGCCGCATAAAAGACGGCGGCATCCTGCTGTCGGTTCACTCTGACAATTCCGAGTGGACCAAGCGGGCCAAGGAAATTCTGAAGCGCACCGGCGCGCAGGATATTTCGTCGACCGGGGAATCCTCGGCCGATGAAAAAGCCGAAAACGTTCGGCTGCCTCGTGCAGTCTAAGCAGGCGGCAAAGCTTCTCGGGGTTGCCGAGCAACGGCCTAACCGACTGTTGCTCGGCGCCCCGAACCGTTGTTAAGTAAACGAGGAAGGAAGAAACCATGACAGACAAAACCAAAGACAAGAACTCCTTTCTGAGTGACATTAGCGAGATTCGCCGCCGCGCGCGCCAGCACATCGAGGATGGCGCCGTCACCAATACGTATAAAGGCGACCGCAAGACTGTTTTACGCGTACTCAACGAAGCTCTCGCTACCGAGATCGTCTGCGTCCTTCGCTACAAACGCCACCACTACATGGCCAAGGGAATTCACTCCCAGGCCGTGGCCGAAGAATTTCTCGAGCATGCCGCCGAAGAGCAGGAGCATGCCGACATGATTGCCGAGAGAATCAACCAACTCGACGGCGAGCCCAATTTCAATCCCGAGGGCCTGCTCACGCGCAGCCACTCCGAGTACGTGGAAGGCGAGAGCCTGGTCGACATGATCAAGGAAGATCTCGTCGCCGAGCGTATCGCAGTCGAGTCGTACTCCGAAATCATCCGCTATCTCGCCGACAACGACCTGACCAGCCGGCGCATGATGGAAGAAATTCTCGCAAAAGAAGAAGAGCATGCCGAGGATATGAAAACTTTGCTCGAAACCATTGCCCGCGAAGAAAAGCGGGAGGATCGCGCAAAAGCCAGTTGATCCACGTCCCTCACTTGGCCGAAACGCCCGATGGGAGCCCGTTTCCGAGGTTTGTCAATTAATTTCAGTATAGCGCAAAGCCAGAATCAGGAGCGAACATGGAAAATCGCAAGCGAGAAAAATGTGCCCACAAAATTTGCAATTGCATGGCGGGTAACGACAGCAAATATTGCAGCCCTTATTGTGAAGCTGCAAAAGACACAACCGAAATTGCCTGCGGGTGCGAACACTCAGCGTGCGCGGGGAAAATCTCCTAATCGAGTCCACTCGGTGTCGGTGGATGTTCGCTCATCGGTGAGGCGCGCAAATCGGCATTGATCGCCGGAGGTTGGCATTGGTCCGCCCCACAAATACCACCATCCCATCGAAGTCTTCGCTCCTCATCGCAGTTGCCCTGGCAATTGCCGCCCTCTATTTCGGGCGGCAGATCTTTATTCCTGTCGCCCTAGCTCTCGTCTTGAGCTTTCTTCTGACGCCCCTGGTCGGCCTCCTCGAGAAGGTCCGCTTGGGTCGCGTTCTGGCAGTGCTGGTCGTCATGGCGCTGGGTTTCGCCCTGACCGCCGGCCTCGCCTGGGAAGTCGCCGGCCAACTGCTCGACATCACTGGCCACTTCCGCGATTACAAAGCCAACCTGGAAGAAACCATCCGCTCTCTCCATCCCCCCAAGGACGGCGCGATCGGCCAAGCTACCGCAACCGTCCGCGAGTTGAACAAAGAACTGGCCTCTGTTCCGGCGCAACAGAGCCACGACGCCAACGGCACTCCCCGTACAGCTCGTCCCCTCCCCGTCCAGGTGACCGCGCCTCCCACGAATCTTATCGAGGACCTGCGCGCTCTTCTGGGTCCGCTCGCGGGACCTGCAGAGACCGCCTCCATCGTCGTCATCTTCACGGCATTCATGCTGATCAAGCGTGAAGACCTGCGCAACCGCCTCATCCGTCTCGGCGGCGAAGGCCAACTGACCGTCATGACTCAGGCGCTCGACGATGCCAGCCAGCGCCTCAGCCGCTATCTCCTGCTGCAATTCTTAGTCAATGCCGGGTACGGAGTTTTTTTCGGAGCGGGCCTCTACTTCATGCAAATTCCTCACGCCCTTCTGTGGGGAATGCTTGCAGCTCTGCTTCGCCTAATCCCCTATGTCGGAACATTGATCGCCGCCGCTTTTCCCGTCGCCATGGCCTTGGCCGTTTTTCCCGGCTGGCAGCACGCGCTGATGATTTTCGGTTTATTCGTATTGCTCGAAGCCATCGTGGCCAACGTCATTGAACCCTGGCTCTATGGCGCCCACACTGGCATCTCCTCCCTCGCCATCCTTGTCGCCGCCGTTTTCTGGTCCGTACTGTGGGGGCCCGTCGGCCTCATCCTTTCCACTCCGCTGACCGTGTGTCTCATGCTTTTGGGTCGCTACGTCCCACGGCTCGCTTTCCTCGAAGTGCTTCTCGGCGACGAGCCGGTACTCAGTCCTCCGGAGCTTTTTTATCAGCGCCTCTTAGCCATGGATCAGGATGAAGCAAGACACATCGCGGAGACTCCGCTCAAGGAGAAATCTCTGGAAGCCGTCTATTCCTCGGTGCTGATCCCCGCACTGCGCTTGGCCGAGGAAGATCGTCACCTGGACGCTGTCGGCGAGCGCACCATTGAATTCATCTCCCAAAGCACGCGCGAAATCATCGAGGACCTGGGCGACCGCGTCCTGGCTGAGAATTCCGCCAAGAAGGATGATGTAGGGAAGAAAAACGGCGCGGAGAAAAAAGAAAACGTCTTTCCTCCTCCCCTACTCCCCCAACTCAGAATCGTTTGCGTCCCGGCCAGAGACGAGGCCGATGAACTGCTGGGAATGATGTTTTCCCAAATCCTTCGTCAGGCTGGCTTCACCGCGACCTACCTCGCCATCGGAACGGTGGAAGACATGCTGCAACAAGTCGGCCAAGGGAAATTCCAGATTGCTTGTGTCTCCGCGCTTCCGCCCTTTGCGGTGGGCCAGGCGCGCTCGCTCTGCAAGCGGCTGCGGGCAAGATTCCCTGAATTGAAAATTGTGATCGGCCTGTGGGATTTCGCCGGCGGGGTCCTGAAAGCTCAGGAACGAGTCGGGCCTAACTGCGGCCATGCCGTCGCCACTTCTTTGTCAGAGGGGCTACTCCAAGTGCAAAGACTCTCTGCCCTCGGCACTTCCACTAACCAGGAATTCCAGCGATCCGAACGCTCCGGAGCAAATGAAAATCGGGAAGACGACGAGGAAGACTTCGCAGGCGAAAATTCAGACGGAGGAAAAGAGAAGGATTTCGGCACCCTCCGCGGCAATCCCGCGGCCTGAAATCCACAGCACCCATTCTTGGTACGGGATTCGCTGTATTGAGCCTTCGTCCTCCGGCAATTTAGGCTCATCCTTGAATTCGAGTGGCCATGGGTTAGCGTCGGTCTTCCGACATTCGGACCCTCACGACCACCCTTCTCGCCGATTCTTTGTTCTCCTCAGCGAGGCGCCGCGCGGGAAGTTTTCCGAACAACTATCACGGGCCTTGCAAAGCCTTCCGGGTATCCACTGCCAACCCGGTCAATCGGGAACCAAATTCGCAAAAAGGAGACGACATGAAAAAACTTTTGACCATTATTTTCGCATTGGGTCTGCTGACATCAATGAGCCTGATTGCTCAAGACACCATGAAGCAGGACAACATGAAGGCCAGTTCTACCAAGGCCTCCAGCATCACTGGCAAAATCAGCGACGACGGTAAGACCTTCGTAAGCGACAAGGACGGGAAGAGCTGGACCATCGGCAATCCTGACGCGGTCAAAGGCCACGAGGGGCATCACGTCACCTTGAAAGCGCATGTCGCGGCCGACAGCGATACGGTCGAGGTCGTCTCGCTCAAGATGGCTGGCGATAACATGAAGAGCAATATGAAGTAAGCCAGAAGCACTGCCGACCATTCCCCCGGGCCAGCATGATGCTGGCCTTTTTTATTTTAGGGGCCGACAGATGGTCGTCAGTCTTTTTAACGCTTTTCCAAAGACGCACAAATTCGTCCGTCCGCCAGATCCGCTGCTCAACGGGCAGCGCTTCGCTCCACCGCAAAAACGTTCGCGGGGAACTGTGGTCAACAGTTCCCCGTGTTTAAAGCCAAGATCGAATTGACGTCCGACACCTGAAACGCCTCGTACTAAACTCTGGTCAGGCTGCGCTTCGCCCCATCACAAAATGCAGGATCAGGGAGATCACCGCGAACACGAGCAGCAGATGAATCAGGCCGCCCGCAACGTGAAACACGCTGAAGCCGGTAATCCACGCGATTAGCAAAATCACGAACAGTATTGTCCAGATACTCATTGTTTTCTCCTTTTAAAACAGCTGTAGAGTTCCGACTACATGCCACCTCAGCCTAGCTTCAGTCGTCTGGACTGTCCTTACCGGGCATCTGGTAGCGCCTCAGAAATATATCTGTACGCTTTTCCTAGGGAGGCACTCCTCAAACTCCTTGCCCACCATGCTTTTACGCCAACCCTGCCGGCTGGTTGGCAACTAACCTATGCTGTACCGAACTTCCGCCCTCGCGCTGTAGAGGACTTTGCCAGGAATGCGGGGGCGAACCATCTCGGCGTACCTGCTCTGAACAAGCCCTGTGGAGATTCATGAGACGACTTCTCGACTTTTGGCGCATGATGATTGGCCTTGGCTTGGTGCTGTTGCTAGCCCAGCTCTGCGGCGCCTATTCGGTTCTCACCCATGAAGAGGTCGTCGACCTTCTGTGGAAAGACGATATACAGCCGCTTCTTGCCAAGCGCTTTCCCGACGCTACCGCCGACGATTTCAAGAAGGCGCACGCCTTTGCCTACGGCGGTTCGCTGGTGCAGGACATGGGCTACTACCCTTTTGGCAACAAGTATTTCAGCGATCTCGCGCATTACGTGCGCAGCGGCGATTTCGTCGCCAACCTGATCAACGAATCCGCAGACTTGAATGAATACGCATTCGCTCTGGGCGCGCTGGCGCACTATTCCGCCGATAATCTCGGCCACCCCGTCGTTAACCAGGCCGTCGCTCTGGAGTTCCCTAAGCTGCGAAAACAATTCGGCAAAGAAGTCACCTATGCCGACGATCCCAAGGCGCATATTCGCACCGAGTTCGGATTCGACGTAACCCAGGTCGCCAAGAATCGCTACACCTCCGATCGCTATCACGACTTCATCGGATTCGAAATCTCGAAGCCGGTGCTGGAGCGCGCCTTTCAAGATACTTACGGCATCCCGCTCACGGACGTCCTCTCGAAAGAAGATCTGGCCATCGGAACCTTCCGCCGCGCCATCAGCACCATCATTCCCGAGATGACGCGCGTGGCGCTGGTCGCCCGAAAACAGGAGATCGTTTCCGAAACCCCGAATTTCAACTCGCGAAAATTTCGCTACTACCTTTCGCGCGCCAACTATCAAAAAGAATGGGGTAAGGGATACCGGCAGCCAGGATTTGGAACGCGTCTGCTGGCGTTCTTTCTGAAGTTCATGCCCAAGGTCGGACCTTTCAAGGCGCTCGATTTTAAAATTCCCACGCGTAAGACCGAAGATCTGTATATTGCAAGCGTCGATCACACGCTTGATAACTACAAAAGTCTTCTCGTGGAAGTGCGAGGCAAAAAGCTCAGCCTTCCCAACACCGACTTCGATACCGGGCGCATGACTCACGCCGGGGAGTACGTTCTTACCGACAATGCCTACGCGCACCTGCTCGATCAACTTGCCAGGAAAAACTTCGATCAGGTCACTCCCGAACTGCGCGAGAACCTTCTCGCCTTTTACGCCGACCCGAACGCTCCCAATGCGATCAAGAAAAAATCTGAGGCGTGGCAGAAAACCCAAGATGAAGTCGCCAAGCTGAAAGCTTTCACGCCGGCGGAAACGCCCGCTATTCAGAGCTCTCCTTCAATGCAAAGTTCTCCCGCGCCTTCGCAGCATGCGGATAACTTTTCCCCCGATGCGCAACAATTGTTTTAATTCCCAACCTCTCATCGCTTTCGCGGCAACTAAATATTTAGCAAGTGGGTTAAACTCTTGCGCCGAGACGCGCATTTAAACGGAGGACTATATTCATGGCAGACGATATGGAAAAAAATAGACAGCAAGGGAATCAACCTGGGCAGCAGGGCGGACAATCCGGCCAGTCCGGTCAGAAGAGCGGCCAGAGCGGCCAACAGTCCGGCCAGCAGAACCAGCAGAAAAAGGGCGGCCAGGGCCAGAACGAAGAGGACGACAACCTAGGCCAGCGCCGCGCTTCCTAGTTGAATGCTACTTGAACGAAAAAAGTCCCGGCACCATCGCCGGGACTTTTTTGCGGGACTTGATTTGGAAACTACCTCGTTTGCTTAATTTCCCGCACCAGCGTGTCGATCTCTTCCGCCGTCAGCTTACCTTCGAACTTAGGCATGTGGTGTTTGCCGTTCGCGATAATTGAGCGAAGTTCGTCGCTGGAAGTAGCCGCGGCTTTCTCCGAGACCAGCGACGGCCCGCCAAAATGGCGCCCCTCGCCGGTCTTCCCGTGACACTTCGCACAATCTTTCTGGTAGACCGGATTTTCAGTCACGCCATGGCTGGCCTGCGGCGTCTGCGCCGCCGCGACCGCAACGAATGATAACGTAACGAATGCCGCAATAAAGTATTTCACGTAAGCCCTTTTCCAAAGCTTCATCTGCAATGCCAATTTCTAAGATGCCCATAGCCGCGCCTCATAATATTACGTCAGCGGGAGCGACCGCGAACCATGTGGGACCGGAGCCTCCGATCGAGTCGCGGTGCAAAGCGCCGCAGTTTTGTTCGAAAGCCGGAAGCCCACGCCCGGCAAAAAAAAGCCGCACTTCCCAGAAAGAAGTGCGGCCCACCCATTCGTCTGTCTATCGCTTACGCCCCTTCCGGCGCATGCAGCACCCGGAAAGTATTCCCGCCATTCGACCACACCAGCAACAATGCATCCTGCCCCTTCGCTACGCTTCCCAGAGCCTGCTGCACATCGCTCGCGCTCTCTACTTTGTGGCGATTAACTTCCAGGATAATGTCTCCCTGCTGCAGTCCCGCGTTATCGGCGGAGCTTCCCGGTTGCACTTGCTCGATCACCGCTCCGTGAACATCGCGCGGCGCCTGCAACTGGTCGCGCAGTTCGGGCGTCAGGTTGCCCAGGCCAATGCCCCAGCGCATCTTGCCCTTGCCTTCAGCTGGAGGTTGCGCCATCATCCGCGCCGCCATGGCTGCCCATCGCTTCCAGCGTGACCGGAACCGACATGCTCTTGCCGTTGCGCAGCACCGTCAGGTTGACTTTCGTACCCGGCTGTTTCTGTCCAACCATCACTTGCAGGTCTCCTGCGTCGTTCACCTTCTGACCGTCGACTTCGGTGATCACGTCGCCGATCTGCAACCCAGCCTTCGCTCCCGGCGAATCCGCATCGACCTGCGTCACCACTCCGCCGGCCGCAGTCGACTGATCAAAGAACTTCGCGTTCTCGGGAGTCACGTCCGCAATGCCAATCCCAATGCGTCCATGGCTGACTTTGCCGTAGCGAATCAAGGTCTCCACTGTCGGCCGAACAATCTGCGTCGGAATCGCAAATCCCATTCCCGAGAAAGTTCCCGAAGGCGAAACCAGGAACGTATTGATTCCGACCACTTCGCCGCGCGCGTCCACCAGCGGCCCGCCGGAGTTACCCGGATTGATCGCCGCATCGGTCTGGATGAACTGTCCCGGCTTGCTGCGGTTCGAGTCAGGATTGGCGCGGTTCACCGCGCTCACAATTCCGCGCGTCACGGTGAAAGTGAATCCGTACGGATTGCCGAACGCCAGCACCGTTTGTCCTTGCCGCACTTCTTTCGAGTCGCCCCATGGAGCGCTGGCCAGATCGGTGGCATCAACTTTCAGCACCGCCAAATCCGTCAGCGGATCGGTGCCAATCAGTTTCGCCTTCATCACCCGGCGATTGCTGGTGGTCACGCGAATGTCCACCGCGCCGTCTACCACGTGATTGTTGGTCACTATGTATCCATCAGGCGAGATCACCACGCCGCTGCCCATGCCGTGCTCGATCTCAGGCTGTCCCTGCCGCATGTGCGGACCAAAGAACTGGCCGAACGGCCCGCCCTGGCCGCCCCCCTGACCACCAAAAAACTGTTCCATGCCTTCGGGAAGTTGTTGCCCGCCAGCCTCGGTCTTTGCTCTTGAGGTAACGGTCACGTTGACCACCGCCGGAGTGACGCGGGCCGCCAGAGTTTCCATCGCCTTGTCGAGCGATAAAAGCGCGCTGACACTGTCGACGTCGAGTGGCGCCGCCGCCGGAGCAGACGCTGCAGCCTTTGCGGCCGCAGGTTTCACGCATTCATAAGTTGCGAACGAAGCGGCCAGCGCCAGTGCAAGCACCGGCATTGCCATCCGCCTCGTCCATTTCTTGAGATTGTCTTTCCACTGCATTGCTATGTTCATTGGAGTTCTTGTCCTTTTCTGGTTTTTCGAATTTGATTTTCCTTGCAACTAATTCGTTAGTTCTCGCAGACGAAATTCGCCATCATCGCGTCAACATTGTTTACGTTTGTTTTGCGGGAATCCTGTTGCTGTTTGGGTCGACCACTGGATGCAGCACCATCACGCGCCACATCTGGATCTGAAACACCGGCCGGTCCGATGAACCGTTCGTTCCGCTCTCAAAGACAACAAATAACGTCTCTGTAAAGGTCACGCGAGCAGCGTCGCCATATGGCAAGCGAACGTCTGTGGTTTGAGCCTGGGCGCTACGAGCTTCAGTGTCGCTGCCTGCGTTTTGTTCCGCGGTTACAGACTGAATCGCGGCGGGATGTTCATAATTCCGTCGGCCCTGATGCGCCCGGCGCGTATGCGAGCTGGCCGGCTCGACGCCAGCATTTTGCTGGTGAAACAGCGCCTTAGTCATGGGAACGCCCGCGATCGGCGAATCATTCGCAAGGCGCGCAATCGCAGGACTGCCCATGGGGCCTGCCTGACTATTGCTGAACGCTACCAGCCTCGGCGTTCGTGAAATCCCCACCCCGCAAATTACAGCGAACCCTGCCACCAGCGTCACCGCGGGCTTCCACGCGCCTCCCGTCAAACGCCGATTCCCATCCAGAATCTGCGCCACCCGCAGCGAGGTCTGCCGAATCCGCCCCAGCGCCGCCTGCGCCAGCGCCACGCCGCGTTGGACCAAAGTTTTTTCCGCCAGGAGCGTCAGGCATTCCGCGTACGCCCGTGGACTCTCGGTTGCCGCGATCACCGCATCGTCGCACGCCATCTCGCGTTCCAGCGACATCTTCTGCTCAATCCACCACACCGCGGGATGAAAAAAGAACAGCGCCTTGATCACTTTCTGCGCCAGATTCGTCCAATCGTCCAAGCGTCGCAAGTGCGCCAGCTCATGCAGCACAATCTGGTTCAGTTCGTCCGCTGACAACTCTTGCATCACCCAGCCCGGGACCAGAATCACAGGCTTCACCAGTCCCACTACGGTCGGCACATTCACGCGATCGGACGTGCTCAAAGTGACGCGCCGCGTCGACCGCTCAAGATTTTCGCGCACGCGAGCGTCAAGCTGTGCCACGTCCACCAGCACGCCACTCCGTTTCAGAACGTGAAGATGCCATAACCCATGCCCCACTCCAGCCAGAAACCAACTCGCGATCGCCGCCCACGCGGCAGCCGCATACAGCGCCCATGAACTCGGCAGCGTCACGACCGACGTTGCTGCAACGCTCCCTGAGATGCCATGCGAGGCGCCAAGAAAGGGCAGAGCCGCAATCGCCATCAGCGCGGAAAACCATACCGCAAATCGTGTCCCGGAATTCTGCCGCCGTGCCAGACCCAGCACCGCCCCCGCGAACATTGCGATCAGCGTCCCCTCCACCAGACAGTCCACAATCTGGACAGCCGAGCTTTGGGCAATCGCGTTCAGGGCATTGAAGCTCATCGCGTGCAAGCTCACCGCCATCAACTTGGTCGCAAGCAAAACCGGCGTGGTCATAGCGAGCTACTTGCTCCTTTCCAGCAACTGCCGCAGCCGCGCCAGTTCCTCCGCGTCGATGCTGGTCTCTTCCAGAACATTCAAAGCGAGCATTTCGTGCGAGTTCCCGAAGAACCGGCTGACCAGGTGCCGCACCTCAAAGCGCGTCGCATCCTTGCGATCCACTTGCGCCGAGTACACATGCGCGCGCCGGTCCTTCAGATGCTTCACATAACCCTTTTTTTCCAGGATGCGGACAATCGTCAGGATGGAGTTGTAGGCCAGCGGCGGCTTCTCCGGCAGCGCCTGCAGCACCTCGTGCACGGTCGCCGACCCGCGATCCCACAGCACATTCATGATGCGCAACTCGGCTTCGGTCAAAGTTGCCGACTTACTACGCGCCAAAGCGTCCTCCTGAGACGTCACTGATAATTTGACGTAGACCATCCAAAAACGTCAACTAATTTGTTAGTTGCACAGGCGGGCCTTTGGGATGCCCGACATCCACCCGAGCTGCGGATCAACAGAAAACGAGCAGGTCGGGGGAATCGGTCCAATACAGTTTCCAGTCGGTGTCGCAGTTTTCAGGCGTCTTCACGAGCCACTTGGCCACTAATCGATGGTGTTACCTTGATGGTCCACACTGTAACATCTTGAAGAATCTGGGCGAATCGCGATAGCCACGGATATAATATTCGCTTGCGAGGATGCATGCGATCCTATATGCATCGCTCAAGACGCATATATTCCAAGGAGTTCTTATGAGTACAATCCGGGTCGGCAACCGATTGATCGGAGACGATCAACCGTGCTTCATCATTGCGGAAATCGGCATTAACCACAACGGTGATATTGACCTTGCCAAAAGGCTTATTAGCGTAGCCCTGGCTGCCGGCTGTGACGCCGTGAAATTTCAAAAGCGGACTATCGATGTGGTCTACAGCGCGGAAGAATTGGCCAAGCCCCGCGAGAATCCCTTCGGCCCCACCAACGGAGACCTCAAGTACGGCCTCGAATTCGAGCAGGAAGAATACGAAGAGATCAGGGCCTTCTGCAAATCGGTGAAGATGCTGTGGTTCGCTTCTCCTTGGGACGAAGCTTCCGTCGATTTCCTGGAGCAATTCGATGTTCCGGTTCACAAGATCGCTTCCGCTTCGCTGACCGACGATAACCTGTTGCGCCATGTCCGCGCCACTGGCAAGCCCGTCATTCTCTCGACTGGCATGAGCACTTATGCCGAAATCGACCACGCGGTCGAAGTCCTGGGCAAGGATGATCTTGTTTTGATGCACGCCACCAGCACCTACCCGGCGTTTTACCCTGAACTGAATTTGCGAGCCATACCCACGATGGCCGAGCGTTACGCCGTGCCCATCGGCTATTCCGGACATGAGACCGGAATCCCCACCAGTGTCTGCGCCGCTGTTCTCGGAGCCTGCTGTGTAGAACGCCACATCACGCTGGATCGCTCCATGTGGGGCTCGGATCACGCGGCCTCGCTGGAACCGAACGGCATCTCGCGACTGGTGCGCGATATCCGGCTGTGGGAGCAGTCAAAAGGCGACGGAATCAAGCGTGTCTACGAGCGTGAGTTTCCCATTATCAAGAAACTGCGCCGCGTCGGCACAACGGTTTAGCCGCATGGTCCCGGGAGATTCCGCAGCCGTCGGCCTCGAGTCGATCAGGGCGGTGGCCCTCGATGTCGACGGCGTCCTCAGTGATGGCGGGCTTTGGTGGGGACCGGGTGGAGAAGAGTGGAAACGTTTTTGCTTCGCCGACATCATGGGAGTTTCTCTGGCGCGCCGCGCGGGTCTTATCCTGGCACTCATCTCCGGCGAAAATAGCCCGCTCGTCGATCGCTATGCCGAAAAGATGCAAATCCGCCACGTAATCAAGGGATGCCGCGATAAAGCTACAGCACTCCGCGAATTTGCCGCTGCCGCTCATGTGGACCTTAGAGAAGTCTGCTTTATGGGCGATGACGTTAACGATCTTCCGGCAATAGCAATTGCCGGTTTTTCTGCCGCCCCCGCAAATGCGACTTCGGTGGTATTGGCGCGCGCGAACTTTATTGCCAAAGCTGCCGGAGGGAACGGGGCAGTGCGCGAGTTGGTGGACGCTCTGCTCGCCGCGCGTGGTCTTACCCCTCATGAAGTCTTCACCAGGGACTGAAGACTTCCACCATCAATGAAAATTCCCGAATCCCATTTCCGATTGGACCCATGAAGCTTTCCGACTACATTGTTCGTTTTGTCGTCGATCAAGGTGTGAAGCACGTCTTCCTGGTTACCGGGGGCGGCGCCATGCACTTGAACCAATCCCTCGGCTCTCAACCTGCGATCAAAGCTATTTGTAATTCGCATGAACAGGCCAGCGCCATTTGCGCTGAGGGCTACGCGAAAGCCACCAATCATCTGGGTGTCTGCATGGTCACAACCGGGCCGGGTGGAACCAACGCTGTCACCGGCGTCGCAGGAGCGTGGCTGGACTCGACGCCGACTCTGTTTCTCTCCGGTCAGGTTAAAAGGCCGGACCGCATGTTCGACAAACAAGGTCGGCCGCTTGGCATGCGTCAGCTTGGCGTGCAGGAAGTAGACATCGTCTCGATCATTAAGCCGATTACGAAATACGCCGTCACAGTCCTTGACCCGAGCGAAATTCGTTACCATTTGGAGAAGGCCGTCTATCTTGCCTTCCACGGCCGCCCCGGACCGGTCTGGATCGATATCCCGCTCGATGTGCAAGCCGCTCCGATTGAAGAACCGTCCACGCTACGCGGCTTCGATCCCGCCGAATTGAAAGAGCCTGCCGCCGATGCGTCACTGAAGAACGAAGTTACCCGCCTGATTCAGAAGTTGAACCACGCTGAACGCCCTTTGCTCTTCGCCGGTAACGGTATACGCTTGGCTCATGCGGAAAAAGAATTTGAACAGCTTCGTACACTGCTTCGCATCCCGACGGTAGCCACTTGGTGCGCCGCCGATCTGGTCCCGAGCAACGATCCCCTTTACGTTGGCCGGCCCGGTTCGGTCGCGGCGCGCGGCGCGAATTTTGCCCTGCAGAATTCTGATTTTCTTCTAGCCATTGGCGTGCGGCTGGATTTTGCAATCACCGGCTACGCCCCGCAAAACCTCGCACGTGGCGCACAGAAAGCAGTTGTGGACATTGACGAAGCGGAACTTAAAAAACTCCACCCCCACGTGCAGCAGCCAATTCGCTCGGATGCAAAGAAGTTTCTGTCGGAGCTTTTGAGTCAGAGCGACTCGATTCGCCTCTCGGATCATTCTGCGTGGGATGCACGTTGCACGGATTGGAAGACTCGCTATCCCGTGGTCACCGAAGAGCACCGCAAGCCCGAGGGACGAGTTTCGGTGTTTCACCTGGCAGAGGTAATCGGCACTGAGGCCAAACCACAAGATCGACTGGTGGTCGGAAGTTCGGGATCAGCCATTGAGATTTATCTGCTTGCCTTTCCCACGTTACATTCCCAGCGCCTGTTTCATACGGCTGGGCTCGGGGCCATGGGCTATGCCATCCCGACGGCGATCGCAGTGGCCGCGGCCAATCCAGGACGCGAGGTGATCGCAGTGGATGGCGACGGCGGGTTCATGTTCAACATCCAGGAATTGGAGACCATCCGTCGCCTGCAGCTGCCGATCAAATTCTTTGTCATGAATAATGACGGCTATTCTTCCATTCGCGCGTCGCAACGAGGCTATTTTGGCGAAGCCAATTTGGGCTGCGACAAAAGCAACGGGCTCACCGTTCCTGGCCTGACCGAGGTAGCGACAGCATTTGGCTTGGCTTCCGCGGTAATCAAGAATCAGGAGAATCTTCGCGCTGAAGTTCGCCGGGTTCTGGATATGAAAGGGCCGGTAGTCTGCGACGTCAACGTCTTGCCAGACGAGTTGCGCGCGCCCCGGCTACAGTCTTACCAGAAACCAGACGGTTCCTTCGTTTCAAAGCCCTTGGAAGATTTGTTCCCCTTCTTGCCGCGCGAGGAGTTCCGCGCCAACATGATTGTGGAACCCTTGCCCGAATGATAGCGGACATCGCTGACAGCAAATCTCCGCAGCATGAACACGATTTGAGCGCGCGGGTCTCAATTCGGAATGCAATAGCAGACGCAGTCGAATCCGTCCGCGCAATACGTGCGCATCGTAAACCGGGAATTGGGCAATATCTCGTTCAGCAACAACGGGACGCTCCACAAGTGATCAGGACAATGATAGACGCAGACCGCCATTTTCGGGCGATGTCGCGCGAGTGTCTTCCGTCCTCCGTGCAACGTATCGGGCTCACTGCCCTCGATGTCGAATTTCATGCAGGTCGGTGCGATCCCATCCAGCGCCTCATCGAGCGTAACGATTTGAACTTCGCAGGTCCCGTCCGACGAGATCTTCGAGCTTATGCCGCCGCCCATTGTGAAGCGAACTTTTTCGCGACGCGAACCTGTCGCGTACGGTTGCAAGGTAATTCTTGGATCCCCATTGATCGCCGACTTCAATGCCGCGAAATTCGCTGGATCCGGCTCAAACGCAACAATCTGGTCAAAATGATCGTCGGTAGCCTGGCGGAATTGGGCAATGGTGTCGCCATCAAAAGCGCCGCAGTCAATGAGAACCTCGTTTCGACCGAGTGGAAGCGGCGGGAAATACTGCACCCCCGGATTGATCACTTGACCGGAGACATCCCCCAAGCGGAGTCGCATCTGACGGTCAAACTCCTCCCGTCCCTCTCCGTCGAGCAAAGCTCGTGCACGGCGAATATCTTCATCGCGCTCGGCGTAATAGTTCGGTCGCTCCCAAAACCCATGCGGCAGCAAAATATCCCCGTGGTCAGCGAACAACAGGGAGAACGGAATAATATTGGCTGCCCCAAGAGTCCTCAGCTGCTTGACGCGGTCCATCATCCCTTCGCCCCGACTCGGGTGCCAGATTGCAATCACAAAAGTGGCGTGCGGATAACGCTGGACCGCGGTTGCTGGCGACTCCACGGGAATGCCTTCACTAACGGTGCCCCACAAGGCAGGATTGTTATCGCAGAACAAAACTGGGTGAACTGCCCGAGCGATCCGCCGCCCGAGATTACCCGCACCGAAACAGATAAATGTAGGGAGATCGGTCATTAGCTCAGCCAAGCGGCGCGAGCGTTGGCTGTTTCTTTCCGCGCCGAGCCTTGAACTGCTCCACAAACCCAGTGATGGTCTCAGCTACGAAGTCGAGCATCGGCGCGGTCAGTCCGGGATACACGCCAACCCAAAACACATTGTTCATCACAAAGTTCGTGTTGCCCAGTTCTCCGGCCACGCGATATTCGAGATCCTGATAGGCGGGCTGGCGCAGGAGATTGCCGCCAAAGAGAAGGCGTGTACCGATCTTGTTCGCTTCCAAAGCTCGCGTCAGGCCCTCGCGCCGAAATGGCGCATCCTCCCGAACGCCAATTGGAAAACCAAACCATGACGGATCAGAGTGCGCCGTCGCCTCCGGCAACATCAGAAACTCCCCCATCCCCGCCAACGCCGCGCTGAGATATTGAAAGTTTGCCTTCCGCCGCGCAATAAACTCAGGCAGCTTTTTAAGTTGCGACGCTCCCAAAGCAGCCTGCATATCTGTCGCTTTCAAGTTGTACCCAACGTGCGAGTAAATGTACTTGTGGTCATAGCCGCACGGCAGTGAACCCAGCGTCCACTCGAAACGCTTGCCGCAGGTATTGTCTTTGCCCGGCGCGCACCAGCAATCGCGGCCCCAGTCGCGGAACGAGTCAATCAGAACCTGCAACGCCGGCTTATCGGTAAGCACAGCACCGCCTTCTCCCGTAGTAATGTGGTGCGCGGGATAGAAACTCAAGGTCGCGATATCGCCGAATGTGCCAACGTTTCGTCCCCGGTAAGTCGAGCCCAGCGCATCGCAGCAATCTTCTATTAGCCAAAGATTGTATTTGCGCGTAAATGCCGTGACCGCATCGAGATCAAACACGTTTCCCAGCGTGTGGGCGAGAAACACGGCCCGCGTCCGGTCACTACGCGCGGTTTCAAGTTGACGTACGTCAATTTCATAGCCCGGAACGGTGACGTCCACAAAAACTGGCACCAGTCGATTCTGGAAAATCGGATTCACCGTCGTCGGAAAGCCCGCAGCGACAGTGATAACTTCATCGCCTGGACTTAGCCGCCGCTCGCCGAGTCTTGGCGACGTCAACGCGCTCAGGGCAACAAGATTCGCCGAAGAGCCCGAGTTCACAAGCGACGCGGAACGCACCCCCACAAACCGAGCCAGATCCCGTTCGAAAGTCTCGCCAAACCGGCCCGTCGTAAACCATCCGTCCAGAGCTGAATCGACCACGGCGCTCACGTCGGAACCGTCGATCACCTTGCCCGACACCGGTACGGGCGAGACTCCAGGGACAAATTCTCGCGGCGGAGAAGATTCCAACCAGTATTGCGCTGTCAGGTCGAGAATCTTCCGGCGTAGCTGGGCCACTGTATCCGTCATAAATTCACGAAAGAGATATTCAAAATCATATCATTCAACCTGTTACGCGGCGCTGGATTGGCGGGTGGATAGCTTATGATGATGCAGGCGCAGCACTGATGCGCTTCTGGCATTTTTCCTTGGCAAGACGGGCATGGCTCAAGACGACGCAAGGAAAAGGAGAGCACTCTGAAAGACGCGGGTAAAGTTTGGCGCGGACGGCGCGTTTTTTTGACCGGTCACACCGGTTTCAAGGGTAGTTGGCTCGCGTTTTGGCTGAGCAAGTTAGGCGCGCAGATTCGCGGCTATGCCCTCGACCCCAGCACCGACCCCAATATGTTCAGCCTGGCGTCGGTCGGAACTGTCGTCGACGACATTCGCGGCGACATTCGCGATTACACCAGGCTCGAAGCCTCGATTACGGAGTTTGCGCCTGAAGTTGTTTTTCATCTCGCGGCGCAACCGCTCGTCCGCCGCTCCTACGCCGATCCGCTGGGCACGTACGCTACGAACGTCATGGGAACGGTTCACCTACTGGAAGCTGTTCGCAAAACTCCCAGTGTGCGGGCCGTCGTCTGCGTCACCACCGATAAGTGCTATCAGAATCAGGAATGGGTGTGGCCATATCGCGAGACGGATCCACTGGGCGGCCATGATCCCTATGCCTCCAGCAAGGCCTGCGCCGAAATTGTGAGCGCGGCATTTCGCAGTTCATTCTTTCCGCCGGAACGGTTGCAGGAACACCACGTAGCTCTCGCCACTGCGCGCGCCGGCAATGTAATCGGCGGAGGCGACTGGTCCGAGGACAGGCTCATCCCCGATCTGGTTCGCGGCTTCAGCTCCGGCCAGCCGGTTCTGATCCGCCGCCCCAACGCGATTCGTCCCTGGCAACACGTCCTGGAGTCGTTGCAGGGATACATGATGCTCGCCCAGCAACTCGTCGCCCAGCAGGCGCGATTCGCGACCTCCTACAACTTCGGGCCAAGCGACGAAGGCACTTGGCCCGTCGAGCGGATTGCCAACAGACTGGTTGAGATGTGGGGCAATGGCGCCGCCTGGGTTCGCGATTCGGAACCCACCGCTCACGAGTCGAATATTCTTCGGCTGGACGCCAGCAAGGCTCGCCTCGAACTCGGATGGAAGCCACTCTTGGGAATCGAAGAGGCGCTGGAGTGGACGATGGCCTGGTATCAAGCCTGGAAACGCGGCGAAGATATGGCCCAGGTTACCGGGAAACAGATCATGGAGTATGGGGGCCTTGGGTTTGACTGACGGCCGAAAAGCAGCGCGATGCAAATACTGCCGTAGGCGTCATGCCGGATCGGGGCAAAACGGGAGCTTATTGATTTTTCCGATAAAAATAAAATATCGAGTCGTCAAAACATTCTGAATAGTGATGAAAGGCGCGGCTCCATTCAGTTTCATATTGTGGACCTAAAATTATCGAGAGATTGTTTGGAATCTCCAACAGATCGTCGGGTAGATGGTAGCCAGCGATAGCGATGCAACGGGAGCTTCGCAGCAGCGATCGCGCCCCTTGTAGAGCGTGGGCTTCGGCCCCCTCCACGTCAAATTTGACATAGTCAAAGGGTTCCAGAGAACTGATAACGTCGAGTCCCTCGGCATCGATATCTCCAGCTATATCTTCCTTAATTACCATCATCCCATTTTGCAAAACGTGGCTACTCAGTCTTGTCTTGTGGCTCCAGGCTGCGCCGATAAAGACTTTGCACTTCAGTTCACTGCTCCGGGCCTCGGCCTCAATTTTCGCTACCAGATCCGGGTTGGGTTCCACGGCCAGGGCGGACTTAAGCTCTGGGAACGCTGCCTTCATGCTGATGAGAGTGTCGCCATCATATGCCCCTACATCACAAAACGAGCTAATTGTGCGCACCGCCGCGGGTGGAATCCACATCTTTGAAATCGATTTTCGACTGGATGCGATGAAGCGAACGTCAAGCGAGGCCCGGTAGAGGAGAACGTCTAGGAAGTCTTGTTGGCAAGATGGCTCAAGGCCCCTGTAGATTTTATAGAGGTCGCCGACCTTCGCGGGAATGTTCTCCGAAAACAGTCGAGCTCTCGCACACTGATTAATCAAATCGAACCCGTAAAGGCCTTCGGCCAGCGAGTACGCGGGCCGCGTCAAGCCAGACAAAATGCTCAACTGATTTTGGCCAGCGGCGACAATCAACGGCAGGTCCAGGCTAATGTTTGACGTGATTTTAAAGCCGTCGGCTTCGGCACGGGTGAGGGCGCGCGGGGCGTTGTCAAAGATGAAACAGTCAATGCCGATCCTTCTTAATTGATTGGCAAAGTCTGCTCCTCGCGTACCATATGAGTACACGATGACCGAGCCTTCCTTTGACAATAAATTGAGATTCGCTTCCCGATTGTGCTTGAAATTCTCGGATGCTTCGTACAGTCTTCCCGCAAAAGCATCCTGATCGAGCGTCTCATAGATCATCGCCATTGGACCTTAAGCAGTTTGAGCGTTGCCTGGCCGATCGCCCCTGCGTCTCCAGCGCCCAGATGGTACCTGCCTCCTCTATCCTAAATCTTCTCTGCTATAGACGAAGCTGTCAGTGTCCGGGGTTCGAAGTAGCGCTTGAGGGCTAGAAAGTGGCGTTCGAAGTGCTCATAACTGATTTTTGCGATGAAGAAGCTTAGAAAAAACAAAATCGTAAAATACGAGAGACCGAACCAGAAGTTAGCGACATATGCCTGCAGAAAACTCTTATAGATCACGAATTCGCAAGCGCCCTGAATCGGCACATGGTATACGTAGATCCCATAACTGTACTTGCCGAAAATGGTTAGCACATTATTGCGGAGAACGCGCTGCATGAGCGTCGCTGCACCGTCGGTGACCGCGGCGAGAACAATCAGATTCGAGAATCCCACCGCGAGCAACGAAAATCCCCATGTTTCAGCGAAATGTAACTCCCCCCCGGGACCGTGGACCGCTCGCAACGAGCCCGCAACGCACATGAAAGCAGAGATCGCCACGAATCCAACCCAAGGTAACCACGCGCGAACACGCTGGAGCGCCTCGGTGTTGCGGACTAGTATCGCGCCAAGGGCGCCGCAGAGAAGTGAATCCATGCGGGTCACGGTCGCCATGACAATTGCCTGACTTGGACCGGTATGCGCCATCCATATGAGTCGAATCAGAAGTGCGACGATCGATGCGCTCACCGCTAGGCCTGCCAGTTTTCGTGGAGCCACTAGCCAAACGCAAAGAGGCCATATCAGATAAAACTGTTCCTCGACTGCGAGCGACCAAAAATGGCCGAGCATGTTCGGCCCCCACTGCCCCTTCCAGAGGGCGAGCCAATTTGTCAGGTACAAGAAGTAGAGCTTTTCGTCCGCGAGCAAAGGCACGCCGTTCGGTCGCGGGTGTTTGAGTCCGGCCGCCACCAGGACGACAGTCAAGACCGCATAGTAAAGGGGAAAAATCCGCAGGACCCGTCTGGCATAAAATGCGCCGAAGTAGTTCTCTGCTCGGCGAGTGTCCAGAAGGATCCCGGTTATCAGGAAGCCCGATAACGCGAAGAAAAGGTCAACCCCGGCCCATCCAAAAGTGCACAAGAACTTTATATATCCTACGACGACGTTGTAGGCAGGCACGCGACCCTCGAAATGAAACAACATTACGAGAATGATTGCCAGGCCCCGAATTCCGTCGAGAGCACGGATGTTGCGTGAGCGTGAACTCATGGTTGGCCAGCCCGGGTTTGTCTTCTATGTCGGTAGAAAGTCAAAATTGGCGGTCGCAATGGCCATCGGTCGAGCCGAAATTCGCTCCGCCGCCTGCATGCTCTGGGCGAGCACGTTATAATCCGTACCGTGAGAGTTGACAACTGAATGCGGCCATCGACCTGCCGAAACTCAATCAAGGCTTTGGATGCAACCTCCGTGACGGGTTTGTTTCAGGTCGTATCAAATGGCCTCTCGACACTACCAGCCCGGCGAATTCCGATTGCCTATTAACAGACTACATCTCCGGCTAAGCAACGGACCCTCTAGACCGAAAGTCGGCTGAATGGTTGACGGCCTCCATCAAGTCGGCCCGCTCCCCTTGAATTCATCTCGGAGCGCGCGTATTCGCCACTGGCTGCAAACCGTCCTGGGACTCGATCGGGCGATTGGATTTACCGTTCTGGCGCGCTTCTGGGGCAGTGCAGCGGGCCTCGTCACCGTTGCGCTGATCGCGCGATTCCTTTCCCCTGCCGAGCAAGGATACTACTATACCTTTGGCAGCCTGGTTGCCCTGCAAATCATTTTTGAGCTGGGCTTCTCCTTTGTCATCTTGCAACTCGCGAGTCACGAGCGCGCCGGACTTTCCATATCCAGTGATTATGAAATAAGTGGAAATCCCATAGCCCGCGCCCGTCTCGCGTCTGTAATTCAAAAGTCAGTGCGCTGGTATTCGGTGGCGGCGCTGTTGATGTTCGCCACGGTACTACCTCTCGGGCTTTATTTTTTTTCTACGCATGACCGGACGCATACAGTCTCCTGGGTCGCCCCTTGGTGCCTTGATGCGCTGATGGCGGCGCTCAACTTCCAACTTGATCCACTCTTATCCTTCCTGGAAGGTTGCGGATATGTTCCAGAAGTGGCACGTCTGCGCTTCATGCAGTCTGTGACGGGAAGTCTGCTGGCTTGGCTCGCTCTGGTGCTCCACCATGGTCTATTCGCGCCATCAATGATGCTGTTCGGAATGGCCCTAGCCTCGCTGGTGTGGCTGGCTAGCAAGCGGAGATTATTGCTCGGATTACTGCGGCATCAGGCCGGGTCGAATCGAATCAGTTGGAGAGCGGAAGTCTGGCCGTTCCAGTGGAGAATCGCTGTCAGCTGGTTTTGTGGCTACTTCATCTTTTGGCTCTTTAATCCAGTTCTGTTTGCCTTTCGCGGTCCCGTGGAAGCGGGCCAAATGGGAATGTCGCTTAGTCTGGCGAATGCGATTCAGGCCATTGCTGTTTCATGGGTGAGTACCAAATCTGCACCCTTTGGGACTCTCATCGCCCGCAAGGAATATGGGCGGCTGGATCATGCATTTTTTCAGGCGCTCCGGCAAGCCGTTGCCGTTTCCATCGCTGGCGCGCTAACCGCGTTTCTGGGGGTTACCTACCTGAACTTACACCACATTCGTTTCGCCCAGCGCCTGCTCGACCCGCTCTCCATCGCTATGCTGATGCTCACGATGATCACAAATGTGGCGATCTTTGCGCAGGCCTATTATCTCCGCGCGCATAAGCATGAGGTATTACTCCTCAATTCAGTCGTGGGAGCTTTGGCGGTGACGGCATTCACCCTTATCTTTGGACGTCTGTACGGGGCCAGGGGGATCGTGGCCAGTTGCTGCATCGGCGGTGTCCCCGGACTCATGTGGTCAACGTTCCTCTTTCAAAAGTACCGAAGGCTCTGGCATACCCCTTAGAAAACGCGAATGGGTATTCATCGGGAACAAGCCGAGGGCAAAGTCGTTTGGTATGATGAATGTCCTACTACACATCTCTCACTTCCGGGTTTCGTGTAGGTCTGGACCGGCATCTTAGCGATTGTTAGCTCTCTTCAATATGGCAGGCGCAGAACCACTCCTTACCGTCGCGATTCCAACTTTCAATTGTGCGCACTTTCTGCCCGATGCGATTGCGTCGATCATGCGTCAGGGCTTGGACGATTTTGAAATCTTGATTCTCGATAATGCCTCCGAAGACAACACGGAAGAAGTCCTGCGCTCCTTGGAGAATCCGCGCATTCGATACATTCGAAATCCCTCGAATCTGGGGGCGTGTGAAAACGGAAACCGCTGCATCGCAAATGCCCACGGACGCTACTTCAAATTACTGTGCGCTGATGACGTATTGCTGGATGGAATATTGCGAAAACAATTAACGATTCTGCAGGCACAGCCGGATGTCGCTTTGGTCACCTGCGGCTACCTGGAAACCGACCCCGATCTGAAGGTCCGAGGATCCTGGTCTGCGTTCCCCGGGTCGCACTCGGGTCGCCGAGTGATCAATTTTTGCCTCAGTAGAATGACTAACGCCGTCGGCGGACCATCTAATATTATGATGCGAAACACCGCGGCAGCCGGAATTGTGGCAGACGCTAGTTATCGCCTGCTAGGAGACTTAAAGTTCAGTCTCCAGCTTCTGGAACGCGGCGGTTACGTCAGTCTAAACGAGCCGGGCGTCCTGTACCGCAGGCATCCGAACAGCGATTTTGCGACAAACTGCACCGACGAGCTGCATATTCTCGAATATCTTCGACTGGTAAGCGAATTCAACTGGTGGAATCCGCTCAATTGTTTATTAGCATCTGTGCGGGGCGGGAGTGAAGGCAGGCGCCTGGTCAGAGAGCACTGGCGGTCGGCCTGTACGCCGCGGCGAATGGCAAGGTCCCTGGAGGCATCCGCCGATTTTCTGTACAAACGCGTTCTGCAACTCTCCGAGGAGCGCAAGGCTGTCCCAGTCCAGAATACAGGACAAGCCTGAAACTACAGACTCCCTGATTTCACGATCGTGATGCGGATGCCGGGAGATTGGTAGAATTGCAAGCGTGAAGCCCACATCGTTCTTGATGCTCCACTAAGTCCTGAATCATGATGAGAAAATTACGCCTGCTTGGATTGTTCCTGGTGATTTCTGCGGGGGGATGTTTTTCGCAATCTCCCCTGAATGATTCTTTGCCTCAGAGCCAAACCTCTTCGGGCATGTCGGGCATGAATGATACCTCGGGCCAGAACTCGACGTCGCCCAACATCACGGTGGACTGCACCGATCCCTCGCAGATAGGAAGCCCCGCATGCATAAACTCCGCTCAAAACCAAATGCAGCGCCAGTCTCAATATCCCTCCTCAAACCTAGGCCTGCCGCAATTGGGAAGTCCTTTCGACTCGAGCCAGTATCCCTTTCGCACCATTCCTCCCAACCCTTCACAGCTTCAACACCCGAAGACCCCGGTTTGGCCCGAAACGGAGTTTGAACAAATGGTTGCCGATTCCGTGGGCAGGCCGCTGCCCTTGTTCGGCCAATCCATGTTCGACCAACCTCCCAGCACGTTTGCTCCCATGGACCTGTTGCAGGTTCCGGATGACTACATCATTGGCGCAGGGGATACCTTACAAATCAGAGTCTGGGGGCAGATCACCGCTGACGTTCGCGCCTCCGTCGACCGCGCCGGCCAGATTTACATCCCCCAAGTCGGACCAGTATCCGTGTCCGGCGTCCACTACGGGGAACTGGAACAATACCTGAAAAATGTCGTCTCGAAGATATTCAGAAACTTCAATCTCACAGTCAGTGTCGGCCGGCTTCGCTCCATTCAGGTTTTAGTGCTCGGAAATGCCCGCTATCCGGGTACCTACACCATCAGTTCATTGAGCACGTTAGTGAACGCAATTTTTAACTCCGGCGGTCCCACTCCGCAGGGATCGTTGCGTCACATTCAAGTCCGGCGCGACGGCACAACGATCACCGACTTCGATTTCTATGATTTGTTGATTAAGGGTGACAAGTCGAAGGATGTACGTCTGCAGCCTGGCGATGTTCTTTATATCCCTCACGTCGGTTCGTTGGTTGCAATTGCCGGCTCCGTCAATACCCCTGCCATCTACGAAATGAAGGACAACTCCACCCTGAACGACTTGATTGAAGTTGCCGGCGATTTGAGCACTGTAGCGGATACCAGCAAGGTGCTGATTGATCGCTTTGTCGAACACCAGTCGCGCAAGACTCTGGAATTCCCCTACGATGAGCAATCGCGCGCTGTGCCTGTCAAGGACGGCGACATCGTTCGCGTCTTTTCTATCATTCCGCGATTTGAAGATACGGTGACTTTGCGCGGCAATGTCGCCAACCCCGGCCGCTATCCCTGGAAGCCGGGCATGCGGGTTCGTGATCTCATTCCGAATGCGCAAGCCTTGCTGACCCGCCGTTACTGGCGCAATCGCGCCGCCATTGTGAACGGCCGCTCGACCGAGTATCCGTTGGTCCCCGCGCCCCGTTCGCAGACACAGACTGGTAATCAGCAGCCGGGCAGCGCGGGCGCGTCGCCCAATGCGAACGCAACTACCAATAGCCCGTCCTTCAACGAAGTGCCCGAAGGAATGGGATCTGTAGCTGCCGCAGAGGCGGCAAATTCTCAAACTCAACAGAATCCAACGGCCAATGCGTCCTCGCCCACGGGTGAGGCTTCGCTCGCTTCCCGACAAGGATCGCAGACTACAAACGGTGCTTCCAATCCCAACACTGTGCGCGACGTTGCCGAAGAAGTTCGGCGATACGCTCCTGAAATCAATTGGGACTATGCCATTATTCAGCGCGTTAATCCCCAGGACCTGACTTCTAAGCTAATCTGGATGAGTCCCAGAAAGGCGGTCCTGGAAGGGGACGAGCAAAGTAATCTGGAATTGCAACCCGGCGATATCGTTACAATTTTTTCTCAGCGCGATATCAGCGTTCCTCAGGCCGACCGCGCGCAGTATGTGATTGTGGAAGGCGAGGTAATGCGTCCCGGCGTTTATAAACTTGAAACCAACGAAACCATTCGCTCCGTGTTGCAACGGGCGGGCGGACTGACGCCTAACGCGTACGTTTACGGATCGCTGCTCACCCGCGAATCGGCACGCATCGACCAGCAAAAAAGTCTCGACGAACTAGCCAGCAGCATGGAAGTACAAGTCCGGCAATCCGCCGTGGCCGCTGCGGCTTCCGCCAACGCCGGAGATTTGAATCAGATACTGGCGGCTCAGGAAGCGATCATCACCCAACTCCGCAACACTCGCGCCAGCGGTCGCGTTGCACTACCCGTTAAACCGAGGGATAAGAACATCACTGATTTCCCGGATATGGTAATGGAAGATAGCGATCGGCTGGCCATTCCTCATACCCCGTCTACCGTCTCGGTCGTGGGAGATGTATATAATCCCGGATCCTTTATCTTCACGAATCCCAATAGTGCCGGATCGTATCTCGAAATCGCGGGCAAAGGCAAACCTCAGTCCGACATGCATCACGCTTTTGTCTTGCGCGCCAATGGCGTAGTCGTTGCCGCGAACAACGTGAACGGGCCTTTCAATGGGGCGAAGTTTAGCCGCATTCGCATGAACCCGGGGGATCAGATCGTCGTGCCCTACAAGCTCCCGACCGGAGCCTGGATCCGCAGCTTGCAAACCTGGACCCAGATTTCCTCGCAGTTGGCCCTGACCGCAGCGGCGCTCGCGATCCTCCAATAGCCATGGAATGCTTCGGCGAACGAAAGAATGCCCGAGCTGTCAACATCGGCACGTCGCCCGCCCAGGGTGCTCCCAAACTGGCATGATCTATGCCGATCAGCGATGGATCGGGCCTCACGGCATCGGCCGCTTTGCGGCGCACGTGCTTCCAGGATTGGACTATCGCCCCATTCCGCTGACATCCAATCCCGCCGCGCCTTTGGATTCCTTGCGACTGGCTCGAGCGCTTTCCGGTATTTCTCCCAGTGATCTTTTTTTCTCGCCAGGCTACAACTCGCCTCTGTTCTGTAAATCGCCTTTCATCTTTTGCGTGCACGACCTGAGCCACATTTACTGCCCGGAAAATAGTAGTCCGCTCATCCGTTTCTATTACGCAACGATTCTGAAGCGCGCCTGTCACCGGGCAATGAAGATCATCACCGTCTCGGAGTTCACCCGCGGACAAATCGTCGAATGGTCCGGCGTGCCCCTGGAAAAGGTTTTCAATGTCCTGT
The DNA here is from genome assembly GCA_963765825.1 of uncultured Acidobacteriaceae bacterium. GTDB lineage: Bacteria > Acidobacteriota > Terriglobia > Terriglobales > Acidobacteriaceae > Sulfotelmatobacter. Next base: position 279,564 of record CAVXXU010000007.1, read on the forward strand.
CCGGAGTTGATCCCGAATATTATCCCGGAGACGATACCTACGGTCTGCAATTTCCATATCTTCTCTCGACCAGCAACCGCAAGCCCCATAAGAACGAGTTTCGTGTGGTGCAGGCTTTTGCCTTGGCCGGGCTCGCTGCCGACATACGCCTCGTCTTCACCGGCAGCCCTACACCTGAACTCTCTGCCTGTGCGGAGCGTCACGGCGTGACGTCTAGTGTGCAGTTCCTGGGCCCCGTTCCGGATTCCAGAATGCCATCCCTGTATCGCGGCGCCCATGCCGTGATCTTTCCTTCACTCTATGAGGGTTTTGGACTGCCTCCGCTGGAGGCAATGGCCAGCGGCATCCCGGTCGTGACTTCGAACATCACCGCTATGCCAGAGGTCGCAGGAGATGCCGCCCTGCTCGTGGACCCAACCTCCGTAGAGCAAATCGCCGATGCGATGAAGCGAATTGTGAACGACACATCCCTCCGCCATCAACTTCGAGAAAGAGGACTCGTACGGGCGGCCAAGTTTCCCTGGACCAATACAGCCGCCATGGTGCGCGAAGTAATTGTCGGCAATCGGTGACCTAGTTGAAGGGCGGTTAAAGGGTTCTTTGGCCGGAAATGTTCCTTGGATAACCGTCCCTTCGAGTTCGCACTGACGCTACGGCGGTCGCGCCATCGGAGAATCTTTACATTCCGATCATTTCATTGCACTTGACAAAACCTACGTTCTACGAGAAAACCCTTAAGGTCCGTCCTGTAGAGGAGAGGCGTAATGAAAATGACGCGAGGAGTATTGTGCTCCTCAGTTCTGCTTTTTCTCACTTTCGCATTGCTTGGTTGCGGTGCTGGGACCCCTTCGCCTGCAGCCTATACGACGGTCCTTCCAACGGCAAATCCTCTGGTAGCGCAGTACACCATTGCTCATTTCCATTCTGGATTAAACGCGTGGGTTGAATTCGGACCCGATACCACCTACGGCCGCCAGACATCCGTCATGACAAATTCCGTGACCACTCCAGGTGGGAAAGTCCTCGCGATCCTGGTCGCCGGCATGAAACCCCAGACCACCTACCACATGCGCGCACATGTAACCTGGTCAGGCGGTTCGTGGGTTGATCAGGACCAGACCTTCACCACCGGCCCACTTCCCAGCCTTCCGTCGTCTTACAAACCCGGCACCGTGGAGTTTCCCGCCATCAGCGTCCAGACCCCCACTCCAGGGCTTAGCCCTTCGCCCGGTGTGGAATTGCTAAGTCTGACCTCTGCGGCGCAAGTGCTGGCCGTTGATCTTCAGGGCAATATTATCTGGTACTGTCAGGGCAACGCCGAGCCTGTCAAACCACTGCCCAACGGGCATTTCATCATTGTTCATGGCATTGACATCGAGGAAGTCGACCTCGCTTGCAACATCATTCGCGATGTCACCTATACTCAAATCAATCAATCGCTTCAAGTTAACGGCTACGATTTCCTCATACCCGCTCCGCTCGGTTTGAACGGTGGGAACCCATTTCACCATGATGTGTTGGCGCTGCCCAACGGGCACTGGATCGCGCTTTCTCAGATTTCAAAGACCTTCACCGATTTGACCGGATATTCCGCCCCCACCCAAGTTGTGGGCGACGCTATAGTGGACATCGATCCGGTCGGCAATGTGGCGTGGGCATGGTCATCCTTCGATCATCTGGACGTGAACCGGCATCCTTACTTCGGACTCCCCGACTGGACGCATGGCAATGCCTTGGTTTACACCCCGGAGGGCAATCTGCTGTTTTCCATGCGGAACCAGAGCTGGGTCATAAAGATCGATTACGCCAATGGAACGGGCACGGGTAACATTCTCTGGAAACTGGGCGAAGATGGTGATTTCACACTGTTTGGAGGTGATCCGAGCCAGTGGTTTTATGCCCAACACTATCCCAACATTCTAAGTGTCGACGGTTCCCAGACCACCTTGGCTGTCTACGACGATGGCAACGCCCGGGTCGACGCCGACGGATCGTCCTGCCCGCCTGCCCCACCCGCGCCGACTTGTTATAGCCGCGCCACAGTCTTCCAAATCGACGAGAGCACAAACTTGGCCACCTTGCAGTGGCAGTATCTGCCCGGTTTCTTTTCCTTTTGGGGAGGCAGCGTCAATACGTTGAGCAACAACGATTTTGAACTCGACAGCAGTTCTCCTTCCACCTATGCTGGCTCGACCATCATGGAAGTAACTCAAACCAATAGCCCTCAACTCGTCTGGCAAATGGATATCGCCGGCGCCGGTGGCGTCGGCGCATACCGGGGCTACCGCATACCCAGCCTCTACCCGGGAGTCACTTGGCAGCAATGAACACAGCGGCGGCGCTCCCGACGTCACCGCCGCCCGATTGCAACTAGCGGAGGAAACGCCCTTTAGAGTAGTATTTCAATCGGCGGACGTTGTCGTAGAAGGTGTCGCTGCTCAATTATTTTGGAAAAGAAGTATCCAATTGTTATCGGACTTTTTCGACCTTTCCTCATCATCCCTGATTTTCAATTCATTCAGACTGCTTCGACTCCGTCATGGCCACACGCCGTGCATGATCGGGAAGAAATGATGCGCAATCCCGCAACTTTAAGGTCAAACTGGGCTTGAACGCGATTCCACTTTCACGGAGAGCATCTTGACAAGCTTTAAACTCCGATTCTTTTGCGCCGCAATTCTGATTCTGGGATCCGGCTCAATCTCGAGCGCACAGGAACCGGCCGACCGCGGTCCTAATTCCCCAGACGGCGCGGTCCGGCAGAGAGTGTTTACGCCGGCTGAACGGGGCAGAGCCTTCGAAACTCCTGCAGATCAGGCTCAACCCAATGCCAGGCCGGAACGTCCACCCACACAGATCGTCACTCCTAATGGCCTACTGAGAGCAGGAGCTTGCAGCCGGACCGCCGCCCGTCCCTTTTGGTGTACCGGAACTGACATTGGAGCCTGGACGAACGCAGCAATAGCGCAAATTGGATGCGGCGAAGTCTATATTCCCGCAGGAACTTATATTCAGACCACCAGCATCGTAAAACCGCGTTGTATCAGGCTTCATGGAGCCTCGGCGCGACAGCACGATTTTGAAGTGGATACCGACTAGTGGCGTGGCCATTGTTATGGGCGACGGGGTTGATAGAGAATTTTGCCGCAGAAGGCGCGCTGGAAGACATGGCTCTAATCGGTCCGGGCGCCAGCACCAACACTTGCGCCATCTATCTCGGTGGATCCGACGGTACCGGATGCTCTCCCGCGACCGCAATCGATCCCAGCACGTTTCAGGACGACCACGACAATATCAATCGCGTGAGTATCTATAAATCTTCACCGGCTGGCGCCTTTGGGGTCGGTATTCAGTGGGGTTACAATGCCTGGGACGATACAATATTTGAGAGCGACATCGCGTTCAACGGGACAGGGATCTACGAGCCCCATACCTTGACCGGGACAGGCGAAAACCTCTCGATCCTTAATAGCACCATTCAGAACAACGTCGGCATCGGGCTCAAAGTTGGAGTCGGCAACAATGTGAATTTTACGCTGGTCAACGATTCCATAGACTACAACGGGTCGTGGGGCGTGCAGAATGGTACTGGGCCGACCCAGAACGCTGTCAGCCTTATCAATTGTTATCTCGCGCAAACCGACCATTGGCTGCAGAACTACGGCTATATGAACCTCTCCGAGGTTTACGCAAACGACGGGACTAACTCGGCGAGTTTAGGTTATCTGATCGATAATGAGGCGCCCTTTATGACCGTCACCGGAGGGCAGTTTTTCAATAGCGGAGGCGGGGCAATCTTAAATCCGGCGGGCGTGGGAAGTACGTGGATCGCTCCACTCGTCACCAATCCGGGCCCAGAGGGCTTCAGTTCCGACAATGACTTATATCGACCGTCTCGGAGATCTCGCTCCGAGTGCTTTGTACACGAACATACTTCAACCAGAACACTCCCAACCGGCTGGCTGGCTCAGCCAGCTGCTCCGCTGGAACACAAACCATCTCGTTCACCGGATCGTATGTTTCTCCGCCGGTAGTAGTGGTGTTTGACGAGACCACCAAGGGCGGCGTTAGTCTGACTGCGAAAGCCAATTGGGGCTTCGAGGTCTCCTGTGCCGGGGCCTCAGACACCTTCGACTGGATTATGATCGGAAATCCTAACTAGAGAAGCTGACTCCACCAAACCCGAGTACAGGACGCGGCGCCCTCCGGCAGCCGTCAGCTCTGCTTGCGCTGAAACCGAACACAAGTGAATCTTCAAACCCGAGGATATTACCACAGTCCTCGAGGAAAGCCTGCCGGTTATCAGTCTCTTCAAAAATGCCCGTAGTGGAAGCACCGCCGCTCCGATGAGCGACCTGACGAAGTCCCTCGACCGGCCCGCGTGGAGAACCGCCACCCCGTTCGCCAGAAGAATCATCGAAATCGCCCGAATATCCGGAACATACAAGTGCGTAGAGTCATCGCAGAATTGAAGCGACCCGTGGTCGCTGATGGCAGCGCCAAGCGGCGCAGACGAGGGAAACGTGATCCAGCTAAATCCAACGCGAGGCTGATCGAATTGGAGCGGAAGGGTAGCGAAAGCTCGGCTGGGCGGGCCGATGTAGGTCGCCAATAGAGAACGCGAAGTCGTTCTGCTCGCGGAGGTCGCGGACCGATCAGCCCGAACCACGGAGCCTAGAAGAAGAAGAGCATCCCAGCGCCGCGATATCGTAAGTGGCGGTCATTTTATATTTGGATGTGCCTCGCATAATGGCAGTCCGGAACCTGCTCTTGGTTCTTGGGGAATTAGTTACCCAGCACCAGGATTCGCGGCGCATGTGAGACTTCGAAGGCCGGCGCCGGAAATATGAAAACTTGGTTGGGCGGCTACCAACCACGGATCCGTGGTGCGCAATTCCATCCGTTCCCGAGAGTCGCACCCGTTTTGCCGGTGCTTTCCGACTCGCCTTACAATCGTACTATAGGCGGAAGGCGGAGTACCCGGCCAGCTGCAAGACTATTGCGAGACGCTCCTGACTAGGGTAGCCATCGCAAAATAGGGTAATGGTTCCTGAGGAGCCTGCGCGGCGATCGATTGAGAAACCATTTGCAATTGGTTGTGCTAAATGTTGCGAAAGCTAGAATACATTTGCGTGGTTGGATGCGTCGCGCTAATAGGCGCGGATCGAATCGACCTTCTGGCCGGACACGGATTTTTAAGACTGACGCCATTTTTATTTTTTGCCCCGCTGATTCTCTCGCTTCGTCTCCTGTTTACGGGATCGGGGGAGAGGATTCCAAATTGCAATCACCCCTCCGCTTCGCCGTCAAATTCCTTATGTCCTTGTATTTGCACTGTTTTTACTATTCTACTTTCGCTTCGACAATTTTCGGCCTTAACCCCGACCGCGGTATTCTGTCTCTTTTTGACTTTTGCTTGTGTCCGCCTTGGGATACTGCATTTCGGTGCAGGATATTGGCAGATCCCACGCCAGAAAAGCTGGTTGTGCGCTCCGTCACATCTGCTTTGGTCGTATGGCTATTCTTTTGCGTTGGCACATGCATCGCATCGAGCCAAGGACTCTTTCGTTTACAAGACGAACCCGCATCGTCCATCGGATCTTTTTTTGCGCCTACCGCAACCATATTTGGCCTGGCGCCCCGCTTATCCGGCCCTAGTCTCGATTCAAACCGCGCCGGCTTCGTTCTGGTAATGTATCTGGTATTGCTCGATCGGTTTGCCGCCAATACTCGCTACACCCGCTTCCTTCGTTTCGCAATAGGAATCTTCATGTCTGCTTACCGCGTCCAGATCTGGAATCCTCTGCTATTTAACGTATTTCTTCCTCTCGACAAACTTCTGGACTCGCATGAAGACGTGGCGACTAGCGTTTAAAGTAGCTCCCATTGTCCTTCTCTGTTCATTCATCGGGTTTGTATTCCGCAGTGAAATCTCTGGTCTATTGGAACTCTGGCAAGTGTCCGATGTCGTGTCGGATCGCATTTCGGGCGAGCAAGGCACCTCCGGAGGGGAACACGTTGAGTTGATCAAAAGGGGCCTTGAGATTTGGTCAAGCTCCCCGCGCACCGTGATTGCAGGCATCGGGTTCGCGGGCGCCCCCAGGTTTTTGGGCGATATTTTTGGAGAAAATAAATACGGCAACTTCCATTCTCTCTACGTATCCATCCTTGCCGAGCTTGGATTGCCGGCCTTCCTTCTTTTCATGGTCTTGCTTCTATATCCAATGATTGGCAGGAAAGGCGCCGCCGCAGGCATTGCGGCCATCGCAGTTTTCAACATAGCGCTTCAATCCTACATGGAACCTTTTTTTTGGATGGCTCTTGCGTTGGCCTGGTCGCTGGAATTGAGGCACTGGGGACCGCGCCATCTTCCTTCCGATGTCGTTGCTATACCCTAGCTCTTGGTGCCGTTACAGCCTCGGGGGCATACTCCCGCAGATATTTTTCCACCACACACTCTTCTCGAAACACCTCCAGTTTCGAAGCATCCGGGGCTTTACACTCGCGCCAGGCTTGCGGAGAAGCTAACGCCAGATTCATCTTCTCCGCCAGTGCGTTCACATTGCCTGCGGGGAAGAACTCGACGACATTGGAAAGGCGGGCAATCTCCGGAATCCCGCCCGAGGCTGCGCAGATCAGGCTCTTTCCGGCATGCAGGCTCTCAACGCACACATAGGGCAGCGGTTCGGCCCACAGCGATGGCAGCACTACTACGTCCACCGAGGAATAGAATTTCTCGGCATCGGTAAAACCTAACCATTCGATCCCCGGATCCGGAAATGCTTTTGCCAGCTTTGCAACGTAGTCATCGATGCCCCTGCCTGCAATCTTCAGTTTCCAATTCGATGACTTCAGTTGTCGAGTGGCCGCCAGCAGAGTCTCTATACCTTTCTCTTCCTCAACTCTTCCGATAAATCCAAACACCAGATCCCCAGATAACTGTTTGCCATCCCATTCCTGAGGAACCAACGATTTGGCCGCGCGCTGAATGTTATAGATGACGGTGCTGCGACGATTATCAAGGTAACCGCGCCTGGTGTGTTCGTCCAAAGCGTGCTGGCTGACGGAAACAATCGAGTCGGGCAGACGTGACAATCGTTCCTTGTGGAATGTCAGGGCCTTACAACTCATGCACCGGTTTTCGCAGTTCCGGCCCTTGTCAAAGAGCGTGCAGCGTGGACACATCAAATAGTAATCATGCAGGGTATGCACTAAACGTATCTTCCGCCGTTTAACCTCCCGCCACGCAGCCACAGAAAATCCGCAAATATTATGCGAATTCACTACGTCCGGCTTTTCGGCATCCAGAATCCTGCCAATCCGTTTGGCCGCAACCGGGTTCCACATCTCTCGGATGTGCCACGCAAGGCGGTAAAACCGGGTAGGTTTCTCCGGACGTCCGAAGGCCCAGTAAAAATTGTCGAGGGGAAGCCGGTAAACGCGTACGCCATTCTGTTCTTCGACGAGTTCCGTCTTCCCCGGATACAGAGTGATAACCGCGACCACATGCCCATGACGTACCAAAGCCTCCGCCAGTTCCGCGGCCGCCTTCTCGGCGCCACCGACAACATTGGGCGGATAAAGCGTGCTAATGATTAGAATTTTCATTTCAGAATTTTGAGCAGGAAACTCGCAGCGTCAAGGGCAACGGCTCCTCCGCGAAGGGACGCATCCGCCATCTCAAACTTTGGCCAGCACCGTGTAATTTGCAGGCAATCGCGTTGACTTGTTCACCGATTCTAGAAACGCGCCCGTAAGGTTCACCGCGCACCGCAAGGGAAATACCCATTTGTTCAGCCGGAGGCACACGCTCAACATCATTTGAGCCCAGTCGCCTCCATCTTCCCGGATCTGCCACTCCGAGAAACCTGCATCCTTCATCAATTGTGCAAACCCGTATTTCGTGAAACGGAAGAAGTCATAAGGCTCTTCGTGCAGCGGCCAATAAAAAGGGCCACTCACGATCAGGCATCCCCTCGGGCGAAGCACCCGTTTGCACTCCCGTACCATGTCATGGGGATTGGTAAGATGCTCGATCACCTGAGTTGCAAATACTATGTCTACAGCTTGATCTCTGATCGGAAGCCGCAGCGCGTCGCCAACAAGGTCCGGCGAGGTATCGACCGTCCCATGGTCCATTCCCCAATGCTGGGCGCCGGGAAACAAATCATGGTAAGGCTTATGTCCACACCCAATGTCGAGAACCGTCGGGTGGTCACTCCCCACGTGCTCCAATGCGGTCCGTGCAGCCCATCCCAGGTTCGGCCAGAGATATTTATAGTGCAGATAATCTTGTTTCCAAAGCCGCAACTTACGCTGGCGAAGGCGGCCAGCCGGGGACCCCTTAACCTTGGGGGTCGCATAGGATTGCCGTTCGATTTGTTGCTCCACTTCTTCTTGTTTTCGCACCTTGCCGATTTTACACGCACCTTTGTATTCACTTCGAAGGGAACTAAACGGCGCTTCGCACTTCAGGCGTGTGATTCCGTGGCCGCCTCGGCCGACTTACGGCCAGCGTAAATCAGTCCCGCCCCCACCCCCAGCACTTGCGCGCAGGCCCGCGCCGCCAGCAGGACGGGCGAAAGCAATGCCACGACCGGATCTTTCGCCACAGCGCGCCATACAAAGGGCACCGTGCTCACTAGGAATGCTGCGCATACCAGCAGCGACCCTGGCACTTTCGGATGCACCAGCAGATCGCGAAAAATTGCCAGCGCCAACATCGGAGCAAACAGAAGCTGCAGCTTCATCAGTTGTGGGGTGTGACTGTCTTTCAAACTCTTATTTGGATTCTTGTGCAGCGCCAGCACTCGCCAGAACGCGAACTTATATTTCTTCTTCAGATACTTCCATAGCGTGTCAGGATGCGTGTGGTAAACCATCGCTGCCGGAACGAACCTCATCGTCCACCCGCGCGCCGACATGCGATAAGAAAGTTCTATATCTTCCGCGCAAGCCAGGGGGAAACTTGTATCGTAACCGTCCATTTCCAGGAAGCGGTCACGGCGGAAGCCCGCGGAATAGGTATCGATGAAATCGATGGAGGCGCGATCCGACATGAGCCGGTATTTGTCCTCGTATTCGATCTGCACGAAGCGCGCCGCAATCTGCCGTTGATGAGTGCGGTACACACCTTTCACTCCAACCACATTTGCATCTGCGAAAGGCGCGATCATGGCCGCGAGCCAGTCTGCCATTGGAACGCAATCGTCGTCGGTAAAAAGAATGATCGTTCCCTTGGCCTCGAGCGCACCGCGATTCCGCGCCGCCGCGGGCCCGGCATTGGACTGCGTAATCATGCGAACACTCGGATAGCCGGCCACAACTTCTGCAATGTCGTCCGTGGAGCCGTCATTCACAACTAATATCTCGGCGTCGTGTTCCCCCGTCTGTTTCAACAATGCATCCAGGCAGTTCCCAATGCGACTTGCGCCGTTAAATGTTGGAATGATGATCGATACTGACATAGACTCGTTGCCCTCGGAACCTCAAATGGGTGCTCGCGCGATCTTACCGTCCCGCTGTCCTTTACAGTATTCTAACTCCGCCAATCGAGTGAAAGGGATCACCTTCCCATCGTCAGAGTTTTGAAAAAACCTCCTGACCGTCTCATGGCAAACGCTCCATCGTTCGCCAGTAACCACCTTGTTTCCGTAACTTTGCTGTTCATTAGAGCAAGCTTCGTCCTCGGCGATTCCTTCTGTTTGGCCCCGTATTCAACCAACCACCCGAGGCCTACTGTCATCCAAGGTACGCCACTTGGAGGGCCCGCCGTTTTGACGTCTACGTTCAAATTTTGGGGCACGTCTTTGTCTGCCCTGTCCGCTCTATTTCTGGCCGCCTGCGGAGGAGGTTCGGGCATGGGAACGCCACCTCCGCCCGCCACCTACGCTTTGACTGTCACCGCTCCGGCTGCGGGCTCGGGCACCATCACCAGCAGCCCGGCGGGAATTAATTGTCCGACCACCTGTACGGCCAGCTTCGCGGCCAATACAAAAGTAACTCTCACCGCAACCGCTGGCTCTAATTATTCTTTCGCGGGATGGAGTGGCGGTTGTTCTGGAATGGGCTCCTGCACCATCACGCTCACCGCGGCCACGAGTGTCAGCGCAGCTTTCAAATCCCCTTACACCTTAACCGTGACCGGACCGTCTGCGGGAACAGGCACCGTGACCAGCAGCCCGGCGGGAATCAATTGCCCGGGCGCATGTTCCGCCAGTTTTCCGCAAAATACCCAGGTCACACTCAGCGCGACTCCTGCCGCCAACTATTCTTTCGCCGGATGGAGTGGCAGCTGCTCCGGAACCGGCGCCTGCAGCCTCACCATGAGCGCCGCAGCCAATGTAACGGCCACGTTCAATCCCGATTACGGATTGACTGTGACTCTGGCGGGAACTGGAACGGGCACTGTTACCAGCACCCCTGCAGGAATCAACTGTCCCACTACATGCACTGCAAGTTTTCCCCAGAGTACTCAGGTCACGCTCAGCGAGACACCCGCAGCCAGCAACACCTTTACGGGCTGGAGCGGCGCTTGCTCGGGAACTGCGGCGTGCTCCATCACCATCGCCGGCGCTTCTTCCGTAACCGCAACTTTCGGGGGAGCCGCATCGCTGCAGAGCCTGAACCACATCATTATCTTCGCTCAGGAAAATCGCTCGTTCGATCACTACTTCGGCGCCATGCGCCAGTACTGGGCTAACAACGGCATCGCCGATCAGTCCTGGGACGGCCTGCCGCAATTCAATCCCGCTAGCGGAATTGCTCCGCTACAGGGAGCCATTCCTTCCGTTCCGGGTTGCGATCCCGCTCAACCGTATCCGGCCTACACCGCTTGTTCTTTCGACACCAGCGTGCAAGTGCCCTCGTTTCACTTCACCTCGACCTGTCAGGAAGAACAGAGTCCCTTCTGGAACGAAGATCACGTGGACTGGGACTACAACGACCCCACTGGCCAGACCGCGGCCGCGCTCAACGGATTTGTCAAAGCAGCCGCCGATGATGCTCGCCAGCAGTCCCCAGCATTAATGGACACGGATGGCATTCGCGCCATGGGTTACTTTGACGGGAACGACCTGAATTACTACTACTTCATGGCGTCGAATTTCTCCACCTCCGACCGCTGGTTCTCGCCGGTAATGGACCGCACTCAGATCAACCGCATGTATCTGCTCGCAGCCACTTCCGCGGGCCACGTACATCCGTTGGTCGCTCCGGAAACTCCTCTCACGGCCACGACTATTTTCGAAGCTCTGCAGAACGCCGGCATCACTTGGAAAATTTACGTCGATACCGATGCCACAACTTGCTCCTCCAACCCCACGGCCGCGTGCCTTCTGAATTATTCCTACATCAACGAGTTCACCTACGGGCAGACCATCGTCAACAGCTCGACTTTGTCGCAGAACCTGGTGCCGCTCACGCAATACACCACCGATCTGCAGAATGGAACTCTCCCCCAGGTTGCGCTGATCGAACCCCCCTCCTCCGTGGGACTCGACGAGCATCCCAACGATGTGGACAGTTCTACCCCCATCGACGTTCAAGCCGGAGCGAACTTCGCCTCCGGGATTATCAACGGCCTGATGAACAGCTCCAGCTGGAAGGATTCCGCGCTCATCTTCACCTACGACGAAGCCGGAGGTTTCTACGACCACGTCTCGCCGCAGCCCATGCCCAGTCCCGACGGCATTCAGCCCATGGACATCGTTGCCGGTGACATCTGTGACGCAACCGGGCAGATCGGAACCGGAACTTGCGATTTTACCTACACCGGATATCGCCTGCCCCTGATCGTCATCTCGCCCTTCGCGAAGAAGAATTACGTCTCTCACACGGTGCGCGACTACACCGCCATGTTGAAGCTGATTGAAACTCGCTTTAACCTGCCGGCTCTCACCCAACGCGACGCCGCTCAGGCCGACATGAGCGAGTTCTTCGACTTTGTGAACGTCCCCTGGGCCACTCCGCCCAGCCCGCCCTCGCAGAACACCGGCGGGCAGTGCACCTTGGCTCCGCCCACTCCCTAGGCGGGATCGCAACGAAATAACAACAATAGAAATCAAAAGGCCGCTCGCCACGCGAGCGGCTTTTTGCAGTCCGATAGTCCGCAAGTCCAATCCCGCCTACGCCTTTCGTTATCTGGCCGGTTTGCACACCGCCCGTTAGATTCGCTTAAGGATCTCCCGTCGAGTGTCCTGCTTGAGTCCCTTCGAGGTCTAAGTGATGCCTTGGGCGATGTTGTGTTTTGCGGGGAGGAAGCATTCCAATCGAATAGTTTTTCAGGGCGTAGCTTCCGTCGGCATTCTGGCGTGCGTGCTCTTATTGCAAGCGTGCTCCGGCGTCTCGGTTCCCGGCAACACCAACACTTCCACAAACAGCGGCGGCGGTACACCGCCCCCACCGCCTCCGCCACCGGTTCCCAGCTTGACAATTTCTTCCACGCTTCCCTCGGGCACGGTCGGAGCCATCTACAGCGGTTCGATAAACGTAAGCGGAGGCACGCCGCCTTACACTCTCACCGTCGCATCGGGTCAACTGCCCGCGGGCCTGGTCCTCACTGCAGCCAGCGGAACAATCTCTGGGACGCCGACCGCCGCCGGAACTTTCAGCCTTGCCATCGCCGCCTCCGATGCCAAGGCGCTCTCCAAGCAGCAGTCATTGCAAATCACGATTGCCGCCGCCCCCGTAGTTAACAACTCCAAGTCCTTCTCGAACCTTCAGCAAAGTAGTTGGGGGCAATACGGCCTCACTCCACCAACCTATGCCACCTGTTCACCCTCACCCTGCGGTGGAATCAGCTACTCGATGACACAGGGGATCACTTCGCCCTCCATGAGCGGCAACTCCACGCAGTTCAACCTGGGAGGAACCACGCTTTACGGCGACGTCTTATTTAACAATCACCTGATCGGCGACTTTTCTTCGCAAGGATTGCCCGACACCAACCACACACTCGTCCCCGCGTACCACACCTTCACCTACGACGTAGACTTCTATACGGCCAGCCTTCCAGTTTCGCAGGCACTCGAATTTGACATCAATCAATTCTTCAACAATCTCGGCTTCACCTGGGGACACGAGTGCCGCATCGCAGGCGGCCATGAATGGGACATCTGGGATAACGTCACTCAGCACTGGGTTCCCACCGGCATTGCCTGCTACCCGAACAACAATGCGTGGAACCATCTGACCATTCAGGTGCAGCGCACCTCTGACAATCAGTTGCTGTATCAATCCATCACGCTCAATGGCGTGACCAGCACCGTCAACCAGTACTCCAATCCAGGTTCAACACCCGGTTGGTATGGAATCACCGTCAACTATCAGATGGACGGAAATTACCAGCAGGTGCCCTACACCGTTTACCTCGACAGCCTCACCTTTACTTACGAGTGATCCCTGTACGCTGAGACTCCGTACTATGTAAATGTTTGATTCTGTGTGCGGGCGGGACTTTCGTTCACTTTCGTTTTCGTCCCGCGCACACCCATGAAGAGTACGGCCGTCCCGATGACGTGCCTCCCAGAAATCGCAACCGTAAAGCTGCCTGAGCGGCAGAAACGTGCAGCCTGTTGCGGATTGCGCCTGCACTTCTTATTTCGTAGAGACGTTGCTCGCAACGTCTTGCTTTACGCCGCCTCGCGAGACGGCGGTTTAGCATGAATTACCTGCGGCTTGCCATGCGCCCGCCGGCGAATCTCTTGGTTCGGCGTCGGCCGTCTCTTCCTGGGCATCTCAGGAACCTGCACCGGCTTCTTCGTACGCGCCGATTCGCAAATCGCTTCCACAACCCGCATATCCGCCAGCCCTTCGAGCCCCGAAGGTTCCGGTTTCTTGTCCTTCAATATGCAATCGGAAAAATAAAATATCTGCGCCGCAAATTGATCCCGCTTGGGAAATGTCTTGGTCGTGGTTTTTTCGCCCACGGTGATCTGCTGCTTCAGCGCCATCGCATACTCGTACGCCGGATCGGCCCGCAGCACGCCTTTAGTCCCCATCAATGCATAACGGCTAATATCGGCCGCGCCAAAACTGCAGGTGAAGGTGCCGACGCGTCCTTCCGGTAACCGCATCACCACCGACATCATTTCATCTACGAGTTTGAATCGCTCTTCACCATTATTTCCAGCCACCGCCATGACTTCGATGGGTTCCGCTCCGAACAGATACCGGCTGGCATTAATACAGTAGACTCCCATGTCATAGACGGGGCCTCCGCCGCGCGCCACCGGTTCCGTAACACGAATGCTGTCGCTCGCCACTTGCTGCGCAAACTCCGAAGTAAAAACTCTCAAGTCCCCAAGCTTGCCGCTTCTTGCCAGTTCAATCGCTTCCAGGTTCGCCGCTTCGAAATGCAACCGGTAAGCAATCATCAATTTTGCGTGATTTTGTTCAGCGGCCGCGATCATCGCCTCGCAGTCTTCAGAACTCACTGCCATGGGCTTCTCGCACAAAACGTGCACGCCCGCCGCGGCCGCGCGCACCGCATATTCCCGGTGAAGATGATTCGGCAAAGCCAGATACACCGCGTCCACATTCGACAACGCCCGGCTGTAATCCTGATACGAATACAAGTGCTCCAAAGAATACTTCTTGCCTAATGTGTCCAGCTTGTCTGGGTCTCCTGAGACGAGTGCGAACAGCTCGGAATTCCCTGCGTTCTGGAATGCGGGCAGCACCGCGACCTGAGCCAGGTGCCCCAAGCCGACGACCGCGTAACGAATTCTTCGTCCCGTGATACCGCGTCGCGTCATTCGTCCTCCGATTTGTTTTCTTTTCCAAATCTGGCCGGCGAGCTGCGATCCTTGCGCACCGACGTCATGCTTTGAGGCCATGGTTTGGATGCAACATCCAAATGAGAGGTAGGCAGTCAATCGCGCCGTCCAATGTTCCAAGACACAACGCCCCGCAGCGTATCGAGGGCCTCCGCCGTATTGCCATAAAGGGGTCGCTCCGAGGAAATGCCGCACGACGGAAAATGGCACAAAATTCAGGTCAAGCTGCGACTACCACGCCGATTTTCCCTCTTGCGCGCTCACGCCAGCCCCGGATATTACGCTCCGACTGAGTGATTCCGCTCCATTCCGGCGCACCCGCAGCGGCCTTCGCGACTTCACGACAACTCCCCTCGAATCAATCGCATCACATCTCGGCAGGCTGGGTGCCGTTTGCCTTGATAATGAACTGTCCTCTTCCGAGGCTGCACAACCGGCGTTGGTTGAAATGGGATTCGGCGGTCTTGTATGCGTTTTTTGAGTATCGGGTTTCTATTCTGGAGCGCGCTTGCGTTCGCGCAACTCGCACCCCAGGAGCCGCAGCCCGCATACAACGGCCAAAATGTAAGCACTGTTTCGCTCATCGCGAATCCCCATCGTGACCTGAAACCTTTGCTCCCGCTCGTCGCTCAGAAGCCCGGCACGCCCTACAACCAGTCAACCATTCAAGCCACAGCCCAAGCCCTGAAGCAAGCCGGCGGTTTCCCCAAAGTCGAAGTCAGCGTGGAGCCCGAAGTTGCCGGACTTCGAGTCAACTTCTTGCTTGAGCCCGCCTTTTACATGGGCATCGTGGAATTTCCCGGCGCGGTGAAATACTTCGCTTACACTCGCCTTCTGCAAGTCGCCAATCTTCCCGACGAAGATCCCTATGACCCCTCGCGCATCCCTGTCGCCGAAGCGGCATTGACCGACTTCCTTCACCAGAACGGATACTTCCAGGCCAAGATCCACACGGAAACCAAAATCGACGACGCGCGCAAAATCGTCAACGTAACTTTCGCCGTGGACATGGGAAAGCAGGCGAGGATCTCCTCCGTACGAGTCGAGGGCCCAGACAATCCCGAGAGTGTGCGCCTGGTGCACGCTGTAAGAACCCTGCGGGCGCGGCTTTCGGGCGGCCTGCTGAAACCCGGAAAGCCGTATTCCCCGGAAAGAATCAGCGAAGCGACTAAAGCGATGAAGGCCACGCTCACCAAACAGCGTCGATTGGCCAGCACTGTCCACGAGAATCCTCCGCTGTACAACCCTGCCACCAATCGCGTGGACGTCTCCTTCAAAGTGGAATTAGGTCCCGTGGTCACAGTACGCATGGTGGGCGCGCGCTTGACCGCGATTCCATTTCTCGCCAGCCGCCAGATGAAGAAACTCATCCCAATTTATTCCGAAGGAACTATCGATCGCGATCTTGTGCAAGAAGGCCAGCGCAACCTGACCGACTACTTCCAGAAAAAAGGATTTTACGACGCCAAGGTGACCACGGATTACCAGAACCAACCCGATCAGATTCTCGTCGTCTATAACATCGATCGCGGCCAGAAACACAAAGTGGATCAAATCCTTTTTCACGGAAACTACGATATCCCCGAGAAAGAACTGCTCGCGCAAGTCACGGTGAAGCACTCCCACCTGTGGACGCACGGCGCCGTCAGCCAGAAATTGCTGAAGCAAAGCGCCGACAACATCCAGGTCTTCTACCGCGATCGCGGTTACGAAGAAGTTAAAGTCAAACCGCAGGTCATCGACCGTGAACCCAAAATTGAAGTTGCCTTCAACATTGAGGAAGGCACGCAGACCGTAGTCGAGGACGTTCAAATCTCCGGCAATCAAAACATCGCCTCCGCTCAACTGGCCGCCCCGCAAGGCTTTCGACTGAAAGCAGGCGTACCCTTTTCTCCCCGCAAGTTGGCCGACGATCGCAACCGAATCTCCGCCAATTACCTGAATCGCGGATATCTCAATGCTGAAGTCAAAACTCAGGTGAAGCCGAAACCGGGTGATTCACACCGCGTCAACGTTGCTTACGAAATCACCGAGAACCAGTTAGTTCGCATCGGCGAAGTCGCTTACCTCGGGCAGGATCACACCCGCCTCTCGCTCATCAAGAAGACCGCCAGGATTTCTCCAGAGACGCCCATGCGCCGCGATCAACTGCTGGAAGCCGAAAGCCGCCTCTACGATCTGAATGTTTTCGACTGGTCGAGCGTGGGCCCGCGCAAACCCATCACCGACCAGACCGATGAAATGGCGCTCGTCAAGGTTCACGAAGCCAAGCGCAATGAAATTACCTACGGATTCGGTTTCGAAGTCTCGCACCGCGGCGGAAACATTCCCACCGGCACCGTCGCGCTGCCGGGCGGTGGCGGCTCCATCGGATTAGGCGGCAATCAAATCGCGCCCAGCCAATCCACCTTCGCCAGCCCGCGCGGCTCGGTCGAATACGATCGCCGCAACATGCGCGGCCTCGGCGAGACTGCAAGCGCATCTATTCTCTTGTCGCGCCTCGACCAACGAGCCTTAACCACCTACTCACAGCCGCATTTCATCGGCTCGCAATGGCAGTCGCTCTCCAGCTTTTCCGTGGAGCGCACCAGCGAGAATCCCCTCTTCACCGCCGGACTCGGCGATCTATCGTTTCAACTCGAGCGCGTAATCTTCCACAAATCGAACACGCGTCTGCAAATTCGTTATGACTTCAACAAAACCACCCTCTCGCACCTGCTCGTTCCAGACCTCGTCCTCCCGCAGGATCAGCACGTTCATCTTTCGATCTGGTCGGCAACGCTCATTCGCGACACTCGCGACAAGCCCCTCGACGCTCACCGCGGATCCTTCTCCACCGTCAATCTTGCCATCACGCCCACCGCCTTCGCTTCCAGCGCGAACTTCGCCAAATTGTTCGGCCAATACGCTTACTACAAGCCAATGCATTCGCTCGTGTTCGCAAACAGCCTCCGCCTGGGCTTTGCCACGCCGTTTTCTGGAAGCTTCGTGCCCACCAGTCAGTTGTTCTTTTCCGGCGGCGGTACCTCGCTCCGCGGATTTCCCATCGACGAGGCCGGTCCGCAACGCCTGGTTCCTTTCTGCAATGTGCTGCAAGGCGTGTCGGGGTGCGTGAATGTCACCGTCCCCGTCGGCGGCCGCGAACTTTTTATCTTGAACTCCGAAGCCCGCTTCCCGCTCGGAATCACGAAAGCGCTCGGTGGCGTGTTCTTCTATGATGGTGGGAATGTGTTCAGCGCCATCAACTTTAATAATTTCGTCAACAACTATACGAACACCGTGGGAATCGGACTACGGTACGCTACCCCAATCGGCCCGGTCCGTCTCGACATCGGACGCAATCTGAATCCGGTGCCCGGCATCAATCCGCTGCAGTACTACATCACCATCGGCCAGGCATTCTAGGAGAGTCATGAATTGGAAACGCAAGATCGGATGGGCACTGGCAGGCCTGGTAGCGCTGCTCATCTTCGCCGGATTGGCAGGGTATTTGTATCTGCGCAGCACCCGCTTTCAACGCTACGCGCTCAGCAAAATCGTGCAGCAGGCCGATCTCGCCACCGGAGGCCGCACTCAAATCGGCCGCCTCGATTTCAGCTTGTCGACACTCACCGCGCACCTCTACAACATCACGCTGCGCGGCACCGAAAGCCTCGCTCAGCCCCCGCTTCTGCATGCCGACGAACTTACCCTTCGCCTCAAAATTGTTTCTGCGCTGCACCGCCAGGTCAACTTGCGCGAGCTTCTCCTCGATCATCCCGTGGTTCACCTGCAGGTCGATCGCGACGGCAAAAACAATCTTCCGACCGCTCCTCCCAGCTCAAGCAGCAGCAACACCAGCGTCTTCGATCTCGCGGTCGGCCACGTCCGGCTCAACAACGGCGAAGTGAATTACAACGACCGTAAAACTCCACTCGACGCCGACCTCTACGATCTCGGCGCCGACATTCGTTTCGAATCGCTGGCCAAACGTTACGAAGGCGTTATTTCCTACGACGACGGCCATGTGAAGTACGCTCAATACGCTGCTCTCCCTCACAATTTGAAATTGAAATTCACCGCCACGCCGGAACGCTTGAACCTCGATTCCGCGCTTCTGAGTCTCGGTGCTTCTACGGTCAACCTCCATGCCTCCGTTTCAAATTATTCCAATCCTGTCGCCGACGGCGGCTACCAGATTCAAATCCACGCACAGGACTTCGCCGCGATGTCGCCACAAGCCGCTCCCGACGGCGATATATCACTCACCGGACAATTGCACTACCAGGCCTTCGGCAATCAGCCGCTTCTTCGCAATATCTCCATCAAAGGAAAAGTCGCAAGTGACGCGCTTTCTGCCGTAGCCTCCGGCAATCGCCTGGAACTACGCCGACTACAGGGAACTTATCAACTGGCGAACGGAAATCTCGAACTGCAAAACCTCACCGTCGATTCTCTGGGCGGGCGCATCATCGCCAACGCCGGCATCCAGCATCTAGACACCACGCAAAATTCCCACGTTCAAGCCGTGCTCCATAACATCTCGCTTGCAGCGCTGCAGCGCGCGCTCCGCACCCAAGGTCTCAACGGCGCCACCGTTTCCGGCTCGGTCGGCGGAAAGGTTGAAGTCGCGTGGCAAGGCAGCAGCCTGGCCAACCTGCGCGCGCACACGGACCTTGCTGTTCAGGCTCTGGCCAACAGCAAATCCAATTCCGCCAGCAATG
The DNA here is from genome assembly GCA_963765825.1 of uncultured Acidobacteriaceae bacterium. Lineage (GTDB taxonomy): Bacteria > Acidobacteriota > Terriglobia > Terriglobales > Acidobacteriaceae > Sulfotelmatobacter. The sequence continues at coordinate 299,044 of CAVXXU010000007.1, forward strand.
TTCCCGTCAACGGCGCGATTCATGCAGCCTACGACGGCGCTCGTCAAACGATTTCTTTGCGCGACACAACTCTGCGAATTCCCTCCGCGACTCTCACTGCCCAAGGAACCATCAGCGACCACTCCAGCCTGCAGTTCCACATTGCGGCCACAGATCTCCATCAACTCGCGACAATGGTCACGTCTTTCGGTTCGCCTCCAACTCGCGTCCCCGCGGTTTCGGGTTCCGCGACGCTCAGCGCAGTTGTCAGTGGTTCCATGAAGGCGCCCACCGTCACTGCGCAACTCAATGGCCAGAACCTGCAAGTGGCAGGCAGCCAGTGGACGACGGCCAGCCTGCAGATGCACGCTAATCCCTCGCAGTTCAGCGTGCAGAGCGGTTCTCTAGTCAGCGCCCAGCAGGGACGCGCAACTTTCAGCGCCAACGCGGCCCTACACAACTGGTCTTATGCGGATACGAATTCTCTCGAAGCGCATTTAGACGTGCAGCGCCTTCGCATCGCGGATCTGCAGCGCCTGGCCAATCAGAACTATCCCGTCTCCGGGGATCTCTCGGCCACAGTTTCGCTGAGTGGCTCGCAAGTGAACCCAGTGGGCTCAGGCTCGGCACAAATCACCAACGCTACCGCCTACAACGAACCCATTCAGAACTTCGCCGCCAACTTCAACGCCGCCAATGGATCGATCGTCTCCACATTGAATCTCGCGGTAGCGGCCGGGGCCCTCGACGCCACTCTTTCTTACACCCCGAAAACCAAAGCCTACAAAGTTCGCCTCAACGCTCCAGCTATCGTCCTGCAGAAACTGCAGGCCGTGAAGGCCAAGGATCTCGCCCTCACCGGAACCGTCACTGCATCCGTCAACGGCGAAGGAACCCTCGACGACCCGCAACTCACCGCCTCGATTCAGTTGCCGCAACTCCAGCTTCAACAGAATTCCATTTCCGGGCTGAACGCACAGCTGGATGTCGCCCATCATTACGCCAACCTCGATCTCAGTTCGAAAGTCTCCGAAGCCTCGGTGCACGCCCACGGCCGCGTCGCCTTGACTGGAGGCTACTACACCGAAGCGGTCATCGACACTAACACTATTCCGCTCGACGCCCTGCTGGCCACCTACGCCCCCAGCATCCCCAAAGGATTCCAGGGCCACACCGAGTTGCACGCAACTTTGAAGGGGCCGCTGAAAGATAAGTCCCAGATCGAAGCGCACCTTTCGATCCCCGTTTTCAACGCGAGTTATCAATCGCTGCAGATCGGCATTGCCGGCCCCATTCGCGCCGACTACGCCAACTCCGTCGTGACTCTGCAACCCGCGGAAATTCGCGGCACAGGTACATCGCTTCGTCTGCAAGGCAGGCTGCCCATCGGCGGCACTGATCCTCCAACCTTGTCGGCCAATGGGTCGATCGACGTCCGCATTCTCAAAATTGTCGCACCCGACGTGGAGAGTACCGGCACGATTGCCCTCGATGTCCATGCCTCCGGCTCGGCCGCGAATCCAACGGTCGCCGGCCAGCTTCAGTTCAAAGATGTCGCCCTGAATACGGCGGACGCTCCCATCGGCGTCGAGAAATTAAATGGCGCCATGGACATCACCAGCGATCACGTGCAGCTATCCAACATGACCGCGCAAGTAGGCGGCGGTCAGCTGTCGTTGGGCGGCTCCATCACTTACAAGCCCGAGCTGCATTTTGAACTCGCCATTCAGGGAAAATCGGTTCGTCTCCGTTATCCCGAAGGTTTGCGCTCGCTGCTCGACGCCAATCTCGCGTTCACCGGCACAACTCGCGCCTCCAGCTTGAACGGCCGCGTCCTCATCGACAATCTGTCGTTCACGCAAGATTTCGATTTGTCCAGCTTCAGCGATCAGTTCAGCACCGGCGCCGCGCCCTCCCAGCCTGGTTTCGCCGACACCATTAAGCTCGCCATCGGCGTGCAATCCCAGGGAGACTTGAATGCCCGGAGTTCACAAATCAACATCGCCGGACAAGCCGCTCTTCAAGTTTCAGGAACTGCGGCCAACCCTGTCATCACCGGCCGCACCACCCTGACCTCCGGTGAATTGTTTTACCGCAACCTTCGCTACCAGTTGCAAAAAGGAGTGATCACGTTCAACGACCCCAACGAAACGCATCCCGTGTTGAACGTCTCGGTAGGCACGATCGTCGAGCAATACAATCTCACGCTCACCCTGCGCGGGCCGCTCGACAAACTCACCACGTCCTACGTTTCCGACCCGCCGCTCGCCACCGCCGACATCATCAACCTGATTGCCCGCGGCAAAACCACGCAGGAATCCGCCGCTTCCAGCCAGAGTACCGACTCCATGATTGCCTCGCAGGCCGCGAGCGAAGTCAGCAGCGGCGTTCAAAAACTTGCGGGGATCTCCAGCTTGCAGATCGATCCCATGATCGGCGGCAACAATCAGAATCCCTCCGCCCGCATCGCTCTGCAGCAGCGTGTCAGTAAGAATTTGCTTTTCACCTTTTCCACCGACGTCTCTCAGCCCGGAGCGGAAATAGTCCAAGGCGAATATCAGATCAGCAAGCGCTGGTCGGTTAGCACCGAGCGCGACCAACTCGGCGGAATCTCGGTCGACGGCCGCTTCCACACTCGCTTCTAGCGCGATCGCGAGAGGTAACGCGAGGGTGCCCCACCCTTGTCGCGTCTTGTGCGACAGGGTGGGGTTGTTGACGTTTTTGTTTTTCTTAGGTGGTCGAGGTCCGGGAGTTTTGGGGACGTTTATCACTCTCGGCCGCCGGCACCCCAGTTCGCTGTCCTTCTCCGCGCACTCGGCAGCTCAGCGCTCTCACCGGTTCAAAGCTTTTGATTTTATGCCTGTGGAAATGCTAAGCAGCCCGGTCCAGAGGAGCCCGCCGGTCAATCCGCCGTCTCTCTTCAGGCGCTGCGTCCTTCGGCGGTACGCAGCCTTTCTTGCTCTCCTTAGCCAACTCCGCATTCAGTTCCGCGCCCACCAGCAACACAAAAGACGTCCAGTACAACCACGTCATGAACGCAATAAATCCCCCCAGCGTCCCGTAAGTCCGATTCAGATTAGCCCAATGCCGAAAATAATATCCCAGCAGAAAAGAAAGTCCGTTCCACACCACTACCGACAACACAGCTCCCGGTAGCGTTGCCCCAAGGCGCTGCCTCACGTTCGGAGCCAGATAATACAGCACCTCCACCGCGAGCACCGTAAAGCAAATCGCCAGCGTCCACCGCAGCGCCGGCCACACCGCGACAAACAACGCCGACATTTCCAGCCGCCCCGCCAGCCAGCTTCCAAAGCGCGGACCCACCAGCATCACACCCAGCGCCGACAGCAGCAACGCCCCAATAATCGCCGACAGCGCAATCGCCAGCAGGCGCGTCTTCCAGAACGCACGATCATCCTTCACGTCATATGCAATATCCAGCGCCTCGATCATAGAATCGAACGCCGCCGATGTCGTCCACACCATTCCCACCATTCCAAAAGAAAGCCACGTTCTCCGGTGCGAGGCCAGCACATCGCCCAGAACCGAGTACACCATCTTCATCGTGTCCGCCGGCAAGAGTCGTCCCATTAGTAATAAAACGTGATTGAACAGATCGGGAAGAGAGATGAATCCAACGACCGCTGAAAGGAAGATCAACGCGGGAAAAACCGACAACACAAGATAGTACGACAGCGCCGCTGACACTTGCAGAGTATGATGCCGTACGAGATCGCGGTACGTACACGCAATCGCCCGCTTCATTCCTCCGAGGTCCACACATTCAACTTACTTCGTTCGATCAGCCGCGGAGAATACCCGAAAGACGGTATTCCGCCATTTAAGAAACGATGGTCACAATCTCCACGTCCTCATGCTTGTTCTCAAGATGGACAAGCACCGAGTCGTTTCTGCGCTCCAGCAGCAAGTCAGCCGCTACTTTCCCGCATCGCAGACCGCGAATCGAGAGCTGCGGAATTCCCTCGGGCAGAAAAGGCCGGTCAAACACGATGCGCCCGCGATCCGCCTGCACCGAAATCCCCAAACAGCCTTCCAGGATCAAGAAAGGCGCCGCCGCCGCCCACGCCTGCGGCGAGCAAGCCACGGGATATAGCGTCGGACCTTCGTTCGGCCGCCGCTGCAATCCGCAAAACAATTCCGGCAGCCGCCGCAATTCCACCTCGCTGCTCAAGTCCAGCAACGCCAGCAGTACCTCGCCCGCCTTCTTCTTCGCTCCATATTTCGCCATCCCGCTGGCGATCACAGAATTGTCATGCGGCCAAATCGAACCGTTGTGATACGACAACGGGTTGTATCGCGACTCCGCACAAGCCACCGTCCGAATTCCCCATCCAGTGAAAGAGTCGGCGCTCATCAGCGTCTCTATCACCCGCCGCGCTCGCTCCGGCGAAGCAATCCCGGTATAAAGACAATGTCCCGCATTCGAAGCGCGAACCTTGCACGGCCGCTTGCGCCCGTCCAGCGCCAGAGCGTAGGTACCAAGATCGTCGCACCAGAATTGCTCCTCAAATTTTGTGCGCAGCGTTTCCGCCTGCACTTCCAGCTCGCAGCATCCCTTCACGTCGCCCAGTACGCGTGTTAACCGCGCCGCCGCCAGCTTCGCCGCATACACATAACCTTGCACTTCGCATAGCGCGATTGGCGGCTCCGCAACTTTTCCGTCCGCATAAAATATGGAATCGTTCGAATCCTTCCACCCTTGCTGCACCAGGCCCTTGTTCGAATGCCGCGCGTACTCCACAAAGCCATCGCCATCCACGTCGCCATACTGATCGATCCAGGTAAGCGCCCGCTGAATGTGCGGCCACAATTTTTCCAACAACCCACGATCCGCCGTCCGGTCGAAATACGCCCCGGCTAGCATAATGAACAGCGGCGTGGCGTCCACGCTCCCGTAATACCGCCCGAACGGCACCTCTCCCAGGTTTGCCATTTCGCTGCGTCGCATCTCGTGCAGAATTTTTCCCGGCTCCGAGTCCGCCACCGAGTCGATCTGGTCCGCTTGCGACGCCGCCAGAAATTCCAGCACGCCCTTCGCAATGCTGGGATTCAACCACAAAGTCTGCAGCGCCGTGATAATCCCATCCCGGCCAAACACCGTGCTGAACCACGGCACTCCCGCATACGGATAATTCTTTTCCGGATTCCCCGCAATCATCATCTCTAAATCGGAGACGGATCGCGCCATCCAGTCGCTGAAACGCGAATTCGAACTTGTAATCTCCGGAAACGCCCTCGACATTTCCGCCAACTCGAAGCGCGCGGAAGACAGCGCTTCCGTGTAGCCAATCGAGTTCTCCGTTAGATCCGCGCTGCAGCAGATCTCAATCTCCACCGTCACCTTTTCTTTGGGACGCAGCGCCAGTTCGAATTCCATCCCGCCGTCGAATACTCGCAATCCAGGGGCGTCGCTGCGAACGCAAGTCCGGCGCACCACCCGGTCCAATCCTTCATACGACAAAATCACCGAACTGGCCTGGACTTCATCCGCCAATCGCCGTCCCTTCCGCTCCCTCGCAGTCCCGCGAACTTCGAAAATGTCGGCGAAGTCGCCGTCAAATCCGATGCGAACCGGAACCTCAAGCTGTTCCAGTCCATGGTTGTTGAACATCAATTTCTCGAAGCAGGAGTCGCGCCACAGGAAGCGCGTCCGCACCAGGTGCAGCGTCCCGCGCGGAATTACCAACTCTCCATCGCTGAACACATCCAGGTTGGCCAGATCGGCCGTAAACAGAAAATTATTGGTCGCCACCGTGGAACTCAACAACAGTGGCCGCGCATTCCACAAATTTAGAGACAGCGACGACAAATGCCGCATGCCGTCATAGAACAGTCCTTCCTCGCCCAGGCCGGACGTCTGCACATCGCCCAAGCGGTCGAAAACAAAAAACATTCTGCCGTATTTGAGGACGCGAGCCCGGTCATCCGCGGGCGATGAGGTGGTAGCTATGTAGTACTGGGGGTGGGCGATTCCAGTTCCATCCAATTCAACGCTCCCTCTTCGACCGTCATGGAGGCCGATTTTGCCTGAATCAATTGATTGTAGAGCCGCACATAATCCCGCGCCATGCGATCATCCGTGAAGTTCAGCTCAAAGTGCCGGCGGCAATCGCGCCGGTCAATTTCCCCCAGCCGGTTTACCGCTTCCACCCCTTCATCGAGGTTGCGCACCAGGAATCCCGCCACGCCCTCAGGAATAATCTCCGGCACCGAGCCGTAAGGGTGTCCGATCACCGGCGTTCCGCATGCCATCGCCTCGATCATCACCAGCCCGAACGGCTCTGGCCATTCGATGGGAAACAGCAGCGCCGCGGCATTCCCCAGAAACTCCTGCTTCTCCGACGCTCCAATCTCGTGGATAAACTCAATCAGTGGATGCTTCAACAGCGGCTTGACCTCATGTTCATAGTAGTTCCGGTCCGCTCGATCCACCTTCGCCGCGATTTTTAGTTTCTTCCCCGAGCGAATCGCAATTTCAATGGCCCGCACCGGGCCCTTTTCCGGAGACACCCGTCCCAGAAACGCCAGGTAATCCCCGCCCTTCTCGTTCAGCGATAGCGAGTCTGCGGGCAATCCGTGGTGCACCGTTTTCACCCAGTTCACCCACGGAAGCGGCTGCCGCTGCGCATCCGAAATCGAAACCAGCGGTACCTCGGAAAATTCCTTGTACAGCGGCGCCAGATCCGGCAGGTCCTGCCTGCCGTGGAGCGTAGTCACGCACGGAACCGGAACCCGCCGGCTCAGCGAGAAGTGCAGATAGTCAATATGAAAGTGAATCAGGTCGAAATCGTCCGCTTGATCGAAAACCTTTTCCACCATCAGCGCATGATGGGCCAGCGAATCCACACAGTCCGCATCCAGCCTCAGTGCCTTCTTGCAGGCCGGAATCAGCCGGGCGTTGGTCACCGAATCACCGCTGGCAAACAGGGTCACGTCGTGTCCGAGGGAAACCAGTTTCTCGGTAAGCCATCCAACGACTCGTTCCGTTCCTCCATAAAGGCGAGGTGGAACGCTTTCATACAGTGGCGCGACTTGGGCTATCCTCATGCGTTTAGCTCCTCCGCTAAATCCAATCCAGCCACACCAATGCCTTGGTAAGTACAGGACGGGGTTCTTCTTAGATGGCAAATCCCCTCCCGCTGTTGTTCGCAAACCGCCGGGTGCCCCACCCTTCTCGCGTTCTGTGCGAGAGGGTGGGGACTTTGACTTTGTGTTAGCACAGGCCTCCGCCTACAGGCACCGCACCCCGCGACTACAGAAACTCTTCGATCCTACCTCCGCTTCGGCCACACTAAACTACAAAAAAGAGGAGGTCAAAATGCCGGAAAAAGAAACGCTCGATCGCGCTCACGAGGACGCCCGCGAAGGAAAATCATCCAGCACGCAAGCCGGAGAATTTGTACGCGAGGAAATACACCATATCCGCGAAGGCAAGCACGGCGCGGCTTCCACCAAGCAAGCCATCGCCATCGGACTCTCCAAGGCTCGCCGAGCCGGAGTGAAATTGCAGGCCCCGCAAAATGGCAAAACTTCCACACGAACTAAGAAGCAAGCCGAACGCGACTACGAGAAAGGTCAGACTAACGCCGGCCACGAGCCCTCTGCCGCACGCTCGCGCGCCACCAGCGACGCTTTGAAAAAAGAAGGGCACAACGCCGCTTCTCACCGCGCATTATCGCAGCAGGCGCATTCGGCCGCCCGCAAGCACTCCGCCTCCGCGCGTCACAATTCCGCCATGAAAGCCAGCCGCACCCGGCGCCAAGCAAGCTGAAATCCTCAATATTAAAGGGGGCTTTAAATGATTCGAAAAATGAAAACCGGCGAATATCGTTTGTACTCGCGCAAGAAGAATGCCAAGACAGGGAAACGGCGCAATCTTGGCACGTTTTCCACCAGGCGTGCGGCGGAGCAGCATGAGAAAGCCGTGCAATATTTCAAGCACCATTGATTACTGCCTGACCGGCTGCATGCCCGCGCAACGCCTACTCGGTCGAGTAGTTAATTTCCATCCGCCGCACCTGCACGCTCGACACATACAGCGCGATCGACGCCACAACCAATATCCCTAAAATTGCGACCGGCGCCGCTACCGGATCGGAATTCGACACCAACAGCGCAAACAGCGCGGGCGTCCGCGGCGGAGTGGGAATATCCACAGGGCATAACGATTTCAAATAATAAATAACGCTGAACTGCCGCAGGACCGCAGGCAAAAATGGATTGATCCCTTCCCAGATCAAGATGGCCGCCGCCGGAAGTATCGGATTGCGGAACAACATTCCCGCCACCAGAAAAAACGCTCCATACCCAACACACGCAAGCACCGTCACTCCCAGATAAATTGCCGCATGTTCCAAACCGTGATTGTGATAAAGATAAATTTCTCGCGCCGCGGGAGGAAAATGCCACAGGAATGCGATCGTCTGCAGCACCACGCTGGTGGCAAATATGGTGCTGGTTGCCAGCAGCCCCGCCAGAAACTTTCCCGCCATCACCACTTCACGCCGCACCGGCGCTAGAAAATAAAAGTGCAGGCTTCGGTCCAGAATCTCTCCCCGAAACAGATTCATGAAAATTCCCAGGCACCCGAAAAAAACTGCCAGCCGCAGAAAAAAGAACTGGAACACGCCCGCGAATACGACCGAATCCTGCCCCAGGTTAATCCCTTCCCGAATATTGATACTGTCGACCTTGCCGTTTGCCAGGCCAAGAATCAGATCGTTCTGCCCATCGGAGTAGCGATAGCTCTCGCGCGACACCTCCTCCGCGGGCCCGCTCGGGTCCGGCCCCGGTCTGCGATCGGTCCAGTGAAAAACAATTGGCGGCTTCCCGAGAATCGCAATCACTTCCTGTTTCGTCATCCCAGGTTCGATGGCCCGCATATCCTGCGCCGTAAGCGGCTTCTCTTCCCGCCCTGCCATGCTCGCCATCTTGGCCCGGTGGTTCGAACTCACCACCGCGAACGCGATAAACAGCAAAACCGGCAACATCGCCACCACATAAATCCACAACCCGCGCCGCGCGAAAAACGTCTTTCGCATTTCCAGCCGGATCACCGCCTTCACCTGCGCCCACCAGATGCCCTTCATCGCACGACCTCTTCGTTCCCAATCAAATACTCGTACACCGAAAGCACATCGTCATCCGCCGGTGCAATCGATTCGATATCGATCCCGCTCAGCGCCATTTCGTTCAGCGTCAGATAAAACCGGTCCGCATCCCGCGTCTTCAGCAATAATCCCCGCTCGTCTTTATGGATGGAAACTTCGATCGTCTGCTCGTACTCGAACATTTTTGCCGCCAGTTCGCGCGGCCGGTCGCAGCGAATCAGAATCTGCGTGGGATGCTCTTCAATCTCGCTGCGCACGTTTTGAATCTTCCCCTCCGCCACTACATATCCGTTGCTCAACAAGATCACCTGGTCTGAAATCACGTCGACCTCGTGCAGGATGTGGCTGGAAATAATCACGTAACAACCTTCCGCCGCCGTGGCGCGAAACAGCGCAATCATCTCCGACCGCGCCAGCGGATCCAGTCCATTCAACGGTTCGTCCAGCACCAACACCTTCGGCTCGTGCGACAACGCCTGCGCCAGCCGGATTCTCTGCCTCATTCCCTTGCTGTACCCCGCAATGTTTCGCTTCGCCGCATCCACCAGGTTCACGCGCTCAATCGCCCGCCACGCTAGTCGTTCCGCGCTCTCCGCATCTCTGCCCGCCAGTCGCAGAAACGAATAAATAAATTGGTACCCCGTCAATCCTTTCGGAAAAGCATCGAACTGCGTCGAATAGCCAACCACTTTGAACAGCTCTTCCGGATCGTCAATCCTGCAATCGAGCACTTGAATGCGCCCGCGCGTCGGCCGCACCAGCCCGGTCATCAGGTTCATCAGCGTCGTTTTGCCCGAACCGTTCGGCCCTACCAGGCTGGTAATCCCCGGCGGAATCGAAAGATTCACCCGGTTCACGCCCAGGATTTCTCCATAAAATTTCGATACATCTTCGAAAACGATGCGATCGATCATCGCACCACCTCGTAAGCCCGCACCTTGCGCATTAGCAGTCCCAGGCAGATCGCGCAATACATCAGCAGCGCAATCCACGCCTGCGCGACCGGAATAGCATGCTCCGCATCCACTTGAAACAGCGAATTCCACACCGTCGCCATCAGATAGGCAAGGTTAAAGAAATGGCCGACCTCGGTCTGCAGCACCGTGTTGATCGCTTGCGCGAAGCCGGCGCCAAAAAACATCACCGCCAGCAACAGCGCGCCTGCCACGATTCTCCACTTCACCCACGCCGAAAGCGCCATCGCCAGCAGCGACAGCATCGCGATCCACAGCAGCGAAGAAAGCACCAGGCTGCCCGCAATCCACAGATGTGTCCACGTCCAAGTCGTTCCCGCAAGGCCGGCCTGCATGATGAACAGCACCAGTCCCGGCACCCACGTGATCTGCGACAGCAAGATCGCCAGCACCGAAGATTTCCCCAACACATATTCCGCCCGCGAAAACGGCCTGCAAAAATATAACGGCAGCGCCCCATTCGCCAGATCCGGCGAAATCAGCCCCGGCCCGGCAAATGCCGTCAAAAGAAATGCGAACACGCCCTGCACACTGATGAAATTGAAAAAGAATTTGTTGTCGATCGACACCAGCCCGCCCGGCACGCCCAACTGCGCCAGGAAGCTCACGCTATGCGCCAGATAAATCATGAATGTGCACGCCACCGGATAAAAAAAGCAGATCACGAACAACACGGTCATGAACTTCGACCGGAACAGATTTCGCCGCGAATAACGGAACAGCACCAGAAAGCGCGACCACCCCACCGTCGTTGGCCCTGCGTACGGTTTATAGTTGCGCCTGTAAATCGCCATCGCTTATTCCTCGCCCCAGCCGCCAGCCGTCAGCTTTCCATCGCCTTCAGGAAAATATCTTCCAGCGAATCGCGCCTGAAGTTCATTCGCCGGATTCGAACCTGCCGCTCCGCCGCCAACCTGAAAATATCCCGCGTCTCCACTCCATCTGCGAGAATCATCTTCATGCGGTTCGCGTTAACCGCGCACTCGCACCCCAGTTTCTCGATCGCCTCGGTGAAGTCGCCATTCGCGCCGTAAGTTTCCAACTCCAGAAATCGCTTGTTCGCCCGGCGCTCTTCATCCAGATTCGAATAGTGCGCGATCTTTCCCTGCTTCAGGATCAGCACCTCGTCGCACGTGTCCTCCACATCTCGCAACAAGTGCGAACACAGCACAATCCGCATTTCTTTCCCATCGCGAATTTCGCGAATCATGCGAATCATGCGCTGCCGTGCCGAAGGATCCAGCCCATTCGTCGGCTCGTCCAGGATCAGCAACTTCGGCCCATGCACAATCGCCTGCGCCAGCTTGGCCAGTTGTTTCATGCCCAGCGAATAAGTGCCGAGTTGCCGGTAACGCGCCTCCGCCAGCCCAACATAGAACAGCGCCTCGTGCGCCCGCTCCAGCGCCATGTCCGACGGCAGTCCCGAAAGTTCTCCCATCATCTGCACGAACGACACCGCGCTCATCTTCGAAATGAACGCGTCATTCTCCGGCATGTAGCCCACCAACCCGCGAATCGCGGGCGTTTCTTTGCCAATGTCGTGTCCAAACACTCGCGCCGAGCCCGCGGATGGTTTGTAAAAGCCGAGAAGGGTATTGATCAGGGTGGATTTACCCGCGCCATTCGGGCCGAGCAGCCCAATCGAGCGGCCGCGCAAAGTCGCCGTCAAACTGCGCAGGATCTCGCGGTCGCCGAACTGCACCGAGAGATCCTGCAGTTCAATCAAAGCGGACAGCGGAACAGCAGGCGGCTTCTGCTCCAGCGCGCCGCTTGCTGCTCCGGGTTGGATCGCCGTGCTCACTGCGTTCGCGGTGTCGCGCCTTTCATCGTTCGGTCGCTCATCGCTCCGCCGCCCAGAAACATCTGCGGCAGGAACGGCCCATTATGCCCCATGGTCAGCAGCGTGCCCAGATCAAATCCCATGAAGCCGGTATTGCTCGCCACCACAATCTGCGACGGCTCGCCATAAGCGTAAATCAAGCCAGGCGCGGAGTTCGCCGTGAGCGCGTCAATCGACTTCATCTGCTGCGCCGTCGCCACTCCGCTCGATTTCACTTGCTGCACCAGCGGACCCAGCACCGGACCGATGTTGTGATAGAAGATGGCCGAGAAGTTCGTGTACCCATCGTTCGGCAACAGCGCCTGAAATCCCGCCGAATGCGACAGGGTGTATCCCGCCTCGCGCGATTGAATCGCTCGCGACAATGTGCCCGTGTCTGGCGCCGCCACCAGATAATTGTCGACAAACGTGTAGTCCACTTCGGAATTCATCGCGCTCGGACTGCTGATTGTGAAGTAGGTCCGCCCGCCAACCTGCCGCTCAGTCAACTGCAGCGTATGGCCATGCGTGTTGCCTTCGCGATTGAAACTCTCGACCAGTTTGCCGATGGTCGCCTGCAGCGTCGCCGGATCGTCCACCTCTACAATCAGCTTCCAGCGCGGGGTTGGCAGCACCGGACCGTCAAACGCCATGGTCACTTCGCCACCCAGCGGGGCCGCAATGTCGTTCAGCACGCTCACTCCGGTCTTGGTTTCAAACTCCGCCAGGTGCTCGCTGAAGTTCGCGTCTCCCGCCCCGAACATCTTGAACATTTCTTCCACGATGCTTCGCGGATTCTTGATCACCGCCGAACTCACCATGCTGGCTTCGGGCGTAACGAATTCCAGCGATCCCATCGAAGCCGGCGCCGCCAGCCACGACGCAACCCCTTGCCGTTCCGCTCCAAACATCACGTCGGCATGGCTCTCCGTCTTCCCGCCAACCTCCCGATGTTCCAGCGTCAAGTAGCGCACGTCGCCCATCCCCGGCGGCAAATCATGGCCGCCACTGTTAGCTTGTACGTGCTTCGCGACAATTTGTTCCATGTCGGCGCAGAAAAGCCATTCCGCTCCCTGCTGGTAGGAATTCACGATCTGTTGGTAGAACGGCGTCGCCGCAAACTCGCCCGCAGTGCCGTGCTGCTGGGCGCGCATCGCCGCCCGCTGCAATTCCGCCAGATCCGGGCTGGCAATCAAAAGATCATTGCTCAAATAAACCATCAACGGATGTCCCGCCACCGGAGCTGCCGCCCACGGATCACGCACAACTTGCAGCGCCACCTGCGACGGGTTGGAGTTCAGCTTGCGGTTCGCTTTTTGTAAGAAAGAATCCAGCCCGCCCTGCTGCACCTTCGCCAGCACCACCGGTGCGGTATAGTCGGTTCCGTTCTTTCCCACCGCGAACACGATTTCATCGCCCAGATAACTGCTGAACGTCTTCACCTGCTCCAGAACATCTTGCAGCTTGGGGCCGTTGCCCTTTTGTTGCTGCTTCCACCAATCGCGCAGCTCCGGACTTTGCTGCAGCCGGTCCTGGAAAATCTGCCCGGCTTCCGCCAAAGTGTTGGCCAGATTCGGAATCGCCGCATAGATCACGGTGTGATCGGGAACGTAAGGCAGCAGCGCCGAGTTATATCGCAATCCCGGCCCCGGAATCGCCGCAAACTGTTTCTGCAGCACCGCGAAATCGCCCAGCAACGCCAGATATTTCGCGGAATTCCTGCTCCACGCGATCTCGTTTGGAATGGGAACCTTCGATACACTCGATCCCGACGTCGCTTCCTGCCCCGCGGTCAGGTCAGTCGTGTTCTCTCCAAAATCCACTCGCACCACGCCTTCAATCACAGCCACGCGCGAGCCCTTCAACCCGTGATTCACCGAAAAAATCGTCCCCTTCACCGAAACCAGGCCATCGTCGGTCGCTACAAACAGGTGCTGTCCCGCAGTCTGCTTCGCGGCCTGCACAATCACCTGCCCGCCATCCAGGCGAATCGTCGTGCCCTTCCACGCCCGCGTCACCGAAAGATCTGCACGCTCGCCCATCTCGACCAGCGATCCATCCAGCAACCGCACCACGGCCTTCGATCCTTTCGCAGTGCGAACTTCGTCTCCATTCCGGATCGCATAGCCCACCGGAATCACACGCATCTCCGCGCCCGATCCCGCATAGAGCGAGCCATCCACGCTCTCCACCGCGGCGCGAACCGAATGCTGCCCGGGAAGCAGCCCGTCTCGATAAGCATTGTTAAACGCGATTCCCGCCACGACCACAGCGACCACCGCCGCCGCTCCCAACGCCCAGCGCCACGCCGCCGCAGCAGGACGCCTGCTCTCCACCCGCCACACCGTCTGCATCTCGCCGCCGCGCGCGCGCTCCAGCGCATGCCGGCACGCCACGCAGGCGTGCACGTGATCTTCAAACAGCATTGCTCGCGCAGGCGCCAGCTGCTTTCCCACGTACGCCGGAATCAGCGCCTGAAAGTCTTCGCACCGCCGCAGCGTGTGCGCCGCGAGGGTCGCGCTCTGTTCACCGCCAATCGATTTCCACACGCGTTCACTAGCCTGCGCGACTAGACTGTCGTCGACTTGCTCGTTGCGGATTTCCGCCAGCACCCGGTCAAACTTTTCATTTTTCATGGCCTGTCTCCTGAATTCGTCGCGATCCATACGCGCCCAGCTCCCTGCGAAGCTGTTGTCGAGTGCGATAGACGATCACCGCCACCAGCACTTGTGAAATACCGAGCATCCGCGCAATCTGCGGATTGCTGAAGCCTTCCAGAAAGCGCAACGCAAAAATTTCCGCCGGACGCGGCTTCAACTGCGCCATCGCCCGCCCCAACGCCTGCCGGAGCTCCCGCGGATCGTCCTGCGCCGGCTCCGCCGGCAACTCCGCCAGTCCCACCATGCGGTCCGCTTGCCGCGACCGGATCACATCCAGCGCCGCGTTGATCGCCGCCCGCCGCAGGTAACTCTCTTCATTGTCGAGAACCGGCGCGCCCGCCTCGCGGCGGAACAGGCGCAGAAATACCATCTGCGAAACGTCCTCGGCATCCGCGGCGTTGCCCGTGATGCGGTACGCCGTGCGAAAAACCAGGCCGTGATGCGCCCGGAACACCCGCTCGAATTCGTCCGGAAGTGCGATTTCCCGTTCCTCTGCCAGTGCGCTTTGCAGGGTACGCCTCCAGTTGCTCGGTTTCATAACTAAAGACGGTACGCCCGCAGGATTATTACAGTTCCGATAGTTTTTATTTTTGCCCTCGCGCAGCCGCCGATCTCTATACTCTTCAAATCTTTACCGTAGAGACGTTGCTAGCAACGTCTTTGTCCGTTACCTCTGCCCTTCGGGGCACTGCCGGCACAGACGTAGCAAGCTACGTCTCTACGACGAGATTAGGCTCCCATGCCCACTTATGGCAGTATTATGCTCGCGTAAATTTCCATGACCTCAACTCTAACCATCAAGCCAAAAGAGAAATGCCTGTGGGATCTGGTCAGCCTGGGTGAAGTCATGCTCCGCCTCGATCCCGGCGACGAACGCATCTCCACCACCCGCCATTTTCGCGCCTGGGAGGGCGGCGGCGAATACAACGTTGCCCGCGGCCTTAGGCGCTGCTTTGGATTAGACACCGCCATCGTCACCGCGCTCGCCGACAATCCCATCGGCCGCTTGGTCGAGGACCTCATGCTGCAGGGCGGCGTTAGCCAGAAGTATGTCCGCTGGACTCCTTACGACGGCGTAGGACGCAGCGTGCGCAACGGATTGAATTTCACCGAACGTGGCTTTGGGGTTCGCGCGGCCGTCGGTTGCTCCGATCGCGGGCACACCGCCGTCTCGCAACTAAAGCCCGGCGAAATCGACTGGGACCAGATTTTCGCAAAAGATGGCGCGCGCTGGTTCCACACCGGTGGCATTTTCTGCGCGCTCTCGGAAACCACGCCCGCTGTAGCCGAAGAGGCCATGCAGGCGGCCAAGCGCTCGGGCGCCGTCGTTTCCTACGATTTGAATTACCGCGCCTCGTTGTGGAAAGCGATTGGCGGAAAAGCCAAAGCCCAGGAGGTGAATCGCCGACTCGCCCCGCTGGTCGACGTGATGCTCGGCAACGAAGAGGATTTCACCGCCGCGCTTGGCTTTCCAGTATCCGGACTCGACGAAGATCATTCCAAGCTGGATACCTCTGGTTTCAAGAAGATGATCGAGGCCGTCGTGAAAGAATATCCGTCGCTCGCCGTGATCGCTACGACTCTTCGTCATGCGAAGACGGCCACAGTGAACGACTGGGGAGCGTTGTGCTACTACGGGGGCGCGTTTCATCAGGCGCCGGTGCGCGAGAATTTAGAAATCTACGATCGCGTCGGCGGCGGCGATTCCTTCGCGTCGGGATTAATTTACGGATTTCTCGCGGGCAAAGATGCGCAATGGTCAGTCGAATGCGGCGCCGCACACGGCGCACTCGCCATGACCACGCCCGGCGACACCACCATGGCAACGCTGGCAGAAGTGCTGCAGGCGATGAAATCGCGCACCGCCCGCATTGAGCGCTGAACTAAGACAAAATCATGACCACGAACGACACGAAGGTTCATGAAGGTTTTTTGACTAAGGCTTTGTATTCCTTCGTGTACCTTCGTGTGCTTCGTGGTGAAAGGTTTGAAGCGGCGAGAACAACATGACCATTGATGAAGTAGTTCGCAGGATTGAAGAAATCGGCATCATCCCCGTGGTACGCGCGGCGTCAGTCGAAGAAGCCACGCGCGCGGTGGAAGCGATTCGCGCCGGTGGCATCGCGGTTGTCGAAATCACTATGACCGTGCCCAACGCCATTTCCGTGATTCGCGAAGTCGCCGCTCAGCACGGCAAAGAGGTACTGGTGGGCGCGGGCACCGTCACCAATGCTCAGCAGGCCGAGGCGTGCCTGAGCGCGGGCGCCGAATTCCTGGTGAGCCCAGGCTTGGCGCTGTCGATGCTCGAGGTCGCGCAGGCCTCCGGAAAATTGGCGATCCCAGGCGCTCTAACTCCTACCGAGTTGATGAGCGCGCAGGAGCACGGCGCACGACTGGTCAAGATTTTTCCTTGTGGCAACGTCGGCGGCCCTAAATATTTGCGCTCGCTCAAGGGGCCGTTCCCCAACGCCGCATTGATTCCTACGGGGGGTGTCAACGCGGCCAATGCCGCCGAGTTCATTGCGGCGGGAGCATTTGCGCTCGGCGTGGGAGCCGACCTGGTCGATGCGGCGGCCCTGCGCGGCGGCAATCTGGAGAAAATCGCCGCGGCCGCCCGCGAACTGCTGCAGGCCGTCGCCTCAGCCCGCGCCGCGCTTCGCGAGAAGAAAGCGCACTAGCATCCCGTTTCATTCGGGAACGAAGGATTGCTGCGATAAGTCATATGGGGACAGCCGCCCCCGGCTGTCCGGTCGAGCGAAGCTCGACGGTGCGGCGTGTAAGTGATTGAAGTTGCGTGGAAGTTGTTGACGTTCCGTGTAAGTGGTTGAAATGTCGTAGAACCGCCCTAGCGTTCCACAGGAAGAAGAATTCTGCAGCGGACGACTCTCAGGTCGCCCCAAGTTGCGATCGTCGATGCCAGGGCCATTTCCGGCCCCGCAAATGGCATTCTAGGCGAAGACCGGAACGAGAAAACCTCAAGCCCGACTCTTAGCTGGGTGTTGTACATACATAATCGTACATGTTGTCGGTTCGCCCCGAACTTACTGGTTCACGCCGCTGGCCAGCACCCCTCCATCCACCGGCAAGACGACACCTGTAACGAAGCTGGCCGCATCCGAGGCCAGGAACACCGCCGCCCCTATCAACTCTTCGAGTTCCCCAAAGCGTTTCATGGGGGTGCGCATCAATACTTCCGCGCCCCGCCCTGTTCCAACCAGAAACTTCTCGCTTAGCGGGGTGCGAAAATATCCGGGCGCGATGGCGTTGACGCATACGCCCTGCCCTGCCCACTCCACTGCCAGGGACTTGGTCAGCGAGGCTAACCCCGATTTGCTGGCCGAATACGCCGCTACTTCAAACAGCGCCAGAAACGATCCCATGGACGCGATGTTGATGATGCGTCCGTACTTGCGCTCGACCATGTGACGCCCGAAGACCTGGCAGGCGCGCAGCGTGCCGGTCAGATTCGTGTCCATGATGCGATTCCAGTCCGCCTCGGAAAAATCCAGCGTGGGCGCGCGTTTGGTAATGCCCGCCGCGTTAACCATGATGTCGACTTTGCCAAAAGTCTCCAGGCAAGCCTGCAGCAACTTGTCGAGCGAGGCGCGGTCGGCCACGTCACAGGTCACACGCAACGAGCGACGCCCCAGCGCTTCAATCTCGCCGGCCAGCGCATTCACCAGTTCCATGCGGCGCGCGCTGGCGACTACATCCGCGCCGGCCTGCGCCAGTCCGAGTGCGATGGTTTTGCCGATTCCAGAACTTCCTCCGACCACCACTGCGACTTTGCCATTGAGATCCAGTTGCTTGTAAGCCATAGTTCCTCGAATGTTCCTCTAAAGAAATTGCACGACTTCCAGATTCGTTGCGCTGCCGAGACGTTGCGAGCAACGTCTCTACGGGAGTGTATCGAAAGCGTCAGATGCGGCGCACCAGTCCTTGATTCGTCGCTTCGCTGTTGCGGAGCAGCAGCAGCACCAGAATCATTCCGACCAGGGGGATCAGCCCCGCTAGAATCACGATGGGATCGAAGGCGTGGGTGCCTGTGGCCTGGCGGGCGTCGGAAAAATATCCAATCAGCTTGAAAGCAATGATGGTGCCGATTCCTGCGCCCGTGCCGCCCAGCCCGCTGACCGAACCCACCGACTCGCTGCCGAACAGGTCCGAAGGCAAGACGTTCGCCATGGTGGTGAAGCCGGCGTAGGTAAAAGTCACGAGCGCGAACAGAAAAGCGATCGCATAAAGATTCGTCGTGAAAATAGTTGGGATGAGCAGAGTCATGCCGATGCCACCATAGACGATTGGCGCCTTGCGCGCGGCGCCCAGAGACCATCCACGCTTGATGAGGGAGCCGGAAACCGCGCCCGCAAAAAAACTTCCTAGATCGGCGGCGACGAACGGAATCCACACCGCGATCAGGCCGCTGCGGAGTTCGATCCCCTTGGCGACGAGATAGATGGGGAACCATTCCGCAATAAAAAAGAAAACCGGGTCGGTGAAGGCTTTGGCGATAATCACCGCCCAGGTCTGTGGCAATTTCAAAAGATCGCCCCAGCGTGGACGCGTCTTTCCTCGTTGCGGGCCTGCTTGCGGATTTTCTTGCGACGCATCGCCATCCTGCTTGTCGGCGACGATCATCGCGAGTTCCGCTTCGCTGATGCGGCCGTGCTGCTCTGGCGGATAGTAGAGCCAGCGCCAGGCAATCAGCCAGAGAAAGCCGAGAGCGCCCGGAACCATGAACGCGGGACGCCATCCCCAGCGAAAATAAATCCAGAGAACGATAAAGGGCGCGACCGCCCCGCCAATCGAAGATCCGCTATCGAAGAGCGCAGTGGCCAGGGCACGCTCACGTTTTGGAAACCATTCGGAAACCGCTTTGGTGGCGGCGGGCCAGTTCGCCGACTCGCCCGCGCCCAGCAAAAAACGAAACGTCGCGAAGCTATACAGGCCCGAGGCGAGCGAGGTGAGCATGGAGATGGTCGAATAGCAGATCACGGTGAACGTGAGGCCGCGCCGTGTTCCCACGCGGTCCATGAGTTTGCCGAATCCGGTTTGGCCGATGGAGTAGGCGATGCGGAAGGCAATCGCCAGATTTGCGTAGTCGGAATTGGTCCAGTGATATTGCAGCTTGAGGTAAGGCGCGAGCAGCGACAGGGTTTGCCGATCGATGTAGTTGATGACCGTGGAAGCGAACAGCAGGCCGCCAATCCACCAACGCAACGACGGGATCGGCTTGCGGGCGCGCGCCATTGGGTTTTGAGCTTACGAAGTTACCATTGCCTGCGATTCTTCCGTCAGCGTGTTCCGCAGCGTCGGGCCGAGCAGTGAAGCGGAGTTCGAATCGAGATAGACAGTCGCATTGGCGTGACGGCGCAGGATCGAGGCGGGAACCATGGGGTTGATCTCGCCCTCCAGGCAGGCTTTCACCGCCGGTGCTTTGCGCTGGTCGGGAACGGTTACGATTAATTCGCTGGCCTTGAGAATCTGGCGCGGCGACATGGAAATGGCCTGACACGGCACTTGCGAAATATCGGCGAACCAGCCTTCGCCGACCTGCTGGCGGCGGCAGGCTTCGTCGAGAGTGACAATGAGATAAGGCTCTTCGGTGATGAAATCGGCGGGAGGATCGTTGAAAGCGAGGTGGCCATTTTCTCCGATGCCCAGAAATGCGACGTCGACGGGCGCAGACGCCAACTGTTTGCCGACCTCGCGAGCCACCGCGAAAGGATCGGCCGCATCGCCGGCGAGCGCGTTAAAGTTAACGATGCCGGTCTTCGTTACCAGGCGCTCCATCAGAAATTTGCGAAAACTGGCGGGATGAGAGGCAGGCAGGCCGACGTATTCATCGAGATGGAAAGTCTCAACTCGGGGCCAATCGATGCCGGGCGATTTGGTCAGTGCATCCAGAAACTCGAGTTGCGACGCGCCGGTTGCCGCGATGATGCGGGCGCGGCCGCGCTTGGAAATAGCGCGCTGGATCGCTATGGCAGCCTGGTCGGCGGCGGCACGGGCTGGTGCAACTTTATCTTTGAATATTCGGAGCAGCATCGGAAGAATCGCTCGGCGAGCGGGAGGTCCCGCTTTTCATCCGAGGCGAAAGATTATACAAAAGGGGATACTCGACAGGTCAGATTCAAAAGCTTCCACCGCGAAGGACACGAAGGTTCACGAAGGGAAGCCAGAAGAAGAAAACCTTCGTGAACCTTTGTGTCCTTCGTCGTGCATGATCTTGCTTTTTGTCATGCAGGATTTCTCTTGCTAGTTCAGCGTTCCATGTCGCACACTGCGCGATTGGTTGTAGGAACTCAGAACATAAATACGGAACCCTGAAAGAACCTGCACATGAGACTTCTAAATCGAATCATCCTCTCCATCGCACTTGCGGCGCTCTGCTCTGCGTGGTCCGTCCCGACCGCCGCGCAACTCGTTACGGTCGATGCGACGCCCAGCCACGTGGTGAACAAGTTCAGTCCTCTCTACGCGCTGGGATCGACTGTGGATCGCGTGCCGAGCAACGCTACCGACGTATTCTTTCGCCCGGACCAGATCCAGAAAGTTCTGTCGGCGGGCTGGGGAGTGGTGAGTTATCGCCAGAATACAGACCTGTTCGTGCAGGCGTGGCATTGGAATCCGAAAGGGAAGTGGAGCGATCCCAGCGGCAAAGGATACTTCGTCGGCGACGCCACTCCGACCAAAGAAATGATCCGGCATTCCTATGGTTATCAATTGCGTCACCGCGGCTTTACGCGAAACGGAGGATCGGAGTTCGACGGTTTTTCGCGCCTGGATGATGGCGACGTGGATTCGTACTGGAAAAGCAATCCTTATCTCAGCAAAGAATTTACCGGAGAGGACGATTCGCTGCATCCGCAGTGGGTGGTCGTGGCGCTGGACCGGAAAGAAGACGCAAATGCGATTCGCATTCACTGGGCTGAGCCCTATGCAAGGGATTTCGAGGTGCAGTATTGGGTTGGCGACGACGACGCCATGGACGACCAGGACAAAGGCGCTTGGAAAGTGTTTCCGCAAGGAAGCGTCGTCGACGGCAAGGGCGGACTGGAAACTCTGCGGGTGGGATCGTCTGCGGTGGCGATCAAGTTCGTGCGCATCCTGATGAAGCGTTCTTCGAACACCTGCGACACTCACGGATCGGCGGATCGCCGCAATTGTGTGGGCTATGCGATCCGCGAACTATATTTGGGCAAGGTTGATGAGCGAGGAGAATTCCAGGATCTGCTGCACCATTCACCCGACCAGAAACAGACGCTCACACTCTGTTCGTCGGTCGATCCCTGGCACGAGCCTTCGGATCTGTATGTTGCGCCGGACCGCATGGAATCAGGCGATCAGCCGGGCTTCGATCTGTTTTTTACCAGCGGAATCACGCGCGGCCTGCCCGCGATCGTTCCCATTGCCATGTTGTACAACACGCCGGAGGACGCTGCTGCGCAGATGTCGTATATAAAAAAGCGCGGCTATCCCGTCCGGTACGTCGAAATGGGTGAGGAGCCCGATGGGCAGTACATGCAGCCCGAAGACTACGCCGCATTGTATGTACAGTTCGCGACCGCGCTGCACCGCGTGGACCCCGGCTTAAAACTAGGAGGGCCTGTCTTCGAAGGAGTGACGGAGGACATCAAGGTTTGGCCCGACGCACAGGGACGAACTTCGTGGCTGGGACGATTCCTCGACTATCTGAAAGCGCACCAACGCCTGCAGGATCTGGCCTTCATGTCGTTCGAACATTATCCCTACGATGGATGCGAGACACCGTGGAAAAATCTTTATCAGGAACCGGACCTGATCACGCACATCATGAAAGTGTGGCGGGAGGACGGGTTGCCGCCGGGAATTCCATTGCTCGACACCGAGACCAATGATCACGGGGGCGAGGCCGCGGTCGACATTTTCGGAGCGCTGTGGCTGGCGGATTCGTTCGGGGGATTTCTGAGCGCGGGTGGCGAGAGCACGCACTACTATCACGATCTGTCGTACTCGCCGCCGCATCCGGCGTGCCCCAATAGTTGGGGAACGTATCACATGTTCATGGTGGATGATCGTTACGAAATTCAGCAGCCGACCGCGCAATTTTTCGCCGCGCAACTTATCACCCAGAAGTGGGTGCAGCCGAAAGATGCCGAGCACCAGCAATATCTGGCGGTCAGCGATGTGAAGGATTCGCAAGGGCACGTGCTGGTGACGGCGTACGCTCTGCACCGTCCCGACGGCCTGTGGGGCCTGATGCTCATCAACAAAGATCGCGAGCAAGCGCATGCGGCACGTATCGTATTTCAGGGCGCTGACGGGAATCGAGAGTCATTTTTCGCGGGGCCGGTCAAGATGACCACGTTCGGAAAGCAGCAGTACCAGTGGCATCCCGACCGCAAGAAAGGCTATGCGGATCCGGATGGCCCGGCGGTGAGTTCGACGTTAAATGGTGAACGCGGCACGGAGTACACGTTGCCCGCCGCTTCGCTCACTATTCTTCGCGGCCAGTTGCGTTCCGAATAGTCAGACTTGGGCGGGATCGAGGCGCGGGGCCAGCAGTTGCACGAAGGCGAACGCGACCAAGTAGGCCAGTCCGGCCATCACGAAGACGGGGACGTAGGATCCGGTGCGTTCTAGGATGTAGCCGACGGCTTTTGAAACGAGCATGCTGCCGATCATGCCGATCATGGTGGCGAAGCCGACGACGGCGGCGACAGCGCTGCGCGGGAACATGTCGGAGGCGAGCGTATAAATATTTGCCGACCATCCCTGATGCGCTCCGGCGGCGATCGCGATGAGGAAAACGGCGAGCCATGCATTTTTGGTAAACGCGGCGATCATGATGGGTGTGACGGCCACCGCGCAGACGAGCAGCGCGGTTTTGCGGCTGGCGTTTACGGTCCATCCTTTTTTCAGAAGTGAGGACGAGAGCCAACCTCCGGCAATGCTTCCCACGCTGGCGCCGCTGTAAATTACGAAGAGCGGCAACGCCATGCCGCGCAGGTCGAGCCCAAGATTGCGGCTGAGGAAGTCGGGCATCCAGAACAGATAGACGAACCAGATGGGATCGGTAAAAAACTTGGCCAGGGCGACGGCCCACGCTTGGCGATGAGTGATCATGGCGCGCAGGGAAATTGAGGCGGTCTGCTCCTGAACGTCGCTTTGAATGTAGGCGAGTTCGGCGGGCGAAATAAATTTGTCGTGCTCGGGCCGGTGATAGATGGCGAGCCAGGCGGCGATCCAAATGAAACCCAGGGCGCCGGTGCCGATGAAGGCCATGCGCCATCCGAAACGGTAGGTGATCCAGGGAACGATGAGCGGAGTGATAATCGCGCCGATGTTTGAGCCGCAATTGAACAGGCCTGTGGCTAGCGCGCGCTCGCGCTTGGGAAACCATTCGGCAACCGCTTTGATGCATGCGGGAAAACTTCCGGCTTCGCCAAGGCCGAGGGCGAATCGTGCGATGGCGAATTGGAATACCGAGGTGGCGGCGGCGTGAGCCATGGCCGCTGCGCTCCACACAAATACCGCGAGCGAAAATCCTTTGCGCGTGCCCAGGCGGTCGATGAGCTTGCCGATGAAGAGCAATCCCGCGCCGTAGGCGAACTGGAAGGCGAGCACGATGTTGCTGTAGCCGACTTCGGTCCAGCCGAATTGCAGCTGCAGCGTGGGTTTGAGCAGGCCGATGACCTGGCGATCCATGTAGTTGACCGAGGTGGCGAAAAATAACATGGCGCAGATGAGCCAGCGGCGGTGGCCGATTGCGGCGGGTTCTTCGGGGATCGGGATAGGGTAGTCGTTCATTTATTTTTTGGCGTCGGCAGGGGCCGACGACGTGGATCAATCACGGGCTGCAGAAAAGAACGGCACCTCAGGCGCTAAAGCGCGATTCGTTTTCACGGGCTTAACGGCGCGGCTGAAGCCGCGCCCTTTCAAAGCTTGCGTTCATTTGCGATAGACAAGCCGCGCCCTTTCAAGTGGCGCGTTCGAAACCTCCGCCCCTTCAAGTCTTCCATGCATCGACCAATAGACAAGGAGCGGCGCCTTGGCGTCAAGAGATTCGTGAACTGGTATGATGCTTGGCTTGAAATTGCTCGAATCGCGACAATGCGCCGCCTGAGTCCATGACTGGCTTTCTCACCGAAGATTTTCTGTTGTCGAACGATGTGGCGCGGCGATTGTATCGCCAGTTTGCCGCGCCGCAGCCGATTCTCGATTATCACTGCCATCTTTCGCCACGGGACATTGCGGAAAACCGGCGCTTCGCGAACTTGTTTGAGATCTGGCTGGAAGGCGATCATTACAAGTGGCGGGCCATGCGGGCCAATGGCGTTGCCGAGAAATATGTGACCGGGGACGCGCCGCCGTATGAAAAGTTGTTGGCGTGGGCACGGACGGTTCCTTACACGTTGCGCAATCCGCTCTATCACTGGACGCACCTGGAACTGCAGCGCTATTTCGGAATCACGGAATTGCTGGATGAAACATCGGCGCCGAAGATTTGGGAGCGCGCGAACGCGCAACTGCAGGAACTGACGGCACGGGCGATTCTGCGGAAGTTTCACGTTGAGGTAGTGTGCACTACCGACGATCCGACCGACGATTTGCGGCATCATCGGGCGATCGCTGCGTCGAAAGTGGGGACGCGAGTGTTTCCGGCGTTTCGTCCGGATAAGGCGTTGGGCATTGGCGGCGAGGAATTTTTGCCGTGGGTGGAGAAGCTGGCGGGCGCGGCGAACGTAGAGGTGCGGAATCTGGAAAGCTTGCTGCAGGCGTTGCGCAAGCGACATGATGATTTTCATGCGCTGGGTTGCAGGCTCTCCGACCATGGACTGGATCATTGCTACGCCGCGCCGTGTGCGGAAACGGCGGCAGCGGCGATTTTCGCGAAGGCGCGCGAGGGGTGCGCAATCAGCGTGGAGGAGCGGAGCCAGTTTGCGGCGTTTCTGATGCTGTTCTTCGGACGGCTCGATGCCGAGAAGGGATGGACCAAGCAGTTGCACCTGGGCGCGCATCGCAATGTGAATACGGCGGCGCGGCGGGCACTGGGCGCGGACACTGGCTATGACGCTGCCGGCGATTTTCCCCAGGGCGAGCATCTTGCGAAGTATCTCGACTTGCTCGCGCAAGAGAATGCCTTGCCGCAGATGATTATTTACAACGTGAATCCGCGGGACACGTTTCAGTTCGCCACGCTGATTGGCTGCTTTCAGGATGGACGCACGCCGGGAAAAATTCAGTACGGCAGCGCCTGGTGGTTTCTCGACCAGAAGCAGGGGATCACGGCGCAGCTGGACGCGCTTTCGAATACGGGGCTGCTGTCGCGCTTCATTGGCATGGTCACCGACTCGCGGTCGTTCATGTCGTATCCGCGGCATGAATATTTCCGGCGCGTGCTCTGTGATCTGGTGGGACGGGACGTAGAGCGCGGAGAACTGCCGGATGACGACGGACTGGTCGGGAGACTCGTTCAGGACATTTGCTACCGGAATGCGAAGGAATATCTGCGGCTGCCGTTGGGCTCTAGGTCGCACAAGTAGGCATACACAATGGGGCACCTGCCCGTGTAGTGTATGGAATTGGACGCAACTTCTGGCAAATTATAGGGAACCGCTTCCGGCCTCCAAGAGGCTTGGGAGCACCCGAGGATGGAAATGAAAGCTGTCATATTGGCGGGCGGGCTGGGGACGCGGCTTAGTGAAGAGACCGTCGTACGCCCGAAACCGATGGTGGAGATCGGCGGGCGGCCGATCCTGTGGCACATTTTGAAAATGTATTCGCAGCACGGAATCAACGACTTCATCATCTGCTGCGGATACAAGGGATATCTCATCAAGGAATATTTCGCGAATTATTTCCTGCACATGTCGGACGTCACTTTCGACATGAAAGAGAACCGCATGCAGGTGCATCAGAGCGTGGCGGAGCCGTGGCGGATAACGCTGGTCGATACTGGAGACAATGCGGGCACCGGCGGGCGGCTCAAAAAAGTTGCGAACTATCTGGAGCATGAAGATCCTTTTTGCATGACGTACGGGGATGGAGTGAGCGATATCGATATTTCGGCCGCGATCGCGTTCCACAAGAGTCATGGCCGCAGTGTGACCGTGACCGCGGTGCAGCCCCCGGCGCGATTTGGCGGATTAGGCATTGAGGGGACGACCATTTCGGGCTTTCAGGAGAAACCGAAGGGCGAAGGAGGATGGATCAACGGAGGATTTTTTGTGCTCTCGCCGGTTGTCTTCGAAGAGATCCGCGATGACGCCGCGATGTTCGAAGGCGAAGCGATGCAGAATCTGACTGCGAAGCAGCAGGTGCAGGCCTATTTCCATCGCGGCTTTTGGCAGCCGATGGATACGTTGCGGGACAAACAGAGGCTGGAAGAACTGTGGGCGAGCGGAAAAGCGCCATGGAAAACGTGGTAAGACCCGGCCGCCGCCGGTGTGTCCGGTCATCCTTAAAAAGTCAATGAGCCCCGCAAAGCAACTTCCCCGGCAGGATCTGGAATTGATTCTGGAGCAGACCGCTCCACTGTGGGAAGAAGTTCGCGGACAGCGCATTTTCCTGACCGGTGGAACCGGTTTTTTTGGATGCTGGATGGTGGAAAGTTTTTGTTTTATCAACCAGAAACTCGGCCTGGGGGCCGAGGCCACCATCCTCAGCCGTGATCCTGAAGCGTTCGCCAAGAAATGCCCGCACCTGGCGGTGGACGCGGCAATAAAACTGCATGCCGGCGATGTGCGAAAGTTTTCGTTCCCTGCAGGCGAATACAAATATGTGATCCATGCGGCAACTGAGGCCAGCGTGAAGCAGGCGGCGGACGCACCGCTGGAGATGTTCTCCACGATCGTTGCCGGCACCGAGCGCGCACTGGAGTTCGCGGCCACGCATGGAACGGCGAAATTTCTGCTGACCAGTTCGGGCGCGGTTTATGGGAAACAGCCTCCGGAACTGACGCACGTACCGGAAACTTACGCGGGCGCGCCCGATCCACTGGATCCGAACAATGTCTACGCGGAAGGCAAACGGGCGGCGGAATTGCTTTGTGCGCTCTATCAGAAGCGTGGCGGCCTCGATTGCAAGATTGCACGCTGCTGGGCGTTTTGCGGTCCGCGTCTTCCCCTGGACCAGCACTTCGCCATCGGCAATTTTATTGGGGATGTGCTGGCCGGAAGGCCGATTCAGATTCAGGGCGATGGCACCCCGAGAAGATCGTATTTATATGCTGCCGACCTGGCGGTGTGGCTGTGGACGGTATTATTTCGCGCGCCGGCGCTTGTGCCTTTCAATGTAGGGTCCGCCCATGATGTAAGTATCTTTGAATTGGCGCAAACTGTGGCCGCGACCTTGAAGCCGCTGGCGGAAATTCGCGTGGCTCGAGAAGTTGTGCCCGGCGCGGTTCCGCTGCGCTATGTTCCCTGCGTCGATCGTGCTCACGAGTTGCTAGGGTTGCGCCAGACTGTCGAACTTGAGGAATGCATTCGCAGGACGGCCGCTTGGCACGCGAAGTGAAATGACGGTGGCAGAACGGCGCTGGCCGTGTTGTTCTCGCAACTGCTAACCCTTCACCACAAAGGACACGAAGGTTCACCAAGGAAAACTTAGAAACCGACCTCGGGAATCAGTCGCCGTGCTGATGGCTGGTGGTGATTTGTGTCAGGCCATTGTCGGTGCGCGCACCCGGAGTTCCGTCGGGGATGGCGGATTTCTCGTGCTGGCTACCGCGTAATAGATATTTCGACAAGGTGACGAAGCCTTTGAGATTGCGCTGTAACTCGCGGCGGTCGGTGAGCGACTGCTTCAGTTTGTAAACCAGGTAGGAAGGACTCAGGTAGAAACTGCGCCGCGCGCGATCACAGAAACTCACTAACTGCTGGTGAGTAATGTTGGGAAGATTAACGACGCTGTTGTGCAGGCCGTCTTTCGTGAGCCAACCGCCCCAGTCCTCGATCTGAATGTAATTCCGGTCTTTGGCCTCCTGATAGGCGGTCGTGCCGGGATAGACCATGATGGGGAAGAATTGAGCCGTATCGGGCTGCAGCTTCTTCGCGAAATCCAATGTCTTCTCCATGCTGGCGGGCGTCTCGTTGAGATTGCCGACCATGAAGCAGCCGTGCACCATGATGCCCGATTCCTGGCAGCGGCGGACGAAGCGATGAGCCTCTTCGTGATACTTGGCATCGCGACGGTCATCGTTGTTTTTCTTCATGCCGTTGATGACTTCCACGTCGCCACTCTCAAAGCCTACGCAGAACAGGCGAGCGCCGGCCTTGTGCAGGGTGGAGAGCAACTCAGTTTCTGCGCCAATGTCGGCGCGGCAGTTGGCGTCGAAGGGCAACTTGTTTCCGCGGCGGATCAACTCCTTAGCCAACTCGAGGGTGCGCGGCTTGCTGATGATGAAAGTATCGTCCTCCAGCATCGCCGTCTTAATCTCGGGCATCTCGCGAGAGACGTAATCGAACTCGTCGGCGACGTTGGCCACCGAGCGATAGCGCATGCGGTGCCCGCTGAAGGTCTGCGGATACACGCAGAACGAGCAGTGATAGGGACACCCGCGACTGGTGTCAAACACAACCAGCGGCCAGAGTGAGTGGCCGTAGAAGTAATCTGGCGTATGCAGAAAGCGCTTATAGACTTCGGAAACGAAAGGCAATTCGTCGAGATTTTCAATCGCTGGGCGCGGAGCATTGGTGACGAGCTCTCCGGTCGCCTTGCGACGCCACGCCAGGCCGTCGACGGTCGAAAGGTCGGCGCCGCAGGACTTCGCGGCCAGCCAGTCGCGGACGGTGTATTCGTATTCGCGGATGGCTACGGCTTCCAGCGAAGTCGACATGGCCAGCGTTTCTTTCGGCAATGCCGAGACGTGACGCCCCACCAGCAGCACATGTAGAGATGGCTTGGCGGCGAGCAGCGACTCGATGACGCTGACGTCATTAAGAATGCTGGGTGTGGAGGTGTCGCAGATTACGGCTTCAATATTTTTGGCGGCGATTCGATCGATCACCGACTGCACGGTGTATCCGCCGGCAGGGGAATCAACCAAATCCACGTCGTGCCCGTTCTTGATCGCGACTCCGGCGGCGGTAGCGAGCCACTTAGGGTAGTACAGAGTTCCACTCTTAGTGACCGCAGGACTGCGTTGCTCGCGCGAAAAACGCGGGTGAAATGGAGGATTCAAAAACAGAACACGCATTATGGGGGAAGTATATCAAAGCATGGTGGAAATAAAGGATTTAGTTTGAGTTACCAAGGTGCCGGAATGGGATCATTTCATCGAGCGGCAGGGGGAAGCTGTTGAAATGCGAGAAAGGGAATTAAACCGTTTCTGGTTTTCTTTTCCAATAATGTTTAATCGCTTCCAGGCGCTGCCGATTTTCGGGGAGATCGAGAGTTCGGCTCAGGCCGCGGCGCACAATCAGCCAAAATACGGCGACAAAAAAAGCAAGAATCGTGACGCCCAGAACGATCAGAGTTCGATGAGGAGAGGACTTCGTGTCAGGCGGGACAGCGGCATCGACGACTTGGACGATCTCGCCTTCGCGAGCCTCATCAAGTTTTGCAATTTCCAGTTCCTTCGCCAGTAACTCGAAAACAGTCTCGGTGTATTTCAGGTCACGAAAGCGACGAACATACTCCAACCCCGCCTGCGTCACACGACCCTTCGACAGGATAATGTCCGACCCTGCGTCTTGCTGCGAACCCGCGATCTGATTGAGCTGGGATTGCAGCGCAGCGAGTTGCTGCTTGGCGAGGATGAGAGCAGGATTGTCGTCGGCGGCGAACGATTTCATACTTTCAACTTGAACTTCCTTGGCTACCACTTGTGCGCGCAAGACGGCTGCCGATTCGATTAGCGCTCGCGCCTGGCTGTCGATCTGTAGAACGCCGGTTGACTGTTGTGTTTTTTGCATTGCCTGTTCGGAGGCGGTCAGGTC
This sequence comes from uncultured Acidobacteriaceae bacterium, assembly GCA_963765825.1. Lineage (GTDB taxonomy): Bacteria > Acidobacteriota > Terriglobia > Terriglobales > Acidobacteriaceae > Sulfotelmatobacter. The sequence continues at coordinate 329,530 of CAVXXU010000007.1, forward strand.
GTCTTTCGCTTGCTGCAATTCGTGCTCGAAAAACATGCGGCGGCGAGCAGCTTCGCTGATGGCCAGGGTTGCAGACAGCCTCCGGAATTCCTCGACGTAGCCATTTGCCATTTCGGCAGCGCGCTTGGGATCACCGTCCTCAACCGTAAGGCGAATCATGCCATCCTTCGTCCCGGCAACCGCAGTGGTGCGACGCTCAAACTCTTTGCGCACCTCCGACATGCGCTTGAGCTTGTATTCAGACATCAGGCCAAAGCGCTGGATCATGGCGTCTTCGACGGTGCGGCTGGTGAGCATGGAGATATACATATCGGCTGGGGTCTTAATGCCCAACCCGCCGGCCAACGAGCCCAGCGATCCCAGCCCTCCAAGATTTCCCATTTGCCCCAACAAAGCCGAGGCTATCGATGAATTCTGCTGTGGAGGCAGCAGCATGACTTTGGCTTCGTAGCGGACGGGCAGCAAAAGAGCAACCACGACCGCCAATAGAGCCGCGCCCAAAACGAAACGGAAGATGAAGCGCTTGTTCGCTACCAGCAGCACAGTCAGATCGAGCAGCGAAACTTCGGTTTGTGCCTGGGAAGTAGGTGCGCTTTCTTCGGTCGCCAGCGGTTCGGCGTCGATGAAGGTGTCGGTGTGAGTTGCCACTGTAGGGTTATTATGACATTGTGCCGAGCGGGATTCTAGCACGCTCGCTCAAAATGGCTGTCCGGTTTGAGTCTCCCCTGCCGCCACTTTAGTCGTCAACCGGGCGATTGTGCTAGCTTTGATGGTTCGGGACTCCACTTAAGCATGAACGAAAAAGCATCCTGGAGCGAACCACATCCGGGGTGCGACGCTAAAACCAGCAGGGTACAACCATCGATCTCAGGTGGGGCATCGACAGAAGATAAGATGAGTTTGCCGAAAAGCACATTTCCTTCGTTTTTGAGCCGTCTTCCCACGTTGGTTGTAACCCCATTCGTAGTACTGGCGCTGGCAGTGGCGGTTTGTAGCGCAACGGCGCGCGCGCAAACCCCTGAAGCGCAGAGCGATACTACGGCGCCAGCTCCGAAAGCCCAGACCCAGCCGGCATTTCTTACGCCGGGTCCGGTTGACCTCAAATCCCTTCCAAAAAATCTTTTCGTGGACCAGAAGAATTTCTGGCTGGCGCCGTTGCACATGTCCCACAAGCAATGGGAATTGGCAGTGCCGCTAGTCCTGGCCGGAGGATTGCTGGTGGTAGCGGATAACAACATAGAAAAACACGCTCCTACCAGTTCAGCGACCGTCTCGCGCGCGGTCACCGCGTCCAACGCCGGCGTGGGTCTGCTGGCGGGAGCCGGCGCCGGCCTGTTCTTGCTGGGACATATAAAAAAAGACGACCAGAAACGCGAAACCGGCATTCTCGCCGGCGAGGCTGCGCTTGGTGCGTTTGCGGATGTGGAGGTTTTCAAGTACGCGGCGGGGCGCGAACGGCCTTTTGTGGGCACCAGTCCAGGACGTTTCTTTGTGGGCGGGGACTCGTTTCCTTCCGCGCACGCGGCGGTAAGCTGGGCGATTGCGAGCGTGATCGCCCATGAATATCCCGGGGTTCTCACCCAAGTTTTGGCGTACGGGGTGGCCGGAGGAGTAACCGCCGCGCGATTCGCGGGTCAAAAGCACTTCGCATCCGATTTGGTCATAGCCAGCGCTATGGGATGGTACATGGGACGGCAAGTATTCAATTCCCATTCTCACTATAGTGACGCCGAAGTTGCAAGATACGGCTCGTTCAGCAAAGGAGAAGAGAGCGAGGCGGGCGATTCCGTCAGCAAGACCCGAAATATTGGCTCCAGCTACGTTCCGCTCGACAGCTGGATTTATCCGGCGATTGAGCGGTTGGCCGCCTTAGGGTATCTCCAAACAGCGTCGCTCACTCTGCGGCCCTGGACTCGGCTGGAGTGCGCGCGAGTGCTAACGGAATTCGCGCAGCGGACCACAGACACCGACGCTCCAGAAGAAGTTCAGCAACTTTATAGCGCGCTCTCGCAAGAGTTCGCCCATGAATCGGGATTAATGGCTGGGGATTCGAATTCCGATGTTCAACTGGAATCCGCCTACGCGCGAGCCTTGGGAATTTCGGGCACGCCGTTGACCGACAATTTCCATTTCGGCCAGACCGTGATGAATGATTACGGCAGGCCATTCGAGCAAGGTTTTAATTCTGCGACTGGCGCGTCAGGATGGGCGGCGAAAGGTCCTTTTGTGATTTACCTTCGCGGAGAATATGAGTCAGCGCCATCTGCGCCCGCGCCTACGCAAGCGGTGCTCAACTTCTATAGCCAGACGGATGCCTGGCCGAATAGTCCGGCACTTCCAGTCGCGTCGACCGGCCGTTTTCAGTTGCTGGACAGTTATGTGGGAATGAATTTCGCAAACTGGCAAATCGCCTATGGACGACGCAGCTTGTGGTGGGGGCCGGCCGACGGCGGGACTATGGTTCTTACCAATAACGCCCCACCGCTCAACAACATGTTTACGGTGGACCGGGTGGCTCCGTTTCGTTTGCCGTGGGTATTGAGTTATCTGGGCGACATTCGCTTCGAGGGCTTTATTGGTCATATGACCGGACTTGAATTCCAGAGCACGACTTATAGTGGTTCGACCACCCACGTGACCATCGGACAATATGGAAAGAACTTGCATCCGCAGCCATTTCTAAGCGGTGGAAAAATCAGCTTCAAGTTCACGCCGAATTTCGAATTCAGCCTGTCGAAAACGACGGTGTATGGAGGACCGGGAAATCCGCTGACGGTGAAGACGTTCCTCGACAGTACGTTTGGGAAGCATGTGAATGGCGACGTGCTGGGGGATGGACGGACGACGGCGGACTTTTCCTATAGAGTTCCGGGCCTGCGGGACTGGCTTACGGCATACGGCGAAGCCTTTAGTGAAGACGAGATTTCGCCGATTCCGTACCTGCGAAAGTCGGTTTCCCAAGGGGGGCTGTACTTTGCGAAGTTGCCTGCGATTTCGAAACTTGACCTGCGGCTTGAAGGCGGATATACCAGCCCCGTCAATGGTTATTGTGCGGACTGCTTTTACAGCAACGCTCAGTACATTAGTGGATACAACAACGGCGGCCGCCTGATCGGAACCTGGATTGGTCGGGCCGCTCAAGGCGAATTGGTGAGAACCAATTACTGGTTCAGTCCGCGGAAAAAAATCGGCATTGAACTCAGGCACAGAAAGATCGACCAGCAATACCTTCCGCAAGGTGGAACCCAGAATGACGTTGCGGTGAATGCCGATATCTTGGCCGGAGCGGGCTTTCGTTTTACCGGCAATGTCCAATACGAACGGTGGCAAATTCCTTTATTGGCATCTACGCGGCAGTCCAATATAGCGGCGTCGCTTCAATTCAGTTTTTGGCCTACTACACATTGAGTTAGCTGGATCGACACTTCGAATAAAGGGCGAAAATGGACTGACGTTCCGGCGGCGTCCAATGGACGAGAGGGTTACCTGGGAGGGTAGGGCAACACCCTCCGGTGAGCTCTGGGCAGGGTTTCCCGCAGTCTTGCAATCAGTCTGGTCCCTTCCCCAGGAAGAAGTGACTACGTCAACGGCTCGCGATCGCTTCAAGGTCGCGTACCTTATCGGGAATCGTCTTCGCTGCAATAGCGTGCTTTCCTATTGACATACAACAACATGGCGATTAGATTAGGCCCACAAACACAGCAACAGAAATTGCCAAGGCGATGACAGACTCCTCGGTTACGTCATGTGACTCTGGTTGCTACTTCCCTCCTGCGTTCCGGCGCCATCGTTCCCGCTGCCACTACGTCACACGCGGAGATCGCAGCGCAACGGTAAGCGTCGATCCTTTAGATTCGAATGTCAGCGTTCGAGCAGTTCAAGGAAAGAGCTTTAGAACATTGGGTTTGGTAGAAAGAAAGCAAAGAAAAAGAAGTTGAGCGACCAATGTTTTGGTTAGGAGACGTTGATTTGTATGATCCGCAGTCGCCTTAGCTACGTCCGGTTCTACCTGAAGATTCTGACTTTGCTGTTGCCTGCGTGTTCGTACTTCATCGCGGTCAAAGTGCGCTTCGGATTCAACCTGTTCTTCCTCGGAACCGCACCTTCCGGCTTACCGTCCTATTGGGGCATTGTGTTGCTCACTACTATTGTTTGGGCGATCGCGGCGGAAGAGTCGGAACTCTGGAATGTGGAGCAACTGTATGCGCCCGGCGGGAAGTCCAGGCGATTGCTGGAGGCGCTGGCGTTTACCTATGCCGTGGTGATGGCGATTGGGTTTCTGTACCGGCAGGCCAGCTACTCTCGGCTGGTCGTCGGGATCAGCGCCGTCGCGCTATTCGCGCTGGCCACGACGGCGCGCATTATTTTCCGGGTGGTGCTGGAGTTTCTGCGGAAGAGCGGCAGAAACGAAGTTCGGATCCTGATGGTGGGTACCGACCGTTTCGCGCGCCGCGTGGCAACGTCGCTGCTACACGGAGAAGTGCTTCCCTGCAAAGTTGTGGGATTCGTTCGCGTGCCCGGGCAGGAGATCACGGTCGAGGGTCCGGTGTATGAATTGGACCAGATTCCGATTTTCTCCAACGGCAACTCGATTAACGACGTGGTCATCGCCCTTCCCGCGGCACGTTTGAGCGAGGTTCAGCAAATTGCTCCCGCCTTGGAGAAGTTGTGCGTGCCTACGCGTGTGGTAGTCGACTTGGGAGATGGGGTCGGCATTCGCGACCGCCTGATCGATCTGGGCGGCATTCACATGCTGGACCTGCGGCCGACTCTGGCCGAAACCGGGCCTTATCTGTTTCAGAAGCGTGCCTTCGATGTAGCCCTTTCTCTGTTTATTGTGCTGCTCACGCTTCCCATTAGCGCGCTGATTGCCCTGGTTATTAAAGCGACCAGCCGAGGCCCGATTTTTTTCGTTCAAGAACGGGTGGGACTGAACGGGCGCGTGTTTCGCATGCTGAAGTTCCGCACCATGCGGCAGGGCAGCCGGGAGGAAGGCGATACGCGCTGGACCTGCACCAACGATCCGCGGCGCACGGTGGTGGGTGTGTTTTTGCGGAAGACCAATCTCGATGAGCTACCCCAGTTCTTGAACGTGTTGAAGGGGGATATGAGCATCGTGGGTCCACGACCGGAACGAGCTCATTTTGTGGAGCGGTTCCTGGAAGAAATTGATCGCTACAATTTCCGGCATACTTTCAAGGTGGGGATCACCGGCTGGGCCCAGGTGAACGGTTGGCGCGGTGACACGTCGATCGCAAAACGCGTCGAATACGACCTGTACTATCTGCGCAATTGGAGCCTGACCTTCGATCTGCAGATTATTACCATGACGTTGCTGCGCATTTTCAACAGCAAGAACGCCTACTGATTTCAGCCTCTGGCGTGGTTGCTGGTCTCAGCACTTTCGGCCTGAAAGTGCTCATCGCTCGCAGCACTGAATCGAACGAAGGCCTGAATTTCTTACGGCGCTGGCGCGGCGACGGTCACATGGGCAGTCCCGGTGAGCGCCGGCGCACCAACGACCGTCGCCGTGATGGTTTGGTTGCCCAGAGTCTTCAAGGTAACCCCATTCACAAAGGTGTGGGAACCCGCATCACTCTCTGAAAATTCGTAGTAGGAAGGGTAAATAATGGCGGCGCTATCAGAGCTAGTCAGCTGGATAGGGCTGTTGATCACGGTGTCAGGGCTTGTTCCGATTGTCGCGTTCACGGTAATTGTGAAGGGAACACCCACGACGGCAGTGGCAGGGGCGATGACGTGAAGAGTGGCGGGAGTTCCGCACCCGGCCATTAACAGAGCTAATCCGCCGACCGCCGCGGTCAACGCCCACGCGCCCGGCGCTATTCGAAGGCGCGAATATTTGCCGTAAGGTCTAGCGCCGAAGCGCAAGAGTTTTGATGAGTCCACGCGATCCTGGTCGACACTGCAACCCCCACTTGAATTGTTCATAACTGCATCCACTATAAAAATTCTACAGCGCACAAACCGCAATCTATTCCGAAGCGCTATGACGGGGCTTTCCCAAGCGGACATCGATTCCAACCATCGGTCCGTAAACGTTTATGCCGTAATTGATATACCTTGGTTCCGACAAATAGCCGTTCGAGATGTGCATATAGTTAATACCGGCCGAGACGGAATACCGAGGATTGAAGTTGTATCTGGCGCCGGCGCCGATGTTGTAGGTGAAGGTCATGTCTTGACCCTGCGCAAACTCGACCCCCAGAGGTTCCTTGGCGTCAATGTTTCCGATGCCACCTCGCTGGTCAAAATAGGGGACGATACGCCAGTTGCGATAGACAAAATTTCTGCGGATTCCGTAGATGAAAGCGAAGTAGCGGGTTTCCGGCCCGCGGGGAATGAAAGTTACGGAACCGCTGAAGGTGAAATCAAAATTGCCGCGGAAAATCCAAGGACCGCCGATATCGTTCACGTGCCAGCGCAGGGAGGCAATTACCGGAACGAGCGTGTATTTGAGCGGGGTCATGCTGTAACTGTCCCCTACGGCGAAGTCGTATATCCAAGGAATATTGACCGGATGCCATCCTGTCTCGAGCGAGAATTCCAGTTTGTTCTTGTAATAGATGTCGCGATTGAAATCCGGCTTGCGAATTCGGCGTTTCGAAATCTGAACGGTGGGAGCCGGTGGAGGATTGTCGGGTGCTTGGGCGACGCATTTCGAAGCGACAAACACAGACGCTGCGATCAGGGCGAACAAGATCAGCCTTCGTGCGCTCATCGGCTTTTGTTTCTGGTCCTCCAAGAAAATAAAGGGCGAACACTTAAATCGCCCGAAACTGCAACTTGAAAATCCGCGCGTGCCCGCATTGGAAACCGCGCGTGGCCATACACACGCAAGAACAGCCATTGGACCAGAATAAGCAAGTCCTGCACAGGCCCCGACACGCCTCTCTAGCGTATCGGCGAAACGACCTGAAAAAGTTTAACACGCAAATTGTGTGCCGCTGTGGATTACGAGCCCGTATAGATTTGAAAGGGCGCCCAATAAAAAGGATTGCGGAAAGCGCTGCCGTGCAGTAACGCCAACTTCGCCGCGCGCAAGGCCTCATGCGGAGTGGATCCGTTCTGGAGTTCGTCATAGAAATGATCCATGAGTTGCTCGGTGGATGCGTCGGTTACTTCCCAAAGGCTGGCAATGACGTTGTGGGCTCCGGCGCGCAGAAAAGCCCACGCCAGTCCGACCAGGCCTTCTCCGGAATAGGCGCGCGAGCCAGCGCCGTAGCAGGCCGAGATGGTAACGAGATCGGCGCGGATGGGGTGCTGAACAATATCGCGGGCGTAAAGCTTGAAGGAATCGGGTTCGAGCGCGCTCTTGGAAAGCACAATCGCGGAGTCAAGGGGACTCAAGCGGCTGGCCGTGCCGTGCGCGACAAAATGAATCTGCGAATACTTCTCGGGATGACTGTTTAAGTAGGCTGCGGGCGTGGCTTGCTCGCGCTGGAAAACCTGTTCCTGCGTGCCAGCGAAATGCCGGGCCACGCTGGCCATCTGTTCGCCCGCCCGAGGCAATTCTGGATATTCCTTGCTGGGAGCAATGCTATCGCCAATCAGAAGAAGCTTGTGTTGGCGCTTTTGTTCGCCGATATGCCCGTGATTCAACGATGCCGCCAGCACACGCAAGGAACTGGCGTTCACCACATCTGCATCTTCAATCCAGAAATGCGGCTTTGGATCTTCGACCACCAGCGTTTCAAAATTCAGGTTGTTCAGGCTGCCGTCGGGAAGGATGATCACTTTTTCATTGGGCGACAACAGAGATTTTGCCGGCGCGACGAGGGTGCGATAGAGGGTGCGGCCATCTTCGGATGAGAGAGCGTCTTGCGGGCCATTGAGCGATTGACGATAGTGTTGCACGATGGCGTCAATTTCTGCTCCAGGAGAAAGCGGGAAAAGAACTGTCTTCAGCGGCGTGATCGCCCACAGATACGACTGCTTCTCTCCGAGCCAATAAAAAAGAAGGACGCCCTGGGCTCGGCGAGCAATCTCCGAGGCATTCAAGGTGGGAGGTCCTGCAGGTCCGGCATTTGGCGATCTCCTCGAAAGCAGCCCCAGCCCTTCTGCCAGAGTTCGAGCCCGACTGTAATCGGCCCAACGCAGGGCGTCGTTCGTTCTTCCTTGGGTGACAAGAAAATGAATGTAGTCGTCGTAGATGCGCGAGGCGTTATTGGAAAACGGCAGCATCGAGTCGTTGTTCTTCAGAGCTGATCGTGCGTCTTCAAAGGTTGCCAAAGCGACGCGATACTCGCGGTCAGCCTCAGCCAGGCGTCTCTCACCTTCATAAAGCCGCGCCATACTATGTTCGGCTCTCCACTTGAGCGAGGGATTGCCATTCTGGTCGAGCTCGACCTCCCGGAATATTTGTTCGGCCTTGTCTCCATCACCTGACCGAGCGTCAATCAGACCCCTCACCAGGAGTGGGTACAATTCGTTCGTTCGGTTGTTGTCGGCTCTCGCAATGACAATTGCCTGTTCGGAATACCGGTTCGCCTCAGCGAGATCGCCGCTCTCCACCGATACCAGGGCCAATGCTCGGAGCGCATTGTAGATGCCCTCTTTGGTTTTGATTTGGTTGGCGAGGATAAGCGCCTGCAGATAGGACGTCTTGGCGCGCGCAAGGTCGCCAATCGAGGCGTAGACGTACCCGACGTTGGTAGTCCAGTAGAGCTGATCGATGGTGTCCCCGGCTTGAATAGCACGCTTTTCGGCCTCGAGCGACAATTCGAGAGAGCGATCAGAATCGCCGAGGTTGTAATAGGCCCAGCCGAGGTTACCAAGGGCGGCTTGGGCTTCGCCGTTCGCTCCCAAGTTCGTGGCGGCCTGATAGGCGGCTTGCGTCCAGTCGATGGCCTCGTCAAAGCGTCCGTCCCGAAGCGAGGTCAAGCCTAAATTGAGGAGAGCAGTTTCTTCCAGCAGAGGGTCGCGGTGAGCGCGGGCGAATTGCAAGGATTGCTCGAAATATCGCTTCGCCGTTTCAATCTGTCCCTGCTGTACCGCCAGAACACCGCGGGCCCGGATGACATCGCCGCACGTGGGTTCCAATAATGCTTGGCACATTTGCTCGCCCAACAGGAGTTTGCTCTCCGCTTGGGAGAATTCATGCAGACTGGCATTGGCAACGCCCTCGATAGCAAGAATTTCGATTGCTGACTCTGTGTTCTTTGGCCGCGTTGGCCCGGAGTCAAGGAGTCCTATCACCGGCTCGTAGGATCCCTGCCACAACAGGGACTCGGCCTCCAGGATTCTGAATTTCCAGGCCCACTCGGGATTCGAATTGCGGAATAGTTCGTACTCGCGATGGGCGTTGTTCTGGCTTTGGATTAAGTCGCCATGGAGGAAGGTTTGGTAATCACGGTCGAATAATTCCTGCGGGCTGCGCTTAGGACTGCACGCGAGCCCGCAGGTGAGAATCAGAAGGGAAACGCCAAGAGCTAAGGATGAGTACGTCCATTTGTGGCAACGGTTCCAGCAGAGAGTGGCCCGTCTCCCACGCAGCCCAGCTTCATCCGGACGCTCGTCAATTCGAACGACACACAAGGCCTCTCGACATCGTCGTACTTCTTCTCGCTCAGTTGGATTTCGCCCAGCGCCACATGGCCAAACTCCGGGATCACCAGGATGTGCCCGAACTTCTGCACGCCGGGAATGGGAATGTCGCCGATGTTCTCGACCACGGAACATGTGATGGGCTCGTGTACGGCTTGACTGCCAGGCTTAGCGCTGATGAGCTCGTCGATGTAGGCGAGTTTCTTATCGTACTGTTCCTTCAAATCTTTGGGAAGGCCGGTGCTCTTCGCGATGGTCTTGGTCTGTTCTTTCACTCGTCGCAGGAATGGCGCATCGTCGAAATACGATTGGCCATTCGCCGGCAGGTCTCCGCAGATGCCTAGCGTAAGCGTGAGGTTGACCGGGAAGCCTCCCACGCGGAAATTGGTAAACTGCGTTCCCAGAAAGGTTACATGCGGAATGTGGCCATCCAGGTAAGCGTGATCGGTGGAAACTTGCGTGACCAGCCGATCCGCGCCGATGATCTCGAAAACATTCAGGCCTTCGAGAATCGATGTGGAGATTGTCACCCAGCCATTGTTTTTTAAGCTGCGCGCGCCCGAGAGCCTGGTCTCACCGCGAGTGAAGGATATCAACCCTTCGACGCTGAAGTCCTCTATGTGGCGCGTGAAGTGACCGCCTCTGCGGTCGTTCAGGGAAAGCGGCGCCTGCGGCTCAATCTTCTGGTTAATGGGCCGCTGCAGGTGGCCGCTGAGCACGTGGGCTTCGGCGTGATAATCGTGGGACGGTTTTAGGGTGGTGGGAGCTTCAGTGTCCGCCATAGTTGCCATAGTGTACCTCCGCTGGGCTAAGAACTCAGCCTTGAATTTAATTCCGAATTTTTAATTCCGAATTTGCAATTCGAACGACGCGTTCCCCAGGTCCTTGGTTTCACCTGCGGCAGTGATCCCGTGTACCGCCATCGTGTAGGTGCCCGGCTGGCGGGGCGCGGCGGGGAGCGCGACCGGCCATTGATCTTGCCCCGCCGCAGGCGCGATGCCGAAAGAGCCCTCTAGCTGGCCGCCGGGGGCGTACAAGTCCGCGGTGTAGCGGGCATAAGTGCCGTCGGGAGGGATCCGCACAAACAGAAGCAGGCCTTTACCCTCGGGGACGGCAGTGGGCGTGCCACCGGCTCCCCAGGTTCCGAGGTTCACCGAAACCGCCGGCAAAATCCTGGGCCGGTTGAGCTCTGTCTGAAGCTTCGGGTACGTGACCAGATTCTGATAGCCAACGATCGCCACTAGAAGCGCTAGGGCAGGCGCGGCAAATGCCGGGCGGAGCCAGGCAAACCATCCCCGGCTCGCAGGCCGGCGGATGGCCGGGATGAGCTCGGGTTCTGCGTTTTCCGCCAGAACGGCTTTCGTGTGTTCTACGAATTGCACGCCCGCACTAATGTCGCGTGCGCACTCCGTGCAGTCAAAGTAATGCTCTTCGAACTGGTCCCTCATTGCCGGATCAAGTTCGTTGAGCAGATATTTTTCCGTCATTTTGTCTCGAACCACCGCTGTGTGGTCCATGGTGTCGCCCCCTCATAAACAAGTGATGCCGCGCAAGCTTGGTCTCGCTCTTAAGCTGGAGCAAAATCTGGGGGATTGTCTCCCGTATGCTTCAGATACGACGACTTAAATGCTTGCTTGGCACGGTGTAACAGCACTCGCAAATACTCCCGATCGACTCCAAAATCCCGGCAAACTTCATCTTTATTGCGCTCTTCGAGGAACACTTCGCGCAGCAGGCGCCGGTCGCGCTCCGAAAGTTTTTCGAGGATTTCACGAACCTTCTTTTCTCGCTCTTTCGCTGTGAGCGCCCCGAGCACATCGATATTCGGGGCCGGAAAATCCTTCTCCTCTTCGTCGTCGAGCGAGGTGCTGCGTGTGGACGCGCGGTAGTGCTCGAGCAGCACGTTGTTGCAGATTGAATTTACATAGGGCCCCAGGCGCTCGGGATGAAGAATCTTTCCATCGCGCAAGGCAGCAAAAAATCGCGCGAAGGTTTCCTGGCGCACATCTTCGATTGCCTCTGGGGACTTCAGACGCGAACCCAGCTTGATTCTGATCAGCGCGCCGAAATAGGCGGAAAAATTTTCCTGGGTGCGAAAGTCGCCGGACCGCAAGCGGCTGAGATAGGATTCGTCAAATGACTGGAACTCCAAGGCTTGGCCCCGCACTCTCGAAAGTGCCACAAAGTGTAGCACTGGAGGTGGCCCACCGTTGCCGCTCTTGGGGTTCGGCGCAAGCAAGGCGGGACGTTTCAGAATGGAGTGATTACTCCGTCGGCAAACGGTGGGTGCGGTGGGCCGAGTATTCTGCACTGGAAAATGAACTCCTGCGATCTCGGATTGAAAGAAGGCCTGCGCCGTTGGTTGAAAAAATCTTGATCAGAAGCACCGGAGCCGCTTCCCCCCGGATCGGCTCCGGCGCTTAAAGAACCCATCCCAGTGGTTGCCGGGCTGCGTTCCTGAACTGTGGCTCATCGCTTTCAGCTCTTGCCGCGATGTCCTCCACTTACTGGGATAGTGCGGAGTTGGCGTGGATCGTTTCACAGACTTGCGAATTTTTCTGACCTTCCTTGATTTGTTTTGTCTGTTCGACCGTCGGGTCCGGCAGTGTCCGATCATGGACAGTTGAATCCCCGACCGGACAATCCGCAGTTTCTAGGATCAGCAGGAAGCCGCATCATCTTGTTCCATTTCAATGACTTGCTGGCAAAATGAGAGTGGCGGCGAAGTTGCCACTGCTTCTGTGATGGATATCGCACGTCCTGAATTCAAACAGCAGAAACGTAAGCGGCAGATTGGGATTGGGGCCGCCGTCGTCGTGGTGGTCGCGGCATTAACCGTCGGAGTGTACCGGTTGCGGCCCGCGGCGCCCAGCGTTGAGAGCGGCACCGTGTGGACCGACTCGGTGAAGCGAGGTTCCATGCTGCGGCAGGTGCGCGGCGTCGGTTCGCTCGTCCCCTCGCAGGAAGCGGTGCTGCAGATTCCCGCCGAGACCGAAGCCACCGTGGTGCGGATTCGCATGCTGCCGGGTTCGCTGGTCAAGACCGACACGATCCTGGTAGAGATGAGCAATCCGCAAGTGGAACAGGCCGCGGTCGATGCGGAACTGCAATTGAAAGCGGCCGATGCCGAGTATCAGAGCCAGCGCATGACGCTGGAAAGCAATCTGATGAACCAGAAAGCGGGCGCGGCTACCGTGCAAGCGGATTATGCACAGGCGCACTTGCAGGCAGAGACCGACAAGGCGCTCTATGATCTCGGCGTGATCTCGGGCCTCGCCTACAAAGCCTCCAAGGGCAAGTCCGACGAACTTACGACTCGCAACGGCCTGGAAGGCGACAGGCTGACCAGCACGCAAAAGGCAATCGATTCGCAACTGGCCGAGCAGCAGGCGAAAGTGGACCAGATGCGGGTGCTCGCTCAGCTCAAGAAGAAACAACTGGACGCCCTGAAAGTTCGCGCCGGCATCGATGGCGTGCTGGTGGATTTGCCGCTGCAGGTTGGGCAGCATGTGCTTCCGGGCGCGATGCTGGCCAAGGTAGTGCAACCGAATCACCTAATGGCGGAACTGAAGGTAGCCGAGACCCAGGCGCGGGACGTGCAAATCGGCGAACCCGCTTCGGTGGACACGCATAACGGCGTCGTTTCCGGCGAGGTGATGCGGGTTGATCCGGGAGTACAAAACGGAACGGTCACTGTCGACGTCAAACTAACAGGCGAACTGCCTAAAGGGGCGCGGCCCGATCTGAGTGTGGACGGGACCGTCGACCTGGAACGCCTGGACAATGTTTTGTATGTGGGACGCCCGGCGTTCGGGCAGGAGAACAGTACGATCAGCCTTTTCAAGCTTGGCCCAGATGGACATGAAGCCGTGAGAGTTCCGGTCAAAGTTGGGCGGGCATCGGTGAATTCGATCCAGATTGTGGACGGCTTGCACGAAGGCGACAAGGTCGTGCTTTCCGATATGTCGCGCTGGGATAATACGGACCGCATTCGACTCCAGGATTGAACGAGCACGATTAGAAATCAGACTTCAGAAATCGAGGCAAAGCTGACATGACAGAAGCGAACCAACCCCTGATCCATATTGCAGACCTCACCAAGGTTTTCTACACCGACGAGATTGAGACGCACGCGCTTTCGGGCATTCATCTCTCGATTGCCAAGGGCGAGTACGTAGCCATGTCGGGGCCGTCCGGCTGCGGAAAGTCGACACTGCTTTCCATCATTGGATTGCTCGATACGCCCACTGGCGGGAGCTACCAGCTGAATAACAAGCCGGTAGCAAATTTGGATTTTGCGGAGCGGGCGCGCATCCGCAACCAGGAAATCGGTTTCATCTTTCAGAGTTTTAACCTGATTGGCGATCTCACGGTTTACGAGAACGTGGAATTGCCGCTGACCTACCGGCAGAGAATGCCTTCTGCCGACCGCAAGCAGCGTGTGATGGAAGCGCTGGAGCGGGTCGGGATGGCGCATCGGCTTCGACATTATCCGTCGCAACTTTCCGGAGGTCAGCAGCAGCGCGTGGCTGTGGCTCGAGCGCTCGCCGGCAAACCGTCGATCCTGCTGGCGGACGAGCCCACGGGAAATTTGGATTCGCGCAATGGCGAAGCGGTGATGGAACTTCTGGCAGACCTGCATCGCGAAGGCGCCACTATATGCATGGTGACGCACGATCCGCGCTTCGCCAAACACGCGCAGCGCGAGGTCCATCTCTTCGACGGCAAAGTCGTCGCCGAGGAAGAGCTTCATAAGCTTATGCAGGAATCTCAAGCGTGAACGGCCTGATCCAAGACGTTCGTTTTGCGCTACGCCAGCTGCGCAAGAGTCCGGGATTCGCCGCGGTCACGGTAATCACGCTGGCGCTTGGCATCGGCGCCAATACTTCCATCTTTAGCGTGGTGAATGGAGTTCTGTTGCGGCCGCTTGCGTTCCCCAATGCGGGACGCTTGGTGCGGGTGTGGCACGTTCCACCACCGGCGAGCTTTCCGGGTATGACGACCTTCTCGGTCTCCGCGGCGAACTACCTGGACTGGGAGCGGCAGAATCACGTCTTCGATGCGATGGCAATGTACACCTACCACGGGTTCACGCTTACTGGTGGCGATAAGCCGGAACAACTCGACGGTTGTGCGGCGACGTCTGGCTTCTTCTCGACGCTGGGAGTGCAGCCGGCGCTGGGGCGCGTGTTTCTCCCTGAAGAGGATCAACCGGGTCATTCGAATGTTGTCGTGCTGAGCCATCGTCTCTGGCAAGAGCATTTCGGATCGAACCCTGGCATTGTCGGCCACGACATCCAGATGGACGGCCAGAGCTATCTGGTGGCCGGCGTTATGCCCGCGAACTTTCAGTTTCCCGACTTCGCGCAGATGTGGACGCCGATGGCCTGGACCGACAAAGAAAAAGCCGTGCGGGGAGAGCATCACTCGGTGGTCGTGGCGCGTCTCAAGTCCGGCGTCGATTTGAAGCAGGCGCAGGCGGAGATGAACACAATCTCCAGCCGGCTGGAGCAGCAGTATCCGGAAGATGACAAGGGATGGGGCGCGGTGGTCGTGCCGCTGCACGACGACATGGTCAGCGATGTGCGTCCGGCGCTGTTGGTGCTCTTGGGTGCGGTAGC
Source organism: uncultured Acidobacteriaceae bacterium (assembly GCA_963765825.1). Taxonomy (GTDB): domain Bacteria; phylum Acidobacteriota; class Terriglobia; order Terriglobales; family Acidobacteriaceae; genus Sulfotelmatobacter. Next base: position 344,715 of record CAVXXU010000007.1, read on the forward strand.
GTTTGTTCTTCTTATCGCCAGCGTGAATGTGGCCAACCTGGCGCTGGCCCGGACGTTTGGCAGGCAGAAAGAAATTGCCATTCGCACCGCGCTGGGCGCGAGTTCGGCCCGCGTGCTGCGGCAGGTTTTAACTGAATCCGTCTTGCTCGCGCTTTTAGGTGGGGCGCTGGGGCTGAGTTGGGCTCATGTTGGAGTGCGGCTGATCACGGCATTTCTGGGCGATAAGCTGCCCCATTCGGTGGCTGTTGGTCTGGATGGTGAGGTGCTCGCTTTCACTGCAGTCATTTCCCTGGCAGCCGGAATTTTGGCGGGAGTTCTTCCCGCTGTGCGTTTGACTCGGGCCGACGTGAGCCAGTCGCTCAAACAAGGGCTGGGACGCACCGATGCGGACTCAAGCGGCCACCGAACGAGAAGCATTCTGGTGGTGTCGGAGGTCGCGCTGTCGCTCATCCTGCTGGTCGGCGCAGGGCTGATGATCCGCAGCTTTCAACGGCTTCACGGAGTGAACCCGGGATTTGACTCGCACGGTGTTCTGACTATGACAGCCATGGTCTCACGCGCGAAGTTTCCCCAGCCGATTCAGCAAATCAACTTCTTCGACCAGGTGCTGCAGCGGGTGCGAGCCTTGCCCGGCGTCGAGGTCGCGGGAGTAGTGGATGACATCCCGCTGGACAACGGAGGCTCGCATCAGCCCGTCGCGATCGAGGGCCGTCCCACGCTTCCGATGTCGGAGCAGCCGGAAGTGGATGTGCGCCTGGTCAGTCCGGGATATATGAGTACGCTTCGCATTCCGATCTTGCGCGGCCGCGACTTCAATGACACCGATATCGCCGGAAGACCGGCGGCTGTCCTGATCAGCCAATCCATGGCGCGGCAGTTCTGGCCGGGGGAGGATGCGCTGGGAAAACGCCTCACCATGACTTTCTTTCCCGATGCGGTTCGCGAAGTGGTGGGAATTGTGGGCGACGTGAAGCTCGATGGACTCGATCAGACTCGGCCCAGTGCAGCTCTCTACTTCCCTCTCGGCCAGGTTTCGGCGCCCGCCAATGGAGAATGGACATCGTTTCCCATGACGCTGGTGGTGCGTTCAACCTCCAGTCCGCAAGGATTGGTCTCCGCGGTATCGAATGCCGTACACAGCATCGATCCCGAGATGCCCCTGCGCGACATTCTCACCATGGATGACATGGTCGCGAATTCGCTGACGCAGCAGCGATTCAACATGCTGCTGCTGGGAGCCTTTGCCGGACTTGCTTTGCTGCTGGCCGCCGTCGGCATCTACAGCGTGCTGTCATACAGCGTGAAACGCAGCGTGCGCGAAATAGGAATTCGCCTGGCTCTGGGGGCGCAATTGAGCGACGTGTTGCGCATGGTCGTGTTCGAGGGAATGAAGCCGGTCCTGCTTGGCGTATTGATTGGAACTGCCGGAGCACTCGCGACGGGGCGCATCTTGTCGAGCCTCATTTTTGAAGTGAAGCCAACGGATCCCGTCACATTCCTTGCGGTAACAATTTTGCTGGCGTCGATCGCTCTTGTGGCCAGCGTCATTCCGGCATATCGCGCAACGAAGGTCGATCCCATGGTGGCGCTGCGTTACGAATGAGGGGAGGAGGGGAACGATGACTGGGCTGCTGCAGGATCTTCGCTACGCGCTTAGGCAGTTGCGCAAGAGCCCAGGATTTACCGCGGTTGCGGTGGTGACGCTCGCGCTGGGCATTGGCGCGAATACGGCAATATTCAGCGTTGTGGAAGGCGCGGTACTAGCACCGCTGCACTATCGAGAGCCGGATCAGCTGGTAATGGTCTGGGAAACCAATCCGCGCTTTCCACGCGTTTGGGGTTCATATCCAAACTTTCAAGACTGGCAGCGAAGCGCTGGATCATTTCAACAAATGGCGGCGCTTAGAGAGCAACAAATTGACCTCACATTTCCTGGCGCGCCTTCGCATATCAGGACCAGCCAAATCTCCTCCGGTTTCTTCAGCACGCTCGGGACGGAACTGGCGTTGGGGCGAGAGTTTACTACCCAGGAAAATCAGCCAGGAGGAGCGCCCGTGGTCGTTATTAGCGACCACTTATGGAGGGAGCGGTTTGGTGGTAGCCCCGAGGCGTTGGGCAAGAGCGTAACCCTGGACGGCGTAGGGTATTCCGTCATAGGTGTTGCGCCGCCCCGATTTCATCTCAATCTGGATGCCGATGTTTTTACACCGCTCGGCCAGCTCGACCCGTTGATACTGAACAATCGAGGAAGTCACGACGGTATCTTCGCCCTCGCGCGCCTAAAGCCAGGAGTCAAGATAGCCCAAAGTCAGGCGGAAATGAGCACGATTCAGGGTCGTCTCGATCGGTTGTACCCCAATGACAACCGAGACCTGGGAATCTATGTTGAGCCTCTAAAGCAAGTAATCGTTGGCGATGCCGGTCAAACACTGGCGTTGCTCTTAGGCGGAGTTGGAGTGGTGTTATTGATCGCCTGTGCGAATATTGCCAATCTTCTGCTGGCCCGTTCGGCAGGACGCAGCAGAGAGTTTGCCATTCGTTCGGCGCTCGGGGCGAATCGCGCGCGCCTGGCCAGGCAACTATTGACGGAGAGCATCATTCTTTCGATCGCTGGCGCTGGTTTGGGGAGCCTGATTGTTTTTCTCGGAATTAGATCGGCCTTGCAGGCACTGCCGGCAATCTTGCCACGCAGCGAAAACGTCAGCGTAAACGCTCCCGTCCTGCTTTACACATTGATAGTCTCGCTCGTGGTTGGAATTCTGTTTGGCCTCGCGCCGGCTCTGAAAAGTTGGAGCGCCGATCTACAGGTATCGCTTAAGGAGGGTGGGCGAGGTTCGACCATCGTTCATCGTCGTGCTCAAAGCAGTTTCGTAATCGCACAGGTGGCGTTAACGCTCGTGCTGCTGGTGGGCGCTGGCCTGCTACTTCGCACAATTTTCCACTTATGGAATGTTAATCCCGGCTTTGATACAAAGAACATAATCGCGCTCAAGGTTGGAGTTTCGCATTCGCTCACAAAAACGCCTTCGAGTACTCGCGTCGCTTTCAAACAGTTGATCGAACGAATTCGTCAGATCCCTGGCGTGGAGGCGGCAGACTTTACTACCGCCGTTCCGTTGACCGGAGAGGGCGGCTACCTGCCATTTTGGCTCGACTCGCAGAGACCAGAATCGCTGCAGGCGGCGCCACGAATGGGTTGGTTCCTTACCGGACCAGAATATCTTCGCACTATGGGAATGCAACTCCTTCAAGGGCGTTTTCTGACCGAGCACGACGATACAGAATCGCCATGCGTCGCAGTTATCGACAGCAATTTTGCACGCGCGTTTTTCCCCGATGGAGAGCCTATCGGGCACACCATCACCGCTGGATTCGCGGCCTTTGGCCCGTGCGTAATTGTGGGCATCGTAAATCACGTGGCGTATGCGGGCCTGCAGGATAGGGGACTGGTCAATCAATATCAGGCGTACTACTCGCTTTCTCAAGATCCGGACCAGTGGGTGCCCTTCAATTATCCGGACACGAGCGTAATCGTTCGCACGCCGCTCGACCCTGCAACGCTGATCCCCGCTATCAAGGCCACTGTCTATCAAGACAACAGTGACCAGCCGATCTACGACGTGCAAACGATGCGGCAGATTGTTTCGTACTCCATGTCTGAGCAGCGCTTTCCGATGATTCTGCTAGGTGCGTTTGCGGGGCTGGCGTTGCTGCTGGCGTCAGTGGGGATCTACGGCACGATTTCCTATTCCGTTACACAACGCGTGCAGGAAATAGGCATTCGCATGGCGCTCGGGGCGGACAAACGCAAAGTCCTTCGCCTGTTTATTGGACAAGAGTTGAAATTGGTGCTCGGTGGCATCGCGGTTGGGGCTGTAGGCGCAATCATACTCACCCGAACTCTCTCAAGTCTGTCGCACCTGCTCTACGGAGTCGGATCGGGCGACCCGGTGACCTTTGCTACCGCCTCGGTCGTACTGATTGCCGTAGCTGCCTTGGCTGGCTACATACCGGCGCGCCGCGCCGCCAAGGTCGATCCCATGGTGGCGCTGCGCTACGAGTGAGGAGCGATTCACATGAATGGAATTTTTCAGGATCTCATTTTCGCGGCGCGGCAGTTGCGCAAGAGCCCAGGCTTTACCGCTGTCGCGGTGATTACGCTGGCGCTCGGCATTGGCGCGAATACCGCTATTTTCACGGTGGTGAACGGACTTCTGCTGAAGATGTTGCCGGTGCGGGATCCGCAGCAGCTGGTTGTAGTGGGCGATCCGGCACAGGCCAACGACAGGAACAACGGAACGCCCAGCACCGAGATTTTTTCCTATCCGTTGTACAAGGAATTCCGCGACCGCAACTCGGTTTTCTCCGGACTGAGCGCGGAGGCCAGCGATCATCACCTTGAAGTGGATGCCGGAGAAGGCCAGCTGCCGGACGAAAAAATTACCGGACGCATGGTGAGTGGAAATTATTTTGCCGTGCTCGGCGTCGAGCCGGTCGCGGGGCGTGTCTTCTCCGACGCGGACGATACTACCGAGAGCGCCAATCCGGTGGTTGTGCTCGGTTATGAGTACTGGAAGCGCAAGTTCGCGCTTTCCCCCACGATCATTGGCAAAGACATTCGGCTTAATGGTTTTCCCTTCACCGTCGTGGGCGTGGCGCCCCCAGGTTTCGACGGCGATGTTGTGGGCGAGCGCATGGCTCTGTTTGTTCCGTTAAGCATGCAGCCGCAGATTGTTCGCGGACGTCACTGGCGAACTGCGAGGAATAATTCCTGGCTGTCGCTGATTGGCCGCTTGAACTCGAACGTGACCGCTGAGCAGGCTCAGGCCAATCTGAACCTGGTTTTTCAGCAGGCGTTGAAGGGAGATTACGGCGCGGGGCTCACATCCGACGACCGCAAAACGATCCAGACTGCTCAGATAAAAGTAGCTGCGGGCGGAGGAGGAGTCTCGAGCCTGCGCAGCGACTATCGGATTCCATTGCTTCTGCTGATGGGCATTGTCGGACTGGTCCTGCTGATTGCCTGCGTGAATGTTGCCAACTTGCTGCTGGCTCGCGCTGCCAGCCGCAGTCGCGAGATCGCGGTTCGCCTGGCCATTGGCGCCAATCAGCGGCGACTGTTGCAGCAGTTGCTTACCGAGAGTGTGTTATTGGGGCTACTCGGCGGTGTCGCAGGCTCGCTCCTGGCGATCTGGGGCGTACGCCTGCTGGTCCAGCTTCTGGGATCGGGTACAACGCTTTCGCTCGCTCCCGACTGGCGAGTGCTGGCCTTCACCATCATTGTTTCGTTGCTGACTGGAATCGTCTTCGGCCTGGTGCCTGCGTTGCAGACACTGAAAGTGCGGGTGGCTCCCGCGCTAAAAAACGCGGCGCGGTCCACTCCGGAGGCGGGCGCTCGATTTAGCTGGGGCAAAGGATTGATTGCGGCGCAAGTCGCCCTGTCGTTGTTAGTGCTGTTCGCCGCAGGATTGCTGGTGCGCAGTCTGCAAAAATTAATGGCGCAGAGTTTTGGCTACGACCGCGCCCATCTGGTTATCGCGCGTCTTGACCCGACGGCCTCGGGCTACACCAAAGAGAGCATGAAACTGCTGGCGCAGCAGCTTGTGGCGCGCCTGAGTTCCGCGCCTGGCGTGCGCGGCGTTACCTACTCCAAGAACGGATTGTTTGCCGGCAGTGAATCTTCTGACGGCATTATCGTGCCCGGCTTCAGCACTGGCAATGGCCGCGATCAACAGGCGAATGAAGACTTCGTCGGGCCGGATTACTTTTCGGTGGTCGGGATCCCTGTTCTCACGGGCCGGGGCATCGAGGCGCAGGACACTTCAACTTCCACCCGCGTGGCCGTGGTGAATGAAGCGATGGCGAAGCACTTCTTTGCGGGACAGGATCCGATCGGGCGGCAATTCACGATCGACGATCCGGATTGGGTGGAGAAGCCGATCACGATTGTCGGCATTTCTCGGGATGCGAAAGATCACGGCGACGCAATTCGCGAAGCGGTGAAGCCGCGCTTCTACCTCGCATTTCAGCAAGTGCCGGACCCGAGTCAAATCGTGATCGAGGCGCAAGCCAGTGGCACCCCCTCGAGCGCGACCGCCAACCTGCTGGGACAAATCAAAGGCGCCGATCCTCGGCTGCCCATCGCGTTCATCGAAACGCTCGACCACTTAGTCACCGGAAGTGCGGGCGACCAGATCGCTTTGGCGAAGCTCTCGACGTTCTTCGGCGTGCTGGCGCTGGTGCTCGCCTGCGTTGGGCTGTACGGGGTCATGTCCTACACGGTTGCGGGGCGTACGCGCGAAATTGGCGTGCGCATGGCGCTCGGGGCGCGGCGAGGTGACGTGCTCGAGTTGGTGCTACGCGAAAGCATGCTGCTGGTGGCGATCGGCCTAGCAGCCGGAATCCCTTTGGCGCTGGCCAGCACGCGAGTTCTGCATAGTTTCTTATTTGGGTTGAAGAGTAGCGACCCGCTGTCGTTGGCCGCAGTCATTGGCCTGCTGGGAATGGTTGCGGCCGTTGCAGGGTTCATTCCCGCGCGGCGCGCTGCGAAGATCGATCCTATGGCCGCTTTGCGTTACGAATAAGAGTTTCTGAACCGGAGTAAAGATGATTCGACTGAGAGACATTGAACGCAGCTACAAGGCCGGCGCGGGACAAAGTTGGGTGCTTCGCCGCGTCAATCTTGATATTCGCGACGGTGAATTTATCACCATCATGGGACCCTCGGGAGCGGGGAAGTCTTCTCTGTTAAATGTGCTGGCGCTGCTCGACGACGCCTGGCAAGGAGAGTACTGGTTTCGCGAAGACGCGGTCCACCAGATGAAGCGCAAGCAGCGTGCCGACATCGCGAAGAAAAATATTGGCATGGTGTTCCAGAGTTACCACCTGCTCGACGACCTCACGGTTCAGGAAAACATTGATCTGCCGCTCTCCTACAAGGACATTCCGCGCGGCGAACGGCAGAGCCTGGTGGCTGACACTCTGGATCGGTTTCAGATTGTTGCCAAAAAAGATTTGTACCCGAGCCAGTTGTCGGGAGGACAACAGCAACTGGTGGGAATCGCGCGCGCCGTGATTCACAAGCCCCCGCTGTTGCTGGCCGATGAGCCGACGGGGAATCTTCACTCGGGGCAGGCCAAAGAGATTATGGAACTTTTTCGCGGGCTGAACCAGCAGGGAACGACCATCGTGCAGGTCACTCACTCCGAGACCAACGCCAGCTACGGGAGCCGCACCATTCAGTTGCGAGACGGGTGGCTGGTCGGAGATACGGCGAACCCCGCGCTCACGCCGTCAGCGGAGGTGAACGCATCGTGAGCAGGCCATTCAATCACTTATTCGACAATCACTCATTCTTGAAACGAGCGGCTCAGATTTTGTGGATATGCGGAACGTTCGTGGCGAGCGTTGCGGCGCAAGCCACCGCGCCTGGTGCAGCACCCGCGACGCCGGCACCGAACGGACTACAGCCCGCGACGCCGCTGCAGTACGAAATGCCGAAGTCGCACAATCCGCTGAATGCCTATGAGCCCGAGCAGGTTCCGGAGCCGGTGCTCGCCAATTCGCCGCGTCTGGAGCAATTAGTTCGCGACGGCCAGCTTTACCTTTCGCTGAAAGACGCGATCGATCTCGCGCTTGAAAATAATCTGGACTTGGCGATTGCCCGCTACAATCTGCCGATAGCCAATACCGACATTCTACGCACCCAAGCCGGGGGATTTTTTCGCGGCGTCAATACTGGAGTTGTGCAAGGCACGCCCGGTGGTGGCGTAGGCGGATTCGGCACTGGCGCTCCCGGAGCGGGGGCCGGCGGTACGACCGGAGGTGCTGGCGGCGCTGGAGCCGGGGCTTCGGGGCTGGTGCAGTCCACGCTCGGCACCGGAACCACTGTATCGTCTTACGATCCATTCCTCAGCCTCCAAGGCGGAGAAGAGCACCAGACAACGCCCTTAGCGAACCGGCAAATTTACGGCGTGCCGTTGTTGCAGCTGAATACCGGGCAGGTCGCGGCGTCGTTCACGCAGTCGTTCGCCACGGGTACGAGCGTCAATTTCACTTTCAGCAACGCGCGGCAAACGACCAATAGCCCGTTTTTTAATCTTTCTCCTTCGCTCACTTCGCAGTTTCGGTTCCAGTTTCAGCAGGAGTTGCTCGCGGGCTTCGGCTTCGGGCCGAATCTGCGCTATTTGCGGATTGCCCAAAACAATAAGAAAATCTCCGACATCGCGTTCAAAGATCAGGTGATCGCCACCGTCACTCAGATTGAAAATATTTATTGGGATCTGGTGAGCGCCTACGAGCAGACGCAGGTCAACGAGCAATCTTTTTCCTTCGCGCAGCAGACCCTCGACAATACCAAGAAGCAGTTGCAATTGGAAAGCGTTCCAGCCATGGATGTGATGCGCGCCGAGGCGGAAGTGTCGCGACGCGATCAGGATTTGACCGTCGCACGCACCAGCCTGCAGCTGCAGGAAACTCTGATGAAGAACGCGATCACCAAGAGCCTGGACGATCCCGTGCTGGAAGCCATGCGCGTGATTCCCACGGACCGACTGCAGACCATCGAGAAGCCGGCCAGCGTCGAGGGGAGCGCGCCGATTGCTGACCTGATCGCGACCGCGCTGCGCAGCCGACCCGAGCTCGCCGAAACCAATATCGACCTGGTTAACCGCCAGATCAGCCGGCGCGCCGCCCGCAATGCGTTATTGCCATCGCTCGCGCTGGTTGGGTTTTACGGAGGTTACGGTTTGGGCGGGCCTTTGAATCCCACCTACAATCTCGGCCCGAATGTTTCGAGCGTGCCGGGGGATTTCGTCGGCGCCATGCAAAACGCTTTCAACAATACTGCTCCCGACTACTATCTGGGATTGAATCTGAATATCCCGATCAGAAATCGAGTGGCCAAGGCGGACCAGTACCGCTCGGAACTTGAGTATCGGCAATCGGAATTGCGCATGGAGCAATTGAAGAAGCAGGTCCGGATCGAAGTACGCAATGCGCAGTATGCGCTCGACCAGACTGGCGCCCGCGTTCAAGCGGCGCGCAAGGCGCGCGACCTGGCCCAGCGCACTTTCGATATCACCAAGAAAGAACAGGATTTGGGCTCGGGGTCGAGCTACCAAACGCTCTCGGCTCAGCACGATCTCGCCCTTGCCGAACTGGACCTGGTCAGCGCCCAGACCACCTACGAAAAGGCCAAAGTCGAACTGGATCGCACCACCGGCGCAACCTTGGAGCATAATGGCATACTGTTGCAGGATGCGATCAGTGGCGTGGTATCGAGCCAGTCGCCGTAACTCCGTATGCCGGCCTCGGCCAAATCCGAAGTAGAGTTGCCGGCCCTCAGGCACGAGTCGGGTGCGCCTCGCGTTCTTGCCGCCGACGATCAGGAGCACATCCTCGAAGCTCTGGAGCTCCTGCTGCGCCCGCAGGGCTACAAGGTCGACAAAGTGCGTTCGCCCGCCCTGGTTCGCGAGGCCCTGGCCAGCAATTCCTATGACGCGGTGCTGATCGACCTGAACTACACGCGGGATACTACCTCGGGCCAGGAGGGTCTCGACCTGCTCTCGCAGATCGTCTCGCTCGATGCCACCATCCCAGTGATCGTGATGACCGCATGGGCGAACGTGGAACTGGCGGTGGAAGCGATGCGGCGGGGCGCGCGAGATTTTGTGCAGAAGCCGTGGGAAAACGAACGGCTGCTCTCGATTCTGCGCACCCAGGTTGAGCTGCATCGCGCCCTGCAAAGGGCGGCTCGGTTAGAGGCTGAAAATCGGTTGCTTCGCGCCGAGGGCCGTCCGGAATTTATCGCCGCCGCACCCGCCATGCAATCAGTTCTCGAGACCATCGCGCGCGTAGGACCGTCGGACGCGAACGTGTTGATCACGGGCGAGCACGGAACAGGAAAGGAAATCGTAGCTCAAACTCTGCACGCGTTATCGGCCCGAACCTCGCGCGCTCTGGTCGCGGTGAACACGGGAGCGATTCCCGACGGCGTATTCGAGAGTGAATTATTTGGACACGTAAAGGGCGCTTTCACCGATGCGCGCACCGATCGCATTGGGCGCTTCGAACTGGCGGATGGCGGCACCATTTTTCTCGACGAGATTGGCAATGTTCCGCTGCGCCAGCAGGCGAAGTTACTGCGCGTGTTGGAATCCGGCGAGATCGAGCGCGTAGGATCGTCGCGTTCCCGCCGCGTGAATGTTCGCGTGCTCTCCGCCACCAACAGCGATCTTTCGGCCGCCTGCGCCTCCGGACAGTTTCGCGAAGATCTTCTGTTTCGCCTGAATACGGTGGAGATTCACCTGCCCGCGCTGCGCGAGCGCCGGGAAGATATTCCGGCCTTAGCCGCGCATTTTCTCGCGCGTTACTCCGCTCGTTATCGCCGTCCGGTGAAGGGCTTCGATCCTGCGGCATTGCAGACGATGATGCAATATGCCTGGCCGGGAAATGTGCGCGAGTTGGAACACACCGTGGAGCGAGCCGTCTTAATGTGCCGCGGCAACGAAATTCAGCCGGCTGATTTGGCGCTGAGTTCGCAACGCGCTTCCAGTCAGGGCCTGGAAGACCTGAGCCTGGAGGCGGTGGAAGCCATGCTTGTCCGCAAAGCTCTGCAGCGCTACCAGGGCAACGTCAGCCAAGCCGCTGAAGCGCTGGGCTTGAGCCGCGGCGCGCTCTACCGGCGCATGGAGAAGTATGGCGTCTAGCGCGCCCGCGCCGAAACCTGCATCACGGAAAAAACGAGTTCGCCTCCTCTACGAACACCGCATCAACCTCTACTGCTTTCTGGTCGCGCTGCCTGGCTTGATCGTAAGCATCATCCTGGTATGGATGCAGTCCTGGACCCTCGAATCGCGACTGGGACTCATCGTGCTCGAACTGTTTGTCTGGTGGTTATTGGCCTTGGCGCTGCAGGAACAGACCACGCGTCCGCTGCAAACACTCTCCAATGTGATCGGCGCGTTACGCGAGGAAGATTATTCATTCCGTGCGCGCAACGCCGTTGCGGAAGACGCTTTGGGAGAGCTCTCTTTGGAAGTGAACGCGCTTGCCGACATGTTGTCGGATGAAAAGATTCGAGCCATCGAAGCCACGGCATTGTTGCAGCGTGTGGTCGATGAGATCGACGCTCCGCTGTTTGCCTTCGATCCCGCTTCTGTCCTTCGCCTGGTGAATCCTGCGGGGGAGCACTTGCTACGCCAATCACAGGCGCGGATGCTTGGCCGAAGCGCCGCCGACTTGAAATTACAAAAATGCCTGGAAGCGGACAATGAAAGCCTGGTCGAGCTTGACCTGAAGGACTCGCAAGCGCGATGGTTGTTGCGCCGCAGTTCGTTTCGTCAGAATGGCGTGCCGCATACCTTAGTAGTACTTTCCGACGTGAGCCGCGCGTTGCGCGAAGAAGAGCGCAGGGCGTGGCAAAGATTGATTCGCGTGCTGGGCCACGAACTCAGCAACTCCCTCGCTCCCATCAAATCAATTGCTGGAAGCCTCAATTCGCAGGTGTCGTTAACCGCCATGGATGCTGACGTGCGCCACGATTTGCAGCATGGGTTGGAGATTATCGAGGCGCGTTCCGCTTCCCTGCATCGTTTTCTGGAAGCTTATCGCCGCCTGGCGCAGATGCCAGCGCCGGTTCTTCGCGACGTCGACCTTCCCAAGCTCGTGGCCCGCGTGGCTGGTCTCGAAACGCGAATTAAAGTCTGCATCCAGTCCGGACCGGCGGTCGTATTTGTCGCCGATCCTGATCAACTGGAACAGATGCTGATCAATCTTGTCCGCAACGCCGCGGACGCAGTTATCGAAGTGGCGGCCGATGCAACGAAGCGCCTCGCTCCAGCAGCGGATTCGACGTCAAGCGACGGAGACAGAAAAGTTCGAGTGGGCTGGGAGCTGAGCGATTTGGATGTGAACTTGTTTATTGAAGACAATGGTCCAGGCCTGCTGAATCCCGCCAACGTCTTCACGCCGTTTTACACGACAAAACCCGGTGGGAGTGGGGTTGGCCTTGTACTCTCCCGTCAAATTGCGGAGGCTCACGGAGGAAGGATCGAAATTTCCAACCGGAATGGCCAACGCGGTTGCCTGGTTAGAGTCGTGTTGCCCCGCGCGCCACAGCAACAGCGCTAGCGCGCTCGGTTACGACTCATCCTCGCCCTCAGGTGCGCCGTCTGGATTCCTCTGCTGCCGCTGCATTTTCAAATTGCCGTACCCGATTCTTTTTTCGCGAGGCACTTACAGTTACGTGAAAGCCGGAGCCGCGGATGCCCCCCGACTAGTCAGAGCATTTCCCCTACAGAAGATTCAACGCCGATCGATTTTCCCGCTCCACTTGCTTCATCGTGCATTGCGAAGGTTTCTTGTCGGGACGCCAGCGCAGAAACTTCGTGCCGTGCCGAAAGCGCCCGCCAGTGAAGTGATCGAATTGCACCTCCACTACCAGTTTTGGCGACAGGGGCTGCCATTCGGACGAGCGCTTGTTGCTCCACCGGCTCGGCCCTCCTGGTGCTTTCCCCGTGAAGCCCGGCGGCTTGATCAGCTTTTTCAGTTTGCGCGTGAGCGCCGGCCGCACGGCTGCGTTGATGGAAGAAGTGAATCCTACGTGATCGAGTTTGCCATCCTTACTATAGAGTCCGAGCAGCAGCGACCCGACCAGCGGTTCTTTCTCCAGATAGCGAAAACCTCCCACCACGCAATCAGCGGTTCGCAGCTTCTTGATCTTCTCCATCCCCTTTCGCGTGCCGCTCTGGTAGGGGAGATCTTTGCGCTTCGCCACCACTCCGTCGACTGAAGTGCCCACGTGGAACCACTTCTGGGCCGACGGAAAGTTCCGCAGTATATGGCGAAAGGCGGATCGTCTGATTCTTCTGCAAATACTTGGCGGCGAATCGATCCAGTTCTCGCCGCCGCTTTTCTCAGCGGAAAGCTCTGCCAGAGACTTTCCGTCCGAATCTGACCAGCAAGTCGAAAACGATGAACACGCAGGGCGTCTCGCCGCTCAATTTTTCCACGCGCGATGCGGAGGGATGAATCCTCATCAGCAGCTGATCGAACGACAAATCGCCGTCTACAGGAATGACAATTTCGCCATCCAGCACAAACTTCGCCGCCCGCATCTTGCCCAAGGCCGCCACCAATTCTGGAAAGTATCGCGTGAGCGGCTTGCCGGATTTGGATTGCAGATCGATTCGCCCTTGATCGCGAAAGGCCAGGCAGCGAAATCCGTCCCACTTGGGCTCGTATTGCCATTGCGCTCCTTCGGGAAGGCTGGTCGCCGGCGCGGCCTCCATCGGCGGATAAGTTTTGGCAATCGGCAAGGTCACCTGAAACTCCTTCAGAAATTCCGATTCACATTCTGGCTCCTTGGATGGGGCGGATGAATATCCGCTGTTGCTTGCACATCATTCCCATAGCCGGATCTGTAAGTATTTCGTCTTCGCTTCACCTCGCCACGGGCCTGGCAACTCCGAATCAAATGCCAACCTCCTTACCTCAAGTCGCACTCTAAATCTCCAGGAGGCTGATGATGGCGACAACGGAAATCTTCTAAGAGCCGTAAATACGGAAAGGCCGCGGGCAAAAGCGTTAAGAGCGCAATGCACCGCGAAAAGAGAGGCACCCTCAAGTCAGGCCGGGGAGGAAAAGGCGGGACCGTGAAAAGCCGCAAACAGGCAATCGCCATCGGCCTCTCCGAAGCCCGTAAGAAAGGCGCAAAAGTTCCACGCAAAAAGTCTGCCTGACATACTTGACCGCTCAGGGAGAAGGAACGCCAGGTACGAATGCCGCCAGCCAGTCCATTGCCGATCCGTACCTGCACCTGATCGCTTTCCGCGAACTGAACTATTAATCCCGAGGCCTCCGGCGGCATAAACGCCGTCGGAGGCTTCAATCATTTCTCCGCAATCCTGGCGAAATAAACTTCCTACGCCAGCCCGCTGCCCTTAGTTCCCTGCCCAGTTATAATTTCTTTTCAGCAAACAACTTCCGAGCGCAAGTTTCAAGCGTCACAGCGCCGCATGATTTCAATCACAGACTGCGACGGTGACGCGACCGCAAGATTAGAGGTTCGTCAATAGCGTCCTGATCGAGAGGGTCAATTTGAAAACCAAAAAAGGTGTCATTGGAATTCTGACTGGCGGCGGCGATGTCCCCGGCCTGAACCCCGCTATCCGCGCGGTCACCATTCGCGCGCTGCGCGAGGGCTGCGAAGTGATTGGCATCCGCCGCGGCTGGGCGGGCCTGGTCGACATCGTCCGCGAAAAAGATTACGACAACAGCGAGAATTTCCAAACACTGTCGGAAGATCTGGTCAACCGTACCGGACGTACCGGCGGTACTTTTCTGCACAGCTCGCGCACCAATCCCAGCAAAGTGAAGAAGTCCAGCGTCCCGGCCCATCTGCAGTCCGCCTATAACGCCGAAAAGAACGACCTGACGCCCGAAGTGTTGAAGAACCTGGACTGGCTCGGCATCGACTACCTCATCCCGATCGGCGGCGACGACACTCTCAGTTACGGCGTGCGCCTCTACCAGGAAGGCGTGAAGGTCGTCGCGATACCCAAGACCATGGACAATGACGTCCCCGGCACCGACTACTGCATTGGCTTCAGCACCGCCGTCACGCGCACCATTGCCATGACCAACAGCCTGCGCACCAGCGCTGGTTCGCATGAACGCTTTCTGGTGCTTGAAGTTTTCGGCCGATATGCGGGATTCACCGCGATGTTGCCCACCATGGCCGGAGCCGCCAACCGTTGCGTGATTCCCGAGCACCAGTTCGATATCGAGCGCCTCACAGAACTGCTGGTCTCCGATCGCAACAAGAATCCCAGCCACTATTCCGTCGTCCTGGTTTCCGAAGGGGCCATGTTTCAGGGCGGCGAAATGATTTTCGAAGCCGAGACCACCGACGCCTTCGGCCACAAAAAACTTGGCGGCATAGGCGACCTGGTCTCCGAAAGACTGAAGGAACTTTCCCCAAAATACAACAAGGGGAAAACCATCGACGTCATCAACCAGAAACTGGGATACCTTGTGCGCTGCGGCGATCCCGACGCCATCGACTCGATCGTTCCCATGGCCTATGGCAACCTGGCCCTGGATTTACTCTTGGGCAAGATTCATGGACGGCTGGTCGTTCTCAGAAACGGACGATACGATAATCTGCCCATTAATACGGTCACTTCCACTAAGAAAATTGTGAACGTAAAGGAGCAGTACAACGTCGACCGCCTGAGGCCGCACTACAAGAGCTTTGAGATGAAGCCGCTTTTCATCATGACCAGCGAGGCCGGATAACAATCTTGACTCGTGATTTGTCATCCTGAGCGAAGCGAAGGACCTATGTAATGTGCCGACAGCAGCAGACTGCGTAGGTTCTTCACTGCGTTCAGGATGACAAGGCAAGCAGATTCGGCCCTGCGTTCGCCTTGCGTTTCGACCAAATCCGAAGACCGCCATCATTCTCTAAGCCCCGTGACCGACATCCGGCATCAAAGAGGTTTAAGCTTCCTGCTGGAGGTCTCCCTCGTGACGACTGAATCCGCAATTCTCGATCCACGCCAAACCGTCAGCCCCACCGAAACTTCCTCGCCTCTTACTTCTGAAGAACTTCGCAAGATTCACGCCTACTGGAGCGCCTGCAACTATCTATCGGTTTGCATGATCTACCTTCGCGACAATCCTCTGCTGCGCGAACCGCTGAAGCCGGAGCACATCAAGAACCGGCTGCTCGGTCACTGGGGATCCGATCCCGGGCAGTCCTTGATCTGGGTGCACCTGAATCGCCTGATAAAAAAATACGACTTGAGCGTGATGTACATCTCCGGACCCGGCCATGGCGCCCCGGCTACTCTGGCCAACTGCTACCTCGAGGGCTATTACTCGGAAATTTATCCCGACAAGAGCCGCGACGAAGCCGGCCTGCTCAAATTTTTTCGCCAGTTTTCATTTCCGGGCGGCATCGGCTCCCATTGCACGCCTGAGACGCCGGGTTCGATTCACGAGGGCGGCGAACTTGGCTACTCCATTTCCCATGCTTACGGAGCGGCGTTCGATAATCCTGATCTCATTGTCGCGGTCGCGGTCGGCGATGGCGAGGCCGAGACTGGCCCGCTGGCGGCTTCATGGCACTCCAACAAATTCATGAATCCGATTCGCGACGGCGCGGTCCTGCCCGTGCTGCACCTGAACGGTTACAAGATCGCGAACCCCACCGTCCTGGCGCGCATTCCACATGAAGAATTGGAAGCGTTGCTGATCGGCTACGGCCACAAGCCGTACTTCGTTGAAGGCGACGACCCGCTCACAATGCATCAGAAAATGGCCTCCACTCTCGAGCAATGCATTCTCGAGATTCGGTCGATCCAGGAGCACGCTCGTTCGACGAACGACGCCACGCGTCCGCGCTGGCCCATGATCGTTCTGCGCTCGCCCAAAGGATGGACTTGCCCGAAAGAAATTAACGGCCACAAAGTGGAAGGTTCGTGGCGGGCGCACCAGGTTCCCGTCGCCGATCCGGTTACGAATAAAAAAGACTTGAAAATCGTGGAAGACTGGATGCGCAGCTATAAGCCCGAAGAACTTTTCGACGCCAACGGAACGCTGATCCCCGAACTTCAGGAGTTGGCGCCATCCGGCCAGCGCCGCATCTCCGCCAATCCCCACGCCAATGGCGGGCTGCTGCGCAAGGAACTTGAGTTGCCTGACTTCCGCACCTTCGCCGTCAACGTGAAGACCCCGGGCACGACCTACATTTCCCCCACCGAAGTACTTGGACACTATCTTGCCGAAGTCATGCGCCGCAACATGAATTCCTTCCGCGTCTTCGGTCCCGATGAAACCGCCTCGAACAAACTGACCGCGATTTATGCCGCGTCGAAAAAGACTTGGCTCGCCGAGTACAAGCCGGAAGATGCGGACGGCGGCGAACTCGATGTCGCCGGCCGCGTAATGGAAATGCTCAGCGAACACACTCTCGAAGGCTGGTTCGAAGGTTACGTCCTCACCGGCCGCCATGGCTTATTCTCCAGCTACGAAGCTTTTATTCACATCATCGATTCCATGTTCAACCAGCACGCCAAGTGGCTGGAGAAATCGAAGATGGAGCTTTCCTGGCGCGCGCCTGTCCCGTCGATCAATATCCTCATCACATCTCTGGTCTGGCGGCAGGATCACAACGGCTTCACTCACCAGGATCCAGGATTTCTGGATGTGGTCACCAACAAAAGTCCCGACGTCGTTCGCATCTATCTGCCGCCCGACGCGAACTGTCTGCTGAGTGTGGCCGACCATTGCCTGCGTTCGCGCGACTACTTCAACGTCATCGTCGCCGACAAGCAGGAACATCTTCAGTATCTTTCCATGGACGACGCGATCAAGCACTGCACCAAAGGCATCGGCATTTGGGACTGGGCGTCCACCGATGACGGCGCCGATCCCGACGTGGTGATGGCGTGCGCCGGCGACATTCCCACCATGGAGTCCCTGGCGGCCGTCGCAATTCTGAAAGAGCATTTCCCCGATTTGAAAATCCGCTTCGTGAATGTCGTCGACCTGTTTCGGCTGATGCCGGCGAGCGAACATCCGCATGGACTTTCCGAACGCGACTTCGACTCTCTCTTTACCACCAACAAGCCCGTCATCTTCAACTTCCATTCCTATGCTTCGCTGATCCACAAGCTCAGCTACCGCCGCACCAATCACGAGAACATTCACGTGCGCGGCTACAAGGAAAAAGGAAACATCAACACTCCGCTCGAGCTCGCCATCATTAATCAGATCGACCGTTTCGATCTGGCGATCGACGTTATCGATCGCGTCCCCCGCCTGCGCTCCGTCGGCGCTCACGTCAAAGAATGGCTGAAGGGCCAGATCATCGACAGCGTCAACTACGCTCACGCCGAAGGCATCGACAAAGAGGAAATCCGGAACTGGAAGTGGCCGGGGTAGGAATGGCGAAAGATTCTGCAAAAAAAGACGGTCCCATCCTCGTCCTCAACAGCGGCTCGTCTTCGCTTAAGTTTGGCGTCTATCGTCCCGCCGCAGCCGAAGGCGGCGCCAGCGATGAAGAGCCGCTGCTTACCGGGAGCGCTCAGGGCATTGGGCGGGACAGTGGTTCGTTACACATTTTTGCCGCGGATGGAAAGCCGCTGCTGCAGCGCGATTGCATCCACGAATCGCAAAGCGACGCGCTCAATACTCTCGCTGCCGAACTCCGCCAGCATACCGACGAAACACCGGTCGCGGTCGGCCATCGCGTGGTGCACGGCGGTCCAAAGCTCCGCCAGCATCAACTCATCACACCGGAAGTTCTGGAGCAACTGCGCGCTGCGACTCACTTCGCGCCACTGCACATTCCGCAAGCGCTTAAAATCATCGCAACCGCGCAGTCGATCTTTTCATCAGCCGCTCATTTCGCCTGCTTCGACGATGCTTTCCACCAGACCATCCCCGAAGTCGCAGCGCACTTCCCCATCCCGCAGCGCTACTTCGACGCCGGCATTCGACGCTACGGCTTCCACGGCATATCCTACGAATCTTTGGTGCATCATTTTGGTGCAAAGCTTCCCGAACGTGCCATCTTCGCGCATCTGGGCAACGGATCGAGCCTCTGTGCGCTCCGCGATGGAAAATCCATCGACACCACCATGGGTCTCACGCCGACCGGAGGCGTTCCCATGGCCACCCGATCTGGCGACCTCGATCCCGGCATTTTCATTTATCTTCTGCGAAAAGAAAAACTCTCTGCCGACGAGCTTGAAGACCTGCTCAATCATAAGTGCGGCTTGTTCGCGCTGTCCTCCGGCGACGGTGATGTGAAGGCGCTCGAAGAACGTGCCAGATCCAACGACTCCAAAGCCGCTCTTGCGCTGGATATTTTTGCGCTATCGATTCGAAAAGCCATCGGAGCCTATTTGGCTCTTCTCGGCGGCGCCGATCTTCTGGTCTTTACCGGCGGCATTGGAGAACACAGCCAGCGCATTCGTTCCGCCGCAACACAAGGGCTGAACCTGTTTGGACTCACTCCAGATAAAATTCAGGTCGTCGCCACTGAGGAAGAACAGCAGATCGCCCGCCACTGCCGCGCCATGATGAGCGAAGACCGGTCATCACGGCAATAGTGTCCCCTAATTACGGGTTAGAACGGTAAGTGTCCCCTCCGCGGGCTGTAACTTATATGTTACACTGCGAAAGTGATTGAGCTCCGGCGCTATATTACTGCCGAAGGGAAAGATCTGTTCGGCGAATGGCTGGCAAGGCTCAAGGATCCTCGTGCACAAGCCAAGGTCGTAGTTCGTCTCGACCGGCTTGTCGCCGGAAACTTTGCCGACTGCAAGCGATTACGCGGCGGCGTAAATGAGTTGCGGATTGATTGGGGACCGGGCTACCGGGTGTACTACGCGTCGCTGGGTAAGTCATGCGTATTACTCCTGACCGGCGGTGACAAACGCAAGCAGTCCTCCGATATTGAAAGAGCGATTGCTCACTTCAAAGGCTATAAAGAAAGGACCAAGACGGTATGAAACGCAAAGCCAGCATCTCCCACGACGAGGCCGTGGTTCGGGAACTGCGCGAAAACCCGCGTTTTGCCGTCGAGTATCTGAAAGCCGCATTAGAGGAAGACAGTACGCCCCAAGTCCTGCTAATTGCACTGCGTCGGGTTGTGCAGGCCCGAGGGATTGCCAAAATTGCAAAAACGGCCGGCGTCGAGCGCGAGAGCCTTTACCGCGCGCTGTCGAAGCATGGGAATCCACGGCTGTCGACGTTGGCCGCCGTTACGAAGGCGGTCGGGCTGAAACTGACCGTGGAGTCAGCGGGTTAGCATCCCACAAGCCCGCACGGCGCGACCTGCCCATGCCGTAGAATCAACTCATTGCTCCTCACAATTGAAAAGATGATCTACGGCGGCGACGGCCTGGCCCGTCTGCCCACCGATGAGCCCAACGACGATCGCAGTCGCGGCAAAGCCGTCTTTGTCCCCTTTGTCCTCGCCCACGAAAAAATCGAGGCTGCGCTCACCGAGCAGAAGCCGGGCTTCGCGCGAGCCAAGGCTGACGCAATCCTCGAGCCGGCTCCGCACCGCGTCCAGCCGGCCTGTCACTACTATGGCAGTTGCGGCGGATGCCACTACCAGCATGCCAGCTACGAGCATCAGCTCGAAATCAAGAAAGAGATTCTGCGCGAGAGCCTGCGGCGCACCGCGAAACTCGATCTCCCATTCGACATTCAAGTTCACTCGTCGCCGCCATGGAACTATCGCAATCGCTCGCGACTTCAAGTGCAGCTCACTCCTGCGTTCGCGCTGGGATATTTCAAATTTGCTTCGCACGAATTGCTCCCGGTGGAGCAATGTCCCATCAGTTCGCCGCTGATCAACCGCGGCATCGCGTCTCTCTGGCAGAACGGACGAGCGGGGAGGGTTCCGCAGGGCGTGCGCGAGGTCGAGTTCTTCGCCAACGCCGACGATACTCAACTGCTTCTCGATATCGGCTGCGCCCGCGAAGCCCGCCGCGCCGCCGTTCGCGAGTGGGCCGAAGAATTACGCGCCGCACTTCCCGCGATTGCTGGGGTGGTAGCTTTCCGCGAGCCCAATCCCGGCGACCGGAAGGCACGCGCCTCGGAAATTCTCGTTACCGCCGGCGCCGGCCATCTGACTTATCAGACGCAGCATGCCGCTTACCGCGTCAGTGCGGGGTCTTTCTTCCAAACTAACCGGCATTTGACCGACGAACTGGTCAAAATCGTTACCGCAGGCCAATCGGGCCAACTTGCGCTTGACCTCTACGCCGGCGCGGGCCTGTTTTCCACAGCCCTCTCCCACTTTAATCACGTAATTTCCGTTGAGTCGTCACAGACATCCTCAGCCGACCTTGCCTACAATCAATCCGCGAATGGAGAAGTAGTCCAGGCGACCACGGAGCAGTACCTGGCCCGTGCGGAAAATTCGGGGCGGGCCGGGAAAGGCGCAGTTCTTTTTCATACTCCTAATAAGCCCGACCTGGTGGTGGTGGACCCGCCCCGAAGTGGCCTGGGAGAACGCGTGGCGCGATTGTTGGCGACGTTGGGCGCGCCACGCGTCATTTATGTCTCGTGCGATCCGGCAACCCTGGCGCGCGATTTGGTGACGTTCCTCGCCGCCGGATACCGCGTCGAGCAAGTTCACCTGGTAGATCTGTTTCCCCAAACCTACCACTTAGAAAGCGTCGTACACCTGGTCCGGTAAAACCGATGCAGAGCCCATGTAGAGATAGCCGCCTCGGCTGTCCTGCCAGGGCCTGCCCTGAGCGAAGTCGAAGGGGCGAAGCCCGGCAGAATTGCCTGACTGCTGAATCATTAAGCTCTCGAGTTTCATGACTACTCCCGCTAGTCCTCCCGCCTTCCGCTTCAAGGCAAGCCGCCAGCCCATGCTCTGGGCTGCGGTCGCTTACTCGCTGGGCGTAGTTGCCGGATTCTACCTGTGGCGGCCGACTTTATGGTGGGTTGTTGCGGCAGCGTCGTTCTTAGCGGCGACTGCGTATTTCGCTCAACGGCGGTCCGGCCTGGGATGGCTTTTGGCTCTCGGCGCCCTCTTCCTGGCTGGTGCGCTTCACATCCAGGCGCGGGCGGCATCGTCTCGCCTCGATACGGCGATCCTACCCTACGCGGACGGGCAGGAATTGCAAATCATCGCCCACGTTACGCGTGACGGCCGTACCCAGCCGGGTGGCTTCGACGAAATTCGGCAGGCGGTCGACGTCGAAACCGAAGAGGTTCAGGCAGCGTCGGGACAGAGCGTGCCTATTCACTCCGGCATCCGCCTTGGTATCTACAGCCCTCGCCCGAACTACCTGGGACGAAACTTCGCCCCGGCGGCGCTCCCGGCCGACCTCATGCCGCTCTATCATTATGGAGACCGGCTCCGCTTCCTCGCCAAGCTGAGGATCCCGCGTAATTTTCGCAACCCAG
The DNA here is from genome assembly GCA_963765825.1 of uncultured Acidobacteriaceae bacterium. Classification (GTDB taxonomy): domain Bacteria; phylum Acidobacteriota; class Terriglobia; order Terriglobales; family Acidobacteriaceae; genus Sulfotelmatobacter. The sequence continues at coordinate 366,663 of CAVXXU010000007.1, forward strand.
GCGCATTCGACTATCGCGCCTACCTTGGGGACCGCAAAATCGCAGCGTTGGGCTCGGCCAAGCTGGAAAATGTCGAGCGCCTTCCCGGCTTTTCCGGCAGCCGCCTCGCCTTCTGGCGCAGCCGCCTGCACCGCGCAGTCATCGCGAAAGTGCACGAACTCTGGCCTCCGCGCCAAGCCGCCCTGATTGACGCCATGGTCATTGGCGAGGATGCGTTCATCGACCGAGATACACGCCTCGACTTTCAGCGCTCCGGCACTTATCACGTTCTGGTCGTTTCTGGCATGAACGTCAGCATTCTGGCCTTCGTCATCTTCTGGACGCTCCGCCGTCTTCGACTCGGTGACATCCCGGCCACGCTGCTGACGGTCGCCTTCTGTGCCGCCTATGCGTTCACCACCGAGGTTGGCGCCCCGGTTTGGCGGGCTACCCTGATGTGCGCCATCTATTTGATCACGCGCCTGCTCTACCGCGACCGTGCCATGGTCAACGCCCTGGGCGCGGCCGCCATGGGTCTATTGATCCTCGATCCCAGCCAACTTTTCACGGCTAGTTTTCAGATGACATTCGTCTGCGTGCTCATTGTGGCCGCCATCGGCATCCCCATTTTGCAGCGCACCTCGCAACTCCAGAAAGTGGCCTTCGCCAACTGGAACTCGCGATACTTTGCCGCGTTCCTCCCCCCGCGAGTCGCACAGTTCCGGGTCGATCTGCAGTTCATCGCGGCGCGGCTAGCCCGGTTCATCGGAAGAACCTCGGCGCGTCGCGTGGTGCGGACCACAGCAGCATTTTGTCTCGGCGCATGGGAAGTTCTATTCATCTCGGCCATCATGCAAATGGGTCTCGCTTTGCCCATGGCCTACTATTTCCATCGCGCCACCACGATCGGCGTACCCTCCAACATCGTCGTTGTGCCCTTAACCCAGCTGATGATGCCCGCGGCCGTAGCCGCGTTAGCCTTGGGGTCCGTTTCCCCATGGCTGGCCAAAGTTCCAGTGCTTCTGACCACGTTCGCTCTCGACGGAATTACCGGAACCGTGCATGGCCTGGGCTCAATAAAACTCGGCCTTCTGCGAGTGGCTGACTTGCGCGTCGCTATGCCGTCCTGTTTTGTGATCCTGTTGGGTGCTGCCGCATTAGTGCTGGCGATGTGGGCGGCACGCCGTCGCCCCGCCGTCGTAAGCGTCGGACTTGCAGCCATCCTCGCCGCTTCGCTGGCTCTAGCTTTTATCTCTCCCACTGCGCGAATTCACCCCGGCCTCCTGGAGGTCACATCCATCGATGTGGGCGAGGGCGATTCCACGCTGCTGGTCACGCCCCAGGGCCGTACTTTGCTGATCGACGCGGGAGGCCCCATCGGTCCCGGCGGATCGCAACTGGATTTCGGCGAGGACGTCGTTTCTCCCTATCTTTGGACGCGCGGCATCTCGCGCCTCGATGCAGTCGCCATCACGCACGGCCACTCCGACCACATCGGCGGCATGATCGCCGTATTGAAGAATTTCCGGCCGAAAGAGTTGTGGGTAGGATTGCTCCCGCCTAGCGAAGCCCTCGCTAACGTCGTCTCCACCGCCGAATCGCTGGGAGTGAAAGTGGTCCGCCATTGGGAGGGCGATGAATTCAATCTCGGCGGCGCCGGAATCCGCGTGCTGTTCCCGCCGCAGGACTGGCCGGTCGGCGCCAAACCTCAAAATAATGACTCGATGGTGTTGCAGGTGAGTCTAGGAGATTCCTCGGTTCTGCTCGAGGGCGATGCGGAAAAGCAAGTGGAACGGCGCGTCGCCGCGCTGCATCACCCCACCGCGAATCTGGTGAAGATCGGACATCATGGCAGCGGCAATGCCACCACTCCCGAGTTGATGGCTTCGGCCTGCCCCCAGTTCGCGGTCATCTCGGTCGGCTCAGGCAATTCGTTCGGCCTTCCGAGGATCGAAGTTCTCAACCGCCTAGCCGATGCCGGAGTTCGCGTCTACCGCACCGATCTCGACGGCGCGGTCTCGTTCTACCTCGACGGCCACTCCGTCAGCGCTTCTGTGGCGGCTCTTCAATAGCTTGAATTTCCGCCGTCTCGTCATCGTCAGGTGACGTCTTGCGCCCTTCCGCGATTACGCGCCGCGCGGTCTCCGCATCTTCTTCCCGCACCACCAGGATCATCCCGCCCAGTCCCGGGAACGCATCCTGCACCAGCGACGCCGAAGTAAGATCGCTGTCGATACCCGCCGATTCGAGCAATCCCTTCACCACCAGCGCCTCAGGTTCGTCCTCCGACTCAAATACCTTCACCAGTTTCTCGTTAGGATCAGGACGCCGCTGCGCATCGGCGGCCGAATTGCCAGTTTCTGCCATGACATCTCCAATTCCGGAGTCGAACCGGCAAAGGCTGCACCGATTTCGCTCCTGCATAGCGATCGATTCTACGCCATACGGATCACGTAGCGGCGGACGCATTCGTCCGCCTAGCGCCGTTGCGTCATTCCACGCCCGTTAATGCTAACGCTTCCCGCTCGCCACGAATCTACAGCAATGACCCCAGAACGACACCTTCGTGCGCTTGCTTTCCCCTGCAAATGGGGCAAAATGGCAGGAATCATCGGCGCAACGCCCAGCCGAGTCGCGTCATCCAAATTGGTGTGTGGGAAAAGGGGAGACCATGAATATTCATCACCAAGCCGGCCAGGGAGAGAATTTTCCCATGGCGGATCAGGAGTCCCTTCGCGAGCGCGAAGAGGAAGCCCGAAAAATCCGCCGCCTGCAAGTGATGATGAGCATGGTCATGTCGGTCATCGGCCAGGACCCTAACCTCACGATAGAAGAAGCCTCGGAACTGGCCGCCGGAGCCAAGCGTGCCGCACTGGCCATGTTCCCGGATAAAGAACTCGCCTACGATCTGCTCTACAAGCCCCGCCTGCAGCGGCTGATGAAGGAAAGATTCCGGCTGCAGTAAGAAATTGTTGATCTTTGATTGATGATTGTCGATTGAAAACCTTCCAAACTCTTCAGCCGAGACTCTGCAATCTGCAATCTGAAATCAACAATCAGAAATCTCCCTACTCGTCGACCACATTATTCCGCAGCGTCCCCACTCCCTCCACGCTGATCTCGACCGCATCCCCCGCCACCAGCGGCCCTACGCCAGCGGGCGTTCCCGTCGGAATTAGATCTCCAGGAAACAAAGTCATGCACTGCGCGATATGGCGGATCACCACGTCAAGGGCGAAAATAAAATCCCGCGTATTCCCCTGCTGCCGAACCTCGCCATTGACGCGGGTTTCCACGCCCACCCCAGCCCACGGATCAATCTCATCGGTCACCACCGGCCCCACCGGACAAAACGTGTCAAATCCCTTGGCCCGCGTCCACTGGCCGTCTTTGTTCTGCAGGTCGCGGGCGGTCACATCGTTCACGCACGTGTACCCGAGAATGTATTGCCGAATGTCCGCATCCGGGGCCGGCTGGTAACAGGTCTTGCCGATCACGACGGCCAGCTCTCCCTCGTGATCGACGCGCTGCGAAATCTTCGGACGCCGCACCGTCCCTCCCGGCGGCAGCAACGCTGACGTGGGTTTGAAAAAAATCAGCGGTTCCTTCGGCACTTCGTGCCCCAGTTCGGCCGCGTGCTCGCGATAGTTCCTCCCCACGCAGACAATCTTCGACGGCCGCACTGGAGGCAGAAGCGACGCGTCCTCCAGCGGGATCGCCTCAATGCGCCGCGTGCGCAAGCTCTCCAGATCCCCGTCGGCTTCTTCGGGAGGAGTCAGCAGGATTCGCACAATCGCGTCCCGTCCGCCAACGGACTCGACCAGTCCGTATTGGACCTGGCCATTGAATTGAAATCGGCAGTATCTCATCGCCATCTATCTAACCATATCCGCCCGAATTCAAGCGTAAAGCCGGCAAATATTTTGTGACTCGGCTCAGGCAACCGTGGAATGATCGGCCCGCGCTTCTCCCTCCTATTCGCGGTTTGGACTCAACTTCCGGTAGAAAGTCTGTTATATTTATGCCCCCGAGGTTAAGGACTAGAGGCGAAGATTCGCCGACCTCTGCGTTCCCTTCGGGCAAGTCGTAATCCCAAGCTCGTAGCCGCAGGAGTATTTCCGTGCAGTCTGCGCGTCCGCACTCGTCAAACAAAGTAATGATGTGCAGGTTGGCGTGTACCGCTGCATTTTGGCTTTGTGTACACATCTCTGCGTTTGCGCAGATCCCCGCCTTTAGCACAGGTCCCGATTCAGGGTTTGCCCAGATCGATTTTGTACAAATGTATCTCGATCAGATTAACCGGAACGCCAATCAGACTGAGCAGCAGCGAAAGCAAAATAAAGAGCTGATCGATTCTGGGACGGTCTCAGCACTCGACCTGCAAGCTCCCAACAAGGCGGTAGAAGAGTACAACCGAGCCAACTCGGCAATGAAGGCGCAGCATTCCGAGGAAGCCGTGAAGCACATGCGAAGGGCGATTGATGCCTATCCTAAATTTGTGTCGGCTCACATCGGCCTCGGGCTCGCTTATCTCGATCAGGAAGATAAGCCCCACGCGCGAAGCGAGTTTGAAACCGCCGCTAAACTCGACCCTAAATTTCCGGGTTCGTTCCTGAATCTCGGACTGGTGGCCTTGGCCGCCAACGATTTTGAGACCGCCCAACCTCAACTTGAGAAGGCTGCCTCGCTTCACCCTCAGGATGCCCGCATCCTCACCTCTCTGGCCTACGCGCAAAACGGGAATCATCATTACCCGGAAGTCCTGCAAACCGCGAAGCTGGTCCATAGCCTCAGTCATAAAGGTATGGCCAATGTGCACTACGTTGCGGCTTCGGCAGCCATGGCTCTCAAGGATTACGCTGCCCTCGCGAGTGAGCTGAACCTGTTTATAGGCGAGGACCCCACTAACGCCTTCGCTCCAGTCGCGCGCCAAAACCTTGCTACCCTTGCCCGTCATAAAATGGGCGATGCTTCGGGCGCTTCCGCCCCAGCGCAGGCCAACACGCTGGTTGCTTCGCTTCAACCACCGAGTCTTGCGAACACTGAAAGACTGAAGGCACAGTTGACCGGCCTCGATGGGCCTTCTGCCAGCGATAGTTGCGAAGACTGTGGGGCATTGGAAGCGAGCGCCACTCCAGCGCCCGAAAATAATTTCGCGCCTTCGGCAATGCATTCTGCCGCCGCTGCACCGTTTACCATCCGCACCAACGTCGATCAGGTAACTCTATTCTTTGCGGTGAGCAACCACGGCCACATGGTGAACGATTTGCAGCAGTCGAACATCCGCGTGCTCGATGACCATAAGCCGCCGGAAAAAATCGAACAGTTTGCCCCACAATCAAAACTTCCCCTGCGCCTGGCTCTACTCGTCGACACCAGCGGTTCCGTGCGCGATCGCTTCAGCTTCGAGAAGCACGCTGCGACCAAGTTTGTAGAAAAGATGTTGAGCGGGGCCCAGGACTTGGCCTTCATCGAGGGCTTCTCTGAAGTCCCGACCGTCACTCAGGATTTCACTGCACAGCCCAGCGATTTAGGTCAGGGAATTGAGAAGCTCGCCAACGGAGGAGGCACTGCGCTCTTCGATGCCGTAGCGCTCGCTTGCCGCAAGCTGGCAGCCTATCCCGAGAGCGAGCGCGTGGCGCGGGTTTTAGTGATCCTCAGCGACGGTGAAGACAATTCCAGTCACACCAGCCTCAAGCAGAGCATCCAGACGGCTGAGCGAACCGGCGTCACCATTTATACGGTCAGCACGCGGGAGGATCGCGGCGACAAAACTGACGCGGATCGAATTCTGGAAGCCCTGGCGGAGCGAACCGGAGGCGAAGCCATGTTCCCCGGCGACATCATGACTTTGGGCAAGTCGTTTGACAAACTTCATGACCTGATTCGCAGTCGCTATTTCATCGCCTACAAGCCCGCCGATTTTCAGCCCAACGGAAGCTATCGCACCATCACCGTCACCGCGGAAAAAGACGGCAAACGCCTGCAAGTCCGCTCGCGCAAGGGCTACCACGCGCGTGGCGCCACTTCTAACTAAACGTCATCTCGAATTGTCCATTGCGGCTTCAGGGCAGCGTCTCGCTGGCTTCCTCTGACCGTGCACTTTCGTTGCCTCGAACATCCACTGCCGAGACAGAATAAAAATAACGCTTCCCAGTTGTGAGGTTCGCATCGCGGTAAGCCGGCGCCCTCACTAATTCCGTATTCACTTTCACCGGCGCGCTGCCTTCTTCGTGACGATAAACGTTATACCCGTCAAGATCGATGTCGCTCACCGGAGCCCACACCAAATCGACGAAAGGCTTTTGACCCGGCCCCGACGCCACCGCCTGCAGGCCCGACGGAATCGCCGGCGGGAAAACATCGTGTGCGAATACCTTGATCTCGCGCGTGTCGTCGCCTTCAATCTGCGCTTCGGTGTTGTCGTCCGCGGTAATTACCGTAACTGTCTCCGCCCGGTAATCGTAGGTCTTTTCCCACTCGATGCCGGCATCCGTAAAGCTGAGGTTGCGCCCGCTTCCCGCCGCAATCTCACCCGCCGGGTTCCACTGCGAACTGCCTTCCAGACGACGGTATATGCGATACACATAATGCAGATTCGGAGTCGGACGCGTTTCGGCGGCGTCCTTCGTCCAGGTCAGCACCACTCCCTCGCCCGCAACGTGCGCCGCAAAGTCACGGGGCGGCGCCAGCGTTCGGGCCAGTCGAACTTGCACCTCATTCGAAAGTCCCGCCCCGCGGCCGGCCGCATTTAAAACTTCGACCGCATAACTAACAGACGCGCCGGGACTGTCGCTCTCGAGCTGCGCCGGAAGCGTGTCGACGTACGAGCCTGTAACTTTCTGGTTGGAAGTTCGCACGGCCGCCTGCCCTGCAGCCTCCCCCACCGGATTGCCGCACTGCGTCAAATGCGCGGCGAGTCCCCGGCAAATCTGGGTTGCACCTACCTTGCGAATCGTCCGGCGATCGGTGGTAGCGCCGGGAGCAGTCCACGCGAGCGTCACGTGCTCGCCTTTTCGTGTCGCCCGCAAGTCTGATGGAGGCTTCGGCAAGTCCAGCGAAGGCGGTTGCGGCGGCGCAACGCTCGCGCACGCCGTCATCAATAACGACGCGCCCAAAGCCACCAAAGATTTCGCCGTGAGTCGTCCCATGGGAGGAAAACAGACTAACAGACCTGCACGTGCGCGCATGCTGTTTTGGATGCTGCTGGTATCTCTAAAGAGTTGTCATCCTGAGCGCAGGCGAAAGGATGCCGAGAACTCGTGTGGACGCGGGCGACTCGCCCCTGCGGTTTTTAAGCTGCCGACTCCACCAGCTTCGCATCCCCCCACAACCACCGGTACTCCGCGGGACTCGCAGCCAGTCCCGCACGCGGCCACACGAGCCCGCGCCCAAACGAGCATGTTCGTTACAGAATGTACCGGCTCAGATCTTGATCTTTCACGATGTCGGTGAGCATCTTGCGCACATATTCCGCGTCAATGGTAACGTGCTCGCCCTTTTTCTCGGGCGCGTCGAAGCTTAACTCATCCAGCACTCGCTCCATGATTGTGTGCAGGCGCCGCGCCCCAATGTTCTCGGTGCTCTCGTTCACGCGGAAGGCAAAGTGGGCAATCTCGTCCAAGGCTTCCTTGGTGAACTCCAGCTTCACGCCCTCGGTATCGAGCAACGCGGTGTATTGTTTCACCAGCGAGGATTTCGGCTCGGTCAGAATGCGCACGAAATCTTCCATGGTCAGCGATTGCAGTTCTACGCGAATCGGGAACCGCCCCTGCAGTTCGGGAATCAGGTCGCTGGGTTTCGAAACGTGGAACGCGCCCGCCGCAATAAACAGAATGTGATCCGTGCGCACCATGCCATAACGCGTGTTTACCGTCGTGCCTTCCACGATCGGCAGAATGTCGCGCTGCACGCCTTCGCGTGAAACGTCGGGCCCATGGCCGCCTTCGCGCCCTGCGATCTTGTCGATCTCGTCCAGGAACACGATGCCAGAATTCTCCACCCGGTCAATCGCCATGCGCGTCACCTGGTCCATGTCGATCAGCCGCTGTTCTTCTTCCTGAATCAAATACTCGAAGGCCTCATTCACCTTCATTTTCCGCTTCTTGGTGCGCTGCCCGAAGATGTTCGGCAACATGTCTCTAATGTTGACGTCCATCTCCTCCACGCCTTGGTTCGTCAAAATCTCAAACGACGGGAAATTGCGTTCGCGCACATCGATCTCCACCGTGCGGTCGTCCAGCTTGCCTTCGCGCAATTGCTGACGCAGTTTTTCGCGAGTCCGGCTAGACGACTCCGCCAGCGATGTGCTGGCGTCAATCACAACGCCGCCCGAAGTCGAAGTTCCGTCCGCGCGCGGCGGAGGCGACGGCGGCAGCAGAATGTCCAACAACCGCTCTTCCGCATTCAACTCAGCCTTGTCGGCCACGTCCTCCAATTTTTCTTCGCGCACGTTGTCGATCGCGATCTCGACCAGGTCGCGCACCATCGACTCCACGTCGCGCCCCACGTAGCCGACCTCGGTAAACTTCGAAGCCTCCACTTTCAGGAACGGCGAATTCGCCAGCTTCGCCAGCCGCCGCGCAATCTCCGTCTTGCCCACGCCCGTGGGCCCAATCATGATGATGTTCTTCGGAATGATTTCTTCGGCGAGTTCGGGAGTAAGCTTCTGCCGCCGCATGCGGTTGCGCAACGCAATGGCCACGGCGCGCTTGGCGTCCTTCTGGCCAATCACGTGTTTGTCGAGCTCGACAACAATCTCGCGCGGCGTCAGATCGTCCAGCGCAAGCTGTTCTTCTTCGGCGGATGAGGGAAGATAAATGGCCATAGATGTTCATGGGGGACAGCCGCCCTCGGCTGTCCGTCGAGCGCAGCTCGACTCTTCTTGCTAACTCGATCTCAGCAGAAAACCGTTCCGGGTCTTCGACCCAGAGGACAGCCGAGGGCGGCTGTCCCCACATGCCCCGCTACAGCTCTTCAATCGTTACCTTGTCATTAGTATAGATGCACATCTTGCCTGCAATCTTCATAGCTTCTTCGGCAATTTGATGCGCGGAAAGTTCGGTATGTTCCGCCAGGGCCTGGGCTGCGGCTTGCGCGTACGGCCCGCCGCTGCCGATCGCCGCTACTTCTCCGTCAGGCTCGATCACGTCCCCTTGCCCGCTGAGCAGATACGTCTGTTCTTTATCCGAAACCAGCAACAACGCTTCCAGATGCCGCAAAAACTTGTCGGTGCGCCAGTCCCGCGCCAGCTCCACCGCGGCCCGCCCCAGGTTCCCGTGATACTGCTCCAGCTTGGCCTCGAACCGGCTGAACAGCGTAAATGCGTCTGCGGTCGAACCCGCGAATCCCGCGAGAATCTTGTCGTTATACAGCCGCCGGATCTTCTTCGCCGAATGCTTGATCACCGATTCGCCCAGCGTGACCTGGCCGTCCCCGGCGAGAACGACTTTCCCCTTTCGCCGCACCGACAAAACTGTCGTCGATCGTATCAGTCTCTTCGTAGTCATGAGCGCAATTTCTGATTATAGCAGCGCTTCGCGACCACCCTCGTAGTACCGGGCAAAACCCGCATTTTGTGTCATTTATAGAGTGCTTCGGTAACCCATTTACAGATTACCGCTGTGACATTTACCGGGCTCCGCCGGAGCCGTAGCTTGTAACTCATGCGCCAGACTGCTGCTGTGTTGTGTCACGACCAACGATCGCTGCAAACTTTGCAGTCCACTCTCGACGAGATGGGAATTGACCTGGTGAACTGCCCCTCGGAGCAGGAGGCGTTGGAATTGGTCATGACCGGCCGCGGCGCTATGCTTATTGTCGACTTCGATTTGGCGGGCTCGCAAGAGGTGATTCGCATGGCGTCCCTGCTGCCGCCCGGGCAGAAACCCGCGCTGCTAGCGGTCGCCAGCCGGGCCTGGCCCGGAACTGGGCAGGCCTTTCAGTCCGGCGCCAGCCGCATTCTTTACCGGCCTCTCGACGCGGGCCAGTTGAAAGACGCCCTGCAGGACGAAAAGAAAAATAAGACGACGAATCGCCGCAAGTCCAGCCGTTACGAAGTCAAGAGCGTAGTCCATCTGGAAGTCGCAACCGGCAGCCTTGCGGGAATCAGCATCGACATCGGCGAACAGGGGCTCGCGGTGCAGTGTACCGACCCCGTTCCCGTGGCTTCGAACGTGGCTTTTCAGTGCGTTCTGCCCGGCACCGACTTTACGTTGCAAGGCCACGCCGATGTCATCTGGGCCAGCGATCAAGGCCGCGCTGGGCTATTTTTCTCCAAGTTGAGCCCGGCCGGGCGTAAACAACTGAAGCGCTGGCTCGCCAAGCGCAGCGCTCACAGCAAAGACAAGCACAAGAATAGCGTGCACGATCTCATGCCGCCCGAAGACGCTCACGTCTCCTTCTCGATCTCCGAATAATTCGTGAGCCGCAGGAAAAGACGAGCCAGCCCCGGAGGGGCGAAAGAAACTTCCCCTCGCAATTTCCGCATCCGCCGTCGCCTGCCTTAAAATCATCCCTGTCAAAACTGGAGACGGCCCTGCCCACATCCACCCAAACCGCTTTCAACGGACACTCCATGGTCGGCGCCCTCCAACGCGTTCTCGTGTGTTCGCCGAAAACCGCCGGATGGGATCGCCCGGTGACCGTATCGCGCTGGAGCGATCTCGGTTTTCATCACGCCCCCGAGTTCGCGGTCGCCCAATCGCAGCACGAAATACTCTGCCGCGAACTCGTGGCCGCCGGCGCGGAAATTATCGAACTCGCCGCCGCGCCTGAACTCTCGCTCGATGCCGTCTACGCCCATGACGCTTCTCTCGCCACCGATTTCGGTTTGATCGTAATGCGTCCCGGCAAAGCCAACCGTGTATTCGAAGGCCAGCATCAGGCTGCGTTTTGTTCGCGGCTCTTATGGAATGGCACGAACCGTGTGGGGACGGGCGAATTCGCCCGTCCAGCGAGCGACGCGAGCATTCTCGAGTTCTCCATCCCTACGCTCGGCGAAATCGTGGCGCCCGGAACCACCGAGGCCGGTGACATTCTCTGGCTCGATTCCAAAACGCTGCTCATCGGCCACGGCTACCGCACCAACGCCGCGGGCATCGCGCAAATGCGCGCCCTGCTCTCGCCCAATGGAGTGCAGGTTCTATCGGCGCCGCTACCCTACGGCCCAGGGCCTTCGGCCTGCCTGCACTTGATGTCGTTGATCAGCCTGCTCGACGAGCAAACCGCGTTGGTCGATCTCCCATGGTTGGCAGTCGAAACCGTCGACCTGCTCCAGTCGCGCGGCTTCAAATTCATCCAGATCGACGACTCCGAGCGCGATACCCTCGCCTGCAACGTGCTTGCCCTCGGCGGCAAGCGCCTGCTCGCGATCGAAGAAAATCACAAGACCAACGCCCGCCTCCGTCACGCCGGGTTCGACGTCCGCACTTTCCCCGGCAGCGAACTCTGCATCAACGGCAGCGGCGGCCCCACCTGCCTGACTCGCCCAATATTACGAAGTTGACTGTGTGCCAATGGGCATGAATCATGTGGGGACGGGCGCATTCGCCCGTCCCGCTTTTGATCTGTATGTGGGGACAACCGCGTCGGCTGTCCAGGTTTTGATCTAAGCCTCCGCTCGCTCGCCCGTCCCCGACTGAAGAAAAGCCCCCAGCCGCTCCAGGCTCAGCGCCCAGCCCATCTCCATCCCCTGCAGATACTGCGGGGCTTCCGCGGTCGCACTGATTACGCGCGCCTGCAAGGTCAACACGGTTTTTCCGCGTTGCTCGACGAAACTTACCGCATTCCGTATGTCGAACATCGACTTCCCTTTGTCATCAAGCGCGCTGCTCACAAACACCAATCGCTTCGGCGCGACGATCTCTTCGAAGACGCCCGTCATCGGATACACCACTCCATTCGGCGCCCGCATATGAATCCGTATCGCGCCACCCACCCGCACATCCAACTCGCATACCGGATTCGTGAATCCCTTCGGCCCCCACCATTGCGCTGTCTGCGTCGCATCGGTCCAGGCCTTGAATACGAGTTCCCGAGGCGCATCGAACTCCCGCGTCATGACCAGATCCCATTTCGACGATTCGCCGGCGTTAATCCTTACGCTGTGTGCGGACATGTTTCTTCTCCTTCTTTTTATTTTTCGAATCCTGCTTTTTGATTTCCTGCAGATAGTCATCGAGCCGGTCGAAACTCTGCTCCCAAAACCGGCGGTAGTGTTCCACCCACGCGGCCACGTCTTGCAGCGGGCCCGCCTGCAGGCGGCAGGGCCGCCATTGCGCCTCGCGCCCGCGCGCGATCAGTCCGGCCCGCTGCAGCACTTTCAGGTGCTTTGAAATCGCCGGCATGCTCATGGCGAACGGCTGGGCCAATTCCGTGACTGAGGCCTCGCCCGCCGCCAGTCGCGCCAGAATCGCGCGCCGCGTGGGGTCCGCCAGGGCCCCGAAGGTTTCGCTGAGTCGATCGTTCATCTGTAATGAACCAGTCAGTTAAATAACTACCAAGTTAAATACACCCGCCGGGCCCCGTCTGTCAACTGGTTTTTCATTCCCACTTTTGTGCGGATTTTTCAGGCGGCCAGGAAACGGACCATTCAAAGCTTGGCCCAGGAGTTAGTATGATGGAACCGCTTTTCAAACATTTCTTTCTGGAAAGAGCCTCGGATGCCAGTTCGTTGTCCGCGAATCCTGCTCGCGTTCTTCGCTATCGCAATCACGATCCCGTCCCCCGCGAAGATGGCGGTCCCACCGGCCGTTACCCTCGATGCCGTGACCAATTCTCATCCATTACGCGACGGCATTGAACTGCAGGCGGCCTCCGCCACTCTCCGCATCACCGCGCTGCGCGACGACATCGTCCGCGTGCGCATTTCTTCCGACAGCAATCTTCCCGAGGACGCTTCCTGGGCCGTTCTTCCGCAGTCCCGCAGTAAGTCCGTCGACGTGCAGCCGATCGACGACTCCGCCGCCGTCGGTTTCCGTACCGCCGCGCTTGAGGTTCGCGTGGAGCGCAATCCGCTCCGCATCGTCATTCGCGATCTTGCCGGAAAAGTCATCTCCGCCGACGCCGTCGGCCGCCCCATGAAGTTTCAACTCGGCGGCTTCTCCGTTTCCCGCCAGATGCCCGGCGACGAGCACTATTTCGGCCTCGGCGACAAGGCCGGATCCTTCGATCGCCGCGAGCAGGCCTTCACTCTGTGGAACACTGACGTCGGCCCGCAGGAATCCACCGACCCGCTCTACAAGAGCATTCCCTTTTTCCTCGCCATCAACGGCACGCACAGTTACGGAATTTTCCTCGACAACACCTGGCGCACCTGGTTTGACTTCGGCAAGTCTGCGCGCGACGTGTATTCCTTCGGCTCCGAAGGCGGACCGCTCGACTATTACTTCCTCTACGGCCCCTCGCCCAAGCAGGTCGTCGAGGGCTACGCGTATCTCACCGGGACGCCGCCGTTGCCTCCGCTGTGGTCACTCGGCTTCCAGCAATCGCGTTACAGCTACACGCCCGAATCCGAGATTCGAGAAATCGCGAATCGCCTTCGCACCGACAGAATTCCTTCTGACGTCGTCTACCTTGACATCGATTACCAGTACAAGAATCGTCCCTTCACCGTCGATCCCAAAACGTTCCCAAATTTTCCCGGCTTGGTTTCGGATCTGCGCAAGCAGCATTTCCACCTGGTCAACATCACCGACCTGCACATCGCGCACGCGCCTAACCAGGGCTATGCGCCGTACGACTCCGGCGAAGCCAGCAGCCAGTTCGTGAAAAATCCCGATGGCTCCGAGTTCGTCGGCATCGTGTGGCCCGGTCCCGCGGTGTTCCCAGATTTCACTCGCGCTCAAACCCGCGAGTGGTGGGGCGGCCTCTACCACGACTTCGTGCAAGACGGCGTCTCCGGATTCTGGAACGACATGAACGAGCCGTCGGTCTTCGATGGACCCGGCAAGACCATGCCGCTCGATACCGTTCACCGCATCGAAGAGCCCGGATTCGCGACTCGCACCGCGACTCACGCCGAGATCCACAACATCGTCGGCCTCGAAAATGCTCGCGCCACCTTCGAAGGCTTGCTCAAGTTGCGTCCCGACGAGCGTCCCTTTGTCCTGACCCGAGCCACTTACGCCGGCGGCCAGCGCTACGGATTCACCTGGACCGGAGACAATTCCGCGACCTGGAATCATCTTCGCCTGGCCACGCAGATGGTGCTCAATCTCGGCGTCAGCGGCATTTCGTTTGTCGGCGCCGATGTTGGCGGCTTCAACGGCTCGCCGCCGCCCGCTCTGCTCACGCGTTGGGTGGAACAGGCCGCGTTCTCGCCCTTCTTCCGCGATCACGCCACCAAGGGCAGCCTGCCGCACGAAATCTGGAACAGCGGCCCCGAGCAGGAAGCCATTCGCCGTCACTACATCGAGACTCGTTACCGTCTGCTGCCTTACATTTACGCGCTGGCCGACGAGTCTTCGCGCACCGGACTTCCGCTCATGCGTCCCATCTTCCTCGAATTCCCGGAGATTTTCGCGCCCAACTCCGACGGCTTCGATCATCTCGACACCGAATTTCTTCTTGGCCCCAGCCTGCTCGTCGCGCCTCCGCCTTTCGGCGAGATGCTCGACGACTACGCCGTCTCCTTCCCGAGAAAGCACGACTGGTATGACTTCTGGACTGGCCTCAAGGCGCCATCCTCGCCCCAGCCCGCTCCCATTGCGGCGGTCGTTACCGCGCTCAACGTGGGCGCTGAAATTTCCGGACCTCGTCCCATTCATCCGCCGCTCGAGACCTTGCCCGTTTATGTTCGAGACGGAACCATTCTTCCGCTTCAGCCGCTGATTCAGAACACCGACGAAACTCCCAGCGGCCCGCTCGAACTCCGCGTCTATCCCGGCGCGCAATGCAGCGGCTCGATTTATCTCGACGACGGCCACACGCTGCGCTACCAGAAAGGCGAATATCTCCGGCAGAATTTCACCTGCCAGTTCGACGCCAGTTCCGTCCACCTGACGTTCCACGCGCGCGAAGGATCTTACACTCCGTGGTGGAAGTTCATCGAAGTAGTGGTCTACGACTGGCCGTCCGCCCATGCCGAGGCAAAGTTTTCCAGCAGCACGTATCCACTGAAGACAACTTACGACGCGAAGCAGCACGCGTTGCACATGACGCTGGCCGATGTGGCGGGAGAAGCGGAACTCACGGTGCGAGGCAAGGCCGCGCACTGAACCAAATGCTTGGAACTGGGATTCTGAGTGTAACGGGCTGATTACGACATTCAGCTGTATGTTAGTCTTGCAGTTCAAGATGTGGCTAGACAATGAAGGAATTCGTCGAGTCATTCTCCTTTAGCACAGGAGCCGTTCTGATAGCCATCGTTTCGTCTGTCATTGTTTGGCTATTATGCTCGGTCTTCCCAGCATCATTGCACAAACTTTGGGTTTTGATCGTGCCCTTCGCTCTCGCGAATTGTCTTTACTGGTCTGCGGCTTGGTTTGAGGCCGTCGGGTCTGATTACAACAAGGCGCTCGTATGGTCCGACTACCGCATGTGGGCGCCCCTATTCATTGTTGTGTGGTTTCTGGCTGGGGCCATTCCATCAGCCGCAGTGGTACGTCTATTTTTCCGAAAGCGCCGCCTCCACTAGCTTGGTTGCCGAAACATCCCCGTAGCGCTCATCAACTCCGTCCTCGCTCCCTTTTCAGAAACCAACCTTAGCGTCCCTACCGGAACTCTACCGCACCCTTCCTGTTAAAATTAAATTCTCATGTTGCTTGCCTTCGTCCGCGAACTCTTCGCGGACGTAGAAATGCTTCCCGCTTTCACGCGTGTTGCCTCCCACCTGCGGGAGGGCACGGGGCGCATTCGTGTCTCCGGACTCTTGCCCACGGCAAAAGCCTTGCTGCTCGTGCTTTTGCGCCGGCACGCCGACCGTCCGCTCATCTTCGTGGTCAACGATAATCGCGCCGTCGAGGATTTTGTCCCGGTCCTCCGCGGTTTCTGCGAACTCACTGGCGCCTGCGACCCCGAACTCGTCGTTTCTCTTCCCGCACGCGATGTGCTTCCATTTCAGAATCTTTCCCCGCATCCCGAGTTGCAGGAAGAGCGCGCCACCGCGTTATGGAAGATCGCCACCGGAAAAGCTTCGATCGTGGTCACTCCGGTCGCGGCCACCGCCATCCTTCAGCGTTCCGCCGAGTACTACACCGACCTGGCACGCATTCTGCGCCGCGGCGAATCGTTCGATGTCGACAACCTGCTCGCTCACCTGAACACCGTCGGCTACACCTCCGCCGACGTCGTCGAAATGCCCGGCGAATACGCCCTGCGCGGCGGCATCCTCGATGTCTATTCGCCCGAGGCCGAGCGACCCGTGCGCATCGAGTTCTTTGGCGACGAAGTGGAATCCATCCGCCGCTTCGATCCCGCCTCCCAGCGTTCTTCCAATCCCATGGACGAGGCGCTGCTGCTGCCGCTCACCGAAACTCCCGTTAGCGATCAACTCCTCGGCGCAATTCATACCCGGCTTTCCGGCAAACGCATCGAGGGCACGGAAGAAATTGTGGAAGCCGCTGTCCGCGCGGGCGGCGTCACCGTTTTTCCCGGATGGGAATTTTACGCACCAGTCGCCGGATCCGACCTCACGGTTTTCGATCTTCTTCCCAACGCGGCGGTGTTGCTCGACGAACCCGACCTGCTACGCGCCGAATTCGACCGCTTCTGGACTCGCGTCGAAGAGGCTCATGAGCGCAGCGGCGTTGGCAACCTCGTCCGCCCCGTAGACCTGTATATTCCGCCCGAAGACTGGTGGAAAAAAGTCGCGTCCCTCACCGGAGCCGACGTCGAACACCTCGGCATCACCCGCAGCGAAGACGCCGCGGACTCCTCTGTCACTTTCCTCACCCAGCCCACTCCCCGCTTCCATGGCGCGGTTCCGACCATGCTTGAGGAAGTGCAGAAGCTGACCGGTCAAGGCAATCAAGTTTTGTTTTCCGTCCCCAACACCGGCGAAGTCGAGCGCCTCGCCGATATCTTCACCGAATACAACGTCTCGTTTCGTCTGGGCAGCCGCACCCGCGGCGGTGAGAGTTACGCTGACGAGACCAGTTACTTCGCGGGAGAAGTTCTCACCACCACGCTTGCGAAAGCCTACGTCCCCGACGGAGTTCTTTTCCCCGATGCGCACCTCGCCGTTTTCGGCGCGCGCGATTTGTTCGACGAATCCGACGCCGTGGCTTCCCGCCCGCAGCGCCAGAAGTCAAAAGTCTCCGCATTCCTTTCCGATTTCCGCGATCTTCAGGTCGGCGACTACGTTGTCCACGTCGAACACGGCATCGGCCAGTATCAAGGCCTGAAAGAAATTAATCAGGGCGATGGCAATGCCGAGTTCATGTTGCTCGAATATGCCGACGGCGCGCGCCTTTACGTCCCGCTCACCCGTCTCGACCTGATTCAGAAATATCGCTCCTCCGAAGGGGCCAAGCCAGCCTTGAGTCATCTCGGCACCCAGGCCTGGTCCAAGACCAAGGCCCGCGTGCGCAAGGCCATGAAAGACATGGCCGACGAACTTCTGAAACTTTATGCGGAACGCAAGATGGCCGTAGGCCATTCCTTCCCCGCAGGCAACGAATTCGTTCGCGAATTCGAAGATGCGTTTGAGTTCAACGAGACCGAAGACCAGGCGCAGGCCATTGCCGACGTGACTCGCGACATGGAATCCTCGCAGCCCATGGATCGCCTGCTCTGCGGCGACGTGGGCTACGGCAAGACGGAAGTCGCCATGCGCGCGGCATTCAAGGCCATTGGCGATAATAAGCAGGTTGCGGTGCTCGCCCCCACCACCGTCCTCGCCTTCCAGCACTACGAAACTTTCAAGCAACGCTTCGGACCCTTCCCGGTGACCATCGAAATGATCAGCCGCTTCCGCAGTCCGAAGCAGCAAAAAGAAATTCTGCAAAAAGCCGAAGCCGGAAAGATCGACATTCTCATCGGTACCCACCGCATCCTCTCGAAGGATTTAAAGTTCGCCGACTTGGGCTTGCTTATCGTCGACGAGGAACAGCGCTTTGGCGTACGCCACAAAGAACGCATCAAGCAAATGCGCAAGCAGGTCGACGTGCTCACCATGTCGGCCACGCCCATCCCGCGCACGCTCCACATGTCGCTGGTCGGGCTGCGCGACATGAGCGTGATCGAGACTCCGCCCAAAGATCGCATGGCTATTCAAACCGTCGTCGCCAGCTGGGACGACAAATTAATTCAGTCATCGATCGAGCAGGAACTCGAGCGCGGCGGCCAGGTCTACTTCGTCCACAACCGCGTCGAGAGCATCTGGGAAATCGCCGCCAAGCTGCAGGCGCTGGTTCCGAAGGCCCGCATCATGGTTGGCCACGGGCAGATGGGCGAAACCGAACTGGAAAAAGTTATGCTCGGCTTCATGCATCACGAAGCCGACATTCTGGTCGCCACCACGATCATCGAAAACGGCCTCGACATTCCTTTGTGCAACACGATTTTGATCAATCGCGCCGACCGGCTCGGGCTTTCCGAGCTCTACCAGTTGCGCGGGCGCGTAGGACGCTCGAACCGCCGTGCCTACGCCTATCTGCTGATTCCGAAAGAAGTCGAACTCACGCCCATCGCTCGCCGTCGCCTGGCCGCGCTAAAAGAATTTTCCGATCTCGGCGCCGGCTTCAAAATCGCCGCGCTCGATCTCGAACTCCGCGGCGCCGGCAACCTTCTCGGCGGTGAGCAAAGCGGGCACATCGAGGCCATCGGCTTCGAGCTTTACACGCAAATGCTCGAGCGCGCCGTCCGCGAAATGAAGGGCGAAGCCGCTCCCGACGAGGCCGAAACCCAGCTCAACCTCGGCCTCAACATACGCATCAATTCCGACTACATTCCGGAAGAGAACCAGCGCCTCCAGATGTACAAGCGCGTGGCCCGCGTGGAAACCGAATCGCAGCTTGCCGATGTCGGCGCAGAACTGCAAGATCGCTACGGTCCCCCTCCGGCTCCCGTGCGCAATCTGCTCGACTACGCCTCGCTCAAACTGCTCTGCATGCGCGTTGGGGTGAACGCCATCGAGCGCAAGCGCGATTCCGTCACTTTCAAATTCCGGCAGAACGCCGCCGTCGATCCCGAACATCTGGCCCGCTTCGTCTCGTCGCAGCGCGGTGCTCACTTCACTCCCGACGGCATGTTGAAGTTCGTTCTGAAAGCCACCGCCGCCGAGGAAGTCCTTCGCTCCTTGCGCGCAGTTCTGGAGCAACTGGCGAGCGAGGAAGCGGCATCAGAAGTCGGTTCGAGCGCAAGTTCTAGGGAGCCGCAGTAACCGGTTCGACAATCGCCAGCCGCGAAAGCGACCAGTTACAATTGTCCCGCCCCAAATTCAGCGCGAATCCAACAGCAACCACCAAAGACGAGCGACCAACGACCAACGACGAAAAATCTGCGACCGCCCCATGAAAATGAAAGTCCGTAAAGCCGTATTTCCCGCCGCCGGCCTGGGCACCCGCTTCCTGCCCGCCACTAAAGCCCAGCCCAAGGAGATGCTTCCGTTGGTCGACAAGCCGATTATTCAATATGGCGTGGAAGAGGCCATGGCCTCCGGTTGCGACCAGATCGTGATCATCACGGGCCGCGGCAAGCAGGCCATCGAAGATCATTTCGACGTCAGCTACGAACTCGAAAAAATGTTGGAAGAGCGCGGCAAGACCGATCTGCTAAAAATTGTCCGCTCGATTTCCGACATGATGTACGTGGCTTACGTGCGCCAGAAAGAAGCGCTGGGCCTGGGACATGCCGTGCTGATGGCGCGCGAACTCGTCGGCAACGAGCCGTTCGCGGTGCTTCTCGCCGACGACGTAATCGACAATCCTGTGCCCTGCCTCAAGCAAATGGTCGACGTCTTTGACCAGAAACAGTGCTCCGTGATCGCCGCCCAGGTCGTCGAAGGCAAGATGATTTCTTCCTACGGCGTTTTCGATGCGCAACCTGCCGAAGGATTTAACGGCCGCCTCTTCGAAATTCGCAACATGGTCGAAAAACCCAAGCCTGAGGAAGCCCCGTCAAACCTGGCGATCATCGGCCGCTACATTCTCACCCCGGCAATTTTCGATTGTCTCGGCCGCACCAAGACTGGCGCCGGCGGCGAGCTCCAGCTCACCGACGGCATGCGCATGTTGCTCAAGCAGGAAAAAATGTACGCCTACGTTTACGAAGGCCAACGCTACGATACCGGCGACAAACTAGGCTTCCTGAAAGCTACAGTGGAATTTGCGCTGAAGCGCAACGACCTGGGCGGCCCGTTCCGCGAATATTTAAAGGGACTGAAGCTGTAGGAAATTTCAGATCGAAGATTTCAGATTTCAGGTTGAACGCAGGGAGCCCGGTTTTCAATCTGCAATCTAAAATCAGCAATCTAAAATCACCCTACGTTCCCTTCAGCTTCTTCGATTTTTCCTCTACGCCCCGTGCCAACTTCTCCTTGTGCTCCACAAGTTTCTTAGCGATCGAGGCATCCCCCAACCCAATCATCTGCGCCGCGAGAATCCCCGCGTTCGTCGCTCCCGGCTTTCCAATCGCCACGGTCGCAACGGGAATCCCCGCCGGCATCTGCACCGTAGCCAGCAATGAATCCATCCCCTGCAGCGAAGTCGACGGAATCGGCACGCCAATCACCGGCAGCGTCGTATGCGCGGCAATCACTCCCGCCAGATGCGCCGCTCCGCCAGCCCCGGCGATAATCACCTGAATGCCGCGCCCCGCGGCCTTGCGCGCAAAATCCGCCGTCCGGTCCGGCGACCGGTGCGCCGAAGTCACGTCCATCTCATAGGCGATGCCGAACTCATCCAGCGCCTTGCCCGCCTCGCGCATAATCTCCAAATCCGAATCACTGCCCATCACAATCGAAACCAATGTTTTGCTCATCGACCCTCTCGCAATAGTATTTTTAGAATCTCATCCAAAATGAAATTCGGATTCGTCGCTGCGGTAGGGATCCTTCGACTGCGGATTTCCTTCGCTTCGCGAAACAAATCCTGCGCTCAGGATGACATTCATCAAGATCCCGCAGACGCTTACTTCTTTAGCGCTCGCCCCGCAATATCCTTCCGGTAGTGCGCCCCGTCGAAACTAATCTTCGCACAAGCCTCGTAAGCCTTGCTCACAGCCTCATCCAGCCGTGAAGCCCGCGCCGTTACTCCCAGCACGCGTCCGCCCGCGGTGTAATAAACTCCGTCGCGCTTCGAAGTTCCCGCATGAAACACTTTCACGCCTTCTGTCGCGCCGGCTTCTTCCAACCCGTCAATGCGCTTCCCCACTTCATACGTCCCCGGATATCCTCCCGAGGACATCACCACGCACACCGCTGCGTCTGGCGACCACTTGAAATCTCCATCGCTCACTCGCCCTTCAATCGAAGCCTCGATCGCCTCGATCAGATCGCTCTCCAGCCGCATCAAAATCGGCTGCGTCTCCGGATCGCCAAAGCGGCAGTTAAATTCCAGCACCATCGGCCCGCGCGCCGTCATCATCAGCCCGCAGTAGAGCACGCCCTTAAATTCCGCGCCCTCGGCCTTCATCCCCGCAACCACCGGCTGCGCAATGTGGTGCACCAGCCAGTCACGCATCTGCTCGTCCACAATGTCTGGGGTCGAATACGCGCCCATGCCGCCCGTGTTCGGCCCGGTATCGCCGTCGCCCACGCGCTTGTGATCTTGCGCCGCCACCAGCGGAACCACGCGTCCTCCGTCGCTGAACACGAGAAACGAAAGTTCGTCCCCTTGCAAGCATTCTTCCAGCACGACGCGCGTGCCCGCTTCTCCCAGCATTTTCCCGCTGAGCATTTCCGCCGCCACGCTGGCCGCTTCTTCCTTGCTCTTGGCGATGACCACACCCTTGCCCGCTGCGAGTCCATCGGCCTTCACTACCACCGGCGTGTGAAAATGGCCAAGCGCCGCCCGCACCTGCTCGATCGAATCACAAATTGCGAAGGGAGCCGTCGGAATATGGTGCCGCTGCAGAAATTCCTTGGCGAAACTCTTGCTCGACTCCAGTTGCGCCGCGGCCCGTGCCGGCCCAAACACCGGCCACCCGCGCCGCGTGAACTCATCCACTACGCCAAGAGTCAATGGCAGCTCCGGACCAACTACGGTCAGATCCGGTTGGAGCCGCGCCCCGAGGCTCACGATCGAGTCCAGGCTCTGCAAGTCCGCGGCCAGCAATTCCGCCTCGTCCGCAATGCCGCCGTTCCCGGGTGCGCAGTAAAGCTGCGAAATGCGCGGCGACTGCCGCAGCTTCCACACTAACGCATGTTCGCGCCCGCCGCTGCCTAAGACCAGAACCTTCATAAGCCAGAGAAATTCAAGGTTAGGGGTTGAGCGGGAATACTGTCAAACCCGCGCCTGAAGCTGCGTCATGCACTTCAAATACGCCCTTTCGGCCGTCGTCAAGAATCTCCTCTAACGCCGTTCGTAACATTCCTGTAACCGGTCAGGCTTACGCTAGAGATGTGCCTTCTTCATAGGGACATTAGTTGCAACATCTTCCCTCGATGCGCGGGTTAACTATAGTTAATATTCTGTGGTATCGTTACTGAACCGGGAAATCTCTGCTATTCGGTCGTCCACTGCAAGCCGAAATGCGGAAGCCTGCGAAAATTGGGATGAGACCTCGGAGCAAACTTGTGAAGCCGGGCTGGTTGCTTGCGCTCGCGGCGACGGCGCTGGTCGCGGGCGGTATTCCCGTCGTGGTGGCGCAACAGTCTGACGCCCCCGCATCCCCGCCGCCCACTCACGGCGCGCCGCCAGTCGACGCCTCCGCCGCGCCCGATCCCCTCGATCCGCCCCCCGACGACAGCACGCAATCCATTTTCCCGCATTTCAAGAGCACGCGCTTCTGGCTCTCCGGGCAATCCAATTTCATCTTCCAGACGCATCCTGAATTCCACGCGCTCTACAGCGGTCCGCACAGTCTCGGCGCGCATTACGACAAAGCCACCTCGCGCCTGATGACGCTCTACACCGGCGCGCGCCTCAACAATTCCACCGAGGTGCTAGTCGATATTGAAGAAGCCGGCGGAGCCGCTCTTTCCACGGGCCTCGGCCTTGCCGGCAATACCGATCTCGACATCGTTCGCAATCCTCTTCTGAGCAAGGCCCCGTATCTCGGACGCGGCATGATTCACAAAGTTTTTTCGCTCAGCAGCGACAAAGTCGAAAATCAGCGTAATCCCTTCTCTCTTTTCGAAGAACTTCCGCGCCGCCGCCTTGAGGTCCGCTTCGGCAAATTCAGCATGCCCGATTTCTTCGACATGAATTCCGTCGGGTCCGACACCCATTTCCAATTTCTCAACTGGACCACCGACAATAACGGCGCCTACGACTACGCCGCCGACACTCGTGGCTACACCGTCGGGTTCACCGCCGACTACGAGGACCGCAACTGGGGCTTCCGCTTCGCCGAAGCTCTTATGCCCAAGATCGCCAATGGAATCGATCTAGTGTGGAAGCCATGGCAGGCGCATGCGGAAAATTTCGAGTATGAACTTCGACATGGCATGATCCCCAAGAAAGCCGGCGTCGTGCGCCTGCTCGCCTACACCAATTACGCCAACATGGGCATCTATCGCGATCAGGTAATCGAAGCCGATCAGGAACACGTCACGCCCGACATCACCGCCCATCCCTGGCACATCACGCGCAAATACGGATTTGGCATCAACGCCGAACAAAATCTCACCCACCACCTCACCGCCTTTGCCCGCTTCGGCTGGGATAACGGCAAGACCGAGTCCTTCGCGTATACAGAAGTCGATCAGACTTTCGCGGAAGGCGTGGGAGCCAACGGCGCGTGGTGGCATCGCAAGCAAGATCGCGCCGGCGTCGCGTTCGTGAGCAATGCCATCAAGAAAGATCACCAGAACTATCTCGCGGCCGGCGGTTTAGGATTTCTGTTGGGCGACGGCAAGCTGAACTATGGCCGCGAGAATATTCTTGAGACCTACTACACCGTCCACGCGTGGCGCGGGATTTACCTGGCTCCGGGCCTCCAACACATCAATAATCCCGGCTACAACCGCGACCGCGGCCCAGTAGTGGTCCCGTCATTCCGCGCCCACGTCGAGTTTTAGTCAGCACCTGAACCCACGTGGCGACGGACGCATTCGTCCGTCCTGCGAAAAAATTCATGTGGAGACAGCCGCCTCGGCGGTCCCGCGAAGGCGAAGCCAAGCGGCCGTCACCCGGATGCTGCTTGCGAAAGCCTTCCTGCCCGCGAACCTCTTGTTGCCCCAACCCTACCGCAGCGCCAACTCCCCATTAAACTGCTGAATAATTCCGTAACACTCGCACGCAGAGCCTTCCAGTTTCTTGCGATTCAAAATCCTCACCGACCCGCGCGTATATGCGATGATCCGCTTTTTTTGCAGACCTCCCGCCGCCAGGCTTACGCTCGGCCGGTCGGTCCCCAGCATCATCGCCAGAAAATCGTGCGTAATGCGCAGCAGCCCCGAACCCACGCGGTCCTGGGCCAGCAGCAGCCAGCGCGACAGCCGTTGTTCAATGTCATGCAGCCGGTTGCATCCCGCGGTCTGCGCCACCTGCAACCCGTGAATCGCCGCATACCGGTTCAGCCCGCCATGCAGCTTCGGGCTCGATAGCAGTACCTCTTCCAAATGGCCCACGCTTACCTTGAACCCTTCCCCTCCGATTTGCATAACCGCTCGATGCGGAGTTCGTCTGAGGCCCGCCGCCACCGGAATGGGCGTGAAGCCTTCATTTCCAACCACCCCCACTTCCACGCTTTCCCCTTTCTGGGTCGTGAATACCAGCGAAACCATGCCTTGATTCAAAAAGTAAACATCTTCCAGCTTCTGATTTGCCTCATGCAGCCTGAAACGCTGCGGCAATGGTACGAACTGAAGATGCGGCCTAAGAACGTTAAATTCTGTTTCCGGAAGCGCCAGAAGAATCGCGTTCGAAATTGCCTTGCCGGTCGGATTCGTCCGCTCTCCGGCTTGCACCTGAGGGGCCCTGTTGGCAACTACATTCGTTGCTTTGCGCACAGCGTCCTCCGCGTTGACGGTCTTAACGAGTTGTTAACAAATCGTTAGATGCCGCACCCGCTCTTCCACTTCTCATCGAATGTCTGAAAACCACCCGCCGACGACGGTATGGTCTACAAGCTTTGCTGTATTGGTGGGAGAGTACTTCATGGTAACTTCGTAGGGCATCAAACGTTACGGAAAACCGGACCGCTCGCCGTTATCCGTCAGATCTGCTTGCCGTTCATGGCACCTTTAATTCTCATTGCCGAGGACAATCCCGCGGTTCGGACCGCATTGCGCAGCGTTCTCCTGGGTGCCGGACCCTGGGAAGTCGCAGAAGTCGCTAACGGACAGGAGGCCATCGCCAAGGCTCAGGAACTCAAGCCCAACCTCATCATTCTCGATCTGGTCATGCCGGTGATGGATGGCCTTAAAGCTGCCCGGCAACTTTCCCAACTCATTCCCGCCATCCCCATGCTCATGCATACCATGCACTGGTCTGCTCATGTTGAGTTGGAAGCTCAAAAAGTGGGCATACGGAAAGTCATCCCCAAAACGGACACCCGGCTCCTGATTTCCACAGTGCAGGAAATGCTCCTTGCATCAACCCCGGCCAGCACCGACCCTCCTACGCGTTCAACCGATATTCCCACTCCCACTGCGACTCCACCGCCTTCAGTCCTCGAAGCCGCTGCCAAACCTTCCGAGAACGCCCATGAATCCTCCCCACCCACCGGCGACGTGTCCCCGAATTCCCAGATTAACTGATCGAAGCTAAGCGCCGAGAACCCAAGCTGCTGGCTCGGTCTTAAGCCTTTTCAGAGGAGGTTCGCCTCCGTTTTCACAGACAGTTCAACTTCCCGTAACCTCCCATTCACAGACTCTCCCTAGCATCTCCGCTCGAGGTCACAATGAAAAAACTTGCTTTACTCTCCCTCGCAGCGGCTTGTTCCGTGGGCCTTGTACTCGCCCAGGACAATGACTTTAACCACGACCATGGCCGTATCAAACATGTTCTTCTGATCAGCGTCGACGGTATGCATGCTGTGGATTTGGCAAACTGCTCCCACGGCATCGGCACCGTCAACAATGGCGAACCTTACTGCCCGGCAATCGCTGACTTGGCCAAGATCGGCATCAACTACGTTGCAGCCAGCACCTCCAAACCCTCCGACTCCTTCCCCGGACTCACCGCCATCGTCACCGGCGGCAGCCCTGCCCTCACCGGCGTCTATTACGACGTGTCTTATGCACGGAATCTCGATGCTCCGGCGAAGACTACCGGAAACGGCGTCGCCGCCGGCCCTTGCACTCCCAACGCCGTGCCAACCGGCACCAGAACCGAGTACGAGGAGGGCATCGATATCGACCAGTCCAAAGTAAACGGTGGCGCACCTGGCGCGGCTCTCACCGATGGCGGCATCGCCTCCATCGATTCCCGGCGGCTGATCCGCGATCCAGCCCACAACTGCAACCCGGTTTACCCCTGGGAGTTCGTTCGCACCAACAGCATCTTCAGTGTCATTCACCAGGCTGGCGGTTACGCGGCGTGGTCCGACAAACATCCGGCCTACGCGTCGGTAGCTTCCGGCATCGGCCCTTCGGCGCTCGACGACTTCTATGCGCCCGAAATCAACTCCAACGTCATCGTCCTTCCCGGTGTCACCACTCCGACCGGCATTTCCTGCGCCACCGTTCGCGATCCTGGCTCGGATATAACCGCGTGGACCAACAGCTTCCAGAACATTCAGTGCTACGACACGCTGAAGGTCGACGCTATCCTGAACGAGATCAAGGGCAAGAACCATCTGGGAACCAAAACCACGCAAGTTCCCACTATCTTCGGCATGAACTTCCAGGCGCTGAGCGTGGGCCAGAAGCTGATTGAAGCCAGCAACAGCACCACCGGCGGATATCTCGACGCACAGGGGACCCCAACCGCCGCGCTGCTTGACGAGTTCAAGTTCGTCGATGCCTCGATTGGCGCATTCGTAAGCGAGTTGAAGGAAAAGGGGCTTTACGATTCGACCCTGATCGTGATCACCGCCAAGCACGGCCAGTCGCCCATCGATCCTGCCCGTTATGTCGCGCAGACTCGCAACGGCACTTCGCCCGCCACTCTGCTCTCCAACGCAGGCTACATTCCTTACTCGGAATCCACCAACAACCCGACCGGGATCGGCCCCACGGAAGATGATGTCTCGCTACTCTGGCTGAAGCACTCCTCGGAGACCGACGCCAGCGTGGAGATCCTTGAAAATAATGCCTCAGCCTCCGGCATCGGTCTTGGCCAAATCTTCTACGGCCCGGCGCTTGCCATCAACTTCAACGACCCAACCGTCGATCCGCGCACGCCGGACATCATCGTGACCCCGAACGTGGGCGTCACCTACTCCGGCAGCCATGCGAAACTGGCCGAGCACGGCGGGTTTGCCCATGACGACACCAACGTCGTTCTGCTGCTCGCCCATACCGGCTTCGAGCCAAGAACGGTCAAAGCCGAAGTGGGCACGGCTCAGGTGGCTCCCACCATCCTCCAGGCCCTGCACATCGATCCGAGCGCCCTGGATGCGGTCCGCATCGAGGGCACCGGAGTTCTTCCCGCGGTTCAATTCAACCACTAAGCGCACGCTGATTTAAGCATGGACGCTCCTTCGGGAGCGTCCATTTATTTTTGGGGGCGCCATGCAGCCGTTAGTCTGATCACTGGCATCCGGTGCGTTGGCGTTCCTGGAGCGTGCGCCCTCAAAACACCGATTTCCCCCAAATCTTGTCAAGGGGGCAAACGCACTCCAAACCACCTAACTCTCTGCAAGCAAGCCAAATATAAAGTTGGATTTTTTGCCGGTTGCCCCCGGGCAATTTGCTATTCTGGATATAGAGACAAAATAAAAAGGCGCGGCCACCGGTCGCGCCTTTCGTGTTTTCGGGGACGAATCTCGGGGATCGATGAAAGACTGGCAGCGTTTTCCCACGCCCAAGCAGCGTGGCGAATGGGTGGAACTCCAATTCATGGCCACCGCCTCGCTGCACGGCTATCACGTCCTCAAGCCCTGGGGAGACTCGCTCGAATACGATGTCGGAATCGAGCACGGCGGCCACTTGACCCGCGTGCAGGTAAAATCCACCACCGTCCGCAACGGCACCGGATATTTCTGCCAGTTCCGCCGCAACTATCTGGCGAAAAAGCCCTACTCGCTTAGCGAACTCGACCTTTTCGCCGCCTACATCATCCCGGAAAATGTCTGGTACATGATCCCCGCCATCGTGATCCTGACCCCCACGATCAAAGTAGCCGTCACCGTCTTCCCAGTAACCACGCTGAAGAAAAACCGCTACCGCTACGAACACTACCGCGAAGCCTGGGACCTGCTAGGCAAAACCGCCAGCCAGTTAGCCCGCCACGCCAAACGCTGACGACTCCGCCACGCCCAGCGCCGGCAACAAAATAAAACTGTCATCCCGACCGCAGCCGGAGCCCCAGCGACGGCGGAGCGGAGGGACCTAGTGTTGGAACACAACTAGTACTAGAGGGTGTCGTCCGCGGAGTAATTTCACTTACTCCTCGCCCACTGGTCATTCCGAGCGAAGCGAGGAATCTGCGTCTTACCTCCTCAGGCGCCGGCCGGTACTATGCTAAGCTCGTGCGTCCGAGGAGGCGTAACCGCGAGTGGATCTCTACCGCTGGCTGCCACCCGATGCCGTCAAAATCGTCCTCGTTCTCTTCCTGTCCTTCCTGATCGGAGTGGAACGTGAGGAGCACAAGAGCGCCTTGGGTTCCTATTCTTTCGGCGGAGTACGAACCTTCCCTCTGATCGGGCTCATCGGCTATTCCATCGCTCTTCTCGCCGGGAGCCAAATGCTGCCCGTCATTCTGGGCTTCCTGGTTGTCGGCGGATTCCTGTTGTTGTCTTACTGGCACAAGCTTTCGCGGCTTGAGGCCGCGGGAGTGACCTCGGAAATGTCGGGCCTTGCGACGTACCTCGTCGGCGCGCTCGTCTACTACGACCATTTCTGGATTGCCACCGCCCTCAGCGTGGCGAGCCTGCTGCTGCTCGAGCTTAAGGCCGCACTTGAAACTCTCGCCACCCGTACCGCCCCACAAGAGATTCTCACCTTCGCTAAATTCCTGCTGCTCACGGCGGTCATTCTTCCCGCTCTGCCCAATCAGGAGTTTGGACGCTTTCACATCAACCCTTTCAAAACCTGGCTGGTCGTCGTCGCCGTCAGCACGATCTCCTATGGCAGCTACGTCCTGCAGAAAGTCACCAGAGAACGCGGCGGAGTGGTCCTCACCGCCATCCTTGGCGGGGCCTATTCTTCCACCGTAACCACGGTAGCGATGTCGCGCCGCGCCGCCCGCGAGCACCGCCCGCACCTGTTCGCCGGCGGCATCCTGATCGCGTCGGGCGTGATGTACCTGCGCCTGGTTGTCCTTCTCACCCTTTTCAATCGCCAATTGGGCGCGATGTTGGCGCCAGCCTTCCTCGTCCTGGCCGCAGTCGCGATTGTTGTCGGATGGTTGTGGTCCCGCAGACCAGACGCGGACACCTCCGAGTTTAAGCGGCAATACGAGCCAGGAAATCCGCTCGAACTCATCGCCGCTTTTCTCTTCGCTCTTTTCTTTCTTGGAATGCTGGTGGCCACGCAGCTGGCCGTCACCTATCTCGGCCGAGCCGGCGTCAACATCCTAGCCGCGGTCATGGGAGTCACCGACGTCGACCCCTTCATCATGGGAATGACCCAGGCCGCCGGCAAACTCACTCCGCTCCCAGTCGCCGCCATCGCCGTCCTGATCGCCGCCGCCAGCAACAACCTGATCAAAGGCATCTACTCCTACAGCCTAGCCGACCGAAAAACCGGCATCCAGAGCCTCTCGCTTCTGATAGCCCTGGCCGCCGCCGGCCTCGTCCCGTTGTTGTGGCTCTGACCTGCTTTTACCCCATAACGGCACCGAATACTTCTGCCAGTTCCGTCGCAACTAGCCCGCCACGCCAAACGCCAACTGTTCCGCCACGCCATGCCCTTGAACAAACGATACTGTCATCCCGACTGGAGCCGGAGCGCCAGCGACGGCGGAGTGGAGGGACCCGCTGTTTGTTTGACCATCGGTGCGAATCCAAGCCGACTCCAGCCGCGGAGCGGCGGCATATGTTAGCCCCGGGCGTAAGTCCGGGGTAAGCCGCAAGAAAATGGAACCGAATCCCGGAGGGACGGCGGAAAAAAGTCGGATAGCCAGCTAGGAAATTACTCGGACGCCAACTGCGGAAAACGTCCCGCGTGCCGCAGGTTTCCCCCTTCCAGGTTTCCAATAGGTCCCTTACTGTTTCTCTTCCAGCCCAGACAGCACAGCAATCTCCCTGATGGTGGCGGTGCTGTGATTAGCCGTCGAACTCCATACCTTCACCGCCGCCGAAGCCGCAGCTTGAAACCGCTTTTCAAACTCAGCTAGGATCGGTTCGATCTGCGCGGTCATCTTCTCGATGTCCCAACCCACCACAGCTTGCTCGTACCTCTCCGGGGTGCAGTGCTGGAGAAACTTCGAGATCAGTTGGTGGCAGTCCAGTGTCGTTCCGTCGTTGAACTTCTCACTGTAGTTGTCGTTGAATGCTAGCGCCTTGTCCCTAAGTTCCGCATATTCCTTCTCGTCCAGGCGCTTTCCTAACCAGACTTCTGAGGCGTTCAAACGCAGGTCGGTATTCCAACAGTGTTTTGTGGTGAAGAACGCCAAAAGGTTTCGCAGATGGATCAAGAAACCCTCTATTCCCAAGTTGTACTCAGCCGCAGCCTCTTCAGACTCATACCTTTTGGTCTTCTTACGAGCCAGGGTCTTAGTGCAGTGTCGGAGCATGTCAATCTCGTAGAGGATCGTGTCCAGGTGACTGTTCTTATCGGAGCGTTGATGCAACATTGGGGCGACCTCCTGATTACTTTCTCGAATCGCACGAGGCAACGGCACTTCTGCGATCAAACGAGCGCGACAATCACACGAAATAAACGGACTGTCGTCTCCACAACCTTCGATTGCCGAACCCTTACACGCCCACCGGCTGCGGCTTGGTTGCTAACAACTGCCGCAGGACGTATTGCAGGATGCCGCCGTTGGCGTAGTAGAGCGCTTCCTGGGGCGTGTCGATGCGGACCAGGGCTTCGAACTCAACCGGGTCCTTGCCTTTTGCGGTGGCGCGAACTTTCGCGGTGCGGCCGGCGGCGAAGTGTTCGACTAATTCGCGGATGCCTGTGATCTCGAATACTTCTTCTCCGGTCAGTTTGAGCGATTCGGCGTTCTGGCCTGCAGGGAACTGCAGCGGGAGCACGCCCATGCCTACGAGGTTTGAGCGATGAATGCGTTCGTAACTTTCGGCGATCACGGCGCGCACGCCCAGCAGGGCCGGGCCCTTGGCGGCCCAGTCGCGCGACGAACCGGAGCCGTACTCTTTTCCGGCGAGAACGACGAGCGGCGTGCCGGCCTCACGATATTTTTCCGACGCGTCAAAGATCGACATTTCGGCGTTGGTTGGAAGGTGGCGCGTGAATCCGCCTTCGGTTGCGACCAGCTTGTTGCGCAGGCGCACGTTGGCGAAGGTGCCGCGCACCATGACTTCGTGATTGCCGCGGCGTGAACCGTAGGAGTTGAAGTCCGCAGGCTTCACGCCATGTTCCTGCAGATATTTTCCCGCGGGACCGTCTTTCTTGATCGATCCGGCCGGGGAGATGTGGTCGGTGGTCACGCTGTCGCCCAACACGGCGAGCACGCGCGCGTTCTTGATGTCGGTGACGGGCGCGGGCTTCACCGACATCTCGTCGAAGTAGGGAGCGCGCCGGATGTAGGTGGAATCTTTCTCCCACGAATAAGTCTGGCCCTTGGGCACGGAAAGGCCGCGCCAGCGCTCGTCGCCCTGAAACACGTCTGCGTAGGACTTGGAAAACATTTCCGAGGTGATGGAATGCTGCATGCTTTCTTCAATTTCGCGCTGCGATGGCCATATGTCCGCCATGTATACCGGCTGGCCGTCGCGGCCTTTACCGATCGCGTCTTTGCGCAAGTCGATGTCGATGCGCCCGGCGAGCGCGAAGGCCACGACCAACGGCGGCGACATGAGGTAATTGGCGCGCACCTCGGAATTGATGCGCCCTTCGAAGTTGCGGTTTCCGGAGAGCACCGACGCAACTACGAGTTCCTTCTCGTCGATGGCCTGCGAAACTTCCGTGGGCAGGGGGCCGGAGTTGCCGATGCAGGTGGTGCAACCGTAGCCGACCAGATGAAATTTAAGTTTCTCGAGATAAGGCGTCAGCCCAGCCTTCGCCAGATAGTCGGTCACGACTTTCGATCCGGGAGCGAGAGAAGTTTTCACCCAGGCGGGAACCGACAGTCCCTTCTCGACCGCTTTTTTGGCCAGCAGTCCGGCGGCGATGAGCACAGACGGATTGGATGTGTTGGTACACGAAGTGATGGCCGCGATCACGACGCTGCCGTGCTTCAGCGCATCCTTCACCGTCGCTGGTACGTGCTCGTGCACATTCGGATCTTCTACACCGATTGCGGCTGGACTTCCACCTTCTTGCTCCCACCGACCGTTATTTGCAACTGCAGGGGCAGCGGTCTTCGCCGCAGATTTCGGTTTGATCAGCGAAGGCAGCGCCTTCTGGAACGACTCTGCCGCCTGCGACAACACCACTCGATCCTGCGGCCGCTTCGGCCCAGCCAGACTGGGTTCCACGGTTGCGAGATCAAGCGTGAGCAGTTCAGAGTATTCCGCCTCAGCAGTCTTATCGTCGTGAAAAAGTCCCTGTTCGCGGCTGTAAGCCTCGACCAGCGCGACCTGTTCTTCGGAGCGTCCGGTAAGCCGGAGATATTTGAGAGTTTCTTTGTCGATAGGGAAAATTCCGCAAGTCGCGCCATACTCGGGAGACATGTTGGCAATGGTGGCGCGATCGGCCAACGAGAGGTCCCGCAGCCCAGGCCCAAAATATTCGACAAACTTTCCGACCACCCCATGTTTCCGCAACATCTCGGTGACCGTGAGAACGAAATCGGTAGCAGTTGCCCCTTCACGCAGGCGGCCACTGAGTTTCACCCCTACGACCGAAGGGATCAACATGGAGACGGGTTGCCCCAGCATCGCCGCCTCGGCTTCAATTCCACCCACTCCCCAACCAAGCACCCCCAACCCATTAATCATGGTGGAATGACTGTCGGTGCCGACGAGGGTGTCGGGGTACGCGGTGCGCTTGCCGGCGGATTCGTGAACGAAAACTACGCGGGCGAGATATTCGAGGTTGACCTGGTGAACGATGCCGGTGTCGGGCGGAACGATGGCGAGGTTGCGGAAACCGGTTTGGCCCCAGCGGAGGAAGGAGTAACGTTCCTTGTTGCGCTGGAACTCGAGGAGGGCGTTCGCGTCGAAAGCGCTGGGCGTGCCGAATTCGTCGACCTGGACGGAGTGATCGATGACGAGTTCGACGGGCTGCAGAGGGTTGATGAGAGCGGGATCGCCGCCCAGAGTCTGCATGGCGTCGCGCATGGCGGCTAGATCGACTACGCAGGGGACGCCGGTGAAATCCTGCAGGAGGACGCGGCTGGGAGTGAAGGCGATTTCCTTGTCGGGCTTCGATTTGCTGTTCCAGCGGGCGAGGGCATGGACTTCTTCTTTGGTGACGTTGCGGCCGTCTTCGGTGCGGAGGAGGTTTTCGAGCAGGATACGCAGGGAGAAGGGCAAGTGTTTGGTGGAGATTCCCTGTTTATCGAGAGCGTCGAGGCGATAGATTTCGTATTCTTTCTTGCCGACTTTGAGGGTGGAGCGGGAGTTGAAACTATTTACAGACATGATTGCCTTCCTCTGGGAATGACATGGCGCGCACTGGGACCTGGAGGCGCGGGGTGCAACTTAATAGTGTAATGCGTTTTGGGGGGGAATGCGTAGGGGATGCGGCGGAAGGCGCTGCCGCGACGAAAACCGTCGCGGCTTGGACAGCCGGGGCGGCTGTCCCCACATAAACCTTTCAAACCTGGACGGCCGGGGGCGGTTGTCGCTACGTGGGGTGTCGCTACGTAGGCGGGTATGGTGTAATAGTGGTAATCAACTCTCATGGCATCTTTCACTACTAAGGCATCTTTTACTACTCGGCTGCGACGACGGGCTAAAGCCCTGCACCGGAACTTGCGCGGGGCGAATATGGCGATCCGGGCGCTGGCCTCGACTGACCATCCGCTATTGGCACACATCATTCCGATGCGGCGCTGCAACCTGGCTTGCACGTATTGCAATGAGTACGACGACTTCTCGAAGCCGGTGCCGATCGAGGAGATGTATCGGCGGATCGACAAGTTGGGGGAGCTGGGGACGGCGGTGGTGACGATTTCGGGCGGAGAGCCGTTGATGCATCCCGAACTGGACGATGTGATCCGGCGGATTCGCGCGAACGGGATGATCGCGGGGCTGATTACGAATGGATATCTGCTGGTGGCCGACCGGATTCGGCGGCTGAACCGCGCCGGGTTGGAGTGGCTGCAGATTTCGATCGACAACGTGAATCCGGATGAAGTGTCGAAGAAAAGCCTGAAGGTGCTCGACAAGAAATTGCAGTTGCTGGCTGAGCATGCCGAGTTTCACGTGAATATTAATTCGGTGGTGGGCGGCGGGATTCCGAATCCGCAGGACGCGCTGGTGATTGGGAAGCGCGCGATCGAGTTGGGGTTCACGTCGACGATTGGAATTATTCACGACGGCAGCGGGCAGTTGCAGCCGCTGGGGGATGAAGAGCGGCGGATTTATCACGAGATGCAGGCGCTGGAAAAAAGCAGCTTCACGCGGATTAACGCATTTCAGGACAACATTGCGAAGGGGCAGCCGAACGATTGGCGGTGCCGCGCGGGCGGACGATATTTGTATATTTGCGAAAACGGGCTGGTGCATTATTGCTCGCAGCAGCGTGGGTATCCGGGAGTGCCGCTGGCGACGTATACGAGGGAGGATTTGCGGCGGGAATATTTGACGGAGAAGGGATGTGCGCCGCATTGCACGGTGTCGTGCGTGCATCAGGTTTCAATTTTTGATTCGTGGCGGGGGCCGCAGCGTCTTGTGGCGGCAGGAGCGGATGAGTTGGTGCAGATTAAGTAGGAATTCCCGCGGCCAGGATTACCGGTGCCAATCTCAATGGACCGGTTTGCGGTATGTTCTTTCGCCCCGCTGGGGCTTGATTCCAGTTTCTGCCTCACGCCCACGGCTTGCGCCGTGGGCCGCATTCTGGCGCCGCTTCGCGGCTGACCCACTCCACACTGCAAACTGCCAAGCGTTACACGGCTGTTGGCTCCGGCCGATCGCACGAGTTATTTCTTGGGTTGGGCTGTGGGCGGCAGCAGGTTGTTGAGGCGGAGGTACATGGCGGCGGAGCTGTAGTGATCGGCCCAGTCGTTGGTGAGGGCGATCAGGGCGAATGCGCGGGGGCCTTTGCGTCCGCCGAATAAGTCGACTTCGTCGCCGAGTTTGGAATCGTCAACCTTGGCGAGGGCCGTGGAGCAGAATTCGAAGCTTGCCTTCAGAGCGGCAACCAATTTGTCTTTCTCGTCGGATTCTTTCAAGGGCACGGATGGCTTAACCTCGGGAACGTCGCCGATGGTCGAGCACAGGTGATTGTTGGAACCGATGATGTGCAGGACGAGGTGGCTGAAGGTCATCTGCTGCTCGGTGGGCTTGTAGCTGAATTTGTCGGCGGGCATTTCTTCGACGGCGGCTACCAGATTTTTTTGCTGGCGCGGCAGGATTTCGCGGGCTACCGACGTGACTGGATTTTTTTCTTGCGCGAAAACGGTCGTGGCTGCACAGAGCAAGAAAAGACAGATTGCGGTTTTCATGAGGTCCCTCCGGTTTTTGTACATCCCATTCTACAGGGGATGGCGTGGGTAAGAGAAAGCCGGGCTGCGCCCGGCGGACCGCCGGGGCTGCCCCCACATATAAGCCTTACATTCACACCGAATTCTTAATCTAAATTCAATTACAAATTCAAGTCCTGTTACCAATCCAAATCAAAACCTGGACAGCCGAGGCGGCTGTCTCTACATATAAATCAAAACCTGGGACAGCCGAGGCGGCTGTCGCTACGTGGGTCGCTACGAATTTCTGGCTCGGTTCTTGATCCAGATGGGGGTGCCTACGAAGCCAAAGGCTTCGCGGATTTGGTTTTCGAGGAAACGCTGGTAGGAGAAGTGGAGTTTGACGGCGCGGTTGGTGAAGAGGACGAAGGTGGGCGGGGCGACCGAGGCTTGTGTCATGTAGAGAATTTTGACGCGCTGGCGCATGGGGACCGAGGCGCGTTCGAAGTCGACGCGTTCGATGAAGCGGTTCATTTGCGAAGTGGTGACGCGCTTGCGGCGCTCGGTGGCGACTTCTTCGAGCAGCGGGAATATTTTTTCCGTGCCTTTGCCGCTTTGGGCGGAGATGAAGACGATGGGCGCGTAGTTCAGAAATTTCAGTTCGTCACGCAGGCGCTGTTCGTAGGCGTCGCGATCGCCGGGGCGCTTGGTTTCGCGCATGCGCTCGGCCTTGGTGGCGCGGCCGGGTTTTTCTTTCCCGCTGATCATCAAATCCCAT
Source organism: uncultured Acidobacteriaceae bacterium (assembly GCA_963765825.1). Taxonomy (GTDB): domain Bacteria; phylum Acidobacteriota; class Terriglobia; order Terriglobales; family Acidobacteriaceae; genus Sulfotelmatobacter. The sequence continues at coordinate 403,272 of CAVXXU010000007.1, forward strand.
TTATTGACGACGATGATGGTGGAGCGGCCGCTCTCGTGGGCGTATCCGGCGATGGAGGCATCGAGCTGGCTGACGCCTTCGGTGGCGTCGATGACGAGCAGAGCGATGTCGGCAGCTTCGAGGTGTTTGCGCGCCATGACGACCGAAAGTTTTTCAGCCATGAGGTGAGTCTTGCCTTTGCGGCGAATGCCTGCAGTGTCGATGAAGCGGAAGCTGCGTCCGTTGTGCTCGATGACTTCGTCGACGGCGTCGCGAGTCGTGCCGGGAATGGGCGAGACGATGGCGCGGTCGGAGGAAGTGAGGCAGTTGATGAGCGTGGATTTGCCGACGTTGGGATGGCCGATGATGGCTATTTTTACTTCGTGGGAGGGGGGTTCGCTTTCGGCTGCGTCTTCAGAAATCTCATGCGTTGCAGCTCGCATCGAGCCCCGAGGGCGAGACGCCCTCGGGACAGCCGGCGGGGCGCCGGCGCTACTTTCGGGCGACTCGGATTCTGCAGGCATGGATTCCGCGGGCAGGCTTTCTAAGACTGCGTCGAGGAGATCGTCGACGCCGCGGCCGTGCTCGGCGGAGACGGGGAACATTTTCTGGATGCCGAGGCGATGGAAATTGTCGATGAGTGAGGATTGCTTTTCGCTGTCGACTTTGTTGACGGCGAGGAAGAGCGGACGGTTGGCTTTGCGGAGCAGGCGAACGAGTTCGAGGTCGGGAGCGGCGAGTTCGGTGCGTCCGTCGACGACCATGACGATGGCTGCGGCCTCGCTGAGCGCGACTCGGGCCTGGCGATAAATTTCGGAGGGAATAAGATCTTTTTCCTCGGGGAGGATGCCGCCGGTGTCGACGATGCGCAGGTGGCGGCTTTCCCACTCAGCGTCACCGTAAAGGCGGTCGCGAGTGATGCCGGGTTCATCGCCGACGATGGCGCGGCGGGAGCCGACGATGCGGTTGAAGAGCGTGGACTTGCCGACGTTGGGGCGGCCGACGATGGCAATGGTGGGGAGGGCGGCGGTGGTACTCGAATTGTAGGTGGGCTGGGTCAAGTTGAGTTTTGATTCGACTGTTGGCTTCGGATCAATGATATCTGGATTTGTGGTGGACATGGCCGACTCTTCGAGTCGGCTGGACAGCCGGGGGCGGCTGTCCCCACATAAACAACATCAAAACCTGGACAGCTGGGGCGGCTGTCGCTACGCGGGCACTACATTTGGTGGGAATCGTTATGATAGAGACTTCTGTGGCCTTGAGTTCCCAACCCGCAACTCCTGCTTCCGCGAACCGTGTTGCTGCTGGCGGCAAGGAGGCTTCGTTGTATCAATTTTTTGCGCCGGGGGGAGTGCTGTCGCGGACGCATCCGGCGTATGAATTCCGGCGCGGACAGTTGCAGATGGCGCAGGCGGTAGAGCAGGCGCTGGCGGAGAAGCGGCACTTGATCGTGGAGGCGGGGACCGGGACGGGGAAGACGCTTGCTTATTTGATGCCGGTGATTCAGTCGGGCAAGCGGGTGATCATTTCCACCGGGACGAAGAATCTTCAGGAGCAACTTTTTTATAAGGACGTGCCCTTTCTGGAGCAGGCGCTGTGTGGGGAGGCTTCGGGATCGCGGCTTTCGGTTTGTTATATGAAGGGGCGGAACAATTATTTGTGCCGCAAGAAGTTGTATGAGTTGACGGACCAGCCGGTGCTGAGCGGGTTGGAAGAGATTGAGCAGTACCGGGCGATGGCGGCGTGGGAGAAAACGACGAGCACGGGGGATCGGGCGGAGTTGGCGGAACTGCCCGAGGCTAGCATGCTTTGGCACAAGCTGGATGCGCGCGCGGACGCGTGCATTGGGCAGAAGTGCAGCGAGTGGGAGAGATGTTTTATCACGGAGATGCGGCGGAAGGCGATGGAGAGCGACATCATCATCGTGAACCATCATTTATTTTTTGCGGATCTTGCGATCAAGCTGCAGGCGGACGGTGCGCCGGATGCGGGCGTTCTCCCGGAAGCGGCGGCGGTGATTTTCGATGAGGCGCACGAACTGGAGGATGTGGCGGGAAATTATTTTGGGATTTCGGTGAGCAATCTGCGCATGGAAGAGCTGGCGCGGGATGTGGAGAATTCGCTGCAGCATCATCGCATGATGTCGGCGTCGCTGTCAGGGGCCGTGGGGAGTTTGCGGGAGCGGTCACAGTTTTTCTTTTCGTTGTTGCCGCCGGGCGAGGGACGGTTTGCGTTTGAGACGCGCCGGGAATTTCTGGAGGAGAACGGAGACGAGTTTGTGGCGCTGAACCAGGCTCTCACGCGATTGGCGGGCGAACTGGATGGATTGCCGCAGAAGCCGGAAGAGGTATTTAACTTTGTACGGCGGGCGCAGGAGATCCAAGTGCAGTTGGGATTTGCGATGGAGTCGGAGGACCGCAACACGGTGTTCTGGATTGAGCGGCGTGGCGGGCGGTTTGGAGGGCGTGGAGCGGGCAAAGCGACTGAGACTGGGCGTGGACGGCAGAATGTTTTTCTGCAGGCGACGCCGATTGATGTAGGTCCGATTCTGCGGGAATGTTTGTGGTCGAAGCTGGAGTGCGCGGTGCTGACGTCGGCGACGCTGGCGGTGGGCGGCGGGTTTGAATACATCCGGCAACGGCTGGGGATGGAGCATGCGCGCGAGGCGGTGCTGCCGTCGCATTTCGATTATGAAAGCCAGGCACTTTTGTATGTGCCGCCGGATTTACCCGATCCGCGGACTCCGCAGTTCACGGTGAAGGCGGCGGAGAGGATTCGGAAACTATTGGAGATTACCCGCGGGCGGGCGTTCGTGCTTTTTACTAGCTATGCGCAGATGAATGACATTTACCAGCGGCTGCTGGGGGAAGTGGAGTTCCCGATGCTGCGGCAGGGGGACGCGCCGAAGACGGCGCTGCTTGAGGAGTTTCGACTCACGCCGAACGCGGTGCTGTTCGCGACGTCGTCGTTCTGGCAGGGTGTGGACGTGCAGGGGGAGCAGTTGAGTTGCGTGATCATTGACCGGTTGCCGTTTGCGGTACCGAGCGATCCGGTGGTGGCCGCGCGGGTGAAGGCGATCGACGCGGATGGCGGGAACGCGTTTTTTCAATATCAGGTGCCGGCGGCGGTGATCACGCTGAAGCAGGGTTTCGGGAGGCTGATCCGGTCGCTGCACGATCGCGGGCTGCTGGTGCTGCTGGATAATCGCATTCTGAAAAAGCAGTATGGGCGGGTGTTTGTGGAGAGCCTGCCGAATTACAAGAAGACGACCGAGATGCGGGTGGTGGAAGAGTTTTTTGGGGTGGGGGAGTGAGCGGCACCTAGCGGGAATCAGTTTTGCAAAAGTCTCATACCAGCGGCAGCGGCATTTTTGTCGAACGTCAGAACGTATTGGCAGGATGCGGCATGGCCGCTTCGCTCAATCAGGCAGTCGGCGAAGTTTGCGCGGCTATCGCGAAACTTGCGCAACGCCTGGGAGACGACTTCGGTTTGTTCGATGACAAGTTCCTGGCTCCGCAATAATTTCTCGATGACAACTTCAATTTCAGGTTTCTTGAGATGATAGGAAAACTCCAGGACCCAAATTAATTCGGCGATGACCACAAGGGACAAAAACCCAGGCACCTCGCGAGATAAAGATTCGATGACTTTTATCGCCGCGGCGGATTGTGCAGGATGGTCGTGAGTAAAGTAGCGGACTAGAATGTTCGTGTCTAGGCCGATCATCGGGAACGCGCAGCACCTTTCGCAATCGCCCGGTCCATCTCTGCAAGCGACACGGGCTTGTTTCTCCGGCGCTTAAAAAGCCCGTTCAGTTCGCGTATGGACCCCGTTGCGGGCACAATGGAGAACTCCTTCTCTCCAATTTCTACAAACTCAATTCGGTCACCCGGGTCCAAACCGAGAGCGTTTCGAACTTTGGCGGGAATGGTAATTTGACCTTTCGATGTAACGGTGGCTGAGGCCATAGCGAGTCCTTACTATGTTTAGTATTCCTTACATGATAGTAAGGGATACGCGCAGCGTCAATCGTTTTCGGCTGTTTGACGTTTGCTACTGTGTCATTGAGGGAGCGGGCAGCACTCCCACCACAATGCCTGAGGGCTCGGTTTTGGTGTGGTAGATGCGCTGGGTGGCTTTTACGAAGTCGGCGGGCTTGGCGTCCGGGATGTTGACAAAGGTTTGGGGATTTCGATCGGTGAGGGGAAACCATGAACTCTGCAGTTGCACCATGATGCGGTGGCCGCGGCGGAAGGTGTGGTTGATATCCTGCATGGCGAAGTTGATTTCTTCGACTTTGCCAGGAGTGAACGGCTCGGGCTTTTCAAAGCTGTGCCGGAATTTTCCGCGGAAGGGCTCGCCACGCACCAGTTGTTGATAGCCGCCCATGGCGAAGGCTGGAGCGGGAACGTCCTTTCGGGGCTTGTCGCGGTCTTCGGGGCGAGCGTCCTGCTTGCTGTCGGGATAATCGGTCGGATATACGTCGATGAGTTTTACGTCCCAATCCGAATCGGTGCCGGTGGTGGAAACGAAAAGGCGCGGAGAGATGGGGCCGGCGATGGTGACATCTTCCTGCAGCACCGGCGTCTGGTAGACGACGACGTCGGTGCGGCTGCCGGCAAAGCGTTGATCGGAGAGCATGTATTCCTGGGGAACGTTCAGCGCCGGGTAGCTGACGAATGGAACTGGCTTGGCGGGGTCGCTGACATATTCGTCGAAGGATTGAGAGTCCGCGGTTGGCGGGTCGAAGGAGAGTTCGCCGGTGGCGTGGAAGAACAGAGTTTTGGACTCGGCGTTCTTGGGCGGCCACGCAGAGTATTGACGCCAGGCGTTGGTTCCGGTTTCGAAGACGTAGGCTTTCGGAAGTTTGGGATCGCCGTTGCCTTTCAGGTAATGCTCAAAGAATGGAAAGAGAATATTTTTGCGGTAGTACTCTCCGGTGTTTGAGGCGAACTCAACGCGTCCCAGGTGCTCGCCGTCATAGCGGGCCCATCCGCCGTGAACCCAGGGACCGATGACGAGCGCGTTGAAAATTCCAGGATTGTTTTTGTCGATCGCGTGGAAAGTGGAGAACGGACCTTGCAGGTCTTCGGCGTCGAACCATCCGCCGACGGTGAGGACCGCGCAATGAATATTTTTCATGTGGGGAGCGAGGTTGCGCGCCTTCCAGTAGTCGTCGTAAGTGTCGTGCTGCACCTGGTCGTCCCAGAGGGCGCTTCTGCCTTCCAGATATTTTTTTAGATTCGAGAGCGGTCCGGCCTGCAGGTAGAACTGATAGGCGTCGGTGGTTCCCCAATCCAAGGAGGTACGTTCCTTGGACGGCAGTTGCGGATTCTCCTGGGGCTTGAATTGAGTATAGAAGCCGAAGTTGGCGTCGAGCATGAAGGCGCCCCCGTGATAAGCGTCGTCGCCCATAAAGAGATCGGTCATGGGCGCCTGGGGAGACGCGGCTTTCAGCGCGGGATGGGAATCGATGATGCTGGCCGAGGTGAAAAAGCCGGGATAGGAAATTCCCCAGATGCCGGCGTTGCTATTGTTATTGGCGACATTTTTGAGCAGCCAGTCGATGGTGTCGTAAAGGTCGGTGCTGTCGTCGACGTCCTGCTTGGATTTCTTGTTGTCGATGTGGGGGCGCATCTCGATGAACTGGCCCTCCGACATGTAGCGGCCGCGGACGTCCTGAAAGACGAAGATGTATCCGGCCTTGTCGAAGTCGGGAGAAGGACCGAGTTGCTTGCGGTAGAGGTCGACGCCGTAGGGCGCAACGCTATAGGGAGTGCGGTCGATGAGGAACGGGTAAGAGCGCGAAGCGTCTTTAGGAACGTAGACGGCGGTGAAGAGGCGGACGCCGTCGCGCATGGGGATGCGGTATTCGTATTTGGTGTAGTGCTCTTTGGCGTCAAATTCGGGAGGCGCGTCGGGGCGAGTTTCCGCGAAGAGAATGGTCGACAACAACAGGATGAAGAAGGACAGTGATTTTTTCCGATGCAGCATGCGTGCTCCCATGGTGATTTGAAGGCGAATAGGGACGCTACAGTCTGGCGGGGAGTGGAGTCAAGCGGAACGGTCTTCTACGTAAGCTTCTTTCGCCGGTGGAGTGGGCTTGGGCCGCACTTGCGGTCTCGCACAATAGACACAAGGTCCCTCCACTCCGCCGTCGCTGGCGCTCCGGCTCCGGTCGGGATGACAGTTCTCGATTGTCGTCAGCGCTTGGCGTGGCGGGCTGGGGCGGTACAATATGAGTTTGGCTGAAGGGCGCGGGCAGGATTGGATTCGCGCCGGAACGATTGAGGGATTATGTTCGAAGTCACGGTGGAAGATACGTTTGCGGCGGGGCATTACCTGCGGAATTACAAGGGCAAGTGCGAGAATCCGCACGGGCACAACTACAAGATTCGAGTGACGCTGGCGGGCGCGGAACTGGACAAGGCCGGGCTGTTGCTGGATTTCAAAGACCTGCGCGAAGTGATGAAGCACGTCATTGAACGCCTGGATCACCAGATGATCAACGAGATCGAGCCGTTCACCGAGATCAATCCGTCGGCGGAGAACCTGGCAAAGTATTTTTACGACCAGTCGAATACGAGGCTGAAGAGCGTGACTAACGGACGGGTGCGGGTGAAGGACGTGACTGTGTTCGAGACGGATACCACGACCGCGAAGTATTCGGAATAGGTGATGGCCGCGCATGCGGGCGGGGGCGCCCGCACCACAGAAGCACACTACGCAACCACATCACGCAGCGACACGACATGCGCAACACGGCCGCCGAGACGGCGGTGCTACTAATGCAGATCACGGAAATTTATAAATCGCTGCAGGGGGAGTCGACTTATGCGGGGCTGGCGTGCGTGTTCGTGCGGCTCACGGGATGCAACCTGCGGTGTTCGTGGTGCGACAGCGAGTACACATTTCAGGGCGGCCGCAAGATGGCGACGGAAGAAGTGTTGGACGAGGTTTCGCGTCTGAGTCCGGGGGGCGGGCTGGTGGAGATCACAGGTGGTGAGCCAATGCTGCAAGAGCGGGAAGTCGTGCCGCTGATGCAGCGTCTTCTGGACGGCGGATATAGAGTTCTGCTGGAGACCAGTGGGGAACGGCTGCTGGAGCGGGTTCCGGCGGGGGTCGTTAAGATCGTGGACGTGAAGTGTGCAGATTCGGGCGAGGCCGATACGTTTCGCATGGAAAATCTGGAGGCGCTCGAGGCGCACGATGAAATCAAGTTTGTGTTGAGCAGCCGAGCGGACTATGAATTTGCGCGGGAGTTTACGGTGCATCATAAACTTGCAGAGCGGGTGAATGCAGTTTTGTTTTCTCCGGCATTTCGCAAAGACGCAACCGGAGCGCGCGACAGTTCTCACTGTTTGCTCGATCCGCAGGAATTGGCGGAATGGATGATTGCCGACAATGTGCCCGCGCGGCTGGGGCTGCAGTTGCATAAGTTTATTTGGGATCCGGCGGTGAAGGGAGTCTGAGAGAGCCATTGTTGATTGTCGATTAGGTGATTGTTGATTGAAAAGCCAGAGTGATTGCAGATTTATGATTTCAGATTGCAGATTTCGGAAGCTAAGTCACGATGGACCAACGATGACGGCCACCGCAAAGCTCAGGGCTAAAGCCCGCATCCTATGAGGCACTTGGTGGCACTGCTGGAAGCCGTGCCCTTTCAAAACTACTATGAGAGGCTTTTCACAACCACGGCAGATTGGGTTTCAAATCAGCAATCAAAAATCATCAATCTGAAATTGTGAACCACTTCTATGCCGAACTCGAGACCAACGCGCGCGGTGGTGCTTCTTAGCGGAGGGATGGATTCGTGCGTGTGTGCGGCGCTGGCGGGGCGCGATTATGATGCGGCGGCGGTGCATGTCAGTTACGGACAGCGTACGGAAGAGCGGGAGCGGCAGTCGTTTCTGGCCATTTGTGAGCGCCTGGGAATTCGCGACAGGCTGGTGGTGCGAAATGAGGCGCTGCGAGCGATTGGCGGTTCGGCGCTGACCGATGACGCCATCGCGGTGCCTACGGCTGCAGCGGCGGGGAATGGCATTCCGGTGACGTACGTGCCTTTTCGGAATGCGCATTTTCTGGCGGTGGCCGTGAGTTGGGCCGAGGTGCTGGGCGCGAAAAAGGTTTATATTGGCGCGGTCGAGCCGGACAGTTCGGGGTATCCGGATTGTCGTCCAGCGTACTACGAGGCGTTTAATGAAGTGGTGAAGATGGGGACGAAGGACGGCGACATAGAAATTGTGACGCCGCTCATCGCGATGAGAAAAAACGAGATTGTGAGGCTTGGCCTTGAACTGAATGCGCCCTTCGATTTAACTTGGTCGTGCTACAGCCGGGAAGACCGGGCCTGTGGAGTCTGCGATAGCTGCGGGTTGCGATTGCGGGCTTTCGAGGGGGCGGGAGTGCAGGATCCAATTGCTTATGCGGTGCGGTAGAGATTGGACGGAAAAGAAAACGGAGTTTGTGAGTTGTCTATCCGCTTTGAGGTCGGCGAGCAAAAAATCGAATGTGCCGGGAGGCAACATGAAAAAGCATTTCGCAATTCTTTTATTCGCAGTACTGGCGCTGGGACTGTGCGTGCCTCAAGTCGTTGCCCAGGCTTCGGGAACGGTAAAGGGAGTATGCAAAGACGCGCAGGGGAATCCCATAGTCGACGGAGCGGTAGTGTGGACCAACACGGATAACGGCCAAAAATACACAATCAAGACGAATAAGAAGGGCGAATATTTTTCGCTGGGACTGTCGCCGGGCAAGTACAACGTGGCGTTGTATAGGACCCAGGACGACCTGAAGGCGGGGAAGGAGACGTTTCATCAGAACAATTTCCAGGTACAGCTGGATGAGAACACGCTGGATTTCGATCTGAAGAAGGAACAGGATGCGGCGGCGAAGGGGCAGGGGTTGACTCCGGAGCAGCAGAAAGCGATGCAGGAACAGCAGGCCAAGGCGGCAAAGGAAACGATGACCGTTAAGACGCTGAATGAGAAGTTGACGGTGGCCAAGACCGCGGCGGACGCTGGCGACTTCGATACGGCAATCGCGTCACTGAATGAAGCGACGCAAGTGGATGCGACTCGCGACCTGCTGTGGTTCAAGCTGGCAGATTATTACCGGCTGTCGGCAACCAAGCAGACGGATCCAGCGGAGAAGCAAAAGCGGTTGGCCTCGGCGGTCGAAGATTATCAGAAAGCTATCGATATCAAGAAGGGAATCCAGAACGACAAGGATCCGAATGCGGGCAAGAATCTGGCGGCATACTACAACAATCTCGCCGAAGCTTATGCGAAATCGAATAAGGTGGATGACGCGGTGAAGACGTACGCTCTGGCAGCACAGGCCGATCCGACCAACGCGTCGCAATACTATTTCAACACGGGAGCAGTGCTGACGAATGCGGGGAAGGTAGATGATGCGCTAGCGGCGTTCGACAAAGTGATTGCTGCCGATCCCAACCGCGCCGATGCCTATTATTGGAAGGGCGTGAATATGATCGGGAAGGCGACGCTGCAGGGAAACAAAATGGTGGCGCCTCCGGGAACGGCCGAGGCCTTCCAGAAGTATCTGGAACTGCAGCCGACCGGGAACGTATGCGGACGCGGCGAAACAGATGCTAACGAGCATTGGGTCGTCGGTGGAAACGACGTTCGGCAAGAAGAAGCAGCCCGCAAAGAAGTAATCCCTTTCGATACAGGTACTTGCAGGCGAGGGCGGTTTCCTACAGGAGCCGCCCTTTTTGCTTTTGGCGCAATGAGTTACGAAGGGCTATGGACTTGCTTGCCCTACGCATTCGGCGGGCGGCGCGATACAGTGAACTCACTGAGTTTTTCTTCCAAATCTGTGGTGCGTGCGATTCTTGAGGGCGTGAGGGAGAATGGCAGCACCAACCATTGCACCGATTTCCGTTGTTTTAGAAGGCGTCTCGGGGAGCGGGAGAGTAGCGACTCCGGCGCTGCTGGGGGCGATGCTGCGGGCGTCGGACAAGATCAGCGACCTGGTTTTTTCGCCGGGGCGTCCGCCGCAGGTGCAGGTTTATGGGCAGATGATTCCGGTGCAGGTGCCGGGGCTCACGTTTCTGACGGCGGACGATACGCGGCACATTGCCGCTGACCTGATTGGCGACAACAAGCAGGCGGTGACGACGCTGCGCGAACACGGGGCCTGCGACATTTCTTTTGGGCTGCCAGGTCTGGCCCGCTTCCGGGCAAATATTTTCATTCAACGAGGCAGTTGTGCGGTGGTGATGCGGGTCATCCCGACTACGATTCCTGATTTTGCCACGCTGCGTATGCCGTCACAACTGGCCGACGTGACGAAGTTGAAGGATGGAATTGTGCTGGTGACCGGGCCTGCGGGTTCGGGCAAGTCGTCGACGTTGGCAGTATTGCTGGACGCCATCAATCGCGAGAAGTACTACCACATCATCACCATTGAAGATCCCATCGAATTTCTACATAACCACAAATGTTCGACCATTCATCAGCGGGAGTTGCACTGCGATACGCCGAGCTTTGCGCACGCGCTGCGCTCGGCGATGCGGCAGGCGCCAAGAGTGATTCTGGTGGGGGAGATGCGCGACCGCGAGACGATTGAAATCGTGCTGGAAGCGGCGGAGACCGGGCATCTGGTGTTCTCGAGCCTGAACACGATGGACGCTGCGAAGACGGTAGAGCGGGTGATCGGCTCATTCGCGCCGGTGGAACAGCAGTCGGCGCGCGAACGCTTTGCCAAGTCATTCCGCTACATTATTTGCCAACGGCTGATGTCGAAGACGGACCGCAACGGACGGGTGGCGGCTTTCGAAATCCTGAAGACGAATGCGCGCACACGCGAGTTCATCGAAAAGGGCGAGCGCGAGAATAAGAACCTCATTGAGGCCATGAAGGCGGGCGCTTCCGAGGGGATGCAGCACTTCGATGGAGAGATTGCGCAACTGGTGCAGGACCGACTGATCGACCTGGAGACTGGGCTGTCTTACGCGAGCAATCCAGCCGCGCTTGGGCAGGAACTGGCGCGGTAATTCGGTTGTGCCGCCTTGATCTGCCGACCTAACATTCCCGTTTCTCAATTGCACACTCTTGGTGTCGTATCATGGCGTTATGTCTGGGGCGCCCGCTAATTCCAAAGTGTTGACCTTCGAGGAGGCCCGGCGCGCGGTCGAACACCAAGCGGCATTGCTCCGAGCCAGCGGGGATTCGACGGTTGAGTCGGTGGAGTTGCTGGCGGCGGCAGGGCGCGTTTTGGCGGAGCCCGTGGGAGCGGATCGGGACCTTCCGCCGTTTCCGCGATCGACCCGCGATGGATATGCATTGCGGTCTGCGGACTTATCCGAAGTGCCCGCGACGCTTGAGGTGATTGGAGAGATACGCGCGGGGGAGACGCTCGAGAAAATTCACAGCAACATTGGCGCCGGGCAAACCGTGTCGATCATGACGGGTGCGCCAGTCCCGGCCGGCGCGGACGCGGTGGTGATGGTGGAGTACAGTTCGCCGCAAGGAAAAAAGGTGAAGATTACGCGGGGCGCAACGGCAGGAGAAAACATTGTTGCGCGGGGAGCCGAGGCTCGCGAAGGATCGGTGCTGTTCGATCGCGGCACACGGCTGAATGCGGCGGCGGTCGCGCTGGCCGCATCGGTGGGCAAGTCGCGAGTGAAAGTGTACAAGCGACCGCGGGTTGCGGTGCTGACCACAGGCGACGAGATCGTGGATGTTGGCGCGACTCCCAGGCCAACGCAGATCCGCAACTCCAACAGCTATTCGCTCGCGGCGCAGATCGCGAAGGCCGGTGGCGAGGCGGTGTTGCTGCCTATCGCGCCCGATGAACTGCAGGGGCTGCGCCGCCTGATTGAAGAAGGGTTGAAGTCGGACCTGCTGCTTATGACGGGCGGGGTTTCGATGGGACGCTACGATCTGGTAGAGCCGGCGCTGGCGGAACTGGGGGCGGAATTTTTTTTCACGGGAGCGAAGATTCAGCCGGGACGGCCAGTTGTTTTTGGTAAGTGCGGCGCTGCCGGCCGGAGCGTGCATTTCTTTGGACTGCCGGGAAATCCGGTTTCGACAATGGTGACTTTTGAATTGTTTGCGCGGCCCGTGCTGGAAGCGTTGGCGGGGCAGTTTCCACGAAAATTGCGATTTGTTCACGCGCGGTTGAAGAAGGAAATTCGCGTAAAGACGGGGCTCAAGCGATTTCTTCCCGCGATGCTGACTGGCGAATTCGAGAATTCCGAAGTCGAGTTGGTCGCGTGGCAAGGGTCGGGAGACATGGCAGCGACGGCGCGGGCCAATTGCTATCTTGTCATTCCGGCGGACCGCGAGCGGATTGCGGCGGGTGAATGGGTTGCGGTGATGAAGGGCGATTGCTGATTGTTGATTTTTGATTGCTGATTGAAGATCAAGAACCTGTCGGACGAGATTTTCAATCAACAATCAGGAATCATCAATCAACAATTTTCCTGCAAGAGTGGCGTGTCTGGCGGAGCCCTTCGATGCTGGGCCTCTGCATGTAAGATAGAGCTACTGTATGGCGACGAAGCTTTCCCACTACGACGGCACGGGGCGCGCGCGAATGGTCGATGTGTCGGGCAAAACTGCGACACGGCGTGAGGCTGAGGCTAGCGCGTTCGTCGCGATGAAGCCGGAAGTTCTGGCCGCGTTACCTAATAATCCGAAAGGCGATCCGCTGGAAGTGGCGCGCATCGCGGGCATCATGGCAGCGAAGCGAACGGCAGAGTTGATTCCGATGTGCCATCCGCTGCCGCTGGCGGTCGTTGATGTCGATCTGCGGCTGTGCGAAAATGGCGTTGCTATCACCTCGAAAGCAGCCACCACCGCCGAGACTGGGGTTGAAATGGAGGCGCTGGTTGCAGCCACCGTGTCGGCGCTAACGGTCTACGACATGTGCAAAGGCGCGGATAAGAGCATTGAAATTCGCGAGATTGTATTGCAAAGCAAGAGCGGCGGAAAAAGCGGCGACTACCGGCGAGCAAAATAGCGACTGGGAAATAGTCGATTCTAGACATGGCGAACAACGTCAAACTGCTGGTGGTGGATGACAATCCGATGGTGCTGGCGATGCTGCAACATGCACTGGATCCGTTGGCGGTGGTGACGACGGCGACGGACGCTGCGGATGCGTTGCTGAAAGCAGTCGACGACGTTCCGGATTTGCTGGTGTGCGATTACAAAATGCCGGGAATGGATGGACGGCAGTTGGTCGAGAAGTTGAAGAGTCGTCCGGCAACGGCAAATTTTTCGACCGTGCTGATGGCGAGCAAGGTGGACATTGCGGAGCGGCTCTCGCCGCAGGATGCGGCTGACGATTATCTGGAGAAGCCATTTTTCCTGAGGGACGCGACGCGGCGCATCAAGCGGACCATCGACCGCATCGCGTTGGAAAAAATGTCGAAGACTGCGCCCAAGGATGGAGTGGTGACCGGCAGTCTGTCGCAGATGAACGTGATCGATCTGATGCAGTCGCTGGAAATGGGGCGGAAAAGCTGCCAGCTCTCGCTGAGCAACGACGGCGACAAGTGCGAAGTGTTTTTTGTCGAGGGCCAGGTGAAACATGCGACTTATGGCGCGCTGGTGGGAGACGAGGCGGTGTTCAAAGTGCTGCGCTGGACGGGGGGAAATTTCCAGCTCGACTTCGAAGGCAAGACCGATAAAGAGACCACGCAGTTAAACACGCAGGGACTGTTGATGGAAGGGCTGCGACTGCTGGATGAGTCTGCCAGGGATGGCGGGGCGGAACCTGAGCCCGCTGCGGCGTCTGCACCGGTGAGTGCTGGGAGTACGCCGGCGAGCGCGGGTCCAGGGCGGAGGGAAGAAGAGGAAGATGTCCTCCTCGACGGCTGATGGGGCCGCGGTGACGGCCGCGGTGGTAACGGTCAGCGATTCCTGCGCTCGCGGGGAACGGGAAGACCGGTCGGGGCCGGCGGTTGCGCAACTACTGCAGAAGCTGCGTTTCTCGATAGCCGTGCGTGAAGTTGTTCCGGATGAATCCATTTCAATTCAAAATTTGCTGATTCGATTGGCGCGCGAGGTGAGGCTCGTGGTGACGACCGGTGGAACCGGAATTGCTGCGCGCGATGTGACTCCGGAAGCGACGGTCGCGGTGTGCGACCGGTTGCTGAACGGTGTGGCGGAACGGATGCGGAGCGAGGGCACGAAGAAGACTCCGTTTGCCGCGCTCAGCCGGGGAGTTTGCGGAGTACGGGGAAGCGCGCTGATCTTGAATTTGCCGGGAAGTCCGGCGGGAGCAGTGGAATCCCTGGAGGCGGTCGCGGGGTTGATTCCGCACGCGTTGGACCTGCTCGCGGGGAAGACGGAACACTAGAGAGCTTTGTTCAAGACCTGCTTCGCTTTTCATTTTCTTTTTACTACCCGATACGGCACGGCGCACTCTCGGCAGGGTCAAAATCCCCACCCTCTCGCATAGAACGCGAGAAGGGTGGGGCACCCTTTCCGTTGCACTCTTTCGATACAGGAGAGCTAGGCCAGGACTTTCAGGACTACGGCGGTAATGTCGTCGTGGGGCGGAGTGCCATTGGAGAAATAAAAGAGGCCGTCGAAGATGTGTTCCAAGGATTCGGTTGCGGACTTGGACTGGCATTCGGCCCATAATTCGCCCATGCGGGTGGAACTGAACTCGATTCCGTCCGGGTTGAGCGATTCGTGCAGGCCGTCGGTGGCGAATAGAACAGCGTCCCCAGGCGAAAGTTGGACGACATGTTGTTCGTAGGAGGCGAAAGGAAGAAGGCCAGAAGGCAGGCCGCCTTCTCCCAGCGTCTGACATTGTTCAGAAGAAGCGTGAAGAGGAAAAGGCAGCCCGGCATTGGAAAAAGCCAGAGTGCGGGTGGAAGGATCGAAAACGGCGTACAAAGTAGAACAAAAACGGTCGGGCAAGGGACGCTGCAACAGACGCTGATTCAAGAGGGACAGAACGGCGCCAGTGTCGGTGTCGGCCTTGTGAATGCCGCGAAGGATTCCCATAACCAAGGCTCCGTACATGGTCGCGGGCAATCCTTTGCCGACAACGTCGCCGAGATAAAGGCCGATGAGGCCTTGGGGAAGCGGGAAGAAATCGACGAAGTCACCGCCTACTTCGAAGAAAGGGGTGAAGCGGAAGGCGATTTCAACGGAGGGATGACGAAGGGAGTCGGTGGGGATTAGCGAGGTCTGGATGAGACGCGCCTCGCGGATGTAGTCATCACAGAGGCGAGCGTAGGTAACGTCTTCCGAGTCGGGACGAGACTCTGTGTGGGGGAGGAGAGCAGTGAACTTCAAGGCGAGATTGTCCTCTGAGTTTAGATCGGCAGAAGAGGATAGGACTTGAGCGGGCCGAATAAGGCAAAGTGCGGATTCGAGATTCTGATTGGTAAATTCTCAGGCAGCAGCGGTTACAAAAAACTGAAGTGGGAAATTTCGCGATGTCCAGAAAATTCAAAATCCCCACCCTCTCGCGAAATGCGCGAGAAGGGTGGGGCAGCCTGCGGGTTACTGGGCTGGGGTTGGGGCTTGCACCGGAGTTTCGGCGGTTACTTCGGGGGCGGCGATCGGATTAATCTTCACGGTGGCCAGGATTTTTTCCAGGCGGTTGAAGACTTTGTCGCGATCGACGTGCTTCATCACGCCATCCTCAGAGGCGACGGTGGTCACGTTCAAGGCGAACTCGTAGCAGGCTCCATTCTGGAAGACATGGAAGTACTTCGAGTCGCTCTGGCGAGTGCCTTCCCCGGTGACGGCCTCGGTGGCGCGCAGTTCGAGGTCGCCCAGCATGAGCTTCGAGCCGGACGCCGACTGGATATCGGGCGCGGACGTCGCGGCGGAAGAAACAGGTGTCACAGTGGGTGCGGCGTCAGTGGTTGAGGCTTGCGGCGCGGCCTTCGGCTGCGGCACAGCGAACTCGGTGCATTGATCGGCGGTGAGAGATTTGTTGATGCTCACGTTGAAAAATGCGGAGGAGAAGTCGGTGTTGGCGAAGCCGGTCTCGGGCAACTCGACGGCGGCAAGCGCGAGCCCGCCGGGTTGCACGAAATTCATGGCGATGGGATTCGAGGCCATGAGTTCAGTCGCGGCATTGCCGGTTTCGATGGCGTAGCGGCGCGGATATTCGAAGGTTACGCCGTACGCCTTGTCGGTGTAATTTACGGTTGCGGGTTTCTTGTGGACGATTTTTCTCGGAGCGGGCTTGGCCGCGGCCTCGACTACGGGCGCGGGCATGGGAGTGCTCGCGGTTTCCGGTTGCGGCGCGGGAACTTGGTTGTTAGAACTTACTGGCTTCGGTTTGTCGCTAGAGCAGCCGACGGTTACGGAGCAGACGATGAGCACGGCGGCGAAAATCAGCGTGCTTGTGTTCTTGCCCCAGGTCATGGAACGGGTTTCTGCGATGCTGCGAAATGCGTTGATGCGGGTCATGGTTGGTCACCTCCTGCCGGCTAGCGGCACTCTGGGGAATGCACGGCGGGAGCCAACTGAGGGGATATTGATTCCGCATGGGTTAGAGTCAGGGGCTTTCGAATGGGCCGTGCGGCGCGGGAAACAGTGTGGGGCGGGAGACACACCCAAAGCTTTTAACCGCGGAGAACGCCGAGAAAGGACGCGGAGAACGCTGAGAAAGGCCCCCAAGATCGATGAGAAGAGCGCAGAGAACGGTGATTAAGGCGTTTGAGTTGCCCTTCTCGGCGTCCTCTGCGGGGTGTCTCTGCGAACTCTGCAGTTCATTTTTTTCGATTTCGGAAGAGGGCGCGACTTTCAATGATACTAGTATCCTTTCTCGATGAAAGTTCAATTGACGACGCTGTACAGGCCGGTGGGTCAGATTGAGATGGAACTGATTCGAGCCAATGGGTTTCATGAATTTCCTCCGCGATTGCCCGAGCAGCCGATTTTCTATCCTGTCTTGACAGAGGCGTATGCAATTCAGATTGCGCGCGACTGGAATACAAAAGATGAGCGCTCCGGATTCGTGGGATATGTTTTGCGCTTTCAGGTACGGGCGGAGTTCCTTCGTGAGTACGATCCGCATGTAGTGGGAAGTTCGGGTCATCGCGAATATTGGATTCCCGCAGGACATCTGGCACGATTCAACGAGAACATCGTGGGAGAAATTGGAGTAGTGTCTGAGTTCCGCGGTGACGCGCTGGGAGCATAAATAAATGATCTTAGTTCGTAGATGTGTTTTGGCATTGGCGATTTGCGTCTGGCCTGTCGCGAGTTGGACACAGAGCGCAGGGCAAGTGCGGGAGAAGGTGATTATCGATACCGATATTGGCGACGATGTGGACGATGCGTTTGCGTTGGCGCTGGCAGTGCGAAGTCCGGAACTACAGATACTCGGCGTGATGACTACATTCGGCGATACGGAAACCCGGGCGAAGCTGACAGACCGGTTTCTGGCGGAGGTGGGCAACGCGGAGATTCCGGTGCTCGCGGGCAAAGCGACGCCACCCAAGATTCCAATGTCGCAGCGGCGGTATGCGGAGAGTCATTTTGCCAAGGCATCGCATGGGGACGCGGTCGAGTTTTTGCTCGCGCAGATTCAAAAGTATCCCGGAGAGATCACGCTGATCGCGATTGGTCCGCTGATGAATGTGGGGGCGGCGATTGATAGAGATGCGGCGACATTCCGAAAGCTGAAGCGGGTGGTGCTGATGGGCGGCTGGATCCGGCGCGGGTATGGCGACTTGGGCTACACGCCTGCGGTCCCGCCGATGCCGGAATGGAATATTTTGAACGATGTGGCTTCGGCGCAGAAGCTGTTTGCCACGGGTGTTCCGCTTTTTGTGATGCCGCTCGATTCCACGCAGTTGAAGCTGGACGAGGTGAAGCGGGCGTTCCTGTTCAGCCAGGGGACGGCGGTAACCGATCAGCTGGCGATCCTGTATCACTTGTGGGGGCAGGAGACGCCGACGTTGTTCGATCCGATGACTGTGGTGTTTGTGCTGCGTCCGGATTTGTGTCCCGTGCGGGGAATGCATATTCGCGTGGATGAGAAGGGATTCACACGAGAAGAGCCGGGAGTGGTGAATGCTCAGGTTTGTTTGGATTCGAATGCGGAGGAGTTTTTCAAGTTTTATTTGAGGAGAGTGGCGGGAGTTGGTGGAGGGTCGTAAGTCAAAATCCCCACCCTCTCGCGAACTGCGCGAGAACGGTGGGGCACCCTGAATATTTAGGAGATAGGCATGGGGCGCATTGCGGTGTGGGCGGTGGTGGTGGTGATGACGGTTGCGGGATCGGCCGCGCAGACAAGGCAGGACGTGGATTTAATCGTCAGTGGCGGTATGGTGGTCACGATGGATGGAGCGCGAACGATAGTTCACGAAGGCAGCGTCGCGATCAAGGGCGATGCGATTGTGGCCGTGGGGCCGCGCGCCGAGGTCGAAAGAAGATATCACGGAGCGAAAAGTATCGATAGTCGCGGGATGCTCGTGCTTCCGGGATTAATCAATGGGCACGTACACGTGCCAATGACACTGTTTCGCGGATTGCATGATGACGTGACACTCCACGACTGGCTGTACAAGTATATTTTCCCGGCAGAGGCGAAGAACGTGAACGAGGAGTTCGTGCGCTGGGGAACGCGGCTGGCGGCAGCGGAGCAGATTCGGTCGGGTGTGACAACGTTCGCCGACATGTATTACTTCGAGGACGCGGTGGCTGAGGAGACCAAAGCTGCGGGGATGCGCGGGGTGCTGGGGGAGACGTTCATCGATTTTCCGGCGCCGGATAATAAAACGAATGCGGCAATGCTGGCGTACACGGAAAAGTTTCTGCAGAAATGGCAGGGCGATCCGCTGATTCATGCGGCTCCAGCACCTCATTCGATCTACACGTGTTCGAAGAAGACGATTCAGGATGCGGCGGTGCTAGCGAAGAAATATAACGCGCCGCTTCTCATGCATGTGGCCGAGATGAAAAAAGAGTGGGAGGACAGCGAGAAGCAGAACGGAATGTCTCCCGTGCAGTATCTGGAAAAGATTGGAGTGCTGGAGCCTAATCTGATTGCGGCGCATTGCATTTTTGTGGATGAGGCGGACCGAAAGTTACTGGCGGAGCGGCGGGTGGGGTGCGTGCACAATCCGTCGAGCAACATGATGATTGCGAGCGGCGTGGCTCCGGTGCCGGAGCTGCGGGCGGCGGGAGTGGCCGTGGGGTTGGGCACGGACGGTCCAGCGGGAAGCAATAACGATCTCGACTTGATGGAAGAGATCGATCTGGCGGCGAAGCTGGCGAAGATTTCGAAGATGGATCCGCTGGCGCTGAATGCGAAAGCCGTAGTGGAGATGGCGACGATTGACGGAGCGCGGGCGCTGCACATGGAGAAAGAGATTGGATCGCTCGAGGCGGGGAAAAAGGCAGATGTGATTTTGATTGGACTGGACGAGCCGAACGCGGTGCCAATGTATGACGTCTATGCGCAAATTGCTTATTCGCTCAAGGGGAGCGATGTGCAGACTGTGATTATTGGCGGGCGAGTTGTCATGCGAGATCGAAAGCTTCTGACGATTGATGAGCCGCGGGTGCTGGAGAAGGCTCGGGAGTATGGGAAATCGGTGAAGGCTTCGCTGGGGATGGAGTAGCGGTGCGTCAATTAACCATTAAAATTTCCAATTCAAAATCCCCACTCTCTCGCCAAAAGCGCGAGAAGGGTGGGGCACCCGCGCGTGCCTGGTTTATCTTGTTCTCAATCCTTTTCCTAGCCTGTTTTTGTGCGGCGCAGAAGGTTGCGATCACCTTTGATGATCTGCCTTTGAACGGGGAGCTTCCGCAGGGAGTGACGCGAGCACGGATAACCCGCGACACGCTGGCCGTGTTGAAGATGCGGCAGGCGCCTGCGACGTATGGTTTCGTCAATGGCAAAAAGCTGGAAGGAAATGCCGACGCGGCGGAGGCGTTGAAGTTGTGGGCAGCCTCGGAGCCGGTGGGAAGTCACACGTACTCGCACATGGATTTGAATGCGAATCCGGCGGAGGCGTTTGAGCGCGAAATTGAAGAGGATGAGCCGGTGCTGGAGTTGGTTGCGCGGAAGGATGCGAACTGGCACTGGCTGCGTTATCCGTTCTTGCGCGAGGGTGACACGGCCGAAAAGCGGCGCGCAGTGCGCGCTTATCTGCAAGCGCACCAATATCGGGTAGCGCAAGTGACGCTCGATTGGGAAGACTACGCGTGGAACAGTGCGTACGCGCGGTGCATGGAAAAGAACGACGCAAAGTCAATCGCGTGGCTGCGATCGAGTTATCTGAACACGGCGTCCGCTTATCTCGACCTGGGCAGGGAGATGGCGAAACTGGTGTACGAGCGCGACATCAATCACGTGCTGCTGCTGCATCTAGGGGCGTTCAGCAGCACGATTCTCCCGGACGTGCTGGACCTGCTTCAGAAAAAGGGATTCAAACTGGTGACGCTGGAGGATGCCGAGAGCGATCCGGCGTATGAGACGGATCCGGATGCGGGATCGAGATATGGAGGCACACTGCTGGAGCAATGGATGGATGTGAAGAAGATGAAGTATCCGGCGGCTGCGGAGAAGCCGTTGAAAGAATTGCGGGAGATTTGTAAGTGAGTAGGGCGAGGCTCATGTTGTTTGCCTGAGCTCGAAGTCAGGTTCCCCACCCTTCGACTGCGCTCAGGGCAGGCTCCTCTCGCACAGAACGCGGGAAAGATGGGGCACCCCGTCAGTTGAGGGCTCGCAAGCCTTGAGTCCCTTATAATCGAAAGATTCTCTATGGCTGCCATTCTGGAGCGGATAGTTGCGGCTGCGCGGGCGCGGGTGGAGAAGACGCGTCGCGATGCGGATTTGCGCGAGTTGGAGCGGAAAGCTGAAATGCACGTGCCGCGCGGGTTTCGGCGGGCGCTGGAATCTAGGAGCCGCGACGGAGTGGCGGTGATAGCGGAATTGAAGAAAGCTTCGCCCTCGAAGGGATTGATTCGGGCGGAGTTCCATCCGGCGGAATTGGCGCGGGAATTGGCAGAGGCTGGCGCAACTGCGCTCTCGGTGCTGACCGATGAGGAATTCTTTCAAGGGTCGCTGACGAATTTGCTGGAGGCTTCGGCGGCGGTTTCCGTTCCGTGTTTGCGCAAGGATTTTATCGTGGACGAGTTTCAGTTGTTCGAAGCGCGGGCGAACTGCGCCGATGCGGTGTTGCTGATTGTGGGGGCTCTGTCGTCGGCGGAATTGAGTTCCCTGGCAGGCGGGGCTCGGCAGCGTGGTCTGGATGTTTTGTGCGAAGTGCACGATGAGGAAGAACTGCAGCGGGCGCGGGATGCGGGATGCGATTTGATTGGCGTGAATACGCGCGATCTGCGGACGTTCCAAGTCGATTTGGAGACGGCGTTTCGATTGGTTGAGCAGATTCCGTCCGGAGTGGTGCGGGTGGCGGAGAGCGGCATTCATTCGGCGAAAGACGTGGCGCGACTGCGTGCGGCAGGGTATGACGCGTTCCTGGTGGGCGAGACATTGATGCGGGCGGAGTGCCCGGGCGAGACCCTGCGGGAGTTGATGCGGGTGCCGAGTGGTGAACACCGGGTACCGAGTGTTCGATGACGCTGTTCAGAGAATCCTATTCGGGCCGGTAGTGGTGCCGGCGAGCACGGGGTCCTTCGACTGCGGTTTTGCTTCGCTTATCGCGAAGCAAAATCCTCGCTCAGGATGACATTTGAGTTGATGAATTTACCGGCTTCTGACAGCTGGCCACTGGCCACTGCGTTATGACTTGGGTAAAGATTTGCGGGATGACGAATTTGCAGGATGCGCTCGTAGCGGTGGACGCGGGCGCGGATGCGGTGGGCTTTGTGTTTCATGAGAAGAGTCCGCGGTGCATAAGCGTCGAGACGGCGCGGGAGATTGTGGAGAAGTTGCCGGTGGGTGTGGAAAAGGTCGGAGTGTTTGTGAATGGGACGGTCGAACGCGCCGATGGCATTATGCAACACGTCGGACTCACAGCTGCGCAGGTCTATTCGAAATCGATCGGAGAGTGGTTAGCGTGGCATGTAAGTTGCGAACGGAGGCTGATAGTAGCGGTGCCTGGCGAAGCTCTGACCGGCGACATACTTGTTACGTTTGGTTCGGCAGCGAAGCCGGTGTCTGCGGTCTTAGTCGATTCCGGAAAAGGCGAGCGGCCAGGTGGCACGGGAGAACGGTTCGACTGGGAAGCTGCCAAGGTCGGAATCTGGGGCTTGCAAGAAGAAGTGCCAGTGGTCGTGGCGGGTGGCCTCAGCCCTGAAAATGTGGCCGAGGCTATCAAGAGTCTGTGTCCTTGGGGAGTGGATGTGGTCTCTGGCGTGGAGGCGCGGCCGGGGAAGAAAGATCCGGAAAAGGTGCGAGCGTTTGTGAGGGCGGTGCGAGAAGTCGATAGAAAGACGAGTTAACGATGGCTACAGTTCCACGGACTTCGAAAGTCAAAATCCCCACCCTAGCCGCAAAGAACGCGGCTAGGATGGGGCACCCGCATTCAGTTAAGTCGAGCCACGAACCGGGGCGGTTTGGGATTTATGGCGGGCGGTATGTGCCGGAGACGTTGATGGCGGCGCTCGAAGAACTTGAGCGCGAGTATGAAAGGGCGAAGCGCGATAAGAAATTTCAGGCGCGCCTCACGGAGTTGCTGACGACTTATGCGGGGCGACCGACGCCCTTGTTTTTTGCGCGGCGACTCACGCAGAAACTAGGTGGTGCAAAGATTTATTTGAAGCGTGAAGACTTGCTGCACACCGGCGCGCACAAGATCAATAACTGCCTGGGGCAGGGATTACTGGTTGAGCGCATGGGCAAGCATCGCGTGATCGCTGAGACTGGGGCAGGGCAGCACGGAGTCGCGACCGCTACTGTGTGTGCGTTACTGGGATTTGAGTGCGTCGTATACATGGGAACCGAGGACATGCGGCGGCAAGAGCTGAATGTGTTCCGCATGCGGTTGCTGGGAGCCGAAGTGCGCGGAGTGTCGTCGGGATCGTGCACGCTGAAGGATGCGATCAACGAGGCGATGCGCGACTGGGTCACGAACGTGCGGACGACCCATTATCTGCTGGGCAGCGTGTTGGGCGCGCATCCTTATCCGACGATGGTACGGGATTTCCATCGCGTGATTGGGAAGGAAGCGCGGGCGCAGATTCTGAAGGCTGAGGGGAAACTGCCGACGGCGATTGTCGCGTGCGTGGGCGGTGGATCCAATTCGATCGGGATTTTTTACGATTTTCTGAAGGATAAAAAAGTCCGGTTGATCGGCGTGGAGGGCGGCGGGCGTGGCGAAACGCTCGGTGATCATGCGGCGCGCTTTCGCGGCGGTTCTCCGGGAGTGCTGCAGGGGACTTATTCTTACGTGCTGCAGGATTCGGGCGGGCAGATTGCGCTGACGCATTCGGTGTCGGCGGGGTTGGACTATCCTTCGATTGGGCCGGAACATGCGGCGTTGCGGGATGCGGGGCGCGCGGAATATGTGCCGGCGTCGGACAAAGAAGCGCTGGAGGCGACGACCTTGCTGGCGCGAACGGAAGGAATTATTCCGGCGCTGGAGTCGGCGCACGCCGTTGCGGAAGCGCTGAAGCGCGCACCCAAGATGAAGAAGTCTGAGATTTTGATCGTGAATGTTTCCGGGCGCGGGGATAAAGATATTGGGATTATGCGGGAGAATCTTAAGATCGATTGATGATTTGTGATTTTTGATTGCTGATTGAAAACCTCAGATCAGTCTTCACTTGCTTTCAATCGTCAATCAGAAATCAACAATCAGCCGTTTCTTCTATGCCACTGACCTTTCATAAAAAGCCGGCGCTGGTTGCGTATGTGACTTGCGGGGATCCCGACCTCGCTACGACGCTCGAAATTGTGCTGGCCGCGATTGAGGCGGGTGCGGATGTAATTGAGTTGGGGGTGCCATTCAGCGATCCTGTCGCGGACGGACCTGTGATCCAGCGGGCGAGCGAACGAGCGTTGAAGCACGGCACTTCGCTCGGGCAGGTGCTGACGCTGGCGGCGGAAGTGCGGCAGCATGCGCAGTCTACTGGGATGATTGTGTTTTCCTATCTCAATCCGATCTTGCGGATGGGGATGGAAAAATTCTGCAAGGTGGCGCGGGCCGCCGGAGTGGATGGGGCGCTGGTGACCGATCTGCCGGTGGAAGAGGCTAGGGAATATTTGCGGGCGATGCGGGCATATGATCTGGCTCCGATCTTTTTGGCGGCGCCGACTAGTCCAGACGAGCGCTTGAAGCGGATTGCGGAGGCTTCGCGAGGGTTTGTGTATGCAGTGTCGCGGACGGGAGTGACGGGAGCGCGACAGCAACTCGCAGACGACGCGCAGAGGTTGGTGCGGCGTTTGCGGCGTGTGACCAAGCTGCCGATCGCACTGGGATTTGGAATTTCTACGGCAGAGCAGTTTGCGGAAGTCGGCGAGTTTGCGGATGCGGTGGTGGTGGGCAGCGCCATTGTAGAGACCGTCGAGAAGAATCGCGGTCGAGAGGCGGCGGCGGTGGGGGAGTTTGTAAAGAAGCTTACGAGTTTGCAGCTTGCGACTCCCGGGCGGTAAAGGTCGGACAATTTCCAGATCTCGCAGACAGTGTGGGCCTTGTACGTTTGGCGCGGCGTAGAAGTCAAAATCCCCACCCTCTCGCAGAGTGCGCGAGAAGGGTGGGGCACCCGGCAGAGTTTATGGATATCGACGATTGGCGAAAGAAAATTGATGAGCTCGACCGGAAGCTCGTGGAATTGCTGAGCGAGCGGGCACAGGCCGCGGTTGCGATTGGGCGGCTCAAGCGCGATACTTCGTTGCCAATTTATGAACCGGATCGGGAGCGGATCGTTTTTGCCAATGTGCAGGAGGCGAATCGGGGGCCGCTGCCAGGGCGAGATCTGGTGCGGATCTACGAGCGCATTATCGACGTGATGCGAAATGTGCAGAAGGAAGAGATTGTGCCCAAGGGCGAAGCTACAGAGGCCGAGACGGAATTGGATTCGGAAGTGAATGATTGACGAGCTTCTAGCTGCCTTCTAGATATTAGCTAATCCGAGTTCGACGAGTTCAGTGTGATTGCTCTTGGCTGGAAACAGCAGGTTCCTCCCCTTCCCTTCGGTCAGGGTCGGAATGACAAGGGTTGGTGGTTGATGGTGGATGCGGAGTTGGGCAGAGTTGAGGGTTATAAGCTAAGAGCTAGAAGCTAAGAGCCAGGAGCTGATTTTCCATGATTGTGGCGATGCAGGAAGGCGCGGACGAGGCACTGATTCAGCAGGTGATCGAGCATCTGGTGAAGATCGGATTTGAAGTGCACCGCTCGACCGGCGCGCGGATGACCGTGCTGGGCGCGGTCGGGTCGGGGATCGATTTTGATATTCGCAACCTGGAACTTCTGCCCGGAGTGCAGGAAGTCCACCGCATCAGTTCGCCTTACAAGCTCGCGGGACGGAGTTTTCGTCCTGAGGGAACAATCGTCAAGCTGGCGAACGGCATTGGCATCGGGGGCAATGAGATTGTGGTGATGGCGGGCCCGTGTTCGGTGGAGTCGCGGGAACAGATCTTCACGACGGCGGAGGCGGTGGCGAGGGCGGGCGCAAAAGTGCTGCGCGGCGGAGCGTTCAAGCCGCGCAGTTCTCCGTATTCGTTTCAGGGACACGGGGAAGACGCGCTAAAACTGCTGCGCGAAGCGGGAGACAAATTCAAGTTGCTGGTGATCAGCGAGGTGATGGAAATTTCGCAGATCCCAATGATGATTCCCTACGTCGACATCCTGCAGGTGGGCGCGCGCAACATGCAGAACTTCAATCTGTTGCGCGAACTGGGCAAGGTGCGCAAGCCGGTGCTGCTGAAGCGCGGGATCGCGGCAACACTAGAAGAATTGCTTTTGTCGGCAGAGTACATCATGGCGGGCGGCAATTACGACGTGATCCTGTGCGAACGCGGCATACGAACATTTGAAACCTATACGCGGAACACAATGGATATTTCGGCGATACCGATCATTCACAAACTGTCGCATTTACCGATGACGGCGGACCCTTCGCATGGGACTGGACGGCGCGACAAGGTCGCGCCGATGGCGCGGGCATCGGTGGCAGCGGGCGCAGATGCCTTGCTGATTGAAGTGCACTGCGATCCCGACAAGGCGCTATCCGACGGTGCGCAGTCGCTGTTCCCCGAACAGTTCGCGAAGTTGATGGACGAGTTGCGGATGATTGCGCCGGCAGTGGGACGAAAGATTTAGAGGATTGGGTCGTTGCGTGATTGCGCCATTGAGTGATTGAGAGTTGAAGAAAATGGCTGAATCACTCAATCGCTTAATGGCTCAATTTATTTATGCCCATTCGGCAAATCACGATCGTCGGAGCTGGCCTGATTGGCGGGTCGCTGGGGCTTGCGCTGCGAAAGAAGAAATTCGCCGGGCGGATTGTCGGATGCGATCGCGAGGCAACGCTGGAGAAGGCGCGCAGGCGGGGCGCAATCGACGATGGAGCCGTCAACCCCGGTGATGCTGTGCGCGGCAGCCAAGTCGTTGTGCTGGCGACTCCGGTGCTCGCGATTATGGATCTAATCGAGCGCCTGGGTCCAGCGCTGCCGGCGAAAACTTTGCTGACTGATGTCGGGAGTACGAAAGCCTCCGTAGTCGAGCGCGCGCTTAAAGTGTTTGGCAAGAACGCGGGGAAGCGGTTTCTGGCCGGGCACCCGATGGCGGGCAAAGAGATGAGTGGAGTCGACTACGCGGATGCGGATTTGTTTCACAAAGCGGTGTGGTTCTTGTCTCCACTGCCGGGGCAGAATTTGAATGAGGGATTGCTCGCGGAGTTTGCGGGATGGATCGATCAGGTCGGGGCGCGGATTGCGGTGCTTCCCGCGGAGGAACATGACCGTCTGTGCGCGTGGATCAGCCATGTTCCGCAGATGATTTCGACCGCGCTGGCGGCGGCGCTGGTAGAGGAGTTTGGGGATGAGGCTCCACTGTTGCCGGCCGGCGGACGCGCCCTGCAGGAGATGACACGGATCTCGGCGAGCCCGTATTCGATGTGGCGGGACATCGCCATCACTAACCAGAAGAATCTGGAGCAGGCGCTGTGGAAGGTGGAGCAGCGACTCACGCACATCCGGGAGAACCTGGCGACGCGGCAACTGGCAGAGGAGTTCGAGCAGGCGCATGCGTTGCGGAAGATTCCCGCTAAGAAGGCAATTGTTGATTGATGATTTTTGATTGCTGATTGAAAAAACAAACTGAGGCCAGCTTTTAAATCAACAATCACCAATCATCAATCCGTTCATTTAGAATTCTGACGCTATGAACAAAGTTGTGGGCAATGCGGATGAGGCCATCCGCGACGTGTTTGACGGGGCGACCATCATGATTGGCGGCTTTGGCCTGTGCGGCATGCCGGAAAATCTGATTCGGGCGCTGGTTCGGAAGGGAACGAAAAATCTGCGAACTATCAGCAACAACGTGGGAGTGGACGGCGTGGGGAACGGGTTGTTGCTGGCGGCGGGGCAGATTGTGCATCACATCGGATCGTACGTCGGCGAGAACAAATTGCTGGAAGAGATGGTGCTGAAGGGAACGATCCGGCTGGATCTGGTTCCGCAAGGAACGTTTTCGGAGCGGATTCGCGCGGGGGGCGCCGGGATTCCAGCGTTTTACACGCCGACGGGCGTGGGAACAATTGTTGCCGAGGGTAAAGAGACGCGCGAGTTTGACGGACGGCTGTATGTCATGGAGCGCGGGCTGACTGCGGATTTCGCATTGGTAAAAGCGTGGAAGGGCGATCGCGAGGGGAATCTGATTTACCGGAAGACGGCGCGGAATTTTAATCCCATGATGGCGACGGCGGCCAAGATTACGATTGCCGAAGTCGAGCATTTAGTGGACGCGGGGGAGTTGGACGGAGACCAGATTCATACGCCTTCGATTTATGTGAAACGCATCTTCCAGGGGGAATTGTACCAGCGCAGGATTGAGAGACGGACGGTCAGGAAGGCGCACTAAATCAGATGGCGACCTCCAAAGATTCATTCAGCATCGACATAGTCCTCCGTCACCCCACACATAGCCCGCAGAGCATTTTGGCGGCACTATCGTTAAAGCCAAAAGCCTACTGGCCGGTAGGTGAGGATCTCGGTAGAGTCCGTGCGAAATGGAGCTTTTTCTATGCGCGTCTGCTAGACGGTGTTACTCCCTCTGACTATGAACGCGCGGTGAAGAAGGTCAGTCGGTTTCTCCGAAAGAGCGCAGCTTTCTTTACTGAATTCACGGATGGGAACGGAGAAGTAGAGTTGATTCTCAATCATACGGTGAACCTGATGGAGAAAGAAGGGGACGAGCTTTTTGCGTTGTATCTCACCCCAACTTTCCTACGGGACTTATCCACCCGAGGCATTGGATTGAGAGTGCAGGGGTGGCAGGGGCGTGTCAAAGAGAGGGAATCCAGGTACTCTCCGAAGAGCGTGCACGACTCGGTACGGAAGCCATAGATTTTGCGCGGTCGCAGGAATGCAGAGATCCTTCGACTGCGGTTTTGCTTCGCTTTCAGCGAAGCAAAATCCTCGCTCAGGATGACGATGGTTGGAGTGAGGGTCAACGACTAACGACGAATAAACGACGACGATTCTCATGAACAAAGTGGGTAAAGACACGGATAAGCGCGAACGTATCGTGAAGCGGGTAGCGCGCGAGTTGCGCGATGGATTCTACGTAAATCTTGGCATAGGCATGCCTACTCTGATCGCGAATTATGTGCCTGCTGGGATGGAAGTCACATTGCAGTCAGAGAATGGAATGCTCGGGATCGGGCCGTATCCGATGGAGGGGCAGGAGGATTCCGACCTTATCAATGCCGGGAAAGAGACGGTGAGCGAGATGCCGGGGACGTCTTATTTTTCGAGCGCGGATTCGTTTGCCATGATTCGCGGCGGGCATATCGATTTGAGCGTGCTGGGCGCGATGGAAGTGGATGAGTCGGGGAGCCTGGCGAACTGGATGATCCCCGGGAAAATGGTAAAAGGAATGGGCGGCGCGATGGACCTGGTGGCGAGCGCGCGGCGCGTGGTGGTGGCAATGGAGCATACGACGCGCGAAGGGGCTCCGAAGATTTTGAAGAAGTGCACACTGCCGCTGACCGGGGTGAGGGTTGTCGACACCATTGCGACGGAGATGGCTTACATTCGCGTGACGAAGGATGGGTTGGTGTTGGAGGAAGTGGCCCCGGGCTTAACCGCGGAGGATGTGCAGCGCGCTACCGAAGCGCGCTTGATTGTGAGTCCGGACCTGAAGGTGATGGAGAGTTAGAAAGAAGCGCCGCTGCGCGGCTGGACAGCCGAGGGCGGCTGTCCCCACATGAGAATCTGAGACCCGCTTTCACCAGAACGCGCGAGTTCGTTACAAAGCAAAAGTCAAGATCCCCACCCTCTCGCAGAAGGCGCGAGAAGGGTGGGGCACCCGGCCTTCTCTTGTGATTACGCGGCGGCGATCCGGCGGATCAGGTCTTCTTGTTCCTGTTTGCTTTCGGCGCCGATGGTGAAGGCGTCGAGAATGCCTAGCGACAGTGCGTACTTGATGCCTTCGTCCTGACGATTGCGCAGCGTGCCTTGACCCAGAATCTTCATTCCTACGACTGCTTTCCCGGCAGCGTTCATTTCTTTGAGAACACTCACCACAGTTGCGGGATCGGCGTCCATGTATGCGCCGACGGGGTTGATGCGCGCGAGATCGATCTCCACCCAAGGTGACTTGGCGGCGGCGCGTAGTGCGTCGATGCTGTGGCAGGAGCATCCGTGGGCGCGGATCGTCCCCTTCTCTTTGGCCTCAGACAAAACATCCATTGCGCCGCGATAGCGGTCTGTCCAATCCGCCTCGGTGACGCAATGCATCAGGCAAATGTCGAGATAGTCGGTCCCGAGTTCGCGGCGGAAGCGGTCGAGATCGGCGCGCATGCCGACAGCGTCGCGTGCCCAGGATTTCGTGAGCACGGTAACCTTGTCTCGCTGCACGTGCTTGAGCGCTTCCGCGACGTGGGGATGGCTGCCGTAAGAATCGGCGGAATCGAAAAAGCGCAGGCCGTGGTCGTATCCGTTGAGCAATAGGTCGGAGAGACCTTTTACGCCGAGAGCGGTTTGATGCGAATGATGCTCTGATCCGACCGTGCCGGTGCCCATTGCGAGGCGGCTTGTCTTAATGCCGGTGCTGCCGAGCGTTACGGTGTCAGAGGCGGAAAATTTCGCGGGAAGAGTTTGTTCGGCAAGAGCGTTGAGGATGGAACGTGAACTAAGCCAAGCCGTTCCCAAGCCTGACGCGGAGCGAATGAGGAATTCGCGACGACGCATGACGTCCTCCTGGATTGTGGCGCCTTGTATGAGGCTACACCATGGCGAGGAGAGCCGGGAAGCACATGAGCGGGGTGGCACAGTCCCGGGAAGGGCCTCGAACCCGGCTGCTCGTTAAGGTCAGGAGCAACTGCAATCCTTCGCTCAGTAACTCATGGCGCCTCAGATGCGGAAGGGCGCCGCCAACAGCCGGAACGGCAGCGTGATGGCGAGAAAAATTACCTCCAGCACGCCATGAACGGCTACGCCGACAATTCGAAACGGAAGCAGCAGCAGCCAGACGAAGGGATAAGCGACCAGCGCCAGCAAAGCCAGCGGCCAGCACATAACGAAAAGAATGCACCAGAGCAAGAATGCGAACATGGCGGACCTCCAACTCCCTCTGAGTTATTTTACGTTTTTGGCAAGGGAAAAGTTCCGTGGGGCTCGCTTATTCGAACTGTCTTCGGAAGGCTGCAAGTTGCCGCTGGATTTCGGAGACTTCGGCCCGGAGTCGAGAGACTTCTTGTTCTAGCGACGTCAAACGATCGGCCGTAGAGGTTGTGCCGCCACTCGCGGACGAGGCCGCCCGCGCCACATACACATCTGCATCCTCTGTCGGCGGGGACATCTGCACGTCGCCGGAGAAGAGGTGCGTGTAGCGAGATTCCTTGGTGCCAGGCTGGCGCGGAAGAATTCGGACCAGCGACGGCTCGCGCTGGGCGAGGCGGTCGAGAGTGGAGACAATATCGTCGAGAGCCTCGAAATGGTACATCCGGTCGGTGCGGCTGCGCAGTTCGCCGGGAGTTTGCGGTCCACGGAGCAGCAGCACGCAGACGATGGCGATTTCGCGGCGGTCGAAGTTGAAGACTTCCTGCAGGCGGTGTTCAAATTTTGTGACGCGGCTGTCGGCCCCCCCGGCGGGACCCGCCAGGCGTTTTTCCTGCAGCGTAGCGAGGGCTTGGCGCACGGTTTCTTCGTCGAGGGTCATCACCGGGTCGCGATTATTTTTCTGGTTGCAGGCGTTGACTAGCGCATTGAGCGAGAGTGGGTAGTAGTCTGGCGTGGTGATATCTTTTTCGATCAGAGCGCCGAGGACGCGGGTTTCGATTTCGGTGAGGTTCACTAGGGTGTCCGATGTGATTTTAATGCATCGGGTTGGAGAGGATTCCAGGAAGTCAAAATCCCCACCCCTTCGGCAAGCTCAGGGCAGGCTCTGTCGCGAACAACGCGACAAGGGTGGGTCACCCCCCGCCGTTCGCGGTGCTGGTATAGTTTCTCGATTAAGTTTTTTGACCGCGGTCAGGAGCAAGGAGCGACCATGTTAAAACTGCTACTGCATTGGGTGCTTAGCGCGATTGCGGTATGGGTCATGGCCCAGGTGGTGCCGGGAATTTATGTCAGCGGCCCGAGGAACGCGCTGATCGCGGCGCTAGTCATCGGGTTCATCAATGCGACCATCGGATTTGTGCTCAAGGTGATCACCTTTCCTCTGACGCTTCTGACACTGGGATTGTTCTGGTTCGTGATCAACGCCTTGATGCTTGAGTTTGCTTCAGCGCTATTATCACCCGGTTTCCAAGTGCGTGGTTTTCTGGCGGCATTCATCGGAGCGATAGTGCTCAGCCTGCTTAATATGGTGGTGAAGGCTGTCATGTCACCACGGAGAACGCAATAAAGAAAATCCACCGCAGAGGAAACCGGAGCCGTCTCCAGCGCGTCCGTTATTTCTTCGTAAGCCCTGACTTTTTTGGCTTGATCGCCTGCCAGTCTTCCTCTGTCAGGATGCGGCCGAGATTGCTGAATTCTCCGGCGCCCTGCAGGAATTCGCCGCCATCCATCCGGATAACTTCGCCGTTGATATAACCGGACGCATCGCTCACTAGAAACGCCGCCAGGTTCGCCAGTTCTTCCACCTTGCCAAAACGATGGAGCGGATTGCGGTCGAGTGCGAGGGTTTCGAGGTCGGGACGCGGCAGCACTCGCGAAAACGCGCCCTGCGTGGGAATTGGTCCAGGAGCGATGGCATTCATGCGAATACCGCGATTTCCCCATTCGACGGCCAGGCTGCGCATGAGAGCTTCGACGCCCGCTTTGGACACGGCGGAGGGGACGACGTAAGCGGATCCTACCGGGGCGTAAGTAGCCGAGATGCTGAGGACTGTGCCCGGATGCTTGGTTTTGAGCCAGCGGCGTCCGCACGCCATGGTGCAGTTCAAGGTTCCCATTAGAACGATGCCGATGACGGAGTTCCAAGCGCCCGGAGAAAGCTCTTCCGTGCGCGCGATGAAATTTCCTGCGGCGTTGTTGACGAGAATATCGAGCGGGTCTTCGCTCCAAATGGAATCGAGCATGGCTTCGACCGCTTCCAGGCTGCGCACGTCACACGGAATGGCGTGAATTGTGCCTTTCGCGGTGAGTTCGGCGGCGGCCTCCTCCAAAACTTCTTCGCGGCGCCCGCAGATGTGGACCGTGGCGCCGAGTTCGAGGAAGCGTTGCGCCATGCCCTTGCCGAGGCCGGTGCCGCCACCGGTGACGAGCACACGTTTGTTCTTGAGAAGGTCGGGAGTGAACATGGGAAGATTGTGTAATTTTGTAATTGTGTAATTTGGTAATTTAGGAATCGAAAATTGCTCGCACGATTCTAAATTACAAAATTACCAAATTGCCAAATTGCTCGATTACAAATTGCTTTGGCAGGCTACGCGGAAACCGTAGTCGGCATATTGAAAATCTGGCGGGATGCTGGAGCGGGCGGCGCAGCGCGCGACCTTGATGTGGTGGCGCCATGATCCGCCGCGAGAAGACTTGCGCGGAGGCTTCATGGGGCTCTGCTCGGGCCCGCGCGGATTTTGCTCGCAAGAGCTTGCATAGTAGTTCGCGTCGTACCAGTCGCTGCACCATTCGTGAACATTGTCGCCAATGTCGTAGAGGCCGAAGTTGTTGGGCGCGTAGCGGGCCACTGGCTCCGGACCAGTTTGCCAGCGCGTGGCGTAGTCGGGTAGCGATTGCGGCGGGGCATCGCCCCACGGAAAATTCTTCTGTTCCAGCCCGCCGCGGGCGGCAAGTTCCCACTCTGCTTCGGTTGGCAAGCGGTAGCCCCGGCGCGTTTCCGAGGCCAGCCATTCGCAGTATCGAGCGGCTTCAAACCATGACGCGCCAGCTACTGGTTGCCGGGGATGATTAAAGTTCGGATCATTCCAGAACGGCGGAGCCGTCGCCGACGTCGTGCGCATGAAGCATTCATATTCGGCGTTGGTGACTTGCGTGGCGGCCAGCATAAAACCGTCGACCCAGACGCGGTGAATAGGACGTTCACAGTCCTGTCCGGCATCGGAGCCCATCAGAAACCAGGCGGCGGGAATCTGAACCAACGATGGTTGGAGGACCGAGACTGCAGATTCCGTTCGAATTGGAGTGGCTGTCATGATGGGGCTTGCCAAGAAAAGTTTATCAGCGCAGCTGGGCCGGGCGCAGCTCAGCCGCGCAAGTGCTTCACGACAGTGGCAATGTCGTTGTCCTGGAACAGGCGAATGGCGGCGATGCCGGCGGCTCCCGCAGCGAGACAGGAATGAGCATTTGCCAGCGTGATCCCTCCCAAGGCCAGCACTGGGATGGTGGCGCGGCATGCCTCCTTTAGGAGGTTGAGGCCCGCCGGTGGCGTGTCTTTTTTTTCGAAGACGGGGCCGAAGACGGCGAAGGTGGCGGCGTCGGCGGCCGCTTGGGCCACTTCTGCGGGCGAGTGACACGAAACCCCCACAACCGGATCTCGTGGGGAGGGCTCGCGGGCGGGGGTGCCCGCGTCACACTTCCATAATGCTCTTGCGTCTCGCGGGTTGATGTCGTTGGAGCGGAGGTGGACGCCGTCGGCCTGGACAGCCAGCGCGACGTCGGTGCGGGAATTGATCAGGAGTGCAGTTTTCAATTGCGATCTCTCACGGATCGCCGCCACGGCGTCCCTTGCCAGCGATTCCAGTTCGCGCGTGGAAAGATCTTTTTCTCTGAGTTGGATGTAGTCAACACCGGCACGCGCGGCTTCGCGGATCTTTTTCAGCAGGCGTTGCCGCCGCGAGGCTTCGTCTCCGGGAAACGCGCTGCGGTCAGTGATGTAGCAAAGTGTGCATTGGCACGGCATTCGTTATGCAGTCTAATGCACCGCCGCCCTGACATACCAAAACCTTAAGCATAGAGGGGCATCTGAGGGACACCGACGAAACGAAATTCTCTCCTATGGTCGGGTCTTGGCTATCTCCGGCAGGACTTCGCCTTCTTTTTTCGGTGCGCCGCCGAGATGATATTTTGTAAGGCCATCGCGCAGAAACTCGAATGCATCGTCGGGTGAGTCGACGACTTTGAACTGGTTCACGTCTTCGGGCGCTATGGTTCCGGCGTCGACAAAGGCCTGGAAGTTGATGACCCGGTGCCAGTATTCGCTGCCGTAGATGACGACCAGAATCTTTTTTGCCAGCTTGTCGGTTTGCGCCAGCGTAAGAATTTCAAAAAGTTCGTCCATGGTTCCGAACCCGCCGGGAAAAATGACCAGCGCCTTAGCGAGATAGGCGAACCAGAATTTGCGCATGAAGAAATAGTGGAACTGAAAGTTCAGCGCAGGAGTGATGTATTGATTGGGGCTCTGTTCGAAGGGAAGCTGGATGTTCAAGCCAATGGTTTTTCCGCCGGCTTCGTGCGCGCCGAGGTTGGCGGCTTCCATAATTCCGGGGCCTCCGCCGGTAGTGACCACGAAACGGCGGCGGCGGGCCGGAATTTGAATCGACCACTTGGTCAGCATGTGAGCCAGGCGGCGCGCGTCTTCGTAATAGCGCGCCATGTCGACCCCGGCTTGCGCAAGTTTCAAATCTCGTTCCAGTTGCTCGGCTGGAGCGGACCCGTGTTGCTGCTTGATGGCGGCGAGCGTCTTAGCGGCATCCTTCTGGCCCTGAAAACGGGCAGACCCGAAAAACACGACCGTGTCCTGAATTTGCTCGCGGCGGAAGCGAGCCAGCGGTTCCTGATATTCGGCCAGGATGCGGAGAATGCGCCCATCGGGGCTGTTGAGAAAAGCGGAATTTTGGTATGCCACGAGCGCGGATTTGAGGGGTTCAGTCATAAAGGAAACTCGCATTGAAACATCGTTGGCGCGAAATAAGTCATCAGAATACTGGTGCGGCTGAGTCGCGGGGGAGAGTGATGCAGGGCTCGAAGTCGCGGCACCTGGAAACTGCGCATCCCCATGTGCGCAAGCCGGGCCAACGCTATTGCTGCTCGTGGTAGTGCAGCGCCTCCCAAAACCCAATCCAGATATCGAGCAGTCCCAGACCGCTGCAAAGTCCGCGAAAAAAGCCGTTGGATACTACCGAGCGGAGAGCGGGGAACGAGAGCAGCAGGTAGTTATCGGTCCACTCCGGAGTCCACGGCAAAATGATGAGCAGCACTCCCGCCACAGCGCTGACCAGCACAAAAAGAAAAACCGAAATGCGATGCATCCAGACTTGCACTCCGCCGGCATTGGGATGTTGCGCATCCCGTCCTGGAGGATCAAGCAGCGCGGTGCGCGTCTCAGTCTGTGAGGACTCTGGTTCCGTCGCCTTATCGGGAGAGCCGGAAAACGGAGTGGGGTCGGTCATCGGCTGCTCCGGGGGCAGTCGGCGCGGAAATTTGTGTACCGGGCAGCGAACCCCGAGATGTAAGAGTGGGGGACAAAAGCCATCGGGCTATTCTACGACTTCAGGGCCTTAATGCGCTCGGCGACATCGCGGTAGTCGATGTTGCTGCCGTAGACGTCCATGAAGTGGTGCAGAGCGGAAGGCTTATCGCCGGCGGTTTCGAAGGCAGAAGCCAGTTCATAGTGGAGGGCAACGCGGGTCTCGCCGTCAATGCCGGGAACGTTAAGAGCCTTGTCATACCAGCGGACGGCGGCCTCCGGCACGCCCTTTTCAAGGAAGCACTGCGCCAGCCAGGTATAAGTCTGCATGATTTGCGGAAACGGCTTTCCACGATCGAACGACTGGCAGGCCTTCTGCAACTCTCCGATGGCCTCATCGAGCAGGCCCATTTCACGGAAGGCGATTCCGAGATTGTAATGCGTCTCTGGATCTTCGTCGGCGGAGGCGACATCGGCTTCGAGATCGTGTTTGAGTTCGCCAAACATTTCGGCAAGATCGACGCCAGCGTCATCGCCGAACGGAGAGGCCTTGGCGGCGCCGCGAGCGGCGGGCGCATGGGAAACGGGGCTCGCTGGCGGCTGCGGCCGGGGAACGGTGATCGGGGGTGCTTGCCAGGCTACGGACCCGGTCGCCGCAGCAGCAGGCGCAGACATCATGGGCGCACCCTGCGGGGCGGCGTGGGGCGCTGCGGAGGCGGCAGCACTGGCGGCCATTGGCGGAGCGACCCTCGGAGTCTCGACCACCGGAGCGGCTGACGCCGGAGTGGCAAACGGGGGAGCCACAACCGGAGGAACGGGCTTGGGCGCGGACTTCGCAGCCGGAGCCGGGGGCACGAGAGGAGCCACCGGCTCTGGACTTGCGACGGGCGCGCCTTTCAGGAAGTCTTCTCCCAGGGATGCTTCAATGTCGGCAACAAACTCACCCAAGACCGGCGCGCTGGCTTCAGCGGCAACCGCGGGCTCCACGTGCACAGTTGGATGCGAAGCTGACGCTGTAGGAGGAGCAGCCGGTGTCGATGACGCGGCCGCTGCGCCCGGCCGGAAGCCATCTCCCAAAGACGTTTCCAAATCCGAAACAAATTCCTTTAGAACGGCGGGCTCGCCCGCAGGCTGCTCTATCACCGGGGCTGGCGGTGCCGGAGTCGGAACTTGCGCGACGACGGGCTGGTGCTCGGCGACTTGAGGCTGTGCAACAACGGGAGCCTCATCAACAACCGGAAGCTCGATGGCTGGGACTTCGATAGCCTGAGCTGCGGCAACGGGAGCCTCGGGGACTTCGTTGACGGGAGTTTCATCGACCTCAACTTCAAGAGTCGGAATATCGCCGGCGGTGAGTTCTTCCATCACCGGCTCGGCTGCCGCTTCTTCCTCGGCCGGTTGAATAGAGGCTTCAACTTCGGCGCGAAGCGCATCGAGCTGCGCCTGGTCATTCGTAAGAGTTTGAAGTTTGGCCAACGCTGCCATGGCCTGCGCCGGCATCCCCTGAGAAATATAAAACCGGATCTCGTCGACCGTCTCAATCGCCTTAGTGGACTCCCCAGCTTCGTGGGGGCCATGGGAGGCCACTTCGACATCGGCGGCCTCAGTTGCGGGAGCATCGGCCTCGATGGTGACCGCGTCATCCCACTCGGAAGATAGATCGATTTCCGACGCGGTTGTCGACCCCTCAGCCGGGACCGACGAGGATTCATCGGCCACCGCAAACTCAGCGGTTTCCGGCTCAGGTTCCGCATTAGGTTGGTGCTTGCCGATTGTCGGCCAAGGTGAAGCGGCCAGAGCCGGGGCTTGGGGTGCTCCTTCCTCGACTAAGCTGACTTCTGCGGAACCTTCCTCAATGGAAAACTCAGGAACTTCCGGCTCTGGTTCCGGATCGCGAGAGCTGGGAACATGCGTCGCGTGATTCGTGGCAAGTGAAACCGGAGAGACGGCAACATCATCATCGGCAGAAACGCCGGGAACTCGAATCGAAGTGCGTTCCTCATATCGCTGGGCCAGTTCTCCGTATCGTGTAGCTTCATCAGGATGGTCTGCTTCGGAATAAATGCGTTGCAGGGTGCGGCAACAGAGCGCAGCCTCGGCAAAACGGCTGGCCCGCGTGTGCAATGCGGCCAGGCGTTGGTTAAGGCGAAGGTCGTTAGGCGCCATCGGCAATGCGGCCACCAGCGGGCCGAGTGCCTTGGCGGGCATATTGTAGGAAATGAAAAGCTCGGCATCGGTCAGCGCGGAACGGACGGCGAGTGAAACTTCGTCTGAATAATGCTGATGAATCGAAGGAGCGGTCGCTTCCAGATCTTCAATCACGACCACGGCTTCTTCCGGCGTAATGAGCTTGTCTCCGGAAGTGCCGCTGATCTGTCCAACCACCTGCTGGTAGTTCTGCACGTGCAGCGGATTCGCCGGTTCGAGAGTCGCGAGTTTCTGGTAAAGATCGCGCGCCTCTGACAGGTCCCCGGACTGAACGCTGGCGTGGGCCAGCAGTTCCGTAACCTCACTGACGTGGGTGGTATCGCCCGCCTTGTGAAAAAGATCCAGCAATTTCTTCAGCGAGTCCGGATTCTCGCGCACGTGCCCGATGATGGCGTGCAGGTTATCGAGTACCTTGTCGGAATTTTCCGCCAGTAAACGCTCGGCGTGCTGGTCAAACACCTGCAGAGCATTCTCGTACTGCCCGGCCTGCATCAGCGCGTCGGCAAAGCTCGAGATGGCAGCGAGGTCGTTGTGCACCGTCAGCAGTTTGCTGGCAATGCCTCCGGCCTCCGAGAGTTGTCCCGTCTGCAAATAAGCCTTTAACAGGTCGCGCAGAGCGTCGGGATGGGAATCGATGTCGGGAACTCTCTGTAGAGCGGTGACCGCTCCGGCAGCGTCGCCGGACTCGATCATGTTCTTGCCCTGCATCAGCAGGGCATAGGTGTTGTTGGGATCGAGTTTCAGCATGCGCTGCAGAATTTCCTCGGCGCCGCTGAGCGATCCCTTGGAGCGCAGGCTTTCGGCGGCCGCCGAAAAAATCTGCCACGCTTCCGTTTTCTTGTTCAGCCGAACATACACTTCCGCCAGCCGCACCCGCATGTTGCTGTTTTCCGGATCCATCTCCAGAATCTTCTGGAAGATGCGGACCGCGTTCTCGAGTTCGTTGGCTTTCAGGAATTCTTCCGCCACCTGCAGATACTGTGCGCGAGCGTCATTGAACAAGCCCTGTTGCGTGTACAGTTCCGCCAGTTTCAGCAAGCTCTCGAGCGAGGGCTGCAGCTTGCAGATCTTCTTGTACATCGCAATGGCTTTGACCGTGAATCCCTGGCTGGCGTAGGCATCGCCGACAGTCTTGAAGCAGGTGGTGGCTTTATCGGTCTCGCCCAGGCGGGTGTACAGATCGCCGACGGTGTTGGTGACGGTCAGGTCCTTGGAATCGTTCTTGAGGACCTTCTCGTATTCCGCGATGGCATTTTGGATCTTGCCCTGCTGGACATACTTCTCCGCACTGCTGAGAGCCTTCTGTTTGTTGAACCCAAACAACGCCATAAGAGTGCGAACTCCAGAGCCTGGTCTTGATACCGCTCGTTGAACTTGGGGAAACTCCCCCGGGGAACTGCTCCGAAGGCCAACCCGCAGGTTGGCGAACGGACCTACCTGACAAGGCCAATTGTACGTCTGGACGTCATGAACCGCATGGTTACCAAGGGTTACCGGAAGGGAGTGTACGAAAGGGTTACCAAGGGAAATTACCCCGGGTTCAAACCTAGCGTCAGCATCTTGCCGACTGTCCCGCTGGCGTCAAACCACCGGCGCTGGCGCTATGCTTTGAGGCGGTAACAATTACTATGAACGTGCTATTGGCTCAGAACGGGCGTGCGAGTATTTTTTCCAGAACGAAATTCTGGGGACATCCTAGCCCAGCGAAAGAGGAAAACTATGACTTGGATCCGAACGGTCTCACTGCCCGAGGCCGACGACAAATTGCGGCGCGCCATTGAGGGCGAGAAGCTGCTTTATCCCAAAGAATATGGCGACCCGGTGCATCCCGATCCCTCGGGGGCGTCGTCCATTGTAGGGTCGCACACGCTCATTCCGGACGCTCTCTATCACGCGTTCAGTACCTTCGGGGCGCTCATGTCGCCCGACCTCCCGCTCGAGCGGCGGCAGCACGAGATGATCGCGACCATGGTCTCGGTCACCAACCGGTGCGTCTATTGAATCGAGTCGCACGCAGAGTTTCTGCGTAGAGTGACGTTGGATAAAGGCCTGGTAGAGGCGCTGCAGAAGGATTACACTACCGCGCCGATTTCGGTGCAGGATCGGGTGATGATCGATTACGTCGTCAAGCTGACCAAAGATGCCACCAGGGTTCAGAAAACCGATATCGAAGCACTGCGCACGGCCGGATTCGACGATCGCGGGATTCTGCAGATCACGCTGATCGCCTCCTGGTTCAACTACATCAACCGCGTCGCCGATGCGCTCGGCGTGGGACGAGAATAGCACCGTAGCCCCGGCAACTTGCCGGCTGTCCCGAGGGCGGCCTCGCCCTCGGCTCCGAGAGCGAAGCAAAGGCAATGAGTTCGCTTGTCGGCATCCTGCGCTGTCAGTTCCACTAAACTTGAACTTTACTCCTCCAGTCGAGCCATGGCCGAATCACTCGCACAATTCTTCCTTGAAAAGTTTCAGGCGCACCGACACGAGTGCGCTTACCGCCAGCGTCGCGGATACCGCACTGAATCCCGCACCTACGGCCAAGTTCTCGACCTGGCGTTCGGCGTTTCGCGCGAACTGGAAACTCGCGGCATTGCCAAAGGCGATCGCATCATGCTCTGGGGAGCGAACTCCGCAGAGTGGGTGGCAGCATTTTTTGGCTGCGTTCTACGCGGCGTGGTAGTCGTGCCGATGGACGACGGTTCCGCAGCCGATTTTGCCATGCGCGTGTCGCAGAAAGTTTCGGCGAAACTGCTCATCGCGTCGCGGACGCATCTACAGGAGTGCGCTGAGTCCGCGAGCCCCGCTTTGACCCTAGAGGATCTCGCGCAGAACGTTGGCCAGTCGGCAACTCCGCCCAATCTCACGCTAGGTCGTGACGACATCCTGCAAATTGTTTTCACTTCCGGCACTACTGCCGAGCCGAAGGGCGTCGTCATCACCCACGGGAATGTTCTTGCTAACATTGCTCCGCTCGAGCGCGAGATGCGCGCCTATCTCAAATACGAACGCCTTGTGCATCCCATCCGCTTCCTGAACTTGCTGCCGCTCAGTCATGTCTTTGGCCAGTTTCTCGGGATGTTCCTGCCTCCATTGCTTGGGGGCACGGTGATTTTTCAGGAGGAATTGAAACCCTCTGAAGTGCTGGACACAATTCGTCGAGAGCGCGTGTCAGTTTTAGTGAGTGTGCCGCGCGTGCTGCAGTCGCTGAAACAGAAAATTGAGCGCGATCTGGAAGATCGCGGACAAAGCGAGCCTTTCCGCCGATTATTTCTATCCTCGGCAAGCCAGCACTTCCTGCGCCGATGGTGGACCTTTCGCGCCATTCATCGCCAGTTCGGCTGGAAGTTCTGGGCCTTTATTTCGGGCGGCGCCGCGCTCGACGCCGAGACCGAAGAATTCTGGGGAAGGCTCGGCTACGCTGTGATTCAGGGTTATGGATTGACGGAGACGACATCGCTGATCAGCGTGAACCATCCGTTTCGCCTGGGCAAAGGATCGATCGGAAAAGTCTTGCCAGGGCGCGAGGTCAAGCTGGCCGAAGACGGTGAAATTCTTGTCCGTGGTGGCGGCGTAGCTTCTGGATACTGGAACGACAATGGCGCGGAGAAGGTCTCCGATACTCAAGGCTGGTATCGCACCGGGGATATTGGAGCGCTCGATGAGGCCGGAAACCTGTATTTCAAGGGACGCAAAAAAGAAGTCATCGTCACACCCGGCGGAATGAATATTTACCCCGATGATCTGGAGGCCGCGCTGCGCCGGCAACCGGAAGTGAAAGATTGTGTCGTCGTCGCGATGGAGCGCGGCGGAAATGCAGAGCCGTGTGCGGTCGTAATTCTGCGCGGCGATGTTCGGCTGGAAGAAGTAGTGCAGCGGGCGAATGAGCCGCTGGCGGACTATCAACGAATGCGCCTCTGGATGGAGTGGCCCGAAGAAGATTTTCCCCGCACGAGCACGCAGAAGCCCCGGCGAAATGTGATAAGCGAAGTGGCGCGTGTGCGCTTTCTGGAGCGGTCTCAGGCAGATAACTCGAATCGTCCGCTGCTGGAGATGATTGCGCGCGTGACCGGGCGTGCTACAGGCGGCTCGCGCGACACTGCGGGCCTCGATTCCGACCTGGGGCTGAGCTCGCTCGATCGCGTGGAACTGTTAAGCGCGATCGAGGACCGCTACCAGGTCGACCTGAACGAAGCCAGTTTCGGCACGGTGCGAACCGTGGGAGACCTGGAAAAACTCCTGCGCGGCGGAGCGGCGCCCGGCGCTGGATATCACTATCCAAACTTTGCATTGCGCTTTCCGGTGACTTGGTTGCGCTTTCTGGCGCATTATCTGCTGATGCGGCCGGCAATCCTTTTATTAGGATGGCCGCGCATCGAAGGCCGCGAACATTTGCGCGGAGTGAACGGTCCACTCCTGGTGGTTTCCAATCATGTGGGCGACGTTGATCCAGGATTTATTTTGACTGCTTTGCCCGCACGCTTTCGCCACCGGCTGGCCACCGCGACCGGCGGAGAGGCGCTGGAAGCGCTCCGCACGCCGGGCCCGGGCCGTGGAATCGTTGGCCGGATTTATGATCGCGTGAAGTGGGGTCTGGGAGCCTCGCTGCTGAACTTGTTTCCGCTGCCGCGCGAAGCGGGTTTCCGTCGCAGCTTCGCCTACGCCGGCGAGGCGGTGGATCGCGGCTACAGCGTGCTGGTCTTCCCCGAAGGCCGCCACACCACCGATGGGAAGATGAATCCGTTTCGCCCCGGCATCGGATTGCTCGCGGAAAATCTTGGCATCCCAGTCCTGCCTATGCGCATTGACGGCCTTTTTGAAGTAAAGCAAGCAGGAAAGAAGTTTGCGAAGCCGTGGACGATCGGGGTTCGCATTGGTGAGCCGATCAAGTTTGCTCCGGGCACGGACCCGCAGAAAATTGCCACGGAATTACAGAACGCAGTGGAGGCCCTTAAGTAGCGCCGCCGTCTCGGCGGCAGTAGCGGGGGCGTCCCGCCCGCGCAGTCGAGTCGTCTGCGAACGGGAGGGCAAGCTGGCCTCGCGATAGCCGGCACGATGCTGGCGCTACATGTTGCCGCTATTCTTCGTCGACCTGCGATTCTTCCGGATGCAGATCCGCTTGCAACTTGACTTCCGGAGCCTTGGACTCCCGCAGCATCTTATTGAGCGCGGGCAAATCCGAATTCTTGAAATCGTTCCAACGCTTCATCACATCGGCGCTGTCGCGCTCCGTCGCCAACAGAGCTTCCACTTGCGCGGAGGTCGGTTCGGCATCCGCCTGCCACACTTGCATGTAGATCGTGCCGGCTTGTCCGTTAACTCGGCCCAGCGTGACTTCCTGCGAAGGTGGCGCAAAAAAGCCGCCTGCTGCGCCCATCAGGGCCGTCAGCTTCTTCTGAAAATTTTCAACTGCTTCTTTGGTCGATGCGTTCGCGCTAACTTTTTCCAGCTGAGATCGGATCGAGCCACCCTGCAAAAGCGCCTGCGCCGATTCCGTCATGATGGAAGCCATGCGCGTCTCTGCCTGAAATTTCTTCTGCAGCCCCTCCGCCGAAATTTTGACGCGCGGATCCATCTTGATGGTCAACGGCGCAGTGGAACTTTTTCCGTCAACGGTCAGCCGCACGGAATAAGTTCCGGGCAGCACCGTCGGGCCCAGCGGCAAACGCGGTGTGTCGTGCGGGATCGCCGAGATCGGATAGTCATGCCGTGTCGAGGCCGGAGTCGGGTAATGCAGGTCCCACACCCAGCGGTGCATTCCAGCTTCAGTAGACAGCCGGCGCGCCATGCGCACCCAGTACAGCGGAATCAATTGCTTCTGCAGTTCCTCCTCGGTGATATCAGGCTTGTCGCTGTTTGAAAAGCGCCGCACGAGATGTCCCTGCGCATCCAGAATTTCAAGCGTGACCGTCGACGCCGCCGATGTCAGGAAGTAGTCGAGAATCGCGCCGTCGGGCGGATTGGCCGCTGCCGGTTCGTCGGGCGGCGGCGGCGTGTCGGTGTAGGTGTCGCGTTGGACGCGGTAAGCGGGCGCTGGTGCGAACAGATGCACAGCGCTCGCAACTGCGGCCGAAGCTTCGCGCAGCGGCGCGATGTCGTCGAGAATCCAGAACGAACGCCCGTGTGTCG
Source organism: uncultured Acidobacteriaceae bacterium (assembly GCA_963765825.1). Taxonomy (GTDB): domain Bacteria; phylum Acidobacteriota; class Terriglobia; order Terriglobales; family Acidobacteriaceae; genus Sulfotelmatobacter. The sequence continues at coordinate 447,490 of CAVXXU010000007.1, forward strand.
CCACGATCAGATCGTTTTCATGAATCCACAAATCGCGCATGGAAGTGTGCGGCAGATTCAGTTGCAAAGATTGCCAGTGATCGCCGTCATCGAACGAAACCCAAACCGAATTTTCGGTTCCAGCGAACAGCAGGCCTTTGCGGACTGGATCCTCCCGTACGGTGTCGACGGGGCCGAACTCCGGCAGTCCCGCGGTGATTACGTTCCAGCTTTTTCCGCCATCCCGAGTTCGATAGATATACGGATGATCATCGTTGATGCGGAACCGGCTCACTGAGGCGTAAGCCGTTTCGTCGTCAAAATGCGATGCGGAGATTTGCGTGACCTTGCTCCACGCACTCAGCTCTTTGGGTGTAATGTTGGCCCAATTCTTTCCGCCGTCCCGCGTGATCCAAAGCTGGCCATCGTCGGTCCCGGCCCAAAGAGTGTTCGTCGTCTTAAAGGACGGTGCGAGAGCGTAAATCACGCCGCGCAATTTATCTGCGCCTTTGGGGACGAGGGTGCCCACGCTCGCAGGCACGCCAGGATTCTCGCGGGTCAAGTCCGGGCTTATCGTCTGCCAGTTATTGCCGCCGTCCGTAGTCTTAAAAAGCACGTTGCTGGCGAAATAAAGCACGTGCGGATCCACCGGTGAGAAGATCAGCGGCTCGGTGCGGTTGGTCCGATACTTCGGATTGCGTAACGGGATCGGCGTGACGTTCTGTACCTGTCCGGTCGAAAAGTGGAATTTCGAAACCTCAGTTCGTCCGCCGCCGTAAATCACGTCCGGGTCCAGCGGGTCGGGGGCGACGTAGCCGTACTCAATCACGCCCACGGGATGCCAGTCGCGAAACGTGATCGCCCCATCGTTGCCGCGGCTCAGCGTGCACGCCGATCCGCTCTCTTGTTGTCCCCCGCACACCTGGTAGGGAAACGTGTTCGTAGTAATCGCGTGATAGAACTGCGCTGTAGGCTGGTTGTACCAGGAACTCCAACTCTGGCCCGCATTCACAGTGATGATTGCGCCCTGATCGCTGACTATCAGAATAATGTTGCCGTTGTTGGGATTGATCCAAAGATTCTGGTAGTCGTCGCCGCCGGGCGCTCCGCGAAATCCTGACCACGTCTTGCCGCCGTCGGCCGAACGCATAGTCACTGTGCTGACCACATAGAGCAGGTCGGCATTCTTCGGATCAACTTTCGGAATGGAAAGATCGCCGCCGCCGATGCGGCCCGCGGGACGCGGGTCCGTCGTTATCTGCGTCCATGAGTCGCCGGCATCGTCCGAGCGGTAAACGCCGAGCTTCCCCGAGGCCGTGGATAAAGTGGCGTACAAGCGATGCGGATCGCTGGGCGCAATGGCCACATAAATTTGCGACAAGTCCTTCGGAAGGCCGTTGCTTAACGGATGCCAAGTGCTTCCGCCATCTGTGGATTTGAACAGCCCGCCGCCGGAGCCGTTGAATTCGTTGCCATCTTCCCACGGCCCTTCGCGCGCCTCCCACATCGAGGCGTAAACCACGTCGGGATTCGACGGATCGATCTCCACATCAGATCCGCCCGTATTCTCATCTTTGGAAATCCCCCGTTGCCACGTTTGACCGCCATCGGTCGAGCGGTAGATGCCGCGTTCTTCGCTCGGCCCATAGGGATGGCCGAGCACAGCGGCAAACACTCGATTCGGATCGCGCGGGTCGATAGCGAGCGCGGGAATCTGTTGTCCGCCGCGCAGGCCTGGGAGATGAGTCCACGTCTTCCCGGCGTCGGTGGATCTATAAATGCCGTTGCCGACGGAGAGATCGGGCCGGTGCAAACCCTCTCCGCTGCTGACGTAAATGATGTTGGGATCGGAGGGCGCCACCGCGATCGCCCCGATCGATTGCGTGGACTCGTGATCGAAGATCGGGTTCCAGGTGCGGCCGTAGTCGTCGGATTTCCATACTCCACCGTTGACCTGGCCGACATAAAAAATATTAGGCTGGCCGGGAACGCCCGCCGCGGCGCGAGTGCGGCCGCCACGAAACGGCCCGATCATGCGCCAATGCAAATCCTCATAAGTCTTCTCCGGAACCTGTGCCCAACTTGCGGTTGCGGCCAAAATCGCTGTAAAACACGCTGCCAGACGAAGGACTACGTGGGATCGATTCACTTGCGCCCCCTCACATGGAACGGCAAAGTACGTAGAATAAACCAAAACCGCAATGATTGGGGCCAATCCAAATAAGTTTGGCGCTTACTCGCGCCGCGTTTATGATGTCGAAGCTTCTACACACCATGCGCACTCTAGGTTCTGATCAATCCCGCAGCCTCCTGACTTCCATTATTCGTCATCTGATTTTGTTCGCGATTTTGCTCGCCATGATTGGCGCGATGGCTCTAGCACAGGCTGCTGGGCCGCAATCGACTTTCCCTGGTCAGGGGCTCAAGCCAATCCTCAATTACATCGACTCGGCGTGGGGCACTCTCACCCGCTCCATGACCGAATGCGTGAGTGTGGTCGATCCCAAGATCAAAGTGGCACCCGTGCTCTATCTGCCGGCGGAAGTTGCAGAACCCGCGGCAGTCCACAAACTGGCCGCCGACTGCAACGTTCGCATCGAACATTTGCCGCTCGAGATTCATCGCCTGGGTGAAATCGACACCGGCAAGATTCAGCCGCACGGCCTGCTTTATCTTCCCGACAAATACGTCGTCCCCGGTGGACGCTTCAACGAAATGTACGGCTGGGACAGCTATTTCATCATTCGCGGGCTGCTGCGTGCCGGACGCATCGAACTGGCGCGGGGTATGGTCGATAATTTTTTCTTCGAAATCGAACACTACGGCGCGATGCTCAACGCCAACCGCACTTATTACCTGACGCGGTCGCAGCCTCCGTTCGTGAGCTCCATGTTTGTCGATGTTTATCGAGCGATGCAGCAGTCGCAAAAAAACAATTCTCCCCACGATCGCTCGGGCGAAGATCGCGCGTGGCTGGAGCGGGCCTATGCCGACCTCGATAAAGACTACGGCATGTGGACGCGCGGTCCGCACCTGGCGGGTCAGACGGGTTTGTCGCGTTATTACGATTTTGGCGACGGTCCCCCGGCCGAAGCCGTTCAGGACGAAAGTGGTTTTTATCGCAAGGTCGCGCAATATTTCTTTCTGCATTCCGCACAGGCCGATGACTATATCGTCGAAAACAACCCTGCGACGAGCCAGCCCGTCGCCGGCGCTCCCTATACGCTCGAGGTCTGCGACGTCTCCACGACCATGGCCCGCGCCGGTTGCGAGAAAGCCAAGGGGTTCAAGCTGAGCGCGGATTATTACAAGGGCGATCGCTCCATGCGCGAATCTGGATTCGACGTCAGCTTCCGCTTCGGACCCTTCGGTGCGGCCACCCATCACTACGCGCCCGTCTGCCTGAATAGTCTGCTCTACAAAACAGAAAAAGATCTGGAGCAGATCAGCCTGTGGCTGGGCCATGCCGGCGACGCCAGGAAATGGAACCAGCGCGCCGAGGCGCGCAAGCAACTCATCTCCCGCTATCTGTGGAATCAGGAGCAGGGACTATTTTTCGATTACAACTTTCAGAGCGGCCGCATGTCCGACTATCGCTATGCGTCCACCTTCTATCCGCTGTGGGCTGGGCTCGCGACTCCGGAACAGGCCAAGGCCGTTGCCGACAACTTGAAAATCTTTGACCGTCCCGGAGGGCTCCCCATGAGCACTACCGAGAGCGGCGCGCAATGGGACTTGCCCTACGGCTGGGGGAACATTGAAATGCTCGCGATCGAGGGACTTCGCCGCTACGGCTTCAACTCCGACGCCGACCGGGTTTCGTATGAGTTCTTGTCGACAGTCGCGGACAACTTCCGGCGCGACGGCAACATCCGCGAGAAGTACAACGTCGTAACCCGCTCTTCCGAAGCCCATGTGGAACTCGGTTATGAAATGAATGTAGTCGGCTTTGGCTGGACCAACGCCGCCTTTCTCGAACTGCTGCACGGACTGCCAAAGGAGATGGTCGACCGCCTGGAGCAAGAACAAAACCATCCACCGCCGTCGAAGTAAAGCTAATAGACAAAAATAAAATTGTCGTAGCAACGTTGCTCGCAACGTCTGGCTTGCGCCGATGGTGCCGGCAAGAGCAGGTTGCAAGCGACGTTTCTACGAGTCTAGTCAAGTCCACTTAGGTAGCTATTAGACGTACTCGAAAGTAGACATTTCTTCCACAGCTTAACTAGTTGCATTTGCAAGAGGGCCCGATCTTGCTCGAGCCGAATCAGTGACTTGGAGTCGATGGAATTTAGCTTTTTGCACAGTGTTCCTTCAGGAACATTAGCCCGTCCACTCGTTGACGCTCCCTGCCATCCCTCCTAAGATGGAGTTCCATTTATCGCTCCGGGATTTTCAGACTTGATGATGATTAACCAGACCATCTCGCATTACCGCATCACCGGCCAGTTGGGCAGCGGCGGCATGGGCATTGTGTACGAGGCGGAAGACCTGAACCTGGGACGCAAAGTTGCATTGAAATTCCTGCCGCCGCAATTGTCGCGCGATCAAAACGCGCTCGATAGATTTCTTCTGGAGGCGCGCACCGCATCGGCGCTTAATCATCCAAACATCTGCACCATCTACGCCGTTGAAAAAACCGAGAGCGAAAACGCGCCATCGTTCATCGCGATGGAACTGCTCGAAGGGCAGAACCTCGACCAGAAGCTGCGCACCGGTCCGCTGCCGATCGACCGCCTGCTCGACATTGCCATTCAACTCGCCGACGCGCTCGACGCCGCGCACGCCAAAGGCATCATCCACCGCGACATCAAGCCGGCAAACATTTTTATCTCGCCGCGCGGCCAGGTGAAAGTGCTGGATTTCGGACTGGCCAAGCTCACCCGTCCTGAAGTGCAGATGGAAACAATCGGCACAACATTGGATTCGCCCCCGCCCGCGCACCTCACCAGCCCGGGCGCCACCGTGGGTACGATCGCATACATGTCGCCGGAGCAGGCTCGCGGGGAAGAACTCGATACCCGCTCCGACCTCTTTTCCCTCGGCACAGTTGTTTATCAGATGGCGACGGGCAAGCTGCCTTTTGCCGGAGCGACCTCGGCCGTAGTGTTTCACGCCATTCTCGAACTCGACCCAGTTTCTGCGCTGCAGTTGAATTCGACGCTGCCGCCCAAGCTGCAGGAGATCATTGAGAAGCTCTTAGAAAAAGATCGCGACCTGCGCTACCAGTCCGCCGCCGATTTGCGCGGTGACCTGAGACGCCTGAAGCGCGACGTTGAGTCGGGGAAGAAGAGTGCGGTCGCATCCAGTACGGCCCTTAACACGGCTCCTTCGGGATCAGGCGAGGTCATGGCTGCGCCCGAATTGCCCCGTGAAGGCTCCTCTTCCGCAGTAATTGCGGCCGTGGGTCGTCACAAGGTAGGCGCTGGCGCAACGGTTCTACTAGGCTTCGTAATACTGGCGGCTGCGATCTTTGGAATCTACTCGCTGCTTATGCGCCGTGCGACCATGCCCTTCCGCAACTTCTCAGTCACCAAGGTCACCGAGGATGGCAACGTGGCCATGGTGGCACTCTCGCCGGATGGCAAATACATCTTGAGCATGGTACGAGATAAAGGTCTGGCAAGTTTGTGGTTGCGGAATGTTGCCACTAACAGCGTTACGCAGGTGCAGCCTCCGGCCGACATTTTCTTTGCGAGCAGCGGTCTGCGCTTCTCGCCGGACGGGAATTATTTCTATTTTGTGCGCAGTGATCCGGGAACGCCTGCGCTCAAGTTTCTGTATAGGGCGCCGGTGCTGGGCGGCACGCCGGAGCGCTTGGCGGCTGACGTGGATTCTAATATCACGATCTCCCCCGACGGCCACAGGTTGGCTTTCATGCGGTACGACAATCCCGATCCTGGCAAGTACCGCCTGATCGTGCGCTCCGTCGACACCGGCGAAGAGAGCGTGCTGGCCAGCGGTCCAGCGGGTCAGGGCTTCAACAGTCCAGCCTGGTCACCTGATGGCAAAACGATTATATGTACCGTACTTCAACCCGGCGATGCTCTTTCCGGATTAGTGGCGGTCGATACCAGGACAGGCCAGCAACACTTGCTGATCAGTTCCACCGATTTCTTCTCGTTGCCTACCTGGATGCCGGATGGAGCGGGTTTGCTGGCTCTGGACGTAACTCGTTCGTCGAATGATCCGGAACTCCAGATTGTCTTCGTCTCTTACCCAGACGGAAAGTTGAGTCCGGTCACACGCGACACCAACAGCTATTCCGATCTCAGCCTCGCGTCCAACGGCCAGGTGCTGGCCACCGTGCTGAGCGAAGGACATTGGAACCTCTCCGCCATGTCGGCCACGTCAGGCGGCGAGGACGTGCGGCCGGTTGTTCCCGCGAATGTCTTTACCAATTTTTCGTGGATGCACGACGGCGGGTTGATCTACGACAAGGATTTCATGCTGCGTTGGGTAAACCCGGACTCGGGAGCCAAGGGAGTGTTCGCCACCGAACCGGACTCGGCGAGCGGAGATCCTTGGGAATGCCCTGATGTCCGCTACATTGTGTTTGACCACAGCCTGCGTGGTAATTTCGGTACGCTGACCATTTGGCGCGCGGACGCCGCCGGCGGAAACCTGAAGCAACTCTCGAATGGGAAGCTCGATACCTCGCCGGTTTGTTCTCCGGATTCGCGTTGGGTTTTTTATCTCGAGGGCCGCACTCGACACTTGATGCGCGTGCCCATTGACGGCGGGGCTGCGAAGCAGGTGAGCGAATTGCCTGTCCTGCGGTTGTTCGACATAAGTCCGGATGGCAGCACTGCAGTGTTTGCGACCGTGGACCACACCAGTGGTCACGAGGAAAAGATCGCTCTGGTCGACACCGACACGGGCAACGTGCGCCAGTTGCTAAAGTACGAACGGCAAGGCTGGGATTTGATTCGCTTCGCGCACGACGGTAAGTCCGTGGTATACAACGTCCGCGAGAACGGTGTTGACAACCTGTGGCAACAGCGGTTGGACGGTTCGCCGGGAAAACTGCTGACCTCATTCAAGTCCGAACAAATCCAGGACTTCCATTGGTCGCGGGATGGCCGCAAGTTGGCGATGGTGAGGGGTCACAATGATTCCGATGTGGTGCTGCTGCGCGACCAGCGGCCTTAATACGCCCAAACACTAAGGGCGGCCATTCCTGGCCGCCCTCATTGTCGAATTGTCGCTGTGAAGCGGAATTAGACGCCCTTGACGTTCTCAGCTTGCCAGCCCTTGGGGCCCTTGACCACGTCAAATTGTACTTGCTGACCTTCCTGCAGACTGCGGAAGCCACTAGCCTGAATGGCGGAGAAATGTACGAAGACATCCTCGCCGTTCTGGCGGCTGATGAAACCGTAGCCCTTGGCGTCGTTAAACCACTTCACTGTTCCTGTTTCCATGATGGTGCAATTTCCTTTTTCTTTGATGTAGCGCTGAAACTTTTCGGGTCTTCTGCAGGCAGGTCACGCGCTGGGTTAAGCGGAGATTCTTGTACTGCGAAGGAACTCTAAAGTCAAACGCAAGCTGATTGTATTAAAAGTGCCCTGAAATAGCTACATATTTTCATGTCGGGGCGCTCTAAACAGTTGACATACGGGATGTTATGGTTCGTCGTCGGGAGGATTAAAAACCAGACGACTTGCCACCTTTTCACAAACCAATCATCATCTACACATGCGTTTTCGAAGTCTGCTTATTACCCTTTTATTGACTGCCTCGTTACTGACCGCCCCGGCGTGGGCTGGGATTGTCGATACCGTCCGCTACGCACTCGCGCAAAACAATTTTTCTGCGGCCGAGTCGGCGCTCGATTCTTATCGCGGCCAGCGCGGGGTCAGACGCCGAATATGCTGAGGCCTACTCTTGGTTGGCTCGCGCTGCGTTGGATCAGGGCCAATACGATCAGGCGGGCGCTTATGCCAAGCAGACGAAGGCTCTGGTCGTGGAGCAATTGAAGCAGCGTTCGCTGGATGCCGATGCACACTTGCCCATGGCCCTTGGGGCAGCCCTGGAAGTCCAGTCGCAAGTGCTGGCCGAGCGCGGGCAGCGGACGCGGGCGGTCGCGCTGCTGCAGTCCGCGCTGCGAACCTATGGCAATACTTCGATTCACGATCGCCTGCAGAAGAATTTGAACCTGCTGTCATTTGAGGGAAGAGTGGCGCCCGCGCTGAAGTCGGACGAATTTTTGGGAGCAAAGCTGCCTTCGACCGCGCAACTCAAGGGTTCGCCGGTGCTGCTGTTTTTCTGGGCGCACTGGTGCGCCGACTGCAAGGCAGAAGCTCCCATCATCACCCAGCTGCGTTCGGAGTTCGCGAGTAAGGGATTGCAGGTGATCGGTCCGACGCGCCTTTACGGTTACACCGCGCAGATCGAGCACGCCTCGCCCAGCGACGAACTGCGCTACATCGATGCCGTGCGGCATCGTTTTTATTCCGGGCTGATGGACATGCCGGTGCCAGTCAGCAAGTACAACTTCGAAGTCTATGGAGCTTCGACCACGCCAACGCTAGTGTTGCTGGACCGTGCGGGGAAAGTGGCAATGTACCATCCGGGAGCGCTGCCCTACGATCAGCTGCGGGCGGAGATTGAGAAGGTAGTGGCAAGGTGAGCAGAGCTGCCCAGCTTCGCTCGTCCGGACAGCCCGGGGCGGCTGTCCCCACATGGAGCTTAAGCGAATGAGAATTGACAGTCCAGACTGGTGGTCCAAGCGTGGGTTTGGCTGTCTTTCGCTCGCGCTCTCTTTCGCGGAGATTGTCGTCATGTGGGGTGATTTGGCACTTGTTCAGACGCAGAACAAGCATAGTATGCACCTGCTTCTGAGCGTGAATTCCACTGCTTGGCTGATAGGCGGTCTCGGTTCGTTGGGATTCGCGGTGGCGGGACTGGTTTCAGATTCTCGTCGACTGACTGCGTTTGTCGCGGTGATTGTGACAGTAGCGGCTTTCTTCATTTGCGGAATACAAATGCTAGTGTGAGTTAGTTTCTCCGGCTGGACGGTTTCGGCCTGACCGATCCTTTCTCGGCTTCGCTTATTGAGTGCCCTGGGGTCGCCGGAGAGAATGCTCGCGCAAGATTCTCATTTTCCTTCTATTACTTCTTTCAGCCTTCCCGTTTTCACGTCGTAGACAAATCCCCGCACTGGAATGTGTTTCGGAATCCATGGGTGCGATTTCACACGGCGGATTTGTTCGCGCACGTTGGCTTCGAGGTCATCGAAGGCGTAGAAGTGGGCCGGTTCGCTGGCGCCAGTGCCCATCTTTTCTGTGAGGCGCGTCCTTAATTCGTATTCCTGCACTCTCAGCAGGCCGCAGTCGGTGTGGTTGATGATGATGAATTCCTGCGTGTCGAGCAGATGATGCGAAACGATCAGCGAGCGCAGGGCGTCCTCGGTAGCGATGCCGCCGGCGTTGCGGATCATGTGCGCGTCCCCAGGCTTGAGACCGAGACAGTGCTCGAAAAGGATGCGGGAATCCATGCAGGAGAGCACGGCGACATGCCGCTTGGGGCGGACCGCCAGATCTCCCAGCGTGAAGTGGCGCGCAAATTCTTCATTGGCTTTTAAAAGTTCGTCGGCTACGGACAAGGGAATACTCCTTGGAGCGGGGTCATCAATGGTCGTTAGTCTTTAGTCGTTGGTCGCTCAAATCGTGGACGATAACGACGAACGACCATCGACTAACGACGTTTTTAGTTTACCCGTTACAATCGGCGCGTGAATGCTGGTTTCAATCTCGAGGACACGATTGTCGCCATTGCCACGCCTGCAGGACGGGGCGGAATTGGCGTGGTGCGGTTGGCCGGAGCCCGAGCCCTGGAGATCGCGGGCCCAATGTTGCGGATGAAGCATGAACTCGAACCGGGGCGGGCGGTGTTCGGAGAATTAATCGAGCCGTGTAGAGCGGGCGCCCCCGCCCGCTTGCCTGAGCGCCAATCCGAGCCAGCGGGAATAGAAGTCAAAACCCCCACCCTCTTTCGCGAAGAACGCGAAAGAAGGATGGGGCACCCAGAGAATTCTCAGCGCATCGACGAGGTGGTGGTCACTTATTTTGCCAAGCCCCATTCTTATACTACCGACGACATCGTTGAGATTTCTGCCCATGGTTCGCCCGTAGTGTTGCGGCACATTGTGGAGCTTTGCGTCGCCGCCGGCGCGCGGCTGGCCGAGCCGGGAGAGTTCACCATGCGCGCGTTTCTCAACGGGCGCATCGATTTGACGCAGGCCGAAGCGGTGCGCGACCTGATCGACTCGCAGACGTTGTATCAGGCAAAAGTGGCGGCGCAGCAGTTGGAGGGAGCGCTCTCGCGGCGATTGCAGCCGCTCAAGCAAAAGCTGGTGGAACTGATTGCGCTGCTCGAAGCCGGGATTGATTTCGCCGAGGACGATGTGTCGATAACGCCCGACGCGGCAATTCTCGATCACATCGCCGGCGTGCGTTCGCCGCTCGAACAACTCAATGCCACGTTTGCTTACGGAAAGATCGTGCATGAGGGATTAACGCTGGCCATTGTGGGCCGGCCAAACGTGGGCAAGTCGAGTTTGTTCAATCGTCTGGTGGAACGCGAGCGCGCAATTGTCACCGCGACTCCGGGCACCACGCGAGATCTGGTGAGCGAAACGGTGGCGATCGGTGGCATCCCGGTGAAGTTGGTCGACACCGCCGGCATTCGCGAGGCGCTCGATGAAGCCGAATCGATTGGCATTCGCAAATCCATGGAAGCTCTGGCGGACGCGGACCTGGTGCTGGTCGTGTTGGACGGGTCACTCGAGCCGACGCCTGAGGACGCGGAACTTCTGCGACAGGCTGGAGAACCGGCCTGTCATCGTGGTGGGAAACAAGTGCGATCTGGGAGTTAGTGGCCAGTGGCCAGTGGCCAGTGGCCCAAGCGTTCTTACTTCGGCTGTTACGGGCGAAGGCATCGGCGAGCTGCGCGTCGCCATTTTGCGTCATGTCGGCGGGGAGGCCGGTTCCCAGGCGGAGTCGGGATTCCTCACTAACGTGCGCCATCAGGGATTGATCAATGATTCGCTGCTTGCGCTGGACGTGGCGAAGACAGCCGTCGCCGCGAGAGTGCCGCACGAGATGCTGCTGCTCGACCTATACAACGTCTTGCGCCCGCTGGACGCGATGACCGGGCAGACCACGACCGACGACATCCTGAGTTTGATTTTTAGCACGTTTTGCATCGGGAAGTAAAAAAAGACTTCGATCACGAAGGACACGAAGGTTCACGAAAGAACGCGCTGCAGCTTTCTTATTTCGACAGGGCGGCCAGGCTGTCGCGGAACATTACATCGAACGATGTGCCTTTGGCATTTCTTGTGGCAGCAGCTAGCGCTTTTTCGGCGGCGGCCCGCTGATAGCCCAAATTCAGCAACGCGGAGAGCACGTCTTCTTCCGTTGCGTTCATCGCTGGAACGGCTGGCGTTGTAGCCGCGCTCGTTTCCGGCAACTTGTCGCGCAGTTCGAGCACCATGCGTTCGGCAGTCTTTCTTCCGATGCCTGGGATGCGCGTAAGCCGTGCCACGTCGTTGCTGCGAATCGCTCCGACCATTTCGTCGGCGGGCATGCCGCTCAGAATTGTGATCGCCGAGCTTGGGGCCGATTCCGCTCACCGTAATCAGCTTCTCGAATAGCAATTTTTCTGCGGGACGCAGAAATCCGTAGAGCGCGATCTGGTCTTCGCGCACGTGCGTGTGGATGTGCAGTGCGACCTCGGCGCCGGCCGCGGGGAGATCCGAAAACGTCGGCACGCTGATGGTGACGTCGTAACCGACGCCTGCCGTCTCGACGACGGCCTGGTTGGGATGCTTGGCCAGCAGCCTTCCGCGCAGATGGGCAATCATGTTCAGGCCATTGTAGCGGCAAGGGGCATGTCGCGCAGCGGCCGAACGCGCGATGGACACTCGTCGCGGAGGCTCTTAGAATCTTGACTGGCGTGGGTCTTATGGGGTTGGGTGGATTTCCGCTTCTCGATCGAACACTGTTGGTGGTTGCGACGCTTCTCGTTTGCACCGCTGCAGGCCGTGGGCAAGCTGCGCTCGATCTCGACGGACGTGCCGTGAATGTATTCGCCGGCGGTTCCGGTAAGGTTGCGGTGCTCATCTTCGTGCGGCGCGACTGCCCGGTTTCCAGCCGTTACGCTCCGGTCATTCAGAAGATCAGCAAAGAATATTCCGATCGCGCCAACTTCTGGCTGGTGTATCCGGACAAAAGCGATTCTCCGCAGGCGATTCGAAAGTATCTGCAGGATTATGGGTATCGGCTGCCGGCGCTACGCGATCCCGAGCATGCGCTGGTCCAACTGGGGCATGCGCAGATTACGCCTGAGGTAGCGGTGTTTGACCGCGAGCACCGTTTGGTCTACGACGGACGAATCGATGACCGGTACGTCGATTTTTTTCGGGAGCGCCCCGCCCCGACTACGCATGAACTGGACGATGCGATCCGAGCGGTGTTGGCGGGCAAGCCCGTGGTCAAGGGGGAAGTCAGGGGAGTGGGATGTTACATCTCGGACCTGCAATAAGCTCCCGGCTGCGTGGCGCTAAGTGGACGCTGATAACGCTGGTGGCGGCAGGTGCGGCGGTTGCGTTCGCTGGCCGGCCCGCACGCGGCCCGGTTGAAACTGCGATGCCTGGGGCCCAGGTCACTTTCAATCATGACATTGCTCCCATTGTTTTTCGATCCTGCGCCACCTGTCACCGGCCGGGAGAAGCGGCGCCGTTTTCTTTGCTGAACTATTCCGACGTCAAAAAGCATGCTCGCCAAATTGTCGACGTAACGCAGTCACGCGCCATGCCGCCGTGGCTGCCGGAGCCGCAGAAGTTGAAGTTTGCCGATGAGCTTCGCTTGTCGGATGCGGAAATCAATCTGATCCGAAGTTGGGTGGAGCAGGGAGAAGTTGAGGGCGAGGCTGCAGATCTTCCGCCGGCGCCCAAGTTTGTGGAAGGTTGGCGGCTCGGCAAGCCGGATCTGATTCTCACGGCGAACAAGCCGCTCACGCTGCCGCCCTCGGGCACCGATACATACTGGAACTTTATTTTTCCGGTGCCCATTGAAGAAACACGGTGGGTGAAAGCCGTTGAGATTCGTCCGGGGGACAAGCGCTATGTGCACCACGCCAACATTCTTGTAGATCGGGCGGGTTCGTCGCGCCAGCGCGAAACCGAGCCGGGCGCGGGTTTCGGCGGCATGGAGATTCGTATCGAGTCGCAGGTGTTCGATCCCGACAGCCACCTGCTGTTCTGGAAGCCGGGAACGATTCCTTACGTTGAGCCCGAAGGAATGGCGCTGCGCCTTGACAAAGGCACGGACCTGATTCTCAACACGCACTTGCAGCCTTCGGGGAAGCCGGAAATCATTCAGCCGAGTATCGGACTTTACTTCACGACGCATCCTGCGACCAAGCTGCCGATGCTGCTGCAACTGGAAAACGACGCCAAGCTCGACATTCCGGCGGGACAGAAAGATTTTCTGGTCACTGACGAATTTACGCTACCGATCGACGTCGAGTTGCTGGCCATCTATCCGCACGCGCATTATCTGGGCAAAGATATTCAGGCATTTGCCACACTGCCCGACGGCACCAAACAAACGCTGATCCACATTCCGCATTGGAATTTGAACTGGCAGGCGGTATACCGCTACGCGGAGCCAGTGCGGCTGCCCAAAGGAACGAAGGTGAGCCTGCGCTACGTGTACGACAACTCGGAGGACAATCCGCTGAATCCGAATCATCCGCCGGCGCGAGTGCAAGGCGGAAATCGTTCGAGCGACGAGATGTGCCACCTGTGGCTGCAAGTGCTGCCGGTGAATTTCGATGCGGCGCAAGGCGATCCGCGCAGGGCGCTACAGGAAGCACTGGCCCGCCACAACGTGGAAAAGAATCCCAGCGATTTCGAAGCTCATTACAATCTTGCAGCGATGTTGCAGGCCAGGAACGAACTCGACGCCGCGATCCGCGAGTACGAAGCTGCGGTGCACCTGCGACCCGACGATGCGGCGGCAAACAACGCTCTGGGCGCGGCTCTGGTGATGGCAGGGCATCCCGAACAAAGCGTCGGATATTTGCAGGCGGCGTTGAAGACGCGTCCGAATTCGTTCGAGGCTCACTACAACTTGGGACTTGCGCTGGCGGGGCAGGATGATTTTGTGGGGGCTTCGCAGCAGTTAGCGCTGGCGCTGCAGTTGCAGCCGCAAGACGCCAATGTGGAGGCGAACCTGGGGGCGGCTCTGGCGGAGTTGGGACGCTTGCCGGAGGCGAAGTCACACTTCGAGCACGCGCTGCAGATCGATCCCAATCAACCGATCGCGAAAGAAAATCTCGAAGCGCTGCGGAAAGAGATGAACTCGCAGTGATGCACGTAGGGACAGCCGCCTCGGCTGTCCGTCGAGCGAAGCTCGACAGGTGTGGCGCGAGCGCCCTCGCTCGCATCCCGCGAGACTATGCTCTAATCTTCGTTATGCACTCCAGTAGGAACCGGAAGAAATCGCTCGGGGCTCGGCTCGCATTGGCGACAGCATTGTTATGCGCACTTTCTGACCTTGGACTATCGCAGCAACCGGCAACTCCCGAAGCTCCGGTTCCGCAGCCGCAGGCCTCCGGCGGCGTCCCCGCCGAGTTTGCCGAGGCGCGGAAGCTGATGCAACAAGGGAAAGTTGACGAGGCCATCGCGCAATTGCAAGCCATCGAAGCCCGCGATCCTAACGAAAAAGGTCTGGCGCTGGAAATGGGGGCGGCATACTACAAGAAAAGTGATTTCCCCAAGGCGATCGAATATCTGAAAAAAGCGACGGCGGCCGATCCGGCGAACAGCGAAGCCATCCAGTTGCTCGGGCTTTCGGATTATCTGGGCGGACATCCCGGGGACGCGATTCCGCTGCTGGAAAAAGTGCAGGGCTGGTTCTCGCGGGCGAATGTGGATGCGGCCTACATTCTCGGCATCTGCTACATCCAGACGAAAAATTACGATCAGGCGCGCCGGGCATTCGCGAGGATGTTCGACGTCGCTCCTGACTCGGCCGCCAGTTATTTATTCACCGCGCGAATGTTGTTGCGGCAGGAGTACGATCCCGTCGCGGAAGAATACGCGCAGAAGGCGGTGGCCCTCGATCCCAAGCTGCCGCTGGTGCATTTTTTGCTGGGCGAGTTGTATCTCTACAAATCGCGAATTCCGGAGGCGATCATAGAGTTCCAAAAAGAGCTGGCGCTCAATCCCGCGAATGCGGCCACGTATTACAAACTCGGGGACGCGTACTCGCGTGTGCAGAAGTTCGAGGAGGCCGAACGGGTGTTGCAGCGCTCGATCTGGCTTGATGCGACCTCGACCGGGCCATACATCCTGATGGGGAAAGTGCTCGAGAAAAAAGGCGAATTCGATTTGGCGGTGCGCGCGCTGCAACGGGCGGCGACCATGGACCCTAACAATCCTACGACCCACCACTTGCTTGGCCAGGCTTACCGCGATATGGGAAAAAAAGAAGAAGCGGAGAGCGAACTCAAACTGGCGGAAGAACTACAGACCAAACAACCTGCGCGTTAACGTGAATTGCTGCTCGTGAATTGCTACTAGAGAGCGGCGGCCTGATCGCGGCGGCGCCCCTGAATCTCAATGTAGACGTGCACCAGCGAAACCGCCGCGGGCGTTACGCCAGGAATGCGCGAGGCTTGAGCAATGGTGCGCGGGCGGACATGCGTGAGCTTTTCCTGCATCTCGCGGGAAAGCCCGCTGACCGAGCAGTAGTCGAACCACTCGGGAATGGAGTGCTGTTCGGCCTTCTTCAGCCGCTCCATAGCGCGTTGCTGTTGCAGCAGGTAGCCTTCGTACTTTATTTCAGTTTCGACCGACTTGAGTTCGTTTCTGACTTCCGACGACAGCTTAACCGCAGATGTCGCTGAGGAAACAGAGGAATTCCTGACAAAAAACTCTGGCGCTAGCTCGCGCAGGATCGAGGCGAGTTGTCCTACCGAGATTTCGGGACGCTTCATGAGTTGCGCGAGCGTTTGACCGAGGGCTGAGGAATAATCGGCGAGAGCAACCCAAGGTCCCTCGACTGCGTTCGGCTTCGCCTCACTCCGCTCGGGATGACAATTGCTTGTTTCAGGCTTCGCCTCAGCTCGATCGAGATGAACAGTGTTTGCTTCAGGCTTTTCTTCGGTTCGGTCGCGATGAACAGTGCTTGCCGCAACCTCAACTCTTTCCAGTATTTCGGGTGTGATCCGCGTTCGCTCCAGCAGCGTCTTCATTGCTTGCAGGCGATGCTGCTTCGACTGGAAGTCTTGCCACGCAGCGTCGGATATCAGGCCCACACGGCGGCCATGCGGAGTCAAGCGGCGGTCTGCGTTGTCGATGCGCAGATGCAGGCGGAATTCTGCGCGCGACGTAAACATGCGGTAGGGCTCGTTCGTTCCTTTTGAAATCAGGTCATCGATAAGGATCGCGGTATACGCTTCCGTGCGATCTAAAATCAGCGGCGGTTGTCCTTTCACCTGGAGGGCGGCGTTGATGCCCGCCATCAATCCCTGGCACGCCGCTTCCTCATAGCCCGACGTTCCGTTGATCTGCCCGCCCAGGAACAGGCCGGCAATCTTGCGAGTTTCGAGCGTGCGCTCCAGTTCGGTAGGATCGATGGAATCGTATTCGATAGCGTAGCCAGGCCGCAGCATGTCGGCAGTTTCGAGGCCTGGGATCGACTTCAAGATCGCAAGCTGCACGTCCACCGGCAGCGACGTGCTCATGCCGTTCACGTAAATTTCGTGCGTGTTCAGCCCTTCCGGTTCGAGATAAAGCTGGTGCATCTCCTTATCGGGGAACTTTACGATCTTGTCCTCGATCGAGGGACAGTAGCGCGGGCCGATCGATTGAATCTGCCCGCTATACATGGGCGACCGGTGGACGTTCTCGCGAATGATGCGGTGGGTTGCTGGAGTGGTCCACGCGATGTAACAGGGCACCTGCGAGTCGTGATGGGCCACACGCCTGGTGCGAAAGCTGAAAGGTGTGGGATCAATATCGCCCGGTTGCTCGCCAAAGCGCGACCAGTCGATGGTGCGGCCGTCGAGGCGCGGCGGCGTGCCGGTCTTGAGGCGGCAGCCGCGCAGTCCGAGTTTTTTTAGCGCCTCGCCCAGCAGGACCGCGTTGGGCTCGCCGGAACGTCCTGCAGGATATTGCTGTTCTCCGCAGTGAATCAGGCCGTTGAGAAACGTTCCGGTGGTGATGATGACAGCCTGTGCGCCCACCGTGCGGCCGTCGCGAAGGCGAATGCCGAGAACCCGGCGGCGGTCGTCACCCGTCCAGCTTCGCTCGACCGGACAGCCGGGGGCGGCTGTCCCCACGTGGGCATTGCCGCTTTCCAGCTGAGAGCTGACAGCTGAGGGCTGAGAGCTTTCCACAATCAGATCCGCTACTTCCGCCTGCTTGATCTTCAGATTTGGCTGCGACTCAAGCATTTCACGCATTTTCAGGCGATAGGCCTGCTTGTCGCATTGGGCTCGCGGCGACCACACTGCGGGGCCGCGCGAAGTATTCAGCAGGCGAAACTGAATGCCGACCGCGTCGGTGATCTCACCCATGATGCCGCCGAGCGCGTCCACTTCGCGGACGAGGTGTCCCTTGGCGATGCCGCCGATCGCCGGATTGCATGACATTTGTGCGATCAGATCGACGTTGAGCGTGTAGAGAGCGGTCTTCAGCCCCATGCGTGCGGAGGCCACGGCGGCCTCGCATCCAGCATGCCCGGCGCCGACTACGACTACGTCGAATTGTTCAGTGAACTGCATTCAGGCTGCTGTAGAGATCCCCAGAAAAAAATCTGCGACCGATTCCTTCTTTCATTCTAGCAACTTGGCGGGGTAGGTGATGGCGGTCACTTTGCGGATGGCCTGCGTCGCCGTATATTGGGCAGTCTTTCCAGTCCCAGGGGGCATCATCATGATGAAGACCGCCGATTTTTTTCCGCAGCTCGACGCTCGCATCGCAAAATATGATCTGCTTTGCCATCCTTTCTACAAGGCGTGGTCGGCCGGCACGTTAACGCGCCACGATCTGCGCGAGTATGCGCAGGATTATTACCATCATGTCGAGGCTTTTCCTTCTTACTTGGCGGCCCTCGGGCTGCGCCTGGAGGAGGGGGAACTTCGCAAGGCTGTGCTGGCCAACCTGTGCGACGAAAAAGGCGTGGAAGGCCGGACGGGGCGGGAGTCGGTTCCGCACTCGGAGTTGTGGCTCGACTTCGCCGAAGGCATGGGCTCGACCCGCAATCTGGAGTGGCACACTCCGGTACTCGAGATTCGGCAACTCATTCATCATTTTCATCAGGTCGCGAGCGAATGTTCGGTTGAAGAGGCGCTTGCGGCGTTCTACACCTACGAGTCCCAGGTGCCGCGAATCGCGCGGGAGAAGGAACGCGGGTTGCGTGAAACTTACGGCGCCGATCACAAGACTTGCGGCTACTTCACTTTGCATGCGACCGCGGATGTGCATCACTCGAATGTTTGGCGGACGCAGCTGGAAAAGCGAATTGCGGCGCATCCGGAGAACGCGGACGCAGCTCTGAACGCCGCAGAGGGCGCGGCGCGCATGCTGTGGAAAGCGCTGGACGGGATCGAAGCGCGGCGTACCGCGATGGCGGTTGCATAGCCTTTCGCTTTGTAAAAGATGGGCCGGGCACTGGTACACTTTCCTATCGATGCTTCTGTTATGGCTAGTCCTCGGGCTTGCGGCCAGTCAAATATCGGCGCAGTCGCCGCCGTCACACCGTTCCGAAGCTGCCTCCCAAACCGCGGAACCCGCTCCCCGGTTCGGCGCTGCCGAGATTTCTCACCTTCAGGCCCAGGCAGACGCCGGAGATGCAAGCGCGCAAATGGCTTTGGGCCAAGCCTATCGAGACGGCAACGGAGCTCCCCAAAACGACGTGCTCGCGGTGAAGTGGTTCCAAAAGGCGGCCGATCAAGCCGATGCTGCGGCCGAAAATGCACTCGGGCTTATGTACCGCTCTGGACAGGGAGTGGCGCAGAACAAGGAAGAGGCAGTTCGCTGGTATCTGAAAGCGGCAAAGCAAGGAAACTCGAAAGCGATGTTCAATCTCGGCGTTTCTTACTACAACGGCGACGGCGTGGCGATTGACGATATGACATCCTATGCATGGTTTTCGCTCGCCTACGAATCTGGTAATCCGGCCGCAAAAGAAGCGTTGGAGCGGGCGACTGCCGAGAAAAGCCTCGTGCCTAGCGAGGCATTCGTGAAGCTTGGGCAAATGTATGAAAAGGGGGACGTCCTCCCCAAAAACTCAGCAGAGGTTCTGAGATGGTATCGCAAGGCAGCGGATGCCGGAAGCCCTCAGGCAGCCGTGAAAGTGTCAAGCCTCTTGTTGGCTTCGGGACGAGTGCTGACGCCGGAACAATACGCAGAAATTCGGGAGAGGTGCGAAGCTGCAGCGAAGCGCGATTATTCGCCTGGGGCTTATTGTTTGGCTTTGATGTATCGAGGCGGTATCGGCATAAGCAAGGACGACGCCGAAGGCATGAAGTGGCTGAGTCGAGCAGCCGAATTAGGACATTCAAAAGCCGCCCTGAAGCTAGGCGAAGCTTATTGGCGGGGCGAGGGCGTCAAGCCTAATCTGGTCGCAGCTTACATGTGGATTTGGCTTGCGCTTAACGCCAAGGAGCCTGGGGCCGAACAAGATGAGCAAGGGCTACGTAAGGAACTACCCGCGAAAAAAGTGGATGAAGCCAAACGTAAAGCAATAGAGTGGGCGCGAGGGCACCGGCCTCTTGAATTGCGCGTGCACGGGTCTAGCGACTCGAGCAATTGATTATGCGACTACATCCGGGCCCAGTTGGCGAAAGACGTGATTAGGAACATTCCGATTGGCGCGCGCGGCGAGGCCGAGGAGACGGTCGAGTTTAAGCACACGCTTACCTCGCACCATCCGGAATTGCCTCCTGTCTATTCGACGCCGGACATGATTCGTTTGATGGAAACGGCCGCTTTTCACGCGCTGCATCCTTACTGCGAAGGCGACGAGATCACGGTCGGGACCTCGATCAACATTGAACATCGCGCCGCCAGCGAGATCGGCGCTCGCATTCGAGCCGAAGCCGTGCTCGAATCATTCGACGGACGCTTCTATCTCTTGCGCGTGACCGCTCGCGACGATGTGCTGGAAATAGGGCGGGGAACCGTCGGGCGCGCCGTCGTCAGCATGGGGAAGTTCGTAGAGAAAATGAAAGGGAAGTGGAACGGCGTCGGATGATCCCCGTTGCTACAATCCGAGAGAATGTCTATCGCCTTCCGCATTGACAAGACCACCGCCCAAGCCCGTACTGGACGCCTGCTCACCCCGCACGCCGAGATCGAGACTCCGGTCTTCATGCCGGTGGGAACGGTGGCGTCGGTAAAGGCGGTTCCGCAGGAGACGCTGGAGGAACTGGGTGCGCAGATCATTCTTGGCAACACTTACCATCTTTATTTGCGGCCCGGCGTCGACACCGTGCGGCGGCTAGGCGGGCTTCACGGGTTTATGAGCTGGCGGCGCGCCATCCTCACTGACTCCGGGGGCTTTCAGGTTTTCAGCCTGTCGGAATTGCGCAAAGTCACAGACGAGGGTGTCACGTTTCGGTCACACCTCGACGGCTCGTCCCATTTTTTCAGTCCGGAAAGCGCGATGGAGGCGCAGATCGGGCTGGGCGCCGACATCATCATGGCATTTGACGAGTGCACCGAGTTTCCCGCGGAGCGAGTTCGCGCGCGCGCGTCGATGGAGATGACGGCGCGCTGGGCGGCGCGCAGCAAGAAATACTTCGAAGAGCACAAGCAGGAAGTGCCGTGGGGTCATGTGGGGACAGCCGCCCTCGGCTGTCCGGCGGAGCAGGGCTCCGCAGCGGCGGAGGCGAGCTTGCGCTCGCCCGGACAGCCGAGGGCGGCTGTCCCCACAAAGGCTTTCCCTACGCGATCCGATCAGACGCAAGCACTTTTTGGCATTGTGCAGGGAGGGATGGACCGGGAGCTGCGAAGAGAATCTGCCGAGCGGACGATTGAGATTGGGTTCCCCGGCTACGCCATTGGCGGCCTCAGCGTTGGTGAGCCTCGCGAGCTGACCCGAGAGATCGTCGAATCGACGCTGGAGCATCTTCCCAAGGACCAGCCGCGCTATCTCATGGGGGTGGGCACGCCCGAAGAAATTATCGAGTACGCCAACCTGGGCGTGGACATGATGGATTGCGTTTTGCCGACGCGCGCCGCCCGGCACGGGCTACTATTTACCTCCGCAGGAAAAGTTTCGATCAAACAGGCGCGCTATGCTCAGGATGCCGGCCCGCTCGACGCCAACTGCGCTTGCCGTGTGTGCCAACGCTACTCGCGGGCTTATCTTCGGCACCTGTATGCATCCAACGAATTGCTGGCGCAAGTCTTGAACACTATCCACAACCTGAGTTTCTACCTTGACACTATGCGGCGGGTGCGGCATTCTATTTCACTTGGGGAAGAGTCGCGTTCTCTTTTGAGTGTCTGGTCAAAACCGAGACCGGAGATTCCATAGCAAGAACTTCCCGGATTCAAGCCTGAAGCCGAAGAACCCGGCCGATGTCGATCTAAACTCCGTGGTGAAATAAAAGCTTCCCGCGGCGCTTCCTGGGCGCGGGCGGTTTTTCGCGGATACATACGCTCTAAATTTCATATGCATTGTTTCCTGGCAGTACAGTTCGGTGGCGGAGGCGGCGGTATGGGGTGGCTGGGCATGGCCCCCCTCATCTTCATATTCGCCATATTCTATTTTCTGTTGATTCTGCCCCAGCAGCGCCGCCAGAAGAAGTGGCAGGCCATGCTGGACCAGCTCAAGACCGGCGACCGCGTGACCACGACCGGCGGCTTGCGCGGCACGATTATGGCGCTCAAGGATGATTGCGTGCACCTGCGCGTTCCTCCGAACAATCTTCTGCTGGAAGTGACCAAGGCCTCGGTGCTGCAGGTGACCACCAGCGACGACGAAGTGAAGACAAAATAGTGGTTCCGGTTCAGTAATCAGTGGCAAATTTGATCTACTGACATGCAACCACCACCGACTTTTTATGAATAAGAATTTTCTCGTGAAACTCGGCGTTATCGTTGGGATTGTGCTCTTCTTCCTGTTCGGGATTTTTGGCATTCCGAAGAGCCTGTCGGGCCACGGCTTGCTCGATGCGGTTAGCGATCACATCCATCTGGGCCTCGATTTGAGCGGCGGAACCCACCTGATCCTGCAGGTGCAAGTGAACGACGCGGTCAACGTGGTGGCGCAGAATGCCATCGAAATTCTGAAGGAACAGCTGCGCACGCGCAAGGTCGACTTCGCCGATATCACGCAGCCCGATGAGCAGAACAATCCCGACCACATTGTGGTAAAGGGTGTGCAGCCGGGTGCACGTAGCGACCTGGTCAGCATCGTGCAGGACCGGTTGCCTGAGTACGACGCTCCTGCGGGCGGCCCCAACAACACCTGGACTCTGGCGATGAAGCCTTCGGCGCTGACGGACCTGAAGACTAAGGCTGTCAGTCAGGCCATCCAGACCATCCGCAATCGAATTGACGCGCTCGGGGTCAGCGAGCCGACGATTGAGGAACATGGCCTTGGGCAATACCAGATACTGGTGCAGCTTCCGGGGGTAGACGACTTTGGACGCGTCAAGGACATCATGCAGTCGACCGCAATGCTGGAGATCAAGCAGGCACTCGGCGGTCCGTATCCCAGCGAGCAGGCCGCGATGCAGGATAAGGGCGGCGTCATTCCCTCGGATTCAGTGCTGTTGCCGGGGCACAGCATACCCGGGGCGGCGAGTGAAGGGCAGGCTTGGTACCTGGTTTCGCGCATTTCGGCGGTCAGCGGCAAGGACCTGCGGGACGCGCAAGCCAGCACCGACCAGAACGGCCAGCCGAGCGTGAGTTTTTCGCTCACTGGCGAGGGCGGACAGAGATTTTACAGTTTTACCTCGGCTCACGTCGGGGACAACCTTGCGGTGGTTCTGGACAATAAAGTCCAGGAAGTTGCCAGCATCAAGGAACCGATCCGCGATCAGGGCTCGATCAGCGGCGGCCGTATGACCGAACAGCAGGCCAAAGATCTTTCCATGGTGTTGCGCTCGGGCGCACTGCCGGCAAGCATTAAGTATTTGCAAGAAGAAACAGTCGGGCCGTCACTGGGCGCGGATTCGATTCGCTCAGGCGTGCGAGCCGCAGTCATCGGCATGATCGCCGTACTGATTTTTATGTTGATTTATTACCGAGGCGCGGGCATCAACGCGGACGTGGCGCTGATCATGAACCTGATCATTTTGCTGGGGTTCCTGGGCTGGTCGACGATCGCAGGCGTTAATGTCGCTCTTACTTTGCCGGGCATTGCGGGTGTGATTCTTACGGTCGGTATGGGCGTGGATTCCAATGTGCTGATCTTCGAGCGTATTCGCGAAGAATTGCGCAATGGCAAGACGCCGCCATCGGCCGTGGATCAGGGGTTTAGCCACGCCTGGATCACGATCGTGGATACGCACGTGACCACCATCGTTTCGGCCGCGATTCTGTTCATCTTTGGTACGGGCCCGGTCAAGGGATTCGCCACCACCCTCACGTTCGGCTTGCTGGCGAACCTGTTTACCGCGGTCTTCGTGTCGCGTTTCATCTTCGATTGGGTGCTCAGCCGAAAGCAGCGCGGCGAAGCGCTCAGCATTTAGGGAATTGAGTGATTGAGTCAGCGGGTCATTGAGTCATTGAAAAACCTGCCGTCGGTGCGTTTTCAATCGCTCAAATGACACAATCGCTAAATCGCACAATGGCTAAATTCTGTTAAGGGGCTAAACAAAACCCGTGGAGTTCTTTCGCAATACCAACATCGATTTTCTGGGCAAGAAGTGGTATTTCCTCGCCTTCTCGCTGATCTTCAGCGTCGCCGGCTTGTTTTCCATGTTGTTCTGGCACCACATTCCGTGGGGCGTGGACTTTCGCGGAGGAACGCTGGTTTATGTGAAGTTCTCCCATACGCCCGACGAAAACGCAATCCGCTCCGAGCTTGATCACGCGGGGCTGCGAAACTTCAAACTGCAGCGTTTGGGCGCGGCCGCGAATAATGAGGAATTGATCGATCTGGACGTACGCGAGACCAACGAACAGGCGCTCGATGTGGGCAAGTTGAAGATCATCCAGGCATTGGAGACCAACACTCCGGCGGGCAAGGCCGACCTGAATAACGCCAGCTTTTTGACCATCAAGAACTATCTTCTCGACAAAGACCCCATGCACGTGGGCGCCGATGACCAAAAATATTCGGCGCAGGCACAGGCCATTCTCGACTATCGCGACAAGGTGCAGGGCGGGGTGCTGAACTCTCCGGATCAACTACAGAGCGCTCCCGGAGTGGATAGGGCGTCAGCGGTTTCGCTGGCGGATGGCTTCTTCGTTTCCGATTTTGGGGTGCGCAATGTTGAAATCATCGGCCCCCAGGTTGGCTCGCAACTCCGTACCCAGGCTGGACTTGCGACCCTCTATTCGCTGCTGGGGATGCTGGTTTATCTGGGCTTCCGGTTCGAGTGGATTTACGGCATTGCCGCGGTGGTAACCGTGTTCCACGACACGCTCATTACGGTGGGGTTCTTTTCTCTTACTAATACCGACATCACTTTGACCGTGATCGCGGCCATTCTGACGCTGATTGGTTACTCTAATAACGACACGATCGTGGTATTTGACCGCATCCGGGAAAACATTAAGCTCATGCGGCGTGAGAAGCTGTCCGACATCGTCAATCGCAGTATTAATCAAACTCTAAGCAGAACCATCTTGACAGCGGGCTTAACCTTCCTTACCGTACTCGCACTCTTTTTGTTCGGTGGCGAAGTGCTGCGTGGATTCAGCCTCGCCCTGGTAATCGGCATCTTAATCGGCACGTATTCGTCGATTGCGATTGCGGCTCCCATCCTGGTGGCTTATCAGGATTGGCGTATTGAAAAAGGCAAGCGGCCAACCGCCATGGCAGGCCGTTCTAGGTAAGTTACCCGATGGCGCGCAGGTACCGATTGCGTTAGCCCTTGTAGCGTGGGCATTTAGTGGTATTAGGCTTTAGATCCTTGCGGGGTCGGGTAGCCCGCAAGATCGCGGTAGAAACTGGGAGCAAAGGGGAGTCGTGCGGTGTCAAAGTATACGTAGGGTCTGAAGAAGCAAGGGGAGAACTACAATGTTTGAAGACAGCCTTATCGAGTCCGGCGGCAAACTCAAGACCAAGCGCGGATGGACGTCGATTGTATCGTTCGGCATCCAGATCATGATCGTCGGCGTCATGGTTCTGATCCCGCTGATTTTCACCGAAGCCCTGCCGAAGGGCACGACACTATTTATGTTGGTGGCCCCCCCGCCCCCGCCGCCACCCCCGCCGCCTGCGGCCGCTCCGGTTCATGTGGTCAAGCAGGTTCAGACCGACATCATCAACGGCGAACTGCGCACTCCGACCAAGATTCCCAAAAAAATTGAGATGATCAAGGAAGATGAAGCCCCACCGCCGGCGATGGCTACGACCGGCGTTGTAGGCGGCGTTCCGGGCGGTGTCCCGGGAGGATCGATGGGTGGCGTGATCGGCAGCGTTCTCAGTTCTACGCCGGTCGCGGTTCCGAAGATCGCGACTCCGCAGCGCGTACGCGTATCGTCTGGCGTATCGTCTGGACTTCTGATCCGCAAAGTCAGCCCGAGCTATCCGCCGCTGGCTCGCCAGGCGCGCATTCAGGGCACGGTGATCCTGCAGGCGCAAATCAGCAAGGATGGCAGCATCCAGAACCTGCAGTTGATCAGCGGGCACCCGATGTTGGCACCGGCTGCGATCGAGGCCGTGAAGCAGTGGAAGTACAAGCCGTACCTGCTAAACGGAGAGCCGGTCGAGGTCGAGACCCAGGTTCAGGTTAACTTCACCCTCGCCGGGGGTTAAACTCCCAGCGCGGCGCCGTTCGTACTTTCCGGTAGATGTGTGCAGTGCCTTCCCGTCTTGCAATTCCTGGCTGGCGGGAAGGGGCTTCGAAAGCCCGGCGGGCTCGCTTTACCGCGAGATTCGAGAGTCGGGTTCGTGCCGTGCGGCGAAAGTCGCAAACGCTGGGCGATTTAATTCTTGAAGCCAGCGCGGGGCACCGCAAAGCGCATCAAAGTGTCCAAGTCAATGTTTAGAGTTCCGAGGAGGGAAAGCAACTCATGTTCGCAACTCACGTAGCAGGCGTCACTCTCAGTCACGTTATGGCCGCAGCCACCTGGGTCGTCCAGGAAGGCGGCGGGACCTTGGCCACCGATCCATTGGGCTTGTGGAAGGCAATGGGATGGGTCGCCAGAACCGTCGTCATCATTCTCTTCATCATGTCGGGTTGGTCGATTGGCGTCATGATCGATCGCTGGATGGCCTATAGCGCAGCCCGCAAGCAGTCGCGCGCGTTTGCTCCCGCTGTAGCCGGGGCATTGCGCGATGGCCGTATCGATGAAGCCATCAAGGTTGCCGAGCGCAACAAGAAGAGCCATTTGGCCAAGGTTGTCACCGCCGGCCTGATGGAATTCAAGGCTCACCAGGATTCCCCGGGCGCAATCCCTGGCGAAACCATTGAAGCCTCCAAGCGCGCTCTGGAACGTACCGAAGCCATCGTCCACGCGGAATTGAAGCGCGGATTGGGTGGTCTCGCGACCATCGGCTCGACCGCTCCCTTCGTGGGATTGTTCGGCACGGTGATGGGCATTCTGAACGCCTTCATCGGCATCAACAATTCCAAGGCCACCGGTCTGGCAGCAGTCGCCGGTGGTATCGCGGAAGCGCTGGTAACGACGGCCATCGGGCTGCTCGTCGCCATCCCGGCCGTCATGATGTTCAACTACCTTACCGGTCGCGTGGAAGCATTCGACGTCGAAATGGACAACTCGTCCAGCGAATTGATCGACTACTTCCTGAAGAAGCGCGGCGACATTCGCCGGTAAGTGGTTCGCGGCAGTAGGACTCGGTCTGGTTGCGTGCGAGTTGCTTTTGTCCGGCGCCGGAGATTCCGGCGCCGGGCTTTCCCAACTTAAGCGTGGAGCGCTCTTCGGGCCCGGACCGCGGCGAAAGCACGGGAGATACTAGCTATGGCATTAGCGAAACGTAACGAAGGAGCAAACGTCAGCTCAGACATCAACGTCACGCCCATGGTGGACGTGATGCTGGTTCTGCTGATCATCTTCATGGTGGTCACGCCCATGTTGCAAAAAGGCATCAGCGTGGATATGGCCCAAGTCAACAATCCGGAGCAGATGCCGGATGCGGACAAAGAAGATGCGCTGCTGGTCTCCATTACTCGGGACGGCAAGGTTTATTTTGGCAGCGAACAGATGGCAGTCGACAACCTGACTGGCAAGGTAAAAGATCGCCTGGCCAATAAGCCGGATAAACGCGTGTACGTCAAGGCGGACATGCGCGCCCGCTTTGGTAGCGTAGTGCAGGTTGTGGACGCGGTTCGCGCCGCCGGGGTCGATGACCTTGGCTTGCTGACCGATCAGAGGAAAACTAGCCCCACCACCCCGCCACCCCCGGCAACGCCTGGGCAATAGCAGGGCAATAAAGGAGAACGACCATGGGTATGGCAATTGGCCCCAAAGGCGGCCAAACTGCAAACATGAACGTCACGCCGTTGATCGACGTGCTGCTGGTGCTGCTGATCATCTTTATGGTGATCTCACCAGTGACCCCAAAAGGCTTGGATGCCCTGGTTCCTCAGCCGCCTCCACCGAACGCGCCTAAGAACAACACGCCCGACCGCACCATCGTCGTGCAGTTGGTGGATCTGGGTGCGGGGAATGCCCCCGGCGTCAAGATCAACAACGAGGACGCGACTTGGGATAACCTGCAGGGCCGTCTTACCGACATCTACAAGCAGCGCGCGGAGAAGGTAATGTTCGTGAAGGGCGATGACTCGATCCCGTTTGTCAATGTCGCCAATGTTATCGACATTGCGCATGCCGCGGGCGTGGACAAGGTCGGCCTGATAACCGCAAAGATCGAAGCGGGCGCCTGATCTGCCCGTCCGGCAGTTCGGGGTTGCGACTTTCGTATTCGGCCCACTGCACGGAAGCGTACTCGCTTCCGTGCTTCCGCGGCCGCGCTTATCACCCGCGCTTGTCAAACCGATGCCTCTGGGCCTAGGATGCTCTGTCGAGGGAGACTTATACCGCAATGAATAAGAACGCGAGATACATCGTGCTGGCGGCGGCGCTGCTGGCACTCTTCTCTTCTTTAGGCTGCGACAAGCTGCGTGCACGCGATCAGCTCAACAAGGGCGTGGAATCGTACAAGAACAATCACTACGAACAGGCCATCGACCACTTCCAACAAGCGGTACAACTCGATCCCAGCCTGATCAATGCGCGTATGTACCTGGCTACTGCGTTTGTGTCGCAATATATTCCCGGCGTCGACTCGCCCGATAATCTGCGCACCGCGCAGCAAGCTATCGACGAATATCAGAGAGTCATCGACGCGAATCCCGCCCGCGACCAGAAAGTGAATGCGGCGAAGGGAATCGCCTACCTCTATCTCAACGAGAAGAAATGGGACGACGCCAAGAAGTATTACCGCATGGCATCCGACCTTGATCCGAACGATCCCGAGCCCTATTACTCAGTCGGCGTTATCGATTGGACGGCGGCCTACCAGCCTCGCATGGAAGAGCGCGCCAAGCTGGGCATGAAGCCCGAAGAAAGTTTGAACGCGAAGAACAAAGACCAGAAGAAGGTCTGCGCGGAATTAAAGACGAAGAACTCCCCGGCGATCCAGGAAGGCATCGACAGCTTGAACAAGGCCATTCAGCTTCGCCCCGATTATGACGACGCGATGGCCTATCTCAACCTCATGTATCGCGAAAAAGGCGATGTCGAGTGCGACGATCTTCCGGGACGCGCCGAGGACCTGAAAACGGCAGACCACTGGGTCGACGAAACCCTGCGCGTGAAGAAGGCCAAAGCCGAAAAGGCAGCGCAGGGCTCTTCTGGCGGAATCACGATGGACAAGTAGAAGGTGCGACGCAACGATCCGGCCCACGGTACGAACCGTGGGCTTAACTTTTTGTGATCGTAGCGCCTATTTCCCGCTGTACAGCCTTACTTCGACCTTTGTAAAGTTCCAAATCTGAATCTTCGGGAACGACCCCGCAAAAGCGCTGGTTACTATCACGGTCGTGGGATCGGGGCTTGCTCCGCCGTTGTTCATCAACATAATCCAGACGCGTGGATGGGCGGTCCCAATTGCCCGCAGAAACTCAGGCGTAGGCTTGCCGGTAAAGTCCCGGTAGTCGAGGCCCGCAGTGTGATGGGGAAATAGAATCTCCGGCCCGAATAGTCGGGTGAAAGCAGGGCTGGCGGTGTTTTCTCCGGCGCGCTGCGAACGGAAGAATTCATAGGCGCCGCGGGTCGCAGGAATATAAAAGAGAACTCCGTCTCCCGGTTGCGCACGGTCGAGAATGAAGTCGGTGGCCGCCCCCGAGGCGTCTCGCTCATTATCGAAATCATTGCCATAAACAAAGAGGACTCCCTGCATGCTGAGAAGCAGGATCACAACCAGGGCAGTGCCAAGCATCCACATTCGCCGCAGCCGCGCCAAGCCGGCTGCTACCAGAATCAAGAGCGGCGGGAGGCAGAAGATCATGTAACGGCCGAGGAAGACCGGGCGGGCGAACGACAGCAATGCCGTCAGTGCGACCGGGAAGAAAAGCCAAATCAGCAAAAACTGCGTTCGCCACGTCTCCCAATCCTGCGCCTTCGCAAATAACCTCTTCCCGGCCGGAATCGCGGCCGCGGCGCACGCCGCGGCGCACAGAACGGGGAGAACCCAGGTGGTGCCGCCGGAGAGATGCTCGTAGAACTCAAACAGATCGCGCAGGCTTGGCCGCGAGATCCAGCGGATTGGCCCAGCGCCTGTCTTGGCTACGAAGATCAGGAGTGGCAACACTGTCAGGCCAATCGCGATCCAGGCGCGCCGGAGTTGCCTAAATACCTGAGTGCCAGCCTGGTCGACGCTTGGTCGGAACGTTTTCAGAGCCAGCCAGTGCGTCACGATCAATAGCAATGCATAAAAGTGCGAGTAGACCGCGAATACGCTGACGACGATATATCCGAGCCGGTTGCGGCGTGTGGGCTCGCGCAGCCAAGCAACCAGGAAGGCCGAACCCAATGTGGCGAGCAGCAGAAACAACGTGTAACTGCGCGCTTCCTGTGAGTACCGAACACTGTAGGCGTTGAAAGTGAACAGGGCCGCCGTGATCAAGGCGACCCGCCGGTCGTACAGCATTCGCGCCAGCCAGTAAATCGCCGGCAGCGTGGCCGCCGCCAGCAGCACGGACAGGCTGCGAACGAAAAATTCGCTCTGCCCCCAATGCAGCCACATTCGCAGCAGCGCATAGTAGAGTGCCATATTGGCTTCGCGCCACCACAGCAGCCGCAGAAAGTTTCCCCAGCCGATGCGCGCGACTTCTACGCTGAAGCACTCATCAAACCAGAAGGGTTTGCGAGCCAGGTTCAGGACTCGAATTGCCACGCCTGCGGCCAGGAGAAGAAGAAGGGTCAGCCAGTGGGCGATCCCGATTGGTATAGGGGCTGCGGGCTGCTTTCCAGCGGATTCGCTTGGCTGCATGCTGGGAGTTGGAATCGATCCGTTTCCAGATGATACTATGCTAGAAATTCCCGCAAGTGGCGTAGTTTAGGACTTTTGAATCGAAGTTTGCGTTGTGTGGCGCCGAGTGGAAGCGGGTTTTCAGGCGCGAGAAAGGATCTCGTGCCGAGCGACACAACCGCGCAAGCTCTGAACTGCAAGAACCGAAACGCACATGAGTATGACCTCCGTGGCAACGGCGCTTCATCCCGACCAAGAGTTGAACGAGCGCGGGAGCGCGTTTGTCTCAGTGATTGTGCCGGTCTTTAACGAGGCGGCCCACCTGGACGAACTGTTGCAGGCGATCCATGCCTCGCCAGTCAGGAAAGAAATCATTCTTGTCGATGACGGCTCGACCGATGGCACGCGAGAGAAACTGCAGGCGCTGCCCCCATCCGACGACGTCACGGTCGTATTCCACGATAAGAATTACGGTAAGGGTGCGGCCATTCGCACCGCGCTTGCCTATGCCCGCGGCGAGTTTGTGCTGATTCAGGACTCCGATTTGGAGTATGACCCGCAGGATTATCCCAAACTGCTGCGCCCACTCGAGTCAGACGAAGCCAATGCGGTCTACGGCGTGCGCCCCGATCGGCCGGAGCGCGGGCTGCGTTTCTTTCTTGGGGCGAAACTTCTGACCCACCTCACCAATTTTCTTTATCGCGCCGGCATTCACGATGAAGCCACCTGCTACAAGGTCGTTCGCCGGTCGCTGCTGGCGCAGTTTCAACTGCGATGTCGCCGCTTTGAGTTCTGTCCGGAAGTGACGGCGAAGCTGTGCCGCATGGGTGAAAAGATCGCAGAAGTTCCTATCTCGTATCACCCGCGCGTAGAAGGAAAAAAAATCCGTCATTCCGACGGCTGGCTGGCCATCTGGACCCTGATCCGCTATCGTTTTATTCCCCGCGGCCGCTGGCTGCGACGCGGCAACGACCCTCCGCCGCGCGCCCCCTTCGCGGTTAGTTTTTCGCGACCGCCGCAATCTTGAGCGTAGGATTCCGCGTGCGTCTCGCGCTTTTCGCGAGAGAGCGGGAACTTGATCTCATTTAGGGCGGCAGTGAGCTACGCCCAAAAATACACTGCAACGTGTAAAATCTTGAGTTCTTCGAGCGGGGCCGCTGCAGAAAATGTTCAAGAAAATTCTTATCGCGAACCGGGGCGAAATTGCGGTGCGCGTCATTCGCGCCTGCCACGAACTAGGAATTGCCGCAGTCGCCGTCTACTCGGACGTGGATCGCGCCTCCCTGCATGTGCGCAAAGCCGACGAAGCCTATCCCATCGGCGCGCCGGCGGCATCGGAGTCGTACCTCAACATCGCAAAGATTCTCGATGTCGCAGCGCGTTCCGGCGCAGACGCCATTCATCCCGGGTACGGTTTCCTTTCCGAGAATGCGAAATTCGCCCGAGCCTGCGCCGACGTGGGAGTCAAGTTCATTGGCCCGACCGCGGCGGCCATGGATGCGATGGGCTCCAAAACCCGCGCCCGGCAGGCCATGGAACGCGCAGGCGTGCCTTTTGTTCCCGGCACGTCGCGAGGACTGGAATCATTCGAGCAAGCCGAGGAAGTGGCCGCGCGCATCGGCTATCCCATCATGTTGAAGGCCGCAGCCGGGGGCGGTGGGAAAGGCATGCGGTTGGTGTACGCGCCCGATGAATTAAAGTCGGCGCTTGAAGGCGCGCGCAGCGAGGCCGAGCGCTCATTTGGCGATAGCGAAGTTTATATCGAGAAGGCGATTCTCAATCCGCGCCACATTGAGATGCAGGTGCTGGCCGACGAGCATGGGAACATGGTCTATCTCGGCGAGCGCGAGTGTTCCTTGCAGCGGCGCCATCAGAAAGTGCTCGAAGAGGCGCCCTCGCCCCTCGTCGACCCTGACATGCGGTGCCGGATGGGCGAAGTCGCCGTTCGCGTGGCACAGGCAGCGGGATACACGAATGCCGGCACGGTTGAATTCCTGGTCGACCAGCAAAAGAATTTCTATTTCCTGGAAATGAATACGCGGCTGCAGGTGGAACATCCCGTGACCGAACTGATCACCGGCCTCGACCTGGTACACCTGCAGATTCGCATCGCGGCGGGCGAGCGCTTGCCCTTCACGCAAGACGAAGTGATGATCCGGGGACACGCGATCGAATGCCGCATTTATGCCGAGGATCCCGACAATAATTACTTCCCCAGCCCGGGTAAGATCACACTGCTCCTGTTGCCGTCAGGGCCCGGGATCCGGCGCGACAGCGGCATGTACGAAGGCTGGACGGTACCCATGGACTACGATCCGTTGCTGGCCAAGCTGATCGGCTATGGCACCGATCGCGAACAGGCCATCAACCGCCTGACGCGAGCGCTGAATGAATATTTCGTGGGCGGCATCAAGACTAATATTTCGCTGTTCCGCCGGATCCTCAATGATGCGGATTTTCGAGCAGCCAAACTGGATACTGGTTTTCTGGATCGCCTCTTAAAGCAGAAGCAGGCTAAAACTCCGGCTGACCCTGCGACGACGGAAGTTGCGGTCATTGCCGCCGGAATATTTGCGGTTCTGGGTCCAGCCGCGGCTGGGTTCGGAGAGCGTCTTGTGGCCAACGGCTCCGCGAACCCGCCGTCGAATGTCGGTTCCAACTGGAAAGTTGCCGCGCATAAAGAGGCGATGCGATGAAGCCTCCCCCAAACTGGCAACTGGTCGCTGGCCACTAGCTTCATGACTTACGACATAGCCATCGACGGCAAGAACTACCGGCTCGATCTCCACCGGGCAGACGGCCGCTGGTCATGTCGCCTGGATGGACGCGAAGTGGAAGTCGACGCTGTGCTGGCGCGGCCCAATGTACTGTCTCTCCGCATCGGCAATCGAGCCTACGAAGTGAAGTGCGAACGCGTCGGTGGCGAGACCCATCTTTGGGTAGGCAGCGCGCGATTTGCCGCGGAAGTCCGCGATCCGCGCTCCTTGCGGGGACGTGTCCGCGCGGTCGATGACCAAGGCCCAAAGAAACTTACGGCCCCTATGCCGGGGAAGATTGTTCGTGTACTAGTCAGCCAGGGAGATGAAGTCGAAGCAGGCACAGGGGTGCTGGTAGTCGAGGCGATGAAGATGCAGAATGAAATCAAATCGCCGAAGAAGGGGACGATTCAGAAAATTCTGGTCGGTGAAGGCGCTGCGGTCAACGCCGGCGACGTGCTGGCGATTGTCGAGTAGAACCTTGGCGCTGGCTGACGGGCCGCCTTACTTTTCCATCCCGTTGCTGTCGAGGATTTTTTTAGCATAGTAATTCTCGACCTTGGCAGAATCCCGCAGAACTTCATAGTAGGCGGCCTTCAGCAATTGTTCGCGCCGGTCGTGCAGCTGCGATCGAATGGCCTGCTGCACTCGCGGATCCGACAGTTCGCGCTGGCCCGCGGGTTCCTTCGAAACCAGTTTTACGATGCGGTATCCCAGCGCCTGCTTGGTCGACGGGTTGACCACGCTAATGATGGGACTGTACTGCCCCGGCTTCAGCTTCATTACCGCGTCGCGTGTGTTCGGGTCGGTGCCCTTCAAACCTGACTCGGGTACGGTGCCGAGATCGCCGCCATTACCAGAAGTCTCGGGGTCTTCGGAGTACTTCATGGCGAGAGTGGCAAAGTCGTCGCCGCTGTCGAGACGGTTGGAGATCATCTGGATCTTCTTTTTCGCATCGGCTTCGGTTTGCGCCTTATCGTTTTGATTGGCCGCTTGCGGATTCGGAGCCGGAGTCACCATGATCTGCGCCAGATGATACTGCGGTTGAATCAGGTTGAACTCACCTTTATGCGCGTTGTAGTAATCGGTAATGTCCTGGTCGGTCACGTTGATTTTTGACGAGACCTCCTTGTTCATCACCTTGTCGACCGTGATCGAACGCCGGATATCGCGCTTGAAATCGGCCAGCGTGATTTTCTTATCCTTTAACCTCTGGTCGAACTCCTCTTGCGAAAAAGGTGCTTTGATTTCGTTGTACTTGCGGTCGACTTCTTCGTCGGTCGCCAACAGGCCAAGTTTTTCGGCGCGGCGCATGAGGATCTCGTCGTCGATCATCTGGTGCAGGATGTTGAGGCGCAGCGCCGTGGCCTGTTCGCCCGTGGGAGCTTGTTGGGCGGAGGCGACATTGTTGTCGTAATACTTGTCGACATCGGAGCGGAAAATCTTTCGCCCGTCCACCGTCGCCATCACGTCGCCAGTGGGTTGCTGGTTGCAGGCGGCCAGCGCTGCCAGCAGAACGGCGGCAGAGAGCGTCGCAACGGCCTGGGCAAAGCGGAATTTATTTTTCAAGCAGCTTTCTCCTGACTGCAACCACCTTCGAAGATTCTACGAGCCAACGGTCGCGAAGCGCGTCGCAGCGAAAATTTACTTGGACGGTGGTGCCGAAGCCACGGGAGCGTGCTGGGGCACGGGTTCTCCTACGTCTCGTAACGCGGCGTCCAAGGCCGCACGCACTTCATTGATGGGAACCGCCCCGTCAAGCTTCTGACCGTTGATGAATAGCGCTGGAGTTCCGTTCACGCCGAGATCATCCGCTTCTTTCATCGATGCCCTTACCGCGTCTTCCTTTTGGGCTTGTACGCAGGATTGCAGCTTCGCCGAGTCCAGGTTATGCTTCTGTCCCTGCGTCAGTGCAATCTTGTCGATGGCGTCGAAGCGTGCCTGAGGCGTCTTCTCCGCGTCGACCTCACGCTTGTTGGCGTGGACGTAGTCCGCGAAATCCCAATAGGCATCATCATTTTGCGCCGCCAGGCAGTTGGCGTCTACGGCCGCATGAATGGCCCAGGGATGAATCTCCGACAGGGGATCGTCTTTATAGATAAATTCGACGCGATCGCCGTATTCCTTGAAGATCTCGGGAAACAGGGTCTGGTGCATGCGCGAACAGAAGGGGCACTCGAAGTCGTCGAAATTAACCGCGACAACTTTAGCTGACTTGGCGCCGCGCGAAGGCCGACCCTTGGTGTCGATCTTGCTCATGACAGCAGCGAAAGGGTCCTTGTTTAAGTCGAAGCGGGTTACGCGCAACATGGTGTTGCGGTCCTTCGAAAGCAGGAATTTGTAGTCTTTGTGCTTGCCGTCGCCGCTGTCGATGTTTACGGTGACCGCATCATAGCCGGGCAGGTCGGCGTCAGGCGTAATCGCACTGACGGTAACCTTTACGTCGGTAGGCAGGTTGTAAAAGGAGCGTACCTGGTGCTCGACCTTGCGAGACACATCAGGGGGCGCGGACTGAGCAATGCATCCCAGGCAAACCAGGAGCAAGACGAACAACGAACGTCGCATTAGGATCAACAGGAACCGCCTCAACATCGCTAGTTATTATTCGATTATCTCACAGCGGATACGGGCGGGCGCGGAAACGGCGGCCCGTCGCGCTCTATCCAGTGCGGCGAAGGTGTTCCAGGGGCAGCAGAGCGTTCATCGATCCAGAGCGAAAACCTTCCAGATCGAGAGTGACGAACTTAAAGCCGAGCGCCTTGAATATCGACGAAAACTCCACGGCCATGGCGGGATTCAGCGCGCGTTCCAACTCCTCGCGGGCGATCTCGATGCGGACAATGTCGCCATGATGACGCACCCGAAACTGGTGAAATCCCAGCGCGCGGATGGCATCCTCGCCACGTTCGACTATGTCGAGGGCCTCGCGGGTGACTGGGCGGCCGTATTCGATGCGAGAGGAAAGGCAGGCCGACGCCGGCTTGTCCCAGATGCGCAAGCCCGCCTGACGCGCAAGCTCGCGAATTTCCTGCTTGGTGAGGCCTGCCTTCAAGAGCGGAGCAGCTACATGGTGCAGCTTGGCGGCCTGCTGCCCCGGGCGGAAGTCTCCCTGGTCGTCGAGGTTCACCCCGTAGGCGATGGCGTCAAAGCCGCGGTCGGAGCGGAGTCTCTCCATCACGTCAAAAAGCTCATCTTTGCATTGAAAACATCGCTGCCCGTCATTGCGCGCATATTCCGGACGGTCGAGTTCGGAGGTGGAAATGATTTTCAGCGGAATCCCCTGCTCGTTGGCAAAGGCGATGCCGTCTTTGAGTTGCGTGCGAGCCAGGCTGGCAGAGTCGGCGATCACCGCCAGCATGTCAGCACCCAGAACGCGGTGAGCAGCCCACGCGAGATAGGCAGAGTCGACGCCGCCGGAATAGGCGACGAGCACGCGGCCCATGGCCCGCAGATCTTCCCGCAGTCGAGATTCTTTTGAGCCGACGCTGTTCTCGGGATCCGGCATATCCAACTATCGTACCAGCCTCGCAACGCACCAAAGAAGCCTTAAACCGCTGGGCACGCGGAGAAATTCGCGGGGCACGCGGAGAAAAGCTTGTAAGGCTTAGTACAACCGTTCCTGCCTGCGCAAATTTCCGAAGGAGCCGATGTTGGCCAGGCTGAAAGTAAAGCGAAACAGATTCTCATTTCGAACGTTGGCGATCGCATATCGCCGGTATTCCAGCGTCATGCCGCAACAGTCCCAGTTGTAGGTGGTCTGCGCGGTCGCAAACTGCAGCTGCCGCGTCTCTGCATCGAAGCCCAGGCTGCTGGCCGCGCTGAGTCCCCGCCGGGTAAGGCCGCCGTAACCCAGTGCCGCGCGGAACTGTTGAAACTTGCAGGTCGGTTGCGTGGTTGTGCTGGTTGCCGGAGTGCACGTTCCTTCGCTCGGAATAACCGACGTTGCGGTCGTGGGCTGCGGAATCTGCAGAAATGCATCCCCGCCTCCGATCGTGAAGGCACCCAGATTGTAATTGAGCAGCAATGTGCTCGCGTTGATGCGGCCCAGCTGGAAATCATAATCGAGGTCCCACTCGGTGTCGGTGCGGCTGCTGGTGGCCGCGCGCATTCGCGACACCAAAGGGGAAAGATGGCGCGACTGAGTGACGAACGCAATGCCGGTGAGAGCTTCGGTCGTAGTGAACACGTTTCGCTGTCCCGCCACCAGCGCTCCGCCGAAGTTAGGATCGAGAAAATACTTCTGCTCCACTTCCCAAGTGGCCACTTCTTTGGTTTCCGGCCCGGGACTGCAGGACCGGCGGCTTTCCAGGTTGCTGACATGCTGCCACGGAACGATCTGCTCCGGCGCGGCGGAGCCTACGGCCAGGCCGGTCATCGGCACATCGCACTCCTCAATCTGCGTTGCGGACGAGCTTTTCGAGTAAAGCCGCGTAATAAAGCCGTATTCAACCTCGTTGGTGTCGCTCAGGATGTCGCGTTCGTCGAAGTGCAGCACATTGCCGAAGTCATTCACCCCTGTCACCCAGCGATAGGCTGCGCGCGGCTCGATGACATGCTTCCATTTCCGTCCAAACACTTCCTTGTCGAATATTCTCTCCAGTACGGGCGCCCGGACTTCCACCGACGTTTCCAGGGCCTGGCGGTTAGTGGGATCGTCGACGGCGAGTCCGCTTACGAACCGCTCCGTG
This sequence comes from uncultured Acidobacteriaceae bacterium, assembly GCA_963765825.1. GTDB lineage: Bacteria > Acidobacteriota > Terriglobia > Terriglobales > Acidobacteriaceae > Sulfotelmatobacter. Next base: position 485,551 of record CAVXXU010000007.1, read on the forward strand.
TAATAAGTCTCATGCAGTGCTAGCGCTGGGCGCAGGGACCAGCCGTGGAATTGGAAGGGCAGGGAAATCTCGGGGCTCAAGTCGAAGCGGCCCAGCAGTTCTGCGGTATGAAAGCCCGGTTCGGTTCGCGAAAGTCCGGACAGCGAAGCGTCGAAGGACCAAGAAAAGGGCGAGTGCCACAGCTGCCGGTCTACGCTGGATGCATCCACGCTGGGAGTGTGCAAAATCTGAATGGAATCGAACGCCGGCGGATAGGACAGCGTGCCATTAGGGTTCGTAGTCTGAAAGAAGTTCTGATAGCGCTCCACCATGCCGCCGAAAGAAAAGCCGCGGACCTCCTTCGACAGGAACATCTGCGACTTCACTTCTGAGTTCACCGCCTGTGTAAAAACTTCGTTGAACGCCAGCCGAAATAGAAAAGAACTCAGATAGTCGATATTGGAGACTGCGCGGAAGCCAGCGAAATTACTCTCCGCGGTAAGGCGCGCCTCCTGGCCGCCCTCACGTAATGGTGGAACGCCCGCGCCCTGGCTTAGCCCGCGGTCAATCACTCCGAAGAAATCCAGGCTCACGTAGGCATCGTCGCTGGGGCGGGCGCGGAATTCTCCCCGCTGCGACCAGCCACGCTTGGAAAGATATTGCGCCCCAATGGTGGCGTCCATGCTGCGATTGATGGCCCAGTAAAACGAGTCTCCAACTTCGTTGCCGTTGGTGGAAGATCGGCCAACGGTGGGAATCAAAAATCCCGTGGTTCTCGCTTCATGCGCTACGGGATGAGTTGCGTAGGGAAAATAAAAGACCGGGAATCCATGCAGCACAAAAGTGCTGTGGTAGATGCTGGCATTGCCGCCCACATCGACAGCAATTTTGTGTGCGTCGAACTGCCATTTAGGCTGGGGAAGATCACATGTTGTGATCGTTCCGTCATAAACCAGGTAGTGATCGGGACTGACCTTCTCCACTATTTTGCCGGAGAAAGCGAAGGGAGCGGTTGAGGTGAGCACCACGCGGCTGCCGCGAAACCGCAATCCCGTGGTGGCCCTGACATCGTAGAAGCGTCCGGTCTCGGCCGTCAGGTTGTAGTTTCCGTGAGTGGCTTTGACGTGATCGTCGTTGGGACCGCCGTCGAGAGTGAAGTGGCCCGAGGCCGTTGCCTCGCCGCTGTCGGAGTCGTACGTAATTTCATCGGCGCGTAGTACGTAGGTCCGGTAGTGAATTTCTGCTTTGCCGTGCAACTTGTACACGTTGCCGACTTTTTCCTGCTGGTCGGCGCAAATGGTCGCGGAGTCGGAGGCCTGGTTTGCGGCCTTTAAGGCGCAAGGCGTGCTTGCCGGTAGTTGTGCCTTCTGGCCGGCGCTGGAAGAGGCCGTTTCGCTGGAATTTTCTGACGGCAACTGGCTGGTTACTAGCGCCGAAGCGAGAAGCTCGTGACAAAGAAACAGCGCCGTGATAAGGAATCTAGTGCGAAGAGTCATCGGAACAAAATCGACGGCAGAATATCGTCCATCGAAGGCATATCTGCCCTTTCGGCTTTCTGGTCGCGGCTTCGTGAACTTAGCATGGCACAGGCTGCGAGGCAAAGTGTCGAAAAAGGCTAGGATTCCCGTTGCTTCAGTTCCGGTTGCATGTCGCCAGCGAAGTGCTGCGATTTCGAGAGATTGTCATTCATGAATTGTCCGCAGTGTGGAGAACTTTGCCGTTGCCAGTCGGAGCCCCTTCCCCCTTCGTTGTTGCCATCGAGTGGCGCCGCCGATGTCACCGCAGCGCCGATTGCTGCGCCTGAAGTTGATTCGGAGGCCGAGGTCTCCGATGACACCGAGGATGCTGAGGCTTGGCGCGGCGAACTCTCCGCCCGGCTGAATCGTTATCGGGCGCGCCGGAAAGTGCGTCCGCCCCGCTATCCGTCGTTAAGCCTGCGGTTTGATGCCTTTGAATCCGGCGGCAACTCAAGCAGCGTGTCTTTGCCGCAATCCAGCTTTGAGCCCGTCTCAATCCATGCCCTGGCTCTCGATAGCATCCGGCGTGAGCCTTCGCCGGTCGCTGAGACGGATGTTCAGTCGCGGCCTTCGCCACTCAACGCCGCGCCGCCCGTAGGATATTCCAGTTCCGGCCACTCCAGCGCTGGATCTACCTCCATCGGGTCTCCAACCGCAAAGATCATTGAGTTCCCGAGATTCGCCTGGGGACCGCCCGCACCGCCACCGGACCAACTGGCAGGGCCAGTCTGCGAAAAGCCGCGCATCCTGGAAGTGCCGGAGATGGAGCCGGCGCCACCCGCTCTCGGTGGAATTACCATTGAAGCTGTTCCCCGCGAGGAAGCTCTAAAACGCCCGGGCATCGACGTTCCTTTGCAAAGCGCGCCCCTGGGCTTGCGTATCGTCGCCGCCCTCGTGGACGGAATTATTCTGGCGGCCGCTACGGCACTTTTTGGCCTTATCTTCTGGAAGGTCGCCTCGGTTCGTCCGCCTCTGGCTCAAATTACGGGACTCGCCGCCGGGATTCCTTGCTTGTTCTGGGCGACCTACCAGTATCTGCTCGTAGTGTACGCCGGCAACACTCCGGGACTGCGGCTCGCCGGCCTGGAACTTACCCGCTTTGACGGCAGTTCCACGACCCGCTCCCTGCGCCGCTGGCGCGTGCTCGCCGCATATCTCTCCGCGGTCTCTCTAGGGATGGGCTATGTCTGGGTCTTGCTGGACGAGGATGGCCTCTGCTGGCATGACCGGATCACGCACACTCACTTTGCTCCCAAAAAGCGCGCTGCCGCGGACTCTCAAGCTTCCAGATAATCGCAGAAGCGAGGAAACGCTCCCCTCCCCCCGTGTGCTATCTTCAATGGCTTAGGCGCAATCATAGTTTTCGCCATTCATACGAAGCATGGCCACAGCTCCAGAAGGTATAAAACCGGCAGTAAAGGTCTTCGTCGCCACTACGGTGATGCTGACCTTCATCTCGTTCTGGCGCGCCTCAGCTATCGTGCTATCGGACCTGGCGTCGTCCGCCTATTACGCAGGCGGCGATGCCGAGAAGGTCATCGGCAAGAGCGCACCCTGGTTCATCCTCGCGGTCATGCTGTTCAGCTATGCCGTGCGCGCTCTGTACATTGAATCAAGCAGCATGTTCGTGCGCGGCGGCGTTTACCGCGTGGTCAAAGAGGCCATGGGCGGAACGCTGGCCAAGTTTTCCGTCTCCGCCCTGCTGTTCGATTACGTTCTCACCGGCCCCATCAGCGCGGTTTCCGCCGGCCAATACCTCGCAGGATTCATCAAAGACATCGGCGTCTATCTTCACCGCCCCCTGGAGTTTTCCGACGACCACTTTGCCGCCGGATTGGCAGTCATCATCGTCACCTACTTCTGGTGGAAGAACACGCAGGGCATCCACGAGTCCAGCCAGAAGGCATTGCAGATTATGGTCATCACGACGGTGATGGTCGTGATTTTAATTATCTGGTGCACCATCACAGTTTTGCGTGCGCCGGTTCAACTGCCTCCCAATCCGCTGCACGCCGGCGTGGTTCCGCTCAATAAAGAATCGCTGGGGTGGCTGAACGGAACCTGGTTCAGCCATATCACGTGGATCATTCTGTTCGTCGGCTTCGGCCACTCGGTACTGGCTATGAGCGGCGAGGAAACACTCGCCCAGGTCAACCGCGAAATCGAGCACCCCAAGCTCAAGAACCTGGAGAAAACCGGGCTGGTAATTTTCGTTTACAGCCTGCTGTTTACCTCCCTGGTCTCGTTCTTCGCGGTCATGATCATTCCCGACAAGGTTCGCCCCGATTATTTCGCCAACCTTATCGGCGGTATCGCGATGTATCTAGTCGGTCCGACCAGCTTGAAACTCCTGTTTCACGGCTTCGTCGTCCTGGTCGGCGTGCTGATTCTGGCCGGAGCCCAGAACACTTCCATCGTGGGTGCGAATGGCGTCTTGAATCGCGTGGCTGAAGATGGAGTTCTTACCAGCTGGTTTCAGCGGCCGCACAATCGCTATGGAACCAGCTATCGCATCATCAACCTGATCGTCTCCATGCAGTTGCTCACGATCTTCCTGAGTCTGGGCAACGTGTACGTGCTGGCTGCGCTGTATGCCTTCGGCGTGATCTGGAGCTTCGCCATGAAGTCGCTGGCGGTGCTGGTGCTGCGTTTTACCGAGCCGGGAAATCGCGCATGGAAAGTCCCGGGTAACCTGCACTTCGGGAAAACGGAAATTCCCGTGGGCTTGATTCTCATCTCGGGCGTGCTGTTAGTCACTGCAGTCGTGAACCTGTTCACCAAGTATGAAGCCACGATTGCCGGAGTGATTTTCAGCGCAGCCTTCTTCACCATCTTTACCATCTCCGAGCATCACGTAACCAAAGAGCGCCACGGCAAGCCCGAGCAGCTTGACCAGTTCCGCGTTTATGGCAATCAGGAGTTGGGCAGCGGAGCCATGGGAGTTCGCCCCGGCAATATTTTGGTTGCAGTGCGCGACCCGCGCAATCTCTATTACTTGCGAAACGTTCTTAGCCATACCAACATCGGCAAACAGGATGTCGTCGTGATGAGCGCCCGCCTGTACCATCGCGAGCACAGTTTCGGCGGCAGCACCGTCTTTGAAGCCAGCCAGGTATTCGATCACTACGAGCAGGAGCTTTTCACTGCAGCAGTGGCGGTCGCCGAAAAAGAAGGCAAGCCGATCTCCCTTCTGGTCGTGCCCGCCACCGACGTATTCGAAGCGATCATGGTGACGGCGCAGCGCCTCGATTCCACCCGCGTGATCTGCGGCCTTTCCAACAAGCTTTCCGCCGACGAGCAGGCCAAACTCACCGGCGACGCCTGGGAGCGCCTGCCCGAGCCTCGTCCGCGGCTGATGCTGGAAGTATGTGCGCCAGATGGCGCCATCCGCGAATACGCCCTAGGGCCGCACACTCCACGCATGCGTCCCCAGGATATCGAACTGATGCACCGGCTCTGGCTCAGCATTACTTGCGACCCCAAGTTTGCCGGCGCGCATCATTACCACATCATGGCTCTTGCGTTAGAGGAGTTGCAGCGCGAGTTGAGTACCGAGCAACGCGCCCAGCTTCTGCAAAAACTTCAGGATGAGATTAACCGCTCCAACCCAACTGGGTCGGCGTTGGAATGAGGACTCCCAATGGCGCGTATTCTCGGCGCTCGCAGTAATCATGGCGGACCACTCCGGCGGATGTTTGTCGGGCTTGTTTACTTCCTCACTCGCCGTCGAGTCGGCCGCGTCATTATGCCCGTGCAAGTGACTGCGCATCACTCCAAAATTCTGGGGGGATATGTCCAGATGGAGCGATCGCAGGCGGGTAGTAATCTAGTCGACGCCAAACTCAAAGGCTTGGCTGAACTCCGCGTCGCCACCCTTGTCGGGTGCCCGTTTTGAATCGATATCGGCTCTGCCGTGGGCAGAGCGAGCGGAATCTCCCCGGAGCAGATTGCCAATCTTAACCATTACCGCGACAACTTTAACTTCTCCGAATTAGAGCGGCTGGTTCTTCAATACGCGGACTGCATGACGCAGACTCCGGTGGAAGTTTCAGACGCACTGTTTGCCCGCCTGCGGGAGAAATTTACCGAGGCGCAACTGGTCGAACTGACATCCGCGATCGCGTGGGAGAATTACCGGGCCCGCTTCGACCACGCCTTCGGAATCGAAGCTGAGAATTTCACCGACGGAGCTGTCTGCGCCCTGCCGGTGCGGGCGCAGCATTCGGCCTAGCCGCGCATTTCGTGCCTGCAGCAGGTCGCGGCTGTCTTCTCGCCTGTCTTGCCGCCGCAACAATTCTTGCCATTCTTGCTGCAACGGTCACCGCAACAGGAGGCCGTGGTCTTGTCTTTGTTGCACTTATCCTTCTCGCAATCTTTCCCGCAACATGAAGCTGTGGCTTGCTGCTTGTTTCGCATGCAGGACATGCCATCCTTGCCGGTGGGCATTGCTTCCGGATCTTTGCTGCCCTTAGCCTGCATCCCGTGATGCGCACATTTCATCTCGCCTGCGGCCATCTTGTCGCAGCAGGGACATTTCGCTCTCGCTGCTTGCCCAGAATTTTGCTGCGGATTGGGAGTTGTCTGAGTCGCAGTTTGGGCCCACGACATCGCAACCAGCGCCATGACCATGGCTAGCATTTTGTGTTTCATGATTCGTCTCCGTCATCTCCGGCTTGGATTCGCAGGCTCACGCCAAACTAGACCGGTTCATTTCAGTTGGCAGCTTGACAGGAGGGGAAAACGGGGGCTGTGATCTGAATCACAGTCAGGCGTGAGGCTGCCTAAGATTTCAGAATATTCTCCAGAGACGCCCGCAGAGTTCTGTAGCGAAAAGGATATCCACTCATTACCAGTTGCGTCGGTTCGACGCGCTGGCTGCCCAGCAGCACCGTCTCGCCCATTTCGCCGAAAGCCAATTTCACCGCGAACGCCGGTACGGGCAGGATCGCAGGCCGCGCGAGCACGCTGCCCAGAGTCTTGGTAAATTCGGCATTCGTTACCGGCTTCGGCGCCACCATGTTCACGGGACCTTGCAGAAGATCGCTTTTCAGAATGTGGTGGATGGCTCCCACTATGTCCTGAACATCAATCCAACTCATCCATTGCTGTCCATCGCCAATTCTTCCGCCCACGCCCATCTTGAATGGCGGGAGCATTTGGCCCAGCGCGCCACCCTTGGGACTTAGAACGACACCGGTGCGCATCTGCACGGTGCGGATGCCTGCTTTGACCGCGGCCTGCGTCGCCGCTTCCCACTCGCGGCACACATCGGGAAGGAACCCGATGCCGGGCTTGCTGCTCTCGTTCAACATTTCGTTGCCGCGATCGCCATAGTAGCCGATCGCCGAACTGCAGACGAATACCTGCGGCCTAGTAGCCGCCTGCGCCATCGCCTCCGCCAGGGCGGTTGTGCCCGCAACCCGGCTCTCGCGGATTTTGATTTTCTTGGCTTTTGTCCAGCGTCCGACAATGCTCTCGCCCGCCAGATGAATCACGGCGTCGAATCCGGAGACTTTTCCGGGAGCAATCGGCTGCGCGGGATCCCACGGAATCTGGCCCGCCCCAGCCGGCGTTCCTCGCACCAACCGCACGACTTCGTATCCACGTGATTTCAGGGAAGGCAGAAGTGCGGCGCCGATCGGCCCGGAGACACCGCTGACAAGAATTCGAGAGATCATGGCGCGCAGGTTGTCACTCTATCAGCTTCGCATCGCAACACCAAGCCGGTGGCGAATTTCGAAGCCTTCAACATTTTTGAAACCGGCGCACTCCTGGCAACTGAGTTTTTCGACTTTCGGAGCCAATACCGAAAATGCCAGCTAGAACTCTGTGTCGTTTGACTACATGCTGCCTGAACTGTACAGTTTAGATATCTGAAATGGAGACTTCGTGGCTGCCAATACTTCTTTGAGCAAAAACGGAACCATAGTGGTTTCGGCCCTCCGTGCCCGAGCCAACTTCGGGAAGCTTCTGCGTCGCGTTAATGACGAGGGCCGCTCTCTCGTCATTGAGAAACGCGGCACTCCGAGAGCGGTTCTGCTAAGCATTCGCGATTACGTGAGACTGGCGACTCCCGAACCTGAAATTCTCCGGATTCTCGGCCAGAAATCCGAGCATAACGGAGCAAGTTTACTTACCTCCCGGGAAATTGAACGCATCATCAAAACCTCGCGGTCGGAAAAGCGAAAGCGGTAGTGCTACCGCTTCGCCTGGTCATCGACACCAACGTCCTTGTTTCCGCTGCCATTAAGCCGGCCGGATTGCAACGTACTGCCCTGCTGCTTGCAATCACGAAACCGGCGCGCCTGTACCTGTCCGCTTCGATCTTGGCGGAGTACAGCGACGTGCTAGCCCGTCCTGAATTCAAAATTCGAAAAGGTCTGCGCCAGCAACTTCTACAGTTACTCAAAAACCGCAGTCATCTTGCGGTTCCGACACGACGTCTTAACGTGGCATACGATCCGGACGACGATATTTTCCTGGAGTGTGCGGACGCTGCCCGCGCGGATTATTTGGTCACCGGCAATCAGAAGCACTTCCCAAGATTCTGGAAGAAAACCGCGGTGATCACGCCCCGAGAGTTCATCAGCCTGGTCGCGCCCCATTTGCTCTAAGCCGGATTCGTGGGCTCTTCCCGTTCGGAATCGGCTTCCCGCGCAGGATATAATCCCACATGGCGACCTTGCGCCAACAGATCGCGACTACCGCCCTTACCCTGACCAAGTTCCGCGACCTGATGAAGCGGATGCAGGAGAACCGTCCGCAGGACGATCTCACCATCGTCAAGAAGGCCTACGATTACTCTCTAAAAAATCATGAAGGTCAGAGCCGGGCCTCGGGCGAACCTTATCTCGTCCACCCCCTGGAAGTCGCTCTCGTTCTTGCCGAAATGAAGATGGATCCGGTCGCGGTTGCCGCTGGGCTGCTGCACGATTCAGTGGAAGACACCTCCGTCACCATCGTCGACATTCGCAAGGAATTTGGCGAGCAGGTCGCCCACATCGTCGAGGGCGTCACCAAAATCAGCAAGATCGACTTCGCCACGCGCGAGGAGCAGCAAGCCGAGAACCTGCGCAAGATGATGCTGGCCATGGTCGACGACATCCGCGTGGTGCTCATCAAACTGGCCGATCGCCTGCACAACATGCGGACGCTGGAACATCTTCCAGAGGATCGTCGGCACAAGATCGCGGAAGAAACTTTGGAAATCTACGCGCCCATCGCCCACCGTCTCGGCATGGGCAAGATTCGCGGCGAACTCGAAGATCTGGGATTCCGCTTCCTCGATCCGTTGGGTTACGAGCAGGTCGAAAAATCGGTCAATGCGCGGCGCAAGGCAGGCGAGGCCTTCCTCGCGAAAATGCAGCAGACCATTACCGATAAGCTGAAAGAGGCTGGCATCCAGGCCCGCGTCGAAAGCCGCATCAAGCGCCTCTTCAGCATTCACAAGAAATTGCAGCGCCAGCGCATTTCAGTCGACCAGGTCTATGACCTCTGCGCCATGCGCGTGATCACGCGTTCGTTGCCGGACTGCTACGCCGTCCTCGGCATCATTCATAATCTGTGGCGCCCGGTGCCGGGCCGCATCAAGGATTTCATTGCCATGCCGCGGCCGAATTTTTACCAGTCGCTTCACACTTCCGTCATCACGGAAGACGGCACGCCGTTTGAAATCCAGATCCGCACCGAGGAAATGCACAAGATGGCGGAAGAAGGCATCGCCGCCCACTGGAAATACAAGGACGGCCCGGTCTCAGCGCAGGACGAGCAGCGCCTCGCCTGGTTGCGGCAGGTGGTCGAGTGGCAGCGCGACGTCAGCGATCCCAACGAATTTCTATCCACGCTGAAGGTCGACCTTTATCCCGAAGAGGTTTACACCTTCACGCCAAAGGGCAAAGTTGTCGTGCTGCCGCGCGATGCCACGCCCATCGACTTTGCTTACACGATTCACACCGAGGTCGGCCATACCTGCATCGGCGCCAAGGTGAATGGCCGGATGGTGCCGCTGCGCCACAAATTGCACTCCGGCGACATCGTCGAAATTCTAACGCAGCCCGGCCACAAGCCGAGCCGCGATTGGCTGGGCCTGGTCAAGTCGTCGCGCTCGCGCAACAAGATCAAGCACTGGCTCAACGTCCACCAGCGCGAGCGCGCCATTGAAATTGGCCGCAAGCTGATCGAAAAAGAAGCGCGCAAATACCGCATTGCGCTCAAAGAAATCAAGGATGAAGACCTGCAAAAGGTCGCCTCCGGCTACGGTCTTGGCAAAGCCGACGACCTGATGTCGGGAATCGGCTACGGAAAGTATTCCGCGCGCCAGGTTCTGGCTCGCCTGCTGCCCGCCGGAGCCACGCACTCCATTGCAGGCGACATCGAATCCGAGGGCCTGACGTCGCAGCCCGGCGCCATCGCCAGCGTGGTGCGGCGCGTCTTTGGCGACCACAACGCGATCACCGTCCGCGGGCAAGGCGACATGCTTGTCTACCGCGCGCGCTGTTGCAACCCCATTCGCGGCGAAGGCATTGTCGGCTACATCACGCGCGGCAAAGGCGTCGCAGTCCACTCCATCAACTGCCCCAACGTTACGAATCTTCTTTACGAACCCGAACGCAAAATCGATGTCGAGTGGGCCCGCGACGAGAGCACGCCGACCGCCTACGCAGTCAAGCTGACCGTCTTCTGCGACGACCGCTTTGGAATGTTGAAAAGCATTACCGGAGTGATTGGCGACGCAAAAAGCAACATCCGCAACATCACCGCGCACACCGCCAACAGCCAGGCCAGCGTGGAAGTCGTCCTCGATATCGCCGACCTGAAGCACCTCGAGCAGATTATTGCCGGCCTGCGCAAAATTCCCGGCGTCCATGAAGTGCAGAGGCTGCAGAAAATCTAAAGAGCTCACTCGAAGCTGTCGTAACGTTCCTGCAGGAACGTGTCGTCATGACGGTAAAGGGTATACGCTTGTGTGATGACAGCTAAGAGCAAGAAAACAAATCGGCGAAAGGCGCGGACGCGGAAACTGGTGAACGTCCCGTCTGTAAGCCGTGAAGAAATTGTCCTTCCCCGAAAAGACAATTTCTTCACAGATTCCCGTCGGATGGGGTGCACGAAAGTTTCCCAGTTTTTCGATGAATGAAGGCAGGCAAATGCCCGGTCTATTCTCAGTTTTTCCGCGCGTGCCGTGGTGTAGTCTTTCTAATAGCTCCGAACTGAAAGCCAAGAGCCAAAAGCTCCCTTATGCGCGAAATCATTTCGACCAAAGACGCCCCGCAAGCCATCGGACCCTATTCGCAAGCCATCCGAGCCAACGGATTCGTTTTCGTTTCCGGACAGATCGCCATCGATCCCGCGACCCAGCAAGTTGTCGCCGGCGACGTCGCCGCTCAGACGGACCGCGTCCTGCGCAACCTGTCGGAGATTTTGGAGGCTGCCGAAACTGGCTTGGGAAAGGTAGTGCGGTCGACAGTCTACTTGAAGAACATGGGCGACTTCGCCGCCGTGAACGAGGTCTACGGGAAATACTTCAGCACGGCTCCGCCGGCGCGCTCCACGGTCGAGGTCGCGCGTTTACCCAAAGACGTGCTGGTAGAAATCGACGTGATCGCACTGGCTTAAAGACTCTAGCCCATAGGCAGACGGAAACACAGAGGAGAAAACCCTCTGTGTAACCCTGTGCCCTCTGTGGTTGATTTCTTAGGCCTTGACGACTTTGCCGCTGCGCAGGCAGGACGTGCAGACGCGCATGCGCTTGGTGGCTGCGCCCACGCGGGCGTGCACCGGGCGCAGGTTGACGTTCCAGCGCCGCTTGGTGACGTTGTGTGCGTGGCTGATGCGGTTTCCCGCTTGCGGCTTCTTGCCGCAGATATCGCATTGTTGTGCCATGACGACTCCCAAAGAATTCAGATCTTGTAGGGCAAACATAAAGTTTACAGGAACTTGCACGTTTTCGCCAATCTCAAAAGCTGCGAGCGAAACCAAAAAGCGCTGATTTCTCAGGATGTTTCTGCTCGCAGAAGATTCTCACCGCTTCTTGGCTGACCTCTAGGGGGATCTCAAAAGGCAAAACCTGACGCCTCGCCCGTGCGATACTTATCCCATGCAGTCCCCGCTCCAAGCCGCCACCGCCGCTACCGACCCTAAATCGGTGAAGGTGAATCTTTCCACCGGCACGGGCGTTGATATCGAGTGGAACGACGGCCATGTCTCGCACTATAACTTCGTTTACCTTCGCGACGCCTGCCCTTGCGCCATGTGCGAAGATGAGCGCGGCAAGGCTGGGCGCCGCCCCGGCGATCCCGCCACTGCGGCCCCCGGTGCGTTACTGATTTTCAAGCCCCACGCCAAGCCACTCTCGGCGGAAGGCGTGGGCAAGTATGCCATCAAGTTCTCGTGGAACGACGACCACGACCTCGGCCTGTATTCGTGGAAGTTTTTGCGCGAAATCTGTCCTTGCGCAGAGTGCAAAGCGGCGCGGGCGGGTTAGAAACGCTGTCACGTCATGAGTTCGACGAAGCCGATTTCCGCCGTGCAGTCCGTGGTCAATGATCTGCTGGCGGATCTCTGCGCCAAAAGCGGCTGCGAGAAAATTGGCCTCTCGCGCGAGTCCCTGGCCGCGATTCTCTGCGATATCGGCGCGAAGCACTCCACGGCGGCAACTCCCGAGAGCGACCTGCGCGCGTTTTTTCTCACCCTTCGCATCGACGAACTTGCTCTTGCCCGGGCTTGCGCAGCCGGCAGCGACCCCGCGTGGGAAGTTTTCATGACTCGCTACCGCGAGAAGCTTCATCTTTCCGCGCTCCGCATTGCGCGCGAAGATTCCGCCGCCCGCGAACTCGCCGACACTCTTTACGCCGATCTTTATGGCACAAACATTCGCGACGGCCAGCGTGTCTCTAAACTGGCTTCCTACACGGGTCGAGGATCGCTGGAAGGCTGGCTGCGCACGGTTTTATCCCAGGAATACGTCAACCGCTACCGCCGCACCAAGCGCCTGGTCAGTCTCGACGAAGAATCGGAAGAGGGAGTCCAGTTCCGCGCTCCCGAACCCGATTCGACTGCGCCCGCCGACCAGCGACTTGCGCAGGCCACCGACGAGGCGCTCGCCGCTCTGCCCGCCGAGGACCGCACGGTTCTGAGCGCGTATTATCTCGATGGCCGAACACTGGCCGAGATCGCCCGCATGCTGGGCGTGCACGAATCCACCATCAGCCGCAAGATTGACAAGCTAGCAAAGTCGCTGCGCAAGCAGATTGCCGCGGTCCTGGTTCGCGGCGGGATGTCGCGACGCCAGGCCGAGGAGGCCCTGGAGGTCGACGTCCGCGACCTGCAGCTAGATATTCGCTGCGCTCTGGCGCAAGAATCGTCTGTTCCAGCGTTCTCTGAGAAGACAGTGGAGGCCAGGGTTCGGGAAGGTGAGGGATAGCGTTACGGCGTACTTGGCTAATCGCCAAGTCCATGCTTTCCCGGCAGTTGGGGTCTGACCCAGCTAAGTGCCAAGAGTAGACAAGTAGCTGAAATGCAAAACGTTCCCAAAATCGTCCGCGAGCGCCTGAAGGCGGCTAACGTCAATCTTCCGTCAGCCGAGCATCCTGACGCCGACGTTCTCACGGCATTCGCCGAACATTCGCTGCCCGGCCGCGAGCGGGATGGCGTGCTTGAGCACTTGGCGCGGTGCGGTGATTGCCGCGAGATTGTCGCCTTGTCTTTGCCTGCGGTCGAGATCGCGGAAACCGTGGTTCGCCCGGCCGCACGCGGATGGCTGACATGGCCTGTTCTGCGATGGGGATTTGCGGCTGCGGGCGTAGTCGCCATCGCATCGCTCGGTATTGTGCAATATCAGCAGAGCGCTCGGTCGCGGAATTTGGCTGCGAAATCGGCTGCCCCAGTTTCGGCTGCCCCTGTGGAAGTTGCGGCGAACCCACCGAAGCAGGAAATGTTGGAGACGCGCGTTCCTGCCACGCCTGGCGCGCAATCTGACAAAGTTCAGTCTTCTCGCACCCGCACCACGGAATCGACGTCAAGCTTCGATCGCGAGAAAAAGAGCGCAGCTAGCTCCGATTCCAGCCCCGGTTCGACAAGCGCATCGCTCCCAGAACCACTGGTTGCGAACGGAGGTTCCTTTCGAGCTCCCGAGCCCCTTCCTCATGGCCCCAAAGTGGCGAACCTATGGCAGCAGCAAGCCAACGCACAAAATCAAGCTGCCGCTCAGTCAGCACCGTTTGCTAAACAACAGACCGCCGACAATCTATCCGGGAAGACGCAAATTCCCCCATCCTCCGAGATGGTGGAAGTCGAGAGCGCCGCAGCCCCACTCGAGACGCAGAATAAAAACCTGGATGCTAGTCGAATACAAGACCTTCCCGTCGTCCGGCAGCCTCCCACTGAGCAATATGCTCTAGCCCGCGTCGGTAAAGCCAAACCGGCGATCACCACGCCCGCGAATGAGGTGTCGGCAGCAATGGCCGCACCTGCAGCCTCAGGGATGGCTGGCGCACACCTTGATTCCTCACGGTCTGCAACCCGTTGGTCGATCACCTCCGGGGCGTTGCAGCGCTCTTACGACCAAGGTGCCACTTGGCAGGTCGTAGACGTGAATGCGAATGCCGCGATATCGGATGCGGCTGCCAGGCAAGTTACCCCGCTGGCCCCCCGCACCGACAGTAAAGACGCCGGTCAAGCTCTTAAGCGGGATGTTGCTTCCCCTACCTTCCGCGCGGTCGCCGCCAATGGCGCCGACGTTTGGGCGGGCGGTTCCAGCGGAATCCTGGTTCACTCCCTCGACGCCGGGGATCACTGGACCCGCGTCCTGCCAGCGTCAAACAGCGCCACTCTTACCGGTGACGTTGTCAGCCTGGAGTTCGTCGACGGTTTGCACGGGAAAGTTTCTACCTCTACCGCAGAAACCTGGATCACCAGCGATGCCGGCCAAACCTGGCAGAAACAGTAGCCGCTAACCCGCAAGCCTATCCGATTCGCATCCGGCGTGATCTCTGTGTTGTTTAAATTACCAAAGTGACGTTTACACGAAATGAGAAGGTCCTTAGTATCCATCTCGTGGTTTGGCAGTTCTGGGGGAGGGCTGCCCTGCCGAGGCGTCCTGGACTGAAAAGTCGAGGGCGCTTTTTTTTGGAACCAAAGGGGCGTCTACTTCGATCCCCGGCAATCCGCGCAATATCCGCCGATCTCCAGGCGGGAGATCAGCACGCGGAAGCGGCAGTCTCGCTCCACTTGCTGTTTGAGCCGCTCAAAACTATCGCTTACAAACTCTGCAATCTTGCCGCACCGCAGGCAAGCCATGTGGATATGGTCGCGCTGTAGTTTGCGCTCGTAATAGTGGCCCTCTCCGTTGATGTGCATCAGGTCGAGTTCATCGACCAGTCCTTGCCGTTTCAGCAGGCGCAGTGTGCGATACACGGTGCTGCGGTCGACGCTGGCGTCGATCCTCTGCGCTTTGCGCAAGATCTGGCTGGCATCCAGATGCTTGCTGGCCGTTTCCATGACACTCAAAATTGCGCGGCGCTGTTGCGTCATGCGAATTCCGCGCTCTGCGAAGTGCGCTTGTAACCGGCCCGGCATCTCGGTTTGGGGAAGCGGCATTGAAACTCCTGCTGTCGCATCTGGTCGCAATTGAGTTGCGACGAATTCTTTCGCCGGCGCTTGACCGCTCTGCAGTTGCCAGCAGTATCATGAATATATTGTAGATGCGACTCGGTTGCAACTGGAAGGGAATCATTTTGACTGCAGGTTTCGCCCATTTTGCCCTGCGTTTGTGGCTCGCCGCTCTCGGTCTGCTTTTTTTTGCCGTCCGAGTTCAGTCGCAGGAGAGTCCCTACATCGTGACCTACGACCATTACCTCGAGGAGCCTGGAAGTCTGGAAGTCGAATATTTTTCCACCTTCGGCACGCAGCGCGGCGGCAATGACTTCCACGCGTTCTGGGGGGAGTTCGAATATGGCGCGACTGCATGGTGGACGACTGAGGTCTATCTCGACGGCCAAACCACGTTCGACGACAGCACCATCTTCACCGGATTTCGCTGGGAGAATCGCTTTCGCCTGCTGCAGCGCGAGCACTTCATCAATCCTGTGCTCTACATCGAATACGAGCAGATCAGCGGCGCCGACAAGATTCTGAAAGAGGTGGAAGGCCACGATGTTGAGCCGGATTACGCCATGCCCAACGCGCTGGCCCGACGGGAGCACGATCACGAACTGGAATTTAAACTGCTCCTCTCCAGGAATTTCAAAGGTTGGAACATCGCGGAAAATACTCTCGCCACCAAGAACCTGACCGGCGGCAATCCTTGGGAGTTCGGCTACGCCATCGGTGCCAGCCGCCCGTTGGCGCTGAAAGCTTCCGTTCAGCGCTGCAGCTTCTGCCGCGAGAACTTTATCGCCGGATTGGAAATGTACGGCGGCCTCGGCGACCGTCACAGCTTTGGTCTGCACGACACTTCTCACTACCTGGCGCCGGTTGTGGCATGGAATCTGCCCTCAGACTGGACGTTTCGCCTATCCACTGGCTTTGGCCTTAACAACAACAGTCACCAATTTCTGCTGCGCTGGGGAGCCTCCCGCGAATTCGACGGCTTTGGCAATGCGATCACTCGTCTCTTCGGAGGTCACCCGTGACGTCAGAGACTTCCAAGTTGACGCCACCACTAACCGACAACATGAGAAAGCCTCGGTCTTATCATCTCCGCATCCCTCGCTATGCCCAAGTTGCACTCCTGCTGACGCTCGGGATCATTACCACCGAACAAACGAATGCCGGCGACCGCGGCAAAGAGTCTGTGTACGCGGAACTGACGAAAGCGCCCCGGAAAGCAGTTGCTCGTCCTAATCCCCTGCAGTCGGATCCCGATGCGGTGGCCGCCGGGGCCAAGCTTTTCGCGATGCATTGCGCGGAGTGCCATGGAGAGATGGCCCAAGGCGGAAAAAAGGCGCCCAATTTGCTCGCTCCGGAAGTGCAGCAGGCCACTCCCGGCACGCTTTTCTGGCTCTTGACCAACGGCGTGGTCCGCCGCGGCATGCCGGTTTGGTCCAAGCTTCCCGAACCCCAGCGCTGGCAACTGGTTAGCTTCATCAAATCTTTGACTCCAATGGCTCAGCCTGACGCGAGTGGCGAGAAAACTCCCCAACCCTGACCGGGGAAGTCTTGCGACCTTCCCGCCCTCCTCGGCATCTGATTACAGTGGTACGATAGTAAGTTCGATTCCCTGACGGGACGCACTTATACAGATCGCCCGGCAGCGCAGCCCTAGGGAGCGTCCGCCGAAAGCGCGACCTTCGCAACGAGGAGAAACTAAATGGCAGGTAACGGAATCGTCGAAGTCACCGATGCAAACTTCGACCAGGATGTTTTGAAATCGGACAAGCCCGTTCTGGTGGACTTTTGGGCAACTTGGTGTGGCCCGTGCCGCGCGATCGCCCCTATCGTCGAAGAACTGGCCACCGAGTATCAGGGAAAGATCAAAATCGGCAAGATGGATGTCGACTCCAACAGCGCTACTCCCATGCGCTACAAAGTCACCGGCATCCCGACCTTGCTGGTGTTCAAGGGAGGCCAAGTCGTCGAACAGATCGTCGGCTACAAGCCAAAGGACGCCATTGCACAGGCGTTGAATAAGCATCTGGTGTAAGCGGCTGCTAACCACTAGCTTCTCTTAGCTAAGAACACTAAACGCACGCTGACTCGAATCGAGCAGCGTGCGTTTTGTATTTGGGCTGAAAGCTGAAAGCTGAGAGCTGAGAGCTTTTTTCAATACTTCCTTAGCACTCCAATCACTCGTCCCTGCACATCCACCGATGCGGCTGGCACGATGATCGGTTTCATGGCCACGTTCGAGGGCTGTAGCCGGATGTTGTCGCCCTCGCGATAAAAGCGTTTCAATGTCGCGTCGGTCGAATCTACCAGCGCCACCACAATATCCCCGTTGTGCGCCGTTCGCGCCTTCTCGACCAGGACGTAGTCGCCGTCGAGAATGGCCTCGTCCTGCATGGAATCGCCGCGCACCTCGAGCACGAATACTTCTTTCGAGCGCACGAAGTCCGCCAGCGAAATCGTCTCGTTGTTCTGCACCGCTTCGATCGGTTGCCCAGCGGCAATTCGCCCCACCAGCGGCAGGACGACCCCTGTGTTCACGCTCATCGCCTGCTTCAGCCGTCCTTTGGGAGGCAGCAGGTCGATCGAACGGCTGCGGTTGTAGTCGCGTGTCAGCAATCCCTTTTTTTCCAGGTTGGTCACGTGCTTGTGCACCGTGGCGAGCGATGTCAGCTCCAGCCCTTTTCCAATTTCCTCGAACGAAGGCGAGTATTGGTGCTCTGCCACGAATCGCGAAATGAAGTCGTAAACTTCCCGCTGCCTGCGTGTGATGGCCATGCCGCCATTATTGGCGAACATAAGGCGAAAAAGCAAGCGGGAAATAAAGTCGCAGGTCGCGGAAGCCCTAGTCGTAGAGACGCAGCCCGCTGCTTCTCTGTCAGCAGCCGCCCGTTTCAGCCCTTGAAACTTTTGGACTCGTCGCGACTCCAATCCACTAGCTAGCACTCTTTCGTACCGAGGTATCGTATTCAAGGGGGAGAATCTTATGCAGTCGTCCATTCACATCGCCGTACTTCTTCTCGCGGCTCTCGGCGCGACTGCTTGTAACGCCAAAGCCAGCCCATCCGCCACGGTGCCGGCCCCGGTGCAGAACGCGTCGCTCGCCGCCGCTCCTGGACAACAAACCGCGGTGCTTTCCGGCGGATGCTTCTGGGGAGTGCAAGCCGTCTTCCAGCACGTGAAAGGCGTGATCAGCGCCACCTCCGGCTACGCAGGAGGCTCTGCTAAGACCGCCGAATACGAGATCGTGAGCACCGGCGAAACCGGACATGCCGAGTCGGTCCAGATCGTCTTCGATCCCTCGCAGATCACCTACGGCGAACTGCTGCGCGTTTTTTTCTCGGTGGCGCACGACCCGACGCAACTCAATCGTCAAGGTCCCGACGAGGGCTCACAATATCGTTCCTCGATTTTCTACAGCAGCGACGAACAGAAGCGCATCGCCGAGGCCTACATCGCGCAACTCGATCAGGCAAAAATATTTCCCCGTCCTATCGTGACTAAGGTCGTGGCTCTGCAGGCTTTTTATCCTGCCGAGGCCTACCACCAGAACTACGCCACGCTGCATCCCAACCAGCCCTACATCGTCTTCAACGACGCTCCCAAGGTTGAGCAGCTGCGCCAGCAGTTTCCCGGTCTTTACACGGGAAAATAGAGGAAGCTATGTCTGGGTCGGAGAACAAAACGGTTCGTGTGGCGTCGGCCGCCCACGCCTGGCCTGAGCCAGGTCGAAGGGGCTGTCCAGCCGAGGAAAGCTCGGCTTCGTTGCCACCGAACATGCAGCGCCGTTTCTTCCTTGCGACGTCTTTAGCCACTCTCGCAGGCCTGGCCCTGTGGCAATGGAGAAAGCCCGCCGTGCTCCAAACCACGCCAGCCGTCGATACCACACCAAAAGAAGTCACAGTTATTCTTTTTTCCGATGCGGGCCAGCCTATGAAACCAGCTCGCATCGCCAAAATAGTCAAGACCGCGGCCGATTGGCGCCAGCAACTTTCCGACGGAGTCTTCGATATCACGCGCAACGCCGACACCGAAATCGCATTCTCCGGTAAGTACTGGAACCTGCACGACTCCGGCATTTACCGCTGCATCTGCTGCGACAATGCGCTGTTCGATTCCGCCACCAAGTTCGAATCTGGCACGGGTTGGCCCAGTTTCTGGGCGCCGCTCGCCGCCGAAAATGTGACCGAGATCCGCGACACCACCTTCGGCATAGTTCGCACTGCGGTCGCCTGCACCGAGTGCGACGCTCACCTCGGGCACGTCTTTGACGACGGCCCCGAGCCCACGCATCTTCGCTACTGCATGAACTCCGCATCGCTGCGTTTCATTGCCAGAACCTAGAGCATACAATGAAGGCATGAGTTCCACGCTGCCGGTTTTCCGTGAGCCCAGCGCCGTGGAGAAAATCTTCAATCGCGTTTTCGGATTTCTCGTGGGCCTTGGCCTGGGATTCTCCTACAATTATTTGCTCGAAGTTCGCGGACGGAAAACCGGCAAACTGTACTCCACGCCCATCGATCTGCTGCAACTGAATGGCAGGAAATATCTGGTCGCTCCGCGCGGTCGAACCCAGTGGGTGCGCAACGCCGAGGCTGCCGGAGAAGTCTCGTTAAAGAAGGGAAGCAATCGGCAGAAATTTCGCTTGCGTCTACTCGCTGACGGGGAGAAGATTGCGATCCTGAAAGCCTACCTCGACACCTTCCGCCGCGAAGTGCAGCGCTACTTTCCGATTCCAGCAGGTTCTTCCCCAGAATCTTTCGCCGCTCTAGCCGCAAGTTACCCGGCCTTCGAACTTATCCCGGAATGAAGTTTTCGATTTACGCGCTCCAACCGTGCCGGTCGTCCTCGACCACAGAAATTTGCCTAGAAGTGAAAAGACGAAGAGGATGGCCCACTGCCCATCCCCTTCGATCTTCGGCGCGAATCATCGCTCAGCTATCCCAGGACGGTTCGCCCGGCCTTACTTGCTATCGCCGTCGTGGTCCACGTCGCCAGTGCTCTTCAGCGAAACGGTGTCCTGGGGGAGGGCACTCTTCTGCTGAGGTTGAGCCTGACGACTCGCTGCTGGCGTGGTTTGGGTAAGGGAGGTAGCGAGAGAACTGCTGACTGGGCTGATCATAGAATATTCATATCGGCGGCCCTTCAGAAAACGTTAGGGCCGGTCGATTAAGTTTTTCTAATATTCTCTCCCCCAATGTCCGCCTACCTTCCACCGTCGTGATCCACTTCTCCAGCGCTCTTTAAGGTGACTTGATCGGCCGAGAGTGCGCCACTCTTTGGCGTCTGCACCAGCGGTTCCGACTTCGGAATCTCAGGCTTTGGCGGTTCCTGCGCTTCGTTCGGGTGAACGCTTCCGATTGGGTTGATCATTAATGGGGTCCTCTAAGGAATAGGATCGGCAGTCAACCGGGAATCTTCACCGATTTAGGCAGCATTCGCTATCGTTGGTAAGAGTTACTTCGGCGGCGCAGAGTCCAGGAACACGTAGCCCCGGACGCATTCGTCCGGGAGGTTTTATTTACTTTTACTTCGCAATTGGGCCGTGCGGCCTTTCAGAACCTTGCCTCCATCCGCAGGCGCTTCAAATCCAATCCGGCGCCGATTGGGCTCTTCCGGCATCATCAACTCGCGGATCGCCTCCATCAACTGCTGGATCTCGGCGTCATGACCCTCCAACCGATGCTCCAATTCAGTCAGCTTCGTCAGCACATGGCGGTTCCCGGCGATGGCTCGCCGCATGCGCACAAAAGCCAGCACCACAAACACACTCATTTCGACCGCGCGCTCCGAATTCAGCACGGTGGCCGCCATGATCGCTCCATGCTCGGTATATGCCCAGGGACGGTAACGCGCGCCGCCGTGGCCTTCACTTGAGATCACATTTTGTGATCTCAAAATCTTCATCTCATGCGTCGAAATCTGGAAGCGAAACGCGGGAGGAAAGCGCTTCGCGTTGCGCTTGGCCTGCTGGTTCAACTGCCGGACTGGCACGCCGTAGAGTTCGGCAAGATCTGTGTCGAGGATGACTCTCTGTCCGCGCAGAACGAAAATTTTCGAATCCACTTTCTTTGCAACCACAATCGCTGTTTTCGCCATAGTCGAGAGATCGCCTTAAACTTGAGATCACAATTTGTGATCTCAAATTTTCCAAGGGACTAGCAGCAGAATAGCAGCCGAATGCAGGTTGCAGCACCGCGAAGGTTCATGCTGAGGCGCGCGAGCAGGCGTTTCGCGACACGGCGACGAACGGCCGTGATTGAACTGCGATTTCGAAGGGAGGGCTTCTAGTCTACGCGTCGGCGGCGAAAGCGTTCTCCTCGGGCTCGCTTCCTGATTCGTCGGGCGCCGCCTCCGCCGACACGTCCTGTGCAAACTCCCGGCGGCGTTCGGGACCTTCGCGCTCAATCTGGCGCACGCGCCGCGCCGGCATAGTGCTGGGTTCGAGCTTGGTGATGCGGCCGTCGCGCACCTGAATCTGCGCGCGAAACCAGTCCGTGCGATACATGCGGCCCGCGGCGTAAAACGTCATCGACGCCGCAATCGGGCCCTCAAATTCTTCGCCCGTGCAAGCTAGAATGCATTTACCCATTTCCTGCGTCCACGTCATACCACCGACCAAAGGATCGTTCAGCCGGCTGCGCTCGAATGGCATGGCATGCGATAGTTTCCGCAATTGCAGCAACTGCAGCAACACTGAAGTCTTCGCCAGATTCGTGACGATGATCCTGGCCTCGCTCGCTGACACGCGCTCCATTTTGATATGGATGTCCGGCGACCATTCGCGCTCGAACTCCTCGCGGGCCAGAGCCAGTCCCTTGTCGGTAGCTTCCACATAGCGCAGCGTGGCCCGCGCCAGAATCACGCTGAAAAAGCACGTTACCACCGTGGCAATCACCGGGATGTAGTTGATCAGCGCGCTGAAAGGAATGCGAGTCAAATTGGCCAACTGCAAGTGCATAGACAAGTGGCTCCTGCGGATGCGCTTTCGGATGGGGGAGCGAACTCGATGAGTCTAACGAGAGCCGGGATGCCGCTCCAGATGCGGATAGTGACAGGCGCAAATCCAGCGCGGTGCACGGTCTTTGGTAACTTTTGAGATGCTGGCGCGCGAAAAAAACCGACTTTACCGGATGCTGTCGGTTGCATCGGCAACCTTCCGCCACAGCCGGCGAGACGCCGGCGCTATGAGATCATTCCAACACGCTGTCGTCCAGCTTTTTCTTGCCCCAATCGGCGGCGGCTTGCACGAACGCAAGAATGATGGGATGCGGCTTCTTTTCAGTCGACGACAACTGCGGCTGGAAAAGCGTAGCTAGAAAGAACCTGTGGGTCGGCGACTCGATGGCGCGGATTTCGCCCTCGGCCCCGCGCGCTACCACGGGAAATCCCGCTTCCATCGCAGCCCATTCGAACTCGGGATTGATTTCAAAATTACAGAAGAATTCTTCCGACACCACTTCTTTATCTTTCCCATAAAACGACTGCAGGTAGGAACCGGGACGCAGGCGAATCTCCGGCATCGCGCCCGACAGTTTCGGCGCGTCGCCTTTGCGGTCGGGCACGGCGCAAGCTACGGGATAGATGATGATGTTCTTTGAGCCGGAATTGTTCTCGGCGCTGTCGGCGTCGGCAATGTTGAGAACATTGCGCGCAAATTCGATGAAGGCATACTGGAACCCGCCGCAGGTGCCGAGAAATGGCCAATCCCGACGGCGGGCAAGCTCGATCCCTTTCAGCATTCCTTCAAAACTCTTGTAGGGACTGCCCGGCGACGCCCACAGGCCGTCGAAACTTTCCAGCTTTTTTTGCCCGGCCTCTGTGATCAGCGAAGACGTCGGTATCCACTCCGATTCCACCACTGTCTGCAGCTTGCGGGCAGCGTGCTGCAACGACTCCGTGGTGGCGTGGTGCGACCGAAAATCGGCGTTAAAGTCGCCCAGAATTCCGATACGGACGGCGTCGCTCACGGGTTGATTGTACTAGAGGCGTAGCGAAGGGCTAAGCGCAGTCGGATCAAGTCAGGTTAGAAATGTGGTGCGCCGCGCCGCCGGCACAGTTCAGCGTAAATGTCGAACGTTCAGGAAGAAGTATAGGGACAACAGAGCCAGCGCCGGTCCGCCCCAGATCATCAGCGCGCATTTCCAGCCCAGCGAACGCGCCACTTCCTGCTGGCTGCGCCACGAGATCAGAAAAGTCTTGTTGTTACTTCCTCGCATCAGCACGACCGGAGGATGCGGATCGAAAGAGCCGTTTTGAGCGAGGTCTCTATTCGTGCCCGCCTCATCCGGGTCGGCGATGGTCTGCACCACCGCACTGGATTGTCCTGTTGCCGAAACTCCAGCCGCATCCCAGGCTGCGGGGCTTGAGATTCCCGCCTTCAGCAATGCCGCGGCGATCTTCTGTTGCTGGCTCATTTCCGCGGCGGGCTTACCAGCGCTCTCCGGAGTCAGTCGGACCAGCCGTTGCGCAGTGGCTTCACGATGCTGCGCCGACCATGCAACTTCGGAAGCTACGCCCGAATCATCCCCGCTTCGAGCAGAAAGCGAAAACATGGAGCCCATCGAGATCGATCCCAAAGAAAATGACAGGGCAGCCGTCGAGCGCAATGCATCATCCCGCACCGGCTCGGGCCCCACTTCCAGCCCAGGATTTTCACTCAGCGTTCCCAGCATGAAGAGCGAATTCTTGGGCTTGATGCAATACTCCTGAACCTTGATTTTATTGCTGGTGACAATGCCGTGCCGCCCGAGAAAATGCCGCACGTTGTCCGGCGCAGATTCCTTCATGGCAAAGAACGAATCGCAGAACTGCTCTTCAAAGTCACAATGCAGGTCGAGATCGGCGCCACGAGGATCGACCAGCATGCGTCCCGTATTGTCATCGACGAAAAACGGCACGTGCATGCACTCACCCGCAACTTTGACCCACTGCTTATTCTTGCCTTGTTGTTTGTATTCCCAGACCAGCGTGCGGTAGTAGTAGCAGGGCCGCGCCGTGATGGGCGCAATCATTGTGTAAGGGCCGACCGCGAGTCCACTGACCTCGACCATGCCCATCGCCGCGCTGCGAATCTTCGAGAACGGTGTGTCGAGAATCAGGCGTCGCCGTTGCAGTAATTTGAATCCGTAGACGAAAAGGCCGATCCCCGCGCAGAATCCGACACCGCACCAGACCAGCAGTGCAGTTGGGTCCGACGAACGCACGATCAACGCTGAAATCATCACTGGTCGCAGGGGCAGGTAGCACACACACGCCCTTGCAGTCAGGCTAGCGAATAGGGAAGCGCCAGCAAACGAAAAACAGCATCACAGCCTCACGTTGGTAATGCGAGTCCTGTGTCAATCCTGCAGCCGCAGGAGCCCCAGCCAAAGCCGGCAAGACGCCGGCGCTACCATCCCCAGCATCACCATACGTCGCAGCGCTTGCCTTCCGGGCGCACCATTGGCGCGTCGGCTTTGCAACTCCATGCTTTCTGAAAATCCGGCAGATTTGAAAGCGGGCCAATCACCCGGTACTTTGCGATCGGGTGCGGATCGCTCTGCACCATCAGACGCTGGGCTTCGGGCCGGATTTCGTCGCCGCGGAACTGTCCCCAGGCGATGAAGAATTGTTGCTCGGGGGTGAAGCCGTCAATGTCCGCGGGACGCGGCTTGCCCTCGAGCGATTTCTGGTAGGCGAGGTAGGCGACCTTCGCTCCGCCGAGATCGCCGATGCTTTCGCCAAGTACCAGCTTGCCATTGTGGTGAATGTCTTTCTCGATGAAGTAGTTGTCGAACTGATTGGCCACGCAGGCCGCGCGCTCCTGAAAATTTTTCAGGTCAGCTTCGGTCCACCAGTTGCGCAGGCGCCCGAGATAATCGAATTGCGCGCCTTGATCGTCGAAGCCGTGGGAGATCTCGTGCCCGATCACGACGCCAATCGCGCCATAGTTCACCGCATCGACCGCGCTCATATCGAACGCGGGTGGTTGCAGGATTCCGGCTGGAAAGACGATTTCGTTGAGCAACGGATTGTAATAGGCGTCCGAGGTGGGCGGCGTCATTCCCCAGCGTCCGCGGTCGACCGGTTTGCCGATGGTATAGCGATCGTCCTGCTCCACAAATTTTCTTCCGGCGATCATGTCGTCAAAGAACGCGTCGCGCCGAACCTCCACGTGGCTGTAGTCCTTCCATTTGTCGGGATATCCGATCTTGGGATTGAAGGTGGCGATCTTGGCCATCGCTTTTTCTTTGGTGTCGTCACTCATCCAGGGACGGCTGAGAATGTCGTCGCGCATGGCCGCGAGAAGATTCCGAACCATCTCCTGCATGCGGGCCTTGGCTTCGGGCGGAAAATATTTCTCGACGTATTTCTTGCCCAGCGCCTCGCCGTATAACTGGTCGGTCGATTCGACGCAACGCTTCCAGCGCGGCTTCATTTCGGTGGTGCCGCTCAGGTACTTGCCGTTGAAAGCGAAATCCTCCTCGACGAAGGGCGCCGAAAGCGAACTCGCGGTCGAATTCAAAAGCTGCCACTTCAAATAAACTTTCCAATCTGCCAGCGGCGTTTGCTGCAACTGCCGATCCATCTCCTGCATGAACTTCGGCTGATCGACGTTCATGTCGACATCGGTCGGTATTTCCTTGTGCTTGAAGTAACTGACCCAATCAAAATGGGGAGACATGGCCTGTAGTTGGGCAAAAGTCGTGTTGTGATCGGTGGCTGACGGATCGCGCAGCGCAACGTTGTCGAGCGATGCTTCGGCGAGTTTCGTCTCCATGCCCATGACCGTCTGTGCCGCGGCTGCTGCCGACTTCTGGCCCCAGCCCGCCAGTTTGAACATGGCCGTGACATGCTCCACGTATTTCTCTCGCGCTTCCTTGAAGCGTGGCTCGGGTTTCAGATAGTAGTCACGATCGGGCAGGCTAATGCCGCTTGCGCCAAAGTCGGCGAGCACCCAGAAGGGCTTATGCGGATCCTGCTGGCTGCCGAAGGCGAACGGAGCGTTCACGATAATGTCGTGCATCTCGGCCATGACTTCTTGCAGCACGGACATGTCGCGGGCAGCGTCGATGCGGGCAAACCAGGGCTTCAAGGGGTCCATGCCACGGGCATTTACACGGGACTCGTCCATGCAAGCGCCGTAGTAGTCGCCGATGATCTGTTCGGTGCTGCCTTTGGGCGCGTTCTTGTCGGCGGAGGCGGCGTCAAGAATTTCGCGCAGCTTGTCTTTGGAGGATTCTCCCGCTTGCCAGCGCTTGCTCCAGCGGGTCATCGAGGCTGGAATGGGATTGTTGGCGCGCCAGGTGCCGTTGGCAAATTCAAAAAAGTCATTGCACGGGTCGGCCTTGCGATCGAGATCGGAGACGTCAATGCCGTGCGGGGATGAAGTCTGGGACGCTGTGAACGGGGCGCAGAAAAACAAGAACAAGAGTAAGGCGCGAAGTGCTGGTTGCCGCGTGCGCATGGATTCTCTCCGGATGGTGGCTGACTGGCGGGCAGTCTAAAGTTTTGTCGAAGCATTGTAGAGCACGTGCCACGTGCGGTCGAGTGCGCTTGCCAAGAGCCCGGAGCGGCTGTTGAACGAAACGAAAATTCAGAATATCCCGCTCCCCCTGCCAATCTTTAGAACCACAGGGTTAGCACGAAATTCCCCGCAAAATTCGTCCCGCAAAGAGGTTAGATATCAAAACCCGTAAAACAAAGGATTTAGAGTCGGCCAGTTTCAAGAGTTCGAGTTTAAGGTACAACTCGGGCTGTCGGAAGAATGGGGCGGAATGGGTGTAAGATCGGTGCGTTCTAAACAGGAGATTTGCTGTGCGCACATTTTGCCTCCGGGTGGTGCTTTCGCTCCTCGGCCTGCTGGTCAGTTCCTCGCTCTGTGGCGCCCAGAATCCTGCATGGAACAACCTTAAACAACTCAGCCCCGGACAGCAGGTCCGCGTCGTAGTCAACAGCAAGAAATCCTTCAAAGGCCAGTTCCAATCCACCACCGACGATGCCATCATCATCCGGTCCAGCGGAGGAGACCAGACTCTTTCCCGCTCTAGCGTGCAAAAGGTATCCTCGCGCCGCGCGGGCCATCGCGGGCGGCGCGCCCTCATTGGCGCAATTATCGGGGCGGGTGCTGGCCTGGGAACTGGGGCCGCCATCGATAATGACTGTTCCCCCAATTCCATCGTCTGCACCGGCAACAAAGGAAAGGCAATACTCACGCCAGCATTCGGACTGCTCGGCGCAGGTATAGGTGCTCTTCTCCCCGCCGGGGGCTGGCAGGAAGTCTATCGGGCGGACTAGGCGAAAGCTCGGCACCCGCGCTCCCCAACGACGGCTGGCGCAATCGGTGGCTGTCGCCGCCCGGAGTTTAGTTGCTCCCGCGCAAATCGATCTCTCCCGCTATCACATGCGCATGCAGACGGTACTTCCCCGGGCCCTGCTGTTCGAATGAGCGGAACAGACCTCCCTTGGAGACATTGAACGCAGCGGACTGGATGCTACCGGTGGTGACCGAAGCATCGCGGTGACCGTACAGCTCGGGGTGGGGAATGTCGATCTGAATGCGTCCAGCACGAAGTTCGACATTTTTATCGCCTTCCACACTTTCAACCTTCAGTTCTCCAGCCGACAGTCTGGCCCAGAGATTGGAATGACGAGGAACCTCGATGGTGGCCTGGAAGTTGTTGTGCGGGGTTTCGGAAACGTAAACGTCAGCGCTTGCGGCTCCTGGTTTGATCTCCACCTTGACGCGATCGAGTTCTTCCTCCGAATGAGCGCGGCAGGTGACAACGATGTTCGCAGAATCGCCGGGAGTGATGGTGTAGCCGCCGGCTTCCAGGTGCAAGTGAATCGTACCTCCAGAAACGAAGTTCTGCTTGGTCGAAGTTTCAAGGGCATGCTGAGCGTAAAGCATGCCAGGAAGCAGCAAGACGATCCAGAAAGACTGACGCATCATACGCACCTCGCATGAAACTTTATACGAGGGTTGGCGGATTGAAGTTCCGCGAAATCGCCGATTGGTAATGTAGCCAGGCGATTTCGCTTATCGAGGGATCTTGAGTGCAATGGGATATCACGACAACGGAGCGTGCTTTAAGGTTCCTCGATTGGCTCCGAATAGACAACGATTCCAGTTCCGCCTTTAGTCGCACGCTCGTGGCATTCACGTCCGCGTCAACGGGTGATTGGTGCATCTTGTCCTTCATGATTCCGCTCTCTGGGCACGGTGACATCTGCAATCCTCGGCTGGGTTGTGGGTGGCTTCTCACGAAGCTTCTCGGCGCGGTGAGCTGACGATACAGACGGGACTGCCGATTGATGCTGGTGAAGAGCTATTGGCTGAGAGAACTGAACCACCGCCGGTTGATGCTGGTGAAGGGCCACTGGCTGAGACGACTGAACGACCGCCGGTTTTAGTACGGCGTGGGCTGCGGGGTACGGGTCGTACCAGGTCGGATCGACGTCCTGTTGGCCGTAGGCCGGGAGCGGCAATGTCGCAAGCATCGCGCCAAACAGTACTGCAGAAAATGCCAATACCCTGCGTGAGCTGATACTTCTTGATCCGTTCATTTGAATCACCTCTGGGATGGATTGATTTCAACCCTACGGTCATGACAAGAGGAAGAAATCATGACTGGGATCTTGCACCCGCCTGCAGGAAGTGTCCATGGAGATGGTCTGAAGCTATATGAAGCGATCTGAAGAATCATCCGGGTGTGAGATTCCGGAGGCAACAGAACGAAACGGAGGACGTGGTGAGACATTTTTTTCGACTCCGATTCAGCGCAAAACTCTATCGGCCAGCATTCTTCGCGAAATCGCTTGGGCTGCAGTGGGAGTCGCTGATGGTGGTCGGCGATTAAAATTCAGAACGGCGTCGACCAAGAAGGAGACCTCCGCCGCCTGTTCATTCACGGACACCCGCCGGCGAAACTGGACGCAATTCGATTCCCGTGCGCCTGCGAGATCCCCTAAGCCGATCTTTTCTCATACAGTTGCGTTTAAGACACTTTGGCTCTCGAATTGCCTTTCTGAATAGAATTACCGTAAACCCAGAGCCCGACCATGACCACCCTGCTGCAGAACCTGCGATTCGCCATACGCCAACTGCGCAAGTCTCCCGGCTTCACCATCACTGCGGTTTTGACACTGATGCTGGCCATCGGCGCCAACGCAGTCGTCTTCGGCGTATTGAATGCGCTCATCCTGCGTCCGCTGGATGTGCCTGCCGCAGAGAGCCTTTTCGTAGTCCAACATGGGAGCGACGTCGGGTCCCACTCCTATCCCGATTATCTCGATCTTCGCGAGCGCAATCACAGCTTCGACGATGTGGCTGGTTGGGCCATCTCCCAGGCAGGGCTGGACACGGGCAAAGATCCATCCAATGTCTGGGAATACGAAACCAGCGGAAACTACTTCGACGTATTGCGCATTCAACCTTACCTTGGCCGTTTCTTCCACGCTTCCGATGAGCACGGCCCAAACAGCGCGCCTTATGTCGTGCTCTCCTACGCATATTGGCACAGCCATTTTCAGGATGATCGCGGCGTGGTGGGCCGGGTTGTTCGGCTAAACAAGCATCCAATCACCGTTCTTGGCGTGGCGCCTCCGGGGTTCCAGGGGACCGTCTTGTTTTTCGCTTCGGATATCTTCGTGCCCATCGTGAACCATGAGCAGTTATCCGGCGAGAAGATGTTGAATGCGCGCGGGAACCATTGGATGTTTGAGCTGATGGGACATCTGAAGCCGGGAGTCACTCCGGCGCAGGCCACCGCCGATCTGAACTCCGTGGATTCGCATCTGAAAAGAAGCTATCCCAAAGAAGAAGGTAACGAGCCTTATACGCTGGCGCGGCCTGGTCTTCATGGCGACTATTTGGGACGGCCAATGCGGGCTTTTCTCGCCGGATTGATGCTTCTTTCGGGTTTGATACTGCTGGCGGCGTGTGCCAACCTGGGCAGCCTGTTTGCCGCGCGGGCGGCCGACCGTTCTCGCGAAGTGGCCTTGCGCCTGGCTCTCGGTTCGAGCCGCACTCGCATTTTGCGCCTGCTGTTCACCGAATCCGTGTTGCTTTCGCTAGCTGGAGGCGTAGCGGGACTCACGGCGAGCATTCTGCTTTTGCGCCGGTTGAGCCTGTGGCGGCCATTTCCGCAATTCCCCCTCCACGTGCCGGTAAGTCCGGACGCCAATGTTTATTGGGTAGCTTTGGTCTTGGCGTTGGTCAGCGGATTTCTATTCGGGATTGTTCCCGTGCGCCAGATTCTTCGGGCCAATCCGTACGAGATCGTCAAAGCAGGATCGACAGGTGCGTTCGGGCACCGAATTACCGTGCGAGACGTATTGCTTGTCGTCCAAATTGCGATCTGTGTCGTGCTGGTCACTTCATCGATGGTTGCCGTGCGGGGACTCGTGCGCTCCATGCACAGCAACTTCGGTTTTGAGCCGCGGAACGCGATGTTGGTGGATACCGATCTGAAGGCAGCGGGCTACAGCGGCGAAAGAACACCAGCAATGCAACGGCGCATGATCGATGCCGTGCAGACGATTCCTGGCGTAGATTCCGTAGGATCGGTGAATTATCCGCCGTTAGAAATTCCCGGTAGTTGGCAATCGCTTGTCTATACCGACACAACCGAGGATCTGAGCCCATCCAACGCCGCGGCCGACCCTAGTATGTACAACATATCCCCAGACTACTTCCGCGCTTCCGGGACATCTTTATTGGCGGGCAGAGCCTTCACATGGCATGACGACACAAACGCCCCGCGCGTAGCGGTGGTGAACCAGGAGTTCGCAAGCAAGATACTGGGCTCCGTACCGGACGCTGTCGGCCGGTATTTCAAGCTGCGGGATGGCACGCGCGTGCGGGTAGTGGGCCTGGTCGAAGACGGGAAATACGTGAACCTCACCGAACACCAGAAGCCCGCGATGTTCTTCCCCCTCCTGCAATCGCCGGCTAGTTGGATATGGCTGGTGGTGCGGTCGAGCCGCGACCCTCAGCAACTTGCAACGGCCATGAGAAGTGTGCTCCGGGATATCGACCCTGGGATGGTTCTGGCAATTCGACCGTGGAGCACGGAACTGGGGGGAACCTTGTTCCCCTCGCGCATGGCGACCGTGTCGCTGGGTGTGCTGGGCATGATGGGCGCGATGCTTTCGATCACGGGCATCTTCGGAATGGCGGCCTACTCGGTGAGCAAGCGGCTCAAGGAGTTGGGAATTCGCGTGGCTCTCGGCGCGCAGCGCAAGGAACTGTTGCAGGCCGCGCTGGGACGTGCGCTCAAACTGTTGGCGATTGGTTCGGGGGTTGGATTGGTTCTGGGTCTGCTTGCGACGAAGGTGCTGGCTTTCATTGTGTATCAAGCCACGCCGCGCGATCCCCTGGTCCTGGCTGGCGTGGTTCTGGCAATGGCTGCGCTGGGATTGCTGGCCACGTGGATTCCGGCGCAGCGTGCACTATCCGTCAATCCCCTGGTCCTGCTGCGCGAGGACTGAGCCGGGGCTAGCTTCTGAGTTGATTTACAACGTGCTTCTTGGGCCAGTGGCCATTCCATACTGCCGATTGACGGCGTACCGCATTTTCAGTTGACGCGATCTCAATTGCGCTCAGACGCGTCGACCAAAGACAGGACGCTGCCCAAGCCCGGCGATTGCCTTGCTACTCTAGCCGCCGGCTTTTAATTCGGTGAGGACTTGCTTGGCGATTTCTTTCAGGGTTTCGAAGACGCCTACGCCCTGGAAGGCGATCGCCTCGACGATGGGTTCGTTCTTCTTGCGCAGTTCGGTGGAGAGTAGATCGATAGGCAGAATGTTCGGCAGGTCGCGCTTGTTCAACTGCAGCACGTAGGGAATTTTGTTGAAGTCGTAGCCATGTTCTTTCAGGTTCGACATCAGGTTTTCCAGCGCTTCCACGTTGGCGTCCATGCGCTGTTCCTGGGAGTCGGCCACGAACACGATGCCGTCCACGCCGCGTAGAATCAGCTTGCGGCTGGCATCGTAGAAAACCTGGCCGGGGACGGTGTACAGATGGATGCGCGTCTTGAAGCCACGCACCGAGCCGAGGTCGAGCGGAAGAAAGTCGAAGAACAGCGTACGTTCCGTCTCGGTGGCCAGCGAGATCATCTTGCCTTTCTGCTGGTCCGCGGTTTTCTGATAAATCACCTGCAAATTCGTGGTCTTGCCGCCTAATCCGGCGCCGTAGTACACGATCTTGCAATTGATCTCACGAGCTGCGAAGTTGATGAAACTCAAGACTTTCCTCAAATGCGGGCATACCCCTTGAGAGGCTGCCACCTGCATCAATTCCTTTTCGGAGGCTCGCGGTCTTTATATCACATGGGAGGCGCTTGCCGCAGGTTACTCAGGTGACCCCGGATGTTCCTGGCCATGCTAACGCGCCGTCGGCACCGGATAATATCCGGGCTTGGCGTAGATATTCAGCCCCTTTTTATCTATCAGAACCTCAATACTGCGATAGGAAGCTGGGCCGGTTGTGGCCTTCGGGGAATAGGCCAGCGTGTACTGGTTTCTCGCCTCAGAGGTGATCTGCCCATACGCCTCTTCCATCGCATTGCGGGAGAGTTCGCTGAAGATCTGCCCGCCGCCGGTGGCATTCACGTAGCGGGGCAGAATTTCGTTGAAGCCCTGCTTGGGAATGTGGTGCAACTTTTCGATCTGCTTGTAGCCGGGCAGCGCCCCCATGTCGACCACAACCGCCTTGACCTGGATGTCGTGGGTCTGGAGCACGCGCAGCACGTCGCGATAGCTCGCGCGGCTGCCCAATTCCTGGCCATCGCTGATGACGAAGATTACTTTGCGCCGGGTACGCTCTCGTCTGCTCAGGTCGATCGCCGCGCGCAGGATGGCGTCGTTTAAAACATGCGATTCGCGGGGCGGAGTCATCACCGGGGCCACCGGAGGTCCGCCGACCGGCATTCCGTTTATGCTTGGTCCCTGTGGACCCAACGGGCCGCCCAATACCGGCGGGCCATTGTTGCGGCCGCGCACCGTCTTCAACTGGTTCAGCGCCGCGGTTAATTTTGTCGCCCGGCCGTTGAAGTCCGTGACCTGCGTAACCGTGCTGCTGTAGGTATAGAGCGCCACTTCGTCGTAGGGGCTGAAGGCGCCCACCAGCGACGAGTAGGTCTGATTTACCTGTTGCAGGACCACATCCGCGATATTGGTGTCGAGCACAATAGCTACGGAGAGCTCGAAAGGATCGCTGGAAAAGAATGTCAGCGTTTGCTTCTTGCCGTTTTCGAGCACGGTGAAATCCTTGGGAAGCAGGCCGTCGACAGGCCGGCCGTCGGAGTCCTTTACCATCACCGGGATTTGCACCACGTGCGCCGCCACCGTGATGGTGTAGAGGTCTTCCTTGGGATTGACCTGGTTTCTCGGCCTGCTGCCGGCTGGAAGCGTCTCAACCGGGGGCATGGGAGGCGGTGCCGTCTTCTGATCCGGGTGTGCCCCAGATTCTCCTGGGTATGCCGGCGAAGCACTTGTACTGTTGTCTGGCCGCTGGGAGGGAAGCTTGGGCTCGGGCGGTTGCACGGTTGAGGGCGCGTCGGGGATCTCTTGAGGTTGTCCGGAACCGGCGGCGGGAGGCGTTTGAGTCTGGCCTCCGCCGGACTGTGCGTGCACGCAAGGGAGGGCGACCGGGATCGTTAAAACCAGGATCGTGCACACTGCTGCCAGCTCGGACGCTCTGCCCATCCGCCATCCTCTGCCCATCACCGGCGCCATAATTGCCTCGTTTGCGAAAAAAAATACAGTTTCCGACTGTAAGATGCCTGGTCCGCGACCTTTGGTGCATCTAAGGGTTAGACTATCACTAAGCCAGAACGGGATTAGACTATCACTAACGTAGAGTCCCGAGAGAGTCCGGATGCCGAAGCTTTCCATCTTCCCCCGCCGCCGAATCGTGCCGATCCGAACCTTGCCGATCATCGCCCTGGTTGCTATAGCCTCGGTTGCCTTTTTTCCGGCCTCGACGGTTAAGGCCGCACAGCAGCCATCAGCCCAAGCTCCGGCTCAGGAGCCAGCCTCGCCCGATCAGAAATCCGACGATTCGCAGCAGCCGACCGAGACTCTGAAAGTAAACGTCAACGTGGTACAGCTTTTCTTCAACGTCAAAGACAAGCACGGCGCCCTCATCCCCAACCTCACCAAGACCGATTTCGAGGTTTACGAGGACGGCAAGCCCCAGACCATCAAGTACTTCACCGCCGAAAGCAATCTTCCGCTCACGCTTGGGATCATGATCGATTCCAGCGGCAGCCAGCGCAACGTGATCGACATGGAGAAGGAAGTCGGCGGCGCTTTTCTGCGCCAGATTCTCACCGATAAAGACGAGGCCTTCGTCATCAGCTTCGATATCTCGGTCGACCTGCTACAGGATTTTACCCGCGACGTGCACCGCCTGCAGGCCGCGCTCAACAAAGCCAAAGTGACGGTCGATTACAGCAGCGGAGGCGTCCCCGGCATGGGCGGCGGCCCGGTTCCGCAGCATAATTCCCCGGGAACGCTGCTCTATGACGCCGTTTATCTCTCGGCCCATGACATGCTCTCGAAAGAAGTCGGGCGCAAAGCCATGATCTTGCTTACCGATGGTCAGGACGAGGGCAGCCGGCTGAAAATTCAGGACGCGATTGAAGCCTCCCAGAAGTCCGATGCGATCGTCTATGTCCTGCTCTGTGCCGATCGCGGTTTCTACGGTGGCTTCGGTTATTCCGGCGAAGGAGAGATGCGCAGGCTCACGGAACAAACCGGCGGGCGCGTGATCAACGTCGGCAACAAGTTCGACAAACTCCGCGACGCCTTCGACCAGATCGCCGCCGAACTGCGCAGCCAGTACAACATCGGCTATACCCCGACCAACACCAAGCTCGACGGCAGCTACCGTAAGCTCGAAATCAAAGACAAGCAGGGCTACAAAATTCAGGCCCGCGCTGGATATTACGCCGGCCGCAAACAGGACTAGATCAAACCTTAACCACGAGGCCACCGAGGTCACAGAGGTAGACAGAGGCCTTCTCGTTTCTCGTTCCTTGGCTGTACTTTCTGTTGTCTAAATCTTCGCTGCATTAGATTTCCTCTGTGTTCTCTGCGCCCTCTGTGGTTAAATCTCTTACCTGCAGTCCACGCCGTGCCGGAGGTTTCCATGCCGCGTTTCTCGAGACGATCGTTTCTGCATCTTTCGGCTGCCGCCTCGGCAGCAGCAGTCTTGCGAGTGATGAATGAACCCATGCTGGCCGCGTCCCACCGCCGGCCGCCGCATGCCAAAGATGCGGTCATTATCGACTCCAACGAGAATCCGCTTGGGCCCAGCCAAGCCGCGCGCGATGCGATGGCCGCCATCATTCCCCTCGGTGGCCGTTACGCGGACGATCTCACGGACCAACTGGCCGACACCTTCGCCCAGATGGAAGGCCTCAGTCCCGATTCGGTCTACTGCACGGCCGGTTCCACCCCGCCGCTGAGTCTCAGCGTGCTGGCATTTACTTCGCCGCAGAAGAGTTACGTGACCGCCGACCCGTGCTTCGAAACCGGCATGCACATGGCCGCCGTTGCGGGAGCGCGCGTAGTCAAGGTGCCGCTGACGAAAACCTACGCGCACGACGTGAAGGCCATGCTGGCCGCCGATCCTGACGGCGGACTTTTTTACGTCTGCAATCCCAACAATCCCACCGGCACGCTCACGTCGCACTCCGACATCGAATATCTTGTCGCGAACAAGCCGAAGGACTCCGTCGTTTTAATCGACGAAGCGTACATCCACTTGAGCGAAACTCCCTCCGCGTTTGATCTCGTCAAGGCCGGGAAAGATGTCATCGTGCTGCGCACTTTCTCAAAGGTCTACGGCATGGCGGGCCTGCGCTGTGGATTCGTGATCGCGCGCCCCGACCTTCTGGAAAAAGTGATGACCCGCGGCGGACAGAACTTTATGCCCGCCACGGCCGTCGTGGGCGCCCTCGCCAGCCTCAAGGATCCCGACCTCGTTCCGCAACGCCGCCGAATAAACGCCGGCGTTCGCCAGGAGACTTTCCAGTGGTTCGCGCAGAACGGGTATTCCTTCATCCCGTCCGAGTCCAACTGTTTTATGGTTGACACCAAGCGCCCCGGGAAAGAAGTGCGAGAGGCGATGGCGAAAGAGAACGTCTTGATCGGCCGCAGTTGGCCGATCATGCCCACCTACGTGCGCGTAACAGTAGGCACGCAGGAAGAAATGATCCGCTTCCAGTCCGCCTTCCAAAAAGTAATGAAAGCTTAGTTTTGGGGCAAGTGTGGCGCGGGCGCCCCGCCCGCGAGGTTTGTTGTAGTGCTGGCCTCTGGCCAGCTGTCCCGCGAGTGTCGCGCCCGCGTAGCCGCCGAGACGGCGCTACTACTCCACCGCCTCCGTCCACCGCACTCTCCGCCCCTCCCGGCTGCTCTTGTGCGCCAGCAAAATCCCGCGCATGGTGCGCAACGCCTGCTGGGGCGTGACTTCGAGCGGAGTACCCTTTTCCATCGCGTCCCTGACGTTCTCATAGAACCCGCGATAGTTGCCACGCGCTGTCTTCACCTTGCGCGGCTCTTCGCCTACGCGGCTCAACGTTCCCCAACGGTCCTCCGGTTCGACTCCCCAATTCGCTCCCCAATCTTTTCCGTCAGGACAGTGCTCGCTTCTCAGAATCTCCTCCTGCGGATCCATCCCGTATTTGATGAACGATCCTCCTGTGCCGTGAATCAGCAGATGCGCTCCGGGAGCATACGCAATAATCCGGGCTCGCAGCGTCGCCCGCATGCTCGGATATTCCATGTGAACATCAAACGAATCGTCGATCTTCGAATCCTTGCGCTGGCAGAATGCCGACGCCCAAATCGATAGCGGCTCGCCAAACAAAACCAGCGCCTGATCGATCAAATGCGGACCTAAGTCCCACAAAACTCCCGCCGCCGGATGGTCGGGTTGCTCCCGCCAGGCGTTCGGCTTGCCCTGCAGCCGGAAGCGGTCAAAGCGCGACTCGTACTCCGCCCCCTCGCCGACGGCGCCCGATTTCAGCAACTCCTTCACCGTCTGGAATTCGCCATCGTAGCGGCGGTCTTGATACACGGTGATCAAGCGGCCTTGATCGGCAGCCAGGCTCATCAACTCTTCCGCCTCCGCCAGTGTCGGCGTGAGCGGCTTGTCCACCACCACATCCCGCCCCGCTTCCAGGGACGCCTTGGCGTAGGAAAAATGCGAATCGTTCGGCGTGGCCACTACGATCAGCTGGAGAGTCTCGTCCGACAACATTTCTTCCAGCGTCCGCGCCACTCGCACTTCTGGATATTTTTCCTTCGCCTTGTTCCCGTGCCGCTCCAGAATGCACGCCAGTTCCATCCCCTGGACGCCGCGAATTACCGGCGCGTGAAACGCCTGTCCCGCCAGACCGAATCCGATCAACCCCACTCGCACCATTGTTTTCTCCGTATGTCTTCCCCGTTCGCGATGCCGAAAAGCTTCAGCGATCTTTCAGCCGCCGCACAAATTTCAGTCCCGACCAAATCTCGGTCACCGCACACACTTTCACGTCCACTAGTCCCGCCGCCAGCCCGATCTCGCGCACTTTATTCTCATCCAGGTCCGTAGCCACGCAGGAGCTTTTCTTGGGCCAACTGACCCACAGCATGCCGGCAGGTGTGAGCAGTTTGCCGATTCGATCGAAGTCTTTAATCAGCGCCGCTTTGGATTTCGTGAACACAATTGCGAAATCAATCGCAGTCTTGCTGGTGCCCACCTCCACGCATCCGGCCAGCGCCGCTTTCAACTCGGCGCGCACCTCAGGAGGAGCTTCGATCAGCCACACACGAAACCCTGGCTTGATTCCCAGCTTTTTCGGCAGCGGCGTTCCGGAATATCCTGGCATGGGCAATCAGACCGCAGCATTAGGCGTATTCACCATCGACTGTCGAGGCGGCCGTCACGACAGAATTTACTTCGTGATCACGCCGCAGGCGATGCGGTCTCCCGAATTCCCCGACGGATCCGTTTTATAGTCGTCCGCCTTGGCGTGGACGACAATCGCCGCACCGTCGCTCAGCAGCGAGTGAGGACCGTCCTTCAGCGTGACGTCGGTATCCTCGAGGCGGGCAGAACTTTTGCCCCTCGCGTCGACGGTGAAGTTCTTCATGTCGCCGGCATGGTGGCCCTCGGGATTATCGAAACCGTGCTTCTTGTTTTCGGGATTGAAATGTCCCCCGGCCGATTTGAAATCGGGGCCTTCGCACTTGGGCACTTGATGAAAGTGAATGGCGTGAACTCCGGGCGCCAGATCGTGAAGTTCGAGTTTCACGCCGACTCCGGTTCCCTGATCCCAGAGCAGGACTTCGCCCACGGATTTGCCCTGAGCATCTTTGAGTTCAACTTTGGTTTTGGCCGCGCTCTTCGATGGCAGAACCATCAGAGCGAGCAAGAGTCCGAGAGAAACAGAGGCGAGGCGTTTCATAGGTTGGAGCCTCCTTGGCAGTGGGGAATTATATCCAAATTTCGAAATTGGTTTGAGTTGCTTCTGCCTTCGTGTACCTTCGTGTGTCCTTCGTGGTGAGCGCGTCGAAAGGAGTCTCCGACGAATGTGCGCTGTCCACAAAGATGTGGAGTATACTGCGAAGAAGTTTCAGAAATCTCCCGGGGAAGAGTGCAATCATGGCTTTGAATGCGGTGGAGCAGGTGGCAGAACAGGTTCCGGCTGACGATTTTCAGGCGCTGGAAGACAAAATTTATCGCACCATAGAGTTGTACAAAGCGGCGCGCCAGGCTCAGGCGACTGCCGAACACGATGCCCAGCGCCTGCGCCAGCAAATGCAGGAGCGCGAAGAGGAGCTTGGAACGCTGCGCCGGGAAACGGTGCGCCTGAAGAAAGAGCGCGAGGAGATTCGCGGGCGGGTCGAGAAGATGCTGGAGCAGATTGAATCGATTGCCGAAGCGAGCTAGGAAAGGATTGGCGCAGGAAAGAAGACGTAGGAAGCTACGTCTCTACGACGAGCGATAGCCACTACCCACGGAGAAACGCTTTATGGCGACGGCGACCAAGGATCAAATCGTAAGAGACCCGCAGAACTCCAGCGTGCGCGTAGAGATTTTTGACCAGGCCTACAACCTGCGCGGTTCCGATCCCGACTACATCCTGAAGCTGGCGGAATACGTCGACTCCAAGATGCGTGCCGTCGCCGAGGCCACCAATACTATCGACACCGTGCGCCTCGCCGTGCTCGCGGCACTCAATATTGCCGACGAATATCATCTCCTTCTCAAGAAAAGGCAGGACGGCGGGGCAACCGACTATCTGAAGCGCGCGCATCTATTATCCAATGCGCTGGATGAAGTTTTGTGCGAAACCCGCAAGGCCGGATAGCCTGCGGTCCGCCTGTGCAACTTTCCTGGCCTTGATTCTGTTGGGCAGCCTCGCCCTTTCTCAGGAAACAACTCTCCGCACACAAACGAACGTGGTGCTCGTGCCCGCGCTGGTGAAAGGTGCGGACGGCGGCATCCTGTATGGCCTGCAGGCCGCTGACTTCCTTGTCGAAGATAACGGAGCAGAGCAAGCCGTGCGCCTGGACGAAGCACCCGAAGGGCAGCCCATCTCGCTCGTCGTCGTCGTGCAGCGGGGACGCCGCGCCGCGGCCGAGTTCCCGCGCATACAAGGTTTGCGCACCATGCTCGACCCACTTTTCGAGCTCGGAACCGCACGCGTCGCCGTCATCGAGTTCGACAGCCGCGTCGAGACCACGCGCAACTTCACCACCGACGCCAGCCTGGTCGAGGACGATCTGCGAAACCTGCAACCGGGAGATAACGGAGTCGTGATTCTCGATGCCGTCAAGTCAGCCATGAACCTGCTCAGCCAGGAGCCGCCAGAACGGCTGCGCGTGCTGCTGCTCATCAGCGAAACTCGCGATCACGGCAGCCGCACAAAAATCGAGGACGCCGTCGCCGCCATCGGGCAAAGTAATGCCCTGATGTACGCCCTCGCTTTTTCTCCCGCACTTTCCAACATCCTCGACACCGGGCGCGGCACCAATAAGAACGAAATGCACCAAGGCGTCAACTTTCTCGACCTGATGTACCGAACGGCTCAGGCCATGCGAAAGAATGTCCCCAGCACAATCGCGTCCATGACTGGAGGCGAGTACGAACTGTTCGCGACCCGGAAGAAATTCGAAGTGCGCATGAATGACTTCACCAATCATCTGCACAGCCGTTACCTGCTGAGTTTCTCGCCAAAGAATCCGCGACCAGGCCTGCACCAGATTCGCGTACGTCTGCGCTCGCACGACAACGCGGACGCCACCGTGCTGGCCCGAACTTCCTACTGGGCAGAAGGAACGCCGCAATAAATTGATTCGCCAAATTTGTAAAACTCACGCACCGTCGCCGTGTCAAGAAATTTCCGGCATGCAAGTCCATTTGTGAACTGGCGATTACTTTAGTAGCAAGCCGCCTGCCAACTTTTTGCGTTCGCCCACTTGCCAACTCCACGCCTTTTGCCTAGCATCCAGATTGAAAGCCGGCCTGCCGGGTTGGTGATGGCGGGTAACCGATATTTGAACCAATGCAGAATGAACGGGAGCTCGACTCGAACTAGGATCCGGTGAGCAACGCTGCGCCATGCGCAGATGCCTAAAGGGTCTCGGCGGGCACCCAACGTCTACCGACGGGTTCATTCTCGGCCCCGTCACACGGCACAGTGGGTCGGCTTGATTTCTTAATCTGCACTGCTTACGTGGGGACAGCCGCCCTCGGCTGTCCAGTCGAGCGAAGCTCGACAGCCTCGCTCCCAACCAATCCTGATAAACTCATTGAGTAGCAAATCCACAGTTTCCAGCATCTAACTAAACAGTGTTTCCACAACTTTTTCATATAGGGAAGTTCTTCCTCCCGACCTACGGATTCCTGGTCTCCATGGGCGTCCTCATCGGCCTCTGGATCAGCGTGCGCAATTCCGAGCGCATGGGCATTGACGGCGATAAAGCCTGGAACCTTGGGATTCTCGTTGTCCTCTGCGGCATTGTGGGCGCCAAGGTGCTCTACGTAATCAACGAGTGGAGTTACTTCTCGGCGCATCCCGGTGAAATCTTCAGCATCAACACGCTGCAGGCTGGCGGAGTTTTTTCGGGGGGTCTGCTGGCCGCCTTCGCCGCCGCCGCCTGGTATGTCTGGAAGCACAAGATGCCCGCGCTCGGTACGTGTGACGCCTTCGCCCCCGGCCTCGCGCTAGGCCACGCCATCGGCCGCATCGGCTGCTTCGCTGCAGGATGCTGCTACGGCAAAGAAACTCATCACTGGTGGGCCGTGACGTTTCACAATCCGCTGGCCAACACGATCACCGGAACGCCGCTGGGCGTGCCGCTCGAACCGACGCAACTGTTCGAGTCGGCGGTCGAACTCGCGAATTTCTTTTTCCTGATGTGGCTGCTGAAGCGGCGGAAATTCGACGGCCAGATAATTGGCGCGTTCATGTTCATCTACGGCATCGCCCGATTCTTCCTCGAGTATCTGCGCGACGATCCGGGCCGCGGGTCCGTCTTCGGCGGCGCAATGTCGGGCACGCAGTTGATCGCCATCGGCCTGGTAGTCGCCGGCGGTTTGATCTGGTGGCTCCGCCCCGGCTCGAAATCAATCCCAGCAAGAACCGTCAGCGCTACGCGGTAAAATCTACCGTAGAGACGTAGCTCGCTACGTCTTGCCGACACTGTGTAGTATCCTTCGGGCCGAGTGGCGGAAGTATCTCCAATTCTTATTTCTGTTGCGGCCGACGACGCTGGCCAGCGCCTCGACCAGTTCCTCGCGGCTAGGCTCGACGTCAGCCGAGCCCGCGTGCAGCTACTCATCTCCCAGGAAAAAGTTTTGGTGAACGACGCCCCGGCGAAAGCCTCATTGAAGCTGCGCGGCGGCGAGCACATTTCTGTAATCGGTGAGGCTGAACGTCCTCCACTCCGCGCCATCGCCGAGGAAATTCCCCTCGACATCGTCTACGAAGACGACGACCTCGCCATCATCAACAAGGCCGCCGGAATGATGGTTCATGCCGGTGCGGGAGCCACCGGTCCAAACGGGGAAGACCAGCGCAATCGCGGAACGCTGGTCAATGCGCTGTTGCATCATTTCGCGACTCTGTCCGCGGTCGGCGGCGAGATGCGGCCGGGCATCGTTCACCGTCTCGACAAAGAAACGAGCGGCCTGATCGTGGTGGCGAAAAATGACGAAGCCCATCGCAAACTGGCGGCCCAGTTTGCCCGGCGCGAAGTCAAGAAGACCTACATCGCACTCGTGCACGGATCGTTAAAGAAAGATCGCGGAACGATTTCTGCCAGCATCAGCCGCGACCGCGTACGCCGCATCCGCATGACCACGCGCGGTACCGGAGGCCGTGACGCTGTCTCGCACTACTCGGTGCTTCGCCGGCTGGACACGGTTTTTGGCAAATTCAGCTTGATCGAAGTGAAGATCGATACCGGCCGCACCCATCAGATCCGCGTCCACATGGCATCGCTCGGCCATCCCGTAGTGGGGGATGCGCTCTATGGAGCGCCGCGCGAAATGCGCGCCCGGCGCGGCCGCTCGACCGACGAAGGCAGCCCGCTCTCTTTGCCGCGTAATTTCCTCCATGCCGCGCGCCTGGAATTGCTCCATCCGCGCACCGGAAAACCAGTCGCACTCGAAAGCCCGCTCCCGCCTGAACTGCAGGCTTTCCTGGCGGCGATCGAAAAAGAAGGCCCCGGCACCGCCGCTGCGAAAAGTGGATGAGCGCCGCAAGGCGTGCCGCGCCGCGTTGCGGATATAATGTTGTATCGATGAAAACCTTGGGGACGAAGATCACTACTGCCCTCGGATTGTTGACTCTGGCCTTCTTGGCGGGGAGCGCGTTTTCCCAGTCGCCCGCATCGTCCGCCCCCGCTGGCCAGTCTGCGACTGCTCCGCCTCCAGTCGATCCCGCGCAGAAGCCCGCCGATCCCAACGCTTCTTCCGGCGACGACGCCCTCACCACCATTCGCGCCACCACCAACGAGGTGAACGTTGTCTTCACCGTCACCGACAAGCACGGCCGGCGCATCACCGATCTGAAGCAGGATGATTTTCACATCCTCGACGACAACAAGCCGCCGCAGGAAATTCGCAGCTTCCACGCTCAGACCAACCTGCCGCTGCAGGTCGGATTGCTCATCGACGCCAGCAACTCCGTGCGC
Organism: uncultured Acidobacteriaceae bacterium; assembly: GCA_963765825.1. Taxonomy (GTDB): domain Bacteria; phylum Acidobacteriota; class Terriglobia; order Terriglobales; family Acidobacteriaceae; genus Sulfotelmatobacter. The sequence goes on from CAVXXU010000007.1 coordinate 528,831, forward strand.
GACCGCTTCAAATTCGAGCAGCAATCCGCTATCGAATTTCTCAACCAGACGATTCATCCCGGCCATGATCAGGCCTTCGTGGTGGGCTTCGACGTGACTCCCGAAGTGACCCAGGATTTCACCGATAACACCATGTTGCTGGCGCATGGAGTGCACGAGTTGCGCCCCGGCGGCGGCACGGCGCTTTACGATGCTCTGTATTTTGCCTGCCGCGACAAGCTGATGAAGGCTCCAAAATCTGTTACCGTGCGGCGCGCCATTATTTTGCTGAGTGACGGCGACGATAACCAGAGTCACGTTACTCGCGAGGAAGCTATCGAGATGGCGCAACGCGCCGAAGCCATCATCTACACCATCAGCACTAACGTGAGCGGCACTAAAGGCGCGGGCGACAAGGTGCTCGAGCGCATCGCCGACGCTACCGGAGGCCGCGCCTTCTTTCCCTTCCAGATTCGCGATGTGGCCAACGATTTTGCGGAAATTCAGGACGAACTCCGCAGCCAGTACGCCGTTGCCTACAAGCCCGCCGACCTTAAGGCCGACGGCCATTACCGCACCATCGAAATCGTCGCCAACGACCGAAAGAATCTGAAGGTGCGCTCCCGCCGCGGCTGGTACGCTCCCGGCAAGTAAGTTCACATGGCGACGCATGTAGCGACAGCCGCCTCGGCTGTCAAGCTTTTGATTTTTTTGGTCTACATCGCGCTCAACTTCAGCAACCGCCGCGCCGCTTCATCCAGCGTCTCCGGCTTCTTGCAGAACGCAAACCGCGCCTGCCGCGACCCATCCTTGGGATCGCGATAGAAGCTCGATCCCGGCACGCAAGCCACACCAATTTCCTGCACCAGATATTTTGCGAACGAAACATCATCCTTAAATCCGAACGCCGAAATGTCCGTCATCACGTAATACGCCCCACGCGGACGAAAACACTTGAACCCCGCCGCCGTCAGCGCCGGCATCAGATGATCGCGCCGCACCCGGTATCCCTCGGCCAGCTTCGCGTAATATTCCGCAGGCAAACTCAACGCTGCCGCGCCCGCCTCCTGCAGCGGCGCCGGCGCTCCCACGGTTAGAAAATCGTGCACCTTGCGGATCGCATTCGTAATCTTCTCCGGCGCAACTGCCCAGCCCACGCGCCATCCCGTCACGCTGTAGGTTTTTGACATGCCGTTGATCGTGACCGTGCGCTGGCGCATTCCCTCGAGCGAAACCATTGCCACGTGCTTGGTTCCCTCGTACAAAATGTGCTCGTAAATCTCGTCTGTAATCGCCAGCACGTCGAACTCAACGCACAAGTCGCGAATCAACTCCAGTTCGTGCCGCGTGAAAACCTTGCCCGTCGGGTTGTTCGGCGTATTTACGATGATCGCCTTGGTATGTTTGTCGAAGGCCCGCCGCAATTCCTTTTCGTCGAATGTCCATTCGCCGCCTTCGGTCGCCGGAGGCCGCAGCTTCACAAACTTCGGCTTCGCGCCGCTCAACACAGAGTCCGGGCCGTAATTCTCGTAGAACGGTTCGAAGATCACCACTTCATCGCCCGTGTTGCAGACCGCGAGCAGAGTCGAAATCATCGCCTCGGTCGATCCGCAGCACACCGTGATTTCCCTCTCGGGATCGACCGTGATCCCCTGCCACACGCCCATTTGCCGCGCAATCGCATTCCGCAGATTCTTCGCGCCCCACGTGATCGCATACTGGTTCACGTCGGCCGCCACCGCCTGTTGCGCCGCTTGTTTGATCTCCGCCGGAGCCGGGAAGTCCGGAAATCCCTGCGCCAGATTCACAGCCTTGTACAGCATTGCCTGCCGCGTCATCTCACGAATGACCGACTCGGTGAAGTATCCGACCTTGTCGCTGAGGAAATGTTTGCCGGCCGAGGGAGAAGAAGCGACCGCGCCGTTTTTGGAGTGCTTTGCGGGCAGGGGAGATTTTCCGCGCGTCACCTGAGAAGATTTTCGAGACGAGCGGGCGGCCTGTTGTTTAGTTTTGCTCAAAGTTCGGCGTGCCATATTTAGGCAGACTAGCACAGCAAAAGACCGCGCCAGCTGAGGTATTAAGCCCGAGTACGGTTTTAAGCCCTTTGCGAAGACGCATCTTAAAGTCCAACCGCCTGTGGATGATTTTTCATTTGCATTTCATCTTGTAGTTACCTTCCTGTAATCGCCGTCGGTCAACCTTCTTCACTGCACGTCAACAGGAGGAAAATTCATGCTCGCACCAGGTTTCCTGGCGAAAGCCAGGCAGCACCTCGCCGTTACCACCAGCCTAGTCGCGCTCATCGCCAATCTCGGAGCGCCGCTGTCTGCTGCCGCTGAGGATCACGACAAACACTCCACCGCCAGCCCCATCAAGCATGTGATCGTCATCATCGGGGAAAACCGCACTTTCGACCACATCTTCGCCACCTACAAACCGAAGGGGAATGAGACTGTTTCCAACCTGCTCTCCAAGGGCATCGTCAACGAAGATGGAACTCCGGGACCGAATTTTCCAATCGCGGCCCAATCTTCCGCCGTCGACGCCAAACCCAATACTTACCGCTTGAATCCGCCCAGCAACGTAACCTACCCGGTTCTGCCTCCGGTTCTCGCCGGCGGATACACCACGGCGCCGTTCCCCAGTGTCGCCGCCGCAAAAGCGGTTGAGAACGGCCTGCCCGACAGCTATTACGTTTACCTCACAACGGGTGGCACCGGATTGGCACATGGCGCGGTCGACACTCGCATCCCCAACGCGACCACTCTGCCGTCCGGCCCGTTCCAGATCACTTCCGCTACCCACCCCTACGACGCTTATGACAACAGCCCCGTGCACCGCTTCTATCAGATGTGGCAGCAGGAAGATTGCAATGTGGTCAACGCCACCGCGTGGAATCCTAGCGGTTGCCAGGCGGATCTTTTCCCGTGGGTTGAAACCACTATCGGCGCCGGCTCCAACGGTCTCGCCCAGCCTTCCGGCTTCAACGACACCAGCACCGGGGAAGGGTCAGCTTCCATGGGCTTCTACAACATGTCGCAGGGCGATGCTCCATACTTGAAATATCTCGCCGACCACTACGCCATTAGCGACAACTACCATCAGGCGGTGATGGGCGGAACCGGCGCCAACCACGTCATGCTGGGCAGTGGCGATGCGATCTGGTTCGCCAACTCCGCTGGCCACCCTGTCCGTCCGCCCCACAACCAACTCGTTGCCGCTGGTACCCCCAACTCGGGCGTGGTCGATGAAATCGAAAATCCCAACCCGCAGGCCGGCACCAACAACTGGTACACCGAAGACGGTTACGGCGGAGGCTCGTACGGGTCTCACTCCTACGGCGGCGGCACCTACTCCAATTGCTTCGATACTACTCAGCCCGGTGTGGGTCGTATCACCTCCTACCTGAGTTCGCTGGACCGCCCGATCGACCCGCATTGCGAAGAGGGCCACTATTACCTGCTCAACAACTACAACCCGGGATACTACGGCAACGGCGCCAACGCCTACGCCGACATCGGCAATCCCAACCAGACTGTCTTCACGATTCCTCCTTCTCCGCTTCACACCATTGGAGATGAGCTGATCGCGAAGAACATCTCCTGGGCCTATTACGGCGACCAGTGGAATACTTATCTCGCGAATCCCGACAACAACTACGTCACCGCCGATAATACCTACTGCAACATCTGCAACCCGTTCCAGTACACCACGTCGATCATGACCAGCCCGTCCAGCCGTTCGCACCTGCGCGACACGACCGAACTCTATGAAGCAATCACGGATGGCACACTGCCCGCCGTTTCATTCGTGAAGCCCGACGGCTGGCTCGACGGCCATCCGTCCTCCTCGAAGCTCGATCTGTTCGAGGGCTTCGTAAAGAAAATCGTCGACGGCGTTCACGCCAACAAAGAACTCTGGGATAGCACCGCCATCATCGTCACCTTCGACGAAGGCGGCGGTTACTACGACTCCGGATACGTTCAGCCTCTCGACTACTTCGGCGACGGCACCAGAATTCCAGTCCTGGTCGTCTCCAAGCACACCCAGGCCGGGCACATCTCGCACACCTACACCGATCACGTCTCGATCCTGAAATTCATCGAATCCAACTGGCACTTGGCTCCGGTAAGCGATCGCAGCCGCGACAATCTGCCCAACCCAGTCGCCAGCAAGCACAATCCCTATGTCCCGCTGAATACCCCAGCGATCGGCGACCTGATGGATCTGTTCAGCTTCCATCGCGAGAAGTAGTGCAGGTGAAAAAGAAGTAGCAGGGTGAAAAAAGAAGTAGTAGGGTGCCCCACCCTTGTCGCGGTTTCGCGACAGGGTGGGGTTTTTGACTTTAACCTTTACTCGGTGAACCTAAGCACCTTGCGTGGTAAACCAGTTTTTTGCTTCCAGAATCCAGCAAGGCCATCCCCGCATCCTTTATCCTAGTAGCTGCATTCTTATGACCCCGAAATCCAAGACTTCCAACGGCGGCTCCGGCGCCGCAGTCATCGAATCCACCAACGGCTCGAATCTCGAACGCGAGCGTGTCTTCAACGCGTATCGCCAGTGGGGCTACCTGGAGGGCGATCTCGATCCCCTCGGCTTTCTTCGTCCCCGCGACACGCCCGAACTCGAGCACGACGGCGAATACGCCCGCGAAGCCCGCGCCATCTACTCGAGTACGATCGGCGTCGAAATCAACCACATCTACGCCCCTGAGCGCCGCCGCTGGATTTTCGAGCGCATGGAGTCCGGCGATTTCGAGGTCACAACGGAAAACCAGCAGCGCATCCTCGACCTGCTCATTCGCGCCGACGTCTTCGAGCAAGTCATGCAGCAGCGTTATCTCGGCAGCAAGCGCTTCTCCCTCGAAGGCGTTACCGCGCTCATTCCGCTGGTCGACGAAGTTCTCGACACCGCGGCCCAGCGTGGCGCAGTCGAGTTAGTCATGGGCATGAGCCACCGCGGCCGCCTCAACGTCATGGCCCATGTGGCCAGGCGTCCGCCGCAGGAAATTTTTGCCGGATTCGAAGACGTCGATCCCCGCAGCGTTCTTGGCTCCGGCGACGTGAAGTACCACATGGGCGCCACCGGCGAATACCAGACGCGCAGCGGCGGAAAAGTTCATATCCATCTGGTCTCGAACCCCAGCCATCTCGAAGCCGTCGATCCCGTCACCGTCGGCCGCACGCGCGCTAAGCAGGATCGCACCGGTGAAGGCGGCCGCGAGAAATATATTCCCCTGCTTGTCCACGGAGACGCTGCGTTCGCCGGGCAAGGCATTCTCGCCGAGACCATGAACTACGCTGACCTTCCAGGCTACACCGTCGGCGGCACCATTCACGTCGTGGTCAACAATCTTCTCGGCTTCACCACCAGCTACACCGAAGAGCACTCCACGCGATTCGCGGCCTGCATCGCCCGCCGCCAGTCAATTCCCATCTTCCACGTCAACGGCGAAGACGTGGACGCCGTCGTGCGCGTCGCCCGCCTGGCCACCGAGTACCGCTACAAGTTCGGCACCGACGTCGTCATCGATCTCATCGGCTATCGCCGTCACGGACACAGTGAAGTCGACGATCCCACAATCACCCAGCCGCTGCTCTACAGAAAAATCAAAGAGCATCCGCAGCTCTGGGAAATCTACGCCGACGATATTGGCGCCACCGACGCGCAGGCTCAGGCTACCGCCATCAAAGCCGAGTTCGAAGCAGCGCAAAAGCAAGCTGGCAGCATCAAGCACAAGCCCCTGATGCGCGAGCTCCCAAAATATTGGAACAAATATTTCGGCGGCCTCTATCGCCAGGAATACGAAGTCGAGACCGGACTCTCGCCCGATGAACTATCCGAGTTCACCCAGCGCCTCACCACTTATCCCGACGGCTTCCACATTCATCTCAAAGTGAAGAAGTTGCTCGAGCAGCGCGCGGAAATGGGTGCGGGCAAACGCCCCGTCGATTACGGCATGGCCGAGGCTCTAGCTTTCGCAAGCCTCGTCAAAAACGGCATCCACGTTCGCATGTCCGGGCAGGACACTCGCCGCGGCACCTTCAACCAGCGCCACTCCGTTCTCGTCGATATCGAGAACGAAGACGAATTCGTTCCGCTGGAAAACATCGCGCCCGGTCAGGCTCGCTGCGAAATTTATAACTCGACGCTCTCCGAGGCCGGAGTGCTTGGCTTCGAATACGGTTATAGCCGCGACTATCCCGAATCGCTTGTCCTCTGGGAGGCCCAGTTCGGCGACTTCGTCAACGTCGCCCAGGCGATCATCGACCAGTTCATCAGCGCCGGAGAAGCCAAGTGGAATCTGCTTTCCGGCGTTGTGATGCTGCTCCCTCACGGCTACGAAGGCCAGGGCCCCGAGCACTCCAGCGCCCGCATCGAGCGCTTCATTCAACTCGCCGCCAAGCACAACATTCAGATCGCGCAGCCTTCCAACGCCGCGCAATATTTCCACCTGCTGCGCCGCCAGGCCCTGCGACACTGGCGCAAGCCGCTGGTAGTGTTTACGCCCAAGAGCATGCTGCGCCACGCCGACGCCAGTTCGCCCATCGAAGATTTCACGCACAAGAATTTCCTGAACGTCATCCCCGACACCGAAGTGGGAGAGGCCGACCGTATCCTGATCTGCACAGGAAAAATTGGCCACGAACTCCAAGCCGAGAGAAAAAAGCGAAAAGACACCACCACCGCGATCGTCTTCCTGGAACAGCTCTACCCGTTCCCGGAGGCAGAAGTCATCGCCGAATTCGATCGCCACGGCAAAAACGCCGACGTCGTGTGGGTGCAGGAAGAGCCGGCAAACATGGGCGCGCTCTTCAACATGCTGCCGCGCCTGAAGCGAATCGCCGGCGATCGCCCAGTGCTCTCGGTGAAGCGCTCTTCCGGCGCCAGCCCCGCCACCGGCAGCAGCAAAGCCCACGAGGTAGAACAAAAAACCCTCCTAACCCTGGCCTTCACCACGAAGGGATAAAAAACTCGTGGCGACAGCCGCCTCGGCTGTCCAGCGAGCAAAGCGAGCGCTCAGTGTGGAGCGGGCGCCCCCGCCCGCGTATGCGTCTCCAGCGCATCGCATCTTGAGTTCTTAGCGGGTCACGAGGATTTTCCATCCCCGCACTTGCCAGTGTTACTCTTTCCTGTCCCATGCACCGCCGCCCTCAACCCCTCCGCATAGCCGTCGACACTGGAGGCACCTTCACCGATTGCGTCTGGCTCGACGCAGGCCGCGTGCGCATGCTGAAAGTGTTTTCCACGCCAGCCGACCCCTCGCAAGCTATCGTTGAAGCCCTGCGTCGCATCGCAAAAGAAACCCCGCATGACGGCGAACTCGTGCTCCTCCACGGCACCACCGTCGGCACTAACACGCTGCTGCAGCGCAAAGGCGCGCGCACTGCGCTCGTCACCACCGCCGGCTTCGAAGACGCCATTGAAATAGGGCGCCAGGCCCGCCCCAAGCTCTACGACTTTTTCTTCGACCGCATCGAGCCGCTGGTTCCCAAAGATCTCCGCTTCGGCGTCGATGAGCGCACTGCCAGCGACGGAAAAATTCTCACCGCGCCCGACCCCGAAAAGCTTCGCTCTCTCGTCCAACAGATCGCGCAAGCCAATCCGCAATCGATCGCAATCTCATTTTTCTTTTCGTTCGCCAATCCGACCAACGAAGAATCCGCCGCCGACGCCCTGAAGACCCTCGACCTTCCACTCTCCGTCTCCCACGAAATCCTCCCCGAATTCCGCGAATACGAACGCACCTCCACGGTAGTCATCAACGCCTACCTGCAGCCAATCATGCAGAGTTATCTGGAAAATCTGGAAGCGAGATCTCTAGCCACGAGCAATCCTCGTGTGGTCGCGGGCGACTCGCCCGCGCAGGTTACGGCGAAGAACTCGGAAGGGGAAGGCTTTGGAGCGGCCCAACGCGTTACCGCCGAAACGACCGCCAACGCGGAAAAGCGCTTGAGCCCGGCAAAGAGTGTTCAAGATGTGGAAGGCCGGCCGAGCGCGAAGAATGTTCATGAGGTGGAAGAGCGGCGCTTTAGCGCCGCGAAAAACGCCCAAGAAAAATATGGGGCTTCAGCCCCCGCTCTCCGCATTTTCGTCATGCAATCCAGCGGAGGCATCACCGCGCTCTCCACCGCCGCCCGCGAACCCGTGCGCACCGTGCTTTCCGGACCCGCCGGTGGCGTGGTCGGCGCCGCCGCCACGGCCCGCGCCAGCGGCTTCGACCGCATCATCGCCTTCGACATGGGCGGCACCTCCACCGATGTTTCTCTGGTTGAAGGTGAGATTAAAACCGCCACCGACGCCCAGATTACTGGCCTGCCCATCAGCGTCCCCATGCTCGACATCCACACCGTCGGCGCTGGCGGAGGCTCGCTCGCCCGCTTCGACGCCGCCGGAGTTCTTCGCGTCGGTCCCGAATCCGCCGGCGCCGATCCCGGTCCCATCTGTTATGGCAGCGGCACTCAGCCCACGGTCACCGACGCCAATCTTCTTCTCGGCCGCCTGCAGCCCGCGCGTTTTCTCGGCGGCGATTTTACGCTCGATCTCGATCGCACCCGCCGCGTCACCCAGGAGTGGCTGAAAAAACAAAGTTCAACTCTGACTTTGGAGAAATTCGCAGCCGGAGTCATTCGCGTCGTCAACTCCACCATGGAGAAAGCGATCCGCGTAGTCTCCATCGAGCGCGGCCGCGATCCGCGCCATTTTGCTCTGGTTGCGTTCGGCGGCGCTGGAGGCCTGCACGCCAGCGCCCTCGCCGAGGCCCTCAGCATTCCGCGCGTCATCGTCCCCGCGCTTCCCGGCGCGCTCTCCGCTCTCGGCATTCTTGCGAGCGATGTAGTGAAAGATTATTCCCGCACCATCCTCTGGCGCGTCTCCGGCAAAATTCCCGTGACGCAACTGAATCGCGAATTCGCAGCCCTGGAAAAAACTGCTGCAAACGATTTTCTCCGCGAGTCCTGGCAGGGAAGCCCACACTACAATCGCAGCATCGACATCCGCTACCGCGGTCAGGGATACGAACTCAATATTCCCTTCACAAAAAATCTTCTCCGCGACTTCCAGCGAGAACATCACCGCCGCTACGGCTACACCCATCCCAACCGCGAAGTAGAACTAGTAACTCTCCGCCTGCGCGCGATAGTAAAGTCGGGAAAGCTGGATCGTGTGGGAAAGCTGGATCATGTGGGTGAAATAGACCATGTGGGGACGGCCGCCCTCGGCCGTCCAAGCCGAGCAAAGCTCGGCAAGCTCTTCCAGCCAACAACCCCGGTCCGATTCGATGGGAAAAAACTAGCCACGAAGCTCTACTCCAGAGAAGATCTCGAATCAACAAAGAAATACTCCGGCCCCGCCATCATCACCGAATACAGTGCCACCACAGTCATCCCGCCGGGAAAAAGTTTCCACCTCGACCGCGCCAGCAACCTTGTAATCGTAGCGAGATAACAAGACCGCTATTTCACTTTTCCTGAGATCTTCAATCGGTAGTAGGTGCGCATATAAGCGCGGCGTCTTTCTTTGAATTGCTCGGTTCGCTCGTAAATCTTGTGCCTGCAGGCGGCGGAGCATGATCTTTGATGATTGAAGTTTGCGAAGAAGTAGTTGCCGCAGACACACTGGCGCACTCGCGGTAGCAGACTCTTCTTGGCCAGTTGGATGACCGCGTGGGCAGCAAGGTTCTCACCAACGGGGCCCGGTCCTGCCAAAGCGTCCTCGACTGCAAGGGAGCCGTTGAGTTCAATGTATGCGGTTGGGCCTGTTTCGTAGCGAAGGAGTCTCTCATTCAGCTCAACAAGCAAACGGCTTAGCTTTCTCGGGGGCCTATTTATGAGATCAGCATCCCGCCCCGCTGACTCGATGAGAGATAGCGTTAGATTAAAACTTCGCAGAAGGTCGAGAATTCTCTGCCGAGATGCCGGCGTATTCCTACCCAAATCGGTTCCTCGACCCTGGTTGAGCCAGAGGATAACGTTTGTGCTCCAAGGCTCGGCCGACCAGCGTCTCTGTTCTAACCCACGCCTTATAGTCATAGGAGTGTGTCAAGAAAGTATGGTGTCATTTTAGATTCGTCAAGAAATAATGCGACGGTTGGAGGTCGCACGATGAGGGCGGTCAGGAAACAACCACAAGAACCCAAACCCGCGCCACCCTGCCGATGCGAGTGCAAAGCTTGCGATATAGGAATTCACTGCGGGAAAAAGCCGGACTGCGAACATCCGCCCTATCGCTCTAAGCAGAGTACGCACTAGACGGCTTCGCGTGCTTGGGTTCTGGCGCGGTTCGCCTCTGTTCTTTCTCCACCCATTCCACGAACAGAGCCTGAAATTCTTCCTGCGTATAGACGCCTTTGTGAATGAGGAGTGTGTTCATCGCGTAAACAGTAGCCTTGAATCCTTCGTCGCGCGATGCAACGGCCAGCGCTTCTTCAAAAGACATGACACTCTCCTCAGCATTGAAGCAACAGACTTCTGCCATCAAAACACTTTAGCCGCAGCCTCGTCAATGCCGTTACCCTAATGTTATCTGGTCGAATCGCATTGGAGACCGCGCCGGCAACCTGATTGTGAATATTCGGTAAATATTCACTGTTTTGCCGCGTCCGCTTCCTCAAACTCGATACTCAGCACTAGGTACTGGCGACCGCCTTCGCTACAATAATTCCGTGAAACCAAGTCTTTTCGTTGTCGAAGACGATCCCGACATTTCCCGCCTCGTCCGCCATCATCTCGAAAACGAAGGCTTCACGGTTCGCGTTTATCCCACCGGCGCCAACGTCCTCGCCGACGCCGAGCGCCAGCGTCCCGCTCTCTTTATTCTCGACATCATGGTTCCCGGCAAAGACGGCTTGGAAATCTGCCGCACTATTCGCCAGACTGCCGGGCTCTCCTCGGTCCCGGTAATTTTTCTGACGGCAAAAAGCAGCGAAGCCGATCGCGTTCTCGGCCTCGAACTCGGCGCCGACGACTACATCGCCAAGCCCTTCAGCCCGCGTGAACTTGTCGCCCGCGTCAAGGCCGTGCTGCGCCGTTTCGAGCGCCCCCTGCCGCCCAGTCCCTTGAAAGTCGGCGAGATCGAAATCGATCCTGCCGCCATGACTCTTACGGTCAGCGGCAATCTGGTGCCCACCACCGCCACCGAATTTCGTCTGCTCGACTATTTCGCCCGCCACAAGGGACGCGTCTTCAGCCGCGACCATCTTCTCGACTCCGTCTGGCGCGACACCGCTTACGTCACCCCCCGCTCGGTCGATGTTTATGTCCGCCGCATCCGCGAAAAAATCGAGCCTGATCCCGAGAACCCGCGCTACCTGAAAACCGTGCGCGGCGCCGGATACCGCTTCGAGTCCCCCAAATGACAAGCGGGCTCAAAACGAGGGAACATTGAAGAATCGCATCTTCTTCAAACTCCCGATAACTTTCGGCGCAGAGGGTGCCCCACCCTTGTCGCTTCTTAGCGACCGGGTGGGGATTTTGACTTGGCCTGAAATTGCGCTCCATGCTTGCACATTTCATTTCGCCCAAATGAGGAGCACGTGAAGAACCGCATCTTCTTCAAACTCCTCGCCGTTTTCCTCATCGTCATCGTCGCCACCGCCGTTATTCTCGACGTCATGATCGGCGGCGCATGGCAATCCTCCCTGCACGCCGAGATCGAACGCAACCTCACGCAGAAGACACTTCTCTTCGCACACCGCGTCGAAACCGACCACCTCCACTCTCTTACTGAAATTGCCGCGCAGGAAAGCCTCGCTGCCGGCGCCCGCGCCACCATCATCGACGCCTCAGGAAAAGTTCTCGCCGATTCCGAAGCCAACCCTGCCATCATGGAGAACCACGCCAGCCGTCACGAATTCGCTGACGCCCTCACCGGCAAAGTCGGCGAGAGCGAGCGTCGCAGTGCCACTGTCGGAATCCCATTTCTCTACGTCGCCGCTCCAGTCTCCGGAGGCGCCGTCCGCCTCGCCTACCCGCTCTCCGATGTCGAGGCGGTGCAAGCCCAAGTTCGCCGTCGCCTCATCTGGGGATCCTCCGTCGCCTTCATCATCTCCCTCTTCATCGCCGCCGCCGCCTCCGTTTGGACTTCGCGCCGCCTCGAGCACATCGTCGACGTCGCGGCCCGCATCGAGCGAGGCGACCTCCAGGCCCGCGTCGCCGACAAGCCCTTCGACGAAATTGGACGCGTCGCCGCCGCCATCGACAAAACCGCCAGCCAGGTCGAGCGCAGTTTTGCCGCGGTCCAGTCGAGCCAGCGCCAGCTCGAAACTCTGCTCAACAGCATGCAAGACGCCGTTATCGCCGTCAGCCGCGACGGTCTCGTGCAGTGGGCTAACCAGCCCCTGGATCGCCTCGTTCCGCAGCACGCCCGCCTCAACTCTCCCGTCGTCGAAACCATTCGCGATCCCGATTTTCTCGCCGCCGTCAAAGCCGCTACCTCTACGAAACAGGTCAAGACTACCCGTGCCACTTCCATCGTCCCCGGCCGCGCCTTCGATGTCACCGCTGCGCCCCTGCCCGATGGCGGCGCCGTCGCTGTGCTCCGCGATCTCACCGAAACCGAGCGCGTGGAAAAAACTCGCCGCGATTTCATCGCCAACGTTTCCCACGAGCTTCGCACTCCGCTAACTTCCATTCAGGGATACTCCGAAACTCTTCTCGATCTCAGCTCCGACAATTCCGGACACAACCGCGAGTTCCTTGAAATCATCCGCAAGAACGCCGCTCGCATGGCTCGCCTCACGGAAGACCTGTTAACCCTCGCGCGCGTCGAATCCGGCGAGACCCGCTTCGATACCGAGGCCGTTCCGCCTATCGAATTGCTGCGCGACGCGGAAGAAAGTTTTCGTGAAATCGCCCGCGGTCAGGAAGTCGAGTTAGCCATCGTAGAGACGAACATCGACAACTCTTCCGTCGAATCGTTGCCCCCGGTGCGCGCCGACCGTGAAGCCATTCATCAGGTTTTTTCCAACCTGATCGACAATGCCATGAAGTACGGGCGCTCCGGCGGACGCATCCTTCTCGGCGCGCGCACGGCCCGTCGCGGCGTGGAATTCTTTGTGCAGGATTTCGGCGCGGGCATCGCCTCCGAACACCTGCCGCGCCTCTTCGAACGCTTCTATCGCGTCGACAAAGCCCGCTCTCGAGAATCCGGCGGCACCGGCCTCGGCCTCGCCATCGCCAAACACATCATGCTCGCCCACGGTGGCTCCATCCGCGCCGAAAGCGAACTCACGCGCGGCAGCACCTTCCTCTTCACCCTCCCCGCTGCATAAACTCACGTAGCGGCGGACGCATTCGTCCGCCGAATCTTCCCATCCTCGTCTCTGCGAGGGTGCCCCACCCTTGTCTCTGCGTTTTTTGCAGAGACAGGGTGGGGATTTTGACTTTTGATTTTGACTTTTGATTTTGACTCTGGATTTTGACTTTGACCTTCAACCGCTCTTCCCAATCAGATTGACCCGGCGTTCATCCCAACCAGGCCAAAATTCACTCATTACAGCGCCTCCCCCAAAAATGCCAGAAAATTCACAGCCTGTTAACCACAAGCCGCACGCTCGCTTCTATGCTGAGTTATTGCCAACCCCATCTCACGCGCGGAGTCTCGACGATGAATCCCGGTTCAATCGCCAGTATTCCCGCCCGGCGGATACACCTATGAGTACCGCGACCAAAATCCCGGATCCCGAACCGGCCCACCACTACATCGTGCGCCGCACGGTGGAAGCCTGCCGCATGGCCCAGGAAGCCGCTGGCGCCGCGGCGGAGGGCATCGCCACCGGTTCCAGCGCCCTGCTCAACTCCCTGCGCCAGCGCGAGCGCGAACTCGATACCCTCGACATGGAAATCGACACAGGCGTCACCACTGCCATCACCGAGGTCGGCCCCGCCGAAGCCCGCGAACTGCTGGCCTGCATGAAAGTCATGATCGCCCTCGAGCGCATTGGCGACCTTCTGCTCAGCTTCGCCAACAGCGCTCTCGCCGTCAGCGGGCGCATCGACTCCGACGACACTCGCGACCTCACTCAGATGGCCACCGTGCTCGAAAAAATGCTGACTGACTGCGGCACCGCCTTCTCTGGCCACGATGTTCCCAAGGCTCTCGACGTCCTCCGCGCTGACGCCGAAATGGATCGCCTGCGCAACCTCATCTTCCTGCGCCACATTGAGAATCCGGAAGAATCGCATCGCCAGGCCAGCCTGCAAGTCATCTTCATGACCCAGTCCCTGGAGCGCGCCGGCGATCACGCCAAGAATCTTGCCGAAGAAGTTTGTCACTTCGTCAGCGGACGCACCGTCCGCCACGTCTCCATCGCCTACGACAAGCCCGTCGAGCAGATGTTCATCGACTATCTTCGCCGCCGCGATCAGCCCCGCTGATCCACTGACGGCACACGGGATGTTCTGCTTCTTCCCGTTTGTCTTAAATAATCCTTGCAGGAAAATAATTTCGGATTCGGGAAGCATCTTCCCGGGACGATCCCCTGCCCGAAACGGAGGATGGATGAATCGCATGGAATAGAGGTTTAACTGCACTACTGAGCGGAAGCCAGGGGCAGGGTGAGCAATTTTGCACAGACTCCCCCTTCCCAAAATGGGAGAATTTCGACACTGGATCAGAGGGTCGCTCCCCAGTCTTCACCGCCGCTCCCAGGAGGAATTATGTGGATACCTTCAAAACAGTCGAAACAACTGGCTCTCGAACATTTGGAACTCGAATCGCTCGTACTCGTACGAACCGCGGAGTTGCAGAAACTTTCCCAGCGGCTGCTCCGAGTGCAGGATGACGAGCGGCGAAGATTCGCGCGTGACTTGCATGACAGTACCGGCCAAACTCTGGCAGCGCTGAAAATGAGCATCTTGTTCCTGCAACAAAGTTGCAAGGAAGACCCGCCAAGGCTGGCCCTGATTTCCGCAGTGGAAACCCTGGCGGATCAGGCCCTGGATGAGATCCGGACCATGTCCTATCTCTTGCATCCGCCCCTGTTGGATGAGGTGGGATTCGTTTGTGCCGCCGAGTGGTATATCGAGGGCTTTTCCAAGCGCAGCGGGATTAAGGTGAAGGCCGACATCGCCTATTCGGGGGATCGCCTTCCCCGCAACATGGAGCTTGCTCTGTTCCGCGTCCTGCAGGAGAGCTTGACCAATGTACATCGCCACTCCGAAGCGAAGGATGCGGTCGTCCATTTTCAGCGTCAATCCGAAGCGGTGATTTTGGAAATTAAGGATTTCGGCAAGGGCATCCCGGCGGAACGTTTAGAGCGGTTAACTACACTCAGTGCGGAGGTCGGCGTGGGATTGGCTGGTATGCGCGAGCGACTCCACGAACTGAACGGTGTTTTGGAAATAGAATCCGATCCGCGAGGGACCATCCTGCGAGCCACCGTTCCTCTTTCTGTCATGACTGAGGCACGGCACCAGGCACAGTTTCACATAGGCAACGTACCCGCGGAGGCCTGATTATGTGGGGACAGCCGCCCCGCGGCTGTCCGGTCGAGCGAAGCTCGACTGCCTCGAGTGGATCACGCCCGCTTGACGCACGTTGAATCCCCAGTCCCCGGCGCAGTATCATGATCGGGAAATGGCCTTCCCCATCAAAATCTGCAGCGTCTGCCAGGAAGAATTCGAGCTGAAACCCGACAAGCCCGGCTTCGCCGACCGCTGTCCATCGTGCAGCGCCGAAGAAACATCTTCGCCGACTACCAAGCGCCGCATGGACGCCGACGAGCGACGCTCTGCCTCAGAAGCCAACGCCGCCCGCCGCAATGCTATGCGCGATCTGCTCTACCGCAAAGACAGTTAGTCGCTCGGAGCGGCCGGTGGGTCCGCAACTCTGCTAGCGTTCTTTTTTCTGCCGCGCGTAAAACCGGCTTACCTTCGCGCGATTGCCGCAGCGCGTCATGTCGCACCAGCGCCGGTGATGGTTCTTGCTGCTGTCTAGAAAAAACCACTCGCAGCTTTTCGACGAGCACGCCCGAACGTAATCCAGTTGGTCCGAAGCCAGCAGATCCGCCGCCGCGCGTGCGATCGGCCACAGCACAGTGTCGAAGTCCAGCAGAGTGTCGAACGCCCACACGAAGCCATTCTCTACGGGAACTAATCGCATGCGCCGCGCCGCAGCCTGCGCAAAACTATTCAGGTCCGCCAGCGCCACCGGCGGGACTGGCCGCTGGTTGATGCTTGCCCAGAAAACGTCGTGAATTGTCTCGCGTAGCTCTCTGCCTCGCAGCAATGATTCCTGCGCCGCTTCCGCATTCGTGTAGGTGCGCTCAAAGAGTTTGTCCACCTGCGTCGATCGAAGCACGCCAGTGTCTTCCCCGAACCGCGCCAGATCGATGTACGTCTTGAGCAATTCGTTCGGTTGCTGCGTGTGCCGGTCATCGAGCGTGTTCACAAAATCCAGGCAGACGTTTCCCGCGATCAGGTCAAAGCGCGGAGGACGCCGCCGTTCAATTTTTTCGGGTTCTCGATTATTGGCCAGGGGTTTTCCTTCTGCTCCATTATCTAACCATTAAAACGATCTTGACAAGTTAGATTTCATTCAGTAGCATTGTTCTAACCTGTTAATGTTACTTTGGAGGTTAGATGATGATTAGCCATCAAGCGGCGCAAATTGGGGCTCTCGTCCGCAGCGGCCAGCTCAAAAATATCGGAGGCAGACCTGTGCTGGTGCAAAATAGACTTTCATCTGCAATGAAACCGAACCGCAAGCATGCCATCCAACTCGCGCTCGCCTTCGCCGCCATCTATCTCGTCTGGGGCTCGACGTACCTTGCGATCCGCTACGCAGTCGAGACCATTCCTCCGCTGGTCACTGCAGGCATTCGGCATTCTGTTGCGGGCACAATTCTCATGGCGTGGGCCTGGGCGCGCGGCTTTCGCCCCACGCGCGCGCATTGGATTTCTGGAATCGTTGTAGGTGCATTGTTCTTTCTGGTTGGGCATGGCTCGTTGCATTGGGCAGAGAAATATGTGGGCTCAGGACTAGCCGCGCTGCTCATCGCCACGGAACCTATGTTCATCCTGGTGCTGGCTTGGGCAATGGGCCAGCAGAAGATTAGCCGCCTGAGCGCGCTGGGCTTGGGTTTGGGCGTGCTGGGCGTGGCCGTGCTGACGGGAATGGAGTTAACCGTGAAGGGATCGAGCTTGCTGGCGCTGCTCGCGGTGTTGCTCGGATCGTTCGCATGGTCGGCGGGTGTGGTTATCTCTCCCCGGTTGAAGCTGCCTACAGATGCGCTGGGACGCACGGCGCTGCCCACGCTCTGCGGCGCGGCGATGCTACTGGTCGCGGCCGCAGTGACCGGCGAATTTCACGCCACGCACTGGTCGACCATTTCTTCGAAATCAATTTTCGGATTGGCGTACCTGATTGTTTTTGGCTCGGTCATCGCGTTCACGGCCTATACCTGGCTGCTGCAGCGCTGTCCGCCCGCGCTGGTGGCGACGCACACTTATGCGAATCCAGTGGTGGCTGTGTTTCTGGGATGGCTGCTGGCTGGAGAGCCGCTGACGCCGCGAGTGGTGCTGGCCTCGGCCGCAATCCTGGGAGCGATCCTGCTGATTCGCAGAGGCGAGCGCAGCGCGACCGTTCCGCTCGCATCGCAAGCGGACAAGCGGGCAATGCGAGCGAGCGCCGTCAAGGAGTGCGCTTAGTCGTTGCGCTCCACAGCCGAACAGACGATCCAAAGATGATCCATATACTCGCCGCTCATGGAGCGGAAGCCTGTGACCACTGCGCCCGGAGGGCAATGAGTTTCCACAGGCCTGCCGCCAGGGTGCGGGCGGGTGATGGATTCTGTTAAGTCGATGCGGTGTTCGTCACGGCGGTCGTTGTCGCGGCGGTCGTCATCGCGGCGATCGCCATCATGGTGCTCGCCGCGCATTTCCACGATATCTCTCACGTTGCTGCATTCGCCAACCGCTTCGTCAATGGACCCGCCGGTGCGTCCGCGCAATCCGACGAGAACGCGGCCGCCGTGGCAATGCGCGTCGTAGACGGGACGCCCACCTGGGCTGCCTGTCCGCTGGGTCATTCTAAGATCGTCGCCGAGATCGCCATCGGGGCGGAGGCGAGCGCAGTCGAGCCAGGCCTGGTTAAAGAACTCGCCAGTCTGCACGTGAAAGCCTACAGCAACGAAGCCCGGTTCACAGAGCGCATCGGGTGAGGGCCTGCCGCCAGGGCCGCCGCCAAAGTCACGCTGGACGCTGTCGCGAGAGCGAACGTGAAGCCCTCCGCGGTCGTCGCGGTCCCGATCATGGTCGCGATCCTGAGGCGCGGCCAGCGCCGCGAAGGCGATCAGCAGCAGAATCGCGAACAGGGAAGCGACTCGAAGACTGCGGCTTCGCATTTTTTCAGTGTCCAGATTGTTTTTCGAGATTGCCATGTGCACACCCCTTTGAAAGAATCGGCGCACCCGAGCGAGCGCCGACCCGATTTGACCAGAATCATAAAAGGCGACGGCGATGCTGACAATGTGAAGTCGGGTTCCTGCCGCGGGCGAGTTCCTTTTTGGGCTTGCAAGTGAGGGAATCGATAGGGAATCGATTGGTCGGATGGCCCGGCGCGCGTCATTCTTCGTGGGAATGTACGTACAATGTTCCTGAAGGAACATTGTACGTACATTTTCCCCTATCGTGGGCTGATGCCCTCAGCGGCTAAAGCCGGCCATGTTTGTTTGGCGTTGCGGCACGACTAAAGTCGTGCCCTTCCACAACCCGGCGAAAAGTCGAGGCCTTCCGCCCCTAGCTAACGTCGTGGCCTTCCACACCTGACTAAAGTCGAGGCCTCCCACGACTGACTAAAGTCGTGCCCTTTCCCGCAGGGGTCAGTCTTTAGCGTTGTGGATCAGGTCCATGATGAGGCGGTGGGCCTCGCCGACGTGCTTAATGGCGCGATCGCGCAGGCCGCGGATGGCCGCGTCATCTTCCTCGCGGGAGATGTCTTGGTTGACCTTGTCGATCAACTCCAGGGCTTTCTTGTAGCGATCGCGATGGCCGAGCTTCATATCGACGCGGGGATGGTCCTTGAGATCCTTGCCATCATCGATGGAAGCTTTCTTGATCTCGGCGATAGCTTTGTCGATCTCGTCGATGGCGTGCTGTTCGTGGTCGTCGATACGGTCGGAGGGCGAGAGTTTGCCGAGCAGAGCGCGGGCATAGCGCAGATCGCTGAGCGCATGCAGGTAGTAGGGATGTTTGCCCGGGGTATCGGCCCAGGTGAGAGCGGAGCAGATGGCCACTGCAAACATCAACACAGCCAATTGTCGTACAGTCTTCATGGTCTCCTCTTGCTGTCTTGGCAGAATGTTCGAGTACGAACGCGAAATTGTAGCAGAGGCGGAGGCAGGTGCGGGAGGTAGAAGGCATCGTACGGAGAATCTGCGCGTGCACTTCCATTTGGGCGACTGGGATTCCATCATTGAAGTTAACGCGATCGTCGCAGAGCCACGATTTCCGGAATATCGAAGACGGGATTCGTCTGTCCGGAGGCCGCGAGGAAACGGCGAGGGATTTGTGAAGGAGCAGCGGTGATTCCTGAGAGACGCAGTTGTGTGCGGCACAAGGTGCATGGTCCCGTGTTTGCCAGTTTCGATGGCGTGACCGGAGGAATGATCCTGGATCTAAGCGAGCAGGGCGTGTCGATGCAGACTATCGTTCCGCTGGAGGCGGAGCGGCGGGTGAAATTGCGACTCGACCTGCCGGATTCGGACGGACAACTGGAGACTACGGGGTATATTGCGTGGGCGGACGCCTTGGGGCGGGCCGGAGTGCGATTCTCGGATCTTCCGGTAGAGGCGCGGCAGCGGTTGGATGAGTGGCTGGTGCTGAACGAAAAATCGCCGAGCCGCAAAGCTCCGAAGCTGACGTTTGACCGCATGCTGGGTTCAAGCGTGGGCAGTAAGTTCTCGGGGAAGGCGGAGAGCAAGCCGCGCTCGGTGAGCCTGGAGGGAATCGGTGTGGAGGGAGATCTCACGGGTAGGCCGGGAGCGGCCGAGGTTTCGAGCACGATTCAATACGAATTCAACGAACTGGGGCCGGACCTGAATAGCGGGCTGCGAGTGATCAGCGAGCGGGCGCGGACGCTATTGCGCGGGGATGGAGCGGCGATCGCACTGATGGACCGCGGCCCGATGATGTGCCGGGCGAGCGTGGGTAAGGGCGGGCCGCCGCTGGGGACGCATGTGGATGTTGAGGCTGGATTTTCCGGGGAATGCATTCGCACGGGAAGGGCGTTGCGGTGTGACGACAGTGAGATGGATCCTCGGGTGGAGGCGGAAACCTGCCGCCGGCTGGGTATTCGCTCGATTGTGGCGGCGCCGATCCGGTATGAGCGGGATGTTGTGGGTCTGGTCGAGGTTTTTTCTTCCCAGACTTTCGCGTTCGATGATGGAGATGTGGAAGTACTGGAACGGCTGGCGCAGACTGCGTTGCTGATGCTGAGCCAGGTGGAGCGGTTTTACCGGCGGAGGAAGAAAGAGAGTTAAGTTTCAGAGCACTTTCTGAAGTCAAAATCCCCACCCTAACGTCGCAAAGGACGCGACGTTAGGATGGGGCACCCAGTTCAGTGGGACGTCAAGTCAAAATTCCCACTCCTTCGGTTTAAAAGTCAGAAGTCAAACGGTTTAAAAGTCAGAAGTCAAAAGTCAAAAGTCAAAAATCAGAAATCAGAAATCAAGAATCAAGAATCAAGAATCAAGAATCAAATTCCCCACCCTGTCGCATAAGACGCGACAAGGGTGGGGCACCCAGAACCTGCTAATTTCCTTTGGCTACTTCTTGCGGCTGGAAGTCTCGATCGCCGAATTGCCAGAGCAGGAAAGACATTTCGTCGGCGAACTCCAGGTCGTGTTGGGCGCGGGTGGAACCCATGCCGTGGCCGGCGTCGTAGTCGACGCGCAGCAGGACGGGCTTCTTGCTGGAGGTGGCGGCTTGCAGGCGCGCGGTCATCTTGGCGGGCGACATGGGATCGACGCGCGGATCGTTGATGCCCGCAGTGAGCAAGACACCGGGATACGCTGTGCCATCTTTGACATGCTGGTACGCGTCCATCGCATACAGTCCCTTGAAGCCGTCGGCATCGGTAACGGAGCCGAATTCGGCGATGTTGGGCGGACCGTTGGGTGTGAACTCCATTCGAAGCGCGTTGGAGCAGCCGACCCGGATAAGCGCCCCGGCAAACAGATCGGGGCGCTGCGTGATGGCGCCGCCAATCAGGATGCCGCCGGCGCTGGTGCCTTCCCCGGAAAGGCGCTGCGGGCTGGTGTATTTGTGTTCGATGAGATATTGCGCGCTGGCGATGAAGTCATCGATGGTGTGTTGCTTGGTGAGCTTGTATCCGGCGCGGTACCACTCTTCGCCGTATTCACCGCCGCCGCGCACGTGAGCGAAGGCGATCACCCCGCCGCGCTCGAGCCATGCCAGCCATACCGGATCGAAATAAGCATCGTAGGAGATGCCATACGCGCCGTAGCCAATCAGGTGCGTTGGGTGATTGCCATCGAGGGCGAGGTGCTTTGCGTGAATGATGGAAAGCGGAATCATGGTTCCGTCGGCGCTTTTGGCTTTGACTTCTTCGGATTCATAGCCTGAGGTGTCGATCGGCAGAGGTGGCTGAATTCCGATTTCCGTGGTCTTCATCGACTTGGGATCGTATTGCAAAAAGTGCGGTGAGGTGGTCCAGGAGACGGCATGTATGAGCGCGCCGGGTTCGGTGGGGGTGACGGAAATTTCGGCTACGGATTGCCCTTTGCCAACGGGGACAGGCTCGATGTGGCCGTCGAAGGAGAGGCGGCGCATGCGGCCGATGCCGCCATCGAGATCGCGAAGGTAAATGGCATCGGTGGCGACGTCGGCTTCTTGAATGACAACTTCGCTGGCCGGAACCACGACGGTGGCATGAGCGACATCAGGATTCTTCAGGCTGATGCGGACCACTTCATAGCGCGGCTTGCTTTTGTGAGTGACCAGATAGAGGTCGTCGCCGTGAGGCGCAAAATTTGTGATGGCGGCATCGACATCGAAAAGTTTTTTCCAGGCGATGTGGCTGGAGTTGAGTTGATCGAGCGGGATGTAGTAGGCGGTGGCCTCGTTTTGCGTGCCGTGGGCCAGCACTCCGAGCAGATAGGGCGAGCCCGGGGTGTAGACGACGAAGGGGAAATCGTTGTCGTCGATCTTGAGGTCGGGAGAATATCCGTAGCCGAAGACAAAGGGATCCTGGTCGGGATCGCGGCCAAGTTCGTGAAGGCAGGCGCGGCTGCGCTGTTCGAAAGCGGTGCGCGGCATGTCGGGCGTGAGCTTCTGCAGGCGGTTATAGAGAAAACTCTTGTTGCCGGGGAGCCAGGAGATGGCGCCGAAGCGGGCGCGGTCGATGGCGTCGGGCAACTGTTTGCCGGTTGCAGTTTCAAGAACGTGGATCACGCTGTTCTCGGAACCGCCGGGAGAAACTCCGTAGGCTACCAGAGCGCCGTCGAGCGAGGGCGTGAAGTAATCGATAGAGGAGTGAACGCCATCTTTGGTGAGGAGTTCGGGATCGAGCAGCAGGCGCTCGGGCGCGGTGCCCTCTTTCACATAGAGCTTGAGATTGTCGGCGTTGGGATCGGTCTTCAGATAGAAGATTTTTCCGCCCCAGACCTGGGCGTTGCGCACGCGGGTGCTGGCGGTGTCGAGGGCCTTGACGCGGGCGAGAAACTTTTCGCGGCCGGGAATGCTGGCGAGGGCGGAGCGGGTGTAGGTGTCCTGCGCCTTGAGCCATTCGGCACCTTTTCCGTCACGCCAGTTTTCGAGCCAGCGGTAAGGATCGGTCACGGTCTGGCCGAAGAAGACTTCGGTTACGTCCTGGCGCTCGGTGGGCGGCGGGCCGGATTGTGCCGGCGCGGCGGGCGCGGCGGACAAGGCCAGCGCGACTAGGAGAAGGTGAACGCGGATCACGATGGGCGAAGGGCCGGTGGAAAAACTCGGCATGTGGGACTCCTGGTGGGGAAGAGTATTTCAGGTGGGGATGATAGTCAGGGTCGGGGGGAAAGTCAAAAGCGGGTAGGAGTTGGAAAGTAGAAAGTCAAGAGTCAAAATCAAGAGTCAAAATCAAAAGTCAAAATCAAAAGTCAAAATCAAAAATCAAAAGTCAAAAGTCAAAAGTCAAAAGTCAAAATCCCCACCCTGTCGCATAGAACGCGACAAGGGTGGGGCACCCTGGTGATCAGCCTTTCACGATCTTCTTTGCGGACGGATCCCAGACTGCTACTGATTTGTTGAAGTAGGAGAAGTTCGCCAGGTGGCAGCCGATGGCGGCGTTGTTGCCGAAAACTTCGTTCTCGACTACCGGCTTGCGGGTGCGAACCGCGTTGTAAAAGTTGGCCTGGTGGTCGACGGTGTCGCTGTATCCGGGAGGGTTGGAGTAGGATTCACCCTCGTTGTCGATTTGCCATCTCAGAGCCTCGGGCTGCGGATGCTCTTCGTGCCACTTCTGCAGATATTGATCGCGCAGTGCTTTGGGCCAGCCGTAGATCGAATAGCCCTCGGGCTCGGGGCGCGTGTCCTGGGGCGTGCAGGTCAGGGTCGAATCCTTGATGATCATGGTGCCCTTGGTGCCGTAGAAGCCGATGAACTCGCCACCATCGTTGTTCAGATTGCAGCGCAGGGTGACGCGGAAGTTGGGATAGTCGTAGAGCGTCTCGATGAGGTCGGGGAATTCGCGGCCATCTTTGAAGTGGTAGAGGCCTCCGCTGGATTGTGCGCGCTGTGCAGGCTCGATATTGCCGGTGATGAAGTGAATGCCGGAGATCAGGTGCACGAAGAGATCGCCGCCCAGGCCCTCGCCATAGTCGGTGAAGCAGCGCCAGCGGAAGAAGCGGACGGGATCGAAGGAGTGTTTGGGGGCGTTGCCGAGAAACGTGTTCCAGTCAATGGTTTTCTCGCTGGCGTCGGGCGGAATGGGATAGACCCAAGCGCCGCTGGGAGAGTTGCGGTCCCAGTAGGCGTTGATGGAGAAGACCTCGCCGAGTTTGCCGGAATCGTAAATCTCTTTGGCTTTGGCGTAGAGCACGGAGCTGACGCGCTGGCTGCCGACGGCGACCATGCGATTGTGCTTGTGGGCGGCCTCGACCATGGCGAATCCGTCTTCGACGGTGTGCGACAAGGGCTTCTCGCAGTAGACATCTTTGCCGGCGGCGCAGGCGTCTTCAAAAATGTGGCGGTGCTGGTGGTCCATGGCAGCGATGAGGACGGTGTCGACATCCTTGCGATCGAGGATGGAGCGATAGTCGCGAGTGGCGGGCACCTTGGGATTTTTTACCGCTTCCTGCGCGGCGGCGTGGCGGCTGTCGTAAAGATCGCAGACCGCGACGCACTGAATGCCGGGAACGTCGAGCGAGGCCTGGAGATGTTCGCATCCGCGAATGCCGGTGCCGATGGAGGCGAAGCGAATGGTGTCGCTGGGGGCGACGGCGCGAGGCCGGGCCGAGAGCATGTGAGGCTGCAGGATGTTTTTGGCGACGGTGGTGGCGGCAATGGCGCCGCTGCCGAGGTGGATGAATTGACGACGAGTCAGGGGATTCTTAGCCATGAGATTCCGTCCTCACTAGTGCTGCTTGAAATTTCCGCAGGAGGCGAGATCGCCAGCGCGGAGATGATGCGGAGGAATTATTGCACAGGGGAGGGGGAGTTAGTAAAACGATTTTCTACGGTACTGTTAGGGTTCATCGGTATTTGAGTCGCATTCAGAGCTGCGCTCAGACTTACGAGCTCCGGAGGGAGCGCAAGGATGCGGA
The DNA here is from genome assembly GCA_963765825.1 of uncultured Acidobacteriaceae bacterium. GTDB lineage: Bacteria > Acidobacteriota > Terriglobia > Terriglobales > Acidobacteriaceae > Sulfotelmatobacter. Next base: position 553,570 of record CAVXXU010000007.1, read on the forward strand.
TCGAAACTGGTAGCCCCGGATGCATTCGTCGGGGGATTTGGTTCGAAGGGCTCGCTTCGCTCGCGGGCGGACGAATGCGTCCGCCGCTACGTGATTTATTTTGGGAGGCAATAAAGGCGGGAAAAATTGAAAGGGCCGTGACATTGGTTATGCTCTAGCCGCCAGCTCCTGCGAGGGAGCTAACGACGTGGAGGCATGTACCGTCACGACCCCTTGATGCGATCACTACTTTCGCAGTTCCAAACCCCAACTGCACCTCGCAGCGCCGTCGGTTTTTTCAGGTCTGGTCGCCTTGCAGGTCGCCCCGCCCGGCTGATCACTCAGTCTATTCGGATCGGCTCATATTATTGTGCCGTCCCTTTCGACCGTCGACGCAAGCAACATTAACAGAGAATTAAAAAACGTCAACGCAAACTATTGGTGCAATAGCAGGGAGCAACGCTGTGGATAAACCGAAATGCAAACTACTGTCAGGAAAAACCTTAAGGCGGCCTACGGGATATTCAATCTCGTTTTGCACATAAAAATGCACAAGGGGCAGGCCAACTGCAAAACGATGAAAGGGAATCAAATAATCGTCTTGACGCGGAAACAGGATTAGCGCATCGTGCAGATAGAAGAAACGAAAGTTGCAGTGATGCCCGAACTGGTGGCGTATGTGGACGGCGGTTGCCTGGGGAATCCGGGACCGTCGGGCATTGGAGTGGTGATCAGCGGCTGCGCCAGCGGCCCGGTGCGTATCGCCAAATGGATTGGCCACCAGGATAACAACGTCGCCGAATATGCCGCGCTGATGGAAGCCCTGCAGTATGCCGTGACTCTTAAAGCGCACAAACTGCACGTTTATTCCGACTCGGAAGTGGTGGTGCGGCAGATGACTGGGCAGTACGAGTGCCGCAGCCCGCGGCTTTATTCTTTGCACTGGACGTGCCGCAAGTTGGCGCGGGCATTGAAGTTTTCCATTTCGCACGTGCCGCGGGAGAGTAATGCGGAGGCGAATGGGCTGGCGCAGTCGGCGCTGCGGCGGCAGAAGAAGTAGGGTCAGGCGCAGTTTCAGTTGCCGCTCACAACCCCGGACAGCCGAGGGCGGCTGTCCCCACAGGGGCATTCTTTCCACATGGCATTCCTTCGGTCTCCTGGCAAGAAGACTTTGCGAGCAACGTCTCTACACGGGCAACGTCCACTCTTCCACAACACGCGATTAGTTCTGGGATGGGACTGGCGCACTTTTGGCTTAGTACTTCCGCGCGGGGAATTTCTTGACACCTTGCGCTCTGCGAGCGAGACTCAACCTACCTACATCCTTATCAGAGTGATGGGAATCGGCCGGGGCAATGCGCCCGGTCCCGGCTGAATTTGAGGATGAGGTATGGGTCATGCAACCTTCCCCTAGTCGAGAACTCGCGGTGGCGTCGACTCCTTCCGCTTCGCTCAATCCTCCATCCTACGTGCGCTTCCCCGGGGAAGATGAGGGGCATTCGCTGGCCGAGATGGCGCGGCGCGATCTGGACGCGGCGCTGCAACTGCTGGCCGACCGGGCACAATACATCACTGGCGCGACCGGAGCGGCGATTGCCCTGCGGCGCAATGGAAAAAACGATATGCTGTGCCGCGCCAGCACGGGATCGAACGCGCCGGAGCTGGGAGCGCTGTTGTCCACGGAATTCGGTCTGTCGGGGGAGAGCGTGCGCACGCGCCAGGCCCTGCGCTGTGACGATGCCGAGAGCGACGTGCGGGTGAATCGCGAAGTCTGCCGCCAGTTGGGGATCGCCTCGGTGGTGGTTATGCCGGTGGTGAATGATGATGGGGTGCTGGGCGTTTTTGAACTTTTCTCGGGGCGGGTGAATGCCTTTGGCGAGCGCGACCTTTCGGCGGTCCAGCGGCTGAGCGAAATGGTGGAGACGGCGGTACGGCTAGCAGAGGCCGCCGAGAAACTGCCGGAGCGGTTGAAGGATTTGGGTGCGGATCACGCGGCCCCGGTGCAGCAGACGAGTGCGCCGCAGGACAATGCAGCGCCAGCGGTGGCTGTTCCGAGCGAGGCGGTCGCGGCTGCGGCGGTTCAGGATGCGGCGTCCAACGAACAGGTTCTGGAAGATGTAGCTTTGGAAGGGGCCGTTCCACAGGAGGAGGAAGTCATTCTGGAGGAGCCTGCGGCTCGGCCGGCGCCGGTGGGGGCGGCAGAAACGAAGGCCGAGAAAACCCCGGCGGAAGTTGCCGCGTCACCACTGACGGCAAACGACGCAAGATTGACCGGGGCAAAAGTGCCCCTGCCCACGGCCGCGGAGTTTGTGGCGACGGTTGAGGCAGTGCTGACGCCGCATCCGCGGATAGTCGCTACGCCTTCGGCGGGGTCAGTGGGAGTGGTCGCGCCGACCGTTCCCAAGGAGTCTGGAACCCTGCCGGTTGCGAGCGACACCGTAGTGGCGCCGGTGCAAGCTCCGGTCGCTGAAAAGGTCGTTGCCGCTGCGCCAGCTACTTCTTCGCCGGTTCAGCCAACTCCGTCCAAGCCAGATCCGGGAAAGAAGTCACTGTTATTTTGGTCGGCTGCGGTGAATCCCGCCGATGCCGCGAAGGCAGATGAGGCGGACCAGAGCCACGTTCCTCCGGTACTGCGGAGCCTGCAGCAGTGCCAGGCGTGCGGGTTTCCGGTTTCTGCGGGGCGGTCACTTTGTGTGGAGTGCGAAGAGAAGAAATGGCGAGGACAGTTGAAGGCGCCGCCGGCGGGAGGAACTCGGGCGTCCACCGTTCCGCTGACTGCGGTAGGGGCGTCGAAAGCGGCAGGGTTGCCCATGGCGGCTGTGGCCCCGTCAGTTGCGAGCCAGGCGGTTGCAGCCGGTGGTACGGTTTCGGCGACCCCAAAGGCCGCTGGCGAAGTCTCGCCGAGTGAAGGGACGAAGGCGGAAAATGAGGCGAGGGAAAGTGGTCCGGGACGGATTGCGGCGCCGGGCGGCATTCCGGTTGGGTCCGAAACCCTTCCCAGCCCGAATAAACCCGCGACTATTTCTGCTCCTGATGCCGCGGAAGCGGCGAATCCGGCGTTTTTATTGGGCGCGGGGCTCGAGCCGTCGCAATCCTGGCTCGCGGCCAATAAGTACATAATTGCCGTACTTTTGCTGATCGGCATGATTGTGGCGGGATTCTTTCTCCTGCGCTAAGCACCGTTTTTTCTGCCATTTAACTGAGAGGAGTCCCGAAACCCTTGACAACACAGGCAGGTCTGATAAAGTGCGAGGATGCTTTGCCAAATAAAACGCAACCAGCAGGTGCCATGGTTATGAAGAATGTGTACGAGGTGCTGCGTCAGAAAGAGATGGAACTGACTCGCCTGGAGAAGGAAGTGGAAGCCCTGCGGCTGGTGGCTCCGCTGCTCTCCGAGGAAAAGGAAATGTCGTCGGACATGGCGAAACCCGCGCTGGCCACCGCTGTGAACGGGCCGCAGGCCACGCCTCGCATCCCGGTGCCCTCGTCGCCGTCGATTCCGGCGCCGCAACCTGTGCGCGCGGCGGGATGGGAAGATACCTCCAAGCGCTGGCCGTAGAATTTGAGCAGCACTGTCGCGGATCCCCACGCCGGCGGCGTGAGGATCAAGTTTTTGAGCAGCCCGGGACGCGTCCCGGGCTGTCGTGTTTCTGGAACTACCCATGGGGCTGACGTTTTTAGGATCTTTGCGGCAGAAGAGCTTTTAACCGCAGAGGCCGGGGAGGCCAGGAGTCCGCGGAGAAAAAAAGCAGGACGGCTAAAGCACGATCCCCGAATCGCACTTCTGGTCCTGGGGCTATGCTCCGACTATTTCGCGCAGGGCCGCGAGCATGCCGTCGACCTCTTCCACCGTGTTGTAGTGTACGAGACCGATCCGCAAGAAGCCGCCGGATTTTTCCACGTCGAGATGTTCAGTAAGGTTCAGGGCGTAGTAGTTGCCGTCCCACGTGAAGAAGCCGCGGTCGCCGAGTTTGGTGGCGAGTTCGAGGGGCGTGTGATTTTCGATTCGCACGGCGAGGGTTGCGCAACGCTCGTGGAAACAAGCGGGATCGGTGATGCCGAAGATTTTGAGGCCTGGAATTTGTTGCAGGCCGGACATCATTCTTTTTAGAAGTCCGCTTTCGTGCTCGTGGATGACTTGGTAGGCGGCTTCGATGGCGGCGCGGCGAGTTGCAGGCAACGGTCGAGCTTCGCTCGACGGACGGGCGGGTCGCGCCGTCCCCACACGTTTCGTCCCCACAGGTTTCTAGGGCGCGACGGCCAATGTCGGCTAGGTATTCCACGCAGGCGGCTATGCCGGCGATGCACTCGTGGTTGAGCGTGCCCCACTCCCAGCAATTCGGAATCGCATTGGTGTTCGGGAGAACTTTGTAAGGGCGCAGGCGCTGCAGGTGCTCGCGCTTGCCGAAGAGGACGCCCATGTGCGGGCCGAAGAATTTGTAGGTCGAACACGCCAGAAAATCGCAATCGAGCGCGGCCACGTCGATCAGCCCGTGCGGGCCGTAGTGCACGGCGTCGATGTAGGCGAGAGCTCCCGCGGCGTGGGCGAGGCGGACGATTTCCTTGACTGGATTGATGGTGCCAACGGCATTCGAGGCGTATCCGGCTGCGACCAACTTTGTCTTTGAGTTTATTTTCGCGGCGAGGTCGGCCATGTCGAGCGTGCAATCCTCGTCGTGGATCTCGGCCCAGCGGACGGTGACGCCGCGATCTTCTTGTTGAAGATCCTCAGCCATTTGCAACCAAGGCGAAACGTTGGCATCGTGATCGAGACGAGTGACCACGATTTCGTCGCCCGGCTTCAGTTCGCGGCCAATGGCGCGGGAAATCGCATAGGTCAGGGTGGTCATGTTCGGACCGAAGGCGACTTCGTCGGCGCCGCAGTGCAGGAAGTCGGCCATGGCGGCGCGGGCTTCGGCAATCATGGCGTCGGTGTGGCGGCTGGTCGAGTAGGCTCCGCCGGTGTTGGCGTTGTCGCGTCGAAGATAGTTGGCGATGGCGTCAATCACGCGCTGCGGAACCTGCGTACCGCCCGGGCCGTCGAGGAATGCGGCGGGGTGGCCGTTGACGGTCTGTGCGAGCGAGGGGAATTGGGAGCGGACGTAGGCGAGGTCGAGGGCGGCGGTCTTCTCAGCAGTTAGCATGAGTTATTTCTATCACGGCTAGACGAAGGATTCTGGCAGTAAAGATGTTGTTCCTTGGAAAGAGGTTCGACTCCGTTTTGCTCGGCTTCGACCGGAGCTAAAGCCCAGGTTAATTCGAATAGATGCTAGCGCGGCCCTGAAGGGCCGCTCTTCCGCGGCGCTTCCCGCACGGCGCCTTACGCCCGGGCTCCTTGCCTACATGTCAGCGTGCGGTGGCCGCTCGAACGAAGTCTGCCAACATGCCGTAGGCGGTCGCGTAGAGGCCGGGATTTTCTTCGGTGATGGCGAGGCCGGGGAAGATGTCGGTTTCGAAATAGATGTAGGACGATGTGCCGGTGATGCGGGCCATGGGCTGCGTGCTTAAGACTTTTTCGGGACGGACGCTGGCTTTCACGCCGCTGCCTGTTCGCTGTGCGCGGCAGACTAGTTTGAAGGGCCAGCCGTCGCGGCGGGCGTTGCGCAAGGCTTGCGGCGTCAGGTCGCGAATGCCTTCGCGCTCGATTTCTTCCAGGTGGATGGGCGCATCCATCAGCACGGTGATGAGTGCGGCGGTCTTTACGGCGGCGTCCCAGCCGTCGATGTCGTGAGTGGCGTCGGTTTCGGCGATGCCGATGGCTTGCGCTTTTTTGAGGGCTTCGTCAAAGTTTAGTCCCTGCTCCATCTCGCTCAGAATCACGTTGGTGGTGGAGTTGAGAATTCCATGGAAGCCTTGCAGGTGAATGGCGGGTATCTGCTCGAACAAAGAAAAAATCGGAACGCCGTCCATGACCGTCGATTCGAAGAGGAATTTTTTGCCGCGCGCTCGGGCCAGGTCGCGGAGTTCGCGGTAGGCGTAAACGATGGGGCCCTTGTTGGCGGTGATGGCGTGGGCTCCGTGGTCGAGGGCGGCGCGGATGTGGTCGACTGCGGGCTGGCCGTTGGTCACGTTCAGGGACGTGGCTTCGAAGAGAATGTCGGCGCGGGCGGCGGCTAGCCAGTCGCAGACGGCTGCGGGCTGCGGATCGGGCTCCCGGCCCTTCGCGGCCGAGGGCGGCCGCGCCACACAGGTCTCCGGATCCAGGCCGTTTGGGTCGGCGATCCATCCCAGGCGGCGCGAGGCGATTCCCGTGATGCGGAACGCGATGCCGTAGCGATCACGGAGTTCGGGTGCGCGGTCTTCTAGGAGACGGACGAGCGTCCGGTTGACGTTGCCGAAGCCGAGGAAGCAGAGGTTTTGGGTGCGGATCGAGGCCTCACACAGGGGCTGAAGCCCTCTCATTTACGAACGCCGACGCGGCGCTGAAGCGCCGCTCTTTCACGGTGCGGTATGCGCTCCTGCGGGGCTTTATTCTGCACAAAAAAAATCTCTACACAAACTTAGCCCATGACTGTGGTGTGCTCGGGTTTGACTTTGTAGAGCACGCGGACTTCGCCAGCCTGGCCGTAGGGATATTTATCGACGCCGAGATATTTTTTGGCGAGTTTGTCGATGCTATCCTCGGCGCCCTCTTCGGTAATCTCGACCACGCGACCACGAATCTCGAGATAGCGGTAGGGATTTTCGGGATCGACGATGGCCATGGACACGCGGGGATCGCGGCGGACGTTGCGGTCTTTCTGGCGCCCGCGGGCGGAGTTGAAGATGACGTTCTCGCCGTCGAAGTCGCACCACACGGGCGTGACTTGCGGGCGGCCGTCGGGCATTAACGTCCCCAGGCTGGCAAAAGCGCGCTTCTGAAACAGATCTTTATATTTTTCCGGGATAGCTTGCGACATGAATGCCTCCGTAATTTTGATTTCAGCATTATAGTGGTCTGGCCCGCGGGCAAACAATTTCGACAAGAGGTGGACTGGATCTATGACTGCATGGTTCGGTACGCGCAGTTTCTCTCATCGCAGCAAGAGGTTTTTATTTGCTGTCATTTTGATTCTCTCTGCCGTTGCAGGTCCAATAAGCGCGTCCGCAGCATCCGACGCGAAATATCCGCCGACAATTGTGTTTATGACGGATTTTGGCGTGGTCGATGATTCGGTCGCGCTCTGCCGCGGCGTGATGTACAGCGTGATGCCCGCGGTGCGGATTGTGGATCTGACGCACCAGGTGACGCCATTTTCGATTCTCGATGGCGCCCGGTTTTTATACGGGGCGACGCCGTACTTTCCGGCGGGCACTGTGTTTGTGGTGGTGATCGATCCTACTGTCGGCAGCACGCGCAAGGCGATCGTGGCGCGCTCGAAGCGTGGGCAATATTTTGTGTTGCCCGACAACGGGCTGCTGACGCTGGTGGAACAGCGTGACGGGATTGAAGCGGTGCGCGAGATTACGAATCCGGAGTGGATGATTGGGAGCAAGCTGTCGTCCACATTTCACGGGCGCGACATTTTTTCGCCGGTGGGGGCGCACATGGCTCGCGGCGACGATTGGAGCAAGGTGGGTCCGGAGATGGCGGCGAAAAATCTGGTGCGGCTGGAATTGAAGGCGGCCAAAATCGACGATCGTGGGCTGAATGCTACCGTCGTTGCCACCGACGGCCCGTTTGGCAACCTGGTCACGAATGTGGATGCGGACGATTTCATGAAGTTGGGGTACCAGCGCGGGCAGGAAGTTCCGGTGACCGTCGGCGGCCGCGAGATGAAGATGAAGTTTGTGAAGACATTCAGCGATGTGCCGCTGAATGAGCCGCTGCTGTATATCGACTCGCGCGGGCGTTTGGCCCTGGCGGTGAATCAGAATAGTTTTGCGGCGATGTATGGGGTGAAGCCGCCGGCGGAGTTGTTTATTGCGCGGGCGAAGTGAAGAGTGTGCAGGTGGGCGGATTCGTCCGCCTTATGCGAGGCGATACGGAAACCTGAATCCCGAAACATGTTGCGCGAGTCAAACCCCCCACCCTCTCGCAAAGAACGCGAGAAGGGCGGGGCACCCTTTACTATCACCCTTAACTCTTGCCCTTTACTCTCGCGCCCGCTGGGCTTCGCCTGTGCGGGACAGCCGACGCGGCTGTCTCTACGTGATCAGGGGCTCTCGACATCTTTTGCTACGCGCGGCAGAACGGCGCGGAGGAGCGACTCGAAGACGGCTTTGACGCGCTCGCCGGTTTCCATCACTTCCGCGTGCGAGAGCGGCTGGTCGAGGATTCCGGCGGCCATGTTGGTCACGCAGGAAATTGCCAGGATTTTTATTTCCAGGTGGCGGGCGGCGATCACTTCCGCCACGGTCGACATTCCCACCAAGTCCGCTCCGATGCGGCGAAGATATTCGATCTCCGCCGGGGTCTCGTAGCTGGGGCCGAGCAGCGCGGCGTAAACGCCCTCGTGCAGCGGGATGCCAAGTTTCGCGGCTTCTTCGCGCGCGAACTGGCGATAGTCACGGTCGTAGGCTCGTGACATGTCGGGGAAGCGCACGCCGAAGCGGTCGTCATTAGCGCCGACGAGAGGGTTGGTTCCCTGCAAATTGATGTGGTCGCGGATCAAGACCAATGCGCCTTGCGAGTAGCCGACGTTAATGCCGCCAGCGGCGTTGGTGAGGATGACGGCGCGTATTCCCATGCGCCCGAAGACGCGGATGGGAAATGTGACCTCCTGCGCGGAATATCCTTCGTAAAGATGCGCGCGGCCTTGCATGGCGGCAACGGGAACGCCCCCCGCATGGCCGAGGACCATTTGCCCGGCGTGGCCGATGGCGGTGGAGCGCGGGAACGTGGGGATGTCGGCGTAGGGGATGCGGGTTGGGTGGGTGAGCGAGTCGGCGAATGCGCCGAGGCCGGAGCCGAGCACGAGTGCGATCTTCGGACGCAGCGGCGTGCGCTTCAGGATGAATTGTGCGGCGGCTTCGGCGAGTGTGAATTGGTCGGTTATTGGTGCGTGCATTGTGTTCAGTTTCCAGACTGCGCGGGCGAGACGCCCCGCGACAGCCGCCGGGACGGCGGCGCTACTCAACTGTGCTATGTCAACGGACGGTTCTGAGAGGAACCGTTTACAAGTCGCCGTCGGCGAGATGGCGGCCGTGGCCGTTGCGTTCCAGCCAATCATACAGAAACGTCTGATAGAGGTACGAGGCGACGATCTCTTCGCCGAGTTCGTGCGTTTCGGTGCAGATGAAGGGCACCCGCAGGCCGGCCAGCACGGCGATCAGCGATTGTGTGATGCGATTGGGGCTTGCCGCACGATAGGGATATTCGGACTTGATCTCGGTGAGCGATGCGGTTATGACCAGCAGGCTGTGGGCGCGGTCGCTCATGCGGCGCAGGCGTTTGACGAAGACGGAGCGGTTCGAAGTGAAGGAGCAGATCAGGTCGGCGAGATCTTTGCGTTCCACCACGCAGGAATCTTCCATGCCGCTCACGGAATAATCGCCAAGCGGCAGCGCGCGCTCTTCGATGCCGGCGAACCATCCGCGAAAGCGGCGGAAGGAAAGCGGATTCTGCTCGCGGGTGTCAATGATTGCAACCGGCAACGGCGTGTGCAATTGTGTGCCCCCACGCTCCGCCAGCACCGGGAGCGGAGGATGCGGGACCGGCTTGGTCATCGTGGTCCAGGCGAGTGGGGAGGGAATTAAAGTGCGTTTGCGGGGCATTGGTTCGTTCAAGTGTAGCGCGCCAATTCTGGCGAAGGGTTGGAATATTTCGGCGGAGCTTTCGGTGCGGAAACTTCAAGTCAAAATCCCCACCCTCTCGCAAAAAGCGCGAGAAGGGTGGGGCACCCAGATACCCCTTGCGGACGAATGCGTCCGCCGCTGCGTGTCTGCTACATTGTTTTGGTATGCCGCAGGTTTTGAAAAAGGCCACTCGCAATTTTGCCAGCGACAATAATGCCGGGGTGCATCCGGAAGTTCTGGAAGCAATCTCGCGCGCCAACCAGGGGCACGTGGTGGCGTATGGAGACGATCCGTTTACGCGCTCGGCAGTCGCGAAATTCGAAGAGCATTTCGGGACGGGCATCGACGTATTCTTCACTTTCAATGGCACGGGTGCGAACGTTCTGAGCTTGCAGTCGCTGAACCGGTCTTACCACGCGGTGCTGTGCAGCGAATTTGCGCACATTTATACCGACGAATGCGGCGCGCCCGAAAAACATACGGGATGCAAGCTGATTCCGCTGCCGCATCGGGATGGCAAGATCACGCTGGAAGCTGTGCGGCACGCGTATCACGGGATCGGCGACCAGCATCACGTGCAGGCGCGAGTTATTTCGATCACGCAGTCGACGGAGATGGGGACAGTCTACCGTCCGGACGAGATTGAGGCGCTGGCGCGCTTTGCGCACGAACACGAAATGTTTCTGCACGTCGACGGAGCGCGCATTGCCAACGCCGCAGCTTCGCTTGGACAAACGCTGCGGCAGGCGACGCGCGATCTGGGCGTGGATGTGCTGTCGTTTGGCGGCACGAAAAACGGAATCATGGGTGGCGAGGCGGTCGTGTTTTTCAATCGCAAGCTGAGCACGGATTTTCTTTTCCTACGCAAGCAAGGGATGCAACTGGCTTCGAAGATGCGATTCATTGCGACGCAGTTCGCGGCGTTGCTTAGCAATGATTTGTGGCGTCGCAGCGCCGAACATGCCAACCGCATGGCGCGGCTGTTAGAGACGGAACTGCGGCGGATTCCTCAAGTGAAGATCGTGTGGAAAGTGGAAGCGAATGGAGTGTTCGCGCAGATTTCGCGAGCGGCGATCCAGAAGATCAAGGATCGGTATTTTTTTTATGAGTGGATCGAAGAGGAGTGCATCGTGCGCTGGATGTGCTCGTTCGACACGACGGAGGAAGATGTCCGGGACTTCGCCGCGGTCGTGGCGGAGGCGGTGAAGGATTGAGGCGTAGGACCTCACGGGCTATTGATTTTTGCCGTGTGGTTGATTACATTGGCGGTCTTTAATTGTTAATCTTGAATCGTTAACCGTTAGCCGGATGCCTCGTCCCAGTCGAGCAGTTTTAGAGGAATCCAGGAGCCGTTCATGATGGGGAAGTGGTTGGGTTTTGTTGTCCTCGCGTTCATTGCCAGCTCATTCCTCAGTTTGTCCGGATGCGGTCACAGTCAGCAATTGGTGTCGATTGCGGTCCAACCCACCACGGAGACGTTCGGGGCCTCGAATATTCCCGTGAGCGCCAATGCCGGGGCGCAGGTTCAGCTGAGGGCATTAGGTACCTACATTCATCCGCCGGTGACGAAGGACATAACCAGCCAGGTGACGTGGGCCTCGAATACTCCGCAGATGGCCACGGTGAGTTCCGCCGGATTGCTCACGGTCACGGGCGATGCGTGTGGGGGAACGTTGATCTCCGCAACGCTGACCACCAACGATAGTTCGGGGGGAGTTTCGTCGTCCGGCGCGCTGGTAACGGGCTACATGACTGCCAATGTGGTTTGCTTTACCGCCAGCGGAGGCGGGGCGGGCTCGCCGGCTTTGACGGTGACATTTTCGGGAAACGGTTCCGGGACAATCACCAGTTCTCCGCTGGGCTTGAGCTGTGCCAGCCCATCGGCCTGCCTCGCTCAGTTCGTTAGCGGCAGCACTGTAATGCTGACGGCTAGCCCGATTTCCGGATCGTCATTTGGAAGTTGGGTGGGCTGCGACACGCCAAGCAGTACGAATCCGTGCACCGTTACCATGACTGCAAACCGCACCGCCACGGTGACGTTTAACTGATTGTTGGCCGTATTATTCCGACTCTTCCAGCAGCTTGCCCAAAGACGGTTTGTACTTCTCCGGCTTCTTTTTCTTCTCGATGACAATCTGCCCGGCGGGAGGAGTGCCGACGCGTTCGCGGGCTAATTCTTTGACCGCGGTTACGGCGCGAAAGCGCTTCACTTTTTTCTTTTTGGCCATTGCTGGGTCCCGTTCTGCCGCTGGAAATGAGTGTAACCTGAGCGCGTGGCCGGTGGCGTTTAGCAATCGTATGCCCGGCAAATGTGCAATAATTCATTCTCGGCCGGGAGCACGACGGTTCCGGCGCCGAAATTATGGAAGAACGCGATTTTTTTGACGAGAAGCAAGAAAAGAAACCAGCGTCGCTGAATTGTCCGCATTGCCACCAGGCGGGGGAATATGAAGTGACCTGGGTGGTACGCACGAAGAAGCGGCAACTTTCCGGGAGGGCCGATGAGCGCGACCGCGCTCGCTTTGCGAAATTCCGCTCGTACATGGTGCGCAAGGACGACATGATGGCGTGCAAGAACATGCGCTGCCGCAAGCGCTTCGAACTTACCGGGCAGTCGACCGTGATTACCGAGTAAGATTGCGGGCAAGCTTTCCTCGGCGGTTAAAGCCAGCAGAGTTCGTGCATCGTGGCACGGCTGAAGCCGCGCCCTTCCCGTGCGCTTCGCGAAGCGAATCCCGCGGGTGATTCTCAAAATCTCTCGAACCTATCCGCTTAGAACTTTCCAAACCTCCTGACGCGATCCTCGGGGAATCCCCTTTCCGATCTCCACCCACATCTCTCGCGGCGTGTGTGATTTGGATCACCCGAGCCAGATTTCCTCTCACAGCAGGGGCTCATTTATACTTCAAAGTTTTCCCAGGGGCCGTGAAAAGCCGCGGGGTGAGGAGTCTTAATCTTGAAAATCCTGGTTTGCATGAAGCAGGTGCCGCAGAAAGACGCGCCGCTCAAGCTCAACGAAAGTGGCACGTGGATTCGCGAAGATGTTTCGTACGAAGTGAACGAGCCCGACGCATTTGCGCTGGAAGAAGCGCTTCGGCAACGCGAAAAGCACAAAGGCGAGGTGGTGGTGATTACGAGCGGCCCGGCGCGGGCGCAGCAGGTGTTGCGCGAGGCGCTGGCCAAGGGCGCCGATCGGGCGATTCATCTGGAAGACCCGAAGTTTGTCGGGCTGGATGCGTTTAACACGGCGAAGGCCTTTGCGGCCGCGATCAAAGATGAAAATTTCGATCTGATTCTTACCGGGCTGCAGTCCGACGATTACGGGTACGCGCAGACAGGCGTGATCCTGGCGGAGTTGCTGGGGCTACCGCACGCCACCATCATCATGCAGATCGAAAAGACCGATGGCGGGATTCGCGTGAAGCGCGAACTCGAAGCGGGATATTTTCAATTCGTCGACATGCCTACGCCTGCGGTGCTCACCATTCAATCGGGCATTAACAAGCTGCGCTATGCCACGCTGATCGGCATTAAGCAGGCGAAGAATAAGCCGTTGCGGAAAGTGGCGCTGGCGGAGGTGCAGTCGGCGATTGGGGAGAATCTGCAGAAGATTGAGCGCCTGTACGTGCCGCAGAAGACGAAGAAGACGGAGCACATTGAAGGGGCGCCGGGCGAGATTGCGAAGAAGTTAGTGGACAAACTGCGGAATGAATTGCGGGTGTTGTAAGTGTAGCCGCGGACGCATTCGTCCGCGGGGCCGAGCTTCGCTCGGCGGACAGCCGAGGGCGGCTGTGCCTACGTGAGCATTGCTAGAAATGAGAACTCATTATGGCTGATTCCATCTTGGTGGTAGTTGAACAGCGCGAAGGCAAACTGAATCGCGTCTCCTGGGAAACCATCACGGCCGGGCAGGCGATTGCCGCGGCAAGCGGTTGGACGCTCGAAGCAGCGGTGGTCGGCGGAAGTGCGGCGGCGCTGGCGGCGGAAGTTGCGGCGAAAAAAGTTGCGAAAGTATATGCCGTCGAATCTCCAAAGCTCGAGCCTTACACGCCTGACGCTTTTGCGGCGGCGCTGAAGCAGTTCCTGAACGCGAAGCAGCCCAAGCTGGTGTTGATGCCGCACACATATCAGGTGCGCGATTTTGTGCCGAAACTGGCGACAGCCATGGGGCGCACGGTTATCAGCGACTGCATTGGATTCAAGCACGAAGGCGGGAAACTGGTTTTCACGCGGCAGATGTTTCAGGGCAAGTTCGCGGCCGATGTCGGCTTTGCCGGTGACGCGCCGTGGTTTGCGACCTTTCAGAACGGGGCGTTCCGCGGAGATAAGGCCGAAGCTGGAGCGAGTGCGGCTCCGGTCGAGACGGTGAGCGCCAAAATTGCCGACGGCGTGATCCGGAACAAGCCGCAGGAAGTTTTCAAGGAAGCGAAGCAGGCGGTCGATCTGACGCAAGCCGAGATCATTGTGGCCGTGGGCCGCGGCATCAAAGAGCAGAAGAATATTGAACTCGCGAAGCAGTTGGCGGACGCGCTGGGCGGAGACCTGGCGGCGTCGCGTCCGATCTGCGATTCGGGCTGGCTGCCGATGGACCGTCAGATCGGATCGTCCGGGCAGACGGTTGCGCCGAAACTCTATTTGGCGCTGGGCATCAGCGGCGCCATCCAGCACATCGTCGGGATGAAGGGCTCGCGTGCGATCATCGCGGTGAATAAAGATTCAGAGGCGCCGATTTTCGAGATTGCGGATTATGCGGTTGTGGGGAATTTGTTCGACATCGTGCCACCGCTGATTGAGGAAGTGAAGAAGGCGAAGGCAGGAGGATAGAGTTCCACTTCGGAAAAGGCTTTAACCACAAAGGACACGAAGGGACACGAAGGAAAGGCTGGGGCCACGGATTTACACGGATCTCACGGATCAAGAAGCTTTGATTCAATTCGTTTTTATCCGTGGAATCCGTGTTGATCCGTGGCTGGTTGCTTATGCTCATTTTCCGCAAACCGATTGAAGGTGTGGAGCGGCCGCAGATGCCGGCGGATGTTGTGATTGTCGGCGGCGGGCCGGCGGGGATGGCTTGCGCGCTACGGCTAGCGCAACTGATTGACGCGCACAATGCGGCCCATCCTGATTCGCAGCTCAGCAAAGAAAACATCTACGTTCTCGAAAAGGCGCGCGAGGTGGGGCAGCACTGTCTCTCGGGGGCGCTGCTCGATCCGCGGTCGATGCGCGAATTGCTTCCGGGATTTGAAAAGGAGGCTCCGCTCGATGCCGAGGTCACGAAGGAAGCTGTCTACTTCCTCACCGAGAAAAGCAAGTTCAAGCTGCCGATTACGCCGCCGTTCCTGCGCGACCACGGGAACTATGTGATCTCGTTAAACCGGTTTGTGAAGTGGCTGGGCGGCAAGGTGGAAGAGACCGGGATCACGGTCTTCACCGGATTCGCCGGGGCGGAACTTCTCTATGACGGCGAGCGTGTGTGCGGCGTGCGCACCGACGACAAGGGTGTCGACAAGGAAGGGCATCAAAAATCCAACTTCGAACCCGGCTACGATTTGCAGGCAAAGGTGGTCATCCTCGCTGAAGGGCCGCGCGGGTCTTTAACAAAACAGCTTATTGAAAAGTTCGATCTCGGCAAGAATGCCAATCCGCAAACCTACGGTGTGGGCGTGAAGGAACTCTGGGAGGTGCCTGCGGGACGGCTCGCGGCGGGGGAAGTGATTTACACCATGGGCTGGCCGCTGACCACGAAAGAATACGGTGGGGCGTGGATTTACGGCTCGAAAGACAACGTAGTTTCGCTCGGCTTTGTGACGGGGCTCGACTATGCGGATCCGCGGCTCGATCCTCAGCGCGTGCTGCAGGAATTTAAACGGCATCCGTTTGTGGCCAAGCTGCTCGAAGGCGGCAAGATGATTCGCTACGGAGCGAAATCGATGCCTTACGGCGGCTGGTGGGCGATTCCGCCGGTCGCCGGCAATGGATGGATGATTCTTGGCGACTCAGCCGGCTTCCTGAATTCGGCGCGGCTCAAAGGAATTCATCTGGCGATCAAGAGCGGAATGCTCGCGGCTGAGACTGCGTTTGAGGCGCTGACGAAGGACGATTCGTCAGCCGCGACACTGGGAGCGTTCCAGAAAAAAGTGGACGCGAGCTGGATTAAAGAAGAGCTCTGGAAAGTGCGCAACCTGCATCAGGGATTTGAGCATGGCATGTATGCGGGAATGCTCCACACTGGACTGCAGATGATTACCGGCGGACGCGGCTTGCGCAACCGCTATCCTGCGAAGACGGGATATGAGGAGATGCGCAAGCTGTCCGAGTTGCCAGCGGATGGAGGTGCCGAAGCCCATCTGCTCGGCCCCGCCAAGGGCGATGGCAAGCTTACTTTCGACAAGCTGACGGATCTTTACCACTCTGGTACGAAGCATGAAGAAGACCAGCCCGCGCATCTGGTGATTCACGATACGAACATCTGCAATACGCGGTGCGTGAAGGAATACGGCAGCCCCTGCCAGAATTTCTGTCCCGCGAACGTCTACGAAATGGTGGAGGACGCAAGCCAGCCGAACGGCAAGCGCATCAGCCTGAACCCGTCGAACTGCGTCCACTGCAAAACCTGCGACATCGCCGACCCCTACCAGATTATTACGTGGGTGACACCCGAAGGCGGCGGCGGGCCGAACTACGACGGGATGTAACGGCTGGAAACCGCTGGCCACGGATTGGGGCGGATTTCCACGGATCGAACCCAAAGTCCCCACTTCTCACAAAGGACGCGAGAAATGGGGCACCCGCTCGCGGACCTGCTCGGTCTACTGTTCCAGGCTAGTGCCGTACCGACTCTACCAGCTTATGGACCACGTCTTCGTCGGTGAGTTGTTCGTAGGCGTGTTCACCGTGCAGGGATTCGTCTAGTCCAATTTCTTCTGAGGCTTCACTGACTTTCACCGTGGCGAACGAATCAATGATGCGCAGCATGGCGTAGGTGAATACGAACGCCCACACCGAGGAGAACACTACGGCGGTTACCTGCTTCAGCAGGAACACTGGATCGCCATAGAGCAAGCCGTTGGCGCCTTCGGGATTGAATTGCTTGTTGGCGAAGATGCCGAGCATGACGATGCCGAGGAATCCGCCGACGCCGTGCACTCCCCAAACGTCAAGCGCATCGTCCCATTGCAGCTTGTTTTTCATCTCCACCGCGTAGTAGCAGACCACACCGGAAACGACGCCAATGATCACCGCCGTAGTTGGAGAGACATAACCGGCGGCAGGAGTTACCGTGGCGAGCCCGGCGACAGCGCCTGTGAGCAGGCCGAGCAGCTTCGGCTTTTTTTCGTTCAGCCACGCCACCAGTAACCAAGCGACTGCGGCAAAAGATGCGGCCAGGTCGGTATTCAGGAAAGCGGTAGCCGTAACCGAATCCACCCGCATCTCGCTGCCGGCGTTGAAGCCGTACCAGCCAAACCACAGCAGGCCTGTGCCCAGGGCAACCAGCGGAATGCTGTGCGGGCCGCGATCCTGCACGCGCCGCTTGCCCACGTAAATCACGGATGCGAGCGCTGCAATACCGGCAATGTTGTGGACTACGATGCCTCCGGCAAAATCCTTCACGCCCCATTGCTGCAGAAATCCTCCGCCCCACACCATGTGAACGAATGGGAAGTAGACCAGGGTCAGCCATCCGGTCAGAAACAGCATGTAGGCTTTGAAGGTGACGCGGTTGGTGAACGCGCCAGAGATGAGCGCGGGGGTGATGATGGCGAACATCATTTGATAGGCGATGAAGACGAATGCAGGAATCGTCTCGTTGGGTGAAGGCGTAGTGAGATTAATGCCGCGCAGAAAGGCGTAATGAAAATTGCCGATGACTCCGTGCCAGTCGCCGCTGAAGCATAGAGAGTAGCCGTAGAGGTACCAGATAACGGTGGTCCAGCCCATGGAGACGAAACTTTGAATCATGATGGCCAGGACGTTTTTGCGGCCGACCAGGCCGCCATAAAAGAATGCGAGTCCGGGCGTCATCAACATGACCAGGCTGGTGCATAGAATCATGAAACCGGTGTTGCCGGTGTCGAGATGGAGCATGCGATCCTCCGACCGAGATGTAAGAGGGATTGCTCGCGGATGGCGAGCAGGGGTCCGAACTGGAATGCCCGCGCCGGGTGGAGGGCCCCTGAGACCAGGCAGCGCGGAATACGCCAATTACAGTCAGAGGTTGAACGAATGAGGAAAGGAGGGCAGTGAGATATGTCACGGCTGGTTGTGACGGGGGACACACCGGGTCTGCTGAGTGGGCCGCGCTGGCGGTTATGAAGGACTTTTTTGTCAGGGATTTACGCGGATTCGCACGGATTTAGCAAGAACTTGTCATTCCGAGCAAAGCGGCAAATCTACCTGTCACGGCCGCAACTTGGGTGCGACACGATCGGTACACTACAATCACATCCGTGGGTTTCGATCGCGAAATCATCTGGGCGCGGGAGAGAATTGATCCCAACTGGGGGATCGGAATGACTAGGCCCTTGTCTGTTCTTGCTTCGCTCCTGTTGGTGCTTCCCGCAGTCGCGCAGCAGTCCGTTTCTGCCATCCCGTCCAGCGGCTCCCCCGGACTTGATCAGTACCGGGCTTCGCGCGTGGCTATTTATACCGACGATTTTGGGGAACTGAAGCGCTATCGCGAGGCGGATGCGGCGCTCGGGCGGCCTGCGGCGGGCGAGAATCGTGTCGTGTTTTTGGGTGATTCGATCACGGACTACTGGAAGTTGGCAGATTTTTTTCCGGGCAAAGGTTATATCAATCGCGGCATCGACGGGCAGACGACGCAGCAAATGCTGGTACGCTTTCGTCAGGATGTGATTGAGTTGCATCCTGCCGTGCTGGTCGTGCTGGCCGGGACCAACGACGTAGCCGGCGTCACCGGGCGCACGCGGAATGAGGACATTGAAGCCAACTATGCGACCATCGCGGAGTTGGCGCGCCTGCATCACATTCGCGTCGTCTTTGCGTCGCTGCTTCCGGTGAATAATTATTCGGAAGATGCGAAGGAGTCGTTTGTCCTGCGTCCGCGGGAAAAAATTCTGGCGCTGAATGCCTGGCTCAAGAGTTATTGTGCGCAGAACGGTTTAGTGTATCTCGATTATTTTTCAGCGATGGTCGATGACAGGGGAATGCTGAAGCGCGATCTGTCGGATGAGGGGCTGCATCCGAATGCGGCGGGATACAAACTGATGGCGCCGCTGGCGGAGCAGGCCATTGCGCGTGCAATGGCGGGCAAACCGTAACGGGCGCGGCTTGAGGCCGATCGGCGGGCAGCGTTATTCTTTATCACAGGAACAATTTCATGAACTCATCTCGCTTCGCAGTATCGCTTACGTTGGTTTTATTCTTAGTCCTGTCTGCGCTGGGCCAGCAGGCCGCGCCGGCGCCGGCTATTCCTGCAACGGGCTTCGCCGGATTGGATCAGTACCGGGCCAAGCGCATTGCCGTGTTCACCGACGATTTTGGCCAACTGGGGCGTTACCGCGAGGCGAATGCCACGCTTAAGCCGCCTGCGCCTGGCGAGAATCGCGTCGTGTTTTTCGGCGACTCAATTACTGACATCTGGCACCTCGAGGAATATTTTCCCGGCAAGCCATACGTCAACCGCGGCATTGGAGGTCAGACTACGCCGCAGATGCTGGTGCGCTTTCGCCAGGATGTGATCGACCTGCAGCCCAAGGTTGTCATTATTCTCGCGGGCACCAACGACATTGCCGGCAATTCGGGGCCAATGCGCTTGGAGGATATTGAGGCGAACTATGCGTCGCTGGCGGAACTCGCGCGCGTCCACAACATCAAAGTGATTTATTGTTCGGTGCTGCCGGTGCACAACTACACGCCGCGATCGCAGGATTTCTTTGCGCAGCGGTCGCCAGAAAAGATTCTGGCACTTAATCGCTGGCTGAAAGATTACTGCGGAGCGGCCGCAAACAGCTGTAGCTATCTGGACTACTTCAGCGCACTGGTTGACGACAAGGGATTGATGAAGAAGGACCTTGCCGATGATGGGCTGCATCCGAATGCAGCGGGGTTCAAGGTGATGGCGCCGCTGGCTGAGGCGGCGATCGAAAAAGCGCTGAGCAGCTCAAAACCTTGAATCCTCTTTTCTGAAGAATCGTCCTATAATGTGAATGTAGTTTCCGACCGCTTCGGCCACTGGGCATACCCGGGTCGTGGCGGCTAGGGAAGAGTTCTTCGCACTTTGCGTTTGTGGGACTTCCGCGATCGAAAGCTTTTTACCGCTGAGATCGCCGAGGATTCGCAGAGGTCGCGGAGAAAAGCTTCCCGAGGGTGCTGGTGGAAACGCTGGCGCCTCCCGCGCTTCTGAAGAAGCGCATTGGAAAGGAAACGACCGCCGGGGTGGTCCCGCCTGTTCGTTTTCTCTCCGAAACTGTCGTTGGTCGTTAGTCATTGGTCGTTGGGTGAATGCCCCGCGAGCACAGTCAACGGATCACGACGAACGGCCAGCGACCTTGACCCTTCACGACAAATTCGGACGCGCCATTACAGACCTGCGGATTTCCATTACCGACCGCTGTAACTACAAGTGTGTGTATTGCCGTACGGGGAATGAAGGGGCG
Source organism: uncultured Acidobacteriaceae bacterium (assembly GCA_963765825.1). GTDB lineage: Bacteria > Acidobacteriota > Terriglobia > Terriglobales > Acidobacteriaceae > Sulfotelmatobacter. The sequence goes on from CAVXXU010000007.1 coordinate 573,885, forward strand.
CTGTATGGCGATCTACCGTTTGAGGACTATCTCCGGATGGCGCGCGTGCTGGTGGGCATGGGGATTTCGAAGATTCGTCTCACCGGAGGCGAGCCGCTATTGCGCAAGGGAGTGGTGGAGTTTGTACGGGAGTTGGCGAAGTTGCGACCTCAGGGGCTAAAGCCCGCCTCGTCTTTGGGGCCAAACGGCACGGCTAAAGCCGTGCCCTTCCACAAAACCGGGGTGCGTGGGGAGGACTCGGCTGGAGCCGCGCCCTTTCAAAACAGCGAACCGCTGGATATTGCTCTCACCACGAACGGGCACATGCTGGCGGAAATGGCGCAGCCTTTGAAGGATGCAGGGCTGACGCGGGTTACGGTTTCGATGGATGCGGTCGATCCCGACCGTTTCGCACGCATCACGCGCGTGCCCAATGGATACGATCACGTGCTGGCGGGCATTCGCGCAGCGCGGCGGGCGGGGCTGGGGCCGCTGAAAGTGAATTGCGTTTTGATGCGCGGATTCAACGAAGATCAGATTATCCCGTTCGGAATGTTCGCGCGCGAAGAGGGCGTGACCGTGCGGTTTATCGAGTTCATGCCGCTGGAAGAAGGACGCACGTGGGCGCCCTCGACGGTGGTCTCGCTCGACGAAATTCTGGCGCGCATGGCGGAGTACAGGCCGCTGGTGGAAATCCCGCACGCGCGCTCGGAGACCGCGCGGCGCTACCGCTTCGAAGATGGCGTGGGAGAGATTGGAATCATTGCGCCGGTGTCGCATCCTTTCTGCGGACATTGCAGCCGCATCCGCATCACCAGCGATGGAAAAATTCGCACCTGCCTGTTTTCGGTGTGGGATCACGACCTGCATGCGCAGATGCAGCGCGGGGCTTCGGATGAAGAGTTGGCGGAGTTCATCCGCGGCGTGGTGGCGAAGAAGGAAGCGCGGCACCATATTGGTGAAGCGGACTTCGTGCCGGCTTCGCGGACCATGGTGCATATTGGCGGGTAGCATTGCCGCCGACGAAAATCGTAGAGACGTAGCTTGCTACTTCTTTTTTCTTCGTGGAGGGAAGACGTTGCCAGCAACGTCTCTACGAAAGATTTGATCGCCAGGCGCACATTGCCGGTCGTCTTCTTCTTGTTCTTCTCGCTCAGCTTGGCTGCTTACGGTCAGGATGGGGCGACGTTTTACCTTGGCTTCGACCGCAACGAATATCCGGGCGACGCGAATCTCAAGATTCTTCATCAGACTTTCGCTTACGCCGGGTACTGGCTGAATAATCCTCCAGGAGCAAAATCAAATAGCTGGGCGGGACACCGGGCTGCTGTCGAGTCGGCGGGATTCGGATTTCTCGTGCTGTTCAATGGGCGGCTTTACGCCGAACTGAAAAACGTGGCCAATGCCGCGCGCCTTGGCCAGTCAGACGCGAGCAAAGCCGCAGCGTCTGCGCGGCGCGAGGGCTTTCCCGCGCACGCCATCGTTTTTCTCGACCAGGAACAGGGCGGGCGGATGCTGCCGGCGCAGAAAGCTTACATTTACGCGTGGGTAGACGGCATCATTGCGGCGGGATTTCGCGCGGGTATTTATTGCTCCGGCATTCCGGCGACGGATGACGGCAACGTGGTCACCGCAGAAGACATTCGGCAGAGCGCCGGAAAACGCGAGATCGTTTACTGGGCCATCAACGATGCATGTCCCCCCGCGCCGGGATGCGGATTTCCAGCGCGGCCGCCGCATCCCGCGGCAAGTGGCGTTTCCTCTGCCGAAGTCTGGCAGTTCGCGCAGTCGCCGCAACGCAAAGATGTTGCCGGGCACTGCACCAACTACAGTCGCGACGGGAATTGCTACCCACCGGGAACCGGCCCCGCGCAAGGTCTTCACATCGACGTGAACACGGCCTCATCGCCCGATCCGTCGCAGGGACGAACGCGGTAGAGCACTCGCAACGGATTCGCACGGATTGTGCGGATAGATCTAATAGCGACAGCTCCACCACTGGCCTGCGCTAAAATAGAAATACCTATGGCCGACCGCACTTTTAGCCTCGAGGAAGCGAAGTCTCTGTTGCCCGTGCTGGAGTCGCTGCTGCGGACTGCAATTGCAAGCAAGAAAACCATGGAAGAAGTGGATGCCGAGTTCCAGTCGCTGGCGCACCGAGTTTTTCTGAGCGGAGGCATGTTCCTCGACGTTGTCCCGCTGGCGCGGCGGAAAGCGGAGCGCGTCAAGGCCGAGCAACGCGCCAAAGACGCGCTGGCGGAAATAGATTCGATTGGAGTGCAGGTCAAGGACATCGACATCGGCTTGCTCGATTTTCCTTGCGATGTCGATGGCCAGATAATCCTGCTGTGCTGGAAACTGGGCGAGAAGTCCATCACCCATTGGCACGGGACGCAGGAAGGTTTTGCGGGCCGCAAACCGATTGACGAGCGGATCGCAAGGGCGAAGAAGATTAATTAGTTCAGTTCGCAGTTCCCGGTTAACAATACCGTCATTACCAAAGTCGGCAAAAGTAGGCCGGACAGCAGGGTTTCAAGGTGGCAATGTTTCAAGGTTTCAAAACCTTGAAACCTTGAGACCTGCGAAACTCTGAAACTTTCGTCCAGTTCTCAGTCTTGCGATGCTTGGAGCGGCCTTTTCCTGACACGTCCCTTCTTGTGACCGCTACGGACCGATAGTCCTTCAAAGGTTCCCAAACCTTTCATTCCAGATAATTTCCCCACCTCGCAACATACTCGAAAGTTCAGTGTTTACAGGGGAGGAACGTAATGGATGCAAGCGCCCGCTTTTGCGCGACAATGCATGGGGCGCTAACGGGTCTGAAGCAACCTCGGCGACACAGTAAAGGGGAAATCCCATGAATAAGAGTTCTGCAGCAATCCGTTGGGTATTGTTAGCCATCATGGTTCTGTCGTTATCCGGCGCGTCGTTTTCACAGATCGCGGTAGGAATTTCGGTGCGCATCGGGCCGCCGGCGCTGCCGGTTTACGCGCAGCCGATTTGCCCAGGCCCGGGATACTACTGGACGCCGGGCTACTGGGGTTGGAACGATGACGGCGGCTATTACTGGGTGCCTGGCACCTGGGTCGTAGCGCCGGTCGGCTTTCTGTGGACACCGGGTTATTGGGGATGGGGTGGAGGCTTCTACGCGTGGCACGCGGGATACTGGGGACCGCATATCGGTTTTTACGGCGGCATCAATTATGGATTCGGTTATACCGGCGTGGGATTTGGCGGAGGTGAATGGCGTGGGCGGAATTTCTATTACAACCGCTCAGTCACCAATGTCAGCGTCACCAATGTGACGAATGTTTATAACAAGACGGTAATCGTGAACAATACCAGGACCGTCAGCTACAACGGCGGACAGGGCGGCATTGAGGCGCGTCCAACACAGCAGGAAGAGATGGCGGCGCACGAGCGGCATGAGGCTCCCTTGGCGGCGCAGAGCCAGCATGAGCGAATCGCCGGCCAAAACCGGCAGAATTTCGCCTCCGAGAATCATGGACGTCCTGCGATTGCAGCCACTGCCAGGCCGGGAGATTTCAGCAGCCGGTCGGCGATTCCAGCGCGCGCCGCGGGTGGCGAATATCGCACGCCCGCCATGTCTCCGCAACAGGCGCGCGTGAATGCCGCACCGGCCAATCGAGGCGCGTCCCCAGGCAACAGGGCCCCGTCGAACGCGGGTTTCCGGCCGTTCACGCCTCCCGCGAAGAATGGAGGGTCGAGCGCGAACGCGGCGCGAGGGAACGAGAGTCGCGCCCATGAGAGCCGCCCCAGCGAAAGTCGCCCGCAGAACCAGCGGACTACGCCTCATTCCTCGGCGCCTGCGCGCGAGAGTGCGCCCAGGCAGAATGCGCATCCCTCGAGCCCGCCAGCCCATCAGGCTCCGCCCAAGGAACCGCACCATCAGGGGCGGTAAGTATCATGGGGCGGTCGGTTCTTCGGGTCGCCCCGCATATGACTCGATAGCAGGCGAATTTCTTTGCAAGGGGCTTAGGGACCGGCGTTCTAAACGGAGAGCAAGTGCGTCTGCCGGTTGGCTGGGATGATTCCGCCTGTAGTTCAGGTACTGGAGTGCGGGCTGCGCGAAATCTTCTCTGCTACAATTTTTGCAGCACTATCGGCCAAAATCAGGATAAGCAGGGAACAGGCGCGGCCAAGGAGTTTCCACGAGCATGTCATCGACGAAGCAGAAACTTCGACTCACCTGCGCATTGGCTGCGCTCGCCTTTCTAGCTCTTGGGATCGGTTGCAAGGGATTCTTCGTGAATCCCACACTAACTGGGGTCACGGTCGGCCCCTCCGGCCTGAACCTGAACGTGAGTCAGACGTGGCAGATGACCGCAACCGGCACTTACAGCGACGGGAGCCAGAACACGCTGACGTCGGGAGTGGCTTGGTCCTCGAGCGCTCCGACTGTCGTGTCGGTTGGGCAAAGCTCAGGTATGGTGACGGCACTGCAATCGGGAACGGCAACCATAACGGCTTCGTCCGGAGGATGTTCGGCATGCAGCGGAACTGCGAGTATCACCGTAGTGCTGGCGAACATCTCGTCGATTACGGTCAGCCCGGCTAGCCAGTCCGTGTCGATCAATGGAACTGCCGTTTCCTTTACCGCGATGGCGGTACCCGGGGGGGATATCACCCAGGCGGCGACCTGGAATGTCGTGGACTCCACCGGTACTAACCAGAATGCGAACTTCTCCATTTCCTACGCCGCAGGGACCGGAGAAGAGTTCCTGCCCGGTAGTGCGGCGATAGCTGGCACCTACTCGATTGTGGTCACCTATCCGGGTACGACTGCTGCGGGCAGAGCAACGCTGATCGTGAATCAGTAACAGAATTTGTGAAGGCGCCCCAGTTCTCGCATTCTTCGCGAGAACTGGACACTCGTTCCTAAGCTGTTCCCCGTCCACTCGTGACCTCGCGGGTGAAGTTTGGGATGTTACGCGGCGAGAGCCCTCAGGGGCTAAAGCCACGCATCATCCTCAGAGCATGCGGCACGGCTAAAGCCGTACCCTTTTCAAACACAAATCTGCTTCCGACCTTAGTTACGTCCACTCGTAACGTTGTTCTGTTTCTCACTGCGACTTATGATCGTGAGTTCTAAGACGGATTTCCCATGTCTGACATTCGCTGTATTGGTATTGCCACTGGAGGCGGGGACGCGCCCGGCCTCAATGCTGTGATTCGTGCCGCCGCGAAAGCCGCAATTCTCAAGTACAAGTGGAAAGTGATCGGCATACCCGACGGTTTCGACGGGCTCATCTGGCCGGAAAAATCTTTTGAGCTGACGCTCGACCGGGTGAGCGGAATTCTGCCGCGCGGCGGAACCATTCTGGGCACCACCAACCGCGGCAATCCTTTCAATTACAAGACGCAGGAGAATGGAAAAGAATTGGTGCGCGACATTTCCGATGAGGTCATAGCCAATGCGAAGAAGCTGGGAATCGACGCGATCATCACCATTGGCGGAGACGGCTCGCAGAAGATTGGCCACGAACTGTTTCAGAAGGGCATGAAGATCGTGGGCGTGCCCAAGACCATCGATAATGATTTGTCGGCCACGGAACTGACGTTCGGGTTCGACACGGCGCTGCACACGGTCACCGACGCTATCGACAAAATTCACACCACGGCGGCCTCGCATCATCGCGTGATGGTGGTGGAAGTGATGGGACGGGATTGTGGCTGGATCGCGCTGGCTGGAGGGATTGCGGGCGGGGCGCACATCATTCTCATTCCCGAGATTCCGTTCACCATGAAAAAAATCTGCGAGTTCATTGCCGAGCGCGAGAGCCGTGGCAGTCGCTTTACGATCGTGGCCGTGGCGGAGGGCATCAAACTGCCGCCGGAGTTGAAGCAGATGGCTCGCGGCAATCCGGTGGGCAACACCGTGGGCGATGCGATTGGATTATTTGCCAACAAAGAAGTGCGGGTCAGCGTGCTGGGACACATCCAGCGCGGCGGATCGCCCTCGCCCTACGACCGCGTGCTGGCGACGCGCTTCGGCGTGGCTGCGGTCGATTTGATTGCCGAAGGTCAGTTCGGAAAGATGGTCGCCCTGCGTGCCGATTCGATTGTCGCCGTTGACATTGCTAAAGCCATTGGCCAGCTGAAGACCGTGCGCCCGGATGGGGAGTTGGTACGAACGGCGCGCGCGATTGGGATTGGATTCGGGGACTGAACCCGCATCGGAGAGACCAGCCTTTTGCGCCTGTCCGCCCTGTAGGAAACGTCGGCGAGAGCGATATTGCAGGCAACGTCACGGCGTGATTTCAATCACATTCCGACGCGTCCCTTCATGGGACGATGATCCGACCGTGGGACGCATCCATGTCGGATACCATTTCAGCCACATTTCCAAAGACGTCTCCTGCATACCGCGATCAGGAAGAATTCCGGGCAGCACGGCTTGCCATGCGCCTGTCGCTGGCAGTGGGCGTATTGATGCTCCTGGGCAAGACCACTGCCTATTTCATGACAGGATCGGCGGCGATCCTGTCGGACTTCGCCGAATCGGTGGTGCATGTTATCGCGGTGGCGTTTGCCGCGTTCAGCCTGCGGTTGAGCACGAAGCCCGCGGGACCGACGTTCCTCTATGGCTACGAGCGCATCACCTTTTTCTCCGCGGGATTTGAAGGCGCCATGATCGTGGTGGCCGCTATCTGGATTCTGGTGGAGGCGATCGCCAAGTGGATGGCTGGCCTGAAGTTGGAGCACCTGGGTGCCGGCACTCTGTTGCTGGTGGCAGCGGGGACGCTGAATGCATGGCTGGGCTGGTATCTGCTGCGCGTGGGCAAGCGCAGCCACTCGCTGATCCTTGAAGCCGACGGCAAGCATGTGCTTACCGACTGCTTCACCAGTTTTGGGGTGGTTGCCGGACTCGGCCTGGTCCTGCTGACAGGATGGAAGCCGTTTGATCCGCTGGTCGCCATTGCGATCGCGCTAAATATTTTGTGGTCTGGGGGACGGCTGGCTTGGCGATCTGCGGTTGGCTTGCTGGACTACTCCGATCCGGAAACGGGCACGCAGATTCGCGAAAAGCTGGACGCGATCTGCAGCGAACTCGCGGTGAACTATCATGGCGTGCGCTACCGCACTACGGGATACCGGCAAATTATTGAAGTGCATTTGTTGTTCCCGCTTGCCACGCCTGTGGGAGAAGCACACCGGTTGGCGACGATACTGGAAGAACGTTTGCCGGTAGAACTGGGCAAGCCAGCGGAAGTGATTACGCACCTGGAATCGCTGGAAGATCACGAAGCCGTGCATTCGACCGGGCATTACACGGGCAGGCCGGGGTGAGAGGAATTGCTGATTGCTGATTGTTGATTGAAAGCAAGCCTGAGAAGTCAGAGTTTTTCAATCATTAATCACCAATCAAAAATCAACAATGCCTTCTACTCTTTCATCATGGTATCGATGGTCAGGTAGAGCTGGTTGTTGTCTTTTACTTCCACGTAAGGCTTATTCGGATTGCGGCTGCTGACGATGTAGACGGTGGGCGTGTGGTCTAGCTTGATGGCCTTGCCGAGATCGCGGTCGGCGTTGACCAGAGCTGCGAGTTTTCCCCCGGGATCGAGGACGAAGGGCAAGTCGACTTTATGCGCGACGGCGAATTTTTCCGCGTAGGCGCGCAGGTTCTGCGGGTTGATCTCGAGCTGGTTGGCGAAAATGTAGTCGCGGAATTCGTTGCCCAGGGATTTGGAATGAGTGTCGAAGTAACGCGCCATGATAGCGGCCTGGTAGGACCAGTTGTGCATAGGCAGCGGGAAGTCGTGGCGCACAACGGGAATTTTGTAGGTTTTCGAGGCTTGCTCAACCAGAGGCGCGGTCCGGCTGCACATGGGGCACTGCAAGTCCTCGAAGACGACGATGGCGACTTGCGCTCCCTTGGGCGGACGGAGCACTGAATCCACGGTGTCCTGCGAAGGAGCGGCAACCGCGGCCAAAAATGCCAGGGAAAAGATGACGAAATGATTGCGGATAGTGGTCTTCATGATTGTTTGCAGTCGGAAACCTTCCCATCTATTAGAAGCAGGAAGCCGCAGCGTGCAGCCTGTTTCACCCCCAACCTTTCAGGTCACAATCTGCTTCAGAAATCTTTCTCTATGGTAACCGAGACGGGATAGATGTGTCTTGACCAACAGTGTGGGGCCGAGGGTTCGTAAACGGTTTAAAAAGCTTTAGCCCGTGAGCTAAGTTCCCTGCAAACGCTCTTGACCGCGAAGTTCGCTGAGAGATCGCGGAGAACGCAGAGAAAAGCAAGAAGAAAACGTGTCGCGAAACGACGCGGCGCGACGCGTTATAGTAGAAAGTTCGTTCATCGCTCGTACTCAATCGTGAGACGGTTACGCTCATCTCGAATTTGCGTGTTGGTCGCGATACTCGTGGCGGGCACGCTCTCATTGCCGGCTTGCGGCCACGGGCAGCATCGGGTGCTGGAGGTGGCCTATGTTTCGGCCCCGCAGGCAGCGCTGCGCGACCAGGTTGCGGCCATGTATAACCGCGTTGGCAATGTGAAGAATGGCGAGCGCGTGGAAGTGCTGGATCGCGAAAAACGTTTTGCGCGTGTGCGCACCGCCAGCGGAATCGAAGGCTGGATCGAGCAACGCTACCTGGTCAACCAGAAAATTTACGATGCCCTGCAGAAGCTTACGCAGGAGAATCAGAATGACCCGGTGCAGGCGCCGGGCGTGCTGCGCAACGACACCAATCTGCACGTAACGCCGGGGCGCGAGACCGAGCATCTGTACCAGCTTGCGGCCGGAGCGAAGGTTGCGATTCTAAAGCGGGCGACGGAAGAAAAGCAGGCGGGCGCGGCCCCGCTGCCGAAGCCGACAGCCAAGTCAGGTGCGAAATCTAGTTCCGGGCCGGCATTGGAGGACTGGTGGCTGGTGCGGGACGATCAAGCCCGCGTGGGTTGGGTGCTGGCGCGCATGGTCGACGTGGATGTTCCGCTCGAAATTGCGCAATACGCCGAGGGCCAGCGCTTCGTCGCTTTCTTTGTGCTGGACCAGGTTCCGGATAACGACAAAGGTGTGCAGAAACAAGTTGCGCAATATCTTTGCGTGCTGACCGATCCTCACGATGGTCTGCCTTACGACTTCGATCAGATTCGAGTTTTCACCTGGAACGCACGCAAGCATCGCTACGAGACGGCCTACCGGGAACACGGGCTGAAGGGGGTCTTGCCGGTGACGATCACTCAAGAAAACTTCGATAAAGAGGGAACCCTGCCTGTTTTCATCGTGCGTGTGAAAGACGATGCAGCAAACGTGACCGAACGAAAATATAAGCTGAACACGCCTATCGTAAGAAGAGTGCTGGCGCCAGGGGAAGTGGCGCATAGGAATCGGCATTGACGTTACCCTGAACTGACGTGGAATCCAAGAAATAGAGCATCCCCGGGCCGTTTGAGACTGAAACAAAACAAATTTCCCGCGGAAATATCCCAAGTTCCATACATAAGTCCCATAGGTTGTAGACGTTTCGGTATTTGTGCGCCTCCCTAGCATAGCAAACTGATTGAAAACAAGCAGCTTGTTGGTAGTGACGTTTTGGACCGTTGTTTGCTGTAACACGTTGTACCACCATTCTTGCTCCAAATAAGGTAACTGTCCCCGATCCCTGTCGGGCAAAAGAGTCTTAGAAGATCGATATTATTGATGAGGAGATTAGGAAATGCGTCATACGATTCGAATCGCAGTATTCTTGCTAACTCTGAGTGGCGTCTTTGTGTCGGCGCAGGTTTCCAAAGGCTCCATCTCTGGCACCGTGATTGACCCCTCAGGGGCCGCGGTCTCTGATTCCGAAATCAAGGTTACGGCGTCGGGCACAAACCAGTCCATTACCACTACCAGTGGGGCCACCGGCGCGTTTAAGTTATCGCTCCTGCCGGTCGGGGCTTACAAGATGGAAGTTTCGAAATCGGGTTTCCGCAAGGCGTCGATTTCCGAGGTCTCGGTCACGCCTGGAGTGGACACGGGTTTGGGTGAAATCAAGCTGGAAGTCGGGTCCGCCTCTGAAACCGTGGAGGTTTCGGCAGCGACGCCGCTGGTGGAAACGACACAAGCGCAGATCACGAATACGTTCGAATCCACTTATCTGAATAATATTCCCGGCATTCAGGAGAACCAGGGTCTGGACGTACTCGCCGTTCTGCTTCCGGGGGTGAGCGCTACGCGCGACCTCGGTCTCTCGAACACGAACGGAATGGGCTTCAGCGTCGATGGGCTGCGAGGCCGTAGCAACGACCAGGAGATTGACGGACAAAACAACAATGACAACTCGGTGGCCGGCCCGGGGATATTTGTTGCAGATACCGAATTTGTGAACCAGTACCAGATTACGACCAACAATTTCGGAGCGGAGTACGGACGGAATGCTGGGTCGGTGGTCAACATCATCACCAAGTCTGGCACCAATAAATTTCATGGGTCGGTCTACGGCACCGAGAGCAATTCCGTTTTGACCACACTGACGAATCAGCAGGCTAATAAAGTCTGGGGCGAAGGACTTACTAAGCCTCCGCGATTTAACGACGAGTTTACGGGAGCGACTATCGGCGGCCCATGGGTTAAGGACAAGGTTTTCTTTTTTGGAGGTTTTGACGACGAGATCATTTCCTCAAAGACGATCTACGGGACCGGAAATTTAACGCCCGACGCGAATGGGTTGGCACAACTGGCCGCCTGCTACCCAGGAAGCACGAGCGTTGCGGCGCTGCAGACGTATGGCCCGTATTCGATCGCTGGAAACCCGACTCCTCTGGGAGCTCCGCAGGTCTTCAACTATCCCAGCAACGGGTATGCAGGTTTCGTTCCGAATGATGGAGCAACCGGGTGCAACGTGGAACTCGCTGGAGTGCAGCGTACTCTGGGCGACGGGTCGCATCAGTACAATTGGGTTTTCCGCACTGACGTGCAGACTTCGAAAGAGACATTTTCTGCGCGTTATATCTTCCAGAAACAGGTATTCTTTAACGTCGACGAAGGGCAGGGCGCGCAAGGTTATCCAGTCAGCGTTCCTTCCCTCGCGCAGTCGCTAGGGCTGAGCTGGACTCACAAGATCACAAACCAGATGCTGAATGAGCTGCGCCTCAACGTAGGCCGCCAGAATGTGCAGTTTGGAGGCAACACGCTAGGGACGGTGCCGCTGCAGGGTGAGCTCACCAGCGCTCTGGCGAACGTGGCATTTCAAAGCGGCAGCCTATTAGGGTTCGGACCGGGCACGAGCTTTCCCCAGGGGCGCATCGTCAACACCTACCAGATCCAGGATAACTGGAATTACATCCACGGCAAGCACCAGTGGAAAGCGGGAGCGAATTTTACGTATCAGCGCTCGCCCAATAAGTTCCTGCCGAACGCGAATGGCGCCTTCACTTTTGCGGATTGGGGAACCTTCGCGGCGAACCAGCCTGCCCTGACGTCGATTACACTCGGAAGTCCGGATCTGGACTTTCGCGAATATGACAGCTTCTATTACGTAGGCGACGATTGGAAGTTCACAAACCATCTCACCCTAAACCTGGGACTGACGTATTCGTATTATGGTCAACCGGCCAACCTGTTCCACAACAACGACACCAAGCAACAGACCGGCAGCAGTCCCTTCTGGGATCCAACGCTACCGCTCGGGGTGACCACATTCCCCAGCATTCCTGCCCCGAAAAACAGTTGGGGGCCCAGCATTGGATTTGCCTACGCGCCCGGTTGGGGCGGGTGGCTGTTGGGTGAGAACAAGACCGTCATCCGTGGCGGATATCGCTTAAGCTACGATCCACCCTTCTACAATATCTATCTCAACATTGCCAGTTCTGCGCCGCAGGTTCTCGCGCAAACGATCGCTCCTGGTCAGCCGCTGCCAGCCAGTCCGTTTGGGCCAGCGGTGCGCAGCGAATTGGCGTCCTCCTTGACCCTTGGAGTGCACGATCCGCGTTCATTCAGTCAGACTCAGGTGTCCCCGAACTTTGGACCGGACCGGGTGCACTCGTGGAGCTTCGGTATTCAACGGGAATTCGGAGCGCACGCAGCGACAGAGGTTCGATATGTGGGGAATCATGGTGGAAACTTGTTTCAATCCGTCGACTCCAATCCCTACATCGCGGGGTTGGCGCAAGGTATAAGCGACGGCGTGTTCAACGCAAGCCTGTTGCCCGCAGGCCTTACGCCGTGTCCCGCAGCAAGTGCCCCCCCCGGAGTTCCAAGTGCTGTGGGCCGTGAAAACTGCAACGAAGGTAAAGTTCGAGAGCGAACCAACACAGCCTATTCCGACTACAACGGGTTGCAAACAGAATTTCGTACTACCAACCTCTTCCACCAACTAACGCTGAAGACGAACTATACCTGGAGCAAGACGACCGACAATGCGAGCGAGATTTTTGGAACGTTCGGCGGCGGAGGCACATACGCTTTCGCGCAAAACCCGCTGAACTACAAGGGCGCGGAGCACGGGTTGTCGGGCTTGGATTTCCCCAATACGTGGACCGTTTCGTTCAACGAAGCGATCCCGGTTTTCACTCGTCAGCATGGCATCGTTGGGCACATGTTCGGCGGATGGTCCGTGGCCGGTACCTACATTCTGCAATCGGGGCAGACGTATACGCCGGAGCAGATTTTCCTGAGTTCGGCATCCAGTCCGTACAATACGCTGGATAACAGCTTCAACGGTTCCTTCAACAGTGGCTTCGAGACCGCACGACCTTTCATCAGTAATCCCTCGGCGCCGGCTGGAGCGATCGGAATCTATGCAGTCGATGCGTGCAACCTGTACGGGAATGCCCTTAGTTGCGGAGCCGCTCCGAATTCTTTGGTCGATTTCAGTCAGTTGAATGCAAGCAATGGGGCAACCACAGCACCCGTCCAAGCGAATCAGGTACACTTCATCGCCAACACCAATGAGGCGCAAATCATCAACGGCACCCCGTACGGGAACGCGGGTCGCAACATCCTGCGCGACTACAAGACTAACCTGGCGAACTTTGAATTGGCCAAAACCGTAGATTGGGGCGAACGGGCTCGCATCATCTGGCATATGAGCATGACGAACGCTTTCAATCATCCCAATTATGCCAGCATCGATCCGTTTCTCGAAGATGCCGGCTTGGTGGGTCAGGCCACTGGTTTCGCTAATCCGACCGTGCAGAATGGCGGAAACCGGGTTATCCGTTTCGGAATGAAGGTGACATTCTAACCTCAATCTTGGGTTGAAGACTGGAGGCCAGCCGAAAGGCTGGCCTCTCTTTTTTGTCCGATATTCCCGTTAGTAATGCGCCAAAGGAACTCTTACTTCTACTTCCCGAAGATCACAGTGCTGGAGAAGTGGGAGCTTGCCGCCATGTAAAAGAGCAGCGGCACAGAGAGAAAAAAGTTTGTCCGCGATGCGAGAAATGCCTGGCGCGCCATGGTGGCCGCGTTGGCGGGCGGAGTGCCGGCCAGCGTGCCGCGGATAATTTTCTTGTTGTTCGGCCAGATGATGCCCCAGACGTTGAACAACATCACGATGCCGAAGCCGCCGCCCACGCCGATGGAAAGAACGTGAATGTCTTCTCCGCCGACCGGCGTGTAATGCACAAAGAGCCAGCCCGCGGCGTAAACCAGGATCGCAGTAATCGCGCCGAGGATGTATCCGCTGGGGATCATCTTCTTGATGACCATGAAGAGAACGAACCAGACGCCAATCCAGAGCAAGAAGAAAAGCCCAATGGTTGCGCCCGCGCTACCGCCTTCGCGCTGCGCGTCAGGCCCGACATAAAACTGTCCCCAATACCAGAAGCCGATGAAGACCGTCACCAGCGAACTCCAGCGGAACCAGTTCAGGGCGGGGAGAGTCAGGTTCTGAAAGATTTTCGGCTTCATGCTGGCGTCCACTTGCTTCATGAAGGGAACGTTGACCAGGTTGAAAAAATAGAGCAGGCCAACCCACAAGATGCCCGCGATGAAATGAAACCAGCGCAGAATGAGCTGCGTGGCTTCCTTGCCGGTAATCGTAGGCATAACCGCTGCTGCCATTGCGACGAAATGGTGCATTCAATTCCTCCAACTTGAAACTGTAGATCATCTGGAACAAAGAAACGACCAGGCTGTGTTATGAGGCAAGAACGCTCGCGAAGAGCAGAGTGCGTGGTGCAGCGCCGTCCGGTCGAGGAAAGTCTCCACTTTGTGACGGGCGCTGTCAACTCACGGGGCGAAGTTCCAGTTGAAAAGCCGCGGAGATCGCCGTATGGTACTCACATCTGCTGGAAAGCGCGGGAATGCGCAACTGCGGAACTGCGCAACCGGCGGAGTTGTCCCCCCTTGTTCCTGTGGCAGCGGGAAGGCTTCCGGGAACATGCTGTTGGTTTGAGCCTGCTCACATCGAGGTCGTGAACGGGTAGTTTGGCCGTTACGCAGTTCACAAATCAAGGAGATCGGCTATGGACAGCAATAAGCCGGCGCAGAACATTCAGGATTCCTTCCTCAACACGGCCCGCAAGGAACGACTCAGCATCACGATCTACCTGCTGAGTGGAGTGAAATTAACGGGCCGTATCCGCTCTTTCGACAAGTACTCCGTCGTGCTGGAGGCAAACGGTCAGGAGCAACTCATCTTCAAACATGCCATCTCTACCGTGGTCATGGGACGTGTAGCGGCGGCGCATGTCGCTCATGTGCCGCATGCGGAGAAGGCGGTGGGCGCGGCATCGGGGCCAGGACCCGTGCCGACGCCGAGCGCTTCAGGCACCGAAGGATAAGGCGTTTTCGGTTTGGGAAGTTCTCATCTCAAGAAATCTCGCGGTACGGCGCGTTCGGGTCGAGGTGTGCCAAAGGCGACGGAAGTCGTTCGCGCCGAGGCGGAGCGCGCGTTTCTGGTAGGGATCGATGTTCGCACCCGCGGACGCGGGAAAGGGGCAGTGACGGCGCAGGCGGCTGTGGCGCGCGAGGCAGCCGCGATGCAAACGAAACTTGGCGGCGCTCCAAAATCGAACGGCAAGCCGAGCATTCCAGAATTCGACGCGGACGAGTCGCTGGCCGAACTGCGTACGCTGGCGGAAAGCGCCGGAGCACAAGTAGTAGGCGAGATTCTGCAGCGGCGCGACCGCCCCGATCCCGCGACTCTGATTGGCGCGGGCAAGCTGGAGGAAATCGCAGGCGCGGCCGCTTCGGTCAACGCCGACGTGCTGCTCTTCGATCACGATCTCAGTCCTTCGCAGCAGCGCAATATTGAAAAAATCGTTCAGCGGCGGGTGATCGATCGCACCCAGCTGATCCTCGATATTTTTGCGCGGCATGCGCGCACCCGGGAAGGTCAATTGCAAGTCGAGCTCGCGCAGTTGCAATACATGATGCCGCGGTTGGCCGGGCACGGCGTGGAGATGTCGCAACTGGGCGGCGGCATTGGCACCCGCGGTCCTGGTGAAACCAAGCTCGAAACCGATCGCCGGAAGATTGCGCGGCGCGTGCGCAACGTAGAGGGTCAAATAGAAAATGTCCGGCGTATTCGAGCGCAGCAGCGGCAGCGACGCGAGTCGGCGCCGGTCGCGACGGTGGCCTTGGTGGGCTATACCAACGCGGGCAAGTCGACACTGTTCAACGCTCTGACCAAGGCAAAGGTGCTGGAATCGGCGCGCATGTTTGCCACGCTCGATCCGACGATTCGCGCGGTGGAACTGCCGTCCAAACGCAAAGTACTGCTGTCAGACACTGTGGGATTCATTCGCAGCCTGCCGCACACGCTGGTCTCGGCGTTTCGCGCGACGCTCGAAGAGGTGCAGCGGGCATCGCTGATTCTGCACGTATCCGACGCCAGTAACCGGCTTTCGGCGGAGCAGGACGCGCAGGTGGAAATTGTGTTGAAGGAACTGGAAGCGGAGAAAAAGCCCCGGCTGCGGGTGATGAACAAGATCGATCTGCTGGATGACGAAGTAGCGCAGTCGCTGCAGGCGGACGCCATGCGCGACGATTCGAAGGTGGTTTACGTTTCGGCGGTAGAAGGCACAGGCCTCGATCGATTGCGAACTCGGATTGACGCCATGATAGAGGAAGATCCGGTCAGCCGCGTGCATTTGCGCGTGCCTCAGGCGGAAGGGAAGATGCTGGCCATGCTCGAGGACAAGGCGCGAATTTATTCGCGGGCGTATAAGGACGGGTCCGTAGAACTGGAAGTGGAGGCGCCGGCATCAGTGGTGAGAAGAGTTCGCGAGTGGGTGGAATAGGGGATCCTGCACGAACGAGAACTTATGGGTTGGGAGCCTGTCGGCGGATTCCCCTAATTACGCACCCCGTCCCAACTGCGGCGAACATGATGATCAGAACCATCCACGCCAGAAGTGTGATCATCCCCGCACAATAGTTTACGATTTCAGCTGCGCCTCGCTGTCCGAAGGCTGTTAAAGCCGTCACAATCGCCCCGACGGTGATGACCGCGATTGGAATAATCCATCGGCGCGCGGGCTTCGATTGCGTGAATCGTTGATCGAGCCAGGCACCGACCAGCCACCACTGCACGAAGATTCCCAGCGCTAGAAGGCAGTCGACAAGGAAGACGCGGCTCTTCACGTGAAGCGAGTACTTCAGCCCATTCGGTATCAGACTTAACGCACTAAGCGCGCACTCATCCGCCGGAAGGCCGACCAGCAGCGCTACCGGAAAATCGGCCGAGATTAGGACACGACCATCCGACGGAAGCCGGTATTCATAGCAAGGGTCCCATGGCATTCCGGCGGCTAAGGTTTTCGCATGACTTTTGTCGAAATCCTCGGCTGCCTGCATTTGCGGAATGAACCGCCAATCCCGTGATTGCTGGTGGATCGTAGGCGGGGCAGCAATCGCCAGATGGAGCAACGGAAGGATGAAAGCGTAACGAATCTTCATTTGGCGTAACGAGTCTTCATTTGGCGTAACGAGTCTTCATCTAATGAGAGTTAGACGCCGGGCATTTCGAATGTGGGCTGACGCACAATGAGCGCAAATTTAAATGGGCCGACGACCAAGAAGCGGTGACATTCCTTGGCTATCGGCCCATTCGATCCTGAATTGGATCGGAGGTGATAGTTCAATGCTATTCCTCTTTTCGCTGAAGTCAAGGGCTATGTGCAGGCGCTTGCAACTATTCCATTAAGTCGTTTATTTACAGTTAACTGTCCGGCCTTGCTCCATTCCGACATTATTGCTGAAGCGCTGGCTGCGATGGTCAGATCGGGCTGGCTGAGAGGCTGTAGTTCGCGTTGACATAAACTACCTCGGACGTTAGACTTAACAGTTTTCATAGCCCTCATTTTCCGGTCTATATCAGCACCACATGGACGAGACTCTTCGACAACTAGGGGAATTACTGCTCGGATCGGTACCGACGGTGATTCTGGTGGCGTTGCTCTACGTGCTTTACACCACGATCGTGCACAAGCCACTGCAGCGCGTGCTGGCCGAACGGCGTAGCAAGACCGAGGGCGCAGTCGAGAAATCGCGAGCCGACATTGCAGCGGCTGAAGCGCGGACGGCGGAGTACGAACAGAAATTGCGGGAGGCTCGGGCAGCAGTTTTTCGCGCGCAGGAAGCGCGGCGGCAGGCTGCGCTACAGGCTCGAACCAATGCGCTGAACCAGGCTCGCGTTAAGTCTCAGGCGCAAGTGCTCGCCGCGAAGAACGACATCGAGGTCGATCGAGCGGCAGCAGAGAAAGGCTTGCCGGCCGATGCGGCGGCGTTGGCCCAGGAAATCGTGCGGCGCGTGCTGCAGCCTGCGGGAGCGGGGCGATGATGGGTTCAATTCGACAACTTATTCGTAATTGTTTTTTCGCGATGCTCCTGTTGAATGGCATCGGCGTGATGTCGCTGCGCGCCCAGGCGCCATCGCCGGAGCAGCCTGCGCCCGAAGTGCCTCCGCCTCCCGCGCCGAAAAAGCAGGCGCGTGACGAATCCAAACGGGAAAACTTCGGCCCGGGCAGGCAACTCGCTCACGAGAGCAACGAGGCTGCGGGCGAAGAAAAAGATGAAATGGCCGAATTCAAGGAATCGGCCTCGGTGCAGATGATTGCGCGCCTAACTGGATTGAGTCTGCGGCAATCCTACTGGCTGAGTATTGTGCTGAATTTTGCCGTGATCGCGCTCCTCATTACCTGGGCCGGTTTTAAGTATCTGCCGGGAATGTTTCGCAACCGGAGCACGGCGATCCAGAAAGCCATGCAGGAAGCGCAGATGGCCAGCGAAGATGCGCGACGCAGGCTGGCCGACATCGAGTCGCGCCTGATGAAACTGGATGTAGAAATCGCCATGATGCGCAATGCCGCCGAAAAAGAAGGTGTCGCAGAGGAAGCCCGTATTCAGGCTGCCGCAGAAGAAGATGCGCGCAAGATTGTGGCTTCGGCCGAACAGGAAATTGCGGCTGCGGCCAAGGCGGCGCGACGCCAACTGACGGCTTATGCCGCCGATCTCGCAGTCGGACTGGCGAGGAAACAGATTCGCGTCGACGCTGCGACCGATCAGGCGCTAGTGCGTAATTTTACCGGTCAATTGGGCGCCGGCGAATCGGGAAAGGACCGGAACTGATGGCTTCGGTTGCCAGCACCTATGCCCGGGCTTTCGCAGACGTCGTTTTGAGCGCCCATCTCGACGCCAATCGAGCCGTCGGCGGATTGCGCGAGATCGTGAGACTTCTGGATGAGAGCGCGGATTTGCGGCGGATTTGGGATAATCCGGCTGTTCCTGCTGATCAGAAACGCAATCTGCTGGATGCGATTGTGCAACGCGAAGGCATCGAAAAGCACGTACGAAACCTGGTTGCGGTGCTGATGGATCACCGGCGGCTGCCATTCCTGCCGAGAATTATCGAGCAATTGGAAAAAGAACTGGATGCGCGGCTGGGATTCGCCGAGGCACAAATCTCCAGTGCCCGCGAACTGGGCGAGGCGGAAAAGCGGGCGCTCGAATCGCAGATGGAGAAAACCACAGGCAAGAAAGTTCGCGCCCGCTATGCCCTGGATTCCTCGCTGCTGGGCGGCGCTGTAGTTCGGGTGGGCAGCACGATTTACGACGGTTCGGTGAAAGGGCAGCTGGAGCGGATCAGGGAAGCGATTAGCTCTTAGCTGTTAGCTTTTAGCTCTTGGCTCTTAAAATTCTTCCGGGCCGCCGTGTGCGAGAGCTAGAGATCCTTCGACGCTCAGGATGACAAGGTTGAGCGGCAATTTTTGTTGGGCTGCGTCGTTTGGTTGGCGCGCAGAATGATAGGTTGAGCGATGGGCTGTAGCTAAGAGCTAACAGCTAAAGGCTAAGAGCTGATTTTATGGCACAAATCAAAGCAGACGAAATTACGAAACTGATCCGCGAGCAGATCGAGAACTACGAAACCCAGATCTCCGTGGACGAGACCGGCACCGTTATCACGCTCGGCGACGGGATTGCGCGTGTCTACGGACTCGACAAGGTTATGGCCGGCGAATTGTTGGCATTTCCGCACGGAGTGGCCGGCATCGCCATGAACCTGGAGGAAGACCAGGTTGGCGTCGTGCTCCTCGGCGAATATACCGAGATCAAAGAAGGCGATGAGGTCAAGCGCACCGGTCGCATCATGAGCGTGCCCGTGGGCGAGGGCATGATCGGTCGCGTGGTGAACTCGCTCGGCGAGCCCATCGACGACAAGGGGCCCATCGCTTCTGATCAGTTCATCGCGATCGAACGTATCGCGCCGGGCGTCATCGACCGGCAGCCGGTGCGCGAACCCATGGCTACCGGGCTCAAGGCTATCGACAGCATGATTCCCGTTGGCCGCGGCCAGCGCGAACTCATCATTGGAGATCGCCAGACCGGCAAGACCGCGGTTGCGCTCGACACCATCATCAACAGCAAGGGCAATGACCTAATCTGCATCTACAACGCGATCGGGCAGAAGCGTTCCTCCATCGCGCAGGTGGTGAAGATTCTGGAAGACGCCGGAGCGATGGAGTACACCATCGTCGTCGCAGCATCGGCGTCAGAGCCGGCTCCCATGCAGTACATCTCGCCGTACGCGGCGTGCGCCATGGGCGAGTACTTCCGCGACTCCAAGCGGCATGCGCTGGTCATTTATGACGATCTTTCGAAGCACGCGGCCTCGTATCGCGAGATCTCGCTGCTGCTGCGGCGTCCGCCGGGCCGCGAAGCGTATCCGGGAGACGTTTTCTATCTTCACTCGCGGCTTCTGGAGCGCGCCTCCAAGCTGAGCGATAAGATGGGCGGAGGATCGCTGACCGCGCTGCCGATTATTGAGACGCAGGCCGGTGACGTCTCCGCATACATTCCAACCAACGTTATTTCGATTACCGACGGCCAGATTTATCTGGAGACCGATTTGTTCAACCAGGGCGTGCGGCCGGCGGTGAACGTCGGATTGTCGGTGAGCCGCGTGGGCGGCAGCGCGCAGATCAAAGCCATGCGGCAGGTTGCGGGAACATTGAAACTGGAACTGGCGCAGTACCGCGAACTGGCAGCATTTGCGGCGTTCGGCAGCGATCTCGACAAGGCCACGCAGGCGCAGTTGAATCGCGGGCAACGGCTGGTCGAGTTGCTGAAGCAGAATCAGTTCTCGCCGCTGCCATTCTCCAAGCAGATTCTCATCATCATGGCGGGCACCGGAGGATTTCTCGATGACCTGCCGGTGGCGCAAGTGCGCGACTTCGAGGCCGAACTCTACAAATACGTGGATTCGACGAATCCCGGCTTGTTGCGCGCGATCATGGAGAAAAAGATTCTGGATGATGGTTTAAAGAGTCAGTTGCAGAACGTGATCAAAGAAGCGAAGCAGCAGTTTGTATCGGAGCGCGAGGCAGTGGCGAAAGGAGTTTTGTGGTGAAGCAGATCCTTAGCTTCGTCTAGACGTTTAGCTTGGAGCGGGGCTTGGTTTTGGCTTTATTTGGCTTGGAGCTAACGGCTAAGAGCTAATAGCTGGTTTTCCATGGCAAACATTCTCGATATTCGGCGGCGGATTCGCAGCGTGATCAACACGCGGCAAATCACTAAGGCCATGAAGGTGGTCTCGGCGGCGAAGTTGCGCCGGGCGCAGGAACGGGCGCTGGCCGCGCGTCCTTACGCGCAGATGCTGACGAATGTGCTGAAGTCGCTGGTGGCGCGCACCGAGATCTACGATCCCGAGACGGGCGAGCCGAAACATCCTCTGCTGGCGCAGCGCGAAGAGAAAAACATTTTGCTGATTGTCGTAACCGGCGATAAGGGTTTGGCCGGAGCGTTCAATGCGAACATTACCAAGGCGGCCGCCCGCTTCCTTGAGTCCAAGCAGGGCAAGAAGGTCGACATTGAAGCTATTGGCCGCAAAGGTCGGGATTTTCTGCGGCGGCGTTTTCCCGGCGCCAAGGTGCAGACGCGGAGCTTGGCGGATCTGTCGGACTTGCTCGAACCCGAGGCGGAAGCGGGCGAGCGCGCCGGAGAGATTCAGATTACCGGGGAGCACGTCGGCATCCTGGGCAAGGTGGAATTTGCGCAAGCGCGCAGGCTGTCGGAAAACGTGATCGCGCGCTACACGCGCGAAGAGATCGATGCCGTTTATATCGTCTTCAACGAGTTTAAGTCGGTTATTGCGCAAAGGCTAGTCGTGGAGCAGATTCTTCCCATCGAGCAGATCGGCGAACCGGCCGTGCGCCTGGCCGAGGAGATGTCGGAAGAAGAAAAGAAGAAAGCTAAAGAGGCGGCGATCAGCGCAGGCGTGGGTCTGCGCGGTCCGGACCGTCACGCGGAGGAAGTAGCGGCGCAGTTTGGCACCGCGCAGGTGGACTACATTTACGAGCAGTCGCCGGAGGAGTTGTTTCGCACACTGCTGCCGAAGTATGTCAGCATCCAGATTTTCCGTGCGCTGATGGAGTCGGTGGCCGCGGAACATGCGGCACGCATGACGGCGATGGATTCGGCCACGAACAATGCTACCGACATGATCGACTCGCTGACGCTGGCCATGAACCGGGCGCGCCAGGCGAAGATCACGAAGGAGATTATCGAAATCGTCAGTGGCGCGGCGGCAATGTGAGAAGAGGCTGCTAGCTTTTAGCTACTAGCTTTTAGCAAGTCAGATTTTAGATAGGGGAATTTCAGCGAGGTCGCGTTGTCGAAACGTGGCCTTGATCCAAGCTAGGAGCTAGCAGCCAGTAGCTAGAAGCTAATTTATGCCTGAAAACGTAGGACATGTTATTCAAATCGCGGGGCCGGCGGTCGACGTGCAGTTTGCCGAAGGGAAGCTGCCGCCAATTTACGAAGCTCTGAAAGTGGTGAGCGACGGCTTCACCGTTCCCAATCCCATCAAGGTAATTCTCGAAGTGCAGCAGCACTTGGGCGAGGGGCGCGTGCGCTGCATCGCCATGGAACCCACCGACGGCATGGTGCGCGGCATGAAAGCCATTGACCAGGGCGGCCCGATCTCTGTGCCCGTGGGACGCGGAACGCTGGGGCGCGTGATGAACGTGATTGGCGAACCCGTCGATCAACTGGGCCCAATCGAGTACAAAGTGAGAATGCCGATTCACCGTCTTGCCCCGGCATTCGACGAGCAGGCGACCAGCGCCGAGATGTTCGAGACCGGCGTGAAGGTCATCGATCTCATCCAGCCGTTCTTGAAAGGCGGCAAAATCGGATTGTTCGGCGGCGCGGGCGTGGGCAAGACCGTCGTCATCATGGAATTGATCAACAACGTTGCCAAAAATCACGGCGGTTTTTCCGTGTTCGCCGGGGTGGGTGAGCGCACGCGCGAAGGCAACGACTTGTGGCTGGAAATGTCGGAGTCGGGCGTGATTAAGCCGGGCAAGCCGGCGGAGTCGAAGGCGGCGTTGATCTATGGCCAGATGACCGAGCCTCCAGGTGCGCGCCTGCGTGTTGCGCTGACGGGACTGACGGTCGCGGAGTATTTCCGCGACGCCGAGGGCGCGGACACTCTGCTGTTCATCGACAACATTTTCCGGTTCACGCAAGCCGGTTCGGAAGTTTCCGCGCTGCTGGGCCGCATGCCGAGCGCCGTGGGCTACCAGCCCAACCTAGCCACGGAAATGGGCGAACTGCAGGAGCGCATTACGTCGACCAAGAAAGGCTCGGTCACGTCAGTGCAGGCGATTTACGTGCCAGCCGACGACTTGACCGATCCGGCTCCGGCGACCACCTTTGCTCACCTCGACGCGACCACGGTGCTTTCGCGCGCGTTGACGGAAATTGGAATTTATCCCGCGGTCGATCCGCTGGCGTCGACGTCGCGCATTCTCGATCCGCGCATCGTTGGCCAGGAGCACTATGACGTGGCCCAGACGGTGAAGAGAACGCTGCAGACGTACAAAGATCTGCAGGACATCATCGCGATTCTGGGCATCGATGAGTTGACCGAAGATCAGAAGCTGACGGTCGCACGCGCACGTAAGATTCAGCGCTTCCTTTCGCAACCGTTCCACGTGGCCGAACAATTTACCGGCGCAGCGGGACGCTATGTGAAGATTGCCGACACGGTGAAGGGCTTCAAGGCTATCGTGGAAGGCAAGTATGACGATATTCCCGAGCAGGCATTTTACATGAAGGGCCCGATCGAGGAAGTGCTGGAAGCGGCGGAAAAGATGAAGGCGGCAGCGTAAGAACCGTCGTTGGTCATTCGTCGTTCGTGCGTGTTCGGTGCCGACGGTGACCGCAGGCCAGCGACAGACGGCAAATGACCAATGGCTGAAGTGTTCAAACTCGAGATCGTCACGCCGGAAAAGAAAGTCGTGGACACGGCGGCCGAAGAAGTCCAGATTCCCGGCAAGAACGGGTATCTGGGCGTGCTGCCGGGACACGCGCCGCTGATCACCGAGTTGGCGGTGGGCGAGATTATCTATTGCGAAAATTCCCAGGAACTGCGGCTGGCCGTGGCTTGGGGATTTGCGGAAGTGCTGCCCGACAAAGTCACAATTCTGGCGGAGACGGCCGAGCGTCCGGCGGAGATCGACGTGGAACGTGCACGCAAATCCAAGGAGCGCGCAGAACAGCGGCTCACCAGCGGCGACACCAACGTCGATGTGGAGCGCGCACTGGACGCCCTGCACCGCGCTGAAGCACGGCTCGACGTCGCGGCAAAAGGGAAGTGAGTGCCTTAGCTCTTAGCTCTTAGCTAACCCAAACCAGCCGACTTCAGACCTGCCGTCGCGTTGTCGACGCCATCAACCTCCTTATACAATTGTGCGATCTAGTTACCGGAGGACAAGGCCGATGAAACTTTCCTTCTTTCTTCTTTTCTGCTTCTGCATGCTTTTTAATCTTGCAACTGCTCAGCAAGCTAAGCCCGCACAGGCTCCGCCACAGCAGAGGCCGCCGTGGCTCGACACGCCCGAAGTGCATCCCGACAGCAGCGTGACGTTCCGCTTCCTTGCGCCCAACGCTCAAGAGGTGAAACTAGCGCGTGAAGGTACTGCTCCCGTTGCCATGAAGAAAGACGACAAGGGCGTTTGGACCGTGACCACGGCGCCCTTGCCTCCTGACTACTACGGATACTCGATCGTCGTCGACGGCATTCGCATGATCGATCCATTCAACCACCTGCTAAAACCGAATTTGCTTTCGACCGAAAATATGGTGCACGTCCCCGGGCCATCTTCGTTGCCGTGGGAGTTGAACGATGTGCCCTACGGTGAAATCCATCATCACTTTTACAAGTCAGCGGTGGCCCAGGACGACCGCGATTATTACGTCTACACTCCGCCCGGCTACGATCCAGCCGCGAAGACGGCGTATCCGGTGCTCTACCTGCTGCATGGCTACAGCGACGACGCGAGCGGATGGTCGGCGGTCGGGCGCGCCAACGTAATCCTCGACAACCTCATCGCGCAAGGCAAAGCGAAGCCGATGATCGTGGTCATGCCTCTCGGCTACGGCACGATGGAAATGATCAGCCAGGGATGGGGAGTTTGGAACCACACCGACATTCGCGACAAAAATTTCTCGAGGTTCCGCGAAGCTCTGCTCACCGAAGTCATGCCCAAAGTCGAGAGCGAATACCATGTCACGGCCGACCGCAACTCACGCGCGATTGCAGGGCTTTCGATGGGCGGATCAGAGTCGCTGCTGACTGGGCTGAACAATCTCGACAAGTTCGCCTGGATTGGGGCGTTCAGTTCGGGCGGCATTCCCGATGAGTTTGAAAAAGATTTTCCCGGCCTCGATGCAAAAGCGAACCAGCAAATCCGTCTGCTGTGGATTGCCTGCGGCACCGAGGATCACCTGATCACAGTGAACCGCAACCTGCGCGAGTGGCTGAAATCGAAGGGCGTTGAGCACACCGACATCGAGACGCCAGGCATGCATACGTGGTTGGTCTGGCGCAGGAATCTGGCCGAGTTCGCGCCTTTGCTGTTTCGATAGCGCGAGTCGCAATTCTGCGGTCGCTTCACGAGAACGCTTTCGTAGAGACGTTGCTCGCAACGTCTTGCGGACAGCGTGGTACTGCCAACAGAGACGTAGCGAGCTACGCCTCTACGGCAAGTGCGGGGGGTTATCGAACGTTCACCGAATCCCGGTTCTCCGCCGGAACATAATTCACGGCCGCCGTGCGCTCCAGTTTGTCCCAGGCGAACTTGCGGCCCTCGAGTGCGCGCTTCAGAGTCTTGAAGAGCACGATCGAAAATAGCTGGCGGTAGGCGAAGCGCTGCAGCCATACCTGGGTCAGCAGCCATCCGTCCTCTTTGTCGTCAGGCCGTTTGCGTTCCAGGGCGAAGGCGATCGCCGATGCGATGAAGTCGATCACCAAAAACGCGAAGAAGAACAATACCAACTTGTGAAAGCTCGCCGGATCGGTGGAGTCGGGATGGAAATGTTTCTGGATGAAATACCAGAGCGTGCCCACGGCGAACATGATGTCGATGAGCGGCGATACCAGTGGCAGCAAGATCTGGAAGATTACGATGTTGGGTAGCGCCACCCATCCCAGCGCGCCCTTGCGCGCAAATACTCCGCGATGTTTATACACTGCCTGCAGAATGCCGAACGACCAGCGGAAACGCTGACGCATCAAGGCGTTTGCGTTGGTGGGAGCTTCCGTGTACGCCAGAGCCATGTCTTCGTACTCGACACGATATCCGCGCCGCAGCAGGGCCATCGTGAGGTCGGCATCTTCAGCCACGGTATCGACGTGATAGCCCCCTGCCTCGCGCACCGCGGAAACACGCCACGCTCCAATCGCGCCCGGCACAACGCTCACGGCACCGAGCACGTCGAGCGCGCGCCGTTCGAAATTCTGGCTGGTGATGTATTCCAGAGCCTGCCAGCGCGTCCAGAGATTGACGCGGTTGCCAACCTTGGCGTTGCCGGCGATGGCGCCGACTTTGGGATTGATGAAATGCGGCACTAACCGTGCAATCGCATCCGGAGCGATGATGGTGTCGGCGTCGATTCCCACGAACAGTTCCGCGTCGCCGATGTGCTCGATTCCGTAGTTGAGCGCGGACGCCTTGCCAGAGTTCGGCTTGCCGAGGATCAGGACGTGTCCCGCCGCGGCTTCGGCAGCGAAGGCCTTGCACGCGACTTCGAGCGTTCGGTCTTTGGAGCCATCGTCGATGACAATAACGCGCAGGTTCGGATAGTTCGAGTTCAAAGCCGCCCGCACGGTTCGCTCAATCACTTTCTCTTCGTTGTAAGCCGGAATGAGCACGGCGACCTTTGGCTTGTAGGAGGCGACTTCCGCGGGCTTACCGAAAATCTTCTCGCGCACCCGGTCGTAGACGGCTGCGGTGCCGATAAAGATGAGACGTCCCGTCATTAATAGGTCGCCGATCAGGAAGATCCAGGTGATGGCGACCACTCCCGCATCGAACAGCCAGAAGCCGAAGCGATCCAGTCGAGCCGCCCAAAGCTCGCCGGCAGGTAATGGGGCCATCACGTCCGCGCGGTTCTTACCCAGCAGTTCGTAAACCGGCGCAATCTCATAGCCGCGCGCCCGAATACCGTCGATGATCATGGGAAGAGCGCGCACCGTCTCACTGCGATTTCCGCCGCCGTCATGCAAAAGCACGATGTTGCCGCAACGCAAATCCTCCTGACGGCACGGCGGCAAATGCGAAAGCACGTAAGAGGAAATTTTTTCAGCCGAGGGATTTCCGCTCCAGTCGTCAGGATCAATGCGATTACCGACCGTGATATAGCCCATTTCTTGCGGAACCTCGAGCGGTCGCACCTGATCGGCGGTATCGGGTTCCTCATCAATCGCATAGGGCGGACGCATCAGCGTGGCGCGCACGCCCATCAGGCTCGCGAAAAGACGCTCGGTCAGATTCAACTCCACTTTCATGTACGCGGTGGAAATGTTACTGACGTCGGGATGAGTGAAGGTGTGATTCCCAATCGTATTGCCTTCACGATAGATCCGTTTGGCCAGGCTGGAAAACTTGTCGGTCTGAATGCCGATCAGGAAAAACGTTGCCGTAGCGTCTTTCTGTTTGAGCACATCGAGAATCTTCGGAGTCCAATCCGGGTCAGGACCGTCATCAAACGTGAGCGCGATTTTATTTGGACTGTAGCCGTAACGCCCAACGCGATAAGGCTCGGGCAGATTTTGGAAGACTTCGTCGGTGATGAGGTGGCTATCGGCGTCGATGGTCAGATCGCGAGTTCCGTGCGCCGGTTTATCTTCAATGCGCAGGATTTCGCCCTGGCCTTCCATGTCGACATCAGCTCCGGGCGGAACATCCTTGAGTTTGTCGGTGGCTCCCGCATCCCCGGGAACGTCCCACACTCGCCAAAGCGAGCGGTCTTCGCTCCCCAAGCGCCATAGAGCGAATGTCTGGATGCCCAGTGTTTGCGCCGCTCTCATGTGATTAAGCGCGGTCACCCCGTCGACGAACCACACATCGTGACGGTAACTTTTTTCGTCGAGATAGCTGAAGTGCGGATTCATAGCGTCGTCGTCGAAGTTGACGTCCTCGTCGGAATCACGCGCCTCCAGCCATGCCTCTTGAACGCTGACCGAGCTGTCGTGGAGCTCCGCAGGCAGGTTCCCCTTCTTCGGTTTCAGGACCCAGTCGTAACCATAGTTGGCGATGGCGCAAATGATTTTTTCGCGCGGAATGACGGTGGTAGCGAAAGTCAGATTTTTGACGAACCAGTCCTGCGACGCCACGGCTCCGGACGCGCCGCCGGGAAAATGCTCGTCGTAGTTCATCAGCACCACGCCGTCGGCCGCCGCCGCGATTGCGGAATAATTGAATTCGTCGTTGTGCGGCGGCACCGCGACATAAAGTTTCATTCCGCGTCCGTGCAAATCGCCCGACAGCTCTTTCAACAGCGCGACATAACCGGGCTGGCCACTGGCGGGAAAGGCCTCGAAATCGACCATCAGCCCATGGTAGCGCCCGGAGGACAGAAACTGCGCGGTCTGGCGGCGGAAAAGCGCCCGGGCGTCTGGATTATTCAGGAACCGGGTGATGTCGCCGACCCAGTCTGTCCCGTCGAAATTATTGACCATGGGAAAGACTTCCATCCCTGGGTCTTCCGTCTTGAGGAACGGCATCACGCGATCGTCAACCGGAAGAACATTCGTGCCCTGCACGACGTCAAAATACTTTCCGGTCTGTTCATCGATACTCTGCAGCCGTCCGTCTCGCGTGAGCACGTGCAGCCAGTCGGGATAAAGAAGATCGATCTGCCGTGCATAAGAGCGGAGCGATGAGAAGCTAGCCGCGTCCCAGGGCACGTAAAATGCTGCGCGGATTCCTTCGCCCTGATTGAGCGTGACCTGCGAAGCCGCCAGTTTCGATTTGCGATGAGACCGGGCTGCCAGCTTTTTCTGCCGGTCGCGAGCTTTTTCTTTTTCGCTTTCTTTCAGGGCCTTGAAGGCGCGTTTCTGCGGAGAAAAGAGCAACTCGGGCAGAGGTTCGTCGCGCAGCGCCGTATACACGAAGAAAATGATCAATGTGGAGACGAAGACCGCTGTAACGTCAACCATGCGCCGCAGGCGTTTCCATCGGGCGCGTCGAGGATCATAAAAAACTGGTTCAGCCATGGGGGACGAGGTTCATCGTATGCCGCGCGCGGCACACGGTCAATTCTAGACGAGGCAGGGTGAGATTAGCTGCTCTGATTCGTAAGATGCATTTTCCTGTCTCCGGGATTGCCTTAAACGCGTTATGATTCGCAGCGCGCCGCTACTGGCGCGAGCGTGCGCGAATTCCTGCAAAAGAAAGCGCGGTTCTTCTTCGTCGCCAGCCTGGTGGCACTGGCCCTGCGTGGCCTGTTGGTCGCTTACTTTCCCGCCGTTGTTGACGACTCCCGCTTCTACGCTGACATCGCACAGAACTGGCTTCGGCATGGCGTCTACGGAATCACTAACTCCAACATAATTACGCCGACACTTTCTCGCCTGCCCGGATATCCGGCGTTTCTAGCGGCAATGTTCGCGCTGTTCGGAGTTGGAAATTTTCGGGCGGTCCTGATTGCGCAAGTGCTGATTGACTTGGCGACGTGCTTCCTGATTGCCGACCTTTCCCGGCGATTATTTTCAGGGAAGGCCGCTCAGGCTGCGTTTCTGCTGGCGGCCCTTTGTCCGTTTCTCGCCAATTATGCTGCGGCCGCTCTAACCGAGACGCTTGAAATTTTCTTTACCGCGCTAGCGCTCAATCTGGCGGTTCAGGGGCTGGGCGTGGGTGAAGCCGGGCCGCCCGTTCGTCCCATGTTGATCTGGCTCGGATGCGGGTTGTCGGTCAGCGCCACAATTCTGCTCCGTCCCGACGGCGGAATATTGTTAGCCGCGATCGGCGCATATCTTTTGTGGCTGCTGGGGAAAAGCTTGCGGGCGGTTGGGAACGAAACGCGCTTTCAAGCGCGAACAATTTTCTGGGCGGGCGCGTTGGTCGCCGCCGGCGCGCTTGCTCCGCTCGTTCCCTGGACGCTGCGCAATCTTCACACGCTGCACCGCTTCGAACCACTTGCGCCGCGCTATGCCACCGACTCCGACGATGTCGTCATGGACGGCTTCAATCGTTGGACCAAGACCTGGATCGCCGATTACGTTTCCGTGCAAGAGATTTACTGGAGCGTGCCGGGAGCGGACATTGACGTCACGCGGCTGCCGCGCCGGGCATTCGACTCCGCGCAACAGCGCCAGGAAACGGCCGAACTTTTTGCCGACTTCAATCGCGATCACGATATGACTGCGGAACTCGACGCCCGCTTCGCCACTTTGGCGGCGGAGCGGATTCATGCCGCGCAGCTTCGCTATTACCTGTGGCTGCCTGCGCTGCGCATCGCGGATATGTGGCTGCGCCCGCGCACCGAATTGTTTCCCTCAGACCCACGCTGGTGGGAGTTCAATGACGACAGCCGCTGGCTGGCGGTCAGCCTGGGATTTGGCCTGGTGAACCTGGTGTATGTACTGATGGCACTTGCCGGCCTGGTGCGAGGGCGCGATTTTTTTGGCATCGGCCTATTCGTTTTATTTCTACTCCTGCGCTCCGCCTTCCTCGGCAGCCTGGAAAATCCCGAACCTCGATACACTCTGGAATGCTATCCCTTAGTGATAGTTCTGGCCTCTGCGCTCATCCAGCGGCGGGCATAAAAATTCACGCCAGCAATCCGCCCGTGTGTTCTTACAAGCCAGGAAAATAGGAAGCTTGGAAACCCAGTCTTACCCCAGCGGCGAGTCGCTCATGCGGAAGCGGGTGCGCACGTGTTCGGAGATCAATTCGATTGCGGTGCGGTTCTTGACCGGGTCGGCCTGCGCCAAATATTTCATGGCTTCGACAAGCAAGCGTTGGCCGTCTACGTAGCGCGGATCGGAGCTACGCTCCCGGCGCTTGTTGCCCAGTTTCGGGGGGACAGTGATCGTAAAAACCTTGGCCATGAATGAACCCAACTGAAGGTGGGGCCAGTATAGCTCCCAAACTGCAATTCTCAGCACACCTTCTTGATCTTTAAATTCAATGACTTAACCTTTAGGTGAAATGGTTTTCGTCTTGCTTGTGGTCTTCAGCTTAAAAATGTCGTCCGGAATCTTCTTTTCCTGAATGGAAGTGTATTTCGTGAGCCGGTAGTCTCCCTGCGGCGAAAAAAATTGCTGCTGCAGCGAGATCCCTTTATTCAGATCGATCCAGAGAAGAATCTTGTTGTAATTGTTCCGCACTTTCTCGGATTTTGGAATGAGTTGCAACCGCGCAGTGGCGACGCCATCAATAGTCTCGGGCCCGACGTAAGTGACGTCGAATGATTTCGCCAAATCGTGCCCACCGCCGCCGAAGCCAAGCACAACATAACTTTCTAAATCGACCCGATTCTTGCCCAGGTCGTAGGCGGTCACCTGCTCGATTTTCGGTTCATAGATGGAAATCTTGCCACCGCTGTAAAGCACGTACTTGCGTTCCGGCTTCTGGTGTTTCAGATCCGATCCGGCCATTTTGACTTCCGCCATCATTTCGATGTCTTTGCCCGCGCGGCGGAAATAAATGCTTCCGGCCTGAATCTCATCAACTTCGTTGATCACTTTTTCGTAAGAATCCCACTCGAACTCGGCTTGCGTGGTGTGGAAGTTGGCTGCCGCCGCGTCCATCGTCTTGAGAACAGACTCAAGCGTGACTGAGTCGGCTGGTTTTTCCTGTGGCGACGTGAAGCCGAGCGTACTGAAAACGATCGCGGCTGTAAAGACGAGAGAGAGAGTTTTCATTCAAACTCGAATCGCGGGCTTGAACTGCCCGTCCTACTCACGTTGAGCTAAAACTTTGTAACTCTGAATCTTGCCCTTGCCATCGGAGACAGGTTCGTAACTCACAATCGAAACGGCTCCCGAGATCGGTTCGATAATGCGCAGCAGTTGATCACGAACCGACTGGTCACCGCCGGGCGAAACCGCGGTAGCCGAGACCTGGTAGATCAGACGGCCCTCGGCATCGGCGGTTACAGTTACTTCAGTCGGATGCGGATTTCGGGCGATGGGTTTGTCGTTGAAGTTGATCACGCGCGGCGAGAACAGAATAAAAATGATAATCAGCGTGACCATGATGTCGTAATGCAGCGTGCCCCGCTCGTACTGCCACAGAATGTATCCGCGAATTGTTCGCCAGATGGCGTTCATGGGCAGGGGCGCGCTGGGCGCTATGGTCGTGAGTTCTGCTCTTTGCAAGTTTACTCGCTCCTGGCGTCTGGCTCCTAGATTTCAACGAATCCCGCCGCACCGCCATGGGCTGCGGAAGCCGGCGAAAGAAGCCTGGGCCGCCCGAACGCTAGAACTTCTTCGGCGTAATTTTCTCGGCTCCGATGTACGGTCGCAGCGCCTCAGGAATTAGCACGCTGCCATCGGCCTGCTGGTAGTTCTCCACAATCGCAACCCAGGTACGCCCGACGGCCAGGCCACTGCCATTGAGTGTATGTACAAATTCCGTCTTGTTCTTGCCCTCGGGACGGTAGCGAATGTTGGCTCGCCTCGCCTGGTACGCCTCGAAATTCGAGCACGACGAAATTTCGCGGAACAGTTGTTGTCCCGGGAGCCAAACTTCAATGTCATAAGTTTTGGCCGAAGATGCGCCCATGTCCCCGGTGCACAACATCATCACCCGATAATGCAGGCCAAGGTTCTGCAGAACTTCTTCCGCGTCGTGCGTGAGCTTTTCATGCTCCTGGTAAGATCGCTCCGGCCGGGTGAATTTCACAAGTTCTACTTTCTGAAACTGGTGCTGCCGGATAATCCCGCGCACATCTTTGCCGTACGATCCCGCTTCACTCCGGAAGCACGGAGTATATGCGGTGAGCGAGACCGGTAGTCGCCCCTGGTCCAGCACTTCGTCGCGATACAGATTCGTCACCGGAACTTCGGCGGTCGGAATCAGCCAGAGATCTTTCTCGCCATGCGGCACGCGAAAAAGATCGGCAGCGAACTTCGGCAACTGCCCCGTGCCATACATCGATTCGGAGTTCACCAGGTATGGCGGCAAAACCTCAGTGTAACCGTGTTGGCGGGTATGCAGGTCGAGCATGAAGTTCATCAAGGCACGCTCTAG
The DNA here is from genome assembly GCA_963765825.1 of uncultured Acidobacteriaceae bacterium. GTDB lineage: Bacteria > Acidobacteriota > Terriglobia > Terriglobales > Acidobacteriaceae > Sulfotelmatobacter. The sequence continues at coordinate 606,808 of CAVXXU010000007.1, forward strand.
TTTCGCGCCCAGGTCCCAGTACACGGCGAAACGTGCGCCCGTTAGTTTGGCGGCGCGTTCCAGATCGAGGATGCCGAGATCGGCGCCCAAATCCCAGTGCGCCTTAGGAGTGAAATCGAGCTTGGGGGGCGTGCCCCAGCGGCGAACTTCGACATTCTGCTCGGCGCTGTGGCCGACAGGAACGCTGTCATTAGGCAGGTTCGGAATCCCCGCGAGAATGTCGCGCAGGCGAGTGTCCAGGTCCGCCGCGGTTTTTTCCAGGGTCTGAATTTTCTCTCGCAGGTCCTTGGTCTCCGCCATAGCGGCGCTGGCGTCCTGCCCGGTCTTCTTTAATTTCGCGATTTCTTCCGAGGCTTTGTTGCGCTGAGCCTTGCTGGTCTCGGCTTCGGTAATGGCCTGGCGCCGTTGCGTGTCGACTTCGTGGAAATCCTTCAGCACGGCGGACGGGTCCATGCCGCGCTGGCGCAACTTCTCTTCCACCAACGGCAGATTGTCGCGAACGAAATTCAGATCAAGCATGGGAATAACTAATGTAACGGAAAGGAGGCTGGGAATGCACGCCGCCGGCGATCAACACTGGGCAGACAACGGGTGCCCAACCCTGTCTCTCCGCACTCCGGAGAGACAGGGTGGGGATTTTGACGTAACCGAATTTGCCGTGCTCAATTTATCAGAAGTGGAAGGCTCAATTTACATCGAATGTCCTGCATCCTGCTGATCACGAATACTCGACGTATAATGCTGCCAGCTTTTACCCAATCCAAACATGCAACCGTCCCCAGCATCTACGCGACGTCTCGCGATTGCCACTTCAGGACTGATTGTTTGTTGTCTGTTGTCTACGATTCGAATTCTAAATGAGACGCCCAGCCCCGGGCAGCCACGCACGGATGCCGTCGAACTTCGTTCAGACCAGCGCTTCGCGGCGCTGAAACAAGCGTTGCCGCAACAAGGAATCGTCGGTTACGTCGGAAACGCCGACAGCCCTGCCGATTACTATCTTGCGCAGTACGCCTTGGCTCCGCTGGTCGTCGATCATTCTTCGAATCACTCTCTCGTCGTGGGCAATTTTTCGGTTTCTCCGCCGCCAGCCTTACTGCCAGACCACCTGCGACTGGGGCAGGATTTCGGCAACGGCGTCCTGCTCTTCGCCAACAAGGGCGCGCAATAAATGCCATTCGCGCTGGCAGCGTTTCTCTGCCTGGGCTCGGGATTTGCCCTCGCCAGCTTGAGTGGCCTGCGAGCGGCTCCTTGCGCTTCTCTTCTGCTGTTGCGAACGTCATTGTCGGTGGGCTTCGGCCTCGGAATCTTTTCTGCGGTATTCGTCGTGTGCCGCCTCTGCGGCATCGAGAGTTTGATCCTCGTCGATGGTGTCGTCTTTGTGCTGCTTCTCAGCGCCGCGCTCTTATTACGAACTAAAAGCGAGCACGCCATTGTCGCGCGTTCCAGACAATCCATAATCGCTGGACCACGCTGGCTTCAACCCTCGCTTACCTGCACCTTCATCGTCGCCCTTGGAGTTGGGATCTATTCCGCCGTGATGCGGGCGAGGGCTCATCCCCATGGCGACGGATGGGACGCCTTCGCCATCTGGAATCTTCACGCCCGCTTTCTGTTTCGCAGCGGTTCCCAGTGGCGCGACGGGTTCAGCCCGCTCATTCCCTGGTCTCATCCCGACTATCCGCTGCTTCTTCCCGGCGCCATTGCGCACTTCTGGACGTATCTTGGGCACGACGACGCCTGGGTTCCAGCCGTCATCGGCCTCCTCTTCACGTTCTCTACGATCGAAATTTTATTTTCCGCACTCTCCATACTTCGTGGACAGGCCACCGCCATGTTGGGCGGCTTGGCATTGGTTACAACTCCATTCTTCATCGAGCAGGGAACGTCGCAATACGCCGATGTTCCTCTTTCGTTCTTTGTTCTGACTACGATCGCTCTGCTCTGTCTTCATGACGATCGTAGCGTCAATCCGACGAACTCTCGCCGTGTTCTTGCCGCGGCCGGATTCGCAGCCGCATTTGGCGCCTGGACCAAGAACGAAGGCCTGCTCTTTCTTTGCGCAATTCTCGCCGCACGTTTTCTCACACTCCTTAGGCCGACGATCCTCCGGGTGTCCTTGCCGCCTGACCGGGAAAGCCACCTTGAAGGTTGGAAAGCTTTCGCGACGCTTCTCGCCTCAGCCGCGCCTGTGTTTACCCTCATTGCATGGTTCAAACATTCCGTCGCACCCCCCAGCGATCTGTTCTCCAATCCGTCCGCGGCCCTCCACAAACTACTCGATCCAACTCGCTATTGGGCTGTCCTGCAATGGTATGGGAAAGGATTCTTCCGCTTTGGAAACTGGCTGTTGATTCCGGGCACGCTCGCCTTGATTGGCTTTTATCTAATCGGAGGAAACGGCGGCGGAAGAAAACCCGCGCTCGGCGCGCGCTCTTCGGTGCTGGCTCTGGCCTTCACGCTTGCCGGATACTTCGTCGTCTACCTCATCACTCCGTACGATATCTACTGGCACTTGCGTTTTTCGCTGACGCGGCTATTCCTGCAGCTCTGGCCCAGCGCGATCTTCTTATTCTTCCTCGCAGTGCCATTCGACGAAAACCAAGCTGGAGCGTAGCCCCGGTCTTTATGGTTTGCAAAAATCTGCGAACTCTCTCGCGTGAAGCCCGTGCACACGACTCAGAATTGTCTCAAAATGGTCCCAATTCATTTTTGGGCCGTTTTTGGCCCAAATTCTGCCACTTTCACTTGACTTGGAGTCAAATCCTTGTAATAACTATTCGGTCCATCCGGACGGGTTTGGGGGTGTGTCAGTTTGGCAGAAGTTCGACTTCAAGAGGGTGAATCCCTCGAGAACGCTCTGCGCCGCTTCAAGCGCAAGGTACAACAGGAAGACATTATCAAGGAGGTCAAGCGCCACTCCTTTTACCTGAAGCCAGGCGAGAAGAAGCGCGTAAAAGCGGCTCTCGCGCGCAAGCGGGCTCGCAAAAAAACACGTAAAGAACAGGATTAACGCAGCAAAGGGCCGCTCCTTCCCGGGGCGGCTCTGCTCGATCGGGCCCCCACCATCTCGAGCTGCAACAGGGAATTCATACTCATCATTCTTCCGGCATAAAAGCGATATAGTTTGTGCCCACGCTCCTCCTGGTGCGTGGTGGGCCGAGTCCAAGGGGTATTACAAGAGGGGGAGTTGAAGGACCTGTTTATTCGGTGTACCACCGCAGTTCTTTCCCCGCCGGTGGGCGCGCGGAAACGGGCTGAAGGGAGCCATCCTCAATGGAATTTCAGGACAAGGTGCTGAAGTGTATCGATTGTGGGAGTGATTTCATTTTCACTGCCGGGGAACAGCTTTTCTTTCACGATAAGCAGTTCAAGAACGAACCCAAGCGTTGCAAAGCTTGCAAGACCAAGCGAGTCTCAATCCTGGGCGCGCCCCCCGCACCCGGTCAACCCTATCGCTACACCAAAGTTGAGACTCAGGCTACCTGCTCGGGATGCGGAAAACAAACTACCGTTCCTTTCCGTCCCACGCAAGGCCGCCCTGTCTTTTGCCGGGAATGTTTCCAGTCGCGAAGAACGGCCGCTACTGCCTGATTCGCCCTAGTGCGTGAAGTAAGCGCGAATAGCGCCGAAGTGTGCCTACCTGCAGACAGTGTGGAGCGGGCGCCCTCGCCCGCTGCCTTTGATTCTTGTTTCGAGCTCTTATTTTGATTTTTGCTCTTGCGGGAGTGCGGAGCGGACACTGCCGGCTGTTTTTGACTTCGCTCTTCATTCTTGCTTTGCCGGGCTCGTTTCCAGGCGGTCCTTGAGAGAAGTGGACAATCGGCAACGCCTGCCCCAGGGTGCGCTACCATAATCCTGTGCCCGGATACTACATCGAAAACTTCGGCTGTCGCGCCACTCAAGCCGACGGCGCTGCTCTCGAACGCCAGTTCGAGGAGCAGGGGATGACCCGCGCTCCAGCCGCGTCGAAAGCCTCCGTGGTCGTGATGAATACTTGCACCGTCACAGCCGGAGCCGATCAGGATGCACGGGCCGCGATTCGCCGCGTGCGCCGCCAGAATCCAGACGCACAAATTGTGGTCACCGGTTGCTACGCCCAACGTGCTCCCGAAGAGATCGCAGCTCTACCGGGCGTGAGTCTGGTTGTCGGCAACTCTCACAAGCATGAGCTTGCCGAAATCGTTACTGCTCGACGGATGTCGGATCTAGCTCCTCAGATATCAAACCACACATTTATTCCGCTAGCGTCACTCCAGCCGCAGTCCAGAAACCGAGAAGCGCAAGCAGAAAGCCCCATCTTCGTCTCCGACATTTTTGCACATACAGAATTGTTAGCCGCGCCCGTCTTCGACGCCGCCAACGAACGCACCCGCCCTAATCTCAAAGTGCAGGACGGCTGCGACAATCGCTGTTCCTTTTGTGTGATCCCTTCCGTGCGCGGTCAAAGCCGCTCCCTTTCCATCGATCGAATTGTGACCGAAGTGAATGGCCTGGTCGCCTCTGGCTACCGCGAAGTAGTAATCAGCGGAATCAATCTGGGAAGATGGGGAAGAGATCTGAACGGCTTCAAGCTTGCGCCATCCGACTTCCGGATTCGAGCTACGGATGCGGAACGCGCCTTCCGCAAGCCGCAGGCCGAGAGCCAGACGCCGACTCTCAATATCCTTATCCGCGCCATCCTTTCCGGCACCGCGCTGGAAAAACTTCGCATCTCTTCCGTCGAGCCGATGGACTGGACCGATGAACTGATTTCGCTAGTTGCTTCGGAGACGCGCATTGCGAAGCATGCGCACGTTCCCATGCAGTCCGGTAGCGACGCGGTCTTGCGGCGCATGCATCGCAAGTATCGCCCGTGGCACTATCGCGAGAAAATCGAAAAAATTCACGCCGCAGTGCCTTCCGCGGCGATTGGCGCCGACGTGATGGTGGCGTTCCCCGGCGAGATCGACGCGGAATTCGAAGCTACTCGCCGCATGGTCGAAGACTTGCCCTTCACTTACCTGCATGTCTTCACTTACTCCGCGCGCCCTGGCACTCCTGCTGCGGCCATGCCAAATCAAGTGCCGGTCCACGTGGCCCGCGAACGAAACCGCGTTCTACGCGACCTAGCCGCTGAGAAGAAGCTCGCGTTCATGCGCGCCTTCATCGGCCGCGACCTCGACGCGATCACCCTCAATGTCACCGGCACCGACTCCACCGGCGAATTCACCGAGGCCCTTACTGACAATTACTTGAAACTGCGTTTGAGGGGGTATCACGCGCCCAATCGCTGGCTGCGCACCCGAATCGAAAACGTTAAGGATGGCCTCCTCGTAGGGTCTCTTTTCCCAGCCCAGCCCTAATTTTGAAGACTAGGAATCTCTTATAATGGGCGCGCCCATGACCCTCGCCCCCGGAACTCGTCTCAGTCAGTATGAAATCCTCTCGCCGCTTGGAGCGGGCAGCATGGGTGAAGTTTATCGCGCACGCGACACACGACTCGATCGCGAAGTAGCCATCAAGATTCTTCCAGAGTTGGTTTCCTCCGATCCACAGCGCCTGCATCGCTTCGAGATTGAGGCGAAAGCTGCGGCCGCGCTGAATCATCCCAACATTCTTGCGGTCTACCAGATGGGAACTTATGCGGGCGTGCCCTACCTAGTGTCGGAACTTCTGGAAGGCAAGACCCTCGGCGAGGCGGTACGGCCCGGTCCCTTGCCCCTCGAAAAGGTTATCGATTATGGAATCCAACTTACGCGTGGCCTGGCGGCTGCTCATCTGAAAGGAATCGTCCACCGCGATCTCAAGCCCGACAATGTGTTTATCACCAAGGAGGGTCGCGTTAAGATTCTCGATTTCGGTCTGGCCAAGTTGACCCAACCGAAAGAGTCGGTGATGACACTGGCGCCCACTGTAACCATGCAAGGTGTCGCCATGGGAACCATGGGCTACATGTCTCCCGAGCAAGTGCGTGGATTGACCACCGATTATCGCACCGACATTTTTGCATTCGGCGCCATTCTTTACGAGATGTTGATGGGAAAACGGACTTTCGAGCGGCCCACTTCGGCCGACACAATGAGTGCGATTCTGAACGAGCAACCGGAGCCCATGTCCGGCCTTGCGCCGGGAACGCCTGTAGCCTTGCAGCGAGTCGTGCTGCGCTGCCTGGAGAAAGATGCGGATCAACGGTTTCAGTCAGCTTCGGATTTGGCCTTCGCGCTGGAAGAGCTTTCAAGTTCGGGATCCTCGTCGTCGGTCACGCTGGCGAGGAAAACAGCAACTCGCAGCCGAACGAACCTCCTTGCGGTAGCGGTCTTAAGCACACTTGCTGTCGCTGCCGTGCTTGCTTATTTTTTGATGCAGCCCGCGCCGGTTCCTCACGTTTCGCACTATGTACAACTCACCCACGATGGCCAACCGAAATCTCTCATCGGCACCGACGGCTCACGGCTCTACTTAGATTTGGGCGCAGGAAACGCTGGAACCTTCGCGGCTCACAGCGTCGCCGAGATGTCGGCTGCAGGCGGCGAACCGAGAAAACTTTCGATCCTGCCTTCGCCGAATATGATACCGGTGTACCTGTCGCCGGATGGATCGGAAATTCTCGCAGTCGATGGGCGAGGAGCGCCGCCCCGTGGACCACTGTGGAGTTTGCCCGTGCTGGGAGGCTCTCCTCGCAGGCTTGGCGATATCGAAGCGGAAACCGCTGCGTGGTCCCCCGATCGAACGCTGTTGGCTTTTAGCAATGTGAGCGATCTCTTGGTGGCGAAAGCTGACGGCACCGAGCCGCACAAACTTTTGAGCATGAAGGGCGATATCAAGAATATCGCATGGTCGCCGGACGGTAGCCGTCTTCGTTTCGATACCACCGAGAGCGTCGGTACTCTGGGCCAGCAACTGGCGTGGGAAAGTTCGGCGAATGGAGCCAATTTGCGTCCTCTCCTGGCTGGTTTGCACGATCCCCCTGATGAGTGCTGCGGCAAATGGACGGCGGACGGAAAATATTTTGTCTTCCAGTCGAACCGGCAGATTTGGGTCTTGCCGCAATCGACCGGCTGGTTTCATCCCTCACCAAAGCCCATCGCCTTAACTTCAAGTCCATTGGCATTGTCTTCTGCGCTTCCCAGCCGCGACGGTAAGAAACTTTTTGTGACCGGACAGAACTTTCGTGGCGAGTTGATGCGTTTCGATGCAAAGTCTGTCGGGTTTTCGCCCTTCCTTGGTGGAATCTCCGCGGAATATATTTCCTTTTCGAAAGACGGCCAATGGGTCGCCTACGTTTCCTATCCCGAGGGAACGCTTTGGCGAAGCAAAGTGGACGGCAGCCAGCGCCAGCAACTTACCTACCCGCCCGGCTACGCCGTGCTGCCACGCTGGTCACCCGACGGGGAGGAAATTGTCTTCTTCGAATTCGCTTCGAGTTCCTACAAGCCTGCCAGGATCTACGAAATCGCCGTCGGCGGCGGCAGCCCTCAGCCACTCTTGCCGGAAGATCGTCAACAGCAACTCGATCCGAATTTCTCCCCTGATGGGAGCAAAATCGTTTTTGGGGGCGAATCGAACGATCCTTCGTCCGCCATCCGGGTGCTCGATCTCGCCACCCGCCAAGTCTCGATCCTTCCGCAGTCGCAGGGGAATTTTTCGCCACGCTGGTCCTCCGATGGCCGATACATTTCCGCATTCTCAGCCGATTCCACGAAGCTTCTGCTATTTGACGTGAGGGCTGAGAAATGGAGCGAACTCGCCAGTGGTTCCTTAGGCTGGCTGAACTGGTCCCACGACGGACAGTACGTTTATGTCTTGGATACCCGGTCAAAGAATGCAGTGGTCAGGATCCGCATCGCTGACCGTAAAACCGAAATCGTAGCGGAATTGAAGGCTTTTGCCAGCGCCGGCCGATACGGCGGGGCGCTCGCGCTCACCCCGGACGATTCGCCCTTGCTTCTTCGCGATACGGGTACGCAGGATATTTACTCCGTGGATTGGGAAGCGCCTTAAAATGCCTCCACTCTATCAGTTTTGTTTGGAAGACTCCTCGAGGCGTTGCTCTTTGTGATCTAAAAGATCGTTGAGTTCCTGGACTAATTTCACGAACTTCTCGTGGTCTTGTTCCTTCGCGATCCGCTCACACAGCACGTGCATGCGTTCTCGTTCGTCAGGAGTCATGGGGCCTCAGGGACAGGGATGTTTCGCTAACAGATTATTTGTCTGGACGGAAACAAAATCAACGGGAAAATTCCCGCATGGTCTGTCGGGGAAACTACCAAATTGCATACAAAGGCTTGAAAGGCAGGCCTCGGAGTGGGGGTTACCTTTTCATGGACAAACCGCCGGTCAGGACCGCAAACCGCGACGTTCCACAGAGATTTTTCGGACTAAAAATCGATCTGCGGCGAGGCCGCGCAGGCGCTCTAATTTTTCGTGGATGGCTTCCAGCAACTGGGGTAGCACTAAATTGAGTTCTTCATTGGAGGCGCGAACAATCTGATCGCTGAGTTCTTTTATTCGGTCATCCAAACGTCGAGAAGGCATGGGAGGGAAGCACACATGCCTCCGAAGAAAATATGGCATATTTGTTTTGAATGTACCATACCGTACATACTGTAGCCTGCACCCTGGTCCAATCCCGCTAACTTGCGAATCTTTCCGCGGCGCGAGCTTTTGCTTTCGCCGCCTCCTCTTCGCGGTTTTTAGGCGCGGCGCTGGTTTCGAGCGAATGCAAAAGGCGATTCGAAATGGCCGCCACCTCTTCCACCGCCTCGAGAAAAGCTTCCTCGTTGGCCTTGGACGGCTTATTGAAGCCGGTTATTTTTCGAATAAACTGCAGCGAAGCGGCGCGAACTTCTTCGTCCGTCACTGGCGGGTCGAAATTGAAAAGAGTTTTGATATTTCTGCACATAAAAATCATTCCTCAAGAGATGTAGAGCAGTTCTGTTTAGGATGCCCGAGTGGTGGTTCGGCCGCGTCATTCTTCAACTATTGTGCCGCAAGTGGCCATGGTCGCGAAATGACGATTTGCGCTGCGCGCCACCTGCAGCGCGAACCGGCGACCCCGCATCTCCAATTCCTCATGCTATAATTCTTTATTCTCAGTCGCTTAGACTACGGAGGACTGTATCGATAAACGTTTTATCCGAACCAATGATCGCATTCGGGCGCGCGAAATCCGCGTGATTGATGACGAAGGGCAGCAGCTTGGTATCATGCCGCCGTACGAAGCCATCAAGAAGGCCCGCGAAAAGAATCTGGATTTGGTCGAGATTTCGCCCACCGCGCAGCCTCCCGTGTGCCGCATCATGGACTACGGGAAGTATCTCTACCAGCAGGAAAAGAAAGAGCGCGAAGCCAAGAAGCATCAGAAGACGATCACCGTAAAAGAGGTCAAGTTCCGCATCAATGTGGACGACCACGATTACGAGACCAAGAAAAACCACGTGCTGCGCTTCCTGGACGAGGGCGATAAGGTCAAAGCGACGATTTTCTTTCGCGGACGCGAAATGACTCGCACCGGGTTGGGCCGCCAGATTCTGGAACGTCTCATCAAAGACGTGGAGCCGCACAGCATTGTGGAGTTCCGTCCTCGCCAGGAAGGAAACACTCTGCACGCGATTCTCGCGCCGAAGAAGACGGAGAAGGAACGCGAGAAAGAGAAGCAGCGGGAAGAGAAGCACAAAGCTGCGGCGCAAAGTGCGCCCGCGCCTCCGCCGGCGCAGGTCGCCAAGCCTGCATCGTAGTAACGAACGAAATTTGCAAGCTGCATAACAAGTCTCGCCTGAGCGGTCGTCTGACATCCTGCGAGAAAGAATAAAAAACTGACGGCTGAGGGCTGAGAGCCGACGGCTGTTTTTTGAGGACTTATGCCGAAATTAAAAACGCACAAGGGCGCCGCCAAGCGCTTCAAGGTAACCGGGACTGGGAAAGTGAAGCGGGGGCGATCGCACCTGCGGCACATCCTGACGTCGAAAAGCAAGAAACGCAAACGCAATTTGGGATCGCCCGCGCTCGTTAGCGATGGCGACAAGCGCAAAGTCAAGCGCATGATCCCGTACCAATAGAAGCATTGTTGATTGTGGGATTGCTGATTGTTGATTGAAAGACGCTGCGACTCAGAGTTTTCAATCAGCAATCAAAAATCACCAGTCAACAATTGTTTCAGGCGCGTGAAGAGGTCAGAGATCGCCGCTACGGCGAATCGTCCTTACCTCCAGCCGCCATCAGTAGAAATATAAAAGGAGAACATCAATGCCTCGTGTAAAACGCGGAACCAAACGCCGCGCCAAGCGCAAAAAAATATTAGACCGCGCCAGCGGCTACTTCCTCACAAAATCAAAGCTGTACCGCTCCGCAAAAGAAGCGGTGGAGCGCGGGCTGAAGTTTGCCTACTCTGGACGTAAGCAGCGCAAGCGCCAGTACCGTTCGCTCTGGATCGTCCGCATCGGCGCGGCCGCCAAGCTAAATGGCATGAGCTACAACCAGTTCATCCACGGCTTGAAAGTCGCCGGCATCGAACTGGACCGCAAGATTCTGTCGGACCTGGCGGTGAAAGATCCAGCCGGCTTTGCAAACCTGGCGACGCAGGCCAAGGGCGCCATCAGCGGGGCAGCGTAGAACCGCTCCGGTCTTCAGTTGTGCTCATGTGGGGACAGCCGCCCTCCGCTGTCCGGCCCCGCAAGGCCCGGCCATAGCTGCAAAGAATAGATATAGTTTGTCCGTGGCGTGCGGGCACTGCCAATCGGCACCCATTGGCTCTTCGAGCCGACGGACAGCCGGGGGCGGCTATCCCCACACCAGCCGTTTTAGGGTAGGCAACTACTTGGCATACACCGTTCCCAAACTTACGGACTACTCGGCGGAAGCGCTGGAAAAGGCCGCCGGCGCCTGCATTCGCGCGTGCACGGATGAAGCTGCCGAAGTTCGCAATGAGGCTGAACTGAAGGCATTTCGCGACCGCTGGATGGCGCGCAAGAACGGCATCCTCACACAGATTAACGACCTCTGGCTGAAGGCTGCCCCAAAAGACGCGAAGCGCGAGGCGGGTATTCGCGTCAACGAATTGAAGGCGCGGATTCAGGAATTGGTCGAGAGTGCCCACGTCACCGGTTCTAGCGCGGATGCGGTTGCGTTAGACACCGTCGACATCACTCTTCCCGGCGTTCGCCGCCCCATCGGCGCCGAGCATCCCGTCATGCGAACGTGGCGCGAGATTGTTTCCGTCTTCCAGAAGCTCGGCTATTCCGTAGCCGAAGGCCCCGTCGTCGAAACGGACTACTACAATTTCGAAGCCCTGAATTTTCCGCCGAATCATCCGGCGCGCGACACGCAAGACACTCTGTTCATCGCGGGGCAACAGGAAAAGCCGCAGCGCGAGCGCTTGCTGCTGCGCACGCATACTTCTCCCGTGCAGATTCGCACCATGGAAAAAATGCGGCCGCCGATCCGCATCATCATTCCTGGAACCGTGCATCGCAACGATCCTCCCGATGCCAGCCACTCGCCCATGTTTCATCAGATTGAAGGGCTAGCGGTCGACAACAACATTACATTCGGAGATTTGAAAGGCACGCTCGATCACGCTATGAAGGCGCTGTTTGGGTCGTCGGTCAAAACGCATTTTCGTCCATCGTTTTTTCCTTTCACCGAACCCAGCGCCGAGTTGTATGTCACCTGCTTCATTTGCGGCGGCAGCGGAAAGCGGGGCAGTGACCCATGCCGTCCCTGCAAGCAAACGGGATGGATTGAAGTTCTCGGCTGCGGCATGGTCGATCCGAATGTTTTTGAATTCGTAAAAGACAATGGCTACGACCCGAAAAAGGTTTCAGGCTTCGCCTTCGGCATGGGCGTGGATCGCCTCGCGCTGCTGAAGTACGGCGTGGACGATATTCAGTTGTTCTTTCAGGGGGACGTGAGGTTCTTGCAGCAGTTCGGTTAAAGGAGCTCTTAGCTGTTAGCTCTTGGTTTTTAGCTGACAGCTAATAGCTAAAAGCTGATCTCATGAAACTTTCAGCACAGTGGATTCGCGATTTTGTTGAGCTCACCGTCGACGACCGGCGGCTCGCTGAAGACTTGACCAACGTCGGAATTTCCGTGGAGGGCATCAGCGGGACGGGCGCCGACAGAGTTTTCGAGATGGAGATCGGCACGAACCGTCCCGATGCGATGAATCATTACGGCGTGGCGCGAGAGGCGGCGGCGATTTATGAATTGCCCCTCAAACCGCTGTCAGCTGTCAGCTCTCAGCTGTCAGCCAAAACCTCGCACGACAAACATTTCCCGATCATCGTCGAAGAGCCCAACCTCTGTCCGCGATTCTCTGCTCGCGTCATTCGCGGCACTCGCATCAAGTCGTCGCCCGAACAAATTGCACATCGGCTTCAACTCCTCGACCAGCGCCCGATTTCCAATGCTGTCGACGCCACCAACTACGTTCTCTGGGAGATGGGCAAGCCCACGCATGTGTTCGACATGGACCTGCTCGAAGGCGGCCAGATTATCGTGCGGAAGGCGCGCGATGGAGAGATGCTGAAGACTCTCGACGGCGTTGAGCGCAAGCTGACTTCCGAAGACCTGGTCGTCTGCGACGCGAAAAAGCCAGTAGGGCTCGCGGGAGTGATGGGCGGCTACGACACGATGATCACCGAGAAGACGCGGAACATCGTAATCGAGTCGGCGTGGTGGGATCCGGGGATCGTGCGCAAAATGTCGCGCCGGCATGCCCTGCATACCGACGCCTCCCACCGCTTCGAACGTGGAGCGGATTTTGAATCGACCGTCCTGTCCTGCGACCTGGTAGCGCAGATGATTCTGCAATCGGGCGGCGGAGAACTGGTTGGCGACGTCGTCGATGTGGTTTCGGCGCGCATGGACCAGGCTCCGATCATGCTGCGAGTGGCGGAAGTGCAGCGGATTTTAGGCGGAAATCTCGATCATGGTGAAATTTTTCGCTTGCTGAAGCAGTTGAGCTTCGCGCTCATTCCTGAAGGACAGGGCGACGCGCAATTCCGCGTTCACATTCCCAGCTGGCGACTGGATGTCGAACGCGAGATCGACGTGATCGAAGAGATTGCCCGGCTGCATGGTTACGACAAGTTTGAAAACACGCTGCCCGCATATAGCGGCGCGGTGGTGGAATTGCCACACGCAGAAATGGATGCGACGCTGCGCCAGCGCGCGCTCGCGCTGGGATACTACGAGGCCTTATCGCTCTCATTTATTTCGCACGCCGATGCGGAAAGATTCTCCTCTTCCTCGAACGAAATGAAGGTATTGGAACTGGAGAATCCTTTGAGCGCAGAAGCCTCGGTCATGCGGACTTCGCTGGCGCCGGGCATGCTCGACATGTTGGCGTGGAATCTGAATCGCGACGTGCCCGAAGCGCGGTTGTTCGAGATGGGCAGCGTCTACGGCTTGTCGAACCAGGGTCGCATCGAACCGAAGCGGGCTTGCCTGGGCGCGACCGCAGCGGCCATTCGCGCCTCGTTGCCGGTGGGCGGCGCGCTGGATGTGAGCAAGAACGAGCGAGCGGCTGCCGCGGAGGCATTTCGCGGATTCAAAGGCGACGTAGAGAATTTGCTTGCCGCCTTCGCGTCGGGCTATGCGAGTTTCGATCGGAAGACAGCGGAATATTTTCATCCGGGACGGTCGGCACGAGCCGTAATGGATGCCAACGTGGTGGCGCAGTTTGGTCAAATTCATCCGGACGTGGCGGCCTCGCGAAAATTACGCCAAGACGTGTTTTTGGCCGAGTTTGATTTGCAAGCGTTGTATGAACTCGGGCCACGGCGAGTGCGGTTTCGTCCGCTGGGAAGATATCCGGCGGTCGAGCGGGATTTTTCCTTCGTCTTCAGCGACCAGGTTTCCTTCGAACAGATGAAGAACCCCGTGGTGAATTTGGGCATTCGCGAGATGCGCGACTTCCGCCCGGTGGAAATTTTCCGCGGCGGGTCCGTTGGCGCGGGAAAATATTCAGTATTGCTGCGGGTGCGGTTTCAGTCGGCGGAACGGACGCTGCGCGAGGACGAGGTAGCGCAGTGGTCGACGAAAATTGTCTCGGCTCTAACCAAGCTGGGCGGAGCGCAGAGAGTCTAATTACCCAAAAATATTAGATCGGGTGCCCCATCCTTGTCGCGGTATTTGCGACAGGGTGGGGATTTTGAAAGTGCGCCAACTCCAATTACCTCATTTGTCTCTTTCCTAAGCCCCCTCTCACTTTCTCGAATCACCATTCTGCATTCGATCACGTTTTCAGTGGCTCTGCCGATAAGTGTACAGGTGAGCGATCTTTCAGCGGGACAAGGTGCGGCCGAAGCCAAGCTGGAGCCGAAGCCGATGCGGTACGTGGCGCGCCAACCGATCGTCGACCGGGAAGAGCGCGTCTTCGGATACGAACTCCTGTTTCGCAATGGTCTGGAAAACGCCTTCAGCGGAAACCTCGATGAAGCTTCGCGAGCTACGGTCGACCGCTCGCTGATAATGGGACTCGATGTGTTGTGCGATGGGCGCCGCGCCTTCGTCAATTGCACGCGCGACACCTTGATCAAGGGTTTCGTCACCTTGCTTCCCTCAACCACGACTGTGGTGGAGGTTCTTGAAAATGTCCCCGCAGACCCCGACGTGGTTGCGGCCTGCAGGAGCCTGAAAGAAGCGGGATACATGATCGCTCTGGACGACTACGTGGCCAACGATTCGCGCCAGGCGCTGGCGGAAATTGCCGACATCATCAAGGTGGAAATGAAAATGACGACCGAGCAGCAGCGCTCGGAGTTAATGAAGCAGTTCGGTCCGTGGCGCTGCCGCATGCTGGCGGAGAAAGTTGAGACCCGCGCCGAGTTTGTCACGGCTCGGGATCAGGGCTTCGTCTATTTTCAGGGATATTTTTTCCGCCGACCGGAAATGATTGAGACCCGCGATATGCCCGCCAACCAGATGAATTATCTGCGCATGTTGCAGGAGGTGTCGCGGCCGGAATTGAACATCGCCGAACTTGAGAAATTGGTCAAGATCGAGGCCTCGGTATGCTACCGGCTGCTGCGTTATTTGAATTCCGCGGTCTTCGGCTTTCAGAGCGAAATCCATTCCGTACGGCATGCCCTGTCAATCCTGGGAGAGCGCGGCGTCAGGCGCTGGGTGCGATTAGTGGCAGCGGTGGGGGCAGGGCAGGGAAAGACTAGCGATCTGGTACTTTCGTCCCTGGTGCGAGGGCGGTTCGGGGAGTTGCTGGCGTCGCGTGTGCCCCATGGAGAATCCGATTTATTTCTGCTCGGCCTCTTGTCGCTCATTGATGCCATGCTGGAAATGCCGATGGCCAGCATCCTCGACAAAATTCCCCTGGACCATGCCACCAAGGCCGTCTTGCTCGGTCAGCCCAGCGAACTGCGCCCGGTTTTCCAGTTGATACTTGCCCACGAAAGCGGGGACTGGGCCTCTGTAGCAGAGTTAACCGTTAAGCTGCATCTGGATTCCGATCAGGTTGCGGAAGACTACTGGAAGGCCGAGCAGTGGGCGCATGAGATTTCTAATCCGCAATCAGTGTAGCTGGACGTCGCTCCCGCGCAAGCAAACCTTCCCAGACAGTCATGACCTCCTGTGCAAAATGTGGATCGGTCGGGCCTTGCGCGGTTGCGGAAGGACGAGTACGATAGGGGTGTTCTCATTTAGGCCTCGTTCCCGCGTGGGCCTTCCGCGCCAGCCGATCCGAGGCGGCGCCTTAACGGATCCGATAAACGAAATCGATAGAAATTCAAAATAGAGTTTTGATTGCGTAAGCAGTTCGTTTCAGGAGTTGGGGTTCGTTCCACAGTGAGTCCAGTCGCTACCCGTATCTGCGTAGGTCCGATTCGGTAAGGTGGGCGGAGCTCTGCCCCGAGCGGCGAAGTGGGTGACTGGCGGGGCCTTTGAAATCTGTAAAATTCTGCAACGTTTCTCAAACAGCTTGAGAGGACTATGAACGCAGGACCAGGAAGACCCTCCGGCGGTGGAGGGGGAAGACGACGACGGCGCGGACGCCGTCCCCACAATCAACGCGGTCAGAAACCCGGGCCGGGCTTGAGCCGCGAAAATAAAGACGGCATCTATACCGCGCCCATGGATCACAGCTATCGGGCGGCTTTGGCTGGCGGCAACAACAACGGACATAAGAGCGGTGGACGGCAGAGGCCGGGGTTTGCCACCCAGTATGCGCAGCCCGAGCCCGAACCTCTGCCCATGAATGGCGACGCCAATTCCCGTATCTTCGCCTTCATCGAAGATCTGTTTTTCATGGCGAAGATTCAGGAAACGGCGCGCAAACTCAACGTGAAAGTTGAGTTCGTGAAGACCGATAAGGATCTGATGGAGAAAATGCAGCAGAACGGAGAAGAGAAGCCGTCGCTGATTATCTTCGATCTGAACCTGGCCAGCGTAAAACCGTTGACCCTGATTCCGAAGCTCAAGAGCAAGCTGAAGAAAGGAACTTCGATCATCGGATTCCTGTCGCACGTGCAGGGAGACCTGAAGCAGAAGGCGCACGAAGTGGGCTGCGACATGGTGCTGCCGCGGTCGGCATTTTCGCAGAATTTGCCGCAGTTGCTGCGGCGGCATGGCGCGCCGGAAGATATAGAGCCCACCGTACAGTAACGCAGCTTTCTGTCTCCACTGTTAGAGCTTCTGATTCTCGGCGGCACTCCGCCGTTCCCGAGAAAAAAATAGCGAAGAGTCTCGTCCGGGCGCTATTGAGGATTAGAGCATCGGCCCGATCTATCCCGGAGGCCACGTCAGCGGCCGTCCACCCAGCAGATGCACGTGCAGGTGGAAGACCGACTGTCCAGCGCCGGGGCCGACGTTGAGGACGGTGCGGTATCCCTGCTCGATGTTGCGCTGGCGCGCGATTTCGGCGGCAGCCAGATGGCAGCGGCCTATCACTTCCGCATCGCCTGCCTGAGCTTCTTTCAATCCGGCAAAATGTTTCTTGGGAATAATGAGCACGTGCGTGGGCGCTTGCGGCCTGATGTCTTCGAAAGCGTAGACATGCTCATCCTCATAAACCTTTTTCGCCGGGATCTCGCCGCGGATCATGCGGCAGAACAGGCAATTGGCGGTGGCGTCTGTCATGCTTGCTCAGTTTCTACCGGGCCGCGTGGCCGGTCAAGGGCCCCGTCTGTCCCGTCTGAACGGCTAACCGGGCCGTACGCGGGCGAGGGCGCCCGCGCCACACAGGCTTAGTCTAACCGCACCAGGAAAACCGCGCCTTCGGGAGTTTGAGTTTCCGCGGCTAGTTTTTGAGCCCGGCTGTGATCGTCGTCCTGCACGCGAACCCGTATCCACCAGTCTCCCGCCGGGCTCGCAAAGCAAAGCACATTGGCCGTGTGGTAGCGGCGCTTCAGATGATCGGCAAGCTTGGTTGCGGCAGGTTCGTGGGGAAATCCGCCAATCTGCACTGCCCATTTTCCCGCCGAGTCCGTGGATGCGGACGACTCCATCAATTCCACTTTCACGCGCGCGACGCCCGGCTTGTAAACGTCGAGCTTTTGCGCAGCGGCGAGTGACAGATCCAAGACCCGCCCGGCAATGAAAGGACCGCGGTCGGTGATGCGCACCACCGCAACCTGCCCCGTCTTAAGATTCGTGACCCGTACGATCGAGCCGAGTGGGTACGTGCGGTGCGCGGCAGTCATGGCATGCATGTTATAAACTTCGCCGTTTGATCCGCGGCGATTGTGGTAGGGCGGACCGTACCAGCTGGCGAGTCCGGTTTCCGTGGCGATGGGCTTGGCGTCGGCGGGGAGCACCGGTTCGGCCAGGTCCCCCCCTACTTCAGGCTTGTTTTTCGCGCTTTCTTTCGAGCTCGGGACATCTGGTGCCGGACTCGCCTCCGCCCCCTCAGCAGAAGCCGGAGGCGGTGGAACGTTCACCCGCGCCTGCTTGGGATGGCCGCAGCCGCTGAGAAAAAGGATTGCGATGAGAACAAGAACAAGCATAGCGATGCCGACAAAAGTGAAGCGATCCCGCAAAGTAGGGCGCTGCACGGCAGCTACTTCGGCGGATGCTGTTGCTGCTGCTCCATGTAGTCGGCGAATTCCGTAAGTTTTTTTGAGGCCACGCGCAGCGCTTTGGTGGAATGAGTGCGCACCGCCGGCACAACCTCGTCGTTGAGATACTTGATAAATTCCGGAATCTCTTTTTCCATGCGTTCAGCGGCGTTGCCGATCGTCTGGCTCACTCGTGCCGACGCGTCTTCCACCTTGCGATTGAAGTCCTTCATGCTGCTCCTCGCTACCATTGGGCGTGAACCGATCTATGCGGTGGTACGGATGCCGGGCTCGGCTATTATTTCGTTGAGTGGGGTACGAGGTCAATGGAGAGAATACGATTTTCCTCATTGCTCCTTCTCCCCCAATTGGCCACGAGCGTCCCCGGCTACAGTACAATTCGGGCTTGAATTCGTACGCAGCGCAATCTGAATCCGAGATGCGAAAGCAAATGCTTCGCGCGACGTTACTGCGCTGGTACGACGCACACGCGCGCGCTCTCCCATGGCGCGAAACCCGCGATCCATACCGAATTTGGCTTTCCGAGATTATGCTCCAGCAGACCCGGGTGGCGGCCGTGATTGCGCATTATCACGAATTCTTGCGGCGGTTCCCGACCGTTGAAAAGCTGGCGGCGGCGCGAGAAGCTTCCGTACTTGCCGCATGGAGCGGCTTGGGATATTACCGGCGCGCCCGCATGCTGCATGCGGCGGCCAAAGTCGTGGCGCGTGAGCGAGGTGGAAGTTTTCCACAAACAGTCCAACAATTGCGCGACTTGCCCGGCATAGGACGCTACACAGCGGCAGCCATCGCTAGCATCGCATTCGGTGAGGCTGTTGCCGTAGTCGATGGCAATGTAGAACGCGTGTTGCAACGCTTCTCGGGACGGAGTCTCGGCCGTGAAGAATTGTGGACCGAAGCGGAGTCCTTACTCGATCGGCAGCGTCCCGGAGACTTTAATCAGGCGATGATGGAGTTGGGAGCGACTGTCTGCACTCCGCGAGCGCCTGCGTGTCTGACTTGTCCGCTCGTAGAATTGTGCGCCACGCGGGGAGAAATGGCGCAACCGGCAAAGACGGCGCGGCAGAAAAAGCGCGAGATTCATTATTCCCTGGATTATCGCGGCGGAAAAGTCTTTCTGGTCCGCCGGCCCCGCGACGCACGCTTGATGGCGGCCATGTGGGAGTTGCCGGAGATTACCGAATTCCTTGCAGGCACGGACAGAAAGCAGAAGTCCCCCAGCGCTCGAAGTGACAAGCGAAATGGAAATGGCAGGACTCATACTCTCAAAACGCCGCCGTTTACCGTGCGTCACTCGATTACGGTCACGGATTACACGGTCCGAGTGTGGCCCACCCCCGCGCCCTCCGGAGTCCACGGGAAGTGGATTGCGGCACCCCGATTAACACGCATCGCTCTGACCGGCCTCACGCGAAAGATTTTGCGTAAAGCGGAGATCCTCACCTCGACGAGCGGGGCACACTGACTCCTGCGACTTTCCCCATCCGAGCGGCACTTTGCGTCATCTAACAGTGATGGTCCTTTCGCGCAGTCTTACCGGCTGGTTGCGAAATCTCATGCGGGGACGAACTGGAGGAGCAACAATGGCGGCATTGGAAACCGGCGTGAAAGCGCCGGGATTTGAATTGCGAACCGTAGATGGCAAGCCGTTTTCACTCGATGACGAGCGAGCGCATGGCCCGGTGGTACTGGCGTTTTTTAAAGCATCGTGTCCGACCTGCCAGTATGCGTTTCCGTTTCTAGAGCGTCTGCATAAGGCCTACGGTTCCAAAGGCGCTCGAGTCATCGGTGTTTCGCAAAACGATGCTCGCGAGACGACAGCGTTTATGAAGGAATTTGGAATTACCTTCCCTGTCTTACTGGATGATCCGCGTTCCTATGCGGCCTCCAACGCCTACGGGCTCACGAATGTTCCCTCCATCTTCTGGGTCGCCCAGGATGGCGAGATCGAGGTTTCCAGCGTGGGATGGGTTAAGGCCGATTTTGAAGAGATCAATCGCCGCATGGCAGAAGCGGGAAAAGCCGCTCCCACCGCGGTGTTCCGGGCCGGAGAAGACGTACGCGACTTCCGCGCTGGTTGAGGGTCGAAAAATTAGCCGCCGGTTCGGCGGCTTAAATCCAAATTATCCTCACATACCTCCAAAAGTGGCCAAGGTACAAGTCCCGCGGTCGTGATCTCCCTTTAGTGATTGCCCTCTCGTGCAACCGCCTCCGTTACTTCTAATACAGCCTCAGCGTGGCCGTCCTTTACAATCCAGATAGTTCTACACAAACATCTGCCTGGCTCTGCGCGCCGCTTGGTTGGGGGAGAAAACTTGTTTATGCGAGGAATGCTGAGAGCCATTTCGGCTTGCTTAGTCGTGTGTGCAAGCCTGCTGGTATGGGCGGAGGATGGGGCAGGAGCCAGCGGTGCAAAGGGCTCAAAGCCTGTTACCGCCGTGAAGTTGTCAGGCCCCGCCTTTGCGGCTCTGGAAACAATTACGCCCGACCACATTCGCTGGCACGTGCGTTATTTGTCGCATGACCTGCTGGAGGGCCGCGGTACGGGCCAACGCGGCGGCGAGATTGCCGCGGAATATATCGCCACGCAGTTCGCCGAATACGGCCTGAAACCTGCCGGGGACCACGGCACCTACATGCAGCGAGTGCCCCTGGTCGGAATCACCACGCTCCCCGAAACTCAGTTTTCTCTTGTGCCCAAACAGGGCGAGACCATGAACCTGCGCCCGCTCGACGAGTATGTCGCCTACGACCAAACGCAGCAACCGCAGTCCGATGTCGACGCCGACGTTATCTTCGTGGGCTACGGAATCGAGGCGCCCGAGTACAACTGGGACGACTACAAGGGCCTCGACGCACGCGGAAAAGTTCTTTTGATGCTGGTCAACGAACCGCCTTCCGACGATCCAAAATTCTTCAAAGGCAAGGCCCTCACCTACTACGGCCGTTGGACTTACAAATACGAAGAGGCCGCGCGCAAAGGCGCGGTAGGCGTCATCCTCGTCCATCAGATGCAGATGGCGAGCTATCCCTGGGAAGTCGTGCGCAATTCGAATTCGGGGGAGAAATCCTTTTTGAAGTTGGAAGGGCCGGCGTTGAAGGTTGCTTCGTGGGTTCAGTTGGACGTTGCGAAGCGGCTCGCCTCGGCGTCGGGAATGGATCTCGACAAGATGATGCAGGAGGCGCAGTCGCGCGAATTTCATCCCGTGAACCTGCACGCGAGGCTCCGGGCGCACCTGGTGAGCAAGGTTCGACATTTCGAATCGACTAACGTGATCGCGATGCTGCCCGGTTCCGATCGCAAGCTGGCCGATGAAGCGGTTCTCTACACCGCGCACTACGATCACTTCGGCATTCGGCCCGACATGCCCGGCGACAACATTTTCAACGGCGCCAACGACAACGCCACCGGGTGCGGCATTCTGATTGAGTTGGCCCGCGCATTCGGCACCGCCGCCCAGCACCCCCGCCGTTCCATCCTTTTCGCCGCAGTCACCGCCGAGGAACAGGGCCTGTTGGGTTCGGAATATCTAGGCAAGCATCCGCCAATCCCGGCGGGGAAAATTACTCTTGATCTGAATTACGACAATGTGATGCCCCTGGGAGCTCCGGAAGAAGTCGAGGTCGCCGGCGCCGAGCGCACCAATTTTTACCCCGCGGTCGAATCCACGGCCAAGGACTTCCGCCTGGTGATTCGGCCCGACGCCCTGCCCGAGGCCGGCCACTTCTATCGCTCCGATCATTTCAGCCTGGCCCGCGTCGGCATTCCTGCTTTCTCCATTAATGAAGGCATGAAGTACAAGGGACATCCCGTCTCCTGGGGGCTCGATCAGGAGCATGAGTACATCGAAAAGCATTATCACCAGCCCAGCGACGAATACCATGCTGACATGGATTTCGTTGGCGACTCCGCCATGGCCCGCTTCGGCTTCGCTTTAGGATGGGAAGCCGCCAGCCTGCCCAAGCTCATCGAATGGCAAAAGGGCGACGAGTTCGAGCCAGCCCGCGCCAGGAACCAGTAAGTATCGCCGGAGCCCCTAAATATTGGATTTCGAAAGACACGAAGGATAACCGGTCTGGAGTTTCTTCGTGAACCTTCGTGTCCTTGGTGGTTCAAGTTTCATGCCTGCCCCGCTTTCGGCATCTTTTCGGTTTCAAGGGCTTTGCGGCACCCGCGTGCAACGATCAAAATCATGCGCCTGACCCCGTAACCTAGGTAACTTTAGCGCCGCTCCTCAGCGTGCTAACCTCGACATGTCCGTTTGAAATCAGCGACTTCCGAAAACAACCAATCTAGGATGCCAAGAATTCCCATCTTTCGTCTCGGCGGTGCGCCCGACAAGCCGGAACTCCCGGCTTTGACCGCGTCGACGCCCTCCATTTCGCTCGAACGACTGAGTGTCGGCGTCGATAACCTGCGCCACGATGTGGTTCTTAGCCCTCGATTTGTAGAACTGGGACGGGCCCAGATTGCGCGCTTGATCGCGCGCCACGGCGAGCTGGATGGGTTACTTACCTCCGACTCCGCTCGCTCGACTCAGGGGCTGGGACCTGCATGGATGAGAAATCAGGCCGGCCGCGAGGCCGGCCCCAAGAATGATCCGGGCGGCTGGAAACGCGCGCTGGCCGAGTTGCAGGTAGCCTCGCTCAACCGTGCCAAGAAAGAGTCGTTGATGTCGGTCGACCTGCTGGCCCGTCTGGCCGTCACCAAGTTCGTGCGCACGGAAATGAACCAGCAGTTCCTGCAGGTGCTGGAGCGTTGCCGCGTGCAACTTAAGAGTTACGACAACGGCCGCATGGAGCGGTCGCACGAGTATCGCGAGCGGCTGGCGACCTTCCAGGTGCGAAAGAGAATCATCCTGCGCAAAACCGGGCAGGATATCTTCGAGACTCTGCGCGAAGTCGAGAAGAGCACGCTGGCCCGTACTCGCCGCTCTCTGTTCGGCGAAGAGACCACCAGCGGAAGTTATTTCAGCTATCCGCTATTTTTAAACCGGCTGCTGTTTTCCGAGGATGGGCGGGACGACTACCTCTGCGCCGAGCATTACGTGATGCTGGGAAATTGGGACCGCGATCCCGACCGCTATGGCCGCTTGCGTGAGATCGCTTCGGGTTTCCTGCGCTCAATCTACGGCCACGAAACCAGCGCGGAAACCATCGACTCGTGGATGAACGTTCCCGACAACGCGCGCGAACTGGTCGGCTCCGGCACGCCGGAAGATTCCGATGAGGGCATGGAACAGCAAGAGCGCCTTTCCGCATGGGTTCGCCTGCTCGAAGACGAACGCGTGATGGAGAATGTGATTGCCTCCTATCACGTAGTGCCGCTGCTTAGCGAATACGCCCCCCGCATTAATCCGCAGCAATTAAAAAATTCGCTCATCGATCGCACCGAATGCGACCGCGTCGAGCGCATGATTCAGGAGCATGGCAAGCTGTCGCCCAACAGTTTATATGCCGCCGTGGCCAAGGTTGCCAGCTGCCGCGGCGCCGAGCGGGCGAGAGTCGCAGCCCGCTTCCTGGGAGACTTTTTTCACTATCACCGCGACTTGCGGCGGCTGGAAGTTACCAACGCCTCGCTCGATTCCGTGAACCTGGTGAGCAACGAGCGTCTGCAGGAACTGTCGCGCGTGAACGGCACGCTCTACGAATTCCTGCTTCCCGAGGAGCAGGCGGAGACCGACACGGACCGAGTCTTGCGCCACGTGGTGCTCAAGGCCGACGTGCGCGACTCCACGCGCCTCACCCGCACCATGATGGAGAAAGGTCTGAACCCGGCGTCATACTTCAGCCTGAATTTCTACGATCCGGTGAACAAGCTGCTGGAAAAATATGGCGCGCAAAAGGTATTTCTGGAGGGCGACGCCATCATTCTCGCCATCCTCGAGCGCGAAGGCGAACCCGGCCTTGCCGTCAGCCGCATGTGCGTGCTCGCCCGCGAGATCATTGAAATCGTCCGCGGATATAACCAACTCATGCAGCGCTCCAGTATGCCTCAGCTCGAATTGGGCGTCGGCATTACGCTGCAGGAGTCGGCTCCGCTTTATTTGATGGACGGCGAACATCAGATCATGATTTCCGAGGCCCTGAACGAAAGCGACCGCCTCTCTTCCTGCAACAAGAAAGCGCGCAAGGTGATGGAGCCGCTGGCAGGGCCTTTCCACGTGTACGCATTTCAGGCCGCAGAACTCGACGAGAACGGAAATCCGGAAGACGTGATTCTCAGCTACAACCTGAGCGGCATTCGTATGAATGAGATGGCCTTCCGCAAGCTGCAGCAAGAGGTGACGCTCGACCCGTTGCAAGTGCGCCTGCCGGCTTCAGTGACCTCTTCCGACAAGGGCGAATTTCGCTTGTTCAGCGCCACGGTCCCGGTTGTCCGGGACATCTTCCGCAAGATTGTGGTCCGCGCCAGCCGCATTCCCCGCATCGATCCCGCAGACTTTTCCGTTAAAGGATGGACCGAGCGCTCCTATTACGAAATCTGTACCGACCCCGCGATCTACGCCGCTCTCGAAAAGAAAAAAGCTGCCGGCAAATAACTTCCGCCGTAGAGACGTTGCTCGCAACGTCTGGTGCTAGTCAAAAATTCGAGCGTTCATCTTTCGGATTTTTGTCACGTGTGCTTCAGAAGTTCGTCCCCAGCCGCGTAGGCCGGAACGGAATCTGGAACGTAGCCTCAACATCCACCGGCGTCCCATTCTTCATAGCCGGCTGAAACTGCCACTGCGCGATCGCCCGGCTGGCGAACTGGTCGAGTCGCTCGTCAACCCCGCGCAGAATGCGCACATTGCCGACTGACCCATCCGCATGAATGATCGCGTACAAGATCACCGTTCCAGTGACGTTTTCCCGCATAAGTTGCAAGGGATAAGCTGGATCAACTTTCCGCGTGGCCGCGGGTTGCGAAAGATTTTCGGCGGCCGCGTCCTGGCTCGACTCGTGATTGAGTTCGGCGAACCGGATCACCCAACTGCCGCCGCCGGAATTCAAGTTCGGCATGTTTAGCGTCAGGGAATAAAACTTGCGGTCGCCGAAGACTTCGCGTTCCGCCGCAGAAAGTTTGCTTGCGCTGTCGGCCTGCATTGTGCGCGCCGGTGCGCTCACACGCGGCGGCCGAACGCTCGCGATCAGGTTCGGATTGACCGCGTTGGTTGAAGATTTGTCGCCCGCCACCGCGGAAGTTTTCTCCGCCGTATTTCCCACGTAAAGCCCGGAAGGAACAGCGCTGGCACTTTTTCCACTTCCACTTTCCCTGCCCGCGCCTCCAGAAGCGGCTCCCGCAGCCCCGTTCCCAGCACGCGCGCCCGGCGATCCCGATGCGCCCGCATGGCCTTCCGGCGTGGCCGCGAAAGCGCCGCGACGGTTACCTGCCGGCGGATTTGGCTGCGCACCAACGGCAGGATGCAAACTCAGCGCAATCACACGCCCTCGCGCTCCAAAAGATTCCGAGGCCGCCCCGGAGGCGCCCAGCGACGGAGGCGGAGGAACCAACTGTGGAGCGCCGATCCCGCGCGACCCGCCGCCGCTGATTGTGCGCTGCTCCGCCAGCGGAAGTTGCGGCGCGGGCGCGATTACCGAACTCGGACCAATATTCAGTTCACCCAGCGGTCGAGCTGAAGCCTCAACACTCGGCGGCGGCGCGATTACCGCCGGTTGCGGACTTTGCAACACGAGCGCATTCGAAGCCGCCAGCTCTGGCGGAGGAGCAACTACGGAGTTTTGCAAGGCAGGCGAATTTCGCCGGCTAGTAAGTCGCGCTGCGTCCGGCGGAGGCGCCGCTACAGAATTCTCCATTTGCGGAGCGATGCGCGTAATTTCGGCGGCAGGTGTAACGGGCACGGGAGGAATCGCCAGCCGCGGCCTTTCCTCTTTTTCAGACCATGCCACTATATTAGGCAGCGCAACGTCGCGTTTCAGCTTGATGTTCGGCGGCGTTACGACAGTCTGAGATCGGTTATCAGCCTCCGGCGGCACGGAAATGATTGGCTGGGGAGAAAACGCCGGATCGGCTTTCGCAGGATCCGCTGCCTCCGCCTTGCGCGTATCCAGTGGAGGAAGATATTCCGACGCCTGGTAATAAATCACCTGCGAGCGATCGAAGGCCGGCTTCGCCACGACTTGCGGCTGCAGCCCAAAAAATCGAGTACCCGCAATCAGCAGGGCGAGCGCCACAACATGCAAGCCAACCGATTGCGCGAACCGCCCCCACGGCAGCCTGCGCTCCACCAGCACATCGGGCCAAAACTCAGCAGCACTGGAACGCAGCTCCGGGGGCGGTAACCGGCGCCGAACAATCAGGTCGCGCACATTGCCGAAAAAAACTCCTCGTCTTGATGGCAGTTCGACCAGCAGCCGCGGCTCCGCCTCGGCTACCGTGGTCTCGTCGAGAGAGGCTGAAATCATTCTGCTTATAGTAGATGCGGGAAGCCCGGTTGGGATACTCGCGAGGTCATCCACGTTCGAAATTTTAATCTGCGCTGGCGAACGCTTCGGCGCAACTGCTTCTGAGCAATAACGTTTATAATTCTCTGTTTCGGCAATCTGTCGCATTCTCACTTAAAGGAAATATTTTTGCTCGATTTCTTAGGAGATCTTCGCCGCACTCACATGTGCGGGACGCTGCGCGCCTCCGATGCCGGCAAAAACGCCGTGCTCATGGGATGGGTCAACCGCCGGCGCGACTTGGGCAACCTGTTATTTATCGATCTCCGCGACCGCACCGGCATTACTCAGATTGTGCTCAACCGCGAACTCGACGCCAAGGCGCACGACAAAGCCAACACGCTGCGGAACGAATACGTCATCGCCGTGATCGGAACGGTGAAGGGACGTGACGCCGATACCGTCAACAAAAATATTCCTACTGGAGAAGTCGAGCTGGTCGCGAGTGAGATTCGCATTCTGAACGAATCGAAGTTGCCGCCCTTCTTGCCGTCCGACACCGCGCTCACCAACGAAGAGACACGGCTGAAATATCGCTACATCGATCTGCGCCGCGACGTGATGCAGTTCAACATCGAGACCCGACACAAGGTCGCCAAGGCGATCCGCGATTATCTTTCGGCGCAGGGATTCTTCGAGATCGAAACCCCTTTCATGACCCGGTCCACGCCCGAAGGCGCCCGCGATTATCTTGTCCCCAGCCGCGTGCAGCCTGGGACGTTCTACGCCCTACCGCAGTCGCCGCAGTTGTTCAAGCAGATCCTGATGATCTCGGGCTTCGACAAATATTTCCAGATCGTGCGCTGCTTCCGCGATGAAGACCTGCGCGCCGACCGCCAGCCCGAGTTCACGCAGATCGACCTGGAAATGTCCTACCCGCAGGCGGAGCGCGTCTGGGAAGTGGTCGAGGGATTCCTGACCGCGGCGTTTCAGGCCGCAGGCAGCGCGATCAAGACGCCGTTCCCGCGCATGGACTACGACGAAGCGATTCGCTTATACGGCATCGACAAGCCGGATCTGCGGCTGCCTGCGTTCGCCGACGTGCGCGACTGTTTCACCGCCGAAAATCTGCAGGAACTCGCCATCAATGCGAACCTGCCGCTAATCGCGATCCGAACGCCCAAGGTCGGCGAACTCTCGCGTAAAGAGCGCGACGACATCAAGCCCATGTTCCACGCCAAGGGCGGCGCGAAGATTTTCGAAGACTTCAAGCGCATCGGAAATAAATTTCCCGATGCGGCGGCTGCAGTCGCGAAGAAAGCCGGCCTGGAAGACGGCGATCTCCTCGTGCTGGTCGCCGGGTCGGCGCAGGCCGGCCCGCAGACGGCCATGCCCACGCATCGCAAGGTCACGCCCGCTGAGTTGGCGATTTACGCGTCAGCCGGACTGCTGCGGCTGGCGCTGGCGCAGAAGTATGCCGAGCGCCACGGCATCTTCAAGAAAAGCGGCGATGCGGCCAGGGATTACCGCTTTTTGTGGGTCACGAATTTCCCCATGTTCGAGTGGGATGAGGGTGAGAAGCAGTGGATGGCCGCGCACCATCCCTTTACCTCGCCACACGAAGAGGATATGGCTTTGCTGGAAGCCGGCGTCGAGTCGGTAAACGATCCGCAGTCGCCGTTGAGCGCGGTGCGCGCGCTGGCTTACGACGTCGTCCTCAACGGCACCGAGCTGGGTTCGGGATCGATTCGTATTCATCGCCAGGACATTCAGCGCAAAATCTTTCGCGCGCTAGGCATGACGGACGAGGAGGCTAAGTCGCGCTTCGGATTTTTTCTGGAGGCGCTCGAGTATGGCACTCCTCCCCATGGCGGAATCGCTTTGGGACTCGACCGCATCGTCATGATCCTGGCTGGAGCCGAGAGCCTGCGTGAAGTGATTCCTTTCCCCAAAACCGCGCGCGCGGTCGACTTGATGTGCGACGCACCCACGCCGGTGAATGAGCGCCAGTTGCGCGAATTAGGAATCGCGGTGAAGAAGTAGCCCGTGCCTGACGCGCGCGCGCTTCTCGATCAATCGATAGGGCCCGCCACATTCTCTGAATCACCTTCAACACCGGAGCACCGCGACGTTTGCGGTAAAAATGCTGAAGCAGATTTCAGGTAAGATGATTAACCCAAGGCCGATTGCCGCCAGTTGAAGCGCCAGGGACATGGATTAAAGAATCGTTATTCTTGGGCCGTGAATCCGCCGTCGCGAAATGCGTTTTTTCGCGTCTCAGGTTACAGTATTAAGGAAGTTTCACAGCTTATGGCAAACAATTTTCGACAATGCGTGGCCGATGCGCTCCTGACGGCCGCTTTGGCAGCGAGCGCCGTTTCGCTGGCCTGCTCGGGAAAGGCGGCGCAAAATCCTCATGCCGCCGGACCGGGCGCTATGCCCGTTAAAGTGCTGCTGGCCCAGGCGGTTCCCGTCGCCGATGCTTCCGAATACGTTGCGACCCTGAAGTCCCGCGACTCGGCGGTGATCATGCCGCAGGTTGAGGGGCAAATCACAAAAATCTTTGTCCACTCCGGCGAGCATGTAGCGGCGGGCGCCCCTCTGATCGAAATCGATCCGCTCAAGCAGCAGGCCACGGTCAAGAGCCAGGAAAGCTCGCGCGCAGCGCAGCAAGCCAATCTGATCTGGGCAAAAAAACAATACGACCGCGCCGTCGGTCTGTCCTCGGCGGGCGTCGTGAGCAAACAGGATCTCGAACAGGCGAAGGCCACGCTCGACGCAGCCCAGGCGCAAATGGATTCGCTCGATGCTCAGGTGAACGAGCAACAAGTGCAGCTTCATTACTATAAAGTTGTGGCGCCGCGCGCCGGAGTCGTCGGCGATATTCCCGTCCGCGAGGGCGATCGCGTTACCACCGCGACGCAATTAACCACCGTCGACCAGCCAGGAAGCCTAGAGGCGTACGTTTATGTGCCCATCGAGCACTCCTCGCAACTCAAGATGAACCTTCCCGTGCAAGTACTCGACGGCGAGGGCAAAGTGTTGGCTGATTCTCGGGTCAGTTTCATTTCGCCGCAAGTCGACAACACCACTCAGACCGTGCTGGTGAAGGCGCGAATCACCAACGGCAACGACGCCCTGCGGCAGTCGCAATTTATTCGCGCGCGCGTGGTATGGGGGACGCACCAGAATCCGGAGGTCCCAATCCTCGCGGTTTCGCGCCTGGCCGGCCAATATTTTGCCTTTGTCGCCGAGCCTCAGGATGGCGGATCGTTCGTGGCTCGGCAGAAACCTCTGCAGATCGGTCAGACTGTTGGCAATGATTATGAAGTGCGCGGCGGCCTCAAGGCAGGTGACAAGGTCATAATTTCCGGAACGCAGTTTCTGCGCGACGGTGCTCCAGTAATTCCGCAGAGCTAGCGGGCCGC
Source organism: uncultured Acidobacteriaceae bacterium (assembly GCA_963765825.1). GTDB lineage: Bacteria > Acidobacteriota > Terriglobia > Terriglobales > Acidobacteriaceae > Sulfotelmatobacter. The sequence goes on from CAVXXU010000007.1 coordinate 636,629, forward strand.
TTTCCGGCCCTCGGCCTTCGGTTGTGATTCAAGAGCATTTCAATAATAGCTTGTAGCCTTTTGGCGGCTGCAACCGGCAGCCGGATAGCGGAACCTTCGAGATTTCATGTTCGTTAACTTCTTCATTCAACGTCCCGTGTTTGCTACGGTCTGCGCGCTGCTGATTGTTCTGGCAGGCACGGCTGTTCTTCCCACGCTGCCCATCTCACAGTTTCCAAATCTTGCTCCGCCTCAGGTCGGCGTCACCAGCGTTTATATCGGAGCCAGCGCCCAGACCGTCGAAAGCGCGGTCACCATTCCGCTCGAACAGCAGATCAACGGCGCCGAGGGAATGAAGTACATCACTTCCACCAGCGGCAACGACGGCACCAGCAGCGTTGTCGCCACCTTCGATCTTAATCGCGATCCCGATCTCGCTACTGTCGACATTCAGAACCGCGTCAACACGGCCCAGGGGCGCCTGCCCGCGGCCGTCAAGGCGGTCGGCATCACCACCGTCAAGACGTCGCAGAATTTTGTCTTTGGCGCAGCCGTCATTTCCGACCAGAACCAATACTCCACGCTCTTCATGAGCAACTATCTCGACGTGTACGTGCGCGACGCGCTCAAGCGCATTCCAGGCGTCGCGGATGTGATCATCTTCGGCGAGCGCAAATACTCCATGCGGTTGTGGCTCGATCCCGATCGCATGGCCGGGCGCGCCCTAACCGCTCCCGATGTAGTCAGCGCGCTCTCTGAGCAGAACGTCGAGGTTGCCGCCGGGCAAGTCGGTCAGCAGCCCGCAGTCCCGGGTCAGCAGTACCAGGTAAGCGTGCGCGCGGTCGGCCGCTTGAGCGAGCCGGCGCAGTTCGACAACATAATTTTAAAAACCAACGCCGATGGCACCCTGGTCCGCCTGAAAGATGTCGGCCACGCCGAACTCGGCGCCGAGACTTATAGTTCCGACCTGCAGTTCAACGGACAAGACGCGGTGGGACTCGGAGTCACGCAACTCTCCACCGCCAACGCGCTCGACGTCGACCGCCGCGCCATCGCGGAACTGGATCGCCTCTCCAAGAACTTTCCTCCCGGCATGCATTACAAGCTGGCGTTCGATACCACGGACGCGGTCGGTGAATCGATTCGCGACGTGCTCTTCACCATCGGTTCCGCCATCCTTCTCGTCATCCTGGTGATCTTTATTTTCCTGGGCGACTGGCGTACGACGATGATTCACTTCATCGCCACTCCGGTCTCGCTTATCGGCACCTTCGTCTTCGTGAAGTTGCTTGGCTTTTCCATCAACACGTTGACATTGTTCGGCATCACCCTCGCCACCGGCCTGGTTGTCGACGACGCCATCGTCGTAATTGAAAACATCGAGCGCCATATCGCCGAGGGCGAGCACGATTCCCGCAAAGCCGCCTCCGCAGCCACCGGCGAGATTACCAGTGCTGTCGTTGCGACCTCCCTGGTCCTCGTTGCCGTGTTCGTGCCCGTTGCATTCTTTCCTGGAACAACCGGAATTTTGTTTCGCCAGTTCGCGTTGACCATCGCCTTTTCCATCGCCATCTCCGCCTTCAACGCGCTCTCTCTCGCGCCCGTTCTGGGTGCGATTCTCCTGCGCGGCGGCCACCGGCAAAAGTGGTGGTGGCTGCAAAAGTTTGACCAGGGCGTCGTGGCCCTCACCCGCGGTTACCGTGCCCTGCTGCATCACGTGCTGAAGCACAAAGTGGCGATGGCAGTGCTGTTTTTTTGCGGCCTCGGGCTCACTTATTTCGTATTCACCCGCGTGCCCACCGGATTCGTACCTGACGAGGACCAGGGATATTTCATCATCGTGATCCAAGCCCCATCCGGCGCGTCCCTCGAATACACCAAGGCGATCGGAAAACAGGTTGCCGGTCTGCTCGCCGATGTGCCCGAGTCCGAAGGAACATTTTCCGTAGCCGGTTTCAGCTTCGTCGGCTCGGCTGCGAACCAGGGAATTATTTTTGTTCCCTTGAAGCCCTATTCCCAACGCAAGGGCGACCAGCATACCGCGTCGGCGATCTTGCGGCGCATTGCTCCGCGTATGTTTGCTGTCTCGGGCGCGATCGTCTTTCCTACACTTCCGCCGCCGATTCAAGGCCTCGGCCAGTTCGGCGGATTCCAGTTCGTGGTTCAGGATCAGGCTGCCCACACCCTGGAAGAACTGGCGGGCACCACCATGGGACTGATCGGGCAAGCCTCGCAACGCAAGGACTTGACCCGGCTGTTCACCTCCTTTACCGCGAATGATCCGCAGTATCTCGTCACCATCGACCGCGAGAAGGCCAAGAGCCTGCATGTCCCGCTGTCTCAAATTACCGACACGCTTGGCGTCTACATGGGCTCGTCTTATGTGAACGACTTCGACTTTAACAACCGCTCCTATCGAGTTTACGTGCAGGCGGACAAGCAATTCCGCGCGACCGCTCAGGACATGAAGCGCTTCTACGTACGCTCCGACAGCGGCGCTATGGTGCCGCTCGACAATCTCATCAGCATCACCCAGACTTCCACGCCGCAGGTCATCAGTCATTACAACCTGTTTCGCTCGGCCGAAATCGACGGTTCGCCCGCGCCCGGGTACAGTTCAGGGCAGGCCATCGCCGCCATGGAAAGCCTGGCGCAAAAAATGCCGCAGGGCTTTTCGTATAGTTGGACGGGACTTTCTCTCGAGGAATTGGCGGCGGGCGGCACCTCGCTCATTCTCTTTGGCCTGGGAACGTTAGTGGTCTATCTCACCCTCTCCGCCCAGTATGAAAGTTTCGTTCTGCCCTTCATCGTCTTGCTGGCCGTGCCCATGGCTCTTCTCGGCGCGCTGGGAGCGCAGTTCATCCGGGGCCTGCAGAACGACGTGTTTTGCCAGGTTGGCCTGGTAATGCTGGTCGGCTTGTCGAGCAAGAACGCGATTCTGATCGTCGAATTTTCCGAACAACTGCGCCAGCGTGGAATGCCGCTGGTCGAAGCCGCAATTCAGGCGGCGACCATCCGTCTGCGTCCCATCCTGATGACCTCGCTGGCGTTTATTCTCGGCGTCGTTCCGCTGGTCTTCGCTAGCGGCGCGGGCGAGAACGGCCGCCATTCCGTGGGTACCACCGTCTTCGGCGGAATGATCATGTCCACCGTTTTGAATCTCTTTTTTATTCCAGTGCTATATCTGATTATTGAAGGATGGCGGGAACACGGCAAAGGGCCAGTCACCCGTCGCACTGGGCATACAATTTCGCCAGACCGCAACGAACCCGCTGTCTAAGCTCTTTTTAGGCCGCTGTCTCAGCCCTGGTTCCATTCTTTTGGGCTTTACTTTTCTGGGCGGCCCTCTTTTTCTTCCGTGCTTCCCGGCGCCGTACCTTCGCCATCCACTCCCTCGAATACATCGTGCCACGACACTTCGGCGATCGACAGTGGCAGGGCGCTGGGTCGTCGTCGTCGTACAGGTTGTAATCCCACAGCAGTTCTTCGCCAGCGGCAATGTCGCGGATCGCGAACAACCATACTCGTCCCTCGATCTCGTCGACTTCGCAGTTCGGATCGCAGGAATGATTCAGATAGGCACCCAGTCCATGCCCGTCGATCACCGTTTTGCCGTCATCCAACCCATACAGATACGTACGCGACACGCCCTCGTACCGCCGGTCAGCCTCGTCGGCCGTAATGCGTTCACCGTCGTACTCCAGGACGCGCGTGCCTTTGCGAATGGATTTCGAAGTGTAAACACCGACGGAATGAATGGGCGAAGGACGAACCGCAAGAGTCATAAACTAATTTCGCACGCGCAAGTGGTTTTTGGGAATGTGAAAATTTCTGGAATTTCCCTTCGGTGCAGCCAAGGCTAGACACGGCCATACTGCGCGATTAAGCCGTCCAGTTTTCCGAGCAGGGCCCCATTCCCTTGTCGGGGATATTTCCCCAGTGCTTCGCGATAGTGCGGCAGATTGTAGAGGAACGACTCGACCCGCTCCTTGTTCAACTCCTCCCAGTAGGCCCCGTAGCCCGTCTTCTCCAGCCAGTAAGCATTGAAGATCTGCTCGAACTGATGACTCACCGGGACGGCCAGGTAAGGCTTGGCCAAATGCAGGGCCTCGGTCACAAGTGAGAAGCCGGAGTTCGCGACGATTGCGCGGGCGCTAACGAGGTCGCTGAAGAATCCGTCGACCGAGGGTTTTTTAAAAGTTATGTTCCCCTGTTCGTTCATCCCCTCGCGGCCGAAGCCGTAAGCGACGAAGCGGCAGCGCACCGAGCCCAACAGCTTCGCCAGCGCTGGCGCCGGCGAGGTCACATAGACCAGCACATGATCGTCCATGGTCGGCGTGGCATTAAGAATTTCCTGCCGCAGCAGCGGCGGAAAGAGGAATGTATTTCGCTTGCGGATCGGCGCGGTAAAAAAGGAAATCACCAGGTAGGCGCTGGCATGCGGCGTCATCAGGCGCGTCACTAGCTTGGCTGCCGCCGCGTCCGCGCGATGCTTCCTCGGATACGACACCACAACATTCGTAAGGCAGTGCTGGTTATCGATGGAAATAACCGCCAGCCGTTTTTTATGTCCAACGTGGCAGGTGAGCGGTTCGAAGTCGGTGATGATCAGGTTAATCTTCCATTCGTCCACCAAATCTTTCAAACAGCGAAAGACTCTTCGCCGCTTGCGGAACTGTGATCAGGTTTTTCGCGATAGTGCGCTCGTAGCGCACCCGATTGTTGACGTACGCGAAGCGAAAACCGTAAATCTCGGTGACGTCGAATTGCGGCCTCAAATTCTGCAGCCCGCGATCGAACGATGCGACGTGCACCTCGTGTCCCTGCGCGACGAGGTGAGAAAGTACTTCCTTCGCGCGGGTAGAGTGACCCGCGCCTTCGCCATTCACGCCATAGAGAATGTTCGCCATGTCGAAGTGCGAGTATAACTCGCCGCACTTCGGTTGCCTCGTGCGGTTATCGGCCGCCAACGAACAATGTCTGACCTGCACCCTGCAGCAGCGGCGCCTCGCGTCCTCGCGCCGAAACCGGCTCGATCGACTCAATGTGGCCGTTTCTCACCAACACCGCTCGATCGAAATTATTTACCGTGGGGCAGATGTGCCGGGGGAGAAGAAAAAGCGTCTCGCCAACCTGCGGAGGAATTGCACCCTCTCGCACTGCAAGCGGCAAATGTTCTTCGCTCGGGGAGAGCGGCGTAAGCTCTGGGTGCCCGACGACTATGCAGGTGGGAACCCCCGCATCGGCCGACACAGTCTTATGTCCCGCATCGCAGGTGACGACCTCGGCATGTGGATGGCTCACTGCTCGCGTTAAGACCAGGGCCGCTGCGCGATACCCATATTCGCGAGGCAGTTGCTGCAGGCTGCTGGCATCGCAATAAACGACCGTGCCAGGCGACACGCGATGAATGAAGTTGCACGCGCGCAATCCTTCGTGGGCCAGCGAACTGGGAAACGTCGGCGTACCCGACGTGATTACTTCCTGCACTCGAATCCCGACGCGCTCAAGGTTTTCCGCCAAATCCAACAGCCGGTCGTATCCCCGATGCGCTGCCTGCGTCAACTCTGGCTCCCCCACGCTGCCATATTGTCCGTCATAGTAGTGCAGGCCGCGAAACTCCAGGCCGGTCTCGGCCGCAGCGCGAGCAACGGAAATAATCTTCTCGCTCTGGCTTTGGTCGATGCCGGTGCGATTCATCCCCGGATTGATATCGATAAAAATGCCCACGCCGCCGCCGCACCATTGCCGCACCTGCTCTTCGTTCTCGGCCAGCACGGAAATGCGCACGTCGGGAAACTGCGACGCGATTTCCCGCACACGGCGCGCATTCGCCCCCATCGCCGGATAGGCGAGCAGCACGTCGGCCGCCCCGCTGCCGCAAGCCACCAGCAATTCGAGCGTGGTCGCGCACTTGAAGTTACGCACGCCGCGTTCGACCAGCATTCGCAGAGTGTGTTCCAGTTTCGCTGTCTTGATGTGTACACGCCAGCGATTGGCGTCGCCGCCCAGCAATTCCAAAGTGCGTTCGATGTTGGCCGCAATCAACTCGGGATACAGCACCAGCGCCGGTGTCAGCACGTCCTCAATGCCCGCGAGTGCGTAAGCCGGATCCCAACGGTATTCCTGCAGCATAGACTTCTGCGCCATCGCCTCGATAATATCGCGTAACCAGCTGAACCCCAAAGAAACTCATGTGGGGACAGCCGCCCCCGGCTGTCCATCGAGCGAAGCCCGACGGCAGTTCTCAACCTCCAACGCCCGCGGGTGCCCCAGCCTTGTCTCTCCGCTTTTTGAAGAGACAGGCTGGGGGTTTTGACTTCGCCAGTCCAGTCTAGTAAACAAATTTCAGCGACAACTGAACCTGCCGCGGGGCATAAGCGGCCGTAGGCTTCATGAAGTTCGTAGGCAAAGTGTAATAGCCAGGATAGGGCGCGATATTCGCCGTGACCGAGTTGGTTACAAATGTGGTGGCAGAGTTCACCAGGCCGTTCGAGGTGATCGTAACCCGCTGGTTGTCGCGATTCAAAAGGTTGAAGGATTCCGCCACGAAGTTGAGTTTGTAACGCTCGCCAAAACGCACGACCTTCGTCACTCGAAGATCGGTAGTCGCGTAGTCCGGCCCGGTGAAGGCGTTGCGGCTATACCCTGGCAGCCGGTCGTTGAGGTCATTGCCGTCCTGGTTCGGATCTCCCGCGGAAGTCGCATTGAACGGCCGCCCGCTGCCGTAGTTAACCACGCTCGAAATCCTCCAGCCGTTAAAAATGTGTCCTAGAAATTCCTGGCCCCGATGAAACGGGTGTGGCTCGGCGGAAATGGTCCCCACCAGCCGCTGCCGCTGGTCGGTGACGCTAGGTCCGCGTTCGGCGCTGGGATCATAAGCATTCTGCACCGTCGCGGGTTGCCCGGCGACCAGCGCGTCCTGTCCGTCATCGATCGCTTTCGCGTACGTATATGCCAGCCGCAGATAAGTTCCCTGCGCGACTCGACGATTGATCGACAGCGTGGCCCCGTTGTAATAGCTCGATGCCGCGCTTTGGAATTCGTTGATTGCCCCAAGTTGCGCGATAGGGCGTCCCAGCGGATTGATGCAAGGCGGAAAAGGACAGGTCAACGACCGGGTGAACTGCCAGGTCGCAAAAGAGTCCAGCGTGTAGTACCCGCCTTGAAAGATTGAGCCTGTGGTATCGAAAATGGGATAAGTCTGCGCCTCAGGCTGCGGCAGATTTACATCCAACGCGCGGATCAAGTGTTCTCCCCGCACCGTCAGCAACGACAGCGCGACAGTGGTCCGATCCACGACTTCCTTCTCCAGCGTGAGGTTTGCCTGTTGCACCCGCGGCGTAACGAAATTCGGGGCAAAGGCCGAGATCCGGTTAGTCACGCCCTGCGTGAATCCCGCAGGCAGAGCGCAGTTCGCCGCATTCAGTGGACACTGGACCAGCGGATTCGGATAGCTCGGGAAAAACTGGCGGTCGTAGTAATTCGTGTTATTGAGGAAGACGCTGGCGTCGGTAATCCCGTTCTGCGTTTGGATCACCGAGTTGTAAATTTGCGGAATGCGCACGAAGAAAATTCCGTACCCGCCCCGCACCACGAGCGGTCGCGTGCTGCCGAACGAGTAGGCAAATCCGGCGCGCGGCGCAAAGTTATACGGCAGGAACGGAACCTTCCCCGACAGCGGAAACAGCGGGTTCGAAGTCAGTCCCGCAGTCGTAAACGTTTGCAGGTCCCAGCGCACACCCAGGGTCAGCGCCAGCCGGTCGGTCACACGAATCGTATCCTGCGCGAACGCCGCATATTCATTCGTGTTGGGATTCGACGTCGCGCTCCCGAAATTCTGCAGATAATAGTGCGGCACTTCGTGCGCGTACGCTCGCAGTGGGCTCAACGGCAGTCCTGCTTCCATCGGTTCGTAGGTGAACGGATTCACCTTGATCGGATAAAACAGATATTCGCCACTCTGCTGGCTGGGAAAAAAATCGTAAATCTTAGTGAATAGGCCGTCCCCGCCGAGCTTCCACGAATTGCGGCTCCCCTCCAGGCTCACCGTCTGCGCTAGATGCAGGCGCCGCTCGTGGGTCTGCCTCGGCAGCAGGTCCGACCGTCCAATGCCATCGAGGATGTTCGGAATCTTTATCAGTACGTCGCTGGTATTGCTGTACGACTGCTGCAGATCGTTGGAGTACTGCGCGCGCAGATGGCTGATCCAGCGCGGGGAAAGGCTTGAAGTCAGCGACAGCAATCCCGTCTCGGTGATCACCCGTTCCTGACCATTATCGCTGATCGACGTATAGGTCACGGGGCTGGCGGGATCGAGGAACACATTATTCGCTCCCCAGTAGTTAGTCGTGTTCACTCGCAGGGAAAGCTGCTGCTTAGGCGTTAAGTTGATGTCGAGCTTTCCGTAAGCTGTGTTGCCAATCTGCGCCGCCGGATATTGGCCCGCGAGCGAGGTGAGCTGCGCGGCCGCCGCGAACACCAGCGCTTGATCCGAAGCCTCGTAGTCCCCAGGTGTGTAAGGTCCGGCTCCTGCTGAAGGCACGACCTGCGCGCTCCCATCGAGAAATTCCACCACGTTCGGCGAATGAAAAATGTGCTGGTCGAATCCGCCAAAGAAGAAAATTTTGTTGCGCTTGAGCGGACCTCCGGCCGTCCCGCCGAACTGCTGCTGGCGATTGTGCGGCTTGAACGCCAGGAACGGATCGGCCGCCCCGAAAGCGCTGTCGCGAAAGTGGTAAAACAGCGAGCCATGCACGTGATTCGATCCCGACTTCGTGACCACGTTGATCACCGCCCCGCCGGCGCGTCCTTGTTCGGCGCCGTAGGAGTTGGTCGACACCCGAAACTCCTGCACCACCTCCGTCGACAAGACAAAGGGCGTACGGTAGCGTCCCCGAGCCTGCGCGAAGAAGGCGTTGTTGTAGTCCCCGCCGTCCACCAGAGTCGTGTTCTGAAATCCTCGAATCCCACCAAACGACAGATCGCCATTGGTAGACGATGTCAGGCTGCGCGGATCCTGCGTCACTCCCGGCGAGAACAAAGCTAAATCAGAGAAGCGGCGCCCGTTCAGCGGAACATCATTCAACGCGCGTTCGTCCAGCAACGTAGAAACCGCGCTGGGTTGCGTTTCCACCGCCAGAGGGGCGGCCGACACCGTCACATTTTCCTGCGCGCTGGCTACCGCAAGCTTGAAATCCAGACTGGCCGCCGCGTCCACGTCCACGTGCAGTTGCGGCGTAATCTGCGGCGACATTCCCTCCGCCACCACCCGGGCCGAGTAATCGCCGGGCGGCAGCAGTTCGATGGCATAATCCCCCGCCGCATCGCTGGTCGCCGTATGACGAACGCCCGTCGCGGTATTCACCACGGCAACCGAAGCCTGCGCGATCCGGCTTCCGGTGGCGTCGAACACCGTTCCACGGATCGACCCGGTAGCATCCTGGGCGGCCAGCGGCGCGGCTATTGCGATTAGAAAAAGGAGAAGAATCGAGACAAAAGTCGTGCGCGTCGACATGAGGTCGCCCCTGCGTGCGAGATAACACTCGGAGGAAACCCCGTCGCCGCGTTAACCGGACGCGAGGCGGGAAGTCCGTGGAGAAGCGCCGGAAGGTGCATGGCCTGAACCAGTGCGCGGCCGGAAACTTCTCCGCGGAATATAAAGAAAACCAGCTTCTGTATAGCACGCGAGGCGCAACACTTCAGTGATCCGTCCCAAAGACTATTTTGAAACAGTTCCCAGACTGGGAAGGAACAAGCAGGCAAGGCCCGTGTAAGGCGGCTGAGTGTGGGCAAGGCTCATGTGAGGACGGACGCATTCGTTGGTTCCATGCACAACTCATGTGGGGACGGACGCATTCGTCCGTCCAGCGAAGGCGAAGCCGAGCCAGGGACCAGTGCTCAAGCCCCGACCCAGCCCTTACGCCAAACCGCTCTCTCGTGGTATTTTCAATTTCCTTCCCAACTATGATTCGATCGTATAAAGGTGTTCGCCCAACCATCCCCGAAACCTGTTTTGTAGACGAATCGGCGCAGATTATCGGCGACGTGGTCCTGGGCGAACACGCCTCCATCTGGATGAATGCCGTCATCCGCGGCGACGTCCACGAAATCCGCATCGGCGCTCACTCCAACGTGCAGGACAACAGCGTCCTCCACGGCATGAAGCAGCAATGGGGCGTCTATCTCGGCGAATACGTGACCGTCGGCCATTCGGTAACGCTGCACGGCTGCATAATCGAAGATCGTTGCCTGATCGGCATGGGATCGATCATCCTGAATGGTGCAAGGATCGGCGCCGGATCGATCATCGCCGCCGGCACCCTGATCCCCGAAAAAACGGTTATCGAGCCCGGCTCGCTCTGGATGGGCTCCCCCGGCAAATTTCGCCGCAAACTGGAGCCCGCTGACGAAGAAGCCATCCTGCGCTACGCCAGGAATTATTTAGGCTATAAAGATGAATACCTGAAGGAACGATGAGTGCAAGAATCAAATACCGAACACCCAAATATCGAGTATCGAATAGGGGCATCGCATATCAGGTACCGCCCTCTCAGAATTGTCATCCTGAGCGGAGCAGGGGCGGTGAGCGAAGCGAACCGGCTTGCGCAGTCGAAGGACCCCCGAGTTGCCTGGGGTATTCTTCGGGTGCGGCAAGGCGTTCGCACCGTGCTTTCGACGACTTGAGTTTTATGGAGCGAACTCCCGGACTGGTTTGTGGCAATGTCGAAGGGCGCGGGGTCCTTCGACTGCGCGAGCTCCTTCGAGCTCGCTCCGCTCAGGATGACAGTGCAATTAGGATGACAACGTAAGAGGAGCCAGATGATTAGGGCGGTGCGAGGGACGCGGGATTTGCTTCCGCCCGAAACGGCGTTGTGGAACTTCGTCGAGACGGCGGTGCGCGACGTTTTCCGCGCCTACAACTTCCAGGAAATCCGCACGCCTATTTTCGAGGCGACGGAATTATTCGCCCGGGGCGTCGGCGAGGAAACCGACATCGTCGCTAAAGAAATGTACACCTGGGAAGATCGTTCGCGCGCCGCCAGCGAAAAGGGACAGTCCCTCACCCTCCGCCCCGAAAACACCGCGGGCGTGGTCCGCGCCTACATCGAGCACAAACTCTGGGACCGCGGCCTGAACAAGCTCTACTACATCGGCCCGCAGTTTCGCCGCGAGCGTCCGCAGAAGGGCCGCTACCGCCAGTTCTATCAGATCGGCGCCGAGGTCATCGGTCCAGCCTCCGCCGGTAGCGAGTCTCCCGCCCGCGATGCCGAACTCCTCGAAATGCTGGCCACGCTGCTCGACCGTCTCGGCATCACCGGCTGGAATCTCGAACTGAATTCTGTGGGTACGCCCGCCGATCGCGTTCAGTTCAACGAAGCCCTGCGCAAGGCACTAGAGCCGGTCGTAGGCCAGATGTGCACCGACTGCCAGCGCCGCGCCGTCACTAATCCTCTGCGCGTGTTCGACTGCAAAGTGCCCGAGGATCAGCCAATCATCGAAAAGCTTCCACGAATCACGCAATTTCTGGGAGAGGATTCGCGCAAACACTTCGACGCCGTGCAGGAAATCCTGACGCGCGTGGGTGTCGAGTTTCATATCAACGACCGCCTGGTGCGCGGCCTCGACTACTACACGCGCACCGCATTCGAGTTCACCCACGGCGCACTCGGCGCGCAGAACGCCATCCTCGGCGGCGGCCGCTATGACGGTCTCTCCGAAGCCCTGGGTGGCCCCGCCGCGCCCGGCATCGGATTCGCCATCGGCGAAGACCGCCTGATCATGTCGTTGAAAGAAACTGCCGAGAGCGTTCTCCGCAAGCCCGATGTCTACGTCGCTCCCATGGCCGGGATGAACGCCGAAGCCGCCCGCCTGGCCCGCGAATTGCGCCGCCACGATCTCGTCGTTGAGTTGGGCGACGACACCTTCCGCCTCAAGAAATCGTTCGAAGCCGCCACCAAGGCGGGGGCAAAATACATCCTGATTGTCGGCGAGAACGAAGTGAAAGCCGACACGTTCTCGCTGAAGAATCTCGCCACCGGCGAACAGGTCTCCGTGCCGCGCGCCGAATTAGCACAAAGAATTCAGGAATAAAACGTGGCCAAAGCCTACCCAGAGATCACTCCGCCGCTGCGCCAGTTCATCGAAGCGCAATCCATGTTTTTTGTGGCGACCGCTCCCCTCGATGCCAACGGCCACGTCAATCTCTCGCCCAAAGGCCTCGACACCCTCCGCATCCTCTCACCAAAATCCGTCGCCTACCTCGACATTTTCGGCAGTGGCGTCGAGACCATCGCCCACCTTCGCGAAAACGGACGCATCGTGCTCATGTTCTGCGCCTTTCAGGGCGCACCCAAAGTTTTGCGCCTGCACGGCCACGGACGCGTGGTCGAACCGCACGAACCCGGCTTCGTTTCTCTGCAAGCCCACTTTCCTGTATATGTAGGCACCCGCGCCATCATTGAAGTTGACGTCGCTCGCATCAGCGATTCCTGCGGCTACGGTGTTCCGCTTCTCCACTTCGAAAGCCAACGCCGTGAACTGCCCGCCTGGTGCCAAAAACGGGGAACGGAAGGCTTGGAAATTTACCGGCAGGAAAAGAATCGCCGCAGCATCGACGGCTTGCCGGGAGTTGCAGAGCAGTGAACAAGAGAACAGAAAAAGGGAGACCCTCATGAAAAGTTATTTTGGAATGTTCTGCATCCTGTTATGCCTCGCGTGCGCAGGCAGCGCCCAAAGTGCGAATCCGCCGGCCAAGCCGCTCACGCCCCTTGAGCAAACGCTCACTGCCTCCGAAAATAGTTTTATCGCCGCCGCCAAGAAGGGTGACCAGGCATTTTTCAAGCGCACCCTTACCGATGACTTCTCCTTCGTGTCCTACGATGGCCAACTCTATAGCCGCCAGGAGATGCTCGATCAATTCAGCGACGCCGGCCAGAATTTTCAGCCCTACGATATGAAGATCGTCCCCGCCGGAGACGGCGCCGCCATCGTCACCTACGACGTCGTGCTGCGCGTTCCCCCTACCGAAGATCAGGGTCCCCCGCCCCGCTACCAGCACGTCACCACCGTCTGGGTGAAGCAGGCCGACACCTGGAAGATGAAGTTTCAGCAGATGACCGCCTCCCACTGGGGAGACTGGTAAACAATTGTTGATTGTTGATTTCTGATTGTTGATTGGAAGTCTCGAAACTGTGGTTGACGGCGCTCTTGCGCCGGGACTACTATTCCGCCGCAGACGAAGGTTTTTCAATCAACAATCAAAAATCGCCAATCAACAATGCTTTACGGAGGCCGCAATGAAAACCATAGCAATGATCTCCGCAGCATGGCTGGCTTTGTCCGTATCTGCAATCGCCCAAATGGAGATGCCCAAGCCGGGCCCCGAGCACAAAAAACTCGACATGCTTGCCGGCACTTGGTCCCTCGATGGCGACATGAAGCCCAGCGACATGGGCCCCGGCGGCAAGACCACCGAGAGCGAAAAATGCGAATGGATGGATGGCAGCTTCTTCCTCGTCTGCCACACCGACTTCAAAACTCCCATGGGCAACGGCGTCGGAATTTCTGTCCTCGGATATTCCGATGCCGACAAGAACTACACCTACCGCGAGTTCAACAGTTGGGGAGAATTTGACGACTCCAAGGGCACGCTCGACGGCGATACCTGGACCTGGACCAACGACGAAAAAATGGGCAACATGACCATGAAGGGCCGCTTCACCATGAAAGTTACTTCGCCCACTTCGTACAACTTCTCCTACGAAATGTCCCCCGACGGAACCAAATGGACAACAGTACTGGACGGCAAGGCGACCAAGGCAAAGTGACGAATAGCTTCTAGCTATTAGCTCCTAGCTTTTAGCCAAAACCGGAAACCAAAAAGCCGGCAGCCGAGTTGGAGTACGATTGTCTCGGCGGATCTCATGAGAATGATTCACGTCGTGTTTGCAGCAGCGCTCGCATTGAGCCTGTTGTCCGTTTCTCCGAAACTGCGTGCGCAAGATTCAGCGGCAAAGTCCGCCGAACAAACTCCAGCTCCGGACCAGGACACAAAGAGCGGTCCATCCTACTCCGGCATGTATTCGTTCCAAAAAGAAGGCGAATTTATTCAGGTCTCCGTCGAAGATGCGGGACACGTCACCGGCTTCATCTCACGCTTCGGCGATGGCGAGAGCGACAAGGGCGCCTTTCTCGACCAGTTTTTCAAGACCGGCAAGCTCGAAGGCAACAAGCTGACTTTCACCACTGAAACAGTTCACGGCACCGCCTTCGATTTCAAGGGCACGGTCGAGCGCGGCGAAGGCAAGAATCCCGGAGACGAAGCCTACTTCGTCCTCAAAGGCACTCTCACCGAGAACACCACCGACGTGAACAAGAAAGTCACGTCCCACTCACGGGAAGCACTCTTCAAAATGTTCCCTCAAGACGCCTCTCCCGCCCCGCAGGTCAGAAAGTAACTGCACCGAACGAGTATCAAGTTTTGAAAGGGCGCGGCTTCAGCCGCGAGGCATGTCTAATGCCCGCATTTCTCAGCGAACTCAGCGAACTCTCAGCGATCTCAGCGGTGAAAAGCTTTTGATTTTTCCTGGGAAATGTGTGTCAAGAGGAAATCAAAGGAAGGGTTCTTCTCGATACCAGGTATTAGGTACGCGGAACTGAAACTACTGTCCCGTCCGCACCGGAGAAAGGTTCAGCCGGCCAGGAACTTTCTTGCTTGCGCCTTCCTGCCCGTATACCAGATCCGGTCCGCCCTCGGACTTCGACGACGCCTCCGCCAAAGTCGCGGCCAGCGCCCGATACGAACGGCTGATCTCCGGACCTTCCTGCAGCACCACCGGCGTGCCGTGATCAATCGCCGGCGACACGGCCTGGAAAGCGTTGGGCACTTTCCACAAAACCTTGCAGTTGGTCGCGTGTTCCACATCTTCTTCGGAGAACCCGGGAATTTTCTTATACCGGTTCAGCACCAGACGCAACCGGTCGCGCCCCGAGCCCTCTTCCAGAAATGTATGAATCCTTCCCGCGCTCCACAGCGAGACCACATCCGCCTGCGCCACCACCAGCACCGCATTGGAAAGATCGGAGAGCAGCCGGGTCATGGGATCGAGACGGCTGGAAGCGTCGACAATGACATACCGGTAATGATTCACCAGAAGATCGAAAAGCCGAGCCAGTTCGGCCGGCGTCGGTTCGGTCGAATACGGCTGTTGCGGTCCGGCCAAAAGGCGCAAGCCCTCCTTGGTCGGCGTCATCAGCCCATCCAACAGCGACGCGTCCAGCCGGTGCAGATTCTGCAGCGCGTCGGCCACCCCAAATTGCGGCCGCAAATTCAAATGCAGCGCGGCGTGACCGATCGGCGCAAAGTCCACCAGCACCACATCGCCGTGAGACTTCTGCAGCGCGACAGCCGTGTTCACCGCGGCCGTGGTGCAGCCTGCGCCGCCTTTAGCCCCAAGAAAGGTAAACACCCTGGCTTTTCCCACCCCGCCAACGTTGCGGGTGCGCGCCGAGCTATAGCGCGTGAGCGCTTCCAGCAGAGCTTCTGAACCAGCGCCGAAGTCGATGTATTCGCCTGCCCCCGCGCGCATGCTAGCCACAATGTTGGCGGGCCGGTTCATCTCGCCGCTGGCAAAAATGGCAATCTGTTGGGTCGTGGCCCGGATCAGTTCAATGGTGTGAACGGCGCGCTGCGCATCGTGCGCCGGAATATCCACAATCACCACTTCCGCCCGTGAATCCTGCAATTGCCTCAGAATGGAGTCCGTCGGTCCAGCCGGGAATCCTACGTGGCTGAATACCGCCTGTCCCAGGCGCGTCGCCTCTAATCGATTTTGCAGCGCGGATAAGTGGTCCTGATCCTCGGTGAGGAGGGCGACGGCGATCCCATGCATAGCGCGGTTCTCGCTGATTTCTTTCGGTGTCTGCATGTTAGAAAGAGAACCTGCTCTCCGCCAAGTGACCTAGGTAACGCAACCAAAATAGTGCAAGCGCAAAACCCTTGCGCCCACTCAGGTAGCGCAGCTGATTTTGAAACTCGTGGGAGGAAGTACGCAACGTAGACAACTGAGGTTTGTTACACCCCTTATTGCCGAGAATTGTAAGCCAAACTCGTCCGGTTGAAAAGGAACTTTGTAGACAAAATAATAAATATTTAAAATCGGGTGCAACTGTCGTGGAGAACTGCCGGGGGCCCATTGCCACAAACATAACCTCTAGCCTAGAACCGGACGCGCCGACGAGTGTACCAGCGGACGTTCTTCCTCGCGCTGGGAATGAAGGCTCGAAACCCGGGGAAAATGAGACTCGGACTCGGAAAGATACTCATAACCATCCAGGCGCACCGCAACCCCGATTTTTGCCTCGACCGGCGAACAATCAGCCGCGCCCTTCGCCGCAGACTTCACGATCCGCAGTATACGGCCCCGGCAGCGCACTGGCATACTTTCGCCCAGCGTGATTTCGGAGGGCATGCGCAACGTGATCTCGATTTCGCCTCCTTCGGTCAGCGCAGCGTCGGTGAAGAAAAATACTCCCCGCGAGCTCAGGTCCTGGGTGAATCCCATGCCCTCGAGCGCAGTTGCAGGCTGGCGCAGAGATAGCGGAAGAAGATAAGAAAACCGTTGTCCAACCCGGCGTTCCACTCGAACTGGAGGACTGCTCATGATGCCGTCCCTGCCTCGGCCCCATCGCCGAAAGCGCACCGCTACTGTAGCTCAGGCAGCCCCATAAGAGAAGCAAGATTTTTTGGATTCTTTGCCCTTCGTTTCTTACCGCACAAAGGCCCGGATTCTGGGGCGGGTGGCCCAGGCTTTTGATCTTGCCGGCATCAAGAATACAGAGGGGTGCCTGTGATCTTTCAACACGTTGTTCCCATTCTCAGACCGTACGAACGCCGCAGTCGCAGGAGCGGTGCGAAAGTGCAAATCGTCTGTAACGATTTGCAAGGCGCGGACTTATCGCGCCGTCTTTTGCACCGCTCAGTGCTAAAACTGAGTCCGATGGACCCGGTCTCGATGGGTACAACGTCTTGAGGGATCACAGGTGCCCCACCCTTGTCGCGCAGTTTGCGACAGAGCCTGCCCTGAGCGGAGCCGAAAGGGTGGGGATTTTGACTTTTTCTGCCGATTCCCAAAAACGTTACCCGTCCCGTCCCGTAACCGCCGCATCCTCTGCGGCATAATCGAACTGTGCCAGCTCCTCCGGCGGATTCTCCAACTCCCACGCGATCGTCCGCCGAATCGCTTCCTCGATCGCCACCGGTTCCCGATACCCCAGTTCGCGCCGAATGCGCGCCGAACTCGCCGCCCAATGCTGCGCGGCGTTGCCCGGCCTCATTAAATGTTGCGGCGTCCGCTCCACCGGCAACGTGACAAACTCCCCATCCCATCGCATCTCGGCGGCAATTTTCCGCGCCCACTGCAGTTCGCTGAATGATGGCTCCTCACACACGTTGTAGATCCGCGCCGCCGCCCGTTCGTCGGTCGCGGCCAGCGCAATCGCTGCAGCTACGTTCTCCACATACCCGCGCGGCGAATGCCACGCAGCCAGCGTCTCCTCAAAAAGAATAAAACGCCGCCCATCCGCAATTCGCTTCACCGCCGGATAAAACCGATGCAACCGGTCGCCGGGACCGTACACCATCGGCAATCGCAACACCGTCCCGGGAAGGTCGCGTTCATTCATCACCGCGCGCTCCGCCGGAATCTTGTCATAGTCGTCAGTCACCCACGGGAAAATTTTGCGCAGCACCTGCATGTTCGCCGCGGGGTAAGGATGCAATTTGCGCCGTAGTTCCGACTCTTCCGTTAGCGGCAACTCCTGCAGCGGGCCGCTCTCCGTCCCATGAGAAATTCCCACCGCGCGGTACACATCAATGCTGCTCAGCATCACCACGCGTCGTGCTACGCCCCGGAAGATGTTTATCAACTCTTCCGCCTGCCGCCCCGAGCTGATAACGAAATCCACCACCACGTCGGGGGCAAATCTTTTCAGTTCCTCGGCGCAGGCATGCAGCTGATTTCGGTCGCCACGAATCTCGTCGACACCGAACGGCAAGCCCGTCGTTCCGCGATGCAACACGCACAGCGCGTGCCCCCGCCTCTTGAGCGCGTCCACCACAAACCGCCCAATGAACCCATTCCCGCCAATAAGAAGAATCCGCACAGTGCACCAAGGTGCCCCATCCTCGTCGCGCAGTTTGCGACAGAGCCTGCCCTGAGCGCAGCCGAAGGGGTGGGGATTTGATTTCTCTATCACGACCAGAAGACGTAGCAACGGACGCATTCGTCCGGGGCCTTCTCTTTACTGGTGCCGAGACAGGATGGGGATTCTGATCTCGTCGAAGCCCACAAACGGCGAAATTTCAGTCACCCGTGCCCCGGCAACCCAACCCAGCGGAAGCCTCCTACTCAACCCGCGGCTTTCATCTCCCGCTCCATCACCCGGCGCAGTGCGGCGTTAATCCGCGTCTGGTACCGCCGCCCATCCCGCTTGAACCATGCCAGCACATCGGCATCCAGTCGCAAGGTGACGGGCTTCTTGAGCGGCTTGTAAAACTCCATCACCTCGCGCATCGAAACCGCTCCCCGCTTGGTGGGTTCGGCCGATGCCATCAGGCTTACACCCTTCCGCTGCCGCCCGCTCTTCCGCTGCGGGGACGATTTCCCTCTGCCGCGCTTCTTTGTAACTCGTGCTTTATGTTTCATATATGTCACTATACTTATACTATTGTACGTACACAACCGTAACGAAAATGTTCCTGCAGGAACATTGTGGAAAACTCTCGGCCGCCGCTTCCAACTCCTTCATCCTGCGGCAGTTTCCTCCAACGCCACATCGTCATCGTCCATGAAACCGAACGCCTCCTGCGGCACCGGATTCTGCCACACCGGCGCGAACGATTGTCGATGCAGCGGCGTGGGCCCGAACTCGCGCAGCGCCGCCAGGTGCCGCGGCGTGCAGTATCCCTTGTGCGAACCCAATCCGTACGCCGGAAACACCGCATCCCATTCGCGCATCATGCGATCCCGCTCCACCTTCGCCAGAATCGAAGCCGCCGCAATCGATGCCGAAACCGCGTCGCCATGAATGATTGCCACCTGGGGCTGCTCGCAGTCAATGCGCAACGCGTCGATGAGCAAGTGATCCGCGGCAGGCGCCAGCCGCGTCACCGCCTCGCGCATGGCCAGCCGCGAAGCATGGTAAATATTGATCTGATCGATGCGCGCCACATCCACCGCGGCCACCGCCCACGCGACCGCGTGTTCTCGAATGCGTTCCGCCAGCACTTCGCGCCGCTCCGCCGGCAACAACTTGGAATCGCGCAGCCCGCGCACCCGGTACGCCGGGTCAAGGATCACCGCTGCCGCCACCACGCACCCGAACAGCGAGCCGCGCCCCACTTCATCCACGCCTGCCACCAGTCGCGCGCCTGCCGCCCACGCTTTTTTCTCGTAGCGCAGTGTGCAACGCAGTTTTTTCAGCAGTCGTAGCTTGGCCGCGGACGGCGAAAGCGTTTGTGGGGACGTTGATTTCATCGCGTCTTCATCACCAAAAATGTTGGCTTGACCCCATCTTCGTCCACTCCAGAAATCCTTGCAAGAGACTTTACACCTTTCCGACTCGCCTCCGAATCTCCGGCAACGTTCGTCCACCGAAGCTGGAAGCTTGAAGCTCGAACCGCCCGTCAGTAACCATCTCCGCCGTTACCCGCGTACATTGCCCGTTAGGACATGTACTGGTAACTTGGCGTCAGTCGTACTCGACCCGAGAGGAAATGTTGCCGAGCCAAAACAAGCCATCGCCGGATGACGGACTGCTCGACGCAAAACTCGTGCACCTCGCGCTTCCCGTGCGCTGGAGTTTCATCGGACAGGAAGGGCGCGGCCCCGCCGAGATGGCCTGCACCTACGACGTTCATGCCCAGGGGGCGCGGTTGCTGGGCACGCGCGAGGTTGGCGTCGGCGACATGGTGATGGTCGAGCGCGGCAGAAACAAAGCCATTTGCCAGGTGGTGTGGGCCGCCGACGCCGCTTCCGCCCTACGCGGACAATTCACCGTGCAATGCGTCGAAGGCAAGACGCCCTGGGACGAAGAGTTGCGCCAGATTGAGGAGCAGTACCAACCCATCGATCTTGAGGGCCTGGAGCAGAGAAACCTGACTCGCTCCTTTAGCGGCCTGCAGGCACCCGCGAACCGCCGCCGCCGGCCGCGCTTCTACGTTGAGGGTCAGGCACAGGTAATCGACGGCGTGCAGCGAGTCGAGGGCGAACTACAACAGATTTCGGAATTCGGGGCGCGCATCGCGTCCACTGAAATCCTGCGTCCTGGCACCGATTGCCGCCTCGCGTTGAACATTTTCGACGTCAGCCTGGCGGTTAAGGCCCAGGTGAAATATCTGGTCGACAATCTGGCCATGGGCGTGGAATTCCACGAGATCCGCCGCGGCGATCGTCCCTTGCTCAGCTACGTCTTGAGCAAACTGCGAAACAACCGGGTCAAGGAATTTGTCGGCGGCCAGGCGTCCGGACCGCAACTCGCTTCTGTCGTAGGGTAGCCCCAAACGGTTGTCATCTCTTGAACGGTCTTGCCGCAACTCGTCCGCGACGGGTCTAATCCTCCGCCCTTTTCGCAGGCCCTTCCACAGCACTTCGTTTACAATGCTTGGCGGGCTCCTCTTGGGTCGAGTATGTCTTCCATCGGAAAGGTGAATGCGGCGTTGGCCGCCGCTATACTCTTCCTTCTTCTCAGCAGTTGCTCCGCCTATCTCGCGTTCACCAGCATGGACTCAAGCCAACAATGGGTCCGTCATACCCGCGACGTGCAGGATGCCTTGGCGCAATTTACCATGGCCACGGCGCGCGCCGGGCGGCTGCGCTCGGAATATCTCGATACCGGCGACGACTCGCTCCTGCAGCAGCACGCGCAAGTGGTGAGCGAAATCCGAAATGCCGCGACTGCGATCCAGCGTTTGACCGCCGATAACACCCAACAGCAGGCCAATTCCAACAAGCTGGCTGAACTGAAGGAACGTCGCATCGCTCTTCTCGATCAGGCGATCGATCTTAAGAAAACGGGAAAGTCGACCCCCGGGGCCCAGGCCGCAATCAGCCGCCAGAGTCTGGCTG
Source organism: uncultured Acidobacteriaceae bacterium (assembly GCA_963765825.1). Taxonomy (GTDB): domain Bacteria; phylum Acidobacteriota; class Terriglobia; order Terriglobales; family Acidobacteriaceae; genus Sulfotelmatobacter. Next base: position 657,736 of record CAVXXU010000007.1, read on the forward strand.
CCGCCGATGAGACCGATCAGCTCCTGCAGCACATGTATGACGCCGAGGAACTATTGCTGTCCGAACGGCAGGCGCGCGCCGGTCGCTTCACCACGCTGACCGCCGAGATTCTGTTGACCAGCCTCTTCCTCGCGCTCGTGCTGTTCTTTCTGCACCATCGCCTGCTGATGGTTCAAGTGACTGCCCGCTCGCGAGCCGAGCTTGCGCAACGGGCGCTCAGCGCCAAATTGTTAACGCTGCAAGATGAAGAGCGGCGAAAATTCGCGCGCGAACTGCACGACTCCGTCGGCCAGCAACTGGCGGCCACCAAGATGGCCCTCTCCTCCCTGCTGCCCAAATTGCCTGGAGATCACGTGCTGCAGGATTGCATCCAGCTGCTGGATGATTCCATCTCGGAAACGCGCACCATTTCGCACCTCCTGCATCCACCCCTTCTGGACGAAGCCGGCCTGAACTCGGCCTCCCGCTGGTTCGTCGAAGGCTTTGGCAAGCGCAGCGGTATCGATGTCAATCTCGACATTCGCGATGGCGCGTGCCGCTTTCCGGAAGCCACCGAACTGGTATTGTTCCGGGTACTGCAGGAAAGCCTGACCAATGTGCACCGTCATTCGGGCGCGAAACGAGCCGATGTGAGCCTGCAGACCACCCGCAACCAAGTCATCTTGCGCGTGCGCGACTACGGCAGCGGCATGCCCCCGTCCGTCGTACTAAGCCTTCGCGAAGACGGTTCCGGCGGCGGCGTTGGCCTGGCGGGCATGACCGAGCGCATCCGCGAAATCGGTGGCACGCTCGAAGTCAACTCCAGCGCCATCGGCACTGAAATCGTCGCACGAGTGCCCATCCCTAAAAGCGACCCGCAACTTTCTCCGCCCAGAATGCAAGAGGTTAAAGGATGAATCGGAAGATCCCGCTCGCCATGATCTGCGCAGTTTTTCTCTTGGCCGCCGGCGCCTGCACGAAACAAAACTCCGCGCCTAAAATAATCGTCGAAATTCCCTCTGGCTTCACGGGCGATTTCCTGCTTGAGATGGGAGTGAAGGACGCGCCCCCGCTCGAGAAGCGCGGCGAGGCCTTTGTGTTATCCGTTCCCAGGAGCGGCAAGATCAGCACCTCCACTCTTCTGACCAATGCCCGTCCGACTTTTCATAATTCCAGCGAAGGCGCGGTCTGGGGCTACTCGCACTCGCTCTTCAAGACAGGCGACGGAATTCCAGTGGGCGGCAAGATTGAATTTTTTGTCGGAACCAGAAAAGAATACGACGCGGAGCAAAATAGGAAGAACCACTCCGGGGGAATATACCTCCCGGCAGAATCACCAGTACAGGTCTAGTGTGGGACGGTTTTTAGTGTGGGACCGGGTCCTCCGACCCGGTCAGGCCGCGCCAGCGGCCGTTGCAGCCGCCAGCGGTGCATGAAATATCAACGCCCACACAGAAACTCTACGCCCGGTCCGCATCCCGCAGACGCGCGGCCTTCCCACGCAGCCCGCGCAGATAGAACAATCGCGCGCGCCGAACTTTGGAAGAGCGCAGCAACTCGACCTTGTCGACCACCTTGGACTGAACCGGGAAAATGCGTTCCACGCCCTGGCCGAAGCTGATTTTGCGCACGGTAAAGCTGGCCTGCGGTCCGTTGTCGCGCTTGATGACCACGCCTTCGAAGGCCTGCACCCGTTCCTTGTCGCCTTCCTTAATTTTCACGTGAACGCGCACCGTGTCGCCGGGACGGAACGCCGGAATATCCGTGCGTTGCGATTTCGCCAGCAGTTTTTCGATGATTAAGTTTGACATTGTCGTTATTCCTTCTTTTTAAATCTCAATCGGAATTTTCGGTCCCTCATACTCAAGACTTATCGGCGGCCTTGATGCGGGCCAAAACCTTACTGTCTTCCGCACTCAGTTTCGCGCCTTCCAGCAAATCCGGCCGGTTGCGCAGCGTTTTTTCCAGAGCGCGTTGCCGGCGCCATCGGCGAATTTCCTGGTGATCGCCATTCAACAGAACTTCCGGCACCGTCATCCCGCGAAATTCCGCGGGACGCGTGTAGTGCGGATAATCCAGCAATCCGCCCGAGCCGCAAGTCGAATCCGCTGCGTCGTTTTCCGTAAGTTCGCCCGCCTTCTCATTCGCGGTAAAAGATTCCTGTCGCGTCGAAGCTTCGTTGCCCACTGCCCCCGGCAGCAATCGCGTAACTGCTTCGATGATGACCGCCGCAGCCAACTCTCCGCCGCTCAGCACGTAATCGCCGATGGAAAGTTCGCGGTCGGCAATAAAATCGGCGACGCGTTCGTCCACGCCCTCGTAGCGGCCGCAGATCAGTACAATGCGATCCAGCCCCGCCAGTTCCCCCGCGACTTGCTGCGTGAAGCGCTGACCCTGAGCGGAAAGTAGAATCACGCTTTCTTTCCCGGTGCCAGTCGCAGCGCCCGCCAACCGTTGCTCACGCGAACCAAGCTGCAACAGTTCCAAACATTCAAAGATCGGTTCCGGCTTGAGCACCATGCCCTCGCCGCCGCCGAAAGGGCGGTCATCCACGGTGCGGTGCCGGTCGTGCGTGTACTGCCGCAAGTCGTGGACTTCAATTTTCGCCAGCCCCATCTCGCAGGCCCGGCGGGTAATGCCGTGATCCAACGGTCCTTGAAAGAAGCCGGGAAAGATCGTCAGAATATCGGCTTTCATCTGGACCTGAAACCGTCGTAGCGTGTCGAACCGTCCTAGCTTGTCAAACCGCCCTAGCGTGTCATCCTGAGCGAAGCGAAGGATCTCTGCACTCGCCGCAAACTACACAGATCCTTCGCTTCGCTCAGGATGACAACACCTTAGTGCTTCTTCTTTCTTTCCGATTGCTGCTCGCGCTTCTCTTCCGGCGTTAGCGGAGCGTTAATTTCCAGCAGGCCTTCGGGAAGATTCATGCGAACCTGGCGCTGCTTTACATCGACCGCTTCCAGATATGCCTCCGCGAACGGCACTTCAAACTTTTTTCCGGCGGCGTTTGCAACCGTCAGCAGCGGCGCCTCCCCTGCTCCGAACTGAACATCTTCGATGCGGCCAATCTCGCGAGAACGATCAAGCACCATGCACCCAACCAGATCGCTCACATAATTCCAGCCCACTTCCAGCTTCGCGCGCTGAGCGCTTGGAACTTGCAATTCCGCTCCGACTAGAGGCTCAGCCTCGGAAATCGAATCCACGCCGCGAAACTTCACAACCAGCAGGTCCTTGTGCGGCCACAAATCTTCGACTTCCAGCTCCCGCCGCGAGCCTTCCGCGTTCAACTCTTGCGCCTTCGGCAGCGCGAATAACTTCATGCCTGCCGCGAATCGTTCCGGAACGTCGCTGTGAACCTGGGCCGCAACTTCCCCGCGCCGCCCTTGCGTCTTGACGACCCGGGCCAGAGTGATGAACTCGTCGTTTGTTTCCGCGCTCAACTCGCTGCTACTCGATGATCTCGAGCGTATAGCGCTGGCGCGCCCGGTGACCGGCAGCGCTCAGCAAGGCCCGAAACGCCCGGGCCGTGCGTCCCTGGCGTCCAATGACTTTGCCGACGTCGCTTTCGGCGACTTCCAGTTCGATCACGCCGTCGTCAAACTTCTCCACGAAAACTTCGTCAGGCGTGTCGACCAGCCATTTCGCGATCATCTCAACCAGCGCGCGCACATCTGCAGAGGGTTCAGTCATAGCGTGTCACTCTCGCGGTGTGTTCGAATGAGGGCGCCCCTTCGTTTGCGGTCCTCGCGAAAGGGCGAATAACGCCGCAAAAACTTACGCGGCGGAACCGGCGGCGACCGGAGCAGGCGGCTTGGAGAACAGTTTGTTCACCCGGTCCGACATCTGGGCGCCCTTCGACACCCAGTACTCCACGCGCTCGCGCTTCAGCTCGACGCTGGCGGGATTGGTGCGGGGATTGTAAGTCCCGACCACTTCCACCGGACGCCCGTTACGCGCGCGCGCTTTCTCAATCACCACAATGCGATAGTGCGGTTGTTTGCGCGCACCACGGCGCGCCAGTCGAATCATTAACACAGGGCTTATATCCTTGTTCCGGAAGAGTCCGGGGAGATCGAGGCAAACTCTTATTATGCCGGAGCTTAGATGGAATGGCAAGCGCTCAACGAGGGATTCCGCAGACGGCCGGCATTGGCTCGAGCTAGACGCGCGAGACCTCCCCAGGACTTCGAACTTCGCAAAGACGCGATCAAAAGCCATGACAGGTTTTTCGCACGAAAATAGTGTACACTACATCCGTATGAAAAACATCACCCTGAGCGCCGACGAAAGCCTGATTGAGCAAGCCCGTCTCGTCGCCCGTTCCCGTCACAAGACTCTGAATGCTGCTTTCCGGGAATGGCTGGAGCAATACGCTGCACAAGCGGGCGGAGGCGCGGCCGTGGATGCGCTGATGCGCCGTCTCCGGCACGTGCGTTCGGGTGGTCCCTACACCCGGGATGAAATGAATGAGCGGTAAATTTTTTCTCGACACCAACCTCTTCGTATACACCTTCGACTCCAGCGCGCCTGCCAAGGCGAAGAAGGCCGCCCAACTCATTCACCGCGCTGCCGACACTGGGGAAGGCATCATCAGTTACCAGGTGGTGCAGGAGTTTTTCAGCGTGGCGTTGCGCCGCTTTCCCCACGTAATGAGCACGGCCGAAGCGGAACAGTATTTAATCACCGTGCTCCGGCCGCTGCTCGCAATCCATTCCTCTCCCGCAATTTATTTTGAGGCTCTGCGACTCGCAGAGAAACACCGATTCTCGTGGTACGACTCCCTCATCGTAGCTGCGGCCTTGGAAGGACAATGCGACCGGCTCTACAGCGAGGACTTCCAGCACGGGCAGAAGATCGAGACTCTCCGAGTGGAGAATCCCTTCACCTGACACTGCCCGATTTTTGATTATGGTGCCCCACGGTTGTAGGCAGAACACCAAAAGACGGACCCGCTACAAAACCCTGTCATCCTTCGCGTCGCTCAGGATGACAACAGTGTTTTGGTTAGCTCCCCGATCAGGCGACAGCCCTCGTTCTTGGCGCGGTTGCTTGGCTCTTGGCCGCCGGCTTCGCCAGGAAGGTCGTCAGCGCGCTGTTCACCTCGTCGGCGTGCGTCCAAGCGATGTTGTGCGGGCCGTCCTTGATGACCACAAGTTCGGCGCCGCTGACTAGTTTGGCAGTGCGCTGTCCCGAGGAGGCAAAGGTGACGATGCGATCCGAGTCGCCCTGAATGACTAGCGTCGGGACGTCGATCTTCGCAACATCCTTGCGGAAGTCTTCACCCCATGTCGGCACGCAGGCCAAGGTGGCTGTCGCCGACGCTGCGGCGGCTACGTTCCAACTCGCCTGTACCGCCTGCTCGCTGACCCGCTTACCGAGATTAACGTCAGTATTGTAGAAATCTTTGAAAAACGCGGATAAGAACGCGTAACGATCCGCGGCCACCGCCTTCTCAATCCCCTCGAATACGCTGCCGTCCACACCTTCCGGATTATCCGCGGTCTTCAGCAAGTAGGGCGGAACGCCCGAGATGATGATGGCCTTGCTCACATCCTTCGATCCGAATCTTCCGATGTAGCGGGCCACCTCGCCGCCGCCCATGGAGAAACCGACCAGGGCAAAATCACGCAACTTCAGGTGCGTAATCAGTTTGTGCAAATCTTCAGCGAAGGTATCGTAGTTATAGCCCGAAGTAGGCTGGCTCGACTGCCCGAAGCCGCGGCGGTCATAAGCGATGACTCGATGCCCGGCAGCCAGCAGCACCGGAACTTGTTTTTCCCACGACGAACTGCTTAAGGGATATCCATGGATCAGGATGACCGGCTTGCCCGAACCGTGGTCCTCATAATAGAGACTGATCGCGCCAGAATTTTCTTTGCCCACATCAACGTACGGCATAGATCCTCCTTAATGAGCGGTGGTTGGAAGTGCAGCTAAAGGTTAACTGTGGAGTTTTTGGGCGTGCTTCAATTCTAGATGGCCGGAGGATGCCCGAGGATTCGCTTTAGATGATGAATTTTTTGCTAAGCGCGCCTGCTGCTAAACTCGTGGGTTTGGAGGGAAAGCTTGCAAGGAGTCTATATTCTTTCCGCGGTGCGCACGCCCATTGGGAAGTTCGGCGGGACGCTGGCTTCGCTGACGGCCGCGGACATGGGCGTGTTGGCCGCGACCGCAGCCATGGAGCGCGCCGGCATCGAACCCGCGCAGGTCGAGGAGACCATCTTCGGCAACGCGCGCCAGGCCGGCGGCGGACCCAATGTCGCTCGACAGATTTCGGTACGCAGCGGCGTGCCCCAGGAAGTTCCCGCCTACACCGTCAACAAGGCTTGCGCCTCCGGGATGAAATCGATTGCCCTCGCCTATCAGGCGATTCTGCTCGGCGACTCGAACTGCATTCTCGCTGGCGGCGCCGAGTCCATGTCGCGCGTTCCTTATTATCTCGACAAGGCGCGCTGGGGATACCGGCTGGGCAACCAGGAATTGGTCGACGGAATGTATCGCGACGGATTTTTCTGTCCCCTGGCGAAAATGGTGATGGGCGAGACCGCCGAAGTGCTCGCCGAGCAATACGAAATTTCGCGTGAGGAGCAGGACCAGTTCGCGCTGCTCTCCCAAACCCGCGCCGCGCGCGCCATTGCGGCCGGACGCTTCGACGCCGAAATTGTTCCCGTCACCATCGAGGGCAAAAAGGGCGCCACGACTTTTTCCCGCGACGAGCATCCCTTCCCCGACGCCAGCCTGGAAAAGCTAAGCAAGTTGTCGCCCGTGTTTTCGCCAACCGGAACCGTCACCGCGGGAAATTCCTCCGGCATCACCGACGGTGCAGCAGCGGTGGTGGTCGCCGGGGAGCACTTCGTGAAGCAGAACAATCTGAAGCCGCTGGCTCGCATCGTGACCGTGGCCTCGGCCGGGGTTGATCCGCGCACCATGGGCATTGGTCCCGTCCCAGCTCTGCGAAAGTTGGAAGACAAACACAATCTGCGCACTCACGAATTCGGGCTGATCGAATTGAACGAAGCTTTCGCCGCGCAGGTTTTGGCCTGCGACCGCACGTTGAATCTGAATCGCGACCGGCTCAACGTGAATGGCGGCGCAATCGCGCTCGGTCATCCCATCGGCTGCACCGGTACCCGCATCACGGTCACGCTGCTGCACGAGATGCTTAAACGAAACACGAAACGCGGCGTGGCCACGTTGTGCGTCAGCGGTGGCATGGGCATGGCTCTGGCCCTGGAAAATGTTGTGTAAATTTCCGATGGTAGAGACGTTGCTTGCAACGTCTTCGATCCACGAAGACAAGACGTTGCGAGCAACGTCTCTACGGCCAGGTACGCGAACGTTTCCGGCGTCGCACGGAAAATCCACGACATGAATCTCGAGCCTCACTTTCGCCTGGCGGTTGAATCCGACGCCGGCACTCTGCTGCGTTTCGTGCGCGAGTACTACGCGTTCGACGGACACGGCTTCGAAGAGCAGAAAGCACATGTGGCTCTCCTGGCATTGCTGCGCGATGAGAACCTCGGCCGCGCCTGGCTGATTCTCGACGGCGGCGGCGCGGTCGGATATGTCGTCCTATGCTTCGGCTACAGCCTGGAGTGGCTGGGTCGCGACGCCTTCGTCGACGAACTTTACCTGCTCGAGGAGTATCGCCGTCGCGGCTGGGGACGCAAGACTCTGGAATTCGTGGAAGAAGCCGCGCGCTCCGTCGGAATCCGAACGCTGCATCTGGAGGTGGTGCGCGAGAACACCGCCGCGCTGGAACTTTACCGCAAGCTTGGATTCGTCGAGCATCCCAGCACCTTCCTCTCGAAATGGATTGCCCAGGATTTTTCCAAGCCGCAAGGCCGCCACGGGCATTGAACGCCGGGAACCTGCCCCAGGTCCTCGTTTTCACAGCCAGCCTTAAGCCCGCAGCCTGCATCTATTCGCAGTCTCATTTTTCGTTTGAATGCCCCGGCAGGCTTGCTAATATCCGGCCACCAGCGAAAGCCGAACCACTCGTCTGTGAAGACTTCATTCCTATCAGCGCTTGTCGCGAGCTTGATTCTTCTGACGGCCACGGCGTGCGGCGGTGGCGGTTCCAGCAGCAGTCAGCCCCCGCCATCTTCGTCCATCTCTTCCGTCGCAGTCTCGTGCACGCCCTCAGCGGTCGCGGCGCAGTCCACGTCGCAGTGCAAAGCAACAGTTCAAGGCACGGGAAACTTCAGCTCAGCGGTCACCTGGTCTGCCGCGGCTGGCACCATTGACTCTGCCGGACTCTTCACCGCCCCCGCCTCCGCCGGATCCGTAACCGTGACCGCGACCAGCGCACAAGACACAACCAAATCCGGTACCGCCTCAGTGACAGTGCACGCCGCCCCCACCATTACTTCGGTCGCCGTAGTCTGCGCGCCCTCCACCATCGGCACAAACGCCACCTCGCAGTGCGGCGCGACGGTTCAAGGCACGGGCAATTTCAGTTCAGCTGTGACATGGTCGGCGACGACAGGCACAATCAGTGTTACCGGACTCTTCACCGCCCCCGCCACCGCAGGCTCGGTGACCGTGACGGCAACCAGCGCGCAGGACACAACCAAATCCGGCACCGCCTCCGTGACCGTGCAGCTACTAACCGCGCAGAGCAAGCACGTCGTTATAGTGATGGAAGAAAATCAGGGCTATCCCACCGTCGTGGGCAACACCACCGACTGGCCCAATCTCAACAGCCTCATCGCCAACGGCGCTCTGCCCACCAACTACTACGCGAATACTCATCCGTCGATCGGCAACTACTTCATGCTGACGACCGGGCAGATTCTGACCAACGACGACACTTCCACCACCGTCTGGAACGTCGACAACATGGCCCGCCGGATGCTCGCCTCCGGAATCTCATTCAAGGTCTACGCGGAAGGCATCACGCAAGGCTATGTCGGCGGAGACACCGGTCTTTACCTCATTCGCCACAATCCCTTCGCCATGCTCTCCGACGTGGCCAGCAACGCTCAAGTGGCGAATGCCGTCATCTGGCCGTTTTCCCAATTCGCTTCGGACCTGGCCAGCGACACGCTCCCGGAATTTTCGTTTATCGTTCCCGACGTCGACGACGATGCTCACAATGGCACTCCGCTGCAAGCCGACACCTGGTTGCAGACCAACGTTGTCGCTCCTTTGTCGAACTACTCCGCATTCGCGTCTGGCGGCGACGGCATACTCATTGTCGGCTTCGACGAAGCGGCCGACACCGATACCACCAACGGCGGCGGACATGTCTCTCCAGTTTTCTGGGGACCGAACGTGAAGGTGGGCTACACGCAAACCTCGACCACGCTCTATCAGCACCAGAGCCTGCTGCGCACGGTGATGGAGGCGCTGCAACTAGCCAATCCTCCCGGAGCCGCAGCCAGCGCACCGTCCATGGCGGAATTCTTCGTGCAGAAATAATCTTTCGCAGCTAGCGCGATGATTAGTGAAAGGCAGGGCGCCGCGAACGAAGTTGGCGCTACTGCTGAGGGCGATTCCCCTCCAAGCGTTCCAGACGTTCAGTGTGGTCAATAGCATGCGTGCCAGCAAAGTCATTCCCTCGGTGAGCGTCACCATTGACTCCTCAAGCCTTGACGTCCGAGCCGCCAACTGGGTCACGCTGTCGGCTAGTTGCGCCATGTGCTTCTCGGTCTCTATTTGCATTCCGGCCAGCAGTTCCACCGTGTGAGTCAGCGCTTCGAGTCGCTCGTCGATATTCATGTCTCCTCCGCGCAGGATATCAATACCTTATACGTACCGCTACGTATTGTCGAGCTTTATATTTACATTCTTTTCAACTGCTTACGTAACGCTACGTAGGACGCGGCCAATTCTCGTGATAAAAGTGCAGGAATGTCAACTAAGAATCCTGCAGCAGTCGCGTTGGGACGAAGAGGCGGCCAAGCCCGGGCTAAAAAGCTCACCCCTGAAGAACGCAGTGATGCCGCGCGGAAGGCCGTCGAGGCCCGATGGGCGAAGATCGACGCCAGCCTTAAAGAAATGAAGAAGAATCTCGCGAAGCTCGAAGCCAAGGCCGCGGCGCGGAAGCAGCGATCTCAGCCAAGCAAATAGACGAGGCAACGCGATCACAGAGAACATCTCTCAAGGCTGCTGTCATTACGGTCGGACTCTCGCAGCGGTTTGTAGCATTCGCATAAACTGCGGTCTATTCCCGAGCGACGGATTCGGTTTTGTGGACAAACCGAGCCCCTCCCCGCTTGACTTCTGTTATGCTTTTCGCGCTCTCTCACCCTGGGGAGATCGCGCGCGACCGGCGCGCAAGCGGTAAGGAGGCTAACATGATGCGACGCATCGTAGGTTTCTTCTGTTTGATCGCGTGCCTGGTGATCGGCCAGCGGGCGCTGGCGCAGGAGTTTTCTGCCGACGTGACCAGCCAAAGGCAGAGCAATACGAGCGTGAACAAGCTCTACTCTTCGAGCAATAAAGTACGGCTCGAAGTTCAGACCGGCAACCCGATGGGGCCCAGCGCTCTCATCCTCGATGAGGCGCAACATAAGTACATCATGCTCATGGCGCAGCAACATATGTACATGGATGCGCCGCCGCTGATGGTGAAGCCCTTGATCACTCAGTTCTGGCGCGTGCAGGATCCGAACGATGCCTGCTCGCAGTGGAAGACTGTCGCCCAAACGGCGGGAACCGACCAGAACTGGGGAAGTTGTACCAAGGTTGGCAGCGATACGGTCAACGGGCGCGACACCGTCAAGTACGAAGGCGTCTCAAAAAAAGGCGAGAAGACTCATGTGTGGGTCGATACCAAACTTCATTGCGTCATCAAAACAGACGAAAGCAGCGGCGGCTTCGAGCTGAAAAATATTCAGGAAGCCTCGCAGCCGGCGAGCCTTTTCGAAGTTCCCTCGGGCTTCACCAAAGTCGACATGGGCACCATGATGAACCAGCGGCGCTAGATCGCGATGCGAGCCTGATTCTAATTTATTTCCTTCGCGCACCTTCGTGTCCTTCGTGGTGAGGGTGGTGAGGGTCGGCAAATGCCCACCGCGCTGAACCTCCCTACGTTGCGCACGGAAAATCCCGGCACTATACTCAATCCAGTCATCCGCTGCCATCTCCCAGGAGCCCTCATGGTTTTATCCGCAGTAATCGTGGACGACGAGCAACTCGCCCGCGACGAACTTGCTTACCTCCTGAAGAATGCCGGCGATGTAACTGTCGTGGCTCAGGGCAAAAACGGACTCGAAGCCCTTAACCTGATCAAGGAACACACTCCCGATCTGGTTTTTCTCGACGTGCAAATGCCCGGGCTCGATGGCTTTGGAGTCATCAAGAAGCTGCTCGACAAGAAAATTCCGCTGCCCAAAATTATCTTCGCCACCGCCTTCGACCAGTATGCGGTAAAGGCGTTCGAGGTCAACGCCGTCGACTACTTGCTGAAGCCCTTCGACAAAAAGCGCGTGGCCCAGGCCATCCAGAAAGCGCGAGTCAAACAGGATGCCGACGGATTACCCTCGGAGAAGATCGAAACCCTGGTTCGCATGATCGAGTCGCAGAAGCAGCCCGCCTCCAAGGTTCTGCTCAAGACCGTGGGCCGCATGTTTCTGGTCGATCAGAAAGATATCTGTTACGCCTGGATCGAAGACGGCGTAATTACCGTCGTGACCGGCGGCGCGGCCGGCATGGAAGGACAATCCAACTGCCGCACCCTCGAAGAATTGCTCGACAGCCTAGATACAAATCTTTTTTGGCGGGCGCACCGCTCCTACCTGGTGAACATCAACCGCATCCGCGAAGTCGTTCCCTGGTTCAAGAGCTCGTACCAGTTGCGCATGGATGACAAGAAGCAAACCGAGATTCCAGTCAGCCGCGCTCAAACCAAACGGCTGCGCGAACTGTTCGGACTCTAGCGGTTCCGGCGCGCAGTTGCCAGCTCCAGTTTCACCCTCCTTGCCCCGCAACACAACTTGGGAACGGCGCAGGTCTGCGCCTGCGGTGGGCGGCGGACGGCCGAATCTTTGAGTTCGTTCCACCACCGCAAACAAATCGTCGATCAGCGTGCCAGAATGCATTTCGTCTTCCGCCGACAAAATGACGGAAAGGGCCAGAACGAAACCCGGAGGACGGTGAGAGAAAGAGAACCGTCCTCCGGTCGAGGGGGGAGGGCTAAATGGCAAGAGCTTGCAGCGCCGAGCGGTCCCGAATCACCAGCGTCGGGCCGTCCAGTCGTATTAATTGTTTCTTCTTCAGATTGCTTAACAGCCGGGTTACGGTTTCGCGCGACGAGCCGATCCGTTGCGCCATTTCTTCATGAGTCATTGCGGAATGGACGCGAGTCTCGGCGGCTTCCACCCCCAGCGTTGGCGAGTTCGACAGCAGCAGCCGGGCCAGTTTACCGGCGGAGGAACGCGTCAGCACCAAGTCGTGAATGTCGCGATAGGCCGATTGGTAATCGCGGCTCAGCGACTGCGCCGTGTGCATCCCGATTTCACTGTGAGCCTGCATCAGATCCAGATATTCGTTGCGATCCACAAAATTCAGCATGCACGGCGTCGCCGTTTCCGCCGTCGACTCGTACCCTGCGCCCGAGATCGAAGCGCTCAGGCCGAGCGCCTCTCCTTCGTCCGCGGTCTTGAGAATCAGAATCTTGCCTTCGCGCGAGGTCGTGGAAAGATTCACCTTCCCCGAGCACAGGATGAACATGCCGCGCGGGCTTTGCCCTTCGACAAACAGGATGGCCCCCGCCGGAAGCATGCTCTTATGGCTTATGTCACTGAATGCCTGCAGGGCCGACGGGGAGAGTCCGCAAAAAAATCCGGCCGTGGTCGATTCACAATCCCTGCAGTCCTCAACGTTTTCCGCTCCGTTTGGGGCCATGTCTGTCTCCATCGAAAAAAATCGTTTCTGTTTAGCCGCTCGGCATGATGCTGCGCCTTGACTAAGCCCCCCGAAATGCCGCGAACAGGCCAGCAGCGCCCGCGCATGTGCCCGGGTATCCGGGTTCAAGCTCTGCCCCGCCGCCAGCAACTCCCACCCCGCGTTTGGATCTTGCTCCTGTTCCCAAGCCAGATGGCACCTGAACAAATACAGAGGATCGATCTCGTCCGGTCGAATCTGCGGACTGGGTTGAACCTCTCTCGGAGGAAGCGGTTGTTCGCCCAATGGCTCGCTCCACCCGCTGGTGGCGTGGGAATAATCCTTCCATTGTGGCTTGGGGGATGGCAGGACGAGGTCGAGGAACAAGCTCGAAGACACCGAGGTCCTTTGCGCTTTACTTGTAAGCAACACTTCTACTCCGTGAAAAGCCGGTGCCCGGCAATGACTTCTATTTCGAGAACGGTAGTTCCCTGGGGCTGAGGTCGGGAATTAATTTGGGACCGGCCAGAGTCGAAGGACGAAACTGTACAGTGCACGCCTGGGGCCAAAAATAAAACGACCGGGCACCACGCGGAACTTCCCTGTTTGGAATGAGTTCCCAAATAGAAACATCCCGCGACTGTCGTCCCTCCCTGTCCGATTCGGCACGCTGCCGATTAGTCGTCGTTTTCCACATTCACTCATCCCATCGATCTTAGTTTTCCCAGCGCGAAGCCCTGGCCTCAATCGCCATCGACATAATCCTGCCGCGTTATTTTCAGCCGCTGCATTTTGGACTGCAGGGTGGTACGTTTCAAACCCAATCGCCGGGCAGCCCCTCCCGGACCCGAGATCATTCCCCGCGTTTCTCGCAGCACCCGAATGATGTGTTCCCGCTCGGCCGCATCCAGACTCTGATCTCCCCCAGTCGCAGCGCCGCCTCCAACACTTCGCAATTCCGATAATGGCACGCGCAGCGCTCTGCCTTCGCTAAGAATGACCGACCTTTCCATCAGGTTTTCCAGTTCGCGGATATTTCCCGGCCACGGCCATCCCGCCAGGATTTTCATGGTCTCTTTGGGAATCGTCTCGATATTGCGTTCCATGCGCGCCGCAAACTTGCGGACGAAGTAGCGGACCAGCAGCGGAATATCCTCACGCCGCTCGCGCAACGGAGGCACTTGGATCGGAAATACGTTAAGGCGATAGTAAAGATCGCTGCGGAACTCGCGTTCCAAAACTCCCTTCGCCAAATCTCGATTCGTGGCCGCCACCAGCCGCAGGTCCACTTTAATCGTCTTATTGCTGCCCAGCCGTTCGAATTCTTGATCCTGCAGAACCCGCAATAACTTGGGCTGCAGCTCGATCGGAATTTCTCCAATCTCGTCGAGAAACAGCGTTCCCCCATTCGCCGTCTCCATGCGTCCCACCTTCTGGTTGATCGCCCCGGTGAAGGCTCCTCTTTCGTGCCCGAATAATTCGCTCTCCAGTAAACCCGTCGGGATGGCGGCGCAGTTGAGCTTGATGAAGGGCGCGTTCTTGCGCCGGCTCATGCGATGAAGCGCTCGTGCAACCAGTTCCTTCCCAGTTCCAGTCTCCCCCAAAATCAATACCGTGGCATTGCTGGCAGCCACCGTGGTCACCTGTTCCAGCACCTTCTTGAGCGCCGTGCTGTCACCGACGATTCCCTCGAACACCCCCTCGGCCGGCAGGTCCCCTTCCAGGTATTTTTTCTCCTCGGCCAGGCGTTCTTTCAGGGTTTGGATTTCTGCCGCTGCTCGATGATTTTCCAGGGCTATGGCAAGCTGCGTAGCCACCTGGTTCAGCAGGTCAAGATCCTCGGATGGGAAGGCGTTGGGCCGAGTGCTGCCCAGCACCAGAACGCCGAGCGGGCCGTTGGGCCGCACCATCGGGAGACAACACAGCGACCGCAATCCCTCGGCCAGAAAACCTCTCGCGATCTCGGCTTGAAATCCCTCCATCTGCTCCTGCGAAAACGTCAAAGCGCTTCCTTCCTTCAGCGCTCGCCCCCCCGGGCTGTCCAGCGGGCTGATGGGCAGGCTGGAAAGCATTCCCTTGCCCAGCGGGAAGTCTTCCACTTGCCGGACCAAAAGGCCGGTATTGCCGTCGTGCAGTTCAAAGCCTGCATATTCATGGCGCAGTACCCGCCGGACTCGCGCCGAAACTCGCGGAAACACTTGCTGCAGGTCCGAGTTCGACGCCAGGATTGAGCTCACGTCCAACAACATCTGCAGCCGCTCCGATTGTTTGCCTAGTTTCCCGCCTACATCTTTCAGCGACTGTTCCAGCTTCTTTTGCTCGGTAACCTCGATTACCACGACCGCGATTCGCTTTACTGTTCCATATTCATCTTTAATGGGAAAATAATGTTCGATCCAGTGACCCACGTCGTTTCTCGTGGGGAGTACCGCAGAAACTTCGTGTTCCGTTACCGGTTCCCTCGTCGCCAAAACGTGTTGAACCCCGGATTCGATCGCTCCGGCGGCAGCGCCTAAAACTTCTCGCACGGTCTTGCCAATATGGTCGGCCGCGGGCACTCCGTTCATGTTGGCCAGCGTGCTGTTAATCGCGAGAAAGCGCAGATCGGAGTCCAGGATGCTCAGCCCAACTGTGGATGAACTGAAATAGGCCGCGAGTAACTTTTCCGGTTCGATGAGAGCTTCGGGGTGCGCAAAACGAAGATCGCCTGCGTCGGCATCGGACCGATCACTCGGCATGGCAGAACTCCTCAGCCCGCGGGACCGACCTGGCGTCGGATCCCGCTGAAAGCTTTCCGGGACCCTTTTCTCTGCCTGACCTATTCGCAATTACATCAGGAAGTGCGGTGCCTCGATAGACGGGATTCGCCTGATTCGGCCATAGGGGATATGCCGACCCATTTACTGGTTCGTAAGTGCTATAGAAAGTGAAGTGGTAAGTGCGGGCGAAACTCGGCGGGAACTTCTGTGGCCCTCGGTGTAGTTTGGGAACTACACGGTCATCGCCGCATCGGGACATGTGGCGGAGGCAGTCATCTCCAATCCAACTATAAGGCGCTTCCCAAGCGTATAGCACACAACTCCCATTTGCCGCCTCCCCCTCAAAGGCGAAACCTAGACAGCCGACTTATAACAAACTTCCAAGCACAAACTTCTGACGTATGACAATCTTATAGTCGCGGAATACATTAGCACGAGTTCTCTCATTTCGTAACACAAGTCTTCGCGCTTCCCTTTTTTTTCTAATAAAGCCTTCCTCCACTTCTCTCGGTTCTTGCCGCAGGTGGGGGTTGCGCATCCCGAAAAACCCCAACTCGTGGGAAATCAGAGAACAAGAAGCCCGTCGCAATCCCGCCCCTTCCTGTAATCTCAAAACCAAATTCCGGCGTTCCCGCATCCGACGGTAAAATAGCCCTCATCCGCATGCGTGCTCTTTTTCTTACCCTCACTCTAGCTTGCACTGCCGCGGCCCAGTCGATTCCTGCTCCCACCGTCGCTGTCACCGATGAAAATGGAGTCGCTGTCTCCTCCGCTCGTGTGTTTGTCCAATCTCCGCCTCTCCCCACGCTCCGCTGCCTCACAGACTTCGCCGGCCGCTGCCCTTTTCCTTCTCTTCCTGCCGGAATCTATCAACTTCGCGTCGAAAAAGAGGGCTTCTATGAGGTCGTCGAGCCCATCGTCCAAGTCTCACCCAGTTCGGTCATCGAAGTGGTCCTCGCGCATCAGCAGGAAGTTCGCGAGGTTGTCGACGTTCACGAATCTCCTCCCGCCATCGATCCCGCGCAAATCTCTTCGCAAGAAACCGTCAGCGGCCTCGACGTCATCAACATCGTCTATCCCGGTACCCACGACTATCGCAACGTCCTCAACTTCATCCCCGGCGTCGTGCAGGATCAATATGGCCAGCCCCACGTCGCCGGAGCCCAGACCTACCAGACCGTGACTCTGCTCGACGGTTTCAACGTCACTCAGCCCGCCAACGGACAACTCGTGGTCCGCGTCAGCACCGACGCCTTTCGCAACATTCAGGTCGAGCCCGCGCGCGAACCTGCCGAAGACGGCAAAGGCTCCGGAGGCCTGCTCAGCCTCAACACCGGCATTGGCGACGATCACTTCCGCTTCGCCGCTACCGATTTCCTTCCTTCCGTCCAAAACAAGCACGGCTGGCGCTTCGACCAATTCCTGCCGCGTTTCACCTTCTCCGGTCCCGTCGAAAAAGGAAAAATCTGGTTCTACGACGCCTTCGACGGCGAATACGACAATCTCGTCTACACCGCCCTGCCCGTCAATGCCGACAACGACCATATCTGGCGACTCGGCAATCTCGTCAAGCTGCAAACCAACATCACCAGCCGCAATATTTTCACCGGCAGCTTTCTGGCCAACTATCTGCACGACCAGTACGCCTTCCTGTCGCCGCAGAGCCCCCAGCCATCCAATCCTAGAAATGTCGAGACGACTTACGTCGGCAGCGCCAAAGATCAGCACTACTTCGCCGGAGGCCAGCTCCTCGAAACCGGACTGGCCTTCGACGAATACAGCGCCGAACTCAATCCCTACGGCTCTCTTCCCTACTACCTCAATCCCACCACGGCCGGAGGCAGCTACTATCTCAACGACGATACTCACGCTCACCGCTGGCAGGCGATCTCGAATTTATTTCTTCCGCCGCGCCAGTGGCACGGCCGCCACGACCTCAAATTCGGAGTCGATCTCGACCGTATTTCCTACGACGCGTTTTTCTTGCGCCGGCCGATCTATTTCCTGAGCGGCAATAACACGCTGACTTCTCCAGACCTCTGCTTCACCGCGCCCCAAAACGACAATTTCCCCTGCACCCGCTATTCCACCTTCAACGACGCCCCGCGGCATGAGCATTACAACGGCGAAGTCAGCGCCTATGCCGAAGATCGCTGGCTCGTCACCGATCGCCTGCTGCTCGCGCCCGGCATCCGCCTCGATTGGGACGAAATCGTCCGCCACGCCGCCATTGCCCCGCGCCTCGCCGGAACCTACGTCCTTGACGCTTCCGGCAACACCAAACTTTCCGCCGGCATCGGCCTCGTCTACGACGCCACTCCGATTTTCCTGATCGCCCGCCCTTACGCCGGCACCCGCCAGGATATTTTTTATTCCATCCCCGCTCCCAACTGCACCGCAAACTGCGTCACCACCACCGGCGCCGTGACTACCACGTTCACCGTTAACCAAAACACGCTGCAAGTTCCGCGCTTCCTCAACTGGAGTCTGGCTCTCGAAAAAAAGCTTCCCGCCGCTGTTTATCTGAAAGCCGAATTCCTCGATCGCCGCGGCTCCAACGGATTCGTGTACAACACCCTCAACAATTCTCCCGGCGGAAATTATTTTCTCGAAAACACTCGCGCCGATCATTACGAAGCTCTGCAGATCAGCCTGCGCCACAACTTCCGCGGAAACTACATGCTGATGGGCTCCTACACCCGCTCCACGGCCCACTCCTCGCAGGCTCTCGATTTCAATGTCGACAGTCCCATCTTCAGCCCGCAGCAGCCCGGCCCCTATCCCTGGGACGCTCCCAACCGCTTCCTTTCCTGGGGATACTTTCCGCTGTTCCAGCTTCCCATCGTCCATCAGTTCGAAGTCGCCTATTCGCTCGAAGCCCGCACCGGCTTCCCCTACAACCTGCTCACCGACCAGCAGCAACTCATCGGCCCGCCCGGCGCGCAGCGTTATCCCGATGTCGTCGCCCTCAACCTGCAACTCGAAAAGCGTTTTCATCTTTTCGGCTACTATCTCGCCTTGCGCGGCGGCTTCGACAACATCACCGGCCGCTGCAATCCCTTCGTGGTCGACAACGTCATCGATTCCACCCATCCCCAGGCCACCTTCACCGCCTGCGAAGGCCGCGCCTTCACCTCCCGCATCCGCCTGCTAGGGAAGAAGTAGCACGTAGCGACAGCCGCCTCGGCTGTCAGGTTTTGCTGAACCTGATGCGGGTCATGCTTCGTCACTAACAGCGTGATGAATAACTCCGTCCCCGGTCCGTTTTGAAAGGGCGCGGCTTCAGCCGCGCCATAGTCAAAGCAAATCATGGCCGGCTTTAGCCGCTGAGGGCGCATCAGGCCCGCAGAGAAGCTTTTCAGCAGCCTGCTTGGAAAGAAGTAAGAAAAGTTAAATCTATCGCATTCCCGCGTAACCCTTTCGTAACCCTCCCGCATGCACAATTTTTGTTGCACATTCACACAGGTGAAATATCTTGCTTGTAGGATTGGCATGTAGGATTGAATCAGGAGGCCGCCGCCCATGGCTTCATCCCGCGCTGCGAAGTCGCTGCCGCTGCAGGTAGCCGCGATTTGTTATCGCCGGCGCGGCGCCGCCATCGAGTTCCTTCTGGTTAATACCAACGGCGGCAACAAATGGACTTTCCCCAAAGGCTCGACCGACCCTCGCCTGTCACACAGCCAGGCTGCCGAACGCGAAGCGGTGGAAGAAGCCGGAGCCCTCGGCACCATCGAACCCCGTCACTTTCATTTGTACCTGCACTCCAAGGGCGTCTTCTGGCAGCCCGGGGGCGTCCAGGAATTCGTGATCAAAGCCTTCCTCATGGAAGTCCACCAGATGCGCCGCCCCGACGAAGGCAATCGCCGCCCCACCTGGGTGACTCCCGCCGAAGCCAAGCGCCGCCTCGCCAAAGGCCGCGAAGTGAAGTACACCCGCGAACTCGAAGCCGTAATCGATCGCGCCCTCGAGCGCATCCAGTTTCACAACGAATCCTGGGGAACTTATCCCTCCCCGCGCAACGCCCGCCCCGCAGCCAAAGATCCCATCGCCGACGCCGTCTGGCCATAACCCGAACCACATTGTCATCGTTTGGCCATGACCCCACCCACCTTGTCATCCTGAGCGGAGTTTTCGCGCGCACGCGCGAAAACGGAGTCGAAGGACCCCGCGCATTCCGGAGCGACACGCGGCCTCTCTGGGAATTCTCAAGGCATTGGTTTTGCCGCCCGCGGCGAAAACGCCATTCCAATCTGTGTTCGGATTAGCGGGTAGCCAGCTTTCGTTGACATTCATGTGCTGCTTGGTTCGTCGCTTATGTCATTTTCCTTTTGCCTCGCCTTGCAGTGTACTTTGTGGTACAAAGTGAGGTGAGGTGAATCTATGAAACGCGCCCTCGCACCCGCGCATCTCCTGCTGATTTCTCCTGCTGTCCTCTTTTTGGTCGCTGTGATAGTGCAGCGGCTGCAAAACCAGCCAGGACACACTGCCCACCTGATCGTCCTCTGGTACGCCGAGAGGATGTGGACGCTATGGGTACTTCTACTCGCTCTACCGCTTTCGGTGCTGATTTCAGGCTGTTTCTCGTTGCTGCAGGATTCGGTCGGCAGCGCCCAGGTTGCCAACCTTCCGCAGAAAGCGCTTGCCGTGCTTCACCCTGCAGGGGCGAGGACATCCGTCGCCGTAACGACCCTGACAGCAGCAGTGATCGTCGGAATTGTCATCGTACACATGCTGGCAAACTGATGGTTCTGAGTGCAATCGCCTGGTTTCAACAGTTATGCGGAATAGGGGACGAATCGAGGACGCAAAACTCACTTTGGGGCAAGAACTCGTGAACCAATCTCGAAGCGAATGTGACAACCAGAATCAACGGGGGAAAACGATTCACTCGCCGCACGCAGCAACGGTGTCAGAACCGACAATTCGGTATTCCGTTGAATCGAGATCGAACACTCTGAAGTTCGGATCACGGAGAACACTACGGAAATCGTATGACGCCGTGACCCCAATGTAGATCCCAACGATGCCCTTAGAATCGACATAGTGGAACAAATAGTTGGGGGCAGCGTCGAAAACCAGCCACACGTTGTTGTGCAGCACTGATACGACTTGTGGAGGAAATTTCAGACGCTTATAATTCTCAAACTCGTCGCTACACTTTCGAAAGAAGGCGAATGCAAATCCATGATGATCGGTTAGGCACACCTGGAATTTGTCACTGCAATCTTGGAGCGCGGTAGCTCGTGAGCGTGGAGTAACGAGAGTTCCGGCCTTTGTATCCAGCTCGATCACCTCTCCTTTCGATGTCGCGAATTTACCTTTGAACCCCGGGTGTTCGGAAGATACGGACTGCGCAGTTGCCGCCGAAAGCAGCGTCACGAGAATAAGTATTTGGGTACGGCGCGTCATTCGCAGCCTCCTGGCTACAGCTGCAAAATACACGTGGGCTGCGTCGATAGCAAACTCAATTGTTGTTAAATCTCGATAGCGCTCAAAACCCCTTCGCCGCATGCTTCTCCTGATGCTCCTCAAGAAGTCGCGAGTCCTTGTACGCATCTTCCAACGTGGAATACCAGCAATAGTCTGCGTCAAAATCACGGTGAGACAGAAAAACAAGCCCCCACGAATGCTCGGGTGCAAAGCCATAATCTGAAAACGCGATCCCGTAGTCATAGCGAGAACTTTCCGCAACTATCCAGACCGGGTAGTCCGCAGGTGTCTTCCCCCATCCCCAAGTTCTCATCTCAAGACGTGGCTTGATTAGGAATGTTTGGATTCCTTGCACAATACTGTCGTTCGCAATCTTCCGCACTTCAGCCTCAACGAGAACAGACACTTCGTCTGTCGACCTGTCTGGCACACGACTGAGATTCACTTTTCGATCTCCTCTGCTCGACTCGCAACTAACCATCAAGCCTGACTGTCGCGTCTGATGATAGCGCAACCCGCATCTCTAACGAACTGAAAGACTTTCTCCCATGTTTGGTGCAAAATCGCGATTACACTCAAAACCAGCAACCTCATTCTGCCGCTCCCACTCTCCCGCCGCCCCTGCTTTATGAGACCATAATTCCAGCCCATGATTCAGCTCTCCGGCGCCGGAAAACGTTTCGGCCACAAACTGCTCTTCGAAAACGCGGACTGGCTCATCACGCCCCGCGACCGCATCGGCCTGGTCGGCGGCAACGGCACCGGCAAATCCACGCTCATGAAAGTCCTCGCCGGCATGGACACCTTCGACTACGGCTCGCTCACCGTCGCCAAAGGCACCTCTGCCGGATATCTTCCCCAGGACGGCCTCACGCTTTCCGGCCGCAGCGTCTTCGCCGAGTGCATGTCGGTGTTCGACGATCTGCGCGCCATGGAAACCGAACTCGAGTCGCTCACCCACAGCATGTCGGAACTCGACCACACCAGCGCCGAGTACGACGCCGTGGCCGACCGCTATCACCGCGTGGAGCACGAGTTCCGCACCCGCGACGGCTACTCCATCGAGTCCGAAGTCGGTCGAGTCCTGATGGGTTTGGGTTTTAGCAAGGAAGACTGGCCGCGCCTGACCGACGAATTTTCCGGTGGATGGCAGATGCGCCTCGCCCTCGCCAAGCTTCTTCTGCAGAAGCCGAACCTGCTGCTGCTCGACGAACCGACCAACCATCTCGATCTTGAAGCCCGCAACTGGCTGGAAGAATATTTGCAGAACTATCCGCACGCCTTCGTGCTGATCTCGCACGACCGCTATTTTCTCGACGTCACCGTCAACAAGATCGCCGAAATCTGGAACAAGCGTTTCTGGTTCTACACCGGCAACTACGACAAATTCCTGGCGCAGAAGACGCAGCGCAACGAGCAATTGCAGGCCGCCTACCGCAACCAGCGTGACCGCATCGAGCAACTCGAAGTCTTCATCAACCGCTTCCGCTACCAGGCCACCAAGGCCAAGCAGGTGCAGAGCCGCATCAAGGAACTGGAAAAGATCGAGCGCATCGAAGTTCCTCCGGAAGAAAAGACCATCCACTTCACTTTCCCGCAGCCCAAGCCCAGCGGCCGCATCGTGGTCGAGTCCGAGGACGTGGCCAAAAGTTATCCCGGCAAAAATGGAGCGACCGACAAAGAAGTCTTCCGCAACGTCAATTTCATGATCGAGCGCGGAGACCG
This sequence comes from uncultured Acidobacteriaceae bacterium, assembly GCA_963765825.1. Classification (GTDB taxonomy): domain Bacteria; phylum Acidobacteriota; class Terriglobia; order Terriglobales; family Acidobacteriaceae; genus Sulfotelmatobacter. The sequence continues at coordinate 680,466 of CAVXXU010000007.1, forward strand.
CATCGCCCTGGTCGGCGTGAACGGCGCAGGAAAATCGACGCTCATCAAACTGCTGGCCGGCACGGAGCAAGTCACCCACGGCCAATCCCGCCTCGGCCACAACGTGGACGCCGACTACTTCGCGCAGGATCAATACAAAGAACTCGATCCCGACGCGCGCATCATCGACGATCTCGGCGACGCCTCTCCCGGCTCCGGCGAAACCGAACTGCGCAGCCTGCTCGGGTGTTTCCTTTTCTCGGAAGACGATGTTTTTAAAAAGATCGGCGTGCTCTCCGGTGGCGAGCGCGGCCGCTACGCGCTCCTGCGCCTGTTGCTGCATCCCGCGAACTTCCTGCTGCTCGACGAGCCGACCAACCATCTCGACCTGCGCGCCAAAGACGTACTGCTCGACGCGCTCATGAAATATACGGGCACGGTGGTATTCGTCTCGCACGACCGCTACTTCATCGAAAAGCTGGCCACGCGCGTTTTCGAAATCGGCGGCGGCAAGGTCGAAGTCTTCCCCGGAAACTACGAAGACTATCTCTGGCGCAAGCAAGGTGGGCAGCACGTCGCGCCCACATTAGACAACGTTCCGGGAGCGAAGCCGCCTCGGCATGAGCCCACGCCCGCGCCCAAGCCCGACGCCGCAACCACGCCTGCAAATGGAAATGAAGCCGGCGATCCGGAAGCGAAGAAGCGCCTGAACCCCATCAAGCGCAAGCAAATGGAAGATCGCGTTCACGAACTAGAAGAAAAAATCAACTCCGCGGAATTGGCCATCGCAGAATTAGAAACCGAACTGCAGAATTTCGTCAGCGCCGAAGAAAGCCAGCGCCAGTCCCAGCAACTCGACCAGCACAAAGCCGCCCACGCCGCTCTGATCAAGGAATGGGAAGAGATGGCGGCCAGCCTGCAGGAAGCCCAATAATAATCACAAACAGTCCGGGAGGGCCCGTTGACAAGAACCCACCAGTTCGCTGGCGGGCTTATAAATGTCAAAACGTGCTATCGCCTGATTTCTACAATTGACCTCACGCGGCATCCTTGGCGCATATAGGCACGCCACTGGCGGTGATGGCCGCTACTGCTTTTGGTTCCACACGTATAAGTAATTCACGTCTGTGGCGGTAGCCACATTGCGGCTACCTTTGTGAGTCGCGCGATTCAGAGCTGCACGAACATTTTCCTTGCCCTCCGCCAGTTCAGCCAACGGCACCTTGAGTGCAACGCCCTCTTTTAGCTGATCGAGATCCGAGAGGATTTTTGTAACGATCGCTTTGTGCTTTCCATTTCGACCTTGCGGAACATCAATCTGGGCCATCGTGCGGAAATTCATCGGGGATTTCTGGGACGGGGGGCTCATCGAGCAGCTCCTTCATTGAGCGTTAGCCTAACGACACGTTATCGTAATGTCAAGATCGCGACCCGTGCAAGTAAAATTATTGCCGCCACATTAGACCGTTGCGACTCACTGCGTGAAAGTGATCCCAGCCCAAGTCGCGTTACTTCAATAGGTTACGTCTAGCTAAAGCGAAATTCGTTGGCCTAACAATATGAGTCGTAAGAGTTCCACCCTGTTACTGTTTGGACAGCAAAGGGAGCAATCGTAATGCAGAGGTCAAAAACACATTTCGAGCAGATTCCAGTAGCAGTCGTGAAGAAGATTGCGGAAGAGGTTCAGGACGACGGCACTGATGAAAGCGACAGCGCGATCAAAAGTACTCCACCGGGCAAGTTGAAGCCACTTCGCATGCCTTCGCTGGGAAACAACAAAAAGCGTGTTTAACAATGCAACTCCAAAAGCCAGAAATAAACTGCTCGGTCTGCGACAAGCCAGTGGCGCTTGAACTTGCCAAGACGGATGAACTCGGGCAAGCCGTACACGAGGAATGCTACCTCCTCAAGCTTGGTGCGGGACGAGAGGTTTGTCAGTAGTGGAATATAACGGGACGGCTTTGGCAACACCGAGAATACACACTTATGATTCGGCTCTCAAAATTGAAAGACGAGTTAGCCTTTCTAAACAAGCTCTTGCCAGATTTGGAAACAAGGCCGGATTTAGGCCATTTGGCAATTGAGATCAAAAAGCGAATCGATAAGATTCGTCAAGCGATCTGCGCCCCGCGAGAATAAGAATGACAACCAAACCTCAAAGCCCAGTTGACGAAAAATCGCGATTACGCTCATTGACCGCAAATCAGGGCTGTGAGGGGCCTTGGTTTACTTCCAGCATTTTGCTTTGATTTCCGTACCGCAGGCGAAGCAACAGCCAATGAAGTGGATTCGTTGTCGCAGTGGTGGGATACTTTTCGACGGGGCAGGACAGCTTCAAGCCGCGTCCCATCAAGTGGTACTGAGCCTCTACATCGTCATCTGGAACAAGAACGGAAGCGAATGTTTCCGTTTCGGTCGAGCAGACTGCCACTAGGAGGATGCCTAGGTTCTGATGAATACCTTCGGCGTATCGAAAGGCCGCGTTAGCTTTGCGGTCCCTCACCCAGTAATGGCGCTCGTTATCCACAACAACATCACCGGGCATTAACCAACAGATTTTCTGCGGATAGTTTTGACTGCGGAGGAAGCCGCTGAACTTTTGTTCCGCAGCCTCGAACGCGGGTGAGTCTGGGACAAAATCGGGCACGCGAGAATTATGCCGGTTCCAAGTCAATTGGCGCAAAATCGCCATTACACTCGTCGCTCACATGCCGCGTCAGCCCCTCCGCAGGCGTACAGCATCTTCCGTAATCTCTCGCCTGCACTTACGTCTGTGCGATATTCAGATTGGCCAGTAGGCCAGCACCTGCCGAAGGCCACCAAAATCTTACGATCACCCGCATGACCAGGTGTCAGGCGTCAGCCCGGGCAAGGCGCCACGCGGAGACCCAAGGAAGGTCACATGCTTCAATCGTCGGACTCCTTTAACCCCAAGGCCGGCACGCCGGCTTCCAACCCTAACGCCTACAACCCCATCAAGACCGTTACCGCTCCCGTGGACCAGGCCACCATCGGCCGCACCCTGTACATCAAGGGCGAAGTGAGCGGCTCCGAAGCTCTCTACATTGACGGCCGCATCGAGGGCAAGATCAATATGCCGGAAAGCCGCGTCACCATTGGCCGCAACGGCAAGATCGACGCCAGCGTGCAGGCTCGCGAAGTTGTGGTCATGGGCAAAGTGACCGGCAACATCGAGTGCAGCGATCGCGTCGACATTCGCGCCGAAGGCTCGGTGCAGGGAGACATCTCCTGCTCGCGCATCAGCGTGGAAGATGGCGCCGCGCTCAAAGGCGGGATCCAGGTCCGCAGCAGCGACGCCAAGCATAAAGATCACTCCAAGCCAGCTGAGGCTCCCAAAGCCATGGCTGCCACCGCCAGCGCATAGTTGGCGGTAGGTTCTCCGCGTAAAAAGACGAGGGCACGCCTGTGCGTGCCCCTTATCTTTTTTGGATACAGGAAGATGCGATCTATTGTACGTACAATATGGTAAGTATAGCAGCGGACAGGTGAGAAGGCTTAGCCCGAAAAGCGCGCCTCGTCTTCGCGCAAGATGCCCTTTGCGGGGCCGGAAAGTGCCCTTGCTGCGACGATCTCGCCTTGAGGCGAAGGGAAGTTCATGCGGCGGGAAATAATGCGTCCTGCGGGCCGCCAGGGGCCTTCTACGACATTTCAATCACTTACACCGAGGCTCAATAACTTACGGGAAAATCCTCGCTCGCGCGAGGTTTCGCTCCCCCTCAACAACATTTTCGCTGGCGGCAGAGACGTAGCAAGCTACGTCTCTACGATTTGATTGTCTTGGATTACTTCTTCTCTGCCGGCTTGAAATCCAGCGAGGCGGAATTCATGCAGTAGCGCAGGCCGGTTGGAGCTGGACCATCTTCAAACACGTGTCCCAGGTGCGCATCGCACTTGGCGCAGCGAACTTCGGTTCGTACCATGCCGTACTGCGTGTCCTTGTGCTCGACTACATTGCTGGCCTCGCCGGGCTTGTAGAAACTCGGCCAGCCTGTGCCGGAATTGAACTTCGTCTGCGAATCGAACAGCGGCGCGCCGCAGCACACGCAGTGATACGTCCCCGCATCTTTCGTATTCCAGTAGGCGCCGGTAAAGGCGCACTCGGTGCCCGCCTCGCGAGCTACGTGATACTGCTCAGGCGTAAGCTTCTGTTTCCACTCCGCTTCGGTCTTCGTAACTTTCTCTGCCGTCTTTTCGGCCATGACTCAACTCCATTCTGATTTGGTTTGATAATTATTAGATGTTCGAGAGCGCTAAAAGTGACAACCCTACTTCTCTACTTCTTCGCCTACTTTGCGATACTGTCCACGAAAAAACAGCAACGGTTCGCCCTCGCGTACGACCACGTCTTCGACCTCGGCGATGAAGATGGTGTGGTCTCCGGCATCCTGCGCGGAATGCAGGCGGCATTCGAGATACGCCAGCGAGCCGAGCAACATTGGAGTTCCATGCCTGGTGCGTTCAAACCGAGCCCCAGCATCCGTCTCGGCATGTTCATGGTCGCGCTCGGGGCGCGCATAATACTCCGAGATCGCCCGGTGGCCCTCGCACAGCACGTTGATTCCGAATCGTTTCTTGGCGTGCAGATGCGCGTGCGTGCGCGTGGTGTGATCGACGCAGACCAGCACCAGCATGGGGTCGAGCGACACCGAGGCGAAGGCGTTGGCGGTCATGCCATGCACCTCGCCGTCGAGGTCGACGGTCACGATGGTCACCCCCGTGGCGAAGCGCCCCATGGCATTGCGGAATTCGGACAGAGTCAGGTTCATAACATGCAGCGGCGGACGCATTCGTCCGCCCCGCAGCGAAGCGGAGAGAACGGAGAGAACAATGTTTCAAGGTGGCAAGGTTTTCGAACATGGTTTCAAGGTGGCAAGGTTTCGAAGGTTTCAAAACATTGAAACATTGAAACCTTGAAACCTGCTCTTGAAACATTCCACCCCATCCCCGGACGAATGCGTCCGGGGCTACGCAATGCGTTACGGCTACGCAACCGCCTACATTACCATGCTCCGGCGTTGTATGATTCGATTCAACGTGGCGACTGTGCAGCAATCCCGTCGACATGTACCGAGGCATCTCGCGCGAAGCGGCACTGCGCTTGATTCGCTGCCTCGACGACGATTTGCCCGAACTGCTGGCCGCCGCTCGCGCCGCGAAAGAAAGGTTCAAGCCGGGCGCGATTACTTATTCGCGCAAAGTTTTTCTGCCGCTGACCAATCTTTGCCGCGACTACTGCGGGTATTGCACCTTCCGCCGCGATCCCGGCGATCCGGGCGCTCATACCATGACTCCGGACGAAGTGCTGGCGGTCGCCCGCGCCGGCGAAAAACTGGGATGCACCGAAGCCCTCTTCTCCTTAGGCGACAAGCCCGAACTGCTCTTCCCCGAGATGCGCGAGACTCTGCGCCATCTGGGGTACAAGTCGACACTGCATTATCTGGAAGCCATGTGCGAACTGGTATTGCGGGAGACTAGCCTGCTGCCGCATCCAAATCCTGGCCTGCTCAGCGCGGAGTGGATTACGCGGCTGGCCGCAGTCTCGCCCAGCATGGGCCTGATGGTCGAGACCACGAATGCCGCGCTGCTGGCTCCCGGCGCGGCCCATGACAATGCTCCCGATAAACTTCCGGCCAAGCGACTGCGCACCATTGAAGATGCGGGCAAACAAAATGTTCCCTTCACGACGGGCTTGCTCATCGGCATTGGAGAATCGCTGGAAGACCGCGTCGACACGCTGCTGGCGATTCGTGATCTGCATGAGCGCTACGGGCACATCCAGGAAGTGATCGTGCAGAATTTTCGCGTGAAGCCGTTGATTCCCATGGCGCATTGGCCCGAACCCGGCCGCGACCAGATGCTGCGCGCCGTAGCGGTAGCTCGCTTGTTACTCCCCAACGTCAATATTCAGGCCCCGCCCAATCTCTCCGCGCCTTACTATGAAGAGTTAGCCGACGCCGGCATCAACGATTGGGGAGGAATTTCGCCGCTGACTCCCGACTACATCAATCCGGAAAAGCCCTGGCCGCACCTGGAACAACTGCGCCTGCGCACCGAGGCCAAGGGATTCCGGCTGCAGCAGCGCCTGCCGGTGTATCCCGAATTTGTTTCCGCGGTCGCGGCCAAGCCTGGACTGCTGTCGGAAAAATTGCGCGCCGCAGTGGATGACGAAGGCCTCGCAAAAATGGAGCGGGCCGCATGATCTGCGTGCTCAGCGGCGGAACCGGCGGCGCCAAATTCATCGACGGCCTCAAGCAGGTCATGCCCGCGGAAGAAATTACGGTAGTCGTTAACACCGGTGATGACTTGCTGTGGTGGGGGCTCTACGTTTCTCCTGACATCGATTCGATCACTTACGTGCTGTCGGGCATGTTGAGCCGCGAGCGCGGATGGGGCGTGAAGGGCGACACTTTTTTGTGCCTGCAGGCGATGGGACAACTGGGCGAGCCGACGTGGTTTCATACCGGCGACCGCGACCTGGCCATGCACCTGCTGCGTTCGCGACTTCTTGCCGAGGGCAAGACGCTCTCCGATGCGACTGCCGTCATTTCGGAAAAACTTGGGGTGAAGGCGCGAGTGCTGCCCATGAGCGACTCGCGCGTGGAAACCCGCGTGGATACGCCAGTCGGCGAACTGAGCTTCGAGGAATATTTCGTGCAGCGCTGGTATCAGGATCCGGTAAACTCAGTGCGCTTTGCCGGAGCTTCCGATGCCGAACCCGCGCCGGGAGTGATCGAAGCGATCGAGGCAGCCGAGGCGGTGATCATTGCGCCGAGCAACCCCATCACCAGCATTGGACCGATCCTGGCGGTGCCGGGAATTCGCGAGGCGCTGCTGCGCTGCCGCGGAAAAATTGCCGCCATCAGCCCGATTGTGGGCAGCGCTCCGGTCGCGGGTCCGGCGGGAATTCTGATGGCCGCACGAGGGTTGCCCTGCTCGATTGTGGGCGTGGCGCATGCTTATGAAGATTTCCTCGATGTGCTGGTCTGCGACCATCGCGACACGCGCGCCGCGGAACTGCTTCGCACCAACGGCCTGAACGTGCAGTGTACGCAGACCATCATGCGCACGAACGACGACAAGATCGCCCTGGCGCGCGATGTGCTGGCCTTCACCGCGGAAGCCGCGCGGGGCGACGACGAAGCTCAGGCACCCGCCTTTCGACGGTTGGATCAGTAGCCGTGATTCTCGTTCCAGTCAAGAATCTGTCCGGGGCGAAGCAGCGTCTGGCGGCGGTACTCGATCAGCCGTCGCGCACCGCGCTGGCTCAGGCCATGCTCTATGACGTGCTCACGGCGCTGCACGGTTGGACGACGCGGCCGAAGGTTGCGGTGGTCACGGGCGATGCTTACGCGACGACGCTGGCGGCGGAATATGAATTCGAAATTATTCCCGACGCTGAGAATCCCGGAGAGACTGGTGCGATCGAGATGGCGACACAGCTGTGCGTAGAGCGCGGCGCGGACAGCACGCTGGTTATTCCGGCGGACATTCCCCTGATTCAGGCGTGGGAGTTGGAAGAAGTGTTGAAGCAGGCGCCCGCCGAGGGCAGCGTGCTGGTGCCCGCGGGCGATGGACGGGGAACGAATGCGGCTTTCCGGCGTCCGGGGAATCTGTTTCCGCTGCGCTTTGGCAATGACAGTTTCAAGCCGCATCATGCCGCCGCACAGGCTACGGGCAAGCCGTGCGTGGTGCTGCAGCTTGCGGGGATTGCGGTGGACGTGGATAATCCGCCGGACTTGCGGCAGTTGATGGCGCTGCCGGGGGAGACTCGCGCGCAGAAACTGCTGCGGGAGTATGTGGCGGCTGGCAAGTATCAGTTGTAGCGCCGGACGCATTCGTCCGGGGATGGGGTGCGCGGAACCTGGCGCAGTTTAGGGGGCGTTCGCTTCGCTCGCGGGGCGGACGAATGCGTCCGCCCCTACACGAAAAACCTGTCGAGCTGCGCTCGATGGACAGCCGGGGGCGGCTGTCCCCACATAGCACATAAACTTCTACTTCTTCTTTTATGCCACGCGCGCGATCTACGGCGAAGAACACAGAACACGCGGAAGTTCGGGTGATTCCGATTCCAGTGGCGGACGAAATTCGCGCTGGAGATTCTCTGGCTGACAAACTTCTCGGCGCCTTGGGGCGGGTTAAGCTGCGCTTGCAGGTGGGCGACATTCTTGTCGTGAAACATAAAATTGTTTCCAAGGCGGAGGGGCGCATCGTCGATTTGGCCACGATTTCGCCTTCGCCCGAGTCTGTCGCCTGGGCGAAACAGTATGCGCTTGACGCGCGGGTCATTGAACTGGCGTTGCGCGAGAGTCGCGGCGTCATTCGGCGCAGGAACGGCGTGCTTATTACCGAGACGCATCACGGATTTCTTTGCGCCAACAGCGGCGTGGATGTTTCCAACGTCAACGGAGGGTCGCATGCGCTGCTGCTGCCGGAGGATCCGGACCGGTCCGCAGCGAATTTGCGTCGCGCGCTCAAAAGTCGCACCGGCGTGGCGGTTCCGGTGATCATCACTGATAGTTTTGGACGTCCGTGGCGCGAAGGGCTGACCGAATTTGCCATTGGGATTGCCGGGATGAAGCCGCTGCGCGACGACCGTGGGCGGCGCGACTCGCACGGCTACAAACTTCGCGCCAGTGTTGAGGCCGTGGCCGACGAACTGGCTTGCGCGGCGGGACTGGTGTGCGGCAAGCTGAATCGCGCGCCGGCGTGCATCGTTCGCGGATTCAGCTACGCATCGGGATCGGGGAAAGTTAGCGACCTGTTGCGGCCTGCGTCCACCGACCTGTTTCGCTGAAACTACGGCCCTTTGCTCCGAAACTTCCGCCGCGCCCTTCCACCGAAACTTCCGCTACACTGTACAGACGTTACTTACAACGTCTTGCCGACGCTGGCATAGTTGCCGCTGTCGACAGAGACGTAGCCAGCTACGTCTCTACGGGGAATTGCATGGTGCGCGAACTTACACGGACCGAACTGGAAGCCTTTCCTTCGCTGGAGTGGTCGGACGCTGCCGCGCGCGTGAATCCTGCGCTGCGGTCATCGCTGGAAAAAGTTCTGGAGACGCAGAACGGCGGCGATTTGTCGCTGGAAGAAGCGTACGCGCTGGCCAACTCCGAGGGCGACGATTTGCTCGGCGTGCTGGCGGCGGCGAACCTGCTGCGGGCGGAACTTTGCGGCAACATTGTCACCTACGTGGTGAACCGCAACATCAATTTCACCAACATCTGCTTTGTGGGATGCAAGTTCTGCGCCTTCAGCCGCGGACCGCGTGAGGAAGACTCTTACTTTCATTCGCTCGACGACATGGCGCGCAAAGCGGTCGAGGCCTGGGAACTGGGCGCGACCGAAGTCTGCATCCAGGGCGGACTGCCGCGCGAGCTCTCGAAGTTTTATTATCGCGACATTCTGCGGGCGATCAAGCAGGCGGTTCCGCGCATGCATATCCATGCGTTTTCGCCAATGGAAATTGTTTATGGCGTGGAACTCACGGGCATGCCGCTCGCCGATTATCTTTGCATGCTGCGCGACAACGGGCTGGGGACGCTGCCCGGAACGGCGGCTGAAATTCTCGACGACCAGATTCGCCACATCCTTTCGGCCAACAAACTTTCCACAGCGCAGTGGGTCGAGGTGATTCGCACGGCGCATCGCTGCGGCATTCGCACCACTTCGACTCTCATGTACGGGCACGCGGAGACGCCTGACCACTGGGTGCGGCAGATGCGGCTGCTGCGCGAGATTCAATCGGAAACCGGTGGGTTCACCGAGTTCGTGCCGCTGGGATTCGTGCATCAGAACACGTTGCTGTTCCAGCAGGGACTGGCGCGCACCGGGTCCGACGTTGGCGGAACATCTGAAAGTGCACGCGCTGGCGCGGCTGCTGCTGGCGGGATCGATCAACAATATTCAGGTTTCATGGGTGAAGTTAAACCGGCGGCTATCGCAACTCTGCCTGCACGCCGGCGCGAACGATTACGGCGGCACGCTGATGGAAGAAAATATTTCGCGGGAGGCGGGCGCGACGGCGGGGCAGTACACCAGCCCGGAAGATTTTCAGGCGCTGATTTTAGAGATGGGGCGAATTCCGGCGGAACGCAATACGACGTATTCGCGCATTCAGATTAAGCTTCCGGTCGCCGAATGCATCGCGGAACAGTCGCTGGAGGCGGAGTTCGCATGAGCACGAGTCTGGAAGGCATCCGGCCGATCGCGGTGATCGGGGGCACCGGCGCGGCGGGCATGGGACTGGCGCTGCGCTGGGCGCGGGCGGGAGAGACGGTCATCATCGGCTCACGCGACGAAAAGCGCGCACAACAGGCCGCGGACGCGATCCAGCAGCGGTTGGGAGGCACGGCAAAGATTTCGGGCATGGAAAACAGCGCCGCCTGCGCGGTTTCTGACATTCTGATGCTGACGGTGCCGTTCGAGGGGCAAGCCTCGCTGCTCAAGAAACTGAAGTCTTCGATCACCGCGGGGAGCATTCTGATCGACGCCACCGTGCCGCTGGCCAGCGGCGTGGGCGGGCGCGCCTCGCGGACTCTAGGCGTGTGGCAGGGGTCGGCAGCGCAGCAGGCAGCGGAACTGGTGTCGGAGGAAGTGAGCGTGGTAGCGGCGTTTCATAATGTTTCCGCCGAACTGCTGGGCACCGACACGCCGCTCGATTGCGACGTGATTGTGTGCAGCGACGATGCGGACGCGGCGCAACTCACCCGCGAACTGGCGGCGAAGATTCCTGGAGTGCGCGGCGTGGACGGCGGAAAGCTGGAGAACGCGCGCATCGTCGAGCAGATTACGGCCTTGCTGGTCGGCATGAACTTCCGCAATAAAGGCCACGCTGGAATTCGCATCACCGGCCTGCCACCGAGCGCTTACCGCTGATCTTTATTCATGATTCATGATCTTCATTCCTATGATCTCCCTTCGCATGGCTGAGGAGCGAATTTTTTGAGCGAGAACGGGAACCTCGACGCCGGCTGGCAGTATCACAGCGGCAGCAAGCACTCCTACCAGAGCGTGCGATTCAATCCCCATGCGCTTGACTGGGAGAACAAGCCGCTGCTGTTCAAGATTTATCCCACGCTGGAGGTGACGCGGCTTCCGCGAGATTTCCACGACACGGGCCGGCCAGCGCTTTCGGCGATTGCGGACTTGGGGGCGGCGACGGAAAGTGAAGTAGAGAGCGTCCCCGATCTCGAAACTTTGGCGGAGTTGCTGTTTTTTTCGGCGGGAGTGATTCGCAGCCGGAAGCATTCGCAGGGAGAAACTTTTTTTCGCGCGGCGGCATGCACCGGCGCGCTTTATGAAATTGAACTCTATGTGGTGTGCGGCGATCTGCCAGGAAGGCCGGTGCCGGGGGTGAAAAATCCTCCGGGGCTGGCGGCGGGCGTCTACCATTTCGGCGCGGCGGAGTTCGGTTTGCGGCAGCTGCGCGCGGGCGATTTTCGGCAGGCGCTGGCGGACGCCACGGGCGGTGAGCCTTCGGTGGCGCGCGCGGCGGTGACGATCGTGTGCACCGGCACCTACTGGCGCAATGCGTGGAAATACCGCTCACGGACTTATCGGCATTTTGGATGGGATAACGGGACGATCCTGGCGAATCTGCTGGCGATGTCCGCGGCGGCGAAGCTTCCGGCGAGAGTTGTGGCGGGCTTTGTCGATTCGCAGGTGGATGCATTGTTAGGGCTGGACAGTCGGCGGGAGGTGGCGTTTTCGCTGGTGCCGATTGGGCACCAGCAGGCGGCGCTGCCCGGTTCGCCGGAGATCACGGCACTCACGCTGCCGACGGTTCCTTACTCCGACACGGAAGTCGACTATCCGTCGATGCGCAAGATGCACGAGGCGTCGGCACTCGACACGGGAGCGGAAGTGGAGGCGTGGCGGGGCAAGACTCCGGCGCGGCAACTGTCTCCGACGAAGGGCGATACGATTGTGCTCAAGCCGCTTGACGATTCTGCCGTTCCTAAGGATTCGATTGAGGCAGTGATTTCGAGGCGGGGATCGGCGCGGAGGTTCGCGCGCGATCCGATCACGCTGCCGCAGCTTTCGACCATGCTCGATCGCGCCACGCGCGGCATTCCCGCAGACTTTCTCGATCCTGTGGGAAGCCATCTCAACGATCTCTATCTGATTGTGAACAACGTGCTCGGCGTCACCGCGGGAGCCTACGCCTATCACTGGGAGAAAAAAGGTCTCGAACTGCTTAAGGCGGGAGACTTCCGCGACAAGGCAAGGTATCTGGGGCTGGAGCAGCAGATTCCGCTGGACGCTTCGGTCGACGTATTTTTTCTGGCCGATTTGAAAAAAATCATGCAGCGCTACGGAAACCGCGGATACCGAGCCGCGCAACTCGAAGCCGGAATTCTGGGCGGAAAACTGTATCTGGGCGCGTATGCGCAACGGCTGGGCGCGAGCGGGCTGACGTTCTACGACGACGATGTGGTCAGCTTCTTCTCGCCGCACGCGCGTGGGAAGAGCGCGATTTTTCTGGTGGCGCTGGGCCGCGGAGCGCAACCCAAGTAAGCGGCAATCACTTCACAACCAGGCGGCTTGGGGCGGCCGGCCAAGCTTCCCCGAAGGTGGCCCGCACGGAAGAGCCATTGCGCGCCCACGAGAGCGGCGCGTAAGGTCATGCGCCAGGGCCCACGCAGATCACAGATACCAAATCCTCTCAGGAGAAAGAAATGCAAAATCGCATTGCGGTTGTTTCACTTTTCATTGTTCTGGTTCTCGGACTCGCGCCGTTCGGATTCGCCCAGCTGGGCACTTCGGCACTTTCCACGCACCGTGTGCTCGGTTATTTCAACCCGGACACGGGGTTATTGGAGCCGCTGCCCACGGCGCCGCAGGATCCCGACGCGGCACAGGTAACGCCCACGACCGGGACCTTGACTTTCAACATTACGATCACTCTGAAGACTCCGCTTCCTACCCACGGCATTCTGGCCTGCGGCGCGGCGGGTGCGGTGATCGAAACTGGTTACTCGGCAGACGAGACCGGCAGTGCACTCGCGCACTTCGTGAGCGGAACAACCTATTCCTGCAGCATCAGCATGCCGTATTCGTGGCTGTTGAACACGCGGACCACCGACAAGATCATTCTCAGCTACAAAGCGGAAGTGATTGAGGGGATTCAGATCACAGCCACCAACGGCACGGATACGACGGTTGTGACTACCACCGGGCGGAGCAGCAGCCAGACGATTGCCAGCATTCCGGTACCACTGAGTGGAGCGACTACGACAGAAAGCGTGGGAATTACGCTGTAGATCGGCAATTCGATCCGCTGCGGGCGGCCGTTCGAGGCTGCTCGCAGCGGATCGAAATCCTTATTTCTCCGCTACTGGAGCGGTCATTTCTTCTGCGGGCTCTCCGCCAGCCATGGCTTGGGCGATGATCAGCTTGCGGGCTTCCACGCGAATCTTAGGTAGCTGCGCGCCGAACCACCAGGCGCCGAGCACCGATGCCAGGCCGCCGATGGCAACCGTCAGCGGCGCGCCCAAGCGATCGGACAACGCGCCGCCTAGCAGTGCGCCTATGGGCGCCATGCCCATGAACATCATGGAATAAACGGCCATGGTGCGGCCGCGGAGTTCGTCGGGGACCATCACCTGGATCAGAGTGTTTGAGGACGCCATCTGCAGCATGATGAAATATCCCACGGGCAGGAGCAGCAGCACGGAGAGCCAGAAGGATTTCGAAAGCGCGAACAGCATGAGGCTCACGCCGAACCCGGCGCAGCATACGGTGATCCACTTGGACAGTCCTTTGACGCCGGAGCGCACAGCGAGAGTAAGAGCGCCGAGAAGCGCGCCCACGCCAGCGGCGCCCATGAGGATGCCGAGGCGGACCGCGCCCAGATCGTGGGAACCGATGAGGGAGGCGAGTTCCTGGCCGCCGCCGCGCAGGATTTTGTCAGCAAAGATGGGCATGAGGACCACGTAAGGCATGCCGGTCACGCTCACGATGCCGAGCAGGACCATCAAGGCGCGGATGGGCCCGGTGCGGTTGACGAACTGAAAACCTTCGATCATGTGCTCGAGGGGCGAGGTCTTGGCCGAGACGCGGGCGGGGGCATGCACGTTCATCAGCAGCAATCCAGCGATGACCGCGATGTAGCTGGCCCCGTTGACGAAAAAACACCAGCCCTCGCCGAGCCTTGCTACCAGGATGCCGGCCACGGCTGGGCCGACGACGCGAGCGCCGTTGAACATGGAAGAATTCAGGGCGATGGCGTTCATGAGGTCGTCCTTGCCAACCATGTCGACGAGGAACGATTGGCGGCCGGGGATATCGAAGGCGTTCACCACGCCGAGCAGCGCCGCGAGGACGAAGATGTGCCAGACGTGCACGGTGTGAGTGAGAGTGAGGGCGGCGAGCGCGAAGGCGAGGAGCATGGACGCGACTTGCGTCGCGATGACGACGTGCTTGCGGTTGCTGCGGTCGGCGACAATGCCGCCGAGGGGCGCGAACAGGAAGACCGGAATCTGGCTGGCAAAGCCCACACCGCCCAATAGCAGTCCGGATCCGGTCAGGCGGTAGACGAGCCAGGACTGGGCGACGGTCTGCATCCAGGTGCCGGTGAGGGAGATGAGCTGTCCGCCGAAAAAGAGTTGGAAGTTGCGATGGCGGAGGGCGCGTCCGGCGGCCTGCCAGCGTGGCAGAGGGCTCTGGGCGGCGCCATTGCCGGGTGCGTTCTCTTGAATGGAAGATTTCGAATCGGCCACGTTTTAGATTGGATGATGACGAAGTGTCTGGGGATTAATATATCGCGGGCAGCTTTCGAGGCTTTGAAAACCATGAGCCGCAGTGTATATTCTGCGGGACGAATCGTGCTGTTGACGGCGACACCGCAAAATCCAGATGTGGGGCCCCATTTTGGAAGTAGAGCTTTGGGCCACCGAATCTGCCGGCTGCCCTAAGTTCTCACCCTTTCGACTCGGTTGACGCACCTCCAGTTGACGGATGTCCTCGATATGGTCGATGGCGTTGGCAACGGGTATCCAGATTGTTCGCTAACTGAGAAACGACAAAGCTGCGCCACCCACCTGGAAAAGTCTGGCGTGGATGATGGGGAAGGCGATTGGAATACGGGTTCACGTTGGCAGAGCGAATGGCAGTTCCTGAAAGCGCTGGCGCAGGTCGGGCGCGAGAGAGGGAAATACAGATGCGATTGCAACGGTGGATGATGTTGCTGATGCTGTGGGCGCTGGTTCCGGCAATGGCTAGTTACGCACAGAACGCGTCTGGGGGTGTACCTGCGAAGGGGACGAGGCTGGAGGCGATTGATGATCCGACGCTGGGGATGACAGCGTATTCAGTGACGGTGCCGGCGAATTGGCATTTCGCTGGAACAATAATCCAGGGAACAAGCTGCTCGGGGATCGCGTTTCCAGTTTTTCGAGCGACCAGCCGGGATGGGCTGACGGTGATGGAGACGTTGCCGCGGATGGATTGGGGGTGGCAGACAGGTCCGGGCGCCGAGCCTACCCGTGACGCCAACCACGATTGCCTGCCGCTCGAGGAGTACCTGCATGTGCAAGATTTTCTCAAGGTAATTGCGGGGATGATGGGCGTGGAATATGTGGCCGAGGCCCCAATGCCGGCGGCCGAACTGGCGCAAATCCAGCAAACCTTCCAGCGCAACAAGGCTGCCAATGAAGCCCGGTACCGGGCGAACGGGATGCAACCACCGGATGCACGACGGGAAGACGGCCAGGCGTTCGTGCGCTACGCCAACGGCAGTTTTACGATGAAAGGGCTGTTGAATGCCTCCACGTACTGCTCGGCGATGAATCGACGCCGGCCACCGGGGTTCAGGGGGCCACCTTACACGGACTATAAATGCACCGCGACGGTGCGGTACGTTCGCGCGCCGGAAGCGCAACTGGACGCTACGGTGCAGATGCTGAAGCAGGAACATGCGGGGGAGAAACCGGAGGATGCCTGGTTGCAGGCGTGGAATGCGAGGCTGCAGCAGCAGACGCAGCAGAACATCGCGATCATTAACCAGATGGGCCAGCAGTCGATGAGGAACATCCAGGCTATGTCGCAGGCGAGCCAGGCGGCGCAGGCAGCGAGTCATCAGCAATTCATGCAGAGCCAGGCGACCAACCAGCGGTTGCATGAGCAGTTTTTGGGGACGATGCAACGCGGGACAGATATGTCGATGGCAAGGGCCAACCAGGCGATGCAGGCGAGGTCGACGTCGACCTCGAACATCGTGGATTATGCGCTGAATCAGCAGACGGTGCGCGATCCGAATTCCGGGCAGGTAACGAAGGTTTCGAATGCCAATACCTACACCTGGCTGGATAACACCGGCAAGGTGGGGTACCAGACCAGCGACGGGCTGGCGAATCCGAATGGAGTGCTACCGGGGACGTGGACGCGGCAGGATGTGGTGAATGGAGATGGGACGCCGAAGTAGTAGGGTCTTTAGGACCAGCGCGCTTCTCCTCGGCGACAAGATCGGAAATAATGTGGGCGGGTGGCCGCCCTTCGGCTTTTTCCTTCCGATTTTCGAACCGTGGGTGCGATGCTGCCTCTACCATTCTGTTTCATGCCGCGCGGCCTGCATCGTAGCTACGGCGCCGATCACCTGCACTTTATCGCTTGCTCGTGCTAATGGCGCTGGAGCAGTTATCGTTTTTATCTGTTGGACGAAGCCGGGCCGGTGCGAGTGAATGAAGGCTGGACCGAGATTTCGTTTCGCGCACCGGCAGCGTAAGCGAAGCCCATTGCGCAGGCAGTTCAGACTCCCGCCCTTGCACAGAATGCAAGGACGGGGCACCCCTCTGTATTGCTGGTGTTAGCGAAATTCAAGGGCTGGGCCACCCGCCACGCACAGTTTCAGTGCTGGCCTGCTCTCTCCTGAATTGCCGTAATGGCCTTGGCAGCCCGTTCCCTGATCCAACGACTGTGATCGACGCTGTCGACAGCAGGATCGGACTCAGCCACCTGTTTTAGGGCCGGAATCATCTCCACTGTTCCGAAGTCTTCCAGTGATTTTGTCGTCTCACCGCGAACGCTTTCATCCTGATCGTGGAGAGCACCCACGATAATCTGCCTCGTACCCTGAGCAATAGCTGGATTCAGCGCATTCCCCGCATTAGCTGACAATTCGATCAGGATCCGGCTCGCGTTTGCTCGGTCTAGAAGGACACGACTGCCAGACATTTGCCGCAGACATGGCCATGCGGCTTGTTCATGAATGGCGGCCTGTTTTGGTGAATCCGAAGGCGGTACGGTGCCGGACTTTACCAGAATGCAGGCCTGATGCTGGTCGGTCCAGTCCGCAAAGAATCCGACAGTTTCGACTAGTTCACTGAAGTATTCAGCAAAACCCTCGCTCCCTACTCCCCCATCGCCGCTATCCTGTTCATCTGGCGTTGGTACCCCGCGCATTCTCTCGCTCTCGCGTTCAGTAGGTCCATGAGAGCTGCCTTGACCTTCTGGCCACGAAGAGTCTCGGGGTCGGATTTCACTTGTTCATAAGCTTGAGCCCTCTTCGCACTGTCCTTTGATCGCAACTTCGCAAGTAAGTCGTCAACGTTTTTGTTCGTTGAACCTTGTTGTGAATGGCAAACGGTTGCCGAAATCAACGCAATCGCCACGACCGACAAAACCCATCGCATTTTTCATCCTCCCTGGACCTGCATTTTCACCAATTTTGCGGGCATCCTACAGGACGCCAATCGAAGTGGACGTGGTTGTAAGGGTTGTTGATCAGGTTTCCGTTCTTATCGTATTGGCGGGTGGCCCAGCCTTCGGTTTTCCTTTCCCATTTCGGCACTGCGGGTGCCCGTCCTTGCGCTTTTTGCAAGGGCGGGTACGATGCTGCCTGTACTATTTTTCGTCATGCCCGCGGACTGCATCGAACCTACGGCGCTCATCACCTGCACTTTATCACTTGCTCGTGCTACCACCGATTACCTTTCTTGCGCACGGCACGCTGCCGCGACCGTCTGCTCTCGATTCTGGAGCAGACTCGCCGCCGCTATCGTTTCGCGGTCGTGGGATACGTCGTCATGCCGGAACACATTCACCTGCTCATGACCGAGCCGGAGGTGGGAACGCCGTCCACGGTGATGCAAGTGCTGAAACAACGTACGGCTCGCGCGCTGTTGCCCACGAAGAAGAAGCGGGTCGACGCGCGCCGGCAATCCCTATTCGCGGACGCCGCTTTGCGCCCGCCGTTCTGGCAGGCTCGTTTCTACGACTTCAACGTTTGGACGACTCGCAAGCGCATCGAAAAACTGCGGTATATGCACCGTAATCCAGTGAAGCGCGGTTTGGTGACTTCTCCGGAGCAATGGCGCTGGAGCAGTTATCGTTTCTACCTATTGGACGAAGCCGGGCCGGTGCGAGTGAATGAAGGCTGGACCGAGATTTCGTTTGGCGCCCCTGCAGCATGAGCGAAGCCCATTGCGCAGACAGTTCCGACTCCCGCCCTTGCAAAGAACGCAAGGACGGGGCACCTGTGATCTATCAAGACGTTGTACCCACCGGAGACGCGCGGCTGATGGCGGAGCGTAACCGAGGCTACCATGAGGACGGCGGAGGTTGTAGTACTCCAGCCAGGGCGAGAGCTGCTGATCGCGTTCGTCGGAGTTGAGGTAATGGCGAACGTAGGCCCACTCGCGCAGGGCAGTTTGGATGAAGCGTTCGGCCTTACCGTTGGTGCGCGGAGTGTAGGGACGGGTGAAGCGGTGCTGGATGCCGAGTTGGAGGCAGGCGGCGCGAAAGTGTCGGGAGCGATAGCAGGAGCCGTTGTCGGTGAGCAGGCGGCGAATGGCGATGCCGTGCTGGGCGTAGAAGGCGACGGCGGCGTGCAGGAAGGCGATGGCGGTTTGGCTTTGCTGATTGGGCAGCATGCGGGAGAAGGCGAGGCGGGAGTGATCGTCGATGGCGACGTGCAGAGCCTGCCAGCCGGCGAACTGAGGGCGGCCGCGGCGACGGCCGTCGCCACGAATGGAGACCTGCTGATAGCGGGTCATGCCCTTAATGTCGAGATGCAGCAGGTCGCCGGGCGCGGGATGCTCGTAGCGCACGACGGGCGGCGCGGGATGGAGATGGCGCCAGCGGTTGAGATGAGCCCGCTGCAGGATGCGGCTGATGGTGGCGGGGCTGAGTCGGGTGGCTTGGGCGATCTGATAGGCGGGGCGCAGCTCGCGCCGCAGGGCAACGACCTGGGCGGTCAACTGCGACGAGGTTCGGCGCGGGCTGTGCAGCGGCCGCGAGGAACGATCCCGCAGGCCAGGTAAGCCCAGGGTGCGGTAGCGGCGGACCCACTTGGCGGCGGTTTTTCGGCTGACGGTGAACGCGGCTGCAGCCGCGTTCACCGTCAGCCTCTCGATCATGATTTTCTTGGCTAAAGCCTCTCGACTACGAAACGTAAGTCGGGCATTCTGGTGAAGGTCCATTCGGTCGACTCCTTCGAAGCAGATTGGTCAGCACCATCAGCTTCTCCGGTCTTGCTCGAATGGACTATTCACTTCTTGGGAACAACGTGTTGAAAGATCACAGGCACCCAGGAGTTTAGTTTTCAAAGCGACAGTTGTGGAAGTTCAGCGAGGCTACCCAGGTGTTCCAGGCAAAGGAGCCGTCCACCGGATAGAACTCGTTGGTGTACCAGAAGGTGCAGGAGTTGCTGCCGTCGAGCGCCATGCTGGAGTAATCGCCCCAGCGATCGAAGGAATTCATCTGCGAGCCTCCGCCTTGTTTAATGACGGCTTCGGTCTCGGTGGTTCCTAACGGATCGCCGGCAGTTTGGCCGGAGTAATAGATTGACGGGTAATCTCCGGCGGCCGCACTGGAGCGCGAATAGCCGACCGCAATGTCTCCAGCCCGATTCATGGCAACCGAACCCATCCAGCGGTATTCGCCGTCATCGGGAGTGATGCCGGACTGATGGAGCGACAACTTGGTGGAGTCCTCTCCCCTAGCCCGGAACTCGTACCAGGTGGTGGCTACTGCCGAGGTGTTGTTTACGCTATGCGCGACCAGATAATGCTGGGTGCCGTAACTGCTGAAGTGAGCCAGGCGATACATGAGGCGATCGCCAAGCGTGTCGAGCATGTCAGAGCCTGCGGTTGGCTGCGGAACGCAGTCGGTGGTGAGGAAACCACCGCTGGTGCAGAATGCCAAATCGAACGCGGGTACGCTGATGGGCATGCTGCCATCGACTCCGGCGAGTGTCGAATTTGCCGGTTTGCGGAAGTTCACGGAAAACACGTACTCGTAAACGTGCGTGTCTCCGGGCAGAAAGTTGTCGATAGCTCCGAGATAGACTTCGGCATCAGAAGCTTCGTCGTCCTCCGCGGGCAGGAAGTTGCCGATGGATCCGCCATCGTGATCGTATCCAGAGGGAGTGTCGTCATCCGCGGGTAGCATGCTGTCGTCGAACAACGTGCCGTTGGAATTATCGAGAATGCAGACTTGCTGGGCATTCGGGTTTCCATGCCGCATGAGATTGGCTTGATAGGCGCAGACGTTGACGCCTAAGAAGCTGGTGGTGCCGAAGACGTTCTGCGATTGGTAATAGGTATTGGACTGGAGGCCCCACTTCGGATAGTCGGGAAACCCAGCGGCCTGAGGAAACTGATAACGGTAGTAGCTGCCGGAAGCGTCGGAGGTTTGCGAGACCGCGACGCAGGTGTAATAGGGAGGTCCGCTAAATACGTTCTGAGCCGCGAGCCAGCGGTGATTGGCCTTATCAAACTGGATGATAATGTCGCCATCGTTGTTGGCTTCGCAGGGTCCGCCGAAGCCTTTCCAGAAATTGGTGCCGGCGAAGGGACCGGCGACGACGGCGCCGCTGCGCTTGTCGAATACGGCGTAGCAGACGTTGACCCACTGCACGACTTGCCTGTCACCCACGGCTGCGTTGGTGTCTGGCGGCACTAAGAAAAAGCCGGAGAGTGGCGGGCAGGCCATAGAGTCGCCAATCTGGTTGACGCCCTCGAAGCCGAGTCCGACGGTAGCCCTGATGTTAGGGGTGGGCGCCGAAATTGCAGCGGGAGCTGCTTGGCTGTGAAGAGCACCGTTGAAGAGCAGAGGCTTCGTTCGGAGCGGCGCGTGAGTTTGATGAATCCCTTGTGCACTCGGGGTTTCCATGGCGAGTTCAGACAGAGGGCGCGAGACGTCGAAGTGAACGGGTTGGTTGGCGACGGCATTGCTAATAACTTTAGGCGCTTGCTGGGCGGATGCTGGAGCGATGCATAGCGCGGCAACGGTTAGGGTGGCAAGGGCTGTAAAGCAAACTTTCTTGGCGTTGCTTTTCATAATGCAATTCCTCTTTTTCGGGTGAAGAGTTTTTTTAACGATCAAGTTGAGATGGCCCGGCAGGAAGAGCAACAGGGAACCCCGCCTGCAATTCTAGTGAAGACTGGCTGGTTAAGATTGAGATCGCGGCGCAAGGTTCGAAGTTCCCTTGCAAAGCAGTGCGGATCATACGCCGAACGGGCGGTTCGGGGAACTGTGAAAAGATTTTCATAGGGGATGAAGAGCCTTTACCACGAAAGGCACGAAGGTTCACTAAGGAAAACCCTAGCGTTGGGTGTCGGTTAATTGATTGAGAAGGTCGATGTTTTTCTGAAGAGCTTGCTGCAGGATTTCGGCCTGTTGCTGCGCGGTTGGCCAATCTTGCTTTTCGACGGCTTCGGTCAGGCCGGGGAGTTCCAAGTGCGCATAAGTGAAGCGTGCGCCGTAGAGCGTGTGTTTGAACCAGGGGCGGCCGGGGATGCCGTCGGGGTTGAGCCAGTTGCGTTCGACTTGCATCATGCCGTGATTGAGAGTTTCCGCCCGTTTGGGACCGAAGGTGTTGGTGGCGAGTAATCGGGAGATCGAGTCGTTGAGACGTTTGCCGGCGGCTTCGAAGGCGTCGATGGAATCGAGGATGGGTTTGAGGTCGAGCGGTTGCCGGGCTGCGCCCGGCTGGACAGCCCCTTCGACTTCGCTCAGGGCAGGCTTGGGCGGCTGTCCCCACATGTTCCTCTGCTGTCCCAGCATGTTCTTCTCGTTGGCTTTCGCCAGGTCGTTGACGAACTGGCGGATGTTGGCCGCGTAGGTGGCGAAGTCGAAAGGGAGCAGGTCGGCGTTGGCGAGGCGGAGGGCAGTGACGCCCCACAGTTGGGACATCAAAGTGTGATAACGATAACCGGGGTCGCCGAAGTGGTTCATCCAGTAGAAGTCGTCATAAGCTGAGTGGTAGACGCCGTAGTCGCCGACGAATCCCAGGCCCATGACGGGCACGCCGAGGAAATTTAGAAAGACGGTGTGGTCGGAGCCGCTGCCGATGCGGGTGTCGGCAAGATTGTCGCCGGCGATGCCGGAGTCGTTGAACTGCCCGGATTGCTTGCCTTCTTTCTTTGCGCGCTCCACGCGAGCTTTCCAGGCTTCATAAAGAGTTTTGCCGGAGGGATCCTGGAGCGCGCGAGTGGTTTCCACCAGCATGGGTGCTAACGAGGCAACGGCCTCGCCGTAGAAGTCGGGGCCGGAAGTGGCTTCGTCGACGTTGATGTAGGCGACCGCTTTGGCGCGGAGGTCGTCGGCGAACTGCTCTCCCCATTCGGTGGAACCGGTGAGGCCGACTTCTTCGCCATCCCAGCTGCAGACGACGATGGTACGGCGAGGACGCAAGCCTTGCTTGGCGAGCGCGCCGAGAGAGCGCGTGAGTTCCATCATGGAGGCGGTGCCGCTGGAGGGATCGACGCCGCCGAAGACCCAGGCGTCGCGATGGTTGCCGAGGACGATCCATTCGTCGGGGAGTTCCGCGCCGCGAATGCGGCCTTCGACCACGTAGTAGGGCTGGAGGCCGTTGTCCATTTCGATTTTCAGATGGACTTTCACGCGGTCGCCGCCGAGGCGATAGGTGATGGGCAGTCCGCCTTGCCAACTTTCTGGAGCGGGAGGACCGTCCATATTTTCGAGCAGGGGTTTCGCGTCGCGCCAGGAAAGCGGCAGAGCCATGATTTTCGGCGCGGACTCTGCCTGCTCGATAGGAATACGCTTGGCACCCGGAACCGAGGCCCAGCCCGGGGTTTGCGGGTCGCCGGGGACGATGAAGTCGTAAGTGATGGCGCCGCGCTGGATGTGATATTCCGGACCCCAGGGACCGTCGGGATCGACCTTGCCTTTTTTATAGCCGTCTTCGGCGGGATCACTGTAAATCAAAATTGCGGCGGCGCCTTCGCGCTGGGCGGTGAGCGCTTTGAATCCGCGATAGCTGTAGGGATTGGAGTAGCGCACGAGGACGATTTTGTTTTTGACGCTGATGCCGTTCTGACGGAGCAGATCGTAGTCTTCGGGATTGCCGCTGTGGGCGTAGACGACGGGCGCGGTCACATCGCCGGAGATGGACATGCCAAGCCAGGCGCCGCTGATAGCGGGATTTTTCGAGTCGGCATCGGCGTCGAGCGGGGCTTCGCGGAGACTGGCCTGATAATGGATGGGGGCGATCATTTCGAGCGAGGCTGATTTGGGATTGGTGCCGTACACGTCGTAGCGGCGGATGATGACCTCGTCGAGGCCCTGCTTGCGCCATTCGGCGGCGATGTAGTCGGCGAGTTCGTTGTTGCGCTTCGATCCAGCGACGTGAGGCTCGGAGGTGAAGACGCGGTGCTGGCGGCGTTCTTCGTCGGGGCTGGGGAGGGATTTGAATTTGGATTCGATTTCGGCTTCGTGTGCGGCGTGGGCGGGAGTGAAGCCGAGGATGGAGGTTTGGGCGGGGGCTGCGGGGATTAGAAAGAGGAGGGCGAGGATTCGGGAGATGAAAAGTTTCATGAACGTGGGTGGGGCGTTTTCGCGTGCAAAGGGTAACACAGGCCGCGGTGCTGCGCACCGCCTGACCGGGTCAGAGACCCGGTCCCACACCAGCAAAACACAAACACAAGCTAGGCCACACAGGTGGAGTTCGACGCTGCTATGATTTCGCTGGATGTCGCGACGCGGGAAATTCATTACATTCGAAGGGCTTGACGGCACTGGCAAGAGTACTCAGCTGCGCAAGCTGGCGGAGGTGGTGCGGGCGTCGGGTCACAAGGTGGTGGAGACGCGCGAGCCGGGCGGAACGCTGACGGGAGAGAAGATTCGCAAGGTGCTGCTCGACTCGGGGACGGCGGGGCTTTCGCCGCTGGCGGAGATGGCGCTGATGTTCGCGTCGCGGGCGCAGCACATTGCGGAAGTCATTGAGCCAGCGCTGGTGCAAGGGAGCATCGTGCTGTGCGACCGGTTCACCGATTCGACCGAAGCGTATCAGGGATACGGGCGCAGGCTGGGGAGCGAGGCGGTGCGGGAGTTGCATCGGGTGCTGTGCGGGAATCTGCAGCCGGATTTGACGATTCTGCTGGAGTCGGACGCGGCGGCCAGTGTGCATCGGGCGCGCCAGCGGAATAAACGCGACTCGAAAAATTCAGCCCGCGGACACGACGAGAACCGGTTCGAGCAGGAGACGCGTGCGTTTTTTAGTCGCGTGCATGAGGGGTATTTGGCGATTGCGAAGCGGGAGCCGGGAAGGGTTGCGGTGGTGGACGCTCGCGGGACGCCGGGGCAGACACACCAGCGGATTGTGGAGTTGGTGAGGCGGAAGATGAAGTTGTAGGACGGGGAGGAATTTTGCATTTCGAGTGCGATTTGCCCAGCTATGCTGAGCCGGTGTCGGCCGATAAACTGATAATCGGGGAGGTTTATTTCTCTGTTCATTACGCTGACGAGGGTATGCTGCTGCCAATTGTCGAGACGCTCGTGTTTACAGGATCCAGAGAGGATGAAGACGGCTCGGCAGTTTGTTGCTTTCAAGATCTGGGCTCGCATCGGCAGGGAATAGAACTCGATTCGCCAGAGTCTGAGGGTGCTCTGTTTTATTTTCAACCTGCGGCCCAATTGAATCACATTTTTGAATATCAATTCGGCCTTGACGAGTTGATCCGGTGCTCCTTGAGGCGACAGAAGGCGCAAATGTGAACCCCGGGCGAGGACCTCACACTGTGCTCGACCGAAAGGGGTCCTTCGACTGCGTGACCGCTCGGCTTTGCCGACCGGTCACTCCGCTCAGGATGACAATGCATTAGGAGTGATTTTTATGTTTTCTGACTTTCATGGAAATGCTGAGACGGTGCATCGCTTGCGCGATATGCTGGCGCGCGAGCGCTTTCCGCATGCGGTGGTGCTGGCTGGCGGGCGGGGATCGGGCAAGTACACGCTGGCGTTGATGCTGGCGCAGGCTCTGAACTGCCTGGATCCGGTTAAGACGGATGGGCTGCCGGATTTTTGCGGGAAATGCGCGAACTGCGCCCGCATTGCGCAGGCGGCCGACCTCGATGCGCGTTTCGCCGAGGCGGTGGAGGCGCGAGAGAATCTGCGCGAGACGGACAAAAAAGAGACGCGGCTTTTTGTGCAGACGCATCCCGATGTGCTGGTGATTCCGCCGGATCCTCCGCAGATGATGATCAAGGTGGACCAGGTGCGGCGGGTGATTGAGACGATCTATTACCGTCCGGCGGAAGGCAAGGAGCGGGTTTACATCTTTACCGACTCGGCGTTCATGAAAGAGGCGGCGAACTCGCTGCTGAAGGTGCTGGAAGAGCCACCGGACTTTGCGACGATTTTCCTGCTGACGGAGAATCCCGGGGAGTTGCTGCCCACGATCCGTTCGCGAGCGATGGTGTTTCAGTTGGGCGCGCTGCAGGCGGAGGAGATTGAGGCGTACCTGGCGAAGCATAGGCCGGAGTGGAAGGCGGCGGAGCGGGCGCTGGTGGCGCGGCTTTGCGAAGGGGCGGTGGGACGGGCGCGCGGCTTCGACCTCGCGGCGTACGTGGCGGCGCGCGGGCATGCGCTGGCGATTTTGAAATCGGCGCTGGCGGGTGGGGAACATACTGAATTGTTCAAAGTTACCGAGACGTACCGTCCGGGGGCGGAGGGGCGTGAGAAAACGGAGGCGTTGATTCGCACGCTGTATTCGTTGTTGCGCGATCTGGCGTCGATCGAGGCGGGAGCGCCGCAGTTGGTGCGGAACACGGATATTGCGTCGGAGTTGAAGCGATTGGCTGAGTCCGCAGATTTCGAATGGATCACGGCGTCGTCGGACCGGTTGGCGGAGGTGGAGCGCGGGATGCGGCGGAATTTGTTGCGCTCGCTTTCGCTGGATGCGTTTGCGGCGGCGTTGGAGAAGGCTTAGGGCGCGGGAATTTCGGCGCGCTCGTCGGTGGGAGAGTTCAGGTGTCCCTCCGGACGAGATTGCGCGTTTTCGCACCCTCCCCAGCGCCGGAATCGCCGGGCTAATTTTCTTTCGCCCCTTCGGGGCTTCAATCTGTGGCGGCTACCGGTCCCACGGCTTGCGCCGTGGGCTGCGTTCTTTCGCCGCTTAGCGGCTGGAGTTGGTTCGAGGCGTGATCCAAGGGACCAGTAAATGAAATACGGGCGAGAGTAACCTCGCGGTGGTTACTGAGGATTGCGCGAGTAAATCTTGGAATTATCTAATCTTCACAATTTAAAGGAGTTAGCGCGATTACTCCAATGGTTCTACTCCCTTCAGAGAGATTGTGGGGTGGAAGAGCTCACGCCTATAATCGTCATACTCTGGTTCAGAATTCTCCGTCAGGTTGCGGGTGGAAGGTGGGAGGGCAACGTATGTTTGGGAGCCCTTCGTTGAGGTTTGGGGAAAGGACAACGCCCGGACTATGCGAAAGCGCCTGCAACTCGCACTCATGCTGACGGCCACGACGGCAATCGCGACCTCCTTAGGTTCACTTGCGGCGCCCCGGATGTGGGCGGCCGAGAGCGATCGTTCGTCTGAGACGATCACCACCACGGAAGAACACGGACGGAAGGTGTATGTGAACGAACCTGCGCCGGCTCCGAGAGCGGAAACGCTGGCTGCGCCGGCGAAGCGGTCGTCGCTGGTGTACTGGAGCAGCAAAGAAAGCCGGTGGAAGCCAGTAGCTTCGGCGGGAACGGCGTCGATGCAAGCGGCGCGATCGGCTGCGGCTGAGGTTACACAGTATTTCGGGCATGATTCGGTGCAATCGGCGAACGCGAAGATCGTAGCGGCCAACTCGCGTGGACATCAAGCGTCGCAGGAAGAGATCGATCAATCGATTGTGATGGCAGCTGCGCGGCACAATGTGGATCCGAACCTGGTGCGGGCGGTGGTGAAAGTGGAATCGAATTTCAATTCCAACGCGGTTTCACGCAAGGGAGCGATGGGACTGATGCAGCTCATGCCTTCGACGGCGCGCTCGCTCAAAGTGAATAATCCGTTTGACCCGGAACAGAATGTCGATGCCGGAGTACGGCATTTGAAGCAGTTGCTGGAAAACTATGGCGGGGACGTGAAATTGACGCTGGCGGCGTATAACGCGGGTTCGGGGGCGGTGGCGCGAAGTTCAGGCGTGCCTCACTTTGCGGAGACCCAGAATTACGTTCGCCGGATTACCAACCTTTATTACGGCGGCTTCGATCTGTCGCCGTCGGGCCCGACCCATGATCCCGTGCGGGTTCAACGAGATGCGCGGGGAGTGTTATACATCAGCAACACCGATTAAGATTCGAGCATCAGTTTAACTAGAATTCTCTCAGGTACCAAGGCAGTTCAACTGCAAACGGCGGATCGAGACAGTAACGGACCGGCGACTGTGAAAATGAAAACGAGCCAGCGCGGGTGGCGCTGGGGAGCCTTGCTGCTGTTGCTAGCCCTCTCCGGAGTGCCGGCCCTTGCCCGCGCACATCATGGAGAAGCGTGGGCCCGGGAGCACTTCGCGGCAGCGGAGCGGATGCGGGAAGCGCTCAACGGACGTCCTCCAGCGGAGCGCACGCGGCACGACTACCAGCGGGTCCTCAACTCCTATCGCAATGTTTATTACGGGGCGCCTACTTCGACCAAGGCGGACCCGAGCGTCGTGGCCGTGGCCGAGACCCTGGTAGAGATGGGGCGACGCTTCGACGACGACAAGATCCTGAATGAGGCGATTGCGCAGTACAGATTTTTGCGGAAGGAGTATCCCGGCAGCAAGTATCGCTGCGACGCGCTTTTTACCATCGGCGAAATTTATAAGGACGACCTGAACGACACCGAGCAGGCGCGCAGCGCTTTTGAGGAGTTCCTGCACCGCTATCCGCAGCAGCGGCTGGCGGAGGATGCGAAGCGTGAGATCGCTACGCTCAGTCGCGACACGGAGCGCGAGAAGAAGGCCGGGAACCTGAAGCAGAAGCAGCCTGGCAGAGAGGTTGCGGTCAAAAGCAAGAACGCCGAGCCCGATGGCGGCGCCGATTCGGAAGATGACTCGACGGCTGAAGCGAAGCCCGCTGAGGCTAAGAACAGCGAGAGCAAGAGTGAGGCGGCCGCGGCGGAGGCGAATGGCGAGCGTGCAGCGCGGGTGACCGGCATCCGGCACTGGTCGACGCCGGACTATACGCGTGTGGCCATCGATCTGGAGAACGAGATCAAGTTTGGTTCGCAGCGCATCTCCAATCCCGACAGAATTTTCTTTGACCTGCGCGGCACGCGGCTGGCGTCGACGCTGGTGGGGAAGACCTTCGACGTGGATGACGGGTTCCTGAAGAAGATTCGAGTAGCGCAGTTTCAGCCAGGGCGCACTCGCGTGGTGCTCGAGGTCGCCAACCTTTCAGATTACGAAGCCTTTCTCCTGCCCAATCCTTACCGCCTGATTATTGATATTCATGGCAAAAATAACCGTAAGAACATGCACGCGATGTTGTTGAAAGACAGTTCGGCGATGGCGGATGTGGAAGCTCCGCCGACTGCAGGATCTGGGAGCGATGCGAGTGCCGACGACTTGACGCCGGAGGAGGCGCTGAAGGAAGCGGAGGCGAAAGTTAAAGGCGAGTTGCGCGCCGAGGCTGGGAAGGCTCCAGTCACCAGCGAAGACGTCGGAGACGAAACGAAAGTTGCGTCAAAGGAAAACGCCGCAGCGTCTAAGACGAGTTTGTCGGCAGCGAGTTCATCCGCAGCCGCTGCGAGGAAGGACAAGAGCACGACTCCGGCAGTGAAGAAAGTCGTGGTCGAAGCTGACGATGACGATGTGGTTGAGCCTCCGAGTCATGCGCGAGGGAAGTCGGCATCCCGTTTGGCTGCGAACCGTGCGCGAAGCGACGACCTGGACATGCGCGAGGCCAAGCCGACGGCCAGCGGTGACCGGTCGTTGATCCGCGCGCTGGGGCTGAAGATAGGCAAGATCGTGATCGATCCCGGGCACGGCGGTCACGATACGGGGACGATTGGTCCCGAAGGGCTACAGGAAAAAGATCTGGTGCTCGAAGTGGGTCGGCGGCTAGGCAAACTGCTGCAGACGCGGCTGGGCGCGGAAGTGGTTTATACGCGCAAGAACGATACGTTTATTCCGCTGGAAACTCGGACCGCGATCGCCAACAAAGAGCGCGCCGACCTGTTTATTTCGATCCATGCCAATTCGAGCCACGATCCGGACGCGCGCGGCGTGGAAACGTATTACCTGAACTTCACTTCATCGCCGGAGGCGCTGGAAGTGGCGGCGCGGGAAAACGCGGTTTCGGAACAATCGATTTACCAGCTGCAGGACCTGGTGAAGAAGATCGCGTTGAAGGAAAAGATTGAAGAGTCGCGCGAGTTCGCCGGAGACGTGCAGGAGTCGCTGCACAGCGGGTTGGCGGCGAAGAGTCCGGCCATCCGCAACCGCGGGGTGAAGAAGGCGCCCTTCATTGTGCTGATCGGCGCCAACATGCCTTCCATCCTGGCGGAGATTTCGTTCGTCAGCAATCCCACCGACGAGCATCGCCTGGAGACCAGCGAATACCGCCAGCGCATCGCCGAATCGCTCTACCGGGGAATCGCGAAGTATGTGGACGGATTGAGCGGAGTGAAAGTGGCCAGCAAGCTGGATAAAGCGGCTGGACAATAGGTCGGCGTGATCCCCTCAGTTGTGTTTCTACTTTGGCGAACCGCGATGATTCCTGCTTCTCCGAATGGCCCATCTGATGATCAAGGACGCAACAACAAACGGCGACAGCAAGAACAGGACGGCGGCGATAACGGTGTCCCATCCGCCATGGAGCAGGAGACTAAGCACCTGAGCATTTTAATCTGGTCTACGATCGCTGAGTGCCGTCGTGGCCAAAATCAAAATCCCCACCCTGTCGCAACAGAACGCGACAAGGATGGGGCAGCCAATCCTGAGTTGGGAGCTTTCGTGGCTACTGGAGCGAGCTGCCGACTTGCGAGAAGACGTTGGAGGCGTTGGAGCCGATCAGGCGGACCGTGCCCACGACGATCACCAGGACCACTGCCAGCATGACAGAGTATTCGGCGATATCCTGACCTTCTTCATCGGACCAAAGTTTACGTAAGTTGTAGTTCATGGTTGTTCCTTTCGTGTTGTGCCCCTGCGCCGCTGAAGACCGCCGACGGCGAAGCGGGTTGGCGCTTGTACTCCGGAAAACTTAGCCCCCAAGCTTCACTGTCGTGCGTGACGGCCTGCAGCCCGACTTGAAATTCCGATGTGCCTTCGAGCTTCTTGGTCCAGACCACGCGAAACTGAATCCGCCGCTGGCGATAGAAAACTGTGACCTCATCGAGCACGTTGAACGGGTGATGCACTGAGCCTAACCGCACTCCGTCAGGAGTTACGTCCAGCGTGTGGACCAGTTCGTCGAAAGCCTTGCCGGTGCAGTCTTTGCCTTTTACGCGCACCGGAAGAACGGCTTTGGTACGGCTTCCGCGACGCTGCTCCACAGTCCCTGACTCCATTGCTATCACCTTAGAGTTAGTGTGCAACAGCAGCGATGCGAAGAGAATGGCCCCGATAGGTAGCAGGGGAGGCACGAAGGTAACATGGATCCGGGTAAGCTCATGACGAATATGGACTTGCTGGATTTGCGGCCAAGGCTCAGCGCAAGTCGAGTCAGGTCGTCGGCGAGTTCAGGGTGAGAACTCACTCGTTGCCCCGAAGCGAACTCAATCGGCAGGTGGATGCCGAGCGAGCGCCACTGGTGGTTTGGGCTGGCGGGCTTGGAGGATTCCTCCCGACCGGTCGCTGAAATCAAAGAACTGAGGCATACCGATTGGCGGGGCTCAGGCTTGGTTAGAGCCGTCGCTCATGGCCCCATAGCGCCTGCAGTGCAGGTCGCTCCAGCTTGTGAGGGCGGATAGGGTTGGGGCACGCCGCTCGGCGGAGTCTGCCAGGGAACGCCGACAAAGTCGAAGAAGTCCAGTAGACCAGGCTGGGCGGCATCTCTTGCCGTCAGCGACACACCGCTTCCCAGAAACCTGGTTTCCACCAGTTTGATCACGGCCGTGTGGTCCATGGGCGTGTGCGAAACGTAGTGCTTGCGAGTGAAGGGCGAGAGAACGATGTTAGGCAGGCGGAAGCCCAATTGCGCGCCAAACCCTTGCTGCGCCGCCGCATCGTTGGGCGCTGTACCGGGATCTCGATTCGCCGCCGGAGGAGAAGTTCTCAGATCGCAGTGCAACGTCGGAGTGTCTGTTCCATTCGCCGGAATACAAGGATTGTAGGAATCCGGATTCACCGCAATGCTTGAAATATCCGTGGGATAATCGGCCAGGAACTGGGAATCGGTTTTGTCGTTGGTGTGCCCTTGAACCGGCGGCACGTGGTCGTAGGGCCCGCCGCCTTCGTCATAGCTCAAGAAGAAAATCGAATCCTTCCACGACGGGCTTGCCATGAACGCATTGAACAAGCTAGCTACCTGAGCTTGCCCCTTCAGAATCGACTGTCCCGACCCCGGGTGTTCGTCGTTGTTGCTATAGCCAGCTTCGATCCAGGTGAAGCTGGGTAGAGCGCTATTCGCCACGTCTGTAATGAACTGCCCTACGGGAGCGATGTGAGTAAGGTCTATGCAAAAAGCGTTGTTTGGATCCCCAACCGCCGGTCCCGAATCTTCAGTGGGCGCGACGCAAGTGGGACGTTGCGCGCCCTTCACATATAGGTAATGGACCGAGTAGGTGAAATAAGTGAACGTGGTTGCAGGAAACTTATTAATGGGCGCTCCGTTACCGCAATCCCCGTCGTTGTCGGCCGAACATTGGTCTTCAGTCGTTGAGTAGTATAGCTTCCAGGACACGCTGTTTGTGTCCAGTTCCTGGAATATGTTGGGAATCGTTAGTTGCACCCCAAGCTTATCTTCATTCGATCCGGGATCATGTACCAGACCCTGCGTAGTCCCGCCCGTCATGGCGGCGATGCGGTTGGGAATGCTTTCGCTCGCGACAGGAGAAAACCAGCGATCCGAAAGGGCAAATTGCGATGCCATATAGTAGTAGTAATTCAGGTATCCCTCATCGTAATAGCCCATGGCACGCTGCCCGACTAAGTCGGTGAATGTTCCGCCGGTGCATCCATTGGCGGGAATCGCGCAGAATTTCGCGTATCCTTCGGCGGTGTGGACAAAACCGTCCATGTTGATCGGCCGTGTGATATCGAAGTCGTAGCGATTTACGTCGCCATAGCTGTTCAACCAGGCGGATGATTCATCGTCGACGCAAGTGCTTTTGAGCTTGAACAAGCTGAAACTCTGGCCTTCATCGTCGAGGTTAAAGATTGTGCTCAGCTTGTCGTCAATGCCGTCCACGTTGTAGGTAACGCCGTCGTCCCCCACGTTGTAGCCATGCGCGCTGCGATACGGGTTCAGCATTCCGAAATAATGATCGAAGGTGCGATTCTCCTGCATCATGAAGATGATGTGATTGACGGAAGCGTTGAGGCTTCCAGGACCGACCGTGATCGTTGTAGTTGCGGTTGCAGTTTGATTGTTGGTTCCGGTTGCGGTTGCCGTGTAAATCGTCGTGAGCGTAGGACTCACCTTCTGAGTTCCGCCAGTTGCCGGCTGGGGATAGCTGTTCGAATCCACGTTGTCGGTAATCACTACATTCGTCGAATTCGTTGCGGTCACCGTGAGCGTGCTCGACAGCCCGGCTCTGATCGAAATGGGATTCGCGCTTAATGTGACTGTGGGAGCAGCGGCGACAGGCGTCACCGTGACCGTCGTAGTTGCGGTTGCAGTTTGATTGTTGGTTCCGGTCGCGATTGCCGTGTAAATCGTCGTGAGCGTAGGACTCACCTTCTGAGTTCCGCCACTTGCCGGCTCGGGGAAGCTGTTCGTATCCACGTTGTCGGTAATCACTACCCCATTCGAATTTGTGGCTACCACCGCAAGCGTGCTCGACTGGCCGGCAACGATCGACGTGGGAGCCGCGCTTAGAGTGACCGTTGGTGTGGCGACGACAGGCGTCACCGTAACCGTAGCTTGAGCGGTGGCTCTAGCGCTTCCGCTTCCAGTGACAGTGATGGTGTAAGAGGTAGTTCGAGCGGGAGTGACGGTGGTGTTCCCCGTCGACGCGACTGTCCCTACGCCATTGTTGATTGCCGCCGATGCCGCGTTGGCCGAGGTCCATGTCAAGGTCGCGCTCTTCCCAACCGTAACCGTAGTGGGCGAAGCAGCTAAGGTTACCGTCGGCGCGCCCGGCGGAGGTGGACTAGCTGCCGAGGATCCGCACCCGCTCAACCAAACCATCGTCACAGTCAAAACAAGAGATAGCAGCAATTTATGAGCGGCACATTCTCGATGCGTTTTCATGCGTATCTGAGGTGCTGAGAAGCTAGTTGGGAGTTGTCTGTCCGGGATCACAGAGCATTGTGACCTACATCACAAAGCGCCAAGCCGTAAGCCACTTCCAATCGCCGGGTTGTCCTGTGGTCTGGTTGAGGGTTCGGCGGACGGGCTGCCGAAATCGAAACCTCCCCGGACGAATGCGTCCGGGGCTACGTGTTTTGCCGCGCCCCAAAGCTACATGTTTTCGCGGTTTATGAAACCTTTCTTCGGGCTCTGTGGTCTAATTAGCAGAGGAGTTCTGCGCCTGCGGGGCCATTCCATGAGATTTTCCGGGTCTATCGTTATTCCGTTTACATTGGCTTGTTTTTTGGGACTCGCCTCGGCGGCGGGCGTCGCGGCTCGGGCCGCCGACGTTCATCCTTCGGCCCAGAATCCTGCGAATCAGAATTCTGCAAAGCCGGCCGCGCTGCTGCCGCAGCAGTTTGGCGGATGGGAGTTGCAGGCTTCTCCGCAGATGAGCGCCGATCCGGCGGCCGCCGACTCTACGAATGCTGCGGTGCTCAAGGAATATGGCTTCACCGATTTGGCTTCGGGCACTTATACGCGGGATGATGGGCGGACATTGAAGATCCGGGCGGCGCGGTTTGCGGATGCTTCGGGAGCATTTGGAGCGTACACGTTCTATCTGGAGTCCCAGATGGCGAAGGAGCAGATCGGCGATCAGGGCGCGTCGCTAGGACAGCGAGTGCTGTTCTACCGCGGCAACGTGCTGGTGGATGCGCAGTTCAGCAAGGAATCGGCGATGGCGGGAGCGGAGTTGCGCGAACTGGCGGGGGCGCTGCCGCGTCCCAACGGCAATGCGGCGAACTTGCCGTCGTTCATCGAGTTCATGCCACGCCGCGGATACCTTTCAAATACGCAAAAGTATGTGATGGGTCCGGCGGCTTTGGCCGCGCAGGCGCCTCCAGTGTCGGCGGACCTAGTCGACTTCAAATCGAGTTCGGAAGTGAGCCTGGGCCACTACGACACTCCGAGCGGCGAAGCGACATTGATGCTGATTTCTTATCCAACGCCGCAGATGGCTGCGGAACACCTGCGGCGCATCGACGCTGCGAAACATATGGCGCAGCCGCAGCAGGGAGTTTCGAGCATCGAGAACGCGGGCTCGTTCTTCGACAAGCGCACTGGACCGATGATTGTGATTGCGACGGGACCGGTTTCCGACAGCGATGCGAAATCTTTGCTCAACATGGTGAACTACGAGGCCAGCGTTACCTGGAACACCCCGAGCGATAATCCGCAGGCGCGCGATCTCTACTTGCTGATTCTCAACACTGTGATCTTGTGCGCGATTGTCGGCGGACTTGCAATTGTGGCGGGCATCGCTTTCGGCGGAATCAGAATTTTGATGAAGCGGTGGTATCCGGACAGAGTATTTGACCGCCCGGAGCACATGGAATTCATCTCGCTGCGCCTGACCGAAACCGTGGTGGAGGTGATCTCCCCAAGTGGGTCGGATGGCGACCGGGAAGCTCCGGAAAATCCGGTTTAAGCCAAGTAAGTAGCTTTAAATAGATTGTTTTAGAGTCTGCAGACATGCCGTTTGTCTCAAATTGCTACACTCTTCGGCTTTGTTAATTGATTTTGTAAACCATTGAAAACAAAGACATTTATTTACGAAAAATCCCTTGACACTCCCGTTTTTAGACTCATAAGATTTGTCGCAGAAAGTTTTGACGGATTTTAAAGCTCCGTTGGAACTATTCTCCCTTGAAGAAGAGGCCACCCTGTTGCCGGGTGGCCTTTTCGTTTTCGAAATTGAGTGCCTGAGGGCGTACGAGGTTCAACGGTTGCAGTTCGTGCATTCACGGAACTCTTCTGAGATGTTTTCGTATCATCTGTTGAACGTTGCAGGCTTGCGAATGCGAGATGCAAGTCGCGAAACGGCCGGGGGACGACAAACATGTTCTGCGATGGATGCGGCACCGAGGTACAGCCGGGACAAGGATTCTGCAGCAAGTGCGGGAAACAGATCGTGGGCACGATCGCGCCCCGTGCGTTGCCGGGAAAAGTGCAGCGGCACGTGCATCTGTTGGCAATTCTGTGGTTGGCATTCTCGGCACTCAATACGCTGGGAGGCCTGGTGCTGCTGGTGTTGGGCAACGCGCTGTTTCCTCATCTGCACGAGATGAAAGACATGCCATCGGATGTGCCCACCGGCTTCCTGACCGCACTGTTCACCACCCTAGGATTTATTGTGCTCGCCAAAGCAGCATTCGGTTTTTTGGCTGGATGGGGGTTGCTGCAGCGTGAAAGCTGGGCACGCAGCCTGGCGCTGATCCTGGCGTTCATTGCGCTGTTTACCAACATTCCATTGGGAACGGCGATGGGCGTTTACACGATGTGGGTGCTGCTGTCAGCTTCGTCGGACCAGGAGTATGAAGCGCTGGTGCAGGCGCGAGCGGCGTAGAATTTTCGTTCCGCCGCGTCGCTCTATCGTGTCGTTCTGCCGTGTCAGCCGGGTTGAATTCCTGCTTGAGTTGATGAAGCGTGCGCGCGTCGATTGCGTGGTAAGAAAATTGGGCTGTTTCCGGTCGAGCGAAGGATTCTCGCAGGCCATCTCTTTGGAAGAGCGTCCCCGCCTGATTCTGCTCCTATTCGGCGGCATCCCTAACAGCCCATGAAAATGAGGCAAGTCCTGATTGCAGGCTAGCAGGGATGGGATTCGAGGCGTAGTTACGGAGGGAGTGGGACCGAACGCGGTTACAAACGGTTCTCACATCGGAATGGATCGTCGTGTGGCGCGCGCAGTGGCTTATAGCTTTACGCTTTCTAAGCTCCCATTTAGAATCGGGAGCAGGCCGACGTAGCTCAGTTGGTAGAGCAGCCGATTCGTAATCGGCAGGTCAGCGGTTCAAGTCCGCTCGTCGGCTCCATCCTTTCAGACGCTTACGGAGCGGTTCACCGAATCCTGCTGCACGTCATCCTGCACCCTGCCCGGCTATGCATCTGCTGCTGCCCGAGCGATTTTTTCTTCCGGCCGCTTCACCGCCTCAGTTACCACAGTTGTCTCAGCTGCCGCTTCCGGTTGACCGCTTCGCGCTTTTCTTAGATGATTGTGGCGCATGGACGTTGAACGCATCATCGACGATATCGAGCAGATCGAGGAAATGTTCGAAGCGCCGGATACCAGGCCATTCAGCGCAACCGACATCTCCGCTGCCAATCGCAGGCATGACGAAATGCTCGCCCATAGCCCCTGGTTCCGGCTCTGGCAAGCGTATGGCGTCTGCTGCCGAACCGAATCCCCGGTGCTCCGACTCGGCAAATTAGAGAGCTAGGCTCCGGAAATTCCTCAAGGCGGGGAATCATGGGTGTGAACCGGAGCAGGGTATCGTCAAGACCCTCATTTCTGCCCAGTAGCAACTCTTTAGAACGTTCTCCAAGATAAATACTTCATGAATGCGCACGCCCAAGGTGCATGCAGCCGGGAGGGCTCGCGGCCCCGTTCCTTATCTTTTCAAGCACTTCCGTCCGAGGTTCTTCGGCCACCACGTTCGTGCCATACATGGCACTGGGGAGCCATTTACCGGGAAGGGGCCCGGAGTTAGATTGTGTTTGAGCAGCACTTGGGGGAGGGCTGATCAACAAACGCCTCTTGGACTCTTTGGAGTCTGGGGCGTTTTGTTTTTTGGGCGAAAAATCAGTTTTTGCCGAACGGCCTCGATTCTTCCGTCCCCGGCGCTGCTATTCTGTCGCATCCAGCTATCCTTTTCGTGCTTCACCTTCACTGCTGCGCCGCTATCCGTCCGGGTTTCGCAGGTGGTAGATTTTGTTTGCGCCTATTCGGCGAACGACTCGGAGGAAAAGCCATGCCGTTTCAATTTGCGCGCCGTGAATTTCTTGCCGGGATGGTGGCCATGACAGCCGCGAAAGCCACATCGCGATTTGCGCCACAAGGAGAGGCTCACTCGCCATTCCGCGTGGCGGTCATCAACGACGAGATTTCCCAGGACTTCGGGCACGCCTGCGAAGTTGCCTCGCGCGAATTTGGCATGCACTGGATCGAGTTACGCGGCATGTGGAAGAAGAACATTGTCAGCCTCGACGAAAAGGAAGTTGCGGAGGCGCGGCACATTATCGAGAAATATCAGCTGAAGGTGACCGATATTGCCAGCCCGCTGTTTAAAGTCGACTGGCCTGGGGCGCCGAAATCGAAATTCAGCGAAGCCAAAAGTTTCGGCGCGAACTTTACTCTCGGACAGCAGGACGAGGTGTTGGAACGAGCGATTGACATGGCGAAATCGTTTCAGACGGATCGCGTGCGTTGCTTCGACTTCTGGCGACTGGAAGATCAGGCTCCGTATCGCGCGGCCATCAACGACAAGCTGCGAGACGCGGCCGCCAAGGCGGAGAAGAAGGGAATCATTCTGCTGCTGGAAAACGAAATGGCCTGCAATACGGCGACTGCGGCGGAGGCGGCGAAGGTGTTGAGCGCGGTGCAGAGTCCGTCGCTCATGCTGAATTGGGATCCCGGCAATGCCGCGGCCAGCGGCGAGACCCCCTATCCGGATGGCTACAACATGTTACCGAAGGAGCGCATTGGGCACTGCCATTGCAAAGACGTCGTCAGAAAAGGCAAGAAGTATGACTGGGCGCCGATGGGCGGCGGAATCATTGACTGGGCGGGGCAGTTCAAGGCGCTGAAGCGCGATGGCTATCACTTTGCGGTGAGCCTGGAAACGCACTGGAATGGTGGAGGATCGCCGGAGGAGTCGTCGCGCCAAAGTTGGGCCGGGATGAAGAAGCTTTTGCAGGGCGCCGATCCGTTGTAGGGCAGCTTGTCTGCGCTCAGCATGAGACCCTTCTTTTAAATCGAAATCTCTATAGCCTTTTCAAAACGGGAATGCGGCTCTTGTAGTCGCGCCCGCATAGCCTCCCCTTCTTTCCGTTCCTTCCACGATCTGTTACTGTTTTCAGTTCGCTTTTTGTCGGACTGATGCGAGCGAAAGGATCTGACGCGCGTGATTGTCGGAGTTCCGAAAGAAAGTTATCCCGGAGAGCGGCGGGTCGCGCTGGTTCCCGCAGTAATTCCTAACCTGGTGAAGGCCGGTCTCGAAGTAATTGTGGAAGCCGGAGCGGGCGAGCAGGCCGGCTATACGGACGCGATGTACGTTGACAAGGGCGCGAAGATTGTGGCGGATCGCGCGGCCGTGTTCGGCGCCGCCGACATCGTGGTGCAGGTGCTGTGCTACGGTTCGAATGATATTACCGGCAAGGCCGATCTTCCCGTGATGCGGCGCGGGCAGGTGCTGATTGGGTTCCTGCGGCCCATGGGTTCGGCGGAAATTGTGCAGCAGATCGCGCAGGCGGGCGTGACCGCTTTTTCCGTGGAGTTGATGCCGCGCACCACGCGCGCCCAGAGCATGGACGCGCTCTCGTCGATGGCAACTTGCTGCGGCTATAAAGCCGTATTGCTGGCGGCTGAAACCTCGCCGCGAATCTTTCCCATGATGACCACCGCCGCCGGCACGATCACGCCGGCGCGTGTGTTCGTGATTGGCGCGGGAGTGGCCGGGTTGCAAGCGATCTCGACGGCTCGCCGTTTGGGCGCGGTCGCTTCGGCGTATGACATGCGTCCGGCAGCGAAAGAGCAAGTGCAGAGCCTGGGAGGACGCTTCGTTGAACTTCCTATCGAGGCGCAGAACGCACAGGATGCGCGCGGCTACGGCACCGCGCAGGACGAAAATTTCTACGCCCGCCAGCGGGAATTGCTGACGCGGGTGGTCGCCGACAGCGACATCGTGATTACCGCCGCAGTTATTCCGGGCAAAAAGTCGCCGGTGTTGATTACTGCCGACATGGTGAAAGGAATGGCGCCGGGATCAGTAATTGTCGATCTCGCGGCCGAGCGCGGCGGTAACTGCGAACTCACCCGCACCGGAGAAACCATTCAGGCTCACGGAGTCACGATTATCGGCGCGATCAATCTCGCGACCAGCGTGCCCTATCACGCCAGCCAGATGTATGCCCGCAACGTGACGACGTTCCTGCTTTACATGGTGAAGGAAGGCAAACTGCAAACGAACCTGCAGGATGAAATTGTTCGCGAGACCATGATTACTAATGGCGGCGAAGTGGTGAGCGCGCGGGTGCGGGAATTTTTCAAGATGCCCGCGCTCGCCACGGCGGGCAGTTAAGGAAAAGGATCCGAGAACGTATGAATACCAACTTGATCGACGCGCTTTTCGTTTTCATGTTAGCGGCATTCATAGGATTTGAAGTCATCCGCCACGTTTCGCCGCTGCTGCACACGCCGCTGATGTCCCTGACCAACGCCCTCGATGCCATTGCCGTTGTGGGCGCAATTGTTCTTGTAGGCGAGAAGAAGAGCACGTTCGCGCTGGTGCTGGGAGTGATTGCCATCGTCGCCGCGACCAGCAATGTGGTCGGAGGATTTTTGATTACCGACCGCATGCTGAGAATGTTTAAAACCAGCCGCCCAACCAAGCCGCAAGTATCCAAGTAAGAATTTATGACCGAGTTTGCTGGAAGCCAGTACGTTATCGAAATTATCTATCTCGTCGCCAGCGCGCTGTTCATTCTTTCGCTGAAGTGGATGAGTTCCCCGGCGACTGCGCGCCACGGCATTCTGGCCGGCGAAATCGGCATGGTGCTGGCCATTGCCGGCACGCTGCTGCATCACGGGATCGTCGACTACAAATGGATCATCATTGCGCTGGTGCTGGGTTCCGGCATCGGCATTCCGCTGGGCATGGTGCAGATGACCGCCGTCCCGCAGCGGACTGCCCTCAGCCATGCTTTCGGGGCGCTCTGCGTCACACTGGTGGGCACGGCTGAATTCTATTTGCGGTCGCCAGATGTGCCGAAGTTCATGATGTCGGTGCTGTCGATGGAAGTGATTCTCGGCGGCCTGACGTTTACCGGAAGCCTGATGGCTGCGGGAAAGTTGCAGGAAATCCTGCCGCAGCGGCCCATCACTTATAAGGGCCAGAACCTGGTCAACTTGTTGTTATTCGTGGTGGCCGTGGGCAGCGCCGTCTATCTCGTGCTCCATCCCGGCGCGAAAATCTTTTTTCCGATTATCGTTGGCGTGTCGCTGATTTTTGGAGTGCTGCTGGTCATTCCCATCGGCGGCGCCGACATGCCGACCGTCATTTCGCTCTTAAACTCTTATGCGGGACTGTCGGCCGCAGCCATGGGCTTCGTTCTCGACTCCAAACTCCTGATCATCGCGGGCGCCCTGGACGGTTCGTCTGGACTGATCCTTTCGATCATCATGTCGAAGGCGATGAACCGATCGTTCACCAACGTTCTGTTCGGAGCCTTCGGCCAGGTGCAGGCTTCTGCGGCGGCAGGGCAGGAAGCGAAGCCGGTGCGGAGCGCGACTCCGGAAGAAGCTGCCGCGATCTTGTTGGCAGCGAATAAGGTCGTCATCGTTCCGGGCTATGGCATGGCCGTGGCGCAGGCGCAGCACAAGGTGCGAGAACTCTACGACGCGCTTACCAAGAAGGGAGTCGAAGTCCGCTTCGCCATCCATCCGGTCGCGGGACGCATGCCCGGTCACATGAACGTGCTGCTCGCCGAGGCCGACATTCCCTACGACCGGCTCATCGAAATGGAAGAGATCAACGGCGACTTTCCGCAGACCGATGTAGCCCTGATCATCGGCGCCAATGACGTGACCAATCCCGCGGCGCGCACCGACCAGTCGAGCCCCATCTTCGGCATGCCGATTCTTGACGTGGACAAGGCGCATACCGTGATGGTCATCAAGCGCGGCATGAGCCCAGGCTTTGCCGGCATTGATAATCCGCTTTACTATCTCGACCGGACACTGATGCTGTTCGGCGATGCGAAGCAGTTTGTGGGCGGGATTGTGCGCGAGTTGGGCGGCGGACACTGACGTATCCGGTAGGATCGGTGCTTTGGTTTCGTCAGAACCTCGGAGTAGACTGAGCACGAGAGATCAGTCAATGGTGACAATTCAAAAGGTGATCACCCGTGATCCTGCCGTGCTCGGAGGCACTCCGGTGTTCCGGGGGACCCGAGTCCCCTTCCAGACATTGCTCGATTATCTGGAAGGCGGCCAGACTCTGAACGAATTCCTCGACGACTTTCCAACCGTAACCCGTGAAGCTGCCGTGTATGCCCTTGAGCACGCGAAAGCTCTGGTTGTTGGCGAATTGGAATGAGGCTGCTACTCGACGAATGCATCCCTAGAAAATTCAAGAACGAATTTGCCAGTCACGATTGCCGGACGGTTCCCGAGGAAAGCATGGCGGGCAAGAAGAACGGCGAACTGCTGTCGCTTGCGGAGAAATCCGGCTTTGACGTTTTTCTGACCCTTGACCGCGGACTGCAGTACGAACAGAACCTGCGACAAAGAACCATCGCGATTATCATAATCAGTTCTAAATCAAGCCGTTTGGCGGATCTTTTGCCGCATAGCGCAGAAATTCTGCGAGTGCTCCGTTCTATCCGGCACGGCGAACTCATAAAGGTAGGCTGAGAATGAAATTTTCAGTGAGAATATTGTTTAGTGTTGGCCTGGTTCTCTCCCTTGCGTCGTTTGCCTTTTCTCAAACCCAGCTCCAACTTAACCTGATGCCCATGCCTGCCAGCGTGCAGCAGGGGAGCGGACAGTTGGCGATCAATCAGTCTTTCGCGGTCTCGGTCAGTGGCGCTCGCGACGCTTCGTTGGACGGCGCTATCCAAAGATTCACGACGCAACTCTCACGGCAGACGGGAATTCCGTTTCGGCCGAAGCCCGGTGCCGCGCCGACGCTGCAGATCCACGCCGACCACGGCCGCGAACGTGTGCAAAAACTCGGCGAGGATGAGTCGTACGAATTAACCGTCTCCGATTCGGGGGCGAAGCTTACCGCGCCGACGACGCTCGGCGTTCTGCGCGGGCTGCAGACATTTCTTCAACTGGTGCAGATCACGCCCGCGGGATTTGCCGCACCCGCCGTCACCATCAAAGATCAGCCACGCTTCCAGTGGCGCGGCATGCTGATCGACGTAAGCCGCCACTTCATTCCAATCGACGTGCTGAAGCGCAACGTTGACGGCATGGCCGCGGTGAAGATGAACGTGCTGCACTGGCATCTTTCCGATGACCAGGGCTTTCGCGCGGAGAGCAAGAAATTTCCCAAGCTCACGCAGGCAGGCTCGGAAGGCCTCTTCTATACGCAAGAAGAAATTCGCGACTTGATCGCATACGCGCAGGAGCGCGGCGTTCGCGTGGTGCCGGAATTTGACATGCCCGGCCACACCAGGTCGTGGTACCTGGGATATCCCGAGCTCTCCAGCGGAGCGGGGCCGTACACGCTGGACGGCGGCGGGATCGATCCCATCATGGATCCCACGCGCGAGTCGACTTACAAGTTCCTGGAAAAGTTCGTTGCGGAAATGGCCAAGCTCTTTCCCGATGCCTACTTTCACATTGGCGGCGACGAGGTTGACGGCAAGCAGTGGGACGCGAATCCGAAAATTCAGGAATTCATTAAAGCGCACGGCATGAAGAACAATCAGGATCTGCAAGCCTACTTCAACCAGCGTCTGGAGAAAATTGTGGCCAAGAACCACAAGACGATGGTCGGCTGGGACGAGATCCTGCATCCGGACTTGCCGAAGACGGTGGTGGTGCAGTCCTGGCGTGGGCAGGCGTCGCTGGCCGCGGCCGCGAAACAGGGCTACCGGGGCCTGCTCTCCTACGGATACTACCTCGACCTGATGTGGCCGGCGGCGCGGCACTATGCGGTCGATCCCATGGCTGACGCAGCCGCCGCTCTCAGCCCGCAGGAGAAAAGCTTGATTCTCGGCGGCGAGTCTTGCCAGTGGGCAGAGTGGGTGACTCCGGAAAATATCGATTCGCATATCTGGCCGCGCAACGCGGTAATCGCCGAGCGGCTTTGGTCGCCTCAAGAAGTGAAAGACGTTGCGTCAATGTACACGCGGATGAACGCAATCAGTTATGACCTGGAATGGCTCGGCCTGACGCATAATTCGGCGCGAACAGAAATGCTGCAACGCATGGCAGGGACTTCCGACATTACCGCGCTGCGCGTTCTCGCCGATGTGGTCGAACCCGTTAAAGACTACAACCGGTGGGACGACGCGAAGGGGCCTATCGACTTCCACGCGCCGCTGACGCGGATGATCGATGCGGCCAATCCGGAGAGCGACACGGCGCGGCGCTTCAGCGATCTGGTCCAGGCGTTTGCCCAGAGTGGATACAAAGACCAGACAGCCGAAGCGGAGATCCGCAGTTACCTCACCACTTGGCGGGATAACGATGCTCGGTTACATCCGGTGCTGGCGCAATCGGCCCTGCTGCAGGAAGACGTGCCGCTATCGCAGAGTCTGTCGGCGCTGGGAGCGGCGGGCCTGCAGGCTCTCGACTATCTCGACAAGGGCCAGCCTGCACCGGATTCATGGAAGGCGCAGCAGAATGCAGTGATCGATCAGGCTAAGACGCGCCAGGCGGACGTGCTTCTGATGGTGGTGGCTCCGGTGCAGCAGTTGGTGGACGCGGGCGCGGGACAGAGGCAGACCAAATAGGTATGGCGGGAATGACGCAGATTGTGATATCATGATATCACTTCTAAGAGAGGTGTCATGGCCCAGCTTGTCGTTCGAAATTTGGAACAGGCAGTTAAGGACCGGTTGCAGCGCCGTGCGAAGCGCAACGGCCGCAGTATGGAGGAGGAAGTGCGAGAGATTCTCCGCGCCGCCGCGCATGAAGCCAATGCTCCGGCTGGTGGTCTGGGCACCGAAATCGCTGCCTTGGTGCGAGGTACGGGGCTGAAATTTGAAGTCGAAGAATTCCGCGGACACCCTGTAAAGCCAGCGACATTCGACGAGTAGCGCTCGGACCATGACGATTCTCGATACGAATGTCATCTCGGCTCTCATGAATGACCCACCAGAGGATCGAGTTGTGGCATGGCTCGATAGTCAGGCTCGGACATCGATCTGGACGACCTCCATCACGATCTTCGAAGTTCGGTCAGGATTGGAAATCATGCCTCCTGGCAGGAGGCAGGCAAAGTTATCGGAGGTTTTCGAGCGAATCCTCGACCGTCTGGGACAACGCATCGCGGTT
The DNA here is from genome assembly GCA_963765825.1 of uncultured Acidobacteriaceae bacterium. Taxonomy (GTDB): domain Bacteria; phylum Acidobacteriota; class Terriglobia; order Terriglobales; family Acidobacteriaceae; genus Sulfotelmatobacter. The sequence goes on from CAVXXU010000007.1 coordinate 725,155, forward strand.
TTCGACGACGAGGCAGCACGGCGGGCAGCTAACCTTATGGCGGCGAGGCGAAAGAAAGGGCGCGTTGTCGATCTGCGCGACACCATGATCGCAGGGATCGTGCTGGCCCGACAGGCGGCGATTGCCACTCGAAACACGGCACACTTTAGTGATGTTCCCGCGACCATCATCAATCCTTGGGTCGCCTAGATCGAGCCGCCGCGTGATATTCTATTAGCTCCAGCTGCGCACCGTCTTAAGCGGAAATTCCCTCGCAGGTCCTGAAGAAGTTACAAAGAAAACATGCTTTCAGTCAGCAATGTGTCCATGCGCTACGGCGCCAAAATTCTGTTCGATGAAGTCTCCACCGCGTTTACGCCGGGCAAGCGCTACGGCCTGACCGGGCCCAATGGCGCGGGTAAATCCACGTTCATGAAACTGCTCAGCGGCGAACTCGAGCCGCAAAAAGGCACAGTGGTACGCCCGCGCAAGCTGGGAGTGTTGAGCCAGGATCAGTTCGCCTTCGACGCATACTCCGCAATCGACACCGTAATCATGGGCAACAAGCGGCTGTGGGCGGCCATGCAGGAGCGGGATGCTATTTATGAGAAGGCCGAGATCACCGACGCTGACGGCATGAAGCTTGGCGAACTCGAAGGAATTGTCGGCGAGGAAGATGGTTACACGGCCGAGAGCGACGCCGCAATCCTGCTGCAAGGACTCGACATTCCTGACGACGTGCACAGCCGCAAGATGAGCGAACTACAGGGCGGACAAAAAGTGCGCGTGCTGCTGGCGCAGGCTCTCTTCGGGCATCCGCAGGCGCTGCTGCTCGACGAACCCACGAACCACCTTGACTTGGATTCGATTCACTGGCTGCAGGGATTTTTGAATGTTTACGACGGAATCGTCATTGCGATTTCGCACGACCGGCATTTCCTGAACAGCATTTGCACGCACATCGCCGACATCGATTACGAAACCATCATCACCTACACCGGAAGCTACGACGACATGGTTGTGGCCAAGACGCAGGTGCGCTCGCAGATCGAGTCGCAGAATGCGCAGCGCGAAAAGAAGATTTCGCAGTTGAACGAATTCATTGCGCGTTTCGCGGCAGGCACGCGATCGAGCCAGGTGCAATCGCGGCGCAAGGAAGTGGAGCGCCTGCAGGTTACGGAGCTAGCCAGGTCCAACATCCAACGCCCGTTCATCAAGTTTGAGCAGAAGCGTCCCTCGGGCAAGCACATTCTGGAAGTTGAGCACCTGAGCAAAGCGTATGGCGACAAACAGGTCATCAAGAACTTCACCGCGAGCATCATCCGGGGCGAGCGAATCGCGCTCATGGGACGAAACGGCGCAGGCAAGACCACGCTGCTGAACGCGCTGCTGGCGAACTCTCCAACCACGCCCGAAGCCGAACTCCGCAAGACCAGCGGTTACGACGGGCCCTTCGTCGACAAGGGTAAAGTGATCTGGGGACATGAAGCTTCGATCGGCTACTTCGCGCAGGATCACCGCAGCCTCATCGAGGGCGGGACGACTGCCATCGAATGGCTGCATCAGTGGGATGAAGCCGCTGTGACCGAGGAGTTGCGCGGGATTCTCGGGCAGATGCTGTTTGCGCGCGATGAGGCCACGAAGTCGACCAGCGTTCTCTCCGGCGGCGAAGCGGCGCGGATGCTTTTCTGCAAACTGATGTTGCAGAAACCGAACGTGCTGGTGCTCGACGAACCTACCAATCACCTCGATCTCGAATCGATTAACGCCTTAAATATTGCTTTGCAGCGCTATCAGGGAACGGTCTTCCTGGTTACGCACGATCACGATTTGATTGATGAGGTAGCGACGCGCATCTGGCACTTCGAGAGCGACCACAAGATCACCGACTTCAAAGGCACGTATGAGGATTATCAGAAGGCGGTCGTTACGGTTTAACTTGTGTGGAGCGGGCACTTTTGCCCGCTAGGTTTTTAAGCCCGCAAAATAAAAACGCGGGCGAAGGTCCAAGCCTCACAATCAAAGCGCGGGCAAGAGTGCCCGCGCCACACTCAAACCTGCTGCACCATTTTTGTTGCATGTAAATCAACCAGGTTCTCCACAAGGTTTCACAGGTTTTGCAGTTGCGTTTCCTGCCTCGATTTGCGGATAATGGCGGCAAGATTTGTTATAGGCGGTTGAGTGTCTCTGTGTACAGTCGAGCCGATTTACTGAGAATTCTTCACGTCACGCCGCGCCAGTTGATCAGCTGGGAGCGGGTTGGCCTGGTACCGTCTGCCGAAGCGTATTCTTTTTCCGACCTGCTGGAAATCAAAAAAGTTCGCGACTTGTGCGCCATGAGGGTGCGTCCGGCGGTGATTCGTCAATCGCTGGACGCGATGCGCAAGCAGGCTTCTGGAGTGGAGAAGCCGCTGCTCGAAGCCGGGGCATGGTCCACGGCAAAGCATCGAGTCGCGTTCCGGCACGAGGGCAGATTGCTGGAGCCGATCGCCGGACAGTTCCTGATGGATTTTTCCGAGCGCGAGAAAGTCGTGACCAGCACTCCGGTGCCGAAGTCCGAGCCCACGCCGCGGGACCACGAAGTTGCGGGATGGTTCGCGCGCGGCATCGCGCTGGAAGAAAATCCCGACACGCAGGCTGAGGCCATCTCCGCATATCACCAGGTACTCGCGATTGACCCGGCGCACGCCGCGGCGCACATCAACCTGGGTACGCTCTATTACAACCGCCAGGATTTCGCGTCGGCGGAAAAGCATTACCGGCAAGCCATCGAAGCCGATCCGCGTTACTCGCTGGCGTATTTCGATCTGGGCAATGTGCTCGACGAAACTGGGCGCGTGCACGAAGCCATTTCGACCTACAAGACAGCGCTGCAACTAGCGCCCACCTACGCCGACGCTCACTACAACCTCGCGCTGGCCTACGAAAAGGTGCGGGAACCGCGCAAAGCGCTCAAGCACTGGCAGGCCTATGTGAAGCTCGACACTGCTGGTCCCTGGTCGGTGCATGCCCGCAGCCAGATCAAGCGCATCCTGCAAGCCGACACACTGAAGCTGGTTCACTCCCGCCCGCGATAACCGCCCCCTCACTCACTTCTATTTAGCGTCATCCTGAACGGAGGCGTTCTTCCGCCGAAGTGAAGAGCCTGCCCTGAGCGAAGTCGAAGGGATCTCTATCGTGATGGCGGCTGGGGACCTGCTGTTTATGTTTGCCTCGGACGAACCGAATCGGCTCGATTAGACGGCACGAATCGGGCTTGAGCGAGCAGGGAAAAAATTGGGTTCGTCCCGTCAGCCCCCGTATTTCCCGATCTCCGCGTCCTCGCTGGGTGCCGCACCCTTTCGCCGTTGGCCCGGCGTTGACCCGGACGGCGGCTCAATCTGAAAGGCACCGACGAATGAACGTTAAAAGCCTCGGCCAGTCTCCCGTATCTGTCAGGGTTCTTGCCGTGTGCCACGTGAGCGTAAAGCATGGAAACCGAAGATTCTCTTCGGTCGCCTTATCCCGGTAGCTCTGACGCTCCCCAAGTGTGACGTATCCGCAGCGCACTCCGAGTGTCTTGGCTTGTTCGAACTTGCGAGCCAGCGAGGGGACGTCTTCTTTGCTGTGAAGGCCCGACAGTTTGACTTCCAAGGCGCACGCGACTTGCGAAGGTTCATAGAGAAGACCGTTCAGAAGAGGAGCGGCTCCAGGGCACGGCACAATGAGGTCGATCTCCATCGGAAGTCCTCTGACGAAGACATCCCGGCCCGAGGTTGGAATTCCTTCATCCTTCAAGGCCTGTTTCATAACTTCCACGGTCGCTGCGCCCGCGAACTTGCCACACTTGCCGAAGAATTCGCACTGGGCCCACGCTTTCTCGACAATCTCTTCACCGGTCATTAAGTACCTTCGCTCAAAGTACCTTCGCTTAGCCGGCGATTATCTCATGCTGCCTCCACCGTCCTCTCCGCACCAAGTGCTAAAATCAACAGTTTGCCATCCTGACGTTGGAAGGCTTCTCATGCCCGATGCCACGCTGCAGGCTGCTGCTCCCGCGCCGCTCACCACTCTTACCGAAGACGAAATTCTTTTCCGCGACAACATTCGCCAGTTTGCCGACGAGAAGATTCGTCCGCTGGTGAAAGAGATGGACGAAAAGGCGGTCTTCGAGAAAGATCTCATCCACGATTTCTTCCAGCTGGGCCTGATGGGCATTGAGATTCCCGAGCAATACGGCGGAGGTGGCGCCAAGTTCTTCGAAGCGATCCTGGCAGTGGAGGAACTGTCGCGCGTGGACGCCTCCTCCGGCGTGATCGTCGACGTGCAGAACACGCTGGTCAACAATGCGCTGCTGCGCTGGGGCAGTGACGAGCAGAAGAAGCGTTATCTGCCCAAGATGGCCACTGAGACTGTTGGGGCCTATGCCCTCAGCGAGGCGGGATCGGGGTCGGATGCGTTTGCGCTGCAGACTCGCGCCGCGCTGAAAGGCAGCGAGTACGTGCTCAACGGGCGCAAGCTGTGGATCACGAACGCCAAAGAGGCGGGACTATTTGTGCTGTTTGCGACGCTCGATCCCAGCGTCGGGTACAAGGGCATTACCGCTTTCCTGGTTGATAAGAATTTTCCCGGATTTACCGTCGGCAAGAAGGAAGACAAGCTGGGCATTCGGGCGTCGTCTACGTGCGAATTGATTCTCGAAGATTGCCGCGTGCCAAAAGAAAACGTGCTGGGCGAGCCCGGAAAGGGCTACAAGATCGCCATTGAGACCCTAAACGAGGGCCGCATCGGGATTGGGGCGCAGATGATCGGCCTGGCCCGCGGGGCGTGGGAATTCGCCTGCAAGTATGCGGTGGAGCGCAAGCAGTTCGGCAAGGCGATTTCGGAATTCCAGGGTATTCAGTTCCAGATTGCGCAAATGGCCACGGAGATTGAGGCTGCGCGGCTGATGGTTTATAACTGCGCGCGCATGAAGGATGCAGGCGTGAATTTCGTGAAGGAAGCGGCTATGACCAAGCTGTTCGCCTCGCAGGTGGCCGAGCGCGTGACGTCGCTGGCTATTGAGATTTATGGCGGGTACGGCTTCACCAAGGATTATCCCGTGGAGAAGTATTGGCGCGACGCCAAGATCGGCAAGATATACGAAGGAACGTCGAACATGCAGCTGGCGACGATTGCCAAGCTGGTGCTGGGAAAGTAGGCTCGCGCAGCGCCGGACTCCGATCACGTATTGCCGATCAACTATTGCCGGTCAACTACGGGGCGAAGTGAACTTCGATGACTTCCCGGGATTCGCCGCCGGAGACGAATTTCCATTTCGCCACGGCATCTTCCGCCGCCTTGAGCAGGATGGGGCTGCCGCCCTTGGGTTCGACGGCTTTCACGTCCCCGTCGGCCGCGACTACCGCAACCACTTTGACGGTGCCTCCGAGATTAATTTTTCTGGCGAGTTCGGGATACTCGGGAGCCAGTTTTCGCAAGATCTTACGGCCGTTTTCAGGTGAAGTTTGCGGGCTTTGGGCGGTTGCCGCCGGTCCAAAACCGTATGAGAACAGAAGAAACAGTGCCAGAGCGTAGCGCAGCTGCATGATGTCTTTCCCTGAGATAGAGGAGTTTGTGCCGCCACTTCTAATGAACCGATCTTAGAAGTCCCAGGCTTCTCAGAAAAGTAACCGCAGTAACCGGGAGTTACCGGGCGTTTTCCCTTTTCCGTCAACCGCCTTAGTTCAGCCGACCTTATTCAGCAGACATAGGCGTTTCCGGCCAATATTGCTTGCTCTAATGTGCATCGAGTTGCACATCAGGGGTTGGCGACAGACAACTCAGGCGGGGATAAATGACCTGACATCATACGTTTAGCTGAGAATTCGACGTTGGCTTCTGAGGTGCATTGCCCAGTGTGCCCATGCAGTCGGGCCGAAGACCGGGGTGCCATTTGACGAACTTATCAGGGAACCAAGCCATTGCGATTTCATCTTCCTCCGCGCCAGAGATCGACACTTCTCGGGCTACTAAGAAGCAGAGCTGGTTGCCGCTGCTGACGGTGTTGTTCCTGATCTCTTATGGCCTGATGACTATGCTGATTGTGGAACAAGGGCGGACGATTGAGTCGCAGCGCTCGCTGATTCGACAGCTGTTCCGCGACAGCCAGGAGTTGTCAGCTGTAAAGAAAGCCCAGCAGGAGAGCGCTCAACCGGCGGTTCAGACCCAAGCCCCGGAAATGCAGAATCCGTCGACCCAAATTCCGTCGGCCCAGAATCCGTCGAGCCGGTACCCGTCAACGTACCCGTCAACCCAGGCACCCAGCAGACAGTCCCCGTCTTCCCAGGCAGGACCGCAAGCCGCACCGCAACGTGGCAGTCAGAAAGAAGCATCCAAGCAGAAACCGCAGGTTCGCATGCCGTCGAAACCAGCATCCGACCTGGTGGATGACGTCCGAACCCTGAGCATGATCTAGCCATCACGATCTAGAATGGCGAGCAGCAGAGGTCGAGCAAGGTTGTAAAGACTGAAGATTGAAGATTTCGTTCTGTGGTTAAGCCGTACAGCAAAAATTGTAGGACCCGAGCAGGAATGCATGAATGTTCTGACCCTAGCCTTGTTGTTCAGTTTGCCCGCCACTCCATGGTCGCCGCAAAAACCGCTGCGGCAACCATCCAGCCAGATGGCAAAACGCGCCAAGGGTGGACGCTGGTATTTTGCCGCGTCCGGCCATGCCGTCTACTGCTATGGTCCGGTGATGACGCTGCCGCGCGCGAATGGCGACTTGCAGCGAGTTGCCACCTTGTGCCGTGACGGCAGCGCGGTAGTGCCGCTCAAAGACTAGTCGGGCAACCGGCAGCCGCGACCGATCAGTCGAAGTGTTCTCGCCGCGAGCGAAGCAGCGTTAATTACAACTATTTCCAGCACGTAGCTCGTACCCGAGCCGGTCGCCTAGGGAGAGGGAACCACCGCCTGAGTCTGATTCGAATAGCCGCTCTCCACTCCTGTGGAATCCACTGCTGTCACGACGTAGTAATACGTCTGCCCTCCAATGACCGCAGTGTCGGTGTCAGAGGGAGCCGTATCCAGGGCGGAGTTGATTCGCGTGTAGGGGCCGCCGGACACGGTTCCGCGATAGATGTTGTATCCAACCACGTCGCCCGACGTGCTCGTGTTCCATCCCAGATTCACGCTGTGCTGGGGCATGACCCCGGAGCCGGTTACGACCTCCACCAAGGGAGAATTGGCGGCATTGCTAGCAAACGTGACGTTTGCGGAAGCGGACCCGGAAGTCTGCGGCGCAAATGTCAGTTGAAACCCAACACTACTTCCGGCTGCGATCGTCACCGGCAAACTGAGGCCGCTAACGGAAAATTGCGAGGTGCTCACTCCAAACGAGGTCACGGTTACAGAGGAGTTCGTCGCGGTGAGCGTGCCCGCCTGATTTTGGGGTGTTCCTACGGTCACGCTACCAAAATTGACAGTAGAAGGGGAGACCGCGAGCTGGCCGGGCAGCGTGCCGGTTCCGGTGGCCGCAACGGAAACAGTAGGATTCGATCCGTTGGAAGTGATTGCGAGACTGCCACTCGCACTGCCTGCCGTTTGCGGCGCGAACGTTGCGTTGAAGGTTACGCTCTGAGCGGCGGCCAGCGTGACGGGAAGGGTGATTCCGCTCATGCTGAAGCCGGTCCCGCTAGGAGTGATCTGAGAAATTGTGAGTGACGATCCGCCAGTATTCGTCAGCCTCTCGGAAAGACTCGAACTGTTTCCGGTCGTCACGTTCCCGAAGCTGAGGCTTGCGGGACTGGCTGTGAGCTGGCCTGAGGCAGCCCCTGTTCCAGATAGCGGAACGGAGAGGCTGGGATTCGATCCATTGGAGCTGATTGCGAGACCTCCAGTAACGCTGCCTGCCGTTTGCGGCGCAAATATTGCGTTGAAGGTTACGCTCTGAGCCGCGGCCAGCGTGACGGGAAGGGTGATTCCGCTCAAGCTGAAGCCGGCTCCGCTAGGAGTGACCTGAGAAATTGTGAGCGACGATCCGCCGGTATTCGTCAGAGTTTCCGAAAGACTCGAACTGTTTCCGGTGGTCACACTTCCAAAACCAAGGCTGGTAGGGCTTGCCGCAAGCTGCCCCGGGGTCATGCCGGTTCCGGCAAGGGAAACACTCAGAGAAGTGTTGGATGCGTTTGACGTGATGGCCACGTTGCCGCTCGCCGCGTTGCCCGAGGTGGGCGTGAAGATAACGCTGAGACTTACGCTCTGTCCTGCGCTCACACTTATCGGCAAGCTCAAACCGCTGACGGTGAATCCGGCTCCCGTTGCGCTGGCGCCAGAAATTGTGACGCTTGACCCGCCGGAGTTGGTGAGGTTTTCCGTCATCGTCCGGGAACTGCCAACTTGAACATTGCCGAACGCGAGGCTGCCCGGAACTGCCGTCAGTTGGCCAGATGTCATCCCGGTGCCCGACAATGACAACGTGACGGTGTTAGTGATGTCGAGGCCGCGTCCTCTGCCGCCCGTCATGGTATTGAACGAGATCGAGACCGTGCCGTTGTCGGCACCGGAAGACTGCGGAGCGAACGTCACCTTCCCGCTTACGCTGTGTCCACCCGCAAGGGTCACGGGGTACGTCAAACCACTAAAGGTGAAACCCGTTCCTGACAGCGAGGTTCGAGTGATCGTCACCCTCGTCCAACCAGAATTTGTCAGAGTGACTGGCTTCGTCTGACTGGTGCCAACGGCAACGTTGCCAAAGCCGATGGCTGAAGGACTGGGCGTAATCTGGCCGCTGCTTGCGAACGCATTGGAAGCCAGGAAAAGAATTGCGGAAAAGAGGAACAACGAACGAAATCCGCACGGGATTTCGCTCCAACAGGGGGAGGAGCTTTTCACGGTACGACCTCATGTACCGCGCGAGAGCTACGCGGAGGGGGATAAGAAGCCGCGCAACCGATTCTTATAGGGCTGCTCTACTCGGTGGTGCGGCACTCTTGAGTCTGCTGGAAATAGTGGAGCCTCGACAGATCACATAGGGGCACTACGTGAGTTGGAATGGGTCACAGCAGGACCTGTACCTCTGACATAGACCTAGTCATTAGTTATTTTTCATTGCGGTAGGATTGTGGTCCTGCTCGGGCGCGAGGACGACGAACTTGAGGGCGTGCGTCCAATTGCCACCGAGCCGCATCAAAACCGCAAACACTTTGAGGATCTCTATATGTCTATCCGCCCGGTGAAGCGACTTATTAAATCGAAACCCACACTGGAGGGGGCGGGGGTGCATTTGCGGCGCGCCTTCGGCTTCGGCAACACGCACGACTTCGATCCATTTCTTCTGCTCGACGACTTCCGCAATGACGTTCCCGAAGACTATCTCGCAGGGTTCCCATGGCACCCGCATCGCGGGATCGAGACGATCACTTACGTTCTCGCCGGTACTGTCGAGCATGGCGACAGCATGGGAAACAAGGGCGCCATCGCCGCGGGCGATGTGCAGTGGATGACTGCGGGGAGCGGCATTATCCATCAGGAGATGCCGAAGGGCGACGCCACCGGCCGCATGCACGGCTTCCAACTCTGGGCGAATTTGCCGTCCGCTTTAAAGATGACGGCGCCGCGTTACCAGGAAGTGAAGACTGGTGAGATTCCGCGAGTCACCGACGACGACGGCACACATGTGCGCATCGTCTGCGGAACTTTCTGGGGAAAGTCTGGACCGGTCGAAGGAGTCGCCGCCGATCCGATCTATCTTGACGTGTCGGTGCCGCCGGGAAAGAGAAAAACGCTGCCGGTTGAGACCACGCGCCACGCTTTTGCCTACGTCTTCGCGGGCGATGGAAAATTTTGCAACGCCTCTGGACCGCTCGCCGTGCCCACCGAAGGCGTGGGATGGGCCGATACGAAGCCTCCCGCGGACGCCGAAAACCGCTCCCTTGTAGTCTTCGACCGCGGCGATGAGGTCGAAGTGCAGGCCGGCGAAGATGGAATCCGTTTCCTGTTGGTCTCGGGCAAACCGCTGGAAGAGCCGGTCGCGTGGTACGGCCCGATTGTCATGAACACGCAGGAGCAGTTGCAGCAGGCATTCCAGGAACTCGAGCAAGGAACATTTCTAAAGAAAAAGCGCGCGTAGAATCAGAAAGGAATCACGAAGAGCTCGGATTGTCCTTCGCGAACCTTCGTTCCCTTCGTAGTGATTGATTTTTTTGTTTGAAATCTCATGCCTGAACTTCCCGAAGTAGAAACCATTGCGCGCGGCCTGGCGAAACGTGTCACCGGAGACGAAATCGAATCGATCTGGCTTGGCCAGAAAAAAGAGCCGCTGAAATCTCCTGCCTCTCAAATTGCGGCGACCCTCGAACATAGCCACATCGCGGGGGTGCGGCGTATGGGCAAGCACATCGTCTTCGATCTGGATCGTGTAGAGTGGGCACCCTCGCCCGCGAAAAGCCAGAAGCCGCATCGAAAGCGGGGAGGGATTGGGTTGAAGCAATCTGGATCGAAGCAATCTCGATCGATTGCACAGGCAGAGGCGGGCGAGGGCGCCCGCCCCCCACACACAAAGGCGCAGTGGATTGTGCACCTCGGCATGACCGGCCGAATGCAGGTCTGCGAACCCGGAACCGAAGTCGAGAAACATACTCATGCGATTCTCAAGCTCGCGTCCGGGCGGGAACTACGGTTCGTCGATCCCCGGCGCTTTGGCCGACTGAGCGTGGCGCAGGCCGGGGACTTCGACGCCACCGGCACCGAACCTCTGGAAATTGAATTCGAAGCTTTCGCGAAATTGTTCGGTGGGCGGAAGACTCCCATCAAGAGTGCGCTGCTGGACCAGAAACTCCTCCGCGGCGTCGGCAACATTTATGCCGATGAATCTTTGTTCAGGGCGGGCATCCGGCCGCGCCGGCGCGCCGCCAGCATCACTCGCGAGCAGTTCGGCAAGCTTCACTTCGCCATACAGGAAGTGCTGAAGGAAGCCATTGAGCTCGGTGGTTCGTCAATTTCCGACTATGTGAACTCGGATGGCGAAGAAGGATTCTTCCAGCTCCAGCACCGCGTCTACGGGCGCGAAGCGGAAGAGTGTCTGGTGTGCAAGACTCCGGTCAAGCGAATTGTGATCGCCGGGCGCAGCAGCCATTACTGCCCGAAGTGCCAGAAATAAATTGTTGATTGATGATTGATGATTGATGATTTTTGATTGAACCAATCGCAAGGTCTGGTTACTTTCAATCGTCAATCAACAATCATCAATCAACAATGATTTTCTGCTAATCTTTCTGCCCATGCCTGATTTTTCCATTGGAGTCGATTTGGGTGGCACCAACCTGCGCGTTGCAGCGGTCAGCGCCGACGGGCAGCTTCTCGAAAAAATTACGTTGGGCGTGAAGGTGGCCCTCGGCCGCGACTACGTCATTGGCGAAATGTGCGATGCCATTCACCGCCTGATCGAGCAGTATCGCGGCGGTGGCAAGTTTGTGGGGGCAGGCATCGGCGTCCCCGGCATTATCGACATGGAAACCGGAACGATGCGCTTGTCTGCGAATCTTCCCGGTTGGGCCGATTATCCGGTGCGCGATGTGATCGAGCGGCGGCTCGGCCCGGGAACGCGCGTCTTCCTCGACAACGACGCCAAGATGGCGGCCCTCGGCGAGAAATGGATGGGGGCGGGACGCGACGTCGACAACATGGCGATGCTGACGCTGGGCACGGGCATTGGCGGCGCAATTATTTTGAACGGGAAAATTTTTTACGGCATGAACGGCATGGCGGGCGAATTCGGCCACGTTACGGTCGAGCCCAACGGCGTTCTGTGCGGCTGCGGCAACCACGGCTGCGCCGAGCGTTACGCTTCCGCGACTGCGGTCGTGCGCATGGCGCGCGAGGCGATTGATTCGGGCCAAGCGCCAGCGCTCGCCAAGGCGGCAAACGCCGATGCCGAGTTCAGCGCCAAGTCGATTTACAATCTCGCACTGCAAGGCGATGCCGACGCGCAACGCATCTTTCACCGCTTCGGCGTGGCACTCGGCATCCTGCTGGCCGATCTCATCAACGTCATTAATCTTGAAATGTTTGTGATCGGCGGCGGCGTGGTCAGCGCGTGGGACGCTTTTGCCCCGTCCATGTTCGCCGAGATGCGAGACCGCTCGCTGGTCTATGCCGCTACAGCACCGGACGATCCTCTAAGCAAGAAAGAAGGGGCGTCGGCGCAAATCGCCGGGTATACGCGGAAGAAAACGATTATCACGCGCGCGTTGCTGGGTAGCGACGCCGGACTTTACGGCGCGGCTCGAACACCCACCGCGTAACCACGTAGCCCCGGACGCATTCGTCCCGGGGCGCTCGCTGCGCTCGCGGGCGGACGAATGCGTCCGCCGCCACGTGATCCACATAACCTTACAGGTTCTTCACTTCGTTGAGGATGACAAGGGTTCAGCTTCGTCAGCCCTGCGGATGAATGTAGTGGATGAGCAGAAAGGTTCCGGCGGCCACCATGGCGGAGGCGGGGATCGTAAGGATCCAAGCCCACACGATTCTTCCCGCCACGCCCCAGCGCACGGCAGACAAGCGGTGTACGGCGCCCACGCCAACGATGGCGCCGGTAATGGTATGAGTGGTGCTGACCGGGATGCCGGCAAGAGCGGTGCCAAACAGAGTGATGGCTCCCGCACTTTCGGCGCAGAAACCTCCTAGCGGTTTCAGTTTCGTGATCTTCTGCCCCATGGTGTGAACGATGCGCCAGCCGCCGAAGTACGTTCCCGCCGCGATGGCCGCGTGCGCGGCCAAAATGATCGGCCAACGATAATGTCCCCAGTTTGTGAGCATGTCGTCCTTGCTCATGAATCCCGCGGTGTAGAGCGCGCCCGCCACAATGCCCATGGTCTTCTGCGCGTCGTTACCGCCATGACCGAGGCTGTAGGCCGCAGCCGATAGAAGTTGCAGCTTGCGAAACCATTTGTCTACCAGTTGCGGCGGCTTATTCTGCAGAATCCAGTGAGCCGCGACCATGAAACCCAGGCCAAGCACCATTCCCATGACCGGGGCAACCACAATGAAGATCAAGGTTTTGTACCAGCCTTCGGGAATAATTACTCCGAACATGGTTGCCGTTCCGGTGTGAAGGGCCGCGTGCATCATGGCAGCGCCGGCGTAACCCCCAATGAGAGCGTGCGAGGAAGAGGTTGGAAGGCCCCACCACCAGGTCAGGAGATCCCAGACGATGGCGCCGAATAGCGCGGCCATGACGACATATTGATCCACGTCTTCGAGGCGGATCATGCCTTTGCCGATGGTTTTGGCGACGGCGGTGCCGAGGAAAAAAGCCGCCAGAAAGTTGAAAGTTGCGGCCCACAACACCGCGAGTTTGGGGGAAAGCACGCGTGTGGAAACCACGGTTGCAATGCTATTGGCGGAGTCGTGAAATCCGTTGAGGAAATCAAAGACTAAGGCGACAAGGATCGTGATCAGGACCAGCAGCACATCTCTGTTCAACGGGGGTTTCTCCGGCCTGTGGTCGCGAGGTCTGATTCGCGAAATCGAGGTTAAGTACTCTTGACGATGATCGCCTCAAGCACGTTGGCTGCGTCCTCAGCTTTGTCGGTGGCGTACTCCAGCACTTCGTATAGCTCCTTCAACTTGATCAGTTGAATGGGATCCTTTTCGTTTTCGAAAAGGTCGGCAATGGCGCGCCGGCTCACATGGTCGGCCATATCCTCGAGCCGGTTGACCTCCTCGCAATACTCCATTACCTCACCATTTTTCTCCAGCAAGGAAACGGCGGTGGCCAGGCCTTCACATTGCAGCACGATGATCCCAGCCAACTCGGCAGAAACCGGAGGAGGAGTGGTGATCTTGTACATCACCAGCCGGAGAGCCGCGGAATTCACAAAGTCCAGCACATCGTCGAGCGAAGATGCCAGACGATGGATATCTTCGCGATCGAAGGGAGTGATAAAAGTCTGGTTTAGTTTCGTAATGATGGCGTGAGTGGCCTTGTCTCCTTTGTGCTCAATGGCCTGCACTTGGTTCACTCGCATGGTAAGGTCGTGCGGATCGGCGAGAATCCCGCGGAGCAGCTTGGCGCCTTCGGTGAGGTGGCCGGAAAGATCAGCGAGGAGATCGAAAAACTTGGGGTCGCGAGGGAGCAGGCGCATTGAGACGGTTCATTCCCGGCTCCTGACAGGGATAGACGACGGTCCGGACAAGAGCAGAGTAATATCTCACGCCCGGTGCGAAAGAGGCAAACTGGAGGCGATTAGCGAGGCATTCTGCGGTTGACCAGAGCAGGCGAACGGCGGGGTGTCTTCAGCCCAATAATGATGAAAAGGAGGAAAACCGCGACCGATCCGAGCGCCACTGCCTGCAGAAAGCCGACGAAGTCTTGGCTGAAACCCATCGCTGCATTATGAGCGCGGGAAGGTCGGAACGCGACGTTACTTCCAGGGTAGACCTAACGGGTGACGGGGGAACCGCGCCTAACTAGCAGGCGGTGCCGAGATAGCTAAGCTCGGCTCTACGTCTGGCAGCTTGGTCAGTTCTCGAACTTGCTGGCGGGATTGGCTCACCGCGATGCCGACCAGCAGCACTGTCCCTCCAAAGAACAGCGTGTCTCCCACGTAATTGAGTTCGTCCAGAGCGAGCGGCGTGCCCAAAGCCTTTACAAAGATGGGGAAGTAGAAAAGGAGTGTAAGCAGCGTCATCACTACCCCAACGGAGGCGGCGGCCAGCTTGGTTTTCCAGTTGAAGAGCATGGCTATTCCAGCAATCAAAAGCACGGCGCCGACGGCATAAGCCAAGACTTCCGGAATGGGTACCCAGTCCGGCGAAACCTTCTCCAGCGGAACACCGGGCGCGAACTTTGGGAAAGCAAAGTGCTCGATGCTGTAAAAGATCAGTGCGACGGCCACCCATGTCCTGCCGATCGCAATCAACACGTTTGAGATTCGCGGGCTATCCCGCCGCCATGCTGCCCCCGCAAGAGCCAAGGGTCCTCCTGCGAATGCGGTTTCCCGCAGCGTGTACGACCAGTAAATTCGGTGACTCGCATGCGCGATTGCGCCCGGCAGGTCCATGGTCGCAACAAATATGAGAAACATAATTCCCAGCAGCAGACCTGACCAGCGCAACTGTTCTCTGGCAATGAGGCTCACTGCGGCAGCGAAGAGTCCTGTGCCCACGAAGTAGGTCCAGAATAGCGGCGCCGGTATCCAATGCGGAACCAGTTTCATGATCGAGTTCGCCGCTAGAAAATGCTGCGTACCAAAGACCGCCAGTGGCGCGGCTTCGAAGACGTATCCCAACACGAGCAACTGGTCGAGTCCAAAAGGCGGAGCTAGTTCTTTCCGGATGAGAAAGAGTCCAAAGACCAGAAACACCGATCCCGAGAAGCACGACCAAAACACGAGACTTGAAAACATGAGTTCCTTATTACCTAACAACGAATCCATTCATGCCGATCCAAAGCTGTGCCAGCGTGTGCAGACGTTTCTTGTAGGTCCGAGTGACGGTATACTCCTTTCCACCCTTTACGCGCAGCGCATACTCGCCGGTGGGCCAAGGTTGTATTTCTTCCACCAGCGCTGCGTTCACGAGTACGGAGCGATGAATCCGCACGAACCCATGCCCATGCAGGGTTTTTTCCAGGGTAGAGATGGATTCTCGCAGCCGGTGCGATTTTGAGGTGCAATGTAACACGCTGTAATTTCCCCGGGCTTCGACCGCGACAACATCTTCTGCGGAAAGAAATAGGATCCTTCCTTTCGCTTTGATCGCAATGCGAGTAGACCTTTGCCCAAGTGCAGGCTCGGGTGGCAACGGAGCAAATAGGGTGCGCGGCGAAAGTACTGCCGCACGCCGCAGAATTGCATGCTCGGAGTTATCGATGTCCTGGTACAGGGTCGTAGAGGTTGGCACATAGCCCGGAAGCGGTTCGGTATTCGAATTCACTGATATCTCCCAGTCGCCCAGCCCACGCTAAAGACGACGTATGCTTAGAATGGACTCTAGAATGGTCGTTGGCAATGGCCATTTGACGCAATTTCGGCATAGCCACTAAGATTGCGAAAATGAGAAGGGTAGCCTCCGGCATTCTCCCCATGATTGCGGTTGACCGAAAGGCCCCGCAACCTCTTCATAAGCAGATTTATTCCGGATTTCGCGCCGCCATTGTCGGCGGCAATCTGCATCCTGGGCAACGCATTCCGTCTACTCGCGTGCTTGCCATCGAACTTGGAGTTTCGCGCTTCCCGGTTCTGAATGCCTACGCACAGCTTCTTGCGGAAGGCTACTTCGAGAGCCGGGTCGGCGCGGGAACCGTGATTTCCACATCGATACCGGACCAGATCTCGCGTGGGTTTTCATCCGCAGCCGGCTCCCAAGTTTCTTATGCCGGCCCTAGACCGGTCGCGCGCCGCACCTCGCTTTTTCCCCGCATTGCAGTTAAGCCCGGCCAGCGCGGTTCTGCGGCGTTTCGCGTGGGGCAAGTCGCTTTTGACCAGTTTCCTCTGAAGGTCTGGTCAAACCTGGTTTCACGCCACTGCCGAAACATGGACGCCGCCTCTACTCACTACCGAAGCCCCATGGGTTCCGAGGCGTTCCGGCAAACCATCGCCCGCTATTTGCGAACTGCGAGGTCGGTGCGTTGCGATGCCTCCCAGATCATGATCGTCAACGGTTCGCAGCAGGCTCTCGAAATTACAGCCCGCGTGCTGCTCAATCCGGGCGATCGCGTATGGATGGAAGAACCCTGCTACTGGCTGGCACGATCTGTGTTTGCCCTTGCGGGGTGCCGTCTGGTTGCGGTTCCAGTTGACGAACAGGGACTCTCGGTCGAAGCAGGAATCAAGCTGTCTCGCCAGGCGCGGGCTGCTTTTGTCACGCCCTCCCATCAATTCCCGTTGGGCGTGACCATGAGCGCTTCCCGCCGCTTTCAACTGCTGGAGTGGGCGCAGAACACGGGATCGTGGGTGATCGAGGATGATTACGATAGCGAATACCGGTTTGAGAGTCTGCCGATCGCGTCCCTGCAGGGACTCGATGACAACGCCCGCGTGATTTACATCGGGACCTTCAGCAAGGTTTTATTTCCTTCTTTGCGAGTCGGGTACATCGTCATTCCGGCAGATCTTGTCGACCGATTCGTATCGGTCCGCCTGATTATGGATATCGCACCGCCAGATTTTTTCCAGCACGTGATCGCGGATTTTATGAACGAGGGACACTTCGCGCGCCATCTTCGAAGAATGAGGGTTCTCTATCGCGAACAGAGATCCGCCCTGGTCAACTGCGTGCATGGAGAATTAAGCTCCGTGGTTGAGGTGCTGGGAAGCGAGGCGGGATTGCATCTGCCAGTGGTAATGAGAACATCCCGCAGGACAAGCGACCTTGAAATTGCCGAGCGCGCCGCCCGCCAGAATCTGTGGCTATGGCCGCTCTCCCCGTATTACGCGGGCAAGGCGACGCGTTCCGGTTTTGTCCTCGGTTTCGGTGGGACGCGAGT
This sequence comes from uncultured Acidobacteriaceae bacterium, assembly GCA_963765825.1. Classification (GTDB taxonomy): domain Bacteria; phylum Acidobacteriota; class Terriglobia; order Terriglobales; family Acidobacteriaceae; genus Sulfotelmatobacter. The sequence continues at coordinate 742,586 of CAVXXU010000007.1, forward strand.
GGAAGAAATTCCTCTCGCCGTCAACATACTGCGCAAGCTGTTGGGCTCGACGTGAAACATCGGTCGAGACGAAGGGTGCCGGTTCGGCGCTAGGATCGTGCGGGTGGCCGCGAACCTCCGGGCCAGCAACCGGCAGCAGGCTTCTGAATTTCGCACCTGACTGTCGTCGGTAGCCCCGGAGTTTGACCCTCCGCTGCCAAGCCCTTAGACTTGAGGAAGTTCTCCGCCGATTCCGAGCCATCCTGCGGGAGGGATTCCTGAGACGTTTGCTGAATTGTGGGTTTCGAGATGGACTGCGCTGTCTTGCGGTCGCGGCCTGTCTTGTCGCGCTGTCGGCTTGGTGCGCGGCGGCCGACAACAATCGCATCACGCTCGATACGAACGAGACTCTGTTTGCCGTGCTGACGGCGATGAATACCTGCGGCTATAACGTCGACCTGAATCTTTCCGACAAGCAGCGGCTCATTATCCGCTCCGAGGTTGAAAGAAACCTGCGAAACTCGGCCGACGCCCAGACCGTCACCAACACGATGTGCGAGTGGTACTTGGCGCATCAGGCACGAGATCCGCAGCACGACCTTTCACAGTACATATCCCTGGCGCTCTATCTGTCGGGCCCTCCGCATTTTCTTCCGAAAGTGAAGGAAGAAGACTTGCCGCCGGACGCGGTCCCCCTGGCGTCATTCGGCGCGCAGTTGGAAGATTTCTACGAAAAGGCTGGGCTGCATTCGATCTGGGAGCGGCACCGCGCCAACTACGCCGCGTTAATCGAGCGCTATCACGAACCCCTGGCTAAGATGGTGTTTGACACAGATATTTACTTGAAGCTGCAGTCCGGCGGATATTTGGGGCGCTCGTTCACGATTTATTTGGATTTCATGGGCGATCCCAGCGAAGCCAACGCGCGCAATTACGGCGTTGACTATTACGTGGTGCTGTTTCCGTCGCCTGATCCCAACTCGGTCGATCCTCTGAAGATGCCACAGATTCGGCATACCTACCTGCATTACTTGCTCGATCCGCTGGCCGACAAGCATGTTATTGCAATCAAGCGGCTTGAGCCCCTGCTGCAGTCGGTAAGGCGTGCGCCGCTCGAAGAGAGCTTCAGGCACGATATTTCGCTGCTGGTGACGGAGTGCCTGGTGCGGGCGATTGAAATTCGGACGACCGGCACGAAGCAGACTGCCGAGGCCATGCGACTGCAGGCCGTAGACGACGCGGTCAAGCAAGGCTACATCCTGACTCGCTATTTTTATACTTCGCTGCTGGCGTTTGAAAAAGATCCGGCGGGCTTGCGCAGCGCGTATTCCGACCTGATCAATAACATTGATCTGAAGGCGCAGGAAAAAGCGGCGAACGAAGTGCAGTTCGCCGACGTTACCTCGCCGGAGTTGGTGCAACTGTCGCGCATGGAAGACCGCAGGATTCTGGTAACCGCGGAAAAGCGTCTCGCCGCGAACGATCCCAAGGGCGCGCAGGATCTGGCGCAGCAGGCTCTCGACCGAAAGATTGGCGATCAGGGACGCGCGCTGTTTATCCTGGCGCAGGTGGCCGTCGCCAACAAGAATCGGGAAGGCGCGCTGGAGAACTTCCAGAAGGCGATTCAGGCGACGAAAGATCCCAAGGTCGTGGGTTGGTCGCACGTGTATCTGGGAAGAATCCTCGACATGAAGGAGGATCGCGAGGCGGCGCTGAATGAATATCGCGCAGCCTTGACCTCAGGGGCAGAACTGCCGGAGGTGAAAGCGGCCGCCGAGCGCGGGCTGCAACAGGCATACGAGCCTCCGGCGAAGCCGCAGTGAAGCTGTCGGCTATGAGATTTCAGTAAAAGCTGCTGCGGTTCCACCCGGCACGATAGAATGCACGGTTGCAGACTTGGCGGGTCGATGTGAAATCGGAAATTGGAGCTAGAGGAGAAGGCATGAAGCGAGCAGCGATGTTGAGCGCGGTGCTGGGCGCAGTCTTGGGTGCAGTCCCAGGCGCAGTCCCGAAAATGTGCGGCGCGAGTTTTGGGCAGAGCAATGCGACGCAGAATCCGCCGGCCGGGCAGGCGGCGCAACCTGCAGGACAAGCGCAACCTGCCGGACAGGCCGCAGCACCCACTGGGAAACGGCCGCCGAAGGTGAATAGTCAGGAAGAATTCACCGCCTACAAAGCGGCAGCCGCATTGACCGATGCCGCCGCGGTGGAGAAGGCGGCCGACGACTTCGCGGCCAAATATCCCGACAGCGAGTTGCGGCCGCTGCTCTATCGCACGGCCTTGCAGCGCTATCAAATGGCCAACAACGCCGACAAGATGATGGAGACTGGGAAGAAGATCCTGGCGATCGATCCGGACGATCCCGAAGCGCTGGTGGGCACGGCGCAAGTGCTGGCCGAACGGACGCGCGACACCGATATTGATCGGGATGAGCGCCTAGCCGAAGCTCGAAAGAACGCGGAGCGGTCCCTGGTGACGGTTGACACCGACATTCCGAGCTCGGGATATCCGCCCGAGCAGTTGGCTTCGTACAAAGGTTACTTGCGGTCGGAAGCTTATGCAGTTCTGGGCAAACTGTCGTCTGACTCGAAGAATTGGGCTCAGGCAGAGACCGAGTTGCGCAAGTCGATCGACGCCTTTCCGCAGCAAGTCGATTCCATTGCGGTGCTGCGACTGGCAGTCGCGCTCGATATGCAGAACAAAATTCCGGAAGCTTTGAAGTATGCCGATCAAGCGGTCGAGTTGACCAAGGACCGGCCGGACTCGGGCGCGGGCAAAGCCGCTCGCGATGAAAAGGACCGGCTCACCAAGCTGAATGTGGGCGCACCGCCGGCTCAGACTCCTGCAAAGAACTAGATTCGAACGGCCGAAATTTTCGGCCAAGCCTTAGCATGAAGGAACGGGAAATTACGGCGCTGGAAGAAGGGCTGGGATACCATTTCCGGCGCCGGGCGGTCATTGAGCAGGCAGTAACCCACAGTTCGCAGGCGCGGGAACAGGAAGCGCAGCAGACGGGCGATAGCAAGTACACCGTCAGCGACAACGAGCAGCTCGAGTTCCTGGGCGATGCGGTGCTGGCGCTCGTGACCAGCGAAGAACTGTTTCAGCGCTTCCCGCATTTTCGCGAAGGCGAGCTTTCGAAGTTGCGGGCGCATCTGGTCAGCGAGCGGCATTTGATTCGCGTGGCGCAGCAACTGGAACTGGGCCACTATCTGCGGTTGGGGCGCGGCGAAGAAAAAAGTGGCGGCCGTAGTAAGACTGCGTTGCTCGTAGACGCGTTCGAGGCGATTCTGGCGGCCATTTATTTGGACGGCGGCCTGCAGGTCGCACGCGATTTTGTTTTGCGCAACGTCATTGCGCCGGAGCTGGAGCGCATGGAGCGAGGCGGCGGCTCGCTGCCGGTCACGGATTTCAAGTCCGCTCTGCAAGAGGCCGTCCAGAGTCTCGGTCTGCCTCAACCCATTTACGCCCTGGTGGAGGAGGCTGGCCCGGAGCACAGCAAGACTTTTACCGTCGAAGCGCGTCTACATACTAGGAACGGCAAGAACTCTGAGTTCGTGGGGCGCGCGCAGGGATCGACTAAAAAGACTGCTGAGCAGGATGCCGCACGACAGTTGCTGACCTTCCTGGCTTCCCGCTCCAAGGCCGGGGAAGCGAAAGGGGACGGGCGGGACTCGCGTCCGGCGGGTCAGTAGCCGATAATTAGATTTCATGGATTTGTCGAACCAGCCCGTAGTAACGCCCGAACGTCCTCCGATTGCCGAGGCACCGCCGGTTGCTTCCGAAATACCTCCTGCCGGGGCGGGCAGTCCGATCGCAGTGTCGCAGAGCCAGGTCGTGACTTCCTTGGGCCGCGACCTGATCGGTTCTGCGCAGTCACTGATGGGAACTGTGGTGATTGCCATCTTTGTCATCACCTTCATTGTGCAGGCTTTCCAGATTCCTTCTGAATCGATGGAGAATACTCTGCTCGTCGGCGATTACCTGCTGGTGAATAAGCTCTGCTATGGCGGGCGCGGGCCGGGCGACCATCTTTTGCCGTACCAGAGGGTCGAAAGTGGAGACATCATCGTCTTCCACTATCCGGTGGATCCGACTCAGCACTTCGTCAAGCGCGTGATCGGAGTGCCCGGCGACCGTCTGCGACTGGTCAACAAGAAAGTGTGGATCAACGGCAAGCCTATCGACGAACCTTATGTGCGCTTTCTGGAACCCCCGAACAACATGTTCCGCGATAATTTCCCGCGCACCGACATTCCCGCCTATGGCCTGGAAGGGAAGTGGTGGCTGGAAATGCGAAAGCTGGTGGAGGACGGCCAGTTGATCGTTCCGGAAGGACATTACTTCGTTTTGGGCGACAATCGCGATGACAGCCAGGACAGCCGCTACTGGGGCTTCGTGCCGCGCGAGAATATCATAGGCACTCCGCTGGTCATTTACTGGTCGGTGCGCGACTGGGACAAGAATCCCACGGCTTCGGTGCAGGGCAGGTTGTATCACCTGGCCTATGCCGTCACTCACATCTTTCAGATCACGCGCTGGAACCGGACCCTCCGGCTGGTACACTGAATACTTCCAGCGGCGTTCGCAACCCACCCGGCTGGAGACTTCCTGAAGGCTGAAAGCATCGCTTGATTACAGAAAAAAAAATGGCGAAGAAAGAAGTCGTCGCGGAAGAAGTGGCGGAAGAAAAGCCCAAGGAATCTACGGTCGAGTTTCTCGCCTCACTGGCCGCCGTGTTGGTGACCGGGCTATTCATCATCACGTTTGTGGTGCAGGCCTTTGAGATTCCCTCCAGTTCGATGGAGAACACGCTGCTCATCGGCGATCACGTTTTCGTGAACCGCATCCAGTTTGCGCCCAAATCCTCGTGGATCGGCCCGCTGCTTCCGTATCGCGACCCGCATTTTCGCGATATCGTCGTGTTTTTGTCGCCGGCCGAGCCCGGACTTTACATTGTGAAGCGAATCATCGGGTTGCCCGGCGATCGCATTCACCTGCGCAACGGCGTCGTCTACCGCAACGGCGGAGCTCTCGATGAGCCTTACGTCTTGCACGACCGGGATACGCTCGATCCTTACCGCAATGATTTTCCGTCAGTTTCTCCGAACGACGATCCCAATGTGAATCCCAACTGGATGGTCGACCTGCCCTCCTTTATTCATGGCGACGACATCGTGGTTCCACCCGACCACTTCTTCGCCATGGGCGACCATCGCGGAGTGAGCCTCGATAGCCGCTACTGGGGATTCATTCCCCGGGAAAATGTCATCGGCAGACCCATGTTCATCTACTGGTCGTTTGAAACTCCGGATGATCAATACCGGAAAACTGCGTGGGGCGATCGTATTCTCTTCCTGGGCAAAGTCGTGCTGCACTTTTTCGATGAAACGCGCTGGAGGCGTACGCTCCAGTTTGTAAGATGACGATGAAGCCCCTCGAAGGTTTAATCAGGGCGCAGTGAAGCTCTTCTCCTCCAAGCGGCGAATGGCGGTGGCGGCGGCATTGATCGTGCTGGCTCTTTTCCTTCTTCGGCCCGGCGCCTCCCGTTTGAAGTCTCGCATTATCGTCTCCATGAGTTCGGCGTTAGGTCGCTCCGTCGACATTGGCTCGGTACACGTGCGCCTGCTGCCGCGGCCCGGATTCGATCTCCAGAACCTGGTGGTCTACGACGATCCCGCGTTTGGCGCCGAGCCCATGCTGCGGGCGGGCGAAGTTGCGGCGGCACTTCGGTTGACGTCTCTGCTGCGGGGCCGGCTTGAAATCGCGCGCCTCGACCTGACTGAACCCAGCCTGAATCTGGTGCATGCCGAGAGCGGACGCTGGAACCTGGAAGCTTTGCTGGAACGCACGGCCCGCATCCCGCTGGCGCCGACAGGAAAGGCTAAGTCGGAACCGCGTCCCGGATTTCCTTACATCGAAGCCTCCTCGGCGCGCATTAATTTCAAGAGCGGCCAGGAAAAGAAGCCGTTCGCCCTCACCAATGCCGATTTTTCCTTGTGGCAGGACTCCGAAAACAGTTGGGGCGTGCGCCTGAAGGCACAACCTTTTCGCACTGACTTGAATTTGAACGATATCGGATTGCTGCAGTTAAGCGGCACCTGGCAGCGGGCGGAAGCTCTCCGCGATACGCCGCTGCAGCTCAGCGTAGAGTGGAGCCGCGCTCAACTTGGCCAGTTCACCAAGTTCTTCACCGGCAACGACCAGGGATGGCGCGGCGAGATCTTGTTGGCTACGACGCTGGCGGGAACTCCGGCCCACTTGCAGATTGCCAGCGATGCCTCAATCCAGGATTTCCGCCGTTACGACATTACCAGCGGCAAAGCTCTGCGCTTGGCGGCGCATTGCGACAGCGAATACAGCTCGCTCGATCATCTATTTCAGCAGATTTTGTGCAGCGCACCCGTGGGAAGCGGGCTCATCACATTGAAGGGAAACGTTGGGCTCCCGGGAAGTCATAACTACGAACTCGCGATCTCGGCGGAAGATGTGCCCGCCAGTGCAGTCGCCATCTTGGCGCAGCGAGCCAAAAACAATCTCCCGGAAGATCTCGTGGCGGACGGGACAGTGAGCGGCGACCTCCGAATCGCGCACGACTCTGAGGCCGCATCGAAGCTGCAACTCGAAGGGCGCGGCGAGATTGCTAACTTCCGATTAGCGTCGGCCGGGAACAAGGCAGACATTGCCCCCGACACGCTTCCTTTTCTCTTCACAGCGGGGAATTCCGCCGCGAGGCGACACGCGACTCGTAGCGCCGCGACTGCAACCCCCGCTCTCGAAGGTCCGCGAATCGAGTTCGGTCCTTTCGCCCTGGCAAGCGGGCGTGGCGCGTCCCTAACGGCTCGCGGATGGTTCAGCCGCAGCGGCTACAGCATTGCGGTCGCGGGCGAGACTGCGGTCCCAAAAGCTCTACGATTGGCGCGAATGGTCGGGCTTCCGGCGTTGCAGTCGACCGTGACTGAGGGCACAGCTCAACTCGATCTGCAGATCAACGGATTATGGGCGCCGAGCGGCACCGGCGCTGCATCGGGATTCTCAGCGCCTCGAGTAATGGGCGCCGCAAAGTTGCACGACGTTCGCATCGCCCTCCGCGGTACTGGGAGTCCCGCCGAGATTATTTCGGCCGAGATGCAACTTTTGCCCGACGAGGTTCGCGTCACAAAGCTGAACGCGAACGCCGCGGGCTCAGTGTGGACGGGTTCGCTTGCCTTGCCTCGCGGTTGCGGAACGCCCGCCGCATGTCAGATCCATTTCTTTTTGAACGCGAATCATGTCGACCTTGCAGACCTTCGCGAATGGGCGAACCCGAGCACTGCGGCGAAACCGTGGTATTCCGTTCTGAAACCGAATGCCCCGTCGTCGTTCCTGGCGAATGTCCGAGCCTCGGGTCAGTTCACCGCCAACCGTTTGCGACTGCAAAAGGTCGACGCGACGAACGTCTCCGCCAGAATGAGTCTCGACAACGGAAAACTGCAGCTCTCGCAGTTAACCGGAGATCTTCTCGGCGGCCGCCATCGCGGCGAATGGCAAGCAGACTTCAGCGTGAAGCCTGCAATCTGCAAAGGCAGCGGAACTTTCACCGCAGTTTCCTTGGCCGACGTTGCTGACGCGATGAATGACGGCTGGATCGCCGGAACCGCGAATGCCACGTACGCGCTGAAGGGCCCATGCCCAGCGGATTTCTGGAATTCCGCGACCGGCATGCTGCAGTTTGAAATGACAGATGGATCCTTGCCGCACGTCTTTCTCGGCGACGATGCCGAGTCTTTGAAAGTCGCGACCTTCGTAGGACAGGCGAAGTTGGACTCCGGCGCGCTCGAGATCGAGGACGCCCGTCTGAATTCCCTGGCTGGGCAGTTTCAGTTGACGGGTAGCGCATCGTTGAAGGGCGAACTCGATTTGAAATTGGCGAGAACGCCGACAGGCGCAACCGCCCCCGGATTCACGGTCACCGGAACGCTGGGAACGCCGCGCGTGGTTCCATTGGCGTCGCCCCAGACCCAGGCAAAACTGAAACCGTAAAGATTAAGGATTTCATACCAGAGATGATATTATCAATCATATGAGACAAGCTAAGAGCTTCACTATTAGCGAAGATGTGTTGATCGAAGTCGCTAACACAAAAGGCGCACGCTCCACCAGCGAGCGCGTCAACGAACTTCTGAAAAAAGCCCTTGAACTAGAGCGCAACGAGCGCCTTGAGCGCGAAGCAGCGGAGTTCTTCGCGAATGATCGGGAAGACGTTCGCCAGCGGGAAGCATACCAAAAGGCATCTAAAGCGGTATTGTCCCGAGGTTAACCAATGCCGAAAGCACCGGCAGGATGGTATCCAAAGCGCGGCGAGGTCTGCTGGTTGAGCCTCGACAAGAACCGCCCAGCCCTGATCGTTTCGAATGACGTTTTGAATCGACACGCCTTGGATGTTTGCGTCGTCCCAATCACTTCTGTTCATCACGGTCGCTTTGCTCTACGAGTCGCCATTCGAGCCGGTGACGGCGGGCTCTCGCGCGATTCGTGGGCAAAGTGTGATCAGGTCACGACCGTCGCCAAACAGCTCGTGGTTTATCCCGCTCTCGGTCGCCTATCCTCAGGTTCTCTCCGATCCATTGAGCAGGGAATTCGATTCGCGCTTGCGCTTTCCTGAACCAACTATTATTTGCCCGGCACATATCCCGCGCCACGCAGCACCTTCCCCGGCAGCGCTCCCGTCATTTTTCCCTGATCGATCACCGCAACGCCATTGACCAGCACATACTCTATCCCTTCGGAAAGCTGATTGGGATTGTCGAAGGTGGCGCGATCGCGCACGGTCACAGGATCGAAGATCACGACGTCGGCCCACATACCCTCCTTGAGCACGCCGCGATCGGTCAGGCGCATGCGTTGTGCGGGAAGCGCCGAAAATTTGCGAATCGCATCTTCCAGAGTCAGAACTTTTTCTTGGCGAACGTATTTCGCCAAAATGTGCGGAAATGTTCCGTAGGCGCGCGGGTGCGGATGCGCCTGCCCCAGCAGTCCCTCGGGCGAAGTGCCCTCAGAATCGTTATCGATGGCCACCCATGGCTGTTGCAGAGCCAGTGTCACATCGGGCTGCGACATGGCGAAGACCGCAACTCCAGTCGACGGATCCTGGATTAAAAAGTCGAAGAGCGCATCCATGGGATCTTTATTCCACAGCTTGGCAATCTCGGAGAGGCGCTTTCCCTGCATCGGCAGCAAATCTGAATTCTCTACCGCGCCGATCATGATCGCGTCCGGTCCGGGAATTTCCTGCCACTCGTTGTCCCAATCTTTCGACGGAGTGAGCATTTCCTCGCGAATTCGTGCGCGAGTTGCCGGATCCTTCAAGCGTTCGACCAGCTTTGCGGTTCCACCATCGTGCGCCCATGGCGGGATGAACGCCGAGAAATCGTTGTACCACGCGGTGTAGGCGTAGGTGTCGGCGGTTACATCGTCTCCGGCGGCGCGGGCGGTGGTAATCTTCGCCACAACTTCCGGCATGCGTCCCCAGTTATTCTTGCCCGCGACTTTGATATGCCAGATCTCCACCGGAATGTGGGCTTCGCGGCCGATGCGCAGCGCTTCATCGATGGCCGGCAAAACCGAGTCGCCCTCGTTGCGCATGTGCGTTGCATAAATTCCGCCGAACTTCGCCGCTTCGCCGGCGAGCGCGATCAACTCCTCTGTCTTCGCATAGGGCGCGGGCGGATACTGCAGCGCCGTTGAGACGCCCACCGCGCCGTCTTTCATCGCGTCGCGCACCAGCGCCTTCATCTGCTCGAGTTGCGCGGGCGTCGGCTGCACGTCGTCGTCGCCGAGCACCATGCGCCGCACTTGCGTCGCGCCTACGTAACTGGCGAGGTTGATGCCCATGCCCTGTTGTTCCAGGCGCGCGAAATAGTCGCGAAAAGTTCGCCAGTCGGGATTGATCTTGAAATGCTCGTAGCCGCCGCGGTCCGACTGAATGATGGCGTCGTTAAGAGGAGCAATCGAATTGCCTTCGCCGGTAATTTCCGAAGTGATGCCTTGATAGATCTTCGAGGGCAAACGAGGGTCGACCAGAATCGTGAGTTCCGACTGGCCCAGCATGTCGATGAATCCCGGCGCAACCACCCTCCCGCCCGCATCGATCGTGCGCTTGCGTGGCGCGTCCGCGAGATTGCCGATCGCTGCGATCTTTCCGTCGCAAATGCCCACGTCCCCGGAATACCACGGCGAGCCAGTGCCGTCGATGATGTGGCCGCGGGTAATAACAAGATCGAAGGCCGGAGTCTGAGCGGCCACAGAAGCGGCGATAAACACGAGGGAAAAGGCCCACAGCAAGCTACGCTGGAGTGGAATCGAAAGAAGTTTCGGAATGCCCGTCAAAGTTCCTCCCCAAGTTTCGAGTTCGCGCGCTTCCCAACTGCCACTCCAAGTGCAATCCAGATCGCGAGCGCCAGCCATTCGTAAACCGTGAAGTGGCCCGGAACGAGTGGGAGCAACTTCATCAGCGCCATCGCGACTCCGACCGCCAATCCAAGCCATGCCACGGCGCGTTCGCCACCCGAAAGCAGCATTCCATCGCGCCGTGTGTGCGCTAAGGCGAGGCATGCGGCGCAGGTGGCCGACCAGCCAACGGCGCACGCCACCGATCCCACTTCCGTGATGGGAACGAGGATCGCGTCCCCAAGCAGCATACAAACCGCGGTCGCGATGCCAACGCACAGAACCGCCGCCGACGGGGTGCGATGAAGTTCATGAATCTTTCCCGCGCGCGCATCCACCATCCCTCGGCGTCCCAGCGCAAACAACAAGCGGCTGGCGGCCACAAAATTTCCGTTGAAGCATTTGAACAGCGACAGCAGCGCCGCCGCAAGAATGATCTGAACAATCCAGCGCGATCCGAAATGCCCGTAACCTAGGGCTCGTTGGAACGCTACCGCAGTCATAAACTTTTCCCCGGTCATCTGCCGCCACGGCGCCACAAAGGCGACGGCCGCCACAATGCTGGCGTAGAAAATGATCCCGACGAAGATCGCCATCCAAATCGCGCGAAAGAAGCTTGCCGCGCGGAACTCAGGACTCGCCTCTTCCGCCGCCTTGCCCACCGATTCGAAGCCGGTCATGAAGTAGGGCACAATCTGAATTACAAGGAGGATCGAAATCAGCGGTGTGTGCGTGAACAGCGGCTGAACATTAGCCGCCGAACCGCGGCTGACGCCGAGACCCACAAAAACGACAAACAGAGCCAGAGTGCCGAAGCTGGTCCAGTTCTGAAACGTTGCGCTTAGCCGAATGCCGCGATAGTTCAGCAGCGTCAGCACCCCGGTCAGCCCCAGGCCAATGACAAGGTGCGGAAAATATATCGGGCGGCCTGCAATGCGGTAGATCTCCATCGTGTCGAGTCCGGGAATGATGTAGCCAGCGATGCGGCCCACCGCGACGGCCTCCCACGGGCAAACGATGAAATAAGCCAGCATCATCATCCAGCCGGTGGCAAAGCTGATGTGACGCGGAAATACTGCGGACGTGTACGCAATTTCTCCCGCGGCATCGGGCATCGCAACCACGAGTCGCCCGTACACCCATCCGATGGGAAACAGCAGCGCGCCGCCAATCACGAAGCCCAGCAGCGCCCCGAGCGATCCTCCGCGGAGCAGCCAGTCATCCATGATGACCAGCCATCCCACGCCGACCATGGTTCCCCAGCCAAGCGTGAAATAGTCGGTGGCGCGAAGCTGGCGGGCGAGTGTGTGCACGAGGTTGGGAGCGTCCGGCAGGAGCGCCGCGAATTATAAAGCATCCAGCTGCGGGCTTCCGCCATGCGGCTTCCGGTTTGTATCGGTTTTCCGGAAGCCGAAAGCTCGCCGTGTTAGTATCGATATTCAGTCCCGAATGAGATTCCACTACCCGATTCGCCCAGAAATCCGTACCTCCGGCAGCGTCTCAGCACATGCAAGACTCGAGAAATCCTTTGTGAACTTTCGTGTCATTAGTGGTGATTGTTTTCGAGCGAAATGACCCCAGCCTCCAAATCCCGCAAACGCGTGCTCAGCGGTATGCGCTCGACCGGCAAACTGCATCTCGGCAACTATGTCGGCGCGCTGCAAAACTGGGTTCGCATGCAGGACGAGTACGAATGCTTCTTCATGGTGGCGGACTGGCACGCGCTCACCACCGACTACGCCGACACCTCGCGCATCAAAGAAAATTCACTGGAAGTTGTGCTCGACTGGCTGGCCGCCGGCCTCGATCCCGAAAAGTCAGTGATCTTCATCCAGTCGCACGTTCCGGCGCACGCCGAGTTGCACCTGCTGTTCTCCATGATCACGCCCCTGGGCTGGCTGGAGCGTGTTCCGACGTATAAAGAGCAGCGCGAAAATATAAAAGATAAAGATCTCGGCACCTATGGATTTCTTGGATATCCCGTGCTGCAGGCGGCCGACATCCTGGTCTACAAAGCCGATTGCGTTCCCGTGGGCGAAGATCAGGTCGCGCACGTGGAGTTGACGCGCGAGATTGCGCGGCGCTTCAACGGGTTCTATGGCGCGAAGAAGGTCGTCTTTCCCGAGCCGCAGGCGCTGCTCACTCCCGCCGCAAAGCTACCCGGCACCGATGGCCGCAAGATGTCGAAATCTTATGGCAACACAATCCTACTGACCGATCCCGAGCCTGTAGTGCGGCAAAAGCTGAAGACCATGGTCACCGACCCGGCGCGGGTGCGGCGCTCGGATCCCGGCAATCCGGATGTGTGTCCGGTTGGCGATCTGCACAAGATCTTCAGCAGCAAAGAAACTATGGCCAAGGTTAACGAAGGCTGCCGCTCGGCTGGCATCGGTTGCATCGAGTGCAAAGGCTGGGCCGCGGACTCGCTCGTGAAGCTGCTCAACCCCATGCAGGAGCGCCGCAAGAAATTTGAAGAGAATCCGCGCCTCGCGTGGGATATTCTGGAAGCGGGCACGGAGCACGCCCGCCGGGCCGCGGGCGAGACCATGGACGATGTGAGAGCGGCAATGGGGATGTCGCTGGAATGTGAGGGGCCGAAGTGAACTCAACTTCCCCACCCTGTCGCAAAAACCGCGACAAGGATGGGGCACCCTGATTCTGCACTTTCGATTTTGCGAATGACGGACAATTCAAAACTCGGCTTCGTGAATGACTCATCCGGGACTGCGCCTCCAGTGGTCGTTGCTGGCGCAAGCGCTGCCAAAGAGGCGGCGAAGAAGCAAGAAAGCGATTCTCCCTTCGCGGTTGCAGTCACCGACGTCTACGAGGGCCCGCTCGACCTGCTGCTCGACCTCATCCGCAAGCAGGACATCGACATTTACGACATCCCCATCGCCCGCATCACGGAGCAATATCTCGCGTACGTGGAAAAGATTCGCGAACTGGATGTGAATGTGGCCGCTGATTTCATCTACATGGCGGCGGTGCTGATTCACATCAAGTCGAAAATGCTGTTGCCGCGCGATCCCGCTGCGTCCGCCGAAGAACAGGAAGACCCGCGCAGCGAACTGGTCAACCGCCTTCTCGAGCACGAGAAATTCAAGTCGGCGGCGCAGATGCTTCTACAGAAACAGCAGATCGAAGATGCCGTGCTCTCCAATCCTTCGCTGAAGGAATTCATGGAGGCGGAAGGCGCCGAACCGGAAATCGCCGCCGACGTCATCGATCTGGTCAAGACATTTCAGCAAGTGCTAGAGCGAGTGCGCACGCGCCCCGTGCTCGACGTTGACGAGGAAGCCGTAACGGTCGGCCAGATGATCGATTACCTGCGCCGCCGCCTCTCGCTCGAAGACCGGCCGATCCGGCTGAAGCAGATGCTCATGCGGGTTGAATCGCGGAACGCCCTGGTGTGCCTGTTCCTGGCGTTGCTCGAAATGGTGCGGCTGCAGGCGATCCAGGTTCGTCAGGAAAAAATGTTCGGCGAGATCGCGATCCGCAAGCACACGCACTTTGATGAGATCATGAACCAGCAGTCCGCGGTGCGTGACGACTGGAGATGAAAGACCACGAGCCACTAGCCGCTGACCACAATTTACTATGTCCCTGAAAGCCGAACTCGAAGCCATCATCTACGCGGCGGAAACGCCTATCACGCTTGAGCAGATGACCCAGCTCGTGAAAGAAACGGTCATCGCTGGCGGAGCGGCAGACGAGGCTGAGATGAAGTCGCGCGTGCGCTCATGTCTGGAAGAACTTGTCGGTGAATACGGCGCGCCCGACCACGGCATCGAGATTCGCCAGGTGGCTGGCGGATATCGCATGTCCACCAAGCCCGAGCAACACGAAGTCGTGCGCTCGTTTGCCAAGAGCCTGAAGCCGCCGATCCGGCTTTCGCTGCCCGCCCTGGAAACGCTGGCCGTCATCGCATACAAGCAGCCGGTCACAGTGCCGGAGATTAGTGAAATTCGCGGCGTCGACTCCGGCGGTGTTATTGGCACTCTGCTCGATCGCAAGTTAATCACGACCGCAGGCCGCAAGCAGGTGATCGGGCGCCCTATCCTTTACAAAACTAACAAGGAATTCCTGATGCGTTTCGGGCTGAAAGATGTGAATGAATTGCCCAGCATGGAGGAATTCGAAAAGCTGGTGGCGGAGTCGTTTCAGGCAGAACTGATTCCCGCAGAGACCGCGGCGTCGAGCGAACCTGCGCAGCCAGAATCTAGCGGCGCGACCGACGCTGAGGCAGCGGACCCTAGCGATGCGCCCGACGCGGAATCATCAAGCGAAGGTTTGTCAGAAACAAAAAAGGCGGGCTGACAGTCCCATGCCCCTCGAACGCCTGCAAAAGATTATCGCCGCTGCCGGAGTCGCTTCCCGCCGCAAGGCCGAGCAACTAATCTCCTCCGGCCACGTGCAGGTTAACGGCAAAATCATCACCGAACTCGGGACCAAGGCCGATCCTGAAACCGACCACGTGCGCGTCAACGGCAAACTGCTTCACGGCGCCCAGCGCCACATTTATCTCCTGCTCAACAAGCCCAAAGGCTACGTCACGACAATGAGTGATCCGCAAAAACGGCCCACTGTCATGGATCTCATTCATGGAGTCAAGGGCCGCGTCTATCCCATCGGTCGCCTGGACTATGCCAGCGAAGGTTTGTTGCTGCTCACCAACGACGGCGAACTCGCGCACAGCTTGATGAAAGCTGCTTCGCATGTTGCCAAGACTTATGTCATCAAAGTCGCGGGCACTCCCAAGGAAGAAGCGATAACCAAATTGCGTGCGGGTGTTTCCATCGCCACCGACGACGGCAAGCGGGTTAAGACTGGCCCGGCTTTGGTGCGCGTAGTGAAAGAAGCCGCCAATCCGTGGTACGAAATCACGCTGATCGAAGGGCGCAATCGCCAGATTCGGCGTATGTTTGAGGCGGTCGGCCATCACGTGGAGAAAATCAAGCGCGTGAAATACGGCCCGCTCTCGCTGGATGTTCCCCCCGGGAAGTTTCGATCACTTACCTTGAAGGAAATAGAGCGCCTGAAATCCGCCACTCGAACCAGCATCGCCATCGCTAAAAAATCCGCGTTATGATGTGCGCCGAGCATGAGTCGATTTTCTGATCTGGTCTTGAACCACGCGCGCGAACTGATCGCCTATTTTCCCGCGCCCCGCTCCGCAGCCGACGACTCTCACTTAATCAAACTCGACTCCAACGAAAATCCTTTTGGCCCGTCGCCACGAGCCGTCATCGCCATGCAGTCCGCGCTGAGTGCCGCCAACCTTTATCCCGACGACAATTGCCTCGATTTGCGCGCACGGCTGGCCGCTGATCATAACGTTGCCATGGATCAGGTTCTGGTGACGGCGGGCTCGACGGAGATGCTGGCGCTGCTGTGCCAGACGATGCTCGCTCCTGGCCTGAACGCGGTGACCAGCGAACGCTCGTTCATCATTTATCGAATGCTTGTCCAGGCCACGGGAGCGAAGTTGGTCCAAACGCCGATGCGCGAAGACAGCTTCGATCTCGACGCGATCCTCTCGGCCATCAACGACGACACGCGCCTCGTCTTTCTGGCGAATCCCAACAATCCCACAGGAACCATGCTCGAAGCCGCCGCGGTCGACGACTTCCTGGCGAAAGTCCCTGCGCATGTGGTGGTCGTCCTCGACGAGGCCTACTGCGATTTTGCCCTTCCTTTCGCAGCGGCGCGCGGCCACGAGTATTCCCACTCTCATGAGTACCTGAAGCAAGGCGCCAGTGTGGTCGTCTTGCGGACGTTTTCTAAGGCTCACGGTCTTGCCGGCTTGCGGATCGGCTACGGCCTCGGCCCGGCGGAACTTCTGGCCTACTGCTCCCGCATGCAGAGCACCTTCTCGGTATCGTCCATTGCCCAGGCGGCGGCCCTGGCCGCGCTCGACGATCGCGACCACATCGTGCAAGCCGTCACTAACAATACGTCGCAAGCTCACATTCTCACCGAAGGTTTAACGAAACTGAAACTCCGCGTAGTTCCCACCTCCGCCAATTTTCTGTATTGCGACGTCGGCCAAGATGCTTCCGCGGTTGCCGGGCGCCTGCGCACCGAGGGCATTAGCGTGCGTCCACTGAATGTGTGGGGAGCCCCGCACTGCATCCGCGTGACCATTGGAACACCCGAACAGAACGCCAAATTTCTAGCCGCCATGCACACAATCATCGGCCATTCGCCCGAGCCGGCATCCGCTCCACTCTCCAATCCCCGGTAACCTGTGGCCGATGACCTTCGCCACAACTCATTCCCTTGCTCGACCCGTGTCCTCAACAAAATAAATCACTTACAAGCGGGAACTCTGCACGCACCGGCGGAGTCTATGTTCAATGAGAGTCGCGGCTCCGCTTGCACTTCGTCGGGCTTGGCGCAGCAGCAAATTTAAAGGGCGCAGTAGGGTGGAAAATCCTATAATCAGGGGACGCCATTATGGCGGGAGCAACCACCTTGGGTGATCTGGCAAGCGCAATTGGAATACGGTCGCAGGAAGAAGCGGCCATTGTCGCGGAGCTGAAAGCCGGCTCAGAAGCGGCCTACGCCTGGCTGATCGGAGAGTTCCAGCAGCCGGTCTATGGCTTGGTGTACCGCGTGATCAACGATCCGGCGGACGCGGCCGACACGACTCAGGACGTCTTTCTGAAAGTGTTTCGCGGGATGAAGCATTTTCACGGTGGGTCCAGTTTGAAGACGTGGATCTATCGCATCGCGCTGCACGAGGCGGCAAACCGGAGGCGCTGGTGGTTCCGGCACAAGGCGAAAGAAACGTCGATTGAGCCGGCGGAATCCGATGGCCCCAGTATTGGCGAGAATGCGATGCAGTCGGCGCTGACCGATCATGCCGATTCACCATTTGATAGTGTCGCGCATCGCGAGGTGCAGCATCGGGTGGAAGAAGAATTGAGAAAGGTTCCAGAGCCCTACCGGACCACGCTCATTCTTCGCGATCTGGAAGAAATGTCGTACGAAGAAATTGCCGAGGTGTTGGAGATTTCGCTGGGAACAGTGAAGTCGCGACTGACCCGCGGCAGAGACGCACTGCGGCAACGGCTGGCGCCCTATGTGCGCGAGGTTGGAAATGAACTGGGGTTGACCGCTCCGCAGTCGGACACCAAAGAACAACGGACTTCGCGGTCGCAGGTAGCTGGAGGGGGGAGAAGGGTCGAGGTGATGCTATGAAGGGCACAGGGAACGTGATCGAACTGCAGTGCCCCAAGGCGAAGCGGTTATTTTCGCCATATTTGGATGGAGCGGTGACGGGCGCGGAGATGCTCGCGCTGCAACAACATTTGTCGGACTGCTGGGAGTGCAACGAGCAGTATCAGAGCTTGCGCCGAACCCAACAACTGTTGGCAAGTGTGAAGCGTCCTAAAGTTCCGGCGGATCTAGGTTTAAAGTTGCGCCTGGCGATTTCGCGGGAGACCGAACATGCCAAGCGTGGCCAATTTGAAGGAATGATGGTTCGCCTGGAGAACGCCTTTGATGCGTTCATGGTTCCGGCCACCGCCGGATTTCTGAGCGCCCTGATCATTTTCGGAATTGCGATGGTTTATTTCGTGGCCCCGTCCTCTTTACAGGCGGGCAACGACGTTCCACTGGTCATGGTCAACACTGCGCCGCGGTTGGAGCAGAGCGCGTTTGGTATGACTCTCGACACTATCAACTCCGAATCGCTGGTGATTGAAGCCTATGTCGACGCCAACGGCCGCGTGCAGGATTACCGCATTCTGTCCGATCCCCAGGATTCGAAGGAAGTGTTGCCGCAAGTAAAACGGATGCTGATCTTCACCACGTTCCGTCCTGCTCTGTCGATGGGACGCCCCACGCCGAGCCGCGCCGTGCTCTCGTTTTCCAAGATCAGCGTACGCGGATAATTCCGGGAAGAGATCTCGCCTGCAGAATTATCTGGCTACAGCTTCGCCCGGAACCTCCAGCTTCAACTGCCGCAGGATCCGCGCCAGCGCCAGCAGCAATGCCTCGCTGCCCTTGTCCAAACCTAACTCCGCTTTATCCAGAAACGCGCACGCCCCGTCCTGTTCCAGCCGAAGCGCATTCTTCTGCGATAGCCCGGTGAAAGCCACCACCGCGATTCCGGCGGTCGCCGGATCTCTCTTCAACGCCTTCAGCACATCGGGCCCCGTCATCTTGGGCAGCAGCATATCTAACAGGATCACGTCCGGCTTTTTGTCTCGAGCAATTTCCAATGCATTCGGCCCGTCGGTGGCGGTGCTCACGTCGTAGCCTGCCCGCGCCAGAGCCCGCTCCGTCGCCAGCCGCAGAAACTTGCTGTCGTCTACCAGCAAAATCTTCGTCATTCGAGCCACGCCTTTCCCATCTTACGCTGCTCCATCATTGTAGTCTCCGAGGCCCGCAATCCGGTTCCATTCGATAGCTTTCTCATTGCTTATCGGCAGATTTTATAAACCAACCAGCCGGGGAAGAGAATTCGCTGGGATTCATCAAATAAGGGTCTTCTCAGAATGAGCCGCGGCTCGAACTCCGTTCGTCCTGGTTCGCTTCAATCGGGAGTTGCGGGCGTTCTGTTCGAATGCTCCTCCCATCAGCGATCTCACGGCTGCCCGGCACGCTTCGCGCAGCTCTTTCTCATGCCCCTCGGGAATCGATTTCGACAGCAGCAGTTTCACCGTGCCATGCAGCGTCGCCCACAGCGCCAGCGCCAGGCGCGTATGATCCTCTGGCGAACCGCCCAGCCGCTTCGCCAGTTGCACTTCCAGAAATGCGAAGTTCGGTCTCGACTCCCGGATCGGCCGCGGCCGCCCCGTTCCTTTGGCCGGCAGTAACTCGTACCCGTAGGTATAAAACAGTTCGTACTCGTGCGGCAGGCGCAGCGCCTCGTCTACGTAAGCCTCCGCCATTCCCTCCAGGCTTTCGCCCGCCTCGAAGTGCCTGCGAAGGCGGCTTATGGTTCGCCGCAGCACCCCGCGTATCAGGTCGCGCCGGTCTTTGAACCTGCGATACACCGTGGGCGTATTCGTACCGGCCGCCCGCGCCACGGCCCGCATGGTCAGTGACTTCTCGCCTCCGCGCGTCCACAGCGCCTGGGCGGCGTTCAGAATACGATCTTCAAGGTCCGGGTCCGGGTGTCGCGGCATTTTCCGGTTCTCCTGGGAGCACCGCTATTGTTTAACAAGGTAAACATAACAGTGTCTGCCTAATCATACTGGTTCGTTCGGTTTCTTAGTTTGGTTCCCGAGTCAAGGATGGCAACCGCGACCGCTCTCCACGCTTCTCGCTTGAACATGTTTTTACAATAGAAAATCGTTTTAATTAAGTTGACACTGTACACATTACGGTGTATAAATAATCAATCTTTGGGCCCCCTCCTGCAATGTTCCTTAATTCCATGATCCAGGAGTGCGTTAACAGATGTATTCGTACGAAAATGCCGATGACTGCCGTGCCATTGTGGCGATGAATTCCGAACTCCAGCATGCGCACCTGGAGGTTCTCAGCGCGCATTGCGCTGTCCATCAACTCCGCCTTCACTACTCCGTCGATGATCTCGCCCGCTTCGGGCGCCGCGAAATCCTGCGAAAATCCGCGGAAGCCGCCAGCGCGCTCAGCGATTTTTACTCGTCGATCGAGAAACAGATTCCCCAGGACGCGTTCCCTCCCGAGCCTCAACTGAACGGCGCCCAGATCGCGCTGGCCATCGAATGCGTGTCCTCTTACCTGCGCGAGAAACGGGAGCACTATTTTCCCGCAGCCTTGCCGCTCAGCAACCAGCACAAGGCGCGCATGTGGCCTTATTTCTCTCCGCAGTTGCTCGACCAGGTCCGCATCGTCGAACTTCACGGCAAACGCGTGGCAGCGCCCACTTTTTATGCCCAGGCGCGCGCCCTCGGTTTCGACAATCTCCCGCAAGTCACGCACATGGACTCGCTCACGTTCCTTGACGTTCTGGTCTTCAACCAGACGCTCAGTGAACGTTCCCTGTTCCACGCACTGGTGCACGCCGTGCAGTTTCAAATGCTCGGCCTCGAACGCTACACCGAACTGTTCGTGCAAAGCTTCGTGAAGACGAAAGCCCATTTCAGCGTGCCGCTCGAAGCGCATGTTTTTGCGCTGGAGTCGAAGTTCATGCGCGCCTCGGCAGAAAGGTTTTCTGTCGAGGATCACGTCCGCTGCTGGGTCAACGACGGGCGCTACTGAACAGGCTGCGCGCGCACTATACAAGTTGTCCTCCCCGTCACGCGTGAGGGGCGGCAGTAGGCCGTCCCGGCGTGACCTTCAAAAGTTTTCACCCCCGCGCAGTCAAAAAAGGGGCGGCTAAGTACCGCCCCGCAACACCCTCCCCGTTCCATATTTCGCGCTCCAGTTCCTCGTGGGGTGATTCACATTTTTTTTGTCGGATAACTCTAAAATCCTGACTCCATTGGAGTTAGGAGACGGGGATGGGGTCGAATCCTCGTAAAATCTTGGGAGCGAAGGACTTACAGGTAAAATATTGCGAACTAAGGACTTAGGGCGAATGGGTTGATGGGGAAGAAGCTCCCGTCCAGGGAATCGAAAGGGTTTGCCAACACGCAACTGTCTTGGTTTGAGGAGCCGGATGGGTAGTTGGCTGAAGCATAGGACAATTTGGCTCCTTTTGAAATTCTCAGTAAAGGTCGTTCATCACACAAAATGAGAAAAATAATGTGAAGGCTGTGGAAAACGACTGGAGACGCGAAGCAAAAAACGACCAATCCACGGAGCAGTCGAAGGAGGATAACTCACTGCCTTGTCCCATCATCTCCCCAATACTTCGAGGGTGTCGAACCCATTCTGCTTTTGACAGAAGTCTTCCCCTGGCTGGCCGTTCAGCAGGTTATTTAGGAGCCGTAATCTCTGAGCAAAGAACCTACCTTTGTGGCGTGGCGTTCCAATGCTGCCGGATAAAGCTGGTGAGTGCAGGACGATCACGAAATGCCTCCGTGCCACCCTCCTTGGTCGTGGAATAGGCTCCAACTACGTTTGCATAAGCCAAGCAGTCCTCAAGTTTGGCGCCGGTCAAGAACTGGTGGATGAACCCGGCGGCGAAACTATCTCCGGCGCCCACATCATCCACGGTCTTCACACTCGGCGGCATGAGGCTGTACTGCTCCTGCCCGGAGCGGCAAATGGCTGCGGAAGCGCCCCGCTTCACGACAACAATCTTCGCGAGTCCGGCAAGCAGGTTGATCGCTTGCGAAAGATCGTCGGTGTGGGCGGCCTTCTTCGCCTCACGGTCATTGGGGAAAAAGATGTCTACCTGCTTGAGAACGTCCAGCAAATCCCGGTCCCATTTGTTCTCGGGATCGTCGTTGGTATCCAGTGAGGTGGTCAGGCCTGCCGCTTTCGCCTGCCGGAAGAGTTCCAAGATTTTGGGCCGCAATGCTCGATGCAAAAAGAACGAAGAAACGTGCAGATGGCGTGCCGACCGCACGTATGCCATTTCAACGTCCGAATACTGCAGTTCAAACATAGTGCCGGGATACGTCAGGATGTACCGCTGCTGCAAATAGGGCAAGACGACGGTCAATCCCGTAGCCGTACGTCCCGTTGCCTGCTTTACGCGGCCTACTTCGACCCCGGCAGCCGACAGTCTCTCAAGAGCCATTTTCCCGAGAGGGTCACCACCGATTTTCGAGATGAACCCGACCTTGCTGCCAAGCATGGATAAGTTGTGGGCACAGATTGCGGACGAACTGCCCAAGGTAAGCGCGAGCCCGCTGGCCAGCAGCTCCCGGTCCAGAATAAGCTCTTTCGGCAAACCGTAGAGGATCAGGTCCAGGTTGATTTCACCAACCACGCATACGTCCAATGTCGGCATATTTCTCCTGTGCGCGCTACCCGGCAAATAGACTACGGCACGAGCAGCGTGGCGTTATTTCGCGGTCCGCGTGCAAAGTTCTTGAAGAGTCTGAAGGTCAACGTGTTCTTACATGCTACTACTGCCTCCGGTCGGACCGCTGTCAGGGCTATCTTAGAGGCCAAGGAGGTTCTTCGCTATTACCTTCCTGAAGCAGGGCGTAGCAGCGGTCTTTCGGAGCATGACTTTTTGCGCCGTCCCGGTTACCCTTGCTGCTCCAGTTTCCACCCATGAGCGAACACATTGGTACTCCAGTTGTCGCTTCCAAGAAACGCTTTCCCTTGCTGAAGCGGGTCCTAAAGATCGAGCAGTTGCTCGTCTTCGTCGGGCTCGTGCTCTATGCCATTCTGACGGCGCTCAATCAGAAGCCCTCGATCGTCGTGATGATGACGGCGATCTTGACGGTGGGAAACCTTGTCATTCCGATCGCTTTTTTGGGCCGCCGGGTTTATGTAACCCGTCCGTATCCGTGGAACTGGGTACTCTTTTTCCCGGTGCAGATCGGGTTCGGGTTTATATGCGCCGTCGGTTCGGTGGTTTTTCTGCAAGTTGCAAAACTCGTTCCCGAACCCTTCTGGATCGTCTTCAGACAATACGGCTATCTCCCGATGGTGGTTGTCCTGGTTGTGAATGTGGTGGCGTTCGCGGTGGAGGGGGTCCAGAAGAAACTCCAAGAACGAAACGAATTGCTGCAGCAAACGGTGGAGAAAGGAACGATCGCACTGCAGCAGCAGGAAGAAGAACTGAGGCGGGCCCGCGAAATCCAGGAGATGTTGTTGCCCAAGAAATTGCCGCAGCTTCCGGGTGCGCAGATCGCCGGAGCTTGGCAACCGGCGCGAGAAGTCAGCGGCGATTATTTCGACGTGATTCAGTTGGATGAGAAGCGAGTCGGGATCTGCGTGGGAGATGTGGCGGGAAAAGGAATTACGGCGGCGCTGCTGATGGCCAATCTTCAGGCATCCTTTCGCGCATTTGCAAGCGCAGATGCCACGCCCCAGGTGGTGTGCACCAAGCTGAATAAGTTTCTGTGCGCGAACATTGCTTCCGGAAAATTCGTCACGTTCTTTTATGCGATTCTCGACGCAGAACAGCACACCCTGGTATACGAAAATGCCGGACACAGTCCCGGACTCTTAGTGCGAGAGAACGGGGAAATCGATTCTCTGCGCGGCGGGGGAGCTGTGCTCGGTGCGCTGCCGGATTGGGTTTATCAGGATTACACCGCGCAGCTTGAGCCGGGCGACAAGATGCTGCTCTGGACCGATGGCATCACGGAGGCCGAGAACGCCCAACTAGAAGAATTCGGCGACGCGCGCCTGGTTGAGGCCGCCCGCGCGCCGGATGCGAGTGCGCTTGATACTCAGCGTGCCATCATGCAGCGGGTTACGGCGTTTTGCGGGGCGAACTTTCGCGATGACGCCACACTGCTGGTCTTGAGAGTTCTTAAACACTAGATAGCGAAGCGGTTGAGAGTGATCCATCGACTGGCACGCAATCATCTTTAGACCGCCGGGGGAAGATCGCGGTTGCAAGCAGGCGCTCATCAGGAGTTTTGAGTGTAATGGGGATTTTGCGCCAACTGACTTCACGATTAGCGCCGTGCCTCTTGAGGAGGGAAATCGCTACCGCAGGGCGTTTTCTTTACACGCCTCTCATTCAAGTAAATCGAGTAGCAACGATTCTTCTCATCCCGGACAAGCAGAGAGTCCGCAGCAATCTTTAAGTCGCTAATGAACACCCACTGGTTGTCTTCTTCGCCCCGCCAGAACTCGATTCGCGTGTGAAAAACCTTGACCCTCCACAGGTTTTTTCCAGTCGCCTCTTCGGTTGCCACCACAAAGCTGTCTCTGCCGTCTCCCGTGGCCGAGTACCGAATCCCATTGGCAACGATAGGAGGTACGTCTTTGGGTGCGACTCGTTTAGCCATTGCGGTAACTGCACAAAGCGTGCAACACACAAGGCCAACAAGCAGCCGATTCATGGGATTCAATTTACGCCGAAACGCCAAGGCCATGGGAGGAATTATAGGGCTAACGGCTCAACTGACGAGAGCAGGCGATTACACGTTTCGACCCTGCGTCGGGGATTTTGAGTGAAATGGGGATGTTACGCCAGCTACACACGCTTTCCTTTGAGCCACGAATACCCTCCGCACCACGCGGCACAATACACGGGCAGGAACGCAAAGGATAGTTGAATGGTGCGTGTCGGCGTGCTATGCCGAGAGATCAGGGCGAAGAATACTGCTGTGAGGAGCCCGACTGCGGCCCCGAACGGGATGCCCCTGATCACGGCTGCTTTTCGGGGCCATTGTGAAAGTTTTGGACAAAAGTAGACTCCGAAGAAGACACCGAGGGGAACGATCCACCAGCTAAGGACGATGACTCCCGCAAATGAATATAAAAAGAGGTCAGATAGGTTCCGTCTCGTCCACAACATCTCCGTGCCTTGCGGGTCAACGAAACTGTCGATTACTCCAAGTGTGACGAAGAAAAGAATAGCTCCAACATATGCGCCCGTCACGGTGTAAGCCACTCCACGTACAGCCCGTGACAGCGTTCCGTCCATCTGTCCGCATTCTAATTGACCCAGACTCGCCGGGGGAGTGTTTGCAAATGCACATGTTATCGACCCCGGGTGTGTCATCGCCACACAACTGGCGAGAACAGATGGGATGAGAAGGCCGGTCTCCGGACGGGATGCTGTACGCTCCCAAGTTATCGACGTGCTCAAGGCACAGATAAAAAGGAGACCGGCAATGAAGAAGATTAGCACCGCAGCAGCGAAGCAGAGCAAGAATTTTTCGCAACCGAAACTGACCATTGGATTGGATCTAGGGGATCGCAACAGTTGGTACTGCGTGGTGGATGAAGCCGGCCAGATCCAGTTGGAGCAGCGGGTGCGGACGACAGCGAAAGCATTGCAGGAAGTCTTCGGCGCGATGCCGCGCAGTCGCATCGCGCTGGAAATCGGGACGCATTCGCCCTGGATCAGTCGTATGCTGAGCGACTTGGGACACGAAGTGATCGTGGCGAACTCGCGCAAGGTACGGCTGATCGGGGAGAGCCGCAAGAAAGACGATCGGCTGGATGCGCAGACGCTGGCCCGGTTGGCCCGGATCGATCCGAAGTTGCTGTATCCGGTGAAGCACCGCAGCGTGCAGGCGCAAGCCGATCTGACGTTGATTCGGGCGCGAGCTGGACTAGTGCGTGCGCGCACGGGGCTGGTCAACATGGCGCGCGGGCTGGCCAAAAGTTACGGGGAGCGATTGCGCGGGTGCAACGTGCGCAATATGAATCCGGAGAAAGCCGAAGGCTTGAGTCCAGAGCTGCAAGCCGCACTGGAACCCCTGTTGAACGCGATTGAGTCGCTGAGCGAGCGCATCGTGGAATACAACGAGCGCATCGAGAATCTGGCACAGCAGAGTTATCCGCAGGTGGCGCTGCTGAAGCAGATCAAAGGCGTAGGCACGCTGATCGCGCTGACGTTCTTGCTGACGTTGGAAGATCCGCATCGCTTCGGCAAGAGCCGCGACGTGGGCTGCTATCTGGGACTGCAGCCGGGACGCAGAAACTCAGGCCGAAGCGAGCCGCAGCTGCATATCAGCAAAGAAGGCGATCCCTATCTGCGGACGTTGTTGGTGCAAGGAGCGCAGCACGTTCTGGGTCCGTTCGGGGTGGACTGCGATCTCCGGCGCTGGGGCCTGAAGCTGGCCGAGCGTGGCGGAAGAAGCGGGAAGAAGCGCGCCATCGTGGCGACCGCGAGAAAGCTGGCGGTGTTGTTGCATCACCTGTGGGTGAGCGGAGAAGCATACGAACCGCTGCACAACAGCAACCAGAAAGCGATGCCGGCGGCAGCCTAAAGTCAAAATCTTCTTAGGAAGGGAAAAACAAAAAAGCCCAAAGCCGAGTTCCGGTGACTGCGTTAATGGCCTGGCCCAGGTTCGACTCTGCACGAGCAGAACCACAGGGCGCCAAACAGATGGCAGCACCGGCTGATACGAGAACGCCCAACATGCACCGAGCGAAACGAATCGCTCCTCGAGAGTGCGGATGGAAGCATGGCGACAGCGGCCACTCGGCGGGAGAACAAAAAAACCTTGTTCAATGAAGCCAATGAAGAATCAACTTGACTCCGACCGGCCTTCTCATGGAAGGCCATTACACTCATGTGGCCCCGGCCGGACTCTTGCCAGCTTCTGCGAGATGCCGGATGAAGGTCACTTCACCCGGACCAGGAGAATAACTCCGAGCCCTATCAGGAGGGCCAGCAGCCCAAACAGCACAAAAGTTAATTGCCGTTGGCTCGAACTCCTCCCTGAAACCGAGACGCTATTCTGGCTTTGTGGGATTGCGTACGATTCCAGGTACCCGCAGGTCGGGCACCGGAACGTAGTGACTGGAATGACTGTATCTTTTTTCTCGACTTTCAAACCGGTCCAGAAACTTGGCTGGGGCTCCCCCGGAGTCCAGTTTTGGTGCTGCAATCCAGCCTGCGTGTTATCCGGCACCCAGCCGGACTCCACGTGCGCGTGACATCTGGTGCACTCAACCGTTCCCTTCATAGTCATCTCCGTGGAACCGGGCAAAAGGAAAACGGGACGGCTCGCGCCGCCCCGCTTTGAGTCTAAAGCAGCGGGCGAGGGCGCCCGCTCCGCACAACCTTACGTTCCTTCGCTCCAGCCTGCTAGATATTCTTCCTGCTCGGGCGTGAGGCGGTCGATCTTGATTCCCATCGACTCCAGCTTGAGCTTGGCGACGCGCTTGTCGAGTTCGTCGGGAACTTTGTAGACCGTCTTCTCCAGCTTCTTGCAGTTCTTCACCATGTACTCGACCGAGAGCGCCTGGTCGGCGAAGGACATATCCATGACGGAGGCGGGATGGCCTTCCGCCGCGGCCAGGTTGATGAGGCGGCCTTCGCCGAGCACGTTGATCTTGCGCCCGTCTTTGAGCGAGTACTCTTCGACGAAGACGCGGGTGGTGCGCTTCGAAGACGACATCTTCTCCAGCGCCGGGATGTCAATCTCCACATTGAAGTGGCCCGAGTTGGAAACAATCGCGCCGTCCTTCATCAGTTCGAAGTGCTCTTTGGTGAGCACGCTCTTGTTGCCGGTCACGGTGCAGAACACGTCGCCCAGTTTGGCGGCTTCGGTCATCGACATCACGCGGAAGCCGTCCATCACGGCCTCAAGCGCTTTGGTCGGATCGATCTCGGTGACAATGACTTCAGCTCCAGCGCCGCGCGCGCGGCTGGCCAAACCGCGGCCGCACCAGCCATAGCCGGCGACCACGAACTTCGATCCCGCCAACAGGAAATTGGTGGCGCGGATGATGCCGTCGATGGTCGATTGCCCGGTGCCGTAGCGGTTGTCGAACAGGTGCTTGGTGTCGGCGTCGTTGACGGCGACGATGGGGAACTTGAGCACGCCTTCCTTGGCCATCGCGCGCAGGCGAATGACTCCGGTCGTGGTCTCTTCGGTTCCGCCGATCACGCCGTCGAGCGCGTCGGTGCGCTTGGTGTGGAGGATAGTGACCAGGTCGGCGCCGTCGTCCATGGTAATGTGCGGCTTGTGGTCGATGGCGGCCAGGATGTGATTGTAGTAAGTGTCGTTGTCCTCGCCCTTGATGGCGTAGACGGGAATGTTGTGGTCGCGCACCAGGCTGGCGGCAACGTCATCCTGCGTAGACAGAGGATTGGATGCGCACAGGACGACCTCGGCGCCGCCGTCGCGCAGGCAGATGCCGAGGTTTGCGGTCTCGGCGGTGACGTGCAGGCAGGCGGAAATTCGGATGCCCTTCAGCGGCTGGTTCTTGATGAATTCCTTGCGGATAATCTGCAGCACTTTCATGGACTGGTTCGCCCACTCAATGCGCTTCTTTCCTAAATCGGCCAGTTCGACGTTCTTGATATCGCAATTCACTGCTGCTGTTGACATGCTTCTCCTATAGGGCGCGCTCGAGGCGCAAACAATCAAAATTGATTACGGATGAAGTACGACTTCATTATTCATTTGCTAGAAATCCAAGTCCCTCTCAGCGTCCTCCGCGTGCTCTCCGCGAACTCTGCAGTCCAAAGCTTTTAACCGCCGAGTTCGCTGAGAATGCCGCCGAGATCGCAGAGAAAAAACTCGTTGCGAAATTCTTTTACCAGAAATCCAAGTTCCCCTCAGCGTCCTCCGCGTGCTCTCCGCGAACTCTGCAGTCCAAAGCTTTTAACCGCCGAGTTCGCTGAGAATGCCGCCGAGATCGCAGAGAAAAAACTCGTTGCGAAATTCTTTTACCAGAAATCCAAGTTCCCCTCAGCGTCCTCCGCGTGCTCTCTGCGAACTTTGCGGTCCAAAGCTTTTAACCGCCGAGTTCGCTGAGAATGCCGCCGAGATCGCAGAGAAAAAACTACGTTGCGAAATTCTTTTGTCAGAAATCCAAGTTCCTCTCAGCGTTCTCCGCGCGGTCTCTGCGAACTTTGCGGTCCAAAGCTTTTAACCGCCGAGTTCGCTGAGAATGCCGCCGAGATCGCAGAGAAAAAACTACTTGCGAACGGCCTGACCCGCATGTTCGTGCAAACCCGCGTCGCTGGCCAGTTTGGCCGCTTTGTCGGTCGCTTCCCAGGTGAAGTCGGAGTCGCTGCGTCCGAAGTGTCCGTAGGCTGCGGTCTTCTTGTAAATCGGCCGACGCAAGTTGAGCGAATCGATGATGCCGCGCGGCGTCAACTTAAAGTGCGAGCGAACCAAGTCAGGGATGATCGCCGGATCCACTTTCTCGGTTCCAAACGTTTCGACCAGTACGCTGACTGGATCGGCTATGCCGATCGCGTACGCCAGTTGTACTTCGCAGCGTCCTGCCAATCCGCCCGCGACAATGTTTTTGGCAATGTGCCGAGCCATATAGGCCGCCGAGCGGTCCACTTTGGTCGGATCTTTTCCGCTGAACGCTCCGCCGCCGTGCCGTCCCATGCCTCCATAAGTATCGACAATAATCTTGCGTCCCGTGAGCCCGGTATCGCCCATGGGACCGCCGATCACAAACCGCCCGGTAGGATTGATGTGATACTTCGTATCTTCGTCGAGCAGATGCGCCGGAATCACGGCCTGAATCACGTGCTTTAAAATTCCCGCGCGCAATTCTTCGTTGGCCACGGTCTCGGAATGCTGCGTGGATATCACGACCGCGTCCACGCGCAGCACTTTTCCATTCGCATCATATTCAACTGTAACTTGGGATTTTCCGTCGGGGCGAAGGAAGGGAAGCGTGCCATTCTTGCGAACCTGCGAGAGCCGCATGGTCAGCTTGTGGGCCAGAGAAATGGGAGTCGGCATAAACTCTTCATTCTCATTCACGGCATACCCAAACATCATTCCCTGGTCGCCGGCGCCGCCGGTATCTACGCCCATGGCGATGTCGCCGGACTGTTTGTTGATGCTGGAGATGACGGCGCAGGTGTTGCAATCGAAGCCGTAGACGGCGTTGTCGTAGCCGATGGAGCCGACGGTGCCGCGGACGACGGACTGGAAATCGACGTAGGCCTTGGTGGTGATTTCGCCGGCGATGACGACCAGGCCGGTGGCGGTGAGGGTTTCGCAGGCGACGCGGCTGGTGGAGTCTTCGGCAAGGCAGGCATCGAGGATAGCGTCCGAAATCTGGTCGGCGATCTTATCGGGATGGCCTTCGGTCACGGATTCGGAGGTAAATAGGTAACGATTCTTTGAAGCCAAGTTGTGTTTCTCCTTTAGTGCACTTCGTGTGCAGGAAACTATGAACTCTGTGTCAGGGGGAACCCGGAAATCTACGCGGCCGCTGCGGGGCGTCGCCTCGAGAAGAAGTCCGATAAAAGGTTATCAGAGTGGTTACAGGCAGGCAACGGTTTTTGGCGTAAATGTTTGACGATGAATTGAATAGCGGAATCACGCCGTTAGATGGAGGGATTAGAGCCTTGAGCGGAGCGGTCCGGTTCGCGGGCAACCTCAACTCGGCAGGACTGAGCGCTTCTTTGTTCGGAAGCGTACTGACAAGTTTGACAAGACAGTGTATAAGTATTTACATCCCTGGCCGGAAATTTCGATTTCATTGTCTGTAAGGTAGACAGAGAAATTGACTACAGACCCTCCCCCGCGATTTCTGCTGCGATTTGTGTATTCGCGCCCTTTTCGTCGTAGCAGTCAGAAAAAATCTCATTATGCAGAATGAAGCGCGGGTAAATCCCATTGCCAATTCGCGGGCGGCCGAGGGACTCGGGAAGATGATTTCCCAGGGTTCTGGCTGTCCGGAGCACCGGATTGGAATCCTGATGTCACAAACCGGGCGTTTCCTGGAGTGCATCCATTGCCGTTTGAGTTTTACCTTTCCGCAGGGGGAACGCTACGAGACGATCGCGAAGCAATTCGAGTCGCATCGCTGCGGTGCGGTGACTCCGCCGAGCGAGAGTTAATTGCCACGGACGCAAGGTCTGTGCGGGCATTCCGCAGGCGTCGAAGGCATTAGGGCGTGGGAAAATAGATGAACGTGCCGGGTGCGCTTCATTTGTCCGTCCCCTGGTTTGTCCGGGTTTCCCAAAATCTCCGCCGCCTGCTATTCATCGCGGGGCGGCCATCGAGTTATTCGTAGCGCAGGGCGGTCATGGGGTCGGTTTTTACCGCTCGTCTTGCGGGAGCGGAGCAGGCTAGCGCCGATACTACGCTTAACAGGACGGTCACAGCCAGCACGACTAACGGATCTCGCGAGCTGCCTTGGGCCCAGCGAGCCAGGAGTTGATTGAGGGCGAGCGTCAAGATTACGCCTACGACGATTCCGCCTCCCACGCTTACTACTGTCGAGGAGAATACGATCCGCAGGACGTGAGTGCGTTGCGCGCCCAGGGCGATGCGAATGCCGAATTCGTTGGTGCGCTGCGCAACGGAATACGAGACGACGCTGTAGAGTCCTACCGCGGCTAGCGCCAGCGCGAGCAGCGCGAATGCGCCGAAGAGCCACGCCACCAAGTGTTCCTGCTCATATTCCTGCTGGCTGGTGATCCAGTGATCCAGATCTTGAACTCCGCCATCGACCTGCTGGTCGGGATCAAGGGTGTTGACCTGCGCTCCGATGGCGTGCAGAAGCGTGAGCGGCGGCACCTCGGAGCGGACGAGGATTTGTACATAGACCCGCATGGCGAGTGTGTAAGGGGCGAAGATTTCGGGAAGGATCGGATTGCGCAAGCCGTCATCGCGTTTGTCGGCGACGATGCCGACAATCTGCAGCCAGGAGTCGGCGCCGGCGGCCGCAAGGTTGTAGGGTGGCTCGTCCTTAATGGCGGGAACTTTGAGCGAGTGACCGATCGCATCGCCGTTGGGGAAGTAGATGCGAGCCATGGTCTGGTTGATGACGGCGACTTTGGCGGCGTTGTGATTTTCGCTTTCGTCCCAAATTCGGCCCTGGGCAAGAGGAATGCGGAGAATGGGAAAGTATCCGGGATTTACGAAGTTGACGCGAACTTTCTGCTCGTCGCGCGGCAACTGGCCAAGCACTTCGACGGGAGTCTGCCAGCCGTTGGCGGGCGGAGTGGCGTTGGAGGAGATTGCGGCCATGGTTACGCCGGGAACGGTGGCGGCGCGGTTGCGGAGTTGTTCGAAGTAAGATTCGCGCGCCTGCCACGTCGGATAGGCGCCGTCATGAACCGGAATTCCGACCGACATGACGTTGTGCGGGTCGTAGCCCAGCGGCGTGTGAATGAGGCGCAGGAAGCCTTCCATGGCAGCGCCAGCGCCGGCGAGCATGACCAGGGTCAGCGCGACCTGCGCGCCGGTGAGGACACTGTGAGTGGCGCGCCCACGGACGCCGCCGACAATCTTGCGGGTGCTGGACTGCATGACCTGGCCGACCTCGGGACGCGACATCTGGAGCGCTGGCCACAAGCCGAAGAGAATTCCCGTCAGAAGGGCGAGGGTCACGCTAAAGCCGAGTACTGGCAAGTTGATCTGGATGGCGGCCTCGTGCGGGAATGAATACTTGGGCAGTAGAACGACGATGATGGCGAGCGCGCGATAGGCGAGCAATACGCCAAGCGCGGCGCCGGTAAGCGAAAGCAACAATGCTTCGGTCAACAGTTGGCGGACGATGCGGCGGCGGCTGGCGCCGATCGCGGTGCGGACGGCGAGTTCATGCTGACGTGCGGTGCCCCGGGCGAGAAGAAGAATGGACACGTTGCCGCAGCCAATGGCCAGCAGCAGTCCCACCGCGCTGAACAAAAGGTATAGAGTGCCGCCGAGATCCCGAACAAAATCCTCGTTCAGGCCGACCACGTGGAGCTGGAACTTGGTCGTGGGGAAATGCGGGGGTGATTCCTTGGCAAATTCCCCGATCAAGGGTTGCAACGCGGCGTCGGCGGCCTGATGAGTGACTCCGGGCTTCAGGCGCAGTCCAACATAATAAGACTTGACGGGATCCTGGGTGATTTTCAGCGGGAGGTAGACATCTCCGTCGCCCCAGGTGAAGCGCGGGGCGGCGACGCCGACAATGGTGTAATTCTTGCGGACGAGCTGCAGATTCTGACCGAGAACGGCGGGGTCGGAGTTGAAATGGCGCTGCCAGAATTTGTAGCCGAGCACAACGACAGGTTGAGGTTCCTGACCGTCGATGGCGTCGGCGGGGATTAAGCCGCGCCCGAGTGCGGGACGAACACCCATGAAGTTAAAGCTGTTGGAACTGAGGTAGACGCCGTTGAGGTCTTCGGGGAGATCATGGCCGGTGACAGTGAGATTCCAGTCGTCTTCCATGAAAGCGTCTTCAATGACGGGCGATTTGCGGATTTGCTGCCACTGCGCGCCGTTGAGGCCGAACCCCATGTTCTGATTCGCTTTGGTGGCGAGGCGCATGTGGACCATGCGGTCGGGGGAGGCGTAGGGATACGGATTCATCAGGATGGCATAGACGACGCTGAACACTGCGGTGGTGGCTCCGATACCGAGGGCGAGCGAGATGACGGCGGTGAGGGTGAATCCCGGATTCTTTTGCAGTTGCCGGAGTGCGTAGCGGAAATCCTGAAGCAAGGTCTGCATGAGCGGTTCTCCCCGCAAGGATGGACGGGTGAGAGGGACGTCTGTCACCAATTGCGGGGGGCGCAAGCGATTTAGTTTTCAGGGTGAGACAAATTGTTGGGAGGGTTCGTGGTGATTTTGGAGAGAAATGTTCAGTCCCACGTCATCTTCTCGCGCCCCTTGCAAACTGCGCACGCGCGAGAGTGTAAAGAATGTCCAGGGACGCAGTGCCAGGGACTGAACAAGAGAAGACGGCGGGGGCGCCCAGTGGGCTGGCGCCCGGGAGTTCAAGGCCTGGTCCCCTGCCGTTCGTCTCGTCTGTCGTTTCAAGCGGATCGCGGTCTAGTGGTGCCCTCCGCCGTGACCACCGCCGTGCGCACCACCCCGATATCCGGGGAGGGCATGTTCACCCCTCGCCTCATGGCCAGCATTGCCCACGTTGCCTCGCCCGTCCCGCGCTTCGTTTCCCTGGAAGTGGTTGAAGCGCTCGGCGCCGCGCTCCGGCATGGGTCCAGCATAACCGTGATGAGGATCAAACCGGTTGTCGACATGTCCGTAGAAGCCGTGAGGGCCATGAAACCACGGGCCTGCGCCCAGAAAAATCCCGCCAACAAACCAATCCGGTCCGTAGTAGCCGTAGGGCGAGCAGTCATAGGGGGGATAGTCGAAGTATCCGTAAGGACACACGGGAGCCGGCCCGATATCTACGCCAACTGCAACCTGAGCTGGCGCAACAGGTGCAGAGTATAAAAGGCCAGCTACGAGAACGGCGAAAACAAGCGCGCTGATTTTGGACATGAATTCTCCTCGATTCGCTCAGAATTTCAACGGACAGCTAGGGGCAGCATAATACCGAGGATCGAGAACGAGCAAACCGGAAGTTGACTGTCAATTCTTGTGAGCAGGTCTTGTACGCAGGCGATGTCGCGGTTGGAGCATTTTGGCGATTTTGGAACCGTCGGTCTCCATGTCGAGCCCGAGAGTAACGCGTCAGCTGCCCACAGTCTCCTGTTTTACGAACGTCATTCTATGGGGGGCTTAAGGAATCGCAAATAGAAGGCTGCAAACACCAGAACGATTCCGATGTTCACCATCAGTCGTTCCCAGAAATGGTTCCTGAAGATCAGGGCGTCTACGCTGACGATGAGGGCAATCATCGCCACGACGTAAAGCACGGCTATCATCGGTCTCGCCATTGCGATTCATTCCGAAATTTGCAATTTGAGCCCCGGATCGCCAGCCAAGCATTCCTCGCATGCCCCTTCGGTTGCGGCGGGGGCACCTCGCACTTTGGTCAATGATAAGTCGTGGGCTAGGTATTAGGGGTTGCATTCAGTTTTGCGGAGCGATGGGTTACCTAAGTTATTGCAATCACAACTTCTTGATTGAACTCGAGAATCGCTGCTGCTTATTATCACCTTGTTTTCTGCACCATTCGACTATGCACCCTTGGATTCCGACTGAAGCGCTTTGGTGGCTGGGCCTGTATGGAGGTTGTGGTGTGCTTGTGCCCTGGCTTCTGCGCTGGACGCAGGAGGGCCGCGGGCTCGGCACCAGTCCTCGAACGCTCTTTCAGCGCGGCGAACTCGGGCTCTTCGGACTGCCTCTCGCCATCTCGGCGGCTCTCGATCTGCACCGGTCCGCGTTGCCCACTCAGTTTGTTGTGGCCAATGCGGTTGTGCTCGGTTTCAGCGGGCTGATGGCCGGCGCCGCCTGGCTTGAGGACTATTCCAGGTGGGAGCAGGGACTGGCCAGCCAGGATGTGCGTACGTGGGTGGACTCGCGCAACCTCTTGTTCCTGGTCTTCAGCATCGCTTTCACGACCGAAGTTCTGCTCGCGCATTCCGCGGAGGCATGGCGATGAACCAGGCCGCAAAGCAATTGTCGCCAGCTAGAGTTAGGTTGAGCGATTCCGCCGTGACCGCCGGAGCGACCTCTCTGGCTTATGCCGCGGCCCTCATGGTTTTTCCACACGCGTTCCCGCAGATCCTGCAGCGGGTCTTTGATGACGGGTACTTCTTCCGCACGCTGGCCCTAGTGCTTGTAATCACGAACACAATCCTGTTCCTGCTCATCTGCAAGCGGCGCAGCCAGAAACCGAACCTGTTGACACTGAGCTACATCGCGTTTCTGACGATTACTCTGGTATCCGTATTCCGCATGCTGGTGATGTTTGCCGACGAGCAAACGCAAATGTCTCACCTCTTACTTCACATGCCCGGACGAAGTGGAATCGGCTCCGAAGAGTTGCTCCTCTATACCCATCTCGGGATAGTCTTCGGAATCTTTTTCCCGTACGTCCTGGTGCGGTTGACGCGGGATTACGTTTCCAGCAGAGATTCCGTCGAACCCGAAGCGGGAGCTCAGGGCGCAGCTGCTGGACAG
Source organism: uncultured Acidobacteriaceae bacterium (assembly GCA_963765825.1). Classification (GTDB taxonomy): domain Bacteria; phylum Acidobacteriota; class Terriglobia; order Terriglobales; family Acidobacteriaceae; genus Sulfotelmatobacter. The sequence goes on from CAVXXU010000007.1 coordinate 778,265, forward strand.
TAACCCGAGTAGTGTACGCGTTTCTAGCTGGTGCGGCCGCCGAGTTGCTGCTCTTTTTTAGCCCGTGCGAGGCGCAGTTGCTCGATTGCCGATGCCACACGGTTGCGAGCATCCGTCGCATAGTCTTTCAGAAGGTCATCCGTCTGGAGCGGTAGAACCTCACCGAGACACTCTTCCAATCGTCCCACCAACCAGTCGATCAGCTGTATTGAACGGTCGCCCTGCTGGACCGTGGGATCATCATTAGGAAACGCCATTCTGTGTCCTCCCATGCAACGATAACACCCCAGATTTCGGGTTAGTGGTCTTGCGCTGGCAGCGGGGCGGTGGGGACGACGCGCACGCCGTTGGCATCGAAGATGAAAGTTTTGACTTCGGATTCGGCGCCGTTGGCGGGAATTTCCTGGCCATTAAAGACGAAGGTGACTCCCGCGGCGTTGCCGATTCTGGCGACGATTTCGTGGCCGGCGCGAATGGAAGCGTGGGCAGGAGCGATGAGAGTTTCCTGGCTGACGGGTTGTCCGTCGGCCTGGACCGAGATCCAGGAACTTTCCTGGGCGCGGATCACGAGATTCAAGGGAGCGACAGATTTCGCGGGCGGCGCGATCCCAGGTTTGCCGAAAGTTCGCGTGGTCACATCATTCGATTCTGTGACAATTGGCGAATTGGGCGTGGAGACAGCGGCGGCGGGGTGTGTGATTTGCGGGGGTTGGGATTTTGGCGCCGATGCAGCGGTCGCGACGGGCGCAGGCTTGGACGGCGCCTTGGCGGGCGATGGGTTCACGGGCGCGGGTTGCGAGACGTTTGCGGCGGGGGTGGGAATTGCTTGCCGGGCTGGCGGCGGCGCCACCGTGGCCGATAGACCCGCGTGGCGAGAGTGGCGGACCCAAAGGATCGCGGCCAAGACGACAACGACCGCGGCGACGGCAATGATTCTCCAGGGAATGTCGGGAGTGGAGCTTCCGCCAAAATCTTTCGGCGCGGAACGAACGTGCTCGGCGCGCGGAAGTTGCAGGCCGGGGAGTTCTTCAACTTGCACAGGGGTGTTGGAGTTCACGGTGGTTTTGGCGTGTTCGACGAGGACGCGCTTCTGCTGCGGCGCGACGCGCGTTGCGGTGGCGGGTTCCGGCTCCCAAACTTCGTGAGCATCGATCTGTGCCTGGCGGAGACAAGCGAGATAGTCGGTGACCGCTTCCTCGCCGTCGAGGCCGAGATGCTTGGCATAGGCGCGAATGAATCCCTTGTTAAAGACGCCGCCGGGCAGTTGGTCGAAGTGTTCTTCCTCGATGGCGCGCAGCATGCGCGAGCTGATCTTGGTGACGTTGGAAACGTCATCGAGCGAGATTTCTTTTTTTTCGCGCGCCTTGCGGAATTTGTCTCCGAATTCGCCCACGTTGTTCCTGCCAGAGAGGGCGAGTTCCGCCCGGGTGATGACGGGAACATCATAGGACAAGAGGACCGGACGCGCCACCGTCAAGAGGACTAGGGAAAGGTAACCGTATTGTTTGCGAAAAATCCCTATCCTGTCGCGGAAAGGGGTTTCAAAATACCCGCCCTTTCGCAAGAAACGGTTTCAAAATCACCACTCCTTCGGCCACGCTCAGGGCAGGTTCTGTCGCAAAAAACGCGACAAGGATGGGGCACACCAATGAGTGTTTTCTAAGGTTTTTTGCGGAGGACCAGCGTGAATTGAGCTTGGCAGGTGGTGGCGGGGTCGTCGAAGGCGGAGGCGGTGCGGTCGCCCTCGGAGGCTTCGAAGAAAAGGCCGTGCTTGACTCGATCGGGGATCCCGGTGAAGCGGGCCTTGCCGTCTACGTTGGTGCCGACTTCAAGGTCGAGTTTGCGGGCGTACATGAATCCGTAAGCGATGTGGACGTTGATTTTGGCGGCGTAGACGGGAGCGCCGGCGGAATCGTTGACGGTGAAGTCGGCGGAGCAGGCGCCGATTCCGCCATCGATCACGGGAACCGATTTCGGATCGGGCTGGCTCTGAGGCGTTTGCGAAAAAGCCGGTAGCGAAAGCGCGAGGGCCACGAGAGTTAGAGCGGAGCGGAGAGGTTTTTCTTTCATATTCGTCCTTGCACTGATAAGGATATGCCAATGGGATGAAATGGAGAAGCGAGAGGCACAAGGAGGTGAAAGCGAAAGCGGGCCAAGGGCAAAAGCAGCGGGCGGGGGCGCCCGCTCTACACGGTTGAGGTGGTTGGCTTTACAGGTACAGGTTACTAACGGTCATTGCGGGTGCACGAAAATGACGAATATAATTTTTGAACACCACCCGTACCAGCGAGGGACAACGGAATTTCTGCATGCCTGAGGCCGGCACTCAATTGACGCGGCAGAATCAGGAATTGACGATCTTTCACGACGTGGCCAAGGCGCTCACGTCGTCGCTGGATCTCGACTCCATTCTGCAGACCATCATGGACAAGATGGCGGAATATTTTCGTCCCGATACGTGGTCGCTGCTGATGGTGGACGAAGCGCGTGACGAACTCTACTTTGCGATCGCGGTGGGCGACAAGGCGGAGGCGCTGAAGAGCGTGCGCCTGAAAGTGGGCGAGGGAATCGCCGGGTGGGTGGCGAAACACGGAGAGGCACGTGTAGTGCCGGATGTGCACACCGATCCAGTTTTTGCGAGCCGGGTGGACGACGCGACGAAGTGGCAGACGCGGTCGGTGATCTGCGTGCCGCTGCGGTCGAAGCTGCGCGTGCTGGGCGTGATCCAATTGGTCAATGTGGACATGGAGCAGTTCAAGGATGCGGAACTGTTCTTTCTGCAGTCGCTGTGCGACTACGCGGCCATTGCGATTGAGAACGCGCGCTGGGTGGAGAAGATCCAGGAACTGACCATCACCGACGATTGCACGGGCTTGTATAACGCGCGGCATTTGTACAAGACGCTGGACACCGAGGTTTACCGTTCGTCACGATTTGGTTACGAATTCAGCGTTCTGTTTATTGATCTCGACCATTTCAAAGCGGTCAACGACACGCACGGGCATTTGATTGGGAGCAAGCTGCTGGCCGAGATTGGATATCTGATTAAGGCGCAGTTGCGGTTGATTGATTTTGCCTTTCGCTACGGCGGAGATGAATTTGTGGTGCTGTTGCCGCAGACGGGAAAAGATCAGGCGCTGGTGGTGGCGAGACGGTTGCGTGACGCTCTGCGGTCCAGCAGCTTTTGCAGTGAAGAGGGATTGAATCTGAATGTGCGGGCGTCGATTGGGCTGGCAACGTATCCGCATGATGCGCGCACGGCGCACGATGTGATCCGGCAGGCGGATGGGATGATGTACGTGGTGAAAAATTCCAGCCGCGATAATATTGGGATTGCGCAGCGCGGGACGTTGAAGGAATAGAGTTTCGGGCCTGGTTTTCACACCTAGAATATCTTTTTTTGCACCTTCCAGTTTTCTTTCGTCCCTCCGGGACTCGGTTCTCCCCATATCGGCTAACCCAGCGCTTACGCGCTGGGCTGCACTATTTCGCCGCTCCGCGGCTGGCATAATTGTTGCGCCGGCTGCGCCGATTTAGTTTGGCTTGGGAGCTTCGGTTGGCTTTGATTCTGGGGCGGAGGGCTTCCAGGGATTTGGGTTGGCGGCGGCCTTGGGGTTGACGCCGAAATCCCAGACGTAGAGGTTCATTCCTTCTTTTCCGGTTTCTTCCTGAGGCATCATTTCGACTACGACATATTCTCCGGGCACGAGACTGTCTTGGGGGGTGAGTTTCAGCCAGCCGCCACTGACGCGCGTGGCGGTGGTCTTGACCAGATGCTCTTCCTGACTCACCTTGCCGGTGACTTGGCGCTTCACGTCGCCCAGGATGCGCTTGCCATTTTTAACTTCGGCACGAACGATGCGAAAGCGGTCGAAGGCCGCAACGGGTTGTTGGGGCTGTTCGGGCTGCTGCGGAGACGCCGCGGTGGGACTGGAATTTTTGCCGGGGGATTGGTCGGCGTCGAACTTAATGTAGAGCGAAGGAACGTCGACGTGAGCCTGAATCGCGGCATGGGCGCCGTCGAGCTCGATGGCCTGTTTCAGGCCGGCTATGGGGTTGATGGCGCCACGAAAAATGTTGCTTTTGGTGTTGCGATTGATGTCGCCGGCGGTTTGTTGGATTTCAAGGAGCTGCGGTTCACCCCGAAAACTGTCGAGCAGAAATACCCCGGAGTCCTCGGGCAGGCGAAGTCCGGGTGCGACTTGCGGGAGCAGAGTTTCTTCGCGCTCCCGCTCGAGTTCAAGCTCCTTATCGAGTTGCGCAGCTTCGGGCACGGACGCTCCGGCGGCTCGATCTTTCTCGTACTTTTCGGTGGCAGGCCAGTCGACCAGCGACTCGGGGATTTCTTCCCACTCATCGCGTTCAGCGCTCATGTAGCGCACGCGATTGCCCTTGACCTCATATTTCGTGACCAGCTGATAGGAACCGTCTTTGAGGATGAGGCGGCGGGCCAGATCCTGCGCCGGAGAAGGCGTGACAACGACCGTCAGAAGCAGGATTACGCTGGCCAGAAGCGTTGTAGGAAGGAATCGACTGTTTCCCCTCATGATCCCATTGTACGATTGCGGGGACCGCGTCCGGGACTATCATCGCCTTTGGCTGTTGTGGGGAAATGTGTGACCCCGGAGATGCCCCATCTGCGGCGGCGCCCAATGTAGTATCCTTGTTGGTCGCGAAAGCAACCGCTTTGCAAACCATGAAACGCACTCTTCTTCCAACAACTCTCTTTCTTTTTCTGTTCATCATCGTTTCGATGACGGCGGCCCTGGGACAGGGTGGCTCTCCGGCGGCGCCCGTGTCCTACGCGTCGATGACGGAGTTGAATGGAATGCTGACACAACTAGAAGGCGCGTCCAAGAGCACGCAGGGTGACCTGGGAAAGTTGCGGATCGAGCGCTGGAAGATGGACGGCGGTTCGAAGAAGCAAATGCTGTCGAACATAGATTCGATTCAGCGCAACTTGCAGGGCGCGCTGCCCGAGATTATTTCGCAATTGCGTTCGCAACCCGAAGACTTGCCGTCGAGTTTCAAACTCTATCGAAATCTCGACGCCCTTTATGACGTGCTGGGAAACGTAGTGGAGGTGACGGGGGCGTTCGGATCGAAAGACGATTTTCAGTCGGTCTCGAATGATCTGAGCACCTTCGAGGGCGCGCGGAAGCAGTTGGGACAACGGATCGAGACCTTGTCTTCGGCCAAGGAAGCGGAGATCGTGCGACTGCGGGCCGATCTGAAGACGGCGCAGGCGGCCATCCCGGCGGCTCCGCCGAAAAAGATTGTCGTTGACGATAACGAGCCAGCTAAAAAGCCGGCGGTGAAGAAGAAACCGAAACCCAAGACTCCGCCGGCGTCGACCCCGGGGCAGACTCCGCCCGCGCAGCCGGCGCCTGCCAACCCGCAGTAACTGCGGGCGACGATTCTCTGAAATCAAAAAGCCACAGTCAAAATCCCCACCCTCTCGCGAAGGGCGCGAGAAGGGCGGGGCACCCTCAAGGGCACCCTCAACTCGATCTGGGTCCTAATTCCGAATCCCGACTTTAACGGCGAATCTGGTAATCTTCCTGCCGCATCTACATTTCATTCCCGATCAGCGGGATGAGGTTTCAACTTGGCGTTGTTCATCAATTCGCACGGCAGCATAGTGGGAGCCGTTGTTGGTCTCATCGTCATTTGGGTGGTGCTGCTGGATGCATTCGAGACCGTAGTGTTGCCACGGCGAGTCACGCGGCACTTCAAGCTTACCGCGTGGTTCTACCGGCGCACCTGGATTCCGTGGCGGGGAATTGCACGGCGGGTCAAGACGACCTCAAGACAGCAGAATTTTCTGGGATACTTTGGGCCGCTATCGCTGATCATGCTGCTGGCGTTCTGGGCGACGGGGCTGATTTTTGGATTTGCCCTGGTTCAGTACGGGATTGGCGGCCACGAACAGTTGAACCGGGAGCCGCTGACCTTCGGCCGAATCGTCTATCACAGCGGAGAAACATTCTTCACGCTGGGATACGGCGACATTGTGCCGATATCGGGAGGAGCGCGCGCGCTTTCGGTGATCGAGGCGGGGATGGGCTTCGCATTTCTGGGCGTGGTGATTGGCTATATCCCGGTGGTCTACTCTTCGTTCTCGCGGCGGGAGATTCAGATTTCAATGTTGGACGCGCGCGCGGGTTCTCCGCCGTCGGCGGCCGAATTGCTGCTGCGATTGGCGGGCAGGTCGGACGATCCGGGAGTGGACCAGAGAGTTCTCGATGAAGTTCTGCGGGAATGGGAACGATGGGCCGGAGAACTGCTGGAAAGCCATATTTCGTATCCGGTGTTGAGTTTCTTTCGATCACAGCACAGCAACCAGTCTTGGGTGGGAGCGCTGACTACGATGCTCGATGTGACTTCGCTGGTACTGACCGGGATTGAGGGAGTGCATCCCGGACAGGCCAAACTCACGTTCGCCATGGCGCGGCACGCGGCGGTAGACCTGGCTCAGGTGGTGAATGCGCGATACGATCCGGGCGCGGCGGAGCGACTCACCGAGGCGGAGTTGAAGACTTTGCGCGAGAGTTTGAGATCTGCCGGACTGCGGCTTCGGAATGACGAGTATGCCGGCGACAAACTCACAAAGCTGCGATCGATGTATGAACCGTATGTACATTCGATCTCGCGCAACCTGATGCTGACGCTGCCATCGTGGAGATACGAACAGAAGACGCGCGACAACTGGCAGGCGGGGCCATGGGACCGGTTGATCCAGGCGCGCGGACTGGGTGCGCTGGGAGCGAAGCTGCCTGCAGCGCCGGCGCCGCTGCCGACGGCTGAGGATCATTTCTGACGTCGACGGATGTTTCCGGATCAACATTCCAGTTGTGCCGGCACGACGTAGCCAGCTACGTCTCTACGACCGGGACCCATGAGAATCGTCGATTCCGGCGCGTGCTAACATCGGATTTCCACGAATGAAACACACTGGCGAGAACGTGGTGCGCATTGAGGCAGAAGCTTTGCGCGCGCTCGCGGATCGCATTGCCGGGCCCATGAACGGGGCGTTTGAGCAGGCGGTGGAGTTGCTGTTCTGCTGCGCGGGACGCGTGGTGGTGACGGGCATGGGCAAAAGCGGGCTGATCGCGCGAAAAATCGCGGCGACATTCAGTTCGACCGGGACGCCGGCGTTGTATCTGCATCCGGTGGAGGCGCTGCACGGGGATTTGGGGATGGTGGTGCGCGGCGATGTGGTGTTGGCGCTTTCGGCGTCGGGAGAGACGGAAGAAATTTTGCAGTTGCTGGCGACTATCAAGCGGCTGCGGGTGCCGTTGATTGCTATGACGGGGGATGAAATCTGCGAGAGTCAAAACCCCCACCCTGTCTCGCCCAAATCGCGAGACAAGGGTGGGGCACCCGCGGAAGAGTCAAGGGCAGCGGGCGGGACACTCCAGAAAAAGTCAAAGGCAGCGGGCGGGGGCGCCCGCTCTACACAGGTTTCCACTTTGGCGGCGGCAGCGGATGTGGCTTTGGATTGTTCGATCGCGGAGGAGGCTTGTGCGCTGGGATTGGCGCCGACGGCTTCGACCACTACCATGCTGGCGCTGGGAGATGCGCTGGCCGTGACGCTGAGTGAACGGCGCGGATTCAAGGAGGAAGACTTCGCGAACTTGCATCCGGGAGGGAAATTGGGGAAGAAGTTGGCGCGGGTGGAATCGTTGATGCACACGGGGGAGGCGCTGCCGCGAGTTTCGCCGCAGACGAAAATGCCCGATGTGATTTATGAAATGTCGCGCAAGAAACTGGGAGTGACCGCAGTGGTGGAAGACGAGACCTTAGTTGGAATCATCAGCGACGGAGATTTGCGCCGGCTTTTGGAGAAGCGGGGAAAAGATGTGATGGATCTGGCGGCGGGAGAGGCGATGACTCGGAATCCGAAGACGATTGGGGCGGGCGAGTTTGCGGCCACGGCGCTGGCGCTGATGGAAGAGAAGAAGATCACTTCGCTGATGGTGGTGGACGCAAGCGGGAAGCTGGAAGGGATTGTCCATCTGCACGATCTGTGGACGACGGAACTGGTCTAGGATTGAGTCATTGAGTCATCGGGTGATTGTGTGATTGAAAATCGCGCAATGACCCAATCGCCCAATGACTAGATTGAGGTTCCCATGTATCACTACGATCCAAAGACGGCGCTGGAAGAATTGACCGAGGATGCAACCTTGCCGAACCCGGTGCATGTGCGGGATATGCTTCTGCGCAAGAAGCTAACTGCGGACAAGTCGCTGGAGTTGAACCGGCTGTTCGTCGAATATCAGAAATTTTTTGGCGAGGCCCAGAAACTGGGGAAAGAAATTTTGAAGCAGTTGGCGGGGTAGGGTGCCTCTCAGATCGGAACTCGGTCAAGTGGGACAATGAATTGAATGCCGGGTATCTGCTTGCCCTGCAAATGCCCATCGTTGGTGACGAACAAATCAGTTCCCACGCTAGCGGCCGACGCCAATTGGATTACGTCGGGAGCTTTCAGCAAGCGGTCGCGGCGGATGGCCGAATAGATTCTGGCGACCTTAGCATCCAGAGGAACTAGCAAAGCGATATTCGAAATTGCGTCCTCATACTTACTGCAAAGCTCGGTATTCCCCGCCATCGTCGGTTTCACTAGGATTTCACCCAGGGTCAGAGTCGATGTCACGAGTTGATCGCCCCGGCGCAGCATTTTAGTGCGAAGGTCTTCTACTGCTTGCGACAGAGTTCCGTAGTCCTCCCATAGATATATGAAAAGGTTCGTGTCCCAGAAGATGCGGCTCATTCCCAGCCTTCGCGAAGCCTACGCACATATTCGTCGGCGTGCTCATCGGCCCACAGCTCCTTGCCGGAGCCGCGTAGCGCCAGCAGAGGGTCGTTCTTGATTCTCTCTTCCAGGCTGTCTTGATTCCAGTTTTTGTACCAATCGAGCAGGTCTCGATGTTCGGGCGGAATGTCTTCTCTCGCGGGAACTGTCTTGGCGCCTTCACGTGCGGTGTGGTAAGCGTCGCCATTGCGAAACAGACGGCGGCGACCGGCCGTCGTCTCGAACAGCATGCGATAGCGGCCAGGATTGGGCGGGCGATTGGCGACGCAATGCTGAACGATGTGTACATATACCCCCGGTCGAAGTGGGTGCGTGCCGGCCTCTTGGGCAGCCCGCTGCATTATCTCCTCGATTGCGAAATCCGGTTGACTTGGGTGCTCCCGATGAAGAAGAGCAGTAGCCACCCAAACCTCATCGGCGACCTTGATTTGAATTCCGGATAGGGTTGCCATTTTACCTCCTTAAGAATTAATCAAAGCTAGAGGGCTCGAATGACCAGCCTTTCTTGTGTGCCAGCATGCTTCTTATCGGCGCAATTTCCAGGCCCCCGCTGGAATTCGCGACACAAGGTGAGGGTGAGCGTTACTATTGCGACCTCTTGTCTTCGGGGCAGCTTCAATCTGATCGCAATGCAATCGTCGCAAAACTTTCCAGGCTTCCCGCCACGCAGGAAAGCTACGATTTTCTCCGGGTTTGTCATTTAAATACCTCCCAGACAATGTATATCACATGGAGGTAATAAACACAATACTTGGTACAAAGCCGCCGACAAAGTTGTATTGAAAGGAGCTTCATCTCGGCGCTGCAGGACGTTTTCCAACCCCAAAAGATAACCACGAAGAGCACTAAGGTACACGAAGGAAAACTATCACCGCTGGCGCTGTTATTGGCCTCGGCTGCCATCATTTACAATCGAAAATTCCACTTCGGTTGGGAACACACTTATGCATCGATGGTCTGAACTTTTTATTCCTACATTGCGCGAGGCGCCGGCGGATGCCGAGGTCGCGAGCCACAAGTTTCTGGTGCGGGCGGGATACATTCGTCAGCTTGGGGCGGGGATTTATTCGTATTTGTTTCTCGGCAACCGATCTTTTAACAAGATCATGGCCATTGTCCGGCAAGAGATGGACCGGATCGGGCAGGAGTTTTATTTGCCGGCGCTGCATCCACGGGAAGTTTGGGAAGCCAGCGGGCGCTGGGCGTTGATGGGAGAGAACCTGTTCCGCCTGAAGGACCGCAAGGGCGCGGACATGTGCCTGGGCATGACCGAAGAAGAGGTCATGACTTCGATCGCGATGAAGGAGTTGAGAAGCTACAAGCAGCTGCCGCAAATCTGGTACCAGATTGCGCCGAAGTTTCGCGACGAGCCGCGGCCCAAGTCGGGCTTGCTGCGGGTGCGGCAGTTCATGATGAAGGACGCATATTCGTTCGACATCGACGCGGCGGGTCTCGACGTTTCTTACAAGAAACATTACGAGACGTATTGCCGGATTTTTGACCGCTGCGGGCTGAAGTACATGGTGGTGGAAGCGGACTCGGGAGCGATGGGCGGGAAGGAATCGCACGAGTTCATGGTGCGAACTCCTGCCGGAGAAGATCAGATTGTGAGCTGCGATGGATGCGATTACGCGGCGAATATGGAGAAGGCCACGTCGAAATTGGACGCAGTGGAGGATTTGAAGCCTGAAGGCGATGGACAGCCCCTGGAAGTGCATACGCCGGGGCAGAAGACGATTGAAGACGTGGCGAAATTTCTGGGAGTGTCGCCGAAGAACAAAATCAAGACGCTGGCCTACATGGCAGATGAGGTCGATGCGAAGGGGAAAAAGATTTCTCGGGCGATTGTTGTGCTGATGCGCGGTGATCATCAGCTTAACGAGGCGAAACTCGCCGGCGCAGTGGCGGTCGCGACGCGGCCTATGGAAGAGAGCGAAATCAAGGCTTTGTTCAAGTCTCCCGCTGGATATCTGGGGCCAGTCGGGATTGAGTGGGCTCGCGATTTGAAGAAGCATGAAGGCGAGCCGGTGTTATTAGTCGACAAGGCATTGGAAGGACGTGCGAACCTGATTGGAGGCGCGAACAAAGAGGACTATCACCTCAAGAATCTGACGCCGGGGAAAACTTTTCAGCCGACCGCGTATGCTGACCTGCGCGCGGTGACGGCGGGGGAAGCGTGCCCGAATTGCGGTAAGGCGTTGCGGATCGATACGGCGGTGGAGATTGGGCACATCTTCAAGCTGGGCTACCGGTATACGGAGTCAATGGGAGCGCACGTGCTCGACAAGAACGGCAAAGAAGTGACGCCGATCATGGGAAGCTACGGGATCGGGATCGAGCGCATCCTGACGGCGGCGGTGGAGCAGGGCAATGACGAAAATGGATTCTGGTTGCCGCCGGCGATTGCGCCGTTTGAAATCGTGGTGGCTCCGGTCAATGTAAAAGATGAAACGGTGCGAACGGCGGCGGAGGGCATCGCGAAGCAGTTGGAAACGGCGGGATACGACGTGATTCTGGACGATCGGGACGAGCGGCCGGGCGTGAAGTTTAAAGACGCGGATTTGGTCGGAATCCCGTTTCGAATCACTGTGGGAAAGAAGGTTACCGAAGGTACTGTCGAAGTTGTTCTGCGCTCGACTCGGGAAGTACGCGATGTTAGGATCACCGCGATCGTGGAATCTTTTGAGAAGTTGCTCGGCCGCGCGGCTTGAAGTTGTTCGAATTTGCGGCAGGGCGGATCGTGGGACATGAGCACTTTCAAAGCACTGGCCGGGTTTCTGGTCATCATCTACCTGGTGTATGCCGGATTCCAGATTCTGCCGCCGGAGATGAATAACTATTCGTATCAGGACGATTTGCGGACCTTGGCGATGATGGGCGGAGCGAATCCGCACACCACCGATCAGGAATTGCTCGACCAGGCAATCAAGAAAGCCCAGGAACATCAAATCACGCTCGTCCCGGAGAATGTGACGGTGCAACGGATCGGCACACCGGGGGCGCCGGCGGTGTATGTGGCGGCGGAGTATAACGTTCCCGTGAGCTTGCCAGGATATTCCCTCACCTTGCATTTCACACCCTCCAGCGGGAACCGGGGTTTCTAGGCGGTTTCTCCCCTCGGTCCGCCGAAGTCGGAGACCCACCACGGGGTTGTGAAGTGCGCAAACTCAAAATCATTTCTGTGTTGATCATGCTCGCGCTGCTGGTGAGTACAGGGTGGCAATTGGCAGGCTGCGAATTGGCCAACCTCGAATTGCGGGAAGACTTGAAAGATATTGGGTCGCTGGTGGGAACTCGGATCGGGATGACGGATGTGAGATCCGACGAGTATCTCCGGCAGGCCGTCATACGCAAAGCCGCGGAGCACAACATTGTGCTGGTGCCCGAGCAGGTGACGGTGGAGCGTGTTGGGACGAGCGAGGCTCCCGTGATTTATATAACGGCGGACTATACGGCACGCGTCGATCTGGCGGGGAAGACTGTCCTCTTGCACTTCACACCGACGAACCGGCAATAACGGACTTCCATTCGCGTCGGGAAATCTTCGGCTCTGGTATCGAGAGTGATGGGCAAATGACGTTCGTAACTTGTCACACGGTTACGAGGGCTCCTACCATCGGCAAGGGAAAATAAGTTTTTGCGAAGATCCGCCGCGGCTCGATTCGGGAATTTTTCTGGGAGAAGTTATGGCGACGAAAGTTCGACTGCTTTTTAGTTTGGTGGTGGTGATGGTGGTGGCGTTGTCGCTGGTCGGCTGCGGTCATTACACTTGCGGCATAACGTTCGGCAATTCAACGTGCAGTTCTTCGGGTTCGGGCGGCGGAGGTGGCACCACCACGGCAAACGCCTTTGCTTATGCCGTGGATCAGAACGGCTCCATGGATGGTTTTGCGCTGAATGCCACGGCGGGCACTTTCGGTCCCGTGTCTACTTATATTTCGCCGGCCATACCCGCGAATAGGGGAAGCGTGGGAGTCGTCACTGCCCAAGGGAAGTATCTCTATGCGGTGTTGGAAGATGTGCAGCAGATCTATGGATGGTCGATCGGTACGAACGGGAATTTAACCGGGTTAACCGGTTTTCCTATCTCGCTGACGTCGCTCAGCGGCATCAATAGTTACAGTTACAACCAGCAAGTCGTGATCACCAATCCCGCCGGAACGCTGATGTTCATCGCGGAATCCACGAACGAGCAGATTGTTGCGTATCAGATCAGCAGCAGCGGCGCGCTGACGCCGGTTACGGGATCGCCGTTTTCCACCGCCGGTGCGGCGTTAGCGCCCGAGAACATGGGGATGGATGGTCTGGGGCGATTCCTCTATGTGTCCCAGGCGTCGGCCACGCACTCGGGAACCGCAGTGGTGGGCTATTCCGTTTCAAGCACCGGCTCCAACGTGGGCGCGCTCACGGTGATACAGGGCAGCCCGTTCAACATCCCTTTGTGGGCGATGCATGGTGACCCCAGCGGGAATTACCTCATCGGAATTAGCGGTCAGACCCAATCCATATATGGCGTCGACGACAAAAGCCTTTACGTGTACAGCATCAACCAGTCTACGGGGGCGCTGACAGCGGCGGCGGGGTCGCCGAAGACGACAGTTTACGCACCTTTCAACATTGCGGTGCAGCCGACGTCGGTGAACGGTGAATTCATTTATTCTTTCAGCCTGAACGACGCAGGCACCGGAACTAATCCCATCGAGGCCTATAAACTGGATGCGACGACCGGGGCGCTGAGCCTGGTGGCGGGTTCACCGTTCAACATTGCGACGCCTACGGCTTTTGGCGGGTTCGATCAAAGCGGAAAGTATCTGTTCATTTATTCGGGAGTGGCCCCGAGCGTGAGTCTGGGAGTGGTTAATGTGGCGAGCACCGGGGCTCTGACAGAAACACTGCCTACTACGCCGCTGGTAACCGCTGGCTACTTTGCGGCCTCGGATGTGCCCTAGAATGTAGGCAATCCCAAATGCAGTTAACGGGTTGGAGACTCGCATGTACTGCGGGTCTCTTTTCGTTTTTGCGGTAGCGGTACAATAAGAACATCTCTGGCTGCGAAGACAACGGACCGCTGTGTGTGGTTTGCGGGGTACGCCCGTGACTGACGGTACAAACCTTTTTAGCTATCCCGACGTCTGAGAAAGTACGGAGTTATTTCACGCGTAGAGCGTTCCGGCCAGCAACAGTTCTCGCATTGTGACGATCAAAATCAAAATTCCGAAGGGACGAGGGGGGAATGCGGGTAGGGTCGTTCCGTGGCTGCCGAGCGACCCCCTGCTGCGCGCGGCGCTGCTGGCGTTTTTGATCCTCGCAGTGTCGTTTACGGCATTTTTTTCTTACTTTTACATCAAATACGACCGCATTATCGAGAAGCGGTTCCGCAGTCCTGTATTTGCCAATTCGGCAAAGATTTTCGCCCTGCCGAAGACGGTGCGGGACGGCGAAAAGATCGAGACTCGAGAAATCGTTACCGAGCTGCGCCGCGCCGGGTATACCGACGAAAAGGAAGGCCAGACGAGCCTCGGCACCTACAGCTTGCTGAAGGATGGGATCGAGATCACTCCGGGGGCGGAGTCCTACCATAGCCCGGAGCCGGCGCGCATCAGCATTCATGACGGCCAGGTGGATCAGATCACCAGCAATGGCAGCGATCTTTCCGCGTATGAACTGGAGCCGCAACTGGTGACCGCGTTGTTTGACGCCGGGCAGCGGTCGAAGCGCCAACTAGTGAAGTACAACGACATCCCGCCGATGATGGTGCAGGCGGTGCTGGCGATTGAAGACCGGCGATTTTTTGAGCACAGCGGCGTGAATTTCCTGCGCATGGGGGAAGCGGCGTGGATCGACGTGGTGCGGGGACGCCACGAGCAGGGCGGATCGACGCTGACGATGCAGCTTTCGCGGGGATTTTTTCTGACTCCGGAAAAGACGATCCGGCGCAAACTCACCGAGATGCTGATCGCCGAAGAACTCGAGCAGAAGTTCAGCAAGAAGCAGATTTTCGAGTTTTACGCGAACTGGGTGGATCTGGGGCAGAGAGGATCGTTCTCGATCAGCGGGTTCGCGGAGGCGTCAAAGGCATATTTCAACAAGGATCTAAAAGACATTACGCTGCCGGAGGCCGCCTTGCTGGCGGGCTTGATTCAGCGGCCGAGTTATCTCTCGCCTTACCGGCATCCGGAGCGCGCCATGGAGCGCCGGAATCTGGTGCTGGAGTCGATGGTAGAGACGCATGCGATTACGCGGGAGCAGGCGGATAAAGCCAAAGCTGCGCCGCTGAAACTGGCGCCGCCGAATGTGGAAGCCAGCGATGCGCCTTATTACGTCGACATGTTGCGGGATACTTTGATCAGCAAGTTCAACGAGAACGAGCTGAACGATCAGTCGTACCGGATCTATACGACGCTTGATCCTGATCTGCAGAAGGCAGCCGCTCAGGCTGTGGAGTCGGGCATCAAGCTAGTGGATGAACAGGTCAAGAAGTTGCGCACCAAGAAAGTGAAAGTAGGGAAGAAGTTCGAAACCAAAGTGTTGCCGGGCCCGCAGGCGCAGGTTGCGATGGTGGTGCTCGATCCGCACACCGGGGCGGTGCTGGCGCTGGTGGGCGGACGGGATTATGGCTTGAGCCAGCTGAATCACGCGAATGCAAAGCGGCCGACGGGATCGATCTTCAAACCATTCGTTTATGCGGCGGCGGTGAACAGCGCGCTGGACGGGTCGCCCACGGTGCTGACTCCGGCGTCAACGGTGACGGACGCGCCATCGAGTTTCGCTTACGGGGATCAGATCTACGAGCCGCGCAACTACAAAGAGGAATATCACGGGGATGTTTCGTTGCGCTACGCGCTAGCCATGTCGCTGAACAATGCGACCGTAAAGGTGGCGGAAGAAGTTGGCTACGACAAAGTGGCGAACCTGGCGAAGGCTGCGGGCATTACGTCAGTGAAAGCGACGCCGGCCATGGCGCTGGGATCGTACGATGCATCGCCGTTGGACATGGCGGGGGCGTACACGACATTTGCGAATAACGGCGTGCGTTTGTCGCCGATATTGCTGCGATCGGTGCGGAACGGTAAAGGCGACGTGATCGCCAACTACAACACCGATCAGCGCCAGGTGCTCGATCCGCGGATTGCTTACATCCTGACCAACATGATGGAAGGTGTAATCAATAATGGGCTCGGGTATACGGCGGTGCGGCTGCGAGGGTTCACGCAGCCGGCGGCGGGAAAGACTGGCAGTTCGCACGACGGTTGGTTCGCGGGATATACGTCGAATTTGCTGTGCATTGTGTGGGTGGGGTACGACGATTACAGCGACCTGCGCTTGACCGGCGCGCTGACGGCCGGTCCCATCTGGACCGAGTTCATGAAGAAAGCCGCCGCGCTGCCGCAGTATGCGGATATGAAGCCGTTCCAGCAGCCGACTGGGGTGGTGGATGTGCAGCTCGACAAATTTACGAATCGCCTAGCCACACCGGGTTGCCCGGATGACTATGTTTCCGCGTTCGTGGCGGGAACGGAGCCGCGCGAAACCTGCGACGCACAGGAGGGAATGAAGGGATTTTTCTCGCGGATTTTTGGCGGAGGCAATAAGCCTCTGCCTGCTCCTCCTGCGCCTGGAGAAGCGGCGATTCAGGAGGATCCGAATAAACCCGACGATGCCAAGAAAAAGAAAGGTTTTTTCGGGAAGATCGCCGGAATGTTCAAGGACGACAAGAGCACGACACCGGCCCAGAAACCCCCGCCGGATAACGGACAGCCTGCGGAGCCGCACTGATTTCGAGCGGAACGTAAGTTATTGAGTTGGGACTACTGAAGTCTGTGTCCAACAGTCAAATCCCCACCCCTTCGGCTGCGCTCAGGGCAGGCTCTCTCGCTAAAGGCGCGAGCAGGGTGAATGAACGGCGAATGAATCAGGTGCCCCTCACCCGTTTCATCTAACCCCAACGGTTGAAACCTGAAATCTGGCGACTCGTCACCGTCTTCTGTTGGTTGAGCCCGGGGCGATAAAAATCCTTCGCCGGCGGGGCAAAACTATGCCAGAATGGGGCCACTAGCTGGGGGGTGGCCTATGTCGTCCTGCCCGAGAATTTCGCTGGTTCCTGTCTCGTTTTTCCTCCTCTTCACCTGCGGCCTGTCCAGTGTTTGCCTGGGACAGTCTTCGCACTCCGAACAAGTTCAGATAAAGCCGCCGCTGCTGCGAAGCATCGATCCTCCGGCGCCCGATGCGACGTCGGCAGATCTGGAGGCGCGGGCGGAGCAGTTGCGCGGAGTGAAACTTTACCTGGACGCGCTCGATTACTATCGCGCGGCGCTGGCCAAGAAACCAGGTTCGGCCGAGTTGATGAATAAAATCGGTATCACCGAACTGATGATGCAGCGCTATCGCGAGGCGAAGAAGTCATTCGACCAGTCGATCAAAACCAATCGGAAACATGCCGACGCCTATAACAATCGAGCCGTAGTTTTTTACGAAGAACGCAAATATGCGGCGGCGATCAAGGATTACCGAAGGGCGATCGCTCTGGACGGGAATTCCGCATCGTTCTTCAGCAATCTGGGAGCGGCGCTTTTTGCCAAGAAGGAATTCGAGTCTGCCGTGCAGGCTTATCAACATGCTGTCGAACTCGATCCCGATGTGTTTGAGCGGACCTCGCGCGGTGGCGTGCAGGCTCAGTTGCCCAGCCCGGGTGATCGCGCTCGCTATGATTTCACCGTAGCTAAACTCTACGCCAAGATGGGCTATTCCGAGCGGTCATTGGAGTATTTGCGAAAAGCTCTGGAGGACGGGTACAAGGATTTCAATAGCGTGTATAAGGACGCGGAATTCGCCGGAGTGCGAAAAGACAAGCGCTTCGCGGAGTTGGTTGCGTCGAAGCCCGCCGCGCTGCCGGAATAAGGTTCCAGCCGGGTGACCTACGAACAGGCGAGTTACGGTACTGCTGCAGGTCTCAATCTGCAGCAGTATTTTTTATGTAGCGAGTTTTTACAAAGGTTTACAAAATTAGACGGAACTTGGCCGTGGTTGGGTGTTTAATTTTCTTCACATACTCCTGAAAACAACAGGGTGAGTAAGGAGAACGGTAGCCCATCGGATGCTGACCCGAGCACGCCCCAAGCAAGCATCCGGTGGGTTTTTTTTTTTAAGCTCTTAGCTTTAAGCTCTTAGCTTTAAGCTAGAGACCGATTCCCAACGTGCGCGACCGATGTTCCTCGGCATTCGCCTACGATCACGATCCCTCTATGTTTTAGCAGGGCTGCGAGTACCCTGGGGCTTTGAGCTAAGAGCTCAAAGCTAGGAGCTGCGAGCTTCTTTCATTCCCCGAGGTAATCTTGCAGGGCCTTCTTCCATTTGCCTTGCGCTTTGAGGATGAACTCTACGGCGTCGCGGAAACCACCCTCACCGCCGCCGTGGGGCGTGATGTAGTGGGCTTCGCGCTTGACCTCGGCGCGGGCATTTTGCACCGCAATGGCCAGGCCTGCGGCGCGCATGGCGGGAAGATCGACGATGTCGTCGCCCACGAAAGCGGCCTCTGCGGGCTGGAGTCCTTCTTCCTTGACGATTTCATCGAGGGCCGCGCGCTTATCTCGAACTCCCTGGCGGATGTGCTCAATCTTCAGGTCGCGAGCGCGGAGAGTCACGGTTTCTGAGCTGCGGCGCGTGATGAGACCGGTCTTGAGACCGGCGATTCGCGCCAGTGAATTGGCGACGCCATCGTGAGCATGAAATCCTTTGACTTCGATCTGGCCTTGAGCAGTTCTTTCGGCCGCGCTTGGGTTGGATCGCTCCGCATCTTGGGGGATAAAGAAAAGTTTGCCGTCGGTGAGGACTCCGTCAACGTCGAAGAGAAGTAGTTTGATTTTGCGGGCACGGGCTGTGGCAGAGAGTTTGGGCATCGCCGGGATTTTAGCAGCCTCGCGAATGCGGTTCAGGGGCGCGCAATCCAAAGGATTGGGAAATGGCGTCCGAGTTTTTCGAAATCGCGGTCTGCGGTAACCAGCGTGGCCCCGTTTAAGGTTGCGAGGGAGGCCGCCATAGAGTCGACGTAGGGAATGCCGTGAAGAACTCTGATCTCGCCAGCTTTGACCGCCTGAGGAAGATCGACGGGAATAACTCGAATGGGCAGCCGCGAAAGATCGTCTAGAGTTTCCCGGGCGGACTGTTCTCCATGACGTTGCCAAGAGAGGTAGAAAATCTCTCCCCAGTTCACGACCGAAGCTAGCATCGGGGTAGCCGACCGATCAGCTTCCTTTAGCAACTGCTCGATGCGGCTGGCGCCGGGGCCGTTCAGTAGAAAATCGAGCACGGCACTTGCGTCAAGGACATACGTTCGGCTCATCGCACAAGCCGGTCTTTATCGATGCGGTGTTCGCGCTCCCTGTCTTCGAGCATGGAATCCGAGCCTTCATAACGGCCACGTAGTTTGTGGATAAGGTCATCGATTGCAGGAGGAGCCAATTCCTCTCGGTCCTCTTGGATCGGTTTGCCTTGGTAACGAACTTCGAAGCCTCGCTCTTTCAGCAGCGCAACCGCCTGGTGGGAGTTCGTCGGATCGTTGGGTGGGACGCGCGCCGCCGCCAAAACGAGAGGCCTCGCCGGAAACTCGCGCCCGTCCACGATCGTGCTCCACTTCGCCATTTGGCGGTTTGAGCGGAAAGTGCGTGCGGCGGCAGTTATGTCTTCGCGCTGGAGTGCGGCAACTTTTTCGCTGGGCATTAGCGTGATCCTACCGAATATTATTCATACTCATCATACTCGTACTAATATTTAAGTGCAAGACGGGGGGACTCGTCCGGCCCGCATAAGCGAACAATTTACGAAAACAAATTCTCGTTCTACAATATCCAGATGCCGTCCCTTTCTGACTCACTGGCTTGGGCGCACCCTCTCGTAGCGGAATGGTTTGTGGGGAAATTTGGCACTCCCACGGAGCCGCAGGAGCAGGGCTGGCCGCACATTCTGGCGGGACGAACTACGCTGATTTCTGCGCCTACCGGGTCGGGCAAGACTCTCGCGGCATTTCTCGCTTGCATTGACCGGTTGGTGCGCAAGGCGCTGGCTGGGAATCTTACCGACCGCACAGAAGTGCTCTACGTTTCGCCACTCAAGGCGCTGGGCAACGACATTCAGAAAAACCTGGAAGGACCGCTGGGAGAGATTCTTGCGCTTGCAGGCGAACGCGGCGTGCTGATGCCCGAGATCCGCACGGCCGTACGCACAGGTGACACGCTGGCGCACGAACGGCGAAGCATGCTGAAGCGGCCTCCGCACATTCTGGTGACCACGCCGGAGTCGCTCTACATTCTGCTTACGGCGGATAAGAGCCGCGCTATTCTGCGCGATGTTGAAACCGTAATTGTCGACGAAATTCATGCGGTCGCGGACGACAAGCGCGGGGCGCATCTGACGCTGTCGCTGGAGCGACTGGAAGCGCTGTCGCATCGTCCACCAGTTCGCATCGGGCTGTCGGCAACGCAAAAGCCGATAGAAGAAGTGGCGCACTTTCTTACTGGAAGCGGAAGGCCCGATCCGGTGATCGTCAACATCGGACACAAGCGCAAGCTGGACCTGGGAATTGAAGTCTCGCCCATGCCGCTGGGGCCGGTGGCGTCGAACGAGATGTGGGACACGATTTACGACCGGCTGGTGGCGCTGGTGGCTGAACATCGGTCGACGCTGGTGTTTGTGAATACGCGGCGGATGGCGGAGCGGTTGTGTCACGAGTTGGGCGAACGCATCGGCGAAGAGAATGTGGCGGCGCATCACGGTTCACTGTCGCGCAAATTGCGACTGGCGGCTGAAAAGAAATTGAAAGAGGGGCAGGTGCGAGTCCTGGTGGCGACCGCATCGCTGGAGTTGGGAATTGATGTGGGCACGGTGGACCTGGCGGTGCAGATCAATTCTCCGCGTTCCATCGCGGTAGCTCTGCAGCGTGTGGGACGGTCTGGACACTGGCGCGGCGCGGTTCCGAAGGGACGATTCTTTGCGACTACTCGCGACGATTTGATGGAGTGCGCCGCGCTGGTGCGGGCGATCAAGCTGGGGGATTTGGATCGGCTGATGATTCCCGAGGCTCCGCTGGATGTGCTGGCGCAGCAGATTGTAGCGACTTGTGCTGCTGGACAAAACTCGACGTCTTCTTCTGGGGGCGGGCAGCGAGGCCATGATGGCCTCGCGACAGCCGGCGAGGACGCCGGCGCTACTGCGAACCCCGTGGCTAATGCGGAGAGTGGACCGCCTGGCGATGGGTGGGATGAGGATGAGCTTTTTGCTTTGGTGCGGCGGGCTTATCCGTATCGCGAACTGAAGCGGGAAACTTTCGACTCGATTCTCGAAATGCTGTCCGAGGGGATTGCGGCGCGGCGTGGGCGGTATGGCGCGTACGTGCATCGCGACCGGGTGAATGGCAGGTTGCGGGCGCGGCGTGGGGCGCGGCTGGCGGCCATCACCAGCGGCGGCGCGATTCCCGACAATTCTCTTTACACCGTGGTCGCCGAGCCAGATGGCGTGGTGGTAGGAACTGTCGATGAAGATTTTGCGGTGGAGAGCAATCGCGGCGACATCATGCTGCTGGGGAATACGTCGTGGATGATACATCGCATCGAGACCAATGCCGGACGGATGCTGGTGCAGGATGCGCATGGTGCGCCGCCGAGCGTTCCGTTCTGGCGCGGCGAGGCGCCGGCGCGGACGCAGGAGTTGTCGGCGCATGTGGGCGAATTGCGGCAGAAGATTAGCGAGATGCTGGCGAGCACTTCGCCCGTGGGATTTTCGGCAACGCAACCGGAAGTGGCTGCGGCGGTGAAGTGGTTGAAGGAAGTATGTGGGCTGGATGACTCCGGCGCGGAGCAGATGATCGAGTACGTGCTGCAGGGGCGGGCCGTGCTGGGAGCGGTGCCCACACAGACCACCGTGATCGCCGAACGGTTCTTTGATGAAGGCGGCGGCATGCAGTTGGTGATCCACGCGCCCTTCGGCGGCAGGATCAATAAGGCCTGGGGACTTTCGCTGCGCAAGCGCTTTTGCGTGGGATTTAATTTTGAGTTACAGGCGGCCGCCACCGATAACGGTTTGAACATTGCCTTGGCCGAGCAGCACAGTTTTCCCTTGGGCGATGTGTTTCGGTTCCTGCAGGCGGATACGGTGCAGCCAATCCTGGAGCAGGCGGCGCTGGATTCTCCGATCTTTGCCACGCGCTGGCGCTGGGACGCGAACCGGGCGCTGGCGCTGCTGCGTTTTCAAAATGGCAAGAAAGTTCCGCCGCAAATTCAGCGCATGCGGTCCGACGATCTGCTGGCATCGGTGTTCCCGGACGCGGCCGCTTGCTTTGAAAACATCGAAGGCGAGAGAAGAATTCCCGATCATCCGCTGGTGGGCGAAGTCATGAAAGATGTGCTCACTGAAGCGATGGATGTGGAGGGATTGAAGTCGCTGCTGCGAGGGATGGCGTCGGGAGAAATTCGCGTGATCGCGGTGGATACTCCGGTGCCGTCGCAGTTTTCGCACGAGATTCTGAACGCGAATCCGTATGCGTATCTGGATGACGCGCCTCTGGAGGAGCGGCGGGCGCGCGCAGTGAACATGCGGCGGGTGCTGCCGGAGTCAGTGCTGGAGGAAGTTGGAGGGCTGGATCCGGGAGCGATTGCGCAGGTGCGAGAAGAAGCTTGGCCGGATGTGCGGGACGCGGATGAGTTGCATGATGTGCTGCACACGCTGGTGGCGCTGCCGGTGCGAAACGGTGGCGACGAAATCCCCACCCTAATCTCGCCAAAGGACGGCGAGATTAGAATGGGGCACCCGGCGCTGAGCTGGACGGCCGAGGGCGGCCGTCCCCACATGGATCTTGCACACGGGCAGTGGCCGGCGCACTTCGAACGTTTGGTGAATGAAGGACGGGCGGGAATCGCCATCGTCGCCGAGAGCGAGACGCCCCTTCGGCAAGCTCAGGGCAGGTTCTCGGGACAGCTGGCGGGGCGCCTGCGGTACTGGGTGGCGGCGGAGAGAGTCCGCAGTTTTCAGACGTTGTTTCCTTCGGCCTCGTTTGAGCAAGAATTGGCCGATGTGGAGAGCGCTCAGGTTTCTCGGGATGACGCTTTGCTTGCGCTCGTGACTGGCTGGATGTCGCACTCGGGGCCGGTGACGGCGTCGCAACTTGGCGGAGTTTTGGGACTGGCTGCTTCTGAGATTGAGAAGGGGCTGCTGCGGATGGAGGCCAGTGGCACTGTGCTGCGGGGGAACTTCACGGGTGGCGCAGGCACGCGGGCGGGGGTGCCCGCGCCACACGACGCGCCACACTCCACCCCACGCGAGGCTGTCGAGCTTCGCTCGACTGGACAGCCGGGGGCGGCTGTCCCCACACAGGCTGTATCTATACAAGCGGCGGAGACGGAGTGGTGCGAGCGGCGGTTGCTGGCGCGGATTCATCGGCTGACCGTGGGCATGTTGCGCAAGCAGATTGAGCCGGTGACGGCGGCGGCATTCATGCGCTGGCTGATGCGGTGGCAGCACGTTTCTCCCGGGACGCAGGTCACTGGCGAGCGCGGGACGCTGGAAGTGTTGCAGCAGTTGCAGGGATTCGAGATTCCAGCGAATGCCTGGGAGCGGCAAGTGCTGGCACGCCGGATTGCCGATTACGATCCGCTATGGCTGGATCAGCTTTGCCTGACCGGAGCGGTGGGATGGGGAAGGCTGTCACCGCATCCCGCCACGGTTGATGCAGGTGGAACGGCCAATCGGAATGGAGCGGCGGAGGGCGAATCGCCAGCACCTCGGCAGCGGCGGGTGATTCCAACCAGCGTCGCGCCCATTACTTTTTTCGTGCGTGAAGAAGCGGACTGGATGATTCCGCGGCACACTGCGGGCGATGAGGCGGAGGCGCGCGGGCTGAGCCACGGCGCGCAACTGGTGCTCGAATTTCTGCGGCAGCGCGGAGCTTCGTTCTTCGCTGATATTGTGCGCGGTACGGGCAAACTCAAGGCCGAAATCGAAACCGGACTTTGGGAACTGGTTGCGGCGGGGCTGGTGACTGCCGACGGATTCGACAACCTGCGAGCGCTGATCGACCCCAAACGCCGAGCCGGGCAGGGCAGTGGTCGCAGCACGCGTCCGCGGCACAGTTCGGGGCGTTGGGCGCTATTGCATCCCGATGTAGCTGCGGAGAGAAATCGTGCCGTCGAGGCTGCCTGCTGGATGTTGCTGCGACGTTATGGCATTGTGATTCGCGACTTGTTAGTGCGCGAGTCGAATTTGCCGCCGTGGCGCGAACTGCTAATGGCATTCCGCCGACTCGAAGATCGCGGAGAGATTCGCGGCGGGCGGTTTGTGGATGGATTTCTCGGCGAGCAGTTCGCACTGCCAGTCGCGGTCGAATCGGTGCGGTCGATGCGGGGCTTGCCCCTTAGCGGTGATTCGGTGACTTTGTCGGCGGCGGATCCCCTGAATCTGATCGGGATTCTGGTGCCAGGGGAAAGAGTGCCGGCGATTTCCGGGAGGACGGTGAGCTACACCGATGGAATTGCAGTTTCAGGGATGGAGCAGATTGTGGCGAGCCAGCCAGCCGAGAATTCGGCGCAAACGGCGTAACCTCAGCGGCTAACGCCGTTCTACATTTTCACGATTTATGGCGCGGCTAAAGCAGCGCCCTTTCAAAGCAAAATAAAAAAGTCAGAAGCTCGATGAGGGGGTCCCCCGAGCTTCTGACTAGCGATCTCGGCCAGAACAGATTGAAAGCGCTTCCCCCGTCGCTTTTTGCCAAGAATCCGCACTACTCCTAGTGCATGCGAAATTCCATTTCCGAACGGATACTCGTATTCCGAGTAAAGTCATTAACCATTTTGTTTACAATTACTTAGGTTGAAGGAAAGTCCAGCTGCAGTAGTTTTGCGCCCCGCCAGTTCCGGTGAAGCTATCCAATCAGATAGTTTGACTAGCCGTTCGGATATTGGAAATCATGCTCACCGGATATGCATTTCGTCCCGCGCTGTGATAAGAACTTCAGCACGGAATGGGAGACCCTTGTTTGCGCCCTAGACTCCTGGTGATCGCCGGACCCTCGAGAGACTCGACCATTCCATTGCCGGATGTGGAAGCGACCCTGGGGCGCGATCCCGCCAATGCGGTTTCGGTAGCCGACGCGTCGGTTTCGCGCAAACACTGCTTACTTCGGAAAGAAGAAGACGGGCGCTTTCTGATTCGCGACTTGGACAGCCGGAACGGAACTCTGGTAAATGGCCGGGCGGTGAAAGAGCAGTGGCTGCGCCACGGGGATGAGATCGCGACCGGCGACTCCGTATTTCTGTTTCTAGTGGAGGAGCAGGATCAAGCCGTTCTTGCCAGCCGGGTCGAGTTCGAGGAGCACAGCGCCACGGTTGAGACCAAGCTGATTCATCCCCGCGAAGTAGTGTACCTGCACCCCGAGCGTCTGCAGCGGGAACTGCCGGAAACCTCGGAGGTCGCGCGCAATTTGGGTGCGTTGTTGAAGATCAGCCGGGTAGTGCATGCCATCCGCGACCTGGAGGAATTGCAGGCGCAGTTGCTGGACTTGATTTTTGAAGTGGTGCCGGCGGGACGAGGCGCGATTCTTCTGGCGGAGGGCGCAGGCCAGGAGTTCAACTGCCTTTATGCCCGGACGCGCCGCGCGGGGCAACCTCAACTGGTGCGCGTGAGCCGTACGATAGTCCGGCAGGTGATGAGAGACAACGTCGCGATTCTGGGAGTGGACGTTCCCGGCAGCGGCAAGCTCCGCGACGTGGAGAGTCTGGCCGTTTCAGAAGTACGGACGCTGCTGTGCGTGCCTTTGACGGTCTTCCAGCGGGCGATTGGATGCGTTTACCTGGACAGCACCGATGCTGCAGACCGCTTTCGGGAACAGCATCTGGAATTGCTGACGGCGATTGCCGGGGTTTCGGCGGTAGCGCTCGACAATGCGCGGCGGTCGCAATGGCTGGAGCAGGAAAATCAGCGACTGACCACGGAAGTCCGCCAGGAGCAGAGCCTGGTGGGAGAAGGCGCGCGCATCAAGGAGATTTATCAGTTCCTCGCCAGGGTGGCGCCCACCGAATCGACCGTGCTGATCGAGGGCGAAAGTGGAACGGGCAAAGAGTTGGTGGCGCGAGCATTACATAGAAACAGCCACCGGGGGAACAAGCCATTCGTGGCGATTAACTGTGCGGCCATCCCCGAATCGCTGCTGGAGAGCGATTTATTCGGGCACGAACGCGGCGCTTTTACGGGCGCTTCGGTGCAGAAAAAAGGACGCTTGGAAGTGGCGGATGGCGGCGTCGTATTTCTGGACGAGATAGGCGAACTGGCTCCGGCGTTGCAGGTGAAGTTGCTGCGGGTTTTGCAGGAGCGGGAATTCGAACGCGTGGGCGGCACGCACGCCATCAAGATTGACGTTCGATTGATTGCCGCCACCAATCGCGACCTGAACGAAGCGGTGCGCACCGGAGAATTTCGCCAGGACCTTTATTACCGGCTTGCGGTCGTGAAATTGACTATGCCCCCGCTACGGGAACGCCGGGAAGATATTCCCATGCTGACGCGGCACTTTCTGCAGAAATACGCGCAACGATGCAAGGTGAAGGCGAAGCCGGTTTCGCGCGAAGCGATGGCTGCTCTGGTGACGTATGAGTGGCCGGGCAACGTGCGCGAACTGGAAAATGCGGTGGAGCGGGCGCTGGTGATGGGAGCATCGGACACGGTGCAGTTAGAAGATTTGCCGGAATCCTTGTTGGAGCAGGCCCCGGCCGCGGAAACGCATGAAGGCAAGTACCATGCGGGCGTGAAGGAATTGAAAAAGCAATTGATTCTTGACGCGGTCGAGCAGACTCGCGGAAATTACGTGGAGGCTGCGGGGATTCTGGGCGTGCATCCGAATTATCTGCATCGCCTGATTCGGAACTTGGGATTAAAAGAGTCGCTGCAAGATTCGCTGCGGGGGCGCAACAAGTTCTTGGCATAGCCGTTTTAGTTTCTCGGGCACTTTGCGAATCAGACTACGGCGTGGCGTGCGCTTCGGCTAACGCTTTCCTGACTGCAAGCAATTCCTTCAGTACTCCGCGAAGTTTGGTTGAATCCAGAGCGTTCGCACCGTCTGACTTGGCTTCTTTGGGATTGTCATGGACCTCCATGAACACTCCGTCTACACCGGCGGCCACAGCGGCGCGCGCCAGCAGAGGAATGAATTCGGGCTGTCCGCCGCTGGTTGCCGGCCCGTTGCTCTCGGACTGTGACGAAGGCAGTTGCACGGAATGCGTCGCGTCGAACACTACCGGCGCAAACTTGCGCATGATAGCGAGCGACCGCATGTCCACGACGAGGTTGTTGTATCCGAAACTCGCTCCGCGCTCGGTCAGGAAGACCTGCGTGTTGCCCGCATCGCGGCACTTTTCCACCGCGTGACGCATATCCCAGGGCGAATTGAATTGGCCCTTCTTGATGTTCACCGCTCGTCCACTCAAAGCAACGGCGACGACGAGATCCGTCTGCCGGCTGAGAAACGCGGGAATCTGCAAGACATCTGCGACCTCGGCGACTTTGCCCACGTCCGCTGTTTCGTGCACATCGGTCAGCACCGGCAGGTTGAGTTCAGCTTTAATCTTCTTCAGAATGCGCAAGCCCTCTTTCAGCCCGGGTCCGCGAAAGCTGCGAATCGACGTTCGGTTTGCCTTGTCGTAGCTGGCTTTGAAGATGAACGGAAGCGCCAGAGCCTTGGTCACGCCTTTGATAATCTCCGCCATTCGAATCGCGTGCTCTTCGCTCTCAATCACACACGGGCCGGCGATCAGGAAAAGATCTCCCGATCCGATGTGAACGTCGCCGACTTGAAAGGAAGTTTGCATCGACACCTTAGCCACGGATTGGCGCGGATTGAGACGGATCAGCACATCAAAATCCGTGAACATCCGTGCGAATCCGTGGCTGGCCTTTAGACTCTCACCCTCTCGGGCCGATGGAACATTTCTACCGCGGCGGTATCCTTCTGCGCGCGCCGCTGCAACCCGTATTCGTAGGCCGCGCCAACAAATGTGCTGAACAGGGGATGCGGCTCCAGCGGCTTCGACTTGAACTCTGGATGAAACTGGCAGCCGATGAAATGCGGATGGTCCGGAAGTTCGACCATCTCGACGTACGTTCCGTCCGGCGTGGAGCCTGAGATGCGCAATCCAGCAGCGACCATGGGCTCTTCGTACTCGCGATTGAACTCGTAGCGATGCCGGTGGCGCTCGCTGATCTCGAGCTTGCCGTAAATTTTGTGCGCCAGTGTGCCGGGCTCGATCTTGCAGGGCCACGCGCCCAATCGCATGGTACCTCCAAGTTCCTCGACTCCGCGCAGTTCGCGCAGCTTGTAAATCACACGATGCGGCGTCGCCGGATCGAACTCGCTGGAATTCGCTTCGGCCAGCCCCACTACATTGCGCGCGAATTCGATGCATGCAGTCTGCATGCCCAGGCAAATTCCGAAGTAGGGAACTTTTTTCTCTCTCGCGTAGCGGATCGCCAGCAGCATTCCTTCGATGCCGCGTTTGCCGAATCCGCCGGGCACGAGAATCCCGTCATAGCCCTCGAGTTGGCTCTCATAGCTCTTGTCGCCCTCTTTATTTTCCAGGCCTTCGGCCTCAATCCAGTTGATTTGTAGTTTCAGGTTGTGAGCCAGAGCGCCATGCACCAGCGCTTCCTTCAGCGATTTGTAGGAGTCTTCGTACTCGACATATTTGCCCACGATGCCAATCGTGACCGTGTCTTTGGGATTGTAGACGCGGTGCACAATGTCCTCCCACTTCGACAGATCGCGGTCTCTGGCTTCCATGCGCAGACATTTCAGCACCAGCGTGTCCACGCCTTCATTGGCGAACACCAGCGGCACTTCATAAACGGAGGCCACGTCTTTCGCTGTTATCACCGCTTCGTCCGGGACGTTGCAGAACAGCGCGATTTTCGACTTGATGTCTTTGGCAAGGAACCGGTCGGTGCGGCACAGCAAAATGTCGGGCTGAATTCCAATGCTGAGCAGTTCTTTCACCGAGTGCTGCGTGGGTTTGGTCTTCAGTTCCTGCGCGGCTGCAATGAACGGGACCAGGGTTACATGCACAAATAAAGTGTGCTCTCGCCCCAATTCCTGCCGCATCTGGCGGATGGCTTCCATGAAGGGCAGGGACTCGATATCGCCAACGGTTCCGCCAATCTCGACGATGGCAATGTCCACGTCTTGCGCGACTTTCTTCATCGCGGCCTTAATCTCGTTGGTGACGTGCGGAATCACCTGCACCGTCTTGCCCAGATAATCGCCGCGCCGCTCCTTGGCGATGATCTGCTCGTAGAGGCGCCCGGTCGTCCAATTGTTATCGCGAGAGAGTTTGGAGTGGGTGAAGCGCTCGTAGTGGCCCAGGTCGAGATCGGTTTCCGCGCCGTCATCGGTCACGAAAACTTCGCCATGCTGAAACGGCGACATGGTTCCCGGATCCACATTGAGGTAGGGATCGAACTTCATGATGTTGACCTTCATCCCCCGGCTCTCCAGCAGGCAGCCGATAGAGGCCGCGGCCAATCCCTTGCCGAGGGAAGACACAACTCCGCCCGTTACAAAGATGTACTTCGCTGGCATCTCTTCCTCGCTTTAAATTGTTTTTGAAAAATGGTGCAGGTGGGGTGCACAATCAATTATGGCAGAACTGGCTGTGGAAAGCACGGAAGAAACTAGTTCGGCAATTGAATGTGAGCTAAAATCACGCAGGTGACCTTCATGGCTATCCTCCCCTCCTTGTACATTTCGAGTGCGCTCCTTCGTTCCGCTCTAATAGTGGCTTGTATTGTCATTGGCCTGACGGTGCGAGTAGCACTCATGGCGCAGCCAGGAACACGATTCCAATCGTATTGGCGCCTGTTCTTCAAGCGACACTCCGCAAAAAATTGAGGCTGGGCAGTTCCAAGAACTCCTGCCGCGTTGACTATCGGCGCTATGTCGGCGAGAATACTTGAGGTTGTCCGCAACGGATAGCTCGTAGGCGTGTCTTTACGTGGGCCTGTGGCGCAGCTGGGAGCGCGCTTCCATGGCATGGAAGAGGTCGCCGGTTCGATCCCGGCCAGGTCCACCAAATTCCCTCAACATAAACTTGGGGACGAAAGCCGCAAGGACGTAACGCTAAGGTGCTATCGCCCCAAAGCCTTCCGCCCTCCGGCGAAGCCTGCCGAGAGCAGAATGCGCGACGTCCGCCAGCGGAAGCGCCCTTTCACCCTCAATCCAGGAATCCGGGCAAATTTTCTTTCGCTGTGCTCTGGAATCGCGGAGTGGACGGACTCGGACGCTATTCAGCCTTCAATGCCCCACTTCTAATCATGCCAGTCTGGATTGAGCGGGAGAAGGCTTCTCAGGTCAGGCATCGGTTTATCTTGACTTACGGCACAAACGAAAGTAATAGTGGTGACTCGAAATCATTCGAAAGTTGGTATAGGAGGAGCCATGCGTGTCCACCGTCTCAATTTGCCGTCCATTGCATACTTCATCTGTCCATTTTTGCTCACATTGGCCGCTGTGACGGCGGGATTCGCGCAGGGATCGTACGAGGCCCAGGTACGCGGCACGGTGACGGACCAGAGCGGAGCGATCATGGTGAACGCTACCGTCACCATTACCAATGACGGCACGAATATCTCGCAGAGCGCGCATAGCGACGAGCATGGGCAATATTTTTTCACGGGCCTGCGCCCGGCCGTCTATACGGTAAAAGCAGAGGTGTCGGGTTTCCGCATCTCCGAAAAGAAGGGTGTGCTTTTGCAGGTGGATCAGCAAACCACCGTCGACTTCGTACTGCATCCGCTGGGCGTGAGTGAGAGTATCGAAGTCACCCAGTTGGCGCCGTTGATGGACACCGAGAGTGCGACCCTGGGCACGGAGATCAGCAACGAATATGTGCACGAACTCCCTCTAGCCAACCGCAGCTTCTTTGGGCTGACCTTCCTGGCGGCGGGCGTCACCGAAGTGTCAGGGTCAGGCACCAGCGACAACTATCCATCGGGAACGAACTTCACTTCCAACGGGCAGCGCAACGCGACCGCCGAGATACGGCTGGACGGCGCCCTGATCAGCGCGCCGGAACAAGGCGAGGGAGGCAACACCAACGTCTACTACGAGCCCCTGGTCGAGGGCATGCAGGAAATGAAGGTGCAGAACAACAGCTTCTCGGCCGAGTTCGGCAACAACGGGGGCACGGTAGTAAATATGGTGATGAAGAGCGGAACCGACCGCTTCCATGGCAGTGGCTGGTATTTCCTGCAGCGCTCGCAACTGGCTGCTCGCGATTTCTTCAATCCCGCCAACGTCGGCCCCAAACCAGACAGCAAGCGCGACCAGGGTGGATTTTCGCTGGGCGGGCCGATTATAAAGAACCGCACGTTCTTTTTTGTCGATTTTGAGAAGGTTGCAAGCTCCAGTTCGTCTAGCGGAGTTGTGACCGTACCCACTCTGGCGGAGCGGCAGGGCGACTTTTCGGCGACAGCGACTCCGATTTACGACCCGAAGCTGCCATTGGTTCCCTGTCCACCGCCGGCAACGCCCGGAACGATGTGCCGGCCGCTGGTGCAGGGGGGAGGGGTAATACCAGCAGGGGAGCAGGATCCCATCGGATTGGCCGTCCTCAATCTCTATCCAAAGCCTAGCAATGGAAACGAATTCAACAACTACAACTTCTCGACTTTGTCGAACGCTCCGGATTACCAGTTCGACATCAAGATAGACCACCAACTCAACGACCGGAACCGTCTCAGTGGCCGCTATAGTCGAGGCTGGAGCAACTTCACGACTCCGCTGACCCTGGGCGACGGCTTCGATAATGACGGAATCAAGAGCGGCGTGACGGTGGCACAAAACGCTTCGCTGGAATATACCTGGACCATAAACCCGCGGATCATCTGGACCAGCCATGTAGGAGTCGACCGAGTGCACGAGTTGTCGCTCCCGAGTATCCCGACGATCTCCAGTTTCAACGCCTCGCTGCCGTCTGGGGTGCAGGGATTGCCTTCGGTGTTCGAGCAGGCCAACGGGATCGACAAAATGCCGACGTTTTTGATGCAAGGAAATTCCCCTTGGTCAAATCTCTACGATCAGTGCTGCATCAACACCACTTTTGCTCACACCTTGGTCAGTTACTCCACGCAGTTGGTGATTTCCAAAGGGGAGCATCTGATTAAAGTCGGGGGCGAGCAGAGAATTTTCTATAACAATTTCTGGCAGCCGAATTACCCGAGCGGCTTCGTGACCTTTACGGATGACACACATCGCCGAACCCGAACAGCGAATAGCAGATGCTCAACGCACCCTGTACCAATCCCCAGAATATCCAGGGGAACTCAACCGGCAATCCCTTCGCCAGCCTGGCTTTTGGCTACGGCGACAATGTCAACGCCTCCAGTCAACTGGTAGTGACACCGTCGGTCGCGAACCGTTCGTTGGAGACGGGGTTTTATGTCCAGGACGACTGGAAGATGACCCCGAAACTCACTATTAATCTGGGTTTGCGTTACCAGTGGAGTTCGCCATATACGTCGCGCGGCAACCAAATCGAGTTCAGCAATTTCGCCGCCAACAGTGGCGTGAGTATCGACTTGACCAGCGTGCCGGCTATTGCGCAATGCGGGCACCATGAGCGCACAGGGGCAGATGCAGAGCGTTGGACTCAACTACCCTGCGTCGCAAGAACTGCTCGGCACTACGCAATTCCCGACCTCCAGTAGGAGAACTATTCCGACCTACTGGAAAGATCTTGGGCCGAGGTTGGGTTTCTCCTACCAACTCGGTCAGCAAACAGTGGTGCGCGGTGGGGCGGGCCTCTATTTCGGGATGAGCCCGGCCACAAACTTCCAGTATCCGGGCTCGGCGTTCCGCAAAACGGCGAACCTGTTTTTTACGAACGATAATTTTCAAACCCAATCCGCCACTCTCGAGAATCCGTTTCCCGGGGGCTTTAGCGGTCCACAGGGTACGCAGTACGGCCAGTTTGCGAACTGGGGTTATCAGAACCAGAACGATCTGGGCACTATGGCGGCGCGCGATGCAGAGCTCTACCAGTGGAATCTGGGAATCCAGCGGCTGCTCCCCAGCCAGATCGTGCTCGGCGTGGACTACTCCGCCAACCGAAGCACCCATCTGCCCTGGGCTGGCACAAACAACCGCTCTTTCATACCGTCGGCGTTGCTGGCACAGATCACCGCGGCAGTAACTCCGACAGATCAGACTTGCACCGCGGATGGCTGCGTAAGCAACTTTCTTCAGACCCAAGTGGGCAATCCGTTTTATTCCATGTTCAACAGCCCGTGCTCGTCGACCGCTTCGCATCCCTGCTTCAACGAACCTAATTCGAACTACGGCCAGGCGACTCTGCCCTTGGGAACCCTGTTGAACCAGTATCCACAATTCAACGGCGACTTTGAGGCGCTGATGATCGAGGAAGCGAGTTCCTGGTACAACGCTCTGCAGATTCGCTTCCAGAAGCGCACCACACACCACATCAGTTTTGAGGGCAGCTACACGATATCGAAGGCAACCGACGATTCTTCGGCGGGCCGGAATAACTGGGTAGGAGCGCTGGGGAACGGCATTCCGCAGCAACTGGATCGCCTGTCCGCGGAACACAGCATTGGGGGCAACGACACGCCACAACGGCTGGCCGCCGCCGTGGTTGTGGATCTGCCCATTGGCCGCAAGCAATGGATTGGCGGCAATATGAACCGGGCGGTTGACGCGGTTGTAGGAGGCTGGTCGGTGGCGACGATCATCACCGAGCAATCGGGACAGCCGATGGCCCTCGCCATGTCCAACGCCCGCCTGGCGAACGGCACCCAGCGCCCGCAGGTTGTGTGCTCGCAACTCAAGACCGGGAGCAGCATGCACTCCGTTGCACTGGACTGGCAGAATGTGGGAAACGTTGCCACCCCCACGTATCTCAACGCCAACTGTTTTGCCGACCCCGGCGACCAGGTTCCCGGAAATGCTCCGCGGTACTTTTCCGGGCTGCGCACCGACGGCATCCACAACATGGATCTGAATATTTACAAGTCGTTTGTGCCCAAAGAAGGCATGCGAATAGAAGTACGGGCGGAGACCTTTAATGCATTCAACCACCCCCGTTTTGCGCAGCCGAATTCATCAGTGGGAGATCCGCAGTTCGGAACAATTACCAGTGACAGCGTGAACGGGACCGTTCTCGAGCCTCCGCGAAACTTCCAGTTTGGATTGAGATTCGAGTTCTAAGGACTGCTCAAACCGTAGATGCTGGAGATCTTGCCGCCGAGCGAGTTCGTGCAAGTGTGACTTAGTCAGGCCCAGGTAAATTGCTTTGATGAATATAAATTCAGGGGCGGGTATGACACGAAAAGTTTCATTCGTATTTCTTTCCTTGTTTTTGTTCGCGCTGGGGCTGGTCGCAGCGCCTGATTCCGAAAAACAGAATTGGACCAACTACGTGCGCATCGGCGCCTATGGCCTGAAAGGCGGCGATGCGGACGAGATCGTACAAAAAGCGCAGGCCAGCGATGTATTTGGGATCGAAGTCGACAACGACATCCCGGGGCGGTACGAGAGCTTTGTCCATCCCGAAGAGAAACTGAACGCGATTCGCGCGGTGGCGGAAGCGGCGCACAAGGTCGGCAATCATGCTTTCGTTTACATTGCGGGAACGGAATGCATCACGGCGCACGGGGACAAAGTGGCGCACACATTGGCGAAAGATCATCCCGACTGGCTGCAGCGGAAGATTACAGGAGAGCCGGCGATTTTCGGAGGCGGCACTGCGTTCTGGATTCGGCCCGGCGATGAAGACGTGTGGGTGAGCCCGTATGCCACGGAATGGCGCAAGATTTACATGGAGCGCGTGCGCCAGATTGCGGGCACGGGCATCGACGGCATTTACATCGATATTCCTTACTGGATGACGCACTTCGAGGGCTGGGAGGACACGTGGGCAAGCTTCGATGACTACACGGTGGCGGCGTTCAAGCGCGAGACCAGGCTCGATGCGAGGAAAGATTTGAAGCTGGGAGATTTTTCCGATCCCGCGTTTCGCAAGTGGGTGGAATTCAGGATTCGGACTTTCACCGATTTTCTGGCGGAGATTTCGCAAAACGCAAAGGGAGTGAATCCGCAGATCAAGATCATTCCTGAGATTTATCCGGGGATCGAAGAGGAGGCGGTGCGCGTGGGCGCCGACGTCTACAGCCTGTATGCCGTGGTGGACGCGGTCGCGCACGAATATGAATTTGGCGAAGGCGATCATATGGCCTCGTCGCGAAAGCCCTTGGATTGGTTCCGATACCAGGTGGGCATGCATTCGTTTCGCGCCTTCGCGCAAGGCAAAGCAACGTGGATCCTGAATTACTCGTGGGACGGCGACAAGAAAGTGGACGCGCGGGAAGCGATGATGAACCTGGCCATGTCGCAGGTGATGGTAGGCGCGAACTTCTGGGATGCGCCCGGCCACTCGATGGCGGGATCGAATGATCTGCCGACGAGGAAGAAGATTTTCGAATGGATTGCCGCGCACGAGAAGACTTTCTACCAGCCACGCGCGCCGATCGATCCCATTGGAGTTTATTTTTCTCCGGAGACCCGGAACTTTTTTGCCCGGGAGTTTGTCGATTCGTACCGCGGGATCTTGATTCTGCTGATGCAGAAGCATCTTGAGTTTCAGATTGTGACGCCCAGGACGCTGGCGGAGTTTCACGGGCAGACTCTCGTGTTGCCGGATGTCCGCGTGCTGAACGATAGCGAGCGGGATTGGCTGAAGAAGTTTGCTGCCGCTGGACGAACAGTCGTCGTGACCGGGACTGACTCAACCGAACTTGGCAATGCGCCACACGTGGTGCGGTTTCCGAGTTGCCCCGGCAAGGCGTACGGCACGGCTTTAGAAAAAGATTTCGAGCATACTTCGCCGGATTCGCAGCAGGAATTTCTCGCCAGCCTGCACGGCGGGAAGACAGTGCAGATCCAGGCATCCACAGAAATTGCGACTTCGGTCTCGCGAGGACCCGATGGACGCATTCAGTGCTTCCTGGCGAACTTCGCAGGGCTACGCGGCGGATCGAATCCGATCCAGACTCCGCAAAATGGAGTCACCGTGAGCGTCGCGTCGAAAACGAAGGGCAAAGGATTTTATTTGCCGTTCCTCGGGGAGATGCAGCCGGTTCAGGGAGTGCGCCACGGTGATTCCGTAGACTTCACTCTGCCAACGATCACCAAGGGCGCGGTTTTCTGGTACGAACCAAAAAAATATGAGCCATAAAGTGCTAGCAGGTGCTTTCGCTGGAGCGAACCTGGCCGCTGTGATTTGGGTAGCTCGTGGTAGCGCTAAGGCAGAATTTCAATCGGTGTCCCGTCCGGGACCGCCTGCCAGATTTCGTCGATCTCTTGATTGGTGAGGGCCACGCACCCGTCCGTCCAGTCCTTCAGCCGGTGCGACGCTCCGATCCAACCGTAGTGATTGGGCAGACCGTGGACAAACACGTCCCCACCAGGCGAAACGCCGTTCTGGCGTGCCAACCGGCGATCCCTCTCGTTGGGATAGGAAATATGGATCGACTATAGAACTGGCTATGAGCGTTCCGCGAGTCCAGTACGTAGGTTCCTTCCGGAGTCTTGTGATCTCCCTGCCGTGACTTCGGGCCCATGGGATCTCCGCCGAGGGCGACCTTGTAGCTCTTGATCACTCTTCCCTCGTGGAGGAGCTGAAGAGTGCGTTCCTTCTTGAGAACCACGACCCGGTCAGCGTGAAGAGGAGCCTGGGCCAGACTCAGGCTGCAGAGTAGCCAAATACCCACGCCAACTAGAATCCAGATCCTCACGCCAGGAATTATAGCGACGCGATTCCGCGGGATGCTACGCTGTCTAGGTGAACTTTCCGGTTCGAAGAAAACTCATGTGGAGATGGCCGCCCTTGGGCAAGCGGCGGGCAAACTCTCGGTTGTCTCGTCAAGCCGGAGCCCGCCGGCTCTGGCAATGCTGGGCGCAGCTTATTCTCATCTTCATGTGCGCCACGCTGCCGGCTGTCGCTGCTGCTACATGGTCCGTCCGCGCCGAGCCAACTAGCCTGGTCAATGGTGCCCCGGTTCTGTTTCAGGTGAAGCCGCCGGGCAAACTTAAAACCCTTAGCGGCAAGTGGCTGGGCCATCAGCTCGAGTTCAGCTACGACGCCACCACCAAAACCTGGTTCACCCTGGCTGGCGTGAGTTTCGAGACTACGCCCGGCGAGTATCCGATTGAATTATCCGGGGAGCGCGCCGCCGCTGGAACACCGCTGACCTTCACGCGCACATTCACGATTGCCCACGCAAAATATCCGCAGATCAAAGTCGAGCTTACGGTGGAGAAGAAATTCACCGAGCCTTCCGCGGAGCAACTGCAGCAAATCGCCGACAGCGTGAAAGTAAAAGACGACTACCTGAACCGGGTTACCCCGGCCCGCGAGTGGGAAGGAAAGTTCGCAGCCCCGGCCGAGGCCGCCATCTCCGACGTCTACGGCTCGCAGCGAATCTTCAACGGAAAGGCTCAGCGGCCCCACTACGGGCTCGATTTCCGCGTTCCCACGGGCACTCCCGTTGCAGCGATGAATTCGGGGTCCGTGCTGCTGGCCCGCTTTCTCTATTTCGAAGGCAATTGCGTCGTGATCGACCACGGCCAGGGACTGCTCACACTCTACTTCCATCTGTCAGAGATCAAGGTGAAAGAAGGAGACCCGGTGAAGCGTGGCGAGGAGATTGGCCTGAGCGGCGGCACGGGACGAGCCACGGGCCCGCATCTCCACGTCGCGGTTCGATGGCAAGGGACCTATCTCGATCCGGCCCGTTTGCTGCAGATGCCGCTGCCATAATCGAACGCTAGAGCTGGCAGCCACTTGCTTTCAATGATCGTTATTCGAGCACGACAATGTTTTTCTTCGCGCACATCTCCTTCAGCACTTTTGGCCACACCGTGACGCTAACTTCGCCCAGATGTGCCTTGCGCAGCAGCAGCATCAAGGTGCGGGACTGGCCGATGCCTCCACCAATGGAGAGCGGCAGTTCGTTGTTGATGATGCCCTGATGATAGGGAAACTTGAGATTGTCGAGCAGGTTCGACATCTCAAGCTGGCGGCGCAGGGTCTCGGCGTTGACTCGAATGCCCATCGAACTAAGTTCGTGGCGGCGTTGGGTGACATGGTTCCACACTAAAATATCGCCATTTAATCCGTGGGTTTCGCGCAGCGTCTGCTGGCTGGTGTCGGTGACCCAGTCGTCGTAGTCGGCTGCGCGATTCTCGTGGGGAAGGCCGTCGAGCAAAGGCCAGCCGATGCCGATGATAAAGACAGCTGGATATTTTTGCAGAACCACCGTCTCCCGGCGCTTGCGGGGCAGGTCGGGATACATGGCGAGAAGCTCTTCCGCATGAATGAAAGTCAGTTCTTCCGGCAAGTTGGGATAGCGCGACCGGCGCAGATCGGGAAACATGGTTTGCGCAAATCTCTCCGCTCCCACCAGGACCTTCCATATTTTGCGCACGATCGATTTAAGGAATTCCAGGTTGCGTTGCTCGGCGGTGACCACTCGTTCCCAGTCCCACTGGTCGACATAAGCGGAGTGGTCATGATCGAGAAAATAATCTTTGCGCACGGCACGCATGTCGGTGCAAATGCCTTCGCCGGGGCGGCATTCGAACTGCTTCAACGCCATCCTCTTCCATTTGGTGGCAGCCTGTACGACTTGGGCGTCGATGGGATGTTTATCGCGATCGTTGGAGATGTGGAATTGAATCGGCGTGCGAGACCCGTCGCGATCGAGCATGTCGTTGACGCCGCTTTCCGCATCGACGATTAAGGGCACCTCGACCATCATCAGGTTGAGTTCCTTACATAGATTGTCCTCGATATAACGCTTTACCTGAAAGATTGCCTGTTGCGTCTCTTTAGGGTTCAACAGCGGGTTGTAGTCCCGAGGCAGGATGTGTTCGAGTTGATCGTAGTCGCCGATACCGGGGCCGGCCAGGTCGGCCTTTTTGTCGGATTGGAAGTCTCCTGGAGGGTCAATGTTTTTCTCGGCGGTGACCTGCTCAACCGTATCGGCAAGAGTGTGCGTAGAACCACTTTCCATCAGAGTACTCATAAGATTCACTCCTCAGCGGCAAAAACAAGCTGCTGACGAATCACAAGTCGTTGCCATTGGATGAGCACCTAGAAGAAGTAACAATGATTTCAATCACAACACCCTGTGCGGGAAGATGCGGCGTCGAAGCCGCGTCTCGGATGCGAATGTCTCTTCTGCCAGGGCGTGTTAGATTTAACTTGATCATGAAACATGTTGCCAATTGGGCGTTGAACGTTGCCGCTTTGCGCGGAGCCAGCTACGCGGATGTGCGCGTGGTGGCGCACCGCAGCCGCGCACTCAGCACAAAGAATGGCAAAGTGGGCAGCGCGTCCGACGCCGAATCGGTAGGCATGAGCGTACGGGCCATTGCGGATGGGGCATGGGGCTTCGCGGCCTCTGCAGAGTTGGGACGCGGGGCAGTGGAAGCGACAGCCGCGCGTGCAGTCGAGATCGCGCGAGCTTCCGCACGAGTCAAGCGCGAAGATGTGCGTCTTGCGCCGGAGAAACCTGTGGTTGCGGAGTGGAACACGCCGTACAAGATCGATCCGTTCACGGTCTCGGTCGAAACGAATATCGATCTGCTGTTGAAGATTGACGCGGAGTTGCGCTCGGTCGCCGGCATCACGCTTGCAGAAGCGAATCTGAATTTCAATCGCGAGGAGCAGTGGTTTGTTTCTTCCGAGGGAGCGGACATCCACCAGACCAAGCTCTCGACCGGAGCCGGATATGCGGCGTATGCATTTGCGGGAAATGAAATTCAAAAGCGGTCGTATCCGAACTCCTATGGCGGGCAGTGGCAGAACAAAGGGTATGAGCTGATTGAAGAATTAAAGCTGGTGGAAAACGCGCGCCGCATTGCGGAGGAGGTGGGCGCTCTGCATCATGCCGATCAGTGTCCGGAGGGGAAGTTCGACATTATTCTCGATAGCTCGCAGCTTGGGCTGCAGATTCATGAGTCGGTGGGACATCCCATTGAACTTGATCGCGTGCTGGGGATGGAGGCTAACTTCGCGGGAACTTCATTTCTAACTCTCGACAAGCTGCGTAAATTGCGTTACGGCACGGACCTGGTGAACGTGGTCGCGGACGCTCGCCAGGAGCATGGTCCCGGGCTTGGCACTTTCGGTTTTGATGATGAAGGAGTGGCGGCGCAGTGTACGCCGATCATCACCCACGGGCTGTTCACGGGCTATCTCAGTTCACGGGAGACAGCGCACACGATCGGGGAAACGCGGTCGGGCGGAACCTTGCGGGCCGAAGGATGGAACCG
Organism: uncultured Acidobacteriaceae bacterium; assembly: GCA_963765825.1. GTDB lineage: Bacteria > Acidobacteriota > Terriglobia > Terriglobales > Acidobacteriaceae > Sulfotelmatobacter. The sequence continues at coordinate 818,458 of CAVXXU010000007.1, forward strand.
ATTGCCTATGATTCGCATGACGAATATCAGTCTGCTGCCGGGGGAAAAACCTTTGAGCCTGGAGCAGCTAATTGCATCTACCGATCAGGGCATTCTCATGCAAACCAATCGTTCGTGGTCGATCGACGACAAGCGCTACAATTTTCAGTTCGGTTGCGAGATTGGTTGGGAAATCAAGCATGGCAAGCGCGTCCGCATGGTGAAAAATCCGTCGTATTCGGGCATCACCACGGAATTCTGGAATTCGCTCGACGCCATCTGCTCGCGCAACGAATGGACTTTGTGGGGAACTCCGAATTGCGGCAAAGGCCAGCCGCAACAGGTCATGGGAACCGGACACGGCGCCGCGCCGTCAAGATTCCGCGCGGTCAGAGTGGGGAGCGCGTTCCAGAGCAACTGAGATTTCACCACGGAGACACCGAGTCGCGGAGAACTGCAATCACAAGTCCGATGCTGATCCAGGAACAAGCCGGCGACATTTTTGACCGCATCAAGAAGATCTCTACTTGGGATGAGATCGAAGTGCTTTTCTCTGGCGGAAACTTTGCGCTCACCCGTTTCGCCAATAATACTATTCATCAGAACGTGGCGGAAGAAAATCACGTGGTCTCGGTGCGCGCTGTGTTTGGCGGAAAAACGGCGCGAGCCTTCACCAACAAGTTTGACGACGAGAGTTTGCAGCGGCTGGTGCGGTCGGCGGAAGCTCTGGCGAAAGTACAGCATCCTGATCCTGATCTCTTGCCTGTGCCCAGCCCGTCAGAAGCCGCGGGCGAGGGCACCCGCTCCACACCTGCACCTTCGCGTCACTTCGATCAGACGGCGGCTATCACGCCTGAACTTCGGGCGGCGGGCGTTCATAAGATTGTAGGCGTCGCGGAAAAGCACCAGCTGACTACCGCCGGGGTTTTTTCCAGCGCGGAATCTTTCGAAGGAATTTTCAATTCCCGCGGGCTGAGCAACTGGCATACGCAAACCTCGGCCGAAATCTCGATCACCATGCTGGCGGACGATTCATCAGGCTGGCAGAAGGCGAGTTCGCCCGACGTGGCGAATCTGAATCCGCTGGCCCTGGCCGAGACGGCCGCGAAAAAGGCCGTCGATTCAGCCCATCCGCGCGAGATTCCCGCTGGGAAGTACACCGTAATTCTGGAACCGGCCGCCGTGCTCGACATCGCGGGATTTATGTTCTGGGATTACTCGGGCATGGCGATTCTCGACCAGCGTTCGTTTCTGACCGGACGCATCGGCACAAAACTATTTGGCGACAACATCACCATCTGGGACGATGTGGCGCATCCGCTGCAGTCGGGCTCGCCGTTCGACGGAGAAGGCGTGCGCAGGCAAAGGCTGGCGCTCGTGGAAAGCGGAATCGTGAAGCGCGTTGTCTATGCGCGTGCGACCGCGGAACGGATGAAGCGTTCGGAATATAAGGATAGAGTTGGTCCGATCGGCGCGACCGGTCACGGATTCGCGCTTCCCAACGAAATGGGCGAGATGCCGCTGAACATCGTGTTCGCTCCTCCGAACCATCCGCAGACTGTCGAGCAAATGATTGCGTCGACCGAACGTGGAGTGCTAGTCACGCGACTGTGGTACATCCGCGAAGTCGAGCCCTTCGAAAAAATGCTCACCGGAATGACCCGTGACGGAACGTTCCTCGTGGAGAATGGCCGCGTGCAAGGGGGAGTTCGAAATTTCCGCTTCAATGAGAGCCTGATTCACATGCTTTCGCATGTGGAGGCGATGAGCGCGCCCCTCCGCTCCAGCGGCGAAGAGTCCTTCGACATGGTGGTTCCGGCGATGAAAGTTCGTGATTTCAACTTCACCGAAGTTACGAAATTTTAGGAACGTTTAATCATTTGATATCCGCTGGCCAGAGCGGCTTTTCACTCTTACTTTCACTCCGAACTTCGCCGGAAATTGACGGTGTTTCGGCCCTGCGTCGAAGGCTGTAGCAGTCTATTTCAGGCGATATCCAGCCTGTAAAATCTCTCCTAATCTATTCAAAAACAAGCAGTTATCCCCATTTGTTCCATGACTTCGGTAACTTTATTTGCCCCATTCTCAGGTGTACGCTGCGGTTGAGTTGAACATAAGTCCGGAAGCAGAAACGGGTGCTCCCGGAAGGAAAGGTTCTTCCCAGCGTGGCCACTGAAGGCACAGCACCGATGACCGAGAAGCAAGCGAGCACGGGGCAATACGAAGACATGCAAAGTGCCGCGCGCTTTCCGCTGCATCTCCCCGCGTCGTTGAAGACGCAGGGCAGCGCCTATTCGGCCGAGACCGAAAACATTTCCGCGAACGGTGTTTTGTTCGCGATGGACAACGATGTCCCAGTCGGCTCGCTGGTGGACTTTACGATTTTGCTGCCCGCCGAGATTGTCGGCTTGCGGCGCGATGTGCAGATCGATTGCCGGGGCCGGGTGGTGCGCAGCTTCGAAGATCGCGGGCGGCGCGCAGTGGGCGTTGTGATTGACGAATATCATTTCGAGCGATCTTAGCGCAAGGAATCGAATGGCTACTATTCCGGTGAGCGTGGAAGAAAAACTCGGAGCGGCAGAGGAAGGCGCCGACGGCCAGTTCGTCCGCGTCATTCTGGCCGACACGCAGGCCATCTTCCGCGCTGGCTTGCGCAAAGTCTTCGCGCTCGAAGATGACATTCGCGTAGTCGGGCAGGCGGAGACGCTGGCGCAAACGCAATCCGCGGTGGCAAAATTTTCCGCCGACGTTCTGATCTTCGAAGCCGCTCTCACGCCCGATCCCGTGGAAGCCGTGGCCAATCTTCTTCGCCAGAGTCCAGCGCTGCGCATTGTGGTCGTAACTCCCGGCGCCGATGAGGATCTAACTCTGGAATTATTTCGCCGCGGCGCGCACGGTATCGTGTCGCGCGAAGTGGAGCCTGAACTCCTGGTGGAATGCTTGCGCAAGGTTGTGGCGGGCGAACCCTGGCTCGATCCTCAGGCCGTGCGCTGGGTGCTCGAAGCCTATCGCAGCCAAAACAACCGCCCGACCGGATCACGTCCGAAAGTGCAACTGACGCCGAAAGAAATGCTGATCGTTTCCTGCGTGACCCAGGGTATGAAAAATAAAGAAATCGCCCTGCGAGTGGGTACTACTGAACAAGTTGTGAAGAATTATTTGCGCAAAGTTTATGACAAGCTTGGAGTGGCAGACCGGTTGGAGTTGGCGCTGTACTGTCTGAACCATCACGTAGTCGACAACACGAAAGTGCCACCATTGCCGGTTTCCGCGGAAAACGGCAATCTTGTAAAGGCCGCCGCAGCCGGGGCTTCCGCTGCCAGTTCTTCTCCAGCCGTGAGTTCTTCGGTTAGCACGGACCCTCCAGACCCTCCAGAAAAGCTTTCCTGAAGCGCGACTCGCCTGCAATCAATCTCCTTAGTCTCGCAGCTGGTCAGGTTGCGGTTCCACGATTTCACCCATAGAATTAAAAAGCAGAATCCCTATGCATAACTGTTTGCCTGAGTGGTGGGCGGACGGCAAGGGCGTTCCTTCCGATCGATTCAAGCCGGAGAGATGGCCGAGTGGCTGAAGGCGCACGCTTGGAAAGCGTGTTTACTCGAAAGGGTAACGTGGGTTCGAATCCCACTCTCTCCGCCATGTTATTCAAAATAAACAAGTTGCTTAGAATCCTAAACCCCACTCTCAGGACCTCTTTCGTCTTTGGAATGAGTGACATGCAGTTTTGCAGCGCCAGCGTGCGTGCCGTTAAGGCTAGAACCGACTAAGCGCGAATTAGTTTTTCAATCGGGGGGAATTCTGCAAAACCCAGGTTAGTGCGTCCGCTTCTGAAGCGCCGAACAAAACGCCACACGACTGTCGTGCGGATTGCGAGTCATGGGTTGCAGGTCCGAATCGCTAATGTCTTGCTACCTACGAGCGCTCTTTATGCGGTTGCGATAGTCGCGAATCTTCTGCCGATTTCCGCAAAGTAAGGAGGAGCACCACCGACGGGTGCCCGGTTTGGATCTATCGAAGAAGACCCAGTGGCATTGATCCGAACTGCACATCTTAAGGCGATCCAGGTGCCCACTATCGGCTAGCGCGAACAATTCCGCCAGGACCCGGGCAAGTCCAGATATGCCAGCCGCAGGTAGTAGCTTGGGTTTGCCCTTCTGCACCACCTTCACCACCAGCGGATAGAGCTGAGCCACCCTGTTCAGGGACTCTGCGCATTCCGGAGAAGAAGCCCTCGAATCCGTCGGAAGCTGCAAAAATGAGCGTAACGCGCTGCGCAACTCCAGCGCTCGTCGATGCTCGGTAGGACTGATTGTCTGGCCGGCCGTCAGTAAACCGCGTTGACTCATCCAGGCCTCAAGTCGAGCCGGAGTTCCTAATTCATCCGAGGGAACGTGTTGCTCTCCCTTCTCCAGATAGCTGCGTAGGTCTGCCGAATTCAGAAACTCGTAGAGCAGCGCGACCTCTGCGGGCACTTTGTATTTTTGGGATAGGTGCATGACACCAGCATAACGCGTTAACTGGTTGACATCAAGAAACACCTGTATTAGCATTTAACTGGTGTTAATGACTTCCCCGGCCTGATGGCGGAGATAAACACCCAAAGGAGATCACGATGAAAAATTCCCCCATTTCAACTGAGGACATTTCCTATAGGAAATACGTGCCCGTGCTAGGAACGCAGATGGCTTATGTGGACGTTGGCCACGGAGATCCGATCGTCTTTCTGCATGGGAATCCGACCCCGTCCCCACACCGGACATTGCGCCGATTACGGTTCATGGCTTGCAGGTTCGCTGCTCAGTTCCTAGGACTCGGGGCAGCGGCCTACAACGCGCCACTCGCGCGCCAGGCGAGCAGGTGGTTCAGTTCACCGCACCATCACGCGAATGGCACGTTGCTAATCGTGATCTCGGCATTGTCGAACACGTCAACTCTCACGGCGACCTTCGAGTCCGGATGGACTCAGGCCAGGAAGTCCGATTCAACATCCGCGAGCACCCGCACCTTGACTATGGTTGCACAGTGACCAGCCATAGCAGCCAGGCTAGACCGCGAAGCGAGGTGCTCATTTAAGTGGACACCGAGAAAAGCGAGCTATTGGTCAAAAACCGCTTTGAGTACGTATCCGTTTTGCGGGGCTTCAACACGACGCCCACCTCTACACAAATACGGAAGCAAGTTTTCCCGTAGTCTCAGGCGCGAAAGTTCACAACATACAGCAGCCGAAGTGGAACAGTAGGCGGCTGCGCCGAAGGCCGAATTGGTTAGCCAGCGAGGGGGACGGCCCGCCGAAGAGGAACAAGCTCATAGTCTCGGAATAGGACTCGCATAAGGCAATAAGCCGGATTGGCCCAACACCAGAAAACGTCAAGTTCGCGTAGTGCATCGGGGCTTGTCAGGATGTATTCATGACGATCGAGTTTCGTGCCGTCGAGGCAACGTATCGCTGCGTTAGGGGCAGTGCCTAGCTTCTGGAATCCCAATTTCTCCACGATTCGCTGGCTGGGCTCGTTTGCGTCGAAGTACCCGATACTGATTGCCTTCGCGCCAAGGGGAGAATCGTAGGAATGCCTTCGGAGAGATCCAACAGTTACCGCGGATGTATGATTTGGGGTCATCGAATATGGATCGTAGGGCAATTGACGAACAGGTTGAGCGACTCCTTAGCAGCCCGACGTTCGCCAACAAGGGTCAAGTGCGCAAGTTGTTAAACGTGTTGTATCAGAACATGGATTCGGAAGCTACGTTGAAGCCGGACGACGTGATCAAGGAATTGTGGCCGACGGAAATCAAAACGAAGCGATCGGCAGATGTGGCGACAGAGGTGAATCGACTGCGCCATGCGCTGAAATCGTATTACGAGCAAGAAGGTACGGACGATCCGATTACCATTTACCTTCCGAATCGTGCGGCAACCGCTGGCGAGTCCGCGCATAAAACTCGCTGGATCGCCGCGAAAATCCGGGAAGGGGCCGAGTCGAGCGGAGCCGCCGAGACCCTGGACCGCGACCTGGTGCATCCCGGCAAAAAGCGGAAGATCGCGGCCGCCGCGGCCGTATTGGCCGTGCTTGGCATTTCAGCGTATCTCCTGGTCCGAGCCTCCTCCCCGTATCCTCAGCCTCAGTTCGGGCGCATGGACGGTACGAGGCTGCGGATTTTCGACGCTGCGGGGAAGGAGTTGTGGAGCGAGAATTTTCCCGATGGCTTCGGCCCCGACTGGTACTACAACGAGACGATGTGGGGCCCACACATATGGTTTGCAGATCTTGAGGGTAAAGGTCATACCAGCGTTCTTTTTTCTTATTCACGTGCTGGAACTCCCTTGAAACCGCAGTCGTCTACACTCATCTGCTATTCCGATCGCGGTAAAGAAAAATGGCGCTGGAATCCCGGAAGAGATTTACCGGAACTCAACGGGAGTCCGGCCACCTATATGACTCATTCCCTTCAAATACTGAAGGCCACCAAAAACAGACCCGTGAAAATCGTGGTTGCCAGCCAGCATTTTCCTTGGTGGCCCATGCAGATCGCCCTCGTCGACTCCAACGGTAAAACTATTTCTGAGTACTGGCATTCGGGGGGCTTGGAATTCATGACATTGGCTGATTTGGATGGGGATGGAAAACAGGAGATTATCGCCACGGGGGTGGCCAATGGCTATGACCACAAGGCGGCATTGGTCGTGCTCGATCCCGACAAAGTCTTTGGCGCCTCAACCGAGACGCGGCCAGAATTCCAGATTCATGGAATGGGCACCGCCCAGGAGAGACTGCGCCTGTTGTTTGAAAGAAGTGATTTGAATCGAGCTTTGAACCAGTTCGATATAGCGATGCAGCCTACCTTTGACAACGGCATGCTGCGACTCACTGTTGCGGAGTGCATCACACCGCCCACTTATGGGTGCCCCATTTGGTATGAATTCGACAGGAACTTCCACCTGATTGCAGCTTTTGCCGGGGGTGATGAATTTCGCAGCGCCCACAACAAGTTCTTTCAGACCGGCAAAGGCGCACATACCCTCACCGCCGAAGAGCAAGCGGTATTTCAAAAGGTCCGATGTCTGGTGGGATGCAACACTGAGTATGTCCCGGTGGGAAACCTAGTCCCATAAAGCGGGCGGCAGCTGAGTAATTCTTCAGCACCGCCTGATTTCATACCGATTTCATATCATGTCTGGACTTCGCCTATTGCCCGCGCGCAATAGCTGCTGTAGGTATTTCTCGCCTATCAAAATTCAGTCCCAGAACGCGTTCGAGGTATGTCATGAAATCTGAGCATTCTGCAAAAAGTACAACGGGTGGCAGTGTATCTACGGCACTTATCGGCATCCCAAGCAAAATTGCAAAGAGCAGGCTCGCCATAATCTGCTTGTCTGTCACGATATTGGCGGTCGTCTGTCTAACCGAGGTGCGAAGTGTCAGGGGCACAACCGTGCGTAGCCACGCAAATGGCGCCTGCGGTTCCAGTTTTATCAGCTTCGACGCACCCGGCGCCGGCACCGCTCTCCTGCAAGGGACGGGCGGAGCAAGCATCAACGACAACGGAGACATTGCCGGAATTTACATCACCGCACCGAACGTGGCGCACGGCTATGTGCGGACTTCGGCGGGAGTAATCACTGAATTCGATGCTAAGGATGCGGGCAAGAGCAAAAACCAGGGGACATTTCCCGTCAGCATCAACGTCGGCGAAGATATCACCGGGATGTATTTCGACGCAAATAATGCCTATCACGGATTCGTTCGTGCCGGAGCGACTGGCATCATTACCGAGTTCGATGTCCCGGCTGCGCCGACGAGTATCGGCCACCGCGGAACCAGCCCCATCAGCATCAACACGGCCGGGGAGATCGCCGGAATGTACGCGGACGGCAGTGCCGTGCGGCATGGCTTTATTCGTGCCGTCGACGGGACGTTTACGACTTTCGACGTGTCTGAGGCCGGAGCGGGTCCAACTCTAGGCACGATCCCGCTCAGCATTAACTCGGGTGGAGCGGTTGCGGGCTTTTACTTAGACTCAAATCAACTCACCAATGGGTTTGTCCGGGCAGCCAACGGAGTCGTCACCGCTCCGATCGATGCGCCAGACGCAAGTACGATCGGGAAATCCAAAAAGGGATTCAACTTCTCCGGAACGCTGGTGGAGGCGATCGATACGGCAGGGGACGTTGTGGGCGTCTATGCCGACACGAACGGGATTAACCATGGATTTATTAGAGCAGCGAGCGGCACCATCACCGAGTTCGATGTTACGGGCGCAGGAACAACCGGACTCTTTCCCGGCACAATTCCCTCCAGCATCAGTTCGACCGGCGACATCGCGGGATTCTATTCCGATACGAACGGGGTGAATCACGGCTTCTGGCGAGCCGCCGGAGGCGACATCACCGCACCGCTCGATGCTCCCAATGCCGGGACCGCCACAATGTTCAACGGAACGGTGCCATTTAGCATCAATAGTTCCGATGCCCTTACCGGGCTGTACTTCGACGCGGGCGGAGTACTTCATGCATTTCTGTTTTCCGGCGGTACGCAAACAGCCGCTCCCACGTTTTCACCTGCTGCGGGAACTTACAACTCGGCGCAAACGGTGACGATTTCGGACAGCACTGCCGGCGCGACAATCTACTACACGACTGACGGAAAGGCACCCACTACTTCAGATACGCACTACACCGGTCCGATCACCGTCAGTTCAACCGAAACAATCAAGGCGATCGCCATCGCCAGCGGGTGCTCTACCAGTGCCGTCGCAAGCGCTACCTACACGATTACCACGCCGCCGAATTTTCAAATCTCGGTGAATCCCACCAGCCTGACCATTGTTGCCGGACAAACCGGGACGGCGACCTTTACCGTCACCCCAACCAACGGATTCAACTCGCAGGTAAGTTTTGCCTGTAGCGGCCTGCCATCGGAGGCGGCTTGCAGCTTTAATCCTGCCTCGGTGACACCTAACGGTGCTCCAGTTATCACCACTCTTACCGTCACCACAACTGCGAAAACTGCATCAACAACGCCTATTTGGCCTTCGCAACGCGCCGTCTACGCGGTTCTGTTTCCAATGCTGGCAATCCTGGTTCTCGGTCGTAGCAAAGGAAATCTGCCGCAGCTGCGCTTATTGAGTTTACTGCTCCTTCTTTCGCTGTTGGCCGTGAGTGGTTGCGGCGGAAACAGTAGCAAGAGCGGGAATTCTGGAACACCGCCCGGAACCTCGACTGCGTCCGTTTCCGCCAGCAGCAACGGTGAAGTCAATCACACGGCCACGCTGACCATCACTATCACCCAATGATGTGGGCGCGCCGCAGAGCCAGTTGTAGAAGTCTCGGAGTCGAGCTTGCGTTCAAGTGCCACCTCTTGGGGCGAAAGGGGGCGAGTGTAACGATCCTGGCGGTCCCGGAGCCGGAGGATCGCCGGATGTTGCGAAACCATCTTCTTGGGCACTTACTTGCCTTGCCTCGTATCTATCCCGGCAAAGCCGCCGCACGCAGCGTATCGATTCATCGAGTGTCCAGTGCAGAAGTTTCAGGCCACCTGTGCGGCAGGAACAAGGGAGAATCCATGAATAAGTCACGGCGGTTAGACATTACAACCTTGGGCTGTGTCGGCAGGAGTGTGCTTGTGCTTTCGTCTTGTATCGTTCTCGCCGGCTGCGGCGGCGCTGGCCACCACGGTGGAGGAGGCGGCGGGAAGAACCTCACGAACCCTGTAACCGGGCTGACGGCGACCGGAGGAAACGCGCAGATCGTGTTGAATTGGAGTCCCTACCCGGCTTCCAATTCCTACGGTGTGCAGCGCTCCACTACGCCAGGGGGCCCTTACAACTATGTAAACAACAATCAGATAACCACCTCGACCTATACTGACCCGGGCTTGACGAACGGCACGACTTACTACTACGTCGTGGTTGCCGGAGGCAGTTGGGGAGTGAGCAATCCTTCGAATGAAGCCTCCGCCACGCCTTCAGGGCCGAGCAAGAACGTTGCGGTCACCGTCGACTTTCTGTCCAATGCGCATGTCATCAGCCGTTGGATCTACGGAGGCGCTTTTCCGGCGAAGTTTGCCACGCCAGTCAATGCTCAATCCACCGCCCTCGATACCGATGTCACCAGCGTACGCTGGGGCGGAAATGCCAGCTCAACCTACAACTGGCAACTTGGCACCGCTAATGCAGGTAGCGATAATTTCTTCGAGGATTTCACTTTTTGCGGAGTCGGAGGCCCGGCGACGAACAGTCCCTGTGCGGACAGCGACTCGGTGCAGTTCGTCAGAGATGCTGAGACTGCTCAGACGCTTCCAGTTTTGACGATGCCCATGCTGCCATGGGTAGCGCAAAATCCAGCGAGCAATGGCAATGGGCACTATAGCTTCTCTGTCGCAAGAGATGGGTCGCAGTGTCACACCGATCCTCAGAATTCCGATGCCGGAGATGGCATTGCGTTGACCTCAAATTGCGCTACCCTGCCGGCATTCCTCACGGCGAATTCCACCGACATTAACGACACCTATGTTCCATTGCTGGACGACCACTCCCAAAGCTGCTCTGCCGGAACAAGCTGCGTATATCGCAGCGATTGGGCGGCGGCATTCGTGGGTGCCTTTAAGACGTTCCAGCACTTCTATGAAATGGACAACGAGATGGATATGTGGGGCATCACGCACCGCGACATTCATCCGAGCCCCTCTGGTTATGATGAAATGGCAAATGTATATCTGACGGAGGCACCCAAGCTGAAAACGTGGGATCCTCAGGCCCTGCGAATGGGGCCGGTCAGTTGCTGCTGGTGGCTGTATTGGAATGGCGCGAACAGCAATGACAAGGCTGCGCACGGCGGCGTGGATTTTCTTCCCTGGTGGCTCAACCAGATTTACTGGCAGGACCAAATTTCCGGGGCGCGTTCGCTCGACGTATTTGACATCCACGGATTCCCAGACGCGACAACTACCGGCCTGTCAAAACCGCAACTCCAGTCGCTGGCTACCAGAATCTATCGTGATTATTGGGACCCGACATTTGTCAGTCCTTCTGCCATCATCAACCAGAGCGCGACCAGCATCCAGCCCAATCCGACCATCCCCTTCCGCATTCCACGAATGCGGGCGATGCTAAATGCGATTTATCCAGGCACTCCGCTGGCTATTACAGAATGGAGCGCCGCCTTCGCCGGCGAATCCGACTTCTCCACAGCCCTGGCCGACGCCGATGCTTACGGCATCATGGGCCGCGAGAATGTGTATATTGCGGAGCGGTGGACTGCTCCCAACCCCGCAAATCCCAATTACTGGGCACTCAAGCTCTATACAAACTACGACGGCCTGGAGGACACCTTCGAAGATATCTCTATCTCTGACAGCCACAATGCCGATCCCAACCTGTTTAGCAGCTATGCCTCGGTGGGTGCCGGAGTAAACGGGCCGAAGATTATGGTCATCAACAAAGACCCGCAGAACTCGGTGCAGGTGCAGTTCACGCTCAAGGATTTCAGCGCGGCATCATTCACGACCTACACTCTTACCTCAACCTACCCAACGGGTATTGCCGGCTCTCCCTCACAACCGTGGTCATCGGTCCAGTATTTTCCTCCCTACAGTGCGACCCTCGTCGTCATTGACGGCACCTCCGGTGGTCCTAAGGAGTTCCAAATCAGCCCCGAGTCAATGATGGTTCCAGCGGGTGGAACTGTTAGCTGGAATTTTAGCGGGGGAAGTCTCACCGCGGTGGCCTTCGATGCCTATGAAGGTGTACCGGCTTGCGCTGGAAATATTGCCCTTACCGGCGCCAACCAAATTACCGTCAGCGCAGGCAGTACGCCTGGCTTCTGCCATTTCACCATGATTGGCAGCAATGGCAGCGGGACCCAGGGTGGATGGATCGTGGTCGGCAATCCTGCGGCAAATCTGACAATTGCGGGCGGGAACAATCAAACCGCCATGCACAACACCGTTTTGCCCGTACCACTTTCCGTGAGCCTTGCGCCGGGGAGTTCCGGTGGATCGAATCCGTCCAGCGGCGCAAGCATATTCTTCACAACCAGCGCCGGCACGCTGTCGAATGGAACCGCAAGCGGTTCAAAGATTATTGCGACTACCAATGGCTCAGGCGTTGCGTCGGTCACGTTGACGCTGCCTTCGAGTGCGCAGACGGTTACCGTTAGCGCCGAGGGCCCGTATGGTCTCGGTCATCCTACTGTCACATTCAGCGAAATTGCGCAGTGATGCGATTGGGATTTGACTCGTCATTTGAAGGGAAACTCTGATCCGGGCTCGGGACTTTGTCGGCCATTCGATCGAACACCAATATCCCGACCACCTTTGTTGGCTCTTCTCAAGTGATCACTGAGCCGTGATCCGTTTGTGATCCGTTAGCACTGCTTACCATTGCCTTCCACTGCTTTTACGGTGCCCGCCGTGCACTCTATGTTGTTGAAACTACGTTTTCGAGTAAATTCGAATCCCACTCTCTCCGCCATATTATTCAAAATAAAGGAGTTATTAGAATCCCAAGACCCACTCTCAGGGTCTCTTTTCTTCTTTGGAATGAGCGACATGCAGTTTGCTAGGCCCAGGTGCGTGCCGTTAAGGCTAAAACCGACTGATTGGGAATCAGTTTTCGAGCACCCGCATCTTAATTATGGTTACGCAGTGACCAGCCACAGCAGCCAGGGGCAAACCGCGGATCGAGTGCTTTCGTTCTTCTCGTTTTCGGTGGTTTATCTTTATTATGTTCCGTGCCCCGAAATTCTGTTTGTGTCCCCATCCAGGAATGCATATGACCGGCGCCTCTGACGACAAAACTCTCAGCATCGCCTCAGTCCAGAGTTCCTTCTCCACCATTGGTCCGTTCCGGCTCGTGCAGATGGTTGGCACCGGCGGCATGGGGGAAGTGTGGCGCGCGGAACAAACCGCGCCCTTTCATCGTACGGTCGCGCTTAAGCTGATCAAGGCGGGCATGGACACTCGCGCCGTGGTGGCGCGATTCGAATCTGAGCGCCAGGCGTTGGCGCTCATGGAGCACCCTAACATCGCGAAGGTTTTCGACGCCGGGGCCACGCCAGAAGGGCGCCCCTACTTCGTCATGGAATACGTTCCCGGCCTCCCCATCACCAGTTATTGCGACAAGCACCGGCTCAGCATTCGAGATCGTCTCCTGCTCTTTACTCAGGTTTGTGAGGGTGTCCAGCATGCCCATCAGAAGGCGATCATCCATCGCGATCTGAAGCCTTCCAATGTTCTGGTCAGTGAAGTGGACCAGAAGCCTGTACCGAAGATCATCGACTTCGGCCTGGCAAAGGCAACGGGACCGCGATTGAGCCAGGCTACGGTGTACACCGAGGCCGGCGGAGTTGTAGGCACGCCCGATTACATGAGCCCCGAGCAGGCCAATGGCAGCGAACGCAACATCGACACTCGCACCGATGTCTACTCGCTCGGGGTGATTCTGTACGAATTGCTGGTGGGCGTGTTGCCCTTTAGCTCGCAGGGCGGCGGCCTGACGCCCTCCATACTGGAGAAACTCCGCGCCGATGAACCTACGCTGCCCAGTTCCAAGATCAAAGCTCTCGGCGAAGCGTCGGAGGAGTCTGCCGAGAAGCGTCAGGAGGAACCGAAAAGCTTGCGCCGCCATCTGCGCGGCGAACTCGACTGGATCGCAATGAAGGCGCTGGAACACGACCGTTCTCGGCGCTACGGCTCGCCTTCCGAGTTAGCCGCCGACATTCAGCGCTACCTCAACGACGAACCTGTACTGGCTGGCCCGCCTAGCACCACATACCGCGCCTCGAAATTCGTCCGGCGGCATCGTTTCGGCGTAGCCGTGGCCGCTGCCGCCCTGATCCTATTGGTTGCATTTGCCGTCACTATGGCGCTGCAGGCGCGCCGGATCGCCAAGGAACGCGACCGCGCGAACCGCGAAGCCGCTGCCTCCGAGCGCGTTGCCGACTTCATGACTCAGATGTTCAAAGTCTCCGATCCCGGCGAAACTAGGGGCAACAGCGTCACGGCCCGCGAAATTCTCGACAAGGCTTCCAAGGACGTCGATAGCGGTCTGGCGAACGACCCCCAGTTGCAAGCCCAGATGATGAACACGATGGGTACCGTCTACGAGAATCTGGGGCTCTTCGGCCAAGCGGAGCCGCTGCTGCGTCACGCGCTGGAAATTCGCCGCCAGATACTTGGCAATAGCAACAAAGACACGCTGAAGTCGATGTATCAGCTTTCCGAGGTGCTCACCTGGAAAGGCGACGCGGCAGAAGCCGAAAAGCTCTGCCGCGAGTCCTTCGAAGGCCGCAAGACTGTTCTTGGGCTCGAAAATCGCGACACCCTGACCTCGATGAACTGGCTGGTGTGGATCCTATTCATCGAGGGACAGTATCCTGAAGCCGAGAAGCTGGCTCGTCAAACGGTCGAAACCACACGGCGAGCGCTCGGGCCGCAGGACAAGGTCACGCTAAGCGCTATGGGCCGGCTGGGAGTCATCCTTACGGAAGAACGAAAGCTCCCGGAGGCAGAAGCGATCCAGCGCGAAGGGGTAGAAGTCCGCAAGCGGACGCTTGGCGCCGAACACCCGGATACGTTAGCCGCGACGAGCAATCTCGCTACCCTGCTGCGTGCCGAGGGGGAATTCGCTGAATCGGAAAAACTGAACCGGGATGCGCTCCCGGTATGGCAGCGAGTGTTCGGTACCGAGAATGCCAAAACACTGATGGTTGTAGAGAATCTTGCGATCGACGTGAAGGATCAAGGCCGGTACGCCGAGGCCGAAAAATTAGATCGCGGCGCACTCGAGATCGAGGTCAGGGAATTCGGCCCCGACAATCGGAGCAGTCTGATTACGATGACAAACCTGGCCGAAATACTCGCGGAAGAAGGCAAATATTCCGAGGCTGAGCAATTGCTGCGGCAGGCTGCAGATGGGAAGCGGCGCACCATGGGACCCGAACATCCATCGGTCTTCTACTCCCTGGACACGCTGGGCAATGTCCTGAAGAAAGAGAAGCGCTACGCGGAGTCTGAGAAGGTCTACCGGCAAGTGTTCGATGCCCGGAGCCGCGTTCTGGGCGCCGCCAATCCCGACACCGCCTTCAGCGCCTACGCGCTTGCTTGTGTTCTGTCGCTGGAGGGTAAGCGCGACGAGGCGTTCACCAACCTGCAGTTCGCCATGGAACACGCGCTTAGTACGGACCAGCGCAAAGGACTGGAAACCGACGCCGATCTCAAGCCGCTGCGCGGCGACCCTCGTTTCGGCGCGCTACTGGCCACCGTGGGCCAATCTGGCGCATCACAAAATCCATAGCTGAAAAACTAGGCGGAACTACGCTCCCGTTTGTCGCACAGGCCAACTGAGGACGATGGCCATTCTCATGTCAGCATCACTTCCGAGAAACGCTCTGCGCTCACAAATTGCGCAGGTCGTCGATCGTTGGCTATTCGGAAGTTTCAACTCTGACTCCGACGCCGGTCATAACACAGTCGGACTTTCCCGGACAGGGAATGACACGGTAGAACATCAATAATTCCTGTCACCTTCGTTCTGCACATTTCAAGTGATCACTGACCCCGTGATCCGTTTGTGATCCGTTAGTACTGCTTACCACTGCCTTCCACTGCTTTACGTTGCCCGCCGTGCGTTCTATGTTGTTGAAACTACGTTTTCGAGTAAATTCGAATCCCACTCTCTCCGCCATGTTATTCAAAATAAACAAGTTGCTTAGAATTCCAGACCCACTCATGACGGGATATTGGACGCAATTCGCCAGGACGGGCGATCCCAGCGGGCAGGGGCTGCCGCCATGGCCGAAATATGATGCAAAGACGGATCAGGTGCAGGAGCTTGGGCACGAGGTCAAGCAGCGGCCGATTCCACGGGGTGACCGGTTCCCAGTTTTTGAGCGCAGCTTGAAGCGCCGGCTGGCGCCTCTGGGAAGGGATCAGGCAGGAGCCGCACAGAACAAGTAACTACGTGCTACGCGAAGCGCTTGGGCAAAAGCAAACAGGAAACTACGGTGTATTCCGATCAGCTCCGGTCTGCCTGTTACTCCTCCATTTGGTTCGCTAAACGGGCTGGGTGTTTCGGGTCGGTGAATTCGAGCAGTTCGATGGGCGCGCCGTTTTCGACGATGAATGCGACGCGGACACCGTCCGATGGGCTGTTCGGGGGAATCAGGATTTCGCGGCCAGCAAGCTCGGAAGAGAGGTCGGTCACTTCAAACGCGACGTGCGGCACTCGCCGGACGAGATCGGGAACCGCCGCATCCGCTTCGAAGCGCATCCATTCCACGCCAAATTCGCTTTTCTGGTGACTGACGACAAAGAGTTTCAGATGCTTCAAATGGGTCTCCCCTGGCTTCGATTCGTTAGTGGGGATCCCAATGTGGTGATATCGGCGCATTGTTTTCTCTCCTGGAGAACTGGTGCAAAACCTCGTTCAGAATGCCAATAGTGGCTTCGTATCGGATATTCCGTGTCAGCAGATATGTCACGAACATGTCGGAAAATGCCCGTTCCCGGTGAATCACATCCATCATGGATTTCTTATCGATTCGCCTCACCGTGCAATCGGACATTGCGGTTGCGGAGCACATGCGGCGGGCTGTCCTGTGAGGCAACCCTCCCCGAAGAAGTCGCCCGCCGAACTGAGCTAGCAGGAGGAGAACCCGAGCAAGGCGTTCTCCCTGGAATTGAAAAGCTGGTCAACCAAGTCCTCTCGGGGCAGTAGCAGACTGACGGCCGAGCGGTGATTCTCCAGAATCCTAAAAAGCCTGTGTGGGAATAGTCCGCGCAACATTCTGCGAAGAGGCCTCAAATTCAGAATCCAGTTCGAACTCTATTCGGTTACGTCCGTTGGCCTTCGCTGTGTACATAGCGGTATCGGCACGGGCCACGAGCGCATCCAAGTCAGGAGGCCCGGTTCCCCGAAATCCTGCGATCCCGAAACTGGCAGTCACCGCAATGGTGGCGGACCCAACGATGACTTTGTTGTTTTCAAGCTGTTTGCGTATTCGTTCGACCACAGTTTTCACACCTTCCTTGTCGGCATGGGTGATTATTACCAGAAATTCCTCTCCTCCCAGTCGAGCACACATGTCCGACTGGCGTGTATTCGCCTTAAGAATCTGTGAGAAGCTTTGGAGCACAGTGTCGCCAGCATCATGTCCGTAGGTGTCGTTGACCTTCTTGAATAAGTCCACGTCAGCCATTACTGCCCAAATGGAAAAGTCATGCCTAGCGGCTGCGCTCAGTTGCCGGGGTGCCCAAACATCAATTGCACGGCGGTTGGGCAAGCCTGTGAGGACATCCGTCAATGCCATCTCTTCCAATAGTCGATTCTTGGCTTGGATTTGGCGATGAAGTTCAACGAACCTGCGGCCGACCTCGACACGTGCAACAAGCTCACCGCAATGGAAGGGTTTCGTTAGGTAGTCGTCGGCTCCGGCAGCCAACCCTTCTACCACTTGCTCTTTCTCGCTGTTGCTTGTGAGCAGGATGAGATGGCAGTAGCAGTCTGGGAAGTCCTGACGTATGCGTCTACACAGGTCCAGGCCCCCGATATTTGGCATGTTCCAATCCGTAATAACCAAAGCAGGTTGGTGTTTTGCGAATAGATCAAGGGCTTCGCGACCATTCTTGGCAAACTGTACGGCGTACCTCTCCCCCGAGAGAGACTGCTCGACCAGTTTGCGATAGATCGCGGAATCATCAACCGCAAGAACCTTGAGCGGCGGGAAAGGAGGATTCATGGTCTCGATCTTGTCGCTCGCGGTCGACATTAGCCGAGTTCTGCCTTACGGAATTGTTCAGCAACGAATTCCGGGAGTATCTGTTCCAGCTTTTGGGAGAGCCAAACCTGTAGTTCGGACTTGTGTTCCTCGGACACAGACACGAAGCGAACTCCCAGATGACCCGGTTTCGACCAGCAGACCGTCGATTCAGCGACCACTGGTCCTTCGTGATCGGGCAGCGTGAACTGGACGCGGACGTTTTCTCCGGGCACGAGCGGAACCTGTGTGCTCAAGGCCATTCCCCCTCCGCTAATATTTACACTCGCGCATCGGATTTCCGGCTTTCCCACTCTCTGGATGAAAACGGGCAGGGAGATCGGATAACGAAAGTAGCGTCTCCGTTCTCTCAGGATGAGCCCGAAAGCGGGCCTGAGCGTTTTGTGGATTGACTGCGCAGAGAGCGGTCTCTCGAAGACAAACTGAGATTTCTTGCGGAAATCCGAGGTGATTTCTGCATCGTTGTCGCCGATGCCAAAAGTCACCGCCGTCCGGTTCGAAGTGGAAAGATGTACTTCGTCCAAGATCAGTCCTGACTGGTCACCTAGCTGGAGATCAACGATAACGGCATCGAACTTTCGGCGATTCAATAGGCCGACGGCCGCAGGTACTTGCCGACAAATATCGGGAGTAATGGACAATTCTTGTAACGCATGACTGAACTGTTGAATTGCCACTGGATCAGCGGATACCAGAAGCGCGAGGCCGACTGCCATAAAGAAATATCCTCCTGATTAGGTCGCACCTATCATGATTGTGTCCCAGTTGCTTGGGCTCGGGCTTGCGATTCGAGGCTGTCGCCGCGTAGCTTGCCAGCAACCTTGTCAACTGCCAAAGGCCTGCTGAAATAGTAGCCTTGAATCTCATCGCACTGATGTGCACGCAAGAACGACAGTTGTGCTTCGTCCTCGACTCCTTCAGCAATCACCTTGAGATGCAAGCTTTTTGCCATACTGATGATTGCGGTTGTGATCGCAGCGTCATCGGTATTCACAGCGACGTCTCGAATAAACAATCGGTCGATTTTGAGTTTGTTGACCCGAAATTGTTTCAAATAGCTGAAGCTGGAATAGCCCGTTCCGAAATCGTCAATCGCCAACATCAACCCCATGGCCTTTAATTCCTGAACAACCGATAACATCAGGTCCGCATTGGCCAGGAGCAGGGTTTCTGTTAGCTCCAGCTCGAGGCATTGCGGCGGCAGGCCTGTTTCCTTGAGAACTTTCCAGATGAGTTCGCAGAATCCCTCTTGGCGAAACTGAACTGCGGACACATTTACTGCTACTGACACCGCAGCCAGTCCTTCGAGTTGCCACCTCCGAGCTTGCGAACAGGCTGTCCTGAGCACCCATTCGCCAATCGGTACGATCAGACCGCTGTTTTCAGCAATTCGTATGAACTTATCAGGGGGCACGAGACCCAATTCCGGATGTTGCCAGCGGAGCAGGGCCTCCAGTCCGATTATCCTTCCAGTCGAAATATCCATCTGCGGCTGGTACATCAGAAACAGTTCGTTCTTACTGAGCGCCAGCCGCAGGCTGCTCTCCAAGGTCAATCGCTCCACGACTTGAGCATTCATGTCCTCCGTGAAGAACCGAGAGTTGTTCCGTCCAGCATCCTTGGCGCTATACATGGCAGCATCGGCATTCTTGATCAGCGTTTCGGCGTCCGCTCCGTGTTCCGGAAAGATACTGATGCCGAGGCTGCAACTGATATGGAGGGCGTGATTTTGGACGACGAATTCAGGGGTCAAGGCATCCATTAGGCGTTTTGTTGCAACCGCTGCGTCGGATATGTCGCTTATCTGAGTCAACATGATCAGAAATTCGTCGCCACCTAGACGGGCGATGGTGTCCTGTTCACGCCCCCATTTCTTAAGCCGCCGCGCAACTTCTTGCAGGAGAAGGTCGCCAACCGAGTGTCCGAGTGAGTCGTTGATGTCTTTGAACCTGTCGAGATCGAGGAACAGAAGTGCAACTTTATTCTTTTGCCGACGAGCGCTCGCGAGTGCTTTTGCCAAACGATCCTGAAGAAGCGTTCGATTGGGTAATCCCGTAAGATCATCGTAGTAGGCCAAGAATTGCACCCGATGTTCGGCGAGTTTGCGAGCGGTAATGTCTTCTGTCGTCCCTTCGTAGTGGACGCAGTTACCGTCTGCATCACGCACTGCTCGCACACTCACTAACATGAATTTTGTGGTGCCATCTCTTTGGCGGACCTCCACTTCGGCTCCGCGCACGATTCCACTCGCGCCAAGCTCACGTCTCAATTCAACCATTCGGTTGGGATCGACAAATAACTGGCGTGCTACGTCCGAGACTTCTGCGAGATATTGTTCCGGAGAATCGTAACCATGCATTTTCGCGAATGCACGGTTTACGTTTAGCGGACGACTATCCGGGGTGATCTGAAAGATTCCAATGACAGCATCCTCGAAAATAGCTCGATACTTGTCTTCCGCTTGCTGACGAGCCTTTTCGGATTGCTTGCGCTCGGTGATGTCTTGCTTTATAGCGATAAAGTGTCTATTGGCAGGATTTTGCGTGTCGCGGGTCACGGGCGTGATCGTCATCTCTTCGATGTACGTTGTTCCGTCCTTCCGCCTGTTGACAATCTCACCCCGCCAGACCTTGCCTGATGAGATGGCCGACCAGAGGTCGGCATAGTACCTCTGGGTTTGCAACCCGGAGTTCAACAGTCGAGGGTTCTTGCCCAATACTTCTTCCGCGCTGTAGCCAGTCATCGCCGTGAATGCCCGATTTACCCACACTATATTGCCTTCGAAGTCTGTGATGACGATTCCATTTGCTGCCGCCTCTAGCGCGGCCGATTGCAATTTCGATTGCGCTTCAGAGCGCTTACGCAAGGTGATGTCCCGAGCAATTGTCGAGGCTCCTGTGATTCGCCCTCTTGCATCCTTTATCGGAGAAATGGACAGTAACACATCGAGGGTGCAGCCTGCTTTGGTAAGACGCTGAGTTTCAAGTGACTCTATTGGGAGTCCATTCTTTACCCGCTCCATGATAGCTCGCATCTCAGCTTGCCTCTCTATTGGCAACAGCAAAGACAAGTCTCTGCCGACCACCTCAGACGCCGTGTAGCCATACATCTTCTCCGCCGCTCTGTTCCAACTTGTAATTACTCCGTCTATGTCCTTTCCGATAATGGCATCCTGCGAGAATTCCACAATGCCTGCTAGCTTCTGCCGCGTTTCGTCGGCCTTCTTGCGGTCTGTAACATCTCGTGATGCCATCAATTCAGCTTCGATACCATGAAAAGTCAGGTCATGACCGACAATCTCGACATCTATGATTGCGCCACTTTTCTTCCGATGCCTACAAGCCTGGGCTTCCTGAAGCCCTTGAGATGGGATGCCGGTGGCTTCCAACGGGGCGGGCATGTCTTCAGCGGGTCTGATGTCCGCGATTGTCATCGTCAGAAATTCCTGACTTGAAAAACCATATTGTCGAGACGCCGCTTCATTCACCGCAAGAAACTTGAGCGTTTTGCGGTCAAAAACCCACATCGGGACCGGATTGCTGTAAAACAGAAGTTGATAATTTATTTCTGACTGGCGCAGCAATTCTTTACTCTGTCCTTGCCGATGTTGGATGATCAGCATACGTGCTGCAAAAGTCATGAAGGTGAGTGCGAACACTACGAGAGACAGGACAGGATACGCTCGGTGAATGTGGATCAGGATAAGGAAGCTAAGTAGTGGATAGAGCAGTGGGAAGACTTGGGTAACGACGATGGTCTGGGATTTGGGAGAGCCATCTGTTTGGCCCTCCTTTTCGCTCTTCCAAGTGGCCGCTATCAGAATAGGGACCCCCAGTAATGCACTCCAGATCAGGTCGAACCATCCTCCCGACGGCAGGTCTTGTCCCGGACTAAGGGCATAGGAATCGGCTAAGCCTGAGAGGAGCAGAAATAGGGCCATGCGCCCAAACAGCGAGCGAACTGCTTGCGACTTCGTCAGGAAGGATCGGAGAACGAAAGTTACCACCAAGAGTCCATCAAAGGCAATATTTCGCGACCACGTGAAGTGGCCCAAGCGGAAGGCATCTCCCGGTGACCACATTCTCGGGGAGAAGCAGAGAAAGATGGACACTGAAAGGATACCAACTTGGAGAAAGTCCAGAAAGTGCAACCTTTCAAAAGAAGTTGGTTCACCGTCCGGGTCGAGGAAGGTCAGCATGCCAAACGGAATTACCCATAGAAAAAAGAGGATGTCGGCAAGACGGTCTGGCGAGTGGTCGCCGAAAACATCTACGTAAACTGCGAGCGCCTGAGCCACGCCCCACACGACGAACGCGACCGCCAGCAATCGCCATGCGTATCGGGCAATGCCACGGGAGTGCCGAAATGCCTCTGTGCAAGCCAGAATGCAAATCAGGCCGAGCGCAAGTTGGGTGACATCAGAAACTAGAGGACCGATTGTCCGGTGGCCCAGCGTGGCAATCGCGATGGCTTGCCCTACCACCAAGACGCAGGACACCGCAATTAAACCAACAGAGAACCCGCGTGGCGGGCTTGGGCAGGCAGTCACGCCCAATCTCAGCCCTATGGGTTTGGCTTTCAACGCGAACTCCTAGTGAAGTTCTTTCGGCGGGTCAAGGCGTGGAAAGAAAACGTTTCTAAATCCAATGCGGGAGGACGGGCCCGAAGAAAGAGGTACTGCTTTGACATAGACGATTCGCAAAAAAGGGCAAGGCTTCGTGCATTATGGACATACCTCACCGTTTCGCGGTGTGATTTAGATCACACCTTCGTTACCAAGGTAAGCTCGCGTTGTTTCCAGTTCTTTGAGAGGCGATGCTTGTCGGCGTATTGATTGCTGGCCAAATCAGATAGTAACTGTCGTTATCGTCCTTCGTAACGTTTACTTTTACGGCAGTGCACTCACACTGAAGTATCTAAATGTTATCTTCACCTAGGGTTCATCTTGCCTAACGAACAACCGTGCCAGCCGCGCACGACGCCGACGCGTCAGGTCGAAGCACGTGAGTGGTGGCTCTGGGGATTTGCCGTCACTGTAACGTTAGTGTTGACGGCAGGCATAGTCTCGCTGACCTTCCACGGCAATCAGGTTTTGCAGGACGCCGAGTGGCATGATCTCAGTGAGTGGGTACGGGGGCTAGCATGTCTTGTGCTCCTGTTTGACGTCTATACGCTTTATCAACAGCTTCAACTCCAGCGAGTGCGCCGTGAACTGATCGACCGGAATCAGCTCTTTGAAGTCATCACGGAAAATGCTGCGGACATGATCGCGGTTGTCGATTGCGCCGGGAATCGAATCTACAACAGCCCTGCTTACCATAGGATTCTCGGATATTCGTCGGAGGAATTGAAGTTGACTTCCCCTATGGAGCAGATACACCCGGAGGATCGGCAGCGCGTAATGGCGGCAGCGGATAAAGCAAGAAGCACCGGAGGGGGCGAGAGGCTTGAATACCGCATGCGTCACAAGGATGGGGCATGGCGGATTCTGGAATCGGTTGCTACCACAATTCGGGACGAAAGAGGTCAGACCGAAAAGCTGGTCATCGTCAATCGGGATATTACGGAGCGCAAGCGAGCGGAAGAGACCGTCGCGCACAATGCCTTGCACGACGCTTTGACCAACTTGCCGAATCGAACACTGTTTCTGCATCGTGTGCGACACGCACTTGCCCTTTCTCAGAGGCACACGAGTTTTAAGTTCGCCGTGTTGTTCATTGATATCGATGAGTTCAAAGTCTTCAATGACAGCTTGGGCCATGCGGCAGGGGACGACCTTCTAAAACAAATTGCCAATCGATTGAGTGCTTCCATTCGAGGGGTCGATATGATTTCGCGCTCGGGTCGATTGGAAGACGCAAGTAGTTTTGTGAGCGTAGCAAGACTTGGCGGCGACGAGTTCACTATCCTGTTAGAAGAAATCAGAGATTGCGGCGATGCCATTCGTGTAGCCGAGCGCCTTCTGGAGCGTTTAAGCATTCCATTTGCTGTCGAAGGACAGGAAGTGGTGATGACAGCCAGTATCGGAATCGCCTTTTGCGCAACTTCATACATCAACCCTGAGGAGTTAGTCCGGGATGCCGAGATCGCGATGCACCGGGCAAAGCGAGAAGGGAAGGCGCGTTCTCAGGTTTTTGACGCCGCGATGCACACTGTTGCCGTAAAGAGATTGCGCCTTGAAACCGACCTACGCCGGGCCCTGGAACTGGGTGAATTCCGGGTTCATTATCAACCCATTTTGTCGCTGGAGAGCGGAAATATTGTCGGATTCGAGGCACTCAGCAGATGGCAACGGCCTGAAGGAATGCTGTCGCCTGCCCATTTCATTCAGACCGCTGAGGAGACTGGGATCATCCTGCCGATGAATCGTCTGTTGCTTCGCGAAGCCTGCCTACAACTTCGGACATGGCATTCTCAATTTCCCTGCGATCCACCGCTGACAATAAGCGTTAATATCACGCCGAAGGAGTTTGCCCAGCCTGACTTGGCGTCTCAGATCAAAGCAATTTTGGTCGAGGTTGGAATCCATCCGAGCGGCATCGACGTGGAGATCACGGAAAATATTGCGATGGCAGACCCCCAAAGGTCGAGCCTAGTCCTTTCAGAACTCAAGGCACTCGGAGTTCACATAAGTATTGACGATTTCGGAACAGGCTACTCCTCGCTAAGCCGCTTGCAAGCATTTCCAGTGGACACTCTGAAGATTGATCGCACCTTCATATCGAAGATTGACACTGACAGCGATACAAGGGAAATCGTGCGCATCATAATCATGCTAGCGCACAACCTCGGACTGAAGGTCGTAGCCGAAGGCGCTGAGACCGCAGAGCAAGTAACGGTGCTCAAGATGCTAAAGTGCGAATTCGTGCAGGGATACTTCTTTGCTCGACCCGGAGACCACGCCTCTGCTCAAGCGTTCTTGAACAAGCATCGGGCGGGAGCCCCAATCCTTCCAGCATAACCCGATAATCGGGACGGGTGCCTCACTGGGCATACCGGACGGACTAGCAGTTTCGAATATTTCGCATCAATGGATTCATTCACTTGCGACTGCTGCGGGAGACCCCTTTTGAACCACCGGGTAGGCAAGGGCTTGCCGTTATCAACTTCTCACGACATCCAAAGACCCCGCATTCTGACTTTCGTCACGGCAGATCAGGTCGATGTCAAGGATCGATCAACCGCAAGATCGCGACACGTGCGACGGATGAATTCGTGCACCAACTCTTGATCAACGAACTCAAACCCGTAGCGAAAAGCGTTTCTTTGGCGAACTGTCGCGAGAATCTTCACAGGGCCGCATGGAAGCGCGAAGCTCAATTCCACGATTTCGCCTAAGGGAACTTCAATTCTCAGCATCGCAGCGACCCCGGATTCGCTGATGTCCACGGTATGCCCCTTCAGAACACCGCAAGTCCGGGAATTGATTGTGATATCAATCTCGATCTTGAACCGAGGCTGGCGACGAGTCTCGGCTCGAGGCGAGGTGGGGATATCGGACTGGTTATCAGTTTTCACTTTGCTGCTTTCTCCCACTATGCCGTCGTAAGAGAGTTTGTGGGTTCCTCCCGCTTGCGCCCGATCTAGTGGCTTGCAGTGGGGCTCACATCTCCGACAATCGGTATTGGTAGTGTGGCCCCGCTTTTAATGGACGCTCAACCAATCGCAGCATCCCATAGTGACAACTAGTTGTTGTCCAGATTGCGTACCATCGGCAACGTAAGCTCTCGCTCGGACACCGATTCATTTGTTCATATTGCAACTTCGCCTGTCTCGTCTCAACGTTTCCAAATGTTTACCGCGACGACAGCAGTCTGCAAGGCTAATGCGAACGGCATCCTTGGTGTTCTGCTTCCGCATCTTCAATGCTGAAGATAATCTTATGAACAGGGCATCGATGGCTGTTCACTCTTGAACATTCCGTGGTACTGCTCATTCGAAGGAGCCGGCCAGATCGACTGTAAAAATGTTTCGAAAATTACTTCCAACTGTGCAATTCTGAACAGACAGGCGATCCGGGGCGATAGTAAAGTAACACGGGTCTAGCGGGATAACTACGGAAGAATCCACTCTTTAGGAGGCACGAGAAGCAATGAAACCTAAAGCGAGGAAGAAGAAGCCTTATTGCGCTCCTACCCTAACAAGGTTGACTCCGGTGCAAGCTAAGAAACTGCTGGCAGACCGCAAACTTTGCAACGAGGAAGAGGCTGTCGATTTCTTGAACTCGCTGAGACAGCGGCCACAGAGCAATGGCGGAGATAAAAAATGGAAACGCTTAGCATGATACGGAGATCAGCCGCAAGAAAGCAGAACCAAAGAGGGAAAAAGCCCTGCCGACCTAAAATCGCGTGAACGCCTCACCAAGGCGAAGGCTACGATTTAGCGGCAGCAGACCGGCTAGGGTCGTCCATCGATCACCGATGGGGCACGTAGTCACGACTGGGCCGCCCATTGGATGGAGTAGTTGGGTAGCTACGCCGCCGCTCCCTTCCTCATTGCGTTCATATAGCTGTCCATCGTCTGGGTCAACTGCGCATCCACTTCGTCCGCGATAGTCATGACATCGGGTAAGAGCAAGCTGAAATCCAATAGGCTCAGATTGCTCTGCAACGTCCCGAACAGAGTCACTTGGAGGATGCGTGATTCGTGCACCAGCATGGCCGGAGTGTAGCCTTGCTGATATCGCAGTTCGCCATGGGCGACGGCGGCCTCGGAGAACGCCGCATCGCTGTCCTTGGCTGTGGCTCTGGGCTTGTTTAGGCGAACCACCAGGTCTCGAACCAGCTTTGGGAGGTGTCCAGTGCGTTCGTCGTCACTGAGCGATAGGTGGTTGAGTTCATTGCTCCCTTTTGCCCGTGCCAACCAGTCACCGACGACACTGGCAATGCAGCGGTCCAGTATCGCGGCTACCCTCTGCTTTTCCACCCGAACAATAGGTTTGCGGGTGAGCATCTTTTCACGGATGAGATCGACAAGTTTCCTAACGTCGAAGGGCTTCACCATGATTGCGTCCGCTTCCAGCAGGATAGCTCCCATCGCGCTTTGCACATCGGGGTAGCCGCTGACCAGCAGGGTGAGAGCATTCGGCTGGGAGTGGCGCATCGCGGTAACTACGGTGAAACCGTCTCCGGGGTTCGGCATGTGCAGGTCGGTCACGAGCACGTCGAAGCTCTCCGTAGCAATACTCCTGAGAGCGTCTGTAACGTTGGTGGCTGCGATTACTTCGAATCCATAGCCTTCGAGGGTGACCGTCATCATGTCGCGAACAGCGTCATCATCGTCCACGAGCAGGACTTTATGCACGACAGGTCGCTCGGTCGGAACCCTGTTTGGAAATGGAACAATGGGACGTTCGGTCGGAGCCATGGGCGCTACCCCCAATTACGATTCCTGACAGTTTGACTTAGGCATATTTTGGAAAGATGTTCAAAATTGAACAGTTATCGAGATTGTTACTAGGCATCTTGTCCCGTAGTTAAAACTCTGTGAACGCGGTCATAGGTTAGTGGCGAAGCACACGCCGTTCGACCTTCAAGACCATCCTTGTACTCCGGCTCGGCCGGCGTTTGAAGGTAGGGCGTCACAGACTCTTTCACCCATGCACTGGAGACAATCCGCTGGCCGTCCCACATGCCGTCGTGCAAATACAAGTAACCGATCTTCGCCAGGTCGCTGCCGTTCAGATATAAGCCGCCTTCGGCGTCCAGGACTCCCAGATAGGTGCGCTTCCATTCATGCCGTACTAAGACCAGCAAAACTCTGTGCCGTGCGAGTCAAATCTCATTCGCGGAATCAGCCTTGCCTGAATCTTCTCGCCGATCCGCTCATCCAAAACAAAAGGCTAATTGTCGTAGCTGTCACGACAACTACTCAAAACAAGGAGGAAAATCGGTGTTCGAGAGCATTGTCTGCCAGATTACGGAATACGACTCTGCTGTACTCGAATCGCTGATTGAGCTCGCGGTCGAGATTGCTCGTGAAGGTCGCGAGGGCAGACGCATCGGCACGCTGTTCACGCTAGGCGACGAGAACGAAGTGCTCGCCCGCTCCAGGCCCCTAATCTTGGATCCCCTTGCGGGCCATCCTGAATCTTCGCGGCACGTCACCAATCTCAACTTGCGCGGCACGATCAAGGAATTGGCTCAGCTCGATGGCGGCTTCGTGGTCAGTCACGGCGGAATTTTCCTCTCGGCCTGCCGCTATCTCGACGCGGTTGCTGCCCAGGTACAAGTACCGCTCGGGCTGGGCAGCCGTCACATTGCTGCCGCCAACATGAGTGCGGTCACCAAGGCAGTGGGAATTGTGGTTTCTGAAAGTTCGATGGTGCGATTATTCTGTCACGGACAACTGGTCGGCGAGATCATCCCCGAAATTTGGATGATGGATCACAGCACCCATCTTCGCGGCAGCGTGAAGAAAGAACAGGTCGGCGAATTGACCGTGCTCACGCCAACCCGGTCAGCTTCCGCTCTTCCCAGACTGATCGTGCATACACCGACGGAATAATTCCGTCAAGCGTCTTCATTCAGTTCAGTAAGGCGTTGGAACCAGCGCGTCTTCCGGGTATCCCGGCATTCCAAACTCCGGCACGTCCAGTCCTTCTTCCTCCGATTCGGGCGGCACACGCATGCTTTTTACTTTATTTACGATTCCGAAAACCAGGAAGGTCGCACCGAATGCCCACGCCGCGTATAACGTCGCGCCCATGAGCTGGCACCAGAACTGGCGCGTATCGCCATGAATCAGGCCGGTCACTCCTTGGCCGATGTGGCCCAGATAGTTCGTTGCGCCAACGCCGTTCCAACCTGCGCCGTAAGTGCCGTCGGCAAAAATGCCCACGCAGACCGCACCAAACCAGCCGCAAAATCCGTGCACCGAGACCGCTCCGCAAGGGTCATCAATTTTCAGCACACGTTCATTAAACAGTACCCCGCCGCAGACCAGGCAGCCCGCGAGAGCTCCAATGATTACCGACGAAGTCGGCGAGACAAACGCGCAGGGAGCTGTGATCGCCACAAGTCCGGCCAGCATTCCGTTGCACGCCATCGTGATATCGGGTTTGCCGAACAGAAAATACCAGAGCAGCATCGCTGCCGCTGAACCGGCCACCGCTGCCAGATTCGTGTTGATGGCAACCACCGAAATGCGAAGATCAGTCGCCCCCAGCGTGGAGCCGGGATTGAATCCCATCCATCCGAAAAGCAAAATGAAAGTACCCGTCACAACATAAACCACGTTGTGCGCGGGGAAGGCGCGAATTTTCCCACCCGGGCCAAATTTTCCCAGGCGCGGCCCGAGCACGATCGCCAGCGCCATCGCACAGAATCCGCCGACCGCATGAACCACGGTTGATCCCGCAAAATCGACATACCCGTGGCCCAGATTCATCGTCGATCCCAGTTGCGACATCCAGCCCCCGCCCCAGGTCCAGCAGCCGGAAATCGGATAAAGAATTGCGCCAATGAAAAGTTCGCACAGCAGAAACGCCCAAAAGCTAATGCGCTCGCAGATCGCCCCCACGATGATGTAGCCCGCTGTTTCCATGAACACGACTTCGAACAGCGCCAGGCAATTGCTCCCGCTGTCGTACGCCGGCCCCAGGAAAAAAAATCCCTTCCCGCCGACGAATCCCCACTGCCCGCTCCCAATCAGGAAATGATTCAGCGTAGGCACGCCACCAAGATTGGCGGGCGCGGCATTAATGGCGACCGCTCCAAACTGAAATGCATAGCCAACTGCGTAATATGCCAGAAACGCAAAAACGTACGCCGCGAAGTTCAGCATCATCAGGTGCGCCGCATTTTTCTTGCGCACCAACCCGCACGTGAGCAAGGCAAATCCCGCCTGCATAAATAGAACGAGGTAGCCGGTGTTCAGCGTCCAGGCGAAGTTAGTGGCGACGCGCACATGGCCCACGCTGTCGGCAAGTTTCACCGCCAGCGGTTCCTTGGCCGCCTGTGCCTGGTATTCGTCGAACGCCTTCTTGTTCTGAACGTAATCCGGAGCATTCTTATCGGTCGGCTCAGGGACGACAAAAGGATTGCCGGCGGCATCAACTGCGCTCGTTTTGTCCCCGGTCGCAACCCCGGCTGGGTCGGGTTTGGGCGCGTCGGCAAAACTGAAGGCTGAAAATCCGGCGAACATTCCGGCCAGCAGAATGATCGTTGCCCCACTGCCCACCAAGGCCCGGCGCAGAGACCGTACTGCGCGTTTCATCATCTTTGAGCGCTCCTGTAGTAACGACGTCTGTCTCACGAATGATCTTGTCGTAGAGACGTAGCTCGCTACGTCTCTCTAACCAGAATTGCGAATGCCAAAATTGAGATCTTCAGCCAGCCACGCGATTACGCTCGCGCGCAGGCGTCCCCAAATCAATTCGCGACAATAAATGCGGCTATCTTCTCAGTCCAATACAAATTTCTTATAGCCCGTATTCAGAAAAGTCTCGTCCCGGCCACCGCGAAACATTCATAAATCGCTGGGTCTACGAGGCCCCGTTAACTCCATCGCGCGTCGATTTGTGCGTGCCGTCGCGTTCAAGCGTGATCGGCATCACACGCGCCTCGCTTCATTCTGGATTCAAACGACTTACATTCAATCCACATCCGATTTCTTGCTCGTTTTCCGGTGCATCTTCGCGGCTCTAATTGATTCCTAGTAATGATCGCGCTGCGCCCGCTCAATAGAATGGCGCCGCGCCTATGAATCCAAAATGGAATGGCCAATTCTCCTGCTTCGATCTCGTGGCCAAGACTAACGCTTGCTCTCGCAGCGTGGTGCAGGTCGGCGACATCGAGATTGGCGGCAGCGACTTCGTCGTGATGGCCGGACCGTGCGCGGTCGAATCCGAATCTCAATTAATGCAGACTGCAGTCGCCGTGGCCGAAGCTGGCGCGCGCATCCTTCGCGGCGGAGCCTACAAACCGCGCTCCTCGCCCTATGCCTTTCAGGGCCTCGGCGTGGAAGGCCTCAAAATCCTGCGCAAGGCTCGCCAAGAAACCGGGCTCGCCATCGTCACCGAAGTGATGTGCGAGGAAGACGTCGGCCTGATCGCCGAATACGCCGACATCATGCAAGTCGGCACGCGCAGTATGGAAAACTATGCCCTGCTCGACGCTCTCGGCCGCTGCGGCCGCCCAGTCCTGTTAAAGCGTGGCATGACCGCCACGCTCGAAGACCTCCTCCACTCCGCACAAGTCATCGCCGTGGCCGGCAATTCGCAAATCATCCTTTGCGAACGCGGCATCCGAACTTTTGAAACCGCGACCCGCAACACTCTCGACATCGCCGCGGTGCCCGTGCTGAAGGCAGTTTCTCACCTTCCCGTTATTGTCGATCCCAGCCACGCCGCCGGAGTGCGCTCCCTCGTTCCCGTGCTCTCGCGTGCCGCTGTGGTCGTGGGCGCAGATGGATTAATCGTGGAAGTTCATCCTTGCCCCGAACAAGCGCTCAGCGATGGAAACCAATCGCTCACCTTTCCCGAATTTCGTCACATGATGCAGGACCTTCAGCCGTACCTCGATCTCCAGCAAGCGGACCGGCAACTCCGTCCACAACTTCTCGCGGTTGGAGGTACGGACTAGTGGGGTCGCGACGAATCCATTTGCGCCCGGTCCTGATCCGGAGCATTCTCGTCGCTCTGCTTTTGCTAGTCGCATTTGCATTCAAAAAAACTACGGTTGCGGCCTCTCCTGCCCCGGATGCGCCATCCTTTCTCTATACCGTTACAGCGCACTATGAACCGCTGGCATGGATGCATGGCGACGACCGCTTCAGTTCCGCCGCAACCATCTTCGTGCGCGACGCAACCGGCAAGCATCAGTTCGTTCCGGGCTTTGCTGCGTCTGCCGATCCGGGGGTCTCGTTCGATGGTCAACGAGTCCTGTTCGCCGGCAAACTGAAACCGCAAGACCCGTGGCAGGTCTGGGAGACTCCCGTGGCCGGCGGAGCGCCCAAGCGGATTACCTCTGGCCCGGAAGATTGCGTGCGGCCGTTTTATCTCCCGGAAGATCGCATCATCTATGCGCGTCGAACCGCCGGTCGATTCGTAATCGAGGCCGCAGAACTGGCAGGCGGAAAGCCGCTAGCCTTGACCTACGGCCCGGCAAACTTTTTTCCCACCGATGTTCTTCGCGATGGCCGCATTCTGTTCGAATCTGCGTCTCCGCTCGGAACCAGCTCCGCTCCTGAAATCTATACCGTTTATTCCGATGGCAGCGGCGTCGAGTCCTATCGCTGCGATCATGGCGAGGCGCGTCACTCTGGCCGGCAAGTCAGCTCAGGCGACATTGTTTTTTCTTCCAATCATGGCCTGGCCAGATTCACGTCGGCGAAAGCCCAGCAGGTCCGGATTTCCGCCCCTGTAGGCGACTACGCCGGAGAAGTTGCCGAATGGTCTTCGGGCGATTGGCTTCTACCTTGGCGCAAGGAAGCAAACGAAAACTTCCAACTCATGTTTTGGACTCCGGGCTCCGTAAAACTGCTCCCCGCCGCAGCGGAACAAAATCTCGACGCCGTCCAACCCGTCCTGATGTCAGCGCGTTCCATTCCAAACCGTCATCCCTCTGGCCTGCACGACTGGCCAAACGCCAACCTGCTCTGCCTGAATGCCTACACTTCGAAATTCCAGATCGCCGCCGGATCGATCCACTCCGTTCGGCTCTATACCCGCGACGATGCAGGCAACCCCACTCTGCTCGGCACCGCGCCAGTCGAGCGTGACGGATCATTCTTCGTTCAAGTGCCGACCGAGAAGCCGCTGCAAATCGAACTGCTGGATGGCGCCGGCAAAACCCTGCAGCGTGAAGCAGGATTTTTCTGGATGCGCCGCGGCGAGCAGCGTGCCTGTGTCGGATGTCATGCCGGACCGGAAACATCCCCGGAGAACGCCGTTCCCATGATCTTGCTGAAATCCACCACGCCGGCCGACATGACTGGCGCCAACATCCAAACCGCCGCGGGAGGACATTAGCGTAATGAGATGCCTCGCGCTCCTTCTCCTGTCCGTATCCTTCATGCCGGCGCGTTGTACCGCCGGCATCCTGCCGGCTGTTGCGAGGGCATCTTGCCCTCGCAGCGCGGTCGGGACGCCCCCCGGACGCTCGCAAGCCCCGCAGGCCGCCGCCCCCAGCACTATCCGTTTCGAAGATGCCACCGCGAAGTCTGGCATTCAGTTCACCCACAGCTTCGGCGCGCAACAACTCGGCTCGCTGCTCGAAAGCACCGGCTCCGGCTGCGTTTGGTTCGACTTCAACAACGACGGCCTGCCCGATCTTTACGTGGCCAGCGGCAAGCCACTCGAAGACGCCATGCATCCCTATCCGCTCAAACAGCCGCCGCCGACGCCGCCCCACAACCATCTCTATCGCAACAACGGCGATGGCACTTTCACCGACGTTACCGGCACGGCAGGCGTGGCAGCAAATATTTACGGCACCGCCGCGATTGCCGCCGATTTCGACAACGATGGCTTCGTCGACCTCTTCGTTACCGGCTACGGCAAGGCGATTCTCTACCACAACAACGGTGACGGCACTTTCACCGATGTCACCGCGAAGGCGGGCATCAAGGTCGATGGATGGTCGATCAGTTCCGCATGGCTCGACTATGATCGCGACGGCTGCGTCGACCTGTTTGTCGGACGCTATGTGAAGTTTGATCCGACGTATCGCAACTTCTACGCCGCCGACAACTATCCTGGGCCCCTCGACTATGCCGCCGACACTAACCGTCTTTACCACAATAATTGCAACGGCACCTTCACCGACGTGACCGACAAGTCCGGAATCGGCGCCTACAAAGGCCGCACCATGGGCGTGACTGCGGCCGACTTTGACGGCGACGGATTTCCTGACATCTACGTCGCCAACGACAAGACCGAAAATTTTCTATTTCACAACAAGCACGACGGCACCTTCGAAGAAATCGCCGGTGATCTCGGCATTGCCTACGGCCAGAACGGCGAGAACACGTCAGCCATGGGCCCGGTATTTGCCGACATTGATGGCGACGGCCGCCTCGACCTCTGGGTGACGGACTCTAAGTACAACCGCCTGATGCGCAACGCGGGGCCGAACGGCTTCGAAGATATCGGTCCTAGCTCTGGAATCTCGCAGGCCACGGCGCAATACACCAGTTGGGGCAGCGGCATTTACGATTTCGACAATGACGGCTGGCTCGACATTCTTGTCTTTCACGGTGGACTAATTCACCTAGTTCCCCAGGAGCAGTCGCTGTTTCGCGGCCTCGGAAACGGCAAGTTCGCCGACGTCTCCCGCGATGCCGGCCCGGTCCTCGACGTGAAGACGGTCTCGCGTGGCGCCTGCTTCGCTGACTACGACAACGACGGCAAGGTCGACGCCTTCGTCGTGAACCTGGGCGCCCCCGCAACGCTGCTGCACAACGTCACCCAGAACAGCAATCACTGGCTCACCGTGAAGCTGAAAGGAAAGAAGAGCAATCGCGATGGCATTGGCGCGCGCCTCGAACTGCTCGCGGGCGGAGCCAAGCAGATTGCCGAGCGCACTGCCGGCTCCGGCTATCTCTCGCAGGACGACGGTCGCCTTCACTTCGGCTTGGGTGCGGCCACGAAGGCTGACAAGCTCACCATCCATTGGCCAAGCGGCCAAGTGCAGATCCTCGAAAATCTTTCCGTCGATCGCGTGCTCACGGTGGAGGAGCCCTAGATGCCGCCACGCAATATATCGGGCACGAGTTTTCGACGGATACTGAAAGCTGTCGCCGTTTGCGCGATCGCTCTGCTCGCGATCGCCGCCAAGCCAGCGTCCAATCAGTCCACGACGATCTCGAAAGAACGCTACCTATCTCCGATCGAAATGGCTTCGTCCCCGGATGGCCGCCTGCTTTATGTCGTCTGCCAGGACAGCGACGAAGTCCGAGTCGTCGATGTGCAATCTGCAAAGGTGATCAGCCGCGTCACGGTCGGCCGCATGCCCCGCGGAATCGCAGTGTCGCCTGATGGAAGTCGGCTCTACATCACCAATGCCTGGTCCGACACCGTGTCTGTAATCGACACCGCAACCTTGCAAGTCGCGCAGACTTTGCCCACCGGGCCAGAGCCGAGCGGAGTTATTTCCGACGCAAACGGCGCCACTCTCTACGTTGCCAACCGCCTTGGCGGCGACGTTTCCGTTATCGATCTCACCAGCGGCCAGGAAATCAAACGCCTGCTCGCCGGCCGCGGAGCAAGCTATCTCGGCTTGTCACCCGATGGCAAGTGGATCTACTGCACGCACATTTATCCCAACCCCGGAGCCTTCCGCAGCCCGCCGAATTCCGAAATCACAGTCATCGACACCGCGCGGCAGATGGTCGTCGAGCGCAAGCAGCTGCACAATGTCGCTGGCGTGTTTCATGTCGCGTTGTCGGCAGACGGCCGCCTGGGTGTGGCCGCGCAACTCAGGCCCAAAAATCTGATCCCCTTGGCGCACGTGGAACACGGCTGGGCCTTCGGTGATTCACTCACCCTCTTCGGCCCTGACGTCGGCGAACCAGTCCAAATTCCGCTGGACGAGCTCGAACACTACTACGCTCTGCCCTGGGGCATCGCCATCGCGCCCGATAAATCAAAGATTTTCCTGACCACGGCTGGATCGGAGAGCGTCACGGTCATCGACGTTCCCCGCTTGCTAAACACGGTGCGAACTCGTCCACATCCGTTCGTCAATGACCTCTCAGCCTCCGCCGAATATGTGCAAGCCAGAATTCCGGTCGGCCATAATCCGCGCGGCGTTCTGCTCTCGCACGATGGCGAACGCCTTTACATCGCCAACCGCCTCGACGACAACATCGCGGTCATCGACACAGCCACCGACAAAGTCGCATCGACCATCGAACTCGGCGGCCCGAAAAATGTTGACGCAATCCGTCGTGGCGAACGCCTCTTCTACACCGCCGGCTTCGCCTTCCAAGGCCAGTTCGGCTGCGCCAATTGTCATCTCGATGCCACCATCGACGGGCTGCAGTGGGACCTCGAACCCGACGGCTTCGGAAAAGACATCGTCGATAATCGCTCACTCGAAAACCTGGCTGGCACCGAGCCCTTCAAATGGAACGGCGGAAATGCCGACATGCCGACCGAATGCGGTCCGCGCACGGAAAAATTCTTCTTCCGCTCCCAGAGTTTCAATCCGCAGCAACTCACCGACCTCGTGACCTTTGTCTTCTCGCTTCCTTATCGCCCCAATCGCTCCCGCCTGGCGAACGGCGACCTAACCCCCGCCCAAGAACGCGGCCAGGCAATTTTCGAGCGCACGAAATCAAAGAATGGCAAACCGATTCCGGCCTCGAATCAGTGTTCCACCTGCCACAGCGGCCCCAAATACACCAATCAGAAGCAAGTCGATGTCGGCACCGGAAAGTCTACCGACCGCTCGCCGGTGATCGACGTGCCGCAACTTCCCAATGTCGCGTACTCCGGCCCCTACCTGCACGATGGTTCGGCGCGCTCTCTGGAAGAAATCTGGACGGTCTTCAACCCGAAAGATACGCACGGCGTCAGCAACGATCTGACCAAGGACGAATTGAACGATCTCATCGAGTATGTGAAAACGCTATGACACAAAGCGGCGGCAGAACTCGGCGTTGTATTGAAAATCTCGGGCGTCATCCTGAGCGGAGCCGCTTTTCAGGCGGAGCGAAGGATCTCGCGTGTGCTGCGCTAAGAATGTTCGCCACGATCGTGATCCTCGCGTTCCCATGCGTGCTCGCCGCCCAAGACATGCCGCTCTTTCGCTGGGAAAATTTCACCACCGCAAACGGCCTGCCCGACAACCATGTTTTCTGCGTACTCGTCGACGGCGACCGCGTCTGGGCTGGCACAGAGAATGGATTAGGCCTCTACGAGAACGGCGTCTGGAAAGTCTTCCGCCCTGTTGCGGATTCGAAAGAACAAAGCCTGGCGCATCAGGCCGTGCTTTCCCTCGCTCTCGATAAACGCACAGGCGATCTCTGGGCCGGCACTATGGGCGGCCTCAACCGCATTTCCGCCGGACGCATCGACACGTTCACCCAACTGACCTCCGGCCTCAGCAACGACATCGTCTACGGAGTCGGAGTGCAGGGCGATTTTGTATGGACAGCGACCGCGGCCGGCGCCAGCCGCCTCAACACCCGCACGGGAGAATGGGCGCTGTTCAACGAACGCAACACGCCCATGCAGGAGATCTGGACCTACGCCGTGAGTCCTGCGGATGACAAGGTCTATTACGCAGTCTGGGGCGGCGGCGTGCTCGAGTACGACGTGCAGACCGAGCGCTGGAAAGATTACAACGATCCCGACGGCGAAACCGAACTCGTGCTGATGAAGGATCAAGGCCTGATTCACGAGATCACGACTTCGGTCAGCTACGTCGACAAGATTTTGTGGGTCGCTACTTACTTTGGCGCGAGCCGCTACGATGGCCGCTACTGGCACAACTTCCTCCAGAAAGATAGCGGCCTACCCAGCAATTTCATAAATCAAGTCAAGGCCGTCGACGCCAATCGCGCCTGGTTCTCTACCGACAAAGGGCTCGTTTACTACGATGGCGCGAACTGGGCCATCTACCGGCCCGCTCTCGATACGCACCAGCCTGAAATGTTCGTCCGTAACGAGGCTGGCGTCGTGAAAAAAGTTCCAGTCGAGACCGCCCCCGCACACAACTACGTTCTCGGCATCGACTTCCAGGGCGACGACCTGTGGGTCGCCACGGCCAAAGGTTTGAGTCACGGCATTCGCCAGAAAAGTTCTGTAACAACAGCACAAGTAAACATGCACCTCGCAGCACGCAAGAAATAAAACAGGGAGCCAGAAAAATGAATGTTCAGGAATTATTCGCCGAAGTCGCCACCGCCCCGGTTGTAAAGCGGGCGATCACCAATCACGCAGCGTTGAACGAAGCCTACGATTACGGCAGCGCCTTCTCGCGCGGCATGCGGATCGATCTGAATGGCCTCAGCATCCTGCTGATCTCCGGCACCGCCAGCATCGACGACGCCGGCCGCACCGTGCATGTTGGCGATCTTCGCGCCCAACTTCGCCGCACTTTCGACAACATCACGAAGTTGCTGGCCGCCGAAGGCGCAACCTGGCATGACATCGTCCGCACCACCTGCTACCTCCGCGACATCGAGCGCGACTATCAGGCCTTCAACGAAGAGCGAACCGTTTTCTACAAAGAACAGGGACTCGATCCGCTTCCCGCATCCACGGGTATTCAAGCGATTCTGTGCCGCCCCGATCTGCTCATCGAGATTGAAGCGATCGCCATGTTCCGGCGAGAAGTTCCCACGGAGTAGCCATGCGCTTCGCGCTCACCTCCGTAATGGCCGCCCTGCTGGCCGGTGCAGCGTGGGCCCAAGCGCCCGCTCCCTGCGCGTGCGGTCGCACTCCCTTGCCACCGCTCGCGCCACGTTCGCTCAAGCCCTACACCGGCGCGCCCGAAGACTTGCGCCCGTTCTCGAAATTCACGGCTCCTTATTATGAGTACTATCAGGACCTGGTCGAATACAACGGCGCCGCCCGCGACGTTCCCGATCCCGACCTCAAAGATCTCGACGAGATTCGCATCGGCTTCCTCGCCCCTCTTTACGACCATCCTGACCGGGCGCTCGGCAATCGCATGCTGAACGGTGCCACCATGGCGATCGACGAGGTCAACGCCGCCGGAGGTTATGGTGGCAAGCCTTTCCGCCTCGTCACTCACAATGATTACGACAACTGGCAGATGAGCAAATCTTCGGTCGCGGGCGCGTCGCGAGATTCCGCCATCTGGGGCGCTGCCTCTAACGACGCCGTCCGCATGATCTACGACGACAAAGTTTGGGCCATGTTCGGTTCCATCAGTTCCGAAACCACTCACATCGCCCTGCGCCTTACGCTGAAAGCCGAAACTCCACTTGTGAACAGCGCGTCCACCGATCCCACTATTCCCGAAACCGCGGTCCCCTGGTACTTCACCGATCTTCAGGACGATCGCCTGCAGGGTTACACGTTGGCGCGTCACATCTACAGCGACCTGGGTCTGAAGCGCATAGCCATCCTGCGCGTGAACGATCGTTACGGCCGTTTCGGAGTGCTGAAATTCCGCGATGCCTCTCGGCGCCTTGGCCATCCCGTCGTCATCGAGCAAAAGTTCATGCGCGGTGACACCGACTTCCGCCGCCAGCTTCAGGTCATTGAAGATTCTCGCGTCGATGCCATCGTGCTATGGACCGACATCGCTCCCGCCGCAATGATCCTGCAACAAGTGCAGGAACTCGGAATGAAGCAGCGCGTGTTCGGCAGCCATCGCACCATCGGCGACGAACTCATCGCGCTAGCTGGCCCCGCCGCCGAGGGTTTCGAAGCCGTCTTTCCTTACGATCCTCACCGCTCCGACCCCGCGTGGCAGCAATTCACCGCAAACTACGAATCCCGCTTTCATGAGAAGCCCGACCAATTCGCCGCTCTGGCCTACGACCAGATGCGAATCCTGCTCAACGCCATCTGCCGCGCCGGCCTGAATAAAGGCCGCATCCGCGACGCACTGACCGCCACGCAAACTTACAAGGGCGTCACCGGTGACATGGTCTTCGATCCCAACTGCAAAAACATAGCCCCACTGTTCCTCGCTCACGTGCACGACGGAGCCATCGACTACCGCCGCATCAACATGGAAAAACCCTACGCTCGCGTCGGCGAGAACGGTGTTCAATACACCGGGCCGCCAACGCTCGACCAGCAAACGGGCCCACTCAAGATTGCGGTCTTCGGTCCCCATGCTGACGAAATCGTGCTCGCTCCAGAAATTCTGCGCGCCCTGAACGCCGTCAGTGCCTCCGCCAAGCACATCGAGTTGATCGCTATTCCCTCCGATACCCAGTGGGGCAAAGCTTCCGCCGATCTGGTGCATGCCGTCTACCAGGAACGCGTAATAGCGATGATCGCGTTGGACCGCCAATCCAGTCATCTCGCCGAACAGATTGCCGTGAAATCCTTCCTGCCCGTCGTCGCCATCTCGTCTGATCGCGCGCTCACCTCCACCAACATCCCCTGGATCTTCCGCCTCCCCGAAGGCACTCCTCTTCCGCAAGCCCTGCGCGCCCTCTCAGCCGCCATCGAACAAGCCGGTCCAAATCGCGCCGCCATCCGCGACGTTCTAGCCTCCGGGAAATCAGTATCCGGAATGAGTTTCAAAGACACCGGAGAAGTAAAATAACCTGATCTAAATAGACTGATCAATCGTAGAGACGTAGCTCGCTACGTCTCTGTGTGCCCCGACGCTGCTGTTACCCGAGCGAAATAGCCGCCAGCGCCTTTCGCACTCCGAGCATCAGAGAAAATCGAGAATCATTTAAAATATTGTTTCTTCGCGCCCAGAAAATGACCGCCCCTGCCATCCCCAGAGTTCGCGTAATCGACTCCCACACCGGGGGCGAACCCACGCGCCTCGTAGTCAGCGGAGGCCCCGATCTCGGCTCCGGCCCGCTAGCCGAGCGCCTCGAACGTTTTCGCCGCGAGCACGACAGTTTTCGCTCTGCAGTCGTGAACGAGCCGCGAGGCTCCGACGTCATCGTCGGGGCGTTACTCTGCGATCCCGTCGATCCCTCCTGCGCCGCCGGTGTCATCTTCTTTAACAATGTTGGATACCTCGGCATGTGCGGTCACGGCACCATTGGCCTCATCGCGACGCTCCGGTTCCTGAATCGTATCCAGCCCGG
The DNA here is from genome assembly GCA_963765825.1 of uncultured Acidobacteriaceae bacterium. Taxonomy (GTDB): domain Bacteria; phylum Acidobacteriota; class Terriglobia; order Terriglobales; family Acidobacteriaceae; genus Sulfotelmatobacter. The sequence continues at coordinate 858,911 of CAVXXU010000007.1, forward strand.
CGAGCACCGCATCGAAACTCCCGTCGGAACCGTGAGCGCCATTCTGCACGCGAACGGGGAAGTCACCGTGAACAACATTGCGAGCTATCGTCTGGCTGCCAACCTGGAAGTCGAGGTCCCGAGCTACGGCAAAGTGCGCGGCGATGTCGCCTGGGGTGGTAACTGGTTTTTCCTGGTCCGCGACCACAGCATGGAACTTTCGCTGAACAATATCGAACAACTCACAGACTTCACTTGGGCGATCCGTCAGGCACTTAGCGAGCAGGGAATCACCGGAGCCGCAAATCACGAGATCGACCACGTCGAGCTCTTCGGCCCATCCTGCCTGCCTTCCGTCGACAGCAAGAATTTTGTACTCTGCCCCGGCAAGGCCTACGATCGTTCTCCGTGTGGCACCGGAACCAGCGCCAAGCTGGCCTGCCTCTACGCCGACGGCAAGATCCGCGAAGGCCAGATATGGAAACAGGAAAGCATTGTTGGCGGCGTGTTCGAGGGTAGCGTCACAGTTCGCGACGGCGTGATTTATCCCAGCATCAAAGGTTCGGCCTTTGTGAATTCAGAAGCCGATCTGCTTCTCGATCCGCAGGACCCGTTTTGCATGGGTATTCGTGCGTGACGATGTCGATCAGTGCACGCAAGCTGCGGCAGCACTTCGAGCAACGCTTCGGCGATCAGCCCAGAATTTTCCGCGCGCCCGGTCGCGTCAACCTGATTGGCGAACACACCGATTACAACGACGGATTCGTCATGCCCGCTGCCGTCGCCTTCTCCACCTATGTTGCAATCGCCGCGCGTCCCGATTCAAAACTCGTCCTCCACTCCGAAGAATTCCCCGCCAATTTTGAATTCGATCTCGACCAACTGCCCGAGCAGCGCACTGGATCGTGGTCCGACTACGTGCTCGGCGTTGCCCGCGTGCTTCGCCAGCGCGGGCACGAACTTCATGGCGCAAATCTGTTCGTGCACGGCGAGGTCCCCTTCGCCGCCGGCCTAAGTTCGTCGGCGGCTCTTGAGGTCGCATCTGCGCTCGCTTTGATGAGCGCCAGCGAGACCCAACTCCCACTCCCGGAGGTTGCACAACTCTGCCGTGAAGCCGAAAACAGTTTCGTTGGCGCACGCGTCGGCATCATGGACCAGTTCGTTTCCTGCCTGGGAAAATCTGGCCACGCCCTCTTGCTCGATTGCCGTTCGCTTGAGTTTCAATTCGTTCCCATTCCCGCGGGCATCCAGCTAGTAGTCTGCAACACCATGACGAAGCACGATCATGCCACCGGCGCTTACAATACGCGCCGCCACGAGTGCGAAGAAGCAGTTAGATATTTTCAGAAGTGGGATCCCGCCGTCCGCGCGCTGCGTGATGTCTCATTCGAACTGCTCGATCGACACATCGGCGATCTTCCGGCGACGATCGCCATGCGCTGCACCCACGTCATCCGCGAGAACCAGCGAACCCTCGACGCGGCGCGCGCACTCACGGAAGGGAATTTGATTCGCGTCGGAGAATTAATGCGCGACTCGCACGCCAGCCTGCGCGATCTCTACGAAGTTAGTTGCAAGGAACTCGACATCATGGTCGAAGCCGCGCAAGGCTTGCCGGGCTTTTGTGGCGGACGCATGACCGGGGGCGGTTTCGGAGGCTGCACCGTCAATCTCGTCCGCGAAGAACACGCCGCCAACTTCGCGACGCAGATAGCCGCGCGCTACCAGCAGAAGACCGGAATCAATCCGCAGGTTTATCTTTGCACCGCTGAAGCCGGCGCCGGAGAGCTTAGCTAGACCTTCGCTGGTCGTCGGCATCGGGCGACCATCCCTGCAGCTTCACCAGCCAGTTTGCTGGCTCCGGCAGGATCGCGAACTTCGGCAGTTGCCCGCGTACCATTGCCACTTCATCGCAGCAATGAAACCGCGGACACGCGTGGCAATCCTTGTAAATCTTGTCGGGAAGATCCTCGCGCTGCGCCACCGAAAATCCTTGGCCTGCAAAGAAATCCGGCTTGCGCGTGAACAAGCAGATGCACCCGACGCGATGCCGCTTCGCCTCCGCCATCAGCGCTTTCACCAAGCGCCCGCCTCCACCTTTGCCCTGCGCCCAAGGAGCAACGGTGATTGACCGGATTTCCGCGAGATGCGTGCCGTACAGATGCAGCGCGCCGCATCCGATGATGCGCCCGTCATCTTCCAGCACAACGAAATCCCTGACGTTCTCGCAAATTTCCGGCAGCGTGCGCGGCAGCAGTGTGCCATCGCCGGAATACGCCCCAATCAACTCGTGAATCTGTTCTGCGTCGGGCAAAATTGCTTTACGCGTGCGCATGGGCCTCCTCGCGAAGAGATTCGATCCTCTTTCTAGTGGCGTTGATTGCCTGTCGTACGCGGCCCGGCGCAGTGCCGCCCGCAACATCGTGCACTGCTAGTACAGAAGCCAGCTTCAGCGATTCGTAAAAATCCTGATCGAACGCCGCACTCAGCGATCGCAGTTCCTCGAGCGGCAAGTCCTGCAGTTCGCAGCCTCGCTCGATGCACATTTGCACTGCCTTGCCGATCCTCTCGTGCGCCAGCCTCGAAGGCATGCCGCGCCTCACCAGGTACGTAGCCGCTGCCCACGCATTCATGAATCCCATCTGCGCCGCCTGCTCGGTGCGCTCTCGATTGAACTCCACCGCCTTCATCCACCCCGTAACTAGCGGCAACATCTGCAGCACGGTGTCGGAGGAATCGAAAAGCGGCTCTTGCGTCTCCTGCAGATCTTTGTTGTAGGCCAGCGGCAAACCTTTAAGCGCAACCATCAGCGCGGTCGCATTCCCCAGAATCCGCCCGCTCTTTCCTCTCACCAACTCCAACAAGTCGGGATTCTTTTTCTGCGGCATCGCGCTGCTGCCCGTCGAATAAGCCTCCGGCAGAACTACAAAGCTGTATTCCTGCGAAGAAAATAAAATCATTTCCTCCGCCCACCGGCTCAAGTGCAAAGCCAGCAGTGACAACGCATTCACAAACTCCAGCGCAAAATCCCGGTCGCTTGTCGCATCCACGCTATTCGCGGTGGGCCCGTCAAATCCAAGGCTCCCTGCCATGAAACTCCGATCCAGAGGCAACGTCGCACCCGCCACCGCCCCCGATCCCAGCGGACAAGCGTTCATCCGTTTCCGGCAATCCGCCAGCCGCTCGGCGTCGCGCAAAAACATTTCGACATACGCCAGCAGCCAATGCCCCAGCAGCACCGGTTCTGCCCGTTGCAGGTGCGTGTACGCTGGAATCGCCGCATCCCCGGCCTGATCCGCGCGCTCCACGATCGCGCCGCAGAGTTCAGCCAACTCATGCCGCAGTTGGTCGATCGTCGCTCTTACATAAAGTCGCAGGTCCGTCGCAATCTGCTCATTCCGGCTGCGACCGCTATGCAACTTGTATCCGCTTTCTCCAATCAGCGCGACCAGTTCCTTCTCCACGAAGTGATGCACGTCTTCCGCATCCTCGTCGTCGAGAAATTCCGGCGAAGTCGCCGCCTTCTCGCCAATCTGTTTCAGCCCCTGCAGAATGCTGATCAGTTCGTCCGACGACAAAATTCCGGCATCCTTCAACGCCCGCGCGTGCGCGTTGCTGGCCAGCAGTTCGCACTTCAGCAACCGCCGGTCGAAGCTGAAAGACCGCTGCCAGCGCTCGAAATCAGGATCCAGCGGCTGCCGGAACCTTCCTGACCACATCTTCATCGCGCAACCTCCACGCGAGCCCGCGCCCGCGATCGCGACGGCAGCCCGAGAATGCGAATAAATCCCTCCGCATCTTTCTGGTCATAGCTGTCGCCCATCGTGAACGAAGAAAGGTCGGTACGGTAGAGCGAATTCTCCGACTCGCGACCGACCACCGAAACATTTCCTTTGTACAGTCCGAGCGTGACGCTTCCCGTGATCTCTTTCTGTGTGCTCTCGACGAACGCATCCAGCGCCTCGCGCAACGGCGTGAACCACAGCCCGAAGTACACCGTCTCCGCGTATTTGAGCCCAATGTGTTGCTTGAAGTGCGCCACTTCGCGCTCCAGGCACAACGCTTCCAACTCGCGGTGCGCCGCAATCAGCAGCGTCCCGCCCGGAGTCTCATAGCATCCGCGCGATTTCATTCCCACAAAACGGTTCTCCACCACGTCCACGCGCCCAATCGCATTCCGCGCTCCAATCTCGTTCAACAGTTCCACCAGCGACACTGGATCCATTGTCATCCCATTCACCGACACTGGAACGCCCTGCGCAAAGCCGATGCGAACTTGCTCTTCCTTGTCCGGCGCTTCCTGTGGCGCGCGCGTAATTTGCCACGTCGTAGCCAAAGGCGCGTTCCCCGCATCTTCCAACTCGCCGCCTTCGTGGCTGACGTGCCACAAATTCCGGTCGCGGCTGTGAATCTTCTCGCGACTCGCCGCCACCGGAATCCCGTGCTGCTCCGCGTAATCCAGGCAGTCTTCGCGCGACTTCAGCGTCCACTCCCGCCACGGCGCAATGATCTTCAACTCCGGTGCCAGCGCCTGGTACGTCAACTCGAACCGCACTTGGTCGTTGCCTTTCCCCGTACATCCGTGTGCGACCGCCGTCGCTCCTTCGCGCAGTGCCACTTCCACCTGATGCTTCGCAATCACCGGACGCGCCAGGGAAGTTCCCAAAAGATATTTGTGCTCGTAAACCGCCCCAGCCTTCAGGGCAGGGAACACATATCCCGTCAGAAATTCTTCGCGCAGATCTTCCACGACCACCTTGCTGGCCCCGGTCGCATACGCCTTCTGCACCACGGCTTCAATGTCGTCTCCCTGGCCCACATCGCCCACCATGGCGATAACGTCGTAGGAATAATTTTCTTTCAACCATGGAATAATGATCGATGTGTCCAACCCACCGGAATAAGCGAGAACAACTTTCTCAGGCATGAGCGCTCCTAACGGGCAGGCGAACCGCGCCGCCCAGCAATAAATAAAGAAGGGATTTCTGTACGTGCAGGCGATTTTCCGCCTGATCGAAGATGACCGAATGTTCCGAGTCCATTACCTCGTCGGTGACTTCCTGCCCGCGATGCGCCGGCAGGCAATGCATGAACACCGCATGGGACGCGGCTTTCGCCATCAGTTCCCGATTCACCTGGTAGGGCGGAAATACAGTGCTCCGCTCCCCGGCTTCTTTCTCCTGGCCCATGCTGGCCCAAGCGTCGGTATAAACCGCATCCACACCGGCGACCGCCGCCTGCGGGTCGGTCATCAACTCGATGCGCGCCCCGGTTTCCTTTGCGATCCTTCGCGCGTCCGCGACAATCTGCGCGTTCGGCGCGTAACCCTTCGGCGTCGCGATTCGAATCGTCGATCCCACGCACGCGCAACTCAACATCAGCGAATGCGCCACATTGTTTCCGTCGCCCACATACGCCAGCGAAACCTTCTTGAGGTTGCCGAACCTCTCCAGCAGCGTGAAGTAATCCGCGAGCGCCTGGCACGGATGCTCCACATCGCTCAGCGCATTAATCACCGGAACCGAAGCGTAGCGCGCCATTCCGTCGATGGTTTCCTGCGCGAACGTCCGCAGCACGATCACGTCGACCCAGCGCTCCAGATTGTGCGCAATGTCGCTCAACGTCTCCCGCGCATCCAGTCGGCTCTGCGACTGGTCCACGAACATCGCCGTTCCGCCCAGGCTCGTCATTCCCGCTTCGAACGTCAGACGTGTCCGCAGCGATGGCTTCTCGAAAAACATCACCATCTGTTTTCCCGCCAGCGACCGCTGAAACACCGACGGACGCGACTTCATCAACTCCGCCAGATGCAACACCGCCTGCACTCCCTGCGGCCCCAAATCGCGCGTCGAAAGTAAATCCGGACACCAGAACGTCCCCGGAAATGTTTCCGGCATGGCCGGAACTCTGCTCTGCAATGGACTGTTCAATTCCTGCTCCAATCTTGATTCTCGATTCCTGCGCTCAAGCGCAGGTCACTTCGGTGCCGCAATCTAATTTCGTCATATAAAACTGCGGCAGCGCCTCGGCTTCCGCCGCAGGCAAAATCCGCACCCGCCCCACCCCCTGCTTGAGCGCCTGCCGGCACGCTTCCAACTTCGGCAACATGCCGCCGGTCACGACCGCCCCGTCCACCATGGCCTGCGCCTGCTTCGTGCTTAACCATGGAATCACCGCGCCTTCCGCGTCTTTCACTCCGGGCACGTCCGTCAAAAAGATCAGGGCATTCGCATGACAAGCTGCTGCGCACGCCGCCGCCATCTCGTCCGCATTCACGTTGTAGTATTCGCCGTCCGCTCCCAGCGCCAGCGACGCCAGCACCGGAATCCCTCCCTGCTGCCACAGCGCCTCAATCCAGCACGGTTCCGCAAAACAAATCTCCCCGACGAATCCCAAATCGTTTCCGCGAACATGCTTCCGCCGCGCGCGGAACGACATCCCATCGCCTCCGCAGAATCCCACTGCCGGCATTCCCCCCGCCTGGATCGCGGCCACCACTTTCTTATTCACCAAGCCTCCCAGCACCATCAGAGCCACGTCGCGCGTCTCCGCATCGGTCACTCGCAGGCCGGCAATAAATTCGCTTTGTTTGCCCAGTTGTTTCAGCACCCGTGTCAGCGCGCTCCCGCCGCCGTGCACCACCGCTACGCGATGCCCGTCCTGCGCCAGTTCGGCAATCGCGCGCGCGCATTTGCGCAACGTAGCCGCATCCTCCAGCGCCGCTCCTCCAACTTTCACTACGATGATCACTGAAGTCCCTCGTCTTCCGCCCATCCGTACATCAGGTTCATGTTTTGCACCGCCTGTCCCGCCGCGCCCTTCAGCAGGTTGTCAATGCACGAAATCAGCACCAGCCGCTTTCCATCTTCGGCCAGGCAAAATCCCAAGTCGCAATAATTTGTCTGCAAAGAAAACCGCACCTGCGGCAACTTCGGAGTCGGAAACACCCGCACCCACCGCTTGCCTGCATAAAAATTGCGAAAGCAAGATTCCACTTCCAGCGGCGTCATCTCCTGATTGAGCTGCAAATAAATCGTCGACAAAATTCCTCGAGGGATCGGCAACAGGTGCGGCGTAAAGATCAATTCCTGCGCCCCCAGCGCAAGTTGCTCGACGATCTCTCCCACGTGCCGGTGATTGAATACCGCATACGCCGACAAATTGTCCGCCACCGAAATAAAATGCGTCTTCGCCGTGGGTTCCTTGCCCGCCCCCGACACGCCCGACTTCGAATCGGAGATAATTCCGTGGCTCCGGTCGACCACTCCTGATTTTAAAAGCGGCGCCAGCGCCAGAATGACCGACGTCGCATAGCATCCCGGATTCGCTACCAGCGTGGCATTCGCCACGCGATCGCTATTCAGTTCAGGCAGTCCGTAGACCGCTCGCGCCGTCAACTCCGCTGCCGCCACCGCATCCGAATCCTGAAAGTTATAGATTGCGCGATGCTGCTCCTGCTTCAACCGCCACGCCCCGCTCAAATCAATCACGCGCAGGCCCTGCCCCAGCGCCTCCGGCACCAGCGCACGCGAGGCCTCATGCGGTGTCGCCAGAAACAGCAACTCCACCCCCTGTTGCTTCAGCGCCGGCCACGACAGCGAATGCAAGGGATACCCGCCGTTCCCCGACAGCGCCGGAAACACGTCCGCCAAATCCGCGGCACTCCCGTTGTCCGCCGAACGCCGCAGCAGATACGGCTTTTCGAGGCGCGGATGGCGCAGAAGAATCCGCGTCAACTCCAGTCCGGAATATCCCGTCGCTCCCAGCACCGCGGTTTTCAGTTTCGCGCTCATTAACTCAGCATTTCCTCAATCCGCGAGGCCAGCCCCTTCGCGTCATCCTTATCCGGGCAAACAATCAGGATCGTGTCATCCCCGGCAATCGTTCCCACCACTTCACTCCAGTCGGTTTCGTCCAGCGCCGCTGCCACCGGTTGCGCGCTGCCCACAATGGTCTTGATCACAAGCAGGTTCTGCGCCGAACGAATGTCGAGCACGAATTCCCGCACCAGTCGCGACACCGGGGGCAACGCAATCCCCGCCGCGCCGTCGCTACGGGGAATTGAATAACCCTGCGAGGTCTTACTCAGGTTCAAATCGCGAATGTCCCGCGATAGCGTCGCTTGCCCCACCTTGAACCCGCGTTTCCGCAGCAGTCGCTGCAGGTCTTCCTGGCTGGCGATGGACCCGTGCTTCAGCACATCCAGAACCGCCCGTTGCCGCAAGGTTTTATTCATCATGAATAAATATGCACTCTATTGCATAAATATGTTTCTATCTTACGGGCCTGGTCCCAGATGTCAAGCCCAAATCTCGGTTAACTCAGACGGGTCCGTCCATCAAATAATTGCCCTTCAGGACTTTTGCCGACAAAGATTGTCTCAGCGCTCTCAGCGGTCTCAAAAGCTTTCCAGTCCCTGATACACTACTTCGCGGTCAACTAGCGCCCTCATAGACCACGAATGAACCCCAAGCCCACGCTGGCCGCCGAACTGATCGCCGAATTCCTCGGCACCTTCGTGCTCATCCTCCTCGGCGACGGCGCGGTCGCGATGATCGTTCTGTTTCCCACAAACAATCCCGGAGAGACTATCCACGGCGGCTTTACCAATATCACGCTCGGCTGGGGACTCGCCGTTACCATGGGCATTTATATCGCTGGAAAAATCTCGGGCGCCCACCTCAATCCCGCCGTCACCTTGGCTTTCGCCGTCTTCCGCGGATTCCCCTGGAGTAAAGTTCTGCCCTACTCCATCGCGCAAACCGCCGGAGCTTTCGTGGCTGCGGCCCTCGTCTACTGGAATTATTTGCCCGCGTTTCGCCAGGTCGATCCGCAACTGCAGCGCACCGCCGCAGTCTTCACCACCTTCCCCGCGTTCCCTGCCTTGCCTCAGGCGGGTTTCCTGGACCAACTCATTGGCACGGGTTTGCTCGTTCTTCTCATCTTCGCGATCATCGATGAATTCAACGCGCCTCCCGGCGCAAACCTCGCGCCTCTGCTTATCGGTCTAGTTGTTGTTGCCATTGGCATCAGCTTTGGAGGCATGCATGGCTACGCCATCAATCCCGCGCGCGATTTTGGTCCTCGTCTCTTTACTGTTGTTGCAGGCTTTCGCAACAACGGCCTGACCGACGGAACTCGCGTGTGGTGGATCCCGGTTTTAGCTCCGCTCCTCGGCGGCCTGACCGGTGCTGCCATCTGGGATTTTGGCATCCGCCGCTTCTTGCGCCCAAAGATTTCGTAGAGACGTTGCTCGCAACGTCTCTGCCGCCAGCGTATCACGTTGTCAGTCGAGAACAGTCAGTGGATAGCACAGTTGTTAAAGCCGAAGGAGAAAACGTGAAATACGTTTTAGCTCTCGACCAGGGCACCACCAGTTCCCGCGCGCTGTTGTTCGATCACGAAGGAAATGTTCGCTCCGTCGCCCAACGCGAGTTCGAACAGATATTTCCCCGTCCCGGTTGGGTCGAGCACGATCCCGAGCAGATCGCGTCCTCGCAAATTGCCGTTGCACTCGAGGCTCTAGCCAAGGCTGGCGCGCGATCGAGCGACGTCGCGGCCATCGGCATCGCCAACCAGCGCGAGACGACAATCGTATGGAATCGCGACACGGGCGACCCCGTCTGCAACGCAATCGTCTGGCAAGATCGCCGCACCGCCGATTTCTGCGAGAGCCTCCGCAGCGAGGGCCACAGTCCTCTCATCCAACAGCGCACTGGTCTCTTGATCGATTCCTATTTTTCTGCCACCAAAATTTCCTGGATCCTCCAAAACGTCTCTGGCGCGCGCGCCCATGCAGACGCCGGCAAGCTCGCTTTCGGCACTGTCGATTCCTGGCTGCTCTGGAAACTCACCGGCGGACGCGTTCACGCCTCCGATCCCAGCAACGCCTCGCGCACCATGCTCTTCAATATTCATACTGGCGCATGGGATCGAGAACTCCTCGACCTGTTTCAAATTCCCATCTCAATGATGCCAACGGTACGTTCCTCCAGCGAGGTTTTTGGTGCAGTAACCGCGGCAAAAGAACTGGAGGGCATTCCTGTCGCTGGCATCGCCGGTGACCAGCAGGCAGCGCTGTTTGGCCAGCGCTGCACTCAGCCCGGGCTAACCAAAAATACTTACGGCACTGGATGCTTCATGCTGCAGAACGCTGGCCGCGTCGCCGTGCCGTCCTCCAATCGGCTCGTCACGACGGTCGCCTGGAAAATAAAAGACGTCACCGAATATGCGCTTGAGGGCAGCGTCTTCGTTGGCGGCGCCGTCGTCCAGTGGCTGCGCGATGGGCTAGGCCTGATTCGAACTTCGCAAGAAGTCGAGGCGCTCGCCAATTCCGTCCGCGACAATGGTGGCGTATTTTTCGTTCCCGCTTTCGTCGGACTGGGCGCGCCTCACTGGGATTCTTACGCCCGTGGCTCCGTCTTCGGACTCACGCGGGGCGCCACCGCCGGTCACTTGGCCCGCGCCGCCCTCGAGAGCATTGCCTATCAGGTCGCCGATTTGCTGGATGCGATGCGGCGCGATTCAGGCGCCTCCGTGCCCGAACTCCGCGTCGATGGTGGCGCCGCCGCCAACGACAGCCTCATGCAATTTCAGTCTGACATTCTCGCCACCCCAGTCGTTCGTCCTGCCGTCACCGAAACGACCGCGCTCGGTGCCGCATATCTCGCCGGCCTGGCGGTTGGTTCTTGGAAAGGTAATCTCGCCGCCTCCCCGTCCGGCGATCGTCGCTTTGAGCCGCAGATGCCCGCATCTCAGGCTCGCCAACTGCGCAACCGCTGGAACGAAGCCGTCTCGCGCTCCAAAAACTGGGAGTCAGGCGCAATAGAAAGTTGAAAATCAGAACGAAAACAATCGAGACCAGTCTCCTTCGTGAACCTTCGTGTCCTTCGTGGTTCACGCTTTGGCGTTTCGCTCTAGAATTGCATAGCGCGTGAGAGACGAAGTATCTCGGCCACGCACAAAAGGAAATTTAAAAATGCCACGCCTTCTTTTCCTTCCGTTCGTTTTCATGCTGCTGCTCGCCCCTCTCCAGGCCGCCAAAGTGCAAGCCGTTCACCAGGGCGATAGCATCTCGCTGTCCAACGATGCGATCTCGGCGACTTGGTCTGTCCGCAGTGGTTCTTTGCAGTGGCAAGGCCTCGTTAACCACCTGACCCGAACCAGCCTGCCTCTCTCCGCAAGCGTCTTTGCCTTGCTGCCGAAAGAAGGCCCGGTGCTCCCTTCCTCCGATTTCAAAATCGCTGCGGCGCCGGTCATCGAAGACGCGCTCGTTTCGAAAGATTCCTCCAAAGCTGCCGATCGTCTTCCCGGCAGGCAAGTCCGCATCGAACTTGAAGATCCCTCCGCCACACTCCACGTCACTTGGACGGCGATCCTGCGCGAAGGCGCTAACTATGTTCGTCAGGAAATCACCATCCACGCCGTGCAGGAACCGTTCGCCGTGGCGCAAGTTCTTCTTATCGACGCTATCGTGCCTGGCGCTGTTGTCTCCGGCAGTGTGAAAGGCTCGCCAGTTACCGCGGGAACCTGGTTCCTGGGTTTCGAGCATCCGTTGTCGGAATGCCGCGTCCGCGGCGATCGCGCCTCCTGCTGGATCGAGCGCGAGCTTCCCCTTCAGCCCGCGCAGAGCGTGACATATTCGTCCGTGATCGGCGTGACCCATACCGCACAACTGCGCCGCGACTTTTTGAACTACGTGGAACTGGAACGCGCGCGCCCGTATCGAACGTTTCTGCATTACAACTCCTGGTACGACCTGGGATTCTTCGACCGCTACAACGAGCAACAGGTGCTCGAAGCCGTCCAGAGTTTTGGCGAGCACCTGACCAAACAACGCGGCGTCAAGCTCGACAGCTTCCTCTTCGACGATGGCTGGGACGACCCTACAACTCTCTGGAAATTTAATCCCGGTTTTCCCGATGGGCTAACGAAAGTTACGCAGACAGCGGCGCAATACGGCGCTGCGCCTGGCATCTGGCTTTCGCCGTGGGGCGGCTATGATGGGCCGAAAAAGCAGCGCATGGCTTCCGCACAGGCGCAAGGCTTCGAAACCAATGAGGGCGGCCTCGCTCTCTCCGGTCCGAAATACTATCGCTACTTTCGCGACACATGCCTCAACATGATCGAAAAATATGGCGTGAACCAGTTCAAGTTCGACGGCACTGGCAATGTAAACGAAGTCATCCAGGGCAGCGAGTTCGACAGCGACTTCGCCGCCGCCATCCACCTGATCGGTGAGCTGCGCGCGAAAAAGCCAAACCTCTACGTCAACCTCACGACTGGAACCTATCCTTCCCCGTTTTGGCTGCTCTATGCCGACTCGATCTGGCGCGGCGGCGACGATCACAGCTTCGCCGGCGTCGGTACCAATCGCCAGCGCTGGATTACCTATCGCGACTCGCAGATTTATCGCTGGGTCGTCGAAGAAGGACCGCTGTTCCCGATCAATTCTCTGATGCTGCACGGGATGATATTCGCGCGCTATGCGGAGCGCCTGGGAGTCGATCCCGGCCACGATTTTCCGGACGAAGTTCATTCGTACTTCGGCACCGGAACTCAGTTGCAGGAGATGTACATCACACCTTCGTTGCTCTCGTCGAATGACTGGGATGTGCTGGCCGAGGCCGCGAAGTGGTCGCGCGATAACGCGCCGACGCTTAAAGATTCGCACTGGATTGGCGGCGACCCGGCTCGGCTGGAAGTCTACGGATGGGCATCTTGGTCGCGCGAAAAGGCGATCCTGACTTTGCGCAATCCGAGCGATAAGCCGCAGGACTTCACCGCGACCCTCGCAACGCTTTTAGAATTGCCTGCAGATTCCAAACCGGCGTATGCCGCGCGCAGCCCGTGGAAGGCCGAGAGCGCTCAGCCGCCGCTCTCGATTCCGGCGCAGCAAGAACACCAGTTTCACCTGCGGCCGTTTCAAGTGCTGACGCTGGAACTGGTACCATCGCCGTAAGTGCCCGCAGGAATTAAGTTGTATGTGGGGACAGCCGCCCTCGGCTGTCCGCCGGGCGCAGCCCGACGCACTGGCTGCCCGCGATTGGTGAAACATGAAGGCCGCAATCCTCACCTCGCCGCAGCCAGTATCGCAACGCCCGCTGCGCATCGCTGACGTCGCTCAGCCACAACTCACGCCCGGAAATGTTCTGCTGCGCGTGCTCGCCTGCGGCGTGTGCCGCACCGATCTCCACATCGTCGAAGGGGAATTGCCGCCACAACATCCCCAGATGATTCCCGGCCACCAGATCGTTGGCGAGGTTGTGGAAGGCGCCACGAAAGATCTTCCACTCGGCTCGCGCGTCGGCGTCTCCTGGCTCGCCGGCACCGACGGCACTTGCCCCTATTGCAGGCGCGGCATGGAAAATCTGTGCGACGCTCCTACCTTCACTGGCTACAGCGTGCCCGGAGGCTTTGCGGAATATGCGTTGGCGCGCGCCGACTTTGTCTTCCCGCTGCCCGCTGCGCTCGACGACCTGCACGCCGCACCGCTGCTGTGCGCGGGCATCATCGGCTTCCGCAGCCTGCGCGTTGCTGGCGTCGAGCCGGGAGAACGCGTGGGCCTGTTTGGTTTCGGCGCGTCGGCGCACCTTGCGATTGCGGTTCTGCGCGCGTGGAAATGCGATGTGTATGTTTCCACGCGCGGAAAATCTCATCGTGAACTGGCGGCGTCGCTCGGCGCGGATTGGGTTGGAAACGAGACCGACAAGCCGCCAGTCGAACTGGATCGCGCCATTACCTTCGCGCCCAGCGGAGACGTTGTGGTTGGGGCGCTGGCCAGCCTGCGCAAGGGCGGCGTGGTTGCGATCAATGCGATACATCTGGATCGCATTCCACAATTCGACTACGACCGACTGCTGTGGGGCGAGCGCCAACTGCGCAGCGTGGCGAACATGACGCGCAACGACGCGCGCGATTTTCTTGCGCTGGCTGCGCAGATCAATTTGAAGCCACAGGTCACGACCTTCTCTTTGGAGGAGGCGAACGAGGCGTTGATCGCGGTGAAGAACGATGCGGTTGACGGGGCCGCAGTGATTGTTCCGTCGGGCGCAAAAAACCTATAACTGCGGCCAATCAAAGGAGATGGGAGAGTTTTCCACAGTGTTCCTTCAGGAACATTTGTAGTACTCATATGTACGTACAAAGATGTAATAAGTGGCTGCTGATCAGTCAGTTAGGAACGAGCTATCGTTCCCTTGCTTCCCGCATGCGAGGGCGGGGACGCCCTCGCGACAGCCAGCGGGACGCCGGCGCTACGTAAGGCTACGTAAGTTGCTACTTTGCCAGGGCGAATGTTGCTATGAAGAGAACTGAGAATGCCACGGCGTGGGTCAGTTCGTTCCAGCCCAGCTTGCGAACGACTAAAGGCGATGCGGGCTTCTGGATGAAGTAGAACCATCCGCGAAACAGGATGGGCGAGAAAGCGATGGAAGCGATGGGGGGGATGATCTTGAGTAAGCAAGCGAGCGTTAGCGCCGCGGTCATCAGGGCTTGCCCGGCAGCGAAGGCCCATCCCCGCTGCAGCTTGGCGCGAAATCCCTCGATTCGCGCGGAATGAATTCTGAGTTGGACGTAGTGAATCTGATCGCCGGCGAAAATCAAGTTCGCGGCCCAGACTACCCACGCTGTGAGGCCAAACTTGCCAGTGATCACGTAGTAGGCGGCTGGTCCTGACGCCGTGAGGCCGATCGTGCCTACGATTTCAGACAGCATGCGGAGGCGATGGGCTGACTGTTTGCTGCGAAGCCGCCGAGCTTCGCTCTGGCGGGACAGCCGAGGCGGCTGTCTCCACATGAGTTTTAGCAGTGCTTGGCCTACGAATGCCGCACCGGCAGCGGCGCCTATCCGCCACAGCAACGGGTTCCGTCCCGACCATAGCAACTCGCCGAGAGCCAGCGCTGCAACGGCACCGAAGCACGCAACCGCGGACGCGACGGTCCTCCGCTCGTCTTTCGTTTGCGCGCGCATGGCGGACGTGCCGAGCAGGCTTTCCAGCGGAGTTCGCAGCCAGAATAATGCAAGAGCTCCGAGCAGTAGAAAAATGAACGGAACAATATGGTCGCTCTCGCGCAATGCGATCCCTGCGCCAGTGACCATGGGCACAAGCAACAGTCCCCATGCGCCGTGTTCGCGAGGAACGATTAGAGCGCGGGCGCGTTGGCGGCGGGTTCGCGCCGCGTCTCGGTCAACAAAAGATACTTTGACCTCACCCACTTGCAAGGTCGCGCCGCCGAACAAATCCAGACGAGGATTGCTGGATCCCAGAATATGCGTGACCTTAACCACCCAGGTTTTCTGATCTGGCGTGAGTTCTGCTTTCGTGGCCATTACCGCCATCCTGCCATGTGAATATGTTGCATGCCTTTCACCGCGCGCATGTATTGCGCGCGCTCGAAGGCACCGGGATCGGGGCAACGCTGCTGGCTCATGCTGCCTTGCATCTGCGAAACGGATTCGTATTCGTGCTCTTCCATCCAGTCGCGCAGTTCGCGCTCCACGTGACGCAGGTGATTGATGCCGTGGCGCATCAGCGCCGAGCACATCATGGTGACGTTGGCGCCCACCATCAGCAGTTTGATCACATCTTCGGCGCCGTGCACTCCGCCCGTGGCGGCGAGTCCCGCCTTCACGCGGCCATACAGGATTCCAATCCAGGTGAGCGGCAGGCGCAGCGCTTGCGGCGTGCTCAACAGAACGTTGGGGCGAATTTCAAGTTCCTCGAGGTCGATGTCGGGCTGGTAAAAGCGATTGAAGAGCACGAGCGCGTCGGCGCCTGCTGAGTCCAGGCGATGCGCCATATTCGCCATGTTGCTGAAGAACGGGCTAAGCTTCACCGCGACGGGAATGGTCACCGCCGCTTTCACCGCGCGCAGAATGTCGAAATAGGTTTGTTCAATCTCTTCCGCCCTTAAAGTTGGATCGGTGGGGATGTAATAAATGTTGCATTCAATGGCGTCGGCACCGGCGCGTTCGATTTCCGCGGCAAACTTGGTCCATCCGCCCAGCGTCGAGCCGTTGAGGCTGGCAATGATTGGAATTCCGGCGGCGGCTTTCGCTTTGCGGATGTGTTCTAAATATCCCTCGGGTCCGGTATGAAATTCGCTGGCTTGGGGAAAGTAAGTGAGCGACTCGGCAAAGCTTTCCGTGCCCGCCGCTAGGTGGTAGTTGAGGTCGGCTTCCTCCTGGCGCAACTGCTCTTCGAAGAGCGAGTAAAGCACTACCGCCGAAGCGCCCGCTTCTTCCAGGCGGCAAATTCCGTCGACATCGCGGGAGAGCGGCGACGCCGAGACCACCAGCGGCGAGCGCAGCTTCAGACCCAGATAGTTAGTGCTGAGATCGATCATTGTTCCTCCTGCTTCTTTGTTCCTGCAGCTGCCGCGATTTCGGCGAGGAAGTCAAAGTCCCCACCCCTTCGGCTTCGCTCAGGGCAAGCTCTGTCGCAAAAATCGCGACAGGGGTGGGGCACCCTCTACTTTCCACCCTCTTACTTTGCGGTTCCCGCCGGTGCTGGCTTCGCTGCTGGCGCCGCCGGCTTTCCCGCTGCTTCCTCAGACACGGCTGAGGGTTCCGTTTTTCGGCTGGCCATGTATTCGTACATCTTGTAGCGATTCTCTACATCCACCTGGGCCTGCTTCCACAAACGCTTGGCGTCTTCCGGTTTGCTCTTGGTCAACATTTTGAAGCGCGTCTGCTGCAGCAGGTATTCCTGCACCTTGCGGGTGGGAGCGCGCGAGTCGAGCGCCAGCGGATTCTCGCCCGCCGCGGAACGCTCGGGGTTATAGCGATAGAGCAGCCACTGTCCGGATTCGACCGCGACTTTCTGGTCGGTCATCGCCGTGGTCATGTCGATGCCGTGCGCGATGCAGTGCGAGTAGGCAATGATGATGCTCGGCCCGTCATAGGCTTCGGCTTCCAGAAACGCCTTCAGGGTGTGCTCATCTTTCGCACCCATCGCCACGCTCGCAACATAGACGTTGCCGTAAGTCATGGCCATGAGGCCGAGATCTTTCTTCGGGCCTGGCTTGCCGCCAGCGGCAAACTTCGCAACCGCGCCACGCGGCGTTGACTTCGATGCTTGCCCGCCGGTGTTGGAATAAACCTCGGTGTCGAGCACCAGCACGTTCACGTTGCGGCCGCTAGCCAACACGTGATCGAGACCGCCGTAGCCGATGTCGTAGGCCCAGCCGTCGCCGCCCACGATCCATACACTCTTTTTCACCAGCATGTCGACGACGGAAAGAAGTTGCTTTGCGTCGGCGGAGTTGAGGCCGGCCAGCTTTTCTTTCAGAAGATCAACGCGCTGGCGCTGTTCGTAAATGTCGGCTTCGTCTTTTTGTTTTGCGTTGAGGATCGCGGTGACCAGTTCTTCGCCTACCGACCCTGCGACGCGGCGCAGCAACTCGTGCGCGAACTCGGTCTGCTTGTCGATAGAGACGCGGAATCCAAGACCGAATTCGGCGTTGTCTTCGAAGAGCGAGTTCGACCACGCCGGGCCGCGGCCATCGGCGTTTTTGGCCCAGGGCGTCGTCGGCAGGTTGCCACCGTAAATGGACGAGCAACCGGTTGCGTTCGCGACTATGGCGCGGTCGCCGAAGAGTTGCGAAACCAGCTTCAGATAAGGAGTTTCGCCGCAGCCCGAGCATGCACCTGAAAACTCAAACAGCGGCTCCTGCACTTGTTGCTGCCGGATGGTTCCGGGCTTAATTTTTCTGCGATCGAGCTCCGGAAGTTTGAGGAAGAAATCCCAGTTCTCGCTCTCGGGCGCGCGCAGCGGGGGCTGCGCGACCATATTGATAGCCTTCAGCCGCACTTCACTCTTGTTTTTGACCGGGCAGACATCCACGCAAACGCCGCAGCCGGTGCAATCTTCGGGAGCGACCTGGATCGTGTACTTCATGCCCGCCCACTCTTTGTCGCGGGCGTCGCAGGTCTTGAACGTGGCCGGCGCGTGTTCCAATTCTTTGCTGTCGTAAACCTTGATGCGGATGACGGCGTGCGGGCAAACCATGGCGCACTTGCCGCACTGGATGCAGATCTTCGAATCCCACGCGGGAATCTCGAGAGCCAGGTTGCGCTTCTCCCATTTGGCTGTGCCGGTGGGAAAGGTGCCGTCGCAGGAGAAGGCGCTGACGGGAAGTTCGTCGCCACGTCCGGCGTAGATCGTGCCCAGAACGTCGTGCTCGAACTTCGGCGCTCCCGGAAATGAGTCGGGAATTTCGCTCTTGCTGCTGACCGCGTCGGGAATCTTTACTTCGAAAAGGTGCGCCAGCGTGGCGTCGACGGCCTGCATATTTTTCTGCACGACATCTTCGCCCTTGCGGCCGTAGGTGTGGCGGATGGATTCGCGGATAGCTTCAATGGCTTCATCGCGCGGCAGAACTTTCGAGATGGCGAAGAAGCAAACCTGCATGATGGTGTTGGTGCGCGAACCCATGCCGGCTTCTTGCGCGACTTTGTAGGCGTCGATCGCGTACAGCTTCGCTTTCTTGGCGATGAGTTGCGACTGCACTTCGCGCGTTAGATGCTCCCAGACTTCGTCTTTATCGAACGGGCTGTTGACCAGGAAAACGCCGCCTTCGACCAGCGCGCTCAGCATGTCGTAGCGCTCGAGGAATATCCACTGGTGGCAGGCGATGAAGTTTGCTTTCGAAACCAGGTAGCTGGAATGAATGGGCTGTGGCCCGAAGCGCAGGTGCGAGACGGTCATCGCGCCGGATTTTTTCGAGTCGTAGACAAAGTATCCCTGGCCGTAGTTGTTGGTATTCTCGCCGATGATCTTGATGGAATTCTTGTTGGCGCCCACGGTGCCGTCCGCGCCCAGGCCGTAGAACAAGGCGCGAACCACGCTGTCGGGCTCGGTGGAAAACGCGGCGTCGTAGTCGAGGCTGGTGTGGCTGACGTCGTCGTTGATGCCGATCGTGAAGTGATCTTTCGGCGTGGGCTGCTTAAGGTTGTCGTAAACCGCCTTGACCATGGCTGGCGTGAATTCTTTGGAGGAGAGGCCGTAGCGGCCGCCGACCACGGATGGCGCATCCTTCATGGCGCCGTAACCGAGCTTCAGTCCTTCATTCAAGGCGCCGACGACATCGAGATAGAGAGGTTCGCCGATCGCGCCGGATTCTTTGGTGCGATCGAGAACTGCGATTTGACGTACGCTGCAGGGAAGGGCCTCCAGGAACGACTTCACGCAGAACGGGCGGTACAAGCGCACTTTCAGCAGGCCGACTTTTTCTCCGCGAGCGTTCAGGTATTCGACGGTCTCGTGCGCGGCTTCTGCGCCGGAGCCCATCATCACGACGACCCGCTCGGCGTCGGGCGCGCCGACGTAATCGAACAGGTGATAGGGGCGTCCCACGATTTCGGCGAACTTGTTCATCGTCGCCTGCACTTTGGTCGGGCAGACGTCGTAGAAAGAATTAGCGGTCTCGCGAATCTGGAAGAAGACGTCCGGATTCTGCGCCGTGCCGCGCAGCACAGGATGATCCGGCGACAACGCGCGCTGGCGATGCTCGATGATGCGGTCCATGTTGAGCAGCGACCGCATGTCGTCTTCGTTGAGCATTTCGATCTTGTTGACTTCATGCGAGGTGCGGAAGCCGTCGAAGAAGTGCACGAAGGGAATTCTCGTTTCGAGCGAGGCGGCATGCGCGATCAGCGCCATGTCCATCGCTTCTTGCACCGAATTCGAGCACAGCATGGCCCATCCGGTGGCGCGGCAGAACATCACGTCGGAGTGATCGCCGAAAATCGAGAGCGCATGCGTGGCCAGGGTGCGGGCGGTTACGTGAAAGACAGCTGGAGTCAACTCGCCGGCAATCTTGTTCATGTTGGGGATCATCAGCAGCAATCCCTGCGACGCGGTAAACGTGGTCGACAGCGATCCTGTTTGCAACGCGCCGTGCACGGCCCCGGCGGCGCCGCCTTCGCTCTGCATCTCGATCACATGCGGCACGCTGCCCCAGGCATTAGGCACACTTTCCGAAGCCCACTGGTCGGCCCACTCGCCCATTGGCGACGACGGCGTGATCGGATAGATCGCGATCACCTCGCTCGCGCGATACGCGACGTTGGCGACGGCTTCATTTGCGTCCATGGTCTTGAATTTGCGCTTCATTGACATCCCCCAATCCGGCATTCCGGGTGCGGCCACTGGCGCGGCCACCACACTTTCAGGATGCAGGACTGAGGATGGGTATGTCGGGACGTAGGTTCACAGAGGGGTGTGATTAGAATCACATGTTCAGCGGAAGACACGGCAGCGATTGCACTTAGGCAGATTGCCGGGTTTGGGAATGCAATGCGGGTTATGGAGCCCAGGCGAGGCCGTCGGCAAACTTGCCTGCATCGATCAACTTCTGAACGGTCCATTGGGTGAGATCGATGGCCGCAACTTTGCCGCTCGCAGCGCAGGACACATAGGCCACCTTGCCGTCGGGCCGAACCAGAATTTCCTGCGGCGAGTTCGCGACGTCGATGCGGCGCGATACCTGCATGCTGCCCAGGTCCACGACCGCAACCTGATTGGTCGAAGGCACCGCGACCAGCAGCCAATGGCCATCGGGTGTTGCCGCCGCGCCATAACCGAGCCCCGGCAATGGCACCCACGTTTTAACTTTGTTGGTCGCGGTATCGATCACCGCCAGCTGGGGTTTGGTTTGGTCGGAGGTAAACACGAGCTTGTCATCGGCGGAGATTGAAATTCGTTGAACTGTTTTCGCGACAGGTATGACGGCGAGGGTTTTCCGTCCAGCCATGTCGAGAACGGAAACTGTGCCCGGCCCCACGTTTGCCGTGTAGCCGCGGTGCCCGTCGTGTGAGAGGGCCAGCATGTGCGATTCTTCCTGGCCGGTGGGAACTGTGCCGACAATCTTCAGCGTGCGGGGATCGATTATCGTCACGGTCTTATCCAACTCGGTCGTGACATACAGCAACCCGCTGGCGGGATCAAGAAGCGGAAAGTGCGGGCGCACGCCATGACCGAAGTCGATGTCGTCGACGATCTTTCGCAACGACAAATCGATCACCAGCATATCGTGGCCATCGATGCCCGGCTTGCCAACGCCGGTGCTGCCATAGATTGGCACAAACGCGGTGCGTCCGTCCGCAGAAGCGGCAATTTCGTGACCGTGAACGTCGGTGGTTTTCTCAGCTATGGTCGCGATCTGCCGCGCCAAGGCCGGATCGACAATGCTGACATTGGCGTCGCCCTGATTGACCACGAGCAGAGTCTGGGCGCCGGCCGCAGGCAGCAATCCCAGCGCAAGACATGGCAGCAATAGATAGTGAACGATGAGCTTTCGCATACGGCGAAAGTATAGCCGATTGGCCTACGGCCCCACGCCCAATAAGCGCTAACGCAAGAAAAATTGCTTCCGGTTTGCCCGTGATCCAGGAGGAATCGATTGCTTCCTGAAAGCCGACTTGAACTAAGCCGCGTTGCGGCGGACGCATTCGCGTGTTGCGGGGCCAACGGTCGAGGTGATCTGAGGTAGTGTGTGGCGCAGAGGAGGAAGTCTCTGTGACCTATCTACGTCAGATCATGCTTGAGGAACTACGGCGCCGCAACTACGCCGAGGCCACCATCCACGCTTACATTCACACGGTCGAGCATTTCAGTCGGCACTTCCATCGATCGCCCGATCAGCTTGGCCCCGAGCATATTCGCCAGTATCAGGCCGCGTTATTCACGCGTTGGAAGCTGGCCCCGAACACGGTGACGCAGCGGTTAGCCGCCCTGCGTTTTTTCTATGTCCAGGTGTTGAAGCGAGGCTGGAGCGTAGCCGAGACCCCGTATCCGAAGAAGGTTCTGCACTTGCCGCAGGTGCTGAGCCAGGACGAAGTGGCGCGTTTGATCGACGCGGCAGAGTTTCCCTTTCATCGCATTCTGTTGATGACTCTCTATGCCACGGGCGCACGTCGCGCAGAAGTGGCGCACCTGAAGATCAGCGATATTGACAGCCAACGGATGGTCATTCATATCCGGGGCGGGAAGGGACGCAAGGACCGTGATGTCATGCTCAGCCCCAAGCTGCTCGATGCGCTGCGCATCTACTGGCGCGGGCTGAAACGCAAGCCCACCGCCTGGCTGTTCCCCGGCAATCGATGGCATACAGCGAGTCATCCGGTCTCCACCAAGGTTCTCTGGCACGCCTGTCAGCAGGCCGCCGAACGCGCCGGTCTTGAGCACAAGCGCATCCATCCCCACACGCT
>CAVXXU010000008.1:0-1093044 GCA_963765825.1 uncultured Acidobacteriaceae bacterium
ACAGCGGCATCCCGCCCGTTTTGCCTGCCGTCGTTGAAGCTGCGTCCTATCTCCACTGCCTGTTCAGTGTTTACTGAAGGCTCGCGTGGCTGCTGAAAGTGGTTTGGTGACTGGAGTTACTTGCCGGAGTTCTGGACTGTCACAACCGCGCCCGGCGGACCCACCTGGCCGTTCGCCGCTACGTAAGAGATCCTGTAACCCACGTTACCCGGTGGCACGGCGTTGTCGGCTGCGGTCTGCGTGCTCATCGGTCCCGCAATGCGAATCCATCCGCTCTGCCCATTTCCACTTTGACTCTGCCTCTCGACAATCACGGTGAGGCCAGCTGGCGGCGTTTGGAATTGTAGAACCACGTGCGGAAACGGGGAGGCCGAGAATTGTACCGCCGGCGCGGGCGGTGCCGCGAGTTGCGGAGATCCCACGCGAATTGCCACCGGCCGGGTCGGGTCGCTGCGATTTCCGCTCTTGTCGACTGCGACCAGGCGATACCAATAATTTTGTCCCGGACTCACGTAAAGGTCGGTGAACTCGCGAGCGCTGCCGGGAAGCGGATCGCCAATGACCACTCCAAGATCATCCACACGCCCGGAACGCAGTACTAGAAACTGCTCCGCTTTTTCATCGGCAGGCACAAAGTTCAGGACGCTCTTGCCATCGGCCCCGTTCGAACTGATGATCGAAGGCGCATCCGGCGTCGACCGATCGGCAAGCACTATTTGTACCGCATTGCTGGGAGGACCCTCAGCATTATCGAAGCCCACCGCTAGAACCCGGTACTCAAGCTTCATGTCCGAACTCAGACCGAAATAATCGTCGTACAACGGCTCCGGCGTCACATGCGGATTGAGGCGAACCCAATTCTCGACTCCGGCTGCGCCAGTCAACGCGCGGCGCTCGACAAAGTATCCCGCCACTGGAAATTCTACCGGCTTCCACGTCAGACGCACTCGAGTCTGCCCCAAGTCAGAGGCGAGACCATCCACTTTCGGCAGCGCTCCGGGATTCTGCGATTGTGCCGACGCAGCGCTCGAGGGGTTCCCCAAATCACCGCGCGAATTCACCGCGCGCACGCGATAGTAGTACGTCGTTCCGCCTCGTACCGTCGGGTCTTCGTATCGCGACGTGTCGGGGGGCAGCGCCTGCGCCGAGAGAGCTTCATAGGGGCCTGCATACAGAAACGCGCGTTCCACGATGTAGCCAGCAAGGTTAGGCTTACGCTGAGCGGGCCAGTTCACTACGATCTTCCCGCTTCCGCCGGCAGCCGTGACCGCTTGCGGAGGTTCAAGCGCATGAAAATCCGGATAGAAAATGCGAATCGAGGTTCCCGCGCTGCGCCGCCCAAACGCATCGACGCTGAAGATTCGATAGGTCAATATTTCATTGGGAGGCGCATTCCGGTCGAGCACTAGCGGGATCTTCGGATCCCATTTCAGCCCCGGAATCACAGGCCTGGCAGTCACCGGCGCCGCGGATTGTCCGCCCCCATCGCGCTCGATCGCATACGCAATCACCGGCAATTGCCGATTTTCCGCCGGGGCCTCCCAAAAAAGTGCGACACCTCGTTCGTCGACCTTCACCTGCGCTCCGCTGGGTGCGGGAGCCAATGCAGTCGCTTGCGACGAGTCCACTGTCGAACTTACCAGTTGCACGCCAGTAAGCTTCCCCGTCGCGTCGAGACCTTCGACCCTGTAAGTGCGGCTTCCTGATGTAACATTCTCCAGCATCCAGGAAAGTCCGAGCGCCTTCGCATAGGCCGGTTCGCTGAACGCCCGCAGGCCAATAATGTTGATCAGTTGCCTGCCCTTCGCGCCGGGATCGGGCTTTGCCAGCACGTCGGGCAATTTATGGATCGCATCCGCGTCTTCCACCGACAATGCCTGAACTGCCGCAGCATCGCCCATGCTGATCTTGGGAACGAGAACCTGTCCCGTGGAATCGGACAGCTTCCAGCCTCCGGCCGGCCACTTGGAGGCCGGAGGGAACCATAGCAGCGAAATGTGTCCCTTGCCGTCAGAGACGGCAAACAACGCCCCTGGAGCTTCCTGAGCGGCGCCAATTTGCGCGCAGAGCAGCAGAAGTGCCGTCGAGAATAGCGCCCGGATTTTCAAGCATCGCGTCATTCTGTTGCCGTCGTGATGGACGTCATTACAAGTGCACCGAGAATGAAACCGAACCTAGCGGCCATGGCAGGCCGATGCTGGCGCTGGCCTGCATCTCCAGCGGCATAGCCTCGGCGTGCACCTGCGCTGAGACACCCGCCGAAACGCAGACGTTGTCCACGCAAACTCCCGCGTCCGCGCTCGCCGAGAAATCTCCGGAGATATGCGGTTGCGGCGTAATCGTAAGTCCCATATCCACGCTTCCGCGAACGTATGCGGACGCTACCGAGTCATCGCCCACGTTCAAATTGATGCTCTCTCCGCCACCGATCGATAGTCCTGCGTCGGAAAGCATGACGTACATATTCGCGTCCGTGAACAACAGATGCCCGTCAATGCGCGGCCCTTGCTGCTTCCCGGCGTCAATGTGCCACGGACCGCTCGACCCGAAATGAATATCGACCGCCGCGTTGTTCGCGCTGTTTCCCATCTCAACCGACGCAACCCCACCCATGAAGTTCAGATGTCCCCACAGGCGTCCGTCAAAATTGCTCCCGGCATACTGGAAATATCCCTGGAAATCTCCGTTGCTGTTGTCGGGCGGCTTCAGCACCCAGGCGTGGAAATCCATGCGCGCGCCCGCATCCTGCCCACTTGACTTGATCACCAGATCGCCGTCCAGGGTGTAGGTGAACTGGTCCGGCATGCCCACCCGCATTCCGGCCATGAACAGGAACGAATTATCGAAAACCGGAGTCGCCGCATTGATCGAGCCCGTATCCTCAAATGCAGTCAGCGGGAAATTGTGCCCGAGTCCGCCCTGCACGCGGTACAGGTTCATCACCGGTGGCACTGGAATCAGCGGCACACCGGTCGGCCCCAATGAATAACTGACGCGCGTCAACCAGTAATCGTGCCCGCCTTGATAACCCAGGCGGAATTCTCCCGTGATCGGCGGTCCGCCTAACTCCGACAAATCCACCGTTCCCGAATATTCGCTGCCGCTCGTCCCCGAATAGACGGGATGAATCTTGGCCTCGGAACTCGGCTGCCCCGACGGGTACGGCAAGTCGATCACGAACGGGGAATTCGTCGGGCCGACGGTGGCGTAGTTGTTGCCCGCCATGTTCACCTGATAATTCACCTGCATCGGTGCGGCGGGCATCACCTCGGACAAGTGAACCGTTGTATTGAAGAGTGCACCGAGAACCTGGCTGCCGGACGAAGGAGCCGTCAAATGTACCGAGGCCATATCAACCGGTGTCAGGCCCAGCCGCGCACTGCCTCCGAGCGGGATATCCACCGCTTGATTGCCCTGTGCGAAGTACCCTCGCCCGTCCATGCCAAAGTAGAAAACCTGATCGACGGCCGCAAACTGCTTATTCTCCGAGGAGAACACCATGTGCAACTTGTTCGCCTCAACTACCCAACCGATGCCCTGATGCTGCGTGAATTGCGGATCGTTCGCGGTGAAGGCAAAATTTCCGAACGTCTTTGTAACGGGAGGAACGGTGAACGGGAAACTGGTTTGCGCATGCTGCCCGCCGCCGGATTGCAGTTGCGCAGTGCCCTTCAGGTCAATGTCGAGCCAAGGCACATGAATATCCATGTTGTTATAGGTGGCTGTGAATCTTCCGTTGAACGCCGTCGCACTGATCGAGTCGAAATGGACTGACCCCAGACCAAGAGGCGCGGTAAAGGGTTTGGTGGTAAGGCTGCCGCAAAGCCCTCCGACGATTCCCCAATCTGGAACGGTAGGTTGTAGTGATGAACTCGAAACCAAGTCAAAGGTGTAAGGCGTGATTGCGAGGCTGGGGAAGCGCACGCCCACCCAATCGCTGCCGGCCAGGCTTCCGCACAACAGGTTCGCCGCGTCGCCATCATGATGGCTCAGATCCAGCCGCACATTGCTGGATTGCATCGTGAAGGCACTCCAGCCAATCAATGTCGTGGGCATGTTGAGGCCTTCTTTAATCCAGTCCCCGTTGGCATGGAGCTCGCTGGTGAGGCCGCTCCATGAAACGGGGATCTCTCCCGGCAGACGGAGCGTGTCATCGGCGATCGTGACATTCAAGGTCGCATCGAGTTCCCCGCCCGCCTTCCCCACGAGTCTATTCAGCGTTCCCTTGAGCGCCGGCAAACTCGCGGCCAGCGTCACATTCGGAGAAACGTCAATGCTTCCCGTTTGCACATTCAGGCCGTCGGGAACAATCCAGTTGCTGATCTTTACCGGAATCGGCGGATACTCGTCATATCCCCCGGCGCTTGCGTTGGCCATATGAATGATCAGATTGCCGGTTCCGTTGTACGTTGAGCCCTGGTGTGTGACTCCATTCTGCAGTCCGCTCACCTCAAAGGCCCCACCGCTCTTGACCGGAAACAGAAATTTGCACGGCTTTTGGGGATCGGACGCCACTACCTGATACGCCTCGCTGTTCGAAGCCACGTGCTGGTCCGGAACTGTATTTCCCAACTGCGAAACCACCTGCTGCAGCGCTCCATTTACATATTGCACGGCGCCTAATCCTGATGCGCTTTGCTTCGTCGGCGACAGGACTCCGATCTTGAGCGGTGGCAAATTGCTGCCCGCCGGCGGTGCCAGAGTGCTCAGCAACGACTGCGCGTCGGCCGGGTTGGGCCCAGCTATCTGTTTGCCGCCACCGTTGTTGCTCGCGCTCGATCCCGTCGGTAGCGATGACGCAATCGGCAGCAACGATCCCAGCGCCCGGCTCACACCAATGGAGAGATTCGGCATCGTCGGGTTGGGCATCACGTCAGCTTCGACCATCACGCTGTGATTGCCCACCGGTTGCACCTGCAATCCCGGCGAAAGGATCTGAGGGCTCTGGCCAATCTTGATCCGAGGCTCAGGAACTGGTCTCTCGAAGGACGATCCCGCGAACTGGATCCGGGTGAATGCCTGTCGGGGCAGATTCATGCGTTTTGGGGAGGGAACCAGCGTCATATTCTGTTGCGACTGCGTGCCATCCACAATCCACGTGACCCGCACTAGCCCCGTACCGTAGTAACTCAAATAAGAGGTTGCATCCATGCCGTCGTCGCAGGTGCTGCAGACAGCCGCTACCGGCGCTGCTCCCGGAACCACCGGCCCCAGCTTTTCTTTTTCGAGGTTCGGCGGATTGCTGCCCGCTGGCGTCTTTGCAATCTGCATTGGCGCCGCGCTCTTCGCCGCCGGACCTCCTAACGGCGAATTCTTCCTCAGCCCACCCGCAGCCAACACCCCTTTGCGGACGTCGTAGGCGCCAAAATCAGGATCGGCGATTCCCGTCAGATGGAGCGGGCCATCCGCCACCAGATCCTCCACGACAGTTACGTTTATGGTGTGGCAATACAGCATGTAAGCGTCGCTTGCCACTTGAGCCGCGGGGCTGGTTCCGCTGTTGCCTCCGCCAAGCATCTGCTGAAAGTTCGTTTGCACTCCGGTGAGCGTGAGCCCGCTCTTCACTGCGCCCGTTGATGCCATCTTCGACAGCAGCGCAGTCTGCATGAACGGCGTCGTCGGACCATCTACACTCGCCGAAACCGAACCGACGCTTACGTGCTGCAAATCTCCCTCCGACAGTTGGAACACCCGCACCGTGTAGCCGTTGGGCGACTGATAGGTGTGCTTCATTGGGCTGGTCGAATTCATCGGGTACGACAGCTGAACTGCCGGCGTCCAGTTACCCAGCGAATATTGGTTGGGAGGTGGGGGTTCCACCGGGGGTGCGGTCAAAGGCTCCACGGTTCCATCGCCCCAGTCGACAAAGATATTGTCAAACTTCACCGCCGCAACGTACCCGAAACATGGCCCCTTGCAGTTCGGTGGAGGCGCCGTCTGCGGCGTGAACTTGATCTCATACGGCGACTGCGCCAGACTGAAGTTCCCCTGCAGCGCCCATGGATCGCCGACATAATCGTTCTGGTCAACTCCCGTTACCTTGCCGTTTGCATCGTAGACATTCTTGTCGGCGATATTGACCGCCTGCACGCCCGTTGTCATTCCCGTGCCGCTGCACTGCATCCCGGTGGGCGGCTTGGGAGCCAGCAGGGGCCAGCGGTTGGAGATTTCTACTTCGATATCTACAGTTCCCCCGGAGGCCGACTGGTTGGCCGCGTTCTGCGCGGCGCTTTGCGCGACGTTCAGGTTTAGCACGGACACGGCGTTTTGCG
Source organism: uncultured Acidobacteriaceae bacterium (assembly GCA_963765825.1). Lineage (GTDB taxonomy): Bacteria > Acidobacteriota > Terriglobia > Terriglobales > Acidobacteriaceae > Sulfotelmatobacter. The sequence goes on from CAVXXU010000008.1 coordinate 6,273, forward strand.
CGCCGCCCTTGCTGTTCGCTGGAGGAGTCGCGGTCGGCGCCAATCCGTTTTTATTGTAGGTATGGAACCCGGCGACTTCCCACTGCAACTGCCCCTGGCTCAACAGTCCGCTGAGTTGATCTGGAGGAAAGTGCGGCATGGTGCTGCCCGGCGACGCGGTCCCCGAAGTAATCGGTGTCTTCCCGGGAAATGCAGGAGATCCCATCAACCCTATTAATCCGGGGAACATCTTTCGCTGCACGGGATCCAACACCTCTTTCAGAAATGCCGGGGCGGGACGATAGTAGGTCGGCACCACCGTGACCCATCCTCCCATCGCCGGCATGCGATGTCCCTTTATCTGCTGCGTCGCCACTAGCGTCTTCCCGTCCTGCGAGTAAATGCGCAACTCGTAGTAGTCGGCGAGTCCGGGGTTCTGCTCGTGCCACTGAAAGACGGAACTATCATTCAGCAGCGGTACGGCATAAGTGCCGTATCCGTCGCTGCTCGTTTCCGGCCCGAGAGGTCCATCCTGCACGATGATGCCGAGCGGAAAGTTCTGCAGCGTAATCGGTGCGATCTTCAGAAACGCCGGCGCCCCCGACTGCTTCACCGCAAGCACGTTCAGCATCCCTTTGCCCACCACGCTCTGCTGGCCGGGCCCCTGCAAGCTAATGTCGCGTCCGCCGGGCAACGCAGCCGGCAGCGCACTCACGCTCACGTGCATCTCGGTGCTGTTGACGTAACGGGTCGCGCCGTTGGCAACCACCGCAGCCGGAACTCCCGCGCCTGCCGTGAACGTCACCTGCGTGCCAGGAACAAAATTCATGCCCTGCAGCGTCACGTCTACGTTCTGGCTTCCCGCAGCAATCTGGTTCGGAACGGCGCGCAGTATCTGCATGGGCAGCGCATGGCTCAGAACGGCGCCTGAAACCACGGTGAACGTGTTCGCCGCCGCGACTCTTGTCTTTCCGCCCCCCAAGGTCAGCACCACTCCCCGCGCTCCCAACGACGCATTGGGAGCAATGCTGATCTGAGCCTGAACCTGATTGGCATTGGTGAGCGTGGTTGACTCGAGCGTGATGCCGCTGTTGGGCATGAACTGTAGCGACACGGGCGCGGAAAAGTTGACGCCCGTCAGCGTGATTGCGACCATCTTTCCCTGCGTGCCCTGCAGCGGAGAAAATTCGCGAATGGCGGGGCTGGGTTGTGTTATACAGCCGCCGTTGGGTGAGAGCATTCCAGGCGGGCAACTTGGGGTTGCGGCCGTAATCGTGAAGGGCTGTGGGGTGGGCAGGTTGTGATCGCCGTCAATCAGAAGCACCTGCCGGCTTCCGGGCTGCGCTGCCGGGTCAATCTGCACTTGCGCCGACATCTGCATGGGAGACACGACCTGCAGCTTGCTCACCGTGATTCCCTGCGACGGCGTGAAAATCAGGTTCATGGACCGCGCTACAAAATTTGATCCGCTAAAATTGATGGTCACCGTGGAGCCCGCCGCAGCTTGCGTGGGACTGAAGCCGATCAGCACCGGCGGCTTGCCCTGCGCGTGCCCGATCCCGGAGAGCAGGAGGCACAGCAACGGCAGTTGAATCGTCCTCGAACTGAACCAACTCTGCTTCATGCGTACATTGCCGCTTCGTTTCAGAGAGTGTGCTTATGGCCCCAGGTCGCCGTCCAAATCACCAGCAGTTGCGTGCTTCGTTGATCGATGTTCATGATACCGTCACGATTCTGGTTGTAGTTCCCCTGCGCCGAGAAGGTATTGAATTTCAGCACGCCCGGCAGGGTCCACGATAACCGGCCACCATACTGACCAGTGAGCGTGTCCGCCGTTAGCGTGCCGTTCGCCAGAATCGTTCGTCCTTTCGTGACCGTCACCAGCGGCGAAATCTGCAGCGCCGGCTTCTTCCACGTAAACGCCGGTTGGATGTACACCGTGATGTTACGCGCCGTGCCCGTCGTCAAGCCATCAGCGGCGACCCAGTTCGCATTGACCTGCCCGTTCAACTGGAAGAACTTCTTCGTCACCAGATTCGTGCCGAAGGTAAGCGACGAAGTAATCGTGCTGGCCTCGGGAAACAAATTGTTATGGCTCCAGTCCCGCGTGGCGCCACCGGTGATCGTCACCGTCCCGACCTGTCGGTTCAGGTTAATGTTTCCAGAAATGTCTCGCTGGTCCGCCGCTCCGGTCTGGTCCAGCGGCTGGCCTTGCAGCGCCGCCGGAACCGTGCCGGTCTGGGTCAACGACTGGCGCGCATCCACCACCAGATTGGTTTTCACGCCGAAGGCTTTGCTCCAGGTTTCGTCGAAGGTGTCGAGGAGCAACTCGTCGCTGGTCGTGGGATGAACATTGTTCGCCAGAAACGTATAGGTCAATCCGAGCGTGCCGGCGCTCGTGGCCTGCGTTACTCCTGAATCTACGCCGCGCAAATTCGGTTGGCTGGCCTGCGTCAGGCTGGGGTTCGCCGGATTGCCGAAATTTCCCCCGACGTCGCGGTATGCCACATTCACATTCGTCTTGCCCGCCTGCCCGGAAACGCCCGTGCGCCACGCTCTCCCGAATTCGCTATTGGAGAACTGGCTCGTGTCCGGATTATCCCGGCTGAACGCGTACTCCGACGACCACAACCACCTCGGAGTCAGATGAATATTGAGCAGTGCGCCGTACACATCTCCCATCGACTTTGCTGCTACCGGGTTCGGTAGGATGATCGGATTTCCTTGCGAATCGAAGGACACGCTCGTCGGGGCACCCGTATCCTGCGCGCTCAACCACATCAGGCGGAACATTGCCCACTTCGGCAGCGGCGCCTGCCAACTCGCTCCCATCATCTGTTGATGAAAATTGATCCCTGCGCCCCCGCCCAGCGCGGTGTCGTTCGTATTCACGAAGTAGCCGAACGTTCCCGCCAGCGTTTTGAGCGTCGCCTCAACACCCTGCCTCGGAGTGGCAGCGGTAACGAATTGCGCATCGGTATACAACACCGGAGACACGGTACCGAATCGCAGATTGGCGGCAAAATCTCCTTTCTTATAGCCCAACTGAATGACGTAATCACTGAACCGACCCTGGCTGGTGCGCTGCACTTCGGGATTCAAAACTGAGTTCAGCAGCCCGCTACCGTTGACTTCCATGTGCCACGCGCCGCTGTTGTAGCTCATGCGCTCGGCAACCGATAAGACATTCGTGTCGGGGGGATCCGATGCCGAAGCCCACTGCGTCGTGGTACTGATCTGGCCTTCCTCCTTCGGAGCCCGCTCTTTCCGTGACTCAATCTCACGCGCCCTTGCGCCTCGGTGCGCTGCGGCAACTGAGGCCGAGGTCGGCAGCGCGCCCTGCTGTCCCGGTTGAGCAGCCTCCGCATCCGTCCCCGGCTGGACCGTTCCCGCCGGCGGCAGGCTCAGCACGGCTGTCGTGGCTGGAGCAGATGGCGCAACCACCGTAAACTTCCACGTCGTAGCCTCGCTCCCCACCGTGAGGTTCACATTGTGATCTCCTCCGGACAGTGCCATCGGAGGCGTGAACGCGACTTTGACATCGCTCAACTGCGCCAGCGTCGTGACATCCACATCGTCGATCATCAGGCTGATGTCGGCGGGATTTACTGGAGATTGGAAGCCCACCGAAATCGTTGGCAGCAGTTGATTTGTGCTGCTGTTGGGAGCCGGCATCTTTCCAGCGATCTGCGCCGTGAGATCGGGCGGAGAAGGCAGCGATTCGGGAACTCCCAGCGATGCCAATTGCACTAGGCGGCCATCGCGGTTCAGGCTGGTATCTGGCAAAGCCTCCGCTACGAAACTCTGCACCGGTCCCGACATAATCAAAGCACCGTTGGGCGCAATCGCATCTACCTGCCAGTAATACGTGTTGCCCGGAGTCAGCTTCCGGTCGGCCACTCGCAGGTCCAGTTTCGGATCCCCTGTCAAATACTGCCGGATGACCTGCGTCGCTTCCGCGTCGCTGCTGATGGTCACGAAATAATAGCCATTAGTTTGCGCCGGCTTCCATTCGAGCAGGGTGTGGCCGGCGGCTGTGCGGGCGGGCTTCGGCCGCACGGAAGTCAGGCCGCCCTCCGCAACCCGGTATACGCTCCGCATCGGCAAAGGTTTGCGTGGTGCGCCCGAAGTTTCCACCGCGCGAACTGTCCAGTAGAGTTGGCCACTGGGCAAATTCCGCCAAACTCCGTCCGGTACCTCCCATTGATTGTCGACGACATCAAACCAGTTCTCGATCGTCGCCAGGTGAGGTTGCGTCGAGAATCCTACCTGATATTTCGCGGCTCCTGGCACCGGTGCCCACAACAATCGCGGCGGAAGATCTGATGGAAACGTCTCGCCATATTGGGGCAGAATCAATTGCTCCAACTTCCAGTCCCCCGGATTTACCACGACCAAGATGGGCCGCGAAGCCACCTGGCTGGGCTGCACCATCCGCAAGACCAGCGTGTGAGATCCGAGGTACCAGGTCGGCAAAGATTGACGAGTCTGAATGGTGGTGCTCTGCCCGCCGACAATCGAGGCGGTAAATTGCTCGACCACATTTCCATCCCAGATCCACTGCCCCGCCACTGTACCGGTTCCGGTACCGGCGAGAATCGCTTCGGCGATGAGTTCCTGGCCTTGCATCACGACCGTCCCGTCGCGCGGATGCAACAACGCCATGTTCAAAACCGAAACCGGCGCGCCCAGAGAATTCGAGGATTCTACTTCGACCGGCTGCGATGTGCCTCCCGCTGCGTTGAGTGAGCCCGCGGTGCTGGTTCCATCAAGATTCAACACGTCGGCGGCCCGCAGCCCCAAAGTTGCTCGCGGCGCCACGCTGATCAGGGCTGTCACGAGCCCTGAATTTACCACCACCGCACTCAGTACTGCCACGTCTGTGGCCCGTGTGTGCCCGTTCGAATTACTGATCGACGTCAACGGCGGCGAGATCACCACGGTCGCACCCGGACGGAAGTTCGCCCCGACGAGCGTCATCCTTATATGGTCGCCACCTTGCGAAGTGAACCCGGGGGAAACACTGATCAGGCTCGGCGCAGGTAAAGCACTCACGGCGAGAGGCACGCCATTCGATGCCAGCCCGCCGCCGGTGGCAAATCTAGTGAACACCGTGACCACCAACGTTGCGGGCGTCGCAATGTCGGTCGCGAAAATCGTCGCCGTGAGTTTCAGCGCGCTGACATAGACGGTAGGGCGGTTGTTCCCGTTGATCTGCACCACGGAATTTGCCAGAAAACCGCTGCCTGTCACCGTTAGGGTGAAGGTTGGTCCCCCCGCGGTAACGGACGTTGGACTAATGCTGGTGATCGCCGGAGTATTCTGCGCGCCGCCTAACTCGCCCGCCGCAAACCAAATAAGGATTGCGCCTCCAACAACGACAAGTCGCTTATGCCAGGACTGCCGATTCATCGATCCGCCCGTGGTTGCAAACAATGTGTCTTACGCGTAGACATCGTGGGAGCGCAACGCCAGAAATCAGACCACAGTTGTAAACACAGATGAAAGCATAAACATTGTCCCCGTACCCCTATGGTCAATGGGAAGAAAACGGCGGACGAAGATGTGGTGTACTCCGTAGTCAATTTTGACTTAAGACTTCCCGCTGAAAGTGAGATGACACCCCGAGTTCGATCCTGGGAAGTCCGTCGGGAACCAGAGCGACGCGACCTTCGACGTCAGCCCGCCGCCAGTGGCAAATGTATTGAGAACCGTGACCGCTAAAGTTGCGGGCGTGGCAGTGTCGGTCGCGAAAATCGTTGCCCTGAGGGAAAGGTCAGCTTTGCCGTCTAACATAGGCGCTTGATCTCCGGAGTTAGTTTTGATAAAAAAGTCATCAAGCTCAAACTTTAGATTTTCCGTGGGTGGGATCCAAAAGAACTTGGGCAACTGATTCCTGAAGGGCTCGCATCCCAATCGTGGTCCATCGCTAACTCCGGCGCCTACGGGACTCCCTCGGAGCAGTTCCGCCGGTGTAGGACTTCGAATCTCCAAGCCAAACTGTGGAGTTCGGATGCTGTCCAGTTGAAAGCCCGTAGTGACCGGGATATTTTTTCATCCCAGAGTTCGCTGTCTGCCTTCAGCGCAGCCGGCTCAAACCCGCGCCGAGGGGCGATCCGTCTTCCAGATCACGATCACTCTTAGCGCCGCCGTTCAAATTCCACACATCGCCGGAGGATCTTATGGCCGCGAATTTCGTCCACATTGAAAATGATTCGGAAATCAAGCAGCGCTTGGAAGCCGAGCGCATGCCCTTGCGGAAGATTGCCGGGCTTGACCAACCCACACACTTCCACCGTCCGATCGAACGAGCCTTCACGGCAGAAGAACGTGGCCGTGTGACGATCCTGTTCGGTGGCTTCCGAATTCACGCGCAGTAGGCGGTCCCTTCACGTACGGCTTCACATCCCTCTGGATATGCACAATCTTGCAGACAAATGGCAAGACATTGCTCCTCGATCCGGGCGGGGATCCATAAGAACTTTGTTTGTAACAAGTTTAGAGTGGCGACGGAACTGCTAGAGCGTGAGGTCATATCGTAGATCCCGCAATCGCTTGTCAGGTTAGGAAATTGCAAACACGAGGGTAATCTCAACATGCGTAGATCATTGAAGGTCCTTGCCGCAATGCCGGTTGTCTTTTTGTTTCTGGGATGCGCCCAGAATGTACTTGCAAGCTCCGTGACCTTCGACTTTTCTTTTACTGGCCCTGGGATTACGGCAAGTGGAACCCTTACGGCAACCCTCGTGTCGGGAAGTGAATTTCTGGTGACTTCGATCTCGGGGATGCAGAACGGAGCCTCCATAACGCTGCTGGCTCCGAGCACGTACGGTGGAAATGACAATGAAATATTCTCAACAAACCCCTTTGTGAACACTTCTGGTGTCGGCTTTACCCTTTCCGGCGGAACGACAGATTACAACATTTATTTCGATCCAAACACTGTCGCTTACATGGAATGCAACAGCACTATGGGCACATGCAGTGCTCTGGGAAGCGGCGTGGCAATAAAAGGGACTTTGACTGAGGTGCCCGAACCGGCGTCCTTGATATTGTTTGGTTCCGGCTTGCTAGGATTGGCTGGCGCTGCACGACGCAAACTGTTCGCGTAACCGCAGCACGAATCGGTGGCAAAAGGGCTTCGCTTCGGCGAAGCCTTTATATTTTGCGGCAAAAGGGAACTGCTACAAACGGATTTCGACGGTGAATGTGCATCTGCGTGGTCAACCCCGCTTCTTCCCGCACAAGAAGTGAGCTCGGTCTCAGGATCATCCTTCCGAAGTGAGAACACTTAATCACCACCGTGGCTAATTCGGGTGCAACGGACACATCTTCTGGTTACTTGCCTTGCACCGATTAAACTGCCATCAGAAATGCAAGAGAGAATAGCTGCAGTTTCGTTGGCGCCGCTGTCATCCACAGCGACGCCTCGGAAGCTCATCTCCCTACTGCTGTAGCGGCGGGGCCGTCGGCTGGCTCGGTTGCGTTAGCGATGGCAGATCCTTGCGCGGCGCAACGTAGGGCACGTTGGGTATGCGCGTCACCTGGCCACGGGCGGCATCGTCAATGCTGATGCCGTTATGATCGAGCAAGGTGCCGACCGCGCGTTCCAGTTCCACTCGCGACTTTTCGTAGGCGGCCATTGCCGACATCAGGGTAGATTCCGACGTGGCCAACGCGCTTCGAGTTTGCAGAACTGCCGTGGTGGTTGAGGTCCCGAACTGATATTTCTTTTGCTCGGCGTCGAGCGACTGCTGCGCATAATCGACAGCCGCCTTGGCAGCCGCCACACTCGCCTGATTCTGCTCGACCGCAAACTGGGCCTGACGGACCTCGATGCTGACGCGATTCTCGGTTTGCTGCAGGGCCATCTGCTCCTGACGGTATTCGAGTTCCCCGCGAACCTGTACGGCCTGAGCGGCCCGGTTGCGCAGCGGGATGTTGAGCTGCAAGCCGACGCCCTTGTCGGGCGCAGTGGAATTGACGAGTTGGTTGAGAGTTGAGGGATAGCCAATCGACGGAGTCAGGGGAAATTGGCTGAGGGCTTGAATCGGGTTCGCGGTTGCACAGAAGGTCGATTGGAGGGGATTCGCACAAATGCTCGCCGGATTTTGGGAACCGCCCAAGCCCGAGCCGCCGTAATAGGCAAACGCATCAAGAGTCGGCAGTAGAGCGCTGCGCAGGGCGGCGTTGCTGGCCTCCTGACTGTGCAACTGTATGCGCGACTCGACGAGCTCAGCCCGATGGCGCAGCGCCTCGTTGACCAGATCCTCGGTGGGTTGAATTTGTTCGTTCTCTGGAACTTCCATAGTCGAGGTTGGAACCACGTCCGCCCCTGCGAGCGTGGGATCGTGTAACGTCCGGCTGAGAGCATTCTTCATGACCAGCTGTTGCAACTGAAGATTGGTCTTCGCAACGGTTAAAGCCTGTTGGTCGGCTGCGACCGTACTCTGGGCGCGTACCGCCTCAATGGGCGCAAGACTTCCTATTTCGACCTGTTTTTTCGTGTCGGAAAGCGTCTTCTGAGAAAAGGCCAGCGACTCTTCCTTCACCCGTTGATTCTCGTAAGCGTAGACCAGATCCCAGTACATATTTTCGATTTGGTCGACGGTAGTGATGATCTGCAGCCGGAACGCAACGTCAGACAATTCGCGATTATTTTTGGCAATTCGAATGAAACGAGCGTTGCCCGGGAACCCAAAGCCCTGCAGCAGGTGCTGGGTAAGCTTAAATTGAAACCCGGAGTTGAGAGCCGGGCTGACCGACTGGAAAGCATTGTTGCTTGTAATCCGGCTGTTATTGAATCCAATCGACAGATTAGTTCCCCACTGAAAGCCCTGAAGGTATTGAAAATTGGCCGTGGTCGTTCCCTGGTAGGTCCCGGCAAACGGACTTGTTGGGATAAAGCCGGCGTGATCGTTTTGGAACGTACCCGTGAGGACCGGGTCAAAACTGGTGATAAGCGGCCCGAACAGGCCACCTGCCGTCGAGCCAACAATGCCGCCCGCACCTGCGCCTGCGCCACCTGCGCCGAGAGTGGTTCCGCCAGTTCCTGTACCAACCTGTGATCCAATGCCGCCGACTCCTCCGCCAGGCGTATTCTGAACGATGCCCGTAGCCACGCCGAGAATCTGAGCTCCCGCTTTGGCGCGCAACACGTCGGTGTCGGCGATGTTCAGGTTGTAGCGTGCGATGGCAATATCCAGATTGTTCTCAAGGCAGAGGGCAATTGCGTCGTTCAGAGAAAGAAAGAGTTTGCCGTCGTGCATAAGAGCGTCGATGCGCGCCGTATTCGCCAAATTAGGTGCCGAGACATGACGCGGTGAATAGGGGCTGAGCGGATTAGGAAAATGCGACGCAGGCTGGGCATAATTCAAGGCCGGCACATGCTGTGCTTCCGGTGTGTTCTGCGGGGTGGGAGTCGCTGGCGCCGCTGGTTCCTGGCCCCAGCATGTCAGGATCAGCATGGCGAATAGGACTACGGCGCTTGCAAGCCGCAGGGTCGAGGTTAAGCGTGCGAATAGCATCTACTCATCTCCGTTCGTTTAAGAACCAACTCATTAAGACCTTGGAACGAAAAGTGGCGCGAAATATTTAGACTTCCGAGCTTTCAAGCCGCCCAAACTAAAGCTTTGCTCAAGCACTAATACGCAACGGACGCCTCGAAGGTTCCGGAAAGCTGGGAAAAAACCGGCCGACCGCCGCACTATCTCCTCTTTCATCCCGGATTTCCGCTCGCGGCGTTTTCCGGGACGCAGCGATGAAAAGAGATCCACCCTGAAAACCAGAATTGCGCAGAAACCACATAGTATATCCGACCAATGTGGCTGGAGTTACGCCGCGTCGCTCCTGAAACTGATAAATTGCTGGCAAAGCTTGAAATACCTTCGATGATTCAAAGTGAATTCGGGACTCGAAACATCACATGCGCAATCTCAAAGTGATTCTGTCGTATGACGGAGCAGAATTTTCCGGCTGGCAAGTACAGCCTAATGCCCTCACGGTTCAGGGCACACTTGCTTCTGCCATTGGACGGATCACCGGGGAAAAGGTATTGCCGCAAGGCTCGGGTCGAACCGACTCGGGCGTGCATGCACTGGCGCAGGTCATGACATTTGTCACAGAGTCTTCCGTCCCTGCAGCGAATTTCTTGAAAGCCTTGAACGATATTCTTCCTGCGTCCGTGCGTGTGCTGGAGGTTACCGAGGCTCCGCCCGGATTCCACGCGCGGCATTCGGCGCAGGCCAAAACTTATCGCTATCGAATCTACCGGGAAGCGATCTGCCCGCCGTTTCTGGCGCGCTACGTTTGGCACTATCCGTATCCGCTGGAGGAGGAAGCGATGGCGCGGGCGGCGCCCTTGGTGGTTGGCGAACGCGACTTCACATCATTTGCGGCAGTCGATCCGGAGCGCGGGAAAGGGGATAGCCCGCCGACGAATGTCCGAAATATATTTTCGTCTTCTTGGGAAAGAGTGGGGGAGGAGTTTACCTACACGGTGCGCGGCTCCGGATTTCTGCACCACATGGTGAGAAATCTTGTAGGCACGTTCATTTTGGTGGGCAAGGGGACGTTGCAGCTTGAAGACCTATCACGCATTCTGCAGGCACGGGACCGATCGGCCGCGGGCGCCACTGCTCCCGCGAGCGGGTTATATCTACTCGGAGTGGAGTACTAGGATCCGCACGTGATCAGAAACATAGCGAGCTGCGGCTCTACGGAATAAGATTTGTTCATGGCAACGGATTTGCAAATTGCGGCGCGCAAACTGGTCTTGCTGAATCCGGCGACGGGCGAAATTCTGCGCGAACTGGAATGTGCGGGCGAAGGCGAAGTCGAGGCTGCGGTGGCGCGCGCGCGCGCGGCGCAGGTTGCCTGGGCTGAAATTGGATTGCGGCGGCGGATCGCGGTCCTCCGCGAATTCCAAGCAAGGTTGTACACGCGGAAATCGGAGATTGCCGCGGCCATCACCCGTGAAGTGGGTAAGCCGTTGGTGGAAGCACTCGTCACTGAAGTCCTGGTGGTGCTGGATGCGACGCAATTTCTCATCGACAATGCTTGGGCCCTGCTGCGTGACGAACCGGTGCCACACGCCAATCTCGTCACAAAACTAAAGAGCGGATGGTTGGTGCGCGAACCGCATGGTGTCATCGGAATCATCTCCCCGTGGAATTATCCATTTTCCATCCCGGCAACGGAAACTTTGGCAGCGCTGGTGGCGGGCAATGCTGTGGTGCTGAAGCCGTCGGAACTCACGCCTCTGGTTGCGTTAGAACTGGCGTTGTTGCTGCACTCCGCGGGCGTTCCCAAGGACGCGTTTCAGGTGGTCGTGGGCGCGGGCCCCGCGGGGTCTTCGCTGGTGCACTCGCCCATCGATAAGTTGGTATTTACCGGCAGCGTTGCGACAGGGAGGCGAATCGCCGTGGCCGCGGCAGAGCGCCTGCTCCCAGTCGTGCTCGAATTGGGCGGGAAGGATCCCATGCTCGTACTCGACGATGCCGACGTGGACGTAGCTTCCAGTGCGGCGGTCTGGGGAGCGTTCGTCAATGCCGGGCAGGCCTGCCTCTCGGTGGAACGCTGCTACGTTCATCGCAGCCTGTATGAATCATTCTCCAAAGCGTGCGCCGACAAGACGAAGCAGTTGCGCGTTGGCAATGGGATGGATGCGCACACCGATGTAGGCCCGATGATCCAGGAGCGCCAGGTGCGGATTGTCGAGTCGCACGTGGAGGACGCGAAGGCGCGCGGGGCACGGGTTTTGGCTGGTGGGATGCGGTTGCCGGAACTTGGTGTAAATTTCTACGCTCCTACCGTACTCGCCGATGTCACGCAAGACATGCGGATCATGCGCGAAGAAACCTTCGGTCCGGTGCTTCCTGTGATGGCTTGCGCCGACGACGACGAAGCCGTGAGGTTGGCCAACGACTCCGAATACGGCCTGGCGGCCAGTGTGTGGACTCGCGACCGCAAGCGCGGTGAACGTTTGGCGCGGCGCATTCATGCGGGAACCGTCATGGTCAACGACGTGATTTCGTGCTTCGGAATCAGCGAAGCTCCGCACGGCGGCGTCAAGGCCAGCGGAGTTGGGCGCACTCACGGGCGCTTTGGACTGGACGAGATGGTGAGAGTGAAGTACCTGGATATGGATCGAATGCCAGGAATGAAGAAAGTCTGGTGGCACGGGTACGGAGAAAGCTTCAGGCGGCAGATGGAGGGATTTCTAGACATGCAATTCGCGCGCGGTTTGGCCACACGGATGCGCGGAGCGCTGCGAGCCGCAGGGGTTGTGAGGCGTAAGCAGTTGTGACGCAAGCGACTGGGCTTTGCCTGCGCCGGACAGCCGAGGCGGCTGTCGCCACATCAGCTGTTATCGCCGCAAGCCTCACACTTCGATACGATCGTCGCGGCTGCTGGGCTGCGAGATGACCAGAAAGCGCACCGGGCTCGAGGATGGATTGCGAATCTGATGCCTAATTCCCGGCATGATTCGGACTCCGCTTCCGCCGGGAATCAGCACGTTCTCGCCGTCGATTTCCATTAAAACCTCGCCGGTCAGGATGTAGAAGAATTGCTGAGCGCGCTCGTGGTAGTGGCGAATCTCGGCCGAGCCTGGTGGCATGAACTCCTCGATTACGCTCAGTTGCTTGTCTTTCACCAGATGCCAGCCATCACAATCCACGCCCCAGCGATAATGCTCGGCGTTTTCGCGGCTTATGGCCTCCGGCGTAGCCGGAGTTGCGTGAACCGAACTAGTCTGCTCCGAATCAGATTGAGCTTTCTTCGCCATGCTTTTCGTCTCCTGCCTTCCAGTGTAATCTGGTCGCCATGAGCAATCCTATCCATGCTAACTCTTCCGGCGATCCTAAGCGGGAACTGCTGCGACACACTGTGGCAACGCTGGCTTATCGAGGCGGAAAGACGGTGCGAGATGCACCCGCAGGATTCGCGGAGTTTCAAGGCGGGCGAGGGAACGCGAACTCCAGGTCAGATCCTTGCGCACCTCGGGGATCTGCTGGACTGGGCCTTGTCAATTGCGATGGGGCAGCAGAAGTATCGCGAATCTCAGACGCTTCCTTGGGAACAGGAAGTGGAGCGATTTTTCGTGCGCCCTCAAAAAGTTCGATGACTTCCTCGCCTCGAGTGAGCCCATGCATGCTCCAGTCGAAAAATTGTTTCAAGGGCCGGTTGCAGACGCTCTGACGCACGTGGGGCAGATTGGTATTCTGCGGCGTCTGGCGGGCGGGCCGGTGAAGGGCGAGAGTTACTACGTGGCGGAGATCGAAACGGGCGAGTCGGGGCCTGACCAGGCTAAGCCGAAGCGCGAGTTCTGATCGCCGCGACCGCGAAGCGAGCACCGTGCGCATGCTTCAGTCTCGCAGGTTTAAGTTACAATGACCGCGTAAGGCCGAATCTGGCGGCGTTCAGACCGCTCGAACGAGGGACACGTCCTTGCCGACTAGCGAAGTGACCACTTCTGGCTCGCAGCACGTTTCGCAACTTCCCAACCATAAGGTGAAGGTCAAGAAGGCTGGACAGCGCGCCTGCAACGAAAAAAACGAGAAGGGCAAGTTCTGCGGCGGCCACTTGAAGCGCTGGTTTTATACCACTGACATTCTGGAGCAGGCCTGCGGCGACGCAGAAAAAGCGTGGGGACCCGATGCGGAGGTCTATCGCTGCGAGCATTGCAAGACCCTGTACCTGCCAAATCCTGGGGAAGCGAAAGTGAATGTGGCGGGGCAGGGAATGATTTCGGTATTTCGGGTTGACGCTGCCGCCGAAAGAGAAGTGAAGTCAGGTCTTAGCTATTAGCAAGCGTTAGCTTTTAGTCGTGGATACCGAAGACAGCGAGCTTTGTTCGCTGAATCGAGTTTGCCTTGCCCCATGAACCCTGCTTTCATGGAGCAGGCTATAAGCTAGCAGCTTTTTCCATGCACACTCCGGAGCTCATTTACGACTGGAACAAGAATCATCCGCCGGGGTTGAAGCCGCCCGGGCCCGTCTTGATCAATGACGAGACCTTGCGCGATGGGCTGCAGTCCCCGTCAGTGCGCGATCCATCGATCGCGGAAAAGATCGAAATTCTTCATTTGATGGAGGCGCTTGGGAATTGATTCGCTCGACCTCGGCTTGCCGGGGGCGGGAGCGCGCGCGGTTGGGGCTGTGACCGCGCTGGCGCGCGAGATCGCATCGCGCAAGATGAAGATTCGCGCCAACTGCGCGGCGCGAACCCACGAGAATGACATTCGCCCGATTGCCGAGATCGTGCAACAGACGGGCCTGCCCATCGAGGCTGCAACGTTCATCGGATCCAGTCCGATCCGAAGATTTACAGAAGGTTGGAGCGACGACTTTCTGCTGCAGACAACCGAGAAGGCTGTTAAGTACGCGGTCTCGCTCGGCCTCAACGTCATGTTCGTAACCGAAGATACCAGCCGCTGCGATCCCGAGACGGTCAAGCGGCTGTATGCGACTGCAATCAACTGCGGCGCGCGCGCGATTTGTATCTGCGACACCGCTGGGCACGCGACTCCGATGGGCGCGCTGGCACTGGTGCGATTCGTGATTGCGGAAGTCGTCGAAGCCTTCAGGCGAAAAGATTCGTGTGGACTGGCACGGGCATGGCGACCGCGGGCTGGCAATCGCGAATTCGATGGCCGCAATTATCGCCGGGGCGAACTGCGTGCATGGATGCGCCATTGGCCTGGGGGAGCGCGTCGGCAATACACAGGTCGATCAGATGCTGGTCAATCTAAAACTGATGGGCATTGCGCCCTGGGATGAACAGGACCTGACGAAGTTGAAACAGTATTGCCAGGCGGTATCGCGTGCCACGGGCGTGCCCATTCCGGCGAACTATCCGGTGGTCGGCGACGATGCATTTCGCACTGCCACTGGAGTGCACGCCTCTGCGATCATCAAGGCGTATCACAAAGACGACGTCGTCCTTGCCAATACGGTTTATTCCGGAGTGCCGTCTCACGTCTTCGGCCTAGAGCAAATTATCGACATTGGCCCGATGAGCGGAAAGTCGAATGTGCTGTGGTGGCTGGAGCGGCACAGCATTGCGGTCAGCGACAGAGTTGTAGACCGCATCTACCAGCGCGCCAAGCAGAGCGATCACACGTTGAGTGAGGCGGAGATTCTGGACTGCGTGGAAGCGGCGACTACAAAGAAATGACAGCCATGCGACATGCAATTCTCGGTGCGGGCGGAGTGGGCGGCATGATGGCCGCTTGCCTGGCGCATACCGGCGATTCAGTAACGCTGGTATTAAGGCCCGCTGCGTTGCAGAGCTATCCCAAACAACTTTATTTGGAAAGTCCGTTTGGTAAATTCGATGTCGATATTACAGTCGCTGCGGAAGTTCCCGCCGTCGATGTGCTGTGGATTACGGTGAAAGCGACACAGTTGGAATCGGCGCTGGCGGCCCTGAAGAATCCTGAAGCGGTCACAGCAATCGTCCCGCTACTCAACGGAATCGATCATGTGCAGTTGCTGAGGTCGAAATACGGAACGGGCCGGGTGATTCCGGCAACGATTGCCGGCGAGATGGAGCGGGTCAGTCCCGGGCACATCGTTCACCGGTCACCTTTCTTGCGGCTCAATGTTGCTTCCGCCGGCCGCGCTCTGCTCGGCAGCACCCTCGATCAGCTTCATAAGATGGGTTTCGCGTGCAGCTTCATCGACGGTGAGGCCACGCTGCTTTGGGGTAAGCTAGTTTTCCTCGCTCCCTTTGCACTTAGCACGACGGCAGCCGATAAGACGGTCGGCGAAATTCTGTCTGATCCGCAGTTGCGAAGTTTGGCGGAGGCTTGTGTGCGAGAGGCCTGCGCCGTCGCTCTCGCCGAGGGCGCGAAAGTCGATGCGGAATCAATCCTCGCATGGGTAAAGACCGCGCCTGGACATATGCGCAGTTCGATGCAGAAAGACGTAGATCGCGGCAATCCGCCGGAACTCGACGCGATCGCGGGCCCGATCCTGCGCGGCGCTCGCCGCCACGGGATTGAAGTGCCAGCAACGAAAAAGTTGGTGGAAGGCGTGGAGCGGCGGGCGGGATCGGCGCATGCTATCGCCTAGCAAAAGAATCGGAAGTCGTAAGGGTGGGACAACTCGAAAGTCCCGTGGTTCCGTCCGACTCGACCATCTTCCGTAACGTCTTTGCTAATCCCCTTTCGTTCCCACGCGTTGTAAACTGACGCAATACTCTCATGAGCCCAACTCCCCTGCGGCCTGACTTGCCCGATCTCGCACCCTCGGTGCAGCAGGAAGTGGCGCGTCTGGCGGCTTCGCCAGAGGTGCGTTCCGCCTTCAACTGGCTGCGCACGCAGGAGCCGCAACTGGCGCATTGGCAAATGGAGATGGCCCGGATTCCGGCGCCTCCGTTTGGCGAGTCGGCGCGCGGTGCATGGCTGGCCGAGCGCTTTCGCGAGATCGGGTTGGACGACGTCCGCATTGACGACGTGGGCAACGTCTTCGGCACGCATCCCGGATTCGGCCGCCGCTACGTGGCGCTGAGCGCCCACATCGATACTGTGTTTCCGGCGAATACACCGCTGAATATTCGCCAGCAGGGAAGCCGCATCTACGGCCCCGGAGTTTCCGACAACGGCGCCGGCGTGGTCGCGCTCCTGGCCATTGCAGCGTTGCTGCGGACGGTTCGCATCCGGCACGCATTGCCCTTCGTGTTTATTGGCAACGTAGGCGAAGAGGGCGAAGGCGATCTGCGCGGCATGCGGCACATTTTCTCTACGCCGCGGTGGAAGGACTCCATCGCCTACAGCCTGGTGCTCGACGGCGCCGGCGCGGACACGATTGTCGCCGAAGCGCTGGGCAGTCGGCGTTTTGAAGTGATCGTGCGCGGCCCTGGCGGGCACTCCTGGAGCGATTTTGGCGCACCCAATCCCATCGTGATTCTGGCCAAAGCAATCGAAGCATTCACGGCGACGCCTGTTCCTAACACGCCCAAGACGACATTCAACATTGGAGTGATTCGCGGCGGCACTTCGGTAAATTCGATCCCGGAATCATCCAGCATGAAAGTGGATATTCGCTCGACTTCCATGACTGAGATGGAGCGATTGGAACAGTCGCTGCGGCTGGCGCTGAATCGCGCGGTGGAGGACGAGACCCTCGCTGCCGAGATGCGATCGTCCGCGCAGAAGCGGCCCTCGGGCGTGAGTTGCGAACTGGTAGTGATTGGGAACCGTCCCGCGGGAGAGTTGCGCAGCGGAGCACGGATTCTGCAGGTGGTGCGCGCGGTAGATGCTCAACTGGGTAACGCGGCCCAAGTGCAGCGGGCGTCGACCGATGCGAACGTCCCGCTCTCGCTAGGCCAGGAAGCCGTTGCCATCGGCGGCGGCGGATCGGGTGGTGGGGCGCACACGCTGCAAGAGTGGTTCGATTCCAACGGGCGCGAACTGGGTCTGAAGCGAATCTTGCTGACCATGCTCGCGCTTGCAGGGGTGGGGAACGAGTCTGATGTTCGGGGAGCTCCGTAATGCTGATACGAAATGGACGAGTACCTCAGGGGCTAAAGCCCGGATCGTCTTGCCAGCTAATCGGCACGGCTAAAGCTGTGCCCTTCCACACACAATTTCTGCCAAGAGTGGCCTTCCACGCACAACCTTCGTCATCGGCATTCCTGCTGTGCTGGCTCATTTTGGGTTGCATGCCGTGCGCGGCGCAGACTCCTTCTGGCAATTCATCCGTGGATTCGAAACCCAAAGCCGACGTCATTTTTGAGCACGGTAATATTTATACGGGCGTTCCCGCAAACGTGCAGTTTAGTTCCGTGGTGCGCGAGGAAGCCATTGCGGTGCGCGGCGATCGCATCCAGGCGGTGGGCAAGATCGCCGATCTGGAGAAGCTGAAAGGACCGCAGACCCAGATTGTCGACCTCGGCGGCCATTTCGTCATGCCTGGATTCAATGACGCTCATCTGCATCTGGACAGCGCGGGACAAACGAAGCTAAGCGTTGATTTGACGGGCGTGCAGTCGCTGGACGAATTGCGATCGCGCGTGGAAAAGAAAGTTGAGGAGTCGCAGGCCGGCGACTGGATTATGGGATCGGGATGGGACGAAACCTTGTGGCCGGTCAAAGCGCCGCCGACGCGCTGGGATCTGGATGAAGTTTCGAATGGTCATCCCGTATATCTTGAGCGCATCGACGGGCACATTGCTGTTGCCAACACTCGCGCTTTGCAACTGGGAAGCATCACTCTGGCGAGCCGCAATCCACAGGGCGGCCGCATCGATCGCAACGAGAATGGCGAGCCTACGGGCATCCTGCGGGAGACTGCCAAGGATGCGGTCGCTGATGTAATTCCGAAGCCGAGCCATCGACTGCGCCGCCACGGTTTGGAACTTGCGCTCGCAGACCTGGCAGAGCACGGGGTGACGTCGGCGCAGGATTATTCGCCCGTCTGGGAAAGCTTCCAGATTTACGAAGAACTGGAGAAGGAAGGCAAACTGACGGCGCGTATTACCGAATGGCTGCCGTTCGACGACTCCGTTGCAGATTTAACTCATAAGAGTGATTCACATCCGCAGTCCGACCTGATGTTACATACCGGCATGCTGAAGGGATTCATGGATGGCTCGCTGGGATCGCATACTGCAGCGCTGGTTGATCCCTATGCGGATGATCCCAAGAACTCCGGCTTGCCGCAATACGACGCTGCAAAGTTGAATGACATGGCCAAGGAACGCGTGCTGGCCGGCTTCCAGCTTGGCTTTCACGCGATCGGCGATAAGGGCGTACAGATGGCCCTGGACGCCTTTGCGTGCGCCGAGAAGGCCGCCCACGAGGCGAATGTCAAAGCAGCCAATGGCGGCGACGACTTTCGGCTGCGGATTGAACATGCGCAGGTAACGACTCCGGCGCAGATCGCTCAATTCAAGACTCTGAAAGTGATTGCTTCCATGCAGCCCAGTCATTTGCTGACCGACATGCGCTGGGCTCAAGATCGGCTGGGGCCGAAGCGGGCTGCCACATCTTACGCTTGGCTGAGTTTTTTGACTAAAGGGGTGACCCTGGCATTCGGGACAGATTATCCAATAGAACCGGTGACGCCGTTCCGCGGCCTTTATGCCGCCGTCACGCGCCAGAGCGAAAACGGCAAGCAGGAATATTTCCCCGCGCAGCGCTTAACCGTGGATCAGGCGATCTCTGCCTACACCAGCGGTTCCGCCTTTGCCGAGTTCGAGGAGAAGGAAAAAGGCAAGCTCATCCCGGGAATGCTGGCGGATTTTGTAGTCCTCGATCGCGACGTGACTGCCTCCTCACACGAGAAGATCCTTGCCACGAAAGTTCTGCGCACAGTCGTAGGCGGTAAAACGGTCTATGAGGCGAAACCCTAGAGACGTTGCTGGCAACGTCTCGCTCTGGATGCACTCGGAGGCGTTGCCATCAACATCTTTGTAGTAGGACCATTAGAGTTTGCGAAGTAGATACCACTTAAATCCGACAGCATCAAACGCTTTCCCCGGTTTATGCGTCTAACACTGGAAGCCCACAGTGTGAGCACGGCCCGCACCTACCCGGCCGTATCGTTCAAATGGGTATACTATAAGGGTTTAAACAGTTTCGGAGGCAAGTAGACATATGGATTCTGGCGCTCTGTGGATGCGCATAAAGGCTCATCGCTGGGCCTATACGCTCAGTATTCTGGCCACTCTCTCGGTCGGCATTTTGATTGGGACGGTCATTTCCTATGGAGTAAAAGGGAAAGAAGGGCAGAAGAGCGATGTAACGCCGCTAGCCCTGCCCTCGCCGCACGAGATGTCCAACACTTTTTCGCAAATTGCGAAACAGTTGGAGCCGAGCGTGGTCAACATTAATACGGAATCGACCATTAAGAACGTCCACCGCCGGCGCGGACAAAATCCCGACGATGAAGACGGTGGCGGCGGCATGGACGACTTTTTCAACCACTTCTTCGGTGGTCCCGGGGGTCAGGGAGGCACTGGAAACGACGGTCCGATTCGCGAGCGTTCGCTAGGGTCCGGCGTCATCGTTGATCCCAAGGGATACATCGTCACCAATCGGCACGTGGTGGATAAAGCCGACCGGGTTCGGGTTCGTTTTCAGGATGATCCGCCGGGCGTGCAGCATGACGCCAAGGTAATTGGCACTGATGACGAAACCGATCTCGCCGTGATCAAGGTCGAGGTAAATCGTGTTCTGCCGGCCGCCAAGATGGGCAACTCCGACAGCATGCAGGTGGGCGACTGGGTCTTAGCCGTGGGCAGCCCGTTCGGCCTGTCCGAGACCGTGACGGCAGGAATCGTTTCGGCCAAAGGCCGCGACATCGTTCCTCTCCGCCAGTTCCAGACCTTCATTCAAACTGACGCTGCCATCAATCCCGGCAATTCCGGCGGCCCGCTCGTCAATATGAATGGGGAAGTGATTGGCATTAATACCGCGATTCTGAGCGAAACTAACGCCTATGCGGGCGTGGGATTTGCCTTGCCCTCGAAGACCGTGGTTGATGTTTATAACCAACTGACTGGCCCCGAGCACCGAGTATCGCGCGGTTCGATCGGAATCATGTTTAACCAGGTTCAGAATCCCGCCATCGCGCGGGTCTACGGTACCGGATCCGGCATTACCGTTTCTACCGTTGTGGCGGGCAGTCCGGCGGACCAAGCGGGCCTGAAAGTTGGCGACACGATCGTGGCCGTCGACGGCAAAAAGGTAACCAAGGGGGACGACTTGGTCGCCGACATCGCCTCTCGCAAGCCCGGATCAAAAGTGAACTTGACGTTTATCCGGAACGGTAAACAGCAAGACACTGCGGTGACGGTGGCCGACCGCGCCAAGCTCTTTGCCTCGCGGCTCGGTGAACAGCAGGAAAATGAAGACGAGAGCACGCCCAAGCAGAGCAAGTTCGGAGTGACCGTTCGCAAGGTGACGCCGGAAATGGCCGACCGCCTCGACATGCCCGCAGGAAAGGGCGTAATCGTCACCGACGTGAAGCCCGGTTCCTTTGCCGAGGACGTTAACCTGGGACGGGGCGACATCATCCTTGAAGTGAACCGTCAGCCAGTGAACAGCGAAGACGAATTCGCCAAGCTTGAGTCCAGCCTGAAGAGCGGCCAAGACGTAGTTTTCCTGGTTCGGCCGCGTGGCTCGTCACAGCAGGATGGGACCAGCTTTTTGGCCGGTACACTTCCGTAATGTGAAGAGTCCAACGGGAACTGGCACTGTAGCCTGCGATCAAGCATGATTACAGTGCCAGCGTCCAATTGGGCTTTTGCATTTTGCACGCCGTCGAGCTTTTTTTTGAGGTGAAGGTTTCGCACCGATGTTTTGGACTGACATCCGAAAAGTACGACTGATCGCAGGATATGCGCTGGTCTTGGTGTGCACCTGCGTTCTGGCCCGCGCTCGCCAAGGAACGACCGGCGATGCCGCAGCAAAAAAGCCTGCCACTACAAGTGCCGCTCCTCATAGGTCGACCAAGGCGCATACTGCATCCACGGCAAAGCGGTCGCGCAAGAAGCGCGCCCGGGGCCAGCAGAAAATCGACTCCGACCGAGCCCAATCCATTCAGCAGGCATTAATTCGCGAACACTACCTGAGCGGAGAGCCGACTGGCGCATGGAATCAGGCCAGCGAAGAGGCGATGCGCCGCTACCAGGCCGACAACGGATGGCAGAGCAAAACCGTTCCCGACTCGCGCGCGCTGATCAAGCTGGGTCTGGGGCCGAGCAAAGATCATCTTCTAAATCCCGAGAGTGCCATGACCACGGTGCCAGATGCGCCGCGAGCCGCGTCGCTGCCCACGTCGTCACAAAGCGGTCAACCCACTACGTCGCACAGCGCACCGCCGACCGCTACTCCCACTGCAACTCCAAGCTCGAACCAGAGCGATTCTCCCAATCCGCAGTAAGAATCATCAGCAACTCATTCGCTATCAGCCAATGCCTTCCTGAAGTGATTTCTAATTCTTCTTGTAGCTGGGCGTATGCGGAGTTGGAAAGTACGGCAGCGGCTCATTCGCCAGAATCGCGCGGGGATTCGAGTCGACCATCGCGTCGGCAATTTCCTGGCCACAAATCTCAGCCGCCGCATCGCGCGCCGTAGAGAGAATCGGGACACGTTTCTCCGTGTCATGCGCATCGGTGGCGAGCACATGCGCGGCTTGGTGTTCGATCAGCCAGAGCGCCGCTCGGCGCGCCCGCTCGCCCCAAAATCCAGTCAACGAGGAGCCTGTGATCTGAATGACGCACCCTTGTTCTGCCCACTCCGCCACGCGATGCAGGGTCTCGCGCAGAATAGGATTGCGCTCCGGGTGAGTAATAATCGGCGTGAGTCCGCAATTCCACAGTTTGAGAAATGAATCCGTAGTCTGTTGCGGCACACTGTAGTTGCTGAATTCGACTAGCAGGTAGCGTGTGCCTTCGATAATGTAGCGGGCGGGATGAGCCAGGGCATCCTGCAGATTGTCGTACGAAAGGTGGAAGTCGCAACCCAGCGTGAGCTTCGGCGAATCGCCAATAAGCCCTTGCAGATGTGTCACCAACCCCTGCAGATATTCGCGATCGTAATGGTAGCGGTCGTTGGCGTGGGGAGTGGCGACCATGTGGGTAATGCCGTCGGCGGCCGCCGCCAGGCACATCGCGACCGAGACCTCCCATGATTTAGGGCCGTCGTCTACTTCCGGAAGGATATGAGAGTGAATATCAACCACGACTTCGCGGACCTAAGGGCGCCGCCCTTTCCCTACGATTTAATCAGATTCGAGGGCAAAGGCCAAGGGATCGGTTCAGAGCCCTTAACCGCCGAGGACACCGAGAAAATCCGCGAAGAGCGCGGAGAAAAACGTGAGATCGGCAACACGATTATTGGCTTCGTTAAGCGCTGGCTCCGTACCTCTCTCGGATAAAATCTCCGATCGAGGCGTAGGCCTTGCCTAAGGTCTTTTCGTCTGGCAGGAACACGATACGGAAATGCTGCGTGCCGGGCTTTTGTCCGAAGCCGGATCCGTGGACAACCATGACATGTTTCTGGCGAATCAATTCCTTCACGAAAATTTCGTCGCTCTCTGGAATATCGATTCGCGGATATGCGTAGAACGCGCCGCGAGGCAAGACGCAACTTACGCGCGGGGTTGACTCGCACCACTTCTGGGTAAGATCCCGCCGGGAACGTAGCTTGCGCTGCACTTCCACCAGATGATCCTGCGGTCCTTCGAGCGCAGCCTTGATGGCATACTGCTCCGGATGGTTGGCGCAGAGGCGCGCTCGCAGCAGGCGCTGCACTCCTTCGGTGTAGGACTTCACTGCGGTGGCGTCTCCGGAGACGATACCCCAGCCAATGCGCCATCCCGGCACCAGATAATTCTTCGACATGCCGCCAAAAGTCACGCAAGGCACATCGGGCGCGACTGCTGCGAAGGCGATGTGCGGCGTGCCATCCAGAATCAACTTGTCGTAGATTTCGTCCGAGAAGACGATCAAGTTGTTGCGTCGTGCCAGTTCCGCGACCTTCTCCAGCATCTGCCGAGTGCACAGTGATCCCGTCGGGTTATTTGGATTGATCAGCACGATGCCGCGAGTGTGCGGTGTGAGCTTACGTTCGAGGTCCGCCAGTTCGGGCTGCCAGCCGTCTTCTTCATTGAGGTCGTACGTATTGAGGTCGATCCCAAGCTTGCACAGAATGGCCGAGTAAAGAGGATAGTCGGGGCGAGGCGTGAGGATGTTTTCGCCAGGATTCACCAGCGCGGAAATACAGGCGTCTACGGTTTCGCTGACTCCCGAAGTAACGAAAACGTCGCGCACCGTGGTGATGCCCTTTCGCGCCGCTTCGCCGCGAATGGCTTCGAGCGCCACGGGAATGCCAGGGGACGGCGCGTAGCCATTCTTGCCGTCGCGCATCGCTTTATAGACGGCTTCGATGATGTGCGGCGGTGTCTGGAAATCGAAGTTGAGCGGGTCGCCAATGTTCAGCGGAACGACTTTGTGTCCCTGCCGCGTGAGTTCGTCCGCCACGCACGCCAGATCGCGAATGGCATAGCGGATATTGTCGAGGCGACGAGCGGCGGAGATCTCGCGAGCTTGAGTGATCGGCATTAGTAGCTCCCGAAACAAAAGACAAGCTTAACCGCAAAGTTCGCCGAGAACCACCGCAAAGATCGCGGAGTGCTTCTTTTCTTCGCGACCTCCGCGGATGTTCTCAGCACTCTCTGCGGTCAAAGGCTTTTAATCTTCCCGGTCGATCTGTGCCTTCTGCAACTTATCAGAATAGTCAACATAGACAGACTTCCACTCCGTGTAGAAGTCGATAGCTCCAATGCCGCCCTCGCGGTGTCCGTTGCCCGTAGCTTTGGTCCCGCCGAAAGGCAGATGCACCTCCGCGCCGATGGTGGGCGCATTGATGTAAGTAATTCCGGCGTAAAGATCGCGAATTGCCGAGAACGCTTTGTTCACATCCTTCGTGTAGAGCGCGGACGACAAGCCGTACTCGATGCCGTTGGCAATTTCAATTGCGTCTTCCAAGTCCTCACAAGGAATTATCGAAACTACCGGGCCGAAGATTTCTTCCTGGGCAATACGCATCTTCGGATCGACGTCGGTGAAAACGGTCGGCTCCATGAACCAGCCAAACTGATAGTCGTCCTTATCCAGCCGGTTGCCACCGCAAACCAGCTTCGCGCCCTCGTTCTTACCAATGTCCACATAGCTCAGATCGGTCTGTAGCTGTTTTTCGTTTACCGCAGGGCCCATCTGAACGCTTTCGTCCAGGCCATTGCCCACTTTCAGTTTCTTGGCGCGCTCCACATAGCGCTCGACAAATTCGCGGTACACGCCTTTCTGCACGATGATGCGGCTGGTCGCGGTGCAGCGCTGGCCGGTGGTGCCGAAGCCTCCCCACAGGCCGCCTTCAATGGCGAGATCAAGGTTGGCATCGTCCAGCACGATCATCGGATTCTTGCCCCCGAGTTCCAGCGAGCAGTGCTTGAAGCTTTTCGCCGCGATGCCGCCGATAATGCGCCCGACCGCAGACGATCCCGTCAGCGAGACCGCGCGAACGTCGGCATGCTCGGCCAGCGGAGTACCCACGTCCGCGCCAAACCCGGTCACCACGTTAATCACGCCTTTAGGTAGGCCAGCATCGACGAGAGCGCGAACCAGGTTAAACGTAGACAACGGTGTGTCCTGCGCGGGCTTGATGACGCAGGTGTTGCCGCAGACCACCGCCGGCAGCAGTTTCCACGAGGAAATCGCCATGGGAAAATTCCAGGGCGTAATCATTCCGCACACGCCAATCGGTTGCCGTACGGCCATGGCGAACTTGTTCGGCATCTCCGAGGGCACAGTAGGCCCGAATAGGCGCCGGCCCTCACCAGCGTTGTAATAGGCGGCGTCGATGGCTTCCTGCACGTCACCTCGCGTTTCGGCAAGAACCTTGCCCATCTCGCGGGTCATTTCCCGGGCATACTCTTCCTTGCGTTCAATCAAAATCTCCGCCGCCCGAAAGACGATCTCAGCCCGCCGCGGCGCAGGAACCAATCGCCACTTCGCGAAAGCGCGCTTGGCGGCGGCCACGGCTGTGTCCACGTCAGCCTTGCCTGATTTCTGAAAAATGCCCACCAAATCGCGAGTGTCGGCGGGGTTGCGATTCTCGAACGTCTCCCCGGTCGAGGCCTCAACCCACTCGCCATCAATGAAATTCTTGAAAACTTTGGTCTTGCCATAGCTGAGAGTCGGGGGGCTGGTCAAAGTATCGGTTGCCATGATTTCTCCTTATAAATGCCTAAGAATTGATGCTACAACCCGCGAGAACGATGCGGCAAGGGAAGGCCGTGAAAGCTTCGAAAAAACAAGCCGAGGCAATAAAGATCCGAGGGCGGCGCTACGCTACGCGCGCTACACAAAATTGGCGATCGCGTAGCGGTTCTGGGTGTGTACACCAAGGTAACGTCCAAAACTGATTACCTGTTCTTCCCTCTGTTTTGCTTGTGCTAACGTTTTATGTACCGCACATTTACTGAGGTTTTTCGGGCTACAGTGTCTTCAGCGAATCGCAAATCGGGAATCCACGTCGCGTGGACCACCGTTACATACCGGAGTGTGGTCCTGTTTGTACTGGCGGGCGTCGTAGTGTTTTTCATCGTCCTCCGCGTCATCTTCCCGCAGTTTACCGACAATACGTTGAAGGCCGGAGAACACGCCGGCAGCAAAATTTTAGAGCGCGTCGCAGGTATGGCTCCGGTTGCCGGCTCTGGAGCAGTCACAGCGCAGCAGGCGCACTTCACTGCCCTCGACGGAACGGTCCGAGTGAAGAAGGGCAACGCAAACAGTTGGGTGAAGGCCGACTACAACATTCCTCTGGAAAAGGGTGACGTTGTTCAGACGGCATCAGAAGGCATGGCAAAAGTTGTTTTCAACGATGGCACCAGCTACACCGTAAAACAGGATTCGCTGATCGTGATCGAAGAGAACTCGGCCAACGACCAGCAGCAGACCAACGTCGCGGTTGCGGTTAGCACGGGAACCGTGGATCTTTCGACCGCGATGTACAGCCAGGGTTCCAAATCGCAAGTGATCGTCGCGGGTGCAACCGCCTCGCTGTCTCCCGAGTCCACGGCGCAAGTGCACAACGATCCCAAAGCGGACCAGCACGAAATCTTGATGAAAAAAGGAACCGGCGAAGTGACGCGCGGTGACGAAACCGTGAAACTGGCGAACTGGGAAAAAGTGAGTTTCCAGGGAACGCAATCCCATTTGGAAAAGGCTAAGGAGATTGGTCCGCCTACTCCAATCGCACCCGCCAATATGGCGCCGCTGTTTTCCACGGGCGAATCGATGAAGGACGTCTCATTTTCCTGGACCGCGATGGCGAATGCAGTTGGTTACCGTCTTCGCATCTCCCGCAATCCTTATTTTTCTTCTACACTCGTTGATAAGAAAGTTAATACGGCAGCGGTTACGGTCACGAGCCTCGGAGAAGGTGCCTATTACTGGATGGTGCAGTCCTATGACGCGGCGGGCAAAGAGTCGGTGGAGAGCGAGAAAAATCGCTTTACGATCATTTCCAAGGGCAAGCAGACCGAGGCCATCGAACTGGACCTGGATCCTTTCATCCAGCATGGGCACGTGATCGAGGTAACCGGCAAGACCCAGGTTGGGGCGCGCGTGATGGTGAATGGCAGCGAAGTTCCGATGATCAACTCGGATGGTGCTTTTCATTACTTCACCCCGCCTCTGCCTACTGGAGAAGCCGTGATTACGGTAACCGCGCAAACGGCGCAGGGCGGAGTCAACACGCAGCAGCAGAAGATCATTATTCAGTAGGTTTTCTTGTCGGCACTAAGCGTAGGCGGTTTTAGGCAGTGGACTTTCGGTTGGCGCGGAGCTGTCGGGCATCTCGTAGAATGAAGACAGCCACCACCCAACGACAATAAGGCTCAGGGGAGATTCCCCGGAAAAAGCAACACGTCGAAAGACGCGGGACTATTTTCGTCATGTCAAACAACGGATTCCATTCAGGCCCAAGTCGCGGTCACAACTTCCGGTCGCTGTTCAGCATATTCTCCAGCGATCTCGCCATCGATCTCGGCACCGCCAACACGCTTGTGTATGCGCGCGGCAAGGGCATCGTGGTCAACGAACCCTCCATCGTCGCCATCAACAAGAACACCGGCGAAGTGGAGGCCGTCGGTAAAGAGGCGAAAGAGATGCTCGGGCGCACGCCCGGAAACATCGTCGCCATCAAGCCCATGAAAGATGGCGTGATTGCCGATTTCAAAGTCACCGAGAAGATGCTGAACTACTTCATCCAGAAGGCGCACAACCGCAAGATGCTGGTGCACCCGCGCATCGTTATCGGAGTGCCCTCCGAAATTACGCAGGTAGAAAAACGCGCGGTCATGGATTCCGCTTATCGCGCCAAGGCCAGCGAAGTGCATCTGGTGGAGCAGGCCATGGTGGCAGCCATCGGTGCTGGGCTTCCCATCACCGAGCCCAGCGGCAACATGGTGGTCGACATCGGCGGCGGCACCACTGACATCGCGGTAATTTCGTTGAGCGGCATCGTCTATTCGCGTTCCGTGCGCATGGCCGGTAACCAGATGGACGAAGCCGTCATGAACTACCTCAAGCGGAAATATAATTTGCTGATCGGCGAACGCACTGCCGAGCAGATCAAGATGGAAATCGGCTCCGCGCACCAGCTCGACAAGCCGATGACCATGGAGATCAAGGGCCGCAACCTGATCGAGGGCGTGCCCAAAACGATCACGGTCGATGACGGCGAAATCCGCGAAGCTCTGAGCGAATGTGTTTCGACCATTATGAACGCCATCCGTGTGGCGCTCGAGCGGACGCCTCCAGAACTCTCAGCCGATATCAGCGATCGCGGCATCGTGCTCACCGGCGGCGGAGCGCTGCTCAAGAATCTCGACAAACGCATCCGCGAAGAAACCGGGTTGCCAGTTTCGATCGCCGACGACCCGTTGTGCAGCGTGGTGCTGGGCA
The DNA here is from genome assembly GCA_963765825.1 of uncultured Acidobacteriaceae bacterium. Classification (GTDB taxonomy): domain Bacteria; phylum Acidobacteriota; class Terriglobia; order Terriglobales; family Acidobacteriaceae; genus Sulfotelmatobacter. The sequence continues at coordinate 34,735 of CAVXXU010000008.1, forward strand.
CAGGAAAAATGCTCAGCGACTTCAAGCTGCTTAGAAAAATCTCCATTGAGTAATGGTTTCAAGGTTTCAGGGTTTTAATGTTTCCAGGTGCTAACGTTGCGAGTGAGTGCTCAAATCCTCAGACGCTAGTCCCTTGGGCACTTTGAAACCTTGAAACTTTGAAACTGGTTTTTTATGGAATCCGTCATCGGCCGTTACCGAAACCTGATTTTTCTTGTGGGAGTGTTGTTTCTGCAGGTGCTCGGATTGGCGGTGCAGGTTAAGAAGAGCGGCGGCGACATCGAGAAAACGCGCCTTATCCGGATTTGGGCGGTTGACGCGGTCACTCCTCTGGAACGCTCCCTGGTCTGGCTGCAGAACGGCAGCGGCGGTTTGTGGCACAACTACTTTTATCTGCGGGGGGTGCGCGCCGAAAACCGGCAACTCAAAGAACAGATCGAGCAGATGCGACTCGACCAAGTCCGCCTCGCCGACGACGCTGCCCAGGCCCGGCGTCTGCAGACTTTGCTGTCCTTCAAAGAACAGTTTATTTCCCGCACTGTGGCCGCGCAAGTAATCGGCTCCAGCGGCAGCGACCTTTCGCGCATTATCTACATCGATAAGGGAGAGAAGTCTGGCATCGAGCGCGATATGGCCGTAATTACGGCCGACGGAATTGTGGGCAAGGTGCTGCTCGTCTATCCGTCGGTGGCGCAAGTGCTGCTGATCAGCGATCAGAGCAGCGGCGTCGGGGCGCTGCTGGAGAAATCGCGCCTGCAGGGCGTGCTGCGTGGCACCGCCAATGGCGAAGTAGTGTTGGAACGGGTGATGAGCGACGAACAAGTTGTGCCTGGCGAGACTGTGTTGACCAGCGGCGGCGACCAGATTTTTCCCAAAGGATTGCCGGTCGGCACCGTGACTAAGGTGGGCACTGGCAAAGATTTGTTTCTGAATATCAAAATCAGGCCTGCCGCCGACCTCAGCAAACTCGAAGAAGTGCTGGTGCTGGTGGAGAAGCAGGAACGCCAGTCCACGGCCGACGAAGGCGTTCGCATGCGGGCCTCCGACATTCTGGCACAACGATTGCCCTCCGTGCCGGATAAACCCGCCGCCGATGCGGCCTCAGCAAGCTCGGTGACCAAGGGCGCCGCCACGGCAACTGCTCAACCGAAAACTGCTATCAGGCCAGCAACTGGAACCGTATCTAAGTCGCAGAGCGTGGTTAAGTCAGGAACTCCTGCGGGTTCGCCGGTCAGTTCTCCAAGAACCAAGGCTGTTTCTGAGGGCACGGGTCGAAGCGTCCCTCCGCCCGATCAGGCGATAGCTCCAAAAAGCTCGCCATCCACCGCGCCTATCGTTGGAACGCAACCTGCCGCGGAGCCGACTAATCCGCCGAGCGATCCGAACCCGGCTCCGGCAAAACCCGTTGCGCCGCCACAGGCCAATCCGCAGCCCCCGGCCGACGAAAGCAAGCCCCAATAGCGTGCCCATCACTTACACTTCCGGCGAACAAGTTGAGGTTTACCGCTTCAGTATTCCGGTGACCGTCGGCGTACCCTTGCTGGCGCTTTTTATACAGGCATTTGTCCCGTTACGGTTTCCACGCTTCGCTGTCTATATCGACCTGCCCCTGCTGGTGACGATCTTTTTCGCTATGGCGCGGCGCAGCCCGATTTCGGGTCTGCTCACCGGAGCCGTCATCGGCCTGGCGCAGGACATGCTCGGCCACAATCCTATTGGCATCTACGGCATCGCCAAGACCGTCGTCGGGTACGGCGCATCGTCGCTGGGAGTGAAACTCGATGTCGAAAACGCGGGCGCGCGCTTCCTCGTGACCCTGGGTTTCTACTTCGTGCATTCGGCAGTCTATTTCACCGTAGCTCGCGGACTGGTCAACATGACCCAGACCTGGAGTTGGGCCCACGGCATTCTCGCCGGCCTGGCCAACGCTTTTCTGGGAGTGATTCTGTACTTCCTGCTGGATAAGTTTAAGCAGAGAACGTGAAAGAATGCAGTCGCCAGTCGGCAGTTGCCAGAACTGTTGATCTCGTGACTTCCGTTACTACCTTCAGCACTTGTGTCTGGCTCCCAAGCATTACAATATCCGTAACCACTTACATTCTTATCCAGCGAGGGAAGTGACACGTTGCGAGCCAGAAAAGTTCGTGCGCGAACCACTGGTAACTGGCAACTGGCCACTGAGAACTGATGTTCGGCCGCGACGAAAAAGTTTCCGCCCTCCGCCTCACGGCGGCGCAGTACATCATCCTCGGCATCTTCCTGGTGCTGGCCTACGGGCTGTGGCGCCTGCAGGTGATGCAGAGCGATTTCTACTCGCTGGCTGCGGAAAAAAATCGCATTCGTAATGTTCCCGTCCTCGCGCCTCGCGGCAAGATCCTCGATCGCGAAGGGCGCACGATCGTCGATAACTACCCGTCATTTTCTGCGCTGATGATGCGCGATTCCTCGCGTGATTTGGCTGGCGACGCCGACATGATCGCTCAGGGCCTGCACCTGGATGCCGACGAAGTGCGCGCCCGCATCCGGCGTTTTGCTTCGATGCCGCAATACCAGCCGATCTTTCTGAAAGAAGACATCACGCCCGACGAACTGCAATTCATTGAAGCCCATCGCAACGAGTTGCCGGAGTTGGACACGATCATGTCTCACCGCCGCCTGTATCCCCGCAACGGGTTCATGGCGCACCTGATCGGCTATGTCGGCGAAGTCAGCGAAGACATGCTGAACATGCCGCAGTTCGAGCTCTACAACGCGGGCGACGTGGTCGGCATTTCCGGTGTGGAACGCCAGTACAACACCATGCTGATGGGCACCAACGGCTCGCGCCAAGCTTTGGTTGACAGCCACGGCCGCGAGATCGGTCGCTTGGGCGAGACCGAAGCCATTCCCGGTAAACAGCTTCGACTGACCGTCGATATTGATTTGCAAATTGCCGCTGAAGAAGCTTTGGCCGGAAAGAATGGTGCGATCGTCGCCATGGATCCGCGCACTGGCGAGATTCTCGCCATGGTAAGCGGGCCGACATTCGATCCCAACGATTTCGCGGTACATGTCTCCCGCGATCAATGGAACAAACTGGTCACCGATCCCGACAAACCGCTTCTGAATAAGGCCATTCAAGCGCAACTGGCGCCCGGGTCGACTTTCAAAATCATCATGTCGGTCGCGGGATGGCAGGAAGGGATTGCCCAGAATTTGCACGTCAACTGCACCGGTGGCGCCGAGTTTTACGGACGCCGCTTCGGTTGCTGGGTGAAAGGCGGTCACGGCGAGGTCAGTCTTGAGAAAGCGATCTATCAGTCCTGCGACGTTTTCTTTTACACGCTCGCCGAAAAACTGGGCATCGACCGCATCGCGAAATATGCGACCGACCTCGGTCTTGGGCAAAAGACGGGAATCGATCTGCCCAACGAAGTCAGCGGCGTTATGCCGTCGGAAGAATGGAAGATCAAGAATTTCAAGCAGAAGTGGTTCGCCGGAGAAACCATTTCGGTCGGTATCGGACAAGGCGCAGTTGCCATCACGCCTGTGCAGTTGTTGCGCGCCATTAGCGCGATATCCATGGGAGGACGAATGGTCGTCCCCCACGTCATCAATCCCACGGACCTGCCTCCGGCCTACGTCGAGGCGCAGCACTACACGGAAGTGAAGAGTGTCTCAATTGATCCCAATGGGTGGAACTTCATTACCGATGCGATGTCGCGTGTGCTGTTGCCCGAGGGAACGGCGCCGTCAGCCCACATTCCCGGGATCGACATCGCAGGCAAGACCGGATCCGCGCAGATCGTCTCATTGGCCACACGCGCCCGCTTCAAGAACAGCGACGATCTCGCGCAGAACGGCTGGTTCGTAGGATTTACGCCCCGCCGTAATCCCGACATTGTCGTCTGCGTATTGTTCCAGGGCGGCGAGCACGGCAGGTTGGCAGCACGGTTGGCGACCCAGGTGATCAAAGCCTATGTCGACAAACAACACCGCATACCGCAGAAGATGGTGGAGAAACCGAAAGGCGCAGGGACGGTGGACATTGGCGGCCTATGGACCGAGCCCGATTCCGACGGCGATAAGCAGAAATTGCAAGGCGGCCGCTTCGTTCTAGATCTGCCAAAGAAGCCGCTATCAGTAGCCACGGCAGCCCCGGGAATGGCCCTGCGCTGATCTGGCTTCGAGCGCGAGGGCGAGACGCTCTCGCGACAGCCGGCGGGACGCCGGCGCTACGAAAAAGCTAGAAGCTAGAAGCTAGGAGCTAGAAGCTAGAACCTGTTTTCATGAGCCGCTACGTCTCATATCGCGACTTCGACTGGATCCTGCTGGGCTTCGTGCTGGTTATTTGCGGCATGGGCGTCATGGAGATTCACAGCGCCACCGTGCACACGAAGTTCGCCGGGGCGCACGTGCGCCAGATTTACTGGGTCGGCGCCGGCGTGGGCGCGATGTTCCTGATGAGCCTGATCAACTACCAGGCGCTTCTCGATCAGATTCACTGGTTTTACTTTGCTGCGGTCGGTGCTTTGATGGCTGTCCTGCTCTTTGGCCAGAAATATCTGGGCGCGCGGCGCTGGATCAAAATGCCCGGCGGCAACCATTTCCAGCCTTCCGAATGGGTCAAGCTCATCCTGATCCTCGCCGTAGCCAAGTATTTCGCCGAGATGCGCCAGCGCGAACTCTCCTGGGCCGACTTCATGAAGGCCGGAGCCATCGTCGGCATCCCCATGCTGATGGTTCTGGCTCAACCCGATCTTGGAACGGCCCTGACCTACGTCCCAATCGCCGTCATGGGAGTCTTTCTGGGAGGCTTGCAATGGAAACAAGGGGTGCTCGTGGCGCTGGCGGTTGCCATCGGCATCGGGGGTGTTTTCTACGTGCCCAAGGTGCACGTGCTTAAGTCCTATCAGAAGCAGCGACTGACCAGTTTCATCGATCCCGAACTCGATCCCCAAGGGTCGGGGTACCAAGTTGAGCAATCCAAAATTGCGGTCGGTTCGGGCGGCCTTTGGGGCGGCAAAGGCTCGCAAACACACGGTGCTTTTCTCCCAGTTCCACAAACAGACTTTATTTTCGCGGCGTTCTCCGAGGAACATGGATTCGTAGGCGCTCTGGGGATTCTGCTGTTATACTTCATTGTGCTGATGCGTTTGACCCAGAACGCGCAAACAGCGCCCGACCGCGCTGGGACGTTCGTGGTGATGGGTGTGGTGGCTGTGCTTAGCTTCCATATCCTGGTAAATGTCGGCATGGTGGTTGGCTTTATGCCTGTCACTGGAATACCCCTGCCGCTGATGAGTTACGGTGGGTCTTCCGTGTTGTTCATGTTCCTGGCGCTGGGGATGGTTATGAATGTTCGTATGCGCCGTTTCGTGAACTAGCTCGTTAGCGAGCCGGTTCAGACGACAACAAATGGGTTCAGGAACGGGAAGACGGCAGGAAGCAGTTGCTGCGCTTGGAGGCGCAGCCCCAAAAATATCGATCGCCCTCGCGTAAAGGGGGCACTTTACCGGCAGTCGAGCAGTCGAAAGCCGGGCAGGATTGAAATTGAGAAGTCAGCCGGGCAGGGAACGGCCCCCCGACCTGAATCAGGTCTGAGAGTGCGGTCACAAACCCCGGCAGAAGTTAAAGCGATAAGTGCAAAAGATTCCCAAGCTTGCGCAACGGACTCGGCTCAGAGCAAGGCTCTGTGGCCCCGTCTGTCCCCATTTTGGGGCAGCATCGCGACACTCAATCCTCCCGCCTCTACCCTGGCTCCGCCCGGTTAAGCCCGCCCGGCTTCAATAAGTCCGCGGCGGGACCGGAGTTTCAATGAATAAGGAACTATTTGTCTCTTCCACTCCCCACGAAACGAAAGTGGGCATGGTGGAAGACGATCTGCTCGCGGAAATCTATCTGGAGCGCGAGAACGAATACACATTAGCTGGATCCATTTACAAGGGTCGCGTCACCCGCGTGCTGCCCGGCATGCAGTCGGCCTTCGTCGATATCGGCCTGGAGCGCGATGCCTTCCTTTACGTCTCCGATTTTATGGAGTTGGAAGAGCACGACGACGATCTGACCGACGTCGTCCCGGCCACCCGCAATGTACCCGATCTGCGCCAGCAGCCGGCAAAGATTGAGACGTCAGACGCTTCTGAGGATGACGCCGGTGGCGAAGCCGAGTTACTGCCCGTGACCGACGAAGGCACCTTCGAAGCCGAAACCGTCAGCGAGGGGCAGGCCGCTCCCGCCGCAGAATCCACCGAAGTTACCAATGCGGGCGATTCGCAGAGCCGCGACCGCGGAGGTTTCCGTGGTCGGCGCCGCCGTCGCGGCGGACGTCGCGATGGCCGCAGCGATGGCCGGGATCGGACGCCAGACCGCGGTTCAGAGCGAAGCCCAGAGCGCAGTCCAGAGCGTAGTCCCGATCGCGGACCTGAACCGCGCTACTCGCGCCCTGCCGAGAGCATGCCGTCTCGCGCCGCCGATTCTGGCCGAAGCCAGCCGTCCGGTCCGCCGCCGGGGTATCAGCCCATGCTGCTGCCAGGCGAGTCGATTTCCAAATACCAGCGCTGGTCGCAGCAAGCCCAGGCGCCTCAGCCGGCGGTTCGGGAATCAATTCGAGAAGCCGCGCCGGAGCAGAACAATTCCTCCGCTCCCTTGGCTGCGACCTTCCCGGAAGATGAACCCATTTTCGCTGCCAACTCCGTCGCCGAACCTCTTCACGAGGAGCACGAGGATATTCGGGCAACTCACGAAGAGTCCATCGAGCATGAGGAATCGGCTTCCACATCGGCCAACTGGAACCAGGAATTTCGCGCTCCTGAACCCGCCATCCCCGCTCTTGGCTGGCCCGGCGAATTACGCGTTACCACCGAGCAAGAAGTGGTCGGCGCAGAGGAAGTTCGCGAGGAGGAGCACGACCGGCCTGAGGCTGTTCCCGAGCACTCGCACCACGAAGAACAAACTCCAATCTTCGCCGCTCCTGGCACCATGGAAGAAGAGACTATAGACGAAGAGGAAGCGGACGCAGTTCACTACGAGTCCTCTTCCGACGAAGGCTATGAAGAGTTCGAAGAAGAAACCCGCGCGGCTGGCCAGCCTGCGCAACTAAACAGCGAGGCCCGTGAAGTCGTCTCAGAAATACACATGGCTTCCATCGCCGATTCCGTCGATCCACATGCCCCCGACGCGGCGCACGCCGAGGGCGAGGAAGACAGCGAAGAATTGGAACTCGAAGAGGCCCAAGCCCAGGCCGAAGCCGCTCTCGACGCCGAAGCACGCGGTAATGGCACTGTCGATGCGCGGGCAGAAGTTCGAGCCCCGGCAGGGACCGCAGGCTACACGCAACGCACGCAGCGCCCGCGTCCGGGTTATGATCGCGACCGCCAGGGCGGCCCGCGCGATCGCCAGCGCCGCGGTGGAGGCGGACGCCGTTTCCGTCGCCGCGAAAATTCGCCGGTTCCCTTGATCAGCGACCTGCTCAAGGAAGGCCAGGAAATCCTGGTCCAGATTGCCAAGGAGCCCATCGGCAAGAAAGGCGCGCGCATCACCAGCCACATCGCCTTGCCCGGTCGGTTCCTGGTCTACATGCCCACGGTGAACCACACCGGTGTATCGCGCAAAATCTCTTCGGAAGAAGAGCGCCAGCGCCTGAAGCGGATCATCCTGAGCGAGCGCGAGAACGGCCACGGAGGCTTCATCGTCCGCACGGCCGCACAGAGCGCCAGCGAAGAAGAACTCCGCGCCGATATCCGCTTCCTGAAAGGCTTGTGGCAGGACATTAAGAATCGCGCCGAAAGCTCCAAGCCGCCCGCGCTGATTTATCACGACCTCAACGTGGTCGAGCGCGTGCTCCGCGACCAGGTTACCTCCGATTTCAGTGTCATCTGGGTCGACACCGAACCGGAGTACGAGCGCGTGCTGCGCTTCTTCAATCGTTTCCAGCCCGCGATGGTCAAGCGTGTGAAGCTCTACACGAAAGAGACGCCTCTGTTCGAGCAATTCGGCCTGGCCGAAGAAATGAACAAGGCGCTTAAGTCAAAAGTGTGGCTGAAGAGCGGTGGATACATCGTCATCAACCAAACTGAAGCGCTCGTCGCAATCGACATCAATACCGGAAAATATGTCGGCAAGACCCAGCGCCTGGAAGACACCATTGTCAAAACCAACGTGGATGCGATTAAGGAAATCGTCCGCCAGATTCGTCTGCGCGATCTTGGCGGCATCATCATCATCGACTTCATCGATATGGATGAGCGCCGCAACCGCCAGCGCGTCATGCAGGCTCTGGAAGAAGAACTCCGCCACGACCGTGCGCCCTCAAAGACTCTGCAGTTCAACGATTTCGGACTGGTCGCCATTACCCGCAAGCGCGTCAAGCAGTCGCTCGAACGCACTATCGGAGCGCCTTGCCCCTACTGCGAATCGACTGGATACGTGAAGTCTGTCACCACGGTCTGCAACGAGATTTACGTGGAGATGCGCAAGATTGCCAAGCATCTCGAGCACGAAGACGTCATGTTGCGCGTGCATCCCGACGTGGCCAAGGAATTGAAGTCCAACAACGGCCGATTGCTGAATGAGATGGAAGAAATGACGAAGCGGACCATCATCGTAAAGAGCGACGCGGCGGTGCATCAGCAGCAATTCGACATCAACTGAGCTGCGAGTTACGAGCAGGACGGGCGAGCAATCGCCCGTCTTTGTTTTTGTGAGGCGTATTCGTACCTCATGTCGAAATGGCAAATGTCATGGTAAAATGCCATCATGAATACCACTCTAACCGTAGACAAGGCTGGACGGGTAGTCTTGCCCAAGCCCGTACGAGACGAGTTGCAACTTGCCGCAGGGGACTCACTTGAATTGGAAAGTTCTGAGGACCGGATCGTCCTGCGCCCTGTTCGAGGCATGGCCGGACTACGAAAAAAGCAAGGCATATGGGTTCTCGACGTCGACGAACCGTTGACGGTTGAGACCGTGAACAGGACAATCCGAGACATTCGACGGGAACGGGAAGAGTCGTGGATGGGGCTCAAGTCGGCAGCGCGGAGCAGTACGCCGCCATCAAAAACGAGGAAACGGAGATGATTTGGTTGGCCGACACCTCGGTCCTCGTGCCCGCGTTCGTCCCAGGACACATCCACCACGAGCGAAGTTTTCAGTTATTTTCGCGGGCGACCGTTAAATCGGCATTCTGTGCGGCACACAGCCTCGCCGAAGTATACGCAACCATGACCCGGTTGCCGGGCAAGCATCGGACAAGCGGTCTGCAGGCCCTGACATTTCTGGAAATGATACAAGAGCGGTTCAGTCTCGTGGCGCTCAATGTTACAGATTACCTTGCAACCATACGTGAAGCCGCTGCGCTGGGGGTCGTAGGAGGCACCGCATACGATGCGCTCGTAGCTGCTTGCGCCCTGAAGGCGAAAGCCGATGTGCTCTACACGTGGAACACCGGACACTTCTTATTATTGGGCGACGAGGTTGCCCGGAAGGTACGCACGCCTTAGGTCAATCCTAGCTGACGTTGGCAAGCGTTTTCACCGCCAGATCAGCCTGGTTGCGCAGCTTTTGGACCGACTCATGAATCGCTCGCGCCGTTGCCGGTCCGCTCTGCTCGGCCGTTTTCGCTACGCTGCCGGCGTCCTCGGTCGAACTGCTGGCCATATCCAGCAAAACCACAACTGCATCGGCGTGCAGTTTCCAAAGGGATGACATTTTCTGGCTGCGCTTCAGTTCTTCCAGTTCCGTACTGATGCGAGCTGAAATCGATACCATTCGGATCAGCGTACGGGCCACGTCAGCACGCGGGCTTTTTTCTTCTAGAAACGAAGCCCCATATGCCTCAGCCTCGGGTACCGTTAAGGTCAGGTTGAAAAAGCGCATTGGCACAACCTGCCGATATTTCGGGTCGGCCACCCGCACGAACACCCGAATGGATTCTTCCACGCGCCGCAGTTTGCCTTCTTCCGACGATACTTGCTGAGCGGTGACGGCAGGCGGTTGAAATACTGGCACTGACGCCGGAGTTTTCGCTGCCGCCACTCGCGCCGCCTTGGGGGCCGCTGCCGAACCTCCTGCTGCGCGCGATGTCTGCCCGGACGGAGTCAAAAGCGCCCGCCGGATCGGCGGACGGCGATCCAGTTCCTTTTTCAGCTTTGAGACCCGCCGGAATTTTTCCAACGCCCCGCCGTAGTCTGCGTCCAGCAGTTGTTTTTCTTGAATCGCGGCCACATGCTCAACGGTAACTTCCACCCCGTCGACGGTGGTCAGAATCGTTCCGCCCATTTCTTCCAGCGCTTGTCCAAAAGTCTTGATTTCGTTCAGCGCCTTAACGAAGAGTTCGTCGAATTTCTTGCCGAACGTCGCGTTGTAAGCTGAAACCGTTGCCAACACGCCAGGATGATAGAACGACGAGTCCAGCCACTGCTTCAGTTCTCGCACGCGCCCGATAATCCCGGAATCCATCAGCGCGTTGAAATCCCGGAAGCGGTCAATTTCTTCGCGCAACGGGTCGAACCGGCGCAATAACTGCACATGCTCCTCGGGAAGCGACGGCACATCCGTGTCGGCCAATATCTCAATCAGGGCGATTTCAAAGGGCGAAAGGGGCAACGCACCATCGAGCCCGTAGCCGCTCTGCTGCCACTGCCCTGGCACACGAGGATGACGATAAAGGAACGTAGCGATGAGATCGGTCTTGTCGCGGTTGACGTCGCTCGGTTCACGCCGTCGCACAAAATACCGCAGCAATGCCTCCGCAACTTCAGAATCCGTATCCGGGGTCAGCGCTTGCCGCACCATGGCGGGCGTAATCGCCATATCCAGCAGGTGCAGCCAGCGATACATGCGCGACAGCGTAGTCGGCAACTCGCGCTCGGAATGGCGAAGCGCGTCCTCGTCGAGGCCACTCGGAATGGGCACGTCTCCGCCCAGAGCGTCGCGCATGAGCTTCTGATAGAAGCCCTGAACCGTCGCCAAAATAGCTAATTCAAACCGAAGGTCTTCGGCCAAACTTTGCCCCCGAAATGTTCTCTAAATCTTTACGATGTCTTAAGTAAAAATGAAAAGTAACTTCTGTCGCAAGTTACTACCGGAGCGGGGAAGAGGAATCCCCGGAAGGCCATGACCTTCCGAAGAGTGGGAAGCGGGTTGCGCTGGCAGATTGCTGCAAACTCAGATGTCGATCAAGTTCTGAAAGGGCGCGGCTTTTCAGCCGGGCCGCAAATTAGCAAAATCAATGGAGCCTTTAGGCGATCGGGGATTCTCAGTTCACGAAATGAGTTTCAGCAGGCTGAGGGAAGCTAAAGACGCTGCGTCTTCTTCATTTCTCTCAATACCTCGCGCGCCGCATTCGCGCCCGAGCCGCCCGTGAGTCCCGCCCCTGGGTGCGTCCCGCTTCCACACAAATACAAATTTTGAATCGGAGTACGATAGCGCGCCCAGTCGAGCAGTGGCCGCATCGTAAAGAACTGATCGAGCGCAAGTTCGCCGTGAAATATCTGTCCCCCGGTCAGCCCATACTTTTCTTCCAGGTCGTGCGGGGTAATGATCTGGTGCGTCAAGATCAATTCCGGGAGATTCGGCGCATACTGCGCGAGCGTCTGCACCACGGTCTGCCCTAGCGATTTTCGCTGCTCTTCCCAATCTCCCTTCAACTTATAAGGCGCGTACTGCATATAAATCGACATCACATGCTTGCCTTCCGGCGCCAGCGCGGGATCGGTCAGCGAAGGGATCGTGGCCTCCAAATATGGCTGCCGCGAGAAATTTCCATATTTCGACTCGTCAAAGGCGCGTTCCAGATAATCGATCTCGTCGCCGATGTGAATGCGCCCTTTAAGTGCGGCGTCATCGCCATTCTTGAGCGCGATGAACTTTGGCAGCCCCGAGAGTGCTAGGTTTACTTTCGCGACCGTACCGTTGCTGCGGTAATGCTGCAACTTCTGCACGAAATCGGGCGACAGCTGCGTGGGATCGGTCAGCTTCAGCAGCGTGCGTTTCGGGTCTGCATTGGAAATCACCGCCGTCGCCGAAATCTCTTCGCCGTTTGAGAGCAGTACGCCCGTTGCGATTCCATCTTCCACTCTGATCTCAATAACTTCCACGCCCGTGCGAATCTCCGCTCCGGCAGCCTTCGCCGCCGATGCCATGGCCTGCGTAACCGCCCCCATGCCTCCTGCAGCGAACGCCGCGGAGCCCACCGGATGCGGATCACTCGCGGCTCGAATAAGCAACACCAGCGCGCTGCCCGCCGACCACGGCCCCAGAAAGGTTCCGAATACACCGCGCGCCGCGATCACCGCCCGCAACAGCTCGGTCTCAAAATATTCCGCAGCCAGGTCGGCCACGGCCATCGGTCCCCAACGCAGCAGGCGAAACATATCTTTCTTGCCCAACTTGCGAATGGCGCGCCCCGTCTGCAGCATGCTCCACAAATCGCCGCGGCTCGGATGGTCAATATCCGGCGGCGTGGTCGCGAGCGCCTCAGCAATCACTTTGCTGATCTTCGCCAGCGACTGCTGGAATTCCAGATACTTAGCCGCGTCCTTTTGCGAGAACGCAGAAATCTGCTCTGCCGACTTCTTCGCATCCTGATACAGCGAAAGCGCGCGCCCGTCTGGCGAAAGCGCAGTTACGCAAACTTCCGGCGTGATCCACTTCAGTCCATGCTTTTCCAACTGCATGTCGCGCACAATTTCCGGCCGGATCGGCCCCGCGGTGTGTGCCAAGGTTGAACATCGAAAGCCGGGATGAAATTCATCGGTCACCGCGGCTCCGCCGACCTGCGCGTTGCGTTCCAGCACCAGCGGCTTGTATCCAGCCTTGGCCAGGTAAAACGCGGTGATCAGGCCGTTGTGACCGCCACCTACGATCACAACCTCGCGTTCCGGGGAGCGTTTCTGTTCGGGCATGTCTAGGCCGCTCCCTTAATGTCTTTCAGAATTTCCAGCGCCGCCAGTCGCCCGTTCGCGCCCATGATGCCGCCGCCCGGATGCGTCGCCGATCCGCACATGTAGAGGTTCTTAATCGGCGTTCGATATTGCGCCCAACCCGGTACCGGACGCAGAAAGAAAAGTTGCTCCAGCGAAAGCTCGCCCTGAAAAATATTGCCCTCGCTCAGCCCCCACTCGCGCTCCAGGTCAAGCGGCGTTATCACCTGTTTCTGAATGATGATGTCTTTAATGTTGGGCGCGTACTCGACAATCGTGTTCACAACCGTGTCGCCGAATGCTTCCTTCTGGTCGTCCCAATTCAGGCCCGGCCGCAGCTTGTAGGGCGCATACTGCACGAAGCATGACAGCACATGTTTTCCCGGCGGCGCCACCGAAGGATCGGTAAGCGAAGGAATGACCATATCGATATACGGATGCCGCGAGAAGTTCCCATACTTTGCATCGTCATACGCCCGCTCCATGTACTCGACCGAGGGTGAAATCGAAATCGCGCCGCGTAGATGCGCGCCCGGCCCCGGCAGGCACTTGAAGTTCGGCAGCGCGTCCAGCGCCATATTCACCTTGCCCGAAGAGCCGCGAAACTTGTAGCGATTGACGTCTTCCAGAAAGTCGCCGGGCAAATTCTGCGCTTCGATGAATTTGGTAAATGTCAGCCGCGGATCGACGCTCGACGAAATTACATCCGCGTAAATCTCATCTCCATTGGCCAGGACCACGCCCTTGGCGCTGCCATTCCTTACGATGATCTGTGAAATCCCCGACTGGGTGCGAATCTCCACTCCTGCTTCGCGCGCCGCATCGGCAATCGCATTTGAAATTGCTCCTGTCCCCCCGCGCGCAAATCCCCACGCGCGAAAAGCACCGTCGATCTCTCCCATGTAGTGGTGCAGCAGCACATACGCCGTTCCTGGAGAGCGCACACCGAGAAACGTCCCAATAATTCCCGACGCCGACATCGTCGCCTTGAGCACGTCGGTCTCAAACCATTGATCGAGGAAGTCAATGGCGCTCATGGTCATGAGTTGCACCTGGTTGTACTTGTCGTAACTCGTCATCCCCTGAAACCGCCGCCCGATGAATAAGAGCTTCATCAGTTCGCGGGGATTCAGCGTCGTCGGATCAGGCGGCACCATGCTGAGAATCGGTTTCACGAACCGGCACATCGCCTGCATCGCCTTTCCGAACTCGTCATAGGCTTCGGCGTCGACTCGCGAGTGGCGCGCGATTTCACGATGTGTCTTGCCGTGATCGTTCACGCGCCACAAGTAGTCGCCGCTGGGCATCGGCGTAAACGTGCCGTCGAGAGGAAGAATTTCCAGGCCGTGGCGGGGAAGATCGAGGTCGCGAATAATCTCTGGCCGCAGCAATGACACCACGTAAGAACAAACGGAAAACTTGAAACCCGGCACAATCTCTTCCGTGCAAGCCGCGCCACCCAGCACATGCCGCCGTTCAAGAACCAGCACTTTCTTGCCGGCGCGCGCCAGGTAAGCAGCGTTGACCAAACCATTGTGCCCGCCGCCGATAACGATAACGTCGTATGAGTTCGAACCAGCCATTCGTACTTGGCTCCTAGCTCTTTAGCATTAACTTTCGATTTAGAAAGAAGCAATAGTACTCGCGCGGTGAAGCGGCAGAAAGAAGATTAGAGCCCGCTGGGAAGGACGGTCCAACTGCGGAGAATGCCGCAAAGCGATGGCAGAATTGTTCGCATGAAAAGTCTAGCAGTTCGAATCGCCATTCTATCGGGAAGATCCCGTTTTGTCTGCTGATTTGCTCGCAACATCCACTCTGCGCTCTCGCGGTTGCCGCCCAGGCGTGCCACTCCCTATAATCCGTCTGCAGCGATTTCCTTCGTGCCCTTCGTGTCCTTAGTGGTGATCGGTTTTTTAGTTAGAACGAACGAGGAATAATTTGCCCATCGGAACCGCATTTCACGAAAGAACCTTCCCTCTATGCCAGAGCCTGAATTATCGCGAATGGTCGGGCTATTACACAGTCAGCGTCTACGAAGTCCATCATGAGCACGAATACAATGCCATCCGCAATGCGGCAGCCCTCATCGACATTTCACCACTCTACAAATATCTGATTACCGGGCGGGATGCCACGCGCCTGGTGAATCGGGTCATCACTCGCGACATCAATAAAGTGAAAGTCGGGCAGGTGATTTATTGTTGCTGGTGCGATGAAGAAGGCAAAGTCATCGACGACGGCACCATCTCGCGCCTGGAAGAAAACGTTTATCGCTGGACGGCCGCCGATCCCAGCCTGCGCTGGTTTCGCCAGAACGGCCTGAACCTGGATGTGCGCATCGAAGACATTTCCGAAAAAGTCGCGGCGCTTGCCCTGCAGGGTCCAACTTCCGCCAAGCTGTTGAAGTCCGTTGCCGAAGCCGATATTGCCAACCTGAAATATTTCCGCGTGACTCGCGGCAAGATTGCCGGAGTTCCCGTAGATATTTCGCGCACCGGCTACACCGGCGATCTCGGATACGAAATCTGGATGCCCTGGAACGACGCATTGAAAGTCTGGGACGCGCTCGCCGACCAAGGCAGACAATTCGATCTGCACGCTGCTGGCATGCTGGCGCTCGACGTTGCCCGGGTCGAAGCTGGACTGCTCCTCATCGAAGTCGACTACACCAGCTCAAAAAAGGCCCTGATCCAGTCGCAGAAGTTTTCGCCCTACGAACTGGGATTCGGCAAGATGGTTCATCTCGAGAAGGAAAATTTCATCGGTAAACGCGCGCTGCAGCAAGACGCGAAGAAGGGCGTATCACGGCAACTGGTCGGCCTCGAAGTCGATTGGACCGATGTCGAGCAACTCTACGAGCGCTACGGCCTCACCCCGGCTGCACCCACGCAAGCCTCGCGCGTCGCCGTTCCCGTGTACTCGGGAGACAAGCAGGCCGGCAAAGTGACGACTACGAGTTGGTCTCCCATCCTGAAAAAATTGATCGCGTTGGCTAGCGTCGAAACTGAATATGCCAAGCCAGGTATATCCCTCGAAATGGAAATTACGATCGAGGCAATGCGCCTCAAGACCAACGTAAAGGTGACGCCGCTCCCGTTCTTCAATCCTCCGAGAAAAACGGCAACGCCGGTGTAAAGGCCTATGTGGGGATGTGGGGACAGCCGCCCCCGGCTGTCCGCCGGGCGCAGCCCGGCTGGGGTTTGATTTGAGACTTAGAAAGCGAGCTTCGATCGCTTGGAGCCGAGGGCCGCTGTCCCCACACAATCTCAGATATTCCCACACGGTCTCAGCTGACCTTCCGGCTACCGCGCTTCCAAAATAAATATCCCGGCACCCCAATCAGCACGATCGCAGTCCCCCAGAACGCCTCTGTAGGTCGAGTGATGATTGTGTTCAGCGTCCACGCCGCCCCAATCAAAACGTAAATCGCGGGTAGCCACGGATATCCCGTGCAACGATACGGCCGCGGCATCTCCGGCCGCTTCCAGCGCAGCAGGAAGAGTCCAATCACCGTCAGCGTGTACGACAGCACCATGCCGTAGATGACGTACGTGTAGAGTTGGTCGTAACGCCCGCTAAGCGTGAGTGCTGCGGCCCACACGCCCTGCCCAGTCAAGCTGAACGCCGGGGTTCGCCACTTGGGATGGATCACCGCCATGCGCTTGAAGAACACGCCATCCTGCGCCATGGCCAGATAGACCCGAGCTCCAGACAGCGTGCACGTGGCGGCCGCACTGAAGCAGGAAATCGCGATCATCAGTGACAGCCATTTCGCCGCACCGGGCGAGAACAACGCCTCCGCCGCCGCATGCGCAATCGTTTCGTGCACCGCAATCTCCTTCAGCGGCAGTGCATAAACGTAAGTCAAATTCATGGCAACATAGATCGCCGCCACCGCCAGCACGCCCAGAACCATCGCCCGCGGCACCGTCTTTCGAGGCTCTTTCACTTCGCCCGCAACCCATGTGATGTATACCCATCCGTCGTACGCCCAGAACACCGCGATCATGCCTACGCCCAGTGCGGAAATTAATTGCGTTGGCCCAAGTCCCATGGTCAGGCTCACGCCATGCGATTGAAAGTTCGACCAGTGCCCCTTCCCGATAGCGAATCCCAGAGTCACAAACGCAGCCATTGCGGTGAACTTTGTCCAGGTGGAAACGTTCTGCAGCAGAGCGCCCCATCGGAGTCCAACCACATTCACGTAGGTCAGCACCGCGATTAAAAATAATCCGAACAAATGAGCCCGGGTAATCGCGATCCCGGCGAATGCAGTCACGATGTGATCCTGCGATACCACCGGAAAGACCTGCCCGACATAGGCTGCAGCAGCCACCGAGAGCGCCGCAATAGATCCGCCATTGGCGACGCTGAACAGCATCCAACCGTAGAGAAACGCGACCAGGTCACCAAACGCCTCGCGCAAATAAATGTATTGTCCGCCGGAGTCGGGAAACATGGAACCCAGCTCGGCAAATGCAAAGCAGGCGCAGAGCGAGATCACCGCCCCTAACACCCAGACCAACAGGAACAGCACCGGTTGAGGCAACGGCCCGGCAATATCTTTTGCGGTTAGAAAAATCGAGGACCCGATGACGCCACTCACCAAGAGCAAAACCGAGTCGAGCAACCCAAGTCCGCGGACCAGCGTTGGCTTCGACTCGGTTGGCTGCAATACTGTCGCCGGAACTTCTGCGGAGGGAACAACGGGCGGCGATTCCATCATCCCATACCCAGTTCATCCGACGACTCCAGCGCTGTGCCGCAACGCCGGCAGATCACGGAAGAACAGTCGCCGCAGGTGAGTGGATCCGTTACTTCTTCCGCGCAATTCGGGCAGTAAAGCGATCCCGGCTCCGAGTCCGGCAGCGGTTTCTGTGGTGGGGTGGCCATGAAGAGCAAAACTGTAGCATAGACATCGGGCACGCGCAGCTCTGTTCCTCGTCGGCGCCTGCAGGAAAAGAGCCCAGCGTGTACAACTCGGTGCCATCCGCAGCGGTTCGTTAGCGTCTCCACCTTTTCCGCGATACACTGCACTCACATGCGAGTCCTGGGCATCGATTGTGGCGGAGAATACACCGGCTACGGCGTGGTCGAGATGCACGAGAGCGGCAAACTGGGTTGCCTGACCTGCGGAGCGATCAAGCTCTCTCCGCGCGAAGCCTTGCCTGGGCGTCTGTTCCGCATCTTCACTCAACTTGCCGAGATCATCGCAGCCCACCAGCCCAATGAGGTTGCAATTGAAGATGTCTTCTATGCCTTGAATGTGAAATCAGCGCTCAAACTGGGGCAGGTCCGCGGAGTTGCCATGCTGGCCGCCGCGGCCGCAGGACTTGAGGTTGCCGAGTATTCGCCCTTGACCATCAAGTCGTCGGTGGTGGGGTACGGGCGCGCCGAGAAGCAGCAAGTGCAACACATGGTCACGCGCCTTCTTGCTCTGGCCGAACCGCCCGAACCCATGGATGCTTCCGACGCTCTGGCCATCGCGATCTGCCATCTGCACACCGCAGCGACCCTCAACCGGCAGCGCGCCATGGCCCGATGACCGTATCGGCTTCGATTTCTGGCATAATTTTCCAGGCTGACTTGTGCCTAAACGAGCTACAGGAATGAATCCGAAGTCGCCGCTAGCGATCGTGCGCACGCGATCTCACTGCGGACGAAAATGTTGGCACGACGGAAACGCACTCACCGTTCTCGTGTGCCTCCTCTTTCTGTTTTCGACTGTTCAAATCCGAGCCGCCGAATCCGCCACGGTCATCTTCACGCTCGATTTTCCCGGCTCCGATCCGGATCACTATTCCATCTCCGCGCAGTCCGACGGGCGCGGCCACTACGAATGTTCCGCCAAAATCTCCGAAGCCTCCGATGATCGCGAGTCCTACCAAACCGATTTCACCTTTTCCGATGCCACTCGTGCGCGGATTTTCGATCTTGCCGACCAAGCCCACTATTTTTCCGGCAAAATCGACTCCGGCAAGCGGAATCTCGCCAACACCGGCGCCAAGAAATTAACCTACAAAGACGGGCAGCGCGATTTCACTGCCACTTACAACTATTCGTCCGTGCCCCCGGCTCAGCAGCTCACAACTCTATTTCAGAGCGTTTCCGCCACCCTGGAGTTTAGCCGGCGCCTGGCCCACTATCACCGCTACCAGAAGCTGGCGCTCGATGACGAACTGAAGCGAATGGAGGACCTGGCCCGCCAGGGGGATCTGGCGGAACTCCAGGCCGTGAAACCCGTTCTGCAGGAAATTTATGACGATACTTCGGTCATAAACATAGTGCGAGCGCGGGCCCAGCGGATCATGGCCATGTCCCCGGCCACGACGGCCGGGCGCTAGCCAGCTCTACCCGCCCCGCACCTCTTCTCGGCTAGCCGGGGGAAGAATTTTACAACTGCGCTTGGCCAAACCGTGCTCTAATAGGGCAGCGAAGACCTTTGGAGGCTGTTATGTCCAGGCTCTCTCTCTCCCGATCCAGCATGGTTCTTGTTACGGTCGCGGCTAGCGCGCTGATCGCGCTGCCCGCTCTGGCCGATTCGCAGGCACGCATTGTTCGCCTGAGCGACGTACAAGGCTCGGTTCAAATCGACAAAAACACCGGCATGGGATTTGAAAGCGCATTCCTCAATCTCCCCATCACCCAGGGAGCGCAGATTCGAACGCATGATCGCGGCCGGGCTGAAATTGAGTTTGAGGACGGCAGCACTCTGCGCCTGGCACCTAATACGACGGTTTCTTTCAGTACGCTTGGCCTAAGCGACGCCGGTAAGCGAATTTCTGTCGTCGACCTCGTCCACGGCACAGCTTACGTGAATTGGCTGAGTAAGAGCGATCAGTTCAGCCTGAACTTTTCTCGCGAGAAAGTCACGTTGGACCGCGCCGCGCATTTCCGCGTAGAGACCTCGCCACAGGCCGCACAGCTGGCTGTTTTCAAGGGCGATATCGACGTTGAAGGTCCCGGTGGCAAAGTCACCGTCGAGAAAAAGAAAACCGCGCACTTCGACGCCTCCGACGACGACAAATACACCCTCGCCAAGAACATCGAAGAAGCTCCGCTTGATTCCTGGGACAAAGACGCTGGCGAATATCACCAGCAATATGCGAAAAATAATGCCTCGTCGCCATATCAATATGGCATGAGCGACTTGAATTATTACGGCGCATATTCCAATGTCCCCGGATACGGGATGATGTGGCAGCCTTACTTCACCGGCGCGGGCTGGGATCCATTTACGGATGGCGCCTGGTCTTTTTATCCCGGTTACGGCTTCATGTTCGCCTCGGCCTATCCCTGGGGCTGGATGCCATACCGCTACGGCAGTTGGATGTCCGTGCCCGGCATGGGTTGGATGTGGCAGCCGGGAGGCTGGAACGCCTGGAACACCGTCCCGCAATTTGCCGGAACCATGCCGGTTAATTTCCATCCGCTCGTGGCGCCCACGGCAGGCACGGTTAGACCTGTGGTGGTAGGCAGGACCGCTGCCTCGGTTCTAACCTCATCACGCACGGTTCTGCGAGCCGGGTCGGCGGGCATTGGGATTCCACGCGGCTCGTTCGAGAATCTGCACCAGCTCAACCATCAGGTCGCCAAATCCGGTTTCGCGGAAGTGAGGCCCGGTCCGCAGTTCGCCACCAGTTCATCGAGGGGAACGGCAATGAACTCCCCTGTGTATTCTGGTTACGGTACGCTTTCTGGGAGCGGACAAACCTCTGCTCCGGTCCACTCCGGTGCTGCGCCTGCGGGTCACGCCTCGGGCGGAGCGACCGGCCACCGTTAGAAATTACTTAGACTTTTGAACATTTGAACATGAAGGGCGGCCTGAAGGCCGCCCTTTTTCTTGCAGGAATCACGTAGCGATAGCCGCCTCGGCTGTCCCGCCAAGGCGAAGCCCTGCGGCACCTCCCAACGGAATTACGAAATCACAACCCCCGCGTACCCAACCACTGTGTCGCGGTCCCCGGAAATATCCCCCGAGGTCGCATACTTCACCAGTTCCGCTGACTTCGCACCGAGTTGCCGCGCCGCCGTCAGCATCGCCACCGCCGGTCCGAAGCCGCACATGCTGATCTCCTGTTGCGTGACCACGTCAAACAGCCCTCGCGGATCCAGACTCAGAATTCGCTCGATCGCCCGATGATCCTTCACTCGTGTCAACGCGTCTGACTCATAGTGATTCATATCGCTCGACGCGACTATCAACACAGGACCAGACTGCGCCGAAATAACCTCAGCCAACGCGATCCCAAGTTGCTCAAGCACCTCGAACTGCCTCGTTCCCAAAGCGATTGGAACGAACCTGAGCGCAGGTTGTCGCAGCAAAAGGAAGGGAAGCTCCACTTCCGCAGCATGCTCCGCGCGATGCGCAGCCGAATCTTCATTCAGAGCAGGGAAGCTCCGCTTCAAAGCGGCAGCGAGTTCGGCATCAATCGGCACGTCCCCTAGCGGAGTTTGCCACGCACCTTCGCTCATAATCGCGAGCGCCCGACCCATCCCGGTGTGGTTGGGACACAGCACAATGCACCGCAGTGGCACTTCGACGCGCGCAAATACGGCTCCTGCCACATGCCCGGAATACATATATCCTGCATGCGGCGCAATGCACCCCAAGGCCCGAATCGGAGTCTGATTCATTTGCGCTAGATAGGAATTTGCCTCGGCGCGCAGGTCATCCGGATCGCCAGGATAGAAACGCCCCGCCACTACAGCATGACGCACGACGGTAGTAGCCATGCTCACTCCTCGCCCATCGCGGGCCGACACGACCAATGCTATGGTGTGGTCTCTGCATTCCGCAAGGCGCGGAAAATGCCAGCGCTTTGTTCGAGGCTTAAAGTTTCAGCCCGCGCCGTCGGTTTCACTTTCGCCTCAGCCAAGGCCCGCTTCAACGCCGGCCCCTCATACTTGATTTTGAGATTGTTCCAGAGCGTCTTGCGCTTTTGTCCAAACGAAAGTCGCAGGAAGTCGATGAACCCATCCCCCGCAACTCCCAACTTTTCCTGTTGCGGATCAATGGTCAACCGCAACACCGACGAATGCACCTTGGGTGGTGGCACAAATGCCCCCGGCGGCAGCGTAAACAGATTTTCCACCCGCGCATACAGCTGCGCCGTGGCCGAGAGCATGCCGTAGTCGCGCCCGCCGGGTTCCGCCGCGATTCGGTCCGCCACCTCCCGCTGCACCATGATCACAATGCTCTCGAAGTACTTCGAAAACTCGAACAGCCGCAGCAAAATATCGGACGTAATGTAATACGGAAGATTGCCAACAACTTTCACCGGATCCGGCTTCAGTTCAATGCCGGGACGGCTCAGCCCGGGCTTGGGCCCGAAAAGCGAATCGAAGTCGATGGCCAGAACATCGGCCTCAATGACTTCCACGTTGCGTTCCATGCCAAACTTCAAGCGAAGCTGCGCCGCCAGCACGCGGTCCAGTTCGACCGCAATCAAACGTCGCGCCCGCCTGGCCAGCAGGGAAGTCAGAACGCCTCGCCCCGGCCCGATCTCCAGTACCGTGCATTGCGAAACGTCGCCCAAAGCGTCGACCACTCGCGCCGCGTACTCTTCGCTGGCCAGAAAATGCTGTCCCATTTTAGGCTTGCTCTGCGGACGTCGAGTAGATGCGACCTTTGGCACGTTGACCCTCACTCTCTCGGGAAGTAGACTTTGAAGTCGGTCTTCGCATCCTAGCGCTAGACCTTCGGGCCCAAGACACATTCATAATAGCGTGCGCCGCCGCAACCGTGCGCGCCTGGGAGGTTCCGTCCTCATGAACATCGTATTCGCCGCTTCCGAAGGCGTCCCGTTTTCCAAGACTGGCGGCCTGGCCGACGTCGTTGGCGCCCTGCCCCGAGCCTTGGCAGCATTGGGTCATCAGGTTAGCGTCTTCCTCCCGCGATATCGCCAAACCAAGCTTACTGACGCTGCAACGGTAGTTCGCAGCGTGACCGTTCCCTTCGATGATCAGTACCGCTTCGCCTCCGTCGTGAGTGGCGGCAGCCAGCACGGCGTGCGCTTCTATTTCGTCGAGTATCCTCCATACTTCGATCGCGACGCCCTTTACGGCACGCCCGCAGGAGATTATCCCGACAACGCCGAGCGTTTCGCCTTGTTCTCGCGCTGCGTAATCGAAGCCTCGAAGATCCTCGGCGTCCCCGACATTTTTCATTGTCACGACTGGCAGTCGGCGTTAGTGCCGGTAATGCTGCGCACTCTGTACGCCGAGGATCCCGCCTTCCAGGAGGTCGGCACGGTCTTCACCATTCACAACATGGGCTATCAGGGTCTCTTTCCGGCCGATACTCTTCCGCTGCTCATGTTGCCCTGGGACTTGTTCACCATGTCAAAGATGGAATTCTTCGGGCAAGTGAACTTCCTGAAAGGTGCACTGACCTACTCCGACTTCATCACCACGGTCAGCCGCAAATATAGCCAGGAGATTCAGACGACGGAGTATGGCTTTGGCCTGGAAGGTGTGCTGCGTGATCGCGCCGCCACCGTGGCCGGAATTCTCAATGGCGTCGATTACGACGAGTGGAGCCCCCAAACCGACAAATTCATTGCCGCCAAATATTCTCCCCAGGACCTCTCGGGCAAGCAGAAATGCAAGCAGGACTTGCTGGCTGCGTTCGGAGTTAAGAACGCCGATCCAAAGCTCCCCGTGATTGGAATTGTCTCGCGCTTCGCTGCCCAGAAAGGTTTCGATCTGATTGCGCAGGTGGCCGACCGCTTTGCCCGGGAAGAGGCGATCGTCGTCGCTCTCGGCGCCGGCGACAAAGCTTACGAAGAAATGTTCCTGCGTCTCAATAAGCAATTTCCCAACAAGATTGCCGTTAAAGTGGCCTACGACAATGCCATCGCACACAAGATTGAAGCCGGCTCCGACATGTTCCTGATGCCCTCGCGCTACGAACCTTGCGGCCTGAACCAGATTTACAGCTTGAAATACGGTACTGTGCCCATAGTCCGCGCCACCGGCGGTCTCGACGATACCATCGAACCCTGGGACGCTCGCGCCGGGAAGGGAACTGGCTTCAAGTTCACCGAATATAACAGCGAAGCGCTCCTGCTCACCATCAAGCAGGCGCTCACCGCCTATCGCGACCAGACCTCATGGCAAGCCCTCATGCGCAACGGCATGAACAAAGATTTTTCCTGGAGCGCCTCGGCCCGCGAATACGGCAAAATCTACGACAAGGTGCGCCAGATGCACCGCGTCCCGCCCGCGCCGCCGATGTCAGCTCCGGATAAAGTGCTGGTGTAAGCGATGCTCGTGTAGCGACAGCCGCCTCGGCTGTCCGGCCAGGGCGAAGCCCGGCCGCGGCGGCAAAGATTTTCTCAGCGTTCTCAGCGATCCCTCAGCGTTCTCGGCTGTCAAAAGCTCTCCTACTAAGGCACTCCGACTGAATCTCGCGAGCGCTGCCGCCTTTTTCGTTTCGGCAAACCGAATCTACGGTCGCTCACGCAGTCTAACTGGTTGGTCGTTTGCGGAACGCCAACCATGCGTATGCCAAGGTGACTCCAAGCGCGCCGTACACCCCCGCGTTCATCGGAGCAAGCAGGAAAAGGACGGCCACGAGTGAAGGATCGAACGTCATCTTTACGAAATACATCGGGCACAGCGAAAACATGAGTTGAGGGTTGAGATTCCAGCGGCGCGGAGCGAGATAAGCGACGAGGGCCACAAGATACGAAATTGCCGCGAAGCTGCCGAGCAGTTTAAGAGGCACCGAAAACAACTGCTGATCGTCTCGATTGTTCCTGCATACCTTCGCGATCCATGAGCGGGGAAGCACCGCAAACGTCAGGCTGGAAACGCCAACCAGTGCCAGAGCAACCGCAAATATGACCCATTCGCTCTGAACCGGCAACTCGGAGCCCCGCAGTATCACGTAAGGGACGCAGGTGAGAAGCGAAATCAGTCCGCAAAAAAGAAACGCTATGCGAGATGTCGTCCGAATAGCGCGCCCCGGCATGCGGCCGATTCTAACAGCGGTCCATACATTTTGAGCCCCTTGATTGCGCTAACCGGACCCTTGCAAGAGTCGCTGCTAGAATTCTTAGAGCATGGCTGCCACCCGCCAGCTCGCCTTCCCCCGCACCATCTTCCACGTCGACATGGACGCTTTCTTCGTCTCTGTGGAAGAGCTCTATGATCCATCGTTAAAAGGGAAAGCCGTAGTGGTCGGCGGCCAGCGCGACGAGCGCGGCGTAGTCTCCGCTGCCTCTTATGCGGCGCGCAAGTTCGGAGTGCACTCCGCGATGCCGCTGCGCACCGCCGCGAAAATGTGTCCGCACGCCATTTTTGTCGACGGCCATCCCGAGCGCTACCGTCAATGCTCGGAGAAAGTTCACACCGTCCTCGGCTCGTTTTCTCCCCAAGTTGAAATGGCTTCCATCGACGAAGCGTACCTCGATATGTCCGGCACCGAACGCCTGCATGGTCCTCCGCTCAAGGCCGCACATGCATTGCATCTGCGCATGAAAGCCGACACTGGACTCAACTGCTCGGTCGGGATCGGCACCTCAAGACTGATCGCCAAGGTTTCCTCCGCGCAGGCCAAGCCGAACGGCGTCCTCTGGATCGTTCCCGGCGAGGAGGCCAAGTTCCTCGCTCCACTCGATGTGCGCGAAATTCCGGGCGTCGGCAAAGTGATGGAAAGTCACTTAAACGCCCTGGGCATCAAGAAAGTGGGAGACCTGGCACGCCTCGGTGAGTCCGAACTTTCCGATCGCTTCGGCAAATGGGGCCTAGCGCTGGCCGGCAAGGCGCGCGGCGAAGATGCCGGTGGATGGTTCGACTCCGAAGTCGGCGCCGATGCCGACGCCAAGTCCATGAGCCACGAGCATACCTACAACGAAGACACTGCCGATCCCGCGCAACTGGAAGCCACGCTGATGCGACTGTCGGAAATGGTAGGACGCCGCCTGCGCGAATCCAATGTTTACGCCCGCACCATCCAGCTCAAATTGCGCTACAAAGATTTCACGACCATCACCCGTGCTCACACTCCCGCCGCGCCCACCCAGCTTGATACAGAAATTTTCGAGGAAGTTCGTGCCCTCTTCCGCAAGAATTGGAAAAAAGGCGTGCCCATTCGCCTGCTTGGCGTGCAGGCGTCTTCCTTCGCCTCGCAGCCCGATCAGATTAACCTGCTCGACGCTAACCGCCAGCAGCGCTGGAAAGACGCGATGGCGGCCGCCGATCGCCTGCGCGACAAGTTCGGTGAGTCCACCGTCGGCCTCGCTGCAGGCCTGCGCGGCACCTTCCGCGAGCGCACCCACGAGAATCCCGCAGCACTGCCTGGCAAAGGCAAGCCCAAATCGAAGTAGCGGCGGTCCAAAGGGTTACGGCGCTTCTTTTTGTTCGTGGCTGAATTTGTACCAACGGCGCACTTTGTCCCTACCTGAAATATCAGGAGCACGACATCTGGGGGTAAAGTAATTTGCGCGGCTTCATTTTTCTCTGCGTTCTCCGCGAGCTCTCAGCGCTCTCTGCGGTCAAAAGCTTTTGCCCGCGAATCTAAAGCTCACGCTAAGCTAGAATAGGGACGCTTTCGTCGAATGTTGTTGGGGACCTTCTAGATGCCGAACCAAGCTGCAAAACAATCCGCCTCGCCAACGTCCGCTATCGCTCTGTTTGCGCGCAACTTCTTGAAACACCCGTCAATGCTGGGCTCTGTGATTCCGAGTTCCCCGTTCCTGGTAAAGGATATGCTTGCGCAAATCGACTGGAATCGCGCCCATGTGATCGTGGAGTTTGGACCCGGCGTCGGTACCATCACCCGCGAAGCTCTTAAACGTATGCGCCGCGACGCGGTCCTGATTGTCATTGAACTCAACGAAGATTTTGTCCGGTACTTGCGCGCCACGGTTCGCGATTCCAGGCTCCGCGTGGTTCACGGCTCCGCCGCCACCGTGCGACGCATCCTCGAACAGCAGGGCTTCGCATCCGCGGACTACATCATTTCCAGCCTCCCCTGTAGCTTGATGTCCGGATCGCTGCGGCAAGAAATTGTTACCGAATCCCGGCGCGCCCTCAAGGCGGAGGGCTCGCTGCTCCTTTTTCAGTACAGTCGCACGCTCTTGCCCTACCTCAATTCCAGCTTCGGCTCGGTAAAACAGAATTTCCAGCTCTTCAACATCCTGCCAGCAACGATCTTCCACTGCACGCCCTAATGGCCGGGTGCCCCATCCTTCTCGCGTACTTCGCGAGAGGGTGGGGATTTTGATTTCTCTGACGGTACGGAAGACTGTTGCAAGGTGTGCGCACTAATTCGTGCGGCCAAATGTTATGGCAGGAGGATACTTGAAGCATTCGCGGATGCATGCCGCAATTAATGGCTGAGCTTGATCGCCAGTTGCCGCTCCGGCGGCGTCATCTCGCCCCACAACTTCTGCAGATCCGCCTGCACAGATTGGTTGTCCGGCTCTTTTCGCAGCGCCATGGCGAACCACCGGTACGCCGTTGGTAGATCATGCGGGGTACACAGTCCCGCCGAATAAAGCGCGCCCATCTCGACCATCGCCTTCGGATTGGCTTCTGCGGCTGCAGGTTTCAGCAGTCGCATCCCACGCTCGCAATCCTGAGTCACGCCGCCACGCCCGTAAATATACTTCTGTGCTTCAGCCACAGAATCAGTCGGCTTGATGCCAGCATGAGGCTTCGCCGGAGCTTCGGCCACCGGTTTCTTCGGCTTC
This sequence comes from uncultured Acidobacteriaceae bacterium, assembly GCA_963765825.1. Classification (GTDB taxonomy): domain Bacteria; phylum Acidobacteriota; class Terriglobia; order Terriglobales; family Acidobacteriaceae; genus Sulfotelmatobacter. The sequence goes on from CAVXXU010000008.1 coordinate 62,339, forward strand.
GGAGCGGGCGCCGGTGGCGCATCGTCACCCGCATCCGCGTCTTCTTTCGCGGGCGCTTTGGTCGCGGTGTCGGCGGGAGCGGAGCCGGTCGCGGGATTAGACGCGTCGCTGTCAGCTGAAGCATCTTCCTTTGCCGTCGGCGAGGGAGCGGAACTATCTTTCGCAGGTTGTGTAGGCGGCGCGGTGGCCGTTGGCGTATTCGCTGCAGGCGCGCCCCCGCCATCATTAGTCGCCGCAGGATTAGCGGCCGGCGGAGCGCTTGAAGCAGAAGAATCTGCTGGCGGTGTCGCGGCCGGAGCAGCAGGCTGCGCTGGAGCGGCCGCTGGCGCCGTGCCTACTGCAGGCGGAGTCGCGGAGCTTGAATCCGGAACGGAATCTTGAGCCGAAGCGGGCGCTTTGCCGGGACGCTCCTTCAGCACCTTAAACCGCAAGTATCCAAACAGCACGGCAAGCGCGAGCGCAAACAGGATTAATACGAATTTTCCGCCGCCGCTTTTTCGAGGCTCGTCATCTTCGAGCAGGTAATCCAGATTGCCGGAACCGGAACGCCGGTCAGGACTTAAACTCGCCCTTGGGCGCGGAGCCGGGTCGTTCAATCCCAAAAACGATGGCCCACTGATTCCGGGCGAATCTTCCCGAAGCCGCGGCGCTGCCGATCGAGGAACCGGCTGAGTCACTGGTTGAGCAGTGGACGCGACAGACGAAGGTGCGACAGACGAAGGTGCGGCCGACGAAGGTGCGGCCGATGTTCGCAGCGTCGTAGTTTGCGTCGGCACGGTCGCGGTCGCCAGCGGTGGCGACACCAATTTAGTCCCGCACATTCCGCAAAAACGGTTGTCCTCTGAATTCTCGTTCCCACATCGAGGGCAGCGCACCAAATCCTCCTCTAGCTACGTATATAGCTTACGATATCTCCTAGATTCGATGCAGGAGGGGGCCTCAGGGTACGGCGAAAACACGCTACGCATCCGTCGTCATTCACATAAAGTGAGCAACCAAAAACAGAATCTCAATCTCAGGGTAGAAGGGCGCCGCGTCGAAGTGCAACCCATCCCTGGCCGCTCTGCGAACATGCCCGAACGGCGCGACTGCAAAGTTCGTGAACGTTTCGAGGAACAAATCGTACCGTGATGGAGTCTGAGTATTTCAAGGGTCCATCTCCGGCCACTATAGGGGCTCGTATGAGATTGCGGTTGGCAGCATCGTTTGCATTCGTCACTTGCCTTATGTCGTTCGCCTCATCGCAGGCTATTCCGCGGTTCGTGCGTATTACGGAAAGTGCTGAGAGCACTTTGATCGTCAAGAAAGTCGATCCGGTCTATCCAGTTCTCGCGCGGCAGGCCCGGATCCAAGGCAGCGTTATCCTGCAAGTCGAGATCAGTAAATCCGGCGACGTCGAGAACGTGCAGTTGTACAGCGGACATCCCATGCTCGCGGCCGCAGCCATCGATGCGGTCAAGCAATGGAAGTACAAACCTTATTTACTAAATGGCCAGTCCGCCGAAGTTGAAACTCGCGTGACTGTGAACTTCGCACTTCCCGAAGCCGCGGCCGTTGGTGTCGTCGGCGACGCGCCCGGAGGAATTCTCGCCGGTCAGCCAGGAGGGATCGTTTCCACTACACCTGTCGACACAAATCATTCCGTCCTGCGTGTGCGCGTGTCCCAAGGCGTGATGGCGGGCCTTTTGCTCAGCAAGGTGCCTCCCGAATATCCACCCGCCGCTAAGGATAAGCACATTCAGGGTGTAGTTCTACTGCGCGTCATTATCGACAGAGAAGGGAAGGCGTCAAATATTCAGCTGATCAGCGGACATCCACTGCTCGCCCCGGCGGCCATCGACGCGGTAAGGCAGTGGAAGTACAAACCGTATTTGCTCAATGGCAAGCCAGTCGAAGTCGAAACTCAAGTCACCGTAAACTTCACGCTCGTCCAATAGCAGTGACCGATGCGCGGCGGCCCAGCCGAAAAAGTTCCGCTCAATCGATCAGTGCGGTGAAGCCCAATCACTTGGTCATCTCGTGACTCATCGGCACCGGTGTCACCGCGGCAGTCAGAGTATCCTTCGCTGACTTGGGCAGCTTATCGGCATTGGCCACCAGTAGGCTCACCTGCCACATCTGCGTAGACGAAAGCGCCTTGTCGAATCCCGGCATTCCCGTCATGCGAATTCCGCCTGCGATCTTCCAGTACGATTCTTCCGGCGCGTCGTCGGTCACGCCTTTTCCTTCCATCAGCTTTGGCGGCTTGGGAAACATTCCCTGGGCGATCGCGCTGGGCGGTTGACCCGGCACGCTGTGGCAGACTGCGCAGTTGTCTTTGTAAACCTGTGCACCCGCAACGAACGCGGCTTCGTCCGCTGGAATCGGAGGAGCCTTGGGCATCTCTTTGCGCAGGCGCGCGTGCAAGGCCAAGTCGGCCAGCATCTTTTCAAATGGCATGGGTGCCGACGACGTCGCTACCGGCGCCGCGCCGGATGAGAAATACATATAAACGCACACCGGAATTACGATTAATCCCACGATCAGACCGACCAAAAACTTGCCCATGCAGCGTTCTCCTGGAGGTTTAAGTTGCATTTGATACTAACCCAAACCATAGAAATTCGAGTAGTCTGTCCCAGCGCAATAGGGGATCAGATCAGCGGCCCTCAAACAGCATCAGGCACTCGCCATCGGCGTAACAGGAATTTGCGCACATCTCCGCCCCTAGGCAATTGCAACTAACCGTTCCAGGGGAAAATGGATGAAAGGATTGCTGCGGTCCCTCGCGTACGGACTGATTGCCCTCTCAGCGATAGCATTTTCTCCGGTCTCCGCACGCGCCTATTCCATTTTGACGCACGAAGAACTCATCGACCTGGCATGGAACGGTTCCATACGCCCCTTACTGCTCGCGCGATTCCCCGGAACTACAGATGCGCAACTGACCGAGGCGCATGCGTACGCTTATGGCGGCTGCGCGATCCAGGACATGGGCTACTACCCCTTCGGCAAGAAATTCTTCAGCGACCTGACGCATTACGTGCGCTCCGGCGATTTCATCGCCTGGCTCTTCCGCAATGCGCACACCATCAACGAATACGCATTCGCCATAGGCGCGCTCTCTCACTATCTCGGCGACTCCATCGGGCACTCCGAAGCGATCAATCCGGCCACCGGTGTCGAGTTCCCGAATCTAAGTCGCAGGTTTGGACCCGATGTGACTTACGACGAGAGTCCTCACGGTCACATTCGAACCGAATTTGCTTTCGATGTTGAGCAAGCCACCCGCCAGGCCTTCGCGCCGCCAGCGTACCTGGATTTCATCGGCTTCCAGATTCCCCGGAAATTTCTGGCGCAGGCATTTATCGATACTTACGGATTCGATATTCACGAAGTATTGGGCCAAGCCCGCCCCGCCCTGCGCAGCTACTCTACATCTGCGCGCAGCTTCATCCCGGCATTTGCCGAAGCCGAAGTCGTCCTTCACCGCCATCAGTTTCTACCTCCTCCGGACGACGAGGCCTATCGCATCTTCGCCGAACGCGTAACTCGCACCAACTACGACCGCAGGTGGAAACACGCATATCACGGCCCTGGATTCAAGGCGCATGTGCTAGCGATTTTCGTCTTCCTCGTCCCGAAGATTGGCTCCGCCGCCGATCTGGCTATTAAGATCCCCAGTCAAGAAACCGAAGAACTTTATCTGCATAGCGTGAATCAAACGGTCGATTCTTTCCAAGCTGCCTTGGACAAATTAGGCTCCGAGCCGAAGGTCCTCATCGCGCTCTCGAACATTGATCTCGACACCGGAAATCACGTCAAGCGTGGCGAGTACCGCCGCACTGACGAAGCCTACGCAAACCTGCTGAGCCGCTTGACCTCCCAGCCCGATCGAACCATCCCCATCGACGTTCAACAGAACATCCTCGAATTTTATTCCCCGTCGAAGACTGCCCTCGATCCCAGCCCGCAAGTGCTGTCACAAATGGAGATACTAAAACGTATGAAGACCGCCGCTGGGCTCAGGCCTGAGCCCGAACCCGCGCCCGCACCAAAGAAGTGATCGTCCGCGCGGTGCTAAACTCAGCATCGCTATGTTGACGCACCTGGAATGCACTCGCTGCCGCGAACACTATCCCGCCGACCGCCCGCAATCGGTATGCCCCAAAGATGGCGGCATTTTTTACGCCCGCTACGACCTGCCGGCCATCAAGCGTGCTTTTTCTCCCGCGCGCCTCGCCGGACGCGCTCCCACCATGTGGCGCTACGACGCCGTTCTCCCCGACGCCAATCCCGTATCTCTCGGCGAGGGCTTCACCCCCATGCTTCCCAGTCGCGAATATCCCAACGTCTACATCAAGGACGAAGGCCTGAATCCAACCGGATCGTTCAAAGCCCGCGGCCTCTCCGCCTGTGTGACCATGGCCCGTCATTACGGCCTGAAGAAACTCGCGATCCCGTCCGCCGGAAACGCCGCCAGTGCACTTGCGGCCTACGCCGCATTGGCCGGACTCGAAGCTCACATCTTCATGCCCAAAGATGTTCCCATCGCCAACCGCATTGAGTGCGATTACTACGGCGCACACGTAACTTTCGTCGACGGCCTCATCAGCGACTGCGCCCAGAAAGTCGCCGACCTGAAGAAAGAAAGCTCGTGGGAGAAAGACGGATGGTTCGACGTCAGCACCACGAAAGAGCCCTATCGCGTCGAAGGCAAGAAGACCATGGGCTACGAAGTCGCCGAACAACTCGGTTGGCGAATGCCGCAAGGCATCATCTATCCCACCGGCGGCGGAGTCGGTCTGCTCGGCATGTGGAAAGCCTTCGAAGAAATGGAAGCTCTCGGTTGGATCGGTCCCGAGCGCCCCAAGATGATCACCGTGCAATCCGCCGGCTGCGCGCCCATCGTCAAAGCGTGGGACGAACGCCGCCCCACTGCCGACATGTGGCCCAACGCCGCAACCATGGCCTCCGGCCTGCGTGTTCCCAAGCCCTACGGTGATTATTTGATTCTCGATATTCTGATGAAAAGCAACGGCACCGCCATCAGCGCCACCGACGACGACATTCTCGATGCCACGCGGCACTGGGCAAAAGTCGAAGGCATCTTCGCCGCACCCGAAGGCGCAGCGTCGCTGGTCGCGTATCGCAAGCTCCGCGCCAACGGATTCTTCAAACCGGAAGACACAGTCGTGTTATTCAACACTGGCAGCGGCCTGAAATATCTGGACGTCTTCGATGCCAGTGTAGAGCGGGCGCCCTCGCCCGCGAAGCCGGCACAATCGGTGAAGCCGGCCGCCCGTCAAATCGGCGGAATAATAGGCCCGTATTGACCGGTTCCATCCTGTGATCCTCAGTGCCCACTGTGGTTAAATGTTTTTGCGAGCCATGACCACGCGTCTCTACTATAACGATTCCTTCCTCTACGATTTCGACGCCGAAGTCCGCGAAGTCCTCGAAACCCCGCGTCCCGGCGTTGTTCTCGACCAAACGGCGTTCTATCCCACCAGCGGCGGCCAGGTCTTCGACACCGGCTGGATCGCCTCCGACGCAAACTCCAAACTTCGTGTCAGCGAAGTTGCCGAGTCTGAAGATGGCAAGCTGATTCACTATCTCGAAGCTCCGGTCGATCTGAAACCCGGAACCCGCATCCGCGGCGAGATCGATGCCACGCGCCGCCGCGACCACATGCAGCAGCACTCTGGACAGCATGTGCTCTCCGCCGCATTCATCCGCCTCTACGACCTTCCGACCGTCTCCTTCCACATGGCCGACGATTATTGCTCCATCGATCTCGACACGCCCACGCTGACGAAAGAACAAATCGAATCGGTCGAGCGCCTCGCCAATGAAATCATCCTCGAGAACCGTTCGGTAGATATTCGTTTCGTGACTCGCGTCGAAGCAGGGAAGCTTGGCCTGCGAAAACTGCCGCCCACAGAGCGCGACGAACTCCGCCTAATCGACATCCGCGATTTCGACCTCACGGCCTGCGGAGGCACACACGTAGCCCAAACTGGGCAGATTGCCAGCATCCTGCTTCGCAAAACTGAAAAAGTCCGCCAGGGATGGCGGCTTGAATTTGTCGCTGGCCAGCGCGCCGTCGCCACCGCGCGCCGAGATTTCACCACGCTCACCGAAACCGCCGCGCTTTTTTCCGCAAATATCTACGACGTCCCGCAGCAGGCTCGCAAATCGCTCGACGAGATCCGATCGCTGCGCAAGCAGCACGAGCAGTCGCAAATCGAATTAGCCACGGCCTACGCCTCGGTTCTGCTTGCAGATGTACCCGAAAGCCACGGCCGCAGAATTCTCGTTCGCACGCTCACGGACCGCGATCTCAATTTCGTGAAGCTCCTCGCGCAAAAGCTGACTCGGCTGGCACCCAACGTAGTCGCGCTTCTGGCGACCACTTCGCCGCAGCCATCGCTAGTCTTCGCACAATCTCCGGGCCAGCCTTTTGACATGGGAGCGCTTATGAAAGAGACGATGACCAAGCTCGGAGGTCGCGGCGGCGGCAGCAAAGATATCGCACAAGGTGGCATCCCGAGCCCGGCAGGGATCGAGGCTACCCTGCAAAGCCTGGCGGTCACGCTCACGGCGTGAGCTTCTTTGTGGTCGAATGGCTGACAGCCGAGGCGGCTGTCAATTTGTAGATTATGCCTGCTGCCCGCGCGCTCGTTCCCACCAAACCTTGGGATCGTCGGGACGGTTCAGCATGTTCGACAGTTCCTGCTTGATCTCGCGCAGGCGATTCGTCCGCAATTCGAGTGCAGTCTGATCGAGCGCGCTGCGGTCGCCCTTTTCGGCGAAACGGGTATTGAGGTTGCGCAAGTCAGCTATTTCCTGGCGAAGGCTGGAGAGGTGTTCCGCAATATATGGCATCTCTTTCATCATACGCTCTATTTGTGCAACCACCGTTTAATTCCGCGGCAAGGCCGATCTCCGCGAACTCTGAGGATTTTCTCAGCCGTACGGAGGGGATTTCCCAGCGGTCGGAACGGATTTTCTCAGCGAACTCAGCGGATTTTCTCAGCGTTCTCAGCGGTTCAAAGCTTTTGACGTCGTTCGACCGAACGGTCGTCTTCCCAAGTGTGGGATGATGCTCCTTTGAGGTGATTCACGATGAGCCGCAACGCATGCGTGGTCGGCGCGGGCTCGAATGGGCTGGCGGCGGCCATCGTCCTGGCACAGGCCGGGCTCTCTGTGGACGTACTCGAGGCGCAATCGACGCCCGGTGGCGCGGCCCGCACGCTGGAATTAACCCTGCCCGGCTTTCACCATGATTTCGGTTCGGCGGTTTATCCCTTGGGCGTCGCGTCGCCTTTCTTCTCGTCGCTGCCTCTTAGCGATCACGGCTTGGAATGGATTCACTCTCCCGTCGCGCTCGCGCATCCGCTTGACGACGGCACAGCGGTCTTGCTGCATCGCGACCTGGCAACAACGACCGCTTCGCTGGGCCGCGACGGGCCGGCATGGGACAAGCTCATGCGCCCGTTCGTGGAGCACTGGCCGGAATTCGCTCCCGAAATACTCGGCCCCGTTTCGTTACTCCCCCGCCATCCCTTTCTGATGGCGCGTTTTGGAATGGTCGGATTGCAATCGGCTCAAGCGGTCGCTCGCCGCTTTCGCGACCCGCGCACTCGGGCCTTGTTTGCGGGCTGCGCGGCCCATTCGTTTTTGAGCCTCGACGAACCCCTGAGCGCGGCCTTCGCCATCCTCATGGCCGTGCCCGCCCACGCGGTTGGTTGGCCCATTGCTCGCGGCGGCGCGCAGTCCATTACCAACGCTCTATGCTCGGTTCTCTCGACCCTCGGAGGCAAGGTCCACATTTCATCGCCCGTCGAAAATTTGGAAGCGCTGTCGAACTACGAACTGTTTCTTTGTGATCTGACTCCGCGGCAGCTTCTACGGGTTGCGGCGCAAAAATTTTCGTCAAGCTATCAGCGCAAGCTCGAGCAGTATCGTTACGGCGCAGCCGCTTTCAAAGTTGATTACGCGCTCAGTGCGCCCATTCCCTGGAAGGCCCGCGAATGCCTGCAAGCCGCGAGCGTGCATCTCGGCGGAAGTTTCGAGGAGATCGCTGACTCGGAAAAGCTTGTTCGCCGCGGCCAGCATCCCGAACGTCCATTCGTTCTGCTCGCGCAGCCCAGCCTTTTCGATAATTCGCGTGCTCCCGCAGGCAAGCACACGGCTTGGGCATACTGCCATGTGCCCAACGGCTCGAGTGTCAACATGCTGGACAAACTGGAAAATCAGATTGAGCGCTTCGCTCCCGGCTTTCGCGATTGTGTGTTGGCGCGCCGCGTACTTTCCCCCGCCGACCTCCAAAGCATGGACGCAAACCTCGTCGGCGGCGATATTGGAGGCGGCGTCATGGATATCCGCCAGTTTCTCTTTCGTCCGACTCGCCAACACTACGCAACGTCGGCGCGCGACGTCTACATCTGCTCATCGTCTACGCCACCCGGCGCCGGCGTGCACGGCATGTGCGGCTACCACGCCGCGAAGCAGGCCCTCTCCAGGAACCCTTTTGCTTAGTAGTAGCCAATGTCGCGTAGCGACAGCCGTGCCCACGTAGCGACAGCCGTCTCGGCTGTCAGCCAAGCAAAGGTTCTATGTGGGGACAGCCGCCCCCGCTGTCCGGCATGCGCAGCATGCCTCTAATGGCGGACAGCCGAGGCGGCTGTCGCAACGTGAATTCATTCCCGCCGCCCCTCAGCCGGGAATTCAATCGCATGAATCGCCCCGTCAACCCCGCGCTCCAGCGTAGGCGCGTATAGTCCCACGAACTGCCGCCTCCACCACACACCTTGCGATCGTTTCTCAGCCATCGTAGTGAACCAATACTGCCAAATCACAGCCCGCACCTCACGCGGCGGCCCATGAGGAAACGGATTGCCCGCAAACAGATTGATAACATCGCCATCGTTGGCCAGCAATCGCAATTCAGTACGCGGAACAATCGAATATTCCCGCCACGTGCCCAGCGAAGCGAACCATAAATTCCAGTCAAATCGCGGTTGGTAAGGCGCATAAATCCCAGGAGCCTTATCCAGATCTTGCGGCTTATAACGAAACGGGTAAGGCACCCAAGTTTGGCCATCCATCGAACCCTGAAACTCGATCTCGTATCGTCCCCGCGTCATGATGCCAAAAAGCCCGTATCGATTGGCAATACGAAATGGCTCCAGTGCCATCACCGGCCACGCTGGCGGCTCCACCGGCCCGAACGAGATGAGTTCCGCCGCCGTGGCATAGAAAATCCAGCTGAGCATGACGGCGCTTAGAGCCAGCTTCGCGATCTTGAATGGACGATGAGAAAGTCCCGGCGTGTGCGCTTCGTTCGCGCCCTCAACCACAGATCCCTTCCATCGCGCCGGAAAAACGCGCAGCAGAAAACTGTCATCCAGCAACAGAATGCCCAAACACAGCACAAGATAATTCAGGAAAGTGTAGTTGGCAGTGAGGATAATGCCCACCTCCCACGGCGTCACAATCCAAAAACAAACCATGCGCCAGCGGCGCGGCAGAAATAACATCCAAACCAATCCCAACTCCAGCGCGAGCGTCGCGAACGCCGACGACGCATGAAACCAGTGCGGCAAATGCTGCACGTACCATCCGATCCACGTGGGCAGCGGACCGTTCTGGTAGTACTCATCCATCGCAGTGAGGTGGCGCCACTCCGGGTCGCCGCCCACAATCTTCGCAACCCCGGATTCAAAGTAGATGCGAAACCATTCCCACTGCAGCAGGAACAAGCTCGCGCGCGATGGCGGCGACGCGCGCCCAAACCCCGGTCGCAATCCCGTCGGCGCAAAGAAAAGCGAGATGAATCCTGCCTCCAGCAGCATGCCGTCCGATTGATATCCCGAAAAATCCTGCGCCGCGCTTACGAACGACAAGAAGCACACAAAACAAATTGCCAGCATGGCGCGGGGCCAAACATTCAAGACGAGCAGCAGCGAAGCGGCCATGCCGATCCAGCAAAGGGCGGTCAGCTTATCAGGTCCGCTTGAAATCCAAAGCAAAGTCGGCGCAAACCACACGCCGCGCATCGTCCCCAGCGATCGCGCCACGGCTTGCAGATATTCGTTAGCCGGAAGGATTCCCTGCGGCCCAATCAGCCCGCGGATTTGAAACAGCAGCGAGAAGAAGGCGGAAAAATAAATCCCGCCCAGCGCGCGCAGGAACAGCCAGCGGGGAACCAGGCGGTCGACCGCGCCCTGCTCCGAGTCGAATAACCATCGGATGGCGGAAGAAAGCCGTTCCATGGGCTCGCCATTTATGGCGTTCGCAATTATAGCGATGGAGAACGGGCCCGGCGTCCGCATAAATCTGGCTGGCCGGGCCCGGTGGCAAAAAACTTAGGCGGCGATTCTTCGAACTGCCTTGCGCGTCCTCTGGGCCAAAGTCGGTTGTCCGACCGGAACGCTCGCTTCCCACGGTTCCTCAACGCCCATCAGCGCCAGTGCTCCGCCTGCCAGCGCCATGTTCTTCATGAACATGATCATATTGTTCATGCGAGTCTGGGGATCCTCGTCGCGCCAGAAGTCATGCATGATGGGAGAAACTCCCGCCAGAAAACCGAGCAGCGCCATGGCTCCCAGCTTGGGTTTCACGCCCAGCAAAATGCTTGCGCCGCCCACGAGCAGCGGCACTGCCGACAGCGTCACCGCCAGCTCCGGCTGGGGCACGTGTGATCTTTCAACACGTTGTTCCCATTCTCAGACCGTACGAACGCCGCAGTCGCAGGAGCGGTGCGAAAGTGCAAATCGGCTGTAACGATTTGCAAGGCGCGGACTTATCGCGCCGTCTTTTGCACCGCTCAGTGCTAAAACTGAGTCCGATGGACCCGGTCTCGATGGGTACAACGTCTTGAGGGATCACAGGCACGCCCTTGGCTCGCGCATATCCCGCCATCGACTTACGATTTTTCAAATGGCTGATTCCGCTGTTAATGAAAAATCCGGCAAACAGTAAACGACCAATAAGAAATGGGGCCTTCATCGAAAATTCTCCTCAGCGGAAGTTCCGCGAATTGGGCGAGTGCGCCTAGTTGGGATGAGGAATCGCCGACAGCAGTTGGCAGCGAACCACACCGATGTCGCCCTCAACAAAGTTGCGCCGCAGATCTTAATCATCAACGTAATCCCTGTGCAGATCCTCGGCGGTTGCTCGTTCCCGTCGCTGGCGAGATACTGTTCAAGCGACACGTTAACCAGGACGCCCGCATGCCCATCATCCGAAATTGCCCATCCTGCGGAAAACCGAATCGCGTTCCCGGCAAACATCTCACCGACACGGGAAGATGCGGCGCTTGCAAATCCCCGCTGCCTCCCGCCGCCGATCCCGTTGAGGTAGGCCCCGAAGAGTTCGACGAAGTTGTTCGCGACAGCAAAGTTCCCGTGCTCGTCGATTTCTGGGCCGCGTGGTGCGGCCCCTGCCGCATGGCTGCGCCTCATGTCGCCCAAGTCGCGCGCGATCTCGCCGGCCGCGCCGTCGTGCTCAAGGTCGATACCGAACGCTTCCCGCAACTGGCCGCACGTTACAACGTCCAAGGCATTCCCAACTTCGCCGTCTTCGATGGAGGCAATCTCCAATTCCAGCAAGCCGGCCTGGTCGACGCCAACACCATGAAGACCTGGCTCACCCGCGCCGCCTGAATCGCTGGTTCGCCCAGTCGCTGTTTTTTTGCTTTGGGGGGCTATTGAAAAGAGAAAGTTGAAAACCTCCGCCGGTTGTCAGGCGGGGATCGCGTTTTAGAATCGCACTACCAACGGGCAAGGCGCGTGTAGTATCGTTCCGTTTCCGAGGCAAAAAAGAGATTCCAAAATGGTGGCCCAGCGCAATACCGAGGGGGTACTGGTTTTTCAGAATAGCACCGTATGGCTTTCGGTGGTGTGCGGCGTGATTATCGCGATTTTGATTTACGCCGCTTTTGCTTCCGGCGACAACAGGCTATTCCGACCCGCTTTGTTTCTGGGACTGTTCTTCGTGGCCTTTCTCAGTAAATACAAGTTTGTCTTCGACGCGACGCAAAGAATGGTTCGTTGGCAGATCATGCGCTTCGGGTGGAGGCGGACGGGTAGTCTGCCATTCGACGCGGTTAAGGACGTGGTGCTGCAGAGCGAACCTGGCAAAGGACGCCCTACCTATCGCTTGGCAATCCTTACGGCGGAAGGATCGATGCCGCTGTCGAGTGGCTATGGCGGCACGAGCGAAAGATGCATGGCACAACAATCCCAGATACTGCAGCTGGTGAGGCCCGGCCAGGCTCCCGCCGCAACGGCGCCGGCAACTTCCATTGCCGCGAGCATGGATTCTTCAATCCGAACGCTGGTGGCCCAGGGGCGCAAGATCGATGCCATCAAGCTGCTGACCTCGATGGGCATGAGTCTCACCGAAGCCAACCAACGCGTGGACGAAATCGAAAAGATGCAGGTGCGCTGAGCGCTGCAGGCGTAAAACCGAAAATCTTGTCAAGACCCTTAACTTGAGCAAATCCCCGTAACTCACAGTAAACGCGGTAGAAATAAAGACGAAATTTTTGCCGGTTTACCCCGCTCAAAATGCTATGCTGGATATATATAGCAAACAAAGGCGCTGCCCTTGGGCATGCGCCTTTTCTATTTCCCAACATGTCCAAAAGGTCGCGACGCCGAACTTCTTCCGCGTCGCGCCCGAACTCCGCCCGCAAGCGCGAACTCAACACCAAGCGCCGCGGAGAACTCGCCGAACTCACCTTCGTCCTCAAAGCCGCCAACCTCGGCTTCGGCGTCGCCCGCCCTTACGGCGACAGCGAACGCTACGACGTCATCCTCGACGCCCGAGACCTGACGTCCAGTGTGGGGCGGGCAAGCGTGGGGCGGGCGCCCTCGCCCGCCGCCCTTCCCAAAAGAAAAACTGGAAGCACCGGAAAATCCGAAACCGCAAACCTCCCCGCCCACTCTTCCACCAAAAATTCCCCCGGCCCGCCTCTTCTCTCGCTCGACCCGCCCCTCTGGCGCATCCAGATCAAGTGTTCCACCCAACTCTTCGAAGGCCTCTATCGCGTCAACGCCCACCGCCGAACTGGAGGCCGCGCCCTCCCCTACCTCCCCGGCGAAATCCATTTCTTCGCCATCTACATCATTCCCGAAAACACCTGGTACATCATCCCGCTCCGCGCCGCTCTCGGACGCACCAGCCTCCTGTTCCGCCGCCGCGCCGACCCCCGCCCCGGCCTCTACGACGCCTACCGCGAAGCCTGGCGCCTCCTCCGCCCCTGATGCCGCTCGGGGTCTCAGCGATGAGGACCAGAAAAAGTATTGTCATTCCGACCGGAGCCGGAGCGAACGCGACGGCGCAGTGGAGGAACCTTGCGTTCCCGCGCGCTCACGATGCCCACGTAGGGACGGACGCATTCGTCCGCCCCACGAGCGAAGCGAGCGCTGCCTGCAATGGCGTCTGGTATACCATCGGGCACTACTGTAAAAACGTATCGGAATCTACGGCCTTGAATCCGTCCGGGCCATTATCTATGCGCAAGGCAACGCGAACAAGACGAGCAGGCAAGCATCCGACCCAGAGGCAAAAGAGGGACCTGTCGGCCCTAGCAGCGATGTCCGACGATCAAATCGATACCTCCGACATTCCTGAACTGCCGCCAGCCGCATGGAAAGACGCGGCGCGAGGCAGGTTCTATCGTCCGTGACGCAGGCCGCCTCCATGCGCCTCGACGCCGACGTAATCGCATGGCTGAAAAAATCGTGCAAAGGCTACCAGACCCGCGCCAACCGCATCCTGCGGCAGCGCATGCCGGATGGGCTTCGGCGGGCGTGAAGCGTCGGCACCGTGGTTTCCGCCCTAGCGCGAGAGGATGCAGCACGCGGCGGTGAAAGGGTGGGCCACAGCGCCCGGTACGCACTAAAGTTCACATCTTCGTCTTGTATTCGCCAAGTATTTGTGACATGTTCGGTGTTAAGAGGTTGAGAAGACAGCGGGACAATGCGTCTGAGATTTCCACATGCTGTGTATCAACGAGCCAGTGCTACACTTGGCCCAACTTTCCAGCCAGAGAGTTTCAGTGCACCTATGGTGGATTTCTTGGAACCGGACGTCCGTAGCCGTGTGATGGCGGCCATTCGAAGCAAATGGTCCGCGATCGACCGCAAGGCGCATGGCATGTTGAAATCCGCCAAGATCAAGCATCGTATGTACCCTAATCTACCGGGGTCGCCTGACATTCTGGTGTATCCCAAGCTTGTCGTGTTCATGGATGGTTGCTTTTGGCACAGTTGCCCGCGGTGTGGTCGACCGCCCAAGTCGCGCCTGAAATATTGGACACCGAAGCTGGCGAGAAATAGAGACAGGGACAAGCGCGTTTCGAAGCTGCTGCGCAAGCAGGGATGGGCCGTGTTGCGAGTTTGGGAACATGAGGTCAAATCGAATCCACAGAAGCTTCTAGAACGTGTTATGAAATTGAATTGCCTGACTGGAAGGAAAAATGAAGTCTCGCTCATCCGAGAACAAACCTAGCGTTGTGTCCCTCTTTTCGGGCGCGGGTGGCCTCGACAAGGGATTGGAAATGGCGGGGTTCAGAACGGTGTTCGCTACTGACGTTCACGAGCCTCACTGTGCGACTCTGCGCCGTAATTTTCCGGACGCTGTTGTGGCTTGCGCCAAGATCGCCGATTTGACAGGCGACATCATACTTGGAAGGCTCACCCGGACGAATGGCGACATTGATCTCGTGGCAGGTGGACCCCCGTGTCAGTCCTTCAGCATTTTGGGGAAAAGGCTATCATTTCAAGACCCGCGTGGCGCTCTCGTTTACGACTTCGTCAGAATCATTCAAGAGACTCAACCACGAGCATTCCTGTTTGAGAACGTCAAGGGCATCATGACGGTCAATGGTGGCCGGGACTGGCAGGAACTCTTGACCTATTTCCGTGAGCAAACGAACTACGAAGTGGAGTTTGCTTTGCTGAACGCCGTGGACTTCGGGGTGCCTCAGTTCAGGGAACGGGTTTTCGTGGTTGGGTTCAGAGACGGGTTGGGGAGATATAGTTGGCCAAGCGAAACCCATGCACCCGCTGACCAAGAACTACTGATTGCAGCTGGGTTGAAGCCTTACGTTACCGTTAAGCAGGCGCTGAAGCGGCTTGATCATCTTCCGAACCACGTAAAACGGATTCATGGGTCTAGAGTGGCGGGACGGTATGCGAAGACGCCGCCCGGTGGTCGCGACAGGACTGATCACACTGACAGGCTGGAACTTGACAAGCCCGCCGGCACGGTGCTCGTAGGCTCATCGGCAGGCGGCGGGCGTCCACACATACACCCAATAGAGCACCGACACATCACGGTAAGGGAAGCCGCACGACTCCAATCATTTCCCGACGATTTCGTCTTCGAGTCAACGTCGACGTGGCAGTATCGACAGGTTGGGAATGCCGTACCTCCTCTACTCGCGAAAGCGATTGGAGACCAAATTCGGGAGGCGTTGAACAACGAAACGTCAAGACAAGACGCGCGTATTATCGAAAGTGCATACGTGTAGTCGGACCGCTCACCATGGCCGTGCCGTTTCCAGGTTATACATGGGGTCTTAACCACCATGCCGTTAGTCTGGCGCCGAAGAATCTGTTCGGTCTCCTCAAAGCAGCGGCACTATTCAAGGGGAAGGTCGCTACACGGAGCGTCGCCGACGCAATAAACGGCTTTCTGGCTGACAACAGAGTCTTGACGCAGAACATCCGGCGAGGCCACCCGGATGCTTGGAGGGACTACCAGCAAGTGTTGGCGGAATTGGGGTTTATCTATTCCGCCAAAGTCCTGCGGCCAATCACCCTGACTCCCATTGCACTTGCTCTGTTGGACGGCATGCTTGGATACCGTGAAGTTGTGACGACCCAGGCACTCCGATATCAGTACCCAAATGGCTTTCATTACGACCTTTCCAATCGGGTTGAGGGTCTGATCGAGAAGTCGGGCAGAGCACGCCTCGGCGCCCAAGACCTCATTGAGTTGCAATTGACAACCGGGGTTCAAATAAAACCTGCGGTGCTCATGCTGGAAGTCCTGTTCGCGCTGTATGACTCGGATCCTGCAGAGGCTTTCCTTACAACTGATGAGGTTCAGGCCTACTTACTCGAAGTCTATAATTACAAACAGGCGATTCCCGATCCAAGAACTATCATCAAGGACCGAACCGCGAATCGAAGTTTGCCGAGGTTTGGCGAACGCCGAAATGTCCAAGACTGGATGAAAGTGTTGTGGAATACCGATCTGTTTGCAGCGAGAAACGATGACGGAATCGCTTTGTCAACCGCAGCCTTAAGAACTCGGGAAAGAGTCGAGTTTCTCATTGCCTATCATAAGACCTCGGAAAGCTACTGGATTCCTCAAGACAGCTCAAAAGCCAGCCGGCTTGAGTGGTTCAGGCATTTTGGGAGTATGTCCCTCAGTTCACAATGGGTTCTGTTAGAGCCTGAAATGAGCGCGGAGTACCAGAGTGAGAATTACGTGCGGGGCCGAGATGATGTCGCGGAGGTGTCCGCCATAGAGGAGGACGAGATAGCAACCGAATTCGGCGATATCCGATTAAGGGATCCGATCGCAGCTGCCCCTCGGGACAGCAGCAATCTCGTTGACTTTATGCCTCCGACAACGGCCCAACTCGAAAAAAGGTACAAGCAAACGGAGAAGAACCGCAACCTTCACGCGCAGATGGTGACCGAGCTTGCAAGAATATTTGACAGTCGGGGCGCAAAGGTTCAGGAGGATCGAAGTTCGATTGATTTGCTAGTTCAAGCACCGGGCGATGGCGAATCTATCATCGAGGTTAAGACTGTGAGCCTGAGGAATTTCAAGTACCGTGTTCGTTACGGAATCGGGCAACTCTTCGAGTATCAGTATCGACGTAAGGCAGAAGCCAAGACAAGTTCGAGCCTTGTACTAGCGATCAGCAGCGATATCCGCGACAATGATCCAGTGATACAGTTTCTTAACAGGCACCTTGAAATAAGCCTTTTAGCAAGGCAAGATGAAGGCAGCTACAGAGCGTTTCGGGCGGCGGCAGGTACCCCGTTGGACTTGATCTAAAGCTTCGGGCGGTGGCCCATCGTTTGCATTCTTTCTATTCAGTCTCTCGGGACTTGACACGAAATGCGCCAAAGATCACCCGGGCTTTAGGCTAGGGATGGGCCACCGTTGGGCTCGCCTAGGCGGCCGCCCGGTAATGTCTTGAGTTAAGACACGACCCGGCCACCCCCATCCTTTACGCTCCCCAACCTCGCGTGATATTCTGTAACCGTCACATAGACAATTGATTAAAGACAGGAGTGCACCAGGCAAGTGTTAGCCAGAGAGCACAAGAAATCCCTCATTGACCAATACGGCAGGAATGCAAGCGATACCGGCAGCCCGGAAGTTCAGATCGCGTTGCTGAGCGAACGCATTGGCCAGTTGACGGAGCACTTCAAGACGCACCAGAAAGACCACGGCTCGCGCCGCGGCCTTCTCATGCTGGTCAGCAAGCGCCGTAGCTTGCTCGACTACCTCAAGAAATACGATACCGAGCGCTACAAGACCGTCATCACCAAACTCGGCATCCGCAAGTAATTGCTTGGCCCGGGGTGAATAAGAATCCCCAGCCTATTTTCGCAAAAAACGCGAAACAGGATGGGGCACCCACAGCGAAAGCGCCACCGGGCTATTTCTGGAAATCCGTCTCCGGAGAGACGGTCCAGCATCGAGGAAATCTCCACACGTGCGTTTTTTGAGCGCCAATATTTCTCACCGGATTGCGTGCGGACGCGTGTGTCCGGTCGCGCATGGAATCAAAATCCCCACCCTCTTTCGCAGAGAACGCGAAAGAAGGATGGGGCACCCGACTCAAGCTAAGAGCTAGAGGCTAGAAGCTAGCAGCTAGAAGCTAGCAGCTAGAAGCTGTCTTCCCAAAGGAATGACTTTATGAAACCAGAAGCAACAAGCGTTACGGTCCATCTCGCCGGCGGTAAAGAAATTTCATTTGAAACCGGAAAGCTCGCCAAACAGGCTGGAGGCGCGGCTGTCGTCCGCCTCGGCGAAAACGTTGTGCTAGCCACCGCTACCGCCAATTCCGATCCGCGCGAAGGCATCGACTTTTTCCCCCTCACCGTGGATTACCGCGAATATACCTATGCCGGCGGACGCTTTCCCGGCGGCTTCATCAAGCGCGAAGGCCGCATGAGTGAGCGCGAAGTGCTCACCAGCCGCCAGATCGACCGACCGGTGCGGCCCATGTTTGCCGAGGGATTCAAGTGCGAGACGCAGATCATTGCGTTCGTGCTGTCGGCCGACAGTAATAACGATCCCGACGTTCTGGGCATCAACGGCGCATCGTGTGCGTTGACGCTTTCCGACATTCCCTTCCTCGGTCCGATTGGCGCGGTGCGCGTGGGCCTGGTTGACGGGCAGTTCATCGTGAACCCTACGTACGACGAGATGCGCGGCGGCCTGGTCAACATCATGGTGGTCGGAACGGCCGACGGCATTGTGATGATCGAGTCGGGCGCGAAAGAAGTGAAAGAAGAGACAGTCGTCGACGCTATCGAGTTCGGCCACACCGAGATCAAGAAGATTTGCAAGGCGATTAACGAATTGCGCGAGAAAGTCGGCAAGCCCAAGCGCAAAGTCGAGCCGCCGCAATTTGATGACGCGTATTACAACGACCTGCGGGGAAAGATTGGCACCGATCTGGCGGATGCGCTCGATACCAAGAAACATCCCAAGGCCGAGAGCTACACGCTGGTCAAAGACATCAAGAAAAAGCTGGCTGCGGCGCTACCCAAGAGCGGAAGCGACAAAGACGACGACGTTGCCAAGAAGAAACTTGACCACTATTACGAGGCCCTGCGCGAACGCATTTTCCGCGAGCAGGTAATCAATCAGAAGCGCCGTCCGGATGCGCGAGCATTTGATGAAGTGCGCGAAATCTGGATTGAAGCCGGCGTGTTGCCGCGAACTCACGGCAGCGCCATCTTCACCCGCGGCGAGACCCAGGCTCTCGTCACTGCCACGCTGGGCACCAGCGACGATATGCAGCGCCTGGAAGGGTTCGAAGGCGAATCCAAAAAACGCTTTCTCTTACATTACAATTTTCCGCCGTTTTCGGTGGGAGAGGTTGGATTTATGCGTGGGGCTGGGCGGCGCGAGATCGGGCACGGAGCGCTGGCCGAGCGGGCGGTTTCATCGGTGCTGCCGACCGAAGAGAAGTGGCCCTACGCGATGCGCGTCGTTTCCGACATTCTGGAATCGAACGGCTCGTCGTCGATGGCAACAATTTGCGGTGCGTCGGTTGCGTTGATGGACGCGGGCGTTCCGCTGAAGGCTCCGGTGGCAGGCGTGGCAATGGGACTGGTGAAGGAAGGCGAGCAGTATGCGATCCTCACCGACATTGCGGGCGCGGAAGATCACTACGGCGACATGGACTTCAAGGTTGCGGGCACGCGAGAAGGAATCACTGCGCTGCAGATGGATATTAAAGTTGCGGGGATTACATCGCAGATCATGCGCGAAGCGCTGGCGCAGGCCCAGCGCGGGCGTCTGCACATTCTCGACAAAATGGAAGAAGTAATTACGACGGGCCGCGAAAAGATTTCGGATTACGCGCCGCGGTTTTACACGGTGCAGATCCCGGTCGACAAGATTCGCGACCTGATCGGGCCGGGCGGGAAAATGATTCGCAGTATCGTGGAGCAGACCGGAGTGAAGATCGATGTGGAAGATTCCGGGCTGGTGAAGGTGGCGTCGAGCGATCAAGCGTCGGCGGCGAAGGCGCTGCAGATTATCGGCGACATCACGGCGACGGCCGAGGTAGGGAAAACTTATCTCGGGAAAGTGACGCGGCTGGCGGACTTTGGCGCGTTCGTGGAAATTCTGCCGGGGACCGACGGGTTGCTGCACATCAGCGAAGTGGCGGAGCATCGCATTGCGGATGTTCGCGACGAGTTGAAAGAAGGCGACCAGGTGCTGGTGAAGGTGCTGGCGGTGGAAGGCAACCGCATCCGGCTATCGCGCAAGGCGATTCTGAAAGAGCAACGCGCGAAGATGGGTGGCGGGGAAGCGCCTCCGGTTGCAGCAGAGGCGGCGCCGTTCGGCAATGGCGAACCTGCCTTGACGGGATCGCTGGTGATCGAGGGCGGCGGAGATTTTCCGGACGAGCCTGATGCCGAACCGAACTTTAATCGCGACGGTCCGCCCTACGTGAGTGCGGGCGGCGGTGGAACCGGAGATCGTCCGCGCAGCGGGGACCGAGGCGGAGATCGTGGAGGTGACCGCGGAGGCCGTGGTGGCGGGCGTCCCGGAGGCGGCGGTGGCGGCGGTGGCGGCCGAGGCCGTGGTCGCGGCGGACGCGGCGGTGGTGGTGGTGGCGGACGTCACGGCGGTGGCGGCGGAGGCCGGCACTAAGAAAGTCCTGCGCCACTCTGAATAAATTCAAATGATGAAGGCCCCGCAACTTGCGGGGCTTCTTTTTTACGGACATCTCTTGAAGTGAGCGAGTGCTACTAGAGCGGCGCTTCAATCAGGGTCGGACCGTCTCCCTCGAATCCCGCTCGCAGGGCCTTCGCGAATGCATCTAGCGAACTCACTCGCGTGGCGGGTACTCCCATGCCTTGAGCCAAATGCACCCAATCGAGATCGGGACGGCCGATCTCGAACAGATCGCGAGCGCCGGGACCGGGGGTTCCAATTCCCAGGTAAGAAAACTCTCGCTTTAAAACTGCATAGTCGTGGTTGGCGAAAACTACGGTGGTGACGTTGAGGCCCTCGCGTGCCATGGTCCATAACGCCTGCAAGGTGTACATGCCGCTGCCGTCGGCAGTGAGGCACAAAACGCGGCGATCGGGAGACGCGATTGCCGCGCCCACCGCAAGAGGCAGAGCGATTCCGATCGAGCCTCCGGTGTTTCCCAGCCAATCGTGCGGGGGAGACGCCTTGGTGGCGGCCATCAGGCCACGTCCGGAGGTCATCGATTCGTCGACGACGATGGCGTTCTCTGGCAGCAGCGCGCCGACTGCAGCGGCCAGTCCGGGCAACGTGATTTCTCCCGTGGGCAGGGCCGGGCGCTGCACTCGTTCCGCGCGCTCTTCTGCGCGTTCTAATGACGCGGGTTGAATCGAGAGTGCGGCTTCGAGTGCATCGAGGGCGCCAACATAGTCTTCGCCAGGCTCAGCCAGAGTGTGGATGGTGCATTCCGGCGAAGTGAATTCGCTGTTCTTTCCTGGGTAGGCGAAATAGGCGACTGGAGGTTGAGAGCCAACGAGAATCAACTGGCGAAAATCTTTGAACTGTTCGATACCTTGTTCGAGGACATACTGCACGCGATCAACCGACGGAATTCCCGCCCCGCGATGCAGACGAGTGAGCGGATAAGGCGTAAGGAGTTTCGCCCCGGTAGCTGTGGCAATGCGTCCGGCGGAAAGCAATCCTTTGCCGTAGAGCGCATTGCCGGAGACCAAGATCGCCGTTTGCAAACTTGAACGCAGCATAGCGGCGGCGCGCTCGATCGTTGCTGCTTTTGGTACCGGTGGCTGCGGCAACGCGGGAAGGGAAGCCAGTGCTCCGCCCTCGCCCCATGCGATGTCGGCGGGGACAATCAGAGTCGCGATGTGTCCGGGCGCGGTTCGCGCCGCAGTTATCGCCTCAACCGCATCGCAGCCGAGTTCCGATACGGCGGAAGACGTTCGCAACCACTTTGAGTAGGGACGAGCTATTCCTTCAACATCGGATTGAAGCGGAGTGTTGTAGCGCAAATGATCGCGCGCATGTTGACCGACGATGTTGACGATGGGAACGTGGGCGCGACTGGCGTTGTGCAGATTGGCGAGACCGTTGGCGAGACCGGGGCCGAGATGCAACAAAGTGCAGCCGGGTTTCTCCGCCATGCGAGCGAAGCCATCCGCGGCTCCAGTGACTACACCTTCGAACAGGCCGAGGACGCAACGCATTTCCGGCACGCCGTCGAGCGCTGCGACCAGATGAATTTCTGAAGTGCCTGGGTTGGCGAAGCAAGTATCCACGCCGCCGGCGACCAGCGTGCGTACCAGGCTTTCCGCGCCATTCATTTGTTTAGACAAGTCAGTCTTCGACAAGTTTGTTTTAATCCCGCAAGTTGAGGCGGACGATCATTGTACGGTGGGCGTGAACTGAGCAACAACGGCAAAGTCGATCACGATCGAGAGTAGTTGCGATGATTCAGAAACGTGCCATAAAAAAGTTCGGCGCGTCGTTTCCTGAAAAACAACGCGCCAGACTGATTCGATTTATACGCCGGTCGTGCCGTTGCGCAGCGCTCCTGCGGGCACCCCGTCAGGATGAGAGGCCTCTCGCCCCACGCTGTAATAGCTGAAGCCGTGCTCCGCCATGATTTCGGGATCATAGAGATTTCGGCCATCGATGATGATGGGATACTTTAGTTCTTGATCGAGGCGGAGCAGGTCGAGGTTGGCAAATTCCTCCCACTCGGTGAGGATGAGAAGCGCGTCGGCATCGGTGGCCGCATCGTAGGGCGATCTGGCAAATTTCACGTTGGAGTTCAACACCTCTTGAGCGCGATCCATGGCGGCCGGATCGTAAACCGTGATTTTGCAACCCTCCTGTAAGAGAGCTTGAACGAGAAAGAGTGCGGGCGATTCGCGAATGTCGTCGGTGCCACCTTTGAAGGCGAGTCCAAGAACGCCGAGGCGCTTGCCGCGCAGGGTCCAGAGGGCGCTGCGCACTTTTCGCAAGAAGCGCTCCCGCTGATGTTCGTTAATGCGCATTACTTCATCGAGCAAGCGAAAATCATAGCCGCACTCGCGCGCGACGGCACGAAACGCCATCACGTCCTTCGGAAAGCAGGAACCGCCGTAGCCGATGCCCGGATTGAGAAATCGCGGGCCTATGCGGGAGTCGGTGCCGATGCCGTGACAGACCTGATTCACATTTGCGCCTACCGATTCGCAGATGGAAGCGACCGCGTTGATGAACGAAATCTTCATGGCTAGAAATGCGTTGGAGGCATGTTTAATCAACTCCGCGCTCTTGGTGCTGGTCACGATGATGGGAGCCGGAATGGAAGCGCGGTCGGGTTGAGGAATGGCGTCGGGGCGATCGTAGTAAGTTCCGTCGGTGAGAGGTGCGTAAACTTCGCGCAGAATTTCGGCTGAGCGCGGGCTGTCGCAGCCGATGAGAATGCGATCGGGGAAAAGAAAATCGGTGACCGCGGTACCTTCGCGCAAAAATTCGGGATTGGAAGCGACGTCGAAAGAGTCCGGATCGGCGCCGTTTCGCAGGATAATCTTACGCACCCATTCGCTGGTGTAGACGGGAACCGTGCTCTTCTCGACGACAACTTTATAGTCGTTGATGGCGCCGCTAATTTCGCGCGCCACCGATTCGACGAAAGACAGGTCGGCATCGCCGCGATCGGTGGGCGGAGTGCCGACGGCGACGAAGATGGCGGAACTGGCTCGGACCGCTTCCTGCAGGTTGTCGGAAAATCGCAGATGCTGCCCGCGATGACGTTTCAATAGTTCTGGCAGGAATTGTTCATGAATGGGGACTTCGCCGTTCTTGAGTGCACTGAGTTTGCCGGGGTCGTTATCGACTAGAATGACGTCATGACCGAGATCGGCGAAGCAAGCGCCGGCCACTAATCCAACATATCCAGAACCAATGACAGCGATCCGCATGTTCGAGACTCCCTGAGATAGATGTGAAAAGAGTTTTTGATCTTGAATGTTCTTAAAGACGCTCAACGGGGAGGAAAACAACAGAACCACTGGGAGCGGCAGCAAGGCCGACCCAAAGTGGGCTCATTCTAATTCATTGTCTTTTCGTTTGGAAAGGAAACAAAAGGCTCCGGCACGATAGTGCTATCCGGCCGCACCTACACTTTGCGAGCGAGGCTCAGGGGAGATGAGACTACGGAAGGATCTTAGTTGCGCCGTTTTCGGGGAGCGACGGCAACTGGAGAATCCCGCAATGAGTTGCTGTTGCGAAAAGCGTAGAGCACGACCTCAACCCGACTGGAAACTCCCAACTTGTCGAAAATGCGGAACAGGTAGTTCTTGACCGTATGCTCAGTCAAGGTCAGGCGCTGAGCAATCTCGCGGTTGCTGAGACCTTCGACCACGCAACGGACCACGTCGATTTCGCGGCCGGAAAGCAGGCCTTCCTTCAGGTTCAGCGAATCATTGGTAGCAGGCTGAACCAGGGTGTCGAGCAGGAACTGGAGTTCGGTATTGTTGGCCCAAATCTGGCCATTTTGAACGCAATGAATACACTTTGCGAGTAACCGAAGAGGCTCCGTGCGACAGAAGACTCCCTGCGCCCCGGCGCGAAACGCCGCAGTCACCGAGGTACGCTCGGAACTGTCCAGCAGCATAATGACGCGGGTCTCCGGGTAAAGCTCGCGAACCTTGCGGACGAGGCCGAAGCTTTCGAGATTTGGTTCCGCCAACGCGGCACTGAGCAACACGACCTGAGGTTTCTCCTGCGCCAAAAGTGTAAGCAGGTCAGGAGGGCTGGAGGGCGCCTCAATCATTTCGAAGTGATCATCGCGGCGCAGGGCTTCGACTAACAACTGCGTGGCCATGGCGGTGCTATCCACCGCTAGCACGCGAGGCCGGAATGCGTTCAGGGCAAGGGTCATAGTTGGTTCTTCTTTTGCCAACTAAAAAACGGAAACCAACAGTTTGCCAGAGGGGGTGCAGCGCAGATGCTTTAGAGGCATACGTTAGGAGAACTTAGACTCTAGGTCAATGGCACTTTAGTGCCATACGAAGCAGGGCCCGATCCCCGCATTCCAGAATGCCTGCGATAAAAATTTTGCATTGGCTCTGACCTCGCCAAGGCGCGTAAGATTCGCTGCAGATTGAAGTGACTTGGGCCAGACGCCTAGCCAGTCGCCCCTTCCACGAAGCGAAGGAAAATTCACCCCGACGTGAAAGCTCCAAGAGTTCTGCTGTGAAATTTGCAGGAGTACCGAGTGCACTTGTGTTGCCGATTCTTTTAGCGGCGGCCAAATCTGTGACTCAAGGGGACGAAGTGTGAGTTTACGGCAAAATCCCCCTTAAAGGGACTTTCTTCTCTAAACTTTCTGCCTCTTGCAGCAATTTGCGCGGTCGGATAATCTCCGTTCAACTTTGCGGGTTTCTAATTGTTGTTCCCCCCCAACCCCCTAATACGAGTACGTAAATGATTTCATCGCTTTAGATACCCAATTTTAAAGACGGTTAGAAAGCTGACGGTAAGGGTGTCGCCGTCTTCGGCGCCAGGCAGTATTCGATTGGGAATGTGAGTCAAAGGGCGGAGCTATATGAGTACCAGCCAGGCACTGCAAATCGACTTCGGGGTTGTCGGAGGATCGCTGCTGGAGACGCCGCAGTGGTTCGCGCTTCGAACTCGATCGCATCACGAAAAGATTGTGGCCGATCAACTGGCGGCGCAAAGCATTGAGAGCTTTCTTCCGCTGGTGAAGAAAATCCACAATTGGAGCGACCGGAAAAAAGTAGTCGAATTGCCGCTGTTCTCCGGTTACACCTTTGCCCGGTTGGTGCTGCGGTCCGCGGACCGTCTGCGCGTACTGCAGACGCACGGCGTCGCCGGTTTCGTGGGTATCCGGGACATTGGGATTCCGGTTCCAGAGGGACAGATTGAGAACTTGCGGACGCTGCTGGCGAATGAGATTCCGATGAAGGAGTATCCCTTTCTGCAGGTAGGCCAGCGGGTAAGGGTGCGCGGTGGGGCGCTGGATGGAATCGAAGGAACCCTGGCGGCGAAGGATGGCCGCACGCTGATCATCTCGGTTGAGCCGATCCACCGGTCGTTGTCGATCAGCATCGACGGCTATGGCGTGGAGCCGATCTGAATATTTCTTTGTAACGAAGGCGATAGTTTTCTGGGGCTGCAAATGTTCGCAAAAAGTCATATGTGGGGTATTGACTGTGAATGAAACCGAAAGCAAGGCCAAGAATAACGGGGACGTGCAGGCCGGGCACCGCGAAGCGGAAACGGCGGGCCATCAGGATTCTCTGAGGGACCTTTCGCTGCGGAGTTTTCGCAACGAAGCGGAGATTCGCGCGGTGAACTATGCACTGGAGCAGGCTGGCTGGAATCGTCGGCGGGCGGCGAAGTTGCTGAGCATCAGCTATCGCAGCCTGCTGTACAAGATCCGGCAGCATAACATCACGCCCGCGGTCGCCGCGGCGAAACAACTTTCTCATCGCTGAGAGCCACATTTGTGGCCGTCTCAGCGACGAGTGTCTTCCGTAAAAACGAGGGAAAAACTAGAAATGTTTCTGGAATTCTTTGGACTACGAGAACAGCCGTTCGGGGTTACTCCCGATCCGCGGTTCCTGCATTTGAGTGCGGCACATCGCGAGGCGCTGGCGTCGCTGTACTACGGCATCGAGTCGGGACGCGGGTTTATGGCGTTGATCGCGAAGCCTGGGATGGGAAAGACAACGCTGTTGTTTCGCCTGCTGGAAAAATTTCGCCACAGCGCGCGCACCGTATTTCTGTTTCAGACTCAGTGCAATTCCCGTGAATTCATGCGGTTCCTGTTGTCCGAACTGGGAATCGAGACCCACAATCAGGACGTCGTGCAGATGCACGAGGAGTTCAATAGCCTGCTGCTGCAGGAAGCGCGCGCGGGGCGGCGCTTCATTGTCGTGATCGACGAAGCCCAAAATCTGGATGCGAGCGTGATGGAAACCGTGCGGCTGCTTTCGGACTTTGAAACTCCGCAGGCGAAGCTGCTGCAGATCGTTATGTCGGGCCAACCGGAACTTGCGGACAAACTTGCCGGCCGGAACCTGGTGCAACTTCGCCAGCGGGTGTCGGTGATCAGCCGTCTGACGCCGCTTTCGGTCGATGAGACCCGCGAGTACATCGAGTATCGTTTAGGGGTTGCGGGGCACTCCGGGCGCTCGCCGTTTTCCGCAGAAGCGATACCCGTGATTGCGGACTACACCCAAGGCATTCCGCGCAACATCAATAATTTCTGCTTCAACGTTCTTTCGCTCGCGTGTGCGCTGGGCCAGAAGGTCGTCGATCTGCCCGTGGTGGAAGAAGTGATCCGTGATTTGAACATTAGCGATTTGAAGGTCAACCCACATGCGCCGGAAGCGCCCACTTCGCCGTCCCAGAGTGACGAGTTCTTGCGCGTAGCCGGGCAGAAGGCTGCGGGAGCTTGTGACATGCCTTATATCGCGGGAAATGATCCGCGCGTTACGCTTACTCCCGCCGAGGCCAAGGCGTACATGCAGGAGTTGGCTTCGCAATTCAGGGATTGGAAGCGAAATTAGGATGCTTGGAATGCGAATGCCGATGAAAAATCCCGTCTCCCAACCGGATTTTGTTTCGTTGTTTTCGAAGTTGACGTTATCCCCTACGACCTGTTCAGGAATTATTCCGGGCTGGCGTTACCGTTTAAAGTCGAGGGATTCACAAAATGCAAGCAAAGAAGTTCGGGCTCGTTTTGACTCTGGGAATGATCGCCGTGCTGGTGGGCTGTGGAGGCAATTCAACTTCAACTCCGCCTCCACCTCCAACTCCTACCGTCACCGCGATCACTGTAACACCGGCAACCAGTGTAATTAGCACCACAGGATCCGCAACATTCAAAGCTGAGGCCACCTACAGCGACGGCACTCAAGCCGACGTTTCGTCGACCGCGACCTGGTCGGCCTCGCCCACGGGGATCGTAAATCTGAGCGGAAGCACCGCCACCGGGGCGGCCAAGGGCGCGGTAACGATTACCGCAACCTCCGGATCAAAAAGCGGGTCGGCGGTATTGAACGTAACCAACCTGACCTTGGGGAATGGAACCTTGAGCGGAACTTATGCTTTCGCGCTGCAGGGAATCGATACCGTGGGTCCGGTATATGCAGCTGGCACGATTACTGCCGATGGAAACGGGAACATCACGGCCGGCTCACTCGATTCGAATTCCGCGGCTAATGGTGTAAGTTCTGCGATGCTGACCGGCACCTACAGCATCACGCCCGACGGTCGCGGCCAAATGACAGTTACCGCCGTCGGCAGCAGCACCGGCACTTTGTACCGATTCGTAATCTCGCAGGATGGCACGAAGGGCAAGGTAATTGAATTCGACGGAGCCGCCGCCGCAGCCGGCACCTTCGAGAAACAAACAGCCGGAGCGCTCTCCGGACCTTATGTTTTTCGTCTGGGCGGCGTCGAAATGGACGCCAGCGCCCTCGAGTACATGGGCGAGGTCGGAGTGATGACGTTGCCAAGTTCCGGAACGGCTCTGAACGGGTTTGCGGATGCTAACCTCACAAACGGGATTAGTTACTCCAGTCATACGTTTAATGGAACGATCAATTCGCCAACCAGCGGCCGGGGCACGATGACATTCAAGCTGGTAAATGGCACAACCGTGGACTTCGTTTATTACGTGGTATCGCCTAACAAGCTATACATGGTTAGTAGCGATACAGGCGCGGGGACGGAGTTACTTACAGGCCAAGCTGAGACGCAAAGCACGCCGGTAGCTTTCGCGGGCGACTACACATTCCTTCTTGACCATGCTGCGACGCTGACTACCGGCACGTTCGAAAAAACCGGTCGCATGACGCTTGCTGCTGGCCTTATAGGGCAAGGGTCTGAAGCCGAGGACCTTTCCAGCAGCACAGTACAGGACCAGAGTTTCGCCTTCGCCTCTGGCGGAACTTATACCGATCCAAGCGCAGATCCAGGTGCGCACGGTCGCGGAACGATAGATGCTGTTGTCACCATCGCGGGAACACCGTCGGATCGCAACTTCGTTTATTACGCTGTCGATCCCAGTAAGGCGTACATGTTGGAGACCCCCTGTCCGACGTGTAGTGCCGGCGCATTTCGAGCGGCGATTGGAGAGCTGCAAGGCGGCGGAAGTGTGGCGCTTCCGGTGGCCGGCAGTTTCATCTTTTCGTCAGTGGAACTCGGGGAACTCTCGCTGGGCGGGCAGAACCTGCAGGTTGGACAGTTGATTTCCGACGGAAATGGAAATTTGACTGGAATCGTGGACGCGGTGAAACATGCCGGCGGCAGCGACGCGGCGGCGACCACCGTCGTCGTCAGCAGCACGGCGCTCGATTCAACCTTGCCAACCGGACTCTGTTCCACTGCTTCGTGTCCGTTCGAATATGGTTTCACCCCGGCGAATTTTGCGGCTCTGGCTGTACAGAACTATCTGGTCTATGTGCGGCCGGATGGAACTGGTGGAGTGCTGCTTGGTTTTGAACCGGATATCGATGGGTACATCGACTTGCAATAGACGTTGGTCCAGAGTTAGGCCTCGGGAGAGTTTTTCCGACTCTCCTGAGGTGGTCTTTCAAAGGTTTAATCGACAAGTGATTTCCAGGTGAGGAGCTTTATGAGAAAAGTTGCAATCGGGATGGCGACCGTCGCAAGTCTTTGGTTGATGTTGCTGAGCGCGGCATGGTCGCAGAACGTAAACGGCACGCCGGAAGTAGCGGCGGTGGCAGGCGGCGGACCGGCGGCTGCATCGAATAACGATCCGGCATTCAAGACGCACTATCCGCGCTATCAACTCGTCGCCGGGGACACGATGGACCTGCAATTCGAATACAGTCCTGAGTTCAACCAAACGCTGACCATCCAACCGGACGGCTACATCACGCTGCGCGATATCGGCGACGTGCACGTCGAGGGCAAGACTGTTCCCGAAGTTACGGAGATGTTGCGCGACCGGTACGCCAAAATCCTCTCGTCGCCTTCGATTGCGGTGGTAGTGAAAGATTTCGAGAAGCCTTACTTCACCGCGTCAGGGCAGGTGGGGCGGCCGGGTCACTACGTGCTGCACGGCGAGACAACCGTGACGGAAGCGCTGGCGATGGCAGGCGGACTGACCGAGAAGTCGAAACATTCGCAGGTTGTGCTGTTCCGCCGCGTTTCGAGCCAGTGGACAGAAGCGAAAGTATTAAACGTCAAGAAAATGCTCAACGCGAAAGACTTGCAGGAAGACTTGTTTATTCACCCCGGAGACATGCTGTTCGTTCCGCAGAACAAGCTGTCGAAGATTGCGCGGTTTATCCCGAGTTCGGGTGTCACCGCGTATATGAATCCCGCATCATTTTGATCCGATCGAAATACAACCGCAGCAGGGAGCCATATGGAAGATCAGAAGAAGTTTGAAGCCGCCGACCATGCTTTCTCGCCCAGCATTCGTGACGTAGTCGCGGTAGCATTCCGCCACCGCAAGCTGACCTATGCGTTTCTGGGTGCGGCAGTCCTCGTCGCCATCGTATTCGCGCTGGCGTTACCGAAGTATGCCGGAGACGTGAAGTTCATGGTCACGCGCGAGCGCGTCGATCCTTCGATTTCTCCGACGCCGGAGCAGAACACGTTTGCCATGGAAGCGCAAGCCACGGTGACGGAAGAAAACCTGAACTCCGAAGTGGAGATCCTGAACAGCCACGAGATGCTGCGCAATGTGGTGCTGGCCACGAACCTCCGCCATCAGAAGTCGCTGATGTCCTACGCGACGGGTTGGTGGGGATGGTGGCGCAGCGATGACGAAAAACTCGAAGCGGTCGTCGAGAAACTCGACAAAGACCTGGATATCGAGACCGTGAAGCGCTCGAACATCATCCAGGTGACCTACAAGAACCGCGACCGAGAGGTCGTCGAGCGGGTGCTGAAGACATTGAGCGCCCTCTACCTGCAAAAACACATGGAAGTGCACCGTCCATCGGGACAGTTCGCGTTCTTTGATGGGGAGACCGAGCTTTACCACAAGCAGCTGATGGCCGCGGAAGAAAGCCTGTCGAGCTTTCCAAAGAAGTACGGAGTGGTTTCACCGGCGGCCGATCGCGACCTGGTGCTGCAGAAGTTGAATGAGTTTCGCGCTTCGCTGCAGGTCGCGGGCGCCGATATTCAGGAAACCCAGAAGCGAATCGAAAAACTGCAACAGGAAGATCAGTCGATTCCGGAGCGCGTGACCACCACCTCGCGCAAAGTCGACAATCCGGAATTGTTCCAAAAGCTGAAAGGTACGCTGCTGGATTTGGAATTGAAGCGGGTTGACCTGTTGACCAAATTCCAGCCGGAATATCGTCCGGTGCAGGAAATCGACAAGCAAATCGCCGACGCGAAAACTTCGATTGCGAAGGAGGAAAGTACACCGCTGCGCGACGACACCACCGATGTCAATCCCACGCACCAGTGGGTCTGGTCTGAAATGGCCAAAGCGGACGCCGATATGGTTGGGCTGCAGGCGCGAGAGACCGCCCTGCGCAGCGTAGTGGCGAAATATGAAGTGATGGTGCGCGATCTGGATCAGAAGGCGATTCTGCAGAGCGACCTTACGCGCGAAGCCAAAGCGCAGGAGCAAAACTATCTGCTGTACTTGCGCAAACGCGAGGAAGCCCGCATCACCGATACCCTGGACCAGAGCCGCATCGTAAACATTTCGATGGCAGAGGATCCGAGCGTGCCCGCATTGCCCAAGCACATGCCCATGACGTTTGCCTTCATCGGGCTAACGCTCACGTTAGTGATGGGATCGGCGGTGATCTTTACGCTCGAGCACTTCGACTCAACTTTGCGAACTCCAACCGAAGTGGAGAGCTTCCTGAACGTCCCTTTGCTGGCGGCGGTGCCTTACCGGAATGGCTTCCATGCCAACGGCAACGGCCACCATGGGCGAACGAACGGCAACGGGCACCTTGTGGCCGTGCACGCTGGGAACGGAAACGGCAATGGCAACGGACACGGCAATGGTAATGGCCATCGCAATGGGAATGGCCACGGCAACGGCAACGGTCATAGCAACGGCAACGGCAATGGCCATGGCACGACTACTGAAGTGAAGCCGGAAACGATTACCCGAATCATCTGAAGGCGATAAGCGAGAACAAGAGTCAATCTCAAGGAGAGTCATGAGCCGAAATTTCGAACTGCTGCAACGTCTCGAACAGGAACGCACGGAAGCACAGGTAATGGAAACCGAAGGCCAGCAGAACCCTGTGCACGAGCCAGTATTGGTGGCGCCCGAAGCGGAAGTCTCCTCGGAATGGCACGTTCCCGTGAATGTGGAGTCGATGGCGTTGGAAACCGATCCGCTGGCCAAAGACGAGATTTCGAAGCTGGTGCAGCGTCTGTTTCTTCTGCCCAACGGGAGCAGGACGGTGGCCTTCGCGGGCGTTGAAAAAGGAAACGGATGCACCTGGCTTACGGCGCGTGCGGCGGACCTGCTCGCAACTCAAATTGCGGGGCCGGTCTGTGTGGTTGACGGGAACCTGCGTTCCCCCGATCTGCACAACTGCTGGCACGTCGAAAATGGGGTTGGTCTTACCGATGCGATGACGGAATCGGAGCCCATCGTTAATTTTTGCCGCCGCCTGAATGGCAGCAATTTGTGGCTGCTGACGGCTGGCTCGGACCCGGCCGACCGGCAATCCTGGATGGGTTCTGAGGTCTTACGCAGCCGGATGGAAGAGCTGCGCGCCAAGTTCGATTTCGTCCTGATCGATGCTCCCGCGGTCGCACAGGGCGGTGACGCGGTGGTGTGGGGACACATGGGCGACGGAGTTGTGCTGGTTCTTGGCGCTAACACTACTCGGCGCGAGGCGGCGCACTGGGCCGCGACTGAATTGGATGCGGCCAACGTTCGCGTGATCGGGAGCGTCCTCAACAAGCGCACCTTCCCGATTCCCGAAAAAGTTTATTCGAAACTACACTTCTAGCTACAGCCGCGCCGCTCTACGGTGATCCATTGCCGTAGATTGACCCTGCTCTGTATGGCCCGGTGACCGGGTCTCTCCCATGCAGAGCATCCACGAGTAAGTTCCCTCCAGCCCAGTTCTGCAAAGTCCACTACGAGGTCACTTGCCTTGGCTACCCTTCCGAATCACGCGCACGTCGCCCAGGAAAAACTACCGCTAACCGGCTCTCGCCGCACATTGGAGGTCGCCCGCAAACGGCAGGCGATGCCGCCACAGATGCGGGCGTCAGGTTCCGTATGGCTCCATGCTGCGTACATGCTCGTCGATCTGATCCTGATCGTGGCGAGCGGGTATGCGGTGTATTGGATCCGGTTCTTCCATCTTTCGTTCGCTACCCTGAGAGGGGTTCTGACTGCGCATGGCCCATCCGCGCACGAATATATAGGGCTGATTTTCATTTACGCGACCCTGACTGTTTTATTCTGCCGCGGTGAAGACTTGTACTGGACGCCGCGCGGGCGAACTTCGTTCGAGGAATTTGTGGCTGTCGCAAAAGTCGTAGCAATGGCGACGGTTTTGTTGATGGTATTCGTCTACCTTTCGGGACTGAAGATCATTTCCCGTGCGGTGGTTCTAAGTTCCGCCAGCGTGAACCTGGTGACCCTGGCTTCGTGGCGGCTGTGGAAGCGCCGCGTGGTCGATCGCGAAATCGCAGACGGACGACGGGCGCGCAACGTATTGATTGTCGGAGCGGATAAAGGTGGCCAGCAACTCTACGAGTTGCTTCGTGACAATCCGCAACTCGGCTACGTGGTTTGCGGGTTTTTGGATCAGAACAATGTCTCTGATCCACGGGTGTTGGGCCGAGTGGACGCACTGGAGCAAGTTGCCCGGGCCAATTTTGTCGATGAGATCATTATTACCGCACTTTACGATCGCGATCTGGTGCGCGAAGTAGCGCTGAAGGCGCGGGACAACCGCTGGGACGTCAAACTCATGCCCGAGATTTACGATGGGTTTGGTCTGAGCGGGTCGGTCGACTACCTGGGGGAATATCCCATCCTGGAACTCCATCGCGAACCGATCCCGCAAATGGAGTTGTTCATCAAGCGCGGCATGGATATTCTCGGTAGTGGTTTCGCTCTACTCATCCTCTCGCCCATTCTTGCGGTCTTGGCGATTGCGATTAAGTTGGATTCGCCCGGTCCGGTACTTTACCGAGCGAATCGGGTGGGCAAGAAAGGCCGCAAGTTTTTGTGCTGCAAATTCCGTTCGATGGCGGCGAATGCCGATGCCATTAAGGAAGCGTTGCGGGCGCAGAACGAGCGCAAAGGAGCCTTTTTCAAGCTCGCGAACGATCCGCGCATAACTCGCGTAGGCAAATTCCTGCGTAAGTACAGTCTGGATGAATTGCCGCAGTTCTGGAATGTGCTGATGGGCGACATGAGCCTGGTGGGACCGAGGCCTCATCCAGTGGACGACTTTGCCCGGTATCGGGTGGATGACCTGCGGCGTTTGGACGTGACCCCTGGACTTACGGGCTTGTGGCAGGTGACCGCCCGCCGCGATCCTTCGTTCGAAAAAAATGTGGAGCTCGATCTGCAATACATCGAGAATTGGACTCCCTGGCTGGATATGAAAATCATTCTCAAGACGTTTCCGGTTGTCTTTGCAGGAAATGGACAATGAGTCAGGCCGCGGTACAGGGAGAAATGGCTTCGCAGGCGGAGAGCAACGTTGCGGTGCGCGGACGCGCACTGGCTTATGCTGAACGTGTGACGATGGCCTCTACGGCGTTAGTTCCTCCAGCGCGCGGTCTGTGCATTGTGATGCTGGGGCCAGATGGAACCGGAAAGAGCACGATGCGCGCACACCTGTTGCGGGAACTTGCTCCCATGTTCCGCCAGACGCGCAGCTATCACTTTCGTCCGCGCGTGATCGGCCGGATTGGGCCGGGAAGGCCAATCAAGCAGCCGCACTCGATGAAGGCGCGCGGCAAGGTCGCGTCGATCCTGTATCTGTTCACAATCTTCGCCGACTACTGGTTGGGCTATCTGCTGCACATACGCAGTCTGCTGGCTAACTCGAGCCTGGTCGTGCTGGACCGTTACTTCCACGACATTTTGATCGATCCCGTGCGTTACCGCTACGGTGGGCCGATGTGGCTGGTGCGAGTGTTGCAACACCTGGTCCCCCCGCGCGATGTGCTTTTTCTGGTGCTGGATGCGGACGAGAACATCATCTTCGCCCGCAAACGCGAGCTTGCTTTCGAAGAACTGGCTCGGCAGCGCAAGGCCTACGTTGCCTGGGCTAAGGAGCAGCCGAATTCGCTGGTTGTCCGCACCGATAGCAGCATTGAGCAGAGTGCTGCCGAAGCCGTGCGAGGAATTGTGGATTACATCAACCTGCAACGGACACGCCAGGGCGCTCCGGCTAAGGCTAGCAACTCATAATGCCTGACATCAGCCAAAATCTTCACGCGCTCTCCTCGCTCACACTGGAAGATCAACCCAACCGCGCAGTTTTCGCGGAGGTGTCGGCTTTGGGGAGCAGTGAAAGAGAGTCTTTCGTAAAGCTTGCGAACACGCATCATGTAACGATCCGCGCCCTCCAATCGCTGCTGAACGGGGCCATTGAGTTAGGATTTGTGGAACTGGCGGACTGGGCGCGGGCGTCATTGGCGGTGGAGAAGAGCCGGGTTGGGAGCGCGGTGCAAACGCTGGCCGACGTCTGCGACGCGCTGGAATCTGCGGGCTGCCCCACGACAGTGATAAAGTCCCTGGATCACTGGCCCGACGCGGGACGCGATTTCGACTTGTACACCAGTGCGGAGATGGCTGCCGTGAAAGCCGTTTTGTGCGGCAAGTTTCAGGCGAGCGTGCTGCCGCGTAGTTGGGGCGATTGCCTGGCGAATAAGTGCAGTTTCAATCTTCCGGGCCTGGATCGCGCGATCGAAATGCACAGCGGGCGCTTGGGGCAGGCAGGCGAGCACGTGGAATTGGCAGGACGAGTCGAGCGCCGCCGAATCTTGCGCCAGATCGAGGGTCGCACGTTTCACGTACCGGCGCCAGAAGAGCAGTTGATGGCGGCAACCTTGCAACGGATGTATCGGCATATGTTCTTTCGCATTTGCGAGTTTGCCAATACCGCTCCGCTGGTCGACTGCAACTTGATCGACTACCGGGAACTGAGTGCGGCAGCCAAGCGGACCGGCGTCTGGCCTGGTGTGGCGACATTTCTAGCGATAGTTTGTGATTACGTCGGCCGCTATCGGGGAATCGAACTTAATCTACCAGCGGAGGTGCGAGCAGCAGCGGGCTTCGGCGCGGAAAAATTCGTGGTGCGTGGGCAATACCTTCGCCTGCCTCTCGTCCCGGAGGCGGCGGGACTATTTGCGCGCCAGTTCGCAGGCACGGCGCTGCGGGGAAATGTTGCAGCAACGTTCCGGCTGAGCCTGCTCCCGCCGCTGGCTTCCGTGGCCGCGATAGCTTACAAAGTTACTGGTAGCAATCAGGGGATTTGGTAACGGAGCGAATGACGAAGCAACAAGAATCCGGTAAATCCTTAACCAGTTCGAAGACGGGGTTGAGCCGCTTTCTGCCATCATGGCTGAGTTCCGGCACGCTGGGCCGGAACACGATCTGGATGTTCATGGGACATGGCATGGGCATCCTGATTAAAGCCGGCTATTTCATTATTATTGCGCGCATTCTGGGGCCGGGGCAGTACGGGGCTTTCGCCGGAGTGGTGGCGTTGATTTCGATTCTTGCGCCGTTCGCGACCTGCGGTTCCGGCAACCTGCTGGTAAAGAACGTCTCGCGCGATCATTCTATTTTCCGCCAATACTGGGGAAACTGCCTGCTGCTGACATTGGTTTCCGGCACGCTGCTGGGGTTGGTAGCCTTAGGTCTCTCCCACATTATTTTGGGCAATCGCATTCCGCTCATGCTGGTGCTGTTGGTCTCGGTGGCCGACTTATTTTTCGCGCGCATCGTGGACGTATCCGTGCAGGCGTTCCAGGCGTTTGAGATGGTCGCGCACATGGCGCGCCTCAACGTGGTGGCGGGCACCTTCCGGTTGATAGGCGCCGTGATCGTATTGGTTGCGGTGAGCCATCCGACTGCGGTGCTGTGGAGTATCGTGTATTTGGCCAGCAGTTCGATTGGCGCGATATGGGGCTTGATCTGGGTATCGCGATTGCTGGGTGCACCGTCCCTGGCAATCTGGCGCATCGGGCCGGAGTTCGCTGAGGGATGCTACTTTTCAGCCAGCCTGTCGGCGCAGTTTGTTTACAACGACATCGACAAGACCATGCTCACCCGGCTGGGCTCGCTGGATGCGGTCGGTATTTACGCCGCCGCGTACCGCCTGATCGACGCCGGATTCATTCCCATCCGCTCGTTGCTATACGCGGCCTATCCGCGTTTCTTTCAACATGGCGCTAGCGGCATCAGCGGCAGTACCCGTTACGCGCGCCGCTTGCTGCCGCGTTCTGGCGGTTACGGACTATTGGCATGCACCGCGCTGATCGTGTTTGCGCCGGTGGTTCCGCGTTTTTTGGGCAAGGAATATTTGTTGACGGTGGAAGCGGTGCGCTGGCTGGCGCCCATCATTTTCTTTCGCTCCATTCATTATTTTCTGGCGGACTCACTCACTGGAGCCGGACACCAGGGCATGCGAACTGCCATGCAGGCTGGAGTCGCGCTGCTGAATGTGGGGCTGAATTTGTGGCTCATCCCGTTGTACTCGTGGCGAGGGGCGGCGTGGGCGAGCCTGGCTTCCGACGGCTCGCTGATGGTTGGCCTCTTCATTATTATCGCGCTTTTGTTTCGTAAAGAAACGAAGCGCCAGGTTCTGGAAACGGCAAGCAACGTGACGGTTGAAGCTTAAGGAGATCGTGAAACCGTGTCGTACTCATTCCAAATTTCGTTAGAGTCACGGCCCCCAGTTCAGTCCCGGTCGATGGCGTCAAGTAGTTCGCGGAGTGGCGTGAACTTCGCCACATGGCTGGAATACGGCTTCGCGATGTTCGCGCTTTTCATCCTTACTGACGCCATCTTCCCCTTGCTTCGTAAGGAAGCTGAGGTAGACGTGG
Organism: uncultured Acidobacteriaceae bacterium; assembly: GCA_963765825.1. Taxonomy (GTDB): domain Bacteria; phylum Acidobacteriota; class Terriglobia; order Terriglobales; family Acidobacteriaceae; genus Sulfotelmatobacter. The sequence continues at coordinate 100,124 of CAVXXU010000008.1, forward strand.
ATGCCAGCCAGGGCGATCCGATGACCCAAATCATTTTGGGAGTGATTTACCTGATTGCCTGTTTATTGCTCGTTTACCGGCGGCAGTTGAAACTCTTGCTGAAAGATCCGTACCTGGTTGCAGTCGTGGGCTTGTGCGTGATGTCGGCGGCATGGTCGGTCGATCCGGCGGTCACGATGCGGCGGAGCGCCGCTTTTGTTGGAACCACACTATTCGGCGTATATCTAGCCTCGCGTTTCACTTTCAGCCAGCAATTAAAAATCCTGGCCGGAACATTGGGTTTTGCGGCTTTGTTGAGCATCGCATTCGCAGTCGCCGCGCCCAGATACGGAATTATGGTCGGGGAACACGCCGGAGATTGGCGTGGCATCTACGATCACAAGAATATTCTGGGCCTCATGATGGTTCTGAGCGCCATGAGTTTTTTACTAGTCGCGATCAGTAATCGCAAGCGGGCGATGGTGTGGTGGGCGGGCTTTGTAATTTCTGTGGCGGTGCTGCTGTTGTCGCGGTCGATGTCGTCCGTGGTCGTGCTGACGGGATTGATTGTCGCGCTGCCAATTTTCGGCATGCTGCGCTGGCCGGCACTGCGGTGGAGGAAGTCTTTTATTCCGCCCCTGATGGTGTTCGGGGGCGTGGCCGTGCTGGCTTGCGCCGCTTACATCTTCATCGAGCCAAAGATTATCAGCGACGTCATGCTTTGGCTGGGTCGAGATAAAACTCTGACCGGGCGCACCGATATTTGGGCGATAGTGTTTTACATGATCTCGCGACGTCCGTGGCTGGGATATGGGTACGGTGCCTTTTGGCTCGACACGGGCAAGGAATCGAATGATGTGTGGACGGAGGTAGGCTGGCAGCCACCTCACTCTCACAACGGCTATTTAGAAGTGAGCCTGGCTATCGGACTCGTGGGACTGGTCCTGTTTTTGCTGGGATCCGCCTCAGCTTTTAGGCGGGGGATCCGCTGGATACGAGACGTGGAACTCGCCGAAGCGTTCTGGCCGCTGGCTTATCTGTCGTTCCTGTTCTTGTATAACCTGAGCGAGCCCACATTCCTGAAACACAACAGCGTGTTCTGGGTGCTCTACGTGACCACGGTTGTCTCGCTGCGGAACTATGAGCGTCAACCGAAAACGCGCCAGCCAGCGGAGCCCTTGCAAGTTTATTCTCCGACTGTCCGGGCTGGTGATCGCCATTAAACGGATCAGAAGAGCAAGCGAAGAGGAAGCGATCGCCGCGTTTCTGAGAGGCGAGTTTCATTACCCGGAGTTTAACCGTGATCGCGAACGGTTCGCCGAAGTGGTCAATGACCTGGCCAGTTCGGGCCAGCGCGAGGCGGAGGTGCGCAAGAGCCTGTTGTTTCGCAGGCGAGGGCATGTATGGCGCGAACTCCCGAACGACACCCAGTGGTGGCAGGTGGAGGTCGAAGCGGAAGATTTTCGCAAGATGAATGTATTTACACGGCGGCACTGGAAGCGGATGGACACGAAGGATCATTCGGTGCCGACTTTTGCTGAGGGCATGCGTTCGTCGCGCGTATCGCGTATTCCGGCGGAAGAAGCCGCAAAGATATTCTCCTTGCAGAAGCGACTTGCTGAGGGATGTGCGGGCAACGACACCATCTTGCTGGTCGGCATCGACGAACGGCAGCCGACGACGATTCTCGAAGGGAACAAGCGCGTAATCGCTGCATATCTGACGGACCCAGGATCGGTCGCGTCACGTTTTCGCTTTCTTCTTGGAATTTCGCCCGATATGTCGAAGTGCATTTTTTACAGGCATACGCCGGCGAATTTCCGGAAGTATCTGTGGCATCGCTTGACCCACGTGGCTTTGCACATCTGGCGCGGTTTTTCGAGACTGGCTGGCCATCTCGAAGGCGAGAACAACAGCCGGGAATGGACACAATGAAGCCTTTGCGAATCCTGGCGTGGCCCGCATTTAATACTCGAGAGCAGAATCCGTACGCCTATCTTTTGTATTCGCACATGCAGGCAGCCGAGGTCGACGAGTTTTCAATAGGGAAGTTGCTGACTCGCCGCTATGACGTTTGGCACATTCATTGGCCGGAGATGTTTTTAAACGTCGAGAAGACGGCGGCAGCCGCGGGACTGAAGACGCAGGCCGTTCTCAGCTTGATAGATTTCGCGCGCAGCCGCGGAACCAAGATTGTGTGGACGGTTCACAATCTGGCTTCTCACGAGCGTCGCTATCCGCGACTCGAAAAATGGTTCTGGCGAGCTTTCTTGCGCCGCTTGGACGGATTCATCACCCTGAGTGAAAGTGGACTTCAAAGCGCGCGCGAAAAATTTACAGAGTTGCGTAACTTGCCCGGGACTGTTGTTCCTCATGGACACTATCGCGGCGAATATCCAGACGACAGTCGCGAGGATTGCCGCCAGCAGCTTGGCATTCCTTCAAATGCAAAAGTGGTCTTGTTCTTCGGCTGGATTCGCGACTACAAGAACGTGCCGGGATTGATTGCGGCGTTTCGGGGCTTGAGCGACTCGCAAGCCGCGCTCTGTATCGCCGGGCGGGAATTCTCGAAGTCGGGCGGTTCGAGGCTCCACACATCGACGCGCCAAACCTCGGTTCGCCAAACCTCGGTTCGCGAACTGACAACCGGAGATTCACGCATCTATCTGCACTTGCGGCATGTGCCCAATGAAGAGGTACAAACGTTCTTTGGCGCGGCCGATCTGGTCGCTTTGCCCTATCGCGAGATCCTGAATTCTGGCACGGCCTTGCTGGCATTGTCGTTCAATAAGCCAGTGCTGGTGCCACGCAAGGGCGCCATGGCTGAATTGCAGGCGCTGGTGGGCAGCGATTGGGTGCGCACCTATGAAGGTGAGCTGAGCACTGGCGAACTTGCTGGAGCCTTGCAATGGGCACAAAAGGCGAATCGATCCGGGAATGCTCCCCTCGATACGCTGGATTGGAATCGCGTCGCTGAGCGGACGCTGGACGCTTACCGAAATGTTCTGTTTCCTTCCGCTGCGGCCGAAGAGAAAGTAGCTGGTTCGAACCAGGAATCCCGGTCCGCTTCCGCCTCAGCCTTGCACTCGTAAACACCACCCCCAGAGACTTTAGATTGTTGGAGGATTACATGTTGTGCAGTCATTCGTTTCCCGCCGCCGCGTTGCGCCGGGTCCTGCAGTTATTCGTATTGGCGTTCGTCGCGATGGCAGTCCTTCCGGGCGCCGCCCGGGCCGCCACGCTGACTTCGATCACTGTGGGTCCGAATGTCACCTTGCCCGCGGGATTGAGCCGGCAGGTGACCGCGACCGGCAATTACAGCGATGGCACCACGCAGGATTTGACTACGCAAGTAACCTGGGCATCTTCCGCGCCTGCTGTGGCGACCATCAGCAATTCCAGCGGATCACAGGGTGTGGCAACCGCGGTCAGCCTCGGAGTCACCACCATCACCGCGACGTTGGGCAGCGTAGTCGGAAGCGACCCCTTGCGAGTGAAGACTCTGAGTTCTCTGAGCGTCAGCCCGACGGTTACGTCCATCTGCCCGAACGCGAGCATACAGTTCTACGCGCAGGGAACGTTTTCCGATGGGACGACGCAGTACCTCACAAGTTCCGTCACATGGACCTCATCGAATACCAGCGTGGCGACCATTGCCATCAATTATGTGAACTTGTCGGCGTCGGCCACGGGCGTTTCCGCCGGATCGGTAACCATTACCGCGCAGTTCGGCTCGATTATGTCGAGCGCGACGCTCAACGTGAAGACGCTGAGCTATGTGACCATCAGCCCCACCAATCCCAGCATTTTTCTTGGCGGCACACAGCAGTTTTACGCGACCGCACATTTCAGCGACGGCACCACCGAAAGCGTGACCAGCGCGGCGACCTGGACATCTTCCAACCCGGCCGTTGCTACTGTGGGAAATGCGACGGGGTCCTATGGATTCGCGCAATCGTTATCGGGCGGGACGTCTACGATCAAGGCTACATTGGCGTCCTCTTCGCAAACCAGCATACTCACGGTGAAGACACTCACGTCGATCACGGTCAATCCCACGACGGCGCAGATTGCGGTCGGGCAAACCCAGCCCTTCACCGCCACGGGAAATTACAGTGATGGAACGCAGAAGGATCTAACCACGTCTGCGCAGTGGAGTGCGTCTCCGACGTCGGTGGCAACAGAAAGCAACACCACCGGCACCCAGGGAGTAGCGACGGCGGTTGCGCAAGGCACTGCGATGATCAGCGCGACCTCGGGAACGATCGTGGGCTCTGCGTCTCTGACTGTGAATCCACCGGTCTCGCTCGTATCGATCACGATCAATCCAAACAATCCGACGCTTCCGGCAGGATTGACGCGACAGATGCAGGCAATCGGCACCTACAGTGATAACAGCACGCAGGACATCACCACCTCGGTGACCTGGACTTCGTCGACGACCACGGTGGGAACCATCAGCAACACCCCCGGCAGTCAAGGTCTGATCTCGGCCATCGCGCTCGGGAACTCCACGATCACAGCGACCCAGGGATCCATCATCAGCAGCACGACTCTGCGGGTAAAGACCCTGAGCACGCTGGTGGTAAGTCCGAACAATTCGACCATTCCGAACGGCGGTAATTTGCAGCTCTATGCGTTCGGAACTTTCACCGACGGCAGCACGCAATACTTGACGACTTCGGTGAGCTGGACTTCTTCCTTGTCGACCGTCGCAAACGTCAACTCCCTGGGCGTAGCATCGGCGGTCGGTTTGGGAACGACGACGATAACCGGGAAGGCGGGCTCGGTCTCGGGCAGCATCAACCTCAACGTAAAGACCCTCAGCTCGCTCACTGTCTACCCCAACAACGTATATCCGAACACCTTGATCGTCCCGGTCGGCTCTACCCAGAAGCTTACCGCTACGGCGACTTACACCGACGGTACGCAATCGAGCGTGACCGGTGCAGTGCAATGGAGCACCTCAGCGGCGAGCATAGCCACCGTGGGAAGCAGCCTCGGCACTTACGGGATAGCAACCGCGATTTCAGCAGGAACCGCGACCATTACAGCAACCGTCGGGGCCATCAGCGGCTCTTCGGCTGTCATTGTGAAAATGCCAACCTCGATTGCGGTTAGCCCTGGAATCGCCGCCGTTGGCAATGGCATGCAGCAACAATTTGCGGCGGTAGCGACGTATACCGACAGCACGACGGAAGATATCTCAAGCTACGCTGTGTGGAGTTCGGATACGCCTGCAGTAGCGACTATCAATACGTTAGGTTTGGCCACGGCGGGGAGCGTTGCGGGCCAGGCTAACATTGGCGCGCAGACGGGTACGGTGGCGGGGTCTGCTTCGCTTACGGTAAAGATCTTCTCTTCACTGCAAGTCAGCCCGAGCAGCGCGTCTCTCGCGGGAGATGCGCAGCAATCGTTCACCGCCACTGCCAACTACACTGACGGCACGCAGGAAGATCTCACTCAGAAGGTGAAGTGGAGTTCCTCTGCGCCAAAAGTCGCGAGCGTGAGCAACGGTCCGGCGAATCAGGGCATTGCGACCGGTTTGACGGCGGGGACGACTACGATTACCGCGACGGCGGCACAAAGTTCTGCCACCGCGGCGGTTACGGTGACCTCAACCGCACTGGGCAGTGTCAACCACATCATTTTCTTCCTGCAGGAAAACCGGAGCTTCGATACCTACTTTGGATTGATGGGGCAATATCGCGCTAACAACGGATATACCGACTCGTTCGACGGCCTGCCATTAACGGTGAGCATACCCGGCAAGACTGGCGATCAGATCACGCCCTTCCACCTGAAGACGGTGTGCATGGAGAACCTGACGGCCAACTGGGATGCAGTGCACGAGGACGTGGACAACGGGAACATGGATCAGTTCTTGGTGAACGCCCTGGCCTCTACATACGATCCGGATGGGACGCGTGCGATTGGCTATTATGACTGGCTCGATCTGCCTTACTATTACGATCTGGCCTTCCAGTTCGCCACCAGCGATCGCTACTTCTCTTCTGCGCTGGCGCCGACCGTTCCCAACCGCATGTACATGTTTTCTGCCACATCGCAGGGGAACGTGCTGGACGCGTTAAACCCGCCGCCCGGTGGCTACACCATGCCAACCATTTTCAACCTGCTGGATGCCGCAGGCATCAGTTGGCGAATGTATTACCAGGACACGCAGCACATCAACTTAAAGTCGTATGCCATCTGGAACACGGACTCGAGCAAAGTCGTGCCTTTGGCCAACTGGAATAATGACGTATTGAACGACAGCACTTTGCCGCAGGTGATCTTCTTCGAGCGTGGGGGCGGGAGCGACGAGCACCCAGGTGCCAACGTCCAGCAAGGATCGGCGGTTGCGGTCGGAATCATCAACGCTCTGTTCGCGAGCCCGACGTGGCAGGATTCGATTTACATCCAGGCCTACGACGAAGGCGGAGGAACTTACGACCACGTTCCGCCACAGGCTGCGGTCGCGCCCGACACCATTGCGCCGAACCTGACCACTGGAGATCAGCCGGGAACCTTTGCCAGTACGGGTTTCCGCGTTCCGGTCATGGTGGTATCTCCGTGGACGAAGGCGCACTTCGTTTCCCATGTCGTGCGCGACCATTCGTCCATATTGAAGCTCATCGAAACGCGATTTAACTTGCCCAGCATGACGCTGCGCGACGCGAACGCCGACAACATGACGGAATTCTTTGACTTCTCGTCGCCGACTTACCTCACACCGCCCACCATGCCGGTTCAGCCAACGAACGGGCAATGTCTGTGGTCACAGGAGACCGGGCCGTAACCTCGACGGGTTACGAACGACAGGGCGACGTCCAGAAATGAGGCGTCGCCTCTGACTGCGGCATGCGAGAATTTCGCCATACTCGAGTAGCCACGGTTTACCTTCTTACCCGGCGAAGCGGTACGTCCGGTTTCCCGGTGAAATTGATCTGATATATATTTCATGACCAGCACCCCAGTTTTGTCGACCGATTTGCCATCCGTTACCAACGCGACCACGGCGCGCCGACTCGGTTATCTGTCCGGAGCCCCGCGCGTTTCCACTCGGCCCGATTCCGAGAGCAGTGGGCCGCGCTCTCACATTTTGGGCGTGACTGGTGCGTTCGAAGAATTGGGCTGGGAAGTCAATTCCTTCATCCTGGGCAATCGAATCTCCTCCAATCTTTCTCATCGCTCGGAAGGCTTGATGCACCGCAGTTGGGCACACGCCCTGGCTGCGGATCTCGGACGCATAACGATGCGGGTCGTAAACGCTCAGACTGCATGGCGAGAACTGCGTGGGCGTGTGGATTGGGTTTACGAACGTTTAGGAAGTTTTCAAGCTCTGGGGCGGAAGTTCCAGAAGCACGGGGCAGTGTGGATCCTGGAAAGCAATGCCCTCGTCTTCCGCGAGGCCTCGGTGGAGCGCCGCAGTTCGGTGCTGACCAGCCTGGCGCGACGGCTGGAATTCCAGGCCTATCGTGAATGTGACGCGATCGTGGTGATCAGCGATTTGCTGAAAGAATTGATCTGCACGGAAGCCGGTGTAGCGAAAGAAAAAGTTTTAGTCGTTCCCAATGGTGTGCACACCAGCGTTTTTGATCCATCGCGATACACCGCGCACCGGTTGTTTCCCGGTTTTACGGTTGGCTTTGTGGGCCGCCTGAACGCATGGCAAGCCCTCGACCTGCTTCTTCATGCGGTCAAGGAATTGCGCGCGGAACAGGGCCTCGACATCAATGTAGCTATTATTGGCGATGGCGTGATGAAAAATGAGTGGTCGAGCCTGGCATCCTCGTTGGGCTTGCAGAACGCCGTCCAGTTTACCGGCCAGGTTAAATTCGACGACATCCCCGCTTATCTTTCGGGCTTCGATGTTGGCTATTCCGGACAAATCGAATTGAAGACAGCTGGGATGTATCTATCTCCCCTGAAGCTCTATGAGTACCTGGCCATGGCGAAGCCAGTAGTGGCTGCGGAGTTTGCGGATGCACGAAAATTAATCCGCAACGGCGAAACCGGATTTTTGTTCGAGTCCGGCAGCAAGGAAGATCTGAAGAGGGCTCTAACGGATGCGTGGTTGTCGCGCCAGAAGTTGCCGGCGATGGGACGCGTGGCGCGTCAGGAAATCATCGCTCAGCATAGCTGGAAGGCCCGAGTGGAACAGATGATCGAAGGTATTCAGCGAGTTGTGGGAGAACGCGCATGCGCCCGCTAAAGCGATTCGAACTTCTCGGTTCCCCGATTGACATCATGGACGTCGACGACCTCGACGGGCTCGTCGAGTCCGCAATTGAAACCGGGCAGAAGAAGATCATCGGGAACCACAACATCCACAGCCTGTTTTTGTATCAGCGAGACGCCGCGATGCGCGCCTATTACGATGCCGCGCACCATATCCATGTGGATGGAATGGGGGTCGTGCTCCTGGCGAAACTCGCGAACATTCCTCTGGAACGCAAGCATCGCATTACTTATCTGGATTATTTCGCCCGCTTGCTTCCGACGGCAGCCCAGAGAGGCTGGCGCGTTTTCTATCTCGGCACCAAACCAGAAATCGTAGCCCGAGGAGTGGAGCGGTTGCGCGCGCAATTCAAAGGTTTGCAGATTGAATACGCGCACGGCTTTTTCGACCATCGTCCGGGAAGCGAAGACAACAAGCGGATTCTGCAAACGATCGCTAACTATCGTCCGCACATTCTGCTCGTCGGGATCGGCATGCCCAAGCAGGAACAGTGGGTGTATGACCACCGCGACGAGATCCAGGCCAATGCAGTTTTCAATGCCGGCGGTTACATGGACTACATCGGTGGCGCCATTCCAACTCCGCCGCGCTGGATGGGACGCCTGGGCCTGGAATGGCTTTATCGTCTGGTCTCGGAGCCAAGACGGTTAGCGTCCCGTTATCTGATCGAGCCCTGGTTTGTGATTTGGGCCCTGCTGTCGCCGCGGCGCAAACCGCAATCTGTCACCGATCGAGTCTGACTGTGGGCGATCCCGCACTCCATGCGAAGATCATTGAATTCCTGCCTGCGTTGGGCCGAGAGGCAACGATCCTTGCGATTGCCATCGCCCTCCTGATTTTTCTTCAGCGTCGCTACCTTCTTCTCTCGCGCTTCCTTTCTGAAAGCGCCGATCCTCTCAATCCTGCCATCGTCCGCATAGTTGTTTTCTCTGCGCTCCTGTTGCAGGAGAACTATGCGCGTACCCTGCGCTTCACCCATTTGCCGAAGGTGTTGCAGTTGCCGCCCCTCGGATGGGCGCCCATTCTCAAGCTGCTTCCCGTAAATGCGGACGTGGTGGCCGTTTTCTATTGGGTCTTTGCGGCCGCCTGTATCGCTGCGATTCTCGGACTCTTCACCCGCTTCAGTTGTCTGCTGGCCACACTGCTCGCCATCTACGTGCTGGGGATTCCGCAGTTGTATGGCAAGGTAAATCACTATCACCACCTGGTCTGGTTCGCCCTCATTCTGGGCTTCAGCCGGTGCGGCGACTCGCTTTCACTCGATTCTATTTTTGCAACAATGAAACGAGCGGATGAAGGCGAGATCGAAGCGCCCGCCGCTTCCGTCGCTTATGGACTCCCGTTGCGGTTCATGATGGCGGCGCTGGCTTTAGTTTATTTCTTTCCGGGAACCTGGAAGCTGGCGCGGGGAGGTTGGGATTGGATTTTCAGCGACAATCTGCGCATTCAGATGTTCCAGAAGTGGGCGGAGTTCGGAAACTGGACGCCGTGGTTGCGGATCGATCACTTTCCCCGGCTTACCATGGTATTCGCATTGCTGGCCGTCAGTTTCGAAGTTAGTTTCGGCCTGCTGATCTTGTGGCCACGACTTCGTCCGCTCGCTGCTCTTGCGGGACTGGCTTTTCACAACGGCATCGGGATCATGATGCGCATTCCGTTCCTTTCCCTGCAGTTCATGTACGTGATTTTTGTCGACTGGAAAGGACTGTTCGTCGCGATTGGAAAGAAAATGTTCCCCGGCGTTTTGCCGGTGATTTATGACGATTCGTGCAAGTTGTGCCGGCGCACGGTTGCTCTTCTTCAATCGCTGAATTGGGCAGACCGCGTGCAATTCGTCGGTAGTTCGGATCATGCGTCTTTGATCGGGCTGGGCGCGGAAGATGTTTGCCAGCACGCGTCGCTGCCGCTCTTCACCGCGCTCGCACCTGAGGGCCGAGTCTGCGGATACAGTGCATACGTGCGATTGGTTCCGCGTCTTCCGTTGCTCGCCCTTCTGTGGCCTGTTCTGCTGTGGGCTCCCGTGCGCGCCCTGGGCGAACGAATCTACACACGCATCGCCGCGAGCCGCACTTGCTCGCTGGTTCCAATGAATTTGACGCGGGCGACAAAGCGGACGGCTGCGCCTTCGACCGCGCTGTGGTGTGTCGGACTTTCATTGCTCGCCGTGAATATTTTCTGCGGCTCGTTTCATATCGTGCGGGCATGGCCGTTTGCCTGTTATCCCACCTTCGACCGGGTCAAGAAGGCGGAACTTCACCGGCTCATCGCCAGTGTGGAAATGAAGAACGGAACCCATCAGGAATACGAACTCAGCCACGACCCCATCATGGGTAAAATGTTTTCGGCGGAACGATGGCAGGGACTCACTTACCGGGTGGAGGAAACTCCCGCGGGAAATCTCTCCACCAATCAGCTTCACGCACTGTGGGAGCTCTGGAAGGAGTATCATGCGATTCCGGACGAGGTGCGATCAGTTACCTTCTACGAAGAAACCGTACCGGTTGACTTCGATGGGCATCTCAACGCCGAGCGTGACTTCGGAACCGTAGCACCGTCCCGGCGACTCATGGGCGGGCAAACGTTGTGAACATTGTTGAATCGCGAAAGGAAGATCGATGAAACGGCGCAAATTTCTTCAAGGGCTGGGAGCTTCCGTAGGATTGGGCGGCTTGACCGTGGTGGCCGGCGGCATGGAAACGTCGAGAAGGTTGGCGCGGAATAGTTTGTTCGCTGTTCCCCCTGCGAGCGGGGGCACGACCCTGAAAGCGGCGGCGGCCAGCAAGGGCTTGCTCTACGGAGCTGCGACTTCGAGAAAGATTTTGCAAGCCGACCCTGACTTTGCCAGCGCCTTCGTGCAGCAGTGCGGCATCATGACCCCGGAAGGCGAAATGAAGTGGAAGGCGCTTCGTCCGGGGATCGATAAGTTCAAATTCGACGATGGCGATTGGCTGGTTGACTGGGCTCACCAGAACGGAATTCTTTTCCGTGGGCACACCTTGGTGTGGAGCCTCAATCTGCCGGACTGGGTCGGAAAACAGGTGAATCAAGGCAATGCCGAAAAGGTCATGGTCGATCACATACGCACCGTGGTCGGACATTACCAGGGCAAGCTGCACTCCTGGGATGTGGTGAACGAGATTATCCAGCCGAAGGACGGGCGCTCCGACGGATTAGCCAAGGGCGTTTGGCTCGATAACATTGGTCCCGATTATGTGGCCAAGGCTTTCCGTGCTGCCAAGGCCGCGGACCCGCAACCTTTGCTGGTTTGGAACGAACGGATGCTGGAATACGATCTTCCCTACAGTGAGGACCAGAGAAGCGCGACACTCGGGCTGCTGAAAAAACTGAAGTCGTCGGGCGTCCCTATCGATGCCCTGGGAATTCAGTCGCACTTGCGCGATGAAATGCAGTCCAAATTCAACCCGCGTCAATTTCAGGATTTTCTCCATCGGGTCGCCGGGCTGGGTCTCAAAATATTAATCACGGAATTGGACGTGCGCGAGGCACGCACTCCACTCGCATCGCGGGATAACGATCTGGCCAAAATCTACGAAACGTATTTGAATACCGTGCTGGAAGAGAAGGCGGTGATCTCGGTCCAGACCTGGGGATTGTCCGACAAATACACCTGGCTAGCCAAAGAAGCGCCGCGCCCGGATAACCAGCCGGTCGCGCCGATGCCCTTGGACGCTTCGTTCGGAGGCAAGCCGGTATTCGACGCGATCGTCCGCTCCTTTCAGCGCGCGTCGAGCCGCTGAACTAGCCAACGTCAGATCGGCTGGTGAAAAACTCAGATCTCGGTCAAGTTTTGAAAGGGCGCGGCTTTCAGCCGCGCCGCAAGTCTGAAAAGAAAATCGGGGAAGCGGACTGTAGTTCGCTTCCCCAAAGTTTTTTGGTGCTCGCTTTTAATTCACGTTGATGGTTTCGGTAATCCAATACTTTCTGCCGGCATCGTCGGTCACCTCGACCGAGAGCTTGTGCGAGCCTGCCGGCAAGGTGAGGTACTGGTTGAACGTGGAAACGCCATCTACCTGGCTCACTTTTGACCAGTTGATGTAGGCGGCGATGTTGGCGATGTGGCTAGTATCGTTGGCGATTCCGACCACATGCACCGGCGAAGTCACGGTGGCGTTGTTTGCAGGCACGCACAGCGTGAGCGAATTGGCAGTCGGGTTGAGAGTGCAATACGGTTTGGTGACGGCAACCGTATGCGTCGATTTCACCGTCGCGCCGTCGCTATCGTTCAGCGTAAGCGTAACTGTGTAATTGCCGGCGGTGTGATAGGTGTGGGTTGCGTATTCCGACGTAGTCACGGTGCCGTCTCCGAAATCGGTCGTCCGAGAAGAGATCGTACCGGCCAAGGCATACGATGCGGACGAATCGGCGATCACGGTAAACGGAGCGTAGCCGGAAGGCCCCGAAAAATAGATTGTGTTGGTTCCGGCGGACATCAACTTGAGCACCGCTTGCGGAGGAATATTTCCGGAGGCCGGCGTCTCGAACAAGATTGGATCCGGGCCGATCGTGACTGGCCCCGTAATATTCGAAGCCGTGCCATACATGTTGCGGTGGGTTGTAAACTCCGTCCCCGGCGTATAGCTCATCGACGTGTTCGGATTCCACACCACCAGCCCTTGATAATTCGAACGGGTAAGCGAGCAGGTGTAGGTGCCATTCGTGGCTTGCGTGCAGGGAGAAAGCGTGGCGCCAGCCATCCACTTATTTACCTGAGCGTAAGCTTGCCCGACTGGATTCACGCCGGTAGCCGCGGACCACATGGTTCCCCAGTTGCCGGTAGCGTCCCAGGCTTCCCAATAAAAGCGTGCAACGCCTTTCGAGCGCTCGAGGAGGAAACGGCGGACCAAGTAGGCAGCATCCTCATCCTCAGTGGCGAGCGGGTGAGAGCCCCAGGAACCCTCGGTGTCCCACAGTTCTTTCGACGTGATACCTGCGTTCGTGAGAACGCCGTTATAGTGATCCATGTAGGCGTTGATCCATTCGGCTACGTTTCCCGGATAACCGTGGAAGGCATACACGTCGGTGTAGGAGTTGCCACCTGCCGAGATGAAGTTCGCCAGCCAAGTGGGACCGTCAGAAGTGCCCGCGACCTGGCAGACGCCGTTGTAGCAATATCCAGAGGGGGAAGGGCTGATCACGATGGCACTGGGATCGATCGATTTAATGATCGAATAGGCATGCTGCGCCATGGTAGCCAACTGTTCGGGCGTACCCGTCCAATAGGCCTGAATATTGGGCTCGTTCCAGATCTCCCAGTACTTGATTCTTCCTGCCGCATGGGTGACAACGGCGGTCACGAAGTTGTCCCACATGGTGAGATTGATCGGCGGAGCGCAGGAACCGAGTGCGCCCGAAGTCAACGCGCGGTGGCAGTTGGTGTTGCTGGGCTCGGACGACGCCCACTGCGGCACGCCGCCAAAGGTATAGATCAAGTCGATGTTATGGGTGTGAGCTTGATTGAGCCACCAATCTAAATTGCTCCAATTCCAAGTGGTGGCGGTGGGCTGCAAATAGCGCCATTCGGTGTAGGTGTCCCATAGCCGCGCGCTAGTGAAGGGCGCCGATGGCCACGGTTCTGTCCACGTAGTCGGCCCGTAAATGTAGTTGTTCATTCCGAAGAATGACGAGGGTACGGGAGATGCCCCCGGCGTGGTGGTTGATGACGTTGCCTGTGGCGCGGGAACTGGCGCCGCGGGAGCTGCCAACAAAGCGGGAGAAGGCAAGAATAAAACCAAAATTAAAAATGACACGATCACAGTGGCTTTCAACGGAGACCTCCCATGGGGGCTGAAGGCGCAATTCACAGTCCCAAATCTACAGGCGGGATGAGAAAGCTCCCAGAGCACAGAAGTTCATATAAATTGTCGAAAAGGACGCTGTACCTTAACGGGAAATGGGACGACCCCTTACAGACCTTCGTTCAAAACCAGACTGGGCTTGGTTTTTGGGCCAATTGCCTGACTAGCGTCATGCAACGGTCGTTACATTATCGCGAAGCTACTACGTTCCCCCGGCCGCCGCTTATCCGCAAAGTGACACGCCTTGGGATCGAGGGACAGGGATCGTAACTATCCCTGAAATCACTGTTCAGATTTTGCGGCGGAATGGTCCGATTCTAACCTAACAATGCGAAAACGTGTGGTGGAAAACTCCAATTCGCCCCGTTTTTCGCGGATGTGCGAGCTGAATTTCAGGCTTGACTTCTCCCCGTTTGCCATCGAAAATACGAATTGTAATTTCTCCCCCTTCCCGCTAAATAAGCGGGTTACCCCCCGGAAGAGATCCGTTAAAGGTAAAGATACCGTCGGCCGTCCCGTGCTTCCCAGGAGGAACTTCGCTCGATGTCTGTTCGGCGCTTACTGTGGGTAGTTGCCTGCGTTTTCCTGGGCTCCTTTCTGTCGGCCACGAATCCTCCGCCGACCCTTTCCTCCATGTCTCCGGTTGTCGGCTCGACGAATGGCGGTACCGCGGTTACCCTTTCCGGCTCGAACTTTCTGACGGGGGCAACGGTAACGTTTGGGGGAGTGCCGGCCACCAGCGTGGTGGTGGCGAGCGGTAACACGATTACCGCGGTTACCCCGGCAAAACCGGCTGGGCCAGTCAACGTGACGGTGATGAATCCCGACGGGCAGAGTTCCACACTGGCCGTTGTACTGACGCCGCTGTCCAACGCAGGGTTTGAATCTGGAAGCAGTGGCTGGATATGGAACAGCAGTGGGGCTGCCACGATCATCACCAATAGCGCCCAAGCCCACGGCGGAAACAATTTCCTGCAACTCACGTCTCAGCCCACGAACCTGCCCAGTTACGGCGCGATTCTGGGGACCGGGAGTTCCTGGAGTTCGCAATTTCTTGCGGTAAATCCCGGCGACAAAATTACTTTTGGTGGATGGATCACGCGCGTTTCTGGCGACGGCTTTGCCCGCTGGACCATCGCTGTCGCGGACTCCAATCAATCGAATTCAACCTACGTTTCAACCGCAAACGCCACTGCCAACGTCTGGACATTGGTGCAGGCAACTTACACCATTCCTGCCGGCAAGGCATTCATCCGCTTCTACGCGGAGGTTTACAACAACACCATCCCCGCGCAGTCGAACTTTGACGACGCAATTTTGCAGCGACAACTCGCGGTGGGCGGATACACCTATCTTTCACCTCCGACGCTCACATCCATCGCCCCGAACAGCGGCAGTGCGCTCGGCGGCACGGCGGTGACCCTCACCGGCAGCAACTTCGTGAGCGGTGCGACCGTCAAAATCGGCGGCGTCGCCGCTACGAATGTCGCGGTGGTGAACGGCACCACAATTACGGCGACCACGCCGGCACATTCCCCGGGCACGGCAAACGTCACGGTCACGAATCCCGACGGAGATTCAGCCACGCTCACCGCGGGATTTACATACCTTGCTTACCCGCCGCCAACTCTAAGTTCGATCGCTCCGCCGGCCGGCTCCATCAATGGCGGGACCGCCGTGACCCTCGCGGGCTCAAACTTCCTGTCTGGAGCCACGGTGAAATTTGGAAGCGCCTCTGCGACCGGCGTGGTCGTCGTGAATAGCGGCCAGATCACCGCAGTGACGCCGGCCAACTCGGCGGGAACGGTGAATGTAACCGTCAGCAATCCCGATGCGCAATTCAGCACGCTGAATAGCGCTTACACCTATAATCCGCCGCCTGTTCTCATCTCGGCTTCTCCGTCCGTCGGTTCCACCAACGGCGGTACGTCCGTGACGCTTTCCGGTTCGAACTTCTTAACCGGGGCAACCGTCACGTTCAATTCGAGCGCCGCAACCAATGTCGTAGTAACGAACAGCACTACCATCACGGCAACCGCGCCGGCCAATCCTGCTGGGCCGGTGAATGTCACCGTCACCAATCCCGACGGCCAGAGCGCCACTCTGGTCGGAGTTGCCACCCCGCTCACTAATGCCGGATTTGAATTGGGCGCCCCAGGCTGGGCGTGGAATGGCAACAGCGGTTCTTACGCGATCGTCACCAACAGCAGTCAGGCGCATGGCGGCAGCAAGTTCCTGCAGTTGACCTCGCAGGCCGGAAACCATCCCAGCTATAACGCCATTCTCAGCGGCACCTCGCAGTATCTTCCGGTGAGTCCGGGCGACATTATTACCTACGGCGGCTGGGTGTCGCGGCTCTCCGGCGATGGACAGGCCCACTGGGCTCTGCAAGTGCTCGATTCGAACAAAGCGAATGCGATTTATGTTTCCACGCCGAACGCAACCGCCAGCGCTTGGACTCTGTTCCAGCAGACCTACACCGTTCCAACGGGCAAAGCCTACGTCCGGTTTTACGCAGAAGTTTATGGCAACACCACGACGGCGCAGGTGAATTTTGACGACGCGATCTTGCAGCAGCAGGTTGCGAATGCAGCCTTCACTTATGATCCACCTCCAACCATCACGTCGATTGCGCCGAATTCTGGGGTTCCGTCGGGCGGGACGGCAGTCACGCTAACTGGCTCGAATTTCTTCGCCGGAGCGACGGTCACCATCGGCGGCGCGGCGGCCACCAACGTGAGCGTGGTGAACAGCACCACCATCACCGCGACTACGCCCGCGCATTCTTCCGGCACGGTGAACGTGGTGGTCACCAATGCGGATGGCGATACTGGGACGCTGTCTGCCGGATATACCTACGTTCTTTACCCGCCTCCGAGTCTTACGGGAGTGTCGCCGGCCGGCGGTTCCACAAACGGCGGAACTGCCGTGACTTTGTCGGGCTCCAATTTCCTCACCGGAGCGACAGTAAAATTCGGCAGCGCCGCTGCCATCAACGTTGTGGTGGTCAATAGCGGAAGCATCACCGCCTTCACTCCAGCGGGCGCGGCCGGAGCGGTCAATGTCACCGTGACCAATCCCGACGGGCAAAGCAGCACTCTCAGTAATGGCTTCACTTACGCCTTGCCTCCTGCGCTCACATCAACGTCACCGGTAATCGGTCCCGTCGGCGGCGGAACTTCGATCACGCTCTCAGGCGCCAGTTTCAAAAGCGAAGCCACGGTGACTTTCGGCGGCGTCGCCGGCACCAATGTCGTCGTCGTGAGCAGCACCGTGTTGACCGTTACGGCTCCTAACAACGCACTGGGAACCGCGACCGTTGTGGTGACGAATCCGGACGGACAAACATCCGCCCTTCAACCCGTCGGCAATCCTGGGTTTGAAATGGGCAATGCAGGTTGGAGTTTCAACGGATCGGGCTCGGAGACCATCCTCACAAGCTCGTCGCAAGCCCACAGCGGCAATAATCTCGCGCAACTCAAATCGAATGCCGGCAATCATCCAACCTTTACCGCAGTGTTCACAGGAGTCAATTCCTCGTATTTGCCGGTGAACCCAGGGGACATAATCACTTTCGGCGGGTGGGTTTATCGGGTCGGCGGGGATGGTTCGGCGCGCTGGTCGGTGCAAGTGAGCGACGTGAACCAACAGAATCCAGTTTACTACAGCACGCCCAACGTCACTGCCAACGCGTGGACTTTCAACCAGCAGACGTTGGTGATTCCGAGTAACGGGCGGTACATTCGTTTCTTCGCAGAGATCTACAACAACTCGGTAACCGCGACGGCGTACTTCGACGATGGCCTGTTCCTGCGGACGACGCCCGGACAAGTTTTCACCTACATCACGAATCCGACGCTGGGCTGGATCGGACCAAACTCCGGTCCCGCCAATAGCCCAACTTCCGTTTATATTTCGGGAGCGAACTTTGTTCCCGGGGCCACCGTTGCCTTCGGCGGTGCGCAAGCAACCAACGTCACCGTCCTGAACAACGCTACGATTACCGCGACTACTCCGTCCGGGACCGCGGGTTCAGTGGCGGTCACGGTTACCAATCCCTACAGCCTCACCAGCACTTCCTCCCTGACCTACGTATTCAATCCGGCGCCATTTATTAATGCGGTGTCGCCAGTAACGGGTCCGCCGGGTGCCGCAACCAGGATCACCATTTCCGGAGGAAATTTCCTGCCCGGAGCAAAGTTGACGCTGGGTGGAATTCCCGCGTTGAGCGTATCGACAGCGCCAGGTTCGATCAGCGCGGTCACGCCGGCGGAGGGCGCGGGAACCGTGGACGTGGTGGTTACCAACCCCGACGGGCAGGTAGCGACTGCATCTGGAGCCTTCAGCTATAGCCAGCCTGCACCTTCCATTACGGCAATCACTCCGGCGTCTGGTTCAACCAACGGCGGAACGCTGGTCATAATTAGCGGCGCGAACTTCCTGGGTTCCCCGACCGTCACTTTCGGCAGCGCCGCCGGCACGGTGATTTCCACCAGTTCCAGCGCGATCTACGTGACCACTCCGGCGATGTCGAGTGCGGGAGCCGTGAATGTGACCGTAGTGAATTCCGACACCCAGTCAGGCAGCGTTTCTGGGGGCTTCACCTACGTCTCGCCGACCGCGGCCCCGACAATCACTTCAATAAGTTCGGCATCGGGGACGACAGCCGGCGGAGCCAGCATCGTTCTTAATGGAACGAACTTCGTGTCGGGCGCGACCGTTGCTTTCGGCGGGGTTTCGGCCTCGAACGTGTCGGTCACGAACAGCACCACAATCAATGCCACCACTCCGCCGCATGCCCCGGGCACAGTAAACGTAACGGTCACCAATCCCGACGGGCAGTCGGCAACGTTGTACGGAGTGATTCCACTTCTCCCCAATGCCGGTTTCGAGTCGGGATCTGCTGACTGGACGTTTGCCGGTACGGGCAGCGCAACCGTGTTGAATGACCCCACCAACGCCGAAACCGGGAACGAATACGCGTTACTCACCGGATCCGGAACCTTCGCCGCGTATTACGCGACCGATTCCTCCGGCAGCAACCAGTTCTTCCCAGTCGTGTCGGGAGACATGATCTCATTCGGCGGCAGCGCCTACCGGCTTGCGGGCGATGGCCAGGCCAACTACACCTTGTCGATTTACGACGCGAACAAGAACAGCCTGGGCAGTCTCCATACCACGCCGAACAATGCTGCTACTCCGGTCTGGGCGCACATGCTGGGAAGCTACACCGTTCCTTCCAACGCCGCATTCGTCAAGCTCAGCGCGCAACTCTACAGCAATACCGTGTCGGCACAAGTGCGGCTCGATCAGACCGTTCTTACGCGCACTCCTGCCGGGGGCGGATACACCTATGCTGGCCTGAATTTGCCCGGAGCCTTCACCTACCACTACGACAACATGCGCAGCGGCCAGAATATCAGTGAGACCACGCTGACTCCTGCCAATGTGAATACACAGACCTTCGGCAAGAAATTTTCGTACCCCGTGGACGGCTGGATGCACGCGTCCCCGCTGTACGTCGCCAACGTGATGATCAACAGCACGCTGCACAATGTTGTCTACGTAGCGACCGAGCACGACAGCGTCTACGCCTTCGACGCGGATGGAAATCAGACGACTCCGCTGTGGCAGGTCAGCTTCATCAATCCCGCGGCTGGAATCACTACGATCCCGCAAGGAGACCTGGCCTACGAGAATACGCAGCCGGAGTATGGCATCATGGCGACGCCTGTCATTGACCCGGTTGCGGGCACGATCTACCTCCTCGCCCGAACCAAAGAAAATGGCAGCTACGTCCAAAAGCTGCATGCACTCGACATTACCAGCGGGGCCGAGCGCGCCCACAGCCCAGTCACGATTCAGGCATCGGTGCCAGGAACCGGTGCCGGCAGTTCCGGCGGACAAGTTGCTTACAGTTCGCTTTACCAGAATGTTCGCCCGGCCTTGGCCTTGGTGAATGGAACGGTTTACTTCGCGGCCGCATCCATCGAAGACAATGGCCCCTTCCACGGATGGGTACTGGGCTACGATGCGACGTTGTTGAGCCCGGTCGGCATTTACAACGACACTCCCAACGGCTCGGAAGGCGGAATCTGGCACTCCGGCGGCGGCATTGCTGCGGACGCCTCGGGGAACTTGTTCGTGCAGACCGGCAACGGAACCTTCGACGGCTATCTCGGAGGCGTCGATCTCGGCGACAGCATTATCAAACTGCAGCTGAGTTCCGCGGGATTGAATCCGGTGGATTATTTTACTCCCTGGAATCAGCTGACTTTGGATTCGCAGGACCTGGACATTGCCGCTGGCGCACCGATCCTCTTGCCCGATCAGCCGGGTCCGCATATTCATGAAATGATTGGCGGCGGTAAGACGGGAACCCTTTACCTGCTCGATCGCGACGCCATGGGCGGATATAACGCCGCCGGCGATTCTCAGATCGTTCAGGAACTTCCCAACGCCTTGACCCAAACCACCGAGACGCTCGATGCCGGGCTGTGGAGCACGCCCACCTACTGGAACAATCTCATCTTTATTGTAGGACGCGCCGATGTGCTCAAAGTTTGGGGATTGCAGAATGGCCTTCTGGTCGGTCCTCTTTATGCCAACCAGACAACCTATCTTTATTCCGGCTCGGTGATGTCGTCCAACGGAACCTACAACCCGATTCTCTGGGTAGTGCAGAGTGGCGGCCGCAACCTGCTGCAGGCTCTGAATCCATACAATCCGATGCAAGAGTATTACGACACCGATCAGGCTGCAGGGGCGCGAGACCTGCCCGGAGGAATTACGAAGTTCGTCGTTCCTCTCGTGATCAACGGCAAAGTCTACGTTTCGACGCAGACCGAACTGGACGTGTACGGGTTGCTGTAGGAATCGCCTTTTTGGCCTAAACCTATCCAGAGCTTCTGAAGTCTCTTCTCAGCGAACTCGGCAGTTCTCTGCGATCTCTGCGGTAAAAGCTTTTAACCGCCGAACTCGCGAAGCAAGCGCGAAGTCCGCCGAGAAAACACGTTAATGTGGGGACGGCCGCCCAAGCCTGCCCTGAGCGAAGTCGAAGGGGCTGTCCGGCCGAGCGAAGCTCGGCTTCTGCCGCTTCTGCCGCTCTTTGTGGACGAGCCCGACTTCAGTCCGACCGCAAAAGGCGCACACCCGACGCCGCTTTTAGACGCTAGGGCCGCTAGGCCCCCAGGGAAGATTTCACCGTCCACGAGATCGTGAGAGCGAGGAAGCCTGCCGGCAATCGGGGATCATTAATTTAGGCTGTACGCAGGGTTCTGAAATCCGCGGAGAGCCGGATCCGTTTCTGCAGCTCTCCGCGATTACTAAGGATCAATTCTGCCGTATCAGCGCTGGCTCGCCGGCGGCACGATCCCGTTCATGCGCAGGTACTCCACCATCTGCCCGTAATGGTCAAAGCAGTGCCCGACGATCAGCGTGGTCATTGCCAGGCGCGTAGCCGTACCTTCGCCGAACGGATTCTTGATGGGGGCAATCAGGTTCTTCTCGTTGATCGAGGCCGTCGCCTTTTGCACGTAGGCAAACGAACTGTTCAGGTATTTGAGAATGTCGGCCTTGGTCTTGACCGAAGCGGGCCCGGCTCCATTTTCCCCGATATCCTCAGGGGGCTTCTCTCCTAGAATCGTCGACGCATAAAGGAAGTTAGCCGCGGCCACATGTTTCAGTTGCTCGCCAAAAGTGCGTACTCCCTTGAATTCGCCATTACTGGGCGCGAATCCGTACTTATCTTCCGGCATGGCGCTTGCAAGTGGAACGTAGAGGTGTTGTATCCGCGTGATGGAGTTGGTCAGCACCTTAGGGATTGAGATCTCAAGCGGGAGGGGTTTCCTCTCATCCTTATCATTATCCTGCGCAACACTGAAAGAGACTGTCATTAGAACCAGAAGCACAATAAACAACGGCCGAATTCTTTTCATGGAATGTCCTCGTAGAGAATAGAGACTAGAGAATTGAGTTGCTTCGCTCAGGCCAGGACTCTAATGGATGATCAGGCCCGTGCACAAGAGCCAAACTGACGACTGCTAACCGCGAAGCAGGAGCGAAAAAAGGGGGCCCGCTGGTGAGCAGGCCCCGAGTGCTTGTCCTTTCGCCGCCTAGAAATGGATGCGGCCGATCATCGTTCCCCAGTCGCTGGTGCTGGGAACGATCTCGTTGTCGATCCAGAACTGTCCGGAGGTTGCAGGGTCAGAGCTGGATTGTGAGTAGTCTCCCCAACGCTGATCCCCGAAGCTGGCCTGATAGTTGCCGCTCATACAAGCCGGGCTGGTATACAAAGTGGTGCCGATCCCGTCGCCGCTGATTATGCCATCCGTCGGCAGTTTCCCGGTGAAGCGAACGGAGGGATAGTACGAACTGTCAATCGTGTCCACCGAAGTCCAATTCATGACCATTCGGTTACCGCCGTCCGCGGCAATCGATGCATTGAAATCGGACGAGGTTCCGGTGGAGTAGAAAATACCCGTTTCCTGTACCGTGGGTGCAAACGACAACAGGCCTTTGATGATGTAGTAGCGTGGGTTGGCCGTGCCGAATGAAACCGAGTGAACCTGATAATACAGGTCACCGTTCTGGATTCCCATTTGCACAAACCGAGCGTCACTCGTATCGAGATCGTCGGTGGCCACGTTGCAGGGAGACGGTTGCGCTGCTGAGGGCGGTACCGAGTAGGCAGGAACCGCGACGTTGTAAGGTCCCGACAGCGAGTTGTCAGGGAAGCTGGCAGGATACCCCAAAGCGTACATGGCGATGTTACCGGTACTGCCGTTGGCTGAATTCGCAGCCGCAAACCACGCGTATCCGTTGCCGTCGATTAATTCGCGGGCAGGTTGAAGCGTACCCTGTAGCCCTGTCCAATAGTGGTAGGAAAATCCCCGTCCATTGAAGAGCGCGGCTTTTGACGCCTCCCATAGGAAGGCTCCCAGGTACGAGGTTGAGGTAAATATGTTGGCAGTGAATACGATCGCATCCTGCGAATCTCCGACACTCGGAAAATCGTAGATGCCTCCAGAGCCCTGCCCGTCGAGGCCAGCTTCATTTATCAGGTAGACGTGCCACCCGCCAAGAGCGTTGCCATTGACGGAGCAAGCCACGCCATAATACTGCACCGTCGCCGACTCGGGGAATGCCGGGCTAGTTACGCACCAACGACTCCAAACCGAATCATACAACACGCGTGGATCGTAGAAGGGTTGGGTGGAATAGCCGAAAAACGAATTCAAGGACTTCAGCGTCAACTGGGAGCCTGAGTTGTTGTACACGGAAAACATGCTGTTGTGCACTGCTATGATCTGGCCATCGGTGCCAGAGGAGGCTGCGACGTCGGGCGGAAACCAGCACCCTGCCGTGCCAGCACACTCAGAAGGGCCGGCAAACATGCTGCCCGTCACCGGCGGAGCCAGCGGACCGCTGCGCGGGGCATCTTTAGTCGGCCTGGGTGCGAGCTTCGCTTGCTGCTTGAGACTTCGGTAGGTGTCAATATCCATCGTGGGTTCGAAATGCTCGGCCCTCGGAGTCGGAGCCACATTGACCGCCTCGAAGGCGTCCATCTGCTCCGGGGTGCGCAGGGTCGAGGCTGCGGTAGCCACCCCGGTTGGTTGCAGTCGCTTGCTTGCATCTTGCGCAGGCGCTGCCGAAACTAGGGCAATAGCGCATGCGATTACTACAGGTGTTAATACGAATCTGCCTCTCATCGATTTCCTCCTGGAAGTTTTTGGATATTTCCGCTGGGCCCCAATTAATGGTGTTACGAAATTGAAATGCGTTTCACTTGCGGTGCGTGCGGCGACGCGGAGTAGTCTCGGCTGATCAGCTAACTCTCCCTCGTGGCTGCCCCCAATTGTTCACAGCGACCCCGATGCTCGCTGCGTGATCGACACTTCCGGACTACAGCCGGACTTGTTCCCCACAATCCCGCTCTCGAAGACCCATCTGGCGCTCTACCTCCGAAGGTTTGGGACGCACAGGTTTAAGGGTTGAAGAGTTGTTGAAATCTGCGCGGGATATCGCCGGCCGGATGGGGGGCTATCGAAGATTTCACCGGCTGGCCTACTGCAGATTACTCCGACTTTCACCGCTGTCAAGAAAAAAAGTGTGCAAAGCCGCGATATACGCGGAGTTTGCAAGATCTTGCAGACTTACGAGGCACCCTTTTTTCAAATTTGAAATCCCGTCTTTCTCCAGCGATAAACCAAGAATCGTTGTCCCAGCTCAACGAGCCCTGCGCGCTCGTGACTGGATCCGGGAAACTAGTTGCGCCATCGGCTACCACCGGCCCTGCTGACGATTCCGTTATTCCGCGTGCGCTGATAATTAAAAAGACCGCCGGACTTAAGCATCCGGCGGTCGAGTTCAGGATTCGAGGAATTGCCCGCTAATTCCCCGTGCCATACAGCGGCAGTTTCTGCGGGCTACCCGGACTGTTGTCGTAAACGTAGTAGGTGGCGTTCCTGGTTCCTGACTTCGTCGGAACGAAGTACACCGTGATGCTGCAGGTCTTCCCCGGCAGCAGCGGCGCGTTCGAACCGTTGCCGCAAGGCGCGCTGTTTCCCCAGTTTACGGACCAATCCAAAGCTGCTCCACCCGTGATCTCCGCCCCGGTGAAGGCTACTGGGAGGTTCCCAACGTTCTTGATGGTCACGGTTGAACTGCCTTGGCTTCCCACGGTCTCCGACAAAATTACCGAGTACGGTGTGAACAGAACTCCAGTTCCGTAACCTTGCAGGGTCGCGCTTTGGGCGCTGGTCACATCGTTGTCATGCAGGGTAATCGACCCCGTGGTAAAGCCGAGCGCGGTGGGTTTGTATTCGGGATAGATAAAGCAGGTTCCCGACGCGGCGACCACCAGGTTGTTGGTGCAGGTGGTGGTGCCGGCGCTGGCGAACGGCCCGGACACCGTAACCGCCGGATTGCCCAGGGTTATCGAATGCCCGGTGTTGTTGGTGACCGTGATTGGAGTGGGAGTTCCGTTAGTGTTTCCCACCGGCGTGTCGGAGAACGTAATCAAGCTCGTGCTCAGAGAAACGCCGCTCGTCCCGATACCATTCAGTCCGATCAACTGCGGAGACGAGGGATCGTTGTTCTTTACCACGACCGAACCCCGCTTGGTGCCGGTAGTGGATGGGTTGAACTTCACGCTGACGGCGCAACTGGCGCCGCCCCCCAGAGTCGCTCCCGAGGCCGGACAAGTGTTCGCCGAGATAGTGAAGTCGGTCGCATCCGTCAAGGTGATTGTCCCCATCGTCACGCCGGTGGTGCCATTGTTCTTGATGGTGGCAGTCTGCGCGGCGCTGGTGGTGGTCACTTGCTGGTTTCCGAAGTTTATCGGCGCCCCAGCCAGTGAAATCGCACTTCCCAGTCCGCTCATGTTTACAGTATTGATCTGGCTAAAGAACCCGTTGGTGTTGAAGGTGATAGTGCCGCCGAGAGTTCCCGACGCCGTCGGCACAAAATAGACATACATGGTGCACGTCTGCCCGTTGGTCATGCTGGCGGGGCAGTCGTCCGCCTCGGCATAGTTCGCGCTCACCGCAATGTTGGCAATACTGACCGGCCCCAATGCGCTCACCGTGAAATTCTCCGGCGAACTCATCCCGCCCACATTGGTCAGACCGAAACTCAGGTTGCTCTGGCTGGTGTTCAGCGCAGAGAACGCAGAGATACTCCGAACCCGGAAGTTGTTATAGTCCGAAACGAAGATGCTGCCGGAAGGATCCAGTGCAATCCCCGTCGGTTCGTAGAGAAGGGCGAGGGTTGCCGGTCCTCCGTCGCCGTTGTAGCCGGGTGTCCCGTTGCCGGCAATCGTGGTCATGATGCCGCTCGGGCTCACCCAGCGCACACGGTTGTTGTAATCGCTGATGAACAGATTGTCGTTGGCGTCCACCGCCACACCCTGCGGGGAATTAATGGAAACGGAAGTGGCGATGCCATCGCCCGAAAAGGTGCAGCTTCCGTTGCCTGCAGCGGTTGAAATAATGCCGGTCACCGCATTAATTTCGCGGATTCGGCAGTTGCCGTATTCGGCGATGAACACATTGCCCGCCGGATCCACTGCCACCGCCCTGGGCCCGTACAGAAGAGCCGATGTAGCCGGTCCTCCGTCGCCAGAGAAGCCGGAGATTCCTAGGATTCCGGCAATGGTGGTGAGAATGCCGCTGGTGGATACTTTGCGAACCGTTTGAGTGTTATCGTCGGCAATGTAAACGTTGCCGGCAGAGTCGACCGCCGTTCCGTAAGGACGAACCAGTTCCGCATTTGTGGCTGGTCCGCCGTCGCCCGCAGTGCCGCAACGCGGCGTGCCTCCCAACACGTAGCCGGCGAATGTACTGATATCGTTCGACGTGTTCACCACGCGTACGAGGCAGTTGTAGGTGTCGCCAATGTACACGTTGCCGGATGAACCTTTGGCTACGCCGAACGGGTAATACAACTTCGCGGCGGTGGCAAGTCCGCCATCGCCGCTATAGCCGGAAGCCCCGGTTCCGGCGAAGAAGTTCACCAGTCCCGTTGACTTCACGTATTCCCGGATCATGTGGTTGTTGCTATCGCTGATATAGACATTCCCGGACGAATCGTCGGCAAGGCCAAAGGGGTAGTTCAAAACAATCCCCGTTGCTGGGGCGCCGTTATACTGCGTCTCCACCGTAGGCGACAAATTGCCGGCCTCCACGTTAAGGTTTCCGTTTACTGTGAATTGGTCGACGACGTAGTTGTAGTTGTCGGCGATGTAGACAGTGCCTCCGCTGCTTACCGCCACTCCGATCGGATCGTAGAGCTCCGCTTCGCTCGCCAATCCTCCGGCGCCGCAAGTGCCGGCGCAGGCCGTCCCGTTGCCGGCTACGGTGTTCATGCTTCCACCCACCGTAAACTGCCGTATGCGTTGGTTGTAATAGTCGGAGAACGTGACGGTTGTTCCGCCGCCGTTGACCGCCACCGCAAATACCTGGTTCATTTCCGCCCCGACCGCCGCTGTTCCATCCCCGCCGAAACCGCACGCCGGAACTCCGCTGGTGATCTTGCCCGCGATGGTGCTGATATTCCCGGACGATTTGGTCAGTTTGCGGACGAGACAATTCGTTCCGTCAGCGATGTAGAGGTTGCCCGCGGTATCGGTTGCCACTCCATAGGTAGTGCCCAACTGAGCGCTGGTCGCTGGTCCACCGTCGCCGCCATAGCCACAGCTATGGTTTCCCGCAACCGTGCTGATGATGCCGGTCGACAGAATCACTTTGCGCACAACGCAGTTCGCGTAATCCCCGATGTACAGGTTTCCCGAACCGTCGACTGCGACACCAGCTGGGTAATACAACTGAGCGGCGGTTGCAGCGCTGCCATTCCCCGAATATCCGCACGATCCGGCTGTGCCGGCGACCGTAGTGATCGTCCCTGAACTCACCTTGCGAACCACGCAGTTATATTGGTCCGCGATGTACACGTTCGATGAGCTGTCGACCGCGACCGCGTAAGGGTGATACAGGTCGGCATTTATAGCGTTACCGGCGATTCCGTCGCCGCTGTAGCCCAAAGCTCCGCTGCCCGCGACCACGCTAATGGTTCCTGCGGTATTCACTTTGAATATGCGGTGCTGGTTAAAACTGGCAATGTAAACATTTCCCGAACTGTCTACTGCGACTCCTTGCGGGTTGTAAAGGTTTGCGTCGGTCGCCGGAATCCCATTGGGTCCGCCGCCGATCACGGTGGTAATCACATCCTGCTGTGCCAGCGCGGGGAGACTCACCAGCAGCGCGGTCAGCACTAAAACTGCAAAAATTGTGAAGCGGCTCATGAAAGTTTTCTCCTCAAAAAGTGGTTGTCCATGTTTCGGCATCGCACCCATGCCCCCGGCCTAATTGCTGGGTGGAACTGCTACCAGCGGACGCCAACTCAGCTGCGCGCCCTTTTGCCATGTCTTGCCGGCGTTGTCCTGATAAAGAATCACGACGTTGGGCTGGCCTGGACCCGCCATCCATTCCCTGAATTCCTGTTTGCTCACCGTGAACTGCTGGCTCATCTCGACAAATTTTTGACTCTTCCAGACCTTCAGGGGCTGGAAGTTTCCCCGCAACATCATGGTCGGAGACGGATCCACCAGCGTGACGATTACGCTTTTTGCGTCGGCGTCTCCGTGATTGAACAGTTTCAAGTGGAGAGTGACTTGCACCAGTTCTCCCTGATCTTGTTTTCCGCTAATATCGAAGTAGCCGCTAAACTGACGTCCGCTGCTCGCAGCAGCAACCGTTGCCAGCAGCAGGGAAGCGAGCACACAGGCCAGCCCGGCTCGCGAATTTTGCAAAGACCGCATAAATATCCTCCTTGAGTTGTTTCGTTCAACAATCTTTTTTGCGCCGAACCGGAGCGCGCGTAGCGCGCAGCCATGCCTCGACGTATCGAATTAATTACGTTGCTGGGGGCCCGGGATTCTTGTGGACTGAAACGATGTTTCCGGATGACCGCTGGTTTCTTAACTAGCGTCCTTACCAACTCGTCGTCATTTGGGGGGAACGACTCCGGACGGCACGCTGAAATACAACTTCAAAGGCGCGGCAATTGTCGTTCGAGTTCAACGCCCTGTCAAGATGCAGGTTTTTTCACACTCGAACAAGATAAAAAATTCTCGCGAATCGTCCGCCAATGTTTCAACTGAACAGCGTACTTTGCGCGTATAAAATGTTCGCGACTTCGAATTGCAGCAACGCACATTTGCGATGCAGTTGAATTCGAGCGAAGCTGTCAGCAATCTCGCACGATGCGGCTTCTCGAAAAGTACCAGATGCCATCCAAAAACTTTCTCTGGCAAACATTGTTTACGCTGGTTGCCGTCTTGCTCATCGTCATCGCCCTCCTGAATGTTGGTGGCTGGAGGTCGCGTTTGCTGGCCAGACTG
The DNA here is from genome assembly GCA_963765825.1 of uncultured Acidobacteriaceae bacterium. GTDB lineage: Bacteria > Acidobacteriota > Terriglobia > Terriglobales > Acidobacteriaceae > Sulfotelmatobacter. The sequence continues at coordinate 129,060 of CAVXXU010000008.1, forward strand.
TTCCGCGTCGACAATCAGCCGAAGATTGTTCTCCCGCCGCCGAATTTCCAACCGCAGGTCCCAGCGGGATTCAAAGTCTCCGTGTTCGCCCGTGGCTTTACTCAACCGAGATGGTTAGCCGTCGCTCCGAATGGCGACGTGTTCGTCTCTGACTCGGCGGCCGGAAAAGTGATGGTCCTTCATGACCCGCACGCCAAAGGCTTTGCCGAATCGCGCGAAGTCTTTGCCGATCATTTGAACCTGCCTTTCGGAATCGCGTTCCACGACGATTTTGTTTACGTTGCCGCCACGAACGAAGTCATGCGCTTTCGTTATGACTCGAAAACTTCTAAACGGCTGGGAGAGGCAGAGCACATTCTCCATCTTCCCGGCATGGGCTATCACCAGCATTGGACGCGATCGCTGGCTTTCAGCCCCGACGGCAAGTTGCTATTTACCTCCATCGGATCGAGCCACCAACGTCTCGATTGAAAAAGACAGCCGCCGCGCTGCGATTCTCGTATCCGATCCCGATGGAAAAAACGCGCAAATCTATGCCAGCGGTCTGCGCAATGCCGTAGGAATTGGGTTCCATCCCGAAACCGGCGCGCTCTGGGCCACGGTGAACGAACGTGACGATATTGCAGATGAAATCCCCTCCGACTATTTCACGCATGTCGCGCAGGGCGGCTTCTATGGCTGGCCCTATGCCTATGATGGAAACCATCCCGACAATCGTGTGCCCTCGCGGCCAGACATGGTCGCCAAGACAATCACGCCGGACCTCTCGCTGGGTGCGCATGTGGCGCCGCTGCAATTCGTCTTCTACGACAAGCAGATTTTTCCCTCTGAGTACCGCCATGGCGCCTTCATTGCCGAGCATGGATCCTGGAACAAGCGCGTAAGGAGCGGCTATCAAGTCGTGTTCGTGCCGTTCTTGAACGGATCGCCGGCGGGAGAACCAAAACCATTTCTCTCAGGATTCGTTCCCGACGCTACAAAAAAAGAAGTCTATGGACGCCTCGTGGGCGTAGCCGTAACAACCGATGGCGCGTTACTAGTTTCGGACGACGCCGAAAATCTGATCTGGCGAATCTCCTACGCTGAGCCTTCCAATTAACAGTCCCGTACTAATGCCACCACACAACCCTAAACGCCTATCGGTATCGGCGCTTCGGGCCTGCCTCTGCTTCGATCGAGGGTACGACTTCGTACCGCTCCGGAAAATACAATCTCTCAGGCGAGGAAAACAGTTGCGCCCTGAGATGAATCTTGATATGTTGTCCGCCACAAACGCAAAGCACAAAGCAGTCTCCCCCACATTGCGCTGAGCGCTTGCGCACTTTCCTAGTTTTCGGGCCCCAGAACAACAATGCACAATACCAGGCCAGTCGGCTTGTCGCGCTCCGCCGATTGAGAGACCCTAGTGTTCAGGAGTCTGATATGAATCTCAAGACGCAAGGCGCCACAAAATATCTCGTAATCGCAATCCTGCTGATGCTCCCGGTATTGGGATGGGCTCAGAACCAGAAAAAGACCAACTCACCTGCGCCCGCTCCGAAAGCTGCCCCAGCTCCGCATGCCGCTGCACCGGCGCAACATTCGAACGCGCCAGCACAACATTCGAACGCGCCAGCACAACACTCCAACACGCCAAGTCACACGACGAATGCGACGCCAGCCAATCGAGGCAGCAGCTCTACGAGCCACGGCGGCGCGAGCGCGACATCCGGTGGCACCAACCGCAACAATACGACACGAGGCGGCACCACCACGAATGGGCGTTCCGGCGCTCCCGCGAACGGGCGCCCGGGATCGAACACTATGGCAGGACGCCCCGGGCCCGGAGGCAATGCGACGGGCCATGCCAACGCCGCGGGCGGCCGCGGAAACGCGGGCATGCATGCCGCGCCTGGGAGGCAGGTTTCTCTGCGCGGTGGAGGCACGGCGCATATCCGTCCCAATGGCGAGATCCGTTCGGTCAATCGTAACGGAATGCACATCGAGCACGGGATGCATGGGGAGCGCCGAGTTGTTGGCATGCACAACGGCGCGCGCGTGGTGACGGTGGGGCGGCGAGGAGGATACGTCCAGCGTGCCTACGTGGTGCGCGGTGGGCGCTCCTATTATTCGCGCACCTACTACTATCATGGCGCCTATCGGACGGGCGTGTATCGTGGCTACTACTACGGAGGACGTCCGTATTACGGATACTATCCCGCCTACTACTATCGCCCGGCGTATTACGGTTGGGCCTACAATCCCTGGCCCGCTCCGGTTGCCTACGGTTGGGGTTGGGGAGGAGCACCTTGGTATGGCTATTACGGTCCCTACTACGCACCCTATCCGGTTTATCCGTCCGCAGCTTTTTGGATTACAGATTTCATGATCTCGGCCAGCCTGCAGGCAGCCTATGAAGCGCGGGCGGAGAATGCGTGGCTTGGTCTGGATAGCGATAATGCCACGCTGCTGGCGAGCTTGGTGGGTATGGCGGCAGAGGAAACTGGTACCGCGAAACTGACGCCGGAAGTCAAAAACGCTTTATCGGAAGAGGTGAAGGTAACGCTAGCGGCGGAAAAAGATGAGGCCGCGAACGGGAATACCAGTGCAAGCTCCAACGGCGGACAGGCCGCGCCCTCCAATGAGGCGCCGCCAGCGCTCGATTCCAACTTCCGCATCTTTATCGTCTCGGCCGACCTGACGCTGGTCCCCGACGGCAATGAGTGTGCTCTCTCGCAGGGAGATGTGATCCAGCGAACAACAGACACTCCAGACGACGATGGCAACGTGAACGTGAAGGTCGTTGCCAGCACCAAGTCGGACTGCGCGGTCGGAGCGGAAGGACCTGTTTCGACAGACGATCTGCAGGAGATGTACAACCACTTCCGTGAGCAATTGAAAGACGGAATGGGAGAACTGGCGAAGAAGCAAGGCACCGGAGGACTGCCCCAAGCTCCGGATACGAGCACGGTGAATGGCGATGTTCCCGCTCCACCGCCGGACAAGAGCGTGGAGAAGGATCTGGAGCAGCAGCAGTCCGCGGCCGACCAGACGGAGAACGAAGTCAAGCAAGAAGCCAGTTCTGGACCGGGCGGCGGTTACTAGCAAACAGGTGAGTGGGTGGAGGAGCGTCTTTGCCGGCGCTCCTTGCTCCCCACAGCCATCGCTCGACACTATCGGCAAGTTCATAAACAGTTTGCGGAGGGCTTCACTATGCGGCAGAGGTTTACATTTTCAATTTTGTTGTGGGCGTTGGTTTTCGCAGTGATCTCTCAGGCCCATGCCCAGGCACCCACACTTCAGGAGCAACTGGCGGCGCAATACAAAGTGGTAAAGATGGGGTCGGATACCAGCGGATATTCAGTGGTGGAAGAGGGGACGCTGCTGGCAATTCAAAAGGGCGGAATCATGGGTGTCCCGTATTCCGATAAGACCGTTCTTACCACTAAATATGAAAACGGAACCGTGCATGGTCCGAATGCAGTGGTGAGCGAGGCGCGCAAACGCATGTTTGGGCACTTTTCGCAGACCGCATCCGAGGGGCAGACCACGCATCTGTTTGCGAAAGGCGATAAGGTGTATCCCACCAAGGTTGACGTCAACGTGGACAAAGACCTGGTCGCTCTAGGCATCGTCGCCTGTGACAGCTGCAACAAGACCGATCCTCCAACTTACAACAAGGCGCAAGTCGTCTTCCAGTTCCCCAAGGGATCGTTGGCCAAAGCCAGCGCGGGCGATGTCGAAGATATGATTGGCCAGCTGCTTGCCGTCAGCGACGATTCGCAGCAGGACCAGGGCGGCCAGCAACAGGGCGGCCAGCAACAAGGCGGACAGCAACAAGGCGGACAGGATCAGCAGGGTGGCGCCCAAGGCCAGGGTGGCCAAGCTCCGCAAGCCGGGCCACAGCAGCAACAACCGGCTCCCGCGACAATTCAAATGGGGATGACGCCCGATCAGGTGCAAGGAGCGCTTGGTGCACCCACCAAGGTGGTTAACCTGGGCGCGAAGCAGATCTACGTATATAAAGACCTGAAAGTCACATTCTTTAATGGCAGGGTTGTAGACGTCCAGTAACCCTCGAAGAAACCGACTGCGGGGCCGCCTAGGCCCCGCCGAAACAACAGCTTGACCCGCCGATATAGTACCTCCGTACCGTGCTTAGTACTTCAGTTACCGCACTTCAAGTGACTCGGTACCCTGTCGCCAATACCTACCGCTAATAGTATTTAATATTATTGATACCACAATATATGGGATTGCTGCTTTGGCGTCTCCGACATCATTTCCAGAAAACAGGTAGAAAACCCCGTAAAACGCGGATATTCGCTTCGAGGCGCGGTTTTCAGGGGTTGAGATATGCTCGGAACACCGAAAGTCCCCGGGCACGCAGTGGCGGGCGTGCAGCGACATGGCAGTTCGCCAAGGAAAGCGGATGCAGGAAATGGACGGGGTTGAAAAGGCAAGAGGAACTATGGCTGACTCGCGAGAAGTCATGAACATTCGCCAGGCGTCGCAGTATCTGGGCGTGAGTCCGGACACGCTTTACAAGTACGTCGGCGAGCAGAAGATTCCCGCGTTCAAGCTGGGTAACCGTTGGCGCTTCAAGAAATCTCGGTTGGATCAGTGGATGGAAGAGAAGTCGAGCGAGATGGAACCGCAGGCAAAACGCAAACCGAAGGCGGCAACGAAAGCTGCCGGACAAAGTTAGGTAAAACAGAACGCGGGCGAAAGCGCCCGCGCCACAAAAAGGTGGGCACATGTTTGGAATGGGATCGAAGTCGATTGTTGGCCTGGATGTAGGCTCTTCAAGCATTAAGGCAGTCGAGCTCAAGAAAAAGGGCGGGCAGATTGAAGTCGCGCACCTCGGTCTGGAGCCGCTGTCTTCCGACATCGTGGTCGATTCGATGATTGTGGACTCGGGCACGGTTTCGAGCGCGATCTCAAAACTGTTCCTCGAGAACCAGATCAAGACCAAAGCCGTGGCCACGGCGGTGAGCGGCCACTCGGTGATCGTGAAAAAGATCTCGCTGCCCTCCATGAGCGATCAGGAACTGGCCGAGACCATCGAGAAGGAAGCGGCGCAACACATTCCTTTCGATCTCGCCGATGTAAGTCTTGACTACCAGATTCTCTCCGATGAAGTAGGCAGTCCGCAGATGGACGTCCTGCTGGTCGCAGTCAAGAAGGACAAGATTTTGAACTACACCAACGTACTCTCGATGTCGGGCCGCACTCCGGCTATTGTGGACATCGACGCGCTGGCTCTGCAGAACTGCTACGAGTACAACTACCAGCCGGCTCCGAGCCAGGTAGTCGCGCTTCTGAATCTGGGCGCCAGCGTGATGAACATCAATATTGTGAAGGGCACGACGCCTCTGTTCCCGCGCGACGTCAGCGTGGGCGGGCATCAGTACACCGACTCGCTGCAGAAAGAATTGGATCTGAGTTTTGACGACGCCGAATCGCTCAAGCTGGGCAACAAGGTAGGCACGGTGAGCGAGGACGCAAAGCAACCGATTCTGCAACAGGTCACCGAGATCATCGTGCTGGAAATTCAAAAGACCTTCGATTTCTTCCGGGCCAGCGCGGCCGGCGAGCACATCGAGAAAATCTACCTGGCGGGCGGATCCTCGAAAGTGCCGGGCCTGGTAGAAGCGTTGCGCCAGGAGTTCTCCATGCCGGTGGAGTTGTTGAATCCGTTCCAGCGGGTCACGCCGCCAGCCGAAGGACACGGGGCGGAACTGGTGGAGCAGAATCCCGGCCAGATGGCAGTAGCGGTGGGCTTGGCCCTGAGGAGCTTTGACTCTCTATGATCAAAATCAACCTGCTCGAAAATTCCAAGGGCAAAAACAAGCGCGGCGGCAGCAGCGGTCCCTCAATGCCCACGATGGAAATGGGCGATATGGGGTCGCCCAAGCTGAAGATTCTGGCGGTGCTGGTGGTGGCCGGGTTGTTCAACCTGGGCTACTGGTCCCGGCTCGATCATCAGGCCAAGGCAATCGCCGCGAACATGAAAGTGGCGGAGCAGAAGAACCGCGAACTGGCCGACGTAAAAGCACGCTTCATGGAGCGCCAGAAGCAGGCCGACAATTATAAGCGCCGCGTGGACGTCATCGACGGCCTGCGCGCCAGCGCCAGCCAGTCGGGTGGTCCGGTCAACCTGATGGCCATGCTGGGCGAGACGGTCAATAACACCGAAGCGGTTTGGCTCAACAAAATGGACGATGAGGGCCAAAGCGTAAATCTGGAGGGTACGGCGCTCAGCGCAGACGCGGTTGCCAACTTGATCGCCAACCTGCAAAAGACTGGGTACTTCAGAAACGTGGAAATTAAGGAAACCTACCAGGACGAGCGAGTGAAGGACATGCAGGCGTTCCAGTTCACCCTGACTTGCGAGAAGGGAAAGTCGTAAAGGCGGACCTATGGCGATGAATTTTAACGAATTGTCGGGCGTCAAACAGTGGGGTGTAGTGCTCCTCGGGGGGGCGATTGTGACCGCGGCTCTTTACTTCACCACGTTCAAGAGCCTCAACGAAAGCAATGCGACCGCGCAGCATGCCCTCGAACAGAAGGTTCAGGAGAACACCGAACTCGAATCCTACCGCCCCAAGCTGAAACAGATGGAACAGCAACTGGCCGAGCTCAAGCAGCAACTCGAGATCGAGCAGCGCATCGTTCCTGACGACAAGCAGGTGGACACGTTCATAACCATGCTCGACGGCGAAGCCCAGAAGGCGGGGGTGTGGCTCAGGCGATTCGGCGCCAAAGATACGAAGTCGCAGCAGTACTACACCGAAGTGCCCTTCGAGCTGGAAATCGACGGGCCTTACTATTCGGTCTTGGGTTTCTTTGACCGCGTGAGCAAGCTGGAGCGGATTGTCAACGTCAGCTCACTGCTGGTGTCGACGACTAAGAGTCCCTCCGCGGCGAAAGCCAAGCACACCTACCAGTACGCGCCCAATGAAAGCATAGTTGCGACGTTTGTCGCGACCACATACTTCAGTCACGATTTGCAACCTTCAGCTGTGGCGTCTGGCACTAAGCCGGGAACGCCGGCAGCGAAGTAGGGATGGCTATGAAGCTGACGACAGGCATTCTGGCACTAGCAATGATGACGGGCGGCTCCTGGGCTGCGGTTGCGGCACAGAACCCGGACGCCATCGACAACGCGCGCAGCACGGCAAAATCGCTGCAGCAAAAGCAACCCAACGCTCCCAACCCGGCGGCTCCGGCGAAGGCCAAGCCCGCGCCCGGCGCTCCGGCTCCAGCCGTGAAGCCGGCGGCGATTCCGTCTTCCCAGCCGGATGCTGCGGCGAAGCTTGCGCAGCACAACCAGCTGCAGAAGGTGAACGTGGTGACGGGGGCGGACAGTGTGCAGATCGAAATCAGTTCCTCCCAGTCCGTCACGCCGAAATTGAGCGCGTTGAAATCTCCGAACCGGGTGCTGGTCGAATTTCCCGAAACCGTGATTGCCAGCGCGCAAAGCAAGATTGCCGTTGGCAGCGCGGGAGTGAAAGGCGTTCGCGTCGGCATGGACGGCAAGACTCCTCCCACCACCAGTGTGGTGATCGATCTGGAGAAGCCGCTGGCTTATGACTTGACTCCGGGCGCGGCCGGGAAAGTGATTCTGACTCTGCACGCGCAAGGCGCAGCTCCGAGCGTCGCCAAGAATAATCCGGCGCCAGTCAAGGCCGCTCCGTTGGCCGCGCCAAAGGTCGCCACGCCGCAACCGCAAGTTGCAGCCAAGGCTGCCGTGGTCCCAACGAAAGTAGCGGTAGTGAAAGCGCCAGCAGTAGTTGCTCCAACGCCAACTTCCAAGCCCGATCCAAAACAGCAGGCCAAAGCAACTGCGCCAGCGGTCAAGATCGCCGCTCCAGTCGCCAAGGCCGCAGCTCCGGCGACGAAAATTGCAGCTCCCGCGGCCAAGGTTGCGGGACCGGTGGCAATTGCTCCGGCGCCGGTTGTGGCCAAGGCCGCAGCGCCTCCCGCGCCCAAGCCGGAAGAAAAAAAGTGGGCGATGACCGGCAAGCGCGATCCTTTCTTCAGCCCGGTAGTGCAGCAGAATGGTTCCGGCTGCGCCACAGGCAAGAAGTGCCTGGAGATCGGCTCCATCAATTTGCGGGGCGTGGTGAAGTCTGACACTGGCTTCATTGCGGTCGTCACCAACAATATGAACAAAGCTTATTTTCTGCGGGAGAACGATCCCGTGTTCAACGGCTACGTGGTGAAGATTACGGGCGACTCGGTTGTGTTCCAGGAGACGATCCAGGACAAGCTGGGCAAGTCCTTCACCCGCGAAGTGGTGAAGCGGATCTTCACTCCAGCAGTCTAGGCAGGACGGCGAAACCGGAAACGGACGCCGAAATCAAGTTTCCAGAAGGACACGCGGGCCCGGCCCGCGGGTGGGAGAGGCGAAATGCGAAAGCAACAAGTGACCATGTTCGTATCGTTGCTGCTGTTGGTGGTGGCTGCATCCGCGCAAACACCGACCCAGCTCGATCGAGTCAACGTAGTCCGGGGCACGGACGACATCCGCGTGGAGCTGAGCTCGAAGGGCACGCTCACGCCAAAGCTCAGCGCGCTCGACTCACCCGCTCGCGTAGTGGTGGATCTGCCGGAAACCGTGATGGCGACCGGACAGGCTCGCATCGCCGTAGGCGCTGCGGGAGTGAAAGACGTGCGCATTGGCATGGGCGGCCAGACGCATCCTTCGACCCGCGTCGTCGTCGATCTCGATCAAGCCTGCGCTTACGAGTTGACGCCCGGTCCTGCCGGGAAGCTGGTCCTGACGCTGCATACCAACGCAGTCGCCAAGGCCGCTCCGGCGACAACTACCGTGGCCGCGCAGTCCGCGCCCAAGGCTGAAGCGCCTGCAACGAAGGACGTTGCCAAGGACTCTTCGCCAACCAACTATGTTTTTGTGGAGCCTTCCTACCAAGCGAAGAGCCAGGCGAGCGACGTGAAGAAAGACGACGTCGCCGACCAGCCCACGGTTCGCGCCCAGGAAGCTGCCGCGCGGTTCTCCGACAAGACCGCCGCCGAACTGCTTCCAGTGAGCGCTCACGCTGCCCAGGCGCAGAACACAACCAACACGATCACGCCGGCGGTGAACTTGGCGGCTGAGCAGAGAGCTCAAGCTGGACAAGCCGCTGCCGTAACCGGACCGAAGTATACCGGCGAACCGATCTCGGTGAACTTGAAAGATGTCGACCTGAAAGACTTTTTCCGTCTGATCCACGAAATCAGCGGGCTGAATGTCGTGCTCGATCCTAACGTGCACGGCACGCTGACCGTAGTCCTCGATGACGTGCCGTGGGATCAGGCGCTCGACATCGTGCTCAAGAACAACGACCTGGCCCGCGAACTGGAAGGCAACGTTCTTCGCATCGCCACCGTCGAAACTCTGAAGCATGAAGCCGACTCTCGCCGGGCGCAGGTCGAATCGGAAACGCTGGCGGTTGAGAAAGTTTCCGTCACCCGCTTCCTCAGCTATGCCAAGGCGAAAGACGTCATTATCACGGTAAAGAAGTTTCTCTCGCAGCGCGGCGATGTGGTGGCTGACGATCGCACCAACGCTGTCATCATCAACGATATTCCCAAAGTGCTTCCGACCATCGACCGCCTGCTGACGCAACTGGACCGCAAGACGCAGGAAGTCGAAATCGAAGCGCGCGTGGTGGCTGCCACACGGCAGTTTGCCCGCGACATCGGCACCCAGTTCGGATTTGGCTGGGGTAACGGGCACAGCGCAATCGGCGGAAACCAGGCCGCGGGTGCGTCGCCCACCACGGTCAGCCTTCCGGGCCAGGGTCCGGGTTACATCACGGTCCCTGGTACCACCACAGGAGGTAGCACTACGGGGTCCTCGATTCCCTTGTTCTCGAACCTGGGATCGACCTCGCCTACGAGCGGTCTGAGCTTTGTGAACGCCAGCAGCAACGTGCGAATCGACGCTATTCTTTCACTGGCTGAATCGCGCGGGTTGCTCAAAGTTCTCTCCCGTCCGCGGGTGGTCACCCAGAACAACATTCAGGCTCTGGTCAAGCAGGGCGTACGCGTGCCGATCGTGACGCAAGCGCAGTTGGGGGGGCCGCCGACCGTAACTTACATTGACGCGTTCCTGCGGTTGACGGTTACTCCGCAGATCACTTCTGAGAACACTATCTTCCTGAACGTCGACGTGGAAAACACCACGCCGAACTTCGGCCAGCAAGTGCAAGGTAACCCAGAACTCATCACCCAGCAGGCGACCACGCAAGTGCTGGTCACCGATGGCGGCACGGTGGTGATTGGCGGCGTTATCCAAACGCAGAACTCGGTGAGCATCGACCAGGTGCCAGTGCTGGGCAACATCCCGGTCCTGGGCAACCTGTTCAAGCACACCCAAGTATCCACCACCAACCAGGAGCTGATTTTCTTCATCACGCCGCGAATTATCCAGACATAGGCAGCGAGTCGAAGATTGAAGCCGCCGGCCTGAAGAACCTGTCAGGCTGGCGGTTTTGTTTTTGCGGATGAAGTCGCGAGCGCCCACCCAGCTGGTTGCAGGAAAAAACCTTGCAAGTCGATTCCTACTCCGTACTTCTTGTTAAACTCACCAACAATGGATTTCCGCACTCGTCAAAAGAAACTGCAAGAGCATCTTGCCGCCACCCGGCTCGATGCTTTGTTGATCAGTCATCTCCCCAACATTCGCTACCTCTGTGGTTTTACCGGCAGCGCCGGCCTGTTGCTGGTGGAAGAGACCGGCAGCGTTTTCTTTACCGACGTTCGCTACGACACGCAAGCCCATGAGGAAGTAAACGTGGCGAAGGTGGTGATTGCGCGCAAGGGCTTGCTGGTGAGCCTTGGGGAGTGGATGAAAGCGCGGCGCAAGCGAGTTCGCGGATTGGCCGTCGGCATTGAAGCCGAGCACTTCACCGTCGCCGAAAAAAAGCGACTGTCTCAGGCACTGCCGCCGGGCGTAAGGGTGAAGGACGCTCCTTCCGTCGTCGAACGGGCGCGCATGGTCAAAGACGCCGACGAGTTAGATCGAATCCGCGCCGCGGTTGCGCTGGGAGCGAAATTATTCGATCGCGCACTCGAGGTCCTGCGCCCCGGAGTGAAGGAAACTGAGGTTGCCGGAGAAATGGAGTTCGCCGCGCGCCGAGGCGGTGCGGAAGAGATGTCGTTCCCGACCATCATTGCTTCGGGAGCCCGCTCTGCGCTGCCGCACGGCCGCGCTTCCGATCAGCCCATTGCGGCCGGTGGATTCGTCGTCTGCGACTTCGGTGTTATACTTGACGGTTATTGTTCCGATCAGACCCGCACTGTGTGGGTTGGATCTGTGCCGGATGAAGCCCGCCGGGTGTATGAGGCGGTGAAGGAAAGCCAGCAGGCGGCAATTGAGGCTGTGCGGCCTGGGGTCGCGGTTGGCGCGGTGGATGCAGCCGCTCGCAAGGTGTTGCGCAAGGCCGGATTGGGACGCTTCTTTACCCATTCCACCGGGCACGGAGTGGGGCTCGAAATTCACGAGGCTCCGCGAGTGGCCCGGGGTCAGAAGGAAATTCTGCAGCCTGGAATGGTCATCACGATCGAGCCGGGAGTATACTTCCCCGGCAAATGGGGCATCAGGATCGAGGACATGGTGGCAGTCACGGCTGGTGGTTGTGAGGTTCTGACGCCGACCAGTAAAGAATTTTTGGCAGTCTAGTCTTCTTATGATTAAAGTGCCGCCGGACAGGTTCCATGTCCGGCCCTTCGCGCAGCCGGGGACCGCAGCGCGGATTTTTTTCGTATTACACAGCAAAAGGTCCCACCCTACGCGAATGAATTCAAAAGAGCTGAAAGAACTAATCGAGTTCCTGATCGAGAAGGATATCGCCGAGTTTGAATTGGAACGCGGCGATGTCAAAGTCCGGATCAAGCGCGCCGGTGATCACACCGTTATTCACAGCCATGCCGAGCCCCGCTTTTATGCGGTGCCTCCGGCCCCCGGCGCGGCGCCCGAATCCGTGGCTGTGCCACTGGTGGCGGCGCCGGCTGCTCCGGCTCCTGCGGCTGCTCCCGCTCCCGAGGAAGGCCTTCATACCGTGAAGTCTCCCATCGTTGGGACCTTCTACGAAGCTCCTTCGCCAGGCGCTCCGCCTTTCGTAAAAGTTGGTGACGGCGTCGAAGTCGGGCAGGTTCTGTGCATCGTCGAAGCCATGAAACTGCTCAACGAAATAGAATCTGACTTTTCCGGGGAGATCGTGAAGAAGCTGGCGGTCAACGGCCAGCCCATCGAATATGGCCAGGAACTGTTCGTGATCCGGCCCAAGAAGTAGGTGTGCTCCATTGTTGATTGTTGATTTTTGATTGCCGATTGAAAAACGCCCCGTGTTGTCATGCCCAATGAGGAATCGGCGTTTCAATCAACAATCATCAATCATCAATCAACAATTTTTTTGAGAGCCGAAAGCCGATATTGAATGTTTAATAAAATCCTGATTGCCAACCGTGGGGAGATCGCACTGCGCGTGATATGCGCGTGCAAGGAACTGGGCATTCGCACGGTCGCCATCTACAGCGAAGCCGACCGCAACTCCCTGCCTGTGCGCTTTGCCGACGAGGCCATCTGCATTGGGCCGCCGCAGCTTGCCCTGAGCTACCTGAATATTCCCGCGGTCATTAGCGCGGCGGAAATCGCCAACGTGGAAGCGGTGCATCCTGGCTACGGATTGCTCGCCGAAAATGCCAACTTCGCCGAAGTCTGCGAGACCAGCGGCATCAAGTTCATTGGCCCGCGTCCAGAAGTGACGCGGCTTATGGGCGAGAAGGAAAAAGCCCGTGCCGCCATGAAACGGGCGGGAGTGCCAATTTTGCCGGGTTCCGACGGCATTATCGCCTCCGATGGCGAGGCGGTCGAGTGGGCGCGACAGGTCGGCTTCCCGGTAATCGTGAAAGCTTCGGCGGGCGGCGGCGGGCGCGGCATGCGCATTGTGCGCAACGAAGAAGAACTGCCCGGCTTATTCAGGGCCGCGCAGGCCGAGGCCGCGGGCGCTTTCGGCAACGGCGATCTCTACATGGAAAAGTATGTCGAGCATCCTCGCCACATTGAATTTCAGGTGCTGGCCGACGAGCACGGCAACGTCGTCAGTCTGGGCGAGCGCGAATGTTCCATCCAGCGACGCCACCAAAAGCTGTTAGAGGAATCGCCCTCCACGCAGGTCACTCCCGAACTGCGCGACCAGATTGGCGCGGTTCTGTGCAAGTCGCTGGCCGCGATTGGCTACAGCAATGCCGGCACCATCGAATTTTTGATGGACCAGGACCGCAAGCTTCATTTCATCGAGATGAATACCCGCATCCAGGTGGAGCATCCGGTCACCGAGATGGTGACGGACGTCGACCTGGTGAAAAGTCAAATCATGATCGCCGCTGGAGCCCACATGCGCGACGTGCTGCAGGGCCCGATCATTCACCGCGGGCACGCCATTGAATGCCGCATCAATGCGGAGCATCCGGAGAAGTTCACACCATCGGCAGGGAAGATCACCGCATTCCATCCTCCGGGCGGCACGGGCGTGCGCGTCGACACCGCGGCCTATGCTGAAGGCGTGATTCCGCCCTATTACGATTCGCTGATAGCCAAGCTGATTGTGCGCGGCAAAGACCGCGCCGAGGCCGTTTCCCGCATGTCACGGGCGCTGGAAATGTTCATCGTGGAAGGCGTCTACACCACGATTCCACTGCATCGTAAAATTCTCGCCGATGAAGATTTCCGGGCAGGGAAGATCGACACTGGATTCATTGAGCGCTTCCTGAAGAAAAACGGTCACAAGTAGCGGCGGACGCATTCGTCCGCGGTGCGAAAAGTTCAAAGTGGCGGGAAGTTTTCGTCTCCCGTTTTTTTTGAAAGTCCCCCGGACGAATGCGTCCGGGGCTACGTGATTCGATGATTTACCTTCCGCGCATCTACGCCGTTTTCTCTTCACTCTGAAAGGGGGACTTATGATGAAATCCAAGAGTGGTGTGATTCTTCCGATCCTTGTCTTTACCATGTTCGCTGCCTTCCTTTACGCGCAGACCACAGCGGATCCCGCGAACCTGCCGCAGCGCGACGGCGCTCATGACTTTGACTTCCTCATCGGCGACTGGAAAGCGCACGTCCGGCGCCTCCCCGACCGCCTCAACAATTCCAATGCCTGGGTCGAGTACGACGGAATCTCAAACCACAAGAAGATCCTCGACAGCAACTCGAATTTCGAAGAGTTCGACGTAACCAGCACCGACAAGAAACTGCGCATCAAAGCGCAAACGCTGCGCCTGTACAACCCCACGTCGCATCAGTGGAGCATCTACCTCGTCGATGTCGATAAAGGAACCCTTGACCTGCCTCCCGTCGTGGGTGGTTTTACCGGGAATCGCGGCGAGTTTTTCGATCAAGAAGAATACAAAGGACGCGCCATTCTGGTGCGCTACGTCTGGCTCAATCTTTCACCGAAGTCGTCGCGCATGGAGCAGTCTTTCTCGCCAGACGGCGGCAAGACCTGGGAAGTGAATTGGATTTGTGAGCTTTCCCGATAGACGCCGACACTGAATGCGCATGATCGTACTTCCTCGCCTATATTCGATCCTCGATGCCAGCTGTTTCGCGGAGTTCTCGAGACTTGATTACCGCGGCGGAGGAACTCGCCGCCGCTGGTTGCACTCTGATTCAATACCGCAATAAATCAGGGGATGCGCGCGTAATGCTGGAGCAGGCGCGGGAACTGCGACGACATTTTCCCGCCTACCCTGAAATCGCAAACAGCGCGACCCTTCGACAGGCTCAGGGCAGGTCTTTAGGATGGGGCACCCACAGTTCGGAGTCGCATAATTCGATGCGGCTGATCATGAATGACCGCGCAGATCTGTGCCTGGCGGCGGAGTTTGACGGTGTGCACGCCGGGCAAGATGACTTGTCTCCCGAATCCGTACGACGCATCATCGGCCCGGACCGCTGGCTCGGCGTATCCACGCACAATCCGGAGCAACTGCGTGAGGCAGACTTGACTTCCGCTGACTATCTTGCGATCGGCCCGGTCTTTTCCACTTCCAGCAAAGACAAGCCCGATCCGGTCGTGGGCCTCGAAGGCGTCCGCCGGGAGCGGCAATTGACGCGCAAGCCGCTAGTCGCCATCGGGGGCATCACCCGGGCGAACGCCGCCTCAGTCATTGAAGCCGGGGCCGATTCCGTCGCGGTGATATCTGACTTGATACGGGAGCCCCGCAAATCAGCAGAGGAATTTTTGCGGATATTAAGGTAAAGTTCAGGCATCGTTATTGGTTTGTCATCCTGAGCGGAGCAAGGCCTTCCCAAAGGGAAGGTCCTGCGCAGTCGAAGAACCCCGGGCGGCGTGCATCTAGTCAGATGCTCAAAGGCATTCGCAGGACACGGCAGGGCCCCTGTAAGAACGCCGGCAAGGGCCGCGGGTGATGCCGGCAGGCATGGGGTCCTTCGACTCCGTAACGATTTCGCTTGGAGCGAAATCGCTACTCCGCTCAGGATGACAAGCTAGAGTTTGACGAACGGCGAACGACGAACGACTAACGACCGACCCGGAGGGTTTCCTGAGTACATCGACCACGCAACCGCCCGCCAGCAGCGACTGGGAGATCCACAGTCATCAGGATAAGGAACTGGTGCAGGGCTTGGGCCTGACCAGCGCCACCATGCTGGTCATGGGGTCGATGATTGGGTCGGGCATCTTTATTGTTTCGGCGGAAATCGGACGCGAGGTGGACTCGCCGGCGTTGTTGATTGGAGCCTGGGCCGTCGCTGGATTCATGACCATCGTCGCCGCGCTTAGCTATGGCGAGCTAGCCGCCATGATGCCGCGGGCCGGCGGCCAATATGTTTATCTGCGCGAATCGCTCGGGCCGCTCTGGGGATTTCTCTACGGGTGGACGCTGTTTCTCGTCATTCAGACCGGAACCATAGCGGCGGTTGGCGTGGCTTTCGGCAAGTTTCTGGGCGTGTTCGTTCCTTCGATTTCTTCGACGCACTGGCTTCTCCACATTTGGAAGGTTCCGCCGATTCGTATTGGCCCGATGGTGCTGGGCAATATGGATGTCGGCATCAATACCCAGAATCTGGTCGCGATCCTGCTGGTGATTTTTCTGTCGGTCGTAAATATATTTGGCCTGAAGACGGGCGCCGCAATTCAGAACATCTTCACGGCCGCGAAAGTTTCAGCGCTGCTGGGATTGGCGGTGTTCGGTTTCGCGCTGGGACGCAACCCGCAGGCGATTGCCGCGAACTTCGGCGCGAACTTCTGGCACAACGCGGCGCTGGGCGCGCAGCACGCCGTGCAGGTCGGCGTAGGTGGTCCCATCGTCATGGTGGGCACGCTGACCATTCTCGCCGTGGCGCAAGTCGGGTCACTATTCTCCGCCGACGCGTGGAATAACGTTACCTTCACCGCCGGCGAAGTAAAAAATCCCAGCCGCAACCTGCCTCTGTCGCTGGCGCTGGGCACCGGTGTGGTCATCGCGCTTTACATCGCCTGCAACTTTATTTATCTAAGTGCGCTGCCGCTCGACGGAACCGCGGGCGCGGCGACGATCCTGCAACGCGGAATTAAATATGCCGCGGAAGAGCGCGTCGGGACTGCGGTGATGACCCAGATGTTCGGCGCGGCCGGCGGCCTGCTCATGGCGGCGGCCATCATGATTTCCGGCTTCGGCTGCGCCAATGGCCTGATCCTCTCCGGCGCCCGCGTCTATTATGCGATGGCGAAAGACGGCCTGTTCTTCCGCAAAGTCGCCAAGTTGCATCCTACTTATAAGACGCCGGCGATTTCGCTGATGGTGCAGATGGTGTGGGCGTGCCTGCTCTGCGTTTCGGGCAGCTACGGCCAGCTTCTCGACTACATCATTTTTGCCGTGCTGGTGTTTTATATTTTGACGATTGTGGGATTGTTCGTGCTCCGCCGCACCCGGCCCGACGCGAATCGCCCTTACCGTGCAGTGGGTTATCCCGTTCTGCCTATCGTTTATATTGTGATGGCTTTATTTATTGATGTCGTACTATTGCGCTACAAACCGCAATTCACCTGGCCGGGGCTGATCGTCGTGCTGTTGGGAATCCCGGTCTATTACGCGTGGTCGCGAAGCGCGCGACATGGCAACCCAAGTGAGTCCGCCTAAGAGCCAAGGAGAAACCAAACGGATGGCAAATCTGCTGGCAACCAAGCCGCTGAACCTGTTGATGGAAGAGGCCCGCGAGACGGGGGAGCACAGCCTAAAGCGCACGCTCGGAGTCTTCCAGCTCACCGCGCTGGGCGTGGGCGCGATCATCGGCGCCGGCATCTTTGTCATGGTGGGACTGGGCGCGCAGTATGCCGGTCCCGGACTCACGTTGTCGTTCGTTCTGTCAGGGCTGGGATGCGCGTTTGCCGGCCTGTGCTACGCCGAGTTCGCGGCCATGATTCCTCTGGCGGGCAGCGCATACACCTACGCCTATGCCACGCTGGGCGAACTGCTGGCGTGGATCATCGGCTGGGATTTGACTCTCGAATATGCCATGGGCGCCAGCACGGTTTCGTCGGGGTGGTCAAACCACTTCATCGAACTGCTGAATATCTTTCACATCAAGATGCCGTTGTGGCTGGCCTACGATCACTGGACCGCACTGAAGACGGCCGAGAATATCGTCGCACGGCAGATGGCGACGGCTTCCGATTCCTCCCTGGTTCCGGGAACGCAGGCGTTTCTTGACAAAGTCAGCGCTCTTACGGGCGCGCCGTCCGCCGAATTGTTGCAGCGGGCGCACGATCTGCTGAGCGCTCCGCATCTGTTTGGGATGGAAATCGGATTGAACCTTCCGGCCTTCATCATCGCGCTCGTGATCACGACGATTCTTGTCATTGGGATTAAGGAGAGCGCCAGGTTCAACACTGGGATCGTGGTGATTAAAGTTTCTGTGGTGTTGTTTGTGATCGCGCTGGGAGCACGCTACATCAACAGCGCGAATTGGGGGACGGACTGGAGTTCGTTCGCGCCGCACGGTTTCGCCGGGATTGGCGCGGGCGCGGCATATATCTTCTTCGCATACATTGGTTTCGACGCTGTCTCGACGACAGCGCAGGAAGCCAAAAATCCGCAGCGTGACCTGCCCATCGGCATGATCGCTTCGCTGGCAATCTGCACGGTCTTGTACATTGCCGTGGCCGGCGTGCTGACCGGGATGATGCACTGGCAACAGATCAACATCGAGGCGCCGGTCGCGCGCGCATTTCTCGACCGGGGTCTCACAACGGCATCGCACATTATTACGCTGGGCGCCCTGGCGGGACTGACCAGCGTGATGCTGGTGATGTTGCTGGGCCAGACCCGAGTGCTCTATTCGATGGCGAACGACGGACTTTTGCCTAAGAAATTCTTCGCCGCGGTACATCCCAAGTTCCGCACGCCCTGGAAGAACACGATTCTGGTCGGGCTGCTGGCGGCGATCGTGGGCAGCGTGACGCCGATCGACGACATCGGAAAGATGGTGAACATCGGTACGCTGCTGGCCTTTGTGATCGTGTCAATTTCTGTGATGGTGTTACGGCGCACCAATCCCAGCCAGCCGCGGCCGTTTCGTACGCCGTGGGTCCCGCTGGTGCCGATCCTTGGCGTAATCTCCAACGGGTACATGATGTACAAGCTGGGTTGGGTCAACTGGGCGCGGCTGTTCATCTGGCTGATCATCGGCCTCGTGGTCTACTTCACCTACAGCGTGAAACACAGTCGCGTGCAGGCTCTGGCTGCGGGAAGAACGCCGGAGGCATGATCGGCTTGCGACTCTCAGGCCCTCCGCACAGCGCGGAGGGCTTTTTTGTTTTAAGATCGGTCGTTGGTCGCTAGCCGTTTGTCGTTGGCGTCGATGTGGCACAACGTGCGATGAGCTTCGCTAACAACCAACGACCAACGACCAGCGACCGCCCATGAAAGCCTTCCGCAATCTCCGCACCATCGGCGCGCTCCTCCTGCTCGTGATGGCAGGGGGCACCGCCGGTTATCACTACATTGAAGGCTGGCCGTGGTTCGACGGCTTCTACATGGTGGTGACCACGCTGACCACCATCGGCTACCAGGAAGTCCATCCCCTCTCGCACGCAGGACGCGTCTTCAATGTGTTTGTCATTCTCTCCGGCGTGTCCCTGTTGGCGTTGGGCGTCGGGGCGTTGAGCCAGGCTTTGCTAGAATTCGAGCTGCAAAGTTTTTTTGGAAGGCGGCGCATGGAGCGCGAGATCGGGCGGCTCGACAGCCACTACATCATCTGCGGCCTGGGGCGCGTGGGACGGAGCGTGGCCCGCGAGTTGTCGCGCAAGCCCGCGCCCTTCGTGATCCTCGAAAATAACGAAGCCAAACGCCAGCGCTTCGCCTCAGAAAACTGGCTGGTGTTGTCGGGGGACGCGACGCAGGAACAGACGCTGCGTGAGGCGCAAATCGATCGGGCGCGCGGGCTGATTGCGGCGACCACCACAGACGCCACCAATCTTTACATCGTACTCACTGCGCGCGGAATGAATCCGCAGCTGAAGATTATTGCGCGCGCCAGCGAAGACTCCGCCGAAAAGCATCTGCTCACCGCCGGCGCCGACGCCGTGGTTTCACCCTACTCCTTCGCTGGACAGCGCATCGCGCAATCGCTGCTGCGACCGAATGTCGTCAGCTTTCTCGACACCGCTACCACGCATCTCGGCATCGATCTGGAAATCGGCGAGATTCACATTACGCCGGTGTCGAGCTTTGCGGGTAAGACGATCGAAAGTTCGCGCATCCGCCAGGAACGCGGAGTGATTGTGCTTGCCATCAAGCGCCGCGAGGGCATGCGCTTCAATCCAGCGCCCGATGAGAAAATTGAAGTCGACGACTGCCTGATCGCCATGGGAGAGCCCGCTCAGTTGCGCCGGTTGGAACAGACTGCGTCTTCTTCGTCGTGAACATGATCACTCATTCTGGAATTGCGAAATGAAAATTGTTACCGCGGCTGAAATGCGCTCCATTGACCGCGCCACCAGCGAGCGCTTCGGCGTGCCCTCGCTTACGCTGATGGAAAATGCGGGAACCGCGGTCGCCGAGCATGTGCTTTCGCATTACGCCTCCTCCGCCGAAAAGATTGTCATTTTCTGCGGTAAGGGCAACAATAGCGGCGACGGTTTCGTGGCGGCCCATCACTTGCGCCAAGCGGGAAAAACGGTTCAGGTAATCCTGCTGGCCGATCGCGTGGACTTGCATGGCGATGCCGCAGCGATGTTCGAAAAGCGTCTGCTCCCGGCGGTCGTCGTCCACTCCAGCGAAGATTTTCAGAGCGAACAAGTGCGGCTCGCGCTCCCCGCGGATTTATATCTCGACGCGATTCTCGGCACCGGCTTTAAGCCGCCGGTCACCGGCCTCTACGCCGACGCCATCGCATTTCTGAATTCGACCGAAGTTCCGGTCGTCGCGGTCGACATTCCCTCTGGCGCCGATGCGGATGCGATGGCTCCGCAGCAGGGAACGATCGCGCGCGCCGATTCAATCATTACCTTCACCGCGCCGCGCCCCGCGCACGTTTTCAGCTCGCTGGCGAAGGGGCCGACGTACGTCGCCGAAATCGGTTCGCCGCCACAGGCGATTGTTTCGGCGCTGCACCTCAACGTGATCACGCCTCGCGACTTTGCGCCGCTGATTGGGCCGCGCCCGGCGGAATCGAATAAAGGCAATTACGGGCATGTGCTGGTCGTCGGCGGATCGCGAGGCAAGGCGGGCTCGGTTGCGATGGCAGGCATGTCGGCGCTGCGAGTCGGCGCCGGGCTATCGACGGTGGCTACGGCGGAGTCCGTGCTGTCGACGGTCGCCGGATTTCATCCCGAATTGATGACCGAGCCGCTGGCCGAAACCAGCGACGGCACGATTGCGAACGCCGCCTTCGAACGACTGCGAGCGCTCGCGAAGGGGAAAACCGTCCTCGCAATCGGCCCGGGAATTTCGCAGTTTCCCGAAACGTCGGAACTGGTTCGAACTTTGGTGAGCGAACTTAATTTTCCCATTGTGCTCGACGCCGATGGGCTGAACGCATTTCACGATCGCACCGACGAATTGAGCGGAAAGGGCCGACTGCTCGTGATCACTCCGCATCCGGGTGAGATGGCGCGGCTGATCGGAGGTTCCATCGCCGACGTGCAGAAAGACCGGCTCGGCGTCGCTCGCGATTTCGCC
The DNA here is from genome assembly GCA_963765825.1 of uncultured Acidobacteriaceae bacterium. Classification (GTDB taxonomy): domain Bacteria; phylum Acidobacteriota; class Terriglobia; order Terriglobales; family Acidobacteriaceae; genus Sulfotelmatobacter. The sequence goes on from CAVXXU010000008.1 coordinate 150,231, forward strand.
CGCGAGCATGACCTGATCGTCGTACTCAAGGGCAATCGCACGCTGGTGGTTCAGCCGGATGGCGAGGCCTGGGTCAACACCACTGGCAATCCTGGGATGTCGACCGGAGGCACCGGAGACATTCTCACCGGCATGGTCGCAGGGATGATTGCGCAACACCCGAACGACGCGCTGTTGGCGGTGATTGCCGCGGTGCATCTGCACGGACTTGCGGGCGACGCGATGCGCGAAAGCGTCGGAGAGCATTCGATGGTCGCCACCGATTTGTTGCGGGGTTTGCCCGAAGCCTTTCGCCGCGCCCACCGGAACGCGCAAGGAAAAGTTGTAAGCTGGGGTTAGCGCAGCCTCTATCTCGAAGCCGGAAGCGTGATTGTTTTTCCCTCCGCCGCCGAGCGGCGCGCCGCATCCAGGATCTCTGTTACTGTGACGTTGGTTTCGAGCGACGACAGAGCATCGGGTTTCGCCCCATCCGCAATGACCGCCCGCACGTACGATAGTTCGTTATCGTAAGGTGCGGGCACCGGTTTAGCCGCGACCTGCTGATCGGCGCTCTCTCCTTTTCGACGCACGCGAATGTCGTCTCGCTTCACCGTGATCGCGTATCCCGTCTGCCCGTAGACTTCCATGTCTTTGCGGTCGAAGGGCCAGTTCCACGAGGCTTGCACGATGGCCTGCGCCTTCGGATAGGTCAGGACGATCGTAGCTTCATCGTCGACGTGCGCATAAATTTCCGGCTTGATTTGCTGCGTGACGGCGGTGACCGTCAGCGGGCGCTGGCCGTCCATGAGCCAGGTCATCAGGTCGGCGCCGTAACATCCGAAGTCGAAGAGCGCGCCTCCACCATTTAGTTTGGGATCGATCAGCCACGCAAGAAATTCTGGTTCTACGCCAATTTCTTTCGGGCCGCTGTGCCCGTCGTGGACAACAACTTTGCGCACATCGCCCAGCGCGCCTTCGTGCACCAGGTCATAAGCCGCGTGATTGCTGCGGTACCAGGATGTCTCGTAATTCACCAGCACTTGAATCTTGCCCTCGCGCGCAGCCTTCTGAATGGCCAGCGCATCCCCAAGACTGACGGCCAGCGGTTTCTCCATTACGACGGAAACCCCGTGCCGGGCGCAGGTTTCCACTACGCGCCGGTGATCGTATGTATTGGTATAAACCAGGACGGCCTGCGGATGCGCCTTGGCAATCATGTCGTCGAGGCTGGTAAACAGCATGGAAGGATCGAAGCCGTATCGTGTCCCTGCTTGCGAAAGCAGCTTCGCATCTGGCTCGGCGACGCCGACGATTTCGATCTCAGCGCTGTGGCGGGACTGCGCGAGGAATCCGTGCACGTGCCCATGCACCAGTCCCACAATTCCTACCCGCAAAGGCACCGGTGCAGCCGGGACTGCGAATGCCAGCTGAATACAGAACGCGGAGAATAAAGCGATAGACGCAATTCGGATCATGAGACCTCCTGCTTGGAATCAGTCAATCATGGTAAATCGAAAGTTCTGTCTTACCGAATGGCCAAGCTATCGCGTTCAGATTCACGCGAGTACATTAATCAACCAGTTAATAGCTGCTAACCGCTTCACAGGTCACGTCATCGACATGGCCACTTGCCGCTTTCCGTGCGGAATCCGGACAAGGGGCTTGAGTAATCTGTTACCCGATACCGGTCGGTGCCATAGTAATCAGGTATGACCCACTTCCCCCAAGCGCACCCTTCCCGGCGCGCGGCCCGGGTCCAGCTTGGAGATTCCGTCCTGGCTGCGATCCGCCTCGAAGACGGCCGCCGCACCAAAGCGAAACTCCAAACCATCTCTGTCACCGGCGGGCTCCTGCAGTTGGCCCAATCGCTTGCGCAAGGCGACTTCGTCGAAGTGGCTTTTCAGACGCAGGCCGGCCCGGTTCATGGCATGGCGGAAGTTCTCAGTCCCATGCGCCAGGTAGCCAGCGGAGTGTTGCAGCCGTTCCGCTTCGTGGCGCTTGAAGATGACGATCATCGCCGCCTGCGCACGTCGCTCGATCACGTAGTCGATCGCGGTTCGATGGGCCTGAAGTCGGGCGCGTTCACAACGCATTAGCGAACCACGTAGCGACAGCCGCCTCGGCTGTCCGAACGGATCTGTCATCCCGAGCGAAGGTCCGTCCTCCGTTTTGCGGAGGACGGAACGCAGTCGAGGGACCCTGTGTTTCCCGCCGGAGAAGCAACAATGTCGAGTCCTCCCGATATACTGTCCCTGTGAACGCCGAGACCAAGGCGAAAGAACTTCTCCGCGAAATCACCACACACTCCGCCGAGGAAACCATCGCGTTCGGTCGGACGCTGGCCGAATTGCTCGCCCCTCCGAAATTAGTGTTGCTGCGCGGCGATCTCGGCGCCGGCAAAACCACTCTGGTCAAGGGAATCGCCGCGGCCTTCGAGGCCGCAGCCGAGGAAGACGTGACCAGTCCAACCTTCACGCTGGTGCACGAGTATCGCGGGCCGCGCGCCAATCTTTATCACATCGATCTCTACCGCATCGACATGCAGCGCGAACTCGAAACCCTCGCTCTCGATGACATGCGTGACAACAACAGCATCCTGCTGATCGAGTGGGGAGAAAAATTTCCGCTGTTTGTGCGGGAGCGGGATGTGGAGATTGCGCTGGAACGGCTGGGCGAAAATGAGCGGCGGATCAAGGTTAGAGGATAGCTTAGAGATTGCTCCCGGGTGGGTTTTGAGCGCAATGGGCCGGATGGCGGCGGGTGACCCAGCTTCGATGATGTTCGTGTGAGCCTCTTCGTTGAGGGTGCCCCGTCCTTGCATTTTTTGCAAGGGCGGGTAGCGATGCTGCCGTCACAACGTTTTGTTCGCTCCGCAGAAACCGCGCTGCGTATGCGTTCGTGGTTCCCGCCCTTCGCAAACTGCGCGAAGGACGGGGCACCCTCTGTTTTGATCGTGCCGGCGAGATCAAAAACCCGGGCCACCCGCCCCTGATGACTTCCCCAAGTTTCGTTCGTCTCAATGGAACACGGGAGTAAGGGAGAGCCATGTCATTTATGCAGAGACGAGAATTTTTGCAGGTAAGTGCGGGCGCAGGGGCAGCATCGGTGATTTCTCTTCCTGCGTGGGACGATGCTTCTGGACCGACGAAGGCGATTCGACAGCCGAGCAGAGAATTTGTGGCAAGACTGCCGCATTTGATGGAACTGGCGCAGTTACCGGGACTAGGCATTGGAGTAGTCGAAGACGGCAAGCCGGCCTGGCAACACTATGAAGGAGTTTCGAACCGGACTACCAACGCGCCGATCGTTCCCGCATCTCTGTTCCCAGCCGCATCCATGGGCAAGCAATTGTTCGCCATTGGAGCGCTGCAACTGGCCGAAGAAGGAAAGCTCGATCTCGACAAGCCGCTGAACAAATACCTGGACGAGGGAGGACCGACCGGAAAATGGTCGGACAAGATCACAGCAAGGCGCGTGCTGAGCCATTCTTCGGGATTGATGAACTGGCGGGACGATAAAGGTCAGGAACTGACGCCCGCCTTTGAACCCGGCACGAAGTTCCGATACTCGGGCGAAGGCTTTTACTGTTTGCAGCGGTGCGTGGAACACATCACCGGCGTTGGGTTCGAACAATGGATGCAAGAGCGCATCATGAAGCCACTGGGGATGAAGTCGTCCACCTACTTGTGGAGAGCGGATGCAGAGTTACGCATCGTAGCCGGCCACCGCGGAGACGAACCGTTTTACAACACAGAATTTGCCAAGGAACTGTTCACGCTCATTGAGGCAAGTGGGAAGCCCCTGGCAGCATGGCATCACGAAGAGATCGTGGCGGCGATGCTGCAGGACAAACCAGCGGGCACGAAACTCTTGCCAAACGAAATCAGCCCGAACGCCGCCTTCAGTTTACTAACCACGGTAGAGGACTATTCTCTCTTTCTGGCGCATGTGGCATCGCCACGCAAAGAGGATGTTTCGCCCGCAATTCGCACCCAGATCAGCACACCGATCTCACGCATAAACAGCGCGCTCGGATGGGGCCTCGGTTTCGGAGTTGAGCAGGAAGGAATGCAACCTCGCTATTTGTGGCAATGGGGAGACAATGGTGGCTGGAAGAATTTTTTTCTTTTGCACCCGGAAAGCCAGACTGCAATCGTGGCGTTCACGAACGGCGGAAATGGGATGCACGTAATTGAACGAATCATGCGCACGGCGACCGGGCAGGAGCAAGTGGCGTTTTTGTGGGTTTAGCGGTTCCTGCGTTTCTGCCAGGGCGGGTGGCCAGGTTTCGATGATGTTATTTGTGCGCCAAAGCGCTGAGGGTGGCCCGTCCTTGCGTTTTTTGTAAGAGCCTGCCCTGAGCTTGTCGAAGGGGCGGGTAGCGATGCTGCCGTTACAAGCTTTTGCTCGCTTCGCAGAAACCGCGTTGCGTATGCGTTCGTGGTTCCCGCCCTTCGCAAACTGCGCGAAGAACGGGGCACCCACGTTGTTGATCGTGCGGGCAAGATCAAAAACCCGGGCCACCCGCCACGCGCTAGGCGTCGAGAACGCATAGACAACATTATCCCGTGGCGGATAAATCCGCGCCCGGCATAGGGAGGCCCCGGCTTGACGCGACCGCCCGCTCGGGTTCTTCAAGGCTGTCTGGTATTTTTCTTTCGCCCCTCACGGGGCTTGGTTTTTTCAGGCTCCTATCCCACGCCTTACGGCGTGGGCTGTATTCTTTCGCCGCTTTCGCGGCTGTTCACTTGCTGATCCCACTTGCCGCCACGTAAAACGTCAGGAGTGATCACTCCCACAGCGGGTGCCAGATCCCGAGCAATTCGGGTTTGCTGTCTGCAGCACCCTGGCTTTCGGATGTCCCTGGCTGTCCCTCACTCGGAGGTTGCGGGGGTCGCGAGTTTCCTAGGACTGCGCGTCGTTGCATCCGGGCCCTACGCTCCCCAGATTGCGCGAATTGAAATTCTCAGTAAAGGTTGTCGGTCACATTTGAAAAATAAATTTTGTGGAAAAGTGCTGGGAGGGGTGAAGGCCGGGAGCCGTGCTTTGCCCGGCCGGACAGCCGGGGGCGGCTGTCCCCACACAAAAAAATCAAAACCTGGACAGCCGAGGCGGCTGTCGCTACGTACTTCTCTAGAATCCCATGATGTTGTAGCCGCAATCTACGAAAATTATTTCGCCGGTTATTCCGCTGCTGGCGTCGGAGGCTAGAAAGACTCCGGTGTTGCCGACTTCTTCAACCTCGACGCGGCGGCCCAGCGGAGCGCGCTCTTCGTGGCCCTTCAACATGTCGCCGAAGCCCGCGATGCCACGCGCGGCCAGCGTCTTGATCGGGCCGGCAGAAATGGCGTTGACGCGAATCTTTTTCTTGCCTAACTCGTAGGCGAGATAGCGCACCGAGCATTCCAGTCCGGCCTTTGCCACGGCCATCACGTTGTAGCGGGGAACGACTTTCTCGGAGGCGTAATAGGTCATGGTCATGATCGAGCCGCCATCTTCCATCAGCGGCGCGGCGGCGCGCGCGACTGCAACCAGCGAGTACACGCTAACATCGAGCGCAACCCGAAAACCTTCGCGCGTCGTATTGACGAAATCGCCTTTTAATTCGTCCGCAGGAGCGTAGGCTACCGAATGCACCAGCGCGTGCAGTTTGCCGTGGCGCTCTTTCAGAGTTGCGAATAGGCGCTCGATCTCCTCGTCTTTGGAGACGTCGCACATGTAGGCCTCGGCACCCGGCAGCGACAGGATGAGGTCCTTGGCTTCCTGCTCCAGGCGCTCGTTCTGGTAAGTGATGGCCAGCTTCATGCCGGCGGCGTGTAGTCCCTGCGCGATCGACCACGCGATCGAACGCTTGTTGGCGACTCCAAAGACCACGCCATTACGGCCTTGCAAATCAGCGGACATGTCGGCTCCTTAGGAATGGAAAAGAATAACAGCGAAGGGCATGTTCTTACCACGGGAGGCACGGAGGCACGAAGAATTACGAAAAAAACCAAGCATGAAATTCGTTCTCCGTGACTCTGTGTCTCCGTGGTGAATGTCTACTCTGCCGCGACTTGCTGCGGGACGGCAGTTTTCACCGGCCAACTCGAGGCCACGAACGACAGGCCATACACGCACGCTAGAATCGCGAACCCGCCAACTAGACTTACGCGATGTGCCACTGCACCCACGCTCAGGGCGAGCACGATCTGCAGGAACGTTCCAAAAAAATAATAGGTGTTCTGCACACGTCCCATCAAATGTTTGGGCACCATCTCCATCAGGCTGGTATTCATGGCTACGCCTCCCACGCCTCGCGCCGAACCCATAAGGAAGTAAGCCGCGATTGCCAGGACCAGAAATCTGGAGACCGGCGCGCAGATCATCACCACGGAAAGCAAGGCCATGGAGAACGCCACCGCACGCCGGCCGCCCAGGTACGCAATTGCCCGCGGTGTGTAGAGCACGCTGATGAATGCTCCGGTGCCCCATCCCGCGCTCAGCCAGCCGTATCCCACCGGGCCGGCATGAAAAACGCGCTCGCTGAGCGAGGGCGTGACTACGCCGCCAGTCGTCATCGCACCTAGAAACAGCGCCCAGCTGATTCCGAGCATCACCGCGGCGCGGTGATCACGCAGGAAGTGCAGACCCTCGCGCATGTCGTGCCAGAAAAGTTGCAAGTGATTTTCCGCCGCGCGGATGTCGGTCCGCAATTCTTCCGGGCGCAGGACGACGTGACGTCCCTTGCGCACGGCGAAGTAGCATAGAAACGAAACCACGTAAGTAGAAACGTCGATCAGCAGCACGCCGCCCAGCCCGATGTGGTTGTACATGAAACCGACAAGGGAGCCCGCGATGAGCCATCCACCCTGCACGCCGGCCATCAGAAATGTGTTCGAGTGCACAAACCCGTCTTCCGGCGTGAGTTCCTGAATGAGCGCCGTGATGGTGGGCCAGAACATCCAGAAGCCGGCGGCCACCAGCGTGTTCATCAGATAGAGTTGCCAAATCTGCACACGATGGCGGAAAGCGAGAATAGCCACGGCCACAATGATGAGGGCGCGCACCGCGTCGAGCCACATCACCAGCCGCCGCCGGTCTTCCCGATCGATAATCACGCCGGTGAAGGGAAGCATGAGCATCGCAGGGATGGTCTGCAGCACGGCCAGCGTGCCCAGAGCCTGCTCGGAGTGGGTCGCCTCCAGAATGTACCAGGCCACCGCAGCGGCGTTCATCCCACTGCCCAACATGGAAACCATGTTGGCCGCGAAAACGAATCGCAGCGGGCGCTGGCTGAGGATGGCACGCATCTTTCTAGTTTAGCCCACTACTTTGGCCGACTACTTTAGCCCAAGTCGAGAACGTCTGGAATTCACCACGGAGGCACGGAGCCACGGAGGAATGCAGGAATGGAGGAACGGAATTGGAATCCCGCCGCCCGGAGTGCGCGTTGATCGCAATCGAGATGGCATGGAGGCTTGGATTTATTTCTCTTGCCTCTCCGTGCCTCCGTGTCTCCGCGGTAGATGCCTTCTGTCCGGCCAGGTGATTCGGGCCCTTGCACACGGCGGCGTTCAGCGATACGATTCGCCTGCTCGAAGGTTGAGCCCTCAACTTCCCGCCTGTCCCGGAGGCGTTTATGAAACGCTGCAAAGTTTCGCTCACGCTGGTCGTGCTGTCTCTCTCTTTCCTTTCTTGCGCGATTCTTGTCCCCGCGGTTCACGCCCAGGTCGATCGCATCTCCATTGCCGCCGGCACCGATGAAGACCGTGCCCTGCAAGCCATTTCCAACGAGCAGGACGCGCAGAAGAAAGTTGCCATGTACGAAGACTTCGTGCAAAAGTTTTCGTCGAATCCCGCGGCGGTAGCTTATGGGAATTGGCAACTCGCCCAAGCCTACCAATCGACCGGCGATTTGCCGAAGGCGCTCGACTACGGCGACAAGGCTCTGGCCGGGTCTCCGCATAACCTGGATATTCTCGTGTCGCAGGCGAGCATTGCGCAGCAGGCTAAGAACAACGCCAAGCTGATGGACTACTCCGCGCGAGGCGGCGAGGTTTGCCAGGCCATTGCCAAGCAGTCCAAGCCCGACGGCATGAGCGATGAGGACTTCGCTCGCAAAGTGAATGAGGAGAAATCCGGCGCGCAATCGAGTTGCGATTTTCTCGAGACCTCCGGCTTCAACGTAATTACAAGTGAATCTGACCCCAAGAGCCGCATGTCGGAGATCGAAAAATTCACCGCGGCTTATCCCAGCTCGAAATTTCAGGAGCAGGTTTCGAACTACGCCATGTACACGCTCGGCCCGGGACAACTGAACGATCAGGCGCGACTGGTGGCATTCGGGGAAAAGATTCTGGAGGCGAATCCAAAATCACTTACCGCGTTGCTCTTGCTCGCAGGTTCCTACGCTGACGATCCCAAGCCAGGAAGCGCGACGAAGGCGATCAGCTACGCGCAAAGAGCCATCGAAGTCGCGAAGCCCGACGATCCCGACGCGGATAAATCGCGGAAACTTTCGGCGGGCGTCGCTCACAACACCATCGGCTGGGCTAACTTGAAGCAGGATAAATCCGCAGCCGCGATTCCCGATCTCAAAGCCGCCGCGGTTCTGCTGAAAGGTCAGGACGATCAGCAATATGCCCGCGCCCTTTATGGATTGGGCTTCGCCTACGGCAAGTTGAACAAGCTCACTGAGGCTCGCGAGGTGCTAACCGAGGCCGTGAAGATTTCGGGCCCGCTGCAGCCGATGTCGCAAGATCTGCTGGCAAAGGTGAATAGCGCGAGAGCGAAAGGGAAGTGAATTCCAGATTTTCCTGTGTTCCTCTGGGTCCTCTGTGGTTGAAGTTTTTGACGTTAGCTTATTGGGCGGGCTTCACGAGTTCCTCGGAGAGCACTTGAGCTTTCCACGCCAGGGTGCGGGCGCGCTCCATATCCCCATCTCCCACAGCGGACTTCGACTGCGCCATGAACTGGCGGATTTGGCTCACCATGTCCTGCTGGTCCGAGCTGAGTTGCTGCCCGGCGATCTTCTTGAGGTTGGATTCTGTCGCCGCTAACATTTGATTGGCAGTGTCCTTTTGATTCGAACTCGCGCCCGTTCCCGCTCCGGCCCCAGCCAACTGAATGCTGTTATCCGCGGTTCCGCCTTGCTTCACGATTACCTTCGGCGGAGGACAATTGGATGGCGTACTCGCAGTTCCCGAAGCCGCCGCATTCCCCGCGGCAGCCGCACCCGAACTTCCCGTGGTTGTCCCCGAATCGCTCTGAGTTGCCGGAGCGCTGCCGCAGTTGGAGGAAACTGCTTTCTTCTTGTGCGGCCGCTTCGTCTTGGTCGATTCTTGACCGGAAGGCTTCTGCGCCGGTGCGGGAGGCGATGGCTGTGGCGTCGTGCTTGCAGAAGACTGGGTTGTATCTTGCGTTCCTGCGGCATTCGCCGGAGCCGACACTGGAGCGGACTGGTTCCTCGCCGCCACCGGCACAGCCGGAAGCACACAAAAAATCAGGATGAGAGGAATTGCTCCCCGAGTCATAATCACGTTCCACGACCTGGCGTGATGCAACCCGATTCTAATCCCCTAAACGCGTCCCGCGGCAAAGACATCAGGATTCTATTTCACGCCGCTGCAATCCGACTGGTCTATGATGCGACTGCTCATAATGCGACTGGTCACGAATTGATCTTTGCTTTGTCCATTTGCGCTTCGAGGGCAAAATCAGGGCCAGCCTCGGGTGCTCCGGTTGCCGGAATATGAAAGCGAAAAACCGTGCCAATGCCTTCGCTGGATTCGAAGTCCACGGAACCGTAATGCCATTGCAATATCTGATAGGTCTGGGCCAGGCCAATGCCGCTGCCGTCCTTCTTGGTTGTGAAATAGAGCTCGAAAATTTTGTCGCGCATGTCCTGGGGAATTCCGCCACCTTCATCGCGAATCTCGGCCACCACCGCATTGTCCTCGCGCCGCGCTGAAATCGTGAGCAGTCCACCTGCAGGCATAGACTGAACGCCGTTGATTACGACATTGAGCAGAGCCTGTTTCATCAAGTCGACGTCGACTTTTACTGGCAGACGCTGTTCCGGCATCTGGCGGTGGATCGTAACGCCGTGCTGCTCCGCATCTGGGGCGGCCAACTGTGCCACTTCGTCCATCAGGCGGCGCAGGTCTATCTCCTCCAGATGAAGATCGCGTGGCCGGGTAAAGTCGACCAGCGTCTGCACCACGCGATCGAGGCGGCGGATCTCGGTGTCGATGATATCCATGTGGCGGCGCGTGTCCGGCTCTTGTTGCGAAAGCTTATTCCGCAGCAGTTGCAGGTGGAGCACGATCGCGTTGATCGGATTCTTCACTTCGTGGGCCACGCCACGGGTCAGGCGTCCGCTGGCGGAAAGGCGGCGCGACATTTCAATTTCGTCGCCGATGCGACGCACCGATTCCGTGTCCTTCATGATCAGAAGCGCGCCAATCTGAGAATTTCTTTCCTGCACGAAATCGAGCGACACCTGCACGCGCTTTCCTCCGGCCGCCTCAAACTCGCGCTGCGATAGTGGCCGCCTCCGCTCGAAGGCTTCCAGCAGCGCGCTGCCCAGAAGGGAATCGCGAGCAAACACTTCCTGCACCGTATGTCCGAGAAGCTCCGAGCGAGGACGCCCCAGGAAACCTTCCACCGGAGCGCTCACCAGCACCACGCGCGAGTCGCGCGCGAACAGCATCAGGCCATCCTGCAGGTTCGACATCAGCTGATCGACGTTGTCTTTAAGGGCCGAGAAAATTTCCCGGCTGTCTCGAATCTGCCGTCCCAGGTTGGCAATTTTCAGCGAGACCAGACCATATTCGTCCTGCCGCGTTTCGTCGCCGTAGAGCGCTTCGGCGTCGCCGGCGCTCACGCTATCGAGATTGCGGCTGATCTTTTTCAGCGGACCCAGAGCGAGGTTGGAAATTCCCGCAGCCAGAAACAACGATACAAAAATCAGCGTGACCGAAACGTAGGCTGACCGCATCAGCCGGGCCTGCACCTCGCTCTTCAGAAAAACGGTTTGCACGCCGATGCGAATCGTGCCAAAGGGCTCTCCATTCAGATCCAGCGGGTAAATTACGTCGTAAACTTCGGCCGGACTAAATACTAGGCGCATCTGCTCGCGAAAGCGTGCATTGACCAGGTCCTGAAAGTCGCGCCGCTTAGGAATTACTTTGCCAACCATGCTGGCATTGGTATGAAGCAACGCTCTGCCGTTGACGTCGACGATCGATACGTCGTAAATGAATCGCCAATCGCCGGGATCGGATTGAAGCAAATTGTTGAGGGCGACGTCGGTCTGAACGTAATCGGCCAACGCCCGCCGGACCGCGACCGCATTGCTAGTATCGATGGATGTGCTGCTGAAGTCGGGCACGGCGTTCGACGCCGCATAGGCCAGTTGGTGGGTCAGGCTGATTGCCGTGTCCCTAGCATTGGTGATGCGCAAGCGCAGAATTTGGGAGATGTACAGGACCGAGAAGGCCGTAACCATGGTCGCCACCATCAGAGTGATGACCAGCACGATGATGGTTTTTCGTCGCAACATGAAGCCAAGGGCGGGAACTCGAGCAAGAACTTTGCGAGGAGGCCTTAGCTGCTGGGCACTTCCTCTTTGCCGGGAACCGATTCCGCGGCGGCGTTGCCGTATTCCTTTAACTTATTATGAAGCGTTTTCAGGCTGATTCCAAGAATTTCCGCGGCCCTCGTCTTGTTATTGCTTGTCGCTTCAAGCGTCTTTAGAATCAGCATCTTCTCAGCTTCTTCTACAGTAGTACCTACACCCAATCGCACCGCGTCAGGGTCGTTGGAGGATGTGCGCAGCGGAGCCTGTCCAAAACCAGGAGGCAAATGCTTGGTCTCGATCACTCCGGCGTCGCAGACAATCACAGCCCGCTCCAGCGTGTTGCGCAACTCCCGAACGTTGCCGGGCCAGGAGTACTGACTGAATTGGTTGAGCACCGCCTCACTGACGGCCGCAACTTTGCGACCGTGCTTGGCGTTCATCTCGCCCAGCAGCACTTCCACCAGCGCCGCAATGTCCTCTTTATGCTCGCGCAAGGGCGGCATATGGATGTTGAATACGTTCAGCCGGTAATAGAGATCGCTGCGCAACTCGCCCCGCGACACTGCTTCGTCGGGCACTTTGTTGGTGGCCGCGAGTACTCGCACATCCACTGAGGTTTCGACCTTGCTGCCCAGGCGCCGCAGCTTCCGGTCCTCCAGAACGCGCAATAACTTGGCTTGGGTTCCAATCGGCATCTCGCCGATTTCGTCCAGCAGTAACGTTCCGCCTTCAGCCAATTCAAAGCAGCCGGTGCGGCGTTCCAGTGCCCCAGTGAATGCTCCTTTTTCGTGCCCGAAGATTTCGCTTTCCATCAACGTCTCCGGAATCGCGGCGCAGTTGATGGCAACGAATGGACGATCCTTTCGCGGGCTGAGTTCATGAATGGTGCGCGCTACCAATTCTTTTCCCGTGCCGCTCGCACCGGTGATGAGCACCGAGGCCGTGCTGGGCGCTACCATCTCAATCAGCCGGAAGATTTCCTGCATCTTGCGCGAGGCTCCGTTCAGCCGCCCCAGCGATCCCACATCTCGCAATCTGCGCCGCGTAGCTTCTAGTTCCGCGCGCGTACCCAGCAGCGCCGATGCGTTCCCCAGAATAGTTCGCAGCCGGTTGGTGTCGATGGGCTTGGTAATGTAATCGTAGGCTCCCATTCGCATGGCCTGAACCGCGCTGTCGATTGTTCCCTGCGCCGTTACCAGGATCACGGCAATCGTCGTTGCCTGTTCCCCAAGGTGGCCCAGCAATTCGAGCCCTCCCATGCGCGGCATTTTCAAGTCGGTGATAACTATTGAGGGCCCCCATTGCGTAGCTTTCTCCAGGCCCTCCGCGCCATCGCGGGCCGTCTCCACTCGAAATCCCCACGACGACACTAGTTCCGCCAGCCCGGATCGTTCGTTCTCTTCGTCTTCCACTATCAGTACTTTTTCGTGGCTCATGGATGTCGTTGTCGTTTTATGCTGCCCGTGGCATCTTTGATCCCAGTTGCGGGCGAACCCGCAATCCGACCGAAGTCTCACGATACGCGGCTAGCTTCCTGAAGGGCAAGGTCTCGTTAGGCATGCTCGGTTTCCGCCGACCGACATTGCTGCCGTTTCAATTTGAGACAGCACTGCCTCCCGCGTTGCCTAACGCGGCAACTCTACGAGTCTATACTTTCGCTTTAAGCTCTGGGTACGATAGAATTTCCGTTCGCACCACAACCTCGAGTTTCCACCCGCTCTGGTTATACGGTTTTGTTTCTCTTGGAACATCTCGTTGCCTGGTTCTTCCCGCGACGAACACATTTTCGGAGGTTTTCGTGAATAACTTACGTGGTTCTAGAATATCCGTTGCCTATCTGGCCGCACTTCTAACGGTAGGTCTGTTTTCATCTTCTGGATTCGCCCAGAATAACTCGTACCCTAAGTGGGATGCCTTCATCGGCTATCAATATCAGCAATCGGATGGCGACCACGTTCCCGGGGCAGGCAGCAATCCGAGCAATCCCTTATCGATCGCCCTGCCCGATATGCCCAAGGGATTCGGCGGCGCTCTCGCCAAGGACCTCAGCCGTTACTGGGCAATCGAAGGTGACCTGGGATACAACTGGCACTCGAACCTGGACACCAATCTATTCACCGCCTCTGTGGGGCCGCGGTTTATGGTGCGCGAGGAGGAGTTCAACTTTTTCCTGCATGCTATGCCGGGGCTCAATCGTTTGAGTTACGACGGCGGTGCGGTTACGCACACCGGATTTGGCCTCATCCTGGGCGCTGGCATGGACCTTCCTATCACGAAGAAGTTTTCCTGGCGCTTATTTGAAGCTGACTACGTTTGGGGACGGCACAACTTTGCAAATCTGGCCGGACCTCAGGATGCCTCGCTCCGACGCCCTACCTTTGAAGGCGCGAGAGTTCGCACCGGCATCGTATTCAACTTCGGCACGAATGAGACCGTTCCTCCCACTGCATCCTGCTCGGTGCAGCCCACCGAAGTTATGGTCGGTGAACCCATTACAGCCACCGTGACGCCCGGCAGTTTCAATCCCAAGCACGCTGTGACTTATGCCTGGAGTGCCAACGGCGGCCAGGTCACCGGAAAAGATACAACCGCTACTATCGATACCAACAACGTTGCTCCCGGCTCTTATGCCGTGACGGCCCACGTAACCGATCCCAAAGCTAAAACGAACAACGTGGCCAGTTGCTCGGCGAACTATACCGTTAAGCCTCTGCCCCCGAAGAATCCGCCAACCATATCGTTGTCGGCGAACCCGACGAGCGTTCAGCCCGGCGGCCCCGTGACCTTGACCGCGAACTGCACGAGTCCCGATGGCGTGCCTGTTTCCGTTGCCAACTGGACAGCTACGGGCGGCACAATTACTGGCAATGGCAACTCGGCCACCTTGAGCACCAACGGAGCCGCTCCAGGCTCGGTGACTGCCACAGCAACCTGCACCGATTCACGTGGCCTGAACAGTCAAGGCTCAACCCAGGTGATGGTAGAGAATCCTCCAGCCAATCCTCAGATCGAAGTTCTGGAAGCTCGCCTGGCTCTGCACAGCATTTACTACCCAACCTCTCAGCCTAATACCGATCGCCCGGGCGCCGGTCTGGTCCCGAGCCAGCAGAAAACCCTGCAAGCTTTGGCTACGGACTTCAAGACGTATCTGCAGTCCAAGCCAGACGCTCACCTCACCCTTGAAGGTCATGCCGACATGCGCGGTACGGACGCCTTCAACCAGAAGCTAACCGAGCGCCGTGTCGCCAGTGTGAAAGCCTATCTGGTAGACCAGGGCATTCCCGATTCCGCTATTGAAACCGTGGCCTACGGCAAGCAGAGGAATCTGACCAACGACGAGGTCAAGACTTCCGTGGAGAGCAATCCGGAGCTAACGACGGAAGAGCGTCGTCGAGCGCTGTCGAGGCTGGGTGTGATCAAGCTGGCCAGCAATCGCCGCGTCGATGTCACCCTGAGAACGGCGAACGGAACCGAGAAATCGGTACGGCAATTCCCCTTCAACGCAGCCGATGCCCTGAGTCTGATCGGCGGCCGAGAAAGTGAAAGAAAGACCGCCCAACCCGCGCCTCGCAAAAGGCCGGCCAAGAAGCCAGCGAGCAAGCAGTAGGGCGCACAGTAGCTAAGAAAAACGAACCACCGGAGGGCAGATTTCCTGCCCTCCATTTTTTTTGGCGCGGCAGAATAAAGTTCTCCCAGCGGCAGAATCTACATTCCCCCTCGAAAGTGCCATCGCCAAGTCGTTGATTTAGTGAGATGGTGACTGGTATTTCGGTTGCGACTTCTCCGGCCGAGGATGGGAAGGAGATTGTTCTCTGTGAGC
Source organism: uncultured Acidobacteriaceae bacterium (assembly GCA_963765825.1). GTDB lineage: Bacteria > Acidobacteriota > Terriglobia > Terriglobales > Acidobacteriaceae > Sulfotelmatobacter. The sequence goes on from CAVXXU010000008.1 coordinate 165,593, forward strand.
TGGCTGCGAGGGCCTCGATCTCTGACGATTGGAGCGATCGTGCTGGTCCAATTGTGCGTGGTTGGCTGTACCCCTCCCGCGGGCCTGCAGAGCGGCAACAGCAGCAGTCAAGAAGATCAGCATTCGGTTCCTTTCCATGACGAGAATGCGAAGGTCGCTGGTCCAGGCGAGTCGTCAGCTGTCCAGGAAAGCGCTCCCAAATCAGAGACGCCTCTGCCGTTCCGTGATCCGAAAAGCCTGCCCGCAGGCACTCTGCTCACGGTTCGGCTGAAGACGCCAATCTTCGCGGGGAATCCGAACGCGAATGGCAGCTTCGATGCGGTCATCGATCGGGCCGTGACCGTCGATGGCAATCAACTGGTTCCGCTCGGTACCCTAGTTTCCGGGCGCGTGGAGTCAGCCCAGGCTTCGCACCTCAAGGGCAACCACGGGTATCTTCGCCTCACTCTGGGTACGATTCATCTCGCCGGATCGAACGTACCGCTTCAGACCTCGAGCCTTTTTGTTGGCGGAAATGCCGGCACAATTTCGGAGTCTCCCAATCAGCAACCGCCAGCCACGCTAGCCCCGACGGTGGTCGAGCTCGAAAAAGGCCGGCGCCTGGTGTTTCGCCTGACCGAACCGGTGTATGTGGCCGCGACAAATCAGTCTTCGTCCGCGAATTAGCGCCACTGCTGACAGTCAGCAGTTTCGGCAAGGTTTTCCACAAAAATTATTCCCGTTTTAGTGACATCTGCCCTTAGCAGGCATGCCCTCGTCTATCTATAGTGGGCTCGCGATGGATTTGCAGTTCAGCCTGAGCCGCCTGCGAACTCCCATTACAGGAAAACTAAGGTCTCGGACTCGGATTTCACGATTCCTTCCGGGAATTTTTCCGCGCAAAGTAGGGACATGAGCACTGCCGCCGAATTCGCAACGATCCCGCAAGATTCAAATCCGGAATGTTGTTCTATTTTTGATTACTCACCCCTCCCCATGGCGCAATGCCAGCGCCAGGGAAAGATCATTGCGTTCAATTCCGCTTTGGAACAGATGCTCGGAGGCGGGGTCAGAAAGGCTTCGCCCCTTTATTTTGCCGATCTCATTTGTCCCCAGGAACGCGCCCAGGGCCAACGGCTGTTTCAGGATTTATTCGACGGCCGACAGGATAGTTTCCAGATTGATTCCCACATCGGCGGCGCGGATGGTCGCGCGGTGCGTTGGATTTTATGGCGTGTGCCCGGGACGAACGGAAGTTCCGACTACGCGTTGGCCGTTGCTTTGGCCGTCGCCGAGGATGCTCCGCACGACCGCCAAGCCGAGCAACGTCTGCGGCAAGCCGAGAAGTTGGAGGCCGTCGGCCGTTTGGCGGGAGGAGTGGCGCACGACTTCAACAATCTTCTGACCGGAATCCTTTTGTACTGCGACCTGCTGAAGGCCCACCTTGAGCCTTGCCATCGCGTGCGAAAGTATGCCGACGAAATCCGCGATGCCGGCATGCAAGCCGCCGGCCTGGTGCGCCAGTTGCTGGCCGTGGCCCGGCCCTCGAATTCCGAGCCCCGCTTACTTTCCCTGAACGAGATTGTCGAAGGCATGCGCAATCTTTTGGCTCGCCTGATTGGGGAGAACGTTAACCTGCAATTCCACCTCGATCCAAACGTTGGTTTGATCAGGATGGACCCAACGCAGGCGCAACAGATTTTGCTGAACCTGGTGCTGAATTCGAGGGATGCGATGCCCGGCGGCGGCGACATCACGGTTGAAACGAGCCCGTGCAAGGTGCAAGTACTGCTGGAATCAGGGCGGTCCGAAAGTGTGACTGAATTAGACAGAGCGGACGCAACTCGTGCGACGCCAATTCCAACATCTCTGCCGTGCGCTCTGTTCGTAGTGGCGGACAACGGCAGCGGCATGGATGACGCTACGCGCAGGCATGTGTTCGACGCATTTTTCACTACCAAGGCAGGGAAGGGCACCGGTCTGGGATTGGCCACGGTCCACGACATCGTCACCAGCAACGGCGGCCTCATCCACGTGGATAGCGCGCCAGCACGGGGCACGCGCGTCTCGGTGCTGCTGCCGCTGGTTCCCTTGGCGCTGGCGGAATTGCACAGTAGTCACGAGACTTCGATCCAGACGAACCTGATCGAAACAAATCTGACCGAACCGAACCTGAAAGTGCTTTTACCAAAAGCATAAAAGAGGAATGAACGCCATGACGTCCGCAGCTCTCAGTCCGATGCCGGCGACACCGCAAATCGAGGCCGCCAACTTTCTCAACCTACTTATCGTGGACGATGAACGATCGATCCGCGAGGCCTGCCGTGAAGTCGCGCAGTCGTTAGGATTCTCCGCCGTCGCGGCCGATTCGGCGGAGCAGGCCTACCGCATGCTGGACTCGCAAACCTTTGATGCCGTCCTGCTCGACTTGCGCCTGCCGGGCGCAGGCGGCCTGGATGCTCTGCGACGCATCAAGGAACGGCGCCCGGAAGCCGTCGTGGTGGTGGTCACCGGCTACGGCACGGTGCAGTCGGCGGTGCAGGCCATGAAGAATGGCGCCTACGACTACGTGACCAAACCGTTTAGCCTCGACGAGCTGAAGATGCTGCTGGAGCGCGTGGCCAGCCACCTGAAGCTGAAGTCCGAAAATCGCCTGCTGCGCGAGAAAGTGAAATCCAAGCAGGGGTTCGGCGGCATCGTGGGGCGTGCTCCGGAAATGGAGAAGCTCTATCGCATCATCGCGAAGGCCGCCAACAGCATTCATCCCGTCCTGATACTGGGTGAGAGCGGCACCGGCAAAGAGATGGTGGCGCGCTCCATTCATTACTCGGGCCCCTTTCGCGACAAGCCTTTCATTCCCGTGGACTGCGGATCGCTGGTGCCAACGCTGATCGAAAGCGAACTGTTCGGCTACGTTAAGGGCGCGTTCACCGGTGCGAATCAAACCAAAGATGGACTTCTCGCCATGGCTGAAGGGGGAACTGTTTTTCTCGACGAGGTAGGAGAGCTGCCGGTCGATCTTCAGGCGAAAATGTTGCGGGCCATCCAGGAAAAAGAGATTCGCCCGGTTGGCAGTACGCGTCGCGTGCCCATCAATGTGCGGATTTTAGCGGCCACCAATCGCGACCTGGAACAGGCCGTCACGCAAGGCGAGTTTCGCCGCGATCTCTACTTCCGCCTCAATGTTCTGAGCCTGCGCATCCCGGCGTTGCGAGAACGCCGCCAGGACATTCCGCTGCTGATCGCGTTTTTTATGGAGCGCATGGTCCGTGCTACCGGTCAGGAAAAAATGCTCGGCGACGAAGCCCTTAAGGCGATGCTGGCCTACGACTGGCCGGGGAACGTCCGCGAGCTGGAGAATTGTCTGGAACGGACATACGCCTTCACCAGCGGGCCGCTGATCCATACGACAGATCTGCCCCGCGAGGTTGCCAATCTGCCGCTGCCCGAGATGGCGGATGGCCATGGAGGCGCGAACGGGCGCGGCAAAATCATTCCTATGGCGGAACTTGAAAGGAAAACAATTTTAAGCGCGATCACAGAACTCAATGGCGACAAGTTGCAGGCCGCGCGGCTGCTGGGCATCGGCAAAACCACGCTTTATCGGAAGCTCAAGGATTACGCTTCCCACGAATATCAGGCGGGAGCCCGATTTTGAACTCGGTACCGGAACCGGAGTGCCGCAACGGGACCTGTTTTACCGTACGCTCTCGCTTAAGCACACTGTTTTCAGTGGGCACACCGTGGCTGCATAGTTGCTATTGAAACAGCATGATTCTACTTATCACTTCGTCCGCTAAAGGCCCGCAGTGCGCCGAAGCCTTGCAGGCCGCCACCGGCCTGGAAGCTCACTGGGCCCAAACCCTGCAGGAGGCTGTCACCCGCCTGCGGGAACAAACCTATTCCGCCGCCGTGATCGACCAGTTCCTGCTGGAGACGGAGCCCGTCGAAAGCGATCAGATGATCGAACACCTCGGCACGGCTTTCCCTGTGTATCTCAATTTCGCGGTCACCGGGATGGAGCGACTGGTGCGCGAAGTGCGGTCGGCGCTGCATCGCCGCAAACGCGAGGAAACGGCGGCGCGGCGAGCAGTCGAGGACCAGATGCGCAGCGATATGCGCGAGACTTTGACTGCCATGCTGCTGTCTTGCGAACTGGCCATGTCGGTGCCGGATGTTCCCGATCCAGCGGTGGAAAAAATTCGCGCAATCGATAACCTGGCGCGCGAACTTCGCTATCGGTTGCAGGCGAACTGAGGGGTCGTGTCGGGAAGGCCGAGATCCAGCGCTGTTGGGGGTCGTTTTGAATGCCGCCGGGCTGCGCCCTGACGGGACAGCCGAGGCGGCTGTCTCCACATGATTCGTTATGGTGGGATCGCCGGGGCGGCTGTCTCCACGTGATTCGTTATCGTTGCCTCAGTCGCTAGCTGCGCCTGGCGTTCGCAAAATCCTGCGCAGTTTTCGTTCCACAAAATTCATTCCCGTTCTTCTTCAATTCCCACTAAAATGGACGCGCTCGGCTCGCGGAATCCCGTGCCTATCGCGGTTTACGCAATCTGTGGAGGTTTGGTGCACGTTCTGGTCACTACCGACTCGCTCCCGGGCGCCTGGTCCTACACACGCGAACTTGTGACTGGACTGGTGACGCGCGGAGTGCGAGTCACCCTGGTCAGTTTTGGCGAGATTCCGCTGCCCGACCAGACCGCGTGGATGGAGCACCTGCACGGCCTCGACTTTCGCCCGACCGCCTTCCATCTGGAATGGATGCAGGAAGCGGAGCAGGATTTACATGAATCGTCGGCCTTTCTCGCGGCGCTGGTTCGCGAAGTCCGACCCGACGTTCTGCACCTCAACCAGTTCTGCTACGGAAACCTGCCGGTCGACGTTCCGCGCGTGGTAACGGCTCACGGAGACTTGATCACCCGGACGCACGCCCTGCACAATCGCGCGCCGCGTCCGGAGGGATCGCTGAACTGGTACCGCAACACAGTCCTCAACGGCCTTGCCGGGGCGGATGCAGTCGTGGCCCCCTCGGCGTGGATGCTCGATCGCATCTCGGCCTGTTACTTGCGGCCGCGGCGGGCACAAGTGATTTATCCAGGACGCAATCCGATTTTTTTCAATCCCTACGTGAGCAAAGACGATTGCGTGCTGGCTATTGGCCGGCTGGTGGATGTGAGCAAGCAGGTCTTCCTGCTGACGCAGCATCCGTATTCCGTGCCAGTGTGCATTGTGGGAGCGGAACACACAGTGCCTATTCCGCGCATTCCCATTCGCGCCGACGTGAAAGTGGATACCGAAGAAACCACGGTGGCGATTCGCGGGCCGCAAACGGAAGCGCAGTTGCGCGCGCTCTATAGCCGCGCCTCCATCTACGCCGCCACCGCGCGTTACGAGCCGCTGGGCATCAGCGCTCTGGAAGCGGCATTTTCACGATGCGCAATCGTCGCCAACGACATTCCGAGCTTCCGCGAAATCTGGGGAGACGCGGCTCTCTACTTCCGCGCCAACGACTCCGCCAGCCTCGCCGAAAATATTCGGATGCTCAACGCCGACCGTCCCATGCGTCGCGCCTACGCTGAACTCGCCTACAGTCGTGCCCGCGAACGTTTTACCACCAAGCGCATGATCGACGACTGCCTGCAGCTTTATCGCAGCCTGCGTTCCGTTCGGATCGAAGCCGCGTAAAAGTTTAGTTGCCGGAAGGCTGCTGAAAAACTCTTTCCGTCGCCCGAGTTACCTCGGCGGCTAAAGCCGCTGTTGATTTCGCGCCACTCATGACGCGGCTAAAGCCGCGCCCTTTCAAAACGTAATCGAGATCTGAGTTTTGTTAGCAGCTTGCAACACCTGTAAAGCCACTGTCGATTTCGCGCTACTTACGGCGCACGTATAAAGCCCCGCCCTTTCAAAACCTAATCGAGATCTGAGTTTTCAGCAGCCTGCAAAAAGTTCAAGGTCGCGGAAACCCAAGCCGCGCGCAAGACAATCAACCCGCATTAATGATATCGTTTTATCCTTACTAGAAACCCGTAAGGTTGGAGGATTGAATACATGGCTCAAGTTAAAATCACTGTCAGACCCAATGGCCCGTTCCGCGTCGAGGCCGCCGAAGGCTCCGTGGAGTTGGTCGAGGCTAATGGCACTCCCTACGATCTCACCGGCAAGCCCGCATTTTCGCTGTGCCGCTGCGGCGGATCGGTTAACAAGCCCTTCTGCGACGGCACGCACAGCCGTATCGGATTTCAGGGCGCCGAGTTGGCCGTGAAAAAAGCCGACAGCAGCTCCTGAAAAGTTTTGTGAAAGGGCGCGGCTCGCGTCGTGCCGCCCGCTTGAAAAGGGTTTTGTGGAAGGGCGCGGGCTTTAGCCGTGCCGCCCGCGGCATTCATCACGAGGGCTTTAGCCCCTGAGCGGCCGCATCTCAGGGCGAAGACTTCCGTCAGAGTTTACGGAGAAGAACGTGCACGACTCACGGGACCATGACTCAAAAGACCGGGAACTAGGAATGCGTCGCAGGATTACGCGCCGTGATTTTCTCAACGGCGTTGCGACGACGGCAGGCGCAGCGATGATGCCGTGGGATCTGCTCGCCGCCGATCTCGGAGGAGGTCAGGCCGCGGTTGGTCCTGTGAACTCTCCCAACTACTATCCGCCGGCGCTCACGGGCATGCGAGGCAGCCATCCCGGTTCATTCGATGCCGCTCACAGCTTGCGGGACGGAACGTTCTGGGATTCTGCCGGCCAGCTCGAAGACACGCGTGAAACTTACGACCTGATCATCGTTGGCGGCGGCATCAGCGGTCTCTCCGCGGCTCACTTCTTTCGCAAGGCCAATGGCGGCAAGGCCCGCATCCTGATCCTCGACAATCATGACGACTTTGGCGGCCACGCCAAGCGCAACGAATTTCGCGTGAACAACGCGTTCCGCCTGGGTTTCGGCGGCACGTTCTCCATCGAGAGCCCCGCCCCTTACAGCGCCGTTGCCAAGGGCGTGATCCAGGAATTGGGCATTGACGTCCCTTCGTATCGAAAATATTTCGACAAGAACCTTTATGCTTCGGCCGGTCTTTACCCCAAAATATTCTTCAATAAAGAAACTTTCGGCGCCGACAAACTCGTCCTCAACCCCAGTCCGCATAGCGGGGGCGAGAGCGAGGAGGAATCTCCTCACTCGCCAGAGCGGCTTAAGAAATTTCTCGCCGAAGCTCCTCTCGCCGAGCAAGCCAAGATCGACCTGCAACGCCTGTATAACGAGCCGAAAGATTATCTTCCCGGCTTGAGTTCAGACGAGAAGAAAGCGAAGCTGGCGCGCATCAGTTACGCCAAATTTCTGACTGAGATTGCCGGCGTGCATCCAGACATCGTCAAGTTATTTCAGGCGCTTCCGCATCCACTGTTTGGAGTGGGCATTGACGCGGTATCGGCCCAGGACGCATGGGGACTCGACTGGCTCGGCTTCGATGGGATGAAGCTGGATCCCACGCCGGGCAAGGGAATGAACCGCGACGCCATTCCCAATGAAGAAGCGGAAAAATATTTCTTCCATTTTCCCGATGGCAACGCCTCGATCGCGCGCCTGCTGGTTCGCCAACTGATTCCTGGCGCAATTCCCGGTAGTTCGTCGTCGGATGTCGTTCTCGCGAAAGCCGACTATTCCAAGCTCGATGAGGCCTCGTCATACGTTCGGATTCGCCTGAACAGTACGGCCGTTCGCGTGAAGCACTTGGGCGACGCTTCCTCGGCGAAAGAAGTTGAGGTCACCTATGCTCGCGGCGGCAAGGTTTATACCGCCAAGGCGAAGAACGCGATCCTCGCTTGTTGGCACGTCGTGATCCCGTATATTTGCGAAGAACTTCCTGACAAGCAGAAGCAGGCTCTGGCGTCCGCGCAGAAAGTTCCGTTGCTCTACACCAACGTGGCGCTTCGCAACTGGACTTCGTTTCAGAAAGTCGCCGCCAGTTCCATTTATTCGCCGGGCATGTATCACACCTCGGTGAATCTCGACCTGCCCGTGAGCATTGGCGGATACGAGTGCGCCCGCAAGCCGGAAGAGCCGATTGTCATCCACATGATGAAAGCCGCGTGCCATCCCGGCCGTCCCGCTCGCGAACAGCACAGCATGGGCCGCATGGAACTCTACACCACAACTTTTGAAACGATGGAGCGGAGCATTCGCGACCAGTTGGCGCGGACGCTCGGTCCCGGCGGTTTGGATCCGGCGCGCGACATCGCCGCAATCACGGTCAATCGCTGGCCTCACGGCTACGCTTACGAGTACAACTCGCTGTTCGATTCTTTCTGGCTGGAGGGAGGCGAGACTCCCTGCGAAGTGGCGCGCCAGCCGCATGGCCGCATCGCCATCGCGAATGCCGACGCCGGAGCCTACGCCTATACCGACGAGGCCATCAATCAGGCGTACCGCGCGGTGGGGGAAATCACGAAGGGTTGAACGGGGCGCTGCGAAAGTGCGAGAGAAGCTCTTAAACGCTGAGGACGCTGAGAAGTGCCGCGGAGTTCGCTGAGAAACTCCAGTCCAAACAGGCCGCAGCGACTAATCTCTCTGGCCATTCTCCAACTGCGAAGCCTTGTTGCGGGCCTCTTGTGCCTGCTGGGTCAGGCCCTTGGCTTGGTAGGCGTCGGCCAGGGCATTTTCTAATTCCGCATCATCGCCGTTCTGTTTCTCTTTGAGAAAAGAGGCGATGGCGTCGTCATACTGCTTCAACTGGCTTTGCGAAACTCCCAACCTGTAATTGACGCCCTCGGCCTGCGGCTCCAGACGCAACGCGGTTTTGTACTGAGTGATGGCGGCCTCGTGATCGTTCTGCTCGGCGAATGTCACACCCAGCCCGGCATGCGCAGCCGAGTTGTTTGGCTCTTGCGCCACCACTTTGACAAATTGTTCCTGTGCCTCCTGCGGTTGCTCCTGGCGCAGGTATGCAGCTCCCAGTTCCAGTCGAGCCTGAGTGTTCTCTGGCTGCAGGTCGATGACTCGCTTCAATTCGCTGGTTCCATCCGCAATCTCTCCTTTGGCGAAATAGGCGTGGGCCAGCGCGGAATGCGCCGATGCATCCTGCGGGTTCTTCTGAACTTTCTTTTGTAACTCGCCGATCGCGTGGTCGAGATTCTTTTGCGTTTCGGCCATGGAGCCGAAATGGATTCCCGATCCGCGCCAGCGATGCACGCCAAGCGCGCTGCCCGCCACAATCAGAACCATGAACAGGAGAACGCCCACTCGCTTTAGCGGTCGATCCTGTTGCGGCGCCAGCCGAGCAATCAACGCGCCCAGGACCAATCCACTGATCAGGCCACCGGCATGGCAAGCGTTATCGATGCCGGACACCATGCTGCCAAAGAGCACATTGAATCCCACGAAGAATAAAAGACTGCGGAGTGTTCCCTGGATGGCAAATCGCGGCACCGAAAACTCGCCTAGATAGAACGACGCGATTAACGCTCCGGCGAGTCCGAAGATCGCGCCCGATGCGCCCACGCTCAGGACGCCGGGATTCCACCCCACGCTCGCCAGGCCAGCAGCTATGCCGGTGACGAAATAGATGGCGGCATAGGTCCAGCGCCCATACAGCGATTCGCACAGCGCTCCCAGATCCCAGAGACACCACATGTTGAACGCGATGTGCATCAGGCCGCCGTGCAGAAACATGTAGGTGAGTAGCCGCCACCACTGGCCCGACAAAGTGAAGGGCCCAAAATTGGCGCCGAAGTGCACCATGACCTGTCCGGTGAAGTCGAGCGAAGGGCCGCTGGCCAGCACCATCGCGATGAAGACCATGACGTTGGCGATCAGGAGCACCTGGGTGACGGTGATGCTCGATTGGCTCCGCGCCCAGGGAACATTCATGACGGGCTGGGGCGCGTCATCCGCGAGTTCGCCGCGCTGGGCGGCCTCGTGCTGCTTACACCAGGGGCAAATCTTCTTGCCAAAGGTCAGGCCCGACAGTTGTCGCCCACATCGAATGCAGTTCGCCATGGTTAGTAAAAGATTATCAGCAGTGGGGTGGTTACGGGGTGGTGGGGTGGTTCAGGCGTCACGAAGCGGGCGAGAATGGATGATTGTTGATTTCTTGATTATTGATTGAAAATCATTCCTTAGCAGGCGGAAGAACTCATTTTGTGAACTGAAAATCCCCAGCGCCTAAAGGCGCCACTGGTTTTGCTTGACTTGCGGCGCGGCTGAAGCCGCGTCCTTTCAAAACTTGACCGAGATCTGAGTTCTTCAGCAGCCCGCTAGTGTCCGGTTTTCAATCAACAATCATCAATCAGAAATCAACAATTAATTAATGAATGGTTTTGGTCTTGCGCGACATGTAATCCATTAGCAGATATTGCCCCAGCGTGTAGGGCGTGGTGAAGTAGGCCTTGCCGCGGCACATCTCGGTGACTTTCTGCACGAACTGCACCAACCCGTAATCCGACGCCAGCATGAACGTGTTGATCAGCACGCCCGCGCGCTTGCATTTCGAAACTTCTTCCAGAGTCTGGCTCACGACCAGCGGATCGAGGCCGAAGGCGTTTTTGTAGATGCGGCCATCCTCAAGCGTAAGCGCCGACGGCTTGCCGTCGGTGATCATCACAATTTGTTTCATATCTTTTCGCTGGCGCTGCAGAATCCTCTGCGCCATGCGTAGGCCCTCGCGCGTGTTCGTGTAGTACGGCCCAACCTTCACCCGCGCCAGCTGGGACAAGGGAATCTCTTCCGCCGAATCGTGAAACAGAACCAGCGAAAGTGAGTCGCCGGGATACTGCGTGCGAATCAGGTGCGACAGCGCCATGGCAACTTTCTTCGCCGGAGTAAAACGGTCTTCGCCGTAAAGAATCATGGAGTGCGAGCAATCGAGCATCAGCACGGTCGCGCACGACGACTGGTATTCGCACTGATGCACCTGCAAATCCGAATATTCAATGTTCAGCGGGAGCGTGAGCCCTTCGCGCTGAATCGCGCTCGACAAAGTCGCCGTGATGTCGAGATTCAGGGTGTCGCCAAACTCGTAGGTTTTTGCCGACCCGCTGGTTTCGATTCCGGTCGCCAGGTCGCGCGTGTCATGCCGTCCAAAGCTCGACTTGCCCAGCGACCCCAGCAGATTGCGCAACGACTTGAAGCCCAGAAAGTCGAGACTCTTGTCGGTGATTTCGAATTTGGCTTGTTGCGCTTCGCCAGTCTGTCCGCCGACGCTTGATTTGCGCGCTGGGTCGTGCGGCTCATCGATGGAAATGTAATCTTCCTGCTGCATCCTCTCGATTAGCTTTTCGATCAGTTCATCGAGTTGGCCGTCCGCGGCCATCTGCTCGATCTGCTCGCGCAGGTTCTCATCGAACGCCTCGCCGTTCATTAGCGCCTGTTCGATCGCCCGCTTGAGCTCGTCGAGGGTCTGCTCGCCCTCGGGCAACTCGTACCACATGGACTCTTGAAACCCGCTCTGCAGCAGGTAATCCGAGAGCGCGCTGAGCAGGTCCTCCATGCTCATTTCGCTGGCCGGGTCGGGGACGTATTTGGAATAGCGGATTCGTTTCATTTGTAGAGACGTAGCTCGCTACGTCTTCCTCGCCGCCGAGACGTTGCAAGCAACGTCTCTACGATTAATTGAATTGCCGCCGCTGCCGGTACGGCCTTTCCTCCGGCTCAAAGCCTTTCTCTCGCACCGGCTCCGGTTTCTTCTCTCCGGCTTTGAAGACACGCTCTTCGCTGCGTCCAATGCGCTTGTGGGCGTGCAGGCCTTCGAGGATGAACTCCGCCGCCGACACTTGCTGTTCGGGACTTTCCTTCTGCGAAAGGCCCAGCGGGCCGAGTTTGTCGACGAGGCCCTGGATCCCTTTCAGTTTTTCCAGCGCTTCGACCGCGGGCACCGAATCTGACAATTGAATCTCGCCGCCCAGGTCGAACCACTGCACGATCTGCTGGACATTGGCGCCGGTGTAGTACTCGTCGTAGGTTTTCGCGATGGCAGCGCGAATCAACTCGCGCCCAACGAAGTCCGCGCCCTTCATCTCGCCTTCGTATTCCAGTTCGAGCTTGCCGGTGATCGCCGGCAGCGCGGCATAGACGTCGCTAATGCGCGGCACCACTACTTTCTCGTCGTTGCGAATCGCCCGCCGCTCGGCATTTGAGACCACATTCTCCATCGCCGAGATGGGCAGGCGCTGGCTCACGCCTGAGCGCTTGTCGATTTTCTTATCCTCGCGCGCGGCAAAGGCCACGCGCTCGATTACCTCCTGCACATAGTTCGGCAGGTGCAGGGTGAACAAAGGCTGGTTGTGGCCGTTGCGCTTGGTCCAGGCTTCCTGCGCCGTGATCGCAATGCCTTCTTCCACGGTGGCGGGATAGTGCGTGCGAATCTCCGAGCCGATGCGATCCTTCAGCGGCGTAATAATTTTGCCGCGCGCCGTGTAGTCTTCCGGGTTCGCGCTGAACACCAGCGCCACATCCAGCGGCAGCCGGATGGGATATCCCTTAATCTGCACGTCGCCTTCCTGCATGATGTTGAACAGGCCAACCTGAATTTTTCCCGCAAGGTCGGGTAGTTCATTGATGGCGAAGATGCCGCGATTGGCGCGGGGCAGCAGGCCGTAGTGCACGGTCAACTCGCTGGACAGTTCGTGGCCGCCGCGCGCGGCCTTGATCGGATCGATGTCGCCAATCAAATCCGCGATGGTTACGTCGGGCGTAGCCAGTTTTTCCACGTAGCGCTCGTCGGGAGAGAGATAGGCGATCGGAGTGTTATCGCCGAGCCGTGCCACCTCCTCGCGGCAGCGACGACAAATCGGAGTGTACGGATTATCGTGCACTTCGCACCCCGCGATATAAGGCATGTGCGGATCGAGCAGCGTCGTCAAGGCCCGCAGAATGCGGCTCTTAGCCTGGCCGCGCAGGCCGAGCAGAATGAAATTATGCCGCGAAAGAATCGCGTTGACGATCTGCGGGACCACCGTATCCTCGTACCCGACAATCCCCGCGAACACCGGAGCGTCGCCATTGGTTCGCAGCCGCGCCGTCAGGTTGTCGCGCAGTTCGTCCTTGACGTGCCGTTGGCGCAAACGCTCTTCGGAAAAATTACTGCGGCGCAGTTCACCCAGTGTGCGCGGAAGACTACTCATGAAAGGAACCCCCCACAAAACAAACTTTCCCGATTATACGCGCCGCGCCGGGCAATGCCGTGTTTCCCCGGGCCAAGGTCGGGGCAGAGTCATGGCTCAGCTCTTTCACCACGGAGACACAGAGTCACGGAGAAAACATAACTGCTTGGCAAACTCTTTCCCCTTGTTTTTGCAACTCATGGGTTTTCTGTGTCTTAGTGACTCTGTGGTGAAAAAGCACTTTGGACTGTGCTGACGTTGGGCCGCTCATCGCGCGTGCCCGTTGCCTCCGGCCTTCTCGCGGGCCTTCGCCGCGCGCCGAAGATTGGGCAGAATACTTTCAAGGAAACTAGCGACCGCCCGAATGCGCTCGCTCTCCGACCGCATCGCCAGCAAGTTCTGCTTGAAATCGAGATCGAGCGGCAGCGAGCCGGCGAGATAGAAGGAAAGCGCGCTCGGGTCGGCGGCCGACAAATCCTGTACCGCCCCCGCCAAGGACAGAATTTCCAGATGAACCTGAGTCGCCCGCGCCTTGTCTTCCTCTGACGCAGCGCCGGGTTCATCCGGCACCAGCAACACTTCCGCCTGCAGAAATGCGCGCTCCCGCTTCAGTTCCAGCACTTCAAAACGCTTGCGGCCCTCCGCGACCAGGTCCAATCGCCCGTCGGAATATTCCTTGGTCACGCTGAGAATTTCAGCGGTGCACCCAACTTCGGCCACGCCCTCTTCCAAAGCGCGCACCACGCCGAAGGGCGCGTTGTTGGCTCGACACTCCCCAATCATCTCCTTGTAGCGCGGCTCGAAGATATGCAGGGGCAGGGGAGTGCCGGGGAGCAGGACCACATCCAGCGGAAACAAGGGAAGCAGGGCCACGAACTCTCCACTCAGCGCTTGCGGCGCGGGTTTTCCGATTGTACGGCATGACTTGTACAACAGGACATCTACGACATGATATGCACGACATGACCTTGGCGTCTTGACTTGCATCCGCCTAGCGAATACAACCCGAGCATGGAACTCGTCGGGAAAGTGGTGGTGGTTACGGGCGCTTCGATGGGCATTGGCGAAGCCATCGCCAAAGTGTTTGCCGAGCACGGAGCGGGTGTCGTCCTGCTCTCGCGCGATACGGCGCGCGCCGAGGCGGCCCGCGAGCGCATCGGCTTTCCGGAACGCACCATCGCACTTTCCTGCGACGTGCGGCACTCGGAAGAGATCGACCGCGTTCTTGGACTCACGCTGCATCACTTCAAGCGCGTGGACGTCTGGATCAACAACGCGGGGCATGGACTGATGGATTCCGTCGCGGAGTTGGACCCGCCTGCCTCTCACGAACTGTTCGAAACTAATTTCTTTGGCGCGCTCTCGGGGATGCAGGCGGTCATTCCGGTTATGCGCCAGGAGGGTGGCGGCACGATCATCAATATCTCCAGCGTCGCCGGTCATATTCCGCTGCCGTTCCACGGGTGCTACAGCGCGAGCAAGTTTGCGATGAACGCCATCGGCAATGCGGCACGGGTGGAACTGAAGAAGGACGGTATTCACGTGCTCACAGTTTGTCCCGGCTATGTGCGCACGGCGTTCGCCCAAAATGCTGTTCGAGGGAACGAAATAAAGACGGTGCGCCCGGGCGCGGTTCGCGGCATTAGCGCCGAACGCGTTGCCCGCGCCACGTTGCGTGCATATTTAAAAGGCAAGAGGGAAGTGATCGTCCCGTGGTGGATGCACGTGCCGGTGAAACTCTATCAACTGTTTCCTGCGATCGTGGAGTGGGGGATGGTCAGGATGGCGAAATAGGGAGGTTTCAAGGTTTCAGGGGTTCAAGGTTTCAAAGACTTGGATCATCTGTTCAGAAATCGGCGAAACCTTGAGACTGCGAAACGTTGAAACCTTGAAACTTGCCCTAGCTTAGTTCCCCGAGCATGGCTTCCATTTCGGACTGGGCGTGCAAATTTCCTGTGCGCCGGGCCGAGGCGATTCCGTCCAGCAACATCTTCTTCGCGTCTTCCGCGCGCTCAGCCCGCACCAGCGTTTGCGCCGCCATGAAATATCCAGCCGTGTATTCGGGATGGCCTTCCAGCAGAATCGCGAACTCAGCCAGAGCGCGGTCGAAGTCGCCCTGCTTGGAATACTCCATGGCAAGCCCGTAACGGGCGAAGGCGTCCTTGGGATTCTCGGTCAGAATTTCGTTCAGCGTGGCGATGCGATCCATGATGTCGAAAACTTTCTGCTTTCGAGCTTAGTATAACCAGCGCCAGCAGCGCGCGTCTTTGACGTCCGCTAATTAGGGCTGCTGCAAAACTTACTTCGTGAACTGAGAATCACTCGAGGCGGGGAATTTCCCGCAGCGCGACGGCGCCTATTCGGAACTGGCCAGACTACCTGCAAGTGTTTACAATTGCCACTCCCGATAATTCTAAGCACACAAATGGCCTGCCCTTATTTCATGCCGGTGGAGAAACTGGAAAACGGCAACTGGCCGCATCCCGCACGCCTGCCGCTGGGAGCAGGATGGAGCGGGCACTGCACCGCTCCCGGGCACGAAGGCAAGACACCCTCGCAAGACGTTGTGGAAGCGTTTTGCAACCTCGGATACGCCAGCGGTTGCTGCTGGACTCCCGCGGAACGCGTATGGGATGCCGTGCGATTCGCCGTCTCCGCTCCGCCGGATGCCATGGGCCTTAACAAGGCACGCAACAAAAGAGCCGAAGCCACGCCTGAACCTGCGAACGCGCTTTTTCTCCGATATGTCTGCGAACGCGAGCACCTCCCCGTCGAACATGGCAACCTGGAATTTGATTTGTCGCGGGCGGCCTGGCAGGGGCAACACAGCAATCCCTGCATCCAGAAGATGGCGGAATGTTTTCTGGAGTCGTACTTGAAGAAGAAAGTTTGAAGGTTCACATCTAAGCGAAACGACTCACGGAAGGGATGACAAAAGCCGCTTGAAAGAAAAGAGAAAGGCCACATGCCAAATGACGCACTGACCCCTCGCCCCGTCCGCGATTCGCAATCCGAAATGGCGGAGATCGTTCTGCCCAATGACGCCAACCCGCTGGCCGCTCTTCTCGGCGGACGCCTGATGCACTGGATCGATCTCGCCGGCGCCATGGCCGCGCACCGCCATTCCCGCAACTACGTCGTTACCGCCTCGGTCGATCACATCGATTTTCTCGTCCCGGTGCGCGTCGGGGATCTCGCCATCCTGCGGTCTTCCGTGAACCGCGTGTTCCAAACATCGATGGAGGTGGGTGTGAAAGTCTTCGTGGAGAACTATATTGCCGACACGGCGCAGCACGTAGCCTCGGCGTATCTGACGTTTGTGGCCATCGATGGCGCGGGAAAGCACCTGAAAGTCGCGCCCGTGATTCCCGAGACTGAAGAACAACAGCGTCGCTACGACGATGCCGGACGGCGGCGCGAAATCCGCCGTTCCGAATTGGAACGACGGCGCAGGGCACGCTAAATTTCACAATGTATTGTGACGGCAGTCACATAAAATCCCTCTTGTAACCTTTTAGCCTTGGGCCTTCGAGGTTTTCATGGATAGCGCCCTCTTAGTTCATCGCCTGCACTTCGCGTTCACCGTTACCTTCCACTATCTCTTTCCGCAACTTACCATGGGGCTCGCCCCGCTCATCGTCATACTCAAAACTCTCGGCTTGCGACGCAACGATGAGACTTACCATCAGGCGGCGCGCTTCTGGGCCAGGATTTTCGGCATCAACTTCGTGCTGGGCGTGGTGACGGGCATCCCGATGGAATTTCAATTCGGCACGAACTGGTCGCACTTCTCGCGCTTTGCCGGAGGCGTCATCGGCCAGACCCTGGCCATGGAAGGAATGTTTGCTTTCTTTTTGGAGTCGGCATTTCTCGGACTGTTTCTCTACGGAGAGAAGCGCCTGAGCCCGCGCGCGCACTGGTGGTCGGCGGTGGCCGTGTTTCTGGGTTCGTGGCTCTCCGGATTTTTCATCATTGCCACCGATGCCTGGATGCAGCATCCCGTGGGCTACGTGAAAGTTGCCGACGGTTCCGTGCAACTCAGCAGTTTCTGGGCGCTGGTCCTGAATCCCTGGGCGTGGTGGCAATATGCCCACAACATGAGCGGCGCGGTCATCACCGGAGCGTTCGTTATGGCCTCGGTGGGCGCGTTCTACCTGCTCTGGGGAAAGTTTGAGGCTTATGGCCGCATCTTCGTACGCGTAGGAGTTGTAGCGGGCCTAGTCTTTAGCGTCTTACAGCTGTTTCCGACCGGCGACGGGCAGGGCGCCCTGATCGCGCACAACCAACCGGTCACGCTGGCCGCAATGGAAGGGCTATTTACGGGCCAGCCCGGTGCGCCGCTCGTATTGATCGGCCAGCCCAACGTCGATACGCGCACCATCGACAATCCGCTGATTATCCCCAATGCACTCAGCTTTCTGACCTACCGCGCATGGAAGGCAGAGGTAAAGGGCCTGAACGCTTTCCCGGAAGATCAATGGCCTTCGAATATTGCGTTGCTTTACTTCAGCTATCACATCATGGTTGGGCTGGGCACGATCTTTATCGCGATTATGGTCGTGGCGGCGCTTCTTTTGTGGCGCGGGAAATTGTTCTCCAGCCAGTGGATGCTATGGATTCTGATGCTCGCGCTGCCGTTTCCCTACATTGCGAATACGGCAGGATGGATGACGGCGGAGATCGGGCGGCAGCCCTGGCTGGTTTATTCGCTGATGCGTACGGCGGACGGTTATTCGAAGACAGTCTCGGCTGGGAATGGGATGTTTACGCTGCTGGGATTCATGGGCATGTACACGGTGCTTGGGATTCTGTTTTTGTTCCTGGTGCGCCGTGAAATCGAGCAGGGTCCGGAAGTCGAAGCACCGGCGCACTAGGTAGCGCCGTCGTCCCGGCTCGCCGCAAGCGAGGGCGAGACGCCCTCGCGACAGCCGGCAAGATGCCGGCGCTACGAGGCGAAAAAGATTTCGGGGCTTCAGCCCCTGAGGAAACAATCGAGGAGTAACATGCCAACGCTTTGGTTCATGATCGTAGCAGTGATGGTGGCGGCCTACGTGGTTCTCGACGGCTTCGACCTTGGAGCCGGCGTCATTTACCTCGCCGCTGCCCGCACGCCCGACCAGCGCCGCAGCATCATGCGCGCCATCGGTCCCGTTTGGGACGGAAACGAAGTCTGGTTGCTGGCCGCCGGAGGAACTCTCTACTTCGCCTTCCCGCTGCTCTACGCCTCCAGCTTCAGCGGTTTCTACCTGCCGCTCATGATGGTCCTCTGGCTGCTGATGCTGCGCGGCATCGGCATTGAACTGCGGTCGCACGCTGAAAACCCCGTCTGGCGCGGATTCTTCGATGTTGTCTTCTGCGTCTCCAGCGTCCTGCTCTGTATCTTCTTCGGCGCTGCCCTGGGGAACGTCGTACGGGGCGTGCCGCTGGGACCTGACCAATATTTCTTCGAGCCGCTGTGGACGAATTTCCGGGTCGGAGAGAATAACGGCATCCTCGACTGGTACACCGTGCTCACCGGCGTGATCGCGCTGGTCACGCTGACCGCCCACGGGTCACTCTACGTTGCCGTGAAAACGGAAGGGGAGTTGAACCGCCGTGCTCGCCTCACGGCGCAGTGGGCATGGCCGGTGCAACTGCTCTTAACTGTGGTGGGGTTGGTCGCGACGGTCTCCGTTCGACCCAGCGCGCTCGACAATTACAAGCAGCATGCCATTGGATTTTTAATTCCCGTTCTTGTGTTCGGCAGCCTCGCGGTTATGATGCATGGAATTTTGAAGCACAAGGAAAAAATGGCGTTCGTCGCTTCGGCGCTCTACATCGTCGGCATGCTCGTAGGTGCGGCGTTCGCGCTTTATCCGGTGGTGCTGCCGGCGAGTACCGATCCTACTCGGAGTCTGACCATCTACAACACCGCCGCCGGTGAGCACGGGCTGACCGTTGGACTCACTTGGTGGATCATTGGGATGATTCTCGCGCTCGGCTACTTCACTCTGCTGTTCCGCATGTTTAAAGGCAAAGTGCACGTCGAGGGAGAAGGCTACTGATGCTGCACATCATGCGTGAAGTGACGCCGTCCACATGCGGTGGACAAACGCCGATCACCTTTCCCGCATGGCCTTTTCCCTCGCCCGATTTCACCTCGGCGGCTAAAGCCGCTGTTGATTTCGCGACACTTGCGGCGCGGCTGAAGCCGCGCCCTTTCAAAGCTTGATTGCGATCTGAGTTTTTCAACACCTTGCCATGCGCCAATCTTCGTTGACACGCAGCAGCCTGCCGGGCGCCAATCTTCGCTGACAGCCGAGGCGGCTGTCGCTACGTCAGTCGTGTTGCTGCGTGGGTCGTATCGCTACGTGCGCCGTGTCGCTGCTTGAATTGTCGGGGATCTTGTGGTGTCGCGGCGGGGGCATCTTGCATCTATATTGGGATGATGACTGGGGACGGGAACGTTCAGGTAATTCACGCGGAGGGGCGAGGGCAGGCGTTCGTCCAGCTGAATGCATGGCTGGAACAACTGGTGGCGCGGAACGGCAGCGATCTGCTGCTGGTGCCGCATGCGCCGGCGTCGCTGCGGGTGGAAGGAACGTTGGTCGCGATCGGCGACAGGCCTTTAAGCGGCGATGAGATCGAGGCTGGGGTGCTGCCGGCGTTGGCCGCGCATGCGCGCGAGGAATATGAGCAGAGCCATATTGCGGATTCGTCGTATCGCGTCGAGGGGCTGGGGCGGTTTCGTATCAACCTGCATCGCGAGCGGGGACGAGCCGCGGCGACGGTGCGGGCGCTGCCGTCAAAGGTGCCGGCGCTCGAGGAACTGCATTTGCCCGCGGGAGTGGCGGCGCTAGCCAAGTTGCGGCGCGGGTTGGTAATTATTGGCGGAGCGACGGGGTCGGGCAAGTCGACGACACTGGCCGCGCTGGTGAACGAGATCAACCTGCGCGAGGCGCGGCATATTGTGACGGTGGAGGATCCGATCGAGTACGAACATACGCACAATCAAAGCTTGATTGAGCAAGTGGAGATCGGGATCGACGCGCCGGATTTTCCTACCGCGTTGCGGGCGGCGATGCGGCAGGCGCCGGACGTGATCGTCGTTGGCGAGATGCGCGATCCGGAGACGGCGCGGATTGCGTTGTCCGCGGCGGAGACCGGGCACCTGGTGTTTACGACATTGCATACGACGGATGCGGCGTCGACGGTGTCGCGAATCGCGGACTCGTTTCCGCAGGAGCGGCAGCACACGATTCGCGCGGAGATGGCGATGGCGCTGGCGGCGATTCTTACGCAGACGCTGATTCCGCGGAAGAATGGCGGGCGCGTGCCGGCGGCAGAATTGCTGATGGTGGGATACGGCGGGCGGCAGCACATCCGGAAGAATGCGCTGCAACATCTGCAGCAGGAGATTACCATCACGCGCAAGCAGGGGTCGTTCACGCTGGAGGAGTCGCTGGCGCAGTTGGTGGCGCAGAGAGAATTGGGGCGCGAGGATGCGATGTTGCGGGCGCTGCATCCGGAGGATTTGGATGTGCTGTTAAAGGCGAAGGGGCTGTAGCCTCTGCCCTTTAAATTGCGGCCTTCCCTTGCACCTAGGCGTCAACGGCGGCACTCTCCAGGAGGCGTGGTCTCCGCATGTTCGGGCTCTACACTAGGCGGTGAAAGCCTTAACCGCGGAGATCGCTGAGGAATCGCAGAGGACGCCAAGAAGAACCTGCACGGGACGTCAGATGGATCCAATCGTTGCTCCATTCCGCAACTCTGCGCTCAGCTTGTGGTCACCGTCGAGGGTGATCCGCGTCACTAACCTGGCTGCGAGATCGGACTACGATTATTGGCGCAGATTGCGTGAGTTGATACAGCCAGGCTCCGCCGCTTCCACACCATTCAGTCTGCTGAAACTGCCAACGTAATTGCGCGCGGGAGCGGGGGCCTTCGTTTGGAGGGTCCGATGAATTCAGCGAAAATTAATTTCATTCTTCTCATAGCAGTTTTGCTTTCTGGGCTCATGCTGCACAGCCAGATTCGTCCGGCGTCGCCGGTGATGCCGATCGGGAAGGTAGTGCAAATTAAAGTTCCGCTTGGACTGCCGCCCATGGTGATTCCCGCGGACAATCCGCCGACGGCGGAGACGATCGCGCTGGGGCGCAGGCTTTTTTATGATCCGATTCTGTCGGCAGATCGCAGCGTTTCTTGCGCCTCGTGCCACAGCCCGCAATTTGGATTTGCGGATTCGCGGCCAGTATCGGAAGGTGTGGGCAAGAAAACGGGAACACGACACTCGCCGCCGGTGGTGAATGCGACCTATTACAACGTCCAGTTCTGGGATGGACGGGCTCCGACTCTGGAAAACCAGGCCGAAGGCCCGGTGCAGAATCCGGTGGAGATGGCCAACACGCTGAAGACGGTGGAAGAGCGGCTGAATGCCGACGCCAGTTATCGCCAGCAATTCGAGGAGGCCTGGGGTGCGAGGCCGATTGTCTACGACATGGTGGAGAAAAGTATTGCTTCGTTTGAGCGCACGGTGATCAGCGGCAATTCGCCGTTCGACCGCTGGAAATACGGGCACGACAAGCATGCGGTGGACGACTCGGTGAAGCGCGGATTCGTGGTATTCACTTCGAAGAAGAAAGCGGATTGCGCGGCCTGCCACACCGTGGGAGAGAAGTACGCGCTGTTTACCGACAACCAGTTTCACAATGTGGGAGTCGGGGTGAATGCAGGGGACTTCACTGACGTTGGGCTGTATGCGGTGACTCACAATGAGGCGGACAAGGCGAAGTTCAAAACGCCGTCGCTACGAAATGTGGCGCAGAGAGCGCCTTATATGAGCGATGGCAGCCTGAAAGATTTGAAGCAGGTGATCGATTTTTATATTGGGGCGGGAAATTCGAATCCGAATCTGGATCCGAAGATTCATGTGCTGGATTTTCTGACGGGGCAGGAGCGGGCCGACCTGCAGGCATTCTTGAATTCGCTGACGGGCGAAATTCCGCCGGATGTGGGGCCGCCGGAAGTTACAAAGGCTGAGTTGAGCAGGAAGTAAGAGGTGGTTTGTAATCTCGCCATAGCGCTCGCTTATCGGGTTTTGAGCGCTGTGGCCTGATAGAGACAGTTGACCAGCCGGGGGGAGTCGCAGTATTTTTCCAGCATGTCTAGACGCTACGCGGAATTGGAGAGGCAATCTTGGCTCATGACCAAGGCGGCTGGGAGAAACCGATTCATCTCACGACAGATGTTGTACAGTCTTGTCTTTTGGCTGATCTTAATGCCACTGCTCGATTTGCTTGTGTTCAAAACTAACCCACTCTCTGTGCAGAATATCGTGATCGACGTCGTCCTGCTTCCCGTGTGCCTGTTGGGCGGATACTTGGAAGCCAAATGGAGGTGGCAGGACTTGGAAAAGAAGTACTCCGAAGACACGCTCCCATCTGGCGAATAGCGCCTTTATCAAAAAGCTAACCTTGATGAGGTGCGAGGAGATGGCTGACGAAAAATCGCCATTTCACTTATTGACCCGGATAACGCGGTTGTCATGCAGCGTTTCGTGCGGCTACCCTGCCCTTTTCTTCCAAGTGCCACTTGTGAGCTATGCCCAGTAGGTGCGGTCCAGGCTGCGGTATTGGATGGCTTCGGCGATGTGTTTGGGTTCGAGGTTGGGGGCGTCTTCCAGGTCGGCTACGGTGCGGGCTACTTTCAGGATGCGGTCGTGGGCGCGGGCGCTCAGGCCTTGCTGGGTCATGGCGCGTTCCAGCAGGCGTTCGCAGTCGGCGGAGAGTTCGCAGAAGCTGCGGATGTGGCGCGAGGACATTTGGGCGTTGCAGTAGATTTTCTCGCGCGTATTGGTGAAGCGGGCCAGTTGCTTCTGGCGGGCGCGGATGACGCGTTCGCGGATGGTGGCGGAGTTCTCCGGTTCGTGGGTGCTGCGCATTTCCTTGTAGTTCACGGCGGGAACGTCGATGTGAATGTCGATGCGGTCCATGAGCGGGCCGGAGATTTTGGAGACGTAGCGCTGGATCATGGGCGTGGTGCACTGGCAGTCGCGGGTGCGGTCGTTGTGAAATCCGCAGGGACAGGGATTCATGGCGGCGGCGAGCATGAAGCGGGCTGGGAACGTGAGTGACATGGAGGCGCGGGCGATACTGACTGTACCGTCTTCAAGCGGCTGGCGCAGGACTTCGAGGACGTTGCGGGGGAATTCGGGGAGTTCGTCGAGAAAGAGCAGGCCGTTGTGGGCGAGCGAAACTTCGCCCGGGCGAGGGATCACGCCGCCGCCGATTAATCCCGCGTCGGAGATGGTGTGATGCGGCGAACGATAGGGCCGGGTTCCGACCAGGCCGCTACCTTGCTCCAGCACTCCGGCGACGCTGTGAATCTTCGTTGTTTCTAAGGCTTCTTCAAACGTGAACGGCGGCATGATGGTGGGCATCCGCTTGGCCAGCATGGTCTTGCCCGAGCCGGGCGGGCCGATCATGAGAATGTTGTGGCCTCCGGCGCAGGCGATTTCGATGGCGCGTTTGGCGGTCTGCTGGCCGCGGACATCTTTGAAGTCGACGAAGAATTGCTGGGATTCGCGGAGAAGGGAATCGCTGTCGGCTTTGATGGGAACGATGCCGTTGCCGGAGTTCACGAAATGGATCACGTCGAGCAGCGAGCGCACGGGGTAGACATCCAGGCCGGAGACCATGGCGGCTTCTTTGGCATTGGCTTCGGGGACGACCATGCGGGTGATCTTCTGGTCGCGGGCTTCGATGGCGATGGGAAGAGCGCCCCGAACTCCGCGAACTCCACCGTCGAGGGAGAGTTCGCCGACGAAGAGGCAGTCGGGCATTTCTTTCTTGGTGAGTCCGCCATAGGCACCGACGATGCCGAGGGCCATGGGCAGGTCGAATCCGGAACCTTCTTTCTTGATGTCGGCGGGCGCGAGGTTGATGGTGATGTGGGTGGGCGGGATGTCATAGCCGCAATTCTTCAGCGCGGCGCGAACGCGGTCGCGGCTTTCGCGGACCGCGGCGTCGGGCAGGCCGACCGTGTGGAAGTGGTCCTGGTCGCACTTGATGCCGGAGCAGTCGACTTCCACTTGAATGATGTTGGCGTCGATGCCGTAGACGGCGGCGCTGAGAGTTTTATAAAGCATTAAGAGAAAAACCCCGCCCTTCGACTTCGCTCAGGGCAGGCTTTCTCGCAAACGAACGTGCGAGGAACGGGACACCCGGGCAAGAACCTGGAGTACAGATAACTACCCTAGGCTTTGGAGGGCAGCACTGGCTGTGATGGATGTCACGGGCAGGTTGTGGAAAAGCGGGAATCAGCGGCTGGAGCCGTATTCCATCCGGTCAGGTTTCAGTACGAGCGAGGTCAGGCGGTAACTTGTTCCGCCAGTTTAGACCGCACTATATTGTCCTATAGAAGTGGTATGCGATGCCCCGGACGCGGTCGTTCAACTTAGTCAGCGACCTTTCGTGTACCAAGATACGCAATAATAGGACGTTCGGTTTGCTCACATTGACTATACGATGGTCCTTTGGGGTAGTGTTTAGCTAAGATCGGCAGTTCCCATGACCTTAGAATCGCCTCGCACGCCTAGCCCACCCGACCATCTCGAACGCGAAGAATCTCAGCTGTGGAGATGGGCGCTGGGATTCATGATCCTGCTGGCAGTGGCGCTGGCAGGATTGCTGTGGGAGCGGTTGGAGAATATTCCGTTCCATCTTCGTGCTGTCCCAATTGGAATTCTTGCCCTGTCGATCCTGTTCGCGGCGTATGCCTACGGGCGGCGGCGCGAAGTCAGCGAGCTCAAAGGGCTGCTGCACGGTCTGCAGGAACACGTGGGCGCCGCCCCGTCCGAAGAGCAACTCGACCAACTCAGCCAGGTCATTCTGCGCTCGCAGCGTAACTTCAAAGAGTTGATTGATTCCTTCGACGATCCGGCGTGCGCGACATCGCTGGACGGCACGCTGCGGACGGTCAACAAGCGAATCACGGAAATCACCGGCCTGAGTTATTCCGAGCTGATTGGGCGCAAGATCTACGAGTTCGTCGACGAGCCTACGCAAGCAGACGTCGAGCGCAACCTGGGACGATTCCTGGAAAAAAGGCGTTGGGCGGGGACGGTGCAGATCCGGTTGAAGAACAGTTCCAGGCCCCGTTATTTCGAGTGCGTGCTGAACGGAATTGTTAAAGGCGATGAAGTGGTGGGCGCGAGCATGCTGGGGCGGGACGTAACCGAGCAGCGCGAGAAAGAAATGCGCTTCACGGAGCTGTTCGAGACGCTGCAGGAAGGCGTTTACTTCAGCACTCCCGACGGGCATTTGCTGGATGCGAATCCGGCGCTGGTAAACATGCTGGGATATGTGGAGAAAGGGGAGTTGCTGGCGGCGGAGCCGGCGGCATTGAATCTTGATCCCGGCCAGCCGGTGCTGGGGCGGGCGGTGGACGATCGGGGAGGGATACGCACGCGCGAGATCAAACTGCGGCGTAAAGATGGCACGGCTGCTGTATTTCTCGATTCCTCGCGGGCGGTGTGGGATACGTCGGGAACCATCATCCGCTACCAGGGGACGCTGGTCGACATCACGGAAAAGCGGAAGATGGAGCGGCAGTTGGAGCAGCAGGACGAGTTCCGCAGCCGTCTGCTGGAAAGCTTCCCCGACCTGATTTTGGTGGTGGACTTGGAGGAGCGGTACACGTTCGTGAGTTCGCGGGCTCGGGATGTTCTGGGCTACGAACCGAAAGAGATGCTGGGAAAGAAAATTTCCGAGATGGAAGATCACGCTCCCGAGATGGCTACGCTCTATCACACGGTGGTTTCCGGCGAGCAGGCTTTTGCGTCGGCGGAGTATGGGGCGCGGCACCGGGACGGAAGCTGGCGAACGATGCGAGCCGCGGGCAGCCAACTGGTGGATGCTGAGGGGAAGGTCAACGGCGTGATCATTTCGGTGCGCGACATTACCGTGGAACGAAAGCTGGAGCAGCAGATCGTGCAGAGCGAGAGGCTGGCGGCGATGGGCGCGATGATTGGCGGCGTCGCGCATGAGCTGAACAATCCGCTGACCAGCATTATGGGGGTGAGCGAACTGCTGCAGGATACCGAGACCAACGAAACCTCGCGCAAGCAATTGGCGATGTTGCAGCAGCAGGCGCGACGCGCGGCGGAGATTGTGCAGAACCTGACTTATTTTTCGCGTCCGCCGGCGCCGGGCAAGAGCAGGATCAATCTTGCCGAGGTGCTGGAGCGAACCTTGAACCTGCATGCGTATTCGCTGCGCAAGAACAACATCACGGTGGATTTTTTGAAAGAGACCGGGGTGCCGTATGCGCTGGGCGATCCGCACCAGTTGATGCAGGTGTTTCTCAATCTGATTCTCAACGCCGAGCATGCCATCCGCGAGGCCCGCGATAAGGGGACGCTGAGGATTCGGCTGGGCAGAGGAGAAAAGACGGTCTGGGTCAGCTTTCACGACGACGGACCGGGAATTCCGAAGGAAATCCTGTCGAGCATCTTCGATCCGTTTTATACCACCAAGCGGCCGGGGCGGGGCACAGGGTTGGGTTTGAGCATCTGCAAGTCGGTGCTCAAGGAGCATAACGGGAGTGTGGAAGCGGCTAATGCTCCGGACGGCGGGGCGGTGTTCACCGTGACGCTGCCGATGGCGACTGCGGGGTAGGCGGCGCTACTTTTAATCCCTTTTAATCCCTTTGGGCTTTGATGCTTTGGCGCTCGGCTTCGCCTTCGCTTGGACAGCCGAGGCGGCTGTCGCTACATGAGTTGCCTAGCGCTCTACGGCCATGGCTACGGCGTTGCCTCCACCTAGGCACAGGGCGGCGATGCCGCGTTTTACGTCGCGACGGATCATTTCGTAGATCAGCGTGACCAAGACTCGTGCGCCGCTGGCGCCAATGGGGTGGCCGATGGCGACGGCGCCTCCGTTCACGTTGACTTTGTCGGGATTCAGGCCGAGCTCGCGCATCACTCCCAGCGCCTGCACGGAGAAGGCTTCGTTCAATTCGTAGAGATCGACGTCTTCATTTTTCCAGCCTGTTTTTTCCCAGATCGTGCGGACGGCGCCGACGGGGGCCATCATCACCCATTTGGGTTCGACGCCGCTGGTGGCCTGGGCCACGATGCGAACCATGGGCTTGGCGCCGAGTTCACTGGCGCGCTTGGCGCTGGTGACGACTAAAGCGGCAGCACCGTCGTTGACGCCGGGCGCGTTGCCGGCAGTAACGGTGCCATCTTTTTTGAAGGCCGGCTTCAGGGATCGCAGCACATCGATGGTGGTGTCTTCGCGCGGGCTCTCGTCTCTATCGAAAATCGTGGGAGGTGCGCCCTTTTTCTTGGCGGGAATCTCGACCGGAACGATTTGCGACTTGAAGCGGCACTCTTTCATCGCCGACAGTGCTTTGCGGTGAGAGTTTACGGCGAACTGATCCTGCTCTTCGCGGGTGATGCCGTATTTCTCGGCGACGTTCTCTCCGGTGATGCCCATGTGGTAGTCGTTGTAAATATCCCAGAGGCCATCGTGAACCATGGAGTCGACGATTTGCGCGTTGCCGAGGCGATAGCCCTTGCGCGCTTGCGGGAGCAAGTAGGGAGCGTTGGTCATGGATTCCATGCCGCCGGCGACGACGATGGAACTGTTTCCGGTCTGCACCGCTTGCGCGGCGAGTGCGACAGATTTCAATCCGGAGCCGCAAACCTTGTTGATTGTCATGGCACCTGTCGCGGGAGAGAGTCCGCCGAAGATAGCGGCTTGTCGCGCCGGATTTTGTCCGAGTCCGGCGGAAACGACGTTGCCCATGATGCACTCGTCAATCTGATCGGGAGCGATCCCGGCGCGCTTGACAGCTTCGCGCACCACGATGGCGCCGAGTTGCGGAGCGCTGAAATCGGAGAGGCTGCCCTGAAATTTTCCGACCGCGGTGCGGCAGCCGGAGAGGATGACAACATCGTCAAAAGAGGCCATGAATCAAGCTCCCGCGAAGATTTCGCGA
Organism: uncultured Acidobacteriaceae bacterium; assembly: GCA_963765825.1. Taxonomy (GTDB): domain Bacteria; phylum Acidobacteriota; class Terriglobia; order Terriglobales; family Acidobacteriaceae; genus Sulfotelmatobacter. The sequence continues at coordinate 193,640 of CAVXXU010000008.1, forward strand.
TTCTCATTATAGATGCTGAAGAAGAGGAATGGGTCGTGAAGGAGTTCGCGCATCGGGGAGACGAGGAGAATCGAAGCGGTGTAATTGTCTGTCTGATTCTTCGAGCGCAGCGCGCGTGACGAAGTGTTGTGCGGCCGAGAAATCGAGAAGCGTTCGATGCGTTGGCAAGAATCTTCTTGACATTTGCGATCGAAAACTCTGTCGTCGTGACTTTGGTGTAGCAACTTGCGAAGTTGGAGCGTCATTTTTTTCTTGACTTCATTTTTCTTTAACTCTATACATCAACTAGTTGCAGTAGAAGACCACTGCGACATTTTCCATGAAGAATGGAAGGGAGAATAGGAACAATGGCAACCAAGAAAAAGGCAAAGAAGAAAAAGAAACACTAAGTAAGTTCGGTCCGAAGTAAAAAAGGGGACGCCAAAAGCGTCCCCTAAGTTTTTTGCGGCAGAGATGTTCGACAGTGCGAGGTTAATTCGGCTTTGTGGTGACGCTCTCCACGCGATGCGGAATGCGCTTCTCTTTCACCGGGCACAGACTGCGATACGCGCAGAAGTTGCAGTGGATGCCAGGCTGGGCGATGAACTTGCCGTCGGCGATTCCCTGCGCTGCGTCTTCCACACGGGCGCGGGCACTCAGCAATTGCGCCTCGGTGCGGGTAGTGATGACCGGGACATTCTCTTCGAGGTTGTAAAAACTCAGCGCGCCGACGGTGTATCCCCACTTTTCTTTGGCGGCGATAGCGTAGAGCGATAGCTGCAGGCTCTCGTCTGCGTCTTCCTGATCGCGAGCCTTTCCGGTCTTGTAGTCGACGATGGCCACGCCGCCGTCAGGACGGCGGTCGATGCGATCGATGCGGCCGACGACCAGGGTGGGGCCGATGCGAATTTCAAACGATTGCTCGGTGTGCAGCACTTGCGCCGCTGGAAGCGTTCTGGCGGAGGCGAGAAACTCGCGCAGCTGGGCGATCCCCTGCTGCTCGTAAAGTTCGTGCTGGTAGGCTTCGTGGATATTGGCGTCGGCGAGGTCGAGGCGGAAGAGGTCGATGAGTTCCTCGTCAGTCTTGGCGCGCCCGAGGGTTACCGAGTCAAAATAAGTTTTCAGTACGCGATGGATGGCGGCACCATACTGCATGGCCGCAGCCGGCTTCGCGGCCAAGCGCCAATCGCGATCCAGCTTGAACTGCAATCCGCAACGCTCGTAGGTGTCGACCGCCGATGCGCTGAGGCGAGTATGCAGGCCGTCGAGCACAGGCAGTTCGAACCAGGCGTTAGTCTGAGACTCGGCCGGATACGCGAGCGAGCTCGCGGCGAAGATGTCGAGACTTTTCTGGGAGCCGCGCGCCGGAACCGTGGCCAGGAAGCGGCCGAGGCTCTTGTCGGAGATTAAGTCGCGCATGTAGCCGGCGGGAGTCTTGTTGATCTTGCCGGTGCCCTCGCGCGCGTAAATGTTGAGCGAGTCGCGGGCGCGGGTCATGGCGACGTAGAAGAGGCGCCGCTCCTCATGCTCGTGAAGCGTCTTGTCGTCGGCTTCGGTGATGGAGCCGGCATCGCGCAATTCGCGGGGAAATGCGACCAGCGTCTCCCGGTAGGAACAGGGGAATGAGTTCGAATTCGCGCGCAGAATGGCGACGTGGGGAAACTCCAGGCCCTTGGCGCCGTGCACGGTCATGAGGCGAACGGCGTTCTCGCTGTCGCGGGCTTCCAGGGGAATCACGCCGCCAGCTTCACGGAATAACGCCAGGTAGTCGACGAGTTCTTCCAGGTCGATGGTCTTGTTCAGCTTTTTCTTTTCCCACTCGCTGACGAAGTTCAAAGCGGCCTGCAGAATGGGCGAGGAGGCGTCGAGCGCAAATTGGCGGACCAGGATGTCGAGCGCGGCGCGGGCCTTGGCTTCGCGGCGGCGAATCTCTTCGCGGGTGCGATGCACGGCGGAGAGAACGTCGGCTCCGCCATCGACTCGATCGAGTGCCGAGGAAAGAGGGACAACATGGGCTTCGCGATTGTCGCGGGCAATGGCGCGCATGGTTTGGCGAAGTTGCTCGGGATTGACGTGGAAGCAGGGAAGCGCGGCCACGCGGAACAGGCTGACGTCGTCTCCAGCAGATACGATCGCGTTCAGGCAGGCAAACAGGTCGCGCGCTTCCGGAGTGTCGGAGATGTCCATGCTCTCGATGACGAAGGGGATATCGGCCTCGGCCAGTTCGCGGACGACGTCGTCACGATGGAAGTGAGAGCGGTAGAGGATGCCGAAGTCGGACCATTTGCACCTGGATTTCTTTTGCGCGTCGCGAATGGAGGCGACGAGGTCGGGGCCTTCGGCGTCTCGGCCGGTGAGAACGACCACCGACACTGGCATGCTGGGAAGTTGCGTCCCCGCCCTTTCGGCTTCCTCCTCGCGCGCCGACTGGAGCGGCACACGACGGTAGGTTGATGTCCCAGGGGAGGAGAAAACCGGGGGATTCTTGTCGATGAGGGCGAAGGCGCAGCGCAGGATTGGCGTGGTCGAACGGCGATTCTTTTCAAGGACGACGCGCTTGGCATTAGGGAAGTGGCGATCGAAAAGCTCGAAAGCCGCGCTGGAGGCTCCGCGGAAACGGTAGATGGCCTGGTCGGGATCCCCGACGGCGAAGATGTTGCCCTCCCCGCCGACAAGTCGGGCCAGGATCTGAATCTGGGCGAAGTTAGCGTCCTGAAATTCGTCGGCGAGGATGAAGCGGGCGCGCGCACGCGCTTCGGCGAGAACGTTGTGCGTCATGGTGCAGCAAGGAGTGGGCGCGGGTGATCATGTGGCTGAAGGTGCCAAGATTTTCTTCGGCGAGCCAGCGCTCCATCGTGGTGAATACGCGGGCAATCTCGCGGCAGCGGCCGAGCACTTCGGCGTCGTCGAGAACGTTCTTGGATCTCGCCACGCGTGGGATGGGAACTTCCTTGCGCTCGAGGCGTTCGACGTAGTCGGCATACTTTTCGGGCGTGATCAGTTCGTCGTGACAGCGGCTGACGAAATCCAGCAGGTCGTTCAGGAACTGGGCGACGTTGGCGGCGCGAATGTAATGTTCGAGCCGCAAGTCGCGAATGCGGCGGCGCAGGTAGATCCAGAGATCCTTGTCGTCGAGGACGCCGAAATCTTTGTGAACGCGCTTCAGCAGGTCTAGGCAATAGTCGTGGAACGTGGCGGCATTTACCTCTTTGCCGCCGAGAAGTTTGCCGACGCGGTCGCGCATTTCGTTAGCGGCATTTCGAGTGTAGGTGAGGGCAAGGATCTCGTGGGGGTAAGCGTGTCCCTCGCGAACCAGGCGTTCGATGCGATGAGTGAGAACCGAAGTCTTGCCAGTGCCTGCACCTGCGAGCACGAGCATGGGTCCGTGGACATGCTCGATGGCTTCGCGCTGGCGCTCGTCGGGAATAAAGGGCGAGGGGCGGCGAATAGATTTCGAAGGGGGCATTAGGGGCAGGATATCACTGCTGGGTTGTGAAAATTCAGCGACCCTGGGCCTAGCAACTTGGCCGGAACGCAAACTGGCATTTCTTAGGTTGAGAGCTGAGAAACTGTGATTGCGGTGGCAGCGATGGCGGCGGTTTCGGCGCGCAAAATCGTAGAACCTAGGGAAGCGGAGGACCACCCGGAGTTCTGAAATAAGTTTAACTCTTCTTCGGTCCAACCGCCTTCGGGGCCTATGGCCAGAGCAATTTCGCCTTGCTCGTGAGACGCAAGAAGGTCGGTGAGCAGGGTTTGCCGTTCGGATTCGGCCAGAACGATGCACAGGGCGGAGGGCTGGGCGACGGCTTCTTGCAGCTGGATGGGCGCGGCAATTTCGGGTGGAGTGGCGCGGCGGGATTGCTCGGCGGCTTGGAGAGCGATGCGACGCCAGCGTTCGGTGCGCTTGACGGAGGTGGCGGCGAGGTGCGCGTCGGTGCGGCGGGCGATTACGGGAACGATTCGGGAGACGCCGAGTTCGGTGCACTTTTCGATCGCCCATTCCATGCGGTCGAATTTAAAGACGGCGAGGAGGAGAGCGAGTGCGAAAGCCGGGGAGGAAGAGATTTCTTCGCCCAGTTCGAATTCGACGCGATTGTCGCGGATGGTTATGATGCGTCCGCGACGGACAATGGGGCCTGTGGCGATGTCGAATTGTTGGCCTACGCGGGCGCGAAGGACGCGGATCAGGTGGTCGGCGTGAGCGCCGGTGAGGGCGGCGGTTGTATTGGAGAATTCGTCGGCGATCCATCGTCGGCGGGTCATGAGATGAGAGGGCGTTTCGCCATTGGATTCTTACGCCCCTCCGGGGCTGGCTATTTGTTTCCGCAAGCTACCCACGGCTTACGCCGTGGGCTGCACTCTTGCGCCGCTTCGCGGCTGTAGCGGCAATCAAGACAAATGCTTGGCGGCTGAAGCGGCATCAAGACCGACGCCTCGCGACGAATCGGCAATCAAGACAAACGCTTCGCGACTGAACTGGCATTAAGGCCGAAGCGGCATCACAACAGATTCGGCGCTTCGAACACGACAAGCTAGCCGAACATGTCTTTCACTCTGCCTAGCAGCGAGCGCAGCATGGGCTGGTTATCGACTTTCGAAAGGGCGTCGAGTTCCTGCAGCAATTCTTTTTGGCGTTTGTTGAGCTTGGACGGAATCTGCACGCGAACTTCGACGTAGAGATCGCCCTTGCCATGCCCATTCACGACGGGCACGCCCTTATTGCGAATGCGAAAGATTGCGGCCGGCTGAGTGCCTTCGGGAACCTTCAGCGCGTGCTCGCCGTCCATGGTGGGAACGCGGATTTCCGCGCCCATGGCGGCTTGCGCCACGGAGATAGGAACGACACAGTGCAGGTCGTTGCCTTCGCGCGCGAAAAACGGATGCTCCTTCACGTGCAGCACGACGTACAAATCTCCCGCGGGGCCGCCGAAGGCGCCCACTTCTCCTGCACCGGAAAAGCGAATGCGAGTTCCGTCCTCGACGCCGGCAGGGACTTTGGCGTCGACGGTGCGCTGGCGCAGAATGCGGCCTTCGCCTTTGCACTTGGGGCACGGATCGGTGATAACGGTGCCGCTGCCCTGGCACGTGGGACAAGTGCGAGCGATGCTGAAGAAACCTTGCTGGTAGCGGACCTGGCCGCGGCCGTTGCACGAGCGGCAGGTGGTGGCGGCCTTGCCAGGCGCCGAACCCGAGCCGTGGCAGTCTTCGCAAGCTTCGTGACGGCGAACCGTGACTTTCGCTTCGGTGCCGAAGAAAGCTTGTTCGAACTCGAGGGTCAGGTCTTCGCGAAGATCGGCACCGCGCTGCACGCGGCTGCCACGGCGTCCGCCGCCAGCGCCGCCGCCGAACATGTCTCCAAAACCGAAGAATTCTCCGAAGATGTCGCTGAAATCCTGGAAGACGGTGGGATCGAATCCGGCGGCTTGGCCAGCACTGCCGCCGAATCCGGCGTGGCCGTAGCGGTCATACGCGGCGCGCTTGTCGGTGTCGGCAAGGACGGCGTAGGCCTCGCTGACTTCCTTGAATTTGTCTTCCGCGTCAGGATTATTGGGATTGCGGTCGGGATGAAACTGCAGCGCGAGCTTGCGATAAGCGCTCTTGAGCTCGACTTCGGTAACGGTGCGGCTCACTCCCAAAACTTCGTAATAGTCGCGTTTTGCGTTCGTGGTCAGAATAAACCTTTCTCAAGTAATTGCGGGCACGCTTGTGCCGGGTGTTGGCGCGTTTAGTTATACGCGGATCTTCAGGGGTTCTTCGCGACCTTGACCATGGCAGGGCGCAGCAGGCGGTCTTTCATTTTGTAGCCGCGCTGCAATTCCTCGATGACCTGATGGTCGGGAACGTCGGAGGTCTCCACCATCTCGATGGCTTCGTGAACGTGCGGATTGAAGGGCTCGCCCTTCGCCGGGATGGGCTGCACGCCAAGCTTCGCGAGCGCATCCTGCAACTGCTTGTAGATGAGTTCAACGCCGCTGCGAAAATCGCCGAGGTCGGGCTTCACTTGTAATGCGCGCTCGAAGCTATCGATGACCGGCAGCAATGCTTTGATGGCATCGGCAGCGGCGTATTCGCGGAAGTCCTGCTGTTCTTTGGCGGCGCGGCGGCGCGCGTTTTCGAACTCAGCCTGCGCGCGCGCGAGGCGATCGACCAAGGTGTCACGCTCGGCCTTGAGCTTTTGCAACTCGCCAAGGGCAGATGCTTCCTCCGACGCCGTTCCGCTGGAGGCGGACCCTGACTGATTCTCATCGCCGTCCGCAGGCGGAAGTTCGTGTTCCAAATCCAGTCCTCGCATTTCCGATTCCGATTTTCCGTTTGATTTCTTCATGACAGCATGTTCCTTAATCTGATTCATTCAATATCTGATCGAATAACCGCGCAATATACGAGACCGCGGTGATGGTGTGCTGGTAATCCATGCGCGTGGGACCGATCACGGCAAGCGACCCCATCACTTCGTTGCCGGAGTGCGCGGGCGCTCCAATGAGCACGAAATTCTGCATTGAGGGCAGGGCTTTATCGAGCCCGATGACGACGCGCACGGCCTCCTGCTTCACGTCGAGATAGGCGCTGAGAAGCTGGACGACTTTTTCTTTTTCCTCCAGCGTCTTAAGCATCTCCTGCAGACGCTGGCGGTCGTGATCGCCGCTGATCAGGTTGGAAGCGCCTTCGATGTAGACGAACTGCGAGCCTTTTTCCGATGCCAGCGCGCCCTGCTTGTAAAGCTGCTCGATGGAATTCATCATGCGGTCGTACTCGCCGCGTTCTTTCTCGAGGCGGCGGGCAAGTTCGGAGCGCACCGATTCCATAGTCCAGCCACGGAAGTTTTCGTTGATGTAGCGTGCGGCCAGGTCGAGGTCCGACTGCGACAGATCGAGCCGCAACACGCGGTCACGCACCAGGCCGGACCGGGTGACGAGCACCGCTAACACTTTCTGGTCGCCGAGGCGCGAAAAATAGACGTGTTCCAGCGCGTTTTTTGAGCCGCCGGTAGCGACCGTCACGCCGACGTTGCGCGAGATCAGCGAGAGCACGCGGGAGGTGCGCTCCATGAATTCCTGCACGTCGGTTACGCCGGCGAGGGAATCGGAGATCATGGTCTCTTCCTGCGGCGCAAGGCGCGCGGTGCCGGAAATCTGCTCGACGTAGTAACGGTAAGCCTCGGTTGTAGGCACACGGCCGGCGGAAGCGTGGGGCTGCTCGAGGAAGCCGGCGTCGGACAGGTCGGCCATCACGTTGCGGATGGAGGCCGGGCTCAGGCCTTCGCGGTTGGAGCGCGCCAGCGTGCGCGATCCGACGGGCTCGCCGGTCGAGATGAAAGTCTCGACGATGGCGGTCAGTATTTCGCGTTCGCGATTCCCGATATTGGGGTCAGCGGGCATCTTTTGTGGTCTCAGTTGTCTCGGTCCGTTCGGCGGCGGCCGGGGCGAGAAACTGCTTCCGATCCATTTTACCTAACTATCTTAGATGCAGGAGCTTGGCTTTTGGATGAAAGTTGCGGTCGGGCCCGAATTCTTAGGAAGGGCAGGGATCTTTTGATTTTCCTTCGTGTAACTTCGTGTCCTCCGTGGTGGGGGTTTTAGCTGCAAGAGCAAAATCATGCACCACAAAGGGCACGAAGGTTCACGAAGGTTTTGTCTTGGCGACCAGACTGGGTACGGATTGGTCCCATTTGGCGCAAAACAACGCACGAAAAACGGAGCGGTCGCCCTCCTCTTTCTATTTGGCCTTCGAATTATCGCTGCTCCGGATGAACTGCGCTACGTTGTCATGGATCGCTTTTAGCGAGGCTTCGTGAGCATAGACCATGTGTCCGGATTCGTAAAATTTGAAGGTGATATTTTTTTGCAGATCCAGTGGAATCGGCAAGTGCTGCATTTCATAAACGCCTTCGTAGAACGGGGTTGCGAGATCGAAATAGCCGGCGTTTAACAGGATTTTGAGTTGCGGGTTGTACTTCATCGCGGTGGCCAGGTCGAGCATCACGTTGGTTGCTCCCGGGAACGCAAATGGAACACCGGGAGGCTTGTGCGCGAAACTCCACCACCTGAAAAGTTCGACTTCCGGTTTGTATTCCTTATTTTCGCCATACTTCAGGTCTTTTCGCACGTAGTCGTTGAAGGCGGAAACGTACGCTGAAGAGATGGCGGCGGATTGGGGATCGTACTCAGCCTCTTTGCTGAGCGGGTCAAATGTGGGTCCGGAAAAACGGGTGTCGAGGCGGCCGGTGGTGAGGTTGTTCTCGTCCTGAAGGTTCTTCTCAAACTCTCCGCCGCTGATGCGCAGGTCGGCCTTCTCGATGTAGGCAACCGGAAGGCCGGTATATTCGTGAAGCTTGGCGGCAATTGCATGGCGTTGGTCGGAGGGCAAGGGAAGCACCGGCTCCAAGCGCCATGGCGTAATCGTTCATGGCGAAGTGCTCGACTTCGGTGAGCAGAGCCGCGAGGTCCGGATGAGGCTCCGGCAGTTTGTGGTGGTACCAGGCGGATGCGGCATAGGTAGGTAGATTGAGTTGATACGCCACATCGACGCCGGGATTGAACTCGGGGAAATCCGAATCGAGCGAGAAGTTTAAGATTTGCGATAGAAGAATGACGCCGTTGAAGTCGACGTCGCGTTCGGTTTCCAGAAGGTTGCTGACGACGGCGGATCGCGTTGTACCGTAACTCTCGCCGAATAAATATTTCGGTGAATTCCAGCGTCCGTACTTGGAGAGGAACTGCAAAATGAAATCGCCGAACGCCCACGCATCCTGGTCAACGCCGTAGAAGGCTTTCTCCTTGTCTTTTCCGGCGATGCGGCTGAAGCCGGTGCCGGGAGCGTCGACGAAGACCAGATCGCTGACGTCGAGCAGGCTGTATTCGTTGTTGACCACGGGATATGGGGCGGCGGGAGTGTGGCTGTCGTTGGCGGTAACGACGCGCTTGGGACCGAATGCTCCCATGTGCAGCCATACCGTCGAGGAACCGGGTCCGCCGTTGTAGAGGAAGGTGAGCGGACGAGCTTCGCCTTTATTGTCCGATTTGAAGTAGGCCACGTAAAACATGCTGGCCTCGGCGGGCTTGTTCTTTTCGTCTTTGTCGGCGTTTTGCGGGACGTCGTCCCAATCCTTGGCATGCACCACCAGCGTGCCCGTGAATGCGTCGTAGTTGATGACGCTGCCGCCAATGGTGACCGATCCCTTGCTGGCCTGCTGCTCGGGTTTGAATTCTTCCGGGTGTTGCGGCTCGACCTTGGCAGGTTCGGGCTTGGCTACGGGCGTTTCTTGTTTTACCTGGGCCAGAGCGATGGTGAGTGGAAGGCCGAGGGTTGCGATAGCGAGTGGGACGAACTTCTGTCTGGTGATCCTCAAGATGGGCAATCGCATGCGGCCGTTCCTCCAATGAGCGGTAATGGAGCTCTGGCTCTTTTTTTGAGCGAAAACAATTTATCACGTTCGGTGAAGGAAAGTGGCGCGCCTTGAAAATGATGGCTGGTATGCTTTATCTCTTCCATGAAATCTAATCCTCACATTGCGGTCATCGGAGCCGGAGCCTTTGGCGGATGGACGGCGTGGCATCTGCTGGAACGCGGGGCGCGGGTTACGCTACTCGACGCTTGGGGGCCGGGAAATTCACGGGCGTCTTCTGGTGGGGAGACGCGGGTGATGCGCGGGACGTATGGGCCTGATCAACCCTATACGGAGATGGCGGCGCGGGCGCTGAACTTTTGGTCGAAGTATGAGCGGAGATGGAAGCGGCAGTTCTTGCGTCGAACGGGCGTGCTGTGGATGGCCTCGGGGCGTGACGATGCGTTCGAACTTGGGTCGGTGGAGAGGCTGCGTGCGGCGAAAATTAAGTATCAGGAACTGTCCGCGGCGCAGATGCGGAAACGATGGCCGCAGATTAATTTTGAAGGAATCCTGTGGGGAATTTTCGAACCGGAATGCGGATATCTCGATGCGCGGGCAAGTTGTCAGGCCGTGGTCGAGGCTTTCGTTGCGGCGGGAGGGAAGTATCGGCAAGTTGCCGTGCTGCCCGACGGGCTGGAGACTGACAATGCTCATGTGGGGGCAGCCGCCTCGGCTGTCCGGTCGAGCGAAGCTCGACAGCGCCTTCAGAACGCGCTTCTGAGGACTATCTCTCTTTCCGACGGCTCGCGGCTCACGGCTGACTTCTTCGTGTTCGCCTGCGGGCCGTGGCTTGGAAAACTATTTCCCGAGACGATTGGCGACTTGGTGCGGCCCACAAAGCAGGATGTTTTTTTCTTTGGCAGTCCGGCGGGCGATGATCGTTTTAGCGATGCGCGTCTGCCGGTGTGGGCGGATCATCGCGGGCGCTTTCGGTATGGAATTCCCGGCAGCGGCCGGCGCGGCTTCAAGATCGCCGATGATACACGCGGGCCGGCCTTCGATCCCACGAACGGCGAGCGGGCGGTCAGCCAAGAGACGTTAAGGGACATTCGCGAATATGTAGGTTTCCGCTTTCCGGCGCTGAAGGATGCGCCGCTGCTGGAGACGCGCGTTTGTCAGTACGAGCAGACTCCAGACAGCCACTTCATCATCGATCGCCATCCTGCGATGGAGAATGTGTGGATCGTGGGCGGAGGGTCGGGACATGGGTTCAAGCATGGGCCTGCTATTGGGGAGCTGATGGCAGAGGTGATTCTGCGGGATCGCGAAGCAGATGCGCTGTTCCGGTTGGCGAGATTCGCGAAAAAGACAAGTTCGTAGAGACGTAGCTTGCTACGTCTCTGCCTGCGGCATTTCGAATGATGGCGAGAGAGACGTTGCAAGCAACGTCTCAACAAGCGATTACTGGATCTGAATCACGCTGGGTGGGGCATTGGCTTTGATGTCCGCCGTGCGCGCCACCACTCGCTGGGCGAATTCGTAAATCGATTTCGCGTGCGGTGAATTTTCGCCTTCCAGCACTACCGGCGTGCCGCCGTCGCCCGATTTGCGAATGTCGGGGTCGAGCGCAATGTTGCCGAGGAACGGAACTCCGAATTGCGCAGCCATTTTTTCGGCGCCGCCGCGGGAGAAGATGTCCACCTCGTGCTGGCAGTGCGGGCAAGTAAAGTAGCTCATGTTCTCGACCACGCCGACCACGTCCACTTTCATCTGGCGGAACATTTCGATAGCCTTGCGCGCGTCCTGCAACGAAACGTCAGAGGGAGTCGAGACCACCACGGCGCCGGTCAGCGGCACTGTCTGCACCAGCGAGAGCGCGATGTCGCCCGTGCCCGGCGGCAGGTCGACGATGAGATAGTCAAGCTGTCCCCACTCCACCAATCCCAGGAACTGACGCACGATCTGGTGCAGCATGGGCCCCCGCCAGATGATGGGCTTGTCGCCAGGATTGAGGAATCCAACGGAAATTACTTTCAGGCCAAAGGCCTGAATCGGCTCAATGCGGTTCTCGCCGACCATGCGCGGCTGCGTGTTGACGCCCAGCATGAGCGGGACGTTGGGGCCATAGACGTCGGCATCGAGCAGGCCGACTTTGTGCCCCATCTTGACCAAGGAGACGGCCAGATTCACCGATAGCGTGGTCTTGCCGACGCCGCCCTTTCCCGAACCGACGGCGATGATGGCGTCCACGCCTGGGAGGGGCTGCGGCCCCTGCGGAGCTTGTCCATGCTGATGCGGAATATTTGCGTTCAAGCGGTCACACTCCCGATAAGAATTGCGGATGAAAGAGTTCTCTCTGATTATACAGAGGGATTAGGAAGGGATTCGCCTGGCTGGAGCCTGGCAGGATGCTGAAAAACTCGTTTCGTGAACTGAAATTCGCCCCAGCGCCTGAAGGCGCCGCTGAGTTTGCTGGATTTACGGCGCGGCTTGAAGCCGCGCCCTTTCAAAACGCCGCTTGCTTTCAAGACGTCGCTTGCTAGATCAGCGGCTGCACGAGGCAGCCTGATCTTCTCGGCATGCACGGCAGCTTGAAAACCTGCAACAGCTGCAACAGCTGTCTAGTTGTCTTCACGAGGGCGCATATTCCCGGCGCGCAGATAGCGGTTGTGCCACCCGAGCGACTCCGTCAGCAAATGCGGGGTGTGCTTCCCATAGGACAACCGCTCCGCACGCGCTAGATAATCGGCAAGCAGCGGCTTGTAGTCCGGGTTCGAGCACTTCTCGATAATCAGCTTCGCCCTTTGTCGTGGCGACAGTCCGCGCAAGTCCGCCAGTCCCTGCTCGGTCACAACCACCTGCACATCGTGCTCGGTATGGTCCACATGCGAGACCATCGGCACCACAGTGGAGATCGTCCCCTTCTGCGCCGTCGACGGGGCCATGAAGATCGACAAATATCCGTTGCGCGCAAAGTCTCCCGAGCCGCCAATGCCGTTCTGAATGCGCGATCCCATCACGTGCGTCGAATTCACATTGCCATAAATGTCGGCTTCGATCATGCCATTCATCGCGATCACGCCCAGTCGGCGAATGATGCCCGGATTGTTCGAAATCTCCTGCGGCCGCAGGACAATCCGTTCGCGGTAGCTGGCCATGTCGGCGTTGACTTCGTCGAGCATCGCCGGACTGAGCGAGAATGCCGTAGCCGATGCCGATGTCACCTTGCCTGACTTCAGCAAGCGAATCATTCCGTCCTGAATGACTTCGGTGTAGGAGGTAAGCCCCTCGAACGGACCTTCTTCCAATCCGAATAAGACAGCATTCGCAATGTTCCCCACGCCCGATTGCAGGGGCAACAGATTTTCGGGCATCCGGCCCTTCTTCACTTCCCAGCTCAGAAATTCCAGAATGTGGCCGGCGATCAGCTTCGAAGCCGCGTCCGGCGCCTTGAAGGCGCTGTTGCGGTCCGGCGAATCGGTCAGCACGATGCCGGCAATCTTCTCGGGTGGCACCTTGAGATAAGGTGTGCCGATCCGGTCGCCCGGACGTGTTAGTGGAATTGGTTTCCGATTTGGTGGCGGCTGCAGGCCGTAGTAAATGTCGTGCATCCCCTCGAGCGCCATTGGCTGCCAGGAGTTGACTTCGAGGATGATCCGCTCGGCGCAGTCGACCCACGTCTTGTTATTGCCAATCGACGAACTGGGCACGACCCGGCCATCTTCGAGGATGGCGGTGACTTCGATCAGCGCCACATCCATCTTGCCGAGAAATCCGTACTCCACGAACTGCGCTACATGGCTCAGGTGAATGTCCATGTAATCCATTTCGCCGGCATTGATGCGCTTGCGCGTCTCGGGATCCGACTGGTAGGGAAGCCGCAGGTTTATTCCTCCCGCCATCGCCAGAGCGCCGTCAAGCTCTGGCCCGGTCGAGGCGCCCGTAAACACGCTGACCTGAAACTTCTGTCCACGGAAGTGCGCGTCCGCCATGCGGTGCGCCAATTCGATTGGCACCACCTTCGGATATCCCGATCCGGTGAACCCGCTCATGCCGATCTGATCGCCAGAGCGAATCAGGGCTGCCGCCTCTGCGGCGGTCATAATCTTCTTCTCTAAGGCAGAATTTAAAACGCGTGTGTTCGTTAGGGTTGCGGTCGAAGGTGTGCTGGTTGGGGTTGCAATCGACATGGAAAGCTCTCCGGTTCGTGTCGAGACGGCCGGCCTCGGCTGTCTAGCCCCTAACCGTATCCGGGTGCGTCCCACCCGGTCTGTGATTTCAATCACAGCGGAGTGTGGCGGCTGACGATGCGACGCTGATTTCAACAATCAGCTTCCGGATTGCCCGTGAGGGCTACTGTCATCCACCCGCAATCCGAAATGGAGAAGTCTTTGACCGTTTTGTGTCGGGCGTAAAGTTTCTGGGGCGTTTAGCGGAATCCGCTGAACAGGACGACATCCGTATCGTTGTAGCGGGCGCGGGTAACGGCGAATTTCTTGCCGTCTTTGGACCAGGCATAGGCGGCTACGACCGCCGGTTCAGAATTGAAGTGGGTCAACTGCATCGGCGCGCCACCGGCCAGCGACTGCAGGTAGACATTCTGCACGCTGCCCGTCGTGTTGTGCACGAAAGCGAGTGCCTGCCCATCTGGCGACCAGCCGAGCTTATGCCAGTCAAACGTAAGGGGCAGCTCAAACTCTTTTACAATGGCCGCGTCTTCCAGCCTTTGCACCACAATCTTTGACTTTGCGCCGGCTCCCTGCCCTACCGTTCGTCCGTAGGCAATCAATCGCCCATCGGGCGAAACCGACGGTGAAAACTCGGTCCCATGTGCGAGTTCCACAGATTTGCCGCCGTCCACCGATACCTTTGAAATAGTGCCGTGGCCGCTTTCTCCTCCTCCGCTGTCGTTGTACACGATCCATTTTCCGTCGGGAGTGCATGACGCTTTCTCAATGTCATTGCCAAACGTGAGCTGCTTCAACTCGGCGGTGGTCATGTCCAGCCGCCAGACATTGGGTTTATTATCCTCAAGCACTCTACCAATTACGAGCACATCGCCGGGACCACAGGCGTTTACTTCGAAATCCACGCCGTCGTTTTCAAGCAGGCGCACGCGGCTCGAGCCATCTGCATTTGTAACGTAGAAATGGGAGGCAATATCCTTTTGCACTAATTTCTTAGTGGTTGTCCAGGTCAGTTCGTAGCCGGTGGCTTGCTCGTTTGAAATCGGAGTGAGCTTCCAGTCAATCTTGTCGTTCAGCAGCGATGGCGAATCTGCGACATAGATGGTCGCCATAGGTCTTTGCTGGGTAGTCACGAAAGACTTGCCGTCGCCGGTAACGCTAACCGACTGATACAGGCTCAGATCGTTGCTGATCTTGATTAGCTCGCCCGCGGGATAGGGCTGGAACCATATCTGAAATCGCATCCCTGTGGACTTCTCACCGGCGACCAGAAACAGGCCGAAAGCATTCGGCACCCATGCCTCGTCCACAATGAGTCTGTTGAGCGCAACATCTTTAATCAGTTTGCCATCCAGATTAAACACTCGAATCGATGAGATTTGATTTTTCCCGATTTCGAATCCGCACACGGCGATGAGGTTGTCCGCGGACCATGAAGGATTGGCGAATAGTTCGTTGCCGCCGACGATCTTTTTCTGATAAATGATTTTCTCGTCGCTGCCGTCGGCGTTGGCAATCAATATCTGGTCTTCGGACCTCGCTCGAATGATCCGGCGGTAGGCCATGCGTTTTCCGTCGGGAGAGAAGGCCGCCGCGCTGGCCACGTCGTTTACGATCTGCCGCGGCGTGCCCCCGAGAGACGGTACGCTATACAAGTTGATATCGTTCGGGTTTGCTGGGTCGGTGTGGGTATAGTACAGATAGTCTCCATCGGGGGTAAAAGTCGCGCCGGGTCCGAAGTCTCCCGGCTGCGGCGGGACGACCGTGACTTCGCTGCCCGTGGCCACTTGTTTGACGCGCAGGCTCCGTTCCCCTTCGCGCCGACTGTAAGCCACGAATCGTCCATCCGGCGAGATGCTGGCAAATCCCGCCGCCTGCCCGTGGTCGGTCAGCGGTCGAATCGCTAGATTTCGGGTATTGACGGTCGTCTCAACACGACCCAGAAGTTTGTAAATACCGAAGCTGGCTGCCGCCATCAGCGTCATAACCACCAAAAAGATGCCGATCAGCGCTCCTCGGTGCCGCCGGACTTCAGCGATGAGTACCGCACTGGCTGATGACGGCGATGGCGTTGAAGAAGAAGACGCAGCGCGGTCAACCTGGGACGCAGAGGCTCCCGCCGACGCGGAAGTTGAATTGTCTGAAGCTGAAGTTTCTGCCGCGATCTTCCCCGACTCCGTCTCCCGCCTCAGCCGCTTCAGATCGGCCCGAATCTCAGAAGCGTGCTGATAACGCAGGTCACGATCCTTCTCCAGGGCCTTGAAGACAATGTCTTCCAGTTTGAGCGGAAGATCAGGGTTCAGTCGAAGGAGAGACAGGGGAGCGCGGTTCATGATCCCGTCGAAGATCACGCCCGTACTCTCGCCACGGAAGGGCAACGCCCCGGTGGCCATTTCATAGAGGACGGCGCCGAACGAGAACAGATCGGTGCGGGCGTCCAACTCCTTGACGCGGACCTGCTCGGGCGACATGTACGAGATTGTGCCCACCGCGGTGCCGGGACTAGTCAGATGCGAATCCTGCAGCGTTCCCGTCAGCGTGTTGGCCGCGGCAATCTGGCTGGAAGAACTGGCGGGGCTCGCAACTTGGGCCAGACCGAAGTCCAGAATCTTGGCGTGTCCACGCTTGGTGACAAAAATGTTCGCGGGCTTGATGTCGCGGTGGACGATACCTTCGGAGTGAGCGGCGTCCAGTGCATCGGCAATCTCAATCGACAGCGCCAGGATCAACTCGGTCTCCAGCGGTCGCCCGGCGATGCGATGCTTCAGCGTCAGCCCGTCCAGAAACTCCATGGCGATGAAGGCTTCACCGTGCTGGTCGTCAATCTCGTAGATAGTGCAGATGTTCGGATGATTCAGGGCAGAGGCGGCCTTAGCTTCGCGCTGAAATCGGCTGAGGGCCTGCGGGTCTTTGGCCACGTCGTCGGGCAGGAATTTGAGGGCCACAAAGCGACCGAGTTTGACATCCTCAGCCTTGTAGACAACCCCCATTCCACCGCCGCCGAGCTTTTCGACAATGCGGTAATGCGAGATGGTTCGGCCGATCACTGGCGCCAAATGTTACGTCCCTGAGACGGGCAAGTCAATGAAAGGTGGGGAATTGGCATGGCTCGGCGACCTGTTGGCGCAAAATAGGCAATTAAACACGTTTTGCCTTGCAAGTCCATATGCCGCGAGTTGAATCATATCGACGTCGTCCGCGATCCGCTAACCTACTGATTGCAAAAGATTGTTAGGGATCGGAGGTGGCCGGGAGGCGTCTTCCTTCCGCAGCAAAGTACCTTCTCTTCTACCCGTTGACAAATTATTACTTGACCTCTTCTGCCCATGTGCTACATTAACCAGTTCCCGGGACACTAGGAAACATCTGGGCTGTTGAGTCGTTTGCGCGTAGGAACTAGGCCCAGAAAATCAAGCATCTTCACCGTCCCGTCGCGCATCTATTCAAAAAGTGAGTTTTTACGCTAACTCCTTTACAACCTAATAGGAATCAGTGACTTGTCGCGCCACTCCGGGGTTCAGTCACCCTCCTCATATAAAGGACGAATGCGGAAGGCCACAATCATAAAGTAAGGAGACAGAAAGCACATGCGCTCTGATCGTGTGTTTGATGCTTTACAGACCCTACGGAACCGGTATATGCTTTGTCAGCTTGCCTCTAAGGCCACGCGGAAGTTCCACCGGCCCAGCACCAGAATCCAGGAAACCATGAACGGTGTATTGGACCGGATCGCTGACTCGGAGCGGCAAGAAATTTTGTCGGAACCAGAGAATTTTGCTGAGGCACAACGGCGGGCTGCTTAACCAGCCCCGCCTTCCTGCCTGGTGGTATTTGCGTCTTCCCTGCGTCCCCTCCTTTTAAAAAATCTCCCGCCGACACTAACGAATACGTTCCGGTGCGCGGGTTCAGGTGAACCATGACCATTGCTGAACTGAAAGAAAAGAACATCACCGAGTTGACCAAGATCGCAAGGACCTTGGATCTGCCCGGTGCCAGCGGTATGCGGAAGCAGGACTTGATCTTCAAGATCCTGCAAGCGCAGAGCGAAAAAGAAGGCCACATCTTCGCTGAAGGTGTGCTCGAAATCCTGCCTGACGGCTACGGATTTCTGCGCTCGCCCGACTACAATTACCTCCCTGGGCCCGACGACATCTACGTCTCGCCCTCACAAATCCGCAAATTCGACCTCAAGACCGGCGACACCATCAGCGGGCAGGTGCGCCCTCCGCATGAAGGCGAAAAATATTTTGCTCTGGTGAAGATCGAAGCGGTTAACTTCGAATCGCCCGATGAGGCCCGCAACAAGATCCTGTTCGACAACTTGACGCCGCTTTATCCACAGGAACGCCTCAAACTCGAAACCACGCGCGAAAACGCCAGCGCCCGGGTCATGGATTTGCTCACGCCGCTAGGGAAAGGGCAGCGCGGCTTAATCGTTTCTCCGCCACGCGCCGGCAAAACCATGTTGCTGCAGAACGTCGCCAACTCCATCACTACCAACCATCCTGAAGTTGTCCTGATGGTTCTGCTGATCGATGAGCGCCCGGAAGAAGTTACTGACATGCAGCGCTCGGTCAAGGGAGAAGTTATTTCCTCCACCTTCGACGAGCCCGCCGCGCGCCACGTGCAAGTTGCGGAAATGGTGATCGAAAAAGCCAAGCGCCTGGTCGAACACAAGCGCGACGTCGTGATCCTGCTGGATTCCATCACCCGTCTCGCCCGCGCCTACAACACCATCGTTCCGCCCTCGGGCAAAGTGCTCTCCGGCGGTGTCGACTCCAATGCCCTGCAGCGTCCGAAGCGTTTCTTCGGGTCCGCCCGCAACATTGAAGAAGGCGGCTCGCTCACCATCATTGCCACCGCCTTGATCGACACCGGTTCCCGCATGGACGACGTCATTTTTGAGGAGTTCAAAGGCACCGGCAATTCTGAAATCATTCTCGAGCGCAAACTGGTCGACAAGCGCGTCTTCCCGGCCATCGATATCCAGCGTTCGGGTACTAGGAAAGAAGAATTGCTCATTCCCAAAGAAGATCTCTCGCGTATCTGGGTATTGCGGAAAGTTCTGAACCCGCTCTCCCCGGTGGAAGCCATGGAATTGCTGATCGACAAACTCAGCAAAACCCGCGGCAACAGCGAGTTCTTAGCCAACATGAGCGCCCTCTGATTTTCCTAAAGAATGTAAGGTAGAAAAGCCAGAGGCTAGAATCTCTGGCTTTTTCTTTTTTGGATTTATTAGTGAACCTTCGTGCCCTTCGGTAAATGCCTTTGCGGTCGATTTACCGCGACGTATAATTTTGCCGAGCAGCGCAAATCTGGCTCCCTGCGAGGTTTCCGTGTGGTTCAGACTCTTTGTTTACCTGTTCTTCTTCTCTCTTCCAGCGTTCGCGCAGAAGGCAACCCCTGGCCTCCCTCCGTCACCCAAAACGGACGTCACCCAACCTATGGACGGCGAAGATGAAGCCCACGCCCGCATTACCGAAGAGATGGCCAAGAAAGCCGCGAAAGAGCGCGTCGCCGCCCTAAAGCACGACACCGATCGCCTGCTGAAGTTATCGGCCGAGCTAAAAGAGTCCATGGACAAATCGAATGAAAATGTTCTCTCGCTCGACGTCATCAAAAAGGCCGACGAGATCGAAAAGCTAGCCAGAAGCGTGAAGGAAAGGATGAAAGGCCCCAACTAGTTCAAATGGTGACTGCGATCGGTTTTCCTGGAGCAGGACGATCAGGGAAGGGTCAACTTCAGCGAAGGCCAAATTCTCGGGCAGCAGACTGCAACCAGTTGCGCGGTTCACTTCCATCCGGCATCGCCGATTGAGCTGATTTTCGAGGCATTAATTGATTCATACTAATGAATGTCCGAGTCGGTCTCACTACAATGGCGCGACGTTCCATCATGACTCCCGCATACCCGCGAATCGCACTTCTGCTTCTGTTGTGGCCTGCGGCTCAGGCTTCGGCAGTGGAGCATCCCGGCATAGTTCCCGAGAACGCCGACTGCGGTTCGTGTCATGCCAGGCAAATCAGCGGGAGATCGGTGCACTCGGCGATGGCGACTTCGTGCACGGTCTGCCATGTAGCAAGGACGCAAGGCGACATGACAACCCTGAGCCTGGCGATGCCAAAAGAGCAGATATGCTTTGCTTGTCACGAAAAATCCGCGGCGTTGAAGCAGCATGTGCCCGTGGTGAAAGGAACATGCGTCGACTGTCATGATTCCCACAGCAGCGACCAACCTATGCTTTTGTTGAACGCAACGCCGCGCGTCGCGCGAAATCAAAAGCGCGACTGACTCCATCCGTTCTGACAATCCAGCGCAATCGGTCTTCAGTCATGAGGATTTCTTCGAGTGAACAATTTTACCCGAACGTTTTTGCGGCAGATCTGCCGGCGAGGCTGGTGAAGAGCAAGGGAAGCGCAATAGCGGCGAGCCGCATGAATTCGAAAAGAGTTGCGATGGGAACGAGGGATCGGACCGGGAAGCCACCGAAGACTCACAGACAACACCGCCTGACTGCGACTGGATGAAAATACCGGCGGGGAAACCGCCAGATGGCGGAGAACCATGTCGCAGAAGTCTGATGCAGCGCGGGATTTGGAGGGTTGGCGCAGGCCACAGGAGCCTTTCGGATCTGAGTGTTCAAGCCACGCAAATTCAGGAAAAATACCGGTAAACGCTTTGCGGCGGATTGCATCCTACCGGGGCGCACTCGTGTGAAGATGGCGCTCAGGAGCCTCGCTTTGTACCACTGCCGGAAGAGTTCTTGCAATTTACTGATCGCGGCATTCTCCGCGTCATTGTTCTCCGCCACGGCCTTCTGCCAGGATCTGAACTTCGGACCGGAATTGCCGGCCGCGCCAGAGAGTTCCTCATCGTTCGACGTGATGCCTAAGTTTGACGTGTCGTCCCTGAGCCCAGGAACTTTCGATGAGGGTTCCGATGGCAACGATATTTCTTCAGACACTCAAGGAAAACAGCCAGGCCTGGTTCGGCGGTCGGTAAGGCGCATTCTGCTGGACCAGAAGGGAATTTACTTCTCGCCCTTTGAAACGTCACATTTGAAATACGACGCCATCGTGCTGGCGGGAACGGCGGCCTTCCTGGCCACCGATCGCCGCATTGAAAACAATTTGCCGGGGGGACACATCCAGCTTTATCAAGACACTTCCGACATTGCAATCGGAGGCTTGGCCGCGACTCTAGGCGGGGTCTGGTTATACGGAATCGAGGGAGATCATCCGCACGCACGCGAGACCGGCGAACTGGAACTGGAGACGCTGGTCAATACATTTCTGGTTTACGCGCCCATGCAGTTCATTGCCGCGCGGCAACGTCCGGGAGAGGGCAACGGGCATGGGGACTTCCTGAAGCATTCTATGATCAACACATCGTTTCCAGGCGGGCACGCGATGTTTACCTGGGCCATGGCCACTGTGGTCGCGCACGAGTATTCGCAGCCTTGGGTAAGAGTGCTGAACTATACGGCGGCGTTCACGGTGACGCTGACGCGATTCCTGGGTCGCGATCACTGGGCTTCGGACATGTGGGTGGGAACCGGGCTTGGGCTGGGCATTGGCGCCTATACTTTTCACCAGCATTGCGACCCGGAGTTAAGCTCATCCTGCAAGCGGCACTACGACCGTATTTTCAAGCGCAATCAAAAATCCAAGCTGGATTACGCGCCCGGTAGTTCGCAGTGGGATGCGGAACTGAAGAACGATTATTCCAGCGGATGGCCGATTTCCCAGTGATGTCCGAAGGGATCGACGACGCGGCCTAATCGCCAGCCATATTCCTCGCCGACAGGGAAGACTTGGGTGGCTCCGGCAGCGATTGCGCGAGCGAACATCCCATCCGGATCGGCGACTGTCAAAATGATGCGGACCGAACTGCCGTTAAGAGTCTGCGGACTGAAGTTGCTGTGTTCAGGCGATTCGTCCCCAACCCAGAACTCCGCGCCCTCCACGGAAAGGCGCGCCACGACGCCGTCGCCTGCATCCATGCGGTAGGCTTCCGTGGCGCCGAAGGCAGCTTTGTAGAAGTCGACTGCGCGAGCGCTGTTGCGAACCGACAGCCAGG
Organism: uncultured Acidobacteriaceae bacterium; assembly: GCA_963765825.1. Taxonomy (GTDB): domain Bacteria; phylum Acidobacteriota; class Terriglobia; order Terriglobales; family Acidobacteriaceae; genus Sulfotelmatobacter. Next base: position 215,214 of record CAVXXU010000008.1, read on the forward strand.
GAGCGATGGTTGTGGGGACACGGGAAGCTTTGCTCATTGTCGCGATTTTCCCAGCACTCGTTATCGATCCTGCAAAGAGAGGTTTAAACGGAGCCGCGCAATTATTTTAGCTCCATGGCGAAGACATCGTCCGCACCCCCGCTGTGCAAAGTGATGTTGCCAAAGGTCGCCGTCCCCGCATAGGCACCGGTAAGAAATACCTTAGTGCTTCCTGACCTGGTCGCCAGGCGCAGAGCCTGCTCATAGTTCTGGGTGCCGGCGCCGTCGGCTTCGACTGCCCAGGCCAGCGAACCCGCCGTGTATTTGAGTACGAAAACATTGTTAACTTGCGTTCCGTTCAGGGTCTGGCCGCCAACGTCGATCATGCCCTGAAAAACTCCGCTGAGGTAGAGGTTGCCGAAGTCGTCGTAGGCGATGCCGCCGCCCGCATCCTGGTTTTCAGCACCGATCCGCAGGGCATGGCTCAGCACGCCGGCTCCGCTGTAGCTGGCCAGGAAAACGTCGCGATTGTAGGGATCGGTGAACTGGCCACCTCCCAGGTTAATGCTGGAGCCGGGGGACTGGGAGGTGACGATGGTCTGGGCCTGGGTGGAGGATCCGGTATTGATGTTGCCAACGAAGCCGGTGATGCTGACTGTCCCATCAGGCGCTACGGCGACGTCGGTAGCAATGGCCTTGTAGCCGCCAATGTCATTAATCCATTGCAGGTTGCCGTTCTTGTCGTACTTCACGAGAAAAGAGTCGTCGGGATAGTCGGGAGCGGTTTGGACTGGTCCGCTGAGGCCGGTGACGGTTTGGTCGTTTCCGTCGGCGCTATGGAAAGTTGCCGAGGCCTCGAACCATCCGGTGACGTAGGCATTGTCGCTGGAATCGATGGCAACTCTGTGGGGAATACTGTTCGGCGAGGCCTGATTCGTTTCTGCCCACAAGAACTGCCCGCGCAGATCGTACTTGACCAGGAACATGTGCCAGTTTAATGATCCTGGAACTGCGTAGACCTGATTGTCGGCGGACGAAAAGCTTGTGGTTTCCTGGCTCACGCCGGTCAAGTAAAGCGAGCCCGTGCTGGGATTGATCGCGAGGCTGTAACCACGGTTCGTGTCGGCATGGGGCGTTACGCCCTTGCGCACCCAGACCAGATTTCCAGCGGCGCTGTACTTTGCCAGGAAGACAGTTTCTCCGGTGCCGGTGCGAGTGTTGGTCGCGCCATTCACCGAGCCGAAGGTAGCGCTGCTGGTGAACCACCCGGTGAGATAAACGTTTCCCTGGAAATCAAAGGCGAGGTCGCTGCTCTCGTCGTGCCCGATTCCACCGACTTGCACCAGCCAGAGAAGGGAGCCGTCCTGGGCGAACTTAGCGAGGAAGATGTCGGTATCGCCGTGGGAGGTAAGTGCGGTGCCGTTGAAGTTCGCGGTGGAAGAAAAGAAGCCTGTGACGTAGCGGTTGCCGAACTTATCGACTCTTACGGCATTGCCAGAATCGTCGCCGCTGCCCGAGAAAGTGCCGACGGGGCTCCAGGCAGGGGCAGTGACGGCAGATGCCGGGGCAAAGATGAGCAGAAGGAAGGACAATACGAATTTGACAGATCTGAAGAACTGCGGGATCGTTTCGCGCATAGGGGTTCCCTCGATTCGAGAGTTAACTCCGGGATCCGATTTCCAAAAGTGTTCGGCTTCGACTAAGGGTGCGTTGTCGTCCGTGGGACGGATTTAATGCTAGGGGGGAACCAGGCTTTCCACGCGCCGGGGAAGATCATACGCTGAACCGATAAGAAAGGACAGACGAGTTGAGCCGTTGGTAGTGTCTTAAATCTGCGCACGTTTCAGACACTACCGAGCCGTTAGACCGTCAGTGCAGGGGGCACCAAGGATGGAACCGACGCCGAGGGCGAAGAGGGAGATGTTAGGGATCGGGGGCGGGGGGGGATTCGGGGGCCAATGGCTATCGAGGAGGCGAGCCATTGCCCAATCTGGGAAAGGTGGATTGAAATCTGGTATTTGCCCGTTTGACCGGGCTCGGGGGACGTGTTATAAACGCCTGTTTTGTGCGGGGAGGACGGGATCAGGGTCTTGCTTCTCCTGTCCGCCTTTTAGTAGGACCCGGCGCAAAATCCGACGCGGCCAAGCTCAACACTCCTTCTGGTCTTGCGGTGGAAGCGTGTTCGGAATTCCGGAGACAATTTGAGGCTCGAAGGGGCGTGCTCGCGTTGCCCCAGGGCGAGTTTCGAAGCGGCTTCCGGAAGGCAGTGCCTAAACACGTTCGTATTCCTTAAAACCGTTTTCTTTCGGAGGACTTATCCTATGCGCACCTGGCTCGCCATTGCTGCGTTTCTCACCCGTCGCGTTTGCAGGAACTTTTCGGCTGTTGTCGCGCTGCTGACTTTGAGCGCGGCTTCGGCTTTGGCTCAACCCGCCGGCGAATCGGTTGGCGGCGAAGCTTCTTTGAAACTGCCCGACCTTTCGCAGGTCGGCTTCTTGAATGGCGCGATCGATGGCCATAAGCTGCTGCTGATCGGAATTCTGTTTTGCCTGTTCGGGCTCGCCTTTGGGATGACGATCTTTGTGCGGTTGCGGAACTTGCCCGTGCACCGGTCGATGCGCGAGATCTCGGAACTGATCTACGAGACTTGCAAAACATACCTCGTCACGCAGGGCAAATTCATACTGCTGCTGTGGGCGTTCATCGCGGTCATTATTGCGGCTTATTTTGGATGGCTGTCGCCGGTGCCCGGAAAGTCCGTGGGGCTGACGCTGCCGATCATTCTTGGATTCAGCCTGGTGGGTATCGCGGGCAGCTACGGGGTGGCCTGGTTTGGCATTCGGGTGAACACGTTCGCCAACTCACGGACGGCGTTCGCGTCCCTGCCGGGCAAGCCGTATCCCGTGTACCAGATTCCGCTTGAGGCTGGCATGAGCATTGGCATGATGCTGATCAGCGTGGAATTGCTGATCATGCTGTTCATTCTGCTGTTTATTCCGGGTGACTATGCGGGACCTTGCTTTATTGGCTTCGCGATTGGCGAGTCGCTGGGCGCTGCGGCGCTGCGCATTGCGGGCGGTATCTTCACCAAGATCGCCGACATTGGGTCGGACTTGATGAAGATTGTTTTCAAGATTAAGGAAGATGATGCGCGCAATCCGGGCGTGATTGCCGACTGCACGGGCGACAATGCGGGCGATTCGGTGGGGCCGTCGGCTGACGGATTTGAAACTTACGGCGTCACAGGCGTTGCGCTGATTACCTTTATTCTTTTGGGAGTGAAAGATCCCAGCGTGCAGGTGCAGTTGCTGGTTTGGATTTTCGTCATGCGCGTGATGATGCTGGTTTCGAGCGCGCTGTCGTACTTCCTGAACAGTGCGATCGCCAAGGCGAAGTATGGCGACGCCGCGGAGATGAATTTCGAAGCTCCCTTGACTTCGCTGGTGTGGATTACTTCGATCGTCTCCATCGGCATCACGTACGTGATCTCTTATTTCATCATTCCGCAACTGGGTGCGGACAGCACGCAATGGTGGAAGCTGGCGACAATCATTTCGTGCGGCACGCTGGCGGGTGCGTTGATTCCGGAACTGGTCAAGGTATTTACCTCGACCGAGTCAAGACACGTGAGGGAGGTAGTCATCTCGGCGCAGGAAGGCGGAGCGTCATTGGGGATTCTGTCGGGTTTCGTTGCGGGGAACTTCTCGGGATACTACCTGGGCTTGGCCATGATGATCCTGATGGCGATTGGTTATTACATGAGCACGATGGGCTTGGCAGTGGCGGCGGGCATGCTCGCTCCGGCAGTGTTCGCGTTCGGGTTGGTGGCATTCGGGTTCCTGGGAATGGGTCCGGTGACGATCGCCGTGGATTCCTACGGTCCAGTTACCGACAACGCGCAATCGGTATACGAGTTGTCGCTGATCGAGGCGGTGCCGAATGTGCAGGCTGAGATCAAGAAAGATTTCAACCTAAACGTGGATTTCGAGCGCGCCAAGCACCTGCTCGAAGCCAATGACGGCGCGGGAAACACATTCAAGGCGACGGCGAAACCGGTGTTGATCGGCACGGCTGTGGTGGGCGCTACGACCATGATTTTCTCTATCATCATGGCCCTGACCAACGGGCTTACCGATACGGAGAATGTGGCCAAGCTGTCGCTGCTGTACGCGCCGTTCTTCCTGGGCCTGATCACCGGCGGCGCGATGATTTACTGGTTCACTGGCGCGTCTACCCAGGCGGTGACCACCGGAGCCTACCGCGCGGTGGAGTTCATCAAGGCCAACATTAAACTCGAAGGAGTGGAGAAGGCATCGGTCAGCGACAGCAAAAAAGTCGTGGCGATCTGCACGAAATACGCGCAGAAGGGCATGTTGAACATCTTTATTGCGGTGTTCTTCGGGACCCTGGCGTTCGCCTTTGTGGATCCTTTTTACTTTGTCGGGTATCTCATTTCGATTGCGATCTTCGGACTATACCAGGCCATCTTCATGGCAAACGCCGGGGCCGCATGGGACAACGCCAAGAAGATTGTGGAAGTCGAGATGAAGCAGAAGGGAACGCCGCTGCATGATGCGACGGTGATCGGCGACACGGTGGGCGATCCGTTTAAGGACACGTCATCGGTGGCGCTGAATCCGGTCATCAAGTTCACTACACTGTTCGGATTGCTGGCCGTGGAACTGGCGGTGAAACTGGCGAGCGAGCAGGGGACAACGCTGACGCGAGTGCTGGCGCTGGCATTCTTCGCGGTATCGTTCACGTTCGTGTACCGGTCGTTCTACGGCATGCGGATCAAGGCAGGCGCGGAGTAAGAATTTCGCGCGAGCGCGGAAAAAAGTAACGCCATCTGGAGCGATCCAGATGGCGTTTTTGTTCAAGGAAATTGCAGTCTGTTCTGGCCTACTTCCTCCTGGCGGCATTGGCGGCTTCGGCAGCGAGTTTCAACTCTTTGTTTGCCTCGACCAGAAGACTTCGGGCCTTCTCGGCATGGCCGCGCATATCGTCACGGTTCGCTTTCTGAGCCTCCACAATGTATCTGTTGGCTTGCACTACATGATTCTGGGCTTCTGCCAGGTTGGGGTGAATCTTCGGATCGATATCCTGCACCGGCTCTTGCGCCAGTGTCAAACCACAGCAAAGTAATGTTGCCCCGAGAATCGTGCTAGTGAGTAGCTTTCGTTTTCTCATACCCTGTTCTCCTCGCTTTCGAATAGAACGGCAGGTTCCCAGTATAACTGGGATTCCTAGTCAGGAATTCCTCATTGGAGTTCAGAAAATCGCACAGGGTTGCCGTCATTTTGGAAAACCGTCCAGCGGAGCGCCACCTTCAATGGCAGCGTCCGTGCTCGAAACGAAAATGCAGCCTACGAAAGTTCCCCCGGCCGCTTCGGATCCTTTCTTATCCCCTTATCCCCAGCTATGCACCATGAGGCCCAAAATCTGCTACCATGCCCGCTTACGAGGTTTCGATGCCCGAATACGTGATTGAACGTGAAATCCCAGGCGCCGGTAATTTAACGGATGTGGAGCTGCAGGCGGTCGCTAGAAAGTCGCTCGGCGTGTTGAAGGAGTTGGGGCCGGAAATCAAGTGGCTTCACTCCTATGTCACCGGCGATAAAGTCTATTGCGTATACTTGGCGCGAGACGAGGAAACGATTCGCGAACACGCGCGGCGTGTGGGTCTTCCGGCAAATCGCATCTCGGCGGTACGTCGCATGATCGATCCCAACACCGCAAATTGATTTAAGCAGAGCTTCGAGGACGGGCAACGGATTCCGCATCGCAGTCAAGCGCCTGCTGGATGGCTTGCTCGACCGGCATTGCCCAACCCTCCATCCATGCCGTCAAGCCCGCAGCATCGCCGAGTGCCCGGCGGGCAAATTCCAGAGCTTTGTCCAGCCTGCGTTGTTCGGTAGATATGAGCGGCACGCCCAATCGTTGGCGAAGCGCGGCCGCGGCCCCAGCCCAGTTTAGCGCGTGCTCCGCTTGCGATTGGGCTGCAGCACTCACCGCGAGACATTCGAGCGCTCTGGCGATACCACGTTTGTGGCCCAGTTCCTGAAACATCTTGATGCTTTCTCCGTACAGACGCCGCGCCTCGACGTTATTGCCCTGATCGCAGCTAAGGCTTGCCAGGTCGGAGAGCGCACTGGCAATTCCCCATATATCGTGCAGCCGGCGAAACTCCAACAAACTCTGTTCACAGTAGGAACGTGCGGCAACCAAGTCCGCCTTCTCTCGGGCCACGTCACCCAGGTAGGTCAAAGTCCAGGCGATTCCAGCGCCATCCCCGATCTGACGAAACGTCGTCAGACACTCATCGTAAAGCGAGGATGAGCGCTCATATTCACCCTGCAACTTCATCACGCTGGCCAGATTGCTGAGGGCTCGTGCGATGTTTGCGGGGTCGTCAAGGTCCTTCCATATTTCGACGCATTGCTCAAAAAGTAAGGATGCGGCTGCCAGTTCGCCGCAATCACGGACATTGACGGCCAACGCGTTCAGTGCGACGGCGACACCGCGCTTATCGTTTAGTCTGGCACAGGTTTCGCGGCTTTCTTCGAATAGCGGGCGCGCTGACTCGTAATCGCGTTGCGTCGCCGCCAGGACTGCGCCGGCGAACAGCAGGCGCGCGCGGAGCTTTGGACGCGATGCGGTTCCTTCCATCGCCAGAAGCCTGGCAATAGCGTTCCGGCCCTCGGTAAGATGCTCCCGCGTCTCCCAGAAGCGGAACAGGGCCATGCCAAGGCGCAGGCCCCATTCGGCGTCGCCAGTCTTGGTCAGATAATCAATCGCTACGCGGAAGTTCTCGTGCTCGACTTCAAAACGGTCGAGCCATTCGGGTTGAGCGGCTATGTCGCCCGCACCCTCTTCGGCGAGCACGAGGTAATAAGCGGCATGGGCCCGGCGAGTTATAGATTCATCGTTGCTCTCAGCCAGGCGTTCGAGAGCGTACTCGCGGATGGTGGAGAGCATGATGAAACGCGTTTCTTTATCGGCGTGCTCGACTTGCTGTACCAAGCTCTTGTCCACCAACGAGGCCATGCCGTCGAGCACGTCGAGGCCGAGATCGCCTTTGGCGTCGCCTACGGCTTCCACGCTTTCCAGCGTGCAGCCACCGGCAAAAATGGAAAGCCTGCGAAAGAGAGTTTGCTCGGCGTCATTGAGCAGGCCGTAACTCCAGTCCACGGTGTTGCGAAGCGTTTGTTGCCGCGTGGGCAGATCGCGAGCGCCTCCGGTCAACAGGTTCAAACGGTTTTCCAGGCGGGTCAGCATGGCGGACGGCGAGAGCAGCTTGATGCGCGCTGCCGCAAGTTCGATGGCGAGCGGCAGTCCGTCGAGACGAGAGCAGATGGCCGCTACCGCCGGTGCGTTTTCCTTGGTCAGGGAGAATTGATTCTTTACGGCCTGCGCGCGTTCCACAAAGAGTGCAATCGCTGGAAGATGGCCGAGCACTTCCAGGGGCAAGGTGGAATTGGGGTCGGGCAAAGCCAGCGGCGGGACCGGAAATTCATGTTCGCCGTAGATGTGAAGCGGCGCCTGGCTGGTGACCAGGGCCTTGATTTTAGGGCCGGCAGTGAGCAGTTGCGCGATGAAGGGAGCAGCGGATACGAGGTGTTCGAAGTTGTCGAGCACGAAGAGCATGGGCTGGGTCAGCCCGGCGAAGTACTCGATTAAGCTTTCCTGCGGCGAAGTATTTCCGGTCTCCCGCACGCCCACTACCTGCATGATGGCGGAAGCGATTAAGCCACGTTCTCGGATCGCCGACAGACCGACAAAGCACACACCTGCCGGAAATTGGGCGCCGATTTCGCTCGCGACCTGTAGTGCGAGCCGTGTTTTTCCGATGCCACCCGGACCGGTGAGGGTAACGAGGTGTACGTCCGCGCGGCTCAGGAGTTCACGGAGATCAGCCGCTTCGCGCTCCCGACCAATTAGTGCAGTGCGCTGCGCTGGCAGATTGCTGGGGCGAGGTTCGGATTCCCGGGCAGGGGCGTCGACCAGTCGGTCGCGTACCGCGGCGAGGTCTCGAGCCAAATCACGGGTGGAGGCGTAGCGCTGCTTGGGGTCCTTGGCGAGGCAGCGCTCCACAATCCAAATGAACGGTGCAGGCGCCTGCAGCATTTTCGCGCCGAGGCGCTCAGGTTCATCGCGAAGGATTGCGGCCGTCGTTTCCGCATGCGTCTTTTTCTTGAACGCGGGAGCCCCCGTGGCCATTTCGTAGAGAACCGATCCGAAGGAAAACTGGTCGGAGCGAAAATCGAGTTCCTCGCCAGTCGCTTGCTCCGGCGACATGTAACCGACAGTCCCCACCACCGTTCCATGCTCGGTGATGGTAGTGCTCGAGTCCGAGCTGCCGCGGTCGGGTCTGCAAAGTTTTGCCAGACCGAAATCGAGCACTTTGGCTGTGCCGTCGCGCGAAACCATCAGGTTCTCGGGCTTCAGGTCGCGATGAATAAGGCCAATCTCGTGGGCTTTGGCCAGGCCATCGGCAATCTGTGCCGCGATTGCCACCGACTTGCGAAATGGAATCGAGCCAGAGGCGAGCAGCGAACGAACTGTTTCGCCGTCCACCAGTTCCATAGCGATGTAGCGGGTGCCGTTCTCGTGCCCGGTTTCATAAATCGTTACGATGTTCGGGTGATTCAGCGCGCTCGCAGAACGGGCCTCCTGCTCGAAACGCGATAACGCATCCGATTGCGAACAGCGGTCTTGCGAAAGGGTCTTGATCGCAACCTCACGATCGAGGCGGGTATCCCTGGCACGATAGACGTCACCCATGCCTCCGGCGCCGAGTTTCTGAAGAATCTCGTAACTGCCGAAGCGCGTACCCGGCGATAAAGTGGATTGCTCTGAACCTAACATGGGAGGTGAATTCATGGAACTCTGCGGCGCAGATCTCGGCTGCCACCGCGGACAGTGCTCTGATGCGCATCTTCTAAGTTGCTACGGCGAAAGACCCCAAAGGTAGCGCCCCTGGCTGCGCTTATAATATCCCAGATTTCGGAGAAGCTTGAATGGATATTCGATCGTTGCAGCGGCCCCTGAAAGATCTGTACCGGCAAGACCCGGCGACCTCTCGAATCACGCTAACGGCGCGCGGCACTCAGACGGATGCGCCAGTCTCTTGCTCTGTGGACCTGGGGCGGGCAGTCTATCAGGCCCAGGCGCATAAAGGAGTCGGGGGCGCGGGCACCGGAGCTTGCTCGGGAGACCTGCTGTTAGGCGCTTTAGCTGCCTGCGCGCAGATCACTTGCCAGATGGTAGCGGCAGCTATGGCAATACCGATCGAGGGCATTGATGTGACTGTCGAGGGCGATCTGGATCTGCAGGGAACACTGGGAATCTCGAAAGAGGCGCCGGTCGGATTTGAGAGCATCCGAGTGATTTTCGACATTCGCGCTCCGCAGGCAACCGCGGAACAGTTGAAAGCATTGCAGGCGAAAACCGAACAATATTGCGTGGTTATGCAAACCTTGCAGCATCCGCCGCGGATTGAAAACAAGTGGAAATAGCGGTCGAAGCTTGCTCTCGACCCCTTTTTCACTTGGGCTTTATATTCTGATTTACGCGAAACAGATTGCCCGGATCGTAACGCTTCTTAATCTTGGTCAGGCGGTCGTAGTTTTTGCCGTAGGTCGCTCGGATGCGATCCTCGCCCTCTTCCATCATGAAGTTAACGTAGGCGCCGCCGGCGGAGTAGGGATGAAGTGCGTTCCAGTACTCCTTTGCCCAGGTAGAGATTTTTTCTTTGTTCGCCGGATCGGGATCGACCCCTACAATTACAGAGCTCCAAGTGGCGTCGCGGAATCCCCAAGGCGTGGCGCTATTCTTAACGCGGCCGGCAGCGCCGTTGATTGGATACAGGTGCATGGTCGACTGCATCGACGGCAGGCTCTTCGCATATTTCACGTGGACGGCTATCGCCTCGTCGGGCAGCGTGCGCACGAAATCCGCCTTCCAATACCACTGGTAGCCCGGTGGATACAGGCCGTCGTGCAGGCTTTGGAGTACGGGATGCGGAATTGGGCCGACCATATCGAGGGCCGGAGCTTTGAAGCTGCGGATCGGCTTGAATACTTTCTCGCCCTTCTTGATTGGTCCGGTATAGCACCACACGATACCGCACATCTTTTTATTGTGCAGATGCTCGGGGAAGGGAGCTACCGGCGGCACGGTGAGGAAAGCAAAGAACCCGTAGAGGTCATCGGGAGCCTTAACGATGAAATCGCGGTACCAGCGCATGATCTCCGCCGCGTCTTCCAGCGGCCACAGCATCGGGCCGCCGTAATCGGTGTGCACGGGCTGCCCCTTGAACAGAAACGAGGTCACGACGCCGAAGTTGCCGCCTCCGCCTCGCACTGCCCAAAACAGATCAGGGTTTTCCTTGGCGCTTGCGGTGACGAACCGTCCGTCGGCTAAGACCATTTCGACCGCCAACAGGTTGTCGATGGTCAAGCCATACCGCCGCGTGAGGTAACCGATGCCACCGCCCAGAGCGAGTCCGGCCACGCCGGTCGTCGAAATAATCCCTGAAGGAACCGCGAGACCGAAGGCGTGCGTGGCATGGTCCACGTCGCGCCAGAGCGCGCCGCCGCCGACCTGCACGGTCTTTTTTTTCGGGTCCACGCGAACGTAATTCATGGGAGAAAGATCGATCACCAATCCGTTATCGCAAACTCCCAATCCGCCGGCATTGTGTCCGCCGCCACGGATGGACACCAGCATTTTCTGCTCGCGGGCGAACTTCACCGCCGCCATAACGTCGGCCACGTCGGTGCAGCGCGCGATCAGTCGCGGCCGCCGGTCGATCATCGCGTTGTACACCCTGCGAGCCGCGTCGTAATTTGGATCGCTTGGCTCGATCATTCCTCCGTGCAGGCAGGCTCTGAAATCTGCAATCGTCGCTTCGTTTAGCATGGTCAACCCCGACCTTCAGGAATTTTGACGTTCTTAAGCCCCAATTGACTGCGTGAATTAGTGTGGCGTTGCCGGGCAGATTAATATTCTTCGTTAAACTTGGCAAGAAGTTTTGATTTGGAGCCCAGTTCGGACCTGGTACGTCCCTCCTCGGAAGGGTTTTGGCGCAAGCGAGATTAGAAGGTTGCACCGAGGCGGAGGAAATAACTTCTCGGCGGTGCGATGGCGGTGCCAGAGAAGAGCCCGGCGAAGTCGAGGACATTCAGGCGATTATTCAGGTTTTCAGCGTCAGCCTGCAGGCGCAGAGAGCGCGTCTCTTTCTTGTAGAGTTCAGCTCCGGCCGATAAATCCAGGGATAGGATAGGCTTGATTCGTCCCTCGCTGAAGTTTATGCGGTTGACCATCTGCTGGCCATATTCCGATAAAGCCTGGGCATCGGTTCCGGTGAATTCGAAGGGCAGGCCACTTCCGTACTCCATTCCACCCGCAAGCCAGAAGCGCGACGTTAATTCGCGGCGAATGCGTGCTCGCAGTGTGTTGCGCTGGTCTTGTGAGTCGGGGAAATGGCCGGCAAGTTGGGTGAGCGCATTGACCGCATCGTCTCCGATGAACAGGCCTCCGGTTACCGGAAACCACGCATTACCCACGATGTAAGAATAGCTGACAAAACCGGAAAAGCGATTCCAGTTCGGCAGTTCAATCTTCCCTTCGGCGCCGTAAATAATCGCTTTGCGGAAAGCGATCGGAAAGCTGACTGCGGTATTCAGGATCTGGTCGTCGTCAGCAAAGTTATTTACGTAGCGGCGGAAGTAGTTCGCGTCCAAGCGGAGCTGGCTGAAAAAGCTTTTACTGGCCCCGATTTCGAAATAGTTGCCGTGCGAGGGTTCTACTGGAAGCCGCAGGACGTTGGGATTGAGTACTGAGACCTCTGGGGAACTTGCCAGGAGAATATTTTCGAAGGAAGGCGTTTGAAAAATACGATCGTACGAGGCATGGACGATTAAGTCGGCTGACGAAAAATAACGTCCTACAGAAATGCGCGGGCTGAACGCATTTTGATTCACAACCAGCTGATAGTGATCCCAGCGCAAGCCGGCATTGACGGTCCATTTGCCGAGATGGATCAGATCCTGAATAAAGGCGGATTGTTCGAGATCAGGCCGGTTGCCCGTGAAGGAGAACGTAGAGGGAGTGCCGGGATCGAAGGGGTAGTCGGGGTCATTGGGATTGGCGGTGATCAGGTCGCGGAAGTCTTCATGGAGGAAGAGATTGTCCGATTCGATGCCGGCCTTCCATTCGTGGCGTTCGTGATGGATGGAAACGGCGGAGTTGAAGTATCCCTCCTTAAAATTGTTGTGCAGAAAAGCGGCAACAGGCCATGCGCCATTGTTGGAATTTAAATTGTCGGAGTTGTCGCGGACCATTCCCCGAATGTTGATCAGAAAGTTGGGCGAAAAGATGTGCTGATAAGAAGCGATGCCCATGGTTTCAAAGTTTCCGCCAGTCTGGAGTTGTGGCGTCGTTCCCGGAGGGTTTCGGAGCTGCGGAAACTGCTGGATATCCTCGTTAGGAATTTCATAGCGTGCAAGTTCGTGGTGGACGCTTAGCGTGATCCGATCGTGGGCGCCAATGTCGCGATCGTAGCTCACAGAGAAGTCGCCAGTAGTACCCCGGTTGGTGTAGTTCTCGGGAACGACGGGGTTAAGGTAGCGGGCAGTGATGTCTCCGGACGCGCTCGCGCCGAGAGTATTTCGTCCCCAGGAATCCTGAGCGCTGGCAAAAGCGCCGGCAGTGTCGAAGCTGCCCCCCGATAGAACAATTTGGCCATGCAGGCCCGCCTGGGAGTCGCGCGCTGTGTTGACTTCGATCACGCCGCCCATCTTGCGCCCATATTCGGCGGGGATGCCGCCAGTGTAAATCGTGAGGGAATCGACGTCGTCGGCTTCGATTTCGGAACCAAAGCTGGGCGAGCGATTGTCGGTTAGGGGAATGCCGTCGACGACGAATTGAGTTTGATACTCCGAGCCACGAGGATGGAGCACCGCGTTGCCTTCATACAGCCAGCCGGGCTGAGAGTTGACGAGGTCAGGAAGGGAGCGGCCAGGAAGGGATGCGGGCCGATCGGTTATAGCCTTGGAGTCGAGGTGATTAATTGTGGTGGTACGTTCAGGATCGAGGAGCGTAGTTGCGGCCGTGACATTTACCGCCGTGCTAAGGGCTTCGATGTTGAGTTTGACGATGTACTCGGTGGGAAGCGCGGAATGGATCTCGATGATGCCCTCGAACGGAGAGAAAGATTCGCGCTGGACCCGCAAACGATAGCGGCCGAACTGAAGATTGCGAGCGATCAATTCGCCGGAGTCGTCAGTGGAAAACGAGCGATGAAACTGGGTCGCATCACTGGAAAGCTCGATGGACGCCTTGATGGCGAGACCGTCAGGGCCGGTGACTTTGACGCGAAGTTCTCCGACGTTACTCTGCGCCAGGAGCGGAAGAGCGAGCAAGAGAATGCCGAAATGGAGCGCTGAGCGCACAGCGTGGAGTGAAGGCCCATGCTATCAGTTCCAACGATGCAGAATGGAATCCCGCCGTCCAATTCCTACTCCAGAGTCACTTGCTCGGCAGAGCCCTTGGGGTGACGTCTGCATCGACCAGTCCCATGGCCCATTTGATCGCGCCTACGTACATCTCTTGCAGTCTGGGATCATCCCAGTTCTCCCTGGGGTGACCCAGAGTGGAGTAGTAAACGCGCCCCTTGCCATACATCCTGGCCCAAGTTACCGCGAAATCACGATCCGTTCTATGAACCTTGGGATTCGACAATTCGAGCTTGCTTGCGTCGAGGCGCATCAACACTCGCACTTTGTCGCGCGAGTAATTTCTGACCTGGTAGATTTCATCCCGAAGTACAAAAGACGGGGGCCACTGCTGTATACCGGGAAAGAGGGGGTCCTCCACCATGATGGGAGCATCGAAAGTTCCCCAGGGATGCTCGTCGAAATAGCCACCGATCATCTCGCCATATTCGGGCCAGTTGGTAAAGGTGATCGTTGCGCTGTGCACGCCGATGAAGCCTTTGCCGTCGTCGTGAACAAAAGATAGAAGATCGGCCTTCTGTTGCGTGTCCATCTCGAGTTCTCCGCCCGTAAAGAAGAGAACCGCGTCAAAATAGTTGAGATTCCTGGCGTTGAACTCAAGCTTCTTTTTAGTGAGCGCTTCGGTGTCAGTGCGGATGGTGGTATCCCATAGCCCCGTCTTATCGCCAAGCCGCTCGATGGTAGCCAGGGCATGCGAAACAGATTCGTGGCGATAACCTTTTTCCTCGCCCACCACGAGCAGATGTTTTTTCGGCGAGTCGTGAGCCTGTCCCGCACAGACACCGCAGAGTGCAAGAACGAGCGCTAAGAAGATCGACAGTTTAATCATCGCCAGGAACTCTTTCAGATAAGCTTCTATCACGGTCATTTCCATTTACCGGAACCTTCGACAATAGTGATGTAGCGGTCGATAGGAAGGTCGGTGATGCGCTCGATCTTGCCGCTGGGTTGCGGCCATTGTATTTCCAGCCAGTCCAGCTTCGTTCGTTTGCCGATGCCCAGTACCATTCGTGGGTCATGCGAGGAGAGAAAACTGCCCCCGTTGACTTTCATTCGCTGCCGCTTCAGATCCCCAGACTGATAGGTTATGCGTGCACCCACCGCGTCGGGATTCGATTTTCGGCCGACAAGATTGATTCCAAGCCAATGGTTCTGACTGCCAACCTTGTTGCGCAAGAGAACAGGCTGGCCGTCGAGCAGGGATATGAGAACATCGATTCCGCCGTCATTGTCGAAGTCTCCGATTGCCATGCCGCGAGCCGACAGCGGTTTGGCGAAGACCTGGCCGCTTTGGGGGCTCACGTTCTCCAACGATTTTCCATTGTAATGAAACAACATTGGTGGCTCTTCGTAAGTCACTTCGCCATGCAGGGTCGCGATGAGGTCATCCGGATTCCCATTGGCCAGCAGTAAATCGAGGTTGCCATCGTTGTCGTAGTCAAAAAATTTCACACCCCACCCACTCATGAATTTGCTGGCTTTGCCAATGCCGGTGGGAAGCGCCACGTCGTCGAAAGTTTCATCATGATTGTTTTTATAAATGGCATACATTTCGCGGTCGAGGTTGGCCACGAACAGGCCCATCCATCCATCGTTCTCGAAATCGGCGGAGTCCACGCCCATACCGGATCGCGACCGGCCCGTATCGCTGTAGGCGACGCCAGCAGTCTCGGCAATCTCCTCGAATTTTCCCCTGCCGCGGTTGACGAAAAGAAAATCTGGCACCGTATCATTGCTGACCCATAGATCCATCAGCCCGTCATTGTTGATGTCCGTCGCGACCACGCCCCAAACTTTGCCCAAGTGGCTGGCGATTCCGGATTCCTTGCTGACGTCGGTGAAGGTGCCGTCGCCATTATTGTGGAAGAGCCAACTGGGCATCGGCGTATAAACCTTAGGAATGCAATAGTGCAGCCGGCCATCCTCGTGAATGCCGCACGGCTTGTTCAGTTCTTTGCTGAAGTCCACAAACCGGCCCACAAACAGGTCGAGGCGGCCATCGTTGTCATAGTCGAACCAGACCGCACTTGAGGCCCACCCGGGAGCAGCCACACCCGCCTTTTCGGTGACATCGCTGAAGGTGCCGTCTCCATTGTTGTGATAGAGAATGCTGCGGCCATATTGCGTGACATACATGTCCGGGAAGCCGTCGCCGTCATAATCGCCGACCGCGATACCTTGTCCGTAGCCGCCGGCCGACACTCCGGCTTTTTCGGTTACGTCGGTGAAGGTTCCGTCGCGATTGTTTTTGTATAGGGCATTGCGCAGCGGCGGGTTCGGAGTGAAGAAGTCGCACTTCCCGCTGTTGATCAGGTAGATATCCATCCAGCCGTCGTTGTCATAGTCCAGGAATGCGCATCCCGCACCCGAGCTTTCAGGAAGATATTTCTCGGGAGACTTTCCGCTGGAGCGAACCCACGTGATGCCGCTTTTTTCGGGAGCAACCTCCTCGAAAGGAAACTGCGGAGCCTCGGGCGGGGCAAACAGCGGCCAACGCGGCAGCAGCAGCGACCCTGCCATCATCCTGGAGACGAAGTCGCGGCGTGTCAGTTGGGCGATGCGGGTCCGACTCGGCATTTTCATTTAGTCTACGCCAGACGAATTCCAGATCTTCGTAGCAGATCAGCGACAACAAGGCTATTCCGGCTTCTCCGAGCCCTGGGCGGACGTGAGGCTGCGATGGATGGCGAATTCCTTGTCTGCCTCTTCCTTATGACCGGACCTTGCCAGGGCTGTCGCCAGGTCGTGGTGGACCTCTGGATTCCTTGGCATGAGTTGCTCCGCTGTGCGCAAGGGCGGAATGGCATCTTCATATTTTTTGATGGTAACCAGGCAAGAGCCCAGACCTAGCTGAGCCTCCGCGAAATTGGGATTGAGCTTGGCGGCCTGTGAGAATCGCGAGATCGCCTCGTCCCAATTTTCGTCGCGCCGCGCAAGTTCTCCCAATACGTAAGCGGCATCGGCATTGCTGGGATCGATCTGGAGCTCCTTGAGGAACTCCTGCTTCGCACGCTCGGGAGCATCCGGGCCGGCATCGGGTCGCGAAAGCAGCACTCTGCCCAGCAAAAAGTGAATGCCGCGGGCGTTGGGATCTTTTTCGAGGATGCCTTCATATTCAAGCTGCGCCGGTTCCCACTTCCCCTGCATCTCCAGCGCTTCGGCGTTCAGTTTATGAGCGGCAATGGATTGCGGAGCGGTACGGCCGAGATCCTGCGCCGCTCGCGTGGATAGATCGGAGTAGGCGTGGACGACGACAAAAAGTACGTCGGGGTCGAGAGCGAATTGTCGGTTCAGTAAGCGAATGAAATCGATGGCGGAGTCGCGGTCGTCCACCGCCAAAGAACACCGGATCCCGAGCACCCCAGCCTGTTTGCGAGTTGAGGCAGGGAACTGGCCGTTCATGGTTTGCTTGAGTCCTGCAATGGCTTCGTGGCAATGGCCTTGCTCGGCTAGGGTGAGTGACTTTTCCGGCGATGGCGTCGTCCGGGGTGGGGTTGAGACTTTCGCTTGCTGAGCCAGTCCGATCGTTCCAGAGCACAAACATAGGATTAGGACGATAGACGCGGTCTTCCCGGAGTATCTGTACATCATGAATTGAGGCTTGCGAAGGTCCTCTCTGAAGAATCGGGCGTAAGAAATAAGAAAAATGACGCGTAAAAAAAATGATGCAGGCGATATAACTCGCCTGCACCATTATACGTGTGAGGTTTTCAATAATAGAGTTTCAACGCCAGCTGTATGTTCCTTGAGGGCTGAGCGGTTGTAATCTGTCCCATCGTGGCGCCCAAACCCATGGTTGGTGCGTTGTACTGAACATGGTTGAAGGCATTGACGAAGTCGGACCGGAACTGCAACCGGAATCGCTCCGTAATGGGGAAATCTTTATGCAAACTGAAATCGACGTCAGTGTAATGGGGCGAACGCAGATCCCCGAGTTGCGGCGAGCAATTGCCGAACGTTCCAATTGCTGGTTGCGTGATTTGTCCGGTATTGTTGAACCATTGCCGACCAACTCCGGGCAAGAACGTGTTCGTAATAGAAGGAGCGCCGCTGCAGTCAGGTCGAATTCCTCGGCTGTAGGTGCCAGACTGGTCTTGGGCTCCTCCCGGCGGCAGTGGCCAGCCGGTGCGGAAGGAGACGATGGGGCTGAATTCCCAGTTTCCAATTACGCCATTAACTGCACCATTCATGTTCTTACCCAACATCTTGCCCCGGCCAAAGGGAAGATCATAAATCGCATAGGCGGAAACAACGTGAGTGGCGTCGTAGTAGCAGGGCGCGTACTCAGACTTCTGGTCGTAGACGTTCTGCCAGTACGCCGATGCGCTGAGAGCATTGTTCCACGCGCCGTAGTAACCGGTGCTATCGGACATGCACTTGGAGAGGGTATAGGCGACCTGGTACTGCAACCCGTGAGTCATCTGCTTTTGCAACACGGCTTGCAATGAGTTGTACCGCATGGTGCCGTTGGATTTAGTCCCCGAAACCTCAGCGCCCGGAGTGTCAGACGTTGGAGTGCCCCCGCCGAGGACGCTGTAGAGCGCTGGGTTGGCGGCGAAGTACGGGCTGGATGCCGTGCAGGGAGCCGGGCAACTTGCCGAGCTCGGCAGCAGCTGTCTCTGCGCGTAATCGAATGGCACCATCAAGTGAACTCCCCGCTGGCCAACGTACCCGACTTGGACGGTGGTGTTGCCGGCGAATTGGTGCTGGACGGTCACGTTCCACTCGTCGGCAATCGCAGGCTGAACCTTCGGATCCCAGACTCGCAGGAAAGCTCCCGAGTAGCAGGCGTACCCCGCCGTAGCTGCGCACGAGGCCGACGATGCCGCGGTCGCAATTCCTGCCGTCGAGTTAGTGGGAGGAAGTAAAGCACCGGACGCGGTGGTCGAATTGATTTCCGCCGGAGTAAATGGCGGATTCAACGTCAGGCGGAGGTTGGTGCCAGTTCCCTCTAGGTAGGAGGAGACGGTGAACGCGCCGCGGATAACGGTTTTGTCGCCCAATGCCGCAGGCGTCCAAGCGAAACCAATGCGAGGCTGGAAGTCTTTGCCTCCCCAGGTTCCGTCATAAAGGCCGCGGCTGGCTCCGTTCTGACCAGCGAGGTCAATATTACCGGTAACAATGTTGTAATTGGCTTGTTCATTCTTAGACTCAGCCCACGGTGAGTGCGCGTCATAGCGAAGGCCGAGGTTCAGGGTTAGTCGATCGGTGAAGCGCCAGGTGTCTTGCGCATAGAACCCGAAGACATTGCTGTACTGCTGCCAGGTCTTTCCCGTGCTGACGCCGCGGCCGTATGAGTCGTTGAGGCCAAGCACAAAATCCGCGCCGCCGTCACCGCCAGTACCTGAAATCCCGGAACTGGTGAATTGTCCGTTGAAGTCCAAGAAACCCAGCTGGCCGTTGTTGCCCGCGTAGAACGTCTTGATGATCTGACGCCAGTATTGGCCACCGAACTTAAATGTATGGCGCCCATGATTCCAGCTGACACCATCCTCGATCTGCCATACATGGTCATCGAAGTTCTCGGTACTTTCTGTGGTGCCGAGGTTGGTAAGAGCGGAATTGTGGAACTGAATCGCGAGCAAGCCGGGGAGAGTTCCGGGGTTGCCGTTGCCGATGCCCAGCGTGTTACCGAACTGCCCGATGTTGGATGCCCATCCTGTCCCGTTATTCACCGTGACGTGGCTCCAACCGAAGCGGGCATCATTCACCAGGTTGTTTCCGATGGCGCGACTCCAGTCACCGACGGTGTTGTAAATCGGCGTGGTTGCAATGCCATTGGACAACAGTTCCTGCGAATTATTCGATGGGTTGTTCTGATAAGCCCGGGTAAAACGGTACGAAATATTGTCTTTCTGCGAAGCCTTAAAGTCGATCTTAAAGTCGCCCTGATCTACGTTGAAGGCAGAATTACTGACATTGACCGCGTTATTTTGGAGGTTGCCGTTGACCACCTGAGGATACAGCGAAGATGCGAACAATGCTTTCGCCACCGGGCTGATCATGGAACCAGGAATTACGTTGTTCGCGAAGGGAACGCGGTTCCCTCCAACAAGCGGAGCAAACGGGTTGTAAATCTGGTCAATGATTTTCCCATTTTTGTCCCTGTCGTTGCACACGCCACCAGCACTGAATCCGCTCGTGCAAATGGCACCAAAATCTCCGCCTCGCTCGGCGGTCGTAAACATCGTGTTCGCACCCGCCGAACTTGGGATGTCAAAGCGCTGCGCCTGGTAATCCGCGAAGAAGAACAATCTGTTCTTCACAATCGGTCCGCCGAAGGTCCCGCCGTACATGTTCCAGCGGATCTTCTGTTTGGGAAGGACCGGGTACTGCAAGTTATTCGACCAGCTATTCGCGTTGAGAATATCGTTGCGGAAAAACTCCCAGACATCGCCATGATACGAGTTCGTGCCCGATTTGATGGTCGCGTTGACGATTCCGCCCTCATAGTTTCCGAACTCTGCGGGGGCGTTATTCGTAATCAGGTTGAACTCCTGGATCGCGTCCGGCGCGGGCGTGTAACCCAGCAGGTTGTCCGATACCTGGTTGTTGTCCATGCCGTCGAGCAGGAAGTTGTTGGCCTGTTCGCGGTTGCCATTGATCAGCGGACGGCCACCGTAACCGCCGGTGTTGTTGCCGTTATTGAAGCTGCTGGGATCGGTCGACACGGCGCCGGGCGCGAGGAGCGTCAGTTGCACGTAGTTGCGCGAGGCCAGCGGCAGATTGTCATTCGTCGCCGCATTCATGACGGTGTCGACCTGCGTGGTTTCGGTTTCCATGATGGGAGCTGCGCCGGTCACTTCCACCGTTTCGCTGGCCTGGCCAACCTTCATGGGAACGTCAACCCGCGCGACCTGATTCACCGTTAGTACAAATGGCGGGTGCGAGGCCAGAGCGAACCCTGACTTTTCGACTTTCAGGGCATAGGTCCCCACGGGAAGTTGGGCGATACGATACAGACCAGAATCGTTGCTCACGTCGGTATAGGTGAGACCGCGCTCCTGGGACGTTGCCGTGACGGTCGCCCCGGGGACGGCGGCGCCGCTGGGATCGGTGATGGTTCCGGTGATGGAAGCCGTCACTTCTTGCCCCCATGCGTGCTGGAACATTCCGGTTGCGCATACGAAGGTGAGCACTACAAGCAGTGTGAACGCAGTGGACGATCGCCTCATCATAACCTCCCTAAACAGCCTGAAACACAGAGTGCTATGCTATATAGCGGAACGCCAATCATCGTCAAGAAAAAAATGCAGTCAGCCTCGCATATTTTTAAATACGGCGTATTCGGAAAGACGCCGCTGCAGGGCCTGAGCCGGTACCATTGTCCCTAAGAATCCTGAATTCTGCTGTTTAGCCCCATAAAATTAGAGGGATACGCTAGCATCCATGGCGCCTGTGTTGAAACTGTTTCCGTTTCGGCAGCCGAAATTTTTCCAAAGTATCCGTCGACGCCGTTTTGGGCCTTCTTTCGAGCAGCAAGCCCAATCACTGCAAATATTTCCTTTGGTGCCCTAGAGCACTTTGTAGTATGGTGCAATTTCTTTCAGAAGGTTTATGCCTGAACTCCGCAAAAACGGATTGCCCGCGTACAAACGGATTCAAGGTACGATTGTCAAACTCCTCAAGTCGGGACAGTTGCGACCCGGCGACACCGTTGATTCCGAGCGGGAACTGGCGAAGATTCACGGGGTTAGCCTCATGACCGCGCGCCACGCGCTGGCCGGACTAGAGCGCGAAGGGGTGGTCGTGCGGCGGCGCGGGGCAGGCACATTCGTCGCCCCGCCGAAGATTCACTTCAACAAGCTGATGAGTTATACGGAGCAGATGTCGGGCCGCGGCATGCCTGCATCATCGAAATTGCTCTCTCTCGACGTGATTGATACAGAGCCAGAAGTTGCCGCGCGCCTGGCATTGCCCGCCACCGGAAGCCTGGTTAAGATCGAAAGACTCCGACTGGGCGGGAATGAACCCTTCGCCATCGAGACTTGCTACTTATCCGCCGCCGAATTCAGGGGACTGACAGAATCCAGGTTAGACCGAAGCTCGCTTTTTTCTATCCTCGAACACGACTACGGGCTCGAGATCGCGCACGCTGACGAAGAAGTCGACGCTACCACCGCGGATTCACATAGCGCTCGACTTCTGGGTGTTCCTCCGGGCTCGGCCCTGCTTCGAATTCGCCAGAAGATTTATTCCACGAAAGGCAAAGTTGCGCTATACGTACTGGGCCTTTACCGATCGGACCGCCATACTCTGTTCATCCGCCGCTTCCGGTAGAGCGGAACTTATTCGCGACCCGGTTGAGAGTGGAGCGTGTCAGGTTCCAGATGCACACGGCCGGCGATGCGCAGGTCCGGAATTACGAACTCGGTAAACCCGTCATGTTTTACGGGGGTTAGGGACTCGCAACATGGATGCCCTGGGGATTCGTAGCGGACGGAGGCGAACGACCCTTTGACCTGTACCTGCAGTCGCAGCGAGTCTTCAGCATAGTTGATGAGTTCAAGCTCTTTCACCGCTCCGCCAGGTTTCCTGTAGGGGACGGCGATGGTCGTCAATCCATTCCATAGACTCAGCAGTGCATTTTGTGTCCCAAGAAGCCTGCGGATGTCCTGGGCAAACGTCTCAGGATCTGAGACCGGTTCTGAGAGTTCAAGCACTTTCCCTTTTCCGATGGCATAGGACACAGTGTGTTCATTCAGCCGGACGGGGTTGCCGTTCTGCCATGGAGAAGCGCCATGCGCGTCCACAATCACGAGGGTCTTCCCTTGAGTAGCGAGGTCGATTATTCGCTGGGAAGTTGCTTGATCAGGTTTTGCGAACACGACTAAAAGGTCAAACGCGTGAAGGTCTTGCGATCGCAGATCTGCGGGACGCAAAACCTTGAATGGAATGTTGTGACGGGCCAGAAGATTCATGACTTCGTCAGTCGTGTCGAGACTCGTGTCGAGAGTATCTCCTACGATTGCAACATTGGCAGCGGCTTCGGTCTCTCGCTGCGGGCGATTTGAGTAAAACTTTACATAGAGCCGTACCCGGTTCCACAGAGCCCAGGCCTGCGGATCGTGTTGGCAGAGACCTTTCTGCAGGCGATCGTCCAGTTCCAGGATCAGGTCCGCATGAAAAGCTCCAGCCTCAGCCACCGCCAGCGAGTAATCGTCAGCCGTGAGGAGCGGGCGATCCTGTTCGGAGGCTGACGGTGCGGGCCACGAAAACGTGTACATCGGAACTTGACCAACGCGAAACCTCTGCGCAATTTTGACGAGAGCGAGGTTCGTATCAATCCACGGCTGAGCAGTCGGACTCGATACTTCCAACACGGAGCCTCGCTTGACGACCAGACTGCCCCGCATCTGCGGCTGCTTGCCATCGGCCTCGAGTACCAGGAATCTAAGTCTCGGATGAGCCGATCTTAGTTCGGAGAGAGATTTCTCGAGATCTGCGCTCTGGTGCTGAGGAATGCTCAAAATGATCCCTGCCACGCCGATGGCAGCAGTTTTAGCCGCGGTTGCGGCTTGGTCGAACGAAACTTCGAGATATACCTGATAGCCTTGCGCGCGGGCTGCCTTCAACTGCGTCGAAAAATCGCCGCCCCACGAAATCACTAAATTGCTCAGGCCGAGCTCGTTCGCCGGTGGCAGAGGGGAACTGTTCCTATGCACGAAGACTTCGCTTAATGCAAACGTGGACGCCAGGAGGAAAACCCATACGAAGATGGCCTTGCGAATATTCATGAATTTTGCCGCGAAAAAAATCTGTCTATAAACTTCTGCCAAGAAAAATTTCTGGACCGACCGTCACTGTTTCCACTTGCGCTTCAGGTGAAATCCAAATCGCCGAGAAGCCGGGCATACTCCTTACCAACTCCTTGCTTTTAGCCGGACCGAGTAAGAGCAACGTGGTCGAAAGCCCGTCCGAGTCCGTCCCGGTCTTTGTAACCACACTGACCGCCAAGTCCGTCTTCAGCGGCCTTCCGGTCTCCGGGTCAACGATATGGCCGGCGGAATCCTTCCCTAGCAAACTAGGGGCTGTTTGCTCCGACGTGGAGACACTGTCATCCGTGAGGATGACCTGCGGATCAATCTTGTTCGAGGGATCTCTCAGGTGGACGAGCCAACCTTTCTGGTTAGGAGGAGACCCGATCCCTAAAATCGTACTTCCACCCGCGTTGATTAAAGCGTTGCGGATTCCCAGGGAGCGCAAGACATCGGCCGCCCGGTCTACGGCGTAGCCTTTGCCAATGGCGCCCAGGTCCAACTGCAAACAGGGCGAGCGAAAACTGATTCGGTCCGGAGGAATTAATTCGATTTTTTCATAGCCGACGCAAGCCCGAGCTTCTTCTTGCTGAGCCTGCGAAGGCATGTTTTCGCCGGCCAGCGTGCCTTTCCACAAATTCACCAATGGTGCGATGGAGACGTCAAACTTTCCGTCAGACAACCTGGAAAACTGTATCGCCTGCGCAATCACACGATATAAATCGGGCGGAACTTCTTCCTGGTGAAAGTGAGCCGAGCGATTCAACTGGCTCAAAGGGCTGTCCGGTTTGTAGTTACTCAGCAGATCATCGAGGCGGACGATTTCCTGAAAGGCCTTCTCGATCGCAAGAGAGGCGTGTTCGGAGGATTGGTCATAGGCAGCGATTTCGAAGACCGTGCCCATGATGTACTTCTTTTTGTAAACGAGGATTTGATTTTCGGAGCTCTGGAGTAAAGAGGCGATCAAGAAGAAGCCGACCAGCACCGTCACTCGTCGCTTATCGCAGCGCATAAGCCTCACCGCTCAGGCTTGCCAGATAGATCGTGTCGCCGGCGAGCACGGGAACTGACTGAATAGCCTCACCGAGGCCGGCCCTCCACAACACTTTGCCAGTTGCGATGTCCAGCGCGACCATGGCTCCCGCTTGAATGCAAACCACACCGTCACCGATCATCGGCGGTGCGGTCACTATTTCCCCCACAACGACTTTCCAGCGCAAGCGACCTGTCTGCGTTTCCAATGCATACAGGAAACCGTCCTTGCTGCCGAAGACTGTCAGGTCGCCGGAAACCGCCGGTGAAGACGCAATGCCCAACCCGGTTTCGTACTTCCAGCGGACCGCTCCCGTACCAGTGTCCATGGCATAAAACCAGAAATCTTCAGAGCCGACTAGAACCAGGTCGCCCACCACGGCGGGCGACGAGTCGATGCCGTTGTCCGTAGCCGTGCTCCACACTATTTTCCCGGAAGAGGCGTCGAGACTATACATCTTGCCATCGCCGCAACCGACGAATAGCTGATGCTCGCCTGCATAAATTGTGGAATAGATTCTTCCGCCAAGTTCCCGGACCCAGCGAGTGCGCCCACTTGCCGTATCAACGGCGTAAACCCGCGCGTCTGCGCTTCCGAAAAAGACGATTCCACCCCGTACGACCGGAGAACCCCATACTTCATCTGCAGTTGGCGCTTCCCACAACTTGGTTCCCGCATGCCGATCCACTGCGTATACCTTGCCATCATCACATCCGAACAGGATTTTCTTTTCAGACAGCGAAGGCGTGGAATGAATCTGGCCGCCCGCCTGAAATTTCCATTTTGATATGCCTTTGTCGGCGTCGATCGCGTGCAGCACGCCGTTGACGGAAGTGAGGTACAACGTTCCTTGGTCGAGAATCGGCGCGGAACGTACAGCGCTGCCTGTGCGAAGTTGCCAAATTGCTTTTTCGGGCGCCCGGCCCGAATGTTGCCCCTGTCCTCCGGTGCGAGCGTTGTCACAGAGCAGCGTGGGCCAGTCTCCGGGCGGGTTGGACTTAGCTGCTTCCGTCGTCATTCATTCACGCTGGGATAGTGCGGTGATCGATCTGCTTCAAGTCTGCGACGCCGAGGCCAAGTTTCCCGGCCTCAGCGATGTGTCCGGGCTGGCGATAAAACAAGTTTTTCGCCGCGTTGTGGTAGAACTCTTCGCTATTGGCAGTGATGCTATTCGACTCATGCTGCCACAAGGAAGGGGCGCCGCGCTCGTGGCGCTTCTTTTCAATTGCCTCAAGTTCAATCGTATCCATGGCGACCGGGTCCGTTGCCACCAGCAGCAACCCCGTCTGATCGATGAAATCCTGCACTTGCGTGAGCGGGCCGCCGTGCCACACTTGCCGCATGCCGTCCATGATGTGCAGCACAGACTTGGAACGAAGGGGTTCGACCGTGCACATCAATCCAATCAGCGGATTGGTGAAAGAATAAGGCGCGCGGTGAGAACGCGCCACATTGTTGAAGGTTCCGTACGCCAGATTTTTTAGGGCTCCCGTAACTCCCGATGCCGAGTGGTCCTTCATGGTCGGAACATTAATAATCTTCGTGACCACCTGAGACACGATGCTTGCCATGTATGATCGCGTTTCCCACTCGCCGAAAAAGTTAGCCGTGCAATAAGCATTCGTATCGTAACCGGAAGAATCCCGGAACGCGTCCTGAATGCCTACGATGCGCACGCCGGGAGGCAGCAAGGCCTGATAGCTGCCCACGTCCATTTCGTACGAATAGCGGTCATAGACCAGGATGTTGCGTGCGGGAACGCCAAGCGATTGAACTGAGGCGATGATCTCGCGCAAAATCTCAGGAGAAGAGCAACAGGCAGGCGCACCCGATGGGTTTATTTTTATTCCAACAACATCGTTGGGTTCCACAAATTTTGTCCAAGCCGACTGTGCGGATGTTTCCCCAGTCAGCTCTTTCATCGCGTGCTCCAGCATGCGGCGCACAACTGGCTGTGAAACGCGATTCCGTACGATTGAGCTCGGGTCATGAACCTCGATAACCCGGCCGGGAAACAAGCCCGGCATGCCAAGCGGGGACGGTTTGTATCCTGGCAAGCCGCGAAGTTCGATGGGCGGGAGTTCAGGTTGCGGAGCCTGGTCGGCGCGCACCATCGGATCGAGTCCTTGCACCAGCAGCGACGCACTTCCAATGCAGCCGGCTTTGACGAAAGTACGACGATCCATGCGTCAGACTCGATCTGGAATCCGCAGTTCGCCGGATTCGGATCCCGCAACAGTCGACCAGATTACGACAGTGATGATGTTCATTACAACCGGGCCAAAGATTCGGTGGTGTCTTAAATAAGACACTACCAAAGATTCACGCGTCGGCGATGGTGACAATCTCGTGCGCACTGGATACACTTTCGCTTCGAACCAAAGACAAGAAGGTGCCAGTGCGTAACTTCATGAAGGTGTCATTCGCAATTATTGCCGTACTCGCGATGGTCGTCGAACTTCCAGTCGTAATGCGGGCGCAAGTGGCAACTCGTTACGACTTGCTGTTAAAGGGCGGGCACGTAATCGACCCGGCCAATCAGATCGATGAGGTACGCGACATCGGCGTTCTTCAGGGTAAGATCGCTGCCGTCGAAAAAAATATTCCCGCCGACCAAGCCGGCAAAGTCGTCGATGTCTCGAATCTTTACGTGACGCCCGGGCTGATTGATATTCACTATCACGTCGGTCATGGCGGGGCGCCGGTAAACTGGTTCGCGCCCGACGCGCGAGCGCATGCGTTGCCGCTTGGAGTTCCGGCCGACCTGGCATTGCAGTCCGGTGTGACCACCATCGTGGATGCGGGCACCGCCGGCGCCGAAACCTTCCTCCAGGAAAAAGAAGAAGTAATCGACCGCTCCCGAGTGCGCGTGCTGGCTTTTTTGAACATCGTGGCTAATGGCATGAACGGCGGGCTTGAGCAAACCGTGGACCAGATGGATGTGAAGCTTTGCGTCGATACCATAAAAAAATATCCCAACCTGATTGTTGGAGTGAAGACGGCGCACTACTGGACTGGGCAGCCTTGGGATGGGGAACATGTGCCGTGGGCTGCGGTCGATCGCGCGATTGAGTGCGGCATTCTCACGAATAGCCCGGTCATGTTCGATTTCTGGCCGCGACCTGACAGGACATACGAGGAACTGATCCTGAAAAAAATGCGGCCGGGCGACATACACACGCATGTCTTCGCGCAACAATTTCCCATTATTCTTCCGGACGGCAAACTGAATCCCGCGCTTGCGGAAGCGCGAGCGCGCGGCGTGATATTCGATGTGGGACACGGGGGCGGCAGTTTCTGGTTTCGCAATGCGGTTCCCGCTGCGAAGCAAGGATTCTTACCCGATTCCATCTCTACCGATTTGCACATGGGCTCTTACCTGACTGTCAGCATGAGTAACGTGATGTCAAAATTCCTGGCCATGGGAGTGCCGCTGGAAGATGTCATTCGCCGCTCGACGGTCAATCCAGCGAAGGAGATTCACCGGCCCGACCTGGGGACGTTGTCGATTGGCCAGGACGCGGACATTGCGGTGCTGGAACTGGCCCAGGGCCACTTTAGTTACATTGATTGCGGCGTCGCCAGAATGGATGGGAATGTGCGACTGACGGCGCGCATGACGATTCGGGCGGGACGCATTTCGTACGATCCGTCAGGTCTCAGTATGGTCGAGTGGGAAAAAGCGCGTCCGCAGTATTTCAAGATTCCTATCGGCGACGGGGCGTTGCCGTCGCGCGCGGACGATTTTCCGCGCGATTGAATCTGCAATCTCAACGATCTGGACGGAGGCAACCATGCTACAGATGAGTCGGCGAAAGTTGTTGCGCAACGGGACTCAAGCGGTTCTCGCGGGAGGGGCGGCACTTTCGGGAATCGCTAGCCTGGAGTCTCGGGCATTTTCAAAATCGGCGCCGCAAGCTGTGGACTATTACCAGAAGCTCGGAGTCACTCCGTTCATCAATGCAGCCGGCACTTACACAGTTCTATCCGCTTCCACCATGCCTGACGAAGTTCAGGCGGCGATCGCGATCGCGTCGCGACAGCCAGTTAATCTCAACGAACTAATCGACGCGTCCGGAGCCTATCTGGCGAAGCAACTACGATGTGAGGCCGCTCTCGTTACTTCCGGCGCTGCCGCGGCGCTCGTTGTTGGAATGGCGGCTTGCGTTACCCTCGGAAACGATCAGGCCATTCTCAACATCCCCACCGATATGGCTGGACTGAAGAATGAAGTGATCGTGCAGAAATCACATCGTTATGATTATGATCATGCCCTCCGCAATTGCGGAATACGCTTCGTGGATGTGGAGACGCTTGAGCAGTACGAACAAGCATTCACCGAGCGCACGGTGATGGCCCACTTTTTCAACGCCGGCTCAGGAAAAATCAGCCGGGAAGATTGGGTGCGAGTGGCCCACCAGCATGGAGTGCCGTGTTTCAACGACGCGGCTGCCGATGTTCCGCCGATTTCTAATCTATGGAACTACACGCAGATGGGATTTGACCTTGTGACGTTTTCTGGTGGCAAGGGACTGCGCGGACCGCAGTGTACGGGCTTGCTGCTGGGCAGAAAGGATCTGATCGAAGCGGCGAAGAAAAATAATTCGCCAAATTCCAACACTGTCGGGCGGGGAATGAAGGTGGCGAAAGAGGAGATTGTCGGCCTCGTCGCTGCCGTCGACTACTTTCTGAAGCAGGATGATGCCGCCATCGAGGCAGAGTGCCGGCAGCGCGCCGACCATATTGCGAAGCAATTAAGCGGGATTCCAACCGTGCAAACGCAAGTCTTCATTCCCGAGGTTGCGAATCACGTTCCGCACCTGCTCATAACTTATGACCAGAATCGGATCAAGGTTACGGGCGCGGAGGTCAGGAAAAAAATGCGGGAAGGGAAGCCGCGGATCGAACTGAATCCATCCACCGGAGGTGCTCCGGCGAGTGCGGGACTGCCGGGCGGAGCCAACACGATCGTCGTCGGCGTATGGATGTTGCAGCCCGGCGAAGAAATGATCGTTGCTAAACGTTTGCGGGAAGTTTTGCGGGAAGGAATGCGCGGGTAGGGAAGCGAATCGCCGGTTGGACTGATTATGGACGTTAAGTCGAGATTGAGCGCGGGGAATAACGTATGGCGGTTCAGCATTGCCACATTCGTCTGCCTGTTTTGTTTATGCGTATTGCTCGCGGCCCAGCAAACTGTTCCCCAAATGCCGATGCAGGCCCGATTTGAAGACGGCGCCGAATTTCGCTGGCTGAATAAGAAGGTCCTCGATTCGCGATTGCTCGACAATATGGAAAATCTCTCGTCCTGGACGTTCACCGGCGCGGGAGAGATGACGTTAACTGACACTCGCGCCAAAGATGGCCGGCATTCCCTGAGAATTCGTTCCACTACCAATGTCGCTCAGGTTGACGGCAGCGGAGAGTGGGAAGATCTGGTGGCAACCAGAAAGTTTTCCGCAGAAGACTGGAGCCGGTATAACCGCATCTCGCTATGGGTTTACCCCGATATCGTTGGCGCACCCGCTATCTCTTGCGCGCTCACGCTCCACAACGACGGTGCCCATAAACTTCCAGACCAATACAACGAGGGACGCCACGAGTCGATCATTCTCAAAAATCACACTTGGAACCATGTGGTGTGGGAAATTGCTCCACTCGATCGCGATCGCGTTACCGCGCTTGATTTTGCCTATATGCTGCCCAAGAAATTTCCCGACCCGGGCGACCAAACGATCTTAGACATCGATCAACTGGAACTGCAGAGCATCGTAGCCGATCACGTGGAAGGTTGGGACGTTGCGCCAGGGAAAATTGCATTCAGCGACAGCGGGTACACAATCGGTTCCACAAAGTCCGCGATCGCCAGCGATTTGACGGCCTCAGATTTCTCCGTGATTGACGAGCAAACCGGCGAGTCTGTTCTGACCAAATCGGTCGAGCAACTCGCCACGCCGTTGGGCAAGTACCAGGTGCTCGACTTTTCTGAAATCCGCAGGCCGGGCACTTACGTGATCAAAGCCGGAGATACGCTGACTCGCTCTTTTCGCATCGGCGATGACGCCTGGAGCGAGAGCATCTGGAAGGCGATCAACTTTATGTACAGCGAGCGCTGCGGAACGGAGATTCCGGGCATTCACGGCCGCTGTCATCAGGATATCTATACGGTGCACGAAGACAAGCGCATTGTCGTGAATGGCGGATATCACGATGCCGGCGACCTTTCTGCGACCGGAAACACGCCCGGAATGGTTTATGCGCTGTTGTCGCTTGCGGATGCCCTGAAGCGGCAAGGCGCAGATCCGGCGCTCTCCGATCGGCTGCTCGACGAAGCTCGCTGGGGATTGAATTGGGTGCTCAAAACGCGCTTTGGAGGCGGCTTTCGCAGCACGGGGCAATTGGTGAGTTACTGGACGGACGGGATCATGGGCACGGCGGATGATCGCTTCGGCCAGGCGGTCAATAATCCTGAATGGAATTTCCGCGTCAGTGGAGTGGAAGCTCTCGCCGCGCGAATATTGAAAGACAGCGACCCGGAACTGGCAAACCGCAGCCTGATCATTGCGGAGGAAGACTGGAAGTACGCGGTCGAAGGTTTAACGACGGCGACTCCACTCGCTGAAGTCTATGGAGCACAAGATGAGTTGGAGCGGACATCGTTCGGTGTGGTTGCCTCGGTCGAACTTTACTTGGTCACCGGTGACGACCGTTACGCACAGGAAGCAATTGTCCTGGGGGATCAGGTGCTCGCTTCTCAGGAGCGCGAAATGCAGCCGTGGACGATTCCGCTGACCGGCTATTTCTATACCAGTCCAAAACGCGAAAATCTTTTCCATCGCTTTCACATTGGGCAAGAGCAGGAGCCGATTGTCGCTCTCATTCGTCTTTGCGAATCCTTCCCCGACAATGAGAAGTGGATGAAGTGGTACTCCGCGGTGGTCTTGCACTCGCAGTACTATCTGAAGGCAGCGGCCGTAGTCGATAAGCCTTACGGGGTTCTACCAGCCGCTGTCTATCGCGAGAGCGAAGCCCGACTGATTCCCGAAGCCAAGA
The DNA here is from genome assembly GCA_963765825.1 of uncultured Acidobacteriaceae bacterium. GTDB lineage: Bacteria > Acidobacteriota > Terriglobia > Terriglobales > Acidobacteriaceae > Sulfotelmatobacter. The sequence goes on from CAVXXU010000008.1 coordinate 246,554, forward strand.
ATTGGACCCCGCTACGGGCTGCCGATCGCGACGCGTACGTCCAGGAAGTGCGCCGCGGAATTCCGCTGGGCGGCGAGAACTATCTGCGCAGATTCCCCGTGTGGTTTGACTTTCGCGGCAATTCGAGCGTTCTGCTGTCGCAAGCGAAAGCGCTCTCGGCGGCAGCGAAGCTGCGAAGCGACCTAGAAGCCGAAGACCTGTCTCAAAAACAAGCTCAATGGTTGGTTGGACGAAATCCTTTCGCGGCCAGCGTGATGTATGGCGAGGGATATGACTGGACGCCGCTCTACAGCGTGCGTTCGGGTCAAATGGTCGGCGCGCTCCCTGTCGGCATTGAGACGAAAGGATTCGACGACGCTCCTTACTGGCCAACGCAGATTTGCTGGACCTACAAAGAAGTGTGGACCCAGCCGGTAGGACAGTGGATCTGGTTGATGGAGGATATCAGTGTTCCCGCCACGGTTCGAGTGAGGGCGAATCCTGCGAGCCACGATCCGGTGGAATTCCGCGAACAAAAAAGCGGCCAGATGACAGCGTCGGTTGTGAGTTCGCGCGACGGCGAAATCAATCTGCATTTGCCGGAAGGCCGTTACGATGTGCGGCAGGGATCGGCACACACCAGCGTCACTGTTTTACCCGGCGGCTTTTATGATGTCGACTTGCGACCGGACCGGGTGCTCGACTTCAACGTGACATCTCAGGATTCCGGTCACAATGAAATCGTGCTGCGAATATCGGCCGAAGGGGCTGGGCGTCACACATTCACGATCCGTACGGACAATCTCACCTTGAAAGAGATAGGCCAGCAGGAGATCAATCTCACCTCCAGAAGCCCGCGAGACGTTATCTGGCATGCCCATGCAACTTCGGCGAAGACGCCGTGGGTTGCAATCGTAATTCCTGATGGCACGTTGAGTGAACGCCGCGAAATCACAGGCAGTGAGGTCAGCACTTCGGTGACGGCTCACGCCAGTTCGAAGACTCGCTAACGCATGGCTGATTGTTTCCGCATTCGAAAGCAATCAATTCGACCCCGTGTTTAGCCATCTCTTCTTCTTTACTTCACGAGCTTGAGCAAACCAAAATGCTCTGGCACATGGAAGCTCTCGCTCATTGGGGCTTGCCACGCAATCTGATGCCGGGCAGAAAGCGGTCCTTGACTGCGAAACAAATTGATACGAAGAGTGTTGCCCGCCGCGGCTGGGCGAGTATCGATTGCAGAGTAGGGAATGCTCATTGCGCCATACCAGACGTGAGCGGCATTGTCGATTCGCGCCGAAACCGCGAAGCCCGAGTTCCATTTCCAGCCATCCTCATGCTGTGGCTTGTCGAGATCAATATCGAGATCGACCCACTCTGCCTGCGGCGAGATCTCAAATTCTTTGTAACGCCGGATGTCGTTGAAGTCAGAACCAATAAAAACCTCTGCCACATCCCAGTTCCAAAGCTGGTTGGTTTCAGCCGAGGGATTCGGGTTGGGTTTGAGATAGAGTTGTTCGTAAGGGCATACGAAAAGAAAGTAGAGGCTCTGCTGAGTCCACCGTATGCGGATCTCGGTTCGATACTTCGGGTCATGGTTGCCGTGAGTATCTGCGTCCATATAGACCGCCGGCGAGCCTTGCCAAAACAAGGACGACGAGTTCGTGTCGAGCGGCGGAGCCGAGTCGGCCCAAGTGCTTTGAATTGTCTGCGCCGTTGTGGATGCGGCGCCCGCAAAAGTAATAAGGAGAATCAGAGCTTTGAGAAAGTTATTCATCGCAGAATCGTGGCCTCCAGTTCCGTTGTGGATTAAGGATTCCTGTCGGAAACTGCGAGCCGCGTAAGGTGATATGACAACAGTTGATCCGGGCTCAAAAGCGCTTGGCGAAATTCTTTCTCCGCTTGTTGCGCATGTCCTAGAGCCTGATCGATCATGCCAATACTGTAAAACCACCGTCCACTGCGCGAGGTGCTGTCGCCCTCGCTTTTAGAGCGATCGAGGAGGTCCTCCAATTTCTTTTTCGCTGACACTTGATCGAAGCCGGGCAACTGTTGCCCTGCCATCGAGGACCACACGGCATCTTCCAGATTCGAACGCCCACTGGCGCTCTGGAAACTGCTCCGAGCTTTATCTGGCAGGTTGCAGGTTTTATAGACGGTTCCGGTTAGGTAATTCAATCGGGCGGAACGCAAGAACGGCTCTAGGCCATCATGGGTAAAGGGCAGACCTGCCACCGGCGTCGCAAGGTTATCGACGACCTCCACTGCGTCCGAACATTTTTCACCTTGTGCCAGCGAGATGGCTCGCCGCATTTGCACTTCCAGCCAGACTTGTCGCACATTAGTTCCACCTTCCTCGCGGGAGAAAAAACGATTGTGGAATAGTGCGGCTGCTTTATCGAATTCTCCGGACTCCGCCAAATTCAGGATGAGTTCATAGACCAGTTTGGAAGGCATGTTGGCGCCATCGGGATAGCGCTCTAGCGCAGCGACACGTTCCTGCGCCGGCCGTTGCAAAATACTCAAAGCTTGATCGATGCCCGTGTAGAGCTCGATGTTCCGAGGGTCCGACCGCAGGCCTTCCTGAAATACATTCAATGCTTGCGCCGGATTGTCTCTTGCATGCAGCAAAGCCCGGCCGAGGCTAGCATGCAGCACCGGAATCTGTGGATTGATCTTGCGGGCTTGCTCCCATTCGGCCACGGCCGAATCGGTCAGGCCGCGTGAAAAGTAAAGCGTTCCCAGCAGGTAATGCGCGCTCGCGTCCTGCGAATTGGAACTCAACGCGGCAGTCAAAACCTCGAGGTCTTCGGCACGGCTCGGAAATACATACACGGTCGAGAGCTTCGCCGCCGCGCTGAAATCGTTTGAACCGGACTGCCCCAGTTTCTGCCGGCAATAACCGCGAAAGTAAGCGACCATCGGATGCTTGTCCGGAGGCAGCACTCCGGGTTCGCTTTCATCCGAGATTGCTGGAGGGTAGTGGCGCGAGAGAACATCAAGCGCCTGGGCATAAAGCCCGAGGCGCATGTACTCGGACGCGACATTCAATACACGCTCGGCATCGTCGCCAAGATGGCGCAGATCAGGGCTGCCATCCTGCTCCAGCAGGAAATAACTCTGCGGGAATCGCACCAGCCAATCTCGGGCAACCTTCTTCGATTTGTCGGTTTCCCCCTTCGCGCGCAGAATGGCAGACAGTTCTTCACCGGTGCGCAGGTCGTCTGGAGCCGCACGATTGGCCGCTTCCAGGTAAGACTCCGCCTGCGGCAGATTCCCCTCACGTGCAGAAAGCTCGGCCAGGCGTAATCCAGCCGCTGCCCGAAAGGCAGGCATCCGCGCGGCGGCTTCGTAAGACTCGCGTGCGTTGCGATTCTGGCCAAGGCCGTCATACGCGATGCCGAGATAGTAAGAAACTTCAGCATCGGAAGTATCGCGCGCAAACACTGGCTCGAGAAAATTCTTCGCCTCCTTGTAGCGCAACAAACCGGCACACAGGCGCCCGGCAGCCTTGCGTCCTTGAAAACTCTCGGGAAAGTTAGCTAACGCATCCTGATACGTTTGCATGGCTGCGAGCAGATTGCCATCGAGTTCGTAGCCGTTCCCGAGTTGCAGCCAGTCATCTTCCGTGCGATGCTCTGGCTCTGGAATGTGATACGCAGATTGAGGCCCGACGTGAATCTGTTCAACCGGAGTCCAGTCGTATTGGCCCTCGGTCTGCGACAAAAGTACCGCGTTATGCGCGTCGCGAAGTTCGAATGTATATTTCTGTTGCGGATCGGCGTTCGCGAGTTCGTGCGACCACATGTGTTGCGGTGTGAGATCAGCTCTCTCATGGAAAACTTCCTGATCTCCCGTCGAAATCCGCAGCGTCGCTCCCGCAACGGATTGATTCACATTGAGTCCAGCCACCAAGGCATTCTCTCGCCGGCTCAGATGAACTATTCCCGCCAGATTCGCCCGGGAAATCCCGCCGATGTCGCGCGCCGGCATCCAGAATTCGGAGAAGCTGATCGTCTGTCTGGGTTCGAGAAAGGCATAGGTCTCCTGATTGCGGAACAATCCGGCCTGCACTTCAACGTAAGCGCTGTCGTTATCGGACAGAGCCTTGCGCCAGTCCAGTCCATCCGCATCGGTGCCCCATGACCAGATCTTTTTTGCCGGGAGTTGCGCGTAATCCGCGAAATGCACCGTGCCGGTGTTGGTGTGAGGATGCCACACGCCCATGAAAGGTTCGCGACTGCCGTGCACGAATAGCGAGACTGGTCCCTTGGTCTGATTCTTTACAACGCTGAGATCAGTGCCGTCCGCTTCAACCGGCCAGGGCTGAACTTCCCGAAAACCGTGACTGGCCGCAAAGCGCATCGGATACTGTATGCGCGAATCATCCCACGCTTGAAGCCCGGCATTATTCCACCAATAGAAGCGATGTCGAACGTCGCTGCGATTGTTCAGCACGACTCTTTCTTCAAGAACCGTAGAATGCGGCCGCAATATAATTTCTACCGACCATTGCATTCCATACACCCGGTCGATGTTCCCGACTTGCGCGAAAGCGCTGCCATCCTCTCTTTGGCCGAATGCAAAATCTACCGGAGAAAGACTGACCCAATTATGGGAAACCGGGAAATTGAATTCGATGCCGAAGGCCGCCCACGCGCCGCGGTAAGATATGTCGGCTTTCTTGATGGAAGGATTTTCATAAAACATCGGCTGGCCGCTGATTTTGTCGATGCAAGTGTAGACGTGGCCTCCCAGATCGGGCAGCACGGAGCACTTCAAGTATTCATTTTCCAGAAAGACGGCGCGCCAGGCGTGATCGGTGCGGCGATTCGTTAAATTGTCGCGCAGCGTGTAGGGATAGTTGAACCGGCTGTTCGCATATTGGTCGAAAGGAGGATTCGTGTCGGGCGCGCCTTCCTCATACGTTGGGAGCGTCAATGTGCCTTGCCAGACTCGCACTTGAGCCGTTGATAAAGAAGATGCGAAGAGCAAAAGCACTAGAAATCGAAGTGGCATTAGTGGTCCTGAGCAACCCATAAGGCTGGCTATTGCGAACTCTCTTGCCGATGAATCTCGTCTAACCGCTTCTTAAGATACTCGCGATATTCCTCTTGCAGCTTGGGATCTTTCGGCGAGCCATAGATTTCCGAAGAGTTGTATTTTCCTTCGTCGAATTTCTTCTTCGTCCATTCATCATGGATATGGGTTTCGTCCGCGCGGTCGAGCACTTCCTTCACGAATTGCGGCGGAATGAAATATACGCCTTCGCGATCGCCGACCACTAGATCTCCCGGCATAACAGTTACTCCGCCGATTCGAATGGGCACGTTGATGCCCGTCAGCATCACGTTGTCGATGGGAGTCGGATCCGCAGAACGGAAATATGCCGGCATATCGATTTTTGCTATGCCGTCCAGGTCGCGAATGCTGCCGTCGACAACCAGGCCAGATCCGTTGGTGGCTTTCATCACATAGTAGAAGAGATTGTCGCCCACGATCGTGCCGTCCACTTTCTTGCCAAACAGATCTACCACGAGCACGTCTCCGGGTTGAAGCATATCGATCGCAGTTTGATTCATCAGGTCCGGCAAGCCGCGCTGCTTGGCCTTACTCTTTGCGACTTCATCCACATCGGCTCGCAGAGGCATAAATTGCACCGTAAAGGCACGTCCCACCATGGTTTTTCCTGGATGCAGCACTTGAAATCCATCCGCATACTGATTCTTGAAACCCTGCTCAGGTAGGCCGGCCCACACTTCTTCCGATGACAGATCGCGGGCCCGCTCGATCATGGCGTTGGGAACTTTCGGACGTCCATCTGCGAACCGCCCAAAGGGTGACTTCGTCGTGTAGTCAATCAATTCCTGCCTGGACAACGTGTACAACTGCGCGCAAGCGTAAGTTGGGGCAAGCATCGCCATCACGAGCGCGCATCTGTAGATCGTGCTCCTGATCGTTTTCACAATGTGCGTCATCTTTGGGCTCTCCTGGTCGGCGGATTTCAAAACGCGGTTGTCTGCCGACGAGTTTACAATGCTATTTCTCAAATTGTGATATTGCGAGGAAGCGAGAACGCTCATGTCACCCGGGACAATTACCTCAAAGGCGCGGGTCATAAGAAATATTTTGCGCTTTACGAGAATAGATGCAATCCTCGCAATGGAGAACACGAGACATGTGCTTTTCAGCAGCGGCGAACTTTGTTGGCAGCGGGGTTTTAGGCACCATCGGCGTCGTCACTTTGACGAAGGTCAAGCACCGGCGGGAAGTGCTTTTCGCCGCGCTACCCATCCTGTTCGCCATTCATCAATTCATTGAGGGATTCGTCTGGCTTGGCTTGGATGGGATTCTTTCGCCTGTGGTCGCGCATAACATGGGAGCGGCATTCATGCTTTACGCTCAGGGTTTACTCCCGTTCCTTTTGCCGCTGAGTGTGTTGCTGTTCGAGCCCAACCGCAAGAGCCGCGGGCGCATGCAGCCGTTTCTGATTCTGGGCGCCGCAACCACGCTCTATATTTTGTGGGCGTTGACGGCGTATCCTTTGCAACTTTACATCAAGGGCAACAGTATCGTGTACATCAACCAGGCTACCAACAACACGGCAGTAGCGGTGTTGTACGTAGTTGCAACCTGCGGCTCCTTATTCTTTTCGGGCATCCGAATGATGGTAATTTTCGGGGCGGCAAACCTGGCTATCCTACTGGCTGTCATGGAGTACAAGCGGTACGCGTTCACCTCGTTGTGGTGCGCATACGCGGCCATCGCGAGCGTCATCATCCTCGTCTACTTTTGGAAAAGCAGCGCAGAACGGCCCTTCCGCTATGCTCTGCAGGGATAATCTCGCGGCGACTTTCACCACACCATGACGCCACACGTGCTTATCGAAGTCTGCGTCGACTCGGTTGCGTCCGCGGTGGCTGCCGAACGTGGCGGAGCACAACGAGTGGAATTGTGCAGCGATCTTCTGGAAGGCGGCGTCACTTCTAGCGCTGGGCTTATGAACGCGGTCCGATCCAGGATATCGATCGGTCTGCATCCTATCATTCGACCGCGCGCCGGGGATTTTTGCTATACCGACGAAGAATATGACGTGATGTGCCGCGATGTCGAAATCGCGAAGGCGTCAGGCGCGGACGGCGTCGTTCTCGGCGTCCTCAATGCCGACGGCAGAGTGGACCTTCAGCGCACTCGACGCCTCATCGAACTGGCACAGCCGCTTCCTGTTACCTTCCATCGGGCTTTTGATATGTCAGCGGATTTGTTGCAGTCGCTGGAAGACGTTTGTTCGACGGGGGCCCGTCGCCTTCTCACATCAGGCGGGGAACAGACGTGCTCCCAAGGCGTTAAAACCATCGCGCAACTCGTCAAGCTGGCTGGCAACCGAATCACGATCATGGCCGGCGGTGGCATTGGACTCGACAATGCGGCCAAGATTCTCGAACGCACCGCGGTTACCGAGATACACGTGGGATTGAGCAGTCCGGTAACGAGCCCCATGCTTTACCGAAATCCGCGCGTGAGCCTGGGGAAGGTTCACGGACGCGAATACGACCGCACGCAAGTTTTGGAAGAAAACGTCCGCGAGCTGAGTCGCGCAATTGCCGCCGGTAAGCAAACGGAGTTCAATCCAGATTGCCGCACACGCTCTTAGACAGTGCATGCGGCGCAAACTCTCGTCGGATTTCTATTGGCACTATTGACGAGTCCGGGGACGCATGCTGCGTCCCCGAGCCACGCCGATTCAAACAAAGCAACAGCCAGAATCTGACTGCCTTCCTCGCTTGACCTCAGGCGATGTCGAAGCGATCCGAGTTCATTACCTTTGACCAAGCTGCAGCGAAGTCTTTCACGAACTTCTGCTTCGAGTCCGCACTGGCGTAGACTTCCGCGAGAGAACGCAGTTGGGAGTGCGAACCGAAAATCAGGTCGACGCGGGTAGCGGTCCACTTCACCTGGTTCGTCCTCCGGTCGCGCCCTTCGTACACCCCTTCGGAAACGCCTTCGACGGTATTGGAAGGTTGCCACTGCGTGTTCATATCGAGAAGGTTGACGAAGAAATCATTGGTCAGCGTCTCGGGGCGGCTGGTGAAGACACCGTGCCTTGACTTGCCGGTATTCGCACCCAGCACACGCAGGCCGCCAACCAGGACCGTCAACTCGGGAGCGGTCAGCTTCAACAATTGCGCCCGATCTACGAGCATCTCCTCAGCCGAAAGGCGCTGCGGACCGCGGCGATAGTTGCGGAACCCATCCGCTCTCGGCTCGAGCGGCGTGAAGGACTCGACGTCGGTTTGCTCCTGCGACGCGTCCATGCGTCCCGGCGTAAATGGAATTTTCACCTCGTGCCCTGCAGCCTTCGCGGCTTTCTCGATCGCCGCATCGCCGCCTAGAACGATCAAGTCAGCAAGCGAGATCTTTTTCCCCTTACTGCCGTTGGTTTGCGCGCTGTTGAACTCTTTTTGAATGCCTTCGAGTTTCTGCAGCACCTTCGCCAGTTCAGCGGGCTGATTGACTTCCCAGTCCTTTTGCGGCGCCAGGCGAATGCGCGCGCCGTTCGCTCCGCCGCGCTTATCCGAGCCGCGGAACGTCGACGCTGACGCCCAAGCGGTCGAGACCAGTTGCGAAACGGTTAGACCTGATGCAAGTATCTTCGCCTTCAAAGCAGCAACGTCCTGCTCCCCAATCAGAGGATGATCCACGGCGGGGATGGGGTCTTGCCAAGGCAGAATTTCCTTGGGAACGAGCGGGCCGAGATAACGTTGGATCGGACCCATATCGCGGTGCGTCAGCTTGAACCAGGCGCGCGCAAACGCGTCGGCCAACTGATCGGGATGCTCATAAAAATTCCGCGAGATTTTTTCGTAAGCGGGATCGAATCGCAAGGCTAAATCGGTAGTCAGCATCGATGGGGCGTGATGCTTGGAAGGATCGTGAGCATCCGGCACAGTACCGTTACCCGCGCCATTTTTCGGTGTCCACTGGTGCGCTCCGGCCGGGCTCTTGGTTAGTTCCCACTCGTAGCGGAACAAATTGTCGAAGAAGTTGTTGCTCCACTTGGTCGGCGTTGTTGTCCAGGTTACTTCCAGGCCGCTGCCGATAGTGTCACCACCAAAGCCTTTGCCAAATTTATTTTTCCATCCCAAGCCTTGATCTTCGATGTCGGCGCCCTCCGGTTCGGGGCCTACATATTGAGCGGGAACGGCGGCACCGTGCGTTTTGCCGAAAGTATGTCCACCTGCAATGAGTGCGACCGTTTCTTCGTCATTCATCGCCATGCGCGCGAAAGTTTCCCGAATGTCGCGCGCGGCGGCTATCGGATCGGGCGTTCCATTGGGCCCTTCAGGATTCACGTAAATCAGTCCCATTTGCACCGCGGCGAGAGGATTGGCCAGGTCACGATCTCCCGAGTAACGCTCATCCGCCAGCCACGTGCCTTCAGGCCCCCAATAAATTTCTTCTTCTGGCTCCCAAGTGTCTGGGCGGCCGCCGCCAAAACCGAATGTCTTGAAGCCCATCGATTCCAGTGCGACGTTGCCGGCGAGAATCATCAGGTCGGCCCAGGAGATTTTCTGGCCGTACTTTTGCTTGATCGGCCAGAGCAGCCGCCGCGCTTTGTCCAAGTTCACGTTGTCGGGCCAGCTATTGAGCGGCGCGAAGCGCTGCTGCCCGGCACCTGCGCCGCCGCGGCCGTCGCCGATGCGATACGTGCCGGCGCTGTGCCATGCCATTCGAATGAATAGCGGCCCATAGTGTCCAAAGTCGGCCGGCCACCACTCCTGCGAATCCGTCATCAAGGCGTTCAGATCCTTGATCACGGCTTTCAGGTCGAGAGTCTTGAACTCTTGCGCGTAATTAAAGTCCTTGCCGAGCGGATCAGACAGCGGAGAATGCTGATGCAGCACTTTCAGGTTTACCTGATTCGGCCACCAATCAACATTCGTGTGCGAATCGCGAGCGCCGTGCGCTACCGGGCACTTCGATTCGGCTAACGTGCTTTTGTCTTTAGCTTCGGGGGAAACACTTCCTGATGAGGTCGCGAGTGTATTTTCCATATATTTTCATCCTTCGTTTCTTTGATGGCGTACCGCGTGAAAATTATTTCTTGGCGCTGCACCGGCGGCAGAGGCCGAAAACCTCGACCACGGGCTGCGTCAGGTCAAATCCATCAATAGCTTGTTTAGACAACCGTTTGAAATCGATAAAATCGCCCGCGATGTCCTGCACGATCTTGCAGCGCAAACACACCAGGTGATGATGCGGTTCGAGATTGCCATCCACCCGCAAAGTGGGAGAATGCGGCGTGACTTCCCGGAGCAATCCACGCTCGATAAAAAGCCGCAGATTATTGTAGACTGTGGCCACGGAAATGGATGGAATGCGACGCCGGACCGCGGCGTAAATGTCTTCTGGAGAATGGTGTCCGTGGGAAGCAACCACGGCTTCGTAAACGACTTGACGCTGGTGTGTCACAGCCAAGCCATGCTGCGAGGCCAGTTCCCGGAACTGTTCATGGGAAAGACGCATAATTATCGAATAAGAATAATTATAAACGATGGAGAACTGTGTCAACCGATTTCATCCCTGTGGAAAGCTCAACCACATCCGGTAAACACGGCAAGCGATTATTGGAAGCGGAACTTGGCCAATTCTCATCCCTACTTGGCCCCGTTGCAGATCGGACAGATCCATTTGGCAGTGAAAGTAGAACTTGAACTGTGATCGCTATCGCCCGCAAAGGAGTGCGAATCCCCTTTAACATTTTCAGAATTCAGCCGCTCGATGTGGCGGATTTCGTCCGTCTGAATGGTCCCGTCCGTGCACTGCTTGCGAACCTCGATTTTTGTGCGGCTGGATGAGACAACGGTGCGGGTGCAGGCCTTTCCGTCTTGATCGAACGGGATTCCTTGATTCAGCCGTTGCGCCGTCAGGCAATATTTCGTCGTGGTCTTTCTTGTCGTTTCAGTCGACCGTGCGTTCATGCGGTCATTCAGGCGAGCGCGCTGTTCAGGACTTAGTTTCTGCAGGAGTTCGCGAGGAACGGGCATTTCGCCACTCGTCGACGTGGTGCGGGTGATTTCCCAAAGACCTAGTCTCACGTTAAGCGACTGTGGCTTGTCCGCTGCCCAGAGCGATAACGCGGCTATAGAGATGAGCCCCCAAATTGCTGTGGTTCGCATTTGGAGTTTCCAGAAAACCCGGCGTGCGCTGGTCGGCTTTTTTCATTCCCGAGCGCCGGTCTAGGTTGTCAGCGTTGGCGCATTCAGCACAAAGGCCGAAGCCGGCAGTCTCCCCGATTCTGCTCGTCTCCGGCCTTCAATGCGCAGGGTAGGCTCAGCAGCAATGTACGTCCCTGCTTCGCTTGCCCTTCTATTTGCTCGACCAACCCACTCGCGCTTTCCCCTAACGCGAGCAGGTCGGCCGGCAAGCTTTTGCCTTTTTCGTTCCCGCCGCTTACGGCGTGCTTCCTGCCGGCGACTGCACCGCCGGCAATCCCACCGTCGTGTTCTGATGCGTCTGCGTCCGCCCGGTCAGATGATTGAATACTTCCACGCCAGCGTTGCACACCGAGTTCAGAGGAACTGCCGCTCCCGGCGCCGTTGCGGTTATCACCGGCTGCACCTCAATCCGCGTGCCTAATGCAAAGCCCAGCGTGTCCGCATTCAAGTCCACCGTCGTTCCCGTACCCGACGGCAGGTTCACCGACGCGCTCGGAACCAGCGGATTGCCGTTCGCGTCGTAGAATGTCACCTGCGCCACACACGGATCAGGTCCGGTAGCCATCACATCGAACCGCATCGTCTGGCCTCCCGCTAGAATCTGCGGGCTGAGCGACGATACGTTTGCGGGGCCAGGATTAGTCCCTACAGAACTTCCCGGTTGCGCCAGTGGCGCCAGCACTGTTTGAAGTCCTGTCAGCGCATCCAGCATTTGCACGGTTGCCGATATTTGTGTGGGTCCAGGATCGACCTCGCCCGCCGCGTTCGGGGACTGAACGATCACCGGCTGCACTTCGATTCGCTGTCCTATTCGACCGGCGAACTGCGTCAAGTTCAAATCCACTGACTGCAACTGCGACGGCCCAAGGTTAGCTGAGATTGGCGTAAGTGGGCCCAGCAACGCTCCCGTCTCCGCATTCACAAATCCCACCTGTCCCTGCACGATCGAGTGCGAGGCACGATTGGCTCTGGCCGAATTGGAACTGAAAGCCAATTCATCGCTAGGACGCGCTCTGGCAAAAGCACTCGCCGTGGACGCGGGCAATCACAATTTGCAGCTGATTTCTCGCCGAGCAACAGTTCTTGCCGCCGGTGCCAGCGAAATCGCCGCCGCTTCAGACCGAAAATAATCGAGAGGCGGCTACTTCCGCCGATCCGATCAACTGAGGCTGACCAGAATATTCATTCCGACGCCTTTACTTCCTCAAAGCTGAACTGCTTGTCGAGTTTGTCGAATGGCTTACCGTCGACCTCAACATAAGGGTAGACGAAGTAATTGAGGGCTGGGCCATCCTGCTTCGGAGATAGCGCGATGTCGCGGCCGGTGGAAAACTGCACCCGGTTGGCATCGACGCTGCCGAAGAAATAATCCCCTTTCTCCTTCGCTTTCCACGCCTCTGAAATGTCAACCGGGATCCAGCCGGTTTTGCGCGCATAGAATTCAGCCCAGCAGTGATAACCCGAAATGTCTCCTTTATCCTTGTTCTCTGGCAGTGGAAAGCCGATGTCGAAGCGAGCCGGAATGCCGTCAGCCCGCAGCATGCCGATGAATGGAGAATGGAAGTCGGTACAGTTGCCGCGTTTGGAGTCGCAGGCCCAGACCGCGTCTCCTCGTCCCCAGCCTGAGCCCGTTTTGTCGTAGCGCATATTGGTGAAGAGATAATCGTATGCAGCCTTAGCTTTTGCGACCGCTCCGCTCTGCGATCCCGTAACCTGCAGCGCCAGTTCCTTGATTTTTCCGTCCGTAGGAATCAGAGTGTCAGGCGCAATCAAACGGCTCATCGATGCGGATACGACAGTTGGCTTCTGATCGGTTCGCTCGAGGTGCGCGTAATCTCCGCGCGAGTATTCGCGGCGCGTGATCTTGTACGTGACAGTGAACTCTGCCTTGCCCGCAGCAGAATTTGGGATCTCGGCATACATCATCCGATTGCCGTACTCCGACTCCTGCATCATCCGCATTTTGACCGGGGCCTTGACCGACAGGACGCGCACTGTCTGATGCTGGTCCGTCTGCGGCAGCGGAATCCAGACGCGCACGCGCTTCGCTCCGGGGGGAATATCTTTTACCGTGAAGCTGTAGCTGAAGTGAAAGGTGCGCGCTGGCGGGCTGAACTTCTGGGCAGTCGAAGTGGCTTGGGCGGCCAGTCGGCATGGAAGAAAAAACAGGAGCAGCAGCAATGGCGAGAGAACTCGCAGCCTCATGGGAAACTCCTTAGCGGACATGGATCGGACAAACCAGAATCGAAATTTTAACAGCAGCCGACGCCATTGTCAGACTTGCGTAAGAGGGATCCCGGGCACGTCTTTCTATGAGACACAATTTTGAGCCTGCCGAATCTTTCGAATCTGGTATAGCATCCACTGCACGAGGTTCACCATGACGACGATCGCAACCTCATCGCGAAGCAGCTCAACCACAGTAGTCCGCCAACCGCAGGCAGCAAACGGGTTGGCCATTGTACGCGTGACAATCGGCGCAATGTTCGTATGGGTCTTTTTCGAGAATCTGGGCAAAGGCCTCTACTCGCCGGCAGGTTACGCGGGCCTGATCAACTACTACATCCAACACGATCATGCGCCAGCCATCTGGAAGGCGGTGATGGCACAGGCGGCAAGCCATGCCGCAATGGCCGCTCCCATGCAGGCCCTGACGGAGATCACTCTCGGCATCGTGCTCATCATCGGTCTGCTCACGCGTCCGGCGGCATTTGTGGCCTTTCTGTATCTCGGGAGTCTTTGGGTTTCGGAGTGGGGCACAGCATGGATTTGGGAACTGCTGGTTCCGGTGATGGCATCGCTCGGTCTTGTTGTTGGAAGCGCAGGCCGCAAATGGGGCGTGGACGCGTGGCTGGCGCAGCGGTGGCCATCGTCTCCGTGGTGGTTGATTTGAGCGAGGGAAACTCAAATTGAGTCGCGCTTTGAAAGGGATCGCCTTCGGGTGGTCCGAAACTACGCCTTTTTTCGGGCGGTTTTAGCCGCCGACAATTTAATCAGAGTTTCCCTGAGGCACCGTGCGCGTCTCCGTCATCATCCCCACTCATAATGAAGCAGGCGCGATTGAACGCGTCTTAGCCGATCTCCCGCCCGATCTCGTCACGGAGGTCATCGTCGTCGACAGCAACTCCAATGACGGGACGCCCGAGATCGCCGCAAGAATGGGAGCCCGCGTCATTCAAGAACCGCGCCGCGGCTATGGGCGAGCGTGCCTTACCGGCCTGGCCGCAGCAAATTCCCCTGAGGTGATTGTCTTCCTGGATGGCGATTACAGCGATCGTCCCGCGGAACTGCCCATTCTTTTGGCGCCAATTACTGATGGACGTGCGGACATTACGCTCGGTTCTCGTTTGCACGGGCGGAGTTCTGCCGGGGCGCTGCCTTGGCATCAGGCGTTTGGCAATCGTCTCGCCGCTGGCCTGATTCGGCTTCTGTATGGACTAGACATCACCGATCTCGGCCCGTTTCGCGCTGGCCGCGCCGAGGTTCTGCGCGCGCTCGCGCTCGAAGAAACCACCTACGGCTGGGCGGTCGAGATGATCCTCAAAGGCGCCCTGGCTGGCTACCGCGTGGTGGAAGTCCCGGTGAGCTACCACCCGCGCATCGGAAAGTCGAAGATCAGCGGCACGTTGAAGGGTACGCTCGGCGCGGGCTGGTTCATTCTCAGTCTGATAGTGCGCTACTATGTCCGGGATCCCAGGCGCGGAACGCCGCGTGCAACGTAGATGCCGCAAATGACGATGGCCGGCAAAACCAAGAGAGTACTTTTACGGATAACCACTGCAGTCACAGGTGTTCTCGGATTCGTTCTGTTGATCTGGACGCCGAAGACTGGTAAGGGCATTCTTGTCTACGTAGCCTTGTTGTTTGTTCTGGCGCTTATTGCGATTGCGTGCGCTCCTCCGCGTGCGGGATACTGGCCTGGCAGACATAATGATCGTTGAGTCATCCAGCCAGACGGTAGGGCCGTCGCGCAACCGTGACCGCGCACTCGTCATCATGGCGAAAGCGCCAAGGCCGGGCGCGGTCAAGACCCGCCTTGCTCCCACTCTTTCCCCCGCTGCCGTCACCGATTTTTATTGCTGTCTTCTGGACGACACGCTGGCGCTGGTGCGGTCATTGCGCGATATAGATGTTGCCATCATGTGCCCGGAGTCGGACGTCAACGAGTTGGCGCAGTTGGCGGGAAGGAAAGTGAGCGTTGTTGCGCAGAAAGGAGAAGGTCTTGCCGCAGGCCTCACTTCGGTATTTGCGCACTTCGCGCCGGATTATCGGAGCAAAGATCATCAAGCAGAAGAGCATCGCCGAGACGCCCGCCATCAACGCGTGATTGCCTTCAACAGCGACAGCCCACACCTGCCGCGTTCTGTTCTCGAAGATGCATTCGAAACGCTGGCCGCACATGACGTCGTCATTGGACCAACGCACGACGGAGGCTACTATCTCGTCGGCGCAAAAGCTGCGCATCCTACGCTTTTCGCGGGCGACGGAATGGGCACCAGCAGCGCGCTGGAGAGGCTTCTGGCGCGCGCACGAATTCTCGAGCTTTCCGTAGGTTTCGCAGATTCTTTCTACGACATTGATATAGCTGAAGACCTGACTCGCTTGGCAGCAGAGTTGCGCCTGGCTCCGGCAAGGGCGCCACGGACGGCAGCGTGGCTTAAAGAGTGGGAAAGGTCATGCGGAGCGGGCACTCCCTTCGACAAGCTCAGGGCAGGTTCTGCCCGCTAGATTTTGCTTCTGCAAGCAAAGCGGGCAGGAGTGCCCGCTCCACACAGAAACTGCACATGGAAACTGCTCCACATGGAAACTGCTCCACATGGAAACTGGAAGAACTTGAAGGTGACCCGCGAGTGGAGAGTGTACTTACTCGGCGCCACGTTGCTCGTGGCGCTTACTTTCTGCTCGCGCAACTTCGGCGATCGGGGCGGCCGGTACTTTATGGCTGCTTTGACGGTTGCGGGGATCGCGTATCTGTTGGCGATGCGCGAGTTTTTTCGCGGGTGGGGCCCCATTCGACTTCGCTCAGGGCAGGTCCTCGCCACACAAGGATTTCCCCGGCGCGTTGTCGTTGTTGGGCTCATCCTGGCTGCGGCGTGGCACATTGCATTTCTTCGGTTGCCCCCGGGTCCCGATGATGACATTCATCGATACGTTTGGGATGGACGCCTGCAGAGGCTCGGCTATAACCCTTATCTTGTCGTGCCTAGCGATCCTTCCGTGATCGGACTGCACACTCCGGAAACTCGCAACTTAAACAACCCGGATCTGCCCAGCCCGTATCCACCAGGAGCGCAGCTTTTCTTTCGCGCGGTAACCGCCATTCACGAATCGACATTCGCACTGAAAGTTGCATTCGTGCTTTGCGAGATCGCCATCGTTTTCCTGTTGCTCGATCTTCTGCGCAGTAAGCAGGCAGCCCGCCTGGTTCTGGCATTCGCCTGGAACCCGTTGCTGGCTATTGAAGTTGCGGGAAGCGGTCACATCGATATTGTTGGCGCGCTGTTGTTGGTTGTGTCCGGCGCTGCGCTCGTGCGCCGCTGGCGGGCGACTGCGGCCGTCGCGCTCGGTCTAGCGATCGCAGTGAAATTTCTGCCGGTCGTACTCTTGCCGCTTTATTGGAAGCGAGTTCGCATTCGCGACTCGGCGCTGGCCGCAGCCGTGGTCGCACTCCTCTACGTGCCATTTCTGAACCACGGCCGCATGCCCACCGGCTCGCTCGGTACGTACGTGAACAGTTTCCGTTTTAATGGTCCCGTGTTTGCGGCACTCAATCGAGTCGCGCCTCCGCAGTTGTTAGTTGCGCTGGCGGTGCTCGTCGGATTAGCGACTGCATCATGGCAAAGAATAAGAAACGCAGCGCCCGAGTTTTCTCCAGACCTCTTTGCCTGGCCGATGGCCGCAACTCTCTTGTTCGCCCCGGCAGTATTTCCGTGGTATCTTCTTTGGCTGCTGCCATTTCTCACGTCGGCCTCGACGCTGCTGATCATCATATGGACAGTGAGCATCATCCCGACCTACGTCCAATGGCACTTGCGCGCACTCGGGCATCCCTGGGGTTCGCTTCCGATTTGGGTAATGCTGGTGGAATACGGATGTCTAGCCGCGGCTGGCGCCATGATTGCCTCACGCCGTCGGCTCATGCGGCCGGCACCACAGCAATAATCAACCGGACAAGTTCAGCCAAGCCTGGCGGCCCAACACGCAATTTCTGTATCCGGAAATCGGGGAGTTTCATCCAACCCAGCATCTGTTCAATTCACCGAGGAGCAAGTCTATGCGAAATGTCCGCCGTTTCACCATGATGGGTCTTCTGCTTTGCGGAGTGCTGGTCCTTGGTCCGTACTCGTGGGCGCAAGAGCGCTCGCCAATTCTCGATCAAGTCGCCAAGACCTACGGCATCGATTCGTGGGATAAAGTCGAGGCCATCCGCTACACCTGGAACGGGGAGATTACCGGACTCTTCAAAGCTGCTCACAAGTGGGAGTGGGAGCCTAAGACCGGAAAAATCAGCTACGAAGGAACGGACAAAGCCGGCAAGCCGGTCAAGGTCACCTACGACGGTTCTCACCTCAGCAGTCAATCCGACCAAGTGAAGAATGAAGTTGAACGGCCTTTCGTCAACGATAATTATTGGCTCCTGTTCGTTTTCCACGCTTACTGGGACAAGAGCGCGACGGTTACCGATGAAGGTATGAAGAAACTGCCGATGGGCGCCGGTTCGGCCGAACTTGTCTCAGTAAAGTATCCCGCGGAAGCCGGCGGTTACACGCCCGGCGACACCTGGGACCTCTACGTTGGCAAAGACAACCGCGTCGAGTACCTTGTTTTCCGCCACGGCGGGACCGCGAAGCCCAGCCTCGTCAACGCCTCCTGGGTAGGCTACAAAAAGGCAGGTCCTCTGCTCGTCTCAACCGAGCACCGCGGCACGGCCGACGGCAAGCCGTTGCACATTTTCATTTCTGACGTAGCAGTTAAGCTGGCGGGATCGGATACCTGGATAAAAGCGCAATAAAAGTAAGTCCGTTTCTTCGAAAGTCTACGGGTGGCCCATTCAAGCCCGGTTTTGGCTTGAGTGGGTTATTCCAACTGCCTGATAAAGTCTTCCGCCGACTTCCGCAAAGAAAAGTGAGTGACAAGGTGCGGCAGTCTCACCGCTTCTTGCTTTTAAGAGTTTTTGCTCGCGGACCCGCAGGCGCTTTCTTCTTTAATTTGATCTGATTGAATTCGACAGCGGCGCGGACGAGATTTTTTAAACCACGCTCGTTAATCTTGTCGCCCTCGAACAAATCGATCGCGCGCCACAAATTGCCTCCGAGGCCTGCGTTGAAGACTTTGTCGGGATCGGGCAGCTTCGCTCCCTGGGCGAAGGTCAACTTCACCTTATCTTTATGGCCGTTGCCGACCACAATGATTCCATCGTGCGACCACACCGGGCTTCCCATCCATTTCCATTCCTCGACGATTTCGGGGTCTGCGTCGTGTATGAGTTCGCGTACCTTCGCGAGCGTCTTGCCGCGCCAGTCCCCAAGTTCGTTGATCTTCGCATCGATTAACGCAGAGGCAGATCCCCCCGCGACGGACCTTTTCATATACACCTCCAACTCTCGCCCTAATTTAGTCCGCTCAGCCATAACCCGCAACCTTGGGAAATGGAAAGCTTACGTGTTGCGATCGTTGAGGGAAAGGGTTACAACACGCTTGCCCAGTTGGTGAATTCAGGCTGAAGCCGTGAGCAAACCGTTTTTTCCATTCGAATCGAACCTTGTGTATAATCCGCCGATGCAAGGAACACGGTGGAGCACACTTGCGCTCGCCTCGCTGTTGCTCATATCGGCCCACTCAGGAGGACAAGACGTGAAATCTGTGCAACCCGAAAAGTCGCAGCCGCCTGCCAAAACCGAGCAGCGCGGGCGCATCCTGGGAATCGGCGGTGTCTTCTTCAAATCCGCGAATCGCGATCAGATGCGCGAATGGTATTCGAAACATCTTGGACTCGCTGACACGGGCCAAGGCGCGATGCTTCCGTGGCGCGAACACGACGACCCGCAAAAGGAACACGTTACTGTCTGGACTGTTTTTTCCAACTCCAGTAAGTATTTCGATCCCAGCCCCGCGCCGTTCATGATCAACTATATTGTGGACGATATGGATGCTCTGCTCGACCGCTTAAAACAAGAAGGAGTAAAGATTGACGCCAAGCGAATGGATGAATCGTACGGTCGCTTTGCGTGGATCTATGACTCGGATGGGAATAAGATTGAACTCTGGCAGCCGCTGCCCGCAAAGCCCTGAGGGCTGCCCGCTACACTTACTCAATCGGTTTTCTGTAGTTACGGTCCCGTACTCGCAGCATGGCGGGAAACTTGCGCCTGACCCGCCTCATCGACCTTATGCGAGGCCGAACAACCAGAGATCGAGAAGAGGAGAGCTCTATTCACGACCATTGCGAAAGGACCGAGCTTTACTCGCTATCAGCCCGAACCCATTCTTAACGGCGGCATTCTCTACGCTCAACAATTCTGTGCGCGCCGCGTCCGACGGTCCTGCCCTCTTTCTTAACTCCGCCATGGCGAGCCGCGTCTCAAATTCAAGCTCCAAAAGCTGATGAGAGTGAGCCTTTTGAAGTGTCTTCTCCAGTTGTGCGCTCGCAGCTGAGAAATGGCCTGACCAGTCTTGTACACGACCAGACATCATTCCAAACTGCAAACGCAGCAGTGTGTTCGCACTTTTATCGGCCACTGGTTTAGCCTGTCCCGCCTCAGACTCGGCTTCAGGAAGCTTGGATTCGGCCAGCAGGGCATTGATCAGCACAATGCTGGCGGCCAATTCGTCGTCGGCCTGCTGATCTTGGTGAAACTGTTCTTTGCATTTACGGATTACAGTTTCGGCATCGGCGGCATGGCCTTGCTCAATCGACAGCCGCGCCAGGGCGAGTTCCGTTTCCGCGACCGCTTGCTTATCACCAATCTCTTTGCAGAGAGCCAGCGATTCCCGGTGAGAGTCGCGAGCTGCCTGCAAATCCCCTTGATCCTCAAGCACGTCTCCGGCTCCGGCTAGCGCATAGGCCACGGCGCGTTTGTCAGCAATTTCCTGCGCAATGGCTCGGGCCTCTTTGTAACTGGTAAGAGCTCCTTTCAGGTCGCCACGGAGTCGCGCAATCTTGGCCAGATCGGCGAGAGTAAGCGCGACGCCGTCTTTGTCTCCCATTTCCTTGTAGCCGGGAATCGCGTCCGAGAGCCCGCGTGCCGCTTCCGCCAGATTCCCGCGAGCCAGAGAAATATCACCCAGGTTACCGGAGGCGGTTGTGACGCCCTCGAGATCACCGATCTGACGAAAGACCTTGATCACTTCCCGGTACATCGCTTCTGCGCGATCCAGGTCGCCCTGTTCATAGTAGAAGATGGCGAAATCGGCCGTGGTGCGGGCTGCGTTGTCGCGATCGCCAACCGCCGCGTACTTCTTTCGAGCATTGTCACAGTCTTGGGCGGTGGAATCGCCATCGCCAATCTGACAGAGAACTCCGTAAGCTCGGGCGACGAATAGTTGCAAACCCTGAGCGTTCCCCTTTTCGATGGCGCGCCGGGAGGCGGCCTGCGCCTTGACGACATCGTTATTAACCCAGGCGCGCGCTTCCAAATAGTCGATCCGGGGGTCGCCGCCAGCGGGAAGCGGAAGATGCCGCAGAGTTTCCAGAGTATGCAAAGCATCTGCAGGATTTACCCATCGCTGTTCATCGGCGAGGTGAAGACCGTAGTCCAAACTGTCCGGGAACTGGATAAAAAGTTGTCGATACGAATCGATGGCTCGCTTCCGATCTTGGATCGTGGAATAGTACTGACCATCGATCAGCAGACGATCTTCTGGACCCAAGTGCCCGGAAAGAGCGCGGGCCCGTTCCGCCTCATCCCGGGCCTTTAGGCTGTAGCCGAGGTGATTCCATGCATCGGACAAAGCAGCGTGTGTCAGGGGAAACTCGGGCTCGACTGCTGCAGCCTGGATGAGAGAATCCCGGGCTCTTACAAAATCAAACGCCCACAAACGCTCCAGTCCCTGCGTGTAAAGCTTGAACGCCAGGGGTTTCGAAGGCAGAGTAGCTCGTGCTTGCGCAATTGCTTTTCCTGAAACCGGCGCCGCTCCAAGGCTCTGCCGCAGGGACGTACCTGCCTGGCTGACGAGTTCAAACAGATCATCCTCGTTTCCGACGAAGGCCTGCTCGGCGATGGTCTCGCCATGTTCGGTGTCTTGAACGCGAACGTCCAGACGAATCCGCCTTTCTCCTTTTCCGGGCAACGGCGTATACGAGCCAAGTACGACTACATCTGCTCCGGGATTAATATGGAGCCGTTCAAGGGTTTCTTTTGCCAGGCTGTCTTCGTCGGTCAAGGGGAGCTCTCGTTTGGCGCGCGCCACGTCCTCACCCGAGACCATACGTAAGGCGTTATCAGCGGCGAGCTCGGTACCGAGCATTTCCGCCAAGGCCGGCGAGAGCCAGTTGTCCTCGGGACGTCCCGGCAAATTGCGAAAACCCATTACGGCTACAGATCGCCGAACGTGTACCAGAGGAAGGTTGGTCTCGGCCGCAGTCTTATTTTCGATCCTGGTGCGGGGAAGGCGGAATCGATAAACGGTACTACCGATCACAAGCACAATGAAAGCGGCAATTGCTATGTAAAGCAACCGCCGCCCTGAAATGGCAGAGTGTTTTTCTGAGCCGAGCGACGAAATCGGCGCCCTTACAGGCTCCGGTGTGACGGGGCGGACCGGATCCTGTGATTCTGTGACCGTAGTGACCGGCGCCAAAAACCGGTAGCCTCGCCGCGGGACCGTCTCCACGTAACAGGGTGCGTCCGCATTGTCCCCGAGTGCATCGCGGATCTTCCGGATCGCGACTCCCAAGCTGTTATCGAACTCTACGAAGGTGTTTTGGGGCCAAAGGCGTTGGCACACCTCTTCTCGAGAGACGATCTCTCCTGGTCTCTCCACCAGAATTGCGAGCAGGCGGTAGGGCAGATCTTGCAACTTTAGCTGGTTGCTGTTGCGAGTGAGCGTGGCCTTGCTGGTATCAAGCTGGAACGGACCAAACCTGTATACGGCCTTCTTGTGAGGTTCCCCAGGCAACACGCGCTACCCTTTGGCCACAAATGTAGCACAGCCCCGTTAAGAAGAGGATCTAAGCCCATACAAACCTGACTCTTATCAGTTAAAGCACGTTTAAAGGACAGTTTCATTGACCCCACGAACAAATCCCTGCAGATTGATGCTCGCAGGGCAGCGATTCGCGCGATCACCAGGTCGGAAGGCTGCCCACAAGCCATCAGGGGGAAGTGGCATCGGGGGGATGCCAACTTCCACCTGGGGGACGCCACTTGACGGATTGAGGAAGATCATGATGAAACGAATCCTAATCGTCGTAATCCTGCTAGCCATTCCCGCTTGTTTCGGGCAGGCGCAGACTGCGAAAGTTCGCACGTATTACATTGCCGCGGACGAGGTGGACTGGGACTATGCCCCCGGCGGCGTCAACAAGATGATGGGCATGAAGTTTGATGGCTACTCGAAAGTCTTTGTCGAGCGCGGCCCGCATCGGATTGGGAGTATCTATCGCAAGGCTCTGTATCGCGAATATACCGACGAAACCTTTGCCCACCTTAAACCACGGCCGGCGGAGTGGCAGTCCTCAGGAATTCTCGGTCCGATTCTGCGGGCCGAGGTCGGGGATACGATTCGCGTGGTATTCAAGAACAATGCCACGCACCCCTACAGCATGCATCCTCATGGCGTCTTCTATAAGAAAGACTCGGAGGGCGCACTCTACGAGGATGGGACGTCCGGTTCGGACAAAGTCGATGACGCTGTACCGCCCGGCAAGACTCACATTTATACATGGGAAGTGCCGGAACGGGCGGGGCCTGGACCGAATGATCCAAGCTCGATCGTATGGCTCTACCACTCGCATTCCTATGAAATGAGAGACGTCCACAGCGGACTGGTGGGCGCAATCATTATCTCCCGTCGCGGTTCCTCCGATGCTGCCGGAAAACCTAAAGACGTCGACCGGGAGTTTGTCTGCTTGTTCATGCTGTTCGATGAAAACCAGAGCTGGTATCTGGACTACAACATCCAGACCTACACCAGTGATCCTAAGGGTGTGAATAAGGGAGAGTTCGTTCCCGTCGACGCCGACGGAAATCTGGCTCCCGCCGGCACTGGCTTTTCGGTCGCCAATGGAAAGTTCGCAATTAACGGATACATCTATGGAACTGGACCGGTCATGACCATGAAAAAGGGAGAGCGCGTTCGCTGGTATCTCGTCGGTCTCGGCGAGGGGTTTAGTTTTCACACCCCGCATTGGCACGGAAATGTCGTGCTTCAAGACGGCAAGCGCACCGATGTGGTTTCCCTTATGCAAGCACAGATGGTCACCGTGGACATGGTCCCCGATGATCCGGGTACTTGGATGTTTCACTGCCATCTTGATGACCACATGGAAGCCGGGATGATGGCGTTCTACAAGGTCGAGCCGTGACTCA
Organism: uncultured Acidobacteriaceae bacterium; assembly: GCA_963765825.1. Taxonomy (GTDB): domain Bacteria; phylum Acidobacteriota; class Terriglobia; order Terriglobales; family Acidobacteriaceae; genus Sulfotelmatobacter. The sequence continues at coordinate 270,282 of CAVXXU010000008.1, forward strand.
GGAAAATGTGTCGTGGAAGGAGAACCGCGATGTTCCGAAATGCTTTTTTCATTTGCATATTGTTAATACTTGCCTCGATGACTTCGCATTATGCCGTGGCGGCCGACTCCTGCCAGCCCGTATTTGACGCCTTGACTAAGGTGGTCACAACACCCAGCCACAGCTACACCACCCACACCGCGGCGGCGGCGAATGGAGGCACGGAGACGATTTACGTCGACGGCAAGATTTACATTCGGGCGAGCGGCAACTGGATGCAGAGTCCAGTCACGACCGCGGAAGTCCTGGAGCAGGAGAAAGAGAAGGAGGGACAGGGAAAGTCCACCTGCAATTTCCTACGCAACGAATTCGTCGGGGCCGAACCCGCCATGGTGTATTCCATGCACCGCGAGACCGAGGGCCTCAAGGAAGACGATCAGATGTGGATTTCAAAGGTTACGGGAAGGCTCTTGCGCGCCGAACAGGACGTGGACATGGAGCGAAATGGAGGGAAAGATCATCGCTCGGCGCGGTTCGAGTACGGCGACGTTCGACCTCCAATTTAGCGGATTGCGAAGTGGTCGGAAAGTTGATTCGTGACGGAGCCCCATGAAAATGATGTTCAGAATCAGTTGTCTTCTTCTCGGCATTCTGACGACTGCGTCGATTTCATTCGGCCAAAGCGCCGACAGCAAGCGCAGCCCCACGCTGACTGCTGCCCCGCCACCTCCGCCAGAACTGCAGAGTCTCACGAAGGCGCTGGCCGGCAAATGGACCGTTACTTATGAATTCGTCCCCGGCGTCATGAGCCCCTCCGGAGGCACAGGCACCGGCGAAGAAGTCTGGCGTATCGGGCCCGGAGGGTACGTACTCATGGAGGAAGAACACGCCTCGACCCCTGACGGAGAATTGTTCCTCCTTGCATTCCACTGGTGGGATAAGAGCACGAACAGCTTGCGAGGAATGCTTTGCAACAATTCCGGACCGTCGTCCTGCAACGTGGATTCTTATTTCAACAGTACTCTTAAGTGGGACGGAAAACAGTTCGTCATCGATATGCGGTTTCCCCAAGGCGAGAAGAAGATGGTCTGGCACGAAGTGTGGTCCGACATTACAGCGACCTCCTTTATTCAGACTGCAGATATGGGCGAGGCGGGTGGACCCGTGAAAAGAGCTGTCACGATTCACGCGGTCAAAGTTTCGACTGAAACAACCGGCGTCAAGGCGGTTGCGCAGTAGTGGCCCGGGAGGGGAAGGAGGGTTGAACATGCGTAGCCGACCGACTGTTCATCACAACTACTGCAGTACTGATTGGCTTGGTGCTTGGCCACTTCGTGCTCTATGGACAGAGCAAGACAGGCTTCCCCGACGGATTCGATGCCGTTCAGGCCGCCCCCAAGAGCCATAAAGTCGTTTTCGAGAATGCGCTTGTTCGTGTACTGGAAGTTTCGGTGGTTGCGGGTGAGACAGTTCCCATGCACCATCAGCGCTGGCCGAGCCTATTGGTAAGTTGGGATACCGGTGGCAGGTCACCGCACGTGCGTTATCACAGCGCGGACGGCACTGTGAAGGACATTCCCAGCACGGAAATCCCTATCCATTCGGGGGCCTGGGCCGTGAGGTGGATGAAGCCGGAATCGATGCATTCCGTTGAGATTCTCGACGCACCGGTCTCGAATCCCGATCTTCGCATCGAGATCAAGTGTCTTCCCTGACACAAGTACTTCACCCAGTAAAGATGGCTTTAATCAAACACGGAGGCTGTATGCGAATCGATACTTGGAAGAAGGACGCGCGATCCGCAGCTATGACGCTCGCAATCGCGCTGCTTACGATCTCAACTTCGGCACAAGAACAACCGGCGCGCCCGTCGACTGGAACGCCAGCAAAAGCGCTGACTGGCGACGTCTTGGCCGAGCACGTTAGAGCAGCGTTCGCTCCACTGCCACTAGGCTGGGTGACGGAGCAAAACGTCATGGATCCGATCTGGGAGGCTCTTGGATACAAAGGTGTGAACTACTACGCCTATGGGGGACCGGCACCAGGAAAGGACTTCGCATCTCGCAACGATCCGGATTCCCACCAATATCAGGCTTGGTTTGGCGTTTATGTGGTTGTCGGGGGAAAGGCTGTCTTCGGATCAGGAGACAAGAACACCCAATGCGAGGCGGTTGCGAAGCTCGCGGAATACGACCAGCGCTCCTGGCTCGGGGCGATGGGCGACCCGATCCCGGTTGCTCAATCCGAAGCTGGCCCGAGCTTCATCAGCATCTTGATTGCCGGCTCGGAACGGCAAGGGTGCTCGTTCGATATGAAGAGTCATAGCGACCTCAGCATGGGTGACACTCCACTCGCAAAGCATATGGGCATGCCGCCATTCGAGAAATGGAAACGCCGGCTTGCGCCTTTTCACGAGCTGACGCTCCATGTCCTCGGCGCGTGGTGGTACGAACCAGAACGCGATGTGACCTTAATTGTCTATGGCGCGTCTTCGGCGTTTACGAACAAAGCGGGCGAAACCATCGACAACGGCCCGGCACTCGCTTCGTCTCTTCGGCAGACGATGACGCAGGTTCGCTTGACCGATGCGGGTGTAGGCCATCCATGAGGACTATCTCTTGTTTGGGCAGCCTCGTTGCAATGCTTATTTTCAGCTTCGTATTTGCCGCCAGGGGTGGAACGAAGTTGCTCACTACCGACCCATTGACAGGACTTCCTCTCCATCCCGCTACAGATTCCCGCCTCCACTTGGGTAATGAGCCTACTCAGTTGCCGGAATCGCAAGTCTGTAAAAGCAAAATGCAGGTCGATTTTTACTCGGTTTACGACTCCAAAGTGAATGCGACCCTCGCTTGGTATGACGCTCACCTGTCAGGGTTCAAGAGGACGCACGCCTACGCTGCCAACCGGTCGCAAGACACCTACTACAAAATCGATGGGACGGTGCTTGTGTCGGTCACGGGTAGTCCCGGCAAAGAAGGAGAAAACATGGACACATATTCGGTGTTGTATGTTCGTCTTCAGCCCGGACTGCCCGAGAAGACGATCGTTGCCCTGAATCAACAGAGAGTTGTTTGCCCCTGATTGATCTAGAACACCGGCAAACCGATGAATGATGGGGCAAGTGGTTCACGGCCCGCAGAAAATCTCCGCCTGTCAGCCATACTGGGCGGTTCGCGTGCATCTATTGCAACGGCCAGGGAGACCACCTGTGGCCATGGATGCCTTCGACGGGGCGAATGGTCGGGCCGAGGAGCCCGCAGTGAGACAGTTTCTGCTCGAAAGGCGAGCCTGGTTTCTTGCTTTCCCTTGTCGAAACCGCTCCGCCCTACCCGTCAACTTTATAGGAGCGCTGCTCATATCGCTAAGTAAGCCACTGGATCGCGGGAGTCGATACCCTCCTGGCATCTGCCCGCCGCCATCTAAGCGGCCGCAGTGGCCTCAATTTCTAGTAGCCATCTCTCATCAAAGATGCCGGTAATAATCACCGTCAGCGCTGGATTGTGTACGCCCAGAAATTGCTGTCGAATCTCCCGATTCGTCGCCCCGTATTCCCTCGACGATAGAAGTATGGTGACCTTGAGCAGGTTTGTCGTGGTCATATTGGCGGCAGTGAGTTGAGCAAAGAGATTCCGCCAAACCAAACGAGCCTGCCCTGCGAAATCACGCGGGATCTCGCCGGCCGGTGTCTCAGGAATTTGACCGCTGATCAACAGTAGACGCTGCGCGCCGGAGACCTCAATGGCTTGGGAATAGCCGCCCACAGGTTGGGGAGCGGGAAACGCGTTCACGAAAGAGATTTTCATATCTATAGTGTATCCGCGGCTCCGAGATCAAGAATCCAACTGCCATCGGCATTAGTGAATGAAAGTTAGAATGACGCTTCTTGGCGTGAACGGGGAAGTGGCAACGGCGATGTCGATTCGCAAGTGCTTGGATCAGCTCCTCAAGACGATAACTGTGCTTGCGGCGCGTTCGCCTGAGACGGTAGGCTGGACGTTTTCGGATCTCGTCCCCGTCGTATGTATATTGCACATTAATTCCAGGCATCGAATGGTAACTGTTGGGGGCAGTGACAATTACAAAGTTTTCTTAAATAACTCGCCACGCCGCCCATTTTCGTAAACGAGAGCGCGAAGTATCGCACTGCCCGCAATACGTTGCTTGCGGAGGAAATCGAATTGCGCGCCACCTCGAACGAGTGGCGTTCCGACGGCGCGCAGGTGGCAAGATTCCGCGCGACTTCCGAGTTCCTCGGAACGACCGCGATTGCCCGATTGCGTGTAGAGCGTAAATACTATGAAATCGCTGATCATTCCTGTTCTCATTTCTTTGCTTACTTCCATCTGCCTGGCTGCCGACAAAAGCGATGCGCCGAAGCCGGCCCAGTCCACTGATGAACTGCGCCAGCAACTGGAAAAGATACTCAAGGACACGCACACCAACGGAGTCTCGGTGGCGATTGTTCATAAAAACGGGCCCGAGTGGGTGACGGGCCTCGGTATTGCCGATGTGGCCAGTGGGCGCGCGGCCACGGCCGATACATTGTTCCGCATCGGTTCGACTTCGAAGGCTTTTACGTCGTTATCGATTCTCATGTTAGCCGACCAGGGCAAGTTGACGCTCGATGATCCCGTTCACAAACTTGTCCCCGACGTGTGGTTCGAGAACCGCTGGGAGCCCAGCGATCCAATTCGTATCGTTAACCTGCTCGAACACACCACGGGCTGGGACGATCTGCATCTGCGGGAGTATGCGAAGCAAGCGCCCGATAACATGAGCGTGCGCGAAGGCCTTGACTACGACCACCACTCGCGTACATCGCGATGGCGGCCTGGCACCCGGATGTCGTACTGCAACTCGGGACCACCAGTCGCCGCCTACATCGTCGAAAAGCTAACCGGGCAGAAGTTCGAAGACTTCGTGCAGCAGAATCTTTTCAATCCGATTGGGATGAAGACAGCGACATACTTCGAGCCTGCTTCTGGTACGGCGACCACGCTTTATCACCCCGACGGCAAGACTCCTTTTCCGTACTCGCACATCATCATGCGCCCAGCCGGGGCCATCAACGCGTCCGCCAACGACATGGCGGCGTATCTGGAGTTCTATCTCAATCGCGGTGCGGCGAATGGAAAGCAGGTGGTCCCCTCGCCCGACATCGATCGTATGGAGAGTCCCAAGAGCACCTGGGCCGCCAAAGAGGGTCTGAAAGCCGGATACGGCCTCAGCAATTTCTGGAGCGTTGAAGATGGCTTCGTCTACCACGGCCACGACGGCGGAGTCGACGGAGGCCTGACCGACTTGTCCTACATGCCTGACTTCGGCGTCGGATATTTTTTCAGCATCAACAGCGAAAGTGGAGACGCATTCGACAAAATCGGGAAGGCGATCCGTTCATACATCACCCACAATTTGCAAACGCCACCTGTCTCCGCGGTGGCCCAGTTACCGGCCAATGCGGCCGACTATGCCGGTTGGTACGAGCCTAGTTCTCCTCGAACAGAAATCACTCACTTTATTTCACGACTCACCGGGCTTACCTGGATTCAGTTCAAAGGTGGGAGATTGCTTTCCAGCAGTATGGGTTCATGGAACGACACCTATCTGCCGGTAACGGGCACGCAATTCCGCCATGTTGCGAAAGAAGGGTCACCGGACCCGATTCCAAGCCTCGCGTTGTTGACGCCAAACGAGGAAGGGCGCTTCATCCAGAGTGGTTTTGAGGGAAGTGTGTCAAAACGAATTCCCACCTGGTATGCGATCTCCGAGATCTTGCTGACTGCCTTCGTGGTTTTCTCGATGCTGTCGATCGTTCTCTACGCACCGTTTTGGATTTTCGGGGGGCTGATAAAACGACGTCGTCGCCCTTCCGAACGTCCGATGCGGCTCTGGCCGATGGTGGCCGTGCTAAGCCTGCTCGCCTTTGTTGGGATCTTCATGCTGTGCAGCGATGACCTCATCAATCGAATGGGAAATCAAACGATTTGGTCCGAAGCTTTATTTTTGAGTACTCTCTCTTACGGAATTGCCGTGGTGTTCAGCGCAATCGCGTGGTGGCGCGCCCCGAAAGAAGCAGTGCGCCGAGGCGTTCGCGCTTACTCACGAATCGTCACGATAGCGCTGCTGATTTCTGCTTTCTACCTCGCTTACTGGGATGTCATCGGACTCAAGACATGGAGCTAGGGAGTGGGTTCACTCCGATTTCGCCCCACTCTTACTTCCGCTAAGTTGCAGGAACCCACGCCACAACTTTAGCTTTGTCCACCAACTCGCGACGCGGGGTCACTCGCGAGCGTTTCTCAACGCGAATTATTTCCCAAGCCGCCACCGCTGAAGATCGTAGGGATGGACGTTTGCGGACCTCGTCCTCACCCGGGCATACCATTTGTTGAATTTCGGCATCGAATAGCCATCGAAACGAAGGAGGAGTGACGAATATGTCAACGCGCACCATCGAAGGCGGAACGCTTTCACCCGCGTCACAACTTGCCGGCAACAACACGGTCCATTTCCCTAACGAAAGCGCGGAGTATCGCACTGCCCGCAATGAGCTGCTGGCCGAAGAGATCGAGCTGCGGCGTCATATCGAAGACGTAGCGGCCCAGCGGCGTGCACTGCCTCGCGGTGGGGAGATTCCACAAGATTATGAGTTCGTGGGCGACGTTGGTCCGGTTCGCCTCTCCAGCCTCTTCGGTGATAAAGACACATTGATGATCTACAGCATGATGTATGGCCCGGAACGCAAGGCGCCCTGCCCCATGTGCACGTCCTTCCTGTCCGCATGGAACGGCGTTGCTATCAACCTGCGTGAACGGTGCGCCATCGCAGTCACGGCCCGCTCGCCCATCGAGCGGCTGATTGAGTACAGGAAACAACGAGGCTTTAACAATCTCCGCTTTGTCTCCGACATCATCGGCGACTTCACGCGCACTTATGTCAGCCCCAAAGACGAGGATGTGCCCGGCTTCAGCGTATTCAGCAGGCGCGACGGAACGGTCCGCCACTTCTACAGCGGCGAAATGTTCACGGTGATGGCTGACCCGGGCCAGGACCCGAGGGGCGCGCCAGACGCCGACCCACTCTGGTCGATGCTGGATCTGACGCCCGAAGGTCGCGGCACCGATTGGTATCCAAAGCTGGACTACAAGAACCAGAACTCGAAATGAGGAGTAACGTTATGTGCCCAGCATGCATTGGAAGCGCAGCCGTCATCGTCGCGGGAGTCGGATCCACGGGCGGAATTCTCGCGCTTTGCATCGGCAAGTTTCGGAAATTGTTCAAAGCGACTGGCCTCAACCCATTTCAGAAAACAAAGGAGAAATGATATGGCGCCACAGAAAGAAAAAAAGAAACAGCCCAAATTGCATACGGCGATGAAAACCCCGGCGGTCGTTTCGCCGCAGGAGTGGGAAGCTGCGCGGAAGAAACTCCTGGTAAAGGAGAAGGCTTTGACTCGCTCCCGTGACGCGCTGGCCGCCGAGCGCCGGCGAATGCCCTGGATGGCGGTGGACAAGAAGTACGAGTTCGAAGGACCCAACGGCAGAGTCGGCCTGGGCGACTTGTTCGAGGGCCGCCCGCAGCTGATCGTCTATCGCGCCTTCTTCGAGCCGGGAGTGTTTGGCTGGCCCGAGCACGCCTGCCGCGGCTGCTCCTTCGGCGCCGATCAGGTCTCTCATTTGGCGCATCTGAACCAGCGCGACACCACGCTCGTTTACGCCTCGCGCGCGCCGCAACCGGACATCGCGAAACTGAAAGCCCGGATGGAATGGGATATACCTTGGTACACCATCACCGACAGCTTCGACAAAGACTTCGGCGTCGATGAATGGCACGGACACAACGTGTTTTTCCGCGATGGCGATAAGGTGTTTCGCACTTACTTCATCAACGCCCGTGGTGACGAGGCGATGGGAACCACCTGGAGCTACCTCGACCTCACGCCGCTCGGCCGTCAGGAGCTTTGGGAGGACTCGCCGGAGGGTTATCCCCAGACCGAGCCATACAAGTGGTGGAACTGGCACGACAACTACGACGCCGAGACCTCACCTAACCCGAAGTGGGTCAAGGTGTCCGATGCTGGAGTAGCCGCCTTCCGAAAGCACGACGAAGAAGAGAAAGTGAGCTAGAGGAGGGCAGCCATTTCGTCGCTTACGAGCGGCCGCTCTTCTCACTTACAGTTTGATACTGTTAGTTCCACTGGTCACTATCTCGTCAGGAAAAGGAGCGAAACATGGAACTACATCGGCGCATGGCTGTTTTGTTTTGCCTGGGCCTGGGCTCACTGGGACCGGGTCTCTCTGGCGCGCAGTCCTCCCCAAGATCGGGACAAGAGGTAACTCATGCAGAAAGCACAGTGCCGGGCCTCCATGACTTCGATTTTCTAGTGGGACACTGGCAAGTCCATCATCGAAAGTTGAAGCATCGCCTCGTCAACAGTCACGAGTGGATCGAATTCGAAGGGACACTGTTCAACCAGCCACTGATGGGTGGCTACGCTAATGTCGACGACACCGTGTTCGACGTTCCGGGCGGCACTTATCGCGGTGTGGCTCCGCGATCGTTCGACGCCAAGTCGGGGCAGTGGTCGATTTGGTGGATGGACAGCAGGAAGCCGCTGGCACCGATAGGTCCGCCCGTGATCGGCAGTTTCCACAATGGCGTCGGAATGTTCTATGCGAACGACGATACCGAAGACGGGAAACCAGTCCGCACGCGGTTCATATGGTCCGAGATCACACCCACCTCCTGTCACTGGGAGCAGGCTGAATCACCCGACGGTGGTAAAACGTGGGAAACGGATTGGATACAAGACCTCAAACGAGTGCAATAGCCGGTTCTTCAGAGATCCCGTTCGGCGATGTCACCACTGCGCGGATAGCTAAGACGATGACGAAGCATGAACACAGGGCATGAAGAGGGGCAATGGCAAAGATTATCGCGGTAGAAGGAGAAGCATGAGAAGACCTTGGTGATCTTCGGCAGTGGCGTATTGGTGTTGGCCAACATCATCGATCCGGCGATGGCGTGAATGCGCTCTGGCGATTTCTCGACATGACTCCCGAGGGCCGAGAGCAATTCATGCCGAAGCTTGCCTAGCTTAAGCGACGTCAACTTAACGGAGAAAACGATGGAATACTTCATGAAAGATGAAGTCGCCATTCCGAAGATAGCTGATCGGAAAGCTTTTGAAACCGAGCTGGAGGCTTTGCGGGCTCGAGAGAAGGCGCACACCAGAGAAGGCGACTCCATTGCGGCAGCCCGCCGACGTCTGCCTATGGTTGAGGTAGATGGCAAACTCCAGCTGATCGGGGCACGCGGGCCGCTTACTCTGCTGGAGGCGTTCGAAGGACGCCGCCAGCTTATCGCCTACTATTTCATGTGGCACGCCGGCCATCCTGCGCCGGAGCAGTGCGAGGGATGCACGTGGGTCACCGCGCAGGTTGGGGAGCTGTCCTACCTGCATTCTCGCGACATCACTTACGCGATCTTCTGCCAGGGGACTTACGACGAAAGCAGTCGCTACCGCGACTTTATGGGCTGGCTTATGCCGTGGTACTCGGCACTGCCGTCTCGCGATGCTCTCCTCGTCGGCCGTCAAGTTGGCTTGTTCCATCTGGTGTGCTACCTGCGAAACGGAGATCGCGTATTCGAAACCTATTGGACGAAACGTCGCGGTGCGGAGGCAATGGATTACAGCTACGCGCTCATGGATCTCACCGTCTACGGACGGCAGGAACAGTGGGAAGATTCGCCGACCGGTTGGCCGCAGCAGTGTACGTACACCCGAACTAAGACGGGCTCGCCCACCTGGCAACCAGAGTGGCCGGGCGGACGCCCCATCGCCCAGTGGCCCCGACTCGAAGCTGGACGGTCCGATGACCTCTGCAAGAAGCAACAACGCTAGAGACTTCACTCAGGTGCTGAAGCGAGCACATGCTTTTCTCCTTACGTCACACAGATATATGACTGTTGCTAGAAGGAATCGAGAATGAAATCGGCCACAGTTATGGCAACTCCGAGTTCGGACAACGCGTCGAGAACACATTTTGGAGTTTTGCTGCGTCGTTGGCGCGCCGTTCGACGCATTAGCCAATTGTCGCTGGCGCTTGATGCCGCTATCTCGACGCGTCATCTGAGCTGCGTGGAGACAGGCCGAGCAGAACCAAGCCGGGAGATGGTGCTGCGACTCGCCGAAGCGCTTGAAGTTCCCCTGCGCGAGCGGAACACGCTTCTACTAGCGGCCGGTTATGCTCCCCTCTATCGACAGACGAGCCTCGACGCACCGGAGATGGAGGCCGCGCACCAGGCCGTCGACCTCCTCTTGCGGCAACAGGAACCGTATCCCGCAATTGTCATCGACCGCTATTGGAACATTCTCAAGATGAATTCGGGGTCACGGTACTTTTTAGGGCGTTTCCCTATCTGCGATTCTCTGAAGCCCTATAACGCCGTTCGGCTCGTATTTCATCCTAAGGGGTTGCGGCCATTCATTGAGAATTGGGACGGTGTCGCAGCACGCATCATCCAGCGGGTGCATCATGCGAGCTCCGCGAACCCGTCGGATGAAAAGATGAAGTGTTTTCTCGATGAACTGCTCAGTTATTCGGCGGTACCCAGTCGCTGGCGTGTTCCAGATTTAGACGATTCGCCTTCGCCATTCTTGAGCATCAATTACCGATGGAAGAACTCCACACTGCGGCTGTTTTCTACCCTTACAACCTTTGGAACAGCTCAGGACATTGCCCTGCAGGAAACGCACATCGAAATCTTCCTTCCCGCCGATGAACCCACGCGCACTGCCCTGACAGCCGATCGATAATGGCGACAGTACGTTTTAGTAACGACGGAACCATCCGGCTTGCACGTTCTCCCATGACCTCGCAGGTCATCGACAGCGATTCTCCTTTCTCGGATACTGCGGGTGCAGCAAAGACCGCTAAGGAGGCAACAAAATGAAAAAGAGCGTTTTCAGCGAGTGCTTGGCAGCAGTATTGTTGTTCTCAGGTTTAGCCTGGTGGGCGAGTGGTAGCGTCCGGGAAGCGGCCGCAAAGGGCATGAACACGCCTGCCAACAATCCGGCCGACGTCGAGGCTGTAACCAAAGTCGAACGGAGTATGGGAGACGCAATGGTGGCCGTCGATATCGACAAGCTCAACCAGATCTTCGCCGACGATTGGGCAACCGTCGGGGAGTCCGGCAAGATTATCACTAAGGAGCGCGTTCTGCGCGATTTTAAATCGGGCGAGGTCAAACTCATTTCGTATGAACTAGGGCCCATGGACGTGCAGGTATTAGGCGATCTTGCTGTGGCCCACGGCACGGTCACCGAAAAGAAGATCCAGGACGGGAAAGACGCTAGCGGTGAGGGGGTTTATATGGATCTCCTGCAGAAGCGTGCAGGCAAATGGGTGGCTGTGCGCAGCGCAGGCGTGACGGTGAAGTCCGGGAATTAGAAGAGCGCGCCAGCGAGCGTTACATATTGCTTTCGCCTTGCGCCTCTAGCAACCCGGCGAATTCGACGTGCGGCCAACGGGAGCGGTCAGCGGCAGAAAACCTCCATCCGCTCCCGGGCCGTACGAATCAAGGAATACTCTCACCCGGACGGTACGCAGACTGCGCAAACACGTACCGCCAACCGTTTGGAGTGCGGCGATATACATCGCTAAACCAAAGCTTGTATTCAAACGGGTTGCCGTTTTCCGTGCCTTTCTCCCAGAGTTTGGCCGTCACTACCGCGGTGTTGCCCCACAGGCGCACGGTTTTGTCGGTGTCCTCCTGGTGCTCATAGGCTGTGCGACGACTTCTTGCCTCATCCAGCAAATCGGATTTTGTATAGATCTTTCCAGAGCTGGTAACCAGCATAAAGTCGTCGGATAAGATTCGGTCCATCGTCGCCGCATCATTCCGTTTGACTGCCTCTTGATACTCGGTATCGAGCGCGGCGACGATCTTCTTTTCATCTGTTGCATCATCGGTCGCGGCGGTAGCAGGGTTTATAATGGGAACCTCGGGCGCACGCCGGAACATGATATCGAACCATGGATTCCAGGTCTTTCCGTCATCCGCAGACTTTTGGGCAACTTCCCGAACGTCTCCATTCACTGCCTTCCACGTTCCGCGCACGATCTCGCCTTTCTGATTCTTACCACTCAGCACCATCTCGTTGGTTTCGAATCTGCCTTCAATCTCAAGCAGCACACCATCGCTGGTCACCCATGTCTGATGCCAGAGTTTTCTCGAAGCGTCGTAGATCGTGAAACTCTGACCTTCATGTCCGCCCGTGTCTCGATAGTCTTCTCGGATAACACAGCCTTCGAGTATGGAGTCAATTCTGGCATGGGCGACTTTGGTCGGACTGCCGACGTCGAATACGTCCCAATTTCCTGCCCAGAAGTCGAACTGGTGATAGGCCGGATCTTTACAGGTCGTCGGAGCACCATCTAAAGCGAAAACAGTGTATCCATTTACTACGATCCAAGAGCTTAACGCGGTGAAAAAAATGATCGTGTACAACCCGCCGACGGTCGATTTCATCCCGGTGATCTCCTTCTACCCCGTTTTATCTTGCACTCACAGAGGGCTATATCACGATTCATGCCCCTTCGGCTTCATGCTGCATATCTCATCCGGCGAGCTGAGACCCCGAAGATCGTATTCGCCGGGAACTTGAGACCCCTTCTACCGAGATCGACGAGATCTGGAACCTGGTGCCAGTCGGGACTCCCGTCGAATCAGACCGTAGCCGTCTCGCATTCACGGGAGCGAGGGGGCCCGTGCAAGCTTTGCTTGGGTAGGAACGAAGTCCCCGCCAGGTCATCCCCGTGTTCACCCGTAGTACTGAAACCCCTTCCAGAATTCCGGCCACGGCACGCGAATGTTGCGGCAAACGTAAACCTCATTGCGGTCGCCGATGGTCTGATTGACAATCCCGTAAGGGCTTGAAAGTTGAGCGGCCGCTTCACACGCCGCAAATATCTTTTCCACTTCTTCCCGCTTGAAGCCAACGGCAATCACGGTTTGCGGCGGAGGGGTCCCATATCCGCGCAGCCAGTTGGAGTTCATGCCGCTGATCGCCTCGGGCAAACCATAAGCACGTCCATACAGATTCACAGCGCCGGCGTCGCCCTCGTCGGCTGCCAGCACTCCAACCTGGGAGCGATCTTCCACGGGCAGTGAATCGCGCACCTGCACGACCGTGGCAACAAGCTCGGGCCAGCCAATTTCCATGCTGAAACTCTGGTGGTTCGCGGTCGCGTCGGCGAGACGCCACCACGCCGACTGGATCGGCGCAATGGGAAGCGTCAGCGCGAACACAGCCAGTGCGCCAAAGACGAGCGAATTCCGCGTAATTCTCTTAATTACCTGCTGCGCACGCGCGCTTCTGGTTACAGTCCAGCTTTGGCCCCACACCGTCCCAGCCGCCATCAACATCGGGTATGCCGGCGCCACATAGTACTCGCGCCCCCTCGCAACCACAAACAGGATCAGCGTAATCGCATACATCCAGCCGAGCATGCGGAAGGGCTTGCCGGTTGGAGTCGCAAACAGGAACCACAGTCCGGCGCACCATATCGGTACTGTCGCCGGGTTGGTCGTATTCCAGAACTGCCTGGGAATGAAGTAGTCGGTCGTTCCCCTCGACACATCGCGCGCATGAATGCTCTTCATCCACGCCAGCGCCACAAAATGATGCTGGGCTTGCCACACGATCACTGGCAGGGCCATCACAAGCGCAACGCCCACGCCGCACCAAAACCAACCCGTGCGAAAGTAACGCCGGTTCGGCGTCAGCACCATTCCACCCAGCAGGCCCACCGCAAAAAACACGATAGTGTACTTCGTCAGCAGCCCCAGTCCCATACCCACGCCGATTGCGATCCACCAGCGCGCATCTTCCGTTTCGAGAAGCCGGGCCGTGGCCCACGCCACCAAAACCCACCACAGAACGTCGAACGACACGTAGGACAAGAACGAGCCCGCAAAGCAAATCGGGCCCGCGATGCCCGCAGCCACAGCGGCCACCAGCATCGATCGCCGTCCTCCGCCCATCGCGCGGGCAATCAAGCCGGCGAGCACGCTTACCAGTCCAACCGCGACTGCCGGCAAAAGGCGGTAGCCCACGAGATTGGTGCCGAAGGCAACCAGTTCCACACGCGCCAGCCAAGCAGTCAGCGGAGCGTACACCACGTAACACCAGTCCAGGTGGATCGCATTGCTGTAGCTCAACAACTCATCGCGGTGGAAGCCGTATCTGCCGCTGAATGCTACGTGGATCGCCGTGAAAGCCAATCCAGTCAGCCACAGGGCTACTCTGCCGTCCGCGTGAACCTGACTCACGTGGGTCGGATCGTGCATAATAGCCGCAATTGTCGCAGGGTATTTGCGCAAGTAATTTCAACTCCATTCCACTCCGTCGGCTGCAAACATTTGGAATGCCACGAGCACAGTCGGGATCCATCCGGACAAAGGTTCGCGGCTAGAGGAACCAAGTAGGAGCCATTGCGGTACGGACTGCCGGGCATATACCGAGTGCGGCATCTTGGGATGCTCCACGCAATGACGGATACCAGACATGACGCTCCAGAGCTTGCGTTTAAGGGAAAGCCGCGACGTTTCATCCAACCTACAGAGATACTTCTCTGACGTGCGCCCAAGAGCAGGATTTCTCCTGCCCTCGTTTATTAAAGCGCAAAGTAGTTACGTCTGAAATTGCCGGATTTCAGGGTCATCTTACTCCGTTGGAGCCAGCGGCGAAGCGGCCAAAAGTACCCGAGAACGGCGAATGGAAGTGTTCAGGAACACCTTTGCTCGAAACGGGACCTTCTGTGCGACGCATATCGCGCTGCTTGCTTCCTTGCACAGGAACCGCCAGGAAAGCCACCGTTGCCCCAGTATTCAAATCACGCGCGAAGCCGACGATCTCACCTTCATCGTTGATGTCATTGGCGAGTTGAAGATGCAATGACGAGTTCGGCTGAATGACCATATTAAGGTCGGTCAATTGCCCGTCCTCATAAATGAATGCCCTTCCGAGCGGGTCGTCTGCTCCGCCGAATGATTGCCCAACCACGACGCCTCGCCGGTTGATGCCCCACGCCCAATTATTGGAATCATCCCCGATGGGTGGAATGGACTGAATACCGCTCGGGTCCCAATAGAAAGCGATAGGGTTAAAGTCGGTAGCCGAGCTGCCTTGTTGGTTTCCGAAGCCGACCACGTGACCTCGGTTGTTGATGGCGGTCGGCGTGTTCCATGCCAAGCCGCCATCAAAATTGCCAAGATTGATCGGCGCCGCATGTTTATTCGGCCAGAGCACAGCGTGCTGGGCGCTGGTGTTGCCGGCGGCGATGTCACAAAGCCCTGAAATGCCGACGATCTGTCCATTGTCATTGATTGCTGTTGCTGCTGAGTCGGGATCGGAGCCATAAGGCGAAAGCTGAGTCATTTCGCCTAGCTTCGGTCCCCATACTACTGCTTCGAACTGCAGCACTTGATTGAACGGCGTCGCATTATTGCAGGTCGGATCATGCACGCCATTTTCCGCCCAACCTGCGACCTGACCCAGGTTGTTGATACCGGCGGCATAGCTGTCTAGGCCGCCGGGCAACGGGGGGAGCGCCGTCATTACGCCATCTTCCCAAATGAATCCGTAACATATGTGATTCGTAATGGTAGGAAAGTTTGCCAGAGCGCAGCTCCAGGCTTCGTTGAATGGATTCATGTCGGCAGCTTCGGAAACACCGGCAATCTGCCCGTGGATGTTTTTGTTGGGCCACGCAACGGCGCTATTTGGTCCTCCCAGGGTTAGAAGGTCGACAGGAGCGCCGACCCAGAGTTCTGCATGCTCGGTTAAATCCCCAGGTTGAACGGCATCTCCTGCTATCCAGCCCAGGTTATTGACACTGGCGGCAGCGGCACTGTTTCCACCACCCGGATCTCCGAGGCTAACGACATAGTATCGGGGCATCTCCTTCGCCTGCTGGGCTGCCGCCAGCGGACTGGAAATGGCCAAGGTTGAAATTGCTAGGATCACGATTAGGTCTGTCAGTGCGTTGTGCCGCATTGCTGCCTCCACGGTTCGTTCGAATGGAACGGATTGCTGAGCACTCTTTTTGTGAACAGCCGGCCGATCGCTAATCCGAGAAGATAGCGAAATACGTGGCGAACGAGTGGACGTTGACGGACCTGTCTATACGAGCAATAGACGGTTCCGGACCTCGTTCAACGCTTTAATGAGGCTTTGTCGGCGAAGTCCGAAAACGTCCATCACTGGTGTCAATTTCAACTATCCTAAACAACAAGACGCGCCGGCACAGGAGGAGCCAACTCCCGATGAACTTCGACTGGAACGTATGTTCACGCGCGAGGCTGTCGCGTGATCCGCGCTTTGATGGCAAGTTTTTCATCGGAGTAACGGGCAGCGGAGTCTATTGCCGCTCAACTTGCCCGGCTCCAACCGCCCACGAAAAGAATTGCCGTTATTTCCCGACCGCTGCGGCAGCGGCGGAGGCAGGCTTTCGCCCCTGCCTTCGTTGCCGTCCCGAGAGTTCACCGGGGACCCCGGCATGGCTAGGAACGTCGACTACCGTGTCGCGAGCTTTGCGTTTGATCGCCGAGAGCGGATTGGAAGACGGGGGAGTGGAAGCACTTGCGCAACGGCTCGGCATCGGTTCAAGGCACCTCCGCCGATTGTTCTTGCGGCATCTAGGAGCAACTCCGGTGGCGGTTGC
Source organism: uncultured Acidobacteriaceae bacterium (assembly GCA_963765825.1). Classification (GTDB taxonomy): domain Bacteria; phylum Acidobacteriota; class Terriglobia; order Terriglobales; family Acidobacteriaceae; genus Sulfotelmatobacter. The sequence continues at coordinate 286,994 of CAVXXU010000008.1, forward strand.
CCACACCCGACGCATGCATTTTGCCAAGAAATTGATTGATGAGACGAGCCTACCTATGCATCAGGTAGCCGATGCATCCGGGTTCGGTACGGTTCGCCGCTTTAATGCCGGCATCCGAAAGTTTTATCACCGGACCCCCACTCAGATCCGTTACCTCGCACGACAAAAGGAGATCCAACCGACAAACCAATATGTCTTTCGGCTCAATTTCCGTCCACCGTATCACTGGCCAGGAGTCCTGGATTTCCTGGCGCTGCGCTGTACGCCCGGTGTGGAGGCAGTCGAAGCTGGGCATTATCGACGAACTATCTCTGTGGACGGAGGGCATGGCTATTTTGAAGTCTCACTTGATCCAGACCGGCACGTCCTGGTTTCGCGGATCGAATTCGAGAATCCGCGTTGGCTGTTCATGATTGTGGAGCGCATTCGTGCAATGTTCGATCTGAACGCGGACTGGATATCCATTTCGGAGACTCTCCGAACTGATCCGATCTTGGCGGAGAGGCTGCAGCTCGACCCTGGGTTGCGAGTCGCGGGATGCTGGGACGGGTTTGAACTTGCGATACGCGCGATTCTGGGTCAGCAGGTGAACGTCAAAGCCGCCACCACTCTGGCAGGCCGCCTGGCTAACCAATATGGAAAGCCGGTCCGCGGTCCCAAGGAACTCACCCGTCTTTTCCCCGAGGCTGCGGTGCTCGCGGATGCCCAGCTGGGCAACGTTGGCCTAACCGGAGCGCGCGCGCAGACGATCCGCTCTCTGGCTCGCGCCATCTGTGATGGCAAGATCAGTTTCACTGGAGTTGTCGATCCGGAAAGATTCGTGGAACAGTTGTGTGCAATCCCCGGTATTGGGAAATGGACGGCACAATACGTGTGTATGCGAGCGCTGGGCCAGCCCGACGCATTCCCCACGACCGATCTTGGACTTCTTCGTGCCATGAGTCTGAGCAGTTCTAAAAAACTAGAGCGGCGCGCGGAGGCGTGGAGACCGTGGCGCGCCTATGCCGCGATGTATCTGTGGAGATCCACTGCCCGGAAATCGGTTGTTCGCAAAAAGAAAGCGCTCTCCGAAGTGCAGCTCGGCAGCTTCCAGGAAGCCACGTCGAGCGAAGATCTTTCCTTCGGCTGAAGGATCTATAGAGTTGACTTATGGGCAATGGTCAAACGGATAACCGCTGGAGTTCTGACCCTCGCATTCTTAACCATGCTCGCTCGGCACAACGAGCTTCGTTCATCGAGCTGCCTGTGAGGCCAGCCGGCCCGTAGGTCTGGTCTGACAGCCTTGCGTTTGGACAGACTGACGCATGCATGGATGAAGTTATCGTCGAAGAGTTCAAGGGCACCGGACTCGCGCCCGGCCAAGCTGGCGTTCATGGTCCACGCTAGGCACTAATTGAGCGCGGTCATCGTCTATTGCTGAGAACCGGCTGGTCATGAAGGCATATCTACTCAAGGAAAGCCTGGCCAGGTTGTGGAACTACAGATATAAAAGACCGATGTTGCGCTACCTGAAGAGTTGGATCGATCAAGTGCGCTGGCAGCGCTCAACGGCCGATGGAGAAACTTGCCGGCCTGCTCGCAGTTCTGTCACGTAGAAAGTCGCGATTCGCGAACAAACATCAATGTGGGCTGGCCTTTATACGATGTAGCCTTGAATTCCCTATATCCACATTTCACTGCTACCCGAATTGACGCGGCATTATCAGGAGCGATGATGCACGCAGTCCGTGCCGACGAGAAATTTACATCGCCCCAGGCCACTACTGCGCGCACAGCCTCGGTAGCATAGCCTTTTCCGTGTGCGTGCGAGGCGAGCACCCAGCCAATCTCCGGCACACCTTTCAGCGACGGCTCGATATCCCGCTTGTAGTCGGCAAATCCGATCTCACCCACAAAGTTGCCAGTTTCCTTCTCCTCTGCCACCCAGTACCCAAAGCCCATCCACGTCCAATGGCCAACATACCGCAGCAACCTGCTCCAGCATTCCTCCTCTGTCTGAGGCTTTCCACCAATGTATCGAGTTACCTGGGGATCCGCCCACATCATGGCGCACTGCGCAAAATCTTCGGGGCGATGTCCTCGAAGCATGAGCCGGGAGGTTTCGAGGACGGGGACTTTCTTGGCACAATGGGAGTCACTGGACATTCGAGCAGCTTACTGATTCGCGCGAGTTTGCGCAAAGATCCGAACAGTGGAAGGCATCTCGGGATTTTCGTTTGGGGCCGAGCTTCTCGTGAGACTTGCTAAAATGCCTGGCAAACTCGGTTACCGATCCGCAAAAAATAGGGCGAGGTGATATCAGGGTAGTTGATGTGCTGGAGTTCTTCCAGCATCATCTTGCGGGTCATAGGAATCTCCTCTGCCCATGACCCACACTATGTCAATCGTTCCTGAACTTTCCTGGGTCACCAGGCAGTCGCGTCGGCCTCACAAGCGGCTTAGTCCTCGTCGGCGATCCAGACGTTTTGAAACAACTGCGCCCCGGGAGCAGTGCGTTTCGCGGCGCAGGCGATCAGAGGAGATAGGGCACCAGGGCGGCAGTCTGTCCGGCATAGGTAGCATATGTCTCTCCAAACTGGGAGCGCATCCATTCCTCCTCCATGCGGAGCTTGAGCCAGAACACGAGGAAGATGAGGACGACAACGATGAACCCGCGAACTTGGGAGATTGCAATCGCCATGCCAAGAAACCCGGCCAGAATGCCGGTGTAGATGGGGTGACGGACTACGGCATAGGGACCTGTGGTGATCAGCTCGTGGCCCTGCTTAATGGTGACGGAGCGGCTCCAGTTGCGGCCGAGGTGCTCGCGTGCCCAGACGGCGAAAAGAAGTCCGGCGACGGTGAGAGCAGCTCCCAGCCAGAATGGCCAATAACCCTGGGGCCAGAGCTTGAGGTAAAGCCAGGGCAGCGGGATGCGAGGTATCGAGAGTAAAACGATCGCGATCAGGAAGATAAGGACGCGGAGGATGCGCGAGGTCGCGGGCTCGAGACGCTCGGTGGCTTTCGTATCCGCAGCTTTGATCTGCCAGTAGAGAAGAAAAACGATCCAGACCACGGGAAAGAAAGCTTCGTAGAACCAAAGCATGCGGACCTCCGGGCTCTAAAAGTACCACGTAGTCGGGCTAACGGGAGTTTCAGGCCGAGCGTCGCTGCCTTCGCGTCTGCCGTCGCTAGTACCAGGCAAGCTCGGCCATCGACGTCCAGCATTGAAAAGTAACTTCCTGACACCATGCTGGCCAATGCGACATGGGTCTGCGGTTTCTATGTAACTGTGGTATCCACGTCGCCTTCCACAGCTAAGATCTCAAACCTGCGCAACGATCCCATGTCCTGGTACTGATGAGACACCGGACTTGCCGGCTTCTTTCCCTGTAAAACGACAAGTCATCAAACTCAATTCATGACCAGCACTTCATCCACCATGATGCGGATGGCGCGCAGCGGATGATCCATGCGCACGCGCATCTCGCGAGACAAGCAGCCGAATATGTGATTCTGCTGATCGTCGGTTCCTCGCATGCCTTCTCGTATCATAGTTAGCTGTGGATTAGGAGTAATTTAGGGCCACAATATACTGGACTCGTGAATTCCGTAATTATCCAAGATTACGACCAACATTGGCCTCAACTCTTCGAAACGCTTCGCTCACGAATCGAGACTGTGATCCAAGGAAAGGCGGCCGCAATTGAACACGTCGGTAGCACAGCGGTTCCCGGGCTAGCAGCCAAGCCAATCATAGACTTGGACGTACTGTTGATATCGGCCACCGACCTCCCGCTCGTAATCGCGAAATTGGCTTCCGTTGGATACGAGCACCGGGGCGATTTGGGTGTCGCAGGCCGTGAGGCGTTCCGTGGTCCGCAGAACGATTTACCTCACCACCTTTATGTTTGCCCACCCAGCAGCCCGGAGTACAAGCGCCATATCTCGTTCCGAGACTACCTTCGAACACATCCTGCGGCCGCGAACAGTTACGCCAGGCTGAAGCGTGAGCTCGTCCGAAAATTTGGTGACGACCGTGAGGCCTACACGCAAGCCAAGAGTAGGTTCGTCGCGGAGATTTTGCGGCGCGTTGCCAAGACTTCAACTAATGCGGAGCGGGAACATTGATGCCTTTTTCAGCATCCTGCTAGAGTGAAAAGGATCAACCAACTCGCCAAAACTCAATGACCAGTTCGAGCCGAACGCCCGATGGGCCATGGGGTTATGATTAGCTATATATTTTGGGGCATAAATATAAACAAGTATGCGATCGCGAGCGATGCCGAAAGTATCAGCATAAAAGGAATCAGCTTTTTCGTTTTGCCTCCTTGATTGTCTCGGAAAAGTTTCCGATGGCGCGAGCCTAGCTGGCCATTCACACTGCCGCTACCCGTTTCTTGCGGTCAAACTGGGGGCTGCCAAGTCGCTAAAACGGACTGTAGGGACCGGTCTCTGTGGGTAAATTTGTTTGTAAGAATTCTCGCGTCGCAAGGATTCTGAGCTTGCGAATTTGAGTAACGAAGCGTTGTTGATCCGGTGCCCATTTCAGTACGCACTAACGAACGAGGAAGCTGATCCCCGTGGTCAGGCGTCTCTTGTACTGTCTTCGCCGCCTCGGTGCCGGTGAACAAGGCGAGAACCCGAATACAGTGCAAGGAATCTTCTGGTACTCACGGATTCAGACCACACTCGATCTGTGTAGGGACGAGGGCCTCGACGAGATGATCTCCGCTCAAGACAAATTCATTGACGCGGTGGGATTCGAGAACGAGACCGTCCAGTGGAGGGTAAGGGTGAAATTGTGGGTAGACTCGAGTGGAAGCGCCATTCATTAACCGCTTTAGAAAGAATGGCGGGGACGACGGGACTCGAACCCGCGGCCTCTGCCGTGACAGGGCAGCGTTCTAACCAACTGAACTACGTCCCCACTCGCCAAATCAACAAGATGCGCAATCGCCAGTGTTTATGCAGCTTTGCGCGAATTGCCACGCGCAGTCTGACCGGCTGAAAGGTCTTTGCCTTTGAACGATCACCCCATTTGCCGGAAAGCGATCGCGTCTCGAACAAAGCAAAATCTCGCCTGAACATCTTAGCAGTTTCTCCCTGAGTTCGAAAGGTCGCGACGGGTTTGGTGACTGTCAAGCTGCTCTTGATGGTCAGGGGAGGACGCGCAAACTGGGCCTAATTCAGCCCAAATCGAGCACTCGGTTCGCAATCTTGGAGAGTGGGAATTCGAGTCTCACCTTGGCCAAACTTAAGACTTCTTGTCCCGTTCTTCTCATATCAGATGGAGTGAGCCCGAGATGGTGCCGTAGAGACTTTTGAGAAGCCAATTGCGCTTCATCCCCTGCGCATCGCTTTTTCCACGGAAATTTGCTGACTCAAAAAACGCACCGTTCCCCGACACATCCCATCCATATATTCTTCAATCAATACAAAGGAAGAACCATGCCTCTTACAAAACTCGATCCCAACTCTGCCCTCATTCTGATTGACCTGCAAAAAGGAATTGTTGCAATGCCGACCGCACACCCTGCCGCCGAGATTGTGAGCCGCTCCGCCCAACTGGCGCGTGCCTTCCGCGAGCGACATCTGCCGCTCGTGCTCGTCCATGTGACCGGCCGGCCTGCGGGCCGCACCGACGCCGTAATTCCTAACGTCGCGCGTCCCGCCGATTGGACCGAGTTCGTTCCTGAGTTAGATCAACAGCCCACCGATTTCGTCGTTACCAAGAAATGTCTCGGAGCCTTCACCGGCACACCGCTCGACGGATATCTGCGCGAGCGCGGCGTAACCCAGGTCGTCATAGCCGGCATCTCGACCAGCGTCGGCGTGGAATCGACCGCCCGTAGCGCCTACGATCTCGGCTACAACGTGACTCTCGTCGTCGATGCCGTAACCGACCGCGAGGCCGACGCTCACCGCCTTACAATCGAGAAAATCTTTCCCCGCCTAGCCGAAGTCGGCACCACCACCGACGTGCTGAAACTCCTAGCAGAACGTAAAGCCTGAAAAGTCGCGGGTAGTGGGTCCGTTTAATGGACCCACTACCAAGTCGCGCGCTTCTTAGGCACTAGGGTTGGTGACACCACGAACTACGTAGCGGCGGACGCATTCGTCCGTCGCAGACCTGTGTGGCGCGGGCGCCCCGCCCGCGAGCTGCCATACATCGGCAAAACCCGCTATTAGTATTCCGACGGACCGTGTGGCACAACTATGCCTTGTGGGGCACTCCCTCCCGCGAAACTCTTTCATGCCTCCATGCTTTAATCTTGATCCATGCAGAAATCTCGCTGCCTCGGTCTGATCGGTGGCTTAGGTGTCGGCGCAACCGTTCACTATTACGAGAAGCTTACGAAAGGCTGCGAAACCCTTGGCCTCGAGTTCGACATCGTAATCACCAACGCCCAAACGCCGCGCATTTTTGAGTATGTCGAGGCCACCGATCGCGACGGCCTGGCGGAATATTTAAACGGCTACATCCGCCGGATGAACGCCGCTGGGGCCGAAATCGCCGCCATTCCGGCTGTCACTCCGCACTTCTGTGAGAAGGAACTGCTAGCGAGTTCCCCGGTGCCCGTCATCTCGATCTTCGAGCCTCTTCAGCACGAACTGTCCGCGCGCGCAGCTCGCCGCCTTGCCATCTTCGGCACCCGCTATGTCATCGCCGCCGAGTTATTTGGCGCTCTGAAAGACGTCGAGGTAATCCCGCCCAAACCAGACGAGATCGACACCATTCACAGCACCTACGTCGAATTAGCCGCCGCCGGCAAGGGCTCTCCAGAAAAACACGAGCAGCTGACGGCTCTCGCGAAGACAATCATCCGCCGCGACAGCGTAGACGCCATCATTCTCGCCGGAACGGATTTGTCGCTGCTGTTCAACGAAACCAACACCGATTTTCCGAACATCGATTGTGCGGCGCTGCATATCGCCGCGATCCTGGATCGATTGCGCTAAGCCGTGTGGAGCAGGCACCGCGCCCGAACTGTCAACGATCCGACGAAAGCGGTAAGCCCTCGCTGGTCCGCATGCTATAGTGCGATTTCGCGATGGGATCATTTCTGCTGTTCGCCTTTTCGTGGTGGTCCATCCTGCTGCGGATTGTGGCCATCGTCCACTTCATCCGCCGGCGTCCCAGCTTCTTTTGGATCTGGGTGATCCTGTTTCACTGGGTGGGAGCGCTGGTCTACATTTTGGTCGAAGTCATTCCCGACGCGAGCCTTCTGCCGGGAACGTTTCAGTTTTTTCCGCGGCGGCGCCGCATCCAGGAATTGGAGCGAATTATCCTCGACAACCCCTCAGCAGGGAACTATGAAGAACTCGGGCAACTATATCTCGATGACGGAAACTTCGCGCGGGCCCGCGCCTGCTATGACAAGGCCATTTCGTCGCGCACCGATCACGCCGACCCGTTCTACCGGCGGGGCATCGCCGAGATCGAACTCGGAGACTTTCCCGCCGCCGTGCCCGACCTGGAGCGCGCCTTCAAATCCGATCCCGATTACGACTTCCACCGCGCCAAGGGCCTGCTGGCCTGGGCCTACGCGCAGACTGGACAGGCCGAGAAAGCGGACGCCATGTTCCGCGAGGCGGTCCGAATCTCAACCATCTCCGAAACCTATTATCACTACGCGCTGTTTCTGGAGTCGCAAGGACGTCCAGTTGAAGCTCGCGAGTGGGCGCGCAAGATTCTCGAAAAGAAGCCGACTATGCCCGTGTATCTGCGGCGGCGTGAGCGGCCGTGGTTTCGCAAGGCCAGTTCGCTGCTGGCGCGACTTCCGGCTACGTAGCGCGGTCGAGCTCGACTGGACAGCCGGGGGCGGCTGTCCCCACATACCCCTCCACATAGAGCCCCCACATAAAGCTGGCTGCGAGAGTCCCGATGGTAAAATTAGCAGTAGTGACGATTTCCAAGTCTCCCATCCGACTGCTGGCGACCGACATCGACGGCACGCTGCTCAATCCACAATTTCAAGTGTCTGAGGGCGACCTGATGGCGTTGCGCCGCGCCCACGCCGCCGGCATCGAAATCGTACTGGTCACCGGGCGGCGGCATACCTTCGCTTTGCCTATCGCTCAGCAGCTTGGCTTCGATTTATGGCTGATCAGCTCCAACGGCGCGGTCACGCGCTCGCTGGCAGGGGAGACTTTTCACCGCGATCTGATGCCCGCCGCAACCTGCCGCCGTCTCTGTGGCGCCATGCGAGCGTTTCGCGGCAACACCGTCTTAACCTTCGATAAGGAAACCAAGGGCGCGATCGTGCTGGAGCATCTCGACGAACTCGGCCCCAGCATCCGGCGCTGGCTCGAGAAGAATATGGAGTACATCAATTTCGTGATCCCGATCGAAGATGCGCTAGTGAGCGATCCCGTGCAGGCCATGTTCTGCGGAACCATGAGCCGCATGGGCCAAGCTCTGCGTGCGCTCGAATGCGCCGGAATGGACGGGTCGATCACCGTGTTGCGGACTGAATATCCGGAGCGCGATTTGTCGATGATCGACGTGCTGCGCGCGGGCTGCTCCAAAGGTCACGCGCTCCGGCGTTGGGCCGCGCACCGCGGTTATCGCCGGGATGAGGTCATGGCCATCGGTGACAACCACAACGACGTTGAAATGCTTGAGTTTGCCGGCCATCCGGTTATCATGGGAAATGCGTGCGCCGAACTGCGGCAGCGGGGATGGACCGTAACTCGCGGCAATGACGCCTGCGGGATCGCGGCGGCCGTAGAGATGGCGCTGGGGGCGGAAACGGTCGTTGGGCAATAGTCGTTCGGCGCTAATTGTTGGCCGTTCGTCGTTGGTCGTTTGAGACATGCGACTTCTGATTCCATTTCGACGTCTGGTGATGCTGGCGGTTGTGGCTGCAGCTGCGCTGCCAAGCTCTGCTAGCGAGGTCGCCGTGCTGCGCAACGGATTTTCCATCCGCCATGAGCGGCGCGAAGTGGTCGGCGATGTGACGCGCCTTTACGTGACCGCCGACGGCTCGAGTTTTGTGGATGTGCCCACAGCAGAGATTGAGCATTACGAGGCCGCGCCCGATCAGCCTGTGACGGCTTCCAGTTCTCAGCTTCCGGCTTCCGGGGCGAACCCCGTTTCGCGCATTTCTCCTTTCGCCAGGGGTGTTACCCATGCGCCACCAACGTTGGATCTGAATGAAGTGGTTACTTCCGCGAGCGGACGCTATCGCCTGGATCCCGACTTGGTCAACAGCGTGATCAAGGCCGAGAGTGGTTTCAATTCGCATGCCGTGTCTCCCAAAGGCGCGCAAGGGTTGATGCAGCTGATGCCGGGAACGGCATCGCAGCTCGGCGTCCCCAATGCCTTCGACCCACGGGCCAATGTAGAGGGCGGAACAAAGTATCTGCGCGAACTGCTGGAGCGCTACAACTTCGATATCGTCAAGGCTCTCGCCGCCTACAACGCCGGCCCGCAGCGGGTGGAGCAGTTCGGTGGCGTCCCTCCTTTTTATGAGACCCGTCTTTATGTCGCGCGCATAGTAAGGGATTTCAACAAGAAGAAAGCGGCGCAGCAAAAAGGAACTGCAAGTTCGGTTGCGAAGTCCGCACCTGCCAAACGGACTGCTGCGCAGCCTTCCACCGCGGCGCGCAAGACGCAGAACTCCGATCTTGTTCAGGCGAAGGCGAATGCGGCGCCCTCCTCGAAGTGAACTTGTTTTGCCGCACTTGGTTCCTCCAGTTCAACTCTCATGCTCGTGGTTTGACCCCTTTGCCTCGGTCATTTACCTTGGAACAGCCGTTCGCCGCTTCGCCTCCTGGGTCGCGGCGCGGAGTCTCTCCCATTCATGGATAAGAAGCGCATTCTGGCCAGCGTGGTCGTGTTCCTAATCCTCGCAGGCCTGATTTATTTGCAATACCGGCACTGGCGAAGCTTCGACTGGGGAACATTCTGGAGCCAGATCCATCGCATCAAGAAAATGCACGTGCTGCACGCGATCATCCTGGTGTATGCCGCCTACGTACTGCGCGCGCTTCGTTGGAAGATATTTCTCAGGCCCGTACGCCCGAAGGTTAGGACCATTGACCTGGTCGCGCCCATGATGATCGGCTTTACCGGGCTGGCGTTGCTGGGGCGCGCGGGAGAATTTATCCGTCCCTACCTGGTGGCGCGGCGCGCCGATCTTTCTTTCTCCTCGCAATTAGGCGTGTGGGCCGTGGAACGTGTGTTTGACGTGGGTGCTTTCGCGGTGTTGATCGTGCTGGCAATTTTTTTGCCGAGCGCATTGCAGTCGATTCCACATCCGGAATACTACCGGCAATTTCGCGACGCGGGCTTCGTGCTGGTAGTGGGAGTGGCAACGGCAGCGGGAGTCGCGGTGATGATCAGCCGCAATGGCGCGGCCATCGCACTGTGGATCGAGAGGCGATTCTCTCATCTGTCTTCGGGCTTCGGTCACCGTCTGGCGCAGCGCGTGCGCGAGTTTGGTAGCGGTCTCCACACCATTCATGGACCCTGGTCGCTGCTCTCGCTGGCGCTACTGTCGATGGTCATCTGGTATGTGACGGCGTTGGCCTATAAGGAAGTGACTCACTCCTACGGCGTGGACGCGCTGGAGATTCCAGTTTCGCAATTGCTGATTCTGATGGGAGCGAGCATGGCCGGCTCGATGCTGCAGTTACCCGCGGTGGGCGGCGGCTCGCAGATGGCGACCATTGCCACGCTCTCGGCCGTGTTTGATGTGCCTCCGGAAATGGCCGCCAGTTGCGGCATCCTGCTCTGGCTGGTGACCTTCGCCTCGATCGTCCCGACGGGCCTGATCCTGGCGCATCGCGAGAGATTGTCTCTGCGCAAGTTGTCCGTGGAAAGCCATCGTTCCGAAGATGACGACACAGCACCGGCACCGTCATCGTGAGGACATTCGAAGTCCCCAACAACCCCAGCTTGTCAATGCATGCGCCGCACTCTCGAACGACATCCTGTTCAATTGGCGTTTTATTTTTAGCTCGCTAGCCCAGAGCATTTTTTCGGGGACACGCAACGCGTCCCCGTTGTTTCTGCGGACGAATGATGATCGAATGGTGGCCCCGGCGTGAGTCGAACACGCGACCTTCGGTTTAGGAAACCGCTGCTCTATCCATCTGAGCTACGGGGCCACGTTGCGTGGTCCCATAATTTTACACTGTGTCCGAAGCTGGCAATCAGTTGGCCGGTTCACCGGAGCCACGCCTCGCCACATCGAGCTTGAGAAATTCTTTGGCGAGTAGGGCCGAAGCGGCGAAGACTCAGTTGTTGGCAATCACGCCGAGCTTGCGCTGCAGGCGGACGATCATCGAATCGAACCAATTTTCGGGAAATTGAAGTGCGCTGTCCGTCCGCAATGTGGAAATCGTTTTGCGAACGTAGCATTGCTCATGCACTCCTTTTCCGTGCTCGTCAGTTCTGCTGGTTTCGAGTGGAAGAGGAACACTGCAGATGGAACAGACTACGCTCTGTCGCGACGGGTGCTTGATGTTGCCTGTCATAATACGGTCCTCCTTGCGGACTGCGGAATCAACAGGCTCGAAATGCTGTACGCGGAAGTAGTTGCAATTCGGCTACCAATGCGCTAATGCCGCACCGACAGCGACTTACGGCGCTGTGGAAATTGCCTGCACTCACTTTTCGACTGCAATCCCGAAGTTATTACCGTCGTGCGAAAAAAGAAGTGGTTCGAAAAAAGATGTGCCCTCGATAAAAAGAAACCTTCTCCTCATCGTTTTGAATCTGTCTCTGTAGAGATTTTCTTTTCGCACTGCAACTAGAAGGGAGCGCACATGAACATCGGAATTATCGGAGCAGGACACATCGGGGGAACGCTGACGCGGCGTCTCAGCGCCCTCGGCCACAAAGTATTTGTTGCGAACTCTCGCGGGCCAGAGACGCTTCGCGAACTGGCCGCTGAGACGGGCGCGAAAGCAGTCTCGATAAAAGAAGCGGCTCGCAGCGGGGAAGTGGTGGTGGTGACCATTCCCATGAAGAACCTGAGCAGCTTGCCTCGTGATTTATTCAAGGGAGTGAACGATCACGTGGTCGTTGTGGATACGTGCAATTACTATCCGCAACAGCGCGACGGGCGCATCGACGAGATTGAAAACGGAATGCCGGAGAGCCGCTATGTGGAGCAGCAGATCGGGCATCCGGTAATCAAGGCGTTCAACAATATTTATGCGCAGCATTTGATGGATCTCGGCCAGCCGGCGGGATCGCCGCGCCGCATTGCTTTGCCGCTTGCAGGGGATGATAAAGACGCCAAGGCAATCGTGCTGCGACTCGTGGACGAGTTGGGATTCGATGGCGTCGATGCCGGCGGCCTGGATGAGTCCTGGCGGCAACAACCCGGCACTCCGGTCTACGCGCAGGACTTTGACGCAGCGGGAGTGCGGCGAGCGCTGTCGGAGGCGAGCCGCGATCGCAAGCCCGAATGGCGCGCCAAAAGCGGCCTTGGAGACTTGGCCAAGCCCGCTTAAAATCGGCTGTAAGGAGAGCGCTCATGCTTCTCAACCGACTGTTCTTGTTCCTGCTGGCCGCGACACTTCTGGGCTTCTCGGCGGTGGAACGCTCAACGTCCAGATTCACGAATATGAAGTGCCGACCCCGAAGTCGCGGCCGCACGATCCTGCGGTCGCGCCCGACGGTTCTCTGTGGTACACCGGGCAAGGCGCGAACAAACTCGGCCGCCTCGATCCGAAGACCGGCGAGTTTAAGGAGTACGCGCTAAAGACGCCGAACTCCGGCGCGCACGGGCTGACTGCCGACAAGGATGGCAACATCTGGTTCACTGCGATTTCGGCGGGCTATGTTGGCAAGCTCAATCCAAAGACGGGCGAGATTGCCGAATATCGGCCGGAGAATGGCGCGGAGATCGATCCGCATACGCCCGTGTTCGACCACGACGGCACTTTGTGGTTCACCAACGAACAGACGAACCACATTGGCCGTCTCGATCCAAAAACCGGCAAGATGGCGCTGGCCAGCGTGCCCACGGCCCACGCCGTGCCTTATGGGATTGTGATCCTGCCGAACAACACGCCGCTGTTTTGTGAATTCGGCTCCAACAAACTTGCCAGCATCGATCCGCAAACTATGAAAGTTCGCGAATACACTTTGCCGTCAGCCGGAGCTCGCCCGCGGCGGATTGCGCTCGCGCCCGACGGCACGGTTTATTACTCCGATTACGCGCGCGGATATCTCGGGCATTTCGATCCTGCTTCCGGAAAACTGGTGAAGGAGTGGCCGTCGCCCGGAGGCGCGGAATCGAAGCCCTATGGCATCGCGATTACTGCTGATGCACAGGTCTGGTATAGCGAGTCGGGCGTGAGTCCGAATACGCTGGTCCACTTCGATCCGAAGTCGGAGAGTTTCAGTGCCGAGCCCATCCCATCTGGCGGCGGAGTGGTTCGCAATATGGTCGCAACTCCCGACCGGCGGTTGTATCTGGCTTGCAGCGGAGTAAATAAAGTTGCGGTGGTGAATCTGAATCCGTAAGCAATTTCCGCCGTACTCTTCTTAATGCGGATTTGCCCCGAGATCATCGAGCGCCAGATTCAGTTCTAGAACGTTGACTCTAGGTTCGCCGAACAGGCCGAGATCGCGCTGGTTTGTGTGTTTCTGAACCAGGCCGCGAATCGCGGACTCGGGCAAACCTCGCTCTCGCGCGATGCGCGGGACCTGAAACTCCGCTGCGGCCGGAGAAATCTCCGGGTCAAGGCCCGACGCGGAGGTCGTGATCAAATCCACGGGAACAAGTTGCGACGGATTCTCCTGATGCAGGCTGCTGGCGTCGGAGCGAATCCGGTCAATTAACTTTTGGTTAGTGGGCCCAAGATTTGTACCGCCGGAGTTGGCTGCGTCATATCCATTGCCCGCGGCAGAGGGGCGCGAGTGGAAATATTTTGGCGAAGTAAATGCCTGCCCGATGATGCGCGAGCCAATCGCTTCTCCGTTGCGATAACGAATCTGCCCATTGGCCTTGTCTTTGAACAGAACCTGCGCCACACCGGTGATCACTAACGGATAAATTACTCCCAGCAGAATCGTGGTTGCGATGGTCATCAGGAACGCGGTTATCAGATTCTTCTTCATGGAAATCCTCAGGCCAAGTGTGCGGCGGTGATCAGCATATCGATCAGCTTGATCCCAACAAAGGGCGCGATTAGTCCTCCCACGCCATAAATAAAAAGATTGCGGCGCAGCAGCGCCTCGGCATTCATGGCGCGATATTTCACGCCGCGCAGCGCCAGCGGAATGAGAGCGATGATGATCAGCGCGTTAAAGATGACCGCCGAGAGCACCGCCGACTGCGGCGTCTTGAGATGCATGATGTTCAGCGCATTGAGCACCGGGAAAGTCACGGCAAACATTGCGGGGATGATGGCGAAATACTTGGCCACGTCGTTGGCGATGGAGAAGGTGGTAAGCGCGCCGCGCGTCATCAGCAACTGCTTGCCGATTTCGACGACCTCAATCAGTTTGGTGGGATTGGAATCGAGATCGACCATGTTGCCGGCTTCCTTGGCGGCTTGCGTGCCGGTATTCATGGCGACGCCGACATCGGCCTGCGCCAGAGCGGGAGCATCGTTGGTGCCGTCGCCGGTCATGGCGACGAGTTTTCCGCCGGCTTGCTCGGTGCGAATCAGTTTCAACTTGTCTTCAGGCGTGGCTTGCGCAAGAAAATCGTCGACGCCAGCTTCACGCGCAATGGCAGCGGCAGTGAGTGGGTTGTCGCCGGTGATCATTACGGTGCGAATGCCCATGGCGCGCAACTGCGCGAAGCGGTCGCGGATTCCTCCCTTGACAACATCTTTGAGGTGAATCACGCCCATGGCGCGGCGATTCTCCGAGACCACCAGCGGCGTTCCGCCGGAAGAGGCGATCCGTTCGACGGAGGCGCGCACTTCAGGCGGCATGGCGGAATTGTTCTGTTCGAGATAGTGAGCGATCGATTCGGAAGCTCCTTTGCGGATCTGGCGGCCATCGAGATTGACGCCAGACATCCGAGTTTGAGCAGTGAAAGGAATGAATTCGGCCTCGTGTGCGGCGAAGTCGCGGCCACGCAGGTGGTATTTTTCCTTGGCGAGCACGACGATGGAGCGGCCCTCGGGAGTTTCGTCGGCGAGCGAAGAAAGCTGGGCGGCATCGGCCATTTCGGCTTCGGTCACGCCCGGGGCCGGCAAAAACTCTGTGGCCTGGCGGTTGCCGAAAGTGATCGTGCCCGTTTTGTCGAGGAGAAGCGTGTTGACATCTCCAGCGGCCTCTACCGCACGGCCCGACATCGCGAGCACGTTGTGTTGGACTAGTCGATCCATGCCGGCGATGCCAATCGCCGACAGCAGCCCGCCAATGGTCGTGGGAATGAGGCAAACCAGGAGCGAGACCAGCACGAACACGGTCTGCGGCGATCCGGAATAAATCGCAAACGGCTGCAGCGTAACCACCGCCAGCAGAAAAATAATCGTCAATCCCGCAAGCAAAATGTTCAGCGCAATTTCGTTCGGAGTTTTCTGGCGTGCCGCTCCTTCTACCAGCGCGATCATGCGATCGAGAAAAGTTTCGCCCGGGTTGGACGTGATCTTGACCTTGATGTAATCGCTGAGAACGCGCGTTCCGCCGGTAACCGCCGAGCGATCACCACCCGCTTCGCGAATGACAGGTGCGGACTCGCCGGTGATAGCGGATTCGTCAACCGAGGCGACGCCCTCGACAATTTCACCGTCGCCGGGGATAAGCTCTCCCGCAGATACGGAAACCAGGTCGCCCGCGCGCAGCTTGGCGCTGGGAATTTCTTCAATCTTGCCGCCGTTAATGATGCGCTTCGCGATAGTTTCCGAGCGCGCCCGCCGCAGCGTTTCCGCCTGTGCTTTTCCACGGCCCTCAGCCATAGCTTCGGCGAAGTTCGCGAATAAAACCGTGAACCACAGCCACAGCGTGATCTGCAGATTAAAACGAAAATCCTGCTGCGGATGGAGAACTAAGAGGACGGTCGTGATCACGCTGCCGATTTCGACCACAAACATGACAGGATTGCCCATCATGTTGCGCGGGCTCAGCTTCAGCAGCGAACTCCAGGCGGCGCTGCGCACGAGATTCACATCCCAAACCGACTTGTGATGACTGGCCATAGGTTGTTAGAAAGTCTTTCCTACCTGCATGAGAAGGTGCTCGAGAATCGGCCCCAGACTGAGAGCCGGGAAGAACGTGAGCGCACCCAGGATCAGAATGACGCTAATGAGCAGCAGCGTGAACAGAGGCGTCGTAACCGGAAAGGTCCCCAATGAAGGCGGCACATATTTTTTCTGCGCCAGGTTGCCGGCAATCGCGAGCATGGGGATGATCATGAGGAAGCGCCCAACTAGCGTGGTGATGCCAGTAGCCGTGTCATACCAAAGCGTATTGACTGTAAGTCCAGCAAACGCGGAACCGTTGTTGCCCGCGGAGGATGTGAACGCGTAGAGAATCTGGCTCAGCCCGTGCGGGCCGGGATTGGAAATGCCCGCCGTACCGAATCCCTTGACCACTGAAATGCCGGTCAGCGCAAGAATAATCAGCGGGAACACCAGCGAGACCAGCATCGCCATCTTGACGTCGTAGGCTTCGATCTTCTTGCCCAGGTATTCCGGCGTGCGGCCCACCATGAGTCCGGCGATGAACACGGCGAGAACGATGTAGACGAGAATGCCGTACATGCCCGAGCCGACGCCGCCGAAGATCACTTCGCTCAGCATGATGTTAACCAGCGGCACCATTCCGCCGAGGGGAGTGAAGGAATCGTGCCAGCCATTGATGGCGCCGCAACTGGCGTCGGTAGTAACAGTGGCGAACAGCGCGGAGTCGGCGATTCCGAAACGTGTCTCCTTGCCCTCCATGTTGCCGCCTGTGGCGGAACTCGAGGCATGCTGCGCGATTGTGGCGGGATACAGCGGGTTGCCTTGTGCCTCAGCCCAGTAGGCGACGGTTACGCCTGCAAGAAACAGCACTGCCATTGCCGACCAGACGGCCCAACCGTGGGCGGACGATCCGGTCATGCGGCCAAGGGTGTAAGTGAGGCCGGAACCGATGGCGAAGATGCAGAACATCTCGATGAGATTGGTCAGCGGCGTGGGATTTTCAAACGGATGCGAGCTGTTCGCATTGAAGAATCCGCCGCCATTCGTTCCCCATTCTTTAATGATTTCCTGCGACGCGACTGGGCCTTGCGCAATCGTCTGGGTAGTGACCGCGTCCATGACCGGTTTGCCGCCGGCATTCACGACCGGTTTACCGTCGGCGCCGACGCGTTGCACCTGTTGCGGCTCAACCAACTTCACGGTGTCGTAAGGCTTTAAATTCTGTACGACCCCCTGCGATACCAGCAGCAGAGATCCCACCACGCAAAATGGAAGCAGCACCCAAAGGCAGCAACGCACAAAGTCGACCCAGAAATTTCCCAGGGTATTCATCTGACGGCGGGCAATTCCGCGAATGAAAGCGATGGCCAGCACAATGCCAGTCGCGGCCGAGGCAAAATTGTGAAACGCCAGTCCGGCCATTTGCGTGAAATAACTCATGGTGGTCTCGCCGGAGTAGGCTTGCCAGTTGGTGTTCGTCGTGAAAGATGCGGCAGTATTGAACGCTAGGTGCGCGGGCGTGACTGCGCCGAAATGCTGCGGATTAAAAGGCAGTATGCCCTGGATGCGCTGGATGAGATACAAGACCAGCATAGAGACGGCGCTGAACATCAGCATGGCGGTTGCATATTCGGTCCAGCGCATCTCGTGCGATTCATCCACGCCGGTGACGCGATAGAGCAGGCGCTCCAGTGGCCGCAACGCGGGATCGAGGAAGGTACGCTCTCCCGCGAAGACACGCGTCATAAAAACGCCGAGCGGCTTGGTGACGGCGAAGATCAATCCCAGGAATATGAAAATCTGCAGCCAGCCATTGATCGTCATTTCAGGTCTCTAAACTCCGAACTCCTAAAACTTCTCCGGGCGCAGAAGAGCGTAGAACAGATACGCGATTACCGCGGCGCTGATGATTAGCATGATGAGGGACTGTGTATCCATGAGATTCTCCTACTTCATGCGATCGCAAAAACGTACGTACGCGATGGACACGGCAAAGAAGACTATGGTGACGGCGGGCCAAAGAATGTCCTGCATGAATAAGGTTCCTCTATTGATGTCGAGATGCCGCCATGTCAAAGCGCAATGCGCTGGCCGTTTCGTGCTGGAATGTTTCGTTCTTGAACTTCAAGATTCATTTCCATGATTTCCGCTTGTGTGCGGGGCGGCACGTATCTAGCAAAGTGGATCACTGTTTTGGAGGGCCGGACGTTCGCCTCTTTTAACAGCGAGACCAAAACATAAACCAAAAACGACACGCCGCCGAAACACAGCATTGCCAGTGCAGTTCTCATAACGCCGCCGGCACGCTTATTGCGGAAAACCTTCGCCAGCCCATTGGACATCTCCACGCGTAAGATGGGGATCAAGGTTTCATAAAGAATTCGTAAGGGAATTTAACCGTGAAACAGCTTCCGCCTCAGCGCTTAGGAGCCCCACTCCGCTTTGCCGGGCTCCGCGTACCACTTGCGTCTGGGTGTTGACTCTGCGGGGGCCGTTGCTAGTTCGATGAGCGCCAAGCGCGCGGCTGACACCATTAGCTTGCGCTCTTCCTGGGGAGCACGATCCCAAGCTGAAACGTTTTCACTCGTGTCGCCATCATGTGCCAAGGCTGCTCGATAGTGGTGAAAGACCTTCGCCAGTTGTTCTGCAGAAACATCTTGAATTGTCGACATGACTTGCCAGCCTTTCTGTGGTTCGCCGATGGAGAACCTTGAGCCGAGTGCTTTTCGTTCCTTCCCGACTTCAAGAGATTTGATGACAGCAGGCGTAAGGATTGAATAAATGGTTCGTAGAATGTTCGTAAACAGGTTGGCTAGAGATTTGCTTAGGAGAGCGGCTACTCCCCGGGTTCGAAGCGGTATCCAACCCAAGGTTCGGTCACGATGTAGCGAGGCGACGAAGCGTCGGGCTCGAGTTTCTTGCGCAACTGCCCCACGAACACTCGGAGATATTCCACTTGTTCTGTGCTTTGGCCGCCCCAGATCGCGCCCAGCAAGGTGCGATGGTTAACGACCTTGCCGGGACGGCGGGCTAAGAAGACTAACAGATCGAACTCTTTCGGAGTCAGCCGCACTTCCGTGTGGCGCACGGTGACTCTGTGAGCGGCCGTATCAATGCGGAAATCGCCAATCTCGATCAGACCGTCGTCGGAGTCGCTCTCCGCGGGAGCGCGCCGCAAGTTAGCGCGCACCCGTGCCAGCAGTTCATTCATGCCGAATGGCTTGGTGACGTAATCATCGGCACCGGCATCGAGGGCCTCGACTTTTTGCTGCTCTCTGTCTCGGACCGAGAGCACGACGATAGGAACCTGAGAGAAAGCGCGAACCCTGCGGCAAAGCTCAATGCCATCGATCGCGGGCATCGACAGATCGGTGATAATCAAATTCGGAGACCAGTCCTTCATGATCTCGAGCGCCATTTCGCCGCTATTAGCGACACGAATGTCATAGCCTTGCGCCGAAAGGCTGGTGCGCAGCACTCGGGTAATCTGGGATTCGTCATCGACTACGAGGATGTGAGGCGGATCCGCCATCAACGGGCCTCCTGGGTCACGATGTGAACATCGACCGACGGCGAGTCGCGAAGGAAGCGCTGAATGGCCGACAAATATAAATAACGCTGCCAGCCGGTGCGCGCCGATCGACCGAAAATTACCTGCGTGATGTGATGCTCGCGCACGAGATGAGACAGCGCCTCGGCGATACTGCGGCCGGAGCTCCGCACCACCTTGGCGCCAAGGTTTTCCGCGAAGCGAATATTGTCAGCCAGCGTTTTCTGATCTTCGGGGCGCGTATCGCGGCCGACGTCGATGTAGAACACATAGAATTCGCCGCCCATGGCCTGGGCCATCCGCGAACCGCGGGCGATCAGGTACTGCGCCGCCGGATTGGAACTGACGCAAACGCCAATACGTTCGCGAACGGTGTGGGCCGGCTGGGTTCCATCTTTTTCCAGAAAAGCGTCGAGGCTGCGGTCCACCACTCCCGTGACCTGCCGTAGCGCCAGTTCGCGCAATGCGATCAGGTTGCCGGGGCGGAAGAAATGGGAGAGAGCGCGCTGCGCGCGGTCGAGCGGATAGATGTCGCCACGCTGCATGCGTTTTTGCAGGGCCTGCGGAGTCAGGTCGGCCAACACGATTTCGTCCACGCGCTGCATCACCCAGTCGGGAACGGTCTCTCGCACCTGCACTCCGGTGATTTGCTGCACTGTGGGACCAACGCTCTCCACGTGTTGCACGTTCATGGTGGAGAGCACGTCGATCCTGGCTTCCAACAATTCCATGACATCTTCATAGCGCTTGGCGTGCTTGCTGCCCTCAATGTTGGTATGAGCCAGTTCGTCAACGACCACCACCGACGGCTTGCGGGCGAGGATCGCGTCGACGTCCATCTCTTCAAATGTGGTGCCCTTATATTCGAGCTTGCGTGGCGGGATGCGGTCGAGTTTGGCGGCGAGTTCCGCGGTCAGTTTGCGGCCATGACTTTCGACGACGCCGATCAAAACATCTTCGCCACGGCTGGCGCGGCGAATGGCCTCGCTCAGCATGTTGTAAGTTTTGCCCACACCCGGCGCGTAGCCGAGGAAGAGTTTAAAGATTCCGCGCGGCTTTTCCGGCGAAACCTCGTTCAACCACTCTTCGGGCGTCTTGGCCATCGTAGCTATTCTCTTTCCCCGCGTCGGAATTGTCACGTCCATCGTACAATGCGGGAGTGAAAACCGGGCTTCGCACGCAGGCGACGCGCTACACACTTGTAGTAGCGGCAATCGCCGCCATCACCACAGTCGACTTTAGGCTGCACGTCAACCACACGACGGTCGCGTTGATGTTCCTGGTGACGGTGCTGCTCACCTCGGCTTACTGGGGGTTGCGCTACGCGGTGGTTATGGCAATCGGCGCCACCGCGGCGTTCAACTTTTTCTTCCTGCCTCCGATCGGAACCTTCACCATCGCCGACCCGCAAAATTGGGTGGCGCTGCTCGCATTTTTGGTGACGGCGCTTGTAGCCAGCAACCTGGCGGAACGCGCGCGCAGCGAGGCGGAAGGGGCGAAACAGGGGCGCCGCGAAGTGGAACGCCTCTTCAGCCTGAGCCAGCGCCTGCTGGCCTCGGAGAACGTTCTGGAACTGCTGAACGCGCTTCCGGCTTATGTGCAGGAGACATTTTCTTTGGGCAGCGTCGCGGTGATGTCTGCGGATCATCCCACGGTGTACCGCTCGTCGCTCGATGCCCAGTACGACGAAACGGTGTTACGGTCCACGTTGTTGCGCGGCGAACCCATCACGCAGAGCGGCGTCTCCTACGTCCCTCTGCGGCTGGGAATGCGCACCGTGGGGGCGTTGAGCGTGCCCGGAGCTACCCTCTCGAGAGAGACTTTGGACGCACTGGGAAGTCTGGCCGGGCTGGCCATCGAGCGGGCCCGGGCGCTCGAAGCGCTGAGCAAGAATCGCGCCGAACAGGAGCACGAGCGCCTGCGATCGGCCTTGCTGGATTCCGTCACCCACGAGTTTCGCACGCCACTGACATCGATCAAGGCGAGCATAACCACATTACTGTCGAACACCACGCTTGACGCACAGGGCGCGCGCGAGTTGTTGACCGTGATTGACGAGGAGACCGACCGGCTCAACCGGCTGGTTGGCGAAGCTTCCGAGATGGCGCAACTCGATTCCGGAATGTTCAAGCTCGACCTGCAGTTCCATTCCATTGGGGAAGCGCTTGAGCCGGCCCTGCAAGATGCTAAGCCATCCTTGGAAAATCATCCGGTTGGAGTAGTGGCGGCCGCGGACCTGCCGCGCGTGCGCATGGATGTTCACCGCATCAGCGAAGTGCTGATGCACCTTCTGGAGAACGCCGGCAAATATTCCGCGCCGGGAGCTCCCATCAAAGTGACGAGCGAGGTTCAGGGCGACCGGCTGTTGACTAGTGTCGCGGACCGCGGACCTGGCATCGATTCGTTCGAGCAGTCGCTGATTTTTGAGAAATTCTATCGCGGGCAAAACCAGCGCTACACCGCTCCCGGCACGGGCATGGGCTTAGCCATTGCGAAAGTGATTGTGGAAGCTCACGGAGGCAGCATCGGGGTGGTCAGCCAAGTGGGGAGCGGGTCGGTCTTTTCGTTTACGCTGCCGATCGAGAAGGGGGCTGGGAAGAAGTAGAGGCCGCTTTCTGTAGAGAAGTAGCGGGCTACGTCTCTGCGAGCAGAGGCACTGGGCACAGTTGTGAGCGAGACGTAGCAAGCTACGCCTCTACGGATGGCCGCGTTACAATGCAGGGGCTTTTGCAGATACTCGGACCAACAACTTTATGACGGGTGAAATCTCAACCGGCACTTTTCCACTCGACGACAAAAAGATTTTCTACAACCGTTTTCTGCTGATCGTGGCTGGTCTGGGCGGATTGCTGTATGGGGTTGACGTGGGCATCATCGCCGGCGCGCTGCCTTATCTGGAGGCGACCTCAGGCTTCAACTCGGGCCAGCTCTCCATGGTAGTTGCCGCGGTGCTACTGGGGAGCGTCATCTCCACGCTCTTCGCCGGGTTGCTGGCGGACTGGTTGGGCCGCAGATCGCTGATGGCCGTGAGCGGCATCATGTTCGTCATCAGCATTCCCATGATCGCGTTGTCGCACGGTTATGGACCGCTGGTGTTCGGCCGCATATTGCAGGGAGTCAGCGCCGGACTCATCGGTGTGGTGGTTCCGCTTTATTTGGCGGAGTGTTTGACCGCGTCCAATCGCGGTCAAGGGACCGCCATCTTTCAATGGCTGTTGACGCTGGGCATCGTGACCGCAGCACTGGTCGGAGTGTACTTCAGCTTTCGCGTGGAGCAGGTGGCGAAACTGGGGGACGCGGCTAAGTTGCTTGCATTTAAAGATACGGCGTGGCGCGGGATTTTCTGGGTTTCGCTGCCGCCGGGAGTTTTATTCGTCATCGGCAGTTTTATGGTGGCGGAATCGCCGCGCTGGCTCCTGCGTCGCGGCAAGAGAGATGCCGCTTACGGCGCCCTTTTGCGCTCCCGCAACACGGTTCAAGCCGATCTTGAACTTCGGGAGATGCAGGAAACTATGACTGCGGAACAAGGAACGAGTTCTGGCGCCGCGAAGACCAAAGAGTCGCTACTGCGCCGCAAATATGTAATTCCTTTTGTGCTCGCCTGCATTATTCTCGTCTGCAACCAGACTACGGGCGTGAATTCGATCATCGCTTACAACACCAATATTCTTTTGCAAAGCGGACTCTCTGACGTCGCGGCCCATTGGGGCTACGTAGTGTTTACCATTATCAATTTTGCGGTGACTTTCGCTGGAGTCATGCTGGTTGACCGCAAGGGCCGGAAATTTCTTTTAGGTGTGGGGACGGCCGGAATCATCGTGTCGATGATTTGCACTGGAATAATTTGTTTCAGGACTGAAATCCACCGCGTGGATACCAAGAATGTTGTTCAGTCCATGGTCACTCCAGATCAGCGACTCACGCTGAACTATAACGCCGATGCCGCTTCGAAACTTTTAAACGCGACGCCGGCATCGCTCGGTCCGGGAACCGAGCGCCCGACCTCTCTGGTCGTGATTTATTCCTACGGAGACTTTCGAGCAGCGAGCCGGGTGGTCCGGTCCGATGATGCCGCGGCGAAGCCGATTGAACTTTCCCGCGAGAATTGCGTGCCGATCAATAAAGTCGTGGCCTTTTTTTCGAATCCCTTCGGTAATCTCGACGAAGCACGGCAGGCACCGCTTAGGATCGACAATGCGCTAATCACGCCGGTGCCGCCAGCACGCAATGGCTGGATTGTAGCAATCACCCTGTTTGTATTTATGGCCTTCTACGCAGTCGGCCCCGGAGTGTGCGTATGGCTGGCGCTGTCGGAACTGATGCCGACCCGAATTCGCTCCAATGGGATGAGTATCGCATTGCTGCTCAACCAGGGGATGGCTACAGTGATCGCGGCAATCTTCCTGCCTACCGTAGGAAAATATGGCTACTCAACCATGTTTTTCGGATTCGCCGGTTGTACGGTAATTTATTTCATTACGGCGACGTGGTTCTTGCCCGAGACGAAAGGGAAGACTCTCGAGGAGATTGAAGCAGTATTTGAAGGAGCTTCGGTCGAGGTGTAAGGAGTTTGCCCGTTTGCCGGACGATGATTTACTCTCAGCATTCCCATGACTCCAGCCAAACAGAAACAGAAACAGGATAAGAACGCGGGAAAGCCGGCGCATTCCCACGCCATGCGCCGGGAAATCTACGAACAGCCCGCGGCCATCGCTAAGACCATCGAGAAGCATTTGCAGGACGACATTATTTTTCCCGGCGAACTGCAGGCCATCGAGAGCCCGCTGCTGACCTTTGAGAAGCTGATCATCGCCGCCAGCGGATCGAGCCGGCACGCAGGGCTGGCGGGCGAAATCATGATCGAAGATCTTTCGGGAGTGGCCGTCGACGTTGAGTATGCAAGCGAGTACAGCTACCGCTCAACCCACGCCGCCGTCGACCCGATCGTTATGGTGATTACGCAATCGGGCGAGACCGCGGACACGCTGGCAGCCCAGCGCGAGGCCCTGACTCGTGGCGTGAAGACGATTGCCATCTCGAATGTCCCGGACACGACGATTGTGCGCGAGGCCAGCGCAGCGTTGATTTCGGGCGCGGGGCCGGAGTTGTCGATACCTGCAACGAAAAGTTTTACGACGCAGCTTACGATTCTCTACCTGATGGCCCTCTTTCTTGCGCGCAAGCGGGGACGAATGACCTCGGAAGTGACTCGGACCTATTTGCAGCGGTTGATGCGGCTGCCGGATGCGATCGAGAATCAGCTGGAAACCTGGGACGCTCTCGCCGAGAAGTTTGGCGCGGTGCATTTTAAAGCGGAGAAGTTTTTATATCTTGGGCGCGGGGTGCATTATGCGATTGCCCGCGAGGGAGCGCTCAAGCTGAAGGAAATCTCGTATGCGCATGCCGAGGGCTACCCCGCGGGCGAACTCAAGCACGGGCCCAACGCACTGGTGGATGAAAAACTTCCTGTGGTGGTGCTCGCGACTTGCGACCATCACGACCCGGATTCGCTGCTTCGCTACCGCCGAACCCTGGAGGTCATGAAGGAAGTGAAATCGCGGCGGGGCCCGCTGGTGGCGGTCGCAACCGAGGGGGACGATGAAGTCGCATCGATTGCCGCCCACGTGTTTTATGTGCCGGCGGCTCCTGAGTTGCTGTTGCCTATTCTCGAAGTAATTCCTCTGCAGTTGTTCGCCTACCACGTTGCGATAAACAAGGGGTACGACGTGGATCATCCGCGGAATCTGGTGAAGGCAGTGGTCACGGAATAACGCGGGCGGTCGGATCAGTTCAGGCGCGCGCGAAATCGATAAAACCCTTTTGCGTGTCGGTGCGAATGAGTTTGACGCGAAGCTTATCGCCGACGTCGAGTCCCTGCGCGCCTTGAGCCAGAAGTCCCTCGACCTGCGGCTGGGAAATACGGACGAACGTTCCGTGGTCGGTCGCGCCCGTGACGATGGCGTCGAAGAGCTGGCCGACTTTGTTTTGCATGGCGACGGCAGCCAGTCGCTTGGACATGGCGCGCTCCACTTTCCTGGCGGCGTCTTCTTTCTGCGTGCAATTGGCCGCGATACTCGTCAGCTCGTCGTCGGAGTAGGGGCTCTTTTGACCGGCGAGCAAGGCCTTGAGCAGTCGCTGGCTAACAACGTCGACGAACCGACGGTTGGGGGCGGTGGAGTGAGTGTAATCCTGAACCGCGAGGCCGAAGTGCCCGGGGGCAACCTCACCCGGGCGCTCCAGAACATATTCGCCGGGGCCGATGAGCTTGATGACCGCGAGAGAAAGATCGGCGAAGTGATCGGGATCGGCGGCGTTACGGCGTAACAGGAAATCGTTGAGCGCCTTGGAATCCGGCTGCGCCGGAAGTTTTTCGTTCCTGGCCGCGGCCAGTTGCACAATGCGATCCCAGCGTTTGGGCGTGCGCACGATGCGTCGGAGCGACGAAACCTTCTCCAACTGGCGCGCCACCACGCCGTTGGCCGCAACCATAAAATCTTCAATTAATTCTGTGGCACGGTTCTTCTGTTGCTTCACGACATCGATGACCTGATCGTTGAGCAGCAGTGGTTGAAGTTCATCGGTCTGCAGGCTGAGCGCGCCGTGTTGAAAGCGCTGCGCTTTTAGCTTTTGCGCCACCTCGCCCTGCAGTTTGAGTTGCGCCTGCAGTTCGCTGGAGGCCGCGACCTTCGGGGGCGGTGCAGAGCTGCCTTCCAGCCAGGCGCCTGTGGAGTTGTACTGCAATTGAGCCCGATTGCGAACCACTGCGCGATAGACCGCAGGAGAACTCACCGCGCCGCTGGAGTCAACCACAAATTCAATTATCACTGCGAGGCGATCCTGATTCTCCAGCAGAGAGCTTTGGCCGGTGGAAAGTTCTTCCGGCAGCATGGGAAAGTTGCGCACGCCGGCGTAAACCGTGGTCGTTTCGAACGCGGCGTACTGGTCAATCGCAGTGTGCTCGGGGACGAAGGCGTCCACATCCGCGATGCCAATCATGATTTTCACACTGCCATTCGGAGCGCGTTCGGCAACTTCGATCTGATCAAGGTCGCGCGAAGTATCGTTATCGATCGATGACCACAACATTTGGCGCAGGTCGTGCACCTCGCCGCCGGAGTTGATTTCCGGCGAATGGGTTTTCAGGTCGGCGAGTTGCTTCCCGACCTCCGGGGGAAAATCCGGATGGAAGCCGTATTGCTGCATGATTTCTTTCGCGGTGGCCTGCAGATCGAGATGCGAAGGATCGGGAGTGGGCATGAATCTCCGGGCGGTAGTGAGAATAGTCTCAGGCTATCACGCGAGGTCGGCAGTTTTGGTTTGAGTCGTGCGATGGGGAGCCGAATGACCGGAGACGCTAGCTTCCGGGCAGCCGCTCGACGTCAGCATTGGTGTAGACGCGCGGAGCGTGGGCCTTGTGCGTCTTCCAGTAGGATGCAGTATCACCAAGCGGCACGCCGTATCCCGATTCGTTCAAAGACTGGGGCGTGGTCATTCCCGCGACCCCAGGATCGACGATGCTGATGGGCAGTTCACGTGGCGGTTCGGTATCGCCAAGCTCGACCACGCTGGCCATCGGATAGCCATAGTAAATCGGAAAAAGATCGGGCTGTTGCGCGAGCGCAGGATTGGTAATGTAGGGCTGTTCGCCGATCACCGGCCCGATTTCAGGAAGATCGGGAATCGGAGGCAGCGGAGAGTTGAGTGAAAGAGTAGGGGTAGAAATGGAGCGGGCAAACTCCGATGATCCGGTTATCAGATATTGCGGACCTGTGGGGAAGTTCGAATCTTGAGCGGCGCTCACACCAACCACGGTCAGGAGCAAGCAGAACAAGCTACCGAGACGCATAAAGCCTCCGGGCGTTACCGAGTGTCATTATGAACTCAAAGGCGGATAAATTCCACAATCATTTGATCCGAATCCCGCTTGTGGCGCGGGTTTTCGAAGAGAAGGGCGGTATTCTCTGGTGGTCATCAACCGCTCGAAATTAATGGCGGTTGGAAATCATGGATCGACTGGACGAGGCTCCGCATCCAAATGAAAGACGCACGAGGGAGGATAATCGTGAACAAAGAAACTTCTGCAAGTCTAGCGGGTCAAGTTTCGCTCGGTGGGGAACTCTCGGTTAATCGCCTTGGCTACGGAGCAATGCGGCTCACTGGCGATGGCATCTGGGGTCCACCGAAGGACCGCAAAACGGCGCTTGCGGTCTTGCGTCGAGCTGTCGAACTCGACGTCAATTTTATCGACACTGCGGATTCCTATGGTCCCTTCGTAAATGAGGAACTGATTGCGGAGGCGCTATATCCATATCCGCAGGGTCTGGTGATTGCGACCAAGGGAGGATGGAATCGTCCTGGCCCCAATCAATGGACCCACGACGCAACGCCGGCTCATCTTCGCAAGGCAGTGGAGGGCAGTCTCAAGCGCCTGCGACTGGACCGAATCGACGTCTACCAGTTGCACCATCCGGACCCAGTTGTCTCTTTCGATCTTTCGGTGGAAACTCTTGCCGAGTTGCGAAACGAGGGAAAGATCCGCTTGGTCGCGTTGTCCAATGTTACGCAGGAGCACATCGAGCGGGCGCGCAAAATTGTCCCGATCGTTTCCGTGCAGAACCGCTACAGCTTTGCCGACCGTGAATGGGACTACGTGGTCGAATACTGTCAGCGGCACGCCATTGCTTTCATTCCCTGGTTCCCGCTGGGAGCGGGCAAAGTCGCGGGCGAAGTGCTCAACCGCATCGCTAAAGCTCACGGTGCGAACCCGACGCAGATCGCACTGGCATGGCTGTTAAAGCGATCGCCGGTCGTGCTGCCTATCCCGGGAACATCCTCGATTGAACATCTGGAGCAAAATGTTGCGGCAGCGTTGGTTCGTTTGACGGAGCAAGAATTCGACGAGCTATCAGAGGTTCCAGAACTGGTTGGGACTCGGTAAAACTGGTGCGCCGATGTTGCGGCGGCGAGTGTTAAGCATAAGCCAGCACGGTTGCGCCAGTGAAGATGAGAAAGCCTCCGACCCAATGGTGCCAAGTGAGGCGCTCGTGCAGAAAGATCGCGGCCAGTGCGATAGCGATCACAACGCTCAGCTTGTCCACGGGAGCGACGCGCGAAGCTTCCCCGAGTTGCAAGGCGCGGAAGTAGCACAGCCAGGACAGGCCCGTTGCGATTCCGGAGAGGATCAGAAAGATCCAGGTTCGCCTTCCGATGGTCGCCAGAGATTGGCTGTTGGTAAAGAAGGCGACCGACCACGCGAAGATCAGAATGACCACGGTCCGGATGGCGGTGGCCAAGTTGGAGTTGACGTGCTCGACTCCGACTTTCGCAAGCACTGCGGTAAGTCCCGCAAAGAACGCCGAGAGCAAGGCCCAGATGAACCAATTCATTTCTTTAATTTCCTCCTAAGTTTCAGCCGCGGGCTGATATCCCACTCTTGCATGTATCCGCGCTGCCGGGCAATCCGAAAGTCGCACGAAAAAAGATTGACGAACTTTTACGCACAATTACATCACCTCATGAAACATCGATGCACCTTGCGCAACTTGCTCAGCATCTATTGAAGAAGACACCCGGTGTTCGAATTAAACAGTCTCATCTTATGGATGACAGTTGCTCTTAACGTTTAAAAAAGGAGAACTTGCAGAATGAAGCAAATAAAATACATCGCAGTCTTATGCGCGCTTGCATTGCTGACGCCTTTGGGCGCGTTGGCGCGGGACAAGAATCAGCGTACGCTCGAGATTTCGGAGAACGTGCAAGTGGGTGAAACGCAACTTCAACCGGGCACTTACAAGGTGGAGTGGCAGGGAACTGGCCCGCAGGTGCAGGTGAACTTCATGCGCAACGGAAAAACAGTTGCCACAGTCCCGGGTACCTTGAAGACAGGTACCAACGTATCGCATGACGAAATCGTGACTGATACTACCAGCGCTAACACCAAAACTCTCCAGGAGATCGACTTTCACCATAACAACGAGTCGGTCATTTTTGCACAGAGTGGCATGTAGTCGCTTTTATTCCTGAATGCGATTTCGATTAGTGGCAAAGGCCCTGCTTGATCTTCGGGGCAGGGCTTTTTTCCTCCAGCATGTTGTTGGGGCCAGGGCCGTGTGCAACGGAGAAGTCGATGAAGTCGAGATCCTTTACGCTAAGCGAATTACCGGCAGCAGCCTTCGCATCCGTGGAGAACGCAACTGACGACATGAGGAAGGAACACACCTATCCGAACAATGCGAAGCTGGAAACAGTCACCGTGAGAGTTGCCGGAGGATTCGTGTTAGTCGTTTTTCTAATGACACTGGTGAGCCTGGCGCTGGTGGTCGCGGGCTACGCTGGATCGGCTTTTGCTCCGTGACTTACCTCACACGACACGCCGGGTGCCCTACCCTTCTTTCGCGCTCTCCGCGAAAGAGGGTGGGGATTTTGACTTTCCCATTCGCCACCTGACTTCACCTCACCATCCACCACGCTTCCCGAAACTTCTCAAACTTCGACCTCCTCCTCGTGCTCACCGGAAACAACTTCATCGATCTGTACTTTCGAAACTCCTCCACCGGAAACAGATACCACGCCTCCGCCGGCACCACATACGCGACCAGCAAATCGATCTCGCTTGCTCGATACACGCACGCCGTATTTCCGTGCGCGTGAAACGTGTATCCCCCATACTCGTCGGCGCGATGCGCGGACTTCACCTGCACCCGCAGCAGCTTTCGCCCGTTATCCACAATCAAGTCATATCGCGAACTCTCGCCCCACGGCTTCGACACCCGAAACCCAAATCCCGCCGCCTTCGCCAGAAACGCCGCCTCCGCCATCTCCCCCCGCTGCTTCCGCGTGAGCGTCACCAAAGATCCTGAAAACCTCCCGATCTTTTTGTCATTTCGAGGCGAAGCCGAGAAATCTGCTTCTTCGTGCAAGTTCCCCCGCTCTCGCAAGACATCCCGCCCTGAGCCTGTCGAAACCCGAGCATCCATCCCCCGATCTTTTCGCACTTTTCTCCAAGCAACGTTCTCATCCGCCACCGCCATAATCCGATCAATCACCGTCCCCAATCCCATGCCATCACCCCGTCCCCTCTGAAAAATCTCTAAAGAATTTCCACTCTCACCCCGAACCTGTTTCCATCAACGCTCAGCCCGCCCCACCCGCCGCGATTCATCGCGAAAGGCGGGGCCGTGTTCCCGTCGCCAAATTGTCAAAGATCTAAATTCCACTGAGGTTGTTCCCAAGTGAAATTGTCATTTCGAGCGAAGCGAGAAATCCGCTTTTCGCCCGCCCCGCAATCCCACCGCGACCCCGGAAATACAAAGCCCCCACCGGACCCTAAGTCCGTGGAGGCTCTAGTCAGACACTTTCCGACTGTATTCAACCCTGCCGCATCATCCGACCCCAGTCAAGCAAAATCACCAAAATTACACCTCCCCATTCCCAAAACGGGAATCGCCGACGCCGCGCAAGATGACGGAATTGATCAAGGGTTGAAAGGGCGCGGCTTGAGCCGCGCCGTAAGCGGCCTAAATCAATGGCGGGTGCCCCATTCTAACGTCGCGTACTTTGCGACGTTAGAGTGGGGGTGTTGACTCTCCACCAAAAAAGAGAATCCCCCCAGCCCAAGCGCGTCCTGAATAGAGACCGTCGTGAATCAAAGGGACTGGCAGGCCGATCACGCCGCCGCGTGGGCTCTAGCCTCCTTGAACTTCACTTCCGCTTGCGCACCGAGCAGATCGGCATAGAGCAGCAGCCGGGCCACGCTCAATGTGGAGAGCTTGCCACGCATCAACTCACTGACGCGCGGCTGTTGAATTCGCAGGATTCGTTCGAGATCGCGCGCCCGATAGCCGCGTCGTTTTACCAGTTGCAGAATGTTCTGATGCAGCGCCGCTTTCAGCTTCAACTCGAGAGCTGCTTGCCGATCGAGCCCGAGTTCGTCCAATACGCTCCCAGTAACTCTGTATTCATTTTTTTCGGAGCGCCTGTTTGGCATTTCTTTTTTCCTCGCGCTCGGCTTCCAGGACGCGGTTAGGCGAAGACGATCCCAACGACATCCTCGATAAAACTGGATGCCTTTTTTATCCCAGGGATGTATTTCGTGGGGTGGCCGCATCGATTGCGCAAATCGAGGCCTTCCCCCAACGTGGTCTTCTCACCTTTGTCCAGAATCCCAAGCTCTTGGAAAGCGAGCAGCGCGGTCGCGTCGCGGATATAGGCGAAGTCTTCAAGCTTGTTGACCGCCCGAGCCTTGGGGTCGTGCTTGACGATGGCACCGTTGAGGGTTGAGGCGTACCTTGTAAGAGACTCCTCCTGCAGGGTCCGAATGGCACCGGTCCAGAGAAAGACAATCGCGGCGCGGATAGCACCGACACTCAGGCACTTGATTGCCTCCAGGATATAGTCGCGCACGACACTGTCGCTCACCTTCGCGGCTAAGACCTGTAACGTGGCTACGTCGTGCTCGATTTCCGGCTCTGATGCGGGCAGGTTAAGCTTCCCGCGTATATGTGTCTCCCCGGATGTCGTCAACTGCCACAAGCGCCGGCTGCCATCAGCTCCCGGGCTGTCTACAAATGCCCCGCTCTTATTCAGGACGTCAGCGACGTTGATCTTCGATGCCTTGGGTACCCTCGCTCGAATAAGTTCCTCGCGTATTTCTTCTACGGTAAGGGAGGGCTTGTCCCGATAGTGCTGATGGTAGTAGAGAACCGCGAGACAGACCTCGCGCTGGGAGACCCCATCGAGCGTCGCGAGAAACTCAGCGAGCGTCATGATTCACCGCCCTGGGTCGGTCGCTTCTTCGTCCCTTTTGTTACCTGGTAGGCCCTCTTGAAATATAGCTCCCCGTGGACGGTTGGTTTGAACTCGCTCCTTCCGGTGTGCTGAAACAGAGCTTTCCCGTCTCGCTGCGCCTGTTTCAACGTCATGTCAAGACTGCTCGGAATTGTGATGCCCACTGATTCGGCTATAGCTCGCATTTCGTCTAGCTTGAATGGCTGTGCTCCATACTGGCTGTATAGCGATGCTGCAATTAGTACGGCATTGTCGGACGGTTTCCCGTCGGGGTACTTGGCGAATAATTCGATGGTTTCGGGCTCAGAGACGTCGCCGTCATTCGGCGATGCGTCAGCCGAGGGCGCACCCTCCGTGCTCTTGTGGGGCTGCCCAGTCACATACCCAGCGAGGAGCGAGAATGCTACCTCGCGGATTGCAGGGTCTAGCCTTTCGATGACCTCATTAACTTCTTTTAGGCGGCTCGCGCGTTCTTGAAATGTGCTGTTCTCCATAACACCCCCACGTTATTTCTTTATTGATTCCTAGCGCCCACCGGGCTGTGCGCCCCCGAGACCGTCCAGAAAGGCCTCTATCTTATGCGGCATAGCGCGATAAACCCCGGACCTCGGCGACTGGGCGAACTTCTCCTCAATTGCGTCCTTCCCGCGAGCGCGCACCTGATTGGCAGGGAGCCCGGTGAACTTGGAAATCTCGAGGACGCTCACCTCCGGCGAGATTGCCGAATCCATTTCCGATCCTATTGCTCGCGCCGCAAGGGTAAGTTTGACCTGTTCCTTTCCCGACAACTTTGTGTTCCGAATTTCCACGCGCCCGTCTTTGTCAATGCGGCAGTGGGCCAGCGCCTTTCCCACCACGGGCTCAAGGCGAGACTTCAGCAGGTTTTCGTCGACGATGAACTGTTTCTTGAGCTCTTCGATGCTCTGCATTTTCCCTCCGGAAGACGGCGACCTAAAGATGCGGGATCGCCTTTTAGCTCGGATGCAATTATCCGAAACGGTCGAGTCAATGTCAAGGAAAGTAAATGCTACAAAATAAAGTATTCTGTACGCGCTACCGCAGCAGACCCTCCGGCTCTCTGCTGCCGCGCGCTGCAGTTGGCGTCGTAGAAGTAGGCGATTGCTGGATGACCGGTTAACGGCCGACTGACTGCGTACAGAAGCGCCTCGTACCTTCGAATAAATCCAGTAAATGTGGCTTCTGTTGCGGGGATGAGGCCCGAGCGCGAGTTTCGACGCGATTCGCGGACTCCCACTTCTTGTAGTGTCCGGAGTCTTCTCGGACGCCAACTCGACGACTCGCCTACCATGAAATGGCCGATCCTCCGCCGCTGTGTGGTACATTATGCAAGTATGTATTATGTGTCTCGTACTATATATAACTTGCATAAGCGCTTATATGGTACTAAGTTATATCGTTAAATAATAACAAATGTACGTGTGCGATACGACTGGAAGTTGGTTCTCTGCTGCCGCGCGCTGCAGTTGGCGTCGCAGAAGTAGGCGATTGCTAAATGACCGGTGAAAGGCCGACTGACCGCGTACAGAAGCGCCTCGGACCTTCGAATAAATCCAGTAAATTTGGCTTCTATTGCGAGGATGCGGCCCGAGCGTGTGTTTCGACGCGATTCGCGGACTCCCACTTCTTGTAGTGTCCGGAGTCTTCTCGGACGCCAACTCGACGACTCGCCTACCATGAAAAAGCCAATCACCTGCTCCGTTCGCGTACAGCGCGTCGGAAAATAGGTGCGGGAGTCATCCTTTGCGTTTCTTGCAAGGGTGGGAGATTCGGCCGACCGGATCTTTTCTCGCCCCCAAATAGAAAGGGCGGCCTCATCAGCCGCCCTGAACTCAGCCTAGTCGAATGACCAGGTTCGCACCTTACATTGACAGTTTCGCGCTCGCTTCATTTGATGTCAAGAAAGAACGCGAACGCCGACCAAACTTAGGTGTGGCCCCGGTGAGACTCGAACTCACGACCTCTAAGGTGCGAACCTAGTGCTCTATCCAGGCTGAGCTACGGGGCCACTTCGCGTGTCGCGCCCAACCATCAGAACCTGTTTCGCACCCACGTCCGGACTCACGACTGCTTCCATGAGAATTGTTTCACATACAAATGCTGCACGACCGTGACAACGAAATAATGAATGCGAGATTTGCCCAATCCAGGAATACCAGGAGGAGAGGAGAACAAAAAGCCCCGCTCTTGCGAGCGGGGCCTCGTTGTTTCTGAAAGCTGACAGCGGATCGCTGACAGCTCGCGGGCGAAGGCGCCCGCGCCAAACGATCTAGCTAAAAGCTAAGAGCTAATAGCTAAAAGCTGTTCTTAGTACATATCCCCCATGCCGCCGCCACCGTGTCCGCCCGGCATCGGAGCTTCCTTCTTTTCCGGAATCTCCGCAATCAGGGCTTCGGTGGTAAGCATCAGGCTGGCGATGGAGCCGGCATTCTGCAGGGCGGTGCGCACGACCTTGGTGGGATCGAGCACTCCGGCCTTAACCAGGTCCTCGTACTCGTTAGAGAAGGCGTTGAATCCGAAGTTGGTTTCCTTCGACTCGAGCACCTTGCCCAGAACCACAGCACCTTCTTCGCCGGCGTTCTCGACGATCTGGCGCAGCGGCTCGGTGATGGCGCGCTTGACGATGTTGATGCCGATCTGCTCATCGCCTTCGGCCTTCACCTTGTCGAGCGTTGCAGCGCAACGGGCCAGAGCCACTCCGCCGCCGGGGACAATGCCTTCTTCCACGGCTGCGCGGGTTGCGTGCATCGCGTCTTCCACACGAGCTTTCTTTTCCTTCATTTCGGTTTCGGTTGCGGCGCCGACTTTAATCACGGCTACGCCTCCAACCAGCTTCGCCAACCGCTCCTGCAACTTCTCGCGGTCGTAGTCGCTGGTGGTCTTCTCGACCTGGCTGCGAATTTCTTTTACGCGGCCTTCGATCTCGGCGTGCTTGCCCTTGCCTTCGACCACCGTGGTGTTGTCCTTGTCGATGGTGATCTTCTTGGCCTGGCCGAGGTCGGAGATCTGAACGTTCTCGAGCTTAATGCCGAGATCTTCAGTAATGGCCTTGCCGCCGGTCAGGATAGCGATATCCTGCAACATAGCTTTGCGGCGATCGCCGAAGCCAGGAGCCTTGACGGCCGCGACTTGCAGCGTGCCACGCAGTTTGTTGACGACGAGGGTGGCGAGCGCTTCGCCTTCCACGTCTTCGGCAATGATCAGGAGCGGCTTGCCGGACTTGGCAATCTGCTCGAGCAGCGGGAGAAGATCCTTCATGGAGCTGATCTTCTTCTCGTTGATCAGGATGTAGGCGTTCTCGAGGGCGACTTCCATGCGCTCGGGATCGGTGACAAAGTAAGGCGAGAGGTAGCCGCGGTCGAACTGCATGCCTTCGACGACTTCCAGTTGAGTCTCGAGGGTCTTCGACTCTTCGACGGTGATGACGCCGTCTTTGCCGACCTTCTTCATGGCCTCGGCAATGATCTTGCCGATGGTCTCGTCATTGTTGGCCGAGATGGTACCGACCTGGGCAATCATTTCGCCGGTTACGGGTTTGGAGAGTTTGTCGAGCTCGCCATTAACGCGGTTGCCTTCTTTGTCGACCTTGCCGCAGATTACGGTGACGGCTTTCTCGATACCGCGCTTCAGGGCCATGGGATTGGCGCCGGCAGCGACGGTCTTGACGCCTTCGCGGAAGATGGCCTGGGCGAGAACGGTGGCGGTGGTGGTTCCGTCGCCGGCGACGTCGGACGTCTTGCTGGCAACTTCGCGAACCATCTGGGCGCCCATGTTTTCGAGGCCGTCCTTCAGTTCGATTTCTTTTGCAACGGTGACGCCGTCTTTGGTGATGGTCGGCGAACCGAATTTCTTTTCGATAACTACGTTACGGCCCTTGGGACCGAGGGTGACCTTCACGGCATCGGCCAGAAGGTTGACGCCGCGGAGGATCGCCTGACGGGATTCTTCTCCGTGCACGATGTGTTTTGCCATTGCTGTTTTCTCCTAAATTTATTTGCAGGATCTGCCTGCGGGGTTTCTTCAGCGGCTTTAGCTGATCAGCTTCTAGCTTCTAGCTGATGGCTTCTAGCCAAGACAACTTGCATGGATCCTTCGCGCAGACTGCGCGCTCAGGATGACAATGCGTTACTTCCTGGAGCCGGCGAGTTCTTTTTTCGCTGGCGTGCTGGCGCCGGTTAGGATGCCGAGAACTTCTTCTTCCTTCATGATGATGAACTCTTCGCCATCAATCTTGATCTCGGTGCCGGAGTACTTGCCGAACAGGATGCGGTCGCCCTCTTTGACAGCGAGAGGGAAAGTCTTGCCTTCGTCGTTGGTGCGGCCTTTGCCGGTGGAGATGACTTCGCCTTCCTGCGGTTTGTCTTTGGCCGAGTCGGGGATGATGATGCCACCACGAGTGGTAGAAGCCTCTTCCACGCGACGGACCAGAATGCGGTCATGGAGTGGTGAAAATTTCGCCATGTTGTGTTGCTCCTTTCGAAGAATTAGACGATGGTGCTACCTAGGGATTGTTTGTAACGTTATGATTCGGTTGGGTTAGCTACTGCTGTTAGCAGTCACGACCATCGAGTGCTAATTCTAAGGGATGAGCCTGAAATTGTCAAGGGGGACTAGTATTTCTACGATGCCTGTAACGCGACCTGATCGAGAGAAATCCAGACTTCTCCGTCAAGTCTCAAACTTTCATGTGGTCAAAAGCCTTAGCGTCAAAAACCCCACCCTGTCTCGTCAAACTGCGACGAGACAAGGGTGGGGCACCCTGAAGTTAGATTTCGGGTTGGGCTGTGCCTTTGGCTATGGCTTCGTCGAGAAGTTGTTTCATGTCGTGGCTGGCCTTTTCGGCTAGTTCGCCTTGCTGGCGGCCTAGTTCTCCCTGTTCCTCGCCGAGCTTGCCTTGTTTTTCTCCGAGCGCGCCCATTTCCTCGCCCAGCTTGCCTTGCCGCTCGCCGGCTTGGGACTGGATATCTCCAATTTTGCTTTGGAGTTCGCCGATTTCAGATTGGATATGGCCAACCTGGTCGCTGGTCGCGCCGGAGCTGAGGGCCTTCAATTCTGCTTTCAGTTTTTCTAGCTCGGCGGTCATGTCGGGGACGTTGACGCGCACCTGCTCCATTCTCGCGCCGAGTTCTTCTTGTTGTTTCCCCAGAGCTTCCTGCTGCTTGCCCAGGGCTTCCTGCTTTTTACCAAGCTCCTGTTGAGGCTGCCAGAGCTTGAGAGCGCGGTCGACGGTAGACTGATCGCGAATGATGTAGGACTTTTCGTCGCGCTGAAACCAGACGAAGTCTCCGGAAATTTGCTTTTTAAGTTTTTCGACGTGGCGAGCGTCTTCGGAAGATCCGGACATGGTGAAAGAATCGGTTTTTCCGGAGACGATGACGAAGCGTTGGTCGTCGTCGTAACCATAGTGATACGAGAATCCGTGATGCGAGGGCGCGACGGGAGCAACTTGGGCGATGGGGCCCATGGGAGCGATCGGGGCGATGGGAGCGATTGGCACTGGTCCGGAAATGCCACCAGCGACGCCAGCGCGAGGCGCAGGGGGTGGAGGCGGTGGCGTGGGACCGCCGGAATCGACGCCGTCGTCTGGCGCGTTAGTGGGAGCAGCGGCAGGTGCTTTGGTACTCACGGGCGCCGATTGAGGATTGGGGACGGCAGCCGGAGACGGCACAGCAGTTGGCGCGAAGGTTGAAGTTGGAGCCTGGGCGGATGCGGCCCGCGCGCTCACCGGATGCGCGGAGGCTGCGAGATAGAGAACTGGCAGTGCGAGCGCCAAGACGGCGGCGACAATCGATTTCTTCGAATTCGTCTTTGTATTCATCAGGGATCCTTTCCAGGAAAGAATTCTTTCGACTCGTTGTTCAGCCTGGCCGGGCTTGGCCATGGCCACGCCTTGCCACCAGACGCGACCGGGCGCGGTTTGGAGAGCTTCGAAAAATCCCAGTAAAGTTTTTGCGTAGTCGGTGCGGTCGGCGCCACAACATAAAACCGCTTCATCGCTGGCCTGTTCGGCGAGGTCGGCGAGATGGCGGTCGAGCCACCAGGCGAGCGGGCTGAACCAGAAGATGGCGCGATGCAGAAGCGAGAGACGCTGGGTGAGCGCGTCGCGACGGGCCACGTGCGAGATTTCGTGGGCTAGGACGGCGTCGAGTTTGGGGTCATCCCATTCGCGCCAGTCGGCGGGCAGAAGAATAGTGGAGCGGAGCACTCCCATGGTGAGCGGGACGGAGATGAGTTCGGACTCGGCCAGTTGGGGAACAACGGCAAGTCCTGCGGTGCGTGCATGGGCCGCGAGTTTAGCGGTTAGGCGGGGATCGTGAATGGTTTGCGATGCCATCCTCAGCTTGCGGCCGAAGAATAGTCCGATGCAGAAGCGCAGCAGAAAAATGAAGGCGAGCGCGAGATAGAGCACGGACGCGATCGTGGTCCAGTTTACGGAGAAGGGAATTGATCGAGAAGCCGCGGAAGCGGTTACAGGTGCCGCTGCTGGTATAGGCGTGCTACCGCTCGCTGTTTCGGCGCGACTGACTGTGGCCGGTTTCGTTGACGCGACTGTTGCAAGTTGCGCGGTGAACTCGCGAAACGGTATTCCAGCCTGTTGGTACTGGGAGGCGACTTCGGGGACCGGAATGAAAGCGGCCTGAAGGAACGATGGAGCCGGTATGGGCAATGGCGGGAGCATCCACTCCAGCAGCGGCATGGCAAGCGCGGAATAGAGGACGGCGGTCCAGGTGAAGAGCCGCAAGGAAGTGGTCGTCCGGCGAAAACCAGCTAATGCCAGCGCAACCACGAGGCCGACGGCGAGCGCGCGGGCGGCCGGATTCACCAGATGGATGAGAAGGCTGGTAGACGCTGAAAGAGCGACGATGAGCGTCATGGCTTTTTTTCCTTTTTGTCGGCCGTCTTTTCGTCGATGCGACGGGCGAGGCGTTCGAGTTGTTTGCGGCTGAGCACGGCGCTATCGACCATTCCCAGCAGGAGTTCTTCGGCGGAGCCGCCGCAGAAGCGATCGATGATGCTTTTTACGGCGCGGACTGCCACGCTCTGGCGCGCATCGGAGGCCCGGTAAATGAAGGTGCGGCCTTCGATCTGGTGCGTGAGATAGCCTTTTTCTTCGAGGCGGCGCAGGACGGTGCGAATGGTTGAATCCTTCATGGGACGGGACGAAGCCAGGGCTTCGCGACATGCTTCAGAAGAGGATGGGCCGTGCGTCCAAATGTAATCCATAACCGCCTGTTCGACTTCTCCCAAGTTCTTTAGACGGGGCTGGCGTGTGTTAGTCATTGTAGCGTTACAATATGTAACACTTAGAATGCTTACTGTCAAGAGGGCTCCTGCGGGCGAATTCATTTTTGTCCATAGCCTTCGAAATCGTCGAAACCGGCAGGCACTTTTCAGGGCATATAATTGCGCGCACAGTTTACGATCTCAGCTTTACGATCTCAGCTTAAGGAGAAGATTTCATGAGCACGATTACAGTGAAAGACGGCGCGACCATCTATTACAAGGACTGGGGTACGGGACAACCGATTGTGTTCAGCCATGGCTGGCCGCTGACAGCGGACGACTGGGATACGCAGATGATGTTCTTCGGAGAGCGTGGTTATCGGGTTATTGCAGCGGACCGGCGCGGACACGGGCGTTCCAGCCAGACTTGGGATGGAAACGAGATGGACACATATTCCGATGACCTGGCGGCATTGACGGAGAAACTCGATTTGCAGAACGCGATCCACGTGGGGCACTCGACTGGCGGGGGAGAAGTGGCGCGTTACATCGGGCGGCATGGAAGCCAGCGCGTGGCGGCGGCTGTGCTGATCAGCGCGGTACCGCCATTGATGGTGAAGACGGAGAAGAATCCTGCGGGTGCGCCGATCGAGGTGTTCGACGACCTGCGCGCGCAATACTTGAAAAATCGGCCGCAGTTTTACCGCGACATTACGCTTCCGTTCTATGGCTACAACCGGCCGGGGGCGACGATCTCGGAAGGCATTCGGGATAAATGGTGGCTGCAGGGAATGATGGGCGGAGTGAACGCGGGGTATGACTGCATCAAGGCGTTCTCGGAGACGGACTTCACGGAAGATTTAAAGAAGTTCGACGTGCCCACGCTCATTTTGCATGGCGAGGATGATCAGATCGTGCCTATTGCGGCGGCGGCGTTGCAGTCCGCCAAACTGGTGAAGGGAGCGAGGCTGAAAACGTATCCGGGATATCCTCATGGGATGCCGACAACCCATGCGGACCAGATTAACGCCGACCTGCTCGAGTTTGTGGAAGGTCTCAAAAGGTCGAAAGCAGCTTGAGAGCGAGACGCAGCGGCGGATCGTGGGTTCGGAACCGGTCCGCCGCTGCGTTGTTCGTGGCTCAGGACGACTCGGTGGGGAAACGGGAATCTCGAGGGGAGAAGGCGGGAGGCGTTTGGGGGTCGACGCTGGGGGTCGATGAGTGCTATTGATTCCATGACAATGTCGGCTCCCGCACCCGGGGTAAAGTTAGTGGTGGCAAAACCAACCAACCGGCTCGGGAGAAAGGAGCCGAACGATGATCATTATAGGAGTAGATTTCCATCCCGAGTTTCAACAAATCGCTTTGCTCAACACAACGACCGGCGAGGTCGAGGAGAAACGGCTCGCACATCCCGACGAGGCGGAGAAGTATTACCGTGCTCTCGCGACTGCGGGCGAAACAGTGCGCATCGGCATGGAGGCCAGTGGGCACGGACGCTGGTTCGAGCGCCTGGTAGCTGAGTTGCAGTTTGATTTGCGGATCGGCGACGCGGCCGAGATTCGCGCCAGGCGGGGGCGGAAGCAGAAGACGGATCGCCAGGATGCGCAGCACATTTTGAAACTGATGCTGAAAGATGACTTTCCGAAGATTTGGGTGCCGAGTTGGGAGAACCGGGATCTGCGGCAACTGTTGTGGCATCGGCATCGCATGGTGCAGGCGCGCACGCGCGTCATGAATCAACTGCAAGCGGTCGCATTGAACGAAGGTCTGCACTGCAAGAAGAAGTTGTGGCGCGAGCGTGGACGGCAGCAATTGGAAGCGTTCGCGCTGGCTCCGTGGGCGAGCCGGCGACGGCATGATCTGCTGGAGTTGCTGGATCGCCTGAATCCGGCGATTGCGGACCTGACTCAGGCGATCGAACGCGAAGTCGAGAACTATCCGGCGGCGCAGCGGCTGAGAACGCATCCTGGAGTGGGCGTGCTAACAGCGCTAGCGTTTGTGCTCATACTCGGCGACGCGGAACGCTTTCACTGCGGCAAACAGGTGGCGAGTTATTTGGGACTGGTGCCGCTGGAAGACTCCAGCGGGAATCGCCGGCGCCTGGGACACATCACCAAGCAAGGCAGTTCGATCGTGCGTTTCCTGCTGGTGGAGGCGGCGCAGGTGACGGTACGCAGCTTGCCGGAGTGGCGCAGCAAATATTTTCATCTGGTGCTGCGGCGCGGACGGAAGATTGCTAAAGTCGCCATGGCCCGACGCCTAGCCGTGCAGTTGTTCTGGATGATGCGCAAGCAGTGGGATTACGAGCAGCTGAAAAAGTTCGGTTCGCACGCGGGACAGCCCGGAAATCGCCATGGTGTGCAGTAGAACATCGAGCTATTGTTTGGGCGTCCCGCTCCTCTTGCTGAGAAGAGGAGTTCGAAGTAGTAATCATGATCGCAGTACGTGACCGAAGAGATGCATGGGTCGGACCGAGAGTCCGCACCTGAAAAACGATTACGAGCGAGCCTGTGGTTGGTACGGCCATTTCAACAAGAGCGAAATGGCGCTCTTCTCCGAGTGCACGGATAGGTATGCTCAAAAGTTGCTTGACACCGCCGACATTGTCAGAGAGGCGATTTATCGCCAGTTGAGGCAAAACCCAAAGTAATTTGGAAAGCGGGCTCAAGGTGGCCTAGGATCAGGTGAACTCCGTTATGGCCTCGTATCCCCTCGTACTACTGGCGGACGCTGGCGTGCCGATGATTTTCATCGCTTGGCCGGGTATGCTGGTTCTGCTGTTGCCCATCATAGCGGTGGAAGCGGTCTTCATCATCAGGCACACCGTACTTCCTCACAAAAGAGTTGTCTTAGCCACTGCAAGTGCGAATGCGGTGTCCACAGTTGTGGGTATCCCGCTGACTTGG
Source organism: uncultured Acidobacteriaceae bacterium (assembly GCA_963765825.1). Classification (GTDB taxonomy): domain Bacteria; phylum Acidobacteriota; class Terriglobia; order Terriglobales; family Acidobacteriaceae; genus Sulfotelmatobacter. Next base: position 329,567 of record CAVXXU010000008.1, read on the forward strand.
GGCATTCTGTTTGGCTGCGAAATAGGTCTCTGGGAAGGACTTTCGCATACCAAGCTTGGGACTAGTAGCTGGAATAGCCCTTTAGCACAGATTGTCGGGACGATCTTTACCGCGCCGTGGTTGGGACCCGCTGATAAGAGCGGACGTTGGGCAATACCTCTTGCCGCACTTGTGTTACTCATCCCATTCTTGTTCGTCTCCGTGTGGGTGGAGCAACGGGTTATGAAGCTCTTTTTCCGAACCGCTAGCACTGAAGGAATTCAAGGCGTCGAATCCAGTGACAACACCCTACGAAAAGCTGTCTGGGGCGCAAATCTCCTGAGCTACGGGTTCCTCTTCCTGTTCGCTGCGGTCTGGCTGCTTTGGGGAGCTCTCCATCACTGATCTGGCGGGGCACCCGGCAACTGGACGTAATCAGCGATTGCACTCAAAAACCCTCGACCGTGACTCGCTCGACGGGAATCCTTCTTCTTACTTGTGGGTGGGAGCGAGTGTGCCTCAGAGTGAGGAGACTAGTTTGCTGGAAGAAGGGGGACGCCGGTGCAATCCATGATTTGTCTGCGCTGTAGGCGCGAAATTGAATCAGGAGATAAGTCGGTAGCAGTTTATATGTTCGCTCAGACTGTGGGGGTCCGGCCGCGGCAGAAATCTGGGGCGCAGCGGATTTGTTTTTGTCCGCAGTGCGCGGTGTCGCTGGCCATGGGGATGCCGCCGGAGGGCGCGCTGAACATGGCGGCGTGGGACATGATTCGCGATCTGGTGAGCTCTGAGCCGTCGTTGAACGAGGCGGCGTGGGAGAGTTTGCGAGGCGTGATTGGACTGCTGGGTTCGGGCGAAGATGGTTCCGAGGCGAGAGCCCGGGTGCGCAGAGCGGGGTAAACTGGGGTATGGCTCCGAAGCTGGGCAACGGCAAAATCTGCTATATTCAGATTCCTGCGGTCGACATTGAGCGCTCGGTCGATTTCTATCGCGCGGTTTTCGGGTGGAACATCCGGCAGCGGGAGCATGGGACTGCGTTCGATGACGGGGTCGGCGAAGTCAGCGGGGAATGGGTTCTGGACCGGCAGCCGATGACGCAGCCCGGACTGCTCATCTACATCATGGTCGACAGCGTCGCGGCCACGGTGGAGCTAATTCTCGCCAATGGCGGCGAAATAGTTCAGCCGATTGGCGGGGATGGTCCGGAGATTACGGCTCGATTTCGCGATCCGGCGGGGAATGTTATGGGGTTGTACCAGCATCCGGCCTGAGGACAGGGGCTGGCTTCCAAGGTCGAGACCTGCTTCCGAAAGTCAAAAAACCAAAGTCCAAGACCCAAGGTCAAAACCCAAGGTCAAAACCTGGCGGACAAAATGTCCGCCCACACGGGACCACGCCTTATTGCGGTGTTTGGGCGGGCTCGGAAGTCTTCTTGGCCAGGGAGCGAACGTAGTTGACTAAGTCCCAGTTCTCTTCCACTTTCACCCGCTGACCTTCGGGCGGCATGTCCTCATGGCCATTCTTAATGATGTAGAAGATCTCGCCGTCGGTGCGATCTTTGAGCGTCGCGGCATTAGTGAAATCAGCGATGCTGAGCTTCATGTCCTTGGCGGTTTCGCCTTTGCCGTCGCCATCTTTGCCGTGGCACATGGCGCAGTCCAGCGTCCACCACTTTTTGGCGCGAGCCAGAGACTCAGGGCTGGACTTAACTGGATTGGCTTGTCGGACGGCTTGAACGGGAATGGCAGCATAGGTCGGAGTCTTCTGCGATGCCGGTGCGGGCGGTTGCTGCGCGGGTAGCACGGGTACTAACAGAAAAAGAGCGGGAAGAACCAGTGTGAATCGGGTCACAGGAACCTCCTCTCATGATTGAGGTTGACTTACATTTTGAATTGTAGCGACAGGGGAGGAAGGGCACTGTGATTGAGATCACAACAGTGCGTGGTCGGAGAAATATTGCTTGCAACCAATGTTTACGTGCGGCGGATGAACTTTGGGCGCCGTTTGGAATGATTCGGGAGAGACTTCACTAAAACCTTCCTGCATCCCGCCATCGCTCGGAATACCGTATGGAGGGAGGTTGCAAGCTATCTCTACGTGCGTTTTATTCTTTGTTTTTTTTATTCTTCGTGAGCCAGCGGCCTGCCGTTGGGATCAACCTGAATTTCCTTTTTCTTGCCTGCGGTTTGAACCACGGCTTCGTAGGCAACAAGTTTGTCGTGCTTGGTGAGGGACTCGACTTTGACAATCTTGCCCGCGCCAGCCTTCGCCTGGATGCCGTCCCTGACCGCTGCGGGAAGGGAATCCAGAGCGACTTGCTCTTCGACTTCAATGACATCGCCGTTGGCACTGACAAGAACGTCTTTGCTATGGCCATAGACTGTGAGTTCGGCTTCGTAATTGGTCTGGCCGTTTTCTTTTTCCTGGGAGAAGCCTTTGATTGTCGCGCCCTGACTCTCGGCCTCTACTGTTTTTTCTACGGCGGGAGGAAGGTCCTTGCGCTCGATCCTCTTTTCCTGGGCCAGGGCAATGGTGGTAAGGGAGAGGGCCGCGACTAATGCAAAATTTGAAATATTCATGAAGTCCTCCGAACAGGGGCGGCCAGGAACTTTGGGGCTGCCGCCCCGTGTTTGGTTCCGACAGCAGGTTCATTAAAATGGGGGAATCTGAAGATCAAATGAAAAGAGTCCGAAACCGTGCCCTGCGACTCTTTGCAAAGGCGGGCGCGTTGGCCGGGGGCGTGGGCGCGCCAGCGAGTATGATATTTTCGAACTTCCTTTTGGGCCTGGCGCACAGCTTACTGCAGCGAAAAGCTCTTGACCGCCGAGAACGCTGAGCACGGCCGCAGGGAGCGTGGAGAAGAACACTAAGTGCGGTTCATGGCAACGTGGTTTTCTGAGCGTAGGCGGTGGCGCAGATTGAACATCGCGGCTCGCTTATAGGCATAACGTTTTTCAAAAAACTATGGATAAGAAATTTCGCGTGTTCGCAACCTGCGATATTGGAGAAGCGATTGGGGTGCTGCGCCAGCGCGGGTATGAAGTGGAAATCTACTCGCATCCGGAAGCGCCGCCGAAGAGTGTGATTCTGGACAAGGTGAAGGCCGGCGTGGACGGGCTGATCACGACACTGCGCGATCCGATCGATGCGGAGGTGTTTGAAGCGGGGAAGGGCCGCTTAAAGGTGGTGGCGCAGATTGCAGTGGGGTTCGACAACATCAATCGCGCCGACGCCAACCGGTACAAGATTCCGTTTACACACACGGCCGATGTGCTGACCGAGGCGACCGCGGAGTTTGCGTTCTTCATGATGGGTGAACTGGCGCGAAAGATGTGGACGGCGGAGCACCTGACGCGAGAGAACCAGTGGGGATACTGGCATCCGTATCTGCCGTTTCTCGGCGACGAAGTTACGGGGAAGACGGTGGCCGTAATTGGGACGGGGCGGATCGGGCTGGCGCTGATCAAGAAATGCCTGGGCTTCGATATGAATATTTTGTGTTACGACCCGGCGTTTGAGAATAAGGCGTTCGTGCAGGCGATTCGGGAGATCCAGGATTTGCGCCATGCGAAAGGAATGAACAGGCAAAAGGCGTGGATCAAGTATGTGCTGTTTGAAGAGGCGCTGCGGGAGGCGGATTTTGTGAGTGTGCACGTGCCATTGCTGCGGGCAGGGGAGAGCGCGACCCCGACTTATCATTTATTCAATGAAAAGAATTTGCGGCTGATGAAGTCGACCGCGTATTTGGTGAATACGTCGCGGGGTCCGGTGGTGGAAGAGGCAGCGCTGGCTCGGGCACTGCGGGAGAACTGGATTGCGGGAGCGGCGCTGGATGTATATGAAGTCGAGCCGCTGCCGGCGGATTCTCCGTTGCGCGACCCCGGGATTGCGGACCGTTGCCGGTTGTTGCCGCACTTCGCTAGCGCAGCGCGGATTACGCGGCTTTCGACGGATCCCGAGAAAGGCATGGCCGGACGGTGCGTGCAGGGCCTGCTTGATGTACTTGAGAGTAACTATGGCGGAGATGTGACGAAGATGCCGTATGTTGTTAATAAGGAAGGTTTTGGGGCGGAATCGTGAGGGAGAACGATTTGATCGAGTCGAAGTTCGCATTGGGGGTATCAAAAGGTTGAAAGGGCCGTTTGGATGGTGCGCGTACAATGGGAGACTCTGAGGATTAGGGATCTGAATGAATAAACGACTGTGGTGGATGGTTTCGAGCATCGCACTTTGCGCTTGCGCTCTTTGGGCGCGAGATTCCGGCGGTGGGACGCAGCTGAAACTGGTGCCTGCGCCGAAGGAAGTACAGTTGCGCGAAGGCGGATTTGAAGTGGGACCGCGGACGAAGATTTTTGTCCTGCTGGGGCACCAGTCCGAGGACCGGATTGCCGCCGAGACGCTGGCAGAAGAGGTCGCGGACCAATCCGGATTGCGGCTGAACATTCAGGGCATGAAAGCGGCCGGGAAGGCCGAGGGCGGGGCGATAGTGCTGGCCCGGTTGCAGGACGCGCGAGTGCGGCGTTTTCTGGCGCGCAACGGATTGAAGGCCGATGAGTTGGTGGGTGAGGATGGCTACCTGTTGTTCTCGGACAAGTCGCACTTGATTGTGGCTGCCAATACGGGCGAGGGATTGTTTTATGGCGTGCAGACGTTGCGCCAGTTGTTGCGGCCAGACGGCAAGGGATTGATCTGCCCGGCGGTGGGGATACGCGACTGGCCGACGTTGCGGCGGGAGCGCATGCAGGATGACGTGAGCCGTGGGGCGCCGCCGGAGTTTTTGAAGAATATGTTTCGCGGGCCGGGACGGTAGTTCAGGCGTCCCTCAGGGACGCGGTTCCTCGGTTGGACGTGCACCCGACGTTGAAAGGCCGGACTATATTTTCTGTGTTTCTGTGGTGCCTCCGGTCGTCTTTTCTATCGAATAGAATCCCACACATGTTTTCTGACAGGACGAACTGGAGGCTGGCGCAAAACCAGTTCACGCAAGCGCTGGCGGAGGTGCGTGCGGGCGGCGCTAAGGTTCTCGACCTGACGCTTTCGAATCCCACGCGCGCGGGATTCCATTTCGAGGAGCAGGAGATTCTGGGAGCGCTGGCGTCGCCGCGCGCTCTGGATTACGATCCTCAGCCCACGGGACTTCGCCAGGCGCGGGAGGCGGTGGCGCAGTACTACCGCGACGATCACGGGCTCGGGCTCGACCCGGAGCAGATCGTGCTTACGACCAGCACGAGTGAGGGCTATTCGTTCGTGTTTCGGCTGCTGTGCAATGCGGGCGATGAACTGCTTGTGCCCAAGCCGAGTTATCCGTTGTTTGAGTTTCTGGCGGATTTGCAGGACGTGAAACTGACGCCGTATGAACTGATCTACGATCACGGATGGCAGATGGACTTTCCGTCGCTGGAGAAAAACGTGACGTCGCGGACGAGGGGCGTGGTGGTGGTGCATCCGAATAATCCCACGGGATCGTATGTGAAAGATGCGGAAATGAAGACGTTGAATTCATTTTGCCGCGAGCATGAGCTGGCGGTGATTGCGGATGAAGTCTTCCTTGACTACGGGCTGGGGAGGGGGAAGCACTCGAGTTTCGCTGGGAATCGCGATGTACTGACGTTCACGCTCAGTGGCCTGTCGAAGATTGCGGCGCTGCCGCAGATGAAAGTGGCATGGGTGGGGGTGAGCGGACCGCGAGAGGAAGCTGGCGAGGCGATGGGGCGGCTGGAAGTGATCGCCGATACTTATCTGTCGATGAATGCGCCCATGCAGTGGGCGACTGCGGCGCTGTTGCTGCAGAGAAAGAGTCTGCAAGCGCAACTCCTGGACCGGGTGAAGGAAAATCTTGCCGAACTTGACCGGCAACTGGCGGCGCAGAAGGCGTGCCAGCGGCTCAGCGTGGAGGGTGGATGGTACGCGGTGTTGCGGATTCCGGTGACGCGGACGGATGAGGAACTGGCAATCGAGTTGTTGCGCGAGAAGTCGGTGCTGGTGCATCCCGGGCATTTTTACGATTTTCCGAGCGACGGATATTTGATTTTGAGTTTGATTACACCGCAGCCGGAGTTTGCAGGCGGGACGGGTGCGATTCTGGAGAAGTTGAGTACGTGAAGCTCCCGGTGCGTGGGAAAGGTTGCAAAGAATATTCCTGATTTGATACTTAGCGAAGTAATTCACGATTTATCTTCCAACCCGCGATACTCCACCCTCATCAAAGGCGGGTCACACAGGAGGAAGTCTATGCATCGCGGAAATAAGTACGTCGCATCGCTGTTTATTACAGCTGCGCTCTTGGCCCCCATGGGTGCCATGGCAGCCGCTCGGCCGCAGGACGATCACGAGCGCCACGAGCAGGAAGAACGCGAACGGCGCGTCTATGACCCCTATCACAAGGACTATCACAACTGGAACCACGATGAGGACAGTGTTTATCGACACTGGCTGGAAACGCGGCACGAGGCGTATGTGGACTACGAGCACCTCAAGCACAAAGAGCAAAGGGAGTATTGGAACTGGCGACATGAGCACGAAGAGCACGAGCACATGGAGCACCAGTAATCGGCCCATTTATTCGAGCGGAGGATAAACAGCGGAGGCGAATCCCTCCGCTGTTCGTTCGTTTCGGGGCCATTCACAACCGTTGCGGGAAGCGGGGCTCGCTTTTTTGCCAGTCAAAACCCCCAGCCTGTCTCTCCAAAATGCGGAGAGACAAGGCTGGGGCACCCGCTTCTAGGATTTCACCAGAAAGGGATTGCTCTCGCGTTCTTCGCCGATCGTGGTGAGTGGACCGTGGCCTGGAACGACGACGGTTTCGTCGGGCAACGCCAGAAGCGTGGTGTGTAGAGATTGCAGGATTTTTTGCATGGAGCCGCCGGGCAAGTCGGTTCGGCCGATGGAGCCGGCGAAGAGCGTATCGCCGGCAATAAGCTTTTGCTCGGCTGGAAAGTAGAGGCAGATGCTGCCTTCGGTATGGCCGGGTGTGTGCAGGACAGTCGCGGTATGCGATCCGGCAGTCACGGTTTCTCCAGTGGTCAGGCTGTGATCGATCTCGACCTTGCCCGGCGGGGGCACGCCGATCCACGTGGCCTGGACGTCGAGCATTTTCAGAAGAGCGTAATCATTCTGATTTAGCAGGATTGGTGCGCCGGTCGCGGCGCGAAGTTTCATGGCTCCTCCCACGTGGTCGATGTGGGCGTGGGTGATGACGATCTGTTTGACTTGCAGGTTGTGCTTGCGCAGGAGGGCGAGAACGTTTTGAATGTCGTCGCCGGGATCGATGACCATGGCTTCCCGCGTCGTCTCGTCGCCGATGATGGAGCAGTTGCATTGCAGCGGACCGACGGGAAAGATTTCGTGGATCATGGGAATATTGTAGCGAGTCGGAAGTGTTGCCGAGCATCTGTATCGTAGGACTATGGGTAATCTCTCCCTCACGTGAACGGCATGAGCGAGTCCCGACGCCGAGGGCGGGACGCCCTCGGGACAGCCGGCGGGGCGCCGGCGCTACGATTATCTGCACTACGATTATCGGCACTTGCGGCGAAGGGATTGCTAGGGAGACAATACGCGCGGCGCGCTTGGGGAGGGTTTGTGGCGGCAAAATATCGTCAACATGGTTACCAGGATCGCGACCGCGAACAGCCGCGAAAGGGATCGGGAGAGAAGTCTGGCGGCGCCCCATCACCGAAACGGGATCTGACGTTCGGTCCAAAGCCGGTGAACCTGCCCGGTACGCACGCGGTCTCGCGATGCACGCAGTGTGGGACGGTCCTGCAGGGGATACCGCCCAACGGGCAGTGCCCAAAGTGTGGATTTGAATTGCATTCCTGCAAGCAGTGCGCTTACTTCGATCCCGGCAGCCGGTTCGAGTGCATGCAGCCGGTGAAAGAGCGAATCGCGAAGAAAGATGCGCGAAATGAGTGCGGCTTTTATGAGATTCGGGTGACTCGGGAGAAGGAGACTTCAACCCCGGCTAGTCTGAAGCCCAATGATGCCCGACAGGCGTTTGAGAATCTCTTTAAGAAGTAGGGAACAGCGATAACAGGGCACTGAGGGGCACGGAGGAAGAGCGGAGCTGCGCTCCGCGGACAGCCGGGGGCGGCTGTCCCCACATAACACTTTCCCTGCATAAAACCTTCCCTACATAAAACTTTCTCTGCATAACGCTTTCCCCACATAAAACGGTCGAGACTTTCCATCAGAAACTTTCCACTCATGCTCACGGCTTTTGTGTCGGTCTGATCAGGATTTCACTGACAAAGGACTGGGGGGACTGCGTGACCAGCATAGCCACGGCGTGGGCGATGTCGTCCGGTTGCAGCATTTTCTTTGGGTCTTTGCCTGTGTGCGGGCCGAGTTCAGTTTCCGTCGATCCGGGGCAAACGACGGCGACACGAATATTGTGCGGGCGAAGTTCCTCGGCGAGCGAGTAAGTCATCCCGTTCAGCCCCCACTTCGAGGCGGCATAAGCCGCGCCTTTGGGCAGCGCGTTCTTTCCGGAGAGGGAGGAGATGTTGATAATGTGACCGGAGCGGGCGCGAATCATCAGAGGAGCGAAAGCGCGGACGGCAAAATAAACGCCGCGCAGATTCGTATTGAGAATGCGCTCCCAGTCTTCAGGCGGAAGTTCATGCAGCAGTTTTGTGAATCCGCCGACTCCAGCATTGTTGACGAGGATGTCAAGGCGTCCGAAAGTGCTATCGACGCGAGCAGCGGCGTATTCGAGTTGGTGCAGCAGGGTGACGTCGCAGGGAATGACCTCGGTTTTGCCTCCGGCCGCAAGGATGACGCGCGCAGTGGTGTCAAGCGCGGACTGGGTGCGTCCGCAAAGCACTACGCTGGCGCCCAAGCTGGCGATTTGGCGCGCGATCGCGGCGCCGATTCCGCGGCCTGCTCCGGTGACCAAAGCCACTTGCCCGACTAAAGGGTGCGCGGTGTCCATAATGTAAGAGCTCTCCTGAGACTCGACGGAATGCGGCGCTACAGATCGGGAACATCATTGCGTCCGCTATCCGCATCTTAGCAATAAATAGGAGGGCGATTGGGAAGTCGCTTGCCTTCGGCAGAAGAGGTACTTATAATCCGGCAACCGGGAAAAAGGGACGGAAGCCGTGTGTTTGAGCAAAGTTGACCCTTTTCTCCGGGCGCCCTGCCAGAAAGCCGGGCATTCCCAGCAGGATCCGGACGCAACGCGGTCCAGACGGAATGCGGTAGCTGCTAAGTTTTGAGAAACACGTTTCCCAGTAGAGTGATTCCCCAAAAGATCCAAGGAGCCATGCTGATGAAAAAGATTCTGCTTACGGTTGTGCTTGGGATTGCGACAGGAGCGATGGGCCAGACCACATCGCCGCCCGCGCAGGGGCGACCGGCCACTCCAGGGCAGGCTGCAACGCCTGCGGCCCCTGCGGCAGCGCCACAAGCCGCCCCGGTTATTAAAGATCCAGCGGAGTACAACGCATATGTCGCGGCGGTACAGGCGACCGATCCGAATGCAAAAATCAGCGGGCTAGAGGCGTTTCTCAACCAGTATCCCAACAGCGTGATGAAGAACCAGGCGCTGGAAATTCTGATGCAGACCTACCAGCAAGCCGGGAACGCGAAGAAGACGATGGACACCGCGACCAAGCTGGTATCAGTCGATACCTGCAACGTGCGGGCACTGGCTCTGCTGTCCTACTTTGATCGCGTGATGGCGCAGGGCGGCGATCCGAACTCCAAGCAGTTGATAGGCGACGGCAAGAAATATGGCCAGCAGGGATTGGATTGCATGCCGAAATTCACCAAACCGGACGGCACGTCGGACGCGGATTTCCAGAAGACGAAGGATCAGATGAACGCGATTTTCAATGCGGCCATCGGCATCTCGGACCTGCAGGATAAGGACTATGCGGGTGCGGTACCGGCGCTGCGCAAGACCGTGGACGCGAACCCGATGGATTTCAGCGTGGTGTATCCGCTGGCCCTGGCCTACCTGGGACAGACCCCTGCGGATTATCAGAACGGAATCTGGTATGCGGCGAGGGCGGCGGCGGTGGCGCCTCCGGCGGCGCAGGCGCAAATTGAAAAGTATGCCCACTCGCAGTATGTGAAGTTTCATGCCGGCGAGGATGGCTGGCCTGAATTGCTGGCTGCGGCTAAGGCGAACGGACCACAAGTTGCGATCAAGCCGGCGCCATCTCCGGCCGAGCAGGCGCACAACATGATTGGACAAACGTCACCCGACAAAATGGACTTCGCGACTTGGGAATTCGTGCTGAGCAACGGTAGCCCGGATGATCAGGCGACGGTGTGGAATGCCATCAAGGGCAAGGCCGTGCAAATGAACGGCACGATCATCAGCACGACTCCGACCGAGTTCATGATCGCCGGCAGTGAGGACGACATCCAAGCGAAGAAAGCGGACATCACTCTGCAATTCGACGAGAAAATTCCGGTCCGGATGATTCCGAAAGACGGAGCCAGTTTCGACTTCCAGGGCGAGCCGGCGTCGTATACGCCGAATCCGTTCATGATGGTGATGGAGAAAGGGCTATTGCTGAGGGCGAAGACTGCACCACCAGCGAAGAAGCCGCCCGTGCACCACAAACCGGCCGCGCAGTAACAACCTGCTTGCATCGGCAAGAATAAGGCAGCCCGCGCGGGCTGCCTTTATTTTTTCGGAGATTGCGGCGAAAGGTCGAAAGCGTCTGGGGCGATGCCGGAACACAAGGTTCTTCGACTACGCACAGGATTCGCTCATCGCGAACCTTTTGCTTCGCTCAGGATGACAGAGTGAGAGATTTCACCTAGCGAACGATCTTCTTTTCCAGGGTGACGGGGCGGGTACTGCGGGGCGGACGCTTGACGCCATCGCGAAGCTGGCGAACGTCGATTTTCAGCTCGCTGATGGTGCGGCTGAGCGTGTTGCGGTGCATGCCGAGCTCGCGGGCAGCGCGGCACTGGTTGCCTTTGTTCTCCTGCAGAACGGTTAGGATGAAACGTTTCTTAAATTCGCGCACTCCTTCGGAATAAAGAATATTGCTGCGGTACATTTGCAGAATCAGTGCTTCCAGTTGATCTTTCACGATGCATCTCTCTCTTTACGATGAATTTTTCACTGCACCGCGGCCTATTTCGGCGGGGAAGCATGGGAATTGGAGAGCTTTTGCGGGGCTTGATGAATTAGATCGAGACCTTGATAGAAACGAGCGCGCAACTCGGAAGGAGCAACCCAGATCGCAGCCCTACCCATGACCAGGAAGTAGGGGGCCAGTTGCGAATTCTGCAGCAGCTTCGAAGTTGGCTCGAATGCCGTCATACCCATCAAGATCACCGCCACCATCAGCCCGCCCTTCGCCAGTCCCAGGATTGCGCCAAGGAAACGGTCAAAACCGCTGAGCCCGGATTCTTTCATCACCCAGCGAGCGATCCTGGCGGCGAGCCCGAACAGCAGCAGGATGGCAAAAAAGATGATGAGAAAACCGAGAATCTCAGCTAACCACTCGTTCTTGAAAAATCTCTCAAACCACTCTGCCAGGCGTCGATACTGCCAGGCAGCGACGATATAGCCGACAATCAGACCGGCCATGCTGAGGGCCTCGGAAAAAAAACCCTGCATGGCGGCCGTGATGACGTTCAAAAGTACAACGGCACAAATGATCCAGTCCGCGAGGGTCATACGGTGCTCCTGCGGGCGGAGATTGCTCGATGCACCCGGTTACACATCCAGCTTATGACCGGTCAGCTGGAAGTACGCCTCAAGATATTTTTCGCTGGTGCGCCGAGCCACGTCTGGGGGAAGAGACGGAGCCGGAGGTTGCTTGTTCCAGTGAATTTGCTCGAGGTAATCACGAACGTACTGCTTGTCATAAGAATCCTGCGGCCGTCCCGGAGTGTACTTGTCGGCGGGCCAGAAGCGGGAAGAATCGGGAGTCAGGACTTCGTCGGCCAGGGTGATGCCCTTGGCGGTTTGTCCGAACTCGAACTTGGTGTCGGCAATGATGATGCCGCGCTGGCGGGCGTAGGCGGCGGCTTTCTTATAAACGTGTAGCGTCAGGTCGCGCAGGTGGCTGGCGGTTTCCACGCCGACGATTTCGCACATCTGATCGAAGGAGATGTTTTCATCATGCCCGGTTGTGGCCTTGGTCGAGGGGGTGAAGATCGGCTCGGGGAAGGCGTCAGATTCTTTCAGTCCCTGCGGGAGTTGAATGCCGGAAACTTTTCCCGTGGCTTTGTATTCCTTCCAGGCGGAGCCGGAAATATAGCCGCGCACTACGCACTCGACGGGAAACATTTCGGCACGCTGCACCAGCATGGACCGGCCGCGCAACTGGTCGGCATATTTGCGGACTGCCTGCGGATACTGGTCCACGTCGGCGGTGATCAGGTGGTTGGGGACGATGTCGGCAAGGTAATCGAACCAGAACATGGAAATCTGGTTCAGGACGCGTCCCTTGTGGGGGATGCCGGTGGCCAGAATGTAGTCAAAGGCCGAAATGCGGTCGGTGGCCACGAAAAGCAGCTGCTGGTCGCCGACGCTGTAGACGTCGCGTACCTTGCCGCTGGCATGAAGGTGAAGATCGGGGAAATCAGTTTGTAGAAGGACGGAATCCAAAAGTTGGGGGCTCATGTTGAAATTTTACAGGCAAGCGGCGAGGCGTATTCTAGCTGGTCAGAAAAAAATGTCAACGACTCTGATCACGGCAGTGGGAGACGGCGCGTAATCCGTTCGGTTGAAAGATGTTGAGGGGCAGTAGTCGCGTCAGAATGCCTGCGGGGCAAGGGATTTCAATTCGTGGCTTGTGGAAAAGCTGAGGATGGGAGTGGATAACGTGGGCGGTCTTAAACTGACATGGCCTACTTGGACCCGAGCAAGGGGATGCCGCAGACGCCCGATAGCCGTTGCCTAAAATCGTCCCAGTCACGGCCTTTTCGGGCTAGCACCTCTGCAACGTCAAACCAATGGTTCGTTGTTGGAGATTCGGATTGCAACTTGGGAAGATTCAAGCCCTGCTTAGATATGATCGTCCAAAATTCCGGAAAGCCGGACTTCTTCGCTTTCTGATGGGATTTTTCAGCTTCGCCGGCCCGGTTGTGCACGTTGCTGACGTCGGTGCATCCTTTTACCTCGATAGCGATCTTGTGATGTACTTGATCACCTACTTGCTCTTGAATGCGAACATCAGGATCGTGCGCCAAAGCAATCACGACGCGCCTTTTGGAGGAGTTCTTTAATGTCAATTTGTTGTCAGTCTTGGTGATGATGTACTTGGCGACAATTTCTTGGATAGCGATGAAAACATCCCTCATCGCGGTCTTCCCAATTTGCGTGTTGTAGGATCCTTGCAGTTGCGAACCGAACGTGAGCAGCGGTAATTCGTGCAGATCGCGTTCGGTGATCTTAGGTATCTGGCGCACCAGATCCGCGAGCGGTGTCGCCATGGCCTCGCAGAACGCGGGTATCCATGGACGTGTATTTTTCGAGATCATGTCGGCGTTTTCCATTTTCTTAAAGCGACCCATGCCCGTCGAGCCTTTGTAGAAGGTCTTCTGCGGAGCGCCCAAGAGCAGACGGTAGTAGCCAACCAAGGAAGGTTTCGCCTCAAGCAAGGCAGGGACCGGGAACACATGCTCATCACGAAGGCCAGCACACGCGAGAATCTTCTGCACGTCGTCCGGCACGTATTCGCGAATCTGTTGTTTGACGGTGTTTTGACTTAGTCGACTAAGAGCCTCGGAGAGGGCATCCATGAGCCACTGCTTGCGAGCGACCAACAGCGGTTGATAGAAGCGTACCTGTCGCGCCGCGCCTGGCGGGCTGAGCGCTTGTCTCGCGATTTCGTTCGCAGTGGGCGCGGTTGTTTTCTTATCCAGCGTCACAGTGGCAAATGGTCATTCGCACTTCTTCGATTTCCTAAAGACGATCCAATAGCAATGTTGCCGGCGCGTGTGGTGCGCAGTCTTCCATTTGGGGTCGATGATCGGGCCTTTGCGAATCTTAACGATGCAGCCGCATGGCATGAAGCCTACTTCGCGTGCCGCGTTTATCAGTTCGATGTGTGCCCATTGGTAACGGTGGTGGTGAACATAGTCGGTGATCTTGCAGAACAGAACGCCTTCTTCCTTCAGGAGACGAAAAGCCTCCCGTACGAAGGGCGGAAAAGTATGCGTAAAGGTGTATTTGTTCTCCTTGGAAGACTTGGCCACGAGCCCGAAGCGAACGCCGAAGTCTTTCTTCCGGTCTTTTCCTTGGTTCGGGATGTGTGGCGGATCATATACGACGACGTCGAGGGATGCGTTTCTAAATGGCATTGCGGTGTTGTCGGCCACAAGGCTGGGATGGTGATGTGGGTCAATATCCATTCCAAGAACAGGACGTTTGCTGCCCCGCCAAAAGCGGTCTCCGTTCACAGTCGCATCCAGAATCTTACGGGGCCGCTTCCTGGGGTAAAAGTCAAGCAATCGCTCGAGCAATTCGGCGTCTTCCCCGAACCACACCGACGCCAAAGGTGCGTACCCAGAGTCATTCTCTGCCGTTGCGCTGCCCTTAGTCGGTCGGGATAGTGGCTGAAGAGCTGTGGCCATGGTGGGGAACACCCCTTGTATACTCCGGTTGTACATAGTGGCAACTGTGAATCGCTTGCAAAACAGTTGCCATCTGTGGATTCGCTGCGCCCTCCGTGCGGGCCGCGGGCTGTTTTTACTGCCTCGTTACTGCGCTCCAAAGCGGACCGAGACGAGTTTCGAGACGCCCGGTTCCTGCATGGTTACGCCGTACAAGACCGGCGCGATGCTCATGGTTTTCTTGCTGTGGGTGATGAGCACGAACTGTGTTTGTACGCTCATCTCGCGGACGAGCTCGGTGAAGCGGCCGACGTTGGCTTCGTCGAGCGGGGCGTCGACTTCGTCTAGGATGCAGAACGGGCTGGGCGCGAACTGGAAGATGCCGACCAGAAGAGCGAGCGCGGTCAGCGCCTTTTCGCCGCCCGAGAGTAAGAGAACGCTCTGCAGGCGCTTGCCGGGGGGCGAGGCGACCACGTCAATGCCGCTCTCCGCGCTGTTTTCCTCGTCGGTCAGCTTCATGAAGGCATGGCCGCCGCCGAACAGCTTCTTGAATGTGGCCTGGAAGTTTTCGTTGATTTTGACAAACGCTTCTTCGAATTTTTGCCGCGAGATCTGGTCGATTTCGCGAATCGTGGCGGTTGTGTTTTCGATAGAGGAGATCAAATCCTTGCGTTGAGTCTCGAGGAACGTGTGCCGCTCGGCCGTTTCTTTGTACTCCTCGAGAGCCATCATGTTGACCGGGCCCATGGCTTCGAGCTTGGTGCGCATCTCACGGTAGAGTTGATCCTCGGCGGCGAGTTGTTCTCCGCTCACAGTGGCGAGCGTGGTATCGGCCGTAAGTTCGGCACGTTCGAGGCCGAGTTCGTTGATGCAAGTTTCCGACATGTATTGCGCGTCGGATTCCAGCTTGGCGGCGGCGGCCGATAATTCACCGCGATGGTCGCGAGCCTGATCGAGCAGAAGGCGGCTGCTGCGCAGGAGTTCGTCGATTTCGGTGAGGCGAGCGCGCAGTTGCTCGGTTTCAAATTGCAGTAACCCCTCGCGGGTCTGCGCGGCGTTTCGCTCGGCTTCGAGATCGGCGGCATGCTGCGCCAGGTGTTCGCTCTCCGCTTCGCGCTGCAGTTTCTCGGCGGCGGCGCCTTCGATCTGCGACGCCAGCGCCTGTACGCGCTCTCCCATCTCAGAGAATATCGATTCGATGCGCTGCAGAACCGCGGCCGCGGAGCGATGACGCTCTTCGAGAGTGGCCACGCGAGCGGCGTGCTGCGAAGTGGTCTGCGCCGATTCTTCGCGGCGCTGGCGCAGTGCCGTCAGCGACTCCTGCGCTGCGGCAATTTGCTGTTCGAGTTGGAGGCGTTGTAGTTCCAGAATCTCGATTTCCGATTGACGAGCGCACAGAATGCCTTCCTGTTCGGCCCGCTCGGCAGCGAGCCTTCGCAGTTCGAGTTGAGCGACATTGAGCCGTTCGTCGACGCGCGTCATTTCCGAATCGAGTTGCTGCAGCATGTGGCGCGAAGTCATCGCCTGATGTTCGGCCTCACGCTTTTCACCATCGAGGCGATCGAGCAGGGAACTGAGTTCTTTAATTTCGCGGCCCAGGGTGAGCACGCGCGTCTCTTCGTCGCGCAGGGCGCGCTCCAGTTCTTCGAGTGTGCGCAGTACTTCGCGAAGTTCGCGCTTCATCGAAAGCGGGCCTTCGGCGCGCTGTTTGCCGCCCGTCACGGTTACATTGTGGAAGCATTCGCCAGCCTGAGAGAGGAAGAAGGCGTCAGGATTTTCCAGGGCCAGCCCGCGAGCGACATTCGACTCGGGAACGATGTAGCCATCACGGAGTTTAGGCAGGATGACTTCCAGCGATTTGCCGAAGCCATCGAGCACGCGAATCGTATTCTTGAGCGGAATGATTTGAGCCGCAGGCGGCGCGCAATGCGCGGCTTCATCGAGCACGAAGGAAAACTTGGCCTGAGAGTCCTCGGGGTGAACCAGGAAAGTGGCGCGGCCATCGACCCCGGTGCGCAGCATGCGCAGACCCTCGTCGGCTGCGTCCCAGGATTTGACGACGACATAATTGAGTTCGTCGCGCAGAAAATCTTCGACCACTCGCTCATAGCGCGGTTCGACTTCGAGGAAGTCGGCGAGCACGCCCACGGGCGCAAGACCTCCGTTCATAACGCCAGACTGAAACAGGCGACGGACAGATTCTGTGGAGTATCCGTGCTCGGCGATGACGGCTTCGAGCGATCCCTTCTTGCCGAGCGCGGTCGCGTACTCCGCGCGCAGAACGTCAAGATTAGTTTTGGACCGCGACTCGTCCAGCTTTTTCTGCTCGATCAGACGGCGCAACTGGCCGATTTCTTCGGTGATCCCGCTGGCGCGCTGGTTGACGGTTTCGAATTCGAGGGCGAGTTGGCCGCGTTGTCCGCCGAAAGTTTCGACTTGAGAATTGGCATTGGCGATTTCGGCTTCCAGGCGGCGGGCTTCGCGGTCCGCTCCGGCGAGTCGCTCTTCGGCTTGCGCGAGTTGATTGCGCAATCGCGACGCCGACGAGACCGTATCGAAAATAGCGACGCGCGATTCTTCCTGTTGGCGCTCGATATCGGCCAGACTCGCTGAGGCTGCGGCGGCGTCTTGCTGACAGAGAGTGAGATCGCTCTGGGCGGCGGCCAGATCGGCGGCGGCGGATTCGAGAATCTGGCGATTGGACTCGCGTTCCGATTCCAGCGTCATCAGTCGGTTGCGCGCCTGGGCCAGTTCGGCTTCCGACGAGGCGACCCGCACCAGCAACTCGGCGCAACGCTCTTCGTTGTGGCGGCGGCGGGCGTGGGCACGGTCGATTTCGAGGGCAATCTGGCTGATGCGATCGCGGTTCTCGCGCAACTCCGCGTCGATGGAGTAGCCGCGCTGCGTGGAATCGGCGTGCTCGGCCTCGAGTTGCTGGACCCCCTCCGTTCGATGCCGCATTTCTTCGGTGAGAGCGTTCAGTTGGGAATCGAGTTCGGCGCTTTCCTGTTCGATGGCCGCGAATTTACTGGCGAGAACAAGTCGCAGCTTGGCGCGCATCTCGTCGCGCAAACGCGCGTAGCGCTCGGCCTTCGAAGCCTGCCGCTTCAGCGAGTTCATCTGGCGGGTGACTTCGTCAAAGATGTCGTTGATGCGCGAGAGATTGAGTTTGGCGTCTTCCAGTCGCGCCTCGGCTAGTCGTTTTTTTGTTTTGAATTTCGTGATCCCGGCGGCTTCTTCCAGAATCGCGCGGCGATCCGTGGGCCGGCTACTCAGGATTTGGCCGATGCGGCCCTGCTCAATCAGTGCGTAGGACTCAGGGCCGAGGCCCGTGCCCATGAAGAGTTCCTGAATGTCGCGGAGGCGGCAAAGCCTGCCGTTCAGCAAATATTCACTGTCGCCGGAGCGGAACAGGCGGCGCGTGACCACGATTTCTCCAGCATGGAACTGCTGCTGGTTAAATTTGCGGCGACGAATCTTGAGAACTACGTGCGGCGCGGCGGTCCCGACCGATGCGGCATTGGCGGGCGCGGTGACGTTGTGCACCGGCAGCGCGAAGATGGGTTCGTCCTCGGGGAAGGCGATGGCGATGGTGTTGATTTTCGAGCGCTGGATTTCCACTTCCTCGGTTCGCCCCGGTTGTGCTTCTTCCACGGCTTGTTCGGTGGCTTGCGCGGCGCGGGCACGAATCGTGGCTTCATCCCAGTCGTCGGTGATGTGCGATTCCGGAAGATCGTCCTGGATTTCGATTTCGGTAGGAGCGCTGGCGTCGGGGCCGCCGTAGGCTTCGGGGTCGATCAGGGTGAGCGACACTTCCGCCATGCCGGTGGGCTTGCGGTCGCGCGTGCCAGCGAAGATCACATCTTCCATGCGCGCGCCACGCAGGGTCTTGGCCGACTGCTCGCCCAGCACCCAGGAGATGGCGTCGGAAATATTCGACTTGCCACACCCGTTGGGGCCAATGATCGCCGCCACACCGTCCCCATGGAACTTGAGTTCGGTGCGGTCGCAGAACGATTTGAACCCGAGAATCTGAAGCCTCTTCAGTTTGAGCAACGTGAACTCCTTTGAAACAGTGGCCAGTGATCGATGACTAGTTGCCGGTCGTTTGGCGTAGCAGCCGCGCGGCTACGGCCCGAAAGGCGTGTTTACTAACGGGATTCCTCTGCTCAATTCGATGCATGCCTCGGTCCCTTTCGGACCACTTTTCTGCGACAGCTTCACCCCAGGCTGGATAGGGCGGGCACAAAGTTAAGCTACTGTAACGGTGAAAATGGGCCGGGGTCAAGGAATATAACACCATATATGGTATGGGCTTACGGAAGACCGCGTTGGATTGCACACGCATTGCAGCAAATAGATGGTTCTTCAGTGGGAGTAAAAAAGAAGGTGGGAGTGCCGCGAGAGCAGAATAAGGCTAGCGCATCCGGCTCAACGAGCGCAACGGCATTCGTGCACCGGAGTGGCGTCTTCGTGGTTCTAGTGCCGCATCGGGTTGGGGCTCACAACGCTCGTTTCAGAGCGATGCTCGGAATCGATTCCCACATTCCAGGTTCTATGCACTGGAGGCATCCGCGTCCGAGGCGAAGAGGATGGAGACCTGTCGGAAGGATGAACAAAATCTCCGCTGATGACATACAGTTGGCCGGGGCCGGTACCGAAGAAGTCTGTGCGCAGCCCGACGCGTGTGGTAAAGGCCAATCCGTTGCTACCCCAGCGAATCAGCGCCGTGGGGGTGCCGACCACATTATCGATCGTGATCGAACTAAGACCGGTGAATTTTGTCTGGTCGAAGGACTCGATGGTAAAGTTCGGCGTCCCAACCTGCGCGGCGGTCTGCCCGAGAATGAAGACCTGATCGAGGACGGAGTCTGAAACGGCAATGCCAGATGCTGAGTAGGTTCCCACGATGCTACCGTCAGATGGTTGAATCGCCTGTCCGCCGTCGGTGTAGACGAGGCCCGTGCCGGCGTCATAATGAATGCCGACGGAGTAGGGAGTTACAATTCTGTCGTAGTGCTGATCCAAAACCGCGCCTGAGGCATTCACCCCAAGGACGAGAAAATCCTCCGGTGTCTGCTGGTCAACTGAATAAAGAGTAGGTGCAGTGCCTTGCCACTGCAGCGCACCGTATGGGTACGCCGTCGACGCCAGCGGATTGGGCCGAGGGATTCCTTGATCGTAGAGGACCACCGCCACCGATGGCGGCCCAATGTCAAAATACGCTAAGCTAACAGCTGTCGTTTGCGGCGACCCGGGTTCGGCCTGCAAATCCGCCGCGTAATAGGGTCCGTCCTGAGATCCGGCCCCACCAAGATTCCAGCCGTTATTGATGTTGAAGGTCGGTAGCGCCAATTGTTCGATCGCGTTTCGCCCATAAAGCGCGACATAGAGATATTGGTTGTTGCTCGAAAGAGAGAGCCTAGCGGGTTCGCTCCCCGGGATTGCCACAGTCGTGATACTTCTAGACGCGGGGTCAACAGACGCGATGGAATCTCCGGCGTCGCCCTGGATGCCGGGCATGGCGACATAAATCTTGGCCGCAGTCGTGTCCCACACGAGATCATTGCCTCCCGTGCTGTACACGAAGACCTGGCTGCCAGTGGACGAAGGGGCGTTTACCGCAAAGTAGAAGGAGTTCGACGCTGGGTCTCCAGCACCGTTCGAGGCGGTGATAGTTGCCAAGGTCGAGGTGGTCATCAGGGAGGCTGGAACTTGGGCTGTAATCTGTGTGCCGCTCACGAGTGTGGTCGACAGCGTGTTGCCGTTCCAGTACACCGTGGGCTGACTGACGAAGTCCCGGCCAGTCAGGGTCAGCGTTAGTGCCGATGCACCCACCGTCGCCGTGAGAGGATCCATCGCCGTTAGTGTCGGGACCGGATCTATCTGCGTTCCTGCAGTCGTATCAGGACTTCCCGACGGGTTGACGAAGCCTCCATCCAGAATGTAAAGCTTACCGCTGGCGTTGACCGGGGCTACATTCGTTACAAAAGCCAGGCCGGACTGGCCCCATCGAATGAAATTGGCGGGCGAGCCCACGGGATTGGAAATGACGATTGTGCTCAGCAACTGAAATTTTGTCTGATCAAAGCTTTGTATCTGGAAGGCGGTCGTTCCGCCGGGCTCGTACACTTGGAGAAGAACATAAACACGCTTTAGAACTGGATCCACAACCGAGAGCGGCCCTGGGCTATAAATCCCATAGGGCCGGCTGAAGGGATAGTTGCCGAGCGGAATACCGTTGGCGGGATCGACTACCTCACCCCAATCGCCATAGACAAACCCGCTTGTCGCATCTAACTGCAAATGGGTGCCTTCACCGCGGAAACTGGAGTTATAGACAGTCGTGGCTCCCAGACCGCTATTGGTGACGGGCATTGTGTAAAGCCCTCTCCCCCCGCCCGAATCGGGGCTGTCACTCCCTGCGGTGTCAGCCGCATACAACTCTGTTCCGTCGGGCTTCCAACGCAGGGAGTTTCCGATGGAATTCGCGCCTCCCGCAATGGAAGGCCTTTGTGTTTTGTCGTCGAAAATAGCAGCCAAACCCGATCCAAAGTCGCCGAAAGAGACAGCCAAAGTGTGGGGAGCACCGGGCTGCACCTTTATGTCTCCGGCGACGTAGGGATTGCCCGTGCCCGAATCTGTGCCCAGCGACCAGTTGATGTCAGGCGTAAGCGCGGGAAGAATAACGCGCTGAATTGAGTTCGCTCCAGCGGTGACGGCGTAAAGGTATTGATTGTCGTCGGAAATGGCGAGTCCAGAGGGTGCGGAGTTGAGAGTCTGCGATCCTGAAATCGCTCCCGCGATTGGGTCAACAATAGTAATCGTGCTTGGATTGGATGTGGCGGTTTGAGGCACCGCGACGTAGATCTTTTGCTGGCTGGGATTCCATGCGAGGTCGCTGCCCCCCAGGTCCAGCACGTTCAACATCGTTTTCATCGAGTTGATCGTGAAGGCAATCGCACTCGACGTTCCGCCGCCGGGGGCCGGGTTCTCAACGGTAACGTTTGCGGTTGCAGGCGAGCCGAGAACTGTGGCTGGAACCTGCGCCGTGAGGGAAGTGCCCGACACAAATGTTGTAGCCAAGGCTGTGCTGTTCCAATCGATCACGGAGGAGGAAACAAAGCCGGTGCCGGTCGCCGTTACGGTAACCGCGGCGCTACCAGCCGCTGAGGAATTCGGGCTGATTCCGCTAAGAGTGGGAATGGGATTCTGCACTGGCGGTGACCCACTGCGTGACCCTGAATTTCCGCCGCAGCCGAGCCCAATACAAAGCATGAAAAATACAAAAAGAAGATTCCAATGTCCCCGACACTCCATACTCACTCCTAAAAGCCCAACCACTCCTGCTGTCGCAGACCTGCCAAATTACAACGGAAATGGGCAGACTATTCCCGGATGATATTTGGGTAATCAAAGTTTCATCATGCGTAGAGTCGCTCTGGCGGGGAAGAAATGGACAGCCGGGACTCTTTTTCAGCCCCCTGTTCTATCATCACTCGGTTGCTTTGTCTAGGAGGATAGTCACCTCCGGAGGGGGCGGGATGTTGGGATTAAGATGCTCACTCGCGCAGGACACGAGCGGGATCGGTGCGGGTGGCGCGCCATCCGGGGAAGAAACACGCTGCGACGGTGGTAATCAGCATCACTGCGATTGCCGCGCCGAAGGCCCGCGGGTCGCTGGGGCTGACATCGTAGAGAAGCCTACCCAGCAACCGCGTCAGTGGAAGCCCTGCGGCAGCGCCCAGCAGGACGCCGGCTGCCGTTAGTTTCAAGCCCCGCGAAATGACCAGACGAAGCAGGTCGCCTGAGCGTGCGCCCAGGGCGATCCGCAGCGCAAGTTCGCGCATACTTTGTGCCACTGCGTACGACATCACTCCATAGAGGCCCACTGCGGAAAGCAGCAGCGCCAAACCTGCAAGGATCGAAACCAGAGTTACGGCGACAAGTTGCGGCGAGGTTGAACGATCGACCTGCTCCTGAAGTGTGATCATCTCGTAGAGGGCGAGGTTCTCGTCCAGGGCGTGCACTTCGCGGAGCACGGCCGCCGAAATATTCTGCAAAGGTTGAGTTGTACGGATATTCAAGACCGGTCCACGCGAAAAGTCCTGCAACAGAGGGACATAGAAAAATGGCTTTGGATCCTCGCGCATGCTCTCGTACTTGGAATCTGCAGCGACAGCGATGACTCGCGCCCACTTGTCTTTCACTTGCAGGCGCAGTCCGACGGGATCCCGGTCGCCCCAGTAGCGCGCCTTCATGGTCCGATTTACGATCGCGACCAGGGGCGCATTTTCGTCGTCGGCACGAGTGAATTCGCGACCGGTGAGCAGAGGAATACCCAAAGTCGCAAAATATTCCGGTCCGACCTGGTTGTAGTCGATCATGGGCTGTTCCCCGCGTGGAGGTTGGTAGCCGTCTACCGCAATCGTGGTCGACGAGAATGTGCCATTGCCGAGCGGCGTGACGCGGGCGTAAGCGGCTGATTCTACTCCGGGGAGGGCCCTGACGCGATCTATTAATTCGTTCTGAAAAGTTCTGGCGCGCTGCGCGTCGTATCCCGCGGCCACCAGCGAGACGCCAGTCGCCACCACTCTTGTCGTTGAAAAACCCGGACTCGCGGTTCGAATCTTTTGCAGGCTCTCGAGCAGGAGCACGGCTCCGGCCAACAAAATAAAACTCAGGCAAACCTGGAGGACGACCAAGCCCGAGCGCATCCATGCTCGCCTGCGGGCGGAGGTTACATTGGAAGATTCCGATTTCAAGGCGCCGGCGAGGTCGATGTTGCGCGATTGCAACGCAGGAACGAGCCCGAGAAGCAGAGTGGCCGCAAGGCAAATGCCGGCGGTCAACAGCAGCACCTGCCAATCGATTTCGCCCAGGAGATACATCGTCCTTCCCGAGCGCACGGGGAAGAGAAGCACGAGGGCGTGCCGGCACCAGTACGCCACGAGAAGCCCGCCGGCTGCGCCGATGCTGGCGAGGATCAGGCCTTCGGTGAGAAGTTGCTTCAACAACCGACCGCTGGTGGCTCCGATCGCCATCCGCACCGTCATCTCGTGGCGCCGCGCGAACGACCGCACCAGCAACAAATTGCCGACATTGGCGCAGGCGATGAGCAGGACGAATGCCACTACCGCGGTCATGATTTCGAGTGTGGGCAGCAGAGTGCCCGCATTGTTAAATGGCGTTTGCCATAAGGCCCAGAGTTTGAAGTTGCGTCCGCGATTCGTGGCGGGGTAGTTGGACTCCAGCCGCGCGGCGATCGCCGTGAGTTCAGCCTGCGCCTGGGCGCGCGCGACGCCGGGCTTGAGTCGAATGTAACTTTCGATCCAGCGCGCGCTGCGGTCTTCGAGTTTGTATCCGCCGCTTTCAAAAGTTTCTTCCATCGAGGCCGGAACCCAAAAGTTCATCGCCCAGCCCACGAACGTTCCGTAGAAACCCGCGGGGGCTACACCAATGATGGTGTGGGGGACATTGTTGAGCCGCTGCATCTTGCCAACGATTTGCGGGTCGCCTCGAAACCGTTTCTGCCAGAGGTCGTAGCTGATTACCACGACAGCATGGGCGTTGCTGCCGACATCTTCGCCCGGTTCGAAACCGCGCCCAAGAACGGGGCGCACGCCGATGCCATCGAAATAATTCGCCGAGACGATGCTGCCGGTCGTGACTTCTGCGTGGTCGCCGACATTGAGGGTGCTGCTGGTAATCTTGCTCACGAAAAATGCGTTACACAACGCGCAGTTTCGCTGCAGATCCTGAAAGTCCGGCCAGGAAATTTCCGACGCGCCGCTCTCTCCGAGCGAGGTTCCGGCCAGAGCGACCAACCGTTCCTGGTGAGCGACCGCTGGGTAAGGGCGAAATAGGATTCCCTGGATCCAACTGAACACCGCGGCGTTCGCCCCGATGCCCAATGTGAGGCAGAGAATGGTGAGAACAGAAAATCCGGGATTACGGAGCAGCTGTCGAAAGCCGTAGCGCAAATCCTGGATGGCATTTTCTGTGAAGCTGTGGCCGCGCGCATCCCGGCATTGCTGTTCGATCTGTGTCATCCCGCCCAGGGCCCGCAAAGCCGCGTAGCGAGCTTCCTCCATCGACATTCCTTTTTCAAGATTGACCTGAATTTGCAGCTCCAAGTGGTCGCGCAGCTCGTCGCTTAGTTCCTGATCCGCGTGGTTGCCGCGAAAGTGGTCGCGCCAGCGCAAAGGCAGCGTAGAGAGCCATTGTGCGAAGTTCATGCTCACGCCTCCCTGAGCCTTACAATGCCCGAAATCGCGGTCGAAATCCGGTTCCAGTTTGCCGTTTCTTTTTCCAGTTGCCTGCGCCCGAGGCGCGTCAGGGAATAGAACTTGGCGCGACGATTGTTCCCGCTCGACTTCCACTGAGCCGTAATCCAGCCCCGGCGTTCGAGTTTGTGCAGGGCAGGATAGAGCGATCCGTCGCTAACTCCCAGAACATCGCTGGAGATTTGTTTCAGGCGCAGGCTGATCGCCCAACCGTTCATCGGTTCCAGCGCCACTATTTTCAGGATCAGCATGTCCAGCGTTCCCTGGACCAGATCGGAAGGTTTGCTCACCCCGGTCTCCTCTCCTCTCGGTTACCGAGTAAGACTAAACCCCCTTCCTCTCGGTTAGCAAGGGGAGTTAATAAATTTACTTACACCAGAATGCTCGCTGCGGCTGTGCTATTCTTGCCATCGTGTCCGGCGTCGTTTCGCTCCCAAATTCGGAGCTTCCTCGTCATGCTGCGTTCGTTCGTGTGACGCATTGGATCACAGCGTTCTGTTTCTTTGCGCTGTTAGTCAGCGGAGTGGAGATCGTGATCTCCCACCCACGTTTTTATTGGGGCGAAACTGGCAACGTGCGCACTCGGCCGCTGTTCCAAATACCGATCCCCTCTTCCCGGTCGCTGGTTCCGACGGGTTATGGCTATGTGTTGCCCGATCAGAATGGTTGGAGCCGCTATCTCCACTTTCAGGCGGCGTGGGCGGCGGTGCTCACCGGCCTTGCCTATGCCATGTGGGGTTTGTGGACCGGCCACTTTCGAAGCAACCTGTTTCCCGCGCCGTCAGACCGGACCTGGCAGTCGTTCCGGACCGTGATCGCAAAGCATTTGCGCCTCAAGCGACCGGACCAGGCCGAAGCATTTTCGTATAACGCAGTGCAACGAATCACATACCTCGCCGTGATCTTCGTTTTCTTTCCCTTGGTTATTTGGACTGGTCTGGCCTTGTCACCGGGTTTCAACTCCGTGTTCCCAGCGGGCGTGAATGTTTTGGGGGGACGGCAGTCGGCGCGAACTCTTCATTTTTTTGTCTCCGCATTCCTGCTGCTCTTCCTCGTAGTCCACGTCGCGATGGTTGTCTTGGCCGGATTCAGGAGTCGCATGCGGTCGATGATCACCGGTGTCGCCGCCACGCCCCAGGAGCGCCCATGAGCAAAATCTCACGCCGCAAGTTCTTCACCGGCGGCCTAGCCGCTACCGCGGGAGTCGCGGGGTTGGCTGTGGCTTCAAAGCTCGCGCAGCGCTATGGCTTGGTCCCGCCCGACGGCGGCGGAATATACGGCCCGGGGGAAACGCTTACCTATGCCGCACAGCGACTGCTAATGAGGC
The DNA here is from genome assembly GCA_963765825.1 of uncultured Acidobacteriaceae bacterium. Lineage (GTDB taxonomy): Bacteria > Acidobacteriota > Terriglobia > Terriglobales > Acidobacteriaceae > Sulfotelmatobacter. The sequence goes on from CAVXXU010000008.1 coordinate 355,691, forward strand.
ACTCCCTCGCTCGCGAGTTTCCTCGCAGCATGATCTCGAAGACTCCCCTGGCCAATGAAATGCCGCCCTTGAATGATGCCTACAAACAGCTCCAGGTCGGCGGGTTTGCGGATTGGCGGGTCTCCATCGACGGAATGGTGGCACGGCCGATGTCGCTTATGCTCTCCGACCTAAAGAGTCTTCCCGCACGCAGCCAGATCACTGAGGTGGTGTGTGAGGAAGGATGGTCCTACATCGCGGAGTGGATCGGGACGCCTTTAGTTGATGTCTTGAATGCGGCCGGAGTCCTGCCGCAGGCGCGCTACGTGGTTTACTTCTCCATCGATCCCGACTGGTGGGAGAGCATCGACATGGCGGATGCCCGTCATCCGCAGACTCTGCTGACTTGGGCAATGAATGACGGAGATCTTCCCGTGGGTTTCGGTGGTCCGCTTCGGTTGCGCGTGCCCCGCCAACTCGGCTACAAGAACGTAAAATTTATCACCCGCTTGACCGTCACCGACTCACTGAAACGCTTTGGCAAGGGCCTCGGCTCCGCAGCGCCCGAGGGCGGGTATGCCTGGTACGCGGGCATCTAATTCCATCGCACTTCCTTGCTCGAGTGAAACTATTTCCGTCGTAAGCCTAATACGCTCATAAAGAAACTTGCAAAGACCGTCTGCACACCCAACGTTAGGAACAATGCGGCCGGGATGACGAGGCGCATGGTGTGAGAATAATCCAGAGGACCAAAGTGCTGGCTTCCCCAAATGCCCACGGCGTAGAAAGAAGTTACCAAGCCTGCAAGCGTCAACGCACTACCCGCTAACAGGCCGACTTCAAGGGTGACGTAGCGAAACAGCCGATCCAGCGCAGGATCGGCGGGATGTAATCCTTCAGAAACCGCAAACATCTTTGTGAAAACGGCGAAGGCTATGGCTTGAAATCCCAGAAGAACTGCAACAGCCGCGTAGACCAAAGTGTGCACATCGATCACCGCAGAACCTACCGTTCTGGGCATTGGCAACAACCACAGACCCACCAGGGCTCCGACCAGCATCAGGGCCAGACCCGGATACAAGAACAGCCAGCGCGGACTGTAGAGCAGAAAGAAGCGCAGAGTTCGCCAACCGTCTCGCCAGGTTCGCAGATGCGGTGGCCGGCTGCGTCCGTCAGGAGAAAGGGTTGTAGGCACTTCCGCGATACGCAGCGTCAGAAGACTTGCCTTCACTACCATTTCAGTGGCGAACTCCATGCCAGTCGTGCGCAAGTCCATCTTTTGATAAGCGTCTTTGCGGAAGGCTCGCATCCCACAGCAGAAATCGCCAACCGGGCTGTGGAAGAAGAGTCGTCCGATCCTGGTGAGGGCGGGATTCCCTAAGTATTTGTGCAGCAGCGGCATTGCATTCTGCTCGATACCGCCTCGAAAGCGGTTACCCATAACAAGGTCTGCGCCTTCGCGGAGCTTATCGACAAAGCGTGACATCTGTCCGAAGTCATAGCTTTCGTCCGCGTCCCCCATGATGATGTACTTGCCGGTTGCCGCAGCAATGCCTCCCATCAATGCATTGCCGTAGCCTCGAGCCGCAACGGGGACCACTTTCGCGCCCAGCCGTTCCGCAACCTCGCGGGAACCGTCTGTACTACCATTGTCGGCGATGATGATTTCTCCGGAGATCTGTGCCTTCTCCAGCGCTTGCTGGGCTTTCACAATGCAAGCAGCCAGCGTTTCCGCCTCGTTGAGGCATGGCATAACAACAGACAGTTCAATCGAATCAGTTTCCTCGCGCAGAACTGGTGCCGCAATCGAACGTATGGATGCCGCCGGCATAAAACCCTCTCCTCCCGGCTATGGATTGCAAGACAGGAACGAACCTGATTGGAGCTAGTGCTGAAAAATATAACGGAGGTTCTCTCCCGAGTCTAGTGCATACAACGTTATTTTTCATGGGAGAGCATGATAAGCTTCGAGTGAACTCACAAAAAAAGAGCCGCGACTTAGTATTTGCCGCAGAACAGTTTGTGCATCCGCAACGAACCAGAGAAAAATGAGAGACCATGCGCTAGCTAAGTTCCATCTGGAACGCATCCTTCTGCTGGTCACTGTGGCCCTAGGAGTCGTTCACGGGTGGGCCGGCCGATATGCGATGAATCCCGATGGAATTTCTTATCTGGATGTTGGTGAATCCTTCTTTCATCGAGACTGGACGCATGCCATAAACGCATATTGGAGCCCGTTATATCCGTGGACGATCGGCACGTTTCTGGGAGTAGTCAAGCCCTCGATCGAGAGGGAGTTCCCCTTGGTCCACGTGGCCAATTTTGTGATCTTTCTAATAACTCTGTTCGGTTTTCGTTTTTTTCTGCATGCGCTGCCTCCGTTCCGCGGGGAACTACTTTCGAGCATTAACCCAACTGATGGAGATCCACTACCGGAGTGGGCGTTCCTTCTCTTGGCCTATCCCGTCTTCTGGTGGGCCGCGCTGGAGTTGGAAACTCTGTACAGCGTTACACCCGATCTGATGGTGATGGGTTGTCTTTGTTTCGCGGCGGGACTCCTGTTGTCGTTGCGGCCGGAAGACAGCCTGTGGAGGTTTGCCTTATTCGGCTTCATCGTGGGCATTGGCTATTGGGCCAAGGCGGTACTCTTTCCACTCGGCATTGTGACTCTGGGGGCAAGTTTGTTGTACCGCCGGAAAGACAAAAATTGGCGACGCGGCGTGATTGTCGCGTGTCTGGTTTTTCTCCTCACTTCCGCACCGTTGCTATTGTTGATCTCTCAGCAAAAAGGTCGACTCACGTTTGGCGATTCCGGAAAACTGGCGTATGCCTGGATCGTCTCCCCACGGACGTTCTGGCGAAACTGGCAGGGCGAACGCGACAGTGGCAGGCCCCTCCATCCCACTCGTCAATTGCTGAGTCATCCCTCACTCTTCGAATTTGATGGGCCGATCCCTGGCACCTATCCACCGTGGACGGATCCTTCTTATTGGAATGATGGCTTGCGGCTGCGTTTTGATTGGAAAGCCCAAGCGCGAGTCTTTGCCATTAACCTCTCCGCCGAGGCGAGGTTGCTTTTTCGAGCTCAACCCGCCCTTCTGGCTGGGGTAATAGTGATTGGTTTGCTTAGCGGAAGGCGGTGGTGGATTAATTTGCGGACACTCTGGCCCTTGATCTTCATCGCGGTAGTTGGCTTGGGAGCTTACCTGCCAATCCTGGAGAGCGATCGCTACCTTGGAGGGTTTTTACTTCTCTTTTTCATTGTTTTACTCGCGGCTGGTCAATTCAGACGCGAAGATCAGAAAAGTGTAGCGTATCTGACACTCGCAGTGTTCTTGGTGATGACGCTTGGCACGCTTGACTTCACTGCCCGCGTTTTGACCAACCATCTGGCGATGGACGGGGGCGGGTCTAATTCTGCTGCTCAGGATATTGTAGCCGCTAGGCAATTGCGACAGATGGGTGCGCAGCCGGGAGAAAAGGTCGCAGTAATTGCGGACGGAACCGGAGCGTACTGGGCCCAACTGGCGAAGTTGCGAATTGTCGCTGAAATAATGGCTGTAGATAAGGGCGCCAGCGAGTTCTGGACTGCTTCGGAAGCTCAACAGCAGGAGGTTTATAGAATCTTTGCGCAAGCTCACGCGAAACTAATTGTTTCTCGATGTCCAGCACCTCCGTCGCGAATTTCGACTGACTGGCGCCCTATCGCTGGAACCGAATACTGTGTGCGAAGTTTGCCGGATTCTAATTGAAGTTAGATCTCGCTTCGTTCCTGCAGCTCAGCCCCAGCGCTCAATAATTTCCCACCACAGCAATTTCTGCCATTCCCTGACTGCATTCTTTGCCCACTCGCGATGGTGCCACCATTGCACCCCGAATTGGGTGTCGTCATGAGCGGCTGCGACGGACCACTGGTATGAGGGAAGGCGGTGGTGGAACACCGACAGTGCGCGACGGGTGTGGTAGTCCGAGGTGACCAGTAGAACTTGGCTGCCAGGAGGCAGGTACGACAGGCATTTCGCGACGTATTTCGTCTCGGTGACCGTAGAATCTTCGCGGATGGGGCAGACCTGTACACGGTCGCTGAGATTGGTCGAGTTCTCTTTGACGAACCGGCGCGCCCAATCAGCGTAGGTATGGCCGTAGAGAGTGATATCGTCGGACGCGTCCAGAAACATGTGACGGCCATAACCGGCACGCAACAACTCGATGCCCTTTTGATAGCGGCGGTCGTTGACGTCCCCGGCCAGCACCACGATCGCATCGGCTTGGCGGAGATTTTCTACGTCAAGGAAACTCGCAAGGTGGAGTGCAAATGAGATTAAGAGGACGATCGCGATGAGAGCAGTTCCGATCAACACTAGCGATCGCCGCATAGGAGCAAGCCTGTTCGGGGCTAGAAAGGAGCACGGTAAAGGGCAACGGTTGCCGCAGTTGCGACCAGGGAACTCGCGTTCAGCGCTTCCTTAATGGCACTGCTGGGGACGAAGAGGATGTCTTCGTCTTGGACGGGGACGTCGTGAATCTGGCCACGCAACAGTTTCTTCAAATCGATATGCTGCTCTTGAAATCCGGTGCTGGTCTTTCGAAGCAACCTGGTTTTTCCGGCAGAGGCTACGTGATTTGTTCCGCCAGCCACTGCTACCACCTGCAAGACCGTTATTCCGCCCGTGGCATTAATCACGTATCCACCCGGACGGCCCACCTCTCCCAGGACGTAAACGACGCCTGCCCTGGCAACTACCACCGTGTCGCCGGGTTGCAGTTCGACGTTGTTAACAGCCATTTCGGCGGGATCTTTCGACAGCACGACAGTGGTGGGTTCATTTTCTCCGCGGTGGCTGATCGTAACGCGATTGGAGGCTCTCTCGGTGGGACCGCCTGCCGCCTGCAGCACGTCAAACAACCGGTGCGGGCCCAGAACGGAATAGAAGCCGGGCTTGGCGACCTCTCCGGCAACGGAGATCCCGCTGCTGCCGTATTCCTTCACGTAGACGGAGACTTGCGGATCGTTGACTATGCTCTTGTCGCGCAACTTGGCTTCGATCGCGGCTTCGGCCTCACTGCTGCTCAAGCCAGCCATCCGAATCGGCCCGACGAGTGGTAAGGAAATGTTTCCGTTAGCGCTTACCCGCATGTGTCCAGAAAGATCGGGGGCGCCAAAGACGGTGACTTCGATTTCGTCGCCGGGACCAATCAAGAGCTTGGTGGACGGAGCTGGGCTAGCGGTATTTTGCCTGGAATTATCGACTTTGGGCGCAGTCATGATCGACGGGTCGGTCGGAGTAACGCCCGATTGCGGGGTGGGCTGCGGATTGCTGTTCTGAGCGATAGCCGCCGTTTGCCAGCCAAAGACGATCAGGAAAATTATTATGCTGAAAATTTGAGGAAACAAGACTGAAGTGCGTTTCATCGATGTATGAGATTCTACCAGCCGCGCGGAGTCCGCGCACAGATGGAATTTGTCTGCGATGCAGTTCAGCGGGTACGCAGATTGTGGCGCGAATTCATCCATGCCAGTATTTAGCGCGAGTGTTCAGCGCGGCATTCGCTGAGAACGGTCTTTGCCACCATTTCGATCTGGCCGTCCGTCATCTCGGGGTATAAAGGCAGGGAGAGAACTTGCTCTGCCGCTTTCTCGGATTGCGGAAGAGAGTTTCGCACGTAGCCAAGATCGGCATACGCCGGTTGGAGATGGACAGGCAGTGCGTAATGTATGCCCGTTTGAATGCCTTTGTTTTGCAGGGCCTTTTGCAGTTCGTCGCGATGATTCGTTCTGATCGTGTATTGGTGATAGACGTGGCGGGCCCAGGGCATTTCCGCGGGACGCTCCACACTGGAGTTCGCCAAGAGTCGGTTATATTTGCTCACGATCGCTCGGCGTGCCTCGTTCCAGCGCTCGAGATGACGCAGCTTTACTCGCAAAATCGCGCCCTGCAAAGCTTCCATCCGGTAATTGAATCCGTGCAGCACGTGATGATATTTGCGGTCCTGCCCCCAGTCGCGCAGCATGCGTACAGTATTCGCAAGCTCGACGTTCTTCGTGGTTACCGCGCCGCCTTCGCCGTAAGCGCCGAGATTTTTGCCGGGATAAAAACTGAAGCATGCCATATCGCCGATGCTGCCGACCGGGCGTCCTTTGTATTTCGCGCCGTGGGCCTGTGCGGCATCTTCGATCACGATGAGTCGATGTCGGCGCGCGATGTCCATGATTGGGTCCATGTCGGCGGGTTGGCCATACAGATGCACGGGGAGAATCACTTTGGTGTGGGGAGTGATCGCCGCTTCAATGGCCGCTGGATCCATGGTGAACGAGCGGGGATCGATATCGACAAGCACCGGTCGGGCGCCCGTGTAAACAACCGCGGCAACACTGGCGACGAAGGTGAACGGAACAGTGATGACTTCATCGCCGGGACCGACGCCCGCGGCCAGGAGTGCCAGATGCAGAGCGCTGGTCCCTGAATTAAGGGCGATGCATTCGGCGGTGCCGCAATAAGCAGCGAATTCTTTTTCAAATGCCCCGACTTCCGGTCCGAGCACGAACTGACAGGAGCCCAGAACCCCGGCGATGGCCGCGTCGATTTCTGCCTTGATGCTTTGGTACTGCGCTTTCAAATCGACCGAGGGAATCGTAAAGTTTGCCATGAATGTTTGTTCGACATGTTATTTTCTCATTCGCAGAGGCCAGCGTGCAGCTTCACGTCGTAAAATGAAGCGCCGTCTGTCTGCCAATGGGGGATAACGATTGCCATGCGAGTTGGAGTCTTCACGCCTCTTCTGTCGCAAGTGCCTCTTTCTGTGGTTCTCAAGAAACTTGCCGAGCTTCACATTGATACCGTGGAACTGGCCACCGGAAACTATGTGGGCGATGCGCATTGCAAGCTTTCAATGCTCGAAAACCCTTCAGCCCTGGCGGATTTTAGAAGCATCCTCAGCGATCACGGCGTCAGCATTAGCGCTTTGAGTTGCCACGGCAATCCGCTGCATCCCGACAAGGCCCAGGCACAGCAATATCGCGAAACAAGCCGGAAGACGATCTTACTAGCTGAAAAGCTGGGCGTCGGAGTGATGATTGATTTCTCCGGATGCCCGGGCGATTCCCCGCATGCGATCGCTCCGAATTGGGTTACGTGCCCATGGCCTCCGGACTATCGCAAGGTTCTGGAGTGGCAGTGGGACGAGGTGGTCACGCCTTACTGGATTGAGCACGCCAAATTTGCGGCTGATCACGGGGTGAAGATCGCGGTCGAGATGCATCCTGGGTTCGTGGTGTACAACCCTGAGACCATGCTGCGGCTGCGCTCGATTGCGGGCAAAAACGTGGGCTGCAATTTTGATCCGAGTCATCTTTTCTGGCAAAACATCGATCCGATCGCGGCTGTTCGCGTGCTCGCGTGCTCGATCCTGCATGTCCACGCCAAAGACACGCAGCTCTATCCTTCGAACCTGGTGCGCACGGGCGTGCTCGATCCGAAACCCTACACTGAAGAACGCGATCGCAGCTGGATCTTTCGCACCTGCGGCTACGGCCACGGGGCGGAGTGGTGGAGTGAGTTCATCTCAACTCTGCGTATGTTTGGCTATGATTCTGTGCTGTCGATCGAGCACGAAGACAGCCTGCTCTCGGCGGGCGAGGGATTGACGAAGGCGGCCAATTTTCTCAACGGTATTGTGATCCGCGAGCAGCCTAGTGCAGCGTGGTGGTCTTAGGAAGAACGCACGGGAACCTGGAATGAAAACGATCAGAACGGCAATCTTCGGTACGGGATTCATGGGCCGCGTGCATCTGGAGGCGGTTCGACGAGTCGAATTTGTGGAAGGCGCAGCGATTGCGGGCCGTAACGAGGTAGCGGCGCGAAAGCTGGGAGCTTCTTTTTCGGTTGCTGCCGTCCCCGACTACCGCGATATTCTTCGCGATCCTACGATTGATGCGGTCCACATCTGTACGCCGAATGCGCAGCACTATTCCATGGCGAAAGAGGCTCTGCAGGCAGGGAAGCATGTGATCTGCGAGAAGCCGCTGACTACAACCGTCGCCGAAGCGGAGGAACTCGTGTCGCTGGCCGCTCAGCAGGGATTGCGCAATTGCGTCTGCCACAATCTGCGTTATTACCCGATGGTTCAGCAGATGCGACGCCTGCGGGAGGCCGGCGATCTGGGGGAGATTCTCGTGGTACAGGGAACCTATTCCCAGGATTGGCTGCTCTACGATACCGACTGGAACTGGCGCGTGGACGCGAAGGCGGGCGGCGCCTCGCGTTGCATGGCGGATATTGGTTCGCACTGGTTTGATATGGCCGAGCACGTCGCCGGATTGCGCGTTACGGCGCTATGCGCCGATCTGCAAACATTTCATACCACGCGCAAACAGCCGAAACATTCCGTAGAGACTTTTGCGAATAAGTTGTTGGGGCCGGAGGACTACATTGAAACGCCGGTGGAGACCGAAGACTTTGGCGCGGTTATTTTTCGCATGGGAGCGCACACGCGGGGCGGTATGACTGCCAGCCAGGTTTCGGCCGGGAGGAAGAACTGCCTCAGCATAGAAATCTATGGAACAAAATCCTCGGTCGCATGGAATCAAGAGCGACCGGATGAGCTGTGGCAGGGCCATCGTGATGTTGCCAATCAAGTCTTTATAAAAGACCCGTCGCTGCTCAAGCCCGCAGCTCGTAGTTATGCCGATCTGCCCGGCGGACACAGCGAAGGCTACGACGATACATTCAAGCAAGTCTTTCGGCGGTTCTACGCTTCCGTGAGCACGCCTGGGGCGCCCGAGTATCCGCAGTTTGTCGACGGCTGGCGCCAGATGACGATCCTCAACGCGGTGCTGGAAAGCAATGGCAAGCGAAGCTGGATGGATGTCCCGGCTGTTTGAGTTTGGCCGACACAAGATCGTAAAGCGCGCCGCCGAGTCACATCTCCGGCAGAGCCCATGCAAATATAACGCCACCGCTGCTGGTCAGCAGGAATTGGCGACCGTCAAGTTCGTAGGTGATTGGGGAACTGGCAATGGGCGCGCCCGAGCCCGCATGCCAAAGCGTCTGGCCGTCGCTCGAATCTAGTGCCAGGAAATTTCCCGTGGCGTCGCCGGTGAACGTAAGGCCGGAATCGGTCGTCAGCACGCCCGCGCCTGAACCGCCGGGCCCAACTTCGTGGCTCCAGCGAATCGTGCCAGTTTGGTAATCGATGGCCTCGATCACTCCTCTGCTCCAAACGTCGTAGTCGGCGCCTGCCCAACCGTAGACGCCATCGGCGGGCTTGGCGAAGTAAATACTCCAGCTCGGATGGGCGTCCACGATAAATAAGCCATTTTTGGTGTCGAAGCTTGGGGAGCGATAGTTGGTAAGGCCACCTTCGTCGGGTGCGATCAGGCGTCCGTCGGGAGCGGGCTCCTTCGCGGGATTAGGAATGGGACGGCCTTGCTTGTCGATGCCCAGCGTCCAGTTCACCGGCCCGTAAGGGACGGTCAACAGATTCTTTCCATTGGTGCGGTCGAGGACAAAGAAGTAGCCGTTGCGCGAGGTCTGCATGAGCATTTTCTTCGGCTGGCCGTGAAAGTCCCCATCGACGAGCACCGGAGTTTCCACGGCATCCCAGTCGTGAGTATCATGCGGGGACACTTGGAAGGCCCATGCCAGTTTGCCGGTATCCGGATTGAGCGCGACGATGGAGCAGGTGTAGAGATCATCACCCGGCCGCGTGGAACCGTTCAGCACGGGAGTCGGATTGCCGGTTCCCCAAAAAACGAGATTTAAGTCGGGATCGTAAGTTCCGGTCATCCATGTCATGCCTCCAGTAGTTTGGTTGGGCGTTCCCGCTGGGGGACTGGAGTTCCATTGCCACTGGGTTTCGCCGCTCTCGGGGTCGATGGCGCGGATATACCCGGTGAGGTTGTCGAAATCTCCGGAAACCCCGATGAGGACGTGCTTTCCGACGACCAGGGGCGACATGCTGGTCCAATAGCCTTTGGTGACATCGGCAACTTGAACTTTCCAGCGCACCGTCCCGTCTTTGGCGTTGAGGGATACAAGGTGAGCATCGGGCGCCATAAAAAATAAATAACCCTTGTACATGGCGACGCCGCGGTTGCCAATGTGCTCGCCTTGCGTTGTGGGAACGTTGTAATGCCAAATCTGGTGGCCGGAGCGTGCGTCTACAGCCCAGATGTTGTCAGGAACGGTGAAGTACAAAATGCCATCGACTAGCAGCGGCGACGATTTGATGACTGCCCTCTGTTCCGTCTGGAACGCCCAAGCTAGACCAAGGTTTCTGACGTTTTGTGGACTGATCTGAGTGAGCGAACTGTGGCGCCTGCCGGAGTAATCGCCGTGATAGCCGGGCCAACTGTTGGCTGGCGGATGCAGAAGCATGTGGTCATCCACGCCTTGGGCCGACACAATGCCTGGCGTGAGCACGATGAGCGCGCTCGCAGCAAGAAGAAAGGCATTTCTAAAATTCATTGGATCGTGGTCCTTGAATCTTGCAAATTAAGAAAGAGTTGGGCTTCGGCGGCTTAACGCAAAGTCTGCAAATATGCCATCAGGTTGTGAACGTCGTCGTCGGTGTATTTGCTGAACAGCTCAACATGGGCATTCACAGGTGCATCGACTTCGAAGCGCACATCGCGAGTTCGCCACGAATGGTACACGCCGGCGGAATCGACGAGTCCAACAGTAAATTCATCGAGGTATTCCAACGTGCCGCTGACAATTTCACCGGAAGCCAGTATGACCTTGACGCGCGACTTCGCGTGTTTGGGATACAACATCTGTTGTTCGAGTTGAAGGCCCTGGAGTCGGGATGCGATCCCGGCAAGATCGCCCGTGGGCGAGTGACAAGTTGCACATCCGCCCGCGCCATAGAAATACTGTTTCCCGGTTTCGGCGTTTCCGGTTTGCAGGTCGGAAGCGTCGACGCCTTTGCGTCCGCCGGGTTTGTTTCGCGCCTCGTTTTGACGGGTGTGGATAAACGCTACCAGGCCGGCAATTTCATCGTCTGAATGATCAAAGTGCGGCATACCTTTGTCCGGGCGCCCATTGCGAATGACCGGGCCGATCTCGTTTCCATCCACGTCTTGCCTCACCAGCCTGGAGCGAGTCAGATCTGGTCCGCTTTCTCCGCCGCCCGCGTCGCGTCCATGGCAAAAGGAGCAATCTTGCCGGAAAAGTGCAGCACCCTTCTGAACCAGATCTGGCGAATACTTTTTCGGGCCCGTTGGGACGTCCTGCTTGACGCCGGTTGCCGTCTGCGTCCTTGGGTTGGGAGGAGTCTGTGCTGCGGAAATTGCGAAGCTCAGCAGCAAAGCGGCCAGTACTGCGCTTTCGTCTAGAGTTAAGCGAAGGATCTTCATGTGACCGGTCAGTGTTGTTCAGCGGGCGATTGCGGCCGCGGGTGAGAGGCTGTACTTCCTTCCGTCATGCCCAGTACCCACCGAATCGCTTCAAAGTACATTTTACGGATATCGGGATCGCTCCAGGCCTCTTGCGTATGACCGAGAGTGGAATAGAAAACTCTCCCTTTGCCGTACATTTTGTCCCACGCCACCGCGAAGTCATGATCCGCCCTGTGGATGCGCGGATTGTTCGCATAATTCAATTTCGTTGAGTCAAGACTTAGAAGCACGTGGACTTTGTCGCGCGACCACTCCTTAGGCTGATAGATTTCGTCGTACTTAACAAATTCTGCTGGAAAGTGGCGGACCGCGGGAAAGGCTGGGTCTTCGTTGACGATGGGCGCGTTAAAAGTGGACCAAGGATGCTGATCGAACCAGCCGCCAATCATCTCGCCATATTCGGGCCACTTGTAGTTGGTGTCGAGGGCAGCGTGCACGCCCACAAAACCTTTTCCATCGTCCTGGATAAATGACAACATATCTTTTTTCTGGCTGTCGTCCAGGTCCAGCTCGCCGGTGGTGCTTACAAAAACCAGGGCGTCGAAGTAGTTAAGATTCTTCGTGTTTCTTCCCAGATCTTTTTTCGTGATGAGTTCGACGTCGGTGCGCAGCACGGCATCCCAAAGGCCGGTATCGCGGCCCATATTGTAGATTGCAGCCATACCGTCGGAAACTGAGTCGTGCTCAAATCCCTTAGTCTGGCCAATTACAAGGATGTGCTTGAGATGAATTTGTTTTTCGTGGGGCGGAGGTAGGAGCGAAGGATCTACAGCCTCCTGGTTTTGGGCGGACCCGGCAGCAGTCAGCATTATTACCGAAGAAACGAGAAATAGGGCTATTCGAGCTGAGCGCAAGAGATCCCCCTGAGAGGCATCGTGCGTGAATTTCGGATATGACGTATTAAGGGGTGTTGACACTGAGGCCCTCAGATACGTCGACCTAAAAGGTAACACAGGTCACAGCGCGGGTTCCTTATTCCGTGGTATTCAACTTAAATGGAGAAACAAGGAGTTGGAGCTATGAAGGTTAGGGAAAATGCGAACGTTCGATTGGCAAACGAAGCCCCATGTCATGCTTTTCAATCCAACTCGAGGCTCGTAAAAAAAACGGGGAGCCGAAGCTCCCCAGAGTGAAGCGACAGAGGCGTTCCCTTAAGTAGACTCCAGTAGGGAGTAAAGAGTTGTCCCGAAGCAGAAAGTTTCCATGAATAAAGTTCCGCAAAAATCCGCTAATTCCGCGTCCGTCTTGTGCGAAGGGGCGGAAGAGAGTTGGATGCAGGTCGATGGCGCCCGCATGCGGTATTTGCGCGCCGGTTCTGGGCCGGCGCTGATTTTGCTGCATGGGCTGCTGGGCTACTCGTTTTCGTGGCGATTCACTATTCCAGCCTTGGCGCCGTATGCGACTGTGTACGCACCGGACCTTCTCGGCGCCGGATTTTCGGATCGGCCTCGCGGGCTGGATCATTCGATGCGAGCGACGGCAAAACGCGTTTTGACATTTGTTGAAAACCTGGAGCTACCGTCATTCGACTTGCTGGGGACGTCGCGGGGCGGGGCAGTGGCGATGGCTGCCGCTGCGGAATGTATGAGTCCAGGCGGCTGCAAAGCACAACTCCGCCGATTGGTGTTGGTGTGCCCAGTCAATCCATACTCTCCCCACGGAACTCGGCTTGCGCCTTTTTTCGCCACGCGTTTTGGCGCAGCGTTGTTTCGCTCAGGAATTGGGCGTATGCCTTTTCTCTTTCCCTACATTCACGGGCGCCTCTACGCTGATCCAAAAAGAATTCCCCCCGGAAGTCTTGAAGGCTATACGGCGCCAATGGCGATCCCCGGATTGCTGGAACATGCTCTCGCTATCGCGAGCACCTGGACGGCGGATTTGAGCGAACTGGAGATGCTGCTTCCCAAACTCGCACCGATTCCAACACTCCTGATGTGGGGAAGCAGAGACCCGGCGGTGTATATCTCATCGATGGAGCCGTTAGCACGCCATTTTGAGCGTGTACGGAAGGTGGTCTTTCCCGGCGTTGGACACTTGCCCTACGAAGAGTGTCCGGAGGAGTTCAACCGAGAGCTCATTAAGTTTTTGACTTGCCCGGCTTAGAGTTTCTGTATCGTGCCATATGCCTGGCTAAAGGCTGGCGACTGCCGTCTCAACATTTGGCGCGGCTGCGTCCGGATGAAAATTTGACCCACTCCATTCTAGAGCTTTTGCGAAACGCGGTAGTAGAGTACGGATATTGGGCCGTCGGCGCGGCGTTGCTGGCGGAGAATGCCGGTATTCCGGTGCCGGGTGAAACCATCCTATTGATTGCGAGTTTCCTCTCCTTTTCGGAGCATACACTACGATTTCCATGGATCGTTTTCATTGCAACCGTAGCGGCAACTTTAGGCGACAACCTGGGTTTTGCATTGGGCTACCATGGCGGCCGTCCGCTTTTAGCGCGATACCAATCTTTCTTCAAAATTAAAAACCGCACTCTGCGGCGAGGAGAAGACTTGTTCGCGCGCTACGGTGCGGTGACAACCTTCTTTGCCCGCTTCGTCTTCGGCTTGCGAATCATTGCCGGGCCATTGGCGGGAGTTCTCCGCATGCCTTGGCGAAAGTTTCTGGCCTTTAATTTCCTTGGTGCCATGCTTTGGGTGACGGTCGTTGCTTCGGCAGGATATATATTCGGCCAGCACTGGGAGCGCCTGCAGCGTGATGTGAAACGCATCGATATTTCCATAGCAATTGTGCTGGTTGTGGGTGCCGCATTTTTGTGGTGGCGAAGCCGCTGCCGCAATTAGGCGGAGCATCCGGAGAGTAACGTTCTGGGTGAATCGGCACGTTTATGTGCAGCTATACTGGGCGCATGCCTCGGGTCCTCCGTGGCATGGGGAATGTCCGCTGCGTCGAAATTCACTGGCTGCGTCCGAGCCGGAATTCGGACGAGGAGGAATATTTGAAAAGAATCGGGTTGTTAACTTTGCTCATTATGGCAATGGTGCTGTTTGCACTGGCCTTCTCGGCGGCGGCAACCGGTCCAAAAGCCCCGGCCACACCGGCTGCAGCGGCGGTCGCGCTGCCCGCCACACCGGCGGTTGCTCCGCCAGAGGAGCATCCTCACATCCACCAAGCCTTGGAATCAATGCGGGAGGCTAAACATCATTTGGAGAGCGCGGAGCATGACTTTCATGGACATCGCGCCAAAGCAATCGAACACTTAGACCAAGCAATCCACGAAGCTGAGATTTGCGAACAGGAGCGCTAGCAAGCAGTCAAAATCCACAAAACTGAAAGGCAGCGCCGCAATGACGCTGCCTTTTTCTTTTGTCACAGGATTCTTCCGCTCGGTTCGCGCATTATTTTTGGCCAAACGTGTAGCCGACAGAAGCGCCGACACGAAATACGTTATCGGAGTGGAAACTGGAATTGTTTACGATGTGGTAGAGGTGAGCTTCGGGGCGCACAAAGTAATGTCGGAAAATCCGGTAGCGGATACCGAGGCTAGCGTGAAACAGGAACTGGTTACTGTTGAGGTGGGTGGAGCACCCCGAGGAAAAGTTGCAGGAGCCATATATGTTGTAAAAAAGTAGAGTTTGTCCGCCGACTCCTGCCATGATCTCGGCGTCGGCTCGGTTGGCCAAGTGCGTTGCGAATACGCCGTTGAAGTCATAAAGAATGGGCCGATATTCCTGGTAGCCGTTGTAAAGATGTTCTTTGTAGGCGTAGGTGAACTCCCCGCTGTAGCCGAAGCGGTTGGGGAGAATATGGACGATGCTGAAGCCGGGATAGAGTCCGCCCTTTTCCGGAGGTGGAAGATAGCTCTCGGAAGCGCTGATGTTTTTGGGGGATAAAAGAATGCCAGCGCCCACGGCAACATCGGTTTGCTGGGCGCCGGCGAAAATGGAAAATAAGAGAACCACAATACCCACGAACAAGACAACCGCGAACTTGCTCAAATACTCACCCCTTATCACTAGTTACTGCGTTCAGGCTTCAGCATGCCACAACATGAAGGTGCCCGGCGAGTCCGCCAAGAACGGTCGACTGGGCGCAAAACGCTTGCTTGGGCGGCCGGATGTGACCACCTGCTCATTCGCTAACCGGACCCAAGCCTAGTCTGGGCCGATGGTGTAACCGATCGACGCCCCTAAACGGATAACGTTGCCGGACGTAAAGTCGGTCGTATTATTGAAGATCTTGTAGTAACGGACCTCTGGGCGGATGAAGAAGTGCCCATATGCGTAGTAGCGCACACCAGCTCCGAGATCAATCAGGAAGTGGTTGGAACTCTGGTAGCAGGCGCCGAAGTAAAGGCAGTTGCTCGTCGGCTGATAGCCGTAGAAGCGAGTGCTTTGCCAGCCAATGCCGCCCATCAGGTCCGCGCCTACCTTCTTGCCCAATCGTGGCTGATAGACTCCGTTAAAATCAAAAAGAATGGGGCGAAAGGGCTGACCACCGGCTCCGCCGTAAGCGCCTTGACTGGCTTTCCAGGCTGCGTCGAAACCGAAGCCCATCCGACGGTGGAAAATAACGTCCGCACCGAGATTGATATAGAGGCCACCCTTCTCGGGACAAGTGAAGGTGATGGCATTGCATTCGGTGGCGCCGGGCGAGACCAGGGTTCCGAAGCCGAGCATGGCATCACCTTGCTGGGCGGAAGCCAGGTTAGGGAGCATAATAAAGGCGAAGACGGTCGCGAGGAAGGCGAGTTTTTTCACAAAAAACCTCCTGTGTAGCGGTGAGATGCCACCGCCAAACCATTAGGATGCAAGCGTATGGGCGGCCCAATCATGATAATTCAAGAGCGTCGGAATTCAAATGACCTGCCTTATCAATTGCCTTCGTCCAAGCTGGATCGGCAAAGTGACCAGCAGAGCGAAACCCGGCTCCTGGAAATAAGTTGCGCGTCGCGCTTTTTGAATTTCGCGTCATGACCGCAGGGAGGCACCCCTGCCGCCGCCGCGCAAAACGTGGTCAATGGCAATTGGGCCTCCGCCAAAAAAGATCAGGCCAAAGGCAAGGGCAGCCGCAGCGAGAGCGATCTCATATCCCGGATGGTCGGGAGATCCAATGAGTCCATTGTGCAGGTGCACCTTCCAAATGGCGACGAACAGATCGACAAAAACAGCCACTGCCGCTGCTCGAGTGAAGAATCCAACGAGGATCAGCAGTCCACCGATAAACTCGGTGAACGAGGAAACGTAACCGAGCCATGCGGGCAAACCGAGACTGGCGACCATCTGCGCATGGTGATGCAAGCCGCCGAAGACTTTGTGAGACCCATGCGTGAGCATGATTATTCCTAAGGCCAGGCGCATTACCAACAGAGCGAGCGGCTGCAGACGATCAAGATAGCGCAACGTGTCCCTCCAAAGGGAAATACATTATCGCAGCCCGTTGCCCTGAGGACGAAGTGAAAAAGGCGCTAACGAAGGCGTCGTCGAAAGCGTGCAACCAAGTGAATAACCTCGGTATCAAAAGAGGGAGGTTACTGTGGTTACACCGGGTCCGCTTGCTTGCGCGTGCGCCTCTATGTTAGGAACTAACTAGGCCCAAGCTAGATCAGCATGCTACAGGTCACAAATTTCGCAAGTCTGAGGCGAAGAAGTTGGTGCGCGGCTGTCGTGTTGCTGGCCGTGTTCGCTCTGACCGTGAGCGTTGCCACGCGTTATTGTGCGCCCCAGAGCGCTTCGGCCTTTAGCGTAAGGACGTTTCACAAACATTCGTCGCCGGAGCAAATTCGGCAACGCCTTACACAGAATGCAGCTACCTGGATGCCGCAGGTTGTGCAGACCGGCATCCTGCACGCAGCGACTTTTTATCCCCGTACCGCCCCAACTGGACCTGCTAGTCCAGTTGTTCTTCTTGAAAAAAGTCTCTACAACCGGCCTCCTCCCTTTTGCTAATCTTTCCCGTCCGTATAGCCGTTGTGAGTAAGGGATAGCCCTCGATGAACCGAGGCTGTGGATGTTTCCGCACAACCTTGTGAGCACTGGCGATATCGAAGGGTTGGACTTGCCCAGGCGCGAGGCGGCTACGGTTCACGGTGAAATTCGCTGAGATACGATTTGAGGTTCGGCATTTTAAATTCGCCGTTCACGCTGAATTTGTGCGCGCGAGGTAAGAACTGAATTCGGAAAGAGGAAGCCAACATGTCGCTTGCACCCTTGTTAACCGAGGGCGAATTAGACGCTCTGCGGCAATTTGACACCTGCATGGTCGCGAACGCGGTCGAAACTTTTAACGTTCGACTCCATAATACGGGTTTCACAAACGCCAGTATCCATTGCATGTTCGAAGAAGCCCCGCCCATGGTGGGGTACGCAGCTACGGCACGGTTACGCTGTGGCGAGCCGCCAATGGTGGGCGGGGCATTCCGCGATCGGGCCGATTTCTGGAACAGCATCCTTCAAATTCCTGCGCCGCGTATTCTGGTGCTGGAAGACAAAGACAATCCGCCCGGTCGCGGAGCTTTTGTAGGAGACATGCACTCGGCAATTCTCAAGGGGCTGGGGTGCGTCGGGTATGTGACCAACGGGGCCGTACGCGAACTGCCCGCCGTTCGCGCGATTGGGCTCCAGTTGTTTGCCGGCAACGTCGCCGTGTCGCATGCGTACGCCCACATTTTTGATTTTGGCTCGGCCATCAGCGTGGGCGGAATGGAGGTTCGTCCGGGCGATCTGCTGCACGGCGACCGTCACGGCGTTCTCACCATACCACCGGAGATTGCTGCTGCAATTCCGGCGGTGGCCGCGGAAATGAAAAGGGCCGAGCAGAACGTTATCGACTTTTGCCGATCCAGCGCATTTTCTGTTGCGAAGCTGGGGGATGTGATGAAGAAGAGGACTTAGGACGGAAACGATGGCGACGATTCGCAGAAAAAGGCTGGTTCAACACACGATGACTCAGAAACGAAGAATTTCCAACGCGCGAGGCGACACGCGCAACCTCACGCATTTTGTTCTTGCAGCCGTGGTCGTCCCGCTTGTAGTGGGCTTGTCTTCGTGCTCTGGAGATCGGACCGACAGTGTGCAAGCCAACGGCCCGGCGGTTACGGTCGGCGTCACCAAAGTCGTAAAGAAATCCCTGGGCAGAAAACTCACGGTCTCTTCCGAATTGGTTCCGTTTCAGGAGATTGACGTTTACGCGAAAGAATCTGGATACGTCAAGAAATTGATGGTCGACTACGGAACGCATGTGAAAGCCGGACAGATTATGGCCGTTCTGGAGATTCCGGAATTAGAAGCGCAACTGCAGGAAGATCAGGCGGAAATTAAGAACGCTGCCAACCAGGTGACGCGCGCGCAGCACGAACTGTCGCGCTACCAGGCGCAATACAATGCGCTGCACCTCCAGTACACGCGCTTAAACTCAGTGTTTCAGAGCCAGCCCGGCATCGTGGCACAGCAAGAAGTAGACGATGCGCAAGGGAAAGATCTGGCGGCGTCTTCGCAAGTCGATGCGGGGCAGGCATCTCTGGAAGCTGCCCAGAGCCAGCTTGCGGTCTCCAAAGCGAAACTCGCCCACGATCAAAGTCTGTTTGATTATTCAAGAATCACTGCCCCCTTCAACGGCGTCGTCACGCAACGATATGCCAACCTCGGAACCCTGATGCAGGGGGGAACCGGCTCGAGCACGCAAGCGATGCCTTTGGTGAAGCTCTCAGAGGATGATTTGTTTCGTCTAGTGATCCCTGTTCCGGAAGCATACGTTCGCTACATAAAGGTCGGCGATCCAGTGGATGTTCGTGTCTCGTCGCTCGGCCGTACATTTCCCGGCAAGGTAGCGCGGTTTTCCGTCGACGTGCAGGAGTCTACCCGCACCATGCACACCGAAGTCGACGTGCTTAACCCGCAGCATGTTTTGTTTCCGGGACTCTACGCGGATGCCGACCTGGATCTCGACCGAAAAAAGAATATTCCCACAGTCCCCATACAGGCGCTGGGTCACCAAGGCGATAAAACAACCGTTTTCGTCGCGAGTCCAGACGGAACGCTCGAGGAGCGCACGGTGCAGGTCGGACTCCAGACTAGTAACGATGCCGAAATCGTCTCCGGCCTGAGTGAAGGGGAAGAGGTCGTGATCAGCGATCTCAGTGCTCTGAAGGCCGGACAGAAGGTTCATGCCCAGCAAGTGGCGCAACCTGAGTATCACGAGGGAGACCAGCAGTAAAGTTGGCGCCGTTAACGAGTTCCGAAAAAGAAAGATTGGATAGGGCTTATGCCAGGGTTTTCAATTCGTAATCCGTATTTCATCATCGTGATCTGCCTGACGCTTGTCGTCATTGGTGTAACCAGCATCGCACGGATGCCGGTCGATTTGTTTCCACCCATCAACTTACCGGAGGTTGTGGTGGCGACGTTTTATTCCGGCATGCCTCCGGAAGACGTTGAGACGGATATTACGGACCCGCTCGAACGTTTCTTCACCCTCGCCGCCGGGGTCGATCATTTTGAGTCTCGATCGCTATTGGGTGTGAGCATTATTAAAGTTTATTTCCAGCCGGGGACGAGCCCCGACGCGGATGTGACCGAGCTTTCCAACTTGGCGCTCGCGGACTTAAAGCGACTGCCGCCGGGTACGCTGCCTCCAGTCGTGCTCAAGTTTGACGCGTCCAGTTTACCGGTGGCGCTGGTCACGGTGAAAGGCGAAGGGCTCAACGAGACACAGCTTCACGACTACGCCCAGTTTCAAATTCGTAACCAAATCACGGTCGTTCCGGGTTCTTCGATTCCGGGTGTTTTCGGAGGAATCTACCGCCAGATCATGGTCTACGTGGATCCCTACAAGTTGTCGTCGCGCCAACTCAGCCTGATGGATGTGGTGCGGGCGGTGAATAGCGCGAACCTGATTCTGCCTGCAGGCGACGTCAAGATGGGGCCCTATGATTACTTCGTTTATTCCAACAGCCTTGTCGACAACATGCAGCAACTGGGCGAGGTGCCGCTAAAAGTCAACGGAAATTCCTGGGTGACGGTGAACGACGTCGGAAAGGCGGAAGACGCTCACGGAATTCAAACCAACATTGTCCGCATTGACGGTCAAAAATCTGCATACATCCCCATCATGAAGCAGGGTGGCGATACCAATACCATCGCCGTGGTCAATGGCGTGCGCGAACTGATCAAGCATCTTTATGACATTCCTGCGCAGATGAAGACCAGCATCGTGTTTGACCAGTCTGTCTATGTGAAGGACGCGATCGACACCGTGCTGCACGAAGGATTCCTGGGACTGATTCTGACCAGCTTGATGATCCTGATTTTTCTGGGAAACTTTCGCGCGACTTCGGCCGTGTTGCTGTCGATTCCACTGTCTGCGCTGGCCGCATTCGTGGTCTTGGCACTCATGGGCGGCACCATCAACACCATGATCCTGGGAGGAATGGCTCTCGCGTTCTCGCGCGTCATCGACAACTCCGTCATCTCTCTGGAAAACATCTACCGCCATCTAGAAATGGGTGCGACGCCCATGATTGCGGCTGAGGCCGGCGGCGCGGAGGTGAATCTGGCAGTGCTGGCGGCGACGCTGGTGGATGTCGTCGATTTCTTTCCCGTCGTTTTTCTGTACGGCGTTGCCAAGTTTCTGTTTTCCGCGCTGGCCCTGGCCTTCTGCCTCTCGCTGCTGGCTTCTTTTGTCGTTGCCATGACGGTCATTCCCCTGTTCTGCTCGCGCTTCTTGAAGGCGGTGCACCACAGTCCAGGACATGAGCATCAGGACTACGAAATCGAACCGACTGCAACCAATAGTAAATCTTGGATGGATCGCTTCAATGTACGCTTCAACCGAATGTTCAACAAAGTCTTGGATTATTACGAATATTGGGTGCGGCGGGCAGTACAGCGTCCGGGACTTACGGTTTTGGTTTTGAGCGGCGTATTTCTATTGAGTTTGGCGATCTATCCCTTGATGGGATTGGCTTTCTTCCCCAAGACGGATGCCGGACAGTTCACCATCAATCTCAAAGCCCCGACCGGCACGCGCATCGAAGTGACGGATCAGTACGTCGCGAAAGTTGAAGACTTGATCAAGAATACGATCGACGCCAAGGATTTGCGGAGAATAGTTTCCAACATCGGGGTGGTTCCAGATTTCTCCTCGCTGTACACGACGAATTCCGGCGCCTATACCGCAACCGTTCAAGTGCAATTGACCGAGGCACACCACATAAGCAGTTTCGAGTATATGGACCGCGTGCAGAAGAAGATGGCTAGCCAGTTTCCCGACATCCGGACGTTCTTTTCCAGCGGCTCGATGGTCGACGCCATTCTGAACTCGGGCATGCCAGCTCCGATTGACGTGCAAGTCAGTAGTTCGAGTCTCGAGCAGATAAACGGCATCGCGCAGAACCTGGCTGCGGAGATTCGTCAGTTGCACGGCGTCGGCCAAGTATATGTGCCGCAGGATATGAACTATCCCGCGCTGCGACTGGATGTGGATCGCGTGCATGCAGGAGAGATGGGACTGACGCAGAAGGATGTAGTGGACAACGTCATCACCGCCCTCAACTCGAACTACATGATTGCCCCCAATTACTGGGTCGATCGCAAGAGCGGCAACGATTATTACCTGACGGTGCAGTTCTTTGAAAAGGGGCAGGCCGCGATTCATAACATGACGGATCTTGGGCAGATTCCGCTGCGGAATCCAAGCGAGGCCGGGGACTTAAACTGCGGACCAGGTTCATCCGCGGGGAAGTCGGCGTGGTCTTGCGCTACGGGGCGTCCTACTACTGTTCTTAACAACGTCGTCACCGTGAAGCAGGTTCAGACTCCAACCGAGGTTGACCACTACCAGATCCAACGCGTGGTCGACATTTATGTAACCCCGTCCGGGGAAGATCTGCAGCGCGTGACGGGTTTGATTCGCGACGTTCTGGCGAAAACCAAAATTCCGAGTAATGTGCGCGTGAATTTGCGAGGTATGGTCCAGGGCATGGAGGCATCGTTTAAGAGCTTCGCCTTCGGCTTCCTGATTTCCTTCCTCTTGCTTTACCTGATTCTGACCGCGCAATTCAAATCGTTTATCGATCCGTTTCTGATCATGCTGGCGATTCCTATGGGATTCGTTGGGGTGCTGATCATCCTTCCACTGACAGGCGCGACATTGAACGTAATGTCGCTGATGGGCGTGCTGATGCTGGTCGGCATTGCTGACTCGAACAGCATTCTGATTGTGGACTTCGCGCATAACTTGGAGCGGCAGGGAATGTCTCCGGCCGATGCGGTGATTACCGCGTGCCGCGTCCGCCTGCGGCCCATTTTGATGACCTCGCTAGCGACCATCATCGGGATGATTCCGATGGCGCTGAAGATGGGGACTGGCGCGGAACAGTACGCTCCCATGGCGAAGGCTATTATCGGCGGCTTGAGTTCTTCCGTCGTACTTACCATTTTCATCGTTCCCGCGGCATATCTGCTGGTGTATGGGAAACGAAATCAGCCGTCCGCGACGGACCCGTCGACGGAGGCGGCACAATGACGCGAAAGCAGCCCGGCGCTTTGTCGAAAGTGTGGTTGCCGCTGTTATTTCTATCGGCTCTTCTGCAACCGGGATTCGGGCAAAGCGCCGATAAACCGGGGGAAGCCGCGGCGTTGCCATCGGCACCCCAACCTCAAGTCGCGCAAAAGCCGGCCGGAATGGCTCCGCCTTTGGCTCAAGTCGCGCTTGTAGCCGGACTCCAAAATGGTGGCGGATCTCAGACGAACTCCTCTGTTGACGCGTCCATGTCGCAAGCTCGGCAGGCGGGAAGTATCACCGTTCGCTTAACGCGCGCCGACGCCGAACGGTTGGCGCTCAAAAACAATCCGAGGATCAGTGTGGGACGATTGCTCGCGCTGGCACAACATCAGATCTATCGCGAGAGTCGATCGGCAGAACTTCCTAACTTCAATGGCGCAATCACGGCGGTCGATGCCAACGAGGGCAGCCGCATTGGTGCGGGAGCGCTCAATGCACCCCGCTTGCTCGAACACGCAGGCGCGGGCGTAACTCTCAGCCAGCTTATCACCGATTTCGGCCGCACGATCAACCTCGTTTCCTCTTCAAAGCTTCTGGAAAAGGCGCAGAATGCGAACGCCCTGGCCACCAACGAGGACATAGTTCTCGCGACGGACCAGGCTTTCTACAATGCGCTGCAGGCTCAGGCTCTGCTCAAAGTCGCGCAACAGACCGTGACCACCCGCGGTTCGGTGCAGCACCAGATCGACGAATTGACCAGGAGCAAACTGAAGTCGGGGCTGGATTTGTCTTTCGCCAATGTTAATCTCTCGCAGGCCAAACTGCTGCAACTCGATGCCCAGAATAATGTGGATTCCACAGTCGCCGCGCTGACTGCTGTGTTGGGCTTCGACAAACAAGTGGCTTACGAATTGACCGAAGAGAATACCGCCCTGCCTTCGCCGCCGCCGGACGTGGATGTTCTTATCAATACCGCGATCCAGCAGCGCCCGGACCTGCAAGCCTTGAACTTTAATCAACAGGCAGCGGAAAAATTTCGTCGTGCGCAGCGTGATTTGCTCTTCCCCACGATCAGCGCGCTTGGCATGGCGGGAGCAAGTCCGGTTCGGCCCGATTGTTTTGGCGGTTGTTTCCCCAACTATTTTATCTCCAGTTGGTATGGCGCCATTGGCGTGAATATGAATGTGCCCATTTTTAACGGGTTTCTTTTCTCTGCCCAGGCTTCCGAAGCAAAATACCGGGCCCAAGCCGCGACGGAAAATACCCGGGACCTGCGGGACCAGGTTGTGCGCGATGTACGGACTGCCTGGCTGGCCGCCAATACTGCCTTTCAACGGGTCGACGTGGCCGCAGAACTGGCGAAGGAGGCCGACTTGAGCCTGAACCTCGCGCAGGGTCGTTACCAGCTCGGGTTGGGCTCGATCGTTGAGCTCAGCCAGGCGCAGTTGCAGCAGACCGATGCCGCTATCGGATATGTCAACGCTCAATATCAATACCGGCTGGCTCTCGCAACCTTGAACTTCGAGATTGGAGTACAGCCCTAAATCGCTCGGAGTTTGCGGAGAAACTTGGTTGAGGTTTTCAGCAGGTCAGACGCGCAATAACTCCGAATCACGGCATAGCAGTGCATGAAACGAAGTAACAAGAAAAATCAGGGCTCCTCGTTTACGACCCGCCGCGGCCTCTTGCTCTCGATTTATATCGGCGCATTTGTGGCGCTCATTTTTCTGCTGGTGTATTACGTTTACGTTTTGCCCATGCAGAAATCACTACAATAGTCAGTTCTCGCTGATGGAGGTTAAGGTGTTGCCTTTCATTTTGTATTTCGTGACCGCCATGCTCACTGGTTACCATTTGTACGCGCTGATGTCATTAGTTGTGTATGGCGTTCCGGTGAACCCGTTGGAATTGGTTGGCTTCCTAGGGTCCGCCGGCCTCCTGATTGCGGCCTACGTGAGCCTCTTCAGGCCCCGTGCTGGAGGGCGCGTGGCCTTGATCGCCTGTCTCGCGCTGTGGTGTTTTTACGCTCCGGCGATTGCGAACTTCGTCCGAGCTAGACTGCACAAGCCGGCTGCGGTATCCGAATTGAATGTCGACCTACACGATCACATTGTGGTTGCTCTGTCGATTGCAGAGAATGCCAGGTCCTGAACGCGAATGATATTGGCATATCTAGCCATCGTTCTCTTGGTTCTAGTCACGGCATACGCCGCAGTCGTAAGCTTCCGCCAGAAGACTGAGGGCGCATCACCGAGTTGGCTATTTCCCGAACGTCCAAAGCGAGTGGCTCGAATCATCATCGGGTTCGCGACGCTCCTGCTTGTGATTGGTGTGAGCGCTTGGTTCAGGCTCAATTTATCCGGCACTAACACGCGCAGTGCCACACCTCGTTCTTTTCATTTCTTGATCCCTGAGGGTTACACCGGATGGGTGCGAGTCGAGTTCGAAATTCCGGGTGCGCCGCCCTTGCCGACGGCGTCGGGCCACACTCTAGTTAAGATTCCGCCGTCCGGAACTTTAAAAACATCGGCGACTGAGCAATATGGATCGGCAAACGACGATTACGCGTCTTATTCGAACGATATTGTGCGCCCGCTGCCTGATTCAGGTCCCGAAAAACGCGTATGGGGGAAAATCACAGGAGAACTGCAAGGCCCGACTGGCAAGAAAAAATACGAGGAGTTTTTCGTCGGAACCCAGCAGCAGTTCAAAGACCGGGCGCTGTCACTGAATCCTAAAGACTGAGAAAAGGTTTCGTTCTAAAGGTCATCACAAAATAAAAAGTGGCATGCGACCGGAGTCAACATGCCACCGTTGGTTGGATTATGGGTCGACCGATTATGCCCGCGCCGCCATCGCCTTGACTGAAGCGTCCCGAGTGCCAGGTTGCGCCATCCGCCCGAAGTACGTCCGGTAAGAACGGTGAATTCCATACATCACCGGGAATACCGCGAGTGCCAATCCCCATCCCAAGTGCGAACTCACGGTTTGCACCATGGTTGTGACTCCTGCGCTGATTACGTAGTACGGGAACGAGAGATGTGCCAGGCTCAACCAAATTTGCCCAGCCGCCTTGCCCTCGCTCACGGCTACGATCGCAGCCACCGGAGCGGTTTGTCCAAGGAATAGAGTGGCAGTCGCCAGCGCCAAGCCAAGCGTGCTGGAACTCCAGTGCATGCCGCGCAACCATTCAGCATGAAACATCAGGCTCGCCATGCAGGTGGCGAATGCCATCATGCTGAGGTTGAACGCCATTTGTTGAGGGTTGAACTTTGCGTTCTTGCGCGGCCAGCATTGCACCGCAGTCGAAACGCAAGTGATCAGGACCGCTTCGGCAGCGCTTAGGCTCACCACAGCGGTCAACAAGAATGGCAGGTTCACGGACATATTGCCGTTAATGCCCGGCAGCTTGACTTTCATTCGCGACGTTACCGCGGCCAACACCAGAACCGCCAGGCCGAAGTAAGTGTGCAGGCCGTGGCTGACCAATCCCGCATATCCTGCGGTGATTACGGCCGCTGCGATCATCGCGCCGATGAAGGTTTTAATTTGCCGTGTGTTGTTCATAGGGTCTTCTCCTTTCCGTAGATTCACACGGCAGTTATTGTTCGTCGTCCCCGGCATCGGTAAAGGCGCTGTTAGTGTTCGACACTGAAGCTCCCCAAACCACGCTGGTGGCGGATGTAGAACCGGTACTAGCTCCCCAGACCACGCTGAAGGCACTTAAGGTGTTGTCATTCCACGGGACTGAGGCTCCCCATACCACCGAGGTTCCGTTCACTAACGAAGCTCCCCAAACCACTGAGGCTCCCCAAACCACCGACGATCCCCAAACTACGGAACTGGAGGCCACGGTTGAATTGCCCTCGACCAGGGAAACGGTATGGGTCTGCTGGTTATAGACAACGGACGGAGAAAGCGCTGACCCAACCGTCGCCGGAGCCAGATCGCTATTAGCAATAGCAGACTGGACGTTCAACAACCCCGAACCGACCGAGAGCATGTCGTAGAAAGACAAGAACGACATGAAAAGATGGGGAACATACGCCGTAGTGGAGAACATCCCCAACTTGTAGGCGGTTTTCATTAGCCGCGCTTTTACCTGGTCAGGAGTGAGCGTGCTCTGCTCTTGCAGCAACAAAGCGGCTGCCCCTGCCACAGCGGGCGTCGCCATGCTGGTGCCGCTCAGAGCGAAGTAGTCGCCCTTGCCGTCAGCACCATTTACCAATTCGGCAGGATACGAAGCCTCCAGCGTAGCTCCCGGAGCAGCTAACGAAACAATGCCGTTGCCCGGCGCCATGATGTCCGGCTTCACCACGTGATCGTAGGTTGTCGGCCCTTTAGAACTGAAGCTCGCCACTGTCTGCGCTGCCGGAGAAGCGGAGCCGTTACTCTTGGTGGCGCCCACGGTCAGAACGAGAGGATCGTTGCCCGGAGCGGTTACGGTTCCGTACCCGTTGCTTCCATTTACGCTCAAGCGGCCATAGTTGCCGGCGGCCACCACTACAACGATCCCACTATTCCAGGCTGCTTCAACGGCCTGGCAGAGAGGATCCTGCGTGTAGCTGACCGGAATGCCGCGGCCCAACGACAAGTTGATTACTCGGATGTTATAAGTCTTTTGCAGCGCAATCGCCTGCTGGATAGCCGCGATCACGGTGCTATCGGTGCCCGACCCGTTGGCGTCAAGCGCTCGAAGATCGATCAGGCTGACACCGGAGGCAACGCCTGCGTACTCGCCACCAGACAAGGAACCGTTGCCGCCGATGATTCCGGCGACGTGGGTGCCATGACCGTACAGGTCATACCGCGCTCCGTTGGCATTCGTGGTGGGAGTTCCGGTGAAATCCTGGTGATAGACCACACGCGAGCTTCCGTCGGGATTTCGAAGATCGGGATGGCTGTCATTGATGCCGCTATCAATCACGGCAACCCCGACGCCAGCGCCGTTGAATCCGGCGCTCCACGCTGACTGGACGCCCGTGGCGTCGTTCGTCAGATCGTCCGCGACGTTCATCGGATGGTCGATGCTCACCGAAACGATCTCGGGATCAGACTCTAAGGCGGCCAGAGCGCTGACGGGAATCGTGAACGCTGCAGCCTTAATCGTGTGGAGCTTGGCGTTCAGCTTTCCACCATGGTTATGCATCGTAGCGTAGTGCGTCGCATTGGGAACCTGGCGATACTGCACAATGACCTTTACAGTTTGCCCCTGTGCAGTTCCCTGGTGGGCTTTGGCAAGAAACGCCGACAGTTCGGAAGCAATTCGACCGTGATTCGCCGAACTCTGTCCGAACGCCAGAGTGCTTGCCAAGAGCAACACGATGCCCAAGCGCTTACCCCAAGCCGCGCTGTGACGTTCGCCCCGCCCCTTTGGCTTCTGCAATTTCTCGATATGCACCATGAATCTCACCCTTCTTTCTTGAATGGGGAAAAGATCGCGCTAGTACCCACTCGCTCTGTTGCACGGCATCCGCCAATCGATGGTCCATAACTGATTGTTTTCATTGGAGATCGCATGACTTCTTTGATGTACAGTGGGCCAGTGTGTCCCTCAACCTTGGGCGTGGGACAGTTTGTCCCATTGCAGGCGTTACTTTAGGTGTGTGCTTTTAGTTACGAAGGAGGAGGAGGTTGATAGCTTGCGGTGTCGCATCCGGGAAACGACAGAGGCAGGGGGGGTTGCTCGATATCTAGATGGCTGCTGCTTTGCCCACTGCAATGCGTTGTGGCATCTTGGGCATCGCCGCCATCAATCGTCGCGTATATTCGTGGCTGGGACAGGTCAGGACCTGCTCGGTGGTTCCGGTTTCTACGATTTGTCCTTCGTGCAGGATCGCAATTCGGTCGCAGATGCCCGCCACGGACGCCAGATCGTGCGAGATATAGAGAATCGCCATGCCGAAATTGCGGTTCAATTCGCGAAACAGCGAGAGAATCTCGGATTGAGTAATCACATCGAGCGCGCTGGTGGCCTCATCGGCAATCAGCAGAGCCGGGCGGTGCATCACTGCCATCGCAATCAGCACGCGTTGCGCCTGCCCTACGCTCATCTGCGCTGGATGCTTGCGCAGGAATTCGTCGCTGGAGGGCAAAGTGACGCTTTGTAAAGCGGAGCGGATTGCTTCCTCGCAAGCGCCCTTCGACCCCGTAGCGTGCGCTCGCCACGCCTCCCGCAACTGCGTCCCAATCTTCAAGGCTGGATTCAATGACGATAAGGGGCTTTGCAGTACCAGGGCAATCTTTCGTCCGCGCAGTCCGCGGAGCTCCCGCTCTCGAAGGTCCAGCAGGTCGCAACCCTCGAATCGAATCGCGCCTTCCGCTCGCGCGCTGTTCCGGTCGAGCAAACCCAGAATCGCCATTGCCAGCGTGCTCTTGCCCGATCCGCTTTGGCCAACCAGTCCGAGGACTTCATTCCGGCGGATTTCCAATGAAATATCGCGCAGCACCGGAGGCCGGTTCCCATATCGCACAGAAATCTGGGCCGCCAGCAGAACGTCGGATTGTGAAGTATTCTGCATTTTCCTGTAGCTGTCCTGTTCGACCTCAGCGTCTTCGATGGTCAAAGATTTTCGATCCGTATGAATCCGCGCAAATCGGTGGCTAAGATTTTGGCCTACTTCACCGAAAGTTGTTCGGCATTCCAGTAAGTTTGGGGGACCAAAATCACAGGGCTGGATCCCTGTACCCGGGCCGCTATCGCCGATAGCGCATTCCGATTGACCAGGTAAATAAACGGCGCCTGCTCCACCGCGATCTCCTGCACCCTGTCGAAACTTTCCTTCCGCTTCTTAACGTCGGCCGAAGATGCCTGCGCCCGCATCAAGCGGTCGATCTCGGCTTCCCATGGGGTTTCCGGAGACTTCTCCTGGGGGTTCCACTGGTGGTTTTCCGATGAACTCAACCATACGTTCATCTGCTCACTCGGATCGAGCCCCACGTTGGTCAGGCCCAGCAGAATTGCCTCATAGTCAAATGTCTGCGTCATGCGCTCGATCAGGGAAGGGAAGTCAAGCGTCGCCACGTTGACGTGAACGCCAATTTTCTGCAGGTCTTCCTGGATCATGGTGGCCATGCGCTCGCGATATTTGTTTCCCGAGTTCGTAATAATGGAAAACACGACCGCATTTCCGTCTTTGTCTTTTAGGGTTCCATTTTCCAAACGGAAGCCGTCGGTTTGCAGCGCCTTCAGTGCCACGTCCGGCGCATAAGCCTCGGCTCTCAGCTTGGAGTTAAACCAGAATTTGTTGGCAGGAGACACCGGCCCCATCGCGGCTTGGGCGTGTCCACGGAAGACCACGCGGCTTAGGTCATCGCGATTGATCGCCTCTGAAATCGCCCGCCGGAACTTGGCGGAACGGAACCAATTCTTCTTGTACTCGGGCAGAGGAGCCTTCGCCACTTCGTTGAACCACATCTGCTCGCTATCGAGGGACGGCCCCGCATCATGCACCAGTTGGGGCGAAGTTGCCGCCAATTTGTCGAAATATTCGCTGTCCAGCGAATTGATGAGATCGATTTCCCCTCGTTTGAATCGCAGCATTTCTACGTCACGATTCGCTTGAATATCCAATTGGATCACATTCAGATAAGGCAATTTATGCCCAAGCGCATCGGTTTTCCAGTAGTTCGGGTTCGGTTTCAAGAGCACGGTCGCTCCCGGCTTGTAGTCTGCCACCATGAATGGGCCTAGCACAGCCATCTCCTTTTGGGAGGAGTGTGCCGAGAGAATCGCGACTTGGTCGAACTGACGGTCGAGTCCGGCTACGGGCGCGGGAAAAGTAATCGAAATCTGAGTCGGCGAAATGATTTTCGTTTCCACATTGCCCGGGCCGGAGCGGAACGCATCGCCCGTGGGTGAATGTAACGCCGGGTCCATCAACTGACGGACCGTGAAGGCTACATCTTCAGAGGAAAAGGGCGTGCCGTCTGAAAACGAAAGTCCACTGCGCAGCTTGAAAGTAATTTCCTTTCCGTCCTTTGAAACCTTCCACGACTGCGCCAGTTCCGGTTCTAGAGCCTGCGTCCGGCGGTTCATGCGCACCAGCACTCCCCCCGACAAATACCGGATCGCCGCCGACGCGTCATCTTCAACCTTCAGAGGATCAAATGTTTTCGGCTCAGAGTGAAGGCAAAACCTCAATTCGCCTTGCGCCATCGCCGCCGCCGCCAGAATTCCCAGGTAGACGATCGAGACTGCGGTTACTTTCCTGCCCAATGTTCTCATCACCGTCCACTTTCCTCGGAGGCCCGTCATGCGGATACCTCCTCTTGGTTCGAAAGCACAAGTTGAAACGACGTCACTACGACCACCAGCAAAATCAAGGGCACAAATTTCCACGGCTCTTCGCCTACCGAGACCAGCCCCTCCAATTCCTTCAGCAGGCTTCCCCAGGAGGGCATGGGCTCGGCGACGCCCAATCCGAGAATCCCCAGATTCGCCTCGCTCAAAATGAAAGCCGGAATCGAAATCCAGAACTGTGCGTAAAGGACCGGCTTAAGATTGGGTAGCACGTGAATCCAGAACAACCTCGGTCCGCGAATTCCGGAAGCTTTCGCCTGCCGCACAAAATCCGATTCCCGCAAAGATCCAGCCGTCGAGCACAACACCCGCGCCGCGCTGGTCCATCCCAGAAGACCCAACATCAGAAACGTCACTAGCACCGAAGCTAAGGGCGAAACATTCAGGGGCATGATGGCGCGAACCGTAATCAGCAAAAATAGCCAGGGCAGCGACAGGAACAAATCCGTCACCGCCATCGCGGCGCGGGACCAACGTCCACCCAGAAATCCGCCAAGACCACCGACGAGTGCCGCCATTAGGGTCGACAGCAGGGCCGCGGCGGGCGCCAGCAACAGGGAAATACGCGTCCCATAGAGCACGCGCGCAAATCGGTCCCGTCCAATTTCGTCGGTTCCCAGCCAATGTTGGGGGGTCGGACCGGCGTCTGCCGCCTCGCGATACTGTTTCGCATAACCCGCGGGAGCCAGCCAGTTCGCCGCCAGTGACACGCCGACGACCAGCAGTAAAACCGCGCACGCCAGACTCCGCCAGGAATTTGTCTGCCGAAGACTCATGCTTCCTGACCTCGAAGCATATGGCCCATTACATCGGCGCTGGAGTTGGCCAGCAAGGTTACCAGCGTCACGAGAATTGTCAGATTCATCAGCAATGGCAGATCGCGCGCCAGCGCCGCTTGCCACGCCAATTGTCCAACTCCCGCCAGCCCGCACAGCGCTTCCACCGGAATGGCCGCGCCGACCGCGATACTCACCGAGACTCCGGCCACGGCCAGCAACTGCGGCCCGGCGACCGGTACTACGTGCCAGAACAAGATTCGCGACTCGCTCAACCCCTTGGCGCGTGCGGTAACGATGTGAGGCAGGGAATATGCCTTCGCCGACAAATTTCGCGCATAGCGGTAGACTCTCGGAAAGACGATCAATCCAATTGCCAGCGCTCCCGGCACATTCCAAAGTACCGACAGGAGCGCCAACACGGCCGCTGGAATACAGAGAAATGTTCCGCTGAGCAGCGTTGTTAACGTGTCATAGGCCGACCATCGCAGCCAAGCCGCGCTCAATGCCAGAGCCATGGCCACAGCCCAGCTCAGTAACAGTCCTATGCTCACCAGTCGCAGTGTGAGCGGAGCGCGTTGGCGCAGCAGCACGCTGACCGGTTGCCCCAGCGAAATCGAAGTTCCCAGGTCGCCGTGGGCTGCGCGTTGTAACGAGCGCCAATAGAAACGAAAGATGTTGTGTTGTTCCAGGCGCGCTTCGCGCAAGGCCCGAAGGCTTTCAGAATTGAGATGAGGATCGAGTTGCTGCTCATCCGTGTCAAAACCCGGCGCGAGCCGTACCAGGGCGGTGGCGAGAAATCCCCCCAGCAGAACGGTAGCGATAATGGTGAGTCCATGCCGCGCGATTTTCCGGCCCAGCATGGTCAATATCTCCTAATTCGCCGCCGCCCCGGCGGTCTTAGTGTCGCGCTCGGCCGCGGCGTGATGGACCTGCTTCATGGAATACATGCGGCGGTCCGCTTCGGCGAGCAGTCGTTCCACGTCAAATCCATCTTCGGGACAAAAGGCGATTCCCACGCTCAGCGTGATCAAGTCGCGGCCGCAGACGTGCCGCCCAGCTTCGATCGCCGCCTGGTTCAGCCGCTCCGCTTTTTCGGTGGCCGCTTCGGGCGTGAGCCCAGGAGCTGTAATCACAAATTCGTCGCCGCCCATGCGGGCCACATAGTCGTATCCGCGGCAGACGTCCTTCAGCCGTGCCGTAAACTCGCGCAGCAATTTGTCGCCCTCCAGGTGTCCGTAAGAGTCATTGATCTGCTTGAATCCGTCGATGTCGCAAACCATGACCGCCAGCGTTGTTTTCATGCGCCGGCAACGTGCCAATTCCTGCGCCAGATGCATAAACAGCGACCGGGCATTGGGCAGTCCAGTCAGATAATCGGTCGTCGCCGAGCTTTCGGCCTGCTGGTACTTCAACGCATTCTCTACCGATAAGGCGACCTTCGAAGCCACCGCCAGCAGGATTCTCAAGTGATCCGGTGTGAAGGCATCCCGGTTCGCCTGATACATCGCCAGCACGCCGACGACCCCGTTCAGTCCTTCGAGAGGCACGACCAGCGCCGATTGCAGCGCGATGTGTTTCCCGGGATCCACCACGTATCCCGCTTCCACCTGCGGATTGCCGTTCACAATGGGCTTGCAGTTCGCCGCCACCCAGCCGCACAGGCCCTCACCCAACTTGATTTTGAGCGACGACAACATGCGAAAGTTCTCCCCGCTCACCAGCTCTGGCAGCAACCATCCGTTGCGATTCACGAACACCGCGATGGAATCGTAGGGGATCATTCGCCGCAGCCGCATTGAAAGTACGGATAGCGTTTCGCTCAAGCTCAACGACACGCCAAGATCCTGGCTCAGCTCAAACATCGTCTGCGCTTCCTGCCGGGCCGAGGCGATCGACGTCAAGAAGTCCGCGCTGTCAGCCGCTCCAACCGTAGGCTCACGTTCGAATCCCGTGGCTGGCGCCAGGCCTCGCTCCACTCTCACCATCTTGGAAAGCCCGCGGCTAACGATCGTTTCCTCCGCCATCTGCGCAACCGACATTTGAGCCATGCGCTCCAACTCGACGTATCGGCTAGCCAGAATTTCCACGACCTGTGGATCGAACCACTTTCCGGCCATCTCCGTTACCTTGGCCATAGCCTCCGCCAGCGGCAACGCCGGGCGATACTGACGGTGAGAGGCAAGCGCGTCCAGGCAATCCACAGCAGCCAGAATTCGCGCACCAATCGGAATTGCATCTCCGCTCAATCCCTCTGGATATCCCGTGCCGTCCCAGCGTTCGTGGTGCGACCGCACAATGGGCGCTACAGGATAAGGAAAGGCTACCCGCTCCAGAATCTCCGCACCCACGATCGGATGCACCTTCATCTTCTCGAATTCTTCCGCCGTCAACTTGCCCGGCTTATTGATGATTTGCTCGGGCACCGCCAGTTTTCCGATGTCGTGCAGCAGGGCGGCCGCCCGCAGTGCCTCGATCTCGTCTTCCGGCAGATTTAATTGTGTCGCTACAGCGACGGCGTAAGTTCGCACCCGCTGAAGGTGCGTGTGAGTGGTGTGATCTTTGGCCTCGATCGCCAGCGCCAGCGCCTCGATCGTTCTCATGTTGAGCGACGCGATCTGTTCTACGTGCCGCTTTTCGATTTCCACCCGCTCTTTTTCCGCTTCGAGCCGTCCTAGGTATAACCGATAGGATCGATATACCCAATAGATCAGCGGCAACACCAGAAGCGACGTTTCCCACCCAGCCGACCGGTTCACAATTCCTACTAAACCCACGGCCGCGGCGCCCACCAGGTAATACGGGAATGACCAG
Organism: uncultured Acidobacteriaceae bacterium; assembly: GCA_963765825.1. GTDB lineage: Bacteria > Acidobacteriota > Terriglobia > Terriglobales > Acidobacteriaceae > Sulfotelmatobacter. The sequence goes on from CAVXXU010000008.1 coordinate 390,408, forward strand.
AAGTAGCATTCCGACCAGACCCTGCGGCTCGACTTGTGCTCGGTCAGTGCAATCACGATCGAAATCGGCAGTGTATTCGCGAAGAAAAACACTAACGCCGCAACCATCAGAAGAATGGGCTTGTTCGATCCGAACCGGTGCGCCAGTGAATGGTAGGTAAGGTATGTAAGCGCGCTGGCATTGGCCATCATGCCGGCAACGTTGAATAGTATTTTGACCGGATCCCGCCCGTTACGCGACTGCCAAACACTCTGCACCAGCGTCGCGGTGCAGCCGATCAGCAGCGTCTCCGGGAGGCTCAGCTCCAAAACGCCGAGCAAGATGAAAAGGAAATTCACCGACATTGTGCCGTCGATGCCGGGCAATTGCACCTTCAATCCCGATGCCAGTACTGCTACCGCCAGGTAGCACAGGAATCGCAGGGGATCCTGGGACTGGAAGTGGGACAGAGCAAAGCCCAGCAGCACGACGCCCAACGACGCAGTGATGCCAACGAATAGCTTCGTCTGAATCGACAATTTCTCTGTCTCAGCTCTCATCGAGAACCTGACTACGATTTCCCTGAACTCGAGACTTTAGTTTCTCTAGGTTGCACGGAAGAAAATTCGCGCAGACAAAATTCTGCGCGCGAGCAAAATCAGCCCAGGCTCCAATTCTTCGGGCACACCTCTGTCCGAATTTCGAGCCTTGCCGGAATCTTATTGCAAGCATTGGGTCTCCAGAAGCTTACTTTAGTAACATCCGTGGGTGTTTGCGCCGCAGTCCGCAATTTGCCCCTTGAGAAAAAAGTTCCAGCAAATCAATCCCCGCACGAAAAGCCCGTTACCTTCGTAATCCCTTGCGTAACACGCTTCTCGGTCATTCTGCCCCGGTATGTCACCATCATCCCAAACGTACCTATGCCAACTCCGCACCTCAGTTCGGATCCGCAAGATGTCGCCACCGCCGCTAAGACAAATGGTGCAGAGCCGGCCCCTGGATCCCCAGCCCAAATGGCTGTTTTTTCCGCTGATTTACAAGGATTGCTCCGTGGGTGCAACACGGCTTTCAGCGGACTGGTTGGCTACTCGCCACAGGAACTCCTCGGGCGCGACGTTTCGACGATCTTCGCTACTACGGAAAAAATGAACGGCGACCGATCGTTGTCGCGCACAATTTTAACGAATACTACAGCGCAGGCTGAGTATCACGCCCGCCTGTTCGCGCACACCAAGGCTGGCGTCAGTATTCCCGTGCAGCTCTCCGCCACGCTGCTTCGCGATTCCGTTTCTTCACCAATCGCAGTCATCGCGGTGGTCGCGCCCGTGGCCCAAGGCACTAGCCGCGCCAACGGCGACACAGGGGGAATTCCCAGCGTAGTGTCCCGCAAGATTGACGACACGGTTTTCATTCTGGCGAGCCCGATCATGCATAAATTCATGGGGCTGGTCGACCGCGTCGCCGGACACACGGAAACAGTTTTAATCACGGGCGAGACTGGAACCGGCAAGGAACTGATTGCTCGCACGGTTCATGAATCTTCCCATCGCCGAGGGCGCCCATGGGTTGACATTAACTGTGCAGCGCTTCCCGAAAATCTAGTCGAGAGCGAACTCTTCGGATATGAAAAAGGAGCTTTCAGCGGCGCTGACACCTCCAAGCCCGGACTTTTCGAATTGGCGGATAAGGGCACGCTCTTTCTCGATGAAATTGGCGAACTGCAACTGCAGACGCAAGTGAAACTGCTGCGCGTCCTCGACGGCCAGCCTTTTTACCGTCTTGGCGGCCACCGCAAAATCCACGTCGATGTCCGCATCGTTGCTGCGACGAACCAGGATCTCGAAGCCGCGTTCAAGACTGGCCGATTCAGGCAAGACCTGTTTCACCGCCTCGGCCAATTTCAACTCCGTGTTCCACCGTTGCGCGAGCGCCCCGAGGACATCGTCGCGCTGGCGGAACATTTTCTTCACTTGAAAGCCTCGCGCAAGAATTTCTCCGGGCGGGCCATTTCTGCGCTGCTGTCGCATTCCTGGCCGGGTAATATTCGTGAATTACGAAACTTAGTCGCACGGATGGCGATGGAATCCGCCAGTTCCGAAATTGATTTCTCGAGCCTGAGCGCCGCGCTCACCGGAGAGCCAGTTGCGCTCCGCCAAACGGCTTCCTTGCCGGTCAGCAACCTTGACAGCATGGAAGAGCAAATGATCATCAAAGCCCTGGAGCGCACCGGAGGACAGCGCACCCTGGCCGCCGAGCAATTGGGCATCTCCCGCCGCACCCTGAGCCGCAAGCTCAAGGAATACAACATCAACTTCGCTCCCGGAGAAACCACGGCTTCGCTGGGCTTCATCAGCAACGAGCAGCAAAAATTCTTCCGCGCACGCGTCGAGACCACTGTCACCATCCGGAACTCGCAGGGCGAAGAAATCCGCGTACACGGAGTCAACCTGAGCACCGGGGGCATGGGCTTAGACGGAATTAAGGAGCCGCTGCGTTTTGCGGGATTACTCGACGTGAGTTTCATGCTGCCGGAAAGCGAAATCCTTTTTCAGGCGAAAGCCCGCCTTATGTGGATCGGCGAAGAAGGCCGCGTCGGCATCCGCTTTGTCGTAATCGAGCCCGCCCTCTTCGAGCAACTCCAGCACTGGACCAATCGCAAGATGAAAGAAGAGGGGTGGGAGTTTCCCGGGTGAGAGCGCGTAGAAATTTCGCGGATTGAAATGCCTTTGAAGTAACGGAACCCGATTACACCGAAAACTTAGGGTCACCTTCGAGAATATTCATTTCGAGTTTGGGTGTTTCGCCGGGGTTCCAAGCCGGAGTTCGAAATCTCACACGATAGCTAAGCGCGCCACCATCTGGGCGGCCACTGCGTTCTACCGGCCGTGGAATACAAACGAACTCGGTCTCGATAAATTCGCTGCTAGCGTGAACGATCGAGTATCCGTGACCTCCCATGTCGACAAATGCAAGATGAGGCGACAATTCAGGGTTGGACAGCGTTCGGGCCTTTGCAATGTCACCACTTTTCGCATACTCCAGACACGATCGTACCCCGTGTCGAAGAAGCAGGTTTATGGTCGGCTGCGGAGAATGATCATCCGGTCCTTGCCCAACATAAAGTGAACGCAGGGGATGGTCTTTCGGCAAAACGTGCTCCAACGCTTCCACGATCCCCGGCGCCGAGATTGATCCCGTCACAAAAGCGACGCCCACCGGCGTAAACGGCTTCGGTGGCAGCGTTTTCGCTGCCAGCCCCGCCCAAAAACTATGACGATCTCCCGCCACCGTGGCAAAGCCAGTGATTCCATTTGCCCGGACGAAGTCGTAAATCTCTCCGCGCTCCGTATATGCGGTTCCGTGATCGCCGAGAGGAGAAGTAGCGTAATCGCTCCCAGGCCAAGGCTTGCTTATTCCCGGCGGCAGGTTTTGCAAGTCGGCTCGCATGTCGAGCGTCGCGGTAGTGTTACCCCAGATTTTCCATGTCGCCTTCGAGCTGCGCAAGCGCTCAAGAAACCAGGCTTTCTGCTCGGCCCCTAGAATCGTCTGCGCAGGCCGATCCTTCCAGAGATTTGGAATTTCCGCCTTACCGAAACGAATCGACGCCGGCGGCCGGCCGCCATTGTATGTTCGCGCCGCATCCATAATCTCCATCGCAGCTTCCGAAATGAACTCGGGAAAGTCATCGCTCGAAAGAGGCTTGGACTCAGGCTGATCAGTCGGTTCTTCGGAACGATAACTGCGCTGGTCGGTGACAATGAGCTCTACGTTCCGTCCCCATCGCAGGGCGCGGTAACCTTTAAGGCTTCCGATAGCTGTGAGATTGTTAGGTTCCTGACCGAGGCCGTGTTCGTCAAAATCAGTTACAGGGGCGTCCTCCACATGAGGAGGATTGAAACGGTCAAGCGAAGGTCCGCTGGGTTTTGAAATCCGTGCCGGTTGGTATTCGAAGAACGCCTGGTTGGCCGCTACCTTTCGCGTCTGCCGCGGCAACGTTTTTCCTTCAAAACGTTGCAGCGATTGCCAGCCCAGCCAACTAAACTCGTGGTTGTCCCACATATTCACGAATGGCCATCGTGCCCGCGCGTCTTGCAAATCGGGATCGCTGAGATATGCGCGATACACCGCTCGATAGTCCGGCAGGGTCGTTGGGATATGGAAGTCGCGAATTTTTTCGCCGTGGGGATAGCGGACAATGTCGCGCAGACGGCGATCGTACATTCCCTGCGGACGGTCTTCCGGGTACCACACGATTTCATAAATGAAGTCGCCAAGGTGCAGCACGAAGCCGATCCGGTCCGCATCCGAAGCGCGTTCGTCTTCGAAAATCATTCGGCGGTAAGCATTCTGTGCTCCATCGTTCGCATTCTGGCAACTCACAAAAATGAATCGAACCGGTCTCGCGTCGTCTACGTCCGGGGCGGTGATTGTCCTGCCCACACGACTGCCAAATCCGCTCGAGTCTGTAAAGCGGTACCAATACACACGGTCGGGCCTGAGTCCCCCGACCAGCACGCGGCAGGTCCAATCCGATGCTGCCGAAACTGGAGCGGCGGACCTGGCGATCACGCGGTTGAACATCGCATCTTCAGCGACCTCGACGTTCACGTTTGTGGATAAGTTTTCATCCGCCAGTGGCCGGCGAGTCCACAAGAGAACACTGTTGCTATCGGGATCTCCGGATGCGACGCCCTCAGGATAGAGATCTCGGCGCTCCTGCCAGGTTATTTGCGATTTTGTTCCAAACGGACTGCCCCAGGCTGCCGTGGCGCCCAGAGCGGCCGCCATTCCCACGAATGAGCGTCGAGTGATGGTCGACATTCGTTCCTCTCCTTTAGTGAAATGGCCGCATACCTCGCTAATACTTTCACCAGAAGGGAGGATCGGCCACCGATCGCAGGGAAAGTATGGGCTGATTGCCTAGGGAGCTGCTATGGCCCGCGCATTTCAGCACGCCCAGATAAGCGCTCCACGGCCCGACTGCGTCACGATACTGGTAAGCCATCACGCGAGACAATTGATGCATATGAGTGAGGTCGTGAACCGTCCAAGTCGCCAGAAGTTCCGACAGCGTCACCGCCCCCAGTGCCGGATGCTTGCCGCGCCGCGCAAAGTCTTCCGGCGATAAATTCAATTTTTGGAGCGCAGCCAGATTTTCGCTGCGCAATCTCGTGAACTCGTCTAGCAGCTGATCAAGCGACTTGCCCTGGGTTTCCAGGAACTGCGCAAAACGGTCAAAGGGATCAAAAGCCCGCGCTTCACCGTTCTCCAGGATGATCCGCAAACGAGGTATCCAGTCCGTGCGCTCCCCGACGATCAGGTGGCCCACGATATCGAAAGCGCTCCAGCTACCTTTCCCTTCGTTGCAGCCCACCCAAGTGCTCGGAAGCCCTCGTAGAATGGCGTCCAGCACCGCGGGAGTGCGGGTGAGAACTGCAACGGCTTCAGCCAGGTTGAACTCGGTTAAAGTTGACATGCTTACGTAGATGTCAGCCCCGGCGCGCAGGACTGAAAATTTCTAATCGTGGAGCGTGATCGTCGATGCAGATAAGACGTGCCCTATTGCGAGTGCAGGAGAGTTGCGATTTCCTTCTCAAAGACGGCGGGTTCGGTCGCTCCGATATGCTTCGATTTTATCCGGCCGTCGCGATCAATCAGGAAGGCGATCGGCAATCCCAAGACTCCGCCATACAGTTCTCCCGTTTTTGCATTGCCCATCACGACAGGATAGTTCATGCGGAACTGCTGGTAGAAGGCGCGAGCTGGGTCGGGACTGTCGTCCATGGAGAGACCGATAACCTGCAGGCCTTGGTCGCCATATTTTTGCTGCAGTTCGATGAGATGAGGCGTCTCGACACGGCAGGGCTCGCACCAACTCGCCCAAAAGTCGAGAAGAACCACTTTGCCGCGATAAGAAGACAGGCGAAGATCTTGTCCGTTTAGTTGCGGAAGGCTGAAATCAGGCGCAGGCTGGCTTACTGTTGTGCTGACTGCACCATGTGAACCGTGGTTGCGACGCACCGAATATAGAGCTACCACAATGCCAATGATGGCGACGGCGATAAGCAGCAGTTTCGCCGCTGGCTTCACGAACTAGTCTCCCTTCGCAACTGGATACCCTTTGTCCACCCAGCTTGCGCCGAAATTGTCAGCGATGTAGAGCACCTTGACATTGCTAAATCCGAGGGCTTGTAGGGAATCGTCAGCGGGCTTCACGTTGGGACAATGACCCCAAGGGCAACAGCCGCAATAGAGAATGATGAACTGCGTGCGGGGAAGGGATCCTACGCGTTTGCGAAGTTGCTGCAGTCCGCTCTCGCTCGACGCGGGTCCAATGTATTCGGACCCGGGAATGTGCGCCTGCGAGAACAGCACATGCGATCCGACCTGAATCATCAGCGGTTTTTCTTTTCCCGGAGTTTGCAGCAGTTTAACCAAATCCCCGGGATTGATGAGTCGGCTTGCCGGTATTGCGGTCGCCTGAGCGGCGGCGTAAGCAGTTGTAAGAAGGGTGATTAATGTGAACAGCGCAAAGGTAAGCGCGTACCGAGATGCTTTCATTTTATTTAGATACCTTATTTTTATGCAGCCGCCCATACTTTCATTTACTCCCAAGAATACACCCATATCTGCCAACCGCGGTCCTAACGACTGGCCAGGTCGCGCAGACGCTCGGCCGCGCTCTCGGCCGTGATGTCGCGTTGCGGAGTTCCTAGCATTTCGAAGCCAACCATAAACTTCCGTATGGTCGCCGAACGCAGCAGCGGCGGATAAAAATGAGCGTGAAAATGACACTCAGGGTGATTTATGTCATCAGTCGGCGACTGATGAAAGCCCATCGAATAAGGGAAGGGAACTCCAAAGACTTTGTCGTACGTCGAAGTCACGCGCTGCAAAATGTTGCTTAAGGATCGCACTTCGTCGCTTGTGAACTCAAGCATGCTGGCGAGGTGTCGTCGGCTGCAAAGCAAAATCTCGAATGGCCAAACCGCCCAGAAGGGAACGAGCGCGACGAACTCGTCGTTCTGCCAAACCATCCGCACCTGCTCGCGTTGTTCCAATGCGACGTAGTCGCACAGAAGACAGTTATCGTGCGACCTCAGGTAAGCGCTCTGGGCGGCTAGTTCTTTTGATGGCGCTTCGGGAATCGAGGAGGTCGCCCAGACCTGGCAGTGCGGATGCGGATTACTGGCACCCATCATGGCACCTCGATTTTCGAAAATTTGAACGTGCCGAACCTCTTGCATTCGGGCCAATTCCCGAAATTGCTCGACCCATGTCTGGACGACCGGTTCTATCTGGTCCACGGACATGGTTGCGAGGGTCAGGTCATGGCGCGGAGAAAAGCAAATCACACGGCAAATTCCGGGTTCGGCCTCGGCAACCAGCAGGGCTTTGTTGTCGATGTCGAGTCGAGCGTGCGCGGTTTGCGCTTTCAAGGCTGCGAAATCGTTGTCGAAGACGAATGTCGAGGTGTACGTAGAATTACGGATCCCACCAGCCCGCGTGTTGCCGGGGCACAGATAACATGTCGGATCATAGGACGGTTCGGTGGCAGCGAACAGTTTCGCGACTTCTCCTTGCCAGGGCCGCGTGGCGCGTTGCGGCGAGACCAAGACCCACTCATTGGTCAGGGCATTGAGCCGGCGATGAGGGTCTTCCGTGAGTTTCAATGTTGGCCTTGCGGCATTCTACGATAGAAGCAGGAAAGACCGTCTAGGCTACGGTTAGTAGTTCTTACTGGCCCGAGGCTCCGGAGCGATTCGAAGGTTTCCGGAGGATCGAAGAAGCATTTGTGCCAGAGCGCTGAGTCCGATAAAGCGCCGGCTCGCCACTCCTTCAGCGTAGACATCGTGGCGGCGACCATTCCGCCATCGGCTGAATCGAAAATCACGACGATCCCCGCTACCGCCCCGGGCGTCTTGGCTAGTTCGTTGTAATCTTTTTCGAGCAGAAATTTCGTGTATTCCAGTCGCGCCTTCGCCCCGGCATCCTTCGCATTCTCGTCGATTTTCTGCACCGAGATAATCTTCACGTTTTTGTTGCGAAGCTGGTCCCAATCTCCCGGAAAAGTCGAAGTCTCTTCCCGTATCACGTGAAACAGGTCCGCGACCGGAGTCAGCGCGGACGTCGGCTGCGCGTCGGTATCGCGAATGCCGCCGGGCATCTCGACACTGTTACGCCATATCCATCCGCGGGAAAGCCCGGAAATGCGAACATGCACCCAATCTGCGTTGAAGTCGAGCAACTCGAATTCATCGTGCATACTGGCAAGAAATTCCGGCTTCGCATTCAGGCTGGGAGTGGAGACTACAGGCGTGCCAGACTTTTTGACGGCCACCAGGTTCTTGGGATAGGCCTGCTTCTTCAGAACCTCCTCTAGGCTGTCGGCCTCAGCTTGCAGGGCGCTGTCTGATTTCACGGAAGCCGCGTTGTTGTCCGGGTGTTCATTCACTTGTGCTGCCAAGCCTTGACTCACCGACGACGAGAACGTCCCTGAGTTGTCAGGAAATTTGGGGGCAGGAGCGGAGATCGCCGGCTCTGGCTCCGTCGGCTCCGTTTTCTCCGGCTCAGTTTTAGTCATCGGCTCGGCAGTTACCCTCGGCGTGGTCGCGGATGCTATTCGACTGTTGCCCTCTCCCGAACTCTTTGCGAGTTGGTCCGCCAATTGATCGAGCAAGTCAGCTTCGATCCGGCCGTTGGAAGTCAGCAGTTGATATCCGGAACGGGATGCTACCGGATCGGCAAACCACGCCGTGACTTTTGTGCTGACGCGCACCAGCGACCCACCCGACGGGGTTGAACTCACTCGAACAGTGGTTTGAAAGTAAGCTCGCTGGTAGCCGTCGAGCGGATGTTCTCCTGGCTTGGCGAATCCCTCCAATCCCGGGAGGTGGCCCGCCAAACTCGATTCCATCGTGCTCAAGGCTTTTTCAACCGCAGCCTTGGATTGAGGAAACGAGCGCTCGTTCGGACTCGTTTGAGCGGGCGCGGCCAGAACCATCAAGGTGATGGCGAAAACCAAAGACGATTTCAGTCTCGACGGCTGCGAATCGCACCTCATGGGATCTGCTCCAATTCGTCCCGCAAGATCCATCCGTGCTGGCCGTCATGAGTTTCAACTCCGAACCAATATGGCGTGGATACTACAACCAATACTTCGGTTCCTGTCGGCAATGACTGGAGGGTGGTAGCGGTATGGAAGGGTGCCGACTGCAGTGGCGCTCCGGGCGCTTTCACCAGCCGTTGAACTTGCTGTCGGAGATCGTGGACCCGCTGTTCCAGCGTCTGGGGAACTCGCGATTCGGCTGCGGATGAAGCATTTATCGCATTGATCTCTGAAGGCACTCTGAGAGCGATTGCAGACGATGACTGAGTCGAAGCCTGGCTTGACGATTGGGCCGGCGCCTGGTTTTGCTGTTTGGCAGACCGTTCCTGCTTATCTCTCTGTGCTTCCGCGGTCTGCGCGTTCATTAACTCCAAAGCTTCCAGGTGGTCGTGGATGTCTTTGTATTCAGCACTCTCGACCGAACCGTTGGAGGGATGACTGGAGTGACGAAAATCCTCCACGAACCGTGCATCGATACGAAGCACCGTATTCTTATCGCCCTGCGGCTGCAGCACATAGCGGACAGCCAAGGTCCCAACATCGCTGCTGTCTTTGAAATTGCGCGGATCCAACGCTTTCAGGCGCACCTTGTAGAAGACCTTTCCCCCCTCGGTCCAGGGCGAAAAAACTCGGGTGGAAGTCGCTGGGGTGGCTCCGCTGACATATTGGTCCTTGTTGTATTCCTTGGTTCCGCGGATAAGTCCATTCTGAACGATTTCCTCCACGACCTGCGCGACCTCGGCCTCGGGGAAGGGCACGTTGACCATCAGGCCCATGCCGTACACGGACGCGTCCTTTTCGCGGGCAGCCAGCGGCAAGGCGACGAGCGCTACGAGCAGAATCGTACGGAATTGGCGAAGGCTGCGACTCCTTCGCCCAAAATTAAGCGTTCCCGTCCGAGATTTTGAGATCACCATGAATATTTCCTCTACTGGCAAAGATTCTCAGCTATAACGGGCGCTGTCAACTTAGCCTGATTTCTCCGGCTTTCCTCACCAGGAAAACAATTGGGTCAAATTACTTTGTAAAAAGAATGTAAAAAAAATTCGAATAGCCCCTTGCAAAACATTGCATAAGCATTGTAGGATTCCGCCCGGTACAGTGGTAGGACCTTTAGTGAATTATTTGGGTTCTAGCCGCGGCGCATGAAAGATGGGGTTCTCCGTGCGCGATTCGACGTCTGTTCAGCCTTGCGTTGTGGGAACGCTGTGGAATCGAAGAAAAACTGCTAGGAGTTTGGCATGCGTATGGAGACGAGGTCTCGCCTTTCTAAGACCGCACCGTGGGAAAAACATTTCATGGCGGCGGTTCTCGTTTTGATCTTCCTGATCCTGAGCAGCGGCCAAGACGCAAACGCGCTTCCGGCGTTTGCCCGCAAGTACGGCTTGCGTTGCTCAGCCTGTCATGAGTCCTGGCCGATGCTGAACTACTTTGGCCAGAAGTTCAAAGACAACGGCTACCAGTTGATGAACGACCGCGATGCCCCGATCTGGCAGAATCCGGGGTACTGGCCGGTTACGTTCCGCATCACTCCGATCTGGCATCGGGTCAGCACCGGAAAGGTAGCAGTCGATACCTACTCGGGCGGGGCCGTCTCTGGATCCACGATCCAGCGGGTCACATCCTCCGGATTCGATCTTAGTGGATTGGACTTTCACACAGGCGGCACGCTGGAAAAGAACTTTTCTTTCTATGTCTTGCCGTCTTCCGATAACACTGCGTCCTTCCACTTTGAAACCGTAATGGCCCGCCTGGACAATTTGTTCGGAAGCCCTTGGCTCAACATTAAGTTGGGCAAGTTCGAACTCGACAACCTCCTTTCGGAAAAGCGCATTCTGACTCTGACGGGAAACGGCGGTATCTACCAGCTTTATCACTTCGTTCCTGTGGGCGACGGCAACATCTTCGGGCAGATGGGCGATAACCAGCTTGGCGTGGAAGTGATGGGGCACTCGTGGAACGACCGCACGCGATATTCGGCGGCCTTACTCAGTTCCACAGACGGCAACGTCGGCCTGCAGTATGGCAACGCTTACACCGGCTTTTTTACGGCAAGCCAAGCGTTTGACGTTGGGAAGCTAGGTGTAGACCGAATCGGCGCTTACGCAATGATTGGACAGGCGCCTACCTATTACCTCACTTCCGGAGGCACTCCACTTGCGGGGACCGGGCTCAGCAACCAGAACTTTAGTAGAGAAGGCTTCGTGGGACAGTTTTATTTCGGCGAACACTTCGACCTGCAGGTCGTGACCCAGCACGGCGAGGATAACGCCTGGTTCGGGCAGGGCTATGGAGACTTAATTGGAGGCACTGTCTCCGGCAACAACACACCGGGAACGGTCCTGCCTGCGGGATCACAATCGCCATCCTGGAACGGGGTGCTGTTCGAGCCTCACTACGTCTACAGTCCGCAGCTCTTATTCCTGGGGCGTTACGAGACCATCCAAATGTCGCGTCAGGCCACGCCGGGCACAGCGGGCAATCTGGGAAACATCTCCACTTACACACTTGGATTTCGCTATAACCCATTCATGACCAGCCGAGCCGGCTTTGCCTGGCACAACGAGTACAACTGGCTGCATCAGGATGGCACAGGGCCGATGGTCGGGCTGAACACTACCAACATCAACACCAGCGAATTCTTGACCGGATTTGATTTCGACTTCTAGAGGGGATTGGATATGCGGATAAATTTGCGGATGTGGACGCTGTTGGTGGGCGTAGCTGCTATTTCAATGTTGCCGATGCCCTCTCAAGCCCAGCTTACAAAGCAGGATTTGCAGGCGCGGATGGGCATGGAAAGCCACGTTGGAAATATTACCGGTCACGCCAGTGCGGGCAAGGACGACTATCGCCGCTACTGCGTCGGTTGTCATGGCGAGCTGGGCGACGGCAACGGCGAAAATTTTCCCTGGGTCGACCCCAAGCCGCGCGATTTTCAACTCGGAGTGTTCAAGTGCCGTTCGACTCCGACTGGAACGTTGCCTGCGGATGAGGATCTTTTTGACACCATCGCGCGCGGACTCGACCGTTCGAATATGCCGCAATGGAGCACCTTCACCAAGCAGGAGCGGGCTGATCTCGTCGCATGGGTAAAGCATTTCTCGCCGCGCTTTGCGAGTGAAAAGCCCGGAACCCCCATTCAGATTCCTGCCGAGCCAGAAATCACCGCCGATCGCATTAAAGCCGGGCGAGAAGTCTTTGCGCGGGTGCAGTGCTGGAAGTGCCACGGCGTCCTGGGTCAAGCCAACGGTCCTTCGGCCGCGACGCTTACCGACGATTTGGGCAGGCCAATTGCTCCCTACAACTTCACCGAGGGTGCACGGCCAAAGTGTGGGGACACTGATCGCGATATCTACAGAATCTTTATGACCGGCCTGGATGGCACTCCCATGCCCTCCTTTGCCGACAACATCAAGCCAGACGAAGCCTGGGACTTGGTTTTCTATCTCCGGACTTTGATGTCGCAAGCCAGCAAGGAAAAGGAAATGGCGAAGAAGCTTGACCTGAAGCCGGTCGACCCTAACGCGCCTGCGGGCCAACAGTAGAGGTTGGATTGGCATCGCAAGGAAGGTTACCTTTGCAAGTCGGTAAGGAGAGATTTTCAATGACAATGCAAAACAGATTTACGGCGGTACTATCGGCGGCGATATTGTTCTCTTGTGGCGTGTTGATTTTGAACCAGAGAGTCAGTGCTGCGGGAGAAGGCAAGATTACAGGCACGGTCAAGTTGGACGGCACGGCTCCCCATATGAGGGGGATCGACATGTCCAAGGATCCCTATTGCGTGAAGGCGAATTCCGGTTCGCCGGCGCACCTGCAGACGGTCGAAGTGGGTCAAAACAACGGGCTGGAAAATGTGGTTCTCTATATTTCCGAAGGTTGGACCGGACCGGCCACAGCCTCCACCGAAGTTCCAGTATTCAACCAGAAGAACTGCATGTATACACCACACGTCTTGGCGCTCGACGCGGGCCAGACCTTCAAGGTGATTACCAGCGATCAAACCACGCACAACATCCATCCGCTGCCGAATCCAATGACCGGTAACATTCCGTGGAACCAGTCGCAGCCTCCGGGAGCCTCGCCGATCGAGAAGAGCTGGAAGAACCCGGAAGTGATTCCGGTGCAGTGCAACATTCATCCCTGGATGCACGGGTGGCACGTGGTCGTAAAAGGACCGTATGCAACCACTGATTCGAGCGGCAACTACACCATTAACAACGTGCCGCCGGGCAACTACACCGTGACGGCGTGGCATGAAGACAGCCCGAATCTCACGCAGACTACCATGACCCAGAAGGTTACGGTTGCCGCCGGAAAGCCGGGCAACGCGGACTTTACCTTCAAAGCAAAGTAGTGTACGTTGCGTCACTTTTTTTGCTCAACCCTTGAATCGCCGTAGTTTCCAGACTGCGGCGATTCGTTAGAAGTCCCAGCTAATCTGGCCAAAGGCGGAGCGATATGGCGAAGATTTTCGCGGTGACGATCATTCTGATCGCAATCGGTTCGGCTATTCCCATAGTGATGCACACCTGGCACTTGCCCGAGGACATTTCCACTCACGGTCCGTTGATCGACGAGCAATACTCGGACACCATGGCGGAAGCCGGCATTTCCTTTCTGGCGTCGCAAATCCTGTTGGCATTCTTCATCTGGAAATTCTCCAACGTTAAGCCGGGCACGAAAACGAAGAACTTTCCCGGCGGGGCGATGGGTTTGGTGATCGCGGCGTTCCTGTTGGTGGGGACCGAAGTTCTAGCGCTGGGTGTGTTCGGAGCGAAAGCCTGGGCTAGCGTCTATTTCACACCACCGGCGGCGAATGCAATGCCGGTCCAGGTGCAGGCGGGACAGTTCGCCTTCTATTTCCGCTATCCCGGTCCGGACGGCAAGTTCGGGCCACTGCATCCCGATCAGATTAACGAAGCGAACGCCAACTTCTTCGGGCTCGACACAACTCACGACCCGGATTCCAAGGACGACATCGTTACCGCCGAGATGGCGATTCCCGTGAACCGCGAGATCCATCTGCTGATGCATTCGAAGGATTTGGGGCACTCTTTCTTTGTCCCTGAGTTGCGGGTGCAGCAGGATTTTGTTCCCGGGCTGGATCTGTCGGTCCACTTTACGGCAACCAAAGTCGGCAAGTACGAAATCGTCTGTACGCAGCTTTGCGGCCTCGGCCATTACAACATGAAGGCGTACCTGGAAGTAATGGAGCCGGGAGACTTCGACAACTGGCTCAAGCAGCAAGCGGCGTTGCAGTAGCTGTGCTCGATGCAGTTTTCAGGCAGAGATCTCTTTTGAGGTGAGCGCAATGCACGACATGTCGGCACACGCAGCGCAGCACGGAGCTCCGACCAGTTTCATCCGAAAGCACGTTTTCAGTCTCGACCACAAAGTCATCGGCAAACAGTATTACGCCCTCGCCCTGGTCGCCGTGGTCTGGGGAATGGTGCTTTCCTGGATAATGCGTATCCACCTGGGGTGGGGCAGCTACGCGATTCCTGGCTTGCACTTGCTCTCCAGCCAGGGCGCGCCGGGCAATGTGATGACGCCAGAATACTACCTGCAGTTGATGACCATGCATGGGACGATCATGGTCTTCTTTGTGCTCACGACCGCCCCCTTCGCCGCGTTTGGCAACTTCTTCCTGCCAATTCAGGTTGGCGCGGAAGACATGCCCTTCCCCCATTTCAACATGATGTCGTTTTGGGTCACGTTCGTGGCCTTTCTCGTGCTTGTTTCTTCGTTCTTCGTCGGAGAAGGACCAACACTCGGTGGATGGACGCAGTACGCGCCGTTAAGCGCCGTTGGTTCCGTGGCCGGACCGGGCCAGGGTTTGGGTGTGGTTCTCTGGGCGGCCGCGATCGGCATTTTTTGCATAGGGCAGTTGCTCGGCTCGTTGAACTTCATCACTACAACCCTCGACATGCGCACGCGCGGCATGTCTCTGATGCGCCTGCCTCTCAGCGCCTGGGCATGGTTCATCACGTCGGTCATGGGCTTGACGGCCTTTGCCGTGCTCATGCCAGCGTGCATCCTGCTAATCCTTGACCACGTTGCCGGAACTTCTTTCTTCGTGCCTTCGAACCTGGTGATCAACGGCCAGTTGCTGCCGCACTCCGGTGGATCGACTCTGCTCTGGCAGCACTTGTTCTGGTTTTTCGGACATCCTGAGGTCTACATCGCGATCGTGCCCGGTATGGGCATCGTGTCTCATGTTCTGGTCACCAACATGCGCAAGCCGATGCTCAGCCATCGCGTGTTGATTTATTCCATGGGCTCCCTGGCTGTGCTCAGCTACATGGTGTACGGGCATCACATGTTCGTCAGCGGAATGAATCCCTTCTCTTCGCTGGCATTTTCGTTTCCCACGCTTGTCATCACGATTCCTTCCACGATCGTGGTTTTGATCTGGCTGGGCAGTCTTTATGGCTCCAAGTTGCGCATCAACACGGCCTCCCTGTTCGCATTGGGATTTATCTCAATGTTCATCAGCGGCGGCGTCAGCGGCTTCTTCCTGGCCCAGCCTTCCATCGATATCATGCTGCACGCCACGTATTTTGTGGTCGGCCACTTTCACCTGGTGATGGCGGTCGCGGCGATCTTCGGCATCTTTTCTGGAACCTACTTCTGGTTCCCGAAGATGACCGGGCGCATGATGAACGAGACGTTAGGCAAGCTCCACTTCTGGCTTAGTTTCGTGGGGACGTATTGCATCTTCATGCCGTTCCACTACCTGGGAATCGCCGGCAACGTCCGCCGCTACCAGGCTTTTACCGACGACTACCTGATCCCGCTTATTCCGGTGCATAAGTTTATTACGGTTGCGGCTATCCTCACCGGACTCGCGCAGCTCATTTTCATTTACAACCTGATTCACAGCCGGTTCGCGGGCGCGCCGGCAACGGACAATCCCTGGGAAGCTACCTCGCTGGAATGGAGCACTGCCACTCCACCGCCTCACAACAATTTTGGCGACAAGATGCCGGTCGTTTATCACGACCCTTACCAGTACAGCGTGGAGGGAGCGAGCACGGAGTTCGTAATGCAGACTTCGCCAGAGCAATATGCGAATCCGCACGAAGAAAAGTAGTTCAGCACAGCTTTAGGGAGACCTTGCAGTATGGCAACAACGATCCAGCAGCCACCGAAAATCGAGCACGAGCGCTTGCCTAGCCAGGGTTCCGGCAATGGCGGCTGGCGGAATCTGGTTCCTGCCGGTGGGGATCTGCGGAGGGTGAAGAATTTGTCTCCTCCCCCGGCGAGCACTGGAATTTGGGTGGGATTGGCGGCCATTACCATGACCTTCGCTGCTTTTACCAGCGCCCTGATTGTTCGGCAGGGTGCGGCGCCCGACTGGCAACACATCTCTTTGCCTCCGGTGCTGTACCTGAACAGTTTGCTGATCGTCGCCAGCAGCGTCACTTTAGAAACTGCACGGCACCGGATTGCGGCCTACATGGGCGGCTTGCGAGTTCAATCCGAGAATCCTGTGCGCTGGCTCTACATCACTTTGTTCTTAGGGCTGTTGTTCGTTGCCGGACAGACGCTCGCCTGGGTGCAACTGAAGTCCCAAGGATTCGGACTTGCCACCAACATCAGCTACTCCTTCTTCTACGTGCTGACGGTGGCGCATGCTCTGCACGTCTTTGGCGGGCTTGGCGGCCTGGTTCGCGCGATTGGGAAGCTGAATCACTCCGTGCTACGACGAAGCACGCTGGACGCGACGTCGCGGTATTGGCATTTTATGGGAGCGTTATGGCTGTATCTGCTTTTGCTGCTGTGGATGAAGCTTTAGACCAGTCTCGAGGATAGGGAGGCAACGTGAGCCAAGCCGATCTTTCAATTCAAGCGCAAGTGTCGCGATCTGATGCGACGGAGGTAATGACTGCGCCCGCGTTTTCTGTTCCCGCAAAGAAGATGGCGATGTGGCTGTTTATCATCGCGGACACGGCTACTTTTGCCGGCTGTCTCGTTGCCTACGGATTTATCCGCAACGGCACCCCCGATTGGCCAAGACCCTTCCACAGCATTACCAATGTGGCGGTGATGACATTCATTCTCCTCACCAGCAGCTTGACCATGCTCATTGGAGTACGGTCGGCCCAGAAGGGCGACAAGGCGGGAGCTTTTCGCTGGACCATGATTACGGCCGTGGCCGGAATCCTGTTTGCTGCCCTTCACATCCGTGAATGGATGGGATTGATTGGGGAAGGAGCGACCCTTTTCCACAATCCGTGGGGCACGCCTCTGTTCAGTTCTGCATTTTTCAGCATAACCGGTCTGCACCTGCTGCACGTAACCGGCGGTGTGATTGCCCTGATCGCCGTGGGACTGCGCTACCAGGGTGGACGCTATAAAGCCGATGATCTCGAGATCACAGGCCTTTATTGGCACTTTGTGGATCTGGTTTGGATGTTCGTGGTACCGATGGTGTATCTTTTGAATCTAGCCCACTGACAGACGGAAAGACGCAGGAGCAAACTACTATGACGACCGCCGAAGATCACAAGAGCAATGGAATGGGGAAAGACCTCGTCGTCTATCTTTGCATCTTGGCTCTAGCAGGGCTCCAGTTCGTGATCGCTTATCAGAGCATTGACGGCTCTCAGATGTTTTTTCGCATGCTGGTAGTCGCTATCGTCGAGGCGACGTTGGCGCTTTTGTTCTTTATGCACCTTAAGGAACATCGCGGGCTTTTATGGTTTTTCGTGATCTTCACGGGCTTCGTGCTGTTGGCGATGCAATATGGGTGGACAGACAGTTTCCGCCTGGTAGACGGCGTACCGTGGGCAAGATAAACCGGGACACCACAGTCGGATGGGCGCAACTATGAAGTTCTCGAGATCAATCTGCATTTTTGCCATCGCGTTAGCGGGACTGATCGTTCTGCTGGCGCCGATGTCGGCGTTTGGGCAGAGTTGCGCGCTTTGTTACACGCAAGCCGCCGCTTCCGGATCGCGGATGATTCAGGCTTTGAAGAGTGGGATATTGATCCTTATCACTCCTCCCACGCTCGGGTCCATCGGCGTGATTTGTGTGATGTATCGAAAACGAAATCAGGTCAGGAGCACAGAGTCCCGTTCCGAATCCCGGCAGGACTGGTAGCAAGACTGGCAAAGCAAGACTGGCAAACAATGGCAACCACTCAAGTGCTAGCGAATCCGGTTTCTCTGCAGACTCTTAAGTCCAAACTCCGGGACTATTACACTCTGACCAAGCCTGAGGTCAACCTGCTGATCTTGATGACCACTTCAGCTGGCTATTATTTGGCCTCTCGTGGTCCCGTGCGCATTCTTGGTCTAGTGAACACTCTGGTGGGAACGCTGCTCGTAGCCAGCGGCACGGCAACTTTAAACCAGTGGATGGAGCGGGTTTGGGATGGCAAGATGCGGCGCACCGCCTCCCGGCCACTGCCATCGGGCAGGCTGAGCAGCGCCGAGGCCTTGGTATTCGGAATTTTGTTGAGCGTTGTCGGAGGCTTTTATCTTCTGCTGACGGTGAACCGGTTGTCGTCGTTGCTCGCGGTTTCGACCTTGCTTTCGTATTTGCTGGTCTATACGCCACTCAAGCGGAAGACGCCGCTGTGCACGTTGCTGGGAGCTTTCCCAGGTGCAATGCCTACATTGATCGGTTGGGCGGGCGCTTCGGCAGCGATTAATCGGCAGGCATGGTTTCTCTTTGCGATCTTGTTTCTGTGGCAGTTTCCTCATTTCCTTGCCATCGCCTTGATGTATCGCGAAGACTATAGCCGCGCCGGATATCACATGCTTCCCGCTTTCGACCGCGATACGCGCTTTACCCGGGCTGAGATTGTCGGTTTTACTCTGGCACTGATTTTTACCACGATGCTTCCACTGGTAGACCGGGCGGGCTTATTCTCCTGGGCCGCGATGACCGCGGCGTCAGCGTTCCTGCTCTACTACGTGGCGAAACTGGCGGTGTCGAGTTCAACCGTTCGAGCCAGCCGGCTTCTCCATGCCTCGGTCCTCTATCTCCCGGTCGTTCTCGTAATCATGGTTGTCGCGAAAAAATAGGAAGTGAAAAGATTAAGAATCGCGGCTGCTATCCGGCCTTTCTTGACTGTGCCTCACCGCAAACGATCGTCCGCCCTGATCACCCTTTGGGAACAGATCTTTTTTCTGATGGTATTGGTTCCGCTGAGCCAATCTGGCATCCCAGCCGAGGCTCAGACGCCGCCAAGACGCTCGGAAATCCAGCGTGTTTTGCCCATCACCAAGTTTTACGATGTTCCCGATCCTCTTCCCGCCGGGAAGCCTGGAACGTTAATTCGGTCCCAGGAATTCAACCAGTACCAGATCCCATTCTCCATGACGGCGATTCGCATTTTGTATCACTCCCGCTCCGCCAGCGGCGAAGATGTTGCCGCTTCCGGCGTCGTGCTTTACCCCTACGGCAAGAAGCCGCCTGCCGGCGGTTGGCCAGTCATAGCCTGGGCTCACGGCTTCAGCGGGGTCGCACGAACATGTGCCCCGTCGCTAATGCGGAATATCGGGCACGGCCCGATCCTCTCGATGTACGTAAATCTGGGCTACGCCGTAGTCGCCACCGATTACGCGGGCCTCGGAACTCGATTTCGAAATGCGTTTCTCGACGGACCGTCGAACGCGGCCGATGTGATCAGCTCCCTCCCGGCAGCGCGCGCCGCTGTTCCAGAGTTGGGCTCGAGATGGGTTGTGATGGGAGAGGCGGAGGGAGGGTTAGCGGCCCTCGCCGTCGCGGAAAAAGAGAACGAGATTCGTGACCCAAGCTATTTGGGAGCAATTGCGATTTCGGATGTGGCGGGCGTGAAGGAAATCTTCGACCAGTCCGGTGCGGGTTCCTCCAGTCTGATGCTCGCGTCCCTGGCTTACGGGATTAAGACAGTCTATCCGCATTTTCAAGCTTCCGACATTCTGACCGGAAAGGGGATGGCCCTCTATCAAGAAATTGGGCAGACCTGCTCGGAAGCGAAAGCGGAATTGTCATCCGAGCAAACCGTAAAGCCGAACTGGGAGAACAATGCTTTCGTCCGCCAATACTTCGAACGAAATAATCCTGGGCAAAGTCCGGCCTTCGGTCCCATTCTCGTCATCAGCCGCGACGGCCGTGCCGCCATCGTCATTACTGCTACGGCCCCGGCGGTCAGCCGAATGTGCAAACAAGGTGACCGCGTTCAGTGGCAGCGATATCCTGATCTCGATCCCGGCGGGGTAATTGGCGACACAGTGAGAGACCAGATTGGATGGATTGAAGGCCGTTTTAGTGGTCGCCCGCCTGCCAGTAACTGTCAATGATTTTGAACTAAGCCTGAATCGGTCGTGGGCGGGAACCGAAAAACTCTCTGCCGCACTTCTCCGCTCGCGTGGCATAATCGTCGTCAACGTCTCCCATTAGGTGCCAAAAATGCGTAGAGTGCTGTTCGCTGGTGTCCTTTTGTCTGTATTCAGGTTCGTCGTGCCCGCACAGGCAGCTCAGGGCACCCCTGCCAAGCCCCTGCAGATCTATTTCATCGATGTCGAGGGCGGCCAGTCGACTTTGGTCGTGACGCCCGCAGGCGAGTCCCTTCTCATCGATGCCGGTTGGCCCGGATATGAAGGCCGCGACGCCGACCGCATCCTGGCTGCCGCCCATCAGGCCGGCATCTCGCAAATCGATTATCTCCTGATCACCCACTATCATCGCGATCATGTGGGCGGCGTCCCACAGTTAATGGATGGCATTAAGGTCGGCACATTCGTCGATCACGGGCCCAATCAGGAGGACTCAGCCGTCACGCGCACCGACTATGCCGCCTACGAGAAAGCGATCGCAGGGCATGCCCACGTTGTCATTAAGCCGGGATGGGGACTTCCTATCAAGGGTATTGAGGTGAAAGTGTTGAGCGCCGCCGGGGATCATATTACGAGTCCATTGCCGGGAGCCGGGGAAGCCAATTCCTACTGTAGTTCCGAGGCAGCGGCCGCGGCCGATGACACTGAGAACGCGCGCTCTGTCGGGGTTCTCATTACTTACGGTCGCTTTCGCTTTCTGGACCTCGGCGATCTCACCAAGAAGAAGGAGATCGAACTGGCTTGTCCCAACAACCTGCTCGGCAACGTTGATCTGTTTCTGGTGACGCACCACGGCGCAGACCTCTCCAATCCAAAAGCGCTAGTCTGGGCTTTGCACCCTCGCGTAGCCGTTCTGGACAACGGGCCTCGAAAGGGCGCCAGTCCTGCGGCTTGGCAGGTTGTCCACGATTCTCCCGGCTTGGAAGATTTGTGGCAGGTTCATTACGCGGAAGAGTCGGACAAAGAACACAATGTCGCTCCCGAACGCATTGCAAATGTGAAAGAAAACTGCGAAGGGAAATATCTCAAAGCCACCGCGGAACCCGACGGCACTTTCACGATCACCAATACCCGGACCGGCGAGCAAAAGACCTACGCTAAGAAAGAAGCCGTTAGGTAGCGCCGCCGTCCCGGCGGCTGTCGCGGGGGCGTCTCGCCCGCGCACATAAATACAGAGCGCACTTTCTCAATGGGGAAGGTGCCGTCGTTCCAAGTTACAATCCTCCTCGATGATCGTAATCGTGATGGGAGTCGTCGGTTCCGGCAAAACCACCGTGGGACGCCTTCTTGCCGACCAGCTCGGCTGGGAATTCAGCGATGCTGATGACTTTCATCCATGTTTGAATGTGGAGAAGATCCGACAGGGTATCGGTCTCAATGACCAGGATCGGCGGCCCTGGCTGCAAGCTCTTCACCAAGCAATCGCCCGTTGGATCGGCGAGGATAAAAACGTTGTCCTCGCATGCTCTGCCCTCAAACGCAGCTACCGGCAGGAACTAGAAGTCGGACCAGAAGTCCGTTTCGTCTACCTGAAGGGAAGTGCAGAGCTGATCGCAGAACGCCTTTGCGTGCGCAAAGGCCACTACGCCAATGCGCAGATTCTGGCCAGCCAATTCGCTGACCTGGAAGAACCCGACGGCGCGCTGACCGTGGCAATTTCCGCGACGCCCTCGCAGATTGTCGCCGAGATTCGAAAGAAGCTCAGCTTAGCGTAGAATCCTCGCACTACCAGACCACCTGGAATCCACTTTTGGAAACTGCTCCCGACCGCCTCGAATCCGTCGTTGTTTCTCGCCTCATGTGGCGGCTCATGCCGTTTCTTTTCCTGCTTTACATCGTCGCCTACCTTGACCGAATCAACGTCAGCTTTGCGGTGCTACAAATGAAAGGGCAACTTGGCTTGAGCGATCGCGTCTATGGCCGCGCGGCGGGAATGTTTTTTGCCGGCTATTTTTTCTTTCAACTCCCCAGCAACCTGGTGCTCGAGAAGTGCGGAGTCCGCCGCTGGATTTCCGCTTTGATGGTCGCCTGGGGCGTGATTTCCTGCCTGATGATTTTCATCCGCGGCCCCGTCAGCTTTTATGGAATGCGTTTCCTGCTCGGTGCTGCCGAGGCGGGATTTTTTCCGGGCATCATTCTTTACATGAAGCGCTGGTTTCCCGCCAATGCGCGGGGCCGCGCCGTTGCCTGGTTCATGACCGCGAATCCGCTGGCGGGAATTATCGGTAGTCCGATCTCTGGAGCATTGATGGGAATTTCCGGTGCCGGACTCTCGGGATGGCAATGGATGTTTCTGATGGAAGGCCTGCCGGCTATCGTTCTGGGCGTAACCGTCTTCTGGACGCTCTCCGACAATCCCCGCGAAGCCGCATGGCTGAAGGGCGAAGAACAAGAGTGGCTGCTGGCGAAGCTGGCTCTTGAGCAACAAGCGGAATCAAGCTTTAAGAAAGCAAATCTCGTCCAGGTTCTGATCAGCCCCAAAATCTGGATGCTGTCGCTGGTTTATTTTGGCGTTTCAACCACGATGTACGGCGTTACGTTGTGGCTGCCAAGCGTAATCCGGTCGCTCTCTGGGCTGAGTTATGTCCTTACCGGGATGGTATCGGCCCTACCCTTCTTGCTGACCGCGATTGGCATGGTAATGGTCGGCATGAGTTCCGATCGCGCAAGGGAGCGGCGCTGGCACACCGCGGTGCCGGCGTTCGTCGGGGCTGCCGCGCTCGTCGCCGCCGGCTACGGAAGTGCGACCGCGGTGGTAGTTGCCTGCCTGGGGCTCGGGATGGCCTGCGCCGAGGCCATGGTAGGGCCTTTCTGGGCGATGGCCACTTCCCGCATGGCTGGCCTGTCCGCAGCGGCCGGAATCGCGGTGATCAACTCGCTGGCGAATCTGGGAGGGTATTTCGGTCCCGACATCATTGGCTTCTTTCGCACAGCTAGCGGCGGATTTCGAGGAGGCTTGCTGGCGATCGGCGCCACCCTGGCCGTCAGTGGCACAGTTGCGTTGATTGCCGGACGCCAACCACCTAGTGAGAGAAGCCAAGGCTATGCCGAGGGTCCAAAGAAGGCTCCAATTTAACCAAATTGACAACCAATCTGCGCCTTCCGCTTCGCTCTACACGCCCAATTGTTTACAATAGAATCTTCGCCTGACTTCCGCTAGCGGACGCCTGTAGAGGAGTCGCACAACAAGTTTGGAATCTACCAACCACAATTCCGGTTTCGGTCCCACCGTCTACTGGCGTGTGGAAGGAAGCCTGCTCGACATGACCGTCGTCAGGCCGGTTGCCTTCTTCACCTGGAATGCGCAGACCTTTGCAGAGCGTTTCCGCCGGCGCGGTCTTATCTTCTTGATGGCTTTGCTTCGCCCGTTCCTATATTCCACCAACCGGAAATTTGCTACTCGCGCCATTCATACGGTTCTGCGCGGAGTGACCCGCGATCGCCTCGATCTGCTTGGGGAAGAATTCTTCCAATACAAGTTGAAGCCACGCTTGAAACCGCGAGGCGTACAGAAGGTGCAGGAGTTGGTGCAATCGGGGGCGGATGTAGTCCTCGTCAGTCAGGGATTGGAACACGTAATGCGCCCGTTGGCGCAGCATCTCGGAGTGAAGCGGATTGTCGCGAACCGGCTGGAATTTCGCGACGGCACGGCGACCGGCAGATTGCTGGATCCGGTGATCCGGCCCCGCGGGGCATTTGCCCGCATTCGCGAAGAAAATCCAGACGGGCGCCGGGCGCCGAAAACTCTGGCTCGGCAACTGAACATTTCCGTGGACGAATTGCGGGCAGCCGTCATTCCCGCCGAGCGGCCGAAAGCGGAATTGGTGCGGCCTGTCGTCCATTTTGACGGACAGAAGCAGGTCCCCAACTTCTCCGTCCACCGGGCATTCGCCGGAAAATACGTGATGCTCATCGGTGTCACCGGTTTCATCGGGAAAGTATGGCTGGCAAACACGCTTCTGGATTTACCGGAAGTGAAAAAGATATATCTACTGATCCGTCGTCAGAAGTCGAATCCCGCAGAACGGCGCTTCGAAAAGATGGTGGAAGACTCGCCTGTATTCGATCCGCTATTTGACCGCCACGGCGAAAGGCTTGCGGATTTCCTGCGTGAAAAAATCGAGGTTGTGGAAGGCGACGTCACACAACCCGGTCTGGGACTCGGCCTCGAGACTGCGCTACGGCTGCAGAAACATCTCGATCTGATTATCAACAGCTCGGGCCTGACCGATTTCAATCCCGACTTGCGCGACGCCCTCACTACCAACACCGATGCTGCGGTGAACGTTCTCGAGTTTGTGAGGGCGTCGGACCATGCCGGTCTTCTGCATCTCTCCACCTGCTACGTTGCCGGAGAGCAGGACGGCCGCGTCAGTGAGAAGCTCACGCCAAATTACACGCCGCGGAACCAGTCGGGATTCGACGCCGAGCAGGAATGGTGCTCCCTCCGGGACTTCGTGAAGCAGGCCGAGGCAAAGGCCGAGAGCGATGAAGTTACAGAAGAGTTAAGAACGCAGGCGCGCTCCCGGGAACATGCGGCGAAAGACCTGCACGGAGCGGCGCTGGAGAATCAGATTCGCAAGAACCGTGTGCGCTGGCTCAAGACTTACCTGACCGAAGCGGGAACTCGCCGCGCCAAAGAGTTGGGTTGGCCAAATACCTACACCCTTACCAAGAGTCTGGCCGAGTCCCTGATCGTAAAACATGGCGCTGGACTGCCGGTCGCGGTGGTGCGTCCCGCGATCGTAGAGACCTCCGTTGCCAAACCATTCGCTGGTTGGAATGAGGGCATCAACACGTCGGCGTCGCTCTCCTATTTACTGGGGACGTATTTCCGGCAGTTGCCCTCAAACAAGAGCAAGCGGCTCGATATTGTTCCGGTCGACGCGGTGTGCAACGGCATGACGCTGATCGCCGCCGCCATCATGGAACGCCGCCAAGATCCGCTCTATCAACTGGCTACTTCTGTTACCAATCCCTGTGATATGGGCCGATCGATCGAGTTAACCTCACTGGCGCACCGCAAACACTATCGCGCGCAGGAAGGCCTGGAATCGTGGCTGCGCCTCCGGTTTGATGCCATCTCGGTTTCCAAAACACGCTACAACCGCATGTCCGCCCCTGCCCAGAAGGCGATTATCAAATCCATTCAGCGCATCATGTCGCCCCTGCCTCTGAAGAAGCCGCTGGTGAAAACGGAACGCAGCCTGGAGCGCGTGGAGAAGCTCATCGAACTATTCGAACCTTTCATTCTGCTCAACGAACATGATTTCACGGCGGAAAATATCGAGAAACTTTCCTTCGCGCTCGTACCGGAAGAGCAGAGTACTTTCGCCTACGATACGCGCTCGCTCGACTGGTGGGAGTACTGGATCAACATTCACATTCCGGCACTTCGTCGCTGGACCTATCCCTTGATTGAAGGCAGGCCTCTGGAAGCACGGCCGCCTCGCCGCTTTCAACTCGCGCCCGCTAACGGAGATGCCGTGAAGACTGGGACCAACGGAGCCACGTGGCGATATTCCTAACCGGCTCCACCGGATACATCGGTGCGCACGTCGCCGCCAATCTGCTGGAAGGGCATGGCGCTGCCCTGAACGTGCTGGTGCGGGCGCGTGATCCGCAGGAAGCGCAGTTGCGCCTCTGGCGCGCCCTACAGTTGCATCTCGACTTCCCGCACTTCTATGAGCACCTGCAAACCAAGGTTCGAATTTTTTGCGGGGACCTGACTTCCTCTGGGTTCGGCTTGGAGCGGGACGAATATGATCGCTTGGTGCACACAACCGATTCGGTGATTCATTGCGCGGCATCGTTGAACCGGAAGTCGGAGAAGAGCTGCCTGAACGTAAATTTACGAGGTACGCTCGAAGTGCTCACTCTGGCGCGGCATGCGGAACACTATCACGGCCTGCGTCGCTTCAGCGAAGTCAGCACCGTCGCGGTCGCAGGCAAACGCAGCAATGAAGTCGTGACCGAAGATCGCTCGATCGAGTGGGATCGCTCCGATTACGACCCTTACGCGCGCACCAAGAAATTCTGTGAGCACATGACGCGGGTGCTGCTCCCGGACACGCCCAAGACGGTCTTCCGGCCGAGCATTGTGCTGGGCGACAGCCGTCACGCGGCAACCACTCAGTTCGATATGGTCAAGGCGTTTGTGTTTCTCGCAGGACTGCCGGCGCTGCCATTCCGCCCCAACGATAAAATCGACATCGTGAATGTGGATTTTGTAGCCGAAGCCATCGCCACCTTGCACCAGAAAGATCAGCCTCTGCACGAGACCTATCATCTCTCGTCGGGGTTGGGCTCGCAGACCTTCCGCGGGCTAACGACGGCCTTGGCGGCGGCGCAGGAAAAACGCGCGCCCGTCTTCCTGCCCTTCGCAGAGAAACCCTTTGCCGGTTCGGTGAACTTTCTGTCGAATCGTAAGGGAGCAATGGCTCACGGCGCGGCGCTGCTGAAGGTATTCATGCCCTACCTGGTTTGGAACACCGTATTTGACAATACGCGCGTGACTTCAGAGTTGGGACGCAAGCCGGTGCCGTTTTCGCAATACAGCTTTCCGTTGCTGAAGTTCAGCCGCGAGAATAATTTCCAATACAACTATGAGCCCTGGCCCGCAGGTCGCGGAGGATCCGCCGCATGATGGACTTCATTCTGGAAGCCTGGGTCAGTAGTAATATTGAGCGCGCCAAAACGCGGTGGATGCTGGGCGGCGGACGGCCGTGGCAGCCCGGCGAAAAACTGAGGCTCCTTTTCGCCGGCTACAACGGAACCCGCAACATGGGTTCCGACGTGCGGGTCGACGAGATGTTACGCCAGATCCGCCACATTCTTGGCGCGGACCGAGTCGAGTTCAGCGTAATGAGTCAGAACTTCGAGTTCTCGAAAGGTTATTTCGAAGGCACACGGCAAGTGCATCTGCCGGATATTTTCCCGCCGTTCCTATCGGATGAAGTTCCCCGGCATCACGGGGTCGTAGCGTGTGAGGGCTCCATGTTCAAGAGCAAGTTCGCCAACGCCCTGACCACCATGATGATCGGCTCTCTCGGCATCGCCGCTGTGGAAAACAAACTTTCCGTCGGCTACGGTGCAGAGGCCGGGCACATGGACCCACTCGTTGCCAAGATGTGCGGGCGCTATTGCAAGAATTCACTGGTCATCACACGCAATGAAGAATCGCGCACTCTGCTGCGCGAGTTGGGCGTGCCCACGGAATTAGGCACCGATACGGCTTGGACCTTTGATCCGCTACCCGCGGAGTTCGGCCAGAACGTTCTGCGCCAATCGGGATGGGATGGGCGAACTCCGGTGCTTGTCGTCTGCCCCATCAATCCCTTTGAGTGGCCCGTCAAAGGCTCCGTAGCAAAGGCCGCTCTGCACAGTTTGACCGGTGCTTACAAAAGCAGTCACTACCGCGGACCTTATTTCCACAACTCCGGTCCGGCCGCCGATCGCGCCTATCAGCACTATCTGACTTCCATCGCCAACGCTGTCGATGCATTCCGCAAGCAGCGGAGTGTGTTCGTCATTCTGGTGGCGACCGAGCGCATGGATGCGCGTGCGGCTAATCGCATTTCCGAAAAACTCGGAGGAGTGCCGGTTTTGACCTCGGATCAGTACAACATGTATGAGTTGGTCAGCATTCTGCGCGCTTGCCACATGATGGCTTCCTCGCGCTATCATGGCATCGTAACCTCGATGCCGGCACTGGTTCCATCAGCCGGAATCACCATGGATGAGCGTATACGAAATCTCATGCGCGAGCGCGGTCATCCTGAGTTGCTCATGACAGTGGACGATCCAGACCTTGAGCCCAAACTTTTGGCGGCCCTTGAAACGCTGGCTACGCAAGGCGAGCGCATTGCTGACGGCATCGCGCGCACGGTCGTGAAGAATCTCAAAGTGATGGCGCGGATGGGCGTTTTCTTTGAGGAAGAAGTCCAGCGGCGATATCCCGAATTCAAGACGCGCTCGGGCGAATGGAGTTGGGAAGACTATCTACCGCCCATGAGTTCCTCGCTCCGTGAGTTAGTCGCGGCCTACAGCTAAAGTGGCCGCTTTTCAAGAAACCATGCCTTTTATCGGGGAAATATTTTCGCAACTCAAAGCGACCGCTGATACCACGGTATTGCAGGAGATCCGTGACGGGAAGGTTACGGGTGTGACCGGCAGCGAACTCCTCGAGTTGATTCGCAAGGCTCGCACCTTTCTCGCGTCTAAAGGGCTCCAGAAGGGCGCCCGTTGCGGCCTGCTCGCTGCCAATAGCATTCGCTGGATTGCTGTTGACCTGGCTGCGACCGCCGAAGGATTGATCGTCGTCCCTCTATACTTCCGCCAGGCGCCCGCGGAACTCGTGGCGATGATGAAGGACAGCACACCATCTCTGGTCTGCTGTGGAGATGCGGGTCTGCGCGACGGAATCCTGCTGAACTGGCCCGCTGCCCCCCGGCATTTTCTTTTTGACGGAATCTTCGAAGGGGCGGAAGGTGTCGCGCTCGATCGGCCGCAAGTGGTGGACGCCGACCCCGTCACGATCATCTACACGTCGGGCACGTCCGGCGAGGCCAAAGGAGTGGTGCTGACTGCCGCCAACGTGGGTTTCATGCTGAACTGCACATCAGCGCGGCTCGATCAATTGATGGGCGGCCGCTCGGGGCAAGATCGCGTTTTTCATTATCTCCCCTTGAGTTTTTGCGCCTCATGGATTGCCACGCTCACATTTTTGCTGCGTGGCAGTCTGGTCGTTCTCAACACCGACCTGACCAAGATTCCCAGCGACATGCCCACGGTGGCGCCTCACTATTTCCTGAACGTTCCCCAGTTGCTGGAACGCATGCGCCGCGGAGTAGGCGATCAACTCGCCCAGAAAGGCGGCGTAGCGCAGCCGATTTACTCGCGTGCCAAGGCGGCATGGCTGCGGCGCAAGGAAGAGAATGCCAGAACCGCCGACCCGGTCTGGCTGTGGCTTGGCAATACGATTATCTTCCCGGCTATCCGCAAGAAAATGGCCGGGGAGAATCTGAAGGCCCTGATTTGTGGATCGGCGCCGCTCACTCTCGAGACGCAGGATTACTTCAATATGCTCGGCATTCCCGTATTGCAGGTTTACGGGCTGACCGAGACGACTGGGATCTGCACGATGGACGATCCCAATCACGTCGCGCCGGGACGCGTTGGCCCTGCAATTCCAGGCATCGAGATGAGAATCGGCGACAACGAGGAAATCATCGTGCGCGGACCCAATGTTTTTCCCGGCTACTGGGGCCGCCCGCAGCAGACTGCCGACGTGCTCCGCGACGGGTGGTTTCACACCGGAGATCAGGGCGAGATGGATGCTTCCGGAAACTGGCGCATCGTGGGGCGGATCAAGAATCTGATTGTTCTCGGCTCCGGCCATAAGATTTCTCCGGAAACGGTCGAGGGGGAAATCGCTCGTCATCTGCCGGGTGCGCAGCAAGTCGTAGTCGTCGGCAACGGCAGGGGATATCTTTCCGCAATCGTTACGGGGAGTGTCACCACGGAGCAGGCTCAGGCCGCCCTCGATGCCGTCAACCCGCAACTTCCGCACTATAAGCAGGTGCGCGCATTTTGCCTGCGCCCAGAGCCATTCTCCATTGACAATGGAATGCTCACGGCAAATGGGAAGTTAAAGCGCGACCTGATTTCCGCGCGCATGAAGAATCAAATCGAAGAGATGTATCGGGTGAAACAGGCGGTCTGACGTTGGTGAAGAGGGATTCTATTGGACGCAAAGCAATTTAAAGGGCAAGCGCTGTCGTGGCACGTCCACAGTGGGGTCATTGAATTGGCGCTCCACCGCGAGCCGTGTAACGAGCTTGGTTCTTTGTCTCTGCATGAATTGGAGAAATTCGCTGCTGCGCTCGACGAATTGGAGAAAGAAGCCCGTGCGCTCATTCTCTACAGCGAATTGAAGTGCGGCTTCTGTGCCGGAGCCGATCTGCGCGAGCTTTATGAGCAGTCTCATGCGATGGAAAACTCTAAGGCGGCCCAGGGTGTACGTGACTTCCTGGAGCGAATCCACCGCGTGCTGAACCGGATCGACGTCTCGCCGCTCACTACGATTGCCGCCGTCCACGGTGTAACCTTCGGCGGAGGGTTTGAGCTTGCATTGGTCTGTGATTTGATCATCGCCGACAAAATGGCCCGCTTTTGCTTTCCCGAATTAAGGCTGGGACTGATCCCGGGATTCGGCGGAATCCCGCGTCTGAAGCGAGATTTAGGCAATGCCGTCGTGCGTGACCTGCTCTTGACCGGCCGTAGTTTTAACGCCACCAAGGCGCAGCAGATCGGACTCGCGAGCCAGGTCGTTTCCGAAGGCGAAGCCCTGCGCGCAGCCCGGGCCACCGCGGGCCAAATCGGCAAGTTCGATCGCGAAACCTCGGCCGCCGCCAAGCGCTTCATCAAACCCGTTCCTGAAGACGAGTTACTCCGGGAAATCGACATCTTTTGCGATCTGTTTTCGCGGCCTGCGGTGCAGACCAACCTGAAAAAGTTTGTGGAAAGCAAGGATCCGCAACCCTATTTGCCATAGTAGAAACTGAATTAGAATAACTGCTTATGGAAACAGCGGAAAAGACGCTCGACGAGATCCTTGCCCTCGCCTCGGCCCACTTCAAAGTGCCACGCGAGAAACTCTCTCCCGACCAAGACTTCTTCAAGGCGCTCGGCATCGACAGCCTGCAGACTCTCGACCTGCTCACGAAATTGGAAAATCATTTTCGGGTCGAGTTGCCCGATTACGAACTGCAGGGCGTGACGGACTTTCGCACCTTGGCCGCCAAGATTCAGGCCCGGTTATAGGACAGACCCCTTTGTTGATTGCTGATTTCTGATTGTTGATTGCCGAGGAACGTCGCTGCCGGCGCGGCCTCGGGTTCGTCAATTAACAATCTACAATTGACAGTCGGCAATTTCTTTATGCTTGATCTCCGCCAATACACCTGTCTCGGCGCTGCGCTGCGCGATGCCCTCGACCGCTTCTCCTCGGAAGTTTGCCTGATCGAGGCGGAGCGCGATCGCGAGAAAGTCCGGCTCACGTATTCCGATTTCAAGGAAATTGCCCTTCCACTGGCGCGTGCTCTAGAGGACGCCGACTATGATGCCGACGAGCGCGCCGCCATCATTATGACGAATCAGTCGAAGTGGCTGATCTCGGCCTACGCCGTTTTCTATTGCGGCGGCGTGCTGGTGCCGCTCGATTACAAATTGACCGCGGCCGAGCATCTTCAACTTCTGGCGCATTCCAAGTCCAAGGTGCTGATCGTCGAATACCACCTTTGGCGCGCGATAATGCAGTCGCCCGATTTTCACAACATCGGAACCAAGACTGTCCTCGTGACAGAAGCCCCGCTGGGTGTAGATCTGGCGGGCGCTTTCCGATGGGAGGATTTCAAGCGCAAAGGTACTCCCGACTTCGTCATGCGCCAGAAAGACGACGTCGCCTGCATTGTCTATTCCTCAGGCACAGGCGGTCGACCCAAGGGGTGCGTCCTCACTCACGAAAATTACATCGAGCAATGCCGGGCTCTTACGGCGTGGTATCCCTTCTGGCCGGGCGTGCGCTATTTGAGTATTCTTCCCACCAATCACGCCATTGATTTCATGGTTGGCTTCATCGGTCCGTTCGTATGCGGCGCATGCGTGGTGCATTTGCGCACGCTTCGCCCGGAGTTCGTGCGCGACGCTTTTGTCCGCTACCGAATAACCTATGTATCGCTGGTTCCGATGATCGTGAAGAATCTGGAGCGAGGCTTACGCGCGAAGTTCGACGAACTTCCATCCTGGAAGCGCGCGTTTCTCGATAGCATGATTGCGGTCAACCGCGTGCTGACTCGCCGCCGCCCGAATGTGAAGCTCAGCCGCATGCTGCTTTCCAGCGTGCACCGCGGATTTGGCGGTGAGTTGCTGGCGCTGATCACGGGCGGGGCATTCCTCGAACCGTCCACCATGCAGTTTTTCTACGATCTCGGCATTCCCGTTGTCAACGGCTACGGCCTCACCGAGGCCGGAACCGCGCTCACGCTCAACGACCTCAAGCCCTTCCGAGCCGATACCGTAGGCAAGCCCCTGCCGGGAGTCGAACTGCGGATTCTAAGTCCGGACTCGGAGGGCGTAGGGGAAGTGGCCGCTCGCAGCAAAACCGTGATGTCGCACTATCTCGACGATCCTGAGATGACTTTGGAAACCATCGTCGATGGCTGGCTTCTGACGGGCGATCTGGGCCGCTTCGAGCGCGGCGGCCATCTACAACTATTCGGGCGCAAGAAGAACATGATCGTTACCGAGGGAGGAAAGAATATCTATCCCGAGGACATTGAAACCGTCTTCGACGGACTGCCGGTGAAAGAGTATTCCGTGTTTGCAGAGAATTACGTCTGGCCGAAGAAGGAACTTGGCCGAGAAACCCTCGTTCTAGTATTGCGCTTGGAGCAAAATCAGAAAATTGATGCCAAGTTGCAGGAAGAAATCTCGATTCGAAATCGCTGCCTGCCCGATTTCAAGCGGGTCGGCGGATATTTGATTTGGGACAAGGATTTCCCCCGCACCGCATCCATGAAAATCAAGCGACAGTTGCTGGCTGAGGAGATCGCCAAAACCATGGAGCGAGAGTCGGTCGTGGTAGTTTGATCGGTTTTCGCGTCGAATGTCGCAATAATCTGCACGTCACCTTAAAGACTTGGAACCGCGACTTTGGGCCAAAACTACCTTGCAATCGTGAATCCCACCGCCGGCGGCGGTCGCAGCCGCAAACTCCTGGCCCCGGCGCTCGAACGCCTCAAAGCCGGTGGCCTCGAAGTTCAAGTCGCCGAGACTCGCGCCGCCGGAGATGCGACCGAAATTGCACGCGCGGCCTTTGCGCGCGGGGTCAGAAATTTTATCGCAGTCGGCGGTGATGGCACTGCCTACGAGATCGTGAACGGCCTCTTTCCGCAGGCCCTCGGCGGTGAGCGCCCCAGCCTGGCGTTCCTGCCGCTGGGCACCGGCAATTCCTTTCTGCGCGACTTCAGCGATCGTGGCGTCGAATACGCGCTTGAGTCTCTGCTTGTCCACCGGACGCGCTCCTGCGACGTAATGCGCTTGCGTCACCGCGGCGGTGTGATCCACTACATCAATTTACTGAGCATGGGCTTCTCGGCAGATGTCGCAACGCTGCGGGCGCGGCGGTTCAGTGGCTGGGGAGAGCTTGGATATCAGGCCTCGATTTTCTTGACCCTGGCCCGCTTCAATCGCAGACCCTTTCCCGTTCGGCTCGACGGCTCTGGAAACTTTGACAACCGACGGTGCCTCTTCCTGACTTTCAACAACAGCAAGTTTACTGGTGGAACTATGATGATTGCCCCCAAGGCGGAGATTAACGACGGTCTAGTGGAGTATGTCCGTTGGGGGCCGATCGGCCGATTGGGACTGATTCGCAATTTGCCCGGACTCTACGACGGCACTCATATCGAGCATCCCCTGGCCGAGCGCCAGGCGGCGCAGCGCATCGAATTCAACCTCGACGGTCCCGTCGATGTAATGGTCGACGGGGAAGTGCTCACACTGCACTGCGAAGAACTGGATGTGCTGCCCGTCGCCCTCAACGTCGTCGCATGACCTGCGGCCGAAAACCTAAGCGATCCCATGATATAAGGATGAGACATGTCTGAAGAACGCCGGAAAAAGCAACAAGAGCGCGAGGGTGCCGCACAGAGCGACCCCAGGAAAAAAAAGATGTTCACTTACGGCGTCGTACTGGTTCTGCTCGCCGCCGCGTTCATCGCGGGCCGCTATTACCGCAATCACAAGTACGATTCTTTCGCCAAATGCATAGCCAGCAAGCAAGCCAAGATGTACGGACTCTACTGGTGTCCACACTGCATCGAACAGAAAGAAATGTTCGGCGACGCCTTTCACAATGTTCCCTACGTCGAGTGCGCGATCAAAGGCTCCAGCGAACTGGCCACGGCATGCAAGATTGCTGGAGTTAAGCTGTTTCCCAGTTGGCAATTTGGGGCGGAGCCGCCGAAGGAAGGAGTCTTGTCTCTCGAAGCTTTGAGCGATAAGACCGGGTGCGCTTTACCGTGACCGATCCGGCGCCAGTTTCTCCGTTAGTTCCGTCCGTACGACGGGCTAACCGTGTTCTGTTTACTTTGATCGCAATCTTGGCTGTGGCCGGCATGGTTGTCTCTGCGATTTCTTTGCAGCGCCATTATGCGAAATCGGCGACGGCGTATTGCGATCTTAGCCAAAAGTTCAGCTGCGACATCGTGAACCGCAGCGAATATTCCACGCTCATGGGAATTCCTGTGGCCGGGATTGGGGTTGCCGGTTATGCAGTGCTGCTTTGGCTGGCGACATTCAGGACGTCGGAGCCGGAAACTCCAAACCGCCTTCTGGGTGCGGCAATTGCCGGAGTGCTCTTCGCTCTCTATCTCACGTATATCGAAGCCTATGTCCTGACGACCTGGTGCATTATGTGCCTGGCATCTCTGGTATTGATTTTATTGATCAGCCTTCTCGCAATGGCAATGCGGTTGAGGACCGCAAGAGTGTGAGTCCTGATAATGTCTTCCCTCAGCGCTTTTCGTGATGAACGAAATCGCCAAGAATGAAAACGCTTCCGGTGGGACCGCTGCCGGCGTAATCCGCGTGCAAGCCGCGGCCGGCGATTTGCGTCTGCATAAATTTCGCAGTCGCATTTTTCGAAACTCCCGGTTCCTCCGTGTGTGGCTGCCTCCCGGATACGACGATCCGGCAAATGCTGGCCGTCATTATCCCGTTCTGTATCTCAACGACGGTCAGAATTTGTTCGAAGCGTCGACATCCTTTACCGGCGTGGAATGGCAAGTCGATGAAACCAGCGAGCGCTTGGTTCGCGAAGGCGTAATTCTCCCCATGATGGTGGTGGGCATCGACAATGCAGGCAAGGATCGTCTTCGCGAATACATGCCGCATCGTTCGCTGCAGCCGATGATGTTGCGCGTTCAGGGCAGCCGTTATCCGAATTTCCTGATTAAGGAAGTCATGCCCTTCGTCGCCCAAAACTACCGCGTGGCTTCCGGCCCGGAAACCACGGGGCTAGGAGGCTCCTCACTGGGCGCGCTGGTTGCCCTCTACACCGCAGCATCGCGCCCCGATGTCATTGGTCGGTTGCTGCTCGAAAGTCCTTCGCTCTGGGCCTCGAACCGGCAGATAATTCGCGAAAGCCGCGCCATCGAGCGCTGGCCGCAACGCATTTTCCTGGCCACCGGAACCGCCGAAGCCGGCCGTCCGGAGAAAGATCAAAGCATGGTCGACGACGTGCGCGAACTGGCCGCGATTTTGCGCCGGGCCGGATTGGACGACACGCGCCTGCGCCTGGTCGTCGAGGAAGGCGGTACGCACCACGAATCGGCGTGGGCGAGGCGATTTCCTGAAGCCCTAGCATTTCTGTTCGGAAGCCGTTGATCGTTTTAGGCGACCGCGACTTGATTCATACCTTCCAAGCGGCAGATCTGCCAGATGCTATACACCACCGCCGCCAACGCCACAACCGAAAGCTGAACGTGCGTCCATCTCGCAAATGGGCCAAGGAGCGGCAGCATGTAAGCGAGATAAAGAAGCGTTCCTAGCCGTCGAGTACAGTTCGTGAGCGCTTGAGCGACGAGCCAATCGGCGAGCAGTAAAAAAGCCGGCGCCAGAACCACAAGATCGTAAACCGTGAGGTGCGGTGATATGAGCACGCTCGCGAAAAGCAGCATCGCGTACCGCAATGACATCGGGACCCTCTCGCCTTGCCTCCAGCATGCAATGGCCATTCCGAGAACCGCGACTGCGCTCAAAATATATAAGCCGAGAGAAAGTGCGGGCCAAGGTAGCAGCATCGACCAGAAGGTTCGCAGCGAGTGCGTGTGATAGTCCTTAGGCTCGAGTTCCGGCCACAACGTCTGCACATGCCATAACCTGCGTATCCACTGCCGCAACGGTTCAATTCCATAGTAGAGAACTCCCACCCAGAGTTGGGCCGCCGCGGAAAGGAAGGCACCCAGCACGGTTTTCCACGCCCCAACTGCTACGAATAGAACGGCGGCCGCGAGTCCTAATTGTGGTTTAAAAATCAGGCAGCCAAGCACAATTCCGGCGAGAAACTTCCGCCGTTCGCGCAGCAGAAAAAACATCGCCGTGAAGCAGGCCAGAGCCAATGCTGAAGTTTGCCCCCATGCGATCAAATGAAAGAATGCCGGAAATGCCATGGCGACAATAGCAACCGTCATTCCATGTAGTCGCAGGTTCGAGCACGCCCGCCAAATGACGTAACAGCAGACGCCATAAACGCCCGCGCTAAGTACCCACCACAACGCCAGCGCCCACTCATATGAAAGATGCGCGAACGGCGCGAACAGGATCGAAACCTGCGGCGGATATAACGGCAGGTAACGAAGGCCCCCTGCTTCCGGCACGCGCTGCGCTGCCAGCGCAGCCTGGGCATTCATATCGTATAAATCGGCACCGCGATGAGCAATCGCCAGCGAGCCCAGCGTGTAAAAATGCAGGAAGTCGGTCCCTTTGAAATTTCCGCTCCGATCGCGCAAGCCAGGAGTCGCGAGAGTCCATACATAGAGCGACCACAAGCACAGTGCCAGGATGGCGCCGTGAGCGCGCAACCGCCTGGCCGTTAGCCATGAGCCGGATTGATTAAGCAATGTCGTCAGGTGGACCTCAGTTGACAGGATAGGGCTCAAGCAGCGGTGGGGATTCGTCGCCGGACATCAGCCACGCGTGGCGATCGTGAAAATAGCGCAGCAGTTCCATGTTTTGTTCCTTACCCATATCGCGGGCCCAGACGATGCGGGAGCGATCGATATCTGGAGCGTTGTAAATCCAATCGCGATCGACGTTGTGTTCGGGGCCGTACCTCACAATCACCAGATGCGTGCCCGAAATCGCGTTAAGTCGCTTGACAATGTGAACGCGGTCCATGTTTCCGAGCGGCCAATGAGGTTCCAGCGAAGCATTTGCGCTGATTCCCGCCAGGCGAAGAACGATCATCCCCACGCACACAACCGGAACGCTGCGTACCAGGAACTTCCCCATGGGAACTCCGTTCCGCTGCCACAAACGCAGATGCCGCATACACTGCACCAGCACCAGGTACACCAATCCCAAGGCGGGTGCGACATAGTGCGGAAAGGTCCAGGTCTCGATCAGCCATCCCAGGCAAAAACCAAAACCCGCCACCAGCGCCAGGCGCATGCGGCGGTCGCGCACAATCCATGGAAACGCAATTAACGGAAGCAGAAAAGCCGGTCCGATATAAAAGCGCCAGAGTTGCACAATCTTGTTGGTGGTCCTCCGCAAGAATCCGAAAACGGTACGACCTTCATCGAACTGGCTGACTTCCCATCCGGCGTAGTAGTCGCGCATCACCGCGTGATGATACTCGGGTACGGCGCGCTTGGAGAAAAACAAGAAGTACGGTGCCACCGCGTAAGTCTCACGATTCACGGCATACGTCATGCGAAACGGACTTCCGGTCACACGCCAGTAATAGTAGCCCGTTCCTGCCGTAGCTACGACGAGAACACACGCAGCCGGTAGAAACATTTTCCAAAACAAAAGTCGCCCCGGTGGCAACTTCTGTCTTTTCAGCCACGCGACAAGGCCCGCCGAGACTGCAATGCTGAAAACCAATCCCTCATAGGGCCGGCTGTTCGCCATCATTACGAGGCCAAGTGCCAGCAGAATCCCGTCCCGCACTCGAGGACGCTGGCGGAGCCTCGGAATTGCTCCCAACACCAGCGCACCTCCAGTCGCCGCCAGGGCCGGGCACCAATAACTGTTCATCCAGTAGCTGAAGGTCGCAAAGCGGAGCACGGCAAGCATTGCGCCAAATAAGGCCCATGTCGGCG
Source organism: uncultured Acidobacteriaceae bacterium (assembly GCA_963765825.1). Classification (GTDB taxonomy): domain Bacteria; phylum Acidobacteriota; class Terriglobia; order Terriglobales; family Acidobacteriaceae; genus Sulfotelmatobacter. Next base: position 428,726 of record CAVXXU010000008.1, read on the forward strand.
GAACCCAGGCTTGCAGCATCCAGCAAATTGTTGCGCACATCAGAGCAGTGATCACCCAAATCCCAATCCACGGATGTCCCCCGACCACGATGCCCGCGGCCATCACCAGCGCCTGTCCCGGCGCGTACATCGACATGTACGTTGGCCGCTGGATGATCTGAAAACTTTCGAAATGGATCCACATCGGGTGAGTGGGATTGGTCAGATGCCCAGTCGCGAAGGTGTTGGCGGCCAGCAGGTGGCTATACTCGTCGTTCCAGTCAGGAAGGGGAATTCCAAGCAGCGGAATCAAGCTGGCGCGAATGCTCAGAGCGAGTACAAACGCGAATCCCGCGGCCAGAGCGCGGCGCCGCGACAGCCTCCCAAAAAGGTTCTCGACGCGATCAAAAAATGTGGTGGGTTCTCGCCGACGGCTGCGCAAGGAAATGAACACGGCAGCCAGCACCATGATTGCTTCCGTTATCGTCAGCAACCATGGCGCCAGATGTCGATAGATTTGGTTCATGCGGACCTGGCCCGTGAAGTGGGCAGATCAGTTCCGATTTTCGCAATAGCGCCGAGCTACTTGCCCGCGACTTCTCGAACGCCAGTCTCCTCAAACAGGCCATCGACGATCTGAATCATCTCGTTGTCGACCACGCGATTCTTCGATATCGCCTCTTTCAGAGGGATCGAAACAATCTTGTTCGACCGCAATGCCGCCATGCAGCCGAATTCCCCGCGATGCACCATATCGATCGCGCCCAGCCCATAGCGCGTCGCGAGCACCCGGTCAAACGCGCTAGGCGAGCCACCGCGCTGAATGTGTCCCAGCACCACCGCGCGAGTTTCGAAGCCAGTGCGCTTCTCGATTTCACGCGCAAGAATGTTCGCAACCCCGCCCAACTTCGCGTGCCCGAATTCATCTTTTCCCATGTCCTGCAGAATAGGTGCGCCGGAACTGGCGTCCGAGGAAAACTTCGCGCCCTCCGCCACTACGATAATCGAGAAATAACGACCGCGTTCGTGGCGCTGGCGAATCGACTCCGCCACTTTGTCCACGTCAAACGGGCGCTCGGGAATCAGAATTACGTCGGCGCCCCCTGCAATACCGCTGTACAAGGCAATCCATCCCGCATCGCGTCCCATCACTTCCACAACCATCACTCGGTTGTGGGCTTCGGCAGTGGTGTGCACGCGGTCAATGGCTTCGCACACTACGTTGCATGCCGTATCAAACCCGAAAGTGTAGTCGGTGCCTCCTAGATCGTTGTCGATGGTCTTCGGCACACCGACAACTTTCACTCCTTTTTCGTGGAGCTTGTTTGCAACCGATAACGTGTCGTCTCCCCCAATCGCAATCAGGGCGTCGATCTTGTGCTTGTCTATGGCTGCGACGCAGCGGTCAATTCCGTCCGCACGCTTCGAAGGATTTGTTCGCGACGTCCGCAGGATGGTACCGCCGCGGGGCAGAATTCCGCTCACCGCATCCAGGTCGAGTGGCATGCTCAGATCCTCGATCAGACCGCGCCAGCCTTCCATGAAGCCGATAAACTCGTCGTGGTAATGAAATACCCCTTTACGCACCACAGCTCGGATGACCGCATTCAGCCCGGGGCAATCACCCCCTCCGGTTAGCATGCCTATTCTCATCGTCGTAGAGTTCCTTTCCAGTATGAGTTCAGAATGAAGCCTTCCGCATACATCCCGGCTGTTGCTCGAGCCAGAATCCAAACACAGGGTGAATATCGGTTGGAAAAGATAGAGTAACACTAAATCGACGTACTCCAAAGCCGAAGATCAATCAGAAACACCGCGGAGAAAATCGTTCATGTAAGAACCTCCGTGTCGGGGCACTTTGGCGTTGCGCTGCGCCGCCAGATTCGACACAATGCTCAACGGACATGAATAAAATTTTGTCGCTTCTTGGCTGGGGAGTTGTGGGCCTCCTGGGCGCCGTGGCAGTTGCCTCCGTTGCTATTCACCGCGCGGAACCGATTAACGCCCTCTGGCTGGTTGTGGCCGCGACCTGCTGCTACGCTCTTGGTTACCGCTTCTATAGCAAGTTCATCGCGGCTAAGATTCTGGCGCTGGACGCTCTTCGCGCTACTCCTGCCGAGCGCCTGGAAAACGGCCGCGACTTTCTGGTGACGAATAAATGGGTGGTGTTTGGGCATCATTTCGCCGCCATCGCCGGTCCGGGCCCATTGGTCGGTCCGGTGCTGGCTGCGCAGTTCGGCTATCTTCCAGGAACGCTGTGGGTGCTGGCGGGTGCCGTCTTCGCTGGCTGCGTGCAGGATTTCGTGATTCTTCTCTTTTCTGTGCGGCGCGATGGCAAGTCCCTCACTGAGATGGCGAAGGAAGAAATCGGACGCGTCGGCGGCTTCGTGGCTTACACGGCAGTGATTGCGATTCTTGTGATTCTCCTCGGTGTCGCCGCGCTGATCGTGGTCAACGCCCTGAAAGACAGCCCCTGGGGCACTTTTACGATCGCGATGACAATTCCTATCGCGCTGCTCATGGGCCTCTACCTCCGCCGGATTCGTCCCGGCAAAGTGCTGGAAGTCTCCGCCGTTGGCTTCGTGCTTGTGCTGCTCGCGATTTGGGGTGGGCAATGGGCTTCGCAAAATCCGGCCATGGCCGGCATCTTTACTCTGCGCGCGCCCACGCTCGCGATTCTCATCATCATCTACGGATTTGCGGCTTCTGCCGTGCCGGTGTGGCTTCTGCTGGCCCCCCGCGACTACCTCAGCACCTTCGTGAAGCTCGGCACGATTTCTCTTCTCGGAATTGGCATTGTGGCCTTGCATCCCACCCTGCACATGCCTGCGCTCACCCGCTTCGTAGACGGCACTGGCCCCGTTTTTGCCGGGAAGATTTTTCCCTTCGCTTTCATTACGATTGCTTGCGGTGCCATCAGCGGCTTCCACGCCTTGATCTCCAGCGGAACCACTCCCAAACTGATCGCACGCGAAACCCAGACGCGCATGGTCGGCTATGGCGCCATGATGGCTGAATCCGCTGTTGCGGTGATGGCGATTATCGCTGCCTGTGTGCTTCAGCCGGGAGTTTACTTTGCGATTAACAGCCCTGCCGGAGTGGTAGGCCAGACAGCAGCCGCCGCCACGGCAACCATCTCGTCCTGGGGATTCCCCGTTACAGCCTCCGATATGCAAGCTCTGGCTCACGCTGTTGGCGAACAGACTCTGTTAAATCGCACCGGTGGTGCGCCCGCGTTCGCAGTTGGTATGGCACACATTTTTTCCCAGAGCCTTGGAGGCTCTGCCGTGATGGCGCTCTGGTACCACTTTGCCGTCATGTTCGAGGCTCTATTCATCCTCACCATCCTCGACGCTGGAACCCGCGTAGCCCGCTTCATGATTCAGGACGCCCTCGGGCACATCTATAAACCTCTGGGTCGGACCAGTTGGTACCCGTCGATTCTCGCCACCAGCGCTTTGGTTGTAGCTGCCTGGGGATTCTTCCTGTGGCAGGGTGTGAAAGATCCGTTAGGCGGCATCAATTCGCTGTGGCCGCTGTTCGGCATCGCCAACCAGTTGCTGGCCACCGTCGCGTTGTGCGTCGCCACCACGATCATCGTCAAGATGCACAGGTCCCGCTATGCCGCAGTTACGCTAGTGCCGCTGGCGTGGCTGGTCGCCGTCACGTTCACGGCGTCCTGGCACAAGATTCTCGATCCCGATCCTCGCATCGGCTTTCTGGCGCAGGCGCGGTTACTGGCCGCCGGTCCAACCACCAAGGCTACAGCGCAGCTGATTTTCAATAACCGTCTCGATGCCGCGCTCACCACCGTTCTCGTGGTCATGGTAACGCTGATTCTGATCGAATCCGCGCGCCAGTGGATCGCCGTATTAACTGGCAGGGAACAAGCACGAGTAAAAGAATCGCCCTTCGTGATGACCCAACTGGCAGAGGAGAGAGGATGAAGCGGATATCCAGCGCAGTCCAGATTGTGCTAGCGACGCTGCGTGAAATTTTCGACGAGGCCGCCTATGACCGTTTCCTGCGCCGGGCCGGCATGAGCTCTTCCGCAACTGCCTATGCCGCGTTCCGCCAGGAATTAGAAGAGGAAAAGATGAGGCGGCCAAAATGCTGTTAACGTTCAGCACGTGTGTGAGCGAAAATAAGAAAATGAATTGATATGAATATGGCTGACAGACCTCAGACTCCCGACGAAAAATTGCAACACGAATTCAACCGCTGGGCCGCTGACGGAGAAGGCGCGAAGATGGAACGCCACCATCTCGACATCACCGAAAAGACGATTCGGCTGATGAACCTGCGCCCCGGCGAGCGCGTGCTCGATCTGGGCTGTGGTTCGGGATGGGCGACACGCTTGCTGGCACGCCTAGTGGGTGAAGGCCCCGAGGGCTTCGGTCAAGTCGTTGGTCTCGACGTGTCCGACGAGATGGTGCGGCAGGCCCGCGAAGCATCGAAGGATTTCGAAAATATCCTGTACGTCTGGGGATCGGCCAACCAGATTCCCTGGGAAGAAAACTTCTTCGACAAAGTCTTGTCGGTCGAATCGTTCTACTACTATCCCGATCAGGATCGTGCGCTGATGGAGCTATTTCGCGTGATGGCACCGCGCGGACGGCTTTTTATTCTGATCAATCTTTACAGGGACAATTCCTACTCGCTGCAATGGGTCGACAAGCTCAAGGTGTCTGTCCACGTGCGGTCGGCGGACGAATATGTCGAGCTCTTAAAAAAACACGCCTTCGAAGACGTGCAAGCCCTCCGCGTTCCCGACGATACGCCTACGCCGGATGACTACCAGACTAAATCGTTCAACAGTCTCGACGATCTGCGGGCATTCAAGCGCGAGGGCGCCCTGTTGCTGATGGCGTCAAAGCCCGACCTGCGCACTCCTCTCCCCGCGTACACGATCTACTGATCTCGTATAGGCACTAGATCGTGTCGCCGTCCCCTTTGTAATGGGTCAGGTCTTTCACCGGACTCAGTGCGCGCCCGTCCTGAGCATGGCGAATTTCAATTCTTCCATTCACATTTTGCAGCTTGATATGGGTGCCACCGGAACCGAGCTCTCCGCGCAGTTCGTGGCCCACAAAATTGTGATGGTCGACGTGAAGTCCAAAATCGTTGTTGATCCCGCCAGAAACCGTGCTCGCCTCGATTTCCGCCTTCGAGTCGGAAGGAATGGTTAAATCCACCGAGCCATTCACCGAACTCAACTCGACCGAAGAACCGGCGAGCTGGTCAAATCGCGCTTCCAGGCGTCCATTGATGGTTCCGAGATGTGCGCGTCCGGCCAAGTTTTGCGCCTCAAGCCGACCGTTAATGCACGACGCGTGCACCTCTCCGCTCACGCCCGCGATGTCGAGTTCGCCGTTGATTAACTTGATTTCGTCGAGCCTCGCTCCTCGCGGGACCGTCAGCGTATACTCCACGCTCGCCGGGTTATTGTGCGATCCCCAATTTGAGCTTTTGTCGTGCTCTGGATACCTGGTTCGAATTGAAAGCGAGTCGCTTCTCGCTTCGATCTCGATTTGCGCCTCATCCAACCGCTCCTTCGAGTCGGCATACTTCACGGCGTCGACTTTTACTTGATTCTGATCCCAACTGGAGATATGGACGTCGCCGTTGATATTGCTGAGTTCGACTCGGCCGTCCGCCGTCATGGCATAGGTCTGATGGAATTCTTCAATCAATGCGCCGCGATGGTCCGACGCATGCGCCTCTAGGCCGAGAATCAGCAAAGCACAGGCGGTCCCCACAGCAGCTCCCAACCAGGTCGCGGATTGCCGATGGCGATTCATAGTTTCCTCCTCTGCCTTAGACGAGGCCTCTCCGCCTCAGTGAGCAGGAAAACTGCCAGAATCGCCATTTCCGGCTCAATGGGAACGCGATAGCGCGGCGCAGGGAAAACAACGTAGTAGATGGCCGGATAGAGCAGGATCAGCCAGAACACAAGCCACGCACCCTGTTTTCTCAATCGCAGGGCGCAGCCTAGTCCCCAGAACAGCAGGACCGACGAGCCTAAGAAAAGCGAATTCTTCACGTCATTCATCCACCAGGGTTGCGTAGCCTTTGGTGGGCCGGCCCAGAAATAGATGAAACGCTTTACACACAGAACCGTGAAGCGCCCGTAATCCGCCTTGATGTAATCGAAAGCCTGCCGCTTACGCATCGCAATATAGGCCAACTCGCCCATCGCCTGATATTGCCGCATGGCATAGACATCCTGCGTCGGGTGCAGATATTCCATCCATGTGCCGTCCGCTCCAGGGCCATTGCCTAATCGCAGCTCCGCGCCAAAATTGTCACGAATGAAAATGAACTGGCCGAAAGTCTTAAAATTTCGGACGAGCCACGGCGTAATGCATGCGAAGAAAACGACAGAGGCAAGCAACACGCCCATGAACGATTTCTTGCCAAGACGCGCGCGATGGTACCAGGCCCACAATCCCGTCGCCGGCAAAAACGACAGCAGGGAGGTGCTAATCAGCGCGGCGATGCCCCAGAGCAAGCCGAATTGAAGCCATGGCTGCGGGCCGTCTCGCTCTTCAAGGGCTAGCGCCAACCAGAAAATCACCGTCAGCAAGAGCGCTGACAGACTCGTCTCCCAGACCCAACGTGTCGACCAAAACATGACGTTGGGGAGCAGGGCCCACGCCCACGCCGAGCCCACGGCAACTGTTTCGGAAAAAATCCTGCGCGCGGTAAAAAAGATGGGAACGCAGGTGAGCGCTGAGAAGGCGCTGTTAATCGTCAACAGAACAAATGCAGATGCTTTGGAATAAATCCCGAAAACACGGAAGACAGCTGCGATCAAATAGGGATAGAGCGGAGGCTCCCATGCCGTCGGTCCGGTTTCCGGTCCGAAGGGATTGCTGAAACCGTGTCCGGAGGCTAGCGACGCGCCAATCCGCCCCATCTCCCAGCCAAAACCGAAGTTGTTGTCCGCGCTCTTGAACCTGTATGTGTGCCCCACCACGATCCAGCCCACGCGCAAAATCAAAGCAATCGCGACCATCCAGAACGGCGACGTTCGGACGTGAGTCCAAGCGCTCCGCAGTGAACTAGAATTTTCTGCGACCTTCGCCGCTGGTCTGGATTCCATGAGTGTTCTATTTGTAGCTGAGGGGCTAAACCTGGGCAAGGCGCCGGTCATGGTGCACCATCCTGTAAAATGAAGGTTTTCATTAGGCCCTTATTGATGTCTGATCTCTTGCGAACAGTGACTTTGGCGTTGTGGGCCGCCCCCAAGGGCGTGTTGCCTTATATCCGCCAACATTTTTTGGATACGACGTTTCGCGGCCTCTACCACGCTAACGCTTTCGATTTAGGTTTGCTCATCCCCTACTTCATTGTCCTGACGCTGCTGGCGGGATACGGAATGCACCGCTACGTCATGGTGTACCGTTATTACAAGCATCAGAAGAATCGCACCACCGAAGCCGCTGCACGTTTCGAGGAATTGCCGCGGTTGACCGTTCAGTTGCCGATTTTCAACGAGCAGTATGTGGTCGCACGCCTGCTGGAATCCATCTGCAAGCTCAACTATCCGAGTGAGAAGTTGGACATCCAGGTACTGGACGATTCAACCGACGAGACCGTTGAAGTGGCTCGCGGTCTGGTCGAGCGCCATGCGGCGCTGGGTCATCCCATCAGCTACCATCACCGTACTAACCGGGCGGGCTTCAAAGCGGGAGCACTGGCCGAAGGGTTGAATACGGCGAAAGGCGAGTTCATCGCCATTTTTGACGCCGACTTTACTCCTCCCGAAGATTTTTTGATGCGCACGATCCATCACTTTACCGACCCGAAGATCGGGATGGTGCAGACCCGTTGGACCCACCTCAACCGGCATTATTCATTTCTGACCGAAGTCGAGGCTATCCTGCTCGACGGCCACTTTGTCCTCGAGCATTCCGGCCGTGCGCGCTCCGGACTCTTCTTCAACTTCAATGGCACTGCCGGCTTGTGGCGGCGCACCGCGATCGACGAAGCCGGGGGCTGGCAGCACGATACCTTAACCGAAGACACCGACCTCTCGTACCGCGCCCAGCTCAAAGGATGGAAATTCCTTTATCTGCAAGATGTGGAATGTCCCGCCGAGCTTCCCGTCGAGATGACCGCGTTCAAAACACAGCAAGCACGTTGGGCGAAGGGTCTGATCCAGACCGGAAAAAAGATTCTGCCGCGGGTGCTCCGCAGCGATGCTCCGTTGCACACCAAAATCGAGGCTTGGTACCACCTGACGGCGAACCTCAGTTACCCGCTGATGATTATGCTTTCGGTATTGCTGCTTCCGGCGATGGTCATTCGGTTCTACCAAGGCTGGTTTCAGATGCTCTATATTGACTTGCCTTTGTTCATGGCCTCTACTTTTTCGATTTCGAGTTTTTATCTGGTTTCGCAGCGTGAATTGTTTCCGCGCAGTTGGCCCCGCGCTTTGTTATATCTGCCGTTCCTGATGGCACTGGGCATTGGATTGACCATCACCAACACCAAGGCGGTATTAGAGGCGCTAATCGGCAAGGAGAGTGCGTTCGCCCGGACTCCCAAGTACAGCGTTATTTCGAAACAGGACAAAGTTGGGGCGAAGAAATATCGCAAGCGCCTGGGATGGGTACCGTGGCTCGAACTGCTAGTGGGCACCTACTTCGCCCTCACCGTCTATTACGCAATCGACAACGAGAACTACATCACTGTTCCATTTTTATTGCTGTTCGTGGTGGGCTATTGGTATACGGGGCTGATGTCTTTGCTGCAGGGCCGGTTTGGTGGGGCGCAATTGAAGTCCACTACGCACACTAAGCCGTTTCCAGTTGGAGTCTGACACTGATGGTCGAGCGAGTCGGCTAATGGCGCGCTCTGCGCATCGAGCATTAGATCGGTCGGACTTCTGGCCTTCCCTTGACCTCTCATTTACAATCCAGTCGCTGTATTTCTCAGACTGTCCAGCCTGCTCTTGATCTGGATGGAAGCGCTCCAAAAGGAGGATGTCGATGCTCCGCTTGCGTGGAATTCTCCGCTCTTCCGCAGTCGTTGTCCCGCTGGCATTGTTGCTCAGTTGCGGTGGCGCTCACGACTCCGACGAATACTTCGTTCTCGTATCGGCGAATCTGCAGGTTCCTTATTGGAAGGCCGCCGGCGCGGGATTCAACAATGCCGCCGGGCAGATGAAGGTGCGCTCCGATTTCATGGGACCGCAGAATTACGATCCTAAGGCCGAACGTGACGTCTTAGACCAGGCGGTGCAGAAGAAAGCCACCGGAATCTTGCTCGCCGTGACCGATCCGGCGCTGCTGAAGGACAGCATTGATAAAGCTGTCGCCGCCGGCATACCCGTGATTACCATTGATTCCGACGCCCCTTCGAGCAAACGCCTGTTTTTCATTGGCACCAATAATTATCAGGCTGGTTTCACTGGCGGCGAGCGCCTGGCACAGGAACTCAAAGGCAAAGGAAATGTCGTCGTCTTCACCATGCCCGATCAGTCCAACTTGCAAGAACGCCTGCGTGGCTACAAAGAGGCTCTGGGTAAAACGCCGGCCATCAAGATCACTCGCGTAGTCGACATCCAGGGCGATCCTCGAATTGCGTTCGACACAGCAACGCAAATCGTCGGTAAGGAGCGCGACAAAGTTGACGCCTTCGTCTGTTTGGAAGCGCAGTCAGGTAAGGAAGTCGCCGGTGTGCTCAACAGCTATCACGTTACCGGAAAAGTCGTGATTGCCATGGACACCGACCAAGAGACGCTCGATTGGGTCCAGAAAGGCGTCATTGCCGCTACCATCGCTCAGAAACCCTACACCATGGCTTTCGTCGGCATGGAGATGCTCGACGTTCTCTACCATCACAAGCCGTCTTCCCTGGAATCGGATTGGTCGAAAGACAGTTTTGCGCCCATTCCTAGTTTTGTAGATACCGGTTCGGGCCTGATCGATAAGACCAATGTGGATGCATTCACACAGGCTGGAAAAAATCTCAGTTCCGGGCAGAAGTAAACGTTTCGCGCGTCGCTACCGATTGGATAGAGTGAGAAACTAATTCTTACGAAATATATTCCCGGATGTACTCGTCCTTTGTGTGCGTGAGTTCGTGGACGTCCCCGTCGAAAATCACTTTGCCGTCGCGAAGGATCAGAAAACTCATGGGCACATTGCAATACTGGCCGTGCGGCAGCGCACGCATCTGGTTGGTTTGGCTGTCGAATTCGTGTGTAGCCATGGTGAAAGCGTCCTGCAGGCGATGGCTGACCAGAAGGGAACTGGTCTTATACACATCGCGCTGTTTCATGATGAGTTCCACGATCGTGTTGGAAGTGACGGGATCGAGGCCCCCAGTCGGTGAGTCGTAGAGAATCGCTTCGGGTTGGGTAATAATGGCGCGCGCGATCGCGACGCGACGGCGCATGCCGCCAGAGAGCTCGGACGGAAACTTATCGATGGTGTGTTCCAACTCAACAAACCGTAGCACTTCCCGCACGCGCTGTTCGATGTCCGGGCCGGTGAGGCCATGCTCTTCGATCAGCCGGTAGGCTACGTTCTCGCGCACCGAGAGCGAGTCAAACAGCGCGCTTTCCTGAAATACCATTCCGACCTTCGCGCGCAGAGCGAATAGATCCTGCTCGGGAGTTTGGGTGACATCACTGCCCAGTACTAAAATCCTCCCCGAATCGGGCTTGAGCAAGCCCAATGCAAGTTTCAGGATCGTACTCTTGCCGGAACCAGCAACGCCGAACAATGCTTTGGTCTCGCCGTACGCCAGACGAAAGGAAATTCCACGCAGCACCTCGTTGTCCTCGAATTCGAGATGCACATCATGAAACTCGATCGCATGTCCCGCCGGTTCCTGGACGGCAGTCGCGGCAACCTCGAGAGGCAAGCTAGGGGCGGGCATGATTATTTGAAGGAGAGGACGTTCATCAGGAATTGGGTTACGAACAGGTCGGTCACGACAATTAAGACCGAGGCCGCCACCACTGCTTGCGTCGTGGCTCGGCCGACGCCTTGCGTGCCCCCGCGAGCCGTCATGCCATAGAAGCAGCCCACCGTCGAGATAATGAATCCGAACATGACAGGCTTCACCAGCCCCATGAAAACGTCTTGATTCACCAGTGACTGCCAGGCATTGCTCCAGTACTGGCGGGCATCCAGGTTCAAAAGAAGTTTCGAGACACACAATCCGCCGGTCAGGCCCACCAAGTCGGAGAGGATGGTTAGAAAAAACAGCATAAACACCGTAGCCGCGATGCGGGGGACCACCAGTTTTTTCATGGGATCGGTGCCTAGCGCCCGCATGGCGTCGATTTGTTCCGTCACCACCATAGACCCAAGTTCGCTGGCCATCCCTGATGCGTTCCGTCCGGCTACCATCAGCCCAGTGAGCACGGGACCTAGCTCGCGGACCATAGAGAGCGAGACCAGTTGTCCGATGAGTGTGATGGATCCAAACCGCTGCAGCGTATTCGCGCTCTGTACCGCGAGCACGGCTCCCGTAAAAAAACCGCTAAGGATTACGATCGGCAGCGACCCCACGCCAATAAGGTCCGCCTGCTGGATGATGTCCGCAAAGTACACGGGCTTCCGAAAAAGATTGGCGACGGATTCCGCCGTCATCAGCGTGTAATTCTGAACCGCCAGAACTTTCTGCTTGGCGAACTCCGTCGGTGAGGTAAGTTCCATGCGATTCGGGAACGGTTACGCGAATTCAATTCCGTGGGACGACTTCTGCAACTATAGCAAACGTAGGGAACGGAAACGTGGTGAAAGGGCAGTTCGACAGGTTACTTGCACGATAGCGGACTGTGTATTGCCAGACCTCGGCTAGATGACCTTCCGAGTATTACCTTCCCGGTACCCAATGAGGCACTATTTTTGGTAATCAACCATTTTTATAATTTTGCATCAAAGCTTTCGGGTTAATTTGGGCTCTGAAATTGGCAGCGCTACCGTAGTGTCCTAACCTATAGGACACTGGGTCGGTAGCGCTTTGCTGTCCTTGGAGATGTGCTCAGAAGGCCAGCTGGATGCGGTTCATCAGCACATTCTCACTGTGCAGCGGGTTTGCCGTGGACAATGACACTCCAAACCTGGTGTGCTCGTAGTCAGTCTCGAGTTTAACGTAGCGGTTCAAGTACCAACTCATCCCAATCGCTTTCTCCTTTGCTGACTGCGGGGCGGTCGCAGGATTCGCCAGCCGCGGAAAAGCGTCCCCATCGATCCGTAACTGGCTGTAGCGGAACTTGAGTTCTAGAGCTCCTAAGCGGCGCAGTCCTGTCGTATGCTCTGTCGCATTGCGCGGCCGAAATCCCGCGTAGGCGTTCTTTTCTCCCGTGAGCATGAACGATCCCGCAACCTGCCACGCTTCATTTCGCACCCGGTGGCTGAAGGTTTTGTTTAAAACTTTCTGAGAAGAGATCGCATACTCGCTCATCAATCCCAAAGGGCCGGCATAATAGTATGCCTGTGGCACGAGCCGATTGTGCTGGCCATTGGCGACGGCAGTGGACGAATATTTGAAGAAGGTGGTCTGTCCCATGGTCTTCAGGCCAGCGATGGCGCCATGCTGATCGCCGGCGCTGCCCCCCACTCCCATGCCTAGCTGACGGAGCTGGCTTGGGCCGACCGCGGCAAACGGACGAAGGAAAAGCCGAGCGGTCGCTTCATTGCCGTGCGACCACTGGGAAAATGCCCCATTGGAGCCATCGCTCGATCCGTTGAAATAGCCGGCGGCGTAGGCGATGGAATCCGCGAAAACTGAACCCGCCAGTTGCGCGCCAATGTAACGCAGCGGCACTAAGTCGGAAGCTAGCGAGCGCTCGGCGAAGGTCAAATCGCGGTCGGAGCGCAAGACTTCAAGCCCGATCGGTTCCTTGAACTTTCCCAGGCGCAGCTTGGCATACTTTAGCGTCTTCAACTCCAGGAAGGCTTCCTGCACTTGGTAAGTGCTCTGCCCAAAGTCGGGCATGAATCGGAAGTCGACGGCGTTGAGCAGCGTTCCTTCAAATAATGGGCGCAGGCGGCGGAACAAAAAGGTGTCTAGTTCCTCGCCATGGATGGTATTGGCGAACATGCGGTCGTCCGCCTGCGCGTAGCCATGAATCTGCAGGTGGGTGGCGCCATCCTGCGTCGAAAACCACAAGCCGTCCCGGCGGAAGGAGATGGCACGCGTATCCCTAGGTACGACAGCGATCGGTTCCACGGCTGCATCCGGGCTGTCGCCGGTTGCCGCAGTCGGGGGCGCCAAAACGCTTTGACCAAACGCGCCTGCCGCGAATGCCAGCAGGACAAGGGGGAGAAGAAGCACTTTTGGGGTTTTCATAGACGATAGCAAGCAAGTCTATTGTAATAATAGACTTGATAGACAAAGTCATGATGCAAATTCGATGCCACCTTTCTCAGGAAGGTAAGCCTTCAGAATTAAATATTTAGAGCGAGCGGGACGCCACGATCCACAGCCCAGGTTGCAGAAGATTGCACTTCAGTCAGGAAAGGAAGCTTAAGATTGTTTCAGGCAGAAATCCGCAACACCTGAACTGTAATGTTGTCAGGGCCGCCGCGCTCCAGCGCCAGATTGACCAGCTTATGGCAAGCATCTGTCGGCGAGTTTGTTTGCGCTACGCTCGCCAGATCCCGTTCGTTGACTACACCCCACAGGCCATCGGTACAAAGCACAAGAGTATCTCCCTCTTGCAGCAGGATGGGATGATCGGGAAAATGAGCCGTTACCTCGCGCCCGCTTCCCAAGGCCGCAGTCAGAATGTGGCGCTGGGGGTGAAACTCGGCGTCTTCAGACCGCACCACTCCGCTCTCTACCAGCCGACCCACATAGGAATGATCACGGGTGAGTTTGGACATTGATCCCGCGCGAATATGGTATAGGCGGCTGTCGCCAACGTGAGCGAAGTGCAGCTGGCGACCAACGATGGAAAGTGCCGTACACGTCGTTCCCATCCCATAAAACTGGGGATGCTCTGCGGCATACCGCTGGATATTCCGGTGCGCTGATTCGAAGCCCCGAAGTAGTGTTTCCTGCTGATCCACGCCGAAGGAATGCTCGTACACCTCGCGCACCGACTCGATGGCCAATCGACTGGCCTCTTGCCCGCCTTCGTATCCGCCCATGCCGTCCGCAACGATAGCGAGCCGTCCCTTTCGCAGGAATTCGGCGTCAGAGTCGGGCTCCCAATAGAGATACGAATCTTCGTTATTGCTGCGCTGGCGGCCGACGTCGGTCAGGCTGGCAGCTTCGATTCCGGGCTTTGGAGTTTTACAATCGACTGCCATATCTTGCTGAGACGTTCGAATCGCGCTTTCAAACCCGATCGCCCCGAAGCTCGTGAAATCAGGCCAACTTCGATCGTGGAATTCCAGGGAGACGCACGACTTCCATCAGAAAACGGTCCTAGGCTCCGGTCATTATACGGGAAGCGCGAACTTGCGCCTCCCTTGCAAGACTTTCACCGGACAAGTTCGCGTAGGGTATCACGGGAATGCTCTCAGCGAACCACGAATCCATTTTTGTTACGGAGAACGAAAATCAGCAGACTGCGGATTTCTCCCGCCGGAACAGCTCATTTGGCAAGCGGCTCATCAGCGAGTTACTATTCCGTTACTCCAAAATGAAATCCCTCACCAGCACTGTTCTGCGATTTTCCTCTTTATTTCGACTCACGCCGTTCGTCTTTGGCCTTCTCGCATCTTCGTGGGGGCAGACGCCTTCGTCAGCCGCTTCACTGCCCAGCGAAACTCCGGGAAAAATCGAGGTAGTGTCCGACAGCTTTGACTATGTCAGGCGCGATGTAATGATCGCCATGCGTGATGGTGTCAGGCTCCATACGGTGATCCTGATTCCCAAGGGCGCGAAAGACGCACCCATCTTGCTTACTCGCACGCCTTACGACGCCAACGCGCAAGTGAGTCATGCGCAGAGTTCGCACCTCGGCCCGAGGCTGTACGGCTACGACAATCCTGAGGAGGTCATCGTCGAGGGCGGATATATTCGCGTGATTCAGGATGTCCGCGGCAAGTACGGTTCGGAGGGCGACTACGTGATGACGCGCCCGCTTCACGGTCCACTCAACCCGACTCCCGTCGATCACTCCACCGATACCTATGACAGCATCGACTGGCTGGTGAAAAACGTGCCGGAGAGCAATGGCAAAGTCGGCATCTTAGGAATTTCCTACGACGGATTCTTGCCGTTAATGGCGCTCGTAAACCCTCATCCCGCGCTGAAAGTCGCCGTGCCTATGAATCCCATGGTCGACGGCTGGAAGGGCGACGACTGGTTTCACAACGGCGCTTTTCGCGAACAAAATATGCCCTACGTTTACGAGCAGGAGGCAACCCGCGACAACAAAGAACTATGGTGGACGGATCATTTCGACGATTACGATCTCTATCTCGCAGCCGGATCGGCCGGAGAGCTGGGCCGGCGTCACGGCTTGGAGCAAGTCGGATTCTGGCGCAAACTGCTCGAGCATCCTAGCTACGACACCTGGTGGCAACAGCAGGCGATGGATCAAATTCTCGCCGCCCAACCCCTGAAGGTGCCCATCATGCTGGTCGCCAGCCTTTGGGATCAGGAAGATATTTACGGTGCACCTGGCGTCTATAAAGCGATCAAACCCAAAGACACCAGCAACGACAAGGTATTTCTAGTACTTGGTCCGTGGCATCACGGGCAGGAGATCGGGGACGGCAGCACGCTCGGCGCCTTGAAGTTCAACAGCGATACTGGACTTTATTTTCGCGAGCACATTCTCCGACCCTTTCTCGATCAGTATTTGAAGAACGATGCGCCCAAGGCTGACGTAGCTCCCGTGACCGCCTTTGAAACCGGAACCAACGAATGGCGGCGTTTGCCCTCGTGGCCGGCAGGATGCGCCAGTGGATGTGCCATTCATTCCACGCGACTTTATGTTCAAGCGGGCCTCAAGTTGAGTTTTGATGCACCGAAGAGTGGTGACTCAGTTTTCGACGAATATGTTTCCGACCCAGCGAAGCCCGTGCCGTTTCGATCGCGGCCGATTCAACCGGTCGGATATAGCGAGGGATTCACCTGGGCACAATGGTTGGTTGACGATCAGCGCGAGGCTTCGGGCCGTCCCGATGTTGTCACGTTTACCTCCGATATTCTACAGAAGTCGGTGAAGATCAGCGGACAGCCGGTCGCGAATCTGGTCGCTTCCACCAGCGGAACAGATTCGGATTGGGTGGTGAAGCTAATCGATGTCTATCCCGACGAAGTAGCAAGTCAGCCGGCAATGGGCGGTTACCAGCTTATGATCGCCGCTGATATTTTTCGCGGCCGTTATCGCGAGAGCCTGGAAACTCCGAAGCCGATCGCATCCGACAAGCCGCTGCTTTATCACTTCCTGTTGCCGACGGCAAATCACGTATTCCTGCCCGGCCATCGCATTATGGTGCAGGTGCAGTCAAGCTGGTTTCCCCTCTACGACCGCAATCCGCAAACCTTTGTGCCCAACATTTTCTGGGCCCAGCCGGCAGACTACAAGAAAGCCGTGCAGCGCGTTTTTCATTCACTTGATCAGGCTAGTTTCATCGAGTTGCCATTGGTCGAGAGTCGTTGAGAGGCACGATGCAACTGATGAAGAAAACTGTTCAGGTTCTGGGCGGTGTCCTGCTGCTGGTTATGCCCCTGCTTGGCCAAGGCAAGCGGCTGTGGGTGCTGCAGGCGCCGGGGGAAATGGTTGAATACGATCCAGTCACCTTTGCCGTGAAGGAAAAAGTTCAGCTTCCTACCGAGGCGCTGAAATCGCCCGACAGTATTCGCATCAACCACATCGGCCAAATTCTATACGCCACGCTGGTGCCGCTTCCGCTTGCCGCGGAAAATGTTGCGTCGGTGCCCAAGGTTTGGCTTTGGAATGGACACAGCGCGACGATGATCGATTCTGGCATCACGCGTGAAGCCAGCGTTACTGGCTCCAATCAGGCCATCACCGAGATCGCTTCCGTGCCATTTCTTTCGGCCGATGGCCGCCATTTGTTTTGGTTCGCCAACCGTGCGCGGCGATTGGAGCGCGAAAACATCGACCTTTCCACTGCCACTACATGGCAAGCGTGGCGCACCGATCTCCAAGGAAACGGACGCGAGGACGTCGCTTCGACCAAGTTTCCGGACTGCCGCTGCGAGACCGGAACGTGCGAGGAATCTTGCCCCTATGGAGAGTTCTGGGCTCCCGAGAGCGGCGTGGAAAAATTCTTTCTCATGACGGAGTTTGTCGCCGGGCAGACTGAGACAGACTATAAGGCGACCACGCGCTTTCTCGATCAGGACGGAAAATGGCTGGCCAATGCGTTGCCTGAACCAATCCAGCGTCCCTTGGATGCTTCACCCAGCGGCGACTTGATTGTCGAAGCGATCCCCGACACCGGCTGTTGCGGATGGTCGAATGAGAGTAACGACCAGACGCTGCTGTTCGCCGCTGGGCAGAAACGGATCGTGTTTGACGAGCGAGCGCAATACCAGAATCCAGATTATGACGTAAGTTTCTACACTTCGAACACGCGCCTGTCGCCAGACTTTGCAGTCGTCGCGATGACGATCGTTTCCACCGGAGATGTGAACAAGCCTATCCAACTAGCCGACCAGGGACAGGCAAATCCCGAGGAATCCCTGCGCATTCGGAAGGCGTTAACAGAGTTGCCAGTCGTGGAAGTGAAAAGCACGGACGACGTGCCGCGGCGCTTGGCTCACATTCCGCACGCGACGTTAGTTGGCTGGCTGAACGAGAAAGAATTGTTGATCGTTGAAGACCACACACTCGTGATCTATACCGTTCCCACTGGCGCCCGTCGCAAGTCTAACGTGCGAGTGGACGATGCGGCGCGAGTTTTCCTCCGCTAGAGTTTTCGACCCGCGCGATAAATCATCCAACCCAAAAGGTTCGCCCCCAGAACCACTTCCGCAATCTTCACCGAATATCGCCAGGAACTCGCAACATCAATCACCGGAAAGATAGATAGTCCCACAAAGAGCAAGGTCACGAGCAAGCCCGAACCCGCCGCCACGCGCAGCGCGAGACGGGGACGAATACCGCTTTTCTTCGGCGCGAACAGGGGAATCGCGAATAACGCCAGATACGCTACGCCATAGAAAGTGAATCCCCACGTCAAGAGAAGTTCGTAGGCCTCCTGCTCGCCAACTCCAATCAACGCAGCGATGCTCGCGGCCAGAGTCGCGCCTCCCAGGAAAAGAATTGAGTTCACGGGAGTCCTGTAGCGCGAATGTAAGCGCGAGAACCACGCAGGTAACAAATGGTCCCAGCCAGCGGCCATGGGCAATCGTGCGCTCCCGCTGAAATAAAGGCTGAAGGTGGAAAGATAATTCGCCAGCAGCAGAAAAATAGCGACCGGTACGATCACCCCGCCATAGTTTCCAAAGCCGCGCCGCAGTGCCTGTGGAATCGGTCCGATCACGTCCACAGCATCGGGGGAAACGTAGGCCAGAATCGCGCTGGTCGTGAAAATATAGATCAGCGCGATCACCGGCGCCGTAATTAAAATCGAGCGCCCGATGTTGCGGGCAGGATTGCGCGATTCTCCGGCGAAAATCGCAACATACTCGAACCCGCTCAGTGCGCCGAAGGTCATCTTGCTGAACACGCTGAGGGTGAAGACCGTGAGCGGCGGCGCAACCAGTCGCAAGGGATGAAACTCGCCCAGCGTTCCGTGCCGATTCACCAGCGGAAGGGTTATCAATACTGCCACCGTGATCAATACCGCGACGCTGCCGGCGTTGTTGAACCACTTGCCGACTCTGAAGCCAATGCTCGCCAGCAGCATTTGGGCCGCGATCAGGAGGACGGACGCCGCGAGAACAGCCCACTTATTGTTCGCCATCCACGCGAGCGAAGGCACCGCATAAGCCAGAAAAGTCGAAGTCACCAGGCCAATGACTGCCACATACAGCGCGATGAACAGCCAGAGATTCCATGCCACCAGAAATCCGATTTGATCGTTAAACGACAGTCGTGCCCATTCGTAGAGTCCGCCTTCGAGCGGCATCAGGCGGTTAAGATGCGCAACAATCAGCGCCAGTGGAATGAAAAATAGTACCATGGCTAACAGCCACAGAACCACGTGCGCGCGGCCGGCCTTAACGGCCGTGCCGAAAAAGTCGGGCACGACGACCAACAGAATCTGGGCGAGGATAAGGTCGAGCAGGGTGAGTTCCCGCCGCAGTCCGGCGCTGTGGGACTGGACTTCACCCTCCGCTTTGATGAGCGACGAATTGTCGGTGGAGGCCAAGATGGAAATTCTAAGTCACAATTCACATGCTCCCCGGAAAGCGAGAAACCGAGAGCTTCCTGTTCAGTTCCTCTTCGGTTCTGCCAGCTTCAGCAGCAAGTCTTGATAGTCAAAGCTGAAATCGGCCAAGGGCGAGACCGCGGCCATTCTCGCGCTGTCGATGCTGCCGTCCGGAGTCAGCGCGAACGTCACAAACGCATCTTCAATCCCGCGATTGCGCCAGTGGGCTTTGAACGTATCATGCTGCCAGTGTTGCAGGTCGCCGATCATGGTCGGCGTGCGGTCAAAAGTCATCACCAAACCGTTATTTTCCGCACGAATGGTGATTGATCCGTACCACGCGTCAGCGTAGGCTCCAGCATATTTCTCCAGCGACAAGGAAGGCTTGGAAGCGGCGTCGCGCGCGGCTTCCGCTTTCTTCATGGTCTCGTCAGCCTCCTTTTCCACGGTGTCATCGCGGGATTTGAAGGCGCCGATCCAATCGGTCGGCGGTAGATGAAAGTAATAATCGAGCGCATGAAATAAAATCGCATCGAACGCGCCATCTTCTTCGGCATTGGTGAGCACAACCACGCCCAGATTTTCTTCGGGCACAAGCATGACCCGCGAAACGAATCCGCCGACGCCTCCAGTGTGCCCAACAAGTTTGCGCCCATGATAGTCACGCAATCCCCAGCCCAGCGCGTAGTCCGCGAAGCTTGCTTTCAATGCCCCGAGCGCGCCCGGCGAAGGATCTGAAGTGGGCAGGATGGTCTGCGGGGCCCACATTTCTTTCGAGCGCTGTTCGCTGAACAAATGTCCATCGCGGTCCACGAACTTGCCGCGGTTCAACTGCAGTTGCACCCACTTGGCCATGTCGGCAGCGCAGGAATTAATCGAACCCGCGGGCCCCGCATTGTCGAGGTTTTCGAACGGAATGACTTTCAGTTTCCCTTCCATGCGCGAATGCGGATTAGCGCGATCGTCAGTGGCCTTAATGTTGGCATTCGTGACGTTGGAATGGCTCATGCCCAGCGGCTCAAAAATGTGCTCGCGAACGTAATCATCCCAGGAGGTTCCGGTCACTGCCGGTATGATTTGTCCGGCCGTCATATAAAGCAGGTTGTCGTAAGCGTAGTGACTGCGAAAACTGGAAGCAGGCTTCATGAAGCGTAGCTTGTAGATGATTTCTTCGCGGCTGTAGGTAGTATGCGGCCAGAAGAGCAGATCGCCTTCGCCCAGACCCATGCCGCTGCGATGCGTAAGCAGATCGCGGATAGTCATCTCGTGCGACACGTAAGGATCGTACATAACGAATCCGGGCAGTCGCTGGTAGACCGGATCATCCCATGCCAGTCTGCCTTCATCCACAAGCGTCGCCAGAGCCGCAGTCGTGAACGCCTTGGTATTGGAGCCGATGCCAAACATTGTAAATTCGTCGACCGGCGTTGCTTCTCCCAGTTTGCGGACGCCGTAGCCTTTGGCCAGGACAATCTTGCCGTCCTTTACAATCGCTACAGCCATGCCCGGAACGTCGAAGGTCTTCATCGAAGAAGCGACGTAAGCGTCTAGGTCGGCGGGCAGAACCGGTGTAGGGGCCTGGGCCCCCGCAACTCTGACCACGGTCATAGCGAGCAAAACGATTGAAAGCCGTTTTAAGTTGGTTTGTAGCATGCGTTTCTCCGAAGAATGGTTCCGTGCGAGAATTACGACGCGGAGATTAGAACACAGAACCGAACGATCCGCCGAGCCGCCGCGAAGAAATCTTCGCGGGATGCGTTGCTTTTTGAGTGGGTAGGCAGCCTGGCTCACTGGGGACTAGTGAAGCGCGATGTCAAGGCGATCTTCGATTGTCGCGCGCACACGCTGCCGCATCTATTTCGGCCTGAACGGGCCTCATCCGCGAAGGAGGTTCATTGGTTTCACGGGACTTTATATTTTGGGAAGTGGACGTACAGGCTGACTTCATATTGCCGGGCGGAAAACTTTACGTTCCGGGCGCGGAAAAGCTGCTACCCAACATCAGGCGCCTTACCGACGCAGCTCGCGAGGGTCGCGTATTCCTGGTCTCCCATGGATGCTTCCATACGCCCGACGATCCCGAGTTCAAAATCTTTCCGCCGCACTGCGTAAAGGGAACAGCCGGCGCCGAACTCGTGCCGGAAGCGCTGGCTGAAAAAGTTGCGAGAATTCCCAATGACGTCGCGGCGAAACTGCCTGATGATTTTTCGCGATACCAGCAAATCCTACTGGAGAAGCAGACGCTTAACATTTTCGAAAGCCGTCACGCGGATCAATTAGTACAACGGCTCGGAGATCAGGCTCAGTTTGTCGTCTTTGGAGTGGTCACGGAATATTGCGTAAGCTTCGCGGCAAAGGGTTTGCTGGAGCGCGGACGGCGCGTCGCTGTGGTGCAGGATGCGATTGAAACGTTGCAGCCGGAGGAGGGAAGAAGGAAGCTTGCGGAATTAGCTCGATTGGGAGCGACACTTACAACTACGGACCAGGCTCTCAGTGCACTTGGCAGCTGGGAGCCTGGCCGTATCTAGTGACGGTCGCGGTCGCCGTGGTTGTGGCGCCAGGTCCAATACTGTTTTTGTTCTTCGGGAGGGAGTCTGCGGAAGTCGCGGTGCGGGTCGCGATGGGTTTCACCGGCCCAGCGATTGTAGTAAACCGCTTCGTCGCTGTTCCACACGTGGTAGTCCGTATAATACGGATCGTAGACGCGATAATAGTGGTGCTCACAGGCAATCCCTGCTAACGACGAAACCAGCGCGATCCCCAGAAGCAGCGAACGGAATGGGTTCAAACCACGGCTCATTTTTGTTCTCTCCTTACCAGAACGAACACTTCTCATGGGCATTAGTTGCGGAAAAGCCGCTTGCGGTTTCAGGAAAATGCCGCGCCAGGCGCGGATCGGCGCTTTTTCCTTTGCTCGAGCGATTTTCTCGCGGTTGTCTGTAATAGACTACAGTGTCTTTGATTGGAGGGCGATCGCACCTTGGCTGACCCGTTAAGTATGCTGCTGGACTTGCCGGAACCGGAAAAAGCAGAGCGCGGGCTCGCGCACACACCCCGCGAGATTTGGCAGCAACCCGATACCTGGAAGAAAACATACCAGCACTGTCGCGATCGAAACTCCGAGTTGAGCGATGTTTTGAGGCGAGCTGGAATTGGCCGCGGCAACACTTCCTCACCCACCGTATATCTGGTCGGTGCTGGCACTTCCGATTACACGGGGCGCGCATTGGCACCATTGCTGCGCCGCTGCTGGAGCTGCGAAGTGTGGGCGATTCCCAGCACCACCCTGCTCACCGAGTTCGAGGATTTTCACCGTCCTGGCAAAGAATATTTCTGGATCTCGTTCTCACGCTCGGGCGAAAGTCCTGAGGGGGTAGCGCTGTTGCAGCAAGCGCTCGAAAGGCATCGCGAGATCCGGCACCTCGTCATCACTTGTAATCAGAATGGGCCCATGGCGCAGCTGTGCGCGCAACACCCGGATAGGGCTTTCGCTGTCGTGCTTGACGATGCCGTGAACGACCGAGGCGTGGCAATGACGAGTTCGTTCACCAATATGCTGCTGGCCGGTCAGTGTCTGGGAAATTTGGAAGAGGACTCGACCTTCGGCGACACGGTTGCGCGAATCAGCGAGATTGGACGGCGATTTCTTCCGCTCGCCGCCGAGGCTGCCGCTTCCGTTACAACGCTGGATTGCAGGCGCGTCTGTTTTGTCGGTTCCGGAGCGCTGCGGGCGGTTGCCGACGAATCTGCTTTGAAAGTGGTCGAACTTACAGGTGGCCAAATCACCACGCTTGCGGAATCGCCGCTCGGGTTGCGCCACGGGCCGCTGTCGAGCGTCGATTCGCACACGCTGTTTGTGGCTTTCCTGTCGAGCGAACCCCGCAAACGTGGTTACGAACTGGATTTGCTCCGAGAGATTGATCGCAAGCGTCTTGGACGCGCTCGCGCCGTGATCACAGCGCAAGCCGCTGAGGATGTAGCGCCGCTCGTGGATTACACCTTGTCTCTGGAGTCCGCCGAAAACTTTTCCGACTATTACCGTCCGGTGCTGGATGTGATCTTGAGCCAGTTGCTTGGACTGTTTTTGTCTATGCGGTGCGGCCTGAAGCCCGATCAGCCAAGTCCCGCGGGGACCATCACGCGTGTGGTTGCGCCCATCAAGCTGTACTCGTGAGAAAGCACTAATAAGAAATCAGGGTGCAGAAGGAAAAACTCCCAGGCGCTGACTGGTAGCGTTTTACACTGCGCCTTCCCCGGTATTTGCCGGTTCGTACGGACAAAACGGATCAGTACCCAGAGCATCGCCGGTGTAAGCGAAGGCCCGGGCGCGCGATCCTCCGCAGATGTGACTGTATTCGCAATCGCCGCACTTTCCATGGAATTGGTCTGGCGAGTGCAGTGCGCGGAAGATTTCGGAATTACGGTAAACATCGACCAGCGAACCGCTGCGCACGTTGCCACAGCGCAGCGGCAAGAATCCTGAAGGATAAATTTCCCCCAGGTTCGAAACAAAGACGATGCCGTGACCGTCGCGAATCTGAAAACCTTTGTAAACCGAAGTCGCTTTCATCTCGGGTGTCGCCATGCCGGAGGAACGCATCATGTCGACGGCAATGCGGCGGTAGGACGGAGCTTCCGTCGTTTTTATGGCGAAGGGCGACTTGCGCGAAAGATCGAACACCCAACGCATAATAGATTCGCCTTGCGCTGCCGGAACTTCATTCAGAGCCTTGCCACGTCCCACCGAAATCAGGAAAAACAGGCTCCAGCGCATCACTGGAAAACTACTTCGCAGCAACTCATAAATAGCGGGCAGATCGTCGGCGGTTTCTTCTGCGACCAGCGTGTTGACCTGGATGGGAAGGCCAAGGTGTCCACAGTGGCGCGCCGCTTCCATGGTGCGCTCAAACGTTCCCGGGACGGCGCGAATGTTGTCGTGCTTTTCGGCGCAGGAACCGTCCAGGCTAAGCCCGAGGCTTTGAATCCCGTGCGCCTTCAGATTGCTGATGGCGTCATTGGTCAACTCGGGCGTGGCGCTCGGAGTAATCGAAACCTCCAGGCCAAGCCCGTTCGCATAGTCAATTAAAGGAAAAATGTCCTTGCGGCTGAGCGGATCGCCCCCGGTGAGGATCAGGTGAGGGAGAGGATCGCCGAAGCCAGGCAGTTGTCCGAGAAATCGCCGGCTCTCTTCCGTGTTCAGTTCGAGCGGATGAGCCTGAGGCATCGCCTCCGCGCGGCAGTGCTTGCAGGCCAGACCGCAGGCCTGCGTCATCTCCCAGTAGACCAGCATAGGATTTTTGGAAAAGTCGTGAGCCATTCGGCCCATGTTTGGAGTAGTGCCGGCGACGACCATGATGTTTCCCCCTTCCACTGCTACGAACTCCCACAAGCACGTTCAGGTTACTTTTGAAAGGAGAAAAAGGCTGTGATTAGGATCACAGGGGTTCGTGAGCAAATTCTCAAAAATGCTGCTCTTTTGTGGTCATTGAGCGCGCGACGGCGAATTTAAGGATCGCTGGAAGGGCAAATCCCCCCAGACGGCAAATAAATGCCCGGGTCTACGGATGAGCACATAGACCCGGGCGGGCTGTTCCGGCGTGGTGGCGAACGGGAGAGGAGAATCCCGGCTCTCCGGCTGGAGGCCAGAGGGTGCCGGTGAGCGGATCACTCACCCTCACTCAATTCGCTGCCGCCTGGTTAGGCGGCGCGTATTCGCCGTTCGGAACAGCGATGCCTACCAGAACCAACTACTTTTTCTGCGTCTCACGAATATAGGAGACGACCGCCTTTACTTGGTCCGCGGTTACGCCCTTGTTGGAGAGGGCATGCGACGCCTTCTTGTCCTTGCCGCCGTTGGCGATCATGTCGGTCAGATCGGCGTCAGAGGCCTTCTTGGCGTCGTCGGAAACCAGGCTGGGAATCTTGGCCGCTGGTTTCCCCGCAAGGTCGGCACCGTGACACATTGCACATTTTGCTTTATAGAGAGCTGCTCCATCGTCGGCTGCCCAGGAAAGGTTGGGCAGAACCAGGAACAACGCTACGGCGATCATCCCGATCAGGATTGCGAGCTTCGTTATCTTCATGATTGCATTTCCCTCAAGCGTATTTTGTTCCAGTCAGGTTCGAGCCGAAGCAGATAAATCATCCGAACCAGAGGCGGAACTCGATAAGAATGTACTAACCCGTCATGCAGTTTCTACGCGAGACGGGCTCTCGGTCAGTGATCGCAATCACGTGGAGCGGTGATCGTGATCGGGGTCTAAGTCGATATGAGAGTTAGAGTTCGCGTCAAAACACTCGCGGTCCGCGCCATATGCCGCAGCGGAGAGAGCGGAAACCATTCACGATTGGGCGCGCCTCGCCGAACGTACTGAAAACACGCGGCTTCTCACCACCCGGCAAAGCCCGCTTCTTTGGCCCAAAGCTTGCGCTTCCCCATATGAAACTTGCGTTCAAGGAGTCGTCTTTGGAACCTACACTCATGGTAATCGGATTGAACCAGCGGACTGCCCCGCTGGCCATGAGAGAACGGTTTTGGATCGGGGAAAAACGGTGCTACGAAGTGCTGCGGCAACTGAAGAGTGCGGAAGGAATTGAGGAAATCGTCATCCTGTCGACCTGCTGCCGCACGGAATTCCTGGTATGGGCAAGCGAACCCACTTTGGCGGCGAATTCGGTGCTTCAGTTTTTAGGGACCGAGCACGGCCTGAAACTGACCGAATGGGAACACTTCTATCGTCTCCTGGACGAATGTGCCCTGACTCATATTTTTCGCGTGACCTCGGAACTGGATTCCCTGGTATTAGGCGAGCCGGAGATTGTGAGCCAGGTGAAGAATGCTTGGGAGCAGGCGCGAACCTTGAGCGCATGCGGACGTTTCTTGAACGCGGTGCTGGAAAAGGCGCTGGGCGTCTCGCAGCAGGTGCGCGAGGGAACTGCGATCGAACAGTTCTCGGTTTCGATTCCGGCCGCCGCGCTCGATCTGGCGCGGAACATCTTTGGATCGCCTGCCGGCCAGCGCGTGTTGCTGCTGGGAACGGGAAAAATGAGCGAACTAGTCGCGGGCCAGATGATGGATAGCGGAGCGGCGTCGGTGGTGGTGATCGACCAATCCGCGACGCGAGCGCACGAACTGGCACGAAAATTGAATGGCGCGGCTGCAACCCTGGCAGATCGCTGGAAGTGCATGCTGAACGCCGACATAGTGATCAGCGCGACAGGGTGTCCGCATGTAGTGTTGACGCGGGAGGAGGCGGAAAGAATCGCCCTAGAACGGAACCGCGTGGCTCTGCTGATTCTGGACATTGGGATGCCGCGGGACGTTGATCCAGACGTGCGCCGGGTCGACGGAATTCTTCTTTATGACCTGGACGGTCTGGAGCGCGTGGTTCGCGGGAATGCGATGGAACGTGCGGCTGCAACCCTGGAAGCGGAAAAGATTGTGGCCGCAGAGGCGCAATCGTTTCGCGGAAAACTGCGGGCCGACAGCGTAGTGCCGACAGTTGTGGCGCTGCGCCATCGCCTGGAAGAGATTTGCCGGCAGGAACTGGAGTCCTTCATCGAAGAGCGCGGGCCGTTTACGCGGGAGCAGGATCAATCGTTTCACGCAATCACAGCACAAGTTATACAAAAGATTGCCAGCTCCTTGGCACGCGAGCTCAAAGAACTTCCAGAAAAGGAGGAACAGGAGCAGATGACCGCTGCAGTCACGCGCCTGTTTCACTTGAAATCGCCGGAACGGGCGCCTGCCGGCGCCAATTTGGAGAAACGAAAACATGATCGAAGCCAAGGCGCAACCGCAATCCACTACTAAGCTTGCGAAAGACGTTGCAACCACTGCTTCAACGAAAGCATGGACCGGAAGCCAAGCCTATTTGCTAGCGGCATTCTGCTTGCTACTCGGTGTGGCCCTGGGATATCTGTTTCGCGGGTCGGCCTCGCCGGCCGCGCAAACCGCAGCCACAACGGCAGTCTCGCAGCAAGGAAGTAGCTCGCAGAATCAGCAACCTGACCCCGCTGCGCAGGCAGCCTTGGCACAGGCTTCCGCGCCTTTACTCGAAGCCGTCAATAAAGATCCTAACGACTTCGATTCGCTGGTGAAACTGGGCAACCTCTATTACGACGGACAGCAGTTCCCTAACGCCATCCAGTATTACGAGCGTGCCCTGGCGATTCATCCCGACAACCCGGACGTTCGCACTGACATGGGCACGGCGTACTGGTACACGGGGAACGCCGAGAAAGCGCTCACGGCGATGGAAGCTTCGCTGAAATACCGGCCCGGACATCCACAGACGCTGTTTAACCTGGGTTGGGTGCGCTGGCAGGGCAAGCAAGACCCTAAGGGTGCGATCGAGGCCTGGCAGCAACTGCTGAAAGCGAATCCCGCCTATCCGCAGCGGCAACAAGTGGAGCAGTACATTGCGAAGGCGAAGGAGCACGCTTCGCGCGGCTAAACTCTTTCGACGTAACTTCTTAAGACCGGCGCCCCTTCATACCCACTCATACGGCGCCTAAGGGCTTCCCCAACCGGAAGCCCTTTTTAATGCTCAGTTCCAAAACCGAATCGGGGATCCTTTGGGCCGAAGCGAGCCCTTTTTTGTTTGAGCGCTGAAGTTCTCTCAAAATCGTGTCGAAATTAACTTTGATTATGAATGCTCAATTACCACCCCTATCCGTCCGGAGGAGGAGCGAACCTGTATCAATCGCTTTTCCCCTCGACCAGCACTAGGTGGAGGAGTTTTCGCTGGAAACCGAGTCGGTGGCGGCATCCTCGTCGCCGGCGGGGACGAGTTCAAATTTCTTCAGCTTGTAGCGCAGCGCGTCCCGGCTGATGTCAAGCAGCCGGGCGGCGTGCGTCTGATTATTGTTCGCTTGTCGCATCGCCAGTTCCACCATGGCCCGTTCCACTTCTTCGAGCGATGTGCCTTCTTCGGGAATGTAGAGCCGGGGCAGCGCCCGGCCATTGGGAAGTTGCTTGCCGCCGCCACCGTCGGCGGGTGTGCTGCTGGCTTCGAATGCGGTCAACCCGCTGCGGGCCGCCTCGCCCACGGCAAACGGCATGTACACGGGCCGCAAGATGAATTCATCTTCCAGGATCATGGCGCGCTCAATGGAATTTTTCAGCTCGCGCACGTTGCCCGGCCAGGTGTGAGCCAGCAGCAATCGGCGGGTTTCCGCGTTGATGCCGCGAATCGATTTCTTGAATTTGCGGTTGTACCAATCGATGAAGAACTCGACCAGGGGCAGAATGTCTTCGGTTCGTTCGCGCAGCGGCGGAATGAAAATGGCAATGATCGCCAGCCGGTAGTAAAGATCCTGGCGGAAATGGCCTTCGCGCACCGCTTTCTCCAAATCGCGATTGGAAGCGGCAATCACGCGCACATCCACCTGCATATCGCGCACGCCGCCCACGCGCCGAATGACCTGATCTTCCAGCACGCGCAACAGCTTAGCCTGGAGCAAGGGAGAGAGTTCGCCGATTTCATCGAGGAACAGCGTTCCCCCGTTGGCCGTTTCGAACAGTCCTTTCTTCATCTGCTTGGCGTCGGTGAAGGCGCCGCGCTCGTGGCCGAAGAGTTCGGCTTCCATCAAAGTTTCAGGAATGGCCGAGCAGTTGATGGCGACGAAAGGCCCGTTTTCGCGCGTGCTCTCATAGTGGATCGTCTTGGCGATCAGGTCCTTGCCCGTTCCGCTTTCGCCTTGAATCAGAATAGTCGTGGCTTCGCTGGCCGCCACTTTTTGCACGAAGCTCATCAACTCCATCGTCTTGGGCGAGACGGCGACGACTTCGTGATAGCCGGTGTTACGGCGCACTTCGCCGCGCAGGGATTGCACCTCGGTGCGCAGCCGGGAAGCCTCCAGCGCATTCTGGATTGTGACGTGTAATTCTTCAAAGTCGAGGGGCTTTCCGATGAAGTCATAGGCGCCAAGTTTGAGGGCGCTCTTTACGTCGTCGAGTTGCGGGTCGGCCGTAATCATGATGACGGCCGGGGCGTCCGGCATTTTCTTGAGCTGCTCGAGAACCTGGATGCCGTTTAAATCGGGCATGCGAACATCGAGCAGAACGAGGTCAGGAGATTCGTGCTGCGCCAGGCGCAATCCAGGTTCGCCGGCCGCGGCTTCTACGACCTGGTAGCCCCATTCTTCACACTTTTGACGCAGCGACCAGCGCACCAGGCGCTCGTCGTCAATGATCAGGATCTTCTCAGCAGGCATGCAGGGTTAAGCTTACTACGGAAGGGGAGGGGAGAGCACGGGCGGGAGCGGGGAGCCTGAGGTTGCTACTATCGGAGATCAGTGAGCGTAATTGCCGATTTATCGTCAACCGTCTTGGGTGCTAAGCTCTTGGGGTTCGATTCGGAGGTGCTTCCGTGAGGTTTCTAGCGCTCGGCATAACCATTATGTTTGCTCTTGCTGTGTTTGCGGCCCCGAAACGGGTATCGGCCCAGTCATCGAATGAACATGATAAACAGGAACTGGAAAGGCTCGAAAAAGTGTGGAATGAGGCCCACGAGCAAGGAGACGCCGATATTTTGCAGAGTTTATGGGCAGATGATCTTGAAGTCGATGTGCCGAAAATGCCCGCGATGAGCAAAACAGAAGTGATGGCCTTTGCGCGTTCGGGACGCATGAAGTTCCTCCACTACGCGACTTCCGACATAAATATTCGTGTCTACGGAGACGCAGCCGTTGTGACCGGTCGTCTGCAGCGAACTCGAACACTGAACGGGCAGGAGCTTTCGGATGACTGGCGGTTCACGAAGGTTTACACGCGCCATGCGCAAACGTGGCGGGTAGTTTCATTCCATGCCTCCGAAGCCTCAAACCGAACTGAGCCTTGGTGCTGATGAAATCAGCCACTACGCTCAGAACGTCTCACGACGAGCCCGATGGCCTTCGAATGCGTGGATGGTTCTGGTTCCCGCCGCAACCTCGCCACTGTGAGGTACACCGCGCGGGATGAAGTATTCCTCGCCTGCCTGCACCGGGATCTGTCTTCCGTGAATGACTAACGTGTAGCAGCCCTGCACAACCACCATGTATTCGTGGTAGTCATGGACCTGTTCCGCGGAGGTCGCGTTTTCACCGCCGGTCCAGAATGCCATTTGGCTTCCGTTTGCCCCGTCGAACACGTAACTCTCAACCCCGGGCGTGGCCTGATGGGAGCGGGCGATCTTGTTGGCGGGATGCTTCATGAACTCAGGGAAGGCGTCCATGTCACAGCATGTTAACGCACTCTCGCGGTTGAGTTGTAGCCAGGCGCTCGCGCTCAAGCCCGCAATTGCCAGTGCAAGCACTTTGCGTGGAGGCATTTGCCAAAGCGGCGCTTCTTGTCCAGCGCTATTGATTCACGAGGCGGACGGGGATACCGACGCCCTTTTCAGCGGCAGCACAACTGCAAACGTCGTTCCTTCTCCCACTGCGCTGGTGACGTCGATGCGGCCATGATGGTCTTCGACGATGCGGCGGGCTAACGACAATCCGAGACCGGTGCCGTCCCCTTTGGTGGTATAGAAAGGGCGGAAGATGTTAGGCAGATGGTCGGGCGCAATGCCCCGCCCATCGTCGGTCACTTCAACGATTGCGGTTGCGCCTTGAGATTTCACAGTCACGGCGACTTTTCCGTTAGCGTCGATCGCCTGCAGCGCGTTCAGCAGCAGGTTGAGCAGCAATTGGTGGATCTGATCGCTGTCGTGCTCGACTTCCGGCAGGGAAGAATCCTTGTGCAGCGTGATCTCGACGGATTTCGCCAGCGCCTGCTGGCGGCCAAGCATTACCGCATGCTCGACCGTGGTATTCAAATCGCTTTTTCGCACGGTGGGCGGATGGGGGCGCGCCGTCTGCAGCAGGTCGGTGACAATGTGGTTGATGCGGGCGATCTCCTGGCGCACATCTTTAACAACGGAACGAGCGGGACTGGTGGATGGCAGGTCGCGACCAATAATTTCAATGACGCCGGCAATCCCAGCCAGCGGATTGCGAATTTCGTGGGCCAAACCGGTGGCCATTTCTCCTAGGGTGGCAAGGTGTTCGGCGCGAGACATCTGCGTGCGATGCAGGCGTTCGATCTCAGTTCGGCTTTCGCGTAGTTGCTGCACCATGTGATTGAAGTTGCGGCCCAGATCTCCAATCTCATCGTTACGATGGGCGAAACTCACGGTCACGCTGAGATCCCCTCCACCGAGTTGCGCGATTTTCTGCTGCAGTTCGACCATCGGCCGCTGCACGGTATAAGTAAGCACGACGAGCAACGCCCCGCAGATAGCGACGGCGCCTGCTCCCGCGACCAGCAAGACCATGTGTCGTTCGGGATCGCGCCAGGAGAGCGTTGCCAGCAGGAACAACAACATTCCACCCAGAAGAACAAACGCAATCGGGACCAATGCTTTGATTTCCCAATTGATGCGCAGCCAGGGCTGTTCGGGATCGTCGAATTGTGTTTCAGCCGCAGCGGGATCCTCGGGTGCTACAGCTGAAATCGGCTCCGTCAGCCAGCCCGAGCCCGAATACGCCGTACTGAAAAAGCCAGAACGGGCGTGTGGCATTGTTCCAACGACTTCTTCAGCCAGCCTGTCTGGATCGATTGGTTGGTTCATGGTTTCAGGCATACGCGTGTAATCCGGGCAACAAGTAAGTGACTCCGAAGAAAGTGAACATCACCACCGCGAATCCCAGGATGGCGAAGTAGGCAGCGCGCCGGCCGCGCCAGCCGCGGGTAATGCGCATGTGTAAGTAGCCTGCGTAAACCAGCCACGTAATCGCCGCCCACGTCTCTTTCGGGTCCCAATTCCAATAGGAACCCCAGGCACGGTTCGCCCAGTAGGCGCCGGCGGCGATCATCAGGGTGAGCAAAGGGAAAGCTATGCAAATTGTTTTGTAGGTGATGCGGTCGAGCGCGTCCGCATCGGGCAGAAGTCGTTCCAGGTCCGCTCGACGCCACAGCAGCAGGAGATAAAGCAGGTTGGCGAAAATTCCGCCTACCAGTGCCGAGAGAATGAATGGGCTCGCGGCCAGGCTGGTGGCGTAGAGTCCCTCGGCGTCGAGTGAGGGGTATTGGCCGTTTCTTACGCGAATCAGGAAAAATACCAACGCCAGCGATTGCAGCAGAATGCTGATGAATACGGCGCGATCGGCGATAGCCAGCAAACCTTCGTTCTTCTTGATGCGGAACCCAACGTAGAGCGCGAGCGGCGCCAGGACAGCGGCGAAGACCAGGAGCATCAGCCAGCCGAGGTCAGGAATCGTGACGAACAAGCGCACGCCGCGCGAGATAAATACTTCAGCTTTGTTCTGCGCGTCCCAGGCGACTACGCTGAGCCCGCCCCATTTTTCAAAGCGCATCAGGACGGCGCTGTAGATTCCTACGGTGAAGATGCTGGTCGCCGCCAGGAATGTTTCTGTTTTCATCTTGTCTTGGATCAGGAACATCATGGCCAGCGCAAAGCTCAGGGCGCACGCCGCATACGCCAGCATGGCAAGAGTGACGTGCACGTGCAGCCAGGTGGATTGCAGAGCAGGCACGAGCGGCCGAACTTCGCTGGGCAAAAGTTGCATCAGGATCACGCCGACAATCGCGACCGGCATGGTCACTGTGCCAATTACTTTTACGCCGTAGCGCTTTTCCGCGATCAGGGTGAGCGCGGCCAAGGTCCAAACAAAACTCAACAGCATTTCATAAATACTGGCGAACGGGGGATGCCCGGCTTCATACCAGCGATGCGCGACTGCCCCAGTATTGGCCAGCAGACCGGCCCAAGTCATTAGAGAGGCGAACTTGATATAAGCGTCGGTTCCGGTTACCCCGAAGCCGAGATACAACGAGCCCGCGCCCGCGTAGAAAACCAGGGCGGCGTACAGCAGGTTGGCTTCACTCAGAATGCTCCCGCTCTTGATCACGTTCAGGAAAGCGATGAACAGCAGGAACGCCATTCCCAATCCCACCATCACGACCAGCGTGTTTCCGGTCGCGGGATGCTGCTCAACTTTTGCGCGTGCCATATCCATTTTCTCCGTGTGCCGGACTACCTGCCGGCGATCGTTTTTCCTGAGACCGATGTGTCTTGCGCCACGACAGAGGCAACGACTTGCGATTTCACTTCCTTCTGAATCTCTTCGACCACGTTCTTGAACTTGATTTCGAATGCGTCGCGATTGCGGTTGGCAGTGCCGCCCACCCACAGCAGGGTGTTGCCGCGCGCATCGACCACGGGAACAACCCAGAAGCGCATATGAATCACGTAAAAGACAAATGTCAGGCCGATCGCCATCAGCACCACTCCTGCCCACACCGCGAATTGCCCCGGTTCATGCGAGACCTGAAGCCCGGTGTAAACGCCGGTCTTCAGGTCTTTGGGATCGAAGGTGTAGGGGGAGGATGCGTTTTGGTCGATGCCGGGAATCTCCGGCAGCCATACGTTCACGCTGGTATTGGCTTTCTTCGAAGTCACGACCATGTGGACAGCAGGGTTAGACATATCTTTGCTGCGCGCGTAGACGCGACCGTCTTGCACCACGAAGTCCGGAATGAACTCCACCAGCTCCACCGTCGTGTCAGGATCCAGTTCGACGGGTTCATTCATGGACAGGGAAAGTTGTTGAGTCGCGCGAGTTTGGTCTTGGACGCGAGTTGCGTCAACGATGAACTTGTCGAGCTTGCCGGTTCGTCCCCAACTCGCCTGGTAGAAGCGCAGTCCGCGATAAACCAGAGGGTCGTTTACTACGATCTCTTTGCGGGAAATCTCGCGGCCGTCGTCGACCACAGCGAGCTTCGACCACCAGCGCTTGGGGCTGCCATCTGCATAAGTTTCTTCGCCAGTGTCGTCGCAGCGAACGGAGAACGGAATCGTCCGCAGCGAGCCGTTCTTCATTTCCACTTGATTGCTGGCCGTCCCCGGACTCAGCATCAGAAATCCGCGCCAGCCATAAAGCGAGTCAACGATAAAGCCGAGGAAAATCAGCAGCAGGCTCGCATGAACGATATAAACTGCCATCTCAGAGATGCGGTTGCGCTCGGAGAAAAGCGAGAAGCTGTCGGTTCGAACGATGCGTTCAGTCTTCAGTCCCGTGTGCCGGAAGGCGCGTTCTGCGGCGCTCAAGCCGTGTTCCTCGTCAGCAACGGGAATCTGCGCCTGTGTCAGCAACGCCTTGCGGAAGCTTTCGTCGGGACTTTTGTAAGGGCGCGCGAAATAGCGCCACGCATTGGGGAAGCGCTGCACCGAAGCCGCGATGATGCTGAAGCTGACCAGCATCAGCAGGGCAATGAACCAGCGCGTGTGGAAGACATCGGTCAGGCCCGTGGCATCGAGAAATCGCAGCATGGCCGGAGAGTAGGCTCGCTGCAGGTCATCCGCGTCGGTCATGGGCCGCTGCAATATGACCGTGCCTGCTGCGGAAAAGATGACTACGAGAATAATCAGGACGACGCCGGTCTTGATGGAACTCAGCGTCTGCCAGATTTTACGCCACGCGGAGCGGAGTGAGAGGGCCATTTCGTTTCTCTTCCTCGCATAGGGCAATGCACGTTCCGCGCCATGCCTTGCATAATTTTATAAACCTTGTGTAATCAATGGGTTGAACCCTATTTTGAGCTTATCCTTGCACGTGCTGCATGAGCCATAACACTCATCTCTGGAAGGTGCGCTTGCGAATTCCCCCACTCGTCCTGGGCTGTGATTTCAATCACATATGGCTGAAATCAAGCTGGAAACGTATCCGTGTCCGAACATTACCGACGTGCGTGATTTCACCGTGCGAGTGTGGCAGAAAGCCCATTTGGGGAAGTGCGGAGGCAGCTTTCTAAATGTTTTTGCGATTTGGGGAGTAAGCTGAAACCTGAGTTGTTGCAATAATTTACAGTTCCAAGCCGCCCGAGCCCAGCTTCCACAAGGGCAAAGGAGAGGATCGTGCACATGCATTGGTTGGAAATGTTCCCAATCGGTCCAAGTCGTTCGGAGTCGCGCAACAACGCCAGCATCGGTCAGGCCCTCCCCCGCTTCCTTCGTGTGCTCGCCTTTTTACTGGTAGCCGGGGCGATGCCGGCATTCGCCAAGGAGCATCCGGTTCCTCTCGACAAAAATGTCGATGCGGCCAAGTGCCTCGAGTGCCATGAGGATAAGACGAAAGGCAAGGCTGTCCACTCTGCGATCGCGACCGGATGCCTGAGTTGCCACGAAGTCCGGGTCAATAAAGATGTGACCCGCATCAAGCTGACGACTTCTACACCGCAGGCACTGTGCCTGAGTTGCCATGCGGACAAAGATGCCGCCACCCTCAAAGGGACGGTGCATCCGCCGGCAGTACGCGATTGCCTGAAGTGTCATGACCCGCACACCAGCGACAACAAGAATCAATTATTGAAGCCCGAGTCGGGCGATAAGGGCCAGAATCTCTGCCTCGATTGCCACAAGCAAGGACTCAACGTCCCGGAGAAGGGAAGCCGCCACGCCGCGCTCGATCTAGGCTGCGACACCTGCCATACGACTCACAAAGTTGGGGAAGTGGGCAAAGCGGAGTTCGATTATCACCTGACCAAGGCTGCTCCCGCACTCTGCATCGACTGCCATGATGTGAAGGATGCGGCGCTGCAGAAGGCGCATCATGATCAGCCGTTTGCGACGGCGGACTGCACCACTTGCCACGATCCGCACCAGTCGGCCGCTCCGAAGTTAATGCGCCAGTTCATGCACCCGCCGTTTGCCGACAAGTCGTGCGATACCTGTCATGCGCCGGCGAAAGACGGCAAGGTAGTGCTGACGCAGCCCGATGTGAAATCTTTGTGCGTGACCTGCCACAGCGACCAGGCGGAAAAGATTGAGAAGGCTAAAGTCCAGCACCCGGGCGCGGCGGGAGACTGCACGGACTGCCACAATCCGCATGCCAGCCGGCAACCGGGCCTGCCCAAGACCAATGCGGTGGATATCTGCCTGACCTGCCATTCCGATCAAGCCGAGCAGGCGAAGAAGCACTTTTTACATCAGCCCGCATTCAAACAGGGATGCGCGACCTGCCACGAACCGCACGGGGGAGAGAATGATCAGCTGCTGCGCGCCAAGAACGTGAATGCGCTGTGCCTGGAGTGCCACGGGCCCGATTCGCAGCCTAAGAAGCTCGAAGCGGAGCATGTGCTCACGATTTTCAACGGCAGCGTGAGGCTTCCCGAAGATTACTTTACCAAGAACAAAGTCGTGGTGCTGCCGCTGAAGTATGGGCGTGGACATCCGGTGGACGGGCACCCGGTTTCCGATGTGGTCGATCCCACCGACATCACCAAGACGCGGGCGCAGATCAACTGCCTGTCATGCCACCAGCCACATTCGTCGGCGCAGCCCGATCTGTTGATTAAGGATCAAACGAACAACCTGGCGTTCTGTTCCAGTTGCCATAAAGATCTGACGCGGAGGTAGTGTGATGAGAAAAATGCAAACCATGTTTGAGTCCAGCGGCCATATTCACAATCGCAAAACTAGCCTGGCGATTGTGTGTCTGCTGGGCCTCTCGCTGCTCGCGCCGCTGGCGGCCTTTGGCGGCAAGAAGAAGGGCGAGGCGCCCAAGAAGGTTCCGGTCATCGACTATTCCAACATCGTGTGGCCCAATCCGCCGGCCATCGCGCGCATTCGTTACCAGGCTTTTTATTCGGCGCAGAAACTATCGCAGGTCGAGACGCCCAATAACAAAAAGCAGAAGTGGATGGATCGTCTCGCTGGAACGCAACCGAACAGTGAAAGCGGAAAAGTTCTTTTCCAGTTAGCCGAGCCCTACGGGCTAGCGGTGGATTCCAAGAATAATCTCTATGTGGCCGATCAGAAAGTCGGCGCGGTATTCATATTCAACACGGAAACGCGCGAAGTGGAACTCATCAAGAACAAAGTTCACGCTCATTTTGTGCGCATCATCGGACTGGCGATGGACGACAACGACCGCTTGTTCGTTTCGGATCCGGGCTTGCACCACATCCTCGTATTCGATGCGACGCACAAGGCGGAAGACGTGATTACCGAGGGGATGGTCGAGCCCGGAGGAATGACGATCGACAAGGAAAACCGGCTGCTCTACGTGGCCGACGTTGCACTGGACCAGATACTGGTTTACGACGCGGACAGCTTTAAGTTGCTGCGCAAGATTGGGACAACCGGACACAACCACGAACTGACGACGCCGGGCGATTTTGCTAAACCAACCGCAGTGGCGGTTGATCAGGACGGCAATCTATACGTCTGCGACACCATGAACAACCGCATCGAGATTTTTGACGCCGACGGCAAATTCGTGAGCACGTTCGGCAAAGCCGGCGATGGGCCGGGATATTTCGCGCGCCCCAAAGGAGTGGCAATCGATTCCGATGGGCACATCTGGGTGGCGGATGGCATGCAGGACCGGGTGCAGGTGTTCAATCAAGAGCCGCAATTGCTGATCACTTTTGGCGGCCATGGCTTGTTGCCTGGGCAGTTTCAAGGATTGGTGGGAATTGCGACCGACAAGAACAATCGCGTCTTCACTTCGGAAATGTATCCGGGACGTGTGCAGCAGTTCCGTTATGTCACCGACGCCGAAGCCGAGCAGCTTCGCAAGGACCGGGAAGAGCAACGCCTGAAGAAAGCGGGAGGGAATAAAGAGATCGTTCCGCTGCCAGCACCGACGGCGGAAGCTAAGAGTCCACAGAGCAAATAGGCTTGTGACTGCGTCCAGTCGCTGCTTGTGGTGGCTCGGCCTGGTTTCGCAATTCGACAAGGAACGGCTTCCCAGAGTTTTTTAGCTTTTGCTCCAGGCGCGCTGTGCAGTCGCAGTCTCCGCAGGCCCAAGGTTCACTGCCGTTCTCATCGCGACATTTGCGGCGGTCATGAGCATCCTGAACGCGAGTTAAATCGAAATACTGTTCCCAGTAAGGACGCTCTTCCTGCAACGGCGTGGGGCAGTAACACACTTCAACCCAACGTGCGGTTTGGTCGGCGCAGACGCGTGCGTCCTGCATGTTTCGCAGATACTCGCCTTCGGCGACCGAGCCCCGACCAAGCGTTTGCCGCTCGATGGCCTCAAGCAGATCGCCCTCACGGCCGGGTTTTACACGAGCTCGAACCAGATAACGCATCGACTGTTCCTTCTACACATTACTGTAAACCTGCTTGGCCAAGCATTTCGAGGAACTGATTTTTGGTTCGCATGTCAATAGATTGTGCGACCAGTTTTCCGCTCCGGTCGTAGACAAAACTCTTGGGAATTCCCTCGACTATGAAATCGTCGTTCACTTTGTGCCCCGGATCAAGCAAGACCGGATAGCTGATATTGTGCGCGCTGATAAAAGGTGAAACCTTCGCGGCTTCTTCATCGGAAATTGACAGCACGACGAATCCGTTGTTCTTAAAGCGGTTATACAGAGCATCCAGGTCAGGCATTTCTTTGCGGCAAGGCGGGCACCAGGTTGCCCAGAAGTTCAACAGAACGACTTTGCCGCGCAATTCCCGAAGGTGCCATGGTGTGCCATGCAGATCGGTCAGGGTAAAGTCGGCAGTCTCGCGTTTCGCATCGTCAGCTTCCAACCTGGCCATCGCCGCGGAGAACTGAGGATCGTCTGAGCTTGCCTGCATGTGCTCGTAGCGGACCAGCGAGGCCAGTTCGATGTAGAGAGAATCAGACTTGGCGGGCGTCCCCGCTGGAGGTTGTTCTCGCAACGCCATGGCCAAAGTTGTGGTGACCTCTTGCAGCGTGTCGCGGCCGAAGTCGCCTTCGGTGGCCAGACTTGCCAACCCTGCCGCCAGCTTTAGTTTGTTGGGAACAACCGGTAACTGCCGGATCCTCTGCGCCAAGTCTTTCGTCGTTCGGGCACGCTCCGTGTCATCCAGTTTGCGCAGGCCGCGCAGTTGCTCGACGATTGGTTTCTCCTGATCACTCCAGACGGTTTTCTCTTGAGCGTAAGCTGGAATGGAAAAATAAATCAGGAATATAGTAAGCAAAATGATCGCTGGTGAGCACCTACGGCGGAGACCCGGAAAATGTCGCACGAAAGGAAACTGCGGAGATGAAGTCATGAGAAATCCATCCCCAGTATGACACGAGGAAACTCAGATGAACATCTCGTCCTGGGGAACGGGGCCACGCTCACGGCTGCCGCCATTTTTGCGGCCGCGGCCGAACAGGAATTCCAGCCCCACCGTAACTCCCTGCATCAAGCCGGAGATTTGCCGCACGGGCGAGACCACAGTCCTCTGAACGGCGTCGGAAGTTCGTTCCACGCGGTCCAAAGTGCGGGTCAACAATTCGTCGGTGCGAATGATCTGCAGCCGCGCGCGGTCGACTACGTCGTGTACAGTCGCATCCACGCGCTCAACTTGATCGTGCACGAGGGTGGTCGTCTCTTTCACCTGCTCAGCGATCGCTTCAACTTTAGGGCGAATCTCGGTGAGCAAAGCTTCGGCCTGCGCGATGGTGGGCAAAACTTTGGTCTTTACTTCAGTCGCAAGAGCTTCCATTGTCGTGCTGGTCTTTCGCAGGACGACAAAAATGGCGATCAGCACGCCCGCTTGCAGGAGCACCGCAATCCCGGTCAGCGCGATAAACAAAGGGGTCAGATTTTCCATAAGCTTGCTCCAGCAAATTCCATGGCGTTCGGCTTTGCGTGAAGCCTGCAGCCGCCACCCTACAAATTCTTAGAAGGTGCGGCTGTCTCGGACGTGGCATCCTGATAGGCTTGGCGGCCCGCTTCGTAGGCGGCGCGAAATTGTTCCTTCTGCTGAGTCACAACGTCTCGACCTTTGTCGGCCCATTGCGAAGCCTGATCGCGCGCTTCACGCGCCCGATTGCGGACATATTCGCGGCCCTCCTCGGCGCGCGCGCGCAAAGCTTCCCGGGTTTCGTTGCCCGAACGCGGCGCATATAGTAACCCAGCGATTGCGCCTACTCCTAGTCCCGCCAAAAACCAAACAAAACTGTTGCCATCATGGTCCGACATAAGTAAGCCTCCTCCAAAATCAATCACTTGAATCGTACATCCTTGGCAAGGCAAATACAATTACAGGGGAATCTGTAAATTGCGCGGGAGTGTACGGGTGCGAGCAACAGGACGCCCATTTCTATTTATTGCGGACACCATTGCGACGCTCTGCGCTACAAGCTTCTAACCGCGGAGAGCTCCGAGAACGGCCGCACAGAGCGCGTTCAAAAACTCTCTGACGTTATTTTTGCTGAGTTGGCGGCGTCGAGGGCTTCGGAGTTGGGGCTGGTTGCGTCTTCACGGGCTGAGCCTTGATGCCTTGGAGAACCGAGCTCGGCCCGCTTCGCCGGGAGGCATAAACCGACAAGGTGATGGACGTGATCATGAAAGCCACCGCCGACCAGGTCGTGGCTTTGGAGAGCGCGCTGGCCGCGCCGCGGGGACCGAACGCTGTCTGGCTACCCTGGCCGCCGAAAGCCGCGGAAATATCGCCACTCTTGCCGCTCTGCAGGAGAACAACGATGATGATGAAGAAACAAACGAGTATGTGGATGGTCGTAACCAGGTAAATCATAAGTTGATTTTTTCCTAAATAACCGGATGTTCACAGCGGCGCGGTGCCCGCGCATACCGCTGAAAGCAGGGCAAAAAATTTATGGTGCGGAAGGGGGGATTTGAACCCCCACGCCTTTCGGCGCCACCCCCTCAAGATGGTGTGTCTGCCAGTTCCACCACTTCCGCAATGCCAATTTCTTCAATAGCCTAGCTGATCTGGGGCTGAGGTTTAGGCTGATCGCAGTCTGTGTAATGTTATCGTGTCTGGCTATGGACTGCAACGTGAAAGGCTCGCGTTATTAGACTGTCGGCGGCCAAAACGCGAGCTGCGCTCGAAGGACAGCCGAGGGCGGCTGTCCCCACATAAATCTCTAAATCCCCTCACATTCCCACTCTCGAGCGTCGCTAGAATGGGATATCTTCGTCGGTGATCGGCCCCGCGCCTGCCGGCTCGGGTTCGGGGGTGCGCTGGTCGAAGTTGTTGCCGCCGCTCGAAGCGGAAGATGATGAAGAACCGCGCGAACTCCCAGCGAAATCACCGCCGCCGCCTTCGCCGCGTCCACCAAGCAGGATCAGGTCGCTGGCCACGATCTCGGTCATGTACTTTTTCTGGCCGGAAGTCTTGTCGTCCCAGGAGCGCGTTTGCAGGCGTCCCTCGATGTAGACCTTGCCGCCCTTCTTGAGATATTCACCCGCAATTTCGGCTAGGCGCTGCCAGAGCACGACGTTGTGCCACTCGGTGCGGTCCTGCCATTCTCCGGCTTTGTCCTTGAAACGTTCGTTGGTGGCGATGGTCAACTTGGCCACGGGCGTGCCCTGGGGAGTGTATTTTACTTCGGGGTCCTTCCCCAAATTTCCGATCAGCTGAACGCGGTTCAGACTTTTGCCTGCCATATCGGTGCTCCTTTGCAGGCGTTCACTATAACAGAATGAAGCCGGTGGAGATTTGTTGGGAGAGCACAAAGTCGAACTGAGTATCGTTTTGGGCTGGGCAGCATTCGGGGTATAATGCCCGCCATGCCTCCTGTACCCGGCGCCAATAGAGCGGTTGGGATGGTTCCCGACGAGCTCAAGTTTGAACCGAAGTCGAAAGGCCTCGCCACCCCGCGAAAAAAGAAGCCGAAGGAATTGGCGGTCATCACCGAATGCTGCACCGGATGCGCTGGATCGCCCGCCTGCGTGGAGTATTGTCCGGTCGAAGACTGCATGTTCTGGGTGCCCGACGAAGATAATCCTCCGTTTGGCCGCATCCAGATTGATCCGATTCTTTGTATTGGCTGCAAGAAGTGCTTGAGCAAAGGGCCGGACGGCTGCTTCCTTGACGGCTGCCCGTGGGACGCGATCGTGATGGTGGATACGGCTGAGGTGGAAAAAGAAGTCGGGCCGATGGCGATTTAGGAAGAACGCTGTCAGCTATCAGCTTTCAGTTGGAGCAAATCCCATTTGTTGCCGTAGAGATCTTCAAACACGGCGGCGGTTCCGTACGATTCCTCGCTAGGCTGGCGGCAAAATTTCACGCCGCGGGCCATAAACTCGCGATAGTCGCGCCAGAAGTCGTCGGTGTGCAGAAATAGAAAGACGCGGCTTCCGGTCTGGTTTCCAATGCGGCTGGCCTGCTCGGGATTCACAGCGCGAGCCAGCAGCAAGTCGGTTCCGGTTGATCCTGGCGGCCTGACCCTGACCCAGCGCTTGCCGTTTCCAAGATCTGTATCCTCAATCAACTGAAATCTTAGTTTGGTCGTGTAGAAGGCAATGGCCTCGTCATACTCGCGAACTACGAGAGCGATGTAGCCGAGTTTTTGCGACATGAGGACGCAGATTTCAGATTGTAGATTTCAGATTGCAGATTGAAAACCCGGTACCGCTCGCGGCCCCATAAATCTGAAATCTGAAATCTGAAATCTCTTAAACCCTAGTTCGCGCTAGCCCGCGTGCGGATCGCCTTCTCCGTCTCGACAGCCTGCTGGCGGACGTGATCG
The DNA here is from genome assembly GCA_963765825.1 of uncultured Acidobacteriaceae bacterium. GTDB lineage: Bacteria > Acidobacteriota > Terriglobia > Terriglobales > Acidobacteriaceae > Sulfotelmatobacter. Next base: position 471,439 of record CAVXXU010000008.1, read on the forward strand.
GGAATGTCCGGCAGATCGCGTTCGTAGGGGCGAATTGCCAGCACATCGTCAATATGCCCAATTAGATAGAGCGCGCGCAACGCTTCCCACACTTGATCGGTCGCCGGATCGACTACGGCGACTTCTCCGCCTGCGGGGACGTTTGCCCCGGGCTGCGCAACGGAGCGGATGCGACCAGGGATCGGAGAACGAATCTCGATCGATGTGGGCGAGCCTGCCGCCGCCAGTTTGGCCAACAGTCCGCCCTGATGGACGGCTGTGCCGGGGCGGTCGGCATCAACAACGTGACCGCTGGTGGGGGCGTTGATCGTGGCTGGCTGCAGCAACGCAACGATTTGCGGACGCCCGGTGGCGTCGCCGAAGCGTACCAGCGATAGGGCTGCGTTGCCGCGCACCATGGGCGAAGAATCCGTGAGCATCTTCAGAAGCGCTTCGTGAAAACTCGCGCTGGAGGGATCCTGTCCCATGACCCATGCGTCGGTGTTGCGGACTTCCTCGACTGGATAGTTGGCCAGGCGGAGCAGGTCGGGATACCAGCGCTTGACCGCGTCGCGACTAGCATTCGTTTGGCTTTTGTCAGGCGCGGCCATGCGCTCGCCCATCTGCACGAGTGCGTGCTGGATGTGTCGCGGCTTTTTGTCGTCGTGGAGGTATTCGGTGAGTTGCTGGTCCGTAAGATGGCGGCCGAACCAAGTACTCCACCAGAACAGAAATGGCATGAGGACGATCAGCCAGCCGGTGGTGAAAAAAAGAATTTTCTGGGTGCGCGACATGCTGCGCTTGGGCTTAGTGGGAACGAGTTCTAGTTCTTGATTCATGCAAGCTTCGCGATTTTGTTGCTCTGGTCGGCGCAGGAAGAATGCAGGGATCCTTCGCTTCGCTCAGGATGACAAAGCAGTTTACTCCACATCGGCGTCGAGGACGCGCTCTTGTTCGAGGTAATGGGACATGGCGTACTGGGCCAGAAGCGGCGTCTGCAGGCGGATTTCGGCTCCGATCCATTCGCCTTTGGCGTGCGGAGCGTCGGGCGGATGGTTGCAGCGTCCTCCGCTTCCGAACTGCGGGCCGAAGTCCGCGCTCTGGATTTGATCGAACTGGCGAATTTCACGCCAAGCGGCATCGCCGACGGTTCCCGAGACGTCGATCTTGAGTTTCAAGAGAGACATGAAGTGGAGCGGGTTCCCTCAGGGGCTAAAGCCCAGGCTCATTTAGTGCCGTCACGGCGCGGCTATAAAGCCGCGCCCTTTCAAAGCAACTCTTAAGACAAGAAAGAGGTGGGATGAAACAAAACGCAATCCGCCGCCCTCCTCTCGCGTGGGACAAGACGCGGGAACCGGTCCGGCTGCACTGCCCACGCCAGATCCTGTTTAGCCGGGTTCCGGTCGGATCTTGTGAATCACTCACGCGGCCGGTTTTGTAGTACGACGGTTTACCATCAGCACGGCCAGGCCGAACATTACCAGCGAAAACAGGGCTAGCGTTCCTATTGCAGTTGGCAGCGGAAAACTTGTCTCGGCGCCGGGATACAAAAGACCGCGCAGCGCTTCGACTCCGTACGTCAGTGGGTTGAGCCGCATGATGATGCGAATCCATCCAGACGCGCCGGCGAGCGGGAACAGCGCGCCGGACAGCAGCCACAGCGGAATCAGAAATAGATTCACGATGCCGTGGAAAGCTTGCGAAGAATCCATGGGCCACGCGATCGCAAAGCCGAGCGCCGTCAGGGAAAACGAAACCAGAAATACCACCACGGCAACCAGCAAAACAGAGAGTAATTGCAGATGAACGCCGGCGAACGGCGCGAAGATCAGGAAAATCATCCCTTGGATTGCCGACAGCGTGGTGCCACCAAGTACCTTGCCGAGCACAATCGCAGTGCGGGGCACGGGCGCGACCAGCACCGAAAGCAGGAAGCCTTCTTTACGGTCTTCGATCACCGACATCATCGTGAAGATGGAAGTGAAGAGCACGATCATGATCAGCGCGCCAGGATAAAAATAATCCAGGTAATGCTGCTGGCCGGGACCGCCGCCGGAGCGAAACGAAGTTCCGAATCCCGAACCAATGACCAGCCAGAACACCAGCGGAGAAGCGAGCACGCCGACGACGCGCGTGGGTTGCCGGTAGAAGCGCACAATCTCGCGCCACCAGAGCGTGAATGCGGGTAGCATCACGCCCGCCGATGCGGGGCGGCCTATGGGCCTCGCCAAAGTTGCTGCGTGAGTTACCATTGCCTAACGCTCCCTCATTAACTGTTGGCTTTCGCCGCCGGAGTCTTGACCGGTTCGGCTTTCTTCTTGCCGATCATTCTCCGGTCGCGCATCTCCCAGAACGCATTCAGCAGGAAGCAGGCTGAGAGCGTTAGCAGGATGAGCGTCATAAACAGCCCGTCGACCGTTGCCGAAAACGGCCAGAGAACGATCATTCCACTCACGAAAATCCAGACAACGCCCACCAAGGGCAGTACACCGAGCACGAGAGAAAGCACCAGAATCATGGGGCGCAAGCTACCTCCTCTTTTTCTCTTTCTTGAGATCAGAAACCGATTCGGGATTTGATTCGCGTTCCTCACTCCAGAACTTGTGGCCGGTGCGGTGAATGAAAACGTCCTCAAGCGCCGGTTTGCTGACGGAGATCGCTTGAATCTCGCCAGGGAAAGCCTCGACTACATCCGGAACGAAGCGGTGTCCGCCCTCGCGCTCGATACGGACCTGGTTGCCCATCACGGTCGCTTCGACGCGAAAACGGGCGCGAATGTGTTCGGCGAGGGAGGCCGCGTCGTGAGCCGCGTCGAGCAGAATAACGTCGCCGCCAATCTCGCTCTTCAGTTCCGCGGGCGTGCCCAGCGCGACCAGATTGCCTTCGTTCAGGATGGCCAGGCGGTCGCAGCGTTCGGCTTCTTCCATCAGGTGCGTGGTGACCAGAACGGATACGTGCTCTTCGTCGCGCAAGATTCGAAGATACTGCCACAAGTCGCGGCGGGCGCCGGGGTCAAGACCGGTGGTGGGTTCGTCGAGCAATAGGACTGCGGGATGATGCAACAAACCTTTTCCCAGCTCGATGCGGCGCTGCATGCCGCCGGAGAAGGATTCAACTCGTTCCTTGGCGCGATCGGCCAATCCGACGCGGGCGAGAATTTCTCCTACGCGGGTTTTCAGCGCGGAGCCGCGCAGGCCATAGAGATGGCCCTGATGCCATAGATTTTCGTAGGCGGTGAGCTTGGGGTCGACGCTCTGGGCCTGAAACACCACGCCTATTTGGCGGCGGAGGCTCGCGGGATCCTCGGCGGCGTCACAACCCATGACCAGGGCGCGGCCGGAGGTCGGAATCATGAGCGTCGAGAGAATTCGGAAGAGCGTGGTCTTGCCGCTGCCGTTCGGACCGAGAAGGCCGAACAATTCTGCCGGACGAACATCGAAAGAGACTCCATTGAGCGCCGTGCGGTTCTCGTAACGATGGACGAGATTTTCTATGGAAATTACCGGCGCGGAAGTGCGGTCAACTTCAGGACCGGCGTCGGCGAGTGCGGAGACTTTCGAGGCCAAAAGAGTTCCCCAGGGACTGCTAACAGTTTACGACATCTTGGCGAATGTTAGGACGACGGTCCGGTGCAGCGCGCCCGAACTCTGAAAACAAATCTGAAAACAAAACCCTCGAGCTGCGCTCGATGGACAGCCGAGGGCGGCTGTCCCTACATACATCACGCGACGGAAGCATCGCTTTGAGGTTGAGGCAAGCGTTCTTCGAAGGCGACTGGAACGTGACGCCAGACTTGGATCGCGAGAATCACAGTAGTGGCCAGCAGCAAGGCTCCCAGCGCCACGTGAGCCACGGTGGCCACTACCATGGGAAGTTCAGGTTGCACCGCGTCTCGTCCCCAGGCCACGCGCGTTAGAAACGCCGTGAAACCAAGGCACAGCTGGGCAATCACAAGCGAGAGCATCACGATGGCGGGGCGTCGAATCTCTTCAATTTGCGGATAGACGGTGAGGGCCCGGACTGCCGTCCATGCCAGCACAAACGAAACCACGACCGCGTGGACGACGTGGGGCCACCAGCTCAGGCCATGATGGCGGAACATCGCGCCGAGAATTAATTGTACGTACAGTACGAAGATGGAAAGAAGAGTCAAGGTGAACAGGCTGGGTCGCCGCTGGTCGAATTCAACGGGAGGCTGCTCTTCGATCCAGCGCTTGCCTGTAAAGAGGGCGATGGCCACGGCGATGCTGAAAAATGTTTGCGCCAGCGCGGCATGCGCCGAGGACACTGCGGGAGGCAGATAGAACAGAACCGTGATGCCACCGAGAATCCCCTGAGCAATGACCGTTCCCAGCGCAGCAAGGGCCAGATAGCGCAACCAGCGCCGGTTTTCAACACGCCACGTCCATATGACGAGGATGATGGTGAGCAATCCGGCGCCTTGGGCGATCATGCGGTGGGTGTGCTCGAATTTCACCCCGCCGACCAGTCTCGGGATTTTGTACCAGGAGCCGAAAGAGGTCGGCCAGTCGGGAACGGAGAGGCCAGCGTCGTTGCTCGTGACCAGGGCGCCCGCAACGATCAGAAGAAAAGTCCAGCAGGCGAGAATAACCGCGAGCCGATGATGCCCGCGATGAAAAGTTGTTGCGATGGCTTTCAGAAAATGCCCCTTGGGTCAGTGAGATCGCGGAGAGCGGTTTTGTAGCGCCGGCATCTTGTCGCCCGTCGTTCCAAGCTGCGGACGAGATATCCGCGGGACAGCCGCCGAGACGGCGACGCTACGCAACCCGGTATTTTACCACCCGAGGCGCTACTCGCCCCCCGCCTTGAAGCTTTGATCGACCGTCTTCGTATCTTTCGGTGCGACCGTTACTTTCTGGTCCTGCTCTCCGAGTTTTTCTTGCACGAACGCAATCGTGTAGTCGCCCGGGGGCAGGCCTTTGATCTCATACTTACCGTCTTTGTCGCTGACCGCGAAGAACGGGCTCTTGACGACATTGACGTACATCTTCATCCAGGGATGCTGGTTGCACTTCACGGGCAGCATGATTTCTTCGCGCGCGAATGTTTTCTGGATGTCGGCGGAGGACGGCGGCTGCGATTCGTTCCACTCGCGGTTATCTTTCGGAGTGGGATGAATGTTGTGCGTGGTGGGATCGGAGTTCTTGATGTCGACAGTCTGGCCAGCCATCACGCCAAGAACGTGCGGGTGATATTGGCAGCCTTTTTGTTCGAGCGTTACTGGAGCCTGGGGAACGTCGAAGGTGCGGTTCCCGAGTCCGTCTTTGACATAGACGAAAACGTTGGCGAGATCGCCGCCACTGACGACGACATTCTCAGCTTCATTTGTGCCCTTGCAGCCGGGGTCCTGACTCATGTCGATCTTGGACGCTTTCGGAGCGGTTCCATCAAATTTTACGGTTCCCTTGATGGTGGCTACAGTCGCGGGATCGATGGGAGCGGCTGCCGGAGAGGCCGACTCGGTGGGAGCGTTATTTGATTGCTCGGTGTTTTCTTTCTTGCTGCACGCCGCAAGCGTCAACAGTGCGCAGAGTGCGAGCGTGCTGACCGCCATGGCCCAACCTGGTTTCTTATTCATTATGTCGCCCTTTCTGTGGGAATGTAGCGCCGGCGTTCGCCGGCTGTTGCGCGGGCGAGCGGGCCCGCGCCGTAAATTCTCGGGGCTAAAGCCCCGCGTCATTTTTTCACTCTGGCGGCACGACTGGAGGCGCGCCCTTTCAATGCCTCTAGCCGAGCCGCATATTCTACCGCGAACCTCCGCTCGCCGTATGAAGCGATTCAACTGCTGCTTGCTTGCGGTTCGTCGAACGCTGTACGGCCGCTTTTGCCCGCGGCATCGAAGATGCAACCCGTTTTTGTTCTTCCGGAGTAAGTTGGAAGATGTAATCGGTCAGCAGTTTGCGATGATCGCCCTCGAAGCCGTTGAATGTGGGCGGCGTTGGCCCGGCGAAGACCCACTGGTTGTTTAGCTGCTTAAACAAGCCCGATGGCATCGCGGTGCCCGGACTAATGGCCTGCGGATCGGTAATCCAGCGTTCCACCCAGTCCGGCTTCAGGCGCTCTTTGGCCAGCAGGAAGTTGGGCGCGGTTGCGATCTTGTCGTGCGCCGGATCACCCGTAGCGTGACACTTTAAGCAAGGCGCCGCCGTGCTCGAGAACAGGCTCCGCGCCATGTCGGATTCTTTTGAAGTAAGCGTCGGCACCTGCTCCGGAATGTAGGGAAGCGGCTGCTGCGACAGGGCCTCGAAGAATCGCACGAGCTTCCTCAGTTCGTTGTCGGAGAACGAAAACGTGGGCATGCGAACTTTTAAATAGGGCCGCACGCCGTTACGGTTTGTGTCGGTGGCGCTCAACGCGGGATTCGAGAGGAATTTCCGCAGCCACTCAGGATCGACACGCGCGCCTTCGGTCAACAGTTTTGGCGGCAATTGCTCCTGCGCGTCCTGATACTGTTTCACGCCCATCAAAATTGTTTGCTGGCCTGGAATGAACTGGTGGCATCCCATGCAGTTGTACTTCTTGACGACCCACCAACCTTCCTGAATGTCGTGGCGGGCGTCGCCGGGCTTGTACTGATAACTCTGGGGGAGGGAAGTCTCCTGGCTGCCCATCAGAAACGTGGTGAGGTCGAGCACCTCGTCCTTGGAAAGGTGCACGTTGGGCATGCGGAGCGCTTCCGTTTCGGTCTTTACTTTGCCCTGGTCGTACACATTCGGCTCGGCAAGTTTGTGCTCGAAAAATCCCTTGTGGTCGTACCAAGGCTCTTTTGCCGGACCGTCCGGGAGGCGTGCGAGGTCTTCTTTATCTTTGATCGGCTCCGCATCTTTGCCGCCGCGTTGCGAGGCTTCGGTGAAGAGCGCGAAATCAAGGCGCTCGATGGGCTTGCTGCCTTCATAGGTGAGTTCGGTGCCGATGCGGCCTTCGTCTTCCATGCCTGAAATTTCGTGGCACCCGCCGCAGCCGTAGAAGCGAACCCACTTCTTGCCTTCTTCTTTCAACGACGGATCATCCATGAAGGCCGCGTCAGGATAAGACGAGGGCTCCTGCTTTTTCTGCGTGATCAGGTAGGAGGCAATGTCTTGGGCGTCTTCCGGGCTGAGGCGCAGGCTGGGCATCACCGTCATATTCTGTACTTGCAGTTCGTGTCCGTCGTTGGGGCACTTGCTGTGATCCAGGTCGAAGACGTAGGGCAAACCCTTTTTGGCATAGTCTTCGGGACCGATATCTTTTTTCTCATACGGACAATACGGACGAGTACGCTGGCGGGCGTTGTGAATCCAGCGCACGAGGTAATCATAATTTGCCTTTTCACCGACCCGCGTGAGATTTGCGGCGAAGATTCCGCCCATCATCTGGTCGCCTTCGCCAATAGAATGGCAGGCGAGGCATCCGCGCTCCTCAAAGAGTTCTTTGCCATGCGCGGCGTTTCCGGGCTTCTGTTTGGGGAGCGGGTCGGTGAAACCAGACTGCCAGATATATGCGGAGACGGCTTGGATCTGGTGGTCGGTGAGCCGGAAGTTCGGCATTTTGGTAGTCGGCCGGAAGTCGGTAGGTTTTTTCAACCAGACAGGGATCCAATTCTTGTTCAGCTTAAGGCGCACATCTTTCAGGTTGGGTCCAATCTTTTTCATGTCCTGCATCAGGCTGTGCGATTGGAAGTCGAGTTGTTGGAGCCGGGCGTCGAGCTTGCTGTTGGCGACTTTTAAATCCACGGCATGAGTGTTCAGTTTGTTGGCTTCGTCGTTGGTCTGGGCGGCGTCCGCCTGCTTCATCAAGTCCGCGGATTTTTTTACGTTCTCCTTCTTCTGGGTTTCAATCTGCTTGATCTGCTGGCCGACAGAGTTCATATCTTCGGGTTCTTTATCGTAGCCCTCATAGCGATGGCAGCCGTTGCAGCCGCGCCGACGGAACAAATCCTTTCCGGCGTTAATGGTTGCAAACTGCGCATCGCCGCTGGCCAGGACCATGTCGGCAGCGTGGCAACTCTGGCAGCCCGCCTCCGAATTCTCTTTGGGATATAGCGGCCAGAGCCAGTGTTCGTAATCGCCGTGCGCCTTTTCGATGCTGGTGGTGGCGCGGCCATTTCCCTGGTGACAGGGCGAACATCCAAATTTTTCGGGATCGTGAATCTGCAGCAGTTCCGGCTGAGCGTGGCTGGCAAATGCTTTGGCATATTCGTCCGGTTGCCTCGCGCCTTTTTCGGTCATGGCCGCAGTGGTAACCTTCAGGGGCTCGCGGATATTCATGTGGCAGGATTCGCAGCGGTCGACGATGTTCGCCTCGGCAACATTGATCTGCACGATCGCCGGATCCCACTCCGTCGCCCGCTTCTTCAGACCCTGAATTTGCTGCGGCGTCAGGTCGACCATGTGGTCGGAGATGTACTCGTCCATCTTGGCGTGGGCTGCGGTCGCAGGCTTAAGCACGTCGCCGAGTTCGAGGCTCAGCTTGGTGCGCTCGTCGCGGATATCGTTGTAGGTCTCCTCGAGTTGCTGGAAGTTGAACCTCTTTTTAGTTCCGTCCGGAAACTCAACCGTGGCCTGCTCGGCTTTGTATTTGTCGATGTCTTTTTGCTTGCTGGCTTTCTCGGAGGCGCTGGTGCTGGTCTCCAGTTCGTAAGTTAATGCGTTGACGTAGGCGCGGCGGTCGGTGAAGACACTCTGGACTGCGAGCAGACGCGCGCTGGCATCGTCCAGTTTGCGGCGAGCCTCGTCGGCTTGCGCTTTGGAATCCTGATAAGCCTTCTGGTAGTCCTGCTTCAGGGCGACGTATTGCGGATCTTGCTCGACCGACTGCTCTGACTTGGCGGACGTGGACTTTGCCTTGTCCAGGAAAGCGCTGTATCGGGTCTTCCACTGATCCTGGAAGGCCTTCCACGGGCGCTGTCCCCAAGCCTCGTCGTACAAAGCCCAGAACAACGTGCCAATTAGAATGATCGTCGCGATCACATAATGAATGGCGTACGATTTGCCGGTGATCGGATCCTGCTCGGGGATAGGTTTTTCAGGCACCAGTTCCTCCGACGTCGGTGGTTGGTCGATAGTCTTTGGTCGTCAGCCGTTCAGTGGAGCGGTCGACGTTCTCACGAACGACTAACGACCGACGGCCAGCGACGGTTCTCATATGTTGAACCAGGGCGTAATCCATACGTACTTGATGTGCCACAAGAGACGCAGAGCCATCTTCAAAGGCAACGCAATCATCGTCAGCCACAGAAACGCCATCAGTGAAAACTGCAGCAGGCTCATGCGCTGAAAATCTTTCGGCATTTTCCGACGGAACAGCGAGTACACGGCGCCGCCCCCGACCAGATAAAATCCTCCGACCACAATCGCGCCAAACACCGCTTTCGCCATGTTCGACGTCAGGCCGAACAGATCCGGCAAGTCGCGGTTCACCTCATAAATCAGCCGGTTGTGATCCCAGGTTTGCCCGGGCCAGAACCATTGCCAACCGGGGCCGCGGATAAACGTCCCGATGATGATCATTGCGACCCACAGGATGATGAAGCCGAAAAGAAATGTTGAAATGGAGAACTTGCGCTGCTTCCAGGTGTAGTAGCCACTGCCGAGCGGATTGGTGTCGATGTAAGGAATAACCATCAGGCCGATGATGATGAGCGTCGGCATGACCACGCCCGCAATCCACGGATCGAAGTAAACCAGCATTTCCTGAAGCCCAAGGAAGTACCAAGGGGCTTTGGCAGGATTCATCGTCAGGTTCGGATTGGCGGGTTCCTCGAGGGGAGCGTTGAGAGTAATCGACCAGACCATGAGAATGATCGTGATAATAATGGCGGCGAGGAATTCAATGCGCAGCAGAAAGGGCCAGACATGAACTTCTTTCTGCCAGCCAGCCTTGAAGGGCCAGGTCTTGCGATGGTGAGTTTTGGCCATCGCGGGATCGGCCTCAAGTTGCTCGATTAATTGATCATTAGCGCGCGCCTGTTTCACGGCCAGATAAATGTAGAAGCCCAGCAGCGGTATGAGGCCAACGATCGGCACGTTGTCGGGTGCCGAGCAAATCTCCCAGAGTTGTCGCCAGTCCATAAAGTCTCCAACAACTGTGTGGCGACAGCCGCCCTCGGCTGTCGGGCCGGGCAAAGCCCGCCTGGTTTACGCCATCGTCGAAAAGACCTGTCGAGCTTCGCTCGACTGAACAGCCGAGGGCGGCTGTCCCCGCATAAATCTGCCTACTTTTCTTCCAATTCTTTTTCTACTCTGTCTCTACTCTCCGGCCGCTTTCGGACCGCGGCGAGGCTTGTCCGCTTCGGCTTCCAGCATTACCGGAGCGGGACCTGAAATGCCACCATCTTTTCGAACGCGCCAGAAGTGCACAATCATCAGCACCGACGCCACGATCGGAATGCCGATGCAATGCCAGATGTAAGAACGCAGCAGGGCATTGGCGTCGACGATCGATCCACCGAGCAACCCGAAGCGGACGTCGTTGTACGGCGTCATTCCCAGCATCGATCCGAACGGGCCTTCATGGCCCAGCAACGGCGTGGCTCGCGCCATGTTCGTTCCTACTGTGACCGCCCAGAAACCGAGTTGATCGTCGGGCAACAAATATCCCGTGAACGAAAGCAGTAGAGTGAAAACCAGCAGCAGCACGCCGATGTTCCAATTGAATTCGCGCGGTTTTTTGTACGATCCGGTCAGGAATACGCGAAACATGTGCAGCCAGACGGCGATCACCATGAGGTGAGCGGCCCAGCGATGCATGTTGCGCAGGATTTTTCCGAAGGGAACGTCGTGTTCGAGATAGAGCACATCGCGAAAAGCCTGCACCTTGGTCGGATGGTAGTAAAACATCAGCAGAACGCCGGTGTAGGTCAGGATGATGAACAGATAAAACGTGATACCGCCCATGCCCCAGGTGTAGCTGTAACGAACGGCGTCGCGATTAATCTTCGCGGGATGCAGATGCAGGAACACGTTGGATAGCACGCCCAGCGCGCGGTTGCGAGGCGTGTCATCGTGCTTGTGACGAAAGATCGAGGTATAGACCTGAGTCTTGGTGGGATCTTTCAGACCTTCGATCTGTTCTTTGGCCTTGGTGGGAATGTCGGTCTTAAGGGCCTGAATGTCTTCTTTTACGCCCGTCGTGACTTTCTCTAACACGCCGACCTTGCCGGTTTTTCCGTTGGTGGCGTTGGTGCCGCCACCGTTGCTGCCATTTGGATTTTTTTCGTCAGCCATATGAGTTCCGCTAATTCGATTCGCCGATTATCGTGAAGCTGTATCGGCTTTCGCGGGCAAGAGTGCCCGCGCCACACTTTATACTCCGGTTAAAAATGCTCCTGGATCATTGAAGTGCGAAGGTTGTCCCTTCGGCCATGAATACAGCTTTGATGTATCCACCAGAATTTGCCCGTCCGGCGCGATGTCGACTTTCGCGCGGTCCATGGGACGCGGGGCGGGGCCTTCGAAATTTATTCCTTCGCTGTCGTAGCCGCTGCCGTGGCAGGGGCACTTGAACTTGTTTTCGCTTGGCTTCCAGTCGGGAGTGCATCCCAGGTGCGTGCAACGAGCGTAGATCACGAATAAACGATCTGGCGTGCGATCGACCCAGATTCGATATTTCTGCTGAAACTTGGTGTCGACGCCAAGGGCGAATTCCGAAGGATAGCCAATCTTGAAGACGGAATTAGGTTCGAAGAGAGTGCGCGGCAGGAAGAAACGGAAGAACGCGAGGAACCACGCCATCAGGAATCCGGTCACCATCGTCCACACGAAGCGGCGACGGTGGCGGTCGATCTCGGTCGAAGGAGCGGTGCCGGCCACACCTGCAGCTGCAGCCGCTCTAGAAGTGCCCACCGCCGGAGTGCCCACATACTTCGTGGCATCCGTGCCCGTGGCTGCGGGTTTCGTCGCCGCGGGTTTCGCTGCCTCGGGATTCGGATTGACCTTCCCGGTCTCCAACTCCGCCATGCGCTTCCTCCTGTTGCTGGTTACTGTGCCCTAATCCAAACCAGCGGCCGTCGCATACTGCGGCGCCGCCAACGTCCTTCCCACACTGTCGATCGAAATTACCGAATGAACTGCGTCCCCCAAAGCCTGCTGAACGATCTGGCTGAGGGCTTGTATGAATTTCGGAGAATCATTGAGCCCGGCAGTCATTTCAAATTGGGTAAAGCCCAAGCTAGCCGCTTCGTCTCGCGCCTCGTGATCAATTTCTCCCAACGTTTCGACATGATCGGAAACGAAGGCCACGGGCACTACGCAGATCTCGCGCACCCGCTCGGCCGACATCTGGCGGAGGGCTTGGTGCAGGGAAGGCTGCAGCCAGCGACTAGCGCCCACTTTGCTCTGGTAGCAGAGGCGGTGCGGGTTCCGCCATCCGCCGCGCTCCACGAGTAGGCGCACGGTTTCTTCGATCTGCCGCTGATAGGGATCGCCCTTTTCAATGACCGACATGGGTATGCTGTGGGCGCTGAAAACTATTTCCGGCTTCTCCGGTTTGGAAAAGCGCGAGAGGGCCTCATTTACCTTTTCGATGACGGCATCCAGATACATCGTATTACGATAGAAAGTTTCCACGCAATGCACCGGCACATCGGGGATGAACAGTCGCCGCCATTCATTGAGACTCGATCCCGTTGTGGTGGACGAATGTTGCGGATATAGAGGTAAGAGCACAACTTCCCCACATTGGGATGCCTGCAGTTGCCGAATCGCTTCGTGGGTGAACGGATGCCAGTAGCGCATGGCCACGAAACATCTAGCGTCAAGGCCCTGGTTGCGCAAAACCGTCTCCAGCGCACGCGCCTGCCGCTCCGTATGGCGGCGAATGGGAGAGCCTCCGCCGATGGTCGCGTAGTGATGCTGAACCTTGCGGGCCCGCGTCGCCGAGATAAGTTTTGCGAGGGGCTTGCGCCCGATGCGCGCGAAAGGGAAGTCGATAATGTCGGGGTCGCAGAAGAGGTTGTAAAGAAACGGTTCGATCGCTTCCAGCGTGTCGGGTCCACCGAGCTGAAAGAGAACTATCCCCACACGCCGTGCTGTGCGCGTCATTTTCCCCAGAATCCCCAGAACGCAGGCAATGTACTCCGAATGGAGCGTGCGAGTCAATGGCGGAATCGCATTTGTTTTCGAGGCGCGAGGTGAGAACCTCAGGCGGTGGGATCTTCCTTCGACATTTCTTCGATGACCGCGTCGGCAAACTCGGAAGTTCCGGCCTTGCCGCCGATGTCGCGCGTCAGTTTTTCGGGATGCCGATACACCCGCTCCAGCGCATTGCGAATCTGGGTGGAAGCTTTATGCTCGCCGAGATGGCGCACCATCAGCAGGGCGGAGCGCAGGAGGGCCGTGGGATTCGCGAGATTCTTCCCCGCAATATCGGGAGCCGAACCGTGAACCGCTTCAAAGATGGCGCAGTGATCGCCGAGGTTTGCGCTGGGCACAAAACCTAGCCCGCCGACGAAGGCGGCGCATAAATCCGAAAGAATGTCTCCGTAAAGATTTTCCATGACGAGCATGTCGTACTGATAAGGATTCAGCACCAATTGCATGCAGGTGTTGTCGACAATGTGTTCGCCGTAAGTGATCTCAGGATAATCTTTTGCTACGGATCGGCAACAGCGCAGAAAAAGGCCGTCGGACAACTTCATGATGTTGGCCTTGTGAATGGCGTGAATTTTCTTCCGCTGATTGTTGCGGGCGTAGGCGAATGCGAACTTGGCAATTCGCGTAGACGCTTTTTCCGTAATGATCTTCAGGCTTTCGACCACGCCGGGTACGACTTCATGTTCCAAGCCGGAGTAAAGGCTCTCTGTATTCTCGCGGACGATGATCAGGTCCACGTCGGGATAGCGAGTGGGAATGTGAGGCAGGTTGCGGATGGGCCGGAAATTCGCGTATAAATCAAACTGTTTGCGCAGCGCTACGTTTATGCTGGCAAAACCGCCGCCAACCGGCGTGGTCACGGGGCCCTTGAGGGCGACACGGGTTCGTTCGATCGATTCCGTCAACTCCTTGGGAATGTACTCGCCCAACTTCTCATAAGCTTCCGCGCCAACCGCGAAAGTTTCCCATTCAAACTTTACCCCGGTCGCTTCCAGGATTCGCACCGTAGCTTTTGTGACTTCGGGGCCGATGCCGTCGCCGGGGATGAGCGTCACTTTGTGAGTCATGGATGCATTTTCCTTCGTATCTACCGCTCGTTTATGCCTGTGATCGAACCTAGGGAGTCTTGACCTTCACCAGGTCCTTCAACTCGTTCATAAACTCTTTAACGTCTTTGAAGTCTAAATACACCGAAGCAAAGCGGACGTAGGCGACTTTGTCGTAGCGGCGCAGGCGGTTCATGATCAACTCGCCCAGTTCGCTGGTTTTGCGCTCGCGCTCGGGCGACTCCATCACGAAGGACTCGGATTCGTTGACGATCTGCTCAAGCTTACTAATGGGTACGGGACGCTTCTCGCATGCTCGTAGTAATCCGTTGAGCACTTTCTGGCGGTCAAATTTTTCCCGGCGGCCGTCTTTTTTTACGACCATGTAGGGAATTTCGTCGATGCGCTCGTAGGTGGTAAAGCGCTTGCCGCACTTCAGACACTCGCGCCTGCGGCGGATGGACTCCGCTTCTTTGCTCTCGCGCGAGTCGACGACTTTATCATTGGCAAATCCGCAAAAAGGACATTTCATGGCGCTGGCTTCGAACTCCGACTTGAAAGATCCCCGCTCGCTTCTGTTTCGACGCTTGAGCGAAGAGAAAGAAAACGGGAAGGAATCTGCCGTGCTGTCAGTTCCTCGAAATTGTAACAGTAACGGTGGCGGCGGACGGTCAGGGCCAGGCTTCCTCGCGAGCGAGGGATAGCCCCAACAAAAACGAGGCTCACACCCCCTGCGGTGCAAGCGCCCGTTTTCCCCCATGCCTTACCGGTGACGGAGGCGTGAAGTCTGCTATCCGAAGTTGCGAGGAGCTGGAATTGAAACTCCACGGTCTGGATCTGACTAGAATCTGCCGTAAGTTCGAAGTGGCTTTGTCATCGAATTGTCAGCAATCTGTAAAAGAACACGGCTCCGAAATCACACCACAAAGTATTTCGCCGCGGGATGATGAACCACAATCGCCGAGGTGCTCTGCTCCGGCTCCAGCAAGAATCCGGAAGTCAAGCGCACGCCGACATTTTCTTCTGGTTTGAGCAGAGTGAACAGCTTGGTTTGATCTTCGAGATTCGGGCAAGCGGGATAGCCGAAGGAATACCGCGAGCCGCGATACTTCTGATGGAACAGATCGCGAACTTCGGCGGCGTCTTCTCCGGCGATTCCCAGTTCCTCGCGTATCTTCTTGTGATGCAATTCGGCAAGCGCCTCCGCCGTTTCCACGCTCAGGCCGTGCAGGTAGAGATATTTCGTGTACTCTCCGCCTTCGAATAAGCGCTGGGTTTCTACGCTTGCCTTGGAGCCGATCGTAACCAGCGAGAGACCGATTACATCCATTTTCCCCGAAGCTTTGGGCGCAAAGAAATCAGAGACTGCCAAACGCCGGCCTTCGCGCTGGCGTGGGAAGGTGAAGCGGAGCAGTTCGCGGCTGGTAGTGCCGGGCTCGCCGGCTGCGCTTACGCTGGGCTCGCGGCCAGGGGTGCCCGCGCCACACGGGTCGTAGACCACCACGTCATTTCCGTCGGATTGAGCGGGGAAGTAGCCGTAGACAACTTTCGGTTCAAACAAACCGGAGGCGGCAACTTCGTCTTCCAGCGTGTGCAGTATCGGGCGGAATTTTTCGTCCACCAGGCGCACGTAGTCGGACTGCGAAGCCGTCTTTAGTTGCCACTGGTTCTTGAAGAGCGCAGTCTCGTTGATATACCGAAACACTTCCCGCAAATCATAATCCTTGCGCACGCGCACGCCCCAGAATGGCGGCGTCGGAATGTTCGGAGCGTCGGTTACTACCGGGCTGCGCTCCGCGAACACCGGACCAGTTTCTTCATCGACCGCCGACGCTTTCGCATATTCCTTTACAGTCCGTCCCTCTGTCAGCCGCGTTTGTTTCGCGCCATTATCGGTGGCCAGGTCTTCCATGATGTGCAGCCCTGCGAAGGCGTCGTCGGCGTAGAAGACAGCGTTCGCATATTCGCGGCGCAAGTCATCTTCAACATATTTGCGAGTGAGAGCGGCGCCGCCGCAAATTACGGGGAATGCGAGCTTCTGCCGCTCCAGATCCTGGATGACGTACTTCATCTCGAGGGTCGACTTCACCAGCAGGCCGCTCAGCCCAATGGCGTCCGCTTGATGCTCCTGCGCAGCGCGGATAATCGTGTCTCCCGGCTGCTTAATGCCAAGGTTGATCACCCTGAATCCATTGTTCGACAGAATGATGTCGACGAGATTTTTGCCGATGTCGTGGACGTCGCCTTTCACGGTGGCGAGCACGATCGTGCCTTTCTGCGATCCGGCCTTTTTCTCCATCTTGGGCTCAAGATAAGCCACTGCCGCTTTCATCACGCCGGCTGAATCGAGCACGGAGGGCAGCTGCATCTTGCGTGCGCCAAACAGATCGCCTACCGTCTTCATGCCATCGAGCAGGACAGTATTGATCAGCTCCAGCGGGGAATAGTCAGCGAGCGCCTGTTCCAGCAGCTGTTCGAGCGATTTCTTATTGGCGCCGTCTCCGACGGATTTCTCGCCGTTGATGATGGCAAACTTTAGCTTGTCCTCCACCGACAACGTGTCCACGTGTGCCGTGGTCGACGCCGCGGGCTTGCCTTTCATTCCGGCGAAGTGCGCCATGTACTTCTGCAAGGGATCGCCGTCGGACTTGGCATCGCGGTGGATGAGCTTGCGCGCGAGTTCCACTTCCTCCTGCGGAATCTTGTACAGCGGATAAATTTTGGTGTAGTTGACGATGGCCATGTCGAGACCATGGTCCACCGCTTCGTGCATGAAGACAGAATTCAGAACTCGCCGCGGATAAGCGTCCAGGCCAAAGGAAATGTTGCTCACGCCGAGAATAGTTTTCACTTCCGGCAGTTCTTTCTTGATGCGCTCCACTGCCTTCAGCGTTTCCATTCCGGCGGTGCGGTACTCTTCCTGGCCGGTCGAAATTGGCAGAGTTAATGCGTCGAAGATCAGATCGGTGCCGTCGAGGCCGTACTTCTTGGTGGCCAGATCGTAGATGCGGTGCGCGATCGCAACTTTCTTGTCGGCGGTGAGGGCCATGCCGTCTTCGTCGATGGTCAGGGCGATCACGGCCGCACCGTAGCGCTTCGCCATCGGAAGAACTTTGGACGTGCGCTTCTCGCCATCTTCCAGATTGATGGAGTTGATGATGGCGCGGCCCGGGATGCGCTTGAGCGCTTCCTCCACGACGTCGGCTTCGGTCGAGTCTACGAGAATCGGGGCTGGGACGCGCGTGGCGATCTTTTCCAGAATGGACGTGATGTATCCCTTTTCGTCTTCACCCACGATGGCGCAGCACAAATCGAGCATGTGCGAACCCTCGTTTACCAGTTTCTTAGCCAGCGTGAGAATGTCGTCGTATTTCTTGCCCTGCACCAGTTTGCGAAAATGTTCGACGCGCGTGGTCGTGTTCATCTCCTCGGCGACGATCAGCGGTTTGGGTTCGAGGTCGAGAGGAACTGTCGTGTATGCGCTGGAAGCCGCGCCTGCACGCTTGACGTCACGCCTGGCGGGTTCCACGCCGGAAACCGCGCCCACTACGGCTTTCAGGTGCTCGGGTGTTGTGCCGCAGCAGCCGCCGACAATGCGGACGCCGTAGTCTTTCACGAAGTGCTTGTGATATTCGGCCAAATCTTCGGGCGACAGTTTGTAGACCGCATGCCCGCCGACGTTCTGGGGCAGACCGGCATTTGGCAGCACAGAAACTTCCTTGGTCGAATTCAACGCCAGGTAGCGGACAGCGTCGTTCATCTCCTTCGGACCGGTCGCACAGTTCAGCCCGATTGCGTCCACGTCGAACGGTTCGAGCGCGGTTAAAGCCGCACCGATTTCCGTGCCCAGCAGCATGGTGCCGGATTCCTGCAATGTGACTTGCACCGTCACAGGCAATCGCTTGCCCGACTTCCGCATAGCTTCGAGCACGCCGATGGTTGCGATCTTCGCTTGCAACAAATCCTGCGCCGTCTCGATGAGCAGAACGTCCACACCGCCTTCGATCAGTGCGGCCGCCTGCTCTTCATACGAGGCAACCATCGCCTCAAACCCGATGTGCCCGAGCGATGGCAGTTTCGTGGTCGGCCCCATGGAGCCCGCGACGAACCTGGGCTTGTCTTTTGTGGAGAATTGTTGCGCCACTTCCTTGGCGAGTTGTGCAGCTTTCAGGTTGATCTCGTGAACGCGGTCGCGCAAATCGAATTCGCCGAGCACGATCCCGCTGCCGCCAAAAGTATTAGTCTCGACGATGTCGCAGCCCACGCGGAAAAAGTCGGCATGAATGTCGCGGATGATATCGGGGCGGCTCAGTACCAGCACTTCGCTGCAATTTTCCTTGCCCCAGTAATCGTCCAGGGTGGGATTGCGTTTCTGAATGTTGGTCCCCATGGCGCCGTCGTAGACTACGACGCGCTCTTTCACGGTCTGTAGAAAATCAGTCATAGATGAAATGTCGCTAGTCGTTACGTCGTTTGTCGCTGGCTTATCGCGTCGGCCATTTGGTGGCGGTTCATTAAGCGAAACCGCCAACGACCAACGACGAGCGGCCAACGACTGTGCCCCATACACGAACGCCGGTCTCGAAGGGACCGGCGTTGGTTGAACTCAAAAACGCTTCGAAGTTAACTCCCCGGAACGATCTCCGTTGGAGCGCCACCGTCCACGTCGGCCTGATTGAATACGATGTTGGCTCCCATGTGTGCTGGCCGGGGGGCCAGCATTTGCTCCTTACGGTAGACCAGATTGCTGGCGTTGAACGTCGCCAGCTCAAAGCCGTGGCCGTGGGTGATCGCATCGGTGGGGCAGGCCTCCACGCAATAGCCGCAGAAAATGCAGCGGTTGTAATCGATGTTGTAGACCTTGGCGTACCGTTCGGCGCCGCTGACCCGGTTCTGCGCGGTGTTTTCCGCAGCTTCGATATAGATGCAGTTCGACGGACAGTTAGCGGCGCACAGAAAACAAGCTACGCACTTCTCCAGTCCATTTTCATCACGCTGCAGCACGTGTGCGCCACGGAAACGAGCTTCAATCCGCGCGCCGCGCAGTGGGTCTTTGCCGTCGGGATAGTTTTCCACCGTCGTCGGCTGGAACATCTCCATAAAGGTGATGCTCATGCCTTTGGCGATGGCCGCGATATTCTTCAGCACCGGCATACGTATTTAGTATATCGAAAGAGAGCGAAACCGTCGTGCGGAGCGGACGCGGTAGTCGGCTACCTTGAGAAAGTAGCCACTACCCGGACGCGCAGCTTAGTTGCGAACGAAAAAGATCGAGCTGCGCTCGATGGACAGTCGAGGGCGGCTGTCCCCACATAAGTCCACTTCAATTTACTTCTTTGGCAGTGGGGCAGGGGCGTGTTCGGGCACCGGGTTGGCGCTCTCCAGCCACGCGGTGTACCACAGGTTAAGCAGCATTTGCGAACCGACGGCCAGTCGGTGGGTCGTGAACTCGAGTGCCGCGGGAGAGCCCTTGCCTGCAAATCCCCCGTCTTTTTCTAGCGCGTAGACATTTTCTACTAGGCCGTTCGACTGCTTCAGGTATGCGACGTAGCGGGCGAAGGGATCGTCGAGGCGCTCGGGTCTTTTTACTAGTCCGGCGAAATCTTTGGCCGTAATATTTGCGGCGACGTAGGTGCTCTCAAACTGGCTGTGGATGTGGTGCTCGGTGGTGTAGCTGTTGGGGTTGGGTCCGACCCAGCCGTTGTACTGCACGGTTGTGTGCAGCGGCTGCGATCCGTCAGCGACATAATGGCCGAGCCACCCGGCGTAGAAGATGATTGCCTGCTGCACGGCTTGCGTGGGCTGGTGCGACGCCATACGCTGTCGGTATTCACGGAACGCGGCCTTCAATCGGCCGTAGACTTCCATGGTGATATAGGGCTGCAGGCCGACGCGCTCAGGAAGGTAGTCGTCGGGACGTTCGCTCTTGGCGCTATCGCTGTCCGGTCGGGCCAGGATCGAGGCGCGCTTTTCGTAAAGCTTGCGATAGAACTCATAGCGGCCCGGAGGAAGCGGATCGAGCCAGGAGACTCGCTCCAGGTCGATGAAGTGGTCGGGTTCCTGCGCATTTTTCAGGGCGAACTCCGTGGGACTGCGCCACCGGTCAGGCTCCGGGCCGAGATATCCGATCTCTCCGACGGCAAGCCGCAGGAAGCGCGGCATGCTGGCAGGAATTTTCTGCGCGGCTACGCGGTTGACGGCAACGTGCCCCTCGTTGCCCCAAGCTGCAGCGAGCGGGTTCTGGAAAAGAACAAGGGCGATCAGCGCCAAGCTCATCAGCCCTCGTCGAAACCGCGCATTTTTCATTTCACGATGCAGAATTCGTCCACTCCTCTCACTTCAAATCAAAACGCAAAATGCAGCGCGAGCTGCAGGAAGCGTGGGCTGCCAATCGTGTGCTGGATCACGCCTAAGCTGCCTTGCGGTGGGATTGATGGCGGACCTTCGTAATTGGGAAAGAAGTTCACGTTGTTGTTCGGAGTGTCGAAATCGGGATGGTTGAAAATGTTGAAGGCATCGGCCTCAAACCGAAGCTGGTAGCGCTCCTTGAACAGGAACGTCTTGGCTAAGCTCGTGTCGAAGCGTACCTGGAATGGACCTCGAAAACTATTCCGGCCGGTAGTACCAAACAGCGATTCATAATTATCGCAACCGGTAGCGTCGCAAGCGGGAACTCCATTGGTCCCCGGAGCCACGAACTGGGGCGAGAAATCCGCAGAATTGAGCTTACAAAGCTTCGTCGGAATTCCCGCACAGTTCGCGCCAGGGTGGGCTGCCTGCTTGGCAGTTACGCCCGGTACGAGCGGCACAATGGGATTCCCAATGTAGTTGCTGGTGCCGTAGTACAGACTCGCCACCGATCCGGAATAGTCATAGACGCTGTAGGGCTGCCCGCTCTGTGCCACAGTCTGGCCGCCAATGGTCCAGCCATTGACCACATAGCTCCACGCCCCACTATCCACGAACTTGGGAGTCGTATAGCTGTAGTTGACCAGAAAAACGTGAGTCTGATCGTAATCCGAGGAGCCATAATTTGATCGCGGATTCAAAGGATTATTGCCGGTGAAAAAGAGTCCCAAGCCGCTCTGCTCGTCAAGCGAATGAGACCAGGTGTACGACGTGGTGAATTGCAGGCCATTGGACATCCGCTTGTGAACCTGGAGCTGCAACGCATTGAAGTTCGAGATGCCCTCCGCCTTATACGACACTGAGTTCATGTCGTAGCCTGGGTAGGGCACGCGAATCGGCGCATTGCCCGCGTATTCGTTCGTATAGATGGGCTCGGTATCCAGGGGGAGTGGAGTTCCACCGTAATAGTTCTGGTTGGCCAACGGACTGGTCCCTCCGTAGGAACTGGTCTGCCCGTTTACGACGTTGGTCGGTGTGGCAATGAGTGGTTGGTTGAAGGGAACGGGCAGTACTAAATGGGTACCGTGATTTCCGACATAACCGACCTCGAGCATCCAGGTGTTCGAGGGCTGAAATTGAAAGTCGAGGGTCCAGTTCTGCGTATAAGGCAGTTTGTTATTGATGTCGTAACCGCCAAATAGGAATGGACCATAAAGATTGCCGGAGGGCCAGCATCCCGGGTAACCGCAAGCAGTCTGCTGAAGGTTGGGCAGGTAGTCAAGGAAGGCTGTCGCCGTGGCTGGCGGCGGAGGTGGCAGAGTCGTGCCGAACGGCTGGGAAAGAGTCGCGCCTTGCGCGACGGAGATCGGTTGAACGAACGGAGGTGACAGCGTGACACCGAATGGGCCATTAAATCCGGACCCCGCGCTCGGCGACAAGTAGCTGAAAAACTCGCCGCGGTCATAGTACAAGCCGTACCCTGCCCGCACTGTGAGCTTAGACGTTGGAGCCCACGCGATGCCAAGGCGCGGCGCGAATCCCCACTGGTGATTTTTCATGAGCGAATTGCTGGCACCGGGCGTGCCTCCAGTCTTGTTATTCCCGGCTATTTCCAGTCCAGAGCTGGTAATAACGTCCGTCCCCGAATCGCACGAGCCATAGTTGTACTCGGTCAAAGCCGGGTCCGCCGGAACGCCATTGACCTTGCATTGCACATAACTGTATTTAGAAGGGTCAAAACCTGTGAGCTTGCCGTATTTCTCCGAGAGCGGCCCGTCAATGTCCCAACGCAGCCCGGCCGTTACCGTGAGATTTTTCCTTAGCTTGAAGTTGTCGTTTACATAGGTTCCGATGGTATTGGCGCGATAGTAGCGGTCAGCCGAGCCAACGAATTCATTGCCGCCGTGCAAGGTGCCTTCTACAAAGTCCTGAAACGTCTGGAAGTCGAGCGTATCGGTGTTTGTGTTTTTGTTGAGGATATTGAGCTGGGTATGGTCCCACGTCGTGCCTACAGTTAGAACGTGCTTTCCTTTCACCCAACTCGCCGAGGTTCCATATTCCCATTGATTCTGAACCATGCCACCATCGCCAAAGCTGGTGCTCGGTCCGAACTCCAAACCAGCGCTGATGGTGGGGTCCGAGGTGGAAATTGAGAAGTCGGGAAAAGTCGCTCCGCCGGGCAGGCTAATGCCCGCCGAACTCGCGGTGAATGCTTTTGTCGTGTTGGCGTAAGCCCGCAGGCGCGTGAAACCCACATGCTGTTCCCACGTCAAGTTGGGCGAGAGGACGACGGAGTTCGCGAGGGAAATCACTTGGCTCCCAGCGGTAAGCTGTTGGGCAAAGCCGAGCAGCGAACCGACGGCACCAAAAGGATTGTTGGTGGGATTGCTCTGAATGTAATATCTCGCAGCCAGGCGGTCTTTGGCGCTTACAACAAAATCTACGCCGGCGATCCCTTGGTTCACGGTGGCCTGCGTATTGGGGCCTTGCACGATGGCGTCATAGCCTAGCGTGACGGCCTGCGTCGGATTGTACTGAGCGCTTGGCACCAGATACTGCCCGTTGGGAAGTTTGGCATTCAGCATCTGCGAGGCAGCGCTGTTGATCTGGCCCGATGTAATGGTTTGTCCGTATGTCGCGGAAATCATGTTAATGATGCCCTGGGTACTGCGGTCATCCGTCAAACCCAGAGGCACCGTCACATCTTTGGTGGAAGCCTGCGCGTCGGCAATGCGTACTCCCTGATAGGACCCAAAGAAGAACAACTTGTCCTTGATGATCGGGCCCCCGATGGTTCCGCCAAAAGCGTTTCGATTCAAGAAAGGACGAGGCAAATAAGGCTTGTTGGTGACAGGGTTGATGCCGGCAGCATTGTAGAAGTAGGGCGTGGCATTCATATCGCTGTTCTGCCACTGTTCCCACAGCGAACCATGCACCGCGTTTGTACCAGACTTCGTCAGTACGCTAATGTGAGCTCCGCTGTTGTTGCCCTGTGTCGCGTCGTACTGCGAGGAGTTGACGGCGATCTCCTGAATGGCGTCGGGAGGCGGGGTGGGTAGAGCCTGGCCGATGGCCCCATACACAGATGTGCTGGTTTGGATGGTTCCACCGGCGCCGAAGTTCTCACCGGTATTGAGCACAAAGCGGTTCTCACCGACCTGGCTGGTGGAATTGCCGTTAAAAAGGTTGTTGGTGCTGACACCGTTCAACGAAAAGCTATTGCTGGTGTCCCGGTTTCCGTTCGCGAAGATGGCTTGATTGCCTAGCCCCGTATTGGCGCCCCCTCCACCGAGGAAGTCCGCATGAACGCCGGGGCTGAGAATTGCCAGTTGCGTGAAGCTGCCGGTGCCCAGCGGCGTCGTTTCGATCGTATTGGTATCGACGACATAGCCGATTGTGGTGTCCACCTGGTTCATCAACGGCACAGCGTTTACTTCCACCGTGGTGCCGATCGAGCCCACCACCAGAGACGTATCTACTGTGGTCGTACGGTTACCGGACACCAGAATTTTCGTGTGGGTTTCCGTTTTGAAGCCATCCTTCGTGACGGTGACTCGATAGGTTCCGACGGGAAGATCCGGGATCACGAAGGAGCCGTTCTTGGTTTGAGCCGCTACCTCCAGGTTGGTCGCGAGATTGACCGCTTTCACAGTGGCGTCGGACACGACAGCTCCCGACGGATCAGTCACCGTGCCGGTGATGGCGCCCAAAGTTTGCTGGGCGAAGGCAGACTGCATTAGGAATGCAAGCGCCAGCGTGACACCGAAAAGGGCGCGCAAGAACTTCGAGGCAGATACGAAGAGGTCAGTCAGACGCACGGGTACAGCCTCCTGTAATGGGAAGCCCTTATATCAAAACGATTCGGAAGGATTCAAGGTAAGTCGGTTAAAAGTCGATCAAATCTGTATGAATTTTTCTTCAGAGTCGCAGAAGAAGTTCAGGTTGTATAAACCGGCCGTGGATCGCGAGGTCCGGCGCGCGGCATTTATCCTATTAGTGTGAGCAGGAGCTTCTCAGACTCGCTTCCCGGCGGCGCCGGCCTTTGCGTGAACTGCAAATTCATGCGGACAATCCAGTCCGACCGCGGTTCAGTCTTCTATCAGTGTCAGCTCTCGGCAACCAATCCAGGGTTCCCGAAATACCCGCGTTTGCCGGTGCTGCGATGTGCCGGATATGAGCCCGTGCCCACGACTCCCTGATCACTCGATCCCCAGTTCTTTGGCCAGCGCCTTCCACTTGCCATCGACCAAAGCCTTCGTCTTTGAATCCATCACAATCTCGTCGGGCCAAGGGCGGCTAAAACCTTCGCTGGCCCACTTACGGGTCGCGTCGATCCCCATCTTTGACCCGTAATTCGGCAGGCGCGAGGCGTGGTCGAGCGAGTCCACCGGGCCAAGCGTGAACTGGATGTCGCGCTCGGGATCGATGTGGTTAAGAACCTTCAGGGTGACGTCGGCGATGTCCTGCACGTCCACGTCTTCATCGACTACCACGATGCACTTGGTGAACATGGCTTGTCCCAGGGACCAGATGGCGTTCATCACTTTGCGCGCCTGTCCTGGGTAGGACTTTTTAATGGAGACGATGATCAAGTTGTGAAAGACGCCCTCAATAGGCAAGTTGATATCGACCAATTCTGGGATTGTCAATTTCATCAAGGGCAAAAAAATGCGCTCGACCGCTTTGCCCATGTAGGCGTCTTCCTGCGGCGGTTTGCCGACTATCGTGGTCGCATAGATAGGATTCTTGCGATGGGTGACGCAGGTGATGTGAAAGACAGGATAGAGATCTTCAAGAGAATAAAAGCCGGTATGGTCGCCAAAAGGTCCTTCGCTGCGAAGTTCGTCGAGATTGACGTAGCCTTCGAGGACGATTTCGCTGGCGGCAGGGACATCAAGATTAACCGTCTCGCATTTCACCAGATCGACCGGGCCTCCTCGCAGGAATCCGGCGATCAGATATTCCTCAACCTCAGGTGGCGCGGGAACGATTGCAGAAAAAGTTACCGCCGGCTCGGTGCCGATTGCAACCGCAACTTCCATCTTCCCGGAGGGACGCTCGCCTGCGGCGAGAACGCTGCCGCCGGAACTGCGGGCCATGATGTCCACTGCGGCAGATTTTCCGTCAACCGAGGCTCGCATACGCTCACGCGCGTGCTCGGCGGCAACCTTCTGGCGTTGCCAGTGCATGCCCGTGGTGCGTTCGTCATACGCCTGCATGCGATACATGCCCAGATTTCGTTTTCCTGACTTTGGGTCGCGCGTAGTGACCAGAGGGAGAGTGATAAAACGCCCGGCGTCCTTGGGCCAGCATTGCAGGATGGGAAAATCGAGTAAAGAAAAATTGTCGCGCTTGATTATCTCTTTGCATGGCCCAGTCGGAACGTTACGGGGAAAAAACTTTCCGGCTTCCGTCAGGAGGGGAAGCATTTTCAGCTTGTCAAGAAAACCCTGCGGAGATTTCACGTCCATAAACATGCGGATGCGAGCGGCGATTTCATCAAAGGAATTGACTCCGAGTGCGAGTTTCATCCGGGCGTCGGAGCCGAACTGATTGATGAGCAACTGGGAACCAGGATGGCCTTTGAGATTCTGGAAAAGCAGGGCCTGGCCGCCTCGATCGCCCTTGGCGTCGCGACTCTTTGAGACGCGGTCGGTGATCTCTGCAATCTCGAGGATGGGGTCGACTTCGGTCTGGATGCGCTTCAGTTGTCCGGCGCGCTCAAGCACGGCGATCCACTGGCGGAGGTCGTCGAAGGGCAAAGGATTCCTCTCTGTGACCGAAGATTATAAGGGAAGAGCCGAGGGCTGCTGTCTGCGTCGGATAGGCGCGGGAATTGAAGGAGACGGGATGTCGATGATCTTTCCCACACTCACGCGGCGAGTTGCACGACCGTCTCCTCGACCTGTTTCCAGGCTCGGGCATGCGGATCGATGAGGTCGAAGTGGCCTGCGCCGAGAATTTCGAGCAGGCGGGCGTCTTCTTTATCTTTGTCGCTCCCTTTGCGCTTCCCTTTGGCGGCGACATAATCGCGGCTAAAGGCAGGTGGGACGGTGTCATCGGCAGAGCCGTGAATCAGCCACTGGCGCGCGTGCGGGATCGAGAGTTCCATCGGATCGGCTTCGCGGTAGTGCTCGGGTACCTCTGCAGGCGTGCCGTGGAGAAACTCGACGACCGCGTTGTTGCTGAGGTGAAGTTGATAAGCGCGTTGCAGGTCAACGGCTCCGGCGAGCGAGATGACCCGAGTAATGCTCGGTTCGTGGGCGGCGAGGCAGAGCGCGAGTTGCGCACCAGCGGAATGGCCCATCACGACAATTCGCTTTGAATCCAGATTGTAGGTTTGCGAGTTCTGCAAGAGGAAGTGGTAGGCCGACCGGATGTCGGAAAAAGTGCCGGGCCAGCCTCCGCCGTCGTTGCCCACGCGGCGGTATTCCAGGTTGGCAGTTGCGACTCCTTGGGCGGCGAGAGCGGCGCAGAGATGTCCGGCGTGGTCGAGATTGTATCTGGCACGCCAGAATCCGCCGTGGATGTTGATGACGAGCGGATACGGAGCCTTATCTTTGGACGGCAGACGCAAATCGAGAAACTGATTCGGGTCGGAGCCATAGGCGAGGCGTGCATCGGCGCGCGGGGGCCGGCTATCGAAAATGTCATCAGGCATGGCGGAGTCAATTCTAGACGGTAGCGGGGTGCGCGGCGTCACTCTGATGCGTAGCTGAGGTCACTGCGGATAATTGCGTCGGAATCTAAAGTATTGTCGTTTTTCCACCACCGCAAATCGCCTTAATTTCGGACTGGGCTCGGAACGGTCAACTTGAACCGCAGACTTCCGAGCACTTTCCCTTGCAGGAAGGAGAGTGTCGCATGTTTGCCCGTATCCTCGAATTTACCCCAAAGGTCGACGCGAGGGCCGATCTGATTCGGTCAATTTGTCAGGAAGTCCTCCCCATCATCAAGAAGCAACCGGGCTTCCTCGATCTTCTTCCGTTTGTTCCCGACGTCGCAAAAGACAAGATGGTCGTCATCTCCCTGTGGACGGAGAGAAATGCGGCCGAACTGTACGTGCATCAGACGTTTCCGGATGTTGAGGAGATCCTGAGGCCTTTTCTGGCTGGCCGGTTTACGGTCAGGATGTTCAAGGTCGAGACCACAGTGTGCCAGCATTTTGTCGATGCGCTGACTATGGCGGCCTAGGGAAAAACGCCGCGCAGCACAATAACCGGAGCGCCAGATGCTCCGGTTTTTTCTGGTCGAGTACAGAGGCTATTCGTAACGCAGGGCTTCGATGGGATCGAGGTTTGCGGCACGCAGAGCCGGCACCATCCCGCTGATCACACCCACAACGGCGAGGATGGACGTTGCCACAACCAGAATCATGGGTGAAACAATCAGGCGGATGTCGGCCGCTTCGGCGTGTTTGGCGAGCGCACTATAGAACGTAATGCGCCCGGCCAGGATCGAGACTGCATAAGAGAGCAGAATTCCCATAAATCCTCCGGCCGCCGTAATGACCATTGCCTCGGCGAGGAACTGAAACAAGATGTGATGGCGTCGGGCCCCTAAAGCTTTTTCTACACCAATTTCGCGAGTGCGCTGGGTTACCGAAACCAGCATGATGTTCATCAGCCCCACGCCGCCAATTCCCAGCGTTACCGTTCCAATAAAGGCAAGCAGAACTTTCAGCGCCATGGTGATGATGCCGAACTGCGAGAGTTGCTTTTGTGCGTCGAACACAAAAACAGCACGCTGGTCGTCAGGCTTGAAGTTGTGCGCTGTGCCCAGAGTCTCGCGAATAGTCTTGTCTAACTTCTCGTGATTCAGGCCCGCTGAGTCGAGCCATATTCCGTCGAGGTAATGGTTGTCCTTGAGGACGTCCATCGAATTGTAGGGTATGTATACGACGCGATTGTTATCGTTGTCGCCCTCTTGCATGCGCGGAGCGCCCACGCCGATCACTTCAAAGGTGACGCCGTCGATGCGGATCGTTTCGCCGACCGCTGGCATGCCGGAGAACAGTTTGTCGCGAGCCTCCGAGGCGATGACGGCATAAAGACCGTGCTGCATGTTATCGGCGTCGTTCAAGAAGCGTCCTTGTTCGATGTCGAGATTCCAGATGTCCTGGATCGACGGGTCCAAGCCCATCACCGGAAAAGTGAACGAACGATTATTGTTCTGAACCGTGGAATCCTTTTGCAGCATGCGGACGACATGGCGGCATAGCGGAATGTTGTTGCGTAGCAGTTCGATGTCATCGTTGGTGAAGCGAATTTGGACACCGGCCTTGTTGCCTCCAGCTTGCTGCGAAGTTCGCCCGGGGAACACTCCGACTGCGGTCGCGCC
Source organism: uncultured Acidobacteriaceae bacterium (assembly GCA_963765825.1). GTDB lineage: Bacteria > Acidobacteriota > Terriglobia > Terriglobales > Acidobacteriaceae > Sulfotelmatobacter. The sequence goes on from CAVXXU010000008.1 coordinate 500,243, forward strand.
GAAGCTCTCAAAGATCGTCTCGATCGCCTTACCAAAACCGTTGCCGTAGGAAAGAAGTAGTACGACCGTGGCGATGCCCCACGCCATTCCGGCCATCGTGAGCAGCGTCCGCCGCAGGTCATGGCGCATCGCTGAGTACGCTTGTTGGAGAAGATCACGGTGCATTTAAAGACTCACGCCTATGGTTGTCGCTATTCCCTACAAAGCTTTTAACCGCTGAGGTCGCGGAGAAACTGCGGCGGAGAAGGCTGAGACGGCTATTCTTTCCTCAACGCCTCCACCGGTTCCAGCATGGCTGCGCGCCTGGCGGGATACAGACCTGCCGCTACTCCGGCAACTCCTAGCGAAATCACCGCAAGAGCAGCCGTCGACGCCACCAGCTTTGGAGGATCGAATCCCTGACCGAGATCTACGCCTGAGAGCAAGGCCATCAATCCCGCAGCGCCGCCAATGCCGATGCCTCCACTCAGCAGCGTCAAGAAAGCTCCTTCCACAAAAAACTGAAACATGATGCTGGCGTTGGTGGCGCCCACCGCCTTGCGCAACCCGATTTCACGAGTGCGATCGGCGACGGCCACCAGCATGATGTTGATGATGCCGATCGCGCCCAAGGCCAGAGTAACCAGCCCCACGCTGCCCAGAAACATATTCATTGCGTCGAAAATCTTGCCAATCTGGTCGATCGTCTTGATCGTATCCCACTCATCGAAGGAGTCTGGATTGTTCGGATCGAATCCGTGGTTGCGGGCGATAATCTTGTGAACTTCCTGCTGGGCCGCCTCGTGCAGCGCGCGGGACTTGGGCTGGTAGTTGATAAAGGAAATCACGTCGGTGCCTTCACCGGCATTAAGCGGACGGAAGTAATCCTGCATCGTATGGAAGGGCACGAAGCTCCGCAGGTTCAGATTCATGTTGTCGCCGTGACCGATTTTCTGCACGGTTCCAATCACTGTAAAGCGGACGCCATTCAGCAGGATAGTGGCCCCTACGGCCGGGCGTCCGGGAAACAGTGTGCGCCGGACCTCGTCGCCGATCACGATTACCGTACGCTTCTGCGAATCGTCCATGGGATTGAGCCAGCGGCCTTCGTTGATCGGAAGGTTGCGGATCTGGTTAATGTTCGCGGGCACGCCCATGATTTGCCCGCTGGCCTGAAAGAAATCGCTCACCGCGCGGATGTCGTTGCGGGAGATCACCGGGGCAGCCGCGCCCACTGAAGGGCACTCATTCACAATATCTTGATAGTCGCTATAGGTGAGGTAGTACTGGCGCAGGGCAGTAAAGCTGCCTTGCATCACTGGGGCGCGACCCGACCAGATGAACATCACGTTTTCGCCCAGGGAATCAAACTGCTTTCGATTGCCGGCGCGAAATCCTTCCCCCAGGCCGACTAACAACAGCAGGGAACCAACTCCCCAGGCGATGCCAAACATAGTCAGAAACGAGCGCAGCTTATGCGCCCAGAGGGCGCGCAGCGTCTGGCCGATGATGTCGAAGACATAGCGCACGGTAGGAAAGCATTATACGGGGAGTTCAGACCAGACTGCAGACCGGGGACTTCGACTTTTCACGTTGCAAATCGGCCTCAATACCTAAGGCCTCAGTGCCCAGCCCAGACTCGCTTGTCGCGCTCGAGCCTGGAGTTTAAGGACTGAAGCGCTGAAGTCTGCGGTCTCTTTGCGATTTTCATTTCGAATCATGCGCGAGTTGGTTATTCTCTAGCGGGATGACGACGCTTGCCCTCACCGAACTGCTGGGTGCCACGGTTTTTGACCCGTCTGGCGTCTCGAGCGGGCGTGTTCGCGAAGTGACTCTGACGCCGCAGGAAGATCGCTCCCGCATCTCCTCCCTCATCGTAAAAACGAAATTGGGAAATCGCATTTTGGCCTTTTCCTCGGTGTCGGCAATCGATGGGGGAATTCGGGCGACCACCGCGGCGGGAGAGTGGCCGGCGGCCAACGGCACCGAGGGTCTATTTCTGTTGGAGCGCGATCTGCTCGATCAGCAGGTAATCGATGTCAACGGAAGAAAAGTTGTGCGGGTGAATGACGTCGACTTGCAGATGGACGTCCCGAAGGATAGACATGCCTCGCATCCGGTATTGCGCGTTCACTCGGTCGATGTGGGAGCCCGCGGCGCGGTTCGAAGACTGTTGCGGGGTGTAGCGCCAAAGCAGGCGTTGCAGGCGCTACTCGGACGAATTCCTTCGCGCAGCATCCCGTGGAATTTTATCGATGTAATCGAGACCGACCCGGCGCGGCGAGTGAAGCTGAAGACTTCGTATGAAGGTTTGTCAAAGCTGCACCCGGCCGACATTGCCGACATCGTGGAAGATCTCGCGCCCGACGAGCGCCAGGCAGTATTCCAAACCCTGGATGAAGAGACAGCGGCAGAAGCGCTGGAAGAGGTTAACCCGCGGGTTCAGAAATCCATTGTCGAGTCTCTCGATTCGAGCCGCGCCGCTGACATTGTCGAGGAGATGGATCCTGACGCGGCCGCCGACCTCCTGGCCGATTTGTCCGAGGATCGTACCGAGCAGATCCTGGTCCAGATGGAACCGCAGGCGCAGCAAGACGTCGTTGAACTACTGGAACACCGTGAAGGTACCGCCGCTGGCCGCATGACCACGGATTTCCTCGCTCTACCCGTAGCTGCGACAGTCCAGAATGCGATCGACTCCATGCGCGAATTCGAAGGCGGGGTCGAGGCGGTCAGCACGATCTATTTGGTGGATTCACACGGAACGCTATCGGGCGCAGTCCCCCTGGCCAGACTCGTGCTCGCGGATATGTCGACCCCGATGCTCTCGCTTACCCAGGAACCGCTGGTTCTCGCCCATCAAGGTGTGGAGGAAAATGAGGTGGCTGAGTTATTCGATAAGTACAACCTTCAGACATTGCCCGTTGTGGATGAGCACAACAAGCTGACCGGAGTGATTACTTCCGACGATGTGATCAGCATGTTGAGGGCAAAGCTCTAGAAAGTACAGACCTCCGACCTCGGAGCTAAGAATCACGAACCACTGCCGCCATCTTTAATTCCACAGCGCAGCACTTTTCGTTTGGTCAGATTCGCTTCGTGCATTTATCCTGTGGCGTCATTCGTGGCTTTGATTCGCTTCAACCATATGTCTGCGAAAAGTGCGCATGAAGTTTCTGAGACGCTCGAAAATCCGGCTTCTGTTGTTCCTCGCCGTAGTCGGGCCGGGATTCATTACCGCTAACGTCGACAATGATGCCGGCGGCATCCTGGTTTACTCCTCCGCCGGAGCCCAGTTCGGACATCTTCTGCTGTGGACCATGATCCCGATCACCTTAGCGTTGATTGTGGTGCAGGAAATGTCCGCCCGCATGGGTGCGGTTACCGGCAAGGGCCTAAGCGATCTCATTCGCGAAGAATTCGGGCTGCGCATCACGTTTCTGATGATGATCGGAATCCTCATCACCAACTTCGGAAACGTGGTTACCGAATTCATCGGCATCGCAACGAGCCTGGAGTTGTTTGGGCTGCCGCGCATTTACACCGTGCCGGTCTGTGGGGTGATCGTGTGGCTGATTGTGGTCAAAGGCCAGTACAAGAGCGTAGAAAAAGTTTTCCTGGCAGCTTCGTTCTTTTACGTGACCTACATTCTCGCCGGAGTTCTGGCTCATCCCTTCTGGAAAGACGCGATGATTGCGACCTTCAAACCGCCCGCCCCGCATGCCTTTCGGGACCAAGCCTATCTGTTCATGGTGATTGGCGTAGTGGGAACGACGATTGCTCCGTGGATGCAGTTTTACCTGCAGTCCTCGATCGTGGAGAAAGGCGTGACCCGGCGAGGCTACAACGCTTCCCGGCTTGACGTGGTTACCGGCTGCGTATTCACCGACATCGTTGCCTGGTTCATCATCGTCGCCTGTGCCGCTACTCTTTACATCCACGGTTTTCGCGACATCAAGTATGCCGCTGATGCCGCGCAGGCCCTGAAGCCGCTAGCCGGCGACTATGCCTACATTCTTTTTGCGGTTGGACTGTTTAACGCGTCTCTGTTTGCGGCGTCGATTTTGCCGTTGTCCACCGCATACACCGTTTGCGAAGGCTTGGGTTTCGAGTCTGGGGTGGGCAAGAAATTCAGCGAAGCGCCATTTTTTTACTGGCTCTATACCTTATTGATCATCGCGGGCGGCGCGCTAGTCTTAGTCATTCCGGCTCCAAGGTTGGTCGAAATCGTGGTGTGGTCGCAAGTGATCAACGGAATCGTTCTTCCGTTCGTCCTCATTTTCATGCTGATCTTGATCAACAAAAAAGAATTGATGGGCGAGTACACCAACACGCGGCTCTTCAATGCGGTGGCATGGGCCACAACGATAATTGTTATCGGGTTGTCGTTAGCGCTGATGCTGGCGTCTTTAGGCGGCAAAACCGGTTGACGCAGTTCCTCCAGCAAATGAAAGCCGAATCATCCACAGGGACGATTCGGCTTTTCTCGCGACTTACTGTGGGCTAACAGGGACTACGCGTTCTACAAACCTTACAACCATTTGCCGGCGGCAAGCTCGCGCACCAAGGTCAGGTCTGCCTCAAGAAAATCGTAGGCGGGTAGGTCTTTAGGTTCAGCCCACCGCAAATCGCGGAAGATGCGGTTCTCGATTTCTTTCTGGTACTCGCGCACGACGAAAAAGCGGAGTTCGACCATCGCCCCGTTGGGATACTCATGCTGAATCCGTTTGACTTCATCACCGACGGTGGCGAGAATTCCCAGTTCTTCTTCCAGTTCCCGCCGAAGTGCGGCGCGGGGCTGCTCTCCTTCTTCTATCTTTCCGCCGGGGAACTCCCACTTTAGCGGCATGGTCTGATGGCGAGTGCGCTGGCAAACCAGCAGCTTGCCGTCTCTTACGATCAGGCCCGCGACGACGCGCTTCATGATCGGGTCACTGCGACTGCCAGCAAAGGGCTGGCCAACAGGACGGCGCCGGTTGAGTTGGTGCGTGCCAAATTCGTAGTTGTCATGCGGTGACTTTCAGTTGGACGTGATTAATATCCGGCGGCTTCCAGCTTTTTTCCCACAAGTTGGGCGCAGTGTTCCACCAGACCCTGATGTTCGGGGGTGAAAGCCGCAGCGAAGTGGCTGTCGATATCCAGTTCGCCGACTACCTTTCCATGTACAAAGACTGGGACGACGATCTCAGATTTGGTCTCGAGTGAACATGCCAGATAACGCGGATCCTTGCTGACGTCGTCTACCACAACCGTCTGACCGCTGGACGCGGCGGCGCCGCAGATGCCCTGATTTAGAGGAATGCGCGTGTGCGGAGTCATGGCGCCCTCGAACGCGCCCAGAACCAGCATAGGTGGTCTTGCGCCCGGCTCCAACAGATAGAAACCTACCCAGTTGTATTTCAGCATCCGTTCGTGCAGCAGTTTCACCAAAGCCCGCATGAGTTCTTGAGCGCCAGGAACCGATTGGGCCAGGTTATTGATCTCGCTGCGAATTTCGTCGACTTTAGTGCTGGTCGAGGGCATGAATGAAATCTTAACTCACCGCGTCGAATTTTCGGCGCTAGAAGCGCGGACGGCGGTAATCTGCCGGATTCCTTTCGTGCTGGGGAAGAGTTCTGGATGAATCGCGAAGGCCAGCGCTTGTAAGCCCTGAATTAGCGTGGGCGCCGGCGTGTTGAGAAATTCATCGCGAATACAGAAAACGCGTCGGTCGAACGCCGCGGCAGTGCTATGCCAGCCGCGTTCTGGGATGATTTTCTCCAAGGGCACGCGATCCCCAGCGCCACACCAGGCAGTAACGATTACTTGCGGATTGAATTTTAATACCTGCTCGGCTGACATCTGACGACCGGGTGTGCCTATGAAGTCTCCGCCCGCGGCTCTGACCAGTTCCGCAACCCACACTTGCGACGCGATCAGGGGCTTGCCCCATTCTTCACACCAAATTCTGGGGCGCGGTCGGCCTGACGCTCGTGTCCGCACGTCTTCGATCGCGCATTCCATCTCCTCTATGACTTCTTCTCCCCGTTCATCCCTGCCGACCGCGCCTGCAATTGTCGCTATGTCCGTATAAATATCGGCCAACGTCCTGGGCGCGAGGCCGAGAAAGCGCACACCGGACTTCAGAATTTCACTGACTGCTTTTTCCTGGTAAGGAACTGCTGCGATCACGAGATCGGGTTGCGCGGAGACGATCTGGGCAGTGTCGGCAGTCCATGAGTCGGCTAGGATGATGCGGGAACCGTCGGCGACTGCGGGTACAACGTCTGCGCAATATCGCGTGCAGGCAACCACCCGTCCCAACTCGCCGATCGAGTCGAGAATTACGGTGGCGCTAGGCTGCAAGCATGCGATCCGTCGAGCGGTATGAGAACCAGCCATAGACTTAAAGCTGCCGCAATGCCGCCGACAGCGCATCGAGAGCTAATTGCGCCGCGTGCGTAGAAGCTTGCGGCAGGCCGCCCACAGCCGCAATCAGACGGTCGCGATCCAGACTGCGAGATTCGAGTAGAGTTTGGCCTGTGACCAGTTCAGTGAGCGCCGAAGCGCAGGCCATCGACGGCACGCACCCCTTGGCCTTGAAGCGGATTTCCTCAATGCGCCCTGATTTCACTTTCAAACTCAGGCGAAGCACATCGCCGCAGGCGGGATTCTCAATCTCCGCCGTTGCGTCCGCCTCAGCGATCTCCCCGGCATTGCGCGGATTCTGAAAATGATCGAGCAGTTGCGGCGAGTACATGCAGCTTAGATTGTAAATGCGTCACGAATGAGGAAGGATTTAGCTAGCCCTGATTTTCTTCGGGGAAGTAGACAGTCCAGCCGCGCTCGCGGGCTTGAACTTCCAAGTCAGGATTTGGATTCACCGCGAAAGCGTACTTGGCCATCGCAAGCATTTCGGCGTCCCATCGAGAGTTGCCAAAGGCAGCATCAATCGGCTTCTTGACGATTTCCCGCAATACTTCAGGTTTGCCAGGGCCCGAGGGAACGCATGCGAGACGATCGCCGATGACGCCATTCTCAATCGGGACTCTGCTCGCGAGAATGTGGTCTTCAGCAATCCCAAATGCTTTCATTCCAACGCGGATCACCCATTCATTAGATGAAGAAACGGCCCAGACATCGCACCCGTTCCCTTGCAGGCGGCTCACCAATTCCTGCATTTCGGGAAAGATGCGGCCAGGAAAGGCTTGCTCCATAAAATCGGAAGCAGCTTTCATCATTGCGGCTTCGGTCATGCCCTTGTGCATCGTTACCATCTCGCCGCACATGGCCTCTTCGCTGACCTTGCCGGCTTTGTACTCGACGTAACGTGCGCGCATTTTCTCGCCAACTGCGGCCGGGACGATTCCCTGATTGATTTCCCAGTCGAAGAATCGTTCTCCGGCGTCGCCCGACCAGAGCGTGCCGTCGCAATCGAAGGCCGCAACTCGCGGGTTGAGTTGCAGTACAAAGTCGAGAAAGTCTTGTCGGGTGAGTCGCGACGCGGGAGCGCCAAAAGTTTTCATGTGCTTCGACAATAACGTGGAGACCTCAAGATGCGCAATTCCGAGGAGCAAGCCGGTGATATCAAGCCTAGGAGAGTTTTACCGGCAGGGCGGCATAGTCCTCGGGCGTATTGATGTTCAGGGCTACAAAGGGATCGCTGACCGCCACGTACTGAATATGTTCCTGGTAGCGATGCTCAATTTCGCGCGCACTCGCACTGGGCGGAGCATGCAGAAATATTTCCATTAATTCGCGGCCCAGAAGATAGGGATGACCATGCCTGCCAGAAAACTCAGGCACAACTGCCCAGATACTTTGCGGCGCCGACTCGAAGGCCTCGCGCAGCAGGACTACCGTGGCCACACTAACCGGAGGGCGGTCCACCAACGTGATGACGGCAGCGTCACGGCCGTGATTGAGAACTTCGTGCAAACCGACCTGCAGGGAACTGAACTGGCCCCGGCTGGGATCGGGATTGGTGACCAGAGAGGCTCCATTGGCATAAGCAATCGGCGCCAGGCCGGCCTCGTTTTTGCCAGCCACGATGAGCACGAAATCAGTGGAAAGGGCAAGCGACCGGATCGCCCCCGATAGGAATGTGTCTTTTGATGGAAACTGCGTGCCTTGCGGAGGCCAGGGGAGCAGGGCTTTGTCCGTGCCCATGCGCGAGGAGTCGCCTGCGGCGAGAATCACTCCGGCAAAGCTCGGGGCGCGGGACATGTGCGGAAGATAACAGAAAGCTTCTCGAAAGTCAGTGAGCGGAGTGACCGTGTACCGCGGTTCAGTCGGTCTTGTTGCCGCCGTCTAGCGCTTCGGCGGCCGATTCCGCGTCCACTTCCTGGCGAGAACTTCTAAACCAGCTCAGATGCGGCAGTTTGCTGGACGCCTGCCGCCGGATCGCGATTAGCTCGGCAGTAATTGAGACCGCAATCTCCTCGGGCGTGACGGCGCCAATATCCAGTCCGACAGGTGCATGCACCCGGTCGAACAGATGCGCGGGCAAGCCCTCTTGCCGGAGAGTCTTGAAAATCTCGATAACTTTCCGCTTCGAGCCGATCATTCCCACGTAGCGCGCACGCGTCTGCACGGCCCAGCGCAGAATACGCATGTCGTCGCGATGCCCCCGGGTCACAATTACGATGTAGGACGACTCGTTGGGATCCAGTCTCCGCGTCGCCTCGTCAAAATCTACGGCGAGGACCTCGTGGGCCGTGGGAAACCGGTCTTTGGTTGCGTACGACGACCGGTCATCGGCTACCGTTACATCAAATCCCACGTTTGTGGCCACCTGGCAAAGGTGCAAGGCGACGTGGCCTGCGCCGAAAACATAAAGTATCGCTGGAGGTAATACCGGTTCCACGAAAACCTCGAGTGTGCCGCCGCAAACCAGGCCGGAGTCGTACTTCGGGTCCTGGTTCAAGTCGAACTTTAAGGTTCGAGCCTTCTCCGATTCCATCACTTCACGCGCGGCTTGCCACACGTCGGCCTCAACGCATCCGCCGCCGATCGTGCCTACGATCGATCCGTCGTCGCGAACCAGCATCTTGGCGGTGCGAAAGGATGGGATCGATCCCCGCACGTTGACGATGGTGGCGACAGCCCCCCGTCGGCCCTGGCGGCGAAGTTCGACGATCTGTTCGTAGATGTCCATTGCGAAACGACCAGCACCTCGATTATCCGTCAACAGGCACAGTCAAATCAACGGCGCCAACCACGAAGCACGCGAAGGTTCACAAAGGAATTCCTGCCTGAGATTTCCTTGGTGGACCTTCGTGTCCTTCGTGGTGCAAGCTTATTCCTCGGATTAACTGCCCTCACGAGGACTCTCAGTCAATCCTGTTTGTGTTAGCGTCACGTTGACGGGAGGACGTGATCATGAAAGCCGTTCGCATTCATCAATTCGGCGGTCCGGAAGTCCTGATGTACGAAGACGTGCCTGCTCCTCAGCCACGTAAAGATCAAGTGCTGGTGCGAGTGAAGGCTTGCTCGCTCAATCATCTCGACGTTTGGGTCCGGAAGGGGTTGCCGGGCGTAAAGTTGCCGCACATTCTCGGCAGCGATGTCGCCGGGGAAACCGTGGAGGTCGGTGAATACGTCAGAGATTTCAAAGCAGGCCAGCGCGTGCTGATCGCTCCCATGCACTTCTGCGGGCATTGTGGGAAATGCCTGGCAGGATTGCAAAATCAGTGCCGCGAGTTCACGGTCCTGGGAAATGCAGTCGATGGAGGGAACTGCGAATTAATCGCGGTGCCCGCAGCAAACGTGATTCCGATTCCCGATACGCTGGATTTCAATCAGGCTGCCAGCGTCCCGCTGGTTTTTGTTACTGCGTGGCACATGCTGGTTGGTCTCGCAGCCGTGCGTCCGGGGCAAACCGTATTGGTGCTCGGTGCAAGCTCGGGCGTTGGCATTGCCGCTATCCAGATTGCCAGGCTCTTTCATTGCCGCGTGATCACCACGGCAGGAGACGAAGCCAAACTCGAGAAGGGACGTGCGCTCGGGGCCGACTACGGCATCAACCACTACAAGCAGAAGATTTCCGAAGAAGTCCGCAAGATTACGAATAAAGAAGGCGTCGACATTGTCGTTGAGCACGTCGGTGCGGCCACCTGGGATGAGAGCGTGCGCTCTCTGAAGAGTGGCGGCAAACTGGTTACCTGCGGAGCGACCACGGGCCCCAATGTTTCACTCGATCTGCGCCATCTTTTCGCACGCCAGTTATCTCTGCTTGGTTCTTACATGGGAACCATGGCGGAGTTGCATGAAGTCCTGGGTCACATATTCGCGGGCCGCCTGAAGCCAATAGTGGACCGCACCTTCCCGCTCAGCGAAATTCGCGTCGCCCACGAATACCTGGAAAAGAGTCAAATGTTTGGCAAGGTCGTCTTAAACCCATAAGTGAACTGCTATCGCCTCTTTTTGGCAGGCTTCCGTTTATGACCGCCGCGCACGCCTGACCCACCGGTCCCAGTCATGACAGTCTTTTTCGTAAGATCGACCGTGAAGCTGTCCGCAACCGTCGCCGTCGGCGTGCCTCCAACGGAGTAAGGAGCCGACAAGTAGGTTCCCACAATCTGCGTCTTACTGACTTCGAGACGCAAGAATCCAAAATTATCCTGGTCATATTGTTCGAGAGTGAGGCCGCCGGTCACTACTAGTGGAGCCTTCGGGTAGGCGCCATTCACCAGTTGGAGTTTGCCAAGATTGGTGTAGCCGCCGGCTCCGGCCACTATATAGGGAATTTGCTGCGGCCCCTTCGGCCCTTGCACGACATTGGTGAAGCGCTGGTAGCTGTGCACGTGGCCCGACAAAATCAGGTCGGGATAACGTTTCACTGCCTGGAACGCTTTCATTAGGACCTGATCGACCACACTACTGCCCGAGTGTTCTACGTCGCCGGAAAACGGCGGGTGATGAACGGTCACGATCAAGGCCTTGTTGGGATCAGCGGCGGTGAGTTCCTTTTGGAACCAGTCCACTTGATCCTGGTGAATCTCACCCTCGGTTTCGCCCACGTTGGAGAACAGTCCGACGATCGTGGCGAGTGGAGTGGTGAAAGTCCAATAGACGTTGGGCAAGTCCATCTGAGTGCGGTTCGCTCCGGTCTTTAACGAGCCCAGCTGACCGGAATTTTTCGACATGAAATTCTGCACCCAACCATCCAGCGGAACCTTTTTTGGATCGACGGGGCCATCCTGCGGATCGTCAGGCTGGCAGTCGTGGTTTCCTGGGATCGCCACGATGAAGCATGGATAGTCCTTATACGTCTGGTAGAAGTTATCGCCATACATGCTGATGTCGCCTGCGAAGTAAACCACATCTCCGAGGTGATAATAGAATGCAGGTTTGCGTCCCGCGGGGAGACTTTGAGCATCCTGGGTCATCATCGCCGCAACGAAATCCTGTTGCTGCCCGCGATGGTCGCCCGTATCTCCCACAGTATGAAAGACCAGGGTGCCGTTCGCAATAGCTGCAACATCAGCCGCAGGTAGCAACTGCGACAGGTCAAAGCGGTAGGGCGGAGGGCCGTTGGGAGTGGGAAGCGGCTGAAACGGATAGTGCGGAAGCTGGATGCCGACTGCCTGTACTTGCAGCGTAGGCCCGGAAACTGGAGGCACGTGGCTTATCCGCTTGCCCGTGCCTCTGCCGGTGCTGAAAGAGCGCAATGGCCTCATAATCTCTCCTTGAGCTTCGCTAATGCGCCTGCTTCCGCGGCACACGGAAATCAGTGTGCGAGGCGCGTCAACAAGCTGGACCGCACTCCGATAATTAGTTGCAATAGGGGCCGAAAAGGATCGGCCGAGGGGAAAGATTGGGTAGAGATTAGCGCAACGCTGCGCGGTGTCAAGGAATTTCGATTACCCTACGGGAATCGATATCCATGTCTCGGACAAATAGTAAAATTACGACTGTGTTTTTCAAAATTATCGGTCGAATCTCGGGCATCGAGAGGATCGCGTCCGGAAAAGGCATTCGAGAGCGGCGGCGCCTCGTGAAGTTCTATGGCGGGAACCGTTGGAAAAAGATGAAGGGGACGGCTAGAGTAGAGTTTGCAGATGGTACGATGTGCTATGCCGAGCTGCACTGGTATGAAGCCCATGGCGTAGGCGCAAAGGAATTCAAAGTCAAGCGCCTTCTAGAGATTCAATGAAGAAAACTGAACTCCAATTTGTTGCTTGCGTTAAGAATAAGGGTTACGCCGCGTCGCTCGAGCTTAGAAAACTTTATCAAGTCGTTGGCGACGAGGCCGCGACCAAAATCGGGCAGATTCGAGTCATTGACGAGTCGGGTGAGGACTATCTTTATCCTGAAGAATACTTCGTTCCAGTGCAGTTACCTCAATCGGCCGAAAAGGCGCTGCGGCGAGCTGCGGGCCGCTAGAGAGCAACAGACCTCAATTGATTCTCGCCATCTGGCGAGCATCGTGGTCTTCCTCAATTAGTTTAGAATAACTGCATGTCTCGCGAACTGAACTTCGGACCCTACGTCGATATCGAGCACGGCAAGAAGACCGTCAAAGACCTGACTTACGGCAATCCCACGCCCGAGGGGGTGGTGCTCACCACGCTTGACTCGGCTGTCAACTGGATGCGCAAGAGTTCCATTTGGCCCATGACGTTTGGGCTCGCCTGCTGCGCGATCGAGATGATGTCGATGGGCGCGGCTCGTTTTGACATCGCGCGCTTTGGCGCGGAGGTGTTTCGCCCGTCGCCGCGGCAAAGCGATCTGATCATCATTGCTGGGCGCGTCTCGAACAAAATGGCGCCAGTCATCCGGCAGTTGTGGGAGCAGATGCCAGAGCCGAAGTGGGTCATTTCCATGGGCGCCTGTGCCACCTCGGGCGGAGTGTTCCAAAATTACGCGCTGGTCCAGAGCGTCAATCAGGTCATTCCGGTAGACATTTACGTGCCGGGTTGTCCCCCCCGTCCGGAGCAACTCATCTACGCCATCACGCTGTTGCAGGACAAAATTCAGAAAGAGCGGGGGACCATCAAAAAGGCGCTGAACTTGGTTTAAAGAAGTAGCGTCGTTTTGTCGGCGTTCCCGGGGTATAATGACCGCAATTGGCCCTGGGGTGCTTTATGCAACGCTTTTACGGGACGCTCTTCCTTCTTCTTCCCTGGCTTCTCCCTGCGATTCTAGTAAACGGACAGAGCAAGCAACCTGCCGCACCCGAGCATCAGGCATCTCCTCCAGTTAGTGTTCAATCCTCACAAACGCAAACGCTAGGCCCGCCCATTCCTGCCGACGCTCCCCGCATGTCGAGGCAGACTCGGCTGGAAATTATCCGCGACTTCGAGACTCAGATCCTTTACGCGCGGACCACATTCCCCATGGGCGCGAAGGGACTGAAACTGAAAAATGGAATGACTTCGCCCAGCGGTCCGGAATTGCAACAGGCCATTGCTGTCTGGGGACCGGCAATCAAGCCCGGCGATCCGGCTCATATTTCGTACGTGAAGATTCATGACGACCATATTCATTTCGATCTCAACGGTGGTCCGGTTCATCGCAAGAAATGGTATGAGCGCGTTCAGATTTCCGGAGCGAACGGAGCTCCGGTATCAACTTCACCCGATGAATCACAGCCCAATCCGCACGGAACTTATCTGGACATTTATTTCGACAAGTATGTTCCCGAAATGACCGCTCGTCAGTTGCGCGATCTACTCTACCCCGTCCTCGATTTCAATGCGCGCAACAAAGAGGAAGCCTACCTCGACACCGTGCCTCCCAAGGTAAAACAGGCAATTCAAGCGCACACCGTGCTGGTGGGAATGAATACCGACATGGTGTTGCATGCTCGCGGCAAGGCGCCGAAAAAGGTGCGCGAGAAGGATGGCGATACCGAATACGAAGAATGGATCTACGGCGAACCGCCGCAGGATGTCGACTTCGTTCGGATCGTGGGTGATGAAGTCGTGCGCGTCGAGACCATGAAAGTCGGCGGCCAGAAGATTGTGCGCACGGAAAAAGAAGTGATTCTGGAAAAGCCTGACAAAGATACCGAAGCGAAGCAGCAGCAGGAAAACCACCCGGCGAACGCCCCCAGCTTACGCCGCCCCGGCGAGGATTCTGAAAACGCCCCGAAACCCTCAAATGGGGTGAACCCGCTTCCGCCCTCAGCGCCGCCCGATTTCCCGCAGCCGTCGGGCAACCCCGGCCCGGGAGAACTCACAGGCAAAGTTGAACGCCTCAACGTTGATTCGTGTTGTTTTGAATTAAGATGATTTCTCGACGGCTTTCTTACTCGACAACTTCCCATCGCAATTCTTGACGAACTATTCCGATCGGTCCATCAGGCAACGGGCTAAATCGTCATTCTTCCCTGCGTTTGAAGCAGACTTCGATACGGCGCAAGAACAAGTGAACGGGCTCCATCTCTACACTCAGAACCCTAGGGACTTCTCTCAATCTCGCCGCCTGCGATAAATGCATCTAATCAGCGAGTCAAACCTTGGCAACCGAAGGAACCCCTCATGAGTACTGAGCAGTCGGAACAGATGATGGAACTCTTGGAAGAGTTAGCGATGCTCAAGAGGTTGGACGCGAAGGAAAGCGGGGACGGCTCGGATGGGGATGCGGCCGAACTTGAATTCAGGGAGAAGCGGCGGCGGGAAATCACCGACCAGATCAAGGGTCTCGGCGAAGCGACAGCCTGATCACTCTCCTGAGGATGCCGAAAGGATAACCACAGCGGCCAGCACGGCGGTTCTGTGATCCGCAAACGCAGTCCTGACATCCGTGAATGAGAACGCGAGGGAACCGTTGGAATACTCCCTCCCGTCAACCTTCACGACCGCTCGGCTGACATCCAGTAGAATCAGCCCATGCCCACCGCCATCCAATGCCGGGATCTTCGCAAGACCTACGATGGCAAGGTCGAGGCGGTGCGCGGTCTGACCCTCGAGATCCAAACCGGCGAGTGTTTTGGCCTGCTCGGGCCGAACGGCGCGGGGAAGACCACGACCATTGAAATTCTCGAAGGCCTGCTGGCGCCGACTTCGGGCGAAGTTTCCATCCTGGGAAAAAGCTGGCGCGAGAATGAGCGCGAGATGCGCGAGTGGCTGGGCATTTCATTGCAGGAGACGCGCCTGTCGGAGAAGCTTAGCGTGCGCGAGACCATCGAGCTCTTTGCCAGTTTTTATCGCGAGCCGCGCTCCTGCGACGAGGTGCTCGAGCAGCTCCAGTTGACCGAGAAAGCCGATTCATGGGTAGGGAAGCTCTCTGGCGGGCAGCGGCAGCGATTGGCGGTCGCGACCGCGCTGGTATGTAACCCAAAGATTTTATTTCTGGACGAACCGACCACCGGGCTCGATCCCCAGAGTCGCCGTCAGCTTTGGGACATTATTCGCGCCTTCCAGCGAGAGGGCGGCACCGTGCTGCTCACCACCCATTACATGGATGAAGCGGAGCGTCTGTGTGATCGCCTTGCCATCGTAGACCACGGCCAAATCATTGCGGAGGGCTCGCCTGCCCAGTTGATCGAGCGGCTGGGAGGACATCACGTAGTCGAATTTTCCATCAGCGGCAGTTCGGACGGCGCGGCGATGCAAGCCTGGCGCGGACTACCTAGCGTCGAATCCGTCCGCGAAGACGATGGAATGGTCGCCCTGAACGTGAAGCAGCCCCACTTGACCATCCCAGCTCTGCTCGAGGCGATTGACAAGCAGGGAAGTCGACTGCAGCATCTGACTACCCGGCAGGCAAGTCTCGAAGATGTATTTGTAAATCTGACGGGACGTCATCTTCGGGAACAGTAATCAGCCTGTTCTCGACGGAGTTTTGAAAGGGCGCGGCTTCAGCCGCGCCGCAAGTCCGGCAAATCAGTGGCGCCTTTAGGCGCTGGGGGATTCTCAGTCCACGAAGTGAGTTTTCAGCCTGATATGAGTGTTGCCCAGGAAACTCCGGTCACCACGACAGCTCGGCCGCCAAGTCCGACGCGGCGGAACGGACGCTGGTCCGGCTATACCCACCTGCTGAAGGCGCGCATGCTGGAACTGAAGCGCGAACCGGAAGTTGTTTTCTGGGTGTTCGTGTTTCCTCTGCTCCTAGCGCTGGGCTTAGGGATTGCCTTCCGCAACAAACCTGGCGATGCAGCATCGGTCGCAATCGTTGTGGGATCGGGCTCGCAGGATGCTCAGGCGCTTCTCTCGCATTCGCCGCAGCACGAGATTTTCAAAATCCAAACTTTAACCGCCGAAGAAGCGAAAAAAGGATTTCGTCTTGGCAAATTCGATGTAGTGATCGAACCCGCTAGCAACGGTGGAGTGGAGTATCTCTACGATCCCGCCCGGCCCGAGAGCGTGCTGGCGAAAACCGAAGTGAACGATGCCTTGCAATCAGCCGCCGGCCGCAAGGACGTCGTGGCGACGAAGGCCGTCACTTCATCAGAACCGGGCTCTCGCTACATCGATTTCCTGATTCCAGGCCTGTTGGGAATGAACCTGATGAACTCCGGCATGTGGGGCATCGGATTCGCACTGGTGGACATGCGGCAGCGCAAGTTGCTGAAACGTTTTGTTGCGACTCCGATGCGCCGCGGCGATTTCCTGCTCGCCATCATGAGTAGCCGCCTGCTGCTGATGGTGATCGAGATCGGACTCCTGCTGCTGTTTGGTGTGCTTTTCTTCCACATGCGGGTGATGGGCTCGATATTCTCGATTGCGTTGCTGGGCGGGCTGGGCTCACTAACTTTTGGAGGCGTCGGCTTGCTGACCGCCAGCCGCGCACAGAAAATAGAGAGCATCAGCGGCCTGATCAACCTGGTCATGATGCCCATGTGGATCTTCTCCGGTGTTTTCTTTTCCTACGAACGATTTCCGCACGCAATTCATCCGCTGATTAAAGCCTTACCCTTGACCGCACTTAACGATGCACTACGCGCCAGCATTCTTGAGGGCACACCTTTGCTGCATCAATGGCCGCGTCTGCTTGTGCTTGGATTGTGGGGCGGGATTTCGTTTCTGCTGGCGTTGAAGTGGTTCCGCTGGACTTAGAGGAAGATCTCTGAGCCGGACCGAGTGCCCCGCGTAGGCCCCGTTCGCACTGCTTAATTGACGTTACGAACGAGGCTGTCTGCGGCGCTTGCGAAACAACTGCTGCTATGATTTGACTAGCTTGGCGGCTTGCTTCCGCACTTTCGCCCAGCGTAGTCTTTGTGCCTCGGCTATGCGACGGCGGGCGTCTTTGCTCAAGCTACGTCCTGTCCTCTTGAGCGTCTTCCCACCAGCGTGGCCTAACGCATCCAATGCCTTCCCCACTCTGCCCATCTCTTTTTCGAGACGGGAATACTCGTTCCGCAGGGAAGAGACTACCTTGTTCAGGTTGGTCATGCATTACCCCCTAATTAGGTCAAGACTAACATGGAGCAGTCGGAATCTTATGAAGATTAGAATCAAGAATAGAACGTTTGCAATTTATTGCCGACTACTCGTCGCGTAAAGCATCCCATGGACCTGGCTCCAGTCATCCGTTTCGCGATTAAATCGCACTTTCCGGCGGGAATCTGAATAGCGCGTGTCCAGCAACAAAAAGTTTATGATTGTATTCAACGTCGCTCCGGTAGAGGCATCGTAGTCCCTCCTATAGGTCACTCCGTAGCAGACATACAGGTGAGAGCTCCATGTCATCAGGAGAGCGTGTTGATCGTGCAACGTCGTGATCAACCTGCCCGAATTGATCGTAGCCGGGTCAAGATACTCGGCGGTGACCACGATCGGGCGCCCATCGCTTAACAGGTGCCGGCCTTGCAGCTTCGCGGCAATGTCTTTCAAAACCAGGGGATCGAGCTTCGCAACCTCTTCCGCTAACGCCGAATCCCTGCCGCAGCAGACGCTTTTGTCGTGGAGGATGGTGGCCAGCGATGCCCGCAGTACGTCAGACGGGTCCTGGGACCGTGCCACGATAACCGGCGCATGGCTAACTTGGACATCTTGAATGGAGTAGGAAGTTTGTGACCAGGTCAGACAAGCCAACCCAAGACATGCCACCTGCACATGGACAAGGCAACGGAAGCCCGAAGGGCGCGAGAAAAAGCGGTTCACAGATTTCTCCCGATTCCCGGCGTCACCATAACTTAGTCCAATGCGATTGTCGTCAAGAAGTGCGGCGCCTGCCGCGCCTTGGTAGCCTGCTCGAAAGAGTATGCCAGCTTGATCAAAGTAGGCTCGCTCCAGGCCCGCCCGAAGAATGAAATACCCACGGGCAGGCCGGAAATGAAACCGGCGGTCACATTGATATTTGGATATCCTGCGACTGCGGCTGCGTTGGAGCTGCCCCCGGCCGAGTGGTCGCCATTAATCAGATCGGTCAGCCACGCCGGGCCCCCGGTTGGCGCCACAATCGCGTCGAGCTTGTGTTGGTCCATGAGCGCGTCGATGCCTTCAGTCCCTGCCAGTTGACGGTTTTTCGCCACCGCATCCACATATTCTTTCTCGGTGAGTGGGCCTTTGGCCTGCGCTTTGATAAATAAATCCTGACCGAAGTAAGGCATTTCTTTCTGCCGATTGCGATCGTTGAAATCGATAATTTCCTGCAAGTTGCGGACCGGAGCGCTTGGACCGAGCCTTGCAAGATACGCATTGAGGTCGGCCTTCAGTTCATACATGAAGACCAGTAATTCGGTGTCGTCAAATTTGCCCAGAGTCGCAATGTCGGCAGGATCAACCAGTGTCGCTCCTTGGGTCTTGATCACGCCCAATGCTTGTTCCATCAGGGCATCGACCGAGTCACTGAAGCCAAAATATTTTCGAGCGACGCCGATGCGTGCCCCCCTTAGTCCGTTGGGTTCACAATACTGCGCATAGTCAGTTTGCGACTTGCCCGCGCTGGCGGAGGTTGCCGCGTCGTCGGGATCGACACCGGTCAAAGCGCCCAGAAGAATCGCCGCATCGCGCACTGTCCGGCACATGGGGCCACCGCTATCCTGGCTATGCGAAATCGGGATAATGCCAGCTCGGCTGACCCTGCCCACAGTAGGCTTAATCCCAGCTAGGCCATTCGACGATGAAGGACACACGATCGAGCCATCAGTCTCAGTCCCAATCCCGGCGGCGGCAAGATTCGCCGAGATTCCGGCGCCTGTGCCTGAACTCGATCCGCAAGGATTGCGGTCGAGGGCATAGGGATTTTTCGTCAAGCCGCCGCGTCCGCTCCAGCCGCTCACCGAGTGGCTGGAACGAATGTTGGCCCACTCGCTCAGATTGGTTTTGCCCAGGATTACCGCGCCTGCCGCGCGCAACTTTTGCGCCACGAAAGAATCTTTCGGCGGCTTAGACCCGACCAGCGCCAGCGATCCGGCAGTAGTCATCATGCGATCGGCGGTGTCGATGTTGTCTTTAATAAGGACTGGGATGCCGTGAAGCGGACCGCGCGCTCCCTTGGCCTTGCGCTCCCGATCGAGCTCTTCGGCAATGGACTCTGCATCGGGATTGAGTTCGATAATCGCATTGACAGCCGGGCCGCGCTTATCGATTTCGTCGATGCGCGCATGGTATTTCTCGACCAGGAAGCGGGCGGTGAAGCGGCCGGATTTCATTCCATCCTGCAATTCCGCGATCGTAATTTCCTCGAGTTCAAAGGGCTTGATTGCAGCGAGTTGCGGCAACGCCGACGGCGTAATTGTTCGCGCGGCGCTCATCGCGGGAGAGAGCGCAGCGGCTCCGCTGGCAGTCAGCGCGGCTCGCAGAAAGGAACGGCGGTCGGAAAGGCTGAGGGAAGTGTCTTTTCGTAGCATGTTGTTGAGACGCACGAGTGCGACGAACATACTAATGCAGCCCGCAAAAAATTGCAGTCTAGAGTAGTCGCAGCGCCAGCGTTCCGCCGTGCCTTCGCTTTGTCCGCGGTTGTGGGCGGCTGCCGAGGATGATAAGCTAACCTCGTTCACCCGTGAGCGGGAGTAGTTCAGCGGTAGAACGCCAGCTTCCCAAGCTGGATGTCACGGGTTCGATCCCCGTCTCCCGCTCCAAATGTTCAACTCGGTTCTAAGTTGTCCCGTTGCCCGCAAAACTCTCACTCAGAATTGGTAGCGCAGAGCCAGAGTAAGCAGATTGCTGTGAAAATTGCGCGGCGACGTGGGACCGACAAGTCCATCTTCACCGTAGCCGTAATAGTTCCAGCCGCCATTCCAGCTCCAATCCGGATGTATCGCCCAGGCGAAATTGATGAAAGGAGATTGATATTTTGATTGCAGCGAGCCCGGAACTTGGCGCGGATTCAGGAATTCTGTGGTGCCGTTGACTGCACTGATCTGGTAGCCGGCATTGGTACGCAGACTCTTAACCGGGACAAACATGAAGCCGAACGAGCCATATTCGGTGGGAGCGTCATAGTAGCCGGTCCCGAGATTGACGTTAGTGCCGCAGTCAGGCGGAGCGGCGCCCGCACCCGGCCCGGTTGGAGCGGGCGTGGCTGCATAGCATAGCGTGGTGCGCGAGAAGACGTCGCCATACCCGTAATTAAGGTCCAAACCATAGCGCGAACTCGGCGTGAGCGCCGCTGCCATAGATACGCTCCGGACGTGGTCGAGATGGTTCACCAGAGTTATGTTGTCCCGCCGTTCGAGATCGTTGAACGAACCACTAAGCGTGGCCCATTCTCTCGGTTTGTAGCGCGACTGGATATGGTAGCGATACAACTGTCGCGGGCTGATCTGGGTATAGGCGCGGTCGTCGTACGAAGCTTCAATTTTCGCGTTGACCTTCCACTGCCGGGCGGGCTCCAAAGCGAACCCTAGGATTCCAGCGTTCTCATAAATCGGAAAGGTGTAGGAGGTTCCGTTGGGCAACGCATCGGTAGACAGGGGCATAGCCCAGCTGATGTCGCGTTCCTGATAGCGATACGCAAGCGACATGCTGGCCTTGGCCATCGGATCCCAGATCGCAGTCACAGTGTTGCTTTTGGTCTTCATGGCCATGAACGTGGGAGCAAAGGTTGCTGCCGGCGGCTGAGCCGGACCTGGCGGCAAAAGCATCGATGTGCCAAGGAAATCGACTTCAGATAGATTGCTGAGTGCCGACTGGCGAAAATCCACGAAGTCGAACTGGTCGGAAAGACTGAATTTTTCTGAAATCCGCCACAGAACGCCAAAATCCGCCGACACATCGATTCGCTTCCCGTCCGCGTAGCCCGTTGTGTTGAAGATTCGCTTTCCCTGGTTGTCGAGGCCGTTGAAATATTCGTTGTACCCGGGAAGGTTCATGGTTCCGCCGGAGTAGCGCACATCGCCATTCATCTCGACGTTCTTGACCTTCGAGCTCTGGAAGCGGACTGCTTCCGTTGGCATCAGCGTGCGGGTCGGCGAAAAACGGGAATACTGCAGGTATCCACTGCACGTGGGATTGGCGGTCGGCGGTGCAGTCGAACTGCTGACGATAGGAGGATTTCCATCTCCGCAACTCGGCGGCTTCTGATTGTCGAAGCCGAGTGTGACGGGCAGCCCGTTGGCGAGCTGGAGGTTCAACCCTGCCAGTTCCCAGTTGGTGTCGCCCTTGTAGTGGGTTACATTCTCTTCAAAGGAGAGCATGGTCCTCGAGACCGGCTTCCAGTCCACAGATCCCATCCACGTGTCGGTACTGTTCCTCCAATTCTGCAAGTACAGAGCCTCCGCTCCGTTATGTTGCGAGCTATAGCTCGGCCCTTCATCGGTGTTGTGAGAATATCCGGTGCGGAAACTGATCTTCGAAACAGGGAATAACGTGAGTCCTACATCGGTCATCCGCCGCACCGTGTTGAACGAGTGTGGCGAGTTCATGACTTGCGGAAACGTGTAGCCGTTCGAAGTGACGCCCGCCGGGACCAGCGGATTGTCGAGCAGGTTGTAGTCGAAATACTGGCGATCGCGCCGGAACAGGCCTTGGAATCGGTAGAGTTTTCCCTTCGACAAACGCAACGAAGTAACGTCGTAGGGGTCGCCGCCATAGCCGCTGCTGCTTTCCATCAAGTCGTCGAACAAAGGATGGTAAGTGTTCGGCGCGGCGTGCATATCAAGGCTCTGATTCAGAATGCGCGGGCCGCTTTGCAGGTTGACCAGCGTGTCATACATCGCGCCACTGCCCGAGGAATTCACGACTCGTCCACCTAGATCGACGGATTGGTGGATCGAGTATCCGTCCTTGAGGGTTTCTTTCGGCTGGGGTTCTTGCGCGGGGGCGCTGGCAGACAACAAAAATGGGGCA
Source organism: uncultured Acidobacteriaceae bacterium (assembly GCA_963765825.1). GTDB lineage: Bacteria > Acidobacteriota > Terriglobia > Terriglobales > Acidobacteriaceae > Sulfotelmatobacter. Next base: position 522,385 of record CAVXXU010000008.1, read on the forward strand.
ATGATCAGTCCGATGCGGCCAAGAAACAGAGCGGGCCGAAACCATCGTGCAGCCGCGCGATTCGGGCGAAAATGCTTCATGGTCTACCTCATTCATCCAAAAATCTGTCACCTGAAGAAGTTGTAGGTGGCGTTGGAGCCGTGAATCTGGCTGTGGCAATTTGTGCAGGGCGTGTATTGCGCGACCTGGTTGTGCACCGGACCACCTTGTTCCGATACCGCGTTGGGAAACGCCTTTAAATTGGTTGCCGAGTGGCATTGCAGGCACAGCGTGTTCACATTGCTCACATTCAGCAGGCGCGGGTTCGGCGATCCGTGAGGCGAGTGGCAGGCCGTGCAGCCCTCGGCTTTGACTACGGGATGCTCGAAGGCAAACGGGCCTGCGGTCTCGGCATGGCACTTCGTGCAGATCGCGTTTTGATCGGCAGTGGTCTTCAGTTGCTTGCCTTTAAAAGTGCCGTGCGGATCGTGGCAATCGCTGCAGGTGAGCAGCCCTTCGTCCACCTTGTGATGGAAGGGTTGGGCGAACGCCGGTTTCACCTCGGTGTGGCAGGAGTAGCAAAGTTGAGGTTGCGAGACCCGGAGTAGATTCGCCTCTCGCTTAAAAGCGTGCACGCTGTGGCAGTCGGTGCAGCTTACCTTGGCATGGCCATGAGCCGAGCGCTCGAAATTGGGATGCGCCCCGGCGTGGCAGGTCAAACAGCGCTGGTCAACTTCGGTTGCCGAAGCTTTTTCGAACAAGAAGATTTTGCTCTTGTCGCCGCCCGCGGCCGCGTGCTCGGCGCCCGGGCCGTGGCAGCCTTCGCAACCCTGGCGGGACGGAGCGGCCTTAGGATCAAGCGTCGTCTTCGAATGCGGTGAATTCGCCCATTTGTTGTACATATCTTCGTGACAAGTTTTGCAGGTGTCGGAACCGGCATATTTGGAATCTTCCGTCGCTGCCGTAGCGGCTTTTTTTGCCTTTGCCGCGCCCACCGACCCGCCGTCGGACTCGTGCGTTTTTCCTTCCACCGGCAACTGGGCCCAGGATGCCAGACAGAACAAGCACAAGAAGGTCAGCGGAACAAGAAATAGAACTCTGGGTTTCGTCGACATGAAATGCATTCCTTCCGTGACGCAGACGCGAAACTGCTCGTGCCTTAGGAGCGTGAATTACGTTTACTTAAGAGCAAGTATCGGCGCGAACCCGAATAAGATTTCGCTTATGCGGTGAAAAATAATTTGGCCTGTGCAGAAATGGGAAGGCTGGCGAAATGGGAATCGCCACGCGAAACGGCCCTCCCCCACGTACCCGAAGAATAAATGACGCCGCTTGCGTTATAATCGGCGGACTCGAAATGCCCCTCACTTCTGGCACCAAGCTGGGCCCATACGAAATTCAATCTGCTCTGGGAGCCGGGGGAATGGGCGAGGTATATCGCGCCCGGGACCCGCGCCTGAACCGCATAGTCGCGATCAAGATCCTGCCTGCGTCGTTCTCCGCGGACCCTGACCGCCTGCAACGCTTCGCGCAGGAATCACGCGCTGCCGCTGCCCTGAACCATCCCAATATTCTTTCCATTTTCGACATTGGCGACGATGGTGGCGTGCCTTACGTAGTCTCCGAGCTCCTGGAAGGAGAGACTCTGCGCGACCGCTTGCGCAACGGCGCACTCAGTTCGCGCAAGGCCATCGACTATGCGCAGCAGATCGCACGCGGCCTGGCCGCGGCCCACGAAAAGGGCATTGCCCACCGCGACCTGAAGCCAGAGAACCTCTTCATCACCAATGACGGCCATGTGAAGATCCTCGACTTTGGCCTTGCCAAGTTCACTCATCCGGAGGCCGAACTTCCGGGCGACGCGCCTACCATCCAAGTCGCTACCGAGGCGGGAACTGTTCTGGGTACTGCCGGCTACATGTCGCCGGAGCAGGTGCGAGGCAAAGCCGCGGACTCGCGCTCCGACATTTTTTCTTTCGGCGCGATTCTTTATGAAATGTTGTCTGGCAAGCGCGCTTTCCACGGGGACTCGGCGGCCGACACCATGAGCGCCATCCTGAAAGAAGAGCCGCCGGATCTCGCCGAGACCAACCGCAATGTTTCCCCGGCGCTGGAACGCATCGTCCGGCATTGCCTGGAGAAGAATCCGGCCGAGCGTTTTCAGTCGACTCGCGATGTTGCCTTCAACCTGGAAGCGCTCACCGATATTTCGACTGCTTCGCGAGGCGGTCTGCGCGCCGTTCCGGAAGAAAAATCGGCGCGCCGTTGGCTACTGCCGCTGCTGGCCGGTTTGCTGCTGCTCGCGTCCTGGGCTGGTGTTTATCGCTTCGCGCACAAGGGGATCGTCAGCGTCAATCCCACCTTCCACGAGATTACCTTCCGCAACGGCATCCTCTGGGATGCCCGCTTCGCCCCGGATGGCCAAACCATCGTTTATGGCGCCGCATGGGACGGCCTGCCGCAGGAAATTTTCTCGACTCGTTTCGACAGTTCAGATTCCCGCTCTCTCGGTTTGGCGCCCGCGCAGATTCTTTCCATCTCCTCGAAAGGAGAGATGGCGGTTGCTCTCCATCCCACGAATTTTTCTCCGTTCTCGCAGGCGGGAACTCTGGCTCGCGTTCCGCTAGCTGGAGGTGCTCCGCGCGAGGTATTCGAAAATGTTACCTGGGCCGACTGGGCGCCGGACGGTCAGTCCATGGCGCTCATCCGTCCCAGCAAGCTTTCAGTCAGCCATTTGGAATTTCCCCCGGGTACCGTGATCTACGAACCGCAAGGCTGGGTCAGCCATGTGCGCTTTTCCCCGGACGGAAAATTTCTGGCGGTTGCCGATCACGTTCCAGGCGGCGACGATGGCCGCGTTGTCATCCTTGACATCCACGGAAACGTCAAATCCAGTTCTTCTTATTTTTCGAGTGTCGAGGGACTGGCGTGGTCTGCGAACGGCAAGGAAGTGTGGTTCTCCGCGGTCCCGTCCGGTTCCGCGCGGTCCCTTTACGGACTGGACTTTTCCGGCAAGGAGCGCCTGATCTATCGTGCCCCCGGCGGTTTGACGATCCACGATATTAGTCGCGGCGGATTGGTTCTGTTAACCGCGGATAAAGCTCGCCTCAGTATTTCCGCGCTTCCTCCGGGCGAGACTCGCGAACGCAGCCTTTCCTGGTTTGACTGGTCGCTGCTGCTGGATATGTCTGCCGACGGTGAAACCATCGTGTTCTCCGAAACCGGCGAGGCCGTCGGTTCGAACTACAGCATCTTTCTCCGCAAGACCAACGGGGAACCGGCGGTCCGCCTCGGTGAAGGTGGCTTTGGCGCTCTTTCTCCCGACGGACAATGGGTGCTTGCGGCTGTAGGGTCGCCCGCAAAATTAACGCTACTTCCTACCGGTGTCGGCGAGCCACGGCAACTTAGCGACAACAAATCCGATCACTATAACTACGCGTGGATGCCGGATGGCAAATCGATTGTTTATTCCTCTCACGAGGCTGGCCACGGACCGCGAACTTATCTGCTCGATATTCAGGGCGGCGCCGTGCGGGCCATCACTCCCGAAGGCACAAGCGGCGCCTTTCCGACTCCCGACGGCAAGTCCCTGCTGTGCATCGACGACAAACGGCAACGTTGGCTCTTTCCCATCAGCGGCGGAGACCCGCGAAAATTAGACTTCGTCCTGAATCCCAACGAACGGGTCATGGGGTTCTTCCCCGACGGCAAGAGCTTGCGGGTACGAACCGCAACCGTTCCCGTTCAGATTACTCGCGTGGATATCGCGACCGGGCGACGGGAGCCGTGGAAAGAAATTGCTCCCGCGGATCTGGCGGGAGTGCAGAGCATCCCTGTCATTCGATTCAGCGCCGACGGAAAATCCTATGCTTATTCGGTCGGCCGCATCCTGTCCGACCTCTATGTCGTTGACGGGCTCAAATAACGCGTTCACGTTCCATATTTCCATCCACTCTCGCCTCTGATACCCTTCCTGCCTATGCGCTTTCATCACTGCCTGGCTTTCTTGCTCTCCCTCGCCGCGTGTGCCTTCGCCCAGAATGTCCAACCACTGGCCGACCGCGTCGCCGCGCAGAATGCGATTTTCGACGAGCAGTACGAATCCGATCTGCGCAACTTTCCCGAGCGCGCCACTGCCTTCGGCGACTACCGCTACAACGACAAGCTAGCCGAGCGCTCGTTCGCAGCTCTCGCGGAATTCCACAAGACCGATCAGGCCTTCCTCACGCGCCTGGAAGCCGTTTCTACCACTGGCTTCGACGACCGCGATCAACTCTCTCACGACTTGATGGTTCGGGTGCTGCAGCAGCGCATCACCGACTACGACCTCAAAGAGTACGAGATGCCCATCAACCAGCAGAATGGCGTCCACACCAGCCTTGCCGATTTGCCGCTCTCGGTGCCGTTCGATTCTGTGAAGCACTATGAGGATTACATTGCGCGTCTTCACCAGATTCCGCGCGTGTTCAACCAGACGACCGAGGTGTTGCGTGCGGGTATTAAAGACAAATTGATGCCAGTGCGTTTCCTGCTGGAGAAGATTCCGGCGCAGTGCGATGGCATTATTGAAGCCGATCCATTTCTGCGGCCGACGAAGAAATATCCTGCCGACATCTCCTCCGAAGACCAGAAGCGCCTGACCCAGCAGATTACCGACGCCATTCAGACCGACGTCATTCCTGCTTACAAAACTTTCGCGGCTTTTGTGCGCACCGAGTATGCTCCCGCCGGCCGTACCACGCTTTCCATCACATCTCTGGCAGACGGTGAAAAACGTTATCAGAACGATATATACGCCCGAACCACCACGCACATGACGGCCGACGAGATCCATCAACTGGGGCTGCGCGAAATCGATCGCATCGAAGCCGAAATGACGGCCATCGCCAAAAAAGAAGGCTTCGCCGACCTCGCCGCCTTCCGTGCTTCGCTTAAAACCAATCCAAAATATATTCCGACGTCGGCGGAACAGATTCTCGACGATTTCCGGAAATACATTGCGCAGATGGAACCGAAGCTTCCGCAACTCTTCACCCTGCTTCCGAAATCTCCGGTCACGGTCGAAGCCATTCCAGCATTTCAAGCGACCGCTGCCACTCATTACGTCACGGGCACGCCAGACGGCAAGCGCCCCGGCCGCGTCGTAGTGGCAACTTCTAATTTCGCTCAGCGCTCCACTATCGATGACGAGGCTGTCGCCTACCACGAAGGCATTCCCGGCCATCACATGCAGCTCTCCGTGCAGCAGCAGCTCACTGGCCTGCCCAAGTTCCGGCTGCACGGCCTGGGCTTCAACGCCTATATTGAGGGCTGGGCTCTGTATGCGGAAGAACTCGGCAAAGAGGTCGGCTTTTACAACGATCCGGTTTCCGATTACGGCCGCCTCTCGTCCGAACTCTTCCGCGCTGTGCGCCTGGTAGTCGATACAGGCATTCACGCTAAAGGATGGTCTCGCGATCAGGTTGTCGACTTCATGCGCAAGTCGGGCGCGGTGGATGAGCCCACCATTCAGTCTGAGACCGACCGTTACATCTCGTGGCCCGCGCAAGCTCTCAGCTACAAGCTGGGACAACTCAAGATCCGCGAACTCCGCGACCGCGCCCAGAAGGAATTAGGAACGAAGTTTGATATCCGCAAGTTCCACGACGAAATGCTTGACGGTGGAACCCTGCCGCTGGATCTGCTCGAGGCCCGTACCGACCGCTGGATCGGCGAGCAGAAGGCTGGGACGGGTGGATCGGCTGCTCACGCTGGTTCCAGGAATTAAGTGAGCTTCGCCGATTCCAAATCGATAAGTCGATTGTGGTGGCTCGCCGTCGTTCCGCTGGTGCTGGGAGCGTCCCGCGCGCTGATTAAGTATATGTGGTGGGCTGCCATGCACAGTTCGCTTTACGGCGTCCCGTCGGAAACGCGAAGACTTCAGCAGGCGGACGTCAACGCGGATTTTAACTTGTGGATGTTGGTGGGCTTGGCGCTAACCGCGACCATTCTGGCCACGCTACTGATCTCGCCATTTAAGGCCGAGACCATCCCGTCGAGCGTGAAGGGAATCACCCGCTTCGTTCTCGCGGTGGTCCTGGTGATTGGACTGATCGTCTTAGCCGCCGCCGGAATGTCGGCCTCGGGATATTTTCTGCAATAAAAACGGTTGAGGTATCACTGCGGATCCTGCAGCAGTTCTGGCGAGGGAACTGTCTCCATCTGTTTTTCGCGCGCGGTGCGATGTTCGTTGTCGATGTTAACCGCGGCTTCCAGTTCTTTCTTCGCTTCGATTTTGCGTCCCAGGCTGAGCAGTAACTGACCGCGCACGTAGTGCACGTCGGTACGAGTGGGATCGAGTTTCACCGCCAAATCAAGCTCGGCTAACGCCGGAGCGAACTTTTGCTGGCGGCGATAAACTTTCGCCAAGCCGAGAAGTGAACTCACCAGGTGAGGATCGCGGCGCAGCGCTTGCCGGTAAGATTTTTCGGCGTTGTTGTCTTCTTGCATCAGCCAGTAAACATTTCCAAGTTCGTCATAGTCCAGCGCGAGATCGGGCTCAACCGCGGCGTCTGCGAGAAACTCATCGCGCGCGCGTGGATAATCCTGTTTCTTCAGATAGGTGAGGCCGAGATTAAAGTGCACAAAAGGAAGCTTCGGGTCGGCCTTCGCGGCAGCCTCAAATTCGGTTAAAGCCAGGTCGTGTTGATCGAGGTTCAAATAATACTTTCCCACAAACATGCGGTATGCAGGCGACCCATCGCCCAATTTGATGAGTTGTTCAGTGGCGCGATCGTCAAGTTCTTTCTGTCCGGCGCGATGAGCCGCGTTGGAAAGTACATACAAATATGGAATATGGCGCGACTCCTGCGCCCAGAGCGGCTCCAGAGTAGTGGCCGCATCGGACCAGCGCTCGGCAAAGAAGTAGCACAGGCCCAGCAGATAACGGGGCTGTAATGCGTCGGGTTGATCGTGAACCACCGACTCGAAGGCAGGGGTGGCATTCAGGAATTCACTTTGTCGATAGTAAGCGAGACCAATGTTTAGACGGATCCCCGCGACTTGCGGCATCAGCTGCTCGGCTTTGTGCAAAGATTCGAGCGCCTTGGTCCATTGCTTGCGGCGCATGTATACCACACCGAGATTCGCATACGCTCCCCCGGACTGGGGATCCAGTCGAAGCACGTAGCGAAAATCGAGCTCCGCCTCTTCCATGTGTCCCAGGGCTAGGGCCTGCTGCCCGCGCTCGAAAAGCTGCGCCGGATTTCCGGCCGTGGTGCCTGCGGATCCAGCCGTGGGCGGCCCATTGCGGCCATTTTGCGCGGGCGAAGCTGCGGCTTGCGGCCATGGAATTGCCGCCGCCATTTTCACCAGTAGAAGGAAAACGAAAAGTATCGATGTGATTCGTGCGCTTGACACTGATTGAGACTCTCTGCTGTAGTGTCCGCCAGCGCAGGCTCTCAGTTCAAGCCTTGACGCGCAGTTTGTAGGGACGGCCGCCCTCGGCTGTCCGGTCGAGCGACTCGATCGTGGAGTTTATTTGTCTAATACACAGTCAAACGGCTCTAACCGAGCGTCGCCCAAGGCGGCCGTAGCCACACGTTCCAGCGCGAGGTTGCCATGGTAACCATTCGGGACGTGGCCAAGGAAAGCGGATTTTCTTCGACCACGGTATCGATCGTGCTCAACAACGCGCCTCTGGCACGCTACATTCCCATCGTCACTAAAAAAAGAATCGAGCGCGCCGCCCAGAAGCTGGGATACCGCCCCAACCAATTCGCTCGCTCCCTGCGTAGCAAGCGCAGCCACACCGTCGGCGTGATGGTGTTCGACATGACCGACCCGTTCTGCACGCTCATCCTGCGCGGCATTGAAAGCACCCTTTATCAATCGTCCTTTCTGCCGATTCTCACCGATGTGCACAACGAGCGCAGCCGGTTCGAGCGCTACCTGGAAATGCTGCTCGACCGCCGCATCGAAGGCCTAATCGTTCTGGCGAACTGGCTTTTCCTCGACATCAACCTGCTCGGCGACCTGGAGAAGAGCAGCATCCCTACGGCGATGATCGGCTGCGAACTCAAGACCGACTCGATCAGTTCGGTCATCGTCGACAACGAACTCGGCGGACACATGGCCCTCGAACATTTGCATTCCCTCGGCCATCGCAAAATCGCATTTATCCGCGGCCCCAAGGCTCTGGTAGACAGTTCGCCGCGCTGGCGCGGTGTCCGCAATTGCGCCAAGGAATGCGGGCTCGAACTCGACTCCCGCCTGATCATGGAATTGCCGGAATCACGCGACCCCATGTCCAGCTTTGAATCGGGTAACAAGCTCACGGAGGAATTAATCCGGCAGAAGCGGCCCTTCACGGCCTTGCTGGCTTTCGATGACATGAGCGCCTTCGGCGCAATCCGCGCGTTGACGAAGGCCGGTGTGCGCGTGCCTGAGCAATGTTCAGTAATCGGTTTTGATGACGTGGCCGCGTCGGCTTTGTACACGCCTTCGCTCACGACTGTCCGTCAGCCCATGGAAGCGATGGGAGCGTCGGCGGTGGGCATTGTGGTCGACGGCATCAACGGAGTGCTGGAAAAGCGCGAGATCACCGCCACACATCGAAAAGTTGCGCCGGAACTGGTAGTTCGCGAGTCGACGCGCAGCTTGCTGTAGCGTCAGGGCCAACCGGAGAGGTTTTAAACCCGAAAAATAATTTCGCGTTTTGACTTTGCGGGTATCGAACCTGCGGAAAAGAGGTGTGATCCTACGCATTGAGGCGCGCTTTTTTCTTGACAGCGGAGTGCCAATAAACGCACTATTCATACGATTTAATAACCCATCTTGGGTCTCGATCAAGCTTGGTGCCACGCCGGTCAAAAAGGTAGCGCCGAGTCGCGGAAGGGAAGCGCACGCCGGTGCGAACTAAATTCGCGCAGGGAAGCCTGCGCCAACAAGGGGAGCGCAATCATGAAATCCAATCGAGTGCTGTGGTTGGTGGTGGCATTGGTTCTAACATTTGGCGCAGTCGCCGTAGCGCAGGATACCGCGTCCATCACGGGGACGGTCACCGATCCGAGCGGCGCCGCCATTGCGGGTGCACAAGTGACCATCAGCAGTCCCGAACTCGGAGTGACCCGCAGCGCCGCGAGCAACGGTTCCGGAGATTTCCTCTTCGCCGCCCTCCCCATCGGCAGCTACGATATCGCCGTTGCCGCGGAGGGCTTCAAGCGGTATCAAGCAAAGGGTGTCAAGCTGAACGTAGCGGACAAGGCCCGCGTCAACGTCGTCATGCAGGTCGGTGCGGCCACAACCGAGATCGTGGTGCAAGGCTCCGACGTCGCGGAAGTACAGACGCAATCTTCCGATCTCGGCGGAACCGTATCGGGGAAAGAGATTTCCCAGCTTGAACTGAACGGGCGCGACTTTAAGCAACTCATCACTCTCGTCCCTGGCGTGAGCAATCAAACAGGTGCCGATGAAGGTGGCGTGGGTGTGACCGCCAACACACAGTTCAGCGTCAACGGTGGCCGGGTGGAATACAACAACTGGGAACTCGACGGTGGCGACAATCTCGATAACGGCAGCAACGGTACGCTAAACGTCACTCCCAGCATTGATGCCATCGGCGAGTTTAAGGTTTTGACTTCCAACTATGGCGCGCAGTACGGAAAGAACGGATCCGGCACGATCGAAGTCGAGACCAAGTCGGGCACCAACGCATTTCACGGGGATGCCTACGAATTCGTCCGCAACACTGCGTTTAACTCGGCCGGATGGCAACAAGCTGGCGTCGCGCCGTCCTACCACAAGAATGATTTCGGCTACACCTTGGGAGGGCCCGTTTACATCCCGGGCGTGTACAACAAGGACAAAACGAAGACTTTCTTCTTCTGGTCACAGGAATGGCGTCGGGATCGAGTTCCATACACGTTTGGACCCCAGTTCGTGCCGACAGTAGCGGAGCGCGGCGGAAACTTCAGCGACGTGTGCGCGCTGGGTCCCGCCGATTGCCCCGTCGATCCGACCACGGGAAATTCCTATCCCGGCGATCAGGTCCCGGTTAATCCCAACGATGCGAATGTCAACTCACTGCTGGCGTTAATCCCCGCTCCCACTCCGAATTATTCCAATCCCCTTATTCCCGGACAAGCGGCATTCTACGAAGTCATTTCGCAGCCGACCAACTGGCGCCAGGAATTGCTGCGGCTCGACCATAACTTCACCAACAAGGAGCGTTTGAGCTTCCATTACATTCACGATTCGTGGAGCACGATCAATCAAGTGCCCTTGTGGACCAACCAAGGAAGTTTTCCCTCAATTCAGACGAACTTTACTGGTCCCGGCGTTAGTTTTGTGACCCGTCTCGCGTCGACATTTTCTCCGACCTTGTTGAACGAGTTCGTTTTCAGCTATACCACCGACCACATCGGACTCACCGATTTGGGCGCTTGGAAGAGACCGGCGGGTACAACCTTCGGATCCATTTTCCCCGGTGCGGACCGGGGCGTGATACCTGGTATCAACCTGCAGGATCCGGCTGGTGTTTACGGCAATTTCGGAGAAGATGCCGGCTACATTCCGAACGGTCCCTACAACTCGAACCCTACCTATAGCTACCACGACAACCTGAGCAGGCTAGTAGGCAAGCACAACCTGCAATTTGGAGCCTACTTCCAAGCGGTGCAAAAGAACGAACTCGGTGGAGAACTGGCTGCGGGTTCTTATCCGGGTTACATCAGTTTCAATCCGGGTGTCGCACAGGTCACGACCGGGAATCCGTTTGCCGATCTGCTGCTTGGCTACATGTCGTCTTTCGGGCAACAGAACGCAACCGTCAAGTACTACAACCGCTACAAAATGCTTGAGCCCTACTTCAACGACGACTGGCGTGTTACCGATCGTCTGACTCTGAATCTCGGAGTACGAGTCAGCTTGTTCGGCACTTACCGCGAAAAAGAACACCAGGCGTTCAACTTCGATCCGGCGCATTACGTTGCAGGTCAGACTACTGTTGATGCGAGCTCCGACGTTGTTTCTTTCCTGACCAAGGACAATCTTGCCCCAAGCGTCACCGACCTCCCCAATGGCATCGTCCAATGCGGAGTGACGCCCGGCGTACCGGTTGGTTGTATGACAGGACACCTGTTTAATCCCGCGCCTCGAGTCGGCTTTGCCTGGGATCCAAGGGGGAACGGGAAGACCGCGGTTCGCGGAGGGTACGGGATCTTCTTTGAACACGGCAACGGAAATGAGGCCAATACCGAGTCGTTGGAGAACTCTCCGCCTCTGGCATACGCGGCCCAGCAGAATAACATCGTGGGCTACACCAATATTGGAAAAGGCGCGGCGCAACCGCAGTTTCCTCTAGGCGTGACCGCCGTTCCGACCAAGGCTCAGTGGCCCTACGTACAGCAGTGGCACCTTGATGTTCAGCAGGAGCTCGCGCGCAACACCATTGCCACTGTTTCCTATGTAGGCAGCAAAGGTACGCGCCTCACACGCGAAACCGACCTCAATCAACTTTATCCGGCGTCGCCGAATCCGTATACGGCGGGGCAGACATTTACCGGAAGTGAGTGCTCCGCAAACCCGGATTCGTATTTTGTTCCACAAAATGCCGTGACGCCCAGCGGAACGCCAATCCCATATAAAGCGGGCGTCAACGGCGGTCCGCCGTCCGGCCCGGCTGTCAATGTTGCGGTCGCCAACGGCTGCGTGCCCGCGGGTGCTGATCCTTTCCGTTCCTACCCAGGGTACGGCAGTATCGCGCATCTCCAGATGGCCTCGTCCTCGAATTACAACGCGCTGCAATTCCTGTTACGGCGCAGTGCCGGGGGCTTGGAATTGGATCTGGCTTACACCTACAGCCACTCGATCGATGATTCCTCGGATCGTTACGATGGCAGTTTCACCAACACGTTTAATCCGGCGGCCAATCGTGCCAGCTCCAACTTCGACGAACGCCACGTCCTTAATGCAAGCTGGGTTTGGGATGTTCCGATCTTCAAAAATCGTGGAATTACACACGCTCTCCTGGGCGGGTGGCAGTACTCGGGTGTGATGGGCTTCAACACCGGGTCGCCCTTCAGCGTGATCTATAACGCGATCGACAATGCTGGAGTCGGAAACGGAATCGGTTCTTCCTCCTACGCCGACATCATCGGCGATCCCAAAGCAACTCCGCATCCGGTCGACACTAACGGGCGACTGTTCTACAGCCAATCTGCCTACGGGATTCCGACGGCGCTGACATTCGGCGATTCGGGCAGAAACAGTCTGCGCAATCCGGACTTGATCAACTTCAACATGGCTCTATACAAACGGTTTGTCATTAAAGAGAGCAAGGCGTTTGAATTCCGGGCTGAGGCGTTCAACGTCTTCAATCATCTTGAGTGGACCCCGATTGCCGGGCAGTCCGGATCAGCCGCGAATATTAATGGTTCTGGCACCAACGCATTTACCGCACCTCCAACCGCCAACTTTCTATACGCCGGTGGGGCTCACGAAGCGCGTGTCTTGCAGTTGGCGTTGAAGTTCCTGTTCTAGCGTTACGCGGCAGACAAAACGGAACCCGGCCTCGCCAGAGGCCGGGTTTTTCTTGCGTAGAGAGACAGCCGCCTCGGCTGTCCAGCGAAGGCGAAGCCGAGCGGCAGTCGCTGAGTCTTGGAAGAAACCTTAGAAGCTGAGCTAGGACTTAAGAGCCTCACCCCACCTGCACTGTCTGCCGCGCCCCAACGGCCTGCAACGCGTGCTCGAGGTCCGCGATAAGGTCCTCCACGCTCTCGATTCCCACCGACAGCCGAATCATCTGCTCGTTTACGCCCATCTCCGCGCGCTGCTCGGCGGAGATCATGGCGTGCGAAGTCAGCACCGGAATCGATACCAGCGATTCCACACCGCCCAGGCTGGTCGCTAACGTGAACAGGCTCATGGCCTCGCTTACGCGGCGCGCGTCGTTGCCGGTACCTTCAACCTCAAAGGTGACCATGCCGCCGCCACCGCTCATCTGCTCGCGCGCAATCGCGTGCTGCGGATGGCTCTTCAGAAAGGGATAGTGCACGCGCCGCACTTTGGCGTGCTGCTCCAGAAACTCGGCCACGCGTCGAGCGTTCTCGTTCTGGCGGCCCACGCGGACCGCCAGCGTTTTCAATCCACGAATCAGCAGCCATGAGGCATGCGGATCCATGCAGTTGCCCAAAGTCGAGCGCGTGTCATGGATCTGCTCCATCAACTCTTGTGAACCGGCCACGACACCGCAAGTCAGATCCGCGTGGCCGCTTAGATATTTCGTGCCCGAGTGTATGACCAGGTCGATGCCGTATTCCGCCGGATGCTGATTGATGGGCGTGCCAAACGTACTATCGACCATGCTGATCAGCTTGTGCTGTTTCGCCAATGCCGCCATCTTTTTCAGGTCGACCACCCGCAGTGCCGGGTTGGTCGGCGATTCGAGGTACAGCATCCGAGTATTCGGCCGGATCGCCCGCGCGTGCTGTTCGTAGTCGTTAGTGTCGACGAACGTCGTCTCGATTCCCATGCGTGGCAGCCACTGCGAGAAAAATTTAGTCACGCCGCCGTAAATGTCGCGCTGCGCCACAATGTGATCTCCAGCCTTAAGTAGCGCGAAAATCGTAGTCGTGATCGCACCCATGCCAGAAGCGAAAGTTCGCGCCGCTTCCACCCCTTCGATCGCGGCGACAGCCTGCTCGGCAACCGTGTTCGTCGGATTTCCCCAGCGCGTGTAATAGCGGTCGGTCGAGGTTACGCGCTGCTGCTCGTCGTTGTCGGTGACCTCGAAAGTGGACGTTTGGTAAATCGGAGTGGCGACCGGGCCGTTTTTCTTCTCTAGCCCAGCAGCGCCGTGGACCGCGGCCGTTTCAGTGCGACGCGTTTGGTGTTTCATGAATCCCTCGTCTTCACAGAGTAATTGCCGCACTCGGGTCGGGCAAGGGAAAGCGCGGGGCATTCCATTTATAATGCCCATTCGCTTTCTATGGACCTGGGATTGAAAAATCGCGTAGCGCTGGTTGCCGCGTCCAGTCAGGGATTGGGGCTGGCAACGGCAGAGGCGTTCGCCGCCGAGGGCTGCCGCGTAGCTATGTGCGCACGCAACGACAAGACGCTGCAAGCGGCAGCGGACAGAATCAGGAAACAGTACAACGCGGAAGTGTTCGCAGAAGCGATGGATGTGGGCGATCCCTCCGCGGTCAGCCGCTTTGTAGCCACGGTGGCAGCGAACTTCGGCGGCGTCGATATCTGTGTCACCAACGCCGGAGGACCGCCTGCCAAGGGATTTCTGGCCGCTACTCTGTACGATTGGCAGCGCGCCCTGGAATTGAATTTTCTGAGCACCGTTTACTTCGCTCGCGAAGTCATCCCCCATATGCAACGTAAAGGCTGGGGACGAATCATTACCATCACGTCGATCACGACCAAGCAGCCAGTGGCCGACCTGGTGCTTTCGAATGCAGTGCGGGCCGCAGTGGTGGGATTAGTGAAGAGCCTGGCCAACGAATTTGGTAAAGATGGAATTCTGGTGAACAACGTGGGGCCAGGATTCACCGCGACTGATCGCCTAAAAGAGTTGGCGAAGGCGCGCTCGGCTGCGTCGGGAAAAAGCGAGCAGGAAGTTTTCGATGCCTGGGCGGCCGACGCCCCGCTCAAGCGCTTGGGCGAGCCTCGCGAACTCGCCGAGACTGTAGTCTGGCTGGCGTCAGAGCGCGCTTCCTACGTCACGGGCCAAACTGTGTTAGTCGATGGCGGCATGTATAAAGGTTTGTGAAACGCGGAGGATTGTTGTCTGGAAGAGATGTTCTCAGCGTTCTCTGCGGCGTTTCTCTGCGAACTCTGCGGTAAAAGCTTTTGACCGCGGAGTGCGCCGAACTTTTGCAGAGCACGCTGAGAAATTCAAGAACGCTGTTAGACAATTGGAAGGTTCCGATCTATCGGAGCTTTATGCGAACGATTTCATCCAGGATTTCGGTCATGAGCGGAGAGGGCGCGCTCTCGGTCTTCGCGCGCGCCAAAGAACTGGAGCCCCAAGGGCGTTCGATCATTCATCTCGAACTCGGCGAGCCCGATTTTCATCCCGGTAAGTCGGTGATCGAATCGGCCGCCAAAGCGCTAGCGGACGGGAAAGACCGGTACTGCGCGGTGGCCGGGGTGCCGGCGTTGCGCGAGGAACTTGCTCTCTATCTCGCACACACTCGCAACATCAAGGTCTTGGCCGACAACATCGTGATCGCACCGGGATGCAAGATTGCCCTCTTTCTCGCGATGATGGCGCTGCTCGAACCCGGCGATGAAGTCCTCTATCCCGATCCCGGTTTTCCTGGCTATGAATCGATCACGCGTGGGCTAGGAGCGGTTGCAGTGCCCTTCACGCTTTCGGCGCAGAATCAATTTCAGCCTGATCCATCGGAACTCGCGGCTAAGATCACTCCACGCACCCGCATGCTGATCACGAATTCTCCCGGCAATCCCACAGGCACGGTTTATCTCGACGCGGTGCAGCTCCAGTTGGCGGAACTGGCCGTCCAGCACGACCTTTGGGTGCTCTCCGACGAAATTTACGCCCGCATTATTTATGACGGCGAATATCTTTCCATGCTGCGCTATCCCGGCATGGCGGAGCGCACGCTGATCATCGACGGCTTCTCCAAGAGCTTCGCCATGACGGGATGGCGCCTTGGATATACGGTAGCTCCTCCCGAAGTAGTTCCTGCGCTGGCGATGATGGCGGTGAATACCTACACCTGCGTGGCGGAGTTCACGCAGTATGCGGCCATCGACGCATTGCGCAATCGCGAGGGCAACACCCCGAAGATGGTTGGCGAATTTTCGCGACGGCGCGAACAGTTTACGCGCGAGTTGAACACTGTGCCCGGCTTCCGTTGCCATCCGCCGGAGGGTGCGTTTTACGCTTGGGTCGACATCGCGGACACGGGAATGTCCGCCGAGGGACTATGCCGCATTCTGCTGGAAGAGGTGGGCGTCGCGGCCATTCCCGGCGCGGCCTTTGGCCCATCCGGCAAGGAGTTTATCCGTTTCTCGTTCGCTTCTTCCATGGCGACTTTGCAGGAGGCGGTAGCGCGCATCGTAAAAGTGTCGACCGCGTGGCAGGGAACCGCCGCGACTTGATAAAGCCGCCCGGCATTTCGAGACTTCATACTCTATGAATCTGAGCTGAGCCCGAGGAATCTGCATGCGCATTGTCATACGAATAGTGTTTGTCACAGCAGTCATCGGCGTCTGCGTTAGCGCGAACGCCCAGGCGCGGCCTTTTCCCGGCAACGACGTGCAGCAGATTTACCAGCGCCTGCTGCCGCAGATCGAAAAGATCCCCGCCTTCGACCACCATGCCCACCCCGGCTACGCCGACGATCCCGATGTCGATGCCATGGCCGCGCCTCCCAATCTCAGCGAGGCCCTGCGCACTCGCGACGACAATCCTGAACTGGTCGCGGCGGCGAAGGCGTTGTTCGGCTATCCCTATGCAGACTTCTCTGCCGAGCATTCCAAATGGCTGATCGATAAAAAGACGCAACTCCGCAAGCAGCTTGCCGGTACCGCCTATTTCAATTCAATCCTCGACAAACTCAATACCGAGAGTTCGGTGGCGAATCGCGCGATGATGCCTGACTACCTCGATCCCAAGCGCTTTCCCTGGGTCTTCTTCGCCGATTCCTTTATGTGGCCGTTCAACAGCGAACGCGAGACCGCGCGCAATCCCGACGAGGGCGTCTATATCCCGCTGCAGGAAAAAATGCTGCACCGCTGGATGCAGCAGGAAAATGTGGCCAAGCTTCCGGCCAGCTTCGCCGACTACTTGAAATTTATCAGCCAGGTGCTGGAAGACAATTCGAAGCGCGGCGGGATTGCAATGAAATTCGAAGTCGCCTACCTTCGTCCGACGACTTTCGGCGATCCCTCGCGCGCCCAGGCCGAAGACCTTTACCAGCGCTATGTGAGCGGAGGTATTCCAACCGAAAGGGAATACCGCACCTTCCAGGATTTCATTTTCCGCTACCTCGTTCAGGAAGGCGGGCGTCTGCACCTGCCGGTGCACATTCACACTGCGGTCGGCATCGGCGATTATTTCAATTTATCGCAAAGCAACATCATGAATCTGGAAAGCGTGTTGCGCGATCCGCGTTATGCCTCGACGACTTTTGTCATGATTCACGGCGGATATCCGCTGGAGCGCGAGGCGATTTGGCTGGCCGCCATGAAGAACGTCTATCTCGATTCTTCTTTTGGCGAGTTGGCGCAGTATCCATCCGCGTTCAAAGACACGCTGAAAATGTGGCTGGAAACTTTTCCCGACAAGATCACTTTCGGCACCGACTGTTTCCCTTACAATCAAGTGCTGGGAGCGGAAGAGAGCTACTGGCTGGGCGTGCAATCGGCGCGAACCGCGCTGGCGGCGGCCCTGGCAGAAATGGTTTCGGAAAACGAAATCACCGAAGCCCAGGCGCTGGAATTGGCGCACGCCTATCTGCACGACACCGCCGTTAAGCTATACGGTGGACGGGTGCAGTAAGTAAGTGTGTAGCGAGAGCCGGAGCTTAAGGAACAACTTCAGAACCGACTAAGCACTTCAGACCGGATAGGATTCACATGGCGAAAACGAAATCAAAAGTAAAGACTCGCTCCAAGGCAAAGGTAAAGTCGGCCTCAAAATCTCATGCGCGCGCCAAACGCGCGGTAACTAAACACGCAGCCACCAACGCCGAACTGCAATACATTCCCTGGCACACTATCCCGCTCGAAGAACTGAACCCGCTGCTGCAGCGCCAATTTGTCGTGGGACAGGAAATTATGGTGGCGCGAGTGCTGTTGAAAAAGGGATGCATTGTTCCCGAGCATAGCCATCACAACGAGCAACTGACCTACATTCTCGACGGCGCGCTCAAGTTCTGGATCGACCGCAAAGAAATCGTGGTCCATGCCGGCGAAGTCCTGTGCATCCCGGCCAACATGCCCCACAAGGCCGAGGCAATGGAGGACACGGTCGACCTGGATGTGTTCAACCCTCCACGCGCCGACTGGATCAACAAGACCGACCAGTATTTACGGAAAACGAAATAAATCTCAAACATGTCTCCTCCTTCCAGTCCCGCGCCGGGCGTGCGACCGGCGGCATTCCGCTTCCGCTGCATCGCCTGCGGAGACGTGAGCGACAGCGCTGCTCAGAATTTCCGCTGCGCGCAATGCGGCGACCTCCTGGAAATCACGTATCCGCAAGGCTTCGGGCTCGATCCACAAAAACTGAAATCTACCTGGCGCCAGCGACGGCTTTCCCAAGCGCCCATCGACCAGAGCGGCGTATGGCGATTCCGCGAGTTGCTTCCGGCGCTTGCCAGCGAAGACCAGGCCATCACGCTGCGCGAGGGCAACACGCCCTTGTACGAACTTCCGCGCTGCGCCCGCAGCGTCGGCGTGCCCCGGCTTTTCGCCAAGCATCAGGGAATGAATCCCACCGGGTCGTTCAAGGACGCCGGCATGACGGTCGCCGCGACCTTCGCGCGCCTCGCCGGATTTCGCTGGGTAGCCTGCGCTTCCACCGGCAATACGTCCGCGTCCATGGCGGGCTACGCCGCTCGCGGAGGCCTGCGCAGCCTGGTGCTGGTTCCCGACGGCAAAATTTCCTGGAGCAAACTTTCGCAGGCGCTCGACTATGGCGCTGTGACTTGCCAACTGCGTACGGATTTCGACGGCTGTCTGCGGCTCCTGCAGGAACTCGTTCTGCGTGCGCCGGTCTACCAGTTGAACTCCATCAACCCTTTTCGCCTCGAAGGGCAGAAGACGCTCGCCTTCGAACTCCTCGAGCAACTCGACTGGCAGCCGCCCGACCACATTATTGTCCCCGGCGGCAACTTGGGGAACAGCTCTGCGATTGGAAAAGCGCTGCTGGAGTTGCGCGACCTAGGACTGATTTCGCGGCTGCCTAAGTTGTCGGTGATCCAGGCCGAAGGCGCCAACGCTCTTGTGCGGACGCTCCGTGAAGCGGCCGGCAAACGCCTGGTCAGCGTGCAGGCGGAGACCCGCGCCACGGCGGTTCGCATCGGCAATCCTGCCTCCTGGAAAAAAGCGGTTCACGTGCTTGAGGCCACCGCCGGGGCTTGCGAGCAGGTCACGGAGATTGAAATTGCCCAAGCCAAGGCGGAGATCGGCGCTGAAGGCATCGGGTGCGAGCCGGCGTCCGCAGTCACGCTGGCGGGTTTGAAGAAGCTGGTAAATCAGGGCTTCGTGAAACCGGTAGAAACCGTGGTCTTGATTCTCACCGGAAATCTGCTGAAGGACCCTGACTTCACCATGGGATTCCATCGCGGCGATTTGTTCCGGGGGAGCGCGGATGAGGCGGCGGCCGCTGGATTGGACTGGTTGCGCCGTCCGCCGATTGTCTTGGACGCCACTCTGGACGCGGTGGTCAGAACACTGGAGCAAGCAGAAAAAAATTCGTAGCGCCGTCACTCTGCAGGCGGCACGCCCCACGACAGACGACAAGGTCCCGACGTTCCTTAATGATTATGGCTGGCAGAACCTCCAACTCGAGACTTTCCCGGCTTCGGCTGGCATTGCCCGCCACCTCCGCCAATTTGGGTCCTGCCTTCGACGCCGCCGCGCTCGCAATGGACTTCTACACCAAGATTGACGCCCGCCCCGCCGCAGAATTTAGCATCGAGGCTAGCGGTCGCGACCCCGAAATCTGTGGGAAGGTTGAGGACCATCTCATCCTCAACACCTATCGCGAAGTGCTGGAATCCGTGAACCGCCCCCTGAGGCCTCTGGCGCTCAAAATCGTGAACGACATTCCCATCGGCAAGGGATGCGGATCCTCGGCGGCGGCCCGGCTGGCCGGGATCGCGCTGGCGGTATATTTCGGCCGCTTGCGCTGGACGGACGAGCAGATCGTCGGCGAAGCTTCCCGCCGCGAACATCATGCCGATAACGCCTCGGCCTGCTGGATGGGCGGCCTAACCGTCGCTCGCATGTGCGCCGATTCTGGGGTCTTCCCCAGCGCTCAGGTAGTTCGGATCCGGCCGAAAGGTATCTGGCCTCTGCTACTGGCGGTTCCCCCGCAGAGCCTCTCCACCGAGCGGGCTCGCCGCGTTTTGCCTGACCAATATTCGCGCGCCGATGCCGTCGCCAACGTGCAGAACTCCATGCTCCTGCTTGCCGCTTTCACCCAGGGACGCCCCGAACTCCTCTCAGTGGCTCTGGAGGATCGCCTCCACCAACCCTACCGGGCTGCGCTCTGTCCCCTGCTTCCCGCGCTACAGCAATTAAAAGGGAAGGATGGCGTTCTAAACGCCGCCCTGAGCGGAGCCGGACCTTCGGTGTTAATCTTTCTGGATCCTCGATTTTCGGTGCGGAAGGCCCGGGAACGCGTCGCAGCCCATCTCTCGCAAGCCGGCCTTGCAGCAGAGTTGATCCCCACCTCGATAACTTCGCGCGGCGCACGCTCCCCCTTGGCGAAATCCTGAAGGCCTACAGAAAACACCTGATTTACCCGGTGTTTTTCCGTGGATAAATTAAACGTTCCCCCTTGCGAAACTAATCGGTGAAAACCATGTTTTTACGATTACCGGTATCCGCGACGATCTCCGGCAGTCACAGGCTGGGAAGCGCCCGGACATGCAGGCACGCAGGGCGGAGTGTTGTGAAGATGACGTCTCGAGCAAGACGGGTAAGACAAGTAAGAACGGCAGACCAGCGGTTGTCGGGCAACGAGCAGGTCCGAAGAGAAATCCAAAGCTTTCTGCATGCTTTGAAGTCCTATCCCGACCGTTTCGCCAAAGAGCCGCACATCACCTTTGAAGAGCACCATGGCGGCTTGGCACGCGCCGCCAGTGAAGTGTCTCGCCGCCGCGTTTAATCCTTCTACATTCCGTTGCGGCTGGCCGGGGGTACAATCCCGTTCATACGCAGGTATTCCACCATCTGACCATAGTGGTCATATCCGTGGGACGCTACGGCGGAGGCCAGGCCCAGGCGCGAAACCGTCCCTTCTCCGAAAGGGCTTCTCACGGTTCCCGTCAAATTCTGCTCGTTGATGGTCGCAATCGCCTTATGAACGTAGACAAAAGATTCCTTCAAGAACTTTAGGATGTCAGCCTTGCTGGTGATCAAGGCCGGTCCCGACTCTTCGCCAATATCGACTGGCGGCTTCTGTTCCAGAAGTGCCGCCCCCAGTTCATAGTTCACGGCGGCCACATGCTTGATCTGCTGGCCGAAGGTGCGGACGCCCTTGAACTCGCCGTTGCTGGGAGCGAATCCAAACTTGTCCTCGGGCATCGCTTCCGCGGCCGGAACGAACTCGTGTTCAAGATTAAGAACCGTGTGGTCTAAAATATCGGTAAGCGAGCGATGTTCCTCTTTCGGCTTGGCCGCCTGTGCCGAGCCCGCCACCGCGAGCAGCAGTCCACAAAGAATAATTGTCGTTTTCATGATTCCCTCTCTTACGTTAGTCCCCTATAACCGCCGCCTTCCAAGCCGCTTCATAATCAATACGAACTCATCCTAGTGTGAACTGCAACCGAGTTCGCCGTTCTTCGCATTACCATTGTGCTATCCGGTACCCAGGCTGGGTTGAGCTTTTTCCCTCGCTGCGAACGGCCACTGCCCGTCTTTCCGCGCCCGAATCATATAAATCACAACACCCGTCAGCAGGATGAGCACCGCATAGCGGACTTCTTTCTGCCAGTTCACGCGGTTAAACAGGATGAACAGAAATCCGGCGCTCGCCAGCAATGCCGGGAGCGGATAAAGCCACATGCGAAACGGGCGCGGCAGCTCCGGTTGCCGAATTCGCAACACGATTGACCCAACCGCTTGCACCAAAAATTGCAGCACCAGGCGAATCACCACCAGCGCCGCGATCGCATCCTTCAGCCGCAGAAAGCAGAATGCAGCCGCGGCCACGCCCAGCGCCAACAGCGAAACATAAGGGAATCGGTGCACCGGATGCACCCGGGCGAATGCGCGAAAATAGTTGCCGTCTTTCGCCGCCGCATAGGGCACGCGCGAGTACCCCAGCATCAACGAAAACACTGACGCGAATGCCGTGACGATTACCAGAGCCGTTACCAGGCGCGCTGCCCAAGCCCCATACACTCGCTGCATGAACAACGACACAACATACAAGCCGCTGTTGTTTTGACCCGCGTGCAGCAGCTCCCGCCACGGCACCACAGCCATTATGCAGACGTTCATCATGAGATATAGACAGGCCACCAGCAGAATGGAAAGCAGGAGCGCGCGTGGAATGTTCTTTCCCGGATCTTTAATTTCGTCGCCCAGGAAACAGACGTTGTAATAGCCCCAGTAATCGTACGTAGCGACCAGCATGGCACCGCCCAGCCCGGTAAAAAATTGACGCGACAAAGTGAATGCACCCGGGGGAAAGTCAAATGCACGTGCGGAGTTAAAGTGAGTGAGCCCGGCGAAGATGATCCAACCGATGGTTCCCATCACACCGAACCATAGAATCGTTGTCAGGCGTCCAATGGCCGTGATATTCCGATAGAGCAGCAGCACCGTGAAGAAACAAATCACCACGGCAACCGCTGTGCCCGGCGTGACGATCCAACTGGCCTGCAGTGTTCCCACCCAGGGCAAGTGCAGCGCCGCATCATGATGCGCATACACCGTTTCCAGTTCGGGCCAGTAATAAGCGGCGTACCCTGCTAGGCCGATGCATCCGGTGGCAATCGACAACGGCGCGCTGAACGATACCTGCCAGATAAACAGAAACGAGATCAGCCGCCCCCAGGTCTGGGGCCCATAGGTTTCGCGCAGGTAGCGATACGATCCACCCGAAGCCGGCAGCGCTGCCCCCAGTTCGGCGGAAACCAGTCCGTCGCACACCGCCAGCAGCGCTCCCAAAACCCATCCCAGCAGCGCCTGCGGGCCGCCCATCGCGCCCAGGACCAGCGGCATGGTGATGAACGGACCCACGCCGATCATGTCGATCATATTCAGCGCGGTGGCGCTCCCCCAGCCCATGCCGCGGATCAGGCCCGGAGAACTGCTTTGAGGGATAGATGACATTGGCGAGGAGAATTGAGTTACGGAAGAAGCAGGACCCTCCCGCTGACCTGGCGCTGTTCAAACGCAGCATGAGCCCGGCCGGCCTCAGCGAGAGGATACGTTCGAGCGATCTTGATCGAGAGCTTTCCTTGCTTCACCCAATCCACGAATCGTTCAAGGTACTGAGGATATTCCTTGAGGTATGGCAATCCATTGGTTCTAGTCAGGAATAGCGACCCTTTTTCTTGCAGTGTCATCAGGTCGAAGGGCGGCACGTATCCGCTGGATTGCCCGTAAATTACGAGGTATCCGCCCGAAGCCAAACTATCGAGGCTGGCGGCGAATGTGTCTTTGCCCACGCCATCGTAGACGACACTCGCGCCTCGGCCTTCCGTGATCCTTCTGGCTTCCTTCGGGATGTCTGATTGCGTGGATATGATCACCGCGTCTGCTCCTGCAGCTTTCACGAAGTCCGCTTTCTCCGGGGTCGAGGTTACGCCAATCACGCGCCCGCCACGGATTTTCGCCATCTGGCAAAGCAGAAGTCCGATGCCTCCGGCCGCGGCCTGAATCAGGCACCAGTCGCCAGCTTTGACCGGATAGGCAAAATGAGTGAATGCGTAGGCGAGGAAGCCTTGGTTCATTCCGGCCGCAGCCTGCTCGAAGCTGATGCCGTCTGGAATCCGAATCAGCCGCACTGCCGGGACCACCGCGTGGCTCGCATAGGATTCACCGACGAAACTTATTCGATCTCCCACAGCGACCTTGGTGACTTCAGGCCCGAGAGCTTCTACGACTCCGACGCCCTGACTGCCTAAAGTTGTAGGAAGATCAGGTTCGCTTGCCTTGCGATAGAAGGCCTGCCCCACCAGTTCGCCGCGCCGCTTCTGCACATCCAGAAAATTAACGCTAGCCGCATGGACGCGTACCACAGCCTGTCCGGCCTGAGGAATCGGCAGGGGGACTTCTTCCAGGTGCATGACCTCCGGCCCACCGTAGCCGTGAATGCGAATGGCTTGCATTGTGGTCGTCGAAACTGGCGATTAAGAACTGACAACTGACAACTAAGAACTAGCTACTGCTTTTCATGTCCCGCGCTCAACAGATTCACATACAACCGCACCGCCCCCGGCACGCCTGCTGGCAACTGCCGGAAAAACGCGTAGCCCGAGTAAATGTAAGTGCCCTTGCCATACTGCGCCCGCAGCAGGCCGCCCTTCTGCGCATCTTCTCCGGGATCGTGGCAGGATAGCAGAGCCTTGAAATGTTCGTCCCACTTGTCCATGAAGTAAAGCCCCCGCTCCTGCACCCAACCATCGAAATCGTGCGCAGTAATTGTATTGGGATACTGGAAAACAGAATCGTCGGGCGCCAGAATCTCTACCGGAGCTTCTTCCACTGAAACCCGCGCCCGGCTTAATTGCGCCGGATAAGGAGTGAGTTTTCCGGCGTTGAAGTCGGCGGTTGCCGCATTGTATTGCACCACCAGCGTGCCGCCGGCCGAGACGAAGTCGAGTAACTTTTTATTGTTCGCCGCCACATCTTTCTGCGTGTCGTAACCGCGGATTCCCAGCACGATCGTTCCGAACTTGCTCAAGTCTTCGTCGGCGATCTTTTCGGCCGCAATCAGCGTGACATCCATCCCTACCTGCTTCAGCACGGTTGGAATGTCGTCGCCCGCGCCCATGATGTAGCCGACTTTAAGGTCGTGCGGCACCTGCACGTCCACAATGCTCACCCGCTGCCGCGCCGGCTGGTAATAATAGAAACTGCCCAGGTCTTCGCGCGTGACCAGCGTATAGCCCTCGTTATATTTTTCGCCCCCGGAATCAAGCCCAGCGCGTATGGTGGCGCGGCCTTCCTGCAATCCAGTAGTAAGAATCTTGAACTGAAAATCGCGCTTCTCGCCGCGTTGCCTGCAGTGTACGTCGAACTGCGCCGGTTCGGAGCGCCAGCCAGCCGGCAGCTCGAGCCGCAACACGCCGCTGACGTCACGCGGGAGGTTGCTCGTCACGCCCACCGTAACCGTGGAACTTGATCCGTTATGCGTCGAGATCACCTGCGTCCCCGGCTCCAGCATGACGGAAAATGCCGGCACCACCGCCAGCGGTCGCGCCACCGCTTTGCCTGCCTCGTCGACAAAAGGAGCGACCACAACCGAGGTGATGCCGTTGCGCGTTTTCGCGGCACCCGTTCCGCCGACAGAATATTCCACCCGCGCCCGCAGCGCCGCAGGCGGGAAAGGAAGCGTCGCATACTTCTCGTTGTCGATGTGATTGACGGCTTCGCGATCGGGATCGTCCCGATGCCAGTACGGCCGCGTATACGCCGCATTCTTCGGCACACGCAACCGGAAATCGGCGTGTAAATCTCCGCCAGCCTTGAGGCTCTCCGCTTTCGTTTTCCCTTCCACCGTCGTCCAGCCCTCCGGAACTTCCAGATTGATGTGATCGATCAGCAGCGCCTGCTTCGATCCGTTGTGCAGGGTGACAGCCACGCCGAATTCTTGGCCCGGGGAAACCGTTGTAAGCGCCTCCGCTTCTTTGGGCATTTGAGCTTCGGGTTCGCCGCGCGAGGAAGCGTTCGCGGTGAGCGTGACGCCTAGCGCCAGGTTCAACGCGGATTCGGCCTGCTGCCGCTTTTCCGCAACACGAGTTGCCAGATCAAGTTTTACGCTCGCGCTCAACGAACTGGCCTGCACCTCGGCGCTCACACGATTCAACTCAGCGACAAGTTTCGTGAGCGGTGCTGCCGCCATCGAAGTGTCGTTTCCTTTGGCCGCATCGCTTGCCTCGGAAACCAGCTTCGAGATTTCAGTGAATTGATGACCCAGCCTGGGGAGTGCCTTGTTCGCACTGTCAGCCGCAGCTAGTCCTGTCCACGTCGTATCGATTCCATCAAAAAAGCTCTTCTCGTGCCCGTCCTTGCCCGCAGTTGACGGGATTACCGAATCCACCAACCGGTAAAAGGTAAACCGGTCACCGGGATCGATGGTAAAGTTCGCCGCGCCCTGCGACATCTGGTGGCGCAAGCCCTGCATGCCGAACTGAATATAGGACGTGCCCAACTCAGCACTCTTCCCACCGGTGTTCAGTTTCAGCGTCCAGTCCGCGTCCGGGCAGGTCATCGCGCCGAACCCGCACACGTTGCCGATATAAAGTTTCTTCGCTTGCCACGGCTGCAACCCTTGGGCTATCTGCTCGGGAAACCGCTTGGGATCGGCGGCCGCGCGGAACGCCTCGCGCGCCAGAATGCTCGACGCCTGGTGATGGCCATGCCCATCGCGAGAAGTCCCAGAAAACCGCGGCACCAGCACATCCGGACGAAATATCCGAATCACCCGCACTATATCCGCCAGCGCCGTATCGTGCCCGCCCCATTTCTGAAAAGTTTCCTCGGGCGATTTCGAGAATCCAAAATCCGCCACCCGCGAAAAACGCTCCTGCACGCCGTAGTACTGGTCCGAGGCCAGCAACTCCTCCGCGCGCAGCACTCCCAGTACATCCGACAGATTGCTGCCAATTTTGTTCTGCCCACCCTCGCCGCGATTCAGCGTCATCAGCAGCGTGCTCACGCCGTGCCCGCGCGCCTCCAGCGTCAGCATTCCGCCATCTTCATCATCCGGATGCGCCACCACCTGCATCAGCCGCGCGGTGGTTCCCAGCCGCAGCAACTCCCATCGCAACCCGGCCGCGCCCTCATCCTGCGGAATCTCAGCCGGAACCCCCTGATAGAGCAGGCCGGCAGGATCAGCCAAAACATCGAAGCTCGGAAGAGAAGTGCTCGCCGCCGCAGTCGAGGGCAGCGATACGGGAGTCTGCGCCGTCGCGATCAGACAGAAAATCGCGATCAAGCAGACAAACTGCGCCCCAGAAAAATGCGGGCGGTGAAAAATATTTGCAAGGCGGCGAGGAGGCCGCAGGCTGACAGGTCCGGAATGTCTCACCCTACAAGGATGGGGCCAAAGGCCACTCCGACGCAAATTTTTCGAGTAGCGAGGCACCGAAAAGTAGCGCCGGCATCTTGCCGGCTGTAGCGGGGGCGTCTCGCCCGCGCACTGGGTGACGGTAAGGCGCCATGAAGGAGGCGGCACGTTCCTACACATCGCAGAGGTCGGCGGCTGTCCGCAGCGAAACCAGCGGATCCCCCGTGGGCACGAATTCATGCGCCACGTAGCCGCGAAATCCCGCATCGGCAATCGCTCGCATCACTCCGTCCCACTGAACCTCCTGCGTGCCATCCAGTTCGTGGCGCCCCGGCACGCCGCCCGTATGGAAATGGCCAATCCACTGCAGGTTCGTGCGGATGGTATCGATCAGGTCTCCCTCCATGATCTGCATGTGGTAGATGTCATAGAGCAGCTTCACATTGGGCGAGTTCACCTCCCGCACCACGCGCACGCCCCAGCCAGTGTGATCACACATATAATCCGGATGATTTACCTTGCTGTTGAGCAACTCCAGGCAAATGGTCACGCCGTGGTCTTCCGCGATTTTCTTGACGCGGTTCAGGCCAGTGATCGCGTTGCGCGCGCCTTCATCGTCCGACAGCCCTGCGCGATTCCCGGAAAATGTGATGACGTTCGGAACCCCGGCCTTCGCTGCTTTGGGAATGTTTGTGCGAAACCCCTGTTCGATTGCCGCATGGTTGTCAACCCGGTTAAGCCCCTTCGCAATCTCACCGCCGCCCGCGTATCCCATCGTGCATACCAGTCCGTAGCGGCGCGGAATTTCATAGTCCTCAGGCTGCAGCAGGTCGACTCCCCGCAATCCGATTTTCGCCGCGTACTCCGCCAGTTGATCGATGGGAATGTGCGGGTAGCACCACTGGCAAACAGATTGACGAATGCGTCCCTTGCGGGCGACCTGCCCGGAATCCTCCGCGAGCGAACCGAGGCTGATAGCCGCGACCGAGGCGGCAGAGGATTTCAGCAAAAATCGGCGGGTAAAGTTTGCCATGTACGCGGCGAAAGCCCTCAGGGGCTAAAGCCCCGCATCATTCTGAGATCGATATGGCACGGCTAAAAAGCCCGGCCGTTCCCAAACCAAGATTATTCTCAACCCAGATTCTTCTCATCGCCAGTATGGAAAGATGAGAGCCAAATACTTTCGCTGAGAGCTGACAGCTTTCAGCGCCCTTCCTTCAGCACCGCCTGGCAATTCGCCGCGGCGGTCAGCACTTCGTTGAACGCCGTTTCTTTGCGTAAATCCTTCAGCAACGGGTCATCCAGCAGCGCGGAATAAGCGCAATAGTTCTGCTGCACGGCGGCCTTCAGCAAGCGCAGCGCCGGTTCCGTCTGTCCGCAAGCCGCCATGAGAGCGCCGGTGTGATACCAGGCCTCCGGGTCCAGTTCCATCATGACCGACGCTTCGTTCTCGCGCACGATTCTCGCCAGGTCTGCGGGGTGCTGCGCGGCTGTGCAGGCCTCCATCAAGTCGCGATGATAGGTGCTAGTCTTCGCCATGTTCTTTGCGCTTTGGTGCGCCTCCGCCACATTCCCCTCGGCCAGATAAACATAAGGCGTCACCCACGCCGCCCATTCCGAGCCCGCATCCAGGTGCACGAAGTCCATGGCACGATCCGTTTTGCCCATCTCCAGGAATGACCAGGCACACGATCGGAACGAAAAGTTTCCCGGATCGAGCGACCGCGCCGTGTTGCACTCCTGCGTCGACTGATCGAGCATGCCCGCGTAGCGCAGCACATAGCTGAGGGCGAAGTGAGCGTCAGCGCTCTGCGCGCGGCGCCTTACCAAATCGGTCGCCGCATCGTATGCCCGGCCCAGTTCTCCGCGCTCCACCCGGTTCGTAATCAGGCTGCTGGATGCCATCACGCGATTGGGATCGAGCGCGACCGCCCTTTCATACGCTGCATTCGAACGCTGGAATCTTTCCTCGCCGCCGCCGCCGAACAGCGAGTCGAAATAATATCTCTGTCCCAGCGCTTCCCACGCCGGCGCGTAGCTGGGATCGATCCCCACTGCCCATTCGAGCATCTTGATCGCTTCCTTGTTAGGAGCCGCATCGTGCGGCACCGCAATGCTGCGCAGATAGAAGTCATAAGCTTGCTGGTTCTTCGGCCGTGACGCGGAAGATTCCGCAGCCCCGGCCGCGCCACCCAGGATCGGCAATAATCCGTGCTGCACCTGCGAACTCAGTTGTTGTTGCAGGCCGATCAGGTCGTCCGCCTTGGCCTCAACTGTGCTCTGCCAGAGCAGGCGGTTCGTGGGCACGTCAATCGCCTCCAGCGTCACCGACAACTGCTCTCCTTGCTTGATGAAGTGCCCCTGCAACAATCTCCCAACCCGCAATTCCTGTCCCACTCTTTTCGGATCCAGATCCAGCGCCACATATCTCCGCGTGACCGAAGACGGGCGCACTTCCAGCGATCGGGAATAGGTCAATACACTCGTCAGTTCATCGGCCAGCGCAAAACGTAGATAGTCGATGCTGTAATCGCCATTCAGATTCTGCAGCGGCAGCACGGCAATGGCATTCTTCTGCTCGGCGCTGGCCACTTCCCGATGCTTGAACCACCACGCCCCCACCGCCGCCAGCACCGTAACCAACAGCGCAGCCATTCCAATGACCAGATAAGTCTGAAAGCGCGAGTTCCGGCTGAATGTCTTGGTCGCCGCCCGCAGCATCGACGAACTGCCCAGCTTGATCGATCCCGACTCGGCCTCGCGCTTCAGTTGCGCCAGATCGGAGCGCATCTCCGCCGCGCTCTGGTAACGATGCGTCCGATCCTTCTCCATGGCCTTGCCGATGATGCCCTGCAGTTCGATCGGAATTGCCGGATTCAGGTCATGAGGCGGGGTCGGCTTCTCGTGAAGCACCGCATCCAGTGTCATCAGCGAGTTATTTCCGGAGAACGGCTTCTTTCCAGTAGCCATCTCGTAGAGCACTACGCCGAACGAGAACAGGTCGCTGCGTGCGTCCACGGTTTCGCTGCGCGCCTGTTCCGGCGACATATAGACCGCGGTTCCGGGGATGATCCCAACCGCGGTCAGCGATTGGTCCACGTCTTCCGCGCCGGTGTGCACGAGCTTTGCCAGGCCGAAGTCGAGCACCTTCACCGGCCCGCCCGGCGTCAGAAAGATGTTGGCCGGTTTGATGTCACGATGCACGATCCCCTTGATGTGCGAAGCCGAAAGCGCCTCCGCCACCTGCACTCCGACGTCGAGAACTTCTTCCATCTTCATCGGCTGCCCGCCGATGTGCTGCTTCAGGCTCTCTCCCTCGAGTTTCTCCATGACAATGAAGGGATGGCCATTGTTGTCCTCGATGCCGTGAATGGTGCAGATATTGGCGTGGTTGAGCTGCGATGCGGCGCGCGCCTCGCGAGTGAAACGCTCCAGCGACTTGGGATCGCCGGCCAGATTTTCAGGAATAAACTTCAGTGCAACGTGCCGCCCCAGTTTCAGGTCCTCCGCCTCATACACTACGCCCATACCCCCGCCGCCAAGCTTGCCAAGGATGCGGTAGTGGGAGACCTGCTGGCCAATCATGAATGCGTCGGACCCTGCCCGGCGGTAATGTTAGGCCCCCAGCCAAGTCCGGTCAACTCCGTTGAGCCCGGAAGAGGCCTGGGTCGGGTTTTACGGAGGGAGGGTGTCGGGGGACTGTCTCCGAACCGCGCAAAATGATGCAATGATCCATTTTCGTGCATCGCCGCCGCGTTTCCCAATCTTGCCCTCGTCTACGTCCATAGGTGAGATGCCCGTGACCCACAAACGCGTTTTACGCAATATCATGATAGAAACACAAAAGACGAGGGGCTCACCCTGCGCACGTTCGTCTGAGGAGGCACGACCCATGAATGCCGCTGCCAACACTCCCCAACCTTGGCCGACCAGTCCGTTCGACCGGCATGAAGCCATTCGCCGGCGAGCCGAGGAGGTTTACATCCGCAACGGAAGCATTCCGGGCCGCGACGCGGAGAACTGGGCGCAAGCCGAGCAGGAAATCTCGCTCGAATTCCCCGCATCCCATAAGACCGCCATTGTGGTTCGCGTCAATGGCGAAGAATATGTGGGCGAGTATGACCTTGAATCGGCCGATGGCTATGTGCCCGGCGAGTTCGGTACAGGCGCTTCGGTTCCAGTCCGCTTCCACGGCAGCACGATGCTTGTCTTGCGCCCCAATGGCAAGGTGCTCGAAACTAAGATCGTCAAGAAAAACGGTGTAAGCTTCTAACGCCGAAAGATTCCAGAAAGTTTCGCATCGCGGGCTGCCCTCCGCGCAACTAATTCAATATGCTCAATTTGCTCTTCCAGGCGCAAAGGCGGCGCGTGCGCGGTCGGACATTTACCTCCACGCTGATGCACCTCGGGGCAGTCGGGCTTTTCTTCCTCGCGATTCTCGATAGCTCTCCGCTTCCAACCTTCGGTGGCCTCGATATTCTCACCGCGGTTTTGGCTGCCAGCCGTCGCAATCCCTGGTATGAATACGGCGCCACGGCAACCGCCGGCTCGGTTATCGGCGCCTTTCTCACCTTCCGGGTGGCGCGCCGGGCCGGAACGGCTTACCTGGACAAGAAATTCAAGAAAGGCACAGTCTCTAAATTCCTCAAGCTCTTTAAGAAATGGGGCACAGGAACTCTGGTGGCCTCGACAGCCATTCCGTTTCCCACCCCGACTAGCATGTTCTTTGCGGCGGCGGGCGCGTCCGATTACCCCCTGCCCAAGTTTCTGATCGTAGTCACGGCTTCCCGTGCGGTCCGTTATTTTGGCATCGCCTTCGTCGCCGACCAATATGGTCGTAGGTTCATCCGCGGCCTTCGGCACCCCGCGGAACATTGGGGCTGGCTGGCACTGGCGGTGTCCCTGATTGTCGGGGTCATCGTGGGCGGCATTCTGCTCAGCCGCCAGTTGACGACTGCTCCGGCCGATTGAGCCAGTTCTCGATGCAGACGTCGCCATTCAAAGTTGGAACGCCCATGCCGAACTACTCATTGAGAACGACCTGAACATGAATAAATACGTCGCGTTCGCAGTTCTCGGCGTTCTCAGCCTTACTCCGCGATCTTTGCGGTCAAAAGCTTTTGAGCACTCAGGAAAGTTATCCTTCTAAATACAAGCCAGCCGACGCCCCCACCCACTCCAAGTTTTTATTCTGGTCCACGCCCATCATCAGGCCGCGCCCCATGCGAATGATCGTCAGCACCGGTACCAGTTTTTCGAGCCAGACATACATCACCCGAATCTCCGCCTTCGTCCCGCCGAATGGAGTTTCAATGACCGGCTCAAAGTGCATCCGCTCCTGCAAAATATAGTAAGGCTGCCTCTCCGCCGGGATCGCCGCAATATCCTCTTTGCTCGGAGCAATCACTACACCGAGTCCGGCAAACGAATACAGCGGTTTAAGCGCATAGTTTTCCAGGTCGGCTGGAATCTCCCGCAGTCGGTCGAGAAACCAGGTCTTCGGCACCGACTCGTGCTTGAGGTAAGGGATAGAAAATTTGCTGATCCGAAAATACCAGTTGGGATGCCCCGCCCACTCCACGTCGAGATCGTCGCGCCAGTCAAAATTCAGCTTGACCTGCTTGCGCTCCAGTTCATCCACAATGGTGCGGTTATAAATCCGTCGGATGGGGACGCGCTTGCCGTCGCGCTCGTAATAAAGCCGCGACCCATCCTTCTTGACGTCCACAATATCCACGGTCCTCACGCCCAGCATCTTCTCGGTCAGCAGAAAATCGGGCAGAGTTTTCTGTTCGCGCGGATGAATCTCCATCAAAATCACATTCTCGGGATCATTTGTCCCCACGATCGACCGCCGCAACAGTTCGCGATAAGAATCGGTCTCAAGTCCGCTCAACAAATATTTGAGCCGCCCCCAAGCCGCGAGTCCATACACATCGATGTAAGCCTCCGCCAGCGGTCCCTGATACGCATAAAGGGAAGGGAAGGCCTGCAACTCCACTAACTTCGGCTGCAATTCCCCAGCGGCATCGCGCACCAGCCCAAAATCCACCTGCACAAACATGGGATGAGAAGGTTCGTTCGGAACCTTGAATTCGACAGGCACTGCCTCATCCGACTTCGCCCGATACGCCGAATTGTCGACCAGTTGTCGTATCAGTGTCTCTCCGTCCGCCGCCATCCGGTCGATCAGCGATTTAGGAAAAAAGCAAGGCGTCTCAGAAAGACGGAATTGCACATGCGTTGCGCAAGCGTCATCGATGCGCCGCAAGAACGCGTGATACTTGTCGGGAGTAAATTTCTCGTTGAATTGCTGACGCAGGAAAGGAATCATAATCTCAACGATCTGTCATCCTGAGCGTAGCAAAAAACGCCGACAAAGTCGGCGTTTTTGCGAAGTCGAAGGACCCCGCGTTGCCTTGCGCCTTCTGCGGCCCACAAAGGAATTTCCGGGGGTGTTCCTCTACGCCTCGACCAGAAACTTGCCCTCGCGCATGATCTGCTGGTCATCGACCCAGATATTAAACTTCCGCCCCACCACATCGATATGCGTCGTCGAATCCCACTGCGCGCCGGTGTGCGCCCCGTAGGGATTTCCGAATGCAATGTGCACGCCAGGATATTTTTCATCCTGCAGAATCTGCCCAATCACATCTTTCAAATCGATGTTCGTACCAATGGCGAACTCGCCCACGCGATCGCTGTTCTCGTCGGTGTGCGTGTATTTCCAGAAATCGCTTTCCAGTTCGCGATTCTCCGAGTGCGCCTCGGTCAGCCGGTTCCCCTGAATGCGCACGGTCAGCGGATTTGCCTGCAGGTTTCCAAACTTCCCACACAAATAATCGCCGACCACGCCATCGATCACAAAAGTCCCATTCACCTCGCCCGGAGTCGTGAAAATTTCGCCCCCCGGCAGGTTCCCCCACTTTTCAGTGGAGATAATTCCGCTGGTCTTCAGCCACTTGTAGTTAGGATTCAAATCCGCCGTCAGGTCGGTTCCAGCAGCCGTAGTGGCGCGAATCTTCGACGCCTTCCGCACCATCTCGATCACTTTCTGGCTCAACCGGTCCACGCGGGCAAAATCCGCCCGCATTCCCTCCAGCATGATCTGCCGGTTGATGTTCACCATGTGCGCGTGTCGAATCTTGCGCCGGTTTACCACGTCGGTCATCTGAATGCGCGACCGCAGTTCATTTGTCTGCGCCTGCACTGCAAAAATCGAGACTTGGCTTGTTTCCAGGTCGTCCAGAATCGCACGCGGCAAATCCTTCAGCGGACGCTCCGCCAATTCTTCCAGCACCCACGCATGATAAGGCGCGCCCACCTTTTCGACCTCATGCGCAATGGCCGCCGCAATCTCAATCGTCGCCTCGTCGGTGATGATGCAAACCTGTTCGTCCGCCCGCACTCGCAGGCAAACATTCACCGCATTGAACGCCCCGATTGAATATTCGGGATCAAAGGAAATATCGAGGGTGCCCCGTCCTTGTCTCTCCGTTCTTTGGAGAGACAGGGTGGGGATTTTGACTTTCTCCACAGGAATACTCATTATCCGATTTTTCGCACGGCAGCCGGCTCTTCTTCCAGCCCCGCTGCCGTCTCCTCAATGATGTAGTCAACCACTTTCTTCAAATCGCCAGTCTCCCGAAACACGCGCAGCTGCCGGTCCGCCCCGCTGCCGTTTTCCAGAATCTCGCGAATGTAATTCAGTTCCTCGCGCGAGCCCAGTTCATCCACCACATCGTCGACGAACGCCAGATATTCATGCACCAGATCGCGCGCCGGCACTTCCGTCTGCTTGCCGAAGTCAATCAGTTTTCCGTCGAGTCCGTAGCGCGCCGCACGCCACTTGTTTTCCATGATCAAGGCGCGGCGGTACAAGCGGAATCCCTGATTCGCTGTATAAAGCTTGTACAGTTTCGCTACGGTCGCCTGGATGAGAGCCGCGATCGCGATGGTTTCGTCGGCGCGCATCGGAATGTCGCACACCCTGAATTCAATCGTGTTAAAGAACGGATGCGGCCGGATATCCCACCAGATCTTCTTCGCGTTATCAATGCAGTTGGTCTTGATCAGCAACTTGATAAAGTTCTCGTACTCGCCCCAGCTGGGAAAATAATCGGGAATGTTGGTGCGCGGAAATTTGTCGAACACTTTGCACCGGTAAGACTTCAGCCCGGTGTTCATCCCCAGCCAGAACGGCGAATTAGTGGAGAGCGCCAGCAGGTGAGGCAGAAAATAGCGCGCATGGTTCATCATGTGGATCGCCGTTTCGCGATCCTCGATCCCAATGTGCACGTGCAGCCCGAAAATCAGGTTGGCGCGCGCCACCAGCTGCAAATCTTCAACAATATTTTTGTAACGCTCGTCGGGATGAATCTCCTGCTCCCGCCAGTCTCCAAACGGATGCGTCGCCGCCGAGGCCAGCCGCAATCCATTTTCCCTGGCCAGCCGCACCATGTCGCGCCGCAGCGTCTTCACTTCGGCTTTGGCATCTTTGATGTTCTTGCAGATGCGTGTTCCTACCTCCACGACCGACTGGTGCATCTCCGCCTTCACCCGCTCCTGCAGCAGCATCTTTCCCTTGTCCAGGAGTTCGGCCTGAATGTGCGACCGCAGATCCCTACTCTCCGGATCGATGGTCTGATATTCCTCTTCAATCCCGATAGTAAAAGTAGGCAACATAAAGATTCACGTAGCGACAGCCGCCTCGGCTGTCGGTCTCGTGTGGACCCCGCCAGCAAAGTCCTACCAGTATAACAACGCGCAAATCTGAGACTTATGTGGGGACAGCCGCCCCCGGCTGTCCGCCGAGCCCATTAATCCCACTCTTTATTCTCCTTCACCCGCGCCTTCACAATCTTCTTCACCAGCGCGTCAGGCAAAGGTTTGTCGGAAGGGAACTGAATGGTTCCCTTGGAGGTGCGATAGCCTTTCAACTCCTTCTCGAACTGGTCGAGCACACCCGAGCCGGTGGGGAACAGGCTGCAATGATTCTTAAAAGCCGCATAGCCCACCAGCATTCCGTTGAACTTGAACATCGGCATGCCATAGCTGATCACTTCGGTAGTTTCTTTCGGCACGACAGATCGAATAACCGCGCGGACGTGCTTCAATGTGCTCTGCGCCGGCTCCGGAACAGCCGCCAGATATTCCTCCACGGTTTTCGCAGGTTTACCTCGCATCGCAGAATTCCAAGCTCAGGGTTCTACTGTTCCGTTCGATCTTTGTGGGGACAGCCGCCATCGGCTGTCCGCCGAGCGCGGCTCGGCTGGCTTGCCTATACCTGTTTCGAGGTTTTCCCGCGCCGGCGTTCCGCCACCCAAGCCGGCTCGCCCTTGCGTGCCTGCTTCCCCGGCATCCCCCCCAAAAACCCCGCCCAGCGCATGTCCTTCACCGGATTGCCCCCGCTCAACGCCATCTTCACTGCCATCTCCGCCACGGCATTCACGATCCAGTCAAAATTTTCCTGCCCGACCGAGGTAATCTCCGCATCCGGCGCCGGATTCAGAAAGTCAATCGCATACGGCACTCCGCCCTCCACCGCAAACTCGACAGTGTTCAGGTCGTAGCCCAATGCCCGGCACAGTGCCAGCGCGTCTTTCTCCATGCGATCCCGCAGTCCCTCCGATGAGGGCGGCGGATTTCCCTTCACATAGCGCTCATGGAACGGCGCCCGGGGATCGTATTTCATGATGTGCACTTTTTCCTGTCCCACCACATAGCACCGGTAATACTCGTCAAACTCCACGCCGTGCTGCAGGGTCATGCATAAGTCGCCAGTCTGGTTGTAGTGGTGAAAGAATTCCTCCGGCGAATGCACCTTGTACACATGCTTCCATCCGCCGCCGGAATAAGGCTTCAGAAAAGCGGGGAAGCCGACATAGTCGAACAACTCCTGCCAGTTCAGCGGAAAAATCAGGTTCCGCATCGACTGCTCCGTCGTGCCTTCGGGATGCTTGTTGTGCGGCAGAATGATGGTCGGAGGAATCGCCACGCCCATCTTGTGCGCCAGCGCGTAATTGAAAAACTTGTCGTCCGCCGTCCACCAGAAAGGATTATTCACCACGATAGTGCCGTGCAGCGCTGCGTTCTTCAAGTAAGCGCGATAGAACTGAATATCCTGCGAAATCCGGTCAATGATGACCGCATATTTCTTCGGCTCATCCATGCGGACTCCGCCCACTTGCACGAACTCGGCCTCCACGTCGTCCACTTTCATGGCATTGATCTTCTCGACCAAGGCCGGAGGAAACGTATTTTCCATCCCAAACAGGATCCCAATCTTCTTCACGACACAGTCTCCGTTCCTAAAATGTCACCCTTGAAATGTCATCCCGGGCAAAGTAACTGCTTCACGAACCGAGCATAGTAAGGGCTTCACGAAGTTCCCCTGAACTCCTCTTTGTGACCTCTGCGGTTTTTCCTCGCGTTCTCTGCGGTCAAGAGCTTTTAACCGCGAGAACGCGAAGAACTTCCGCCGAGAGCGCGGAGCAATACTACCCACTAGTCACCGCCCACTGGGGCCAATGCCCCTCCAAAGAAGTTTCTCGTGGTTCCTTAGCCAACGACAAACGACCAGCGACTGTCCTAAAAATACTTCCCCGCCATCCTCAACCACAGCGGCCAGTCATGCTTGGAATTGTCGTTCCAAACGTCCAGCCAGTGCGGAATCGCCTTGCCGTTCAACATCGCCGAGAACTTGATGTTCTGATCCAGGCAAATATCCCAATCCGCCGAGCCCAGCACAATCTTCATCTGCCGGTAGCGGCTCAAGAACCAGTCATCCGACATGTTCGGCACGAAATCCGGAGGATTATTAAAGTAACAATCGTTGTCGTAGTACCCATCGAGAAACTGGTGGATATCGAATGCCCCGCTCATGCTCACGCAATGCGTCACCACGTCGGGATGCTTCAACGCAAAATTCACCGCGTGATACCCGCCAAAGCTGCATCCCGTCACCGCCAGCCGAGGCGTCTGATTCTTCCACCGCACGAAGGGCAGGAACTCGTGCAGCAGGTAGCGCTCGTACTGCAGATGGCGCAGCACCCGCACCCGCGGATGTACGCTGCGGTTATACCAACTCTCCCCATCCACCGCGTCGGGACAAAATATCTGCAACTCGCCGCGTTCAATCTTTGAGGCCAGCGCGCCAACCATCCCCCGATCTTCATACTCAAAAAATCTCCCCTGCGATGTTGGGAAGACCAGAAGGGGCGTGCCCGCATGCCCGAACACGAGCGCCTCCATGTCGCGGTGCAGTTCCTGGCTATAAGCTTTGTGATAATCGCGATTCATCGTGCAGGATGAAGCATTCTAGAGACGCTGCCTTCCAAACTGTTTGATCGCAGCCGAAGTATCTTACCCGATGACAGACACCTTGGCCTACCCAAGTTCCCGCGCACAATTCCTTGCCAGGAGCCGATTCAAGAATTAACGAGAAGATAAGGAGGAAAGATTCAACTTGAAGAAAATTTCGACTTTCAATGGCGCAGAGTACGGACGAACGGGCTTGGATTTCGCGCAGCCCACTCGGCGCCTCAGAATCCTGTCACGAAGCGGGAGAAAAACTAACCTAAGGCGTGAACTGGTGAAAACGACCGCTCTCGGGCAGCAGTATCCACGCCCCAGCGGCCGTTGCCGTTCGCTAAAGACTAGCGCTTGTACCAGTAGATCGCCAACGCGATGAGAACTACGGTGATGACCCACAGAACTATGTCTTTGCTACGGCTTTTTTCCTCGGCCATGCAAGGCAGTACAACACATCTGAAATCCTGGTTCAAGTGCCAAGTGAATTCCCTTGGTTTAGCAATACTGTGAAATCAGAGAAACGCCTCCTCCTCCCAGATGTTCGCGTCGAACCACAAGGCCAAGTGGCGGTCCTTCGGAAGTACAGGCCACTTTTCGGAATTCTGGCAATCCGCCACGCCCCTGTCCAACGCGGGATTTAGCCTAAGAACTGCGTCGCGGCGCCTTCCCTAAATGTGCAAAGTCTTGCGTTTAACATTCATAACGTCCTGTAACACGTTAAGACTAAAGTCGTTACCTTGGTCCGAGATTTGCTTCTATCCCTTGAGAGATTGGAACGGAACCCATGAAAATCACGATTTTTACGCTGTTTATCCTCGTTGCCGCCACAGCCGCACTCGGACAGACTGTGTCTTCCATTCCCAGTGAGGCCCACATGACCGTAGTACCTGATCATCCTCAACACGCCGACCGGCACGATCTGGCCGATGAACATGCACTGGTTGGCGGCGGAAGCGTTACCTACGCCAAGGGGGAACGCCCACTTTCGGAACTAGGTTCGCCCTTGCCGGCGCCCGAGCCCCTGGGCGACGTAGCCCGTGCTTTCCGCAAAGAGAAATTGGCCACTAAAAAGGCTGAGATCGTTTTCGAGAAGCAAGGCTCGTAGTTTCGTCGAGTAGAACCCGCCTGGAACGACTCCGGCGTGGGGCGATCCGCAATCCTCTGCGGCATTCGCCCCGCGGGATCCTTCTGCGATAAAACGATTACACCTTCCTGCGCATCAGACAATTAGCGCCAGAGAATACACTTAGCCCTAAATCCATAGCTTGATTTCGAGCAAATCGACGCCGGCTGTTCGCTCGTGTTGGCGGGAGTGTACACTCCTCAAGGGAGGAAACGCATTTAATGAAGCGAGGCAAGTCGCATCTGGTTCTCACCGTACTTTTCTTATTGTTCCTGGTGGCTGCGGTTCCAGCCTATTGTCAACGCGGTTCCATCGATCTCAACGGCGGCGAAACCTCCGATAAATTTGATACGCTGCCGACGAATTCGGGGGTAATCCTCGACGTCAACGGCGAGGTAGTGGTGAAACAGCCTTCCGGCAAGAACGGCGGTCCCAGCATTGTTGCCGGCGGCGAAGTCCGCGCCCCTTCCGACTCCACCAATCACGCCAAGGAGTTCGCGGTCTTCGGTGGAGTTGCTTTCCAGGTAACCAGCAGTTTTTCGATCGGCGTGAACGCGCAGGTGCGCAAGATCGACTTGCCGGTCGCCAACCTGGACAATCAGATCCTGGTCCGCGGCAACCTGGAACTGGTGCAGCTACCGATTGTGCTGAAATACAAATTCGGTCCCGAAAAGCGTTTCTTCGTGCATGCGCAGGGCGAACCTGAGTTTACGCCGCGTTACCGCGCGCCCAAATCAGTCTTAATCTCCCTGCCTGCCCCCAACTTCGATCACGCCTACACCATCCGCGGGATCCTTGGTTACAACTTCGGAAAGTGGTATGCACAGGGAACCTACGAAACCCGCTACTTCAAGTTTGTGCAAAACCAGAACAATCCCAGCAATCTTTATAACTGGAAAAGCAACATGATCACCGGGGGCGTCGGAGTCACTTTCTAGATCAGCTTTCAGCTATCAGGTCGTCACGCTGCGCTCTCGCGCACGTCTGGCGACTCCTTGGCTCGGGAGTGTTGTATTTTGCAACAGCTTGTTCCCGGCCAAACAGTGGGGAATTTCACGTAGCGGAACCTGCAGGTGGTGGTTTTCCCCCACTTCGGCATCATTCCCGATTCGAATGACATCCTTGCCGTAAGCAATAAGAATATTAAAATCAATGCTTTAGCTTGGAACTGCCGGCAACGGCAGTTCGCTCGTTTTTAGGGCGGCTAGTTGCAATCACTATGGGCGAGGGGCGGTTGCAGCGAGCGTCCAGGCGCAAGATGCAGCCCACGGCCTAAGCCTCTGGGAGTTTAGCAACAAGACTGAAAACACATCATTCATGGAGGTCGTGAAATTTTATGAAGAAAGCGATGTTACTCGTACTTTTCGTACTCGCAGTCGGGGGCTTGGTGATGGCGCAGAACTGGTCATCCCCGGTTGACGTCCTCGGCGCACACAATAATAACGGCCGCGGTTGCGCGGGCTGTCACCAACCACACAGCGGCTCGTTTGGCTCCGGCCATACAGGCGGGGCTGATGCCGGAAGCTATGCATTGTGGGGCCAGGACGCAAGTCCACTCTACGGCAAGACGGTCGCGTTCGGCGACAACGGCTCCTACACGGAAGTTCTGCCCAACGGTATCGCCACGGGAAGCCAGGAAGTCGGCGGCATTCTGCTTTGCCTGAGCTGCCACGATGGCAACGTGACTGCGAAAAACATGATGGCCAACCAGTCGTACGAACAAAAAATTGGTCTTCTGACGAATACTGCCTACGGCAGTCAGCCAATTCCGACCCTGCTCGGCAACGACGGTTCGACTGCCGGCAATTACAGCAACGATCACCCGGTGGGGCAGCTCGCCAACATCAGCACCGGCAGCGGCCTGGTATTTGATGGAACCAAGATGAGCGTGACCGCAGGTAGCCCCTATGCTCAATTCGTGGCGAACTACGGTTACCCAGCTCTGGCTCCCGGCAAGTGGTCTCAACCCTTCGGCGTAACCGCCGGCGGCAAGCCCTACGTGCTTTGCACCACCTGCCACAATCAGCACGTAATGACAGTCTATACGTCGAGCGCTGCGAGCCCGATCGCCGCGGACGGCGGCGGCAAGTGGTATGCCACCTTCTTCTTCGTGAACGGCCCATACAATCCGAACATCAACACCGTCGCTAACGCGAATGCGCCTTCCACGACGCAGTTCTGCCGCCAGTGCCACTTTGGCGAGTCGAACGAAGCCAACAACACCAACACCATCACCACGGTATTCCAGTAGACCTTGGCTGGTGGACAAGAGGGGAGAGGATTTACTCTCCCCTTTTTTTACGAACTCAACAAAGTTAGTAAGCGAGGAATTATGAAATACCAACTCCCAATCTGCGCGTTCCTGGCAACGGCACTCACCGCGGCATCGGCTCAAATGGCCTCGCACGCGCCCACTGCGATCGCGAATGCGCCTTCTGCCCAGACCTCACCTATGCAGGTAAGCGACAGGCCGGTAGCGAGGGTGAATGGGACGGTGCTCACCGACCGCGACCTGTTGCGCGAAATGTATATGATTTTTCCCTACGCCCAACAGCACAATGGTTTCCCCAAAGCGCAGGAAGCGGAGATTCGTCAAGGTGCGCTGGAGATGATTATTTTTGAAGAGTTGGTGTATCAGGAAGCGGTACGGCGGAAGCTCGCGGTTCCAGCCGAGAAGTTGAATCAGGGGCAGGCCGAGTTCCGCAAGCAGTTCGACAGCCCTGACCAGTATCAGCAATATCTGCAGAGTGAAATGCATGGGTCCGAGCAAAAATTGCGGCAGCAGATGCGGCGCTCGCTGCTGATCGAGGAAGTGCTGAAGACCGACGTGGAACTGAAAGCTACAGTTACGCCGGCCGAACTGCAGGCTTACTACGTGAAGAATGCGGCGCGATTCACCCAGCCGGAGAGCTTCAGCTTTCAAAGTATTTCCGTGGTGCCTCCTCTGAAAGCTACCGCGGAGCAGGCGAAACAGGCGCGCGCCAAGGCTGACGATGCGCTGCGCCAGGCCAAGGCGACCAAGACCTACCAGGATTTCGGGCTGCTGGCGGAAAAGATTTCCGAGGACGATTTCCGGGTCAACATGGGCGACCACAAGTCCGTTCCGGCGAATAAGTTGCCCCCGCAGGTCATCAAGGCGCTGCAATCGATTCCGGCCGGGCAAGTTACGGGACCGATCCAGATCGAGAGCGCATATACCATCATTCGTCTGAATGCCCACACGCCGCCGCAGAAGAAGCCGCTGTCGGAAGTTAGGACCGAGCTGAAGACCGATTTGCAGAAAAGCAAATACGAAAAGCTGCGCTCCAATCTCGCTAAACAACTGCGCGCCAAGGCGAAGATTGAAGTGGTGTAAACAATTTTGGTAAGAGTCACCTGACTCAGCTTCTTGTCATCCATGAACGAACCGAAGGACCTGTGCAGTCTCCGTCGAGGCACAGGTCCTTCGCTTCGCTAAGAATGAAAACGCCGTAAAGACTTCTGCCTAATGAATGCTTTAATACTCTCGCCTGCGCGCCTCCTGTTGTGTATTTCAACTCGGGAATCGGGTGATATGCCGCAGTCAGCCCGGTTTCGCTCAGAAACCCCGTCTCTTTCCCTCGCGTAAGACCTTCATTATCAGCATTTTGTAAATTAGAAGCCGCATCCCTTTTTGGCAATCGTTGTGCGTTAAAGAAGTGTAATGAAACGGCTTTCCAAGCCTCCGCGGCAGTTAGGAATGAAAGTCGCCCATCGCATCCTCGCGCTCTCCCTCTTGACCATAACGCCGCTACTCTACGCACAAAATCAGGGGCAGAATCAGACTCCGGAACTTTCCATTGGTGAAAATACGAAACTCACGGCGGGCGGCTTGTT
Source organism: uncultured Acidobacteriaceae bacterium (assembly GCA_963765825.1). Classification (GTDB taxonomy): domain Bacteria; phylum Acidobacteriota; class Terriglobia; order Terriglobales; family Acidobacteriaceae; genus Sulfotelmatobacter. The sequence goes on from CAVXXU010000008.1 coordinate 565,587, forward strand.
TACCTTCGGATACACCGGCGACTACGGCGATCTGGTTCCGTCTGACCACGGGTTGACCTTTGGAGTGGATGGCAGAGTCGCCGGCTATTACTACAATCCTAATTTCATTTCATTTACCGCCACGCCCTACTACAACCAGTCCCGCGACAATTCCAGCTATCAATCCCTGACCGGTGCATCCGGGGTTAGCGCGAATGTGGACTTGTTCAAGGGAACCCATTTCCCAGGATCGGTGAGCTACCGCTACGACCGCAATAGCAGCGGAACCTTTGGTCTGACCGGGCAGCCGAATTTCACCACCATCGGCAAAGGCCAGGGATTCGGAATCAACTGGAGCGCGCTGATGCCGAACCTGCCCACCCTGACGGTGGGATATTCTCAGGGCGACGGCAGCGGCACGATCTACGGCACCGACGAGACCACGAACTCTACCACGCGGCTGTTCAACATCCGCTCGGGATATCAGCTCGAAGGATTTCGCCTGAATGCGTTTTATGATCGCAACAATTTGAATTCCAAGTTCCCTCAATTCCTGGCCGGGCAATCGGAATCTGTGCAGGAATCGACGGGCGATGATGTAGGCTTCGGGGCGCAACATAGTTTGCCTTTTCACGGCCAGTTCTTCGCCAATTACAATCGCTCGACCGCCGACACCAACTATTTCACGGACGCCGGATTGAGTTCGAACCAGTCCAGCTACACCGATGACATCGTAAACACGGGCGCAAGTTTTCATCCCACCATGAAGCTTACGCTGAACGTCACCGAAAACTACACCAGCAACCTTAACGGATATTTGTCGCAGAGTTTGGGGCTCACAGGAACGTCCGAGCCGGGATTGAGTCTGGGTTCGGGAGCGCACTCCTCCACGGCGGGCGGCGGGGCCACCTATCAATTCACCAACGACCTTTCAGTAACCTCCCAGGCCACGTATTATGACCAGGAATATTTTGGCCAGAACTACACGGGGACGTATTTGAGTGGCACGGTGAATTATGGGAAGCGCCTGCTCGACATGTTCACATTCTCGGGTTCGGTGATCGATAGCAGCAACGGACAGGGAACGAACGCGCTGGGGTTTGTGGGCAATGTAAACTTCTTTCATAACATCAAGGGTTTTCAAGTTTCGGGCGTATTCACTTACGCGCAGAATGTGCAATCGTTGCTGGTTACCTATACGACCTCTTATTACAGCTATAGTGCGAACGTGCATCGAAGTTTGCCGGCCGGTCTGCGTTGGACGGGAGCCTTCAATGGAATCAAGAGCGGCCTGACCAATTTTCAGGGAACGAGCAGCCGGTCCGAGGGCTACTCGACATCCGTCAGTTCTAGGCAGTTCGCCCTTACCGGCAATTACACGCAGTCGACTGGTATCTCGTTGCTGGGCGCAGGCGGTTTCGTTCCGATTACGGCTACACCAGGCGTGACGGACTTCATCACTTTTGGCGGCTCAAGTTATGGCGGAGGGATATCGGTGACGCCAATAAGGCGACTGGTGCTGGCGGGCAGCTTCAATCGCGCCATCAGCAATACGATTGGAGAGACGATCTCGCACAACAATACGGAAATCTTCAACGCGCAGATGCAGTACCACATGCGCCGAATTGGGCTGCAGGGCGGATATACCCGATTCACCCAGGGCATCAGCGCGGTGGGTGCGCCAGCCACTATGACGTCGTACTTTGTGGGAGTATCCAGATGGTTCGACTTCTTCTAGCGGCGCGGGCGCGATTTCATTGCGGGCTGACGGTTGCCATGCTGGCGACCGGTCTCGCGCTGGTGTGCGCATCGCCGGCGCGGGCGGCCAGGCGACCGAAGGAGACGGTAAAGCCCTCCGCTCCCGATATGTTGATGGATGGTGGGCGCAAGCTCACGTTCGAGCGCAGCTTCAGCCTGGAGCGTGAGGTCAAACCTCGGCGCAGTTTCTGGACCCGCGTGGTGGATGTGATCGCCGGCCAGCCTGACTTTCATTACCTCGTCAGCCCTTACAGCGTAGTTACCGATTCTCGGGGAAGAATCATTGTGACCGACACCGCGGCGGTGGGCGTGCACATCTTCGATTTCGAGCAGCAGAAGTACAAGTTCCTTTCGCGGCGCGATGCGCGGAAAGATCCTATGTTGACGCCCCAGTGCGTGGCTGTCGACGCCCAGGACAACATTTATGTCACCGACTCGCAATCGGGGAAGATTTTTGTTTTCGACCCGAGCGGCAAATATCGTCGCGCCATCGGCAGCCTGAAGGGTGGCGAAGGATATTTCAAGCGGCCCACTGGAATCGCCATCGATTCCGCGGCCCAGCGAATTTATGTCAGCGACACGTTGCGCAACAAAATTTTCATCATGGATATGCAGGGCAGCGTGCTGCAAACCATCGGGAAAACGGGCACGGGCGACGGTGAATTCAACTATCCCACGGAACTGCGCTTGCACGGCAACGACCTGGCGGTCGTCGATGCCATGAATTTTCGGGTGCAGGTGTTTGACCGCGCGGCGGGCACCTTCCGTTACGCCATCGGAAAACCGGGAGACGGAACGGGATGGATATTTCGGCCGAAGGGCATTGGCTTCGATTCCGAATCGCATCTTTATATCGTCGACGGCCAATGGGGCGTGGTGCAGGTCTTCGACGAGCAGGGCCAACTGCTCTATTACTTTGGAGGACGGGGAACCGGCGCGGAACAATTTCAATTGCCCACCGGCTTGCAGATCGATCATCAGGATCGCATCTACGTGGTGGATTCGTTCAACCGGCGCGTCCAGGTTTTTCACTATTACGGCGTGACGCAGGCGGCCGACGGGAGGCAGCAACCATGAAACTCCTGTGGTCGTTCGCCTGTGCGTTCATTGCCGTTCAGAGCTTTGCCCAAACGGCGCCCAATGGCGACGTCCTCGGCATGCACAACATGACGCTGTCGAGCGGCGCCTCGGTGTACTCGCAGGGAAGTCTTTCCTGTACGTTTTGCCACGCTCCGCACAGTGGATTGGGCGGCAACACACCCCTTTGGAATCAGAAACTGTCGCAAAAATCGTACGTTCCTTATACCAGCACGACCGATCCGAACCTGGGAAACACGCAACCCACACTCGGCGTGGGCAGCAGCCTGTGCCTGAGTTGCCACGACGGAACGGTGGGCGTAGGCCAATCGGCGGCGTATGGACAGTTGCCGGTGATCGGGGCCTTGAACAGCGCTGACTCGTTCGGCACGACGCTGACCGGATCGCATCCATTCAGCCTGGTGATCCCGATGAAGGACGCTTCGAACCTGGTCGCTTCGTTGGCAACCCAAGGCAAGACGGCGGATCCGACTGGAGCGGTAAAGCTCGTCAAGGGTAACATCGAATGCACCAGTTGCCACGATCCACACGTGCAGAATATCGACAAAATCGCGCAGAATTTTCTGGTGCGCGACAGTTCCAACGCGCAGATGTGCCTGTCCTGTCACGATCCGACGCGCGTAGTCGTTGGACAGGTGAATCCTCTGGCGGGCTTCACCAACAGCATTCATCAGACGGCGACGAATCAGGTTTCCCCCGACGCCCATGCGGGGTCGTACCCGACGGTGGGAGTGAACGCGTGCAATTCCTGTCACATGTCGCATGACTCCATCGCTCCGTCTCGATTGCTGCGTCCGGCAATGCCCGCCACAGCGGCGTTCGATTCGGTGACGCAAAGTTGCATGACCTGCCACGGCGGCGGGAATTATTTGTCGCCGGCGATTCCTAACATCATGAGCGAGGTCGCGAAGGTGAGTCATCCGCTGCCCTCGGGAAATAATTTTCACGATGCCGCAGAGCCTGCCCTGCTCAACAATAACCGGCACGCAACCTGCGTGGATTGCCACAGCGCCCACGCCTCGAATCCGGAATTGCAATTTTCTACGGCTCCGGCAGTGCGCCCGCCGCAAGCGGGGGCGACCGGCATCAGCGCAGTCGATGGCATCACTCCGATGGTGCCGGTGGTCAATCAATATGAAACCTGTCTGCGCTGTCATGGAACCAGCATCGGCAAACAACGCTTGCTGGTCTATGGCTATGCGCCGATTCGAGTCGTTTCGCCACCCGACCCCCTGAACGTTATTGCGGAACTCGCGGCCACGGCCATCTCAAGCCATCCTGTGACCCACGCCCGATCGAGCGCGTTGCCACAACCCAGCCTGCTGGCCAACATGCTCGACGAGAAAGGGCTGGCTTCCGCGCGACTCGTGGGCACGCAGATCTTCTGCACCGACTGCCACAACAGCGACGACAACCGCGAGTTCGGCGGCGCAGGACCGAACGGTCCGCACGGTTCCATCAACTCGCACCTTCTGGAGCGCAATTATCAATTCAGCCAGGCGGCCATTCCCGGCGGCCCGGTGACGAATCTTTTTCCCAATCCCGACACCAGTGTTGCCGGACCGTTCGCTATGTGCGCGAAGTGCCACGATCTGACGCAGATTTTTGCAAACACCAGTTTTCCGCAGCACAGTCTGCATTCGGTTCAGTACGGATTCAGTTGCTCGGTCTGCCACACCGCACATGGCATGGGAGCGACATCGCCGACTATTACCGGACAGCGCCTGGTGAATTTCGATGCCAACGTGATAGGAGCGAACGGTGCGGCACCCATTTCTTATAACCGTGCGACGAACACGTGTACGTTGATGTGCCATTCTTCAGCGCACAATTCGGATGGCACCGTCTCCGCGCCCACATTTACGAAACCGACGACAGGGATCAAGAAATAAGCGGTGGCGATGCGTATTTGCGCCTGTACTTCGTTTTTCCGCGGCATCCGGTTATTCGGTCGCGAATAGCCAATGCACGGGGACCGGCAGGGCTGGATGATCGAACGATTTGAAACCGTGGTTAGGCCTACGGGATCGGGTCAAGTCCAGCCCTGTATCGCGTAATACTCCAAGCGTTTTTCGAGATACTGAAATGCCTTTGACCGCGGAACCGGCGCAAGTAAAACCCGAAAGCAAGAAAAGCAGCCGGCGCTATTGGCCGCAAATCGTCACGGCTGTGCTGGTTCCCATTGTGCTGCTGGGCGTGATCGAGGGAGGTTTACGCTGGTTCGACGTCGGATTTCCCACGCAATTGACCGTGCCTTGCACCGTGAAGGGGCAGCCTGCATCTTGCTACAACCTGTTTTTCCCCGCGCCGTTTTTTCCGCCGGGCATGATCAAAACTCCGCAGGCCTACGCTATTCCTGCTGAAAAAGCACAAGGCACCTACCGAATATTCGTTTTGGGAGAATCGGCGGCCATGGGCGATCCCGACCCGGCCTACGCCTTCAGTCGGTACCTGGAAGTGATGTTGCGGCAGCGCTATCCCGCGATGAAATTCGAAGTCGTAAATACGGGCAGCGTCGCTATCAATTCCCACGTGCTGCTGCCGATCGCCGAGGGCCTGGCAAAACAGCGTCCAGACTTGTTCATTCTCTACTCCGGCAACAACGAAGTCGTCGGACCCTACGGCCCCGGTACCGCGTTGACTTCCTCCGGCATGCGCCTGCCGGTAATCCGCGGCAGCATCTTTGTTCGCTCCACCCGCATTGGCCAGCTTCTCACCAAACTCGGAACCCAGAAAAAAGAGTGGGGCGGAATGGAGATGTTTCTCGACAAGCAGGTGCCCGAAGATTCTCCGCTGATGAAGTTTGCGTACGAGAACTTTGAGAAGAATCTGCGTGATACGGTTGAAGTCGCGCGGGCGTCGGGCGCACGGGTTATCGTGAGCACGGTTGCCACCAATCTGAAAGACTGCGGGCCATTCGCATCCCAGCATAGCGAAGGTTTAAGCACGGAAGCTTTGCAGTCGTGGACTGCGCTCATGCAACGGGGAGCGGATTTTGAGAGCGCGCGCTCGTATGACGACGCGTTGAAAGCTTACCTGGCCGCATCCAGGATCGATGACCAGTTTGCCGAACTGGAATTTCGCATGGCTCGCAGTCTGTGGATGCAAGGGGATTACGCCGGAGCCAGGGAACATTTCGCTCGCGCCCGCGATCTCGACACGCTGCGTTTCCGCGCCGACAGCCGGATCAACGAGATCAATCGTTCGGTGGCATCGTCTGCCGGGGCGGAGTTGGTCGACGCCGATGCGTTGTTTTCGAATGAGAGCGCGAATGGAATCACTGGCAGCGACCTGGTGTGGGAGCACGTCCACCTGACGCCGCGGGGCAACTATCTGTTGGCGCGTGCCATGTTTCTTCAGATCGCGAGCAAGCTGCCAGCGGAGGCGGCGCATCCGCTGACGGACTCTGACATTCCGACCGAGGCGGAGTGCGAGCAATGGCTGGCATTCACCGCTCACGACCGCTCGCGCATCGCAACCGAGATGCTGCAACGATTGCAGCGCCCGCCCTTCACCAATCAAGTGAACCATTCCGACCAGGTCCTGCGATTAACGCTGCAGGCGGGTGATTCCACCGAAACTCCCGATGAAACCGCGGCGCAGTATGAATGGGCGCTGCGAAAAAATCCTCAAGACCGCGTTCTGCACTACAACTACGGACTCTTCCTGATCGACCACAACCGTGCCGCCGCGATCCAGCAGCTAAGCCTGTCGCGGCCCTGGGATGGTTTTCCGGTCTTTACACCGGACGGGACGCCAGTCAATTAGGCCCGAGCGCCTAGCTCGTCCCTACCAAATGCGCACGCGATCGGCCGGAGCGAGCTACAGTTTTTCTCCCGGCTGCACATGGAACAATTCATACCAGGCGTCAATGTTGCGCACCTCCGCTAAGTGTAACGCGGGCGGCGCAACTTCGGCTTCGTCGTTAGAACTTGTTGTACATGAATTGTGCTGTGCTAGCGCCGCGCGTGAGCGTCACGATAAGCAGGAAGATCAGAGCAAGGGCATAGAGAGGCGGAAGCCAGTACCAGCGCCAGCGTGCCAGCAGGGCGATGAAGCCTGCCTTCGGTGCGCTTTGATCGGGAACCGACGAGCGCGCGAGCGCGTCAATCACCAGCAACGCGATTCCGTACCCCACCGCGATTCCCGCAACCAGAAAGTAAAGGCTGTTGCTTAGAACATGCGAGAAATAGGCTTCGGGCGAGACTGTCGCTGCCAACATCTGACGGGCCTGAGCCAGAGAGTTCCCGCGAAAGAAAATCCATCCCAGGTTGATGAGCAGCAGGGTGACGATCCACCCGAGCGGCGTCCAGAAAACGGCGGAGGGTTCGCGGCTCGAACGCCTTTGAACCTGCTGTACCTGACGATGCGCCACTAAGAGTACACCGTGGTAGCAGCCCCACAGGAGAAACAGCCAGCTTGCTCGGTGCCACAAGCCGAACAAAAGCATAGCGATGACCAGCGCGAGATTTCGCCACCACACGTCCCGCCGCAGCATGGCGAGGGGAAGAAAAACATAGTCGCGAATCCAGAATGAGAGTGACATGTGCCAGCGCGTCCAGAAGACGGAAGGATTTGTGGATTGAAACGGGCGCGCGAAGTTTTCCGGCGCTGTGATCCCCATAACTTGCGCAACGCCGATCGCAATGTGGGAGTAGCCGGCGAAATCCAGAAAGAGTTGCAGGCCGTATCCCAGCGCGAGGCACCAGACATCGATGCCGCTCCAGTGCGTGACCCGATCGAATCCGCTGGCAATTCCGTCGCCTCCTAAAATTCCTTGCCCCAGCAATTTGGCAAGCTGCATCATGAATACGCCGGTCGCGATGCGGCTGAAACCGCGTGCGATGTTATTCCACGGCGTCGGTTCCTCCGAGCGGAATTGCGGCAGCATCTCGGGCATGCGGCAGATGGGACCAGAAATCGTTACGGGGAAGAAGGCCATGTATAACGCGAACTCGAAAAAAGATGGATCGAGCTCTTCCCCTCGATAAATGTCGAATAAGTAGCTCATGGCCTGGAAGGTCCAGAACGAGATGCCCAGCGGCAACGCCAGGTGGGCGAACCTTTGCAGCGAAGTAAACGGCAGGTTCACGGCCGCTTCCGGAAGGTATTTGAAAACCGCCAGCAGCGCCAGGTTTAACGAAATTCCGAAAGCGAGAATGCCGCCTGATGGTTTACGGCGAAGCCACTGCCCGATCACAAAATTCATCACCGTGGAAGCCAGAAGAACGCCTGCGAACCACGGAACCCACGTCAGATAAAGAACGTAACTGCCGATCAGTAGCACGAACTGCCGCATGCTTCGCGAGCGGGCCTTGGCGAGGACCGCGACGCAAACCAGGAACAGCAGGCAGTACAGGATGCCTTGGAGCAAGATTCCTCCGGTATTTCCGGGAAAGCCGGTTTGTGCGCGGCGCCCTCGGGGTGTTTGGAAACGATCTCTTCTGGGACAGCGAACAAGAATAAAGGGACGACTGGTCAGTGACAAGACGAGTGTGGATTAAGCGTTCTGCATTTCAGGAATGCAATAATGTTGGGTGCAATATCGCAATCTGATCGAAGCATACTCGGTAAACAAAAGAGGAAAGATCGCATGACCGAAGCAACACAGCAGATGATCGAACATATCGCAGACTCATCCGTAAGCCCACGATTACGCTGGATGAGAACACACCGCTGGTTTCCTCGGGCCTGATCGATTCCATGGCGCTGGTCGATCTGCTCGTAAAGTTGGAAGACCTGACCCACATGCGCATTCCCGTCGGCAAAGTGCAACCCAAAGACCTGGACACCGTGGCCAAGATGTTTGCCACCGCGCAGCGCGTGGGCAAGCCCCGCAAGTAGGCTGTCACTCTGGAAGCTGATTTCTCCGCAAGCGACGAGGCTATTGTTCCTCTCCAGCAGACTGTTGACAAAATCGGATCACCATCACTTCAGCTCGCGAAAACGTTTTGAAAGGGCGCGGCTTTAAGCCGCGCCGTGAGCGTCGCGAAATCAAGAGCGGCTTTAGCCGCCGAGGTGAGATTGGGCGAGAAAACAAATAGCAGCGTGCTAGAGGCTATTGTTGCTCTCGAAACGTCGCCGGATCGATGTGATGGGTGATCATGGCGCTGGCCTCGGCTTCTTCCAGCATCTGGTTGCGATCCCAGTCCGGCCGCAACACCATGGCTTTAATGTGGAAGCGGGATTCTTTGGAAGAGTCATTGATGCGAATTAGCATTTCATTTTTCTGCAGGCGAAAGCGCGTCACCTCCGCCAGCGGTATGAGTTGCTCGGCGCTCCTGCCCGTGATGACGTAAACCACTTTTTCCCCTACCAGAACGTACTCGGGACAGAGCGCGCCGCTTTCCTGATTTCCTCCGCCCGACATCTGTGTCATCAACGGATGCTGCAGGCCCAGACATTCGGCCATGCGCATGCGAACGATCGTGCCTTGCTGTTGGCTGTGCGTCTGCGCCGTCAGAACCAAGGTGAAGGTGAACAGCATAGCAATGCAGAACAGCGTGCGTTTCATAATCCCCCATTTATCGAGTGTGGTCTGGATAGTAATATCCGCTTCGGCTGCGGAACTGCAGGTTGAGGTTGTGAGTGGGAAGAATCCGGATGGTGTGAAATCCCTGAGCCTGAGTCGGGATTCGATAGCTGACCGTGTAACTTGCTTGCAAGCCTTCCAGAATCACCTGGAGCGCGTGGGCAGCCCCGTCGGGCGGCGCGAAATAGTGGCCGCCGGTGGAACGGGCAAGAGTCTGCAGCACGGCAGCGCCAGAAGAAAAACGGGAGGGCGAGTTCAGATCGATGCAATCGAGCTGAACGTCACCTCGCAGCGAAGCGTCGATGGCATCGCGCAACGAATGCTCGCTGATGGTGTCCGCGCCATCCGAGAAGACGATAAGAATGTTTTGCGAATGACCGTCGCTCCGCTTGGCCAGAAAGGCTGAAGCAAAGACGATGCTGTCGAACAAGGGCGTAAGCCCGTTGGCGCGCGGCTTTGGGAGGAGCTCGGCGATATGCGAGGCGCGGCAATCCCCGGCACAGAGTAGCGCAGGTTGCTGGCCCTGAAACGAAAACATGGCAAGGTTTTCGTCCGGGATTCCAGCGGTCTGAGAAACCATGGTCAAAACGTCGGCGAGTTCCTGGCGAAAGCGCGGCGTGACCGAACCGCTGGCATCCACGAGAATCGCGATTTCCAGCCTGGACCGGTCGGAGCGAGTAAAGCTTTGAAAATTACGGACGACAACATCCTTGTCGACCACTGCGAAGTCGCTGGACTGCAGCGCAGCCACTCCGTGATTGTTCTGGTCGGTGGCCGAGAAGCTCAGGCGAACTTCGTTGGAACTGGTGCGGTAGGTGTAATCGGCTGGATCTTCGGCCACGACGGCAGAGATCCCGGCGCAAAACAGAGGCAGCGACAACGACAGCAGCGACCAGATCCGCCGGGCAGGTAGACGTGTGGCCATACCTGATCCATCGGCCTTTGGTAGGAAACTTTAGGCCCTCCCAGTTACGACCGTTATTTCATTCCTCTCGTCTTTCCATAGCGTGGTTCCAAGCTTGCCGCGATGCAACTGCAGCGTGGAGTTTCTTAGAGCATTCCCATTTAACAACTCACTTCTGCGCCGGGAGCGCGAGGACATTGGGAAAGGCACGGCGTGGAAGAGCAAGGGCGGAACGGCGCGGTGTGGAAGGGGCACGGCTTTACAGGCTGCCAAAAAACTCCGTCGGCGATCAGTTTTGAAAGGGCGCGGCTTCAGCCGCGCCGCTGAGTCAGAAAAGAATATCGGGGCTTAGCCCCTGAGGGAAAGCTCCTGACAGAACGTCAGTTCCTGGCAAGAGTTTACTGAGCCACTTTATTCGTGAACTTTAGGTTGGCGCGCGGTCGCAATCAACTTCTGCACCGCAGCTTTCTTGTCTTCCGTCAACGTAGGATTCAGCTTCAGCAATTGTTGCCATGCCGTGATCGCGCCGGTGGGATCGTTCTTACCCTGCAAGCGAATCATGCCTAGGTTAAACAGGGAATTCGCATCTTTGGGATCGTAGCGCAGAGATTGCTGAAGCTGGTTGATCGCCCCGTCCGCGTCGCCTTGATAATAAAGGCAGGAAGCCAGATCGGTGCGAGCCGCCACATTTTTCGGATCGGCGTCCACGGCCCGCTGATAATATTCAGCCGCCTCCTTGAATTGATGCGTAGCTTTATAGAGCGTTCCAATCTGATTGAGCAGGCTGGAATTGTTTGGGTCCGCCTTTAGTTTAGCCAGCAAAGGTTCGGCCTTTCTGTCGGCCATGTGTTTCATCTCTTCCAGGCTGGGCATCTGCGGCTGGCTGGCAGCGTTCCGGGATTCGGCTGCGGCTATTGGCGCCGGCGTCTTGGCAGCCACGCCGGAGGCCGACCCGCGGAATAGATAACCCAAAGCTAAACCGACTACCAGGCAGATTGCCGCCATGGCATAGACTTGGGTCGTTCTCCAGCCTGGCTGCGGCACTTCAGGTTGCGGTGTAGTCGCCATAGAATGATTCGTCCGCTCCAATAAGAAGAACGCACGTAGGCTGCCATTTTTGAAATGGTAAAGGCCTTGTATTTTCAATTACATACGGCCAGAATTCACAAAATCTGAAGTTTTTCTGTATCCCGCCGGGGCTTTCCTCGCAGCTCCTGCGCTTTTTCCCCGCGTGAATAATGAAACGACTTGATTGGGATTAGCACTGGGATCGGCACAATGATGCTTATGCGGAGAATCACCACCTTCCGTGCGTGCCCTCACTGTGCCCAAATTGGAACACTCTTAGAATCGCGATTGTCCTTCCCCCATTACTCGGAAACTGCCCCTTCGGCCCTTTCCTTTTCCGAGAGAGAGGCTTCATGCAAAGCCTCGGTATTTTGTTTGTCGCCATGTGCCGAACAGATGTGGGGCCTCTCCCCAGGCCTGCAACTCTGATTCTGCCTTCTATACAACGTTATCCTCCACCGCCTTGAGCATTCGGTTCGGCACAGTCTCCTTTCCACGACCTGGGTCTACAGGAGGCCGACAATGTCTCGTCACTGCATTCTTGCATTTGTGATTCTGATCGCCTTTCTCCCGTCTGTTGCCGCCACCACTCCAAAATCCAATCCGGATCAGGCAATTGATCGAATCATCGCCAACGAACGCGCGTTGTCGACCACCATGCGGAACTACAGCCCGATGGTCGAAACCTATCTGCAGCGCATGCAGCCCGACGCCAGTTTGGGATTCGTTCCTTCCGAAGACCGCTATTTTCTGGGACGAGTGCAATTTCAGCAAGCGAAAGAAGAGTTCTATCTCGACAAGCGGCTGGTGGAACGAATGGCAGGGTCGTTCGCGAAACTTTATTCGCTGAGCCCGGTCGGCTTCTCCAGCATGATTTTTGTCGATCGCACTGGTTTCGATCGCAAGAATTATCAGCTGCGCTATATGCAGAGCGAATTTCTGGGCGAAGTCCGATGCCTGATCTTCGAAGTGAGCCCACGCAAAGAAAAAAATAAAAATGCGGGCCGTTTCAAGGGCGCCATCTGGGTGGAAGACGCCGGCTACAACATTGTCCGCTTCAACGGCAGCTACGGGACTTTTCACATCGACAGCTGGCGCATGAATCTGCGTCCGGGAGTTTGGCTTCCGGCGGTGGTGTACTCCGAGGAATTCGATTCCAACAAGCCGCAGACCCAGAATCCACGGCTCAAAGCGCAAACGCGGATTTGGGGCTACAACCTCGGACCACGCCGCGAATCCGAGTTCACCGAAATCGTGGTCGATCCGGAAACTGCCAAGGATTCCTCCGAGAATCCCGATCAGAGTCCTCTCGACATTCAGCGTTCGTGGCAACGGCGCGCCGAAGACAACGTCATCATCAAACTTGAGGAATTGGGATTGATCGTGCCCGAGGGCGAGGTCGACAAAGTTCTGCAAACCGTCATCAACAATCTGGAAGTCACAAATCAGATCGTCCTGGACCCCGAAGTCCGCTGCCGCATCATTCCGACCACGCCGATTGAAGTGGCAACGATCGGCCACACCATCCTTGTCAGCCGCGGTCTGCTTGACGCCTTGCCCAACGAAGCCGCGCTCGCGGTCATTCTTGCCCATGCCCTTGCGCACGCCGCTCTGGGGCACGACCTCGACAGCACTTTCGCCTTCAACGATCGCATGGTCGTGCCCAGCCTGCAGCAATTGCCGCTTTTCGACTTCAAACATACCGCCGAACAGGAACGCGAAGCCGATGCGGTTGGATTGAAGTTTTTGGCGAACTCCCCCTACAAAGACAATCTTGTTGAGGCCGGACTTTTCCTGAAAGCGCTGGCCAGATATGACAGGAAGCTTCCCAATCTGACACGGGCGAATCTGGGCGAGAGCCTGGTCACCGAGAATCATGTTTCGTTCATGACCGCAGTCGCCGATGCAGCCCCCGCACTCGAGCCCGATAATCCGCAACAGATCGTCGCCTTGCCTCTGGGCAGCCGCGTGAAACTTGATCCATGGGCGGGGCAGTTGAAGTTTGTGAAAGCGCGGCCTCCGCGCATTTATTCCGCCAAAGATAAATTGGCGCTCGAAGTCACTCCCTTTTCGCCATATCTCGTTCGTCTCAAACCGGCAGGAACCACTGCAGCCGTGCCGGACACAACTCAGGACCGGTGACCTTTATGACTCATTCACACTTCGGCTTTCGCCTGTTGGTTGCATGCCTGCTCAGTTCCGGTTTGTGCGTGGCAGGGTCGCATCCCACACGCATTGATGAGAACTCGAATTGCCTGGAATGCCACGCCGATCACGCCACCGGAGATCACGTCCATCCGGCCGTGAAGCGGGGCTGCACTTCATGCCACGCGATTGAAAACCGGCAAGATGAGAGCAGTGTCGTTCTTAAGCGGGAGAAAGGCGTTCCGTGTTTTGAATGCCACAAGCCGGCGACCTACCTTTACCCGCATCTTCCCTATGCTTCCGGCATGTGCACGCACTGCCATGATCCGCACGTCGCGGAGAATCCTCACCTCCTGCACGCCAAGGTGAACGAGCTTTGTCTCAGCTGTCACTTGCGCACTGGAGAAACCGTACCCTCGCGCTATTTGCCGACGATCATACTCACGGCTAACAACAGCACAGGGCATCCCTACGAGCGGCATCCCGTCAGCGGAACCCTTGACCCGCTTACGGGTAAGGAGATGTCGTGCGTAAGCTGCCATCGGCCGCACGGCGGAGCGCAGCTGCACCTGCTCAAAATGGGTGCCGAGATTCCCGAAGATGCGCTGAATCAAAACACGGAGATCAAGGACATGTGCCGTAAGTGCCACCTGCGGTTGTGGGGTCTGGAGGGCGCGACGTCGGGGAAGAAGAAGAACAAGAAAACGAATTAGATTTCGTCCTGGATTTACTAGCAGGCTGCTGAAAAACTGCGTTTCCCGCAGGTTTTGGGAAGGGCACGACTTCAGTCGTGCCGTTAGGTCCTCTAATTTGAGCCGCGCTTTAGCGCCTGAGGATTGCCTTCTTCTGCAAAAATGAGTTTTTCAGCAGCCTGCTGGAGATTGGTTCCGGATTTACGTGATGCTCACTTCGGTGTAAGTGCCGAACACCTCGCGCAGAGCTTCGCAGATCTCGCCCACCGTGGCGTAGGCGCGTACCGCATCGACAATGTAGGGCATGGTATTGGCAGAGGAGACGTGGCCCGTGCCGCCGGCATTTGGCTCCTGTGAGGCAGCTTTTTTCAGCGTTTCCAAGGCGCGGTGAACGGCATCATTCGAGCGCCGCGCGCGCAAAGTCTTCAGCTTAGCCGTCTGCTGACGGGCCACGCTTTCGCCGATATAGAGAATGTTTGGCGACTCTTCCTCCACGACAAACTCGTTCGCGCCGACGATTACTTTCTCACGAGCCTCAACTGCGCGCTGGTATTGGTAAGATGCTTCCGCAATCTCTTTCTGCGGATAGCCCCGCTCAATAGCTTTCACCATCCCGCCCATCGCATCGAGCTTGCCGAAATAATCAAGCGCCCCGTTTTCCATTTGCAGGGTTAAGGCTTCTAAGAAATAGGATCCGCCGAGGGGATCGACCGTCTGCGCCACTCCCGACTCATAGGCGATAATTTGTTGCGTGCGCAGCGCGATGCGCGCCGCTTCCTCGGTGGGCAGCGCCAGCGCCTCGTCGTAAGAATCGGTATGCAGCGATTGCGTGCCGCCCAGAACCGCTGCCAGACCCTGCAACGCCACCCGCGCAATGTTATTCATCGGCTGCTGCGCCGGGAGCGAAACGCCGGCAGTCTGGGTGTGGAATCGCATCAGCCAGGTGCGCTCGTTCTTGGCGCCAAACCGCTCTTTCATCATGCGATACCAGATTTTGCGCGCGGCCCGGTATTTGGCAATCTCTTCGAAGAAATCGTTGTGGGCGTTGAAAAAGAAACTCAGCCGCGGACCGAAGTCGTCCACATCCAGCCCGCGCCGCCGCGCCCACTCCACATACTCAACGCCGTCATAGAGCGTGAATGCCAGCTCCTGCAAAGCGGTGGACCCGGCCTCGCGAATGTGATATCCGCTGATCGAAATCGTATTGAATCGCGGCGTGAACTTCGAGCCGAACTCAAACGTGTCAATCACCAGCCGCATCGATGGCGCTGGCGGATAGATATACTCCTTCTGCGCAATGTATTCCTTGAGAATGTCGTTCTGAATCGTGCCCGAAATTTTCTTCCAGTCGGCGCCCTGCTTTTCCGCAACCACCAGGTACATCGCCCACAGCACCGACGCCGGCGAGTTGATCGTCATCGAAACGGTGGTCTTCTCCAGGTCGATGCCGCCGAAAAGAATTTCCATGTCTTCGAGCGAATCGATGGCCACGCCGCACTTGCCCACTTCGCCTTCGCTCGCCGGATGGTCCGAGTCGTAGCCCATCAGCGTCGGCAAATCGAAGGCGACGGAAAGCCCGCTGCCGCCGTGCTCGAGCAAATATTTGTAGCGCTGGTTAGTCTCCTCGGGCGAGGCGAAGCCCGAAAATTGCCGCATGGTGAAAAGCTTGCCGCGATATCCGGTAGCGTGAATGCCGCGCGTGTAGGGCGGTTGACCGGGAAAGCCGAGATATTGCTGTTCGCTCCAGTCCTCGGGGAGATCGGCCCCGGTGTAGAGTCGCCGAATGGGTACACCCGAAATCGTGGTGAAGCGCGCGTGTCCATGCTCGTCGAGATTAGTGCCAGTAGCCGCGCCAATGGGACGCTCCGGAGCCTTTTCAAGCGTAGGCGCCAGCGTTTTCTCGGCCCAAGTCTTTTCGGCTTCTGAAGGATGGCGGTTCTCGAAAACGTCGCTGATCGGAGTCTCGGCTACTTGCGGCTTCGGCTTCTTTCGCATGCAATCCCCAGTGCTCTAGTTCGATGATAGGGAAGGGAACGCGCCTGAGCAAGATGCGCGAATACTGTTGAAAACGACCGGTCGGTCAGGCGACGGCAGTGCTCCCCGCAATCTGTCATTCTGAGCGAAGCGGGAAGTTCGCGAAAGCGAACCTCCCGCGCAGTCGAAGAATCCCTTTCAGTGTCCGCATTCTCCCATTCCCGAAAGGTTCTTCTTCCGCGGCTCAGTGAACTCTCGCTGAACCCTCGGCGCCGTGAGGTTATGACAGCTATAAGTTACGGCCGCTTGCGCGAAAGTTCCCAAGCCTTCGCATATTTCCATGACACATAGACCCCATGGTACAAGTGCAGCAGCAAGCCCTCGCGGCCATCAAGAAATCCAAGACGGAAAAAGTAGTTATAGATGAACGTAAACAGCGGCCGCACGACGATGTTGCTCACGCTGAATCCGACCTTGCCCTGCGCAGCCACCATCTCCGCGCCCAGCGAAGAGTAGCGATTCATGTGTTCGATGTAATCGGAGAGCGTGGGATAGGAATGGTGGATGAGCGCGCCCTTGAATTGCCCGGATACGCCGTCGAGAAGTCTGGCGTCCTCGTGTACCAGCCGCTCTTCGAATTGCGCCATGCCTCTCTGGAACAACCGCAGCTTCAGATCGGGCCAGAAACCGCCATGCTTCATCCAACGGCCTAAGAACTCGTTCTTCCGAGGGATCCAGAATCCCGTGAAGGCCGCGAAGAATCCACCTTCAGTCGGGCCCTTCTCTTTTGCTAGTTTCTTGAACTCTCGAAGAGTCTGCCGAGTGTTGAGGTAGCGGGATTGCTTAGCCCGTTCGAAAAGTTCTGCCTGGTTTGGTCGACTAGAGGGAAAGCGCGCCGCGATTTCCGCTGCAAGCCCGGGTTCCACTTCCTCATCAGCGTCCAAACTCAAAATCCAACCACCCGTCGCTTTGTCGATCGCCGAATTCTTCTGCGCCGCGTAGCCCTTCCATTCCTCGACAAATACTTTCGCCCCAAATGCCTTTGCGATCTCGACCGTGCGATCAGTCGAGCCCGAGTCTACGACGATGATTTCTCCCTTTCCGTCAGCAACCAGCGGCTTCACGCTCTCCAGCGTGCGCCCGATATTCGCTTCTTCGTTAAAAGTAATAATGACGACAGAAAGATTCATAGATGAAATGCGGCCATTTGTTGCCAGCAGACGCGAAATTGTCTCATACGGCAAGAAATGCAGAAGTAAGAAGTCAGAATGCAGAGGTGAAATCTGAAATCTGACATCTAGAATTCGAGGTAGGGCCTCAACTTCCGCATTCTTACTTCTCCATTCTGACTTCTACATTCTCACTTCGCCATCGCACTTCCGTCAGCAAAAACACGATCAAAATCACCAACTCCGGTTCGATCGGATGCCGGTAGCGCGCATGCGCGAACACAAAGTAATAGATCGTCGGATAAGTCAGCACCAATCCCGCGAAAAGCCATGCCCCGGGCCGCTTCTGCCGAAGGGCACGGCCCAGTCCCCACAGCGCCAGAACCGAAGTCGCCAGAAACGCCGAGCTGCGAAAGTCCACCGGCGCGACGCTGTTCGTCGGACGGGGCACGCCATTCCAATAATAAAAAAAACGCTTCAGGCTGATCACCGCAAAGCGCGCCGGATGCTCCCGAATCCAGTCGTAGGTGAAACGTTTGCACGACTCCGCGTAAGCCAGTTCGCCCATGCGCTGAAACTTTTCCAGCTCAAGCTTATTAAGATTCGGCTGGAGGTAGGCCATCAGCATGCCATCGGCGGACGGCCCATTGCCCAGCCGGATCTGCAATCCGAAATCGTCGCGCAGAAACACGAATCGCCCAAACACTTCAGAATTACGAACCACCCACGGAGTGAGCACCAGAAAAAACACGATGGATGAAAGCGTAGCCCCGCCCAGAGACGACAATCCCCGCCGGTAGCGCTGCCGCCAAATCCACAAACCGCAAAAAGGCAGAAACGCCAGCATCGTGGGATTGGCCAGCGCCCCCACACCGTACAGCGCCCCAAACAGAATCCACCCTCGCAAGCCAGCCCAGTCCTGTAATTCGAGAGCCAGCCAGAACAGGCACGCCAGCACCAGCGGTGTAAAAGTCGTATCCCAAATCCAATGAACCGACCAATACCAAACGTAGGGACACAGCCCCCACGTCGCCGCAGACCAGACGGCAATGCGCTCTCCGAATGTCCGCCACGCGACAAAAAAAATCGGGATACAAGTCAGCGTTGCGAACAGGCTGTTGATGCTCAGCAAAACCCACGCGGAGGCCTGCGTGTAGATCCCAAAAACTTTAAACACTCCGCCGATCAAATAGGGATAAAGCGGCGGCTCCCAAGCCGTGGGGCCGGTGTCGCCCTCGTAGGGACTGCTGAAGCCGCGGCCCAGCGCAATCGACCGGCCAACCCGTCCCATCTCCCAGCCGAATTCGAACTGGTCATCGCCGAGACGCGTTCGATACTGATGAAACGCCGCGATGGCCGCCAGTTGCAGCACCAACGACAAAGGCAAGAGCCACAGAAAAAATCGGGGAAATACCGGCCGCGACGCTGTCGCCATCGCGCGTAGTGTATCAGGCGCCTGCAATTCGTAGAGATGTAGCTCGCTGCGTCTCTCTGCGGAACGGTGTGGACTCTGGAAAGATCACTCTATCCGCGGGATTGCGCCTGGTAGGTTTCGATCAGGTCGCGGATGCGTTGCGCGTCCGCCTTGCGATGGCCGTGGCTGGTGATGGGATCGGTGCCGCCCGTCGATTCAATAACGATCTCGGACCAGAAAACTCCCGTGGAAATGTGAACCGAGGCGACCTTCGTCATCCCAATACTTTCTTCGTTGCTGCCGAACAGGCGCGGCTTGATGCGGGTCACGCGCTGCGGGCTGATCACCAGCCGCGTGGGAAAGAAGAAGTTGCCCTGCGTCCAGCGGCTGGCGGTGAAAATCTGGGCGGGGGAACTGTCCATCGGATTATCGGGAACCTTGGGCATGCGATCAGACTCCGAGTGGCGGGCTGGACAGCCGGGGGCGGCTGTCCCCACATAAAGCATCTCCACTCAAATCATTCCCACATAAATCATCGCCACTTCGAGCGCCAAAAATTCCTAGACCCATTCGAGCGCGCCTTTTTTCCATACCCAAATGTAGCCCACGATAAGGATGGCCAGGAAGATCAGCATCTCCAGCAAGCCGAACAGGCCGAAGGCCTTGAACCTGACGGCCCAGGGAAACAGAAAAATTGTTTCCACGTCGAAGACGACGAACAGGATAGCAATGATGTAGTAGCGCACGGTGTAGCGTCCGCGGGCGCTGTCGATGGGGTCGATGCCGCATTCATAAGGCATCAACTTCGTCTTGCTGGGGTTCGACGGGCGCACCAGTTTGGCCAGCAGCAAAGTGATTGGCAGCAGGCTCCCAACAATCGCGATAAAAATGAAAATCGGAACGTAATTTTGCGGCATAGCGAAGTCTGGCCTCTCCATGGGCGCAGCACGCCATAGTAGCGCCGATGCGCCCGCCGGTTCAAGGGACTTCGTTTGTTGCTGGCACGGTAGAGATGCAGGCTAGAGGCGATCGGTAAAACGGCGCGGACAAGGGCGCGATGCCAGGTCCCGGAAGTAGTGGCTACGCGGAGAGCGATACGCGCGGAGGCGCGCCTTCCGGCCGCATCGCGGGCAAAGCCACGCAGATCGTTGTCCCGTTCTTCAGCGAACGGATTTCCAGGCGGCCGCCCAACTCACGTACCCGTTCGCGCATACCGGAAATTCCCACGCCCGCATTTCCCACCGCTGCGTTGAAGCGGCGCAGGCGCTCCTCGGAAATGCCCCTGCCGTTATCGCCCACCTCCAGTTCGAAGATATCCGTGGCGCGGTGCAGCCGCACGCGCGCCGCCGAAGCTCCCGAGTGGCGATGTACATTGGTCAGGCTCTCCTGCAAAACCCGAAACAGCACTAACTCGCAGTCTCGGGGAGGCCTCTCCATCTTGTCTGGAATATCGCAGTCCACTTGAATTCCGCTGCGCCGCGCGAAGCCCTCCACGAACCAGCGCGCGGCCGACGCAATTCCCGCCTCATCCAGCAGCGGAGGGTGCAACAAATACGATGTCGTCCGAACTTCCTGCAAAGCTTCATCGGTCAGCGCGTTCAGGTCATCGACCAGCCGGGCCAGTTCAGGCCTGGCGCCGTCCGTCGCGCGAATCAATGCGATCGACATCTTCATGGCCGCCAGCGTCTGCCCCGCGGTATCGTGCAGTTCGCGCGCAATGCGCCGCCGCTCCTCATCCTGCAAGGTCATCAAATGCAGCGACAGGCTGCGTAATTGCTCTTCCTTGCCTTCGCGGACCGCGATTTCCGATTCCAGCCTCGACAGCGCTTGTGACAGCTCCGCCGTGCGCTCCCGCACATGCTCCTCAAGCTGGTCGTGAGCCTGGCGCAGTTCTTCTTCCGCGCGCTGGCGCTCGCGGGCTTCCGTCCTTACTGCCACCACGGTCTGGTTGAGCCGCAACTCTTTCCGCCGGTTGGCCTCGCCCAGCATGATCAGAACCGCGCATACCAGGACACAACCGACAATGGCATGGATTTCTGGCTGATGAATCAGCGAAAGCGAATGCCGGGGATCCACGAACCAATAAAAAATCCCCAGAAACCCCAGGACGCCGCTGACAATCGCCGGCCCATAGCCGCACACCACGGCGCAAAAGGTAACGGTGACGTAGAGCGTAATGTAGAACGCCACGTGCCCCAGCACCGGGTCAAGCAGCCAACGCAACAGCACGGCGAGCACCCCCGAAGCCACCGCAATGGCGTAGCGGTGGGCGACGCGCTGCGGCGGAAGAGGAGAAAGAATTGTCAAAATATGCGCGGGGAATACGCCTGCCATAAGCCTCATCACTCAAAGAGCGCGCTGAGACACCCTCCGCAGACGGGAAGAAGGTGCGGTTGTCGTTTTCCTAACCGAAAGAACCAGAGCCCTAACTTAAGTGATGCTGCAAATGGGAGGTCGGTTGCATAGATCGCCAGCGCGAAACGCAGATGGTAACAATCGAGATTCTCTCTCGGACGCCCGCGCGCTCTCTACCGTTTGTAAATACTCGTCTCTGGATGGTAATTGCGCCAGTCGAACCAGTAATCTTTCAGCGCCGGCACGCGATCCAGGCATTTGCCCTGCGCCGCTCCCGAGATCGCGCAACCCTGAAAGTTCCATTCGCTGGCAGTGGCTGGGTCGATCAGAGTCCACGCCTTCGTTGCGGGCGGCGCCGTTTTGGCGTCGCCCTCGCTTTCGCCTTTGAGGAAAAACTCCGCGTCTTTCCCATCCACGCGGCTGATAAAAACACGAAAAGACTTTGCGTCGGGCCCGACCACAATCAGCAGTGGCGTTCCGTGCACACGATCCTCGACCGGGGACTGCTTCACCAACGCTTCCCACGGATAAGCCCGGCTGGCGCCGCCGAGTTCCAGTCCCACGACCACGTCGCGCGATTTCAGTTCGGTCCCCGGAAAGCTGATTACCACCGGAAGTTTTGCCACCTCCGGCTCCCAATCGCTGTCGTAGTTCTTCAGGTCTTTTGTCACCGGAGCCAGCACCTGCCCGCCGGAAACTTCCGCCTTCCACTCGCCGAAGGTGAGTTCATCGCTCAGCACCAAATCAAGCGACGCGCCCTGCAGCGGCCCGTAGATGGCCTTGCCGGTGATCTGCTGCCACCACGTGCCGGTTTCCCGGTCGCGCATCAGGAAGTTCTGGTTATTTATCCCGGCGAGATAAAAATGCAGAGCTCTGCCCTTCGCCGTGCGCGTCCACACCAGACCGGTGTGACAGAGCGTTCAATACGTGACCGCGACGGGGACGCCGCCCACCACATCGTTCAGCACATGGTGGTAAGCCATCTCGCGGATGGGATACGCCCGCGCATCGGCGCCGTAGCGGATGGCAAGAATCATCTCTCCATTGTCGAGTTTGCTGGCGCTTTCCGGGTCGAAGCGCGCATCCTTCACGGGATGAAACATCCATTCAAAATAGTTCAGGCGCGACATGACCGCTGAAAACGCAACCAGCACCATGACCGAAGCCAGAATAATTCTCCGCGCCCGATCGGCTGGTACCCACAGGATGACCGCAAGGATCAGGCAGAGCAGGGAAGCCGCCAGCGTTCCCAACGGCGCAACCTGGCGCAGATGCATGGCTAGAGCCAGCGCCCTGGCCGTCTGGTGATGAAATGGCCGAATGACATAGGCAGGCACGAAAAACAATCCAATGCCCACGAGCGCCGCGGGAACGAAGAGGTACCAAAGAAGATAGCGACGAGGTTGCATGATGAATTGAACGAACCGCGCCTCCGATTGTAATCAATGCCTGCGCAACTCATCTGCGAAAAGCGCAGAAAATCCCCGCCCAAGCCGAAACTTGAGCGGGGCAGGCATCGACTGCTCGAGTTACTGAGGCGTGAAGTTCTGGTGATAGCTCAAGTTCACCACGTCCTGGAACATCGGCGTGGCTGGAGGCAGGTTGGCCGGGTTCAGGAACAGCACATCGAAATAATATTTACGAGTCGGCGGATTATAAACCGTCGTGCAGCATTTGAACACGCCGGTGTTGTACTCGGAATAGTACATGCTCACCAGCGACCCGTCGTAATTCAGCGTTGTTGCCCAATTCTCCAGGTAGCGCAGGAAGTTGTGCAACCCTCCATCGGTGCCAAAGTCCTGGCTCACACCACCCCACGTGGGTTGCGGAAATGGAATGTTCTTGCCGCCTGATATGGCAGCCCGGTAGTAAGCTGGCGCTGTGGCTTTGCGGTTGCCGGGAGACGTCGTGTTCAGCAAACTGTTCACATCGGACCACTGGTTCGATAATACCGTCACCGAATCCGCAATGATGGCAGCCGCCGAGTGCGGGGTTTGCGAGGGAGTCGCATTGTTCGCCGTTCCCCAGAACGGATCCGAGCCATCGCTGTTGTAGTTGCCGTAAACGTAAACCGGATTTTCCGAAACCACGGTAAAGCCTCCGCATCCGGTGGGATTCGCGGCGCTCTGCGTGCATCCGCTGGCGGCGGGCTTGACGGGCAAGTAGCTCACGCCCGCGTTCATGCCGCCATCGATCAGGCGCAAGCCGTGCCGTGCTCCGGTCACCATATTTGCCGCGCCTGCAGTCTGGCAGGAATTAATGCGCACATATGGGTTCAAGGGCGCGCCGGTGTTGGTGTTCACGCCGAATCCGAAACCGATATTCTGCGCCCCCCAGTTGTCGAGCACGCCGTTCTGGTCCACATCTTCCGGCGAGTACGTGTAATAAGTCGCCGCCTCGGCAACACCGTCAGGCGTGGTCGAGGTCAAAGTCGCCGAGGAATTAACCACATCCTCCAACCCCGACACGCCGCTCATCACGCCCGCCGCCGTCTGTCCGCCATTCGAAGGATTGGGATCGATGAGCATGCCGCGATGGTCAGAGAAGTAGAGCACGTAACCATTCTCACTGTTGTAGTTCACGTTCTGCCCGCGGCCCGGGATTCCTCCGTTGAGCCATCGCGCCAGGTTGCCCACATCCAGGTCAACCACGTTCATGATGCCGTTCACCGAGCACGAGCCCGCAGCCTGCGCAGTGTCCCGCATCTCGCCTTCGCGCGTGTCGTAAAGATTAATGGGATACCAGTCCGTCGGGTTTGCTCCCGTTACTGTCGTGCTGCTCAGTTGCTGCAGAATCAGGATCGCGTTCTGGTTAACCGTGTTGGAACTCTGCGGCGCGGTCAGGTCCGCGTTGTAGGGCTTGCCGAAACCGAATGCCAGCCATTCGCGGGTCGCGCCCTTCCACGAGCTCGAGCCGTTATCGAAAAACTCTACCCGCAGCCAGGCCCCGGTATTGGTTGGATTGCTCCCGCCCGCGGGATTCGTTGTGATCTCTCCCAGCAGCGGCCATCGCGTCCAACTCGTAAGACCCGACCGCGTATAAGGCGCAGTCCATGTCGCCGACACGCCGGTGTCGGCTGTCGCAAAGGCCTCCGGAGCTGCTGGAGGCGTAGTGTTCATATTCATCTGAATGTTGTCTGGGTCGCCGACAATGGAGCGCTCTGGCGCCAAATCCGCTTCGGTGTCGGCCATCAGGATGCGAATTTGCGCTTTGTAATACAGGCGCGCGCTGCCTAGCGCGCTCGAAGCCGACTCGGTCTGCGGCTTGCGCACAATCGCGATTGGATCGGTGCACGGCGGCGGGTTGCTGATGCAGCTGTTTTTCACGAACGGCAACTGCATATTCGTGGCCCCGGTCAGCGAGTTGGTAACAAACCCGTTCAGCCCGATCGGCGGCGTGGTCGATGAGGATGAGGAGATGCTGGGAAAATTGCTGTTGGCAAGGCCGCCCACGCTAGGATAGCCGCCGCTCCAACTGGCGTCGCCCGGCACCGTTCCGGAGCTCGGCAAGGCGACACAATTCGCTCCCGTAGGCGGGAATGTCAGGGGGCAACCTCCGCTCGCCCTGGGAACCCAGACCGTTCCACCGTATCCCGCGGTGGTCACGTGTCCATTCTCCAGCCGGTCCATAATGATTTGCTGGAAGGCTGAGATCTTGTCGTTGAATACAAGGTTGTTGCCACCGGACGCCAGAAAGAGGTTCTGATTGGTGTGAACCCGCCCCCCAAAGCTGAAGTCAGGGCCTGGAAAGTAGCTGCAATCGTAGCCGCAGAACACGCCGAACTGAAACACCGGAATCAGCGCCACTTCCACCTGTCGCGTAATGTTGACCGAAGCGCCTAAGGGCCGGGCGGCGACCACCTGCAGCGTCATGGGAATAATCTGTGCGTACATTCCCTGATTGGCTCCGGAACTGATCGTGTTGTAACTGCTCTGGGGCGTGACTCCATCGGCCATCAGGGGGACGTTGATGCTCTCCGTGTAATTCATCGCGCCCACCATCGCCGCCGTCGGAGGGAAATTAATCAGGTTCTGAATCTGGGGGTTTTTGGGCGCTTGGTACTGGCCGTAGAGCGTCGACAGGTCCGAAGTGAGTTTCTCCATGCCCGATTCTGCGCCGTAGTAGGCAAGGTTTTCCTCCAGGTCGTTGCCCCCAATGCGCGATTCGTTGGTCACAAGAAAAAGCAGGCCCACGGCCACGCCCGATAACAGCACCATCACCAGAAGTGCCGCGATCAGCGTGAATCCCCGCCAGCGATTGTTTTTCCGTCCCATGGATTGGTCTCCTGCACCGACGCTACTGATAACGATTGCGAAACGCCATGTTGCGCGCGCTTACCGAAGTCGCCAGATACAAGTTCTGCGATCTGTTTCCGTGGTTGACAATGCTTTGCCCCATGACCACGATGTTGATCTTCTGCATCAGGTTCGGGGAATCGCCTGCGCCTAAGGGATTGGTCTGGTTGGGGTCGAGTTGCGAAGTCGTGGAGTTGTAAACGTCATAGGAAAATTGCAGGTTAATAATGTTGTCGGCCACCGGAACCGGGCTGAGTCCGTTCACTTGCCGCATCAGGCGAGGCGTTTCACCATTCGGCGGCGGCACCGTCAGATAGTAGGTCACCGCGAACAAGCGGTACGCAATCGTGTTCGCGCCCGTGGAAATCGCCGCAATGTTGTTGGCGGCCGCGCCGTTCTGGTTGATGTTCAGCGCATCCGCATCGGCAAACTCGATCCCGGTCGCTGTCACGTTCGTGACTTCTCCCACTGCCGTCCCCAAAGGATTACTTAGCATGATGAGATCGCCAGCCTTAATTCCTCCCGCCGAAGCCAGGGCAGGCGGCGCCGGCACATAGGCCGGGTTCGGCGCAAGCGCGATTGCTGTGCCACTGCCGGGAACCGGAAACGTTACGTCGTATTGCCACAGCGGAAAGTTATAGTCCGCATAAATCGAAGTGATGCTGTCGTTCAGCGCGGGCGGCGGCGCCGCCGGAACCACCGCGTTTCCTTCCACTCCATTGCTGAAGCCCGGAATAACTCCGTACATGTAATTGTTGGTGGGATAAACGTTGCCCGAAACGTGGCAGGTTCCAGACTGGTCGCAGCCATATAACGAGGCACCTGATCCACCGATCGGCAGCTGAATCCCTCCCGCGGGCAGTCCCGCGCCCGCCATGCTGATGTCTTTCACCATCAGGTCGATGGCCGCGCGCATGTTCTGCTGCGTCTCCGCGCGCTGCGTGACCAGCATGGCGGAATCCATTCCGGTCTTAAACAGGCTGGCGATCGCTCCCATCACCAGCAATCCCACCGCTATGGCGATCAGCATTTCCATCAGTGTGAAGCCGCGCTCGGATTGTGGTTTTGACATCCTCATGTTTGCCGTCAACTTGTTTTCGTCAATATGTTTTCGTCAATCGCACTCAGCGGAAGGCCGAAATCAACGCGTTCACCGTGTAACTGCGCGCCGTCGTCGATCCCCCGGAGAAATAACTCACCGTCACCGTAATCTGTTTCAGATTGGGGTCCACCGTGATTCCGTCGGCCTCCAGCACGTTTCCAATCTGAATCTGCCGGCTGAAATTCGCCAGGCTCATAGCCGTGTCATCTGCCGTACCCAGAATGCCGTCAGGGCCGGGAAGCGTGATGCACTCCGGGCCCGCCGGACAAGAACCGGAAGCTGGGAAGTTGACATCGTCAGCGGTGTTCACCAGTCCGTCAGGGCCGGCCGAAAGCAAGGGCGTGGCGCCGTCGGTGAAGATTCCGCCGCTGGAAATATTCGCAATCTGCGCGAAGGTAATTTGCTGCGTGTTGCGCGCCGTGTAGATGCTCTCCATCGTCTCCAGCGCCTTCTGCCGGGCGATCAGATTTTGCTGGGCGTTCTGCGTCGTCGTCACTGCCGTGGCAAAAACCGCCAGCAATCCAATAATGCCGACGCTGGTCACCACGATCGCGATCATGGTTTCCGCCAGCGTGAAACCACTCTGTCCCGACGCTTGCGATCGAACGGCGGCAGACATCGCGGATTGAGATTTGGATCGCGTCATTGTTGCACCCATAAAGTTGCCGTCTGCAGCCGCCAGCCCCGCACTCTTCCGGTGGTGCCGAATACCGAGACCGCTCGCGAGCTGTAAAGATCGCCCGGCCGCGTCAGGTAAACCAGCCCGCTGTTGAAGTTTCCCAGTGTGTCCTGCGAGGAACCGTCGGGCATGAACATGACGTAGTTCTGGCTTCCCAGGCCCATACCTTGATCGAAGTCGATGGCAGTGGTGCCGCTGCCGAAGCCGTCTGGCGCGGTCGCCGGGAACCCCGCCTGCACCCCGAACTGGATATCCTGCGGCAAATTAAAAGTAGCCACCGTCACCGGCGGCGGCGATACCGGCGCTGCGTAGTCCCAGCGTTGCACGGTAATGGTTCCGGGCGCCGTGAACGTGACAATGTAGCGCTTGCTCTGCGTGATCGACAGAGTGCGATAGCTGCGGATCACCGACAGAGTCGTGTCGTAGGCGGCGTTGACGTGGTTCTCTCGGAACAGCGGCATCAGCACGATAAATGTCACGCCCGCCATGATCAGCCCAATGGCGATCGTGATCACCATCTCCAGCAGCGAGAACCCGCGATTTGCTCGCAACTTCATAGTCTCTTTCGTCGAGCCAACGCTCCCGGTGCAATGTCTTTGCGCTTCCCGCTGCCTCCGGCCGGCAGGCAAGGATGGCGCCACTGACGCGGACAACCGAATCGACTGGCGTTCCTTCATCGCGACTTCATCTTCCTAGTTGTAGGGGATGTCGTCAAAGTACTACAGACCAATGCACCAGTACATGGACCCTTTGTAATAAGCAGGTGATTACTGAAGTACTTTGGAGACCGTTTTTTTTCCTTGCACCCTCGGCTTCCGTGACTCACCTCTTTCGACTGTCGGCCCCGCCCGCGAAGCGCCGCCGAAAGTCCCCGTTTCAGGTTTGAAGTCCTGAGTCTGAGATCGAAATGCGAAAGCCGAAAGCCGAAAGCTGAAAACCCGCCCTACCGATCGGACTTACGAAACTGCTGCCCAAGGCGGATCAGCAGGAAGGGCGTGAAGATCGCGGCCACCAATGCGAAATAAGTCTGCGCCAGAATCTCTTCCTCCACTCGCGCGGGCGCATTCGGAATGTTTCCCGAGAACGTGTGCGTGATGGTCGCTTGAAGCACAAGATTGAGCGCAGCCAGCACAAACACGGGCACACTGCCCAGGCAGCCCGAGGCAACCACTCCGGGGCGTGCGTCGCGCTGATAAGTAATCGTGAGGTACAAGCCGAGGTTGAGCGAAACTGTAAACAGAATCATGATCGGCGTGAGCCGCGCGCTCTGCCAATTCTGGAGAATGAGGTGCGGGAACGACACCGGAAACAGCACCAGCAGCAAGCCAAACAGCAACGACAGATAACCCAGCATGGCTGCTGGATCGGCAAGCCGCATCGCCACGGTTCGTCGTGGTTCTTTCACCAGAGCTGGAGCTGCTGCACTCATAAGCCTGCCACCTTCGAAAATCGGTCCAACAGAATCTCCGTCACCAGCGCCAGGCTGAATACCAGAAGCGCTAAATTGCGCGAGTCCCGCCACGCTCGTTCCGAAGTAAAGCGTATTCCCGTGCTGCGCCGGCAGTAAGCTTCCACCCACACCGCCCCCGCCATGATCCCGCTCATCGCCAGAAAAACCGAACCCAGAGCAACGGTGTACGAAGTGAACCCGGATTTCTGCAGATCCCAGATTACCGAGATCGCCATCATCAGGCTGACCAGCCCCAACTCTCCGTACTGGAAGACCTGGCGTACGCGCGGCCGCAAATCGCTCTGGTGCTGATTGGCCCAGGCTCGCGTCATAATCCAAGGCAAGAAGATTCCGAGGCCCGCATATAAGCTGATCCACAACAGCCATTTGGCGGACATCCAGTCGGCGGCTAATTCGTGAATTCCCAGGGCGATCATACGAACCAAATTCTATGGGCGGCAGTTTTTCCAGCCAAGTTACCGTAGACATGGCCCCGCCGTTAGCTGGCAAGGTGCCGTGCGTGCGCAAGGCGATGGTGACACTAGTAACTTGTGAGACCGAACCACCGGCACCTACGATGTTCTCAGGTATGACTCTATCCGCTCTACTGGTGTGCGCCGATGAGGATTCGTCCCGCTTGCTGCAGCGCGTGCTGGCAGAACTCAGCATTGAGGTCGAGCCCTGCCCGGACTTCGTACGCGCCGGCATCCGCCTGGCGCAACAGCGCTTCGACGTGATCATCATGGAAGGGAAGACCACCAAGGAAGTGATCTCGCTGCTGCGCGAGACTCGCCAGTCCCGCAAGAACGACGCCACGCTCGCCGTCGCGGTGCTCGATGGACAAGAGAACGTGCATGAAATCTTTGCCCTGGGCGCGAATTTTATTTTCTACAAGCCGCTGGCCTTCGAGCAAGCTCTGAATAGCCTGCGCGCCGTGCGCGTGGTCATGCACCGCGACAAGCGCAAAAAAGCTCGCGCCGCCGTGCACGCCCAGGCCACCATCGATTACGCCAACGTCCAGGAGGAAAAAGCGACGCTGATCGATCTGGCGGAGGACGGCATGTCGGTGCAGTTCGGCAAAAGGCTTCCCCCTGTCGACAAAATTTATTTTCAATTCAAGTTGCCGGGGCAGTCGGCGAATGTTCGCCTGTCGGGCCGGGTCATGTGGCAGGACTGGAAGGGCCGCGCCGGCGTGCAGTTCGCGGATGTGCCGAAAACCTCGCGCCGCCTGCTCTCGGAATATCTTGACGACAAGTTGGAGAGCGAAGCCACGCGCAGTCCGCTGGCCGACGTGACGGTGGAGATGGAAGAAACTCTGCAGCCCAGTTTGGAAGCGGTGGCCGAGATCATGCAGGGAGGTCACGCTGCGCGGAGCGCCGTGCAAGTCGAAGTCGCCCAGGCGAGCGCAAAAGTCGCGGATGAGAGCGCCAAGGGAACCCTTGCCGATCCTGACAACCGCCGCACGCAGTCGCGTCACGCCTGCCGCCTGGGTGCCGTCGTCTTTCGCGAAGGCGTCACCGTGCCGCATCGTTGCAACTTGACCGACTTGAGTTCCGGCGGATGCTATCTGGAAGTTCCGCTTCCGTTTGCGAAGGGAGCTTCCGTCGAGATCGTGGTGCGAACCTACGAAATGAAACTAGCTGTGCGCGGCATAGTGTTGACCTCTCATCCTGGCTACGGGATGGGTGTGGAGTTCGTGCTGAACACGAGCGAGGAGCGGTCGAGGGTGAACAAACTCATCGACTTCGTCGCCGCGACGACGGAACCTTCCAGCTAAGTTGTTGAGCCTGCGTGTAAGTCATTGATAATTCGTTAAACGGCGCTGCAGGGCTCCAGGACGAGGAATTTTTCGTTCCGGGGGTTGACCCTCAGTCGGGGGACGATCGTCGCTGCCAGGGGCGTTTCCGGCTCGGGAAAGGGCATTGTAGGCGAGTGGCGGAGCGCGGAAACTGCCCGGCCGTTTCGAATAGTATTGTACGTACAAATATGTATTGCTTTGGTTTCTCGGTCGCCATATCACGGCTAAGTTGTTGAACCTGCGCCGCTTCGCTCCGTGGACGGACGAATGCGTCCGTCCCCACACGAGCCTTCCCCAACGAGCCGGGATACTGGGCACTGCTATTGCAACGCTGATTCCTGGGCTAGGGCTGTCTTGAAGTAGTCTAGGGATTGTCTTAGGCCGGTTTCGAGATCGATCTTCGGCTCCCATCCCAGCAACTGGCGCGCCTTCGTTATGTCGGGGCAGCGCTGTTTGGGGTCGTCCTGCGGTAGCGGCTCGTAGTGAATCTGGCTCTTCGACCCCGTCACCTTCAGCACCATGTGGGCACATTCGAGGATGGTGAATTCGTTGGGATTGCCAATATTCACCGGAAGATGTTCGTCTGACTTGGAGAGGCGCACGAAGCCGTCGATCTCGTCGCTGACGTAACAGAAACTGCGCGTCTGCTGGCCGTCGCCGTAAACGGTGAGCGGTTCGCCGCGCAGGGCCTGCTTCATGAAGTTGGGGACGACCCGGCCGTCATTGAGTTGCATGCGCGGGCCGTAAGTGTTGAAGATGCGCACGATGCGCGTGTCGACCTTGTGATAGCGGCGGTAGGCCATGGTCGCCGACTCGGTGAAGCGCTTGGCTTCGTCGTAAACCGAGCGCGGGCCGATGGAGTTGACATTGCCCCAGTAAGTCTCTTTCTGCGGATGTTCCAGCGGATCGCCGTAGCATTCCGAAGTCGACGAGACTAAATATTTCGCGCCGTATTTGTAAGCCACGTCGAGGGCGTGAAAGGTTCCGAGCGAGCCGACTTTGAGCGTAGGGATGCCGTGCACGCTGTAGTCGACTGGACTGGCCGGGCTGGCAAAGTGAAAAACGTAATCGACCTTGCCTACGTCAAAGGGCTCGCAAATGTCTTTCTCGACAAATTCAAAACGAGGTTCGTTGCGCAGGTGTTCGAAGTTGACGCGGCGGCCGGTGAGCAGATTGTCGACCACGACCACGCTCCAGCCCTCGGCGAGCAGGGCGTCGCACAGATGAGATCCCAGAAAACCGGCGCCGCCGGTGACTACCGCGCGTTTTGAGCTCATGCTTTCTTGCCGTTCTTCGCAACGACGGCGGGAACGCCATCGGGATAAGAAGCGGCGCGTCCCACGCTGTAGTAGCTGAAGCCTTCGGCTGCCATCATGTCGGGATTATACAAATTGCGGCCGTCGATCACGATTGCATACTTGAGTTCCTGGCGCAGGCGGGCGAGATCGAGGTTGGCGAACTCTTCCCACTCAGTGAGGATGAGCAGAGCGTCGGCGCCGTGCGCGGCTTCATACGCAGAGTTGGCGAAACTGATGCCGGAAGGGATCACGTCGCGCACCCGGTCCATCGCGGCAGGATCGTAGGCGGTTATCTTGCTGCCCTCCTGAATCAAGGCCTGAACCAGAAAAAGCGCGGGCGATTCGCGAATGTCGTCGGTGCCGCCTTTAAACGCGAGGCCAAGCACGCCAAGGTTCTTGCCGCGCAGCGTCCACAACGCGCTGCGAACTTTGCGCAGAAATCGGTTGCGTTGCTCCTCGTTGATGCGCATGACCTCGTCGAGCAGGCGGAAATCGTATCCCGACTCGCGCGCCACGGCGCGGAATGCCATGACATCTTTCGGGAAGCACGATCCCCCGTAGCCGATGCCGGGATTCAGGAAGCGCGGCCCGATGCGCGAATCGGTGCCCACTCCGTGAACCACTTGATTCACGTCGGCTCCCACCGATTCGCAGACCGAGGCCACGGCGTTGATGAAAGAAATCTTCATCGCGAGGAAAGCGTTGGAGGCGTGCTTGATCAACTCCGCGCTCTTGGTGCTGGTGACGATGATGGGCGGAGGAGTGGAGGCGCGGTCGGGGTGCGGGATGGCGCCGGTGCGTTCGTAGTAAGAGCCGTCGGTGAGGGGCGCATAGGCTTCACGCAGAACTTCGGCGGAGCGTTCACTGTCGCAACCGATGACGATGCGGTCAGGAAACAGGAAGTCGGTGACCGCGGTGCCTTCGCGCAGAAATTCGGGATTGCTGGCTACATCGAACCAGTTGGGATCGGCGCCATTGCGCAGGATAATCTTGCGTACCCAATCGCTGGTGTAGACGGGCACCGTGCTTTTCTCGACGACGACTTTGTAGTCGTTGATGCCGCCGGAAATTTCGCGCGCCACCGATTCAACGTAAGACAGGTCGGCCTCGCCGCTCTCGGTGGGCGGCGTGCCCACGGCGACAAAAATGACTGAACTGACGCGCACCGCTTCCTTTAAGTTGTCGGAAAAAGTGAGCCGCTGACCGCGATGGCGGGTGAGCAGTTCGGGCAGGAATTTTTCGTGGATCGGGACCTGGCCGTCTTTCAGCGCCGAGAGTTTATTTTGATCGTTGTCCACCAGAATGACGTCGTGACCAAGGTCGGCAAAGCAGGCGCCAGCCACCAATCCTACGTATCCGGAACCGACTACTGCGATCCGCATGTTTAAGACTCCCGAGATGGAATGTGCTGCAGCAAGTTTCGTTGGGGATGCTTCGGCGAGGAAGCCCGGGGAATTTGAGGCGGTCCGGAAGAAATGGGTCTACCGGCGCCTTTGAATTCCGTGATTCTAACAGGATTAAGGCTAACATTCACAGGACAAAAGGCGGGCGAGTTTGTGGGCAGAATTGCAATTTCTTGCCGAATCGGGAAGGTCTTTTCGGGCGCAGGCAAGGGGTCTGTGGCAGGCGTAGAGCGGGAATGGCGGCTTTTGCCGCGCTTCCCCTGAGTAAACCCAGCGAAAACCGGGTTGAAAGGCCCACGCGCTTATTGACAACCCGTGGTTTTCGGGCGAAACTCCGCTACGGACGGTGATTGTAGCTTCCATTGAATTCCCGTATGGCGCAACCTCCGACATCGGAACCGGGTCCGGCGAAAGCGGGCGTGAGCGCGACGGGAGCGCTGCGCGCCCAGCCGCGAAATTCTAATTTCGAAACCGACCTGGCTCAGCTGGCTGCGGTTTTTTCCGCGCACGGCGGCGGCGTGTCGCCGGAACTTTCCAAGAACCTGGCGCTGGAAATCGTGCTCAATGAAATCGTGGTGCAGGCCTGCCTGAGTACGGGCGCGACCGGGGCGGCGATCGCGCTGGAGCGCGACGGAGAAATGGTTTGCCGCGCCAGCAATGGCGAGACGGCTCCCGCGCTGGGCTCGCGGCTGGACTCCGCTTCAGGGCTCTCCGGAGAATGTATCCGCACGCGCCACATCCAGCGCAGCGACGACGTGGCGGACGATGCGCGCGTCGACCACGAAGCCTCGCAGCGGCTGGGAGTGCGGTCGGTGATGGTGATGCCGCTGATCCGGGGCGAAAAATTGCTGGGGCTGTTCGAATTGTTTTCGTCGCAGCCGCAGGCTTTTGGTGAACGCGATGAGCGCACGCTGGAGGCGTTAGCGGCCCGCATCTTCAGTACCTTGGAACGGGCGGCGCTGCCGCGGCCGGGAGCAGCGCCCGCGTCTACTCAAGCGCAGAGCACTGCGGGCGGGAATAAGGTCGAGACGCCGGTTCACGAACCGGTCGCGATTACTGAACGTTCGCGGATGGCGGCGCAAGCGATAGACGCAGAAACTGTGCCCGCCGACTCGATGGGTGCGCACTCAGCTATCGGGCATGCGGCAACGGCAGGCTTACTCGCGGAAGACTGGGTCGCGGCGGATTCGGTGGCGCGCGATTCTTCCGAGCGCGGAGTGGAAGTGCTCACTTGGGCGCTGCGTGGGGCGGTGCTGGTTTGCGCGATAGTTCTCGGACTGCTGCTGGGCCGGCATTTGCCGACGCAGAAGGCGGTAGTGCATTCGGCTGCGCCCCCCGCAGCAGCGGTGAAGATTCCTGAAACAACTTCTGTGGCCGCCGACACGAATGCGCCGCCCCAAAAGCAGGAGGCTGCCGAGGCGTCGCCACCCCCGCCGGCGCCCGCCAAGAGCGTGGCAAAAGATCTGCCTGCGGGAGGTCTGCGCATCTTCGAAAACGGCAAAGAGATTTTTAGCGTGCCGCCGGGGCAGAGTGGCACGGCACAAAATCCCGCTGGAAGCGTGGAGCGGGCTGCCTCGGCGGAGCCGGACAATTCAATCGCGCCGCTGCCCACAGTGGCCGGGGGAACGTTGCTTTACCGCGTCGAGCCGGAATATCCGGAAGAAGCGCGGCGGCAGGGAATTGAGGGAGCAGTCGTGCTCGACGTCCGCATTGGCGGAGATGGCGCGGTGCAAAACGCGCAACTGGTCAGTGGGCCGCCAGAGCTGGCGCAAGCCTCTGTTGGTGCGGTGAAGCAGTGGCGATTCCAGCCGCGTCGCGTGAATGGACACGCCGCGCCCATGCAAACCAGAGTAACGTTGGACTTCAAACTGCCGCAGTAACGGAATCCGCAATACGCCTTCGTGCCTGCCCGGCGGCTCCTCGCTAAATTCAACGGCGTGTAGGCCACCGCGACGCCGCGGCGAAGCGCCGAGACTTAAACTACCCGGTCTTGTAAAACTGCGCCATGTTGCGGAACTTGCCGTAGCGCGAGGTGAGTAATTCGGCGGGCGGAATTTTCTTGAGTTGGTTGAAATGTTTCTGCAGGCTGGCGTCGAGCAGGGCGGCGGCGGCTTCGTGGTCGCGATGGGCTCCGCCCTCGGGTTCGGGAACAATGTCGTCGATGCAGCCCAGTTCGGTGAGATCGTCGGCGGTAATGCGCATGGCCTCGGCGGCCAGTTCTTTTTTGGCGGAGTCGCGCCACATGATAGCGGCGCAGCCTTCGGGAGAGATGACGGAATAGATTGAATTTTCCATCATCAGCACGCGGTCGGCGACGGCGATGGCCAGCGCGCCACCGCTGCCTCCCACTCCAATGATGGTCGCAATGATGGGAACTTCCAGCCGCGCCATTTCTCGCAGGTTGTGGGCGATGGCTTCGGCCTGTCCGCGCTCTTCGGCGTGGATGCCGGGATACGCGCCGTCGGTGTCGACCAGACTGAAGATGGGTCGGCGAAACTTTTGCGCGAACTGCATCACGCGGATGGCCTTGCGGTAACCCTCGGGATGCGGCGTGCCGAAGTTGCGATGCACGCGCTGCTTCATGTCGCGGCCCTTCTGCGTGGCCACGATCAAAACTTCATCGCCGTGAAAGCGGGCCATGCCGCAGATGATGGCGGCGTCGTCGCCAAAACTGCGGTCGCCATGAATTTCGCTGAAGTCGGTGAAGATGCGTTCGATGTAGTCGAGTGACTGCGGACGCTGCGGATGGCGCGCCAGTTCCGTTCTCTGCCAGGCGGTGGGAGGAGCGCTCAGGTCCTGGCGCAGAGTCTCGATGCGGTCCTGCAATATTTCGATCTGGCGGCGAGTGGCTTCGTCGGCGTTGGGCGAGCGCAGTTCGGCGACCTGGCGCTCGATCTGCTCCAGTTCCTGCTGCGCTTTTTCCATGGATGTCATGCGATAAATTCAGGCAATAATGCGAACGCTTCCTCGCCCGCACAATTGTTCGACGCGGGCGATGAAGTTGCGGTCCGGCAGGACATTATAGCCTTCCGCTTCCATCACGACCATGAAATCGCCTTCGCGTTCCACGTCGAATAGGACGCGGGCCTCCCCTTTGCGCTCCAGGAACAGAGTGTGGAGATCGTCGACGGTGGTTTCGCCGGAGGATTCGAGGGGCACGCGGATGCGGATGGCTCGAGGCAGAGGGACCTTGGCTTCTTCGAGCGGCTGGATTTCGGCGGCGGTGATCTTGGGATTGGCGCCTTCTTCAATGCGCACGCCAGCTTTTACCAGCACTGGAACTTCGAGCTTTACTTTCTCACCGATGCGTTTGAACGCCTCGGGGAAGACGATCATGTCGATGGACCCCGACATATCTTCGAGCGTGGCTTGCGCGTAGAAATCTCCGCGCTTGGACTTGAGCACGCGCACGTTGCTGATGATGCCGGCCGTGGTGATGGTTTCGTCCTTGCCGGTGGAGCGGGTCATGGCGGCGATCTCTTCGACGCTGAGCGCCTGCAGGTCGGTGAGTTTGTCTTTGTATTTTTGCAGGGGATGTCCGCTGATGAAGAAGCCGAGAATTTCTTTTTCGGCTGTCAGGCGGGTGTGCTCGTCCCAGTCGGGAATGTTCGGCAGCTTGTCGTTGTGGGATTCGGAGTCTTCCTGCTGGAAGACGCCAAACAGGCCGTGCTGGCCGGATTCGGCATCGCGCTGGGTTTTCTGGGCGCGGTCCATCGCCTTGTCGAGCATGTTCATCAACTGCGCGCGGCGGCCCATGGAATCCATGGCGCCGCTCTTGATCAACGATTCCACAACGCGTTTGTTCAGCAGGCGCAGGTCGACGTGCTCGCAGAATTCGAAAATCGATTTGAAGGAACCGAGCTTCTTGCGGGCGGCGACGATCGATTCGATGGCGTTGCCGCCAACGTTTTTCACTGCAGCCAGGCCGAAGCGGATGGATTCGCCATGCGGAGTGAAGTTGGCGTCGGAGACGTTGATGTCGGGCGCTTCGACGGCGATTCCCATCTCGCGGCATTCGTTGATGTACTTGACCACGTCGTCGGTCGAGCCGGTGACAGAGGTCAGCAGGGCCGCCATGAACTCGACCGGAAAATGCGTTTTCAGATAGGCCGTGTGATAGGCGAGCAGGGCGTAGGCGGCGGAGTGCGACTTGTTGAAGCCGTATCCGGCGAACTGCGCCATGAGGTCGAAAATCTTTTCGATTTTCTTCGGCGGAAATTTGCGCTGCGCGGCGCCTTCCACAAAACGTTCGCGCTGCTGCGCCATTTCTTCGGCTTTTTTCTTGCCCATGGCGCGGCGGAGCAGGTCGGCTTCACCCAGGGAGTATCCGGCCAGGCGGTTGGCGATCTGCATGACTTGTTCCTGATACACGATCACGCCCAGAGTTTCCTGCAGGATTTCTTTCAGCTCCGGCAGTTCGTATTCGACTTTTTTGCGGCCATGCTTGCGGTCGACAAAGTCGTCGATCATGCCGCCTTGAATGGGGCCGGGGCGGTAGAGCGCGTTGAGCGCGGTGAGATCTTCGATGGAATTCGGCTGGTATTTGCGCAACACGTCGCGCATGCCGTGCGATTCAAACTGGAAGACGCCGGAGGTGAGTCCCTTGTGGAAGACTTTCTCGTAAGTCTCGTTATCCTCCAGCGGAATCTGATCGAGATTCAATAATGTGCCGCGAGTTTGCTCAATCAGCTTCAGCGCGTCGGTGAGAATCGTGAGCGTGGTCAGGCCGAGGAAGTCCATCTTCAGCAGGCCCATCTTTTCGATGGCGACCATGTCGAAGGCGGTTACGATTTCGTCGTTCTTGGTGCGATGCAGCGGGACGAGGTCGGTGAGCGGGCGCGGCGAGATCACGACTCCGGCAGCGTGCACGCCGGAATTGCGGACCATGCCTTCCAGCTTTTTCGCGGTGTCGAAGAGTTCGCGAATCTGCGCATCTTTTTCGATGGCCTCGCGCAGTTGCGCGGAATCCTGAATGGCCTGTTCCAGCGTGATGTTGAGCTGGGTGGGAACCATCTTGGCGATGCGGTCGACGTCGGCGTAGGGAATGTCCATGGCGCGGCCAACGTCTTTAATAGCGGCCTTGGCGGCCATGGTGCCGAAGGTGATGATCTGGGCGACGTTGTCGCGGCCGTATTTTTGCGTGACGTACTGGATGACTTCGCCGCGGCGGTTCATGCAGAAATCGATGTCGATGTCGGGCATGGACACGCGCTCGGGATTGAGGAAGCGCTCGAAGAGCAACTCGTGCTGCAGCGGGTCGATGTCGGTGATGCCGAGCGCGTAAGAGACCAGCGATCCGGCGGCCGATCCGCGGCCGGGGCCGACGGGAATGCCGTGATCCTTGGCGTAGCGGATGAAATCCCAGACGATGAGAAAGTATCCGGGAAACTGCATTTGCTGGATGATGGCGAGTTCGCGCTCCAGGCGCTGCTCGTAGTCGGTGAGCGAGTGCTTGAGTTTGCCTTGCTCGTGCAGTGGGCGCAGCATTTCAAGGCGGCGGGCAAAGCCTTCGCGGGTGACGTGCACGAAATAACTGTCGATGGTGTAGCCGGGCGGGACCTCGAACTGCGGAAAAGGATTGGCGACTTTTTCCAGGCGCATGTTGCAGCGCTCGGCGATGTCGAGGGTGCGCGTTAAGACGGATGGAGAGTCCTTGAAGACGCGGGCCATTTCGTCGTAGGTCTTGACGAAGAACTGGTTGCCGTCGAACTTCATGCGGGCGGTGTCGCGAATGGATTTTCCGGTCTGGATGCAGAGCATGACGTCCTGGGCGTGGGCGTCGTCTTCGCAGAGGTAGTGGCTGTCGTTGGTGGCGACCAGCGGCAGGCCAAGATCCTTTTCCAGCTGGAAGAGGCCGGGATGGATGCGGTGCTCCTGCTCCAGGCCCTGATCCTGAATCTCGAGATAAAAATTCTCTTTGCCGAAAATGTCGGTGAAGGTTCCGGCGGCGGCGCGGGCTGCGTCGTAATTGTTCTCCATGAGGCGCTCGGCGACTTCGCCCTTCAGGCAGCCGGAGAGGCCGATCAGGCCGCGGGAATGCTCGGCGAGAAACTTTTTGCTGACGCGCGGCTTGTAGTAGAAGCCGTGCAGCGAGGCCTCGGATGTGATCTTGACCAGGTTGCGGTAGCCCTCTTCGTTTTCGGCGAGGACGAGCAGGTGATTGTAAGTGTCGCCTTCGGGGGCGGCGCGGTGGTCGTCCTTTTTGCAGATGTAGAGTTCGCAGCCGATGATGGGCTTCACCCCGGCGTGCTTGGCGGCGTTGACGAAATGCACCGCGCCAAAAATGTTGCCATGGTCGGTCATGGCCACGGCGGGCATCCCCATTTCCTTCACGCGCTGGCAGAGCTTTTCGACGTCACACGCGCCGTCGAGCATGGAGTAGTCGGTGTGCAGGTGCAGGTGAACGAATTGGGACATGGGTTAAGGGTAGTTTACCGTAGTGGGAGCGGAGGAAAAGTGTTCGTTTCTGTGGTTTTCGTGGTCTGGGTGTTCTGCGACACACAACAGGAGGTTTCGATGAGTACTGTAAGGATTTGTCGACAGCAGGTGGCGGGATGATAATATGCTCCTCGCCATTTCCTATGAAGGACATTCCGGTCATGAAGGTTTTCTGGACCTACCTACTCATTTCGGTTGGGATGTGGGCTTACGCTCAGGCCGTCCCCAAGTCTGACGACGCAGCGCAGTCGCACCTCTCAATCGCCGATCTCGGACTCGCCTACCCGCTTTCAAACGATTGGATCCGAGCCACGGAACTGTTGCGAAGGAGGGTTGAATCTTCCAGCCCTCCGCCGAATTTCGACATTCTGCTGGCGGCAGTGTTTGTTCCAGAATCGAATGTGTCGGCGAACAGTCCCTTCTTTTCGCTCCGCGCCTACCGGCAACCAGCCACCGATTGCAAGAAGAACCTCGAAGCCATGATTGCCCACTCACAGGGGAAGAAAGACCAGCCTGAGGGCAGTGTCGCAGAGTTCTCGGCCGCCGGCCGCGACTACTTCCGTGTCAACTTGGCGCGTGGTATTGGAGGGCATTATCAGTGCATCATCTGCACCACGGCGAATGGCCATTTGTTGGTCTGGAATGCGGGTGCACCTAACGAGAAAGGATTGGACGCCATCATAGCTACTCTCGACTCGATCACGGCTTTGCCTCAGCGAAGTGCGGCAGAATCCGAGCAATCGACCGGGCCGAAGAATGGGGAGGGGGAGGGGGTGGCTTCAGAGCCGGGTAAAGCACGGCCAGAAAGAGTCAAGGTGGCGAGTGGGGTTACGACAGGCCTCGTGATTAAAAAGGTCAGACCCATTTATCCCGACGATGCCCGAGCCGCACACATTCAGGGCACTGTCGTGCTGCGAGCCGAGATCAGCAAGGCCGGTGACGTCGCGGATATTGAACTGGTTGACGGCCCGATCGAATTGGCGGGTTCTGCGGTGGCCGCCGTGCGCCAGTGGAAATACAAGCCATACCTGCTAATGGGACAACCTGTCGCTGTCGATACGCAGATACTGGTCAACTATGAGCTCCGTTGAACCTTCATCTGCTGAATCCGGCAGCAGTTGCCGCTTCAGGCCAGGCCACAAGCTGTGCCCTTGTTTTGCCTCTCGGAGGGGATTTGGAGTGCTATAGGGATTTAACGTTACTTTGCAGGAGCGCCATTCAGCCAGTTCTCGTTTGTGACAGGGCCGGGTGTGCCAGTCAGCAGGGATTCTAACCGCATCAGCATTTCTGGCTTGAGTTGAACTTTGTTTGCAGCACTACCAACGGAGAGAGTTGCGTTTACATTCTTACCGAGCCAACGATCGCCCTCACGCTGAATTTGAACGTCCTGCCGTGAGACGTAAACCGCTTGCTGAGGTCTACCGCCTAACCCAAAAGTCTTCCCTGCGAATTGGCACACTAAGAGAAGATCACCGTCAGGTTGCAAACGCCACGTGCCCTTCTCTCCTATACCGCGCTTCTTGAATTCGACAATCTGCGCATGCTCAGCAGGCGAAGGTGTGCGCATCTGTTCGAGCGCGACGCGCACATAGTCGTTCACGGCCGGGTCGGAAGTCTCCAGTAACGCCTTGTATGCGGAGTACGAGCGGAGAATTTTCCAAGCGCCAATCGCCAGGAATACACCAGCAATTACACCTTTGACGAAAGAGGGGTCCTTCTTTGCCAGACCGACAAAGAAATTTCCGAGGAGCCACACCGCAAATATAGCGAAACTCATCCCTGTAACCCAAAGCGCACGTGGAGATCGCGTGTGCCGAATGTAAAAAGACTCGCCTAGCAGGGCAGCGCCAATCGCGATACCACCCCAGCTTGGCGCCAGTCCAAACCGAACCGTGTAGATGACGCCGAACAGCACGAAGATCGCACCGAAATACGCGACCGTATTCGCACCGCTCCGTAATGTATTTTCGAACGCGATAAGGGCAGTCGCGGCTTGTAGTTTCTCGATTTTCCTATCCACTGGCCAATCCCAGAACAGCAATGAGTAAGCAATTCTACCGTGGCGACCGATGACTGTCGAAATTAGGCCTTATCACAAGCTTGCGCCCTTTGTTCGCCTTTTTGCGGGCTGAGAACGCGGCTCGGTTCTCAGCGGCAGGAGCAATTTCTCGAAGGCGTCACAAGTTGGACGCTTCTAGTCGGCCCCTGCGGCCGCGGCCTGGGCTTGTTGCAGCAGCTTGCGGGCTTGGGCTATCAGTTCGGCTACTTCGAAGGGCTTGACCAGGCAGGGGACGTTGTTTTCCTGCAGGTAGGCGCGGCCGTTGCCGGGTTCTACGCCGTTGGAGAAGGTGTAGAGAATGTGGCCGGACATTCCGGGACAATTTTCTTTCAGCCACTGGTGGGACTCTTGCGCAGTCCACTGGCCGGGCATGTTGCCGTTGAGGATGAGGGCGTCGAAGGGCTCGGAGAGCAGGCGCGTTTTCACATCCTGCGCGGTGCGGGCGGTTACGACGGTGGCTCCG
This sequence comes from uncultured Acidobacteriaceae bacterium, assembly GCA_963765825.1. Classification (GTDB taxonomy): domain Bacteria; phylum Acidobacteriota; class Terriglobia; order Terriglobales; family Acidobacteriaceae; genus Sulfotelmatobacter. The sequence continues at coordinate 607,660 of CAVXXU010000008.1, forward strand.
GCGCCGGCGAGCACGTCGCGCTCAAATTCCAGCACGGCCTCTTCTTCTTCGACTAGCAGGACGCGGCCGTGGGTCGCACCCTCATGCAGGCGGGGCGCGGGCTTCGCCGCTTCGGGCTGGACGTTGGTCGAGGCGACGGCGGGCAAGCGCACTTCGATGGTTGCGCCGCCCTCGGGCGCGTTGTTGGCGGTGATGTCGCCGCCATGTTCCTTCACGATGCCGTAGCAGATGCTCAGGCCGAGGCCGGTGCCTTTGCCGACGCTCTTCGTGGTGTAGAAGGGATCGAAGATGCGCTTGGGATCTTTGATTCCGGCGCCGTCGTCGGTGAACTGCGTGCTGATATGGCCGCCGGAGGACGAGATGCGAATCTTGAGGTTGCCTTTGCGCCCAGTTTCGAGGATGGCGTCGACGGAATTGTTGATGATGTTCAGGAAAACTTGCTCGATCTGATGCGGGTCGGCGATGACCATTGCGGGCTCGGAGGGCAGATCGCGGTCGACGCTGATGTGGTTGATCTTGAGATCGTAGTCGCGGAGGGCCAGAGTCTCGTCGAGCACTTTGCGGATGTCGACTTCGTCGCGCTGCGGCTTGCGCTGGCGGGCGAAGGAGAGCAGGTTCTGTACCACGCGGTGGGTGCGCTGCGCCTGCTTGAATAATTTGGCGACGTAATCCTGCGCGCGTTCGTTCAGGCCTTCGCTCTCGAGCAGCTGGGCATAACCGAGGATCGCGGTGAGCGGGTTGTTGAGTTCGTGGGCGACGCCGGCGATGAGTTGCCCGACGGCTGACATTTTTTCGCTCTGCAGGAGCTGTTCCTGCGTCTTGCGCAGGTCTTCGTAGGCGCGGCAGGTTTCTTCGTAGAGGCGAACCTTTTCGATGGTGGTGGCCAACTGGCGGCTGATGGCGACCAGAAGATTTTCGTCGTTGCTGGAATATTCGTAGCCCAGTTGGTTGCACAGGCCCATGATGCCGACCGGGCTGTCCTTGCCCCAGAAGAAAATCCAGATCCAGGAGCGATCGGCGTCGGAGCGGAGGATCTCGGCGACCTTGGGCGGCAGGTGGGGGAGATATTCGGCGGTCAGGACTTCGGCGCGCGAGCGCATGACCAGGTTGCCAAAGCCCTCGGTGAAACAGATTTCGGCGGCGCGCATTTTGTCGCGGCTGCGCGGGCCCCAGGCGGCGCGGCGGCGATAAGTTGTCGTGTCGGTGTCGGAGAGGTAGACCGTTCCACTCTCGGCACTGAACAGCGTGACTACCTGGCGCAGGGTAAGGTTCAGGATTTCATCGAGATCGAAGGACTGCGCGGCCACCACGGCCATGGCATTGAGCGCGTTGAGTTCGCGATTGCGCCGGCGCATCTCCTCTTCGGCGCGACGCTTTTCGGTCATGTCGAGCACGAATCCCTGGTAGCGCTCGATTTTTCCCGTGGCATTGCGCTTGGCGAAGCTGCTTTCGACAGCGAGCAGGAGCGTGCCATCTTTTCGGCGCAGAGCAACTTCAAAGTTGCGGACTAAGTTGTGAGTCTCGATCTCGCGGCGGAAGGCATCGCGCTGCGCGGGATCGGCGCAGATCTCCATGTCCAGGTTCAGAACTAACAGTTCGTCGCGGTTGCTGTAGCCGAGCATGTGAACGAAGGCGTCGTTGCAATCGAGTAACTTGCCTTCGGGGTCGGCGACGTACACGCCTTCCTGCACCTGCTCGAAGAGCAGACGATATTGTTCTTCGGCGGAGCGGCGCGCGGTCACGTCGCGTACGACGTGAATGGTTCCCTTTTGCGGGCTGCCTTGCTCGGTGTAAGAGGAAGTCGAGACTACGGAGAAGCCGCCGAAGCAAGGGTCGGCGCCTTCGGTGAATTCTTCGTCGCCGCCCATGGCGCAGTAGGGACATCCGGTCCACTGGCCCAGGGTGTGAGGCAGAGCGGCATCGCAGGTGTTGCCGACAACATCGGCGGCGGCCACGCCCAGTTGTTCGAGCAGGACCTGGTTGGCCTTGATGATGCGATAGTCGGCGTCGTGAGCGAGGATGATGTCGTGAATCGAGTCGAAGGTGTTGATCCACTGGCGCTGCGAACGCAGGTTCTGTTCGAGCAGCCGGAAATTTTCCACGGCCACGCCGAGTTGCTTGGCACAAGTTTGCAGGAAGTCGAGTTCTTCGGGAGTCCAGTTACGGCTTCCGGAGTCACCGAGCAGAAGCAGTCCGAGGGGCGCCTTGGCCCCAGCGACCGGGATTATCACTAGCTGGCGAATTTTTTCGCGCTCAAGACTAAGTTCGTTCTCGGCGCCGGCGGCTTCGCGGTTGGTCACCTGCGGCGCGGGCTGGGCGAGAAGCTTCTGGATATCTTCGCTGACCGGAGTAAGTCCGGAGTCGCGCAGGAAATCGGAGGAAAGCCCGACGGCGTGAGTGGCGACCAGTTGTTCGCCTTCGCGCAGGCGGAACCATGCGGCGCGCACGCGCGTCAGCTTTTTTAATTCTTCGATGGCCGACTGAACTACGTTGCCATACTGCTGCGCCGTGAGCAGGCTGGTGGTGATGGCTTGCACCGCGTAGAGCCGGCGAGTGCGCGCCCGCGCCTGTTCGAATACCACGAGCAGCATGCACACGCCGAGCGCGATCTCGGCTGCCAGGTATGCCGAATCTGGAATACTGTCGGTGAACGACGGCCAGGAAAGATGGAGCAAGGGCAGGCACAGGGCTAGCAGCCAGGCCGAGGGCTCCCATCGACCGCGCCGGGAGCGCAGCAGGGCAAGCGAAGCGGTGAGCAGGATGAACCGGTAGCTGATCTCGACGGCCAGACGCAAGGGAAGAGAATCGGGCCAGAGCATTACGCGAGCTCCGCCGAATCCGACCAGCAGAGGCGTGATCACCATCAAAGGCAGGATGAGGTCGCGTCCGCGGGCGTAGAGCAAGACCGCGCCCGCCAGCAAGCCGGCGGCAAGCAGGAAAGTGGTCTGTATCGTGACCAGGTCAAAGGGCGCAGGAATTTTCGCGGCGAAGCAATGTTCGGCAAGATGGGAAGCTACCAGGGCGGTCCAACCCAGAATCCAAACTTTTAGATAATTTTCGCGGAAGGCGCGCAGGGCGAGCACGGTTGCGCCCAACAGAATCAGCAGCGCCAGCTCCGAGGCGGACGGCCGGGCGAGGCCGAACCGGGCAACCGTATTCCAAATCGACCAGAGGTATGCGTTCATCGCAGTGCGGACGTACGTCTTCCTTGTTTGTGAATATCACGGCCCGAAGGATTCTCGATAGAGATTCGGGACCTCAATGATTACTTTCGGCATCTAACGCGTGGGTTACAATCGCCGATAGACTTTCGTGTGACCCATGGCAGATCGCATACTTGTAGTTGACGACGAAGAACCGATTCGGGAAATCGTCGCGTCCATGCTGACCACCGCGGGATACTCCTGTAAACAGGCGGCTTCGGGGATGGAGGCGCTCGCGGTTTTGACGTCTGGCGAAGAGTTTGAGTTGATGCTGTCGGATCTGATGATGGCGGACCTGGACGGCATTGGATTGCTGGAGCGGACCAAGGAGAAGTATCCCGACATGCCGGTGGTGATGGTAACCGCGGTGCACGATATATCCGTGGCGCTGGCGGCGATTCGAAATGGGGCCTACGACTATCTGCTGAAGCCGTTCGAGCGCGAGCAACTGCTCAACACGGTGAGCCGCGCGCTGGAGAACCGGCGCCTGAAAGTGGAGAACCGGACGTACCAGACGAATTTGGAATCGCTGGTTAAGGCACGCACCGATCAATTGCAGGCGGCCATGTCGAGCCTGGAGCGATCGTATGACATCACGCTGGAAACGCTGGGCGACGCGCTGGATTTGAAAGATCGCGAGACCGAAGGCCACTCCAAGCGGGTGACTGCGTTTACGATCGCGATTGCCCGCGCCATGGGGCTGCCGCGGGAAAATATCAACACCATTGCGCGTGGAGCGTTCCTGCACGACATCGGGAAGATTGCAATTCCCGACAAGATTCTGAACAAGCCGGGGAAACTGGATTTCGACGAGATGGCGATCATGCAGGAGCACGCCTACCACGGTTACCAGATCGTGAAGAAGATTCCGTTTCTGGCCGAGGCAGCGGAGATCGTCTACTCGCACCAGGAATGGTATGACGGCAAGGGTTACCCGAGACAGTTAAAAGGCGAACAGATTCCGCTCGGGGCGCGCATCTTCTCGGTGGCCGACACTTTGGACGCCATTACTTCCGACCGCATTTACCGGCCAGCGCAGACCCTGCAAGCCGCCAAGATCGAGATCGAGAAGTGGGCGGGAAGGCAGTTTGACCCGGAAGTGGTCAAAGTGTTTCTCGAGATGCCGGAAAATATCTGGGGAGATCTGCGCAACGAGATTCACAACCAGATCTACCGGGTGGCTTATTCCGCGGGGGCTAAGGGGTAGGGCTGGGCGAGGGACGCTATCGAGGAAAGCTTTTCACCGCCGAGGGCGCTGAGGACAGCCGCTGAGATCGCGGAGAAATGCTTCAAAATAGAACACCACACTGATTTTCTTTGCGTTCAGCGGATTCTCTCTGCGTCCTCTGGGGACTTTCTTCGCGACCTTTGCGGTCCCGCTTTTGTTTTAGCGTGTGCGACCGCGCCTATCTCAATCCGAAATGGCAAGGCAGCAATTTCCGGGTTTCCCCCATCCAATAGCGTAATAGTTAAACTCGGGGGGAGTCTTATGCCTGCGCGTGCGTTCCGTCTTTTCTATTTTTTGATTGTGATTTTCTGCTTGTCGAGTATTTCCACGTCGGTGCTCGCACAGGACATGGCGCACGATGCGCCGTCGCGGGGAAATATTGTGCGGCAAGGCACGGTTTTTCTGATTCAACTGTCGGACCAGCTGGATACACATACGTTGAAGGCGGGCCAGCATTTTGAGGCGCGTCTGGCGGAGCCTCTGGCGAGCATGGATGGCCAGACGATTCCTGCGGGGAAAAAGATCAAAGGGCACGTGAGCGCCGTAGAACCTGGATTTCGCACGCGAATGATTTTGAGCTTCAACGAAATCGAGACGGGGCACGGATGGGTGCCGCTGATTGCGACGGTGACGGGCGTTCCTGGAGAACACGGCCTGCGGCAGATTGGGGAAGAAGGAGAAATCGGCCGACAGGGCATGACCAAGGAACAAATTGCGGAAGCGATCGTGGAGGGTGCGGGGCGAGGCGCGATGGAAGGGGAGAAATCGGGCGGGAAGCGTGGAGCCGCATCAGGCGCGGGTTCCGGGGCGGCGGACGCGGCGGCTACGGCCTTTCAGTCGGGACACGACCTGATCCTGGAAAAGGGAACCGCCCTGGAAATCCGCCTGGATCGCAATTTGGGGATTCCGCGGTAGGTTCGCAATGGTTGGCAAGGAACCGAAATTCCTTTTACGGACTCAGGCAGTTTTGTGATTGTGGCCGACACCGGCGCTGTCGGTGCCTCGCATGTTTCCGAAAGACTGCCGCTCGCATTTGGTCGATAGCGCGGCTTAACCTGGCGCCGCCATCACCGGACAAATGCTAAAGCCTGCTCATCCGAGGAGTATTTCACACTATACTGGAAGAAAATTGGGATCAGAGTGGCCTGCGCTTTTCGCTCCCGACCCGTTTTAGAGGACTTCATGGCCGCGCTCATTGATGCAATTAGTGTTAAACGGAAAACGTTGTTTGAGTTTGAAAACACTCCTTTCAGCTGCCTGGAAGCGGACGTAAACACGCCTACCGCTCGCGGTGGCCAGACCCTGGTGCGGCTGAAGATGCGCAACCTTCTCACCAACGCTGTCTTTGAGAAGACATTCAAGGCAAGCGACAAATTCAAGGAGCCGGATTTGCAGTCGGTACAGGCTTCCTATTTGTACAGCGATGGGGATGGTTCTCATTTTCTGGACCAGGAAAGCTACGAGACCGTCACTCTTGACGCGCAGATGGTCGGGGACGCTTTGAACTTCCTGATCGAAGGCGCATTGATTGAGTTGCGCAAATTCAACGGCAATCCGATTGGTTTAGAACTCCCTATATTCGTTGAGTTGGACGTTGCCTATACGGAACCTGCGGTTCGAGGCGACTCGTCGGGCGGCGGCACCAAGACTGCCCGACTGGAGACGGGGCTGGAAATCCGCGTTCCCCTCTTCATCAAAGAGGGGGAGAAGGTGAAAGTGTCGACGGAGAACCGCGAGTTTGCGGGCAGGGCATAGTACGTACCAGATCGGTCGCTGCTCGCGGTTGAAGAATGCCTCTCCAACAATGTCGGCGGTATCCTAAGCTCGGGTGGTAGAAATGCGATGGCAATGGCCTTAAAGGTCGCTGGCGCGGATTCTTGAACTATCAGAAACCGGCTTAAACATCGAAGAAATGGTGCGCCCTGAGAGATTCGAACTCCCGACCTTCTGGTTCGTAGCCAGACGCTCTATCCAACTGAGCTAAGGGCGCTTTTCAACTATCGCGACTTGAAAGGGAAGGCAGCGAACTGGCGAACGCTAGATCCCTTACTTGACCGACGGCGCGCGAGCTGTGCTCGAAAGAGATGCCGAGCCGAGCCATCATTGTAACGTCTTGCCCAGGAACCGGCAAATTGCAATCACGCGCACGATTGGGCGTTTTCAACAACTGCTTGGTTACTGTCTTGCGCGTTGGAGTCAGGCGTAAATCTTTCCCGGGGAGGGCAATTCCTACAGGGCCGACAATTCCATCGTCTTGTGTTTTGAATAGGTTGCAAGACGGCATACCGCTTGCTCTAACAAAGAACAGACGAAGTGGCGCGCAACGGGGTGCTTCAGAGAATAACTTCGGCCAGAGGTTTTCTGTGAGCACCCCTTGCTTTTGTCTGCAAGTCGGCATTAAAGCCTTCCCCCCGCAGTTAAGTTGAATGGCCGAAAGAAACCCACGGTTTTTAACCGTGGGTTTGCCATTTGCGCCAGCGCTTGTTCTGTAGTTCGAACTCAGGCGAGGACGACTGGCTCCCGCACATCGACTCCGGCGTTGCGCAGCAACTTGGCGACGGCGTCCTGTTTCAGGCGCGAGGCGTCGAACTCCACGCGTACCGTGCGCTGTTTCGCGTTGAACTGCACTTGCCGGATGCCATAGACCTCGCGCATGGCGTCGATGGCGCGCATTTCGTTCTCGCCGGGGATTGCGCCGTAGTTAAAAACCACGTCCAGATAAGTCATGGGTTCAAGCCCTTCGTTATGATGGTGGAAATTGCGGCGCGACTATGCCGATGAATCTAATATAAAGCATTGGCAATCAAAGCAGGCAGGACCGGCTGAGCCCGGGCGGCATCGTATACGACAGTGACCCATCCAACTCTTCTGGAGCGCGACCCGGTTTGCGGGATGAATGTGAATCCTGCCTCGGCCAAGTTTGTGCACGAGCATGGCGGGAAGAAGTACTACTTCTGTTGCGCCGGGTGCGTGGAAAAATTTAAAGCCGACCCGCCGAAGTATCTGAACAAGTCCGCTGCGTTTTCGTCGAACCTGGTTATCCTGGGAATGCCGGCTGCGCCGAAGGCTGCGCCCACTCCTCACACCGCGAGCGCGCAGCCAATTGCGATTCGTGCCGGGTCGAAGCCTGCGGCCGCAGTGGCTGCGGCCTATGTATGTCCGATGTGCCTCGAGGTTCGCGAGAGCAAGCCGGGAGCGTGCCCGTCGTGCGGGATGGCCCTTGAGCCCGAGATTCCAGTTGCGTCTACGCGAACCGAATACACGTGCCCGATGCATCCTGAAATTGTTCGCTCGGCGCCGGGGTCGTGTCCGATCTGCGGGATGGCGTTGGAGCCGCGCACGGTGACGGCGGCGGCGGAAGAGAATCCGGAATTGCGCGACATGACGCGGCGATTCTGGGTTGGCGTTGTTTTGACGGTGCCGCTGCTCGCGATCGCGATGGGTAGCATGTTGTGGCCGCACTTTCAAGAGAATGTGATGATCATTCTCGCCCTGGGGTTTCGGCGCTCATGGTTGGCGTATGCGAGTCTATCGTGGTTCGAATTCGCGCTGGCCACCCCGGTCGTGCTCTGGTGCGGGCTGCCATTCTTCCAGCGTTTCTGGACGTCGCTGGTAAATCGCAGTCCCAATATGTTCACGCTGATCGGGTTGGGCACGGGCGTGGCTTACGTCTATAGCGTGGTCGGGACCGTCACGCCGCAGATTTTTCCCGCTTCGTTGCGCGGTATGGGCGGATATCCCGACGTGTACTTTGAGGCGGCTGCCGCTATTACCACTCTTGTACTACTCGGCCAGGTCATGGAACTGCGCGCGCGCAGCCGCACCAGCGCGGCCATACGTGCGCTGCTTGATTTGAGCCCGAAGATGGCGCGGTTGATCACCGGCGGACCGGGTGACGAGCTTACGACCGGTGGCGAGGTTACCGAAAAAGACATTCCGCTGGAGCAGGTGAAGCCGGGCGACCGGCTGCGCGTGCGTCCGGGAGAAAAAGTTCCGGTCGACGGCGTGGTGATCGAGGGACATAGCGCTGTCGACGAGTCGATGATTACCGGCGAATCTATCCCAGTCGAGAAATCTCCGAATAGCGCGGTCATCGGCGCGACGATCAACGCGACCGGATCGTTCATCATGCGCGCCGAGCGCGTGGGCTCGGAAACTTTGCTGGCGAGAATTGTCCAGATGGTCGGGCAGGCGCAGCGCAGCCGTGCGCCCATTCAGCGCCTTGCCGATCGTGTTGCTGCTTGGTTTGTGCCCGCAGTCGTTGCTATCGCCGTGGTGACGTTTGCGGCTTGGTTCCTGTTCGGTCCGCAGCCGCGGTTGGCGCATGCGCTGGTGAATGCGGTCGCGGTGCTGATCATCGCGTGTCCGTGCGCGTTGGGGCTCGCGACTCCTATGGCGATCATGGTTGGCACGGGGCGTGGCGCCCATGCGGGAGTTCTGATCAAGAACGCCGAGGCGCTGGAGACTATGGAAAAGGTCGACACGCTGGTGATCGACAAAACCGGCACGCTGACCGAAGGGAAGCCGAGAGTTACGTCGGTGTCTGCGGCGACTCCCTACGCTGACGACGAAGTGCTTCGGCTGGCTGCGAGCGTGGAACGGGCTAGCGAACATCCGCTGGGCGCGGCGATTGTTAATGCCGCGACAGCAAAGGGGCTGATGCTCGCGAACCCTACGGAGTTCACTTACGCGGTTGGCAAGGGCGTCCAGGGCACGGTCGACGGAAAGCGCGTTGCAGTCGGCAATCTAGCTCTCCTGCAAGAAGTCGGCGCTCTCAATCCCGGCAAAGGCATTTTGAGAGCTGAAGTTTCCACCGGGACCAACCTTGCCGTTGCCATCGACGGCAAATATGCAGGAAACGTGTCCGTGGCCGATCCCATCAAGGCCTCGACTCCCGCCGCCTTGCGAGATCTCAAGCGTCTGGGAATTCGCGTTGTCATGCTGACCGGAGACAGCCGCGAAACCGCCGCGGCCGTTGCGCAGCAGCTTGGTTTGCAGCAGGACGAATTCGAGGCCGAAGTTTTGCCCGAGCGCAAAGCGGAAGTCGTCCGCAAACTGCAAGAGGAGGGAAGAGTGGTCGCCATGGCGGGCGACGGCATCAACGACGCGCCCGCGCTGGCTCAGGCCGACGTAGGCGTCGCCATGGGTACCGGAACCGACGTGGCCATGGAGAGCGGCGGCGTCACGCTGGTCAAAGGCGATCTCTCGGGAATTCTGCGCGCCCGCAAGCTGAGCCAGGCAACCATGCGCAACATCCGCCAGAATCTTTTCTTCGCCTTCATCTATAACGCCGTCGGAGTACCGATCGCCGCCGGCGTGCTCTATCCGTTCTTCGGCGTGTTGTTAAGCCCCATCTTCGCCGCGGCCGCCATGAGTTTCAGTTCGGTGTCGGTGATCACCAACGCGCTGCGCCTGCGGAATGTGAAGCTGTAAGGGATTGTTGAATGGCCGACTGACGTAACACTCCATAGGCCACATTGAACTTCCCGCGATTATTCCATCAGAGCCACGTGAGCCGTCCTCAAAAGCGGGAGCCCGGTCCTCGCGCCATTTTGTTTGCGAAGGGCGGGAATCGGGAATTCTAGCGCAGGTTTGTTATCCTTGGCGCGCCGTTAGCAAATCGTAGAGCATGCAGCATCGCCGCCCACCCTTGCAAAAAGCGCAAGGATGGGGCACCCTCCCCTGGAATGGCGTATACAAAATCATGAAGGTGGGCCACCCGGCCAATGTACGCCAGTTGTGGGCGGTGGTTCTCGCCCAGTTGACGTAAACAAGGCCAAAGCCCTTATTGAACTTCCCACGATTATTCTTTCAGATCCACGTGCTGCACATCCTCAATCGTGCGCCCCAGGAAGCGCTCGCCCAGGCGGCGAAATTTCTCTACCGAATCGGTCGCGAAGAACTTGATTCGGGGAAGCGCGCGACGCTCTTCAGCCTCGCCCTGCGCGGGTACTAACTGCTGCAGGTGCGAAGCCACGGCGCGGGCTGTCGATTCCGCCGAATCCACGATGGTGACGTGTTCCGGCGCCACCCGATGGAGCAGGGGCTTGAGCAAGGGATAGTGCGTGCAGCCTAGAACGAGAGTATCGGCGTCGTGAAATCCGTCGGCGAAGGCCTCGCCCAGATAAATGCGCGCAACCTGTTCGGTGACGGCGTGATCCACCCATCCTTCTTCGACCAGAGGAACCAGCAGGGGACAGGCCTTCTCGCGCGCGCTCAGGCCGCGGGCTTCAAGAGCTTTGCGGTAAGCGTGGCTGCTGACCGTGGCCTCGGTGCCGATGACCACAATCTTCTGATTTTTGGTGGCAGCGGCGGCGGCCGAGGCGCCGGGCTCGATCACTCCCACGACCTGGACGTGCGCGCCCGCCGTAATGCGATTAAGCGCCAGCGCGGTCGCCGTATTGCAGGCGATGACCAGCATCTGCGCGCCGTGGGATTCGAGATAGTGCGCGGCTTCCACCGCATAACGTGCGACGGTTTCGACCGACTTCGATCCGTAGGGCAGGCGCGCGGTATCGCCGAAGTAGGCGTAATCGGCGCTGGGGATGAGTTCAAGTAAAGCTTTAAGAACGGTCAGGCCGCCGAAACCGGAGTCGAATACGCCGATGGTGGGACGGCGAGGAGTCACTCTATGCGAGTTCGAGGCGCTTCAATTCCGAGCGCTTGAGCTGAACATTCGGAATGACCGCGTCTCCTCTTTCATCAAGTTCCCTGAAGGTGTTTTGTACTACGTCTCGCCGAATGCCTATCTTCCGTTCTAGAAATTCTCTCAGTTGCTCTCCCCCTTGCAATCGAACGGTCGGCACAGCCCCTCCGGGTCCTGAATACGGCGTATAGATCACGAGATACTGCGCTTCCGCTCCGGGTCGCGACTCTGGCCGCATAACGTCAATCGAACCGCTATAGACATAGGCGTCTTCTACAAAATTCCCAGCAATCTGCTCATTGACGACCCTGAATGCCTCTTGCGGGACCGCTTTACTTTCTTTTTCGAGGGACCTCAGCACCTTGTCATTTGGACTCCTGAGAAAGATTCGCCTGAGCGGGGCATCATCGAAAACCCCCTCCTTCTGCAATGCCCTGTTCACCTCACCGTACGCAGCGAGAGGACCCTTGGTGTCGACAAGAGGGGTGGCTACCATGAACTGCCATTCCTGCAACTGAGGAATGAATGCCCAAAGATACACGGTTACAGGGATCGAGGCGCGCGTGAGAGCGGAGACGATTCGTCGCCCAATCTCAATGTCATTGTTTACCAGCGTTGCCGTAGCCATTGCATCACTCCGTTCCTGCCCGCAACTGCACGATATAGATCCCTGGCATTGAGTCCAGTGACAGCGTATCTGCTATTGATGCTCCAGTCTTTGACAACGTCCCATTTGTTGTTAAAAGGAGCGTTTCTCCGCCTTTCGGTATCCAACGCCGCCTGGAGTTTTGCAGCCCCTACTAGTTTAACCAAATCATGTGTGTAGATATCTTTGATTGCACTTTGGTTCGGGGGGAAGTCATGCCGCTTGGTGTTCTTGGCGATGCAGGCCTTCACACCGCATTCGACCGCAAGACCAGTCAGGTAGTAGGCTCCCTCAACGTTCCCACCTCGAATCAGAACGCGAGCATCCTTCAGTCGCATTCTTGCGAGTTGTTGGAAGTCACGTCGCGTCTCTGCCATACCGCTAACGAGTAGATGCTGAAGAGGAGTCTAACGCAAAATTCTGTACCGGCCTAGAACCGCAGCATGGTCCGGGCGGAATTGGCGCGCCGTGCGGGCAGGTGCGCGGATGGCCGAGGAAGGTGCAGATTTTGTCCGTCGCTTCGGGCGAAAGGATGTGCTCAAACTTGCAGGCTTGCTGCTCGATCTCCGACTCGCTGTCCATGGCGAGGCTGTCGGTGAAGAGGCGCTCGGCCAGCCGATGCCGACGGATAATGCTGCCGGCGCGCTCGCGTCCCCGCGGCGTGAGTTCGACAATCAGCGTGCCATCACCCAAAGACGCGGCCACCGGCTTCAGTGCCTCGTGGCAGGGATTCACGAACGGCTTGTGATCATGCGCTTGGGGCGGATGCGGGGCGGAGACCACCATCCCCATCTCGATCATCTTTTCAATCGCCAGGCTCACCGGCAGCGCGCCGTGCACTTCCATGCGCTCGACTTCGGCGATTTCGCCGTGCTCGGCGAGCACCCAGAGCTCTTCCAGAACTTCGTCGAGTTGTTCTTCGTCGGCCATGGAGAAGGTTTCCTGCGACGCGATCTTTCCATGATGCAGCTCGATTCGGCGGTCCGCCAGCCGCGCCACCACCGGATCGTGCGTAACCATCACGATGGTGCGTCCCTGCTGGTGAAACTCGCGCAGCAGGCGCAGCACGACCTCCTCATTCACCGCATCGAGGTTTCCCGTGGGCTCGTCGGCCAAGATGATTCGCGGATCGTTGATCAGCGCGCGAGCAATGCATACGCGTTGCTGTTCGCCCCCGGATAACTGCGACGGCAGGTGATGCGCTCGGTCGCCCAAGCCCACGCGGGTGAGCGCTTCGACGGCTTCTTTTTCGTCGGTCATGCTGTGAAAATATTGCGCCAGCATGACGTTCTCCACGGCGGTAAGAAACGGAATCAAGTGGAACTGCTGGAAGATGAATCCGATTTTTTCGGCGCGCACGCGGTTCAGATCGGCGGCGGAAATTCCGGCGACGTTTTGTCCATCGAGCCAGATCTCGCCCGAGGAAGGCCGATCGAGACAGCCAATCAGATTGACCAGCGAAGATTTCCCTGAACCCGACGGCCCCATGATCGAGAGCCATTCGCCCGCCTCGACGTGCAGCGAGATGTGGTCGAGGGCATGGATGGAACTCGCGTCCTTACCCGAGCCGTTGCCCGATTCCTTGGCGGGATAGAGTTTGGTGACGTCTTTGATCTGAATCATTTCACTCGCCCCTCAGAATTACCGCGGGTTGTACGCGGCGCAGCAGCGCCATCGGCAGGATGGCCGACAACAGCGTTACCAGCATGCTACCAGCGAGCACCACCGGGAGCACGCTCAAACGGGGCATGACCGGAGCATGAAAGTTAACCCGGCCGATCCAGGCGGCGATGCCGATGCCGATCAGAAATCCGATCAAGGCGCCGGTGGCGCCGAGCACGGCGGCTTCCGCGGCGAAGAATCCGCTGAGCAACCGTCCCGATGCTCCCAAAGCTTTCATGATGGCGAAGTCGCGCCGGCGGTCGTAGACCCATCCCATCAATGTGGAGAGTACGCACAAGGCGGCGGTCAGGATAATCAGCGACGCCGCAGCCAAGAGCGTGGCACGAGTCTTGCCCAGCACGCGCGCTTCGCCCTCCATGATCTGTCGTACAGGGCGCACGTCGCTCGCCGGGAGTGCTTGCGCAACTTGGCTCATGATGCTCGCGACCTCTTCCGGAGAGCCGCTGGCCGCAATTTCTATTGTTGAAGGTTGCACGCCGGTCCACGCAACGAAGTCTGCCAGGGAAATATAAATGCGGCTGTCTTCGGCTGCTCCGGTTTGCACCGTGCCGGCGGGAGTTACGTGCAAAGTTCGCCCTTGGAAGGTAAGATCGAACGGTTGATTCTTGGGCGCGACTTCAGGCAAGGCTCGCGCACCGATCAAAGCTTGCGTGGAGGCCGAAGGCCAGCGGCTTACCGACCACCACTTGTCCAATTGCTTCACTCGGTCGAAATCCGTGCCGGCTACCACAATCGGCTGCCCATCACCGGTGCGAGCGACGACAAGTCCGAACGGTGCCGCAATGCCGCGACCTGCAAGAGCTGAATCGACAGAGGCGAGCGCATTCGCGGGCAGGGACGCGCCGTCTTTTCCGACGACAATAATGTTTGCGCCGTAATTGCGAAATTCCCGACGTAGCTTCGCCTGCACGTCGACGTAAAGGTTGAGCATGGCGGTGGCCACGGCCGCTGCCACGACCATGGCAAACAACGCCGAGGCAGCGCGGCCGCGACGCAAGATCGCCGCCCGCACCAGCATGCGCAGAAACATGGAAGTGTGCGGAGCATGCGCGCGGCTGGCGGCGACGTCCCGCGCGGAATGGAATATATTTGGCCCGGGCGAGCTCACAGTTCACCTCGCAACGCAAATACAGGATCGAGTTCAACCGCGCGCCGGATGGCGGCGGCACTGCCCGCGAACGTCACGATTACCGCGATCGCCAGAATCACCGGCAGCAAGACCGGCGGAATGGAAATATCGGAGTTAAAAATCGAGTGCCCAATCTGATGGGCCAGCGCACCGCCGACCGCAAATCCCGCCAAGCCGCCGAGCAGCGCCAACAGCGTGGCCTCGGCAAAAAATATCGAGGCGATCGCGAGCTTTCCCGCGCCCAGAGCTTTCATCAAGCCCACTTCCGCCCGCCGTTCGAAAATTGTGGTGGCCATGGCAGCCGATACCGCCAGCGCCGAGGCGAACAGCGCGGCCAGCGTGATCAGAAAAATCAGCCCTTCGATTCGCGTAAGAACGGCGCCTTCATTTTGCGAAACCTGGCGAATCTGCTCGGCATGGGAATGCGGAATCGCCTCCGCCAGCTGAAACGCGATCGCCTGGGGATACGGTGTGCAATACCAGCGGTCATAAATCGCGCCTGACAAGCTCTTGGGATCGCGCCGGGCGAAAACGTCTTCCGGCTTGGTCAGCGCGCTGACGTATACGCGCCGCACCGCGCCGGGCCTGCCTAGAAACTCCTGCGCCAGCGCCAGCGGGGCGACGATCTGATCATCTTCCGCGCCACCGGTCGACAGAATGCCGCTGACTTTCAGTTGGCGTCCGGCAACTGAGACTTCGTCTCCGGCATTCTCACCCAGGCGCGCGGCTAACTTTTCACCCAGCAAAACATCTCGCGACGAATCGTCGGGCCATGCGCCAGAAACTTTCCACCATGGATGTGTGGTGCGAACCCCGGTTGCGAACTCTTCTTTACCGTACGCGACTCGCTTAGCAAAATAAGTTCCCAGCAGGGTAGCGTCCAGGCGCTTGCCGTTGCGCTCCACTTCGACGTTCACCGGGAGCATGGGCGCGAAGCCGGTAATGTTGTTATGCCAGAAGATTCCCTTGATCTTGGGCAGGTCCGCTTCGTTGAGGAACGCTCCGTCGGTCGGCGGTTTGAGATTGACGCCGCCAATTTCCAGATCGAGCGAATCTTCCTGGGGAGTGACCACGAGGTTGGCGCCGATGGTGCGAAGTTCGCGGTTGATCTTGTCGCCGATGTCGGTGGCCACCGCAATCATCGCCGTCGCAACGGTCACGCCCAGCGTGATGGCCGCACCCGCCAGCAACTTGCGGCGCTTCTGACGCCGGAACGATTCGTAAACCAGACGGACGAACATCGCTTACGGTTGTGCGAACATGCGACCGCCGGCCGCAACGTCCGCCTCCTGGATGATTATCGCGTCGGCCGTTTGCGTAGCTTTCAGCGGCACAGGATTGCATCCCCCGGCCGTTCCCACCGACTGCGGATTGATGGGGGCCGCACAATTCTTGCAGACCACGCCGTTGGGACCTTTATAAAACCCAACCGAGCCACAGATTTCGCAGGCGTCAAACACTGTGGCTACTTTGCCGTCGGGCTTCTGATAGAGCCAGAAGCGAATCGCCGTGCCGTTCTCGGTCGCCTGGAAGCGGTGCAGATCGCCGTCCGACACTTGCGCCAGCGGAATACTCACGCTCCCGTTGGTGAAGGTCACCTGAGTCGCCGGGGAGAGGCCGCTGGTGCTCTTGGCATAGACGAATTCCGCGGTGATCAGCGCGATGAAGATGAACGAAAATGTGAGCACGGAGATCATCCACATGCGTTCGCGGCGGGCGCTCCATGCTGCTTTGCGGCGCTCCGCGGGAGAAGCCATGGCGAGCACGGGTTCGCGGCGCTTGGCCTCGAACAGGATCATCAGTGCGGCCAGCGCAAAAACGGTGACAAAGAAAAACCAGTCGTTGCTGACGATGGGGCCGATGATCGCCATTTCGCGCTTCGACGAGGCAATGACTCCGCTCTCCGACAGTTCGTGCAGGCCGGAAATGATCAACTGCGCCGCCACCAAGAACATGATGGCGGTGGTGATGCGGAAAAACTTTTGCAGGTTGATGCGCACGCTGCCCTTGACGAACATTACGCCAAAAGCAATCGCGGCCAGCACGCCCAACAGCGTGCCCAGAAAACTCATCAGCTCAGTCGAATTCAACGAGACGGCGGAGAGAATCAGCACGGTCTCCGCGCCCTCGCGCAGCACCATCAGGAAGATAAAGATGAACAGGCCGAACCAGGCGTCGTTGCCTGCCAGTAGCCCGACCTTGCCTTCAATTTCGCCTTTCATCTTGCGCCCTGTCTTCATCATGAAAATCACCATGGTGACGACGAAGAAAGCGGCCACCAGCATGACCCAGCCTTCGAACACATCTTCGTTCAAGTGCGTCCGCGAAATAACGATAGCCACGCCGATGCTGCCGAGAAAGGCTGCGATCAAAGCCGCGTAGACGGTCTTGCGCAGTTCCTGGCGCCCGATCTTGGTCAGGTAAGCCAAGGTGATGCCGACGATGAGTGCGGCCTCAACCCCTTCGCGGAGGGTAATGATGAAAGCCTGAAGCATGAGAGCAATCCTAGATATTGAAAATGAATTTCAATTTCAATATCAAGGATATTCTCCCAGCGCCGGGGCAGTCAATCCTGCGCCTCACAACCGCATGTGATTAGGATCACGCTGTCGGAATCAGGCCTTGAATGGTTTCTGAGAGCAGGGAAGGGCTCGCTTCAGGAAGCAATAATCCCGAGCTTACGCAAACATGGGCGCCACGGGCACGGTGCTGTGTTCCCGTCCAATTACGACGATGCCCGATTCCGTCACGTGCCATCCGCGAGCGCGGTCGGCTTCGAGATCATAGCCAACGGTAGCGCCGGCGGGGATGCGAACGTTCTTATCCATGATGGCGCGGCGGACTTTGGCATGGCGGCCGATGTCGCAGTTGTCCATGATCACGCAGCCTTCCACCTGCGCGCCGGTGTGCACGCGAACGGCGCGTCCGAGGACCGACTTGCGGACGAGGCCGCCGGAAAGAATGCATCCGCCGGAAACGATGCTGTCGAGCGCTTCTCCGCGGCGATTGTCCTGATCGAAAACGAACTTCGCCGGCGGATCGGGATAGCTGGTGCTGCGCACCGGCCACTCGCGGTTGTAGAGGTTGAGCGCGGGCTTGACCTGGTTGAGATCCATGTTGGCTTCGTAATAGGCCTCAATGGTTCCGACGTCGCGCCAGTAGGGGACGGAATCTTCCGATTCTCCGGGAATGCGGTTGTCCTCGAAATTGTAGGCATAGATAGGCGCTTTGCCGGCAAGCTTGGGAAGAATGTCCATGCCGAAATCGTGGTGGCTGCCAGGTTGTTTCGCGTCGTCGACGAGCAGGCCGAGAAGCGTCGGGGTGGAGAAGAGGTAGTTGCCCATGGAGGCGTAGACGCGGCTGGGATCGCCGGGAATGGTCGGAGCGTCGGCCTTCTTTTCGTGAAAAGCAATGATGCGTCCGTCTTCGCTGGTCTCGATGACGCCGAATTCGCGAGCCTGCTCGCGGGGCACAGGGATGGCGGCGACGGTGACTTCGGCCTGCTTCGCCCGGTGAAAATCGATCATGCTGGCGACGTTCATGCGGTAGATGTGATCGGCGCCGAAGATGGCCACCAGGTGTGGATCGGACTGCTCGATGAGATTCACGTTCTGAAAAATCGCGTCGGCCGTTCCCTGGTACCAGGACTCGTTGTGCGAACGCATTTGTGCCGGCACGTTGATGATGAAGTGACTCTTCAGCAAGCCGCCGAATTGCCATCCCTCGCTCAGATGCTGCAGCAGCGACTGGCTGCGGAACTGGGTGAGCACGTAGATCGAGTTGATGCCGGAATTGATGAAATTGCTGAGCACGAAGTCGACGATTCGGTACTTGCCTCCGAAGGGAACCGCAGGTTTGGCGCGCTCCCTGGTGAGGGGAAAAAGGCGGGTTCCTTTGCCGCCGGCGAGGACAATGCCCAGCACGCGAAGGTGGAAGGGACCAGGAGCGGGGATGGCGGATTCTCGTTCGGGAGTTTTAGGTTGAGGCAATCAGCCCTCGCAGAACAGATTTTCCTGCAGCATCTTAGCAGAGTTCGCAAGGGGGTTGGCTTTGGAAGGCGGGGGATTGCAGTCGTGGAACGCCCCGTCACAACATTCGTTATAACCTTTTCAAAAAAGCATTCGCCTCGGCCATGCGCGGGAAGAGTTTTTCTTCTGCCTGAAAATCCGGCGAATGCACGCACCGCCGGCTTCCGCGCAGCCGCACGGGATGCTTCAGGTGCAGCATCTCGTGGTAGACGATGTATTCGAGGACATAGCTGGGCACGCCCGGATGGTCGAAGATGCGGCTGATAACGATCGCATTGTGCGCCGGATCGTAGTGGCCGAGGATGCGGCGCGTCTTGGTCTGGCTCCAACTCATTCGCGGGCGCGCCATCAGCCCGTCAAAGAAGCGCGTGTTCAGGTCTTCGAAAACCGAGTCCAAATCGTAGAAGTGCCCGCGAGCGGAACGCAGAAGTTTGCGCCCCCGCATCTGGCGAACCAGGTGGGCCTTGCGCACAATGTCGTAGCTGGCGACATATTTGCGGTAACGCGCGGCCAGTCCGCGGTCGATGGGCCGGCGATACATCTTGGCCAGCAGAATATGGGCGATGGCCCGCAGAACCGTTTCTGGCGCCCCCTCTAGCAGATCCGAAAGGCGCACCAGAAGTGTTCCGTTTCGCATCCGGATCGTATTGTTGATGTTGGCAAAGGCGAAGAACTCGATCTTCAGCTCGGGTATGGCCGAATCTGGACGCAGTTCACGGTAAGTTTCCTGGAAGATTTCGAGCAGACCTTCGCGCACGGTGAGGCTAGGTTAGCATGACTTCGAGGTGGTGGAGGCGCCGTCACCCGAAGTGCTCCGGCGGATGTTATAGCTCGCCGGGCCGAGGGCGAGGACGCCCTCGGGACAGCCGGCAAGCTGCCGGCGCTACTTCCAAACACGAGACTTCACTCCGGACGTCCGCCGTTTTTCGCGCTCGAATTCGAATTCAGCCTCTTATGCTTCGCGGCGTCTTCCTGGTCGGCCAGCAGCTTGCGATGATCTTCCGCCGAAGTGTCCAGGGTCTCGAGCAGATTGGTCAGAACAAACTCATACTGATGGGCCTCACCCGCAGGAATGTCGGCGGCATCCTTGAGCGCGCGTAGCTTGGCCTGAAATTCCGTGTCGGCGTCAATAATGAGTTTGAGCGGCTTGCGAATGTCGTCTTTGCGATCGACATAGGTGTCGATGTTGTCGTTGAGTTCGTCGTAGAGCAGCTGGAAATCGTCGAGCAGATCGTGCGTCTGCTTTGGCCGGTTCTCGGTCTTGGGATCGCTCCGCATCTGTTCCAGTTTCACCAGCCTTGCCCGGGCAAACTGGACATAAAGCGCCAGGCGCTGCCTGGGTTCCCAGCTGGCATCGCGAATCTGGTCGATCTCCGGTTGCGTGAGCGGCTCGCGATGGCGCTGCCCCTGCACCAGCAAACTCGTACCCAGGAGCAGCGCGATGCACATACAGAATCGAAGCTGAAAAGCAGTCATTTCGCTCCTTTCGGAAACATAGCGGCGAGCAAGTCGTCGCGTACCCGCTGCAGCCGATTGATGGTGTCGCGCACCGGAGCCTGATCGGGACCACCCAGTGAGTGCAGCAAGTCATTGAGCTTGCGCGTCATATTTCGCGTCGCGATCTCGGCCTGCTTCTGATACCTGTGGGTTTGGACGGCGTAGTCCCGAGCCAGCTCTGCATAAGCCACCACGTCGGTCAGGGCGGCCTCACCCTTCTCGAACTCGGAAGCGGCATAAAATTTGTCGGCCTCGGCCAATTGCTTCTGCGCAATCTCCACGCAGAGGTGGGGACGGTCGCGAACATCCGTCGATGCAACCTTCGACTTTAACTGCTCGACCGTAGGATTGCTGTTGGAAGCGCCGCGAGCCGCCAACGAGGCTGCGATCAGAGTCAACAGCGTGAAGGCGCTCCACAATCGAAATCGATATCGCTTCCCAAGCATGATCCCAGTCCGTCTTCCGATTATTTTTTTGGTTCGATGGCAATGAGCCGGTGCTTTGCCTGCCACTCCTGTTCAGGATACTTCCCGTTGGCGGTATTGAGGAAGAGGTGATAATTGGCCGTCGCACGCTTGACATCCTTGAGATGATCGTAGGCCGAGGCGCGCAGGAAGTAGGTGAACGGATTCTCCCGCAGAAGCTTCACCCGAGCGTCGAGCGCCTTGATGGTCAGGGGATAATCCTTGTCCTCGCTAGCAGCAAAGGCAAGGTCGCCGTACGCGTCGCCCAGGTCGGGCTTAAGCTTGATTGCGGCAAGAAATTCCTTCTCCGCATCCGGAAATTTCTTTTGCTCGAGCAACGCCTTGCCCAGGCTCTCGTGAAGGCTGGGGTCGTCGGGAGACGCGGCCAACAGCTTGCGATACGCGGCTTCCGCCTCGGCGTTCTTCTTGGCCAGCACGTAGAGATCAGCAAGATCCCGTTGCAGCGAAACGTCCGCCGGAGCGGCATTCGCGCCAGCCTGCAGTTCGGCAATCGCCTCGTCGTAGTTGCCCTCGGCCGCCAGGACTCGGCCCAGCTGAATCCGCGCCGCCGCTTCCTCTGGATGGGCCGTTACCAGAGTCCGCAGTTCCGCTTCGGCCTGAGGAAAGCGGCGACCGCGCATGTAGATGTTGGCCAGGCCTGTCATCGCATCGGCCTGCGATGGATCGAGGGCAAGGGCTTGTTGATACTCATGTTCCGCATCGGCGAACTTCTCTTGTTTTTCGAACAGAAGTCCTGCAGCTAAATGCGGCTCGGGATCTTTCGGCTGCAAGTCCGCAGCTTTGCGGTAGGCTGCTAGGGCGTCCTCCGGCTTGTTCGCTTCAAGCACATGCGCGAGAGAAAGCCACGCCCGTTCCTGGCCTTCCGCTGCGCGGCTGGTAGGCTTGAGTTGCGTGGCCGCGCGCAGGAATTGTTCGGCGTCGGGCTGACCGCTCTTGGCGAGTTGCAGGCCCAGGTTCAGGTTCGACTCGAACACATCGGGCTTGGCCGCCACCGATTTGCGATACGAGGCGATGGACTCGTCCGCTTTGCCGAGTGCGTTTTCCGCGAAGCCGAGATCGAACCACGCCTCGTAATTCGCGGGATCGCCGCCTACTACTTTGAGCAACAGCGGCTCGGCCGAGGCATAATCTTTTTTCTGAATCAGCTCCTCGGCTTTGGTGAGCTCGGGCGGCGGACCGGACTCCTCGGCAACTCTGGTGTGATGGGCGGAACTTTTGTGATGCGTGGACGAACTATCCGTTTGCGAATTAGTCTGCGCGACGGGTGAAGGAGAGCCGGCAGTTTGACCGCCGGCAAATGCGCCGGCCACGCAGGCCAGCGCGGCCAACGCAAGTTTACGAGCGGCCATTGGAACGGGATCCACCATTGCTGTTGAGAACACGCGCCAGATATTTTCCGGTATACGAACCTGCGATTTTGGCGATCGCTTCCGGCGGCCCGGCCCCAACGATCTTGCCGCCACGGCTTCCGCCCTCCGGTCCCAGATCGATGACCCAGTCCGCGGTCTTGATGACTTCGAGATTGTGCTCGATGACAACGATCGAACCCCCTGCATCAATCAGACGCCGGAATGCCGCCAGGAGTTTGCTGACGTCGTCAAAATGCAGGCCCGTCGTTGGCTCATCGAAAATATAAAGCAGGCGGCGTTTGAGGCGTCCTTCGCTCCCAGGCCCGTTCCGGCTGGCTTCACGCGACGCCGGCTGCAGATGGGCCGCCAGCTTCATGCGCTGCGCCTCACCGCCCGAAAGCGTCGTCGCCGACTGACCCAGCCGCAAGTATCCCAGTCCGACTTCTTCCAGCGACCGCAGCTTTTCGGTGATCTTCGGCGCTTCGGCGAAGAATTTCAACGCTTCTTTGACAGTCAGGTTCAGTACTTCGTGAATATTTTTACCGCGATAGCGCACTTCGAGCACTGCCGGCTTGTAGCGCGTGCCCTTGCACTCCTCGCAAATTAGCTCTACGTCGGCCAGAAACTGCATCTCTACCGTGACCGTGCCATCACCCTGGCAAACTTCGCAGCGGCCTCCGGGAATGTTGAAAGAGAAATGTCCTGAGCTGAACCCACGCTTCTTTGCCTCGGGCAGGGAAGCGAACAGTTCGCGAATGGCGTCGAACGCCTTGATGTAGGTGACAGGGTTGGAGCGCGGCGTGCGTCCGATCGGGGACTGGTCGACCAGCACCGCTTCCTCAATAAACCGCTCACCCTCCAGGCTTTCCCAGCTTGCGGCGGGCCCGGTCGCCCCGTTGCTCGACTGCTGCATGGCCTGCGCCAGCGCGCGATAGAGTACCTGATGCAGCAGCGTGGATTTGCCCGACCCTGAAACGCCCGTGATCGCAACCAACATGCCTAGCGGAATGGCGATGTCCACGCCCTTTAAGTTGTTGGCGTGAACCCCGCGAATTTTGATTTGTTGCGCCCCGGGTTTCCGCCGCATCACGGGGAGTTGAATTCGCAAGTCTTCCGAAAGATAACGTCCGGTCAGAGAAATCGGATTGTGGAGGATCTCGTCATAGGTTCCTTCGGCGACAAGTTTGCCGCCGTTTTCGCCGGCCCCTGGCCCCAAGTCGAGAATGCGGTCCGCCGCTCGCATGATGTCGGGGTCGTGCTCGACCACAAGAATCGTGTTTCCCAGATCGCGCAGGCCGTGCAGAATCTTGATCAGCCGGTGCGTGTCGCGCGGATGCAGCCCGATCGACGGCTCATCCAGCACATAGAGCGTGCCCACCAGCCGCGAGCCTAGCGACGTCGCCAGCTGAATTCGCTGCGCCTCACCGCCCGACAGGGTCGAAGAAAGCCGGTCGAGCGTCAGATACTCCAACCCAACGTCGTTCAAAAAGCGCAGGCGCTCGCGAATTTCCTGCAGGAGTCGATCCGCGATCTCGGCTTGCTGCGGAGTCAGTTCGACCTGCTCAAAAAAGCGCAGGGCATCTTCGACGGTGAGGCCGCAAATCTCGCAAATATTTCTCCCATTAATCTTGACTTGCCGCGCTTCCAGCCGCAGGCGCGATCCGCTGCAGTCGGGGCACAGCGAATAGCCGCGATAGCGGCTGAGAAAGACGCGCACATGGAGCTTGTATTTCTTGCGCTCCAGGTGCGCGAAAAATCCGCGAACACCCAGGAACTTGCCTTCGCCCTTGAGCACGAGACTCTTGTGTTCATCTTCGAGATCGGCCCAAGGCACATCGAGCGGAATGCCAGCCTGCTTGGCGTAGCGCTTCAGATCGGTGAATAGCGGACGGTATTTGGGTTTGGTCCACGGCTCGATCGCGCCTTCGGCTAGAGTCTTGATCTTGTCGGGAATGACCAGGTCGAGATCGAAGTCGATGGTGTTGCCGAAGCCCTGGCAGCGTGGGCACGCGCCATAAGGATTGTTAAAAGAAAAAAGCCGCGGCTCCGGCTCTTCATAGCGCAGGCCGCATTCCTTGCATTCAAAGCGCTGCGCAAAGCGAAGCGTTCGTGTGGAGTGGCCGCCCTCGCTTCCTTCTGTCGGAATCTCAAAGATAACCTCGCCCGATTCGCGGTAAGCAGTCTCGATCGCGTCGACCAGGCGTGTCCGAGACTCGGCCGATACTACGAGCCGGTCGACCAACACAAAAACAGGCTCGGCAAAATCAATATCGAGCAGCGACTCGGGCGTGGAGAATTCGTAAATCTCGCCACGCTGATAGAGCCGGTTAAATCCGGCCTTGCGCAGATCAAACAGCCGGCTCTTCAGCGCCTCGCTCAACTCCGCGAGTGCCTCACCCTTCTCGCGCTTTTGGCGAGAGGGCGCAGTCTTTGATGCGGCTCTTTTCGTTCTCCCTTCGGCAGTCTCCTGCGCGCTCGTACCCGGCCGCTGCAGTGGAAAGAGGACCTGCAGGCGCGTCTCCGGATCGAGTGCCAGAATCGTGTCCGCGACTTCGTCGACCGTATCCTTCTTCACCTCGCGCCCGCAGTTCGCGCAATACGTTCTGCCTACGCGCGCAAAAAGCAGTCGCAGATAGTCGTATATTTCAGTCGCCGTGGCCACGGTCGATCGCGGATTTCGCGTTGTATTCTTCTGCCGGATCGCAACAGCCGGCGCGATCCCGTCGATAGTGTCCGCATCCGGCTTTTCGATCCGTTCCAAGAACTGGCGCGCGTAGGCCGAGAGCGACTCCACGTAGCGGCGCTGCCCCTCGGCGTATATCGTGTCAAATGCCAGCGAGGATTTGCCCGAGC
Source organism: uncultured Acidobacteriaceae bacterium (assembly GCA_963765825.1). Taxonomy (GTDB): domain Bacteria; phylum Acidobacteriota; class Terriglobia; order Terriglobales; family Acidobacteriaceae; genus Sulfotelmatobacter. Next base: position 632,407 of record CAVXXU010000008.1, read on the forward strand.
CCGAGACACCGGTCACGACCGTCAACATGTTGTGCGGGACCTGGAAATCAATATTCTTGAGGTTATGAACGCGCGCGCCGCGTACGACAATGCTGTCTATCTGGGTCAATTCAGGATGCGTGGATGGAGGAGACATCGGATAAAGGGCCCCGGCAGGCCGGGCTCGCTTCGAGCGCAAGCGCACGGAGACTTTGGCGAGGCCTACCGAATCTTTCTATTATTACTGGTTGGAAGCTCAAAGATCAACGCGGCCAGAGGCAATCATGCCGCAGAGTATCGCAGGGCTCAAGATCTGCAAGCGGCTGTTTTTCAGGTTGGGATGAGAAAGAATCCAAGTTAGACTTCCGTTTCAAATGCAGAGTGTTAGCCGCGAGGAAAAGTGTGACGGCCCCTTCTGAAGGAAAATGGTTGGAGCGGAAACCCGCGCTGCTGGTTGTTTGCCTGCTGCTGGCGACGTTCCTCTTGTACGGTCCAGTCCGGCATCATAACTTTCTCGCGCTCGACGACGCCCCGTATGTCACCAGGAACGCTCATGTCAATTCCGGGCTGACTTCGAAGAATGCGGTTTGGGCCTTTACCGCTTTCTATGAGGCCAACTGGCATCCGGTCACCTGGCTGTCTCACATGACCGATTGTCAACTGTTCGGACTTCAGCCGGGATCGCATCACCTGGTCAACGTCGCTCTTCATGCGGCGAATGTCTTGCTGTTGTTCTGGCTGTTGCTGCAGGCGACGGGTGCACCCTGGCGGAGTTTTATGGTCGCGGCATTGTTCGCGGTCCATCCCCTGAACGTGGAAACTGTGGCTTGGGTGGCGCAAAGGAAAAGCCTACTGTGCACTTTTTTTTGTCTCATCACGATTGCCCTCTACGGCTGGTATGCTCGGCGGCCTGACTGGCAAAGATATTTGGCGGTGGTCGCCGCTTTTGCGCTAGCTCTACTGTCCAAGCCCATGGCGGTGAGTCTTCCCATTGTTTTGCTCCTGCTCGACTATTGGCCGTTGCAGCGCTATCAAGAGCTTCCGTTTCGAAGTAAGTGGCTTCGCCTGTCGGTGGAGAAACTGCCACTGGCCTTAATGAGCGTCGCGAGCTCGGCCGTAACTATGGCTGCGCAACGTGCTGGCGGGGCGGTGGCCGATGCCGACGCATTGCCGCTTTCCACGCGCCTAGGCAACGCGGTCATCTCCTATGCGGCTTATATTCAGAAAACTGTCCTGCCCGCCAATCTGTCTGTGTTTTACCCCTATCCTCAGCAGGCGTTGCCGTGGGCGGACGTGGCCGCAGCTGCTTTCATCCTGATGACTATCACGGCAGCGGCGTTGTATTTTCGCCGCTACCGTTATTTTGTGATGGGCTGGTTTTTCTACGTTGCAACGCTGGTTCCTGTAATCGGAATTGTTCAGGTCGGCCGGCAAGCCACGGCCGACCGCTATGCTTACGTTCCCTGCATCGGCCTTTTCATTCTTATCGTTTGGGGCTTGAGCGATATTATTTCTGCGACGCGCCTTCCGCGACTCGTGCCCGCGATCGCATCGGCATGCGTGATCGTTGCCCTCGCGACAGCGACCACCCGATATCTTCAATACTGGCAGAATGGCGTAGCCCTGTTGACGAGGGCTGAGTCTTTGGCAGGGCAACCCGACCCCGGGATCGAAGAGTTTCTTGCCGACGAACTGGCCTCCGTGGGGCGCGTGAATGAGGCGTATCAACACTACGCGGCGGCGTGCGTTTTACTTCCGAACTACGCAACTTGCCATTACAACCTGGCGGAAATTTTGTTTAGCCGCAATCAACTTCGGGACGCCTTACAGCAGTATCAACTCGCAGGAACCTTGGCCAGCAGCCAGGACATGGCGCTCTCCTGCTTGATCAATTCTGGTGAGATTTTGTTGGATTTGGGGGACTACGAAGCCGCGGCGGCAAGACTTGACGCAGCGTTGCGAATCGATCCTAAAAACAATACGGCCTTGCAACTGCGCCAACGGGTCTACAGCCAGAATCACTAAGCAGGCTGGTTTCCAGGCGCAGGTTCGGATGAAGCTTGGAAATTATTTTCTAGTCGGAGGCGTGGTCGTTTTCCCGGTCGCGACGCTTCCCGTAGCGGAGGGCGAAAGCGAATCCAAACACCATGATGCCGAGAGGCGGGGCCAGCATTACAAAGATAGCGCGATTCAGCGCGCGCTGCGCTTCTTTGGGCGTGGCTTTGGCGTTGGCGTAACACATGGCGCATCCCTGGGCCAGTGCGGGCGCAGTCCAGAGCGCGACCAGTACCAGGAGAAAAGCTAGACGAAATTTCGTAGCTACCTTCATTCGTCGTGTCATCACCGTCGTGTCACTACGCGATCAGTGCACTCCGAGCCTCAGAATTCGCCCCGCGTCGGGGAAGAAAAAGAAATACATGATGATGAAGCATCCCACGACCGCGCAGATCAGCATCCAGCGCATCAACGCGGTCTCAAACTTGAGGTGCATGAAATAGCCAATAATCAGCGCCGACTTGATGACCGACAGAACCAGCAACACTTCGAGCATCCGCACCGGCTCAAAGATCTGCCTGTAGCCGAGCACGACCTCGATCGCCGTGAGTACCAGCAACGCCCCCCACACCCAGAAATACTGGCCTTTGCTATCGTCGTGCTTCGCGACATCGTGCATGGTAAAGGTCCTCGCTCTGATACAAACGATTGATTTCTAGTTGATTTTGGTCGACATCAAATACACCAACGGGAAAATGAACATCCATACCAGATCCACAAAGTGCCAGTACAGGCCCGAGACTTCCACATCGTGCGCGTCGTAATCTTTCGGCTTGAGGAATAGGATCACCGCGGCAATCAGCAATCCCAGGCCCAGCGCGTGAATTCCGTAGTGAAAGACGTTGTCGGAGGGAATCAGAAAATATCCCGCAATCCAGCACGCCGCCAGTATGGGCAGGAACCACTTGCGAAACGCGACCACGCCCAGATAAATCACGCCAATGGTGACGTGCAGCATGTGCATCGCGGTCAGGCCGAAAAACGTGGCAGGGAACTGCGGAACATTTTTCGAAACGTCTGCCAACTCCCCAGTGGCCACGCTGGCTGGTTTCGGAAAGCCCGGTATGGTCAAACCCTCGCCGATAAGCTTGCTCCACTCCATGCCATGCAGCACGATGAATGCCGTGCCGAAGATCATAGTGGCCAGAAGCCAAATGCGCGTCCAGGGGCGATCGCCGCGCTGCGCGGCAAATACTGCCATCACCATGGTCAACGAACTCGACAGCAGGCACGCCGTCATGATGGTGGCATTGGCAATGCTCGCCGCATGAAAGGGCGTGGGCCAGGGCGTGGTGTAGATGCGGTTGTAGCTGAAGGCAAACAGCAGCGCCCCGAAGGTCAGCGAGTCCGAGGCCAGAAACAGCCACATGCCGACTTTCTTCGAATACGCTCCAAACAGCGGCGCCTCATAAGCTCCTGGCATCCCGTGTTCCAGGGCACCATGCTCCAGCGTGGCGTTAGCCATTCCTGATGTTCCCCTTTCGACGATCCTGTGGCAACCAATCGCTAACCACGTAGGACACAAAATTCTACGAAGGAAGTCCTTTGATATCCTTCGTGCTCTTCGTGGTTCATGCTTCTGTCTTTATCGTGCAAATGCCAACAGCGCAAACACGTAAATCCACAACAATCCCATGAAGTGCCAGTACCAGGCCGTAATGTCGACCGCGATTCGCCGCGCCTCGACCGGGCGATGCAGCAGGGAAGCGCTCGCCGCCCACAGCAAGGCAATCATGCCGCCGCAAAGATGTACCGCGTGCGCAATCGTCAGCAGAAATACAAATGAGCTGTTGGGATTCGTATTCACGAAAAATCCGCGAGCGTGCAACTCGCCCCAGGCCAGCCATTGCCCAGCAAGAAATCCAAAGCCGAGCAGAACGGTGATACCCAGCCACGGAAACGATCTCTCGTTCCCCAACGAGATGCCGGGAATCGACCTCACCGGAGCCAACGCCGCCTGCAGCGCGGCCTGGCGCCGGGCCAACTCCATGCTGACGCTGCTGATCAGCAGCACAGCTGTATTGATTGCCAACAGCAGCCACGGCAAATCAACGCGGCCCCAATCGCGCACGTAGGTGTTCGACGCGCCGTCAAACGTGGGCAGGCCTTGGCGCACGAGATACGCGCTGGTCAGCGAAACGAAGACCATGCACACGGTGGCAATAGCGCAAACCAGTCCCAGTCGCGCCCGCCTGAGCCTGGCTCCATAATTTGGAGCGTCACCACCGCCGCGCCCGTCATCGCCCCCGCCTGCGGGAGGCACCGGCGGTTTGTGGCCATGGCCTACGTGATCGATCGGAGATGATGGAGTATAAGTCGCCATACCTGAATCTGATTCTGTACCGGCCGCACCCGTTGCCGATCTTCAGCGTTCTCCGCGTCGTTCTTACTCAGCGTACTCAGCAGTTCAAGCTTTTGCCGTGCTCGCAACTACCCACAACGTCTTAATGTGTCGCGCTTATGGGTGGATCGGTCTGCATCACGTAATCCTTGGCTGCACCAGGTACGCCGTATTCATACGGGCCATGATGGACCACAGGAGTTACACCGCCAAAATTATCGTGTGGAGGCGGAGTCGCCGTCGTCCACTCCAGTGTGGTTGCTTCCCAGGGATTGTCACTGGCCTTCGGTCCCTTGAACATGCTCCAGAACAGGTTGATCACGAAAATAAACTGCGCCGCAATCGTTATGAATGCCGCGTAGGTCATGAACGTCTGCAGGGGAAGCAGCTTGGTCTGGTAGGCAACTTCGGTGAACTGCGAGTAGCGCCGTGTCTGCCCCGCCATCCCCAGATAATGCATTGGCATAAAGATGGCATACGTTCCTGCGAGCGTGATAAAGAAGTGCAGCTTGCCCATCGACTCGTTCATCATGCGGCCGAACATCTTGGGAAACCAATAGGAAGTTGCCGCGAAGATTCCGAAGATGGCAGCGACGCCCATGATCAGGTGGAAGTGCCCGACCACGAAATAGGTGTCGTGCAATACGATGTCGAGCACCGGCTGCGCCAGGAACGGCCCGCTCAATCCGCCGGACACAAACAGCGATACGAAGCCGATAGCATACAACATTGGCGTATGGAAACGTATGTGGCCTTTGTACATCGTTCCCAGCCAGTTAAACGTCTTGATGGCCGAGGGCACGCCGATGCACATGGTCAGAATCGAAAACGCAAACGCCGAGTAGGGGCTCATCCCGCTCATGAACATGTGATGGCCCCATACCATGAATCCGAGAAAGCCAATCGACAGCATGGCGTAGACCATGGCGCGATATCCGAAAATCGGCTTGCGCGAAAACGTCGACAGCACCTGCGAGGCCACGCCCATGCCCGGCAGAATCGCGATGTAGACCTCGGGATGTCCGAAGAACCAGAACAGGTGTTGCCACAACAGCGGCGATCCGCCTTTGTGGCCCATCACCACTCCGTTCACCACCACCAGCGGAACGTAAAAGCTGGTGCCCAGATTGCGGTCCATCAGCAGCAGAATTCCCGCCGACAGCAGCACGCCAAACGCGAGCAGTCCAAGAATGGCGGTGATGAACCACGACCATACGGTCAACGGCATCCGCATAAGCGTCATGCCCTTGGCGCGCAAATCGAGGGTGGTGGTAATGAAGTTCAGCGCGCCCATCAACGACGCGATGCAGAAGATTGCGATGCTGGTGATCCACAAATCGGCGCCCAGTTGTTCGCCGGGGCCCGCAGATTGCAGCGCGCTTAGCGGAGCGTATCCCGTCCACCCGTGCAGCGGCGCTCCGCCGGTCACGAAGAAGGCGCAGATAATTACGACAAATCCCACAAATGTCGTCCAGAAAGAAAGCATGTTCAGGACGGGGAAAGCCATATCGGGCGCGCCAATCTGAATGGGCAGGAAATAATTTCCGAACCCGCCCTGGGGCGCCGTCGTCAGCACGAAAAACACCATGATGGTGCCGTGCATGGTAAGCAGACTGAGATAGGTTTCCGGTTGGATGGTTCCGATGAACGGGATGCTGGCCGCCGGCCAGATCAGGTGAATGCGCATCAGCAGCGACAGGAACATTCCGACAAACACTGCCGTGAGCGCCAGGAAAAAATATTGAATACCGATGACCTTGTGGTCGAGGCTGAAAATGTATTTCCGGATGAAACCCTGAGGAGCGTGCGAATGAACCGAAGCCGGGGTCGCCATTTTATTGTTTCTCCGCCTCCCGTGCGGCCAGCCACTTGTCGTAATCCTCCTGGCTGACCACGTGGACCATGCCGTGCATCTTGTAATGTCCGAGCCCGCAAAGTTCGGCGCAGGCAATTTCATATTCACCGATCGCCGTGGGCTTGAAGTGCATGTGAATGTTTAGACCGGGAACCGCATCCTGCTTGAAGCGGAACTGCGGCACAAAGAAGCTGTGAATCACGTCCACCGCGCGCAGGCTGAGATCGACTTCGCGGTTGACCGGCAGGTACATTGTTCCGGTGACAACATCGTCTTTCGCGGCAGCATCGGAGGTGTTCAATCCGACGGCGGCTTCACCGCCCGCCGATGGATCCATCAACTTCTCGCTGGTCGCGCCGTATTTTCCGTCCGGCCCCGGATAGCGGAAGTACCAGGCAAACTGCATTCCCGTCACTTCCACTTGCACCGCGCCCGCTTCGGCCGCATCCCAGCGCTGGCTCGCCCACACGCTGCTGCCCATCAGATTTAGTCCGATGAACAAAATCGCCGTGAGCACGGTCCATACGATTTCGAGTGTCGTGTTCCCATGAGAATAGGAAACGGGAGGAGAAGATGGAGTTTCCCGATATCTCCACACGATGTATCCCAGCCCAAGTTGCGCTGCCAGAAACACAATGCCCATGATCACGAAGGTGAGAGCGAATTGATGGTCAATCCAGCCCGCGGCCGCGGAAGCCCCCACGGGCAGCCACCAGGTCTTGGCGACGAAGAAATAAGTGCTGGCCAACGTGATCAGCCAGATCAAGAGCAGTAACGCGAGGCCCATTCCCCAGTACCTCCGGGCAAGAAGGATTTCCCCACGGCCAATGCCTCGCCCCACAGCGCAGCATTAGTCGGCGGCGAGTGTACCACAGCCGCACGTGGAAATATCAGTGGCTGCCCGAGAAAAATTTGCCACGGATCAACACGGATACCCACGGATTACAAAATCAAAATAAAAAGCCAATGACGAACAATCAGGTGAAGGGCACGCTTCAGCCGTCCCGCCAGAATCCAAGAAAATAATCGAGCTTTAGCTCCTGCGGTTCACTGTTGAATTTTTCATCAACCTACGAATGCGAGACCGTATCCTGGCAACATTCCCGCTCTCTAGTTTTCCGTATCCGTGAAAATCCGTCTTAATCCGTGGCCAAGCTTTGCTATTTATCCGACCACTCCGGAACTCGCCCCGGAGTCCACGGCGCTCCGGCCGCCTCCATGTCCTTCTCGAGGTTGTTGAGATCGACTTCGACCAGCGTGCGCAGCTTCGCCAGTTGCTCCGCGAACTCCGCCGCCGCGATGTTGTAAGAATCCATATGCGACTGCGTCGGCTTCGCCAGTGAGAACCGTTCGCCCTCCATCACCGACTTCACACGCTCGCTGATCGACGAAGGAATATTCTCGCTGCGCTTTGCAATTTCCACATCGCCGCGAAGAACTCGCCGAATCTCACGATTTCGTTGCTCGATCCCATCGGCCACGGGGCCGAGTTGCTTTTCGGCAGCGGGGGTCTGCTGCAGCGCTTCGCGAATCGACTTCAACCGCGACTGCAGGTCATCGGAAATATGCTGCGCTCCCGATACTGCCCGGTACAGACGCGTGACTTTACGTAGGAATTCTTCCTGCGCCGTGTGGTCGGCAGCATTCATCCCCGCCGCGCTTTCGCTCACAACTTTGAAAGACTGCGGCCCGGCCAATTCCGTCACCGCGCCGCCGACTTTCTCAAACATCCGTACCGAATAATTTCCCGGCAGCACCAGCGGGCCCTGATCGGCCACGTCCGGGAAATCCTCGTCGCCGTTCTCGGAAGGTTTCACGAGCTGCGCCGCGGGATAGCGCAAATCCCATGCCACGCGCTGGAACCCGGCCTCCATGCTTCCATCCACACGCCGGATCGCCGCCCCACTCTCGTCGTACACTACAAAATAAATTTCTGGCTTAGCCTCTTCCGCCTCAGCGCGGAGTTCGTCATTGGTCGCATAGGGCAGCGTCTGATTTTTCTTGGCCGCATCCTTCTCTGCCTCCTGCCGCTTCTCCTTCTTTGTCTTAATCTTCTCCTTCATGTAAGCGGTGAAGACCGCGCCGTAAGGCGGATTCTCAGCAGTGTAGAACGCATCTCCCTGGAATCCTTTTTTCGGTTCGCCCAGCGGATGCCGCTCCACATACAGCAACGCATCCTTCACCGGATATACGGCCGCAGCCTGCTCGGTCGATTCCGGTTTCATCTGGCGCAGGGGCGTGATGTCGTCCAGGACATAAAATCCGCGCCCGAACGTGGCAATCACCAGATCGCCCTCACGCGCCTGAATCACCATGTCGCGCACTGCGGTCGTCGGCAGGCCGCCTTTCAGCCGCACCCAATGCTGCCCAGCGTCAATCGAAAAGAATGCGCCATATTCTGTGCCCGCAAACAGCAGATTCGGATTCACCGTATCTTCGGCAATTGCCAGCACGGGCCCGTTCTCGGGCAAATCGCTGGCAATCGATGTCCAGGTTTTTCCCGCGTCGGTCGACTTGAGCAAGTACGGTTTGAAGTCTTCGCTTTTGTGATTGTCAAATGCCGCGTAAACCGTGTTCGCGTCATGATTGGAGGCTGCCAGGCGGCTCACATAAGTCATCTCCGGAACGCCGGCAAACTTTTCATACTTCGTCCAACTGGCGCCGCCGTCGGTCGTCACCTGAATCAGGCCGTCGTCGGTGCCGGCATAAATCTGCCCCTCCTTTTTCGGAGACTCGGCCAAGGCCACGATGTTTCCGTAAAACGAGGTCGACTGATTTTTCGCTACCGCGTCCGGTCCCCACACTTTGCCCATTACCGGCAGTTTGTTGCGATCCATTTGACGACTCAGGTCGCCGCTAATGGCCTTCCAAGTGTCGCCCCGGTCATCGCTGCGAAATAATTTATTCGCCGCAAAATAAAGCCGCGTGTGCGCGTGCGGGCTCACGATAATCGGCGAATCCCAGTTCCACCGCAGCGGTGGCTCGCCCTTGCCCTCCAGTGGCTGCAACACGAGTTCCTGACCGGTCGCTTTGTCGTACCGTACCAGCACGCCATATTGCGACTCGGCATAAACCGTATTTGCGTCGACCGGATCGACCTGCGAGCGAAAGCCATCGCCCCCGGTCGTCACGTACCAATCCGAATTCATGATTCCGTTCACATCGCGGGTCCGCGCGGGACCACACCAGGAAAAATTGTCCTGAGTTCCACCGCACACGTTGTAGAACGGCGTCGCGTTGTCTACTGCGACGTCATAAAACTGCACCGTCGGCAGATTCGCCTTGAACTGCCAACTCTTGGAATCGTCGTAGGTCTCATACATTCCGCCATCCGAGCCGAGCAGCCAGTGTTTGGTATCGTCGGGATCGATCCACAGTGCGTGGTTATCGCCGTGATGATTGGTTTCGCCAACATTGTGCAGAGTCTTGCCGCCATCCAGCGACTCGCGCAGCGTGACATTCATCACGAAGATTCGATCCACATTCTTCGGGTCAGTCACTACCCGCGCGTAATACATTGCGCCCTGATCGAATTCGTTGCGCCGCTCCCAGGTTGCGCCTTTGTCGTTGGAGCAAAAAATTCCGCCTTTACCGTCGCCCGCCTCGATCGTCGCATAGACTACATTCGGATCCGCCGCGGAAACCGCCAGTCCGATTCGCCCCATGTCGACGCTGGGCAGTCCTGAGGTCAATTTTTTCCACGTCGCGCCCGCGTCGGTCGATTTATAGATCGCGCTCTCCGGCCCACCGTCGATAAGCGTGTAGACGTGCCGACGCCGCTGGTATGCCGCCGCGTACAGAATGTCGGGATTCGCCGGATCCAGTGCCACATCCACCACTCCCGTGTTCTCGCTGATGGTCAGCACGGCCTTCCAGCTTTTTCCGCCGTCCACGCTCTTGTAGAGGCCGCGATCCCCGCCGGGTCCCCACAGCGGCCCCTCCGCTGCGACATATACGACTTTCGAGTCCCGCGGGTCGACGACCACGCGACCAATGTGCTCCGACTTCTTCAGCCCGAGATTCTGCCAGCTCTTGCCACCATCTTCCGATCGATAAATTCCGTCGCCATAGCTGACGCTGCGCTGCGAATTGCTCTCGCCCGATCCCACCCACACCACAGAAGAATCGTTCGGATCGAGCGTGACCCAGCCGATCGAATACGACCCTTCGCCGTCGAATAACGGCGTCCAGGTCGTGCCGTTGTTAATCGTCTTCCAAACTCCGCTCGATGCGACTCCCACGTAATACTCGTTTTTGTTTCTTGGAGTCACTGCAATCGACATCACGCGTCCCGAAGCCACTGCCGGCCCAATCAGGCGAAACTTCAGCCCGGAGAATGTATCGGCGGTCATCCCGCCTTTCTTCTCCTCTTTCTTGGGCTCCTCTTTCTGCTCCGGCTTCTTCCGATCTTTCTTCGGAGTCTTCGCCGCGGGCTGATTTTTCTTGTCGGCGTCTTTGTCCTGTGGAGTCTGGGCACGCAAAGTCGAAGGCCCGAAGGCGGCCAGGAGAAGAACGAAAATGGCGAACGATTTCATGAAGTGCTCCAATCTGAATTGATGTGTCATCCTGAGGCGGGCGCAGTTTGCCCGGCGAAGGACCTGTGCAACCTGAAGCGAGCCCAAAATATTTCCCCGGTGATGTGCGCTCCCAGGCAACGCAGCAAACCGAAACCGATATGTATACAGGATTCTCACCTCAGAAAGAAGTCCAAGCTTTTCCCCGCGATCCCAGCGGCATTTCTCGGGCGAACTCAGCGGTAGAAAGCTTTTCCAGAAGGCAGCAGGTTAAAATCACCCCATGCCCCGCAAGCCGCAAGCTCACGGCCACGACACACGCTACGTCCAAATGCAGAAAAACAACTGCTTCGTCTGCGGAATGAATAATCCCGACGGCATGCGTCTCAAGTTTCAGCTCGATGAAGAACGCCAGACCTTCGTCTGCAAATTCCGCCTGAGCAAGCGTTACACCGGGCCGCCGGGCCATTGCCACGGCGGAATCATCGCCAGCATTCTCGACGATGCCATGGGCAAGGTGAACAAACTCCACCACGTCGTCGCCCTGACCAAAGAAATGACTGTTGAATATCTCAAGCCAGTGCCGCTGCACAAACCACTGCATGTGGAAGGCAGGGAAGTCAGCGTGAGCGGCCGTGTCCATATCAATGCTGCCGAAATACTGAATGAAAAGAAAGAGGTCCTGGCGCGCAGCAAGGCAACATTCATCGCCATCGACCCCGAGAAAATGTTCGCCAAATTCGTGGAAAGATAGCTATCAGCTGTCAGCTCTCAGCAATCAGCTTTCAGAAAACCAAGGCGTGGGTGCCCCGGCCTTCTTTCGCGTTTTGTGCGAAAGAGGGTGGGGAAGTTGACGTTGCCCGTTTAGCGTTTCCTCATAGAAGAACGATTTTGACTTTAGCTTTTCTTCGCCGATAATTCCCCGGGGACATCATGCCGCCACGTCAGAAGCCCTCATCCGATCCTCGCGAAGTTTTGCTGGAAATCTACGCCGTCAACGACGCAATGAACCAGCTTCTGCTCGCGCATCTCGATCGCCGCGCCTGGCGCGCGCTCCCGCCCGGCCAACCGCGTAATGTCCGCACCATCGCCGCCATCTTTGCCCACTTGCATAACTGCCGGCTGGTGTGGCTCAAGCATTCGGCGCCGCACCTGAAGTGTCCAGCCCCGCTCAATCCCGACCGCTGCACCCTCAAGCAAGCCGCAGCCGCGCATAAGAAAAGCGGCGCACAGTGCCTCCGCATGCTCACCGATGCCTTGTCGACCTCTCCCAATCGCCGCGTAACCAAATTCTCGCGCGGAGCGTGGACGCAGGTGTGGCCTGCCGGAGCCACCATGTTCGGCTACATGTTTGCGCATGAGGCGCATCACCGCGGCCAGATCATCATGCTCGCCCGCCAACTTGGATACCGCCTGCCCGTACCCGCCGCCTACGGCATCTGGCACTGGGAGAAGCTCTGGAAACAATGCGGCATGACCACGCGTCCACGCTGATCCATCCAAGCGCGGCGGGGTTCCGCAAGTGCGCCTCCGCGCTGTAGAATGAATGAGCGGCGAAACCCATCCCCGAATTATCAACTCAAGGGTTTAGCTGATGGCTGAGAGCTGACAGCCCATTCTTCGCGATTGCGAAAAGGTATCCACGGGTTCAAATCATGTCCCAACACAATGGCACCAACACCAGTCTCCGTCTCAAGACCGGCCTCGCCGAGATGCTCAAAGGCGGCGTCATCATGGACGTCACCACCCCTGAGCAGGCCACCATCGCCGAACGAGCCGGCGCCGTCGCCGTGATGGCGCTGGAGCGCGTGCCCGCGCAGATTCGCGCCGAGGGCGGTGTGGCCCGTATGGCTTCGCCAAAAATTATTCGTGCGATCATGGAGGCCGTTGATATCCCGGTCATGGCCAAGTGCCGCATCGGACATTTTGCGGAAGCCCAAATACTTCAAGAGTTGGGTGTGGATTACATCGACGAATCCGAGGTCCTGACTCCCGCCGACGAGGCGCATCATGTCGACAAGCACGCCTTCAAAGTTCCATTCGTCTGCGGCGCGCGTAATCTGGGCGAAGCCCTGCGCCGCATCGCGGAGGGCGCAGCCATGATCCGCACCAAGGGCGAAGCCGGTACCGGTGACGTCGTGCATGCGGTGAAGCACATTCGCCAAATCGTGCAGGAGATGAAAATCCTCACCGTGCTCGGCGAAGAAGAGCTCTACGCCAAGGCGAAAGAACACGGCGCGCCCTACGAACTGATTCGCATCGTGGCGAAAGCAGGAAAGCTCCCCGTACCAAATTTCTCTGCCGGAGGAATTGCCACCCCCGCCGACGCGTCGCTGGTGATGCAACTCGGCGCCGAAGCCGTATTCGTAGGCAGCGGCATCTTCATGAAAGATTCCACCACCTTCGCCGATCCAATCGAAGCGGAGAAGCGCGCCAGAGCAATCGTGAAGGCCGCCACGCACTTTCAAGACCCTAAAGTATTACTTGAAGTCAGCGAAGACCTGCAGGGAGCGATGAAAGGCCTGGCCATAGCCGGGCTGGACGAAGCGCACATGCTGCAAACCAGGGGCTGGTAATTTAAGAGACGGACATCGTTTCTCCTCGCTCTCTACCCTGTCGGCTTCTCCGAGACAGTGGGCGCTTGCTCGCTCTCGGATGTAATCGAGCTATACCAGTCTATGTTGCGGGTGAAATACATCACCGCTGCAACCGCGAGGAAGCTAGCCACGGCGCCCACCAAGAGCGCATTGTCTTCGAGGCGCAACAGCAAATAGATAAAAATATAGAGCAGACTAAACACTAAGAAAGCGCGAGCCCCCTGCGCTCGACTATCGAAAATCCAATTCGCGTTCGCGGAAAGCAGCAGCACGGTAGCGGCACCGGCCAACAGGAAACCCCAGTCAAATCCAATGCGCTCCGCCAGCGATAACAGAAGCAGATAGAAAATCAGCTGGGCAAGCCCAACCAGAACATATTGCGCAGGATGCACCCGCTTGCGCGCTGTCACTTCGAACATGAAACAAGAAAGAAACACCAATCCCACGAACAACAGTTCATATTTAAGCGATCGGTTGACCGACTGGTAGGGATCTGCTACTTCGATAAGGGAAACTCCGAGAGCGGTGCTGTCCAGGTTGCTCACCGCAAGACTGGTTCCCTCCGCGCGAACTCCACGCGCGATGAAAGGGACAAGCCACTCCCCGCGAAAGCCCTTGGCGGAAACCGTATGATTGACCGGAAGAAACGCGCCATCGAAACCGGGGCTCGGCCAATCCCCCTCGACCGTAAGATGCGACGTCTTGCCATAAGCCAGTACGGCAAGTCGCTGGGCTCCAGAAAAACGCAACGAAGCGTTCACGCGAAACGCGGCATTTGGTTGGGCTATGTCGCCTGCCTTGACGCCCAGATAAGTGAGGAGCAGCCGTCGTTCGCCGTTGGTGTCGGCAACATTTTCAACTGGAACGAAAGTCATCGTCTTCCCGTTCATCGTAAGAGTACCGTCTGCCAGTGCACCGTGGGCATTGCTAACCCCCACAACGATTCCGGCGCGAGACCAATCAAGCGCGGCATCTGTCGGTGCGGACGAAGGCACGCCCGCCAGATTGAACGCAGCATCGAACTGTAGCTCTGCCTGGAAGACCGGCACCTTGAACAGCGAGCGCCGGCGTTGCTCCGTGCGTACCTTCACCGAGGCGTCTCCCTGGATTGGGAAAACCACGTACACCCCTGTTGTTCCGGAGGCACCCTTATAACTCGGCGGGATCGTATAGGGAATCGTGAGGACGGGACCGAGAAATATCTGCTGCCCGCCGACGTGGTTGCTGATCTCCTGCATGACATCCTTAGCCCGATTGGTTCGGTCCTCGACGATATTGCTAACGAAGATTGCGGGAATTGCCATCAGCAGTGCGAGGAAGGCGACCACCACCAACTTGATTCCCATTGAGCGGGAACGGTTGCGCACCAGAGCCCAAGGCGAAGCGGAGATTTGGTTCAAAGCCCCTCCAGATTGTTTCAGTCCTATAGTAATACCAAGTACTTTATGATGTAAAGCATTAAATGTTTGCAGGTAGGTCTGATAACCCGAACCTCGTTTACCGGATAGTCGGCACCCTGATCACATTCGCCCTGCAGTCCCGCACCTTCTGGCAGGACGTCGGTTTCAGCTCTTTGGTCAGGCACAGCGAAACCGCCGTCAGATAATTGTTTCCGCAATTCACGGTCATCTCGTTGGCCGTTAGGCCCGGGTTGGCCTGAACGAATTCGTTCTTGACCTCTTGGGGAGAGATGGAAAAGTTCTCTTGCGGAGCCGCAAACCGCTCAGGCACTTTGACCGACGCGAACGCTCGACGCAGGAGTTGGAAGTAGCTTTCAGCATCGAGGCCGCTGCAGGTGCCGTGAGTATTCCATTCGTGAGTCCACTAGCCCCGCATCTGGCATGAGGTCCGCCATCTCCGCCGGATTCGACAGGCCCGGCGCCGTCGAACAATTCTCCGGGTAGCCGTCTGAATATTGCGGCCAGAGTCCGTGCACAACGAAGCCATGCTGTCCCGAGCGGCACTCAGGCCTGTCGGCGTGCGAGTAACAAAACTCCGGCGACCACGACAGCGCCAGCAGATAGTAATCGAATACGCCGGGCGTTCCCTGCGACGCTTGGCGAGAGCCATGATGCTTCGAATAACCCACGGCAGCGGCCAGCAGTGCCAGCAGCAAAAGAACAATCGATACAGACTTTCTCATCCTTCTCATCAACTTTACTCGCGCCAGTTTCCAGCCGAGAGAATCGCGCTTTTTAGACGGGATCACAAATTAACCTTTCGTCCTTACCCATGTTATCCGTCGACCCGTGCTTACATTATGTAAGATTGACGACAGAAATAAGATTTGCATCCCAGCGCGCTAAATTCTACCGACGGGTGCTGGTACACTTAACTGCATGTTGCGAGGCGATTCATTCCGGTCCGTCGCCTGGGGAGTGATCTGTTTCCTGCTTTTGCAACTGGCATCCACCGCCGCAGGAAGCGACGCGCAGGCCGACAGCCCCGCCGCTGCCAAGGCACCGAATCCTGTCCTGATCGAACTGTTTACTTCCGAAGGCTGCTCGAGCTGCCCTCCGGTCGATGTTCTGCTCAAGAAGTTGGACGCCGGCCAACCCATTCCCGGCGCGCAGTTGATCGTCCTGAGTGAGCACGTTACTTACTGGGATCAGGATGGCTGGAAGGATCCTAACTCCTCTGCTTCGCTGACCGAGCGCCAGAATTCCTACGAAGGTGTCCTCGGCGAAAAGACCGTCTTCACGCCTCAACTCATTGTCGACGGAGCTCATGAAGTAAAGGCCGGCGATCCCAAGCAGATTCAGGAGACTCTTCAGCAAGCCGCGGCCACTCCCAAGGTTCCCGTACGCATTGGCGAAGTCACCGTGGACGCCGCAAATCCTGGCGTCTTACACGCCCGCATTGAGACCGATGCGAACTTTGAAAAGCACAACGCCGACGTTTACGTAGCCGTAGCTCTCGATCACGTCGAGTCCCAAGTGTTGCGCGGAGAAAATGGCGGGCGTCACCTCATTCACGTCGCCGTGGTACAGGAACTTACCAAGGTAGGGAAGCTTCCGAAGGGAAAGAGCTTTGCCCAGGATGTGCAGCTAAAACTCAAGCCGGGAACGGATCCGAAAAACATTCGGATTGTAGCCCTGGTACAGGAATCCGGACCCGGCAAAGTGCTAGGCGCCGCCCTCCGCAGGCCCACATCCTAAAAGTTTTAGGTTGCCCCATCCTTCTTTCGCGTGTTGTGCGAAAGAGGGTGGGGACTTTGATTTCAGGATTGCGAGATGTTCCTGAGAGTCTCCCGGGCATGGCACGCGATCGGGAATTCCGAGTCGAGCGCCGCCGCCACCGCCAACTGCGCGCAGTCCTCCCGCATCCAATCTCCACTTAAGCTTGGAGGCGTTTTCCCCGCATGCGCAGGTCTTCCCATCTCCGCATCACCTTCGGACCGATCCTGAGATTCTGATCCCGTTTAGAGTTATACTTCCGCACCGACTCGGTGGTTCGTTCGAACCGGTGGTGGGAAGGATGAAACCATGCCCGTTAAACAAGGGGATTTGAGCCTGCTGCAGCATCCCGCGTCGCGCCAACTTCTGGAATCAAAGATTCCAGCGCGCTTAGCGTACGTCGCGACTGACGGCACGCCGCGGGTCATTCCCATCTGGTTTCACTGGAACGGAACTGAAGTCGTGATGGGCACTCCGCCCAAGGCTCCCAAGCTCAAGGCGCTGGCCAAAAACTCGAGAGTTGCACTGACCATCGATGACAACACTTTCCCTCATAAAGTCCTGCTGATCCGCGGCACGGCGCGCCTCGAGGCGGTGCAGGGAGTCGTACCGGAATACGCCATGGCCGCCGAGCGCTATTTCGGACCCGAGCAGGGCAAAGCCTGGGCCGCGCAAATGGGCAAGATGATCGCGTCAATGGTGCGCATCACGGTCACCCCCGATTGGGTCGGTTTGCTGGATTTCCAGACGCGCTTCCCCAGCGCTCTGCCTCTCTGATGCTTTTGCAGCGCAATCCTGATACGGACTCCGTTCCGGTAAAATCACGGCAGCATGAAAATTGGAGTCTTAGCCTTGCAGGGCGATTTCGACGCCCACCGCCGCCGCCTCGAACAGCTGGGCGCGGAAGTTGTGCTCGTCAAAAAGCCTGAGCAGCTCGACGACATCGACGGCCTGGTCATCCCCGGCGGCGAGTCCGGGACATTCCTGAAACTCCTGGGCGACGCCGGATTCGAAAAACTGAAAGAGTTCGTACGCCTCAAGCCTACTTTCGGCACCTGCGCGGGAGCCATTCTGCTCGCGTCGGAAGTGGAGAACCCCAGGCAGGCCGGGCTCGGTGCGCTCGACATTCGCATTCGCCGCAATGCCTACGGACGCCAGATCGACAGCTCCATCCGCGAAGGCCTGCTCGGCAACTCGCCGCTGGAAATGGTTTTCATCCGTGCGCCCAAGATCGAGCACGTCGGCGAGGGTGTGGAGATCATCGCCACTGAAGGCTCCGACCCGGTTGCCGTCCGGCAGGGAAGAGCCATGGCGGCGACTTTCCATCCCGAACTCTCCGACGACACGCGAGTTCACCAAGCCTTCCTCGATCTAGTCTCGAACGGCAAGAAAACCTAACTGTTTACTGCGGAACATCATCTTTATCAGGCTGGCTGCCGCGCCCGCTCCGCTGTGCCTACGGCGCGGTAAGAAAATTCGCTTGACATCTTCATCGTGTAACTGTACGGTTACGCATTATGCGGAACCGTTCGGTTACATATTCACCGGAAGCCACGTTCCAGGCGCTCTCCGATCCCACCCGCCGCGCGGTTCTTGACTTGCTCCGACGGGGCCGGCAGCCTGCCGGACAAATCGCCGAAGCCTTCCCGGTCTCGCGGCCGGCGATTTCTAAACATTTGCGGCTGCTGCGCCGCGCCCACCTCGTCCACGAACACCGCGAAGGCCGCAATCGCATCTACCAGCTCAATCCCGAACCGCTCCGCGCCGTCGACTCCTGGATCGAGCAGTACCGCTCGTTCTGGAGCCACAGCCTGGCCAACCTGAAATCTTTCGTAGAAGCCGAGCACGCCCGGGAAATGCAAGCTCCGCACAAACCAAAATGAATTCGAGAAAGGAAATCTCCATGAGCAAACCAATTCGCGCGCTATCGCTGACGCTGCTGCTTATCACGCTCGCCGCCGCTTTCGCTGGGGCGCAAACCGACGCCCAGAAGGCGTTCGCGGCCATCAAGAGTATGCCGGGTTCTTGGGAAGGGAAGAGCGCCGACGGCCGCCCCTTGCAAGTGACGTTTAAAGTAGTTTCCGGCGGGTCCGCCGTGATGAGTGAAATCGTGGGCCAGGGCCCCGAGGATATGATCAGTATGTTTAATCTCGATGGGCCGAACCAACTGCTTTTCACTCACTACTGTACTGTAGCGCCGGCAATCAGCCTCGAATGCAGGCCAGTGTTTCTCCCGACGGCAAAACCATCACTTTCAACTTTCTCGATGCAACCAATCTCAAAACAGCGGACGACGGGCACATGCAGCGGATGGTGCTCACTTTGATCGACGAAAACCACCACACCGAAGACTGGACTTTTATCGATCACGGTAAAGAGATGAAGAGATTCTTCGATCTGCGCCGCAAGATTTAAGTAAGCGGCGTGCCCTCTTGCCCGCCAATTCTTACCACGAGCACGAACACGAAACGACCTAGGCTTTAAACAGGAGAGCTATATGGCAACCGCAACTATCACCCCCGATCAAGACACTGTCCTTGCCGAAGTTTTCATTGCCGCACCGCCCGAACGCGTCTTTGAGGCCATCAGCGATCCCAGCCAAACGGCGAAATGGTGGGGCGCGAAAGGGCTCTACCGCCTCTCCGAAACTACTGCAGACGTTCGTCCCGGTGGTAAATGGCGCAGCGCGGGTATCGGCGAAGACGGCACGCCATTCCATGTGGAGGGCGAATATCTCGAAGTCGATCCGCCGCGCCGCCTGGTCCATACCTGGACGGCCAGCTACATGGGTGCGATGCGAACCGTGGTTTACTGGGACCTGCAACCGCAGCCGGTCCACGGCCTGCATCCCAGCGGACCGCGCAAAGCGGGAACGGGAACTTTGGTGAAGCTGCGGCACGAGGGCTTCGCCGGCGCCCCCGAGGCGGCGATCAATCACGGCGAAGGTTGGAAGCGCGTGATGGGATGGCTGGTCGCCTTCGTGGAGAAAGGCGAGACAGTGGACACGCGCAAGTAAGCCACGGATCAAAAGGGTCTTCACGGATTCAAAAATTGGGTGCCCCATCCTTCTTTCGCGTCCTTGGCGAAGAGGGTGGGGTTGTTGATCTCTTTGAACGCCTGTGAAACCTGCGCAAGTCCCCACGGATGAAAAGACATTTCCGGAGCGACGCAGACGTTAAACTCTGCCGGTGCGCTGCGCGGTACGTCCCGGACTTGAAAAGTTCCGTGTGCAGTGAGCGGCTGACTTGCCTGGAAGGGGAGGCCGCCTATGATCAACGGCGCCCATGTCATCCTCTACACGACCGATCCGGAAGCCGACCGTGCATTCTTCCGCGACGTTTTGAAGTTCCCTTGCGTGGACGCCGGTCACGGCTGGCTGATCTTCGCCCTGCCGCCCGCCGAAGCCGCATTTCATGATTTGGATAAGGAAAGTGCCGAACATGACATCGCCAACCAGGCCGCCCGCCACGAACTTTTCCTGATGTGCGACGACATCGCCGCAACCCTGCGCGAACTCAAAGCGAAGCACGTGCCGGTCTCCGCGGTGAGCGAACAGCGCTGGGGAAAACTCGCCACCCTCACGCTTCCCGGTGGCAGCAAGTTAGGGATCTACGAGGCCAAACATCCCAGGCCACCGCTGTAGAAAGACGTGACCGGCACTCAAAGGGGGCCTCAGCAAACGTACGCTTTGAGGAACGCGAACACCACCACACCCGTAATAGACACATAGAGCCAGATGGGAAAAGTGAAGCGCGCGATGCGGCGATGCATGGCAAAGCGCCCGGTTAGCGAAAAAAAGAACGTGGTCAGCACCATCGGCAGCGCCACGATCGAAAGAATCACGTGGCTGGCCAGAATCGAAAGATAGAGGGTGCGTACCGGACCGTGGCCGGGAAAGATCGTGTCCCCGTGCAGCGCGTGGTTCACGATGTAGCTAACCAGAAACAGGGACGAGAACACGAAAGCCAGCAACATGCTGTTGCGATGCGCTTGCTGGTTGTGGTGTTTGATGAAATAGAATCCCACGCAGAGCGTCATGGCGCATAGGCCGTTCAGCAGGGCATTGAGCGCGGGCAAGAACATCCAGCGCCCGGCGAAATCCCCGGAAGCGTGATGCACGTAGAGCAGCCACAGCAGGAATGTCACCGCGAGGCCGCTCACCACAATGATCGCTCCGACGACCGGCCGCGGACTGGTTCCAATGCGTTCCATGGGGACAATTAAATCACAGAAACCCGGCAATCCAGTCTTCGCGGAAATCGCAGACAGGCCGCAGCGTCTAGCAGGTCCGGCTAACTTGAGTCACTCTCACACGTGACTTTGGAATCGTGAAAGCCGGAGATCGCGTCTAACGAACGAAAGGCTTTGAGTACAATAGGCTTCAGAAGCTAGGAAAGGGTCCAGGCATGCCGCAATGGGTTTGGTTGATTGCAGTTGTAGTGGGATGGGTCGTCCTGACCCAGTGGCTGTTGCCAAAGCTGGGCGTGCCCACTTGACGCACGTCCGGTTGCGCCGGGTCACGGCGCGATGAGACGGACCCAGCAAAAACGTCGCTGAAACCGGTTGTTCCCGAGAAGAAATCCTAGGCGCGGCAGCATCCTCGTTCCCGAGCATTTACCGTTTGAGGTAAACGTGGATGCAAGTTCTCTTGCATCCACAGTTCATTACTTCCTTCGTAAATCTTAGTAAATCCTGAACCGGCGCGCGCTTTGGCTCCGCGCGACCCTTCCGACTTTGCTAGGCCGCCGCTCCGTCGGTGAAATAAGTTCCACCATGCATCACGACGTCGATTGCCTGCGTCAGACAGTGCATCTCTTCTTTGGCGCAAACGCCTCGAATCCCTGCGTTCTTGGCCTCTTCCTCAAGCTGGATCGAGGGATCGGTGGTGATCATGAGAATGCGAGTATCGGGATCGCGCTCAGTGAGCAAGCGAGCCGCCTCCAGACCGTTCATTTCAGGCATCAGGAAATCCATTACCGTGACCTGAGGAGCGAGGTCGCCAAACGTCTCTACGGCCTGCCGACCGTTCGCAGCTTCGCCGACAACCACCCAATCCAGGTGTTGTTGCAGCGCCATTTTAATAGCGGCTCGTGCCATCGCGTTATCGTCCACCAAGAAAATTCGAAGCAAAATAGCCTCTTTCCGCGAACGAAGAGCCCACGATCGATCCGGCTTTCGCCGTAATCGGTCCAACGAGTGAAGCAGGTGAGCATCGCATCCATCATGGAGTGCTGATGATCCAACGGACCGCTACTTTCGACCATACGCCGCCAGGGAAGAGATGGAATACCGCGAAAACTGTACGCTACCGAACGTTCGCAGCAAACGCCCTGTCAGTGCTGCACACCCCGATTCTGGATTTTTCACCGTCGACGCACGCAATTTGTGACGACTGTCACATTGCGTCGTGACGGGCAATGCTGACCAGGTTGGACTCCCAGTTCTACTTTGGGAGCGAGGTCGACCAGGTGCCAGCCGTAGTACAACTTTCTACCGCCCTCGACGTTTTTGTTACCCGCCTGCACGAGTCCCACGAACTCTCTGTCTACGAAGCCATTGAGAGGCTGGTACAGGCCGGGGCGGCGGTAGGACTGAGTGCGGACGCGCTCCTCCGAATGCTCGATCGAGGCATGACCTTTGAAGCTTTGTTGGAAGTTATCGAGTCGCGGATGGAATGTTTGCCAGCGGCATAGTTCGCGACAGAAAGTTGCGCATGCAGCGTGAGGCGATTTATGAATTTCCTGGAATGGTCTAAGTCCAGCGTCGATTACGGACAGAAGCTCGTGCACTCTGCACTCGAAGGAGCTCACGAAGCGGAAGGCGAATTTCTCCAAGAGGAGGCGCCGGTTTCATTTCTTAACGAAACAGCGCAGCATGCGTTGGCGCCGGCAGTGATTGGCGCATTAGTGGGCGCGCTGGGTGGCAGCTTGAGAAAAGAGCGGCGATCCTCGGGCAGCACACTAGCTCTTGGTTTGCTTGGCGGAGCGATTGGATTTGGCGCTGGCCTGATCTGGGAGAACCGTCGGTTCACCGCGATTGTCGCATCCGGCGCCTGGAAAAAAATCAGCCAGACCCGTGATGAACACTGGTTCGAAAAGAATCCGATTGATTACGCATAGAAGAGATTACGCATAGAAGAAGGGCATTCAAGCCCTCCTACCTTCACACGAACGGAACGAAAGAGAGTTTCGAATCGAAGGTTGTTGACAAAGTCAGGGTGCAGACCGTGGTAGGTATTTCACCCCAAGACGTCGTGAATTGGCTGGTTCCCGGCCGGGAACTATTTCTGGCCCTCCAACTACTCGGAATTGCCTGCTTTGTTTTTATCGTGGCGAAGCGACTGGTGCCACTGCTTCGAGCTCAGAGCGATCCGCGTTTCGATCAACCATTCGTCAGGTTGGGAAGAGTCTTCAAGTTCTGGCTGGGACAGTGGAAGCATCCGCGCTACAAGTTCGCGGGAACTCTTCACATTCTTATCTTCGCGGGATTCATTCTTCTGGCTCTCCGCGCCTTCACGGTACTGATCGTCGGACTTTCCCCGAATTTCGTGATGCCCGGACTGTCGGGAAGAACCGGGGAGATCTATGATCTGGTCACCGACTATGCGGCCACCGTCGTCTTCTTATGTATGGTCGTGGCGGCTGGCCGGCGCCTGATTTTCAAGCCAGCTCGATACGCGGTGCCCGCCAAGTATGGCAAGGGCCACACCGCTGACGCGGTTTTTCTCCTGGGACTGATTGCACTTCTGATGGTTGCTGACAGCCTGTTCGCGGCCAGTCGCTCAGCCGGACATTTGCAGCAGGGCCAACCGGCGGAAGCTCTGGCCGCACTCTCTCTGCCATGGATGTTGCGGCTTGCAATTGGCTCGATGCCGCTAGTAACGCTGCGGGAACTCAACGTCGGTGCCTACCTCGTTCACGCGATCGCATTTTATTTCTTGCTGTGTTACCGGCCCTTTGGAATTCAGTTCCACGTGGAGACGTCACTGTTCAGCATTTATTTTTCCAAGCTGAAGCGGGGAACTCTTAAGCCTGTGCGCTGGGGAGTTTCTGACGAGCATCTCGATCAGGTGAAATCGTTCGGCGTGAAGACCTTCGAAGACTTCACCTGGAAGCACGTGCTCGACTTTTATTCGTGCGCCGATTGCGGCCGTTGCGCCGACAATTGTCCAGCGAACGCGGTCGGACGGCCACTAGCGCCGCGATTTCTCACCATCAAAGCCAGGGACTACGTGTTCCAGCATTATCCCGTGCTGGGCAAGGCGAATAATGGCAAGCCACTCATCGGCAACATTTATTCCGAGGACGAGATCTGGTCGTGCACCACCTGCGGCGCGTGTGAAGAAGAGTGCCCGCTGCTGGTCGAGTACATCGACAAAATCGTAGACCTCCGCCGGGGAATGATTGACGACGGGAACGTTCCGCAGTCTCTGCAGAAGCCGCTGAAGGCCCTGGAAAGTCGGGGCAATCCTTACGGCAAGATCGAGAAAAAGCGAGGCGATTGGGCGAAGTCGGGCCTCGGAATGGACGGCGCGGTCAAAGTACTTGACGGCAAGACCGGCGCGGACACGTTGTATTTCGTCGACAGCATCACCTCCTACGACGACCGCATGCAGTCGATTGGGCGAGCGACGGCGCGCATTCTCACCCGCCTTGGAAAAGATTTCGGCATTCTCGGCGCGACGGAGCGGGACAGCGGTCACGAAGTACGCCGCTTCGGCGAAGAGATGTTGTTCACTGCTCTGCGCGATCACAACACCGAAGCGATTACAGCGGCGGGAGTGCAGCGCATCGTCACCGCCGACCCGCATGCCTTCAACGCGCTGAAGCACGACTATAAGGATGTGCCGCCGGTCGAGCACATCAGTCAAGTGCTTGCTCAAGAAGTGAGAACGGGCAATGTCCGATTTAATCGTGTCGAAAATCAGGACAGCGTCTACGCCTACCACGACCCGTGTTATCTGGGCCGGCACAATCAGGTCTACGACGACCCGCGCGACGTGCTCGATTCGATCCCGGGATTGAAACGGGTTGAAATGCAGCGCTCGCGCGACCGCTCCTTCTGCTGCGGCGGTGGCGGGCTCATGCTGTTTTACGAACCAAAAGAAGAACAGAGAATGGGCGTTGTTCGTGTGCGTATGGCCGCGGACGCTGGGGCGAACGTGATCGTGACTGCGTGTCCCTTCTGCATGGTGAACATTGAGGACGCGATCAAGGTCGCCGGTATGGAAGGGAAGATGTCGGTAGTCGACCTTGTCGAACTGGTTGACCAGCACATGGTTTGCGAAGGCTGCCCGTCCCGGACAGAGAAATTAGAAACGGCAACAGTTGGAGGGTAAAGATGGAAATCCTGGTTTGTGCGCGAAGAGTGCCCGATACCTCGGAGAACGAGATTGAACTCAACGCCGCCGGAAACGACATTGAGCGCGAAGAATTCGTGTACTCGGTGAACGAGGCGGATAACTATGCGGTCGAAGAAGCTCTGCAAATTCGCGACCGCGTCGGCGGCAACGTCACCGTGGTCACGGTCGACGGGGAAGATGGCGAAGAGATCCTGCGCCGCGAACTGGCCATGGGTGCGAACCAGGCGGCGCTGGTTTCCGATGAGGCCTTCAGCGGATCCGACGGTAAGGGCGTCGCGACCATTCTCAAAGCGTTCGTGCAGAAAGGCCGTTACGACCTGATTCTCACGGGCGTGCAGGCCGACGATGGCGCTGCCCAGGTTGGCGGAATGCTGGCCGCGATGCTCGACTATCCCTTCGCCTCGCTGGTGAATTCGGTCACCGTGGAAGAAGGGAAGCTGAAAGTCAGCCGGGAAATTGAGGGCGGCAACAAGGAGATGAATGAAATAGAACTCCCCTGCGTGCTCTCCATTCAGACCGGTATTAACGAGCCGCGTTATGTCGGGATGCGGGGCATCCGGCAGGTGGCTTCAGTGCCCATCCCTACGCTGGCAGTTTCAGACCTCAGTGTCGATCAGAACACAGTCGGAGAGGCAGCCGCAAAGGTCAAGCGACTGGACTACTTCGTTCCCGCGGCCAGCAAGGGAGCCGAGATGCTCCACGGCAGCAGGGAAGAGAACGCCGACAGAGTTCTTGAGTTGGTAGCAGCGAAGGGAGGGCTGAAATAATGCCTCGCATTTTTGCCTACATCGTGCACAGAGGTGGAGTAGTCGACGATTCCGCGGCCGAACTTGTAGCCGCCGCGAAGAAGATTGATGCCACGGCAGACCCCACAGCGATTCTCACTGGCTCAGGCCCGCAACTCGAAGCTGCGTGCGGTGCGGTCGCCTCCGGCTTCGGCGAGATCTGGAAGGTTTCAAGCGAAGTTCTGGCGTACCCAAATGCCGAGTTAGTCCGGCAGGCATTGGTTCGAATTCTGCCGCCGGACTGCATTCTGCTCGTCAATCACGATCACTTTGGGATCGATCTTTCCCCCGGGCTTTCGATCAAACTCAACTCCGCGTTCGCTTCCGACGTAGTGGCGATCGATGGAGTCGAAGGGAGCTCGCTCAAACTCGTTCGCCAGGAATTCGGCGGACAGGTGAGTGTGCATGTGCGCTGCGATATTCCTTCCGGCGCCGTCATCAACATTCGCCCCGGCGCATTCAAGCCGCAAGTGAATCTTCCGGCTGCGGGCGCGGTCGTGATCGTTGACAAGTCGTCCGAAGTTGGCACGTTGGTGGCGCGACGCCGTTATCTCGAGACCATCGTCGCCGAAGCGGGCGATGTGGATATTACCAAGCACAACGTACTGGTCTCCATCGGCCGCGGAATACAGGAGAAGGATAACGTCGGCTTGGCCGAAGAATTGGCGGAGGTGCTCGGCGCAGCGGTCAGTTGCTCGCGGCCCGTGGTGGACGCCAAGTGGATGGCGAAGTCCCGCCAGGTCGGCTCCTCGGGAAAAACCGTGAAGCCCAAGGTCTACCTGGCTTGCGGCATCAGCGGCGCGTTCCAGCATCTGGCCGGCATCAAAGGAAGCCCGTTCTTGATTGCGATCAACAAAAATCCCAAGGCCCCAATTTTTCAGGTGGCCGACGTCGGAATCGTGGACGACCTCCTCGAATTCCTTCCGGAACTGACCAACAAAGCCCGTGAATTGCGCGGCGTTGCCGCCAAGTGAGGAACCCATGCTTTCATCCAAGACGCTAAAGCTGAGTTTGAAATCGCTCAAAGAGTTCGCCAAGAAGCGCCTGCCCGACGAGGTCCTGATCGATCTCGACGAGCGCGACGAATGCCCCATCGAGATTGTGCGCGACATGTGCAGCCCCGACAAGCTGGGCATTCAACTTCTCTTTATTCCCGAAGAGTTCGGCGGCATGGGCGGCGGCACGTTCGACGTCTACTGCATTTGCGAGGAGATGGCGCGCATCGATCTCGGGATCGCAACTTCGGTGCTCGCGACTTTTCTGGGCAGCGATCCCATCACGGTTGGCGCCACTCACGAGCAGAAAAAAATCTGGCTGAGCCGCATTGCGGATGAAGGACTGCTCTTTGCCTACGGCGCCACGGAACCGGAGGCGGGCAGCGATCTGGGCGCGCTTCGCACTACAGCTGATCGTGTTATGAACGATGGCAAAATCGTTGGCTACAAGATCAACGGCAACAAGCAATGGATCAGCAACGGCGGAATCGCCGGCGCCTACACGGTATTGGCCAGTACGCCCGCTGGCCCAAGCTGGTTCGTGGTGGAGAAAGGCGCCAAGGGATTCACCCACGACGAGCCCGAAGACAAACACGGCATTCGCCTCAGCAACACGGCCGCGCTCGCCTTCAACGACGTTTATGTCGACGCCGACCGGCTCATTGGTGGCATCGAAGGCCAGGGCCTGAACCAAGCGCAAGCCGTGTTTGGTTACACCCGCCTGATGGTCGCGGCCTTTGGACTGGGAGCGGGATGGGCCGCGCTGGATCGTGCGATTCCGTATTCGACCAAGCGCATTCAGGCCGGAGCTCCGCTCTCAGAAAAGCAAGGCTACACCCACAAGCTGATCGTCCCGCATGTGGCGCGCCTGGAAGCCGCGCGCGCCTACATCGAGCAAACTGCCGAGCGCATCGATGCCGGTGAAGGCAGCCTTAATACCGAGGGCGCCATCGCCAAGTACATGGCGACTGAAGCGGGGAATGCAGCTGCCGAGGCCAGCATTCAGGCGCTAGGCGGCTACGGCTACACCCACGAATATCTGGTGGAGAAGATCAGCCGCGACGTTCGCATCACCACGATCTATGAAGGCACTTCCGAAATCATGGAGATGACCATCAGTCGCGACCGCTGGCAGCTTCACTTGAAGACGCGGGGCCAGCACTATCACGAAAAAGCGCGTGAGCTGGAAGCTCTGCATGCGCGCCATCCGAATGTGGGCGCAAACCATGCCGCGCTGGCGCACCACGCTCTCGCTGAACTGTTGGAGAAAGCGCGCGTCGCCCGCCTCACCCGTTATCAGCACATTCTCCTGCGCCTGGGAGAATGGATTGCTTATGCCGAGTGCGCGGGCAGCCTGGCGCGCCGTGCCGCTCTTCTCGCCGAGAACAAGCTGAACGAAAAGGCTCCTCGGCGCTTCGATGCAACCGCAGTCGCGGCCTTAGGCCGCATCTTCGCCCGCGAGGCCGCGCTCAAGGTCGCGGAAGAGGGTCTGCGCTGGGTTTGTGGAGCGGGTGGTGTCAGTGAGACTGAGATGCCCGCATTTGAATTGAGCTTAGATTTGCCCGCCATTCATCGTGCACAGGCGGGACTGATTTCTGACATGGATTTTATAGCCGACGTCCTCTACGCCCGTGCAGCCAAGCCTGCACTCGCCGCATAAATATCAAGACGCCTGACTATCGTCGCGCGCAACCGGGCAGATTGGGTTGCACAGGAGCGTCCACATGGAAAACACAGCCTATCGAGCCATTGCGATCGTGGGAGCGGGAGCGGTTCTGCCCGATGCTCCCAACGTCGCGGCATTCTGGGAAAACGTGAAGAAGGGGCGCTACAGCATCACCGAGGTCACGCCCGATCGTTGGGACGCCGCTTCTTACTACGACTCCGATCCCAAAGCTCCAGACAAGACATATTCCAAGATTGGCGGCTGGGTGCGGGAGCACGTGTGGGATCCGAGGAAGTGGCATCTGGCGATTCCCCCACGGGTCACCGACGCCATGGACGACGCGCAGAAGTGGGCGATCGCGGCCACGCGCGAAGCGCTGGACGATTACGGCTATCCGAAGCGCTCGCTAAACGAAGACCGCGTCGCCGTGATCCTCGGCAATGCCATGGCGGGTGAAAAGCACTATCAGACAGCACTACGCCTCAACTTTCCAGTGTACGCACAGGAACTCGCCGAGAGCGCCAGCTTCGCCACACTTCCCGAAGGAGTTCGGGCGCACATCACGCAAGAATTGCACGACCGCATTGGCAAGCGCCTGCCCGAAGTTACCGAAGACAGTATGCCCGGCGAGCTGGCCAACTGCATTGCCGGCCGCATTGCCAACATCTACAACTTCCACGGTCCGAATTTCGTTTGCGACGCGGCGTGCGCTTCCGCCATGGCGGCCATGACCGCGGCCGCGGAGGGCCTGGTCGCGAATGATTTCGACGCCGTTATCACCGGCGGAATCGATCGCAACATGGGCGCCCAGACCTTCGTTAAGTTCTGCAAGATCGGCGCGCTCTCGGCTACCGGAACTCGGCCTTACGCGGAAGGCGCTGACGGCTTCGTGATGGGCGAAGGCTGCGCGATCTTTGTAATGAAACGGTTGGCCGACGCGGAGCGCGATGGCGACAAGATCTACGCCGTGCTGCGCGGCATCGGAGCCTCGAGCGACGGCAAAGGAAAAGGAATCACCGCGCCCAATCCGGTCGGGCAGAAGTTCTGCCTGGAACGCGCCTGGCAGAACGCCGGCCTCTCGCCCGCTACAGCGACGTTGATCGAGGGCCATGGTACGTCCACGCGCGTAGGTGACGTGGTCGAAGCGCAGTGTATGACGAATCTGCTCAGCGGCCAGAATCTTCCGACTCACTCGGTCGCGCTCGGCTCCGTCAAGTCGAACATCGGTCATCTGAAAGGAGCCGCGGGCGCTGCCGGACTGCTCAAGACCGCGCTGGCGCTTCGCGATAAAGTTCTGCCGCCGAGCGTGCACTGCGAACATCCCAGCCCCGATATCGACTTTGCCCACTCTCCTTTATATGTCAACACTGAATTGAAGCCGTGGAACATGCCCGCCGATACTCCGCGCCGCGCCGGCATCAGCGCCTTCGGTTTTGGTGGCACCAACTTTCATCTCGTCGTCGAGGAGCACATTCCGCGCCGCCTGACTGGAAATGGCAAGCGTTCGGTAGCCGTTGGCACATTGCCCCAAACTGCGATCAATGAGGTAGTCATGAACACGAAAGAAGTCCCGCCGTCTGCGTTCTCTTCAACTTCTCCCGCCTGCAAATCGCCGCTTCGAGGCGCCCTTGTGATTGGCGCCGCTTCGGAAGCCGCCCTCATCGATCGTTTAAAAGCTGTGATGAAGGATGCTCTAGCCGGGCGCGCCCCCGCGCCTGTCGCTCCGGCGGAAGCCGATCTGCGCGCTCCGCAACGCATCGCCATTGACTACGCCGATGCCGCCGATTTAGCTGACAAAGCCGGCAAGGCTCTGAAGGGGCTCGCGGTCAATCAGCCGGCGGTGTGGAAAGCGCTGCGCGCGCAAGGCATTTTCCGCGGCCAAGGACGGGCGCCGAAAATTGCATTCCTCTATACCGGTCAAGGTTCGCAGTATGTAAACATGCTGCGTCCGCTTTACACGGCGGAGCCCATCGTGGCCGCAACGTTTGCCGAAGCCGATCGCGTGATGACGCCACTGCTCGGCAAGCCACTCACCGACTTTGTTTTCGTTGACTCCGCTGATCCTGTCGCCGTCGCCAAGGCCGAGGATGACCTGCGCCAGACCGAAATTACGCAGCCCGCCGTCCTGGCCATCGATCTCGCCCTGACCCGACTGCTGGCCGCCTACGGCATCCAGCCCGACATGACGATGGGGCACAGCCTGGGCGAATACGGAGCACTCGTCGCCTCGGGTGCCTTGCCCTTTGAAGATGCCCTGAATGCCGTCAGCGCGCGCGGCCGCGGAATGACTCGGGTGGCCGTGTCCGACACCGGCAAGATGGCAGCCGTATTTGCGCCTCTGCATGAAGTCGAACGAATTCTGAAGACCATCGACGGCTATGTCGTGATCGCCAACATAAACAGTGAACATCAGGCAGTCATCGGCGGGGCCAGCGATGCTGTGACGCAAACTATGGAGGTCCTTCAGAAAGCGGGCTTCGAAGTCTCGGCGTTGCCCGTCAGCCATGCCTTCCACACGTCGATCGTAGCGCCCGCTAGCGAGCCGCTGCGGCAGGAACTGGCGCACCTGCGCATGGGGTCTCCGCGTTTGCCCATCGTGGCCAACGTGAATGGAGAGTTCTATCCCACCGGGCCGGACGTTGTTCCGCAGATGTTGGATCTTCTCGCCAAACAAGTCGCCTCTCCGGTGCAGTTCGTCAAAGGTCTGCGCACACTCTACGAGGCCGGCGCGCGCATCTTCGTGGAAGTTGGGCCCAAGAAGGCGCTGCAAGGGTTTGCGGAAGATGTTCTCGGTGGCCGCGGTGATGTGCTCTCGCTCTTCACCAATCATCCCAAGTTCGGTGACATCGCATCATTCAACCAGGCGCTGTGCGGCCTGTATGCCGCGGGTCTGGGCCGTGGGACGGCTGAAGCGTCTATCGAGAAGACGGCAAGCGTTTCGCTGGCTCCGGCACCAGTCGAGAAGCCTACGCCGGTCGCGGCTTCCGCCTCAAACACATCCGCGCAGCCACCTGCTTCGTCGAACGGCAACGGTCACTACGCTGAACTCGGCCACTATTTTGCCGAAGTTCTGGAACGCGGCTGGCAGATGTATCGCGGACCGGACCATGCCCCCGTCAATGTTCCGGTCGTCATCACCGGCGCGGCCTTAGGCCTGCCCGGCACCGAGCGAATTTTTGACGACGAAAATATTGCCCGCATTCTGCGCGGCGATCAATTCATCGATCTCATCCCCACGCGTTTGCGTAAAGCCATGCTCGACAAACACATCACTCGACTGGTCAAGAGCGATAACGGCGGGCCCACGTTCGAAACCATCAACAACGTGGCCGACGTCATCAAGCTGGCGGGCCGCGGCGGCGCATTCGATCTGGAAAAGGAATTCGGCATTTCCGCGGACCGTGTGGCCGCGCTTGATCGTACGACCCAGTTGGCCATGGCGGTGGGGCTCGACGCTTTGCGCGATGCCGGCATTCCGCTAGTGATGCGTTACAAAACTACGACAAGAAATACGCAACTGCAGGATCGTTGGGCCCTGCCCGACGCGCTGCGCGACAGTACTGGCGTGATCTTCGCTTGCGCGTTCCCCGGCTGCGATTCTTTCGCCGATGAAATGGGTCGCTATTACTCGGATCATTCCCGCCGCGAGCAGTTGAGCCTGCTGGAGACTCTGCTCGCGCGAAGCGCCAAGGCGAATGGCGACTCCGTTCTCGAACAGGAAATTGAACGGCGCACCGAAGAGTTGCGCGACGCCATCGAGAAGCAGCCGTACGTCCTCGACCGGCGCTTCCTGCTCCGAACCCTGGCGATGGGACATTCGCAGTTTGCCGAATTCATTGGCGCGCGCGGTCCCAACACGCAAATTAATTCAGCCTGCGCCAGTACCACCCAAGCAGTCTCGCTGGCAGAAGACTGGATCCGCGCCGGACGATGCAGTCGCGTGATCGTGATCTCGTCCGACGATGTCACCTCCGATCATTCCATCGAATGGTTTGGCGCGGGCTTCCTGGCGAGCGGTGCGGCTGCGACTGACGAGGTGGTGGAAGAAGCCGCCACTCCTTTTGATCGCCGCCGGCACGGCCTGATCGTGGGCATGGGCGCCGCAGGCTTTGTAGTCGAGAGCGCCGAGGCCGCACGCGAACGCGGAATCCAGCCGATCTGCGAAGTACTGAGCACGGTTACGGCGAACAGTGCCTTCCACGGCACTCGCCTCGATGTTCAGCATATCGGCCAGATGATGGAGAACTTGGTGGCGCAAGCCGAAGCTCACAGTGGAATTTCGCGACATCAGATCGCGGCCCGCACCATGTTCGTTTCCCACGAAACGTATACGCCCGCGCGTGGCGGCAGCGCCTCGGCGGAGATCCACGCGTTACGGCATGTTTTCGGCAACGCCGCCGATCAGATCGTGATCGCCAACACCAAGGGCATGACCGGTCACGCCATGGCAACTGGTATCGAGGATGTAGTAGCCATCAAGGCGCTGGAAACGGGCACGGTCCCGCCGGTCGCCAACTTCAAAGAGGTTGATCCCGAGCTCGGCACTTTGAATCTTTCCAAGGGTGGCGGATATCCCGTGGAATATGCCATCCGTCTCGGCGCGGGGTTCGGTTCGCAAATCAGCATGTCGTTGTTGCACTGGATCGCGCCCAAGAACGGCGTCCGTCGGCGTCCGAATAATCTCGGCTATGCCTATCGCATCGTCGATGAAAATTGCTGGAAGAACTGGCTCAGCCAGGTCGCAGGTTATCCGACGGCTGATCTGGAAGTTGTGCATCGCACATTGCGAGTGCGCGATCAGAAGCCGGCGGCGCGTGCGGCAGAGATTGCTCAGAAAGCCATCGAAGTGTCTGCCACAACAGTTGCGAAGCCGCCTTCCTCCGTGGCGGTTGTTCCTCCTCCAGTGGTCCCGAGCAAGATCGCCGAAGTCAAGGGAAATCGGATCAAAGGTGGAAGTCGCAGCGAAAGTGGAAGCTGCGAAGCCTGCGCTCGTGCCACCAACGCCAGCGTCGCCAACGCCCGCAAAGCCTGCGGTCGACGTTGATTCGGTGAAAGAGCGGGTACTGGCCCTGGTGGCTGAGAAGACGGGCTATCCGGTGGACATGCTCGATCTGGATCTCGATCTCGAAGCCGACCTGGGCATCGACACGGTGAAACAGGCCGAGGTGATGGCCACCATCCGTGAAGCCTACGGCATTGTCCGTGACGACACAGTTAAACTACGAGATTTTCCGACGCTCGCTCGCGTGATCCAGTTTGTTTACGACCGCAAACCCGGGCTTCGCGCAACCCAATCCGTGCCGGTGCCCGCGGTGACGTCCGCCCCAATCTCCGCCGTGAAGCCAATAATTAAGGAACAGCAGGAAGTGAAAGCCGTCCCACCGGTAACCGTAGCGAACTCCACATCAGAAAAGGATAACCAGCCGGTAAAGGATCGCATCCTCGCGCTCATGGTCGAGAAAACCGGATACCCGCAGGACATGCTCGATCTGGATCTCGATCTGGAAGCCGACCTCGGCGTCGATACGGTCAAGCAAGCGGAAATGTTCGCGGCCATCCGCGAGATCTACAGCATTCCACGCGATGAGAATCGCAAGCTCCGCGACTACCCGACGCTGGCGCACGTGATTCGATTCGTCTACGAGAAGCGACCCGACCTGGCGGCAAAGCCCTCGGCGGTTTCACCGCCGCAAGTCCAAACCCCGCCAGTATCGCCGTCGAAATCGACGGCCGAGCAACTCACAGCTCCTCCCGCGTCGGTGCTCGTCGTTACGCCGGACGCCGCCGACGATCCCATTAAGAAGAAGGTTCTCGAGATCGTCGCCGAGAAGACCGGCTATCCGGAAGATATGTTGGACCTTGATCTCGATCTGGAAGCCGACCTCGGCGTCGACACCGTGAAGCAGGCGGAGATGTTCGCCGCGGTGCGAGCCGCATACAACATTCCGCGCGACGAAAATATGAAGCTGCGCGATTTCCCCACTCTCGCTCATGTGATCAAGTTTGCGCACGACCGTTCGCCGCGCGTGGCGGCCGCTCCCGTGACTCCCGTAAAAGCGGACCAAACCAAACCTGCGGCAGTGGCGACGACAATCCAGCCGGCACGCCCTGGCCTCGCCAGCTTTGACGCCGCAAATCGCATTCCACGCCGCGTGCCGGTACCAACCTTGCGTCCTCCGCTCATGTTCTGCAAGGCGACCGGCGTGAAGCTGGACAATCGCAGCCGTGTCGTCGTCATCCCCGACAAGGGAGCGGTAGCAGACGCGCTGACAAGATCACTTCGCGCAAAGGGAGTGGAAGTCCTCCTCGTCGACGGAGCACCGGACGCAGCCGCTCTGACCGGTCTCTTGAAGAATTGGGCCGCGACCGGTCCGGTCGACGGAGTCTACTGGCTGCCCGCGCTCGACAACGAAGGCGATCTTCGCAAACTGGATCTCGCCGCTTGGCATGAAGACCTGCGCGTGCGCGTGAAATCCCTTTACGTCACGATGCGCGCTCTGTATGAGCAGATCGGTCGCCCGGGCACGTTCTTAGTGTCGGCGACCCAACTCGGTGGGCATCATGGATACGACGAAGCTGGCGCAGTGGCTCCACTCGGCGGCGCAGTCGTGGGCTTCGTCAAAACATACAAGCGAGAACGCCCAGACTCCCAGGTCAAAGCAGTCGACTTTGAGTCGAAACGCAGTGCCGCGGAAGTCGCGCATGTGCTCATCGCAGAAACTTTGCACGATCCCGGCGCCGTCGAGATCGGGTACACCGGTGAACAGCGATGGACCGTCGGCCTGGAGGAGCAGCCCGCCGCCGATGGCCAGCCCGGCATGGTGCTCGACAGGAACACAGTTTTTGTAATCACGGGCGCTGCCGGAAGCATCGTCTCCGCCATCACCGCGGATTTAGCTGCCGCATCCGGTGGCATTTTCTACCTGCTCGATCTGGTGCCGCAGCCCGATCCCGACAATCCCGATCTCAAGCGTTTCGTAACCGACAGAGAAACCCTCAAACGCGATTTGTTTGCCCGAATCCAGGCCCGCGGTGAACGCGCCACTCCCGCACTCGTCGAAAAAGAACTGGCCGCGCTGGAACGAGCCCAGGCCGCGCAATCCGCCATCGACGCGGTTCGCGCCGCGGGCGGCGCGCCGCACTATTTCAGCGTCAACCTCGCCGATGGAAAGGCTGTTGCCCAAGTCATCGAGCAGGTGCGTCGGAATCACGGCCGCATCGACGTCCTGCTGCACGCCGCGGGCCTCGAGCGCAGCCATGCGCTGCCGGATAAAGATTCGCGGGAATTTGATCTCGTATTCGATGTCAAGAGCGACGGGTTTTTCCACCTGCTGCATGCCATCGGTGACATGCCGTTGGGCGCCACTGTTGCGTTCAGTTCGATCGCCGGACGCTTCGGCAACGCCGGCCAAACCGACTACAGCGCAGCCAACGATCTGCTCTGCAAGATTACGTCGAGCTTCCGCACCACTCGTCCCGCCACGCGTGGCATCGTGATCGACTGGACGGCGTGGGGCGGGATCGGCATGGCCACTCGCGGCTCCATCCCCAAGGTGATGGAAGTCGCCGGGATCGACATGCTGCCGCCCGAAGCGGGCATTCCGCTGATCCGGCGCGAACTCACTGCGGGCGCCACTCGCGGCGAAATCGTGATCGGCCAGCGCCTCGGTATTTTGCTGGGCGAACTCGACGCGACCGGCGGACTCGATACGGTCACCACAAACTCTTTGTCTGCAAACGGGCCGATGGTGGGGAAGGTTGTAGCGCTCAGCGTGTCCGACGGCTTCACCATAGAAACAAATCTGGATCCGCACCAGCAGCCCTTCCTGCACGATCATCAGATCGACGGAACCCCTGTGCTGCCGGGGGTGATGGGTATCGAGGCCTTTGCGGAAGCCGCGCAGTGCCTGCTTCCCGGTTGGCGCGTCGAAGCAATGGAAGACGTAAACTTCCTCGCGCCATTCAAGTTTTACCGCGGCGAACCGCGCCGGGTGCAAGTCGAGACGCGAATTCATCCGCACGGGGAAGATCTGTTGGCAGAGTGCAAGCTCATCGGACACCGTTCTCTGCCTAACCAGATAGAGCCGCAACGAACCGTCCACTTCACGGCGGGCGTGCGACTCACGAAACAAGCCAAGTCAGCTCAAACAGGCAGTGCTCTCGGTACTCCTGAAGGCCACATCGTTGAAGCCGCCGACATCTACCGGCTCTACTTCCACGGACCTGCGTACCAGGTCGTGGAGAAAGCGTGGTGGGATGGCAAGCGCGTGATTGGGCAACTGGCCAACCATCTTCCCGCGAATCACCATCCGGCTGAACTGTCTACAGCTATAGCGCCACGCCTGATCGAGCTTTGTTTCCAGGCCGCCGGAGTCTGGGAGCTTGGAGTGCAGGGCCGAATGGGTTTGCCTCGACAAGTGCACGAGGTTTCTCTCTACAAAACGCCGGCGCCGAACGATGGCCTCTTATTTGCGGTGGTGACTCCCGACGACGTGCACGGAACTTTCGATGCAGAGGTTCTGGACGCCAGAGGAAATTGCTACCTGCGCCTCACGGGCTACCAGACCGTGGCACTGCCCAATGCGGTGAACGAGGCCGCTCTGAAAGCCTTGCAAGAAATGATGTCGGGAGATGTTGCGCTAGTGGCTTGAGCAATGCGACCCGATTAACCCACGACGCTTCATCGGGGTGCGTATGCAAATCGAATTCCAACGCGTTGCGATTGTGAATCGTGGCGAACCCGCCATGCGATTTATCCGTGCTGCCCGCGAGTTCAGCCTTGAGCACGGCATCCCGCTGCGAACCATTGCCCTGTTCACCGAGCCCGATCGTCATGCCATGTTCGTGCGCGAAGCGGACGAGGCATTTTCAATCGGCGCCGCACAGTTCCTCGATCCCGAAGAGCATCATCTTAAGAGCAGCTATCTCGACTACCAGCGGCTGGAGCAGGCTCTGGCCGCGGCGCGCGCGGATGCTGTTTGGGTGGGCTGGGGCTTCGTCGCCGAGCACGCCGCCTTTGCCGAATTGTGCCAGGAAATGGGAATTACCTTCATCGGGCCGACCGCCGAGGTCATGCGCAAGCTTGGCGACAAAATAGCGGCCAAGCGCCTGGCGGAAGAATCACAGATCGCCGTCGCACCCTGGAGCAACGGTCCGGTCGAAACTCTGGCGGACGCTTCATCACACGCGGAGCGTCTGGGATTTCCGCTGCTGATTAAAGCCACGGCAGGCGGTGGGGGTCATGGTATTCGCGTAGTGCACGCGGCCCACCAACTGCCCCATGCCTTTGAGCGGGCCCGGGCCGAAGCCTTCAAGGCGTTCGGCGATCCCACGGTTTTTCTGGAGCGACTGGTCGGGGATGCGCGCCACATCGAAGTCCAGATCATCGCCGACCACTACGGAACCACGTGGGCTGCAGGCGTGCGCGACTGCACCATTCAACGCCGTCATCAGAAAGTGCTCGAGGAAGCTCCTTCCCCCGCACTCTCCTCGGAGCAGGATGAATCGCTGCGCGACGCCGCTGTCCGCCTCAGCCGGGCCGCTGGATACCGCAATGCCGGCACGGTGGAATTTCTTTACGAACCGCAGGCCCGTAAATTCTTTTTCATGGAAGTGAATACCCGTCTGCAAGTCGAGCATCCCGTCACCGAATGCACCACCGGGCTTGATCTGGTGAAACTGCAGATTCATGTGGCGCGCGGAGGACGCCTCGAAGGCCCGACGCCACGCACGACCGGACACGCCGTCGAAGTGCGGCTGAACGCGGAAGATCCTGACAACGATTTCGCTCCCGCGCCGGGCGTGGTCGAACGCTTCCGCATGGTAACCGGCCCGGGCGTGCGCGTCGATACCGGCGTCGCCGAAGGCGACAGGATTCCTGGCGAGTTCGATTCCATGGTCGCCAAAGTAATTGCCTGGGGTCAGACCCGCGCCGAGGCGCTATCTCGTCTGCGCCGCGCCTTGGGCGAAAGTGTAATCGTGGTGGACGGCGGCGCCAGCAACAAGGCGTTTCTTCTGCAAATGCTGGCTCGCGAGGAAGTACAGCGCGGAGATGTCACTGTGGGTTGGCTCGACCGAATCGCAGCCGAGCGCCTTCACGTTTCCAGAAAGCACGCTGACGTCGCGCTAGTGCAGGCGGCAGTGGATGCCTACGACGCCGAGTGCGCCGTTGAGCGGGCCCAGTTCTATGCTTCCGCGGCACGCGGGCGTCCGCTGGTTCGCAGCGAGATCGGCCGGGTTCTGGCGCTCCGCTACGGCAGCCGCCTTTACTCGATGAAGACGCACCGCGTGGGTCCGCAAGAGTATCGAATCGAAATCGACGGGATATGCATTCAGTGCCACATCGATCGCCTGGATAAGTTTGAGTGCTGGCTTACCGTTTTCGGACAGCGCTTCCATACAGTCTCAGTCAGTCGTGGGATCCGCTCCCGCATTGAGGTAGATGGCGTGGCACACCAACTCGATCGAGATGACGGCGGTGTGGTTCACGCACCCGCGCCCTCGGTAGTCGTTTCCATTGCCGTCAAGGCCGGTGACGCCGTCGAAGTTGGAGATCGTCTAGTCGTGTTGGAAGCTATGAAGATGGAGACGCAAATTGTCGCGCCCTTCTCCGGCAAAGTCCGCAAAGTGATGACGATGCCCAACGTCCAGGTGGACGCCGGTTCTCCGCTTCTGCAAATCGATGCGGACACATCCGATGAGACGGTGGTGTCGCAGCAACGCGTAAATTTTGCCGACCTGAAACCTGAGCATGAAAACCGGGAAGCTACTTGCATCGAAACCCTTAAAGAAATCCGCCAGATCATGCTCGGCTTTGATCTGGACCCCGCCTCCCATGCCCGCCGCCTCGCAGAGTGGAGTCAGACCTGCCCCGCCTCCAGTGAAGAGATCACGCAGCACGAAAACGAAATTCTCGATATCTTTACCGAAATATGTTCCTTATTCCATCGCGAACCAGAAGTGAACCACCGTGCGTCCGCCGAAGAACCCAGCGCTGAGTCCCACCTCTTTTCCTACCTGCGCATGATCGAAACCAACGGAGAAGGCTTGCCGCCAGCCTTTGTCGAGTCACTCCGCAAAACCCTTGCCCATTACGGAGTACGCGAACTGGACGGTTCTCCTGAACTAAAAGAAAGCCTGCTCTGGATCTGCAAGTCACACCAACGCATGGAGCGGCAGATCGCCTTTGTACTCGACATCTTGGAACGCCGTTTGCACCGCGCCCACGCTTCGCCGCTCGCCAGTAACGAATTCCGCGTTCTGCTCGATCGCATGATTCCGATTACGCGTGAACTTTATCCTTCCGTCAGCGATCTCGCCCGCGAAGTGCGCTATCGCTGCTTCGACCAGCCAATTTTCGAACGCGCCTGCGATCAGGTCTACCAGGAAGCGGAAGATCATCTCGATTATCTCGCCGCGCATCCAGGTGCCGCCGACAACCGTGCCCGGCTGCATGCGCTCATCGAATGCCCGCAGCTGCTGGCAGGCCTGTTTGCTAAACGATTTCCCTCCGCCGATCCCGGACTGCGCCGCACCATGCTGGAGGTTCTCACCTGGAGATACTACCGAATATGTGCGTTGCGGAACCCGGTTTCATCGGCGGCTGGCGAGTATCCATATTTCTCCGCCGAATATGATGCCGAAGGCAAGCGGGTTCATCTGTTAGCGACCTACGCCGACTATCACGCGCTCTGCGCGGCAGCCGAGGCCATTCTTCCCGCCATAGCCGACGTTCCGTCGGATCGCGAGATCGTAGTGGATTTTCACGTCTGCCATCCCGGCAAGCTGGCCGATCCCGATACCACGCAGCGTCAAGTTCTGGCGATGTTGAACGAAGTCTCTTTTCCTCGGTCCATCCAGCGCATCGTCGTGGTCGTTGCCGGAGCAAACAACGGCCACCGCGTCAGCGGCCTGCAACACTTCGCATTTCATCCTTTCGACAACGGATACGTCGAAGACCCATTCTTCCGTGGTTTGCACCCCATGATGGGGAAGCGCTTGCACCTGTGGCGGCTGGAAAATTTCAAAATCGAGCGCCTGCCATCGGTCGAAGACGTCTACCTGCTCCACGCAGTGGCCAAGGACAATCCCAAGGACGAACGTCTATTTGCCGCCGCCGAAGTCCGCGACGTGACCCCCGTTCGCGACGAAGCCGGACGCATTGTGCAATTGCCGCACCTCGAACGCATGCTGATGGAAGCGCTCGCAGCGATCCGCCTTTTCCAGTCTCGGCGCCGTCCTCAGGAGCGTCTCTACTGGAATCGCATATTCCTCTATGTCTGGCCGCCCTTCAATCTCAAGCCCGACGAACTGCGCGACATTGTGCGCCGCCTCATTCCCGCGACCGAAGGCCTGGGATTGGAGCAGGTGGTCGTCCGCGCCCGCATTCCCAATCCTTCGACCGGAGAATTGCGCGACCTGGTGGTGCGCATCTCCAGTCCGGTTGGTAGCGGGCTCCTCATCACGTTCCGCCCCGCTGACAAATTGCTCGCCCTCAAACCGCTTTCCGAATACGATCAGAAAGTTGTGCGCGTCCGCCGCCGCGGCCTGGTCTATCCCTACGAAATCATCAAGATGCTCACCTCCGCACGCGAAGACGCCCGCACCGAATTTCCTCCCGGCGATTTCTTGGAGCACGACCTCGACGCTGCCGGACAACTCGTTCCCGTCGATCGCCCCTACGGCAAGAATCGGGCCAACATTATCGTCGGCCTCATCCGTAACATCACGCCGCGCTATCCCGAGGGCATGACCCGCGTCCTGCTTCTGGGCGATCCCAGCAAAGATCTTGGCGCTCTCGCCGAAACCGAGTGCCGCCTCATCATGGGAGCTCTCGACCTCGCCGAAGAAAAAGGCGTGCCGCTCGAATGGTTCCCCATCTCAGCCGGCGCGAAAATTTCCATGGACAGCGGCGTCGAAAACATGGACTGGATCGCCCGCGTCCTGCGCCGCCTGGTGCAGTTCACGCAAGCAGGCGGCGAAGTCAACCTCCTCATCAATGGCATCAACGTCGGCGCTCAGCCCTACTGGAACGCCGAGGCCACCATGCTGATGCACAC
The DNA here is from genome assembly GCA_963765825.1 of uncultured Acidobacteriaceae bacterium. Lineage (GTDB taxonomy): Bacteria > Acidobacteriota > Terriglobia > Terriglobales > Acidobacteriaceae > Sulfotelmatobacter. The sequence continues at coordinate 673,790 of CAVXXU010000008.1, forward strand.
CCGCGGCATTCTGGTGATGACGCCCAAAGCCGCCATGGTGCTCACTGGCAAGCGCGCTCTCGACTACTCTGGCGGAATTTCCGCGGAGGACAATCAGGGAATCGGCGGCTACGACCGCATCATGGGCGTCAACGGACAGGCGCAGTACTGGGCGCGCGACATCAACGAAGCGTGCCACATTTTATTCCGCCATTACGACCACACCTACGTCATGCCCGGCGAGCGCTTTCCGCGGCGCGCCCCAACTATCGACCCGATCGAGCGCGACGTTCAAGACTTTCCGCACAGTGTAAACGGCGAGAACGGTTTCGCTCTGGTAGGAGAAATTTTGTCCGATGAAACCAATCCTGGCCGCAAGAAACCTTTCGACATTCGCAAGGTAATGATGGCCGCCATCGATCAGGACCATGAGCCGCTCGAACGCTGGGCCGGAATGCGCGCGGCTGAGACTGCCGTAGTGTGGGACGCGCATCTCGGCGGCTATCCCGTTTGCCTGATCGGAATCGAGTCGCAATCGGTGCCCCGGCTGGGATTCATCCCCGCCGACGGCCCGGATCAGTGGTCAGCGGGAACGCTCTTCCCGCAATCGTCCAAAAAAGTGGCGCGTGCCATCAACGCCGCCAGCAACAATCGCCCGGTCGTCGTGCTGGCGAATCTATCGGGCTTCGACGGTTCGCCGGAATCCATGCGTCGCCTGCAACTCGAATACGGCGCCGAGATTGGCAGAGCCGTCGTCAACTTCAAAGGCCCCATCGTATTCTGCGTGATCTCGCGCTATCACGGTGGGGCGTACGTGGTTTTCTCGCGAGCCTTGAACGAGCAACTGGAAGTTTCGGCGCTCGAAGGAACCTACGCCTCCGTGATTGGCGGCGCGCCAGCCGCAGCTGTCGTGTTCGCCGGAGAAGTGGAAAGCCGCACTCGCAAAGATGAGCGATTGCTGGCATTGAACCAATCCATGCTCCAGGCCGACGCCGCCGAGAAAGGCCGCCTGCGCGCTCAATACGACGAACTCTACAACGTCGTCTATTCCGAAAGACTGGGGGAGATGGCGAGCGAGTTCGATCACGTCCACAGCGTCTTCCGCGCTCTTCGCGTCGGCGCCCTCAATCACATCATTCCGCCGAAGAATCTTCGCCCCTATCTCATCGATGCGGTGAAGCGTGGAATCGAGCGCGAGGAGAACGAGTTACAGAACGCTGGCTTGGAAATCGTAGCAGCGTAGCATTTCCACGCTGCTACGCGCCATTCGCTGCGCCGGTTGAATCGCGGGCACTTAGCCGCGAAGCGGCGCAAGAATGCAGCCCAAGGCGCAAGCCGTGGGATTGGAATCGAAACATGAAACAGCCCCAGAGGGGCGAAAGAAATGTCCGATGACAATCTACTGGCTGGAACAAACCGAGGCCGACGTTCCAGCCGAGAATGCTTGGTTGGGTCCGAACGAACTCAAGCGTTTTACCGCCATGCGCGTTCCCAAGCGTCGCGCCGACTGGCGCCTGGGTCGCTGGACCGCGAAGCAAGCAGTAACTTCCTTTCTCAGCCTGCCGACAGATTGTTTTACTCTTGCGAACATTGAAATTCGCGCCGCATCCTCGGGCGCGCCGGAAGTCTTTCTCAACAATCAGCCGGCCACTGTCGCGATTTCACTCAGCCACAGCTCCGGCGTTGCGTTGTGTACGATTGCCGCACTGGGAGGAACTTTCGGTTGCGATCTGGAGACAGTCGAACCGCGCGATGACGCCTTCATCGCCGACTATTTCACGCCCGACGAACAATCGGTCATCGCTAGCTCCTCGATCGCAGATCGCCCGCTGCTCCTCGCCCTGCTCTGGAGCGCGAAAGAAAGCGCGCTCAAGGCTTTGCGCACCGGACTTCGTTCGTCAACCACGAGCGTATCGGTTCAACTTACCGGAGGATATCCGCGCCCGGCCGGGAAGAGTTCGCACCACTTAATGTTCGCCAGCCGTGACGAATGGCTTCCGATCAGAGTCCGCTATTCCAACGGTCAAATTTTCAAGGGATACTGGCGGGCGGATGGCAACCTCGTCCGCACAGTAGTCTCCGATTTCCCGCAGTTCACCCTGCACCAATCTCCAACCGTAGAGACGTTGCTAGCAACGTCTCTCTAGCCACGTAGACTGACGCAGCCTGCTAATGCGCCGGCGCCGGCTGCGGCGTCCCCTGCGGAGCCTCACTCGTCGGGCTGGAGAAATTCACCTTCGGAACCTCCCGCGCTCCCTCCGACGCCGTGAAGTAAGCCGGGTTCGGCTTGAATCCAGCCCATCCGGCGAAAATGCTCGCGGGAAACTGCTGAACATAAGTGTTGTAGTCCTGAAGAGTGTCGTTATAGCGCTTGCGTTCCACCGCAATCCGGTTCTCAGTACCCGCCAGTTCATCCTGCAATCGCAGGAAGTTTTCGTTCGACTTCAGCTGCGGATAATTTTCTACGATCGCCAGCAGGCGCCCGATCGCGCCGTCCAGTTGCCCGTTGGCTGCAATCTTTTCCTGAGGGCTTCCCGCCGATAGCAGCGCCGACCGTGCCTTGGCAATGTCGCCAAAGACGGTCTGTTCCTGCTTCGCGTATCCCTTCACCGTCTCCACCAGATTCGGGATCAGGTCCGCTCGCCGCTGCAGCACCACGTCGACTTGCGACCACGCGCTCTTCACGGCTTCGTTCTTGGTCACCAACGTATTCTTGACGCTGACATATTGTCCGAAGAAGGCCAACACGCCCAGCAGCAAAACGACAATCACGATTATTGCGATTAAGCCCTTTCCCATATCTTTCTCCTTAACATCTCAATCTCGAATCGCTACGCCTTCACGGATGCATCTGAGTCTAACGCTTCGTCGACCGCGGCAGTAACTTTCTCAATCGCTGCGAGGTACTGCGCCGCCAGATCCTGCACCTGTATCTTCTTGGCGTCGGTCTTGCGTTCCCGAACATCCAGCAGCTGATAAACAGGCGACAGATCGAATCTCATCTTCGTCGATAATGCTTGTAGGGCTTGCCGTCTTCCCGCAGGCGCTTCATTTTCTACCGCAATCAGGGCATGACGAAACAATGTTGCGAACGAAGCCACCGAGCGCTGCAGCAGTTCCCACAATCGAGAATCGTTTCCAGACGCCAAAAGAGCTTGCTGGCGCAACAGGATCAATTTTTCCCGCAGCTCATATTCCACTTGTATGCGATGCACGTGCATGGAAATTCGCAGTCCCTGCACCACGTCGTCGCCAAACAGAACGCGGTGATGTTGCTGCATGTCCAACAGTTCGATCGTAAAGACATCCGTCGAGCGTTCAAGTTCCTTGCGGGTCATGCAAAGCGGCGGAGGTTGTTTCTGGCGTTCCCACCATGTCGCAACCGGTGCCAGCGCTTGCAGCGCCGCAAACGAGCAATCGCGCAGCACACAGAACATATTTAAATCCGACATGCCAGGATGGAAGTCGCCCGACACGGCCGAGCCAAACAGGATGACGCTCTCGAGATTCGGCCCCGCAGCTTCGCGAATCCGTTTTACAAACTCATTGATCTTGTCTTCAGGAACCATCTCACCCTCATTTACTACCAACTGCTGCTTGCGCCGCCGCCCCCGGAACTGCCGCCGCCGAATCCTCCGAACCCTCCGCCGCCGCCAAACCCGCCACCACCGCCGCCGAATCCGCCGCCGCGCCTTCCAAATATCTGAGAAAAAAGCAGCCAGAAAAGAATGCTGCGTAGGGGCGTGAGAAGAACGATCAATACTACAACGATGATGGCGATGATCCCGCCGAGCGACAATCCAGGGCCGGGCTGTGGCTCAGTTTCAGTGGGTGCCCGCGGCTGCGCACCAGTGAGTTGAATTCCCGCATCGGTCGCGATCACGTCGGCAACCCGGCGCGTGACCAGCAGGAGGGCTTGATTATAGTTGTCACTGCGCATCAGCGGGATGGCTTCCCGCTGAAAGCCACCTACCTTGCCATCGGGAAGGATTGGTTCCAATCCATAACCGACTTCAATGCGTGCGCGATGATCTTTGATGGCGTACAGAATCAGCACACCACGATTCGTGGCCTTCGCGCCGATGCCCCATTTCTTGAACAGATCGACGGCGTAGCTTTCGATGTCGGAACCGTCCAGAGAACTGATGGTGACCAGCGCGATCTGCGCGTGAGCCTTTGCGTCGATCTGCTGGCAGAGGTCGGTGATCTGCGCGGTTGTATCCGGGTCGAGAACGTGCGCGTAATCGTCGACGTAGCCGCTGGGCTGGAGTTGTGAAACCGATTCGGCGCGCACCCACATGCCTGGCAAAAGAAAGAAGATAATCGCCAGAAAGACTTTCGTGCGCAGATTCACAGCCAAATTGTACAAGGAGAAGTGAGCGAGCGCTGTACCATCCGACGGCAGCTCGTGCTAAGCCGCATAGTTGCTCTCGGTAACCTTAGTAATTTGAACAAAAGTTTAGAAAGGAGAATTATTGTCAGCATGTCTGACGATACACGCCGCTGGCCTCGCGTTCCGGTTGACATGCCGGTGCGCGTGGTAACGTCCAAAGGCTTCTCGACCACCGTCGTCGAGGGCCGCGGCACCGAGCTCAGCGAAGGCGGCATGGTGCTCTACGCGGGAATCCTTCTCAATCCGGGTGACTTGCTGGAGATTGAGTTCGATACGCCAACGCACTCGCGAATGACAGCGGTCGTGCGCTCGCGCACCGGATTCTGCTTTGGTTTGGAATTCATCACCCCACTCCCCTCGTAAGCGTCCCGCTCCTCTCGTCCGTGACATTGCCATCCAATTTGTTCTAGCATCTTTTGTTCTAGCATCGGTAAGCGTTTTCGGAGGTCGGTCCGATGTATTTCGAGCAGTTTTATCTGGGATGCCTGGCGCACGCTTCTTATCTGCTCGCTTCGCAGGGTGAGGCTGTGGTGGTCGATCCGCAGCGCGACGTCGAGCTGTACTTGACGGCCGCGGCGCGGCAGGGCGTGATCATCCACCACATTGTAGAGACTCATCTGCACGCGGATTTCGTTTCCGGCCATAGAGAATTAGCGGCACGCACCGGCGCGAAAATCTACATTGGCGCGCAAGCTGGCGCGACGTTTCCTCATGTCGCGGTGCGCGATGGCTTTGATTTGCGGTTTGGCAAGGCATCGATTCGCGTATTGGAAACGCCGGGCCACACGCCGGAGAGCATCTGCCTAGTAGTTATTGATGAAGAAAGAGCCTCTGAGCCCTGGGCTGTATTGACCGGCGACACGCTCTTCATTGGTGACGTTGGGCGTCCCGATCTGTCGCCCGGGCACACGCCCGCAGAACTCGCGGGCCTGCTCTACGACAGCCTGCATATTAAGTTGCTGAAGCTCTCAGACAATGTTCTCGTGTATCCGGCGCACGGAGCAGGATCGCTTTGCGGAAAGAACATGCGGGCAGAACGCTCGTCGACTATCGGCACAGAACGGCTGACGAACTATGCATTGCAGATCAAGAGCAGGGAAGACTTCGTCAAGCAGCTGACCAGGCACCTTCCCGCGCGTCCAGAATATTTTCTGAAGGATGCAGAGATCAACCGGGCCGGCGCCGCCCCTCTATCTGAGTTGCCGCCGTTGCGTGCGATCAAAGTGGCCGAGTTGAAGACCATGTTGCAGGAGGGCGAGTTCGCGCTCGACGTGCGTCCAGGCGAAGAGTTCGCGGTGGGTCACGTGCCTGGTTCGGTGAACATCGCGTTGTCGGGACAGTTCGCCTCGTGGGCAGGAACGGTGCTGGGGTTGGCGGCGCATCCCGTGCTGATCGCCGCGTCGGACGCTCAACTGGACGAGGCGCGGCTCAGGCTGGCGCGCGTGGGCATTGAAGTTTTGGATGGATACCTTGACGGAGGTGCGGCCGCGTGGAAGCAGGCTGGCTTTGAGTTGGCCACGATTAATCAAATCACTGCCAGCGAACTCAGCCTGCGCTTGATGGCGCACGAGGTGCAGGTTTTGGACGTGCGCCGCGAGCCTGAATGGGAAGCCGCGCACATTGAGCAGGCGACCTGGTGGCCGCTGGATAACTTCCGCGTGGCTCCTCCCGAACTGGGTCGCGATGCGACCATTGCAGTTCACTGCAAGGGAGGATATCGCAGCATGATCGCCGCAAGCCTGCTGCAGCGCGCGGGTTTTCAGCACGTCATCGACGTGAGCGGTGGGTTCGATGCCTGGCAGGGGGCAAATTTGCCTGTCGTGGCTGCCAAACCGGTAGGCGCCTGAGCGACAAATCGACAAAATGTTCCTTCAGGAACCTTTTGATAGGTATAAATGTACAGATATTTGTGTAAGTAATAAGGACTAATTAGTAGATGGCAGTCGACTTATGGTCCAGGGGTCATTTTCAGCGCGCTAGGACTTGCGCAGGCCGAGGACTAAGGCGATCACGCCACCGGCGAGAAGAACGATTCCAGCGGCGGGCGGAAGCTTTTCGCTGCTTTCGGTCTGGACGCTAATTTTGGCGTCGCCGAACTTTACTCCGTGTTTCTCGCTGTGCGGGACTGGCACGACGAACGCCAAGACTCCCAGTAACATTAGCAGGACACCAACCAGAGGAAGCGCCTTCATAGAAAACTCCCTTATAAGGATTGAGACTGCCTTTTCATCCGCCGCTCCTGTGCATTCGTGGCGAGAGTGATCCTATCATCACTGTCATGCAAGTGTCCGGGTTTGTGGGTAGTGGGTCAGTTTGAAATTGACCCACTACCGGTTTGTGTCAGCATGCGGTCCCATCGCCTGCGCTCAGAGGCCGTTCGCTCCTTAGCCCTAAGGACAGCCAGGCGAAGATGACGCTCCGAACGTTTTAGGTTTAGTGTTGATGTCAGGAGCAACTCACGATGAAGAAGTCCGACAAACTGGCAAAGGCGTACCGAGTGGAGAACGGGAAAAATTTCCGGCTGAAGGATTTCGATCCGGCGGACACGGGGCATTTGCATTCGAAGGAGCATGCCGAGAAGGCGTTGAAGGAAAGCGTGGAACAGACGTCGGACTTGCAAGCCAAGCTGTATGCGCAGGACAACTGGTCGGTGCTGCTGATTTTTCAGGCGATGGACGCCGCTGGAAAAGACGGCGCCATCAGCCATGTGATGTCGGGAGTCAATCCCGAGGGCTGCCAGGTTTATTCGTTCAAGGTTCCCACCGACACCGAACTGCAGCACGATTATCTCTGGCGAACGACGTGCTCGCTGCCGGAGCGTGGTCACATCGGGATTTTCAACCGGTCGTACTACGAAGAGGTGCTGGTGGTGCGAGTGCATCCTGAAACTCTGAAAAACGAAAAGACGCCGCCCTCTCTAGTCGGCAAGAAAATCTGGGACGAGAGATTTGAAGACATTCGCGGTTTCGAGCGGCACATGGCGCGCAATGGGACGGTGATCCGAAAGTTTTTCCTGAACCTATCGAAGAAGGAGCAGAAGCAGCGCTTCCTGGCGCGCCTGGATGAACCGGAGAAGAACTGGAAGTTTTCGGCAGCCGACATTCATGAGCGTAAATACTGGGATGACTATCAGGAGGCTTACGAAGATATGATCCGGAACACGGCCAGCGAAGCGGCTCCGTGGTACGTGGTGCCAGCGGATAATAAGTGGTTTACGCGGCTGGTGGTTTCGACCGTGCTGGTCGACACGCTGGAGAGTCTCAAACTGTCGTTTCCAAAGGTCGCTGATGCGAAGCGCAAGGAGTTGGAAGCGGCGAAGAAGATTCTAGTAGCGAAGAAGTGACGGCAGAACGTCGGCGGTCATTCCGATGGAGATCCTTCCCTTCGCCTGAAAACCGGCTCCGGTCAGGATGACATCCTGCGTAATGAAATGCTGCGTGATGACATCGCGCTTAGGGCGAGACGGACAGAATCTCTTTCTGCGGAGCAGAGCCCCTTGAATATTTGAAGGTCTTTGCAGCAGTGGCATGCAGCGATTACCATAGCGCATTGTTCACTTCTTCCCCGGAGAAAGCTTAAACATGGGCTCAGATAGCTTTTGCAGGCAGGCATCTCTGTTTGCGCGGTCGGTTTTCACGATCACATTCGCGATTTTATTTGCCAGCGCCGCACAGGGGCAGACCAAACCCGAGCGGCAATCGAAGGCGGTGAAGCCGTCACCAGCTGCGCAGACTGCGCAACCCGCCACGCAAAACGCCGTCTCAACGGAAAGAGACACGGAATCGCTAGATTCGTCCAAGCCCGAGGAGAAGCCTTTCAAGGGAATGAAGTATCGGCTGGTTGGGCCATTCCGCGGCGGGCGATCGCTGACGGCTGCGGGCATTCCGGGCGATCCCACGACTTATTATTTCGGAGCGACCGGCGGCGGAGTGTGGAAGTCGACCGATGGCGCCATGACCTGGTCTTCGGTGTTCGACAAAGAGGGAACGGCGGATATTGGCAGCATCGCGGTGGCGAGTTCGAATCACAACGTGCTGTATGTAGGTACGGGCGAAGCCTGCATTCGCGGAAACATTTCGCACGGCGACGGAGTTTACCGGACGCTCGATGGCGGCAAGACCTGGAAGAATGTGGGGCTGCGCGATTCGGGCGCCATCGGCAAGGTCATTATCAATCCGACAAATCCTGACATTGTGTTCGTTGCGGCGCTGGGACATCCTTACGGTCCGAACACGGAGCGAGGGATTTTCCGCACCACCGACGGCGGCAAGACGTGGGAGAAAGTTCTCTACAAAGACGAAAACACCGGCGGAATCGATGTGGCATTCGATCCGCATAATCCAAATATTCTGTTTGCGGCGCTGTGGCAGGCGCGGCGTACTTCGTGGAGCATGATGAGTGGAGGGCCGGGGAGCGGCCTTTATCGTTCGGCGGACGGCGGTACGACATGGAAGCGACTGGAAGAGCACGGGCTGCCGAAGGGGCCGTACGGAAAAATCGGGGTCGCGGTGGCGGCGAATTCCGATCGCGTTTATGCACTGATCGAGGCACACAATCCGGATGGCGGCCTCTACCGCTCCGACGATGGCGGCGAGTCGTGGCAGTTGGTGAATCCGAGTCATAGCCTGTGGCAGCGTCCGTGGTACTACATGCACGTGATCGCCGATCCGCGCGACGAGAACGTTCTCTACATCATGAATGTTGAGGCTTATAAATCGACAGATGGCGGACATTTGTTCAACAAGGTCAAAGTGCCGCACGGCGACAATCACGGGCTATGGGTCGATCCACAAAACACGCGGCGTATGATCGCGTCGAACGACGGCGGAGTTACGGTAACGCTGGACGGAGGGAAAACCTGGACTCTGCAGGACAACCAGCCGACCGCGCAGTTCTATCACGTGATTACGGATTCGGCGACACCGTATCGGGTGTATGGCGCACAGCAGGACAGCGGGACCGTCGCGATTGCGAGCCGCAGCGATGACGGTTCGATTGACCGTAGCGACTGGTACGACGTGGGCGGCGGCGAGGCTGGATACATCGCGCCCGATCCCCGCGATCCGGATGTGGTTTACGCTGCCGATTATCAGGGAAACATTACGCGTTACGACCGGCACATCGGACAGGTGAAGGCGATTACCGAGCAGCCGGAACTTTCCGATGCGCACGGAGCGGCGAACTTGGAACATCGCTTTCAATGGACTGCGCCAGTGCTGCTTTCTCCGCATGATCCCAACACGCTTTATCACGGCGGGGAGCAGTTGTTTAAAACCACCGATGGCGGTGTTCACTGGCAAGCGATCAGCCCAGACCTGACGCGCAACGATAAGGAGAAGCAGAAGGTTTCGGGCGGAAGCATTACGCTTGACGACTCAGGGACAGAATATTACGACACGATTTTCGCGCTGGCGGAATCGCCAATCACCAAGGGATTGCTCTGGGTGGGTACAGACGATGGGTTGATTCAACTCACGAAAGATGAGGGCAAGAACTGGGCGAACGTCACTCCGAAAGATATGCCAGAGTGGGGCCGCATCAGCCAGATTGATCCGTCGCCATTCGATGCCGGCACAGCGTATGTTGCCGTCGATCGGCACCAGTTCGACGATTTGCATCCTTACATTTACAAGACCATCGACTATGGAAAGAGCTGGACGAAGCTGGGACAGGGAATTCCTGACACTGCGTTTGTCCGGGTGGTGCGCGAAGATCCGAAAAAGCGCGGCCTGCTGTATGCGGGCACCGAGCAGGGTATTTACGTTTCGTTTAACGACGGTGCGAATTGGCGTCCGCTGAAATTGAATTTACCGACGACGCCGGTGCACGACCTGATTATTAAAGATAACGATCTAGTGGTGGCGACGCACGGGCGGGCGTTCTGGATTCTCGACGACGTTTCTCCGCTCCGGCAGTACACCGACGACATCGCGCAGAAGGACGCATTTCTGTACACGCCGGAGACGGCTTATCGCATTCAGGCGGGAGCGAGCGGAGAGCGGCATCCTTCGAAGCGGACGGGCATGAATCCTCCGGCGGGCGCGGTGATTTATTACTACCTGAAAGATGCGCCCAAAGCGGACACGGAAGCTAAGATCGAAATTCTCGACGCCTCGGGCAAAGTGATTCGCAAGTATTCGAGCACGGAGTACAACTCGCAGGACGAACCCCTTGATCCGGATGACAAGAAACCGGAGAAGCAGATCAAGCCGGAAGCTGGCTTGAACCGGTTCGTGTGGGACTTACGTTATGAAGAGGCGCGGCACGTGCCGGGCTACTATCTTTGGGAATACGGGCCAGGTGCGCACGGGCCGGTGGCGGTACCCGGTCGATACCAGGTTCGAATCACGGTGGGGAGTCAGACGCAGACGGCTTCGTTCGATTTGAAACTGGATCCGCGGGTAAAGGTGAGCCAGGCCGACCTGGAGGCTCAATTTAATTTGCTACTGCAGACGCGCGACGAGCTGAGCCGGGTTTATGACACGGTCAATCAGATTCAGGACGTGCGTTCGCAGTTGGCGGGACTGAAGCGGCGCTTGCCGGAAAATGCCAGCGCGAAGAGTGTGGTGTCTGCGGCCGACGATCTGGAGAAAAAACTGGTTGCGGTTCGGGAAGACTTGATCAACTTGACGATCAGCGCCAATGAAGATTCGCTGGCGTATCCTCCGCAGCTGGACGCGAAGCTGGCGTATCTTGCGATGGACGTGGGAACCGCGGACTCGGCGCCGACCGAGGCGGAGCAGAAGGAATTTGAGAAGCTGAAGCGGCAGAGCGGAGAACTGGTTGGGCGTTGGGAGGATTTGCAGCGGCGGGATCTGGCGGCGTTCCAGAAGCTCGCGGCGGAGGGCAGCTTGTCGACGGTGGTGGTGCCGCCTGCGGGCCGGGCGGTTGACGAGACCGTGGCTGCGCACTGAACGATGCTTACTGGCGAGGCGACCCTCAGCATCGAACCTAGATCTCTTATGGAGCGGGAGTTTCCTACGGCGTAGGCTTGCCCCACAGAATGTCAATCACCAGCAACGCTGCGCCGACGACGATCGAGCTGTCTGCAAGGTTGAAAACCGGCCACTGGTACTGTTTGACGTAGAAGAGCAAGAAGTCGACTACGCGGCCGGTGGCGATGCGGTCCCAAAGATTTCCTACTGCGCCGCCTAGAATCAGCGAAAGCGCGATGCCTGTGATGGTCAGCGCGCGCGTCTGTTTCCAGAGCATCGCAGACACGATGAGCATGGCAAGCACCGAGAAGCCGATCAGCAATGCGGTTTTCCAGTGCGATGGTGAATCGGCGAACAGGCTAAAGGCCGCGCCTGTGTTTTCGGTATGCGTGAGCCGGAAAAATCCGGGGATGATCTGGATGTGGGTGTACATGGCGATGCGCGCCGCCACTAGGCGCTTGGTCCAGCGGTCGAGCAGGACGATGAGCAGCGCCAGCAGGAAATGGATGGAGCGCGCGGAGTTTGTCGTCATGATTAGCGGCGCAAATTAGCGTGGGCGATCACGGTTGCTGTTCCAGTTCTTTCAGCACCGCGCTGCAGCGCTCGCAGACTGTGGGATAGGCCTTGTCTTCGCCCACGTGGGTGGAGTAGTTCCAGCAACGGTCACACTTGGCTCCGTCTGCCTTCTTCACCTCGACATGCACGCCGCCGGTGCCGTTGCCCGAACCGTGCGAGAGCGTCACCGCCGAGACGATGAACAGGTAGCGAAGCTGATCTGAATAATGCTGCAATACGGAGTGCAAAGGATCCGAGGCGGTGATCGTTACTTGCGCTTCCAGCCCGGTTCCGATCATCTTATTGTTGCGTGCTTCTTCCAGGGCTTTCAGCACCTCGTCGCGAACCGAGCGCAGGGATGCCCACTCTTCATCTGACTTTTGTCCGCCGGAATCGGCGACGGAAACCGCAGTCTCGCCCAGAATGTCCGCCGTGCCCGGGAACTTCGAGAGGTGCACGCTTTCGAAGCGGTCCGCCACCTTTGGCATATACGGCCAGATTTCTTCACAGGTGAAGCTCATGACTGGCGCGAGCAAGCGGACGAGCGCTTCTCCTATCCGCCAGATGGCCGTCTGCGCGCTGCGGCGCGCCTGCGACTTAGGAGCCGAGATGTAGAGACGATCCTTCAGCACATCGAAGTAAAAGGCGCTTAGATCGACGATGCAGAAGTGGTTCACGCGATGATAAATCTTGTGGAAGGCGAACTCTTCATAAGCGTTGCGGACGTCCGTCGCGAACGCGCACGACTGGCGCAGCATGTACTGGTCGAGTGCTTCCATCTCATCGAACGGAACCGCATCTTTCTCCTGATCAAAGTCGTAAAGATTTCCCAGGACGTAGCGGAAGGTGTTGCGAATCTTGCGGTAGTTCTCGGCGACGCGCAACATCAACGCCTCGGAACCGACAACATCTTCCCGGAAATCCACCGAAGCCACCCACAGTCGCACGACTTCTGCACCCAGCCGACTGGAAATATCCACCGGGTCCACATCGTTGCCGCGCGACTTCGACATGGCCTGCCCCTTTTCGTCGAGCGTCCAGCCGGGCGTGACTACGCCTTTGTAAGGGGGCGTGCCATGCGTGCCCATGGCGCAGAGCAGGGAAGACTGAAACCATCCGCGGTATTGATCTCCGCCCTCAAGATAAAGATCGGAGGGCCAAGGATAACGATAATCGGGCTCATCGGCGACGAGCGCGAGATAACTGGCGCCCGATTCCAGCCACACATCGAAGATGTCGGTTTCCTTCTCAAACTTCGTGCCGCTGCAGTGCGGGCACGTTGTGCCCTCGGGAAGAATACTGTCGGATTCCGGCGTGAACCACGCGTCGGCGCCAGCGCGCGCAAACAACTCCACAACCTTCTGATTGACAGCGTGGTCGTTGAGCGGCTTGCCGCACTTCTCGCAGAGGAAAACTGCGATGGGAACACCCCAGACCCGTTGCCGCGAGATGCACCAGTCGGGACGCGTTTGAATCATGTTCGACAAGCGCTCTTCGCCCCACGCCGGATCCCACTTCACTTTCTTGATCTCTTCCAGCGTGCGCGTGCGCAGCGTGTCGTTCTTTCCAGCCCCGCCCGGCATGGGCGTCTCCATCGAAATAAACCACTGCTCGGTGGCGCGGAAGATCACCGGGTTATGACAACGCCAGCAGTGCGGATACGAATGCTCCGTCTTCTCCGTATGCAGCAGCGCCCCGCGGCTCCGCACCAGATCGACGATCGGCTGGTTCGCCTCCCAAACTCGCTTGCCCGTATATTCCGGCAGCCCGTTGCGCAGGATGCCTTTCTCATCGACGTTGCTGGTGGCGTCGAGGCCGTATTTCATGCCGGTAATGAAGTCTTCGGCGCCATGCGACGGAGCTGTATGAACCACACCAGTTCCGGTGTCCATGGTGACGTAGTCCGCCAGCACGCCCAGAATCTTGCGATCCAAGAATGGATGCTGAAAGTTCAGCCGCTCTAACTTGCGGCCGGGAAAGTGTGCCAGCGGCCGCGGATCGGACAATCCGCACTTCGCCGCGACATCGGCCGCAAGTTTCGACGCGACGATATAAACTTCCCCGCTCGATTCCAGCGCGACATATTCTTCATCGGGATGAAAAGCCACCGCCATCGACGCTGGAAGCGTCCATGGAGTCGTCGTCCAGATGATGGTCGAAACTTTTTTCCCCGCCAGCGCTGCGTCAATCTTTGCCGGATCGTCAAGCAGCGCGTACTTCACCCAAACCGTGATGCTGGTGTGGTTTTCATATTCGACTTCAGCCTCGGCCAGCGCGGTCTCATCGTGCATGCACCAGTAGACGGCGCGCAGCCCTTTGTAGACGAATCCGTTCTCATAAAACGAGAAGAAGGTGGAAAGCACCACCGACTCGTACTGCGGGTCCATGGTGGCGTAGGGCCGGTCGAAACGTCCGAAAACACCGATACGCTTGAACTGGGTTCGCTGCAGGTCGAGATATTTTTGCGCGTACTTGCGGCATGCCGCGCGCACGTCAACCGGCCGCATCTGCAGTTTCTTGCCGCCCAGTTCCTTGTCGACCTTGATTTCGATTGGCAGCCCGTGGCAATCCCAACCGGGTACGTAGGGCGCGTCGAATCCCGCCATGGTCTTGGATTTGACGATGAAATCCTTCAGGCACTTGTTCATGGCCGTGCCCATATGGATGGGTCCGCTGGTGTAAGGCGGCCCGTCGTGCAAAATGAACCGGGGCGCGCCCTTCCGCGACTCGCGGATGCGCTCGTAGATTCCCGTCTGCTCCCAGCGCTCCAGCATTTTGGGCTCGTTCTGGGGCAGGTTAGCCTTCATGGGGAAGGCAGTTTTAGGCAGATTTAAGGTCGCTTTCAGTTCGAGCGGCACTCGGTCACGTCTCCCAAATGATTGAATCTTTTCATTATAACGGCAGCAGCAGAGAGTACGTCCACGGCGGCTCGCATGGGTAATAATGCCAGTTGAGGTACGCATGCCTGAGAGTCCACTAAGGGGAGGTAACCTGGTGTAGGAATTAGAAAAAGGACATGACTTTCGGGCTGTTGCCAGGTGAAGCGAAATGCACTGTCGGAATCAGTCCGGTAGAGGTACAATTTCAGGCAGGAAGCGTTATGCTCGAGGTGTCGGTGGGGGCGGCCCTGTGGGTAGCCATTAAAATCGAGCTGAAATCGAAGCAACTTACCGGGTGTGTCGCACATCTTTGTAAAGAAGGCGTAACCCGGATTTCGCCTGGGAAGAAGCCGTAGAAATTGCGGCACATCAGCGAGGACGACCAGACGGGAATTATGGGATCCCAAACGATCAATCCGAACTCTCCACACGAGCCTGAGTTGAACCTTCTCATCGCCGACAAGGGTTTTGAAGAGCCCCTCTACAAGTCGTTGTTCCGCGGATTGGACGAATTCTTCTTCCCGAAGAAACTGCCGCCTCTCGTGCTCGAGTCAAAACCGGAGCCGGTCAAGAGCATTTGGGGCTTCTACGACAATCGCAGAACGGGCGCTCTGGGTGCCACCGGGGTACACGTACTGATTGTTGCAATTCTTGTCGTCGGCACGATAATCGGACGGCGCGTGGTGAAAGCCGTGGCCGCACCTCGGCCAACAGTCACTCTCGTCGACCCCAGCGATCTGCCGGCGTTGAAGCCTTCCAAGACGCAAGTGGGCGGCGGCGGTGGCGGCGGTGACCGAGACGTGCTGCAGGCAACTCGCGGTAAGCTGCCAAAGTTTTCGATGACGCAAATCACCCCTCCGATGGTCGTCGTGCGCAACGAGCATCCCAAGCTCGCAGTGGAACCGACGGTGGTGATTCCTCCGCAAGTGCAGTTGGCTTCGAATAACATGCCGAATCTGGGCGATCCCATGTCGCACGCGATTCTGCCTTCGAATGGAACCGGTTCTGGCGGCGGCATTGGATCGGGCAGCGGCGGGGGTGTGGGATCGGGCAAGGGGCCGGGCTTTGGCCCTGGTGAAGGCGGCGGCACTGGTGGCGGCATTTTCCACGTGGGTGGGGGCGTTTCTCCGCCGCGCCAGATTTACGCGCCCGAGCCGGAATTCTCCGAAGAGGCGCGCAAGGCAAAATATCAGGGCGTATGCACGCTCGGCTTAGTGGTGGGAACCGATGGCCGCCCCAGCAATATTCGCGTGTTGAGCAGCCTCGGCATGGGTCTCGACGAAAAAGCGATTGAGGCCGTGAGGACCTGGAAGTTCGAGCCTGCGATGAAAGACGGGCATCCGGTGCGCGTCGAGATCGCCGTAGAAGTCGATTTCCATCTGTACTGAGATTCGTTGGACACCCTCAGCATCAGCTCTGGCGTGCAGTTTTCGGCTTACTTCGCTTGGCGGCACGGCTTGCGGCTTCGGATTTTTCCAAGAGTGCTTTCGTGCCTTCAGAAAACTCCTTGACCAACGCTTTCGTCTGAGCCCAGCGGGCCTCCACCGCCTTACGTGCGGCTTGGCTGCGCTGCTCTGCGGTCATGTTCCGGGCACGCGTCTCTCCGCCCTTTTTGCCGAATTTAGCGAAATAGTCCCGGATTTCCTTCTTGGTCGTCATCTAGCCCAACCTTAGCACGTTCGTAGAGGGTACGCAAGAATTGCATTGACATACGTAGGGGGTAAGTGTAAGGTAGAAATAGGAACGGGAAGCGGCATGAATATCGACGAAAGACGGAAGCGCTTACCCATTCGGTAGAACTTCTGGCGGCGATGCATAAAGACGGGGAGAAGCGCCACCAAGACGCCGAGAACCGACTTCAGCGCCTCGAAGAACTCGTCACCGGTATCGCCGAAGGTACGGCGCGACTGCTTCATGTAATCGAAATTCACGAACAGCGTATTGGCGACTTAGAACAGGGGAACGGGGCCCAACAGTAACAACTTTCTTACGGTCACAGCTTGCTCAAGAAATCCGTGATCTCCGGCTCGGTCCAGTCGACCGCACCAATGAACTTGCGGCGCATCACGCCCTTGCGGTCGATTATGAAGGTCTCGGGCCAGCCGTGCGTCCCGTAAAGCTCCGGCGTCTTCTGAGCAGGGTCCCGCACGGTCAACAGGTCAATGCCGTGCTGCTTCAGGAATTGCCGGTAGGCGTTCTCGTCGACATCGATACTCACCGCCACCACCGTTACACCCTTGCCCTTCATGCGGCGCTGCATCTCAACCAGCGAAGGCATTTCTTCCACGCAAGGCGGACACCACGTCGCCCAGAAATTCAGCACCACGATCTGGCCGCGAAACTGGTTGAGGTCAACGGTGCGATCGGAATCCTGAACCGCGAATTCCGGAGCGTTCGAACCAATGCGCGGGGGCCGCGATCCGGTGTAGCAGCCAGACAACGCAAACAGCGCCAGACTGGCGAAAACCGCGGCTGGGAACTGGGTTATGCGGGGCACATAGCTATAATAATAGATTCGAGGCCGGAATTATTAACTATGACTGCGATGGAGACCGACGCGCTGCCAACGGTATCGGTGATTATTCCCGCGCGCAACGAGGAAGTCTGCCTCGGCGATTGTCTCCGTTCGCTCGTCGCAGAGGCCGGTATTGAGTTCGAAATTATTGTCGTCGATGATCACTCGATCGACCGCACGCGCGAAATCGCGCAATCATTTCCGCATGACAAAGTTCGCGTGATCGAGGCTGGACCACTGCCCGAGGGCTGGACTGGCAAGAATAATGCTGTCACCTGCGGCGTGCGACAGGCTCGGGGACAATGGTTCCTTTTTACCGACGCCGACACCGTACATCTCCCTGGATCGTTGGCCCATGCTCTGGCCGAGGCACGAGACAATAATGCCGAGTTGCTGTCCTATTCGCCCGAACAGATTGCGGCGACTTTCTGGGAAATGGCTGTCTTGCCCGTGGTCTTCGCGGAACTGGCGCGGCAATATTCTCCGTCGGAGGTGAGCGATCCGGCTTCGCCCGTTGCCGCCGCCAACGGCCAGTTCATTCTCGTGCGCCGCGATGCGTATGAGGCCGTCGGCGGCCATGCCGCGATTGCCGGGGACATCCTTGAAGACGTGGCCCTCGCTCGGTCGGTGAAACATTCGGGCCGAAGGATTCGTTTTCGCTACGCTCCCGAGGCCGTCCGCACCCGGATGTACCGGAACTATCGGCAGCTTCGCGATGGATGGACGAAGAATCTTGCGTTGCTTTTCCCTAAGCCTGGCCGGCTCGCCGCGAAGACGCTGGCGCTGTGGGCACTCCCGTGGGGGTTTCTCTTGTTACCATTCGTATCGCCCTTCGGCGGCGCTAAGCTCGTTAGGCATTCGTGGTGGATCGCCGTTTGCAGTCTGGCGTTTGCACGCAACTTCGGTCGACTCAGGCGCGCCAACTTCGACTTAGCCATGGAATGGCTCGGTGCGCTCTTCGGCATGCCCATGTTCGCTTACCTGCTATTGCGCTCGAAGCGCGCTCACGCCAAAGGCAACGTCGCATGGAAAGGCCGGACATATTCTGACAAGCCTGTACTGGCAACTGGCCACTGAGAACCGGCAACTGAACTGAGCCCTATGGTCTATTTAACCCGCAAAGCTGAATTCTCCGCCTCACACTACTACCACAATCCCGACTTTTCTCCGGAAGAGAACCGCCGCATTTTTGGAAAGTGCAATAACCCCAACGGTCACGGCCACAACTACACGCTGGAAGTCACGGTGAAAGGCGAAGTCGATCCCCGCTCCGGTTTCGTCGTCGATCTCAAGCAACTCAAGGAAGTCATGCATCACGAAGTGCTCGACGCCATGGACCACCGCTTCCTCAACAAAGAGGTTCCGGAATTTTTCGACCAGATTCCGACCACGGAAAATCTGGCGATCGCGGTCTGGCAGCGTCTGGAAACGAAGCTTCAGAAAGCGCGCCTGCACCGCGTCCGCGTCTACGAAACCCCAGACCTGTTTGTCGACTTCTATGGAGAGGAATAGAGATGCATTGTTGATTTGTGATTGTTGATTGCTGATTAAAATCGCTTTGTGCGAAAGGGAATTTATTGGTTTTCAATCAACAATCAGAAATCAACAATCAGCAATTGCTTTTATGAACGCTCATCTCACCCGCCGCTATCGCTTCTCCGCCTCGCACCGCCTGCACAGTGAGGAGATGTCCGCCGACGAAAATCGCGTGACCTATGGCAAGTGCAATAACCCGTACGGGCACGGCCACAACTATGCCCTCGAAGTCACGGTCAGCGGACAGGTCGATCCGGCTACCGGTATGGTGTGCAATCTCGTCGATCTCGATGGTGTGGTCGAAAGGGAAGTGCTCTCGCGCTACGATCTGTCGAATTTGAATACGCTGCAAGAATTCGCCCATGTTGTGCCCACCACGGAAAATCTTTCGATGCGGATCTTCGAAATATTGCAGCGCGGCTTTGCCCAGGCGCATCTGGAAAGAGTGAGATTGGAAGAAACCATGATGAACTCCTTTGAATATGGGGGAGGAAGTGAACCGCGGCACTAAGTTCAGCGGTTCAGAGTTTTTGCAGGGGAAGGAACCCGGCAACTTTATGAAACCAACTTCGCTCGAACAGTCGAAAGAAGCACCAACCCTTACCAGTGCCACGTTTGAAAATCTAGTTCACGAAATGCTCGTGCGCCTGGGTGAGGATCCCGAGCGCGAAGGCCTTTCTGCCACGCCGGAACGGGTCCACAAGGCGATGAAGTTTCTCACCAAGGGCTACCAGGAAGATCCCGAGGCGCTTCTGAAGGGCGCGTTGTTTACTGTGAATTATGACGAGATGGTCATCGTCAAAGATATCGAAGTCTTCAGCCTCTGCGAGCATCACCTGCTGCCGTTTTTCGGCAAGGTGCATGTGGCCTACATTCCCAATGGCCGGGTCATTGGCCTTAGCAAGATTCCGCGGCTGATTGAATTGTTTTCGCGCCGTCTGCAGATTCAGGAACGCCTCACCACGCAGATCGCCGAGACCATCCAAAAAGTAATCGAACCCCAGGGCGTGGGAGTCGTTATCGAGGCGCGCCATTTGTGCATGATGATGCGCGGCGTCGAGAAGCAGCACTCGGCAGCAGTCACCTCGTCGATGCTGGGCTGCTTCCGCAACGAAGAAGAGACTCGATCTGAATTCCTCTCCCTGATCCGCCAGCGCCCCAACGGCGTGTAACTAGAACGCGAAGGTGCCCCATCCCCATCCTTCTCGCGTTTTGCGCGGGACGATGGGGTTTGAATTTCGCCTTCCCGTAGAAAGTTGGAGCCTTTGATGTAAGATTCATCAGTCGTTGCACACCCAAATCTGACGTGGCCAGACAATCTTCAAGTAACACATTAAGGTCGAAAAAGCCCATGCGCAGCCAAGTCGCCCTCGTCACTGGCGCTACGCGAGGCATTGGACTGGCAATCGCACGCGCTCTGGCAGAGGAAGGCTGCAACCTGATCCTGACCGCTCGCAGCGAATCGGTGTTGGCCCGCGTAGGCAGGGAACTGGCGTCCACGAAAGTCCAAATACTCGCCCATGGCTGCGACGTCCGCGATCCTCACTCGGTCGATGCGCTCTTCCGCGCCATACGTCAAAGATTCAAGCGGCTCGACATTCTCATCAACAACGCCGGAATCGCGCACCCCAATCTTCCGGTGGAGAAGCTTCCGTTTCCGGTGTGGAAAGATGTTTTTGAAACCAACCTTGATGGCATGTTTCTAGTTACACAAGCCGCGCTGGCCATGATGAAGCGCGGCGGCACAATCGTAAATAATCTGTCCATAGCAGCCACTCGCGTGTTTCCTGGCTCGGCGGCCTATAACGCCTCCAAGCATGGTGCGCTTGGCCTCACCAATACCCTGCGCGAGGAACTTCGTTCGCGCGGAATCCGCGTGATTGCCGTGCTCCCCGGAGCGACGGACACCGATATTTGGACGACGCTGTGGCCGCAGGCCCCCCGCCGCAAAATGATGTCTGCCGCCACCGTTGCGACATCGGTGGTTCAAGCTATTCTTCTCCCCACTAACGCCACGGTAGAGGCTCTGCAAATCCGTCCCACGGCAGGCACGCTGTAGAGGCCTCAGCCCGAGTCGGATCTGCTACGGACGACCGCCGGCTTCCGCAGTTGCGGTACAATGCTCACCGCTACTCACCTGTGGAGGAAATCACAATGTTGAAAGCCCCATTCGTAGCCGCTGCCATCCTGGCCGCCGCCATCCTAACCGTTCCGGCAGGCGCGCAGGATGCCATGAAAAAAGACGCTCCCGTCAAAGCACCCGATAGTCCTTCAAAAGTCGTTCTTGACTCATGGAACGATGTTGGGCGCAAACTCATCGCGATGGCCGAAGATTTCCCGGAAGACAAATTTGATTTCAAGCCCACCCCGGCCCAGCGTTCGTTCCGTGAGCAACTGCTGCACGCTGCCGGAGCCAACTACTATTTCACCAATCCGGCTGCGGGCAAGAAGGGTCCGGTCGACGAGAATCCCAAGGCCGATCAGTACAAGAGCCGAGCTGACCTGGTTGCCTTCGTCAAGAAATCATTTGCGGACGGCGCGGCCGCGATTCAGGCAAAGGGCGACAAAGGAATGACCGATCTGATCGTCGATCCTTTCAGCCATCAGCAGGTTCGCATCTATGATTTTGCCTATGGGTTCATCGAGCACGCCGGCGAGCACTACGGTCAATTGGTCGTCTACTACCGTCTGGCTGGATTGGTGCCGCCGGAGTCGCGTCCGAAGAAATAGCGCGTCGCAATAGAGATTTGTGTCGTCCTGCGAGATTGAGCTTCGCCGGAAGCGAAGCTCAACCGCAATCGATGGACCTCCGTCCCGTTCGAAGGCCCTACGAGTACGCGTAGGGATTCCGTCTCCGCCGCTCAGGAAACAGCTTGATCAGCACCATTCCTGCCACAAATCCCCCTATGTGCGCCCAGAAAGCCACGCCCCCCACATCGCGCCCCGTCTGCGCGGCGACCGCGAGCATGGCAGTTCCATTGAAGAACTGGATGACAAACCATTCCCCGAGCACAATCCACGCCGGCAAATACATCACAAACACGAAAAACCAAGTCAGCACCCGCGCCCTCGGGAAGAGCAGAAAATACGCCCCCAGCACCCCCGCAATCGCACCGCTCGCTCCCACCATTCCAAGGTGAGACTGCGGGTTGATCGCAATTTGAGCTGCGTCGGCAAACAGCCCAACCAGCAGATAAAACGTGAGGTACTTGAAATGGCCCAGATAATCCTCAACGTTATCTCCGAAAAGGAAGAGGAACCACATGTTGCCCAGCACATGCTGCCAGCCTTCGTGCAGGAACATAGCAGTGAAGAAGGGAACAACCTTCTGCGCGAAGTTGTAGTGTGGATTCCAGAGATGGGCCGGGGTTAAAGCAAACTGATCGAAAAGTTCTTTGAGCCCCGCGCGGCTAAGCTGCAGCTCGAACAAAAAGACAAGAATATTCAGCGCAATCAGAAACCAGTTCACAAGCGGAGTGCTGTAGCTTGGTTGATCGTCTTTGAGGGGAAGCATGAGAGACTAAATGTGAGTCAAGAATGTCTTACTGGTGCATTTCTTATCGAAATCAAAACGCGAAAAGCAGCTCGTTCCTAAATTAACAAACTGCTCAATTACCAAATTATCAAATCCTTGGCATGAACGGCGTCCTCATCATCGACAAACCATCCGGGTTGACCTCGCACGACGTGGTCAACCGCGCCCGCCGCATTCTACAGCAACGATCCATCGGCCATCTGGGCACGCTCGATCCCATGGCGACGGGCGTTCTGCCGCTGGTCACAGGTGCGCTCACGCGCTTGGCGCAGTTCTACACGGGATCGGAGAAAACCTACGAGGGCACGGTGCGATTTGGATTCGCGACCAATACCTATGACGCTGAGGGCGAACCGACGACCACTCCGCAAACGGTCAGCTTGCGCGCGGAAGAGGTGGAAGCTGTCGCATGCCGTTTTCGCGGAGTTCTGGAGCAGACTCCGCCGCCGTTCTCCGCGAAGAAAATAAATGGCGTTCCCGCCTATAAACTGGCGCGCAAGCAGCAGGAGGTTGCGCTCAAGGCGGTGCAAGTTGAGGTCAAGGAGTTCGTCATCCTCGGCGTGGAGGTCGATCGCGCACGTTTTCGCGCCCGCGTCGCGTCTGGAACCTACATGCGTTCGGTGGCGCACGAAATGGGTAGGGAACTGGCGTGCGGCGCCCATTTGGAGTCGCTGCGGAGAACTTCGGTGGCGGAGTTCAATCTCGAAGACGCGCACACGCTCGAAGAACTCTCCGGGGCAGTCGCTGCCAGCGCTTTGCCCAGTCTCGACGACCTATTCATCCACCCCCGAAAGCTGCTACCCCAGTTTCCGTCGGTCACCGCCGACGAGCCGACGGTCGCCCGCATCCGCAGCGGACGCACGGTCAATCTTTCTGACTTCTCCCGCGCCCGCCAGATCAAGGTCTTCAGCGGACAAAGGGAATTGATCGCCATCGCAACGCGCGTAGCCGGCACGCTATTCCATCCAAGAATTGTGCTGTGTGGAGCGGAAGCTTCGGTGCGGCTGTGACTTCTTCGCATGGTGGAAACCGAACCCGCTGTCTTGACGGCTCCGATCCAGCCCTTTAGTGTGTCGATACACGACCCCATGAAACTTTCAGTAGTCATGCCCGTCTACAACGAGCAGGCGACATTGGAGCAAGTGGTCGAACGCGTCCTGGCCGTGCCGCTCGAAATTGAATTGATCTGCATCGATGACGGATCCACGGATGGCTCCCGCGAAATTCTGTCTGAACTCCCATCCCGTCATCCGCAGGTCCGCGTCTTGCTGCAGCCGAAGAATATGGGCAAGGGCGCGGCCCTTCGCCGCGGCATCCAGGAAACAACGGGAGACTTCGTCATTATTCAGGACGCCGACCTCGAATATGATCCCTCCGATTATCCCGCGTTACTTCATCCGTTACTTGAAGGCAAGGCCGACGTCGTCTACGGATCGCGTTTTCTCGGCGCCGCTCCGCACCGCGTCCTCTATTTCTGGCACTCCGTAGGCAATTCGCTGCTGACGCTGATTTCGAACGCCCTCACAAACATGAACATGACCGATATGGAGACCTGCTACAAGGTTTTCCGGCGCGAAATCCTGCAGTCGATTCCGATCGAGGAAGACCGATTCGGCTTCGAACCGGAGATCACGGTGAAAATCGCCAAGCGCCGCCTGCGCGTATACGAAGTCGGCATCAGCTATTGGGGACGTACTTACGAGGAAGGGAAAAAGATAGGGTGGAAAGACGGCTTCCGCGCCCTGTGGTGCCTATTGAAGTACACGGTCACCGCCAGTTGAGCTTTGGGACGCCGGCGCTCACATATGCAATGTCCGATAACAGGTATTATGTAAAGTCAGCTTGAACCTTTCGCGCTAGTCTATTAATTCCACCACCTCGTCGGTCCCCCACGCTCCAATTCCCTTGTCCATCGTCGCCAGCTTTCCTCGATGATGAACCGCAAGACCGAGTAGGTAGGCATCGGTGACTTGGTTGTGCCCGGTCAGTCGTTCACTCCTGGATTTCAGAGCATCGCCCACCGAAATTGAGTCCGGCCAAAAGTGGTGGCTTGGCAGCTTCAAATTGGCTTCCAATACATGTAAAGCATTCACCGGTGTCAATGCGTTGGCTGAGAATGCGGGATTGCTTAGAATCCTGACGAATGCCGCTTGGGTGAAAGGACACGTTGCCCATCCCACCCGCGAATGGCGCGCGAACCATCTTCCCACCCTGTCATGGAATTGGTGTTCAGGCCAGGCCAAGGCAATAAGCACGTTGGAATCTAACAGGAAAGGAGCCACCTAAATCTCGTCTTCAAGCAACTGTTTCACTTTTTCTGAAGTGACCTGCGCAGAGTTTGCCGGTAGAACTACTACATGGAAGCCGTTCACCAGACGCGTCCGCACTGGCGCCTCCAGGCCCCGGCGGAGCAGCTGGGAGGCTGCTTTTCCTAACGGTACCGACCGGGTTTCAGCGTAACCCTTGAGGAGGTCGATTACGTCATCATCGAGATTAAGGGTGGTTCTCATGGCAGAATGATGCCATATTTGGGATGTGATGTCAAGATACGATAATGAGCATCAACTGTAACACATGACATCACTCTCAATTCACCTACATCTTGTACTTGCCCATATCGTCGTCGTTCAACCCCTCGAGGTATTTCCTTAACTCCTCGCTGGTGACGCGGTCGGAGGCGTTCGACGCCAGCTTCGAGGTCTTAAGCACCACGTCTTCGACGAAGATGGGACAATCCACCCGCAGCGCCAGGGCTAGCGCATCAGATGGCCGCGAATCGATGCTGATGACCTCGCCGCCGCGTTCCAGCCAGATGACCGCATAAAACGTGTCTTCGCGGAGCTCGGTTACCACGACTTTGTGTACCTGCGTTTCCAGCCCAGTCAATACGTTCTTAATCAGATCGTGGGTCATGGGCCGCGGAGTGCTGACCTTCTCCATTTCCAGCGCAATCGCGTTCGCCTCGTAGACGCCCACCCAGATCGGCAGCACTGTGTCGCCCCCAACGTCCTTTAACACGACGATCGGCATATTGGAAACCGGATCCATTAACAGGCCGCGGATTGTCATTTCTACTTCCATGGCGAGCTCCTGATTTGCCTCTTATACCACCATTTCGCCGAGAAGGCTGTTGGGAAAACTGCTGGTAACGATCACCGGCGCGTAACTTCCTGCCTTGGGAACTGCGCTCTGCGGGGCCGTAAAATTCAGCGTTTTATTGTGCGAAGTTCGGCCAATCCACTGGGCACGTGCCTCGTTCTTGCCTTCAACCATTACTTCACACTTCGAACCTATATACTTCTTATAGCGAATAGTTTGAATCTCGCGCTGGCGCGCCATCAGAACCTCGAGCCGGCGCGCCTTTTCCTGATCTGGTATGGCGTCTTCCATGCTCAGCGAGGGCGTGTTCGGGCGTGGCGAATATTTGAACGCGAAGACGGCGTCATAGCCGACCTCGTCGAGCAGGCTGAGAGTCTGCGCGAAATCCTCGTCGGTCTCGCCGGGAAAACCCACAATTACGTCGGTGGTAATGCTGATTTCGCGCTTTGCCGCCTTAATCCACGCAATGCGCTCCAGGTATTGATCACGCGTATAGAGGCGCTGCATAGCGTCGAGGACGCGGGTGGATCCGCTCTGTACGGGCAGATGGACGTGGTCACAAAGCGTGGGCACGGCGTCGATCGCGTCGACAATGTCGCGTCCGAAATCGCGCGGATGCGACGTGGTGAAGCGCACACGCCGGATGCCGGAAACTTCTCCCACCGCCGCCAGCAATTCGGCAAACGACTTCTTCTTCGCCGAATCGGTGGTTGAATCCTTGTACGAATTTACGTTCTGCCCGAGCAACTGGATTTCGGTGTAGCCGAGATCGGCCATCTGGCGCGCTTCGGCCAGCACCGACTCTGAAGTGCGGCTGCGCTCCTTGCCGCGCGTGTAGGGGACAACGCAGTAAGCGCAGAACTTGTCGCAGCCTTCGATGATGGTGATGTAGCCGCGATGCGGATTGGTGCGGGCGGTGAATTCAGTCTCGAAGCAGGCATCGGTCTCGCGATCGTCGAGGCCCGTAATGCGAATCAAGCTTCCGGCCTCCGGCCTCCGGAGTTCCGACTTCCCTGCTTCGTGCGTGGCAATTTCCAACTGGTTCAGCATGCCCGGCAGATTGCGGTACGATGCCGAACCGCACACCAGCGATACCCACGGCGCGCGCTCGAAAATCTTTTCGCCCTCCTGTTGCGCAACGCAGCCCAGCACGCCGAACATCTTGCCCTGCTTTTTGTATTTCTTGTAATCGGCGAGCCGGTTGAACACCTTCTGCTCCGCCTTGTCGCGGATGGAACAGGTGTTGTACAGAACCAGGTCGGCCTGCTCTACCGTCTCTACCTGGCGATAGCCTTCCTGCAGCAAGGTGCCAACGACCTTTTCGGAGTCGTGGACGTTCATCTGGCACCCGAAGGTCTCTAGGTAAAAAGTCTTCTGCGAATCTTTTCGTGAAACTTCCTGCGGAACCCCAGACATATAGAAAGTATAGCGCGGGGACGCCGTGAAACCGCGTCGCTATGGCAAAACTTGCTAGTCACATGCGCTTTCGGCGTCCGTGGCGGGTGCAGCCGCCGCCAACCGGCGTTCCCGACGATTCGTGCGAATGATGTAAAGCATAAACAAGACTACCGCCAGATTCCCGACGAAGACAGCCACGCGGAGAGCGGTCACTCCCCGCAGAAGCTCGCGAACTTCGAGCGGCATAAGCAGCGCTCCGGAAACCAGTGCAACCCACTCCGCCCAGGTGCGGCATCTCCACAAGCCATAGGCTTCGGTGAACCGGAGCACAGCATAGGCGAAGGCGATGCGGGCCGCGGCCCAGAGTCGCGCATCCGTCGCGTTATCCGCGAAGTCGAGAAAGAGTTGGGCAGAATGACGGTCAGTGTTGATATGAAACAACGCCAGCAAGCTCTCGGCGTAAAGCCACACATCCTTGTGGACCAGAGCGAGCGCGCAGAATCCCATCAACAGGACGAAGATGCCTTTAAAGAATTCGAACGTTCCCACGGCTTGCAGGACGCGTCGCTGGCGGCTGTGCGGAGCAGGCTTGGTTGCGAGATGCTGCATGAAAGCGTGACTAAATGCAGACTACCACGGAGGATAAACTTCGCACATACAGGACTTCCCTGCTCAGGACATTTCCGATCCGCCTTACCAGCGTAACTGGAATGGGCACCCTGATCGTGCCACGATCAGGGCTGGAGATGAACATGCGAAGAATCCTTGCTTCTCTGTCCGTTGCAATCTGGTTGGCCGGCGCGGCTTGTGCTCAGGACAGCACCGCTCCGCAAACTGCGCGCCAGGCGTTAATCGAAATGTTTTTCGGCAAGACCTCCGGGACCCTCGTAAAGCATCTGCCCTCGGCCACTCGCGCCGCTCTCGAGAAGGCGGGTCAACTGGCGGCCTTGCAACAGTATTCTGCGATGGCCAGCCAACTTGAGACGCAGGGCCAGAATATTAAGACCTTTGAAACCGGTTCTTTGCTCTTGAGTGCGGAGAATTCTAAGACCGATCAGAAGTTTGAAATCACGGTCGAGAACGACGCCCTTCGCGGCGATCAGGACAGTATCGACTTGTCGTTCCAGGTTTATAAGAACGGGCAGGCACAGCGGACGCCCTTCATGCCCCAGATGACCGTACTGATGAAGCAGGAAGGGCAAGTCTGGACCCTGAATGAAATCTCAGTCACGGTTCACCTGCCGCTTGCCGATCCTGACTTTCTGAAAGCCATCACCGAAAAAATGACGCCGCAATCCGGCGCACCGATGGGTTCGCGCCCGGCAGTTTCCGCGCAGACCGCGGGCAGCGACGCCGCCGTGGTGGCCGCAATGCGAACAATTCTTACCGCCGAAGTGACCTACTTCAGCACTTACCCGACTGTCGGCTACACCTGCTCGCTCTCTAGTCTGGACGGTTTCGGAGGCGGCCAGCCCAACGAGCATCAGGCCATGCTTATCAACAGCGGGCTGGCAAGTGGAAAGCGGTATGGTTTTGTGTTTACCCTGTCGGGATGCACGGGAGCGCCGGCCCCCAGTTTTCAGCTCACGGCCGCGCCTAACGGAAACACATACGGACGAAAGGCGTTCTGTGCCGATCAGTCGGGAGTGATCCGATCTTCGAGCGACGGCAATCCCGCAACCTGCCTGGCCAGCGGAACTCCGCTTCAGTAACTTCCTTAGGGGAATTTTACTAAGGCGGCGCTATGGCATACGCGCTAGGACTTTGTTTTTCGAATGGCGGCGCGCAACTCGGCGACGATTTCCTGCGATGCCTTTATCGCCGCCGCATGCTGGTTCACATTGAAAGAGATCGCACCCACCCGCGCGTGGCCGCCGCCACCGTAGCGCTCGCAGATGCGCGCCAGGTTCACTTCAGGTTCCTGCGGCGCCCACGGGTTCGAGCCCACCGAGACTTTCACGCGAAAGCTGCTCTTGCTGAGCCCCACGCTATACACCGATTCCGGATGCAGGTAGTACGGAATAAATTTGTTATAGCCTTCGAGATTGTGATCGCTGACGTCGAAGAAAATCGTGCCGTCTTTGCATTCGGTGCGCTGTTCGAGAATTCCGATCGACAGTTCGTGACGCTTGAGCAGCGGCGCAAGCAGCGGGGCCACAAAAGGCTCTTCGAGAATCTCCGCCAACGATTTTGTAGCCAGCAGCGGAATCAGGTTGGGAACGAAGCCGTGATCCGGCGCCGACTCGATCACCATAGTCAGTTTCATGGCGGGAGCCTGCATCTCCACCGCCGTCTTGGCATCGGGATAAAGCGCACCGTCGATGATGTCGGTCCAGTGGATGAGATCCGCCACCGGCGAGGGATCGAAGCCAAAACGCTGCTGCGCGATCATGGCTATGAAACTGGTGCACGACTTGAAATCGGGATCGTAGAATTTGCGGTTGCTCTGGTCCTGCTCGAAATGCTCGGCGTCGACCGGCGACAGGAAGGCGCTCTCGTGATGATCGAACCACCAGGTTATTTTGGGCGAACTGGAATATTTGAAATCGACGATGGCGTTCTCTTCGCCATCAAATTGCTTTTCGTCGAACAGCGCGCCGGCGCGATGTACCAGGCCAGTGAATTCGAATTGGGCATCCTCGCGAATGCGCTCGCGATAGAAGCGGGAAAACAGCGCGGCGGAAGACGCTCCGTCAAAACACTTGTCGTGATAAAACACCCGAACTTTCAAGCAATGCCCCTGTCGCCCAACAGATTCCCGCCGGCCGAAAACCACGCTGCCGCCGTGGGATTACGACACGTGGGTAAAAGCTAATAGGATTGACAGCTTACAGGAAGAAAGTCAAGGGCGGGAATCTTAGGCGAATTAACACAAGGACATGGCGAGACATCGCAGGTACATTCCCGCGCTACAAACGACTCGCGCGGTCCGACAAACTTTCGAAGCGGGCATCCCCCCGCACGCTACATCGCGTTCGCCTGCTTCTCTGCGATGTCGCCGATCACTGGCAACTTGTACATTTGTCCCTGATTCGCTTTGATCAGCAGGATGATCCACAGGATGAATCCTCCTAAACTTACCAGCAAGTGAAGCGGCAATGTGATCAACGCCAGGAACGGCACCACCGTCAGCACGGAAAGCCCGAAATGCAGAACCAACAGCGCTCCCGCGAACAGCAGGCACTGCCACGCGTGGAAGCGAATAAAGCGATTCTTGTTGTACGGTTCCATCACCAGAAAAATAATCGCTGGGATGATGGTGATGTAAGCCAACATCCCGGCCACATTGTCGGTCATCCCTCCGACGTTGGCTGTCGTCGTCGCAGGCACGGTTGCAACTTTGCCCGCACAGACGGAACAAGTCGTTGCACCGTCCGCGATCTGTGTGCCGCACATATTACAGAAGGCCATGGCGGATTCCTCCTGATTGTCGTTCCGAATAGAATGCGATGGACGGCAGCCTGCAGCAGCCTGTCGCCGAATGACGCTGCGGCAAGGTATCAAAAAGCCTACCGCAAAGCAATCGACAATTTTGAAGTAGAAAAGCGCTAAATTGCGCCGGCTTGGCGCGCAGCGAAATCGCCGAGAAGTGGAAGTTTGAACATGTGCCCCTGCAGGGCCTTAACCACTAAAACCAGCCAGATCACCCCTGCGGCGAGTACAACCACGGTCGACACCAGCACTACCAGCAGCGGTCCCAGCACTGGAATGATAAACAGAAGAAGCCCGGCTAGTTTCAGCACGATCGCCAGTCCAATCAGGGTGCCCCAGACTGCCAGGCATTGCACCGCATGAAAGCGTACAAAGCGATTCTTCTTATACGGCTCCAGCACCAGAAAAACGATGGCAGGAACAAATGTGAAGTAAGCGACTGCTCCAGCGATGCGTTCGGAAAGAAAGCCGACCTTCCCCTGCGACCGCGCTTCGGTTTGCATGCTCAAGCCGCAACCCGGGCAGAAGGCTGCGGTTTCAGGCATTTGCGCAGCGCAGTGGGGGCATGAGGTCAGCTTAACGTTCGTCTCATCCATTGTCCGGACCATATCAAAACGGGGAGTAGTGGGCAAATTCTCCAGAATTGAGGGCAGCCGCCCGCTGTCATGGAAATCAGAATACGAACCTGACCGCCTTTTCGGCATCTGAC
The DNA here is from genome assembly GCA_963765825.1 of uncultured Acidobacteriaceae bacterium. GTDB lineage: Bacteria > Acidobacteriota > Terriglobia > Terriglobales > Acidobacteriaceae > Sulfotelmatobacter. The sequence continues at coordinate 704,755 of CAVXXU010000008.1, forward strand.
AGGACCTCTTGGGAGCCGCACTTGTTACCCCCGTAATCCTATAGCCGGGATTACCATTGACCCCTTCCCCCTGCCGTCCTTAGATTGCCAGTAGGGGGTAGTATGAAAGACATCCATGAGGTCCTGCGGCAGAAGCAGGCAAAGTACGCCCAACTTGGCAAACAGATCGAGATGCTCCAGCAAGCTGCGGAAAAACTTCGCGAAGTAGCTCCGCTGCTGGCCGAGAACGATGACGAAGATAATGTCGTTCTCGCAGAAGTGGACGAGACTGCAATACAGGGTGACGCCATGGCGGCCAAAGCTGGCGCTGGCGCTGCCAGCAGTCCTGCCTCCAAGGCCTCTCGACCCACAGCTCCACGATGGCCCTAAGCTAGCGGGCAACGGAACCTCGAACGGTTTATGACTCTCCAGGCATTACTGGTTTCGACTGACGATCACGCGGCTGAGGTTCTGGGCAGAGTCCTGCCCCCTTTTGGCATTTCTCTGGATCGTTGCAGCGACCCGGGAACTACCAAGAGCAGAATCCAGCAACAGAAGTTCGCCGCTCTCATTGTCGATTTTGACAACCTCGAACTCGCCGAAGATGTGCTGCGGCAGGCAAAGACTCTCGGTACTGAACCTCTAACCATCGCACTGGTGGCCGATGCGGCCAAAGTACGCGGCATCCTTACCAGCGGGGCACACTTTGTGCTCTACAAGCCTCTGGCCGAGGAGGCCGCGAAAGCCGGCTTGCGCCCGGCTGCGGCTCTGTTGAGCCGGGAGCGTCGCCGGGCATTCCGCGTTCCAGTGCAGGCGCCGGTCGAGATTATGCTGCCGACCGATCGCCAGCTGGATGGAATTCTGCTGGACATTTCCGAAACCGGCATGGAAATTCTGACGGCGGAACAATTGGAGCGGGGAGGGTCGCTCTCGTTCCGATTTCAGCTGCCGGATCGCTCTCTGCAGTTCGAAGCGCATGGAGAGGTCGCATGGGCCAATTCCAATGGACAGAGCGGAATTCGCTTCCTTGATCTCTCGGAATCCTCGGTCACGCGACTCAAGGACTGGCTTCAGGCCGCCGCTAACACTGGCACGCCCGGGCCGGATGAGGCTGTGCCCCATTGCAAGCTCACCGACTTGAGCCTGGGCGGTTGTTATGTCGAAACCGGCGCACCGTTTCCTGAACGCGCGCTGATCGATCTCTGCTTGAAAACCGAAGAACTTGAAGTTCACACCGAGGGCCTGGTTCGCGTCGCACATCCCGGCCACGGCATGGGAGTGGAGTTCCCCTCCCGCACCGAGGATCAGCGCGCCCAGGTAGGCAACCTAATCAATCTTCTCCGCCAGAGCGGTGCCGGCACGCCCGAACTGACAATTTCTCCACGAGCCTTGGTCGCCGATCTCACGCAGTTCGAGCCCGCAGATAAACCGGCGCCTTCCGACGATGACCTTGAAGATCCGCTGCTCGAACTTCTCCGCCGCGGTGCCTCGCTGCAACAAGACGACTTCCTTTCCGAACTGAAGCAGCAACGCAATCCCGAAAACGTAGCCTCGGTCTAATCTCCAATCCCGCTTCCCCTTGCGCGATCATTATGAGCCGGCGCGATTAGCTGGCGTCTTGAATCACATTCATCAATTTCCGGTTGAATGTAGACTAGTTTCCTGCCTGACGCATTGAGACTTCCAGGCGAGGGAAACAGTCTGGGAACGACCAGAGCGGTTGAACATTTCTCCGAAAAGCAGCCCGGCACTTCCGGACGCCCGCCCTCACTGCTATGGGCGCCGTTGCTCGCCATCGCCGCAGCCGCCTTCGCCGTGGAAATTCCCTTTTTCTTCTTCGGCATTCCTTCCGGACACGACGTCGAGTTTCATCTTTACTCGTGGCTCGAAGTTCTCTCGCAGTGGAAGCACGGCATCCTTTTTCCGCGCTGGGCCGCGCTGGCTCACTTCGCCTACGGCGAGCCGAGATTCATATTCTATCCGCCGGCCTCGTGGACACTCGGCGCCCTGCTGAGTGGGATTTTTCCTTGGACCTTCGTTTCCAGCATCTACATCTGGATCGTGTTGTTGGCAGCCGGGGTGTCGATGTTCGTGCTTGCCAGGCAGTGGTTCGACCGCCGCGACGCCATCTTCGCCGCCGTGCTTTACGCCGTCAACCCCTACCATCTGGTGATTGCCTATTGGCGCAGCGCATTCGCCGAACTGCTGGCCAGTTGCCTGGTTCCGCTGCTGCTACTCTGCGTATTGCGCGTCGTCGACGGCAGACGACGCGCCGTCATTCCCCTTGCACTGGTTCTGGCCGCGTCGTGGCTGACGAATGCCCCTGCGGCAATCATGATTCATTACTCGACCGCTCTGCTGCTGGTGTGGTTCGCATGGAAGCACCGCTCGCTGCGTCCGCTCTACATGGGAGCAGCTGCGGTCTTGCTGGGCGCGGCTTTGTCCGCCTTCTATCTGCTTCCCGCAATTTACGAGCAGCGCTGGATCAATATTTCTGAGGTCATCTCGGCAGGTTCGCGCCCGGCCGACAATTTTTTATTTATTCACACCGGCGACCGCGATCATGATGCCTTCAACCACATCATCAGCTGGGTCGCGGTTTTGGAAATGGCAGTGATTCTGGCTGCGGTTGCCATCGCTAAATTCCGCCTGCCCAGCCAGTGGCGCGAGGCTCATTGTGAACTCGGAAATGTCCTTGTGACTTGGGCGGCGGCCTGCGGTGTTCTCATGTTTCCGTTTACCGCTCTTCTATGGAGGATCCTGCCCAAGCTCCAGTTCATGCAATTTCCCTGGCGCTGGCTGCTGTGCTTGAGCATGATCTTTGCGCTCTTCGTGTCGGCAGTAGACATGTGGCGACAGTCGCCCACGGCGGTCCAGTCGGGATCCATGTGGGGACAACCGCCCCCGGCTGTCCGGTCGAGCAAAGCTCGACTGGGTTTTCCGGTGCTGCGCGGTGCGGTTTTCGGGATCATTTTTCTGCTAATTGCGTTGGCTTGGACCCGCATCCAACCGCCGTGGTGGGACACCGCCGCTGATCTCCGTGAGATGCAGGACAACATTGCGACCGGCGCAGGCTACGAAGGCACCGACGAGTACACGCCGGCGGGCGCCGAACCGGCGGCCATCGACAAAGACGCCCGCAACGTAACCGTCGACGGCCCGGCTCGAGCCGCCATTCGCGTTTTGCGCTGGGATGCCGAGTCGAAAATCTTTACCGCGGAAATGTCGGCTCCGGACCAGTTAGCCCTGCGCCTGTTTCGCTATCCTGGGTGGCAAGCGGAAGTGAATGGCCGCGTGGTGGAAACGTCAGCGAAACCCGACACCGGCCAAATGCTGGTCCCGGTCGAGGCGGGAACAAATCGCGTGCAGATCACTTTCATCCGCACGTGGGATCGAACTACAAGCGACTGGATCTCTCTGCTGACGGCGATCTCGCTGATAGTCTGGATTGTTCGAGCAAAGGTCCGCAGAAACTAAATTTCCTCGCTGCAACTCTCGCCCTCTGTGGTTTAGTTGTAGTTCGAACTCCTATGCGAAGAATTCTGATTGCGACCACAAATCCCGGCAAGCTGCGCGACTTTGCCGGCGCTGCCGCTCCGCACGGAATCGAAATCGCCAGCATTCCAAACTTCGCTTCCCTGCCCACCGTAGTCGAAGACGGCCTCACCTTCGAAGAAAATGCGCGCAAGAAGGCAGAAGACTACAGTCGTTCTGCACCCGGAGAAATCGTGGTTGCCGACGACTCGGGTCTTGAAGTCGACGCCCTCAATAGCGCTCCAGGCGTGCATTCCGCGCGCTACGCCGCCGACCAGCCGCATCTCGCCGACGAGAATACCGACGATGAAGCAAACAACGCTCGACTGTTGCGCGAACTCAGAAAAGTTTCACGGGAAAAGCGCAGTGGACGATTCGTATGCGTATTAGCTGCGGCCCGCAATGGCGAGACGCTGGCGACTTTTCGGGGGACGGCGGAAGGCATGATCCTCGACTCACCGCGCGGCACCAACGGCTTCGGCTACGATCCGCTTTTTTATTTTCCGCAGATTCAAAAATCTTTTGCCGAACTCACCGCCGAAGAGAAAGCCCACTACAGCCACCGGGGCGCGGCGTTTCGCCAGTTTCTGCAATGGTGCGACGGGGTCCCGTCATAAGATTGAAGTGAGACAGATCAAAAGCACCGAACTGCTCCACACAATGCGACTTTTCGAATCGCTTTCCTTGACTTCACTTCTTGCCGCAACGGATAATACAAAGTTCTTTTCTCATTGCTGAACTCATAAGGAGCGTTTCGTGGCGTCAGCCAGTTCTTCGGCTCCCGTCCTAGCGCATGGAGTCGCTCCGTTGCGCGCTGGTCAGGGATGGTCGTTTGTTCTGCGTCGTCTGCATTCCCTCTCGGGAATCGTCCCGGTCGGCGCATTCCTCTTCGAGCACATTCTGATTTCCAACTCGACCGCCATCACCGGCCCCGACGCCTACGCGCGCCAGGTCAGCTTTCTGGCGAATCTCCCGCTGGTATTTTTTCTGGAACTGTTTGGCATCTGGCTGCCGATTTTATTTCACGCCCTCTACGGCTTTTACATCTGGTATCGCGGAGACGGAAACACGGTCGCCTATCCTTGGTCCGGCAACTGGATGTATACCGCTCAGCGCTGGACCGGCGGCATCGCTTTCGTTTACATCGTCTGGCACACCTACACCATGCGCTTCACCGGAATCGACCTCCACGAATATCCGATGGCGTCGTTTGGCAAAGTCCAACATGAGGTGATGCACACCGGATTATTTCTTTTCTACGTGGCGGGACTGGTTGCCGCTTCCTGGCACTTCGCCTACGGCATCTGGCTGTTCTGCGCGAAGTGGGGTATTGTGTCGGGCGATAAAGCGCAGAAGCGCCTGTTAGGCGCCTGCATGGCGCTGTTCGCGGTGCTTTGCGGGGCAGGTTTTGCGAGTCTGTATACGTTTCGGACGCGGCCTCTGCAGCAGAACCCGCCCAACGGCAACATCGCTCGCGTGAGTCCCGCAACCGCCACCAACGGAAGGCCGGTGCAATAAGATGGCAACTCCCAGAATTATCGTGGTAGGCGGCGGCCTCGCCGGATTGGCCGCGGTCATCAAGATCGCGGAGATGGGTGCGAACGTCGACCTGTTCTCCATCGTTCCCGTGAAGCGGTCGCACTCGGTGTGCGCCCAGGGCGGCATCAATGCCGCCAAAAATCTCAAGGGCGAAGGCGACTCGACCTGGCAGCATTTCGACGACACCGTTTACGGCGGCGACTTCCTCGGCAACCAGCCTCCCATCAAAGACATGTGCGACGCCGCCCCCGGCATCATCGATCTGCTCGACCGCATGGGCGTCCCCTTCAACCGCACTCCAGAAGGCCTGCTCGACTTCCGCCGCTTCGGCGGAACTCTTTACAATCGCACCGCCTTCGCCGGCGCAACTACTGGACAGCAACTGCTGTACGCCCTCGACGAGCAAGTCCGCCGCTACGAATCCGAAGGCAAAGTGAAGAAGTACGAGCACTGGGAATTTCTCTCTGCGGTGCTCGATAACAATAACGTCTGCCGCGGCATCTGCGCCATGGACCTGCGTTCCATGGAAGTGCGCACTTTCCCCGCCGACGCGATCATCATCGCGACCGGTGGCATTGGCGCCATCTTCGGCAAGTCCACCAACTCCGTAGTCTGCACCGGATCGGCGCAGTCCGCGCTCTACCAGCAAGGCTGCTATTACGCGAACGGCGAATTTATTCAGGTCCATCCCACTTCCATTCCGGGCGAAGACAAGCTGCGCCTCATGTCGGAGTCGGCTCGCGGTGAAGGTGGCCGCGTCTGGGTCCCGAAGACGCCCGGCGACAAGCGCGATCCGAAATCTATCCCGCAAAACGAGCGCTGGTATTTCCTCGAAGAGTGGTATCCCAAGTACGGCAACCTGGTGCCGCGCGACGTGGCGACTCGTGCGATTTTCAAAGTCGTCTACGAGTACAACCTCGGCATTGATGGCAAGCCGATGGTCTATCTCGACCTGACGCACATCGATCGCAAGATTCTCGACCGCAAGCTGGAAGGCATTCTCGAAATCTACGAGAAGTTTGTGGGCGACGATCCGCGCGACACGCCGATGAAGATTTTTCCCGGCATGCACTACACCATGGGCGGATTGTGGATCGATTTCAAGCAGGCGACCAACATTCCCGGCATCTTCGCAGCGGGCGAGTGTGAATATCAGTACCATGGGGCCAACCGCCTGGGCGCGAACTCGCTGGTCTCTTGCATCTACGGCGGCGGCATCGCCGGCCCGAATGCGGTGAAGTATGCACGCGGACTGCAAGGCGCAACCGACGGCAACGGAAGTTTTGCAGCCGAGCAGAAGCGTCAGGAAGAAATCAACGCCAACCTGATGAAGGCCGACGGTACCGAGAATCCTGTAAAGTTGTGGCGCGAACTCGGCGAAGTGATGACCAAGGATTGCACCGTCATCCGCTACAACAAAACCTTGCAGCAGACCGACGCGAGGCTGGTCGAGTTTTTGGAGCGTTATCGCAAAATCAATCTGAGCGACCGCACGCAGTGGGCAAACACAACCGTCGTCTTTGCCCGGCAGCTTTACAACATGATGCAGTTGGCGCGGGTGATCGCGCAGGGTGCGGCCATGCGAGACGAATCGCGCGGCGCGCATTACAAGCCAGATTTCCCCGAACGCGACGATAAGAATTTCCTGAAGACGACGAAGGCCTATTTTGCGCCCGACGCCGACGAGCCCAAGTTTGAGTTCGAACCGGTAGACACGTCGCTAATTCAGCCGCGCCCGAGGAAGTACTGATGAGTCTTGAGGGTAGAGTTATGGGTGCCCCATCCTTGTCGCTTTCTTTGCGACAGGGTGGGGATGTTGACTCTCACTGAATCCAGGCGCTGAAATTCAAAATCCGGAACTTTAAGCTAATTGCTAAAGGCTAAGAGCTAATGGCTGATAAATCCGTAATCATAAAAATCAAGCGTCAACCCACTCCCACCTCCAAGTCCTACTGGGAGGAATTCTCAGTTCCCTACCGGCCGAACTTGAATGTCATTTCGGCGCTCATGGACATCGCTGCCGATCCCGTCACCCGGGACGGCAAGGCCACCACGCCCATTACCTACGACTCAAACTGCCTCGAGGAAGTCTGCGGATCGTGCGCCATGCTCATCAACGGCAAGGCGCGCATGGCCTGCTCGGCACTGATTGACAATCTCGAACAGCCGATCCGGCTGGAGCCGTTCTCCAAATTCCCAGTGGTGCGCGATCTGGCCACCGACCGCAGCGTGATCTTCGAAAATCTGAAAGCCGTTAAGGCATGGGTACCGATCGATGGCACCTACGATCTTGGCCCTGGACCGCGCATGTCGGCCGAAGAGCAGGAAATTGCCTATCCCATCTCGCGCTGCATTTCATGCTGCTGCTGCATGGAGGCTTGTCCGCAATTTAACGAGAGCACGGGTTTCGTGGGCGCCGCTACTATCGCGCAGGTGCGTCTGTTCAACACTCATCCCACCGGCAAGGCGCTGGAGCGCGAGCGGCTCGCCGCCCTCATGGGCGACGGCGGCATTCAGGAATGTGGCTACGCTCAGAATTGCGTCGAGGTTTGCCCCAAGGACATTCCTCTTACTAAGTCCATTTCCGAAGTGGGCGGGCAGGTCATGAAGCAGGCTCTGGGTGACCTTTTGCGGCGCTGATTTTTGTCAACCTAGCGTAAAGAACCGCAACCAGACTCGTCTGAGAGTCATCTTAATCCCGTCAACTCGCGACTCGCCACGAACATAGGCGAGCCCCAAAATTTTTGCTTGAATTGGCACTATATTTGCCGCTCGAAGTTTGCGCATCGCCCTTCGTTCCGCGCTGGTAACTCGTGGTAACCAGTTGGGCAGTAACCACCGAGGGCGAGCAGTTTGGGTACACACGTAACGGCGCGATCGCAAGATCGCGTTGGACCACTTGACAGCATGGCTTAGAATAGCCGCTACTCGCAAGCCGAATGTGAGAGCGCTCGGGCGGGACGCATTTCCGCCTGCATGGACCGCTTCGTGAAACGCACAGTTAAATTAAATTTCGTGGCTGCGGTGCTTCTGGCCCTGACCTGCGGCGGTCTCAATGGCACAGCCTTCGCTGTGCATCATTCCATCCGCCAGCATCAACCTCGCCGGCACTTCCGCTGGCTGCGTTTTTGGAATCCGATGTTCCGGCCGTCGCACGAATCCCTTCTGATCCAGAACGCCGAAATCGACCGCCTGGAACTTCCTCGCATCGAGGATGAAACCGAACTCGAAGCTCTCAAGGCCGACGGATCCCTGCTGGAAATTCGCCCCGGAGAAATGCTGCGCTTCGATCCCCGCCTCGATCCTTCGCGACGTTTCTGCCGTCCGTGGACGCGGGATTTCGTCGACGACCTGAGCCAGTCGTACTACAACCGCTTCCACCTGCAGATCCAGGTGAACTCCGCGGTTCGTACCGTCAAGGTTCAGAAAAAACTTCGCCGCCATAATCGCAACGCCGCCCCCGCCGACGGCGATACCGCTTCGTCTCATCTCGCCGGAGTGACCGTCGACCTGCAACGCCGCGGCATGAGCAAAGACCAGATCCGCTGGATGGAGCACTACCTCTTTTACATGAAAGCGCTCGGCCTGGTTGAACCCGAAGAAGAGCGCCATCAGTGGGTCTTCCACATTATGGTGAGCGGTCACTACTCCGAATGGCGCGAGACCCAGGACATCGTTCCCGTCGAGCACCAGGATGACGAGAAGCCGCCGACGCAGGTGGCTCTGGGCGCCGCCGGCACCAAGTAAAGACAACCGCAGTTTCAACGTTTCAGAGTTTCAAGGTTTCACAGCTCACAGGTTTCAAATCTTCTCGAGTTTCCCCTCTGCGCTTTAAATCCGTTACGATGCGTCTTGCCGCCCCAAATTCGTAACAGCGCGCTTTGAAAGGGCACGGCTTTAGCCGTGCCGCTGAAGGCAATAAAAATGTCGGGGCTTTCAGCCCCCGAGGTACCTCGTCCTATGATCGTCTTGATGGCTGGCCTGCCCGGAACCGGCAAGAGCACGCTCGCCCGCGAGCTCGCCGCCCGCACGTCGGGCCGCGTCTTGAGTAAAGACGAAATCCGCCACGCGATCTTCGTGCCCGAAGAAATTGAATTCTCCTCCGCGCAGGATGACTTCTGCCTGCGCGTCATGCTCGAAACCGCGGGATATCTTCTGTCGCGGAACGCAACTCGCACGATCTTTTTTGACGGCCGCCCGTTCTCCCGACGCTATCAAATCGAAAACGTTCTCGCCGCAGCCGCTTCCCTGCACCAGCCCTGGCGCATTCTCGAATGCATCTGCACCGACGAGACTGCGCAGCGCCGCTTAGCGGCCGATGCACAAACCGGCGCCCATCCCGCAGGCAATCGCGACTTCCAGCTCTACCTCGAAGTAAAGTCGCGCTTCGAAACCATCGTGCATGCCAAAACCGTGATCGACACAGAACAGCCGCTGCAAGCCTCCCTGCAACAAGCCCTCGCCGCGCTGCAAGCTGACCGCATGTCTCTTCTTGGCCAACAAGCATGATGAGTGATATGGCGATTTTGCGCCAATGGTCGCGCCCCAGTCATCCTAATCGTTCACCATCACATGTCGCAGCTCAGTGATTTTTTCCCTGAGTGCCTCTAGTTCATCCATGTTCTTAACACCAATAAGAGCGCCACCCAAACGGCCTAAAAGGTGAATCAGTTTCTTATTATCCACAGCTGCCTTGCTCTTCATTTCACGGACCATTTCCGCGAAGAAATCGAAGTCGGTCTTTTCTGTCATCGATTTGACCTCCTTTGCTGAGGAATATGAGTGTAATGGCGATGTTACGTCAACTGTTCTCGTAGGACTATTCTTGAACTATAGTTAGGGACGCCCGAATTGTCCGAAGGGCAACAGATGCTGCGACTTCTTAAACTGCTGGGCATCACCATTTTTTCTTGCGGGTTGGCATGCCTTGCACAAACCGCGGACACGGTGTCGTCGCTATGCAGCCCCCGGGAGAAAACGGCTCAGGGTAAGCACGTCGAAGTTCTAGTGAGGGGAGTTCTGAGTATCAGGCCTGAGAATTGGACACTGGATGATCCTGCATGCTCTGTCTCTCCCTACTCAAGCACTTGGGTAGAGTTCGATCTCCGGTCGAAAAGCAACGAGCGAAAACTGAAAGACCTTCTTGATCATTCGCAAAGGGTTTATCTAACGTCCGAGGGGGAGTTCTATGGCCCGCCGCTGTCCGACCCCAAGCTGACTGAAGCACCGCACTGGGGTCTTCTTGGATGCTGTCGGACAAAGTTTGTCGTCCATGCGATACGTGAGATCAGCCCAACACCGAACACTTTTCCCGACAAAGACACAAATCCTCAAAGCTATTACGCCAACGCACATCCGTACTCAGAGGAGACATTGGAACGGCTTCGCGAACGGGTTCCAGAACTGAAGGGCCTTCAGCCTAGCCTGGATCAGAACGGGCTACCTATGATCTTGCAGAACGCGGGGCAGAGGGTGGACAGCTTCTTTCGCGATACCCCGAATCTGATCGCTGACGAATATGTCAGAGAGCAAGAAATCCGTAGCATTGGCGTCGACGATAATATTGGCGCCGACTATAGCACTGGCGCCAACCATAGCATTGCCATCGACCGTCTAGCTCAAGAGATTAGAGACGAATATCTAATTCTTCTTCGTGGTGATAGAAATGAGGCGCAATTCGATGAATACCGTATGGACAAAAAGGGCAACCGCATTAATGAATTGAGTACAGAGAGCCCCTTCAGCTCACGATTTTTTGTTACTCACGGCTTTGCCTTGATCTGCGTTTATTTTTCGCCGGCGTTCCAATCGGAGTCGACTTTCCGCTACCTTGGCGAACAGCGGATTGGCAGCCAAAACACTTATGTCGTGGCGTTCGCCCAGCGGCCTGGGCATGCCACCATGACTGAGACAGTGAGAGGACCGAGACATTTCGCTGTGCAGATGCTCGTGCAGGGAGTCGCATGGGTGGACAAAAGCAATTTCCAAATCATTAAAATACAGACCGATCTTCTCGCTCCCCGCCCCGAGGTTGGGCTTGATCGGCAAACGACAGAGGTCACTCTGAGCGAAGTTCGCCTTCGCGGCATTGCATCACCGTTGTGGCTACCTAAAGTAGTGAAGGTCGACATCAGATTTTACGGGTTAAATTTTAGGAACGAGCATCAATATGCTAATTATCGACAGTATCGTGTGTCTTCCAAGATGATTCTCCCGCACTAACTTCCAGCAGCCGTTGCCCTAGAATCCGCGTGCGAACAGGCCACCGGCACACTCGCTCATTTTCATCCCACCCCGGACAACACCGATTGTCGAGAACAGATGGGATGAGAAGGCCGGTCTCCGGACGGGATGCTGTACGCTCCCAAGTTATCGACGTGCTCAAGGCACAGATAAAAAGGAGACCGGCAATGAAGAAGATTAGCACCGCAGCAGCGAAGCAGAGCAAGAATTTTTCGCAACCGAAACTGACCATTGGATTGGATCTAGGGGATCGCAACAGTTGGTACTGCGTGGTGGATGAAGCCGGCCAGATCCAGTTGGAGCAGCGGGTGCGGACGACAGCGAAAGCATTGCAGGAAGTCTTCGGCGTGATGCCGCGCAGTCGCATCGCGCTGGAAATCGGGACGCATTCGCCCTGGATCAGTCGTATGCTGAGCGACTTGGGACACGAAGTGATCGTGGCGAACTCGCGCAAGGTACGGCTGATCGGGGAGAGCCGCAAGAAAGACGATCGGCTGGATGCGCAGACGCTGGCCCGGTTGGCCCGGATCGATCCGAAGTTGCTGTATCCGGTGAAGCACCGCAGCGTGCAGGCGCAAGCCGATCTGACGTTGATTCGGGCGCGAGCTGGACTAGTGCGTGCGCGCACGGGGCTGGTCAACATGGCGCGCGGGCTGGCCAAAAGTTACGGGGAGCGATTGCGCGGGTGCAACGTGCGCAATATGAATCCGGAGAAAGCCGAAGGCTTGAGTCCAGAGCTGCAAGCCGCACTGGAACCCCTGTTGAACGCGATTGAGTCGCTGAGCGAGCGCATCGTGGAATACAACGAGCGCATCGAGAATCTGGCACAGCAGAGTTATCCGCAGGTGGCGCTGCTGAAGCAGATCAAAGGCGTAGGCACGCTGATCGCGCTGACGTTCTTGCTGACGTTGGAAGATCCGCATCGCTTCGGCAAGAGCCGCGACGTGGGCTGCTATCTGGGACTGCAGCCGGGACGCAGAAACTCAGGCCGAAGCGAGCCGCAGCTGCATATCAGCAAAGAAGGCGATCCCTATCTGCGGACGTTGTTGGTGCAAGGAGCGCAGCACGTTCTGGGTCCGTTCGGGGTGGACTGCGATCTCCGGCGCTGGGGCCTGAAGCTGGCCGAGCGTGGCGGAAGAAGCGGGAAGAAGCGCGCCATCGTGGCGACCGCGAGAAAGCTGGCGGTGTTGTTGCATCACCTGTGGGTGAGCGGAGAAGCATACGAACCGCTGCACAACAGCAACCAGAAAGCGATGCCGGCGGCAGCCTAAAGTCAAAATCTTCTTAGGAAGGGAAAAACAAAAAAGCCCAAAGCCGAGTTCCGGTGACTGCGTTAATGGCCTGGCCCAGGTTCGACTCTGCACGAGCAGAACCACAGGGCGCCAAACAGATGGCAGCACCGGCTGATACGAGAACGCCCAACATGCACCGAGCGAAACGAATTGCTCCTCGAGAGTGCGGATGGAAGCATGGCGACAGCGGCCACTCGGCGGGAGAACAAAAAAAAACCTTGTTCAATGAAGCCAATGAAGAATCAACTTGACTCCGACCGGCCTTCTCATGGAAGGCGATTACACGCAATATAAAAAGGCGCCCACTTTTGCGGTAGGTTGAGAATGTTCGCACCACCAACCTAGCGAAAAGGAGCGCCTTTATGAGTCAAGAAAAGTATATCGGCATGGATGTTCATCAGGCCACCATTTCGGTCGCCGTGATGGATGCTAGTGGCAAGCTGATTATGGAATGCCTGCTGGAGACCAAAGCGGCCACGATTGTGGAGTTCATCCAAGGACTGCATGGAACTCTGGCGCTGACCTTCGAGGAAGGAACATCGGCTGCCTGGCTGCACGATCTTCTGAATCCGCACGTGAGCCGGCTAATAGTCTGCGATCCGCGAAAAGCGGCTCTGTTGAAAGAGGGGAACAAGAGCGACCGGATCGATGCGCGAAAGTTGGCAGAGATGTTACGCACCAACCAACTCAAGTCGGTGTACCACGGAGAGCATGGATTACGCACCCTTAAGGAGTTGGGGCGTAGCTATCTGACGATCACCCAAGATGTCACCCGCTCCATGAATCGGATCAAAGCGCTGTACCGAAGCTGGGCCATTCCCTGCAGCGGCAGCACCGTATATGCTCCCCGTCATCGCGCCGAGTGGCTGGCCAAGATCGAGCAACCCGGAGTTCGGATTCGAGCCGAGCGTTTGTACGAGCAGCTCGATAGTTTGCAACCGCTGCGCCTGCAAGCCCGATGCGAACTCCTGCGGGAGAGCCACAAGCATGCGGCGGTGCAGTTACTTCGCCAGATTCCTTCCATCGGTCCGATTCGCTCGGCTTTGCTCGTAGCTCTGCTGCAGACACCGCATCGTTTTCGTACCAAGCGGCAACTCTGGGCCTACAGCGGTTTCGCCGTGGAGACTCACGATAGCGGCGAGTACCGCTCGGTGCGCGGCAAATTGCAACGCAACCGTGAACGCATCACCGTGCGTGGTCTGAATGACAACCACAATAAGGATCTGAAGAATCTTTTCAAAAGTGCTGCCATCTCGGCCAGCACACGTCCGGGTCCTCTGCAGGACTTCTATGTCGCTCTGGTTGGTAAGGGGATACGGCCGACGATGGCCCGTCTTACCCTGGCACGGAAGATTGCCGCCATCACTTTAACCATGTGGAAGAAAGGAGTGAGTTTCGACCCCAAACAATTGCATCGGCAAGCAGCTTGAGCCTCTCCGGGGAAGAAGGCTTTCCATCTCGGGATTCTCTCCGGTGGTGGGCAGTCGGGTTCTGGAGATGCTCGGTTCGAGAGGAGTATCAGTCAAAACGGTCCGGCCCTGCGTGCTTCGGCACCGAGTCACCCATTTACACCCTATGCCCTCTCGGATAACCAGAAATAGCCATAGGCCACGAGCCTCGGATAGAACCATGGTTGCCTCGGAAGCAACAGCTCGCTTGCTGCTCTCTTAAACTCGACGGCAGCGTCACCATCAGCAGAGAAACTCACGAGAATGGACAACAAGCCGAACTTCTCCAGAGAAGTGAAACTTCAGTGGGCTGGATCTCGAGAAAGAAATCTCGCCTCCGGTCGAGGCGGAGCTTTTTTTCTTGACATCCCTTTTTATAGAACGTTTTGACCGCTGGTCACTGCGCTGTGGAACGCAGCCTCGTAAACACCATCGGCCTGCGTTCGCCTTGGTTCACCTCCGCCTCTGCCTATACAATCGTAAATCCGCCAGCAACTCATTCGGTGGGCCAACTTATGACCAACAAGTTTCTCTCCGTCCTCGTTCTAATCTCCGCCGCATTCGCCCAAGCGCCGCAAACCTCATCCGCCGCTCCCGACATAGTCGTCAGCGCACGGGCCCGTCAGATTCACGACTCGGCTATCGTCATCGACACCCATGCCGACACACCCCAGCGCTTCCTCGACGAAGGCTTCGACATTGGCTCGACCGATCCCAAGGATCCCGGACATATCAGCCTCGACAAAGCTCGCCGCGGAAATCTCGGCGCCGAATTTTTCTCTATCTGGGTCGACCCCGAGACCAATCAGGGCCATTTCGCGCGCCACACTTTCGATCTCATCGACTCCGTTTACGAACAGGCCGCGCACCATCCAGATCGCATGATGATGGCCTTCTCCGTGGCCGACATCGAACGCGCCCATCGCGAGCACAAACTCGCCGCCCTCATGGGAATCGAAGGCGGACACTCCATCGAAAACGACATCCACCTGCTGCGCGATTACTATCGCCTGGGCGTGCGTTACATGACGCTCTCCTGGTCGAACACCAACGAATGGGCCGACTCCTCCGGCGACATCACCAATCCCCAAATCGAGCACCACAACGGCCTCACCGACTTCGGCAAGCAGGTTGTTGTCGAAATGAACCGCCTGGGCATGATGGTCGACATCTCGCACGTCTCCGACAAAACCTTCTGGGATGCGATCGCCGCGACCAAAGCTCCGGTCATTGCGTCGCACTCGTCGGCGCGGGCTTTAGTCGACGCTCCACGCAACATGACCGACGATATGCTGCGCGCGGTCGCCAAAAACGGCGGCGTAGTGCAGGTGAATTTCTTCAGCGGATTTGACGACGATAACTTCCGCAAGGCCATGGAGGCCCAGGCAAAAGATCAGGCGGCCGCCATTCAAAATTACATGGACCAACTGAAAGCCCAAGGCAAGCCCATAAACTACGTAGAAGTCGATCGCATCGAGCGCGAGTGGATGGCGAAAATTCCCCGTCCCCCGCTCAAGTCGCTGATCGATCACATCGATTACATCGCGAAAATCGCCGGGATCGATCACGTCGGGCTGGGATCCGATTTCGACGGCGTCAGCGGCGCCACGCCCCAGGGCATCGACTCCGCCGCCGACCTGCCGAAGATCACACAGTCCTTGCTCGATCGCGGCTACAGCGCCACCGACATTCACAAGATTCTAGGCGGCAACTTGTTACGCGTCTTCAGCCAGGTCGAACGCACGAGCCGTGAGATGCGGAGCGGAGTGGCTACTAAATAATTGAAGAGTCGGGGAGCCGGGCAACGATGGCGAATGGGTGCAGTGCGTCACGCAGAACGTCGTTGGCTCACTGAAAGTCTTTTTGCCTTCTAAAGGCACGTTCGCTCTGAAACCTCTGTTCGCTTTAAAAGGTTCGTTTGTTCGCTTTGAAAGGTACGGGCTTGAAGCCTGTACGCGACAGCAGCGCGAGGCCAATCTACTGACGATGGGTGGATGCGGCAAAGATCAGGGAGCGTAGTTGCGACGCATCCCCTAAGCCCTCGATTCGGCGCTCCCGCTTGGGTCCAAGGGTTGGGCCATTTCGCCTTGATGCTTGATCAATTCCGTTCGTGTGGCAGCGCCCAGATGGCACTGGTGCTGCTGTAGTTCCGTGGCGATGGACTTCGTCGTCTCTTGGATCGTAAGCAGCCGCCGCAAGCACTCGGGATCGGCGTCAGCCTTATCCTTCAAGAGTTCGCAAGCGCCGAGGATGGTGGTCAGCTTGTTAAGTAGGCCATGCGCAAGTATGCAGCCGGGTTGGTAATTCTCGACGCCATTTTTCCCCATAGGTGCTCCACTTTTCCTTGATTCTCGTATATTGAGTTTCGCAACCATCCGCCCCGCAGGATGTGATTCAAATCACACCCCTGCGTGAGGCTCGGCCCACAAGTCTGAACCCTTCGCGCCGGTTGGTTCGCGCAACTGCCGTCGGCTGAAGATCTTGGCGGAAGTAGCCTTCCGCTCCACCTACCCCGGCAAGGAGGAAACCGCAGGCGTTACTGTCGTACAATGCAACGTTGCGCAACCACAAACTGTCTGTACTGTTTTGCAAGGAGCATCCATGCTTAAGGGATTCGCGATCGTTTTCTTATTGACGTTAAGCGCCGTGGCGCAGTCCGGTTCCGCTGCTCAAAGCACGACCACCGCCAAGCCTCGCACTGCGGCGAAATCGAGCACTGCCGCCAAACCGCCCGTCCACACGGCCACCAAGCCCACCGCCATCATCAAAACCACCGCCGGAAACATGACGTGCACGCTATTTCCCGACAAAGCGCCCATCGGCGTGGAGAACTTTATTGGCCTGGCTAGCGGCACCAAGGACTGGAAGAATCCCGTCAGCGGCGCCAACAAACACGGCGTCCCCCTTTATGATGGAACCATTTTTCATCGCGTCATTCCGGGATTCATGATTCAGGGCGGCGATCCCGCGGGCAACGGCTCGGGCGATCCCGGCTACAAGTTCAAGAACGAAACCTCGCCCGACCTGCTATTCGACCAACCGGGCCGTCTCGCCTACGCCAACTCCGGGCCCGGAACCAACGGCTCTCAGTTTTTCATCACCGAAGTCGCCACGCCGCATCTGAATGGCGGCTACACCATCTTCGGCCAATGCGATGAGCCTACGGTAGCGCTGGTCAAGCAGATTGCTCACATGGCCACCGATCCCACCAACGACAAGCCATTTCGCCCGGTCAAGATTATTCATATCAGCATCGTGCGCAGCACAGGAATGGCGCCAAAACCGGCCGCCGGAGGCGCAGTGAAGAAGCCTGCTGCGACGACCCCAAAAGCGCCAACGTCACCGAACTAGCAAACGCCTATGTGGGGAGAGCCGCCCTCGGCTGTCCCGTCTGGCGCAGCCAGGCGCCGAGCAAAGGACGAACGACCAACGACCGACGACCATCGACTGAACTAATTCGAAAGGAAACTCATGACCCGCCAACCCGGACTCTACGCGACATTTGAAACCAGCGAAGGCACCATCGTTTGCCGCCTGTTTGAAAAAGAGGCGCCCAAGACCGTCGCCAACTTCGTCGAACTTGCCGAGGGCAAGCGCGAGTGGACCCATCCCTCCACGCGCAAGAAATCCAAAGACCGCCTCTACGATGGAACCATCTTCCATCGCGTGATCCCTGACTTCATGATTCAGGGCGGCGATCCCCAGGGCACCGGCATGGGCGGCCCAGGATATCAATTCGAAGACGAAACCAAGGGCTCACCTCACAAGTTCGACAAGCCCGGCAAACTCGCCATGGCCAACGCTGGCCCCAACACCAATGGCTCGCAATTTTTCATCACGCTCGCCCCCACGACTTGGCTGACGGGCAAGCACACAATCTTCGGCGAAGTAGTCGAAGGCCAAGACGTAGCACAAAAGATCGTGGCCCTCCCGCGCAACCGCCAGGACCGCCCCAACAAGGATGTAGTGGTGAAAAAGGTGACGATCGAGAAGGTGTAGCGCCTAGTCCTCGCGCCAAGCCTTCCAATCGTCCAAGCTGCCAGTCGGACCAACGATGTCGCCCAGGATTTTTCCAGTCCCGCCCATGGTTCCGAGTCGGCGCGGGGCACGCTTCTCGGGGGATGGTGGGACAATCTCGGCGATGGCTTTGCCGCGGCGCGTAATGCGAACTGGGGTGCGCGTTTTCCGCACATACTCAAGAACGGCGCAGCAGGTTGCCTTAAATTCGGTGATAGGAATTTCCTTCATCGCCACACATTACCATCGACTAGCGCAGTGCTCGGCTTCAGTTTACAGGGACTCTGCAGCCGAATACATTTGCACCATGAACCTGTCTGCTGAGCATTCAAGTTTTGTCCCGTGCAGTTGGATTTTCGTACTTGTGGCGGCGCTTATGCTGCCTCTAGCCAAGGTAGCGTCCGCCCAAGCTGGTCCCGATCCCTGGCTGATTGTCGCGAGCGGCGAGAAGGGTTCCATTAACGCGCACACGACGCGGGAGGATTTGGTCCGCATGTACGGGTCATCGAACGTTGCGGATCAGGACGTAGACATCGGTGATGGGGAAATGCAATCCGGAACGTTCTTGTTTTCGAAAGATCCGGAATGTCAACTCGAAATTTTGTGGAAAGATCCAGAAACCAAGATCGCACCTAAATCTGCGGATATTCTGGGAAAAAAGAGCCGCTGGCATGCAGCGCATGGGATCGCGCTAGGAACCTCCGCCAGCGAACTGGAGCGCCTCAACGGTCGACCATTCCGCTTTACGTTAGCAAACGACGGGACGGATATGGCCGAGGAGCTCATTTCATGGCGAGGAGGCTCGTTAGAAAAAGAGTTTCAAGGAGATGGTCGCGTCATTCTGGAACTCGAGTGGGCTGCCTCCAAAGGGGCAAAGCACAGGGGCCCCCATGACATCGTAATCACTTCGGACAGTCCAGTCTGGCGTGCGCAGAATCCCCACGTCAGCCGGATGAGCTGGATCTTCCCGTCTGATACGAGACCGTAAAAGGCGGGCAGCCTAAACCCCGATCACCCCACACAACTCCTTCACCGCCGCCGCACTCTTATCCAGCCCAGCCTTTTCTTCCGCCGTCAGCTTGATCTCGATAATCTGCTCGATTCCCTTTGATCCCAACTTCACCGGCACCCCGACGTAGAGCCCGTTAATACCGTACTCGCCCTGCAAAAACGCGGCGCACGGCAGGATTTTCTTCTTGTCTTTGAGAATCGCCTCCACCATCTCCGTTGCTGCGGCCGACGGCGCGTAATACGCCGAGCCAGTTTTAAGATACTTCACGATCTCCGCGCCGCCGTCACGCGTGCGCTGCACCAGCGCATCGAGCTTCGTTTTCTCGATAAGTTCGGTAATCGGAATGCCCGCCACTGTCGAATATCGCGGCAGCGGCACCATCGTATCTCCATGTCCGCCGAGCACGAATGCGGTCACGTTCTCCACGCTCACCTTCAACTCGGCCGCAATGAACGCGCGAAAGCGCGCCGAATCCAGCACGCCTGCCATGCCAATCACGCGCTCGCGCGGAAACCCGCTCAGCTTATAAGCCGCCTGCGCCATCGCATCCAGCGGATTGGAAACAATAATCAGGATGCAGTTCGGCGAATTCTTCACCACCTCACCCACTACGGCCTTCATAATGCCGTAATTCGTATTTAGCAAATCGTCGCGGCTCATCCCCGGCTTGCGCGGAATCCCCGCCGTAATCACCACGATGTCGGAATTCGCGGTGTCTTTGTAATCGTTCGTCCCGCTGACATACGAGTCGCGCTTTTCGATCGGCATGGCCTCAAGCAGGTCAAGTCCCTTGCCTTGCGGCACGCCCTCGATAATGTCGATCAACACAACGTCAGCCAGTTCTTTGGAAGCGATCCAATGAGCCGCCGTCGCTCCCACATTGCCTGAGCCCACAATCGCTACTTTCTTTCGCATAAATAAGTCCTTTCAAGAATCAGATAATCACAAAGGGGATTAAAGGCGCGTGAAAGTAACTATAGAGTCTCGTGCTTTCCTTCGTGCACCTTCGTGTCCTTCGTGGTTCACGAAGTTCTACACCAGCACGCCCGCGCCCATGTTCTCGATGATGTGTCCCGCAAACTCGCTGGTCTTGACTTTAGTCGCTCCCGGCATCAGGCGCTCGAAGTCGTAGGTCACTTTCTTCTGCTCGATGGTCCGCTCCAGGCTCTGTTCGATCAGGTCGGCAGCTTCATTCCAACCAAGGTGGCGGAACATCATCACGCCCGACAGGATCACTGACCCCGGATTGATCACGTCTTTATCCGCATATTTCGGCGCGGTCCCATGCGTAGCTTCGAAGATGGCATATCCGTCGCCAATGTTCGCGCCAGGAGCGATTCCCAGCCCGCCCACCTGCGCCGCACAAGCATCGGAGATATAGTCTCCGTTCAGATTCGGCGTCGCCAGCACCGAATATTCATCCGCGCGCGTGACCACCTGCTGAAAGATCGAATCGGCGATGCGGTCGTTGATCATGATCTTCTTCTTCCAAGCGCCCTTGCCGTGGGTCGCATAGATGTGGTCGAGAATTTCCTTCACTTCTTTTTCCACCGCCTGCCGAAACGCCGGAGGAGCGAACTCCATCCCAGGCTCGATCATCTCTGCATTCTGCGCTACGCTGAGATTTGGATTCTTGTCTTTGTTGTCGATCACCCAACTCTCGCGCTCAGTCACCACCTCGTCGCGAAATTCCTCGGTCGCCACGTCGTATCCCCACTGGCGAAACGCGCCCTCGGTAAACTTCTGGATGTTTCCCTTATGCACCAGCGTGACCGACTTGCGGCCTGACTCCAGAGCGTGCTGGATCGCCATTCGAACCAGGCGTTTGGTTCCGGTCACCGACATCGGCTTGATGCCGATGCCGGAATCCAGCCGAATCTGCTTCTTGCCGCCCTTCAGCATGTCCTTGTTGAGAAACTCAATCAGCCGCGCACAATCTGCGGTTCCCTGCTCCCACTCAATGCCCGCATAAACGTCTTCGGTATTTTCGCGGAAGATCACCACGTCCATGCGCTCGGGATGCTTCACCGGCGAAGGCACGCCCTTGTAATACTTCACCGGCCGCACGCAGCAATAAAGATCGAGAATCTGCCGCAGCGCCACATTCAGCGAGCGAATACCGCCCCCCACCGGCGTAGTCAGCGGCCCCTTGATTGCCACACGAAACTCGCGAATGGCTGCGACCGTGTCGTCGGGCAGCCAGGTATCAAACTTCGCCTTGGCTTTTTCTCCGGCGAATACTTCGTACCAGGCGACGCGGCGCTTCCCCTGATACGCTTTCTCCACCGCGCCATTGAACACGCGCAGCGAAGCTTTCCAGATGTCGCGGCCCGTCCCATCCCCCTCAATGAAAGGAATGATCGGGTTATCCGGAACTTGATACTTGCCGGCGGAGTATCCAATTTGTTTTCCGTCTGAGGGAACCGCTACGCCGTTATAAGAGCCTCCCATAAAAAGCCTCCAAATGAAGGAATCTGCGATGGGCCCGAAGACCGACTATTATAAAGAATTTGAACAGCAGCAAACACATTGCCGGTGAGGTGTTGCGATTTTATTCACCGAGCTTATTTTTTCGCCCATCCGCCGTTTGCCTGATCAACGTCTGCAAGACACGAATGTCAATGTAGGTGCAGGATTGAAAATCGAGGGTGATTTTAATCACTCTATGCAGTGATTTTAACTACCACCCTTGAACGCGTGGAGACAGCCGCCTCGGCTGTCCAAGCCAAGGCGAAGCCGAGCGCCTTAGGCAATGCTCGTGGCGCCAGATCATCCGAACTTGTGGGATAATTCTGTCCACGCCGATTACGGAGGTCGTCATGGGCTTCAAAATTCCCAATCTCCTGCAACTCGTCCTTACGATTGCTTTTGTGGCGGCGCTCTCAGCCGCCGGCTTTGCGGACGCTTCGGGCGACCGCACTCAGTTCGGACACGACATCACGGTTGGCCCCGGCGAAGAGGCTACTGAAGTCACATGCTTCGCCTGCAACGTGCGCATCCGCGGGAAGGTTAAGAGCGATGTCACCTCATTCGGCGGCAGCGTAATCGTGGAGGAAGGCGGCGAAGTCGGCAGCGATCTCACGGCGTTCGGCGGCAACGTCCGC
The DNA here is from genome assembly GCA_963765825.1 of uncultured Acidobacteriaceae bacterium. Classification (GTDB taxonomy): domain Bacteria; phylum Acidobacteriota; class Terriglobia; order Terriglobales; family Acidobacteriaceae; genus Sulfotelmatobacter. Next base: position 726,923 of record CAVXXU010000008.1, read on the forward strand.
CTCGACAAAGGCTCCAAAGTCAACTCTGGCGTGACCGTGTTCGGCGGCAAGATTCGCCGTGATCCCGAGGCCTCGGTCGCCGGCGACGTCACCGTATTTGCAAGTGGATTTTGGCTAGCCTTGATTTTCGGCTTGCCGCTGGTTTTGTTCGGAGCCTTTCTTGCACTGATCGTCTGGCTCGTTCGGCGCTTAACGCGTCCTGGCGTGCCCGTTACCGCATAATCAGCCTTACCAGCGCCGCGTGCCGAAAGACTTCCGCACACCCACGGTCATATATCGTCCCCAAGGCCCATTGTTACCCAAGTCGGCGGGGCCGAGGTTTTTATCACGCGCGCCCAGACGATCGAACAAGAAGTGCTGGGTCACGCGAAACTCGAATCCTTTGTCGATATAGATTCCCGCTCCCCACGAGTGCTCGATCCCGATCGCATCCGGTGACCACGTATAGAGCGTCTTCGGGATCGTCTTGCCGAACAGGAACGTCGGCGCTCCATATACCATGAACCGCCGCAGCGGTCCTCGCCCAAATGGACGCACCTCCAGAATGCCCGAAAGCATGTAACGCGCGAATAGGCTGCAGGGCGCGTTCACCCCTCCATAGTTCCCCGCATTGCCCGCGCAAAGATTGGGATCCACCTCGTTATGCGGGGGCGCCAGGTCAAACTGCGCCCATCCCCAAAACATATCCCGCGGAAAGAACATCCGATCCCCAGAGTCCGCCTCGTGCCACGTGCCCTGCGAAGCATTCAGTTGGGGACTGGTTCTCTGTGGATCGCCTCCTTGAGAATCGAGCGCCGAATTGACCTGCCCTGCCGCTACCGAAACCAATATTAGAACCGCCAACAGCCACGCCCATCTTCGCATGGAACCTCCGAAATAATTTCGTTCTTCTGATCCCCGGACACTAAATCGCACCCCTCCATCCCGGTCAGAGATGAAAGATATGAAGCAAGTTCGGTCAGAGCGCCACATTGTAACCTGCCGGCAGATAGGCGGGCGGCATCCTCGGCGAAACCAATTGCTTCCGAAGCAGGTTCTTAAACCGAACAGTCTCCAGTCCTTCAAAGTTCGGGCTTAAGCCCGCCTGCAGCATCGATAAAATCCGGGTGTAGAGGCGCTCTCGGTCCTTCCAGAATTCATATCCCGGAAGCGTTTTATTCCATTCATAGTACGTTCACACTAACCCAATGCCGTAACTTACGCCAAAACAGTGGTTTGCGTTTGGTGGAAGGATTGCTTAAAGAGAGATACAGCACAGCACAACCCAGGACCCTTATGCCTCAAGAGATTTCCGTCTCGTACCAAGCGATCAAGAGCAAGGTTTACCGCTTGATCGATTCGCTCGTGATCGGCGAGAAAAGCGAATCCGACGTCCAGGAATCGATTCGCCGCTGGTGGTCCCTCATTCATCCTGCCGACCGTCCAATTGCCCAAAAGTACCTGCTCATGGTTCTTGGGCGTTCTGCCTCCGCGTTGGACTGCATGGGCGACGCCTTCGTCTCCCTCGGTCCCTGCGAAATGGTCCGTCCGCAGATGACGGAGCCTTCGTTTTCGGGCAAGAGAATGCGTCTGGTAGAACGTATCGTTAAGGAAAACTCGGTTCGCAACGTAGTGTAGACCCGGGATTTCTCACCCGGACAAATCAACTTTCCGCGGCCCGTTGCGTTGAGTAGCACTTCGTCGGTCTCATCCCAACATAAATTTGCAATCTTTAAGAATCAGGGATGGGACCGTCTGGATATCGTTCGTAACTCCCGTATGAGGGTCTTATCATCCTCTGTCGGGGAAAAGCAGGCGATCATTGGGGCTGGAGGAAGTCCCGATGAAGTCGTACAGAGCTAGTCTCCTCAGCGCTCTCTTCCTTGCTTTTCTTTGCGACAGTTTGTCTTTCCTGCTTCGCCCAGGCGCAGATCCAGGTTGACGTGCCCTTCAATTTCGTCGCCGCCGGCAAGTCTCTACCCGCCGGACGCTACAGCGTTCAACCGGTATTCGACGCGAACCGCGCCGTGTGGCGAGTTTCCAACGGCAGCGTTGGAGTGATGATGCTCACTACTCGCTGAGAACGCCGCAACGGCGGGGCATGGTTTTCTTTTACGCCGATGGCCGATTCTCCCTGATCGAACTCAAGACCTCCGATTTCCAAAGCCGCGACCTCCCCATGAGAACGCAGGTTACAACCAGGCTGAAAGCGGAAGGCGTGAAGTACATCGAAATAGAAGCAGAATAGTTCCCAAACAAGGCCCGTCGGGTGGCGCGGGCGCCCGCACCCGCGAAATCCCCAACATAACGACGGGCCTTCTTTCCTGAGCTACACCCCGCGCCCGCCGGTCCCGATCTTAAATGTCGTAATACATCGCAAACTCATACGGATGCGGCCGCTGCCGCATGGCGTCTACTTCCTTGGACCGTTTGTAGTCCACATAAGTTCGCAGCAGCTCTTCGCTGAACACGTCCCCCTTTAGGAGGAAGGCGTGATCGCGTTGCAAAGCGTCGAGCGCTTCCTCGAGCGAACCCGGCATCGACGGAATATTCGACAGCGCCTCCGGATCCAGTTCGTAAATGTCCTTGTCCAAAGGCGAACCCGGGTCCATCTTATTCTCAATGCCGTCCAATCCCGCCATCAGCATCGCAGCGAACGCCAGATATGGATTACAACTCGGGTCCGGCGGACGGAACTCGACCCGCTTGGCTTTCGGAGCAATGGTGTACATGGGAATGCGGCAGGCCGCCGAACGATTCCGCCGCGAGTAGGCGAGATTCACCGGCGCCTCGAAACCCGGCACCAACCTCTTGTAGGAATTCGTCGTCGGCGCAATGATCGCCGAAAGCGCCGGCCCGTGCTTGATCAACCCTCCCACGTACCACAGCGCCAACTGCGACATCCCGGCGTATCCATCGCCCGCAAACAGCGGTTCCCCGCCCTTCCACAGCGACTGGTGCGTATGCATGCCGCTTCCGTTATCGCCAAAGATCGGCTTCGGCATAAACGTCACCGTCTTGCCATTCCGGTTGGCCACATTTTTCACAATGTATTTGTAGAGCAGCATCTTGTCGGCAGATCGCACTAGCGAGTCAAACTTCAAATCGATTTCGGTCTGCCCGCCCGACGCCACTTCGTGATGATGGCACTCCACTTCCATGCCGCAACTTTGCATGGTCAGCATCATCTCCGAACGCAGATCCTGATAGTGATCCGTTGGCGGCACCGGAAAATAACCCTCCCGGTAGCGCGGCCGGTAGCCCAGATTGTTCTCTTCCCTGCCCGAGTTCCAGCGGCCCTCCTCGGCGTCGATGTAATAAAAGCCATGCTGCTCGCGCTGGTCGAAGCGCACATTGTCGAAGATGAAAAACTCGGCCTCCGCGCCGAAATACGCCGTGTCGGCAATGCCGGTCGAGGCCAGATACAACTCCGCCTTCCGCGCAATATAACGCGGATCGCGATCGTAACGCTGTTTGGTCACCGGATCGACCACATCGCACACCAGCACTAAAGTCGGCACTTCCGTGAACGGGTCGAGAAAATGAAAATGAGTGTCCGGCTTCAGCAGCATGTCGCTTTCCTGAATCGCCGCCCAGCCCCGAATCGACGATCCGTCAATGCCAAAGCCCTCCTCAAACGAAGTTTCCGTCAGTTGCCCGATGGGATACGAAACATGGTGCCACAGCCCCGGGATGTCGGTGAAGCGCAGGTCGAGAACTTTGGCCTCGTGTTCCTTGGCGAACGCGAGCACAATCTTGGCATCAGCCATCAAAAGCTCCTTGCCGGAATCCTTGCCGTAGAGACGTTACTGTCAACGTCTGCTTCGTTTGCTTTTGCAACGTCTAGTTCGTTCTGAAATAAGGCGAGCGGTCGCGGACAAACCCGCGCGTGGGCAGGCTGCTACAATCGGTCGCGTTATGCAGACCGAGGAGTGTAATGCCAGCCTCGGGCGCTGGCAATTCGATTGTTCTTATAGCCGGGATAACCGGACTTTATACTGAAGCTGTCAGCTATCAGCTCCAGCTTTCAGATAACACCGATTGGGTTGGGATGAGACTAGCGAAGGCCTTTCTCGGCGTCCTCGGCGGCTTTTCTCAGCGTCCTCGGCGGTCAAAAGCTTTGTCGGCTGATACTTTTGAAAGCTAATAGCTGAAAGCTCCTTTATGGACTTCGACCAACTCGAAACGTTCCTCGAAGTGGCACGGCACGCCTCGTTCTCGCGCGCGGCGGAGAAACGCTTTCGCACCCAGCCTGCGATTTCCTCGCAAATCCGCGGCCTTGAGGAAGAAGTTGGCGCCAAACTCTTCGACCGATCCGGCGGCAAAGTTTCCCTCACCGCCGCCGGCAAGGCCTTTCAAAAATACGTCGAAGACACTCTCGACGCCCGCAAAGCCATGCTGGTCGCCATCGCCGAAATGGAGCGCATCCCTCGCGGCGAGATCATCGTCGGCGCCAACGAAGGCACCTGCCTTCACATCCTGCCCTACGTTTTTGCCGACTTCAAAAAGCAATATCCCGATGTCTCGGTCAACATCAAGCGCGCCGACTACGGCAAGATTCTCGAATCCATCATCGACAACTCCGTCGACTTCGGCGTCATCTCCCTTCCGGTGACCGATACCCGCCTTACCGTAGTCCTCATCCATCGCGACGAGTTGATCGTCATCGCACCCCCACAGCATCCGCTCGGGAAGATGAAATCGACCACCATGGCTGATGTCGCTAAGTTTCCCCTGGTCGTTCCCAAGGCCGGTCATACTCGCGACGCCATCGAACAACTTTTTCATGAGCGCCGCCTGAAGCCCAACTTCACCATGGAACTCGACTCCAGCGAACTGCTCAAGCGCTTCGTCGCCGCCGATGTTGGCGTCGGTTTCATTGCCCGCTCCAATGTAGAAGAAGACGTTCGCGCCAAAGTGCTCTCCGCCATTCCCATCTCCGATGCCCAGATCCGCCGCGACCTCGCCCTGGTCTTCCGCAAAGACAAAGCCCTCAGCCGCGCCGCCCTCGCCTTCATCGACATCGCGGTGAAACACAAATCCACCGAAGAACTGATTCCCTCCTCAACTCGATGATCCAGGCAATGATGATTCAGGCAATCCGCACAGAGATGACGCAGGCCCTCTTCAGAACATTGCCCTTCTTGCTTGTCGCTGGCCTCACCCTGCCGAGCCTCGGCCAAGCCAATTCCTCGCAGAAGCCGCTCTCGCAAATGCCCGCCTCCGCCCGCCAGCTGATCGCCATCAAAGTCGCCGGAAGCAAGCGCTACTCCGAGCGTGCAATTGCCGCCGCCACCGGACTGCAGATGGGCGCCGCCGTCAACGACGACGATTTTAAGAAAGCCTCTCGCCGCCTTGGCGACATGGGCGTTTTCACCGAAATCGCCTACAGCTTTTCCTATTCTTCCGCCGGAACCAAGCTCGAACTCCACGTCGCCGACGCCCAGAAATTCGTCCCTGCCCGCTTCGAAGATTTCGTCTGGTTTTCCGACGACGAACTCCGCAAGCGCATCCAGCAACACGCCCCACTCTTCGACGGCGAGCTTCCCCTTTTCGGACGCCTTGCCGACGAGGTTTCCGACGTGCTCCAAGCCATGCTGGTCGAACGCTCCATCCCCGGACACGTCGAGTATCTGCGCACCGGCAAACAGGACGGCCCCGTCGAAGCGATCACCTATCACGTGAACGACGTGCTCATCCGAGTCCGCAACTTCGAATTCACCGGTGCCTCGGCTGACGACGTGCCCGCGCTCGAAGCCGCCGGACGCCGGCTCGGCGATCGCGAATATTCCCGCACCCGACTTCATCAGCTGGTCGAGCACCAACTTCTTCCCGTCTATTTCGAGCGCGGATACCTCAAAGCGGAGTTCAGCCCGCCCGTACCAAAAGTCGTGAAAGAGCCTTCCGCCGAAAACGAAGACGGCCCCCGCAACCAGACCGTCGTCGACGTCACCTTCGCCGTCGCTCCCGGCCAGCAATACAAGCTGAAAAGTCTGGACTGGTCCGGTAATCACGAGTTTTCCACCGAAACCCTGCAGAAGATGGTTCGCGCCGAACTCGGCAAACCAGCCAACACCATCCGCCTCGGCGACAACATTAAAGACATCCAGAAGCTCTACGGCTCTCGCGGTTTCATCACCTGTGCGATCAAGCCCGACGCCACCTATGACGACGCCGCTGGCACGGTCGCCATTCGCTTCGACGTCACCGAAGGCCCCGTCTTCCACATGGGCGAACTCGAATTCCGCGGCCTCGACAACAGCCTCATGGCCAAGCTGCGCGACGCCTGGAAAATCCGCTTTGGCGAAGTCTACGACGCCACCTACCTCAGCGAATATCTACCCAAAGCCCAGAAGCTCCTGCCGCCGTCTCTCGACTGGGACGTCGCCTCCCACGTGACCGCCAACGCGCGCGACAAAACGGTAGACGTCGACCTGATCTATTCCGTGAAGGCCCCAAAATAACGTAGCCCTCGCGACAGCTCACGTAGGAACAGCCGCCTCGGCTGTTCAGGTTTGTGTTTCATGTGGGAACAGCCGCCCCCGGCTGTTCATCCGAGCGCAGCTCGGCTAGCTCTTCTTACTCTTGTCCGGTTTTCGTAACAGATTCGCACCCCCCGTCGGAAGCCGCATTCCGTCGGTTAATCTCAATTCTGTTTTCCTCAACTAGGAGTTTTCGGCCCGGGCCCTCCCCCCTAAAAGATTCCGGGCATCCCGCGGGGATGCGCACCAGCGCTCCCCGCTTTTTTCCTCTCCGTCATCCTGACTTGTAACTTCCTCCCACTTCGGTCATCCTTTCAGGGTGCCCCATCCTTCTTTCCCGTTCTCTGCGAAAGAGGGTGGAGATTTTGACGCTGGCTGGGCCGAGAGCCCGAGCCAAGTCGCCCAAGGAGAATCTGCAATGAATGCACCAGCGAGAAAAATGACATTTCTGCTCTTGAACCTGATCTTGATTTCAGCCCTGGCTCTCTCCGCCGCGGCCAGCCCCAAAACTTTCACCGGAAAAGTCAGCGACGCCATGTGTGGCGCCAAGCACATGGAATCCAACGATGACGCCGCCTGCACTCGCACCTGCGTCAGCAAAGGCGCCAAGTACGCTCTCGTTGTGGGCGACAAGGTTTATACGCTCGACACCAGCGACAAAGCCGCCCTCGCCGCTCTCGACAAAAATGCCGGAGCTAAGGTCACCGTCACCGGAACTGAGAAGGACAACACCATCACCGTCTCCAAGGTGACGGCCGCTCCGTAGGCCCGTCCGGTTTTCTAAATCCGCGGGGAGCGCCCGTGCTCCCCGCACTTTTTTTTGTCACGCCTGCAAATTCACATTCCCGTCACAAAGCATTGTGTTAGATTGAGCATTCTCGACACTCAATTTTTCTTTTGGAGGACGATCGAATTGGGCAAAGACATGGTTCCGAAGCGGATTTTCTTTACCAAGGGAGTGGGGAAACACCGCGAGCGTTTGACTTCGTTCGAATTGGCCTTGCGTGACGCCGGGATCGCCGCCCAGAATCTGGTTCGAGTCTCGTCCATCTTTCCGCCCAACTGCAAGCTGCTCGCTCGCAAAGAAGGCGTGAAATATCTTCATCCCGGCGAAGTCGTCTTCGCCGTGGTCGCCGAAAATTCCACTCGCGAGCCCCACCGCCTGCTCGCCTCCTCCATCGGCGTCGCCATCCCCGCCGACCGCAACACCTACGGATACCTCAGCGAGCACCACTCCTTCGGCGAGACCGAAGACGCCGCCGGAGAATACGCCGAAGAACTCGCCGCCGAAATGCTCGCCACCACCCTCAACGTCGAATTCGATCCCGACCGCTCTTGGGACGAAAAGAAACAGATCTACCGCCTCTCCAACAAAATCGTCCGCACCGCCAACGTCACCCAATCCGCCGTAGGCGACAAGCGCGCCCTCTGGACCACAGTAATCGCCTCTGCCGTCCTGATCTTCGACTAATCACGAGCCCCGGACGCATTCGTCCGGGGATGAATCCTCAGGGGAAGAATCCTCAGCGGAACCGCAAAGTGTTTGGGTTTTGTGGAAGAGCGGCGCTTAAGCGCCCGTCAGCCCAACGAAGCGCCGGAATCCTGCCGGCTGTCGCGAGGGCATCTTGCCCTCGCAAGTCCGCTTTCCAGACCCGTCCACGAAAATAAATCCGGCCTTTGTGACGAACAACCTTTACTCAGGATTTCAGAAGGCGCAAGCTCGTTCCATGGGCGCGCCCTTTTCCACTCAACCTGCCAAGTCTGTCCCCGGAATCGGCACCCGAATTGGACACGTTCAGCCGCACCATTTGATCTCTTCTAACTCCTTATTTCAGAAGATTTTAGCTATAACCCCTTACGAATCAAGATTTTACCCCGATCTATGCCATATCCAAACGGCTAACTATTTCATAATGAATACTTTACGGAGAACGCGAAAAAAATATTCTGCACTCTCGCCCCGACCGATCTCCGCTGCGGGACTCCACGAAATCCACAACTCCCGCCTGCTCCGCTTTCTTTGGATCGATTCCTAACTGGCTGAATCTAATTGATTTGAAAGGAATAACATATCCGGAGGGAGTAAAACTTTGGTAACTCCGCGCATCACCGGATGTAACCTTCCGTTAACCCGAATCGGTTATCATAGCTGTGGTAGCAAAGACAGGAAAGAGAGACTAGCAGTGGACTTCGAAACACGCAGAAAGAAGCAGCAAACCCTGATGGTGCAGCTCGTCGAGCGCAAGGTGCGGTCCCGCGCCAAGCAGCTCTACGAAACCCGCGGCCAGGAAGAGGGCCAAGCCTTGCAGGATTGGTTTCAAGCAGAGTCGGAAGTGTTAGGAAACAGTATTCTTGCCCCGCTGTACCGTCGCATGCGAACTACCAATCAGGAAGCCCAAGAGAACCAAGCCTCAGAACTCGCACGGGAAGACTCCGACGCCAGCGAGACCCATGCCTAACCCGCTCGCGCGTTAGCCCCAACCAAACCAAAAGCTGAAGACCAAGGGCAAAACCCGGGAAGAGTTTCGCCCGCCCGAACCTATTTCCGGGAAGCTGCCTTAGTACCCTTCCGCGCGCCGCCCTTCTTCGCCTTGTCCAAGCGCTCGAGCACTGCCGCTACTATGATCGGCAGCCCGACGGTTGCATCCACAAAGACCTCGCCAAACTTCCCGCCCTCCGATGGTGGCACGAACTTGCCCCACGAGATCGCCTCGCTATACGGACTCCCCGACAACCCGCCCCAGTGCACGGGCTCCGGGCAAATCCTAAGCCCGTAGTGATAGCGCTTCAGCGGCACGTTCTCGCCCAGCCTGCGGTGCCGCAGCTCAATGAACGGCCCAAACTGCTGCGACCAGTTGCGCGGCACGCCGCCGCCAATGGTGAAGATCCCCAGCTTCTTCTGCCGCAGCAGAGTCGCCGCAAAATGCTCCAGGTCTTCGAACGGATCGAAGCGGATCTTGTGCCTTCCAGTCGACTCGCGCAGACGGTTGTTGAGCGCCGTATCGAGGCCCAACTCGGAGTCGCTGAACGCGGGCACGAACACCGGCACGCCCTGCTCGTACGCCGACTTCAGAATTCCCCGTTGCCCTTTGTCACGCTTTGCCAAGAACGCTCCGATGGCGTGATTCAGCTTATAAGAGCACATGACCTCGTTGTGATCCCAAGCCTCCAGCACGGCCGCCATCACCTCTTCCACATCGTCCAGATTCTGCTCCGGCTCGAGCGTATCGTAAACCCGGTTATATCCCTGCTCGTAAAGCTCCTCATCTGAAACCTCAGGATTGGCGCGGAAGTGCGCCCGCCCCGTCGCCTCAACCAACCCGTGAGCCATGAGCGCCCCGGTGGAGACAATCGCATTCACAATGCCGCGATCGATGAGCTCCGTAACGATCAGCCCTTGCTTGGCAACCGTCATCGCGCCAGCGAGAGTCATTACGATGAAGGCGTCCTCGTCAAGCGCCATCGCCTCGAGCACGTCAGCAGCCTCGCCGAGCTGGCGCCCTGTGAAAGCCGTCTTGGCCATAGCGCGCACCAGATCATCAATCGATCGCACCTTCTCAAGATCAAGCGGCTCCAGTGGAATCAGCCGGTCCTCGATAGGATTGTGCAGATGGCGGTCTTTCCCTTCGCCGCCGTGCGCCTGGTTCGAATCTTTCGAATGATGATTGCCGTGTTTCAACGCGAACCTCCCAAGCAGATCCTGCTCTTTGTACCCGACCCACTACTCTACAGGACCGTGCGAAGCGATGCCACGTAGAGATGGATCGTGTAGGGACAGCCGCCTCGGCTATCAAGGGTTGGTTATGTGGGGACAGCCGCCCTCGGCTGTCCAGTCGAGCGAAGCTCGACTCGCGCTTCCTCAGCTAAACTCGATGCATGGCCGGCAAGCGCAACTTCGAAGGTCAACTCGCCGCTCTAGACGCTCTTCGCCAGCAGCCGGCGGAAGCTTGCGTCGAGCCGCTGCGCAAAGCGCTCGCAAATCGCAACAACTTCATCGTGGCGAAAGCCGCCGACCTGGTTCGCGAATTCCGCATGTCAAAGCTAATCCCAGACATGCTCAACGCCTTCGACCGCTTCTTCGACAATGCGGTCAAAACCGATCCCCAATGCTGGGCCAAGAACGCGATCAGCCGCGCACTTTTTGCGTTAGAGCATCAGGAGCCGGAAGTCTATCTTCGCGGCATGCGCCACACCCAGAACGAGCCGGTCTGGGGAGGCCAGTCCGACACCGCCGGAACGCTGCGCGCCACCTGCGCCGTAGCGCTGGTGGAGTGTCGCAGCCTCACCGATGCGGCCCTGCTCACTCATCTCATCGAACTCGCCGGCGACAAAGACAAGGCCGTCCGAACCGAGGCCATGCGCGCCATCGAACAAGTGGGTTCGCCGCCTGCGTCGCTGCTGCTTCGCCTGCTAGCCATCCTCGGCGCCGACGAGCCCGAAGTGCTGGGCGCCTGCTACAGCGGAATCCTGCGGCTCGAAGGCGCGAAGGCGATCCCGTGGGTTGCACGCTTTCTCGCCACCGCCGACGACCACGCCGCTGAAGCCGCCCTCGCGATAGCCGGAACTCATTCCCCCGAGGGCTTCGAGGCGCTAAAGGAGTACTTCACGAAAGCGAACGATCCGTGGTGGCGTTCGGTTCTGCTCTCCGCAATCGCGCTCACGCGGCAAGATGCGGCGCTGGAATTCCTGCTCGATGAAGTCCGCAAGGAATCGCTCAGCGCCGAAACCGCGATCGAAGCAATCCTGCGCTCCATGCCATCGTCCGAAACGGTAAAGCATCTTGAAAAACTGACGGCTCGCAATCCGCGCCTGGCGAGAGTCTTCGCCGCCAATCAAAAGCTGTGACTGTGAACTCAGGTTTGCCTGAAAGCTGACGGCTGATAGCTGACAGCCCGCCTGCTATATTCTTTCGTGGAGGTCCGAACGCTTGCCGCCTGAAAAGTTTCGCGTCGCGTTGGTGCAGATGTCGTGCGGCCCGGAGCCAGAACAAAATCTGGAGAAGGCTGTCAGCCGCGTCGCCGATGCTGCCGGGCGCGGTGCCAAGGTCGTGTGCTTGCCCGAACTTTTTCAGACCCAATATTTCTGCCAGCGCGAAGATCATTCGCTTTTCGATTTGGCTGAAACCATTCCCGGACCGGCGAGCGAAAAATTGTCAGCCGTCGCGCGCAGTAACGGCGTCGTCCTCATCGCTTCGCTGTTCGAAAAGCGGGCGGCCGGCGTCTATCACAATACCGCGGCTATCTTCGACAGCGATGGTTCGTTGCGCGGCCTCTACCGCAAGATGCACATTCCCGACGATCCGCTTTACTACGAGAAGTTCTACTTCACTCCCGGCGACCTCGGCTATCGAGCGCTCGACACCAGCGCCGGACGTCTGGGCACGCTCGTCTGTTGGGACCAGTGGTATCCAGAGGGAGCGCGACTGACCGCCTTGCAGGGAGCGCACATATTGTTCTATCCCACCGCGATCGGCTGGCATCCCGCGGAGAAAGCCGAGTTCGGCGTTGCCCAGCATGATGCGTGGCGTACTATTCAGCGCTCGCACGCCATCGCGAATGGCGTTTATGTTGCCGTCGTAAATCGCGTCGGATTTGAAACCGGCAACATTCGCGGCAAATCCGCGCCCGGCCAGGGACTCGAATTCTGGGGCGGATCGTTCTTCTGCGATCCCTTCGGCCGCGTTCTCGCCGAGGCATCGCACGACCGCGAAGAGATTCTCGTGGGCGACGTGGACCTGAAAGCGCTCGAAGATATCCGCCGCAACTGGCCTTTTTTGCGCGACCGCCGCATCGATAGCTACGCGCCCATCACCAGCCGATTAATCGACTAGGAAATTTTTCCTGTGGCCAAAACCTCCCGCCGATCTTCAAGTAATACTTTAAGCGATGCCAAGTTGTCCTTGGGCTATCGCATGCCTGCCGAATGGGAGCGGCACGCCGCCACATGGTTGGCATGGCCGCATCATCAGGCGGATTGGCCGGGAAAGTTTGAGCCGATCCCGTGGGTTTATGCCGAGATCATTCGCAATCTGGCCAGGCAGGAGCGCGTCGAGTTGATCGTGAACAACATGGCAGCGGCCAGACAAGCTCGCAAGATTCTACAGCTGGCCGACGCTCTTTCCGCCAACGTTCATTTTCACTACTGGCCCAGCAACCGCGTCTGGCTGCGCGATTCCGGCTGCATTTTCTTGGCACCGCAGCGGGGCATTGCCCCGCCGGACAGCCGAGGGCGGCTGTCCCCACATAAAATCCAAAACCTTGCCATCAAGTTTCGCTTTAATGCTTGGGCCAAATATCCCAACTGGCGGTTCGACGAAAAGATCGGCAGCCTGATGGCGAAAGCCGCACACGCCAAGGAGATTCATGCCGTCGCCATGGGCGCGCGTATGGTACTGGAGGGCGGCTCGATTGACGTTAATGGCGTAGGCACAATTCTCACCACGGAAGAATGCCTGCTCAGCAAGGTTCAGGAACGCAATCCGCACATGGCGCGCATTCACTACGAAAAGGCGTTCGCCGATTACCTCGGCGCGCCGCACACCATCTGGCTGGGACGCGGCATCGTCGGCGACGACACCCACGGCCACGTCGACGACCTCGCCCGCTTCGTCTCGCGCGACACGGTCGTCACCATGGTCGAGCCCAATGCGAAGGACGAGAATCATGCGCCCCTGCGCGCCAATCTGCGCCGCCTGCAGAACGCGCGCGACCAGAACGGACGGCAGTTGACCATAGTCGAGCTCCCCATGCCGCAGCCTGTGGTGTTTGAAGGCCGCCGCCTCCCTGCGAGCTACGCCAACTTTTATATCGCGAATGGCGTCGTCCTCGCGCCCGTCTTCAATCGCCCAAACGACCGCATCGCACTCAACACGCTGACCCAACTCTTCCCGTCTCGCGAGATTGTGCCGATTTATTCCGGCGACTTCATTTGGGGCCTCGGCGCCATGCACTGCATGACGCAACAGCAACCGGGATGAGCTGTCAGCCAAATCTTAAAAGCGCTGGGTGTAAATTATTTCCTGCTGTTTGCGGTGAGGCGCAACTTGGATTTACCTGAAAGCTGAGAGCTCATGTCCGAAATGACTACAGGCCGACTGGAAGCCTTCAGCGATGGGGTGATCGCCATCATCGTGACCATCATGGTGCTGGAGTTGCACGCGCCGTCGCAGCCCACGCTCGCGGCGTTGTGGAAAGTGGCGCCCATATTCCTGAGCTATGCGCTAAGTTTTCTTGTCGTGGCGATCATGTGGGTGAATCATCATCACCTGATCCACGCCGTTCACACGGTTACAGCACGACTGTTGTGGAGCAATCTGTACCTGCTGTTCTGGATGTCGCTGGTGCCATTCGTCACCGACTATCTGGGAAAGAACTATCACGAGCCCATGGCGGTAGCGCTTTATGGACTGGACCTTGCCATGTGCGCATCGGCGTTCTACCTGCTGAGAATTATTCTGATCGAGCAGGATCGTCTCGATTCTGGGCTGGCGGAGTATCACAGTTCCATCCAGCGCAAGAATGCTTTTTCCGGAGCACTCTACCTGCTCTCGGTTCCGCTGGCCTATGTCTCGATTTTCGCTTCGTTTTTCATCTTCGCGCTGATTCCAGCTATGTACTTCCTGCCAGAGAAAAAACTGGCAGCACGGCAAGGTGAGTAGCGCGCGAAGCGCCCCGCGCGAAAGCGTAGCTTGGGCGGGGAAAGAGTAGCGCCGGCATCCTGCCGGCTGTCGCGGGGGCGTCTTCGCCCGCGCGCCTTCCCACATCAGAATGTCGTGGGATTCTACTTGATGCCTGGAATCTCTACTTCTGGTACAGCGTGGGCTGCGGACCCTTTTCCAGAGTCTCGCGATCCCAGATCAAGCCGTCGCGCGTGTAGCTGGCGATTTCAAAGTCCTGCGTCAGTTCCAGCGCGTCGGTGGGACACGCATCTTCGCACAGTCCGCAGAACATGCAGCGGCTCAGGTCGTAAGTGAAGTTGGTGAGTTCCTTGCGGCGGGTTTTTTCGTTGCGCTCGCTTGAGACCACAATCAAATGCTCAGGGCACGCCAGCGCGCACAGGTCGCAGGCAATGCACATGGTCTCGTCGGTGTCGGGATTGACGTTGAGCCGCGGCGCTCCCCGGAATCGTTCCGCAACCTGCGGCCGCTCCAGCGGATACTGCTCGGTATAAATTTCCTTGGGGTCCTGGTAGCGGAAGGTGACCTTCAACCCCTGCAGCAAGTCGACGAAGAACACTTTGCGAAGCAGGCTCGGGATGCCCATAGCCAGTTAGCTTACCACTATCCTGCAAATCGCGAAAATGGCCATCGCCGGGATTCGAAAGATTCCGTCTGACGATTTTTATTTTCAAACGTCTAACCCGGTCTTAGTTGGTAGTGAACGTATCGGTTTTGTTCACGGACTTATCGTTAGCGACCGTAGAGACGTAGCTTGCTACGTCTTCTTGGCGGCGGTATCAGCCAAGGGCGAGAGTTCACAGGGAACTTTTTCGACGGTTCGTTCGTAATCCTAGACAAGAGGGAGTTATGAAGGCTTATTTCAACAACCTGCCAATGCGAACCTGGCTGATGCTGGTGGCGCCCGTAGTGTTGATGGCGTATCCCCTAGTGCGATGCGTGGTGCCGGCGGTCGTCCATGCGGTCGTGCCGGAAGCGGTGCGAACCGTGCTCAGCATGATCTGAGTCCGCGGGCACGAGATTGCAGTTCACCCGCAAATCCCCGTCCTGCTGTCGATTCCTGCGTTCCTGCGCCAGAGCCGTTAAAATGCGGGAGTGGAGCGTACTCCCGGTGTCCCTAGAGAAAACAGCCGCGGTCGGCCAACTCAAAACCAAAGAACAGCCTGAGGCCCTCAACGACGAGTTGTGGATGGAAGATGCCCTGCGCTGCGCGCAACGCGCTCTCGAAGCGGGAGAGGTCCCGGTGGGCGCCGTCGTGGTCAGCGGAGGCCGCATCGTAGGCCGGGGATGGAACCGCAACATCACCGATTCCGATCCGAGCGCGCACGCCGAGGTCATGGCGCTGCGCGAAGCCGGTGCCGCCGTTGGTAACCATCGCCTGGAAGGCTGCGCGCTGTTTGTTACAATTGAACCGTGCGCCATGTGCGCCGGAGCGATGGTGCATGCGCGCGTTCGGCGCCTGGTTTATGGCGCGGACGACCCAAAAGCGGGCGCAGTACATTCGGCGCTCGCGGTCGTGAACCATCCGCAACTGAACCACACTATCGAGGTTCGCGGGGGAGTGCTGGCCGGCCGCAGCGCGGAAGTGCTGCAGAAGTTCTTTCGAAACCGTCGTTAGTCGGTGGTCGTTCGCCGTCGGCCGTGAGTCGTTAGCCGTCGACCGTGGATCTCAAATCCTCACCTAAGCTTTGTCATTCCGAGCGCAGCGAGGAATCTGGGGTTTGGCTGAAAGCTGATGGCTGACAGCTGCTTTCCGGAGAGGTGCGTGAGTGGTTGAAACGATCCGCCTCGAAAGCGGACATACCTTAACGGGTATCGTGGGTTCAAATCCCACCCTCTCCGCCATTTAATTTCCCGCCATCGTTCCGGCCTGGCCTTGCTTCTGCCCTGCTGTAAACACCGTCCACGGGCCGGCCTTCATGTCGTGCAGCAAGGGCTTCTGCCAGGCGTACTCGGGATGATGTTCCAGAAAATCGGCGGCCAAAAAGTCGGCTCCGCAGGGATGTCCGGCGCGGGCCACGAAACTCATCTTCGCGGTCATGGCGCTGTCGGTTGCTTTGCCCTGCACCGCGCCGCCGGGATTGTAGGCGTCCCATCCCCACTCCTTTATGCCTCGCGCAGACGCATCGACATGGCCGCACAAGGCGCGCTCGTTGGCCTGCTCTTTCTTTTCGAAGCTATCAAAATGATCGGAGAGAAACTGCTCCGCCATATTGACGTCGACCTTGCCCTTGGACTGCTGCATGAGTTCTTCCCAGCGAGTGTGGCGGGCGTTGGGCGACGACGAAGCGTCGTTGGGATCGAAGGTCGTCTCTTCGTGAATCAGTTTCGGATCGCGCGCAAAATTTGAGCTGACGAAGTATCCATCTTTGGTCCGCCACAGCGGCGTGTTCTTTAACCCCAGTTCGAGGTATGCGATCTCTCCCGTCTTCTGGTCGCCGATGAGCCAGTCGTTGGCATAGCCGCCGTTGTTGCCCTCTTTGATGATTCGAACGTAGTCATTGATGTTGTTGGCATACTGCAGCGCCTTGCGCGACCGCACGAACTCCGGCTTGCCGTTTGGATCCCAGCCTTCAAACTGCGTGATCGTGGTTTCGGTGATCATCATGCCGGCGGAGTTCACGCCGAAATCGTCGTCGCTGGTAATCACGCCGGGAAAGCCGTCCATCAAAATTCGGTTCCCGTGTTCCGGTTGGATGTCGAAGACCACCACCCATCGCTCGCCCGCCAGGTAGCTTGTCCAATTATTGTGGGCGATGACGATCTGGTGATCCTTGGTCATGCTGCCGGTCGCGATAAAGGCGCTGCAGTTTCCCGGAGCGGCCAGCTTCGGCGCCTTGGCCGACTTCTGTTGTTTATTGAGCCAGGGCACGTAGTAGTCGGGCACTTCCTCGAAGGCATTGAGCGCGACAATGTCGTAGACGTCAAGGTCGACGCCGTGCGCCTTCACGCCGTCGGCAATGCCCTGCAACTCCTGCTGATATTCGGGATCAATGTGCGGCCACAGCATTTGCCGCGCGGTCGTGCGGAAGAACTCCCAATCGCGCTGCGTGGAATGCATGTCAAACATCTTGATGGCGGCGAAGGCGTCGGCAATGTCGGGCGCCAGCAGATAGCCGTGCTGGAAGCCGATCTCCGACGGCGAGCCTTCCAAATGCACGTAGGTCCATCCGCCCTGTTGAAAGCGATACGCCTTCTGCAACCGGGCATCCGACGGGCCCGAGGCGGCTAACCCTGCGCCGGTCAAGGCGAAACAGACGACGAAGGCACATCCGTACTGCATCAGATTCTTGAGCATCAGTTCCCTTTCGAATCGACAAATCAACGGGCGCAGCGGTGACCGATCATTGTAGCCTGCCGCCCTCTCAGATATCGGTTCGCTGGTCGGGATGCCGGCTCAGATACCAGCATGGCAGCGATCCCTCATGCGGAAACAGTGCGTGCACGCAGGTTTGCGCCTGAGGCGGATCGAAGATGAACTGGGTCTTCCCATTTTTCTGCAGGATCGCATAGTAATGGTTCACAGTCACCGATCCGTAGGCGTTTCGGTTGGTCGCGGCGCGGATGCGAAAGACAGCGTAGTCCAGCCCATAGGCGAGGGCGGCCGCTGCAATCGCGGCAAGAATCGCGCCGAAGAATATTCGCCACAGCCGCGCTTTCAGGCTTAATGCCACGAGGCCGGATTATATCCCCTGGCTGCGAAGGCGATCACCACGAAGATCACGAAGGCTTACGATAGAGCCCACAACGGAAGTCCTTCGCGAACCTTGTTGTCCTTCGTGGTCCATGGTTTGAGACGCCTGCCAATTCCGCACTCACATTGACAACTCGCCCACTCCACAGGCAAACTACCGCATTCGCTGGGAAAGGCTTCTGGCGAGCGCCTGCGGCGGCTGCGATACACCGAAAGCCGCTCAGGCCGTATAATCGCTCTTCACTTCGTCCATGGCCATGACCGAGCAACGGGTCTCGTACACGCTCGACTCCTCGTTGGAGACGATCGACAATGCGGAGGAGAAGGCTACCATCATCGCGACCGAACTCGGCTTTGCCGACGACGAAGTCATGCAGATTTCCATGGCCGTGCGCGAAGGCGCGGTCAACGCCGTTTTGCACGGCAACGCCTATGCTCCCGACAAGAAAGTGACGCTTGCCTTTGAACGTACTGGCGACGATCTGGTCATCACCATTCGCGATCAGGGTCCGGGAATGGATTTGAGCAAGATTCCCAATCCGCTCGCACCGGAGAATCTGCTCAAGACGTCAGGGCGCGGAATTTTTCTTATGCGCTCGTTTATGGATGTGGTCGAAATCCGGCCCTCGCAAACGGGCACCGAACTCAAACTAATCAAGCACGTCCGCGGGGCATCCGCGGGCGGCAAGGAGGCTTCCCAGTGAGCATGAAGGTTAGCAGTCGGCAGGTGGATGGAGTCACGATTATCGATTGCAGCGGTCGCATCACCCTCGGCGAGGGCAGCGTCGTGCTGCGCGACACAGTGCGCGATGCGCTGGCCAAGGGCAGCAAGAAGATTGTCCTGAACCTGCAGAATGTCAACTATATTGACAGCTCTGGCATCGGTGAACTGGTCAGCGCTTTCACTACCACCAAGAATCAGGGCGGCGAACTGAAACTTCTCAACCTGACGAAGAAAGTGAACGACCTGCTGCAGATTACCAAGCTCTACACTGTCTTCGACGTCAAAGACGACGAAGCGGCAGCCGTCAAGTCCTTCAAGTAGACCTGCGTGGCCGGTGCGGGTGGGCGCTGTGCGCCGGCCAACGGTGCCCCATTTCTCGCGGGTTTCGCGGGAAGTGGGCACTTCGCGCAGTTTCATTCTGGGACGACTCGCGAATTTTCTTCCTTGCCTCACAGACTTCGAGCTGGGTCATCCCTAGAATCGAGGCATGTCGCGACACGCCTTCCTGCCCTTCATAATTACCTGCGTGATTCTTACCTGCGTCCCTTTGCTCTCTGCCTCTGACTGCATTGCGATCCACGAAGCCAGCCAGCATGTGGGCGAAACGAAGTGCGTAGAGGGGAAAGTTCTAAAGATAAGAATCGGAAATAAAGGCGTGCATTTCCTCGATTATTGCGACGATCAGATTGCCTGCCCTTTCTCCGTAGTTGTCTTCCCTTCCGGATTAAAGGATGTGGGCGATGTGCGTCGTCTGGCAGGCCGCACCATCGAGATTCATGGAGCCGTCAAGCTCTACGACGGGCGGCCAGAGATCATCCTGAATCACATCGGCCAGATTACCGGGGGCGCTGCCATGATTCCTCCACTTCCGAAGAACTACGACGTCGAGAATCGCGGTCACTACAGCGCCGGACGACTGCGTCCCACCAAGAAACCGGCCAAGGTCAAGACCGCGCCCAACCCGACAGCCACTTATGGCAATGATGTCGAAGGTCCGGCCCCGCCCGATTAGCGCGAAAGCAACTTCAACTGGCTGATTGAGTTCTTCTTTCGCTGGCAATCGGCGCCTGACCACTTCCTTCTCACACCATTCCCTTGCGCAACTCGGCTAGCGGATATTTGGTTCCCCGCCAGACGATCCCGTCATTCCACAGCGTGAGAAACATCGAGCGCAGAAGCGTATAGATAAACAGCGTCGTGCTCACCGGATGCAGCAGGAAATAATAGGGCGGCACCGGCGAACGCCACGACATTCCGACGTAGACCGCGAACATCGAGGCCAGCGCTACTCCATAAGGCACGCGCGCCCATCCATGCGCCAGGAAGATTCCCAGGAACGGTCCGAGATTCAGGAAAGCCAGTCCGAATGCGGAGATCACCGTGCGCCACCACTGAAACGACAGCACGGCAAAAAAGTTCTTAGTCAAATTGTTGACGATTCCCATTGCGCCCTTAGCCCAGCGGAGCGAAATCAGATCTCCGCCAAAGACGTTGCGCTGCGCGAAGCCGGCCTGCTTAACGACCTTTCCTAATTTCATGTCGTCGAGCACTTCCATGCGCAAGGCGGCGTAAGTTCCCACTGCGTCATAAACTCGGCGCCGCACCAGGTTGAACGCGCCCACGCCCATGTGATCGTCGGTGCTGGGGTCGGCGACCTTCCACGGACGGTGGCCGAACATGAACATGGTTTGAAAAAAGGCGATCATCATGTACTCGCCCGGCCCCTTCATGATCATTTGCGGGAACAAAACAACGTGATCCGCCGGCACCGATTCCGCATAGGCCAGGGCGCGCCGCAAGGAATCAGGTTTGAAAAGTACGTCGGCATCGGTGAAGAGCAGCCAGTCGCCGCTCGCCTGATTCGCCGCCGTCCACATGGCGTGCGTTTTTCCCAGCCATCCCGCAGGCAGTGCAGTGTGATGAACGATTCGCAGCGGGTGCCCCATCCTTGTTTCTCCGTTTTGTGGAGAAACAGGGTGGGGATTTTGACTCTGTGCAATCTTTTCCAGAATCTCTCCCGTCGAATCTGTCGACCGGTCATTCACCGCAATCACTTCATAGTTGTCATAATCGAGCGCGAGCACCGTCTTGAGCGCCTGCTCAATGGTCTCGGCTTCGTTGCGCGCGGGAACAATGATGGAAACGCGGGGATTGCCTGCGGGTGAAACCGGATTCCGATTCCACTCTGGACGAGAAACGTCGGCCACGCTCGGCATGCCCAGCGCGGCATCCACAATCCGGGAAAGCCACGCCAGCGCCAGAATCGTGCCTGCAATCCAATAGAAGTAAATCAACCGGAAGTCTTCCCTGCTGCGCCGGAAGCGCCGTGGGCCACCGCCGGCGCGAACTTCATCCCATAGAACAGTATGGCAGAGGAAATCCCCATCGCGATCACCGGCAGAATAAATGCGGCCTGCAGCGAGCGCTTGTCCGCCACCCATCCCATCATGGTCGGTGAGGGCACGTCGCCGAGCAGGTGGATGATGAAAATATTGACCGCCAGCGCGGTGGCGCGAATGTGGCCGCCGACGGAATTTATCACGGCTGCATTCAGCGGGGCGGTATTGAAAAGCAGAAAGAACGCCGCCACGCCAATAGCGGGCATCATCAGCGGCCCTTTCACAAACAGCGCCACAATCATGACCGGAATTCCAAGAAACATCGTCGCTGCTGACACCAGATAATAAGAACCCTTCAGGCGCGGGAGCAGATAGTCCCCAAGCCATCCGCCGGCCAGCGACGCGACAATACCATCCAGGACGATAATGATTCCGAAAGCAAAATTAGCGGCCTCCAACGTGTAACCGCGCTCGCTGTAGAGAAATTTTGGAATCCATACCTGAATGCCGCCGAGCGAAAACGTCATAGCGGCCATACCTAGCGTAGAAGTCAGGAACGCTGGATTTCGCGCCAGCCCAAGGATGGTCCCGCGCTCGGGCGTTTCAGTCAGAGAATCAAACTGGCCACGCTCCGGCTCTTTCAGGAAGAAAACCGCCAGCGCCAGCAGAAACCCCGGCGCAGCCGCAATGTAAAAAGGAAATCGCCAGCCATAGTGAGGCGCTAGATAACCGCCCAGCAAGTATCCCGCGGCCGAACCGACCGGGATCGCGAGATAAAACACTCCCAGAATGCGGCCGCGCAAATTCTCGGCAAACAGATCTGCCACAAATGTCGGCGCAATGGTGACGAAGGTCGCCTCGCCCACGCCTACCAGCGTGTGCCGGATTAGCAACTCTGTATAAGTATGCGTAACCGCGGTCAGCAGCGTGAGGCCGCTCCAGAACACCGCACCCAGCACGATGATGAGCTTTCGCGAATAGCGATCGGCCAGCGGTCCGACAAATGGCGCGGCGATCATGTAAAAGCCCAGAAAAGCGCTGGTTAGATATCCGATCTGCGCGTTGCTAAGATGGAACTCTTCCTGCACCAGCGGCTGCACCGCGAACAGCACATTGCGATCCACATAATTCAGCAGATTGAGCGCCGTCAGGACGATCAGCGCGGTGCGAGGCTGGAGATCAGTCTGGGGCACGGGTCGTGCGAATATAACATGCTTCCTGGAGCCGGCGGAAAAGACGAACTAATAACACTTTACATTATTAACGTTTACCGTTACTATACTACAAGTGATTAAGACTTTCGCCAACAAAGCAACGGCGGAAATCTGGAGATCCGGCAAGACGCGGGGATCACCTCCGGCGAGCGCCACCAAGCGGAAACTGGCTATGCTTGACGGTGCCGCCGCGTTGGAAGATTTGAAAACTCCTCCCGGAAACCGGCTGGAAAAGCTGCACGGCGACCGCCAGGGGCAACACAGTATCCGTATCAATGACCAGTACCGAATTTGTTTTGTGTGGCGCGGCCACGATGCATTCGAAGTCGAAATCACAGACTATCACTAGACTTCGGACACAGTCGACTTAGAAGGGGAACCATATGGGACATGAAGCGATTCCACGAAAAGGCACCCCACATTGGCGCGTTCACCCTGGAGAAATTCTGCGCGAAGAGTTTCTCAAGCCGCTCGGCATTTCCGCCTACGAGTTGGCAAAGCGCCTTCACGTTCCCACTCCTCGCATTAACGACATTGTCCTGGAACGCCGCGGCATCAGCGCCGATACCGCTGTACGCTTGTCTCGCTTCTTCGGAACAACCGAGCACTTCTGGCTAAACCTGCAGGCGGCCTATGAAGTCAACCGCGTGATGGCCGAGCAAGCCTCAGAGATCGAACGCATCGAACCGCGCTCCGCATCCGCATCGCGGTAAACGCGAGTGAGTCCAGTCCTGTCCTATGCGCCACGTTCCCGCCCCGTCGGGCCGCGGCCACTTGGCCACAATCGTCGTCGATATTCCTCCGCGCGGACGAAATTCGCCTCTCACTTCCGCCCACACCGGCTTCGCCCACTTCACCACGTCTTCCAGAACCTGGTTGACGACGTTCTCCTGAAATATCCCCAGGTTCCGGTAACACTGCAGATACTCCTTAAGCGACTTCAACTCGAGGCAGCTTTTATCGGGCATGTAGCGAATGGCCAGCACTCCGAAATCCGGCAGCCCGGTCTTTGGGCAGACCGAGGTGAATTCGGGATCGTCTACAACAATCTCGTACCCGGGAAATTGATTGGGCCAAGTCTCAATCTCGGGGAACTTCGTGTCCAGGCCGGCAGCCGCGTGTTCAGGCGTATAACGGGGCAATTCACTCATAACCTTTATTGTAAACGGCTCTGGCTTTGCACCCGAAGGTTGGCGACGCGCATCCAACCAGTACCGTGCTTGGAGCGTTGCCATCTGTGTGCCGCAGCCTCCGCAATGGTAAATTACTACTTACAGAAATACCTGCCGCATCCTGAAAGCATACCGGTTGGCATCGACGAACAATTCGAAAAATCCGTCTCGCGGCCGCTGGACCTGGTCCGCTATCGCTGTACTGGCGATTCTTGTCTTGCTGTATTCCTATTTTCACCAGAGTCCTTTGAAAGTACGCGTCGCCACGGTGGAGCGCGGTCCCATCCGCAGCCTGGTCTCCACCAACGGCAAGGTTGAGCCCATTCAAAACTTTGAGGCGCACGCACCCATTGCGACGACGGTAAAACGCCTGCTGGTTAAGGAAGGCGATCATGTGCGCAAGGGTCAACTTCTATTCCAGTTGGATGACGCCGACATCCGCACTCAGGCAGCCCGCGCCCAGGCTCAGGTGAAAACGGCCCAAGCCAACCAGGCCGAACTCACGACCGGTGGCACCCATGAAGAAGTGCTGACTTTAAATTCGCAGCTCATCAAGGCGCGCAGCGCGCGCGATTTGGCCCAGCGCAATCTCGCCGCTTATCGCCGACTGCAGCAAGAAGGTGCAGCATCTCCAGGCGAAGTTCAACAGGCCGAAGACACTTTGCAGCGTGCCCAGGCGGACGTCACACTGGCCGAGCAAAAGCAGAAAGACCGTTATTCTAAGCCGGAGACCGCGCGAATTGAGGCTGAAGGCGCGGAAGCACAGGCAGCATACGACGCTGCCGAAGACGCATTGCTCCGGTCGAGTGTGCGGGCTCCGTTCGACGGCGTGGTTTATTCCCTTCCGGTCAAGCAAGGTGCGTACGTTCAGAACGGCGAATTGCTGCTGCAGGAAGCCGACCTCTCCCGCATGCTGGTGCGCGCCTTTGTCGACGAGCCCGATGTGGGCCGGCTTCAGGTCGGCCAAAGAGTCGAAATCATCTGGGATGCGCTGCCCGGCCGAGTCTGGACTGGCACGGTCAACACCGTGCCCTCTACGGTTAAGCTACGAGTCTCAAGAAATGTTGGCGAGACTACCTGCATCGTTGACAATCACGATTTGCGACTGTTGCCTAACATCAACGTGGGCGTCACCATCGTAGTGGCCGAGCACCACGATGTTCTCACTCTGCAACGCGACGCGCTGCGCATCGATGAAGCAAAGCCATACGTTTTTAAAGTGGTCGACCACCACGTGAAGCACCAGCCCATTGAGTTTTCGTTGCAGAATCTGACTCGTGTTGAAATCACCTCCGGCCTTTCTGCAGGCGACGTGGTCGCCTTGCCTGCGGAAGAATCAAAACCTCTCTTCGATGGCGCTCCCGTCAAGGTCGTTCCGTAAGGCATGCGACGGGACATTCAGACCGTGGGTCACGGTATGGGGCGCGTTTTGCTCCCGGTATTGCTGCTCGCCGCAATCTTGAAGCCGGCCCAAGCGGACACTTCGGCTAAGCAGATGCTCGCCTCCGGTCATGCTGACGAAGCTGTCCAAGCGCTCGAACGACAGATCAGCCACGACTCCAACGACGCCGAATCCTATAACCTGCTTTGCCGCGTCTATTTCATGATGGAGGAGTGGGACCGAGGCATTCCGGCCTGTGAACGTGCGACCAAGCTGGATCCGCAAGAAAGTCTTTATGAACTTTGGCTCGGCCGCATTTATGGAGAGAAGGCGTCCCGAGTTGGATTCATTTCCGCCGCCGGCTTAGCCAAGAAAGTACGTACTTCGTTCGAACGCGCAGTCCAACTGGACCCCAAAAACTGGGAAGCTCGTGTCGATCTGGCGGAGTTCTATCTGCAAGCCCCGTCCGTGGTCGGCGGAGGCCAGGACAAGGCGCGCACGCAAGCGGCAGCGTTATTTCCACTGAATCCGGCGATGGCGCACTGGATTCTGGCACGCATTGCCGGACGCGATAAAGACGCTGCCGGAGCCGAGCGCGAGTACAAGGCTGCGATTGAAGCCAGTCATGGCGCGGCACAACACTGGCTGCACTTGGCGCAGTTTCTCGCTCATTCGGACCGCTTGTTTGAAATGGATCAAGCTCTTCGCAGCATGCAATCGGGCCCGCTTGATCGCCCCGACGCACTGATGGACGGTGGAAGCCTGCTGCTGCACTTGGGTCGCGATTATCCCGAGGCAGCCCGGTTGCTTCGCCGCTATCTCGAGTCTCCCGCAGAAGAAGGCCCAGCCTTCAAAGCGCACGACTTTCTCGGTCAGCTACTGGAGAAGCAAGGGGACCGGCGCGCTGCCGCCGAGCAATATCGGGCTGCGCTTGCACTGTTTCACGGCTACCGGCGCGCCCAGGAAGACTTGAAGCGCGTCGAGAACTGACCTCATTTCGCACGGGGGGCAGGCCTCGCGTTTGAGAAGTGGCATTTTCGTTGCGTGGTGCTTCCGCCGTCTGACATTTAAAATCTCGCTGGCATCCAATTGCTCATGAAATTATTCCGGTGTCGCTCGGAAAGGCTCGCAATGAAAACATCTTGGCGCGGTGCGCATTCCGCAAAATGGATTTTGACATTCCTGTTCATTCCCGCCTCACTTCTGGCTGAGCCCGTTTCCCTGAAGCGCGTGGTCGAACTCGCTTTGAACCACGCTACCGGAGCCGCCATCGCCGCCGCCGATGAACAACGTGCCGCTGCGAACTATCAGGAACTTCGCAACAACTACATCCCGCAACTGGCGACGGGAGCCGGCCTAGGATACTCCTACGGCTTTCCGCTGGCGCTCGAGGGATCGGCGCCAGCTCTGTTCAATGTGACCGCACAATCCGCCTTGTTGCATCCTGAGCTGCGCTCTTCCATGCGAGCCGCGAAGGCCGATTCCGCCGTCGCTTCCTTGAAAACCAAAGACGAACGCAACCAGATTATTCAAGACGCCGCCCTCAGTTATGCCGAACTCGCCAAGTGGGAACAACGCCTGGCGCGCCTCCGCCAGAGCGATGAGGACGCCAACAAAATGCAGGCCGCAGTCGCCGAGCGCGTAAAGGAAGGGATTGACAGCGAATTGGATGGAACCAAGGCTCGCCTCTCGGTCGCCCGCATTCGCCTGCGCATCGCGGAAGCACAAGGCGCGGCTGATGTGGCCCGCGAACATCTCTCCAAGCTCACCGGACTTCCTGCCGCCAACATACAAACCGATCCTGACTCCATCCCGGCGGCTCCTGCGCCTCTAGAAAATCCCGAGAACCCAAACGACGCAGCCGCTTCGAATCCGTCCGTGCAAGCCGCCATGGAACATGCGCGCGCCCAGTATCTGCGTGCGCAAGCCGAACATCGAACGCTCTGGCCCAGTGTCGACTTCGCCGCGCAGTACGCCTTGCTTTCAAAGTTCAATAACTATCAGAACTACTACATTCCCTCTCGTCCCTGTATCACACCGGTTGGCGAAGTCTTGTGTGTGGCCAGCAGCTTCCAGCAGAACAACGCAACCATCGGCGTCAGTATCCGTTTCCCGCTGTTCAACGCGTCGCAGCGTTCGCGCGCCCAAGGAGCGGATATCGACGCCCTCAAAGCGACAAAGCAGGCGGAAGCCGCGCGCAACCAGATATCGGAAGAGACCTTGCGCCTGCAGCGTTCAGTCGCTCAGATGCAGGCCGCGCGCGATGTCGCCCAACTGGAATATGAAATCGCTCAGAAGAACCTGACGGCGGTGCAGACTCGCATCGACGCCGGCACGGCCACGCTCCACGACCTCGACGACGCCCACTCGCAGGCCAGTGAACGCTTCATCACTTTGCAGGACGTAGCCTTTGAACTCGAGCGCAGCGAACTCGGCGTCCTGCGCTCTACCGGAGATTTGGAGAAATGGGCGCTAGGCACCCCCTAGCGGATGGATGCAACAAATTGGAAATGTCGGTCGCGACGAATCTGGGCGGCGCGAGTCCCGAAGGGACTGATCTAAGATCAGTGACGTCCCAAGGGGACTCTTGAAAGTGGCCCGCCAGTTCAACTGGCGGGTGCGAAGTAGAAGAGTCGCGCCGCGTCCCAGAGGGACGCCTGAAAAGTTTCCCGCTACAACTCCCCCCGTAGCGTCTTCACAATCCCGCGAATCGCCTTCTCGTTGCGGTGGTACCAGCGCCACTGGCCCTGCTTGGTCGCCTCGACAAGGCCCGCTTTCGTCAGAATCGCCATGTGATGAGAAATGGTGGGCTGTGAGAGCCGCACACGCTCCTCAATGTCCCCGGCGCACAAACGTGCCGCCGCGGCATTTGCTTTGGACGGGGCTTCGACCGGCTTCAGAGCTTGCAGAATCCGCCGCCGCGTGGGGTCGGCAATGGCGTGCAGGGCGCGATCAAGAGAGGCTTCACTGGATGACATGGATGAATCAGGAATACCGCGAAAATCGATGGCTGTCAATGTACGACCGGCAGCTCATTCGGATTTTATTCAGAGGTATTTCGCGTGGCATCCCACGTATGCTGGTCCCAAGATCACAATCGATCGCTCCGTGCTGGTTCCGAAGGGCCGTGAAGAGACTCCCCGTCTCGGGCTTTTCTCCGCGCCGACTCAGCGAACTCCGCGGTCAAAAGCTTTTCGTTACTTCTTCAGAATCGGGCTGTATCCATCTGCGATCAAGCGCGCGCGCATCGACTCGGCATCTTTGATCTCGGGAAACGGCCCCACCTGCACATGAAACAACTTATCGGCGGGAACAGGCGTCGCCACAAACGCGGGATAGTCTTTCTTTTTCAGCGCGTCGACCAGTGCCTCGCCATCTTCCTCTTTGCTGACCGCGGCTACCTGCACGAAATATCCAGCGCTGGGCAAGGTGGTTGCAGAGTCGGAAGAATCGTTCGCAGGTTTCGCCGGAGTTGCACTCGCATCCGGCGCGGGTGCATCCGTTTTGGCATCGACCGCAGGCGTCAACTCAGGCGAAGCATCCTTCTGCTCCACCGATTTATAAAATGTCATGGGCGCGGCCGCCGACCCACTGTTCGCTTTCGTCGTGCCGGGCACAATCTGCGGCGAAGCAGCCGCGCTCGCCGTGGTGATCGAAGGCTCGGACTTCCGCCCCAGCGAATAACCCAGCGCAAAGAACGTCGCGCAGATGCCGACCAGCCCGAAAAACAGGAACAGCAGCTTGCCCGTTCCCAGCGTAATTTCCGTATCTTGTGTAGAAGCCATAGTTCAACTCCGTTGACGTCTTGCTCGTAGCCCGGCAACTTGCCGGCTGGCGCGAGGCATCCGGCCCTCGGCCACCCTCACTACGCAGTCTTCGCGGGCGCCGCCGCCCCATCCCCGCTTCCCAACAACTTCTGCAGCCCCGAGAAAAAGTCCACCGGCACGGGGAAAATCACAGTCGTATTCTTCTCCACGCCGATCTCGGTGAGGGTCTGCAAGTAGCGCAACTGCACGCTGACCGGCTCGGTCGCCAGCAAATGCGCCGCATCCACCAGGCGCTGCGCCGCCGAGAACTCGCCCTCCGCGTGAATAATCTTCGAGCGCTTCTCGCGTTCCGCCTCGGCTTGCTTGGCCATGGCGCGCAACATCGACTCCGGCATGTCGACCTGTTTCACTTCGACGTTCGTCACCTTCACGCCCCAGGGCGAAGTGTGCTGGTCGAGAATGCTTTGCAGCCGCAGATTTATTTTTTCCCGGTGTGAAAGCAATTCGTCCAATTCCTGCTCGCCCAGCACCGAGCGCAGCGTGGTCTGCGCAAATTGCGAGGTCTGATACACGTAATTGGAGACTTCCACCACCGCCTTGTTCGGGTCGATCACGCGCAGGAATATCACTGCGTTCACTTTCAGCGTAACGTTGTCGCGCGTAATGATGTCCTGCGGCGGAACTTCCAAGGCCTCCTGCCGCAGCGACACGCGCACAATGCGGTCAATCGGCGCGAACACCAGAGCCACCCCCGGCCCCTTTGCCGTGGATAGCAACCGTCCCAGCCGAAAGATTACTCCGCGCTCATACTCGGCCAGGATCTTGATGGAACTCAGAATGTAAATGACCACAACCACGATGACGATCGTGCCGAAACCAAAGCCAAATTCCACAGACGCCTCCGCTTTCGGAGTGCCGAAAACACTCCTACCGCGGATTGTATCGCAGGCAGAACACGGCGGCGCGCAATTCACAGGTACGAAAGTTACCTGCCTTGATGCGCTTGGACTAATCTCCAGCCGCGAAGCGGCGAAACAATGCAGCCCACAGGGCACGCTGTGGGCCGGGAGCCGAGAGACAAATCGAGCCCCGGAGGGGCGAAAGAGGGTCTGGAAATTACCGCGCCGCGCGCGCCATCTGGATCCGGCTGGCGTCCACCGAGATCGGCCGCTGAATCTCCATCTCGATCGAGGTTCCTACGTCCAACTTCACGTCGGGGCCATGTTTGAGCAGCGCCCACGCCACGCCGCCAGCGATTCCGGCAAGCCCGCCGTAACGTGCTCCGTTCAGTCCGCCGGCGGCCAGTCCGCCAAGGCTCCCGACCGTGCCGCCGACCGCGGCGCCCTTCGCGGCATCTTCAACCCGCTTGCCCGTGTCTTTGTCCGCCTGAATCGTTCCTTCTTTATCTTTCACACCGTTGCTATCCGCGCCCGGCGTGTTCTCCACATACGCGGGCAACATGACGGTATATCCGCTGGGATAAATCATGGACGTGAAGTGCAGCAAAAGTTCCGCCCGTTTGATCGACCGACCCGGCTTCTCGACGCGGGAAATCTTTCCCTGGATGTAAGTCCCAGCCGGCACCAAAATGCGATCGTTCACCACAAAGGGGAAAGTCGTCGTGGCATAAACGGGATCGCCCTCGCGCGCGTTCTTGGTCGAAATGGCCTGCGCCAGAGCTAGAGGAATTTTTGTGCCCGCTGGAATTACGGCCAGGTTCGGATCGGCCGGCTGAGCGGAGACCGCATTTGCATCTCTCGCCGGCGATGCGGCGTTTGTTTGCGCCCCGGGGGCTGTTTGCGTAGCGGCATCGCTCGGTCGAGCCGCGTCGGGCGCCTGCCCCCAAGCCATTCCCGAAACCAGCAGTAGTATCCATACTCCGCGCATCACGCACCTCCCCAAGCAAAGCTCCGATTATTCCGTGACAGCTTACTACGGTTTAGCCTGCTAGGATGCAGGCTTCCCCGCTCCGAGTTATCCGGCGACCGTGCCTCGATTAACCCTTCGCCTGCCAACTCTGACCGCTGTGGTAGGCCAGGTTGCCAATGTGACCGGCGCGCGCGGCCGCGACTCCGGTCTCGACCGGCGCGTTCGGCTCCTTGCGCGTCTTGATGCAATCGAAGAAATTCTCGATGTGCGAAATCGTGCCGTCGCGGAAGCTGTGTTCGCTGAGCACCGGATTCTGCTCCTTGGGGACGCCCTCGCGATAAACCGTAAAGCCCCCGCGATCGATCTTCAACGTCGCCTCGGTCCCGCGAAACTCGATGCCGCCATCGTCAATGGACGAATTCATCATGCCCTCATACACCACGTCAAAGCCGGGATAGCGAAAGGCCGCCTGAATCGTATCCGGACAATCCCACTGCTCGAAAATATATTTATCGGCCAGCATGTGCGCTGAGCGCGGTTGATCGGACTTCATCGCCCAGTGCACCACGTCGATCCAGTGCGTGAACAGGTCGGTCATCGCCCCGCCGCCAAAATTCCAGTACCAGCGCCAGTAGTTA
This sequence comes from uncultured Acidobacteriaceae bacterium, assembly GCA_963765825.1. GTDB lineage: Bacteria > Acidobacteriota > Terriglobia > Terriglobales > Acidobacteriaceae > Sulfotelmatobacter. Next base: position 757,857 of record CAVXXU010000008.1, read on the forward strand.
TATTTCTCTTCGCTGAAGGGCTGGTCGGGCGCCGAACCGAGCCACGTCTTCCAGTCGAGCGCCTGCGGGTCGATTGGCTTCAACGGCCAGTGCCGCTCATAGTTCTGCCACCAAAAAGTTCGTGCCTGCACGACTCGCCCCAGACTGCCCGCCTGCACTAGATTGACCGCGTCGCGAAAATGAGTCCAGCTGCGCTGCTGCATGCCGCACTGCAAAATCTGCTTGCTCGCATGCACCGCGCGCGTGAGCGTGGCCCCTTCTTCCATCGTATGCGTGACCGGCTTTTCCAGATAGACGTCCTTGCCCGCGGCCAGCGCATCGACCGCCATGCGGACGTGCCAATGGTCCGGCGACGCGATGAACACCGCGTCCACATCCTTGGCCAGGACTTCACGGTAATCCAGGTGAGCCGTGGCAAGGCCGTTGGAGCGCTGCACGACGGCGTCGCGGTGAGGGCCATAAACGTCGCTGACGGCCACAATGTCGTACACGCTGACTTTGTCGGCAGCGTCGAGCAGGCCTTTCATCCGCTGACCGGCGCCAATTACTCCAATGCGAAGTTTGTCGTTCGCGCCAAAGACGCGGGTTGAAGCGAGCGCGGTAAGCCCGCTGGCAATCAGGAAACTGCGGCGGCTGAGCATGGGGCGAGGCCCTCCAGTCCAATTATTCCGACTGATCGTATCAAGTTTCGGGCAGTCGGCAATGGCCCAACGAGCGAAATGGCTGGTTTCAACAATGATTGCACCACAAGATCACTCGGCTAAACTAAGGCCATGAAGCAGAGTTTCGCAACTGCGATCGTTCCGCTCGCAACTGCGACCGTTGTGCTGACGGCTTGCGTAGCCACAGTCGGGCAAACGAAACCGCTACAGGTGCAGCCTCAACCGCCCGTGAATGCCGCAGATAAGCCATCCCAAGCGGTCAGTTCTACTGAGGCAATACCGATATTCCATGCTGAGGCGCGCCAAGTGCTGCTTGGGGCGACAGTCTTCAAACTTATCGCTGACAAACGCAAACCCGACGAATCGCTGCTTCCGCGCGCCGCTCTAAAGCAATTCCCGTCGAGTTACGCAGCAGCTGTTATCGAATATGCGAAGAAATTGGACGACAGCTTGACATCGAGTGACTTTCACGTTCTCGATAACGGTATGGAACAACGTGTTAATTATTTCAAGAAATCAATGCTCCCCCTTGAGAATGTGTACGGGGTCTGGTTCTTTTCGCATACGAGCCTCGGAACCTGGGGATTCCCTCCACCGGACACAACATATGCAGTTGAACTTCCGACAGTTAAGTATGTGATCGGGTACGTTCCTCCGAAACTCGAACCCGGCCAATGCCATGAAGTGCGTGTTGTTGTGGAAGGCCGCGAGGTTGTTCAGGATCGCAGCACGTATTGCACAGCAGGTTCCGACGATCTCGACGAGGCAACGCGGGAAGAAACAAAGGTCGGCAAGAAAATGCGCAGCTTTGCAGATTCCGAGAAACGAGGATCTATCAAGGTCTCAGCGCGGGTTTTTGCGTTCTGGTCATCTCGCGTCTTATCCCTCGTTAATCGAAGTCTTGCAATCGGAAGTGCTGTTCCTTCTGCCTCGGACTTGACGTATGTGGTTAAGGTCCACGACTCTAAGGCACCAGCGACAGTGCATATCGCGGTACATTTCGTGCCTCCGTGGGAGCGGTGGGATCCAGGCTGCCGAGGAAAGGAAGCGTTGCACATGCTTGGAATAGCTTACGGGGCGAATCATCAAGTGGCGGGCCAGTTTCTAGCGACCTTGGCATGCGCCAACGAGCGCAGCGGGCTCGAATCTATGCAAGCAAAGTACTTCCGTATGCCAGCACAAGACTTCGAAATCGCGACCCGATTCGATACACAAATGGAGTTAGCGCCCGGCGATTACCACCTGCGCGTAGTCGTGAGCGATGGACAGAAGCGGTTTGGAATAGCGCGAGTACCCGTGCACGTGGAGAGCTTCGACGGCCAACAGCTTGCAATTAGTGATATTGTGATGACCAGCTTCCTACGCGATGCCTCGAAGGTTTTGGACGATGCGGTGATTGTTTCCCCTGCGTCGCTCGTTCCGACACCACTTGTTAGCAAGAATAGTCAATTCATTCCGGACACTGAAATCCACATCCGCCAGCACAGCCAAATTCCTATTTACTTCGAAATCTACGAGCCTCTTCTCAAGCAGCAGACGACAGAGGTTTACATGCACCTACGGGTGACGGAGCTAAAGACTGGCATGACCTTTCTGGATACCGGACTGGTGAGTGCCGCGAACTGGGTGCTGCCGGGAAATCCCGTGGTCCCGGTTGGATTCAGCCTGGACATCCATAAACTGGACGCAGGCGATTACCAGGTTGAGGTTCAAGGTTCAGATGCTGTAGGAAAAAAATCGGCGTGGCGACAAGCCAAGTTCACCATCGACGAATAATTGGTTGCCTATAACTGCGAGCACCACAGCCTCTCAAAAGTCGCGTTCTGGCGTCATCACCAGAATGCCGACAAGAACGCGCCCCCGCCAAACAAGCGCCGTCCAAACAGGCCACAGTTAAAACACCGCAGATAAAGCCGGTGGCGGCGAAGCAGGTTGCGGAAAAGAAGGAGTCGAAGCAGGAGCAGAATGCCAGAAAGGTCACCAAGCCGGCCACCAAGAAAGCACCTGCTGGGAAAAAAGACGGACCCCCGGCACAGGCGCCAGATCCAAAACAATATCCCAAAGCAGGTTTGCTAAAGCACTAGCCTCGAAGAATCATCCCGTCGCTCAACCAGTCTGCCGGAGCTTCGTTTGCGGAGAACGGCCGGAAGCACGGTAAGCCCATACGGGCCGAGTGCCTCTACTTATAAATCAAATACTTCTCCCGCACCTTCTGAAACTTCTGCAGCCCCTTCTGCCAATCCTGCGCGATCCGGCGCGGATCCTGTCCCGCCACCAGCGCGTCATACACACTCTGATTCATCAGCAGCTCGGTCATGCGCTCAATCTTGAAGTCCGCCGGATAGAGTTTGTGCAGCGCCGCCGCTAACTCTATGCCTAACTCCGGCGCGTCAAATCCATTGCGGTCGGTAAGGATGATGTTCACACCCGAGCACAGTTGCCCGGCGTAGTTGCTCGAAGTTGGAGTGAACGTTACTGGGACAAACCGCACGCCGGCAATTCCGCGCCCGTTCAGATAGGCCGCAAGTTCCTTGCTCTTCATCCAGGGCGCGCCCAGCAATTCAAACGGAGTGTCAGTCCCGCGTCCCACAGAAACATTCGTGCCTTCGACAATCGCCACTCCCGGATAAAGCGCCACCTCGGTCACGCTCCGCAAATTTGGCGACGGATTCACCCACGGCAGCCCCGTCGAATCGAACCAGTCCCCGCGCTGCCATCCCTCCATCGGCACCACGGTGAGCTTCGCGTTGATATTCCGCTCGGCGTTAAACATTTTCGCCAGCTCGCCCATCGTCATCCCCGGCCGCACCGGCACGGCCCAGTAGTCCGTGAAATTTTCTTTCCCCGCGTCCGACACCGGACCTTGCACAAACGCTCCCGTCGCCGGATCCGGCCGGTCGAGCACAATCAATTCAATCCCCGCTGCAGCCGCGCCTTCCAGAAAATATCCCAACGTAGTTTCGTAGGTGTAAAATCGCGCCCCCGCATCCTGAATATCGAACACCACCGCATCCAGATTCTTCATCACATCGGCCGGCGGACGCCGCGCCGCATCCGTACCTCCATACACGCTGTACACGGGCACTCCAGTGGCCGAGTCCACCGAGTTGCCAACGTGCGTCGTGTCCAGCGTCCCAGTTACCCCGTGCTCCGGGCTGAAGATCGCATCCAGCGAGATTCCCGGCGCCTTGGCTAGCACATCAATCGTACGCAGACCCTGGCTGTCGATCCCGGTCTGGTTGGTCACCACCCCAATTCTTTTTTTCCCCGCAGCCCCAGCAGCAGGCTGCAGCACGTCGAACCCATGCCCCTCGAGTACATCGATTCCCGTCTTCACCGTTCCATTCCGCGTGCTCATGTGCCGCGACGCGCTCAGCGCCTCGTTGTAGCCAGTTACGCTCTTCCAGCGCAGCTCTTCTTTTTCAGTAGGATTCAGCGCCAGCGCCGCCGCCACTTCGGTGGCCACCTTCGTCCGCAGCCCAATCGCATTTCCCTTCCCTCGCGGATGCACCGAGTTCGTCAGCAAAATGATGTACGTCTCGGTCGTCGGATCGATCCACACCGATGTCCCCGTAAAACCTGTGTGCCCAAACGATCCCACCGGCAACAGATCGCCTCGATTCGAGGAAAACGGAGAATCAATGTCCCACCCAAACCCACGCAGCACCGGCGCTTGCGGAGGTTGCTCGGGCTGCGTCATCTTCTCTACTGTGACTGCCGACAGAATGCCCTTGCCCCCATCCAGCAGCGACTGCGCAAACTTCGCCAAATCATCACCCGTCGAAAACAAACCCGCATGCCCCGCCACTCCACCCATCCGCCGCGCCGTCGGATCATGCACCACGCCGCGCAGCATGTGCTCGTTCTCGTCATACTGAGTGGGCGCGATCTTGGGCCGCCACGAAGCCGGAGGCACATAACGCGTCCTCGCCATTTTCAGCGGCGTGAAAACATGTTTGCTCGTGTAAGCATCCAGAGTCTCGCCGCTCACCCGCTCCACCACCGCGCCCAGCATGATGAAGTTGATATCGCTATACACGAACCCAGAACCGGGCGTGGTCTCCGGCGGCTCGACGAACGCCAACTGATAGGCCGTGTACTTCCCTTCCCATGGCGTCGTCAAATCCAGATCGGGCGCCAAGCCGGAATAGTGCGTCATCAACTGCCGTAGCGTAATGTCCTCTTTGCCGTTCTGCGCAAACTCCGGCAGGTACTTCGCTACCGGATCGTTCATCCGCACCTTGCCCTCTTCGAACAGTTGCATCACCGCCGTGGTTGTGGCAATTACTTTGGTCAGCGAAGCCAGGTCAAACACCGTATCCAGCGTCATAGCCTCGTGCCTGGGCTCCAGCGCCCGGTTTCCATAGGCCTTGCGATAAACCACCGCTCCGTCGTGTCCCACGACAAGAACCGCGCCGGGAATATTTCCGTCCGCAACCGCCTGCTCGATGATGGCGTCGACGCCGCCCAGATGCGTGACCGCGGACGAATGTTTCGCCTCAGCCAAGCATTGCACGCAGAGCATCAGCGAGAGCGCTGCCACGAGAGCGCACCCAACCCGCAACCGGCATGAATTTGTTTTCATGGTTTCAATTCAATTTGAGGATGATGTCTTGACTCTACACAACTCGCAGAGCCCGCTCAAGATTACTTGCGAAGGGAGTGCTTCTCATGCCACATTCAGGTTACCCGACCGCGCATCCCCGCATCCCACCTGCAGGCGGCGGATCGTGTCTGCTTGTCGTCTTGCCGGCATCCGCGAGAGCCCCGTGCCGCATGGTTGACGCCGAACCAAAAAGCAGTCAGATTATTGCAGACTGATCGCCCTACGAATGACCGTCCTACGGCCCCCGAAGACAGCGTAAGAGCAGCTAAGGAGTAACCGCCTTGCGAAGCGCCGGAAGAGTATCGGTTCACCACGACCCGCGGTGGGCCCGCATCGTCTCCGCGCTCCAACGTGCTCTTATCCCCATCCTGGCGGCGGCCTTGACGGCAGTGGCGCAAACTTCCGCGCCGCTGCTGCAACCGGACGAGTCCCATGCCCTTCGCGGCACCGTGATCAATGCAGTGACCGGCACTCCTATCCCGCGCGCGCTGGTCTTCACTCCCGGCAATCGCTTCGCCATGTTCACCGACGGCGAAGGTCATTTTGAGTTCGATGTGCCTCAGCCCGCGAACGCAGGCGGCCTTGAACCTCACGGGCGCACCTTCAGCCCCATCGTGGTTATGGCTCGCAAGCCCGGCTTTCTGGATGACCCCAATTCTCGAAATCAGGTGGAAACAACTCCCGGCACTGATGTCACCCTCCCTCTGCTACCCGAAGGCTTGATTAAAGGACGCGTCATTTTTTCGGAGGCCGATCCCGCACCCGGCGCTACGGTGCAGCTCTTTTCTCGTCAAGTGCAGGACGGCATACCCAGGTGGGTGCAGGCCGGAACAGTCCGCGCAAACTCCAACGGAGAGTTCCGCTTTGCTGAGTTGCAGGCGGACCCCTACCAGGTGGGCACCGATGAACTGCCAGACAACGATCCCGCTACCACAGTGCGCGGCGGCCAGGAGTACGGATTTCCTCCCGTCTATTATCCGGGCGTCTCCGATTTTGCGGCGGCTGGAACTATTCAACTTACTGCCGGAGAAACCGTGCAGGCCGATATTCCCCTCACCCGCCAGCCCTATTACCCAGTGAAAATTCCGGTCGCGAATAACGATGCCTTAAACAACAATTTAGAGGTCACCGTATCGGTGCAGGGACATCACGGTCCCGGATATTCGCTAGGCTACAATCCTCAAACTCAGTGTGTTGAGGGCTCGCTTCCCCGCGGCGAGTATTTAGTCGAGGCGGCTGCTCGCCGAGAGAGTTCGGCCTCCGGGTCGGTGCATCTTTCCATTGCCGGCGCGCCCGCCCAAGGCCCCACCTTGACTCTTACTCCCAACAGTTCGATCCCTGTGCATGTCGTGGAACAATTCACTTCGAACGACTGGGGCGGCTCTAGGGATGTCAGCACCGGACGGCTGGTCCCATTGCGCGGTCCCCGGCTCTATCTGCAGATTGTCGCGGAACGTATCGACGATTTCACTCGCCGGGGTTTTGGGCCACGTCCGCCCAGTGGGCCCAACGACGACGCGCTCGTTCTCGAAAATCTCGAGCCCGGGCGCTACTGGCTGCGCCTGCATTCCGGCCGTGGCTATGTCGCCAGCGCCACCATGGGCGGAGTTGATCTACTGCATGAGCCTTTCACGGTCTCCGCCGGATCAAGCACACCCATAGAGATCACGATGCGCGACGATAATGCAGAAATCGAAGCCACGGTTGCTGGAATTGTCGCCACGACCGGCGATACCACTCCTACCGGCAACTTCACGCCGTCCGCGTACGTGTATTGCGTGCCCGCGCCGGATAGTCCCGGACAGTACTTGGAGGTAGTGGCATCTTCCGATGGAAAGCTCGATTACAAGATGGTGGCGCCTGGGACGTATCGTGTGCTGGCCTTCAAAAATCCGCAGCAGAATCTTCCCTATCGCGACGCTGAAGCTATGAAGGCCTTCGACGCCAAGGGGCAGGTGGTCCATTTCGCTGCCGGCCAGAAGACGACCGTACAGTTGCAGATTTCGACCAACGAGTAAATCAGTGCGGGCAGACTCAATCTCGGTGCGGTGGATGCGGTTAACTCTCTGCCTGATCTGCGGGGCAATGCAGATCGCCGCGCAAACCCCGGCAACATCCCAGACCGCTACGTCCGGCAGCGGCTCCAGAATTTCTGGAACCGTAGTCAGTAAACTCGACGGCCATCCTCTGGCCCGCGTGCGCGTTACCGTGCAGGATACAAAGTCTGCCGACAAATTTGAATCTATCGTCACTGCGGACGACGGCAAGTTCGAGTTCAGCTCAGTGCCTGCTGGAAAATACAATCTGCGCGGAGCAAAGCGCGGATACATCTCCGCTTCCTACGATGAGCATGAACAGTTCTCCACCGCGATTGTGACCGGGGCCGGCCTTGAGACCGAGTCTCTGGTTCTACGTCTCGCGCCCGCGGCAATCATTGCGGGCAAAATACTGGACGAATCTGGCGATCCCGTTCGCCGCGCAACGGTGACTCTCTATTACAACGACCACAGCAGCGGGGTCGATCAAATTTCACCGGCTCAGCTCCGCCCAAACCGACGATCTGGGAGCCTATGAGATTGCCGGTCTTTCGCCCGGGACCTACTTCCTTTCGGCAACCGCAAAGCCATGGTATGCGGTGCGTCCCGGCGCAGAACTACAAGAAGCCTCGCCTCCAGCTACGGACGAAAAGGTAGATCACTCTCTCGACGTCGCGTATCCCGTAACCTACTATCCCGACGTTACCGACCCCGAAACGGCCAGCCCTATTCCCGTTCGCGGCGGCGAACGCCTGCAGATCGAAATCCACCTGAATCCCGTTCCCGCTCTACGCGTACTTTTACGGGTGCCGGTCAAAGCCAACAACGAAACCATCTTTCCACAGCTCGAGCAACCCGCGTTTGATGGTTCCACATTTCTCCAAACCGATGGCGTTCGTACGGTATCGCCCGGCGTCTTCGAACTCATGGGTGTTCCCGCAGGCCGTTATAACGTCCGTATTATCGGATCAAGCGCGGCCACGCAGATGAGCGGAGTCGATCTCAGCAAAGACGGCGAGCAAATCGACACTTCCACCGCCGAAGCGATGAGTAGCGTCAAAATTTCGATGAAGGCTCCAGGCGAGGGCGCTATTCCGCCGCGCCTCTTCGTCGCATTGCGCTCCGGAAGCAGAATGTTAGCGGGCGTACAAAATTTCGATGCAAAGGGGGAGGCGGAGTTAGTCCAGATCGCTGCCGGCCGGTACGACGTGCTGCTCTGGGGCTCGAACAAACCGTACTCCATTTCGCACATCTCAGCCGAGGGCGCTGAAGTCTCTGGCCATTCCCTCACTGTGACGGCAGGTTCCTCACCTTCGGTCTCCCTCACGGTGGTGGGCGGCAGCCTCGACGTAGAGGGCATTGCAAAGCGAGATGGCAAGCCCTTCGCCGGCGCCATGGTCGTCCTGGTTCCCAAAAATCCCGAAGGCAACCGCGATCTTTTTCGCCGCGACCAGAGCGACCTTGACGGCACTTTTACTCTGCACGATGTCGTCCCCGGTTCCTACACCGTGCTGGCCATCGACAACGGATGGGATTTAGATTGGTCGCATCCCTCCGTAATCGCCGCCTATGTCAATCGCGGCCGCACGATTGAGATAGGCAATCAATTTGGCCGCGCCGTAAAGCTCCCGCAAGCCGTCGACGTTCTATCCAAATAAGGCGCGACTGGCGCCGCGATCTCTCGTACACTGCTCGATCATGAGAAAGTCTGCCTGGAGAGCCGTGATCGAAATAACTTTCATCATGTTCCTGTTTTATTCCAACCTGCTCATGGGAGAGTTCGAACGCTCGGGCATGGGCCAGAAGAAGGGCATTCTTTGGGCGATCCGCGACATTTTCACGGCGGCCAACTTTGAGATCGCCGCCGTAACTGCGCTGCTCGGTTATCTCCTGTTCGAGTTTCTGCGTACCCGCTTCTGACGGCCAGCGTACCTACCCGGCTGCTGAAAAACTCAGATCTCGATCAGGTTTGAACGGGCTAAGACCCCGATCAAGTTTTGACCGGACTCATATCTCGATCGAGTTTCGAACGGGCTCCGACCTCGATCGTGTTTTGACGGGACTCAGATCTCGCCGAGCTTTGAGAAAAACTGAGATCGAGTCTTGAAAGGGCGCGGCTTCAGCCGCGTCGCAAGTCCAGCAAAATCCGTGGCGCCTTTAGGCGCTGGGGGCTCGCGAAAAGAGTTGTTCGACAGCATGCTGGATCTTTTGCAAGACGCGAAGGCTTCCCTCAGAAATGCCTTCCAGTTTGTCCCCGCGGGCAGTTACCTGCGTTACCTCACTTTCCATTTTCCTGGATCCAACTCGCCGATGTAGAGAGAAGATCGAGTTTCGATCTCGAGTGCTCGGACCGCACAGGAGGTGGACGCCCATGAAGAACCCGCACGAACATATTCCTTTTTGCCAGACCAGTCCCTCGATCGCCTCCTCGTGTCCGGCATGTACGTGGACGCGTCGCCAGTTGAGTCTGCCCGCGCCCGCGTCAACCTTCGAGACAAAACTAACGCAGGAAGACGAGAAATTCCTCACTGAGTTGCTCATCTCGTACTAAAATTTAAAGAGGGCCGGCAATCCGCCCGCCCTCCCTCATTCGCCGCGACTGGCGTAACTTTTCCAGCTCCGATTCTTGCCACCAGCGATCCTCCGTCGTACCATAGCGCCTTCGCTCATTCGCACGCAGGAGGCTTCATGCTCAACCGTCGTCATTTCCTTTCCACCGCAGCCACCGGAGTCGCCGCTTCCCTCACCTTCCGCGGAAACCTGTTAGCTCAACTCGAAAAAACTCCTCCGCTTCCCGACCATTCCCTCCTCGACAAAAATGAAGACGCATTCTGGGCAGCCATGCGCCAGCAATTCATCATCCCGGAAGACGAAATTTATTTGAACAACGGCACCGTCGGTTCCAGCCCTGCTCCCGTTCTACGCGCCATCTTCGACAGCTATAACACCACTGAAAAAATGGACCAGCAGGATCCCGAGGACTATCCCATCTGGGGATACGCTGCCTGGAACGAGTTCCGCGATCCGCTCGCCGCGTTCGTCGGCTGCAAGCGCGATGAGATCGCCCTGCTGCGCAATGCCACCGAGGCCAACAGCTACATTGCGAACGGCATCGACATGAAACCCGGCGACGAAGTGCTGATGACCGACCAGGAGCATCCCGGCGGCGAGCATCCTTGGGATCTCAAGGCCAAGCGCTACGGCATCGTCGTGAAAAAGATCACGCTTCCTCGCCCAGTCAAAGATGCCGCGCAGGTTCTCAACCTGTTCAATGACGCCATTACTCCCCGCACTCGAGTCTTGTTCTTCAGCCACATCACTACGTTTTCAGGAGTTGTATTGCCGGCCAAAGAACTCGCGGCACTGGCGCGCACCAAAGGGATTCTCTCGGCTGTCGACGGCGCTCACGTCCCCGGCATGATGCGGCTCAACGTGACCCAACTCGGCTGCGACATGTACTCTTCGAGCCCGCACAAGTGGCTGTTCGCCACCAAAGGTTCGGGATTTCTCTACGTGCGCGACGAAGTGATTGATCGCGTCTGGTGCACCATCGCCACCGAGGGCTGGGACGACAAAAAGATTCGCGCCGAGCGTTTCCAGCGCATCGGCAGTTCGAATGTCCCAGCGTTATGTGGATTGCGCGCATCGGTCAAACTCGCCAGCGACATTGGGATCGACCGCATCGAGCGCCGTCATCGCTACCTCGCCGACTACATGCTCGACGAAATGAAAAAGCGCGGCGCCGAATCGTGGACTTCCCCGGACCCCGCGCTGCGCTGCGGAATTGTCAGCGTCAACGTTCCGCCGGTCCCGCGCCAGGACCTGGAAAACTGGCTGTGGAAGACGCAGAAAATCCGCATTCGCGGCGGCGACCCCTACAAGCTCCGGCTTTCCACCCCGTACTATCTGCAGAAAAAGGACATCGACCGCTTTCTTGAGAAGTTTGACGAGTACAAGCGGGAGAAAAAGCTGGCGTAAGGGAGCCCGAGCGCGAGCGATTATTCTAAACAGCAGAATCGTCGATAAGACTAAATGTGTGCGCCCCCGAACACGCAAACGTCAGTGCCTCCAGGACGGTTTTATGAAGACGATGTCGGCTAGCGATTTCAAAACCCATTGCGCAGCGGCATTGCGAGAAGTTCAATCGACAAGAGCACCCGTGCTATCACAAAGCGCGGCAAGCCCGTCGCGCGGCTCGAACCCGCCGGACGCCCTCCGCAATTTATCGGCAGACTGAAAGGCGTCTCAAGGCCGCAGGCGATTTCGACTCTCCGACAAAACCGCCCGCTGCTTGGAACACCGAAAAAGAGGATTAGCGCGAAGTCCGATTGGCGCCCGGCGTCCTCAGTCGTAATACTCCAGCCCAAGGTGCGTGATCAATTCCTCGCCCTTCAAATGCCGCAGCGTATTCTTCAGCTTCATCAGCTGAATGAAGAGATCGTGCTCTGGATACAATCCTGGCGCGGTCATCGGCGACTTGAAGTAGAAACTCAGCCACTCCTGAATGCCCAGACCGCGCAATGCCGAAGAGCGCTTCGCCAGGTCGAGGAACAAGACCAGGTCGAGCACAATCGGCGCGGCTAAGATCGAGTCCCGGCACAGGAAATCGACTTTGATCTGCATGGGATAGCCGAGCCATCCGAAGATGTCGATGTTGTCCCAGCCCTCTTTGTTATCGCCGCGCGGCGGGTAATAGTTGATCCGCACTTTGTGGAAAATATTTCCGTAGAGATCGGGATAAAGCGCGGGCTGCAGAATGTGCTCCAGCACGCCCAGCTTGGATTCTTCCTTGGTCTTGAACGAACCGGGATCGTCGAGCACTTCGCCGTCGCGATTGCCCAGGATGTTAGTCGAGTACCACCCGCTCAGGCCGAGCAGTCGCGCCTTGAACGCAGGAGCCAGCACCGTCTTCATCAGCGTCTGGCCGGTCTTGAAATCCTTCCCGCAGATCGGCGCCTCGTTCTGCCGCGACAGTTCCAGCATGACTGGGAGATCAACGGTCAAATTCGGCGCCCCGTTGGCGAACGGCACACCCTCCATTAACGACGCGTACGCATAAATCATCGACGGCGCAATCAGTTCATCGTTCTCGCGCAGCGCCTTCTCAAATGACTTGACCGACTGGTGTGCCGCCGTCGCCTCAATGTAAGACTCGGTCGAGCCGCACCACATGGTAATCAGTCGGCTCGCCCCGCTCGTCTTTTTGAAATCGCGGATATCGTCGCGCAATTGCTCCGCGAGATCCATCTTGGTCTTGCCTTTCTTTACGTTGGGCCCGTCGATTTTCTTCACATAGTTGTGATCGAACACGGCGGCGCGCGGCTTCACCGACGAAAGAAATGGCTTCAACTGCTCGAGCAACCGGTAATCGAGCACGCCCGCGTTGGACGCGGCCTCATACATGTTGTCTTCGAAAATGTCCCAGCCGGTGAAAACCAAATCGTCCAGTCCGGCGAGCGGAACAAATTCCTTCACCTTCGGCGAACGCCCGTCGGTGCGCTTACCCAGGCGGACGGTGCCCATCTGAGTGAGCGATCCGATGGGTTTCGCCAGCCCTTTGCGAATCGCTTCCACGCCGGCCACGAATGTGGTGGCCACCGCGCCCATGCCCGGAATCATTACGCCCAGCTTGCCTTTCGCGGGTTCCATGGTTTCGTTCGCTTTGGAGCCACTGCGCGCCTTCGTCTCCGCCTTCATGTCACTCTTCACTTCAACCCGCGCTGTATTTCTTGCTGCAGACTTCTGCCGTGTCGCCATAGGTTGGCTGCCTCAGTAAGTATCAGGATGGATGTGCAAACCTTGTATGTTCTCGTATCGGGCAGGCGTTTGGCAAACCCGCGCGGCCAAACGCAGAGATAGGCGTTTTAATGGTGCTGCTTCGACGCTGAGCGGGGAACGCTGCTGGCGCGAGTCGGCGGTCACACACCATACGAATCTGTCCCATTCATTCTTTGCGTTGGACTCCTACGCTCCACTCGTTCACAATCGCATCACTTCGCCACCGGCTCTGCAGCTGGTTCCGCGAAGCTGATATTTGCCGGTAGCCGTGCAGCAGCCTGCAAATCTTCTGACCCCGTTGATCTCCACAAAAATCTGAGCCCACGCCGCCCGGCCGTACGCGGGCAGTGTGCTCTTCAGACGCGCTCTCGCCGCTCAACCTGCGGCGCAGAGCGGAACAGGAGATTCCATGACATCGTTTCGTAACTTCGCCTACGCCACTTTGCTGGCGTTCACCGCTCTGAACTTCTCGCCCAAAACGGCCTCGGCCCAGGAACCTATGCGCGGCAAGTTCACTCTCACGCATGAAGTTCGCTTCGGAAACGCGAAGCTTCAGGCTGGAAACTACGAGTTCTCCTTCGACCCCAACGCTACTTCCCGCATGTTGACCCTTAGCAAGCTCGGCGCGGATAGAACGGCTTATCTGGTAGTGGTGCCCTCCATCGAAGACACCAGGCCCACCGATATAAGCCGGTTGATCCTGAAAACCACGCGGGATGGCAGCTATGTCAGCGCTATGCAACTGCCGCAACTCGGCATGACGCTGGTCTTCACTGTGCCGTCCCACGCTGCGGAACGGCAGATCGCCAAGGCCACAACCACCGCCGCAGCATCGGGCCAATAACAGGTTGCAACAAGCGAAGGGCGGATAGCGAACCTGCTATCCGCCCTTTTTTTATGGCAGTCTGTGTGGGGTAGTCTGTGTGGGGCGGGCACCCCTTGCCCGCCCAGGTTTGCTCCAGCCGATCTGACAAACTCACTAAGTGGATTGCGAGCTTCCGCGCACGTCGTCGCTCAACACAATGGCTTCCGCGATTTCCTTCATCGGTTTGCGCTTCTGGCGGCTCTGGCGTTGCAAGGTCAAATATGCTTGCTCTTCGTTCAAGCCGAGATCGCGTTGCAGAATTCCCTTGGCCCGCTCGACTATCTTTCTAGTCTGCAATTGTTCGGAAAGCGTGGAATTCGCTTCCTCCAGCCGCGCCAGCTCCAGTTCCGCACCAACTAGAAATCCGACCGTAGAAATCATGCGAATCTCGCGCCGCCGGTAGACGTGATGCTGGCGGTGTTGCAAGTTTATGACGCCCACCACCCGTCCGCGGCACATCAACGGCACCGACAGAAACGCTTCGTAACTGTCCTCCGGTAACTCGTGGAAAAACTGGAACCGCGGATCGTGCGCCGCTTCCTCCGGAATGGCGACTGGCTCCCGATGCTCCGCCACCCATCCTGTAATGCCTTGTCCCACGCGGAGTTTCAGGCGGTCCACTACATCCGGATGCGGATTCTTAGAGGCGCGCAGCACAAGTTCGTCGCCTTCGAGAATGTAGATCAGGCAGGAGTCGCACTTGACCAGGGCCGAAGCAAATTCAACCACACGATCCAGAACTTCGTGAAATCCGTCCGACGTGCCCAGCCGGACGCTGATTTCGTGCAATATATCAACGTGTGAGTCCTCAACCGATATGAAGGTTTCCATGTCCTACATTATCGATCTTGCAGAAGTTATGTCTAATTCCAAATTTTGATCGGGACGATAAAGGATTTCAGTCGAGCTGTAATCAACAATTAACATCTTCTTCGACAGCTCGTGCATCGGATTGCGGATGGAACGGACTTCGGCTCGCTTGAGCACCTCAAAGCCTCAAAAGCCTCTCACCGCAGAGTTCGCAAAGAAAAGCCGCGGAGCACGCTGAGAACATCAAGCACGTCCTTTTCTTTTCTCCGCGTTCTCTGCGGCGTTTCTCAGCGAACTCGGCGGTCCAAGGCTTTCGCCGAAAGCGCGACCAGTCGCAGGTGCTTTACGATCAGCGAATGCGGCGGACGTCCCAATCATTTTCAACCCATACCTGCGAGGCTGACGTTTCTTGCGACGCTGTGTTACACCATTGCCATGCCTGAAAAGATCGCCCTCGTTACCGGAGCCTCCAGCGGTTTCGGTTTGCTCACGTCCGTCGAACTGGCCAAGGCCGGATTTCGCGTGGTAGCCACCATGCGCGATCTTGCCCGCCGCGCCCCACTTAACGAAGCGGCAGCCGCAGCAGGAGTCGCCGAAGCCATCGACGTGCGCGAACTTGACGTAGGGAAAATTGAGAGCATTCCGACCGTTGTCGACGCCGTGCTCCGCGACTACGGGCGCGTGGATGTTCTCGTCAACAACGCGGGCTTCGCCGTTGCCGGATTTGCCGAGGACATCAAACTCGAAGAACTGCGCTTCCAGTTCGAAACGAATTTCTTCGGCGCCGTAGCCATGACCAAAGCCGTTCTCCCCGCCATGCGGCGACAGCACTCTGGACACATAATTCAGCTGTCGTCGATCGGCGGATTGAACGGCGCGGTCACCGTGAGCAGCTACTCGGCGTCCAAACACGCGCTCGAGGGATGGAGCGAATCGCTGCGCCTGGAAGTCGACACACTCGGAATCAAGGTGGTGCTGGTCGAGCCGGGAGCATTCGCTACAGGAATATGGACTCACGGCGCCGTCATGGGAGAACAGGCCACCAAGCCGACTTCGCCAAATCTTCAACGCAGCCTGCGCATGCGCGATCGCATCCAAACACTTCCCAAGGCCGATCCCATCGTCGTCGCTCGCCTTATCGCAAAAATCGCGCAGGATCCAAACCCGAAGCTGCGCTACCTAGTCGGGACCGATGCAAAAATCCAGCTCGCAATGAAACGCATCCTTCCGTGGAAGTGGTACGAAAAGGTGGTCGCAAACTTCCTAAAGCTCGAAAGCAAAGATTAACCACGGAGGTCACAGAGGCGCACAGAGTAAGAACTAAGGCTCTACCCTGCGTTCTTCGGCGTCCTCTGTGTTTAAAAGATCTTTAGGGTTTGTCGAGTTCAAGCGTCTTTACCGGCAAATCCCAGTGCGCGTCGAGGATTTCAAACCGCCGCTGTTCTTCACGCTGAAAAGTGTCCTGGTCGGGATACATCTGCTTCTGCAGCGCTGCCTCGTCGAAAGGCTCATTCGCGACGGTCGCATTCTTGAAGACAATGGTCACGCGAAAGTCCCAGCGTCCGTCTTCGGTGGTGTGATAGCGCGGCTGATCCACCCAGACTTTCGCGATGCGTCCCATCTCCGCTTCTTTTTTCAGCACCGGATAATGGTTCTTCTTGAATAGTTTTAGAAATTCTTCGGCGTGTCCCCACTTGGCCTTGTAGTAGTACTCGACCACAAAGGGCCGGTCGGAGCTGGCAGACTGAGCGTATGTGAGCGCGGGTACGACAATCGTTGCAAACAGCACGGCAGCGAGAATGCGGCGCATAGCAGCCCCCTAAAGTGAAATTGGTCTCCTACACTATCATTTTGCGGACCATACGGGGACGGAGAGAACTTTGCGTCCTGGTAAGAATGACGTTTCGAACATCGTCTCTACGGCTGGCGATTTCTACGCCGACTGCTCACTCCCGATGCGGTTCTGCCAGTGACTCCACACAAACCACACGAATCCAGCCAGCAGCATCACGCCAATCACGACATCGAATTTGTGAAGATATTTTCCCAGGTCTCGCCAGTTCTCGCCCATCTTCATGCCGAACCACGCCAGGGCAAGGCACCACGGCCATGAGCCCAGGAATGTGTAAAGGTGGAAGCGGCCGCGCGGCATGCGCGCGATTCCCGCAGGCAGCGCAATGAATGTGCGGATCACAGGGAGCAATCGTCCGACGAACACTGCCAGATATCCCCAACGCGCAAAGAAACGATCGGACCAGTCAAGCTCGCGGCGTCCCATCAGAATCCAGCGGCCATAGCGCTCAACTAGCGGGCGGCCTCCGTAGCTTCCAATCTCATAGGCGACCAGCGAACCCAGATTGCACCCGATTGCTCCCGCCGTCGCCAGCCACAACAGCTTGAACGTGCCCTGGAACACCAGATATCCGCCGAAGGGCATGATTAGCTCGGAGGGCAGCGGAATGCAGGCGGACTCAATCGCCATGAGCAACGCGATGCCCGCATAGCCAGTCGCGGCAATGACTTTGCTGATGAAAACAAAAAGGAGTGCAAGAATTTTTTCAGTCATGGAAGAAAGCAGTTCTCAGCTGCCAGTTCTCAGTTAAAAAGCGCCCATCTTAGCGGAGAACTGAGAACTGGCAGCCGAGAACTGCTCCCCAGTGTATCGGAAATTTGCGGCGACGAGAGCGCGGCTAGAACGAGCCTTCCTGGGTAAACGCGTATCCCGGCAGACTCGCGCCCTCGGGGCTCTTGCTGACTTTCACGCGCACCGTGGGCGCTTCCGGCGCTGTAATTCCAGCCGGACGCAACATGGCAAATTGCGAAAACACTTCGCTATAAACCTTGGTGACCAGGTAATCCTGACCGTCCGCTTCGCTGCGCCACACTTGACCGAGTTGAATGGAGTTGACTGCCACGGTATTTATTCCTGACTAGTGCTGGAGTACTTCCAGACTACCGGGCGACGTACAACGCGTCAATTCCCGCAGAGGTTACCGACGGCCAATAGGAAATCTTCAGATCGTCCGTCATGTCGCGTGTGGATACC
This sequence comes from uncultured Acidobacteriaceae bacterium, assembly GCA_963765825.1. GTDB lineage: Bacteria > Acidobacteriota > Terriglobia > Terriglobales > Acidobacteriaceae > Sulfotelmatobacter. The sequence continues at coordinate 775,660 of CAVXXU010000008.1, forward strand.
CCCATCGACGGGGTCGCAAGAATGACGTAGCCATGACTGGCAAGATACTCGCACAAATCGGCATTTTCCCACGAAACGGAAGAGTCACTGGGGGCGTAAATCAGGACTGGATAATCCCCTTTTGCCGGTTTGGCATCCCGCACCACCCACAATCGAATCTCGGAAGAAGCCTTCAACAGCGAACGCCATCGATTCTGATCAGGATGCGGTGCGTCGAAGCGGATCTCCGTGTCGGCCAGCTGCGTATAGTCGCCAACCGTCATCGGCTTGCCCATGCTTCTCAGCGATGGATACCAGATCAGTGTTTGCAGCGGACGGGCATCATCATCTGTAGAGGACTTTGACAAGTTCTTGGATAAACTGCGGGAGTGATCGTATTGATCGATGACTTTCAATCCTACCGGATACGGTCCGAGGCATTTGCAGGAATTGAAATGAGGATGTTTGTGAAACCGCGAATACTGAACCAAACCAGATACACAATGAACAACCAGGAATCAAGATTCGCGTTTTCAACCTTGCGCTCCTTCCGTACCGTCTCAGTTGACGTTAAATCTATAGCACTCTTCAATAGCCCTGGAGGGTTTTGAGTGTATTCACTTCGTCCCCAGCGCCCACCAGAGCCGAAACAAGTGCTTTTCCGACGCGCAGTGCGGGACGACAACAGGCCAGGTGTGCGCTATCCCGAAGGTATGATTTTTCCCTAGCTGAGAAATCGTGCGGGTGAGTCTGGTTTTTCTGGCGCCCGCTTGCGCATCTCAAGGGTGAGCGAAACTCGCCAGGTTTTGCTTTCACCGCCACATGCATTTCCGACACACGTACTACGAACAACCCGCTTTGACGAAATGCCATCGAAGTTTTGCGACCGTCGATGAATGCAATGGACGCGGCCGTCACAACGCGTGCGAAAGGATTAGAAAAAATGGCGAAGAAAATAGCGAAAAATACGATCTGTCTCTGGTATGACCAGGACGCCGAGGCTGCGGCCCGCTTCTACGCAGAAACTTTCCCGGACAGCAGCGTGCAGGCCGTGCACCGCGCCCCTTCCGACTACCCTGGCGGCAAAGCGGGGGACGTACTGACCGTCGAATTCATCGTGGCTGGCGTCCCTTGCCTCGGTCTAAACGGCGGTCCCACTTTCAAGCACAGCGAGGCCTTCTCGTTCCAGATCGCGACCGACAATCAGGAAGAAACAGACCGCTACTGGAGCGCCATTGTCGGCAACGGCGGGCAGGAAAGCCAGTGCGGCTGGTGCAAAGACAAGTGGGGCATCTCGTGGCAGATCACGCCGCGCGTATTGACGGAAGCCCTGGCAACCGGCGGCGAAGTAGCCAAACGCGCCTTCGCGGCGATGATGCCGATGAAGAAGATCAGCGTGGCGTCCATCACAGCGGCGGTGCAGAAATAACTGTGGCGCTGGAGCATGCGGACGGCAGGAAGAAGGAACGCTGCGACGAACAGCATCAGGCCAGGAGCCCAGGAAATTGAACGAAAGAAGCGACCGCCAAGAACGGTACAGGCCATGCGCCGAATGATACAACCACTTCGTCAATCGGCAATAAATCCGCGATCACTAAAAATCGACCTTCAGAAAATAAAAGGAGAAGTAGCGTCGTGCGGTAGATTGCCTGCATATTTTGAAGAGTACAACCGCGTGCCCTTGCCCTTAGCGTAACTGTCGTAATATTGCATTCCAGCTGTTGACCGGGCGTGAGCGAATAGTTTGTTCAGGAGCGTGACCCACAATGAAGGCCGCAGACTTCCGCCGAATTGCTCTGAGCTTGGAGGGGGCGGAGGAGGGCTCGCACATGGGCGCAGCCGATTTCCGCGTGGCCGGTAGAATCTTCGCGACACTCGCCTCAGAAAAGCAGGGATACGGCAATTTGATGCTCACCCCCGAGCAGCAGGCTGACTTTGTCCGGGAACTGCCGGATGTATTCTTGCCGATTCCGGGTGGATGGGGAAGCATGGGAATGACACATGTTCGCCTGGCGAAAGCGAGCGAGGACGTGCTCACGGGTGCGCTCCGCACGGCGTGGAGGCTGCGGGTGGAAAAGAATGCGAGGCCGAAAAAGAACCGTGCCCCGCGCCGCGCGTGAGTCCGAATCACTTCGGCTTCGGTAACGGGCCGCAAAATCCTCAGCTCACTCATCGCCTCGGTTTGTAACACGGGTCCCATTCCCAAAACGCCGACCAAGAAAGAGCGGGTTAAGCTATAAGCTAGTAGCTAGAAGCTCTTCCATGCCTGACAACCCCAAACTCGCGCCCTACATTGAGTTCAGAGACGTCTCCAAGGCGTTTGGCGACAATGTGGTGCTCGACCACGTGAACTTCAATGTGCTTCCGGCGGAGACGGTGTGCATTCTGGGACGCAGTGGCGTGGGCAAATCGGTGTCGCTGCATCACATCATGGGATTTCTCAAACCCGATTCCGGGCGCGTCATCGTCGCCGGAGAAGACATTACCGACTACACCGAGGAGCAACTGGAACACATCCGCAAGAAAGTCACCATGGTCTTTCAGAACGGGGCGCTATTCGATTCGCTGACCGTAGGCGAGAACGTGGCGTTTCCCCTGCGCGAATCGCGCGAATTGGATGAAGAACAGACCTATCAGATCGTCGATGGCCTGCTGCAAATGGTTGGAGTGCAGGAGATGCGCGACCTGCTGCCGTCGGATCTTTCGACCGGCATGAAGCGGTCGGTGGCGATTGCGCGCGCGCTGGCGGCGCGTCCGGAATGTGTGCTCTACGACGAGCCGACCACGATGGTCGATCCGCTGATGGCGCAGTTGCTCGGCGACCTGATCAAGCGCTTGAAGATTCAGCTGAACCTGACCAGCATCGTCGTGACCCACGACATGCGTCTGGCCGAGAAACTCGCCGAACGAGTTGTATTCCTGCATGAGGGCCGCGCGATTTTCTTCGGAACGTACAGCGAGATGAAAAAATCGCCGGAGCCGATCATTCAGGAATTCTTGGAACTGGATGAATTGAAGCTGGAAGGGCTTGAGAACAGTTGCCAGTAGCCAGAGATCAGTAACTAGAGATCAGTAACCAGTTGAGCCAGAACGCGCCACTACCTGCAACCTGGCACCCCTGAAAAAAATGCCCACCTGATTTCCTTGCCTGCTGAAACCTCCTCGGATAAGCTACCTGGCCATGAAAAGACGCGTGCTGTTGCTTGGCGCGATTCTGGCGAGCGGATTAGTTGCTTATGCGCAGTCGCAACCGGATGCGCAACCTACCGCAGCGGTCCTGATCAAGGCGGCGAGACTGCTCGACGTTCGCACTGGCCGCTACCTCGACAATGCCGCGATCTGGATTGACGGCGAACGCATCAAGGAAGTGGGGCGCGCAGAGGACGTCCAGGCGCACGCGCCCAAGAACGCCAATGTGCTCGACCTTGGCAGTGCAACCGTTTTGCCCGGCCTCATCGATTGCCACACGCACATTATGGCGCGGGTGCCGGACGGACCCGACGGCTACATCGTCAATCTGGCGACAAAATCCCAGGCGTTCCGTGCGCTGGAAGGCGCCTACAACGCCCGCATCACGCTGCAGGCGGGATACACGACCATTCGCGATGTCGAGAGTGAAGGCGCGGGATACGCCGACGTGGCTTTGCGCGATGCTGTCAATCTAGGCTTGGCAGAGGGCCCGAGGATGCAGGTGGCCACGCGCGCCATCGCGGCCGTCGGCCAGTACAATCCTTTCGGCCTATCGCCCGACCTGACGAATTTTCCCACGGGCGCGCAGATGGTGAGCGGTGTGGAGGATGCTCGCCGCGCGGTTCGCGAACAATTGGGAAACGGCGCCGACCTCATCAAGGTATACGCGGACTGGCGCAACCCCACGCTGACCATCGAAGAGATGCGCGTAATCGTGGAAGAGGCACACAAACAAAAACGCAAGGTCGCGGCTCATGCGACCACGCCCGAAGGAATTAAAAACGCAATCACTGCGGGGGTGGACTCGATTGAGCACGGACATGAGGCGAACCGGGAAGATCTCGAGATGATGAAGGCTAAAGGCGTTTTCCTGGTTCCAACAGTCGGCGGGCTGGTTGGCAGACTGGAGACGCGCAAGCATGACCCGGCTTCCACCGAGAGCGTCAAACGCATGGAAGCTTATCTGCAAAAGATTCAGGAGTCGGTGCAAACCGCAAAAAGCCTGGGAGTGAAAATCGCCGCAGGTTATGACGCCTCCTCCGCAGCGGGCCAGGGCCGGAACGCCTATGAACTGTTCGCGCTGACTAAAGTTGGACTTACGCCGCTGGAGGCAATCCAGGCCGCGACGGTCAATGCCGCGGAGTTACTCAGCTGGCAGGATAAAGTCGGCGCGCTCGATCCGGATCGTTACGCCGACATAATCGCGGTCGACGGCGATCCGCTGAAAGACATCACCGAATTACAGCGCGTGAAGTTCGTCATGAAGGGCGGCGCTGTGGTGAAGAATGATTTGCTTCTTCATCGCTGACGACAAGACGTAGCCAGCTACGTCTCTACGAAGTGACGAACAAGACCACCTTAAAAACCTTGCTCTACGAGATCCTCAATCGTCAATGAACTCTGCGACGAATCGCCCTTCATCATTTTCTCCACGTACTTCGCGATCAGGTCCGCTTCCAGGTTGATGGGATCGCCGGGCTTCAGCGAATGCAGGTTCGTCATCTCGACCGTGTGCGGAATGATGGCGATGGTGCAGCGATTCTTCTCAAGGCTGGCAACGGTGAGGCTAATGCCTTCAATCGAAATCGAGCCCTTGTAGACGGTGTACTTCTCCACGTCCGCCGGGAGTTCGATGTGCAGCCACCAGTTCTCGGAATCGGCGATGCGCTCGAACTCGATCAGCCTGCCAACGCCGTCGACGTGGCCTTGCACGATGTGACCTCCAAAGCGGCCGTCGGCCTTCATCGGCAGCTCGAGATTCACCAGCGCGCCTTCCTGAATGCGAGAGAACGAAGTACGCACCCAGGTCTCTGGCGCGAGATCGGCGCAGAACGATCCCGGCTTGATGTCGAGCGCGGTCAGGCAGACGCCGCTGACTGAAACACTGTTGCCGGTCTGCAATTCTTTGGGAGCATGTTCGGCCGCAACGGTGATGCGCCGGTTTTCGCCGTGCTGCTCAATGCGAGTGATCCGTCCAACTTCTTCTACGATTCCAGTAAACATGAGGACCTCTCCGATAAACACACATCATAAACCTTTCACCACGGAGACACAGAGGCACAGAGAAATCCAACTATGATTTTGTTTTTCTCGGTGACTCTGTGCCTCCGTGGTGAAGAATCACTCCGCGTAAGGATCGCGCACGTAGCCCTCGACCCCGAAGTCTTCGCCGAAGCGATGCAGTTGGATGTGTTTGACCTGGGCGGCCTGGCTCATCTGAAGGAATCCGGGGCCGGCGGCGAAGGGAATCGAGCCGGAGCCCGCGAGAATCTTGGGGGCGTAATAGAGGAAGACTTTGTCGACGACATTGGCGGCCAACGCGGTCCAGTTCACCGTGGCGCCGCCTTCGATCATCACGCTGGTAATTTCGAGTTCGCCCAGGCGCCGCAGAATCGCGGGCAGGTTGGGACGGCCGTCGGCTTCAACCGCAGGAATGGTCTCAACGCGGATTCCAAGTTCTTCCAGTTGAGCTTTTTTTTGCGCGTCGGCCGCCGCGCAGAAAACCAGCACATCGCTCTTCCGGTCTGCCATCACGCTCTGTACCAGGCGCGATTCAAGCGGCAGCCGAAGGCGCGAATCTAAGATCACGCGCAGCAACGGACGCCGCCGCGGAAGTCCGCTGCGATCGGTGAGCAGAGGATTGTCAGAGAGAATGGTTCCGGCGCCGACCATCAGCGCGTCGTTTTCGTGGCGCAATTGCTGGACGTGAGCGCGAGCCACCTCGCTGGTAACCCAGCCTCCCGCGGGAATGCCGTCGTAACGCTCCAACACTTCGGTGGGCGGCGGAGCGATCTTGCCATCCAGCGTCATTGCGGCCTTCAGCGTAACCAGCGGCGTGTGGTGGCGGATGTAGCGCGCGAAGGCTTCATTCAGGCGTCGAGCCTGTTCTTCTAGGCGGCCCACTTCGACGTGAACGCCGGCGGCGCGCAGCTTTTCAAATCCCCGTCCGCTTACTTTGGGATTGGGATCGGCCATCGACGCGACTACGCGATGGATTCCAGCGGCGATGAGCGCGTCGGTGCATGGCGGCGTGCGGCCCTGATGCGAGTGAGGTTCGAGGTTGATGTAGAGAGTGGCGCCGCGAGCTTTTGTGCCTGCCGCTTCGAGGGCAAGAATCTCGGCATGCTTCACGCCGCTATAGGTATAGGTTCCGATGCCGATGATGTTGCTTCCGGAGTCTGCGATTACTGCGCCCACATAAGGATTGGGCGAGGCAAGACCCATGCCCTGCCGCGCCAGTTCCAGCGCGCGATAGACGAGTTGTTCATCTGCAGACGGAGAGAGCATTCAGAAGAAATCTTACACGCAGTCACCGTTTAGCCGGGGAGAATGAAAAGTGTGAACCGCCAGTACGGCTGCGGAAGATGCAACCTGACGAAAGCTCGCCTCAGCGTACTCTGCGGCCGGACTCCGCGCGCTCGGTTCAGGCTTTTTGTCCGAAGCGGTTACCTCTCTTGGCGTTACTGCCTGCGCGGCGGAAAGCTCTGGTAGGAATCTTCTTCGATCTCGGCGACGGCGGCGCCGCTGCGGCCTTTGGGACCGCGACGCACGGGCGCCATGGAATAAGCGTAAGGATCGCCGGGAGGCGCGGGCTTCTTGCCCAGGAGGCGTTTCAGAAAGTCGAGGGCCGCTCTGAATCTTGACCGCTTCTCACCGGCATCTTTCATACGAACTCCTGGTCCGAACTCTCACTCAAGAAGAGAATCCACAAATTCTTTGGGATCGAAGGGCAGCAGGTCTCCAGCCTTTTCGCCGACTCCGACGTAACGCACCGGCAGGCCAAGCTCGCGGGAGATGGCAACCACAACGCCGCCTTTGGCGGTGCCGTCCAGTTTCGTGAGGACGATGCCGGTGACCCCGGCGGATTCGGTGAACATGCGCGCCTGCTGCAGCCCATTTTGCCCTGTGGTCGCATCCATTACAAGCAAAGTTTCGTGAGGGGCTCCCGGGATGATGCGCTGGGCGGTGCGGCGCATTTTGTCCAGTTCCGACATCAGGCTGCTCTTGGTATGCAGTCGGCCAGCCGTGTCGACAACAACGTAGTCGACCTTGCGCGCGACCGCGGCTTGCAACGCGTCGTACAAAACGGCCGAAGGATCGCCGCCGGGCTTAGTCTTGATGACCTCGGTTCCGGTGCGCGATCCCCAGATTTCGAGCTGGTCGATGGCGGCGGCGCGGAAGGTGTCGGCGGCGCACAGCAGCACGTTTTTGCCCTGCGAACGAAAGATCTGAGACAGCTTGCCGATGGTCGTGGTCTTGCCCGTGCCGTTCACCCCGACCACGAGAATCACTTCAGGCGTGCCCTCTACCTTGCTGACCGGCCGAGAGTTGGCGGCGTTCAGAATGGCAAGCAATTCTTCTTTGAGCAGGCGCTTGAGTTCGGCGACGTCCCTGATTTGCTTGTAGTTAGCTTTTTCGCGCAACTTGCCGAGAACTTGCTGGGTAGTCGCGCTGCCCAGGTCGGCGGCGATCAGCGTGGCCTCGAGATCGTCGAGAGTACCAGCGTCAATTTCCTTGCCGATGGAGATGACTTCGTCGATCCGCTCGGCGAGATTTTCGCGCGTACGCGTCACCGCCTGCTTCATGCGGTCCATGAAGCTGGGCTTTTGCTCTTCCGTAAGGCTGCCGAATAGGGTCTGAATCATAAGAAGGCCAAAGCTCGATTATACGGGCAGACTGCGAGGGCGAGACGGCGGCGCTCACACGACAAGCAGGGCTCCGCCGTTCCATAATGGCGGGATGACGGTGCGGCGGCTGAAGACTTATACGGGTTCCCAAGGCTACGTTTATCAGTATTACTTTGTGGGCCAGCGTCCGGCGCTGGCCGAGGATGCGGAAGCGCCGGCTACGGAATTTATTTTCGACGTCACCTCAGACCGCAAGCTGACTTACGCGGTCAGCGTCTTCTTGCCCGACCGGACCCGTACGGCCTGGAGCCAATCGCATGGCCGGCCTTTGAATGATGCCGAACAGTATGCCGCCGCCAAAATGCGTTTGTTTCGCGCCTTCGACGAACTTGAAGATGTGAAAGGGCAAGGACGGCGTCTAAGCATCGATCCCGGCTTGCTGGAGGAGGCTCTGGGAAGCCTGGGAGTCGAATAATCGCGGACAGGAATTCCTAACTGTAGAAGATACAGAGGATCGTAAAGGAGAGCGGCGGGCTCTAATTCCGATTACAATTTGGCGCTATGAAAAACTTCACGTCGGCATTCATCGTCCTCATCGTGACAATGTGCGCGGCTGGCTGCAATAAGTCGGCGGGCCCGACTGCACCTTCAAACACCGCAGCGGCGACCACGACTCCCGATGCTGTGCAGCAGAAGTTGCAGGAGTATTCCGGAGGCTCCGCCACAAATTGCGGGCGGCTCGACGTGCGGGCGAATGCCGACCAGTCCAAGACGGCGGCAGATTGCGCGATGCAAGCGAGCCAGGGCAAGCACCCGTTTTACGTTGCGTATGACATGCCAGGCATGGCAGTCGGCGTGGCGGGAGATGCCGACGGGAAGCTGTTCACCGTGCAATCGCAGGGAACAGGCCCGTCTGCGGCATTGACCAGCGGCAATTGCCCGGCGCAATTGCGCGTTGCCTCCAGCGGGCGTGTAACCTGCTTCGCCCCCGGCGACATGGGATCGATGGGAACGGGCCACGCCGCCGGCGCGATCGCTCCTGGAATGTCCAATCCGCACGGCGCGTCTCCAAATCCACATGCGACGCCGCAAAAATAAAACAAAGAGTCAGCATTCGCGATCTCAATTCGCAACCTTTCGAAGATGCCGAAACCAAAACCTGCAGCAACGAAGAAAACCGAATTTCTGCGATTCAACGGCGCGGTCGAGCGCGATCCGGCCATCGATGCGTGGATGAAAGCGCATGCCGGTGAGTTGGGAGCGATCGCGCACGAATGGTTTGAGGCAATGCGCCAATGCGGCGACGAAGTCCGCGAGCTTTTGCATGACGGCTGCCCGGTGGCCTGTTTGGGAGATGCCCCCTTCGCCTACGTCAATGCCTTCACTGCGCACGTAAATGTGGGATTCTTTCACGGCGCAGCGCTGCGCGATCCCGCTCGCCTGCTCGAAGGCAACGGCAAGTTCATGCGCCACGTGAAGTTGAGCCCGGGAGCGCCGACAAACGCCGCCGAGTTGCTCAAGCTGATCGAGACGGCCTACGCAGATATAAAGTCGCGCGTGGAAAACGGCTGACGTAGAGACCCATTAGAGAAAAACCTATGGGACAATTGACCGCAGCGTTTGGCGCTGCAGGCCTCGCAGGGTCAATGAGTGTAACGGCGATTTTGCAACAGTTGAGCCAGGACAGACCACTCAACGATAAGCTGGATTAGGGAACCAGGGAACAGTAGAGCGCAGCATGAAGTACCGAATTGCTATGTGGGCGAGTGCGGGCTTTCTCGTTGCGGCCTGCTGGGCACTTTATTTCGCAATGCGAAGCAAGGACAATCCGATAGAACCGATCGTGTACACTCTCGGCTCTTTAACTCAGCCAGTTGTGCTCATCGGTTCCTATTTCCATTTCGGCATGTCTTTCCATTTGGTCATTCTTGCGAATGCCGCTACCTATGCGCTGGTCAGTCTGATCCTGGAAACACTGCGGCAAAGACTGCACCACGCATAGCTCAGAGATTTGTCAATTTACGGCCATTTCGCTCACTGAGCGGTTCTGAGTGTAATGACGATGTTACGCCAGTTACGATTCTGGTTCCGCCCCCCGGTTTCCGAGTGCCGACGCCTTGGACACGAGTTGTCACACATACCGGCTCAAGCTATTCGCAAACTCTTTGCTGAAGTATGCCTACAAAACCTGATAGGCTTCGGCAATGTCGAGAGTAAGACTTGTTTCCTGCGCATTGATGCTGTGCATCGTGCTGCTTGTCTCTTCGAAGGCTCCAGCTCAAAGCAACACCTTCGGAAATGCGACCGCAGCAAGTCCGGCAGCGCCCTTGCCACTTCTTCCACAAGAAGGATACAGCGACAAGAACGGATGGAGCTGGCCGGGAACGGAATGGAAGCAGGTGTCACCCGAGGCCGAGGGCTTCTCAGCAGAACGGCTCGACGCTCTGCGGAGTTTCTTGAAAACTCATCAGACCGACGCGATGATGGTAGTCTCGCGTGGACATGTCATATTCGAGTATGGAGATGTGAAACTCGTCAGCAAGACCGCCTCGGTGCGCAAGAGCGTGCTTAGTCTTCTATACGCGGTCGAGATGCAGAAGGGCGTGAAGTTCGATTTAGACAAGAGCGTCGTCGAACTTGGGCTTGAAGACAAGACCCCGTTTATCGAACCCGAACAGCATGCGACCTTGCAGCAACTAATGATGTCGCGCTCTGGAATCTACATTCGAAGCGGCAATGACCAGGACGACAAGATTTCGCCCAAGCGCGGAGCCGGTTATCCCGGCGGGCGCTGGTTCTACAACAACTGGGATTTCGATGCGGCCGGGCTCGCTTTTGAGAAGATCGCGCACAAGGACATCTTCGACGCCTTACGAGATGACCTTGCAATCCCGCTGCGATTCCAGGATTTCGATCGCTCGCGCCAAAAGAAAAATTACATCGAAAACTCCACCCACTTCGAATACGCAACCTATCTGTCGACGCGCGACATGGCCCGTATTGGATTGCTTGCCATCTCCCATGGAATGTGGGGAAACACACTATGGGGCGATCCGGGATTCATCGATTTCAGCGTTTATCCCACAACCAGCTTTGCCGCGCGCAATGAATTAAAAGCGGAAGGATGGACCGGTCGCTGGGGATATGGCATGCTTTGGTGGGCCTGGGAAGCTCCGATGTTTCCTGGGAATACTTGGACCGGCCCGTATCAGGGAGCGTTTTCAGCCATGGGATCGGGCGGCCAGTATATTACGGCGTTTCCCGCTTACAATCTGCTAGTTGTGCACAAAGTAAATATCGACGAGGACCCGAATCGCGATGTTTCTGAGCCGACCTACATGACCATCCTTGACATGGTTCTCGACGCGAAGTGCGATAAGAAATGCCAGTAGGAAACTCCGATGCCCGCACGATCTGTTGAAGTAGATGACGAGCAACTTGGAAGCAGTTTCTGCAATCAGATGGGATGAGAAGGCCGGTCTCCGGACGGGATGCTGTACGCTCCCAAGTTATCGACGTGCTCAAGGCACAGATAAAAAGGAGACCGGCAATGAAGAAGGTTAGCACCGCAGCAGCGAAGCAGAGCAAGAATTTTTCGCAACCGAAACTGACCATTGGATTGGATCTAGGGGATCGCAACAGTTGGTACTGCGTGGTGGATGAAGCCGGCCAGATCCAGTTGGAGCAGCGGGTGCGGACGACAGCGAAAGCATTGCAGGAAGTCTTCGGCGTGATGCCGCGCAGTCGCATCGCGCTGGAAATCGGGACGCATTCGCCCTGGATCAGTCGTATGCTGAGCGACTTGGGACACGAAGTGATCGTGGCGAACTCGCGCAAGGTACGGCTGATCGGGGAGAGCCGCAAGAAAGACGATCGGCTGGATGCGCAGACGCTGGCCCGGTTGGCCCGGATCGATCCGAAGTTGCTGTATCCGGTGAAGCACCGCAGCGTGCAGGCGCAAGCCGATCTGACGTTGATTCGGGCGCGAGCTGGACTAGTGCGTGCGCGCACGGGGCTGGTCAACATGGCGCGCGGGCTGGCCAAAAGTTACGGGGAGCGATTGCGCGGGTGCAACGTGCGCAATATGAATCCGGAGAAAGCCGAAGGCTTGAGTCCAGAGCTGCAAGCCGCACTGGAACCCCTGTTGAACGCGATTGAGTCGCTGAGCGAGCGCATCGTGGAATACAACGAGCGCATCGAGAATCTGGCACAGCAGAGTTATCCGCAGGTGGCGCTGCTGAAGCAGATCAAAGGCGTAGGCACGCTGATCGCGCTGACGTTCTTGCTGACGTTGGAAGATCCGCATCGCTTCGGCAAGAGCCGCGACGTGGGCTGCTATCTGGGACTGCAGCCGGGACGCAGAAACTCAGGCCGAAGCGAGCCGCAGCTGCATATCAGCAAAGAAGGCGATCCCTATCTGCGGACGTTGTTGGTGCAAGGAGCGCAGCACGTTCTGGGTCCGTTCGGGGTGGACTGCGATCTCCGGCGCTGGGGCCTGAAGCTGGCCGAGCGTGGCGGAAGAAGCGGGAAGAAGCGCGCCATCGTGGCGACCGCGAGAAAGCTGGCGGTGTTGTTGCATCACCTGTGGGTGAGCGGAGAAGTGTACGAACCGCTGCACAACAGCAACCAGAAAGCGATGCCGGCGGCAGCCTAAAGTCAAAATCTTCTTGGGAAGGGAAAAAACAAAAAAGCCCAACGCCGAGTTCCGGTGACTGCGTTAATGGCCTGGCCCAGGTTCGACTCTCTAAGAGCAGAATCAACAGGGCGCCAATCAGATGGCAGCACCGGCTGATACGAGAACGCCCAACATGCACCGAGCGAAACGAATCGCTCCTCGAGAGTGCGGATGGAAGCATGGCGACAGCGGCCACTCGGCGGGAGAAAAAAACCTTGTTCAATGAAGCCAGATGAAGAATCAACTTGACTCCGACCGGCCTTCTCATGGAAGGCCGTTACACTCAGAATCCCTGCTCCGGGCATTTAATTGCTATGGGGACATTTCAGCAACCATCGGGCAAGCTGACTCTGGCTCGTTGCATCAGTGATGAAATGTACGCGCCCACCGAGTAGAAGATGGCTCGAATGAACGGAACAGTGAAGACGAAGAAAGTCCTTACGTCGGGGCCACTCAGGACGCTCCCAGAGCTAAAGCCGGACAAACGCCCCCACGGATTAGCACTTCTAGCGATAGTCAGGTAGCCGAAAACAAACCACAGGGCAGCCAGAATCCAAATCCACTTTGCGGCTGAACTCCGCCAAGTTCGCCACATGAAGAAGCCAACAAGAGAGGCACAGACAATGCTCAAAATTATTTCCTTCCATACGCCTGCGGCGACGGTATGAGTGGGAATCACCTGTCGCACCTCGGTATCTAAAACGCCTGTTCCGATTACTGCGACCGTAAGGTTAATCAGCAAAGAACCCACGAGTCGAACCAATTTGACGGCGCGTGAGTCTTTCTTCGGACTACTCCGTACAGCAGCCGAGAGCTTCACCATGATGTTCCGCCGAAGAAGCTCATCGGCCAGAACAGGTCGGGCCTCATCCACGAGGGCAGCAGCATCGGCAGCTAGTGCGATAAGTTCGCCATCGGTCTTGGAAGAATAGATTTCTGCTAGAGAGTTGCTTTGCACAGGGAGAAGGTAGGCCACTGCATTGGCCCTGTCAAGGATGGCTCAACTTGCTCAACTGACGTAAGCAGATGGGATGAGAAGGCCGGTCTCCGGACGGGATGCTGTACGCTCCCAAGTTATCGACGTGCTCAAGGCACAGATAAAAAGGAGACCGGCAATGAAGAAGATTAGCACCGCAGCAGCGAAGCAGAGCAAGAATTTTTCGCAACCGAAACTGACCATTGGATTGGATCTAGGGGATCGCAACAGTTGGTACTGCGTGGTGGATGAAGCCGGCCAGATCCAGTTGGAGCAGCGGGTGCGGACGACAGCGAAAGCATTGCAGGAAGTCTTCGGCGCGATGCCGCGCAGTCGCATCGCGCTGGAAATCGGGACGCATTCGCCCTGGATCAGTCGTATGCTGAGCGACTTGGGACACGAAGTGATCGTGGCGAACTGCGCGCAAGGTACGGCTGATCGGGGAGAGCCGCAAGAAAGACGATCGGCTGGATGCGCAGACGCTGGCCCGGTTGGCCCGGATCGATCCGAAGTTGCTGTATCCGGTGAAGCACCGCAGCGTGCAGGCGCAAGCCGATCTGACGTTGATTCGGGCGCGAGCTGGACTAGTGCGTGCGCGCACGGGGCTGGTCAACATGGCGCGCGGGCTGGCCAAAAGTTACGGGGAGCGATTGCGCGGGTGCAACGTGCGCAATATGAATCCGGAGAAAGCCGAAGGCTTGAGTCCAGAGCTGCAAGCCGCACTGGAACCCCTGTTGAACGCGATTGAGTCGCTGAGCGAGCGCATCGTGGAATACAACGAGCGCATCGAGAATCTGGCACAGCAGAGTTATCCGCAGGTGGCGCTGCTGAAGCAGATCAAAGGCGTAGGCACGCTGATCGCGCTGACGTTCTTGCTGACGTTGGAAGATCCGCATCGCTTCGGCAAGAGCCGCGACGTGGGCTGCTATCTGGGACTGCAGCCGGGACGCAGAAACTCAGGCCGAAGCGAGCCGCAGCTGCATATCAGCAAAGAAGGCGATCCCTATCTGCGGACGTTGTTGGTGCAAGGAGCGCAGCACGTTCTGGGTCCGTTCGGGGTGGACTGCGATCTCCGGCGCTGGGGCCTGAAGCTGGCCGAGCGTGGCGGAAGAAGCGGGAAGAAGCGCGCCATCGTGGCGACCGCGAGAAAGCTGGCGGTGTTGTTGCATCACCTGTGGGTGAGCGGAGAAGTATACGAACCGCTGCACAACAGCAACCAGAAAGCGATGCCGGCGGCAGCCTAAAGTCAAAATCTTCTTAGGAAGGGAAAAAACAAAAAAGCCCAAAGCCGAGTTCCGGTGACTGCGTTAATGGCCTGGCCCAGGTTCGACTCTGCACGAGCAGAACCACAGGGCGCCAAACAGATGGCAGCACCGGCTGATACGAGAACGCCCAACATGCACCGAGCGAAACGAATCGCTCCTCGAGAGTGCGGATGGAAGCATGGCGACAGCGGCCACTCGGCGGGAGAACAAAAAAACCTTGTTCAATGAAGCCAATGAAGAATCAACTTGACTCCGACCGGCCTTCTCATGGAAGCCATTTCACTCATTGACCGGTTAGCAATGGAAAAGACTCCGTCCCGCGTGACAAGATGACCCCGTGGCCCACGATTAGCTGTCCTTTTTGTTCGCGAAACCTGGGATCCAACCCAGCAGCAGTGGTCTGGCTCAAATCGCGCAGAGTGGCTATTGCCCACCTCACATCGCCGAGAGATACTGAAAAACCCGGCACGCGATGGCGAAAGAACGCAGCCTTACCTCAAATCTCGGGCTTTACGTCTACGGCGGAGGCGGCATCTTTCTCGGCCTCCTGGGGTTGGTCTCCGGCGACTTCGCCACCAACTGGCAGAACGTCGGCCCCAACATCCCTCTGCGCGTTCCGCTCGCCTATCTCACCGCGGTCATTGAGCTGGCCGCGGGAATCGCGCTCCTCTTGCCCCGTATCTCTCCCCGGATCGCGCGTGCCGGCGCTCTGACCCTGACGATTGTCTACTCTGTTTTCACGCTCATCTGGGTGCCCAAGGCCTTGGTGAATCTCGGCAACTACGATCCCATCGGCAATGTCTTTGAAGAGTTCGCCCTGGTCGCCGCTGGTCTGGTGCTGTGCGCGATCTTCGCGCCTGCCGGTTCATTGCTGGCGCGCCGCCAGCCCTTCTTCGTGCTCCTGTTCGGTATTTGCCCGATTTCGTTTGGCATTGTCCACATCGTGGACATGCCCGGCCTGCTGAACTGGATCCCGGCTTGGCTGCCGCCGACCAGGATGTTCTGGGCCTATGCCACCACCTTGGGCTTTTTCGGGGCCGCCGTGGCTATCCTCACCGGCATCCAGGCTGCGCTGGCTGCGCGCCTGCTCACCGCGGAGATCGTCATCTTCGAGTTGCTGGTCTGGATTCCGAATCTGATCGCCGCGCCACACAATCACTTTACTTGGTCCGGCAACGCGATCTCCATCGCATTGGTCGGCGCCAGTTGGGTGGTCTCGGACACCATCAGCCAACACGCCCAACCTGCGACTTCGTCAGATTAAGGTATTTGCAAGGACTAGCGGAAAGTGGATTTTGGGCAGCTTCGCCCCGCTTCTACCGATGTTGGCCAGCGCCCCGCCGCCGGGGTCAATGACTCCGGCCGACCTTCTCATGGAAGGCCATAGCGCTTATTGAGCGCATCGGTTTGATGTAAGTTGTTGAGCCTTGGTGGAAGTTGTTGAAAAGTCGTAGAGGGCCCTTTCCGGGCTCGCTAGCGAAGAGTTTCGTGGCGGATGCCTTCTACCATGGGTCGAGCATCGATCGTCGATGCCAGGGGCGTTTCCGGCCCCGCAAAGGGCATCGTAGTCGAAGGTCGGGCGAGGTTTTGCTCGCCTCCCTCCGGCCACGTCGCTTGTACGTACAAATACGTACTAATCAGTGCGATGAGTTACGCCGCCTACGAATCGTCAGGATCAGCGTACACGTCTCAACACACGCCGCCACGTCTTGCCATCCCCAATCTCCAGTCGGTCGCCTTCCAGTCGGAAAGGACGCGGCTGGTCAGTGCCGGTGAAATCCGGCGCTAGGCTGCCCTCGACATGGTGAGTTACTACGTGCGCCTCTGCGTCTACAGCGTAGGTGCCGAAGTAGGCGACATAGGCGCCGTAAGCGGCGAGAGCATGCTCGGGGGAGGGTAACGTGCCATCTTTGAGGTTCGCTTCGGGAAAAGGCGCTAGAGGCGGAACCTTCATAATCTGAATGTGAACGTGCCCGGTTGCGTCGTAAACGAAATATCCCTTTGGATGTTCGCCGAACCGACACTGCCACTTGCCGGCCTTATCGAGATCGGCAAACTCCACCAGTTGCCATGTACCGGTCAGAACGGGAACCGTTTTCATTTTCAGTGCCTCCAGGATCGGCGGACGTTTACACCTGATTCTAAGGGGTATGCGAGACTTGCCGAGCCCCGGAGATTCCACGTATTGACCAACCGTTACGATGAGGTTCGACTTGCGGCCAGAGGGAAACTCCCTTTGGGATTTCTCGTTCTGTGATCCTAATCACAGCCTTAAGTGACCCGCTTTGTTTGCCTTGCCCCTTTTGGTATGGAAAATGGATGGCAGCACGAGAGGATTCAAGGTCCGGGGCCGTGCTTTTGGGGTAAACTCAAGGGATTCCGGAACTTATAAGGCCTATGTCTTTGCTCTGGTTGCGCTTCGCGCTGGCTTGCTACTTCATTGGACTGGTCTACGCTTTTGTGGCGCTGACTCGCACCAGCGACCTGTTCAGCCGGATCGCATTGCATGCGGCCAGCCTGGGCATGGTTTTCCATTTCGTTTCGCTGACCGAATTATTTCTTTCGGGGCACGTGGTCTGGGCGTCGGTGCATAACGGCGAATCGCTGCTGGCTTTCCTGTCGATGTCGTTCTTCATGCTCATCTATGCGATTTACCAGACCACGTCGCCCGGCGTGGTCGTATTTCCCGTGGTATTTTTTCTGACGTTTGTTGCGGCGGTCGACGAACAGCCCGTGCTGCTGACGCAATATGTCTCAAGTAAGGGATGGCTGGCGGCGCACATTTTTCTGATCTTCATTGGATACGCGGCGCTGCTGGTGAGTTTTGGGGCAAGCCTGCTTTATCTGTTGCAGGAGCGGCGGCTGAAGGCGAAGAAATCCACCAGCCTGATTTCGTTTCTGCCCGCGCTCGAAGTGATTGACCAGATCGGCTACCGTTCGCTGCTGCTTGGGTTCCCGTTTATGACGCTGGGCCTGCTGACCGGGTCGGTGGTGGCGATCTCCACTTACGGGCGCCTCGACTTTCTCGATCCGAAGATTTTGCTGTCGCTGCTGATGTGGGCCGTCTACATGCTGATGGTGTTCACGCGGTGGAATTCGGGATGGCGCGGACGGCGCGCGGCGGTGCTGGCGACATTCGCTTTTGCGGCGGCGCTGGCGGCCTGGGGCGCGAACTATTTTTCGGCCATCCACAGGTTCGGTGCCTCATGAGATTTCAACTCATTGGCGTGAACCACAAGAGCGCGCCGCTGGAACTCCGCGAACGGCTCGCGATTCCTGAATCGCGCCTGCCCGATGCTTGCCGCGATCTCAATGCCTATCCGGGAATCGAAGAGGGCATGGTGATCTCCACCTGCAATCGTGTGGAGATCGTGACGCATACCACGAATGGCGCCGCCGATCTGCGCGGATTCCTGCACCACCATTTTCATCTGGAGCCGGAAGAGCTCGATCCCCATCTTTACGAATTTCGCGGCAAGGATGCGGTGCGGCACCTGTTTCGGGTAGCGTCGAGCCTGGATTCGATGGTGGTGGGCGAGGCACAGATATTGGGCCAGGTGAAGGAAGCTTACGCTACGGCGCGGGCCATCGGAGCGGTGCGTGGGCAGCTCGACCAACTCTTCAGCCGCGCTTTTGCCGTCGCCAAGCGGGTGCGCACCGAAACTGCGGTGGGATCGTCGTCGGTGTCGATTGCATCGGTGGCGGTGGAGCTGGCCAAAAAGATTTTCGGGACGCTGGAAGGGAAGACGGTCTTTATTGTTGGCGCCGGCAAGATGAGCGAACTGGCGGCGCGGCATTTGATGGCGCACGGCTGCGCGTCGATCTTTGTGGCCAACCGCACTTACGAGCGGGCCATTGGACTGGCGCAGAAATTCAACGGGCAGGCGATTAAGTTTGACGACTTGTACAACACCTGCGACCGCGCCGACATTGTGATTACTTCCACGGGCGCGCCGCACGCGATTTTCCGCCGCGAGCATGGCGAACAGTTTCTTTCCCGCCGCAAGAACCGGCCGATGTTCTTTATCGATATTGCGGTGCCGCGCGATGTCTCGCCGGAGATGGGCAAGCTCGACGGCATCTTCACGTACGACATTGACGACTTGCAGCAGGCGGTGAGCAGCCATGTCGCCGACCGGCACAAAGAAGCGGAACTGGCCGAAGCCATCATTACTGGCGAAGTGGAGCGGTTCGAGGCGAAGCTGCATACGCTCGACGTGGTGCCGACGATTGTGTCGCTGCAGGATCATCTGGAGACGATTCGGCAGGCGGAGATTGACCGGGTGCGCGGGCGCATGGGGCAGTTGACCCCGGAACAGGAGATCGCGATTGAAGCGCTGACCCGTGGGATTATCAACAAGGTCATGCATACGCCGATCACGACTTTGAAGACGGCGGCGAGAGAGTCGGAGGCGACGACGGTGGTGGATGTAGTGCGGCGGTTGTTTAACTTGCACGACAAGATCAAAGAGCCGTCGCAATCGTCGAACAAGAAAAATGAAATGGAGACGCGCCAATGATCAGGCGCCCCGATAGGATCGATACTCCGGCAGAAGATTTAGCGTGCTAATCCTTGATTGACATTTCTTGCCTATGATCACAAATGGTCGCAGCAGATTCCGGGGAGGGGCGTCATATGCCGTACGATCCACCGCATCTCCACAGTCCTGCCCGTGCGCTGTCACAACGGACACGAATAGCTAGAACCAAAATGGAACAAGAGTTTTCATGCCTTGAGCGAATTCCGAGAATTTGCTCCCGCGTGCGTAGTAGGCTGGCCTTGCTCAATCGGGGCTTCGGAGAGTACTACCAGTGTGGGTACTGGGCCGCGCTTGAGAACCGTGGGTCGCGGCTGTTCGCAGCCGCGAGGGGTTCGAATCCCTTACTCTCCGCCGCCGTACGCGACCCACGGGACATTAGAAGTGGCTTAACGCGCAAATCGTCGTTGACTCACCCTTCGTCAGAGAGTAATCTGAGTTTGGTTCTCAAGCGCGTCACAGCACCAGTTCCAGGCGGCCCAACGGGCCGCCTTTCATTTTTCTGCGATATTCTGCCTCAGGTATTCCATCATGGCTAAACTCCGGATCGGCTCCCGCGGGTCGCAACTTGCCTTGTGGCAGGCTAATCACATTTCGGCGCTGCTGCGCGGGCATGGGCACGAAGTCGAAATCGAAATTATTCATACTACCGGTGACAAGATCACCGACGTTGCCCTTGCCATGGTCGGCACTAAGGGCATGTTCACGAAGGAGATTGAGGAAGCGCTGGCTGCGGGGCGCGTCGATCTGGCAGTGCATTCGCTGAAAGACCTGCCCACCGAACTTCCGCCGGGATTCGAAATCGCGGCCATTACGGAAAGACAGGACCCGCGCGACGCGTTCTGCTCGCGGCATTACCAGCGCTTTCAGGATTTGCCGCAGGGAGCGCGCGTGGGCACGTCGAGTCTGCGACGGCAGGCGCAACTGAAGGCGGTGCGTCCGGATCTCGATATTCATCCTCTGCGCGGCAATGTGGATACGCGGCTGCGCAAGCTGGAGCAGGGAGAGTACGACGCGATCATCCTCGCGTCGGCAGGATTGAATCGGCTGGGGAAGACGCAACTCGTCAAACAAATTATTCCAGCGGACATCATGTGCCCGGCTGCGGGGCAGGGAGCCCTCGGCATTGAAATTCGCGAAGGCGATGCGGTTACCCGCCAGCATCTGGAATTTCTAAACGATCCCGCCGCCCGCGCCGCGACGACCTGCGAACGGGCGCTGCTCAACAGCCTGGGCGGAGGCTGTCAGATTCCGATCGGAGCGTTTGCGGAAATGCGGAACGGCAAGCTGCATCTGGAGTCGATTGTTGCCGACCCCGACGGCTCGCAACTGCTGCGCGATTCGCGTGACGGGGACGATCCTGAAAAACTTGGCAATGAGGCTGGGGCGGCGCTGCTGGCGCGAGGCGGCGATCAGATTCTAGAGGCCGTTTACGGCCGCGGCCTGGCGGTTCCGCCACAGCCTTGATCGAATGTGGCATCCTGTAAGTAAGAATGTATATTCCTGAACATTTCCGGGTGCGCGAGCATGCCGACGCGATTGGATTTATGAGGGCGAATCCGTTTGCCATCATGATCTCGTCGACTGACGAGGGGCCGTTCGCTACGCACCTGCCGCTGTCGGTGCGCGGAACGGACGAAAACCTCGTATTGCGCGGACACGTTGCCAAGGCCAATCCGCACTGGCGTTATCTGGAGCAGAATCCGGCGTGCCTGACTATTTTCCATGGAGCGCACGCTTATGTTTCCGCGAGCAACTATTCGACTCGCGAAAACGTTCCCACGTGGAATTATGGCGCGGTGCATGTGTACGGAAATGCGCGGCTGTTCAGCTCTCAAGAAGAGTTGCAGGGCCTGTTGCACGAACTGATCGGAACTTTCGAAGCGGCTTATGAGCAGCAGTGGGCGGGCCTGAGCCATGATTATCGCGAGCGCATGCTAAGCCACATTGTAGGGTTCGAGATTGCGGTGACAAAAATCGAAGCCAAATTTAAGTTAAGCCAGAACCGCACGCGGGAAGAACAGAGCAACGTGATCGCGTCGCTGGAAAAATCGGAAGACACGGTGGTCTCGGATGTTTCCCGACTGATGTGCGAGCAGAGACTGGGCGGGAAGAAGCCGTGATGCTTTGTTTGGGCGGACAGTAGCCTGCTTCGCCAGGCTTAAGGCATGGTCGCCAACTTCAACCATGAGTAAGAAAGCAGAAAGCGCGTCGCAGCAACCCTTGAGCGGGATTCGCGTGCTGGTGGGCCGTGCTCGGCACCAGGCGGGAGCGCTCTCCGGCGAACTGCGCGCGTTAGGGGCGCAAGTGGTCGAGATCCCGTTTATCGAGATTCGCAAGCCCCAGTCGTTCCAGTCGCTGGACTCAGCGTTGAAGAATCTCGACACTTACGACTGGCTGATTCTGACCAGCGTGAACGGTGTGGAGGCCATGTGGGAGCGGTTGCAGAAGACTCGGGGTGCGCGCGACCCGTCGGCTGGGCTCAGGGCAAGCTTCAGTCGTGCGGTGCGGCGGACGCAATCGAGTGTTGGCGCTGAAGTGCTGCGCATCGCGGCCATTGGTCCGGCTACCAAGAAGGCGATCGAGCAGCGCGGCGCGAAGGTGGACATCGTTCCGAAGGAATACGTGGCCGAGTCGGTCGTGCGCAGCTTGCAAAAGAAAGTCAAGGGCAGGCGCGTTCTGCTGGTGCGCGCAAAAGTCGCCCGCGACGTGATCCCGCGAGAATTGCGCAAGGCGGGAGCGCAGGTGGACGTAGTTGAGGCGTACGAAACCGTTGTGCCTGAATCTTCGCGCGTCCGGCTGCGGGCGGCGCTGAAAGATTCGAAAAAGCGCCCCCATGTGGTGACATTCACCAGTTCTTCGACGGTCAAGAATTTCGTGGAATTGCTGGGTGCGAACCTTTCTCCGAAGCGGCGCCAGACTTTGCTCGCGGGAATTCGCATGGCTTCGATTGGTCCGGTTACTTCGTCCACCCTTCGCGAACTCGGCTTACCGGTTGACATCGCGGCCAAGAAGTTCACAATCCCGGGGCTGGTTCGAGCCATTGTGAGAAGCCTTCGCTGAACCAGGCTAGAAGATAGTTGCAAAATCGTGCAAACATCGCCCCAAACCCAAGCGGGAAGCCAGATTTGGCTTGGTCCCGAGTTCCAGCCATAGTACACTTCTCGCGCGTTATTCGTTTCTTCTGGGGAGGAGTAGGGTATGAAAGTGCAGTGGGATAGCCGCGCCAAAGTTGTTTTCCTTTCCGTATTGCTGAGCCTGCAAGGGATTGCCATGGGGCAGGAGGGTACGCCCCGGACCAGCGAATTCAATATCCACAGTTTGCCGGCCACGCACGTGAAACCGCTGGGCGCAACGCCCGCCGAGGATCCGGGTCCGTTGGTCTATCACGGAGGTTCGGTGATGCAATGGGGCGCCAAAACATATGCGATCTTCTGGGTTCCCGCGCACTTGCAGAACGGCGGCGCGACCAGTATGAGTTCGCATTACCAGACGGTGCTTAAGAACCTGCTGCTCGATTACGGAAAGCACGGCGTCGACAACAACAATACGCAGTACTACCAGAGTTCCGGAACCGGTAAAAGCTACATCCAGAACTATGGATACTTGGCGGGCTCTTACGTAGACACTAACCCGTATCCTACGTCGGGATGCACAGACACTGCGACGCCCGGAAACTGCATCACCGACGCGCAAATCCAGACCGAAATCACGCGGGTGATAGGGCTCAATGGCTGGACCGCCAATATCGACAACATCTTCATGCTATTCACGTCGAGCGGGGAAGGTTCGTGTTTCGATTCAACGGGCGCGCAATGTTCTTACACATATTATTGCGCCTATCACGGCGACTATAGTCTTTCAGGCAAGTCGGTGATTTACGCGAACATGCCGTATGGCAATCCCAGTACCTGCCAGGTGCCGGGCACGCCCTCGCCCAATGGGGACCTTGTGGCAGATACGGTTGCCACGGCGACGAGCCATGAACTCACAGAGGCTATTACTGACCCGGAGCTTGACGCCTGGTACACGGCGCAGGGCAACGAAATCGGAGACCTTTGTGCTTATAACTACGGCACGAATGGCTGGGATTCGGCCTTAGCGAACCAGATGTGGAACGGGCGCTTCTACGAGCTGCAAACGGAGTTCGACAATCACACCGGAAGTTGCGTTCAGGTTGGTCCGTAGTTGAACGCCGGGAGCCCTAGGCGATAAGGCGTGGCGGCCTGATTCGGGCCGCCATATTGTTTGATGGCTTACTCGCTCAGAGAACAACTGCAGTCGGCCGGGACGACGTGCGCCAGCAGAAAGTTGGCAACGCGCTGGTAGGCGTCAATCTGATTTTCGACGCGCGCGAATCCGTGGCCTTCGTTTTCGTAAACCTTGTAATCGACGGTGCCGCTGCGCTTGGTGATGGCGTCGATCACCTGCTGGGTTTCGGATTTGGGGCAGCGGGGATCGTGGCCGCCCGCTAAAAGCAATAGGGGCGCCTTGATGTGGTCAATAAAGTTGATGGGCGAGCGGTCTTCGTAGAGCGCTTTGTTCTTGACGGGATCGCCCATCGTCGCCAGGTCGGACTGCTGCAGTACCGGATCTTCGTTTTCAATCTCCGTAATCCAGTTCACAAAAGGCACGATGGGCACGGCTGCGGCCCACACGTCCGGAGCTTTGGTCACCGCCATCATGCTCAGATAGCCGCCGTAGCTGCCGCCCATGACCGCGATCTTCTTGGGGTCGAGGTGGCCGGTCTGTTTGATCCAGTCGACGCCGGCAAGCACGTCCTGCAAATCGCCGCCGCCCATGTCGAAGAGATTAGCCTGCTGGAATTCTTTGCCGTATCCGGTTGAGCCGCGATAGTTGGGCGCGAGCACCATGTATCCCTGATTGGCGGCGAACTGAATGAAGCGGTTGAAGGAGTTCACTGTCTGCGACGTGGGGCCGCCGTGAATATAGACGATGGCCGCATTCTGCCCGTTGCGCGCCATGTTGAAGGGCATGTAGAGAAACGCGGAGATAGTCCACTTGCCGTCGCGGCTGGGATAGTGCACCAGATAGGGCTCGACCATGTCTTCGGCGCGAATACCCGCGACCAGCGAATGTGTGAGTTGCTCGGACTTGCCCGAGGCGAGGTGATAGACCCAAAGGTCGCCGGGAGCGGTCGGGCCATTGTGGTTGTAAAGCAGGCGCGAGCCGTCCGCACTGAACGCGGAGCGCCCGCCTGCAGGCTCGTCAACGCCTTTCGGGATTGGCAGCGCGGTGGATTTGCCTGTCGCGAGATCGTGCAGGTAAATTTCGACGTTGCCGTCGACGTTGGCAGTGAAGGTGAGGCGCTTGCCGTCGGGGGAGAATTCACCGCCGCGAATTTCCCACGTGTCGTGCGTGAGCCAGGTGATCTTGCCGGGCTTGAATTGATCACTCAGCTCGCCTTTTGCGCTGAAGTCGAGCAATCCGATATTGTCGTAACCGTTCTTCGCGTTCGAGGTTACAAATATTTTTCGGCCATCAGGAACGGCGCGCGGATCGATGTCGTTGGCCGTAAATCGCTGCTCGCCGTCGTGCGGCGTGAGCAGCGTATTCTTTCCGGTGGCGACGTCGGCGATAAAAATGTTCGAGTCCGTGCCCTTGGCTTGCGTTTGGGTGTAGACGATGTACTTTCCATCTTTCGACCAGATGGGATTGGTGTTGCGCTTGTCCTGCGGCGTGTTGGTAGTGAGGTGCTTTACCTCGCGCATCACCATGTCGTAGATGTCGATCTCGTAGGCTGCGGAAGTTTTCGGTTTCACCTCATAGGCGAGATATCGCCCGTCCGGCGACCACGTCGGATTGATCTCGGCTATCTCGCGGGTCTGGGTCAAATTGACGACCTTGCCCGTCTTCGGAGACACGAGAAAGATGTCCCATTGCTCGTCGCCGTCGTAGTCGGACTGGTAGGCGATCCATTTGCCGTCCGGCGACCACGCGGGGGATGCCTGCCGTTGGTCGCTCACTGTCAGCTGCACGGGCCATCCGCCGTCGGCAGGGACGAGCCACAGATTATTCCGTCCGCTCATGTTGGAGATAAACGCGATGCTCTTGCCATTGGGAGACCACGTGGGACGGCCTACCTGGCGCGTCATGTAGAGCTTTTCGATGGTCAGGCTGCGTGGTTCGACCTGGGCATTGGGCTTGGAGGAAATCTGCTTCGGATCGCTAACCGCCTGGGGTGGAGACAAAGTCTGGGCAGAAGTTTCAATAACGACGCTGCTCATAAGTATGACGATAGCAATAGGAACCAGAGTGCGCATGAAGGATTAGAGCCTCGATCGAGGGTAGAAAAAGTTTATCAGACACAGACATTCGATAAATTGCGGCTATTCGCTGACGCCAAGGTGACGAAGTAAATCTGCCGTGGTGAAGAGGTCGACGTTCAGGCCATTGAAATCTTTGTCATTGGACCAGACCGGGATTTTGAATTGCAGGGCGAGTGCCAACAATTCGGCATCCGCAGGGTCGCGACCGCCAATGCGACGAAGAGCCGCGGGCAGCTTCTTGGCATAGCGGGTGCGCTCTATGATGACGACGGGAAGCGCGGCTACGGCAAGAATTACGACATCCGCGGGAAGTCCACGCTGTTCGGCCAAAACTGGAGCATACTCTTCGACTTCGGAGAAGGTATGCGCGGTGGTGAGTACTTCTTGGATTTTCGGATGACGCAACACCAGACGGGCGCGTCCATCGATCACTGCCGACAGCAGAACATTAGCGTCGGCGGCCAACTTCACGGCGTCCTTTTCTCCAGCGGGCGAAGTCCTGCAAAACATCTTTCTCGCTGACCCGTTTCTTTTTCAAGTGGAGCGCAATCTCGGACGTCAGCATGGAAAAAAGCTCGCGCTTCAGATCGATTGGCAGCGTGGCTTCGCGCCACGGCAGGAAGACCCCAGCCACGCGACCGCGTCGCGTCAACAGGATGGGATCGTCGGAGCGGAGCATCGTGGTGGCCCGGTCCCGGAACTCTCGAATCGTGCTGATTTTCATGTGGTCACCGGAGTGACCATTTTACTACGGAGCCGGTTTCCCGGCCTGATTCGCGGGAGCACTACGCGATCGCGTTCTTGTGCATCTCCACCGTGCTCCAGGTTTTATCTCCGGCGTGGCACAGATTCTCGAGCGCGCAATCGGCGCACTTGGGCTTGCGGGCGATGCAGATTTTGCGGCCGTGCCAGATGATCTGATGCGAGAACAGGATCCATCGCTCGCGGGGAATGATCTTCATCAGATCTTGCTCGATTTTTTGCGGATCATCTTGCGTCGTCAGTTCCAGCCGGCGCGAGATGCGATGCACATGGGTGTCGACGACCACGCCTACGGCTTTCCTGAACCATGTGCCGAGTACGACGTTGGCGGTTTTGCGGGCGACGCCGGGAAGAGTGAGAAGTTTCTCAATGTCGTCGGGCACCTCGCCGCCGTAATCGGCTACGATCTTTCTTGCGGCTCCCACGACGGATTTGGACTTGTTGCGAAAGAATCCGGTGGAGCGGACATCGGGCTCGAGTTGCTCGGGAGTGAGCGCGGCAAAGGCCGCGACCGTCGGGTATTTTCGGAACAACTCGGGGGTTACGCGGTTAACGTTTACGTCGGTCGATTGCGCGGAGAGGATGGTGGCGACGAGCAGTTCCCACGCGCTGGCGTGGGTGAGGGCGCAGGTGACTTCGGGATAGAGCTGATTCAGGCGCTGCAAAATCTCGGTTACGCGTTCGGGAGCAGTGGGGTTGTAGCCTTTGAGTTTCGAGGTGACCGCGGTCTTCTCTTTGGGTTTCTGGCGATTCTTCGGGGCTGCTGCCGAGGCGTTGCCTCGGCCTGGACGGGCAAGAGTGCCCGTCCCCACATTAGAACCCTTCCCCACACGAGTTTCTTTCTGCACACTCGAGCCTTTCTTCACACTAGAACCTTCCTTCACACTAGAACCTTTCCCACGAATGTTGCCGGCGCGCACTTTGTCCTGGCGGCCGGTGCGGGCGGGCTGGCGCGGAACTCGACCACGAGGCATTAGCGTCTCCTTGCGGCCAAATCTTAACAGAGCCGGCGGCGCACGGGCTCAACGCGCAAGGTCGCGATATCTCATTTCTCATCACATACGCCAAAACACTTCCGGATACGGATTTATCACAGGTCGCCGTGGTGAGCTGGAGCTGGGGCGGACTTTCGAGCCTGTTTGCGGCAGCACGAGACCGTCGCATCGATGCCCTGGTGGAGATGGACGGCAGCATACGCTATTACCCTGGCCTCGTGAAAAGAGCCGGGGATGTTCATCCAGAGCGCATGACCATAGCGCTTCTTTGCTTTACGCGAAATGTCAGCCTTGAAGATCTGGAAAACGACGGCGTTCCTCCCGCAAACAAAGTTGGTCCAAACATCCTCAACGCCTGGACACATGGTGATCTGCTCACGGTGAATATGCTGGGCATGGCACACCCGGAGTTCAGTTCCATGTTCCGACGCAAGGAGAGTGCGCAACGCTTTGCGGAGAATCAGGTGGCCGATTACGAACGGGAGGACGCCAATAAGAGTTATGCCTGGGTTGCGCTCTATATTTTGAATTTTCTGGATGCCTACCTGAAACACGACGCTTCTGCGAACGCGTTTCTGGAAAAGACCCCTGCTGAGAATGGCGTTCCGAAACACTTTATGAGCATAACGTTTCGTCCCGCGCAGGTGTTCACGGATGATGGGCGCGGTGCACGGCCTGCACGCTGCTGTCCGGGAAAGTTTCTGCGTAGAAGCGGGCCGCAGCCTCGGCGTCCTGGTCATACCAGAGACAGATCGTATTTTTCGCTATTTTCTTCGCCATTTTTTCTAATCCTTTCGCACGCGTTGTGACGGCCGCGTCCATTGCATTCATCGACGGTCGCAAAACTTCGATGGCATTTCGTCAAAGCGGGTTGTTCGTAGTACGTGTGTCGGAAATGCATGTGGCGGTGAAAGCAAAACCTGGCGAGTTTCGCTCACCCTTGAGATGCGCAAGCGGGCGCCAGAAGACCAGATTCACCCGCGCGACTTCGTAACCAGGGGCAAATCATACTTTCAGGATCGAGGCACACCTAGCTGGATGTCGTCCCGCCTCACGCGTCGGAAAAGTACTTGTTGTCTCGACTCTGGGGTGAGCGTACATCCTGTTGCTCGGAGCGGTGCATCGGACCCGTAGAGTTTCTTGAGAACTCTGACCCCGAAGGAGCAACCCATGCGTCCTACCGCTTTATCCGTTCTCGCAGTCCTTCTGCTTGGTGGTTTCGTCACCGCGCAATCCGATCAGACACAAGTCTCAGATCGCGTCGAGGTCTTTGGCGGCTATACGTACGAGAGGCCCGACTTCAGTTTGGTCAACTCGAACGGAGGCGCGAACGGTTGGAACGCTGAGGTAAACTTCAAAATGCGCCCGTGGATCGGAGTGGTCGCCGACGTCTCCGGTCTATATCCCCGTTACACCCTCCCGGAACTCAATGGCGCAAACTCGGTCTCGGCAAGCGGTAGCTCCTATTCGTTTTTGTTTGGGCCACAGGTTTCTTCAGAACGAGGACGGTTCAGCCCTTTTGCACACTTCCTGGTTGGGGAGAGCCACGTCTCGAACGAAAACTTCGGAAACCAGGGGGGCCTTCAAACTTTTCAGTCCAACCATGCTCTCAGCTTTGCCGCAGGCGGCGGCGTTGATTACTGGCTGAAGCCGCGCATCGCGATCCGCGCTCAAGCGGACTGGCTCTATACCAGATTCACCATCGGAGGAGTACCCGGCACCAACTACAGCCAGAACAGGAATGTTGCGCGCATTTCGACGGGGATAGTCTTCCGATTCTGAAGCTGGTATCGCCGGGGCGCTGAGAACCTTTCTTGCCGTTACCGGAGTTCTCATGCTGATCAATCGTGCATTTCGTTGTTGTAATCAGCCTTAGGGCTCATCGGCTCCAACATCTGACTTTTGTTCACTAATGATGGTTCATCACGGTAACGCGGCCAGCTCTTCTGGAGTATTCACGTTGCGGAAAATATCTGCTGGGAAGCCTGCATCGGCCAACTCTCGCTCGCTGACTAGCTGCGTGAGGCTGGGTTGAAATAGCGGAGCGATTTTGTAGTTCCCGGATTGCAGCGCTTGCTCTGCCGCGTCGGCAAACTGTCGCCGGTAGACTGCGCACAGCGGCTGCCACCCGCCATTCGCGCTTGCCGCCGTCACTGTTGCCGATATGCCTCTCGCCCGCGTAACCAGATACTGCAACAGTTCGGGCGATATCAGAGGCAAGTCTACTGCCAGCATTAAATTCAGATCTGTCAGCGAAGCCCGCAGGGCTGCATGAATTCCTGCCAGCGGCCCGCAGCCGGGGAACACATCTTCTACTACCGGCGCAAATGCTGCGAACTTCGTGCGATCGCCAACGATCCGCACTTCCCCGGCCACGCTCCGCGCCAGTTCCAAGGCTCTCGCCAACAGCGTGCGGCCCTGCAGTGCAACGAATGCCTTGTCCGCGCCCATGCGCGTGCTCTTGCCACCGGCGAGAATGAATGCCGTCAAATCGGCCGAAGCGCCT
Source organism: uncultured Acidobacteriaceae bacterium (assembly GCA_963765825.1). Taxonomy (GTDB): domain Bacteria; phylum Acidobacteriota; class Terriglobia; order Terriglobales; family Acidobacteriaceae; genus Sulfotelmatobacter. The sequence goes on from CAVXXU010000008.1 coordinate 805,463, forward strand.
TCCATGGCGCGATGATAACTCAAAAGAAAAGGGGCGCCTGAATCCCGAAACAAGCCGTCTCAATTGATTGCACAGGCCGGTTCGGTTTAGGTGCAGCGCCCTGCCTGCGAAACAAAAGCTACCACTCCGACACTACACAGCCAGTTTGCTCGAAGCATGCTTGGGATACCGGCCAATAATCTTGCGGACAAAGCCGTGAAAGCGATGGACACCTGCCGAGCCGGGTAAGAACATAAACGGGCACTCACCCGCGACGACCTCAATGCCCCGCTGCTTGCAGACTGCGAGCGCTCGTTCGCTCACAGAACCTTTTCCCACGGCACCCCGGTACAGCCAGATCCGGCGAACGCCGGCCGCGGCGCAATCGTTTACAACTGTTTCCGCAACTTGCGGAGAAGTCATCACCAGCACGCCCTGTACGGGAGGCTGGATGTCCTGCACTCGGCTGAAGCAGCGCTGCCCATCCATTTGGATTGCGTTCGGGTTTAACGGCACAATGTCGTAGCCGCGCTTGCGAAGTTCTTCAAAGAGCCTTCGGCTGTCGCTGCCGGCGTTGCGCGATAAACCGGCGAGCGCAAAGCGTTTCTGCGCAAGAAAGTTCTCAATGACTTCAAGTGTCGCACTTTGATGTGCCATATATGAAATCTCCTCTCGTCAGGAGCTGTCTTTCCATACCTGATTTGTCTTCTTGGGAATTGTCATTTCAAGTGGTGCTTAGGCAAGTGCCGGAGATGTTAGCGAAAATTAATTTTCCAATCAGTGATGGCGGTCACGGGAAGCACAATTCCTCCGCCGGGTGCGAATGAAATAGGGTGCTTTGGGACGCCGCGCACGAGAAATGGGCGGCCATACGTCTCGCTTTTCCTGCGGGGGCCAGTACTCTTCAGTTGCGCGCTAATCCTCAGCCTAGGTCGTTGTATGGACGGGACTTAGACTCTACGCAGATCACAACTTACACGAAAGTAACCTGTTCAAAGCGGAGGGTTCGAGCGATGATGGGCATGCATCCGAGGGTACGCTTAACCCGGAAGTTATAACATGCCGCAAAAATTCATGGATGTGCTTATGCTGGGCCGCTGCTCCCACGAATTCTCCTGGCCGCGCCGTGGTAATGATGGAGACTACTACCAGGTTTGCCTGCTCTGCGCGGCGGAATACAAATACGATTGGGCCACCATGCGCCGCACCGAGCGGGTGGAGCATGCCAAGCCCGAGACCGGCATTCGCCGCAGCCACACGCGCGAAAAGCGGCCGTCCTGGGTGCCGCGTGCGCGCCGCCTGAAGCTCGACATTGCCTTGCGTTATCGCGTCAACAAGACCAGCACCTGGTACGAAGGCGTCATCGAAAACATCAGCCAGAGCGGAGTGCTATTTAATGGCCCGCAGCAACTCCCAATCAACGCCCTCATCGAGATGGTGTTTGAGATGCCGGAAGAAATCTCCGGACAGAAAAACAGCAACGTGGTGTGCCAGGGTCGGGTGATGCGCGCCAAAGATGCTGTAGAGCCCACCGAGCAGTCGTCTGCCGAGCAGAGCGGCCAACTGGCTGCCTCCATCGTGGACTACAAGTTCATCCACTAACATCCGTAGCGGCATTGCCCCCGGGCAGGCTTTCGTGCGCGCTTCCGCGAATTTCCCTGGTCAGTTCGCTCGCCTTTACATCTGCAAAACCGCCTCGACGCATCTAAACTATATTCTTAGATTTGCACGGCGACTGCCCCGGCCAATTTCAGGAGTTGAGTATGAATCGAACGTCCCAGCATTTTTATGTATGTCTGCTCGCCATCATTCTGAGTCTGGCGACTGCCTGCGCGCGGAAGCCCGATGACACGAAACTTTCGGCTGAAATTCAAAACCGATTCAGCCAGGATTCCGGCCTCTCCGGCAAGCAACTCACGGTGCAAGCCAGCAACGGCGTGGTGACGTTAGCGGGCAATGTCGACAATGATGCGCAGCGCGACGCGGCCAGCCGCCAAGCAGCATCTGTTCCTGGCGTGAAAGAAGTCGTCAACAACCTGCAGGTGGGAAACGCATCCCAGGCAACTCCCGCGCCCGAAACCGCGGCCAGTGCGGCGCCACCTGCGCCTGAGATTTCCAGCGCCCCGCCTGCCAGAGATCGGGACCGCGGTCCCGCCGTTGCCAGGAAAAGGAAAACCCATCGCTCGGACGAGGCCAACCTGAGCGGAAATTCGGTGAATGATTCCGGCGCGATGAATTCCCAGAACCAGCCTGACCCGAGCAACCCGCCGCAGATTGCGGCGATTCCGCCCGCCGCCGCGCCGCCGGTGCAGACTCCTCCTCCGCCGCCGCCACCGAAGCGGCTTATCATCGACCAGGGAACGCAAGTTTCCATTCGCCTCGTCGATCCCATTGACAGCGAGAAGAATCAGAGCGGAGACACGTTCCACGCCACTCTGAACACAGCGCTTACATCCGACGGCGAAGAGGCTGTGCCGGTGGGAGCGGAGCTTAGTGGTCATCTCGTCGACGTGAAGAGCGCGGGGAAATTTAAAGGCCAGTCGGCGGTTGTGCTCCAACTCGACAGCCTTACTTCGGGCGGAAAGACCTACAGCCTGCAAACCGACCAGTACCGCAAGGAAGGAAGTTCGCGCGGCAGAAATACGGCGGAAAAAGTTGGCGGAGGCGCGATTTTAGGCGGGATCATTGGCGCGATCGCGGGTGGCGGCAAGGGCGCGGCTATTGGCAGCGCCGCTGGAGCGGGCGTGGGCGCCGGCGCGCAGGAGGTCTCGAAAAGCCAGCAGATCAAACTACCGTCGGAAACCGTGTTGAACTTCACGCTGCAGGCCCCGATCACGGTAGTGCAGGCTCACAGCCCAGACGCCAACCGGCCCAAGTTAGGCGATTCGCAGCATTGATTGGGAAGCAGAGTTAATGTGGCGCGGGCGCCCTCGCCCGTGTGATATGAATGGAAACCTTACGCGGGCGGGGGCGCCCGCGCCACACATTTCATGCCCTCGATTACCGCCGTGCTGCATACCGAAAATGACGCGCTTCGCCTGGGCCGCGCCCTGGAAACGCTCTACCCTTGCGACGACATCGTCGTAATTGACCACGGCTCCCGCGACGCCACGGTACGCATCGCTCGTCAATACGGCGCCAAAGTGGTGGATGCGAACGCGACACGCTCGCCGCAAGACTATCTTCAATGCGCCAACCCGGAATTCGCCAACCCAGGATTCGCGGGCCCGGCAGGATGGATCCTGAGTCTCGATCCCTGCGAATCGCTCACTGAAAAGCTCGCCGCAAGCCTTTTCGAATGGAAGTCGGCCTGGCTTCCGAGCGCTTCTTCTGGTGCCGTATTTTCTGTTTTTCTTCGCGAAGAGACGCCGCAAGGTTGGCTGGAGGTTCCGACGGCAGAAACTCGGCTTGTCCCTCACGACTGGAAAGGATGGAACGGGAAACATCCCGTTCACGACCGCTCTGCCGTTACGTTAGAGGGAGAGTTATTGCGCTTTATTTTTCCGTGAGCCGGACAGCCTGTCCGGCGCCGAATTCCGGTAGAAGCCAAATGGTTCGCCGTGCTATACCGTCACACATAGTTGTGATTTTAATCACAGTTGGTCTTCCACACCGCTTCTAGACTGATGCGTTGTGGCTGTTTGGGCCATCTGCGCCCAGGAGGAAGATTATGCGTGTAATGAAATTCATCAGTCTCGCGGTTATTTCGATGGCCATCTCGGTGGCTGCCGTGGCGCAACAAACCCCGGCTCAGACATCGCCGACCGTTAAACATGTTCCCATCACCAACACTGCCTCGAACTCGGGCAAACAGATGTTCGACAGCTATTGCGCGGTTTGCCATGGAAAAGACGCTAAGGGCGACGGCCCGGCAGCGTCGGCGATGAAAACTTCGCCTGCCGACCTAACTCTGCTGGCACAGAAAAATGGCGGCAAATACCCGGCCGCGCACGTCGCAGCCATAATCAAGGGAAGCGCGACCACTCCCTCCCACGGCAATCAGGAAATGCCGGTATGGGGTCCCCTGTTCTCCAGCATTAGCCAGGGGCACGAAGCTCAGGTGCAGCAGCGAATCAGCAATCTGGTCTCCTATATCGACACTCTGCAAGCGAAGTAACAGAACCCCATTCCAGGCGTAAACGGCTCCGGGGCGCACCAAGCGCGCTCCGGGGCGTTTGGCCTGAGAATTTTCCGGGCTCGATTTCCGGCTGCGAGACGATTCGGCCGTCTTTCTCCTCTCTCACCTGCAAAGTACCTCGATTCCAAAATCAGCGGGGTCCGGCATAAACATCTGCCGGTCAATGTCTTAGTCGCCCACTGGCCTTTCGGCCAGTGACTTCAGTACCTTACCTGCGGCAGCATGATCGACTTATAATCGCATCCAGAAACAGAAATTCAGCGTTCTTCTGCAGAGGTTGCGTCCAAAGCGCGCTCCTGCGATTGAAATGAGACCCGTGGACCAAGTTTCGGCAATGTCGATTTTTCTCTTCGGGCTGGCCTTTGGCAGCTTTCTGAATGTGTGTATCTATCGCTTGCCGCGAGGATTGTCAGTAGTCGCGCCGCGTTCGGCCTGTCCCACATGCAACAAGCAGATCGCCTTCTACGATAATCTTCCAGTCCTGAGCTGGTTTCTGCTGGGCGGACGTTGCCGTCACTGCAAAGAAAAAATTTCGCCGCGCTACTGGCTCATTGAGTTGCTGACCGCGCTGCTGTTTCTTGCGTGTTACTGGCATTTCGGTCCCACGTTTTCGGCGCTCAAATATTGTGTCTTCTCGTTTCTGCTGCTGGGTCTGATCTTCACCGACGCCGAAACCAAGCTTCTGCCCGACGCGATGACTCTGCCCGGGCTGGCTTTAGGGCTCATCTTCAGCCTGCTGGTTCCAGTGAGCGATCTGGCTTCTCAATTCTTGCCCGGTGTGGTGAACCTGCCTTTTAGCGGCGAGGTTACGGCGCGGCTTCTCTCCCTGCTCGATTCCCTGCTCGGTGCTGCGCTAGGCGCGGCCTTTATTTATGGAGCTGGAGCCATCTACTTGCGCTGGCGCGGGGCCGAAGGCATGGGCTTTGGCGACGTCAAGCTGATGGCGATGGTGGGCGCATTCCTGGGAATGAAGCTGACGATCTTAACGATTTTTGCCGCCTCGCTGGCAGGATCAGTCTTTGGCCTGACCACGGTTTTCCTGGTCTGGATCAAGCGCACGCAGCGCTTCATGAAGCGCCTGGCCAATATACAGGCGGCGCGCCGGCGGGGATGGCAATCCGCCCAAGTCGTCTATCGCCATTACCAAATGCCGTTCGGAGTCTTTCTAGGCAGCGTGGCCGTGCTTGCGTTTTTCTTTGGCGACCGCTTCCTGCACTGGTACGGAGGGCTCTGGTGAGGATCATGGCCAACCCGGTGCTCCTGCGAGCGGGAATCGTGCTGATTTGCTCCGCATGTGCATTCCTGGTGGCATTGCTGCTGCTCCGCATGCTGCGGAAAAATATTGCTGACGAGGCCGACCTTTCCGATAAAGCCCCGCGCTCGCTGGAGGCGCTTCCCCTGCACCTCTACAACACCGTGATCCAGCAACTCAAGCAGCAGAAGCATGAACTGCAGATGCAATCGCAGGCCGAGCAGCATCGCGCCCGCACCAGCGAAAGCTTCAGCCAGTCGGTGCTTTCCAGTCTTTCCTCAGGCGTGCTGGTATTCGGAAGCAATGGCCTGGTTAAGACGTCCAATCCCGCGGCCAAGGCAATTCTGGGTTTTGCCTCAGCCACCGGCATGGGCGCGGAAGATATTTTTCGGGGCGCGGTTGTGCGCCCGACGCCATCCGCTATGGGGCGAATTGACGACGAACCCGTTTTTGTGGCGGACGAAGTTGGCGCGGTCCTCCGTGAAGGCAGCAAGCGCCGCGAGATTGAAGCCGAATACGAAACTCCCGCCGGCGACATGCGCTTTATTGCGGTCACGATTTCCGCACTTACGGCACCCGATGGCAACCTTTTCGGAGCCGCATGCCTGATCAACGATCGCACCGAGATGGAAGAGATTCGCCGCGCCCAGGCATTGCAGGGTGAGGTCTCGGCCGAGATGGCGCTCCAGTTGCGCACATCGTTGGCGACGATCTCCGGCTACGCGCAGCAACTCGCGAACAGCCACGATCCTGAAATGGCGCGGCAGATTTCCGCCGACATTGCGCACGAAGCGGCGCAACTGGATCGCAGCATCGGCGGATTTTTGACTCACAAAGATGCCCCACAAGGTGCGGCTGCAGCGGGGTTGAGAAAGTAAAACGAGTTTCGTGTTACGACCTGGACTGGTGCCGCGTCACCGGCCAGCTAGCAAGAGAAAGAAATAAAAATGAGTACGGGAAAACGAGGAGTTATGAAATCAATCGCATGCAGTGGAATTGGACTTGCGCTGGTGCTCGCGCTGACCGGAGTGCCGGCGGTTGCGCAGAATCAGTCTCCATCGACTTCGCCAAGCTCATCCTCCGGCTCTTCGCTAGGCGATTACGCCCGGCAAATCCGCAAGGATCCGGGAGCCAAAACCACGACGAAAGTTTTTGACAACGACAATCTACCGAAGGACGACAAGCTGTCGGTTGTAGGCCAGAAGGTGGAACCGGCAAGCGAAAGCACCGAGAACAAGACGGCGACAGCTGAAGGTGCCCCGGAATCAGGCGAGGCCAAGCCCGAGGCCAAGGCTGCAACCGAAGCCAAAACTCCTTCCGACAAGTCGCTTCCCGATGAAGCAATCAGGCAGGCGGCTGCGAAACAGTTGGAGGACAGGGTCGCAGCCCAGAAGGACCAGATCGACTTGCTGGGGCGCGAACTCGATGTGCTGCAGCGCGAATACCAGCTTCGCGCCGCCGCCATGTATGCCGATGCGGGCAACCGCATGCGGAACGAGGCCAATTGGGATAAGCAGGACGCGCAATACAAGCAGCAGATCGCCGACAAGCAGAAGGCTGTCGACGACGCCAAGCAGAAGCTAGACGACATGCAGGAAGAAGCTCGCAAGGCGGGCGCGCCAGCTTCCGGCAGCGCGCAATAAGCATGGAATAGCCTCGAACCGCGAGCGCCGGAATTATCCCGGCGCTCGTTCCATTTCAGATCCATTTCAGGTTCATTTCTACTTTGCGATAGCCAATTCGCGCAGGCGCTGAAGTTGTTTCACGTGATGCAGACCATGCACCAGGTGAAACTTTCTCCATTCGGCGCCGTTGAGCGGGCCCAGGATTGGGTGGTCGAGCAATTTTCGCCGCATGCCAAATTTTTCTTCGCAGCGCGCAATCCTCTCATCCATCTCCGAGATTTTTGCCGCGATCTCGGCTCGCACTTTCTCCGGCGGCAATCCCCGTGGCCGCGCGACGGCAGGCGCCTCGCGCCCCGCAGGCATGTATCCCAAGTGCACCACTACCAGCGTTCGCCGCCACTGCGCCCAACTTTGTGCCGTGGCCGGCGGATTACCCGCTTCCGCTGCGCGCTCAAACCCTTTGATCGTTCCCGTATAAGACAGGTATAAGTGCTCCAGGACTTCGCCGGCACTCCATTTTCCGGGCGGATGCTGGGTGAGTTGCTCGCCCGAAAGTCCGGAGATCGCCGATTCGATTTCCTCTTGCAATTTTTGCAGTTGAGGGTCCACGAGCGTTACTTACCTTTTTGGGTCTTTCGGTTAGAATGTTGCGCGACTCTTAAAACTGATCTCACGTTATCACAGGAAGGATGCCCATGAAGATGGCCAGCCACGCTCACACCATTCCAGATTGCAACCGAGAAAAGCAGGGTCGAAACCGAAAATCAAAAATGGTGAGACGCGTCGCCTCGATCGATTTCCTCTGTGCCGCATTGGCGCTCGCGTTGCTCGCGCTGCTCGCCGCCTGCAGTTCAGAACCGACGAAGCCCGCTGAGCCTGCAAAGCCCGAAGCCCCGGAACTCATCTCGGCGCGCTCTGCTTTCCAGAAGGTCTACATTGCCGCACGCGGCTGGGCTCCGGATGCCCAACCCTATCGCCTGGAATCCACTGCCACCAGCGACGGCAACGGGCACGATGGCAAGTGGGCGGTCTGGCGCGGCAGCTTCGCTTCCGCCAGCCGGCGTTCGGAAAAATCTTACACGTGGTCCGGCAGCGCAGCGGACGGCGCACCTGCGCGTGGCGTCAATCCTGGCAACGAAGACAGCTACAGTGCGTCGAACTCTTCAACCCAGGTTTTTGATATGGCCTTTCTTAAGCAAGATTCCGACGAAGTATTCGCGATCGCGCAGAAACACGGTGGCGACAAGGTGCTGGAGAAGGCCCCCGACACGCCGGTCACCTATGTTTGCGACTGGAACCACAACACCAATGAGTTAGTCTGGCACGTCATCTATGGCGCCACCCGTGAGGGCGCCAAACTCACCGTATCGGTCAATGCCTCGACCGGAGAATTTATCCGCGTGGAGAAGTAAGCCTGGGCCCCGTCGTTAGCGGTTCCCATCTTCCTGGGAGAGGAAGTGGGCTTCGATCTGGGAAAAGAAGCGGCAGACAGCTTCGGCCGAGGTAATCGCCTGGCGAAGCACCTGGCGCTCTGCAAACGCGGCGATGTCCTGCGGAGAATATTGCAAACGAATTCGATCGGTGGCGCAGTGCGCACTCAACAACTCGACGCTGGCGGCGGCCACATCCGCTTTCAGCCGGGCGACGTCAACTTTTTTCCCAACTCTCGCTGCCATTTACGACTCCTCAATTCTTGGGGGGATATAAACGCAAGCGGGTCCCGGGAACCTGTCGGGGAGGACTGCCACTTCAAGAGGTTCCAGCGGGACCCAGCTTGCGAGCTCGTCAATTTATTCGATTGTCGATGAATATAGTATACGGCGTTAGTGAAACGCAGTTCAAGTAATTATTTAGTATTTGGAGGCTGCATGCCCCGGCATCCCGATCCTGACCTGGAGAATCGAATCCTGTGCGCCGCGTCTCGCCTGTGGGCCCGCGGCGGCGAAAAGGCGCTCACCATGCGCGCTGTAGCACGGGCTGCCGGTACTACCACGCCCACCGTCTACGAACGCTACCGCGATCGCGACGATATTCTCCGCGCCCTGCGACTCCAGACCCGCAGCGAACTTTTTGCCGCTGTTCGCCGGACCCAAAGCCTGCGCCAAGCCCTCGAAAGTCATCTTCAATTCGCGCTCGAACATAGCCATGCCTATGAAGTCTTGTTCGACGCCGTGGCCAAGCCGCCTTCCCTGCACGAACCCTGGCCTACGTTCAATCTCATTCGCGAACGCGTGGCCAAACAGCTCGGCGGAAACCCCCGCGAACACACCCGGCTCATGCTCGCCGTTTGGTCGCTGATGCACGGCACCGCCATGCTCATCATCCGCGGACAATTCGAAGGCGCCTTGCGCACCCAAACCGTGCACGCTTGCCTGGACGCTCTGGATGGAATATTGGACGCCGCCGCCCGCTCTAAGGGCCGAAGTCATTCCGGCCCCCCGTGGCCTTCCACTCTAATTCTGGGCGAGGGGAAGCAGAGCAGCGTAGGTGACGGCGAAGAGCGGAGCGAAACGGGAAAATCAAAAGCTAAGCGGCACAGGTGACTGTTTTCACCTTGCGAGTGAACCCGACAGAATCGACGATCATGGATACGTAACTCGCCATGTTCTCGGCTGCAGTACCGCCTCCGGCGAGCCTTCATTTTCCGGCCTTGGCGTGAGCGCCGGTTCCATTGAGCCGCTCAATCGCCTTGCGCGCTTCTTCTGCCTGCGGCCCGTGGGGAAGAATCTTCAAATAACTTTCAAATTCCTTGAGTGCTTCGTCCGGCTCGTCCAATTTTTCCATGCACACCGCCAGCCGGTAGGTAGCGATGGCGTCGTTCTCTTTGTAATAGAGCGCCTCGCGGTAGCGGTCCTCGGCGGCGCGATAATTCTTGCGCTTGAAGTAGAAATCTCCCACTTCAATATCTTTGGCTGCCTTATGCGGATTCCAGGGATGGAACTCGCCTACGTCAGGATTCCCTGGGCCGCCGGTCGCGTCCTTCACGACGTCGGGGCTCTGCGGATGAGCCTTCTCGTCGTCGGCAGGCGGAGTCAAGTCAATCTTTGTGTCTTTGCTTGAGCTCTCTCCCTCACTCAACTCGTCGGCGCGGACTTTGTCGGAGCGAGGCGGCACGAAATTCGGGGTTCGCGGCTGGGACGCGGCGGAATCTCCGGACGCAGGGTCCGCGGGCTTGGAAGCCGGCGACTCCGGCGTTTGTGAATTCCCCGGCGCAGAGGAGGAGTTCGATGGGTCGCTGTTCTGCGCCCACAGCGCCACGCTGCACGCCAGCCATGCCACCAATAGAAAACTACGCATAACTAATTCTACCGTCAGGCCCGCATCGAGCGATACGTCTGCAGGCACTTGCGTGCAGTGTCGAATTCCGAGAAGCGGCTGCCTTCCTGCTCGATCAGGTAATACTCCACGCCGCCCACGCTCTCCGCCGCCGTGAAAATTCCCTTCCAGTCGGTCACGCCTTCTCCGAGCAGCACTTTGTAACCTTTGTCCGCATCGGGCGACCAGTCTTTACAATGGATGGACCGAATGCGCCCCGGGTTGGCTCGTATCCATGCCACTGGGTCGGAGCCCGCCTCCACGCAAGTTCCCACATCGAGCTGCAGCATCACCGACGGCTTGGTGCTCTTGGCCAGCATGTCCATGGGACGTTGCCCCACCGCGCCTGTGAATTCGGCTTGATGATTGTGATATCCCGGCTTCAGGCCCGAAGGCTCCAACGCCTCCGCCGCGGAGTTCAGCTTGTCGGCAACCGCCTTCCAACCATCCGGACCCGGTTTCGGATCGGACCACGCCAGCACGACATATTTGCTGCCCAGAATCAAATTCAGATCGCGCGCCCGATTAATATTCTTCGCGTTGAATTGCTCCGCGCCGTTGTGAGTCGAGTTGCAGCGTATTCCCAGGTCATCCATAACCTTGCGCATCTGCTTGGCCTGCGCGTCGGTCCAGTCGAAGTAGGGAGCATAAAACTCCACCACCTGATATCCCATTTGAGCCACTGTACGCACCGTGCCCTCGGGATCTTGCTTGAGCGCATCGCGCACAGAGTAAAGCTCGAGTCCGACTGGAATGGAAGTTGGCGAGGCCGCCGCCATGCCCTTGAAGGCCCAAGGCAACACCGCCGACACCGCCAGGAACCCGCGCCGCGAAAGCAAAGAAGCCATCAGCATCCTCCCATCAGAAAAGCAATTGTAGCGCCGAAAATTGTAGCGCCGACGACCCGCCGGCAGTCGCGCGGGCACCTTGCCCGCGCCGCTGGAATTGAGATAAAAGTTGTCTTATCTTCTGCCCGCGTCCTGCACAAAAATAACGCTCACATCATCTGCGTAAACCTTTTTCCAAGCTCGATTCTCTGCAACAACACTCGCGAGTGCCGAGCCCTGCGGCAGCAATAAACACGAACTCTTATGCTCCTGCAAAAACCCTTCCCACCCCGTCTCGACGCGAACCATCTTCAAGTAAGACTTGAAGAAGTCTTCGCCATACAAATCATGCCGGTCATCCACGACGACCTGAGTTTTAGGATAAAGCGTGTAGATCAAGTACCCACCCCACGAATCCGTGCTCAGTACCGGCCCGTCGAGTCGCTGCTCCTCGAGAAAATTCACGGCGTCGACCGGCATACGCTTGGGATCGAAGTGCGCATCCATCCATACCGCCGAACCCACGCGTCCTCCATTCGCCGCAATCGCCAGAGTCGCGACCATGGCAATGATCGGCCACACATGCCCCCGCAGCCGCGACTCAACTGCCGCCATCCTCCGCGAGAATCCAGCAAAGAAATTTGCGGCTGGCACGAGCGGACCTACCACCATCACCAGCAGAATCGAGGACACCGGAATATTCCGCGAGGCATAAAGGCCCGTGTACACCGCGAACAGAACCGTCAGGCCCTCACTCAACCTCAACTTGCGGCCGTGCAACGCCTGTACGGCTATCGCGACCAGCAGCAGTAGTAGAAAACATCTCTGGGCGATCCCATGAAAATTCGGCGACTGGAATTCGTCAATGTGATCCATCAGGAATCGGTTCGACAGATATCCGTAAACATGCCCGTACAGCTTCCATCCATACGGGTTCAGCAAGCTGGCTACACCAGAAAACACTCCCACCGCGAAAAGACTCCGCACGCGCTTCCCTGCCGCGATTTTCTGCAGCGCCTCACCGATTCGCCCTTCTTTGGCGCTGAACCACGTCCAGGCTGCTCCGACTAGAAAAACCGCCAGCAGTACAAATCCCACCAGGAAGCCGCCGTGCACATTCACCCAAACCAGCATCAGGGGCGGAAGCATCCACACTCGCCGATCAAAGCTCTCCCGCTCCGAGGAATCCAGAAGCCAGAACCATGCCAGCGTGAACAGCCAACTCAATACGTGAGGACGCGCCAGAAAATGAATCATCGAGGCCGACGTCGCCAGTAGCACCAGCAGCAGCGCGATTATCACATTCGTACCGCGCGCCAGCAGCAAACGAAATGTTCCTGCGAAGACCGACGCAATCACGACCGCCGTAAACCCCACCACGCCGTTCAGGCCAAGCGCCGCCTCCAACTTGCCGGCCACCACGTCGTACAGCCACTCCCAGGCAAACCAGGGCTTGCCTGCCATGGTTGAGGAGAACGAATCCACCCGGGGAATCGCGTGCGCCGCCAGAATCTGCTGCCCCGTCCGAATGTGCCAGCCGATCCCGGCATCGCCCAGCAGTCGCATAGAGAGCGGCGTAAATACCAGCACGCCCAGCAGCGCGATAAAAATAAGGTCCGCCGCGGACGGCATTGCCACCCGCACCCATGCCGGAGTTTCGGCGCCGCTCGAACTTCTCGCAACCTCTGTCATCGGGCTGAATCTTATAGAGGTGGACCCATTAACGGCAACCCGTGAGAGCAGGATGAATAGCCAGTTGAATAACGATAAGCAGCCCCGAGTCGTAATTGTGGGCGCCGGCTTCGGCGGGCTCAATGCGGCGCAGGCGCTCGCCAAAGCCCCGGTTCAGATCACCGTTATCGACCGCCAGAATTTCCATACCTTCCAGCCGCTGCTGTACCAGGTTGCGACCGCCGGACTCTCTCCGGGAGAAATTGCCGCGCCCATCCGCTCCATTCTGCGCGCGCACAAAAATATTGAAGTGCTCATGTCCGAGGTCAGCGGATTCGACCTGGAACGGCGCACCGTCATGACTTCTGAGGCGAATATTCCCTACGACTATCTCATTGTCGCCGCCGGGGCGAGCCACAGCTACTTTGGGCACGACGAATGGGAACCTTATGCTCCCGGCCTGAAGACCATTGAAGACGCGCTCGAAATCCGCCGGCGCGTGCTGCTCGCCTTTGAATTGGAAGAGCGCCAAGCCGCAACCGGCGAAACCGCAACTCCGCTCAACTTCGTAGTCGTCGGCGGAGGGCCCACCGGAGTGGAACTCGCCGGCACTCTTGCCGAAATCGCCCGTCACGCGCTCGCCCACGAATTCCGCTCCATCGATCCTGCCAGCACGCACATCCTGCTGCTCGAGGGCGGTCCGCGGGTGCTGCCTGCCTACGCGGAAGATCTGTCCCGCAGCGCGCAGGAGCAACTCAATCATTTAGGAGTCGAGGTCCGCACCTCGACTACGGTGACTCAGATTGAACCTGGTGCCGTCTTCGCGGGAAATACGCGCCTCCCCGCGACAGTGATTCTGTGGGCCGCAGGAGTCGCCGCCTCGCCGCTCGGCAAAAAGCTGGGCGCACCCGTTGACCGCGCAGGCCGAGTGCCGGTGCAACCAGACCTCAGCCTGCCCAGCCATCCTGAAGTGTTCGTAATCGGCGACCTGGCCGCGTTAAAAGACGAGCATGGCAAATTGCTTCCCGGCGTAGCCCCGGTAGCCATGCAGCAAGGCAACTACGTGGCAAAGCTGATTCGAGAAGAAATAAACCGAAAGGGTGCCCTACCCTTGTCGCGCCTTTTGCGACAGGGTGGGGATGTCGACGCGGACTTTCATCCGAATGCAAAGCCGGCATCCCGTCGCCCTTTTCACTACTGGGATAAAGGCAGTCTCGCCACCATCGGCCGCGCCGCAGCCGTGGCCGAATTCGGCAAAATTCATATCTCCGGCTTCGTCGCTTGGCTGTCGTGGCTCTTCATCCACATTCTTTTTCTAATCGGTTTCCGCAACCGCCTTCTGGTTTTCATTCAGTGGGCATGGTCCTACGTGACTTACGAACGCGGGGCACGTCTCATCACTGGAAGCACCTATCTCCCCGGCTGGCGCAGCGAAGCGCCAACTTCATCGGCACAGCCAAAACCATCGCCCGAAGAAATCCATGCCGCCCCGCCGAAATAGAGGGACAATAGAGCAGCAAGCCGCTTGTACTTCCAGTGGCTCATCGTCATGAGCGGCTTGTCGTCCTAATAGTTTGTCATTCTGAGCGACGCGAAGGACCTATGCACTCTTCGTCATTCATCACGCGATTCACCACGCGCTACGTGAAGCTGATCGTCGGTCTGGCCGTAATTCTCTTATCGTTCCCCGCCCGCGCCGACGTCCTCAAAGTCGTGCTCACCGACACCATCCAGCCCATCAGCGAGGAATACATTGCCCGCGCCCTCGATGAAGCCCGTCGCCGCAACGACCAGGCTGTATTGATCGAGATCAATACTCCCGGAGGGCTCGTCGACTCCACGCGCGAGATTATCGAACACATTACCTCGTCTTCCGTTCCCGTGATCATCTACGTCACGCCGAGCGGCAGCCGCGCGGCGTCCGCCGGATTCTTCATTCTTGAATCCGCCGACATCGCCGCCATGGCTCCCGGAACCAACACAGGCGCGGCCCATCCCGTCATCCTCGGCGGCGGCAAAATGGACGATGTGATGAAAGAAAAAATGGAGAACGATGCCGCCGCCCTCATGCGCTCGGTCGCCGCCCGCCGCGGCCGCAACGTCGACGTCGCAGAGAGCACCGTCCGGCAATCCAAATCTTTTACCGACCAGGAAGCTCTCTCGCAGCACCTCATCGACTACATCGCATCGAATGAGAACGATCTCTTTCGCCAAATCGACGGCAAAAGTTTCAAGCGCTTCAACGGCGATCACGCGTCCCTGAACCTCAGCGGACAAGCGGTCATCCCCTACGACATGACCCTCAAGGAACGCATTCTTGACTCGCTCATGGACCCGAACGTCGCCTTTCTGCTGCTGGCTATCGGCGCGCTTGCGCTCTACGTGGAGTTCAACCATCCTGGCGCGGTCGTTCCCGGCACAGTGGGAATCGTTTTCATACTCGTCGCAGCGTTTGCCCTGAATCTTTTGCCCACGCGCTTTGCCGCGCTGGTGCTGATTCTTGGCGCGTTCGCGCTTTTCGCCGGCGAAGCCAAGTTCGCCACGCACGGGGTTCTTACTGTCGGAGGAATCGTGCTGCTCACGCTCGGCGGGCTGCTGCTGGTCGATTCGCCGATTCCGGAAATGCGCGTCCACTTGCTGACCGCACTAGCCATCAGCATCCCGTTCGGCCTGATCACCGCCTTCCTTATGACAATCGCTTTGCGGGCGCGCCGTAACAAAGTCGTGACCGGAGCGCAAGGCCTGCTCGGCGAAACGGGAGTCGTGCAGTCCGCGCTCTCGCCTCAGGGAAAAGTTTTCGTACACGGAGAACTCTGGGACGCAGTCGCCTCGAGCCCCATGCCCGCCGGCCAGCTGGTAGTCGTGCGCCGAATCGACGGCCTGACTCTCCAAGTCGATCCGCTGGCGGCAACTTCGCCGCCCGCCAATGCGGCGCCAGCCATCCTGTAATGCGCGGTTGAATTAGCGACCAACGACAAGCGACTAACAACGTCGTCGCGCGTAAACACTGATGTAGAGACAGCCGCCTCGGCTGTCCAGGCGAAGGCAAGCGGAATCGCGGCAATGCCAGACGCCCAGTCGCCCACGCCTACTTCAAACTAAACAAGGCATTCACATGCGCCGTAACCGTGACACTCTGCGGCGTAAATTCCTCGGTCGGCGCCGGAGCCGCGGTCGACATCGCCGCCATAGAACGCGCCATGTGCGGGATCATGATCCTCTGATTGTCAAACGTGTCCACCGACGCATAAAACAACTCTCCGATGCCCCGGCCGCTGGCGCGACCCAGTGTCTCCGCCGAATTCCGCGCCCGCCGGTACGCGTCTTCAATCGCCTTCGTCTTCGCCTCGTCGATGTTCTCCAACGTATAGCTGAGCGTCTGCGTCTCGCTCACGTTGGCCTCGGCGAGTTGCTGCGTGATGGGGCCGACCTTGGCAAAATCCTTGAGCTTGAGGGTGACGTCGGTGGTGACACGATATCCCACCACGTGCTGCTTCGGCCGCCACTCGTAGACAGGCTGCACGGAAAGAAATCCCACGCTCGCCGCCTTGGGCTCAATTCCATTGGCGCGCAGCACTTGCCGCACCTGCTCGACTTCTTTAGTGGCGCCCTGAAATGCGGCCTGCGAACTCACATCCTGCACCGACACATTAAATTGCAGCAACGCCGTGTCAGGCGCGCTTTCGAATTTGCCATCCGCGCCCACGTAGACGGTGTTCGGTTGCGCCGTAACCGCAGGGCGATCCTGGGTGAAAGCGAAAGTTGCGCTGAAAACCAGAGCGAAGAAAAACACGAAAGAAAAACGAGCGGATTTCATTGCGAGCCCTCCGACGGCCATCGACGGGAAGCATACTCCCCGCAGGCCCCACTGGAAGAACGCCTCTAGGCGCACAGCTTGCATTGGTGGCGGGTAATCTCTGGTAACTTCATTGCCAAGACGCAGGATGTAGTCGTCACGGCAACGCTTTAGCCTTCGGAATCATCCCGTCAGCGACGGCAGCTTGGCGGCCGATCCCACTAAGAAGATCGTTCCCACGACGATGCTGTAAGCGGAGGTTGCTAGTGTCAGCGCGCGCAGCGCGTTGGGATTGGCGAGGGTTGCGGAAAATAATCCCGCGGCGGTGGCGCACATCAGCGTGTTCATCACGAGCAGGCCGACGATAAACATAAGCAGGCCAAGCATTCCCGCAGCGGTTCCTCCCAGATTTGCGGCCATCAGAAAGAGCAGAATCTGGGTTGGAGTTTCGGCGCCCAGCCCGTGAATCACGCCGACCAGAAACGTGGAACTTGTGCCGTATCCGTCTTTGAATACTTGCGGAGCCTCGACCCGCGTCCCGCCGAAAATGCGGCTGAGCCGCCAGTAGATCCACAATGCGCCGTTGATCAGCAGAGTGATGCGGGTTCGCGGGGCATGAGTATGTGTGGAAGGCCGAAAAAATGTTCCGAGAACGTAAACGCCGAGCACCACCAGAGTGATGCCTACCATCCGTTCCGCCCAGCGATCGCTGGCCGGGGGCAACGACAGACGGAAGACCACCGCGGCCGAACCCAACAGCGCCACAGTTGTAGCGTGCCCGCCGACATAGAGCAGGCCGTAACGCATAGCATCGCTCGGCTTCGACTGCACGCTGCTGATATCGGTGATGGCGGCGATGTGGTCGTAGTCGAGCCCGTGGCGGAATCCCAGCACAGCAGCCGAGAACAGCGCGAGTCGCAGATTGAGAGGGTCGATCAAAGAAGATTCCGGTGGAGCAGTGTGCACAAGCCTTGGCTGAGCTTTAGGCTAGCACACTCTCTCTGCGGCTAATCTTTCTTGAGCAGAGAAACCGGTTCGCGGGCCGCCGGCGGGCTTATCAATTCCCGCAGCCGCCGCGCAAGAATGGCTGCCATGGAATGGTAGAAGCGGGATCCGAGATGCGGGAAGAGCTCGAACAGGGTTTGCAAGGTCGCGCGATCCAGAAAATAGGCCTCCACCGGCTCTTTGGCCAACACGTCGACCGTGGCGGGCAGTTCGTCCAGAAACGAGATCTCGCCGCAGGCCTCGCCTGGATTGACCGTCACAGACGTGCCGCGCGCCGGAATCTGCACCCAGGCCGTGCCTTTCAGAACCAGGTACAAGCCGTTGGTTCGCTTCCCCTTATGAACAATGGTGTCGCCCGCATTGAATTGCATGCGAACGGCTTTGTCTACGACAAGCGCCCAGTCGTTGGGCGTGAGATAGACCAATCCGTTCTTAGCGGTCGACAGTACAGAGATAGGCTGCGGAGTTGCACTGGACATAGCGCGCTCAACCGAAATCTAGCGGGACCTTTCGGTCGCATGGAACCGAACTGAGTCAAAACCTAATGACAAGGACAACAGGGCTGGGATGAGATTATCAGAAAATTCCCCGCCCGGCTTCAAGACGGTTGCGCTCCGGACCATGCCCGTTATCAGGTACGAGCCCTTAGCATGCGCGAATCAACCTAGCGAATTGACGAAGAGCCCGCCGGAGAGTATGTTTCGTGCGAATTTCATTCCAAAACTAAAGCAACGGTTGCGCGCCCGGAGGGGTGTATGGCACAGTTCTGCGAAGCTTGCGGAAACACGTTGACTGCGGACGACAAGTTCTGCCGGACTTGCGGGCGAGCCGCGCCAGCCGGCACTCCTGTCATCTCTTCGGTTGCGGTGCCCCCGCCACCGGGAACTGTCGAAACGAGCGTGAAGGCTATCCTCAGCCTGGTTTGCGCCCTTCTGTTTTTCATTCCGTTTCTCTTTATAGCGGCAATAGTGCTGGGCCACCTTGCCCTGTCGGAAATTCGGAAGAGCGCAGGGCGACTGAAGGGCAAAGGGATTGCCATAGCGGGGCTGGTCCTCGGATACATCCAGGTCGCCAGCATTCCAGTCATTCTGATTATTGCGGCCATCGCCATCCCGAACCTGCTGCGGGCGAAGATATCCGCCAATGAGTCATCGGCCGTAGCGTCAGTGAGAACGTTGAACGTGGCCGAAGTTACCTACTCGTCGACGCATCCGGATCAAGGCTATTCGTGTTCTCTCTCCGACCTGGCGGGCGCTGCGTCGATCGAACGCTCGCTCGCAACCGGCCAGAAGAACGGATACGCGTTCGAGTTGTCTGGTTGCGCCGCCGGCACGGAGGGCGGACCCAATGTGAAATATCAGGTGGTGGCCTATCCCCTGCGGGTGAATCAAACCGGCAGGCGCGCGTTTTGCTCGGACGAGTCGGCGACGATCAAGGTCGATTCCGGAGGCTCGGCGCGGGAGTGTCTCGACAATGGGTCCGCTTTGCGATGAGATTCCCTAATCTTTTCGAGGAGGAGTTGAATGTTCTGCACTCAATGCGGGGCGAATAATGCGGACACGGCGGCGGTATGCGTGCAGTGTGGCAGGAACTTGCAGACGGTAACTCCGGCGGTTCCGCTCCCGGCGGCCGGAGTGGTATTGCCACCGGGCGTGACCGTGCAGAACTATCTTGTGTTTGCGATCTTGGCCACGGTCTTCTGCTGTCTTCCCGCGGGAATTCCGGCCATTATTTATGCGGCGCAGGTAAACAGCAAGTTGCAGGCCGGCGACCTGGCAGGAGCCCGGGCCGCGTCGAACAATGCGAAGATGTGGTGCCTGATCTCGCTGGGAGTTGGGCTGGCGTGTATTCTTTTGTATGGCGTCCTGATCATGGCGGGAGTGCTTAGCGGCCTTCGCCGGCACTAACGCAGGGGAGTCGGTGGTGCTGAGAGAGCACGAGAATCGCTGGTGGGCATTGTTGCTCGCTGCCTCTGCGGCGGCGGTGGCTATGCTTCGCGTATTCGATCCCGCAACGTCCGGCGTGTTTCCGCCATGTCCCGTGCGCTATCTCACAGGATGGTATTGCCCAGGCTGCGGATCGCTGCGAGCGCTGCACCAATTGCTGCATGGAAACCTGCAGGCCGCGTGGGCGATGAATCCACTGGCGGTGTTGCTGTTGCCAGTTCTCGCCTACGGCTTGGCATCGTTTGCGCTCTTCCAGATTCGCGGGCGAGGACTGCCCCAACCGTTTTTGCGCCCGGCATGGATACGGGCACTCTGCGTGGCCATCATCCTGTTTGGAATAGCGCGCAATCTTTCGCTGTATCCGTTTGAGCTGTTGGCGCCTGGGGCGATGCTCCACCTGTGAAGACGTTCTCGACCTCTTCCCTGCTCGAGTCCGGAGTGATTCATTTCGCCGATCAGATCCCGCGCGGGGTATAGTTTTTCTTGCGGCAGTCTTCGCAGACTCCATAGATCTGGAAAGTGTGGCGCGTAGTCAGGTAGTGATATTTGCGGCCGATCTCCTGCTCGAGTTGGCCAACTTCCTGCGAGAAGAATTCGACCGAACTGCCGCAGTCGGTGCAGACCATGTGGTGATGGCTGCGCCGGTTGTATTGATGTTCGTAGCGGGCGATGCCGTCGTGGAAGGCAACTTCGCTGGCCAGGCCGCATTCCGCCAGCAGCTTCAGTGTGCGGTAGACCGTGGTGTAGCCGATGCGGGCGTCTTTTTTCTGGACCAGGCGATGCAGTTCGTCGGTGGAAAGATGGTCGCGGGTTTCGAGGAAAGTGTGCAGGATGGCGTCGCGCTGCGCGGTCTGCTTCAGGCCAACATCCTTGAGATGGCGGTGAAGAATTTCCTGGGCTTCGCGGACCATCTGGCGGGAGATGGTGGGCTGATCATCGATGCGCTTCTGCAGCATGGCGGGTGGAACAGAGTCAGGATACCATCGGCAACTTGAAAATGAAATTCATTTTCAGCGCGCGCCCGGCCCTCGCTCCACTTATCTGGAATACAATCAAGATTCCTCATGAACACCCTGGCCGAGGTCAGCGTCCCGAAATCCCGTCGTACGTCCATCTTCCGCATCGTCGGAGGGTTGCTGCTGGTTGTGCTCATTTTGATGGCGGCCGCGGCGGCCTATGCCTACTATGTCGCGCACTCTGCTCTTCCCCAGCTCGACGGGCAAGTTGCGATTGCCGGGCTCGAAGCGCGGGTCACGGTCACGCGCGATGCTCACGGCGTGCCCACCATCGACGCTGCGAACCTGAATGATCTTTTCTTCGCGCAGGGATATGTGACGGCCCAGGACCGTCTCTGGCAGATGGACGTGATGCGCCGCTTTGGCGGCGGAGAGCTTTCGGAGATCCTCGGCGAGCCCTTGCTGAAGCTCGACCGCGAGCAGAGGATTCTCGGCCTGCGGGCCGCCGCAGCGAAGTCGTTGCAGACGGCGAACCCGCGCGACCGCAGCTTCCTGGAAGCTTATGCGCGCGGGGTCAATGCTTACATCGCTGAGCACAGCCACAAACTTCCCGTTGAGTTTCGCATTCTCGGTTATGCGCCCAAGCCGTGGCAGGTGGAAGACTCGCTGGTCATCGCCAACGAGATGGTGAAGGATTTGAATTATCACTATTTCTTTGACGCGCTGGCTCGCGAAAAAATCCTGGCCAAGCTTGGTCCGGAACTCTCTGCCGACCTGTATGTGAACCGCTCGTGGCACGATCGTCCGCCTACGGTCATGCGCGAAGATTTGAACCAGCCCGACAACAACTCGGGCGATTCCGACGATGAAGACGACGATTCCCCCGACAACTCGGTCACGCATAAAACCAGTCCAGCCGATAGCACTTCACCCGAAGAAGGCTTGCCAGTGGATGGATCGAACGACTGGGTCATCTCTGGCGCGCACACCGTGACGGGCAAGCCGCTGCTCTGCGACGATATGCACCTGGGCCACCAGATGCCGAATCTCTGGTACGAGGCGCACCTGCGATCCGGGACGCTTGACGTCGCTGGCGTGACGCTGCCGGGCATGCCCTTTGTGATTGTCGGCCACAACCAGCGAATCGCGTGGGGATTCACGAATGTCGGCCCCACCGTGACCGACGTTTACATCGAAAATTTCAACGCGCAGGGCGCGTATCAAACTCCCAATGGATGGGTGCAGCCCGAGCATCGCATGGAGATCATTCACGTCAAAGGCAAGCCGGACGTAAGTGTCGACGTGAAGACCACGCGGCATGGACCAATTGTCACGGAACTGGTTCCCGGCGAAACCCGGCCTCTGGCGTTGCGTTGGACGCTCTACGACAACCTGCACATTCCTCTGTTTGACATAAATACGGCGCAGAACTGGCAGGATTTCCGGCGCGCATTTTCGCAATTCGACGCGCCAGGGCAGAACGTGGTTTACGCCGACGTCGATGGAAATATCGGATACCAGGCCACCGGCAAAGTTCCGATTCGCGCCGCCGGAGATGGCAGCCTGCCGGCGAGCGGCGCCGACAATGCGCATGAATGGATTTCTTACATTCCATTTGAAAAGTTGCCGAGCATTTACAACCCGCCCTCAGGAATTATTGCCACGGCCAACGGGCGCATCGCTCCGGACAATTATCCGAACTCGATCAGCATGGAATGGGAGGCTCCCTGGCGCACCGCGCGGATTTATCACGTGCTGGAGTCGGGACGGCAATTTTCGCCGGCCGACATGCTCGCGCTGCAAACCGACATTCAATCCGAGTCCGATCTGTTCGCGGCCGAGCGTTTTGTGTACGCGGTCGACCACGCTACTAAGCCGTCCGGGCGCGCTAAGCAAGCCGCAGATCTGATGCGCAGTTGGGATGGACGCATGCAAGCGGCTTCGGCGGCGCCGACTATCGCCGAGAATTCGATTTACCAACTGCGGCGGCTGCTGCTGGAACCGAAGCTCGGCAGTCCGCCCACCGATCCCGAAAAAGAAGACGCGGTTTTGAATTGGAAAACTTACTCGTGGGAGATGCGCTCGGTGTGGCTGGAAAACATCATGCTGCACCGCCCGAAGCGCTGGCTACCCGATGCCTACGCGAATTACGACGAGCTGCTCACTGCGGCGGTAGAGGCGACGGTCAATAGTCCGCTGGCGCCGAAGAACCTGGCATCGTGGCGCTGGGGCGCGTTCAATGCGGTGGAGATCGAGCATCCCGTGCTGGGTAAGATTCCCATTCTCCAGCGATGGTCGGCCCCCGGAGTGCAGGCGCAGTCGGGCAGCGGATACACGGTGAAAGCGGTGACGCGCCATCACGGCCCGTCGGAGCGCTTCACCGCGAACATGGCGGACCTGGATCAGTCCACGCTCAACGTCGTGACCGGCGAAGGCGGAAATTTTCTCAGCCCCTACTACATGGACCAGTGGAAGGCGTGGTACGAAGGCACGACGTTCACCCTGCCGTTCAGCGCGAAGGCAGTGGACGCGGCTAAAGCACATCGGTTGGTGCTGGAACCTGGCAAATAGACGACGGAAGGGGGCTCGAAGTTGAGGCTATCGCGTGTTAC
Organism: uncultured Acidobacteriaceae bacterium; assembly: GCA_963765825.1. GTDB lineage: Bacteria > Acidobacteriota > Terriglobia > Terriglobales > Acidobacteriaceae > Sulfotelmatobacter. The sequence continues at coordinate 828,585 of CAVXXU010000008.1, forward strand.
GCCACCTGACTTTGCCTCATCTTGACGTTTGCGGCTTTAGCGATCGGGCCTCCACACGCGCGACTGATGTTGTGAGAGAATGCCTTCCAGTTTTTCAGCATTTGAAGATGAACCTCGGCCTCTCGACTCGCCGGCAGAATCTCGCTATTGGGAAGTCATCAGTTGGAGTGCCGGAGTTGCTCACGCCTCGGACCTTCTTCGTCGCGGCTTTGTGTCTAGGGGCTGTTGTCTTTGCCGTTTACAGCCCCGCGTTGAAGTTTCAATTCGTCCTCGACGACCATCGTTTCACCAGTGATCCGCGTATCCAGTCTCCCGATCATGTTTGGGGCTACTTTGCGAACTATGTATGGGCGCAATACGCGGGCGCGCCTCCGAGTTTCTATCGGCCTCTGTTCATCCTCTGGTTGAGGATAAATTTCATTCTGAGCGCAATGTCTCCGTGGGGATGGCACTTGCTCAGCATCACGAAACATATAGGGGTTGCGGTTTTGCTGGGCTTACTGGTGCTCAGACTGCTGCACGATCGCGTTGCCGCGTTGATGGCTGCGACTTTGTTTGCCCTGCATCCGGCACAGACGGAATCCGTGGCCTGGGTTACCGTGCCCGATCCCTTGATGTCGGTGGGCATATTGGGTTCCGTGCTCCTGTACCTCAGGTGGGTCGTGGTCGTTCCCGGCGGCCACGCTCACGAAAGAAAGTCGCGCAAGACAGTCAGGGCCGCGAAGGCCGCTCGGCCTCAGGCATCCTGGCTAATCGCCTCAGCGGCTGTTGGCTTTGCGGCACTGTTGACGAAGGAAACAGCCATCGCATTACCTGTCTTAATTTTTGGGTTGGCGCTGCTCATGCCTCAACGCGAGAACGCAGATGAAGATTTTGGAGTTTGGATACTGCTGGCGCTGCGGCAGACTATACCGTTCTTGTGTGTGACGGCGTTGTACCTTCTGATGCGGCTGAATGCGTTGGGAGGAAAGCTTGGGTCACGTACCCAGCACTTGCCCTGGGGCACCATTTTTTTGTCGTGGCCTGCGACGCTCTGGTTCTACGTGAAGGTTTTGCTCTGGCCGGTCCGATCACGCGCTTTTGCAGACCCTACTCTGGCAGAGGGGTTCTCTTTCCGCGGTGTCCTAATGCCGGGCCTCGGCGTGGGTTGCGCCCTTGCGATCCTGGTGGGGACATTCTTGTGGGCATGGAAAAAGACTCGACGCGACTTTTCCCCTCAAGATGCAGCGAATATCCAGTACGCCCTGTTGATAGGCACGTTCCTGCTGGTGCTGCCGGTTCTTCTCACGCTGGACCTGAACGCTCTCAACCCGGGAGACTTTCTGCATGGCCGATATACCTACTTGCCCTCGGCTGGTTTGATGATTCTGGTGGCAACGGGATGGCACATCTCCGGGAGGCTGCGCGTTCCTTTATTGTTCGCAGCCGGACTGTTAGCCGTTGGGTTCGCGGTGTTGGTCGTCTCGCAGGAAAAACAATGGAAGGATGATTTGACGGTTTTCACCATTGCTCATCAGCTAGCGCCGCACAACGCTCCAGTCGCTCACAGTCTTGCCAATGCTCACGTGCAAGTGGCGTTGCAACTGGCCGACGACGGGCGCTGCAGTGAGGCCATGCCAGTCTTTGAGCAAGTGAGTCAGGAATACCCGCAAGATTGGTATGCATGGGCAGGTCTCGGGGATTGCTTTGTCCAAGGCAACAATCTTCCCAAGGCAGAGGAGTTTCTTCGTAAAGCCGCCGAACTCTCAAACGACCCCCGAGTAATCCAACAGTGGCAGGAACTACGTGCACAAATCGGATTGCCGAACTCGGTTCCGCGTGATTGAGCAACTGCTGGGTACGCGTGCGGAGCAGTCGGGCAGTGGATACACGGTGAAAGGGAGGACGAGCCATCTCGGTGATGGAACCTGGAAAGATAAGAGGGGGGTAGACTTCGAAGTTGTGTTGTCGTTAATGAGCGCTGTGGGGATGTTTCGCCAACTGTCCAAAATCCCGAGCGCACATGGTCATATACACAAAGTCTCGCCCAGGCACTGAGCGTTACTACTTCGCCGGGTTGGCAGTGGGAGTGCTGGTGGCTAACGGAATTCTGAGAGTACCCGCGCGAGCCGAACCACCATCGTAGATACCAGTGCGCAGGTAGAAGCCTTGTTGTGGAACGTCGATTTCCTGACGTAGTTGGAGTCCTATTTTCTTTGCTTCCTCATACACGTTCGGTTCCAGTTCTATGTCGAACTTCCTGACTACAAAGTTCAGAGGCTTGCCGTCGAAATCATATGCGGTCAGCATTGCATCGAGGTCGCCATGACGAATTCCATCGTGGGATAGATTGAGCACGAGATCCCCTGCCGAAATGGCGTATTCCACAACGTACCGCGTGAAAGGCGCCTTAATCGCCGCGTTGCCGCCAGCGCGAGGAGCATCGGCTGTCGGCTGTGGGTACGACGGCTGCACGCGAACTTTGTAAACAATTTGCGTAGAGTCAGGCAGACCGAAAGCCATGAGCCGAAGGAGGGGGTCGGCAGGCATGCCAGGAGCGACGACCGAATGGCTCGTGGTTTCCTCGGCATAATATCCGCGACGGTAAGCCAGCTTGTACTCACCGCGCAGAAGCTTCACCTGGATCGCCCGGTACTTCCCATCCATCTTTTGGTTGCTCGGCGCGTAAGCTACTACGTAGAAGTGAGAACCGCTGTTGATTGCATGTGCCATGGCGTCGCGCAGACTATTGGCGTTGTAGAGCGCCTGGCCACCGGTGTCCTTTGCCAGTTCCTCCATGGCAACCTGCTTTTCAGCGTGCTTCACGCTCTCTTCCCGGAGATTCTCCTCTTGCTCTCGGGGAGTTGGTTGGTTTTCGGCTTCGTAGGTGAAATTTCCAGTCAGACCTTCTGCTGAAACAGGGTAGATGGCGACCCTGCTCGGCGTGAGCAAGTCGGCGGTGTGCCGAAGATCCCCGGCGTACTCGCGCGGCACACCCGTGCCGGAGAATATGCTGATCGGGAAAGAACCCGAGAACCAGATCACATTCTTGCGGCCCGGAATGCCGGAGAGAAAGCGGGCCAGCTGTTGCAGTGCCTGTAACGTGAGTCTAACGCGCTCGTCAGTGTGAAAAGCGCCCGTGCCCGCCATCTCCTGCGTTACAGCTTCAATCGCTGCGGGCGCCGCCAAATTCATCCTCATCAGGTTGATCACATCCCGCTCCGAGGCAGCTTGCACGGTGGTGGGAAGCAACCGCGTGGACTCTGTGCCCGGTTTCGCTTTCTTGCTATCCAGCGCCGCCAACAGAACTGCCGGATCAGTCGTAAATCCCTGAACCATGTGGAGCTGCGCCCCCAGAGTAAACACTGCCAATGACGCGCCGGGAGTAATGCTCTTAAGGTACTTGACGGTTTGTGCCCGCACATAAGCCTGGTCCTGCGGTTGAGTATTCAACCAATCCAGAAGCAACACGTTCACCGCGTCCGGTATCTTGGTGAGCGGATAGTTCGTGAACACGTTGGCTGGCATTGGGGGAAGCTTGGCCAGGGTGACCGCTCCGCCCCTGTGCTCTTCAAATACTGAGATATTTTGCGGTTTGCCGTCTTCCGTAACTTGAAAGTCTTCCCTGTGAAGACCGGGAGCCGGTTCGCCATTTCCGTTCGTCACCACAACATCCAAGACGACCAGACGAGTCTCCGCCCGGAACGTAGTGACCGCCGAGTCAGGGGACGCAGTCTGCGAAAAGATCGACGCGGCGCAAAAAGGAAGCAGAGCACAGCATATTAAGAAGTCGGTACGCCGATGCATCGCAGATTGGCTCCAAAGCAAATCTTCTCACAAAGGGAGGCGCGTGTGTCGAGGGGACTTAGCGCGAGCAATCGCTGTGTTCGTCGCAACGCGCAAATCTTTCGCGAAGCCCCCGACGGCGGTAACTGTTGTTATCAGGCGGCTACACGTTTTGACCTTGCATCCGGTATTTTGAGTGCTATCAGCGAGAGCGCTCATTGCCCCTTTAGTGATTAGAGTCGTAATGGCCAACGGGCTGAGATCCGAATTCTCCGCTTGATCGGAACCGTTTTCATAAGATAGAAGTCCGAAGTCCCGGAGGATGAAAATGCAGTCCCAGGAGCAGGCGACGCGCGCCGCCATTGACCGCTTCAGTGAGGCATTCAGCCGGCACGACGCTGACGCGCTGGCGGCTTACTTGACCGAGGATACGGTATTCGAGGACACGTCGCCCGCGCCCGATGGGCCCACGATGTTGATCGTCCCCTGCGGCGCGTCACGGGCAAGGCGGCGGTCGTGGACTTCTGGCGCGGATGGTTCGCCCGCAATGCCGACGCGCGCTTCGAGCCTGAGGACGTGATCGCCAGTGGCAATCGGGCGACGGTGCTATGGGTTTATCGCAAGATGCGCAACGGCCAGCCCTGGCATCTGCGCGGCGTCGACATTTTTACTGTGCGCGATGGCAAAGTGGCCGCGAAGCTCGCCTATGTAAAAGGCTAAACAGGCAAGCTGCACTTTCGGAGCCGCTAGAAGAAATCGATCGCCTTCACGTCCCCGATGTAGCCCACGATGTTGATCGTCCCCTGCGGCAGCAGGTCGAAATTGATATACAGAATATCCCTGGTGGTGTCATAAACCCAGAGCTTTCCGTTCTGCGCCACGTATTCGTAGTAGCGGCTGGTGAAACCCTGCAGTCCACCGACATCGCCATTCACCGGAGGAACCACCACCGAACCGTCCGCAATCTTGTAGATCGACAAACAGCCGCGAACTTCTCCGCTGGGATTGTTGCTATTGCCGACGTTGGTGCAGTTGTACGATCCGATGAAGATCTGGTTGTTATTGGTCAGATCCATCCGCCAGTGGTAGCCATCGGTGATGACGGCCCGTGCAGTCACCGTGCCGGAGCCGAGGTCGACGACATCAAGCCGTCCGCAGCTGGTGGCCGCCGTTGTCTGTCCGCTGCAGGAGTGATTGGTGGGCGAGGTCCCAGCGACATACAGAGTTGAGCCGCTGAGAGCAGCCCATGTGGCCGCGTCGACTTTGATCGTGCGGGTGATGGTCAGCGTAGGCAGATCGAAGATCGCCACACTGGCCTGCACCCCGCCGCATTGAGGACCGCAATTCAAAATGTAAGCCGTGTTTCCGTTGATGATGCCATACACCGGCCGGTCAAAACCCGGAACGATGGTGCACACCGCATTCGGAGGATTGGTTAAGCAACTGGTATCGACTGGAGGCACGGCAGCCCCGGGCTGCAGCAGCGTCACTGAATTCGAATCGTTACTAAACACCAGCAGTTGAGTTCCGTTTAGGTTTGAGACCACTGTTTGAGCATTCGGGACGGCGATCGAGGTCGTGAGTCCTTGGCCCGCGAAGTTCATCACCTGCACCGCTCCGGTAAACGTGAACCCTTGAAGGGTGGCCGTCGGGACCGCGGCATATCCGATGGAAGCGGAGGTCGGAATCACCATACTGGAGGTGGGCCCGGAAAGGCGAACGTTGCCGATGTCGGCCTCCTTGGCCGTATTGGCCGCGAAGACGCTGTTACTGCTGGCGTCGAAGGCGGCGATTATGTTGCGGGCAGGAGAAATCGCCATCAAGCCGGGCGCGTTTCCGGCGCCGATGGGCGCAATCGACGGTATAACGTTGTAGTAGGCGTCGATCAAGACCATGCCGGGACGGGCAGTGGCCGAGGCAACTCCTTGCGACGCGACTACCCGATTCAGATATCCGCTGGGGGACGACGATTTGGTTCGGGCGCCGCACGAAATAAGCCCCAGCGCGGCCAACTGCAATACCACCAGAACGAGGACGATTCTCTTCAAACGGGGTGCTCCTAATGACATGAAAAAGGAAGATTTGTTGGCGAAATGGTGGATTATAACAGACCTCTGAGCGCGCTCTCAGCTAGGACTCGATGCCTGACCGGAAATTTATTGCTGTCACCTGCGCCGGCGCGGCCAGCCATACAGATGCGCGAACTGCTTCTCATCCTGTATCCTCAGAAAACATATGGCATCTGACTTTCTTGCCCGGATTAAGCAATCCCCGGTGCTGTGCGACGGCGCCATGGGGACGCTGCTCTATTCTAAGGGCATTTTTATTAACCGTTCCTACGACGAGCTGAATCTCTCGCAGCCGGACTTGATTCGCGGGATTCACCACGAATACCTGCAAGCGGGCGCCGAGATTATTGAAACCAATACTTTCGGCGGCAATTCGTTTCGCCTGGGACGGCATAGCCTGGCGGACAAAGTGGGCGACATCAATCGGGCCGGCGTGCGCATTGCCCGCGAGGCCGCCAAAAGCTTCGATGTGTGGGTGGCGGGATCGGTTGGCCCGCTGGGAACCAGAATCGAACCTCTGGGAAAAACTTCGTTTCAGGAAGCTCGCGACGCGTTTCGAGAACAGATTGAAGTGCTGGTTGAGGGCGGCGTCGATCTGTTGATTCTTGAGACTTTCGGATATTTAGAAGAAATTCGCCAGGCGATGCTCGCCGCGCGCGACGTAAGCAGTTCCCTGCCGCTTGTGGCCCAGGTCACGATCGACGAAGACGGCAACTGCCTCGATGGCTCCGATCCTCAAACTTTCGTTCCCAAGCTGGCGGAATGGGGAGCCGACGTGATTGGCTGCAACTGCAGCGTCGGCCCGGTCGCCATGCTCGACGCGATGGAGAAGGTGCGCGCGGCCACAACACTGCCGCTCGCCGCTCAGCCCAACGCGGGCATTCCCCGGTCAGTGGACGGCAGAAATATCTACCTGTGTTCGCCCGAGTACATGGCCAGCTACGCCCGCAAGTTCGTAGCGGCCGGAGTTCGACTGGTGGGCGGATGTTGCGGAACTACTCCCGAGCACATCCGGGTGATGAAGTCGGCTCTGCGCGTGGGCGAGGCCCGAGGAAAGGCCGCTTCTAAGCCGGCCGGAGCGAGTCCATCCGTGCCCCTTGCTACTCCTGCCGTGCCGCTGCAGGAGCGTTCGCAACTCGGCGCCAAGCTGGCGCGCGGCGAGTTCGTGACCATGGTCGAGATCGTTCCGCCCAAAGGGATCGACGTCCGCAAAGAAGTCGAGGGTGCGCGGTTCCTGAAGTCGGTGGGCGTAGACGCAGTCAACATCCCCGACAGCCCGCGTGCCTCGGCGCGGATGAGTAACCAGGCGCTTTCGCTGCTCATTCAACGCGAGGTCGGCATCGAGCCGATTCTGCATTACACCTGCCGCGATCGCAATGTGCTCTGCATCCAGAGCGATCTGCTGGGTGCCTCCGCGGTAGGCATCAAGAACCTGATCTGCATCACCGGCGATCCGCCGAAGATGGGTAATTATCCCGATGCGACCGCGGTTTTTGATGTGGACGCCATCGGCCTGGTCAACATTGTCCACAACCTGAATCGAGGCCTCGACCTGGGCGGAAATCCGATCGGAACTGGCACCGGCTTCGTGATCGGCGTGGGGGCAAATCCCGGGCTGACGGATATGGATGAGGAGATTCGCAGGTTCGAGTACAAGGTGCAGGCCGGGGCGGAATACGCTGTGACCCAGCCTGTGTTTGACCTGCGCCTGCTGGAGAACTTCCTGAGGCGGATCGAGCACTGCCGCATTCCGGTCGTCGCCGGCATTTGGCCGCTGGTCAGCGTCCGCAACGCCGAATTTATGAAGAATGAGCTGCGAGTTTCAGTGCCCGACGCGATTCTCGAGCGGATGGCGCGAGCCCAGAATCCGGAAGCGGCGCGGGCCGAGGGAGTGGCCATTGCCCGGGAGATGCTGACTGCCGCCCGCCAGATGGTGCAAGGAGCGCAAATCAGCGCTCCGTCCGGGCGTTACAGCTCCGCGGTCGACGTGCTCGAGGCCCTGGGGACGAACGCGCCAACGGCTTCAGCTTAAAACGGAGCGCAATTCCCTTACCGGGACGCACTCGTCATTTTGTTGGTCCTTCCCACTAAAAAAGACTGGACACTTCTTCGATTTCGTTGCATTACAATAGGTAGACGGAGCGAAACCCCGTTGCCCAAGTTTGAAGAGTGCCTCCAGCGACTGGAGAAAATTGTTCAGGAACTGGAAAAGGGAGAGGTCCCTTTGGAGAAGTCTCTTACCCTCTTCGAAGAAGGGATGCAGCTGTCCTCATCCTGCCGCAAGGAACTGGAGCAGGCGGAGGGCAAAGTTGAGATTCTGTTGAAAAAGAATGGGAAGCTTCAAGCCGAACCATTCGAGCCGTTGGCCGAAAAGTCTCCTGCACGCCGGTGAGTGTGGAATTTTCGATCGCGACTCGAGCGTTTAAGATGTCTGTGGAGTTGTGGTATCCGAGGCCACCCCGCAGCCCTAGTCAAGCTATCGACTGTCTCCCCCGTTGACGACGGTTGAAGATCGGGGCACGTATGGCTCAGAGTGTGGTTGTTCTCGAGCAAGATCCTGGAGTGGCACGGTCCCTGGTCGGAGGACTTCGCCCTCATTTCTCAGTTCACCTAACCCAATCCCGCGAGGAACTGCGGGACGACGTTGTCCGCAACAATCCGGAGGCCGTGGTTCTCAACATCGAGTACTGGTGCCTGACCGATGTGGAGAACCTGCACCGCGACTTTCCCTCCTTATCGATCGTCTGCACCCACCGCATTCCTGACGAAGAAATGTGGATGGCGGCCTTGGAAGCCGGCGCCAGCGACGTGTGTCCCACCGATGACGTTGCGAGCCTGCTGACTTCGGTTCTGCGAAGCACGGCGCGCAGCGCAGCTGCCTGACGTTTTTTCTGCGAGATAAGGACGCCTGCGGGCGTCCTGTTTTATTTATTGTCAGAATTACAGCTGGTTCCACACACCGTTTGTCATCCTGAGCAAAGCGAGGGACGAGTGCAACCGGCTGAAAAGTGCGTAGATCCTTCGCTTCGCGCAGGATGACAACGAGGGAGTGGGGCGCGACTAATCAGCCCGTCCACACCCTTGTTATACTCACTGCTTCATGCTCACTGAGACTCTCGAACAGGGGCGGCTGCTTACCGACGCCGCGCTCGACCGGCTCATTCCGCTGGAGACCCAGCATCCTGTCTCCATCCACAAGGCCATGCGCCACAGCGTATTTGCCGGGGGCAAGCGCCTGCGCCCGGTGCTCTGCATCGAGGCTGGACGCATGGTCGCCGACTCCATGCCGTCGCAGATCGAAGAACTGGGCGCGGCGCTAGAGATGCTGCACACTTATTCGCTGATCCACGACGATCTGCCTGCACTCGACAACGACGACTTGCGCCGCGGGCGCCCCACTTGCCACAAAGTATTTGGCGAAGCGCTCGCGATTCTTGCCGGAGATGCCTTGCAGACGCAGGCCTACGAAGTGCTCTCTCGGCTGAAGTGTCCGGCGGAGGCTCGCGTTCGCATCATTGAGGAGATCGCTCGAGGCACGGGCACGGTCGACGGCATGATCGGAGGCCAGGTCGTCGATCTCGAAGCCGAACACACTCGTCCGACGAAAGAGATGCTGGAGTACATTCACCGCTCCAAGACGGCCGCGCTGATCACGGCAAGCCTAGTGAGCGGCGGATTATACGCCGGGGCGAAAGATAGCCAGGTCGCCAAGTTGCGCGCTTTCGGACTGGCGATTGGCTTGGCCTTCCAGATCGTCGACGATGTCCTCGACGTGACCCAGACTTCCGAACAGTTAGGGAAGACGGCTGGCAAAGACACTGCATCCGAGAAAGCCACGTATCCGGCCCTGTTCGGCATTGAAGCGTCTGAGCAAAAAGCAGACGCGCTGGTGAATGACGCTTTCGCCGAACTGGAGAGTTTCGGCGACCGGGCCGAGACGTTGAAAGAGCTGGCGAGGTTTTTGGTAGAGAGAAAGAAGTGAGCGAAAGCGAGCCCTCGGGATTTTCCACTCTCTGTCTCCATTCTTCGGGCGTAATCCTTCAGATTCGATTCTTTCTGTGCTCCCCTGTGTCCTCTATGGTAAAAATTAAAGACGGCGATGGAGTTCGCCACAACCGCCTTACCTCGCAGAGGGCAGGCTGATAACTCCTACAGAATCGACAGACTGTTTTGTAGGAGTTCATCGTGAAGGATTTCCTCGCTATATCCGTCGCCGCAATTGTGGGCGCTAACTTGCGTTACCTTCTCAGCCGGCTTGCGGCCCGCGAATTCGGTCCGGTCTTTCCCACAGGAACGCTAATCATCAACATCGTAGGCAGCTTCATTGTGGGCTTCTTCATCATCTGGACTAGCGAACGCGTTCTGCTGGACCCGCGCTGGCGGCTGCTCGTAGTGGTCGGCTTCTGCGGATCGTTCACCACTTTTTCCAGTTACGCCTTCGAAACCATGGCCTATTTCGAACAAGGCCAATGGGGACTGATGCTGACCAACATTCTCAGCAACAACTTGCTCTGCCTGGGCGGCGCACTCGCAGGAATGGCCGTGGCCCGCGCTCTCTGATTATGCTTCCCACCCTCGAAACCGCACGGTTGAAGTTGCGACCTTACAGCGAGGCCGACATCGCGGAGTTGATCCCGCTTATCGGAGCCCGCGAAGTAGCGGCCACCACGTTGCGCATCCCGCATCCTTACACGGAAGAGGACGCAAGAGCATTCCTTACCCTGGCGCAGGAGCCCGACAAAATCTGGCTGGCAATCACGCTGCGTGCGGACGGACGCCAGATTGGCGGCGTGGGACTGCGCGTTGACGAACCGCATCAGCACGCCGAACTCGGCTACTGGCTGGGCGTTCCGTATTGGGGGCAAGGCTACGCAACGGAAGCGGGCCGGGAAATGCTGCGCTACGGATTCGAGCGTCTCGGGCTTCATCGCATCTTCGCCTCGCACTTCGGCCACAATTCGGCTTCGGGCGGCGTTCTGCGGAAGCTGGGCATGCGCCACGAAGGCTGCCAGCGCGAGCACCTGCGCAAGTGGGATCGCTTTGTCGATTCGGAGTTGTACGGAATCCTGCGGCAAGACTGGAAGGATCGCGAGTAGAATGCCTGAAGCCATGGCGGTTCAAGTCACCATCTACCTGAATGAAGCGGACCAGTGGCGGCATCGCCCGCTGCACATGGAGATTCTCGGTTACCTGCGCAAAGAGAATGTTTACGCGGCGACTGCGATTCATTGTGTGGCGGGATTCCTCGGGCGGCAGCGCGTGGAAACATCGCATCTGGTTGAGGCTGGAGGCAAGCTTCCGGTGATCATAATTTTCGTCGACACCGACGAACACGTAAACCGCGTGCTTCCCACGCTAAAAGAAATGGCGGCGCATCGGCTCATCGTCCGCGAGAACGTGGTGCTGGAACAAGGGAACCTCGACTGATGCCTGCCTCATCCAGTTCACCCCTCGACATCCTTGCCATCGCCGCCCATCGCGACGACGTGGAACAAACTTGCGGCGGTACTCTGCTGAAAGCGGCTGCGCGCGGGCAGCGCACCGGTATTCTCGACCTCACGCAGGGAGAAATGGGCACGCGCGGCACCGCGGAAGATCGTTCCCGGGAAGCCGATGACGCAGCCAAGATCCTCGGGGTAAGTTGGCGTCACGCGCTCGATCTTCCGGACGGCCGCGTCGAAAATACCTGGGAGAACCGCCTGAAAGTCGCGGCCGTGATTCGCGAGACCCGCCCGCGCGTCATCATCCTTCCCTACTGGAAGGGGCGGCATCCCGATCACTACACTGCTTCGGTACTTGGCTATGAGGCTTGTTTTCTGGCGGGGTTGGCAAAACTGGATCCGCAGAAAGCTTTCGGATCGCAGCCGTCAGGAAGCGAACCTTTCGATAGCGCGCCGAGTTCCAGCCATCTGAGGGCGGGACGCCCTCAGGACAGCCGGCAGGATGCCGGCGCTACTTCGCTTGCGCCGCATCGCCCGTTCAAGATTATCTACGCTACGCTTTATTACGACATTCGGCCCTCGTTTGTGGTCGACATCAGCGAACAGTTTGAAGGAAAGTTTGCGTCCATTCTGGCCTACAAATCGCAATTCAGCGATCAGGATGCGGGCAAAGATCTGTTCCCTGCCCATGACGAAATTCGCGCTCGCGTTGAGGCCATGGCGCGCTTCTACGGAATGCTCGGCGGCGTGACCCATGCCGAGCCATTCCTGCAAAAAGAAGTTGGCCTGGTTGACGATCTGTTAGCCATTCCCGTCAAATCCATTTAGCATTACTGACTAATTACCCGCAGAGGAGAACTGCAAATATGTCTCGTCTTATTTTCATCATTGTCACCGCGCTCGCCATGGCCGCGACGGCCGCAGCCCAAACCGCGACCTGGCAGATCGATCCCAATCACACGGCGGCGCAGTTTTCCGTGCGCCATCTTGGAGTCTCCACGGTGCGGGGCGCGTTCACTAAAGTTTCGGGCTCAGCGCAGTATGATCCGACGGACCCGTCGAAGCTCTCTCTGGAAGCCACCATCGACGCCAATTCCGTGGACACCCGCGTGGAAATGCGCGACAACGATTTGCGCAGCCCCCGCTTTTTCGACGTGCAGAAATTTCCGACCATCACGTTTCATTCCAAGCAGGCGCAAGCGGCAGGATCTGGCAAACTGCAGATCACCGGCGACCTCACCATCAAGGGCGTGACCAAACAGGTTGTGCTCGACGTAGATGGGCCCACCCAACCAATCAAAGATCCGATGGGCAAAGGCCAGCGCATGGGCGCCTCCGCAACGACAAAAATTAACCGCCAGGATTTCGGCGTAAGCGCCCTGCCGGGCGCCGTTGGAGACGAGGTCACGATCACGATTGACACGGAACTGATTCAACCACCGAAATAGCGCGCGACACACAACGGCTCGCGTCGCAGAAAAAGCCCTGTCATTCGATTCGAGCGTTCGGTGGCTATTTCTTGAGCGCAACCGCCAGCCCGTCGCGAATCGGCAGAATCGTGGTATAGAACTCGGGCGCGTCGTAGAGCGTGCGATTGAATTCGAGAATCGCCTTCGTCCTGGAATCGCTCGGATTCTTCTCGGCAACGCGTCCGCTCCAGAGCACGTTGTCGGTGATGAACAAGCCGCCCTTGCGCAGGCGCGGCGCAACCAGCCGTAGTACGCGCGGGTAGTCTTCCTTGTCAACATCGTTGAAAATGATGTCGAATTCCCGCTTCTGTTCCGAAAGAAACTCCAGCGCGTCGCCGACGTGCAGCGTGATGCGATTCGAAACTCCAGCGCGCGAAAAGTATCCGCGCGCGCGTTCCGCATTCTTTGAATCGCCGTCGGTATAGATCACGCGTCCGTTGTCGCCTACCGCCTGCGCCCACCAGATGGTCGAATACCCGATGGCGGAGCCGAGTTCGAAGACGGTGCGGGCGTTGATGGTCATCGCCAACTGCTGCAAAACCCGCGCCACTGCCGGGCCCACGATCGGGACGTTATGCTCCGTCGCGTAATCTTCCATCTCCGCCAGAACGACGTCGCGCTTGGGCAGCATGGAATAGAGATAGTCATCGACCGGCCCGGCAGTGGTGAAGTTGTAGTGCCGCCAACTGGAGCGGCTCTCTTTCTCGTTTGGCTTCTGGCTTGGCTTCTTGCTCGGAGTCACGCAGTTCTCCTTCTGGCGGAATGATCGGTCCCGATTGACCCAGTGAGAGTCGTTCCAGGTTTCATGTCGATGACCTCCACATTGGGCACCAGTTTCTGCAATTCGCTCGGACGCCCCGTCAGCACCGGAAAAGTTCCAAAGTGCATGGGAATGACCGTCTTCGGTTTCAGCAGGTTGCACGCATACGCCGCTTCGCGCGGGCCCATCGTATAGTGATCGCCGATCGGCAGCATCACGATCTCCGGTGCGTAAAGCTCGCGAATGATCGCCATGTCGCCAAAAACATTGGTGTCGCCGGCATGATAAATCTTCACGCGGTTCGAAAACTCGACCACATAACCGCAGGCCTCGCCGCCGTAAACCATCTCGTCGCCATCCTGAATGCCGCAGGAATGATCCGCATGCACCATGGTGACCTTAATGTCGCCCACGGTCTGAGTTCCGCCTTTGTTCATCTCGGCGGTCTGCTTGGCGCCTTTCTTCTTCAGCCAACCAACCAGTTCGGGGATTCCCACTACGGCCGGATTGTGTTGCTTGCAGATTTCCACCGCGTCGCCAATATGATCGCCGTGCCCGTGCGTGCACAGCAGGATGTCGACCTTCTTGACTTTCTTTTCTGCTTCCGGGCACATCGGATTATTCATGACCCAGGGATCAATAATGACAGTCGTTCCCGCCGGAGTTTCAATGCGAAACGTTGCATGTCCTAACCACGTGAGCTTGAGGTCTTTCAGGTTCATCGGTACTCTCCTGCAAAATTTGCATTCTTAGAAATATTGATGATTTCTGATTGATGAATGTTGATTGAAAAGATTTCGTCACTCTTGGCTTGATTGTAATCATCAATCAACAATCATCAATCAACCATGCTCTTCTGGCCGGAGCTCGTCAATTTTTCCCAAATCATCCTCTCTAGTTTAATATGACCGCCATGACAGAACTCAAGGTGCTGATTTCGCGGGAGGAGATCGCCCAGCGGGTGGCCGAACTGGGCGCGCAGATCACCAAAGATTTTGCCGGACAATCGGTCATCCTCGTCGGTGTGCTGAAAGGCGCAGCCATCTTTCTCTCCGATCTCGCGCGTCACATCGATCTCGACTCGACTTTCGATTTCATCGGCGTCGCCAGCTACGGCAACCGCCCCAGCCCCACGCAGGAACTCCAGAGCGGTTGGGACTCGACCGGTGAAGTGAAGCTGACCAAGGACGTCGACCAGTCGATGAAAGACAAAAATGTGATTGTTGTGGAAGACATCCTCGACACCGGGCTCACCCTCACGGTTCTGAAAAAGCTGCTGATGGCGCACCAGCCGCGCACGCTGAAGATCGCCGCCTTGCTCGACAAGCCTTCGCGACGCAAGCTGCCTTTGGAAGGCGACTACGTCGGCTTCAAAATTCCCGACGAATTCGTCGTCGGCTACGGCCTCGACTACGCGGAGAAATATCGCAACCTCTCCGACATTTGCGTTGTGCCCAGAGAGTAGTTTCGCGCGAGCGCAGCGCTGCAAACCGCAGCAGCCACATCCCTTCTGCGCTATCAGGAACTGGGGAACGTGGCTGTTATCATATCCAGCGATGGGTTCTGTCGTTTCCAAACCGGATCGCCTGCCGGTCGAGTCGCTCCTGCTCGACGTTGCCGACGTCTTAGCCACATCGCTCGACCTGGATACGACCGTGAGCCGGGTCGCCGAGGTGGTTCGCAAAGTAATCGACTACGAGATCTTCGCCATCCTTCTGCTCAATGAAAAAACTCAGGAACTGCGCTTCCGCTTCCAGGTGGGCTATCCGCCGGAATTTGCTGAGCGAAGCCGGATTAAAGTGGGCGAGGGCGTCACCGGGCAAGCCGCTCAATTGCGGCAAGCAGTTCTGATCGACGACGTCACTAAAGACCCGCGCTACATCGAGGCCGTGCCCAACGTGCGCTCCGAACTCGCCATTCCGCTGATTACCAAGAACCGCGTCATCGGCGTGATTGATTTAGAAGCCCGCGAACCGGGCTATTTCAACGAAGAACATGTCCGCGTGCTCACCCTGGTTGCCTCCCGCATGGCGGCGGGAATTGAAAATGCGCAGCTCTATACGCGCACCACCAAGCAGGCGCGCATTCTTTTACTGCTCAACGAAATTGCGCAAGAACTCACTTCGATCTTGAATCTGGACGAGTTGCTGGGGCGCATCGCCGAACTGATTCGCCGTTTGATCGATTACCAGATGTTCAGCATCCTTCTCGTCGATTCTACTGGTGAGAAGTTGCAACACCGTTTTTCTCTGCGCTTCAACGAGAACATTCATCTCAAGCACGAGATCCCGCTGGGCCGCGGATTAGTTGGCGCCGCTGCGGAGACCCAGCAAGCCGTACTCGTTTCCGACGTCACTAAAGATCCGCGCTACGTGGAGGCCAATCCCGAGACACGATCGGAATTGGCGGTACCGCTGGTCTATAAGGGAAAAGTGATCGGCGTCCTAGATCTTGAGCACACTCGCCGCGGATTCTTCACCGAAGAACACCAGCGCACCATGACCACGCTGGCGGCGCAAATTGCGATTGCAATTGAAAATGCGCGCCTGTACGAAGAAATCGAGCGCCAGGAGCGACGTCTGGAGCGCGATCTGGCCCTCGCCCGCGAATTGCAGGGACGACTGCTGCCGCAAACGAATCCGAAGCTGGCGCACCTGGACGTCGCGGCCAAGTTTGTTCCTGCGCGCGCCATCGGCGGCGACTTGTATGACTTCATTCCGTACTCCATGTCGCGCCTCGGCATCGTGATCGGCGACGTCAGCGGCAAAGGAGCGCCTGCGGCCATTTATGCCGCGCTGGTCAGCGGAATTATCCGCTCGCACGCTCCCATTGAGCCGGGACCGGCGGAAATGCTGTCTGCGGTCAATCTTTCGCTAGCCGAACGCCGCATCGAAGCGCAGTTCGTCTCGATTATTTACGCTGTCTGGGACGACGAGAGCCGAACCCTGGCCGTCGCCAACTCCGGCCTTCCTCGCCCGATTTACGTTCACGCGAAAGACCAAGTCATCGAGGCCGTGGAAGCAACCGGCTTGCCGCTGGGTCTGTTTGACGAAGCCGATTACGACGAATTCAAGTTCCGCATGAAGCCCGGAGACATGTTCGTTTTCTTCAGCGACGGCATTCTCGACGCCCGCAATCGCAAAGGCGAATTGTTCGGACGCGGCCGCGTCGAAAAAATCATCGCCGAGTGCGAGGGCAAGTCGGCAACCTGCGTGGTCGATTCGCTCTTTAAAGCGGCGGCTGAACACTCGGCTGGCGTGGAAACTTTCGACGACCAGACGGTAGTCGCGATCCGCGTGCGCGGCGGCTCCCAGGCCACCTCAAAGAAAAAATGACCTCGCGCAGCCAGAAGCCTGCGGTACGCCCTCCCCGGTTCGTCTACCGCGAAACCAGGCACGGCGTTTTTCGCCGCGCCGGGCTATCTGTTCTGTACTGTGAAGATGTGGCCCTGCCGAAACTGGCGCAGCAGTTTGGCACTCCTCTCTACGTCTACTCGGCCGAGACGATCCGCGAGCGTTACAACGCGTTCGATGCCGCCTTTCGCGACGTGCTCCATACCATCTGTTACTCCGTCAAAGCAAATTCCAATCTGACGATTCTGCGCATGTTAGCCCGCAAGCGATGCGGGTTCGACGTGGTTTCCGGCGGTGAACTGGAGCGCGTGCTCTCGGCCGACCGCAAGGCCGCGAGGCGAGTCGTGTTTTCCGGCGTGGGCAAGACTCGCGAAGAATTGACTGCAGCCTTGAAGGCCGGGATTATGTTGTTCAACGTGGAGAGCGAGTCGGAACTGTGGGCGCTGGCCGAGTGCGCCGCGCGGACACGCCGAGTTGCGCCTTTGGCTCTGCGCGTGAATCCCGACGTCTCGGCCGAAACTCATCCTTACATTTCTACCGGATTGCGCAAGCACAAATTCGGCGTGCCCATTCTCGATGCGCGAACGCTTTACGCCAAGGCTTCGGGGGCGCGCTATCTCAAGGTGCGCGGAGTAAGCGTTCATATTGGATCGCAGATCACCGATGTCGCGCCCTTCGGTGAGGCTATGTCGCGTGTAGCTGACCTGGTTGGCGACCTGCGCCAAGACGGACACCGCATCGACTACATCGACGCAGGCGGCGGCCTCGGCATCGACTACGAGAAAGCCAGCGCGGACGATTTTCTGGCTGCTGCCGCCGCTTACGCTCGAACTCTCGCAGCCCCGCTGCGAGGCTTGAACGTCACCCTGCTTTTGGAGCCGGGGCGCTCAATCGTAGGTCCCGCGGGCGTTTTGCTGACTTCCGTCATCTATCGAAAAACTAACGACGGAAAAAGATTTCTGGTAGTCGACGCGGCGATGAACGACCTGATCCGGCCTGCCCTCTATGGCGCCCATCACGAGATCGTTCCAGTGATTCTGCCCGAGCGTTCCCCGGCCGCAAAGCACGAAGTCACCGATATAGTGGGTCCAGTCTGCGAGACCGGAGACTTTTTCGCCCGCGACCGCGAGTTGCCGGTGACCGACGAAGGCGATCTCCTGGCAATCCTGGATGTCGGGGCTTACGGAATGGTCCTGGCCTCGAACTACAATACCCGTCCGCGCGCGGCGGAGGTACTGGTCTCCGGCAAGTCAGTAAAAGTAATTCGGCGTCGAGAAAAAGTTTCGGACCTGCTGCGGGCTGAACTCTGAACGCCGCTCCACACTCAAGTTTGCCGCTCTCCCCACTTCATCTTGGTCCGCAGCACGTGAAAGAAGTCCGTTCCGGTGCGGAACAACTTTACGTGGTGCTCAGAGCGGCGGCAGCGTACGCGATCGCCATCGCGCAGGTCGAGGCCCGGTTGCCCGTCAAGGCTGAGGTAAGCAACTTCTTCCTCGCTGCGCAGCAGGATTTCGATTTCCACTGAATCTGGCACGACCAGCGGGCGATGCGTCAGCGAATGCGGCGCGACCGGAGTCACCACAAAGGCCTGCACACTCGGCATCAGCACAGGCCCTCCAGCGGACAGCGAATATGCGGTAGAACCCGTCGGCGTGGCCACAATCATGCCGTCGGCGCGATAGCTGGAGACGAAGGCCTTGTCGATAAAGAGGTCATAGGTGTTGAGGCGCGCCAGCGCCGTCTTATTCACCACCGCATCATTGAATACCAGATAATTTCCGCGGACCTCATCTCCCCGCAGCAATTCCACTTCCATCAGCGAACGATGTTCCACTGCTGCCCGGCCCTGGCCGATCGCTTCGAGCATCGGATAGAGTTGTTGCAGGGGCACTTCAGTCAAGAAGCCAAGCGATCCCAAGTTCACGCCCAACAGCGGAACATCCACTGCGGCCGTAACTCTCGCGGCCGACAAAAGCGTTCCATCCCCGCCCAATACCACCACCAGATCGAGCGGATGCGATGCCATCGCCGAGCGCGGCACGATCGGCTGCCCATCGATATATTGCGAGGTCTCCTCATCAAGGATGATCTTGTAGCCGTGCTCGGCAAGCCACGCGAGCAGGCCTGGAAGAATCTGCGCGACGTTCGGACGATTGGGCCGCGAAATGATCGCGGCGGTTTTCTGGGCGGATGCTCGCGGGCTGACCATAAGGAAAAGGAGATTGTACAGAAACATCGCCGCTTATCCACAGCGCATACGCAGCACAGCGGCGCTAAAAAACAGCGTAGAGCAGGAATTCGCGATTGCCTTCGGCTCCCAGGATAGGTGAATCAATCGACTCTGTTTGTGCCGCTCCTAAGCCAGTCACCCCATCTCTGACCTTTTCGACGGCTCGCAGTTGCGCAGCTTCGTCGCGCACTATGCCGCCTTTGCCAACGTATTCCCTTCCAGCTTCGAACTGCGGCTTGACAAGCACAACCAGTTGTCGTCCCCGGCGTTGGTCTGGCGATTCTGGAAACGACGCGGCAAGCACCGCAGGAAGAACCAGGGTCGCCGAGATGAAGGAAACGTCCATCGCAATGAAATCGGCGGTGGCACTGACGGCCTCCCGCGTCAGATAGCGAGCATTGCGTTTTTCCAGCAACCAGACGCGCGCATCCTGGCGAAGCTTGAAGTCCATCTGACCGTAGCCGGTGTCGATCGCGATCACTTTCGCGGCGCCGTGCTGCAGAAGACAATCGGTGAATCCGCCAGTCGACGCGCCCACGTCGAGACATGTTTTTCCAGCGATTGAGATTTTCCAGTGTTCCAGGGCGCGCTCCAGCTTCAATCCGCCGCGGCTGACATACTTCAGATCTGCGCCGAGCAGGCGAACCGCGCAGTCTTCGGAAACTTGCGCACCCGCCTTCTCAACCTTCTGATCGTCGACCAGCACTTTGCCCGCAAGAATGAGAGCTTGCGCTCGCTCGCGTGAAGCAGCCAGCCCTCGGTCCACTAGAAGTTTGTCGAGTCTGATTTTCAGAAATTACTTTCGCTGACGAGTTCTACCACGAAAGTGCCAGCACTCGCTTCAGTGCAATGTGTTGAACCATCTCTCGATGAACCACTTACATCGCCGTTGATGCCCTTTTCCACAGCATTTTCCACGAACGTGTTGAAAACTTCGGTCCGCAGAATGCCTCTGCGCTTAAATCGAATGCCGCGAATCGAACGCCGCGAATCATCAGGCACAACAAAAGCCGCCCGAACCAAGGGCGGCTCTTTCAGTTTCTTGCCTTCCAAAACTATCCTGCGACTTCTTCCAACAACTTCTGATCGATGTCGAAGTTCGAATGAACGTTCTGCACATCGTCGTGTTCTTCGAGCGCCTCCATGAGGCGGATCATCGTATTGGCCGCGGCACCTTCCAGCTTGATGTAATTCTGCGGAATCATGGCAACGCTGGCCGAGATCGGTGCTATGCCGGCTTTCTTCACCGCTTCGAG
Source organism: uncultured Acidobacteriaceae bacterium (assembly GCA_963765825.1). Classification (GTDB taxonomy): domain Bacteria; phylum Acidobacteriota; class Terriglobia; order Terriglobales; family Acidobacteriaceae; genus Sulfotelmatobacter. The sequence continues at coordinate 848,928 of CAVXXU010000008.1, forward strand.
CACCGCTTCGTAAGCGGAAGTCTCGGTCAGGATTTCCCAGTTGTCGCCATCGTCGTTCAAATCTTCTCCTCCAGATTCGAGCACGATGTTCATTAAGTCGTCTTCTTTGGCAGCAGCCTTAGCGATCAGGATGTCGCCCTTCTTGTGGAACATCCACGAGACCGCCCCGGCGTCCGCCATGTTGCCGCCGTTCTTGCCGAAGACGTGGCGGATTTCGCTGACCGTGCGATTGCGATTGTCGGTATTGATGTCGAGCAAGACTGCGACACCGCCCGGCCCGTAGCCTTCCAGGGAAAACTCCTCGTAAGTGGCGCCGGGCAATTCACCGGTGCCGCGCTGGATGGCCCGCTTAATGTTGTCGGCCGGCATGTTCTCCGCCTTGGCCGCAACAATGGCGCCGCGCAGTCGTGGATTGGTGTCAGGATCGCCGCCGCCGTTCTTTGCGGCAATGCTGATTTCCTTGATAAGACGCGTAAAAATCTTGCCGCGCTTGGCATCGAGCGCGCCCTTTTTGTGCTTGATTGTGGCCCATTTTGAATGGCCAGACATGGTTAGCCCTCGTATCTAAGATCGGTCTTTAAAGAACGCTGGGTGCGCAGGATTCGCCTTCTAAGGAGATCACAAGATTGCCTCGATTTGTATGCAGGCGAACACGAATTATAGCACGGACCTCGAAACCCCTTACACCTCTAAAGCGCTACGGTAAGCACCTTAGCTCTCAGGGGCCATATCCAACCTGGTGCTTGCGAAAGTAACGTGCTGGTGGGCAGTCTTCGGGGGAGGGCTGCTCAACACGAAGCGCCCTGGCGAGCCCGGGGCGCTTTCGTTTCCGGCAGTGCCGGTGCGAAAATGTAATAGTTGGGTACGAGCATCAAACAGCTCGCTTGACTGCGTGCGGTATCGCACCTAACATCATTTGCCTGGCGCGCACTCGTCCTATCATCTATGGCTGGCCAGCTCCTGGGGCATTACCGGGTCCTCGAAAAAATTGGTTCGGGCGGTATGGGGGAAGTCTTTCGCGCGCGCGACGAAAGGCTAGGGCGCGATGTCGCAATTAAGCTGATCCGGCCAGCTTCCATCGACAACCCCGATCACCTGCGGCGCTTCGAACAAGAGGCTCGCGCCGCCGCCGCACTCAATCACCCGAATATTCTCGCCATCTACGACGTCGGTTTCGAGGGCGCTGCTCCCTACATCGTCTCGGAATTACTCGAGGGCAAGAACCTTCGCCAGCGCCTGGCCGAAGGACCGCTCCCTGTCGCCGAGGCAGCCAACTATGCCCTCCAAATTGCCCAAGGACTTACCGCAGCCCACGAGCGCCTCATTGTTCATCGCGACCTTAAGCCGGAAAATCTTTTCCTAACCAAAGACGGGCGCGTCAAGATTCTGGATTTCGGCGTAGCCAAGCTTCAGGCTCCAGCTGACGTCGATCACCCCATCGAAAGCATGACCACGGTGAGCAAGCATGGCTCCATGATTGGCACCGTCGCCTACATGTCTCCCGAGCAATTGCGCGGGAAAGCGGTCGATCCCCGCAGCGACATTTTTAGTTTCGGGGCGATCCTCTACGAGATGATGTCCGGTTCGCGCGCGTTTCGCGGCGAAACTGACGTCGACACCATGACCGCGGTGCTGCGCGAAGAGCCGCCCATCGCCAACCTGGATAAAGCTGCAACCCTGCCGGGATACGAGGACATCATCCGGCATTGCCTGGAGAAAGATCCAGAGAACCGGTTCCAATCGGCCAAGGATCTGGTCTTCGCGCTGCAGACTCTGGCGGCATCAACCCCCGCGAGGATTGCTCGTCCCGCCAGGAAAGTGAGTTCCGCGCGCGTCCTTCCGTGGGCCCTTGTCGTACTGCTGACGGCGGTTGCCCTGCTGGCTATCACCGAACTGCGAATCCCCGCCGCGCCTCCGTCGTACCGGCGCTTAACGTTTGAAGCGGGCACCGTGTATTCCGCCCGCTTCGCACCCGACGGCGCTTCAATTATTTACGGTGCAGCCTGGAACGACAAGCCAGTGCAACTGTTCTCGACCGTGGGAAACTCCCTTCTCACGCAGCCCCTGAATCTCACCGACGCCAATCTGTTAGCCATCTCCCGCAGCAACGAGCTCGCGGTCGTGCTTCACGGCAGCCACAACGGGCAACTTGAAACCGTTGGCGGAATGCTCGCCAGCACGCCGTTGGCGGGCGGATCCCCCAAAGAGCTGATGGCTGATGTTCGCTGGGCGGACTGGGACGCTCGAGGCAATCTCGCGGTCGTGAACTATGTCGATGGCCACAGCCGTCTCGAATATCCCATTGGTAAAGTGCTCTTCCAGAGCAACGGATGGATCAGCGACATTCGTTTCTCTCCGCCAGGCGACGACATCGCCTTCACCGATCATCCCTCGCTCTGGGACAACCGCGGCAAAGTCTGCGTCAGCGATCTCCATGGACATGTTCGTGGTCTCACTTCAGATTACGAGTCCGTGCAAGGACTGGTCTGGCACCCCAAGGGAAAAGAAATCTGGTTTACCGCCGCCGAAAAGGGCACGAATTTGAATTTGATGGCGGTCACTCCGTCCGGGAAGCTGCGAACCGTGCTCGACCTGCCCATGGGAATCTCATTGCAGGACATAGCGCCTGACGGCACAGTATTAGTCGCGTTGAATTCCAAGCGTCTGGCCCTGGGATTCAGCACTCTCGGAAGCACGCAGGATGTCGAGCTTTCCTGGCATGACTGGAATGTTGCCAAAGGCATTTCGCCCGACGGCTCGTTCGTTCTGTTTGAGGATGCCAGCGAGGCTGCGGGCCCAGGCTATGCCGTCGCGTTGCGCAAAGTGGACGGAACGCTTCCCGTTCGTCTCGGAGAAGGCAGTGCCGGGGGACTTTCGCCGGATGGCAAGTGGGCGATCTCCGTCTCCACCACTCCCCCTCCGCGAGTAACCTTGCTCCCCATTGGCGCCGGCCAACCTCGATCCGTCGAGGTTCGCGGGTTGGAGCACATTCAAAGCGGATGGGCCCGCTTTCTCGAAGATGGACAAAGCCTCATCGCCAATGCGAACGAGCAGGGCCATGCGATCCGCTGCTACGTGTTGGACCTGGTTGGCGGAACACCCAAGCCGGTCACACCGGAGGGAACTGTCTGTGGTCCGTCGTCGCCCGACAGCCGTTACGTGGTTGGAGTGGGAACCGACTCTAAAGTTGCAATCTACCCCATTGGTGATGGCCAGCCCCGTTCACTCCCGGCTCTGGAAGCGGGATTTCTGCCCGTACAGTGGTCGCGCGATGGCGCCCTGCTCTTCGGATATCACCTGGGCGAACTTCCCAGCCGCATCTACAAAGTCAAGATCGACAACGGGAAGCAAAGCCTCGTACAGGAACTGCGGCCCGCAGTTTCCGCCGGAGTTGTGTTGCTGGCCCCAGTCGTTGTCAATCGCCAAGGCACACGCTTTGCCTACAGCTACAGTCAGACGCTCTCGGTTTTATATTTGATTTCCGGCCTGCACTAGCGCACGGCAACCGCGAACTCTGCGTTAGTCCAACGACCCCGCGAAATCGCTCGCCACATAATGAAAGAAGATCGACGTAGAGGTCTGCCCCTCGCCCAGCCGATGCCGGTAATGCGGCAAGCGAGTTCCGCGGTAAGCCACGGCATCTCCCAGCGCCTGGTAGATCGTCACTCTACCGCTGGCTGTATCCAGTCGAATCGGCCATGGAGTTGCGAGGGCGGGCTCGGGAGAAAAATCCAAACAGAGCGTAACGCTGAATTCGCACTGCTCGCGATCGGTATGTTTCTTGAGTTCCGCTCCACTCAAGTACGAAGCGAGATAAACATACGACGGCTTAAGCGGTGCTCCCGCAACCGCGCTCAACGCGGCCGCAATGTCGTTGTGAAAGAACCGCGCTACCGGCTCGTTATAAGCAACATAGCGCCGCGGGCTTTGCCCGTCGCCCAGCCGAATGGCCCCGGTGCGAATAAGGTAGCGATAATAACGCCGCAAGGCCGCGATATGAAATGGGTGGATTAAATTCCCGAGCGGCGCGTAGCCTTTCTCGCGAAAACTTAGCGCTGCATTTTTAAACTTTTCATCTAATTGAGAATCACGCGCCGCATGCTCATCGCGCTGCAGAATGCCCGCCGCCAACAATGCTCCCAGATACTTCTCTGGCACGGATGCGGGCACAGCGTCATTCGGACACAGACTCGGAATAATCGCTGCCAATTCCGGTCCCAGCCAGAATGGAAGCAAATTTCCAGACGCTCGACTTCGTATCCAGGCCACAGTTCCCTGCAGAGCAAATCCAGAAAGCAGATCCGCTCGTGACCCGAGCTCTTCCGGTACTTCTCCATCCGCACAAAAGATACAGTCGGGATTTAAATACAGCGGCCGCTCCCGAACTTCCTGCAGCCGCAATCGACGCTGCGCTTCACGTGACACCAAATGCAGCGGCAGTTCATCCAGCAAGCAATAAAAACGATCCGGAGGAAGCGTCGCGGCATAGGTTTGCCGCGACACTCCTTCCGTCGACTCTCCCATCAGGCTTGCCATCCAATCAAGCCATGCCGATTTGTTTAGCGACGAAGCCATCCGTTTAGCGTAAAGCGGCTATCGGCGAAAAGCTGCGACGCGCAATTCACCGGAGTGATCTCATGCAACAACTCGCACGGGAAAAACACGATCTGGTTCTGCCGCGGAATGATCGTCTGGTATCTGCCTTCGCTGACATACGTTCCATCTTCCAGCCGCGCGTCATGAATACGCAGTTCCCCGCCTTCGAACTGCCGCGGCTCGCGATGGAAGAAATAAACGAACGTCAGATGGCGCGAGGCCACCCGCTCGCTTCCGTTGTCGCTGTGGAAGTGGAAGTAGTCTCCGTCATTGCTGGCGGTGACCTGCGCCTCCACGTCGGCGATGGAAAATTCCTCCATGCAGAGCGTCTCCAGCACTTGCGGCAACACTGCCTTGATCCGCGCCAGCATCCGATCCTGGTGATGCCCCAGTTCCGTCAGCACCCGCGAGCGCCGATGCTCATAGTCAACAATGCCGGCATCCGCCCGGGGAGATACCACTTCACTCGCACTGAAGTCACCTTCATGTTCGATAGTGAAGCGCGTGAGTTCTTCCTGTTCTTGCGGTGCTAGAAACTCGTCGAGCACCACACACTTCGCCGGCAATGCTGGCGGCCGCGTAGCCACGGCAGCACTGGTCTCCGACGCCGTCGTGGTGCGAACCAGGTGCGGCGATGGCGGCTGCGGCTCTCCGGGTGTGTGCATCGGTTGGGGCTTGTGAGGTACGTGCACGGGCGACGGCGGCTGTGGCTCTCCCGGCGTGCGCGAAGGAGGTTGCGGAGCCTTCTGCGGAACCTTCACTCCCGGCGATGGCGGTTGCGGTTCGCCCGGAGTTGGCATCGGCGGTCCTTTCGGCGAGGGTGGCTGAGGTTCTCGCAGATTTTGCGACGCCGCGAAAATATCTGGAGTCCCCGAGCCCGCCGAATCAGTGGCGCTATCCGCCAGCAATCGCTCCACAATGCTGCTGCCGAGCACGGCGAAGGCCCGTTGCCCGACGGTCTCGCCAACCGCCGACGCAATTACGGCTCTCACCGCTTCCCGTATCTCCGGGTTTTCGCCGCTTGCCATCTTGGCATGTTGCACAATGGAGCAAACCAGCGCCCGTTCCTGCGCGCTGAGAATCCGCTCATCCCGCATTAATGTTTCTGAAAAAGAATCCAGGATCTGCTTCGGTGTCATTGGAGACACGCCTCCCCGCGTGTGTGCAAATACAATTTGGGCTTTGGGCCCGACTTCTGGGGAAGACGCACAGACAATATACCGAGTGCCTGTTAATAACCAAGAAAATTCTGCGGCAGGAATTTAGCGGTTCGCCATGGAGCCAACCAGCGACTGGAATACTTTCATTCCGTCGGTGCCACCCAGCTCCGGCTCGGCGGAACGTTCCGGATGCGGCATCATTCCCACGACGTTACCGCCGGGGCTGCAGATTCCCGCAATGTTGTCGAGCGACCCGTTGGGATTGGACGAAGCTGTAATTTCGCCCGTGGGCGAGCAGTAGCGGAAGACGATGCGATTCTCACGCTGCAACTCTTCCAGAGTCGCCGCATCGCAGAAATAGTTCCCTTCCATGTGGCCGATCGGGATGGTCAACACTTCGCCCTTCGCGCAGGCATTGGTGAACGGAGTCTCCACATTGTCCACACGAACCTGTACCGGCTTGCAGACATATTTAAGGCCAACGTTTCGCATCAGTGCGCCGGGCAGCAAGCCGGACTCGCAAAGAATCTGGAAGCCGTTGCAGATTCCCAGCACCAGGCCACCGCGCTCGGCGAACGTTTTCACCGATTCCATGACCGGCGAAAACTTCGCGATTGCCCCGGTCCGCAGGTAATCTCCGAAAGCGAATCCTCCCGGCACGATAATGGCATCGCAGTTTTCCAGGTCATGCGATTCATGCCACAGGAACGTCACCGGTTGCTTGGCGACGTGCTGAATCGTCCAGAAAGCATCGTGATCGCAGTTCGACCCGGGAAAAATGATGACACCAAATTTCATGGCCGGCCTCGGTTGCAGGATTTGAGCTTAGTCTAGCACGCGCGCTCTCGATAACTATCGGGCGAGTGCGACACAAAATTCGAAGTGAATTCGACTACTGTGCGTTCTGCGGCAGCGAAGCCGGCAAGGGCTGAACCGTGAGCGGCGCTGCAGTCTCGACAGGTTGCGCAGATAGGGGCTCCGGCAATAAAGGTTGCGACAACGATGACGGTACCGCAACGGTTTGAGCCGCGGTCTGCGGCAAGCTTCCCGAATAACCCTGCGGAGGATATCCTCGCGCCTGCACGATCGCCCAGTGCCACTCTTCACCCGGCTGAATTTCCACATTGAGCCGAGTACTGAAAGCCGTGGTTGTCGAGGGCGCCGCCGCCGCTCGCATGCGGTAGATGACCGTCACATCGGACTTCTTCTCCGGGCGAACTTCCAATTCCGGCGCCTGAATCCCCACACCGTCAGCTTTCTTCACCACCGTCAGCGCCACGGCGACCTCGCTGACGTGCCAGTCGGTCCGGTTGTATATGGGAACGATGAGCGTATCGCCCTCAATGGTCGCCGGCCCCTCAAGCTTGGTCACCTCGCCCGGCGGCAATTCCATCTGGGCGTAGGCGCTCGTCAGCAGCGACTTGGCATTCACATTGAAAGCCAGGCTGCACGACACATCCGGCCCAGCGACCCGGAAGCCCTTATCCTCGCCGGCCATCAAAAACTGCAGCGCTGAACCGGGAGCGTGGCGGCCCTCAGCCTGCTGCATTACTTGTGTCAGATTGTCGTCGTCGATGACGTCGTGAACGGGTGGATTTTTCTTGCGCAGGGTACGAGCCAGGTCGCCTAGAGAAGTTTCGTTTGGATCATCCTGCGCCCGAAGCGCCGGTGGCAACAACGTTGCCAGCACTAGCATGGGCAACACAACCATCCGCAATTTCGAAATCCGCCGCATAAAAGCCAAGGAACGAAGAACGGCCATTTCCCGAACAAATCGACAGGCCTATTCCTGACTTAATTGTATGGAGAGATCGAAGAAACAGGGACGATTCGGGCAAACCTTGGTAACAGTACTTCTGGGATGGAAGTTATGAGCGTGCGCTGACGAAATGGAAGCGCAACGGGAACGCACGCCCAGAACTCAAAACCGTTCTACAGCAGGCCCTGCGACCGAAACCGTGTAACTGGGTCTACGACTGCCAATGCTTGCCGCTTGAATATCCAGCGGGCCACCGCAAAGCCTATCGCCGCATAGCACAAATGCATCATCCGCATAAATACCCCCAATCCGGCTCAACTTTCGATCGTCAGGGAGGAACTAACTTCTCTATCGGCACAATACCAACCGGGCTGAGACCGGGCAAGGCACAACGGTGCCATACAACTGGCTCAAAAGTAATAGGAGTAACGCGGTAAAGCGGGGCTGTTTCGAGGGGGTTCAAGCAAACCGTCTGCCGGTCGATAGGGAAAGCAGGAGACTTACACCATGATCAGTTCCATTTCCAGCTTGCCCCCCACGCCCGTTGTCACCACAGAGCCACCAGTGCAACAGACCGGGACCGCCGCGCCCCATCCCCGGCCTACCGACACTGTCCAGGTCAGCAGTGGCGCCAAAGCGTTACTGCAGGAATCCATGGAAAACCCGGCGCAGACCGCCCAGGAAGCCCGCAGTGGCGATATGCAGGCCATTCATCTTCAAGCCAGGGAGGCAGCCGCGAAAACGTCGCTGAAGTAAAGCGCGAGAGTTCACCCTCGGGAACTTCCGGGCCCCGGGCAAAGCAGGCCTACGGCGCACCATACAGTTGTTTATAGACGGCGGTATTGCGCACAATCGCCTGCACGTACTCGCGCGTCTCGGTGAACGGAATCGACTCCACAAATTCCGGCGAGTCGCGGTAGGGCCCTTGCCCCATCCAGTCCTCCACCCGGTCGGAACCCGCGTTGTAGGCGGCCAGGGCATGCTCGAATGAACCGCCAAACTTGTCCACCATGCTACGGAAATAGCGCGTCCCCAGTTGCAGGTTTACCGCTGGGCTAAAAAGCTGGGTGGCGTTGTAGTGTTTGAGCGACTCCTCGTGGGCTACTACCTTGCCGGTTTTAGGCAGCAGCTGCATCAGCCCGACCGCATTAGCCCGCGAAACCGCCAGCGGATTAAACTCCGACTCCTGCCGGATCAGCGACGCCACCAGGTAAGGATCTAGTCCGTTCGCCAGCGAGAATTTTTTCAAGTCAGCCCAGTAGGGCCGCGGAAACAACGCATCCCAGTACTCGCGCGGCAAAATCGGAATGTCCACCGCAAAATAACTTGGGATCGAGCGCTTCATCACTTCGATCGCCCGGTCATAGTGTCCGGTGTCGATAAACAGCTGCGCCGTTTCCGCAGGCCCCCAATTTCCCCCATCCGCAGTCGCCGCAGCCTGCAACTCCTGCACCGCAAAATCAACCAGCCCGCCATTGCCCAGAAGCTTGGCTTTCTGCAAATGCAGATCGTCCCCAGGAAGCTCCGACAAGGTCACCTTGTCGCCATGCTGCAGCGGCGGAATATGGTCGAGCAGCGGATACTCGCCCGGCGGATCGCTCGCCTCCGGAAGTTTCTGCAAGCGCTCCCGTCCCAGCTGGGCGTAATAGTAGTTTCGGTAACGGTCCGATAATTTCTGGTAGTAGGCTCGCGCCATCGCGGGCTGGTTCTCTTCTTCGGCCAAACGCGCCCGCCAATACAAGGCCGCGGAAGTCTCATTGCCCTCGGGATAGATGGCAATCTGTTCGTCAAAGAGTTTCTTGGCGTCTTCGTTTCGTCCGAAACGTAACGTGAGCCAGGCCGTCTTCCAGTGGGCATACGAAGCGCGCGCCCCGGTGGGAAATCGCTGCTGCAATTCGCGAAACGAATCCAGCGCCAGGTCGTACTCGTGATGCACCAGGTGCAAATTGGCTGCCGACAACAACGCCTGTTCAAACCACGAGCTCGTCGCCGCGCTTTGCCGCAATTCTTCCACCGTGCGATAAAACGTTCCGTTATCGTCTGAGGCCCACGCAACCTCGCCCAGAATGTAGAGGCGCTGCGCTTCCTGGTCAGCAGTGGCGCCGGGCAGATTGTTCAACTCCGTCTTAGCCTCACGGTTTCTTCCACTACGGTGCAGGGCATCCGCCAGCGCAAGTTCGGCCGCCGGACGCGCCTCCGGACTGGCGTGTACGGCGAGATCGCGATACTCGTCAACCGCATCGTTATACCGCTTCGCCTTCATCAGCAGATCCGCACGCGTTTTGTGTTGCACCGGAGTCGCGAGTGGAGCCGGAAGTTTCTTCAACTCCGCATAAGCCGCATCTGCTTCCGCAGCAGTCGGCATGTTGTAGTAGACGTTGGCGAATGCCTCCGCCGCTTTCGCAATCTGCCCCAGGCTCGCGTAAGCGCGGCCTAAAGCCAGCTCAATGTCAGACCGCGCTGGCAGGCGGTCTTTCTCCAGCAATTCCGCCGCTTCCGATGCTCGTTTTTCCGACATCATCGCATTGGCGTAGCTTACGTGAGCATCGCGAATCAGCAGCGAGTCTGGATACGTGGAGCTAAAATTCGCCAGCGCCGCCAAGCCCTCGGCCTGATGCCCCGTCTGCAGGTAGCAAACGCCCAAGTAATATGTGACGTAGTCTTCCAGGTCGCCGGACAGTGGCTTGGCGCGGTTCAGCGGATCAATGGCCTTCCCGCAATCGTGATCGAGGACATGGGCGTATCCCACGACTAGCCACGCCAGCGCTCCCGCATCTTCCTTGGGATGGGCGCGCGCGAAGGCCTCCACTCCCGCATATCCAGCAGGTGTCCGCTCCAAAATCAGCTGCTGCGCCATGGGACGCAACGTGGCCGACGCCACGAATGCCTGGTGAATGCGCCGCACTCTCGGGGACATCGGCCGCCGTCGTCTCCTAGCCGCAGCGGCCCGTGAAGCCGCGGTCGAGGGTTTTTTGGCGGAAGTGTGGCTAGTCGCAGCCTTGCTCTTTTTTGACGGTGTGGATGCTGCCGTCGCAGATTTTTTGGTAGCAGTGTCGGACGCTGCTGGAGGCGCAGCCTGCGAAAAGACAACCGTAGGAGTAATGCACAGGAGTCCGCCCATCCCGAGCACCCACCACAACTTGAGACCCAATCGAACCACCTTAGTTTTTCGCGTGCGGACGCGCGCTCATTAGAACGTGAGATGCGAGAATTTCACCAAAAGATCTCTGCCACCATTAATGGCGAAAGTTCGCGCCCATAACCGAATAGTCGTCTTCGGCCAGGCTGCGGACAACTTCCTTCTGAAAGTAGTCTCCACTGGCCGCCGCGGTAGTGCCATAGCGTTTTTGAAACGTCGAACGGCTCTTCTCAATATCTTCTTTCAGCCGGTCATAGAGATCTTTATTACGGCGGCCCTCCGCCACTTTCGCCTGGTTGTAGAGCTTGATTTCATCTACCAGCAGGCGCGCAAAGCGCTGTGCTTTGCGGTGAGTGTCAGCGTCGTCGGGCGACATGCCGGCAAATGGATCCGCAGCGGTTGCTGGGGCCGATGCTGCCGCGGCCGAAGCTGCATGCGCAACCTCAACCACTTCTGCGGCTGGTTCTGCAACCGGCTTGGCCGGCGTATGTTTCGGAGTATGGGCCGCAAACGGATCGGAGAACGAACTCACCGCCTGCACCGGCGGCGCCACCGCAGGCCGTTCCATGGCGGGCGCATCGCCCATGTCCCTCTGCGCCTGCTTGCGCAGTGAAACTACTTCCAGCCATGCGCTGGTCGCCAGCACCAGAACTTCAAGGGATGCCCCGTCCAGCATGCCCTCCGCGCCGCCATCGGCATACAGCAACGCGGCTACTTTATCCTTCAGCACCAGCGGCAATACCAGAATCTGCTCGTTGTGCGGCCCGCCAAACTGCTGCACGAAGCGCACATCCATTTCGGCAATGTTCGCCGGCGCTGCCGTCCGGTTGTGATACGCATGCGCAGCCGGTCCCGCCGACATATCCAGCGCAAAATCTTTGATCGCGTCTTCCGAGCCAAAACCGCGGCCCTGCCAGCCACTGGCCGCTCCAGCCTTCACCACGAACAAGGCTACGCGCGATCCGTATAAACTTCCGGCATCGAGCAACGCCCGCAGAATTTCTTTTTGCGTGGCGCCGGCGTGAATGCTGCCAACAGCCTGAACCAGGTTGCCCGGAGTAGGACTTCCATGCCCCGGCGCAGCGGCCGGCGAAGCGGGCAGTTCCGCCAAAACGCGAGCCACCAACTGCTCCTGCAACGTGGCAAGCTGACTGTTCAGAACTTGCGCCACCGCTCGCTCAACGATTTGTTGAAGTTCCTTGCTGTCCGCCATGCTCAGAGAACCAATCCAACACTCAAGTCTTTCCGCGAATCTGCCCGCACCAAAGGCCAATGCCCTAAACGCTGATTATACGGTACTTGTGCTAGCACATCAGAGTACTTCGGTACCTGTTCGTTCGGGGTACAACCGGCCTCTTGCACTCTATCGCAAACTTTTCCCGCCGCCTATCCGAAAGCCATTGGGCAAACTGCCGGGTTACCAAGTAGAATAACAGTTTCGATTTCGTGGTTTGCGCCACGCTCCGCGTGCCGCAGATTTTTTTCTCGTACCTAAAATACTGCATCGCCAAGCGAATGGGAGCCATCCAAAACAAAGTAGCAGGACCAGTTAGCGAAGAGCTGACGCTCGTACAGGCCGCCAAGCGCGGCGACGACTCGGCCTTCGAAGAATTGGTGCGGCGCTACGATCGCAATGTTTTCCGGATCGCGCAACACATCACGCAAAACCGCGAAGATGCGGAAGATGTGGTGCAGGAAGCGTTCCTGAAAGCCTACGGCAACTTGGCGCAGTTCCAGGAGCAGTCGAAGTTTTATACCTGGCTCGTCCGGATTGCGGTGAATGAAGCGCTGATGAAATTGCGCCGGCGCAAGCCGGAGCGCACGGTCTCGCTCGACGAAGATATTAAAACGGAAGACGATTCCCTTCCCCGCGAAATCGCGGACTGGAGTCCGAATCCGGAGCAGCAATATACGCAAGCTGAGTTGCGCGAGATCTTAAGCAAGACGATTCAAGGCCTTCCCCCGGGCTTTCGAACGGTGTTCGTGCTTCGGGACGTGGAAGGGCTTTCGACCGAAGAAACCGCAGCCGCTCTGGAGTTAAGCGTGCCTGCGGTCAAGTCGCGGCTCCTGCGGGCTCGCCTGCAGCTGCGCGAACGGCTAGGACGGTATTTTCAGAGGCGAGAAAATGGCAAAAGTGAAATTAAAACCGGAGATGTTCCGAGCGGAGATGGCACCCAGTGAAATGCGCTGAATTCCTTACCGAGCTGACCAATTATTTGGACGGCGTTCTCGATGAAAAAACTAAGGTCGAGCTCGAAAATCATCTTTCCTGGTGCCACAACTGCTATGTGGTTTGCGACACAACCAAGAAGACCATCGAGATCTACCGCGACTCCCAGCTCTACGAACTCCCCGACGATTTGCGCAGCCGCCTGCGCTCCGCCATCATGACCAAGTGCCAACAGCAGAAAAAGCGCGGTCCCCAGAGCGTGTGAAACGTTTTTCCTTCCCTCGTAACTATATCTATGGCAAGGATTTCAGTGGATTCCACGAGCAGGCAGCCTTTTCTCGACAAAACGGAAACCGTTTTGTCAATTCGGGAATCTAATTAAATGTTGATTGACCCGCACCGAGTTTTCCTTCGTGCGGGGGCGTATAGTTCAACCCAGGGGTTCGAGCTCCCAGGCTCGATGTGGAAGGTGGATCATGTTCGCTAAATTAGTGGATGTGTTCTTCGGCTGCAGACACTCGCGATACAGCTTTCCCGTAACCATTCGCGGACCGAAAGCGGGCCGTCCCGCGGCCGCGGCTTTGACCGGCACCTATGTTGCCTGTCTGGAGTGCGGCAAAGAATTCCCCTACGACTGGCAGGGCATGAAAGTTATTACATCGCCCGAGCGTCATCGGGAACAGTTGGCGGAACTGGCCAAGCACATCGCGTAATCTAGTGCGGCGCCGGACGCGGCTCGAATTACGCGTTCACCGCGATTTCTCTTTTCCTTCTGACCGCAGTTCGTTTCTTTCGAGAATTTCTTCCGTAACAAATTAAATGCCCCGCCGAAGAGCGGGGCATTTTTATTTGCAGTTGTGAATTTCCGCTGTCGGGCTAGCCCGCAGGATATTCCGCCGGAATCGGCACTGGAACTCGCTTGTCGAGCTGCACGAATTCCCGTTCCCCGGGCCCGGTATAGATCTGCCGCGGCCGCGCGATCTTCTGTTCCGGATCGGTAATTAATTCCTGCCACTGTGCCAGCCATCCCGCGGTCCGCGGAATCGCAAACAGCACGGTAAACATCTCCGGCCGGAATCCCATCGCCTGGTACATGATCCCAGAATAAAAATCGACGTTGGGATACAGTTTGCGCTTCACGAAATAATCATCTTCCAGCGCAATCCGCTCCAGTTCCAGCGCGATATCGAGCTTCGAACTGCGTCCGGTAACCTGGAATACCTGCTCGGCGCTCCAGCGAATGATTTTCGCGCGCGGATCGTAATTCTTGTAGATGCGATGCCCAAAGCCCATCAGCTTGATCTGCCCTTCCTTAACTCGCTTGATGTACGCCGGCACGTGATCTTTCGAACCGATTTCGTCGAGCATCTTCAGCACTTCTTCGTTGGCGCCGCCGTGCAGCGGCCCCGCCAGCGCCGACGCCGCCGACGCTACCGACAAATACGGATCTGCCTGCGAGCTGCTCACCGACCGCATCGCATTGGTGCTGCAGTTTTGCTCGTGGTCCGCATGCAGAATAAACAGAATGTCGAGCGCCCGCGCGATCGCCGGGTTCGCCACGTACTTCGGCTCGACCATCTTCCACAACATGTTCATGAAGTTTTCGGTATAGCTCAGATCGTTGTCGGGATACACGTACGGAAATCCCACGTTGTGCCGGTATGACATGGCAGCGATCGACGGCACCTTCCCGATCAGGCGCGCAATCTGATGCAGCCGGTTCGCCGGATCGTGCACGTGCTTGGCGTCTGGATACACGCTCGACAAGGCCGCAATCGTGCTCACGAACATCGCCATGGGATGCGACGAATAGCGGAAACCCTCCATGAACTTCTTCGTGGTTTCGTGCAGCATGGTGTGGTGCGTGATGTTGTGAACCCACGCGTTCAACTCTTTCTCGGTGGGCAATTCGCCAAACATCAGCAGATACGCCACTTCCAGAAATGTGCAGCGCTCCGCCAGAACCTCAATGGGATATCCGCGATAACGCAGGATTCCTTTGTCGCCATCGATATAGGTGATAGCGCTCCGGCACGAAGCCGTGTTCATGAATGCGGGATCGTAAGTCATGAGCCCGAAATCGTCGGCCGCCGTTTTGATCTGCCGCAAATCCATGGCCCGAATCGTGCCGTTGTCGACCGGGACCGTGTATGACTTATTCGTGCGATTATCGGTAATAGTGAGGGTGTTGTCTGGCATGGAATTTGTCCGCCTTATCGAACTGCTCTGAATCCAGCAGAGTCGAGCCTATGTTTGTCCCCAAATTCAATCTGTGATCGGAATCACAGGCGTTTGTGACCGCACTGAATGCTGATTCTACGCCAAATTGCGAGCCGCCTGTTCTAGTCTCCAAAACTTCGCACAAAATAAAAACCGGCAGCCGCAGCCGCCGGTGGTTTTAACGAAAACCTGACAGCCGAGGCGGCTGTCTCTCCATAACTCTCAGTTCGAATCGTCACGCCGCTTCAGCGTTGGGCGATCGTCATCGCTCTTGGTGTCGCCTGACTTGTCGGTCGTATTCGCCGTCCGCCGCAAGCTCGGTTTGTTGGCGTCTTTTTCGTCGATGACTTTATGCTTGTTCTCGATCGCCGCCAGCCGCGCCTTGACCTCATCGAATTCCGAGGTAGTCACAATATACTGCGCCTTGGCAGGAAGAATCTTGCGAATCTCGTCTTGTGACTTCTCGATGCGATCGGGAGTCTGAGGATGTGTATCGAAGGCCTTCGAGAGACTTCCCGGCTTCTTCTTCTCCATCGCCTGAATCTTTTCGAAGAACGACACAAACGCCGACGGATCGTATCCGGCGCGATACATGTACTCGATCCCGAGATAGTCCGCCTCAGTCTCGAACCCGCGCGAGAAGTGCAGGAAGGCCAGCGGAATTCCCAGGCCCATTCCTTCGTAAGCCGCGTAGCCGATTCCGCCTCCCATAAAGATGAACGGGATCGACGCCATCTGCAGCAGGTTGGCGCGCGTCATTTCGCGTCCATAGTGGCAGGCGGCCACGTGCGCGATTTCATGCGCCATCACGCCCGCCATTTCCGCCTCTTCGTCGGCAGCAAGAATCAGGCCGGAGTTGACGTAGAAAAATCCGCCCGGCAATGCCATGGCATTGACCACGTCGGAGTCAATAACCTTAATCGTGAATGGCACCTGCGCATCGGAATTGCGCACCAGGTTCTGTCCGATCCGGTTCACATACTCCGTGATCACGGGATCGTTGACCAGCTTGATTTGCGACTCGATCTGCTGCGCGTACACGCGCCCGCGAGCGACCTGCCCCTCCACCGTATACCAGTTGCCCACACCGCGCCCGCAGCCCACATTGCGGTTCCCAACAGCATCCACGTCGGTCTTGGTGCCATCGTGCTTGATCTGGCTGTCGTCGGCCGTGGGCAGCGATGCAGGCGCCTGCGCGGGCGCATTCTGCACGTCCCCGGTTTTCGGCTGATCTTTGTCTTGATCGGAAACTTGCGCGAACGTCCATGGCCCCACGCTGAACGCCGCCAATCCCACAGTGATTGCCAGCCATCTGAGTTTCATACGGTACTCCTTGGAAGCGATTATACGCCCGGTCGGAAGACACCAAGTGCCTTATCTTGGTATTGTTTTAGACGCCATGGACCCCGCACCGGGTTATCCGCGACCCGCAATAAACCACGGTCGCACGAAAACTTAAGGCCAGTCCCAGCTTTACCCTGCCTGCCGACTCCTGCTATAAACCGTCAGGTTTCCATTTGTCAGCCGAGCCTCCAGCCCTAAGCAAGGTTTCCGCCCTCTTCCCCGCCTGGGACGATCAGGACCGCGTTTTTGCGGCCGCATTTGCCGTGCTCCGCACCGCGATCGACCAACGCGCGTTCCCTGCCGCCTCCGTCGCGGTCACGCATCAGGGCCGATTGGTGGCCCTCAAGGCCTTCGGCCATTTCACCTTCGACGCCACGTCTCCCCAGCCAACCCCGGCCGCTCTCTTCGATCTGGCGTCCCTAACCAAAGCCGTCGCCACCACCAGCATGGCGATGATCCTTTACGAGCGCGGCCTGCTTGAACTGGAGGCTCCCGTCGTTGGGATCATCCCCGAGTTTGGCGAAAAATCCGACCCGCGCCGCGCCTCCGTGACGTTCCGCATGCTGCTGGCGCATTCGTCCGGCCTGACCGCCTACGAGAAATTATTCCTGCGAGCCCACACCCGCGACGACTTGCTTCAAGCCGCCTTCACGACTCCACTCACGGCCGACCCCGGCAGCCGCGCCGAATACAGCGACTTGGGATTCATCCTGCTGGCGACGGCTCTGGAGCGCCTGGCGGGAGAATCTCTCGACGTTTTTTGCCAGCGCGAAATTTTCGGCCCGCTCGCAATGATCAACACGACTTTCAATCCGTCCGCAGATGCGCGCGCCAAGATTCCGCCCACCGCCGACGATCGCACTTTTCGCCACAAAATCATTCAGGGCGAAGTTCAGGACGAAAATGCCTACGTCCTCGGCGGAGTCGCCGGACACGCGGGCCTGTTTTCCACCGCCGAAGACTTAGCATGCTTTGCGCACGCCCTGCTGCACTGTGGCGCGGGCACTCCTGCCCGCGTTCCCATCCTCCGCCCCGAAACTGTCGCGCTCTTCACCCGCCGCGAATCGGAACCACACGGCACATCGCGCGCCCTCGGCTGGGACACTCCCTCCGCCCCGTCGCAGTCAGGAAAATATTTCGGGCCCGGCTCCTACGGACACCTCGGCTACACCGGCACGTCCCTCTGGATCGACCCGTCCCGCCAACTCTCGATCACGCTATTAACGAACCGCACCTGGCCCGATTGCACGGATCAAGCAATCAAACAAGTCCGCCCCAAATTCCACGACGCGATCGCAGAAGCGCTGCATTCGTAGAGACATTGCTCGCAACGTCTCTTGGCCGGAGCGCCGACGCCGCAAGCCAGACGTTGCAAGCAACGTCTCTACGGCGAAGTAATTACGCCGTAGTAATAGAATGAAATGCTCTTTACTTCCGAAAGGCCGACGACTTGACGCCAATCCGCCAGAAAAACCATAACAAGAACGACCCCAACGAAGACAACTCCGACCTTCGCCAGCTTTCCACCGAACAGATTCTTCCCGGCGCCGTCGATCTCGATCGCATGTCGTCGCTCGAAATCGTGCGCCTGATGAACCACGAAGACTCGACCGTGGCCGTCGCGGTGGGCCGCGCGCTGCCGCAAATTGCCCGCGCCATCGACGTGGTTGTCGCCGGATTGCGCCAGGGCGGACGCCTCATCTACGTCGGAGCCGGAACCAGCGGCCGCATCGGCGCCCTCGACGCTTCCGAAATTCCGCCGACCTTCAACACCGATCCCCGCGCCGTGCAGTTCATCATGGCTGGAGGCCCCAGGGCTCTCGCGGCTTCCACCGAAGCCAGCGAAGACGACACCGCGCTCGCCATCGCGGAAATGAAAAAGCGCAAGCCCGGCAAGCGCGACATTGTTCTCGGCATCGCCAGCAGCGGACGCACTCCGTTCACCATCGCCGCCGTCGAATACGCCCGCCGCCGCGGCGCCCACACCATCGCGCTCACCTGCAACCGCAACTCGCCGCTGGAACGCGCCGCCGATTTCGCCATCGTCACTGAGGTCGGCGCCGAGGTCCTCGCCGGATCGTCGCGCATGAAGGCCGGCACCGCCCACAAAATGGTTCTGAATATGATCTCCACCGGAGCCATGACGCGGCTGGGTTACGTGTATGGAAATCTCATGGTCAACGTGTGGACGAAGAACGAAAAGCTAGTCCAGCGCGCGATTCGAATCCTGGAACAGGCCACCGGAGCCAGTCACGACGCCGCCAGTGCCGCGCTCAAAGCCAGCGGAAATCGAACTCCAGTCGCAGTGGTAATGCTGGCCGCGGGGGTAAATCGTTCGCGAGCCGTCGCCGCCCTGAAAAAATCGCGCGGCCACGTGCACAAGGCCATCGAGTTCGCGAGAGCCTAGCAGCCTGCTGAAAAACCCAGACCTCGATCAAGCTGAAAGGGCGCGGCTTTAGCCGCGCCGCAAGTCCAGAAAATGAGTGCCGCCTTTTAGGCGCTGGGGGAGTTTTAGTTTACGAAATGAGGTCTTCAGAACCCTGATAGGCAGTCCGCCAACCTTGGTCATTGCAGGGCGCGGCCAAGGGAAAGCAGTTGCGGTAAAACCAGCTGGTTTATTCGATCGGGTCCACCACAACCGATTCCTGCTCCCCTCCGCCTCTACCCGGCAATTGCACGATCACTATCGCCGACAGCACCAGCACAATCCCGACCGTCTGAATCGGCCGCACGCCTTCGCCCAACAATGCCGCCGCCAACAGGATCGAAAAAACTGGCTCCAGGCAGCTGGCGATAATCGCGCGCGTCGGTTCCAGATACTGCAGGCCGAGGAAGTAGAGCGAGAACGACCCCAGCACTGAGATCATGGAAAAAACGAACAGGAACGCCCACTGCTCGGGCGCGTAGTGCGTGGCCACAACTTTCCACGGCGGATTCACGAATAGCCAGAAGACCGCCGCCGAAGCCAGCGTCCACACCAGCACGCGCCAGCGGTCGTGCCGCGCCAGCACGCGGTGTCCGCCAACGTTATAGAACGCGAACGAGAACGAGGCCAGCACCGCGGCGAAAAGCCCATAAGAATCGAGGTGGAGAGGCGCCGCCGATTTCGTGCCAATGATTCCAATGGTCAGCGCGATCCCGGCGAGCGCCACTCCCACGGCGGCCACTTTCTGCAGCGAAATTTTCTGCTGTCCGCGCGCCACCACATAAAGCAGCACCCATACCGGCGCCGTGTATTGCACGATGATCGCGATGGCGACGCTGGTTCGCTGAATTGCGACGTAATAAAAATAGTTCGACGCAGCCACGCCGAGCATTCCCAGCACCAGGCATTGAATCAGGTCGTGCTTCGGCAGCTTGATTCGTTGCCAGCCGCGCCGCCCCACCAGCAACGGCAGCAGCACGAGCAGCGAGAATGAGGTCCGCGTCTGCGACAGAATGAGCGGGTCGATGGGATGCAGCGTCTGGCCACTCAATGCCAATTTGCCGGTGAACACGGCCCGCCCCAGCGCAGCCGAAACTCCCCACAGAAACGCGGCAGCGCCAATAAACAAATATCCGCGCAGAGGATGCGCGCTTCGGTTGGACGCAGCAGAGTTCAGGATTCGTTCACCGAATCCGAGGATGGAGCGGGATCGAGGAACTGGTCAAGACGCACCGGATCGAAGCCCACGATCACGTCCGGAGTCTCGCCGGAAAAAATCACCAGCGTCGGGGTCTCCGTGCTGTCGTATTCCTCGATCATGGCGCGGCGAGCCTCCGGGTCGGCGGCGATATTGTGCTCTTCGAATGCGATCTCCTTGGCCTCCAGAAATATCTTCATCAGTTCGCACGAGAGGCAGCCGGATTGGGTATAAAGCAGCACGCGCATGGCAACACCTATTCCACCAGTTCGATTTTCGACGTTATCTTCGCGGTTTTTTCCAGCATCGCCGACACCGAGCAATATTTTTCTTTCGAGAGCTTTACCGCGTCTTCCACGGCCTTGCGAGAAACTTTGCCGGTGATGCGATAGATCAAACTAATTTCCGTATAAACCGCGGGATATCCCGAAGCGCGCTCGCCCGTGGCGCTAACTTCCAGCCGGGTGAAGGGCTCGCGCTTCTTGCGCAGAATCCCAACTACATCGGACGCCGTGCATCCACACAGAGCGATCAGCACCAGTTCCATCGGCGTGCTCGCGGTCTTCTCGGTCGCCGTATCCATCACAACCGCATGATGCGAGCTCGCCTCGCCGATGTAGCGCTCGTTGTCAGTCCAGATTGCCTTGGCGGTGATCACGATACCCTCTTTTGTGGAATTTTTGATTGCTGATTGTTGATTGCTGATTGAACGTGCTTTTTAGCCGTTGATCGGGACGCATTGAAAATCGCCACCAACTGGTTCGCTTCCGACTTTAAGTCCTTCAACTTGGCCTCTGAAACCAGCCCGCCGTCTACCAATAACTCCAGCCAGAATGCGGATTCATCCGCTTCCTCAATCACGATAGCAAGTTTCGACAGAAACTCAGGGCGCGACCGAGCCCGGCAGACAGCCCGATAGTTAGCTCCGACTGACATTCCCGAGCGCAAGAGCTGATGAGAAATAATTCGGCTCTCAGCACCCGGCGGCAAGGATCGAACAACCCGAATGATGCGCAAAGCAAATTGCTTAGTCCGATTCTTGAGCACCTCTGCCTGGTTGTCCACCGTGATCTCCAATCAACAATCAAAAATCAACAATCAACAATTTGCTCCTGTCTGTCTGTGACAGATGTCACATTCTATCGGCGGTTGTCCGTGCTGGGCTCGGGATGAATCAGGACGCGAAATAATTCCGGTGCGTCTTGCTTGAAGCGAATTTCCAGTTCTGTCTGAATATCGTGCACGCGCGCCAGCGGAAGACTGTCCGACAGCGTGCAATGGCACGAGATATACATGCGTCCCCGCACCCGCTTGATGATGAAGTCGTGCACGTCGAGCACTTCGGGAAACTGCGAGGCCACAGCCTTCAGGCGATGCTCGAGTTCCGCGTCACTGACCACTTCTTCGGGCTTTTCAATGGTCGCCGGCTCGCTCTCAATGTGCGTAAGGATGTCGGAAATTTCGGGAACGTCGCGGCGCATGTCGGCTTCCAGTTCGGTCACCTGGTCGTGCGCCTGCTTGAGAGTCATGCGCTCGTCGAGTTCAATGTGTTGTTCCACGTGCAGCTGTCCAAAAATCTCCTGCACGCTGATATCGTGCACGTTGAGGTTGTTGTTCGTAGCGACGGCGCGGATGCGGTCGAAAATATTCTCCGTCCGTTGCGCGCGCGGAAGCGGCTGCACGGTCACGTCGGAGTCGGGGAGGATTCGACGCACCGCCTCGGATACGGCCGAGGCCAACTGTCCCGAGCGCTGAAACGTCACAGTCCGCGCCAGGCCCACAGCAAGATCGGCGAAGTAGCGGTTCCCTGCTCGGCGGATACGGATGCGGTCGACCTCGAGCACGCCATCCACGCGCAACACCGCATCGAAAATTTTGGAGCGCACACCTGGCGGCGCGGCGTCGAGCAGGGCATCGACAGTGCGTCGCGCCAGCCGCCAGCTCACCGAAACGACGACTCCAGCCACAAACAGCGCCGCGATCGGATCGGAATCGCGCAGCCACTCCACGTGATACGCGCGGCCGAGCATCACTAAGATCAGCCCGAGCACCACCACTCCCGCCGACCAGATGTCGGTGGAAAAATGCAAGGCATCCGCTTCCAGCGCCTGGCTGTCATATTTGTTAGCGATACGGCCCAGCACGCGCGAGCGCCACCAATCGATGCCCATGGAAAAGATCATCACGGCAAAAGCAGCCAGCGATGGCTCGATTTCAATCCGGCGGAAAAACAAGCGCTCCCCAGCCTCGTAAATAATCCACGCGCAGGTGAGCAGCAGCAACCCGGTTTCCACAAAAGCGGAAAAGTTCTCTACCTTGCCATGGCCATATTGATGCTCGGCGTCGGCAGGCTTGTCGGAGACTCCGACCGAGAAAAAAGTAAGCAGCGAGGCAATCAGATCGAGCGCGGAATGCGCCGCTTCCGAAAGAATTCCGAGGCTGCCCGTGCTGACTCCGACCACTACTTTCAGCCCGGTAATCACCACCGCCGCCAGCACGGAACTCCCGGCGGCCGCGCGCTTTTCGGCGCGCATCAATTCGCTTGAAGGGATGGCGGGATTGCCCGACATGCAGGAATTATCGCCGTTGCGCACGGAAAGCGCCAAGCAAATCATCCATAACAGTTCGAAACCGCATCTTCGAACTCGTAATCGCGAACCAAGTCATAATTGTCATTTGTTAGCTTGTGAATTTGTAATTTGTCATCCTGAGCAACGCGAAGGACCTACGCACTCTCCGGCCAAATGGATGGGTTCTTCGCTTCGCTCAGAATGACAAGGGTCTTGCTGAGCTCAGAGGTTTCTCCGTCACAGAAGGCTCCGCTCGCATTGTGGCGGCCGACAGAGGCAAAACCGGCGGCTTGTGCTAGGATTTGGTGCTGAGTAATTTCATACTTTCTGACGGACCAATCCTGGAGGAAATGCTTTATGCGTAAGCGATGGCTGATGTGTGTTTTGTTGGGAACGCTGGCCGGGGGACAAGCCATGCCGGGCGCCCCAGCGCCATCACAACCGGGCCCGACGCCGGCGGACAGTTCCGCATCCATCCCGCCGACCGCCGCCGTGATCACCATTGACGGCGTTTGCCCCGATAAGCCCAGGCCGACTCTGGCCAAGGGGACGGCAGCGAGTTCGGCGACCGGCGCGAAGTCCGCAACTGCACCCAAGGCCGCACCCGCGAAAACTTCTCCGGCCGATTGCAAGACGGTCATCACCAAGGCCGAGTTTGAGACGCTCGCCGGCCATCTTGCCCCCAACGTGACGCCTCAGATGAAAAAACAACTGGCGGGCCTGTTGCCCCAGTGGATTGCGCTGTCGAACAAGGCAAAAAAAGAAGGCCTGGACAAGACTCCGCAATTTGAAGATCGCGTGAAGGTCCTGAAGATGCAGATTCTGAGCCAGGAACTGCGGCAAAACATTCAGGAGGAAGCGGGAAAAGTTCCGCCGGCGGAAGTCGAGAAGTATTACAACGATCACGCGGCGGACTTTGAGCAATTCAGCCTGCAGCGGCTATTCGTCCCCCTGACCAAACAAAACGAAGTCGAAGTGAAGAACGAGGAAAAGAACGAAAAGTTGAGTGACGAAGCGCAGAAGGCAAAAGAGGCTGAGCAGAAAGACAAGATGGAGGAAGGCCGAACTGCAATGACCGACCTGGCCGACAAGTTACGCGCCCGAGCGGCTGCCGGCGAGGACTTCGCCAAACTGCAGAAGGAGGCCTACGAAGCCGCTGGCATGAAGATCGAGGCTCCTACCGTCAGCATGCCGACAGTGCGCCGCTCCGGCCTGCCGCCCACCCAGGCCGCAGTGTTTGAGGTGAAAGCCGGCGAAGTTTCGCCGGTGATCAACGATTCCGGCGGGCATTACGTTTTCAAAGTGGTTAGCAAGAGCGCGATCCCGCTCGATCAGGCGACCAACGAAATCAAAGGTAAGCTGCAGAACGAGCGCATGCGCAAGCTGATGGAAGATCTGAACAACTCCTTTCACGTCGAAACCAACGAGGCATACTTTGGGCCGCCGGCGTCGAATGCGCCAATGGGAGGTCCGCGGGGTCCGGGGCAGATGATGCCTCCACCGCGCATGCAGAATCCAGGGAACGGTCCGGGCTCAGCACCGCCCGCTCAGCCGCAGGCCCCGCCACAGGCGCGACCTCCAGCCGCACAACCCAACTGATGGCAAAGCCAGTCGTCGTCGTAACCGGTATATCGGGCAATCTCGGATCCAGACTCCTGCCGCTGCTGGGGAGTTACTCCGTCATCGGGGTAGACGTGAGTCCGCCCCGGACCGAGGCCGAGATGCGCTTCGAGAATCTGGACCTGGGCCAGGAATCGTCGACCCGCGCTCTGTTCGAATTGCTGCGTGACACTCACGCCTACGCCATGATTCACCTGGCGTTCGTGATTGATCCCGTGCGCACCGGCGTGATTGACCTGGAGCGTATGTGGCAAATCAATGTTGCCGGGACCGCGCGCGTAATGGAAGCCGTGACCGAAACCAACCGGCAAACCGATGACGGCGTCAAACAGTTCATCTTCCCCAGCAGCGTGTCGGCGTATGGCCCGAACCTGCCGGCGCCGGCCACGGAAGACTCTGTGCTCGCAGCGCACACTCTGCCCTACGCCATTCACAAAAAACAGTCGGATGAAGTCGTGCAGACCCGCTCGCACTCTTTGCGCGGGTGCAGCGCGTACATTCTGCGTCCGCACATCTTCTCCGGCGCCAGCGTGGAAAATTATCTGATGGGCGCGTTTCGCGGCACGCCCAATGGGAAAAGCGCGCGCGCCGAAAGAATGCGCCAGGAAGGCAAGCGCCTGCCCTGCATGCTTCCGCGTGGCCAGCAGTATCTCGACCACAAGATTCAATTCATCCATGTCGACGACATGGCGCGGCTGATCCGCCACATTCTGCAGCGCGAACCGGAGACCCAGCGCCTTACTATTCTCAACGTAGCCGGGCGCGGCGAGCCTTTAACCTTCGCGCGTTGCATCGAGATGGCGCAGGCAAAACTGCTGCGCGTGCCCGGCAGATGGGCGATGCAGCAGGTGCTGAAATTTCTGTGGAAGCAGAAGATTTCCGCCATCCCGCCCGAAGCCGTTCCCTACATGACCGGCGAGTACATCATGAACACGGACCGCCTGCGCCGCTTTCTTGGCCCGGAATACGAGCACGTCGTCCGCTACACCATCACCGACGCTTTCGCCGATGCCTTCCGCGGAAGCGTCGCCGCGAGCTGAGCTGACTTCTCCACTTCATGTCTCCCTAGCAACGCATCCAGCGACCATCTGCCCGGCCCGTTGATCAGCAGAAAAATCACGGTAAGCATTTGCGCGTATTCCGAACGAACTTCATGCAGCACCGCCCACATCCCAATTTTTGGCGCCACGGCGGGAAGAGGCAGCGGCGAAGTGCCCAGGTACATCGATATTTTTGTGGAGAGGATGGCGACGACCATTTCCACGATGAAGGGAATCGCAATTAGCCGCGTCAGCAAACCGGAAAGCAGGAGCAATCCTCCCACAATTTCGAGACAGGCCACGAAGTCTGCAGTGAAGTGCGGCAGCGGCATGCCAAGCTTGGTGAAGCGGCCAATTCCCTGATTGGCATAGACAAATTTCAGAATTCCCTCCCAAAAGAACACGGAGCCCGCCATCAGGCGCAAAACTGCCGTGGACTTTGGACCGTCAGTGGGTGGATGCGTGAGCCAGAGAAATAAGTTTTTCATGATGCCTCCTTTGCGTTGCCTGCGTCGTTGTTTTCGCGGTCGCATCCTGATAACCGTTACAGTCGCGATTTATTCCACTACGAGGAAATCTTGTGCTTCTTTCTATTGCTTTTCTCGGCGTTCTCTGCGAACTCTGCGGTGAAAGGCTTTTGCCGCGGATTTGGGTCACGGGAAAGCTTTTAAACGCTGAGTTCGCCGAGATTGTGCCGAGTTCGCGGGGGCAAACCTTGAGCTTCTTTTTTGTTTTTCTCGGCGTTCTCTGCGAAATCTCAGCGAACTCTGCGGTGAAAGGCTTTTGCCCCGGATTTGGGTTACGGGAAAGCTTTTAAACGCTGAGTTCGCCGAGATTGTGCCGAGTTCGCGGGGGCAAACCTTGAGCTTCTTTTTTGTTTTCCTCGGCGTTCTCTGCGAAATCTCAGCGAACTCTGCGGTGAAAGGCTTTTGCCCCGGATTTGGGTTACGGGAAAGCTTTTAAACGCTGAGTTCGCCGAGATTTTCGGGGCAAATTATTTCTCGGCGATGGAATAAACTAGCCTGACTTCCGTTTACCTATGAAGGTGCCCGAACAGCGCGCGTCCGCCGAAACATTCGAAGATCTGGCGATGCCTCTGTTCGATCAGCTCTATAACTTTGCGCGTTGGCTGACCCAGGACACCGCCGAGGCGGAAGATCTGGTGCAGGAAACGTACGCCAAGGCGTTACGCGGATTCTCTTCGTTTCAGCTGGGCACGAACTTTCGCGCATGGATGTATCGAATCCTGCGGAATTCGTTCCTCAGTTCGCGAACTGGATTGCGAACAATGGTGGTGCTCGACGGCGAGAATGACGACGCTTTACTGCCTGCGCAACATAGAACGCCCGAGAGCCTGATGCTCGAGCAGGCTGATCGCGAAACCGTGCAACAGGCGCTGGCAGACTTGCCCGTGCCCTTCCGCGAGATATTGTTGCTCTGCGAGGTGGAGGAGATGTCGTACCAGGAAATTGCGGAAACGCTCGCGATTCCCATAGGCACGGTGATGTCGCGCTTGTCGCGCGCGCGAAAGTCATTGCGCGAATTGCTGGCAAAGAAAATGAAGGGAGCGCCGCATGGCCTGTGAGCAGTGGCGAAGTCAGCTCGATCGTTACGCCGACGGCGAACTGAACGGCGAGCAGGCTCGGACATTGAGTGAACATTTACGCGGATGCTCGGGATGCGCCGCCGAGACGCTGGAACGCGTGCAGATGAAACGCGCGGTGCAGATAGCCGGCCAGCGCTACGCACCCAGCGCCGAACTACGCCAACGGATTTCGAAGAGCATTGCCGCAAAACCGCACCGGCAATCGGGTTGGCTCTGGAAGATTCTCGCCCTTCCGGCTTTGTCGCTGGTCATTCTGTCGGTCGGGATAAATCTGTATGTGGGTCGCGAGAGCGCGCGCCGGCAGCGGGTTTACAGCGAACTCGCCGACCTGCATGTGGCGGCGCTGGCGAGCGCAACGCCCGTGGATGTTCTCTCCACCGACCGGCACACTGTAAAGCCGTGGTTCCAGGGAAAGATTCCCTTCACTTTCAATCTGCCCGAGTTGCAAGGATCGGAATTCACGCTGCTCGGCGGGCGAGTAACCTATCTGGCGCAGACGCCGGGTGCGCATTTGATTTACCAGCTGCGCAAGCACGAGATTTCGGTTTTCATTTTTCAGGATCGCGGGGAAGAGACGGCAAGCCTGCCCTCCGGCCCGCTGCATGCGCAATCCTTCACCGTGGAAAACTGGACACAAAATGGGCTGCGGTATTTTGTGCTGGGAGACGTGAGCGCGGAAGACATTCATGCGCTAAGCCAGTTGCTGCGGGACGCCGGATGAGAGCGGACCTTGCAGCCTGGACCTAAGCCTTCAAAAACCTTTTCTCGTAACCCAAGTCCTCGGCAACAGCCTTTCACCGCAGAGTTCGCAGAGAGTTCGCAGAGAGCGCTGAGAAAAACAGCAGAGAAATAGCACGATTTGCTCCGCGAACTCGGCGCAATTTCGGCGCTCTCAGCGGTTAAAAGCTTTCTTGTAACCCGAACCCGCGGCAAAAGCCTTTCACCGCAGAGAACGCAGAGAGAGTCCGCAGAGAACGCTGAGACAAACAATCAAAGAAACGCAAGGTTTGCTCCGCGAACCCGGCGCAATCTTGGCGAACTCAGCGGTTAAAAGCTTCCCCTTAACCCAACTCCGCCGCAAAAGCCTTTTAATCTCGAAGGTTACAGTGTGTTGTACGTACATAGTTGTATGCTACAACTGGATCGCCGAATTGGGAACTCCCTTTGCCCATCGCTTCCTCACCTAGAATGCCCTTTCCGGAGCCGGAAACGCCCCTGGCAGCGACGATCGACCGACGACCGAGGGTCAACCCTCGAAACGTAGAATCGCGCGCCCTGGAGGCTCCTATTGCGGTTTTACGGATTATCAACGACTTACACGCAGGTTCAATCAGTTAGCGGACAAGGTACGATTTATCGGCGTTGCTACGCGAGCTTCCTTCCCCGATACAAGCCGGCGATTCCAAAGGTGTAGGGTGTCCAGGTGGCTTCGGCAAAACCTGCGCGCCTCATCCTCGCGATCATCTCTTGCGGCGGAGGGAACCTCTCGACCGATGCGGGGAGGTAGGCATACGGACCGCGAACACCGGAGATCATGGTGCCAACGCGCGGCAGCACTTGCTTGAAATAAATGCGGTAGAGCGCGCCCATCGCGCCAGCAGGCTCGCCAAAATCGAGGATGCCGCACTCCCCTCCCGGGCGCAGCACGCGCGCGATCTCGCGCAGTCCGGCGTCGTAGTCGGCGAGATTGCGGAAACCGAACGCTGAGGTCACGAGATCAAAGTGCGCGCTGGGGAACGGCAGACTCAACGCATCGGCCTCGATCCAGCCCGGCCGCGCGTCGTTCTGCGCATTCGCCGAGGATTTCACTGCGGCGCGCTGCAGCATGGCGTGAGAGAAGTCGGCGCCCAAAATCTGCGGCCGGGACTTCCCTGCCTGCCGCCGCAGAGCGAAGGTCATGTCTCCCGTGCCGCAACACAAGTCGAGAACCCGGGCGTCCGGTCGGGTCAGGATGTGGCGGAACATTCGCGCCGTGCGCCGCCACCACATGCGGTCGATGTTGAACGACAAGACGTGGTTCAGCAGATCGTAGCGCGGCGCGATTGAGGTAAACATCTCCCGCACCGCGCGCGCAGCCGCAGGGGGATCGCTGGCGCCTTCCGGCGTGGCGCCGACTACTTTGATTTTGCCGGCTTCCTGCGCGCCCACCGGGCTCACTTCCGCTTCTTCTTTTTGCGCTCGCTCTTCAGTTCTGCGGCAATGCGTTCGACTTGCAGCACGTGGTTCGCATCATGCCCGGCGAACATGCGGGTTAAATGCGAAAGAGTTTCCTTGCCGCGCTCCTGGTGAATGCCGTAATTGTCCCAGCGCTCGGGCGGAAGCGCCTTCAACATGGCCAGATTGTTTTCGCGCAACACGCGAAACAATTCCAAAGATTGCTTCGGATCGCGCTTGCCATATTCAAATACCGACGCCCACGAATCCTGGTCAAAGGGCTGGATAGTTGTGCCGTTTGCGCCGAGCAGTGAGCGCATCCGCCAACTGGCCACGATCTCGGTATCGGCCAGATGGGCGACGATCTCCGTAATCGACCACTTCCCCGGATCGGGCTTCCACTTCAGTTCTTTCGGCGAGAGCCCCTGAATCAGTTTTTTGAGCTTCGGTGCAGTTGTCCGCTGCATTTTGATTGCGTCCTGGCCTTCGACGTGGCCCAGGATTTTTTGAATATATTGCTGTGCGGTTTCAGGCATGTGTCACTCGACTTTCTTGTTCTCCCCCACTTATTTTCCCCAAACCCAGCCGCCGCGCGACAGTCGCCGTAATTCCTCGACCGCATTCATTACGGCATTGCTGGGCACATCGCTGGCAACTTCCACTTTGCCAATTTCGCGGGGCAGGATGAAGTGCACCACTCCATTTTGCGTTTTCTTGTCAGACTGCAAACGCGCCAGAATCTTGCGGGAACTGACGTTCAGATCCGGCAGGCGGCCCAGGCTCAACACGGCGTCGGCGATGCGGCCCGCAGTCACGCTATCGGTTCGGCCAACACTCAGCGCAATGTTGGTGGCGGCAATCATTCCCCAAGCGACGGCCTCGCCGTGCAGCAGGCGCTTGTAGCCGGTTTCGGCCTCCAGCGCGTGGCCGACGGTGTGGCCCAGGTTAAGCACGCGGCGCAAACCGTCTTCGCGCTCGTCGGCGGAAACCACTTCCGCTTTCAGCCGGACCGACTGGGCAATGAGCCATTCCAGTTCGACAGGATCGCGCTTCAGAATGCGCGCGCGATTCTGCTCGAAGCGAAGAAATAATTCGACGTTCCCGATGATGCCGCACTTCAGCGCCTCGTAGAGCCCGGCGCGGAACTCGCGATCGGGCAAGGTCTTCAGCACCGTAGGATCGATCAGTACAACCCGAGGATGATGAAATGTCCCTAACAGATTCTTGCCGGCAACCAGATTGACGGCGGTTTTGCCGCCGATGGAGGCATCCACCTGCGCCAGCACCGTGGTTGGTACCTGGACCAGCTCAATGCCGCGCATGTAGAGCGAGGCCAGCAGTCCGCCGACGTCGCCCACCACTCCGCCACCGAGGGCGAGAATCACGGCCTTGCGATCCGCACCGAGCCGCGCCAGTTTATCGGCCAGAGCTTCGATGGTCGACAGACGCTTGCTGGGCTCGCCGTCGGGCATGGCGATGACCTGGGGCGTGAAGCCGCTAGCCTTCAAAGAACTAACCAGTTTTGATCCCCAGCGCTTGCGCACCGGAGGCACGGTCAAGACAAAAATGCGGCTGGCCTGCGGCAGCAGTTCGCTCAGCACGGATCCGGCCCGGGCGAGCAGGCCATTTTCAATCCAGGCCTGATAGGGCCGGGGCAGGACGTGGATGGTCACCTGCGGCATGCGGTTCCATCATAGCGTAAGCGTACAGAAGACGGGCTTGGAACGAAGTGGTACCATTCCCCCGCTAAAGGATTTCCTGTCCTGAATGACTTCCTAGTCTATGAAGGGTCTTCCAGCCGAGACCGACTTCGTGGTGATGGGTGCGGGCATTGCGGGCCTGCGCGCGGCCATAGAACTGGCCGCAGCCGGACGTGTGCTCGTGCTGGAGAAGAAAGACGTCTCGCAGCCGTCGCCGGTGACGGCGTTGAGCGATGAAGATGAAGTCATTCTCCACTTGCAGGACACGCTCAACGCTGGTGACGGGCTTTGCAATGCTGCCGCGGTCAAGATTCTGCTGGATGAAGGCCCGCAGCGCATCGATGAGTTAATCGGGTGGGGCAAATCTCATGACGCCACGCTCGTCTTCGGGCTGGAAAGCGCGCACAGCCGCCACCGCAGCTTGCATTCGCAAGGGGACTCGACGGGAAGAGAAATCCTGCGGGCGCTGCATGCTAAAGCGCACTCTCTCAAGCAAATTTCAATTGCACCGTTTGCCTTTCCGACGGGCCTGCTGGCTGACGGCGGCCGCATCACTGGAATTGAACTACTGGACGAAAAGGGCGTTCCTCAAGAAGTGGCTTGTTCAGCGGTGCTGCTGGCCACCGGAGGGATGGGACAGCTCTATCGCAACACGACCAATCCCGAGGCGGCGACGGCTGACGGCGTCGCGCTGGCTTACCGCGCCGGAGCCGAACTGAGCGACATGGAGTTCGTGCAGTTTCACCCTACTGCGCTTTACATGAAGAAGGTGCCGCGGTTTCTGCTCTCGGAGGCGCTGCGGGCCGAGGGCGCGTGCCTGCGCAACATCGAATTGAACCGGTTCATGGGAAAGTACCATCCCATGGGCGAACAGGCGCCGCGCGATGTGGTGGCCCGCGCTATCGTCCACGAAATGGAAGTGAGCCGCGCCAAGGATCCGTTGGTCTATCTCGACCTCACGCATCTGAATGCCAGCAAGGTGCAGAAACGCTTTCCGCGAATTTATGCCACGTGCATGGAACACAATGTGGACATCACCGAAGATGTGATTCCGGTGCGTCCCGCAGCGCATTTCTGCATGGGCGGAGTGCGGACCGATCTGAACGGCAAAACGAATGTTGCCGGGCTTTATGCGGCGGGTGAAGCCGCGGCCACGGGCGTACACGGGGCAAACCGGTTGGCGAGTAATGCGTTGTTGGAAGGTCTAGTCTTTGGGGCCCGCGCGGGAGCGGCGATGCGGGAGGAACTGAAGCCGGTAGCACATCGCATGGCGCAGCGGAAAGCTGCTTACTCCAACGGCCCGGTGGACGCGGGCATGGAGGAACTCATCGGGCAGATTCAGACTCTTTTAGAAACTGAGGTTGGCATCGTGCGCACGCGCATGGGCATGCAGAAAGCGGTGAAGACGCTCGAGGAGATGGCTCCGCGGGTGGCTCATCCCAAGACGCGGAGAGCATACGAGGCGTCGAACTTACACCTGGCGGGGCTGATGGTGGCGCGGTCAGCATTGGCGCGCGAAGAGAGCCGCGGGGCGCACTATCGCATGGAGTATCCCGATCACGATGACAAGAAGTTTCTGAAGCATTCGGTGGTACGAGGGGAAAAAGTCGTCTTCTTGTTCTGACGGTTGACGGAAGCCCTCTCAATTTTTCTTAGGCTTTGTCAGGGGCGGGAAAAATTGCGGAGAGGATAATCGAGATCAGGATTACGCCTGCTACGGTTCCGAGCATAACCGCGGTGGGAATCTGGAGAAAATCTGCAGTCAGCATTTTCGCGCCGACCAGTATGAGCATGGCCGCCAGGCCATAGTGCAGGAAGCGGAAGACCTTCATCAGGCGCGAGACGGCGAAATACAGCGAGCGCAATCCCAGAATGGCGAACACGTTTGACGTGTACACGATGAAGGCATTCAGCGTTATGGCGAGCACGGCGGGAATGGAATCGACCGCAAACAGTAGGTCTGTAGTTTCGATGACCAGCAACACGATGAGTAGAGGCGTGGCATACAAACGCAAGTTGTCTTGCGGATTGCGCACGAAGAATTTGCCACCGCGGTAGTCATCGGTAACGGGAATGAAGTGGCGCAGCGCTTTCACCAGCGGATTCGATGCGGGA
Source organism: uncultured Acidobacteriaceae bacterium (assembly GCA_963765825.1). Classification (GTDB taxonomy): domain Bacteria; phylum Acidobacteriota; class Terriglobia; order Terriglobales; family Acidobacteriaceae; genus Sulfotelmatobacter. The sequence goes on from CAVXXU010000008.1 coordinate 881,744, forward strand.
TGAACTTTGTGCTCCCCGCTCACCGAGAAGCGAATGCCGCTGACGATCAGCAGAGCGCCGAAAACATACAGCACCCAATGAAAGCGGGAGATCAATCCCACGCCCGCGCCAATGAACATGCCGCGCAGGAGCAGCGCGCCAATCACCCCCCAAAACAGAACGCGATGCTGCTCCTTCTCCGGCACCGCGAAAAAATTGAAGATGATCAGGAAGACGAAGAGATTGTCGGCGCTCAAGGAAACTTCCAGAATGTAACCGGTGACAAACTCGAGCGCGACCTGGTGCCCTTGCCAGAAATAGAGCACAACTGCGAATGCGGAGGCGAGAACAACGTAGACCGCGCTCCAGGCCAGGGCCACGCGAAAGCCGACGGGCCGTCCGGCGCGATGCAGGCGCAGGTCCAGCAGCAGCATCGCCAGCGCGAACACGTTGAAGAAGATCCAGAAATAGAGCAAGGGAGCCTAAGAAATTGATGATTGTTGATTGAAAGGCCAATCCCTCGCCGAAGCTTTCGGGGTTTCAATCAGCAATCAAAAATCATCAATCATCAATCTTTTTTTCGTCCCCGCTGGCCGTTGACCCAGTCGTCCCAAACGCCGTTGTCTTTGAGCATTTGCACACTGTTACTGTCGCGCATGGTCTGTTCAATCTGCTCGTGAGTCAGGCGCGGGCCAATCTTTTCCGGCAAATCCGCGAGTTCCACGCTGAGCGCTGCGGCTTCGGCCACGTGTTTTTTAAGTTGGGGAAAGTCCACTTTGTCGTAGGTGTCGGAGACGGCGTGATAATTTTCCAGATAGTTTGCCTCCAGTTGGTCGGCTACGAAAGTGGGCACGCCCTCCAGCATGAAGTCGAAGTGGTCAGTTCCCGATTCCATGGTGGGAGTGAGGTCCTTCACGTCAAACTGCGCCAGCGGCGCGATCAACTGTTTGGCGGTGTAGAGCACATCTTTGCGTCCGCCGAGCGAGAAGCCGGTGGTTTTTCCCGTGCCGGAGTCGTAGATGATGACACCGGCGGCCTTATCTAATTCGGCGCGATGATTCAATGCATAGGCGCGGGAGCCGATCAATCCTTGCTCCTCGCCGGAAAAAAGAATGAAGCGGATAGTGCGCACGGGCTTCACGCCTGACGCTTTGATGGCACGCAGTGCATCCACGACAAGAGCGGCATTGCAGCCGTTGTCGAGAGCGCCCGTGCCGAGTTCCCATGAATCGAGATGCGCACCCAGGATGACAAACTCGTCCGGCTTTTCACTGCCGCGAATTTCTGCAATCACGTTGGCGGTTTTGATGGGCCCGCCAATCTGGTTGGGAATGGAAAGATCGGCCCACACTTGATTTCCCGAGGCGAGCAGGCGAGCCATGCGTTCCGCATCTTCGCGCGCCACCATTACCATCGCCAGTTTGTCGATCTCTCCGGCGCCCGAGTTGGTGTGCCGATAGAGAATGTCGTGCTCGCGGGTCGCCATGAACGCGATGGCCCGGGCCTTCCCTTTCACGGCGAGATCGATTACGGGTGGGGCCTTGGTGTATTCGGCGAAAAGGTCGTCCCAGGTTTTCAGGACGGCGGTATGCACCAATAAAATCTTGCCGGAAATGTCGCCGGCTTTTTTGAAATCGGCTTCTGTGCCGTCGCCCACGTCGACCACCGACACGTGCTTGACCGGAGCGAGAGCGGGGGCCCACGCTACAGAAACGGCTCGCACACGAAACGAGGAGAGCACGGTTCCGCCGCCCATTTTTGTGGCATCGACTTGATAGGCGGTGGTCGCGGACATCTCGGTGTCGCCCTCGGACCACGAAAACGGAATGGTGAATCCCTCGGTATGAACGCTGTCGGCGCCGGCAGCGGTGAAGGCTTGCATGCCCCACGCCACGGCATGCTGCATGGCAGGCGTGCCAGGAACGCGTCCGCCGATTTCATCGGTCAGACGTTGAAGATTGCTTTCGAGGGGCGAGGGTTGCAGGGCGGATTGGATTACCCGATCGGCTTCGCTGGTGTCGGCGGGAGGCGTTGCGGCAAGGCAGGTAAGAGTGAGAAGTCCAGCGAAGAACAGGGCCTTAACAGTTCGCATATGGGCTGAATTAGAAATTAAATTCTGGAAAAGCGCAAAGATGCTCTGAGCAGGCGCACGGGAAAAGCTTTGAACCGCTGAGAGCGCTGAGACGGCACGCAGAGAACGCCGAGAAAATCTTTGATTTATTTCTTCTTTTTTTTTGCTTTTTTCTGCGTTCTCTGCGGATTTCTCCGCGATCTCTGCGGTCAAGAGCTTTTGCAGCGGCCTTGGCTCACGGGCTAAAGCTTTTAACCGCTGAGAGCGCGGAGACGGCGCGCCGAGAACGCCGAGAAAATCTTTGATTTACTTCTTCTCTTCTTCTCTGCATTTCTCTGCGTTCTCTGCGCGATCTCTCTGCGAACTCTGCGGTCAAAGGCTTTCGCAGCGCGCCGCGGTCACTTCGGCGGAAGCGGGTCCATCTTGTCTAAGATGCGGACGGTTTCGAGGATTACGCTGCCTACGATTTGCAGGCTCTTGGGACTGAGCTTGTCGACGGTGTCCTGCGTGGTGTGCCAGAAGACATTGTTATAGCCGTAGGAAAAATCGATGAGGTCGGCGCTGGGGACGCCGCGTTTCATGAATGGAATGTGATCGTCGCCGACTTCATTGGTGCGCTCATAGAAGTGCGATTGGTAGCCCAGGCGCTTGGCCGCTTCGCCCACTACGTTTTCCATCCACGGCGTGGAGTTCAGGTCGCGATCGATGTTGAGATCGGCGTCGCCAATCATGTCAGCCAGTAGGAACGCTTTAATCTTCTTTAGGGTTCCATCGCTCTGCCACTTCTCGGCCAAGTGCGAGATGCCGTAGAGGCTGTCCTGGTCAAAGGCCATCTCCCTCGGCAGGCCGCCGGAGCCGTCGGGTTTCATCGCTTCTTCGGCGTCGTCCCACACCAGCCAGACGCTGTAGCCGTCGAGGGGCTTGCCACGCAGTTGGTTGGCGAGTTCGAGCAGCAGCGCGCTGGAGGAAGCTCCGTCGTTCGCGCCCATGTAGGACGTATGCCGCAGCGGGTAGTTCGTGTCGTAGTGGCTGGCGATCACGATGATGCCGTCTTTGGTGCCGGGATATTTGGCGATGATGTTGTGCACCGGCACTTTGCCTTCGGGGGTGTCGGCGGTGAAGGCATCGTCCTCGACCTGATCGCCTTTGAGGCGGGAGGCAATGTATTCCTCGACCTTTTTGTGATTGGGGCTGCCCACAGGGCGCGGGCCGAACTTCACGATGTCTTTCACATACTGCATGGCGCGATCGCCATCAAAGGCGGGCGGCGGGCCACTGTCGGGCGCGAGCGTGAGCGTTGGGCCGGTGGTATCGGCCGAAATGGGATTGACAGGAATCGGCGCGGCGGAGGCTTTATCGGGAGCGGAATCTTTGTCGCGGTCGCAGGCAACGACCGCTAATATTCCTAGCAGTACGGTCCAACGGATTTTCGCTCGACCAGTCATGGCTGCGTTCTATCTTAGGCCTGTCCTTGTGCCTGCTTTTCTTTCCGCGCCCGCCGTTGTTTGGGATGCACCAGCCAAGCCACGCCAATGCTCAACGCGTACAGACCTAGCATGGGTGCCGCAAAAACGCACATGTTTACGATGTCGGGAGTAGGCGTGACGATCGCGGCCAGCACAAAAATAACCAGGATGGCGTAGCGAAAATTCTTCACCATGAAAGAAGGGGTCATGATGCCCATGAACGCGAGAAAGAAAACCAGGATGGGCATCTCGAAAATCAGTCCCATGCCGAGCACGATGCTCAGGAAAAGCTGAGTGTATTCGCCGACCGTAATCATCGGCTGGAACTGGCCGCTGAATCCAATGAAGAAATCTAACGCTCGGGGATAAGCGATCCTGTAGCCGAAGTATCCACCCAGGGTAAAGAGCGTGATCGTGGAAAACATGAAGGGCATTACGTAGCGCTTTTCGTTGCGATAGAGGCCGGGGGAGATGAACATCCAGACTTGATACAAAACAAACGGGGACGTGAGGAATAGACCGGCGAGAATGGCAATCTTCAAGTAAAGGTTGAAGGGGTCGGTGGGATTCAAATACACCAACTTTTCCTCCAAATGATGGTGGTGGAGAGCGTCCATGATGGGCTTTTGCATTACGGCGTAGATGCGCTCTCGATATCCCCAACACAGGCCGGTGCCTACACCCACCGCGATGATGGAGTAGACGAGGCGCTTGCGGAGTTCTTCGAGGTGATCGAGGAATCCCATGGTGGGCATGGGCTCTTTTTCAGAATCGCCGCTGGCCGACGCGGCTGCGGATTCAAACATGCGATTCCTGCGAGGCGGGCGCGACGTCGTCGGTGGCCCTGACGGGATTGACGGGAATGTCGGACTCGACCGGAGCGATGGCTTCGGTAGCAACCGAGGGCGGCTCAGACTCGGGAGTGGCTAGGGGAGCGGCTAAAGTTGCGGGAGCTTGCGCCAAGGCGCTGCGACTGGTGACGCCTTCGGGCGTGGGGCTGGGAGGAAGGATGGTCTGGTGCTTTTCGACCTCGAGGTGGGAAATTTCCTGCTCGATTTGCGCTTTGAACTCGTTGGAGGCGCGGCGGAATTCGTTGAGGGCCTTGCCGATGTAGCGGGCGATCTCCGGCAACTTCTTGGGCCCAAAGATGATGAGGGCCAGAAAGAAGAGGAAGATCGTCTCGGAAAAGCTCATGCGGTTCATCATACTGCCGGAGCCGGAAAAGCGGCAATGAGCTGATAGACAGGAGCAAAGCGCCAAACAGTTTTCAGCTTTCGGGTGCTTGGGAAAGTGAATGTGTCCCGCTTTGCCGATCATGCTGGGCAGGGGTTGCCTAGTCGGAAGCCTTTTCAAAATGCGACTCGGAAAGCCAGTAGGCTAAAGACCGCGACGTCAGAGGCTTTCGGCCTGGTGTCGAGCGGAGCGATCTTTGGCGGGGGGCGTGCAAGGTGGAGAAGAGAACGTAGCCGTGCCGATTCAAGTTGAAAAGGCGAAGTGCCGATAAGGCAGGCTAGCGACCGAAGCTCGCGAAAAGGAGATGTCAATGTCGGTATCTGGAATTTCCAGCAGCAATTTGTTTAATTCCACCAATCAGACGATCCAAAGCAGCATGCAGCAGTTTCAGAAAGAATTCCAGCAGTTGGGACAGGATTTGCAGTCGGGGAATATTACGGCGGCGCAATCCGATTTTGTCACGCTGCAGCAGATAGGATCGCAGAGCACAGCGAGTGCAACGTCTTCGGCGCAGAGCAACAACCCGCTGGCCCAGGCGTTCAACCAACTGGCGCAGGATCTAAAGTCGGGGAACATTAAAGGGGCGCAGCAAGACTTCACCCAGATTCAGCAGGCCATGCAGAATCAGGGGTCGGAAAGCACTCATGGCCACCATCACCACCATGGCGGCGGAGGCGGTGGAAGCGAGATGAGCCAGCTATTTGACCAGTTGGGTCAGGCGCTGCAATCGGGCGACCTGTCGAGCGCGCAAACGGCGTATAACACACTGGCGCAGGACTTTTCGCAATTGGGCCAGGGCGGGCCGCCGGCAAATAATCTGATGAGTAACGGCGGACAACCGATTGAAGCATCGTCACCTAGCGTATCCGTAAGCGCGTAGGCAGCCGGAAGCTCGCGGTCGCCCGGCCAAATATCTAAAGTTACCCCCCCGGCGTGGGCTCGATCCCTAGAGTGATGGGGAATCGGGCTCACGCTTTCGAATTCTCCTGTCAAATGCCCTTGTGGAGCGGGCACTCCTGCCCGCTGGCCTGCTGTGGCAGAAAGCAGCGGGCGAGGGCGCCCGCTCCACACGAGGGCCTCTTCTTTCGCTGAACAGGAACCTAAATCCTACCCGCCAGCATCTTACTTACAGGCTTCGTGATCAGCCTTCCGGGCCGGGTTACCTGCGGTGACAATGCCTATCCGGGAAAGCTTTTCGGTAGTGATATACTGTGTAAATTCAGCGCGATAGCTGGGGTGGAAGGACGCCCTCAACGAAGGAAATCTCAGATGGCTCGTAGTTCTCGCCGATCACTCTTCCTGGTAGTTTTTTTTCTGCTCGCTTGCGGCTTTCTGGGAATTCTGTTTGCCCAGCGCTCGGGCCAGCAGTCGTCGCTGGGCGACTCCGAAGTTAAGGACAGCCTGAAGCAATTCACCGATGTGTACGCGCTCGTCGAAGATAACTACGCCGAGCCGGTGAGTGCGGACAAGGCCATCTATAACGGGGCGATCCCGGGCATGCTGCACGCGCTGGATCCGCACTCGAATTTCTTCGATCCGAAATCGTATGCGCTAATGCGCGAAGACCAGCGCGGCAAGTATTACGGCGTGGGCATGACCGTCGGTCCGCGCAACAATAAAGTGATCGTGATCTATCCCTTCACGGGAACTCCCGCGTATAAAGCGGGAATTCATCCGGGCGACGTGATCATCGCGGTCGACGGCAAGTCGACGGAGAACATGAGCACTACCGACGTGGCCGACTTGCTGAAGGGGCCGAAGGGGACGACGGTTCACATCAGCATTTCGCGCGAAGACGTCGAGAAGCCGATGGAGTTCACGCTGGTGCGCGACGAGATTCCGCGCTATAGCGTCGACGTACATTTCCTGATCAAGCCGGGCGTGGGATACATGCACGTCAACGGCTTCAACGAGACCACAGAGCACGAAGTTTCGGATGCGCTGGATTCGTTTGGAGATCTGAAGGGGTTGATTCTTGACCTGCGATCGAATCCCGGCGGGTTGTTGAGTGAAGGCGTGGGCGTGGCCGACAAGTTCCTGAAGAAGGGACAGTTGATTGTTTCGCACCACGGACGTGCTTCGGCGGAGAAGCGTTACGTGGCGCAGCACGGCAATGGCGGCAAGGATTATCCCATTGTGGTGCTGGTCAACCGGCAGACGGCTTCGGCGGCGGAAATTGTTTCGGGTGCGATTCAGGATCATGATCGCGGCCTGATCGCGGGCGAAGTGACGTTCGGCAAGGGCCTGGTGCAGACGGTTTATCCGCTGTCGGAAAATACCGGGCTGGCGCTGACCACGGCGCATTACTACACGCCCAGTGGACGGCTGATCCAGCGCGATTACAGCAACATTTCGCTCTACGACTATTACTACAGCCGCGACAGCGCCGAGAGTTCCAACACGGCGAATCGCGAGGTGAAGCTCACCGATAGCGGGCGGACCGTTTATGGCGGGGGAGGCATTACCCCCGACGTGAACATTCCGTCGGCTAAGGGCAATCACTTCCAGGACACACTGCTGCAGCACTATGCGTTCTTCAATTTTGCGAAGCGCTACGTGGTGAGCCACAAGCCTTCCAAGAGCTTTGAAGTCGACGACGCGACCATGCAGGAGTTTCGCAAGTCTCTGGACGAAGCCAACATTGCCTACACGCAGGCGGAGTTGATGGACAACAGCGATTGGATCAAGTCGAACATCAAGGCGGAGATTTTCACCGATGCCTTTGGGCAGGATGAGGGCATGAAGGTGCGAGCCGAGTCCGATCCGGAAGTGGTGAAGGGACTGGAACTTCTGCCGCAGGCGAAGGCTCTGGCGGATAACGCCCGGAAGATCATCGCGGAGCACAACTCGGCACCGGCGTTCGGGCGGCAGTAGGGCGGGCGTTGGTCGTTTGTCGTTAGGATCCGGTTTTTGGCCTTGGGATCGGAGCGAGTTACGTTTCGGTTCCAAGGCCATACTATTTCGCCCCATTTCACCCTTCTTAGCGCTTTTGGGCATTCATTGACTTCGGGTTCCGGCTATGTGAGAATCCGCCGGAGAGGCCGCTTTTGCCGGGTTACGGCTGGGGTGGCGAAGCCAACCGTCCCTGGCTGCGCTGTTTCTGAATCGCCATACAATGGAGCGTTTTAAGTATTTGGGAAGATGTGCGGGACCGTGGCGCTGCAGCCATGTTGGGCTGAGGCTCGTTTGAAGCCTCTGGTCCTGGCGGGGGCGATGCTTTTGGCGGTCTGCGCGGGATGGACGGACTGGCGCTGGCGGCGCATCCCAAACTGGCTGACGGTTTCGGGGCTGCTGCTCGGGGTCATCCTCAATTCGATGGTGAGCGGACTGGCGGGGGTGAAGACTTCCCTGCTGGGAGTGGCGCTGGGATTGGCGTTGCTGCTTCCGTTTGTGCTGCTGCGCAGCCTGGGCGCGGGAGACTGGAAGCTGGCGGGAGCGCTGGGAGCTTTCACCGGACCAAGCCGGCTCGTCGATCTGTTGCTGGCATCGATTCTGGTCGCTGGAGTGATGGCGGTGGTGCTCGTGGTCTACAAACGGCGAACGCTACAGACGATTCGAAATATCGGACATATCCTGATTTCGCTGGTAACGTTTCAATTACCGGGAACGCGAGTGTCGCTCGACAATCCCGACTCGCTGAAAATTCCTTATGGCGTGGCGCTCGCGTTCACCGTGGTGCTGTATGGAGTTCTGTGGAAGCTGGGAATGGCGGCCTGATATGACCTCGACGCGATCCATCGTTCGACGGCTGGCCGATGACACGAGCGGCGCGGAAATTGCGGAGGCCGCGGCGGTGCTGCCGTTGATGTTCATGATCCTGCTGGGAATTTTCTGGTTCGGGCAGGCATTCAGCATTTATGGCGCAATCACGCGTGCGGCGCAGGAAGGCGCGCGGGCCGGAGTGGCGCCCACTTGCACCACCTGCACAGCCAGCGTCAATTCGGCGGCCACCAACGCGGTCAACGCGGTTAACAGCGCCATGACCGCCTCGAAACTCGATCCCACTCAGGCGCAATTCCTGTCGTCAACACCATCGTTTTCATCGTGCTCCGGGGCGCCTACTTCCTGTTCGGGAGCCAGTTCGAAGATTTGCGTGCAGGCCCCGGTTTTATTGGAGGATACCGGCGCCCCAAGCGGTGTCTGCGGTATGTCGGTTTCGTTTCAATATCCCTTTCAGTTCTGGCTGCCATTTACGTCGCTGAACAAGCAGAAGATATGGATTCCGGCTTCGGCGCGGGTGCGATTGGAGAACCAGTGAGGGGCGCGGCGAAATTTCGAGATCGGCTCGCGTCGTTGGCCGGTCGCGCATGGCGTGAGGAACGTGCGGCGCAGTTAGTAGAGTTTGCGGTGTCTCTGCCGTTGCTGGTGGTGTTTGTGGTGGGCATTTTCGACTTCAGCAACGCCTTTACGATGAAGCAGAAATTTACCAACATTGCACGCGATGCGGCGCGGGCCGCGGCGGCCGATCCCGCCAGTGATTTGGGGTCGAGTTCACCGCTGTCGGTGACCGATGCATTTGAAGTGGTGGATTCGTACCTGCTGGCGAATGGGATTAATGATTGCGGCATGACGCTGGCCAGCGGCACGAAGAGCGGTTTGACGTGGACTTTCAATGTAACGGCGACGACGAGTGCACCGTGCGGGATCAAGCTGATCGTGAACCGGGGATACTATTTTCCGATCACGGGAGCGTCGCTTCCCGCGATGAGCTGCGTATCGCAAAGCCCGGGAACGAACACTGCGGTGATTGGCACGTGCGTCAGCGTGCAGTACACCTACCCGTGGCGATTTGGGCGGGTCGCGAGCCTTTTGGGACCGAGTGCTACCCTGCCGAGCATGGTCTCGGCCGCGTCGGTCGCGATGAATGAGAACTGAAATTATGAAGCCTCGAGTGGTGCGTAAATTTCGAAATGGATGTCCCGCCCGGCGAGACGAACGCGGCATTACGATGCTGATCGTGGCGCTGGCCATGGTCGCGATCATTGGGATGGCGGCGCTGTCGATTGACATCATCACGCTTTACCTGGCACGCGAGGAAGCGCAACGCTCCGCGGATGCGGCCGCGCTGACGGCGGCACGAGTGATCTCGATGTCGGGCATCACAGGTGCTGCGACCACTGACACCGACCCCACGTACTGGCAGGCCATATGCGGCGGGTCGACCGGCACGGCAACCCAAGCGGCGCAGGCGGTACTGCAATCAGAATGCGGTTGCTGGGTAGCGGTCCTACCCAACGCGACGATCACTTACGCTGCGGGAAATGGAAGCACCATCGAGTTCCAACGCCGATTGCTCCGCGCTGCCGCCGACGCGTTTGGCGTGAATCCGGTCGTGACGGTGCAGGTGCAGCAGACGGGCTTGCCGACATTTTTTCTCGCGCATCTGGAGGAGAACGACCAACACGGTGAGCGCGACCGCGAGCGCGGAAGTTTTTAATCCGTCGAATTCGGGGAACATGGGTAATCGGCGCTTCGGGGACGATCATTCCCGTGCAGCCGAGATGTGTGAAGCCATGGATGGTGCCGAACATGGACCCGTTGAATCCATCGGGTTGCACGAGCGGCAGGAGCATGTCAACCATTTGTTTCTACCAGCGGACGGACCACATCATAACGCCGGGATAACGCAATGGATGGCAGCGGAGTGGTCGGGGAAGAGTTTCTGTTGATTCCGGACTGCCGGGGAGGAGTTTCGTCGTCGTGTTCTTTGCGGCCGAACCTCGGCAACGGCATACAGGCAAACCATTCCAGTGGCGGCACCGTTCCCGCAACTCCTCCAAATAACCTGGAATACCTTCCAGGGCAAGCTATCAATTCCTCGGTAGCGGTTCCCAGCGGGGCGAGCGGATCGCTCTATGAACAGGCCGTCGCCGGCTGCGATCAGACGACGGTGTATTACTGCGGAGTACCGAGCAGCGCGCCCGTAGGCAACGGTCCCAACATGGTTGACTTGAGTGAGAACCCCAGAGACGATACTGCGAATGGCATCGCGGCTCTGATCAACGAGGGCAATGTGAATTCGAATTCGCAGCCCACGGGCCAGGATTATTTCAATGTTTCTGCGAGTCCCTACGGAAAGCCCTCGGTGTATCCGTTTCAGATCCTCTCCGGAAGCAGCAATCCGACCGGAGCATTAGCGGCAGGCGGCAAGCCATCACGAGTAGCAGATCGATCATCTCGCTACCTATCTTACGACCAGACTGGCAATACTGTTCACCTCTAACCTGCCCAGCCCCCGCGCAGTCACAATCGTGGGATTTCTACAGGTCTTTGTTAATGCGGTAGATCAGTACGGTAACATGGATGTGGTGGTGCTGAATGTGGCGGGGTGCAGCAATGGCGGAGGCCAGCCGGTTGGCTCGGCGGTCAGCGGTACATCGCCCGTGCCGGTGCGGCTGATTACGCCGCCATAAGTTTGGCGAGGCTCGTCTTCTATTCTCATCCCAAACAATTTACTGCTGTTGCGGATTGCTGTCGGGGGGCGCGATGGTTTCCGGGGGTCCGCCTGGATTGGGGATGGGTGGGCCGGGTTCGGGGGCGGCAGCGGCAGTCATGGGGTCTTCCGCCGGCGCCGCATTTTGCACTGGCATTTGAGGCAGGGGCATGAGCGCGCCGTCGGCGCGAGCGGTGAGGATGACGCGATCCAGTTTCGCGGGATCGTTGGTCGCGCTCAAAATCAAGAAATTAAATCTGGAACCGTTCAGCAATCGCGCCAGCACTTCGGGCGCGGGAGCGGGAGCAATGTCGGTGACGATGGTTTCCTGCTCGGCGCCGGGAGCCAGCGAAATGTCAGCGCCGGTGTGCTGCTGCACCGCGCGCAAGACCTGCGAGAGCGAAACCATGTTGGCACGAATACCAAGCAGCCCATTGCGAAAAGAAACTTCGAGCGTGGGCTTGGCAGTATTTTCGATGCTGATGGTTTGAGCTCCGGGCGTGTAGTTGGCAACGACCAAGCCGGGGCGACGTGGCGGGCTCGGGCGGAAAATTGTCGACGCCCGCGGAGTTGTCTTGAGGGCCGCCGATCACCTTCGCATCACTCATCACCTTGATCATGACGGTGCGGCCATACGGAAAGACCTGATAGGACTGCGCGGTTTTCAAATCAAGCACAATGCGGGTGACCGGCGGCTTGTGCTGAAACAGGCCCACGCGAACATCTTTCACTTCGCCGCGGTCGACGGATTGGCTGTGTAGCTGAGCGCTCGGGACGGCGTTGGGAAAATCGACCACCAGACGATCCGGGCCAGTCAAGACCTGCGTCTGCGGGACGATGCGGTCGCTGGCTTCGACTTCGATCTCAACCGAATCTTTTCCGTTCAGCACTTTCACGGTGCGGACGGAGGTCTGCGCGAGCAATGGCACGGTAAGGAATGCGAAGAACGCGGCTAGAAGCAGACGGTTCACGCTAGTTGGGGAGAGCCTATGCATGAATACTCGTTAGGTTTTTTGGGGTGGTTCTAAACCTGATTGTAACAGCGGCGAAAAATGCCAGGGATTACGTTGGTATTAGAACCAGCGGGGTTACGGGGTTTGCTTCCAAAACCAGGGGCTAAAGCCCCGACATTCCTGTTGCACTTTACGGCACGGATAAAGCCGTGCCCTTTCAAAACTCTTGCAACCGTTGGCGGGCCTTCCAATAGATGGCGCCAAGGCCTGAGGCGACCAGTAGCCAGGTTGCGGGCTCAGGAACTGTGCCGCCACCACCTCCGCCAGCGGGAGCGCACGGATATCCTTTCCCTTTAGTCGTAGTCGAGACCACTGTGCCCTTTGGTTTCTTCCCGATGCCGCACACTTCGGGAAGCGAAGGCGGCGAGATGGGAACCCAGCTTCCGTTAGAGAAAGGATCGTACAAATTCAAGGGTAGAGCCGGTCCGGGTGCGGAGTTGAGCAAGGCAGACTGGAAAGGAAGCGGGGGATTTAAGAGTGCCGTGCCGAGGGCGGGCATCATGGGCTCGTCAAATTTGGCGGCTGGAGGTTCCAAAGCAGAGTTCGCCTGCTGGGGAACTTCTTCCACGCGATTGCCGCAGCGGGAGCGCGCGGTGATTTTGCCATCGGTGAGCACGGTCTCGCCTTTTTTGAGGGTAACTCTGTGGCTTGTCCAGTAGACGTGGTTTCCGATGCGATAGGAAACATAAGCGGTGCGCGCTAAAACCAGGCGCACGACGCGGGCGTGATCGTAATCGAATCCGGCGTAGTGCGAGGCGACCACGGGATCGTGTTGCGACACCCATTTCAAGTCTTGCGCATCTCGAACGCCGCCGGGCACGACGGAATACGGATAGACGGGACGATCCTCGAGTTGGCGCGTGGACTCTTGCTGCGTGAGCGAGAGGATATGGCGGCTGGCCGCGACTTCGGGATCGGGGACAGAGAACCGGGATGCGCGGAACAGCGAGGGGCTCAAATGCTGCAACGCGACGGCGGCGAAGGTGAATGCCAGAGTTGCGCCGAATAGAGCTAGTAATACTCGGCGGATCAGGCGATTGCGGCGATGACGACGGGTCGGACGACGACGAACCCTGAGCTCGACCCTGCCTGCTTGACTCGACAACTTCTACCTACCTTTGACGGTCCGGGGGAAGACCGAAGGCACTTCTACGCACCATTAGGTGCATTTGGAGCGCCGTAGCCAATCGCTTAATCCTTCACAAACAGAAGGAGATATGTGTGTTGATGGGCAACATGCTATCAGAGTGTGCAGTGATTTGCAGAAAATATGTTCGCCGCTGGCCAAGGCCCGCACAAGAACGGTTAATACCGCGTCCCAGGGGCTGGAAGAGAGCTTGAATCGTGCGGGTGCCTTGCGGAACGGCACGGACCGGAAGGAGGTGCGGCACTCAAGCGTTAAGTTGTCCGGTAGTCGACGCGGATCGAAGTAAAACGAAATTCGCCGCACGCGAAACGCAGAGATCTGGTATAGCAACACCCTCGGAAGCATCTCTCTCTGGCCGTTCAGCTTAAACGCTGAGCGTTTTTTTGTATGCATAGGAACGAACTGCAACCCACAGGTCGTCGAATCGCGGGGGCGATTCCTCCCAACCTTCCCCCAACCCGTGGCAACTAAGTTTTCGAAGCAGACGCGCCGCTTGCTTGGTTACAGGATACGGAGCACGTCGATAGAGTATTGGGGTCCCGGCCGAGCGCCGGGATTTTGTTTGTGGGAGAGATCGCGCCCAGTTGAAAGTTATTCGAGGAGGTTGGATGAGGCGCAAAGTTGAAGTGCAAGATACTGTGCTCAGCGCTGTCGCACGCACGATTGGTCGAACTGCTGGAACCTTGGCGAGTATGACTCAATTGCTGGCGACCGAGGCGGCGGGCACGACTTTCCGCTCCGGGTCGAAGGAAGAGTCCGGTCAACGGGCATCGGAAAAGAAGCGCACGAATGGAAGTGTGAAAAAGCGTAAAGTTAAAGCAAGAAAGGGCGCCGCCAAGAAGCGAACCGCTTCGCGGCGTAAAACGAGTGCCAGCGAGAGAGGCGTGAGGAAAAAAGGCTAGCGAATACAATCCCGCCTTGATGTCATTAATTTTCCAACATTCCACAGCCAGATCGGAGTCCAAGCTTCATGTCTTCTCCCACTCTCACCAGCACGACCGCCAGGTCCCCGGAAGTGGGAAAGACGACGGACAAGACTCCTTCAAAGTTTTCTCGCGGTAAAACAATCGCTGTAGTTCTTGCGGTGTTATTAATTGGTGGAGTGATTTGCGCGGCCGTGTCCTGGAACCGGTTCTGGCCCTTCACCGAGAAGGCAATCGTGAAAGACCTGGCCGAGGCGAGCGACAGCACGGTTACGGTTCGCAGCGCACATCGCACATATTTTCCCTTTCCCGGCTGCGTTGTCGAGGGCATCGAATTTGAACATGGCCCCGACAAGTGGACCTTGATCACCATCGACAAGCTGACCATTGAGGGCAGCTATTCGGGAATTCTTTCCAATCGCGTTCCGCGGATTCGCGCCGAGGGTGGACACGTGTTTGTTCCCCCCCTTGGCAGCAATGTCCGGTTCAAGACGCAGCACTCGAATCTGGTCGTGGAAGAGATTGTTGCGGATGGAGCGGTGATCGAGTTCGCGTCGAGAGATCCGGGAAAGAAACCGCTGCGCTTCGAAGTGCACCAAGGCATTCTCCACAACGTCCAATGGGGAAATCCGATTGAGTACGATTTGAAATTTCACAACCCGGAGCCACCCGGGGAAATCGCGACGCGCGGAAAATTCGGGGTGTGGATTGAAGGCAAACCCGGCGAAACGCCGATCTCGGGCGAATATACATTTGAGCATGCAGACCTGGGAGTGTATGGCGGCGTGGCGGGAATGCTCGACTCCAAAGGAAAATACGGCGGGGTTCTGAGGCACATCGACATTTCAGGTGCCACGAATGTCCCTGACTTCGAAGTAACCAGTGGCGGTCACAAGGTAAAACTTGTTACGCAATACAGCGCGTACGTGGATGCGACTCACGGCGACACGTTCCTGAAATCGGTGGATGGCCATTTCGGACGAACCGACCTGGCGGTGCAAGGCAGCGTTGCAGGTGTCAAAGGGAAGAAAAGTAAGACTGCGCTGCTCGACCTGGTATCGCGGCGGGGACGAATCGAAGACATCCTGGGATTATTTGTGACTGCGCCGCGGGCGCCGATGTCGGGGCCGATCACGCTCCAGGCGAAGGTCGAGATTCCGCCGGGGGATGAACGTTTTCTTGAGAAGCTGAAACTGTCGGGCGCCTTTGGTATCGACAATGGCACGTTCGCGAAGCCGGAAACGCAGAAAAATGTGAACGAACTGAGCGCCGGAGCGCGGGGCGAAAAAATGGAAGACGCCGAGACTGTGCTCACAGATCTGAAGGGCCAAGTCGTGCTTGCCGGGGGGATCGCCAAGTTCGCCGATCTTTCGTTTGGTATACCGGGCGCCAAGGCCCGCATGCACGGTACCTACAACCTGCTGAACGAGAAGATTGACATGCATGGGTTGATGCGGGTGGACACCAAGATTTCGAAGACCACGACGGGAGTGAAATCGCTGTTCCTCAAGATGATGGACCCACTCTTCAAGAAGAAAAAGAAGGGCGAGGTGGTGCCGGTTCATATCAGCGGTACCTACGATCATCCGCAGTTTGGACTCGACCTTGATCAGTCGCAGGATAAACCCCCTGCAAAGCAGTGACAGAGGCTTGAGTTTTTGTCGCACTTCCGAATCCCGCATCCGCTGGGGCGAACCTGAATCTCCCTAAAACCCTTAGGGCATTGGAGTAAAGTCGAAATACTCGCCCTAACCTACGCGATGCGGGGTATAGACAGGCATAATGGTTAGCTCGTAGCTTGAAGTATGCCTGTTTGTGAGGAAAGGCACGACACTACGCCCGTACGGATACTTGTTGTCGACGATAGCCAGTTGATGCGTCGTTGCCTGCGGACGCTGTTGGAACAACAAGATAGCTGGAAAGTGTGCAGTGAGGCGTCGAACGGAAGAGAGGCCATTGAGAAAGTTCAGCAGGCCGCGCCGGACGTGATCGTACTCGATTTCCAGATGCCCAAGATGAATGGTTTGGACGCGGCGATAGAAATCAGAAAGAAGTCGCCAGAGATTCCGATTCTCATGGTGACACTCCACATGTCCCCTCAATTGGAAGACCAAGCGAAGAGGATCGGAATCCGCGGTGCGTGCGACAAGGGAAATATCAATTGTGTCGTCGAAGGCGTGGATACCCTGCTGCACCAGGGCACATATTATCCGGCACTAAACTAAGTCTGATCGACCTTTAATCATCTTAAATCGCAGTATTCCCTGCTTTGGGAGAGACGGAATTAGCATGCCGATTTCCATCGACAATCTCTCAAACCTGGAGTCGCTCTCCACCCGGGAGCGCGCTACCCGCGTGTATGGCCTGCTGCGTAGAATCCTGAATGTGCCGGCTGGAATGCGCACGGAAACGTTATTAAATGTCACTCAGGCGATCCAAGAGCATCCTTGTCGTGATTCCATTCGCTCCACGCTTCGCGACTTCTGGTCGCACCATTCCTACGTGCGAGTTATCTCGGAAGCTGGCTTGCCGGATGAGGCTTTTCTGGTGCGCGAGCTACTGGCGCGGGCGGTGCGGCATTTGCTGCCTGTGGACGAGGTGGAAGGCGATCTGTATGTGCTGATGGACTCGCTCAACCTGAAGGAATCCGATGGGCGGTGGGTGGGTTCCCTGCCGGATTCGCTGGTGGCGGCATGGGCCGACACTTTTCGGCCGTCGACTTTCTCCGTTCTTGCTTCGTGCAAAATTCTGGCGCTGCGGGCGGCTAATATTGCGCTCTCGCGAGATCTGATGGTTTTTGCCGACGACGAGGACATTACCAAGTCGCCGTTTTTCAACCTGCCGTCTCTGGTCGAGCATGTGGTTCGAAACCCGCAAGACTTCGCGCAGTGGGAAGAGCACCGAGCCGCCTGCGAAGTCCAGTTGCAAAACGTAAACCAGCAGCTGGCGGATCGGGGATCTTCCGCGAATCTCATTTTTCGGGTGCGCCTGCTGCGATCGCTGCTGGGACGGATTCAGCAGGTGATCACCCTGGAACGTCCGGATTCCGACGCGCGCAAACTCGCCGTCACCGTAGTGCATGGCTTTGCCTCGCAGCGCCGCATTCGAAGTGTGATAAGCGCCAGCACCCGCCGTTTGGCGCGCAGCGTGGTGGAGAGAACGGGGCGCGCGGGCAAGCACTATATCGCGAAGAATAGCGAACAATGGCGCGTGATGGGCGCTGGGGCGGTGCTGGCGGGGGTGATCACGGCATTCACGGCGCTGTTTAAATACTCGCTTGCCCAGGCGATTCATGCGCCTCTGCTGTTGGCGATTGCCCATTCGCTGAACTATGTTTTCAGCTTCCTGCTGATGCAGGCTGGCGGATTTCTGCTGGCGTCAAAGATGCCTGCCGTCACCGCGGCAACTTTAGTAGACGCAATGGAAGATCCGGCGAAGGATCACATGGCGAGTTTGCAGGCGATAACCAAGACTCAGTTCATCGTGACGATCAGCAACCTGATTGGCGCGGTTCCGGCATCGATCGCCATCGACAGGCTGTTCAACGCGGTACGCGGGCATCCGTTTCTGCCGCCGGCAGGGGCGGAACATGGCATGCAGATGCTCTTTCCGCTCACGTCGATGACGATTCCTTATGCGATCGTGACCGGAGTTTTTCTCTGGCTTTCATCGCTAGCTACGGGCTGGACCGCGAATTATCTCGCGCTACACCGGATGGGGACGGCAATCTCCAACAGCCTTAGGATTCGTGCCAAGCTGGGACCGAAGCGCGCAGAAAAGCTGGCGGAGTGGGTTCGGCACCATGCCCCTGGGTCGTGTGGATATATCGTGTTGGGATTTTTGTTGGGGGCGGTGCCCATTCTTTTCGAACTGTTTGGAATCCCGATGGAAGTGCGGCACGTTACGCTGGCCGCGGGGAGTCTGGGTTATGCGCTGGACGCATCGTGGATTTACGGACAATTGCACTGGAGCGACGCGCTGCTGGCATTTTCGGGGATTGCGCTGGTCGGCGTTCTGAATATCGTGACGTCGTTTGTGTTGAGCTTTCTGCTTGCGGTTCGGGCGCGCAATATCGGAGAGGCGCAGTCGCGGCGGTTTTTGCGCGAGGTCGGGCGAGAGTTGCTGGCTGACCCATTTTCTTTTTTGCTTCCGAGAGCAGCCCAACGCACGGAATGAAGGCATGGAACTGGCGGCTTCAGCTGAGCGTGTGGAGAAGCTGTTGCTGCTGGGGTGAAGAACGTCAAACCCAAGGCATCCGCCACGAAGGACACGAAGGTTCACGAAGGGAAAAAGCTCAAGATCATTAGGAGTCGAATTACACCTGCAGGCTGCGAAGATACGGAACGCTGGCCTTCATCTGATCGAGATTCATTTCGACGAAGTAATTTTTGATGCCGCCGATCTTGGCTGCAGAAAAGATCTTCTTCCAATCGAGACTGTCCTGCCCCACGGGCGCGACTCTTTTAGCAACAGCCGACCAGCCTTGCACGTGCATGGAAATGAAGCGTCCAGGATATTTTGTGAAGTAGTCAGCGGCGTCATAGCCCTGGCTGATGGTGGAAACCTGAAATTGAAATTTCACCAGCTTGGGGTCGAGCAGTCCAAACAATAAGTCGTAAGTTCGCTTGCCGTCGACCTGGGAAAGCTCGAAGTCTTCATTGTGAAGACCCTGCTGAATGCCCGCATGGGCGGCGCGTTCAGCGATCTTGTTGTACTCGTCGGCGGCGCGTTTCACATCGTCCATGGTGGGATTTTTCGGTCCCTCCAAGCTGGGGACGAGCATTTGCGTGAGCCCGACATCTTTCGCCCAGGCGATGGCGC
Organism: uncultured Acidobacteriaceae bacterium; assembly: GCA_963765825.1. Classification (GTDB taxonomy): domain Bacteria; phylum Acidobacteriota; class Terriglobia; order Terriglobales; family Acidobacteriaceae; genus Sulfotelmatobacter. Next base: position 900,830 of record CAVXXU010000008.1, read on the forward strand.
GATCCTGATTCTCGCGCAGTTCGCCGATGCCGAAGTGCGAACTCACGCAGCTCACACCGGCGTCGCTCAGGATTTTCTTGAGTTCGGCTCCCTTATATTTTGCGACCCCAGCGAAGCCCTCATCGGCGTAACCGACGGGCGAGCAGAGTTCGATGCTTTGAAATCCGGTGGCAGCAAGTAGTTTGATTGTGCCCGGAAAATCCTTGGCAATCATTTTCCGGACAGGCCACGTCTGACAGCCAATGGGCATGCCGAGCGGGTTAGCATGAAGCGGCAGCCCAGTGGCGGAAACCAGACCCGCAACGGCGGCGCAGGTCGACATGTTAATCACAAATTCTCTTCGTGAAATCTCGGACATCGGTTCCTCCTTTACCGGACAGCCGAGGCGGCCGTCGCTACGTGAACTGGCGAAAGTTTACAGCTCCCAGCCGCCGCGGCGCTGGGGGCGGACATATTTCTGGGCGACGTCTGAGTTGACACTTAAATTCGAGCGATCCCATTGCAGTCGTTGTCCCATTCGCGACGCAACATTGCCGAGCAGCAGAGACTCGGTGACCATGCCCTCGAACTCGAAATTTCCGCCGGGCTTTACTTTGCCACCTTTGCAGGCCTCGATCCATTCGCGCTCGTTGCCGGGCGAACGCGGCAGAGTTTTTGGCGGCTGCTTGTAATTATCCATTTTTGACTGGGGAATCAGCTTGGGATCGCCGCCGTTGAAGTTGCAAAGAATTTTGCCGCGATCGCCGATGAACAGAAGGCCTTCGTCTTGTTCCTCGGTGGGTCCCTTTAGCGGACGGTTTTCTTCCAGTTCATCCGGACGCCACGGTTTTAAGCCACCGTCATACCAGGTGAACTTGACCGGAGGCATATCGCCGCGTGCCGGAAAGTTGTAGCGGACGATGGATGCGAGCGGGTAAGTTTCGTCGTAACGATCGGTGGAACTGGATTCCACGCTTAGCGGCGCCTCCAGCTTCAAGACGCGAAAAATTGTGTCGAAACTGTAGGAGCCCATGTCGCCGAGAGCGCCGCAACCGAAGTCCGTCCAGCCCCGCCAGACGAAGGGCAAGTATGAGTGGTTGAAGGGGCGATCGGGCGCGGGACCGAGCCAGAGGTTCCAATCCAAACCTTCGGGAACGGGTTCGGCTTCTTTGGGGCGTTCGATGCCTTGCGCCCAGAATGGACGGCTCGACCAGTTCTGAACCTCGCGGACGGGACCAATTGCGCCGGCCCAGATCCATTCGCACAACTGACGAGTCGCTTCGGAGGCCTGGTTGGCGACGGCAATTTGAGTTGCGACTCCGGTCTCGCGGGCAATTTCTGCAATGCGGCGCGCTTCGTAGATGGTGTGCGTCAACGGCTTCTGGCAGAAAACATGTTTGCGTTTTTTCATGGCGGCGGCTGAGACTGCCGCATGCAGATTGTCGGTTGTGCAGACGACCACCGCGTCGAGGTCTTTCTGTTTCTCGAGCAGTTCGCGGAAATCGACATAGGCGGCGCAACCGTGATATTGGCCGGAACGCTGCTGCGCCGCGTAATAGGCTTCAACGATTTTCTGGCAAGGTTCGCGTCCGGCAACGCCGCTGGTTACGCCGAGAGAATGCGTCAACTGAATAGGCTGATCAGGGCTAAGCCAATCCCAGCCGCTATCGACGCCCAGCAATTTGCGCACGGAATTGCAGAATTCATGAGTATCCCATTGGGGATGATTGGCGCTGCCTTTGTTGACGTCGCAGACGGCCACGCCTTGCACGTCGGGCTCGCGCAAAAAGTGAAGCATGACGCGCAGGCCCTGGGAGCCGACGCCAATGAACGCAATGTTCACCTTGTCGCTGGGAGGGACATAGCCCGTGCCACCGAGCACGCGGCGCGGAACAATGGAAAATCCGAGCGCGGCTGCGGCGATCTGTCCGAGAAATTTGCGCCGCGAAACCGAAGCGTTCAGCGGGCTATGCTGAATTTGATTTTTCACGGTTCCTCCCGGAGTACTGCAAACAACGACGATGCGATTCCCGGCAACCGTCAATGCTGCTCGGCGTCACCGACTTGACCCGGATACTGTAAACGATGAGCCCGCATGCCTGTGCAGAAAGTTGCAGGCAGAGATTGCGCGCTCTTACGTTCGTTTCTTGACGATAGATGGCTAAGAATCGGAGCGGCAATCGGAACAAATCAGAGAAGCTGTCGAAAAAGTTCGGCGGGAAATCCAGTAACGAGATTTGGTGGAGCTAGTCGGGCTCGAACCGACGACCTCATCGTTGCGAACGATGCGCTCTCCCAGCTGAGCTATAGCCCCGTGCGGGTGGGTTTTGGATTGCGTGACTATTTTAGCAGCGTTGCGGAAGCGGCACCAAACCGATCCCTTCGCGGGGCGCAGTTACGGGCGTTCCTCCGGCTGAAGCACAATCCAAATATCTGCTTGACGAATTCCCCGGAGTTGCGTCTAACTATTATTAGCGGCTAGCTGGGGAGTTCCTGCCTTAGGATTTGTCTGATGTTTGCGCAACTGAATTCCGGGTACGCGCGGCGGCAACGCTGGCTAAGAACCGGTTCGTTGGTTTTCCATGGCATGTTGCTTGCGTGGCTGTTGCACACACCCGAACCGCAGCTGCTCAGTCCAGTTTCGGTGGCGGTGGGGCAGAACGGCAAGTCGGTCACGCGACTCTACTGGCCCAGTAAAACTCCGGACGACAGCAGCCGGAGTTCTTCCGACGCGGCTACCGAGCGCTACCGACACCAGCGGCTCAGCCATGAAAAACTAACGTGGAAGACGGCGGCGCAGAAAGCAAAACTGGCGACGCCGCAGAATCCGCTGGCTCGAACCAACGCCGAAGACGAAGCCAAAACACAGACGCTTTCCGCCCTGGGGCATGGGGCGCAGGCCGGGCTTCCCTATGGGACGCTGAGTAGCGGACCTTTTTCGGGCAACGAGATTCGTCCTGCGTTGCCGGTTACTACTTCTGATCCGGTGGCGTATCCGTGGGAGTTGCCGGACTCGGAAGGCAACGTGATCGTCGAAATTGTTATTGATACGAGCGGAGAAATTGTCGACAAAAAGATCCTGCAGAGCCTGGGGAGCAAACTGGACGAGAAAGTTTTACTGGCGCTGAACAACTGGCATTTCCAGCCGGCGACGCGCAACGGGGCGCCGATCGCTTCCAAGCAGGATACGATTTTCCACTTTCGCGCGCGCGGATAGTACTGACCATGTTGATCAATACCGGGCTGCCGAAAACTCTTTCCTCGGCCGATTTCCCTTGGCGGCTAAAGCCGCAGTTGATTTCTCGCTCCTTACGGCGCGGCTGAAGCCGCGCCCTTTCAAAACTAATCGCGATCTGAGCTTTTCAGCGTCCTGCTGGCGCGGACGCGGGAACGGGCAATTCGCTCTCTGGTCGCGCCGTTCAGCAACTATAATGAGAGAGTGAACGAAAACGAAATACAGCAAGTCGCGTCGGCGGATTTTCCCACGCGCTGGGGCAATTTTCGCATTTACGGCTTTCGCGGGCACTCCGGTTCCGATGGCCGGCGCGAGGTGGAAGAAGCGGTCGCGTTGGTGATGGGAGACGTGAAGTCCTCGCCGCCACTGGTGCGCATACACTCGCAATGCCTGACGGGCGACGTCTTTCACTCTTTGCGGTGCGATTGCCGGCAGCAGCTTGAACTGTCGCTGTCGATGATTGCCGAGGAAGGCGCGGGCATCCTGATCTACGAGCAACAAGAAGGACGCGGTATCGGGCTGATGGCGAAGCTGCAGGCGTATGAATTGCAGGATTCCGGACTGGACACCGTCGAAGCTAATGAGCGGCTCGGCTTCAAGAACGATTATCGCGACTTCGCGCTCCCGGCGGGGATGCTCAAGGCGCTGGGGGTTGCGCGCGTACGACTGCTATCGAACAATCCGGAAAAGGTGCAGGCCCTGGAGCGGAGCGGAGTTCACGTGGTGGAGCGCGTGCCGTGCGAAGTCACTGCCAGCCCGCATGCCCAGGAGTATCTAAAGACCAAGAAGGAAAAGCTGGGGCATCTTTTCACGTCGGGCTAATCAACTTCTCTAAACTTGTGTCGGCACGAGTGCGCGGGATGAATCCGTCTGGCTTCGCAGGATTCTGAGCACAAAAAACGACAACAAGGCAAGAATCGCGAATGGCACAGATGCGGCCATACGCGTGGGGAGAACCAGGATTTCCGGGCTTCCGGCCCAGGACGGAAAGAATACGGATGCCAGCGCAACTCCGCAGGCTACGAACCATTGCCAACCTAGTGCGAAACCGGCCGTAAGAGCCAGCACGCGGATGGGGCGGCTGGCGTTGAGGATTTCGGCGCGGCGATAACTCAGGCAACAGAGTGCGGGAATTAAAATCACTTGATCGTAGACGGCGCCGCCGGTGGGAGCCAGCATCACCGTAACTGCGAGGGCGAAACTCGTAGCGAGAGAAAAATTGGCGGAGCCGGCCGGAAAGCAGCGCGTCTTCCAGCAGAGTGCCGCGGTTAGGGCAACTAAAACCACACCCACCGCAATACCCAGAAGCCTGCCCAGGACGAGTTGGGTCAGCGGCGGCAAGGTGTAGTGCGAATAGCCGACTAAGGAGTGCCCCCATCCGGCGAACCATCCTGGCAACACGAGTTGGCTGATCAGAGCGAACAGCGCCAAGGTAAGGCTGAAGCCAAAGACAAAGGTTTTTCGACGCTTCCAATCGCTGAGGGCCCAAAGCAGCAGCCATAGTGCGAGCAGCCAAATCAATTGCGGCTTTACGGAAGCGAAGGCGAGCAAGATGCCGGCCAGGAAGAATCGCCCGCGAGCCAATGAAGCCACAGAGGCAGCGAGCGCGGCTCCGACGAGGAGCCCAGCCTGCAGGGCATATAGTCCTTCCAGAACTGGATAGCTTACGAGCGTCAAAATAATTGCGATCGTCAACGAGCCGGGAGAAACCTCCAGGCGGAAGGCGCGCAACCAGAGGATCAGGCTGACCGCAGTCAAACACGGCAATAAAATTCCCAGCACGACTCGAACCACGCTAAAGCTAAATGGCAGCAAGGGGGCTGCGAGCAGGTCGGTATAGAGCGGGTAAGCGAATGCACGAAAGTCCGAGGGCGGATCGGCGGGGCGAGCGGGATCCATCACGCGGCCGTAGAGTCCGATCTGGATTTCTCGTGTCATTTCCTGCGTGTAAGGATTGGTGCCACTGCGAAGCAATTCCCTTCCCGTCAGCCAGATGGGATAGAAGTCGCCGCCAAAGGCGCAGCAACCAACCATGTGGTTGGCGACGTCGCGCTGACGCGCACGCGGCAAAAGCAGGCCGAAGTAGTAATAGCCGGTCCCGATCGCGACAAGCACGGTCAAGATCAACGTCCGGGTGAGTCGCAGTTGCATGAGTGTTCTACGGAATCATTTTTTAGTGTCGAGCAGCCGCTTCAGTGCGCCCTGGTTTTTCGCAGGCAAGTATAAAAGCGCATTGCGAGCCAGAGCAGCATAGACGTCGCGGGCCGCGGGCACGGAGCGCAGAACTTGCAGGTGCCGCTTTACCGTATCCACGTCGCCACGGATGATGGGCCCACTGAACGCGTCTTTCGCATCGAAGGCCGCATAATTCGCCAGGGTCTGAAGCAGGATAGGAATCATGCGGCGCTTGGCTGCACTTCGAGTCACCCCGGCGAGCCCTGCTACCTGTTCTGTGGTCGTCAGAAGAGCGGTGAAAAGCGGCGATGCGAAAGTTCCCCAGGCGTGATAAGCAGCTTTGTCTTTATTCCGAATGGGGTAGGCGAGACCGCCGATGTCTTTGATTATTTGACGCGCCATGCGCACTGCCCGAGTGTCGCCCTCGATCGCAAACGGAACGCCAGCAAGCGGCGGCCGTGAGCCCCGCACGAATGTCATGAGCGGATGCGCGGTCGCTACCGACGCGCCGCGGTTGCGCAGCGCTGACAGTTCATCGCTAGACAGGGCGCCGCTGGAATGCAATGCGACTCTTCCCTTCCAATTGATCTTCTTCACAAGATTGCGCGCGGCGTGAGCAATTTCGGCGTCGGGAACACAGAACCAGATCAGTTTGGCTCGCAAGGCCGATGGATCCGTTAAAACCTTCGCGCCGACATCCTTGGCCAAACTCCGCGCCTTGCGGAGCGAAGCACGCCTTGAATGCGCAAGAATGGCCTCGATGATGTAGCCGCTACGCCGGAGCGAGACCGCCAGCGCTGAGCCGAGATTTCCCGCACCAATAATCGCGATATGCGGCTTGCCTGCCATGCCGGGCAGCATAGCAGAATCGGCTGGCGGCTTCCGTAAAGCTGGGCGAGACTGGGAAAGCGTTTTGCCGGAGTGTGTTTTATATTGGTTCCATGCGCAAATCTTCCAGCAAACGTGGCAGCTCGAAGCGGAGCAAAGAACGCATCCTCTCGTCGAAGACGGTTTATCGGGGACCGGTTTTCACGGTGACGACCGACCGGGTCGAAGAACCCGGAGGGGTGCGGGCACGGCGTGACGTTATCCACCATTCGGGGTCGGTGGTCGTGCTGGCCGTCGACGAGTCCGGGGCGACGCCTCGAGTTCTTTTGGAAAGACAGTACCGTCATGCTGCCACCCAGTTTTTATGGGAATTGCCGGCGGGCCGGATTGATCCGGGAGAACGGGAACTCCAAGCTGCGAAACGCGAATTGCTGGAAGAGACTGGGTACACCGCCAGCAAGTGGCGGCGCATCTTGAAGTTTTATGCCAGCCCTGGGTTCGTCGCGGAAACGATGGCTGTTTATATGGCGACGGGCCTACAGGAAGGTGAGGCGCAACCCGAAGAGGATGAGTTGATTCAGATCCGGATGGTGCCGCTGATGGTCGCGGTGAGTATGGTCATGAAGGGAACCATAAAGGATGCCAAGACCATCGCTTCGGTGCTATGGCTCGATCGGACATCCCGGATGGCGGAAGTGAAGTGACGTAGAACGGTTATCAGTTTTGTTAAATTTTTTTACAACTGGGAACGTTGAGAGCCTACCCCTCGTGCCAAAAATGGCATCCTATCCGCGGAATTTAACAGAAGTGCACGTTCCTGGGCCCCCCTGAGGAACGTGCCGACAAAGGGGGAGTACGTGGAACGACTGAAAGGAACCGTAAAGTGGTTCAACAATGCCAAGGGATACGGCTTCATCGGTCGCGCAGATGGGCCAGATGTATTTGTCCACTACAGCGCAATCAGCTCCGAGGGCTACAAGAGCCTGCAAGAGGGCGACCCGGTGGAGTTTGAGATCACCGAGGGCCAAAAAGGACCCCAGGCAGCAAACGTAACCAAGGCTTCGTAGCCGCGCATCAGAATACGAGGCACATTTAACCGGCTCAGCGAGCGCTTCCCCGCACCCGTGAAAGCCGTGTTGCGTCAGTCATTTCACGCCTCGCGCTTCTGCTGGCGCGGGGCGAGCAGTCCTCCCGTCGCTCCCGCTGGCCCTGCCGTCGAATCTTGTTTATCTTTAATTCGTGGACAATAAGGCTATCGCGAACATTCTGTATGAGACTGCCGACCTGCTGGAGATCGACGGGCAGGATTCGTTCCGCATTCGGTCGTACCGCAATGCCGCCCAGGCGATCGAGAATTTATCACAGCCGATAAAAGAACTGATTAGCGATCCTAAACAGATTCTGGCTATCCCCGGCATCGGCAAGAGCATGCTGCGGAACCTGCAGGAGCTTTTCCAGGAAGGCAAGCTCGTCATCCAGACGGAATTGCTGGATAAGTACCATCCCTCGATGCTGCAGTTGCTGAAAATTCAGGGGCTGGGACCGAAGACCATCGCGCTGATATGGAGTGCTTACAAAATCAGCGATGTCGATGGCGTGGAAAAACTCGCGCGGGAGGGAAAGATCCGTGAGTTGCCCCGCATGGGCGAAAAGCATGAAGCCAAACTGCTGAAGGCCATCGCCGACTATCGCCGCATTGGCGGGCGCTTCCTGATTGATGCGGCGGAAGGCGAGGCCGAAAAGCTGACCGCGTATCTCGAAAATTATCCCGGGATCGACAAGATTACGCCTGCGGGATCGCTGCGACGCGGGCGCGAGACTGTCGGCGACCTCGACATCTTGGTTACCGGATCTGCCTGCAGCTCGGAAGAACGGCGGCAGAAGGCGATTGCCTATGTCGCGCAATATCCGCCGTTGATGGACGTCATTGCCAGTGGGGATAACAAGATCAGCTTTCACCTGCGTAGTGGCATGCAGGTGGACGTGCGCCTGCTTCCGCCTGATTCGTTCGGGGCGGCGATGCAGTACTTCACCGGATCGAAAGCCCACAACGTGGCCCTGCGCCAACGCGCCCTCAAGATGGGCTACACGCTGAACGAGTACAGCCTCGCTATGTTGGATGGCGGAACGCCGGTTGCCGGAAAAACTGAAGAAGAGATTTATGCCAAGCTGAAGCTCGACTACATTCCGCCGGAGATGCGGGAAAATCTGGGGGAAATCGATCTGGCCCGCGACCATGCCCTGCCCCGCCTGATCAACCAGGCCGATCTGCAAGGCGACGTACACATGCACACCGTCGAGACCGACGGCCGCAACACGATTGAAGAGATGGCCGAGGCTGCCAAGGCCCGCGGCTACAAGTACATGGCCATCACGGACCATTCCAAGAACCTGGCATTCGCCAACGGGTTGGACGATACACGCGCTGTAGCGCACATTCAGAAGATTCGGGAGGCGGGAAAGAAAATCGACGGAATTACGATATTTGCGGGCATCGAGGTCGACATTTTGGCCGACGGCGATCTCGATCTCTCGGACGATGTGCTGGCGCAGATGGATATTGTTATTGCCAGCGTCCACTCTGTTTTCCATCAGGAACCCGCGAAGATGACGGATCGCCTGCTGAAAGCGATTGAGAATCCTAATACATCGATCATCGGCCATCCCACTGGACGCATCCAGCTTCGCCGCGACGCTTACGGCTTCGACATGCACGCGGTGCTCGGCGCGGCGGCCAAGCATAAAGTGGCGATGGAGCTGAATTCTTATCCCGACCGGCTCGACCTGAACGACGTGCATCTTCGGCAGGCTAAGCAGCAGGGCGTGAAGATTGTGATTAATACCGATTCTCACCACACTTCGCACATGGAGAAGATTCGCTATGGAGTGCTGCAGGCGCGCCGGGCGTGGCTGACCACGGGCGACGTGCTCAATACGCTGCCTCCGCAAGCGTTCGCGAAGGCCATGAAACACAGCTGGTAAGCGCTCCGGCAGCACTGCCGCCCTGCTGAGAGATGCTAAAATAGAAAGATTGCATGCCAGTGAAGGACCTCACCGTTAGCGGTTCCCCTGATCTCAAGCCTGAACCTAAGGAAGAGAAATTTGCGGAGAAGCCGCATGCCGAACGCCCGCAGAAGGTGGGCTTCATTAGCCTGGGCTGCCCGAAAAACCTCGTCGACAGCGAAGTGATGATGGGTCTGCTGGCGCGCGCGGGGGCGGAACTGACGCGCCGCGCGGAAGACGCCGATGTCATTGTGGTTAATACCTGCTCGTTTATTGAAAGTGCACAGCAGGAATCGGTCAATACGATCCTTGAGATGGCCGCGCATAAGACTGGCGGCAAGGCGAAAAAGCTGGTGGTGGCTGGATGTTTGGTGGAGCGTTTTCGGGACCAGATTCGCAAAGACATTCCTGAGGTCGACGCGGTCGTTGGGACCGGGGAGTTGGAAAAGATTCTTGCGGCGGCGGGTCTGGAAACTCCGCCTGCGTCCGGTGAGCGGAGGAGTTCGCCCTTTGTGGTCTTGCCATCGCGGCCCGAGGGAGATGCGCGCGCCGCGCAGGGGCGCTTCTCGCGAGAGTCATGGGATGGGGCCATCGGCGACCTTCCTAACTATCTTTACGACGACACTACGCCCCGCATTCTGGCCACGCCGGGGCACATGGCCTACATCAAGATTGCGGAAGGCTGCGACCATCCCTGCACATTCTGCATCATTCCCCAGCTGCGCGGGCAGTTTCGCTCGCGGCGTTTTGAATCGGTAGTGGCAGAGGCCGAGCGACTGACAGCGGGCGGTGTGCGCGAGATTACGCTGATCGGCCAGGATACTACCTGCTACGGCGAAGACTTTGGGCTGAAAGACGGATTGGCGCTGCTGTTGGAGAAACTTGCCGGGATCGAGGATTTGCGGTGGGTGCGTTTTCTCTATGCCTATCCCAACAAGATTACGGGCAAACTGCTGGACACGATTGCGGGGCAAGAAAAGATCTGCTCCTACATGGACGTGCCTTTGCAGCACGCCTCGGCGTCGGTGCTGAAACGCATGAAGCGCGGAGGCGGGGCCGATGTGTTCCTGCGTTCCATTGCGAAGATGCGGCGGACCGTTCCGGACCTGACGCTGCGTACCTCGTTCATCGTGGGATTCCCGGGAGAAACAGAGAAAGAATTTGAAGAGCTCTGCGAGTTTGTGCGTGAGGCGCGATTTGACTGGATGGGAGCGTTCGCTTATTCCGATCAGGACGGCGCCGATGCCTACGGACTGGACGGGAAGCTTTCCTCGCGGGAGATCGAGGGACGGCGAAAACATCTGATGGGGATCCAGCGCCAGATCAGCAAGAAAAAAAAGAAGGCCCTCATTGGGCGGGAGTTCGACTTGTTGCTCGAAGGCGAGTCGGAAGAAACGGAGTTGCTGCTCGAGGGGCGAACTTCGATGCACGCGCCGGAGATCGACGGCAAAGTGTTCGTCAACGACTTCCCCGAGGAAATTGAGCCGCAGCCGGGCCAGTTCTATCGCTGCCGGATCACTGAAGCGCACGATTATGATCTGGTCGCGAAAATTCTGTAGTCAATCGTATGCCGAGCAAGCGTATCGTCAAACTCCGCTGCCCTATCTGCAAAAAGCTGGTTAAAAGCGCAGACCCGGATTTCCCTTTCTGCAGTGACCGCTGCCGGTTGATCGATCTGGGCAAATGGGCGAGCGGGGGCTACGTGATTTCGTCACCGGTAACCGACGCGGAAGAGGGGGTCCGGGATCGCGACCCGGAAGACTCCGAGGACGAATTGTGAAGCCGGAACTTGACCGTAGCGCTGGCGTCCCGCCGGCTGTCGCGGGAGCGTCCCGCCCGCGCTTCGGCGAGGTCACAATCCGCAATCGCGGCCGCCTTCCCCACTGGGAAAAAGATAGCGCGACTTACTTCATCACTTTCCGCCTGGCGGACTCTCTGCCGAAGTCCGTTCTAGATCGAATCACTTCCGAACGAGAAGCCATCGTCAAAACCGCAACCCAGCTGCATCGCGACCTAAGCTCCGACGAGCGACGGAAAATACAGCGCCTCTCGACTCCAATCGTCGAGAAGTTTCTCGACAGCGGCACCGGCGCATGTCACCTGCGAAATCCGGCGATCGCGGAGGAGTTGGCGAATACCCTGTGTCACTTCGATGACCAGCGCTACCGGCTTTTTGCCTGGTGTGTCATGCCCAATCACGTCCATGTGGTTGTGCGCCTGTTGCCCGGCGAAACTCTAGCGACCGTCGTTCACTCCTGGAAGTCTCTTACCGCGAAACGTGCGAACGCAATCCTGGGCAAGCAAGGCACGTTCTCGCAGAGAGAGTACTATGACGACCTGATCCGAAACGAGGATGAGCATGAACGGGCGGTAAATTATGTCGCGGATAATCCGGTGAAAGCGAAACTGAAGGACTGGAAATGGGTTTGGGTGTGGGGGCGGGACGCCCCCACGACAGCCGCCGAGGACGGCGGCGCTACAAAATCCTAGGTCATGCAGTCAACTAATCCACTGAACTCTTCAAGGCTCCGGGACCGTAGCGCTGGCGTCCCGCCGGCTGTCGGGGGGGCGTCTCGCCCGCGCGCTCCGGTTTGGGCGAGGCTAGTTGCGACTTTCGGGGGCATTGGGCGACTGCAGCCCGGTCCGGGCACCTGGGCATCGGCCACTACGGTCGCGCTTTGGGCTGCTATTGCCTACGTCGCCTCGCCAACCCTGAGGACTCCGCTGGCAATCGCCCTCGCTGTTCTCGTCACGTTGGTCGGCATTCCGGCTGCCACGAGCGTATCCCGTGCGGCCGCCATGAAGGATCCCCAGTTTGTGGTGATTGATGAAGTTGCCGGGCAACTCATCGCGCTGATCGCGGTACCTCTGGGGTGGAAACCTTTTTTGACGGGTTTTATACTTTTCAGAGCCTTCGACATCATCAAGCCCCCTCCCGTCCGGCAACTGGAGCGACTTCCCGAAGGCATTGGAATCGTCCTTGATGATGTGGCGGCAGGAATTTTTGCTTTCATTGGCATGCATCTCTTGCTGCATTTTGGGATACTAAAATAGTAGACGGTGGTACCTTTGTACTCCGTAGCCGGTAGGCTTCATGGGATTCTCCAACCGCATTCTCGGCAAGAAAAGCGCCAATGGCGGTCCGCGCATTGACATGGTGGCGCCCTCGTTTGCACTTGCCGGCGGCGAACTGCGAATCACCGGTTCGGGGCTGCGGCCGCAGCAGGATCTTCACCGCCCCAAGGTAAAGTTTGGCGACTTCGAAGGATCAATCATCGTCAGTTCCGATGGGTTCGTGGTGACGCGCGTTCCGGAAGGCGCCACCACGGGTCCAGTGGTAGTGGCCACCAACGGTCACGTCAGCAATTCGCATCCGGTGAAGGTGGCGGTAGAGATTGCCGAGAATCTGCACCCGGTCACCAATCCTGCGATCGACCTCGACGGCAATATTTATGCGACGGTTTCGGGCTCCCGCGGGCAGAAGGTTCCGGTCGCGATCTTCAAGATTGATACGAACTATGCGGTGAAGCCGTTCGTTGCGGAGATGATGAATGCGACCAGCATCGCTTTCGATCGCCAGGGACAGATGTATGTATCGTCGCGCTACGATGGCGCCGTCTATCGCGTCGCTCCCAATGGAACTTTAACCACGTATGCGGAGGGAATGGGCGTGGCCACGGGGATCGCGTTCGACCGGGAGCACAGTCTTTACGTCGGCGACCGAAACGGCACCATCTTCAAAATCGCACGCGACCAGCAGGTGTTCGTTTTTGCCACGCTTGAAGTCAGCGTGTCCGCCTATCACTTAGCATTCAGTCCGCAAGGCGACCTTTTCATCACCGGACCGACCGACCGCGTGTACAGGATCGATCCCAATGGAACGGTGAGTACCTTTTATAAAGGTCTGGGAAGGCCGCAGGGGCTGGCTTTCGACGCGAACGGCAACTTGTATGTCGCGGCCTCGCTCTCGGGCACGCGCGGCATCGTGAAGATTACGCCTGATGGCCTGGCCAATCTTGAAGTCGCCGGTCAGGGGCTGGTCGGGCTGGCATTTGCGCCGGGACGATCTGTCATTCTCGCTACCACCAATAGCGTGCATCATCTTTCGTGGGACATTCAGGGCTCGGCAATGCCGCCGGAATAACTGACGCCATCTTTTTTCATTTAAACTTCTAGGACGTGAATGCCGAGATCATTGCGGTGGGTTCCGAGATGCTCACTCCCTACCGCATGGACACCAACTCGCTCTACCTGACCGAGCAGCTTAACCTGCTGGGCGTCGATGTTATTTTCAAAAGCATTGTGGGGGACGACCGGCGGAGACTGGTAGCGGCCGCGCAACACGGGCTGTTTCGCTCCGACATCCTGATTTTCAGCGGCGGGCTCGGTCCTACGGAGGACGACTTGACGCGTGAAGCTGTGGCGGAGGCCCTGGGCGTGAGTTTGCGGCGCGATCCGGAAATTCTTTCGCGCCTGGAGCAGCGCTTCGCGGAACGCGGCTGGACGATGGCTGCCAATAATTCCAAGCAGGCGGACGTGCTTGAAGGGGCTACTGCACTTCCAAATCCGAATGGCACCGCGCCCGGGCAGTGGTTGAGCGGACAGTTCGACGGCCGCGAACATATTATTGTGCTCTTGCCTGGCCCTCCCCACGAACTGAAGAGTCTGTTCGAGGCTGAAGTGCGGGAGCGGCTGCGCGCCAAAGTTCCTCCGGCGTCGCTGGCCATTCGGACGCTAAAGATTGCCATGCTGGGCGAATCCGCCGTCGACGCGCGAGTCGCGCCGATCTACAAGCGCTACGCCGACGTGGAGACGACTATCCTTGCCGGCGCGGGAGAAATTGAGCTGCACTTTAAAACGAGTGCCGCTACTCTGGATGCCGCTCAGCGACGCGTGGATGAGGTCGCGGGCGTGGTCGAGGACGAACTGGACGATGCCGTCTATTCGCGCAACGGCGAGTCGCTGGAACAGATCGTGGGCTACTGGCTGCAGATGCGCAATGCCACCGTGGCCGTCGCAGAGTCCTGCACTGGAGGGCTGCTGGCGGAAAGACTCACATCCATCAGCGGTAGTTCGCGTTATTTTCTGGGCGGCGCGGTCGTGTACTCCAATGCTTTGAAGACCGAACTCGCGGGAGTTCCGGCCGAAATGATTGACCGGCACGGAGCAGTCAGCCGAGAAGTGGCCGCAGCCCTGGCGGAAGGCATTCGCTACCGGTGCGAATCGACGCTTGGGGTGGGCATCACGGGGGTGGCCGGTCCGGGCGGGGGTACGGCAGAAAAGCCGGTGGGCCTGGTGTTTCACGCGGTGGCGAGCGATCGCGGAACCGAAGTGATTCAGCGGAATTTTCCCGGTGACCGCAAACGCATCCGCCGTTTTGCGTCGACCATGGCGCTCGATATGCTGCGGAAGAAGTTGATGTGAAGGAAGCTTTTAGCTTTTAGCTCTTAGCTTAGCGAGCCGCACACCCGGCTTATGAGATTTAGCTAAAAGCTAAGAGCTGGGAGCTAATAGCTAGCTGGAAGCTTCTTATGCGCCTGTTTATTGCACTCGATATCGACGATGCCATTCGCGACCGGATTGCGCGCTTCATTGAAGGCGTGAGCGGCTTCGCTCCCGATGCGCGGTGGGCCAAACCTGAATCTTTGCATGTGACCTTGAAGTTTATCGGCGAGCAACCGGAACCGGCAGTCGAGCAAATCAAGCGGGCTCTATCTGGCATTTCGGCCAGCGCCATCGACATTCAGTTCCGGGGACATGGATTCTTTCCAACTGCGAAATCGGCGCGCGTTTTCTGGGTGGGCATGGAAGCGGGCCCTCAACTGGCGACTTTGGCATCGGCGCTCGACGAGGAAATGGCGGCCTTGGGGATTCCCAAAGAAGAGCGCGCCTTCACGCCACACCTGACACTGGCGCGAGGGGTTGGACGCTCCGGTTCGCCCCGGCGCGGCAAGGAAGACGGTCCGAACCGCGTCTTCGAACTTGTGCAGAAAAGAATGGCCGCTTTTCCTGCGCCTGAGTTCGGGAGCATGACGGCCCGGAAATTCTTTTTGTACCAGAGCCAGCTTTCGCCGAAAGGGTCGAAGTACACAAAGCTGGCGCGATTTGATTTAGAGTAGCGCCGGCGACGGGGTGGACATCGCGAGGGGACTCACTTTCGCCGCCGAAATCAAAGAAAAACATGCCGAGATTCCTACTCATCGCGGTCGTGAGCTATCTGCTGGGCTCGATTCCTTTCGGCTATATTCTTGTCCGCATCTTTCGTGGCGAGGACGTGCGCCGCACCGGCAGCGGCAATATCGGCGCTACCAACGTAGCGCGAAAATCTCCCGGGCTTGGGATCTTGACTCTCCTGCTCGATGCACTGAAGGGATCGAGCGCAGTGATCTGCGGCATTATTTTGAGCCCGTCGATGCTGGGGCAAACTTCTCTTAGTCGCATTCCTGGGCGTGAGATGATTCCAGCCTCATCCGCCGACTTGGTGTTGGGCGCCGCCTTGGCGGCATTATTCGCAGTCGCAGGTCACATGTTTCCGATCTGGTTGAATTTTCGTGGTGGCAAAGGAGTGGCCACCGGATTGGGCGCATTTGTGATGATCGCTCCGAAGGCGGTGCTCTTTTCCGCCGTAATCTTTTTTGTGCTGGTTCTGGTGTTTCGTTACGTTTCTCTGGGATCGATTGTCGCCGTCGCGGCCTTTCCTAACATTACGATGGCACTCCACGAATACGGGAACAACGCCGTGGCGCTGGTGCTGATGGCAACGGCATCGGTACTGATCGTCATGAAGCACCACGCCAACATCCGGCGCTTGCTGGCGGGCACGGAAAATCGCTTGGGATCGAGGCATACGTGAGCGAGATCGCCATCATCGGCGCGGGTGCGTGGGGCACGGGAATTGCCATTGTTCTGGGGCGCAAAGGGACGCACCGCATCCGTCTGTGGGCGCACGAAGCCGACGTCTGTGAATCGATTATGAAGAAACGGCTGAACGAGAAGTTTCTTCCGGGCCGCCCCATTCCACAGTCCGTGACCGCGAGCAACGGTCTCGGCGAGACGCTTCGCGGTGCGGAGATCGTGGTGAGCGTGATGCCTTCGCAACATTGCCGCGCATTGTTTGAACGGATGCGCCCGCTGGTTCCGTCGCACGCGTTGATTGTGAGTGCGACTAAGGGACTCGAAGAAGGCACGCTGCTGCGAATGACCGAGGTGATCACTCAGGTGATGAAGCGCGCAGACGGATCTTTCCCAGCGGTGGGAGCGCTCAGCGGGCCGTCTTTCGCGCAGGAGGCGGCGCGCGGCGATCCGACCGCGATTACGATTGCGTCGCAAGATGACGGGCTGGTTCGCACGGTGCAACAGGAATTTAGCGATTCGAGCTTTCGCGTGTATACCAACAGCGATGTAGTCGGCGTGGAACTGGGCGGAGCGCTGAAGAACATTGTGGCCATCGCAGCGGGGATCTGCGCCGGTCTGGGTTTCGGGCACAACTCGGTGGCGGCGCTCATCACGCGGGGCTTGGCTGAAATGACTCGCCTGGTGGTGGCTTGCGGAGGACGCGCTGAAACCATGGCTGGATTGGCAGGACTGGGCGACCTTGTGCTTACCTGCACGGGCGGCTTGTCTCGAAATCGCAGCGTCGGAGTGGAACTCGGCCGAGGACGCAAGCTTCCTGACATTATTGCGGGAATGCATGGCATGGTGGCAGAAGGTGTTTTTACAACGACCGCGGCGGTAGGACTTGCGAACGTTCGCGGCGTGGAAATGCCGATTACGGAACAGATGCACGCTATTCTGCATCAGGGAAAATTGCCGCGTGAAGCCATTCAGGAACTAATGTCGCGCAGCGGAAAAAGCGAAACCGGGTAGCGAATCGAATCTTGACGAGAAGTGAAGCAGACCTGCTCGCCGGAGGTTTCATGCGTCCAACTGCTTTTGCCTTGATGATCACTGCACTGCTCTTAAGCCCAGGCAGCGCATCGAGCAAAACCAAAACCATCGCCGAGCGCCTGGGATACCCAGCCGATGCGAAGCTGCTCATTCTTCATGCCGACGATCTGGCGGTCGCACACTCCGAAGATGCAGCCAGCTTCGATGCGCTCGACCAGCATGCGATCACCTCCGCCAGCATCATGGTCCCGTGTCCGTGGCTGACCGAAGTTGCTAACTATGCAAAAACCCATCCCCAGGCCGACCTGGGTTTGCACCTGACTCTGACCAGCGAATGGAAAACTTATCGCTGGGGGCCGATTGCCTCCAAAGATAAAGTCCCAAGCCTGCTCGATCCGTCAGGGTATCTCTGGCCCGATACGCCTCAGTCAGCCGGCGCTCTGAAAACCGACGAAGCCGAGCGTGAAATTCGCGCCCAAATTGAGCGTGCAATCGCCATGGGAATTCATCCCACACACCTTGACAGCCACATGGGCACGCTTTTCTCGCGCCCAGATCTGTTCGCCGTCTACGTCAAGGTCGCTCACGAGTACAAGTTGCCTTTCCTGGCGTTCATCGCCCCTGACGCCCCTAAACAACTCTCGTCGGTTCTCTCCGGCGACGATGTTCTTCTAAATTCAGTAGTTATCGCAGATCCGTCGGTACATCCGAGTGACTGGAGCGCCTTCTACGTCAACGCGATCAAGAACCTGAAGCCGGGAGTGACCGAAATCATCGTTCATCTCGGGCACGACGACGCAGAGATGCAATCGGTCATGGTAGATCATGCCGACTACGGCGCCGCCTGGCGGCAGCGCGATTACGACGTCGTCACGAGTCCTGAGTTCAAACGGGCACTGGAAGAGAATCATGTCATCCTGGTTAAGTGGAGCGACTTAAAGAAGCTGCTGAACTAATCGGGAGTGTTTTTTGTTGCCAAACTGACCGTTGGTACTGCTCTTTCAGGGTACTTCGGTAACGCATGCCCTTGTGGTTTTCGTTTCAAGCGCGCTTTTCCCCGTTAGAATTTTAAAGACACCTTTGAAAGCCGCCGCCACTTCGTCTTCGGCGTCTGCGATGAGTGAAGGGAGAGACTTGTCCGCCAGCGCACCGAATCACGCACGCATACCGATTCTGTATGTCATTCTCGGAGTGCTGCTGGTAATCAGCACGGTCCCGATGTATTTTTACTCGTCGCAGGTGGAGTCCACTAACCGGGAGCGTCTGAAGACCAATGAAATGCTGCTGCAGAACACGGTGACGCGATCGCTGGCCGACGACCTTTCGCAGCACCAGCGTTCCCTGCACATGATGTTGGCTAATCTGTCGTCCGCCATCCAGGTAGCCAGCGGCGGCGACATTGGTGAAAGCAATATCCATTCCCCCGAACTCCGGGCATTGCTGGAAAACTTCGCATCATCGTCCGACGAAATCGCCTACGCTACGCTGCTCAACTCCGACGCCAAGGGCATCTACAGCGGGACTGTTGTTCCCGACGCCTTTTTGAACCGGGAACTGGAGCGCGCCTTCGCCGCTGCGAGCGATGGCCGAGCTTATAACGGCCAAGCGCTGGTGATTGGCGAGGGTAAATCGGCCCGCACGGTTTTTCTGGTCAGCTATCCGGTGAACTATGGGCAGCGCTTCCTGGGAATGATTGGCGCGGTCGTCGACCTTCAGTTCCTAATTCGCCGATTGCAGGAAGCGGCGGTCGGCGGCCTGATGCCGTACGTGGTGGATGCGCAGGGTCGCCTGGTGGCGGCCGCCAAGCCTGAGTTTGCAACCGGGCAGGACATGAAGAGCCTGGACGTCGTCCGCAACTTCGTCGATAGCGGCAACAAATCGCAACTCGTTCCAACCATGGAGTTCACGGTACGCGAAGGGAAAAAGCAGCAGCAGATGCTGGGTACATACAGTCCAGTTACGTCCCTGGAGTGGGCGGTGGTGGCGCAAAAGCCGCTGTTCGAGGCTTATCGGGACGTACTTGAAATGCAGCGAAACGCGCGACTACTGGCTCTGCTTGCTGTGTTCCTGAGCATGCTTGTCAGTATTTTTGCCGCGCGACGGATTACCAATCCTTTGCAAGTCCTCACGCAGTCTAGCCGTGCTCTGGCCCGCGGCGACTTCTCCCAGCGTGTCCACCTGTTGAGCCGCACAGAAATTGGCGAACTTGCCCACACCTTCAACACTATGTCTGATGAGCTGGAACGTTTCGTTGCCGATTTGAAGCGCGCCGCGGAAGAGAATCGCGAGTTATTTATGGGCTCCATCCAGATGCTGGCGGGAGCGGTCGACGAGAAGGATCCGTATACTCGCGGCCACTCTGATCGCGTCACGCGCTATTCCCTGCTGGTCGCTAAGGAAATGCAGCTCGGCGATGAATTTATCGAGACGCTGCGAATTTCTGCCCAACTGCACGACGTGGGCAAGATCGGGATCGAAGATCACATCCTGAAAAAGCCCGGAGCTCTGACCGAAGAAGAGTTCGAAGTGATGAAGACGCATACGACCAAAGGCGCGAACATTTTGCGTCCGGTCACGCAGTTGGCGGAGATGCTGCCCGGTATCGAGTTGCATCACGAGGCTTTGGACGGCCGCGGATATCCTTACGGTCTGCAAGGCGATCAGATTCCGCTGCTAGCGCGTGTGATCGCCGTGGCTGACACTTTCGACGCCCTCACCACGAATCGTCCTTACCAGCAGGCACACACCCCGGAGCAGGCATTGCAAATTATTAAAAACCTCGCGGGCAAGCGCCTTGATCCCAAGGCGGTGGAGGCGTTGCTGGCTGTGTATGGACGTGGCGAGATAAAGATTCAGCGCTTCACCATCAAGCGTCCAATCGCTCCTCAACCCGCGGAAACGAACTCCACTACTGCGCCCCCAGTCGCGGCGGTGACAGCGACCTCAGGTGAACTCGCCACGCTGGAAAGAACCCGCGTTTAGTACGTATTCGAGGGGCGCTCATTCCTTCCCGTTGACTTCGATTCCTTCGATAGATCTCCGACACGCTCGCCCTTTTGCGTAAGACCGTATTGCAGAGTTATGCTGGCGGTACTTGCTGACTCGGATCAACTGAAAAACCAGGCTTGGGGAAGGGTTATGAAGAGTTCGACGAGTGCTCTATCGTTCGCGTTAATCTTGATGTTGTCGGCGCTGCTACTAAATCGAGAGGCGAAAGCGCAAACTGACGCCACGAAACCAGCCACTGTTAAGTCCTTCGAAGTTGAAATCCCCGCGGCAAAAGAATGGGTGGACACCAACATTGACGTGCTTGGTGGAGCAAAGCTGCGCTTCACGGCGACGGGCGAGATCACATATCCAGCGGACCAATCCTACAGCGGAAAGACACGAACCGCGGGAACGTTTGGCCCAGATGGACTTTCGCGGGGATTCGCCGACTTGCTACATCAGTATGCGGTGAAGGATGCCGGGCATGGCGCCTTGATCGGCCGCATCGGTTCGGACAGTTATGCGCAAGCCTTCCTGATTGGCGTGAGCAAGGAATACGACGTGCCGGTGGCGGGACGGCTGTATCTCGGGATCAATCAGAGCCAGAGCGAGGCATCGACCGCGAGCGGCAGCTTTCACGCGAAGATCGAAGTGCTGAATGAAGGGTCGAACGATGCCGCCAATGCGGGAGGGCCGGTTGAGACTCGCGTCGCAGGCATTAATGCCGATTTGCTTGGGAAAATTCCGCGACGAGTTTCCGACCCTGCGGGCAAACCCGGCGACATGGTGAACGTGCTGATTGTGGGCACGCAGGATCAAGTGGTGCAAGTGTTCACTACAGCCGGATGGGTGAAGGTCGACGCAAAAGTCGGGAATACGGCGCTCAATGCGGTGATGGATTCGCTGGAGAAAAAAGATTACCTGACGATGCCGATGAGCACTCTATTTCTCTTTGGCCGGGCGCAGGATTACGGATTCGCCCATGCCGAACCGGTGCGAGTGGCGATGTCGCGGAATCACCTGCGTGTCTGGAAATCGACTTACGAGGTGGAGGGGCAGCCGCTGTGGTGTGTGGCAGCGACGCACGACATTGGGTTCGAGCGCGATCAGCGCAACAACGGCGTGACCCACAAGATCGATCCAGAAATCGACGGCGAGCGCGAGTATGTCAATGGAACGCTCTCGTCAACCGGGCTCGTCGTCCAGCGGGATCACGTGACGCCAGCCGATGCTCTTACGACGGCCAAGACTGCAACGGGAGGAGAGTTTCATTCCGACGGGCGCATTCTCGTGCTCGTGCTGAAGAATGCGACGGGTGCAGGTAAGTGAGATGTAGCAGGAGCAAGCGGAAGGCAGGCGGCCGCCGAGAGACTCATCTCGTGAACCGAAGATCCCCCAGCGCCTAGAAGGCGCCACTTATTTTGCCGGATTTACGGCGCGGCTAAAGCCGCGCCCTTTCAAAACTTGACCGAGATCAGACCGTTTCAGCCAATTCAAAACTTGATCGAGATCTGAGTTTGTCAGCAGCCAATTCGACAGCCGCACGGTTACAGCGCCGCCACCCGCCGTTGCACCACCAGGAAATAAACCGCGACCAGAACCAGCAGGATTCCGTTCGCGCCGAGCACGATCGGCGCCGTAAACATCGGGACCAACCATCCCGATATCAGGTTTCCCATCGGCATCCCGCCACGAAACGCGCAGTTGTAGACGCTCATAACGCGCCCGCGCATCTCGTTGGTCGTGATCAACTGCACCAGGGATGTCACCGTGGCGAACACAGCCATCATCGACGCGCCCACCAGCAAGAGCATGGCGTAACTCAGGGGCAACAACTTCGACAGGGAAAATACCGAGATCGCAGCCCCCAGGCATATGAGCATCAAAAGCGCGAACCGCCCCTTTTTGCGCATATTGCCAATGCCGGCTACCGCGAGCGATCCGCAGATCGAGCCCACACCCATCAGCGAAAGCAGGTTGCCGTAGGTCTCCGGGCCGCGGTGAAAAATGTCTTTTACGAAGACCGGGATATAGGTTCGCATGGGCATGCTCAACGCGGTCATGCAAAACGCCAGCAGCGTCAGGGCTTCCATGGAGCCCTGCTTGCGCACGAATTTGATTCCCTGCTTCAGGCTGCTGAACATCGACTCGGTGGTGGTTGCCGGGAGATATCGCGCTGCAATCATGGAGAGCGAGATGATCGGCGCCAGGAATGAAATCGCGTTCAGCCCAAAGCACCACTTCTCCCCAAAGTGGGCCAGAGTTTGGCCTGCGAGCGCGGGCCCTATCGTGACCGCCATGTTGAACTGGATGGAGTTGAGTGCGATGGCATTGGGCATATCCTCGCGATCAACCAGCGTGGGAATCAGCGCCTGGTAAGCTGGGCCGCCAAACGCCTGCGCCAGTCCGGAGACGAACGAGAGGCAGAGGATGTGCCATACGCGCACCATTCCGAACGTCACGAGCAGCGTGAGGACCCCGGCGCTCGCCATCTGCACATATTGCGATACCAGCAGAATCTTCCGGCGCTCGGTGCGGTCGGCCACGACCCCGCCGATGAGCGAAAAGAGGAAGATGGGGATGCCGCCCAGAAACTGGTCCAGCGCCAGCAGGAACGCGGAATGGCTCAGGCGGTAGATGAGCCAGCCCTGCGCCACGATCTGCATCCAGGTGCCGATACTCGAAGTACAGGCGCCAAACCACATCAGGCGAAAGTCGCGATATTGAAATGCTTTGAAAACTCGGCGAAGCGTCGACGTTGGCATCTGTTCCGGGCGGCCCTGTCCAACGTCTATCTTCGCACGAGCAAGCGTTCGCTGCTTTGTAGTGACGTGCATTCGTTTATTGGACGCGGAAGCCCGGCAGAAGTGATCGTGCCAGCGAACGAGGGAATTTTCCCCAACTTGACGTAGATCACTTGCAACTCGTGCTCTTCCTAGCTAAAGGCGCGGCAGGCGAAAACATCGACGTGGCATATTCAGTAGAATACTCACGGAGTTAGCCCTCTCGAGACGTGAGAACAGCCGCTAAAACTACGGGATTGCGCTACTGGATGCGGCGCGTGCTCGAAGAGTACGAGCGCGTTTCGGCCGATTTTAGCGCCGATCCGGTGCACGACTTACGAGTTGCTTTAAGGCGTTGCCGTTCCATGGCCGACGGAATGATGGCGATGGATCCGGATCGCGAGTGGAAGGCAATGAAGAAGGCCGGGAAGCGGCTGTTCCAGAGCCTGGGAACATTGCGCGACGTGCAGATTATGATGGAGTGGATTGAGAAACTCCATCCACTGGTGCACCCGGCGGAAGAGGCGTCGACGGCGAGCACGACAGATAGTGCCGAACTTTCCTCGGTCAATTCAGATCCGACCGGACAGGATCCCGCGAGTCGCGCGTTGCTCCAGGTTCTGAAAGCCCGGGAGTCCGAACAGAAACAGCAGGCTCGAGTGGCACTCGAAGAATTCGACAGAAAACAATGGCGCGAGTGGAGCGATTCCCTGCCCCAGCGCGCCGCCCGCATCCGGCCGGGCAGTGCGGTGTTCAAGCATCTGGCCCTGGAACGCTGGACCGCAGCCCGTGAACTGCATGTCCGCGCTATGCGGAATCGCTCGCAAGTGGCGCTGCACACCCTTCGCATCGGGATTAAACGCTTTCGTTATATCGTCGAGAACTTTTTGCCTGAAGAGCACAAAGCGTGGAGCGACGATCTGAAGCATATGCAGGATCTGCTGGGCGAAGTACACGATCTCGACGTGCTGTGGGCAACGGCGCTTTCCTGCCACGTTTTTCCGGACGCGGCGTCCCGACAGGCCTGGCACGCGCGCATGCTGGAAGAACGTAAGATGCGAGTGGAAGAATATCGGAAGCACACGCTCGGGCCGGATTCTCTGTGGAATACGTGGCGCGCTGGGCTGCCTCAAGGCAAACAGATCCAGCAGATTGCAACGCGCCGGATGAAGTTGTGGGCGAAGGCACTCGACCCTGACTTCGCGCACTCGGAGCGCGTTGCGCGGCTCTCCCTGGAGCTTTATGACGGCCTTAGTGCTGCGGGATTGCTGAGTTCCCCGGTTGCGGACGGACGCAATGGTGCGGCGGACGCGCGCTCGTCGATCTACCTTGGAGCTCTTTTGCACGACGTGGGCAAAGCGAAAGGGAAGAAGGGTCACCACAAAGAGTCGCTCGAACTGATCAAGGCTCATGGCACGCCGCTGGGCTGGAAACCTGGGATTATGGCGCGGGCCGGTATCGTTGCCCGCTTTCATTGCGGCGCACTACCCACGCGCAGCCACAAAGCGCTTCGCGACCTGCTGCCCGACGAGCAGAAGATTACGATCCAGTTGGCGGCGATTTTGCGGTTGGCGAATGCTTTCGACTCCGCGCACGACGGGCATATTCGCCGATTGCGGATCGAGAATACGACCGCTCAACCACAAAATCGCAAGCGGCAAACCAATGGATTCTTGCGTAAGCCCGCCAAGTTGGCGCCGAATGAGGCGTTGGTCGTTGGCGCCGAGGGCTTCGTGGCGAACAGTCCTACAGCGCAAGCCGTGGCAGCCGAACGATATTTGCTCGAGACAGTGCTGCGCCGTCCGGTTGTAGTCCAACCACTTCACAGTTCGTCACCTAGGCAAGTTGCAAGTGAACCGAAGCGCGTTGCGTCATAACCCAGCACATTCGTGCTGAGGCTCCAAGAAACCGGGAAACGACGAAGTCACTTTCATATCCCCGAATCTCCATATACAAATGTCTTTCAAGTTTTACCGGAAGCCGAACTCATGACTCACGCGCAACTTGTCGAAAAGGCCGTACGGTGGCTGCGAACCTATCGCTGCGGGGTGGTGCTGTCGGAACAGGCCTGCGTGAGCGGCGAAATGCCCGACGCCATCGGATGGAAGCGAGCCAACCATTCGGTGCTGGTGGAGTGCAAGGTATCGCGCGCCGATTTCATGGCTGACCAGTGCAAGCCTTTTCGGCAGAAGCCGGAGCAAGGGGTGGGCTGTGAACGTTTTTATCTCACGCCTCCGGCGTTGGTGAAGCCTGATGAATTGCCTTCTGGATGGGGACTACTGGAAATGCGGCGAGGGAGAACCGAACTGGTTCATGCATCGGCGAAGAATCTGCGAACGGCGGCGGGCCTGCGCTATGAGATGAATCTGCTGCTGGCTAGCTTGCGTCGCGTGGAAGTGCGCATCGAACCGCAAAGCATCACTGATTTTTTGAAATGGAAGAATCGGATGGCGGAATACAATCGCGGAACGCTGCCCGAAGGACTGGCTGCAGCTGAAGAGGAAGTAAACGAGTTTCTCCGGAGTGACTCCGTTGTTTAGCTATATCGTCCCGGATGTCTCAACTTTTGGGTTTACTCGAACAGCAGATCTTGGACCCATGATATTCGGCGCTCTTTTGCCGGTCGCACTTTCCATTTACATAATTGGAGTTTGGGTTCGCTGGTTTCAATCCGACCCAAGACTTGCTACGCCGAAGTGGAGAAACCGCGTCACTGCATTCGGCTTTGCCGCAAGTAACTTTGCGGTGGCGATTATTGTGGCGACAATGTTTCGCGATCTTGCTGGCGGCAGATTTCAGCCTAGCGATTCGACACTTGCCCTCATATTTGCGGGCGTATTGGCTAGCACTCTGCTGGCTACTCTTGCCGCGATTATCGGAAGCGGCCCGCTCGGCGTTCCGACGGCCGTTTGCAGCGCGTTATGCTTAATCGTCCTCCTCATTCACGGGCTGGCAGGGTGAAACGTTCTACATATCCCGGCGGCCTTCCATCGCCTTCAGCATGGTGATCTCATCGGTGTATTCGATATCGCTACCCACGGGAATCCCCATGGCGATGCGAGTGACTTTCACGCCGGCACGCTTTAGCTGTTGCGAGAGGTAGGTTGCGGTCGCTTCGCCTTCGACTGTGGGATTAGTGGCGATGATCACTTCGTCCACGTTACCGGCATCGACCCGAGTGATGAGATTCGAAATGCGCAACTGCTCCGGCCCGACTCCGTGCAACGGCGAGATAGCCCCGTGCAGCACGTGGAAGACGCCGTTGAAGTGCTTCGTCTTTTCGATGGCAGCGATATTGGTCGGTTCCTCGACCACGCAAACCAGGCGCTGGTTGCGGGTCGCGCTGGTGCAATAGGCGCAAGGGTCGACGTCGGTAATGTTGTTGCACACCGAGCAGAGGCGCAGGTTGGCCTTCACATCGCGCACGGCGGTGGCGAGAGCTTCGGCGTCTTCGTCGCTGGCGCGAAGAATATAAAAAGCCAGCCGTTGCGCGCTTTTTGCGCCCACGCCGGGCAGCTTTTTCAGTTCGTCGATCAGGCGAGACATCGGTTCGGCAAATTTGGACATTCTCAATTCGCTTTCAATCGGCGGATGATCCCGTAATCTGCGTTGACGCTGCGGACAGGTTGCAGAGGTCCTTCGCTGCGCTCAGGATGACAACCCGAGCGTTAGAGCCCTGGTATGTTAAGGCCGCCCAGCATACCGCCAACGGTCGATTGCATCTGCGCGTCGATTTTACGGGCAGCTTCGTTGATGGCCGCCAGAACCATATCCTGCAGCATTTCGACATCGCCGGACTTGACCGCTTCGGGATCGATGCGGAGGCTGAGCAACTGCTTGCGTCCGTCCATCTTCGCGGTGACCGTGCCGCCGCCGGATGTGGCTTCAACCACGGTCTCCTGCATCTTTCTTTGCAAGGCTTCGTACTGCGACTTGGCTTTCGACATTAGATCTTGCAGGTTGAATCCACCCATAATTCCTCGGCTCTCGGGTTAGACTAGCCGGCTTTCGGCTCACCAGGCTTCCGAGGCCGGGAGCCGGCGTGCGAAGGGCAGCTAGCGTTTGTCCCTGTAATCAATCACGGTGCGGACTTGCGCACCGAATTTTTCTTGCATGCGGCGAACCACGGGGTCTTGCTCGGCGCGGCCGCGGCCTCCGGGTCCCGGCGCGGTGCGCGTCGCACCATTCTTCTTTTCGCTCTCCTGCGGAGCTACCGACGCCCCGGGAACGACTTTTAATTTCACCGCGCGGCCGAGCACACCGCTGGCCGAAGCGATGGCCAACCGCTTGGCTTCGGAGCTGAGCGACATGTCCACTACGGTTTGCGATTCGGCAATCTTAATCACCAGTTCGTTGCCCTGAACACTCCACTCGCCGTCAGAGAGCATGGAGACCAGCACCCGCTGGTTACCGTCGGTCAGGGCTTGCAAAACCGCATCCTGCAAGTGTTCCATTGGGGGCTGCGCTACGGCGGTCGCGGTTTGCGGGGCCACAACGTCTGGTTCCAGCCGCGGTTCTGGCGCTGGCGGCTTGGCTGCAACGGCAGAGACGTAGCCAGCTACGTCTCTGCGATCTGGGATTGCATTCGCGTCTTCCTCGAGCATCGGAGCCCGTGCGGCGGAGCCCATGACTACCGGCTCTGAGGTGCTGGATGTGGCCACGATACGGGGACCAGTTGGTGGTTCTGGATCAGACCGTGCTTCCTGTCGAGGCGTGCCTTTGCGAGCGGAGTCTGCAGCGAAAGGAGAAACGAAGTTTGGCCGCGACGGCTCGGTGCGGCGGGTTTCGGGATTCGGTGTGCCGCCAACAATGGCCGGCCTCGCAGGTGGCTTCTGCGCGCTTGTGGGCGCGGCGGCTACATCGCTCAACAATTGCTCGATCGGCAGCAACTTTTGGGCGTGAGCCATTTTGAGCAGACCGAGTTCGAGGTGAAAACGTTGCTCCTGCTTGTACCCCAGTTCGCTGTGGGTTCGCAGCATGATTTGCAAGTGCCGCGTGAGATCTTCTTCGCCAAACATTTCGGCGACGCGGCCTACTCGCTCGCGTTCTTCACTCGAAACCTGCAGCAGCGAAGAATCTTTACCGGCGATTTTTGCGACGGTCGCATTGCGCAGGAAGCGGACCATTTGGCGCGCGAAGTGAGTGGGACTGTGGCCCTCGCCGATTAAATGGTCGATCTGGCGGAGAATTTCCTCGCTGCGCCCTTCGGACACGGCTTGCATCACTTGTTCCAGAATGTTAGCGGGCGCGGCGCCGACCAAATTGCGAACGGAGTCGGCGGTAATTTTTCCGCTTGCCGATGCAATGGCCTGATCGAGGATCGAAAGGGCGTCGCGCATGGAGCCGTCGCCAGCTTCCGCGAGGAGTGCCAGGGCATCGTCGTCGGCTTCGATCTTTTCCTGCGTGACCAGGTCGCGCAATTGGGTGACGATGGCGTCGAATTTGACGGCGCGAAAGCTGAAATGCTGGCAGCGCGAGCGGATGGTCTGCGGAATATCCTCGGGCTGCGTGGTAGCGAGCATGAAGACGATGTGATCCGGCGGCTCTTCGAGCGTCTTGAGGAGCGCATTGAAGGCCGCATCGGTAATCTGGTGGGCTTCGTCGAGAATGTAGATTTTGAAGCGGTCGCGCGCCGGCCGATAGCGGGCCGCCTCGCGGAGTTCCCGGATTTCGTCGATGCCGCGATTGGTGGCAGCATCAATTTCGATGACATCGACGGCGTTGCCTGCGCGAATTTCGGTGCAGGATTCGCACACGCCGCAGGGCTCGGGTACTGGTCGACCTTTGGAACGGCAGTTCAGGGCCATGGCCAGAATACGGGCGACGGTAGTCTTGCCGATGCCGCGGTGTCCGCTGAAAATGTAGCCGTGGGCTGTTCTTCCCTGCTCGATAGCGTTCTGGAGCGTGCGGGTGACGTGCTCTTGCCCAATGACTTCGGAAAATTTCTGGGGACGGTATTTGCGGGCCAGGACAGTGTAACTCATGGGCGGAAGAGATGATTATACGTGATCTGTGGGGCGAGTTGCGGCGGAGGGGCAGAACCGTTTGACCACAGAGAACGCTGAGAGAAGCCGCGGAGAGCGCCGAGAAACATTTAATGGACTTCCGTCTGGCTCATGCGGAGGGCTTGCGCAGGGCGCTGGCACGCGATAGGCTTGTGCCTCAAGACTGCCGGGAGAAACAGAGGAGAGCGATATGCAATTGAAGCTTACCAAGCGAACGGTGGACGGCATTGTGGCGATCGAGTGCAACGGACGGATCGTGTTTGGAGAAGAGTCTTCCCTGTTGCGCGACGAGGTCAAAAAGATCATCGCGGATGGCAACCAGCGGATTGTGCTCAATCTCGCCGAAGTGAACTACATCGATTCGGGAGGGCTGGGCACGCTGGTTGGGCTGCACACTACCGCACATAAAGCTGGAGGCACGATCAAGCTGGCAAACCTGACCAAGCGCGTGGGTGACCTGTTGCAGGTTACCAAGCTGTTGACCGTATTTGACGTGCATAACTCCGAATATGAAGCGCTGGAATCTTTCCGCGCGGCGGCGTAATGGCTTTGGCAGTCCTGTTTCAGTGTTCGATAAGACTGAGAACCCCTCGTTTGTGGCAAGAGCGCTGCCAAGACTAGCCAGCATCGTGGAGTGAATGGACTTGAGGCCTGGACGGCGCGGTTCTCGCGTCACAAAAATCAGCCCCAACAAAACTGGTGAGATGCGTGTGCGGATCGAGCAAACAATTCGCGCGATCCCGCGCGGAAAAGTGTCGACCTACGGTGCAGTCGCTCGCGCCGCCGGTTTTCCGGGAGCAGCGCGGCAGGTCGCGGCTGTGTTGCGCCGGGGATTTGAATTGCCTTGGCAGCGCGTGCTGGGCGCTGGCGGTGCGATCAAACTGCAAGGGGACTCGGCCGCGGAGCAGCGGTTTCGCCTGGAAGCCGAGGGCGTGGGCTTTCGTGGCCGGAAAGTGGATATGCGCGCTTGCGAGTTTAAGTTCGGACGCACTATGAGACGAAGTGGATAGTCACTTGCGGAAACCCAGCCGGGGCCTTGCCCCGGCCAGACAGCCGCGGGCGGCTGTCCCCACATAATCACTTTTTGAACTGGGGATCGATCTCCACCTGGTATCCCGTAACCATTTTGTTGGTTTCATTGGCCATGCCGACGATTGCCATCAATTCTTTGAACATGGCATCGGTCATGCCTTTTTTCTGCGCTGAAGCAGTGTGCGAGGCGATGCAGTAGTTGCACTGGTTGGTGACACTGACCGCGACATAGATCATCTCCTTGGTGACCGGATCAAGCGCACCCGGACCCATGATCTGCTTAATGTCTTCCCAAGTGCGTTTGAGCGTGGCGGGATCGTGGGCGATGGCTTTCCAGAAGTTGTTGATCCAGTCGGTCTTGCGAGTCGCCATAATGTCGTCGTAGATGGCCCGAACTTCCGGGCTGGCATCCTGATATTCGATAAGGCCGAAGATGGACATGCTGTCTCCTCTTTGATTGCTTAGAAATGGCCGAACGAAGGAACATACCACATGAGCCCCGAAACTTTGGTGATGTAACGGCGCGGCGATTCACGAATAGAAGACGGACTGAGTGCTGCAGGACGGAGGAATTTCGCGTGTGGCTCGCATTGGTTCCGTTTGCTGCTTTTGCGGGGGCGTTCCTGGTGGGCGCGGTTGCGCTCTGGATTCTCGCCAAGAAGAGTAAGATCTCGCAGACTGAAACCAAGTTCGGCAAGACACTCCACGTCGAGACTCCGGTCGGGACTCTGGATGTGAGGCCGGAGGCGAAACTGGATCCGCGGCTAGCGCCGATTCCAATCTATCCCGGTGCCATGCCTGAAAACCCGATGGCCGCCGAATCAGTCACCGATCTAAAAGTCGGCTGCAAAAACGCTCAGAATATTTCGGCGATGTACTGGACGTCTGATAGCGAGAAACAGGTTTGGGATTTTTACCGCCAACAGCTGCCAGATTGGCCAAGGAACCTGGTTCGGTCGCAAGGCAAAGAATTGATCTATAAAGAACCGGGATGGGTGCTGCTGCTTCGCGTTTCGAGCGGGCGCGACCGGACCACCATTGAAACTTCCGTGAAGCCGCCTGAATACCCGCATGTGTTCTCGTAGTCTGCCCGGCGAACATCGAGACGTAACAAGTTACGTCTCTACGGAAGGGTTCCGCTCAGCAGTTTCTCCAGGTTTGGCGACTGAACGCGCACACCTACGTAGAAGTGGCCGAACAGCGCGTAAACGGCGCTGACTTCATCGAAGCGCATTTCGTAGATCAGTTTCTTGAAGACTAAAGGATCGTCGGCGAAGAGGTCGACGCCCCATTCCCAGTCGTCGAAGCCGATCGAGCCGCTGATGATTTGTTTGACCTCTCCCGCATAGCGGCGGCCGATCATGCCGTGGTCGTTCATCTGGCGGGCACGCTCTTCGATCGGCAGCTTGTACCAATTCTTGTCTTCGCCGCGGCGGCGATCCATGGGATAAAAGCAGGCGTAGCGGTGCTGCGGAATTTCCGGATACAGGCGCGGCCGCATGGCTTCTTTGTGGCGCTCGAGCTTACCCGCGATCTCCGCCTTCCACTGTTCGGAATGCGGTTCAATACCTTGGTCGGTGAGTTCCTTGTAAATTTTCAGCGTCGACTCGTAGAGGCCGAGTTCGATGATCGACAGATAAGACGAGGTGGGCTCGAGATAATCGCTCAGGCGCAGATTAGCGATTTGGAGTTCGGCCTGGTTGAGATCGGCGAACGATTCGCGGAAGTGAATCAGCATCAGGTCGCCCTTGTGGCCGATGAGCGAGAACAGGGCGGATTGTCCCGCGGAATTTTTCTCCATACTGGAGAGAGCGTCGGAGGCTTCTTTGATGATCGAAGATTTCTCGGCTGCCGGCAGGGCTCTCCAGCTGGGCCAGCGTACGCGCATCATCTGGTGCAGAACGCTGTAGCCTTCCGTGGTTAACGGGACCGCCGGGACTTCCGCGGTAACTTGAGGACGAGGTTGGTGGATGGCGGTCATTCGAGCCTCTTCATCATTCTTTAGGCGCAATAGGTTATTGTACGCGGTAGGACGAGGAGCAGAAAGCTCTGCTGAGGTCGGTCAGCATCGCGCTCTCGTAGAAAAGAAAATGGCGCGCCGCGAAATGCGACGCGCCGGAATAATACGAAACCAAGTTAGAAGCTAAACCTTGCCCCGACCGTAACAACACGGCCAGCGAGAGCGGCAGTATCCGCGCCGAAGTTCGAGTTGGCAACGTTGGTGGAGATTTGGGTTGGGTTGAAGTTCAGGTTGTTGAAGACGTTGAAGGCATCAAGCCGAAGCTCGAACCGCGCACTCTCACCTAGTATCCGATTGTTAGGAAGGCCGAATCCTTTGGTTATCGTCATATCCACGTCGCGGTAGCCGGGACCGTTGAGCGCATTGCGCTCCACGCCAGGCGCCTGGGGGATTGAGTTTCCATAGGTCGACCCGCCATAAGCCGTGTACGACGGGGTTGCGAAATAGGCCGCGCCACCGTTGGGATAGTTCGAGCCGGTCTTGAATTGGTCGTTGCTCGTACTGGTACCCGCTCCTCCGAGGTAGGCGGAGGGTTGCAGAGTCGTATAGCCGCATGTTCCGCAGTAGAGACTGCCGCCATTGACGCTAACCAGGGGAGTCCAAGGGAATCCCGAGTGAATATTGAGGATGCCGCTGAGCGACCATCCACCGACGATCTTGTCCACCCAAGCACGGTTGCCGTGAAAGAAAACGGGTTGCCACATGCCGTAAAGCTTAAAGGCTTTGCCCACGTTGTAATCGGAGCGCCCGTAATTCAAATTGACGTTATAGGGATAAATTTGTTCGTTGTATGGCGTGGAGCCGGTGTCCATGCTCTTCGCCCAGGTGAATTGCGCGTCGGCCATAAACTGGCGTCCGAAATCGTGCTTCAGTTCCGCCAGCATGGCGTTGTAATTGCCGTGGCCTAACACGCTCCAGTAATCCCCGCCACCAATCTGCGGATTGAGGGTATAGCCCAAGGCCGCCGGCGTAGCGTTCGGATTCTCGTGGAAGTAGATGTTGCGCGACAACGTTCCCTGGTAGCCCAATGACGCCACGAACTTGTGTCCTAAGTCGTATTGCGTGTCCAAAGAGTAGTGATGGACCCGCATCGTGGGCAGAGTATTGGGGAAGATGGCGAGATTGACTGAGTTTCCGTTGGTTGGCAGCCCGTTCGGACCGAAAGCGTTCGGCGAAACTGCAGCCTGGTTCGCCGGGTATCCGTTGATGGAGTGCAGATTGACCGAAGGTGCGTAAAGAATGCCAGGATTCGGCGACGTCGGGGTGCTCATACTTAGAGTGGGGTGCACAACCAGACCGGGATTGTTCACGATACCGGAGGAAATCGCGATTTCTTCCTGGTTGTAGTTCAACCCATAACCGCCGCGCACAACCATCTTGTCTTTGAAGATGGTCGGACTCCACGCGAAACCGAGTTGTGGACCGACATTGTTTTTTTGCGCCGTCCAAGCCGGTCCTTTGTGCACATCGAGGCCGGTGAGATAAGCCGAACCGGCGCCTGGAGTGGCCACATACATATTGTTTTCTTTCGACGAGAGCGGGCCAAAATACGACCAGCGCACGCCAAGATTCAGAGTCAGATTCGGACGGACTTTAAAGTCATCCTGCGCGAAGAAGCCCCAGATGTCTTCGCGATCATCCTGTCGAAGCGTCGTCGGAAAGCCAGTCTGCGGATTGAAACTGGTGTTTTCGGAATGGGGGGCATCGTTGAGGAAATCCCAAATGTTGAAGAAGGCGTAATTGGGGATGCCGCAGCCGGTGCACTCCTGCAAGTAGAAGAGCCTTGTGACCTCACCGCCAAACTTGATGGTGTGGTTCCTGACAATTTTGGTGGCCACGTCCTTAGCGGTATAGGTCCACTGGTTCAGAATGCTGCCGACATTCGGACCAAATTGACTGATATTCGTGTTGCCAGTGAGACTGCCGACTTGGCCGATGGTATCGGTGGGAAGCCCAACGGGCGATTGAGGATTAGAAGTGATTTCGTTCCAGCGCCATCCCGCGGCGTTCACGCGAGCTTCGTTGAGGAAACTCGGCGAGAAAGTATGGTTCCACAGCGCGGAATAAGCATTGTTCACCTGCTGGTGGTGAAACAGGTTGTACTGGCGAGCCGGGCCGTTCAGGAAGGTTGTCGATTGCGGAACCCAGTAGATCGCGAAGGCGATGCGATTGGTGGCGTTCAGATTGGCATCGGCGCGCCCGTTGTACTGCTGCTTGGAATACGTGCTATTGCTGGTGGTGACGTAGTTGGCAATGTCAGCGGTCCCGTCGAGTCCGCCACCCACTCCTGGATTCGATGTGCTGATCCAGCCCAAGTCCTGCGTGCCAAGCGCGGTCTTGAGCGGCGAACCAATATCCAAACCCTGTCCAGGAATAGTTCGGCAATTCACACCCTCGCTGAGGCCGGCGTCTGTGCACGTCGAAGGATTGATGCTCGTGCTGTTCACGCCAGCCCCCGGGAACGTGAGATAGGTCGCGGCAATGCTTCCCGTGGGAGCTAATTTGTCGAAAGCCGGAGTCTCATACCAGCCGTTGGATGTACTCGGCTGATTGGCTGGGCTGCGGACGGTCTCGTAATCAAAGAAAAAGAAAACCTTGTTCTTCCAAATAGGCCCGCCAATGCTGCCGCCAAACTGATCAAAAAAGTTCTGATCCTTCAGGTCGCTGTTGTCCAAGCCGTTGAACCGTTGGTAGGCGTTGAATCCTGGACGGTGCATGGTGAAGAAGGCGCTGCCATGGAAATTATTCGAGCCGCTCTTGGAGGTGAGCTGGACCTGTGCGCCGCTGAAGCGGCCATTCTCCGAGTCGTAGCCGTTGGACAACACTTTCACATTTTCGACGGAGTCTTCCGAAGGCGTGATGATCGTGGTTCCGCCCCACACAGCGCTGGTCGTGCTGATACCGTCGATCGAATAGCTGTTGTTTTCATATTGCTGGCCGGCGGCGAGAGCTTGAGGGCCGTTCTCCGTCTGGAAAATCCCCTGGTTGCCGCCGGTTGCGCCCGGACCCTGCGTTCCCGGCAGATTTTGCCCGCCGCCGCCGCTTCCCTGAGCGCCGTCTCCAAAGACGCCGGGGGCCAGTTGGACGAGTTGATAAACATCGCGTCCGAACGAAGGCATGTGCTGGATCTGATTGTCGGAAACCACGCCGTTGATGGAGGCGGTTTCAGTCTGCAGTAACGGCTCCGTCTCCGCATTCACGGTCACAGTCTGCGATGCGGCTCCAACAGTGAGTTCTACGTTCACGGCGTTCGCCTGTTCCGGAATCAGCTGAATATTGTCGATGACCTTGGTCTCGAAGCCATCTTTTGACACTTCCAGATGGAACGGTGCCGCAGGCAATGCGTTGAAGTTGAACACGCCGGCATCGTTGCTGACCCTGACCTGTTTCTCGCCGGTCTGGGGATTAGTCAGGGTGAGATTGGCTCTGGAAACGACTGCGCCGGAAGTGTCGGTCACGACGCCCTGAATCGACGTTCGATACTGGGCATGAGCCAGGACAGCGAAGAACAACATGCAAGTAAAGGTTAAGAAAACGCGCACGGCAAAAGAAGTGGAGCGGCTCATCGGGGGCCTCCCAGGCTAACGTAGAAACTCAATTCAGTGGAACAACATTTACTAAATCTCTAGAAAAGCGATTTAGTAGCGAATAGCCGTTGGTATAGCACAGGTGATTTTCGACAGTCAAGCTAACTGCCGACGGCCACTGAGATGCAGTTTCTGCGAGTTGCGGAAAGATTTTTTTTGCGGATCTCGCCTTAACGATTTTCTTGGCGAAGTAATGCGACGTAAAGCAGGCTGGCCGAGTGTTACTTGCTGGGTACGCCCCGGAATTTCTGAAGAGTTTGTTGGGCAGCGTAAGCTCGAACCTATTTTCTGCTTAGACCGGCAGCCTGGCAGGTAGTTTGTCGGATGACCAATTTGGGTTCGACCATGGTTTCCCCACCGGGGGAATTTGTTCCGTCGCGCCGAATACGCCGCAATAAAGTTTCCGCTGCAATTCTCCCCATTTCACGCAGCGGCTGGCGAACTGTTGTCAGTGCAGGATTCTGGTAAGCAGCGCTTTGAATATCGTCGAAGCCGACCACCGACACGTCCTCGGGCACGCGGAGTTGGGCCTCGCGTAGCGCGCGAATGGCGCCCATAGCGGAAATATCATTAAACGCGAACAGCGCCGTAAACGGTTTCCGGGACGCCAGCAGCTTGCGCGTGGCCTCGTAGCCGAGCTGTGGCGAGGAAGAGTCCCCTTTCAGCTGCGAGACGAGCGCTGCAGAAATCGGAAGATTCAGTCGTCGCGCCGCCTTTTCGATCGTAGCCCAGCGAACTTCGGTGTCGGAGGAGAATTCCTGCCCTTTGATGAAAGCAATGTTCCGATGCCCGAGTTGAAAGAGGTGCTTAAGCGCCACTTCCGCCGCACGCACGTGGTCCAGCACAATGTTGGTCACGCCCTTCACGTGGTTGTGCCCCGACACGGTGACGACCGGCACTGATAGGGAAAGAGTCCACGGAGTATCGACCGCAATGAGGCCGTCGACGGAGCGTTCCAGAAAGAGCCGGGGATATTCATCGATCAGGTCGGCGCGATGGCGATGGCTGGCGACAAAATAGAAGTATCCTTCCTGCAGCAAGTGATCTTCCACACCGCTCATGACAGAGGCAGAGTAGCCGTCGCTCACTTCGGGGACGATGACGCCGATGGTAAAGCTGCGTTGCGCGCGCAACGATCGTGCAAAAAAGTTTGGGCGGTACTTGTATTTTCGGGCGGCAGCAAGAATGCGGTCTTTGGTTTCCTGGGGAATGGAGTCGGCGACCGGCGATCGATTGATGACCAGCGAAACCGTGGCGGGAGAAAGAGCGAGTCTTTCCGCTAGTTGTTTGAGGCTCACCGGTTTGGAGCCCATTCGCATGGTCTTTACCGCCTCTTTGGCCCGCTTCTTTGTGGTCACGCTGCGCAGTCTCGCACAAACAAATTCCGGTCGCAAGCGAAGTTTTCGTGATCTTACGGCGCATTCCTGATTGACATTCAACAGAAAAACGGTTTTCATACAGGGCGACAACCCTCTACTAACCCGATTTAGTAGAGAGCAGGCGCCGAGCTCGAGGAGGTGCTATCCGTGCAATTCTTATCCCGTCACACCGAGGTTCAATGCGGGCGCCCGCCACGAAGGGGCGCAATCGGAGTGAATGCGATTTGGGCCACGCTCGTGACGGCCGGATTGTATGTGGTCATGAGCGCCCCAGGCTTGGCACAGACGCCCGCGTCCGCCCAGCCATTGGGCATCGCGGACAAGAGTCTCGATGCGCGAGTGGAATCCATTCTGCGGAGCATGACGCCGGACGAGAAAGTTGGACAACTCGTGCAGTACTCCGCCGGACAGCCGACGGGGCCAGGAACGGGCCGAACCGACTACGACGACATGATTGCGCGCGGGCAGATCAGTTCCCTGTTCAACGTCGTCGACCCCAAGTTGATCAACCGCTATCAAAAGCTCGCGATGGAGAAATCTCGGCTGCACATTCCAATCCTGTTTGGGCTCGACGTGATTCACGGATTCAGAACGGAATTTCCGATTCCGCTGGGACTGGCTACTACTTGGGATCCGTCGATTGTCGAGAAAGCGTCCCGAGTTGCGGCCCGGGAATCCGCTGCCGGTGGCATTCGCTGGACGTTTTCGCCGATGGTAGACATTGCGCGCGATGCTCGCTGGGGACGCATGGCGGAAGGAGCGGGCGAAGATCCGTTCTTAGGCTCCGTGATCGCCGAAGCCTACGTTCGCGGCTATCAGGGCTCGCGCTTAGATGCGCCCGACAGCATTGCCGCGTGTGTCAAACACTACGTAGGTTATGGTGCGGCCGAGGCTGGCCGCGACTACAACAGCACGGAAATTTCCGAACATACGCTGCGCCAGTTTTATATGCCGCCGTTTCGTGCCGCCGTGGACGCCGGGACTGCGTCGCTGATGAGCGCCTTCAATTCGTTGAACGGTATACCTTCGTCCGCCAATCCGTTCACGTTGAAGCAGGTGCTGCGAAAAGAGTGGAGCTTCCGCGGGCTAGTGGTCAGCGATTGGAATGCGGTAGGAGAACTTATTCCGCACGGGATCGCGACCGATGGCGCCACTGCGGCGAGGAAAGCGTTCACCGCGGGCGTTGATATGGATATGGTGAGCAGCCTGTATCACGACAATTTGCAGCAGATCGTAAAGTCGGGAGAGGCGACAGAAGCCGAACTCGATGATGCCGTTCGTCATGTGCTTCGGGTGAAGCTCGCCTTGGGTTTATTTGAACGTCCTTATGTGGACGAAAACGCTGCCGCAAACGCTGCGATCGATCCGGAGAGCATGGCACTGGCGCAGACCGCGGCCGAGCGCTCATTTGTGTTGCTCAAGAATGCAAACGGACCGGACGGCAAGGCGCTGCTACCGCTGACCGAGAGGAATCGAAATATCGCGGTGATCGGGCCGCTGGCCGACAATTCGTGGTATCCGGGTGGAGCGCCGCAGGGTGCGGGGAGTTCGCGAATTTCGTTGCCTGCAGCGTTGGCTCAACGAGTGGGTGAAGCCACATATCCCGCTTCAAGGGTGTGGGTATTCTGGACGGCACCGACGATGAAATTGCGGCTGCAGTTGCCGGCGCTCAAAAAGCGGATATCGTCATTCTGACGTTGGGAGAGACTCCGGAGATGAGCGGTGAGGCTGCTTCGCGCGCGCATCTGGGACTTCCGGGCAAGCAACAGGAATTGCTCGAAGCGATTGTTCACACTGGCAAGCCCGTCGTCCTAGTTCTATTCAGCGGAAGGCCGCTGACCCTGCCTTGGGCGTTTGAACACGTGCCAGCGATGATCGCGGCTTGGCAGCCGGGAGCAGGCGGTGGACCCGCGCTCGCGCGCACACTCTTCGGCGCAGTAAACCCCAGCGGAAGACTGGTGGTCAGCTGGCCGCGCAGTGTGGGGCAGGAACCCCTCTATTACAACCATCTCGATACGGGACGTCCGGCGGGAAACACCGATCTCACCCGGCCACCGACCGATGTCCCCAGCAAGTATGTGTCACGATATATCGACGAACAAAACACTCCACAGTTTCCATTCGGTTATGGCGAGTCCTACACTACTTTCTCGTACGGTACGACCATCGTCAGCCCAAATCGCTTGAGCGCCGCAGCACTGAACAAAACTCTGAACTCCGCATCCGATGCGGTGATGACTGCTGAAACTGAAGTCAAGAACACGGGATCGCGGGCCGGCGATGAAGTTGTTCAACTCTATATCCAACTTCTCGGCACCAGCGTAGCCGAACCGGTGCGCATGCTGAAAGGATTTCAGACTGTCTCGATAGCTCCTGGCGAAACAAAAAAGGTTAGGTTTGAATTGAAAGCGGAGGCCTTCGCTATCTGGAATGATCACAATCAGTTCGCCGCCGAGCCGGCGAAAGTCAATGTCTGGATCAGTCCCGACTCCGCGAAGGGATCGCCCGCGCAAGCGGAGATCGTTCCGTAGTCGGCATCGTAATCATCGGCGCCAATAAATTAGAGGCATAGACATCGTGAAACCACGCAAGCGCTTCCCACACGCGACGGCGAAACTCTTCATCTTCCTGGGGATGATTTGTTCCAGCGCAATCGCATTGGGCAACACGGAATACTATCGGCACGTCGTTTTCGACAATAGTCTGACTCCGGATTCTTATTTTTATAGCCACGGCACGTCCAACGGATCGAGTTTTCTCGAATTGAAAGACGGCCGCATTCCGGTTGAGACAAAAACTTTTCTCACCCCGCCGAATGCCCTTCGTCTGCAGTGGCAGTCGCAACCCGGAGGCGGATGGGAGGCGGAACTGCGCGTGGAGAGCTACCGCAACCGTTTCCCGGAATTTGAAGGACACAACTTGTATTTCTGGTGTTATGCCCCCCAGGGAATCGCCGCTGACGATCTTCCCATGCTGGTGCTTTCCAATCGCGGCGAAGGACTTCAGGTCGCGGAATTTCCCGCGGCATTTAGCGAACCCTTGCCACTCGGAAAAGTGAGTGGAAACATTCCCGCGGGACGGTGGGTTGAGATTCGAATTCCTTTTTCCGAGATTCACAACGAATCGATCTATCAGTTTCGTCCGCAGGATTTGCAAAGTGTTGTCTTTCATCAAGCGCGCGCCGACGGTGTGCGCCACACCTTGTTCATCGACCGGGTCTGGGTAGGGGACGACCCTCCAGCGCAGTCGCTGCCCGCTCCCGAAAATGTCCGCGCCATCGGATACGACCGGCACGTGGAAGTGCGATGGGATTCGATCGGCACTTCGCTGTTTGGCGTGTATGTAATCTATCGCGCGATCGACGGCAAAGAGTTCGAACCGATCGGCATTCAACTTCCCGGAACCACGCGTTACTCCGACTTTCTGGGAACGTCGGCTGTCACGGCACAGTACAAGGTTGCAGCCGCGGACTGGCATTACAAACTCTCTCCACTGTCAAAAGCGGCGAGCGCCACGACGCGTGAATTCAGCGATGACGAACTGTTGACTATGCTGCAGGAAGCCTGCTTCCACTATTACTGGGAGGGAGCCGACCCGCACTCGGGAATGACTCGCGAAAATATTCCCGGCGACGATCGCATTGTGGCGACCGGCGCAAGTGGCATGGGTATTGCGACGCTAATTGTGGGCGTGGAGCGCGGGTTCATTACGCGCGTGCAGGGCATTGAGCGACTCACGCGCATCGTGGAGTTTCTCGAACACGCGCAACGCTATCACGGAGCGTGGTCCCATTTCATGGACGGCAATACTGGCAAAACGATGCCGGTATTCGGCATGTTCGACAACGGCGGAGATCTGGTGGAGACTTCGTTCCTGATGGAAGGTCTACTGGCGGCTCGACAGTATTTTCGCGGAGACAG
The DNA here is from genome assembly GCA_963765825.1 of uncultured Acidobacteriaceae bacterium. GTDB lineage: Bacteria > Acidobacteriota > Terriglobia > Terriglobales > Acidobacteriaceae > Sulfotelmatobacter. The sequence continues at coordinate 941,651 of CAVXXU010000008.1, forward strand.
CGAGGCCGAGCGCTCTCTTTACGACCGCATCTCGCATCTATGGGAAACGGTGGAATGGGATTGGTATCGCGGCCCCGAAACTGGGGACTTTTTGTTGTGGCACTGGTCGGCCGAATGGGGCTGGCAGATTCAGCATCGGCTTACCGGCTTTAACGAGGTCATGATCACCTATCTGCTGGCGATGGCTTCGCCGACCCATGGCGTTCCGGCAGAAGTGTATTATTCCGGATGGGCGAGCCAGTCGGAACATGCAATCCGCTATCGCGCTGGATGGTCAGGCAGCGTTGACGGAGATCACTACGGCAACGGCCACACCTACTACGGAGTCAAGCTGGACGTGGGTGTCGGAACCGGTGGGCCGCTGTTCTTCACGGATTACTCGTATTTTGGATTTGATCCGCACAGTTTGCATGATCGTTTCACATCATCTTATTTCGAGAACAATCGCAACATGGCGTTGATCAATCGCGCCTATTGCATCGCGGATCCCAAACATTTTCCGGGATACGGATCGAATGCCTGGGGATTGACTGCCAGCGACGGCCCGCAGGGTTACGTGCCCCACGCGCCCGACGGGATCAATGACCGTGGAACGCTTACGCTGACTGGGGCTCTCGCGTCATTTCCTTACACGCCGGATGCCTCGATGGCCGCGTTCAAGCATTACTACCGCGATCTGGGCGCGCAACTGTGGGACATTTACGGGCCGCGCGATGCCTACAATCCGGAGCAGGATTGGGTTTCACCGATCTACATGGGGCTGAACCAGGCGCCGATCGTGGTGATGGTCGAGAATTACCGGACGGGGCTAGTGTGGAAAAACTTTATGGCGAATCGGGAAGTCGGCGCAATGTTGCACAAGCTTGATGCGGTCACGGCGAAACAGAACAGAGAAAACCCTTAGTTTCCTTCCGCGTGAAAAAGGGCAACCGGGAAATCCTGAAATAGATCGCTCATCGTTACACTCTGCTGGCCAGCTTCGGTTCTTAAGGAGAGCTGCCCGCGGGTGAGAATATTGTTCCAGTCGGACGGGGAGTCTACAGGCAATGTAAGACGAGTGTCGTCCCAATCGAAACCGCCGTTCCCTTTCGCGTGAAGCAGCGAGAGCCATCGCGGAATCGCCACAAGCACAAAGGAGTTTCCGTGTTTGCGAACGAATGCCGCGACGTTATTCGAAAACGTTCCAGAGATCTTCAGTGGAATAAATTCTCCATCACGGAATACGTTGGCATGGTCGCGCCGGAAGGAAATCGCCTTCCAAATCAAGTAAAGCTTGACGCATCCGTTCTGCCAGTTCTCGACTAGATTACCGAACCCCTGTGCTGAATCGGCTTGAACCAGGCTATCGAGGGCGGCCGCTCGTTTCGTGAAGTCGATTGGGCCTCGATTATCCGGATCAACCAGGCGCAAATCCCACAACTCCGACCCCTGATAAAAATCCGGCACTCCGGGCGCCGTGATTTTCAATAAAGTCTGTGACAGGCCGTTGATCATGCCGAAATAGGCAACTCTTTCCTGGAAGGCTCGGAAATCCTGCAGGAACTCGCAATTATTTTGTGTCGAGAGAATTCGCTCCACGAACTTGAGCAACGCGTCCTCGTGCGGCTGGTTTGGCCGCGTCCAACGAGTGTGCACCATGGCCTCGCGTGTAGCCTTAAGAATGTGCTCCTGGACTCTTTTAAGCACGCTCGCAGAATCTTCCTGATCAAGCGGCCAAACGCCGAGCAGAGTCTGATAGAGGAAATATTCTTCATTGCGATCAGGAACCGGCTGTCCGCCGACCTGCTCTTTGTGCTGCGCGTTGTGCTTGGCCCAGCGTTCCAGGTGTGCCTTCCATTCTGAGGGCATTTCTGAAAGCGTGTTGAGGCGCGCGCGTACGTCTTCACTTCTCTTGGTGTCATGGGTTGTGGTAGCGTTCAGGCTTCCTGGCCCCCGGCGGCCGCTCTGAAGGAACGCATAGAAATCTTCCAGAGAGGCTGCGTCCGCCGGAAACGGATCCCCGCCTACTTCATTCAGTGACAACAGCGGATGGTAGACATAAAGCGACGTATCCTCCAGGCCCTTGGCTACGATTGGTCCGGTAAACTGCTGCCACCTCGTGACAAAATTAAGGCGGGCTTCACGCTGGTCCACCAGCACGTGTGGAGGATTGAGGATCAGCAATACTTCGCGGACGAAATCGAAACAAGCAGAGGTCAGATTTGGCGCCCTCTGGCGCGCCACGGCCAGAGCCTCTTCGATGTATTGCGTCGCATGCGCAGGCAAATCCATGTTCCGGATGTAGGTTCGGTAAACAGACATGCAAGCGGTCACTTCGATTAGCGCGTCAATCAACTGTTCGCGATTCAATTCGCGGGCATAGCGATCCTGGGCCGCGAGCTCCGCTAAGTGTCTTCCCAGAGTTCGCATTTCCACTCCGAGAAGCGTATTCATGACCAGCTTTTTTTTCTGATATACAACGTCTGCGAAGTTCTGCTTGCGGCCGATGAAACCCGAATAGATTTCCTCGATGCGGCGAGCGCCCTTGGGTTCGACCAAGATGCCGTTGGCTTCATTCAAGTAGTCATAGCCCGTAGTCCCGCACACCGGCCAGTCGCTGGGCAGTTCTTCATTCCGCGCAAGAATTTTCTCTACGAGCAGGTAGGACGGGTTGTCCCTCCGCGCCTCGTCGGAGGAAAGGCGTTCTTGTAGCTTGTTCAAGTACGCGAGAGGATCGCGAAGACCATCGATGTGATCGATGCGCAATCCCGCGGCTGGATTCTTCGCGACCAACCGTAGAATTAGTCCGTGAGTGGCCTCGAAGACCAGCGGATCTTCCACTCGAACTCCGACTAGTTCCGCGATGGTAAAGAACCGCCGATAATTAATGCTCTCATTCAAATTTTGCCAGAAGGCCAGCTTGTAATTTTGTTCCGCGAGTAGACGCTGGAGAAAGCGAACGCTGCCGGGATCGCCCTGTTTACCATTGATCTCGGCGATGTTTTCCTCGACGAAACGGGCAACTTCGTTACTGTTGGATATGAGAGAGCGAAGTCGCTCGCGAGATGATTCGAAGCGTAACCGGCGTTCGGCAGGCGTTTCGGCGGACCGTCGATCCCCGGCATAAAGCTCCCGCACCGACGCGATAATTCCTGAATATTCGTGGTAGGCAGGAGCCTGTTCTCCGAGAAGTTCTTTCACGCGATCGACCCGATACTCGAGAATCCCGTGATAGGACCGGGGAGTCAGCGGAAAGAGCGAATCGAAATATTGGAAGAAGAAACGGCCATCCTGAAACGTAAGTCTAATCTCGCCGGCGTCGAGGGCCTCGCCGAATGGCCGCCCCAGCACGGGTAAAAGAATTCTGCCATCCAGACTGCGGGAATGGGGATGCCACTCGATATCGAAAAAGGCCGCAAACGCCGATTGCGCGCCGTTTTCGAGAACGTCCATCCACCAGGGGTTCTCCGCACTGGCGGCCATGTGATTGGGCACAGTGTCGAGAAGCAGGCCCATGTCGCGACGTTGCAGTTCGGCCAGCAACACTGCGAATTCTTCTTCGGTGCCGAGTTCCGGATTGATGCGAGAGGGATCGGTGACGTCGTAGCCGTGGCCGCTTCCCTTTCGGCTCGCCAGAATCGGCGACAGGTAAATATCGGAAATACCCAACTGGTGCAGGTAGTCCAGGATTTTCAAAGCGTCCGCGAATCGAAAATCCTGGTTGAGTTGCAGCCGGTAGGTTGCCGATGGCAAACGTTTAGGCGGCATTTTCTACACGGCCCTCGGGCAACAAAATGTGCAGTTGCGCCGCCAAGCGACTGAGATCGTCGTGGCGTTTGATCGCGGCCGGATCCGCGCCCGGAGAATGCCATCCATTCTGTTCAAACGCCATCACGAGCGGCCGGTAGCAGACATTCTGCGCTTCCCATAGAACCACCGGGAATGGCAGCGAAAGAATCAGGTCGAGCAACTTGCTGACTCTCTCAGCGAGGGCCAGATCGGATGGGTTTGCGGCGAACTCGGCCGCATCTTTTTCAAGCCGCTTCCGAACTTTATATTCCAGCGTGGTCGAGTCGAGTTTGATCTTGCTGGCTGCCGTTTCCCGCAGCAAGCTTTGAATGCTGTCCACATCCAGGTCTGGACGTTCGAGATGTTGCTCCAACTGGTTATTCAGCGCGATCTCGGCCGCAGACTTTAGGGCATTGGGAACCGGAATATCCAACCCGTTTAGAAACCGAATAAGTGGTGCTTGTCCCTCAAACACGGTGCGATACACGGCTGCTGCCGAATTCAAAGACTCATTGAGAATGAGGCGCGTGATTTTTCTCTGCTCATCGCGAAACAGTTGTCGCAGCGAGAACGTGTTCTTGCCGTAAACCTGGTCGAGCAACCGGATCACCTCGGCAGTATCGGCCTGCGCAAACGCCTCGACAAGCTTCTTTTGGTCTTCGTCGGACGACGCATCCGCGGAGCGGATTCCGGCCGTCACATTATGGTCCCCAAGATGGAGGACCGAGAAATCGAAAGCGGACGTCTCGTCGGTGATGGTCGAGCGAAACCGAGCGCGGCCATTGGCCAGGCGAATCTTCCCTTCCGCGTCCACCGAATACCGTTCACGTTCCACTTCGTAGCAATAGATACGCGTTTTTTCGGCGTAGTTCTCAAACAAAGAGCTGATAGCATAATGTCCGCCGACGCGCTCGATGTCCACGACCGCGGGCTTCACCCACTTCTCGTAGATTTTCGCGCCATCGCCATATTCCGGCAGATTGCTTTTTGCCAGTACCAGGTGCTGCAGAAATTCTGCCTCGAGTTTTTGGTCGCAGCACTCTTCGGCTAACTGCAAGGCGCGCCCTGCGTAATGGATAACTTGGACAGTTTCGATGCCTGACAGTTCGTCAAAGAACCATCCACAGCTCGTATACATCAGCAAAGCGTGACGCTGCATTTCCAGCAACTTCAGGACCTTCACCTGCTCATGCGGCTCGAGCGGCCGGATGGCATGGTCCGCGAAGAAAGCGGTCCGGGTTTCTTCGGAGCGATCGAGAATCACGCGAATGTAGTCGTCGCGCGCGCTCCACGGGTCGCGGAGATATTCCTTTAACCGCGATTCGAAGATTGCCGCTAGCTTGTCGCGCAGCCAATCCAGCGCCGCCCGCAGTGGAGCCCGCCACTGTTGGTTCCAGGGATGGCCGCCGGAATTACATCCACAATCGCTGCGCCATCGCTCCACGCCGTGAACGCAGCTCCACGAACTGTTTTCGACGATCTCCACGAAATGTTTGGGCGGATGCTTCTGCAGAAATTCGCCGTAGTTCGTCAGCTTGGCGATTCCTCGCCGCTCGATTTCATCCAGCGCAAAGCTCAGCGCCATTTCACCATAATGATGATGGTGACCGTAGCTCTCTCCGTCGGTGGCAATGTGGACTAACTGAGGTCCTTGGCGGGAGTCCGAGAAACCGCTCATCAACCGATCGGCAAATCGTTGTCCATCGTTCAACAAGCCCTCGAAGGCAACGCCTTGCGAGATTGGCCCGTCATAGAAGAACAAGTTTATTCGTTTTTTCGAGGGCAGCTCCGCGAGATAGGCGCGAGCCGGATCGATGCGAGCTCCACTCACATCTTCGAACCTGGAGCTGTTCTTCGCCCGAATGCGTTGCGCCTGCCGCGGCGCCAGAATCGTGAATTGAATTCCGTTCTCGGCGAGCACCTCGAGCGTTTCGGTGTCCACGGCTGTTTCCGGCAACCACATCCCCTCCGGCTTTCTGCCAAAGCGGCTTTCAAAATCGCGGATCCCCCATTTGACTTGCGTAACTTTGTCTCGGCGATTGGCGAGGGGAAGGATCATATGGTTGTAGCCCTGCGCGATTGCGGAACCATGTCCAGAAAATCGCTGGGCGCTGCTCTGATCGGCTTCCAGAATCGCTGCGTAGACCTTGGGAGCCTGTTCTTTCATCCACGACAATAAAGTAGGACCAAAATTGAAGCTGATTTGGGCGTAATTGTTCAACAACTTGATGATACGATTCTCGGAATCCACGATTCGCGATGCGGCGTTGGGCGCATAGCTCTCAGCCGTGATCCGTTCGTTCCAGTCATGATAAGGGTAGGCGGAGTCCTGCAACTCGACCGCTTCCAGATAAGGGTTTTCGCGAGGAGGCTGGTAGAAATGCCCATGGATGCAAACGTATTTCACACCGCCTCCATGTTGCGTTGAATTCGTTCGAGGACGAGAAACGAGTGCGGTGAAAGCCGGATTTCATCGTTTGTTGAAAGTTTTATCTGAGCCACGCGATCAGGTTCTGTGCCGTTCCAGCGTGCTTCCGCCGAGTAAACCAGCTGACTCCAGTCGCCCGACAGGTCTGGCAGGTTCAAGGTAGCCGGCAGTTCCGCAAAGTTAAAGATCATGGCCAATTCGCTGGACTGTCGCTGGCGCAATACCAGCAGAGCACAGCCTCCCAGTTCTCTCACCGTGCGCGGACTGTGAGCTCCGAGTTCCTGTTCCTCTCGAATCCGGATCAGTTCCCGGTAGAAGCTGAAAAGCACGCTGTGTGGTTGTTTTTCCTTCAGGGAATGGTCGAGACGCGACCGTGAAAAAGTCCCTTCGTCCTGGGGATCGGGCACGATGCCTTCCCAGCCGAACGCGGCAAATTCTTCGCGCCGTCCGCGACGTACTGCCTCCACCAGCGCCGGATCACCGTGGCTGGTGAAGTATTGAAAAGGCGACGTCTCGCCATATTCCTCGCCCATGAACAGCATGGGCACAAACGGGGAGAGCAGCGTGACTCCGGCTGCCAGCTTCTGCGCTTCGAAGCTCACCAAGCTGGCCAGTCGTTCGCCGCCCGCTCGATTGCCAACCTGGTCATGGTTCTGGTTGCAGACCACGAATTTTGCCGGTGAGATGCCACGCGCCGAATTGCCGTGTCTCCGATTTCGATGTTTTGAGTGTTTTCCGCTGTAATACCAGCCATCGCGCAGGGTCGCGGCCAAAGGCGCCAGGCCTTCAAAATCGGTGTAGTATCCCTGATTCTCTCCGGTTAGCAGCGTATGCACGGAGTGATGAAAATCGTCGCTCCATTGCGCGTCAAGATCGTATCCGCCTCGCTCTGGATGGTATAGGAGCCGGGCATCGTTCAAATCGCTTTCCGCGATGAGATGAATCGGCCGTCCCAGCCGTTGCGCCAGCTTTGCGGTTTCAGACTTGAGTTCCGCTAGCAAATGACGTGCACCGAAATCGAACATTCCATGCACCGCATCCAGGCGCAATGCGTCGAAGTGATAGTCCTCCAACCAATACAAAGCGTTCTCGATGAAGAATCTCCTCACTTCGTCGCTTCCTGCGCCGTCAAAATTTATTGCCTGACCCCAGGGAGTTCGATAACGGTCGGTAAAGTACGGTCCGTAAGCACTTAGGTAGTTGCCTTCTGGGCCAAGATGGTTGTAAACCACGTCGAGCGCGATCGCCAGACCGTGCTGGTGAGCGGCATTCACCAATCGCTGGAGCGATTCCGGTCCGCCGTAAGTGTTCTGGGGCGCAAAGAGGTATACGCCATCGTAGCCCCAATTTCGCCCGCCGGGAAATTGGGCGACGGGCATGAGTTCAATCGTCGTTATGCCCAACGCTACGAGCTCCGGCAGACGACCGATCACGGCATCGAACGTTCCTTCTGGAGTGTAGGTTCCGACATGAAGTTCGTAGAAAACGCTGCGCTCCAGCGTGGGACCTTTCCAGCCGTGGTCAGTCCATGGGAAAGCCTCGAGGTCGACGATCTGGGACGGACCGTGCACACCCTTAGGTTGAAACCGCGATGCGGGATCGGGCAACTCGCGCTCGCCTTCGAGCTGGTAAAAATACTCAGATCCAGGTTCGAGCGTCTTTACGATGGCGCGATGGTATCCAGCAGCTAACGGTTCCATCGGCACCTGCTCGCTGCCGCGCACAAGGTGAAGGCTTACCGAGCGTGATTGTGGAGCCCAAAGGAAAAACTCCCAACTCCGATCTGGTTGCCGGGTAGCGCCTACGCGCGTCTCTTTAGTTAGGGCTTCGGTGGATGACATCGCTCGTGAGGCTGGATCAGGGACCGATCCGAGACTGAGTTAGCTTTCTGCTCAGTATCAAGTTTGCAGGAAGATTAACACTTGCCGCTATCCGGGTTATGCAGTAGACAAGCCTCAGAATATTTCGGTCGGGCGTCAGCCTCCGTGATGCCCGAGTGGTCAAATATTGAAGATTCGGTAGGCCGCAGACGGATTTTGCGCCGACGGTCCGTCTCTCCTTGCTGGCTTTTGTCTCGAAGGCATCTCCCAGATTAAAGTACCTACGGCATTCAAGCCGTAATAGGTACCCTTCTTCAGTTCGAGCAGAACGGTCTCATCGTGCAGGCGCGTAGAAACCTGCTCGGGAGCCGCGACCAGGGTGGTCCGCAGAGAAATTGCGGGGGGTATAAACTCTCTCTTTTCTTCGTCGAACCTGTGTCACTGGACCATATCCTTGAAGGGATGAGGCCTCATATCGCATTTCACGCTCAAGCTTCTTCGGCGGCCTCTTCTTCGAATCAGGTACAAGCAAAGTCAATCCTGCAATTGAGCCCTTAGTATTATGATTCCCTGAAGTCGCTTGACTACACTGCCAATTATCTCCGGGGGTTTAACCAACGAGTATCGGCTTTTGCTCGCTTGCGCGCGCAAAGACTTGACAGCAGAGCAATTCGAAAAGGCCCGCTCCGCAATCGCAGGGGGAATAGATTGGGACCGTCTGGGCCACCACGCCGATCGTCACGCCTTATCGCCTCTGCTCTGTTGGAATTTAAGAAAGCACTTTCCACAAGCGATTCCCGCTCCGCAACAAGTTCGAGAGAAAATTTTCCAGCACAACGTCGGCAACCTGTTCTTGTCCGGAGCGCTGCTGAACATTTTGTTTGAGATGCGCGCCGCTGGCATTCGCGCACTGGCGTACAAAGGCCCTGCTTTGGCCGTCTGCCTCTATGGCGATGTCACACTGCGCGAGATGTCAGATTTGGACATTCTGGTAAGTCCCTCCAGCCTGCCCGCAGCTCGCAAAGTCCTCACACAACTGGGATATGCGCCTACATTCGAGACCACTGGCAAACAGGAGGAAGCCCGCTTGCGGTCCGACTGCGAGTCGGAATTCTGTTCCGTCGATGGCAAAGTTGTCGTCGACTTGCATTGGCAGATCGCTGCTCGCCACCTCACAGTACGATTCAATTTTGAGGATTTTTGGCAACGGCGCCGCGACGCGATCATCGGACAGCAGGCTGTTCCAACTTTTTCCGCAGAGGACACAGCCCTGGTCCTCGCCGTACATGGCGGGAAGCATTTGTGGCCGCGATTGGGTTGGCTGGTTGATTTCGCCGAGAGTTTGCGGTCCAACCTTGATTGGCAGTCGCTGAGAGCGATGGCGCGAGAAGCGCGGGCGGAACGAATGCTGCTGCTGGCTTTGGCCTTGGCTGACCGCATCCTTCAGGTTCAAGGTCCGCCCGAGTTTTCCACAGCCATCGAGGCAGATGACGTTGTGCAAAGCGTCGCCGAAGACATCGCGAGTAGATTCTTCACAGATAGCGACCAAGAGGAAGCGGACCAAAGTGCAGCCCGCTGGGCGAAACTATTGCAACTCGCCGACAACCGGTGGGATGGAATTCGCTGCGCCGCTCGCTTCGCCCTTAGCTCTGGACCCCGCGAGTGGCAGGCGGTTCGAGTTCCCGATTCGTTATTTGGTTTTTACCGATTGCTCCGGATCGCAGGATTGTTGCGTAGCGCGCCGGCACTCTTATTCAGCAGCCGCCGCGAATCTTGAAGCGGCTGGGTTCGCCAGCCTACAGGTCCCAAGGGCCAACACTGTTGTACAGTTTGACGCGGTTTCAACTCCTTTCCTCGAAGAAAACCTTTGCATGTTAGAATTTGATCACATGCGATAAAAGTTGCGGGTGCCCTGCTCCCGACCCTACAATGAAATCTTCCCCCTTGCAGCTTCGGCAACCCGGTACCAACAACAATCTCGCCGATCAATCGATTCAGCTTCCGGCGCGCTCGGAGACGTATGTCTCCATACCGCAGCGCGAGACCACGATTCGGGACTACTGGCTCATTCTTACCAAGCAGCGCTGGACTATTATCGCGTTTGCCGCCGTGGTTTTGATTTTGACCACCATCGCCACCTTCAAAACCACTCCAATTTATGACGCGGTTGGCCGGATCGCGGTTAATCGCGAAAGTGCCGACGCCCTGCCCTTCAAAGACAGCGCTTCCACCGCCTCGACTGACGAGGATTACACCATTGCGATGGAAACCCAGGTCCGCATTTTGCATAGCGACAACCTTGCTATGCGGGTGATTCGCAAACTCGGGCTGGACAATAACGCCAATTTCACGGGAGTCGCGAAACCTCAAGCGCCAGCCGGCGAACTACCCACTAGTTCGCCGTCGATCGACACTCGCGAAGAGACCAAGCTCATCGATACGTTTCGCGGCGGCTTGAAAGTGGCGACGGTAAACAACACCAGGCTGATCGAGATCCACTATTTAAACCGGGATCCGCGGCTGGCCGCTGACATTGTGAATGGAATTGTCAGCTCCTATATCGAGCAGAACTACCAGACGAAATTCGAATCCGCCATGCAAACCTCGGACTGGCTCTCGCGCCAATTGGCGGACTTGAAGCTGAAAGTGGAAACCTCGCAGGAGAAGTTGATCCGCTTCCAGCGGGAAAAGGGCATCGTAGGCATCGACGAGAAACAGAACCTTACGACTTCGAAGTTAGACGAGTTGAGCAAAGAACTCACTGCCACTGAGTCCGACCGCATCCAGAAGGAGGCGAACTATGAACTGGCCGCCACTGGCAATCCGGAATTGATGGCTAGGTCTCCCAGCGAAATGTTGGGTCAGCTTCGGGTACGAGAGAGCACGCTAAAGCAGGAATATGCATTGCTGAAGACGCAGTTTGGCACTAATTACCCGAAAGTGGTCGAAATCAAAAACCAATTGGATCAGGTGCAGGACGACGTCAATGCGGAAGTGAAGCGTATGGCCACCCAGATTAAGAATGAGTATCTGGCGGCGCAGCAGCGTGAAAATATGGTCCTTGCCCGTATGGAGGAGCAGAAGCGTGAGGCCAACGAGCTCAACCAGAACGCCATCGAATTCAATATCTTGAAGAGAGATGTTGACGCGAACCGTCAGCTCTACGAAGGCCTCTTGCAGAAATTAAAAGAGGCCAGCCTGGAGGCTGGGCTCCATTCGAACAATATTCGCGTTGTCGATTCGGCACGTGTACCGCTCTCTCCCACCTCCCCTGACATTCCGCGCAACCTGGGGATAGGCTTGATTCTCGGATTGTGCGGCGGCGTGGGACTAGCCTTCTTGCTCGAATCCCTGGACAACACTGTTCGTACACCCGAGCAAGCAGAGCTCGTTTCGGGCTTGCCCACTCTCGGGGTTGTGCCCCAATTCCTCCGCGCCGATGCTCCACGACTGCAACCGGCCAAGCTTACGTTGGCGAATAACGAGCCTGCGACGCGCCGTGCCGAACTGATCGCACAGCTTCGTCCCAACTCCGAAGCGGCCGAGTGTTATCGCTCCCTGCGAACCTCGATCTTGCTTTCGGCACTTGACAGTCCGCCGAAAGTGCTCCTGGTCACTAGTCCACTGCCGCAAGAGGGCAAGACCACGACCAGCGTGAACTGTGCCATCGTCCTGGCTCAACGGGGCTCGCGAGTTTTGTTGGTGGACGCCGATCTGCGCAGGCCCGGAGTGCATCGCGCCTTTGGCTTCGATCGCAAAGGTGGACTCAGCACCGTGCTGGCGGGTACAACTACGATCGAATCGGTAATGAGGACTTATCCTGAAGTTCCGAACCTATCCATCCTGCCGGCAGGACCGCCCCCTCCGCATCCCGCCGAACTGCTGGATGCGAGCAAGATGAGGTCTCTGATCGCAGAGTGGCGCAAAGAATACGACCACGTCATTATCGATACACCACCCGCGCTGTCCGTCACTGATCCCGTGCTTCTTTCCGTGGAAGCGGATTCCATTATTCTGGTAATTCGTTCCGGTAAGACGACCAAAGACGCGCTCCGCCGGGCGGGGGAGTTGCTCTGGCAGGTGAATGCGCGAGTCATGGGCATCGTGGTCAATGGCATCGACTTGGGATCACCCGACCACTATTACTATTACTATGGGGCCAAAGCTGGCGGTCACTATTACGACACGGAAGCGGCCGCCGAAAAAATTGACGCTTAAAAATGTTTCTGAAATACTTGCCGCAAACAACCGCACTCTCCGCGTGGTTCTTCGTAAACGTTCGTATCGCTGCAGTTCGAGCGCATGTACGAATTTCGTGATCCCACGGGGCAGACAAAGATGAGCTCACCGTTTACTTCCAAAGTCGCTAAACCGGCCAAGAATGACTTCATTGCCCGGCAGGGCGATCGATTCCTGCGCAGCTGTGCGAGCCTTAACCGTCGCGTACCCGGCCTGCTTTTCAACCGCATCACTCAGTTGTTCCTGGATAGTGGCTGCGCTGGGCTGGCGTTTTTTCTTGCCTTCCAGTTGCGCTTCGACGGCTCCGTTTCGCCGAAATACCGTTCGATCATGCTGGTGTGGCTAGCCGCGGTCATTGTTCTGCGCCCGTTTTGCATTTGGGTTCTAGGCGCATATGCCAGCATCTGGCGCTATTTCAATCTGCGCGACATGTTTTCGCTTTCGTTGGCTGCCGCTTTGCCCAGCACCTTTCTGCTGTTTGCGCGCATCGTGCTGGCGAAAACATTCTGGTTCATGGCCATCCCGATCAGCATCGTCCTGATCGATCTGGGACTGTTTTTGATTCTGGTAGGGACACTGCGCGCTCTGCGACGGGCCGGCTTCGAGTCTTGGCGGGTCAGCGGTTCTCATCGACACCGAGCGGTCCTGTTAGGCACAGGCGATACTTTAGCTTCAGGAGTGCGCCAGGTAAGCTTGCAGAACGACATTGAACTGGTGGGACTGCTTTCGCCCGATCCGCATTTGCACGGGCGGAGGATCGCCGGATTCCCCGTTGTCGAACTCCGCGATGACGCGCTCCCCGACGTGCTGGTGAATTACTGCGTTGACATCGTCTTTATCGCCGAAGCGAAACTGGATTGCATTGATGAAATCGTGCAGGACACGACCCAGTTCGGTGCAGAAGTCCGACTGCTCCCTTCAGCCGCCAACATCATGCGAGGCGACGTTCGGATTTCCGCGAAGCTGAACCCTGAGCATGTGCTTGATGGCCGCGGCGCTTCCCTGGAAACACCGCATCCCGATGTCATCCGGGGATTTGAGGGGAAGAACGTTCTGATTACCGGCGCTGGAGGTTCCATTGGTTCCGAAATCAGTCGCCAAGTATCCAGGCTCGGAGTGAACAAAGCTATCCTGTTGGATCGTGATGAAAATTCCATTTTCGAACTGCAGAACCAACTGACGGAACTGGGCTTTGCTTCTCAGATTTTGCCTTTGGTGGGCGACATTCGGGACCGCCACCAGTTGCAGCAAATCTTCGAACGCCACCGCCCAGAGGTCGTGCTCCACGCGGCCGCCTTCAAGCACGTCGGCATCATGGAACAGAATCCGTGCGAAGCGGTGCTCAATAACGTGATGGGAACGCGCTACCTCGCTGAACTGGCCATCGAGTTCGAGGCCAAGCGTTTTTTGATGATCTCCACCGACAAGGCTGTCAGGCCAACCAGCGTTATGGGTGCGACCAAGCGGGTGGCCGAATTACTGGTACGCGGACTGGCGGGGTCAAGCGGCCACAACACCCAAATCGCCTGCGTGCGTTTCGGGAACGTGGTGGGAAGTCGCGGAAGTGTGGTGCCGATCTTTTTGCGACAGATTGCCGCAGGCGGTCCGGTAACCATCACGCACGAGGAGATGACGCGTTATTTCATGACCATCCCAGAGGCGGTACAACTGGTGATGCAGGCTTCCACACTTGCCTCCAACGGAACCATTTACACTTTAGATCTCGGCGATCCGTTGCGCATCACGCACTTGGCGCACAAGTTGATTGAGATGTCGGGGCTGCGGCCCGAGAAGGATATAAAAATCCAGTTCGTCGGCGTGCGACCGGGCGAGAAGCTACACGAACAACTTTGGTACGAAGACTGTCACGTCACGCCGACCGCCTTCGCGCGCGTGCTGGCTCTGGAGGGACAGGAGCGGCCTAGTATAGAACTGGAACTCACAGAACTGGAGCAGGCGGCATTCGCCCGGCAGGAAAATTCCGTGTTGCAATTGCTGCGCGAAATGCCCATCGATTTCCGCGTGGAACACCCCTCTGCGATGATTGCATAAACTAAGAGCCTGAGTCGTGCCGCGGGCGTCGCTGGACCAATCGAATGGAACTACGTTCCCTACTTCGGAAGGCTGTCTTCGCGGCTGTCTGCCTCGTGCTCATGGCGCTTTACGTCACATTGTCCTTTCGCCCATACCTCGGCGCGCGGGCAGCGAGTGTTCCTGATATTCCGCACCTTCAAAAAGCTATCCGTCTGGAACCGTCCAATGCGGAGTATCGCGGGTTGCTCGGCCGAAACCTCGCCCTGTCGGGCGTAAGTTTGGACGAAGCCATTGCGAACTACCGGGCCGCGGTGAACTTGAACCCTTACGATGCACGGACCTGGCTGGACTTAGCGGGTGCCGATCAGATAGCTGGCCGCCTCAGCGAACAAGCAGATAGCGTGGAACATGCCGTCGAAGCAGATCCCAATACCCCACATGTCGCCTGGGAGGCTGCCAATTTTTTTCTACTGCAGGGGGACCAAGCGAAGGCTCTTCGTTCCTTCGGCGTGGTTATGGCGAATGATCCCGAACTGCGGGATGCTTCCCTTCAGTTGTGCTGGCGCGTTACCGGCGACGCTAATCAGATCGTCACGCAGGTTTTAGCACCCAGGCCCGATCTTTACCTGGCATTTCTAAACCTTCTCGTTTCCAAACAGGACGTTGCAAATGCTGGAATCGTCTGGGCGCATCTGATTGCGTTAAACCAGGAGTTTTCTCCGAGCGCGATGTTCCCATATTTCCGGCTGCTGATCGCAAAGCAGGAAGTGAACGCCGCGGAAACCGCCTGGCAGCAGGCCGCCGGCGTCAACCGCTCTCTTCAAAACTATCTTTCCTCTCACCAGAACCTGGTTGTAAACGGCGGCTTTGAGGAGAACATTCTGAACGGAGGCTTTGACTGGTGGTATCAACCGAACGCCCATGCGGCTCTCTCCATTGATACCAGCGAGTTTGCCGGGGGAACCCGTTCCCTCTCCATCAGCTTCGATGGACTGAATGCGCGGGACGCGGGCATCTTTCAGTTCATTCCTGTAAAACCAAACACCGAGTACGAGTTCAGCGCTGACTACCGCGCGGAAGAGCTAGACACGGCGAGCGGTCCCCGCTTCTCCATCACCGATCCCTACACTGAAGCTGCCTACGTCCTTACCGACGATATACTCGGAACCAATCCTTGGCGCCAGGCGCGGGCACAATTCCACACTGGTCCAAACGCAAAGCTGGTACTGTTGAAAATCGTTCGCCAGCCTCCGGACGCTCTGATCCGAGGAAAACTTTGGGTCGACAATCTTAAAATAGTCGAAAAATAGATCGTGGAAATATAGATCAAGGACCGGCCGCTTGAAAATGTCATCTCACATGGTCGTCGACCCAACCACTTCCGTAAAATCGCGGAGTCGGGTGAGTCGCGACCCAGGAATTTTGGACTCGGCTATAGTCCTCGGCTTTTGCGCACTCTTAATTTTCGCGGTTCTAGCGTTTGGGGCAGTTGATGAGTGGTCCACATTCACTTTGGAGGCTGGGGCGGCGCTGCTGTTTCTTTTATGGGCGGCAAAGCAACTTCTTTCCCAGCAGGTAAAGCTGTCGAACAATCCCCTATACTTACCGGCGGTTCTGTTCGGCGGACTAATTCTCGCTCAGATTCTGCTTCATCGGTCAGCCTACGGCTACGTCACCAAGTATGAGGCCCTGCAATACGTCTCCTACGGGAGCATGCTTTTCATTGCGGCAGAATGCCTGACAGCGGAGAGCCTTCGCAAACTCTTCGCGGAGATCATAAGCATTTTCGGATTCCTCTACGCGCTCTTCGCAGTGGTGCAGGCGCTGGCTCCGAATGGAAAGATTTTCTGGGTCTACACCTCCCACTTCCCCAGCGCTACCGTCTTTGGAAGTTACGTCAACCACAATCATTTTGCGGGCCTGATGGAGATGCTGACGCCGATTCCTTTTGTGGTTAGCATGGGACATCTGCTGCAAGGCGGAAAGCGCGCTTTGGCCGGATTTTGTGCTGGAGTAATGGCTACCACGATCTTTCTTTCCGGGTCGCGCGGGGGAATGATTGCTTTTATTTGCCAATCGGCGGTATTTGTCGCCTTGGCGTTCGGAAAAAGGCGAAGTCCCCGCTTGGCCATGGGTTCCGTGGCAGTATTGGTTTTTGTTTTGGCCTCACTGTTTTTCCTGGACCAAGGACGAGCATTGGCCCACTTAGGGGACTTAAACCCTGACATCCGTCTGGACATTGCCAAAGACAGTTTGAAAATGTTCTCTCACCATCCGGTCATGGGCTGGGGTTTGGGAACCTTCCCGACAATTTATCCGCGCTATCGCAGCTTTTATACCAACCTTTTTATCAATGAAGCCCACAATGACTATGCGCAGTTGTTAGTGGAGATGGGAGCGCTCGGGTTCATGCTCATGCTCTGGTTTCTGGCCAGCTTGTACCGACAGGGGTTGCCAACTTCGCGAAGCTGGGAGTTCCGCTGGGATTGGGCGGTGTCACTTGCTGCACTGCTGGGCTGCACAGGAATTCTCGTCCACAGCTTGGTGGATTTTAATTTGCAGATCCCGGCGAATGCGGCTTGGTTTTATTCGCTCTGCGGCTTGGCCGCATGCAAGCCCATTGAGACGGCATCCCGGCGAAAGCGTTCCCGATCCATTCGGCAGGAAGAGAGCGGAGTCCGACACGGTTCCTCTGACCATGACGAGCCGTCAGAGTGGTCGAAGTAGAACTTGGCTTGAGGAATTGCGGAAGAGTTCAATAAGCTTGGCGTTCGACCGTTTAAATGATCGTGTTTGCTTGGAAAGTGCGCGACGAATGTGACTGGACCGTGCTAGTCTAGCGGAAAGTTGCGTCAATCGAAGTCGGCTCCGGGAGGAGAAATGTTGCTGAAATCCATCACCATCGGGACGTTGGTGGCGATTTGCGCGCTCGTGGCACCCGCCGCGGCGCAAAAGAACGAATTGACCGGAATCATCGGCCGTACCTTCATCAGCGATCAAGGGATCCAAGGCGCCCCCGCATTCGATTCCAACCTGCACTTCGGCAAGGGGCTCACTTTCGAAATCAACTACGCCCGCCGTGTTTTCGATGCCAACCTCTGGTCTTTGTCCTTGGAGGTACCGTTCGTCGCGAACGTCGATGAGGACATTCATTCCGGATTGGACACCACACCCGGACAGTTTTCATCAATCTTCGTGACTCCCTCAGCACGACTCAACGCGTTCCCCGAGCAGGGCTTTTCCCCGTGGATCAGTTTTGGAGGCGGGTTCGGCCATTTTGGCGACAGCTCCACCCTCGAATTTGGCGGAAACTACGCGGGCAAAACCGGAACCACGGTTGGAGTGTTGCAGGCGGGCCTAGGCCTCGACGTGAAAATCATTGGAAATTTGAAGTTGCGTGGCGAGGCGAGAGATTTCTTTTCGGGAGTGCCGCAGTTGAATGTGGTCACCAACAAGAACTGGCAACACAATATTCTTGTCGGCGGTGGCGTTACTTGGCGCTTCTAGGCGAGCCCAGCCCGCGTAACGGAGGAAGTGTATTACTTGCGGGTGGCCTACGGCCCCCCGAGCTAAGTGCTGGCTTCAACTCCTGACCAAGTCCACGCCTGCCAGATGATGACCGAGGTGCATACAGTTTCGATCGTCGCGAAGAACAAGTACTCAGGAAGAGCGGGCGTCCTGCCCCATCCGGCCAGAGGCGGAACGAAGGTCAGGAAACCGTTTACAAGGGTCAAAATTGCACCCGCGATGATATTCGCCAGCCTGTTCGCTCTAAACGGAAGTAGCCGACACGCCACAATCATGGCTATGGGTATTTCCATCAAGACCGCTGAACCCGCCAGAGCCCATGGTGGGAGATGTGGGGCGTCGACTAGCTTTAGCGAGCCAACAATATCCCACAGGGCAAGCACGTCCGCATACAGGTAGTTCAAAAACGCGAAGATCCACAATAGAGACAACCGCTCCTTTGCGTCATGCATGTCAACCTCCTATGGAAGAGCAATGCAGGATCTGAGTTGCGCTCCTGCGCTCTGTACTGTGCATTTTTTGAGCACTTGGGAAATACGGGCGAGAACATCAAAAGGATGCAAGGTACGAGGGAGTATCCGAAAATTTATGTGATTGAGATAATTAAAACCTGCCGGATTCGTTGTGCCTCCCAAGGAACAGATAAATTAGGAGAATCTATGACTTGTAAAGCGAGCACACTGACACCTCTCATACTCTTTTTACTCAGTGGCTCGGGAACAGCGCTCTCCCAGTTTCCTCCGTTCCACTTTCTGCAACACCCCGGCTCTTATCCCGTGGGTCTGAAGGTGGTGAATCAATATGATTCCTCACGAAAGTTTCCCGCCACACCTGATCGTCCCAAAGCACCTGCACCGCAAGGAAGCCGTCCTCTGCAAACGCTTATCTGGTATCCGGCGCTGCAAAGCAATAGTAAGCCAATGACAGTTGAAGATTATGTGGAATTGGCGGATAGAGACATTCACTTTGACACGCCTGACCAGGAGCACAACAAATGGCGCAGGCGATTGAAGAGTTCCTTCGATATTTCTCTGTGGGCAGTGCGCGACGCGAAACCGGTTGAACAACGCTACCCGGTTGTCATTTACGCTCCCAGCGATTCATCCGTCGCCTGGGAGAACGCTGATCTGTGCGAGTACCTTGCCAGCTATGGCTATGTCGTCCTTGCCAGTCGATCGATGGGAGTGTCGACGCGTGACATGACTGACGACCTTGCAGGGATTGATTCCCAAGCTCTCGACATCTCATTTCTTATTTCTTATGCAAATAGCCTGCCTGATGCGGATTCATCGAACGTCGCTGTGGTGAGCTTTAGTTGGGGAGGAATATCGAGTTTGTTCGCTGCTGCGCGAGACCCCCGCATTCAGGTCTTGGCTGAGATGGACGGCAGCATGCGCTACTATCCAGGACTTGTCGCAAGCGCTGGAGACATTCATCCAGAGCAGTTGAAGGTGCCGCTTCTGTTTTTTACCGCAAACGATATGAGTTACATCGAAGATCTTGATGCATATCACGGTCCGCCGAACGAAAGAATAGGAAGCAGCGTTCTTAGCGAATGGACACACGGAGATGTCACAACTGTAAACATGGTGGGCATGTCCCATCCTGAATTCTGTTCCATGTTTCAGCGCATGAAGAACGCTGAAACATTCGCGGAAGATGAGGTCGCAGATTATGGACGGGAAGACGCAAATACAAGTTATTCCTGGGTTGCACTTTACATTCTTCAGTTTCTGAATGCCTACGTCAGGCATGACGATGGGGCGAAGGCGTTTCTGGGAAGAACTCCGGCTGAAAACGGCGTCCCCAGACACACCATGGAAATCAGATTCAGCCCGAAGTCGTTTGCCGAGATCATGCGATCCGCAGCTCGGACGGGAGAAGAGAGCGCGTGGAAGGCATTCCAAAGCTTCGCTGCCGATCCCAGGCACCGTTTCATGCCCGGCGAAGAGAGGACGATAAATAGGCTTGGCTATGCCTTCCTTCAGGAAAAGGACCCGTCGTCAGCCGTCGTGCTTTTCAAATTGAACGCAAAGGCCTATCCCGATTCCGCGAATGCATGGGACAGCCTTGGAGATGGTTACGAGGCGACACACGATATCCAGGAGGCGCGTATGGCATATGCGCGGTCTGTTGAGTTGAATCCGGACAATGAGCACGCGAAGAGTGAACTGGTTAAATTGCGCAAATAGCGTCTACGCGATAGGAGCAAACTGGCATAATTCGACCAACCAGCTTGACTTGGCACTCGATCGTGCCCTTCACTCCGCATTGATCCGCACTTGAATGACAGAGGTATGAGCAACCTGAACATGTTGGTCGGACAATCACGGACACCAACCTAGCAACTGCATCTCTTGCGTCTTTTCTGGGCACTCCTCCGTATTACGAGTATGGTGGGGGCGACCGCACTATCGCTGGAGGGGCCTGTGGCAGTGGATGCGGATGTGGTCCGGCTTCGCCGAGGCGACCTGAACGCTCTCTCGGAACTGATTACCCGGTACCAGAATCGGCTGTATCGGTATCTGCTGCGCATCGTGCGGCAGCCCGCCGAGGCGGAAGACCTGTTCCAGCAAACATGGTTGAGAGTGGCCGAGAAGATTCGTTCGTTTGATGCAAGTCGCAATTTTGACGCCTGGCTGTTCACGCTGGCGCGCAACCTGGCGATCGACCATTTGCGCCGGATTCGTCCGCAGAGCCTGGACGAGCCGCTGGCAAACAGCTGGCATAGCGAAACCGCGGCGGACCGGATTCCGTGTAAAGACCACACGCCGCTCGATCACGCGCTCGCGGCCGAACTCCGAACGGAGATCAGCGAAGCGATGGCAGGGCTGCCGATGATGTATCGCGAAGTCCTCACACTGCGGTTTGAGGATGAGATGAAGATTGAGGAAATCGCGCAGGTTACAGCGGTTCCGGTATCAACGGTGAAGTCGCGGCTGCGACGTTCGCTGGAACAATTGCGTTACGCGCTCGAAGCGCGGTATCCCGGAGGTACGTGGCAATGAGCGAGCACGACAAGATTCGAGAACTGCTGGCGCTGGCCGCAGCCGGCGCGCTCACGAGCGCGGAAGAAAAGCAGGTTGCGGAGCATGTGCGGTCTTGCATCGCCTGCTCGAACGAATTGGAGGCTTGGCGGCCGATTGCGAGCGAACTCCGCCGATTGCCGACGCCGCAGCCTTCTTCGTGGCTGGTGCAGGCCACGCTGGCGCGTGCGGAAGCGAAGCTCACCGAACAGGCCGAGCACGATTGGAACCGCCGCGTAATGATTTTTGTCGTGGCTTTTGCGTGGCTTCTGACAATTACGAGTTGGCCGGTTTTCCACTTTGTGAGCGGACGTTTCGGCAGCTTGCTCGAGCCGCAGTTCAGCCCTACGTGGATTAGTTTTGCCGCGTTCACCGCGCTAGGGTGGCTCGCGGGAGGGGTGGCCGCAGTCATGCTGGCAATCCGGCAGCGCGGCGAAAGGAGGCTGGCATGAGCCGCTTCACAAAGGAATTGCGCGTGATTCCAAAAGCAGCGTGGATCGTTGCATGGTTCGTCAATTTGTGCTTCACACTGCCGTTATTCTTCTTCGTGGCACCAACGGATCGAGAGATAGGCAAATGGCCGGGCTGGGGACAAGCGCTGTTGGTGTGCGCGATGTTCCTGTTCGTGGTGGCTCTGGTTGCGCTGATCGGATACATCTACGGCGACGCGAAGCGGCGGCAGATGCGGTACTTAATGTGGACGCTGCTGGCGATCTTCGTTCCACATGGGATTGGGATGATCTTGTACTTCATTCTCCGCGACCCTCTGCCGAAGCCGTGTCCGGGCTGCGGGCATGTCGAAAAGGCAAAGTTCCCATTCTGTCCGCACTGCGGCACTTTGCTGCAGCCAACGTGCCCGAAATGCGATAAGCCCGTCGAGCCCACTTGGGCGAGTTGCGCGTATTGCCGACAGCAACTGCCCGAGCCGGCGACGCGAGCTACACAAAATCCCCCTGTGGCGACGTGACGCCTTCGCGTGATTTGCCGTCCGAGAGATTGTTTCGCTCTTTTTTCTTACTTGGATGGGCTGGCTGGGTCGTCGCCTTTCATTAAGACCCAGGCTGTCCCGCCGAGAATGATGCCGCCGCCGATTCCAATCGCCCATGGAGAGTCAAGGGCCGCGCCGTAGCCGGGAATTTCGGCCGCCGCAACTCGCCGATTCTTTTTATCGTTGTGCTGCGTATCGTCGCGGGTGGTTTCTTGACCTTGCGCTAAGGTCGTTGTGCCACTGTCGTCTCTAACGGTCAAGTCGCCTTTTCGCGCCATGATCTGAACCTTGCCGTCTACATCCCTCACGTCGAATTCGGTCCACGCATTCGCGACCGGAGACACCATGACCGAACCAGCACGAGTAGCCAGCAGTTTCGAAGTCGAAACAGTCACGCCGCCATGCTCCAACTTGAGCGTGCTTCCCTGATACTCAACCAGCGACTCGTTCAGAACCAGCACGCTCGAACCGGTAGCATTGATGTTGGCTACCGAGTCCGCATTGGTTTGCACCAGGTCGCCGGCAAAGATGGCGGATGATCTCGATATGCTATTGCCGTTGAGCAACGCGGTCCCATGGCTGTAGAGCATGGCTCCCGGCAGATCCGCCGCCAACAAGGCGACCGGGAAAACAATGGCCATGAAGCAGCTCAAAATTCTCAGGTGAAAAGCCCTCATCATTGGCAAACGTCCTCGTCGATGACTTTGGATGATGGTTGCCCGAACGATCGTTGCAAACAAATCGTGGCTCCCATTGCGCACACGGGTTGGTCCATTGCTCGAATCGTAACCTTCCCTGTCGCCGTCAGTCAATGGCTTTCGTGGTTTCAACACCGTTTATCGGTACGGTAGTACCGTGTTTCTCCTGTCTAATCAAGTTTTTCTGCTGGGTTTCAGTTCTGTGCGCTGCACAAGCCACCCATCTGTGTTCTGGAAGCGGGTCGACGGGAAAGGCTAGTCGGATCACCATGTTAAAATTAGCGCTTTCATGCAATCCATCTAAGATTCTTCCCGGAATAATTATGACCACTTACTCTGCTGCGGACACTTCGCTTGACCAGTTCAAAACTAAAATTCAGCAGCGTCAGGCGCGCATCGGAATCATCGGCCTCGGCTACGTCGGTCTGCCTCTGGCGTTGCTCTACAGCGATCAGAGGTTTCAAGTAACGGGCTTCGATATAGACGCCCGCAAGGTAGACACTCTTTCCCAGGGCGGGTCCTACATCTACCGTATCGCCGCGGAAGAAGTTCAGGCGGCCAAGAAAAGCGGATTCAGTGCGACTGCCGACTATTCGCTACTCAGCGCTATGGATGCAGTTATCATCTGCGTTCCCACTCCTCTGAACGATTATCACGAGCCCGATCTCAGCTACATCACCGACACAACCCACTCCATCGCCCCTCATTTACGCGCGGGACAATTGGTCGTTCTGGAAAGCACCACGTATCCCGGAACGACTGAGGAAGTGATGGTTCCCATCCTCGAAAAGGAAAACACACAAGGTCTTAAAGCCGCACGCGATCTGGCACCAACCGGAAACGAGTTTTTTGTGGCGTTTTCCCCGGAGCGGGAAGATCCCGGTAACACTACCGTCGCGCGCCGCGACATTCCCAAAGTCGTCGGGGGCTTAAACCCGCAAGCCTCAGAAATGGCCGCAGCTCTCTACGGCTCGATCTTCAATCGAAACCGTACCTGTTTCATCTCCGGCCGCCGCCGAAATGACGAAATTGTTGGAAAACATTTACCGCTGCGTCAACATCGCTCTGGTGAACGAACTCAAGCTTTTGTGCCTGCGCATGGGCATCGACATCTGGGAGGTCATTGCCGCCGCTTCCACCAAGCCTTTCGGCTTTCATCCTTTCTATCCCGGCCCAGGCCTCGGCGGGCACTGCATTCCCGTGGATCCCTTCTACCTGTCATGGAAGGCCAAAGAGTGGGACTTCCGGACGCGCTTTATCGAACTCGCCGGCGAGATTAATACCAACATGCCGTATCACGTTCTCTCGTCGGTCGGGAGCGCGCTGAATCGTCACAAGAAATCGGTCAACGGCGCTCGCGTATTGGTCTTAGGCGTTGCGTACAAAAAAGATATCGACGACCTCCGCGAATCGCCTTCGCTCACTATCATCGAACTTCTTCAGAAGGACGGAGCCCAGGTCAGCTACCACGATCCTTACTTCCCGTTCATCGGCAAAGGTCGCAAATATGACCTCCAGATGAAGTGCGCAGAGCTGATAAACCTGGGACAATATGACTGCGTCGTCATTGTGACCGACCACTCCGATTACGATTACGCGAGCATTGTTCAGCAAGCCCAACTGGTGGTGGACACCCGCAATGCGACCCGCGGGATCAAAAGCCCAAAAATTGTGCACTGCTGACTATTTTTGCTTGCGGGTGGAAATCTCTCCACAGCAGTGTAGCTTTTGGGGCGGAGTCTCCGCGGAAGCCGCTCTGATTGAAACTTAAACAAAGTAAGTATCTGATACCAAAGGGATTGCTCCTTTGTAGTGACGGCGAGAATGGCCTCTCTCGTGCATCCACTGAATCGGTACACTGTGTCCGAACCACGCCTACCGAGTTTCCATGATGGAAAAGGCAGGGGAAGCCTTTACACTAACCTCGGGGTTTGGGAGACTTTAATAGCAAAGTGATTATGGCGTCGACGTCTCGCGAATCAAGCCTATTCTCGTCGCTTCCGCCTTGGGAGATGCCTTGGTCTGACCTGGTATTGAGCTACGGCTTGCAAGCAGTCGTGGTTGCAATCTTCGTCTGGATTCCCATTCTCCACCCGGAAATTCTGGAGCGCCCGAAACCTGATTATCATGCCATTGAGTTAGTCCCTACGCCGGTTCCGGTCAATCATGAGCCGCAGAAGCAGCTGCGTAAACCTGTAGTAGTAGCGGAACTCGAACCACCGCCGATAGCATTGCGTGTTCCCGCTCCTTTACCTCAGCCCAAACCTAAAGTGGAAAACGCTCCCGAAGTGAAGATCGCGACCAGGAAGGCTGATCCCTTGCCTCCATCGCCTGCGGCTCCGGTGATTCCAAAAGCTCCTATACAAACCAACGTCTTTTCGTCGGGAAGCTCGGCGACACAGACCATCGACCGTCCGCCGCAAAAGGTTCAGACGGGCGGCTTCGGCGATCCTAACGGCGTGCCGGCGCGAACCAGTCAGACGCAAGCGGTCAATGTCGCGCAAGCCGGCGGATTTGATATGCCTACCGGACCGGGCTCTGGCAACGGAACCGGCGGGTCCAAAGGTGTTCGCGGCGTGGTGGCAAGCACCGGCTTTGGCAGCGGAGTTGCCACGGGCAGCGCCTCCACTCCGCAGCGTACTGTGCACCAGGCAGGCTTTGGAGATGCCGACGTGGCCGCACCTCCTACAGTGCAATCTCATCCCGCAGAAGCGGCGGCGAAACTGACTCCGGCAGAAATCCTTTCCAAGCCGGTTCCCATCTATACGGAAGAAGCCCGCGCCAAGCACATTGAGGGCGAAGTGCTTCTTGAAGTGGTATTGGAAGCAAGTGGGAGGTTGCGCGTGTTGAAAGTGGTTCGCGGACTAGGGCACGGATTGGACGACGCGGCAGTGCGTGCCGCCGAGCAGATTCGGTTCAAGCCCGCATTGAAAGACGGCCAACCCTCAGACTCGACGGCCGTTCTGCACATTGTTTTTCAGTTAGCGTGATTAACTCCCAGAAGGTTTATATGCAAATGTTTTTTCGTTCGGGCTCGGTGCTGGTTTTGGTTTTGGGCTGCGCTATGGGGCTCCGCGCGCAGGATCCACCTCCTTCCCCGCCGCCCTCCATTCCCCTCGTGGATGCTACGCCGTCGGTTGCACCCTCTTCAGTGGCTCAGCCTTCAGTGGCTCCCTCGCAAAGCCTCCAATCCCTGCCTCCCGCCGCAGTCACGCTCAATGATGTGCTGGATCGTGTCGTGCAGCGCGAGCACCTTTTCATGGCGCAAATGCGGCATGCGCATCCTCTGGTCGAAACTTACCTTCAGGATCTGAAGAACGATCAGTCCGGGAGTCCGACGCCTGTCCACGACCGGTATTTTCTCGGCCGTCTTGATCTCAGCGACGGGCCAGAAGACATTTCATTCATGGGCCAGCCCGGATTTGGGCGCCGTATGCTCAATAAAATGACCGGCGTCTACTCTCTGCACTTCCTTCCTATGGGATTCGCGCAGATGGTCGTGCTGGATAGCGATTTCCAAAAACGAAATTACGATTTCACATTTGTGCGCCGCGAGTTTTTAGGAGAGCTGCGCTGCCTAGTGATCGATGTACGTCCCAAAGAAGGCCAAAAGACTGCACGCTTCATGGGCAGGATTTGGGTCGAAGACCAGGATTACAACATCGTCCGCTTCGACGGAACTTACTATCCCCAGCCCAAAGTCAATTTCTTTTTCCACTTCGACAGTTGGCGCCTGAATATGCGCCCCGGAGTCTGGCTGCCGGCCTACGTTTACACCGAAGAATCGAACCTGAAAACCGGATTCAGTAAAACCCTGCACTTCAAAGCGCAGACGCGCCTGTGGGGCTATGACCTGAAAGACCTGGGAAAGAGCGAAGAGTTCACCCAGATTCTGATCGACTCGCCGCAGTCGGTGAAGGATCAAAGTGATGCTGCAGCCGACGCCAGCCCCGTCATGGCACAGCGCATGTGGGAACGGCAAGCCGAAGACAATGCCGTCGAACGCTTGCAGAAAATTGGCTTGCTGGCACCTCCCGGCGAAGTGGACAAAGTGTTGTCCACCGTCGTGAACAATCTACTCGTCACCAATAACATCGATGTCCCGGGAGACGTTCGCTGTCGCGTTCTCCTAACCACTCCCCTTGAATCTTTCACCATCTATCACACAATTGTTATCAGTCGCGGACTACTCGACGTGCTGCCCGACGAAGCCTCGCTGGCCATGGTATTGGCCCATGAACTCAGCCACATCGTGTTAGGACACAGCTTCGATACCGGCCTCGCCTTCAACGATAAGCTGTTCTTCCCTGACCAGGAGTCATTCCAACGCCTCGACTTCAAACGAAATTCCGCGGACGAGGAAGCTGCCGACGCCAAAGCGCTGCAACTTCTCCAGAACTCTCCCTACAAGGACAAATTGGGTAATGCTGGCTTATTTCTGAAGGCCCTGGAGGAGAAAGCGCCCGAGCTGCCGAATTTAATTCGTCCTCACTTGGGAAATAGCTTTGCCGGCAATAAGAGCACTCGCATGTCAACCCTGATGGCATCAGCCCCGACGCTCGATCAGAAACGTCTCGATCAGATTGCGGCTTTACCTATGGGTGGTCGCATCAAAGTCGATCCCTGGACGGATCGCGTCGAACTGTCCAAGGCCAAGCCGGTGGCTCTTACCTCAACCCACGAGAAAATGGAATTTGAGATTACCCCCGTCTTCCCTTATCTTGTCCGGTTTCCCAGCGGCAACGGAGAGAACGTGGCACTCACCACGTCGTCGCCGTCAGAGAACTCGCAGAAGTGATTGGGTGGCCAGATGCGGGCGGGTGGCCAGATGCGGGCGGAATTCATGAGCAGACGAGGGATCATCAAGCCTCGTCGCGTTATACCACACAGTTAACGATGTCAGGCTACTGGATCGAGCTGCCGACCTGAGAGAATACGTTATTCGCGTTGGAACCGATCAGCCGAATCGTTCCCACAACGATTACCAGAATCACAGCCAGCATCACTGCGTATTCGGCAATGTCTTGACCACGTTCATCGTTCCAAAGCTGCTGTAGACATTTCGCCACGGGGCTCCTCATTTCTGACTTTGCAAATCGCATTTTTGACACCGGGGTGAGACCGAAGATAACAATCCCGGCAGTCGTCCCCAAGCTGATCTCGTTGAGCCAATATTAGTCTCGGCAACCTTCCCGGCCAATGGCACAAAAGTGCCATCAGCACCAGCTCCGGCAATCCGCTTACAGGCGCTCAGGCGATGCTTTTGAGCGGAAGCGCCTGATTGACTGCAAAGAGAGCCAGTTCCAATCGGGTCGAGACCCCGAGTTTGTCGAAAATGTTGCTGAGATGATGTTTGACGGTATCTTCGCTGATCTTGAAGTATTCGGCGATTTCCCTATTGGAGTATCCCGCCACCACTGCGGAAACAATTTCCAGTTCGCGCGGAGTCAAGCCGAATTTCCTCTGTCGTGCCTCATCATGCGAGGATTGCATCAGGGTGCGTAGATATTGCACCAAATTCGAAACACTTTCGCGGCCCACCCAGTACTCGCCCGCCATCACCGTCTGGATCGCCTTCAGTAGGAGTTGTGTAGCTGAGTCTTTGAGCACCACGCCCCGCGCACCCAACTGCAGCGCTTCGACGATCTGGCTCTTTTCCGCCGCGGCAGTCAGCAGAATCACTCGCACCGGAGTTGCATTCGCCGGCAGACTCAACTCCCGCAAAGCTTCCAGGCCGGGATGCTTGGGCATGGCCAGGTCCAGCAGTAGAATGTCGGGCTTCAATTGGCGCGCCAACTTAACCGCTTCGGCGCCATCCGACGCTTCGCCTATAACCTTGAAGTCCGCTTCCGACTCCAGCAACCGCCGCAGGCCGTCGCGGAAAATAGGATGGTCATCGGCAATTACCAGGCGAACCGTCTGCGCTTTTCTAAAGTTCATGAGGCACTTCCCCGTTACGCGGTACGCTGACTTCCAGTCGTGTTCCTTGTCCGGGGCTTGATTCTACCGTGAGTTCCCCGGCAATCAAACCGACCCGCTCCTTGATGATCATGGGACCTTTCCCGGCCGCGTCCATTTGGTCCTGATTATAACGGCCCGCGAAAGGAAAACCTTTACCATCGTCCTCTACCGTCAAATTCCATTTTTTTACGCTCGACCCCAAGCGCACCAGCACGTGACGCGCTCCACTGTGTTTCCTCACATTGACCAATCCCTCCTGCACAATGCGGAGAATCTCGCGGCATACCCGCTGTGGCATGTCTAATGTTTCGATATCCGTAACGAATCGCGCGCTGATCCCCGTCTCCCGCTGGAATCGCTCCACCGTGTCGTGTAAAACTCGCAGCAGCCGTTGTGCGTCCACCTCGATCGCTTTCATCTGTTGCATCAGTTCCCGAAGCTTGAGAACTTCCTCACGCAACAATCCCTGAATTCGCCCTAACTCCGCTCCAATGGGCTTGCCGGCATCGGCTTGGCGGCGCACTACGTCTACCTGCATTTCCACCGCGATCAGCGACTGCACCGCTCCATCATGCAATTCCCGGGCAAAGCGAGCGCGCTCCGCCGCTCCAGCCCGGCGTCGCAGACGATGCAAAAGATAGACGTTGTAAACCGCCGGACCCACCTGATGCACAAAATCAAGCAGAAAGCGCAATTCCTCCTGCTTCTCACCCCGCCATGACGGATTGAACAGGAACACCCGCCCTCGCCACTCACTGCCAAACAGAAATGCCACCGTAATCAGCGAGTCGTATGCCTGCACTTCCCGTAATTGCGAAAGCGCCGCCAGGTTCGCCACCGGTACTTCATGCCCGGTGTGATCCAGCGCGAGAGTTGTCCATCGGTTCCGGTCGATCGCCGCATAACACGCTTCCCCTGGAAAATCATCGAGATAGGTTTTCGCGTCCCGCGTGGCGGATTCCAACCACCGGAATTCGGACGATCCACCGCCGCCGTCATGGTTTAGCTCGCCCACGAACATCCGTTGACTGTGCGATTCCTGCGATGCCACCACCACCCGCGATGCCCCATACATCGACATGCTGTCGCGAAAAATCTGCTCAATGGTCCCAGTCAGCCCTGCTTCCACCCGGATCCTCGAAAGGGCTCCGCTCACCACCGCCTTTTCCGCCCGCAAGCGTTTCTGCTGCTCCGCCAGATAGCCCAGGAGAAGGCCCATGATGATCAGGTAGATTGACAGGATGAAAAGACGCTGGGGTTGGAATTCACCGGTATTGGCCCGCACACCACTGAGCAACCGCCCCAGCAGGGAACCTGCCGGGCCCCGGGCGTGATGAAGAATGAGGTTCCCGGCCCACAATAGCGCGACTTCAGCCGCAGCCGTTCCCAACGTTTCCCAAAGTCCCCAACGGTAGGCGGCCGCAGCCAGCACGAAAAAGAAGAAAAGAAAAAAACGGCTCCCGGAGCCCGCGGCAAAAACCAAGATCAACGCCGGCCACACCACGTCTCCCGCGTGCACAAATAAACGAAAGCTCGCAGTGGACTGCTGCCTTATCCGCAACAGCATCATCACAACTACGCCGAGCGCCAGATAAAACCCCAGTAATGCTGTGGCAATCGGGGCGTGGCCGGCTTGCGACGGATCCATGTAAATCGCTGCCAGCGCAGACACTGCGAGAAACACTCTTGCTGTCGCCAGCCAGCGTTCAATCCGCCTCGTCTCCCCGGGGTCGGGAGGAATTCTCAATCGCCAGGATTGTCGGTATCGCTCAAGGTGAGGATTCAATCTACTCCATCTCCACGGACGTGGCGGCTGCGCTGCACATTATTGAATAAGAAACGCTTACCGGCAAGTGCGAGTTTGGCAGAGATCGCCGGCGACCCAGTCATTTTTTCGATACAGATTACTACAGTAACCATTAGTGGTCTCCGATCCCATCTAGAATGGGTCCCAGAGGAGTGTCTTGAATAAGCGTTCATATCTTTGGGCAGCAGCCGTTGCCGGTCTGGTGGCCGCCTTTGTGCTCGCTGCTTTAATTCTGCCCCAGTCTCTTGGCCTGAAGGCTTTGAGCGACCTGATCCAGTGCGTTTTGTTGGTGTCGGGTGCAGCCTCTTTCGTCCCGATGGTCTTGCGCTCCCAGGGGCGAATGCGTTTGTTCTGGTCGCTGATCACTCTCGGCATCCTGTTCTGGCTGTCCTACCAGCTGCTTTGGACCTATTTTGAAGTGATTTTGCAGCGCGATGTACCCGACCTTTTTGCCGGCGATGTAATCTTGTTCCTGCACCTCGTTCCCATGATGGCCGCGATCGCCTTGCGTCCGCACAGCCCGCGGGATGAATATGCCGCGCGCATCGGGCGCCTTGATTTCGCACTTCTCCTGATGTGGTGGCTGTATCTTTATGTGCTCATTGTCATTCCCTGGCAATATGTCGTCGCCGACATCGCCGCCTACAACCGCTATCTGAACGCTGTTTATGTTACTGAGGAGATCGCCTTTCTGATCGGCTTAATTGCCTGCTGGATCACCAGCAAAGGTTACTGGCGAAAACTCTACGCCAATCTCTTCGGCATGAGTATCTGCTACGCCAGCAGTTCCACCGTCATGAACTGGGCGATCGGAAAGAAGCTCTACTATAGCGGCAGCCTGTACGACATTCCCTACGTCGCGGCAATCGCCTGGCTTACCTGGATTGGGCTCCGCGCCAGGGCTGAGAAGCCAGTTTCCGATGCCCGCGAAGCTTCTACTCTCTACGGCGTGTGGATTGCCCGTTGCAGCATGATTTCCGTGTTTTCGCTGCCTCTGTTCGCCGCATGGGCCATGTCGGATAATACGGTCCCTTCCCGAGTCGGCGTCTTTCGCCTCGCCCTGACTTTAAGCGCCGCCTTCTGCATGGGCATGATGGTTTTGGTTCGCCAGCACTTACTCGATCGGGAATTGGCTCAACTGCTGGCCCACTCGCGCGAATCAGTGGACAGCCTGAAGCACTTGCAGGCTCAGATCCTTCAGTCAGAAAAACTGGCTTCTATCGGACAACTTGTAGGCGGCGCCGCACACGAACTCAACAATCCCATCACCGCCATGTTGGGCTACTCTGATATGCTGCTCAGCACTCGACTCACACCGGAGCAGCAGCCGCTCGCGGCGAAGATCGGTCTTTACGTCCGGCGGACGAAATCGCTCGTAGCCAGTCTAATCAGCTTTGCCCGCCAAACACCGGCGCCGAAGAGTCCCATTGACCTCAATACTCTGGCCCGCACCGCAGTAAAGCTCACCCAACCGCAGTGGGAGGCACTCGCCATCGAAGTGCGCACTCAATTCGACTCCGCACTGCCGAAAGTTTTGGGTGATTCCAATCAGCTGCTGCAAGTTTGCCTGCAACTCGTCGCCAATTGTCTGCATGTTCTCAGCGAAGGCGGTGGACACGTTCTCACCGTCAGCACGGAACGGCAGGGAGAGACTTCTGTGCTCCAGATCGCCACGGAATCCAGCTCTGGCAAAGCGCGCGATGGCTCTCAGCCTTCGTTCCTGCCTGATTCCGAGGACAGTTCGGGTCTGAACGCCTGTCAAGGCATCCTGCACGAGCACCACGGAGAAATTTCGCGGGAATGTCGCGAGGATGGCACGCTGCTTATGCGAGTAGAACTTCCCATCACCCAGTCAGCTCCGTCGCGGACAAAAGATTCTACGGTGCCGGTGATGTGGCAACCTCGACCGTACGCTTGAGTTGTCCGCACGCGGCGTAAATGTCGCGGCCTCGCGGACGCCGCACAAACGCTGGAACACCCGCCCTGCGGAGAATATTCTGAAATGCGGCCACTCGCTCCGAGTCAGGGGTCGTGAAATCAATTCCGGGCCCGGGATTCAACGCAATCAAATTCACCTTGCAGCGAATTCCGCGCAGCAGTTCCGCCACTTCCCTGGCATTTTCTGGCGCGTCGTTCACACCTCCCAGCAGCACGTATTCAAACGTAATCCACTCCCGCGTGCGCAATGGGTAAGCTCGAGCCGCTGCTATCAGCATTTCCAGGTTCCATTTCTTATTCAACGGCATAAGGCGCGTGCGCAAGGCGTCGTTCGAGGCGTTCAACGAAATGGCCAGCTTCGGACGAATCGCTTCCCCACCGAAGTCGTGTATCCGCGGAACAATTCCAGCTGTCGACACAGTCATCCGCCGTTCGGCGATGCCGACTTCCTGCACCAGGAGTCGCGCCGCTTTCACAAAATTGTCGTAGTTCAGAAACGGCTCGCCCATGCCCATGAATACGAGATTGATGCGATCCTCGGGCGGCGAAACCTTCTGATCTTTGAGCACCGCGCAAACTTGCCCTACGATCTCGCCCGCACTTAGATTGCGTTTCACGCCGAGCAGCGCCGTCAGGCAGAAATGGCAATCCACCGCGCATCCCACCTGGCTGGAAATGCAGATTGTCGAGCGCCCCTGATTTTGCCCCTGAGTCGGTCTGCGAGTTTTTGCGGTTCCGCTACTCAGAGCTGGACTCGCGCTTTCCAGCAACCGCTCCGCCACTTCCCCGGCCTCGCTTCCGTCTCCGGCCTCGCCACCGTCGCCCTCGGGCATCCAAACCGTCTCGACAGTTTGTCCGTCGGGAAATGCAATCAGATACCGTACGGTCCCGTCCTCCGACACGAATCGCTTTTCGATTCGAGGCAGGCCAACCGAAACGCGGTTCTCCGCCAGCTTCGACCGAAGTGGCTGCGGCAAAGTCGAGATCTCCTCTACCGACTCAACCCGCTGCCGGTATACCGCTTCCAGAAACTGCTTCGTGCGATAGGCAGGCGCGCCGCAGCTCTCCACTAACGAAGCCATCTCCGCGCGATCCAGCCCGAGCAGATCAACCTGCCATGGACCTTCCGCAGCTCTCAAGTTTTCCGAATCGAGTATGGAAATATTCATAGGAATTCCAGCTTCGGCATTGATCTCGGGTTTCTTAAAGCATCCTTAACTCTCTGATTCTAAATCACTAAACTATTCTCGCACACCGCCAACCCCTATGTAAGAATAGTACATATCGTTCCACGCAGTTCCTGGGTTTAAAGCAATTTTCATACACAAGGAAGCAATGACCAAAGAAGTGCGCAACATTCGTCGTCAGAAATTGCCCAATGGGCTCACGGTGATTACCGAGCAGATGCAACACATCCGCTCTGCCTCCATCGGCATCTGGCTGCAAACCGGTTCGCGCGACGAAGACGCCGAATGGAATGGCATCTCCCATTTTATCGAGCACATGGTCTTCAAGGGGACCAAGCACCGCACCGCGGAGGAAATCGCCCGCCAGGTCGACTCCATCGGCGGCAACATGGACGCCTTCACCGCCAAAGAGTGCATCTGCTTCAACGTAAAAGTGCTCGACGAGCATGTTCCTACTGCGCTCGATATTCTCAGCGACCTGGTTCTACATCCCGTCTTTGATGCCGCCGACATTGCCCGCGAACGTGGCGTGATTATGGAGGAGATCAAGATGGACGAAGATAATCCGGATTATCTCGTCCACGAAATCTTTACCCAGAATTTCTGGAAGGACCATCCCCTGGGCAAGCCCATCCTGGGGACGAAAGAAACGGTGAAGCGCTTCGAGCGTCCGTCGGTGGTCGAGGCCTACGGACATCGCTTCGCGCCCGGCAACATCATAGTGTCGGCTGCCGGAAATCTCGATCACGATAAATTCGTCGAGTTGGTCACCGGACATTTCGAGCACATGAAGCCCATGAGCAACGGCTTCCACTCGTCAACTCCGAAGGTCGTCTCCCGCATCATCCTGCGCAATAAAAAAGCGCTCGAGCAGGTGCAGTTGTGCCTGGGCGTTCCTGCTCATCCTATCGCGCACGAGAAGCGGCACGCGGGCTACATTCTCAACACCTTGCTCGGTGGCGGAATGAGTTCCCGGCTCTTCCAGAATATTCGCGAGCGGCAAGGACTTGCGTATTCCATTTATAGCGATTTGAATCCCTATCGCGACACCGGCTGCCTGGCTGTTTATGCCGGCACATCTTTGGCATCGGCTTCCAAGGTGGTGCAGTCCGTAGTCAGCGAGTTCCGCAAACTCAAGGCTGAACCCGTGCCGGAAGAAGAATTGCGCCGCTCGAAAGCTCAACTCAAGGGCAGCTTGATGCTGTCGCTGGAATCCAGTACAGCGCGCATGTCGAACCTGGCGCGCCAGGAAATGTATTTCGACCGCTTCTACGACCTCGACGAACTGATTGAAAGAATCGAGGCGGTCACAGCAGAGGACATCACGATGCTGGCCAACGAATTCTTCAAGACCGAATCGGTTGCCCTCACTGCTCTGGGAAACCTGCCCGGCCTGAAAATCACCCGTGATCAACTGGCCTGCTGATCTCACTGCCGCGAACTCAGCGGTTGCGCAGGGCAATGGACTTACGCGCAGAAGCGATCGCATACCGAAACCTAACAGTTAAGATCTGTTATCCAGCCCCGGTTTACCTAACTCCGGTTTACCCAATCCGGACTCTGTAACGTTTTTTTTACAATCCTTTCCGATCTTTTTACGCTAAACTTCCCTTCTCAAATTTCGCTTTGGAGGTTCGCAATGTCCGTAAAACCAGTTCCAGACGGTTACCACACAATCACACCTGCACTCACTATTCGCGACGCAGCCCGCGCCATCGAATTCTACAAGCAAGCTTTTGGCGCGCAGGAGCGAGGTGTGATGAAAGGCCCGGATGGCAAAGTTATGCATGCCGAGCTTGTGATTGGCGACTCCATCATCATGCTGTCTGACGAATTCCCTGAGTTCGGAGGGCTCTCGCCGCAGTCGGTTGGCGGCTCATCGACATCGTTGCACATCTATCTGGATGGCGTCGATGCAGCCTTCGACCGCGCCGTAAAAGCGGGTGCAGAAGTTGAAATGCCCGTGATGGATCAATTCTGGGGCGATCGCTACGGCAGGCTCAAGGATCCATTCGGCCACAAGTGGTCGATCGCGACGCACACCAAAGACATGTCGGCAGACGAAATGAAGCGCAACATGGACGACGCGATGGCAAAGATGGCAAAGCCGGACCTGCAAAAGACCGCGTAACCGCCGAACCAGGCTCCCGTAGGGACAGCCGCCTCGGCTGTCCCGCGAGGGCGAAGCCGAGCGGTAATTAGGTCTCAGTAAGCCAGCAGAATTCTCAAGTCGCGCAGATTATTTCCCGTGGGTCCGGTTTCGATCGTATCGCCGAGCGCCTTGAAAAATGGGAACGCGTCAAAGCGGACCAGTGCATCGCGCGCGTCCAATCCAAGACTGTGCGCACGCTCGAGGGTTGTTCCGTCCACAACCGCGCCCGCAGCAGAACTGTTTCCGTCGATCCCGTCCGTTCCCGCGCTGAGAACCGTGAGGTTCTCTCCCGCAATTTTCTCTGCGCAACCCAGCGCAAACTGTTGATTGCGCCCGCCAACTCCTCCCTTGGTGACTTTCACCGTAACTTCTCCGCCAGAAAGAAGACAGACTGGCGAAAACCGTTTTCTCAACTCACGCACTTTCTCCAACAGATAATTCGCGGCTTTCTCGTAATCCCAATCGTCGCAGGAGTTATCGACGTGTACGATAAAACCGGCCCGTTCGGCTGCGACGCTGGCTTCTTCAATCGCCGACTGGTTAGTCAGCACCGGCCACCAGCGCGCGCGATGAAATGCGGGATCGTCCGACTTCGGCGTTTCTTCCAGCGCGTGGCGCTCAAATAATTCGCGGCTCGCTGGCGGAAACTGTTTCAGTAAGTCGTACTTCTCCGCCAGGCGATAGCAATCCTCCACCGTCGTCGAATCGGGCATCGTCGGTCCGGAAGCGAGCGCGTCCGGAGTTTTGTCAGGAACATCGGACACGAGTAGCGATACTTGCCGGGCGGCTGAAGCCGCTTGCGCCAGCCTTCCACCTTTTACCGCAGAAAGATGTTTACGGATCGTATTGATCTCTGCGATGGTCGCGCCAGAAAGCACCAGCGCACGATAAGTCGCGATCAGATCGTCGAGCGAAATCTCGTCGTCGATGGGCTTCTCCACAATCGACGATCCTCCGCCGCTAAGCAGAAATATGACCAGCGCCGACGCGGGTTGCGATTCCAGCGTACGTAGCATCGCGCTCGCTGCCCGAATGGATTCCGCATTCGGCGTCGGATGCCCGCCGCGAAAATATCGAAAGCCATGCACCTGCGTCGCAGGCTGGACCGAACTAGCCACAATTCCTTGCAACGACTTTCCAACTTGATAAGACAGAGCCTCGACCATGGTGTGACCGGCTTTTCCAAGGGAGACAACCAGCACGCTCGAATACGAATGGAGGTCGTACAGATCTTCACAAATGCGCAGCAAGCCACGCTCGCAATGCACGTGCTGCGCAAAACCTCTGGCAATCGACGCCTCGGCCAAAGCGTGTGAAAAGATCTCTCGCGCGCGTTCGCGCATCTCGCCAGAATCGGGCATGCGCAAGATTATAAAGACTGACTTGGCGAACCAGGCAGGATGCTTTTCTTAGCGATCTCAGGAGGTTCTTCGCGATCTCTGCGTCAAAAGCTTTTAACCGCAGACATCGCAGAGGAAGCGCGGAGGACGCTGAGAAACCCTGGCGATCGACTGCGCTCACGGAATCACTCGCTGCTTCAGCCACGCTTCGATCGCTTCCCGCATCTCACGCAGGCGTCCTTCGAAGAAATGATCGGCACCTTCAATTAACACCAACTTCTTCGGCTCTGGCAGCGAAGCAACAAGACTCTCGATCTTGGCCTTCGGCCCAAACTGATCGCGAGCTCCGCTGACGAACAACTTCGGCTTAGCGCACGTTTGCAGAAAGTCGAGCGTATAGATACGAGGCTCTTCAGTCGCCTCGGCGACCGGAACGACCGGGATTCCGACGCCAACGACCGAACGAACGCGAGGGTCCGGGCAGGCGGCGCGTAATCCGACTGCGGCGCCAAAAGAAAATCCGGCAAAAAGCAACGGCAAGTGATACTCCGCATCGCACCAGTCGAGAGCGGCGCGGACATCGTCGACTTCTCCGTTGCCCTGATCGTGTTCGCCCTGACTCAATCCGGCGCCGCGGAAGTTGAAGCGCAACACGGGGAAGCCGAAGCTGTTAAAAGCCTTCATCGTGTGGAAGACGACCTTGTTGTGCAGCGTTCCGCCAAACAGAGGATGCGGATGACAAACCAGAGCAGCGTGCGTTGCATTCGCATCACCGGCGTTGAGCAAGGCTTCCAGACGTCCAGCAGGCCCGTCAAGAAACAGCGAGCGGATGGAGGAGTTCGAAGACATCACAATTCAGATTACACGGGAAGGATGGAAGAAAAGAAATAGGCCAGTCGTTGCGCGAGATCTAACGCCAAAGGTCCGAGATCCGCAGTTGGGATTCTCTCTGCTATTCTCTCGTTCATGGACGCTGTTACGCTGACGCGGCAGTTGGTTGACATCGAGTCGATTACCGGCAACGAGGCTGCGGTAGGAAATTACCTCTACGGCGAACTGTGCCGTCTTGGCTATCGCACACAGAAAATGCCGGTCGAAGGCGCGCGCTTCAACGTGTATGCGACCGAGCCGGAACATCCGCAACCCTCAGTAGTATTTTCCACGCACATGGATACAGTTCCACCGTTCATCCCATCGTCGGAAGATGCGGGACGCATTTACGGACGCGGGTCGTGCGACGCGAAAGGCATTATCGCGGCGCAGATCGCGGCCGCGGAACGATTGCGGCAGCAGAACATTTATGTTGGGCTTCTGTTTGTAGTCGGCGAAGAGCGCGACAGCCTGGGCGCGCGAGTGGCCAACGAATTCGCGGCAGCCAACGGACTCCATTCTCGCTTCCTGGTGAACGGCGAACCCACCGAAAATTGTCTTGCACTCGCGTCGAAAGGCACGCTGCGCGCGGAAGTGACGGCGAGAGGACGCATGGCGCATTCGGCATATCCAGAATTGGGAGAGTCGGCGATAGACAAGCTGATTCCGGCGCTCACGCGCTTGCGAGCAATGCAACTGCCTTCTGACCCGCAAGTTGGGCCGTGCACGCTGAACATTGGACTGATCGAGGGCGGACGCGCGCCTAACGTGATTCCAGATTATGCGCATGCAGATTTGCTTTATCGACTGATTGGACCGTCGGAAGAGTTGCGGCGGCAACTTTTAGCGACCGCGGGCGATGCGGTGCATGTCACGTTTCCTCTGGAAATTCCATTTCTCCGACTGCGCACGATCGAGGGATTGCCGACGATGATCGCGGCGTTCACTACAGATATTCCGACGCTTACGAACTGGGGCGAGGCGTTGTTGATCGGTCCGGGATCGATTCACGTGGCGCATACAGACGGCGAATACATCGAAAAGCAGCAACTGGCGGATGCAATCGATTTGTACTGCAAGATCGCAAAGCAGCTCGTGGCGTAAGCGGCAGATTGTCGCCTGTGCGATCCTGCGAGATTCATTCCGGGGAATAGCCCGCAAGAAAATCAGTACAAAACTTGTTTCACGAAAATAAAGTTGGTTCAGGGCTGCGTCCGGTTTTTTAAGGCGTAACCGAACTGGGAATTTTTCCATCATTTTTATTCTCCGGGGGTATCCCCCTCCCCCCTCCCCCTTGAAAAACCGCGACTGGCGCGGGTTTCGCAAAAAGTGTCTGCAAAATCCGGAGGGCAAAGGAGTTAGAGGTCAAATTCTGACTCTAAACCACTTAGCGCCTTTCCGCGGCGACCTTTCCTTACGTCCCCTTGCTTGGGCAATCATCTGCGCATTTTTTGGAACTGGCAAGGTCAGATGTCACAAGCCCCTGTGGATATTGTTGGATTGGACCACTTCGTTCAGCGCAATCGTGAGAGACGCTTTTTACATTCTGCGAACAAATCAGCGAAAGAGTGCTTGAGTTTGGGCACGGGGCGTATACTCCCGCCCGTCGTTCCTTACATGGAAACCGGAAAGGGGAAAGATGGCAAGAACGACAGGAGGACTGCCATGACACGCGAAGAAGAAGTAGCGGCGGCGCTGGACTTGGGCCGCAAGAAAGCGGATGAAATTCTGGCGTTGCGAACCGTGGCCCGCGCATGGCGGGCGGAAGCACTGCAAAAGAATAGAAAGACTCTGGCGCTGCGAGTGCAGATCGGCGCGCCGGGAGTTCCGTCGACATCCGCCGAGTTTCAAACTGCGGGGTTTCTCGCGGCAGCGGGAGATTCGTGGTTCGATTATCCGCTGTGCGACGTCTTGAAATTGCTCGAAGATCACCATGGATACAACGTGGAGTCGACCGCGCATAAAGGCGATCCCATCGAGAAGATGGCGTATACCGGAGGGCAATTGGAGGACTTCGCGCGAAAATTGGAAAAGATCAAAGCGCGGGGAGTGGTGCCGAAGGCGGTGCTGGTTTCGGGTGGCGGCGACGATGTTGCGGGAAGCGAATTTGGCATGCTGCTGAATAACGCGTTCTCGCCTATTGCCGGATGGGACAGTGAAGTGGTGGACGGCGTTCTGCGCCAACGAATTTTCACAGCCTATACGCAGCTGCTGATGAGCATTACCGCCCTTTGCCAAGGGACATTCAGTGTTATTGTGCCGATCTTGATTCATGGCTACGACTATCCCGTGCCCGATGGGCGAGGATTTTTTGGAGGCTGGCCGTTCCCGGGTCCGTGGCTTGATCCGGGCTTTCGCGAGAAAAACTTTGCGGATCTGGCGCAGCGAGTGGCCATGATGCAGGCGCTGATGGATCAATTCAACGATGTGGTGAAGTCGCTGCCGGACACAGGCCGCCTTTGCGCATGTGCGGTACATCGATTTGCGGGGAACGCTTTCGAATCGATTGGCCGATTACAAGGATTGGTGGGCCAATGAACTGCATCCCACAGAAAAGGGGTTTGAGGCGGTGACGGATCGATTCGCGGCGGAGTTGGCGAAATTGCCGTAAGAGGGTTCAGCACATTGACTTTTATACGCTAACAGCGTATAGATAGTAGTCTGTACTCTAATAGCGTACCCATCTATGGAGTTCATCGAAACTCCGGCATTTACCCGTCGCGTGAGGAGTTATTTGAACGACGACAGCTACAGCGAACTTCAAAACTCGTTAGATGCCAATCCAGACCTTGGCGATTTGATGCCCGGTACGGGAGGATTTCGAAAAATCCGGTGGGCGGATGCACGACGTAGCAAGGGACGAAGAGGCGGGTTGCGGATTATCTATTACTATTTCAGGTCGGATCATCAAATATGGCTGATGACTCTCTATGACAAAGGTGAAGCTGCCGATTTGACAGCAAAAGAGAAGAAAGCTCTGAAGGCCGCGATTGAAGGGGAGTTGGAGGCACGCGCGGCCAAGAGGACGAGCGGGGTCCGTCGGCTGCGGAGGATACACTAATGGCGAAGCGGGACATTTTTTCCGAATTGGTAGAAGGAGTCGCGGCGATGAAGGCGCACCGGGAAGGCAAGATCACGCTGCGCAGTTACAACGTAGAGGCGGCACCACTGCCTAAGGTAGATTCGAAGCTCATTCGGGACACGCGAAAGAAGCTGCACTGCTCGCGAGCCGTGTTCGCCCGCAAATTGCGAATCAACGAAAGAACGCTGGAGAAATGGGAACAGGGGCGGGCGAAGCCGAATCCTCAGGCAGCGGCTCTGGTGCTTTTGGTGCGGCGGTATCCGGATACGCTGGCACGGCTGGATGCAGTCGCAGAGGGGCAGGTGGCGTCAGCTCTCGTTTCGCAAAGGTTCGCTAAAGGATTAAAACGGTGAAGGTCCGACAATATGAACGGGTACGAAGAAGATTGGCGGGAGTACAGACGGATCAGGAATATGCTCGTCATCCTATTTGTGACATATGCGCCTGTATGTTTCGGGGTTGGGGTTCTGTCTTTGAAGCTGTTTCACACGTTTGTTCCCGGTTTTGTGGCGGCGTTTGTTTGGATGGCTCTTCTACTCCTCAGCGGCATTCGATTGAATGTCTGGCGCTGTCCAAACTGCGGTAAGTGGTTTTCCGGAACATGGTGGTACAACTTGGGCTTTTTGGCACGGCGCTGTGTGCACTGCGGATTACAGAAATACAGCAATGCACCTCCTGTCACTGCGGGCTCTCGTTCGGCTCCCTAAGCTGCCTAAAAAAGTTTGCCTGGTTACAATAACCGCAACGGCTCTTCAAATCCGCTAGACTTGATCCTAATGACCACCCCCGCTCTCAACTCCCTTGCGCGCGCTTCTTCTGCCTACCTGCGGTCTGCTATGCATCAGCCGATTCAGTGGCATGAATGGGGAGCGGGGGCGTTTGCGCAGGCGCAGCGCGAGAACAAGCCGATGCTGCTCGACATTGGAGCGGTGTGGTGCCACTGGTGCCATGTGATGGACCGCGAGTCGTACGACGATCCGGAGATTGCGGCGATTGTGAACCAGAATTTCATTGCGGTGAAAGTGGACCGCGACGAGCGTCCGGAGATTGACAGCCGGTATCAAGTGGCGGTGCAGGCGGTGAGCGGGCAGGGCGGTTGGCCGCTGACGGCGTTTCTCACTCCCGATGGGAAACCGTTTTATGGCGGAACGTATTTTCCTCCAAGCGATGGGTACGGGCGGCCGAGCTTTCGGCGGGTGCTGTTGAGCATCGCCAACGCTTATGCGGAAAAACATGGCGACGTGATGGAGCAGGCGAAGATGGTGGAGAGCGCGATTGCGCAGTCGGAATCGTTTGCGGGGCGAAGTGGGAGAGTGTCGGCGGCAGTGATTGCTGCAATCCGTGCCGCGGCGTTTCGGATGTTTGATCCGCAGAATGGAGGATTTGGGCAGGCGCCGAAGTTTCCGCATCCTTCGGCGCTGGATTTGTTGATTGAGAGGTATGCGAAGACCAGCGGCGCT
This sequence comes from uncultured Acidobacteriaceae bacterium, assembly GCA_963765825.1. Lineage (GTDB taxonomy): Bacteria > Acidobacteriota > Terriglobia > Terriglobales > Acidobacteriaceae > Sulfotelmatobacter. Next base: position 983,977 of record CAVXXU010000008.1, read on the forward strand.
TCGCTCCGCCAGCCCCTTCGACCAGGCTCAGGGCAGGCTCTCGAGGGCGGCCGTCCCCACATAAACGATGAGTCAAAATCCCCACCCTATCGCAAAGAGCGCGATAGGATGGGGCACCCAGAACGTGCTGATGACCAGCCTGCGAGCACTGCTGACGAGGATTTACGGAAGTTGCTCACGACTACGCTGGAGCACATGGCTCGGGGCGGGGTGTATGACCAGCTGGCGGGAGGGTTTCATCGCTATTCGGTGGACGAGCGCTGGGTGGTGCCGCACTTCGAGAAGATGTGCTACGACAATTCCGAATTACTAAAAAATTACGTGCACGCATACCAGGCGACGGGGGAGGAGTTTTTTGCGGAGGTGGCGCGGGACATCATTCGCTGGATGGATGAGTGGCTGAGCGACCAGCACCGCGGTGGTTTTTATGCGTCTCAGGACGCCGATATTTCCATGGATGACGATGGCGATTACTTCACATGGACACTCGACGAGGCGCGCGCAGTTTTGACGAAAGAAGAGGCGGAAGTTGCGGCGCTGCATTATGACATCAACGAAGTTGGGGAGATGCATCACAATCCGGCGAAGAATGTCTTATACGTGCGAGCTTCGGTGGAGGAGATCGCAGGGAGGATGAGTCTTGCAGAGGAACGCGTCCGCGAGCTGCTGACGTCGGCGAAGAAGAAGCTGTACGCGGCACGGTTGCTGCGGCCCACGCCTTACGTGGATAAGACCGTGTACGCGGGGTGGAACAGCTTGTGCGTTTCGGCGTATCTGGAGGCAGCGAAGGTTTTGAATCTTGCGGAGGTGCGCCGGTTTGCGCTGAAGTCGTTGGATCGGGTGTTAGCGGAGGCCTGGAAGGCGGGGTCTGAACAGAAAAACCGCGCAGGCGAGGCGCCTGCGACTACGCGGACGCTTCTGCACGTCATTTCTTATTCGGATCCGAAGGCGGAGCACCGCGAAGTGGCTGGACTGCTGGATGATTATGCCTTCACGGTGCTGGCCTGCCTGGATGCGTACGAGGCGACGGCCGATCTTAGTTACTTCAAGTTTGCGCATGCCATCGCCGACGCGATGTTCGCGCGTTTCTACGACGCGACTTCGGGCGGGTTCTTCGACAGCGAGCCGCTTGCCGACGGCGCGAGCCTGGGCGTGCTGGCGACGCCGCGCAAACCGGTACAGGACTCCCCCACTCCGGCGGGGAATCCCATGGCTGCCATTGCGTTAACGCGGCTGCATCATTACACGGGCGACGCTTCTTATCGTGAGAGGGCGGAGCTTACGCTGGAAACGTTTGCGGGCGTGGCGGAGCAGTTCGGAATCTTCGCGGCGACGTACGGAACTGCGGTGGTTCATTTCCTGGAGAGTCCGGTACAGGTGGTCGTGATCGCGGAGGAGGGAGATGAAGACGCGGCCGAAGAGTTGTACGCGGCGGCAGTTGCGCCTTTTGCCTTCAACAAGAGCACGCTGCGATTGTCGGCTAGTCAGGCGGTCGCGGGAAATCTTCCTCCCATGCTGGCGGCCACAATTCCTCATCTTCCCGCATTGCGCTCGGAAAAATCTAGCTCCGGAAAATCTTTCGCGGTGCTCTGCTCAGGTTCTGCCTGCCAACCGCCGGTGTCGAGTGCGGCGGACTTGCGAAGCGCCTTAGAACAGGCGCTGGGATCAAAGATAACGGTTGCGGGGACTCGATCAACAGAATAGGGCGGCGGGCAAAAAGGTGGGCTGACGGGTTAATATGAGTCCCGTCAGCCCAAAGATTGCTAGCCTAATTCTCGGCCCAAGTTGCAGTTACGACAGGTTACTTTAGTGACCTTGCGGTCATTGGCTGTTCGCGTTCTACTGCGGTGGCAGTCCAGAATCACAGTGTGGTTGATGGGGTGGGCACAGAAGAATCGGGCCACCGTCCGGGGCGGGAACCTGTTGGACGGTAGCTGCGAAAAATGTGCCCACTAGTCCAAACATCAGGATGGAAATCCTGAATGCGCGTTTCATGGGTTTGTCTCCTATCCGCTTAGAGTTTCCCTAAATGGGAACTTTTTTGCGGAGCCGCATTATAGGGCACGTGTCAAGCATCTTTTTTTTGCAAATTTCCTAGACTTCGCCCGCCTACCGGAAAACCCTTAGGGGAATCCCTGATAAAGCCGGATTGCCTGTTTAAATTCTGTAGCTTGGCTTACACTTCAGAAACCAATACTTCAGATAACTCAACAGTCTAGTTTTGGGCGTTAGCTCCCTGCAGAATTTTTACGAAATCCGAACAAGCGGGTAGAGACCCTCTGGAAGGAAACAGAAAGGGGGTGCCGGGGACAACTACTATTCCTACGGCTTGGAGCTGGCGTGAGCGACCGGAAGGCGGCCGCCGCCGCTAGCTGCAGCCGCACTTTTGGTTGCGGTGCCGGCGGCCAGAGCTGCCGCTGAAGAAGATGCGTCCATTTGAGTACGCGAAAGAGCCCGGTCGACCATCCCTTCAAACATGGGGATCAGGGAGTCGGGGGGAAGCGGATGATGGATGTCAGTAAGGCTCTGCTCCCAACGCTGAGGCTGGAGTAGGGACGTCGAGGCATCGCGTGCCGGCCGGGTCACCGCCACATAGCCAAGCCAAACCAGCAAGCTTCCGTTGTAAGCTGCCATGTTCAGGATGTTGACCCACGTCCCGCCAAGATGATTTCCAACATATGAACAGATCAGCAGGAGTTCGACCACGGCAAATGAGCCGAAGCCTAGGGCGACGCCGAAGCTGTGCTGCCGACGGCTGACTCCCACGTAGTGGGCGAAGAAAATCAAGAACATCACCATTCCAATTTGAATAATTCGGACACATCTTTGAGAGGTGATGATGGCTTGCATCCAGGGCGCGATCTCCGATGAGTTGGTCGAAACCGAGACCACTCCCGCTACCAGCAGCATGACCAGGCCCGCCCACTTGAACAGGACCGTACCCAGATCACGAAGGGTATGAAAAAAACGGAAGACGTCGACAAACACTTCATGGATCACGCCAAAACCGAAGGCCACACTCAGACCGTCGAGAAGCCAGTAGAGGTAAAAAGCCGCCGAATAATGGTGCCACATTGCAGGAAAAACAACGGCGAAGGTTACGATCTGGGTGAGAATGTAGCCGAAGAAAAACTTGAATTTACGGTGAAGGCTGCGGTGGACCATGACGGCGGCAATGCCCACCTGGAGAACAGGATGAGCCAGCCAGAGCGCGTAATAGAGAACTCTGATTTTGTCCGTCATCTCTTCCCGCTAGTCCGCAAACCTGCTTGAACTAAAACTGCGGCACGTAGGAATGCGGTCGCCACAGCCCTTCGAGTCGCTAAGTAACGTTAGCTGGTTCCAATCCAGCGTTCAATGCACTGAAGTAATTGCTAGTAACGTTACTGTTAGCGGTACCTGAAGCGCAAGGTTACCTTCGTGCTAAGGTTTTGAGGGTAGCGGGACATGCTGCTCACAGGCTAATTTCGGACCCCTAAGTTCGCAGGCCACGCCGCCGGGGATGGCGCTGGAATGGCAGGCGAAGGATTCGCGAACAAATCAGGCGTCGGGCGTGGAATGGATGTAGGCGCGCATCATACGGACCTCATCATCCTTCTCGTTCAAATCGTGCAGGAGAATGTCGCGCAGCGACACCATTCCGACGAGATGTCCTTCATGGCAGACCGGCAAGTGGCGGAAGCTGTGGCGCCGCATCAGGGCCATGCAGTTTTCCAGATCCTCGTTCATGCTGACGGTGAGCGGATCGTCGGTCATGACCTCGGCGAGGCAGGTGCTGCGGGGATCGCGATTTTCGGCCACTACGCGTTTCATCAAATCGCGTTCGGAAAAGATTCCAACCAGTTTGCCGTTGTGCATAACAGGCACGGCGCCGATGTTGTGTTCGACCATAAGCCGAACCGTTTCGAGCACGGTGTGGCTCAATTCCGCCCGAAACGTGTTTTGATCCTTGATCAGGTCGCAGATACGCATTTGATACCTCCTCGAGAACAGAGTTCCGAGTTGTTCAAAAGCATCTACCGGGGCGCGAGTATATGCCGGAGAGGAGATGTTAGGAAAGCGAAAAAGGTTGGGAACAGAAGAAATTTGGCCCGAAATGGGGCGGAAATACCAACTTACTTCCGAGTCGCCATGTGAGCGGAGCCGCCTGCGAATACAAAGTACGAACAGTTCCACAGAGCAACGGGCAAGCTTCCACGTGGCCGCACCGTGACCACGATATTGTAGGCATCGGAACTGCTCAGGTTCATCTCGAGTAGGGCGTCGCTTGATCGCAATTCTCTTTTCTTTTCTCCGACGCTGATATCGGGTGCATTGCCGGGTTCAATGACGGCCAGCCAACCCAAGAACTCATGCAGATCGCGGGTGCGGGGGCGTCCCGGAACGATGAACGACAATTCCGCTTCTTGCGTGGAAAAGTGCCAAGCCAGGGAGGCAGCAAGATCGACCGCCTTTTCGTAGGCCTGTTCGGAAATCAGCCCAGGCTCGGGATTATCAAAGGCGATACAGAGTTTGCGCTCGTCTTCGCGGGCAAATTCGCGGACTTTCAGTGAGCCTGACTTCGCGGTCGCCTTCCAGTCCACGTGGCGGGCGGAATCTTCCGGCATGTATTCCCGGATACGGTAAAGCTCCGAACCGCGTCCGCGCACGAAACTTTCCCAATCACCGCGCACCATGGGCAGTGCCTCCAACATTTCGTTCGTCGACTCGATGCGCGGGTAAACCAGCACTTCCCTCGGGAGCGACACGTGGCGGGTCTTCGTCAGAAAGGCGAAGGGGAAGCGCGTCGCTAGACCGAAACTGTCTTCGCGATAGCGTCCGCGCTGATCGAAACGCAACTCCAGGTCGGCAGACAACTCGGCCTGCGGCGGAAGGAAGGGAAAGTACGCCATCCCTTGAAAGATTCCCGGAGGAGGCGGCAGCACGGTCACACGGCGAAGACGCCGGTCCGGCAGGCGCAGCCACTGCTGCTCCGAAGGCCGGTTAAAAGGAAACGCGAAAGTTGTGACCTCCCACTGCCATTGCTTGGCGGCCTTCTTCCGCTTTTTGCGAGTGGAAACTACACGCACGGAAAAAGATGGCCAAAAGCGGCGCGGGTTGTGGACCACGATGCGTCCCGCCACCGGGCGCCCCGCAAAAACGTGTTCGGGCAGCCGAACATCGAGTTCCAGCCAGCGCAGGACCCATGCGGAAACCACTCCAGAAACCAGGATTGCCGCCAGCATCGCGGCAACCACGATGTAGAGAAGATTATTTCCGGTGTTGAGCGCGGCGATGCCGATCAGCAGCGTGACCAGGGCATAGATGATGCCGGCGCGAGTCACGTCGTAGTCGAAGGATTCGCGCATGCGTTCGACCGCTACCCGGCGCGCCAGATAAGGCACGGTTACCAGTCCAACCAGCGTTGCCAGAACGAGAGATGTCGAAGCCAAGATTAAAGTCGCCCAGAGGTTCCCGGCGTCGCGCGACACGGTGGAAAAGAGCGCGGTCGCGAAGGCCAGTCCAAGACCGAGCAGCGCGAGTAGAAATTTAATCCAGACTTCGGCCGACGCCGATTGCACCCACTGTGTCAGCCGGCCGGGCCCCGACGGGTTGGATTTCAACGGATTGGCGTAGGCAGAACCCACTTGTGTCGAGCCTAGCATCCTCGGGGAGAAGCGACAATCATGATTCGCTGGCTGGGAAAGCGTTCGTAACCGGGACGAGCAATACTCGCCCGCCGGAGCAAGGTTCTTATAGCTGGGAGGACCGCCCTCTATGTCCGCCCTCTATGTCCTTTCGACTCCGATCCTTTTGTGCTAGTCTTTTTGCCTCTCAATGGTCCAGGTATAGGTCCCAGCTGTTCGGCCCTAGCGCTAAAAGCCACATTCACTCGGAAAAACTAGAGGAGGAAATTGCCATGCCAATCGGTAAACGCGCCACTGCGGAATTCTTTGGAACGTTCTGGCTGGTATTTGGCGGATGCGGTGCCGCAGTGCTCGCCGCAGGCGTTCCGAACGTCGGCATCGGATATGCCGGCGTCGCACTCGCCTTCGGCCTTACGCTTTTAACCATGGCGTTTGCCATCGGGCACATCTCGGGATGTCATCTGAATCCAGCAGTGAGTCTGGGGTTGGTCGTCGGCAAGCGCTTCCCTGCTTCTGAGTTGTTGCCGTACGTGGTCGCTCAAGTAGCGGGTGCAATCGCGGCGGCGGGCGTACTCTACGTGGTCGCCAGCGGATCTGTGAACTTCAACTTGCACGCCGGCTTTGCGACTAATGGATATGGAGCGAACTCGCCCGGCGGCTACTCGCTGATCGCAGGCTTCGTCGCCGAAACAGTGCTGACGGCATTTTTCTTGATCGTGATCATGGGTGCCACCGACGGCCGCGCGCCCAAGGGATTTGCGCCCATCGCAATCGGGCTGTGCCTGACTTTAATTCATCTGGTTTGCATACCGGTGACCAACACATCGGTAAACCCCGCGCGCAGCACGGGCCCGGCAATTTTTGCGGGGGGCGCGGCGCTGCAGCAGTTGTGGATGTTCTGGGTTGCACCGCTCCTCGGCGGCGCGGTTGGCGGAGGAATTTACCGCATGTTGTTTGGCGAATAAACGGAGGCCTTGGGTTAGTACTCGGACAATTCTTTCATCGCCAGAAACAGGTCGTTAGGCTGGGGCAGGATCGCGTCTTCAAGGATGGGCTGATAAGCGACGAACACATCTTTGGCGGCGACGCGGCGAACCGGAGCATCGAGCTGATCGAAAAGTTGGTCGGCGATGCGGGCGGCGATTTCGGCTCCGTATCCCCAACTGAGCGTGTCTTCGTAGGCCACCAGGGCGCGATTTGTTTTCGAGACCGAAGCGGCGATCGTGTCCCAGTCAAACGGATTCAGACAACGCAAATCAATCAGTTCCACTTTCACACCTTGCTCCCGCTCCAGTTTTTGAGCCGCTTGCAGTGCGCGCGGAACGACGGCGCCGTAGGTGATCACTGTCAGGTCGGTGCCGGGATGAACGACCTTCGCCTTGCCGAACGGAATCATGTACTCGGGTCCGGGATAGGCGGCGCGGCCGAACGATTCGCGATACAGGCGTTTGTGTTCGAGGAACAGCACGGGATCATCGCAGCGGATTGCCGTGCGCAGTAATCCCGCAGCGTCTTGCGAGTTCGACGGGAAGACCACGCGCAGGCCGGGAATGTGCGTGAAGATGCTCTCGCCGCATTGCGAGTGGTAAATGGCGCCGCCGGTAAGGTACCCGCCGATGGCAACGCGAATCACTACCGGGCAAGAGAATCCATTGTTGGAGCGCCAGCGGATGACGCTGAGTTCGTCGCGAATCTGCATCATCGCAGGCCAGATGTAATCGAAGAACTGGATCTCGACGACGGGCTTGAGGCCGCGAGTGGCCATTCCGGTGGCGCGCCCCACGATGGCAGCTTCGGCCAGCGGAGCATTGAACACGCGGTCGTTGCCAAACTCGCATTGCAGGCCGAAGGTGAGCTTGAATACTCCGCCCTTTCCCTTGACCAGCTTGCGCTTCAAATATTCTTCGCGGCTACAGTCGGCAACGTCTTCGCCAAAAATTATGATGCGCTCGTCACGCTGCATTTCGTCGCGAAGGGTCATCGTGATCAGGTCGGCCATGGTTTTGCCGGCGGGCTTTTTGCCGTCGGCCGGCGCTTCCGCGACTGCAGCCTGCGTATCAAATGTGGACGACACGGGATTGAGATCGGGCGAATAGACAAATTTAGTAACGCTCTCCGGGGCCGGCGGAAGCGCTTCGAGTGCCTTGTCGACCGCTCTCTGCAGCTCGGCTTCGACTTCTTTCTCGAGCTGGTTGATGCCTTTTTCGTCGAGGATGCCCTCGCGCAGCAGAAACATTTGGGTGCGCGTGACCGGATCGCGCTGGGCGTCGCGTTCGCGCTCGGTGTCAGGGCGATAGAGGCGTTCGTCGTCAGAAAGTGAATGCGAGTACGGACGAATCACATGCGCGTGGACGAAAGCCGGGCCGTGTCCTTCGCGGCAATAGCGCGTGGCGCGCTGGAATGCCGCATAGCTGGCCACGGGATCGGTGCCGTCGACTTCTTCGAAATGGAAATGGGGAAATCCAGAGACGAGACGCGAAATGCTTCCACCCGCGGTTTGAACTTCGACCGGAACGGAGATCGCGTAGCCGTTATCTTCGACACAGAAAATCACCGGCAGCTTGCCCAGGGCGGCGGCGTTCATGGCCTCCCAGAATTCACCTTCGCTGGAGGTACCGTCGCCGAGAGAGACGTAGGTTACTTCATCGCCCTGGAAGCTGACGTTCTTGAACTGGCGATAATCAGGAGAACCTGAGGATGGAACTTCCGCAGACTTGGGATGGCGCGCCAAGTAGCGTCCAGCCTCGGCGCAACCCACAGCCTGCAGAATCTGCGATCCCGTCGGAGATGACTGCGTCACGATGTGCAGGTTGGGATGGCTCCAGTGCGAAGGCATCTGGCGTCCGCCGGAACTGGGGTCTTCGGCCGCGCCCACACCCTGCAGAAACATGTCGTAAGGCGAAACCCCGAGCGCCAGGCACAGTGCCCGGTCGCGATAATAGGGATAGAACCAGTCGTAGCCCGCCTTCAGCGCCAGTCCGGCGGCGGTGCCGATGCCCTCGTGCCCCGCTCCAGACATCTGAAAATAAATTTTTTGCTGGCGTTTGAGCAGGATTTCGCGGTCATCGATGCGCCGGGAGGTGTAGATAATGCGGTAGGCCTGGATGAGCTGATCCCGCGTAAGTCCGTCATACAGCTTGCCCTTCTTGCCACCGTTGGCCGTCAAGGCTAGCTTCGGGTCGGTCTTCGTCGTCGCCATCCGGTTCCTGGGTCCCGATCAATTAGATTCCACGCCGGCGTCTTAGGATTCCGCTCATCTGCTGGAGCAAGTTGGATTGTAAATGGTAACTGGAGGTTGGCAAGTAAGGAAGTTTGGGCTTCGAGAAATTTGGGCGGTCCGACCACGTGACCGTCCCTAAGTATCGGGACGTTGGTCACCTTGTGATGTTTTTTGCCTGAAAGATAATGAATTTCGAATTCACGGCTCGGGCCGTGAATAAACCGGAAAGGATTATCTGGCTATGAAAACTTGGGGACTGTTGTGTGTACTTGCAATCGCGATCACTGCGAACGCTCAAAGTAAACCTCGCGTGTTTGTACAAGGCAAGGGTTCGGAAAACGTCAGTTCCGACGGCAGCGGGGTGGGCGGGCACCATTGGGGGACATGGGGTTCGAAGTCCACAATCGACGCGCACGACGAGAGCATGGAAGTCACCAAGGACCTGCAGAAGAATTGCTCGGGAGCGATCGTTACCATCAATGAGTCGAATGCCGATTACATCGTCATGATGAATCGCGAGTCGAAGCAGAATCGCGGCCTGCTGCGCAGCAACAGCCAGATTCAAGTCGCCAACAAGGCGGGCGACGTGCTCGGCACCAACGCCACGCATACTGTCGGAAATGCAGCGAAGGACGCCTGCAATTTAATCGTGGCGGACTGGGCGGCTCATGGCCCGGTCAATGTTCAGGAAAATGTTCAGCAGGGAGCAGAAGAGCCTGCGCCGCATCCGTCTAGCGTTCAACCCGCGGTTCAGACATCGTCACCGTCGGTGCAGGTTGTTCCGGCTGTAGCGACCGCCGGTCAGGCCCAAGTCGTGAGGAGCGGCGACTCCGTTGCCGACGCGGCCAAGAAAGAAAGACAACACCAGGCATGCCTGGCCTTGGCAAAGGATAATCCCAGCATTAACTGCCAGTAAGCTCCGGCGAAATACCGGATATGGCTCAGGTTGCAAGCCGCAGCCTGGGCCTCCTTTGCTTTTCAATACGCGGATGTTCCCGCGCAAACCGGTTCATGGTTTGCTGGCGGCTTTTAGGACGGGCGCAACCTGCATATTCGAGGGCTCCGTCTCATAGTAGCGGCGCTGAAAGTATAGGGATACGTTCACTAACCCGATCAGTGCCGGAACCTCGACGAGCGGCCCGATGACCGCCGCGAAAGCTGCTCCGGAATTGATGCCAAAGACAGCGACCGCAACCGCGATCGCGAGCTCGAAGTTGTTGCTGGCCGCGGTGAAGGAGAGAGTCGCTGTTTTCGAATAATCGGCGCCCAGTTTGCGTCCCATGTAGAAGGACACCAGGAACATCACCACGAAATAAATCAGCAGTGGAATCGCAATGCGCACAACATCCAGCGGAAGCCGCACGATGTATCCGCCCTTCAGCGAAAACATCACGACGATGGTGAACAGGAGTGCAATCAGCGTAATCGGGCTGATGCGCGGGATGAAGCTGGTCTCATACCACTCCCTTCCCCGCGCGCGCACTAGCACCAACCGCGTGAGCATGCCCGCCAGGAACGGAATGCCAAGATAGATGAAGACACTCTGCGCTATGTCGCGAATCGAAACGTTCACGACCGCGCCGTGCAATCCAAACCACTCCGGCAACTTGGTGATGAACACCCACGCGTACAGGGAGTAAAAGAGGACCTGGAAGACAGAGTTAAGGGCAACCAGGCCGGCAGCATACTCCGTGTCGCCCTTGGCTAGCTCGTTCCAGACGATCACCATCGCGATACAGCGCGCCAGACCAATCATGATCAGGCCTGCCATGTATTCCGGATAGCCGCGGAGGAAGATGATGGCGAGGGCAAACATCAGAAGCGGCCCAATCACCCAGTTCTGCAGCAGCGAGAGGCCGAGAATTTTCTTGTTGCGGAAAACTTCACCCAGTTCCTCGTAGCGGACTTTGGCCAAGGGCGGGTACATCATTAAGATGAGCCCCACAGCGATCGGAATCGAAGTGGTGCCAACGCTGAAGCGATTCAAAAACGGCACGATCCCGGGCAGGGCCCATCCCGCCGCCACTCCAATCAGCATCGCGGTAAAAATCCAGAGGGTGAGGAAACGGTCCAGAAAACTGAGACGAGAGATCACGCGGATGTTCATTTTCTTGCAGCCTCTTCGATCTTATTTTGACCGGCGGCCGGCCGGCATTCAGGTTTTCGGTTGTCGGCCGATGTTGTCGATTTCCTTCTTCAGCGAAAATCCGTCCAGGGTGGAGAGCGGAAGACTCAGAAAGAGGCTGATCCTGCGGTCAAGAAGAAAAAAAGCGTCGCGAAAAGCCTTCTCCACTTGTTCGGCGGTTCCCTGCACCGCAGCAGGATCGGGGATGCCCCAGTGCGCCGTCATCGGTTGCCCTGGCCATACCGGGCAGACTTCGTTCGCGGCATTGTCACAAACCGTGAAAACGAAATCGAGATGAGGCGCGCCGGTCTGCGCGAATTCATCCCAGCTCTTACTGCGCAGCCCCGTCGCCGGAAGGTGAGCCGCCTCCAGTTGGCGCAACGCTTCGGGACGAACCGTACCCGTAGGATGGCTTCCGGCGCTGTAGGCGGTGAAGTTTGGCTGGCCTTTTCGGTTCAGAATTGCCTCGGCCATGATAGAGCGTGCTGAGTTGCCGGTGCACAGAAACAAGACGTTGTAATGTTTTTCCATTTCGCGACTTCCAGAACGTATCAGTTACAACAAGTTGGACCGCAGCATGCCTTGGGTGCACCGGCCGGCTTCACCGCGCGGATGAAGGCGCTCAGAAATTTCCCGTCGACTTGCGGAGCAAGGGCATCCACGTCAATTCCCTGCCCGGTAAGAAATTCGCGCGCGTCTTCAGTGCGATAGATTCGGGTCGGCTCCATTTCAACCTGCTCGAATCCGGCAGCGACCAGTTTCTGGCGATATTCGCTTTCTTCCAGCGCTCCGGCAATGCAACCCACCCAGGCCAGCAGGCTCTGGCGGATTTCGGGCAAGATTTCTCCGCGAGTGACGATATCGGAGACGGCAAAGCGCCCGCCCGGCTTCAGAACGCGGAAAGCTTCGCGAAGAACGCGATCTTTGTCGGCCGAAAGATTAATCACACAGTTGGAGATGATTACGTCGACCGAGTTGTCGGGGAGCGGGATATTTTCAATCTCCCCCTTCAGAAATTCGACATTCTCCACGCCCGCTTTCCGCTTGTTTTCGTTGGCGAGCGCGAGCATCTCGTCGGTCATATCGAGACCGTAGGCTTTGCCCGTGGGGCCAACGCGGCGCGCGGAAAGCAGCACATCGATGCCGCCACCAGAGCCGAGATCGAGGATGGTTTCACCCGCATTCAACTGGGCCAGGGCCGTAGGATTGCCGCAGCCCAGCGACGCCAGCAGCGCCTCTTCCGGAATCTGCCCAGCCTGCGAAGCGTCGTAGAGGTTGGTCGTGATGGGATCGCAGCAACTTGTGGCGGCAGCGGCGCCGCAACAGGAACTGCCGCCGGATGTCACGCGCAGGGCGGCTTCCCCGTATTTTTGTTTGACGACGTCTTTGATGTCAGTGGTACTCATGAAGGGCTCCTATTTACAGATTTGTATAATTTGTTCTGGTTTGACAGCTTTGTTTCGCGTGCAGCACTCGGCATACAGAAACTGCAAGAGTTCCTGCAAGGCGCTGGTGTTTGCCGTGTATCGCAAAAAGGTGCTCTCCCGCTGGACCTGGACGAGGCCCTCGGTTCTGAGCTTGTCGAGGTGGTGCGAGAGCGTGGAATTGGGAATTTCGAGTTCGCTTTGAATTTCGCTGACCACGAGGCCTTCGGGATGCGCTGTCAGCAGCAATTGCATAATGCGCAACCGGGGCTCGGTTCCCATAGCCGAGAACATGTCGGCGTACTTAGCGACGCGTTCGCTGGCCTTGCTGAGGGCGGGTGCTTTGGTGGCCGGCGCAATCATATTTCGATACTACTAGAAACATCGTTACAGGTCAAATCCGAGCAATTGCCAGGAAGGACACGAAGTCACAGGAAAACAAAATCGAAGAACGAATTCCTTCGTGATGCTTCGTGGCCTTTGTGGTTCGTGGTTTTCGTCTGCGTCAAGGACCTTAATGCTGACGTGTGAGTCCTGAGTGCTTTATTCTGGAAGTTGATGATTCGAACACGTCGAGCATTTGACCGGCATTCCATCCAACTCGTGATCTTTGACCTGGACGGCACCCTGATTGACTCGCGCCTTGACCTGGTGCATTCGGTGAACGCAGCTTTGCGCCACATTGAGCGCCCGGAGTTGCCCGACGACGTGATTGCAAGCTATGTGGGGGACGGTGCGCCGATCCTGATCCAGCGGGCCCTCGGTGCGGAAGCGGCTGACCAGCCCCTTGTGCGCAAGGGGCTGGAATTCTTTCTCTCTTATTACCGGGAACACAAACTCGATCACACCACCGTGTACCCGGGAATCCCGCAGGCGCTGGCAACCATTCGCAGTTCGCGAAACGGCGTGCCGCGCACCTTGGCCATCCTCACCAACAAACCGGTGGTTCCCTCGCGGGCGATCGTCGATGCCCTCGGCCTGGGACAGTTTTTCTCTCAGGTGTACGGTGGCAACAGCTTTGTAACCAAGAAACCGGATCCCGAGGGCGCGCGCAAACTGCTTCACGAGTACGGGGTAGAGCCTGAACAGGCGGCGATCGTGGGCGACTCTCACGTCGACGTGCAGACCGGACGCAATGCCGGACTGTGGACGATCGGCGTAACCTACGGATTCGCTGCGCAGACATTAGAGGCCGATGGACCCGATGTGCTCGTCGACAGCGCTGAGGAAGTGGGCGCGGTATTGTCCGATAGCACTGCAAAAGCTTGAACCGCGGAGTTCGCCGAGAAACCCCTCGCCGAGAACGCCGAGAAAAACTGGAACCGGCTCTTACCGGGATCCGTAGCAGGCTACACTTTGAACTAGCTGCAAATGCGAAACACAATATGACCGCTAACCACTCTGGCCACAGCGCCGGCTTTACCGGAAAAGAACTGCGCAAGCTGCGCGCGCTGAAAAATCCCTACGGCATTCAGAAGTTTCTCGATGACATGCCGTATCACCTGGAGGATACCGCCTGGTCGCCGCGAAAAGTCCTGGCCGAAGAATCCTCGCACTGCCTGGAGGGGGCGATATTCGCGGCGGCAGCATTGCGCGCAAACGGTTACCCTCCCCTGCTTCTGGATTTCGAAGCCGAGCACGATACCGACCACGTGATTGCCATTTACCGCGAAGACGGCTGCTGGGGCGCGGTTGCCAAGTCGAATTATTCGGGCTGCCGCTGGCGCGAGCCCGTGTATCGCACGCTGCGCGAGTTGGCGCTCAGCTACTTCAATGCCTACTTCAATCTGCGGCGCGAGCGCACCCTGCGTCGCTATTCGCGTCCGGTGAACCTCAAACGATTCGACCGGCAGAACTGGATGACTACAGACCAGCCAGTGTGGTTTGTCGTCTATCACCTGTTTGATATCAAGCACTATTCCCTGCTGACTAAGGCACAGGAGAAGCGATTGCACCGCGTAGATGAGCGCCTTTTCGACGCGGAATGCCTGGGGAAAGCTTATAAACCGGGTCGCTGAGTTCGACTCCTAAAGTTTGGGGGGTGGGTTGCCGATCTATCATGAGACGGATAGAAACCTTTGTGTTTGCTGACTGACCTGCGCGGCGAACGCTACCAGAAGGCAGCTTGGACTTGCACTCTCAGCCCGGAAATAGGCGGCTTGACCCGACAGTGGATCTTCGCCGCGATCCCCGTTTTCCAATTGAGGTGAACATCCGCGTCTACCCTCGCGATTGCCCGGTAGTTCGCGGGCACACCGTCGACATTAGCGAGTCTGGCATCTCCGCCATGCTGCGCGTTGAGGTTCCAGTGGGCGAAGTGGTTCGCCTGGAATTCAAACTGCCACTCGGCGATGTGGACGTCATCGCCCTGGTGCGACAGCGAAATGCCTTCCGTTACGGCTTCCAGTTTGTCGACCTCGATTCTTCGCAGGAGGCAATTCGTCGTACCTGCCGCGAACTTTCGATGAACCACTCCGATGCGCCCCAAGAGCCCTGAACCAATCTGCTGCCTGCCGTAACGCAATTCTCCCGCGGGCATCCCAACCGACCATCAGGCCGTCTAACGAATTAAAATCATCTGATGAAAGTTTCTAGTTTGTTCCTCGGTTCCCTGGTGCTTGCCTGCCTGCCAGCTTTTTGTCAGCAGGAGGCTCCGCCTGTCAGCGCGGAACCATCGGCGCCTCAGGCTGACACGCCTGCTACTTCGGTTCCGGACCTTGTCCCTGGAGCGGGTGGCAAACTTTCGCAGGACCAGATGCGGGAGTTGTTTCGCGTGGTCGCGGACAAGGACATTGAAAACGAGAAGAGGCTGCGGGACTACACCTATATCGATCGCGAGGTCGAGAATAAGCTGGACCGCAAAGGGAAAACCAAATCCACCGAAGTGAAGACTTACGAGATGCTCGAGATTTACGGAACTCCGGTGCAGCGGCTGATCGCAAAAGACGACAAGCCCCTCGATGCCAAGGAAAATGCCAAAGAAGAAGAGAAAATCCAGAAGGTCATCGACAAGCGAAAAAACGAATCGGACGAGGACCGCAGAAAACGCGAAGAAAAGGAATTGAAGGAACGCGAGGACGGCCGCAAGTTCGTACGGGAAGTCGCCGATGCTTACGACTTCAAACTCGTGGGGATCGAAGACGTGGGTGGGCGCGAGGCTTGGGTGATTGACGGCGAGCCGCGACCTGGCTTTGAGCCACATATGAAGGAATCGAAGTTTCTTTCCAAATTTCACGGGCGGGTGTGGATCGACAAGGGCGACCTGCAACTGGCGAAGATGGATATCGAGGCAATCGACACGGTGTCGGTGGGATGGGTGCTGGCGCGCATCCACAAAGGAACGCGCGTCGTGCTGGAGCAGACGCGAGTGAATGATGAAGTCTGGTTGCCGCGTCATCTGAATTTCAAAGTGGACGTGCGCGTGGCTCTGTTCAAAGGCTTCAACATCGACGGCGATCAGGATTTCCGGGACTATAAGAAGTTCCGCACGTCCTCGAAAATCGTGGGTATGGGCGAAGTCAAAGAAAAGCAGTAACGCGCCCTGTTCTTTCACGCCTTCCTCTCCGCATCTTCCTCATTGCCCAGATCGCGGGCTTATAATGCGGCGTCCCACAATTACCCCCGCAAAGCTTGCCGTCACGGCTCGGCGGCGCGGGACGGATTCCAATTTCGACTTCATTCGTGAGGCAACATGGCGCCTTTCACCCGTCGCGATCTGCTTCGTTCTGGCGTTGCACTCTCAGCTTCGACTCTGGTCGCGGACTCGGTATGCCGCGCCCATGCGCTGCTTACGGACTACCCGGCCGCGGCGTCCCCGGAGGCAATGGCCGCTGTGGCTCCGCGGGAGCGTTTGCTCTTTGACTTTGGCTGGAAGTTTTTTCAGGGGCACGGCAGCGATCCGCAGCGAGATCTCGGCTTCGGTATGGGCCAGGGTGATTTCGCGAAGAGCGGCGAGTTCGACTTTTCGACGGCGAAACTGGACGACTCGAAATGGCGCTCGCTTAATCTGCCGCACGACTGGGCGGTTGAACTGCCCTTCGTGCGCGACGAAGAACAGCAGTCTCATGGTTACAAACCGCTGGGACGGCGATATCCCGAGACCAGCGTGGGCTGGTACCGGCGCACCTTCGATATTCCAAAAGAAGACAGCGGACGGCGCATCACCATTGAGTTCGACGGCGCATTTCGCAGCGCGCTGGTATTTTTAAATGGATATTTCATAGGTCGCAACGATAACGGCTACGCGCCATTTCGCTTCGATGTGAGCGATTTTCTCAACTATGGTGGACGAAATTTTCTGGTGGTGCGCATGGATGCCAGCTTTGGCGATGGCTGGTTTTACGAGGGCGCGGGCATCTACCGGCATGTGTGGCTGTCGAAGACCGACTCGCTCCATCTCGGACATTGGGAGAGTTACGTTCGCGCGGCTGTCAAGGGCAATGCTGCCGCTTTAAATCTGGGGACAGCGGTGTGGAATGAGAGTAGCCAGCCGGAAAACTGCCGCGTACGTTGGCAGATCTTCGACGCTTCAGGTAAGCCGGTTGCCGCTACAGACTCCGCTCCGCAATCTGTCCCTCCCGATGGATTGGCAACTTTCACTGCCAGCGCCAAGGTGACAAATCCTGCGCTCTGGTCGCCCGAAGCACCGAATCTGTATTCGGCGGTGGCGACAGTGGAGTCAAGCGGGAAACCTCGCGACGCCGAGCGAATCACCTTCGGAGTGCGCGACATCAAGTGGGATGCGGACAAAGGATTCTTTCTCAACGGCAAATCGGTGAAGATCAAGGGCACCTGCAACCATCAGGATCATGCCGGAGTGGGCGCGGCGCTTCCTGACAGCTTGCAGCGGTACCGCCTCGGAGTGCTCAAAGATATGGGCGGCAATGCGGTGCGCACTTCGCATAACATGCCGACGCCCGAGTGGGTGGAAGAGTGCGATCACATAGGCATGATGATGATGTGCGAAACGCGGCTGATGAGTTCGAATCCGGAGGGCATGGCGCAACTGGAGACGATGGTGAAGCGTTACCGCAACTCCCCATCGATTATTTTGTGGTCCATGGGCAACGAGGAATGGAGGATGATGCCGCAGCCGCAGGGCGTGCGCGTGATCGACGACATGATTGCGCGAACTCACGAACTCGATCCGACACGGCTGTGCACGGCGGCGGTCAATCAGTCGTTTGAAACACACTTTCCGGAACAGCTCGACGTCATGGGTTTTAACTACAACCTCAGTGTGCATGACGAATGGCACAAGGCGCATCCGAAAACGCCAAGCGTGGGATCGGAAACCGCAAGCACCGTTTGCACCCGTGGCATTTACGAGACCGACAAACTGCGCAACTGGGTGAGTGCCTATGATGCGGTTCACCCGCCGTGGGCGGAGTTGGCAGAGGAATGGTGGAAGTTTTATGCAACACGCGAATGGCTGTCGGGAGGCTTTGCCTGGACGGGCTTCGATTATCGCGGAGAGCCGACGCCTTACGGTTGGCCGTCGATCAACTCGCAGTTCGGGATCGTCGACATGTGCGGTTTTCCCAAGGACAACTTCTATTACTACAAGGCGTGGTGGGGCTCGGAACCGGTGCTGCATTTATTCCCCCACTGGAATTGGGAAGAGCGCGAGGGCGAGCCGATCTCGGTGTGGGTGCACTCGAATCTCGATTCGGTGGAACTCTTCCTGAACGGCAAGAGCCAGGGATCGAAAAAAGTAGAACCGCTGAAGCATCTGGAATGGTCGGTGAAATACCAACCGGGTGCGCTGGAAGCGCGCGGCACAAAAGATGGCAAGGTCGTGTTGGTGGAAAAACGGGAAACGACCGGGGCGCCGGAATCGATCCGGCTCACCGCCGATCGAACCGAGATTGATGCTGACGGCGAGGATGTGGCCGTCCTTCGAGTCGAGGTACTCGACAAAGAGGGCCGACCCGTTCCCACTGCAGACAACCTGATCAGTTTCAAAGTGAGCGGAGAAGGCGCGCTGATCGGCGTAGGCAACGGCGACCCTAACTGCCAGGAGTCCGACAAAGAGCCCAAGCGCAGCTTGTTCAACGGCCTTGCGCAAGTGATCGTGCAAGCCAATAAAACGCCGGGGACAATTACCATCGAGGCCTACACCCAAGACGCGGCACGGGAGAAGCTGCCCGCCGCAAAATTGATAATTGCCACGAAAAAAGCGGATCTGCGGCCCGCGGTGATTTAGCAAAGTTCACAGGACGCCAGACTGTGGCAGCATCAGCCGTGGAGGTGCTGGCCTTCCCGTTTTCCTCGCGCGTTATAATAGAAAGATTCTCTGTTGGCAGAATTGGCCTCTGTGGCGCTGCTGACGAAAACCTGGCCTCGCTACGCTTGGCCGGACGGGCGAATGCGCCCGTCCCTACGCGAGATGTAGCTAAAGGCTAAGAGCTAACGGCTAAGAGCTTCTTCCATGGACTTCAAACTTGTTTCGGATTACAAACCGCAGGGCGACCAGGGGCGCGCCATCGAGGCGCTGCTGCGCGGCGTGTTTGACCGCGAACAGCACCAGGTTTTGCTGGGGGTTACCGGGTCCGGCAAAACCTACACCATGGCGAAGGTGATTGAGGCGGCGAACCGTCCAGCGCTGGTCATGGCGCATAACAAGACGCTGGCGGCGCAGCTTTACCATGAGTTCAAGAATTTCTTTCCGCACAACGCGGTCGAATATTTTGTCTCGTATTACGACTACTACCAGCCCGAGGCATACGTCCCGGCCGCCGATCTGTACATCGAAAAAGAAGCGACTATCAACGACGAACTCGACAAGCTTCGTCTCTCGGCCACGCGCTCGCTGTTCGAACGGCGCGACGCGCTGATTGTGGCTTCGGTGAGCTGCATTTATGGCCTCGGCTCGCCCGAAGCCTATTACGGCATGATGATGTTTCTGGAAAAAGGCCAGAAGATCAAGCGCGAGGACATAACGCGGCGGCTGGTCGACATTCTTTATGAACGCACCAACGGAGATTTTCGGCGCGGCACATTTCGCGTGCGGGGCGACGTGATCGAGGTCTTCCCTACTTACGACGACATGGCGTACCGCATCGAACTGTGGGGAGATGAGATTTCATCGCTCACCCAGATCGATCCCCTGTTCGGCACGGTGAAGCAGAAATATATGCGGCTGCCGATTTATCCCAAGACGCATTATGTGATGAAGGAAGAGACGCGCGCCTCGGCCGTGGCGTCGATCAAGAAAGAGCTGGCGTGGTGGGAAGTCGAACTCGAGAAGCAGGGACGGTTGGTGGAGGCACAGCGTATTCACCAGCGCACGATGTTCGATCTGGAAATGATCAAAGCCATGGGCTTTTGCCACGGGATCGAGAATTATTCGCGGCACTTTACCGGGCGCTTGCCGGGCGAGCCGCCGCCGACGCTGCTGGATTATTTTCCCCGCGACTTCCTGATGTTTATCGACGAGTCGCATCAGACCGTTCCACAGTTGCGCGGGATGTATGCGGGCGACCGGTCGCGCAAGGAAACTCTGGTGGAGTACGGCTTTCGCATGCCTTCGGCGCTCGACAATCGTCCGCTGACGTTCGCCGAATTCGAGCATCGCACTAATCAACTGGTCTACGTTTCAGCCACGCCGGGGCCGTATGAGTTGACCAAGTCGGCGGGCGTGGTGGTGGAACAGATCATCCGGCCAACGGGACTGATCGATCCGCCGGTCGAAGTACGCCCGGTCAAGGGACAGATCGACGACTTGCTGCACGAAATTCGCGCGCGCGTCGAACTTGGGCAACGCGTGCTGGTGACGACCTTGACCAAACGCATGTCCGAAGACTTGGCCGAGTACTATGCCGAGGTGGGCGTGAAGTGCCGCTATATGCATTCCGAGATCGAGACGCTCGAGCGGGTAAAGAT
The DNA here is from genome assembly GCA_963765825.1 of uncultured Acidobacteriaceae bacterium. GTDB lineage: Bacteria > Acidobacteriota > Terriglobia > Terriglobales > Acidobacteriaceae > Sulfotelmatobacter. The sequence goes on from CAVXXU010000008.1 coordinate 1,004,257, forward strand.
TCTGCGCGATCTGCGAAAAGGCGAATTTGACGTATTGATCGGTATCAATCTGTTGCGCGAGGGGCTGGACCTGCCGGAAGTTTCGCTGGTGGCAATTCTGGATGCGGACAAAGAAGGGTTTCTACGTTCGGTAGGCTCGCTCATCCAGACGATAGGCCGCTGCGCGCGGCATCTGAACGGGCGCGCGATTCTTTATGCCGATCGCATGACCGATTCCATGAAGCGCGCCATGGATGAAACCTCGCGCCGGCGCGCGATTCAAACCGCGTACAACGAGGAACATGGGATCACGCCCGAGTCGATCGTGCGCCCGCTCGACATGACGCTGGCGGGAATCGTCGCCGCGGATTATGCGGACTTGACGGCGGGCGAGGCCGAGGGCATGCCGGAATTCAAGACGCAGGAAGAAGTGGATGCCTACATCGGCAAACTCGAAAGCGACATGCGCGAAGCGGCGAAGAAGTTCGAGTTCGAGAAGGCGGCGAAGCTGAGGGACACGATAAAAGAGTTAAGGACGAAGGAGTTTTTGTTCGCGTAGGTGATCCGCCAACACCGAAGCGCTTTCGAGCAGTGGTAATGGTCATAGTTTTCATATCTCGACCTAATCGACAAAACTGAACCAATGCTACAGCAGTGGCGCGGCTGCCGGGCTTTGCCCGGCAGCCGAGGGCGGCTGTCCCCACATGGTTCGAGATGCTGCCGGCCGCACGCTCCATGTACACTGATTTCGTGTTACACTGTTTTCGTGTCGTCCAAGCCCCAACTCCGAAATGTGACCGTGACCTTGGAAGAGGACGTGGCGCAGTGGGCTCGCATCGAAGCGGCGCGGCGCGATACCAGCGTTTCCAGGCTGCTGGGAGAATTGCTGAAAGAGAAGATGGGAAAGTCCGATAGCCAGGACTCTGTTGCGAAATCCGCGGATAGACTGGCCTCTTTCGGCAAACGTCACCAGTTGTCGCTGCGCGGCCTGAGGATCAAAGATTTGATCAACGAAGGCCGCCGGTGAGCGAGTTCGTCCTAGATGCGTCGGTCGTTCTGACATGGTGCTTCCCTGATGAGAACTCCGCCGATGCCCAGCAGGTCGCGCTTCGGTTCAAGCAGGGAGACTCGGCAATCGCGCCTTCGTTCTGGCCTCATGAAGTGCTAAACGCCCTCCTGGTGGGAGAAAAACGAAAGCGAATCTCAGACAGTTTGACGCGCACCTTTCTGGCTGACCTGGCGGAGCTTCCAGTCGTCATCATGCAGGTGCCGGCAGATGCGGTGTTTGGACGCATTCAATCGTTAAGCCGCCAGCATCGACTGACGGCATACGACGCGGCTTATCTCGATCTTGCCCACAACAGAAATCTTCCGCTCGCCACATTGGATAAGGATTTGATCCGGGCTAGCCGAGAAGCTGGTGTCCGACTGCTGTGACACTCCCGAACTAGATTTTTCAACGCCCGTACGCCGCGCTCGCGGCCAGGGGTTTGCGATGGAAGGTGTAGCCGTCGAATGTTTCTGAACGGAAGTTCAGGTTCGACGCGGACAGCTTTTCTGTCTGGCTGAGGAAAAGGTATCCGCCGGGCTCGAGATAAAGATGCAGGCGCTCCAGCAACGCGGTGCGCTGGGCGCGGGAAAGATGCGGCAATACGTCCATGCAGAAGATGCAGTCGAAACGGCCAATGTAGACTGGCTTGGTCAAGTTCATGGTGTTGAAAGTGACCAGGCTGCGCAGGCGCGGCTTCACCAGAAGGTACGCACCGTTGCTCGAACCGTTCGCGCCATTCGCGCCGTTTACTCCGTTCACTCCATTCGCGGAGCTACTCGATCCATTGCCAACTGCGTATGGAAAACCTTCCGCGGGCCCACTTTGGCCTCCGTTGGGACTTCCGATTTTCGAAAACGAAGCGCGAATCGTCGAGGGCGGCAATCCCATCAGAGCCGATTGCGGGTAAAGGCCACGCTCCGCAATTGCAATCGCGGAAGGCAGCAGGTCGCTGCCGACAATATGGATGGACCAATCTTTCCATCCGGCGCTGGCGGGAATACCAACTTCTGCAATGCCACCATTGCGCCCGGCGTTTTTCGCACGCGGCTCCCGCGTACCGTTTCCGTTGGCGGAGCCATTTCCGTTGGCAACCGGGTACGCGTCGCACAGAGCCATCGCGATCGAATAAGCCTCTTCTCCAGTGGAGCAGCCTGCACTCCAGATGCGAAGCGTAGACAGGCCGTCATCCGATTTACGGGCGTACAGTTGAGGCACGACTTGCCGCGCCAGCGCGTTCATCGCCCCGGGATGACGGTAGAAACCGGTGTTGACGTTTAGGACGCCGTCAAGAAATGTGCAGAAGATCGACGGATCACTGCTGGCTTCACGGAGCTGGGCGAGCAGGCAAGCGGCAGATTCCAGTTCGTGGCTTTCCAGATAATCGGCGACGTGAGCGGCCAGAGCGCTGTTGGGGCAGTCGAGCAGGATTCCCGTCTGGCGCTCGACCAGCAGGCGCAGCTCGGACAGCTCGTGCTCGAGAATCGTAACGCCCGCCATCAATCTATGCATAATGCCTTCCCCTGGCGGGCGTGTCAGAAATCGTTCGCCCAGCGCTGTGTGATCGGTGCGGTGCGAGGGGGGAATGCGTTGTCATAAATTAATCGCCACCGGCGGTAGCCGCGTACGACTTGCCAGAATCTTGTTCCGCCTGCTGCGCCACTACGTTCATTTCCTTTTCCAGCGAAGAGAAGCGCTGCATGATTTCGTGGATGCGCAGCGTCATGTTGCGAATGGTTTCGATCTGGGCGCGGGTCGGCGCGGAAAAGCTTCCCGGTTCCAGCAGCAACAGGTCTGAGTTTCCCAGCACCGAAGTGAGTGCATTGTTCAGGTTGTGGCGCATTTCAATCATGTAGCGTCCCAGCGTCGCTTGCCGTTCGAGGGCAGCGCAGGAAGATTCGGCGGCACGGGCCCGCGATTCCGCTCGCGACCGGTGCACCGCCTCACTCCCGACCAAGATCACAGTTTCGAGCCAGTGTTCCGTGCGCGGCAATATGGAGATTCGCGGCCAGCGCCCCCGCACCAACAGCGACGTAGGCCCAACCGGACATACACAGAAAATCGGTTGACCGGTGGAATGCAAAGGCTCCAACACGACAGAGAGGAGTTCTCGCCGCAACTCTCCGACAATCGCCACATCAAAGGCGTCGACCGCAAAGCGAGGCCACAAATCGCCGCTCAACACGGTGAAGGCCGGAGCGTTGCGCTCCAACTGCCATCGGGCAGCGATGCGTCGCCCAAAATCTACTTCGTCGGAGATGATGAGTACGGTCGGTCCTTCCACTGCTGCGGTCCTCTTTGTTCTTGGAGTAGGCCTTGCCTATGTTCTTTGTTTTTGTACCGCCCACCTTTTCGTGGCGCCTATGCCTTAGTATCTGGCTCCCATCCGGGTGTGCTGGAAATATCAAACTCGGGGACATCCGAATTTGCGGCCGCGGGCTTTGCCTTCGGGTTTCTCGCCACAGGCGGCGCAGCGACGGACTGCTTCGGCGATTTCGGAACGCCCGCAGCGGCTGCAGCAGCGGTCGTCTTCGCCGCAACCGGCCCCGGCTTGGCTGTCCCCTGCAAACTCACAGCGGTCTTCGTAGTCTCCCCCGCTTTAGTGCCGGCGTCGCGGCCCGTCTTGGGTTCACTCGGCTTTCCTCGGCCTAATGCCTGATCGACCGATGCGCGCAGATCGACAAGCATGCGCAACGGTGACCCCGAAGAGTATTCCGCCTGAAACATTACCTTCCACGACTGGCAGATGACCCGCAGCCGAACGATCGGTTCCTGCGCGGAAAACTGGGCGCGCCGGCAGTCGATGGCCGTTACTCCTTTATCTTCCAGTTCGGTCAGACCCTCCAGTATGGTGTTGAGATCGGCCAGCATCAGCCGGAAAAATGTTCGCCTCATGAGGTAGCCAAAGCGTGTGAAAGCTGCCAAAGCCACCGGCAAGTAAAATAAATCCCCCGCCAGCCCCTTGGCCTTGCGGCCCTGTTCCAGAATGCCGCCATGTAGAAGCTCGTCCAGCGAGCGGCAGCGCCGCGCCGCCTCTAACACGCGGTCGAGCGCATTCAGCCAAACCGGAGGTTTCAGTTCCACCTCGCCTAGAATCGGCTCCAGGGAGTGGGCGACATAAGCCAGATCGACCTCGGCATCGGCCACTCCGACGGGCGCAAGTTGGCTGAAATACTGCACCAGCAGAAAATCCACCTTGTCGCGCATGGCGTCGGTCTTGACCGTCTTTCCCAGAAAGCGTTGCAGCAAACTTAAGAATCCATCTGGAGTAGCCTGAGAACTGGTCTGCAGGAACTGGCGCATCTGGTGTACCTGAATCTGCCGGTCCATTTCATCCAGCCATTGATTGGCCAGCTCGACCGTTTCCTTGCCGGGGGTTTCAACGCCGCTTTCTAGCTCGGCGCACGGTTTCACTTCAATGGCAAACTCCCGCGCCAGTTCGAAATAAATGGGATACAACCGGAGGGCGGATTTCCATTGGGCTGCCAGGTCCTGCGGAGGTGTGGAAGGAGTCATGATTTTACGATCCAGTTAGGCACTTCTTTCAGAAAACGCGCGGCCACTACCGTTTTGTGAGGGTGATATTGCACGGCAACGACAGACGCGGTCACGTCGAAGGTACCGTCGGAATTTCGCAAGCGTACGTTGTCACCGAATTCCAAAGCCGTGATGCACTCGAAGAGAACTTCGCGCGTTGTGCCAAATTCAAGCACAATACTTTCCGTAAAAGAGACGGTCGCGGAGTCGCAGCCTGGAATGAGCCGTGCCAGTTGGACCCGCATCCGCACTGGCGTCGCGTCTTGAAAAAAACGAGCGAGCCCCGCCACGATGCTGGCGTTCTGTGCCGTACGAGCCGTAGCTGTAGCTTCCTGCGCCAACGGATGAAATTCCCCTAATTCAACTGACACTCAATTCAAAATGCGGATTAGGCTTCCCCTCTTCCAGGTTCGAAAGATCTTGTGAGGGAAGCCCGACTCCACGGTTCAGAAAAGGAGGTGCAACGCGGCGGCCATCGCCCGGAACGAAAGGGCTAGCACTCAGGTGAATGCGTTTTCAGCGGCTTAGGTAGCACATTGACAGCGTTCTATTAGGAAACGACTCGCAGGACGTCTCAGGATGAGAAATTGTCTCACGAATGGGCACGCGCCCCCCGAGTCCCTTGAGGACACTTGCTTCGAGTGGCAGGCCGGTGTCTTGAGTTCACTTACAGAACTCAAAGACACCGGCCAAGCGCTACGAAACGACAATCGCCAACCCCACCTGCCTACTAGTCGACACGTCCCCAGGGGTCTACTCCCACCAGGAGCGCCTTTTGCCGATACTGCGGGTAGCGAGGATCCCTTGCGCTCCGCCCGCGCTTGTGACCACGGTATCAATCTCGGCGCCGTTTTCCACCACTACAAAGTCTGCGGTCACCGTTGGTCGGCCATCCGTGAAGGTGAGGGTGAAACTGCCGGTGCAATCGGGGTTCACGTGGTAAGTGCCGCTAGCCGGCGTGTGAGAAAAGTTGGAAGCTGCATTGCCGCCAATAGTCACGCTGTCAATCTGATGAAAGTTGCCGTTGCCGTCGAAGTGCGCCATCGCCACGCCGACCTGAGCCCCGGTGAAGGGCGGGCCAACTAATTTCTCGCCCACGATGGTGAACCCATAACTGCCGGCAATCAGCTGATCATTGCACCGCCCGAGTTCGTCATCCGCATACGCCGAGGTCAACGCCCCAAAAGCCAGCGAGATGAAAACCAAAACTGTGAGTAGCTTCCTGTTCATAAAGTCCTCCGTAATCTTTGATTCGATTTTGTCGAGTGAATTCTTCAGAGCCGGCACCCCCAAACGGTTGCGGCTCCCCGTTCGCAGCCGTGAAACGCTGGCAGCATGCTCCGAGTTCCAGGAACCGTCAAAGGAACCGATTCTGACTTATTAAGTGACTTCCAACGAGCGGTTTAGAAGGAGGGCTGACTCGCCGAAGGTGGCATGCTATGATTTCGCGCTGCTTGTGGGTCGTGGCAAATGGAGCCGGTGGTTTCATCGGGGCAGGTTTTTCGGTTTGGGCTATTTGAGGCGGATGTTACGCGCAACACGCTGACCCGCAAGGGTGTGCGCGTCAAGATCCACGACCAGCCGTTGCGGGCCCTTATTTTGCTGCTGGAAAATGCAGGAGAAATCGTCAGTCGGGAACAATTTCGCCAGAAGCTCTGGCCGCAAGGAACGTACGTCGATTTTGATGGCAGCCTGAATGTGATTCTCAAGAAGCTGCGCGCAGCCATTGACGACGATTCTGAAAAACCACTCTACGTCGAGACCGTGCCGCGACGAGGATATCGCTTTATCGCGCCGGTCAGCACGGTTCCCGACCCTCAAACACTAAGACCCGCTGACACGATAAGGGAGTCACCAGCGGACGGCGGGAGTGGCGAAGTCGCCCTGAAGGTGATGAACGACAATGCAGCGCCGGTTCGGAGTTCTCCGGCAGTTGCCGCATCGCAAGTTTGGGTCTCTCCGTGGAAAATGCTGCTATTGACCGCTGCGGCGGTGGCGATTTTGGTAGGAGCTATCTATCTGATCCGCCCGCGCTTGTCCTCTAATTCAAGCGCCCAAAAACGAGTGATGCTGGCGGTGCTGCCGTTCCAGAATCTGAGCAATGATCCCAGTCAGGAATATTTTAGCGACGGCCTCACCGAAGAAACCATTACCGACCTCGGCCAACTGAGTCCCGAACGTATGGGCGTAATTGCGCGCACCTCGGCGATGGCCTACAAGCATACCAACAAAACCGTTAGCCAGATCGGGCGCGACCTCGGAGTGGATTACATCCTGGAAGGGAGTGTGCGACGTGAAGGCCAGCAAGCTCGCATCAGCGCGCAGCTCATTCGGGTAAGCGATCAAACTCACCTGTGGGCCCAGACTTATCAGCGTCAACTTCATGATCTGCTGCAAGTACAAAATGAACTGGGAACGGCCATTGCCCGACAGGTTCAGGTGAATCTAACGCCGCAGCAGTTGGTCGATTTGTCCAAGGTGCGCACAGTCGATCCTGAAGCCTACGATCTGTACTTGAAAGGCCGTTTTTACTGGAACCAGAGAACTCCCGGCGCGGTGAAGGGAAGCCTCACATTCTTTCAGCAGGCAGCGGAGAAAGACCCCGATTTCGCCTTGGCCTATGTCGGGCTTGCCGACGCCTACAATATCAGCAACATCATGGGCGTGTACTCCCCGAAAGAGAGCTTTCCCCAAGCCAAGGCTGCGGCCACGAAAGCCTTGGCCCTGGACCCTTCGCTGGCGGAAGCACACGCTGCTCTGGGTATGGAAGAATCGCACTACGATTTTGACTTTCCCGGTGCGCAAAGAGAATTTCTAAAGGCTATCGAGCTCAACCCCAGCTCTGCTTATGCTCACTTGTTCTATTCGAACTGCTACCTTGCTCCCATGGGGCGAATATCAGAGGCCATCGCAGAGAACCAGAAGGCGGTGCTACTGGATCCCTTGTCTTTGCCCATCAACAACTTTATGGGGTTTACCTATATGTTTGCCGGAGATTTCGAAAAGTCCTACCAGCAATTCCAACACACCATCGCCATGGATCCGACATTCCCACTCGCCCACCAGTACTTGAGTGTTCTTCTGACGGCGATGGGACGATACGAAGAAGCCCTCGAGGAGCACGAAAAAGCAGACATGCTATTCGGCGCCACTCCGCAAAAAGCATCCGCTGGCACAGGGCCGCTCCTCGAAGCATTCAAGGCAGAGGGAGAAAAAGGATTTTGGAAAACAACTCTTAGGCTGGACCTCGAAGCCAAGAAGCAAGCTGGCGCAGGATATTATCCAGCCAGCCAAATCGCCCTTGACTATGCCCAAGTCGGCGAAAAAGACGAAGCCTTCAAGTGGCTCGACCAAGCCTACGAACAACGAGAAGGGCAGGAAATTACGTTGTTGAAGGTCGATCCTTTTTTCAAGAATCTCCGCGGTGACCCCAGATTTGCTGTTCTGCTGCGGCGAATGGGCCTGCCTAAGTAGACAGTGTTCCCCCCTTGCCAGGTTTCTTTTCACTGCGACCATGATGGGCAAGGATTGGTCGTATTCTATGCCCATGACTTCTAAGCGCATGATTTCTCTTCCCATGACCAGTAAGTTTCTCGCCCTAGCTACCTTAGTCATAGCGAACGCGTTCGCGGGCGGTCAGTCCACCACTGGCCAAACACGCCCTCGCGCCTCGGACCTGCAACTGAAGGTCGGCATTCTGCCCGCCGGTTCGCTGGACGCGATCACCGATGTTGCCGGTGTCGAAGTCGGCCAGACGACAATCATTCGCGGCGACAACATACGCACCGGCGTAACTGCTATCCTGCCCCACCCCGGCAATCTTTATCGCGAAAAAGTTCCAGGCGCCATTTTTGTGGGAAATGGTTTCGGGAAGCTCGCGGGCTCCACGCAGGTAGAGGAGATGGGCGACATCGAGACGCCGATCCTGCTGACCGCCACTACAAGTGTCCCGCGAGTCGCGGACGCGCTGACCGGATACTTGTTGTCACTGCCCGGCAACGAGGATGTTTTGTCCATCAACCCCGTGGTCGGCGAAACCAACGATGGATGGCTGAGTGACATTCGCAGCCGCCCGATCTCGCCCGACGACGTGGTCGCAGCGGTCAAGGGCGCGAAAAGTGGTCCGGTCGAGGAGGGCGCTGTAGGCGCTGGTACCGGGACAGTTGCTTTTGGCTGGAAAGGCGGCATCGGCACCTCTTCACGTCACCTGCCAACCAATCTCGGTGGATATACAGTTGGCGTCCTCGTACAGACCAATTTCGGCGGCGTCCTCACTATTGCGGGTGCTCCTGTGGGCCAGGAGTTGGGCCAGTACTATCTGCGCAAGGAACTGCAGCAGGCCGACGGTGGGGCAGGCAACGTGAAAGATAAGGCGGATGGATCGTGCATGATGGTGATCGCCACCGATGCCCCGCTCGACGCGCGCAACCTGAAGCGATTGGCGGCAAGGGCGTGGCTCGGTCTCGCGCGCACTGGAGCCTCCGGCTCAAATGGCAGCGGAGACTACGCGATTGCGTTCTCGACGGCAGCGCAGGTACGAATCCATTCCCAGTCCAAAGCTCTAACGAGAACCGTGGAACTGATGACGAACGACGCCATGTCGCCGCTGTTTCAGGCCGCGATCGAAGCCACCGAAGAGGCTGTGTACAACTCGATGCTGAAGGCGACAACGACGACCAGCAACGGACACACAATCGAGGCCCTTCCCATCGAAAAAACGGTGGAGATTCTGAAAAAGTACCGCGCGATCAAATGAGTCCGTGGTTAATTTCAGACGGTGACGGACCGACGGTCACTGCAGGGTATGGCTGGTCGATCCGGATTCCGCTGCTCTCATGCCGATGTTGTAGCGTTTCAACTTGCGATACAGAGTCGCGCGGCTGATGCCAAGCATGCGTCCAGCTAGCGCTTTATCCCCTTTGACCTGCTGGAAGACGCGCTGGATGGTAGCGCGCTCAATGTCTTCGAGGTCGGTGGTCGACACCGGAGCGCGTGCCGGTTCGGGCACGGCCTGCGCCGCCACGAGATCGGCATTCAGAACGGTCATATTCCCGGAGGGCGCGACCGAAGTGTGCGCCTCGCCTCCAGCCCCCGAAGCAATCGATGGCGGCAGATCGCTTAAATCGATGGTCCGTCCGTTGCCCAGCGCGACCGCGCGCTCCACGCAGTTTTCCAACTCCCGCACGTTACCCGGCCAGTCGTACTGCATCAGGGCTCTCATCGCCGCGCTGGTCACGTGCAATTCGGCGCCCGGAGCATAGCGTTCAAGGAACCAGTGCACGAGCATGGGAGTATCGCTGCGCCGTTCGCGCAATGCGGGAACGTAGAGAGTCACGACGTTTAGCCGAAAGTAGAGATCCTTGCGGAAAGTTCCGTTCTTATAGGCCGCCTCCAAGTCGCGGTTGGTGGCAGCAATCACACGGACATCGACTTTCACTCTCTGGTTGCTGCCCACCGGACGGACTTCCTTCTCCTGCAACACTCGCAGCAGTTTGGCCTGCAGCTCGAGCGGCAGCTCGCCGACTTCATCGAGAAAAATCGTGCCGCCGTCCGCAGCCTGAAACAGTCCCTGCTTCGATTTCAGTGCTCCGGTGAACGCTCCTTTTTCGTAGCCGAAGAGTTCGCTTTCGATAAGCGTCGGGACCAGCGATCCGCAATCGACCGCGACGAAAGGCCGGCCGGAAAATGCGCCCCGGAAATGCATGGCGCGAGCCACTAGTTCCTTGCCTGTCCCGCTTTCGCCGTAGATGAGGACCGGAGTGCGCGTGTCCTTTAGGCGGGCGACCATGCGTAAAACTTCCTGAATTCGCACCGACGTGCCGACAATGCCGTGCACCGCGGTTTCCGAATCGGTACGCTGGCGCAGAAATTCGTTTTCCTCGACCAGCCGAACCTTGTCGGCCATTCGCCGCAGGAATAGACGCAATTCCTCTAAGGGAGAGAACGGCTTCGTAATGTAGTCGTAGGCCCCGAGTTTCATGGCCTGCACCGCGGTTTCAATGGATCCGTGCCCAGTCATCAGAGCGACTTCGGTGCGCGGCAACAGCTTCTTCACTTTCTCCAGGAATTCCAGTCCCGACATGTGAGGCATTACCATGTCGCTCAGCACTATATGAACCGACTGCTCTTCGAGCAGTACCAGCGCCGATTCGCCGCTTTCCGCCTCCAGACAGATGAAGCCCAGCGCCTCGCCGATGGTGACGCATAGTTTGCGAATACTTTGCTCGTCGTCGACGATCAGCAGGCGAATCCGAAAATCTTCCTTGTTTCCCGCGTTATTCATTCCGTCTTCCCAAAAGTTTTCGTGACCACGTCGATGAACTGCTGTACCCGAAAGGGCTTTTCCACGCACGGCGCGCCAGTTTGTTGCAGAGTGGCCACCGTCTCTTCGTTGGCGATATCCCCGGTAATGAAAATAATTCGCGACGCCAGATCGGGGCGATGGCGAGTTAGCCAGGCATGCACCTGTCCTCCGTCTACGCCGCCGGGCGTGCGCATGTCGGACACGACTCCGAGAAATTCTCCGTTCTCCAGCAAGCGCAGGGCATCCACTCCCGACTCGCAGCAGACCACTGGATATCCACTGCGCTCCAGGGCGGCCTGCACGTAAGCCATGACCGCAGGTTCGTCTTCCACGAGCAGCACGGGCAAAAGTTGAGGTTTTAGCGCTGGTAGGCTCATGATGGTTTCACTCCCGCCGCCACACCGAAAGACGCCGTGTGGGGGCCTGCGGGCAGGCGGACAATGAAAGTGGCGCCATGGCCGCCCGCGTTGTTATGACAGAGAATCTCGCCGCCGTGTTCTTTCAGAATGCCGTAACAGATGCTCAGGCCGAGGCCCGTACCCTTCCCGATTTCCTTGGTGGTGAAGAATGGATCGAAAATCTTGTCCGGATCGGAAATCCCGTTGCCGTTGTCGCGGAACGAAATCTCCACTGTATCTCCCGCTTTGGTCGACATGATCTCAATGCGAGCCGGGCGCCCAACTTCGTGCACGGCATCGTAGGCATTGTTCAGAATGTTGAGAAAGACCTGCTGCAACTGATGGGGGTCGCCCATCACCTCGGGCAGTCCTTCGTCCAAGTGCTCGACGATGTCTATGCCGTGGTTGGTGAAATCGTAGGAACGCAACTGCACCGTGCGCCGGAGGATCGAATTCAATTGGACTGGACTGCGCTGGGGCGGCATCTGGCGGGCAAAGCTGAGCAGGTTTTGGACGATCTGCTTGGTGCGCTGCGCCTCTTGCAGAATCACACGCATGTCTTTGCGCGCGGTTTCGGGCAGGTCGGGATTCTCCATCAGCAAATCGGCGAATCCGAGAATCGCGGTCAGCGGGTTGTTCACCTCATGGGCAACGCCGGAAACGAGTTGTCCTACCGCCGCCATTTTCTCGGTATGGACTAATTTGTCGCGCAGCACGGCGGAATCGGTAATGTCGGTCAGCACCACAACGATGCTGGTGATCGCGCCCTGCTCATCGCGCATGGGGCTGAGATTCGCGGAGAACTTCCCTGTGGCTCCCTGGTCGCGCACGATCTGCAATTCCAAATTGTCGACCGGCTGGCCATTTAACGTGCTCTGCAGCGCCTCGGTTAAAGCGCGGACGTAACTGGGGGCAGCCAATTCGAGCATCGGACGGCCTAACAGGTCGCGCTGTTGGAAGCCGGCGTCATACCACCGGCGGTTGGCATAACTGATCAGTCCTGCCGTGTCCGCCACCAGGATCATGCTCTGCGTGTTGTTTAGAATCTTGCTGGAAAAATCCCGTTCGCGGTGCAACTCCGACTGGTAGGTACGCAGACCCGTCACATCGAGCATCAACCCGCGAATCTGCAGCAGGCGGCCCACGTTGTCGTACAGGCCAAAGGCATTGATCAGCACATGAATAGATGACCCGTTCTTACGCCGCAGCGTCGCCTCGAAATTACGCAGGTGCCCGCTCTCTTTCATTGCCTCAGCATGCTGTTCTCGCTGATCCGGCGAAAAATAGAGTTGGGTCGGAATGTCGATCTGCAGCAGTTCTTCGCGGCTGGCATATCCCAGCATCCGCACCATGGCGTCGTTGACTTCGATAAAACGTCCGCCGGGCGTGCTGAAGAACAACCCTTCCTGAATATTGTCGAAGAGTTCCCGGTAACGCCGCTCGGCCTCGCGGCGGTCCGAAATATCTTTCAAGACGTGAATGGTCTGCAGGCCTTCGTCGGATGCGGCATGCACGCGCGATGTCGAAACCAGATAGGTACGATCAAACACGGGGTGCGCGAATTCATCCGAAGCATCGGCCATGGCACGGCAGAACGGGCAGGAATAGGAAGCGGTGTCGCTGGTCAGCGCCATCAAAGCTCGCATATTCACGCCAATCAGTTCTTTTGCCGGAACGCCGATCATTTCCGCCAGCGATCGGTTTACGCGCAGAACCTTGTCGGTCTGGTCATGCACCACAATGAAGTCGGTAATGGCGTCGAAGATTTCCATCCAATGCCGGTTCGCGTGCTCGACCCGCGTGAATTGACGGGCATTCGCTAAAGCCAGCGCGGCATGACTCGCCATGGAACCCAGAAATTTGCGGTCTTCCTCCTCCAAGGGCGAGGACCTTCCTGAAAGACACAGAAGGCCGGCCAATTCCCCGTCCGCATGGGTCAGGCGTACCAGCGTGCAATCGTCCCACTGCAGGCTCAGGGCGGCTTCTGCGCCCAGCATCTCTTCTGCAGATCCGGATGCCACAGTCTCGGCATGGACCGCGACAAATCGGCTGAGAGCCGCACCCAGCGTGCGTTCCAGCGCCTGCTCCAGCAGCGGACTGGTACGCGGTTTCGGCGCAGAATTCTCCGGCGTTGCTGAGAGACTCTCGGCGGTGGGCGAAGTCTTGAGGTTTTGCAGTGGGCCTGCTGAAGCTGGGTTTAGAGTCGCCCCAAATCCCAGCGCGCCGGCGAGTTGCGTAGGGGCCTCCGCCTGATTCTGCACCGCTGGGTTCTGCAAAGCGGCGATCTGCCATCGGCCCTCTTGCCAGACGGCGAGCAATCCCGAGCGCGAGCCGGTAAGTTCCGCGGTCCGCGACACAAAGCGGCGCGCGAACTCCGGCAAATGCATGGTCCCCTCAATTTCACTGGCGAGCTCAATCAAAGCCTCGGCGCGACGCCGGTGCTGCTCGGAAAGATGCAGATTGCTGGCAACTTCCAGCATGACTGCCGCTTGATTCGATAGCGCTCGGGCCCGTCGAATATCCTCTTGAGAAATCCCCGTGCCGTCGAGACGGTCGAGAACTCCAAACATTCCCAACACCCGTCCGCTCATCGCCACCAGCGGCACCGCGAGGAATTGGCGAATCTTATATTTTGTAACCGCGTCCAGATTGATCCCCGGAATCCGGCTGGCCTCATCGGTCCAAAAGACCTCCTTGGAGCGCAGGGCGCGCGTCGCCAAGCCTTCTGGGATCGCGGTGTCCATGCTCCGTGGCTCGCCTTTTTCGACGCCATAACGAACCCGGAACTGGCCATCTTCTACCAGAGCGATCACGCAGCGCCCGAATCCTAGAAAATCGGAAGCGCGGATAACAAAGGCCTGCAGGAAATGATCGAGATTGCCGCTGGAGCTGAGTTCCGAAGAAATTTCCAGCAACTGGTAAAGCTCGTGGGCCTGCGCATGAGCCGTGGCATGCAGTTCCGCATGGGCCACGGCGACGGCGCCAAAGCCTGCAATCGCCGAGACCAGCGCCTTCTCTTCCGCGCTGAATACGCCCTCCGGCCGCGGATAAATAAGGATTGCGCCCTGGGTACGCGAGGTGCGGAAGGGAGCGGCGATCAGCATTCCGGGAGAAACCAGATTTCCCAGCGAGTGCACGTCGGCTCCGATGGAGAGCGTGACTGGTTCTCCGGCGGCCACGGCGCGTTGCGCCAGGTCGGCCGCGAAGCGCAGGGTTTGCCGGTCGTGCCGGGCGCGCGCCGAAGTTGCCAGTTGCGGAGTTTCCGCTGAGACCGCCTTTAATTCAAAAGGCCCCTCGCGCCGCAGCAATATGCAAACAAGTTTCGTCCGCAGCAGCAAGCGGAGCCGGTCCGCCAGGGCTTCGATTACGGCCGAGACGTCAGGGGCTCCGTGCAGAACATGGGCAACGTCAGCCAGGATTTCGGCGCGGCGATATTCCTCGCGCGAAGTTTCATTCAGCCGCGCCGCTTCCAGCAGGCTTCCCAGTTGTCCGGCAACAATCGTGGCCTGAGCTGCCAGGTCGTCATTAAAAAAGGCTTCGTTTGAATCGTGCAGAAAGGTAACGGCTCCGATCACTTCGTTCATCACCATGAGCGGTACTGCCATCAGCGAACGGGCCTCAAATTCGATCGCAGCGGAGAAGGCCGTCGACTTCACGTGATTGGCGAGGATTGTCCGCCTTTGTCGCACCGCTTCCGCAGTAACCGCACTCTGATCCGGCCGCAGCCGGAGCCCGACGAAACGGGCTGCCAGTTTCCCATGTCCCTGTTCTCCCACCAGTTCATCGGCGAAGTGACAGCGCCAGAAATAAACGCCGGAGACTCGAAAGAAATCTCGCGTCGACTGACAAAAGAACTGGATGAGTTCGTGCGCGGAACAGCGCTCCCCGGCTTTCGCGGCAATTCGTAAGAGCAGCTTCTGAAAGCTTTCGTCCGAGCCGGCGACAAAACTTCGTTCCGGTGAAATCACCGGACTGCCTTCAGGAAGGCTGAATGCCGCGCCGAAACTAGGAGAATAGGATTCGCGATTCACAAGTGCTTGAATCTATTTGGGAAAGTATCTGTCATCTCAATTTGAGTCAAGGAAAATGGGGGATGAGGTGCCTTGGTATGAAATCCCGCGACGACAATGAGATTTTGTCTCACAGTGAGAAGCATACCCCCATCGGGTGGGAATGAGACAGATCTAACTTCGTAAGCTCGTCCCGTAATTTCCAATTGAAGTTCTAAGTAGTTCACCTGCTTATACATACCAACCATTACTTTCGTTTTTGCAATAACCCGTGCTTGGCCCGGGTGTTGCACACTTCTGTTCAGCATCTTCTCCAAGGCGAGGAGGAATTGTGTCTCGAAGAGTCTTAGTGGCTTTGCTGGCAGTAGCGACTCTGGCGGTCGTCGTTGGCCCCGTGCGAGTGCGGGCGCAACAAGCCCAGGGGGATGAGATCATGCGCCGGGCGAAAAGCAAGGTGCAGCCGCAGTATCCCGATCTCGCGCGGAAAATGAACATTGCGGGTACGGTGAAGATTCAAGTGGTGGTGGGACCGAACGGCGCAGTGAAGGATGCCCACATCGTGGGTGGACACCCGGTTCTGGCGACCGCTGCGCTCGATGCCGCCAGGAAATGGCGCTTCGAACCGGCTTCGACCGACAGCTCGGGAGTAATCGACTTTAAGTTTGAGCCGCACTAATGGCTTGGCAGCGGGGGAGACAGGGATGACAATCGGCAAGAAGTTATATACGAATTTCGGCATCATCCTCACCATGGTGGTGGTGTTGTTCCTGGTGAACTGGTCGGCGGTGCAGCGCGAGCACGCGGCCAAAGAACTGGCGGATACCACCAACGCCGTACGCTTCCAGATGATGCAGAACCGCCTCTACCTGAGCAACTACCTGCTAAGCGGTGACACCCGCGAGGTAGACCGCATGAACGACGGGCTGCGCATACTCAATGACAAGCTGGATCTTGCCTTGAAGACGGCCTCTTCGGATCAGGTCAAGACCGCATTGGGAAAGGTTCAGCAGCTGGAACAGGCGTGGGGCAAGGAATTCGCACAGCCCCTGATCGAAAAACGCAAAGATGTCGACTCCGGGAATGCGACCGTCGCCGAGCTGCAGATCTATTACTTGCAGAAGGACGCTTCTTCGTGGGTGAAGAATTCCACCGACTCGCTGGACGTGGCTGACGGCGAGAGCCGCAAGTCCGACGAAACCGCCGCCAAGGCAACCATTATCGTCTCGTTCCTAAGCACCATCATCGCGTTGTCGCTGGGCGCCGCGATCGCCTACCGCACCGCCAAGTCGATTACCCAGCCGCTGAACGACCTGATGAATGTGGCGCGCGGCATCGGCAACACCGGCGATCTGGAACACAACATCGACTTGAGCCGCGACGACGAGATCGGAGAACTGTCTCGCACCTTCCACAAGATGGTCACTTATCTCAAGGAGATGGCGGGTGTATCCGAATCCATCGCAGGAGGCGACCTGACCCTGGAAGTAAAACCGCGTTCTTCGCACGACACGCTGGGCAACGCCTTCTCCCGGATGGTAGACGGCCTGGCCGGACTGGTGCGCAGCGTTCGCGACGCTTCATCGCAAGTCGCCAGCGCTTCGAATCAAGTGGCGGGTGCCTCCGACGATGCGGCCAAGATCGGATTGCAGGCTTCATCCGCCATCGACGAAGTCACCAGCACCATGCACGAGATGAGCGTCAACGTGCAGAATATGGTAAAGAGCACGCAGGTGCAGGCCTCCAGCGTCAGCGAGACGTCCGCTTCCATCGATCAGATGGTAGCGTCCATTCAACGCGTGGCCGACACCGCCAAGGTGTTGCTCGACATTTCCAACCGCTCGCGCGAGGAAGTGCACAACGGCATCGGCACCATGGAGAAGGCCACCGACGGCCTGAACCGCATCAACACCACTATTACATCTTCGGGGCAAATAATTGGCGCACTGGGACAACGCGCCGACGATATTGGCAAGATCATTGAAGTGATTGACGATCTCGCCGAGCAGACCAACCTGCTGGCCTTGAACGCTGCCATTGAAGCGGCACGCGCCGGAGAACACGGCCTGGGATTTGCGGTGGTCGCCGACGAAGTGCGCAAGCTGGCCGAGAAGTCCGCGCAGTCCACCAAGGAAATCTCGGAACTCATCCAGAGTATTCAGAAGGAAGCCCGCAAGGCGGTGGAGAATATGGACCGCTCCACCAGCATCGTGAACGAAGGACTGGAACTGGGCGGAGAGCTGAACGCCGCGCTGCGCAAGATTTCCAACGTCGTTACCGAGGTCTACAAGTTCGCGCAGGAAATCGGCGCGGCTACCAACGAACAATCGCACGGCTCCTCGCAGATCGCGCGCGCCACCACGCGGCTGAATGAAATCACGCACGAAATCAACTCTGCCGTAGAAGAGCAAGCCTCGGGCGCGCAGGCCGTGGTCAAGGCCATGGAGAGAATGCGCGAACTGGTGCAGCAATCCACTTCCGGATCGACCGAACTGGCGGCCTCGTCGGAGCAGATGTCGAAGATGTCGCGCGGCCTGCTGGAGTTCATCGACCGCTTTGCCCTGGGGGAGGCTTCGCGCCCGCAGGCCAGTCCAGAGCCTTCCGGCCGCAATGCACGACGGGCGGCGGCCGGGACGCAGTTCTAAGCCGGGTGTGTCAGGCAGCTGAAAGCAGAGCTTGAAACTATGCAGCGCGAACTTCATATCGTGGGCTTCAAGGTGGGGCGTGAGACCTACGGCGTCCCCATCACTTCCCTGCACGAGATTGTGCGCGTTCCGGAGATTACTGCCGTGCCCGATGCGCCCGACTATCTGGAGGGAGTGATCAACCTGCGGGGCAAGATCGTTTCGGTGATGGACCTGCGCAAGCGCTTCGGAGACAAGCAGGCCAAGATCGGCAAACAGAATCGCATCCTGGTGGTTGAGCACGCGGGACGGCTGGCCGGATTGATTGTGGACTCGGCCTCGGAAGTATTGAAGATTCCGGCGGAAGCAGTCGAACCTCCGCCCGCGGCTTTTCAGGATGGAGGCTTGAACTGTGTGACCGGGCTGGGCAAGGTCTCGGGCCGCCTGGTGGTGCTGCTCGACATGAGCAAGCTGCTGGCGCCGGAGAGCCTGCAAATCAAAACGGAGACCAGCGAGAAGAAGAAACCGGAAGCGCGAGGCGCGGCGGCCAAGTGAACAAGCAGCAAGGTTTCGGTTGCAAGGTCGCAAAGTTTCAAGGTCTAAAAGACCACGGGGCTCGAAACGGTTTGATGCTTCGGCTTTGAAACCTTGAGACATTGAAACCTTCAGACGTGAGATTGCAGACCACAATACTGGAAAAAGCATGAGCACAACCGGAGCCGCACCAGCTCCCATACTGACGGAAGCGGAACTGAAGCTGTTGCAGGCACTCGTCTACCAGGAGTGCGGCATGGCTTTCGACGAACGCCGCACTCATTTTCTTCAGGACCGGCTGCTGCGCCGCTTGAAAGAATGCCGGCTCGACTCCTTCTACGCCTACTACCGCTTGCTGATCAGTCATCAGGGCAAAGATGAACTGGCCAAGCTCCTGGAAAATCTCACCGTCAACGAGACCAGCTTCTTCCGCCACAAGGCGCAGCTGGATCTTTTCCAGAAGACGGTGCTGGACGAGCTGTTCAAGCACAAAAGCTCGCGGCGCGAATACTCGATCCGCATCTGGAGCGCAGGGTGCTCGACTGGCCAGGAAGCCTACACCCTGGCGATGCTGGTGACGGACGCGCTGGCATACTACTACTTGCGCAATCCGCTGCCCGTGGACTTGCCACTGCCCAAGCCTCTGATCCCGCCACCGTGGCGGGTGGAGTTACTGGCCAGCGACATCAGCTACTCGGTATTGCGCGCCGGGCAGGATGGCACCTACAGCGACAACCAGATGGCGACCGTGGATTACGGCTACCGCCTGCGTTATTTCGACAAAATCGGCGAGCGCTACGCCATCAAGAAACCATTGAAAGAGATGGTGCACTTCGACTTTCACAATCTGAAAACCGAGTACCTGCCGCAACGCAACGACGTGATCTTCTGCCGCAACGTGATGATGTACTTCGATGAAGCCGAGCAGAAGCGGCTGATCGAGAAGTTCTATCGCTGCCTGAACGCCGGCGGCTATCTCTTTGTGGGCCATGCCGAGAGTCTTCTGGGCTTGACCAACAAGTTTCAGATGGTTCACAAGGACAGTGGAACGGCGTACCAGCGGCTTGAGGTGCGGGAGTAAGCATGACGGATTCCTCTGATGAGCGCGGCGCAGAACTCCGGGAGCTCTTTTTTGAGACTTCGCAGGAACTGCTGCAGGCGCTGAACGACGAAGCGCTGAAGCTGGAGAAGAAGCCCGGCGACGAGGAAATCGTGCGCGTGATCCGGCGTACAGTGCACACCTTGAAAGGCGACTCGGCGGCCTGCGGCCTGCGCGAGTTGAGCGAACTGGCGCACCAGTTCGAGGACGCTTTGTCGCTCGAAGGCGCCGCAACCCAGGCGGCGGTGGCGGAAATCGCTTTTGCAGCAGCCGACGTTTTCGCCGAGATGATCGCGGCCTATCACCGCGGCAAGAAGCTGCCTTCGACCAAGGCTTTGAGCAAACGGATTGCGGACCTTACCGCCGCGCCCGCGCCGGCAAAGGCCAAGCGCTCGCGGAAATCAGACGCAAAACCATCTGATTCCAAGACATCTGCCATCAAGAACCCGGCTCCGCGAACATCTTCTAAGGCTGCGTCGCTCTGGACCGAATATGAACATCTGGCCATGATCCGGGCGCAGGCCGGCGGGCAGGACGTTTACCACGTGGTGGTGAAGATCGATCCGCATTGCGCTATGCCGATTGCGGGGCGGCAGCTGGTGCATAACGCCATTGGCGTGATGGGGCCGATTCTCGCGGTGCGGCCGGACGCAAAATCGCCAGCCGCCGCCAAGCAGGTGGAGTTCGTACTCGGCAGCATGCAGACGGCGGAGCAGATTGCCGCCAAGTGCCGGATTCCCACCATCACCGCTGAAGTCGTTGTGGAGATGCTGATGGATGCGGCCTCGGCAAAGAAGCCTGACACGGCAAGCGCAACCGAGGAAAAACTTGAAGCAATTGCGCGAGCTCCCGCAGCGACAACCGAGTTGCCGCAAATAGCTGCGCCGGATGCTGCCGCCACCGCCGTGCCGGAGCCGGTGGCAGCGACCACCATGCTCGAAAACATTCTGCGAGTCGATGCCGGACGCATCGACAACGTGCTTAACCTGGTGGGCGAGCTGATTATCGGCAAGTCGATGTTGCAGCAAGCGCTGAGCGAATTTTCCCAGCGCTTTCCGAAGGAGGCTTTGCGGGGCAAGTTTGCCGACGCGATGGCCTTTCAGGCGCGGGTGCTCAACGATCTGCAGCGGTCGGTCATGAAGATTCGCATGGTCCCGGTCGACCAGCTGTTCCGGCGTTTCCCTCGCATGGTGCGCGATGTGTCGCGGCAATGCGGACGCGAGGTCGAACTCGACATCAGCGGGCAGGATACCGATCTCGACAAAGGGATTCTCGACGCCATTTCCGAGCCGCTTACGCACCTGGTGCGCAACGCGGTCAGCCACGGCATTGAGCCGGCAGAGGAGCGCCGCAAGCTGGGCAAGGCGCCGCACGGCGTCGTCCGGCTGAATGCCTATCACCAGGGCAATCAGGTAATAGTGGAAGTCTCGGATGACGGGCGCGGCATCGACCCCCAGAAGATTCGCGCCAAAGCCATTGAGCTGGGCATGGCAACGCTCGAGGAAACCGCGCGGATGACCGACGGCGAAATCTTCGATTTCATTTTCCGTCCCGGCTTCAGCACCGCCGATGAAGTCACCGAAGTCTCCGGCCGCGGCGTGGGCATGGACGTGGTTCAAAGCGTGCTGCACCGGCTGAAGGCCTCCATCAGCGTGGAGACGCGTCCGGGAAAAGGCACCACTTTCCGCATGAAACTGCCCTTGACGCTGGCGATTATCAAGGCGCTGCTGTTCTGGGTGGAGCAGCGGTTGTATGCCATTCCGCTGAACGCAGTCATGGAAATCTCGCGCACCTTTGAAACCGAAGTTCACCAGGTCGACAACTACGAGGTGCTGCAGTTGCGCAACCAGGTTCTGCCGCTGCTGCGGCTGGGGCGCCCGGTGGCCGAGGGGAACCGGAAGTCCAAGCTTTTTGTGCTGGTCATTACCGCAGGAGAGAGGAAGTACGGCTTGATCGTCGATGCGCTCGAAGGGGAAGAGGAATTGGTAATCAAGGCACTGGACGACCAGACATTCTCCACCGATCTGGTCTCAGGGGCTTCCATTCTGGGCGACGGCCGCGTAGTGCTGATTTTGAATCTGCCCGCGGTAGTCGAGCACGTGGCGCGCTGGCGGCCGCAAGCTGGGGTACAGACCAATTCGGGTTTGCTGCTCACCGCGACCGACCGCATGCGGCTGGCCATGACTCCTGCTGTGGGAGGTCAGGCATGAGGATGAACAGTCCCATACGCGTGTTGGTGGTGGACGATTCGGCGCTCATGCGCAAATTGATTCCGCAGATGCTGGGCGGGGACGATTCCATCGAAGTGGTTGGAACCGCCATGGATGGCTCTTTCTGCCTGAAGAAAATCGACGAGTTGAAGCCAGGCGTGATCACGCTGGACCTGGAAATGCCGGGCATGAACGGAATCGATACTTTGAAGGAAATCATGCGGCGGCATCCGGTTCCAGTGATTGTATTCAGCTCGCACAGCACCGAAGGAGCGACGATCACCATGAAGGCGCTGGGCCTGGGCGCCTTCGACTTCGTTCCGAAACCGAAAGATGCCACCGCGCACATGGCAGAAACCGCGCGCGAACTGATTGTCAAAATCAAGGCAGCGGCGGATTGCAAGTTGAAGCCGCGCATGCTATCGGGCATTCCTCCGAAACCGGAGAAGCTGCCAGTGTCTTCCGCCTCCCCGAATAAAGTCGTCGCCATCGGGGTCTCCACGGGAGGGCCGCAGGCTCTGGAATACGTTCTGTCGCAACTGCCGGGGGATTTTCCCGGCGTCATCACGGTGGTGCAGCACATGCCGGAAGGATTTACGGACATGTTCGCACGGCGACTGGACGAAGTTTGTCCGCTGCGCGTGAAAGAAGCGCAGTCGGGCGACATATTACAACCTGGGCGAGTGCTGATCTGTCCCGGCAGCCGGCATATGAAGGTGAAACGCTTGCCGCTGGGCGACGTTGTCGTGCTCTCCGACGAGCCGCGGGTAAATGGCCA
Organism: uncultured Acidobacteriaceae bacterium; assembly: GCA_963765825.1. Lineage (GTDB taxonomy): Bacteria > Acidobacteriota > Terriglobia > Terriglobales > Acidobacteriaceae > Sulfotelmatobacter. The sequence goes on from CAVXXU010000008.1 coordinate 1,026,775, forward strand.
CCGTCCGAGCGCGGACGTGCTGTTACGCAGCGTGGCCGATGAGTTCCGCGGGCAGGCGATCGGCGTGCTGATGACCGGCATGGGCGACGACGGCGCGGAAGGCCTGGGAGCGATCAGGAAACTGGGCGGGATGACACTGGCGCAGAGCGAAGAGTCGTGCGTGGTGTTTGGCATGCCCAAGGCGGCGATCGAACGAGGATATGCCGTTCGCGTGGTGGGTCTGGATGTGCTGGGAGCGACCTTGCAGTCCTTGTGTGGACGGGCGGGCGCGACGGGAGCGATGGGATCGACCGGCCGGGCAATGCGGGCCGGAAACTAACTTGGGCTCGGCGGTACTCGTGACCAGCGTGATCTGGTGCGGGACGGCCGGGCATGATAGCTGTAGAAAGAGGAGGTCCGTATGGAGCAGTTTGCACCGATAAAACGCAGCAAAGACGGCCAACCCGTCCGCTACCTGGTAGTGGACGACTCCGTGTTTGCCCGCAAGAATCTGGCCCGCATGATCGAGACGTTTGGCGGGCAGGTGGCGGCTGAAGCCGGGGACGGCTTGACCGCTATCAGCGAGTTCGACCGCACGCATCCTGACATTGTGCTCATGGACATTACCATGCCGCAGATGGAAGGCATTGAAGCGGCCGAACGGATTGTCCAACAGCATCCGGAAGCGCGCATCGTCATGGTTTCCTCGGTGGGCTACCAGGAGAACATTGTCGCGGCGCTGCAACGGGGTGCGCGTCACTTTGTGCAGAAGCCGGTGAAGCCGGAAGTGCTGTACGAAGTCATCAAGTATGTCCTGGGCGAAGACGGGGCGGTAACGGCGGCCGCCGGAGCGGGAGCCTAATCCGATGAAGATGGAACTGATCCAGCCGTTCATCAATGCGGCGGATGCCGTGCTGTCGCAAGGGTTGCAGGGCGCAACCAGGGTGGGCAACCTCACCATGGAAGAAGATGCCTACCGCCGCAAGGGCGTGGCCGGCATGATTGCGCTGACCGGTGACATTGAGGGTCGAATCATCCTCGATCTCGAGCCCCAGACGGCCGTCAAAGTCGCCAGCCATTACGCGGGCGCCGAACTGCCGGAGTCGGACGCGCTGATCAAGGAAACCATCTTCGAGCTGGCCAACCAGGTCGTGGGCAACGCCATTTCCGCGCTCAACGACCAGGGGTTCCATTTCCGGGTGCATCCTCCGCTGCTGCTTACGGCTCAGGAAGGAGATAAGACCAGCGAAGACACGGAAGCGCTGATGATCTGCTTTGAGACCTCTCTCGGCGACGTCTTCATGAACGTTGCGCTACGCTACAACAAGAAGCGAATGGCCGATCATGCGGCGGTTGGAGCCTGAGGCAGTCGACGGAGGCAATCCTCCGGCAAACGGCTAGCCTTCGTTCGAACGGTAAGTGCCCCTCATTATTTTTTTTGACCGAATCATTTAAATTGTTGATTCTGCTGCACTTACTTGATCCAGACACCGCCTGATCCCCGCAAAATCTTGCAAACAAACCACTTAGGCGTAAAATATTCCAGAATAAAGAGTTAGCAGCTTTTTCCTCGACGGAGTCGACCATCCATCGCTCCGATCGTCGCTGCTAAAACTGGCACCACTCCATTATGGGCTTTGCTTGGCTGCGGTCAAGGTTGTGCGTCACATGCAAGGAATAAGTTCTGTGCAAAGCTGTGGAAAAGACGCGAAGGGCCGGAATGGTAGTGTCCTAACACTGCGTTGCTGGAAAGTGGTGGCGGAGGTGCAAGGGCCGTCCGCCAGCGCCTCACGCTAATCCGCCCGGGCCGGACATGAGCTTAAAAGGCCGGATCACAGGCCGCCGTGGAGCCGTGCGAACGTGTGGGCAAGCATGAGCGACATGATGAGGATGCCCGCTCCGAGGACTAGCGCGTGCTCGGTCTTGCGCAGATTAAAGCTGCCCACACGACAGACCAGCAGGTAGCCGACGGCAAGGTTGAAGAGGCCCCATAGGACATTGACCATCGAGGACGACAAGCCTACCCCTGGAGGTGATGCGAAGGGGCTCTGGAAGGCGTGGCCCGAGATCCCGTTGCCGAGATGGGGCAGGGCGTTGGCGAGGAATGCGCCCCCGAAAAAGTAGGACACGTAGTGATACCACCGCATCATAGCTCCCCTCGACTGCCAACCCGATGGTAGCAGACAGTCAAAAACTAAAACGCTGTGAATCAACGGCAATTCGCCTTTGTTGATTGGCCCTGCCCGTCTGCCCTCTAGTAGACGCCCCGACCTGGAAAATTCCTATCCCGAATGGCCGGATGTCTGTTGGCGCTTCCGCGAGATGGAGAAACGGCGCGGGGCACGAACCGTTCATACACTTGGCCAGTGTTGACTAAAACTTCCTCAGCACGAATGCTAGGCAGGAACCAGAACGGAGACCAGCTCCGGGATGCAGTGGGAAGTCTGGAGGGATTTTGCGGCATCTTCGGCGGTGAATTTGCCCATCAGCAGCGCCAGCTTGCGGTCGGTCGTCATGTGGATGGGAGTGGCGTCAGCTCGCAGTACATAGGAAGGCCCACGAGTGCCGCTGCGGTTTACCTTCACAATAAATTTGATGTTTTTCATAATGATGTCCTTGGCCGAGAAGTTCTGGGAGACATGAACAAAAAGCAACGGTTCATTTCTTTGAAGTCGAATACACCACCGGACTAAAGGGTTTGCCACACTCCAGGCAGCGTGCCTTTAATCGGGAGGTGATTAATCCGCAGGATGGGCACATCCTTTGCGATCCCACCCGAGCGGCCTGGGGCTTTACCTTGAGCATCCAGCGAAGCAGCAGAATCGAAAACAGCACGATCAGCACATCGAGAGAAATACTGGCTGCGCTCATAACCGCGACCCTTCTTGGCGAGTTCAGTGTCTTCCAGGTAGTGGCGCTCCGATGTGGAGCGATCGATTCCTGGCGCGCTGAAAACCTAAGGGAAAAGAACTTCAGATGGACTGGCTTAGGTCAGAGACCTGAATGAGGAGAAGGAGGTAACCGCCTCTATGGTCATTATAGCAGTTGATGCCTGTTGCTCGCTGTAATTCCGAGCGCCTTCACGAATTGGTCAATGAGCGACGGGCGAGCGGATTCTTGGGGCGAAGTGAGCGGTTTGGCCACGAAATTCGGCGCACCACGAATCAATCGGTCTGCTGGAAAGAGGCACGTGGGACTTCGAACCAGCGGGCCGTGATGGCTCCGAAGATGAAGCCTCCAACATGCGCCAGGTATGCCACGCCGCCGGTCTGCACTTGCGCCACCTGGCCCGCGTGCACGAGTTGAGTGAGAAACCAAAACCCAATCAAGAGTGACGCCGGTATGAGGGTGACCTTCACAAAAATGAAAATGAACAGCAGTGACTTGATGCGGTCGCGAGGATAGGTCACGATGAACGCGCCCATCACCGCGGCAATGGCTCCACTCGCGCCGAGGTTAGGGACCGTGGAGTGGGGACTGGCGGCGACCTGGGCCAGCATTGCGATCAGTCCTCCCAGCAAATAGAAAACGAGATAGCGGCCGCGGCCCATGGCATCTTCGATTTCAGGACCGAAGGCCCACAGGAAAACCATATTGCCGATGATGTGCGACCAGCTTCCGTGCAGGAACATCGCGGTGAGGATGGTGATCCATTGGTGACCTGACGTGATTTGCGCAGGAACCGCTGACCATTGCATGACGAACGCATCGCCGCGCGTCAACTCAAGAATAAAAACGAAGACATTGACGAGGATGATGATCGCGGTGCACACGGGCGTGCGCACCGGCCGGCGGGACGCGTCAGTTAAGGGAATCAAGCCGCCCACGTTTTATCTCTCCCCGTTCTCGATCAGGTTCTTTTCGGTCAGCGGTGCAATGCCCTCTAGCCCCAAAAACTCGCATAAGGAGCAGCGACCCTCAGGCGCTAAAGCGCTCACTCATTCAACAACTTAATGGCACGACTGAAGTCGTGCCCTTCCCGAAACCTGTCCTTCCCAAAATCCGCTTGAGCCGGAGTCCTTTCGGCTGGGCACAACTCTCCCTGCGGAGTGCGATTTGAATGCTCTCGGCCCGCTAAGCGGCTAACGATGTCGGCGGCGACATGGACGCGGCGGCCTTGCGGACCGTCGACGCCACCATCACGCGGGTCACACCGCTGAAGATAAGGCTCACGCCGACTAAAGTACCGATCGCCCAGGCTGAACTCGACGGCCACTGCATGTAGATCATCAAGCCCAGAAGCAGGGTCACAATGCCGTCGACAAGAAACCAGCCGGATCGCAAGGCGGTGGGAGCCCGGAAGAACAATACGATGTTAAAGATTCCCTCCACCAGAAAAAGCGAGGCGAGCAACAAGGTAAGCGACGCCACACCCAACGCGGGACGCGCCATCACATACCCACCAAAGCAAATGTATGCGAGCCCCACCAGAAGTCTCCAAATCACGCTGCCGGCTTCACGCGAGTGAAAAGCGACAACGATATGGACTACGCCCGCAAACATGATCAGCCAGGCGATGAGGGAGGTGACAGCGACCGCCGCAAACAGCGGCGCCGCCACCGCGAGCATGCCTAAGCAGACCAGCGAGACGCCCCAGAGGATGGTTAAGGTGGAAGCACGCCGGACGAGGTTAGAGGAATTCTGCGCCATAGAGGCCTCCTCAACAGACCGGGGGAGTTTATCGCAACCGACCAGAGGATGCAATTTTCGGTGGCAAGCGGCGGTGAACCAGATCGGAGAGTTTGCGTCGTAGACGCGTGACTCGCTCAGGCGAGCAGTGGCAATTGCGGGTTGGCAGGGCCGCCAAAATCGTCGGAGGGGTCGGCGAATCTTCGCAACTCGGGGTATTTATGCAGCAGCGTAGGCGGGGCTGCCACTCGCTTGCCGGTGACCATGGCTTTTAACTCCAGCGCATTGACTCCGGCCTTGCTTTCGAAATGGTTGTTGGTGATCACATAGGTGGTCTGCGCCTTCTCGGCGACGTTTTGGATGCGGTCTTTCCAGCCGGCCAGTTCCCTTTCGTTGTACAGATAGTTGTAACGATCGTTGCGGTTGTCGGAATCGAACCACTGGTCGTAGTTGCGTCCATGCAAGCGCACGTAGCCGATTGGAGCGGTCACATGCTCGGTGGGAGCGAGCGATTTTCCGAGCACTGGCTGATCGATGTTGCAGAAGCCCACGTTCTTGTGGGTGAATGCGGCCAGGGTTTCGTCATTGTTCCAACTGGAATCGCGCACTTCCACGACTCGGGGATACTCGATGAACTGGCGGAGCAGGCGGTCGAGATATTCGCGATTCAGCGAAGTATTTTTGAACGAGACCGGGAACTGGATGAGCAACGCGCCCAAGCGGCCTTCGCTGGCGAGGACATCGAGACCTTCGCGGGTGCGGGCTTCGTCGTCGTCGGTAGGACGAATGCTGGCGGCGGAGGTGGGCTCCATCATGGCATTGGGCGAGTGGGTGAAGGCGCGGTAGAGCTTGGCGGTGAAGAGAAAGTCGGGATTTACGGCCGCGACTTTGCGGCACCAGACTTTCGCGAGCTGGGCCTTGATCGGTCCGTAAAACGACGTGTTGATTTCGGTGGTATCGAAGAAGCGCGCCAGATATTCGAGGGGATGCACCTTGCGATGCTGCATTCCTGAAGGATAAAAAACGCCTTCCCAATCTTTGTAAGACCAGCCGGCAGTGCCGAAGCGGACGCGGTTCGGTTGAGCCTGAGGCAAACGAGATTGGGCGGTGGATCCCATGAGCGGAGGCGCTAGACGAAGGGGCAGGGCAAGGTTAGCACAGAACCGCGGTGCTGCTCGCTAACGTCGCAGCTCTTCGCAAAACTGCTGGCCTCGCTTAAAGACCCCGGCTTCCGGGAGGTCTCGGTGTGAAAACCATCTCTACGGGTTTTCCGTTCCACATTCCGAGATAGAAAGAGTGGGCGGCGGATAGAGGTTCGCCCCTGTGAAGTGTTGAGGAAAGCGCAACCAATCTGTCGCTCCAACTCTGGTCAACTTCCAAAGCTACCGCATAAGGCAGGTATTTTTCGTAGACACCCGTGTGATCGCTGGGGGAATCCGCACGATCCAGGGGCAGGCGCTCTACGGATTGCAGAAACAGGCGAAACCCTTCAATCTGATCGAGCCGTGCCCTGCCAACCGCAGTCGGAGCTTTAACATGCTGACTAAACCACAGAGTCAAGCCGGTCAATAGAACGGCGGCTGCGATTGTCGGCCAACCGAACGTTGTCGTTAGAACCACGCTGCCCACAATAATGGCGGCAACCGAAGGAACAGCCAACCCAAGCAAAACGGCCCCTCGCCGGATCACGGAGGGCTGCAATTTCTCGCGGGCCGCGAGATAAACGTCGCGAATGCGCAAAGCCAAGAAAACCAAGTAAAAGGCTCCGGGGGCCATTACGCCAAGCCCAAGGATCAGAGCTAGCCATTCGTCCTTTCCCCATGGCCGTGCTACCAGACCGAGCGCGATCAAAGAAGAGAAGATTCCGGCGATCACGTAGTTGCGATTTTCGACAAAGAGTGTGCCCACGGCGGCCTGGCGCAGCGCATCCGCCATCTCGCCCGCGACCGCGGCGGTTTTTTCGTCGAGCATGCTGACTGGCATACCCTTTTTCTTGCTACCGGCGAGTACCCGCTTCAGTAGAAGTCGTTCCTCGACCGGAAGCGAAGGTGGATGTTGCGCATTTTTCGCGGGTCGGAGTACTGCGATCTCTTGCTCGGCTTCGATTGTTGCAAGATTTTTTGAGACCAAACTCAAAACACTGGACCAAAAAGTGCGGTCGTCGAAACGTTCTTTCCACGTATAGCGAATCATGGCAGGAGAAAGGCCTGAGGGCGGCTCGTACTGAGGGAACAAGCTTCGTTCAACCCGCTTGCGGGCCACAATGATCCAAGCGAAGAAGTAATAAGCGCTGGCCCCGAGAACGGCAGTAAGCGAGATTTCGTTGCCCGACACCATTCGTTTCAAACACCGGACAAAAGCTCGGAAAGCCCATCACGGCTGCCGACTCTGAACCAACGCGCATTGCCGAATAGTGGTCGCCTAACGCGGTGCAGTTCCTTGCGCTGACAATGCTTGATTCAGTTGAGTCGCCAGCAAATCCGCTTGCTCGTTCGACATTTCAACCTGACCGCTGAGTACGAGGGTCAAATTGCCGGCGCCGACATCCTGGAAGCTGGCGCCCTGGATTACGGCCGAATTCCGCACGGCGGGCGGAAGGGCGACATTGAAATCGGATGCGGATTGCGCCGCGGAAAGAATGGATCGCGCGATGGTCGTGCGCATGTCCTCGCCCAGCGATCCGGAGCGGAGGGCTTCAGCCATCATGCCGCTGGCGTTGATGCGGCCGAAGGTGGCGACTACATTCAACGCGTTGGGCTTCGCCACCGACGCAGATAACTTGACCTCGACACTACCGTCGCCTTCAGCAAGCTCGCTCTGCTGACCAAGACTGCCCGCGCAGGTCCAGCGCTCAAAATGTAATTGCAACACCAGCAGGCCGGTGGGAGCCGCGGGCATCAGCGTGGCACGCTGAACGGCGACGCGTTCCCCGCAACCCTCCAAAACGTTGAGTTGGGCGCGAAGCACCTCGGTAATATTCTGTTGCAGGTCGGTGAGATTGGCAGCCAGTTCGAGTTTGAATGTGCGCTGGCCCGCTTGGGTGGCGGTTTGCTGCAGCGCTCCCGACACTCCAACATCGATCATTCGACCGGCGATTTTAACCGGATGATTCACCTCTGGGAGAGCGAAAGCCAGATCCTGGCCATTAGCGAGCGTGATGCTCATTTCCCTTCCCAAAGCAAGTTGCTGGTTGGAGAAGTCGGTCAAAGCTTTGCTGAGAGTCTCGACACGCGCGGACACATCAGTGGCAGCCGCCTTGACTTGCAGGCTGTCGTCCATCTTCTTCTGTTCTTGTTCCAGGTCGGAGTCGGCTTTCAACAGCCGCTTCGCAATCTCCTTGAGCCCGGACTTTTGTGCCGGCGAAAATCCTGCTTCAAATTTCCGGGTCGCGTTGCGTGCAGCTTCCAAAGATTTGTCCACTGCCTCGCGATGAGGCTGGTCCACACTTCCCTTCTGAGCTTGCTGTAAAAATATTTGCAGTTCGGCCTGGGCAGCCGCCGTACTTTTGACCAGCGCCTGAAACTCCGCGGTTTGCTGGCTGGTGGCCTGCACGGCCATGGCCTGGTGAAAGTCTTTAAGCGTGTCCTCTTCTTTAACGCCGCTGGGGCGGGTGATGGCGGAAATGCCGCCTCCTCCCGCACTCGCTCCGCCGTGCCGCTGCGCATTTGCCGTCAGCGGATAAACGAGCAGCAACGATCCTGCGATCAGAGCCGTGGCAGCGGAATGGGAGACACTTCGCTTCATTACAAAACTCTCCGAAACTCAAATGTGGCTTTACAGTGAACAGCCAGTTGGTAGGAACCCCGGGGTGGTAATGCCGCAAACCGTGCGTCAATCGGCTAGAGTGGGCACCTGACCAAGCTGGCGACGCAGCTTTAGCTTGGCTCATCCGCGGGAAAAAAGCCACAACATTTACAGTTCTTTGCGAAGCATTAACGAACGGCTGCGACGCGCTACGTAAGCAAAGATGGCAGATTTCGCGCGGCGTGGAGAATTCGGATTATTTGGACGGGCTTCGCGTCTGGGTCGTAAACGACCAGATAATTCGAATAGGGTTGTATGACCCAAAAGCGGACAGGTAATGCTGTTAGGTCTCTCCTGGTGCTACCCGCGAGTGGGAGGCGGCAATCAGCTCGCAAGCTTGAAAAATCGCAGCTTCAACACGGTCGGCGGCATCAAGACTATCCCGAGCTATAAAACTCCATATATCAGAAAGGTCGTCAGCCGCCTGGGGCGTGAACTGATATGGGGTCATTCTCGCGGCTTTTCGCCGGACAATCTTCGCTTCACGCGGTTCAGTCTTGAACGCACTTCCTCAGCGTCCAGCAATTCCCCTCGCTGTGCGGCAGCATAGCCTTCCGCAATCTTGGTCTCGATCGCGCCTCGATGCTCGGCCAACCAAACTTCCTGCTCGTGGAGTAAAGCTACAGCACGCTCAACAAATTCGTCGATGTTTTGATAGGGACCGCGTTCCACATCTTGACGAATCAGTGCCGCCACTTCAGGACGAAGCCGGATTTCCATGGGATGATTTTGGCGCATAGCGCAAGCTGGAGTCTGGACAGCGCGGCGAGCCGCTGTGGGGCGCGGCAATCTATTATTCCAGCGCCAGAACGATCCAGTAGGTGCCGGTGGGATAGGTATGGCTGCGCGCGTAGCAAGCACCGACAGAATAACTGCGCAGATTGCGGCCGGCGACTACGCGTGCCGCTTCTGCCGGTAAGAGCTCAGGATGAAGGCTGGTGAAGGTGAGAACGTTATAGCTTTCCGCGACGCGGCGAATTGGCGCCGTCCCCAGTCGATCGGCGTGCGCCATGGAACAAGCAGCATCGTCGGCACCAAGCCAGTCGCGACGCTGCAAGCCGGCCCGGTTCGCGCCGCGGCGCAATTGGTTTACAGCAGCGGCGACACGGTCTTTTACTTGCGCGGAAGAATATTTGGGGAGGGCGCAGCCGAAATCCTGCACGATGTAAAGGCGGTCACCATTGCGTACTACGCCGAGCCCAACCACGTTGTACGCGGGATTGAGCAAGTTCGCGCGATGGGGCGCAGACAGCATGAGATGTTCATGCCCATGCTGGGCGTCATAATCGAGCGCAACGTTCTCGCCCTCTTGCTCGAGTTGGAGGTTCGTTGTGGCCGCGAGGCGCTGCGCCAGTGCGGGCTCGCCATCGAACTGGTGCGAGAGACGCCGCGCTTCGAGCATGGCTTGCGCATGCATGCGAGCAGCTTGTGAGAGTCCTGCATCCATGGTCAGGGGAGGCGCTCCGGCTTGGCGTCGTGATTGATTGGCCAGGGCCAACAGCTGTTCTTCGACTTGAAAATCGTAGGCTTCGAAGGGGATGTCGGCTGTCTTCGAGGAGGCTTTGCCAACTGGCGGATCGGCCGGCGTGGCCGCTGGAGAAGCCAGCAACCTAGTCGCGGGCGATAGAGTGGCAGCGCCCACGCCGATCAGGAACGCCAACAACCATCTGGATGTTCTTGCCATCGCTCTGGCCTATCCACGAACTCCTGAAGCGGGTTTCCGCAAACGTAGTCGCGGACGCATTCGACGACAGTCGAAATCACTTGCTGCGGCCCCCGGACGAATGCGTCCGGGGCTACGTTCTTCAATCGGGCGCAAACTTTGTTGCTGGTGCTAGGCTAGGGGTTGGTATTGAGGTCGAGAAGTTACAGGGGTCTATGGAACTAGGGATCAGTGGGGGCATTGGCCTGTTGTTTGGCGTTGTGCTTGCGTGGCTGGCGCTGCGTTCGCGGACGGCGGCGACGCAGGCTCGTTTGTCATTGACGGACAAGGAATTAGCGTCTGCAAAGGCCGATTTGGCGCGGCTTTTGCAAGAGCAGCGAAGCTTGGTGGAGAGTCGCGCGCGCCTGGAATCGGCACTGGAGTCGGAACGAAAGACCAGCAACGAGAAGATCGAATTGCTGACGAAAGCAGGGGATCGGGCCGCAACGGACCTGCAAAATGCGTTCAAAGCGCTCGCCGCAGACGCGCTTAAAAGCAACAATTCTTCATTCCTGCAGATCGCGCAGGAGACTTTGAAGCGCTTTCAGAGCGAAGCCAAGGGCGATCTCGATGCTCGCCAGAAAGCGGTTGCCGATCTGGTGACGCCGGTTCGGGAATCGCTGAGCAAAGTGGACGCGCAGATTCAGCAGATGGAAATCGCGCGCGGCGAGGCCTATGGCGACCTCAGGGCGCAGGTTCAGTCGCTGATCGTTACACAGAAAGAATTGCAATCAGAGACTGGGAACCTGGTACGCGCCCTGCGTACTCCGAATGTGCGGGGGCGGTGGGGAGAAATCCAGTTGCGCCGCGTGGTGGAAATTGCGGGGATGCTGTCTTATTGTGATTTCGCCGAACAGGAAACCGTGACGGGCGAGAGCGGCCGGCTGCGTCCAGACCTGGTTGTGAAGCTGCCCGGTGGAAAAAATGTAGTGGTCGACGCCAAGACCCCGCTGCAAGCCTTTCTCGACGCTTTCGAGACTACCGACGAAGAAGCACGCCGAATTTGCCTGGCGAATCATGCGCGCCAGGTTCGCGACCACATGAAAACGCTGAGCGGGAAGAATTACTGGGAGCAATTCGAGGCGACGCCGGAATTTGTAGTGATGTTTCTGCCGGGCGAAACTTTCTTCAGCGCGGCGCTCGAACAGGATCCCGGGCTCATTGAGCAAGGCGTGCTGCAGCGCGTGATTCCGGCATCACCGACGACGCTTATTGCTTTGTTGAAAGCTGTCGCCTACGGATGGAACCAGGAAAAACTGGCGCGCAATGCACAACAGATCAGCGCTCTGGGCAAGGAACTTCACGAGCGGCTGCGCAGGTTGGCGGGGCACATCACGGCGGTGGGCGCCAATTTAGACCGCGCTGTGGAAGCCTATAACCAGGCGGTCGGATCTCTAGAAAACCGCGTGCTGGTTTCGGCTCGTAAGTTCGCGGAACTGGGAGCTGCGGTCGCCGAAGATATCCCGGAGTTGGAGCCGATTGAAACTACCTCACGCGCATTGTCGTTCGAGTGGGATGAAGAACCTCCAGAGACGGAAAAGAACAGCGCGAAAGCGGGTTAAATACCGCCGCTGCAGGCGCTGGCGGTAAATACGGAATCCCACAGAGCCCTCCACAAATACATAGCCAGTGTTCGAAAATGCCTCTATAATTTTGGAACTGGGTCGAATTACGGGACTTAGCAGTCCCAAAATGGGGATCGACGTGGCAGCGAAGTTGCTAACTCCGGATCAGTGGGATGTTTCTCCCTCGCCTCTACCGCAACCTAAGGGTCCGGGGCCTGTACCGAAACGCATGAATCGGGAAAGCCAAGCTCGCTTTGTCGCCATTCTATTGTTCCTACTGACCGTGGCCGCAGTAGTTTTTGCCGGCTTTAATTTCCAAAAAGAACGCGAGTGGGCGGTTCCCGACGACGGTGTGTGGTGGGTCGAACATAACGGACGGCTGGTTGCCGACCGCATCGATCCCAACGGACCGGGGGCAAAAGCCGGAATCAAGCGCGACGACCAACTGGTTTCGGTGAACGGTCAGGAAATAAAAAGCACTCCGGGATTGGTGCGCCAGCTTTACAGCACGGGAGTGTGGTCGAAGGCGACTTACTCGCTCATACGCCAGTCGGTGCCGCTCGATTCGAGCGTCATTCTGGCTCCGGTCGATCGCTCGCTGAATATTTCATTGCGCTTGATTGCGCTGATTTATCTGGGCATCGGCATCTACGTTTTGCTGCGCCGCTGGACCGCGCCCGGGTCCACGCACTTCTACGTTTTTTGCCTGGTCTCGTTCATCGCTTATTCGTTCAAGTACACCGGGAAACTGAACGATTTCGATTGGGTCATTTACTGGAGCAACATCGTCGCCTGGGTCTTGCAGCCGGCGCTGTTCCTGCATTTCGTTTTGACGTTTCCAGAAAAGCGGCAGTTTGTTCGGCAGCGTCCGTGGGTTCTGGCTCTGGCGTATCTACCGGCTGCCGCACTCTTGTGCCGGCACATTCTGGCTCTGCGCATGGCGCAGGCCAGCGGCTACCTGCGCTGGGATATGGATCGCCAGGAGATGGCTTATGGCGCGATCCTGTTCCTCTGCGCGGCCGCGGTGCTTTGGTATAGCTACCGTCTGGCGAGCACCACGATCCTGCGCCAACAGCTGAAGTGGGTGACGCGCGGAACGATTCTGGCGATCGTTCCTTACACGCTGTTCTACGTTGTCCCGTACCTGATGGGCTCGCTGCCCGGCCCGTGGATGAAGCTGTCGGTCCTGCTGCTGGGATTGCTGCCGCTCACTTTCGGTTACGCCATCTTCCGCTACCGTCTGATGGACGTCGACCTAATCTTTAAGCGCGGCGTGGTTTATACGTTGGCTGCGGCGGCAGTGGTGGGAATGTATTTCGCGCTGGTTGCGGGAGTGGCGACGCTGGTCCACATGCGGCAACCAGGCAGCGGACCAGTGGGGTATATCCTCGCCATCGTCGTAACCGCGTTGCTGTTTGACCCGGTGCGCAAGTGGATTCAGGATCGCGTCGACCAGACGTTCTATCGCACAGTCTACGATTACCGGCGGACCCTGATTGAATTCGGGCGCGAACTGGGATCAGAGACGGATTTGAATGCGCTGCTTTCCTCTGTGCTGGACCGGCTGTCGCGTACGTTGGCGGTGGACCGCATTGCGATTTTTCTGCGGGCGGATGAAGAAGCCGAGCAGTTCGTGATTTCGAAATCGATTGGGATGAATCCCATCGGAAAGCTGGATCTGACTTTTCTAAGCGCGCCGCGCCCCGAACCCGCAGGACACATGTTCTTCGAGAACACACACCAGGTGCCGCGTGAGACGGCTGGATCGCAAGATGCCATCGCCCGCCTTGACCTCAACTATTACATTCCCTGCCGTGCGCAGCAGAAGACAGTTGCCGTGCTAGGCCTGGGGAAGACTACCAAGGGCGATTACCTGTCCAGCGAAGACATGGAGTTGCTGGAGACGCTTGGCGGTTATCTCGGCATCGCAATTCAGAACGGACGCCTCTATGCGTCACTGCAGCAGAAAGTCGCGGAGTACGAACGCCTGAAGGATTTCAACGAAAACATCGTCGAGTCCATCAACGTCGGCATCATGGCGCTCGACATGGAAGACCGCATTGAGAGCTGGAATTCGCAGATGGAAGTGATGTATGCGCTTCCCCGCTGGCAGACGCTCACCCAACCCGTGCGGGCCATCTTTCCAGCGGAGTTTGTGGAGGAGTTCTACCGCGTACGTCAAAATTCCGGCATTAATAACCTGTATAAGTTCCGGTTGCAGACGCCCGCAGGCGAGACTCGCACCGTCAATGTAGCCATCGCTCCGCTGGTCACGCGCACCTTCCAGGTAATCGGTCGGCTCGTCATTATGGACGACATTACGGAGCGCGTAGAACTTGAGGGCCAGCTTTCCCAGGCGGACAAGCTCTCGTCAATCGGCCTGCTGGCGGCCGGTGTGGCGCACGAAGTGAATACGCCGCTCGCGGTGATTTCGTCGTACACGCAGATGCTCGCCAAACAATTGCAGGGCGATCCGCAAAAATCAGGATTGCTGGAGAAGATCACGCGGCAAACTTTTCGCGCGTCGGAAATCGTCAACAACCTGCTGAACTTCTCGCGCACCAGCGGCACTGAGTTCGGCGACGTCGACATCAACAAAGTGATTACCGACACGCTGGCGCTTCTGGAACACCAGTTCAAGATCGCCAAAATCCAGGTGGAACCCGACTTGACGGCGGGAATTTCGCCGATTCAGGGCAATCCCGGTCGATTGCAGCAGGTCTTCCTGAATCTATTTCTTAACGCCAGAGAGGCTATGCCGGGCGGAGGCAAACTGAACGTGGCTACAACCAATGGTGACATGGTCAGTGTGCGCGTCAGCGACACCGGTTCCGGCATCGCTCCGGAAAATATTCAACGGATTTACGATCCGTTCTTCACCACTAAGACAGCTCCCAAAGAAGGCCAGAAGCGCGGCACGGGCCTGGGACTGTCTGTCACCTACGGCATTATTCAGGAGCATGCGGGAAAGATTCGCGTAGAAAGCAATCCGGGATCGGGGACGACCTTTGCTCTCGACTTTCCGCTAAGCAGGAAGGGAGTTCATGTCTGAAGCAGCAGTCATCAGCAGCGGCGCGCTAAACGGCAACCCGTCGTCCACAGGTTCCGTGCTCATCATCGACGACGAGGCCGAGATTCGCGAATCTCTGCAAACTTTGCTGGAGATGGAGGGCTTCGCCGTCGAGACCGCTGACAGCGGAGAAGATGGCCTGGCGCAGATGGCGGATCATCCGTTCGACCTGGTGCTGCTCGATCTGACGTTGCCCGGGCGCGACGGAATGGAGATTTTGTCGGAGATTCGTTCGCACGACTCGCGGCTGCCCGTCATCATGATCACCGCCTATGGCACGGTGGAAAATGCGGTGCGCGCCATGCAGTCAGGCGCAGCCAATTTTGTGCAGAAACCGTGGGACAACGAAAAACTTCTCGCGGATGTGCGTGCTGCGGTGGGCTGGCGCCGCGCCGAAGAAGAAAACGTCCAACTCAAGCGCGCTCTTAAACAGCGTTACAACTTTGAAAATATTGTGGGCAAGAGCGAGCCCATGCTCAAGATTTTCGACCTGGTCGCGCAGGTGGCCAACAGCCGTTCGACTGTGCTGTTACAGGGAGAAAGTGGGACCGGAAAAGAAGTTATTGCGAAAGCGATCCACCTGAATTCTCCGCGGCGGGACAAGCCCTTCGTGCCTGTCAACACTGGGTCCATGCCGAACGATCTTTTGGAGTCCACGCTCTTCGGTCATCTTAAGGGCGCCTTCACCAGTGCCATTGCTTCGAAAAAAGGTTTGTTCGAAGTGGCAGACAAGGGCACGCTGTTCCTCGACGAAATCGCCACGATGGGCCTGGAAACGCAGGCCAAGATTCTGCGTGTGCTGCAAGACCGGCGATTCATGCATCTCGGCGGCATTTCCGAAATCCAGGTGGACGTGCGCATCATCGCGGCTACCAACATTGATTTGCGGCAGATGGTGCGCGAAGGACGCTTTCGCGAGGATCTTTTCTACCGCCTGAACGTCATCACCGTCGAACTTCCGCCGCTGCGACAGCGCAAAGAAGATATTCCGCTACTGGTGGAATTTTTCCTGAAGAGGTACGCGGAAGAAAATGGCCGCGCGGCGCCGCGCATCACTCCCGAGGCGCTGCGGCCGCTGATGGCCTACTCCTGGCCGGGCAACGTCCGCGAACTCGAAAACGTGATTGAACGCGCGGTGGTGCTCTCTTCCGGTCCGGAGATCAGCATGGACCTGCTGCCTGACTCCATGATGGGGCGTGGATCCTCACTGTCTTTGCACGAGCCTCCCTCCGACGCTTCCCTGTTCGAAATCGTCGAGGACGTGGAGCGCCGAGTTATTGTCGACATGCTGGAACGCTGCAACTGGAATCAGACTGAGGCTGCCGAGCGTTTCCACGTTCCGCTGTCCACGCTGAACCAGAAAATCCGGCGGTTGAATATTGAGATAAAGAAGAAGGGGCGGGGATAGTTGGTCGCTGGTCGGTCGTTGTTGGTCGTTGGCGAACGACTAACAACAAGCGGCCAACGACGAATCGAGCCGGAGCGTTATTTTTCCTGTGCGTCCTCAGTGATTGAACTCTTCTCCGGGCGCAGCAAGGGAAACAAAATCACATCGCGAATGGTGTGGGAATCGGTGAGCAGCATGCACACCCGATCAATGCCAATTCCCACGCCTCCTGAAGGCGGCATGCCGTACGAAAGCGCGCGGATGTAGTCTTCATCCATCTGGTGGGCTTCGTCGTCACCGCGCTCGCGTTCTTTCAGCTGCGCCTCAAATCGCCGCCGCTGGTCCTCGGGATCGTTGAGTTCGCTGAAGCCGTTCGAAATTTCCATCTGCCCGGCGAAGATTTCAAAGCGTTCGGTCCACTCGGGTTCATCCGGCTTCTGCTTGGAAAGCGGCGAGACTGCGGTCGGGAATTCATAGATGATTGTCGGCTGGGTGAGATGCTCTTCTACTACCGCCTCGAACAGGGCAGCAATAGTCTTGCCCAACGGAGCGTTGGGTTCGTATGCCATGTGGGAATGCGCGGCGTTGAAGCGCTCCACTAATTTTTTAACGCCTTCCGCGGTTTCAAAGTCGCTCATCTCCGGCTTCGCGCCGGCAGCCTGCGGCCAATAATGAATGATGGCCTCGCGCATTGTCATGCGAGTCCAGTTGGCCCAATCGATTTCGTGTTCGCCCCATTTCGTTTTCGTTCCGCCGCTGACTGCTTTCGCGGCTTCGGTGATGACCTCCTGCGTGAGGTTCATGATGCCTTGATAGTCGGTATAGGCCTGATAGGCCTCGAGCATGGTGAACTCGGGATTCCAGCGCCATCCCAAGCCTTCATTGCGGAAGTTGCGATTGATTTCATATACGCGATCCAGGCCGCCTACTACGAGACGTTTCAGATAGAGTTCCGGCGCGATGCGCAAGAACAGATCCATATCGAGCGTGTTGTGGTGCGTGACAAAGGGACGCGCCACAGCGCCGCCGGCTATGGGTTGCATCATCGGCGTTTCGACTTCAGTGAAGCCGTGCGCGTCCATGGTGCGGCGCATCGACTGCACCATCTTCGTGCGCTTCAAAAATACTTCGCGCACTTCGGGATTCATCACCAAATCGACGTAGCGCTGCCGGTAGCGCAATTCTACGTCGGTCAAACCGTGCCACTTCTCGGGCAGCGGCAGCAGGTCTTTGCTCAGGAAGGTGATTTCCTCCACGTGCACGCTCAGTTCGCCGGTGCGGGTGCGAAATAAATACCCGCTGACGCCGATGTGGTCGCCGAGGTCGAGTAATTTGTACAACTCGAAGCCCTTGTCGCCGACGGCATCTTTCTTCACATAAATCTGCAGCCTCTTGCCGTCTTGCTGCAGGTGGGCGAATCCGGCCTTACCCATCAGGCGGATCGCCATGATGCGTCCCGCGACGCGCACATTGACGCGGTCACTCTCCAGTTCTTCGCCGGTCTTCGCGCTGTAGGTGGCTAGAATCTGCTCCACGCTATGCGTGAATTCGTACTTGCTGCGGTACGTAGCCTGCCCGAGCGCCTCGATCTGCTTTAACTTCTGGCGCCGCAGGTTATAAATTTGTTCGTCGAGTGCCAAATGGTTTCCTTTTTGGTTGCGATGAAGGGAGATTATAAACAATGCCCGGATTGAGAAACATCGAGCAGTGGAGGCACGCGATTCATTTGCTTTTCTAGCTGGTACCGTGGTACCATGGTACACATGACAAACGAGTCCAAGCTGCTGGTGGAACGGGTGCAAACCGGCGTGCGCATCGAGAAACGTATCCTTAAAGTCCTGAAAGCGTTTGCGGAGTACCACGACATGACGCTGGGGGACCTTCTGGAAGGCATTGTGCTCCATGCCTTCGATGGAAAGACTCCGTTCAGCTCAGCTTCGCTCGAGCGCATACGCGAACTGAAGAAGTTCTACAGCCTGGACCTTGATTCCAGCGCCAGCCATCGCCTGACCGAGATCAAAGCGAAATCGCCGCGCCCAAAAAGCGCAGCCAAGAAGCAATAGGGAGGAGGCATCGTGGGATTCGTGAAATCGAAAATCGGTTTGACCGTTCTGCAGTGGGCGCTCGGCATCGTCGTGCTGAGTGAGGCTGTGCTGTTCGTCATGCCCGGCGCCGCTCATGAGTTTAGCCGCACACACATGCCTGGGTTCGTTCGAATCATCGTGGGCGGTGGGGAGATTCTCGGTTCCATTCTTCTCCTTATTCCAGGAACTGCGGTCCGCGGGGCGTGGCTGCTTGTGGCCGTGTTTGTCATGGCCATCCTGCTTCACCTTCTTCATGGCATGTATGGCATTGGCAATTTGGTGATCTACGCTGCCGCAGCTTTTGCAATCGCGTGGGGAAAGTAGATCAAACTCATGGCAAGTCTTCGAAAGAGTGCAAAAATCGCCGAGCTACGCTCGGCGGACAGCCGGGGGCGGCTGTCCCCACATTCTGATTCCACCAAAGCGTTAATCCTTCGCTTTGAATCCGACCTGGTGCCAGAAAATTCGTTTCATCATGCCGACCATGTGCAGCTGGCTTTCGCGTATCTCTCGGAATATCCGGTCCCGCAGGCGCTGGAAAGGTTTTGCGGCGCGCTTAAGCGCTTCGCCGCCGCGCGCGGCAAGACGCAGCTTTACCATGAGACCATTACGCACGCTTATTTCTTTCTGATCCGCGAGCGAATGGCGCGATCGGCTGCGGTCGACTGGGAAGAATTCGCCCAGGATAATCCAGACTTGCTGATCCGGAAAGATGGAATTCTCACTCGCTACTATCACTCGGCCACGTTGCAATCCGATCTCGCGCGCAATGTATTTCTCTTCCCCGATAAGTGTTGCTAGCATTCGCGCGCTCTTTTGGGGCCCGCACTCCAGCGGTACAATAGCCGGGTAGATTTCCTAACTTGTTTCCAGGAAGTGTCCCCATGGTTCAATTCAAAGTGAACGGACGCGCGCAGAGTTTCGAGGGCGATCCCGAAATGCCGCTGCTGTGGTACCTGCGTGACATCCTCGGACTCACCGGAACGAAATTCGGCTGCGGTATGGCGCTGTGCGGCGCTTGTACCGTGCTGCAAAACGGCAAGGCCATCCGCTCGTGTACCAAACAAATGGGCACCGTCGGCGGTCTGGAGATCACGACCATCGAGGCGATCTCGACCGACGGCCCGCATGCCGTGCAGAACGCGTGGGCTGAGGTGAACGTGCCACAATGCGGCTACTGCCAGCCGGGGCAGATTATGCAGGCCGTGTCGTTGCTGTCGTCGAACGCCAAGCCTACCGACGACGATATCGACTCGGCCATGTCGGGCAACATTTGCCGCTGCGGCACGTATCAGCGCATCCGCTCCGCAATCAAAGTGGCGGCGAAGGAGACGGCATGATCGCCATAGAAAAGATCTCTCTCGAAAATGTCAGCCGACGCGGCTTTCTGCAAGGCGTATTCTCAGCGGGCGCGTTCGTGCTGTGCGCTCGTGTTCTTCCCGAGCCGCTTTGGGCAACAACCTCAGCCGCACCAGCGTCCGTCGACGCATCGGCGTTTCATCCCAGCATCTTCGTGGGCATTCACACCGACGGCACTGTCTACATCGTGGCGCACCGCTCGGAGATGGGAAACGGCGTCCGCACCAGCTTGCCGCGGATTCTCGCCGACGAACTCGACGCCGACTGGAGCCGCGTGCACGTGCTGCAGGCCGATGGCGACGCCGAATACGGTTCGCAGGATACGGACGGCTCGCACTCGGTCCGCGAATTTTTTGACACGCTGCGCGAAGCCGGCGCAACCGCCCGCTTGATGCTGGTGCGCGCGGCGGCACAGCAATGGGGTATTCCAGAATCACAATGCGTGGCCGACCCTGCGCATGTAGTTTCCGACAAAAGTTCCAGCCGCAAGCTTGGCTATGGAGAGTTGGCGACTCTGGCTTCGAAACAGCCGGTTCCGAAGAAAGAAGAGTTGACGCTCAAAACCCCGCAGCAGTGGCGCTATATCGGCAAGCCCGCGCCGGGCTATGACGTCACGGACGTGTGCTCGGGCAAGCCGCTGTTTGGCATGGACGTTCGCGTGGATGGCATGCTCTACGCCGCCATCGCGCACCCGCCGGTGCTGGGAGGAAAAGTGAAATCGGTCGACGACGCTGCGACTCTGAAAGTGATCGGAGTCAAGAAAACAATCGCGATCGATCCTTTCAAGCCGCCGCACGCATTTCAGCCACTCGGCGGAGTCGCGGTCATCGCTGACAACACGTTCGCCGCATTCAAGGGGCGCAGGCAACTCAAAATCGATTGGGATAATGGCGGCAACGCGTCTTATAACTCCGCCGACTACAAAAAAGAATTGCAGCAAACCGCGCGCCAGCCGGGAAAAGTCGTGCACACGATTGGCGATCCGGATGCGGAATTCGCGAAGGGCGGCAAAGTTGTCGAAGCCGAGTATTTCGCGCCTCATCTCGCGCACGCTTCCATGGAACCCCCAGTTGCTGTCGCCGATGTTCAAGGCGAGAAAGTGACAGTCTGGTCACCCACGCAGAATCCGCAAGGCGTGCAGGAGGAAGTCGCGAAAGCGCTCGGGCTGAAAAAAGAAAACGTCACCTGCCACGTAACGTTTCTGGGCGGCGCCTTCGGACGCAAGTCGAAACCCGACTATGCCATTGAAGCAGCCGTACTCTCGAAGAAAACGGGTAAGCCGGTGAAAGTCATCTGGAGCCGGGAAGACGACATTAAGTTCGACTACTACCACTCGGTAGCGGCGATGTATCTGAAGGCCGCGCTCGACGAAGGCGGCAAACCGAGGGCGTGGCTGCAGCGCTCGGTGTTCCCGCCCATCGGGTCGACTTTTAAAGAAGGTGAAGTCTACGGCGGCGCGGGTGAAATGTCGATGGGATGGAACGTGGTGCCGTTCGATGTTCCAAACTTCCGCAGCGAAAATGGGCAAGCGACGGCGCATGTGCGCATCGGGTGGCTGCGGTCCGTGGCGAATATATATCACGCGTTCGCGGTGCAGTCCTTTGCCAATGAGCTCGCTTATGCCGCCAACCGCGATCCCTACGATTATGTGCTGGCTTTAATCGGGAACGGCCGTGTTCTCGATGTGGGCCCGCAAAGTCCTGCCGGAGTTGGCGAAAAATATCCTTACGACACCGCGCGGCTGCGCAGAGTCGTCGAACTGGCCGCCGAGAAAGCCAACTGGGGCAAAACGAAATCCGGCAAGGGAGCTGGCATGGGCATTGCTGTCCATCGAAGTTTCTTCACCTATGTGGCTTCCGTCGTTCAGGTGGAAGTTGACGACCAGGGGGCGGTCCGCATCCCGCATGTTTACACCGCAGTGGACGCTGGCATTGTGGCAAATCCTGAGATGGTGCGGCAGCAGTTCGAGGGCGCGGCTGTCTTCGGTGCCAGCATCGCGCGCACGGGCGAGATTACCGCAACCAATGGCGCCATCGACCAGTCGAATTTTTATGACTACCAGATCACCAGAATGAATGACGCACCGCGCCAGGTGGATGTGCATATCGTCGGAAGCACGGCGCCGCCTGCAGGTGTGGGCGAGCCTGGAGTGCCTCCGTTCGTTCCTGCGTTGTGCAACGCGATTTTTGCGGCGACGGGTAAACGCGTGCGGGAATTGCCGCTGACGCGCAACGGCTTTTCGTAGGTCCCTCTCAGTGAGCAATAGGGTAGAGGCGACTCTACGGAGGAGATTTCGGTCATCGTGTGGCGGAAGTCAAAATCCCCACCCTCTTTCGCAAACTACGCGAAAGAAGGATGGGGCACCCTGAGCATCCCGAAAAAACTTTGGGCCGCCTTTCGGCGGCCCTTGTTTTAGCTAGGAGCTCGTGGCTAGGAGTCTTAGTCTCCGGCTACTGGCTCGGCAACTTCCGGCTTCGGGGCGTGGGCTCCGTTGCCGTTGGGCTTGGAGAGCGCTCCTAGCGGAATGAATCCGTTTTCGGCGACCACCGGCTTCTCTTTCAGCACAACTTCGCGATAGAGAGAGGCCATGCGGGCGTTGTAGGCTTCGTCGTTCTTCTGCGGCCCGCGGGCTTCGTCGGCTGAGGCAGCGGCCTTTTGCTTGGCGTCGCGTGCACGAACTTTTTCTTCGCGCGCGTTTTTGGCGATGCCTTTGCTGTCGAGGTCGTGCTGCAGTTCGGTGGTGACCAGATCGTCGCGCAGCAACAGAGAGTGAGTGGCGTCTTCCATGTTCACTTTCTTGCCGCCCGCGAAAATCTCGTGACGCCCGTGCTCCTCGTACCACTTGGTGAGGGTCGCGGTCATGTGCATCTTTTCGATGATGTTCCGCCATCCCACGCCGGTGTTGTAGGCGCAGAATGAAATTTCGCCTTCCTGTGTCGCATAAGGAATAATGCACTGCTCAGTGCGCCGGAAGTCGTAGTTGAATAGATCCTGGAACCACATGCCTGCGATGAACAGGAAGTTCCAGCGATCCTGGCGGCGCTTCATGACATCATCCACAGTGCGGTCCGGACCAACCTTGCCGTAGTTCTTTCCCGTGGCATTGAAGTTCTTGTCGAACTTCTTCAACAGGTCCATGAGCTTGAAGTGCGTCGGCGACTGGAAGGGGTCGTAGTTCTTCATCAGGCACAGAGCCATTCCAACCACGGTCAGGAACTTGCCGCGCGCGGCGTCGTTGACCTTGGCAATGTCCTTAGCCAGCTGATCGCCGTGCAGGAAAGCGGTGACCGGTACAGCCTCCTTGGTTTCTTTATCGATCATCACGGCCATGCCGGTGCCGCAATTGGGATGGCAGCCGCAGCTGAGTTGACCCCAATCGTTCTTAACATCGTTGACGTGCATCAGGTCGGCCCAGTCGCTGAAAGTCCCCATGAAGCTGATGGGGAACCAGTCGCGCGAGGGCTCGCCGAGGCCGGTTTGATTTTTAACGTCGTGCGCCAGGTGAGAAAGCGTATAGCGCTGCGCGGCGCGACGGTCGTCCGTGACAGCCTCGTCGCGGCCGGTGAAGCTGACCGGCTGGAAGCTGAGGAAGCTGATCGTTCTGGGATTGTCGAGAGCGAACTTGATGATGCGTCCGACCTGCTCGTTGTTAATGCCGTTAACGATGGTAACGACAGGAACGATTTCCACGCCGGCCTTGTGCAGATTTTCGATAGCTTTCAACTTCACGTCGAACAGGTTGCCGACCAGGCGATGCGCGTTGGCCGCGTTGCCGATGCCGTCAAATTGCAGGTAGGCGTAGCGCATGCCGGCTTCGACTGCCTGCTGGCAAAATTCGAAACTCTTGGCGAACTCAATGCCGTTGGTGGCGGCCTGCACGGAGTTGTATCCGACCTTGCGGGCGTAGCGAACTGCATCGAGGAAGTAAGGCGACAGAGTCGGCTCGCCACCGGAGAACTGCACGCTCATCTGCCGGCGCGGCTTGATGGTGATGGCGTTGTCGAGCATGGTCTTGATTTCGTCCCAAGTCAGCTCGTGAACGAAGCCCACTTGGTTGGCGTCCATGAAGCAGGGATCGCACATCATGTTGCAACGATTGGTAAGGTCGATGGTGAGCACGGAACCGCGGCCGTATTTCACGGTCGAGGAGCCATGGTGATGGAGCTTCTCGTCGTTGTGGGCGAGAATGTCGCGTCCGGGGAAAACATCTTCCAAATGCTTCGAAAAGTCGGTGTCGATCGACATGACGTCTTCGAAGTGGCCGTGGACGGGGCAATCTTTCACCATCAGGATTTTGCCGTCGCGTTCGACGATCTGCGCCTTTATCTCGCCGACCTTCTCGTTCATCAGCACTTCATGCGGCAGGTGCCCGTCGAGAATCTGCTGCCGGATTTCCGGCACACACTTCGGGCATAGCGAATCGGTCGTGCGAGGCCAGCCCAGCGGGGGCTTGGATTTCTCGTACGACTTGAGCAGCGGCTTTTCGGACCACTTTGGCGTGGGCGACGGATTCGGCTTGACACGATTCAAGCGCTCGAATACCGCCCATGTGCCCTTGGCGGCGATGACTACTGCTTTTTCAACGTACTTGATCGGCTTGCGCATGGTGCAATGAGCTCCTGACTTCTAGCTTTAGCCAAAACTTGCTGTGGCTTTATGCTTTGGAATGCGACTAATCTCCTTCGATCAGTGCAATCCCTTTCGCTTGCAAATCGATTCGGTCTGAGCGCCTCGGAGGAACCTGAGACCTCGCCCACAGCTTGTGGCTCCCGGGAATTTTCCGGGGCATACCGACCCGGTTCCTACACTTTTCCCTTGGGTGTTAACTGTGGCTATCCTATTGCAGGCATGAGGAATGGCGCATCCATATCCCAATGAACGGTGCAAAATTGGGGTTTAGTGGTGATGTGGAGGATTATATGGGGTTAAGGGCAATAAATTACTTGACACACAATCGCTCTTTTGCTAGAGTAGCTTGCATGAAGCCGCCGAAAACACTCCAAGAAGCGATTGTTTACTTTTCCGACCCGGATCGGGCCTTCGACTTCGCGGTGAAATTGCGTTGGCCGGATGGCAAAGTGCATTGCCCTCGGTGCAATTCGGACAAGCATTCGTTCATCAAGACGCGGCGAATCTGGTATTGCAACCCTTGCAAGAAGCAGTTCACGGTCAAGGTCGGGTCGGTGTTTGAGGATTCGCCTCTTGGTCTGGACAAGTGGATGACGGCATTCTGGATGCTGGTTAACTGCAAGAACGGCGTCATCCAGTTATGAGGTTGCCCGTGATCTTGGCATTACGCAAAAATCTGCATGGTTCATGCTCCAGCGTCTCCGACATGCCTTGCATGTGAAGCATCACGATACAAAGCTTGGCGGTGGATCGCAGAACACAGAGCGCGAAGTCGAATCCGATGAAACTTGGGTCGGTGGACGCATCCGAAACATGCACAAGGATCGCAGACTCCGCTACGAGCAGAAGGGCGGCAACTTCGGCAAGACGATTGTCCAAGGAATCTTGGATCGTAAACTCCGGCAGGTTCGCGCCACGGTCGTTCCTGACGTGAAGCGCGAGACTCTTCAGAGCCAGATTCTGAAACACGTCAAGTACGGCTCCACGCTGTATACCGATAACGCGGTCGGCTACGACAAACTCAGCCAGCGCTTCGTGCATGAGATGGTGAATCACTCGGAGGAATACGTTCGCGGTCGCGTCCATACGAACGGAATCGAAAACTTCTGGAGCCTTCTCAAGAGAGGCTTGATGGGAACCTACGTTGCTGTAGAGCCGTTTCATTTGTTTCGCTACGTGGACGAACAAGCATTTCGTTACAACAATCGCAAAGATGGGGACGGCAATAAACTCACTGACGCGGATCGCTTCGCCTTGGCAATGTCTCAAGTCGGCCCGTTCCGCCATCTCAGCTACAACGAACTCACGGGCAAGAACGAATCGCCGCGCCACGAAACGACAGGGACGGGGGAAACGGAACAAGTCCCCTTCTAGTCCTTGTCGGAGTTTTTCTCCTTGCGCGAAGTAGCTTTTGGCTGCTTCGCGTTTTTCTTTTTCGGCGCTACAATGTCGGCCTTGGAGACTTGGAAGATAGCCTTCATTCCCCGTTCAAAGTTCTCCAGCGCTTCCGGCCCTTCTGATGTATTCAGGTTCCTTCATACAGCTGATTATGCTCCAGCTGATTGCCACTTTCGCGAAGTCTATTCACGATGATTTAACCAGGATTCATGAAGCGCTCAATGAGCAGGAAAGAGACATAAATGAAAGCGCCGAGGCCCACAAAAATCGCAACGATTCCGAGCCAGTCATTAGGGCCGAGCTTCAGATTCCAGAATCCGTAAAAACAGCTAAGACACGAGATGATACACAGAAACGAGGAGAGGAAATATTTAAGATCATCATTCAAGTACTGACGTTGTTGTTCGTAGGAATTTACACTGTCGTTACGTATGAGTTGCTCGATGTTAGGCAGAAATCGCTAACGACCGTACAAAGGGCATTTATCGTTTCCAGGAACACAACACCGACGTAGAGGATAAAACCACGCGAATCGGAGAGAAGTGGATTGTAGACGCACCGTTTGTCAATAGCCGCTCACCGTCGTCGCTATTTATGCAGGGCTGACTGGCTGCCAAACGTACCTGATGCGAACTCAATTCATTAGGGACCAAAGGCCTTACATACTGGCCGAAACCGCAAGAAGTAGTCTTTGACAGAGACTGGCAATCCAAAAAGAATGTACCTCCTCTGTCTTGGGACATTTGGGCGGTTAATTACGGAAAATCCCCAGCTCTCAATGTCACATTTTGCGCCTATGTGTCGTTGACAAACAACCCGACTACTCTCGGCGCTGAACTGACTGAGGAGCAAACATCATGTCCCGGTGCAAAGAACCGAACAGCCCCAATGTTGCGCAAGGCGATTATTCCACAGGGACTGAGAAAACTTTCTAAGACTCTCAGGGACCAAGGCACGGATATACGGCCGGAAAGCGTCAGAAGTTGTCTTGCGCGATACCGACGACTGCCATGGCCATAAGGTGGCTATATCAAATACTGAGGACATGGATGGGAATTACCTACACATCCAGACTTAAACGTCCCATATCAAAGTTGGCGAACCGTTTTTTGACGATCCGCCAACCATTGACGGGGCGACCTGTAAACCAGAGGTCGCCACAGAGATGAAGGCGTTTCCCGTTAGAAGCGGAGAGGAGGTGGTCGTCAACATCAAGCAAGGTGCAGGGACCATTAGCCTCATCAAAACCCACAGCGTTACGACCGCTTTCGCCGGTCCCCAAACTGAACCAGAGGCCCCTCACGGAGAAAAAGAGGAGCGCGTTAACGTCCCCAAAGATGCGGTATTCCAGTTGTACGGGCCAGTCTGCGTTTATTACTCTGGGCATGATGGAACTAGATACGGAAGCTGCCGTAACTATCGTTTTGCGGTCGTGGCTTCGTTCCGGTGCCATATTCCACTTCCTGACCCAAACACCACTCAGCGGTACGTTCGAAGAGACCCTCTTTGGATACTGCAGGAACAACCGCATAAAGTACAGAATCTGCAAATTACCCTGTCACGGCCTCTCAATTCTCAACTCCTTAACCTTGTGTTGCAAGTATATTAACACCGGGTTAAGTCATTGAAAGTAAAGGCGGACACGGGCTAAAGGCAAGGAGCACCTTGAAGCAGATTTTAGGCCTTTTTTCCGCCGTGACCGAACGGGAACCCTTGTGGATAGATGGGTGTAAACTGGTGGAACTTTGGAGGTCATCATGGGAGAGATCACGCCTCAAGTATCCGAACTGCTGGAGAAGGCGCTTACACTTTCAACTGAAGAGCGCGGGGTGCTGATCAATCGTCTTATTGCGAGCCTTGATCAGGAAGTTCCCGAGGGAGGCGCGGAAGCCGCCTGGGACGAAGAGATCAGGCGCCGGGTCGACGATATTCGTTTCGGGAAGGCGAAAACGATCCCGGGGGAACAGGTGCTGCGTCGCCTGAGAACTCGCCAGCGTGATGCCAAATCCTAAAGCGTACCGGCTTCATCCCGAAGCGTGGTCGGAATTAGAAGCAGTTGACGATTGGTATTTAGCCCGAAGTCGCGACGCAAGCCTCGGGTTTCTTTCCGATGTCTACGACGCGTTAGAAACGATTTCGAAGGAACCACAGCGCTGGCCGAAATATCTGCACGGAACGCGCCGGCTCGTTCTCGAGCGTTTTCCCTTCTCCGTTATTTATCTCAACGATCCCGACTTGGTGACGATTATTGCCGTCGCTCACAGCAAGCGAAGGCCCGCGTACTGGAGGCATCGCGTATAGGCGTAAGGTCGAAGACGGGTAGGATTCGTTTACTTAGGTTTGGCCCAATCCTGCCACTTGAGACCTTTGACTCGTGAAAACTCCGAGACGTTAGCTGTTACCAAAGTCAACTGGTGACGCAGTGCCTGTCCCGCCATCAGCACGTCATAAGCTCCAATCGGCTTACCGACGGCTTCGAGCGCGGCACGCACGGAACCTGCAACCTGGGCGTCCGCGGGTTCGAATGGAAGGACGAGAATGGGTCCTGCCAGAAAGGCCTCGAGCCGGTTCCGATTGAATTCCTGCCGAGCGCTCTTGGCTACGCCGTACCACAACTCAAAAACTGCAATGGACGACACCAGAATGTGCGCCGCCGCCGCGCCTGCTTTTTGCAACCGGGCACGAACGGCCGCGGGGTGGCCGTTAAGGAGGGCGATGCAGGCGTTCGTATCCAGCAGATAGTCCACTAGAAAATCTTTCGCTTGGGCGTGACCGGCTGACGACGGCTGCGCGGCGGAAATGGCTGAGAATTAAACTTGTCCAGTTCCTTAAACCAATGCGCAGTATCGGGGACGAGGGGTTCGAGGAGCACGCCCTGCGCTACTTTCCGAATGCGGACCCGGTCTCCTTCAAAACGAAACTCCTTCGGCAGGCGTACCGCCTGGCTGCGGCCGTTTTGGAAGAGCTTGGCGATGTCGGTTTTGGGCATTTGGATCCCCCGCCAGTAGTATATACTTGGAATATATATCAGAGAGATATTTTCCGCACCGAAACACCGAGGCAAGAACCACGAAGGGCAAAGGTTCACGAAGGAATACCTCTCCGGGCTTTTGGAGCGGAACTTAGGAGATCCAGCCGCCGCCGACTACCTCGTCTCCGTCGTAGAAGACTGCCGCTTGGCCTGGGGTGATGGCGCGCTGAGGCTGGTCGAAGGTTACGAGGATTTCGCCGGCGGTGGTGCGCTCAATGGTAGCGGGGGCGGGCTCATGGCGGTGGCGAATCTTTACGGCGACGCGCATGGGCTCGCGAAGATCGTCGACGGAGATGAGGTTCACGCGGCGGGCGCGCAGGGAGCGCGAGTAAAGATGCTCCTCCCCGCCGACGATCACTTGCTTATCGGCGCCGCTGATCTGGATGACATAGAGCGGTGAGCCGGTAACAATGCCGAGGCCCTTGCGCTGGCCTACGGTGAAGTTGTGAATGCCGGTGTGCTCGCCGATCACTTCGCCGTTGGTGGCGACGAGATCGCCCGCAGTGTCGGGCAAGGCTTCACCCTGCTCGGCGAGATAGGCGTCGATGAAACGCTTGTAGTCGCCGCCGGGAACGAAGCAAATTTCCTGCGAGTCGGGCTTCTCGGCGAGCGCGAGGCCGTGGTGGCGGGCAAGTTCGCGAACCTGGGGCTTAGTCATATCGCCGAGCGGAAAGAGAGTGCGGCTCAGTTGTTCCTGCGTGAGGCCGAAAAGAAAATACGTCTGATCCTTGCTGGAATCGGCAGGGCGCTTGAGCAGCCAGCGGCCGCGTCCCTGGTCGAAGGCGACGCGGGCATAGTGGCCGGTGGCGACGCGTGTGGCGCCGATCTGCTGGGCTACGATGAGCAGTTGATCGAACTTCAGATGATTGTTGCAGAGGCTGCAGGGGATGGGCGTGCGACCGGAAACGTACTCTTCGACGAAGGGGCGAATCACGTCGCGCTCGAAACGCTCTTCGTGATTGACCACGTAGTAAGGGATGCCGATCTGCTGGGCGACGCGGCGGGCGTCGTAGACATCGTCGAGAGAGCAGCAGCGGCCCTGCACCGACTCGGGCATGCCATCGCGTCCGGCCAGGCGACGCTGGTTCCAGAGTTGCATGGTCAGGCCGATGACGTTGTGTCCCCCGGCGCGGAGCATGGCCGCCACGGTCGATGAATCGACGCCGCCCGACATAGCTACCGCAATGGTTTCGTTGCTCAGCTTCTAGCTCCTGGCTCTTAGCTTCTAGCTTCTAGCTCTTTAGCGCAATCGTTGCGTTTTTACGGATGACTATGGAAATAGATCAGAACAACGTGGGTAATGAATCCGGCGGCGAACCAGAGTCCGGCTTCCACTAGCCTTCTAAATCGCGGCGTCATCGCTTAAGCATATCCTTTGCCGTGTAGGTCGCACCAGATCTTCTTCTGCTGAAGGCTCGCTCTCTAAGAACACAGCTAAAAGCCGAGGGCTAAAAGCTTAAGAGCTCACAGAGGTTTTGCGGCTCATCGGCGAGAGTTCGCGCAGTCGCGCAACCACTTCGGGCACGAGCGCGAGGGCCAGATCGATATCGGCATCGACAGTCTGCTTCCCCAGGCTGAAGCGAATGCTGGCACGCGCTTGATCGGGTCGGAGGCCCATGGCGACCAGCACGTGCGAAGGCTCGATTGCGCCCGAGGAACAGGCGGCACCGGTCGACACTGCGACTCCTTTCAGGTCTAGGGCGATCACCATCGCTTCGCCGTCGATATAGTCGAAACGAATGTTTGAAGTATTGGGGACGCGGGTGGCACCTTCACCGTTCACCGTCGCGTCTTCGACCTGAGCGAGGATTCCCCGCTGCAAGCGGTCGCGCATGGCAGACATTTTTTTGTCGTCGCCGCGGTCCAGAGCTTGCTTCGCGATTTGAGCGGCTTTGCCCAGACCCACGATTCCGGGGACGTTTTCAGTCCCGGCGCGGCGGGAACGCTCGTGGCGGCCGCCATGAAAAAGCGGGCGCAGCTGAGTTCCCTTTCGCACAAAAAGTGCGCCGACACCCTGGGGTGCATGAATCTTGTGGCCCGATATGGAAAGCGCCTGGCAGCCGATGCGATTCACGTCGATCGCAACTTTGCCAGCAGCCTGTACTGCGTCGGTGTGAAAACATATTCCAGCTGCGGCCGCAATTTGTCCAATTTCTTCGACGGGCTGCAGAACTCCGGTCTCATTGTTCGCCATCATGATCGAGATCAGTTTCGTGTTGGGGCGGAGAGCGCGGCGCACGTCGCCGGGATCGACCAGGCTACGGCCGTCCACAGGAAGAACAGTCAGTTCCGCGCCGACTTCTTCGAGATGCTTGCAGGCCAGCAGCACGGCGTGGTGCTCGATACTCGAGGTGATTACGTGATCGCCGGCGCCCGCCAGTCCGGCGATGGCGAGGTTATCGGCCTCAGTGCCACCGCTGGTGAAAACAATTTCTGGTGCGTGGCAGCCGAGCAAGGCGGCTACCGATTCGCGAGCGTCCTCGACTGCGGCGCGCGTGTGCTGCCCGTGATGATGAATGGACGAGGCGTTACCGAACTGCTCGCCGAAGTAGGGGCGCATGAACTCGAAGACTTCAGGCAAGACAGGCGTGGTAGCGTTATTGTCGAGATAAATTCGGTGCATAGAGAAACCGATTCTATTCTACCTTGCGTAGAGACGTAGCTGGCTACGTCTTGCGGTAAGCGTTCGAATGTCGCTAGAAAGACGTTGCAAGCAACGTCTCTACAGCGGGTTCAGCGCTGATCCAACGGAATGTAGGGGCTTGGATAGTCGGGGCCCAGGTAGTCGGCGCGAGGGCGGATTAGACGGTTGTCGTCGAGTTGTTCGATGACGTGCGCGGCCCAGCCGCTGACGCGGGAGATGGCGAAGATGGGGGTGAAGAGATCGACGTCGATTCCCAAGGTGTGATACGTGGAGGCAGAATAAAAATCCACGTTGGCATTGAGTTTCTTGTCCGCCTTCACAAACGCTTCGATCTTGTGCGAAGTTTCAAACCATTTTCCCTGGCCGCTGGAATTACCCAGGTCGCGGGACATGGCGCGCAGGTGAGTTGCACGCGGGTCTTCCGTGTGGTAGACGCGATGGCCGAAGCCGGGAATTTTTTTCTTTTGCGCCAGCATGCCCTTAATGTATTCGACGGGATCGGCGCCAGAGGAATCGATCGCTTCAAGAATATGAAAAACGGCTTCGTTGGCTCCTCCGTGTAGCGGGCCTTTCAGCGCGCCGATCGCGGAGGTGATGGCGGAATGCATATCTGAAAGAGTTGCGGCGGTAACCCGCGCAGCGAAGGTGGAAGCGTTGAGTTCGTGATCGGCGTGCAGGATGAGCGCGATGTCAAGCGCGCGTTCGGCAGTCGTCGAAGGACGCTTGCCATTGAGCATGAGCAGGAAATTGGCCGCATGGGAAAGTGTGCGGTCGGGTTCGACTACAGGGTGTCCCTTGCGGATGCGGTCATAGGCGGCAATAATCATAGCGATTTGCGAAGTGATGCGAATCGCTTTGTCGACATTGGCCGCATGGTCATTGTTCTTTTCCTGCGGATCGTAGAACGATAGTGCCGAGACCGCTGTGCGCAACACATCCATAGGAAGAGCATGGCGGGGCGCACTCTGCAGCAGAGAGATGATGGATGCGTCGAGTTTGCGCTCTTCGGCGAGCCGATCGTGGAACTGGCGAAGTTCGAGGCGAGTGGGCAATTTGCCGAACCACAGCAGATAGCAGGTTTCCTCAAAATTCGACTGGTGCGCGAGTTCGTGGATATCGATGCCGCGATAGGCGAGGACGCCGCGATCTCCGTCGATGAAACAAATTTTGGAAGTGGTGGCGACGACGCCCTCAAGTCCTTTGGGAGGATTGTTTGTGGTCACGCTGGACATTGGATTCTCGCTCCGATCGCCCGACTTAGCGTTGCGGACCACGCGAGCGGAGCGCGGGAGTGCAACCTTTTTTTATACCTGAAAGCGGCCAAGTTTCCAACCGGCCTATCGCGAATTCAATGCGCGGAAAGTGCAAAAACAGGCTTCCAGACGCTTGGTCTGCAGCCATTCGCCCAGAAAGGAAGGTTGAAGAATCAGGCGGGCCATAGGGTCAGTGCAGTTTTAGTGAGGATCTGGTGCTGCATGGCCTGGCTAAGCGGTAAACGCGCGGAATTCGTCGAGATTTTTCTTGATGTCGGGCACACCCGGGCCAGGCCAATCGGTGCCAAATAATGTCTTGTGCGCAATCTCTTCCAGGCGGGGAAAATACTTCAGCAGCGTTTTGGGCGGGATGCCACTGATGTCGAGATAGACATTGGGATGGCGGCGCACGAGAAAAAAGGCGGTCTGCATCCAGAGCGGGCGGCCGCCGTGCGCGAGCAGAATTTTCAGCTTGGGGAAATCGACGGCCACGTCGTCGACGTAGATCGGATCGCCGTACTTGTTGCGCGCGCCGGGGAAAATCGATGTACCGGTATGAAACATGACGGGCACGCCATTGGCTTCCGCGGCGCGGTAAATGATTTCCAGTTCCTTTACGCCGTTCAGATAGTCGTTGGGAAACAGCAACTGGTGCGGCGGGTGAATCTTGATCATCTGAATGCCGAGCCGCAGGATCTGCTCCACATCGGCGAGGACATTGGTAGTGTGCCGCGGATGCAGGCTGCCGCAGGAAAGCAGGCGCGCCGGATTTTCCTTCACATAGTCGGCGACGAACTGGTTCACGCCGTTGGTAAAGCCGATCACTTCCGGCGCTACGTAGTTGATCAGCATGGCGCGGTCAATGCCGCTCGCGTCGAGAAATTTGAGAAATGACTTTCGGGGAGCGGCAGAACTCGACGATCTGATCGAAATTCGGCCGCTTCTTTTTCATGAGTTCCAGCGCGTGGGGCTTGAACATCTCCATCGGCTGGATGTGGATGTGGCAGTCGGTGATCATTGCGCGGTATGGTATGCGGTCGGGAGAAGCATAACAGAGGGATCAGTTGGCCGCAGCGGCCAGCACCGCCCGCTTCGTGAAGACGCGAATCATTTCGCGACGATACTCCGGCGTCAGCGCGGAAGTGGTCAGAGGCTTAGCCGTTTTCGCCGCGAGGTCTCCGGCGGCCTCGGCCAGGGACTCGTCTAAGAGTTTGCCGTTCAGCAACTCGCTCGCACCTTTCACCAGCAGCGGCGCGGGATTCACGGCGGTGATGCCGATGCGCGCGTCGGCGACGTGGCCGAAACCGTTGCCGTTCGAGGTCCGTTTCATCACGACCGCGACTCCGGCGAGAGGGTAATCGATCGATCCTCGAACTCGCAGCTTGCGGTAGATCGCCGCGGTAATCGGCCGCCTCGGCCGGGAGGAAAATACGCGTGACTAATTCGTTCGGCTGGAGCTTGCGATAGTCGTCGCCGAGGCCGGTATAGAAATCGCGCAGTGGGATGCGACGCGTTCCGGCAGCGCTGGCAATTTCGATTTCTGCGTTCAGGCAGAGCAATGCTGGAGGCGTGTCTCCGGAGAACACCGCCCAGCACTTGGTTCCACCGGGAGCGACGTGGCAGAGGTCGCCGTCTTTCTTGATGCAGAATCCGCAGCCCTTGCGCCAGGTGAGCGACTGGTTGTACCAGAGGCAGCGCGTGTCGAGGCAGATGTTGCCGCCAAGCGTGCCCATGTTGCGCAGGATGGGCGAGGCGACGGTTGCGGCAGCTTCGGTCAGCACAGGATAATGCTGCCGCAAGAATTCGGAGCGCTCGACAGCACGAAGCGTGGTCAGCGCCCCGATTTCGACGCCGCCATCGGGGTGAGGACGGATGCCGCGCATCGGTCGAAACTCCGCGGAGATCGAGAACGTACTCCGGCTCGAAAAGCTTTTGCCGCATGGAGGGAATGAGATCAGTGCCGCCCGCGAGCACGCGCATCTTGCCAGCATGCTCGCTCATGAAAGTGAATTGCTTCATCGAGAGAGCGCGGGCCGCAGCAGCTTGAATTCCGTAAGGCTCAATCCGCGCTCCCTGCCACCGACGGCTGCGGTCGTCGCGAGGGATCGAGCGCGTGCCGCTCCGGGCCTTTTGCCGTTGAAGCAGAGGGAGCCGCCGTGTTCGCGGAAGCGTGCGGGCGAAGTCGGATCAACGCCCTCCGTCAGGTTCAACGACTTCGCATTCTTCTTGGCCCGCAATGCGGCGAGAACTCTCTCGGGCGTGAAGGGCGACTCGTGCAAGCGCACGCCCAACGCGTCGTAGATGGCATTTGCGATCGCGGGAATGGTTGCGGCCAGCGATCCTTCACTGCATTCCTTCGCGCCGAACGGGCCTTCGGGGTCGATGCTCTCCACGATGATGGGCTCGATCTCAGGCGACTCGACCGAAGACGGGCTGCGATATTCGAGCAGGCCGGGATTCATGAGCATGCCGTCTTTCCAGACCATTTCCTCGGTGAGCGCCTGCCCCATGCCCATCCAGACTGAACCGATAATCTGGCCTTCAACGGAAACGGGATTCAGAGCGCGTCCGCAATCGTGCGCGGCCCAGACTTTGTGGACCGTGACTTCGCCGGTTTCTTCGTCGACGCTGACTTCGGCCACTTGCGCGGAGTAGGAATAGGCGGGCGACGGCCCAACGCCTGCGCCTTTGTGCTTGCCGCCGCGGGCTTCGGGCGGAGGTGCGTAAGAGCCGGTGCCGGTGAGCGCTCCGTGAAAGTCAATGGCGGCGACGACCGCCTCTTCGAAGGTTAGGGAATCTTTCGGGCCTTCTTCTTTGCGCTTCTGCTGCAGTGAGCCTCGGAGGATTTGGCCTTCCACGTGGCCGGAGACGGAGGCGGCCGAGCTTTGCTCGGCTGGACGGCCGAGGGCGGCCGTCCCCACAAGAGCCGTCCCCATATTTGCAATTTTCTTTGCGACTGCGTCGTTGCTGAACACCAAGTCGCCCGGCGCGCAATTCATTTTTTTGGCGGCGGCGGCAGCGATTAACTTTTTCACTTCTGTGGCGGCGCGCAGGGTTGCGTTTCCTGCCATGAACGTGACGCGGCTTGAATACGAGCCGATGTCGATTGGCGTGAGGTCAGTGTCGGCGGCAATGACTCGCACGCGAGGCAGCGAACATCCCAGCACTTCGGCGGCGATCTGCGCGGTCATGGTGTCCGATCCCTGGCCGATCTCTGAGGCGCCGGTGTAGACCACCACGCCGCCATCGCGATCGATCTTAATGTTCACCGTCGAGTGCGGCATGTCGGAGCGAATAATCGAATTGGCCGCACCGCTCACATAGTGGCTGCAGGCGATGCCCAACCCGCGGCCCTTCGCCAGCTTGCCTTTGCGCTGCTTCCAGCCCGAGCGGGCGACCGTTTTCTCGATGCACTCGGGCAGTCCGTAACTTTGCACGCGCAGAGCATTCACGGTGATGCAGGGGGGCTGCAGCAAATTATGTTGGCGAATCTCGGCCGGGTCCATTCCAATTTTCGCGGCCAGTTCGTCCAGTTGCGATTCGAAAGCGAAGCGCACGTTCACGGTGCCATGGCCGCGCATGGCTCCGCACGCGGGCTTGTTGGTGAGTACGCGGTATCCGTCGTATTGAATG
This sequence comes from uncultured Acidobacteriaceae bacterium, assembly GCA_963765825.1. GTDB lineage: Bacteria > Acidobacteriota > Terriglobia > Terriglobales > Acidobacteriaceae > Sulfotelmatobacter. The sequence goes on from CAVXXU010000008.1 coordinate 1,062,942, forward strand.
TTGGGGATGTCGTAGAGCGCGCCCAGCAGCGCGCCGGAATAAAGAATAGTGACGACGCCGTAGGAACAGTAAGCGCCGCCGTCCTGCACCACGCGCGCTTTTACGGCGGTGATGCGGCCATCGCGCTTCACGCCAGTCTTCAGATCGATGATGGTGCGGGGCCGCCCGCGATGCGCCCAGAAGACCTCTTCGCGCGTGTAGGTGATCTTGACCGGTGCTCGAGCCTTGCGCGCGGCGATGGCGGCGATGATTTCCAGTGGAATGACTTCACTCTTGCCACCGAAGCCTCCGCCGACCAGAGGCTTGATCACGCGAATCTGCGCCATCGGCATCTCGAGCACGAGCGAAAGCTTGTGCTGCAGGTAGTACGGAACCTGCGTCGACGACCACACGGTCAGGCGTCCGGGCTTGCCGGTGTGGGGATCGATTTCGAACGATGCCAGCGTGGAATGCGGTTCCATGGCGGCGTGGGTGACTTCATTTGCGATGAAGCGCGCCTCGGCGATTTGATCCGCCTCGGCAAAACCCTGGCCGGGATCGCCGAAGACGTGGTGATAGTCCTTTTCCAGGTTGTGCGGCTTGGAGTCGTGAATAAGATCCGACTGGGCCTTCATCGATTCTTCGGGATCGAAGTAGGCGGGAAGCACTTCGTACTCGACGTCGATCAGTTCGAGAGCCTTCTCGGCAATGGCTTCCGAGACGGCAACCACGCAGGCTACGTTGTCGCCGACGTAGCGCACTTTGTCGAGAGCCAGCGCGTATTCGTCGTGGCCAACGGGGAGGATCCCGTAAGGATTGGGAGCGTCCTTGCCGACGACGACCGCGACCACGCCGTCGCATTTTTCGGCGCGGCTCGTGTCGATGCGCTTGATGCGCGCGTGCGGGTAAGTGGAATGCAGAATCTTACCGACGAGCATTCCGGGGAGGCTAAGGTCGTCGGTGTACTTGCCGGCGCCGGTGGTCTTCTCAGCCGCGTCGATCATCGCGGTAGGCTTGCCGATAATAGAAAAATTGTCCATTTGTTCGCCGTCTACACTGCTTTAAAACCAGTGTTCGCACATTTGGTGCAGGAACTCCTTGTTTATCGGAAAACCTGAAGCCGACCCAATGACGGAGTCAATTCCGCACTTTGGGCACAAAGCCGTTTGACCATCGTCGATCCAATCCACGATCTCTTCGGCTCTAAACGTCTTCTCGCAATAGAAACATCCACAGATTTCACTCGCAAGAACTTCGGCGCGATGTTTTGAGCTGTGCTCATGCGCATTGTTGACATCCGGCGGCATTTTCGACTTTGCCAGTTCTACTCGGGCTCTGAGTTTGTCCAGTCCACCTTGATCATTGAAGAACTTAGTCAAAGTTCACCTTGTTCAACGCCGAGACGCGGCGGCTTTTTCATTTTCGGTTGAAGTCTCTTGCTCTGCTGCAATTGCTGACCGGATGGCCTCGTACATCTGGCTGTAGCCTGTGCATCGGCACAGATTGCTGCTGAGCGCGGCGCGGACGTCAGCGTCGGAGGGATTCGGATTCTCCGCCAGCAACGACTTCACCGTCATCATGAAGCCCGGCGTGCAAAAGCCGCATTGCGCCCCGCCCCAATCGCCATAAGCCTTCTGGATCGCCGCCAGAGCGCCGTGCTCGCTGACTCCTTCGACCGTCGTGATTTCCTGCCCTTCACAACTGGCGGCGAGCAGCGTGCACGACATCATGGCAACACCGTCAATCAGGACGGTGCAGGCGCCGCAGGACGAATCGTCGCAGCCGCGCTTCGAGCCGGTCAGTTGCAAGTCGTTCCGCAACACGTCGAGCAGTAGCGCGCTGGGCTCGATAGCGAGCTCGCGAGCACGTCCGTTGACGCGGAGTTCGATCAGTTCTTTTTTCATTGGAAAGCAGCTTCTAGCTCTTAGCTTCTAGCTAAAACCTGAGCCGATTTAGCTAGCAGCTAGAAGCTAGGAGCTAGCAGCTTTTTCAGTACATCGGCACTTTTTCATCCACGCGTTTCGACCACGCGTCGATGCCGCCGCGCATGGATTGGGCCTTCTCGAATCCTTGCTGCCGGAGCCATACCGTCACATTCATCGAGCGCACGCCGTGATGACAAACTACTACCACAGGATCTTCAGGATCGAGTTCCTGATGCGCCCGCGAAGGCACATCTCCCATGGGCATCAACTTCGCGCCATCAATGTGGGCAGTTTCGAACTCCCACGGCTCGCGAACGTCGAGCAATGTGAACGATTCTTTCGAGTCCAGCTTGCTCTTCACTTCTTCGGGAGTGATTTCGTAATCCATTGTTCGTTGTGATGACGGTTACTTCCCCCTCCATTTCGGATCACGCTTTCCTATGAAAGCGCGGATGCCTTCGTGCGCGTCTTCGGTCTTCATCAACTCTTCGAAGTAAATTCTCTCGGCGCGGGCCAGACCCTTATCGAAGTGCATGGAGTCCCAGGCGTAGGAGGCTTTCTTCGCGATGGCGAGCGCTGCGGGACTGAGCTTGCGCAGACGCGCGATACATTCGTCAACTGCCGCTGGCAAATCGATCTCGGACACTGCGCGGTTGGCCAGCCCAATCTCGGCGGCCTCTTTGCCGGTGATCGTCCGACCGGTCAGGATCATTTCCGCCGCGCGCTTCTGGCCGATGAGTGCCGCCAGCGCGGTGCATGCCACCGGCGGATAGCAGGCCAACTTGATCTCGGGAAATCCCCACTGCGCCGATTCCGTGGTGTAGACGATGTCGCAGACCATAGCCAACTCCGCGCCACCGCCCAGGCAGTGTCCGCGCACTGCGGCGATGGTGACTTTCTTCGAGGCCACGACCGCGCGGATTACCGCGTGGAACTTCGTCAACATCTCGTTGACTTTGTCGGGAGCGTGCGCGGCCACATCCACGCCCGCGGAGAATGCTTTGCCGTCTCCAGTCAGAACGATCGCGGAAGTATCTTGATGAGCTTCGATCTCGGTCAGCGATTGCGTGAGTTCATCTATCATGGGAACGTCGATCACGTTGAGCGGCGGATGATGCAACGTAATGCGCGCAATCGGTGGAGCAAAGTCGAGCGCGACGCGCGAGGCCGTTTCTATGGTTGGCATATTTCGATTCTTCCAGCCGTTCGACCTCAGCGGCGAAGACCGGTTCTGCATCTGGCTCTGACGGCACGGCTGAAGCCGTGCCCTTCCACAAAACGCCCCGCCCTTTTGCGTTCTACGTCCTGGGCAATGAATCTACAATCCTGCCTGCAGCGCGGCTCTGTCCTTACAGATTAATCGCTGATTTGCGAACCTCTCCGATGGTCGACAGCGGATCGCGGGCGCCGGTTTTTTCGGCGATCCATTTCTTCTCGGTTCCGATAATGTCAAGCAAAAGTTTCTTGTCTTCCGCCGATGGCATGTAGTCTTTCAGGTGTTCTTCGTACGCGCGATCATCAAGCGGTTCACCAGTCTGGGCGTGGAATTTTTGTCCGGCCCATTTTCCGATTGCACGGTTGAACTTGATGTCCGGCGCGTAGAGCTTCGGCTCGCCCGCTCTGAGCGAATGATTGAAGCGCTCGATCAGCCCGGCAACTTCGTCGCGATACAAGTTGCGGTTGTAGTCGTTCAGGTCGTCGAGGTCGGGAGCTTTGTCGTTTTTTGGTTCGTCATAACGGCCCTTAACGCCCCAAACGTAGGCCCAATGCGCCGATGAAGAGTGGTCGGTTCCGAACAAGTCGTACGAACTCGAAATCCATTTGTTGAGATATTTCTGAATCAGCCAACCGGGAATGACGCCCGCTTCCACGATGCGGCGGAGACCATCGTTACCCGTGCCCATGTGGAAGGCTTCTTCACGCAGCATATACGACATCGAGCGTCCCAGCGGAGCGAAGGCGGAATACTTGAGCATCTGCAACTGGAATTTGCCGTCGCGGTCGACGAAGTCGGTGTAGGTGAAAAAATCCATCCAGTTGTCGACGTCGACATTGAAAGCGCCCAGCAGTCGCTTGTTCTCAAAGGCACGGCGCTCCAACATTTTTTGCGCCTCAACTTTGCCGGAGTAACCGAAATGATCGACCAGCAAAGCGCACATCTGCCAGCCGTGACGCATTTCCTCGATCATAACGCGAGTGATGGCGCGACGATCCCACTCGGTGGGCGCGTTCTCCAGCAGGTTGCGCTGCTGTTCGACGCTGGCAAACTCGGTATCGCCCTGGTAGACGATCATATTCATGAGCGCGTCGCGCATTTGCTGCGTGGGAATCTGGCGCAGGTTCTCCCACTTGCGGCGGCCCTTGTAGGATCCGAACTCGATCTCTTCAGTGTCGATCGCGCCATACAACGTGTCGAAGTGAAAGGCATCAATGTCGTCGGTGTTGACGCCAATGTCTTTGCGCCAGTCGTTGAATAAACCGATCCAGTCACTGAAGGTTCCGATTTTTGCTACTTTTCCCGGCATATAGAAAACCTTTCACCACCAAGGGCACTAAGGTGCACGAAGGAAATCAAAAGCTGCTTGTCCTTCGCAGCCCATAGGAATATTTCTCAGAGCCCCTACTTCGCTTTGAAAATTGCGGGCCTCTTTTCCACGTAGGCGGCCAAGCCCTCTTTCGCGTCTTCGCTCTGGAACAACAACTGCTGATTTTCGCGCTCGACGGCCAAGGCCGATTCCATCGGAATCTCCCATCCGGTCTGCACCGCACGCTTGATGCGTCCCACGGCTTTCGATGCCTTGTTGGGCGGACAGAACTGCTTGGCGTATTCCATGATGTTTTCCATAAATCCGTCGCGCTCGAAGATGTCGTTGATGATGCCCAGTTCCTGCGCCTCTTCGAACGAGAACGTATTGCCGGTGACCATGAGTTCGATCGCTTTGCTCTTGCCAACCATGCGCGAGAGGCGCTGCGTGCCGCCCGTGCCTGGCAGGACCCCGAGGTTCACTTCAGGTAAACCAATTTTGCCGGACTCCTTGCGCGCGATGCGAAGGTCGGCGGCCATCGCAATTTCGAGTCCGCCGCCGACGCAGTGGCCATTAATTGCTGCGATCACCAGCTTCGGCGTGTGTTCCAGTCGCAGCAACATTTCGTTAGCGTGCAGGCAGAAGTAATATTTGAAAGTTGGATCGACGCTCGTCAGCATCTTGATGTTGGCGCCCGCGGAGAAGAACTTCTCGCCCGCGCCCGTCATTACGATCACGTAGACCTCGTTGTCCATGCGAGCCTTCAGGATCGCTTCGTCGAGCTGGCGATTCATTTCGTAGGTATAGGTGTTCGCGGGCGGGTCGAACATTTCGATGACCGCAACGCCGCCATCGGTGCGGTAGTTGACTAACTGCTTGGTGGTTTCGCCGGTTGCCGGCTGCACTGTAGTCGCCATGTTATGTCTCCTTGACTAAACTTTGTCATTCCGAGCAAAGCGAGGAATCTGATCGCCGGTACCCAAACATATTCCGGTCAGCGTCCCCGCCGCTTGTTATCCACTACGCCACGCAGAAAAATGTCGCCCATCTCGCGGGCGATGGACGCGGCGTCCGCGTCTACGCGCGGATTGTGCCAGGTGTAGATCCAATTCATCATGCCGAACAGGCTCAACACCGCGATACGCGTGGAAAATTGCAAGCCGCGTTCGCTCTTCAAATTGTCGAGCAGGCCAACGCAAATCCGGTAGTACTCGCGTTTGATTGCCGCTACTTCGGAAGCGAAACCGTTTTTCAGCGCTTCGGCCTCATGGGAGAGGACCTTCATGGCTGCCTGGTTGGCCAGAAAATATTCCAGATGATTGAGGATAAAAATGCGCACGCGATCTTCAGGGTCGCTTACGCCGTCCAGTCGCGCTTTCAGACGCTGCACGATCGTGGAGAACGTGTGCTTCTGAATCAGATACAGCAGGCGCTCCTTCGACTCGAAGTAATAGTAAAGTCCCGCCAGCGACATACCGCTCTCGCGCGAGAGATCGCGCATGGAGGCGCCCTCGTATCCTTTTTTGCAGAAAACTTCGGTAGCGTGGGTAAGGATTTCGGCCAGACGGCGGTCGTAACGGGTAGCGGGAGCGGGAATGGCGCGGCTGCGTCGTGCGGAAACGCGGGTTGCGGTGAAGGCCGTCGCCATGATCGGAAATCGAACCGGGCTAATTCGAACGATCGTTCGAACTAAGTATACTCCGGTGTGATTTGGGTCACAAGGGGTGGCTAATCTCAAGCATCAATGGCGTATAGCTAATGCGGTTTTAAGACTGCCCGCATCTAATTCCTGATATCCGCAAGGGCTTGCTCAATCTCCGCCTTCAAATCTGCCGTCAGCGGAAGAAATGGCAGGCGCGACGGACCGCCGTGGTAACCATTGAAATCCATGGCGTGCTTTATGCCGGGGACGCCGAGATCGCCGCCCACCCGCAGCGCCGCCTTGGCAATTCGCTCCTGCTTCAGGCGCGCTAGGGCGGCGTCACCTTCTTTCCACGCAGCGTAAATTTCGTAGCAGGCAGTTGGAGCGGCGCAAGCAAAGGCGAGGATTGCGCCCACGGCGCCGGCATCGAGCGACGGTTGCAATTTATGTGCCGCGCCCACCAGCACCTGGAATCCAACTTCTTTCTGGCGCGTCTTCAATTTACCCACGACAGAGACCGCCGACGAGGAAGGTTTCATTTCTTTCGCGCCCGACAATACTCCGACGGGCACGAGTTCCCCGCCCTCGCCGCCGGATGGAGTGCTGGCGGCTGCGAGCATTCTCGGCGTGACGGCATCAAATGTTTCTGTGACGGTGGCGCTGCGCTTAATGTGACGCGTGCGCGCAACCATCGTGCGAACCTTTCTCCACGTCGCCACTCGATTCCTTGATCCCGATGAGATTCGGATGCTCGGCCAATTCGATTACAACTTCGGCAGGCATGTCGTATCCGGTGGCCTGCGGGAAGTTGTAGATGATGACGGGCAGCGGCGAGCGGTCGGCGACGGTGCGGTAAAAGGCCAGGAGGTTCGGCTGACTGCATCTGCTTCTTGTAGTAGTGCGGCGTGCGCACCATGGCGACGTCGTAGCCGAGTTCGGCGGCGTATTCAGTGAGGCGTAGCGTCTCGACCGCCGATTCAACGCCGGTTCCGGCGATCAGAACTTTATTGGGGCGCAGCGGCTTCGCGCACGGCTTTGAACACGTCGCGCCGTTCCTGGTCGGAGAGCATGATCGCCTCGCCAGTCGAGCCCAGCGCGACGATGCCGGCCACGGGCGTTCGCGAATAGCGTTCTACATTGGATTCGAGCTTTTTGAAATACACGTTGCCGTCGGAATAGAACGGCGTAGTGATGGGAGGGAAAATTCCTTGTAGAAGCATGGTGCTCCTAAGCGTATCACTTCCTCGGTGGGGAGAGCAGGGGGATCGCCTCGCGCTTATTGCGGCGGTAGACGCGGAAATCACTATCGACAGTGACAATCAGATGCTCGCGATTCTCTTCGCTCATCCGGATCAGGCACAGATCGGCCAGGTCAGGATCGCGGTCCGAATACCGCATGGCCAGCACACGTAACTTCTCGATGTTTTCGCTCACATTGAAAGCGACTGCTAACATTCCCGCTGCAACCAGCGTTAACACAGCCTCGGAGGACCCCACCTGAAAAGCCGCCTCGGAAAGGACGGCCTCGCATGTCAGCAGCGGCATCTCGACGGTCCTCGCCACGTCCACTGCCCAGGAGTGATGCTGGTCGGCGCGATTCTTAAAGGCAACAATGAAGCCAGTATCAGCGATTGCCTTCATGAACGCGAGTAGCCTTTACGCGACGACAAGTTTTTAGGACCGCTCATAGTGCCCGCGTATTTTAGCCACACAGGTTCGTTCTCCTTTCCAAGAGTGGTCTCGAGGGACTCGCGTACGACCTTTCCGACCGGCAATCCGGTGCGACGCGACTTTTCCCGCAGACGCTTCAGAAGATCCTCGGGAAGGCGAACTGTGAGTGTGTTACTCATTGGACAGTATTGTAACACACCTCCACTATCGGTGGCTTGTTGCTCTCTCTGCGTGCAGATGCTGGAGGGCTTTCACATTCACTTCCCCACGCTGCAACGCAGCGATACCTTCAGCCGCTGCCCGCGCCGCGGCCAGTGTCGTGATCGTCGGGATGCGCGCCGTCACGGCTGCTCGGCGAATCGCCTTCTCGTCGAACCACGGCTCAAGGCCAGTGGGCGTATTGATGATGAGTTGAATACGCTGGCCTTTAATGAAGTCGACCACGTTGGGACGTCCTTCTTTTACTTTGTAGACGCGCTCGACGTTCATGCCTGCAGCTTCGATGACGTCGGCGGTACCGGCGGTGGCCACGAGTTTGAATCCCATGTCGACAAACTTGCGGGCCACCTGCGCCACGTGGCGCTTGTCGTGATCGGTGACGCTGATGAAGATGGCGCCCTGCGTGGGTAACTTCTGTCCGGCGGCGAGCTGCGCCTTGGCGAAGGCTTCGCCGAAATTGTCGGCCACGCCCATGACTTCGCCGGTGGATTTCATCTCGGGACCGAGCACGGTGTCGACGCCGGGAAATTTATTCCACGGGAACACAGGAGACTTCACGTAGTAGTGACTTCCGGTATCGAGATCGGCGCGCCGCTCTACGAACTCGGGCAGGAACTCGCGCAGTTTGCGTCCAGTCATGAGCCGCGCTGCAATTTTTGCCAGCGGAACTCCGGTCGCCTTGGACACAAAAGGCACGGTGCGCGAGGCGCGCGGGTTCACTTCCAGCACGTAGACTTTTTGTTCCTCGGAGCCCGAGCCGCGCGGAATTGCGAACTGAATGTTCATCAGGCCAACAACCTTCAGTGCGCGCGCCAGCTTGAAAGTGTAATCGCGCATGCGTTCGAGCAGCGGCTGCGGAATGTCGACTGTAGGCAGCACGCACGACGAGTCACCGGAATGAACTCCGGCCTCTTCGATGTGCTGCATGATTCCGCCAATCACCACGTCTTCGCCATCCGAGAGCGCGTCCACGTCAACCTCAATTGCGTCTTCCAGAAAATGATCGATGAGCACGGGTCGGTCGTGCGAGTACTCGACAGCCTCTTTCATGTAGCGAACGATCGACTCTTCGTCGTGCGCAATCACCATGGCGCGGCCGCCGAGCACGTACGAAGGCCGAACTAACACGGGGAATCCGATGCGGCGCGCGCCTTCGATGGCCTCGTCGATCGAGGTGGCCATCACGCCGGGAGCCTGCGGGATTTGCAGCTCTTCGAGCAGTTTGTTGAAGTGCTTGCGATCTTCGGCCAGGTCAATCGATTCGGGCGTGGTTCCGATAATTTTTACGCCCGCTTTCTTCAGAGGCAAGGCGAGGTTGAGCGGAGTCTGGCCGCCGAACTGCACGATCAGGCCGACGTCCGCGCCCTTCGAAGTTTCATGCTGGTAAATTGCCCAGACATCTTCAAAGGTCAGCGGCTCGAAGTAGAGGCGGTCGCTGGTGTCGTAGTCAGTGGAGACGGTCTCGGGATTGCAGTTGATCATAATCGTCTCGTAGCCGTCGTCGCGCAGCGCAAATGACGCGTGGCAGCAGCAGTAATCGAACTCAATTCCCTGCCCGATGCGATTAGGACCGCTGCCGAGGATGATGACTTTCTTTTTGTCGGTCGGCGCCGCCTCGTCTTCCTCTTCGTACGTCGAGTAAAGGTAAGGCGTGAAACTCTCGAATTCCGCGGCGCAGGTGTCGACGCGTTTGTAGACGGGCATCACGCCGTGCTTCTTGCGCAGGTGGCGGACTTTTTCCTGGCCCTCGAGGCGCCAGGCGGCAGCGAGGCGGCCATCGGAAAATCCCATGCGCTTACAGTCGCGAAGCACTTCAGTCGGGATCGATTCGATGGGATGCTTTTCCAGTTCCAGTTGCTGGTCGTTGATTTCCTTGAGCTGGTACAGAAACCACGGGTCCATCGAGGTCATCTTGGCGACCTGCTTCACCGTGTGTCCCTGGCGCAGAGCGTATTGCACGTAAGCGAGGCGCTCGGGATGGGGCGTGACCAGTCGCTTGGTCAGAATCTTCGGCTCGATCTTTTCGCCGCCCACTCGCTTGCCGGTGTCGAGCGAGCGGATGCCCTTCATCAAGGCTTCCTTGAAGGTGCGGCCGATGGCCATGACTTCGCCGACCGATTTCATTTGCGGACCGAGGGTGTCGTCGGCGCCGGGAAATTTCTCGAACTGCCATTTCGGAATTTTCACGACCACGTAATCGAGCGTGGGTTCGAAGCATGCCGGAGTCTTGCGCGTGATGTCGTTGGGAATTTCATCGAGCGTGTAACCGACGGCAAGCTTGGCAGCAATCTTCGCGATCGGAAATCCAGTGGCTTTTGAGGCCAACGCTGAAGAGCGCGATACTCGCGGATTCATCTCGATGACCACCATGCGCCCGGTCTCGGGATTCACGCCGAACTGAATATTCGATCCGCCGGTATCGACGCCGATTTCGCGAATCACCGCGATCGAGGCATCGCGCATAGCCTGGTACTCGCGATCGGTGAGCGTCTGCGCGGGAGCGACTGTGATCGAATCGCCAGTGTGCACGCCCATGGGATCGAAGTTCTCAATCGAGCAGATGATGATGACGTTGTCCTTCGTATCGCGCATCACCTCAAGCTCGAATTCCTTCCAGCCCAGCACCGACTCTTCAATCAGGGCTTCGTGAACGGGAGAGAAATCGAGGCCGCGGCTAAGGACTTCGAGCATCTCTTCGCGGTTGTAAGCGATGCCTCCGCCTGAACCGCCCAGCGTGAACGATGGCCGGATGATGACCGGGAAACCGATCTTGCCCGCGAACTCGATGCCGTCTTTCGTGTTATTGACGAGCGCCGACTTGGGCACGTCGAGCCCGATGCGCTGCATGGCGTCTTTGAAGAAGAGGCGGTCTTCCGCCTTCTTGATGGCGGCAACGTTGGCGCCGATGAGCGTGGCATTATATTTTTCGAGAACACCGCCGTCGGAAAGTTCGATGGCAAGATTGAGCGCGGTCTGTCCGCCTACGGTCGGCAACACGGCGAAACCCGCACCCGGCGACATTTCCCGCTCGATGCGAATGATTTCTTCCAGATATTCCAGCGTGAGGGGCTCGATGTAAGTGCGGTCGGCCGACTCGGGATCGGTCATGATGGTGGCCGGATTCGAGTTGGCCAGCACCACTTCGTAGCCCTCGGACTTGAGCGCCTTGCAGGCCTGCGTGCCGGAGTAATCGAACTCCGCCGACTGCCCAATGATGATGGGCCCGGAGCCGAGGATCAGAACTTTGTGGATGTCAGTGCGTTTAGGCATTAGCTCCTTGTATCGCCGGCATCTTCCGGCTATCAGGTGCTCCCGCCCGCGCTTCTTGTATCGCCGGCATCTTGCCGGCTGTCAGGTGGGCGTCCCGCCCGCGTATGGGCCGCCGAGACGGCGGCGCTACCCTTTCCACTCCTCCATCATCTTCGTGAATTCCTTGAACAGATAATGCGAGTCATGCGGGCCGGGCGCGGCTTCCGGGTGATACTGCACGCTGAACAGCGGCAGATTCCTGTGCCGCAAGCCTTCGAGCGTCTGATCGTTGAGGTCGACGTGCGTCAATTCAACTTCACTGTCGGCCAGCGAGTGCGGATCGACGGCAAAGTTATGGTTGTGCGCCGTGATCTCGATCTTCCCCGTCCTCAACTGCTTCACCGGGTGGTTCCCGCCGTGATGGCCGAACTTAAGTTTGAAAGTCTTGCCGCCGAGGGCAATCCCCGTTAGCTGATGGCCCAGGCAGATTCCGAAGATCGGCTGGCGTCCCATCAACCGGCGAATTGAATCCACCGCGTAGGTGCACGGCTCAGGATCACCAGGACCGTTCGACAAGAAAACCCCGTCGGGCTTCAAGGCCAGCACATCCTCTGCCGGAGTCTGCGCTGGGACAACCGTCACCTTGCAGCCCTCGCCGCGGAGCTTGCGCAAAATGTTTTGCTTGATGCCGAAGTCGTAGGCGACCACGTGAAACCGCGGCGGCTCGTCTTTCACTCCGACCACGGCAGTCGGTTCGTGGGAGCGCTCGCCCACTTCCCACACGTAGGGGCGCTTGGTGCTGACTTCTTTGGCCAGATCCATCCCGTCCATCTTGGGTATGGATCGCGCCTTGGCAATCAACTTGTCGGCATCGCTACCGATGGTCGAGACCACGCCGCGCATAACGCCGTGGTCGCGCAGATGCCGCACCAGCGCCCGCGTATCGATGTCGGATAGTACCGGCACCTTGAACTGTTCCAGATACTCCTCGGCCACCTGCGACGAGCGCCAGTTCGAGCTCACGCGCGAGAATTCGCGCACGATCAGGCCCTCGATCCACGGACGCGTGGCTTCGTTATCTTCCTGGTTGGTGCCGTAGTTGCCGATTTCGGGATTGGTCAGGACAACGATCTGTCCGGAGTAGGAAGGATCGGTGAAAATTTCCTGGTAGCCAGTGATGGAAGTATTAAAAACGACTTCGCCGTAGCATTCGCCTTTGGCGCCGTAGCCTTTGCCTCGGAAGACTCGCCCGTCTTCCAGCGCAAGGATAGCTTGCATTCTCGCTCCGGTGAGTGGATTTTCAGAATCTTATCACGAATTACGCAGCGGCCAAGAGGGGAAGGCGTTCCGCCTGAGGAAATCTCGTCTAAAATCACTTTTCCAATTAACCACTCGAAATCCGTGGCATCATTTGCGGGGGAGGCGTGCCCTTATGAAGGAAATTAGATTGCCAGCTTGGCGCGAAGCCATCGCAAATTTCGCGATTATGTTGGGGACCAATTTGGCTTATGAAGCCCTACACAAGCTGCGCGAAATCGGCCAAAATGTGTCCGGGATGGCGCTTGACTCCGTAGCGATTGCGGTGTTGTTCGCTGTATTTATGTACATCATCAAAGGCGGCAAGAAAATCGCAGAGAGCAATGCCGATTGATCAGTCTGGACTATCGCACCCGTCCAACTTTATCCATAGGCCAGTAGCCGAAGACCGCTTTGCCATAAATGAAGCTTTGGTTGACGGGGCCGAAATCGCGGCTGTCGTTCGACATGGAGCGGTGGTCCCCGAGCACGAAAAAACTTTCCTGAGGGACAGTCGTCTCCGGATACGAGCGGGAGTCGGTGTAGGCGGGGGGAACGTAATCCTCATCGAGCGCCTGGTCATTCACGTAGACTTGACCGCCGTCGATGCGGATGCGGTCGCCAGCCTTTCCGATGACGCGCTTGATGTAGCTTTTGGAAGGATCCCGGGGATAACGGAAGACCACAACGTCTCCGCGCTCAATCGGTTCCAGCCGATACACAAACTTATTCACGAAGATGCGCTCCTGATCTTCGAGCGAGGGCATCATACTGGTGCCTTCGACTTTCACCGGCTGGTAAAGAAAGATAATGATGAAGGCGGAGATGGCGAGAGAGATGATCAGGTCGCGCATCCAGACACCTATGCCTGTACCGAGGCGAAGCGGAACCGCAGGAGCCAATTCCGGAACGGGCACTGTTGTCGCGCACGCGGCAGGCGCAGCTACTTCACCGGCTGGATTTGGATCTGGAGAAATCTCTGGCATGTGTCCCCATTGTATACAGAACCCATCCGGATGCTAGTAGGTTGCATCCGACTTTGGTTCTGCTTGGACATTCCCCAACACTTCCGGCCTTCGGTGGCGACAGGTTACAATAACCGCACGCGAGGAACCCTTAAGATGCGGAGTATAGTGCAGAACAAGATTGTGTATCGGAGCCTCACTGTGGCTTTTCTGTTCCTGGTGACGACGCTCAGCGTGTCGGCCGAATGGGGCGCGCTGCCTGACGAAGGCGGCATTCCCGCCTACAACGCCGGTCCGCCGCCCAAAGGGACGAAACTGCCTCCGTTCCTGACCAAGTCCGACCTTTGGGGAGCGGATGCGCAGAATGTGTATCAGACCCACGCTTATGAACTGGCGGCGAAGATTCCCAACGTGCTCCACCAGCAACCCTGCTACTGCTATTGCGACCGCATGGGCCACAACAGCCTGCATAGCTGCTTCGAGAATACGCACGGAGCGCAGTGCGCGACCTGCCTGAAGGAGCTTTACTATTCCTATCAGGAACACAAAAAAGGCAAGACGGCGGCGCAGATCCGCGCGGGAATTATCAAAGGCGAGTGGAAGCAGATCGACCTGCTGCAGGCCTCGACGATGAATTAGTAGCGAGCACCGAGCACTCGGCACTCATCCCAAACTGGACCTCAACCCACACTTTGGGCGATACTTTACTGCTCGGCTAGAACGCAGGATTCCAAGGAGTTCCCCATTACCAAGAGCACAGGAAGAGTTTTGCACATGGCTCAGAAACCAACCGCGAAAAAGACAGTGGCGGAAGATCCGCATTACACCCAGGCGCTGCAAAGTTACGAAGCTGGGCTGCGCGCCATGCAAGAGCATAAGTTCGACAAGGCGAAGCCTCATTTTCAGAAGATCGTGAGCGGGCCCAGCAAAGAATTGGCGGACCGGGCGAACGTTCATCTCAGCATCTGCAACCAGCATCTGGACCGTGCCACAGCCACGCAATTCAAGTCCCCTGAGGAGCACTTCGACTACGCGGTTTCGCTGATGAACATTGGCGACTATGTGACTGCGCGCGAGCATCTGGAAAAGCTGCTCAAACAGAATGCCAAGGCTGACTTTGTGGTTTACGGACTGGCGGCGCTCGACTGCCTGACCGGACACGTTGAGGATTCGCTGAAACATCTACACGAAGCCCTTCGCCTGAATGCGCAATTGCGATTCCAGGCACGCAACGACTCCGACTTCCAGAATCTGGCGGAGGATCCGCGCTTCACCGAACTGCTCTATCCCGATCCCGGCGGCGAACTGGGCTCTCCAGACGTCGGCCTCGGCGAAGAAGAACCGGTTTAGCCTGCGGAACATACTCGATGGAAACGAAAGCTGCCGAGGTTCGGTTACCGGATATGACCGTCCGCGAGAACGGTCTGCGAGTCGTCGCCATTGGCGGCGGCACCGGGCTTTCCACGCTGCTGAAGGGCCTGAAGCGTTTTGTGCTTTGGCCCTCTGAGTTTCCCACCCAATCGAAGGTGCCCATGATCCGCGATCTGAGCGCCGTAGTCACGGTCAGCGACGACGGAGGTTCCAGCGGACGCCTGCGCAAAGAACTGAACATGCTTCCCCCGGGCGACATTCGCAACTGCATCGTCGCCCTGAGCGAAGATGAGGCGCTGCTGTCGAAGCTGTTTCGGCACCGTTTCGATAAGGGCTCAGGACTCGAGGGGCACAGTTTCGGGAATTTATTTCTCGCGGCCCTCACCTCCCTTACTTCCGATTTTTCTGAAGCGGTGCGACTTTCCTCCGAAATTCTTCTGACTCGCGGCCACATCTATCCCGCGACGACTTCAAATATTGAACTCGAAGCGCTGATGGAAGACGGCACGCGGGTTCGCGGCGAAACCAATATCACCGCCAGCAAGGGACGCATTCGCGAACTGTTTCTAGTTCCCCCGGACGTGGGACCGATGCCGCAGACGCTGGAGGCGATCGCCAACGCGGATTTGATTACGATCGGGCCGGGTTCGCTGTTTACCAGTCTCATCCCCAACCTGCTGGTGCGTGGCATCGCCCAGGCCATTGTGCAATCGCCCGCCACCAAGGTCTACATCTGCAACCTGATGACGCAAGCCAATGAGAGCTTGGGACTGAGTGCGGCAGATCATATCCGCGCCCTAAACGCTCACGCCCAGAAACAAATTTTCGACTTCGCGCTCATCAACCGCACATGCGCTTCCACGGAACTGCAGGCCAAGTACGCCAGCGAAGGCGCCTGCCAGATTGAAAATGACCTAGAGGCGATTGAGGCGCTAGGCGTCATTCCCGTTCTCGGCGACTACCTCGAAGAAGCCGGAGTCGCTCGCCACAATACTTCGCGCGTTGCCCGAGACCTGATGCAGTTGATGGCACAGCGCCCCGTGCCAGAATAAATATAAAGTTTAAGTGGGGATAGCCGCCCTCGGCTGTCCGTCGAGCGAAGCTCGACGAAGTTCTGCCTCGAGTGCTTGCCAGAGTTGGCCTTGCCGGGTCCATTCCTGTATCGTGAGTTTTTGATTCTGACGGTCCCGGCATTCAATCGGAGATGCGCTTCTCGCTATTTATAATCGCGGTTTTGCTGTTTACTTCAGCGCTGTGCCTGGCCCAGACAGGCCCAGAGGAAGACGGGCACGAGGTCCAGATATGGGCTGGAGGCGGACACTCGGTCAGCGGCGGGCGAGGAAACATTGGGGCCTTCAACGCGGGCCTGCGCTACGGATGGGTGCTCACTGGCCCTCACCTGCCCGGCTTTCTGCGCGGACGGTTTGAGTATGCGGTGGACGCGGTGCCCCTATTTTTAGTCTTTCAACCCACCAACGCCGCCTACGGTGCCGGATTCGACCCGCTCGGGCTGAAGTGGAATTTTGAACGTCACGGACGGCTATCACCGTATCTCGAATTATGCGGGGGAACGCTCTTCACTAATCACGACGTTCCGCCGGGGACCAACACAGTGAACTTTACCGACCAAGCCGCGCTGGGCGTGCACATCCTCGGCGAGCGGCAAAACGTGAGTCTGGAGCTTCGCTACATGCACATTTCCAACGCGGGCCTGGCAACGCCGAATCCCGGGACCAACACGGTGCAGGTGCGGTTGGGACTCGGGAAGTTTCTCAATAGGCGCTAGGCACGTCGCGAAAAACATCCCTTCTGATCCTATATCAATTGACTCATAGGGATGAGTCAGTTATACTCATATGGTGGCTAAACGGCTGCAAGTAATAATTCAAGATCCGGAGTATCGCGACATTCAGCGGGCCGCCCGTTCGCGCCAGATGTCGATTGCCGAGTGGGTGCGACAGGCGCTCGCGCACGCTCGTCGTCGAGAACCGCTGGGGGATGTGGAGAAAAAGCTTGCCGCCATTCGTGCCGCGGTGAAGTACGAATCGCCGACCTCCGACATTAAGACGATGTTGGAGGAGATCGAGCAGGGATATCTCTCCGGCCATCAGCCATGATTCTGGTCGATTCCAATATACCGATGTATCTGATCGGCTCACCAAGTCCTCAAAAAACCGACACCCAGCGGTTGCTGGAAAAATTAGTCAGCGAACGCCAGCGCCTGGTTACGGACGCTGAAGTTCTCCAGGAAATCCTGCACCGGTACACACTGGTCAATCGCCGTCACGACATCCAACCCGCTTTCGACGCACTTCTCAACGTGGTCGACGAGGTCTTCGCTATTGAACGTTCAGTCATTGAACGAGCCAAGCAGATCGTCCTCGGCTACCAGCGGCTATCCGCGCGCGACGCCGTGCATTTGGCGGTGATGGAGCAGCACGGCATCGACCGAATTTTAACCTTCGATGCCGACTTCGACGGTTTCCCCGGCATCACGCGACTGTCCTAAGCGAAGCGGTTACATGTCGGCGCAAGTTGCGGCTCTTGATTGAGCCAGCTATTCTTTTCCCTTATGTCCACGCTCGTCGAATGCGTTCCGAATTTTTCCGAAGGCCGCGACAAGTCGAAAGTTGACGCCATCGTCGACGCTATGAAGATATCCGGCGTCTATCTGCTCGATCGCGAAATGGATTCCGATCACAACCGCTGCGTCATTACTTTGGCCGGCGAGCGCGAGGCCATTCAGGAGGCGGCTATCCGCGGCGTGGGCAAAGCCGCGGAACTCATCGACCTCAATGTACATACGGGGGCGCATCCGCGCATGGGAGCGACCGACGTGGTTCCCTTCATCCCCATCGATGGCGTAACCATTGAAGATTGCGTGGCCATGGCTTGCCACGTTGGCGAAGAAATCTGGAAGCGGTACCGCATTCCGGTTTATCTCTACGAATCCGCCGCCCGCATTCCGGAGCGCCAGGGATTGGAAAACATTCGCCGCGGACAATTCGAAGGCATTCGCGCGGAGATTGCCACTAATCCCGCGCGCCGCCCCGATATCGGCGATGCCTGCATACATCCGACAGCGGGCGCGACGGTCGTGGGCGCGCGGAAATTCCTGATTGCCTACAACGTGTTCCTCAATACGCCCAATGTCGATATCGCTAAGAAAATTGCCAAGGCGGTGCGATTCTCAAGCGGCGGCATGCGGTTTGTAAAAGGCGCGGGCTTCCTCGTGCGCGGCCTGGCGCAAGTTTCAATGAATTTGACCGACTTCGAACAGACGCCCATCCACCGTGTGTTTGAGATGGTAAAGCGCGAAGCCGCACGCTACGGAGTGGCGCCACTGTCGAGCGAGATCGTCGGTCTGATTCCGAAGAAAGCTTTGGAAGAAGCCGCGGAGTGGTTTCTGCAGGTCGAGAATTTTGATTCGTCCCTGATTCTGGAAAACCGCCTCATGGCCGTCACGGGTGGAAAGATGGCGGTCGGCGGGCTGCGCGCGGGCGTGGAGCCGTTCGTCGAACAACTCGCGGCTCCCACGGCGACTCCGGGAGGAGGCAGTGCGTCCGCCGCGGCCGCCGCAATGGCTGCGGGTCTGGCCACCATGGTCGCGGCCATGTCGCGCGGGAAAAAAGCTTATCTGCAATATGAAGCGCCGCTCAGCGCGGCCATCGCGCGTCTTGCTCCGTTGCGCGAGGAATTGAAAGCTGCAGTCGACGCCGACGCCGAGTCCTATAACTCGGTCATGGCGGCGTATAAGCAAGCCAAAACCGCCGCGGATGAAAAGTCGGCAGAAGCCGCAATCGACGCCGCCCTGAAAGGGGCGACCGCGGTTCCGCTGAGCGTCGCCGAAAAAGCGCACGAAGTCGCCTCCATTGCGAAGTCGCTGGAACCGATTACGAATCCCAACATGAAATCAGATTTGAGCACTGTGCAGGCACTGGCAGCGGCTGCCCAGACCGGCGCCCTGGCTAACGTTGAGATCAACCTGACATCGCTCAAAGATCTGGCCTTCGTCGCCGAAGTCCGCCGCCGCACGGCCGCGCTCTCGTAGAGACGTTGCTCGCAACGTCTTTGTCAGCAAGGAATAACGACGTAACAAGGAAGGTCACGGGGGCATGTACTTTTGTTCCCAACGACTGATTGCAAGTAAAATACAATAAAGCGATCTAATAACGGTACGGCTTGATCGTGCATCCAAGTTTAAGTGGGCTTACCCTTCTGTTCTGTGATTCGAGGCGTTATGAAACTTTTTAGGATTTCTCTGGCTTTCCTGCTTCTGGCGAGCGTGGCCTATGCCATGCCCCTGAACTCGTCTGCCCGTTCCTGCGTTCCTGCCGACGTTCTGCAAATCATCTCGGTGGACTATCGTGCTCTGAAAGATTCGCCGACGGCCATGGCGCTGAAACAGCAACTGCTGCCTGACAATATCAAGCAGTTCGAGGCAGCGCTGAAATCCATTGGCCTGGATCCGGAGAAAGACGTCGATACACTCACCTTTGCCTCGTTCCATGCCGGAAAACAAGGTGTGAAGACGGTCGGCGTAGCCGCCGGGCCGTTCGACCGCAAGACGATTCTCAAAAAGATGAAGTTGCAGAAGTTTGTGCCCAAAAAATATGGAACGGCCGAGCTCTATCCTATGGACGGCGGCTTCGTGATGAGCTTTCTGGATGACAGCACACTGCTCTTCGGCGACGGAACGTCCATCCGCGTGGCTCTTGATACCAGCAACGGCCAGGTTCTGGGACTGGACACTAACGGGGATATGGCCGACATGATGTCGAGCGTCGACTCGGCCCCGGTGTGGAGCATTCTGGACCAGCAGGGCACGCAGAACGCCATGCACGCCGCCATGGGGGACGCGTCGCAAATCGCAGATTACGACACCATCAAGAAACGCCTTTTGGGCTCGCGTTACACACTGAGCTTCACCAATGGCGTGAGCTTCGATATGACAGTCGTCACCTCTGATACGACGACGGCCTCCACGGTCTCGTCGCTGCTCAAGGGTTACATGCTCTACAAGAAGCTGAGCGCCACGCCCGCAGAAAAAATTGCGGTGGAAAATACTTCAGCCGACTCCGATGGGCCGAACGTGCAATTGCATTTCAAAGCCAACGATCAGCAATTCCAGTCGCTGATGCATTCGGATTTGTTCGCCGCGGTTACGCACTAATTCCCCACAACAAAATTCAAAACCCCCCGCCCTCTCGCTGAAAACGCGAGAAGGGTGGGGCACCCCAACTGGGGACTGCTCAGGCAATAGATTTTCGCAATTCGCGGCGGAGGATTTTTCCGGAGGCGGTTTTCGGTACAGCTTGCACGAAATGCACTTCGCGCGGCTGCTTGTAATGGGTAAGCCGGTCGGCGACGAAGGCGCAAAGCTCTTCTCCCAGCTTGGAGCTTTCGACATATCCATCGCGCAACGCGACAAAGGCGACTGGAATTTCTCCTGCGGCGGCGTCGGCTCGGCCGACCACTCCACATTCTTTTACCGCCATATGCTCAAGCAATACCGCCTCGACTTCCGCTGGCGCCACAGGGAAGCCTTTGTACTTGATCATTTCCTTGCGACGGTCCACGACCCGGTAAAAGCCTTCGTGGTCGCGAGTCACAATATCGCCCGACCAGAACCAACCGTCACGCAACACCGCCGCCGTGGCTTCCGGCTCCTTCCAGTAACCCAGCATGAATTGCGGACCGCGCATCACCAGCTCTCCGGGCAGGCCCGAGGGTGCTTCGGTCAGATCGTCAGGCGTCTCTCCGGGATCGATATCGTACTGCGATAGCACGCGACAATCGGTGGCCGCGAGCGGATGGCCGATGGAATCCGGGTGATAAAGCTCGGGTTCGAGAAATCCGACATGGGTGACGGGCGAGGCCTCGGTCATGCCGTATCCCTGGCACACCGGAATGTTGGTCAGCGCGGTGAAGCGGCGCGCCAGATCGGGAGCCAGCGGCGCGGCTCCAGACTTGATCCATTGCACGTGATGATCGCGCGGGAATTGTCCAGCCTCGGCCGCTTGACAGAAGGCGTTGATGGCGGGCGGTACGAGCGGCGCGGTTGTGATGGCCTCATCGACGAGAAGCTTCAGCGCCATTTGCACGTTGAAGCGCGGCACCAGCACCATCTTCGCCCCCAGTATCAGCGCCGGATTAAGAATCACGTTCAGGCCGTAGATGTGGTATAGCGGAAGGCAGCAAAGAATGTTGTCGCGAGAATTCAGCGCCGACCCGTTGGGTCCGAGCAACTGGTAGACGTTCGCGATGAGATTGTAGTGCGAGAGCATCACTCCCTTGGGCAAGCCCGTCGTGCCGCTGGAATACGGAAGCGCAGCCAGCGCTTGTTCCGAGGATTGAACTGGCTTGGGATAACCCGCTGCTCCCGCATGAAACAGGTCGGCGAAAGGCTCGGCGCCCGAGGCAGGCTGCCGCGTGGTGTAGACGCGTCGGAGATTGGGCAATCCTCGCAGGTTGATTCCTTCAATGTTTCCGCCATCGGTAATCAACAGCACGGCACCCGAGTTCTCCAACTGGTATCGGACTTCGCGCTCGCGGTAGGTGGGATTGAGCAGGGTCGGAATGGCTCCCGCCAGCGTGGCAGCGTGGTAGGTTACACAAAACTCCCATGAGTTCAGCAGAAAGATGGCAATTACGTCGCCGGGCTTGATGCCAGTCGCGATCAGTCCGCGGGCCACGCTCTCCACCGCATCTCCATACTCAGCGTAAGTGAAACGGCGTCCACACGACGTGTCCACCAACGCCGTTTTCGCCGCGTTGCGGCGGCAGGAGTCCAGCACGACATCGTGAAGAAACAAATTGTGGGGATCCGCGTAGAGTTGAGTGCGCAGCATTACCGTGAGAATTGTAACGGAGCGAGCCGTTGAGCGAACGGTTCTCCAGCGTACCGACCTAGCTGGCCAGCTTGCGCAGAAACTCCTGCTCATCCATGCGGTACTTGAAGGCTTTGCGGCCGTCGATGAACACAACGGGTACTTCGTCGTTAAACTGCCGTCGCAGTTCGGAGTCGGAGTCGACATCGACTTCCTGCCAGATGAATCCACCACGCCGCGAAAGCTTCGACAAGCTCTCTTTCACCACTTCGCACAAGTGGCATCCTTTCCGGGAATAAACGACGACATTGCGCGGCTCTGGCATGCCGGGGAGATTCTAGCGCGGAGAAACGCCGTCTTTCCAGCAACAAAGAGAATCAAATGGACACGTCTTTGCGTGCAGGGAGGTCCGATGGCTGGACCATTTTGGTGTCTGTTCGCGATGATGCCCATTTGCGCGCGCGGGTCGCGTATCAACTCAAGCGATGGGTGCGAGGCGGTAGAATCCCTGCATGCAAGATCGTCTAGCAAAACCGCTTCATGGAAAGACCGCGCTCGTTACGGGCGGTGCTCGTCGTCTGGGACGGGCTTCGGCGCTGGCTTTAGCGCAAGCTGGCGCTGACGTGGCCATCACCTTCCGGAACTCCGCCCGGGAAGCGCGAGAAACCGTCGTAGATTTGTCGGGATTCGGTGTGCGTGCCTTCGCTCTGCGCTGCGACGTCACTGACGAAGGCAGCGTGCGGACAATGATGAAAGAAGCCGGGCGGGAACTGGGCCGCATCGACATTCTCGTCAATAATGCCGCCAACTACGAAACCGCCAGATTTGAAAAGATAACCGTGAAACAGTGGGACGCGATTTTCGCTTCCAATACACGCGGCCCATTTTTAGTATCGCGGGAAGCACTGAAGTGGATGCGCAGGCCACGCGGAAAAGGCCAGAAAATCGAAGCAAAGATCATCAACATGGGATCGCTCGGAGGGCTGCGTCCGTGGGCTACTCACGCCCACTATTGCTCTTCGAAGGCGGCCTTGCACATGTTGACCAAAGTGATGGCCAAAGCCCTGGCCCCTGAGATCGCGGTGAACGCGGTAGCTCCAGGGATGATCGACCTGGGGGAAAAGTCGGCGGCTGCCTTCATGCGGCGCATGGCGAAACAGACGCCCATGGCACGCAACGGACGCGCCGACGAAATCGCCGAGGCGGTATTATTTTTCGCGACCGCGCCGCAATTTGTGACCGGGCAGATTTTGGCCGTTGATGGCGGCCTGGGCCTGTAAAAAGCGGCGCTGTCTCGCCTCGCATGCTGCCCTGAAATAGCCATTGCCGCGCACTCGCGGTATATTGAGGCGAATGAAGAAATTGAAACGCGAACCTTCTCGGGCGTCATCCTCGACAAAGCGTAGCTCTTCTCTCTCGCCCTACGGATCAGGGGCAACAGTGGGTCCGCGGCTGGCGGTCGCGATCATGGCAGCGGGCAAGGGCACCAGGCTAAAGTCGCAACTTCCTAAAGTGTTACATGAAGTAGGTGGCAAGCCGCTTCTGGAGCACGTAATTCAGGCGGCGCTGCGTGTCGTCCCCCCGCACGATGTATATGCCATCGTCGGCCACGAGGCGGAGCGGGTGCGCGCTGCCGTGGCGCACACTGGCATCAATTTTGTGCTGCAGGCCGAGCAGCGAGGAACCGGGCACGCCCTCATGATGGCTCGCGAGGCACTGTCCGCCTACGACCATGTCATCGTGCTCTCGGGAGACGCCCCGCTGATCACGCCGGAAACCATTGGCCGCCTGCGCAATTTTCATCTGGAAGAGCAGGCAGCCATGACCCTGCTGAGCGCCGAACTCGATAATCCGACCGGGTATGGCCGAGTGCTGCGGAAATCCGCGCGCAGCGCCGAAGTGCGAGCGATTGTCGAGGAGAAAGCCGCTAGTCCCAGGCAAAAAAAGATCCCCGAGATTAATTCCGGCTTCTATGTTTTCGAAGTCAAACAACTCTACGGCAACATCGGAAAACTCTCGACGGCCAATGCGCACGGCGAATACTATCTGACCGATATGGCCGACGTTCTGCGAAAAGCGCGGCAGCGAGTGGTCGCCTTCAAGACCGCCGACGCGAG
Source organism: uncultured Acidobacteriaceae bacterium (assembly GCA_963765825.1). Lineage (GTDB taxonomy): Bacteria > Acidobacteriota > Terriglobia > Terriglobales > Acidobacteriaceae > Sulfotelmatobacter. Next base: position 1,086,731 of record CAVXXU010000008.1, read on the forward strand.
CGAGGTGCTGGGCGGCAACACGCGCGCAGAGCTCGCCGACATCGATGAAAAGATGCGGCTAGCCAAGTGCCGTCAGCTGATGGCAGACGGCGTCACAATTTTCTATCCGGCGACATGTGTCATCGACAGCGGCGTCGAAATTGCCGCCGACACGGTGATCGAACCCTACGTACAGCTGCTGGGAAAGACGCGCATCGGTGGCGCCTGCCGCATCCGTTCCTACAGCATAATTCGCGACGTGGAAATCGAAGATAGAGTCACGATACTTCCGGGGTGTGTGATGGACGAGGCGCGGATCGGCGCAGGCGCGATAATCGGCCCCTATTCGAGGATCCGTCCGGGAACTGAAATCGGCGAAGGCGCCCACGTGGGAAATTTTGTCGAAACGAAGAAAGTTAAACTCGGCAAGGGATCGAAGGCCAACCACCTGACATATCTGGGGGATGCCGAAATTGGGGCGGGCGTCAACATCGGCGCCGGGACCATCACCTGCAATTACGACGGAGTCCATAAGCACAGAACCGTGATCGAAGATGGAGTGTTCGTCGGCAGCGACAGCACCCTGGTGGCGCCAATTCGCATTGGCCAGGGCGCCTATGTCGGCGCAGCGTCCTGCCTGACGGACGATGTCCCACCGAACGCACTGGCGATTGGGCGCGCCCGCCAGATCGTGAAGGCAGGATGGGCCACAGAAAAGCGTAGTGCTCACAAGAAATAATGCCGACCATTCGTCGCCGACCGCCTTGCCCATTAAAAACAGCCGCGCGAAGTCCACTTCGTGGATGCCGTTCCAAAAACTGCCTCGGGCAAAATCCTGCGCCGTAAATTGCGAAAGTCCATCGCTTGACCTCTTTAGGATTGTGTTCCAAATCTTGGCTTGGAGACGTTGCCGGCAACGGCTTGCTCTCACGAACTTTTGGAGCGCCGCCCGCAAGACGTAGCAAGCTCCGTCTCTACGAGCGGGTTAAACCTCGTCGGTGCCTTACCAAGAAGTAACATGCTTTTGACATTTCGCTGACAATCCCCCCACGCCCGGGGCTGGAAACTGATTCCGCCACAGGAGGATTGTCATGAATTTGCCTCACCTCAAAAGCGGAGCCTGCGTAACCTTGCTGGCCGCCGCCAGCGTCCTGTCTCTGCAGGCCCAAGGAAACCATTTCAACACGCGGGGAAATGTTTTGATCTCCGACCAGTACAACAACCGGGTTCTCGAAGTGAATCCCAATAACCACCGGGTCGTGTGGCAGTTCGGAAACGGATCGAGTGTGGCGGGGCCACATTCGGTGGTAGGTGTGAACGACGCGCAACGCATCGGGCCCTTCACTCTGGTCGCCGGAACTGGCGTCCCGGCTGGCGCGGAGCCCACTTGCCCCAATGGCTGCGCCGATAACCGGGTTATGATCATCGACCCTGCCGGCCACATTCTCTGGCAATACGGCCAGGCCGGCGTCACCGGATCAGGTCCCAATCAGCTCAACACGCCTGTGCAGAATACATGGTTGCCCAACGCGCATATTCTTATCTCCGATCAAGGCAACATGCGCGTGATTGAGGTCAACCTCGACAAGAGAATCGTCTGGCAGTACGGCCAGACTGGAGTTGCCGGCGATGGCGCCAACCAGCTTAACAATCCCAACAGCGCCGAACTGCTGGAAAATGGCCACGTCCTGATCGCCGACGAAGCCAACAACCGCGTCATCGAAGTCAACCGCCACAAACAAATCGTGTGGAGTTACGGCTGCGCCACCTGTACTCAGCTCAATGGAGCCGCCTTCGCTAGCAGACTGCGCAGCGGCAACACCCTTATCACCGACTCCAACAACAACCGCATCATCGAAGTCGACTCCGCGGGCAACACGGTCTGGTCCTACTCCACGAACATGCGCGCAGGCAGCGTCTCTTCGCCGCTTCCCACTCGCGGCGTCCGCCTCAAGAACGGCAACACCCTCATCAGCGATCAGTACAACATGCAGGTCATCGAAGTAGACCACAATCAGAATATCGTGTGGAGTCAGGGCATGATCGCCGTCCCGGGGACCGGTTTTAATATGCTGAACGGCCCCTACGATGCGAAAATATTGGGCGACTACACCGGTCTCACGCCGCCCTTTGATCGCGACGATAACGATGGCAATGAGAATTAGCCGGAAAGAAAGAAATCGGGTAAAGGATCGGGGTGCCCCACCCTTCTCGCGTCTTCGGCGAGAGGGTGGGGATTTTGATTTCCTTTCGGAGAAACTTCGAGTTCACTGAGCCGAACTATTCTTCTTCTCTCCGCCCTCACCTGGAAGCTTCTGCTTTACGAAGAAACTCCAGATCACTTCGTTCGCGTTCGGATCGGGGCTGGTCTTCCCAATGGTCTTCTCGACTTCGTATTGTTCACCGCCCGGCCACGTATTTCCCGCGCCTTTCACGCTGTAAAGCACCACCTGCGCGTTGTCATGGCACCCGTTGTAGGTATCGACCTTGGTCTCCATGTCGCCCTTTTCGTGCGAAGGCAACTTACTCTTCTCCGGCTTCTCTTCGCAGCGATCGATTTTGGCCCATGCCTTCGCGCTGTCTTCAACAGAAACGACCGAAAGGCTAAGGTTGTGCTCGGTGCCGCCCCCATAAGGAACCACCGGGTCAGAAGTGCCATTCATCATCAGCATCGGAACCGACCGCGGAGGCAGGCAAATCATGGTTTTGGGCATCGCTGCGCCCACAGCGGCCACGGCGGCAAACCGGTCGCCCAAGGCGCATCCCAGGCGCAGGCTCATGAAGCCGCCTTCCGATAGACCGACGGCGTAAATGCGCGAGCTGTCAACCGAGAATTTCAGCGGAAGCTGGTCGAGTATCTGGGTGAAAAAAGCCACGTCATCCGCGGCAGCCGCCCTATGCTCCTCGCTGGGCTGGCCGCCCTGGGGCTGCTGTTGGCCGCCACTCCGGGGATAGCCTCCTCCACCGCCTCCCGGATATCCACCTCCGCCACCGCCTGGATATCCACCGCCGGGATAGCCCCCACCGCCGTATCCACCGCGCCGCCGACCCGGCCCCATGGGCGACGAGCGGCGCTCTTCCGCCCGCACTCCCAAATTCCAGCGCCCGTGCTGCGCGTAAGGATAGACGGCGATGACGCCGTCTTTATCCGCCAGCTCGTTGAAACGCGTTAGCCGTTCGATGTCTTCCGGATCCTGATTCATCCCGTGCAGAAGAACCACCACTGGATAGTGCTGCTGAGGATCGTAGCCTTTGGGCAAGCGGACCATGAAGTTGCGGTCTACATCGTCGACCGTCACCTTTTCCTTGGTTTCCTGCGCCCAGAGCGTGGAAGCGGCGAACAAGAGCGCCAAGCTGCCGGCGGCAGCCAGCGCACGCAACGCGTACTTATTTCCAAATTTCATCGAATCTCCAGAAAAACGGCCGAGAATTGCAAACGGAATACTTCCTTTGCTTGGAAGCGCCTGCCCCGGCTCGAGTTGGCCTTAGACGGAACTTTCCTATCTTATCCTGCGTATCTTCGATCGAGAGCGATTGAGCCTCCACCAAGACGCTCAAGCGGAAGGAGAACTACCATGGACGGAATCACTGGCCTGGCAGCGGTCATCATGATTTTCGGAATGCCCACTGCAATTCTGGGAATGTACACCTTTTATCGCGTGCGGAAACTGCGCACCGAAGAGCGACTGGCGGCCATGCAGCGGGGCGTTAGCGTCCCCATGGAGCCCGATCTCACCGAGGCGGCCCACTCCCGCCGCGCCGGGATTTTGCTCATCGCCGGCGCCGTCGGCTACATGCTGACTTTCACCATCATCGCGAGAGTCGAACCTGACGCCTTGGTGGCCGGCGCGTTCGGCGCGATCCCATTCGCCCTGGGACTCGGTTACTTACTGGATTCGACGCTGATCCGCCGCGACGTCCGCGCGTCGTAAGAAATCCTAACGAGGAGTGATTTTGAAGCGGGTGCCTGTGATCTTTCAACACGTTGTTCCCATTCTCAGACCGTACGAACGCCGCAGTCGCAGGAGCGGTGCGAAAGTGCAAATCGGCTGTAACGATTTGCAAGGCGCGGACTTATCGCGCCGTCTTTTGCACCGCTCAGTGCTAAAACTGAGTCCGATTGACCCGGTCTCGATGGGTACAACGTCTTGAGGGATCACAGGTGCCCCACCCTTGTCGCGATCTCGGGCGGCAGGGGTGGGGATTCTTGACTTTCACCGCCGGTAAGGAATTTAAACTGCGCCTCAGTCAGCGGCACCACGCTGAGCCGTCCCTGCCGCGCCAGCGGCGAATCTGCAAACAGCTTGTTGGCCTTGGCCTCGGCCAGCGTAACGGGTTTCGAATTCGCCTTGCCAGCCTTGATTCTTATCTGCGGATTCTTCGCGTCCGCCACGTCCACTGAGACCACAGTCGCAGTCCCCACCGCGCTCTTTTCGTCTCCGGTGTGATAAATCACCAATCGATCCCCCGCCTTCATTCCGCGCATGTTCCTGAGCGCGACCGGATTCGAAACTCCATCCCAGATGGTGGTCTGTTCGCGCTGCAAGTCCGCAAACGAGTAAGTTGACGGTTCGGTTTTCAGCAGATAATCCATGGCTGTCCTCGATCGTTAGAAGTATTTCGCCGCGGCAAAACAAAAGCCCCGCACCATCTTAGTTCGGCTTCTTGTTCGGGTCAGGCGGTGGGTCTTGCTTAGGCGCGTTCGGATCTTTGACATGATCGTCATATATGGAGAATTGTCCTCGCGGCCGCTTCAGTTTGATCGTGATATCCGTGTTCGGCTTCTCGATGTCATAGTCTTCCCCAAACGTCTGAAAGCCAGTCGCCAGCACCTGCACGCGCAGCATGCCATAGGGAATTCCGTCAAAAGCCGTCTTCCCGTCCGGATCGGTCTTCAACTCCATATCCCCGCGCTCCTGCTTGCCCTTGGCATTCACGGCGTGCAGGATGATCGCCGCGTTGCGCACCGGTTTCCCGTTGTCGTCTTTAACCACCAGAAAGTGCGCAAAACATGTCGGCTCGTTGTCCTCATCTTTATCTTTTTGCCCGAGGGCCGCGCCTGTCATTGCGAACGCCGCCAGCACCACCATCGCCCCAATCGCAACAATCTTCTTCATGGCAGCCATTTTATGCAGCCGCGCTCTGGCTGTCATCCCATATCCTGCCAGCGCTCTTTTACAATGCCGAGGTGAAGACTTGGGACGTAATCGTTATTGGGGGCGGCATCATCGGGCTCTCGCTCTCTTTGGCTTTGCGCAGGCGCGGCGCCAGCGTTCTGATTGTCGAGCGCGGAGAACCCGGCCGCGAGGCCTCCCACGCCGCCGGAGGTATGCTCGTCGAATGCAGCCTGGAAACTCCCGCCGCGCTTCAGCCCCTTGCCACCGCCAGCGCCCGCATGTATCCGGAATTTGCGCAGGAGATCGAACTTGAATCGGGAATGAAAGCGGATCTGCGCGAGCATGGCACGATTCTGTTTCTTCCTCCCGAACATGTCCACGAACGACCGGGATTCTCGCTCGAGACTCTGCTTCCCCGCCCTTTGAATGAACTGGAGCCCGCGCTCGCCGATTTTAAACGTCCGGCCTTCTACCTGAAAGAACGCAGCGTCGATCCGCGCGCGCTTTCTTCCGCGGCGTGGAAAGCGGCGAAACGTCGAGGCGTCGACTTTTCGTCTGGCGACGAGGTCACCGCGCTCAGCGTGATTGAAGGCCGCGCCGCCGGCGTGAAGACCACGAAAACTGGGTTCCACGCAGCCAAAGTCGTCAATTGCGCCGGAGCCTGGTCGGGCCAGATCGCGCCTCACGCGTTTCCCACACGCCCAGTCAAAGGACAAATGCTCTGCCTGCTGATGCCGTCGCACGCACGCCTCAAGCATGTCATCCGTTCGCCTGAGGCTTATCTCATCCCGCGCAGCGACGGACGCCTGCTGGTCGGCGCCACCGTAGAAGAAGCAGGATTCGACAAGCGAACCGACCTCGCTACCATCCAGCGCTTCCATCGGGCCGCGCTCGAACTGGTCCCCGAACTGCGCGATGGCAAGATTTTGGAAAGCTGGGCGGGCCTGCGTCCCGGCACTCCGGATGGTCTACCCATTCTCGGTGCCACCCCGACTCCCGGCTACTATGTCGCCACTGGCCACTTCCGCGACGGCATCCTGCTCGCGCCCATCACCGCAGAAGTCATGGCAGCAGCGATCGAAGGCCGCACTCCGGAATACGACTTGACCCCATTCTCCACCTCAAGATTTCAGTAGATCCCGCATCTTGTCATCCTGAGCGAAGCGAAGGACCTACGTATTCTGTCGCTGCATGCAGATCGCATGGGTTCTTCGCTTC